>NZ_NKJI01000005.1 GCF_002277815.1 Pseudomonas sp. ERMR1:02
ACGGCGGATGGCGACTTCATCTTACAGTGGGCAATGATGGGCAGTTCCGCAAATTCGCGGAAGTCGCCGGGCAGCCTCAGTGGGCAGATGATCCGCGCTTTGCAACCAACAAGCTGCGGGTGACGAATCGGGCGGTGCTCATACCCTTGATTCGCCAGGCAACCGTTTTCAAGACAACCGCTGAATGGGTGGCGCAGCTGGAGCAGGCGGGGTTCCATGTGGGCCCATTAATGATCTTGCCCAGATGTTCGACGATCCGCAGGTCAAGGCGCGTGGGTTGGCGATTGAGTTGCCGCATGCGCTGGCCGGGATGGTGCCTCAGGTGGCGAGTCCGATTCGCTTGTCTGAGACACCAGTGGAATACCGTCTTGCACCTCCTTTGTTGGGTGAGCATACGATCGAGGTTCTGCAGCGGGTGCTGGGGCTGGATGCTCGTGCGGTAGCTGCCTTCAAAGAGTCCCGCGTGCTCTAAGTTTCCCTCTATATAATAGAAAAATTGGCTTCGCTCCTGACGACTTGCACAGGAGCGGGCTGTTTTCCTGCCTTCCGTAACTTATTGAAAGAAAACTGAAATTAAGGATTGACGGCAGATTCTGGAGGCCTATAATTCGCCCCACTTCCGGCGCAGTCGAAACGGAAAACTCCTTGGTAAACAATGAGTTACGCAGTTTTCGGCAGTGAGTTGCTTCAGGTCATCGAAGCCGAAAGGAAGCCGAAAGGAAGTTGAAAAAGAGGTGTTGACAGCAGCGAGTAACGCTGTAGAATTCGCCTCCCGCTGACGAGAGATCGAAAGCGCAAGTGGTTGAAGTTGCAAAGGAAACTTTGAAAACTTCGGAAAATAACCGCTTGACAGCAACAGAGGCTGCTGTAGAATGCGCGCCTCGGTTGAGACGAAAGATCTTAACCAACCGCTCTTTAACAACTGAATCAAGCAATTCGTGTGGGTGCTTGTGGTATCAGACTGCTAGTCAACAGATTATCAGCATCACAAGTTACTCCGCGAGAAATCAAAGATGTAACCAACGATTGCTGAGCCAAGTTTAGGGTTTTCTCAAACCCAAAGATGTTTGAACTGAAGAGTTTGATCATGGCTCAGATTGAACGCTGGCGGCAGGCCTAACACATGCAAGTCGAGCGGATGAGGAGAGCTTGCTCTCTGATTCAGCGGCGGACGGGTGAGTAATGCCTAGGAATCTGCCTGGTAGTGGGGGACAACGTCTCGAAAGGGACGCTAATACCGCATACGTCCTACGGGAGAAAGCAGGGGACCTTCGGGCCTTGCGCTATCAGATGAGCCTAGGTCGGATTAGCTAGTTGGTGAGGTAATGGCTCACCAAGGCGACGATCCGTAACTGGTCTGAGAGGATGATCAGTCACACTGGAACTGAGACACGGTCCAGACTCCTACGGGAGGCAGCAGTGGGGAATATTGGACAATGGGCGAAAGCCTGATCCAGCCATGCCGCGTGTGTGAAGAAGGTCTTCGGATTGTAAAGCACTTTAAGTTGGGAGGAAGGGTTGTAGATTAATACTCTGCAATTTTGACGTTACCGACAGAATAAGCACCGGCTAACTCTGTGCCAGCAGCCGCGGTAATACAGAGGGTGCAAGCGTTAATCGGAATTACTGGGCGTAAAGCGCGCGTAGGTGGTTTGTTAAGTTGGATGTGAAAGCCCCGGGCTCAACCTGGGAACTGCATTCAAAACTGACAAGCTAGAGTATGGTAGAGGGTGGTGGAATTTCCTGTGTAGCGGTGAAATGCGTAGATATAGGAAGGAACACCAGTGGCGAAGGCGACCACCTGGACTGATACTGACACTGAGGTGCGAAAGCGTGGGGAGCAAACAGGATTAGATACCCTGGTAGTCCACGCCGTAAACGATGTCAACTAGCCGTTGGGAGCCTTGAGCTCTTAGTGGCGCAGCTAACGCATTAAGTTGACCGCCTGGGGAGTACGGCCGCAAGGTTAAAACTCAAATGAATTGACGGGGGCCCGCACAAGCGGTGGAGCATGTGGTTTAATTCGAAGCAACGCGAAGAACCTTACCAGGCCTTGACATCCAATGAACTTTCCAGAGATGGATTGGTGCCTTCGGGAACATTGAGACAGGTGCTGCATGGCTGTCGTCAGCTCGTGTCGTGAGATGTTGGGTTAAGTCCCGTAACGAGCGCAACCCTTGTCCTTAGTTACCAGCACGTAATGGTGGGCACTCTAAGGAGACTGCCGGTGACAAACCGGAGGAAGGTGGGGATGACGTCAAGTCATCATGGCCCTTACGGCCTGGGCTACACACGTGCTACAATGGTCGGTACAGAGGGTTGCCAAGCCGCGAGGTGGAGCTAATCCCACAAAACCGATCGTAGTCCGGATCGCAGTCTGCAACTCGACTGCGTGAAGTCGGAATCGCTAGTAATCGCGAATCAGAATGTCGCGGTGAATACGTTCCCGGGCCTTGTACACACCGCCCGTCACACCATGGGAGTGGGTTGCACCAGAAGTAGCTAGTCTAACCTTCGGGAGGACGGTTACCACGGTGTGATTCATGACTGGGGTGAAGTCGTAACAAGGTAGCCGTAGGGGAACCTGCGGCTGGATCACCTCCTTAATCGACGACTCAGCTGTACCATGAGCTCCCACACGAATTGCTTGATTCATTGAAGAAGACGATAAGAAGCAGCCCGAAATTGGGTCTGTAGCTCAGTTGGTTAGAGCGCACCCCTGATAAGGGTGAGGTCGGCAGTTCGAATCTGCCCAGACCCACCAATTTTGTGTGGGAACCTGTAGAAATACGGGGCCATAGCTCAGCTGGGAGAGCGCCTGCCTTGCACGCAGGAGGTCAACGGTTCGATCCCGTTTGGCTCCACCACTACTGCTTCTGTTGTAAGAGCTTAGAAATGAGCATTCCACCGAGACGGTGATGAATGTTGATTTCTAGTCTTTGACTAGATCGTTCTTTAAAAATTTGGGTATGTGATAGAAAGATAGACTGAACGTTACTTTCACTGGTAACGGATCAGGCTAAGGTAAAATTTGTGAGTTTAATCGCGAATTTTCGGCGAATGTCGTCTTCACAGTATAACCAGATTGCTTGGGGTTATATGGTCAAGTGAAGAAGCGCATACGGTGGATGCCTTGGCAGTCAGAGGCGATGAAAGACGTGGTAGCCTGCGAAAAGCTTCGGGGAGTCGGCAAACAGACTGTGATCCGGAGATGTCTGAATGGGGGAACCCAGCCATCATAAGATGGTTATCTTAAGCTGAATACATAGGCTTAAGAGGCGAACCAGGGGAACTGAAACATCTAAGTACCCTGAGGAAAAGAAATCAACCGAGATTCCCTTAGTAGTGGCGAGCGAACGGGGACCAGCCCTTAAGTGGCTTTGAGATTAGCGGAACGCTCTGGAAAGTGCGGCCATAGTGGGTGATAGCCCTGTACGCGAAAATCTCTTGGCCATGAAATCGAGTAGGACGGAGCACGAGAAACTTTGTCTGAATATGGGGGGACCATCCTCCAAGGCTAAATACTACTGACTGACCGATAGTGAACTAGTACCGTGAGGGAAAGGCGAAAAGAACCCCGGAGAGGGGAGTGAAATAGATCCTGAAACCGTATGCGTACAAGCAGTGGGAGCCCACTTTGTTGGGTGACTGCGTACCTTTTGTATAATGGGTCAGCGACTTATTTTCAGTGGCGAGCTTAACCGAATAGGGGAGGCGTAGCGAAAGCGAGTCTTAATAGGGCGTCTAGTCGCTGGGAATAGACCCGAAACCGGGCGATCTATCCATGGGCAGGTTGAAGGTTGGGTAACACTAACTGGAGGACCGAACCGACTACCGTTGAAAAGTTAGCGGATGACCTGTGGATCGGAGTGAAAGGCTAATCAAGCTCGGAGATAGCTGGTTCTCCTCGAAAGCTATTTAGGTAGCGCCTCATGTATCACTGTAGGGGGTAGAGCACTGTTTCGGCTAGGGGGTCATCCCGACTTACCAAACCGATGCAAACTCCGAATACCTACAAGTGCCGAGCATGGGAGACACACGGCGGGTGCTAACGTCCGTCGTGAAAAGGGAAACAACCCAGACCGTCAGCTAAGGTCCCAAAGTTATGGTTAAGTGGGAAACGATGTGGGAAGGCTTAGACAGCTAGGAGGTTGGCTTAGAAGCAGCCACCCTTTAAAGAAAGCGTAATAGCTCACTAGTCGAGTCGGCCTGCGCGGAAGATGTAACGGGGCTCAAACCATACACCGAAGCTACGGGTATCACTTAGGTGATGCGGTAGAGGAGCGTTCTGTAAGCCTGTGAAGGTGAGTTGAGAAGCTTGCTGGAGGTATCAGAAGTGCGAATGCTGACATGAGTAACGACAATGGGTGTGAAAAACACCCACGCCGAAAGACCAAGGTTTCCTGCGCAACGTTAATCGACGCAGGGTTAGTCGGTCCCTAAGGCGAGGCTGAAAAGCGTAGTCGATGGAAAACAGGTTAATATTCCTGTACTTCTGGTTATTGCGATGGAGGGACGGAGAAGGCTAGGCCAGCTTGGCGTTGGTTGTCCAAGTTTAAGGTGGTAGGCTGAGATCTTAGGTAAATCCGGGATCTTAAGGCCGAGAGCTGATGACGAGTTACCCTTTGGGTGACGAAGTGGTTGATGCCATGCTTCCAAGAAAAGCTTCTAAGCTTCAGGTAACCAGGAACCGTACCCCAAACCGACACAGGTGGTTGGGTAGAGAATACCAAGGCGCTTGAGAGAACTCGGGTGAAGGAACTAGGCAAAATGGCACCGTAACTTCGGGAGAAGGTGCGCCGGTGAGGGTGAAGCACTTGCTGCGTAAGCCCACGCCGGTCGAAGATACCAGGCCGCTGCGACTGTTTATTAAAAACACAGCACTCTGCAAACACGAAAGTGGACGTATAGGGTGTGACGCCTGCCCGGTGCCGGAAGGTTAATTGATGGGGTTAGCTAACGCGAAGCTCTTGATCGAAGCCCCGGTAAACGGCGGCCGTAACTATAACGGTCCTAAGGTAGCGAAATTCCTTGTCGGGTAAGTTCCGACCTGCACGAATGGCGTAACGATGGCGGCGCTGTCTCCACCCGAGACTCAGTGAAATTGAAATCGCTGTGAAGATGCAGTGTATCCGCGGCTAGACGGAAAGACCCCGTGAACCTTTACTATAGCTTTGCACTGGACTTTGAATTTGCTTGTGTAGGATAGGTGGGAGGCTTTGAAGCGTGGACGCCAGTTCGCGTGGAGCCAACCTTGAAATACCACCCTGGCAACTTTGAGGTTCTAACTCAGGTCCGTTATCCGGATCGAGGACAGTGTATGGTGGGTAGTTTGACTGGGGCGGTCTCCTCCTAAAGAGTAACGGAGGAGTACGAAGGTGCGCTCAGACCGGTCGGAAATCGGTCGTAGAGTATAAAGGCAAAAGCGCGCTTGACTGCGAGACAGACACGTCGAGCAGGTACGAAAGTAGGTCTTAGTGATCCGGTGGTTCTGTATGGAAGGGCCATCGCTCAACGGATAAAAGGTACTCCGGGGATAACAGGCTGATACCGCCCAAGAGTTCATATCGACGGCGGTGTTTGGCACCTCGATGTCGGCTCATCACATCCTGGGGCTGAAGCCGGTCCCAAGGGTATGGCTGTTCGCCATTTAAAGTGGTACGCGAGCTGGGTTTAGAACGTCGTGAGACAGTTCGGTCCCTATCTGCCGTGGACGTTTGAGATTTGAGAGGGGCTGCTCCTAGTACGAGAGGACCGGAGTGGACGAACCTCTGGTGTTCCGGTTGTCACGCCAGTGGCATTGCCGGGTAGCTATGTTCGGAATAGATAACCGCTGAAAGCATCTAAGCGGGAAACTAGCCTCAAGATGAGATCTCACTGGGACCTTGAGTCCCCTGAAGGGCCGTCGAAGACTACGACGTTGATAGGTCGGGTGTGTAAGCGCTGTGAGGCGTTGAGCTAACCGATACTAATTGCCCGTGAGGCTTGACCATATAACACCCAAGCAATTTGCGTCGAAAGGCCAGATTGCGGTGTGTGAAGACGCAATGAACCGAAAGTTCGCACAACACACAAATCTATTACATACCCAATTTGCTGAAGCGTCGAAAGACGGTTCGGTACCCGAATTTCTTGACGACCATAGAGCATTGGAACCACCTGATCCCATCCCGAACTCAGCAGTGAAACGATGCATCGCCGATGGTAGTGTGGGGTTTCCCCATGTGAGAGTAGGTCATCGTCAAGATTAAATTCCGAAACCCCTATCTGCGCATGCAGGTAGGGGTTTTGTTTTAGTAGAAGTCACCAATTTTCACTGGCACGTTAGCGTTTTAACGGGCTGGTCACAGAATTTCTTGACGACCATAGAGCATTGGAACCACCTGATCCCATCCCGAACTCAGCAGTGAAACGATGCATCGCCGATGGTAGTGTGGGGTTTCCCCATGTGAGAGTAGGTCATCGTCAAGATTGAATTCCGAAACCCCTGTCTGCTTGCGCAGACAGGGGTTTTGTCGTTCTGGAGTCGCAAAAAGGGCAGACGCAAAAAAGCCAACCCCTGAATTCAGGGGCTGGCTTGTCTCTATCGTCGGTTAGACCGATGAATTCCTTATCGGCGCTTTTGGTAGAGGAGTGGGACGAGAAATCTCCCGCGGTCTGTACTGGCTAGAGTTAGTATCGAGTCTGTAGTCCCACCCACCCCTCAAGTCTAAACATACAAGCGAGCAGGCTCGCGAGAGCGGTGTACCTGTCACCGCTGAAGCGAAGCTTTATGCAAATAGCCTCAAAACATTATTCATCGCATCATCCGCAAATCCCTGCACGAAATCTTTAAACCCAGGCAAGGCTTCGGCACCGCCCTGTGCCGGTTCAGCGATGATGCTCCAGGTGGCGACGGACTTAGCCGGGCCCACAGGTTTCACCTGCATCGCAGCCCACAGATTGGCCACGCCCAGGGTGTTGTAAATCGTGGTCCAGGTCATGCTCAGGGCCTGATCGTCGCGGGAATTGAGTTGCTCGACCACTAGGTTGCCGTCCTTGAAGAATTTTTTGCGCAGGGACGACACTCCCTCGCCGGTCATCTCGATGTGTGACAGCGACGGGATGAAACGATCGAAGCCGGCAAAGTTGCCGACCACGGCCCAGACCTTTTCGGCATCGGCAGGGATTTCAACCGAGGACACGACGTGGCAGCCTTGCGGGTTTCTGATCAGGGTATCGGGTTGCAAAGTGTTCATGGTTTTGCTCCGTTCTTGGTTGGGATGAATCAGATGAAATTGATTTCTTTGAGGTAATCGCAGCCACGGCGCAGCAGTGCCGGGGATTTTTCCGGGTAACGCGCGCCCATCTGCCGCACGCCGGCCTTGGCGTTGTCGTAGCCAATCATCGAGATGTCGCCGATGTCTTCCTCGAAGCCATTGAGGTAGAAACCCAGTACCCCGAACAGCGCGTTGTCGCTGTCGACCCGGCCCAGTTGCTGCTGCCAGTCGGCAACACTGACCAGGGAAAACTCCCGACCCGCTTCACGAAAAGACGCCACATAACTGTCCCAGCTTAGGGGTTGGGGATTGTGCAGGTTGAACACGGCTTTTCCCGGCTGGTAACGGCTGGCATGGAAGGCGATGAAGCGGGTGAGGAAGTCCACCGGCATCAGGTCGAAATTCAGCGCGAACTCCGGCACCTGGCCGAGCTGGATCGAGCCCTTAAGCATCAGCATCAAACGGTTCTTGTGCGGTTGGCAGACGCCTGTGAGGCTGTTGAAACTGATGTTGCCGGGACGATAGAGATTGACCTGAACACCGCTCTCACGCGCGCGTTCGAGGATCCGCTCGCCAACCCATTTGGAGAGGTTGTAGCCGTTCTTGATGTAGATCGGCGGGGTGTGTGCGGCGGGCAGTTCAAGCACCCGGCCATCGGCGGAAATCGTGCTGGAGGCTGAGAGCGTCGAGACGAAGTTGAAGATTTTTTTGCTGCGCCCTTCGCACAGCCGCAGGCACTCGAATATCGGTTCGACGTTATCCCGCGCCAACGACTCGTAATCGAGTACGTGATTGACGTTGGCGGCGTTGTGCACCAGTGCGCCGTACTCTTGATCCAGGCGCTCGTAAACTTCGGCGGCCAACCCCAGTTGAGGGCGCGTGATGTCCGCTGCGTAAACCCGGACCCGACTCAAGTCCAGATGCTCCAGTCTGTTTTCCCGCAGCGCCTCAGCGAAACGCTCGGCAGCCGACAGCCCGTTGCCATCGCGCACGAGACAGGCGACCTCATTGGCACCCCACGCCAATAGCGCTTCAACAATGTGTACGCCGACAAAGCTGTTGGCACCGGTGACGATCACTTTGTGCACATCACCCATACGGCTGATTGGCAATGGCTGCACCTGAAGTTCGCGCGAGGCATCGGCCATGGCTTGTTCGCTTAACACTTCTTCGGTGCCGGAGCCGCGTACCAGGGTCGCCAGTTTCGCGATGGTGGGCAGTTCGATGAAGCGATTGATCGAAATGCTGCGACCGAACTCTTCGCGCAAACGCAGGAGCATCCGTGAAAGCAGAATCGAATGACCGCCCAGATTGAAGAAGCTTTCGTCGGTGGAAATATCGCTGGACGGTAACTCCAGCAGCTCGGCCCAGATATCCAGCAACAACGTTTCATCAGCACTGACGGGCAAGCGTCGCGAGATGTTTTCGCTGATATTGACCGGCAGCTCCAGCAACGCCTTGCGATCCACCTTGCCATTGCTGGCGTACGGCATGCTCGCAAGTTCGGTCCACGCGCCGGGCTGCATGTAGTCCGGCAGATATTGCGTGGCGTGGGCCTTCAACGCTTCGTGAGCAGCGCCGGGCTGATCTTCCTGAGGCTGGGCGAGGAAGGCCAGAATCCGTCGCTGGCTGTCGATGACCACCGCTACCTGACGGTACAACTGACTGTCGCGCAGGCAGCGTTCGATCTCTTCCGGCTCGACTCGAAAACCGCGAATCTTCACCTGATTGTCGCGTCGGCCGCACAGCTCTATGCCGTCGGCAGTCCACTTGGCCATGTCGCCGGTGCGATAGGCACGCAGGTTCTGGCCATCCGGCAGGCTCAAGGTCAGATAGCGTTCTGCGGTCTGCTGCGGGTTGTTCAGGTAACCCAGGCACACGCCGGGACCGACGATGTACAACTCGCCGACGGTCTGCTCGGTCACCGGTTGCAAATCCTCATCGAGAATCAGCACCTGACTGTTGGCGATAGGGCCGCCCAAGGTCCGATTGTTATCGCCAGCGCGCAGTCGACGCGCAGTAATCAACACCGTGGCTTCTGTGGGACCATAGAGGTTATAGAGCTTGCCCTGGCGGGTCAGCTGCTCGATGACCCAGGGCTCGCAGACATCGCCGCCGGTCATGATGTGATCGAGGCTGCGCAGATGCTCCAGGGGCAGAATGCTCAACAGCGCTGGCGGCAAAAAGGCGTGGCTCAGCTGTTGATGACGGATCAGCTCCACCAGTTGCAGCGGGTCGCGACGCTGATCGTCGCTGGGCACGATCAACTCGGCACCCTGCAACAAGGTCGGGAAAATATCGATCAGTGAAGAGTCGAAACTCAACGAGGAAAACTGCAGTACCCGACTCTGTTCGATCAGCTGCACATATTCGGCGTACCACGCCGTGAAGTGAGCGAGGTTGGCCTGGCTGAGCAGCACGCCTTTGGGGTGGCCGGTGGTGCCCGATGTGTAGAGCGCCATGCACGGTGCGTCAAGATCGGGACGGCGGCACATCAATGGTTGATCGGGATTCACCACTTCGGCGTCGATAGCGGTGATATCCAGCCCTGGCATCTCACCAGCAAGCGGATGCTGCCCGTCATGCAGCAGCAACACCGCACCGGCGTTCGACAGGATGTACTGCTGACGTTGCAACGGGTGGCTAGGCTCCAGCGGCAGGTATACGGCGCCGCTGCCCAGAATCGCCAGAATCCCCGCATACAACGCGCTGCATTTCGGCAGGCAGATCCCAACCACCAACGGACCTTCATGCTGATCGAGCAAGGGCTGCAAACGCTGCTGAATAGCGCGGCTCAGGGCATGCAATTGGCGATAGCTGAGAGCGCTGCCGGCAACGTTCAACGCCGGTCGTTCGGCACACTGAATCAAGCGCTGTTCAAGCCGCTCGATCATCGGTACCTGAGCGAGTGTCAGCAGCCGGGGTTCAGTGGTCGCATTGAGCGGATGGACGAAGGCCAGGCTTTCGAGAAACAGCAGGTTTTCGACCTTCTCAAAGTGAACGGCGATCGTCGGTTCGGCGAGCAGGAAATACTCGGCATCCCGGGAGTAGCGACTGACCAGCAGGGCCACATGACCCACCAGCTCCGCCACCGCGCGCTGACGCAGTGCCTGACCGTTGCCCGAAGGTTCATCGGCAATCGGCACGCGAGTGAGCAGCGTCGAATCGCGCAAACACAGCAAATCCAGCGACGGTAGACCGCAAGTGCCCGGCAGCCCGATACCCAGTTGCAGCGTCAGTCGCATCGCATAGGCGATCCTCTCAACCTGAAGGCTGGCATCATCGATCACCAGATCCGCGTGAACCGGCGCTCGCTCGTCGAGTGCCGTCACACGCGTCAGTGCATGCCCTTGTTGTTCGAGTTCCAGCCCCAGGTCGATCAAGGCCTTGCTTCGTCCAATGAGCAGAATGTCGAGACGTCTCATGATGTACTCCTCGTCAAATCAGGTAGTCGCTCAAGGCGCTTTGCACGCACGGCGAATCGAGCAGCGAGCTGCTGCGCAAGAACCGCACGATGTTGGCCACCAGCGGGTGATGGCGGTTGATCGGGAAGGCCAGCCCCGACACCTCGTTCTTGAGGGCGTGGCGCGTGGCGTCGCTGATCTGCAAGGCGTCGATCAAGCGGAAGTCGAAGGACTTCTGGATGTCGTTAGTCAGGTAATGGCCGATGAACACCGGCAGGATTTGCGCGATGCACTGGCGGTCGTCTTCGCTCGCGGTGTGCCAGTAGATGCACACCATCCGCGACCAGAAACCGGAGTGGCGACCTTCGTCGAGCAAATGGTCAGCCATCATTCCCTTGATCGATTGTTTGACCGTACCGTCCTTGGCGAACGCCGCGACATCGCCGGTCACTGTGTTCTCGGCGATGGCCACGCAAATCAGTTCCACGGCGCTGCGCAGGTGTGTCGGCGCGAGGTCAACGGCCGCCGGAATCGCCCGGCTCAGTTCGATTTCATCGGGTAGGTCGATGGGCGTAATACCGGTCATCGCGACGGTTTGCTGCATGAAATCCATGGCCACTAGTGCGTGATAATCCTCGTCTACGACCACGGTCATGGCGTCGTAGCGACAGGCGAACGGGAAGGCCACGTCGAAACGATTCTTGGCAATGCTGCGGGCAGTCTTGTCGACGATCTCGGTTTCGAAAATCACCACGTCGTTGATGAATTTGTACAGCGTCTGCACCAAGGCAAAGTCGCGCTGTTGCGGGCATTCGCGCAGAAAGGTTTCGCAGAGCACCAGCGGTTGCCGACTCAAGGGGTAGATCAGTTTGTCGTCGTTCTCCAGCACGCGCCGCGGGCGAGTTCGGATGGTGGCGCGGCTCTCCCAGGCATCGGCGAACGACAGGTAGTCGGCGGCGTTCATGCTGTCACCTGCGCCAGAGGTTCGCTCATGCTCAGGCGCAAGCCATCCCATAGGGCGATGCGGCTTTCCACAGCGGCGAGGGCGCTGGCGTACGCGTCCTCTTCCCGTTGCGGATCGCCATCGACCAGCCGTGCGAGGAGTTTTTCCGCGGCGGGGCCGTGGTCTTCGCAATCAACTTCAATGTGCCGCTCGAGGTAATAGCGAAAGGTCGGGGCCTGTTCAATGCCGATGCCCCAGTCGTTGAGAATGCGCTGGAACATCTGCGGGATGACGCTCTCGCGACCATGCAGGAACGCCGCTGCGACACTGTGGCCCGGCGCATGCAGCGCGGTGTGCAGCGTATGGCGCACGAATCGCGCCGCCGCCGGATCGACGTCGACACCTTGCAGCGCGACGTCGTAGCTCACGCCTTCTTGTTGCAGCGCAACGAAGCGTTCGACAGCGGCGGTACTGGCGCCAACTTCACGCATGGCATCCAGGTACAACTCGAAATGGCTGTAGTGACCCTGGGCGGGACGGTCATCGGACTCTTCACCCAGCACGATCTCATTGATCAGCCGTGCCGCCTGCGGATCACGTGGTGGCAGCCAGGGCAGTTGTGTGCAGGTCAGCTCCTGCTGCAAGCGCTTGGTCAGCGACATGAAATCCCACACGGCAAATACATGGGTCTCCATGAAGCGTTGTAATACGGGCAGCGAATGGATTTCAGAGAAGATCGGGTGTGTACTCAGTTCGGCTTTCTTTTGGTCTAGACGTTCTTTAGTTGGTTTCATGGGAGAACCCTTGAGTGATCTTAAGTTGCACATGGCTAATCATTAACCGCTGTTTAAATTGTTCTATAGGCGAACAGGTGCTCCAAACGAATGGGTGGCGTCCGGTTGCGTACATGTCCGTAAAGTTTGGCTTTCCAACCAATGTTCATTGGCGGCGGACAAAAACTAATACACAAACAAAGTGTCGAGCAAGTTATTTAATTTATATTTAAAGGTTTAACTTTTGTGGGCGCGACAAGTTCCAATAAGACTTTCCATTTAAGTTTTATTTGGCCGTAGTTACTCCTTCCGGCTTATATAAGTCGGAATTTAAATAAAGAGTGAATGCCTCACTCGAAGCAACTTTCTAGTAGAAACCGTTGAGGTGATCTGAGGGGGGGTGAAAGTTGGCCGGGGGTGACGCCGACGCTTCCGGTCCCGGGGCAAGACTCCTTCCGTAGGTTCTTGGTGCGGGGACTGCGCCACTGCTGCAGTGTGTCGCCCGTTCATTGTTCGTTGTCGACCCAAGAGTGAGCGTAATTCAAGGCAGTGGCTATCGCTGAGGTGTGCGTGTCGGGGAGGATGCAGAGAAGGGAAATTTGTGAGCCATGCCTCGGACTGTAGGAGCCAGCGATGCGGCGATCCGACTTGCCCGCGATAGCGATCTCAATGACGCTATGGCGGGCAACCCATGCTCCTGCGAAAAGCAGCTGTTACTTCGAGGTTTTGTTGTTCTGGGCTTCGGGGCTATTGAGGTAGCGGGTAATGGCCTCGACCCCCCGATTGAGGTGATGTTCGAGCAGCCTCACCGACTCTTCGACGTCCCGATTTTCAACGGCCCGCAACAGTGCCCGGTGATCTTCCTGGGACAATTTGCCCAAGCCCATGGCTTCGAGGTTGAAGCGCAGGAAGCGTTCTTCCTCGTTCAACCCGTCTTCCACCAATTTCAGCAGGCGTTTGTTGGGTGCCTTGCAGTAAAGCGACATATGGAAGATGCGATTGAGCCGGCCGATTTCGGCGTAGTCGTGATCCGTTTCCAGCTCGTCGATATAGCGGGCTGCCTGTTCCAGGTCCGCGATCTCAAGCCGCGGGACCGACAGGCGCAATGCTTCGGACTCCAGCAGGATCCGCAGTGCGTAGGTCTCCGCGGCATCGCCCTGAACCAGCGGCGCGACCACGGCGCCTTTGTGAGCGACTACATTGAGCAATGCCTGGGCTTCGAGCTGGCGCAAGGCTTCGCGTACCGGCATGCGGCTGACACCAAACAGATCAGCCAGGTCTTGCTGACGCAGTGCAATGCCGCAGGGCAAGCGGCCATCGAGAATGGCTGCACGCAAAGTTTCTTCGATCACAGAGCGAGCCAGGTGCGCGGGAATCGGCCCGTTAACCTTGATACTGCTGAGAGGGTTGGGCTTTTGTGTCACTACTAAGCACCCTGATTGACTGAATGATTTTTTGGATCCAACTGACACTAGTAACTGCCTGACGGCTTGTCAAACACGCGCAGCAGAGTGGCTTTCCTTCAGTTTAGCGCGCCGTCGGTGATCGCTCCGTGCCATTGTTTTTTAACGGGCTAACCTACACCATCAATCGACTTCCACCTGCCTAACTGGATACCTCGCATTGGCGGTACGTTTTCCGATCCCCCCGATGTTGCGCTGGCTGTGCGGCGCATTGCTGCTGGCCGGCTTAATGCTGGGCGGTGCGCAGGCCGATTGGGACTTTTCGCTGATCAGCCACCGGGCGCAGGCATTGTACGGACCTTTGGGCGAAGGTCAGCAGCGTATCGATGATTGGCAACAATTGCTGGCTACACAAAAACAGGTCAGCGAGCTGGAACAGCTCAACCTGGTCAACCGGTTCTTCAACCAGCGGATGCGTTACGTCGAAGACATCGATCTGTGGCATCAGGCCGATTACTGGGAAACCCCGATCGAAGCCTTGTGGAAAGGTGCCGGCGATTGCGAAGACTACGCTATCGCCAAATACTTCAGCCTGCGTCATCTCGGTGTTGCCAGCGACAAGTTGCGCATCACCTACGTTAAGGCGTTGCGCCAGAATCGCGCGCATATGGTGCTGACTTACTACCCAAGCCCGGACGCCATGCCGCTGGTGCTCGACAGCCTGACGGACATTATTCAACCAGCCAGCCAACGTACGGATTTGCTGCCGGTCTACTCTTTCAATGCAGAAGGGTTGTGGTTACCGGGTACCAAGGGCAGCCAGAAGGTCGGTGATACCAAGCGCCTGTCGCGGTGGCAGGATTTGCTGAAGAAAATGCAGGCCGAAGGATTTCCGGTCGAGACGACTAACTAGGAGCACGCCCACAGATGTCTTTGTTCAAACAGCTGTTGATCGCTATCTGTCTGTTCCTGGTCGTCGCCTTCACCGGCAGCTTCATGGTCAGCCTGGAGAGTTCGCGCAGCCAGTACGTCAACCAGCTACGCTCCCACGCCCAGGACGCAGCGACGGCACTGGCGCTGTCGCTGACGCCGAACATCGACGACCCGGCGATGACCGAGTTGCTGGTCAGTTCGATTTTCGACAGTGGTTACTACGCGAGCATCCGGGTGGTCGATCTATCCAGCGACAAGACGCTGGTCGAGCGCAGTGGTATCCCGGCCGATACCCACGTGCCGGACTGGTTCGTCAGACTGATCGGCCTGGAACCCGCCGGGGGCGATGCGATCGTAAGCCGCGGATGGGAGCAGGCGGCGCGAGTCGAAGTGGTCAGCCACCCGATGTTCGCCCTGGCCAAGCTGTGGCAAAGCGCGCTGGGTAGTCTGGTGTGGTTGTTGATCTGCGGCGTGGTCAGTGCGGTATTGGGGGCGCTGTTGCTGCGTCGACAGTTGAAGCCGCTCGATTACATGGTCCAGCAGTCCCATGCCATCGCCCGCCGCGAGTTCCTCAGCCTGCCAGAGCTACCGCGCACGCCTGAATTGCGGCGCGTGGTGCAGGCCATGAACCAGATGGTCGAGAAGCTCAAGGCGCTGTTTCAGGAACAGGCCGAGCGCAGTGAAAAGCTGCGGGTCGAGTCCTATCAGGACAACCTGACCGGGTTGGCCAACCGCCGTTATTTCGAGATGCAATTGAATGCGCGGGTGAGCGATCCTGAGCAGGCCAGCTCCGGTTATTTGCTGTTGTTGCGAGTCAAAGACCTGGCCGGTCTCAACCAGCGCCTTGGCGGTCAACGCACCGACGCGTTGCTCCGGGCGGTGGGCGAGCAGCTGTCGCGCGAGTGCGCGAGATTCCCGGAAACCCTGAACCTCGTCACGCGCATTCGTGGCGGCGAGTTTGCCGTACTGGCGCCGGGGCTGATGCGCGAAGAAGCGCTGCAACTGGCGCAGTACCTCGACACGGCCTTGGCCAGTCTGCATGCGACCGGAGCCACCGACGTGGCCACGGTGGCCGCCATCGGGTTGGCGCCGTTTGTTCATGGCGACGCCCCGCAAGCGGTGCTCGGGCTGGCTGATCAGGCATTGGCGCAGGCCGAAAGCCAGGTCGATTCGAATTGGGTCTGCCTGGATCACAGCGCCTTGGTCGGCGTCGGCGATGACCATCATGCCTGGCGCAACCTGCTGGATCAGGCACTGAATCAACGGCGATTCAAATTGTATTTCCAACCGGTGGTGGCCAGTCAGGACACACAATTGGTGCTGCACCACAAAGTGCTGTCACGGCTGATTGATGATGAGGGCCAGAACGTTCCGGCCGGGCGCTTCCTGCCGTGGCTGCAGCGGTTTGGCTGGACCGCGCGGCTGGATCGTCTGATGCTGGAATTGGTGCTGGAGCATATGGCCGATCACGAAGCATCGCTGGCGCTGAACCTGTCTTCGGCCACCCTGGAGGACCCGCAGGCGTTGAGTGCACTCCTCGAACTGCTGCGTTCACATTCCAACCTGGGGTCGCGGCTGACCCTGGAAATCGGCGAAGAACAATTACCGGAGCAAGCCATGCTGGAGGACCTGACGCGGCGGTTGCGTGGGCTCGGGTTCTCGTTGAGCCTGCAACATTTTGGCGGGCGCTTTAGCATGATCGGCAACCTGGCGCGACTCGGGTTGGCGTATTTGAAGATAGACGGCAGCTACATCCGCGCGATCGATCAGGAGAGCGACAAGCGCCTGTTTATCGAAGCCATCCAGCGTGCCGCCCATAGTATCGACTTGCCGTTGATTGCCGAGCAGGTCGAGACCGAGGGGGAGCTGGCGGTGATTCGGGAGATGGGGGTGTATGGGGTTCAGGGGCGGTTGGTGGGGGAGCCCAGACCTTGGGAATAAGCTTTGGAATCTGAGTCGCATGTGATGCCGTCTTCGCGGGCAAGCCTCGCTCCTACAAGTTACACGCCAGCCTGTAGGAGCGAGGCTTGCCCGCGAAGGCGTCATTACCGGCGCTGAAGAGCCAAAGGCCTAGATAAACCCCTCCTCCTCATCATCTACCAAATGACTCAGCCCACCCAGCGCCTCCCGGGCCTGGGTCCGGTCCATGAGTTTGGCCTGCGCAGGGGCCGGCAGGTCGGTAACGAGGATGACGCCTTTGCTGATCAGCACTTCGATCAAGTCATCGAGCACCCGGATCATTTCCAGGTCGCTCTGTTTCAGTTGCTTGAGTTGTTTAATCTGATTGAGCTGTTTGAGGCTGGTGGCCATGACCTCGTTGGCAAACCAGGCCTGGAGGTCAGGGTGGTCGGCCGGGAGCGTTTCCGTGGAATCGGAGTAGGCTTGGGCTTCAACGCGCATCAGTTGTCCTTGTGTATTGCGTTGCACGTAGAACATGGACCATCCCTCAGAATTGAACCGCGTCAGGCTTTCAGCAGCATAGTCAACTTCGTGCAAGTAGAGCGCGCACCTCACATCCCGCGCACCAACAATTGCATTAAACGTATGCGCGCACGGTTCGTTTTTACAAAGGGCATCACCTGGTTAAAACTAAGACCTTGATTTAAAACATATAAGCCTAAACCGCAAACAATGGCGCCTTTAACGATAGTTCAGATGGTCCGTGAATTGCTTTATCGGTTCGCATTACTTGCAGGTTGCCGTCCATCCACAGAGCTGCCATCCGGCGCAAATCGTGTGCGGCTTTGCAGTGCTTGCTGGATAATCCTGCGCCGCCGCTCAGGCCCCGTATTCAGTCGCCTTCGGCGCGTTCGGGCTGCTCACCCGAGCAGGATGCGCCAAAGAAAAAAAGTGACTTTTCGTCAATTTTATGGCGATAAAAAAGGTTTTTTTAATCGCGTTCAACTATTACACTAGCGACAATTCAAAATATTGACGATATCATTTTGATGGCTTGCTTCGATAAACTCTTGAGCTACGTGCTCCCTAATGTGTGCCTGCGCCTCGGGTAGTCTTTTATGAATCGTACAGACGATATATCGAACCTATTCAACAAGTTCGGAGCAAGTGCGGACAGTTATCTCGAGTTCGGCAGCCACTTCGACTACAAGGAAAAGTCGTTGGCGCTGGTGCCGACTGCACCGGTAACTGTGCCTGTAGTTGAAGTCGATCATCCGGTGATTCAAATCAGCGAGAGCGCTCTCGCGGATTCCACGAACGGCATCGAGGCGCAGTTGTCGCCCGTTAATACCCCCCAACCCGGTGCGCCACTTCGCCATTTGTTGGCCGAAGTAGCCCTTGCGCGTCAGGCCGAAGCGCAAGCACGCAATGAAGAGGCACTGCGCCAGTCCCTGCCCCATGGTCGTCCGGCCAAGACCCGTGCCCATGTTATTGCGCTGGTATCGGCCAAGGGTGGCGTGGGCAAAAGCACACTGGCCTCTGCTCTGACCACCGCATTGCGCCTGGAGGGCGGTCAGACACTGGCCATTGAGCTCGACCCGCAAAACACCCTGCAACACCACTTGGGTGCGCAGGCAGATGTGGCGGGCATGGGTAGCGCCAGCCTCAAGGGTGAGAGCTGGAAGTCACTGCTGGTGGCCGGTTCTGCGGGTTCGTTGTTGCTGCCTTATGGCTCGGTGACTGAAGACGAGCGCCGGACGCTGGAGCGTTATCTGGAAAATGATCGTTACTGGCTGGCCGGCCAACTGGCGAGCATGGACCTCGGCGAAAACGATGTGGTGATTCTCGATACGCCGCCGGGTCGCACGCCTTATCTCGAGCAGGTCTTGACGGTGGCTGATCAGGTGCTCGTCGTCGCCACAGCCAATGCGGCGTGTTTCGTTACGCTGGACCAGATGGAGCGTTTGCTGGAAGAGCGCGTGGCCCGGGGCCAGGCGCCGCTTTGCAATTACGTGATCAATCAATTCGACAGCTCTCGCCTGTTCTGCCGCGATATGCATGAAGTGCTCAAGCGCCGCCTGGGCGCACGTCTGCTGGGCGTGGTGACGCTCGATCATGGCATTGACGAAGCGTTGGCTTATGGTCAAAACCCGCTCTTGGAGGCCGAGTCGTCCCAGGCTTGCCAGGACATGCTGGCGCTGAGTGACCTGCTCAAGGCGCAGTTGAAATCCATGGACGTTGCAGAGTCATTCGCCTCGTGATTAACACCTCCGTTCCCGACACGGCCGCCCCAACCCGTTCACAACGTTGGGCCCAGTCGGTCTCCGACCGCCTGGAAAGCCTGCCAGCGGCATTGCGCCGGGCATTGACCATTGGCGTAATGCTGTTCTGCGGTCTGTTGGCGCTGTTCATCATCACGGTGCCGTTCGAGCTGTATTCGCAGTGCTTTTTTGCCCTTGGCTGCTTTATCGCCGCGATGGTGCTGCGCAAGATTCCCGGGCGCCTGACGGTGCTGATACTCATCGGCCTGTCACTGACCGCCTCCCTGCGCTACATGTACTGGCGACTCACCTCCACCCTTGGGTTTGAGGGTTGGGTCGACATGTTGTTTGGCTACGGTCTGGTCATGGCCGAGTTGTACGCGCTGATCGTGCTGCTGTTTGGTTACCTGCAAACCGCGTGGCCGTTACGCCGTAAACCGATACTGATGAGTGGCCCACCCAGCGAATGGCCAACCGTCGATGTATTCATCCCGTCGTACAACGAAACTCTCGACATCGTGAAGGTCACGATTTTCGCGGCCCAGGCCATTGACTGGCCTAAGGACAAGTTGCGCGTTCATGTACTCGATGATGGTCGCCGCGAAGACTTTCGCGAGTTCTGCGAGCAGATAGGCGTGAATTACATCGTTCGTGACAACAACCGCCATGCCAAAGCGGGCAACCTGAACGAAGCGCTCAAAGTCACCAGTGGCGAGTTCGTGACGATTTTCGACGCTGACCACGTGCCTACGCGTTCTTTCCTTCAAGTCTGTGTCGGCTGGTTCATCAAGGACCCGAAACTGGCGATGCTGCAAACGCCGCACTTCTTTTTCTCGCCAGACCCGTTCGAGAAAAACCTCAATACCTTCCGTTCCGTGCCGAACGAAGGCGAGCTGTTCTACGGTCTGGTGCAGGACGGCAATGACTTGTGGAACGCGACCTTCTTTTGTGGCTCGTGTGCGGTCATCCGTCGTACGCCGTTGCTGGAAGTCGGTGGCGTTGCCGTCGAAACCGTGACCGAAGATGCCCACACCGCACTCAAGCTGAACCGTGCCGGCTATAACACTGCGTATCTGGCCATTCCTCAGGCTGCCGGCCTGGCCACGGAAAGTCTGTCGCGGCACATCAGCCAACGGATTCGTTGGGCGCGCGGCATGGCGCAGATTTTCCGCACCGACAACCCGCTGTTTGGCAAAGGGCTGAATCTGGGGCAGCGGGTGTGCTATGTGAACGCGATGCTGCACTTTTTCTACGGACTGCCGCGCCTGGCGTTCCTCACCGCGCCCCTGGCCTTCCTGTTTTTCGATGCGCAAATTTTCCACGCTTCGGCATTGATGATCACCGCCTACGTGTTGCCGCACATTCTCCACGCCAGTTTGACCAACTCCAGCATTCAGGGGCGTTTCCGCCACTCGTTCTGGAACGAGGTCTACGAGACGGTGCTGGCCTGGTACATCATGGGCCCGGTGCTGATGGCGCTAGTCAATCCCAAGTTCGGCGGCTTCAACGTGACCGACAAGGGCGGGGTGATCGAGAAGAAGTACTTTGAATGGAAGCTCGCCCGACCTTACATCGTGCTGCTGATCTTGAACGCCGCCGGACTTATCTACGGCGTGATACGCCTGATGGAGGGGGCTGAGGGCGCCACCACCACGATCCTTATTAACCTGGCGTGGACCCTCTACAACCTCATCATCACCAGCGCCTCGGTGGCGGTGGCCAGCGAAACCCGGCAGGTGCGTTCCGAACCTCGGGTGGCGGCAGTCCTGCCAATGCGTTTGACCCGTGCCGATGGCACGGTGCTCGAAGGCGTGACCCAGGACTTTTCGCAAAAAGGCCTGGGTTTCCGTTTGGCCGAGGGCGTCAGTGTTCCACAGGGCGAGCGAGTGCAGATCTCACTGTTCCGCAACCAACAGCTGAATGTGTTTCCGGCGGTCATCGTGTTCAGTCGCGAGGGTCTTCTGGGGGCGCAGTTCGATCAGTTGACCCTGCGTCAGCAGAGCGAGCTGGTACGCCTGACTTTCTCGCGTGCCGACACCTGGGCCGCGACCTGGGGCGGCGGTCAGGTCGATACACCGCTGGGTGCCTTGCGTGATGTCAGCGGCATTGCTCTGCGCGGAATTTACGAACTCTTCAAAGCCACGGCCATGGAAGTGCGGAACCTGTTCCGCAGTCGCCGTGCCTCTCCACCCCCTATAGAAAACGTTTTGGACAAGTGATGAACTCGAAGTCTTTCGCTTTCGGTAACCTGCGCGACCGCGCATTGACACGCCTGACGTGTGCCTTGTTGGCTTTAGCAGTTGGCGCTGCGGCATTCGCCGGGACTGCGTCGGCTGACACTGCGCCGGGGGCCAGCGGTTACAGCGTGAGCTTCAAGCAGTTGGGCCGTAACTATCCGATGAGCCTGCGCGGGGTGGAGTCCACCGACAGCGTCAGTTTCGATGTCCGTGCCGATTCGATCGTCACCGGCGCCAAACTGAATTTGCAGTACACCTATTCGCCGGCGTTGCTGCCCGATTTGTCGCAGATCAACATCATCGTCAATGATGAAGTGGCGGCGAGCCTGCCGTTGCCCAAGGAAAACGCCGGGCAACTGCAAAAACAGGTGGTCGAGATCCCGGCGCACCTGATCACTGAATTCAACCGCTTGAGCGTGCAGTTCATCGGCCACTACACCATGGCGTGTGAAGACCCTCAACACTCCAGCCTGTGGGCGAAGATCAGCAACGCAACGGAGCTGAGCATCCAAGTGTCGCCGTTGGCCTTACCAAACGACCTGTCGATCATGCCGTTGCCGTTCTTCGATCGCCGCGATGCTCGTACATTGAGCCTGCCATTTGTTTTCGTCGGTACGCCGGACAACACCACCCTGGAAGCGGCGGGCGCTCTGTCGTCCTGGTTCGGTGCCCAGGCCAGTTATCGCGGGGCGACCTTTTCCTCGCGCTTCAACCAGATCCCGGTCAGCGGTAACGCTGTGGTGCTGGCCAGCGGGCCCGACGCGCTACAAGTCGGCGGGCTGAACCTGCCTGCGGCCAAGGGACCGACGCTGAGCGTCATGACCAATCCCAACGACACCAGCGGCAAGTTGCTGGTGGTCAGCGGCCGCGACGCCAAAGAACTGAAAACGGCCGTCACCGCGCTGGTGCTCGGCAGTCAGGCCCTGTCGGGCAGCAGCGTAGTGATCGATCGCCTCGATACATTGCAACCGCGCAAGCCTTACGACGCTCCGAACTGGTTGCCGAGCGATCGCCCGGTCAAGCTCGGCGAGTTGCTGCCGGCCAAACAGCTAAACGTCTCCGGCTACAATCCGGGCAACATCACCGTACCGCTGAATTTCCCGCCAGATCTGTTTAGCTGGCGTGATGAAGGTGCGCCGCTGAATCTCAAATACCGTTACACACCGCAAGAAAAGTCGAGCAACTCGTCGTTCATCATCAGTTTCAACGACACCTTGATTCAGTCGCAAAGTCTGTTGTCCCGCGACAGGCTCGACAAAAACGTCGTCAGTGCGCTGCCAATCAATGAAAGCCTGAACCGCGAAACCCGCGTGCGCCTGCCATTGAATTCGGTAGCCCTGCAATCGCGCCTGCAACTGCGCTATATGTTCGACTACATCAAGCAGGGCGAGTGTGGCGACATCATCATCGACAACATGCGCGGCAGTATCGATCCGGAATCGACCCTTGACCTGAGTGGCTATGACCACTTCATGGCCATGCCGAACCTCGGCGTGTTCAAGGATGCGGGTTTCCCGTTCACGCGTCTGGCGGACCTGTCGCAAACCGCCGTGGTGCTGCCGGACAACGCCGGCGCTCAAGAGCTGGATGCGTACCTGACTGTGCTTGGTCGTTTCGGTCAGTCCACCGGCTATCCGGCCACGGGTGTGTTGGTGACTCAGGCGGCGCAGGTACAGGCTGCGGCCGACAAAGACCTGTTGGTGCTGGCTTCCGGTGCCAACCAGCCGTTGCTGACCCAATGGGCCGATCGTCTGCCCGCCGCCGATATCGGCGGCCAACAGAGCTTCCAGCTGTCTGACCTGACGATGCGCGTACGTGACTGGTTCAGCCCCGACCCGGAAGCCAATCAACGCAAGGCGCGTCTGGCCATGGCCTTCTCCGGCGGTGCCCGCAGCACCTATTTGACCGGTTTTGAATCACCGCTTAAAAGTGGTCGCAGCGTGGTGGTCATCGCCAGCGGGCAACCCGCAGGCCTGGCGGAAGCGACCAGCGCCTTGATCGGCGGTGAAGATTACACCCAGTCGATCCAGGGCAGCCTGGTGGTGGTTCGCGGCAAAACCATCGAGCCACTGGTGGCGGACGAGCAGTACTACGTCGGCAATCTGGGGCCGGTCAAATACCTGCAATGGCTGTTGTCGCACCATGTGCTGTTGACGATGCTGCTGACCGGACTCGGTGTGCTGTTGCTCAGCTGCCTGGCTTACCTGGCGTTGCGCTCGCGTGCCAAACAGCGGTTGGGACACTGAGATCGTCATGGACACCCTCGCAATCCACCGTTGCAAACTGACTCCCGTACGCCGCTGGGGTCGGGCCGTGCTGTGGCTGGCCGGTACGCTGATGTCCCTGAGCCTTACACCGGCCATGGCTGAGGGGACAGCCTGTCACGGCGCCGACTGGCCGTTGTGGCAAGCCTATGCCGCGCGTTTCGTACAGAACGACGGGCGCCTGCTGGAGTCCAGCCAGGAGCTCAATCACAGTACGTCCGAAGGCCAGTCCTACGGGATGCTGTTTGCCCTGATCGGCAACGACCGTGAGCGCTTCGATGCCTTGTGGAAATGGACCGCCAACAACATGGCTGGCTCTGACATCGGCAATCGCCTGCCCGGCTGGTTGTGGGGCCAGGGCAAGGACGGTATCTGGCAACTGCAGGACGTCAATTCGGCGTCGGATTCGGACCTGTGGATCGCCTACTCCCTACTCGAAGCAGCCCGCCTGTGGCAGCGTCCGGACTATCGCGAAGATGCCTTGCGCCTGCTCAAAAACATTGAAGGAAAATTGGTGGTGAGCTTGCCAGGCCTGGGCAAAATGGTTCTGCCAGGGCCCGAAGGTTTCGTACAGCCCGATCATCTGTGGCGCCTGAATCCGAGCTATTTGCCGCTGCCGCTGCTGCGTCGACTGGCCAAGGAAGTACCGACCGGGCCGTGGAAAGAAATCGCCGAAAACACCGTGAAAATGGTCAGCGCTTCCAGCCCCAGGGGCTATGTGGCGGACTGGATCGGTTACCGCGCGACCGCACCGAAAGCCGGGTTGTTTGTGGTCGATCCGGTCAAAGGCGAGTTGGGCAGCTATGACGCCATCCGCGTCTATTTGTGGGCCGGCATGACGCCCAAATCCGACCCGTTGGCCGCACCGATGCTGGCGCGTCTGGACGGCATGTCCACCAGCACGGCTTCCACCGGTATTCCACCGGAAAAGGTACAAGTCATCAGCGGTGCTCTCGAAGGTCAGGGCCCGTTCGGGTACTCTGCGGCGCTGATTCCGTACTTCCAGGCCAAGGGCCAGCCGTGGTTGGCCGAGCAACAGCAGCGTCGCGTCGAAGAAGCTTTGAACGCGGCACTCGCCAAGGCCGATGGCGAACGTACCGAACCGCTGTACTACAACGCCATGCTCAGTCTGTTCGCACTGGGCTGGGCTGAAAAACGCTATCAGTTTCGTGATGACGGAACACTCAAATTGTCTTGGGAGACGTCATGTACCCGCGCCGTCACACGCTAGCCATCGGTATTCTCACCGCCCTTATCGGCACCGCAGCCCACGCAGATACCAACGAGGCACAGGCGCTGCTGGTTGAACAGGGTGAGTATTGGCAGGCCCGGGATAACGCTGCGCGGGCCGCCGAGGCCTGGGAAAAAGTACTGCGCCTGGACCCGAAACAGGTCGATGCGCTCTACGGCATGGGTCTGATCAGCGTTAAACAGAAAAAAACCGAGCAGGCGCAACAGTATCTGGCGCGCTTGCAGGCGTTGTCGCCACGGCCATGGCTGGCGGCGCAGCTGGAACAGGACATTGCCCTGGCCGAGCCAGAGAACATTGCACTGCTCAATGAGGCCCGACGCCTGGCCGATGGCGACCAGCGCGACCAGGCCACCGTAGTATTTCGCAAGTTGTTCGCCGATCGCACACCCGAAGGCAAGGTTGGCCGTGAGTTCTACACCAACCTGGCTTTCAACGACGCCAGTTGGCCTGAGGCTCGCAAAGGCCTGGAGCGGCTGCTGCGTGAGACGCCGAATGACTCGATCGTAGCGTTGTTCCTGGCCAAGCACCTGGTACGCCACGAAGACAGCCGCCCGGAAGGCATCCGCGCCCTGGCGAAGTTGTCGACCCGCACCGACATCGCCGGTGACGCCGATGAGAGCTGGCGCCTGGCGCTGGTCTGGACCGGGCCGCCGAATGCCGCGCAGGTGCCGTTGTTCGAAGAGTTCCTGAAGGTGCATCCGGACGACAAGGAAATCCGTGATTTGCTGAACAAAGGCAAGTCGCAGTCGGCTAGCTCCGGTGGGGCAGTGTGGCAGCAGGACCCAATGGTGGCGCGTGGACTCCACGCGCTGGAGAAGGGCGACCAGGCCGGTGCCGAGCAGGCGTTTACCGCCCGTTTGAAAAACAAACCCGACGACGTCGATGCCCTCGGTGGCATGGGCGTGGTGCGCCAACAACAGAACCGCCTCGGCGAAGCCGAGCATTTCCTCAACCGCGCCATCGCCAATGGCGGGACACGCTGGAAGCCAGCCTTGGACAGCGTGCGCTATTGGGCATTGCTGCAACAGGCCCGCGATCAGGCCAAGACGCAACCGGCCAAGGCACAGGAGAGCGTCGCCCAGGCCATGCGCCTGAACCCCAACGGAATCGATGCACGCCTGACCCTGGCCGATATCCAGGCCCAGGCCGGGCAGCTGGACGCCGCGCAGACCAATTATCGCCGAGTGCTGAACGTGCAACGGGGCAACCCTCAGGCCGTCCAGGGGCTGGTCAATGTGCTGACACAAACCGGTCAGGCCGATGAAGCCCTGCGCTTGCTCGACACCTTGCCCCCGGCCCAACAGGCCGAGATGGGCGACAGCGCTCGCCTGCGCGCATTGCGCTCTACGCAAGCGGCCAAACTCGCCGAGCAGCGCGGTGATGCGCGCGCCGCGCAGCAAGCCCTGGCGCAAGCCGTACTGGACGACCCGGACAATGTCTGGACCCGTTTCGACCTGGCGCGTCTGTACCTAAAGGCTGGCGAACCACAGAAAGCCCGAGAGCTGATCGACACCTACCTAAAAGCCCATCCGACCGACATCGATGCGCTGTACACCAGCGCCTTGCTCTCGGTGGAAATGGAACAGTGGAACGCTGCGCAAGCGACCATCAGCCGAATTCCGGCCGAGCGCCGCACCGCAGACATGAATGCACTGGCCGACCAGATCACCCTCACGGTGCAGATCAAACTGGCGGCGAGCATCGCCAAGCGTGGGCAGCGCCAGGAAGCGCTGGCCTTGCTCGATCGTTTGCAGTCCGTGGCCAGCCGCACCCCTGACGGCATGGCGACCCTGGCATCGGCCTATGTCGATGCCGGCGATCCGGCTCGCGCACAATCGATGATGCGTGATGTGATTGCCCAGACGCCGACGCCGTCCGCAGACCTGATGCTGCAATACGCCAACCTGCAGCTCAAGACGGGCGACGATGCGCAGGTCAACTCGATCCTGCACGGTCTGCAAAACCAGCAGATGAGTGTGGCCACCCGCAAACGCTATGACGACGTGTTGTATCAATACCGAATTCGCCAGGCCGATATCCTGCGCGAAAACGGTGATCTGGCCGCGGCCTACGACACCTTGGCGCCGGCGATGGCTTCGCGTCCGGGGATGTGGGCGCGGTTTCGGCGCTGGCGCGGATGTACGCCAGCAATGGCGACAATGCCAAGGCGTTTGCGCTGTATAAACCGCTGTTGCAGCAGCGGCCCAACGACCCGCAAATTTTGCTGAATGCCGCCGATGCAGCGGTGCAGGCGCACGACGTCGGTTATGCCGATCGCGCACTCGAGCAATTCCTCAAACTGGAAACCTACGATCCGCAATCGCTGACCGAGGCGGCGCGGATCTATCGCAGCATGGGCAAGAGCAGCCAGGCGACCGAGCTGCTGCGCAAGGCCGTGGCCATCGAGCAGAACGAGCAGAAACGCAGCCTGACGACCCAGGCCAACAGCCTGAACGTCGCGCCGAACCCGTTCGTGGGCCAGCCAGGCCAGCGCAACCAGGTGAGCCGCGCGCCCATGGATACCATTCCGGCCCCGGCGCAGGCGCAACTGGAAGCGGTGGAGCCTGTCATGCTCGCCAGCAATGCCGGGCTGCCAGCCGATGCTTATCCGGCTCAGGCCCAGCCGCGTGCGGTCGCCACTGGCACGGGGCGCCAGGCGTTGCCGGCCGGGCGTTTTGCCGGTGCCACGGGTAACCCGTTCGCACCGCAGGGCACGGTCAACGTGGCGGTCGATCAGGTCAGTTCGGCCCAGCGCGCCCTGGACAATATTCTTCAGGAACGCAGCGGCTACGTGACCCAAGGTGTGACGATTCGCAGCAACGACAGCGAATCGGGGCTGAGCAAGATGACTGACGTTGAAACACCGCTGGAGATCAACGTGCCATCCGGCGAAAACCGCTACGCCGTCCGCGTGACGCCGGTGTCGCTGAATGCGGGCAGTGTCGGCAGCGACGCGGCCACCCGTTTCGGTGGTGGCGGCGCATCGCCTGATGGCACTGGCTCCCAGCGTGATAAAGGGGTGGGCCTGAGCGTGGCGTATGCCCGGCCGGACGAAGGCGTCAAGGCTGATATCGGCACCACGCCGATCGGCTTCAAGTACAGCACCGCGGCTGGTGGCGTGAGCGTTGATCGACCGCTCGCTGACAACTCCAACATGCATTACGGCGTCAGCGTCTCGCGGCGTCCGGTGACCGACAGCGTCACCTCGTTCGCCGGGGCCACCGACAAGCGCACCGACCAGTCGTGGGGTGGTGTGACGGCCAACGGCGGTCGCGCGCAGTTGAGCTATGACAACCAGGAAGTGGGCAGCTATGGCTACGGTTCGTGGCACAAATTGCTGGGTCACAACGTGCAGTCCAACAGCCGTACCGAGCTGGGCGGCGGTGTGTACTGGTACCTGCAAAATGCCGAGGACAGCAAGCTGACCCTCGGCCTGAGCGCCACCGGCCTGAGCTTCGAAAACAACCAGGACTTCTTCACCTATGGCCATGGCGGTTACTTCAGCCCGCAAAGTTACTTTGCCCTGGGTGTGCCGGTAACCTGGGCGCAGCGCACCGAACGTTTCTCCTATCAGGTCAAGGGCTCTGTGGGTGTTCAGTACTTCGAGCAGGATGCGGCGGATTTCTTCCCCAACGACAAAGACCTGCAGGCGGCCAACGACCAGCGTTACAAAGGCCAGAACAAGACGGGCGTGGGTTACAGCCTGAGCGGTGCCGGCGAGTATAAATTTGGTTCGAACTTTATCCTCGGTGCCAACCTCGGTCTGGACAACGCTCAGGATTACAAGCAATTCACTGGGGCGATGTACCTGCGCTACATGTTCGAAAACATGAACGGCCCGATGGAACTGCCGGTCAGCCCCTACCGCTCCCCTTATTCCAACTGATACCTGGAGACTTCAATGCCTTCTTCCGTTCTTGCCGGTATGACCCTTCTGGTTCTGGGCGAAAGCCACATGAGCCTGGCGGACCACTTGATGGAGCCGCTGCAAGCCAATCTGACCCAGCAAGGCGCGATCGTGCATTCGATCGGCGCATGCGGCGCCAGCGCCGGCGACTGGCTGATCACCAAGAATGTCGATTGCGGCGCCGAGCAAAAAGGCAACGGCAAGATCGTCATCAAGGGGCGCGAAGCGACTACCACGCCGATCAAGGATCTGATTGCCGCCGACAAGCCTGACCTGGTGGTGCTGGTGATCGGCGACACCATGGCTTCCTACGACAAACCGGCTTTTCCGAAAGCCTGGGCCTGGCAGAACGTGACCGCCCTGGCCAAGGAAATCACCGCCAACGGTGCCAAGTGCGCCTGGGTTGGTCCGGCCTGGGGCAAGGAAGGCGGCATGTACAAGAAGAACGATGCGCGTACCAAGCTGATGTCGGCGTTCCTGGCGAGCAACGTGGCGCCGTGCACCTACATTGATTCGCTGACATTCTCCAAGCCGGGCGAGTGGATCACCACCGACGGTCAGCACTTCACCGTCGCCGGTTATAAATCATGGGCTACTGCCATCGGCGGCGCGCTGGCCAAACTGCCGGCCGGCGCGGTCAGCAACAAGGGAGCCAAGCAGTGATGCGCGCACTCTCGGCTGTGTGCGCCGCGGCGGCGCTGTGTTCCAGCGTCAATGCCCTGGCCGCGGAATTTGCCTTGTATCCCACTGGCCCCAGTGAGGACGCGGCATTCATTCGTTTCGTCAACGCGAGCGCCGCGCCATTGGATGTCATCGCCCAGGCCGGGCAACCGCCGATGCGCCTGGAAGCGGCGCAGCCGGTATCGCTGTTTTTCCCGGTGCAATCGAGCAGTCCAGTCAAGGGCACCCTGGTCAGTGGCGCGCAAAAACTGGCCATGGACCTGAAAATCGAACCCGGCGAATTCGCCACGGTGGTCGCGGTGCCAGACGGGACCGGCATCAAGCAAGTCGCGGTGCGCGAGCAGCCTGACGACTTCAACGGCCTGAAGGCTTCTCTGGCGTTCTTCAATGTCGATGCCGCGTGTGCCGATGCGAGCTTGCGTCCTGCCGGGCGAACCGCCGATCTGTTCAAGGCAGTGCCGGTGGACAGCTTGCAGCGTCGCTCGATCAACCCGGTGACCCTGTCGGTGCAACTGGTGTGTGCGAACGCCAATGTCGGCGCGCCGCTGGACCTGGGCGAGCTCAAGGCGGGCGAGCGTTACAGTGTGCTGGTGGTGCCGTCGGCAACCGGGCCGCGTCTCTTGAATGCTACGGATACCTTGTCCCACTGATCGGATTCTGCCGCTGCCATGGTCTTCGCCTCACTCGAGTTCCTGACGCTGTTTTTGCCTGCGTTTTTGCTGATGTATGCCTTGGGCAAACCGGCCTGGCGCAACGTCATTCTGCTGATTGGCAGCTGGCTGTTCTATGGTTGGCTGAGCCCGCTGTTTCTGACCCTGCACGTGGTGTTGACCATCGTTGCATGGGTCGGTGGCCTGTTGGTGGACCGGGCCCGTGAGGGTTCGAAGGGACGGGTGCGGCTGCTGGCCACGCTGATCGTGATCAACACGGCGGTGCTGTGCTGGTACAAATACGCCAACATTCTGGCCGGGACATGGAGCGAGCTGATCACTTACTACGGCGCCATGCCGCTGGAGTGGCAGCGGGTGGCGTTGCCGGCGGGGCTGTCGTTCATCGTCTTGCAGGCGATTTCCTATTTGGTAGATGTGCATCGTCACACGGTGCCGGTAGAGCGCAGCTTCATCAATTATGCGACCTACATATCGATGTTCGGTCACTCGATTGCAGGTCCCATCATTCGCTATGACTGGGTGCGCCGTGAGCTGACTCAGCGCTATTTCAGTTGGCAGAATTTTTCCCTGGGCGCTCGCCGCTTCATGATCGGCATGTGCATGAAGGTGCTGGTGGCGGACACCTTGTCGCCACTGGTGGACGTCGCGTTCCATCTGGAAAACCCGTCGTTCGTCGACGCCTGGATCGGTTGCCTGGCCTACTCGCTGCAATTGTTTTTCGACTTCGCCGGCTACAGCGCCATGGCCATCGGCCTGGGCCTGATGCTGGGCTTTCACTTCCCGGAAAACTTCAACCGGCCGTATCTGGCCAGCAGCATTCAGGACTTCTGGCGGCGCTGGCATTTGTCGCTGTCCAGTTGGCTGCGCGACTACCTGTACATTGCCCTGGGCGGCAACCGCAACGGCGCATGGAAGACCTATCGCAACCTGTTCCTGACCATGGCCATCGCCGGCCTGTGGCATGGCGGCGACAGCTGGAACTACCTGCTGTGGGGTTCGGCCCACGGCATCGCCTTGTGTGTCGATCGCTTGTGGTCGCGCTCCAGCCTGCCAAGCATCCCGCCACTGTTGTCGCATACCTTGACGCTGCTGTTTGTGTTCCTCGCCTGGACCCTGTTCCGCGCCCCGGATTTCCATTCGGCAATGACCATGTACGCCGGCCAGTTCGGTCTGCACGGCTTTGCCTTGGGCGATGCGCTGGCGGTGACCTTGCGCCCGGCGCATGGCTTGGCGGCCTTGCTCGGCGTGGTGTGCGTCGTCGCGCCGCTGCTGCACAACCGCTATGAACAACGGTTTGGCGATTACGGGTTCTATGCACCGATGGCGGCCTTGTGGCCGGTGGTGGGTTTCCTGCTCTCGTTCGCGTTGATCGCGAGTCGTGAAGCAGTACCTTTCCTGTACTTCCAGTTCTGACGGCCGCGCCCATGTCTTCTTCCCACGTACCGGTTCCACCGAGTGAACTTAACGCCCGTATCAGCAAGGCGGCGGGTGTTGTGTTTGTCGCGTTCCTGGCGATCGGTTTTGCGTCCTGCGCCTGGCTCTTGCTCAGCGGCAAGGTCGAGATGCTGCCGCCCAAACTGACCCTTGATGACGTGCTTCATGGTGAGGTGACCCACAAGATTGCCAAGCAATTGTCGAAGGGCGCAGTGCCCGAGCAGGCCGCAAACCTGGAGCGTGGCGGTAGCTGGCTGGCGCTGCACGATACCGGTCCGCGCGTGCGTTCCGGCTGCCCTGGCTGGCTGTTCCTGACCGACGAGATGCGCATCAATCGTCATGCTCAAGCCAATGCCGAGACCAAGGCCGGCGTTGTGCGAGATATCCAGCAACGCTTGGCCAAACGCGGTGTCACGCTGCTGGTGGCGGTGGTGCCGGACAAGAGCCGCATCGCCAGTGCGCAGCTGTGCGACTTGCGTCGTCCGGCGCAGTTGCACGATCGCGCCGTGGTTTGGGTCGATGGCCTGAACAAGGCCGGTGTCGCCGCGATCGATCTGGCGCCGACCCTGCAACCCCTGGGCGCCGACGCGTATCTGCGTACCGACACCCACTGGGGCGAAACCGGTTCTGCGGCGGCCGCCAAGGCTGTGGCCAAGCAGGTGCAAGCCATGGGCATCAGCGCCACGCCACACAAGGATTTCGATGTGAAGCTGCAAGACCCGGCGCGGCGTCCTGGCGACCTGGTGCGCCTGGCCGGGCTTGAATGGTTGCCAGTGACCTGGCAACCGGCGCCGGAAACCGTGGCCGCCACGCAGATCAGCGAGAAGGCTGCCGAGGCACAAAGCGGCGGCGATAACCTCGACGATCTGTTCGGCGACGACAACCTGCCCAACGTGGCGCTGATCGGTACGTCGTTCTCGCGTAACTCCAATTTCGCCGGCTTCCTGCAACAGGCCCTGGGTGCACCGATCGGCAACTTCGCCAAGGATGGGGGCGAGTTCTCCGGCGGCGCCAATGGCTACTTCAACAACCCGGCGTTTAAGCAGACGCCGCCCAAGCTGATCATCTGGGAAATCCCCGAGCGGGACTTGCAGACGCCTTACAGCGAAGTGATTGACTGGGCCAGATAAGGTCCAGGATTTGAGATGCATCTGATGGCCTCTTCGCGGGCAAGCCTCGCTCCTACAAGGAATGCGCAAAAACCTGTAGGAGCGAGGCTTGCCCGCGAAGGCGTCCTTAAAGGCTCCCATCTTTAAGCCATATGGTTATTCGCTAACGGTATTTAAATTACTGTTCTTATATCTATAAAGTCACACCCCTGCGTACCTGCCGACCAATCGGCGCGCCGCACGACACGAACCAACACGGGACCTCCGTGAGTTTCTGATCGACGCGCGCGCCTTTGAGCGTGCCGTGCGTGGGAGTGATTTATGTCTGCAGCTACTGCTACCCCAAGCGCCGCGGCCATCGCGCCGCAGCTATTCGAAATCCGTCCGTTCAGTGGTGCCGTCGGCGCCGAAATCATCGGCCTCGATCTGTCCCAGCCGATCAATGATCAGGACTTCGCGCGCATTCACCGCGCGCATCTGGATCATCACGTAGTGGTGTTCCGCGACCAGCGCATTACGCCTGAACAACAGATCGCTTTCAGCCGCCGTTTTGGCGTGTTGCAGATCCATGTGCTCAAGCAGTTCCTGCTGGCCGGGCATCCGGAAATCCTCATCGTTTCCAACATTGTCGAGAACGGCCTGAACATCGGCTTGGGCGATGCCGGCAAGTTCTGGCACTCCGACCTCTCCTACAAAGAACTGCCAAGCCTGGGTTCGATGCTGCACGCACAAGAGTTGCCATCGGAAGGCGGCGACACCCTGTTCGCCGACATGCACAAAGCCTGGGACAGCCTGCCCGAGGCATTACGCAAAGCGGTCGAAGGTCGCTCGGCGGCGCATTCCTATACGGCGCGCTACAGCGAAACCAAATTCGAAGGCAACTGGCGCCCGACCCTGACGCCGGAGCAGTTGGCGCAAGTGGCCGAAGTTATTCATCCGGTGGTGCGCACTCACCCGGAAAACGGCCGCAAGGCGTTGTTCGTCAGCGAAGGCTTCACCACCCGCATCGTTGGCCTGCCGGACGACGAGAGCCAGCAACTGCTGGCCGAGCTCTACGCCCACAGCGTGTTGCCGCAAAACATCTACCGCCATCAGTGGCAACCCCATGATCTGGTGTTCTGGGACAACCGTTCGCTGATCCACCTTGCCGCCGGATGCCCGAGTTACCTGCGCCGCAAGTTGTATCGCACCACCATCCAGGGCGACGCGCCTTTCTGATTTGCCGGAGATTTGATCATGTCCAAACGTCTTCCTTTTGCACCGCTGGCCGCGGCCATCGGCCTGGGTTTCAGCCTGATCGCCGGCAGCCTGGTGGCGCCGACCGTGGCCCACGCCGAAGGTGAAATCCGCATCGCCGAACAGTTTGGTATCGTCTATTTGCTGCTCAACGTGGTGCGCGATCAGAACCTGATCGAGAAGTACGGCAAGCAGGAAGGCATCGACATCAAGGTCGACTGGACCCAGCTCTCCGGTGGCGCTGCGGTCAATGATGCGCTGCTCTCTGGGTCCATCGATATTGCCGGCGCCGGGGTCGGCCCGCTGCTGACCATCTGGGATCGTACCCACGGCAAGCAGAACGTCAAAGCCGTGGCGTCTCTGGGTAACTTCCCCTACTACCTGGTGAGCAATAATCCGAAGGTCAAAACCATTGCCGATTTCACCGAGAAGGACCGTATCGCCGTGCCTGCGGTGGGCGTGTCGGTGCAGTCGCGATTCCTGCAATACGCGGCCGCCAAGCAGTGGGGCGACAAGGAATTCAATCGCCTGGACAAATACACCATCGCCGTTCCGCACCCCGATGCCACGGCGGCGCTGATTGCTGGCGGCACCGAATTGACCGGGCACTTCTCTAACCCGCCGTTCCAGGATCAGGCGCTGGAAAACAAGAACGTGCACGTGGTGCTGAACACCTATGACCTGCTCGGCCCGAACTCGCCGACGGTGCTGTTCGCCACCGAGAAATTCCGCGACGAAAACCCGAAAACCTACAAAGCCTTCATCGAAGCCCTGACCGAAGCGGCGCAATTTGCACAGAACGATAAAGGCGCGGCGGCGGACACTTACATCCGCGTCACCAAGGCGAAAATCGACCGCGCAGCGTTGCTGAAAATCATCGACAACCCGCAGTTCGAATTCAGCGTTACGCCGAAAAATACTTACCCGCTGGCCGAGTTCCTCTACCGCGTCGGCGCGATCAAGAACAAACCGGATTCGTGGAAGGATTACTTCTTCCAGGATGCCAAACCGCTGCAAGGGAGCTGATCTGTATGAACGCCCCTTTGCAAGGCCACACGGTCAGCAAACCGAACGCAGCAGCCCAAGCGCTGCTGTCGGTCGATAACGTCAGCCTGGAATACCGCACGCCCCAGCGGGTGGTGCGGGCGACCCATCAAGTCAGTTTCGAAATTGATCCAGCGGACCGCTTTGTGCTGCTTGGCCCATCCGGTTGCGGCAAGTCGACTTTGCTCAAAGCCGCCGCGGGATTCATCCAGCCCGTCGAGGGCGAGATTCGTCTGCAAGGTCAGCGCGTCGACGCGCCGGGGCCGGACCGGATTGTGGTGTTCCAGGAATTCGATCAACTACCACCGTGGAAGACCGTCAAACAGAACGTGATGTTTCCGCTGCTGGCCTCGAAAACCCTCAAGCGTAAAGAGGCCGAAGAGCGGGCGTTGCACTACCTGGAGAAGGTCGGCCTTGCGGCGTTTGCCGATGCTTATCCGCATACCTTGTCCGGCGGCATGAAGGCGCGGGTTGCCATTGCGCGGGCGTTGGCCATGCAGCCGAAAATCCTCCTGATGGATGAGCCCTTCGCGGCACTCGATGCCTTGACCCGACGCAAGATGCAGGAAGAGTTGCTGCTGCTTTGGGAAGAGGTGCGCTTCACGCTGCTGTTCGTCACTCACTCCATCGAAGAAGCGCTGGTGGTGGGCAACCGCATCCTACTGCTGTCGCCGCATCCAGGACGGGTGCGGGCGGAAGTCCACAGCCATCAATACGATTTGCACAGCCTCGGCGGCGTGGCGTTTCAGGAGTCTGCGCGGCGCATTCATCGGTTGTTGTTCGATGAAGGCCAGTCGCCGGAAACCGAGCGCGAACTGGATTTCGCCGACATCCGCATCGCTTATTGAGCCAGTTGAGAGGAGGGCCCGATGAGCCATTTATCATCCCCGCGTGAAGAATTCGAAACCGTATTGCAGCCACTCACCAGCGTGCCGCTGGAGCGTGAACTGCCCCTTGGCCAACGCTTGTGGCAACAGGGCTGGATTCGCAAAAGCCTGATCCTTGTTTTGCTCGCGGTGCTGTGGGAAGTGGTTGCCCGCATTCAGAACAATGACCTGCTGCTGCCGAGCTTTGTGCAAACCGCCAGCGCGCTGTACGACGGTCTGCTCAGCGGCGAGTTGCTGGGCAAGGTGTGGATTTCCCTGGTGGTGTTGCTCAAGGGCTACCTGATCGGCATCGTCCTGGCGTTCGGCCTGACCACACTGGCGGTGTCGACCCAGTTCGGCCGCGACCTGCTCAGTACCCTGACCTCAATGTTCAACCCGCTGCCGGCCATCGCGCTACTGCCGCTGGCACTGCTGTGGTTTGGTTTGGGGCAGAACAGCCTGATTTTCGTGCTGGTGCATTCGGTGCTCTGGGCCCTGGCGCTGAACACCTACGCCGGTTTCCTCGGCGTCTCGGAAACCCTACGCATGGCCGGGCGCAACTATGGCCTCAAGGGCATGCGTTTCGTGCTGTTCATCCTGATCCCCGCGGCGCTACCGTCGATCCTCGCCGGCCTGAAAATCGGCTGGGCGTTTGCCTGGCGTACGTTGATTGCCGCTGAATTGGTGTTTGGTGCGACCAGCGGCAAGGGTGGGTTGGGTTGGTACATCTTTCAGAATCGTAATGAGCTGTACACCGACAAGGTGTTTGCCGGGTTGGCGGTGGTGATTCTGATTGGGTTGCTGGTGGAGAACCTGGTGTTTGATTCGTTGGAGCGGGTGACGGTGAAGCGGTGGGGGATGCAGCGGTGAGGGGGGGCTCACCGCGCTGATTTTTGGACGGTGATTAACTTCCCTTTCGAAGCTCTGTGACACGCTTTGTTGGTCCCGTCGTGCCTGTAATCCGAAGACCACTTATGGACACATACGGAGTCTGCTCAGCCCTGACTGAATTGGGTCCGTTATATGGATTTGGCTGGGTAACGATGTAATGTTTGGGTGGTGTTTGTGCAGTTTTGCGAGGTGGAGGTCCAGGAAAAGGTTCAGCGCCGAGAAGGGCATTGCTCAGTGCTTTTTTTGAACTACCTAAAACATCAGCGACCTGAGATGCACTGCGGCTGATCGTGCTTGCTGTATTGCTGACAGCGCTGGTGGCAAAAGTGGTTGCCTTACTGACGGCTGCCCGGAGCCCGTCTGAGAGGGAGTGTCAGATATTTTGTGTGCGGGCCGGTAACGGCCTGCCGTCAGGCAAGCCCTCATTTCACCAGTTTGACCTGGTAAATCGATCTCCATAAAGAATCGCAAATTGATTCATGGCTGTCTTCCAGTCGTGCGCCGCGCTGCCCCAATTGGCAGTGATGTTTTGCAGTGCCAGCCAAATCAGCTTTGTTGCCGCATCGTCAGTCGGGAAGTGGCCTCTTGTCTTGATGATCTTGCGCAGCTGAGCATTGATGCTCTCGATGGCATTGGTGGTGTAGATCACTTTTCTGATGCCAGGCGGGAAGACGAAAAACGGGATGACTCGATCCCAGGCGCGTCTCCAAGCGGCTACGACTGTGGGGTACTGCTTGCCCCAAGGCCCGGTTTCGAATGCGTCCAGCGCTTGCTCGGCAGCTTCTACATTAAGCGCTTGGTAAATCGGCTTGAGGGCTTTGGCCAATTCACGGCGCTTGTCCCAGGCGGCGTAATCAAGACTGTTGCGGATCAGATGCACAATGCAGGTCTGCAAGGTCGCTGTCGGATACACCGCGCTCAAGGCTTCTGGCATGCCTTTGAGGCCATCGGTCACCGCGATTAGCACATCTTCGACGCCTCGGGTTTTGAGGTCGTTGAAGACCTTCATCCAGAACTTGGCCCCCTCAGTGTTCTCAATCCAAATGCCCAAGATATCTCGGGTGCCGTCTGGCAGTACCCCTAACGCCAGGTAAATGGCCTTGTTGCGAACCAGCCCTTCCTCACGGATTTTGACCCGCAGAGCATCGAAGAAAATCACCGGATACATCGGCTCAAGTGGGCGTTGCTGCCAGGCAGCAACTTCCTCTAAGACCGCGTCGGTGACCGAGCTGATGAAATCATGGGAAACGTCAGTCCCGTACTGCTCCGAAAGGAATGCCCGGATCTCGCGAACGGTCATGCCACGGGCGTACATGGCAATGATCTTGTCATCGAAACCCGTAAAACGACGCTCGTGTTTGGGAATCAGGATCGGCGCAAAGCTGCCGTCGCGATCCCTCGGGATGTCCAGCCGCAGCGGGCCATCGTCGGTCAACACGGTCTTGCCGCTTGTGCCGTTGCGCTGGTTACTCGTCTCTTCAGGGCGCTGTGCGCCCTGAAGATAGCCAAGGTGGTGACCCAGTTCGGCGCCAAGGGCTCGTTCAATCAGCGCCTTTTTGAACGCCATCGCGGCGTCCTGAATCGCCTCGGCGCTCATTGGACCTTTGACGAACTGATCAATCAGCTCCTTCGGGATCGAAGGAAGCTCGGGTTTGGCCTCCGAGGCCGTTTTCTTCTTGGTCGGCATACATGCTCCTTTTCAACATGTTATGCCCGAACACAAAATTTCTGACAGTCTCGTCTGAGAACTTGCCGAACCCCCAAGAAATAAATCCAAAGAAATGCCCCGTCGGATCCGAACTCATCACCGGCTCCCCGCCGCAATACACATACGCATTCCTCCCACCCCTATCAAACGGACTCAAACTGTCCGGGCTGTGAAAGCGCAACAACCTCGGGTTGTAAGCCCGGTAACCGTTGCCCAACAAATACCATTCGGTATTCGCCTCGCGCAGTTCACCGTTGAACCCTAACCGCGTCATGAGCTCAAGCTGCGCCGATTGCTGGCCGTAAGGTGAGTACGCAATACGATTGGGATTCCCCGCATCGATTTCCGCGATTACCGAATTTTTGAAGTCCGGCGCCAGCAGTACCGTACGCTGCCAATTCGGATTCTGTTGAACAACAGGATTGGGCTTAGCCATACGAAAAACCTTCGCGAATGGGCTGGCGTGAGTTTCAGCCTAGTTTTACGCGCGTCGACCAAAGTTGAGTACTAGCAGAACTGATAGTGGTTCGTGTGGATTCGGATGATGGACATGAAGCGGAGTATGGCGGTGACGGTGCGGACGCTTTCGCTGGCAAGCCAGCTCCTACAGGGGTTCTTCGGTGGATGAAGAGTTGTGTTCAACAAAGAACCCTGTAGGAGCTGGCTTGCCAGCGAAGGGGCCGGAACTGCCAACACACCTAAGGCATGTTTGCTAGCATTGCGCCTGAATCAATCCTGATCAGGAATGAGTGCTCGCCATGCAACTTCCAGACATGAACCTTCTCATCGCCCTCGACGCCCTGCTCGACGAAGGCAGCGTTGTGGGTGCCGCACGGCGAATGAACCTCAGCCCAGCCGCCATGAGCCGTACGCTGACGCGAATCCGCGAGGCCATCGGCGATCCGATCCTGGTGCGCGCAGGTCGTGGTCTGGTGCCGACGCCCAAGGCGCTGGAGTTGCGCGATCAAGTGCGGGATCTGGTGGAGCAAGCCGCGCAACTGTTCCACTCGGCCCGCGTGGTGGACCTGGGCAGTTTGCGTCGGCGGTTCAGCATTCGGGCCAACGACTTCTTCATTGGCATCTACGGGGGCAAGCTGTTTGACACCATGGAGCGGCAGGCGCCGCATTGCGAGTTGCGGTTTGTTCCGGAGGGCGATGGCGATGACGAGGCCTTGCGCGAGGGCCGTATCGATCTGAGCGTCAGCAACAACCGGCCGCTGATGCCGGAAGTGAAAGTGCAGAACCTGTTTTCCACCCAGTTCGTCGGCCTGGTGCGCGAAAATCATCCGTTGCTCGATGAAGAGATCACCGCCGAACGTTTCGCCGGTTTTTCCCATATCAGCATGTCCCGGCGCGGTATCGCTCGCGGGCCGATCGATACGGCACTCAACGCCCTGGGTCTGGAACGGCGAGTGGCGGTGATCGCGCCGAGTTTTCATGCGGCGATGTTCGCCTTGCCCGATTCCGATTTGATTCTGCCGGTGCCCAGGGAAACGCTGCTGAGCGTACGTCGCCTGGGGCTGAAGTTGCGTTCGTTCACCCTGCCGGTCCCGTTGCCGACCATCATGCTGACCCAGGCCTGGCACCCCCGATTCGACAATGACCCAGCCCACCGCTGGCTGCGCGAAACACTCAAAACCTGTTGCGACGAGACGTGGCTGGCGGCCCAACCTATCCTGATTTGAACCATGACTCTGTAGGAGCGAGCTTGCTCGCGAAAAACCCAAAGGCGCCGCTGGGCTTCTGCTTTCACGCGTTATCGTTCCCCACCATCGCGAGCAAGCTCGCTCCTACAAGGTTTCGTATCGTTGCGTCCAGCGCACTTATAACCTGCTGATAAGTCAGTTTTCGTCAGCTCAGCTGCTTCATAAAATGCTTCGGGTATTCGTTCCCGGAGCTTGCAACAATGACTTCACTCACGGTCACGGCACCTCTCGCCGCGGCCAGCCCAGCGGCGGCTGGGCCTCCGATTTTTGGTCCGCGAATCATCATTGGCCTGGTGGGTGTGCTGCTGGCGGTGCTGGTTTCGGGCCTGAACGAGATGGTGACCAAGGTCGCCCTGGCCGATATTCGTGGCGCCTTGGCCATCGGCTACGACGAAGGCACCTGGCTGGTCGCCAGCTACACCGCGACTTCGGTGGCCGCGATGGCCTTCGCGCCGTGGTGTGCGGTGACGTTCTCGTTGCGGCGTTTCACCCTCTGTGCGATCAGCGCGTTCACCCTGTTGGGGGTGTTGTGTCCGCTGGCGCCGAACTACGAAAGCCTGCTCGTACTGCGTACCTTGCAAGGCCTGGCCGGTGGCGCATTGCCGCCGATGCTTATGACCGTCGCCCTGCGTTTTCTGCCGGCCAATGTGAAGTTGTACGGCCTGGCCGGTTACGCCCTGACCGCCACCTTCGGCCCAGGTCTCGGCACGCCGCTGGCGGGGTTGTGGACCGAGCATGTCGGCTGGCAATGGACGTTCTGGCAAGTCGTCGCGCCCTGCCTGATCGCCATGGTGGCGGTGGCTTACGGCATCCCCCAGGACCCGCTGCGGCTGGAGCGTTTCAAGCAGTTCAACTGGCGCGGTTTGCTACTGGGTTTTCCGGCGATCTGCATGCTGGTGATCGGCATTCTGCAGGGCAATCGGCTGGACTGGTTCGAGTCGAGCCTGATCAGTTGCTTGCTGGTTGGCGGGTTGCTGTTGCTGGTGCTGTTTCTGATCAACGAGTGGTCGCAGCCGATCCCGTTTTTCAAGATGCAGATGCTCGGCATCCGCAACCTGTCATTCGCTTTGCTGACCCTGGCCGGGGTGCTGGTGATTTTGCTGGCGGTGATCATTATTCCGTCCAGCTACCTGGCGCAGGTCCAGGGTTACCGCCCGGTGCAGACCGCGCCGGTCACGCTGCTGGCGGCGCTGCCACAGTTGATCGCGCTGCCGTTGGTGGCGGCGCTGTGCAACCTGCGGTGGGTCGATTGCCGCTGGGTGCTGGGGATCGGTCTGAGCATGCTGACCGTTTCGTGCCTCGGTGGGTCGCAGCTGACTTCGGCATGGATTGGCGATGACTTCTATGTGCTGCAACTGCTGCAGATTTTCGGCCAGCCCATGGCGGTGCTGCCGTTATTGATGCTCGCGACCGGCAGCATCAACCCGATGGACGGGCCGTTCGCGTCGTCCTGGTTCAACACCGTGAAAGGCCTGGCGGCGGTGATTGCCACTGGCGTGCTGGAGACGTTGACCACCGTGCGACTGCACTTTCACTCGACAATGCTGGTGGATCGCCTCGGCAATTCGCCCCTGGCCGATTCCGATAGCGCCGGTCTTGCCCATCGGCTGCATGAGCAGGCTTTTGTACTGACCGCAGCAGACCTTTACCTGTGCATGGCCGGTGTCGCCGTGGCGCTAATCCTGCTGATTTTCTGGCTGCCGACGCGGATCTATCCGCCGCGCGCACCGACCTGAATGCTCCACTGAAACTGAAGGTTTTTATGACGACTCATTCAAAGCAAAAAGTGGCCGTGGGCGTTGCCGTCGTGATCGCGGTGGGCGTGCTGATTTATCTGCTGGTGCCCGGCCTGTTCGGCCAGCGCACGCAACAAAGCACCAATGACGCCTATGTCTCGGCGGACTACACGCTGGTGGTGCCGCGCGTTGCCGGGTTCATCAAGCAAGTGCTGGTGGAAGACAACCAGCAGGTCAAGGCTGGGCAGTTGCTGGCGTTGATCGATGACCGCGATCTGCGCGCGGCTGCTGAAGCGGCCTCTGCCGAAACAGTTGTGGCCCAGGCGCAACTGCAAAATGCCAAGGCGACTCTTGAGCGCCAGACATCAGTGATCGCCCAGGCGCAGGCCTCGGTGGTATCGGCCAAGGCTGAAATGGCCTTCGCCGAACATGAACTCAATCGCTACGAGCATCTCGCCGGGGTCGGCGCCGGTACGGTGCAGAACGCGCAACAAGCGCGTACGCGCATCGACCAGGCCAGCGCGCGGTTGACCAATGTCACGGCGGTGCTGACGGCGGAACGCAAGCAGGTGGACATTCTCGCGGCGCAACGCGACGGGGCTGAAGGGGGCTTGAAGCGGGCGCAGGCGAAGCTGGAAATGGCCAGCTACGAGCTGTCTTACACACGCATCGTCGCGCCGCAGGACGGTATGGTCGGCGAGCGTGCCGTGCGGGTTGGCGCCTATGTCACGCCGGGCAGCAAGCTGCTGGCGGTGGTGCCGTTGGCGCAGGCTTATGTGGTGGCCAACTTTCAGGAAACCCAATTGACCCATGTCCTGCCCGGGCAGGACGTGCAGGTACGCGTTGACACCTTTGACGGCGCAGCGCTTAACGGGCGCGTCGAGAGCATCGCGCCGGCGACCGGCGTGACCTTCGCCTCGGTCAAGCCGGACAACGCGACCGGTAACTTCACCAAGGTTGTGCAGCGCATTCCGGTGAAGATTGTGCTGGAGCCGGGGCAGCCATTGGCCGAGAAGTTGCGGGTGGGGATGTCGGTGGAGGCGAGGATTGATACGGCGAGCACAGGTGCTGAACATGAGGTTGCGCAGCGATGAGGATTTTCGTTGCCTGCTCCGACGCCATCGCGGGCAAGTCGAATCGTCGCACCGCCGCTCCCACAGGGTTATCGGTTGTTCACAGATTTTGTGGTCACATTGGCCAACTGTGGGAGCGGGCTTGCCCGCGAAGAGGCCATCAGCCCGGACTCATATTTAGTGCCTTGCTGGTTATGAGCCTTACAGCCTGCACAGTAGGCCCGGACTTCCAGAAGCCCGAAGCTGAACAAATCACCGAATGGTCAAAACCCAAAAAAGCAGCCGCCAGCCAGGCCACCACCGAGACAATGAACGAGCGCTGGTGGGAAGTGTTCAACGACCCAAAACTCTCGGCCCTGAGCCAGCGTGCCCTGACCGACAACCTTGACCTGAAACTCGCCAGCAGCCGCCTGGAGCAAAGCCGCGCGGTGCGTCAGGTGATCACCGCCGACCGCTACCCGACGACCGCAGCCACCGGCGGTTATGCGCGCAAACGCAACAGCGGTGAAGGCTTGATGGACCCGTCGGGACACAACGGAAATTCTGCGTTCAATCTTTGGGACGCCGGTTTCTCCGCGTCCTGGGAGCTGGATTTCTGGGGCCGGGTGCGCCGCGAAACCGAAGCCGCCGACGCCACCCTGGAAGTCGCGGAAAACGACCGTCGTGGCGTGTTGCTGTCGGTGCTCGCCGAAACCGCCCAGGACTACATCCAACTGCGCGGCGTGCAAAACACCCGGGCCGTTACCGAACAGAATCTTGAGGTCGCTCGCCACAGTCTGAAGCTGTCGCAACTGCGCCTTGCCGATGGTGTCGCAACCGATCTGGACGTCGCCGAAGCTGCCGCACAAGTTGCGGCCATCGAATCGCGCCTGCCAGCGCTGGAGCAGCGTCAGGCGCAACTGATCAACGCCTTGAGCCTGTTGATGGGCGAACCTCCACAGGCGCTGGCGGCTGAGTTATCCACAGACGCGCCAGTGCCACAGACGCCGCGTCAGGTCGCCATCGGCCTGCCGTCGCAACTGGCCGAGCGCCGCCCGGACATTCGCCAGGCAGAGGCCCGTCTGCATGCCGCGACCGCGAGCATCGGTGTGGCCAAAGGGGATTTCTATCCACGCATTACCCTGTCGGGCAATGTCGGCTCGCAAGCCATGCAGTTGAGCGATTTCGGTTCCTGGGGCTCGCGCGCATTCGGTATCGGCCCGCAATTCAGTTTGCCGTTGTTCGACGGCGGACGCTTGCACGGCGTGCTGAACCTGCGCGAAGCCCAGCAACAGGAAGCGGCCATCGCCTACCAGCAAACTGTGCTGCGCGCCTGGCATGAAATCGACGACCAACTGAGCGCCTACAACGCCAGCCAATTGCGCCGCGATAGCCTCGCCCAAGCCGTGCATCAAAACCAGGTCGCTCTGCAAACCGCCCAACGGCAATACGTTGAGGGCGTGGTGGATTTCGTCAACGTGCTCACGGTGCAAGGCGCGTTGCTGGCGACCCAGGAGCAATGGGTCGAGAGTTCGACCGGCGTGTCGCTGGCCGCGGTCGGGTTGTACAAGGCGCTGGGTGGCGGATGGCAGGCGGTGTATCCACTGACGGCGCAGCGCTGAGCCGGCACTGCTCACTTCATCGGATCGCCGGTCTGGGCATCGACGTTGCAATGGGCAGTAGCCTAGAGTGAGCAACATGTTTCGTCAGTGCAGGTGAAGTAGTGGTCATGGGGGTGGAAATCAAAGAGCCGTTGGTCAAACACCAGCAATTGCGCGCGAGCCGGAGATTGTCTGGTAAAAAACAGTGGTCGCAAGCCTGGGTCGGCGGGCTGCTTATCCTGGTGCTGGCCACCCTAACGCGGTTTTACGACCTGACCGCTGCGGCCATCTGGGGCGATGAGGGCTCCAGCCTGTTGATGAGCCGCTACTCGATGGCCGACATTTGGTTTCATGCCGCTCATGACGTGCACCCACCGCTGTATTTCATGCTGCTGCACGGCTGGATCGAGTGGTTTGGCGACGGCATTTTTCGATACGCAGCTTGAGTGCGCTGCCGGGTATTGCCGTGGTCATGTTGGGCATGTGGCTGGTCCGATTGGTTGCCAATCCTCGTGCCGCATTGCTGGCCGGGCTGATGCTGGCGCTATTGCCAACAGCTGTGCGCTACAGCCAGGAAGTGCGGATGTACTCGTGGCTGGGGGTGTGGTTGCTCGGCGCCACGATTGCACTGGTGTATTGGGTCAAACAACCTCGTCACACGCAGGCGCTGATGATCTACGCACTGCTGATGACCGCCGGGTTTTACACCCACTATTTCACCGCGTTGTGCGTGGTTGTCCATTGGACGTATTTGCTGGTGCTGCGCCTGCAGCCGACTCATCCCCTGAACCACATCAACCGCCGGGCCTGGTGGTTTACCAACGTGGCTATCGTGATGCTGTTTGCCCCATGGATTCCCGGCCTGATCGATCTGATCCAGCACATGGACCAGCTCAAGGCCAACGGTGATGTAGGCTGGGAGTTACCGGTCACGCTCAGCTCATTGCCGTCGATGGTGTGGGATTTTCTGATTCAGGACGATGGGGATGACTTGCCCTGGTTGCTGTTTGGCGCGCTGCCGGTGCTGTTGCTGGCAGTGATCGTGATGACGGTTCTGCGTGATCGCAGCCGCTATCGCTGGAGTGTCTTGCTGGCGCTCTACATCCTGCTGCCGCTGTTGCTGGTTTACGGGGTGTCGTTCATTTCGCCGGTGTTCATCGAGCGTTATCTGAACGCCTTTGCACTGGGCCTGCCACTGATCATGGCGCTGGTCATCGACCGCTTGCTCAATGGTTTTCGCGTATGGGCGATCGCGTTGTTGGCACTGTTTGTCGGCACCGAACTGGTCGGGTTGAAAACCAATGCCACGGTCGATGTGAATGACCAGACCAGCGTGATGGTTGAGTTCGTCAATCAGCATTACATGGCCGGTGACCGGATCGTCATCAGCGACCTACTCTGGTACATGCCTTATGTCTACTACAACCGCACCGATGCAGCTCCTCAGCTCTACACCCCGCCCTTGGCCAACGGTAGTACCAGTCGCCCGAACGCTTACGGTTTCGGAACGCTGGTCAATGGCGATGCGGACAGGATTTACCTCGACCATCTCAGTCAGTTGCCCAGAGGAACAGGACGCGTGTGGTTGATCAGCACGGCCGATCAACCGGACGAGTTCGCCCCGCTGCCCGGTGGCTGGAAGAAAGTCAGCGAGACCGTGGCGGGTAATAACCGGGCGCGGTTGTTCATCATGGGCAACGATTGAACGAAACTGTAGGAGCGAGCTTGCTCGCGATGGACTCAAGAGCGCCGCGTTTAGCCAGTAAACACGCGTAATCGTTAACGACCATCGCGAGCAAGCTCGCTCCTACAATTAGTATTTAAGGTTTCGCGGACAGATCCGCCATGCCCTTGAGCAATTCGATCGGCAACGGAAAGACGATGGTCGAGCTCTTGTCACCGGCAATCGAACTCAGCGTCTGCATGTAACGCAACTGCATGGCACCGGGCTGGCGACCAAGCATCTCGGCAGCTTGCATGAGTTTTTCCGAGGCCTGCAATTCGCCTTCGGCATGGATCACCTTGGCCCGACGTTCGCGCTCCGCTTCGGCTTGTTTGGCGATGGCGCGGATCATCGATTCATTGAGGTCAACGTGCTTGATCTCGACGTTGGCCACCTTGATACCCAGGCGTCGGTCTGGGCGTCGAGCACTTGCTGGATGTCGATGTTCAGCCGTTCGCGTTCGGCCAGCAGCTCGTCGAGTTCGTGTTTACCGAGCACCGCGCGCAAGGTGGTTTGCGCCAATTGGCTGGTGGCCATGAGAAAGTCTTCGACCTGGATGATTGCCTTCTGCGGATCGAGGACGCGGAAGTACAGCACCGCGTTGACCTTGACCGAGACGTTGTCGCGGGTGATCACGTCTTGCGGCGGGACGTCGAGTACGATTGTCCGCAAGTCGACGCGAACCATTTGCTGGACCACCGGAATCAACAGGATCAGGCCCGGGCCTTTGACCTGCCAGAAGCGTCCGAGCTGGAATACCACCCCACGCTCGTACTCGCGCAGGATGCGGAAGGTTGCCCCTGCCAATGCGATCAACAACAACAGGAGCGCGACAAAACCCAGCTGCAAGCCCATGACTATTCTCCAATCGGTACCGCGTCAGTCGCGGCCACTTCCAGCATTAATCCCTTGCGTGCTACCACCTGGACCCGTTGCCCGATCTGCAACGGCTTGGCGCTCGACACTTGCCAGCGTTCGCCCTGCAAATGTACCCAGCCATGACAAGCGTCACCGGCCTGCAACGACAACACCGGCGTCACGCTGCCCACCAGTCCGGCATCGCCGCTGACGGTATGGCGCGGTCGGGTTTTCAGGGCGCGGATCAGCAGGAAAATCAGCAGCAGCGCGCTGATCAGTCCCAGGCCGATCATCAACGGTACGGGCATTTGGGCATTGGTCAGGATCACCGCGCCAATCACGAACATCACAATCCCGCCCAGGCCGATCACGCCGTAGTTGGGCAGGGCTGCTTCGGCGATCAGAAAGGCGATGCCGAAGGTGATCAGCCACATCCCGACGGGGTCGGGTGCGGGCAGTCCGACAGTGTCTGCGGCGAAGGTGGAGCCGCTCGACGCCAACAGCAAAGCAATGGCAAAACAACGCATGTTCACGTGACCCTCCGGGAGAGTCGCTGGTGGTTCTGTATACAGTTTAGTTGAGTCGCTGCTTGTATGAATTTTGCTCACTTGTCGACGTGCCCGATGGGCGGATTTCCCGCCGGATTGCCCCGGCGGGCCTAGACTTTCACTACGTACAAAAATGTTAACCATTGTCCGCGAGGCGTTTTTGCGGACACCGAGGTGCATCATGCGTATGGCAAGAACCGTGCAACGAAGCCTGGACAAGGCTCAATGCGACTACGACATCCTGACCCACCCCCACTCGGCCAGCAGCCTCGAAACGGCGCGAGTCGCGGGCATTCCTGCCGAACGGGTGGCTAAATCGGTCATCCTCGACGACCACCACGGGCACTACCTGATGGCTCTGCTGCCCGCCAGCCGGCACCTGGACCTGAGCAAAGTGCGCAGCAGCGGTGAATGGCAGGTCTCCCGGGAAAGCAATTTGCCGCACCTGTTTGAGGATTGCGAACGCGGTGCGGTGCCAGCGCTGGGCGAGGCCTATGGGCTGGACGTGGTCATCGACCCGCTGCTGACCCGGCAGAAAGACATTTACCTGGAAGCCGGCAATCACACCAATCTGCTGCACATGAACGTGCCGGATTTTCTGAAAATGGTGCCGCATGCTGAGGTGCGGGAGTTGAGTGATTAGATTTGCGGCGTATTCACTGCGGTCTTCGCGGGCAAGCCTCGCTCCTACAGGGTTCGTGTCGTTCACCTGATTGCGCAACGACACGAACCCTGTAGGAGCGAGGCTTGCCCGCGAATGACTGCGAAGCTACCTCACATCGAAAAAGGAGCCAGACATGGAAAACCCAACCCACAGCCTCCCATCCCTGTTCAAACAACTCGGCCTGCCCGACGACGCCGAAAACATCGACAAATTCATCGCCACCCATTCACCGCTCAAACCGGAACTGCATCTGGCGGACGCATTTTTCTGGAGCCCGAGCCAGGCGGATCTGTTGCGCAATGAAATTCTCGATGACGCCGATTGGGCGGAGGTGGTCGATCAGCTGGATGTGATGTTGAGGAAGGGGCGGGGAGGGTAGTCGCGAAATGCCGTTCAATTAAACGTATGTGATCTTCTGTAGGAGCGAGCTCGCTCGCGATGGATTCAAGTACACCGCGGATAACCAGCAAGCACGCGTAATCGTTAACGACCATCGCGAGCAGGCTCGCTCCTACAGAGAGGCAGAAGATTTGTTTCAAAACTTGACGAAAAATCCCCTCCAATGCGATATTGATAGTTAGCAAACTAACAGTGTGTGCATTTCCTCGTGCCGAATAATCTCGACGCTCTCCAGATGAACATCAGCAGCTCCATGGTGGTGGCCGCCCGGCATTGGCGCAAAATCTGCCAGACCACGCTGGTCAACTATGGAATTTCCGAAGCCTGCGCCGTCCCGTTGTTGATGATCGGGCGCTTGGGCGATGGTGTGCGGCAGGTGGCGGTGGCGCAGGCGTCGGGGATGGAGAGCCCGTCGCTGGTGCGTTTGCTGGATCAGTTGTGTCATGCCGGCCATGTATGCCGGACCGAAGACGCCCACGACCGTCGCGCCAAATGCCTGAGCCTGACCGACACCGGTCGGACGCTGGTGCAAAAAGTCGAAGTTGAACTGGTGCGTTTGCGCAATGAAGTGCTCGAAGGCATCGACCAGCATGATCTGGAAGCCGCGCTGCGTGTTTTGAAGGCCTTCGAATCGGCCAGTCAATTCCCGGTGAGCAACTCTTGAAAGGTTTCTTTACCGGCATGCCCCCGGCGCGGGACTGGTTTTACGGGGTGCGCACCTTCGCGGCCTCGATGATCGCGCTGTACATCGCCCTGCTCATGCAAATGCCGCGTCCGTACTGGGCGATGGCCACGGTGTACATCGTTTCCAATCCGTTTCTCGGCCCTACCAGTTCCAAGGCTCTATACCGCGCGGTCGGCACCTTTCTTGGCGCCGCTGCCGCGGTTTTTTTCGTGCCGATGTTTGTCCAGAGCCCCTATGTGCTGGTGCTGGTCATTGCCTTGTGGACCGGAACGCTGCTGTTCCTGTCCTTGCACCTGCGCACCGCCAACAACTACGCCCTGATGCTCGCCGGTTACACCTTGCCGCTGATCGCCCTTCCAGTGGTGGATAACCCGTTGGCGGTGTGGGATGTCGCCGAGGCGCGCACTGAAGAGATTTTCCTCGGCATCGCCGTCGCGGCGGTGGTCGGCGCGATGTTCTGGCCGAGGCGGCTGGCGCCAGTGTTCAACGACTCGGTGAGCAAATGGTTTACCGATGCCTCGAACTACAGCCTGCGTTTTCTAGGTCGCAACGTGCAGCCAGACGAAGTCAGCGCATTACGCATGTCGATGGTGACGACCTTCAACAGCCTGGAACTGATGATCGGCCAGTTGCCCCACGAAGGCGCGCGGCCGCAAACGGTGCGCAACACCAAGGAACTGCGTGGGCGGATGATCCACCTGCTGCCGGTCATCGATGCTCTCGACGATGCGCTTTACGCGCTGGAACGGCGCACGCCCGAGTTGGTGGACAAGTTCGCGCCGCTGCTTGGCGCCACTACCGAATGGCTCCAGCATAAGGATGCCAACATTGACCGATGGCGAGCATTAAGAGACCAGCTCGAAGCTCTGCAACCCAGCCCCGAAGCGCTGGACGATCGCAAGCAACTGCTGTTTTCCAACGCCATTTATCGTCTCGGCGAATGGATCGATCTGTGGCAAGACTGCCGCAGCCTGCAAATCGCCATCCAGTGTGAAAACCAGGACAGTTGGCGCGCGGTGTATCGGCACTGGCGCCTGGGTCGGCTGACACCGTTTCTGGACCATGGCCTAATGCTCTATTCGGCGGCGTCCACCATTACCGCGATCATTGTCGCGTCGGTACTGTGGATTCTGCTGGGCTGGACCGACGGCGGTGCCGCAGTGATTCTGGCTGCAGTGTCGTGCAGCTTTTTCGCGTCGATGGACGACCCGGCGCCGCAGATCTACAGGTTCTTTTTCTGGACCGCGATGTCGGTGTTGTTCGCCAGCCTTTACCTGTTTCTGGTGCTGCCCAATCTGCATGATTTCCCGATGCTGGTGCTGGCGTTCGCCGTGCCGTTCATTGTCGTCGGCACCCTGACCGTCAAGCCGCAGTTTTATCTGGGCATGCTGCTGACCCTGGTCAACACGTCGTCCTTCATCAGTATTCAAGGTGCCTACGACGCGGACTTCCTCAGCTTCGCCAACTCCAACCTCGCCGGCCCCGTCGGTTTGCTGTTTGCGTTCGTCTGGACCCTGATTGCCCGACCCTTCGGCGCCGAACTGGCGGCCAAGCGCCTGACCCGTTTCAGTTGGCGCGACATCGTCAGCCTGACCGAACCGGCCACGTTGGCCGAGCACCGGCACCTTGGTGTGCAGATACTGGATCGCCTGATGCAGCATTTGCCGCGTCTGGCCATGACCGGCCAGGACACCGGCATCGCCCTGCGCGAAGTCCGCGTGGCCCTGAATCTGCTGGACCTGCTCGCCTATACGCCACGGGTTCACGGCGTATCGCAGGCGTTGTTACGCCAAGTGGTGAGCGAGGTCGGCGAATACTTCAAGGCTTGCCTCAAGGCCGGTGAACGATTGCCGGCTCCGAGCCCATTATTGATGACCCTCGACCGCACCCGCCGCGCCCTCGGTGGCGAAGGCGATGATGAAACCCGGCTGCATCTGTTGCACGCCTTGAGTGGCCTGCGCCTGGCGTTGTTGCCCGGTGTTGAATTTGTCGGCTCTGCCGAACCCGAAGAACCGCTTCCCCATGGCATTGATGGAGCGCCTTTATGATCGGTGATCTGGATATCAGCGGGGTGTTCCTGCCCACGCTGCTGGTGCTGATGGGTATTACGTATGTGTTGTACCTGCTGGTGCACGGGGTGCTGACGCGCCTGCACTTTTACCGTCTGGTCTGGCACCGGGCATTGTTTAACGTGGCTCTCTACGCCTTGTTGCTTGGCGTCGTGGACTCACTCAGTCGATACCTGATGACATGAAAAAACCTCTATTGACCATCGGCCGCGTGGTCCTGACCCTGTTGATCGTGGCCTTCGCCGTTGTCGTGGTCTGGCGCATGGTGATGTATTACATGTTCGCCCCCTGGACCCGCGACGGGCACATTCGCGCCGACATCGTGCAGATCGCGCCGGACGTGTCCGGGCTGATCCAGCAGGTAGAAGTGCGCGACAACCAGTTGGTCAAACGCGGCCAGGTGCTGTTCAGCATCGACCAGGATCGTTTCAAACTGGCGTTGCGCCAGGCGAAGGCCGCGGTGGCCGATCGCGAAGAAACCCTCGCCCAAGCCCAGCGCGAAGCCAAGCGCAATAAGGGCTTGGGCAATCTGGTGCCCGGCGAGCAACTGGAAGAAAGCCAATCCAAGGTGGCCCGTGCCCAAGTGGCGATGATGGAAGCCCAGGTCGCCGTCGACAGCGCTCAGCTCAACCTCGACCGCTCGGTGATCCGCAGCCCCGTGGACGGTTACGTCAACGACCGCGCGCCGCGTACTCAGGAGTTCGTCAGCGCCGGGCGACCGGTGTTGTCGGTGGTCGACAGTAACTCCTTCCATATCGACGGCTATTTCGAAGAGACCAAACTGGACGGCATTCATGTCGGCCAAGGCGTCGACATCCGGGTAGTCGGCGACCGTGCGCGCCTGCGTGGCCATGTAGAAAGCATCGTCGCCGGTATCGAAGACCGCGATCGCACCAGCGGCAACAACTTGTTGCCCAACGTCAACCCGGCGTTCAGTTGGGTGCGGCTGGCCCAGCGGATTCCGGTGCGGATCGCCTTCGATGACGTGCCGGCGGATTTCCGCATGATCGCCGGGCGTACCGCCACAGTGTCGATCATTGACGATCAAAGTCGGGAGCCAGCGCAATGAACAAGGCCTCGGGGTTGGCGGTCGCCGGTTTGGGCTTGCTGCTGTCGGCGTGTCAGGCGGTCGGGCCGGACTATCACTTGCCGGACGAGGCAGCCATCCACCGCGAAGACTTGCAGGGCGAACTGGCGATCGATGGCAAACCGGTGGTCTCGGATCCGGTGCCTGCCGATTGGTGGCGCCTGTATCGGGATCCGCGACTTGACCAGATGATCCAGCAGGCCATGGCGTCCAATACCGATTTGCGCGTGGCCGCGGCCAACCTGCAGCGGTCCCGCGCCCAGGTCGACGAGGCTGAGGCGGCGGGTGGCTGGAGCGGCGGCGTGAAGATGGGCGCCCAGCGTTTGCAGGAATCTGGTGAAGCGTTCCTGCTGCCGGAGAAAGTGCCGGTGGCTAACGTCGGTGATATTGGCATCAGCGCTTCGTACCAATTCGACCTGTTCGGCAAGTTGCAGCGCGGCATCGAAGCGGCCAAGGCCAATGCCGATGCGACGCAAGCCGCCGCCGATACCGCACGCATCACCCTGGTGGCCGATGTGGTGCGCGCTTACACCCAAGTGTGCGCGGCCAACGAAGAACGGGAAATCGCCCAGCATTCCCTTGATCTGCAAGCCCAGAGCACCACGCTGATCCAGCGTTTGCGCGACGCCGGGCGTGGCGATGAAACCCAGGTCACCCGTTCGCAAACCCAATTCAAATCCCTGCGCGCCGATATGCCACGGTATGAGGCGGAGCGTCAGGCCGGTTTATTCCGTTTATCGATGTTGCTGGCCAAACCTGTGGATCAATTGCCGGCCGGCACCGCCACGTGTGCCGAGCTGCCGAAAATCGCCCAATTGATACCGGTGGGCGACGGCGCATCGTTGCTCAAGCGTCGTCCCGACGTCAGGCAAGCCGAGCGTCGACTGGCGGCTGCGACCGCCACGATTGGCATCGCCACTGCTCAGTTGTACCCGGACGTCAGCATCGGTGCGACGGTTGGTACCGTGGGTATTCTGGAGAACCTCGGCGAGCCGTCCACCAACCGCTGGGGCTTCGGACCCTCGCTGACCTGGACTGTGCCGACCAACGGCGCCCGTGCACGAATCCGCGAGGCAGAAGCCGTTACTCAAGGCGCTCTGGCGCAGTTCGATGGCGTAGTGCTCAACGCGATCCGCGAAACCCAGACGTCCCTGGCTCAGTATTCCGCCCTGCTGCAACGCCGTGATGCCCTGGCGGATGCCGAGCAGTCGGCGAAGCTGGCGGCCGACCAGACTCACCGTTTCTTCCAGGCCGGTCGCGCCTCGTTCCTCGCCGACTTGCAAGCAACCCGAACCTACACCGATGTCCGCGCGCAACTGGCCGCTGCCAATACTCAGGTAGCCGCTGGTCAGATCAATCTGTTCCTGGCATTGGGCGGCGGTTGGGAAAGCGGACGAACGCAAGCGTCGAACTCCGGCAAACCCTGAGGCCGTTGCTATGCTTTGAAGTGTTGAAGGGGCGTTTGTGAAAAAACGTCCTTGCTTCGCACAAAGCTTGCGCAGGTCATGGGGAAACCAAGAATGAAAAACCCTTATGCTCTCGGCTTCTGGTGCGCCGTCGTGGCGTTAGTGCTGCTTACGGCGACCTACTTCTACGGCATTATGCTGGCCCATCAGATCGACAAGGCACTGGTGTTCCTCGACAGTGCCGTCGCGCTGATTGCCGCGATGTCCATCGCGGTGGTGGCCTGGGCATCGGTCCAGACTCAGCGGATCAAAAAAAGACAACTCGAACAAGGCAAGACCCTGGTGTTGATCTGGGACACCAAGGTGGCGCTGCGCCGTGTCGAAACGGTGTTCGACCGGTACTTCTGGGGCAGTTACTGGCAGCCGGGCCGCACGTTCCAGGAGGTCATGGGTGAACTCACCGGCACGCCGCTGGAAAAAAGCCTCGAAACCTTGAAGAAGCAATGCCTGGAGCTGGACAAGCAAGTGGCGGACGACGGTTGGCACTGGCTCAGCAACGCCCGGGAACTGGCCGACGTCGCCACCGCCATGGCCCGCGAGCGCTACCAATTGGATTTCTGCGACCCGCGTGGGGAAGTGACGGGCGGGGCGGTGATCAATCGGGATTTTGAAGTGCTGGTGTACACCTGGACCGCGCGGCTCAAAACCTTTGATCATCAATTGGATGAAATCGAGGTTCAGTATTCCTGATTCGACGTTGCCTGAACTGACGCCATCGCTGTAGGAGCGAGGCTTGCCCGCGAAGGCGACTTAATGAACGCCGAAACTCCAACGCCTAATACGACCCCCTAGACACTCTTTCACCTTTAATCATTGGGCCGCCCCGCGTGCCTGATGCTAATCTGCACCCCACTTCAAGCGCAGTCGTGACCGCAACCCGTCATGGGTTCAGGGAAGACGACCACATCTTCGACAACGGACATTGAACGGGTCATTCATGAATAAATCAGCAGGCGTGCTTCTGGGAATTGTTGTCGCCATCGGCGTAGTCAGCGCAGGCGGTGCCTGGTACACCGGCACCAAAATCGAAAGTGTGCTGAATACCTCCCTGGCGGACGCCAATCAGCAGTTGCAGGCTGCGCTGGTCGGGCACAAGGGCACGGCGAAGGTAGAGCTGGTATCACTGGAGCGTCACGTTTTCAGCAGCACCGCGCACTATCGCCTCAAGGGCGAAGGGGAAATGTTCGGCGAGGCGCCCATCGAGTTGCTGTTCGTCGATCACATCGAGCATGGCCCGCTGCCGTTCTCGCGCCTGGTGTCGCTGAAGTGGTTGCCAGTCATGGCCACCAGTCACTACGAACTGGAAAAAACCCCGCTCACGGAAAAATGGTTCGCTGCCACCAAGGACGCTTCGCCGCTTAAAGGTGTGGTCAACATCGGCTACGACAACTCCACCAAAGGCACGCTTGAGTTGCTGCCGCTGGAAACAGCTCTGGATGAGAAATCCAGCGTGAAATTCTCCGGTCTGAAGATCGATGTCGCGGCCAGTGCCCAGGCGCAGAAGGTCAAAGCCGACGGCTACATGGACAGCCTGAAACTGACCACCGTTTCCGAAGATCAGGCACCTGTACAGGTCGAATTGAGTGGCCTGACCCTGGCCAGTAACCTGAGCAAAAGTCCCTACGGTTATTACATCGGTGAGAACAACCTCGAGCTGAGTAACAGCAAAACCACCTTCGGCCCGAAACAGTCGGTGCTGGGCTTCAAGAATTTCGAAATGAAGAGCCAGACCGAGGAAAAGGACACCAGCGGCTCCGGGCGCGCCGATTACAAAATTGGCGAAGTGTCCCTCAATGGCAAAGCTGTCGGTTCTGCGCAGATGGCCATGAGCCTGAAGAACCTCGACATGCCGTCCACCATGGCGTTGATGCAGATTTACCAAACCAGGTTGCAACCGTACGAGCAGGCCGTCGCCGAGGCTGCCGAGGCCGGTCAACCGGCACCGGAACTGAACCTGACCGAAGCCGAAGAGGCGCAGCTCAAATCCAATCTGGAGATGTTGCTCGCTGCCGGTCCACAGGTGGCCCTGGAGAACCTGTCTTTCAACACCACCAACGGCGAAAGCCGCGCCAATCTGGTGCTCGACCTGACCAAGCCGCAAACCATCGATCTGCCGGCCGATCAGTTGGTCAGACAGTTGATCGCACTGCTGGACGTCAATGTGCAAGTGTCCAAGCCAATGATTGTCGACGTACTCACCGTACAGTCGCAAATCGACGGCCAGACCGACGCCAAGCTGATAGCCGATCAAGCTGGCGCCACTGCCGACATGTTCAGCAGCATGGCCGTCGGTTCCCAATTGGCAAAACTGGATGGCAACAATGTTGTCAGCAAACTTCACTACGCCAACAATCAGGTGGATTTCAACGGCCAGAAAATGACCGTTGAAGAGTTTGTCGGTTTCCTGATGAGCAAGTTTGGTGGCGCTGTCGAGGTCCAGTAAAACACCACGTCCACCCTGTAGGAGCGAGCCTGCTCGCGAAAAACGCCCAGACAGCGCGGGCATTCAGTCCCCCCGCGTTATCGTTGCCAACTTTCGCGAGCGTGCTCGCTCCTACAGAGGTTTGCATTTCATTCACGGATCAGCCGCCACGCTTCATCCACCGACAGCGGCTGTTTCATCCGTTCAGCAAGCATCGCCATCGTTCTCTCTTCTTCACAGGCCACGGCCGCCGTCACCACGCCGTTTTTGCCGAACAGCCCGATAAAAGGCGGATTGAAAGGGTCACCCTTGAATTCGACTTCGTCCCAAGCCTCGGCGTGGCCGAGGTAGTCGTAGTTTTTGCCGAAGTGCCAAGTCCAGAAATACGGCACATCGAGGTAATGTTCATCGCCACCGAGCATGTTCGCTGCGGCAATCCGCGCCTGTTGTTGGGCCAGGCGCCAGTGTTCGATGCGCAAAGGTCGGCCGCTGAGCGGGAAGGTAGCGATATCACCGGCCGCCCAAAGCCCGTCGGTCACGCGCATGCCGCCATCGACGCGCAACGAGTGGTCTTTTTCCTGAAGCAGATCGGCAAACGGCCCGGTCGCCGGACTTACGCCAATGCCGACCAGCACCAGATCCGCCGGTAATCGTTGGCCATTGTCGAGGAGGACTGCTTCGACCTTGATCGTTCCTTCGATCTGCGTGGCTTCGCCTTGTGTTTGAAATACCACGCCATTGGCTTCATGCAGGGCAAGGATGGCCTTGCCGACGGTTTCGCCGAACTGCCTGGCGAAAGGCACCGGTTGATGGGCCAGGACGGTGACGTCGAGGCCATACTGGCGCAGGGATGAAGCGGATTCCATGGCGATAAAGCTGTCGCCGATGATTACCGCCCGCTGACCGGGTTTGGCGTTGTCGAGAATCTGCTGTGCATGATTTTTTGAGCGTAAAACAAACACTTGCGGCAGGTCGGCGCCCGGCAACCGCAGTGGTTTTGGCGTGCCGCCCGTTGCCAGCAGCGCGGCGTCATAGGGCAGTGATTGGCCATCGGCCAGGCGCAGGGTTTTGCTTGCGGCGTCAAGACTCGTCACTTCGGCATTGATTCGTTCAATACGTTGCTCGCGGTAGAACGCTTCATCGCGCAGCGACGGGACTTCCTCCGGTGGCATTTCCCCGGCAATCACGAATTTGCTCAATACCGTACGGTCGTAACCAGCATCGGTTTCGCGGTCGATCAACAGCACCCGACCACCGAAACCTCTTTCCCGCAGCGCTGCAGCCGCCGCCGTGCCTGCGGCACCGCCACCGACAATCACAAAGGTGCGCTCATCATCGGCCGGGGGGTGTGGGCATCCGGCAGCGGTTGATCGCCAACCCAGACCTCCCCGTCGCGCACTTCGAGCGAGTAGCGCTTGAGGCTGTCGAGGGCCGGTGGTTCGCACAGCCCGCCGTCCTCGATACGAAACTGAGCCTTGTGCCACGGGCAAGTCAGGCGCCCATTGCACAGCGCGCCTTCGACCAGCGGCGCCCCGGCGTGAGGGCATTCGCCTTGATAGGCGCGCAATTGATCGCCGACTTTCAGCAGGAGAATTTTGCTGTCGTCGATCCGAACTTCCAGGCCGCGGTTTTCGGTGACATCGGCGAAACGGGCGACGCGATGCAGGGTCATGATCGCTCTCCAGACAGGCGTTTCATTTAAGAGTTTGGCCCTATTCTTGAGGTTCAGCCAAATCCCACTGCCACGGCGCGAACGGTCCAGCTATAGTTTGCACGCCGACGACGGCCCCACGCGCTTAAGGTGCTCCGGTATGACCCGATTGACCTCTTTGAACCCTTGGCTGGCGGCCGTAGCAGTCGCCCTTTGCGTGCAATTTCCGGCGCAGGCGGCCCAGGAGCGTTTCACCCTGAACATCCCAGGTGTATCGGATGACCGTTTGTTCACCTCGGCCGCCGCCAGCGATGCCCAGGGGTGCGGCGGGCACAATCTTTCGCCGGCGCTGAGCTGGAACGCCGGCCCGGCAGGCACGCTCAGCTACGCCATCGTCATGCACGACCCGGATGGCCAGAAAGGGCAGGGCGTCGATCATTGGATTCATTACGGCATCAAGGCCACCACCCGCCAGATTCCGGCCGGTGTCGGCGCCAAATCCGCGCTTGAAGGCGTGGGTGGCACGAACAGCAAAGGCACTATGACCTACGTCGGCCCTTGCCCACCGGTAGACGACAGTGCGCACCATTACATCATCCAGCTCTACGCCCTGGACCTGGCCCCGGACGCCTTGCCCGCCGGCCTGACCCGTGCGCAGTTTCTGGAAAAAATCAAAGGTCATGTGTTGAAAAACAGCAGCGTGGTGCGGCGCTATCACCGCTGAAGATTTTCAGCATGGTTTAACCCGAACCGCGTGGGCTGTCCGTCTCAGAGGATGAATGGATCAATTTCCTCCTGAGGTCAGCCCCATGCTCCTTCCACTGCAGTCCCCTCCCCTGCATTTCCTCTGCCCGGCCGCCCAGGGTTTCGCCGCCGGGTTGTTGCCGGCCATACCCTCACCGGGCAGGCTCAAGCGGCAGACAAACTGCTGGCAGACCTACAAAAACGCTTCCCCAACGAAAACCTCACCACCCGACTCAAGACACTGCAAAAAAACTGACCCGCACAACCCCCGGCGATTTGGCATCCGCGCCCGAAAGCGCGCACTATCAAGCCATCGCCGATGGGGTTGGAGGAAACCGTGGCAAAAAAAATCGACCGCATCGCCCAAATGCTCAACTGCCCGGAAAAGGGCGAAGAACTTCGGCGCGCGATTACCGAGAGTCGTAAGGATTTTCTGCTGAATCAGGCGGAAGAGGGTGATGCTGAGGTAGAGGACGTTCTTGAAGAGGAAGAGTTCGAGGACGACGAGGATGATGAGTACGACGAGTTTGATTGGACGACGGAATGACAAAAACCGCTTTGGCGGTTTTTTGTTAGTGGCAGTTGTTCGGATAAACCGAACAACTGAAGGGCCAATCACTTCACACTGAGGGCCATCCCTTCAAGATCTTTGATGAAACGCACAAAAAAGCCCCAGACCCAACGGGCCTGAGGCTTTCTCGTTTCTACATATGGTGCACCAGGCGGGATTCGAACCCACGACCCCTGCCTTCGGAGGGCAGTACTCTATCCAGCTGAGCTACTGGTGCAAGCGGGCGCCATGATACTCATATGCATGGCGGGCGTCCATGCTGCTGAATCGTCTGCGGTTTTTATAAGCGTAACCTGCGTTTGCTACGTTGATCAGAAAAAATAGGCAAATGCGGCGTTTTCGTTCTTTTTTTCGAACGCCCTATTGTCCTTTACCCCCTTTGATCCTAGGATTCGTTTGAGATTTCAAACGCTCTTGTCTGGGTGCTGAACCGCGCGAGTCCAATCCGTGCGCTATTTATGTGCTTCAGCCCGGTGAATGATTTCCCTGACGGCAGCCTCAGAGGCGCCTTTCTACAATCACAAAATTGCTCCGCGCGTGCGCGGTGCTGTTAAGGAAAGCCGACATGCAGCTTAAAGACACCCAGTTGTTCCGCCAGCAAGCCTTCATCGATGGCGCTTGGGTTGATGCGGACAATGGTCAGACGATCAAGGTCAACAACCCGGCAACGGGCGAAATTCTGGGTACCGTGCCGAAGATGGGCGCTGCCGAAACCCGCCGTGCAATTGAAGCTGCTGACAAAGCGCTGCCAGCCTGGCGTGCACTGACCGCCAAGGACCGCGCGAACAAGCTGCGTCGCTGGTTCGAACTGATCATCGAAAACCAGGACGACCTCGCTCGCCTGATGACCCTGGAACAGGGCAAGCCACTGGCCGAAGCCAAGGGCGAGATCGTTTACGCCGCTTCCTTTATCGAGTGGTTCGCTGAAGAAGCCAAGCGCATCTACGGCGACGTGATTCCGGGCCACCAGCCAGACAAGCGCCTGATCGTAATCAAGCAGCCAATCGGCGTGACCGCTGCCATCACCCCGTGGAACTTCCCGGCCGCGATGATCACCCGTAAAGCCGGCCCGGCACTGGCCGCCGGTTGCACCATGGTGCTCAAGCCTGCTTCGCAAACCCCGTTCTCCGCTTTCGCCCTGGCTGAATTGGCCCAGCGTGCCGGTATTCCTGCCGGTGTGTTCAGCGTTGTTTCCGGCAGCGCCGGCGACATCGGCAGCGAGCTGACCAGCAACCCGATCGTGCGCAAACTGTCCTTCACCGGTTCGACCGAAATCGGTCGTCAACTGATGGCCGAATGCGCCAAGGACATCAAGAAAGTGTCCCTGGAACTGGGTGGCAACGCTCCGTTCATCGTGTTCGACGACGCGGACCTGGATAAGGCCGTCGAAGGCGCAATCATTTCCAAGTACCGCAACAACGGTCAGACCTGCGTCTGCGCCAACCGTCTGTACATTCAGGATTCGGTCTACGACGCGTTCGCCGAGAAGCTGAAAGTGGCCGTGGCCAAGCTCAAAATCGGTAACGGTCTGGAAGAAGGCACCACCACTGGCCCGCTGATCGACGAAAAAGCCGTAGCCAAGGTTCAGGAACACATCGCTGACGCCGTTTCCAAAGGCGCCACCGTGCTGGCCGGCGGCAAGTCCATCGAAGGCAACTTCTTCGAGCCAACCATCCTGACCAACGTGCCAAAGAACGCTGCCGTGGCCAAGGAAGAAACCTTCGGTCCATTGGCGCCGCTGTTCCGCTTCAAAGACGAAGCCGAAGTGATCGCGATGTCCAACGACACCGAGTTCGGTCTGGCCTCGTACTTCTATGCTCGCGACCTGGGTCGTGTGTTCCGTGTGGCTGAAGCCCTGGAATACGGCATGGTCGGCGTCAACACCGGGTTGATCTCCAACGAAGTCGCGCCGTTCGGCGGCATCAAGGCCTCGGGCCTGGGCCGTGAAGGCTCCAAGTACGGCATCGAAGATTACCTGGAAATCAAATACCTCTGCCTGGGCATCTAAGCTCGAAGGCATGGGCAAGGCTGGATATTGCTTTAAACGCAAAGGGCACGAGAGCGCTGACCCTTTGCGTGCTTCAAACGGAATTTTCTGTGTGGCCGGGAACGCTGTGGCAGTCGATCATCGCATGCTGTCGCAGTTCCTCCCCGCCGCTTAATCCTTGAACCACGCCGACCGATGAGCGGCGAATGAGGAATGTAATGAGCAAGACTAACGCTTCTTTGATGGCCCGCCGTACCGCTGCTGTTCCACGTGGTGTTGGCCAGATTCACCCGATCTTCGCCGAGTCCGCGAAGAACGCTACCGTGACCGACGTTGAAGGTCGCGAGTTCATCGATTTCGCCGGCGGTATCGCCGTGCTGAACACCGGCCACGTGCACCCGAAAATCATCGCCGCTGTGACTGAGCAGCTGAACAAGCTGACCCACACTTGCTTCCAGGTACTGGCCTACGAGCCGTACGTTGAAGTGTGTGAAAAAATCAACGCCAAGGTGCCAGGTGATTTCGAGAAGAAAACCCTGCTGGTCACCACCGGTTCCGAAGCGGTAGAAAACGCCGTGAAAATCGCCCGTGCCGCCACTGGCCGTGCCGGCGTGATCGCGTTCACCGGCGCTTATCACGGTCGCACCATGATGACCCTGGGCCTGACCGGTAAAGTCGTGCCTTACTCGGCCGGCATGGGCCTGATGCCAGGCGGCGTGTTCCGCGCGCTGTACCCGAACGAACTGCATGGCGTGAGCATCGACGACTCGATCGCCAGCATCGAGCGCATCTTCAAGAACGACGCCGAGCCGCGTGATATCGCTGCGATCATCATCGAGCCGGTTCAGGGCGAAGGTGGTTTCTACGTCGCGCCTAAAGAGTTCATGAAGCGTCTGCGCGCTCTGTGCGACCAGCACGGCATCCTGTTGATCGCTGACGAAGTACAAACTGGCGCTGGCCGTACCGGCACCTTCTTCGCCATGGAACAGATGGGTGTTGCTGCCGACCTGACCACTTTCGCCAAATCCATCGCTGGCGGCTTCCCGCTGGCCGGTGTGTGCGGCAAGGCTGAATACATGGACGCCATCGCTCCAGGCGGCCTGGGCGGCACCTATGCCGGTAGCCCGATCGCTTGCGCCGCGGCCCTGGCCGTGATGGAAGTGTTCGAAGAAGAAAATCTGCTGGACCGCTGCAAGGCTGTCGGCGAGCGTCTGGTGACTGGCCTGAAGGCTATCCAGGCCAAGTACCCGGTGATCGGTGAAGTCCGTGCCTTGGGCGCGATGATTGCAGTCGAGCTGTTCGAAAACGGCGACAGCCACAAGCCGAACGCTGCTGCTGTAGCATCGGTTGTGGCCAAGGCTCGCGACAAGGGTCTGATCCTGCTGTCCTGCGGCACCTACGGCAACGTTCTGCGCGTTCTAGTACCGCTGACTTCGCCGGACGAGCAACTGGACAAAGGTCTGGCGATCATCGAAGAGTGCTTCTCTGAGCTCTGATCACCAAGTGTGACCTGATCGACAAAAAACCCGCTTCGGCGGGTTTTTTTATGCCCCGTAAAACTCAAGTCGCTGTATCCGATGGCCAGCATTCGTTAATGTTCAGGCATTGCCAGGGAGAGCTGTATGACTGTCGTCAATTTACCCGCCGTTCCACGCGTGTTGATCGCCGAGGCCGACCCATGGTCCCGCGATCTGCTCAAGGAAGTCCTGTTGAACGTACGCTGCGACGTGCTATTGGACTTGTGTGCTGACGGCCAACAGGCGCTGGAGTTACTGGCAGTTAATCCATACGATCTGGTGATCGTCGACTGGGAGTTGCCCGGTGTCGATGGCCTGAATGTGTTGCGCAGCGTTCGTCAGCGCAAACGCAATCCGCCGCTGCCCTTCATCCTCATGAGCAGCCGTAACGACAGTGCCAGCGTGCGCGAAGCCCTGCCGCTCGCGCCTGCCGCCTACCTGACCAAACCCCTGAACATGGAAAGCCTGACCCATCGCTTGCAGGATTTGCTGCTCGATGCCGGTAAAAAGGTCTCGTGTGAGGTGCCATCGCTGGCGCCGGGCATGACCTTGTCGGTGTATCTGGAGCGACGACGTGAATTGGCGGACGGCGCACCGCTGATGACCGACGTGCAGGTGGCGGTCAAGCGCAGTCTCAATCCCAACGGGCTCGATCTGACGAAACTGGAAGACGAGATCCACACCGATCCGCAGGTCACCGCCGTGCTGATCGCCGCCGCCAACAGTGCGGCCCAGCATCATGGCGCAGCCGTGCAAACCCTGTCCCAGGCGCTGCACCGACTGGGCACCGGGCAAAGCATGAATCTGATTCTGGGCCTGGCCCTCAAACGTAGCGCCCGGCTCAGCGATCCGTATCTGGCGGACTATGCCGAGCGATATTGGGAGCTGTCGCTGCACACCGCGGAATACGCGCGAACCTTGGCGCGCTTGCTCGATCTGGATCAGGCACGCTGCTATTGCGCAGGCATGCTGCATCGACTCGGCGACCTTGCGTTGTTGCGTTGTTTGCAGGAATGGAAGCAGGCCGGTGGTGAGCTGGACGAGCAGGAGGCGGTGGGCGAAGCACTCGCTGAATTCGGCGCGGCCTACGGTTCGGCGTTGCGCACCCGCTGGCGTCTGCCGCTGGAGTTGCGACAGCTGATTGCGGCGGCCTACCAGCTCGGTGGCGGGGTTTACTCCCGCGAAGCGCTGGTGATGAATATGGCGGCGCAACTGGCGCGCTTGACCGAGCATGAGGGCGTCGAGGAGCTGGCTAAAAGCCGAACGGCACGGTTGCTCAAGATCGGATTACCGGAGTTGATGCGAATGCGCAAAAATTAGGCTTCTCGCTTGGATCGTTCCCACGCTCTGCGTGGGAATGCCGCCCGGGACGCTCCGCGTCCCTTCGCAAATCGTGACGCAGAGCGTCACAGGATGCATTCCCACGCGGAGCGTGGGAACGATCTCATTCGTCAGCCGGTGACAATCCGGTTCTTCCCCTCGCGCTTGGCCTGATACATCGCCGCATCCGCGCGGGCAAACAGGCCCTCGATATTTTCATCCTCGCCAGTGAGGCTGGTCAGCCCCTGGCTGACGGTGATGCCGAATGTCTGGCCGTCATGATGGAAGCTCAAGCGCTGGATCTCCCGTTGCAGGCGTTCAGCCGCTTGCAGGGCCATGTCCGGCGTACAGCCGGGGAACACTGCCGCGAATTCTTCGCCACCAATGCGGCCGAACAAATCCCCGCGGCGCAACGCTGCGCGGCCGCTGTCGGCGATGTGTTGCAGCACGTTGTCGCCTTCCTCACAAATCTCAAAGGGCGTACACCGCTTGAGGTTCGAAAGCGGCCACAACGAAGCCCGCCTGGATGGCGAAGTGTCTTTGAGAGGGGGGATTTGAAGCGAAGTTCCGAAAGGTGCGCCCCAGAAAAGAGCGCACCGATCAGCGGTGTCAGGCGGTAGGGCGCAGGGAGTAGGTTTTCAACTGATCGGCGAAATCACGCAAGGATTGAATCCCGCTGGCTTCGGCTTCGTGTACCCAATCCTTGATGGCTGCCAGCATGTCGTGACCATTTGAGCTGGTCTTGACCCAGATCTGCTGCAGGGCCAGGCGTTTTTCGTAAATTACCTTCAGCGCCTGACTGTGTTCGAGCATGTTCTGGATACGTACGTGGTGCCGATCGTCCAGCAGGCTGGTTTCCCGCGAGAGCAGACGCTTGGCGCGGCGGAACTGGTGTCGGACCGAGTGATCGACCTTGTCCAGCTCTTGCTTGACCAGCGGGCCGATCACCAATTTGCGGTATTGGGCCATGATCTGGAAGCGGTTGTTGAGGATGGCCATGGCAGTGTCCATGTCCAGGTTGCCCTTGCCTTCGACACGGTGGGCGATCGGCGCGATGCGCTGAACCTTGGCCAGGCGCAGGAAGCTGAACACTTGAATCCAGGCCCAGCCCAGATCGAATTCCCACTTCTTGACCGACAGTTTGGCCGAATTAGGGTAGGTGTGATGGTTGTTATGCAGTTCTTCACCGCCGATCAGGATGCCCCAAGGCACCAGATTGGTCGCCGCGTCGCGGCACTCGAAGTTGCGGTAGCCGACGGCATGGCCCAGGCCATTGACCACACCGGCAGCCCAGACCGGAATCCACATCATCTGGATGGCCCAGATGGTGATGCCGATGGTGCCGAACAACAGCAGGTCGATGACGGCCATGATCGCCACGCCCAGCAGCGGGAAGCGGCTATAGAGATTGCGCTCGATCCAGTCGTCGGGGCAGTTCTTGCCATAGATACGCAGGGTCTCGGCGTTTTCCGCTTCGGCACGGTACAGCTCGGCGCCTTTGCGCAGAACCGTGGACAAGCCCTTGATGACCGGGCTATGCGGGTCATCGACGGTTTCGCATTTGGCGTGATGCTTGCGGTGGATGGCAGTCCACTCGCGGGTGTTCTGCGCCGTGGTCAGCCACAGCCAGAAGCGGAAGAAATGTTTCAGGCCGGCATTCAGCTCAAGCGAGCGATGGGCCGAATAACGATGCAGATAGACCGTGACGCCGACGATCGTCACGTGGGTCATCAGCAGGGTGACTGCCACCAGTGACCAGGGCGACAAGCCGAGAAAACCTTCGTACCACATAGGCTATAGGGCCCTCGATAAAGAAAAAAACAGCCGTTGCATTATCACCAAGCCCACAGAGAAAACCAGTCGCCCTTTCAGATAAAAGTGGCTGGATGTGTCTTTACTCTATAATCCCTGCTTTTTTGTAGGGACATGGACAGCCTTATGTCTGCAAGCTATCGCGATGCCTTGCGCGCAGCGCTGCTTTACCTGTTGCTTTCGTTGGTTTGGCTGCAGCTTAGTGGCTATTTATTGAACAGGTTCTTCGATAGCTCCGTCGAGCTATCGCGATGGCAACTGATCAACGGTTATGCCTGGGTGGTGTTCAGCGCCGGGTTTATCTTCATAGCCCGGGCGCGTCTGCTGCGTTGCCTGGGGATCGGCGCCAAATTGCGCGAGCGCAGCGAAGATCGCGAGCGTCTACGTCAGGCGGCGGCCGTGTTCGATTGCACCCGCGAAGGCGTACTGGTGACCGATTGTGCCGGACTGATCGTGCATGTGAACCGGGCGTTCATGGCGATCACGGGTTACCAGTGCGAAGAAGTGTTGGGAAAACGACCCAGTCTGTTCAAGTCCGGGCATCATTCGCCAGCGTTTTACCAGGCCATGTTCGCCACGCTGAGCAGTTCGGGCCAATGGAGCGGAGAAATCTGGAACCGTCGCAAGAGCGGTGAAATCTACCCCCAATGGCAAACCATCCGCGTTATTCATGACGACTTGGGGCAACGCAGTCATTACGTCGCGGTGTTTTCCGATATCAGCGCGATCAAGAACTCCGAACACGAACTGATGCACCTGGCGCATCACGATCCGCTGACTGACTTGCCCAACCGCCTGCTGTTCACCGACCGTGCCGAGCAGGCCCTGGCTTCTGCGCAGGCCCACAAGCGCGGTTGTGCGCTGCTGATGATCGACCTGGATCATTTCAAAATGATCAACGACAGCCTCGGGCATACGATCGGTGATCAACTGCTCAAAGCGGTCGCGGAGCGCTTGAAGGCCATGTTCGGCCCCGGCATTACCTTGGCGCGACTGGGCGGCGATGAGTTCGCCGTGCTGGCCGAAAGCTGTCCACAATTGGTGCAGTCTGCCGCGCTGGCCCAGCGAATCATTGATGGCTCAAGGAGCCGTTCCCGATCGACGGGCATCAGCTGTTTATCAACACCAGCATCGGTATCAGCGTGTTCCCCAGCGATGCCTTGAACGCTGAACAATTGTTGCGAAATGCCGATTCGGCGTTGTTCAAGGCCAAAAGCACCGGCCGCAATGGCTACGCGCTCTATACCGAAGAACTGACCGCGCATGCCCAGCAGCGGGTCGAGACCTCATTCGAATTGCGTCATGCCCTGGACCAGCAGCAATTGCGCGTTTATTACCAGCCGGTTCACGACCTTCAGACCAGCCAATTGATCGGCGTCGAAGCGTTGGTGCGTTGGGAGCATCCGCAACGGGGTTTGGTGTCGCCGGCAGAATTCATTCCGGTTGCCGAGCGAACCGGGTTGATTGCCGAAATAGACGCCTGGGTGATGCAACAGGCCTGCCAGCAAATGCGCCAATGGCAGCAGGCCGGTGTGGTGTTGTCGTTTGTCGCGGTGAATATTTCTTCGCGCCTGTTCGCCCGCCGCGAGCTGTACCAGCAAGTGGTGCAAGTGCTGCACGAAACCGGGTTAGCCCCGGCCTGTCTGGAGCTGGAGGTCACTGAAAGCGCTGTGATGGAAGACCCTGAAGTTGCGCTGGAGCAGATGCATCGCCTGCGGGAGTTGGGAGTGAGGCTGGCCATCGACGACTTCGGCACGGGTTATCATCGCTGCTGCGGCTCAAGCGCTTGCCAGTGCAGAAGCTCAAGATTGATCAGGGTTTCGTCGCCGGGTTGCCATGGGATGAGGACGACGCGGCCATCGTGCGGGTGATCGTCGCCCTGGCGCAGAGCATGGGGATGCAGGTGCATGCGGAAGGGATCGAGCAGGTCGAGCAGGCGGCGTTCCTGCTTAAGCAGGGCAGCCATCTGGGACAGGGCTACTGGTTCGGGCGACCAGTACCGGCTGAACAACTGGATTGGTTGCATGCGCCGGTGATCTTGTAGGAGCGAGCTTGCTCGCGATGGACGTCAACGATGACAAGGGCTGCCTGAATGAACGCGGAGCCCATGCCACCATCGCGAGCAAGCTCGCTCCTACAAGGGCAAGTCCTCGCAAACCCTTGTCCCATCAAATAATCTCTTCTGGTTATATAAACATTCTTAAATAGTATTTTTAAGAATATCCGCGCCTCTCTACTATTGGTTTCACGCCGCAAGCAGTGCCGCCACTGCCAGGCAACCTATCAGTCGAAGGAGCAGCACCATGAGCGCATCTCTACGTAGCGTTGACGGCCAGGACGAAGCAACCATCCTGCGTGAAATCCAGAGCGCCCTGCGCGATCTGCGTTTCGGCGCAGTGGAGATCACCGTTCACAACGCCCAGGTGGTTCAGATCGAACGCAAAGAAAATTCCGCTTGCAGCAGCCGGGCAATAAACCGGGCTGAGGCCGAGGATCAAAAGATCGCAGCCTTCGGCAGCTCCTGCGGGGGATTGTGTAGGAGCTGCCGAAGGCTGCGATCGTTGAACAGGCACCGCGATTTCAGAAGTCCATAAGAAAAGCCATCACACCCAAGAATTCCAGGAGCTTTCACCATGTCGTCGATTCGTCATTTTGCTTTGGCCGCCCTGGCCAGTGCACTTTTTGCTGGTTCCGCGGTTGCCAAGGATTACGAACTGCTCAACGTGTCGTACGACCCGACCCGTGAGCTGTATCAGGATTACAACGCCGAATTCGTCAAGTTCTGGCAGAAGGACCATGCCGGCGACAGCGTGAAGATCCAGCAGTCCCACGGTGGTTCGGGCAAGCAAGGCCGGGCGGTCATCGATGGCCTGCGTGCCGACGTGGTGACCCTGGCGCTGGCCGGTGACATCGACGAAATCGCCAAGCTCGGCAAGACTCTGCCGGCTGACTGGCAGAAGCGTTTGCCGGAAGCGAGCACCCCATACACCTCGACCATCGTTTTCCTGGTACGCAAGGGCAACCCTAAAGGCATCAAGGACTGGGGCGATCTGGTCAAGAACGACGTATCGGTGATCACGCCGAACCCGAAAACTTCCGGCGGTGCGCGCTGGAACTTCCTCGCGGCCTGGGCTTATGGCCTGAAAGCCAACGGCGGTAACGAAGCGAAGGCCAAGGAATACGTGCAAACCCTGTTCAAGCACGTGCCTGTGCTGGACACCGGTGCTCGCGGTTCGACTATCACCTTCGTCAACAACGGTCAGGGCGACGTGTTGCTGGCCTGGGAAAACGAAGCCTTCCTGGCCCTGAAAGAAGATGGCGGCGCCGACAAGTTCGAGATCGTCGTGCCTTCGCTGTCGATCCTCGCGGAGCCGCCAGTGGCCGTGGTCGACAAGAACGCCGAGAAAAAGGGCAACGAGCAAATTGCTGAAGCCTACCTCAAACACCTGTACAGCCCGGCTGGCCAGGAAATCGCGGCGAAGAACTTCTATCGTCCACGTGACAAGGATGTCGCCACCAAATACGCCCAGCAGTTCCCGAAACTGGAGCTGGTGACCATCGACAAAGACTTCGGCGGCTGGAAAAGCGCACAGCCGAAATTCTTCAACGATGGCGGCGTGTTCGACCAGATCTACCAGGCGCAGTAATCTGACTTAAGCCACACACCGAGCCTAATGCTTAGGCTCGTACCATGTGGGAGCGGGCTTGCTCGCGAAGGCGGTGTGTCAGACGACGGAAATGTTGACTGATATACCCTCTTCGCGAGCAAGCCCGCTCCCACATGTTCGCGTTTAACTGACCGCTTTTTAACCAAGGACTTTTATGTCGCGTCGTATCTCCCCCGTCATACCCGGCTTCGGCTGACGCTGGGCTACACCTTGGTGTACCTCAGCCTGATTGTGCTCATACCACTGGCGGCGATGTTCGTGCATGCCGCTCAACTCACCTGGGATCAGTTCTGGGCAATCATCTCGGCGCCACGGGTGCTGGCAGCGTTGAAGCTGAGCTTCGGCACCGCGCTGTATGCCGCGATCATCAACGGCATCATCGGCACGCTGCTGGCCTGGGTGCTGGTGCGCTATACCTTCCCTGGACGCAAAGTCATCGATGCAATGATCGACTTGCCTTTCGCATTGCCCACCGCCGTGGCCGGTATTGCGCTGACTGCGCTGTACACCCCACCGGCTTGGTCGGTCAGTTTGCAGCGGATATGGGTTTCAAGATCGCCTACACCCCCTTGGGCATCACCCTTGCCCTCACTTTTGTGACACTCCATTCGTAGTACGTACCGTACAGCCAGTATTGGCTGATATTCCCCGTGAAGTTGAAGAAGCGGCGGCTGCCTGGGGGCAAAACCCTTGCAGGTTTTCCGTCATATTCTGGTGCCGGCGTTGCTGCCCGCCTGGTTGACCGGCTTCGCTCTAGCCTTTGCCCGCGGGTCGGCGAGTACGGTTCGGTGATTTTCATCGCCGGCAACATGCCGATGAAAACCGAGATCCTGCCGTTGCTGATCATGGTCAAGCTTGACCAGTACGATTACACCGGCGCTACCTCCATTGGTGTACTGATGCTGGTGGTTTCTTTCATTCTGTTGCTGCTGATCAACTTGCTGCAGCGGCGCATCGAAACTCCATAAGGAGGCGCAGAACATGTCCCAATCGTCTATTGCTGCCGCTTCCTCGGCCAACGCCGCCCGCCGTGGCAGTGCCACGTCGCGGCGCATCCTGATCGGTCTTGGCTGGCTGGTTTTCGCGCTGTTCCTGTTGCTGCCGCTGTTTATCGTGGTGTCCCAGGGTTTGAAGAACGGCCTCGGAGCGTTCTTCACCGCGATCTTTGAACCGGACGCCTTGTCGGCACTGAAACTCACAGTGATCGCCGTGGCGATTTCGGTGCCGCTGAACCTGCTGTTCGGCGTCAGTGCCGCATGGTGCGTGAGCAAGTACTCGTTCCGCGGCAAGAGCATGCTGGTGACCCTGATCGACCTGCCGTTTTCGGTATCGCCGGTGATCGCCGGTCTGGTCTATGTGCTGATGTTCGGCGCCCATGGGATCTTTGGTCCGTGGCTGCAGGATCACGACATCCAGATCGTCTTCGCCTTGCCGGGCATCGTGCTGGCGACGATCTTCGTCACCGTGCCGTTCGTCGCGCGCGAGTTGATTCCGCTGATGCAGGAACAGGGTACTCAGGAAGAGGAGGCCGCGCGTTTGCTCGGGCCAATGGCTGGCAGATGTTCTGGCACGTCACCGTACCCAACATCAAATGGGGCCTGATCTACGGCGTGGTGCTGTGTACCGCGCGGGCCATGGGTGAATTCGGTGCGGTGTCGGTGGTTTCCGGGCACATTCGCGGGGTGACCAACACCTTGCCGCTGCACGTCGAGATCCTCTACAACGAATACAACCACGTGGCCGCGTTCGCCGTGGCGAGCCTGTTGCTGATCCTGGCGCTCTTCATCCTGCTGGCCAAGCAGTGGAGCGAAAACCGTATTAACCGCCTGCGCGCCAGCGCCGCGGAGGAATGATTCCATGTCAATCGAAGTGCGTAACGTCAGCAAGAATTTCAATGCGTTCAAGGCGCTGAACAACATCAGCCTGGACATTCATAGCGGTGAACTGGTGGCGCTGCTCGGCCCGTCCGGTTGCGGCAAGACCACGCTGCTGCGGATCATCGCCGGTCTGGAAACCCCGGATCAGGGCAACATCGTGTTCCACGGTGAAGACGTTTCCGGCCACGATGTGCGTGATCGCAACGTCGGTTTCGTGTTCCAGCACTATGCGTTGTTCCGCCACATGACAGTATTCGACAACGTCGCGTTCGGTCTGCGCATGAAGCCGAAAAATCAGCGCCCAAGCGAAAGCCAGATTGCGACCAAAGTGCACGAACTGCTGAACATGGTGCAGCTCGATTGGCTGTCGGATCGCTACCCGGAACAACTCTCCGGTGGCCAGCGTCAGCGTATTGCATTGGCCCGTGCCCTGGCGGTCGAGCCGAAAGTACTGCTGCTCGATGAACCCTTCGGCGCCCTCGACGCCAAGGTCCGCAAGGAACTGCGTCGCTGGCTGGCGCGCTTGCACGAAGACATCAACCTGACGTCGGTGTTCGTGACCCACGACCAAGAAGAAGCCATGGAAGTCGCCGACCGCATCGTGGTGATGAACAAGGGCGTGATCGAGCAGATCGGCTCACCGGGCGACGTCTACGAAAACCCGGCCAGCGATTTCGTTTATCACTTCCTGGGTGACTCGAACCGGTTGCACTTGGGCGAAGACAATCACGTGCTGTTCCGTCCACACGAGGTGTCGCTGTCACGTCATGAACTGGAAGACCACCACGCGGCCGAAGTGCGGGACATCCGTCCGTTGGGCGCGACCACCCGGGTGACGCTGAAGGTCGAAGGACAGAGCGATTTAATCGAGGCCGAAGTGGTGAAGGATCACGACAGCCTGATCGGGTTGGCGAAGGGCGAGACATTGTTCTTCAAACCGAAGGTCTGGCAGAAAGTCGCCAACATCTGATTGCCTGGACGGTCATTTGCTGATCGTTCCCACGCTCCGCGTGGGAATGCAGCCCGTGACGCTCCGCGTCACTGGACGCGGAGCGTCCCTTGAGGCATTCCCACGCAGAGCGTGGGAACGATCAGTTCAGGCCGCCGCATTTTTGCGATTGACACGCACACCCCCCGCCCGCACCTCGATCTGCTCTTTCAGCTCATGCCGCAACCCCAGCATGAACGCCACCTCAGCCACCACAAACAACGGCCCGATAATCAACCCCGTCACATCATCAACAAACGCCGGTTTACGCCCCTCGTAGTGATGCCCGACAAACTGAATCGCCCACCCCACCAAAAACATCCCAAGGCCGCTCGCCAGCCAGACCAGCGTACTTTGCTGCGCCAGCGCATGACCCGCCCAGACACAAAGCCCCAGCAACACCGTCATCAGCACCCCTAGACGCAGTTCCAGGCGCAGGTAAAACCACGCCGAAGCCAGCGACATAAGCACCGCCGGCGACATCCAGAACCCGGCCAATGAAAATTGCGGACGCGACAGCAACACAGCTACCGCAACCACGATCAGCGGAATGCCGACAAAGTGGGTAGCAATATTGCGCGGATCACGGTGGTAGGCGGCGTATTGACTGAGATGGTCAATGAGCCTTTTTTCATTGTTATTCCTCCTGTAGGGTGACCGATCTTGCCTCGGGGCCACTATTCGCTCTGTCAGCCAGGCGACAATCTCTAGGAGTTTTCATGGATATGCAGGTTTGGCGTGCGCGCCTGATGCGCGGTCAGTGGTTCAGCCATCTGCCTGTTTCCTTACAGGATAGTCTGCTGACTGCCGCGCGGGTGCGGCGTTGTCAGCCGGTCAGCGCTTGTTCCAGCGCGGCGACCCACCCTGTGGCCTGTACGCGGTGCTTGAAGGCGCGGTGCGCATCGGCGCCGTGAACGAGCAGGGCAAAGAGGCGTTGCTAAGCCTTGTAGAGCCGCCGCACTGGTTCGGTGAAATCTGCCTGTTCGACGGCCAGGCACGTACCCACGATGCGTTCGGCGTGGGTCAGTGCACGCTGCTGCACATCCCGCAAAACGCACTACTCGCATTGCTCGATGAACAGCCGGTGCACTGGCGGCAATTGGCGTTGCTGATGAGCCAGAAATTGCGCATGACCTTCATCAATCTCGAACAGTTGAGCCTGATGCCGGCCCCGACAAGGCTAGCGCATCGTTTGCTGATGATCGCTGAAGGCTACGGCCAGATCGACGAACCGCGCCGCGTCCTGCAACTGCCGCAGGAGCAGCTTGCTTCAATGTTGTCGCTGTCGCGCCAGACCACCAACCAGATCCTCAAGGATTTGCAGGGGCGGGGCATCATCGGGCTGAGTTACGGCGAAATCGAAATCCTCGATGCTGCACGATTGCGGACCCTGGCCCCTTCTAAACCTGACGATAATCCCCTGTAGGAGTGAGCCTGCTCGCGATGGTGTATCAGCCGACACCGATGTAGCTGACACACCATCGCGAGCAGGCTCGCTCCTACAGAGATCTATGTGAACTGAAGCTTTATGATCACCGCAACCCATCCCGAAATTGCCCCGGCGTCATCCCGGTCCAGCGCTTGAACGCGCGGCTGAAGCTGCTTGTATCGGCAAACCCCAGCAAATAACTGATCTCACTCAACGAGCAGTGCGGATCACGCAGGTGCAGCAGCGCCAGATTCTCACGGCTTTCGTTGAGCAGCGTATCGAACCGACAGCCCTCGTCCGCCAAGTGCCGTTGCAGGCTGCGCAGGCTCAGGTGCAGGGCCTTGGCGATGTGCTCGGCGCTGGGTTCGCCTTCCGGCAATTGCTCCTCGATGGCATCTCGGACCTTGCGCTCCCACGTCAGCGGTTTGAGTTGCGCCAGGGTACGTTTGAGTACGGTTTCATTGTGTTCGGCGAGTTCCGGGTTGGCGTCGTCCAGATGGCTGTCGAAATCGGTGAGCGCAAACTCCAGGCGGTCTTCGTCGGTTGAGAAGTACACCGGTGAGCGGAACACTTTATGCCATTGATGTGCGTCCGCCGGTTCCGGGCGGCGCAGATACACCGCCAGCGGTGCGTAGTCACGGCCGAGGCGATTGCGACAGGTGCGCACGTAAATCGCCATGAATGCATCGATGGCCTCGAAGGCCGGGCCGGATTGCCAAGGGGTATTTTCAGGCGAAAGTGGTAGCGATCCTCGGCGCGGGTCAATTCCAGTACCTGGGCATCGCTGACCACCTGGTGATAACGCACGATGCGCTCGAACACCTCGCGCAAACTGCCGCTGGCCACCAGCGCATACCCCAGCGCATGAAACGTGGTGGGGCTGACGAAGCGCGAGACGCGCAAGCCAATCGCCGGATCGCCGCTGACCTGTACCGCGATTTCCCACAGGCGCGTGGTGCCGGACAACGGGTAACGGGCGTTCGGGTCGTCCATCAGTTGGGGGTCGAGCCCGGCTTGCTGGCACAGCGCTGTGCTATCGAAGCCCAGAGCATCGAGTTGCTTGCGCAGTGCGCGGGTCCAGCTGGCGAGCGATGTCGGTTCAGTCATGCTGATTGGCGCTTCCGGTCAACAGGTTGGCGTTCACGGCTACCGCTACGGGAGGGTGTAGCAGGCAGGATGCGAACATCAATAACCAGAGGATGGAAGCATGCACGGTACTTCTGCAAGTCCCCAACGACTGAATGCAACACAAAGATCAGCGCATATTCGCGAAGTGGTGTTGGCCAAGGGTGTTGAGTTGCGCGAACGCTACCCGATTCTCAAGCAGCAGGATGCGCTGGGCGCGAGCATCCTGGCCTTCTCGTTGGCCGGGATGATCGGTTCGGCGGCGCTCTACATGACAGGGCATATGGCGTGGTGGGCGTGCCTTTTGCTCAATGGTTTTTTCGCTTCGCTGACCCACGAGCTGGAACACGACCTGATTCACAGCATGTATTTCCGCAAGCAGCGGGTGCCGCACAACCTGATGATGGGCCTGGTCTGGCTCGCGCGACCAAGCACCATCAACCCATGGATTCGCCGTCATCTGCACCTCAACCACCACAAGGTCTCCGGCACGGAAACCGACATGGAAGAGCGGGCGATCACCAACGGTGAACCTTGGGGCATCGCACGGTTGTTGATGGTCGGCGACAACGTGATGTCGGCGTTTATCCGTATGCTGCGGGCGCCAACCTGGGCGCAGAAAATCAGCATCATCAAGCGCGCCCTGAAGGTCTACGCGCCGCTGGCGCTGGCACATTGGGGCGCGTGGTACGTGTTTCTCGGCTTCCATGGCGCCAATGGCATAGCACATCTGCTGGGCGCACCGATTGAATGGTCGGCGACCACGTTGTCGGTGATGCAAGTCATCGATATCGCGGCGGTGGTGATCATCGGTCCAAACGTGTTGCGCACGTTTTGCCTGCACTTCATCAGCTCGAACATGCACTACTACGGCGATGTGGAGCAGGGCAACGTGATGCAACAGTGTCAGGTGTTGAACGCCTGGTGGCTGTGGCCGTTGCAGGCGTTCTGCTTCAACTTCGGCAGCACCCACGGGATTCATCACTTTGTGGTGAAGGAACCGTTTTACATCCGCCAGATGACGGCGCCGGTGGCACATAAAGTGATGCGCGAAATGGGCGTGCGCTTCAATGACATCGGCACGTTCGGTCGGGCCAACCGCTTTGTGCGTGAAGAAACCACAGAGCCGCAGCAGGTGCGTGCCGCTCAGGTCTGAGCGATGCACCCGGAAACTCAAATGCGAAAACGTTGGTCATCAATTTGACCCAAAGAGGCGCTAGGTTGTGAGGCAAGCAACGATGATTGGCGGCTGCCGTGGGGGTAATCGGCTTATGTAATTAAGGTCTATTAAAGTAATTAAATATTCCTTTATTACCTAACCGATTTCGCCAATCATCGGCTCCAGAGTTGTTGATCAACGCTTACAGATTTTGAGTTTCCGGGGCCGTCTCCTTGGCAGGGTGCGGCCCCTTTTTTATTCCGGACCCACACACCCCCTGTAGGAGCTGGCTTGCCAGCGAATGCGTCCTTTCAGCCAATAAAGATGTTGGTCGACACACCGCCTTCGCTGGCAAGCCAGCTCCTACAGGTCGTATGTCTCTCATATTCTTTATGGGTCTTAATAAATAGCTTCTTATTCCTTAACGAATATAACTCTCCTCCCTATACTCGACCGGTAACAGACACGCAGCAGGAGAGCTCCCCATGCGCAACGAATCAATTCGCTACCTGATTGTGCCGGGCTGGCAAGGATCGCCAGAAGATCATTGGCAAAGCCACTGGCAGAACAGTCTGCCGAACAGCGCACGGGTGGAGCAGGCCGACTGGCTGACGCCGCGTCGTGAAGACTGGGTCGCGGCGCTGGCCGAGGCGATTGCCGCCGACAGCACGCCGGTGATCCTGATTGCCCACAGCCTCGGTTGCATCACTGTCGCCCATTGGGCGACGACGGCGCCGTTGCCGTATTTGCGTCAGGTTCGCGGCGCCTTGCTGGTTGCGCCGGCAGACGTCGAGCGCCCGGCTTGTGCGCCAGCCCTGCGCAATTTCGCCCCGATTCCCACTGATCTGTTGCCGTTTCCAAGTCAGGTGGTCAGTTCCGACAACGACAGCGCCGTCAGCGCGCCGCGTGCACTGGAACTGGCGCGCAACTGGGGCGCGGAGGCAGGGATTCTGTCGGGAGCGGGGCACATCAACGTGAAGTCCGGTCACCAGCGCTGGGAGCAGGGTTTGCTTATCTCTATCGCCTGCAAAACCGCATGGAACACCACGCCCTGCGCCGCGCTTAAACTTTTTTAAACGCCCCCGTCTCCCGGCGGTTTGGGCGGGAGACTGCCATGAGCTTTGAAACCTTCGGTCAGCCGCTGCTGACTTTTCCCGACGCCGAAAAAGTCCCCTGAGCATCCGCGCCAAAGCGTTGGTGTTTGTCGATCCGCGCTCACGCCAGTTGCGCCAGGAGCTGGAGCAACTGGCACCGCGTTCGATTTCGGTGCTGATCCGTGGTGAGACCGGCACCGGCAAGGAGTTGCTGGCGCGGCATATCCATCGCGCCAGTGACCGCGGTGGCTTGTTCGTCTCGGTCAATTGCGGAGCGATTAGCCCGACTTACGCCGACGCCGAGTTGTTCGGTTATGCCGCAGGCAGCTATAGCAGCTCGGCCAGCAGTCGTGCCGGCTGGTTCGGTTCGGCTAACGGCGGCACGTTGTATCTGGACGAGATCGGCGACTTGCCGTTACCGATTCAGATCAAATTGCTCGCCGCTCTGGAAAACCACGAAGTCACCCGTGTCGGCGCTCACCAGCCGAGCCCGGTGGATGTGCGACTGGTCGCCGCCACCAGCATCGACCTGGCTCAGGCTGTCGCGGCGGGCAAATTTCATGAGCGGCTTTATCACTACCTCAGCGAAGGCCAGCTCGAACTCCCGGCACTGCGCGAGCGGGTGGGCGATATCCTGTCGTTGGCGGAGTACTTCCTCGGTATCTACAGCCAACGCCTGGACCTGTCGGTGCCGCTGATCAGCGAGGCCGCGCAACGGGTGCTGGAACGACACAGTTGGCCGGGCAATACCCGGGAGCTGGAAAACGTCATCCACTTTGCGTTGTTGGTCAGTACTGGCGATGAGATTCTGCCGGAGCATTTGAATTTGCCGAATGAAGGCCTGGGACAGATTGAACAGCAGCTCAAGCAGATTCTCACCAACGGTACCGACGCCGAACAAGAAGCCCTGAAACAGATACTTAAGGACGCTGGACTCCTGTAGGAGCGAGCTCGCTCGCGAAAAACCCGAGGGCGCCGCTGGGCATCTGGTTTCACGCGTCATTGTTCACGACCATCGCGAGCGAGCTCGCTCCTACAGCTGTATGAACAAAATGGAATATGAAAGTGAATAAAAGATATTGTTCGGGAATAAAAAATCCCGGTATTGTCCGCTTCACGCCAGCGATAGCACTTCACTGGCACTTTCATTTGTAGCCGTCGCCACAAGCGACCGTGATTTTCGATAAGGACACTGCATGAAAAAGGTTCTGTTGTTCACCGCACTGGCGGCTGCCCTGGCCGCGGGCATGGCCCAGGCTGGCGAGAAACTGGTGGTTGCGGCAACCCCGATTCCACACGCTGAAATTCTTGAACTGGTCAAACCAATCCTCGCCAAAGAAGGCGTGGACCTGGAAATCAAAGTCTTTACCGACTACGTTCAGCCGAACGTGCAGGTCGACCAGAAGCGTCTGGACGCCAACTACTTCCAGACCCTGCCGTACCTGAAAAGCTTCAACGAAGGCAAAGGCACTCACCTGGAAACCGTGATCGGCGTTCACGTTGAACCGTTCGGCGGCTACTCGAAGAAAGTCAAAACCCTGGCCGAGCTCAAAGACGGCGCGACCATTGCCATCCCTAACGAAGGCAGTAACAGCGGCCGTGCCCTGATCCTGCTGCAGAAGGCTGGCCTGATCGAGTTGAAAGACCCGAAAAACGCCCTGGCGACCCCGAAAGACATCGCCAAGAACCCGCACAACTTCAAGTTCAAGGAGCTTGAGTCCGCGATGTTGCCGCGTGTACTGGATCAGGTCGACCTGGACATGATCAACACCAACTACGCGCTGGAAGCGGGTCTGAACCCGGCTAAAGACGCGCTGGTGATCGAAGGTGCGGATTCGCCTTACGTGAACTTCCTGGTGGCCCGTCCGGACAACAAGGACAGCGTTGCCATCCAGAAGCTGGCCAAAGCCCTGACCAGCCCGGAAGTGAAAGCATTCATCGAGAAGAAGTACAGCGGCGCGGTACTGCCGGCGTTCTGATTCGCGAGGTAAACCCCTTCAAGGTTTCCAACGCCGACGGCTGATAAAGCGTCGGCGTTTTTTTATGATCGTTCCCACGCTCTGCGTGGGAATGCCTCAACGGACGCTCCGCGTTCGGCTCTGGATGGGACGCAGAGCGTCCCGGGCTGCATTCCCACGCAGAGCGTGGGAACGATCTACAGCAAAAGTACTCAGGTCCTTCTGGCCTTCAACGCCCTGCGCAACGCTACGAGCAACTTGAGGAGGTCCTGCGGATTAATCCGTCGCGGCACTTTCACGTCTGCCATTTTCTCTTCCTTGTGATGGTACGGCCGGGGAGTCTGGCCAAAAGCGGTCCGTCCTTGGAGGGGGCATGTAAAAAACAGATCCTTCCTACTGTGCAAGGAAAATAGCTGTCTTGCGCCGCCTCGGCAAATTCACCGGATAGTTTTTTGCGTGATATCAATATGCTTTAACGGTATTTAAATTATTGTTTTTATACCATTAAAGTCGGTGCTTGCCGGGCCGTTATCCATGGCCTGTGGACTGCGCCACCGTCGCTTACCGAGCGGCGTCCAGGATGTTCAATGAACTTCGATTACGCTTTTATCCTCAGCACCTTGCCGGCATTTCTCAAGGCCGTGGGCGTGACGCTGCAGGTCGGCCTGATCGCTATCTGTACTTCGCTGCTGGTGGCATTGATCAACGCGACGATTCTGGTATTTCGCACGCCTTACCTGCAACGACTAGTGGGGCTCTATGTAGAACTGGCGCGCAACACACCGCTGTTGATTCAACTGTTCTTCATCTACTTCGCCTTGCCGGTACTCGGCATCAAGGTCTCGGGTTTTGCCGCGGCGATCATCACCATGACCTTCCTTGGCGGTGCCTATCTCACTGAAGTGCTGCGCGCCGGCGTGGACGCCGTGCCCCAGGCACAACTGGAATCCGGTCGCTCCATTGGCCTCTCACACGGGCAGTTGCTGCGCTACGTGATCCTGCCGCAGGCCGGCATCCTCAGCCTGCCGTCGTTGTTCGCCAATTTCATTTTTCTGCTCAAGGAAACCACCGTGGTCTCGGCGGTGGCGGTGCCGGAGATCCTCTACACCACCAAGAGCTACATCGCGCTCTACTACAAAACCTACGAAATGCTCGCCGTGCTGACGCTGATCTGCGTGCTGCTGTTTCTGCCGCTGTCGCTGTTGCTCAGTCGTCTGGAAAGGAGGCTCCAGCATGGCCAGTTCGGGTCTTGAGTTGTTGTGGGTGTCGTTGCCGCAACTGGGCAAGGGCGCGCTGCAAACCCTGTCGATATCTTTCCTCAGCATCGCCACCAGCACCATTGGCGGCGTGCTCTACGGTGTATTGCGCACGCTGAATGTGAAGTGGCTGAACGCGATCCTGCGGGTCTATCTGGAACTGTTCCGGGCGATCCCGGTGCTGGTCTGGTTGTACTTGCTGTTCTTCGGCCTGCCGATCTTTTTGGCCTGAGCATCCCGAGCTTCTGGTGCGCGGTGCTGGTGCTGTCGCTATGGGGCGCCAGCGAGGTCGGCGAAGTGGTGCGCGGAGCCTTGCATTCTTTGCCCCGTGGGCAGCGTGAAGCCGGGTTGTCGATTGGTTTGGATGGCCCGCAACTCTATGGCTACGTGCTCTTGCCGCAGGCGCTGAAACGCATGACGCCGCCGACCATCAACGTCTACACGCGGATCATCAAGACCAGCTCCCTGGCCGTGCTGATCGGTGTAGTGGATGTGATCAAGGTCGGCCAGCAAATCATCGAGCGCACCTACGAATCAGTGCTGATCTACGGCGTGCTTTTCCTGTTTTTCTTTTTTATCTGCTACCCGTTGTCAGCCGCCTCGCGTGTGCTGGAGCGGCGCTGGACGCAAGCATGAGCGCATTGATCGAGTTCAAGGGGTTCAACAAATTCTTCGGCGAGCACCAGGTGCTTGATGGCATCGACCTGAGCGTGAAATCAGGTGAAGTGATCGTCATTCTCGGCCCCAGCGGCTGTGGCAAAAGCACCTTACTGCGCTGCCTCAACGGTCTGGAAGCCGCCCACAGCGGCAGCCTGAAATTTACCGGCCGCGAACTGTTGGACAAGTCCACCGACTGGCGCGAAGTGCGCCAGCAGATCGGCATGGTGTTCCAGAGTTATCACCTGTTCCCGCATATGAGCGTGCTCGACAATTTGCTGCTCGGTCCGCTCAAGGTGCAAAAACGCGATCGCCATGAAGCCCGTGCCCAGGCTGAAGCCTTGCTCGAACGCGTGGGCCTGGCGGACAAGCGCGATGCGTTTCCACGACAGCTTTCCGGTGGCCAGCAACAACGCATCGCCATCGTCCGTTCGCTGTGCATGAACCCCAAGGTCATGCTCTTCGATGAAGTCACCGCCGCCCTCGACCCGGAAATGGTCAAGGAAGTGCTGGAAGTCATTCAGGGCCTGGCCCGCGACGGCATGACCCTGTTGATCGTCACCCACGAAATGGCCTTCGCCCGCGCCGTGGCTGACCGCATTGTGTTCATGGATGCCGGGCGCATTCTTGAGCAAAACCCTCCCGAGATTTTCTTTACGAACCCGCAAACCGCACGAGCGCAGCAGTTCCTGGAGAAGTTCTCCTACGTCGCCGCACGATCCAAAACGACTCAAACCAAGGAACTGGAACTGCCATGAAAACTACCAAGTCTTCACTCTTGCTTATCCCGCTGCTGGGCCTTGCGCTGCTGGCCGGCTGCAACAAAACCGAAGAACCGGCCAAGCCGAAAGTCGCCAGCGAAAGCACCGCGCCGGCCAGCTACCTGGAAAAAATCAAGGCACGGGACAAGCTGATCGTGGGTGTGTTCACCGACAAGCCCCCGTTCGGCTTCGTCAATGAAGCCGGGCGTTATGTCGGCTTCGATACCGATATCGGCCGTCAATTCGCCAAGGATTTGCTGGGCGACGAAAACAAGGTCGAGTTTGTTGCCGTGGAGCCGGCAAGCCGAATACCGTTCCTGCAAAGCGACAAGGTCGATCTGATCCTGGCCAACATGACCGTCACCCCGGAGCGCAAGGAGGCGGTGGAATTCACCAACCCCAATCTCAAGGTTGCGGTACAAGCGCTGGTGCCTCAGGACAGCGCGGTGAAAAACCTCGATGACCTGGCGACCCGCACCACCATCGTCACCACCGGTACCACGGCCGACATCTGGCTGACCAAGAACCACCCGGACTGGAAACTGCTGAAGTTCGAGAAAAACTCCGAGTCCTTGCAGGCCTTGGCCAATGGTCGTGGCGATGCCTATGCCCAGGACAATCTGGTGCTGTTCAGCTGGGCCAAGCAGAACCCTGGCTACCGCGTGCTTGAGCAGAAGCTCGGCGCCGAAGCACCGATTGCGCCGGCCGTGAAGAAGGGCAACATCGAACTGCGCGACTGGGTCAATGCCGAGTTGGCGAAGCTGGGTGAGGACAAGTATTTGCTCAAGCTGTACGACCAGTATGTGCGCAAGGAACTGAGCGATGACACCAAGCCTGAGAGCGTGATTGTCGAGGGTGGGAAGTGGCAGGGTTGATCCAGTAGCCTCTGCGGCGGTCTCACTGCCGCATTCGCGAGCAAGCCCGCTCCCACATTAGTCCGCGTTCCTCTGGGCAACTCGGTCAACTGTGGGAGCGGCGGTGCGACGATTCGACTTGCTCGCGAAGCTTTCTCAGGCGCCGCTCAGTCCGGCCAGTACCACGCCGGCTCATCCAGCATCCGCTGCCCCACGATCCCGGTTTGCCCGAGGTTTTTCTCCAGCACGATGCAATTGCATTCCGGATCCTCCTGCAAGGCCGAAATCAATCGTCGGGCATGAGAAACCACCCACACCTGACACTGCTCCGACGCGCGAATAATCAATCGCGCCAATGCGGGCAACAGATCCGGATGCAGGCTGGTTTCCGGTTCGTTCAACACCATCAATGTTGGCGGCCGGGGCGTCAACAGCGCCGCCACCAGCAACAAATAACGCAACGTCCCGTCCGACAACTCAGCCGCCGACAGCGGGCGCAGCAATCCTTCCTGATAAAACTCGATAGTGAAGCGTCCGCCGGCCAGCGGCTCGATGTGCAGTCGTGCACCGGGAAAGGCGTCGGTGATTGCGGCCTGCAATGCCTCGGGGTCGCCGATTTCGATGATGGTCTGCAATGCCGCCGCCAGATCTCTCCCGTCGTGGTGCAGCACCGGCGTGCGGGTGCCCAGCTGTGGCTGACGCACTGGTGCGTCGGCGTCGCTGCGAAAGTGATCGTAGAAGCGCCAGCGACGGATGAACTCACGCATCTCCAGAACTTCCGGCGAGGTACGCAGGCTGCCGACCTGGTCGAACAGGCTGTCGAAATTCGGCGTGTGTTGAGCCAGCACGTCCCAGCCACGGTTGGCTCGGGCGCGGATCATCGGGCCGTCGCGATCCACTAGCAGGCTGGCCGGGCGGTAGAAAGGGCCGGACCAGAGGCATTCGCGCTTGATTTGCGGGTCGAGGCTGAAACGCGATGGAATGGGTGAAGTGTGTCCGGGCAACATGAAATGACCGTTGGATTCGGGTAGCCCCAGGCTGATCGAGTAGCTGAAGTCTTCCCCGGCAAACCCCAGCCGCAGGCGTTTTACACCCTGTCGCACAGTGGCCTGAATCGGCACTTCACCATTTCGCATGCGCCGCGTGATGGTTTCCGGACCGGCCCAGAAGGTCGAATCAAGCCCGCCCTCGCGGGCCAGCGCATTGACCACTCCGCCCTGAGCGGTTTCCGCCAGCAGGCGCAGCGCACGATAGAGGTTGGATTTGCCACTGCCGTTGGGGCCGGTGATCAGGTTCAGCCGACCCAGCGGAATCACCAGTTTGTTGATTGAGCGGTAGTTGGCGACTGCCAGGGTTTTGAGCATGAGTTTCTCACTGATCGTTCCCACGCTCTGCGTGGGAGTGCATCCCGTGACGCTTCGCGTCACAGTGGACGCAGAGCGTCCATGGCAACGTTCTCACGCAGAGCGTGGGAACGATCGAAAAAACGGCATCAAGATAACCGTGTATGAAAAATTACAATGTAGGAGTCTTCAATAATTGCTGTAGGGAGAATTTCCTATCAGCGTGGGCGAAGGCGGAACAGTGTTCTAAGATCACGGTCGTATCGTCACTGGCACGCCCGTACAACGCAAAGGAGTCTGCATGGTTGGTCCCGGATTGAAAATAGCGCTTGGCCTGAGCCTGTTGGCTTTGCTGACTGGCTGCGGCGAAGAGAAAACGGTTGAGAAGGAACGGCCACGGGTTTTCGTACAAGAAGTGAAGCCTGCCGATTATGCCGCCAGCGTCACCTTGACCGGCGATGTGCAGGCGCGGGTGCAGACCGAACTGTCGTTCCGCGTCGGCGGCAAGATCATCCAGCGTACGGTCGATGTCGGTGACCGGATCGCGGCCAAACAAGTACTCGCCCGGCTTGATCCCAAAGACCTGCAGACCAGCCTCGACTCGGCCCAGGCTCAAGTCGTCGCTGAGCAGGCCAAGGTCAACCAGAACGCCGCGTCTTTCGTGCGCCAGCAAAAACTGCTGCCCAAAGGCTACACCAGTCAAAGCGAATACGATTCCGCACAAGCCGCCTTGCGCAGCAGCCAGAGTTCGCTGGCGGCGGCCCAGGCGCAGTTGGCCAATGCCCGGGAGCAATTGAGTTACACCGCATTGATTTCCGATGCGCCGGGCGTGATCACCGCGCGTCAGGCGGAAGTCGGCCAGGTGGTACAGGCCACGGTGCCGATCTTCAGCCTGGCCCAGGATGGCGATCGCGACGCGGTGTTCAACGTCTACGAATCACTGCTGGCCGAACCGCCCGAGGACAGGCGGGTGGTGGTCAGCCTGCTCGATAACCCGGCGATCAAAACCACCGGCACCGTTCGCGAAATCACGCCGGCGGTCTCCGCGCAGACGGGCACGGTGCAGGTCAAAGTCACTCTCGACAGCTTGCCCCAAGGCATGCAGCTTGGTTCGGTGGTGAGTGCTACCGGCACCACCCGGGGCAAAGCCGCCGTGGAATTACCTTGGTCGGCGCTGACCAAAGACGTCAGCGATCCCGCCGTATGGCTGGTGGACGGGGAGGGCAAGGCACAACTGCACCCCGTCACCGTCGGCCGCTACCTGACCGGTAAAGTCATCATCAGCGCCGGTCTGAAAGGCGGCGAAAAAGTTGTCATCGCCGGCGGCCAGTTGTTGCACCCTGGCGTGACTGTAGAAATCGCCGAAAACACCTACAAGGAACTGGCCAAGGAGGCTCAGCCATGATGCGTCTGTTACTGGTGCTCGCCAGTGTGATGCTGGTGGCCTGCTCGAAAAAAGAGCCGCTGCCGGAGCCGGTACGTCCGGTGTTGTCGATCCTGGTCCAGGCGTTCGGCGAGGAAAACCTCGGGCGTTTTGCTGGCAATATCCAGGCGCGTTACGAAAGCAATGTCGGTTTCCGCGTGCCGGGACGCATTGCCAGCCGCAGCGTCGACGTCGGTGCTGAAGTCGAAAAAGGCGCCTTGCTCGCATCCCTGGATCCAACCGACCAACAGAACCAGTTGCGTTCGGCGCAGGGTAATCTGGCGAGTATCCAGGCGCAGTTCATCAACGCCCAGGCCACCGCGCGCCGGCAGCAGGATTTGTTCGATCGCGGCGTGGGCTCGCAGGCGCAACTCGACTCCGCGCAAACCGATCTGAAAACCACACAGGCATCCCTCGATCAGGCCCAAGCCGCGCTCAATCAGGCCAAGGATCAGCTCAACTACGTTGAATTGCGCGCAGACCACAAGGCCGTGGTCACCGCGTGGAATGCCGAGGCCGGGCAAGTCGTCACCGCCGGCCAGCAGGTGGTGACCCTGGCACAACCGGACATCAAGGAAGCGGTGATCGATCTGCCGGATACCCTGGTCGACCAGTTGCCCAGGGACGTGGAGTTCCAGGTCGCCTCGCAACTGAACCCGGATATCGCCACCACGGCCACAGTGCGGGAAGTCGAACCCCAGGCCGAAAGCACGACCCGTACCCGTCGCGCGCGCCTGACCCTGACCGATACACCGACCGCATTTCGCCTGGGGACGGCAATCAGCGTGACCTTGAGCTCCGCGATCAAACCGCGTGTCGAACTGCCCTTGACCGCATTGCAGGAGGTAGAAGGCAAAACCCGGGTCTGGGTCATTGATCCTCAGACGCAAACCGTGTCGCCACGGGATGTAAGCCTCGTCAGCCGCACCGACGGCAGCATGGTGCTGGCCTACGGTGTGAAGAACGGTGAACGTGTTGTCACTGCCGGTGTGAACAGCCTCAAACCGGGGCAGAAAGTGAAAGTCGATGAGGGCAGCGCGCAATGAAAGGGAGTTTCAATTTATCCGAATGGGCGCTCAAACATCAGTCGTTTGTCTGGTATTTGATGTTCGTGGCGCTGCTGATGGGCGTGTTCTCGTACATGAACCTGGGCCGCGAGGAAGACCCCTCGTTCACCATTAAAACCATGGTCATCCAGACCCGCTGGCCCGGTGCGACCCAGGAAGAAACCCTCAAGCAGGTCACGGACCGCATCGAGAAAAAACTCGAAGAACTCGATTCGCTCGACTACGTGAAAAGCTACACCCGCCCCGGCGAATCCACGGTTTACGTGAACTTGCGCGACACCACCAAAGCCGGGGACATTCCGGAAATCTGGTACCAGGTGCGCAAGAAAATCGGCGACATTCGCGGACAGTTTCCCCAGGGCATACAGGGGCCGTCGTTCAACGACGAATTCGGTGACGTGTTCGGTTCCGTCTACGCCTTCACCGCCGACGGCTTGTCGATGCGTCAGTTGCGTGACTATGTCGAGCAGGCCCGCGCCGAGATTCGTGATGTGCCGGGGCTGGGCAAGATCGAGATGGTCGGTCATCAGGATGAAGTCCTGTACCTGAATTTCTCCACGCGCAAACTGGCGGCGCTGGGTATTGATCAAGCACAGGTCGTGCAGAGTCTGCAAAAAGAGAACGCCGTGACCCCGGCCGGGGTGATCGAGGCTGGCCCGGAGCGCATCTCCGTTCGCACCTCCGGGCAGTTCGTTTCCGAAAAGGACCTGGCCAACGTCAACCTGCGGCTCAACGACCGCTTCTATCGCCTGGCCGATATCGCCGAGATCCGCCGTGGCTATGTCGACCCGATGACACCGGAGTTTCGCTTCAATGGTCAGCAGGCCATCGGCCTGGCAATCGCCATGCAGAAGGGCGGCAACATTCAGGTGTTCGGCAAGGCGCTGCACCAGCGCATCAATGAACTGACCGCTGACTTGCCGGTGGGCGTTGGCGTGCACAATGTGTCCGACCAGGCTGAAGTGGTGGAAGAGGCTGTCGGCGGCTTCACCAGTGCATTGTTTGAAGCGGTGGTGATCGTGCTGGTCGTCAGCTTCATCAGTCTCGGCGTGCGCGCCGGGCTGGTGGTGGCGTGTTCGATCCCGCTGGTGCTGGCGATGGTCTTTGTGTTCATGGAATACAGCGGCATCACCATGCAGCGGATTTCCCTTGGCGCGTTGATCATCGCCTTGGGCCTGTTGGTGGATGACGCGATGATCACCGTCGAGATGATGGTTTCGCGCCTGGAACTGGGCGATACCAAGGAGCAGGCCGCGACCTTTGCCTACACCTCGACGGCCTTCCCGATGCTCACCGGCACTCTTGTGACCGTCGCCGGTTTCGTCCCGATCGGTCTTAACGCCAGCTCTGCCGGCGAGTACACCTTCACCCTGTTTGCGGTGATAGCCGTGGCGATGATCGTCTCGTGGATTGTCGCGGTGCTGTTCGCCCCGGTCATCGGCGTGCACATCCTCAGCACCAAGGTGAAGCCGCATTCGGCGGAGCCGGGGCGTCTCGGTCGGGCGTTCAATGGTGGCTTGATGTGGAGCATGCGCAATCGCTGGTGGGCGATCGGCATCACCGTGTTGCTGTTCGTGCTGTCCGTATTGGGCATGGGTTTTGTGCAGAACCAGTTCTTCCCGTCCTCGGATCGTCCGGAAATCCTGGTGGATCTGAACCTGCCGCAAAACGCCTCCATCGACGAAACCCGCAAAGCCGTGGACAAGCTCGAAGCGACGCTCAAGGGCGACCCGGACATCGTGCGCTGGAGTACCTACATCGGTCAGGGCGCGATTCGTTTCTACCTGCCGCTCGACCAGCAATTGCAGAACCCGTACTACGCGCAACTGGTGATCGTCAGCAAAGGTTTCGAGTCACGCAAAGTGCTCAGCGATCGCCTGCGCGAACGCCTGCGCAAAGACTTCGTCGGTATCGGCAGTTACGTGCAAGCACTGGAAATGGGCCCGCCGGTGGGGCGGCCGATCCAGTATCGGGTCAGCGGCACAGACATTGATCAGGTGCGCAAGCACGCCATCGATCTGGCCAGCGAACTGGACAAGAGCCCGCACATCGGCGAGATCATTTTCGACTGGAACGAGCCGGGCAAAGTGCTGCGCATCGATATCGCCCAGGACAAGGCGCGTCAGCTCGGTCTGTCGTCCGAAGACGTGGCGAACTTGATGAACAGCATCGTCAGCGGCACGACGGTGACCCAGGTCGACGATGACATCTACCTGATCAATGTGGTCGGCCGCGCGGTGGATGCCGAGCGGGGTACGCCGCAAACCCTGCAAAACCTGCAGATCGTGACACCGAGCGGCACCTCGATTCCGCTGCTGGCGTTTGCCACCGTGCGCTACGAACTGGAGCAACCGCTGGTGTGGCGTCGCGACCGCAAGCCGACGGTAACCATCAAGGCCGCGACGCTTGGCGAGATTCAACCCACCGACCTGGTGGCCCTGCTCAAACCTGATATCGACAAGTTCGCTGCCGCTTTGCCGGTCGGTTACAAGGTCGCCACCGGCGGTACGGTGGAGGAAAGCAGCAAGGCCCAGGGGCCGATTGCCAAGGTTGTGCCGTTGATGCTGTTTTTGATGGCGACCTTCCTGATGATCCAGCTGCACAGCGTGCAGAAAATGTTCCTGGTCGCCAGCGTGGCGCCGCTGGGCTTGATCGGCGTGGTGCTGGCGCTGGTGCCGAGCGGAACGCCGATGGGCTTTGTGGCGATTCTGGGGATCCTGGCGCTGATCGGCATCATCATCCGCAACTCGGTGATTCTGGTGACCCAGATCGACGAGTTTGTTCACGCAGGCTCCTCACCGTGGGATGCCGTGGTGCAAGCCACCGAGCATCGTCGCCGGCCGATTCTGCTGACGGCGGCGGCAGCCAGTTTGGGCATGATCCCGATTGCCCGGGAAGTGTTCTGGGGGCCGATGGCCTACGCGATGATCGGCGGCATCATCATCGCCACCTTGCTGACGCTGCTGTTTTTGCCGGCGCTGTATGTGGCCTGGTACAAAATCCGCGAACCGAAGAAAGACGCAGTCTTGTGATCGTTCCCACGCTCCGCGTGGGAATGCCTCTCGGGACGCTCCGCGTCCCTGCGGCTGTGACGCAGAGCGTCACGGGCTGCATTCCCACGCAGAGCGTGGGAACGATCACTGCGCGCGACGCCAGACACTCGCCAACCAAGGCTGCTGCTCGCGCGGCAACCCCGCCGGCCGGTAGTAATGCTCCAGCTCCACAAACCCCGCTTCAGTCAGCAATTGCTGCCACGCCTGAAGATCGTGATACGCCCCATAACGCGGCCCATTCCAGCCTTCCTGATTTTCGCCACGGGGATTGGAACTGAACAACACCCCACCGGGTTTCAACGTCGCTCGCAGCTCCTGCAACACCCTCGGCAATTCCTGAAGCGGGATGTGAAACAGCACCGCATTGGCGAAAATCCCGTCGAAACGTTCAGCCGGCAGATCGAGCTTCAAGAAGTCCTGGTGCCAGACCTCGCAACCACTGTCCGCCCGCGCCATCTGCGCAAACTTTTCCGCACCGTCGAGGCCGACCGGCTTGTGGCCCATGCGAGTGAACGTTTGCAAATCACGCCCCGGTCCACAGCCAAAATCCAGAATATCGAACGGCGTCTCGCCCTGAATATGCCGCAACAGCGCATCGATGTTCTGGCTGACGTCGTGATCACGTGTCCCTTCGCGAAAACCCTCGGCCACCGAGTTGTAATGGCCCAGGGTGGTGGCGGTGATCTGGTCGAGGTCGGTGGGGGTCTGTTTCATGGTGGGCTGCGCAGGCAATAGGGATATGCCGAATATACGCCATGACGCCGGGGGCTGCTGCGCAGCCCATCGCGAGCAGGCTCACTCCCACATTGGACCGCATACCCCTGTAGGAGTGAGCCTGCTCGCGATGGCGGTGTTACTGACAACCAATGACTAACTGTGCTTCATCCCCAAACATTCAATGGAGTGATCCACCATAGCCTTGGCAATTTCCAGCAAATGCCAGATCGAATACACCATGGCCCTTTCGGCGCCCTTGAGGTGGTCGCCACACTGATAGGCGCTCACTGATGCACAGCGCAACAGGTCGGCCACATAGAGCTGGGTGTCTTCAAAACTCACGTCTTTGCTGACGTTGTAGAAACGCAATTCATCGGGTGGCGCGGGCTGATCGCCGGTGAGGTAGAAATCAATGGCGCGATAGAGCGCGGATCGATCCCTGAGCGGGTCTGCTGCGGTGGGTTCTTCGGAAGGTGGATCGGGAACTGATTTATCCATGAGTGTTACTCCTATTGCTGCATGGGAGCCATCACTTTTCGCCTACTAAACGATAGGGTGGTGGCTGTGCGCAGGTAGTAGGCCGGTCAATAGGAAAACCGGTGCATCCGAAGATGCCCCACGCACAGCTACCATTTCTGCATACGGCAAAAAATCGCCGAGCATGAGCATGGAGTTGCTATGCACCTATTGTCCGGGGCTACTAAACCCGATCACTGATGAGCAGTGACGGACCGAGACTAGCCACCGAATTCGGCAGGCGCAAGCGTGCGGAATAATCTAGGAAATGTCCTGCAAAGGAAAGGGATAGGGCCTTCGGAAGCACTGATTTTCCTGTACGAAATATCGCCAGGAACGCCACCTTCCTGTAGGAGCGAGCATGCTCGCGAAAAACCTGAGGGCGCCGTGGGGCATCAGGTTCCCCGCGTTATCGTTGACCTCCATCGCGAGCATGCTCGCTCCTACAGGTGGGGGGTTACCGTTTGTTGAGGCCCCGGGCCAAGCGATCGCCACCCAGCTGAATCACTGCCACCAACGCCACCAGCAGCACAATCACCGTCAACATGATCTGGCTGTCAAAGCGCTGATACCCATATCGATAAGCAATGTCGCCCAGTCCACCGGCGCCAATCGCACCGGCCATGGCCGACGAGTTGATCATCGTCACCAGGGTAATGGTGAACCCACCGACAATTCCCGGCAGCGCCTCAGGCAGCAACACATGCCAAACGATGTGCCCACGCCGGCAGCCCATGGCTTGCGCCGCTTCGATCAAGCCGTGATCAACCTCGCGCAAACTGACTTCGGCAATCCGCGCAAAGAACGGCGTGGCGGCGATGGTCAGCGGCACCACGGCCGCCCACACGCCGTATGTGGTGCCGACGATCAACCGGGTGAACGGAATCAGCGCGACCATCAGGATCAGAAACGGAATCGAACGAAACAGGTTAACGAACGCGCCCAGTGCGCGGTTCAGCGCCGGGGCTTCGTAGATGCCGCCCTTTGAGCTGGTGACCAGGATCACCGCCAGCGGAATGCCCGCCAGCAGTGCGATCAACGACGACACACCGACCATCAGGAACGTGTCGATAAAACCCTGCAGCAAGCGATCAAACCACATAGCCCAACACCTCTACCTGTTGCGCCCAGTGGCCGGCAAGCTGACGCAATTCTTCGGCGCCGAGGGACGAGCCGGTCACCGCCAGCAGCAATTGCCCCAGCGCATGGCCCTGAATCCGTTCCACACCACCTTGCAGCAATCGCACGCGGCCACCGAGGGCGCTGAACAGGGCGGCGATGTCGGGTTCGTTATGCGCGTCACCGGTGAATTGCAGACGCAGGACAACAGCGTTATCCAAGGACTGCGGTTGCGCCTGTAAACGGCTTTGCAGTTCGGGCGGCAAGGCATGCTGCAACGGCGCGAGCAAGGTCTTGCTGACCTCATGCTGCGGGTTGCCGAACACTTGCCACACCGGCCCCTGCTCGACAACGCGTCCGCGTTCAAGCACGACCACGCGATCGCAGATCTCGCGGATCACCGCCATTTCGTGGGTGATCAAAATGATGGTCAAACCCAGGCGCTGATTAATCTCGCGCAGCAGGCCGAGGATCGAGTGCGTAGTCTCCGGGTCCAGCGCCGAGGTGGCTTCGTCACAGAGTAGAATTGCCGGGTCGTGGACCAACGCGCGGGCGATGCCGACGCGCTGTTTCTGGCCCCCGGATAGCTGCGCCGGGTACGCTTTGTGCTTCGCTTCAAGGCCGACCAGTTCCAGCAGTTCACGGACTTTGCGGTCGCGCTGTTCCTTCGGTACACCGGCGACTTTCAACGGCAATTCGACGTTCTGCCAAACGGTCTTGGCCGACATCAGATTGAAGTGCTGGAAGATCATGCCGATGCGTCGACGCAGTTTTACCAGTCGGTCCTCATCGAACTCGCCGATGTCGACCTGATCGATCAACACCCGACCACTGCTCGGTTGTTCCAGGCGATTGATGGTGCGGATCAGCGACGATTTGCCAGCACCGCTGCGGCCGATGATGCCGAACACTTCACCGCGCTGGATCGCCAGGTCGATACCGTGCAGGGCGGCCACCGGGCCTTGCGAGCCTTCATAGGTTTTGCCCAGGCCGATGAAGCGCACGTGGGCACGGTTGAGCTCTGGATGCAGTTCCGTCTGTTCGGCATGCTCTTGGGTAGGACGGTGCTCTGGAATTTCCAGTCGCAGTTGGGTGGCTGCCGTCATGCTCAGCTTTCCCAACCGGCTTGATAGAGCTTGCCGTGAGCTTTATCCAATGCGGCGCGCACGGCGGGCGAATGCTGGTAGATGTCGACGAATTTGATCAGGCGCGGATCGGTTTTGCTCTTCGGCTGGATCACGAACTGAATCACGTATTCCTTGTGATCCAGACCGTCGAACAGCAGGGCCGAGCCGGCGTCGAAGGTCTTCGACAGACGGATATAGGCAGGGTAGCCCTGGACCAGATCGGCGTCGTCATAAGCGCGCACCAGTTGCACCGCTTCGACCTGAAGAATCTTGATTTTCTTCGGGTTGGCAATGATGTCTTCTTCGGTGGCCTTGTAGCCGACGCCCGGCTTGAGGGTGATCAAACCGGCCTTGGCGAGCAGCTGCAAACCACGACCGCTGTTGATCGGATCGTTGGCGATGGCGACGCTTGCGCCTTCTGGCAGCTCGTCGAAGCTTTTGTATTTCTTCGAATAGAGACCGACGTTGTTGATGATCCCTGGCGCGAACGGCACCAGGTCAAAACCGGCCGCAGCCTTGGCGTTTTCCAGGAACGGGATGTGCTGGAAGTAGTTCACGTCGATGTCGCCCGAGGCGAGGCTGACGTTCGGCGCGATCCAGTCGCTGAACTCCACCAGTTCGACTTTCAGGCCTTGCTTGCCGGCTTCTTCGACTGCCGCTTCCAGTGGAATGGCGAAGGCGGCGGTGGTTCCGATTTTCAGTGGCGCGTCGGCGGCGAAGGTGATGGAGCTGAAGAGGCCGAGGGCCAGGGCCAGTGCTTTGACTGGGTGAGAGAAGTAGGTCTTGGTCATGATAGTTATTCCAGTCAGTGCAAAAAATGTTTGGTGTTTGGGCGGGCCTCTTCGCGGGCAAGCCTCGCTCCTACAAGGGAATGCAGTGCTCTTGTAGGAGCGAGGCTTGCCCGCGAAGCTTTTAGCGGCGAAACGCGGAGCCGGTATGTTGCTCGGGCAAATGCGCCCCTTCGCGAAACAGCTTTTCCCGCAAGCTGCCCTCGTCATAAGCCGTCTTGTACGACCCTCGACGCTGCAACTGCGGAATCACCAGTTCAATGAAATCCACATAGCTTTCCGGTGTGACAATGCGCGTCAGGTTGAAGCCGTCGAGCCCGGTTTCGGCGATCCACGATTCCAGCTCATCCGCCACTTGCTCAGGCGAGCCGACCACGGTGATGTAGCGTCCGCCGAGGGCGTGTTGTTCGAGCAATTTGCGCCGGGTCCAGTCGTTGTTCTGCAAGTTTTTGGTGGCGGACTGGATGGCGTTGCTCTTCACGTACTGGATCGGTTCGTCGATCGCGTACTCGGAAAAATCGATGCCGGTGGACGCCGAGAAATGCGCCACCCCGGCCTCGGCACTGGCGTAGCTCAGGTACTCGGCGTGCTTGGCCCAGGCCAGCTCTTCGGTCGCGCCGACAATCACGTTCAAGCCCATGAACACTTTGATGTCCTCGGGGTTGCGCCCGGCCTCGACGGCACTGGCGCGGACCTTGTCCACCTGCACCTTGGTCGACGGTTTGTTCTGGCCGCTGATGAACACGCACTCGGCATGCCGCCCGGCGAACAGCAAGCCGCGCTCGGAACTGCCTGCCTGGAACAGCACCGGCGTGCGCTGCGGCGACGGCTCGCACAGGTGATAGCCCTCGACCTGATAGAACTCTCCCTTGTGCTCTACCTTGTGCACTTTTTCCGGTTGCGCGTAGATACGTTGCTGCGGATCGTTCAGCACTGCGCCGTTTTCCCAGCTGCCTTCCCAGAGTTTGTAGAGCACCTCCAGGTATTCGTCGGCCTGGTCGTAGCGGCGGTCGTGCTCGACCTGTTCGCTCAGGCCCATGGCCTTGGCGGCGCTGTCGAGGTAACCAGTGACGATGTTCCAGCCCACGCGACCGCGACTCAGATGATCGAGGGTCGACATGCGCCGAGCGAACAGGTACGGCGGCTCGTAGGTGAGGTTGGCGGTGAGGCCGAAGCCGAGGTTCTTTGTTACCGCCGCCATGGCCGACACCAGCAGCAGCGGGTCGTTGACCGGCAGCTGGATTGATTCTTTCAGCGGCACGTCCACCGAGTTCTGGTACACGTCGTAGACGCCGACAATGTCGGCGATGAACAAGCCGTCGAACAGCCCGCGCTCCAGCAACTGCGCCAGTTCGGTCCAGTATTCGATCGTCTTGTATTGGGTCGAGGTGTCCCGTGGATGCGTCCACAGGCCATGGTTGATGTGCCCGATGCAGTTCATGTTGAACGCGTTAAGCAGGATCTTCTTTTTAGCCACAGTCATCAGATGGTCCCCCGTAGTGGCGGGTTTTCATCGTTGAGGTAGTAGTTGCCGACGGCGTGATACTTCCAGCGCACCGGGTCGTGCAGCGTATGCACCCGAGCGTTGCGCCAGTGACGATCCAGGCCGTGCTCCCTCAGGGTCGCCTGGCTGCCCGCCAATTCGAACAGCGTGGTGCCGGCAGCGAGGGAAATCTCGGTGCTGATGGCCCGTGCTTCGGCGACGGCAATCGATGCGGCGGCAACGGTCTCGGCGTTGGTGTCGGCCTGGGCCTTGTCGAGGAATTCACCGGCGCGTTCGAGCAGTGCTTCGGTGGCGTGCAAGCGAATGCTCAGGTGTCCGAAGCTCTTGAGGGTCAGGGGATCTTCGGTGGCAATTTCATGGGTGGCGTCAATCCACGGGCGGGTTTTGGTGCGTACGAAGTGCAGCGCATCTTCATAGGCAGCGCGGGCGATGCCGGTGTCGATGGCGGCGTGGAGAATCTGCGCCAGCGGGCCGACCGGGGTCGGGCGCTCGAAGGCGGTTTGAAACGGGATCACGTCTTCGGCGGCCACGAAGACATCTTCGAACACCACCGAACCGCTGCCGGTGGTGCGCTGGCCGAAGCCGTTCCAGTCGTCGATCACCGTCAGGCCTTTGCTGTTGCTGGGGACGAATGCCAGTTGCTGCACACCGTTTTCATCGATCACCGAGGTCGGAATGCGCTGGGCGTAAATCGCGCCGGTGGCGTAAAACTTGCGGCCGTTGATGCGATAGCCGTCACCATCGCGTACAAGGCTGGTGACGCGGTCGTGGGCGGTTTTGGTGCCCAGTTCAGCCAGCGCATTACCGAAGCGCTGACCGGCCAGCACCTCGGCGTACAGGCGTTTTTTCTGTTCTTCGCTGCCGTTCACGCGCAGCACTTCCAGGGCATAAAAATGGTTCTGCGGGATCTGCCCCAGCGAGCCGTCAGCCTGTGAAATCAGGGCGATGACTTTGGCCAGCGTGACGTTGGAAACACCGGCGCCGCCATACTCCTTGGGCACGCTGATGCCCCAGAGGCCCGAACGGGAAAACACTTCCAGCTCCGGGTGTGGCAAACGGCGTTCGCGGTCACGCAGGGCGCTATCGCGTTTGAAATCTTCGGCCAGGTCGCTGGCGATGATCAGGGCTTGCTCATCGCTGGTGATGACCGCGACGGGGTGAGAAAAAGTCATGAGTTTCTCCTGAATCTGAAAATAAGAGCTCTGGTCGTTAAATCCAGGAGTGGCGAGCGGGCAGGGTGCCGTTCAAGTGATAGGCGCCGACCGCGTGATACTTCCAGCGCACCGGGTCGTGCAGGGTGTGCACCCGAGCGTTGCGCCAGTGACGGTCGAGGTTGAATTCGGCGAGGGTGGCGCGGCTGCCGGCCAGTTCGAAGAGCTTTTCGCTGGCCAGCAAAGAGATCTCCGTGGTCAGCACTTTGGCTTCGGCGACGGCAATCGAAGCACGGGCAGCGGACTCGGCGGTGAGCGGCGCGGCGCTGACCTGATCGAGCACTTGCCCGGCCTTGCGCAGCAGGGCTTCGGCGGCGTGCAGTTCGATTTTCAGTTTGCCGATGTCAGCGATCACATACAGGTCATCGCTGGCTCGTTCAACGTTGGCGTCAATCCATGGCCGAGCGCGGGTTTTCACGAACTCGATGGCGTCGTCGATGGCGCCCCGGGCGATGCCGGCGTCGATGGCCGCTTGAATCAGCTGCGAGACGGCGCCCTGGGTATTTGGTTTCTCGTTGATCTTCCAGTTGTCCACCACCAGCTCGGCGTCGACCCGCACGTTGTTGAGCAAAATCGTGCCGCTGGCGGTGGTGCGCTGACCGAAGCCGGACCAGTCGTCGACGATGCGCAGCCCCGGTGTGCCGCGACGGACGAAGGCCAACACTTGCTTGCCGTCGTCGTTGAGTGCCTTGACCGCAACCCAATGCGCGAACAGCGCACCGGTGGAATAGAACTTCTGCCCGTTGAGGATAAAACCGTCGCCATCGGCCGTGATCCGGGCCTTGAGTTCAAGGGTGTTTTTAGTGCCGCGTTCCGGCCCGGCATTACCGATCCTCCAGCCCTCGAGCACGCTTTTGAACAGCTGTTTTTTCTGCGATTCGGTGGCGCTGCCGAGCACCAGATTCAGAATGCCGAACTGGTTCTGCGGGATCTGCCCGAGTGCCGGGTCCGCGGCAGAAATGATTGCGAAAACCTCGGCCAGGGTGACGAACGAAACCTGTGGACCACCGTACTCGCGCGGGATGGCAATGCTGCCCAGGCCGCTGCGAGTGAACTGTTCGATTTCCGACCACGGCAGCTTGCGCTGCTGGTCGCGTTTGGCCGCTTGCAGGCGGGCGACTTGCGCCAGCTCATGGGCGGCCTTGATGGCTTGTGCGTCGTTGCGCAGCACTTGCGCAGGCAACAACAATGGGGCGATATCCAGATCACTCTGGACGATTGCATCTGCCAGACTGGACATCAGTGCCGCTCCTTGGCTGCACGCAATGCCCTGGCGATCTGCACTGGGGTGATTGTGTTCCGGACCATACCTACCTCACATCTTATGGAAGCGCCGCTTAGCGGCGAACGAAAACAAAGAATGTCCGGTGGTCCGGTGCATATACCCTAAGCGTTTATAAATAACTTATGAACTAACTTTTAGGAATATGTATAGAAGTGTGCCGCCACGAACTGTACGCAGAGCAACACTTGTTTCTGGAGCAACAGTTAATTGTTGAATTCGGCTTTTATTGTAGGAGCGAGGCTTGCCCGCGAAGGCGTCAGTTCTGGTACGCCGCGTTATCGTTCTTCGCGAGCAAGCTTCGCTCCTACAAGCGCAGACTCATTGGTTGCAGGAGGCAGCAGGCTTGGCAAAACCAATCTTCAACGTCCGCGCCGGGGCCCAGCGCGAGTTGTTGCCGACCCGGTCGAGGATGCAGTAAGTCACCTCCAGCCGCTGATCCTCGCCGGCTTCAGTGATGATTGCCGGTGGCACCCAGATCCGCAGGGGCAGGCCCACCTCGCACGCTTTGACAGGTGGCAGGTCCAGGCGCACGTCACCCCAGCGCAGGGTTATTTCATCGCCCTCGGCCATGTTGATGTAAGGCTCGATGGTCAGCGGGACGCCGCGCTGGATCTGTTGTGGGTTGACCCCACGCCGACGGATGGTGGCGGGGAGACTCACCGGTGCCAGGAGCTGATTTTCGTCAGCGCTGTGCGGCGCAAGCGGGCCGCCAGGGCAGTCGAGTTTGACCAGTACCCGCGCCGCCACCGACAGCGCCGGGTTTCGTCCGACCTGCATCACGCGGTAATGCACCCAGGCTGCGCCGCTGAGGATGAAACTTTCCGGTACCCGCAGACTGACTGAATGGCCCACGTCTTGCGCCGTCAGCACGCGGGAGGCGACGAAGCTGCCGTCCCAGAACAGTTCAATCAGATCGCCGCTGTCCATGTCGGCGTATGGCCCAACGTCGACCCACAGGTTGGTCGCCGCGAGGAAATTGATAGCAGCCTTGTTGGCTTGCGCCAGGGTCGGAGGCGCCAGGGACGGGATGCGTGAAATGCAGGTCATGGGTATTTCTCCTTGAAGTATTGCAACGAAATCCATTTCTGAAACAGGCATAAAGTTCGAGTAACCAAACCGTTGAGCTAGATAAGTGTGCGCTTGAATAAGAGTCAATAGAGTGAGTTGGTTAAATACCAGGTTCACTGTTATTCAGAAGGCTCCTACGCATCGACGTCAATAAACGCTAAGGAGTTGTCGAACATACACACGGCTTCTGTAGGAGCTGGCTTGCCAGCGAAGGATTTAAGAGCACTGCGTTCCGCCAGTAAGCACGCGTAATCGTTAACCACCATCGCGAGCAGGCTCGCTCCTACAGGTTACGATGTTCACCGAAAAATGCGTCGCGCACATATATATGTAACGCACGCGCTGATGGAGAGTTAGTTGTTGGGGGAGGTAACTTCCATCCCTGGAAGTTGGGGGTTCTACGATGGATGTTTCAAGCGTGTGAGTTGTTCAGAAACTTACTGAGAAACTGTTTCGTACGTTCTTCTTTTGGGTTGGCAAACAGCGCCTTCGCTTCGCCTTGTTCAACAATCACGCCCTTGTCGAAAAACACCACACGATTGGCCACGTCGCGGGCGAACGCCATTTCGTGGGTAACAATGACCATGGTGCGGTTCTCTTCGGCCAGGCCGCGGATAGTCGCCAGCACTTCGCCCACCAGCTCCGGGTCGAGAGCCGAGGTCGGTTCGTCGAACAGGATCACTTCCGGCTCCATCGCCAACGCGCGGGCAATCGCCACGCGTTGTTGCTGACCGCCCGAGAGACGGCGCGGATAAGCGTCTTCCTTGCCCGCCAGGCCGACCTTGGCCAACAGTTTTTTACCCAGGGCAACAGCGTCGGCGTGCGGGGTCTTTTTCACCACGATCGGGCCTTCGATGACGTTTTCCAGGGCGGTGCGATGGGGGAACAGGTTGAAGTTCTGGAATACGAAGCCCACATGCTGGCGCAAACGGCGCACCAGGCTTTGCTGCTGGTTCAACGGGCGGCTGGTATCGATCTCGATGTCGCCGACCTTGATCCGGCCGCTGGTGGGTTCTTCCAGGAAATTCAGGCAACGCAGGAACGTGGTTTTACCCGAGCCGCTTGGCCCGATGATCGCCACGACCTCACCTTCCTTCACTTGCAGATCGATGCCGTTGAGCACGACTTGACCCTTGAACTGCTTTGTCAGTTTTTCCACGACAATCATTGGGTCAGGACTCCAGATCGTGCCGATTGACCCGGGCTTCCAGCTGGTTCTGCAGGTGCGACAGCACCGTGGCCAGAATCCAGTAGATCAGCGCGGCGGCAAGGTACATGGTGAAAATTTCGAAGGTTCGGGCGGTGATCAGCTGCGCCTGACGGAACAGCTCCGGCACCTGGATGGTGGCCGCCAGTGCGGTGTCCTTGACCAGCGAAATGAAGCTGTTGCCCAGTGGTGGCAATGCGGTGCGCATCGCTTGCGGGATGATGGCCCGGCGCAGGGTTTGCGCGCGAGTCATGCCGATACTGGCTGCAGCTTCCCACTGACCGCGCTCGATTGAGCTGATCGCGGCACGCAGGATTTCACAGGCGTAGGCGGCCATGTTCAGCGAGAAGCCAATCAGGGCCGCCGGCAGCGGATCAAGTTCGATGCCCAATTGCGGCAAGCCGTAATAGATCACGAACAGTTGCACCAGCAACGGTGTGCCGCGAAAGAACGACACGTAGATGCGGGCGATCCAGCTCACCAGCTTGAAGCGCGACAGGCGCATCAGTGCCAGGCAGAAGCCCAGCACGAGGCCGAAGAACATCCCGCCCAGGCTCAAGATCACCGTGTAATACGCGCCCTTGAGCAGAAAGGGCGCGGAGTCCAGCGCGAGTTGAAGACCTGCTTCCATTATTTAGTGACGTCGGCGTTGAAGTATTTCTGCGAGAGCTTGGCCAGGGTGCCATCGGCGCGCAGTTTGTCGATGGCCTTATTGATCGCGGCCAGCAGCTCAGGTTCGCCTTTGCGCAGGGCAATACCGGCTTCCTGACGGGAGAACGCTGCGCCAGCGGCGGTAGTGTCCTTAGCCTTCTGGGCATATTCCAGTGCGGCCAGACGGTCGATCAGAATGGCGTCGATGCGGCCGATGCGCAGGTCCTGGAACTTGGTCGGATCATCGTCGTAAGTCTTGATGATGGCTTTAGGCTGATTGTCTTTGAGCCATTGCTCGTAGTTGGTGCCCAGGCCCACACCGACTTTCTTGCCGGCCAGGTCATCGGCGCTCTTGATGGTGTCTTTGTTCTTGGTCAGAACCAGCGCTTGAATCCCGGAAACGGTGTACGGCTCGGAGAAGTCATACTTCTTCTTGCGCTCTTCGGAGATGGTCACCTGGTTGATCACCGCGTCCAGACGCTTGGATTCCAGCGCCGCGAGGATGCCGTCCCATTTGGTCGGTTGCAGTTTGACCTTGACGCCCAATTCTTTGGCCAGCGCTTCGGAGAACTCGACTTCGAAACCGGACAGTTTGCCGTCGGCATCGACGAAGCTGAACGGTGGATAAGTACCTTCCAGGCCAACGTTGATCACGCCGGCATCTTTGATTTTTTGCAGCTGCTCACCGGCAACCGCCTGGCCAATCAGGCCCGCGCTCAGTGCCAGGCCCAGCGAACCCACCAGCAGATTTCGACGTAGTGCGGAAAATTCATGACAAGCCCCTGTGTTTTCTTATGGAAGACGCTTTTAGAAAGGTTGGCGAAATCGGGAATTGGACGACAGCGCTATCCTGCCTTAAAGCAGCGTATGCGTCTTTCGGGAAATTCGCCTGCGGGATGACTATATGATGGCGTTAATAGATTGGAAAATACTTAATAGTCTTTTTATTATTTCTTTATAGAATATGTGGTAGTGATCGTTCCCCCGCTCCGCGTGGGAATGCCTCAAGGGACGCTCCGCGTCCAGTGACGCGGAGCGTCACGGGCTGCATTCCCACGCAGAGCGTGGGAACGATCAGGTCGGTTTCGGTTAGAGGAAATCCTTGTAGGCAAACAACGCCGGCGCCCCACCGGTGTGCAGGAAAATAATCGGACCCTCATCGAAACGCTGACGCCCGATCCCGTCCAGCAATCCCGCCATGGCCTTGCCGGTATAGACGGGGTCCAGCAGCAGGCCTTCCTGACTCGCCACCAGCTTCACCGCCGCCAGTGTCCCGGCATTCGGCTCGCCATAGCGCGGCGCGAAATATTCGTCCCACAATTCGACCTTGAAACTCGCCGGCAACGTCACACCCAACAATTCGGCGGTACGTTCAGCCAAGCCTTGCACCTTCGGCCGCTGATCTTCCTCGCTACGCGAAACCGTGACGCCGATCACCGGCAAACCCGGCAGGGCTTCGCTCAACGCCAGCGCCAGGCCGCTGTGGGTTCCGGCGCTGCCGGAGGCTAGGACGACGGCGGCGAAATTCAGCCCGGTGTCCTTGATCTGCTCGGCCAGTTCCAGGCCGGCGCGCACGTAACCAAGGGCTCCCAGCGCATTGGAGCCACCGATCGGCACCAGATACGGTTTCTTGCCATTGCTACGCAGACGTGCAGCCAGGGCCTGCAATTGCTCGTCGGCGTTGTCCAGGTTTTCCACAAGCTCGACCTTCGCATCGAAAAGGTCCAGCAACAGCCGATTGCCGTTACCGACATAGTTTGCGTCATCGGTGCCGAGGGGATTTTCCAGCAGGGCGACACAGCCAAGGCCAAGTTTGGCGGCAATAGCCGCTGTCTGGCGCACGTGGTTGGACTGCAGCGCGCCCGCGGTAATCAAAGTGTCCGCGCCTTGGGCCAAGGCATCGGCGGCCAGGTATTCGAGTTTGCGCAACTTGTTACCGCCCATCGCCAACGGCGTCAGGTCATCGCGTTTGACGTATACATCGCGGCCAAGCCAGGTCGACAGGCGTTCGAGTTTTTCCAGGGCGGTTGGCTGACCAAGCAGGTCGAGACGGTTAAAGCGGGCAAGCTGTTGTTTGATCAGCTGTTGATTAATCGGCTGTTGTTTGATCATGGGTCCGTACTGGCGGTGGGGGATCTAACGACTATAGGCACGGCTATTTAAGTGGGCAACCGTGAATCACTTATATCCAAATGTACTGAGCACAGCACAATCGGTTCTTAATTCGGGTTCCAGACCTTGCCGTAAAGTAATCGCCGTCAGCGCGGCCAGACAGTCCGGTCGCCCGTGAGGAGTTTTTACCGTGAGTGAGCGTTCCAGCCATTGGCAATTGCAGACCATCGTCAGCCAGCTACGCACCGCACGTGACCAGTGGCGTGCGCAAAACGGCCGTGCCAGTACCGAGCAAGGTGGTCGCGAATTGCCGTCCCGTGCGGCCATGGCGGAGATTCTCGAAGCGCTGTGTGGTGCGCTGTTCCCGATGCGACTGGGTCCGGTTGACCTGCGCGAGGAAAGTGAAGACTTCTACGTCGGCCACACCCTTGATGTCGCGCTGAATGCGTTGCTGGCTCAGGCGCGACTCGAATTGCGTTATGCCGCTCGGCACAGCGATCAGGCGGACGCCGAGGTCGAGACCAGGACCATCCAGCTCATTCAGGGCTTTGCTCTGGCCCTGCCAGGTTTACGCAGTCTGTTGGATACCGACGTGCTGGCGGCCTATCACGGTGACCCGGCGGCGCGCAGCGTCGATGAAGTGCTGTTGTGCTATCCGGGCATTCTGGCGGTGATTCACCATCGTCTGGCCCACCATTTATACCGTGCCGGGCTGCCGTTGCTGGCGCGGATCAGCTCAGAAATCGCCCACTCGGCCACCGGCATCGACATTCACCCCGGTGCGCAGATCGGCCGCAGTTTCTTCATCGACCACGGGACCGGCGTCGTTATCGGCGAGACGGCGATCATTGGCGAGCGGGTGCGGATTTATCAGGCCGTGACCCTGGGCGCCAAGCGTTTCCCGGCGGACGAAGACGGTCAATTGCAGAAAGGCCAGCCGCGGCATCCGATTGTCGAGGACGATGTTGTGATCTATGCCGGTGCAACGATTCTGGGTCGGATCACCATCGGCAAGGGCTCGACCATTGGCGGCAACGTCTGGCTGACCCGCAGCGTGCCGGCGGGGAGCAACCTGACCCAGGCGAATCTGCAGCATGATGATGGGACGCAGAAGTAACCCCCTCTCGCCGACCGACCGGCTGGTCAACCGCTGATCGTTCCCATGCTCTGCGTGGGAATGCATCAAGGGACGCTCCGCGTTCCGAAGCCTCCACCGGCGTGCTGCCTTGTACCTATGTGACGCGGAGCGTCACGGGCTGCATTCCCACGCAGAGCGTGGGAACGATCAACAGAAACCGTACCGCCCAGCCCTGCGATTAGTCCTTAGCACCCTATCCATGTTTAACTTGAACGTTCATTCAAGTTAAACCGGTGGTTCGCTGCCCCCTCACAACAGGAGGCTTGCCTTTGCTGAGTCCGATTTTTACAGCCACGTTTTACCGCTTCGAGGTGCACCGTTCATGAGTGCATCGTCCCTCCCTTCAAGCGGCCAGGTCCGCATGAATCCGCCGGTGTTCTGGTTCGCCGCGAGCTTCATTCTGTTGTTCGGCGTCGTTGTCATGGCCATGCCCGAACAGGCCGGTGCCTGGCTGCTGGCGGCGCAAAACTGGGCGGCCAACACGGTCGGCTGGTACTACATGCTGGCGATGACCCTGTATCTGGTCTTCGTGGTGGTCACCGCGTTATCGGGCTACGGCAAGATAAAACTCGGTGCCGACCACGACGAGCCCGAATTCAGTTACCTGTCCTGGGCCGGCATGCTGTTCGCCGCCGGGATCAGCATCACCCTGTTTTTCTTCTGCGTGTCCGAACCGTTGACCCATATGCTCCAGCCGCCGCAAGGCGAGGCGGGAACCGCGGAGGCGGCGCGTCAGGCGATGCAGATTTTGTTTCTGCACTGGGGCCTGCATGGTTGGGGTGTGTTCGCCTTTGTCGGTATGGCGCTGGCTTACTTCGCTTACCGGCACAACCTGCCGCTGGCCCTGCGCTCGGCGCTGTATCCACTGATCGGCAAGCGCATCAACGGCCCCATCGGTTATGCGGTGGACGGCTTCGGCATCATCGCCACGGTGTTCGGCCTGGGTGCCGACATGGGCTTTGGCGTGTTGCACCTTAATTCGGGTCTGGATTACCTGTTCGGCATCGCTCACACCCAGTGGATTCAGGTCGGCCTGATCACGCTGATGATGGGCGCGGCGATCATCGTTGCGGTGTCCGGCGTTGATAAGGGTGTGCGGGTGATGTCCGACATCAACATGCTGCTGGCCTGCGCGCTGCTGCTGTTCGTGTTGTTCGCAGGGCCCACGCAGCATTTGCTTAACACCTTGGTCCAGAACATCGGTGATTACCTCGGCGCGTTGCCGATGAAGAGTTTCGACCTGTACGCCTACGATAAACCCAGCGACTGGTTGGGCGGCTGGACAGTGTTCTATTGGGCCTGGTGGATTGCATGGTCGCCGTTCGTGGGACTGTTCATCGCGCGGATTTCCCGGGGCCGGACCATCCGCGAGTTCGTCTTCGGCGTGCTGCTGATTCCGCTCGGATTCACCCTGGCGTGGATGTCGATCTTCGGCAATAGCGCCATCGATCAGGTGCTCAACCACGGCATGTCGGCGCTGGGCATGTCGGCCCTCGACAACCCGTCGATGACCCTTTACCTGCTGCTGGAAACGTACCCGTGGAGCAAAACCGTCATCGCGGTCACGGTGTTCATCAGCTTCGTCTTCTTCGTCACCTCCGCCGACTCCGGCACCGTGGTGTTGTCGACGCTTTCCGCCAAGGGCGGCAACCCCGATGAAGACGGGCCGAAATGGCTGCGGGTGTTCTGGGGGGCGATGACCGCGCTGGTGACCAGTGCACTGCTGTTTTCCGGCAGCATCGATGCGTTGAAGTCGGCAGTGGTGCTGACTTCGCTGCCGTTTTCGCTGATTTTGCTGTTGATGATGTGGGGTCTGCACAAGGCGTTCTATCTGGAGTCGCAGAAGCAGATCGCGCAGCTGCATTCGCTGGCACCGGTGTCCGGCGCGCGGCGGGGCGGCTGGCGCCAGCGCTTGAGTCAGGCCGTGCATTTCCCGTCGCGGGATGAGGTTTATCGATTCCTCGATTCGACGGTACGCCCGTCGATCGAAGAGGTGTCGGCAGTGTTCATTGAAAAGGGCCTGAGCGTCGTCACGCATCCGGAGCCGGTCAATGACAGCGTCAGCCTGGAGATCGGTCACGGCGATCAGCACCCATTCATCTATCAGGTGCAGATGCGCGGCTATTTCACGCCGTCGTTCGCCCGTGGCGGCATGGGTTCCAAGGAGCTCAACAACCGTCGTTACTACCGGGCCGAAGTGCATTTGAGCGAGGGCAGTCAGGACTACGATATGGTGGGTTACAGCAAGGAGCAGGTGATTAACGACATTCTTGATCAGTACGAGCGGCACATGCAGTTTTTGCATTTGGTACGTTGATCGGGGGAGTTCATGTCTCGGTGGTCAGCACCATAAACAACACCAGCGCCGCCACCGGGACACCGAATACGGCGCTGCCGACCGCCAATTCCGTGCTCAATGGCTGGCCGGCATGCACCATGCCGACTGCGCCATTGATCAACGTCAGCGCCAGCCACAGCACGATAAAGCCGTAGGCCAGGGTCTGGCGGCTGAAGCCGATTTTCTCACCGATGTAAAGCATCAGCGCCAGCAGAATCAGGCCGAAGGTGATGATGATGGTGGTGTGCATGGTGGGTTCCGTCCTTCAAAAAAATGCGATGTCCTTCAGGCCGCCTTCGCGGGCAAGCCTCGCTCCTACAGGGGGCGGCGATAAATCTGTAGGAGCGAGGCTTGCCCGCGAAGGCGGCCTTACTGATTTAACCCGATACATCGAGCATAGTTAAACCAATCCCCCATTGACCCGCAGAATCTGCCCGTTGACCCACGCCGAATCCGGCCCGACCAAAAAGGATACAACCCGGGAAATATCTTCCGGCTGCCCCAGCCGCTCCAACGGCGCCATTTTGGCAAAATTCTGGATCTGCTCTTCGCTCTTGCCATGCAAAAACAGCTCTGTCGCCACCGGCCCCGGCGCCACCGCATTGACCGTGATGTTGCGCCCGCGCATTTCCTTGGCAAACACCTGGGTCAGGGATTCCACCGCGGCTTTGCTGGCGATATACACCGCGTAGCCCGGCAGGTTCAGGCCAACGGTGCTGCTGGAGAAGTTGATGATCCGCCCGCCAGCGTTCAGGCGCGTGGCGGCTTCACGCAGGGTGTTGAAGGTGCCACGAGCGTGGATATTGAAATTCTGCTCGAACAGCTCGTCGCTGTGTTGCGCCAACGGCATGACCTTGAGAATGCCGGCGTTGTTCACCAGCACATCAACCTTGCCCAGTTGTGCTTCGGTCTCGTCGAACATCCGGCGCACATCGTCGGCATTGGCCACGTCAGCCTTGATCGCTATGGCTTGATGGCCGGCCTGACGCAGTTCCACCACCAGTTTCGAGGCTTCGCCGGCGCTGTTGGCGTAATTGATGGCGACGGCGAAACCTTCGCTGGCCAGTTGTTTGGCGATGACCGCACCAATGCCGCGGGAGGCGCCGGTCACGATGGCAACTTTGTAGGCGCCGGCTTGCTGGCGAAGGCGGTTCGAATTCTGGTCAGTCATGGCGGTATTCCTGTTGATTGGGTGTGAAGCCAATTTCACATGTTTACCCAAGCCGATAAATGCACCAGAGTTGCCTTGACTGTTCAATAATCGCCAACAATTGAGTGTCAGGAGTTCAGCGTGGATCAAGTCAAAGCGATGAAGGTGTTCGTGCGAATCTACGAGCGCAGCAGCTTTACCCTGGCGGCGGATGACCTGAACCTGCCGCGCGCGACGCTGACCCACACGTTGAATCAATTCGAGTCCTGGCTCGGCACGCGGTTACTGGAGCGCAGCACGCGTAAGGTGCGTCCGACGCTGGATGGCGAGGCGTACTACCTGCGTTGCGTGCAATTGCTCGCAGAGTTGGAAGAGGCCGAACTTGCGTTTCGCGGTGTGGCGCCGAAAGGTCGGCTGCGGGTCGACTTGCACGGCACCTTGGCCAGGCACTTCGTGATCCCGGCCTTGCCGCAATTCATGGCGCGTTACCCGGACATCGAGCTGTCCATCAGCGAGGCCGACCGTCTGGTTGACCTGATCGGTGACGGAGTCGACTGCGTGTTGCGCGCCGGCACCTTGAGCGACTCCGCACTGATCGGAAAACGCGTCGCCAGCCTGCGCCAGATCACCTGCGCGAGCCCTGCCTATCTGCGCAAATACGGCGAGCCGAAAAGCCTTGAAGACCTGAAAAACCATCGCGCCGTGAACTACGTTTCACGCACCACTGCCAAGTTGTTTCCGTTCGAATTCATGGTCAATGGCGAACTCAAGGAAGTGGCCATTGATGGTGCGGTGTCGGTGTTCGGTGCAGAAATTTACGCCGCCTCGGCCATCGCCGGATTGGGACTGATCCAATGCCCGCACTACCGCATGGAAACGCAAATCGCCCAGGGTCTGATAAAGGAAATCCTCATCGACACACCGCCACCATCGATGCCGGTATCTGTGCTGTATCCGCACAACCGACACATGTCGCCACGGGTTCGGGTGTTTGTGGATTGGTTGGGGGAGGTATTTGAAAGTGCCCGGGAGCCGCTGGTCTGAGATGAAAACTGGACACTGTCCTGATCGACTACTATTTTTCCAAGTGTGTATGGTGTGTATTGTTACCGCTACGCCTAAAGTTCCCAGCGGTTGCTGTGGAAAAAGGCGAAGGAAATGCGAAGTCGGGAAATGATCAGGATGATCGAGGACGATGGTTGGTATCTGGTTGCGGTGAAAGGAAGCCACCACCAGTACAAGCATCCTCGCAAGCCAGGGAGAGTGACGATCAAGCACCCTGACTCGGATCTTCCAAAAGGAACGATCAACAGCATATTGAAACAGGCGGGGCTGAAATGAGGCCTGGCATGGGATACGAAAGTCCGGATGCGGACTCATCACTGGAAGGATTCATTTAAATGAAATTCCCGGTCGTTCTACATAAGGATGCCGACTCAGAATACGGAGTGATCATCCCGGACGTACGGGGTTGTTTCTCCGCAGGCAGCACGGTGGCGCAGGCACTCGAAAGCGTGAAAGAGGCGCTGTCCCTGCACTACGAGGGGTTGGTGGCCGATGGCGATCCATTGCCGCAAGTGCGCGAGATCGACGCTCATCTTGATAACCCTGAGTACGCTGGTGGCGTGTGGGCGGTGGTGGATTTCGATGTCACGCCTTACTTCGGCAAGTCGGTGCGTTTCAATGCCACGCTGCCAGAGCAGTTGCTTGAGCGGATCGACCAGACTGTGAGGCGGGATCAGCGCTACAGCTCGCGCTCCGGTTTTCTGGCGGCGGCAGCCTTGCGTGAATTATCGACATAGGCGTTTGTTCTGAAGAATTGTGAATCGTTTCAGCAATTAGTCGAGTCCAGGTTTTTTGGCGTTTGTCTGGGCGTATGCTGGGCGACTGGCGAAGCAGTCGAGACCAGATTCAAGACAGACAAGAGAGGATTCGATGACTTACACCGCTGCCGAAAACCGCTACGACTCCATTCCTTACCGCCGCGTGGGCCGTAGCGGACTGGTGCTGCCGGCGCTGTCCCTGGGCCTGTGGCATAACTTCGGCGACAGCACGCCGATCGACACTCAGCGGGCGTTGTTGCGCACGGCATTCGACCTAGGCATCAACCATTTCGACCTGGCGAACAACTATGGCCCGCCGTATGGCAGCGCCGAGATCAACTTTGGTCGGCTGCTGCGTGAAGACTTCAAGCAATACCGCGATGAGCTGATCATCTCCAGCAAGGCCGGATGGGACATGTGGCCCGGTCCTTATGGTCAGGGCGGCGGTTCGCGCAAGTACGTGCTGGCCAGTCTCGACCAGAGCCTGCAACGCCTGGGCCTGGACTACGTGGACATTTTCTACTCCCACCGTTTTGACCCGGACACCCCGCTGGAAGAAACCGCCAGCGCCTTGGCCACGGCAGTGCAACAGGGCAAGGCGCTGTACATCGGCATCTCGTCTTATTCCGGGGTGAAAACCCGGGAAATGGCAGCATTGCTCAAAGAGTGGAAAGTCCCGTTACTGATCCATCAGCCGGCCTACAACCTGCTCAATCGCTGGGTGGAAAAAGACCTGCTGGACACCACCGAGGAACTCGGCACCGGTGTGATTGCCTTCACGCCGCTGGCGCAGGGGTTGCTGACCGACAAATACCTCAATGGTGTACCGGCAGATGCTCGGGTCAATCGTCCGGGCGGTGGTTCGTTGCAGGAATCGCATTTGTCTGAGGCCAACATTGCTCAGGTGCGTGCGCTCAATGAGATTGCCAAGCGTCGCGGCCAGAGCCTTGCGCAACTGGCGCTGGCTTGGACATTGCGTGATCCACGGGTGACTTCGGCACTGATCGGCGCGAGCCGGCCGGAGCAGATCATTGAGAATGTTGGGGCGTTGAAGAATTTGAGTTTCAGCGCAGAGGAATTGGCGGAGATTGACCGGTTTGCCCAAGAGGGCGGGATCAATCTTTGGGAAAAACCGTCGACGGCTGAATAACCCCTGACTGATCGTTCCCACGCTCTGCGTGGGAATGCCTCAACGGACGCTCCGCGTTCGGCTTTAGATGGGACGCGGAGCGTCCCGGGCTGCATTCCCACGCGGAGCGTGGGAACGATTGGTTCACCGAAAAAAAGGTACATCCCCCAACACTGTCGCCCGCTGCATCACCCGCCGCGCCGGGCGGTAATCATCCACCGCGTAATGCTGGGTCACGCGGTTGTCCCAGAATGCGATGTCGTCTTTCTGCCAGCGCCAGCGAATGGTGAATTCCGGCCGTGTGGCGTGGGCGAACAGGAACTTCAGAATCGCCTCACTTTCGGTTTCCGACAGTTCGTTGATCTTTGAGGTGAAGCCTTCGTTGACGAACAGCGAGCGGCGTCCGCTCACCGGATGCGTGCGGATCACCGGGTGAGACAGCGGCGGATTCTTGCGCCGTGCTTCTTCCCATTGGGCCAGCGCCTCGGGCGTGTTGCCGTAGCGCTCCAGCGGAAACGAACGGGTGAAATCGTGGGTGGCGGTCAGCCCTTCGAGCAGGGTTTTCATCGGCGCCGACAAGGCTTCGTACGCCGCAATGCCGCTGGCCCACAATGTGTCGCCGCCAAACTCCGGCAGCAGCTTGGCGCTGAGCACCGCGCCCATGGCCGGGGTTGGCAGGAAGGTTACGTCGGTGTGCCAGATCGCGTTGTCGCGCACATCGGTAACGGCGGTGTCGAGGATCAGCACTTGCGGTTGTTCAGGCACATTCGGGTAGATCGGATGAATGTGCAGATCTCCGAAGTTGGCGGCGAAGCGTGCCTGCTGTTGCGGCGTGATCGGCTGGTCGCGAAAGAACAGCACCTGATGCTTGAGCAGCGCTTGTTCGATGGCATCGCGCTGTTCCAGATTCAGCGGCTGGCTGATGTCGACGCCGCTGATCTGTGCGCCGAGGGCGGAGCTTAAAGGGACGATGGTCAAGCTACTCATGGGCTTTCTCTTAATCTTGGGGCGCCGATGTGTTCTGTAGGAGCCGAGCTTGCTCGCGAATGCGGTGGGACAGGCAAATTTGCTCTGACAGATACACCGCATTCGCGAGCAAGCTCGGCTCCTACACTGAATTTTCAGTGGGCCTGGCCGTGCCATGGCACCAGTTTGCGTTGCAGGGCGCGCAGGCCCATTTCCATGGCAAAGGCAATCAGCGCGATCACCAGAATCCCCAGTACCACCACATCGGTGACCAGGAACTGCGCGGCCGACTGCACCATGAAGCCCAAACCGCTGGTGGCAGCGATCAACTCGGCGGCGACCAACGTCGACCAGCCCACACCCAGGCCAATGCGCACACCGGTCAAAATGTCTGGCAAGGCACTCGGCAGAATCACATGGCGAATCAATTGCGCCCGTGTAGCGCCCAACGACTGCGCGGCGCGCAACTTGGCCGGGTCGACCGTGCGCACACCGGTGGCGGTGGCGATGGCGATCGGCGCGAAAATCGCCAGGTAGATCAGCAGGACTTTCGACAACTCACCAATACCGCACCAGATCACGATCAGCGGCAGATAAGCCAGCGGTGGAATAGGGCGGTAGAACTCGATCAGCGGATCCAGCACTCCCCGGGCAATACGATTGGCGCCAATGGCGATGCCCACTGGTACGGCAGTCAGTACCGCGAAACCGAGGCCCAGGCCGATACGGCTGAGGCTCGCACCCAGGTGTTGCCACAGGGTCGAATCCATGTAACCCGTTGTCACCAGCAGCCAGCCTTTTTGCAGCACGGCGGACGGTGGCGGCAGGAACAGTGGTTCGATCATGCCGGTGGCGGTGACAGCCCACCAAATGGCAACCAGCGCGACCAGCGTCAGCACGCTGATCCAGCGCGTGCTCAGACTGCGACGGACCGGAATGACCGTTGAACCCGGTTTAACCGCAACGGCCGGAATTTCATAACTGCTCATGCGCGCTCCTGCCGCTGGGCGGCGCTGCGTTGGGAGAACACTCTGGCGAGCACGTGTTCGCGGGTTTCGATGAAGCGAGGGTCGGATTTGATCGAGCGGGCCGATTCACCAGCGGCGTAACGCTGGCCGAAATCCAGGTGCAGGCGTTCGACGATTTGCCCGGGTTGGGTGCCAGCAAAATCAGGTCAGTGGCCAGGAATACAGCTTCTTCGATGTCGTGGGTGATCAGGAATACCGGCTTGGCGGTGCGCCGCCAGACTTGCAGCAACAGTTCCTGCATCTGTTCGCGGGTGAAGGCATCGAGGGCGCCGAACGGCTCGTCCATCAGCAATACGCGTGGGTCGGCGGCGAGGGCGCGGGCCAGGCCGACGCGCTGTTTCTGGCCACCGGAAAGTTGCCAGATGCGACGGTTTTCAAATCCTGAAAGGTCCACCAGTGCGAGCATTTCCCGGGCGCGCTGTTCACGTTTTGTCCGCGCAATGCCGGCCAGCTCCAGACCGAAGCCAACGTTGGCCAGCACGTCCTGCCATGGCAGCAGGGCATCGTCCTGAAACACCACGCCACGTTCGGCGCTTGGGCCTTTCACCGGCACGCCATCGAGGGTGATGCGCCCGGCGCTGGGTTCGACGAAACCGGCAATCAGGTTGAGCAGCGAAGTCTTGCCACTGCCGGACGGGCCGAGGGCCACCAGCAATTGCTGGGGCCCCAGGGTCAGGGAAATATCCATCAGCACCGGTTCCGGGCTGCCTGGGTACTGTGCGCTGATGCGCTCCAGCTGTAGCAAGGCCATCGCAATTAACTCCCGATCAGTTGGTGATGAACTTGGCGCTGACGTACGGCGCGTAGTCCGGCAGCACAGCCTCGACCTTGCCTTGTTCCTTGAGGAACGCGGCGGTGTCGGTGATGGCCTTGGTGGTCGGTGCGCCGAGGGTGATCACTTGATCAGCCGCCAGCGGATAGACGTTGCCTTGCAACAGCAACGGAATATCGCTGGCCTTGGCGCCGGAAAGTTTTACCAGTTTGTCGACGTTGGATTGGTTGGCGAGCCAGGCTTTCGGGTCTTTGCGGTAATCGGCGTAGGCATCCAGGGTCACCTTGGCGAACGCAGTGACGATTTCCGGGTGCTTCTCGGCGAAGTCCTTGCGCACGATCCACGCATCGAAGGTCGGGGCGCCAAACTTGGCCAGTTCACCGGAGGTGATCAGCACTTTGCCGTTTTCCTTGGCCACACCGAGAGCCGGGTCCCACACGTAGGTGGCGTCGATATCACCGCGTTTCCATGCGGCAATAATTGCGGGTGGGGCGAGGTTGAGCACGGTGACTTTCGACGGATCGATGTTCCAGTGCTTCAACGCGGCCAGCAGACTGTAGTGGCCGGTGGAAACGAATGGCACGGCGATCTTCTTGCCGATCAGGTCTTGTGGGGTCTTGATCCCGGAACCGTCGCGGGCCACCAGTGCTTCGGCGGCGCCGATCTGGGTGGCAATGAGGAAGGTTTCCACCGGGACTTTGCGGGTGATGGCCGCCGTCAGCGGACTGGAACCGAGGTAGCCAATCTGCACGTCGCCGGAAGCGATGGCGGCGATGATGTCGGCACCGTTATCGAATTTGCGCCAGTTGATGTCAGCTTTTGTAGCTTTTTCGTACGCGCCGTCGGCCTGTGCGACTTTCGCCGGGTCAACGGTGGTCTGATAGGCGACGGTCACGTCAGCCGCCTGGGCAAAGAAACTCGCCGCAGCCAATGATGCGGCCGCCAGCAAGCGAAGGGGGAAATTCAATTTCATAGGAAAGCTCCTTGTCCGGCGACCGAGAGTCGGCGTGAAAAGGAGACTAAATGATATAAGAATTAGAAAATAAATAACTTTTTCGAATGAGCTTATGAGCGGAAAATTCTAAGGGAGGGGGGGCGGCTTTGTGCCGATCGTTCCCATGCTCTGCGTGGGAATGCCTCTAGGGACGCTCCGCGTCCAGTGACGCGGAGCGTCACGGGCTGCATTCCCACGCAGAGCGTGGGAACGATCGACAGGTTATGTGTTGTGTTCGAATCAGTTACTGATCGCCAGAATGCTCGCCTGATACGACCCGACAAATACATCGAAATCGCCAACTTCGTTCTGCTCCAGCTCCACTTGCTCAGCCAGCGACGAACGCGCGCGCTCTTCAAACTTCGCCTGAGCTTCGCTGGACAGCGGCTCACTGCGGAAAAATTCAGCATGGGCCTGGCTCTGGCGCAAGGAGAACCGGGCAAAGCTCTCCTTGTGTTCGGCCATCGCAGCAAGTACCTGGGCCGATGGCGTCAGGGACGGATCCTTGACCTTGGACAGCTGTGCATCCAGCGCCCTGCTGTGGGCATCGCCACCATGGCTCTGATCCAGCAGCGCGGCCAGTGGCGCAATGTTTTCCAGCAATTGCCCGGCCCACTCTTTCAGGTCCACCGGATGGCCGTCGCGTTGCAGTTGCAGGCCTGGACGACGGCCTTCCTTGACCACGCTGAGGAAGTTCGACGTTGCGTTGCTGCAGTTGGTGTTGGTCAGCAGAGGGCTGTCGTTCAGGGCGCAGTACAGCAGGAAGGCGTCGAGGAAACGCGATTCGGTGATATCGATGCCCATCGGCAGGAACGGGTTGATATCCAGACAGCGTACTTCGACGTACTGGATGCCGCGGGCCACCAGTGCCTGGATCGGCCGCTCGCCGGAATAGGTCACACGTTTCGGGCGGATGTTGGAGTAGTACTCGTTTTCGATCTGCAGGATGTTGGTGTTGAGCTGAACCCACTCACCGTCCTTGTGCGTGCCGACCTCGACATACGGCGCATACGGCGTAGCGACCGCTTTGCGCAGGCTGTCGGTGTAGCTGGCCAGATCGTTGTAGCAAGGCGTCAGGCCGGCCTGGGCGTTGCTCTGGTAACCGAGGTCACTCATGCGCAGGCTGGTGGCGTACGGCAGATACAGGGTGTCCGGGTCCAGTTTTTCCAGCTGATGCGAGCGACCGCGCAGGAAACCGGCGTCCAGCGCCGGTGATGCACCGAACAGGTACATCAGCAGCCAGCTGTAGCGGCGGAAGTTACGGATCAGCGCGATGTAGGCCGACGATTGGTAATCGCGGTCGGTGCCGACAAAGCCTTCAGCCGCTTTGAGCAGCGGCCAGAGTTTCTCCGGCAGGGAAAAGTTGTAGTGAATCCCGGCGATGCACTGCATGGTCTTGCCGTAGCGCAGGGCCAGGCCTTTGCGGTACACGTACTTGAGCTGACCGATATTGGACGTGCCGTAATAGGCGATCGGGATATCTTCCTCGGCCGGCAACGGGCACGGCATCGACGGACTCCACAGGTACTCGTTGCCAAGCTTGCTGTAGGCAAAACGGTGAATGCTGTCCAGGCTCGCCAGTGTATCGGCAGGATCGGGCAGGGCCGGGGTGATGAACTCCAGCAGCGACTCGGAATAGTCGGTGGTGATTTGTTCGTTGGTCAGCGCGGAACCCAATTCTTCCGGGTGCGGCGTTTGCGCCAGGCGACCTTCGCTGGTCACGCGCAGGCATTCACGTTCGATGCCGTGAAGGCACTGTTCGAGCAGAGAGAGGTTAGCGCGCTCGCCGAGCAGGGCCAGGCGGCGGTTGAGAAGTTCGCTCAAGTTGGATTCCTTCACGCGTCAGTCGCCCCAATATGGGGGTGGGCAAGACGGTCTACAAGGGTGAAGTTAAAACTGGCGTTTTCGCCTGGTTTTTGTCGCCGATTGATCAAAAACTGCACAGATCCCCTGTAGGAGCGAGCATGCTCGCTCCTACAGGGAAGGGCATAGCGCCGAAATTAACTCAATTTGATGGCTTCTAGCTACAGGACAGCGAACGTGCCTTGTGCTTTTGCGACCAGTTTGTCGCCTTGCACCACATCGGCCTCGACCACCAGGGTGCGGCGGCCCGGGTGGATCACCCGGGCCGTGCACATCACCTCGCCGTCGGCGACGGCGCGGATGTAGTTGATCTTGCACTCGATGGTCGCGCTCTGCTGGTCAAAGCCGTGGGTGCTGGAGCAGGCCAACCCCATGGCAATGTCCACCAGACTGAACAAGGCCCCGCCGTGCAGCTTGCCGCCGCGATTGCGCAGTTGCGGCTCCAGCGCCAGGGCGACTTGCGCCACCCCGGTTTCCAGGCTGTGCAAGCGACAGCCCAGCAGCTTGAAGAAGGCGCTTTCGGTTAGCCCGGCCGGGATGTCCATCAGCGTTTCTTCAACTGCTTGGCGTTGGCAAACAGCGAAGCCATGGCGTTGTTGGTCGGAGCCGCTGCCGTGGTTTCCTTGCGTGGTGCTGTGTTCTGGGATTGGCGTGGCGCCGATCCAGGACGCGCGCCACGGGCACCGTCGATTTTCTCGCCCGGGGTGTCGCTCATGCGCATCGACAGGCCCACGCGTTTACGCGGAATGTCGATTTCCATGACCTTCACTTTCACCACGTCGCCGGCCTTGACCGCTTCCCGTGGATCTTTGATGAACTTCTCCGAAAGTGCAGAGATATGCACCAAACCGTCCTGATGCACGCCGATGTCGACGAAAGCACCGAAGTTGGTCACGTTAGTCACCACGCCTTCGAGGATCATCCCCAGTTCGAGGTCCTTGAGGTCTTCGACGCCTTCCTGGAACTCGGCGGTCTTGAACTCCGGACGTGGATCGCGGCCCGGCTTTTCCAGCTCTTGCAGAATGTCGGTGACGGTTGGCAGGCCGAAGGTTTCATCGGTGTACTTTTTCGGGTCCAGGCGCTTGAGGAACGCGGCGTCGCCAATCAGCGAGCGGATGTCACGGTCGGTCTCGGCAGCAATACGCTGCACCAGCGGATAGGCTTCCGGGTGCACGGCGGACGAGTCCAGCGGGTTTTCGCCGTTCATGACGCGCAGGAAACCGGCGGCCTGTTCGAAGGTTTTCTCGCCCAGACGCGCAACTTTTTTCAATGCCGCACGAGTCTTGAACGCGCCGTGCTCATCTCGATGGCTGACGATGTTCTGCGCCAGGGTTGCGTTGAGGCCGGAGATCCGCGCCAGCAGCGCCACGGAGGCGGTGTTGACGTCGACGCCGACGGCGTTCACGCAGTCCTCGACCACGGCATCCAGGCCACGGGCCAGTTTCAGCTGCGACACGTCGTGCTGGTACTGGCCGACACCGATGGATTTCGGATCGATCTTCACCAGTTCCGCCAACGGGTCTTGCAGGCGGCGGGCAATCGACACCGCACCACGGATCGACACGTCGAGGTCGGGGAACTCCTTCGAGGCCAGTTCCGACGCCGAGTAAACCGATGCGCCGGCCTCGGAGACCATGACTTTGGTCATCTTCATGGCTGGGTATTTTTTGATCAGCTCAGCGGCCAATTTATCGGTTTCGCGGCTGGCGGTGCCGTTGCCGATGGCGATCAGGTCCACCGAGTGCTTGGCGCACAGGGCGGCGAGAATGGCGAGGGTCTGATCCCACTTGTTGTGCGGCACGTGCGGATAAACCGTGGCGTGATCCAGCAGCTTACCGGTGGAGTCGACCACGGCGACCTTGCAGCCGGTACGCAGGCCCGGGTCGAGGCCTAGTGTGGCACGCGGGCCGGCCGGGGCCGACAGCAGCAAGTCGTGCAGGTTGTGGGCGAATACGTTGATTGCTTCGGTTTCCGCGCCGTCGCGCAGTTCGCCCAGCAAGTCGGTTTCCAGGTGGGTGTAAAGCTTGACCTTCCAGGTCCAGCGCACCACTTCGCCCAGCCATTTGTCGGCGGCACGGTTCTGGTTCTGGATGCCGAATTGCTGTCCGATCATGCCTTCGCACGGGTGCATGGTACCCGGCAGTTCATCACCGACTTTCAGCGCGGAGCTGAGAATGCCTTCATTGCGACCACGGAAAATCGCCAGGGCGCGGTGCGATGGCATGCTTTTCAGCGGTTCGTCGTGTTCGAAGTAGTCGCGGAACTTGGCGCCTTCCTCTTCCTTGCCGGCGATCACGCGGGCACTGAGGGTGGCTTCCTGTTTCAAGTAATTGCGCAACTTGTCCAGGAGGCCTGCGTCTTCGGCGAAGCGTTCCATCAGGATGTACTTGGCGCCCTCGAGGGCGGCTTTCACGTCGGCAACGCCTTTTTCGGCATCGACGAAGCGTGCGGCTTCTACATCCGGGGCCAGGGTCGGGTCGTTGAACAGGCCATCAGCCAGATCGCCGAGGCCGGCTTCCAGGGCGATCTGGCCCTTGGTGCGGCGCTTTTGCTTGTACGGCAGGTACAAGTCTTCGAGGCGGGTCTTGGTGTCGGCGAGCTTGATGTCGCGTTCGAGTTGCGGGGTCAGCTTGCCTTGCTCCTGAATGCTGGCAAGGATGCTGATGCGCCGTTCGTCGAGTTCTCGCAGGTAGCGCAGACGCTCTTCCAGATGACGCAGTTGGGTGTCATCGAGACTGCCGGTCACTTCTTTCCGGTAACGGGCGATGAAGGGAACAGTAGAGCCTTCATCGAGTAGCGCGACGGCCGCTTCGACCTGTTGTGGGCGTACGCCGAGTTCCTCGGCGATGCGGCTGTTGATGCTGTCCATAAAACCACCTGACAAATTGTGAAAGCAGGCTCGCAGGCGCAAGGTAAGGGCCTGGCGAGTCTGGTTGAGCGGCCTGGCCTGCGCCGCTACCTGGATCAAAAGGTATCCCGTTGACCCGTGAAATCGAACAATTACTGCCGGCGCCATGAAAATAAAAAGTGGCCACACGGTGTAACAATCAGACGTTGCCTGACACAAAAGGCCGCGCATTATACCCAGCGTTCTGTCATTCGGGGGCATCGCAGGTAACGGTAGCAAGGACCGGTTTTCTGGCGGTACAGGAAAAATCTGCTAACAATGCACACGGTGCGTATAACGGCAGCTACGCCATAATGCGCGCCGAGCTAAAAGGAGCATCCAATGAGCAGCACTGCAAACATTGCTGAAGGCGAAAAAATTCTTATTGTTGACGACGATCCGGGCCTCAGCAGCCTGCTTGAGCGTTTTTTCGTCAGCAAGGGTTACCGTGCCCGCGCCGTACCGAATACTGAACAAATGGATCGCCTGCTGGCGCGTGAAGTGTTCAACCTGGTCGTCCTCGACCTGATGCTGCCTGGCGAAGACGGCCTGACCGCCTGCCGCCGCCTGCGTGGCGCGAACAATCAGATTCCAATCATCATGCTGACTGCCAAGGGCGACGAGCTAAGCCGCATCAAGGGCCTTGAACTGGGTGCCGACGATTATCTGGCCAAACCGTTCAACCCGGACGAGCTGATGGCGCGTGTAAAAGCCGTCCTGCGTCGTCAGTCGGCTCCGGTGCCGGGCGCGCCGGGCAGCGAAGACGAAAGCGTGACCTTCGGTGACTACGAGCTATCCCTGGCCACCCGCGAACTCAAGCGCGGTGAAGAAGTACACATGCTTACCACCGGTGAGTTCGCGGTACTCAAGGCTTTGGTGATGAACGCCCGTCAGCCACTGACCCGCGACAAGCTGATGAACCTGGCCCGTGGCCGCGAATGGGATGCCCTGGAGCGTTCCATCGACGTGCAGATTTCCCGTCTGCGCCGGATGATCGAGCCTGATCCGTCCAAGCCGCGCTATATCCAGACCGTCTGGGGCGTGGGCTACGTGTTCGTTCCTGATGGCGCCGCCACCAAGTGATCGGCAATTTGTAGGAGTGGGTCGTGCGGGCGATGGGTCAGATGACCTTGCCCGCAGACTCGCGACCTGCAATATGCGAGCATCGCTCGTTCCTGCAAGTGTGTAGCGCTTATTCATGAAAACCCCGGTTTGGTTCCCCCAAAGTTTCTTCTCCCGCACCCTTTGGCTGGTGCTGATCGTCGTCCTGTTTTCCAAGGCGCTGACCCTGGTTTATCTGTTGATGAACGAAGACGTGCTGGTGGACCGCCAATACAGCCACGGCGTCGCCCTGACGCTACGCGCCTATTGGGCAGCCGACGAAAACAACCGCGACAAGATTGCAGAAGCCGCGACCCTGATCCGGGTGGTGGGCGCTGGCGTGCCGGAAGGCGAACAACATTGGCCCTACAGCGAAATCTATCAGCGGCAAATGCAGGCTGAACTGGGTGCCGACACTGAGGTGCGATTACGCATGCACTCCCCACCGGCATTGTGGGTTCGGGCACCAAGCCTGGGTGACGGCTGGCTGAAAGTGCCGCTGTATCCGCATCCGTTGCGCGGTCAGAAAATCTGGAATGTGCTTGGCTGGTTCCTGGCCATTGGCTTGCTGTCCACGGCTTCGGCGTGGATCTTTGTCAGCCAGCTCAACCAACCCTTGAAACGACTGGTCTACGCCGCGCGGCAGCTCGGCCAGGGTCGTAGCGTGCGTTTGCCGATCAGCGATACGCCGAGTGAAATGACCGAGGTTTATCGCGCCTTCAACCAGATGGCTGAAGACGTTGAGCAGGCCGGTCGCGAGCGTGAACTGATGCTGGCCGGAGTGTCCCATGACCTGCGTACGCCGCTGACCCGGTTGCGGCTGTCTCTGGAGCTGATGGGCGATCGCAACGACCTGACGGATGATATGGTCCGCGACATCGAAGACATGGATGCAATTCTCGATCAGTTCCTGGCGTTCATCCGCGACGGTCGCGATGAGTCAGTGGAGGAGGTGGACCTTAGCGATCTGGTCCGTGAAGTCGCCGCACCGTACAACCAGAGCGAAGAGAAGGTGCGCTTGCGTCTGGAGCCAATTCAGCCGTTTCCGTTACGTCGGGTATCGATGAAGCGCCTGCTGAACAATCTGATCGGTAACGCTCTGCATCACGCCGGCAGCGGGGTCGAAGTGGCGGCGTATGTGTCCGGCGATACCAGCGCGCCGTACGTGGTGCTGAGCGTCATGGACCGTGGCGCCGGGATCGATCCATCGGAGCTGGAAGCGATCTTCAACCCCTTCACCCGTGGCGACCGCGCCCGTGGCGGCAAGGGCACCGGGTTAGGGCTGGCGATCGTGAAACGGATTGCTTCGATGCATGGCGGCAATGTTGAGTTGCGCAACCGTTCCGGTGGTGGGCTGGAAGCGCGGGTGCGGTTGCCGCTGGGGTTGATGTTGCCACGGGATGCGGTTTAACTCCGAAGATCTTCGGGTGAGGCTAAAGGCCTCTTCGCGAGCAAGCCCGCTCCCACATTAGACGGAGTCGCTAGATAGGAACGCGGTCAAAATGTGGGAGCGGGCTTGCTCGCGAAGGCGGCCTCCCTGCCGCCGCCAAAATTCGGCTTAACCCTTCCCTTTGGTCCGCGTCATATTGGGCCCACCATTCTTCTCCAGATGCTCAATGATGATCCCCGCCACGTTCTTCCCTGTGGTGGTCTCAATACCTTCCAGGCCCGGCGACGAGTTCACTTCCATCACCAGCGGTCCGTGATTGGAGCGCAGGATATCCACGCCCGCCACCGCCAGCCCCATCACCTTCGCTGCGCGCAATGCGGTCATGCGTTCTTCCGGCGTGATCTTGATCAGGCTGGCGCTGCCACCGCGATGCAGGTTGGAGCGAAACTCGCCGGGTTTGGCCTGACGCTTCATTGCCGCAATCACCTTGTCGCCCACCACGAAGCAGCGAATGTCGGCACCGCCGGCCTCCTTGATGTACTCCTGAACCATGATGTTTTGCTTGAGGCCCATGAATGCCTCGATCACCGACTCCGCCGCCGTAGCGGTTTCGCAAAGCACTACGCCGATGCCCTGGGTGCCTTCCAGCACCTTGATCACCAACGGTGCGCCGTTGACCATTTCGATCAGGTCGGGAATGTCATCCGGCGAGTGGGCAAACCCGGTAACCGGCAAGCCGATCCCGCGGCGTGACAGCAGTTGCAGCGAACGTAGTTTGTCGCGTGAGCGGGCGATGGCCACCGATTCGTTGAGCGGAAAAACCCCCATCATTTCGAACTGGCGCAACACCGCGCAGCCATAAAACGTGACCGACGCACCTATCCGCGGGATCACTGCGTCAAAACCCTCCAGCGGCTTGCCGCGGTAGTGGATCTGCGGTTTGTGACTGGCGATGTTCATGTAGGCGCGCAGGGTATCGACTACCACCATTTCATGGCCGCGTTCAGTACCGGCTTCAACCAGGCGACGGGTGGAATACAGACGCGGGTTACGCGACAGCACAGCGATCTTCATGCAACACCTGTGGAGGAGGTAGATACCGGGAACACCGGCTTGTCTTGTACATACTTAATACCCGGATTGACCACCAACTGGCCGTCGATCAGGGCTTTGGAACCGAGTAGCAGGCGATAACGCATGGATTTGCGGCAGGCCAGCGTGAACTGGACCCGCCAGACCCGATCACCGAGGGCCAGGGTGGTGCTGATCACGTATCGCACCTGCGCGTGACCGTTAGAGCTTTTAATGGTTTTCATCGTCACCAGCGGTGCTTCGCAGCGGCGGTGACGCAGTTGAACCACCGTGCCAAGGTGCGCCGTGAAGCGCACCCATTGCTCGCCGTCCCGGTCGAACGTCTCGATGTCGGTGGCATGCAGGCTGGAGGTGCTGGCACCGGTGTCGATTTTTGCCCGAAGGCCCGCGACTCCCAGATCAGGGAGCGCCACCCACTCGCGCAGACCGACAACGGTCAAATGGTCAAATGTCTTCAAAATTGCTCAACCGGTAGAAACCGCGGTGGCCGCAGGCGGCCAAATTCGCGGTATTCACGCAGAATAATGGGTAAAAGGCGACAGATATCTACGGCCCGGATTTCCAGCCTCGTGGGGGAGGTTATGGAATGTCAGTATTGTAGTCCGGGACGAGGTAATTCTTGGTACGACAGAACGGTAGTACAGTTCATCAATATTTCAGAACGAGGAAATCCCATGGCACAAAAAAACGAAGAGGACGACAAAGTCCGTCTCGATAAATGGTTGTGGGCCGCGCGTTTTTATAAAACACGAGCCTTGGCCAAAGCGGCGATTGAAAGTGGCAAGGTGCATTGCCGGAGTGAACGCTGCAAACCGGGCAAGGAACCACGCATCGGTGATGAGTTCGTGATTCGAGCCGGTTTCGACGAGCGTACGGTGGTGGTTCAGGCATTGTCGATCGTGCGCCGAGGAGCGCCGGAAGCGCAAACGCTGTATGCCGAAACCGAAGCCAGCATCGCCAAGCGCGAAAATGCAGCGGCCCAACGCAAGGCAGGCGCCCTGGGCGTAAGCACCGATGGCAAACCGAGCAAAAAACAGCGGCGGGATCTGTTCAAGTTTCGTGGCAGCAGCAACGATTAACCGTCTGCGATCAGTCAGCGAATCGATATCTCTGATAGGGACAGACTTGTAATTCCCCGAATGAGCAACCATATCGGGGGGTCTCGCCACGGCGCATCGAGCGGTTAAACAGCCACTCGTCGAAAATCACCACAGCCTCTGAGTCATGAGCCATAACCAGAGGGCTGGCGCCGTCAGAGGCCTGTTCCTAAAATGCCGAACATTACCGGGCATTTTGCGCACCCAAGGGTGCTGACAAAGCGCGATTTTCACCGTTGAAACCCTATTGTTATCCATTCAGATACCCAGACTTATGACCGACCTACCGGATACCGACTTCACTCAACGCTTCATCTTCGATGACAGCGACACCCGTGGCGAGATGGTCTCGCTGGAGCTCAGCTACGCAGAAGTCCTTGCCAAACACGCCTATCCGGAGCCGGTTGCGCAACTGCTCGGAGAGCTGATGGCGGCCGCGGCGCTGCTGGTTGGCACCTTGAAGTTCGATGGGTTGCTGATCCTGCAGGCTCGATCCGAAGGCCCGATCCCGTTGCTGATGATCGAGTGCTCCAGCGAGCGCGACATCCGTGGCCTGGCCCGTTATGAGGGGGACCGGATCGCTCCCGACGCGACTCTGTCCGACCTGATGCCGGATGGTTCGCTGACATTGACCATCGACCCTAGACAGGGCCAGCGCTACCAGGGTGTCGTCGATCTCGACGGCGAAAACCTGTCCGAGTGCTTTACCAACTACTTCGTCATGTCCCAGCAGATTGGCACGCGCATCAAGCTCTGCGCCGATGGCCGTCGTGCCCGTGGCCTGTTGCTGCAGCAATTGCCCGCTGACCGTTTGAGAGACGAAGAAGAACGCGCCGCCAGTTGGCAGCACCTCACTGCACTGGGCGGTACCCTGACCGCCGATGAACTGTTGAGCCTGGACAACGAAACCGTGCTTCATCGTCTCTACCACGAAGAGCAGATACGACTGTTCGACGTGCAGAAACTGCGCTTCCGCTGCAGCTGCTCACGCGAACGTTCGGCCAATGCACTGGTCAGTCTGGGGATGGAAGACGCGCAAAATCTGGTGGTTGAGCACGGTGGCAACATCGAAATCGACTGCCAGTTCTGCAACCAGCAATACCTGTTCGACGCCGCCGATGTCACTCAGTTGTTCGCGGGTGCGGGTATCGATTCACCGTCAGATACCCGTCACTAAAACGGTTCAGCGCGGGTAAATTCACTGGTTAGTGCCGGAATAACGCCGTTACGACGGGAGGGCCCTACTCTTTTTGGGCTTTTCTGGCATAATCCGGGCCACTTTTTTCGCGGTAGTAGTGCAGGACTTTCTACTACAAAACGTTTGGAGCACTCGGCCACTGGCCGACGGGGAACCTCATGACGCAAGCCAATAACGCCGTGTACACCGATCTGAGTGTTGATGATCTGGTTAAAGAAGCCCTGAACCGCGGTGAAGGCGAGCTTGCCGATACCGGCGCACTGGTTGTTCGCACCGGTCACCGTACCGGCCGTTCGCCAGTCGATCGTTTCATCGTTGAAGAGCCGACCACCCAGGCCGCTATCGCCTGGGGTCCGATCAACCGCAAGTTCCCGGCCGACAAGTTCGATGCCCTGTGGGCTCGCGTCGAGGCCTTCAACAACGCGCAAGAACATTTCGTTTCCCACGTCCACGTAGGTGCGGCCTCCGAGCACTACCTGGCGGTGAAGATGACCACTCAGACTGCCTGGCAGAACCTGTTCGGCCGCTGCCTGTTCATCAACCCGGCCCAGTACAACCCGGCTGGCCGTGAAGAGTGGCAGGTCCTCAACGTTGCCAACTTCGAGTGCGTACCTGAGCGTGACGGCACCAACTCCGATGGCTGCGTGATCCTCAACTTCGCTCAGAAGAAAGTACTGATCGCCGGCATGCGTTACGCCGGTGAAATGAAGAAAGCCATGTTCTCGGTGCAGAACTTCTTGCTGCCGGCTGCTGATGTGCTGCCAATGCACTGCGCCGCCAACATCGGCGAAGAGGGCGACGTGACCCTGTTCTTCGGCTTGTCCGGTACTGGCAAGACCACCCTGTCCGCCGATGAAAGCCGTTACCTGATCGGTGACGACGAACACGGCTGGGGCGAAGGCGTTGTCTTCAACATCGAAGGCGGTTGCTACGCCAAGTGCATCGACTTGTCCGAGAAGAACGAGCCGGTCATCTGGAAAGCCATCAAGCACGGCGCGGTCCTGGAAAACGTCGTTATCGATGATGCCAAGCACGCCGACTACGCTGATGTCAGCCTGACCCAGAATAGCCGCGCCGCCTACCCGCTGGAGCACGTAGCCAAGCGTTCCGAGAAGAACCTCGGTGGCGAGCCGAACGCCGTGATCTTCCTGACCTGCGACCTGACCGGCGTTCTGCCGCCAGTGTCGATCCTCAACGAAGAGCAAGCGGCCTACCACTTCCTGTCCGGCTACACCGCTCTGGTGGGCTCGACTGAAATGGGTTCGGGCAGCGGCATCAAGTCGACCTTCTCCACCTGCTTCGGCGCACCGTTCTTCCCGCGTCCGGCTGGCGAATACGCAGAGCTGCTGATCAAGCGCATCCGCGGCTTTGGCTCCAAGGTTTACCTGGTCAACACCGGCTGGACCGGCGGTGGCTACGGCGTTGGCAAACGCTTCAACATTCCGACCACCCGTGGCGTGATCGCAGCGATCCAGAGCGGTGCTCTGATCGGTACCGAGACCGAGCACCTGGACACCATCAACCTCGACGTGCCACTGGCCGTACCGGGCGTTGAGACTGGCCTGCTGAACCCACGCAACACTTGGGAAGACAAAGCCGCCTACGACGAAGCCGCCAAAGCACTGGCCGGCCTGTTCATCGAGAACTTCAAGAAGTTCGAAGTGAGCGACGCGATCAAGGCTGCTGGTCCAAAGTTGTAAGTGTTGGTTTGAAGCAATGAAAAAACCGCCCTTCGAGGCGGTTTTTTTGTGCGCGACGTTTCAGGTTTTGAGGTGAAGCAAAAACGCCCCGACCAACACCAATACAACTCCCAGCACCTGCACCTTCCCCATCCGCTCCTTGAAAAACACATACCCCAGAATCGCCGCGATTCCGCCGGACAAGGTGCTGATCACCGTCACTACCGAAACCGACCCGGCCACCGCGCCCCAAGCGAATGACGAGAAACCGCCGAGGTTCATCAGGCTCGCGCCGGTCAATGTCAGGCAGTTTTTCAGCGGCGGGATTTTCAGGCCGTCGTCGATCCTGAGGACGATCGCCACCAACACGATCAGGCCCACCAGATAAGCCAGCCAAAGCATCGTCACCGGCCCGAGTATTGGCAGGACGAAGTGGCCTTGCAGCCAGAAACTGGTGCCGTAGAACACGGCCGCCAGCAACGCGTAGGCAATGGAGTTGCTCGCCTGACTGGTGTGTGGCACCTTCGGGTCGGAGTGAATGCTGGAGAGGACCACGCCGATCACGCACAGCCCGATACACAACAACTGGAGCAGGCTGATCTGTTCTCCGGCGGCCCAGGACAGCAGCGTAGTCACCACGCCGTAAGAGGTCACCAGCGGTGCCACGATCGAGGCTTTGCCCAGGGCAAAGGCCTTGGACAAGGCCAGGGCGCCAGACACAGTCAAGATCGCGGCGACAACCCCGAGCAGCCATGTTTCAAGTGACGCGGCCATGGAGCGGAGAATGAATACGGGGAAGGCGATCAGCAGCAAGCTCATGATGCTGAAACCCAGCGCCTGACCGAAGTAAACGGCGCGTTTTACACCGACTGCCCGGGCGTTCAAACCCACCAGAAAATCCGTGCCGCCCCAAAGCAAGGCAGCCAGCAAACCCATCAGAACGTCCACGCAATATCCTTATAGTTGTACGCCGGTTACAGACTTTCAAGCTCCCGGGTGTCCCAGCGTTGAGCCTTGATAGCCCGGTAGAGCATGCCGATGGTCAATGGTTCCTTGTCGCCGCGACCCTTGGTTTTGCGCTATAGATACACATCGTAGCCTTCTGGTTGGAAATAGCGGTAGCTGTCGTAATCCACGAAATCGATGGCGAACTGCTCTTCCAGGGTTTCGATCAAATGTTGGGCGTCGGCGCCGGTGCAGCCGAGGTCGAAATTTATCGATGTGGAGAGGCTGATGGTTTTGCGTTCGGGCAGGCCGAGTTCTTCGTGAAGCAGTTGCATGAGCAGGTGCATGGTGGGGTCGTCGGGGAAGTTGGCAGCGAGGTGCATTGTGGGTTGTCCGGAGGGGGCTTGGTTGGAGCTTATTGGTCGTTGGTCCTGATAGGAAGGATTGACTTGGTCGTTCCCGCGATCCGCTCTTTCAGGTTGCGGGAAGACCGACGTTCATTCCGTAGGATCTCGCTCATCTGTTGCACGCTGGCTTCTGTATCGTTGATCAGGGCGGCGGTGTCGGTGAGGTTGGTTTGGAGTGGGCGGTAGCGATTTGGAAATGGATTTAGCGTGGTCACCGAGGAACACCTCTATTTAGATGGGAATGTGAGATCTCATTGTTCTCGGGTGACCAAGCCCGGGCCGCTGATTTGGCAGCGACGGTTCAACTATAGGTATGAATCCCTTTAAGGCGATAGGCGACAAGGTGTCTTCTTTTGTAGGACCGTGCCGAAGATTTGATAGGGCGATACCTACAGACTTATCTTTTGCGCGATGAGCATCAGGAAGACCGCGTTATCGTTCTTTGCGGGCAAGCCTTGCTCCTACACGGGAAAGTGGTCATCGGGTGATTTTTGGCAAGCGCTGACGGGCGATGTCGAGCAGGTCGTTACCGTCCTGGGTAAGCAGGTACAGCGCGCTGACGATGTTGGGGATGTCGCTGGCGTCGGCTTGTTTGAAGCACTGGCAGTACAAGGTTTCGAGCAGGTCGCTGGCGGCGCGAATGCGTTGGCGGGCGGCGTCGAGGATCTCGAAGGGGTCGGCTTCGGTGTCAATCATCAGCACTGAGGTTTCGCTGTAACTGGATTTGAGCGGGCGGTAGCGATCGGTCAATGGGTCGGGGCTGTTCATCGTAATGAGTCCTGTGCGAAATCGGCGAGTGTTCTAGGCAGGCCGAGACACTGTTTTCAGCCGCGCCGCAAACTATAGAAGGGTGTGTCGCGGCGCCACAAGACGGCGGTGATGGACAGGTTTTGTAGGGCTTTTGTCGTTTTTTGAGGAAGGGGACTACGCGTCGCTGGAGGTTTTTTGCCGTGTAAGTGCCAATGGTAAAAATGCCTACGGGATTGTCAGTTAATGCGCGGTGGGGCCTGGTTGAGGGTGCCTCAGAAACCGTAGGTCATTTCGAGTTTTTCGGTGATCGTGCCGGCCTCTTCGGGAGTGTCAGATATTTTGTGTGCGGGCCGGTAACGGCCTGCCGTCAGGCAAGCCCTCATTTCACCAGTTTGACCTGGTAAATCGATCTCCATAAAGAATCGCAAATTGATTCATGGCTGTCTTCCAGTCGTGCGCCGCGCTGCCCCAATTGGCAGTGATGTTTTGCAGTGCCAGCCAAATCAGCTTTGTTGCCGCATCGTCAGTCGGGAAGTGGCCTCTTGTCTTGATGATCTTGCGCAGCTGAGCATTGATGCTCTCGATGGCATTGGTGGTGTAGATCACTTTTCTGATGCCAGGCGGGAAGACGAAAAACGGGATGACTCGATCCCAGGCGCGTCTCCAAGCGGCTACGACTGTGGGGTACTGCTTGCCCCAAGGCCCGGTTTCGAATGCGTCCAGCGCTTGCTCGGCAGCTTCTACATTAAGCGCTTGGTAAATCGGCTTGAGGGCTTTGGCCAATTCACGGCGCTTGTCCCAGGCGGCGTAATCAAGACTGTTGCGGATCAGATGCACAATGCAGGTCTGCAAGGTCGCTGTCGGATACACCGCGCTCAAGGCTTCTGGCATGCCTTTGAGGCCATCGGTCACCGCGATTAGCACATCTTCGACGCCTCGGGTTTTGAGGTCGTTGAAGACCTTCATCCAGAACTTGGCCCCCTCAGTGTTCTCAATCCAAATGCCCAAGATATCTCGGGTGCCGTCTGGCAGTACCCCTAACGCCAGGTAAATGGCCTTGTTGCGAACCAGCCCTTCCTCACGGATTTTGACCCGCAGAGCATCGAAGAAAATCACCGGATACATCGGCTCAAGTGGGCGTTGCTGCCAGGCAGCAACTTCCTCTAAGACCGCGTCGGTGACCGAGCTGATGAAATCATGGGAAACGTCAGTCCCGTACTGCTCCGAAAGGAATGCCCGGATCTCGCGAACGGTCATGCCACGGGCGTACATGGCAATGATCTTGTCATCGAAACCCGTAAAACGACGCTCGTGTTTGGGAATCAGGATCGGCGCAAAGCTGCCGTCGCGATCCCTCGGGATGTCCAGCCGCAGCGGGCCATCGTCGGTCAACACGGTCTTGCCGCTTGTGCCGTTGCGCTGGTTACTCGTCTCTTCAGGGCGCTGTGCGCCCTGAAGATAGCCAAGGTGGTGACCCAGTTCGGCGCCAAGGGCTCGTTCAATCAGCGCCTTTTTGAACGCCATCGCGGCGTCCTGAATCGCCTCGGCGCTCATTGGACCTTTGACGAACTGATCAATCAGCTCCTTCGGGATCGAAGGAAGCTCGGGTTTGGCCTCCGAGGCCGTTTTCTTCTTGGTCGGCATACATGCTCCTTTTCAACATGTTATGCCCGAACACAAAATTTCTGACAGTCTCGCCTCTTCGGGAGCAAGGCGATCCGGCATTCACCCTCTACTCAAGCCTTGCCATCCCTCCAAGCCATCCGCTGTATCATCCCGTATCGTTTTTTGCCCCGACCTTTCTCGACTCGCTGCAATCGCCGTCTAGGCTTTGCCCATTGCAGCAGTCAACGGAGTGACAGCTTATGCACAACACCCTGGAACAGGTTTTCGGTTATCCACAGTTTCGACCCGGGCAGGAAGCGGCAATCGGCGCGGTGCTGGCCGGGCGTTCGGCGGCGGCGATTTTCCCCACCGGCTCCGGCAAATCCCTTTGCTATCAGCTATCGGCGGTGATGCTGCCGCACCTGACACTGGTGGTCTCGCCGCTGTTGGCGCTGATGCAGGATCAGTTGATGTTCCTGCAACGCCACGGCATTGCAGCGGGCAGTATCGATTCGGCGCAGAGCCGCGATGACGCCAGCGATGTCATGGCACGTGCCAAGTCCGGTGAATTGAAGATTTTGATGATTTCCGTGGAGCGCCTGAAGAACGAGCGTTTCCGCAATTTTTTGCAGCAGGTACCAATTTCGCTGTTGGTGGTGGACGAGGCGCACTGCATTTCGGAATGGGGCCACAACTTCCGCCCGGATTATCTCAAGCTCCCGGACTACCAGCGCCAGTTCAATATCCCTCAAGTCTTGCTGCTGACGGCCACCGCGACGCCCAAGGTGATCGCTGACATGCAGGCCAGGTTTTCCATCGCCCCTGAGGATGTAGTGACGACCGGCTTCTATCGACCGAACCTCAATTTATGGGTAGAACCTGTGCGCGGGCAGGACAAGCGCCAACGCCTCGTGGAGTGGATGAGCGAGCGTCCCGGCCAGCCGAGCATCGTCTATGTCACCCTGCAAAAAACCGCCGAACACATTGCCGAGCACCTGAGCCGCAACGGCATTCAGGCCGAGGCCTATCACGCCGGTTTGCCCCACGACCAGCGCGACGGTATCCAGAAACGCTTCATGGGCGGGCAGTCCAATTGCATCGTCGCCACCATCGCGTTCGGCATGGGCATCGATAAGAGTGACATCCGCAACGTGGTGCATTTCGACCTGCCAAAATCCATCGAAAACTACAGCCAGGAAATCGGCCGTGCCGGGCGCGACGGGCAGCCGTCCGACTGCCTGGTACTGGCTAATCGCGACAGCCTCAACGTGTTGGAAAACTTCGTCTACGGCGATACGCCTGAGCGCGATGGCATACGCCGTGTGCTCGATGAGCTGCAAGCTTGCGCGCCTGAAGGGCAGTGGGAGTTTCTGTTGGGGCCGCTGGCGGACAACAGCAACATTCGTCAGCTCCCGCTCAAGACCTTGCTGGTGCAGCTGGAGCTGCGCGGGATCATTACCCCGCGTTACGCGTACTACGCCGAGTACCGTTTCAAGTATTTGCAGGAGCCTGAGGCGCTGCTGGCCCGTTTCGAAGGCGAGCGCAGGGATTTTGTCGCGGCGATCATCCAGACTTCCAGTCGAGCGCGGACCTGGGCCACGGTGAATTTCGAGGCGTTGTACGAGCAGCATCAGGCTGAGCGCAGCCGGGTGGTCAAGGCGCTGGATTATTTCCAGGAGAAGGGTTGGGTGGAGCTTGAAAGCAAGCTGATGACAGAGGTCTACAGCCTACTGCAAACGGAGTTTGACAGCGCCGCAATGAGCGAAGAACTGCATGCTTACTTCGTTCGTCATGAGCAAACCGAAATCGCACGAATCCACGCCATGCTCGATCTGTTCGCCACCGACCATTGTCTGGGCTATCGCTTGGCCGAGTATTTCGGCGACGAAAATGCGCCCCGGCAGTGTGGACATTGTTCTGTATGCCATGGGCAAGTGGCACGGCTGCCAGAGCCACCGGCATTACCGGCCCTTGTGGATAAAAATTTCGAAGCCTTGTGCGGTGACTTTATCCACAGGCATGAGCAGCTCACCGGCAGCTTGCCTTCAGCTGAGCGCGTGACGCGGTTCTTGTGTGGGATCGGTGTGCCGTTGTTTACCAAACTCAAGGCGCGGACGATTTCCGGATATGCGGCGTTAGAGGATTATCCCTATGCTGAGGTTCGGGGTTGGGCTGAGGAGGCGTTGTCGAGCTGACCGTAGGCATGCCGTGGTTACACGCTCATACCGGCATTCTTACTTGGTCGATGATTTCGGAAATACAAAAAACTTGAGCAACAAGAAAAGAAAACCGGCAACCGCAAATATCGCAAACATCTGAACCCATTGATGGGGATAGCCAAGGAAGTCCACCATCACGATAAGGATGGATAAATTGAAGGTGTAACCAAGAGTATATGCAAAAATATACCGCGCACCTGCGCTTAATGGGTTTCCATCATGGGTAAAGGTCCATTTACGGTTGCCGATAAAACTTATGACAGTACCCGCGATGTAAAGTGTGCTCATGGTGGTTTTAGGGGTTCCACCAAAATGCGTAATCAACAGATAAATAGCATATCCAATTGAATTGGCAAGCAGACCGATGATTCCATAACGCACCATTTCGATGATGGATTTTTTTGAAGGTGTCTTGGATAAAAGTTTACGCATCAACCAAAACCGCCAGGCCAAATCCGGATTTTCCATAACCGTTCCCGTTGTACAGCATGTAGCGCTGATTATTATGGATAAATACAAATGGATATTCGATCATTTCCGAGTCCCAATCATTTTCCGAAACTTCAATGCCGACAGTGCTGAGGCAAAGGCGCCAAACGCATCCATCGTTACTTCGTGCGTAACCGATTCTGTAGGATGTTCCCGTACCGCTGCGATATGAAAACCACATTTCAAAACCGCTTTCCATTGAGCCAACGACGGTTGGTCTTGAAAAGGCTTGCGCCTCTCCAATGATGTACGGAACCGCCAGCCCCAGCCGATTCCAGCGATGCCCGTCGTCCGATGTTGCATGGTTCAACGTATGCAGCATTTCCCCGTTGCCGGCATCCCAGCTCGCAGTTGACCCATACCACATACGGTAGTCGCCATCTGCGGTTTGCATTACCCATGGATAAGAAAGGCTTATCGGATCTGCGCGATCAGACCCCATGAAAGGCGCTTGGCTTTCCAGTTCCAGCGTCAAGTCAGGATTTACGATCAGCCGGCCAATATCACCACGCCAATGGCCTTCCGCCGGGTTTTGCCAGCCCATGAAGAGCATGTACTGCACACCATCGACGCAGTAGCAATTGCCGATGCTGACGCCATCTGCAAAAAAACTTCCTTCGTGGCCATGCTCAAATATAGGGGCATGGTGTTCCTGAACAACTTGTCGGGTAACGATATTAATATCCACCGCACCCACTGAGGAGCGGTTATCAATATCCCTACCGCTGTAATAGATGCGATAGATATCGCCTTCAAGCAACACTGGCAACGGATTGGCAGCGTGAGTCAAAAGCTTTGGATGTCGTCCCGTTCTGGAAGGACTGTATAGTAATCCGAGTTTTTTCCAACGAGGATTCATATTTTCCTCAGCTTGGTGCTTGGGACTTTAGAGCGTTCAGTCGCCGAGCCTACGTACAGACCTTCAGGGTCGGCATCTGCCAAAAGCAAAGCGCCTGCTCCGACGACACACCGCTCACCTACTTTGATGTGGTCGCGCAGCGTTGCGTTAACGCCTATGAAGCATTGCTCGCCAATTTCGACTCCGCCAGAAATCACCACATGTGAAGCGATGAATGTGTGATCCTTGATGGTGGAATGGTGACCGATATGATTTCCGCTCCACAATGTCACGTTGTTGCCGAGAGTGGCGAAGGGTTGAATGGTGTTGTCTTCCAGAACGAAACAATTTTCACCAATTCGTCCCTCATTAAGAACCGTCGCATGGGAACTGACAAAACTTGCGAACCGGTAGCCCATTGCTTTTCCGGCGAGATATTTTTCTTTTCGTACAGCATTGAGTTTTGAGTAACTGAGAGCAGCAAACAGTTCAAATTTTTCGGGAGGGTAATGAGTAGCGAGTTCCTCGAACGGGCACACCGGGAGCCCGCAGAAAACTGTATCGCCCATGTAGGCAGCGTCAACTGAAAATGCGACTACTTCGTAATTTGAGTCAGAAGAGAAATAGAAGTGTGCAAGTTGAGCAATATCGCCCGCGCCGAAAATGACAAGACGTTTCTTCATGGTTGCTTCCTAACCAGGATGGTGAATTCGTAAAGATCATAATCATGAAGCAATGCGACATTGCGCGAATAACGGCGTTTACAGAGATCGAAGAGCGCGCAAGGATCGGCGTAATACAAATAATCACGCATTTTGTCGGCGTCAGAGTAGGACGTCAGGCAATTGAACGCGAATCCGAGGCGACTGGTTTTGTCGAGAGTATCAAGTACCCCTTCGAGATAGGTTAACCATTCTGAGTCAGTTCTACCCAACCGAACGTTGAAGATCCCGCTCGCAATCCCGTAGTCTGCAATCCGCTCTGGTTCGCTTCCTACATGAAAACTTACATGCGCTTGACCTTCGTAGCGTATTTTTGCAGCGTTGATCATGTCTTCTGAAACGTCTATACCATTGTACGAAAATGCAGCATGCCGCTCGCGCAAGAAGTCATAGAAAGCGCCGTAGCCGCTTCCGATGTCATTGATGGAGAAAGGCTTCTCGATGTTGATGATCTTATCGACTTGGCGAAAGCGCAGGTATTGCCCTTCCTTACCGTTCCAGTCCACCCCTTGCGGCGTTTCGCCGTGTTGGGCCAGCTTCGATGAGTAGTAGTCGGCAACTTCAGACAAAATGCCAGATTTATCGCTTTCCATGAACGTGCCTCACAATGGTGTAGGGACGCTGTTTGGTTTCGGAAAATATTTTTGATAAATAAATTCCGACGATACCAATAAAGGAAATGATCATCCCACCCAGTAGCCAGATGGACGCCATGACGGATGTCCATCCGTCCACGGGCGTGGCCAGCGTCAATTTGATGATGAGTAAGTAAATAATATAAACGCAGGATAAAAGCGAAATGCCAAGGCCAATGTAGAAGATGCCAATCAGCGGCGCATTGCTGAACGAAGTTACAGAGTTGACAAGTAGCGACATTTTTCTGCGAAACGTATAGGTCGTTTCACTGGTGCTGTGTTTCTTTACAAGACTCGGGCTTTGAATGAAGCCGGTTATATGCCACAGGCCTGCCATGAAGACTTCACGCTCCTGGTGACTGAGCAGAGCGTCCACGTAACGGCGCGTCATCAATCGGGCAGTCACGATGTTTTCGGGCAGATTTAGGCCTGTGAGCAGCCTGAACAGGCCATAGAACCAGCGGCCGCTGATGCGCTCGACGAAGTTGCCTTTCCGTCGCTCCTGCACACCATAAATCACATCGCTGTTGTCCTCGGCCATTTGTTGCGCGAAAGCGAGCAACCACTCGGGTTCCTCTTCCAGGTCGCTGTCGATTAGGAAAATCCGCTCACCGTTGGCATGGGCCAGACCGGTCATCATGGCTTTGTGATGACCAAAATTGCGCGACAGGTCAACGACGATTACGTGCTGATCCTGCTCAGTCAGCTGCACGCCGGTCTCAAGACTGTTATCGGGTGAGCCGTCGTTTACAAGGATAATTTCATAATCGTCCCCCACCAGCGCTTGAGCGGCGGCAGTGGCTCGTCGGTAAAATTCGGCGAGGTAAGCGGCCGACTGATAAAGCGTCGCAACAATCGAGAGTTTCATCGGCGTATGAATTTCATATAGTTAGGTGCTTCTTTCCCACAATTGAATAGTAAGTCAAGAATCGTCACGTTGTGGGAGAAATCTCCCCAGAGCTGAGGATATTCTGGATAACCGGAATAGTCGAACCAGCTGAGGTGAATACCTCGGTCGGAGAACACATCGGCCACCACGTAATCACGGGCTGCCGGGCCTGAAATATACTCAGTTGCGCCTGCTTGCACGCAAAGGTCAGCCAGACGCTCGGTTTTGCCGTCACTCAATATGTAGTCAGATGAGTTACTAATACGTGTTGTAATGCCCAAGTAGCTACAGATGGCTTCTAAAAAAGCCCTGTTCAGGTCAGATAGTCGTACGTAAGTTCTTAAATAGAGAGGCTCGAGCCAAGCTCCAATTTCTTCAAAGTGTGGTGAGCGACGATAATTCTGCTGCAGTGATTTCCAGTGTGCGGACGCCCAATCAAACCCTTCAATTTCTGTTTCGAAAATGGTTTGATGGTATTTTCCTTTGACTTTAACTGGGACAGTCAGCCACTGCAGGCCTTGTGGTGTTTTGATCTGATTACGATTGCGCCAGTCACGCCGCGTGTACTGCATATCATCGTAGATGACGAACTCATCGACAGCGGAAATCATGTCAAAGTAACCCTTCCAGGGTATGTAGTTGGATTGCACTATAGCGATTTTTTTCATTTCACCCATTTGCCTCTTGAGCTAATAGGAACAACGATTTAAAAGTCATTTAAATTAACACAGCAATAGCCCATGTCGTCACTTTTCTGCTTCGAGCGGAACTGTTGTGGCATCCATTCGCAGCGAGAAATCAATCCGGGGCTATGTATTTTTTTCAAGAATGGCAATAGTCGACCATTGGTCAAGTCTCCGCCAAATCCATATTCCGATACGTATAGAGTATGTATAGGTTTTTTCGCTTGAACAAAAACGAAGTACGTCATGTGGTCGACAACCATGTTTTGAGTGTCTTTGAACGGCAATTCGCAAGAATGACCGAGCTTTTCTATGGATCTCAAATGTGATTGAACATCAAAAACCGGGATGGACAAAGGCTGTCCTGGTAACGTTGCTGTTGCGGAATAGGAGTTTTTAACTAAGGCGGGGAGTGTCTTGGTCAACAGGGTCAACATCGAAATTATGGATATTGTCAGGATTATGAAATAACCATAACTCAGGTATTTAGACGGTCTTGGTGAAGGTGAGGATTGCAATAGCAAGGCTGCCAGGATTACGGATACCGGTAGAAATTGAGTTCCGGAATAGAAGTTTTGAATGTTGAAAAACAGTGCGTTGACAACGTCTGCTGCTGACAGTGATGCAGCCAACGCGAGCGGTATGGTAAGTTTTCGCATTAAAGCTCGGGCAACAAAAAAAATGGCGCTAGCGATGTGTGTGCCGATGATGAACGAATAAAGCAGATATTTTATTACGAAGTTCAAACTTAACAGAAATATGCTGCTTTCTTCCATGGGGGGCAGCCAGCCGGATTGCGAAACAGGGTTAAAGGTCAAATGTGTAATAACCCTTTCCGGGAATTCCAAAAGATTTGTCATGGCCGCCTGAAAAAACTCAGAAGGCGCTGTAAATAACATCCTCGGAAGCAACGTGTTGGCTGCCAGCATTGCTTGCATCGCAGGTGCATCGATGCAGGCCGCAATGGCGTTCGACTCATGAAGCACTTGATAGAATAAAATTAATGCGTAGGTCAGTAGAGCGAAGCGGATCAGCCTATGGTAGGTCTCTGTTGTAATCCAAAGTGCGATAAGCAGAAACGGTAGAAAGAACAGGCTTTTTGGATGTGCATAAAAAAAACACGAAAGAATTAGGGCAAATAACAATGCTCCCGCGGATTGTGTTTTTAAAGTCTTTTTGTCCTTAAAATAAATGGCGGTCAGGCAAAAAGTCAAAATCGGCAGTGTCATGAATTGTTCGGAGCGAGAGAGGTCCAGCAGGTACGGCAATATGCCCAAGGCTGAAAATGCCACGAAGCCGGCAAGACGCCTGACCGAAGATGTGTTTTCGTTTGTTTGTTTGAAAGTCCAGTATGCCAGTAGTGCTAGCCAGACAATGGATAGTGTTATTCCACTTAATCTTATTCCAAGCGGACCCAAGTTTGAGTAAATTGCTGAAAATAAAATGGCAGCAGGATAGAAAACAATGGCAACAGTCCTGTCAGCCATCGTTGAGCATTGCGGGAAGAAAGAAACCAGGTTTTGATCTTCCAGAAAAAATCTGGAAACGTTCCACTTGGTCACTGCTTCGTCAGAATAAAGCGGTATGAAAATCCCGCTGAGTAACGCGAAAATAAATAATCCGATAACCGTAAGCGGAATTACATTTATTTTTCGGTACATTGTTACTGCCTTGTGTGTTGGTCGGTTCGGGCTTGAAAAATGTCTAGGCGTTATGCCGGGATGACCACTACCTTTCCGGTAAAGAATTAGTGGTCAGGTAATTATGATCAGGGATGTGTATAAGTTTTTGTTGGTTGAGTGACTGCATTTAATAACACATCAACTATCCGGGACTGTTGCTGCTCAGTCAAGCCTACCCAGAGGGGTAATCGGATCAGCCGTTCGGATTGATGATTAGTTACCGAAAGTTCCCCATGTGTCCGGCCATAACGTTTTCCCCCTGGAGAAGAATGTAAAGGGACATAATGAAAGACAGCGTCGACCGAGTTTTTCTTTAAATCACTCAAAACTCTATTGCGGTCTAATTCAGGGTTGAGCAACACGTAGTACATGTGCGCATTGTGTTCACATTCAGCCGGTATTAGTGGGCGTCTTAAAATGCCTTTCTGCTCAAGAGATTCGAGCAATATGTGATAGTGCTGCCAGCTTGTAAGGCGTCGGGAAGTTATTGATTTCGCTTCTTCCAACTGGGCCCAAAGGAACGCTGCCGTCAGTTCTCCCGGCAGGAAAGAAGAACCGACCTCTTGCCATGTGTACTTATCGATTTCTCCACGGAAAAAGCGGCTACGATCAGTACCCTTTTCTCGAATGATTTCAGCCCGCAACGCCAAGCTGCCGTCATTTACTAATAAAGCGCCACCCTCTCCTGAAATTACATTCTTCGTTTCGTGAAAGCTGAACGCTCCCAAGTCACCGATACTTCCTAATGCCCGCCCCTTATAGCTGGCCATTACCCCTTGGGCGGCATCTTCCACGACTTTCAGGCCGTGGCGGCGAGCGATTTCCATGAGGGTATCCATCTCGCAAGCAACGCCGGCGTAGTGGACTGGTAGGATGGCCTTCGTGCGGGGCGTAATCGCTTCTTCAACCAGTCGTTCGTCGAGGTTAAGAGTGTCGGTCCTTATGTCAACGAACACCGGAACCGCGCCGCGCAGGACAAAGGCATTGGCGGTGGAGACAAAGGTATAGGACGGCATGATGACTTCGTCACCGGGCTGTATGTCCAACAGCAGTGCAGCCATTTCCAAAGCAGCCGTGCAAGAGTGTGTGAGAAGCGCTTTTACGGAACCAGTCATTTCCTCAAGCAAGCGGTGGCACTTCTTGGTGAATGGGCCGTCACCGGCGAGCACGTTGGCAAGCTTTGCCTGTTCAATGTAATAAAATTCCTTACCTGTCATGTAAGGACGATTGAACGGGATCTTTTCGATGCTCACGCGCTATGCCTCCGGGTCTGTTTTTCTTGTAGTGAATCAGCCAGTAGATTTTGGCGCTCTGGTTTGTGATCCGTGCGGTCTGACATTTAATGAAAGGGCCACTATATGATGCGCTGCCAGGCATTTTCGGTTGCTGCGATCATAGCTTAACTATCCTTCAAACCCACAATCTCCCATAGCGACGGCCAATGGCTTGTGTCACGTAGAGTCTTCAATATCTCCATCACGAGTAGGCTCGCTCCCACTCTGGATCTCGACCGTATGCGAGCTCAGTGCGCACTGAAGTCGATTGCTTGCGATAAGCAAGACACAGTTTTCGCTTTATTCTGGCCATTCAACTTCAGGAACCAACACAGATGTCCAACCCGACACCCCAACGCACCGACTACCCCCACTTCCAACCCATCACCACCCGCTGGCATGACAACGACGCCTACGGTCACGTCAACAACGTCACCTACTACAGCTTTTTCGACACGGCAGTGAACACCTACCTGATCGAAGTCGGTGGCCTGGATATCCATGATGGCGAGGTGGTAGGTTTTGTTGTGAGTTCGGCGTGCGATTACTTTGCTTCCATCGCGTTCCCTGACCGGATCGAGATAGGTCTGCGGGTAGGCAAACTGGGCAACAGCTCGGTGCAGTATGAGTTGGCGGTGTTCAAGCAAGGGGAAGATGAGGGCTGCGCAGCGGGGCGCTTTGTGCATGTGTTTGTCGACCGTGCATCGAACCAGCCTGTAGCGATTCCGGCCGGATTGCGCAATGCCCTGGAGCGTTTGGTGGTTTAGTTCAGGCAAAAAAAATCGCAGCCCTTGGGCTGCGATTTCTTAGCTACCAGCAAAACCGCTTAGATATTAATCGCGATCACGGTAGTACTTGTGGTGCTTGTGATGTCCATAGGCATGGCCGCGACCCCGATGGTCGTCACGGTAGTAACGACGATCATCATGGCCACGATAGGAGCGACGATCGTTATCTTCCTCGTTGCTCTTGTTGCCCATGTAGTTGCCCAGCGCGCCGCCAGCGCCGCCGCCTGCTGCGGAGCCGATCAGGCTGCCGCTTGTGCCGCCCATGCTGCGGCCAACCACGTTACCGCCTGCAGCGCCCAACGCACCACCAATGGCGGCTTCGCCACGGCTGTGTTTGTTCGCGCCGACTGCGCTACCACCCGCGCCACCCAGGGCCGCGCCGATGGTTGAACCTGTATTGCCGCCAAGTGACTGGCCGACGACCGAGCCTAAAACCCCGCCCAATGCGCCGCCCACACCTGCTTCGGTGGTGCCGCCAGCAGAAGCAATGCCACTGACCAGGCCAAGGGACAACAAGAGAATCGAGGAGAACTTCATGGAGGAACCTCAAGGGGATGACGGCGCGATCCTGAGGCTGTGTCATGGACGTGACAATCGAAATCCGACGAGTAACACGACTTGAGCACATTTCTATAAGTTACTGTTTTTTGGGCGGAACTTAACGATTTTTCGCCGGTCTTTAGCTACTTCGGGATGGCCGTTTTTGTGAAAAAACGGCCTTTTTTGTGGGCGATTGGAAAGTCGTCGGATATGGCCGGGATGTGTGTTGATAGGTCTGGCCTCTTCGCGGGCAAGCCTCGCTCCTACAAGTTCGAGTTTTATCCAATTCTCGGCGAATGACGCGAACCTGTAGGAGCGAGGCTTGCCCGCGAAGAGGCCGGATATCGCGTTATGCCGACTTGGCTAAGATCAACCCCGTCTCACTCGCAGCCTCCAACCGAATCGCCACGAACTTCGACGTCGGCGTATGGCTGCCATCCCCGGTGCTCTCCAGCGGCACCAGCGGATTCACTTCCGGATAGTACGCCGCCGCTTGCCCGGCCGGGATATCAAACGCCAGCAGGGTGAACCCCTTCACGCGACGCTCAACGCCATCGTCCCAGATCGACACGACGTCGGCCTTTTGCCCAGGCTTGAAGCCCAGGCGAATGATGTCGGCCTCGTTGACGAAAATCACATCGCGCTGACCTTTGACCCGCGATAACGGTCATTCAGGCCATAGATCGTGGTGTTGTACTGATCGTGGGAGCGCATCGATTGCAGGATCAGGTCCGGCAATACGCCGGTGGCGCGGGTGCGTTCGTGTACCAGGTCCTTGGGCAAAACGTTGGGGCGGAAATTGGCTCGGCCTGATGCGGTGTTCCACTTGCGCGCACCGGCGCTGTTGCCGAGGTAGAACCCGCCCGGGTTCCTGACCTTCTCGTTGAAGTCCTTGAAGCCGGGAATGGTATCGGCAATCAGGTCGCGGATGCGGCTGTAGTCGGCCACCAACCAGTTCCAGTCCACCGGATGGCTGCCCAGCGTGGCAGCTGCGATGCCGGCAAGAATCGCCGGCTCCGAACGCATCTGGTTCGACAGCGGCTCCAACTGGCCATTGGAGGCGTGGACCATGCTGAACGAGTCTTCGACGGTTACCGCTTGCGGGCCTTCGGTTTGCCGGTCGATATCGGTCCGGCCCAGGCATGGCAGGATCAGCGCATCTTTACCGTGAGCCAGATGGCTGCGGTTGAGCTTGGTGCTGATCTGCACAGTCAGGTCGCAATTGGACAGGGCCTCGAAGGTCCGTGGGCTGTCGGGGGTGGCTTGGGCGAAGTTGCCGCCGAGGGCGACGAACACTTTTGCCCGACCTTCGGCCATGGCGTGGATCGCCTCGACCACGTTGTGACCGTTTTCACGGGGTACCTTAAACTGGAAGCGATGCTCCAGCGCATCGAGGAACGCCACCGGCGGACGCTCGTTGATGCCCATGGTCCGGTCGCCTTGCACGTTACTGTGACCACGCACCGGGCACAGGCCGGCTCCCGGTCGGCCGATGTTGCCACGCAGCAGCATCAGGTTGGCGATTTCCTGGATGGTCGCCACCGAGTGGCGATGCTGGGTGATACCCATGGCCCAGCACATGATGACGTTCTTGCCCTCGGCGTACATGCGCGCCACTTGCTCGATCTCGACAAGAGGCAGGCCGGACTGCTCGATGATCTGCTCCCACGAGGTGTCGTCGATGACGGCCAGGTAATCCAGCACGTTGACGCTGTGTTCGTTGAGGAAATCGTGATCGAACACCGCCGGGGCGCCAGCCTTCTGCGCGTCGCGCTCCCATAGCAACAGGAACTTCGCCATACCGCGCATGATCGCCATGTCGCCGCCCAGTGCCGGACGGAAGTACGCGGTGTTGGTCGGCTTGTCGCCGTTGGTGAGCATTTCGATTGGGTGTTGCGGGTGCTGGAAACGTTCCAGGCCGCGTTCTTTGAGCGGGTTGATGCACACCACCTGCGCGCCGCGCTTCACCGCTTCACGCAGCGGTTCGAGCATCCGTGGGTGGTTGGTGCCGGGGTTCTGTCCCCAGACGAAAATTGCATCGGCGTGTTCGAAATCGTCGAAGGTCACGGTGCCTTTGCCGACGCCTACGCTCTGCGACAACGCGACGCCGCTGGCTTCGTGGCACATGTTCGAGCAGTCGGGGAAATTGTTGGTGCCATAGGCGCGCACGAACAATTGATAGAGAAAAGCCGCTTCGTTGCTGGCACGTCCCGAGGTGTAGAACTCGGCCTGATCCGGGCTCGACAGGCCCTGCAAATGTTTGGCGATCAGCGCGAAGGCAGCGTCCCAACTGATCGGCTTGTAGCGATCGGTTTCGGCGTCATAGCTCATCGGCTCGGTCAGACGGCCCTGATATTCGAGCCAGTAGTCGCTCTGTTCCAGCAACGAGGTGACGCTGTGTTTGGCGAAGAATGCAGCGTCTACACGCCGTTTGGTCGCTTCCCAGTTCACCGCTTTGGCGCCGTTCTCGCAGAACGCCACCATGCCACCTTCCTTGGAATCGCCCCATGCGCAACCGGGGCAGTCGAAGCCACCGTTTTTGTTGGTTTTGAGCATCATGCGCAGGTTTTTCAGCGCGTTGTCGCTAGTCAACCAGGCCTGGGCCACGCTGATCAGCGCGCCCCAGCCACCGGCCGCGCCTTTGTAGGGCTTGTAGCGGGGAACGGGTTTCTGCTCGGCTTGACGGTGTTGACTCACGCTTGATTCTCCAACGCTGGGCTGTAGACCCGCGGCGCATTTTTCTGGGGCAGATGGATGAGGTTAAGGTTGTGGCTACGGGCCCATTGCACGGCAAGGCCGGTGGGCGACGACAGGCTGACCAGGGTCTGGATGCCGGCGCGTAAAACTTTTTGGATCAGTTCGAGGCTGCAACGGCTGGTGACAATCGCCAGACCGCCAGTGATCGGGATGTTGCGACGGATCAGGCCGCCAATCAGCTTGTCGAGGGCGTTGTGCCGGCCGATGTCTTCACGACCTAGCAACAACTCACCTTTGTCGTTCATGAACACTGCTGCATGCACCGCACCGCAATGCTGGCCGAGGGGCTGGAACTCGCCGATGCGCTGGCGCAGGCCGTCGAGCCATTCGGCGGGTGGCAGTGGTGCGCCGGGCAACACCTTGAGCTGCGGCAACGCCTGCTCGACTGCTTCTACGCCGCAGAGCCCGCACCCGCTGGTACCGGCCAATTGCCGACGCTGCTGCTTGAGGTTCCAGAACGCGCGATTGGCGATGGTCACCTGCGCGTACTGCGCCGACCCCGAACCGCTGAGTTGCAGGTCATAGATTTTCAGTGGCGTCCTCGATGATGCCGCTGCCCAGGCTGAAACCGACGATGAAGTCTTCGAGATCGGTCGGCGTCACCAGCATGACGGCTTGGCTGATGCCGTTATAGGCAATCGCCAACGCCACCTCCTCTGCCAACGCAGTGCTGGCCGATTCAGAGTATTCAATGTTGTTGTAGCTGTAGGTCTGGCTGGCAGCGGGCGCGGGCGTTTCGGGGGTAGGCGCCGCGCAGGCAGGGCGCTTGGCGTTCATGGCATCACCGATGGTTTTATCAGCTTTAAGACTAGGCGCGCCAACTTGTCGCGTCTAATCGCTAATACTGATCTGCCGATAGATGCCGTCGATCAAGCACCCTTCTGTGATTGTTGATAAATCGCAAAACATGCCTCTGCCAGCGCCGAACGTGGCGCGCTGCGACGCATGATCAGCCCCAGCCGGCCAAGCGTCTGGGCGTTTTCGATCGGCTGCAGGCGCAAATGCTCAGTCAGACCTTCGAGCCCGCCGTCCAATGGCATCACGGCGCAGCACAGGCCGCCGTGCACAGCTTGTATAGTTGATGCACGGCATCGGTCTGCAACAACGGCTGCGGGGTGAGGCCACGGCTGTGGAAGTTGTGGTCAATGGACTGGCGAAAGTGCATGCCGCTGGTGAGCATGCCCAGCGGCAATTCGATCAACGATTCCCAGCTCAGTGGCGCCTCGCCAAAGGTGAAGAAACGCTGATCGTAAGCAGGCCCATGCGGGTTTCGCTGAAGGTGAGCGAGTCGAAGTGTTCGGCATCCAGACGTTCCAGGTACGACACGCCGACATCCAGGCGATTGTTCGCCAATTGCTCAAGGATTTGCTCCGAGCTCAGCGCCGACAGTTCGAAGCGCAGGTTCGGGTGTTCGCAATGCAGACGCTGCAACAGCGGCAGTGGATCGAAACTCGACAGCGGCACCACGCCCAGTCGCAAAGTACCAACCAGATTGCCGCGACAGGCCGCCGCCTCGGCGTACAAGCCGTCATAGGCTGCCAGTACGGTGCGCGCCCAGGCCAACACCCGTTCACCCGGCGCGGTGAAGCCTTCGAACGCTGTCCGCGATTGACCAGCGAAAGTTCGAGTTCTTCTTCGAGGCTGCGCAGGCGCATGGACAGGGTCGGCTGGGTGATGTGGCAGCGCGCGGCGGCCTGGCCGAAGTGCCGGGTTTCGTCGAGAGCGATGAGGAATTTCAGCTGCTTGATGTCCATCTTCGCTCCGGGGTGCGCAAAGGTGCAGATTCTATCGCTTGGGGCGAAGCGGCGTCATTGGTCGGTTTGGATCCATGTTTGGCCGCCGTGGTCTAGGCTTCTGCGTCTGGACCTGAACCCAAGGAGAGTGCACCATGAGTCTTTTGAGCTTTGTGAAAGAAGCAGGCGAAAAACTGTTGGATTTGCTGACGCCGGGAAACGCTAATGCCAGCGAGCAGTTGAAAGAACACATCAGCAAGGTCGGCCTGGGTAATCCGAATGTGCAGGCAACAGTCGATGGCGACAAAGTCACCGTGACGGGTGAAGTGGCAAGCCAGGAAGAGAAAGAAAAATCCTGTTGGCCGTGGGCAACATTGCCGGGGTCGGTAGCGTGGATGATCAGATCATCGTGACCGGGCCCGTGGTTGTGGCTGCGAAGTTTGTCGTGGTAGAGAAGGGCGACACCCTCAGCGCCATTTCCCTGCGTGTGTATGGCAATGCCAATCTGTACAACAAAATCTTCGAGGCCAACAAACCGTTGCTCAAGGATGTGAACAAGATTTATCCGGGGCAATCGTTGCGGATTCCCGAGTAACCCTTCAGACCGTGTGATGGCCTTCGCGGGCAAGCCTCGCTCCTACAGGTTCCGGGCGTACGAGACAGACCCGTAGGAGCGAGGCTTGCCCGCGAAGCAGGCGACTCGGTCTACAGCCCGGCAATCAAATCCCGATAATCGCCCACCGCCGCGAATTCCGCCGTGTCCTTCGGCCCCTTGCGGCTGTCCGGCTCGCTCACGGCCAGCAAATGCGCCACACCAAATCACGCGCACTGCGCAGGATGGGCAAGGTATCGTCGATAAACAGGCTGCGCGCCGGGTCGAAGTCGATGTCGGCTTGCAACGCGTCCCAGAACTGCGGGTTTTCCTTGGGGAAACCGTAGTCGTGGGAGCTGATCAAACGCTCGAAGTACGGCGCCAGTTCGATTTTTCCAGTTTCAATGACAATGAATCACGGTGAGCGTTGGTGATCAGCACCACGCGTTTTCCGGCCCGTTTTATCGCCTCCAGAAAGGTATCCGCATCCGGACGCAGGGCGATCAGGTGCGCGGTTTCCAGTTTCAGTTCACGCACTGGAAGCTTCAGTTCGGCACTCCAGAAATCCAGGCAGTACCACTGCAACTGACCGGCGTTGCGCTCAAACAATGGCTGCAACTCCAACTCGGCCATGGCCCGGCTCACCCCGTGCAGTTCGGCGTAGCGCTGAGGCAAATGCTCCAGCCAGAAGTGGTTGTCGAAATGCAGGTCCAACAGCGTGCCGTCCATGTCCAGCAGAACGGTGTCGATGTCATGCCAGGGCAGCAGGGACATAAAAACTTCTCCAGCGATAAAAAAGGTATCCGGGAACAACAATCAGGATAGGCCGGGTATAGTAACCCGCTATCGCTCAGGAGCCGCTCATGCGCCAGAAACCCACCATCCTCGCCCGCGAGATCGTCGCCACCAGCCGTTTGTTCTGCGTCGAGGAGCTGAAGTTGCGCTTTCCAATGGCGTAGAACGCACCTATGAGCGATTGGTTGGCAAAGGCGCCGGTTATGGCGCGGTGATGGTTGTGGCGATGATTGATGCGGACCACGCGGTGCTGGTCGAGGAGTATTGCGGCGGCACTGATGAATACGAACTGTCGCTGCCCAAAGGCTTGATCGAACCGGGGGAAGACGTGCTGACCGCTGCCGAGCGCGAGCTCAAGGAAGAGGCCGGTTTTGGCGCGCGGCAGCTTGAGCATTTGACGGAGCTGTCGTTGTCGCCCGGTTACATGAGCCAGAAAATCCAGGTGGTGCTGGCCACCGATCTGTACGAAGAGCGTCTGGAGGGTGACGAGCCGGAGCCGATGGGCCTGGGCAAGGTCAACCTACGCGAGTTGTCGGCATTGGCGCAGAATCCGCAATTCACTGAGGGCCGTGCCTTGGCGGCGTTGTACCTGGCCCGTGATCTGCTGACCCAGCGCGGAGTGTTTGTGCCATGAATTTTCCCCATCCGTTGATGGCACCGGTGGTCGAGCTGGCCTTAAAGGCCGGTGAAGCGATCTTGCCGTTCTGGCGCACGGGTACGGCCGTAACCGCCAAAGCTGACGACTCGCCTGTCACAGCAGCAGACCTGGCCGCGCATCACCTGATTCTGGCCGGACTGACGGCGTTGGACTCGAGCATTCCGGTGCTGTCCGAAGAAGACGCCAACATTCCTCAAAGTGTACGCGCCGGGTGGCAGCGCTGGTGGCTGGTGGACCCGTTGGACGGCACTAAGGAATTCATCTCGGGCAGCGAAGAATTCACCGTCAACATCGCACTGATCGAGCAGGGGCGAGTGGTGTTTGGCGTCGTTTCGATGCCGACCAACGGGCGCTTTTATGCAGGAGGTGCCGGATTGGGCGCGTGGCGCGGCGACAAGGGCGCCGAGCCGCTGCCGATTCAGGTTCGCGAAGTGCCGCCGGCGGGCGAGGCGTTCACCGTGGTCGCCAGTCGCCGCCATTCCAGCCCAGAGCAGGAGCGCCTGCTGGCTGGGTTGAGCGCCAGCCTGGGTGAACTGGATCTGGCCAATATTGGCAGCTCGCTGAAGTTTTGCTTGCTGGCGGAAGGCGCGGCGGATTGTTATCCGCGGCTGGCGCCGACTTCGCAGTGGGATACAGCGGCGGCGCAGGGCGTGTTGGAAGGGGCGGGTGGTGAAGTGCTGGATTTGAGCGGTGCGCCATTCAGTTATCCGGCGCGGGAGTCGTTGTTGAACGAGTTTTTCCTGGCGTTGCCGGCGAAGGCCGCGTGGCGCGAGCAACTGCTGGAACTCGCCCGACGCTGATCGTTCCCACGCTCTGCGTGGGAATGCCTTAAGGGACGCTCCGCGTTCCAGCTTGCGAAAGGGACGCGGAGCGTCCCGGGCTGCATTCCCACGCGGAGCGTGGGAACGATCAATCACAGGATGTGTTGCGCTTCAACGGTGGAGGACGTACTGCCCGACGAACTTCACCGCATCCTCATCGCTACCCGCATTCACCACCCTCGTATGCAGGGTCAAACGCGCCCGTCCATAACGCTGGTACGTCGCCAGAAACTTCTTCCACACCTGCGCGCTCGGCGCCTGGCAAATGGCGTGTGCATCGCCCGTCACCGGTAGTGGATAGTTAATCTGCCCTTCCTGAATCACGATGTGCCCGTCCGCTACGCCTTCTTCTTTCAGGCGCAAATGCAGCCAGCCCCAACCGGCCAGCACCGCGCCGCAATACAGGCTGCCGCCGAACATGGTGCTCTTGTGATTTACGTTGGCATCCAGTGGCAAGTGCAGGCGCAGTTGCTGGTCGTGCCAGTCGAGCACTTTGAGGCCCATGTCCCGGGTGAGTGGGATGTCGTGGTGGAGGACGGATTCCAGTTGACGACTGTCGCGGCTCATTCAGGGGCCTCCAGTGTGTAGTGGATAATTGGACGGTGTCTCAATCGAGCTCGTCGGTGTGGCCGGCGGCACCACTGTCGGCGAAGCTCAAGCCGTGTTTGCGCAGTTTGTCATGCAAGGTCTTGCGCGGAATGCCGAGGGCTTCGGCGACGCTGCGCACCGAGCTGTGCGAGCGCGCCAGCTCGGCGGCGATCAGGGTTTTTTCGAAGTTTTCCACCTGCTCGCTCAACCCGCCACTGACCACTTCAACCACGGTGCCGGCGGCGCCCCGCGACTCGCTGTTGTCCAACGCCAGTTCCAGGCCGAGGGCGAAGCGTTCAGCGGCGTTTTGCAGTTCGCGTACGTTGCCGGGCCAGGTGTGGCGCAGCAGCAGGGCGCGTTGGCCCGGTTGCAATTCATGGGGCGGCAAGCCGTGGCGGGCGCTGGCCTCATCTGCAAAATGCTGGAACAGCACCAGCGCATCTTCACCTCGCTCGCGCAACGGTGGAATGCGCAGCGGCGCGACGTTCAGGCGGTAATACAAGTCGGCGCGGAAACGCCCCTGATCGGCCGACTGCCTCAGGTCTTCCTTGGTGGCGGCGATGATGCGGATGTCCAGCGGGATCAGTTGATTGCCACCCAGGCGTTCGACCACCCGCTCTTGCAGCAAGCGCAGCAATTTCACCTGCACATCCAGGCTCATGCTTTCGATTTCATCGAGGAACAACGTGCCGCCGTTGGCGAATTCGAACTTGCCGATACGCCGTTTCTGCGCACCCGTGAAAGCGCCCGGCTCATGACCGAACAGCTCGCTTTCGACCACCGACTCGGCCAGCGCCCCAGCGTTGATCGCCACGAACGGACCGTTTCTGCGGCTCGACAAATCATGCAGCGCCCGGGCCACCACTTCTTTACCGGCGCCGGTTTCACCGAGGATCAGCACGTCGGCCTTGGTCGCCGCCAAGGCGCCGATTTGCTCGCGCAGGCGCAGCATCGATGGCGATTGTCCAACCAGACGGGTACTCAACTCATTGCGATCGCTCAGGGCCAGACGCAGGCTGCGGTTATCCAGCACCAATCTGCGCAAGGCCAGGGCGCGGCGCACGCTGTCGAGCAGAGCGTCGCTGGCGAAGGGTTTTTCCAGAAAGTCATAGGCCCCGGCGCGCATGGCTTGCACCGCCAGCGGCACGTCGCCGTGACCGGTGATTAGCAGTACCGGCAGCTCCGGGTCCTGATCGTGGAGTTCCGTCAGTAATTCGAGACCGTCCATGCCGGGCATGCGGATGTCGCTGACCACCACGCCCGGCCAGTCTCGCTCCAGTTGCCCGGCCAGGCCCTTTGCCTCGGCCAGCGGCAGGATTTTCAGGCCGGCCAGATCGAGGGTCTGGCTCAGGGCTTGGCGAAGGTGGGGATCGTCGTCGATCAACACGACCTGGATGCGATTGTCGATGGTCATGCACTTCGGTCCTCGGACGGTTGCAGGCTTACACCTGGTGCGCCTGCGCGCAGTTTCAGCGTAATTAGGGCGCCGCCCTCCTTGTGGTTGGCGAACGACAGTTCACCCCGAAGGCGCGCATCAGGGTCTCGCAGATCGCCAGCCCCAATCCAAGCCCCTGAGTGCGGGTCTTGGTGGTGTAGAAAGGCTCGCTCGCGCGGCCAAGAGCCTCCATGCAGAAACCGGGGCCGTTGTCGCGAATGTACAGGTTGACGCCATCGGCGGTGGATTGGGCACTCAGCCAGAGCCTGCGCGGCGGCCCTTTTTCAGTCAGGGCGTCCAGGGCGTTGGCCAGCAGATTGCCGAGCACCTGACGCAGGCGGGTTTCCCCTGCCTCGACCCACAACGTTGCGGCGGGCAAATCGCGGATCAGCTCGACTTCCATACTGCGCCGACGCTTGGCCAGCAAGGCCAGGGCGTCGTCGAGCGCCGGTTGCAGAGCGACGCTTTCCGGGGCGTGGCGGTCGCGTCGGGCAAATGCGCGCAAGTGGGCGATGATCGAGGCCATGCGGCCGGTCAGTTCACTGATCAGCTTGAGGTTGCCACGGGCATCGTCGGTGCGCTGGTGGTCGAGCAACACTTCGGCGTTTTCCGCGTAGCTGCGGATGGCAGCCAGCGGTTGGTTGAGTTCGTGGCTGATGCTCGCCGACATTGTCCCCAGCGCCGACAGTTTACCGGCCTGCACCAGATCATCTTGAGCCCGCACCAACTCTTGCTGGGCCTGCTCACGCTCGAGCACTTCCTGTTTGAGTCGACGGTTGAGGCCTTCCAGATCGCTGGTACGCTCGGCGACCCGGGCTTCCAGTTCGCGCCGGGCCTTGGCTTCGAAGGCGATCCGCTCCAGGTAATGGCGGCGGCGTTGCATCATCAGGCCGAGCAACAGCATCAACACCAACAACGTCGCGCCACCGATGGCGACCACCGTGCGCACCGGGCGGTCGATCAGAGTGCGCGGGGCGAGGATGCTGACATTCCAGCCGGTTTCGGCGATGGCCTGGGTCTGGGTCAGCCAGGCATTGGGGTTGAGCTTCAATGGCTTCGGATCGCGGGTCGGATAGGGCTGAATCGCGCTGATAGCCTTGCGCTCTTCCTCACCCAACGGGCGGGTCGAGCGAAAGCGCCATTCAGGCCGCGAAGTGAGAATGACCACACCGTTTTGATCAGTCAGCAGCAGTTGTTCCGGGGTTTTGCCCCAAAGGCTTTCGGTGTGGTCGAGGTCGACCTTGACCACCAGCACGCCAGTGATTTTCTCGCCGTTACGCACGGCAGCGGCGAAGAAGTAACCTCGCTTGGCGGACGTGGTACCGAGTCCGAAAAAACGTCCGAGCCGACCGGCCATGGCTTCGCTGAAATACGGGCGAAACGAAAAATTGCGCCCGACAAAACTGTCGTGCTTGTCCCAGTTGGAAGTTGCCAAAGTCTTACCCGTGGTGTCCATCAGGTAAATGACTTCGGCGCCGGTCTGGGCGCTGATGTTTTTCAACAAGCGGTTGGCGTTGCCTTGGGTGACGCTATCGTCCGGCGCGCCAAGCACGGCGCGAAGGGCCGGAAGATCACCGAGGATCTGCGGCAGCACTTCATAACGGTGCAGGGTGCCGAGCAGGTTGGCGACATAGAGGTCCAGGGTCTGGCGGTTCTGCCCGGCCAGCTCGCTGCGGTAGTAGCGCTCGGCCAGATGCTCCAATGGCCACAGCAACGGCGCCAGGCACAGCGCGAGCAGGGCCAGGCTGCGCCAGCGGGGTCTGCGGGGGAGGGTCGGGGTCATGAGCATCGAGCGCCTGTGGCCTGTTCCCGCTCCTGCGCTGCCTGATTGACTGCTGTATAGGCAGCGGCATTGATGATCAGGTCGGGGCGTAGCCGTTGCACCTGTTGGCCAGTCTGCGCCGGTTGCGTCAGGTCGAGTTGATCGCGACCGCGGACGATCAGCCCGCCAAGTCGTTTCAGGCGGCGCTGTAACTCACGCGAGACCTGACCGTGTTGGCCGCAGATAAGTGATTTCGGCGAAAGGCTCATGGGAAAAAATCGGCTTCTTGCCAGTGCTTACCCTGCTGATCCTTTTCCGACAGCAGTGGCGCCTGTTGCAGCTGCCAGTCGATGGCAAGTGTCGAGTCGTCCCAGCAAATGCATCGTTCAGCGTCGGGAGCGTAGTAATCGGTGGTTTTGTACTGCACTTCGGCGAAATCACTTAGCACAACGAAACCGTGGGCGAAGCCTTCAGGAACCCAGAGCTGACGATGATCCTGTGCCGATAACCGTACACTTGCCCAACGCCCGAAGTTGGGTGAGCTGCGACGCAGGTCTACTGTTACATCGAGTACTTCACCCGACGTCACCCGAATGAGTTTCCCCTGAGGGTGTTCAAGTTGATAGTGCAGGCCGCGCAGTACACCTTTTTGCGAGCGTGAATGGTTGTCCTGAACAAACATCGTTTGCACACCGGTGGCTTTTTCGAATGCCCAGGCATTGAAACTTTCATAAAAAAAGCCACGAGCGTCACCGAATACCTTGGGTTCGAGGATCAGAACCCCAGGCAAAGCAGTGGTCGTGACTTTCATCGTCCCTCTCCGGCAACCTGGTACAGGTATTCGCCATAGCCGGTCTTGCCAAAATACTGGGCACGCTCAAGCAGATACTCCCGGCTGATCCAGCCATTCATATAGGCGATTTCTTCGAGGCAGGCCACCTTCAACCCCTGACGATGCTCAATGGTCTGCACGTATTGCGAGGCTTCGATCAAGCTGTCGTGAGTACCGGTGTCAAGCCAGGCGAAACCTCGAGTGAAGCACTCGACTTGAAGCTCCCCACGTTGCAGATAGACATTGTTGATATCAGTGATTTCCAACTCGCCACGGGGCGAAGGCTTGACTGTTTTGGCGATCCTTACGACGTCATTGTCGTAGAAATACAGTCCAGTAACTGCGTAATTGGATTTTGGGTGATTCGGTTTTTCCTCTATCGAAATCGCGCGCCTGTCGGCGTCAAATTCGATGACACCAAAGCGCTCCGGGTCCTTGACCCGGTAGCCGAAGACCGTCGCACCGCTGGTTTGCTTTGCTACCCTTTGCAGCTGGGTACCGAAATGCTGGCCGTGGAAAACGTTATCGCCCAGGATCAGACACACAGAGTCACTGCCAATGAACTCTTCGCCAATTAGGAACGCCTGGGCCAAGCCATCGGGAGACGGTTGTTCGGCGTAACTGATGCTCATCCCGAACTGGCTACCATCACGCAGCAGATTGCGGTACTGCGGAAGATCTTGAGGCGTCGAAATCAGCAGGATGTCCTTGATACCCGCCAGCATTAGTACCGAGATCGGGTAGTAGATCATCGGTTTGTCGTAGACCGGCAGCAACTGTTTGGATACGCCGAGTGTGATCGGGTGAAGGCGTGTGCCGGAGCCGCCTGCCAAAACGATTCCTTTCATCATGCGATGAGGTCCTTGCTGTCTGTGAGGCCCAGTCGTTCCCCTGATAGCTGCCATCCTGAACATGACGGCACCACTCCAGGTTATCGAGATACCACTGAACGGTTTTGCGCAGTCCGGTCTCGAAAGTCTCTTCAGGTACCCAACTCAGTTCGCGCTCTATTTTGCTTGCATCGATCGCGTAGCGCAGGTCATGACCGGGACGATCGGGAACGAAGGTGACCAGGTCGACGAAGTGGGCAACACCATCAGGCTTGTGTGGCGCCAGTTCTTCAAGGAGGGTGCAGATGCCACGAACTACATCGATATTCTTTTGTTCATTGTGTCCGCCAATGTTGTAGGACTCACCAACCACGCCTTCGGTGACTACCTTGAGCAAGGCACGAGCATGATCCTCGACAAACAGCCAATCACGCACTTGCAGGCCGTTGCCATAAATGGGCAGAGGCTTGCCAGCCAAAGCGTTGAGGATGGTCAATGGGATCAGCTTTTCCGGAAAATGAAAGGGACCGTAATTATTCGAACAGTTGGTCTGTATCACCGGCAGACCATAAGTGCGGTACCAGGCACTGACCAGGTGGTCAGACGCAGCCTTGCTGGCCGAATACGGAGAGCTGGGTGCATAAGGCGTGGTTTCTGTGAACAGATCATCTGCGCCGTGGAGGTCTCCGTAGACCTCGTCGGTGGAAATGTGATGAAACCGGAAGGCGCTTTTTTCAGGTACAGACAGGGTTAGCCAATACGCGCGCGTTGCTTCCAACAGGCTGTAGGTGCCGACGATGTTGGTCCGAATGAAATCCGCCGGACCGTCGATGGAGCGGTCGACATGGGACTCTGCCGCCAGGTGCATGATTGCCTGAGGTGCGAATCGTGCCAGTACTTTGCTGACCAAGGTCTGATCAACAACATCCGCCTGTACGAATTCATAACGGATATTCGTGGCAATGCTGCTCAGCGATTCAAGATTGCCAGCGTAGGTCAGTTTGTCCAGGTTGAGCACCTCATGATCGGTGTGCTGGATCAAATGACGAATCAAGGCCGAACCTATGAAGCCGGCACCACCGGTGATGAGAATGCGCATGGAAGGGGCCTGTCGCGGTTGTGAATGCAAAGAGCATAACGGTTTGCACGGTTTGATGCCGCCCCGTCCTGCCCCCGGTTGGTCAGGGACAACCCTGCTGGGGGTTGCGTATCGTCCCGAGCGATGGCGATATAGGCGCCTAATAAAATTTCAGGGGTTTGTTTCATGCCGCTCGCCACGTTGATTCATCGCGCCAGTTTGCCCAGCCCGCAAGTCTCTGCGGAGCAAGCACTTGAGCTGTTGCAGGGACATTACGGGCTTGGCGGCAGGTTGCAGGCCCTGGGCAGTCAGCAGGATTTGAACTATCGCGTCGACAGCGACCAAGGCCGTTTCGTCCTGAAAATCTGCCGGGGCGATTATTCGGCGCTGGAGTTGCAAGCCCAGCATGCCGGGCTCAAGCATTTGGGCGAACATCCCGATGTGCACGTACCGCGAGTGATCCCCGCGAAAAACGGTGCGGATCTGCTGTCCCTGGAAGTCGGCGGCCAAGCGGTGCATGTGCGCCTACTGGATTACATCGAGGGGCAGTCCCTGACGCACCTCGATCATTTCAACCGTACGGTAGTGGCCGGTTTCGGTCGCCTGTGTGGCGAGATGGACCTGGCGCTGGCGGAATTCGATCATCCGGGGCTGGAGCGCACGTTGCAGTGGGACGCGCGTCATGCCCAGGCACTGATAGCGCATCTGCTGCCGGTCATTGAGGATGACGCCCAGCGCAAACTGATCGCCGAAGCGGCGGAGCAAGCCGAGCGCCATTTGCAACCCTTGGTGGACAAGTTGCCGATCCAGGCCATCCACATGGACATCACCGACGATAACGTGGTGTGGCAGCGCGATCCGCAGCGCCAATGGCAATTGCAAGGCGTGATCGATTTCGGCGACCTGATCCGTACCTGGCGCATCACCGATCTGTCGGTGACGTGCGCCGCATTACTGCACCACGCCGATGGCGATCCATTCTGCATTTTGCCGGCGGTGCAGGCCTATCACGCGGTCAATCCATTGCAGCATGAGGAACTGCTGGCGCTGTGGCCGCTGATTGTTGCCCGTGCGGCTGTATTGGTGCTTTGCGGTGAGCAACAGGTCAGCATCGATCCGGGCAACGCGTACAGCCGCGACAACCTGACCCATGAGTGGGAGATTTTCCGCGTTGCGACCTCCGTGCCGTTGGCGCTGATGGAAGCCGCGATCCTGACGGCGGTTGGGCAGAATCTGCCGGACATTGTCAGCGAAGGTTTTGCGCCGCTGTTGCCGAGCCTGGTGGGGCGTGAATTTGCCTTGATCGATCTGGGTGTGCTCAGCCCGCACTTCGACGCCGGTAACTGGGAACAGGAGGGCATTGATCAGCGCCTGCTTAATGAAGCCGCAGGCGCCCACGGTCTGGCGGCAAGTCGTTACGGGCAATACCGTTTGTCCCGTACCCGACCGGACAGCGCCAACGAACCGGACACTTGCCCGTTGCACGTCGAGTTGCGTGTGCCCGATGGCACGGCAGTCGAGGCGCCGTTTGCCGGGGTGATGCATCAGCCGTTACCGGGTGTGTTGCAACTGGATGGCCCGCAACTGAGCGTGCGTCTGTGGGGCGTAACGTCATCGCTGCATGCCGGTGCCGCGCTGGTCAAAGGCCAGGTGTTGGGGGCCGTCAGCGGACCGCTGATCGTGCAACTGTGCAGGGGGGCATCGTTCACCGCGCCACTGTTCTGCACGCCGACCCGCGCGGCCGCGTGGCAAGCGTTGTGCCCGTCACCGGCGGCGTTGCTGGGGCTGGCCTGTGATGCTGAAGAAGAACTCGACTCGACAACCCTGCTGGCCCGTCGCGACGCCAGTTTCGCCCGCACGCAAAAACACTATTACATCGACCCGCCGCGCATCGAGCGTGGCTGGCGCAACCACCTGATCGATATGCAGGGCCGCTCCTACCTCGACATGCTCAACAACGTCGCGGTGCTCGGTCACGGTCATCCGCGCATGGCTGCGGTCGCCAGCCGACAGTGGTCGCTGCTCAACACCAACTCGCGATTCAACTACGCCGCAGTCGCCGAGTTCTCCGAGCGATTGCTGAAGCTGGCGCCGGACTCCATGGATCGCGTATTTCTGGTCAACAGCGGCAGTGAGGCCAATGACCTGGCGATCCGTCTGGCATGGGCCTACAGCGGCGGGCGCGACATGATCAGCGTGTTGGAGGCGTATCACGGCTGGACGGTGGGCGCGGATGCGGTGTCGACCTCGATTGCCGACAACCCGAAGGCCTTGAGCAGCCGCCCGGACTGGGTGCATCCGGTCATTGCGCCGAACACCTATCGTGGTGAATTCCGTGGCCCGGACAGCGCGCCGGACTATGTGCGTAGCGTCGAACACAACCTGGCGAAAGTCGCCGAACAAAAACGTCAACTGGCCGGTTTCATCTGCGAGCCGGTGTACGGCAATGCCGGCGGTATCTCGCTGCCGCCAGGCTATCTAAAGCAGGTTTATGCCTTGGTGCGGGCCCAGGGCGGCGTGTGCATTGCCGACGAAGTGCAGGTCGGTTACGGGCGCATGGGCCATTTCTTCTGGGGCTTTGAAGAGCAGGGCGTGGTACCGGACATCATCACCATGGCCAAGGGCATGGGCAACGGCCAGCCACTGGGCGCGGTGATCACCCGCCGGGAAATCGCCGAAGCGCTGGAGGCCGAGGGTTATTTCTTCTCGTCGGCCGGCGGCAGTCCTGTCAGTTGCCAGGTTGGCATGGCGGTACTGGATGTGATGGAAGAAGAGAAGCTTTGGGAAAATGCCCAGGTCGTTGGCGGCTATTTCAAGGAACGACTGGAAGCGCTGATCGATATTCATCCATTAGTGGGCGCGGTGCATGGTTCCGGCTTCTATCTGGGCGTGGAATTGATCCGCAACCGCGAAACCCTGGAGCCGGCGACCGAAGAAACCACGGCGCTGTGCGATCGCTTGCGCGACCTGGGCATCTTCATGCAGCCGACCGGCGATTACCTGAACGTCCTCAAGATCAAACCGCCGATGGTGACATCGCGCCAGAGCGTGGATTTCTTTGTGGACATGCTTTCGAAGGTGTTGGGCGAGGATCTTTGACCCTCGTTTGATCGTTCCCATGCTCTGCGTGGGAATGCCTCGTCGGACGCTCTGCGTCCGCTCTTTGGGACGCGGAGCGTCCCTGGCTGCATTCCCACGCGGAGCGTGGGAACGATCAGAGTAAAGTGGACTAAAGTGGATTATTATCGGGTTTAAGTGCGAAATTTAAGACGAAAGGCAAAGTAATCGCTTTAAAAGCCGATTTTTATCGGATATAAAGTCGCCAATGCCAGGGTGTGGATAAGCCATGCCCGACCGTCAAGCACTTGCCCGGAGATGATCCATGAGCCGTATCGTTACCGTCGCCGCCACCCAGATGGCCTGTTCCTGGGACCTTGAAGGCAACATCGAGGTCGCTGAAAGACTGGTCCGTGAAGCCGCCGCCAAAGGCGCGCAGATCATCCTGATCCAGGAATTGTTCGAAGCGCCGTACTTCTGCCAGAAACCGAACCCGGATTACCTGCAACTGGCCACGACGGTCGAAGACAACGTCGCCATCAAGCATTTCCAGAAAGTCGCCAAGGAACTGCAAGTGGTGCTGCCGATCAGCTTCTACGAGCTGGCCGGACGCGCGCGTTTCAACAGCATCGCGATCATCGATGCCGACGGCAGCAACCTCGGGATTTATCGGAAAAGCCACATCCCGGACGGCCCTGGCTACCACGAGAAGTATTACTTCAACCCGGGCGATACCGGCTTCAAGGTGTGGAATACCCGTTACGCGAAAATCGGCGTGGGCATCTGCTGGGACCAGTGGTTCCCTGAGGCCGCGCGCAGCATGGCGCTGCAAGGTGCGGAAATCCTGTTCTACCCGACCGCCATCGGCAGCGAGCCACACGACAAGACCATTTCGTCCCGTGATCACTGGCAACGCGTGCAACAAGGCCACGCTGGCGCTAACCTGATGCCGCTGATCGCCAGTAACCGCATCGGCAACGAAGAACAAGACGGCTACGACATTACCTTTTATGGTTCGTCGTTCATCGCCAACCAGTTCGGCGAGAAGGTGCAGGAACTCAACGAAACCGAAGAAGGCATTCTGGTTCACACCTTCGACCTCGACCAACTGGAACACATCCGTAGCGCGTGGGGCTCGTTCCGTGACCGTCGTCCGAACCTGTACGGCGCGCTGAAAACCCTCGACGGAACCCTGGAGTCCTGATCGACATGACCACATTGAATAGCACCCCTCGCGCAGACGGCTTTTACATGCCGGCCGAGTGGGCAACCCAGACCCAGACCTGGATGATCTGGCCCGAGCGCCCGGACAACTGGCGCCTGGGCGGCAAACCGGCGCAAGCCGCGCACGTGGCGGTGGCCAAGGCCATTGCGCGTTTCGAACCGGTCACTGTGGCGGTATCCGCCGGCCAGTACGAAAACGCCTGTGCCCGCCTGGACGTACCGAATATCCGCGTAGTGGAGATGTCCAGCGACGACGCCTGGGTCCGGGACACCGGCCCGACTTTCGTCATCAACAACAGCGGCGAAGTCCGTGGCGTGAACTGGGATTTCAACTCCTGGGGCGGTTTCGACGGTGGCCTGTACTCGCCGTGGAACCGTGATTCGCAAGTCGGCGGCAAGATCCTCGAGATCGAGCGCAGCCCGCGCTATCGCACCGAGGGCTTCGTGCTCGAAGGCGGTTCGATTCACGTGGATGGTGAAGGCACGCTGATCACTACCGAAGAATGCCTGCTGAACCGCAATCGCAATCCGCACATGAGCCGTGCAGAAATCGAAGCGATGCTCAGCGCCAACCTAGCTGTGGATAAGATCATCTGGCTTCCTGACGGCCTGTTCAATGACGAGACCGATGGTCACGTGGATAACTTCTGCTGCTACGTGCGTCCGGGCGAAGTGCTGCTGGCGTGGACCGACGACCCGCAGGACCCGAACTACCCGCGCTGCCAGGCGGCGATGACAGTGCTGCACAGCAGCACCGACGCCAAGGGACGCCCTTTTACGGTGCACAAGATGCCGATTCCGGGGCCGCTGTACGCGACCGAGGAAGAATGCGCCGGTGTCGATCCGGTGGATGGCACCCAGGAGCGCAATCCATCGGTGCGCCTTGCCGGCTCCTATGTGAACTTCTTGATCGTCAATGGCGGCATCATCGCCCCGAGTTTCGACGACCCGCTGGATGGCCCTGCCAAAGAGATTCTGCAGGCGCTCTTCCCGCAGCACGAAGTGGTAATGGTGCCTGGCCGCGAACTGTTACTGGGCGGCGGTAACATTCACTGCCTTACCCAACAGCAGCCAGCGCCGCACAAGGATTGAGTGAGCTCGTAACAGCTTGAGTTGATTGCGAAAAAAATTCAGGCAAACGTTTTCGCTCGTTGCCTTGCACAGAGCCCGCAGTCCTTGAGGATTGCGGGCTTTTTTGCATCCGCTGGTCGACTATTCAGACACGTTGGCATAGCTCTTGTATCGGTCAGTGTGCAAATCAGGGAGGGGGAGAACTTAGTTGTTCTGTCATAAACCTTGGATAAGTTAGGCCGCTCACAAACCAGGAGAGAGCGCTGAAATGAACGCCGAAGTGAATGTGGTGAGCGAGCGGGCGTTGCATCCCCTGGCGGTAAATGGCGAATCGCTCCAGCTCTTGGCGCACTGGTTCAAGTCCAATGGAACGCGTCCGATCAGCGAGACTGATCCGCGCCGGACGATGATCGAGCGCTACCCCGCTGGTTTATTGAGCGAAGCGGAGCTGGATGCGTTGTGGGATGTGATGGAAGGATAAGAAGAAAAACAACGGATTGATCAACAAAAGCGCTGCCGGGATGGCAGCGCTTTTTTTATGGACGATGGTTTTTATGGAGGCGAAACCCCTGTAGGAGCTGGCTTGCCAGCGAAGAGGCCATCACATTCAACATAGATGCAGGATGAAAAATCGCCTTGGCTTGGGCGAGTCCATCCAATTACAGGAGTAGGTCCCGGTCAGGCCGGTTACCAGCTCATTCGACCGATTCACGAAACAGACTGAATGCAATTACGGCGTTTTTCTGGATTGAGCACGGTTCTAATCTGTCGGCATCCAGTTATCTGATCCTGCCGGAGCTTTTCATGATTCTTCATTATATCTACGACCCGTTGTGCGGCTGGTGTTACGGCGCAGAACCGCTGGTGCGGGCCGCTCAGGCGGTGTTGCCAGTGATCGCCCATGGCGGTGGCATGATGAGCGGCGCCAATCGACAAAGCGTCACGCCACAACTGCGTGATTACGTTATGCCCCACGACCGACGTATTGCCGAGTACACCGCCCAGCCGTTCGGCATGGCGTATTTCGAAGGATTGTTGCGTGACCACACGGCAGTGTTCGACTCGGTACCACCCATTACTGCTGTGCTGGCCGCCGAGCAAATGGCCGGGCGCGGGCTGGAGTTGCTGGGACGTTTGCAGTCTGCTCATTACGTGGAAGGGCGACGCATCGCCGACGAAGCGGTCCTGTTTGAACTCGCCCACGGCATCGGTCTGCAACCTCAGGCCTTCGAAACCGCGTTCAACGCCGTCGACACTGAGGCTCATATAAAGGACAGCCGAGCACTCCTGAGCAAAATCGGGGGCCAGGGTTTCCCCACATTTGCCCTGGAGCATAGTGGCCGATTCACCCTGATCGACATCGGCCCGTGGCTTGGCAAGCCGCGAGATTTTGCGGTGTGGTTAAGTCAGTCGACATCTACTCAAACCTCACCTGCTACCGTTCCAACCTGTGGGCTTGATGGCTGCATCAATTGAATATTCCTGCCACGTAAAGCGTTTTTTTAGATGGTTTTCGCCTAATCGCAGACGATTCATGAAATTGACACATCGTCAGGGGCGTGGCTACGATTCGGCCAACGCCTGTGGCAGACCGCCATGACCCAAAATAATAAAAAGGCCCGCCGCGAGTGATCGTGGGCGGGCCTTTTTGTTTTCGGAATGAAAAAAGAGCGCGACAGTGCCGTTTCAGCCGTTCGACACAGCGCGTTTCAACCCGTAATAAGGAAAACAAAATGTTGAACAAGCGAATCAGCCTGATCGCTCTGGGGATTTTGAGCGCTTCACAGGCCATGGCTAACGACCAGGCCGAATCCAAGGGTTTTGTCGAAGACAGCAGCCTCAAGGTGCTGCTGCGTAACGCCTACATGAACCGTGATTTCAAAGACGGCAACGCCGATAAATCCGAATGGGGCCAAGCCGCCATCGGCACGTTCTCGTCCGGCTTCACCCAAGGCACCATCGGTGTCGGCGTGGATGCCTTCGGTCTGTATGCACTCAATCTTGAGCGCAGCGAAGACCGCAGCGGCGCGCAAGGTATCGACTTCTTCAAAAAAGGTGACAGCGGCCAACCGGCTGACGACCTGGCCAAGGCCGGTGCAGCCGTCAAATTCCGCCTGTCCAGCACAACCCTGACCTATGGCGACCAGATGCCGGCCTTGCCGGTACTGAGCTATGACAACGGGCGTCTGCTGCCGGAAAGCTATACCGGTACTCTGATCACCTCCAAGGAGATTAAGGGTCTGGAGCTGAATGCCGGTCGCTTCACCGCCGAATCGCGTAAAAGCGCTGAAGGCCGTGACAGCGGTGGCCTGAAGTCGATCAACGTGTTGGGCGGTAGCTACCAGTTCACCGAACAATTCAAGGCTGCCTTGTACGCGTCCGACGTCGAAGACGTGCTGAAGAAGCAATACGTGAACGCCAACTACTTGTTCCCGCTCGCCAAGGATCAGTCCCTAACCCTGGACTTCAACGGCTACCGCACCAAGCTGGATGACTCTTATGTCCGCGACGTCGGTGCTACCGGCGACGACAACAAAATCTGGAGCCTGGCAGCTATCTACGCCACCGGCCCGCACTCGTTCACCCTCGGCTATCAGCGCAGCACCGGCGATAGCAACCTGGGCTACCCGTACGGCGGCTACCAGAAAGATCAGAACCGCGTCGGCGACGGTGGCAACACCATCTACCTGGCCAACTCCTACTGGTCCGACTTCAACGCCGAAGACGAACGCAGCTGGCAATTGGGCTACGGCCTGGACTTCAGCACCTTCGGTGTTCCGGGCCTGAGCTACAACTTCGCGTACGTTCGTGGTGACAACATCACCACCTCCACCAGCGAAGGCGGTACCGAGCGCGAAATCTTCAACCAGTTCAAATACGTCGTGCAAAGCGGCCCGGCCAAAGACCTGAGCGTGAAACTGCGCAGCTCGATCTTGCGCGTGTCGCAGAAGTCGAGCGAGTACAACGTCAGCGGTAACGAAGTGCGCGTGTTCGTGGATTACCCGATCAACATTTTCTGATGATGGGTTGAGGTATCGAGGCCTGATGGGAGGCTCAGCACGAAGAAAGCCGCGACAGGTTCGTAATGCTGTTCACATTAGATTGGGGATTGAGTGCGCATAGTTGGATTGGATTGGGTGTAAGCCGATCAAAAGCAACCGCGAGGAGGCTGACAGCCGACCTGATTCTTGCAGACGCCCCCGATCCCTGTGGGAGCTGGCTTGCCAGCGAAGACGGCCTGACAGTCGACTCGATTCTAGTGGATGCCCAGACCTCTGTAGGAGCGAGCCTGCTCGCGAAAAACGTCCAGACAACCCGGTCATTCAGAGCACGCGTTATCGTTGGCGTTCATCGCGAGCGAGCTTGCTCCCACAGAGTTAGGAACGCGTCGCCGCCAGCGACACATCACAGGAACGTGTCGCTGAAACTGGAAAATAGCGACACGTAATAAGGTGGACTACAGGGATTGAGATTGCGTCCTACAGACTAGTTATCGCCCAAGAGGCATACAGGGACTAAATCTTCGTTTGTACCCATTACACCGCGTAACTAATGATGTTCCCGCCCCCACCTTTATCCCCTCCAGCTAACTCCATACATTGAGCTCCAACGCCTCTCCCATCATCCCGACGGGAAGGTCACTGGAGATTCCTCAATGCCTTTCGTAAGCGTACGCATCACCCGCGACGGGGTTACCACTGAGCAGAAAGCTCAGGTGATCGCCGAAATCACTGAAACACTGGAACGCGTCCTCAACAAGCGCCCTGACCTGACCCACATCGTGATCGAGGAAGTCGACACCGATAACTGGGGCTACGCCGGGATCACCACCACTCAATACCGCAAGCAACTGGCGGAAGAGGGGCAGTCATGACGGCGTCGGTGACCATCGATTTCGTCTCCGATGTGGTGTGCCCATGGTGCGCCTTGGGGGCGACCGCCCTGGAGCAGGCGATCGAGAACGTGTCGGGGGAGGTGTCGGTGGCGCTGACTTACAAGCCTTTCGAACTGAACCCGAACATGCCGCCCGAAGGCGAGAAAGCCGTCGAGCACCTGATGCGCAAATACGGGCGCACTGCCGAAGACGTCGCTTCCGGCAAAAAGATGCAGATCGAACGCGGTGCGGCTATCGGCTTCAAGTTCGATCTGGAGAAGCGCAGCCACTTCTACAACACCTTTGACGCTCACCGGTTGTTGCTCTGGGCATTGGAGGAAGGGCGCCAAGTGGCGCTGAAGAAAATCCTGCTTCGCGCTTACTTCAGCGAAGGCCAGAACCCGAGTGATCAGCAGACGCTGGTGCGGTTGGCAGGAGAGGCCGGGCTGGACGAGACCCGTGCACGCCAAGTGTTGGAATCGGGTGCGTTTGCTGAAGAGGTGCGTGAGCTTGAGGAGTTTTACCGCCAGCGCGGCATCAATTCGGTCCCGGCCATGGTGTTGAACGGCCGTCACCTGGTGTCCGGTTCGCAGTCGGTCGAGTACTACGAACAAATGCTGAGACAAATGGCGACGGCCTCCGCCGAAGCCTGATTCATCGAATTTCAAATCCCATTATTGTTAGAGGTATACATCATGAGCAATTCGAAAAAAGTCATCGTAATCACTGGCGCATCCCAAGGTCTGGGCGACGGTATGGTCAAGGCCTTCCGTGAACTCGGCTACCAGATCGTCGCGACCTCGCGTTCGATCAAACCGTCCACCGATCCGGACATCCTCACCGTGGCCGGCGATATCGGCGAACCTGAGACTGCTCAACGCGTGATTCGTGAAGCGATCGCACGTTTCGGCCGTATCGACACCCTGGTCAACAACGCCGGGATTTTCATCGCCAAACCGTTCACCCAGTACACCGCTGAAGACTACGCCAATGTGCTGTCTGTAAACGTCAATGGTTTCTTCTACATCACCCAACTGGCCATCGCCGAGATGGAAAAAAACGGCAGCGGTCACGTCGTCAGCATCACCACCAGCCTGGTCGATCACGCTATCGACGGCGTGCCATCGGTACTGGCTTCGCTGACCAAAGGTGGCCTGAACGCGGCGACCAAATCTCTGGCCATCGAATACGCCAAGCGTGGCATTCGGGTAAACGCAGTGAGCCCAGGCATCATCAAAACCCCAATGCACGGCGAAGAAACCCACGCCGCGCTGGGCGCCCTGCACCCGGTCGGCCACATGGGCGAGATTGAGGACATTGCCAACGCGGTCGTCTACCTGGATGGCGCCAAGTTTGTCACTGGCGAAATCCTGCACGTCGATGGAGGTCAGAGCGCGGGTCACTAAGACCTGGGTTTTCAAACGGCAGAAACAACAAAGCCCTCGTATTGCTACGAGGGCTTTGTTTTGTGCGGTGGGGCACCAAACGAACGATATGTTTAGCGCAAAAAGAGAACGGATTTATTTTCGGATTTTTTTGGTTGGTGAATCGGCTTCGAGGTAGAAGTTCGTCTACGTGATTAGCCTGTGAGGCGATTGGAGGGTTCGGCTGCGCGGTCGTGCGGTAATCCTCTTCCAACCCTGTCGGCGGTTGCATCGGCAAACGTCGACAGGGCTGCTTCGATCATGTCTGCCCTGGCTTCAAACTTTGCTCAGAGATGTCCTTTGGACTTGGCTTCGATCCCCGATCAGACATAACAACAGTGAAAGCACAATCGCGCCGATGCTCACATTCATCCATGGAGTGATCTGCTCATCCAGTAACAATGCTGACCATGCAATCCCCGCTGCCAGTGCTGCGAAACTGGCGAACGAGACATAAATCCCACCTGCCCGGCGCACCAGTTCGAAGAAGGACCAAACTTCAATTGCAGTGACGATCACCAGCAGCGTCACCTCCGGTCCATGTTGCACAAGCTCCTGATAGCCCGTCTCTGACGTTGATGTAGCAAATAACGGCAGTGCCAGCAACGCAGCAAGCACAGACTCATATGCTGCCATGGTGAACACACCCAGGCCTTTCGGCCACGCAGCGGCGACGTACAGGTTGTAAAGCGCATAGCTCACCGGAACCCCAATGGCCGCCACCAACCAAAAACGTGACGATCCCTGCGGAAGCGCCGCGCTGGGTAGCAGGAGCATCATTGCGGCACTAATTCCCAGTGCTGCACACAACAGATGCCAAACCGAAACCGTTGCCAGACGCAACAGAAATCCCAGCATGATGCAAAAAACTGGTGTGCTGGTGACGATCAGTGTAATCAGCGTTGAGTCGATATAAGGAGCCACTACCAGCTCAAGCCAGATCGGAAAGGCGTAGCCGAGTACGCTGCAAATGATCAGGAAGACCCACCACGACGAGCTGATACGCCACGAACTACGACTGACGGCCATCATCGCCAAGAACACAATAGCCACACCGATCAGCGTCGGAAACAGGATCAGATCTGCATGAACCCCGGCGCTGGTGATTTTCTTTACCAGTACAAAATGGAGCCCCCAGGTGCTGCCCATCAGGGCGAGCAGTAGAAAATTGATGTAGCGCGTCAATTTGGTAACTCCTTGTTAAGTGAATCTCTCGGTTCGGCGCCATCAACGCGCGACGGCTTGAGCCTGTGAATATCTGGGGGGTGATCCTGCAATTACGGCGTAGACCATCTGCTCTGGTGTAAGGCCGGGAGGTTCGCCATGCTCCCAGCATTCATGCGAGGCGGTCGTTTCATTAATCGCCAGGTCATCGATACAATCGGAAAGCGACAGCGACTTCACGACTGCGAACACTCTCATCGCCGGGACATCCTGTGGATTCGTCAGAATGTGAGCATTCAATGTTGCAAGCCATGTTGCTGCATTCACCAGCGCCAGATCTCTTACCTGCCGACGCATTGCCGTGTAGATTTCGTCCATGGTGTGGCTCTTGCTGGAGCACAGATGATAGATATTTGCGGCAGTCGTGGGTTGCCTGGCCGGGTTCACTACGGATGAGGCGATCTGACCAGCGATGCGATCCGCCGGACAGACTTCCAACTGCATAGGCGTAATCGGAAATTGACCTATTCGCTGGCAGACACTCAAGAACTGGAAGACATAGTCGTTGCTGGCTTCATCAATGTTCGTGGTGCCACCCCAAAGACGACCGCAGCGATAAATCGTTGCCTTGAGGCCCGACACGCCGATTTGTTCCAGCAACATCTCGATCATCCATTTGCTTTGCAGATAACCGGACGTCACGCTATCCACTTCCGTTATTTTGGTGCCTGGTGAGATTGTCGGGAGTGGTGGGTTGGTATCAAACAAAGCCAGAGAAGAAACGAAATGGAAGCCAGCGTCACTTGCGAGCGCCAGATTGATGAGGTTAAGGCTCCCGAGGACATTGGTCGTCACCAACTTCGAGTAAGGCGACAACATGTTGGTATCGGCGGCGCAATGCACGATATCGCCGATGCTGTGTTGCAGCTTGTGCAGGCACTCCTCATTCAGCCCGAAGTTATCGAGGGTCAGATCGCCAGCGAGGATGTGCAGTCTGTGCAGATCCTCTTTCCTCATGTTGAGCGTTTGCATCAGTTTTCGACGAAGGAATTCAGGTACTCCCGGGAGGGAGTTGCGAACCAGACAGTAAATTGGACGTTGCGTCCTTTTCAGTAGGTCTTTGACGATATGGCGTCCGAGCAGCCCCGTTGCTCCTGTCACAAGAATGCCGTCTTCGATACGACTAGATCGTGTCACGCCGAAACGGAGCAAACCTTTGAGCCGATCAAGCTCTGTGTAGCGCCAGTCGCGGAAGTGTCGAGCACGGTGTTGTGCGACCACGGAGTTACCGATGTCGATTAGTATGGCCCGCACACTCGAGTAGTGGTACAGCGTCGACAGTGGCCATTCTCGACCGCTCTGCCGCTCCAGAAATACGGCTAACCGAACGATTTCCAATGAGTCGGCACCATTCTCTGGAAGACTGGCATCCCAATTCAGTTCACGACCACCCAATATCGAGCGTATACCCACCATGAGCTCGCTTTCTGGCTGCTGGCCGGCCTTGCCGCTATTCTCGATCTCGGCGGTGTCGGTCGCAAGAGTTCGCACCATGTTGTAATCGATCTTTCCGGCAAGGGTGCGTGGTATTTCGTCGAGCAGTACGAAGCTGTTCGGAACCATATAGGACGGAAGATCCAGGCTCAGTTGGTGGCGCAAATCCGCTTGAGTCATCTCGACATCGCGCATCAATTGCACTGCGCACAGTAGCTTGCCGTTGCTACCCGATTCGGTCATGAACACGCAGCAGTCTGACACCTCGGGCAGAGTCCGGACTATCGACTCGATTTCACCCAGACTTATTCTGAAACCTTGGCGCTTCACCACATTGTCCATGCGACCGTGGTATTCCAGTGCTCCGTCGGCGCCGATGCGTCCCAAGTCTCCACTCTTGTAGTAGCGGCGCTGAATTCGATCGCTTTCCACGCGGATGAAAAATTTCTCTTCGGTCATTTCAGGACTGTTTAAATACCCCACGGCTACACCTGGGCTGGATATGCATATCTGTCCTATTCCACCGAGTGGCGCCGGATTGTCAAAGCGATCGAGCAAGACAATTCTGCTCCCGGCAATTGGGCGGCCGATTGAGATATCGTTCTTTGAGTCGTCGGTTGCACTGGGTGGTCGCACGCGTTGGAAGGCTGTGACAACGGTTGTCTCGGTCGGACCGTAAGAATTGATGAGGGTTGGGCGAGGTGAGGGGAGACGGAACCAGGCGTGGATATCTGATTTGTAGAGCGCTTCTCCACCAATGACAATCAGATTAACGCTGGGTGGAAAGTGGAGGTTTTCCGATGTGCAGGCCAGGCTCAGCTCTCGCCAGTACCCGGTCGGCAAGTCAAGGAAGGTGATCCGTTGTTCATGCACGAATTCTAGAAATCTGGCAGGTCGCAAATCAACAGACGAATCGCGGATGATCAAAGTTCCACCGGCCATCAGGCAGGGGTAAATCTCCTCGACAGAGGCGTCAAACGATACAGTAGCAAATTGCAGAACCCTGTCACGGCCAGTGAGATTGAACGAATGTCTGGCGACGCTGGCGTAGTATGAGAGTGATGAGCGAGAAACCATCACCCCCTTGGGCCGACCCGTAGTTCCCGAAGTGAACAGCACGTACCCACAACCCAAGTCGCTTTCGGATTGGGTTTCGGCTATCGAGCGAACCCTTGTTACTACCGCATCGCTACCAATGATCCATCCTACCCTCGCATCCTCAAGCATCATTTTGCTTCGCTCAGCAGGAAGTTCGAGGTCTATTGGAATGTAGATGGCATCCAGCGAAAGCAACGCCAGCGCAGCAACAATAAAACCACTGGAGCGTGGCATGCTCAGCGCAACACGGCTGCCGGCGGTTACCCCATCACGCTTAAGCTCTGCTGCGAGTTTTCGGGCATACATCGATAACTGCCCGTAACTTATAGTCGTGCCAGCATCACAAATGGCTGCTTTTTCTGGATTCCGGCATGCATGGCTCTCGAACGCTTCCAGCACATCTTGATCCACGACGCCGTGCAGTTTGCCCAGCAATTCGGAGTTCGACTGCACAGGTCTTGCAAGCTCCACGAGTTGTTGCGCAGTAACGCATTCGTCACTCTGCAATGCAGTGGCGATAGCGTGCAGCGTGTCGAAGATCTCATGAGCCAGGTTTTTGTCGAGAATCTGTCTGTTGAACAGTAATTCGACCGAAGCTTCTCTGACACACATCTGCAGTCGGGCGGTACCGAACAAGCCCTGGCATTGTTCGGTGTCTGACCAGGCCCGTACCTGCCACGGGGCGGTCTGTGCGCCGGACATGTCGTTCAGGGCTTTTTTGCAGTCAGCGCGAAGCGCACTTGCTGGCGCATGCGGATCCACATTCGGGCAATTAAAATGTCCTGCGTGAGAGACGACGACACTGTTCACCTCTTGCGCCCAGTTGGCGTACCAGCAAGCCGTTATAAGCCAGGCTGTTAGCAGGCAGGCTTCAAAGTCGGCGTCCTTCGTACCCACTGCCCCCGCCCATTCGAGACTGACCGATGCCTCGTTCACTGTCGATCTTTCGTATTCCTCACCTTGCACTTGTTTATTGCGCACCAGATCTGTGTGTTCGATTTCATCGAATGTCATCTCTTATAGTCCTTTATGTTTGAGGCTCAACGACAGTCAGTTCAATGCTTCGAGGATAACCAGGCAGAGATGATCGATCTGCTCTCGGTTGATACACAGTGGAGGGGCGATTTCGATCGTTGGATCGTTACGGGTGTAATACAAGGAGGTGATGACCCCAAGGCTCAATAAGCGCTCCCGAATTACCGCGACTTCTTCCACAGTGGCGGGAGCCGAGGAGTCTGGTGTTTTCAAATGGATGGCCTGGAGCAGACCTATACCGGCGAGACCAGAAACCTTTGGATGGTCTTCAAGCAAACTGTGCAGTTTGCCTTTCAAATAGCCACCCATGGATGAGGCGTTTCCAAGCAACTGCTCGCGTTCTAGAATCCCAATGTTTTCCGATGCCGCCGCGGCCGCGGCTGGACGACCACCGAACGTGGCACCATGGGCAAACATGCTCTCGTCGCCCTGGGCAAAGACCGAAGCGACGCGTTCGCTGACAATCGTTGCCCCAAGGGAGTCGTATCCGCTTGTGAGCCCTTTCGCGCAGACAATGATGTCTGCTTCCAGGCCATAGTGTTCAGCGCCGAACCAACTGCCCAGACGTCCGAATCCGGTAATGACTTCATCCACGATCAGTAAAGCGCCAGTCTCCTCACGCAATCGTTTCAATCCATCAAGATACTGTGTGGTGGGCGTCACCATGCCGTTACTGGTTTCGACCGTTTCAACCAGTACGCCCGCGACATCCTTGCCACGGCCTGGGGTGGCGTTCAGCAAGTCGTAAAAGGGATCGCCGCTGTCTCGCATCGAAGGAATAGTCGCGGTCATGGGTAGGAGTGGACCGAACTCTTCTTTCAAAGCCGCAAACCCGCAAACCGACAGAGCTCCCAAGGTGACACCGTGGTAAGCATGATCGCGAGAAACCAGCCATTTGCGCTGGCTTTCGCCATTCTTGACGGCAAAAGCCCGAGCAATTTTCAACGCGGTCTCTACCGCTTCCGAACCGCTATTGGTGAAGAACACCCGTGCATTGGCTCCGACAACGGGTTCCGCCAGATTCGCCAGTGTCTGAGCCAGCCGGGTGGAGTACGGGTTTGAAAAACTGAACGGAGAGCAAAACGCAAGCGTCTTGGCCGCCTGGCTGGCCGCATCGACAATCGAGTCGCGACCATAACCGACATTCACGCAGTACGCTCCGCTGATGGCATCCATATATCGACGGCCGTGCGCATCCGTTACATAGATCCCATGCGCTGCAATTAAAGATGAAGGGAAAGAAGCGTCCGTATTACCAAGTTGATCGGAAGGAAAAAAGTGAAGCCAAGTATTGTTATGATCAGGCAGAGCCTTTTCTTTAGACATGCAAATTCCTTACGCTTGATAACCAAGCATTAATGTCATCAGGTGTCGGTTGTTGCGCGATTGATCGAAGACCCACCGCGCCGTTATAGACGTTTATTTATAATTTGCGCCGTCGTTTCCGGCGATGACATAGGCTGCAGTAAATGGAGGAAGACGAATCAATTCGCGCTCTGACGAAGTTGTAGCAGTCAAGGGGTCTGTAAGAAAGAGTTTTCCACTCCCCTGAAGATTGATGAGCAGTTCCTGAGCAGAGAAAAGATGTTCGGTCTGGCCGGGAGATATGTGAATTGAAAGTGGAAGGTTTGAGTTTGGCAACTCTGTTGATTCTGCGACCGTGCCGGTCAGTATTTGATGATCAAGTTCCAGGCCAAAAATATCCTGGTAGATCATCAGCTCTACAAAACCGCGTAATATATGGGGGCGGCATCATCACCGAAGCGTTCCAATGCATGGTCTATTAGATTGTCAAGTACCCAGCGACCATGTGCTTGATCGACAGAAGTGTGAACATCAAAATAATGACAGTCGACTTTTCCGCTATAGATTTCGCGAACAGAATCTCCCAGTTGTTTTTGCCACACAATGAAGCAAGCTTCATTGCGGAAAAAAGCACCGAGGTAGCGCAAGAACTTACTTTTGTCGTGGCAGATCTGATAGGTATAAGCCGAAACCAGCATGTTGCTGGTAAGGAAGTGGTCCTGATACGCATCCGGCGTATCGCTCAGTCCAAGATCCAGCATCGTTTTTTCATACAAATGGCTGTGTTTGTCCTCCGGGACGCCATTGCCCATTTCGTCCTGGTAAACCCGCAGCAGATGGGACTGCAAGGTACCAAATGCGCCCGTCGCGTACAGACCCATTGGCGCGCCCTCGATGAGGAATTCAATCGAGAACTGAGTCAGCAAGCTTCTCATCAATGCTTGGCCGTCTGGATTGTTGAGAATGTAAGAAAGCGTAGGATCAAAGTCGCCATTTTTGAGACGAGCGAACTCCTCATCCAACTGGGTGCCGAAAAACGCCTTCAATTGATCTGCCGAAACCGAGAAGTCGACTTTATCCAGTTGTGCATTGACCGGCGCAAATACAACGGCCTCAAGTGTTCTCAACTCATCTAAAGCCTTCTTGCTTTTATCTCGACCATATCGTTCATCGAGATGCTGCTGAATGTTTCCTTCGATTTCCTTGTTCAAGAAGAGCATATCCTGCTCATAGCAACCAATCAGGCGCTTCACATTTTTATTCATGCGAACACCCAGCAGTTCCTCCGTCGCAAGTTTGAGCTTGACAGTTTTCCCATTAGGCAGCGGGTAGGAAAGGCGGATAGCGTTATCCAGCAACTTCATAAAAATCCTTTTATTTTATAGGCGATATTTTCCCTGCGCCCTATATCCGGCGCAAGACTCAAACTTGTTGGCTTTTAAGGTTTACATTCTCAGGTTTCGATCTTCACCGAATTAAATCCCAGTGCGGAGATCGATACGAATAGATTTCTGGCATCTATAAGATGCTGCAGTGCGGAGAAAATAGGTACGGGAGTCCCAACTATAAAGTGCTAGTGGGGTCCGCATTACGATGGGCAAATCAGGGGAGAACGGCGTATGCAGAGAGGCATGGCGGAGCATTGGATTCATTCCATGAAAATAACGTGTCCTTGATTCAAATCATATAGTCGCACAGTTGTAACTGTCAATGTTGAAGCCATGCTAGGGGTGTTTGATATTATGTTCATTCTCAGTTTGGTTTTAAGGGAAGGCAAAGCCCGGACCTTGTAAAAAGCTAATACTTTCACGTGTGTAGGGGGAGGCGACCATTTCAAACGGTAGTAAAATATAATGAACGATAGAGTTGCCGTGCAAATTCCAGAATATCTACGGTGAATATCTGAATCGGTCAAAGGCTGACACGGCGTGCGATCGTTACGAGCTAACTGCTTGCGCGGTTGGTACGCGAGGGATTCCTTGTGCCCGACGGGCGCTCACGCGGCATGATTTATCACCTGCCGGGTGAGCAACTGCCTACGCCGGAGCAAGTGTTCGCAGGTCCGCTACAGAGCTCCGAACATAACGCCGGCAGCTCCGAACATAAGGTCGAGCTGGATATGCAGCGAAACGTTGATGGCTGCTTGTTGAGCGATCATATTGACGCGCCGCTGATCGACGCTTTGGACAGGCTTGATGCAGGGTTTCGAGAAAAGCTCGAAATACGCATGATGCGTTGAAGTAGTTTTGTACCCTTAAAGCAACGTCTATCGGAACGCCAAAACGAAAAAACCCGCCAGAAGGCGGGTTTTTCGGGGGTTTCAGAGATTTTGAAAGCCTTCTCTGGAACCTTGTATGGTGCCGGCACCAGGAATCGAACCCGGGACCTACTGATTACAAGTCAGTTGCTCTACCATCTGAGCTATACCGGCGTGTTGGGCGACGATTATAGCGATTGGATTGGTTCTGTAAACCCCTGAATTCTGACTATTTTTGCGTGGGGCTTTGCCAGGGATCAATAGTGCTTGTCGGTCGTGTCTTTTCGCGCTTTTCAGGCAATTTCCATTAAGGATCACGTGGCGCTGAATACTCGCATTTTCTGTTCTAACAGCCCTTTGGTTCTGCGGTTATGTCCTTTCGAGCGAACGCTTATGCACAACAAGATTCGTGGCGCACGCGTTATATGACGAATTTGTGGATCCGTTCTCATTGGCACGCAAATCACTGTTTTTCTGGTTTTTTATTCGAGTGTACGAAAACTGAACAGTATCGTTTCACCTCTGAAACAGCTGTAAATATCGGATCCACGATTTTTTCATCAACAGAGTTATCCACAGGCTGTGATGCTTTAAGGGCGTTCCGCCAGCATCAGGAAATTGCGCGGTGTGAGTGGGGTTTCACAGAAAGTGCCGAGACGAACCGTATAGCCCTGCTCAAGCAGGAAAAGGGCTCGGTCAAGGACCAGCCAAAGCTCCAATGGGCGTCGGAAAAGTCCGCGTAGCAACTCCAGATTGCGTACTTGCGCCAATCGCTGCCAGCCGGCGGCTTCCAGCGCTGGCCAGTCCTGCGGGCTGATTGTGGATAACTCTTTGAGCCCGGCCAAATGATGGCAGTAATCGGAGAAGGGCTTGTCCAGCCAGGTGCTGGGCAGGGAGGGGGTCGGCAAGTATTCGTCAACGCCACGCAGCTGCCGTTGCAGCAGGTCGAAGGCCAGGCGCCGGGCCATGGAGGTATCACGCTGGCGTCGGACGCGAGCGCCAGCGGTGACGGTTTCGCTCATCGGTAGCGCGAGATCATCGAGGGATAGATGTAGGTCCGAGGCCTTGGCGGCCGACGAAATCGGCGAGTACTGAGAAAGACTGATCCGGTTGTAGCAGCAAGGGGCGATGGCGAGTTGCTTGCAACCTGCCGCACTGGCGAGCTGAATCAGGCGCACATGCAGATCGCCGCAGGCGTGTAGCGCGACAGGCGTGTACTCGGCATTCAATAAAGAAGCCGCGTTGGCCGCGAGTACATCCTGTTCAACATGCAGCGCATGCAGTTGATGACGCTGGCTGAGGGCCTGGCCGCTGGCAACCAGCGCCGGGTCAAATTCCAGGCAAGTCAGTTGTTGGCCGGTTTGCAGCAGTCGACGCCCCAAGTGCCCTTTTCCCGAGCACCAATCCAGCCAGTGCTTCGGCGCATCGGCAAACTGCAATCGACTGGTGAAGGCTTCGATCTGCTGCCACTTGCGCCCCGGCACATCGACATTCAGTCGATGACCGGCCGCTTCCAGCGAATGTGCGGGTAATTCATCCACAGCACTCAGTGCTAAGGACATCGCCGCCAATGAAGCAAAAGGCTCCGGCGCATCTAATAGGGCGGGTTGGTTGTGAGCGTTTTCCGCGTCCTGAAGCGACCGTCCGCGTAGCCAGGCGGCCAACTCGGGGTAGGAGGTTTCCCAAGGGAGTTGCAGATGAGTAAAAGGCCGTGGTTTCCACAGTGCCTGATGCTTTGTCAGAAAAGCATCCAGCGCGGTGAAGCGGGCGAGTAGTTTCTCGCCCGTCAACACCTGGGAATCAACGCCCTTGGCAGGCATCGACGCGCAACCAGCGCTCCAGCAGCTTGAAGCCGCGCACCAGCACATAGGCCATCAGCAGGTAGAACATGCCGGCGGCGAAGAAGATCTCTACCGGCAGGTAAGTCCTGGCAATGATGGTGCGCGCCATGCCGGTCAACTCCAGCAGGGTCACGGTGCTGGCCAGAGCGCTGGCCTTGAGCATCAGGATCACTTCGTTGCTGTAGGCCGGCAAGCCGATCCGCGCCGCCCGTGGCAGCATGATGTAGATCAGCGCCTTGGCTTTGGACATGCCCAGGGCTCGTGCCGCTTCGATTTCGCCCGGTGGGATCGCCTGAATGGCGCCGCGCAGGATTTCAGCGATATAGGCCGCGGTGTGCAGGGTCATGGTGGCCGTGGCGCACCAGAACGGATCGCGCAGGTACGGCCACATCGAGCTGTTACGAATGACGTCGAACTGCGCCAGGCCGTAGTAAACGAGGAACAGTTGAACCAGCAACGGCGTACCACGGAAAAAGAAGATGTAGCCGTAGGGAAATGCCCGCACCCACCACAGGCGCGATGAGCGCGCGATGCCCAGCGGAATGGCCAGCAGCAAACCGGCGATCACGGCGATGGCTACCAGCTCCAGGGTCAGGGTTGCGCCCTGAGCCAGTTTCGGCAGCCACTTGATGATGATTTCCCAGTTCATTGAGTGCTCCTCGCGAAGCCGCGAGCGGCGCGTTTTTCCAGGAAGTGCATGCCGGTCATGGCCAGAATCGTCAGGCTCAGGTACATGAACGCAGCGACCATATAGAAGGTGAACGGTTGCTTGGACACGGTCACGCCGATTTGCGCGTGACGCATGATTTCTTCCAGACCGATCACCGACACCAGCGCGGTGTCTTTCATCAGGATCATGAACAGGTTGCCCAGGCCGGGCAGGGCGATACGCCACATCTGCGGCATGATCAACTTGGTGAAGATGCGCCATTTCGACAGGCCCAGCGCCACGCCGGCCTCACGATGGCCCTTGGGAATGGCCAGGATTGCGCCACGAAACACTTCCGTGGCGTAGGCGCCGAAGCACAGGCCCAGCGCAATCACACCAGCGGCGAAGGCGTTGAGTTCCAGATCGGGATTGCCGAAGAACTCGCCCAGGGCGCGCATCAGATTGACCGTACCGAAGTAGATCAGCAGCACCCAGAGCAATTCCGGGATGCCGCGAACCAGGGTCGAATAAGTACCGCCAAGCCATTGCAGCGGCTTGTACGGGGAAGTCTTGGCCAATGCGCCGAGCAGACCGAGCACCAGTCCCAGGCACAGGGCCGAGAGCGCCAGTTTCACAGTCATCAGCGCGCCAGCGGCGAGCGCCGGGCCGAATCCGTAGAGGTCGATAATCATGGATTTCTTTTCAAATCGCGGCAGGCAAGGCCGGGGACCGGCACCGTCAAAAGGCGGCGCCGGTCCGGCAGGTCAGTATCAATAGATGCTGAACGGGAAGTACTTGTCGTTGATCTTCTTGTAGGTGCCGTCAGCGACGATTTCTTTCAGTGCGATGTTCAGCTTCTCGCGGATCGGGTCGTTTTTACGCACAGCGATACCGATCTTGTCGCTTTCTTCCACCGGGTCGCCCTTGAATTCGTAAGAACGGCCGGCGTCGCTTTTCAGCCACTCGTAGTTGACGTATTTGTCCGCCAGGATGCCGTCCAGGCGACCGGAGGTCAGGTCGAGGTAGGCGTTTTCCTGGGTGTCATAGAGTTTGACTTCAACGCCATCCATGTTGTCTTCCATCCAGGTGCCGGCGAGGGTCGCACGTTGTGCGCCGATCACTTTGCCTTGCAGGGAAGCCTTGTCGGTTTTGAAGTCTTTGTCTTTCGGTGCGATGAATTGCAGCTTGTTGGAGTAGTACGGGTCAGTGAAGTCCACCGCTTGCTTGCGCTCGTCGGTGATCGACATCGAAGAGATCAGGAAGTCGAATTTCTTGGCGTTCAGGGCCGGGATGATGCCGTCCCAGTCGGAGGTGACTACAGTGCACTCGACTTTCATCTTGGCGCACAGGGCGTCGCCGATTTCCTTGTCGAAGCCGACGACATTGCCACTGGCATCTTTGTTGTTGAATGGCGGGTAAGCCGCTTCGATGCCCATCTTCAGGGTTTCAGCCATGGCACCGGCGCTGAAGGCCAGGGTGACGGCGGCAGCCAGGAAGACCTTTTTGTAGTTCTGCATGCGGGTAGCTCCGTTAGCGGTTGCTGGACATGAATTGTTTGCAGCGTGCCGAAAGCGGGTTTTCAAACACCTGCTGTGGCGATCCTTGCTCTTCTACCAGGCCCTGGTGGAGGAACACTACTTCGCTGGAGACCTGACGGGCGAAGCCCATTTCATGGGTGACCAGCAGCATGGTGCGGCCTTCTTCGGCCAGTGCGCGGATGACATTAAGTACTTCCTGGACCATTTCCGGGTCAAGCGCGGAGGTGGGCTCGTCGAACAGGATGACCTTGGGCTGCATGGCCAGGGTGCGGGCAATTGCCGCGCGTTGTTGCTGTCCGCCGGACAATTGCGCGGGGTAGGCGTGGCGCTTGTCGGCGATGCCGACCTTGGCCAGCAAGGCTTCGGCAACTTCAATGGCTTCGGCCTTGCTCTGGCCGAGCACGCGGCGCGGGGCCTCGATGATGTTGTCGAGCACGCTCATGTGCGGCCACAGGTTAAAGTTTTGAAACACAAAACCGATTTCGCTGCGCAGGCGATTGATCTGCTTGCCGTCGGCAGCGACCAGTTCGCCGTTCTTGGCGGCTTTTAGCTTGAGTTCTTCACCGGCCACCAGGATCTGGCCTTGGTGCGGGTTTTCCAGCAGGTTGATACAGCGCAGGAATGTGGACTTGCCGGAGCCGGAGGAACCCAGAATCGAGATCACATCGCCATCGCGGGCGGTCAGCGAGATGCCTTTGAGCACCTCCAGCGAACCGTAGCGTTTGTGCAAGTTGCGGATTTCAAGCGCGGGCGTGGCCTCAGCCATGTGCGTTCCTCATATATGTATCGCTCCTGCTGTTGGTTGCCTTCCTGGCGAGGCGGCCAACCTAGCATAGCGTTTCAGTGGCAGCCAACAGCGCTCCAGACGGTAAACGGGTGGCGTATGGCAGGTTGTCGCATCGGCACAGCAGACTGTCGCCCCGTCAACAACCGAACAGCCGTTTGAAGCATGCTTCAAAGTAGAAAGCGGGTCTGCTGTCGCAAAAAAGGGCGCGATGTTGCCAGCTTTGACGGGGGGTGGGAAGCGCTAACCGGCCAAACGTACTTTTATTGTGCGTTACGTATTTTTGGGGTGTGTTTCCGGTGCGGTGTTTCGTTCATTAAGTGGGTCGCAGGGTAACGTTCTGGCAAAGTGCTATTACTATCAATGACTTGCAATGACTGTCGGGTCAGGGCGAAGTCGCCGGCCTAGACGGTTTCGAAACATTTTGGCGCAATTATTGCGTGCAGATTCCGGAACGCCCCGTTGGTTTCTTTTTACAGAAGAGAAATTCAAACGGGATGCATGCATTCGCTTTTCCTTACAAAGGTAGTTTCAATGAGCAATACCCAAAGCTCTAACGGCCTCGAACAGGGGCTCAAACCGCGTCATGTGACCATGCTGTCGATTGCCGGTGTTATCGGCGCCGGCCTGTTCGTAGGCTCGGGCCACGCTATCGCTGCTGCTGGTCCGGCCGTGCTGTTGGCCTACGCCGCCGCCGGCATGCTGGTGGTCCTGGTGATGCGCATGCTTGGTGAAATGGCTGTCGCCTCGCCAGACACAGGCTCTTTTTCGACATACGCCGATCGCGCGATCGGTCACTGGGCTGGTTTCACCATCGGGTGGTTGTACTGGTGGTTCTGGGTGCTGGTTATCCCGTTGGAGGCCAACGCCGCCGCAACCATCCTGCATGCCTGGTTCCCAGGCGTGGGCATCTGGGCCTTCGCCTTGGTCATCACGATGCTGCTGACCATTACCAACCTGTTCAGCGTGAAGAACTACGGTGAATTCGAGTTCTGGTTCGCCCTGGTTAAAGTGCTGGCGATCATCGGCTTCATTGTTCTCGGCGTCATGGCAATTTTCGGTTTCCTGCCGGGCAGCCAGGTCAGCGGCGTTTCCCACCTGTTCGACACTCAAGGCTTCCTGCCAAACGGCATGGGCGCGGTGTTGGGTGCCATTCTGACCACCATGTTCTCCTTCATGGGCACCGAGATCGTGACCATCGCGGCCGCGGAATCGAAGAACCCTGGCCAGCAAATCTCCAAGGCCACCAACTCCGTGATCTGGCGGATTGGTTTGTTCTACCTCGTATCGATCTTCATCGTCGTGGCCCTGGTGCCATGGAACGACCCGGTATTGGCCAGCCTTGGTTCTTATCAGACCGTGCTTGAGCGCATGGGCATCCCGAACGCCAAGATGATCGTCGACATCGTGGTTCTGGTCGCTGTGACCAGCTGCCTGAACTCGGCGCTCTACACGTCGTCGCGCATGCTGTTTTCCCTGGGCAAGCGCGGTGATGCACCGGCCATGTCCACCCGCACCAACAAGAGTGGCACGCCATACTGGGCGGTGATGTTGTCCACTGGCGCAGCGTTCCTGGCAACATTCGCCAACTACGTGGCCCCGGCTGCGGTGTTCGAATTCCTGCTGGCCAGCTCCGGCGCTATCGCGTTGCTCGTGTACCTGGTGATTGCGATCTCGCAACTGCGCATGCGCAAACAGCGTATGGCTCGCGGCGAGAAAATCGTTTTCAGCATGTGGCTGTTCCCGGGCCTGACCTACGCGGTGATCATTTTCATCGTCGCGGCCCTGACCATCATGCTGTTCCAGGACGCCCATCGCGTGGAAATCCTGGCGACCGGCCTGCTCAGCGCTCTGGTGGTTGCCACCGGTTTGCTGGTTGCTCGCCGTCGTCGCAACGAGCAGGGAGTTGCGGCAGTCGCGCGCTGAGTCTTCTGGCTCAAGGTAGATTGTTGATGTAAAAAACGGCCGCTGTCAGTGATGACAGGCGGCCGTTTTTGTTTTCAGGGGTAGGACTCGATTTAGTAGTAGATAACCCAATCTTCTACTTTAGAGAGGCTCGCGCTCCTGATCGTTGGGCTGTTCACGGTTGGCCATGAAGTCGGCGCTGGCAGTTCCAATATCGTCCGGCGCATCCAGCGACTGGCTGTAGACGTCCAGTGCGTCGCCGAAATCGGTGATGAATTGCGGCTCGGACAGCCACGCCTGAGCGGCGTCGCGGTCCATGCCATCAGCCCACATGCGGTAGTCGATCAGCATGTCGGCGGCCAGGTGGGTGGCGGCCATGCCTTCATCGTCGGCGTTTTCCATGTCCAGCAGTTCTGGATGGTCAATGATGATAAAGGCGAGGTTCGTCAGCAGCACGGAGAGCATTTCGCTGCGGCTAATGGCTTCCGCATCACGCATTTTGCTGAACATCGCCAGGGTGTATTCCGGGATCGGCTCGCCGATTTCGCCCAGGTCATCGTCCAGGGCGACGGGTTTTCTGCCGTGGATATTGATTTGCTTGGCTTTGAGCTTGGCGCGTTTGGCGCGTTTCTGTTGCTTATTCAGGGATGCCATGGGAACTCAGTTCGGTTTCTATTGGTTTTGGGCTGCGATGATTTCGGATGCGGCCACGTAGTCAGCCTGGAAGGCTGGAGATTCGATCCACGCCATCGCGCCAGCTTCGTCGGTTTCAGTGGACCATTGGCGATATTCGATCAGCGCGCCGATGATGAAGTCTGTCGCTGTTTCTTCGCCTTCCTGCTCCAGCACCAGCGCGAGCAGGGGGTGTTCAAGAAAGGCCGCGCACATCGCTTGTTGGCTGATCTTTGCTGCATCGATCATTTCCTTGAACATGTCAGTCAGGTCCACGGACTCGAAATCGATGCGATCGTCGTTCGGGTCCAGCTCGACCGGCGCGGCGGCTCGTTGGGTGCGGTTCTGCTTGGCCTTGGCCTTGGCGCGGGAGGCGCGTTTTTGCTGCTTGTTGGCGGAGGCCATGGGCGTCGTTCCGTAATTCGTTGAAAGGGCAGTGGCTCAGTTGCGTGGCACTGTCCGCCCCGGTGTGCCGGGGGCCAGTTCGCCGTTTTGCAGCCAGGACAATGCAATGGGCCATAGTGTGGCTTGGTATGCGCTGCGAAAAAAGGCGAAATGTCCGACTTCTGCTTCGCCGATGTCTTCGGGAGCAATGCGCAGATGGGTGTTGGTGCTGCTGGTGAAGTAGCCGAGCAGGCGTTCGATGGCCGGGATGGTGCCGTAGGGATCATCGCTGATGCTGATCGCCAGGATTTTCGCGCAGACATTGACGAAGGGCAGGCGACCGGTGGTTGCATGTATGGCGCGACCGCTTGGGCGTTTTTCGTAGCGCGGTGTTGGCGTGCTCCAGTCGCGGACCACGCCAGCGGGCGTGTCTTCCAGCCAGCCTAGGCGTTTGCCGGGGAAGTAACCGCACATCATTGTCACCAGCGGCATTACCACATGCCACTTGCCGAACATCCGCCAGCGATGAGCAGGCGTGTAGTCGCGCCAGTAAGCGAACTGCGCACCGACTGTCACCAGGCGTCGGATTAACTGGCCCGAAGCTCCCAGGCCCGCTGCGCAGCCTCCAAAGCTATGGCCGACTACATCGACCGGCTGGCCAGGAAACTCGCGATGTACGCGCTGCAACATCGCCTCGAAATCCAGGGCGCCCCAATCGGTCCATGAGGCTTGAAGTCCTTTGATAGATGCCGGGCGTGATTCACCAATGCCTCGGTAGTCATAGGTGATGACATCGAAATCGTTAGCGAACAGATAATCGGCAAAGCGTGAATAGTGCCGGCAGCGAACCGAGGTGGCGGCATTGATGATCACGACCGGGCGTGAAGTGTCCCGGGTGGCGTGCCGCCAGATGAAGCCGCCGAGGATGTAACCGTCGGCGGCGGGTTGCTTGAAGGGGGCGGCAACTACGTCTGTCGCCGGCTGCATCTCGATTTGTGTGGGGGGCAGTGATGGCATGTCCTGCAAATTCATCGGCGTTGGACCTTTCCGGGTAGTTGACCACGATAGTCTTCACGCCATGTATGAACAATCCATCGTCACTATCACGGTTCCTGATGAAGCCGTTCTTCAAGTAACGCCTGCTCCCGGTCCAGTTCTGCTCGCAGTTCTTCCTCACTGGGAAGTACCAGTTGGTACTTGCTGGCGAACAGTTGCTCGTTGCCCTTCAATACCGAATAGCGCACAACGGATTCATCCTTTTGTGCGCAGAGAATGATGCCGACGGTGGGCCCATCTTCAGCTCCGCGCTTCAGGTCGTCGTACATTCGCACATACATGTCCATCTGGCCTACATCCTGATGGGTCAATTCACCACGCTTGATATCGAAGATAACGAAGCACTTGAGTAGATAGTTGTAGAACACCAGATCGATGTAGAAGTCCTTGCTGTCGGTACTGATACGCTGCTGGCGGGCAATGAAGGCAAAGCCTTTGCCCAGTTCTAGCAGAAAGCCTTGCAGTTGTTCGATCAGTGCCTGTTCGATTTCACTTTCCTGAAGTTTGCCCGCATTGGGCAGCCCGAGGAATTCCAGCACCACCGGGTCACGGATAAAATCCCGGGGGCGAGCCTTCATTTGCTGGATGTTGGTGGTGGCTTCCTGCATGACGGGTATACGGTCTCTACTCGCCAGGAGGCGTTCGTAGTAAAGAGTATTGATTTGGCGCTCCAGCGCTCGGCTCGACCAGTTTTGAGTGGCTGATTCGTTCATGTACCAAAGGCGAGCACTTTCGCTGTCGACTCTCAGCAGCCTGCGATAGTGGGTCCAACTCAATTCGGGGCGCACTGCGTTCCAAATTGGAAAGGTCTGATAGAAATCTCGCATGTATCGCAAATTGCGCTCATCAAAACCTTTTCCAAAATCGGCAGTAAGGGCTTTGGCCAATTTGGCCAGCAATTGCTTGCCATAACCCGCCCGCCGAGCGCCTTCCTGCTCGAACTCAACAATATGCCGGCCGATCTGCCAGTAGGTTTGCACTTGAACGGTGTCGACGGCTCGCAGCACCTTCTGGCGTGCCTGGCGGATCAATTCACCAAGATCGCCAAGCAATGAAGCAATTTGTGGATCGTGTGTGTCATCGGGTTTGAGGGCGCTCATTAAGTCTTCCGCAGCTGGTTGAACAGGCAGAAGAGAATGGCAAAACAGTCCTGGCCGACGATGCAGGGCGCCGCCGAGAAGCCGGAAGGAAATGCCTGACTCGTTGGCAGGACCGGCCCGATGTCGTGTGAGGCGTCAGGAGCAAATCACGTAGTACGTTTCGTAGTGAGCCCAATCACGAATCGATCTGGAACATGACCACTCCCTCAGAAATCACAATTAAGTAACGATGGGCTCTGTAAGCCCGGGAGTCGTCTTCATGAAGAGTTTCCATTCACTGATGTTGCCCCTCGCCACGGTTGGCGTTCTGATGCTTCCCGCCATGTTGCAAGCAGCCAGTCTTGGACCGATCGACAGCTCGGGTGTGCAGGTTCAGAGGCAGGAACAGAACGGTATTGCTTATTTGTCGGGCGGTATCGGCGAGGATGAGTCGAGAGCTATCCAGCAAACCACGGGCTACAACTTGCACATGACCTTCTCTATCGGGACGGAGAACAAATACATTCCCGATGTGGATGTGGTCATTCAGAAAGCCCCGAGGCAAACGGTGTTGACGCTCAGTCAGGCTGGCCCGCTGGTCTACGTTCAGTTGCCGGCCGGTAAATACACTATTGTCGCGACACGTAATGGTGAGGAGCGACGTGACACTGCGGATATAGGAAGTGGCGCAGCTCGTAACCTAGTTTTCCACTGGAATGGTGATAGCTAGACCAGCGAGGAAGGAAGGGCGGCTATGTCGCGAGTGAGTCGGGGAATAGCTCTTGGCTAAATCGCAGGCATAAAAAAACCCTGAATCTTGCGATTCAGGGTTTTCGGTATTTGGTGCCCAGAGACGGAATCGAACCGCCGACACGGGGATTTTCAATCCCCTGCTCTACCGACTGAGCTATCTGGGCAACGGGGCGCATTAAACTGGTTTTTCAGGGGGTCGTCAAGCAAGTTTTCAAAAAATATTTAATTATTACCGTCGCTTACGATCCAACCCCCAATTTCACGGGATTACTCGGCGGGCGGCACGTAGCCTTCGGCCTTGGCGTAATCCTCGCCGGAGAAGAACTTATCCATCTCGCCCTGAAGATATTTGCGATCTTCGGCGTTCATCATGTTCAGGCGTTTTTCGTTGATCAGCAAAGTCTGGTGCTTTTGCCAGTCGGCCCAGGCCTTGGCCGAGACGTGGTCAAAAATGTCCTGGCCTTTGGCTCCCGGGAAGGGAGCACGCTCCAAGGCAGGCAATTCTTCTTTGTACTTGCGGCACATGATGGTGCGGGTCATGACGACTCTCCTGCGTTCAATACGACGGCCGCGCGTTCGAGCAAGGTTTTGACCGGGGCGGCGAGGCCCAGGCGCGGCGGGGTGGCGAGGTTATACCAGAGCCAGTCGGCCTCGGCCACGTGATGGCCAGCCTCCTGGACCTGAACCAGCCAGGGTTCGATAGACAACTGAAAATGGCTGAAGGTGTGCACCAGGCTCGGCAGCGCCTGCTGGGTGCCGAGTTCCAGCGAGTGCTGCGATGCCAGATGCTGCAGGTCATCGAGGTCGTCGAGTTCCGGCAGGCTCCAGAGACCGCCCCACAGGCCCGTGGAAGGGCGACGGTAAAGCAGAATCGCGCCTTCACCATTGGCGAGCATCGGCATCAGCGTGCGTTTCTGCGGGATGGCTTTACGCGGCTTGGGGATCGGGTAACGGGTTTCCAGGCCAAGCATGTGCGCTTCGCAGCCCCTTTCCAGCGGGCAGAGCAGGCAGCTCGGTTTGCTGCGGGTACATAGTGTCGCGCCCAGGTCCATCATCGCCTGGGTGTAGGCGTTGACCCGATCATGCGGCGTAAAGCGCTCAGCGTTCGCCCAGAGCTGTTTGGCGACCTTCGGCTCGCCGGGGTAGCCCTCTTGTGCGGTATAGCGCGCCAGCACCCGTTTAACGTTGCCGTCGAGGATCGGTGCACGCAGGCCCATGCTGATACTGGCAATGGCGCCGGCGGTGGACAGTCCTATGCCCGGCAAGTCGGTAAGTTTTTCCACGTCCCGGGGAAATTCGCCACCATATTGCTCGACGACGATCTTCGCGGTTTTCTGCAGATTACGCGCACGGGTGTAGTAACCCAGACCGGTCCACAGGTGCAGCACTTCGTCCTCCGGTGCAGCGGCCAGGGCTTCGACCGTCGGCAGCGAAGCCATGAAACGGTCGAAGTAATTCAGCACCGTGCTGACCTGGGTTTGCTGCAGCATGATTTCCGAGACCCAGACCCGATAGGGGTTGATGTCCTGTTGCCACGGCAAATCGTGACGGCCGTGGCGGTCGAACCAATCCAGCACCGCCGTTGAAAACTGCTCGGCTCTCATCGTTTGAACAGCCCCTTGAGTGCGTCTTTGAGTTCCGGGCTGACCTTGTCGCCAAGCTTTTCGTCGATTTTTTCGCTGATTCGCTCGCCAGCCAGTTTGCTTGCGACCTGACCCATGCGCTCTTTGTCCAGCCGGCAGGCCTTGGCGCCCAGTTCCAGAGGGCCACGGCAACGAAGCGGCCACTCGATGCCGACGAATTTCTCACTCACCTGGCAGGCCGGGTCCGGCATGTCGCTCTTGTCGCCTTCGACGATGATGCCTACGCGGTAGTCCATACCCAGTACACGCAGGTCGACATCACCGTCGCCATTGACGGTCATGCCCGGGATGCGCACTTTAAGGTCCGGGTTGCTGGCTACGCCGTTACGGAAATTCAGGTTGCCCTTGAGTTCCTGGAACGGTGTGTCCTTGCCCCGCGGTTCGCCGCTGAGGGTTTTGCGGTTGAGCGTGGCGATACCTTTGCACAATTGTTGTTCAAGATTGGCATTGAGCAGCACGCCATTGTTGATGACGAAACTGGCATTGCCATTGAGGGTTTCGATCAGCGCTTTCTGGCTGTTGCCACTGCCGGTGAGAGTGCTGTTGAGTGTTACCAGGCCTTTGACCGGTGGATTTTTGCCTTGGCCTTCGAGGATTTTTTCCACCGGCACCCGATTGATCTGCGTTTGCATATTCAGCACTGGCGTTTGCTGGCGCACGTCAAGGGTGCCTTTGGCTTCGAAGCTGCCTTCGTACAAGTCGCCGCGCAGGTTCGCCAGCGTGAGCAGCCCGCCTTGGCCAGTGGCCTTGAGTACAGCGTTGTGGATCGGCAGTTTTTCCAGGGTCAACTGGCCGAAGGTCAGGTCGGCATCCACATCAAGTTTGCTCAGGCGCTCCACCGGCAACAAGCGTTCATTGCTCCACGCCTCTTTGGTCGGCGCTGGCGGCAGCGGTGTGCTGCCAGCGCCCGCCATGGCATCGGCTTCGGTGCTGGCGACTTCAGCCTGACGCACCTGTTTCGCACTGGTGGCCTCGGCCGACTTCGGCGGCAGGTAACGGTCGATGTCAAAGGTGTCAGCCTTGAGTGTTGCGCGCAGTGATTGCTTGGCGAAGTCTTCGACGGCGATGCGACCGCTGAAGGTGCTGTCGTCGACTTTCAGGTTGATGTCATCGAGCGTGAGGCTGGTGGGTGTACCTGCCAGGCGGCTGACCAGTTCGACTTTGCTCAGGCTGCCTTCGGCCATCGCCGGGAGTTTCTGGCCGATGCTGTCGACGAATTTCGCCAGATCGAACTGGGCAATCGACAAGCCACCGCTGATCTGTGGGGTCTTGTCGAGGTCGTTGACCTTCAGTTCACCCAGTGCGCGCAGTTGGTTGGCGGAGATTTTGATGCCGGTCCATTCAGCGACGTTGGCGGCCTTGTCCAGCAGCAACTGGCCCTGAGCGGCGAAGGTCATGGTCTTGCCTTGCAGGGGATCGCCGGCGACTTCACCGGATAGTTTCATGTCTTCGAGCTTGTAGCGCTTCAACGCGCGTTCAAAACGCAGTTCGCCGTTGAGTTCGGTGCGGACCCGCAGAACCGGCTGGTTGGTGCCCAGGAAGGCGGTGAGCTTGACCGGGATGTTGGTGGAGTCATGCACCGGCCCCGTGCTCAGTTGAATGCTTTCCGCGCTGAATTGCTTGCCCGTTTTCTCGTCGTTGTATTCGACGCGGGCGTTGTTGACAGTCAGGCTGTCGATGTCCAGGCGAATGGGCTGAGCCGGTTTTTCTGCTGGAGCGGGGGTTTGCGGAGCAGGCTCACCGGCGGTGGCGGGAGGTGTGCTGGCGGTGTTCGCAGGGGCCGGCACCTTGCCAATGTCTTCCCAGTTGCCATGGCCATCCTTGTCGCGGTTCAAGCGCAGGTTCAGGCCTTCGACGCGCACATCGCTCATCTGCACTTCACGACGCAGCAGCGGCAGCACGCGGACTGACAGACCGAGCATCTGCAAATCAGCGAACGGTTCGGTTGGCTTGGCCAGGGTCGCCACGGCGGCGTCGTGCAACTCCAGGCCCAGCCATGGGAACAGGCTCCAGCCGATATCGCCATTGAGCGTCAGCTCGATGTGGGCCTTGTCGCGGGCAATCTGGCGGATCTCGTCTTTGTAGTCGTTGGGATCGAAGAGGTGGGTCAGGGCAAAGCCCAGCGCCACAATGATCAGCAACAACCCGAGAAGCACCAGACCCAGGATTTTGCCAAACGCTTTCATGGGCGAGTCCTTGTAGTTATTCGAAATCGAAATTTAGCCGAGGAGTATAGCGCTCCAAAACGGACGACCGGTCAGCGATCATTCCGACAGAACATCAAGTGGCACGTTCAACTTGGCCGCCAAAGCCTGGACTTCCAGGTGACCGACGGGCGCCAGCAGACGCAGGGTGGCGCCCGATTGCGCAGCCATGGTCTGTGCTTCTCGCACCAGGCGTTCCGCGACCCCACGACGTCGGGTGATTTTTCGCACACACAGCTGAGACAAATGCCAGACCTCCGGGTGTCGTTGCAGGCGTGCCGCACCCAGCAGTCGATCATTGAAACGTCCTGCGATCAGAGAACTGTCCTGCAAACAGGTTTCAATCAATTGCGTATCCCCTGCAAACGGCGCGAACAGCCACTGTGGGGCGTCACCATAGATCTTCTGCAAGTCTTGCTGATCCTCAGGGGTGGCTTCGTTCAGCAACTCGACAATAACCGGCATGGTGTCTCCTCTGGAGTGAATCGGCAGCTGCTAGAGGCCGAGAGATCGGATAACGTACAAAAGGTGATATCAGTTTGGCATTTCTGTCACGTGCAAATGGTAACCTTCGCCGTTCGTCGGTCCTTCTGTGACCAGATATCGCACCAGAATGAAGCCTCACCCTGGAAAAAGAACAGTCATGCCTGCGTGCAACAAGGCTGGGGGGGAAGAGTGGCTGGCGAACCATACTAATAATTGGGGGATAACAATGACCACGAGTATCGCGGCGGACGGCTATGCCGGCCAGCCCTCGTTCCTGTCCAAGGAGCGCATCATCGCCAAGCCCGGTTTCAACCGTTGGCTGGTGCCACCGGCCGCTTTGGCCATTCACCTCTGCATCGGCATGGCCTACGGATTCTCGGTGTTCTGGCTGCCGCTGTCCAAGGCCTTGGGTATCACTAAACCACTAGCCTGCGCACCGGACATGAGCTTCATCGCTCAAGTCTTTTCTTCGCAATGCGACTGGCCGATCTCGATGCTCGGCTGGATCTACACCCTGTTCTTCATCTTCCTGGGTTGCTCGGCAGCGATCTGGGGCGGCTGGCTGGAACATGCGGGGCCTCGCAAGGCTGGCGTCGTGTCGGCAGTGTGCTGGTGTGGCGGTCTGCTGATCTCCGCGCTGGGTATTTATACCCACCAGATCTGGCTCATGTGGATCGGCTCCGGGGTCATCGGCGGTATCGGCCTGGGTCTGGGATACATCTCGCCGGTGTCGACCTTGATCAAGTGGTTCCCGGACAAGCGCGGCATGGCGACCGGCATGGCGATCATGGGCTTCGGCGGCGGCGCGATGGTCGGTGCGCCCTTGGCGACAGCGCTTATGAGCCACTTTGGTTCAGCTGAAGGCGTTGGTGTATGGCAGAGCTTCGTGGCTATGGCCGCGATCTACTTCATGTTCATGATCGGTGGCGCGCTGTCCTACCGCGTGCCCCCAACCGGCTGGAAGCCAGAAGGCTGGACCGCTCCGGCGAAAAAAGCTTCAAATGCGATGATCACCAATCGTCACGTGCACGTGAACGTGGCGTGGAAAACGCCGCAGTTCCGCCTGGTGTGGCTGGTGCTGTGCCTGAATGTTTCGGCCGGTATCGGCATCCTCGGCATGGCTTCGCCACTGTTGCAGGAAGTCTTCGGCGGCAAGTTGCTGGGCAATGACCTGGCGTTCGGTCAGTTGGACGCCGGACAACTGGCTTCGATCGCTGCGACCGCTGCCGGTTTCACCGGTTTGCTGAGCCTGTTCAACATCGGTGGCCGGTTCTTCTGGGCCTCGTTCTCGGACTTCCTGGGCCGCAAAAACACCTATTTCGTGTTCTTCGCCCTGGGCTTTGCGCTGTACGCACTGATTCCAAATCTCGGTCATTTGGGTAACGTCGCGCTATTCGTAGCAGCGTTCTGCATCATTCTGTCGATGTACGGCGGAGGTTTTGCCACCGTTCCAGCTTATCTGGCTGACCTGTTCGGTACGCAAATGGTCGGCGCGATCCACGGTCGTCTGCTGACGGCATGGGCTGCAGCGGGCGTGTTGGGCCCGGTGCTGGTGAACTATCTGCGTGAGTATCAGTTGAGCATCGGCGTTGAACGTGCCGCGGCTTACGACATCACGTTGTACATCCTGGCGGGCTTGCTGGTGCTGGGTTTCATCTGCAACCTGCTGGTGCGCCCGGTGGCCGACAAGTACTTCATGACCGACGCTGAACTGGCTGCCGAACAGGCGCTGGGTCACGATAAAGGGGCTGACAGCAGCACCGTGCTGGAGTGGAAAGCGGCTGCGGGCACCAAGCCGCTGGCGATCGCTGCCTGGCTGGTGGTAGGAATTCCGTTGGCGTGGGGTGTTTGGGTGACGCTGCAGAAAACTGCAGTTCTGTTCCATTAAGTAAACGGTAAACGCACTACCCCTGTGGGAGCGGGCTTGCTCGCGAAAGCGGTGTGTCAGTCGACTTCAATCTTGACTGACACACCGCTTTCGCGAGCAAGCCCGCTCCCACATTTGTTTTGTGGTGTGCCCAAATGGCTTGTATGGACAGGTATATCCCCGACGACACGGGGTTCTATCCGTCAGTGATATCACCTCCCGTGTTTCTGTTTCCCGCCCGCGCCCCTATAATGGCTGCCTTTTTCGCCCAATGATTTTGCGGAGCTGGTGATGGCCGAACGTAAGGCGTCAGTCGAGCGCGACACTCTGGAAACCCAGATCAAAGCCTCGATCAACCTGGATGGCACCGGAAAGGCCCGATTTGATATCGGTGTTCCTTTTCTTGAGCACATGCTGGACCAGATCGCCCGTCACGGGCTGATCGACCTGGATATTGTCAGCAAGGGCGACCTGCATATCGACGACCACCACACCGTGGAAGACGTCGGTATCACTCTGGGTCAGGCATTCGCCAAAGCCATCGGCGACAAAAAAGGCATTCGTCGCTACGGCCACGCCTACGTGCCGCTTGATGAAGCGCTGTCGCGCGTAGTGATCGACTTCTCCGGTCGTCCAGGCCTGCAGATGCACGTTCCGTATACCCGCGCCACCGTCGGCGGTTTTGACGTTGACCTGTTCCAGGAGTTCTTCCAGGGCTTCGTCAACCATGCGCTCGTCAGCCTGCACATCGACAACTTGCGTGGCACTAACACCCACCATCAGATCGAAACCGTGTTCAAGGCTTTCGGCCGCGCGCTGCGCATGGCGGTAGAGCTCGATGACCGCATGGCCGGTCAGATGCCATCGACCAAAGGCGTTCTGTAATGCAGACAGTCGCGGTTATCGATTACGGCATGGGCAACCTGCACTCGGTGGCCAAGGCCCTCGAACACGTCGGTGCCGGCAAGGTTCTGATCACCAGTGATGCGAACGTGATTCGCGAAGCCGACCGGGTGGTTTTCCCCGGCGTCGGCGCGATTCGCGATTGCATGGCGGAAATCCATCGCCTGGGTTTCGATTCGCTGGTGCGTGAAGTCAGCCAGGATCGCCCGTTCCTCGGCATCTGCGTCGGCATGCAAGCCTTGCTCGACAGCAGTGAAGAGAACGACGGCGTTGACTGCATCGGCCTGTTCCCGGGCGCGGTGAAGTTCTTCGGCAAGGACCTGCATGAAGACGGCGAACACCTGAAAGTCCCGCACATGGGCTGGAACGAAGTGAAGCAGACGGTGAATCACCCGCTGTGGCACGACATTCCGGACCTGGCACGGTTCTACTTCGTGCACAGCTATTACATCGCGGCCGCCAACGCGCGCCAAGTGGTGGGTGGCGGTCACTACGGTGTCGATTTCGCCGCAGCGCTGGCCGATGGCTCGCGTTTCGCTGTGCAGTTCCACCCGGAGAAGAGCCATACCCATGGCCTGCAGCTCTTGCAGAACTTCGCGGCGTGGGATGGTCGCTGGTAAATGGCAGCCAAGAAGTCGAAGCCACCGATCCTGACCCTCACTCCTGAACAAGAGAGCGAGGCCAATCACAAGATCAAGCGCTTCATGGAGGATCGCTTCGAACTGAACCTGGGTTCGTTCGAAGCGGCCGAAATCCTTGAGCTGTTTACCCGCGAAATTGCTCCGCACTATTACAACAGGGCGATTTTCGATGTGCAGACGCATCTCAAAGAGAGGTTCGAAAGCATCGAAAGCGACCTGTGGGCGCTCGAGAAAAACTGATTTTCGAGTGAAGCTGAACAATCGAATTTGAAGGTTTGCCAGATGCTGATTATTCCCGCTATCGATCTTAAAGACGGTGCCTGTGTTCGTCTGCGCCAGGGCCGCATGGAAGATTCCACAGTGTTCTCCGATGACCCGGTGAGCATGGCTGCCAAGTGGGTGGAGGGCGGTTGCCGTCGTCTGCATCTGGTCGACCTGAACGGCGCCTTTGAAGGCCAGCCGGTCAACGGCGAAGTAGTCACCGCCATCGCCAAGCGCTACCCGAACCTGCCGATCCAGATCGGCGGCGGCATCCGTTCGCTGGAAACCATCGAGCATTACGTGAAAGCGGGCGTGAGCTACGTGATCATCGGCACCAAAGCCGTGAAAGATCCGGCCTTCGTTGCCGAAGCCTGCCGCGCATTCCCAGGCAAGGTGATTGTCGGCCTGGATGCCAAAGACGGTTTCGTCGCCACTGACGGCTGGGCTGAAATCAGCACCGTGCAGGTCATTGACCTGGCCAAGCAGTTCGAAGCCGACGGCGTGTCCGCCATCGTTTATACCGACATCGCCAAAGACGGCATGATGCAGGGCTGCAACGTACCGTTCACCGCAGCGTTGGCCGCTGCCACGCGCATTCCGGTGATTGCTTCCGGCGGCATTCACAACCTGGGTGACATTAAGTCGCTGCTCGACGCCAAGGCGCCGGGCATCATCGGTGCGATTACTGGCCGGGCGATCTATGAAGGCACCCTTGATGTCGCTGAAGCGCAAGCTTTCTGCGATTCGTACAAAGGCTGAGGACTGACCATGGCGCTGGCCAAACGCATCATCCCTTGCCTGGACGTGGACAACGGCCGGGTGGTCAAGGGTGTGAAATTCGAAAACATCCGCGATGCCGGTGACCCGGTGGAAATCGCCCGTCGTTACGACGAGCAGGGCGCGGACGAGATTACTTTTCTGGACATCACTGCCAGCGTCGACGGTCGCGACACCACGCTGCATACCGTAGAGCGCATGGCCAGCCAGGTGTTCATCCCGCTGACCGTCGGCGGTGGCGTGCGCACCGTGCAGGACATTCGCAACCTGCTCAATGCCGGCGCGGACAAGGTTTCGATCAATACCGCAGCCGTGTTCAACCCGGAATTCGTCGGCGAAGCGGCGCAGCATTTTGGTTCGCAATGCATCGTGGTCGCCATCGACGCAAAGAAGGTCTCGGGACCTGGCGAAACTCCGCGCTGGGAAATCTTCACCCACGGCGGCCGTAAGCCGACTGGCCTCGACGCTGTCGAGTGGGCGAAGAAGATGGAGGGCCTGGGTGCCGGCGAAATCCTGCTGACCAGCATGGACCAGGACGGCATGAAAAACGGCTTCGACCTGGGTGTCACCCGTGCCATTAGCGATGCGCTGGGCATCCCGGTGATTGCATCCGGTGGTGTCGGCAATCTGCAGCACTTGGCTGACGGCATCCTCGAAGGCCACGCGAGCGCAGTGTTGGCGGCAAGTATTTTCCACTTCGGCGAATACACCGTTCAGGAAGCCAAGGCCTACATGGCCCATCGCGGCATTGTGATGCGCTAAACAAACACATACAGGCCAGTGGACATCATGGCGGGCTCAAGGCACTCTTGGGTACGCCATGGATTTCGGTAGCCAGACATGCTTAAACGCCTTCTTCTCGTCCTTGCCAGTGCTTCTCTGTTGTTGATCAACGGGGCTCACGCTAACGATAATCCCGATACCGACATGGTGTTGCTGACGGAAAACTTTCCTCCGTACAACATGGCGAAGAATGGCAAGAACTTCGCTCAGGACGAGAATATCAATGGCATCGCCACTGATATCGTCCGTGAGATTTTCAAGCGCGCCGACATTACCTACAGCCTGACATTGCGTTTTCCTTGGGAGCGCATCTACAAACTCACCCTGGAAAAACCCGGTTACGGTGTGTTCGTCATGGCGCGGCTACCGGACCGCGAAAAGCTTTTCAAATGGGTTGGCCCCATCGGTCCGGACGACTGGATCATGTTGGCGAAGGCTGACAGCAAGATCACCCTCGAAACGCTGAATGACGCACGCAAATACAAGATCGGTGCGTACAAGGGTGACGCAATCGCCGAGACTCTGACCAAGCAGGGGCTCAATCCGATCGTCGTGCTGCGCGATCAGGACAACGCGAAGAAGCTGGTCAACGGTCAGATCGACCTTTGGGCTACAGGCGACCCGGCCGGCCGTTATCTGGCTCGACAGGACGGCGTGACCGGGCTCAAGACAGTGCTGCGCTTCAATAGCGCCGAGCTTTATCTGGCGCTGAACAAGGACGTGCCGGACGAAACCGTTGCCAAGCTGCAGGCTGCGCTGGATCAGCTGCGCAAGGAAGGCGTGGTGGACGACATTATGGCTCGTTACCTGTAGGTGCTGGTGAGTCTGTCCCCGGCATGGGGCTGAGGACTTCGCCGTCTTTTTCTGGCGGATATTCGGTCAAGTAAAGACTGTCGATATCGGTGTAGCGGATGGCAGTCGCCACTTGAGTACCGTCTTCGCGCAGTAGTCTGTAATCACTTTGCATCAGATAAACCGCCACGACTTTGTTTTTCGCGACACGTGTGATGATCTCCACGGGTGTCGAGGTTATCCAGTCGCTGTGTGATGTTTCGGTGTGCGTGAAATCCTTGCTCAGTCTCGCCGAGAACCTTATTGGGGATGACAGCAAAAGAAACAGATGCACCGGGTTTGACACGTAAAGCGGCCATTCGGATACGACCCTGATAGTAGTGACATCAGTGAACGCTTCCAGCAATTCAATCCTCTGGACTCGCGGTGCTTTCCATTTGAAGGTCTGGCCGACAATGCCGGTGTTATGGCCGTGCCCGGCGAGCACATAACGGTCCGATCTTTCCAGGCGGTAGAACGCTGATGTCCGGAATTGCTCAAGCGGTGTCAGGTCCGGGTCTTTGACCGCGAACCAGGGCAGTCGGACAGTTTGAGTGATCTTGACCATCTCTTCGGTTGCGGGCGTGTCGTAGCCGCAGAGGATTGGAGCCGCGGGAGGGGTATCGACCTGCAGAGGTATCTGCATGCGCAATGAGTAAGCGGCGTCTTCTGCTGCAGGTCGGGTATGGCGGGTGACACCGACAAACGTACCCGGCGAAAAATAGAGCTCTCCAGCTGCTGCGCTTGGCGGCTCGATGGCCCAAGCACTGAAGTCCTGTTTGGCACCACTACCGCTGTCGCTCCAGATCCTGTTGCTGACGTTCGACGCGATCACCAAGTCTGCTCGCACGCAACGAACGGTGTTAGACGATGGCTTATCGCGTCCATTGGAGCACACCATCCCCAGTGCAACATAACCGGCGGGAGGAATCGGGCGCCATATCGTGCAGTCCGCGGCGGCACCCGAGCTTGAATCTCTCCAGACGCGTTCAAAGTCATCAGGCGCGCTGAGCGCTTTACCTTTCGAGGCATCTCCGTCCTCCGGGGCGCCTTCACAGACCACCGCTACAATGGTGTTTCCATTGATGTTGTCGTATCCGGGCGTGGCGAAATCGCCGAGTGGAAAATACCCCGGTAGTAAATCGGGGGCGGGGGTAGGGCGCCAAAAACTGCCAGACTTCGAATCAGAACCCCTGCTGTCCCAGATTCGGTGAAAATCAGTCGTAAAGTTGATTAACAGATTACCGAACTTTATCGGTTCCCTTTGCCCTGCGGGCGATGTTTCGTTTTCACGGGTGTTCATATTCAATCCTGATAGTTCAAAGGTGACTTTCGTAAGTCACGAATGGTTGAGTTCTTACTATCAGGAGTCGGGCGAGGCGTCTGGCGGTAACTATTTATAGTTTGTGGCAGTTATAGGTTTTGGAAGGGTTTATCTGTAGGTGCCGTCTTTGCCATGGGCGGCCGTTGCACGATTGCCACGCACGCTGATCATCTGGCGGATATCGATCCACTCAATCCCCTGGGTCTTGAGTTTCGGCAATTCCCGCTCCAGTACCGCCAATGTCTGTGGATAAGGATGACCGATCATCACCGCCGAACCCTGTTTGCGCGCCAGGTCAATCGCGGTCTGCAATTGGGTGTAGATCGCCACTTCGGTGCGTTCATCATCAAGAAACACATCCCGCGAAACACTTGCCAGATCGATCTTCTGCGCCTGTTGTGCCGCTACGGTTTGCGCGCTGGTGCGGCTGTCGACGAAAAACATGTGCCGTCGCTGCAGCTCACCCATCAACCATGCCATGGCGGCCGGTTGAGCGGTCATGCGACTACCCATGTGGTTATTGATGCCAGCGGTATAGGGCACCATTTTGAAGGCGGCGTTGAGACGTTTTTCGAGCTCTTCGATGGGCAGTTCAGGATGCCAGGCGAACGGGCCGGTGGCGGGGTCCATGGGCATGTGCAGAATGACGGTTTTGCCGGCGCGATGGGCTTCGCGGGCGAATTCGGTAGCGTGTGGGGTATCGGGCATGATCGCCGTGGTAACAGGGCCGCGCAGAGCCAGCACGCGGCGATCCCGGGGCAGGTTCTGCCCCAGGTCATCAATGATCAGGCTCAGGTAGGCCTTGTGAGGCGTCGGCCTGACGGGTTCTGCGTGAGCAGTACCCGTCAGGCAGCACAACAGGACGAGGATGAAGCGCAGATCCATCCTCAACGGCCGGAGGTGATGCTCAGCCCTTTAAGCAGGCTCAAGGCCTGGGCCAGTTGGTAATCGTCATCCTGTGGCATCGCTTTGGCTTTGCCGCCAGAACCTGTCGGTTTGTCGGCACCGCCGTTGCCATTGCCCAGGTGACCTTGCAGGTCGGCTTCCTTGAAGTAGTCGCCGTCCTGCTCGCTGGTGATCTTGGCCTTGCGTACTTCGATGTCCGGGACGATGCCTTGGGCCTGAATCGAGCGACCGTTCGGCGTGTAATACAGTGCCGTGGTGATTTTCAGCGCGCGTTCGTTGTTTAGCGGCAACACGGTTTGCACCGAGCCTTTGCCGAAACTGGTGGTGCCCATGACTACGGCGCGTTTCTGATCCTGCAAGGCGCCGGCGACAATTTCCGAAGCCGAAGCGCTGCCGCCGTTGATCAGTGCAACCATCGGCACGGCTTCGCTTTCGTCTTTGCCGGTGGCCGAGAAGCGCAGTTCGGAGTTGGCGATACGGCCCTTGGTGTAGACGATCAGGCCTTTGGTGATGAAGTGATCGACCACTTCCACCGCCGCTTGCAGCACACCGCCTGGGTTGTTGCGCAGGTCCAGGATGATGCCGTTGAGCTTCTTGCCGTTGTCCTTGCGCAGCTTGGCCAAGGCCTTGGAGACCTCTTCACCGGTCTTGACCTGGAACTGGGTGATGCGGATGTAGCCGTAGCCCGACTCCAGCAGCTGGCTCTTCACGCTCTTCACTTGAATGATGGCGCGGGCCAGGGTCACGTCGAACGGTGTGCCGCCGTCGCGTACCAGGGTCAAGGTGATTTTCTGGCCGATCTTGCCGCGCATTTTGTCCACGGCTTCGGTCATGCTCTGGCCACGGGTCGGCTGGCCGTTGATCTTGACGATGAAATCGCCGGCCTGAATGCCAGCCTTCGAGGCTGGAGTGTCATCGATCGGCGACACCACCTTAATGAAGCCGTCTTCGGCGCCGACTTCGATGCCCAGGCCACCGAATTCGCCGCTGGTGCTTTCCTGCAATTCAGCGAAGTCTTCCGGGCCAAGGTAAGCGGAGTGCGGATCAAGGTTACTGAGCATGCCCTTGATGGCGTTTTCCAGCAGGGTCTTGTCGTCCACTGGCTCGACATACGCGGCCTTGATCCGATCCATGACCTCGGCGAAGGTGCGCAACTCTTCCAGCGGCAATGGCGCCTTGGTGGTCGCAGCAGTGCCCACCGGTGCGACCGCCGGGGCCGGTTGAGCGGCGAACGCCAACGGTGCGCCGATCACCAGGGCGATCGTCAGGGCCAGCGAGGTAAGGCGGGACAAATGCAGCATGTCGAACGAACTCCTGAATTGGATGGCGCGCTTATCCTTGCGCGCGACACCATTGTGCCGGATCACTCGGGTGACCCTGCTGACGAATCGCGAAATACAGCGCTGGCGTGTCCTGTCCGCCACTGTTACCGACAGTGGAGATGGACTCACCGGCTTTTACCACGTCACCCGCAGACTTGAGCAACGTCTGGTTGTGACCATAAAGACTCAAAAAACCGTTGCCGTGATCGAGAATCACCAGCAACCCGGCGCCGCGCAACCAGTCGGCGAACACCACACGACCGCCATGCACCGCATGCACCGCGCTGCCGGCGGACGCGCCGATCATTACCCCATCCCACTTGGTCCGGGCATCGTCGCCACGGTTTTCACCGAAACGCGCTAACAGTCGACCGTCGACAGGCCATGGAAGTTTTCCGCGGGTTGACGCAAACGGGCCGCCAAAGGTCTCGCCTGAACTGGAAACCAATGCGCCAGGTGTCGATTTAGCGGGTTTGCGTGGGGCATCGTCACTGGCATCTGCCTGCGCCTGCGCCTGAGCCTCACGTAAACGCTTTTTTTCGGCTTCCTGCTGGGCAATCAGCGCTTTTTGTCGCGCTTCTTCTGCCTCACGGGCCTGGCGGGCCAGGGTTTCTTCAATGGTTTTAAGGACTTTAGACAGGTCTGCCTGATCCTGCTCGCGGGCTGCCAGTTTCTGGTCGCGAGCCTTCACGTCGTCATTGAGCTTGGTCAGGACTTGCTGGCGTTCCTGGCGGACTTTGTCGAGTTCGTCGCGCTGACTGTCGAGGCTGCTGTTCTGTACCAGCAACTGGGCCTGTTGCCTGGCGATATCCTGCTCGACGTTGGCCAGCTGGCGCAGGGTTTCGTTGAAATTCTTCAGCTGCTCCAGGCGGGCCTGGCTCAGGTAATCGTAATAGGTGAGGGTTCGGGCGAATTTCTCGGGATTCTGCTGGTTGAGCAGCAGCTTCAAGTATTCCTGGCGACCGTTCTGATAGGCCGCCCGGGCCTGAATGGCGATCAGTCGTTGCTGTTCAGTGCGCGCGCTCTGGAGTTTTTTTTTCTCCGCATCGAGTCGCTGTAACTCGGATTCACTCTTCTTCAGCTCTTTTTGCAGGGCTTCGACCTGCTTTTCGAGCTTGCCCATCTCGGTCTCGGTGCCCTTGAGGTCTTTCTGCACACCGGACTTCTCTTCCTGCAGCTTGCCCAGCAGTTTTTTCAGCTCGGCAATGTCCTGACGCGTGGCGTCCAACTGTTGTTGGGTTTGCGCGCGCTCGTCAGCAAAGGCCGGTTGGAGCAGGCAAGTCAGAGCAAGGGCTATCAGGACGCGAAGCATAGAGGCGGGTGACACCAGGGAAAGGGACGGCCTAGTATGCCCGCCCCACGCTGCAAAAAAAACGCCCAATTGGGGCTGTGTGATAACTGGAGTAAGCGACAGGTCCGATTCCATTTGGAAAACTCCATAAACCACTGTGGGAGCTGGCTTGCCAGCGATGGCGTCTGCACATTCAACATAGTCGTTGGCTGTCAGACTGCTATCGCTGGCAAGCCAGCTCCCACAGGTTTTAGTGGTGTTTACAGAGACTGCTTACACCAGAATCGAGGTCCCGGTCATTTCCACAGGTTTTTCCAGGCCCAGCAGCTTCAGCATGGTCGGCGCCACGTCTGCCAATACCCCGCCTTCACGAACCTTGAGGTTACGCTTGCCGACATAAATGAACGGAACGGGTTCGGTTGTGTGCGCGGTGTGGGCCTGGCCGGTGGATTCGTCGGCCATCTGCTCGACGTTGCCGTGGTCGGCGGTGATCAGCGCTTCGCCGCCGACTTTCTCCAGGGCATCGACGATGCGGCCGACGCACTTATCCAGGCACTCAACGGCTTTTACCGCCGCTTCGAACACACCACTGTGGCCCACCATGTCGCCGTTGGCGTAGTTGACGACGATCACGTCGTAACGCTGGTTTTCGATGGCGTCGACGATGCGGTCGGTCACTTCCGGCGCGCTCATCTCAGGCTGCAAGTCATAGGTAGCGACTTTCGGCGAAGGAATCAGAATGCGCTCTTCACCCGGGAACGGTTCTTCGCGGCCACCGGAAAAGAAGAAAGTCACGTGGGCGTACTTCTCGGTTTCAGCGATACGCAGCTGGGTCTTGCCGTTTTTCGCCAGGTAGTCGCCCAGCACGTTTTCCAGGCTGCCGGCAGCGAAAGCCGATGGCGCGGGGATGCTGGCGGCGTATTGGGTCAGCATCACGAAGCCGGCCAGTTCAGGCTGACGGCTGCGTTCGAATTCCTTGAAATCGTCTTCGACGAATACGCGGGTCAGCTCGCGGGCACGGTCGGCGCGGAAGTTCATGAACACCACAGCATCGCCGTCTTCGACTTTGACTGGTTCGCCGATGGAGGTGGCTTTGACGAATTCATCGCTCTCGCCACGTTCGTACGCAGCCTGCAGGCCTTCTTGAGCGCTGGCGGCGTTGAATTCGCCATTGCCGTCGACGATCAGATTGTAAGCCTGGGATACGCGGTCCCAGCGATTGTCACGGTCCATCGCATAGTAACGACCGATGATGCTGGCGATGCGACCTTTGCCCAGAGCCTGGAAGGTGGCGTCGAGCAACTCAATCGACGATTGCGCACTTTTCGGCGGCGTATCGCGGCCATCGAGGAAGGCGTGCAGGTAGATTTTTTCCGCGCCGCGTTTAGCGGCCAGTTCGGCCATGGCGACCAGGTGATCCTGGTGGCTGTGTACGCCGCCATCGGACAGCAGACCCATAAAGTGCACGGCCTTGCCGGCCGCGACGGCCTTATCCACCGCAGCGCAAATGGTCGGGTTTTCGAAGAATTCGCCGTCGCGGATCGATTTGGTCACGCGAGTGAAGTCCTGGTACACCACGCGGCCGGCACCGAGGTTCATGTGGCCGACTTCGGAGTTGCCCATCTGGCCATCCGGCAGACCGACATCCATGCCGCTGCCGGAGATCAGGCCGTTCGGCACGGTGGCCCACAGACGGTCCAGTACGGGTTTATTCGCCGCAAAAATCGCGTTGGATTCAGGGCTCTCACTGTGACCGAAGCCGTCGAGAATGATCAGGACCAATGGTTTAGGCGTGGTAGTCATGGAATCCACTCTGGCTTGAGTTAAAAAGGGGCGATGGAAAAGGGAGTGGCAGTTTAAAGCGAAGTTCCGGCCACGTCACCGCCGGACGGGGTTTGGCCCACCATGGGGGCTGTGTATACTGGCCGACATTTTAACGCCCTGGAACCTCCTTCGATGGTTGATCACCTGATTCAATTCGCCACCAACCACTACATTCTCGTGGGTATCTTCGTTGTACTGGCGGCCCTGCTGTTGGCCTATCAGATGCAAGGCGGCGGCCGCAGCCTAAGCACCGGTGAACTGACCGGCCTGGTCAACAAGGACGCGGGCGTTGTGATCGACATTCGTTCGACCAAGGATTTTGCTGCCGGTCACATTGTTGGCGCAGTCAACATTCCTCAGGACAAACTGGCCGCCCGTATCGGCGAACTGGAAAAGCATAAGGCCAAGACCATCATCCTGGTCGACGCCCTGGGCCAGACTGCCGGCACCCATGCTCGTGAACTGATGAAGGCCGGCTTCACCGCCGCCAAGTTGTCCGGTGGTGTTTCCAGCTGGAAAGCCGACAATCTGCCACTGGTGAAGTGATATGAACAACGTCGTCGTCTACTCCAGCGATTACTGCCCCTATTGCTCGCGAGCCAAGTACCTGCTCGAGAACAAAGGCGTGGCCTTCGAAGAGATCAAGGTCGATGGCAAGCCTCAGGTGCGCGCCGCCATGGCTCAGAAAGCCGGACGTACGTCCGTGCCGCAGATCTGGATCGGCAGCACCCACGTAGGTGGTTGTGATGATTTGTTTGCTCTGGAACGTGCCGGCAAGCTCGACGCAATGCTCAAGGCCTGAATTCCGTACCCTATAAAAGACCCAAGATCAGAAAGGATCTGAGATGACTGACCAACAGAACACTGCAGCTAGCGAAGAAGAAACCGCACCGCAATTCTCCTTGCAGCGCATCTACGTACGTGACTTGTCCTTCGAAGCTCCGAAAAGCCCGGCGATCTTCCGCCAGCAGTGGGAACCGAGCGTGGGTCTGGATCTGAACACCCGCCAGAAGGCTCTGGAAAACGACTTCCACGAAGTCGTACTGACCCTGTCGGTTACCGTGAAGAACGGTGAGAACGGAGAAGTGGCGTTCATTGCAGAAGTGCAACAGGCCGGGATCTTCCTGATCAAGAACCTGGACGATGCATCGATGAGCCACACCCTGGGTGCGTTCTGCCCGAACATCCTGTTCCCGTACGCTCGTGAAACCCTGGACAGCCTGGTGACCCGTGGTTCGTTCCCGGCCCTGATGCTGGCTCCGGTGAACTTCGACGCGCTGTACGCACAAGAACTGCAGCGCATGCAGGCGGCTGGCGAGACTCCAACCGTTCAATAAGCTGCGCTGCTGAAAATCGCGGGCGAGCCCGCTCCCACAGGATTGTGCAAAACCTGTGGGAGCGGGCTTGCCCGCGATTGTTTCTGTCAGGCGAAAAGTGTTTCGGACTACTTGAAGCCGTTCTGCCGCCAGGCCTCGTAAACGGCTACCGCCACGGTGTTGGACAGGTTCAGGCTGCGACAGCCTTCACGCATCGGCAGGCGCAGGCGTTGTTCGTCGGGCAGGGCATCCAGCACCTCGGCCGGCAAGCCACGGCTTTCCGGGCCGAACAGGAATGCATCGCCCTCGACGAAGCTGGCGTCGTGGAACGGCCGCGAGCCCTTGGTGGTGAAAGCGAACACCCGTGGGTGACCCAGGCTTTCCAGGCAGCTTGGGAGGTCCGCGTGGCGTTGCAGGGTGGCATACTCGTGGTAATCGAGGCCGGCCCGGCGCAGGCGCTTGTCGTCCATCTCGAAGCCCAGCGGTTCGATCAAATGCAGGTGGCAGCCACTGTTGGCGCACAGCCTGATAACGTTGCCGGTATTCGGCGGAATTTCTGGTTGGAAAAGGATGACGTGAAACATGCACGGCTCCGAAGGTAAAGATGAGCGGCATTCTACGCCGCAAGCCGACCCTCGTTCGAAACTATTCCTGCGAGTGATGGCTTCGCTGGCGATTGTCGGAGTGATGGTGGGGATGATGATCGGTCGCCTGACAACCCCCGACCCCAGCGAATTGCAGCAAGTCGAGGTGACGAATGACGGGCTAGTGGTGTGGTTCAACAACGAGCCCAAGACCCATGGCGAGATCGTCGATGGCAGTATCGCGCTGTTGTTCGAAGCTCAAGGCAAGGCGCAAAAAGGTCAGCTCAAGCTCGACGGCAAGGACGTGAACTGGCGAACGCGTTTGAGTGATGGGGGGTTGTTGTTGACGCTGGTGGCAGCCCGGCCCCTGCAGGGCGATTGGGCTGGTAGCGAGGTCGATGACCGCTGGCGGCTGGAGATCCATCTCCGGGAGCAATAAAAGAGGGAATCCCCGGCCTGCCTGTACCAAGGTCCCCAAACGGGAGGGCTCGCGCATTGCGTCGTGAACCCGGTGTAAAGAAGGAATCCCCGGCCTGCCTGTACCAAGGACCCCAAAACGGGAAGGCTCGTCGCTTGTGCGGTGTGAGCCCGGTGTAAAGAGGGGAATCCCCGGCCTGCCTGTACCAAGGTCCCCGAAACTGGGTAGTGAACTGAATCACTGATGAGACTATTGCAGGGGGCGTGCCAGGTTTTAACGAGTTGAAACACAAAGACGCTTAAAAACGTTGAAAGCCCCGTAATCCGGGGCTTTCGTGTTTTTTCGATAGGGGTTCGATTGCGAACAATGGTGGGACTGTAGATCCGTTGCCGTGCGCGATTGCGGTTCACGGTGCATTCAGTCGGTGCACGTTGGCCCAAAAAGCTTCGCGGGCAAGCCTCGCTCCTACAGGTCAACAAATATCCCGTAGGAGCGAGGCTAGCCCGCGAATGGATCTGAAGAACGGCGGTGATCTTAAGGCGACTAGCCCTCATCCCCCTCATCATCATCCCCACCATCCACCTTCATCCCCAGCTCCTTGATCTTGCGCGTCAGGGTATTACGCCCCCAGCCCAACAAAACCGCGGCATCACGGCGGCGGCCAGCGGTGTGTTTGAGGGCGGTTTCGATCATGATCCGCTCGAAGGCCGGCACGGCGCTGTCCAACAGGTTCGACTGACCGCGCGCCAGAGCCTGATCGGCCCATTGGCGCAGCGCCTGCTCCCAATTGGTCACCGGTGCCGAATCCTGAGGCAAGCTCAGCAGCTCCGGTGGCAGGTCGCCGATATGCACTTCACGACCCGAAGCCATCACGGTGATCCAGCGGCAGGTGTTCTCTAGCTGACGTACGTTGCCCGGCCATGGCAGGTTCTTCAGGTATTCCTCTGTCTCGTTTTTCAGCAGTTTTGGCTCGACGGCCAGCTCTTGCGCGGCACGGCTGAGGAAGTGCTTGGCCAGGGTCGGGATGTCTTCGCGGCGGTCTGACAAACGCGGAATGTGGATTCGGATCACGTTGAGACGGTGGAACAAGTCCTCACGGAATTTCCCGGCGTGTACCAGGGTTTCCAGATTCTGGTGGGTCGCGGCGATGATCCGCACATCCACCTTTACCGGCACATGCCCGCCAACCCGATAGAACTCGCCATCGGCCAGCACCCGTAGCAGGCGGGTCTGGGTATCAGCCGGCATGTCACCGATTTCGTCGAGGAACAACGTACCGCCATCCGCCTGTTCAAAGCGTCCACGACGAAGGTTGGCGGCGCCGGTGAACGCGCCTTTTTCGTGACCGAACAGCTCGGATTCCATCAGGTCTTTCGGGATCGCCGCCATGTTCAGCGCGATGAACGGCGAAGCCGCGCGCGGGCTGTGGCGGTGCAGGGCATGAGCTACCAGTTCTTTACCAGTCCCCGATTCGCCGTTGATAAGCACAGTGATATTGGAGTGGCTCAAGCGCCCGATGGCGCGAAACACTTCCTGCATCGCCGGCGCTTCGCCGATGATTTCCGGGGTGCGCGTCAGGGCGACCGGGACTTCCAGCCCTTGTTGTTCTTGAGCGTGCTGGTTGGCGCGCTTGACCAGGGAAACCGCTTCATCGACGTCGAACGGCTTGGGCAGGTATTCAAACGCGCCGCCCTGATAGGACGCGACAGCGCTGTCCAGATCGGAATGCGCCGTCATGATGATCACTGGCAGCCGTGGGTGTTGTTCGCGAATCCGCGCAAGAAGGTCCAGGCCGCTGGCGCCGGGCATGCGGATGTCAGAGATGATCACGTCCGGCTGCTGGCGCGCCAGGCGGCTCATCACGCCATCGGCGCTGTCGAAGCTTTGTGTGGTCATGCCTTCTTGCTGCAAGGCTTTTTCCAGAACCCAACGGATAGAACGGTCGTCATCGACGATCCACACGGTTTCACTACGGCTCATGTCGATGCGGCTCCTTGTTCCAGTGGCAGAAAGATCGAGAAAGTGGTGTGGCCTGGGTGGCTGTCACATTCGATCAGGCCCTGGTGCTGGCTGATGATGTTCTGGGTAATGGCCAGGCCCAGCCCGGTACCGTCCGGGCGACCGCTGACCATGGGAAAGAAGATGGTTTCCTGGAGTTCCGCAGGAATGCCCGGACCGTTGTCGATGATTTCGATCTTGGTCACCAGGCGATGGCGCACGTGGCCGATAGTGAACTGGCGCATCGCACGGGTACGCAGGCTGATGCGGCCCAGGCGCAGCTCGTTCTGGCTGCTGATGGCCTGCATCGCATTGCGCACGATGTTCAGCACGGCCTGGATCATCTGTTCGCGATCAATCAATACGTCGGGAATGCTCGGGTCGTAGTCGCGCACCAAGGTGATGCAGCCCTGGCTTTCGGCCTCCACCAGATGGCAAACGCGCTCCAGCACCTCATGGACGTTGCACATGGCGAGCGACGGCAGCTTATTGGAGCCGAGCATACGATCCACCAAATTACGCAGGCGATCGGCTTCCTCGATGATGACGTTGGTGTAGTCGCGAAGGCTTTCTTCCGGGAGTTCACGGGCCAGCAATTGCGCTGCGCCACGAATGCCGCCCAGCGGATTCTTGATTTCATGGGCGAGGCCGCGCACCAGCATCTTGCTGGTTTCCTGTTTCGACAGCTGCGCTTCTTCCTTGGTGATACGCAGCAGGCGGTCGCGGGGATGGACTTCGAGCAGCAGCATCGTTTCGCCACTGCTCAGGATCGGCGTGACCGCGTAATCGACCGTCAGAGTCTGACCGGTGAGGGCGGTGAGCATCGCTTCGCGCTTGGTGAACGGATGCGCCTGCTGGACCGCCTGGCGCAAGGAATTCAGGGCCTCGGTGGACTCGGTGAATAACTCGCTGATGAACTGACCATGGCTACGCTGGCCGCTGATGGCCAGAAGCATTTCCGCCGCCGGGTTCATGTACTCGAGGCGCAGTTCGGCATCGAGCAGGATGGTCGCGGTGGTGAGGTTGTCGAGTAGCAAGCGGTGTAGTGCGTCGCTGATGGTCATTCAGGACCTCTTTTGGCGCATGAATAAAGAGCTGATACGAGGAAACTGCAAAAACCAAACCAAGGCTCCGAAAAGAAGCGCTCAACGCCTGAAACGGGCGTTTGACGCTCGATTGCGTGGCGCTCCGGCAGATGTCGCGGGTATTTTCGAACCAAAATGGGTTGGAATTCGAGCGCTGTGCAACCATTCGCACCAATATAGTGCGCAAACCTGAACAAGGTTAAAAGAAGCGTAGGAACGGATTTTTTCTTCGACGGGTTTGTCGCTGAGTGAGCATTCCGGCCGTTGTAGTCGCTGAGGGTGCAGGGTTTAGTCAGCCGATTGCCCTGGGCATCGACATAGGTGAAAACCGCCGCCGACGTGGGCGGTGCGATCAGGCACGTGATAGCAGCCAGACCTTCAAGGCTTGTGCATCCGTTGCACGGTAAAGGTCACAGCGGGGCTTTGCTGGATCACGGTTTCGCCTTTGATCACTTGCACGGCGAGGCTGTGCAGGCCGCGATCAATGTTCTCCAGTTGCAGGATCGGCACGTTGCCTGGTTGGCCGTAGGGTTGCTCGTCCAATAGCAACCTGAACAGATGCGGACCTTGCAGGCGTGGTTTGATCAACACGTTAACGGTGAAAGTGCCGTTGTTGGCGCGTAGGGCTCCAGTGGTGGGCGGGCCGGTGAGTTCGAGCACCTCGTAGGCGCTGTGGGGTTGCTCGTGGGCTTTGGCAGGGGGTGCGGGTTTGCCGGGTGATAGTGTATCAACGCTGTTGAGGGGTGGCAGCTCGACCGGCTGAGCCTTTACGCCATCCGGCGGCTGATTGCTGTAGGCGGTGTTTCCGTCGGCGTCGGTGTACTTGTAGATCTGCGCTGCGGCGGGCAGGGCGATCAGTAGCAGGATGAAGAGAAAACCACGACCCATAAAATCGACCGGAAACGAAAGCGTTGGATTGCAGCATAGGTCAGGGGTGGTGGTTGGCCCAGCTTGTTAACATCTGGGCACAGAAGAGCAAGATCAAAAGATCGCAGCCTTCGGCAGCTCCTACAGGTGTATGCATTCCAATGTAGGGGCTGCCGAAGGCTGCGATCTTTTGACAGCCCCATAAAAAAGGCCTTCCGAAGAAGGCCTTTTTTTGTCACGCCGCTTGCGCAGGCGCTACCGGATCAGCAGCTGTAGTACAGCTCGTATTCCAGTGGGTGTACGAAGGTACGTACTTTGATTTCTTCTTCGCTTTTCAGGGCGATGTAAGCGTCGATGAAGTCGTCGGAGAACACGCCGCCTTTGGTCAGGAACGCACGACCTTTGTCCAGCTCTTCCAGGGCTTCTTTCAGGCTGCCGCAAACTTGTGGAATTTCTTTCGCCTCTTCAGGCGGCAGGTCGTACAGGTTTTTGTCAGCTGCGTCGCCAGGGTGGATCTTGTTCTGGATACCGTCCAGGCCAGCCATCAGCAGCGCTGCGAAAGCCAGGTACGGGTTGGCTGCTGGATCCGGGAAACGAGCTTCGATACGGCGGGCTTTAGGGCTCGACACGTAAGGAATGCGGATCGAAGCGGAGCGGTTACGGGCCGAGTAAGCCAGCATTACTGGAGCTTCGAAGCCTGGAACCAGACGCTTGTAGGAGTTGGTCGCCGGGTTGGTGAAACCGTTCAGGGCCTTACCGTGCTTGATGATGCCGCCGATGAAGTACAGAGCGGTATCGGACAGGCCGGCATAGCCTTCGCCTGCGAAGGTGTTCTTGCCATCTTTCCAGATGGACATGTGTACGTGCATACCCGAGCCGTTGTCGCCGTACAGAGGCTTAGGCATGAAGGTAGCGGTACGGCCGTAGGCATCGGCAACGTTGTGCACGACGTACTTCAGGGTTTGAACTTCGTCGGCTTTCTTCACCAGGGTGTTGAACTTGACGCCGATTTCGTTCTGACCGGCAGTTGCCACTTCGTGGTGGTGAACTTCAACGGTCTGGCCCATTTCTTCCAGTGCGTTGCACATGGAGGTACGGATTTCGTGGTCGTGGTCGAACGGCGGAACCGGGAAGTAGCCGCCTTTGACGCCTGGACGGTGGCCTTTGTTGCCGCCTTCCACGTCCTGGTCGGACATCCACGAACCTTGTTCAGAGTAGATCTTGAACATGGAGCCAGAAATGTCGGACTTGAATTTCACTTCGTCGAAGATGAAGAACTCAGGCTCTGGACCCGCGAAAACGGTGTCACCGATACCGGAGGACTTCAGGAACTCTTCGGCTTTCTTGGCGATCGCACGTGGGTCGCGGTCGTAGCCTTGCATGGTCGAAGGTTCGATGATGTCGCAGACCAGGATCAGGGTCGGCTCTTCGGTGAACGGATCGAGAACGGCGGTATCGTCAACCGGCATCAGGATCATGTCGGAGGCTTCGATGCCTTTCCAGCCAGCGATGGACGAACCGTCGAACATTTTGCCGACTTCGAAGAAGTCGTCTTCCAGCCCGTCGCGAGCCGGCATGGTCACGTGGTGCTGAATGCCTTTGGTGTCCGTGAAGCGCAGATCAATCCACTTGACGTCATGATCTTTGATGAGTTGAACCGACTTCGACATAGTGTCCTCCGGGTGGATTAGGGCTGGTAGTGGATGCCCTTTAATGTTTGTGATGCCGGCGCGAATACTCTGCCAAGGCAACCTGCCTCACAAGGGAGCAAATTGCATGCCAGTGCCCCAGCTTGGGTTTTTTGCCCCAATTTCACGCTTATAGACGTGCAAAGGGTCTTTAAGCGGAAAATCTCGCCCCTTAATGTAGCGTCGAAATTGGAAAGTGACCCGTTTTGGTGCGCGCGAAACCTTCTGCATATTAACTGGTTAAACCTTGAGCAATTTCCGCTATAATCCGCGCCCCCCTTTTTCGGCAGGCCTCGCGCGCGCTGTTTCCATGAAATTAATCGTAAAAGTCTTCCCCGAGATCACCATCAAGAGCCGCCCGGTACGGATGCGTTTCATCCGCCAATTGGCCAAGAACATCCGTGCCGTGCTCCGCGATCTGGACCCGGCTGTGGTGGTGAACGGCGTATGGGACAACCTCGAGCTGGAAACCCGCGTCAGCGATCCCAAGGCGCTCAAAGAGATGGGCGAGCGTCTGAGCTGCATGCCGGGCGTCGCGCATTTCCTGCAAATCGACGAGTATCCGCTGGGCGATTTCGACGACATCGTCGAAAAGTGCAAGCAGCACTACGGGGATGCACTGGCCGGGAAGATCTTCTCGGTGCGTTGCAAGCGCGCCGGCAAGCACACGTTTAGCTCGATAGATATCGAGAAATATGTCGGCAGCCAGTTGCGTCGCCAGTGCGGTGCCGCCGGGATTGACCTGAAAAAGCCTGAAATCGAAGTTCGCATCGAAGTTCGCGACCAACGGTTGTTCGTGATCCACAGTCAGCACAATGGCATCGGCGGTTATCCGCTAGGCGCGCTGGAGCAGACGCTGGTGCTGATGTCCGGTGGTTTCGACTCCACCGTCGCGGCTTACCAGATCATGCGCCGTGGGCTTATGGCGCATTTCTGCTTCTTCAATCTGGGCGGACGGGCCCATGAATTGGGCGTCATGGAAGTCGCGCATTTCATCTGGAAGAAGTACGGCAGCTCCCAACGCGTGTTATTTGTCAGTGTGCCGTTCGAGGAAGTGCTGGGAGAAATTCTCGGCAAAGTCGATAACAGTCATATGGGCGTCGTATTGAAGCGTATGATGTTGCGCGCTTCCTCCCGGATTGCCGATCGACTGCAAATCGACGCGCTGGTTACCGGTGAGGCGATCTCCCAGGTGTCGAGCCAGACGTTGCCGAACCTGTCCGTGATCGACTGCGTGACCGACAAGCTGGTCTTGCGCCCACTGATCGTCAGTCACAAGCAGGACATCATCGATACTGCCAACGAAATCGGCACCGCCGATTTTGCCCGGCACATGCCGGAATACTGCGGGGTCATTTCGGTCAATCCGAAGACTGCCGCCAAGCGCCACCGTGTGGAGCATGAAGAGAAAGAATTCGACATGGCAGTCCTTGAGCGAGCGCTCGAGAACGCCAAGCTGGTGCCGATCGATCGGGTGATCGACGAATTGGGCCAGGACATACAGATTGAAGAAGTCAGCGACGCGCTGGCAGGTCAGATCGTGATCGACATCCGCCACCCGGATGCTGCCGAGGATGACCCGCTGGAACTCGCTGGTATCGAGGTACAAGCGATGCCGTTTTATGCTCTGAACGCTCGTTTCAAGGAACTGGACCCTACTCGCCAGTACCTGTTGTATTGCGACAAAGGCGTGATGAGTCGCCTGCATGCCCACCATTTGCTCAGTGAGGGGCATGCCAATGTGCGCGTTTATCGACCGAGCTAAGAGCCCGGGGCTGTTTGCCTGTGGCCTGCGTCACCGGCCCCCGACTCTGCCGTCAAGCTGTAACGGCAAGGCCTGACTCTACTGTAAATCGCTGCCAAGACTTGTCAGCACACCGAATCCTCTGATCGAGATACACAAGTGATCGAAAATCTACGCAACATCGCCATCATTGCTCACGTTGACCATGGTAAAACCACCCTGGTAGACAAACTCTTGCGTCAATCCGGCACCCTGGAGCGCAACGAGCTCAACGACGAGCGCGTGATGGACTCCAACGACCAGGAAAAAGAGCGCGGTATTACCATTCTGGCGAAAAACACCGCCATCAACTGGAACGGCTACCACATCAACATCGTGGACACCCGGGCCACGCCGACTTCGGCGGCGAAGTTGAACGTGTAATGTCGATGGTTGACTCCGTTCTGCTGCTGGTTGACGCTCAAGACGGCCCTATGCCGCAAACCCGATTCGTGACCAAGAAGGCTTTCGAAGCCGGCCTGCGTCCAATCGTGGTGATCAACAAGGTTGACCGTCCAGGCGCGCGTCCGGACTGGGTTCTGGATCAGATCTTCGACCTGTTCGACAACCTGGGTGCTACTGAAGAACAGCTGGATTTCAAAGTCGTATACGCCTCGGCCCTGAACGGTATTGCCGGTCTGGATCACACCGACATGGCTGAAGACATGACCCCGCTGTACCAGTCGATCGTCGACAACGTACCAGCGCCGAAAGTCGACCGTGACGGTCCGTTCCAGATGCAAATTTCCGCTCTGGACTACAACAGCTTCCTGGGTGTTATCGGCGTTGGCCGTATCGCTCGTGGTCGCGTCAAGCCGAACACTCCGGTCGTGGCTATCGACGTTGACGGCAAGAAGCGTAACGGTCGTATCCTGAAGCTGATGGGTCACCACGGTCTGCACCGCATCGACGTTGAAGAAGCTTCGGCTGGCGACATCGTCTGCATCAGCGGCTTCGACCAACTGTTCATCTCCGACACTCTGTGCGACCCACTGAACGTTGAAGCGATGAAGCCGTTGACCGTTGACGAACCAACCGTTTCGATGACCTTCCAGGTAAACGACTCGCCTTTCTGCGGTAAAGAAGGCAAGTTCGTGACCAGCCGTAACATCAAGGAACGTCTGGACAAAGAGCTGCTGTTCAACGTTGCACTGCGCGTTGAAGAAGGCGACTCGGCTGACAAGTTCAAAGTCTCCGGCCGTGGTGAGCTGCACCTCTCGGTACTGATCGAAACCATGCGTCGCGAAGGCTTCGAAATGGGTGTTGGTCGTCCGGAAGTGATCATCCGCATGGTTGATGGCGTCAAGCACGAACCGTACGAAAACGTGACCATCGACCTGCCGGAAGAATCCCAAGGCGCGATCATGGAGCAAATGGGCCTGCGTAAAGGCGACCTGACCAACATGGTTCCGGATGGCAAGGGCCGTGTACGTCTTGAGTACAACATCCCGGCTCGTGGCCTGATCGGTTTCCGTAACGAGTTCCTGACCCTGACCTCCGGTGGCGGCATCCTGACTTCGATCTTCGATCGTTACGACGCGATGAAGTCCGGCGACATGTCCGGCCGTCAGAACGGTGTACTGGTTTCGGTTGCAACCGGTAAGGCACTGACCTACTCGCTGGAAACCCTGCAGGCTCGTGGCAAGCTGTTCGTTGAGCACGGTCAGGACATCTATGAAGGTCAAATCGTTGGTCTGAACAGCCGCGACAACGACCTGGGTGTTAACCCGACTAAAGGCAAGAAGCTCGACAACATGCGTGCTTCGGGTAAAGACGAAACTATCGCTCTGGTTCCGCCTGTCAAGTTCACTCTGGAGCAAGCTCTGGAGTTCGTACAGGAAGACGAGCTGTGCGAAGTCACTCCTAAGTCCATCCGTCTTCGCAAGAAGATCCTGGGCGAAAGCGAGCGTACCCGCGCTGCCAAGAAGTCCGGTAACTAAGTCATTTAGTTAGCTGACAAAAAAACGCCCCCGGTCGAAAGGCCGGGGGCGTTTTTGTTGTGCGCCCAGCATGGGCGCAATCTTGTGGGTGAAAGTCCCGCCGTGAGCTGACCACAGCGAACGAAGTGAAGCGCAACTGCATGAGGGTGACCGAGTGTGGGGAGGAAGCGTGAATCGAAACCGTGAGCCGATGGACAAGAACCGGATATAAGGCGATGCCGACCAGGGCGAGCGGGCAATAAATCGCAAAGCTCTTGTGGTCAAAGGGCGGCAACGTAAATCCGGCGGTTGTGCGGGGAAGGATTGCGTTCTTACCTGGGGAGATCTCGCCTCGTGCCTGAAAGGGCGACGGCGTAAGCCGGAGCGAGAAGTCAGCAGAGGCCGTAGTAGTCTTTTTTTTGACGAAGGGCCGAACGAGAGAAAGCGTTATAGGCCATGTTGATGCGAACGACCGGAAGTCAGATGCCTGCCAAACGCGGGGCGGATAGAGACTGCGAACGGTGAAACCGTGAGAAGCTCCGTCAGCGACGAGGTCAATCGCCCGCAAAATGAACCCGACAACGCAGGGCAAGGGCTGCTGGAGCGGGCCTTTGCGAGAGAAAACCTGAAACGGGCGTGGAAGCGGGTCAAGGCCAACAAAGGTGCGGCGGGAGTCGACGGTCTGGATATTGAACAGACCGCCGAGCATCTGCTGACTCGATGGCCAACAATTCGTGAACAGCTTCTATCAGGTGTCTACCGGCCCAGTCCGGTACGCCGAGTGGTCATTCCCAAACCTGACGGCGGTCAGCGCGAGTTGGGTATTCCCACGGTCACCGACCGCTTGATCCAACAAGCGTTCCTGCAAGTCTTGCAGCCAATACTCGATCCGACGTTCAGTGAACATAGCTACGGCTTTCGCCCGGGGCGCTCGGCGCAGGATGCCGTTCTAGCGGCTCAGCGTCATGTGTCTTCAGGGCGCAGAGTGGTGGTGGATGTTGATCTGGAGAAGTTCTTTGACCGGGTCGATCACGACATTTTGATTGATCGTCTAGGCAAAAGGATCGCGGACCGGGCGGTTGTTCGCTTGATCCGGGCTTATCTGGATGCGGGAACGCTGATCAATGACGTGGTCGAGAAAAGCCGCTGCGGGGCGCCGCAAGGCGGTCCGCTGTCGCCGTTGCTGGCGAATGTGCTGCTGGACGAAGTGGATCGGGAGCTTGAGCGTCGAGGTCATTGCTTCGTGCGCTATGCCGACGATGCGAATGTGTATGTCCGCAGTCATAAGGCGGGGCAACGGGTGATGGACTTGCTGAAGCGTCTGTATGAAAGGCTGCACTTGAGCGTCAACGAGAGCAAGAGTGCGGTGGCGAGCGCGTTTGGCCGCAAGTTTCTGGGATACGCCTTCTGGGCTTCTCCACAAGGCGTCAAAAGAGCAGTGGCGGTCAAGGCGCGCAAGCAGTTCAAACAACGGATACGCGAACTCACCCGTCGCTCAGGCGGTCGCAGTCTGCGACAAGTTGTCGAGAACCTACGCCCTTATCTTATGGGCTGGAAAACTTACTTCGGGTTGTCACAAACGCCGAAAATCTGGCGAGAGCTGGACGAGTGGATGCGACACCGATTGCGAGCGATCCAGCTTAAACAATGGAGGCGTGGTCCGACGATTTACCGCGAACTGCGGGGGTTGGGAGCCAGCAGCCAAACGGCTCGGAAAGTGGCGGCCAACTCTCATAGCTGGTGGCGTAACAGCCGCTTTGAGCTCAATCGAGTGTTGAATGTGGCGTGGTTCGACAGACTGGGTCTGGTGCGACTCTCATAACCTCAATCTCTCGAACCGCCCGGTGCGGACCCGCATGCCGGGTGGTGTGGCAGGGGAGCGGCCTATGAAGGCCGCCCCCTATGCCGATTGTCTTGAATTTGTGCGGAAAATTTGATGGCCTCTTCGCGGGCAAGCCTCGCTCCTACAGGTTCTGCGCATGTCACGTGAATCGCGCATGACCCGTAGGAGCGAGGCTTGCCCGCGAAGAGGCCAGATCAGTCAGCGAAAATTCGGGTCAGAACTTCTCGAGAGTCCGGCGACTGCTGCTTTCACGCACCACTTCTTTGGGCTTGTACGCGCAATACCCCGGCCGTGGGCCGATTTTGGGATGATTGCGGCAAGTGTCGGGGCGCTTTTCATAAATAGTGCACAGACGGCTCTTACGATCCAGGTACAAGCAATCGTTGTTGCTCATGCGCTGAAGTGTGAAGATCTCGGACTTCTGGTTGTAACGCTCGACGATCCCTTCTTTCTGCAGGCGCTTGGCGATGTTCTTCGGTGGATCACCGCGCTCGAAATCGTCGACGATGCCGATACGGATCAGATCCTTGATCTTGACCTCGACGGGCAGGGTGCAGCAGCTGGACATGCAGCCACCACACATCGGGGCGGAGTACTTGGCCCAGGTATCGAGTCGGTCGATCTCCGCGGCGGCGATCAGGTTGGGCTTCATCATCGGTTGTTACCAGCGTGCATCAGGGCGCGCGATCATACCGGGACTGGTGGATTTTTGAACAACCTTTCGCCAGATTTTTTCTGCGCCGCCAATTGACCGCTAATCCGGCACGGCCCCTGCATTGATTCACGTACACGACAATGTAATGCCGGCCCAATCGTACTCACGGGAAAAACTGCCGAACCAGAGCCTCTACCGCCTGTCAGACCGTCTAGGCTCAGACAATTCCAAGCTCGCTCGAGGTCTTATCGATGACTCAAGAACCACTTGTTCGCGAAGCAGAGGTGGCCGCATTCCGCGACGCCGTCTTGACCAAACTCACTTATGCGGTGGGCAAGGACCCGGATCACGCCTTCGACCATGACTGGTTCGAAGCCATTGCGCTGGCCGCGCGTGATCACATGGTCGAGCACTGGATGGACCACACTCGGCAGATCTACCGCAAAGGTCAGAAACGCGTTTATTACCTCTCCCTGGAATTTCTCATCGGCCGGTTGCTTTACGACAGCCTGAGCAACCTCGGCCTGCTCGATGTGGCACGTGAGGCGCTGACTGAACTTGGCGTCGACATTGAGCGCATTCGCTTGCTGGAGCCCGACGCGGCGCTGGGTAATGGCGGCCTCGGTCGTCTGGCGGCGTGCTTCATGGAAAGCATGTCGACCCTCGGCATCGCCGGTCATGGTTACGGCATTCGTTACGAACACGGCTTGTTTCGCCAGGCAATTGTCGATGGCTGGCAGCAGGAACAGACCGAACACTGGCTGGATTTCGGTAACCCCTGGGAGTTCGAGCGGCCAGAGGTGGCTTACCCGATCGGCTTTGGTGGCGGCGTCGAGACCGTTACCGATGAGAGCGGCAAGTCCAGGCAAGTCTGGCACCCGGCGGAAACCGTTCGGGCCATTGCCTACGACACACCGGTGGTCGGCTGGCGGGGGCGAGCGTGAACACGTTGCGCTTGTGGCGCGCACGGGCCATGGAAGATTTACACCTGGAACGCTTCAATGCGGGTGACCACTTGGGCGCGGTCGCTGAAGTGGCCCGGGCCGAAGCATCTCCCGCGTGCTCTATCCGGCGGACAGCACCGAAGCCGGCCAGGAACTGCGCCTGCGTCAGGAATATTTCTTCGTCGCCGCGTCCCTGCAGGACCTGCTTCGTCGCCATCGCAACATGCACACCTCGGTGCTGACCCTGGGCGACCATGCGGCGATCCAGCTCAACGACACCCACCCCTCGATTGCCGTCGCCGAACTGATGCGGCAATTGGTCGACGTGTATGACGTGGCTTGGGACGCGGCATGGCAAGTCACGGTCGACACGCTTTCCTACACCAACCACACACTGCTGCCCGAAGCGCTGGAAACCTGGCCGGTGGGTTTGATGGAACGCATGCTGCCGCGGCACATGCAGATTATTTACCTGATCAACGCCCAGCACATCGATTCGCTGCGCGCCAAAGGCATCCACGATTTCGACGTGCTGCGCGCAGTGTCGCTGATCGAAGAAGACAACGGTCGTCGCGTGCGCATGGGCAACCTGGCGTTCCTTGGCTCCCACAGCGTCAACGGCGTGTCGGGGTTGCATACGCAACTGATGCGCAAAACGGTGTTCTCCGAACTGCACAAGCTCTACCCGGATCGGATCAACAACAAAACCAATGGCATCACCTTCCGCCGCTGGTTGTACCAGGCCAACCCGAGCTGACCTCGATGCTGGTCGATGCCCTCGGCCCTGGCATTCGGGATAACCCTGAGGACGGTTTGATCGCCCTTGAACCGTTCGCCGAGAAGGCCGCGTTTCGCAAGGCCTTTGCCGAACAGCGTCTGCACAGCAAAAAAGCCTTGGCGCACATCATTCACGAACGGCTGGGTGTGGCGGTCAACCCGGCGGCGATGTTCGACGTGCAGGTCAAGCGGATCCATGAGTACAAACGCCAGTTGCTCAACCTGATGCACACCGTGGCGTTGTACCAGGCGATTCGCGCCGAGCCGGAAATCGACTGGGTGCCGCGGGTGAAGATCTTCGGTGGTAAAGCGGCGGCCAGTTATCACCAGGCCAAATTGATCATCAAACTGACCAACGACATCGCCCGTGTGGTGAACAACGACCCGACCGTGCGCGGCTTGCTCAAGGTGGTGTTCCTGCCCAACTACAATGTCAGCCTGGCGGAGAGCATCATTCCGGCGGCGGATTTGTCCGAGCAGATTTCCACCGCCGGTTTCGAGGCGTCGGGCACCAGCAACATGAAATTCGGCCTGAACGGCGCGCTGACCATCGGTACGCTGGACGGTGCCAACGTGGAAATGTGCGACCGCATTGGCGCCGAACACATGTTCATCTTCGGCCTCAGCGCCCAGCAGGTTGAAGCGCGCAAGCAGAACCACGAGTTCAGCGCGGTGCCGGATATTGCCGCGTCCCATCGGCTCAGCGATGTGCTGCAAGCGATTCGCGGCGGGGTGTTCTCGCCGGATGATCCGTCGCGTTACACCGGGCTGATCGATTCGCTTGTGGACTACGACCGCTTCCTGGTCTGCGCCGACTTCGATTCCTACTGGAACGCGCAGATGCGGGTCGAAGCCCATTGGCACGATTCCCAGCAATGGTGGCGCTCAGCGGTGCTGAACACGGCGCGGATGGGCTGGTTCTCTTCAGACCGGACGATTCGTGAGTACGCCACGGATATCTGGAAGGCGTTGGAGTAACTTTTAGCAATAATTGCGCGCAAGGCCCGGCGATTGCCGGGTCTGGTCGATATACTAAGCATCAACTTGATCCATGTGGGAGCGGGCTTGCTCGCGAAAGCGGACTGACATTCGGCATCTATGTTGACTGTCAGGCCCTCTTCGCGAGCAAGCCCGCTCCCACATTGGATTTGTGGCGCCGGTTCTAACCGTTTTCACACTGGATTCCGGGCGTCTGGTCACTAGACTCAGACAGACGCTGTACCGCCCGGACTCGCCCCATGAAGGGGCCGCTTAGGGATATCGACCATGCAATGGATGTTCATGCTGATTGGCCTGGTGCTGGGCTGGATACTCGATGAGTCGTTCAGCGATGCACTGCTGGGTGCATTGCTCGGTTTGGTGATTGGCCAGGTCATTCGTATTCACCAATTGGCTTCGCAAGCCACTGAGCAGCGTCGTTTGCTTGAGCAAGCGCAGGTTGCACTGCATGGGGTCGAGCAACGGTTGGCCCTTTTGGAAGTGTCCGGCGTCACCGCTACTGAAACCGGTGAAGCTGTAATCAAGGAAACCACTCCAGCCCCTGACATCGTTGTCGCGCAAGCCCCTGTCGAAACCCCGGAACTGATCTGGGAACTGCCGCCCGAACTTGAACCCGTCGATGCCTGGAAACCGCAGCCTGCCATCCGCGATCCGCAACTCCCCGCCATTCCCCGCGGCCCCAACTTCATCGAACGCGCCATCAGCGCTGCCCGCGCTTGGTTGTTTGGCGGCAACACCGTGTTGCGGGTCGGCGTGGTGCTGTTGTTTCTCGGTCTGGCTTTCCTGCTGCGCTACGCCACCGAAGGCATCGTGGTGCCGATCGAGTTGCGTTATGCCGGTGTCGCGGCGGTGTCGTTGGGGCTACTCGGCCTGGGCTGGTGGCTGCGTACACGAAACAATCATTACGCTTTGATGCTGCAAGGCGCCGGCGTCGCTGTGTTGTATCTGACGGTGTTTGCAGCGATGCGCCTGCATCCGTTGCTCGATCCTTCGGCGGCGTTTGGCATTCTGGTAGCGATAACGGTGTTCTCGGCGATCCTCGCCGTGACCCAGGATGCCATGGGGTTGGCTTGCGTCGCCGTGCTGGGTGGATTCGCCGCACCGATCCTGGCCTCCACCGGCAGCGGTAGCCACATCGCGCTGTTCAGCTACTTCGCCCTGCTCAATGCCGGCATCCTGGCCATCGCCTGGTTCAAGGCCTGGCGCTTGCTGAATGTCATCGGCTTTGTTGGCACCTTCGGCATCGGTTTCGCCTGGGGCTTGCGCTCCTATACACCGGAACTGCTGTGGAGCACCGAGCCGTTTCTGATTCTGTTCTTTCTGATGTACCTGGCCATCGGCCTGCTATTTACCCGTCGCAAGCTGTTGGAAATGAGCGGCGAGCCCGAGGACGACAGTCGTGCAGCATTGTTGCGCTGGTCGGCGCGCAAAGGTGACTACGTCGATGGCACGCTGCTGTTTGGTCCACCGTTGGCGGGCTTCGGCTTGCAATTCGCTCTGGTACAGCATTTGGAGTTCGCTGCTGCGTTCAGCGCCTTGGCGCTGGGTATGATCTACATGGGGCTGGCCCGTTTGCTGATGGGTGGCCGTGCAATGCTGTTAGGCGAAACTTGCCTGGCCTTGGGTGTGATCTTTACCAGCCTGGCGATCCCGCTGGGGCTGGATGCGCGCTGGACGAGCGCCGCATGGGCAGTGGAAGGCGCGGGGATTTTCTGGCTCGGCCTGCGTCAGCGGCGGCCATTGGCCCGAGCCTTTGCCTTACTGCTGCAACTGGGTTCGGCGCTGGCGTTTTTCAGCGGGCTGCGCAGCGGTGAGGGCAGCCTGCTCGACGGCACACCGTTGGGCGCGCTGATGCTGGGCGTCGCACTGTTGTTCAGCTTCTACCAGTTGTATAAAGCGTTGCCGGAGCAAGCCAAGCCTTGGGAGCGCCAAGGCATGCCGGTTTTGGCCTGTCTTGGTCTGGCGTTTCTCTATCTGTTGGCACCGTTGTTTTTCTTTACCCACGGCACGGTGATCAGCTGGGCCTTGGCCGGGTTGGTGACGGTAGTTGTCGGTCTGCGCCTCGAATCGCGGGTGGTCCTGCTCACCGCGCTTGCGGTGCAACTGTTGGGTGGTGCGTTGTTCCTCACATCGTGGCCTCTGTTCAGTGAAGACCTGCGGCCATTGGCCCATGGCAGTTTCTGGGCGCCGCTGATGCTGGGGCTGGCTGCGTTGGCCTGCGCCTGGCGTTTGCAAATCGGCCATGCGGCCATGGCGTTTGATGGATCGACTTTGCAGCGTTTGTCCCGGATGTTGCTCGTGTGGGGCGCGGCCTGGTGGGCGTTGGCATGGGTCAGTGAGGTGCTGCACTTTGCGCCGTTGCCGCTGCAAGCGACACTTGTGCTGGTTGTCGCGGCCGTGAGCGTTGCACTGTGGACCTTGTTGGCGCTGCGTCTGGAATGGCCGTCGCTGGGGTTGCTCTGCACCGTGTTGATACCCGCTGGCGCGCTGGTGTTGTTGGCGGCCCTTGGGCCACTTACTGGTGAACCGCGGTATCACCCGGCCGCCAATTTCGGCTGGCTGGTCTGGTCAGCGCTGTTCGTGGTGCATTTCATCTCTCTGCGGCGCCTGGCGCCGATGTTGCCGGCGCGGATATTGAGTACTGCTCATGTAATCGGCTGCTGGCTGTTGATCGGGGTGTTGGCCCTGGAGTTGCGTTACGGCCTGATGCTGTTGTCCGAGCAATACAACGCCTGGCGCTGGCTGGGTTGGGCGATCCTGCCGAGTCTGTATCTGGTGCTGATGGCAGCACCCCGCGCCTGGCCGTGGCCGGTGTCCTCTTACTCCCGCGAATACCGGGTGTACGCTGGCGCACCGCTGGCGTTGTTGATGCTCGTCTGGTTCTGGTTGGCGAACGCCTTCAGTGACGGCGCCGCGGAGCCGTTGCCTTATGTGCCGCTGATCAACCCATTGGAGTTGGGTCTGATGTTTGCGTTGTTCGGCGTCTATGTCTGGTCCCGCACTGCCGTGACACAACTGGCGGCGGGCGAGGAATTCGCAGCCAAAGCCATACAACCGATCATGGGTGCCTCGCTGTTCGTTTTCTTCACAGCATTGGTCATGCGCACAGCGCATCAGTGGAGTGGTGTGCCGTTCGAGCTTGATCTGCTACTTGAGTCCATGCGAGTGCAGGCTGGCCTGTCTATCGTCTGGACCTTGATGGCCCTTGGATTGATGATCGGCGGACATTTGCGCCATCGCCGCGAAGTCTGGCTGATCGGCGCAGCGTTGATCGGCATCGTGGTGACCAAACTGTTCTTTATCGAATTGAGCAGTCGCGGCGGACTCGCCCGGATTGTCTCGTTTATTGGCGTTGGCGTGTTGCTGCTGGTGGTGGGCTACTTCGCTCCGTTGCCGCCCAAACGCGTCGAGGCGGTGTCGGGCGCTGAAAAACCGGACCCTCAAACCGAAGGAGTGTCGTCTTGAGTCAGAAGTTGAACCTGGGATGGTTGGGCGCTGTTGCGATGGGCATGGCGCTGTCGGCCAGTGCTCAGGAAAAACCGGCGGACTTCACCACGCAGGTGCCGTTGTCCGTGAGCGGCGAAGGCCCGTGGTATCGCCTTGAATTGCCCTTGGCGGTGCAGCTGAATGCGCGTCAGACAGACCTCAGCGATGTGCGCGTGTTCAATGCTGTCGGCGATGTGCAGGCCTACGCCTGGCGCGGGTAACCGCACAGACCGACGAAAACCGCAACCTGACCGACGTCAAATGGTTCCCGCTATATAACTCGGCAGACGCTACCGAACGCACACCGAGCGTGCGTGTGCAATCAAGCGCCAACGGCGCGCTGGTCGAAGTGCAGCCCTCCACCCAGCTGGAAGCGGGCGAAGAAGAGTTGCGTGGCTGGCTACTCGACGCCAGCGGCATCAAGGCACCGTTACAGCAGTTGGTTCTCGACTGGACCAGTGAGCGCGATGGTTTCCAGCGGTTCAGTATCGAAGCCAGCGACGATTTGCAGCATTGGCAGTTCTGGGGCGAAGGGCAGGTGGCGCGGTTGGCCTTTGCCGATGAACGGGTCGAACAACATGAAGTCGGGCTGCCCGGGCAGTCGGCGCGATATCTGCGATTGCTGTGGAACACGCCGCAATCGGCGCCGATCCTGACTTCAGCACAACTGCAAAGCACTGGCCCCCGCAGCCTGTCGTTGCCGCTGGTCTGGTCGCAAGCGTTGGCGGGCAATACCGTGAAGGCAGGTGAGTACACCTGGCAATTGCCGATGGGGCTGAACGTCGAGCGCGTGCAGGTCGCGTTGGATCAGCCCAACAGTCTGGCGCCAGTGACCTTGTCCGGTCGCCGGGAAAGTAGTCTGCCTTGGCAGCCGCTGAGCGGTGGTTTGCTGTATCGCCTGACCCAAAGTGGCCAGGATGTGGTGCAGAACGAATTGCAGTTGTCGGGGCAAACCGTACAGCAGTTGAAACTGACCGTGGACGAGCGTGGCGGTGGCTTGGGGACTCAGGCGCCAACGTTGAAATATGCCGTGCGCGCCACGCAATTGGTGTTTCTGGCACGCGGCCCCGGGCCATACACGCTGGCGTTGGGCAGTGCGACGGCCAAGGCGGCGAACCTGCCGTTGGCGACGCTGATTCCAGATTACAGCGCGGCGAAACTGGTGACGTTGGGCAGGGCTTCGGTCGGTGGCGGGACTGTGGTGGCTGCGCCTCCCTCGACAGTGTCGGCTCCGGTCGGGACAGACTGGAAGAAATTTGGCCTGTGGACGGTGTTGTTGCTCAGCGTGCTGTTTCTGGCCGCGATGGCGTTCAGTCTGCTTCGCAAGCCGCCGGCCAACTCCTGAGAATGGCTGGTGCTGCGCACCAGTTCGCGGGCAAGCCTCGCTCCTACAGGTTGTACGTGACCTGTAGGAGCGAGGCTTGCCCGCGAAGGCGTCCTTACAGTCACCAAAAATCCCCAAACGGCCACCAAACCTTGCCCAATTCGAACTACGCTAATCCCCGCGCATGAACTCTCTTCAGCCGATCACGTCTGATAGGAGGAAATGCGCCCCGACTCGCGTTAAACTGCGCGGGTTTTTAAGCCCCCCCATTCCTCCGGAGCCTTCCATGTCCCGCGTTACCTTGAGTCGCTATTTGATTGAGCAGACCCGTAGCAACAACACTCCTGCCGATCTGCGCTTCCTGATCGAAGTGGTGGCGCGTGCTTGCAAGGAGATCAGCCACGCCGTTTCCAAAGGCGCCCTGGGCGGTGTTCTGGGCAGCATGGGCACTGAAAACGTCCAAGGCGAAGTGCAGAAGAAGCTGGACGTGATCTCCAACGAAATCCTGCTCGAAGCCAACGAGTGGGGCGGTCACCTGGCCGGCATGGCGTCCGAAGAAATGGACAACGCCTACCAGATCCCGGGCAAATACCCGAAAGGCGCCTACCTGCTGGTATTCGATCCACTGGACGGTTCGTCGAACATCGATATCAACGCTCCGGTCGGTACTATCTTCTCGGTGCTGCGTTGCCCGAGCGAATACCTGAGCCAGAACGAAGCCTTGAATGAAAAAGCTTTCCTGCAGCCAGGCACCCAGCAGGTAGCCGCCGGTTACGCCATCTACGGCCCTCAAACCATGCTGGTGCTGACCCTGGGCGACGGCGTCAAAGGCTTCACCCTGGACCGTGAAATGGGCAGCTTCGTCCTGACCCACGAAAACATCACCATTCCTGAATCCACCCAGGAATTCGCCATTAATATGTCCAACCAGCGTCACTGGGAAGCTCCAGTGCAACGCTACGTCGACGAATTGCTGGCTGGCGAAGAAGGCCCGCTGAAAAAGAACTACAACATGCGTTGGGTCGCCGCGATGGTCGCGGACGTACACCGTATCCTGACCCGTGGCGGCCTGTTCATGTACCCACGCGACAGCCGCGAGCCGTCGAAGCCAGGCAAGCTGCGCCTGATGTACGAAGCCAACCCGATGTCGTTCCTCGTGGAACAAGCGGGCGGTGCCTCCACGGACGGCCACCAGCGCATCCTCGACATCCAGCCTGAAGGCCTGCACCAGCGTGTAGCGGTGTTCCTCGGCTCGAAAGAAGAAGTCGCACGCGCCACGGCTTACCACAAGGAGTAAGCCATGAACGCGCCCTGGCAGCCGTTGCTCGAATGGTGGTTCGGACACTCCGAATCACCGAACGAAGTGGCGGCGCAGAAGGGCAAGTTGTGGTTCGGCAAGCGTGACAGCCAGGACCTCGAAGCGCGCAAGCGTTTCGGGGCCCAGGTCGAGCAGGCACTGGCCGGCGGATTGACCGAGTGGGCGCAACGCCCCGAAGGTTGGCTGGCTCTGGTGCTGTTGCTCGACCAACTGCCGCGAATGATCTTTCGCGACTCTCCCCAAGCTTATTCAGGTGACATCAGGGCTCAGGTGCTGGTGGCGCAGGGCATTGCTGCGGATTTCGATGGGCAGTTGCCACCGATTCAGCGGGTATTCATCTACCTTGTGTTCGAACACTGCGAAAACCTTGCGCTGCAGAACGAGGGTGTCTCGCGCCACATCGAACTGCTCGCGCAACAACCGGAGTCTGATCAGGCGTTGTTTGCCGACTATCTGAACTATGCCGAGAAGCATCAGAAAGTGATCGCGCAATTTGGACGGTTTCCGCATCGCAATGCGGTGTTGGGAAGGGAGTCTACGGCGCAGGAGCTGGAGTTTCTCTCGAGGCCGGGTTCAAGGTTTTAATTCTTCAGTGCGGCTGCTGCCGTCTTCGCGGGCAAGCCTCGCTCCTACAGGATTAAGGCGTTGCGCAAAATCTGTAGGAGCGAGGCTTGCCCGCGAAGGGGCCAGTGCAGACGCTAGATCCTGAAACTACCCACCAACTGCTTCAACCGCGCCGCCTGCTGCTCAAGGTCTGCACACGCGCGCAAGGTCGACTGCAGGTTCTCCACACCTTCCTGGTTCAGCGTATTGATCTCGGTAATGTCGACGTTGATCGATTCCACCACGGCGGTCTGTTCTTCCGTCGCCGTTGCCACGGATTGGTTCATGCCGTCGATTTCGCCGATGCGCTGGGTCACGCTGCCCAGGCGTTCTCCAGCCTGGTTGGCGATGCCGACACTGCTTTCGCTCTGGCGCTGGCTGTCGGTCATGATGCTCACCGCTTCGCGGGCACCGACTTGCAGCTCTTCGATCATCTTCTGCACTTGCTGCGCCGAATCCTGGGTGCGATGGGCGAGGTTGCGCACTTCATCGGCAACCACCGCAAAACCACGTCCGGCTTCACCGGCGCGCGCTGCTTCGATGGCGGCGTTAAGGGCCAGCAGGTTGGTCTGCTGGGAGATGCTGGTGATCACTTCCAGAATCTGCCCGATGTTGACGGTGTTGCTGTTTAGCGTCTCGATGTTGCCACACGAATCACTGATCTTTGCTGACAGCTGATGCATCGCCGAGATGGTTTTATCCACAACCTGCTGGCCTTCTTCGGCCAAGCTGCGGGCATCGCTCGAATGCTGGGAGGCGAGGGCGGCGTTCTGGGCGATTTCCTGGGCGGCGGCGCCGAGCTGGTTGATCGCCGCGGCAACGCTGCTGGTGCGCGAGGCTTGCTGATCGGAGTTGAACATCGACGAGTTGGAGGCCGCCACTACACGCAGCGCCACTTCATTGACCTGGCCGGTGGCCGAGGATACTTCGCGGATCGAGGTGTGAATACGCTCGACGAAACGGTTGAACGACAGGCCCAGCGCGCCGAATTCGTCATGACCGTGAATGGTCAGGCGTTTGGTCAGGTCACCTTCACCTTCGGCGATGTCGTGCATGGCACGGCCCATGGTCAGCAATGGCTGCATCAGGAAGCTGATCAGCATACCCAGCAACGCGATGATGATCACCACCGCGATCACCATGGCAATAATCGCCGAGGTGCGAAATTCGCTGAGCATCGAAAAGGCGGTGTCCTGGTCGAGCACCAGCGCCACATACCAATCCGCCGACGGCACACCGTTGACGTGGGTGAAGGAGATGAACTGGCGCTTGCCGTCGATCTCGACTTCTTTCATACCTGGGCTGACTTTCGGTGTGTCGCTCGGGTAGGCGTCGGACAGGTTCTTGAGCACCAGTTTGCTATCCGGGTGGATCAGGATTTTGCCGTCGGCGCCGACGATGAACGCGTGGCCGTGTCCACCGAAGTTCAGCGAGTTGATGATCGCGCTGACGCTGGACAGATCGATGTCGGCGCCGGCGACGCCGATCATTTGGCCCTGGCGCTGCACCGGCGTTGCCACGGTAATCACCAGTTTGCCCGAAGACGCTGCGATGTACGGTTCAGTGACGATGGTCTGCTGTGCGCTGTTGGCCGCTTTGTACCAGCCGCGGGCGCGTGGGTCGTAGTCCGCCGCGCGGTTGCCCGCCGGGACCGAGAACATCACGCCATCGCTGCCGCCGAAGTAACTGAGCTGGAAGTTACCGGTATAGGCGGGCAGGTCGATGGCGCGCTTCAGATTTGCCAAGGCGCTGCCGTCCACGGCAATTTGCTGGGACAGCGATTGCAGCAGCTGGATGCGGCTCTCCAGCCAGGTCTGGATGTTGCTGGTGGTCAGGCTGCCGAGCTCCTGCATTGAAGCCTCGGTACTGCTGCGCAACGTCTGACGCTGGCGATAGTCGTTGAACAGGATGAAACAGGCGAATGCAACGGCCACCACGAGGGCTGCAGCCAACAGAATTTTGTGGCTGAACTTCATGTTTCTGGTCATAAAATGAGCTACCACGCAAAGGCTTGTCGACGAAGGGGGCAAGTGCCGCAACCATGGGCATCGCACTGCCATATATGTCGACCGGGCGGCGCCAAAGATTAGGCGCTTTTCAATAAAACCGACGAAATGCTCGATAGCTGCACAAAGTAATTGATTCCCTGGCAGAAGGCAGACGAGCGGCCCCATAAATAGGCGTCGGGCGAGGGAACCAGAGAGGGGTTTTCTCTTCTAAGGTTCTGCTCGGCAGCCATGCCGATCCCTTCGCCCCCGGAGTTACACCATGTCGCTGCGATCCATCGCCCTGCTTTCGTTCTGCGTGTTGTTGGCTGCATGCAGCAAGGTCAATCAGGAAAATTACTCGAAACTCTCTTCCGGTATGACCAAGACCGAGGTTGAAACCTTGTTGGGCAAACCGGCCGATTGTTCAGGCGCGCTCGGCATGTCCAGTTGCACTTGGGGCGACAAGAACAGCTTTATCAGCGTGCAGTATGCCGGTGACAAAGTGCTGATGTTTTCCGGCCAAGGCCTGAAGTAATCCGGGGCTACGCGCCCACGGGAGAAAAACAATGAAGCGGTTATTGATGATGCTTTTTGCCGGCCTGGTATTGGCCGGCTGCGCCACTTCTGGCCAGGATCCGTTGGCGCCCAAGACCGTCAACAGCGTCAACCTCAAGCGCTACCAGGGCACCTGGTACGAGTTGGCCCGTCTACCGATGTACTTCCAGCGCGACTGCGCGCAATCGGAAGCCCACTACACCCTCAAGCCTGACGGCAATGTAGCTGTGCTCAACCGCTGTCTGACTGCGCAATGGGAGTGGGAAGAGGTCAAGGGTACGGCTTATCCACAGGTACCGGGCAAGTCCGATAAATTGTGGGTCGAGTTCGATACCTGGTTCTCCCGGCTGATACCGGGTACGGCGAAAGGCGAATACTGGGTGTTATTTGTAAGCGACGACTACAAGACTGCCATCGTCGGCGACCCGAGCCGTCGTTACCTGTGGCTGCTGTCGCGCACCCCGACTGTCAACGGTGTCGTGCGTGAAGAATTGCTGAGCAAGGCGCGTCAGCAGGGTTACGACACCACGCGGCTGATCTGGCGGGCGTCGGATACGCAGATGGCCAAGACCTCCAACTGACCATTGCGGTACTGATCGTTCCCACGCTCTGCGTGGGAACGCAGCCCGGGACGCTCTGCGTCCCAACAGCGGACGCAGAGCGTCCATTGAGGCATTCCCACGCAGAGCGTGGGAACGATCAGGTCAAGTGTCAGCCCAGGAGATCGCGCAGGACTTGGGTGAACGCTCGGTTACTTTCCTCTTCTGCGGCATGCCGCCCATCACGCACAACCCACTGGCCATTGACCAGTACATCCCGCACCTGACGGTCCCCACCGGCAAACAACCAACGATTCAGAATCCCGTCACCACTGGCAGTCGCCAGATATGGATCATTACCATCCAGCACCAGCCAGTCAGCACGTTTGCCCACTTCCAGCGCCCCAATCGGCTGCCCCAGCGCCTGCGCGCCACCATCCAGCGCGGCATCGAACAACGTGCGGCCGACCATCGGTTGATCCGCCCCGTACAAACGGTTACGTCGCTGATCGCGCAGACGCTGACCATATTCCAGCCAGCGCAATTCTTCGACCACGCTCAATGACACATGGCTGTCGGAGCCGATGCCCATGCGTCCGCCCTGGGCGAGAAAATCCACAGCCGGGAAAATCCCGTCGCCGAGGTTGGCTTCGGTGGTCAGGCAAAGGCCGGCGATGGCGCGACTCTTGGCCATCAACGTAACTTCTTCCGGATTGGCATGGGTGGCGTGGACCAGGCACCAGCGCTGGTCGACTTCAGTGTTTTCGTACAGCCATTGCAGCGGACGGCGGCCGCTCCAGGTCAGGCAGTCGTCGACTTCCTTCTGCTGTTCGGCGATGTGGATATGCACAGGGCATTGCTTGTCGCTGGCCGCCAATACTTCACTGATCTGCCGTGGTGTAACCGCGCGTAGCGAGTGGAAACACAGACCCAGCGACTGGGCCTTCTGCTGCGCCAGCAGAGGTTGCAGGCGCGATTGCAGCTTCAGGTAATTCTCGGTGCTGTTGATAAAGCGGCGCTGGCCATCATTCGGCGTCTGGCCGCCGAAACCTGAGTGGCTGTAGAGCACCGGCAGCAGGGTCAGGCCGATACCGGCAGCACTGGCCGCCTGGCTGATGCGCAGCGCCAGTTCGGCTGGATCGGCATACGGTTGGCCGCTGGTGTCATGGTGAACGTAGTGAAATTCCGCTACCGAGGTGTAACCGGCCTTGAGCATTTCGATGTACAACTGGCGGGCGATGACCCCGAGTTGTTCCGGGCTGATTTTTCCGACGAGGCGATACATCAAATCGCGCCAGGTCCAGAAACTATCGTTCGGATTACCGGCCACTTCGGCCAGCCCAGCCATGGCCCGTTGGAACGCGTGGGAATGCAGATTCGGCATGCCCGGTAACAACGGACCGCGCAACCGTTCGGCACCATCTGCATGGGAATCGGCCTGGATATGGGTCAAGACGCCATCGGCGCTGACCTCTAGACGTACATTGTTGGCCCATCCACTAGGCAGCAGCGCGCGTTCGGCAAAGAAGGCGGACATGGTTCAGCACCCCATCGTGTGTTATTTGTATATACATATACAGACGTTTGCCTGCCCGGTAAACTCCGGCAAGCTAGCAATCTCTCTTCAACGAACAAGGATTAACCGTGCCGACTCCGCCTGCAGTTTCTCCGTTGGCCGCGAACATGGGCGATAGTCCGGCGCCCTTGTACGCTCGCGTCAAACAAATGATCACCCAGCAAATCGACAGTGGAAACTGGCCGCCGCACTACCGCGTTCCGTCGGAAAGCGAGCTGGTCAGCCAGCTGGGTTTCAGCCGCATGACCATCAACCGCGCCCTGCGCGAGATGACCGCCGACGGTCTGTTGGTGCGCATGCAAGGCGTCGGCACATTCGTCGCCGAGCCCAAAAGCCAGTCCGCCCTGTTTGAAGTGCACAACATCGCCGACGAAATCGCCTCCCGTGGTCATCGCCACACCTGCAAGGTCATTACCCTTGAAGAAGAGGCCGCAGGTTCCGAGCGTGCGCTGGCCCTGGACATGCGTGAAGGCCAGAAAGTATTCCACTCACTGATCGTGCATTTCGAAAACGATATCCCGGTGCAAATCGAAGATCGTTTCGTCAACGCGCTGGTGGCGCCGGAATACCTCAAGCAGGACTTCACCCTGCAAACGCCTTACGCCTACCTGAACCAGGTCGCGCCGTTGACTGAAGGCGAGCACGTGGTCGAGGCGATTCTGGCCGAGCCGTCCGAATGCAAGTTGCTGCAGATTGAAAAGGGCGAGCCGTGCCTGCTGATCCGTCGCCGCACCTGGTCCGGTCGTCAGCCGGTGACGGCCGCTCGTTTGATTCACCCCGGTTCCCGTCATCGTCTGGAAGGTCGGTTTCATAAATGAGCAGTGAAGTTAAGGTTCTACGCGCCAAAGATTACCCGCGCATGCCGTGGAAAAACGGTGGTGGCAGCACCGAAGAAATCACCCGTGACGCCGGCACTGGCCTGGATGGTTTCGGCTGGCGGCTGTCGATTGCCGACATCGGCGAGTCGGGCGGGTTTTCTACCTTTGCCGGTTACGAGCGGATAATTACCGTGCTGCAGGGCGACGGCATGACCCTGTCGGTCGACGGCCGGGTAACGCGGTCGTTGTTACCCATCGATCCGTTTGCCTTCAGCGGTGAGAGTCAGGTTTCCTGCACGCTACTTGGTGGGCCGATCCGCGATTTCAACTTGATCTACGCGCCGCAGCGTTACAGCGCACGGCTGCAATGGCTGAGCGGCGAGCAGCGGTTTTTCAGCGAGGCGGGGACTGTGCTGGTATTCAGCGTCAGCGATACGCTTGAGCTGAAGGTCGGTAACAATGCATCGCTGCTTGGTCGCCATGATTGTCTGCAACTTGTTGGTAACACCGGTCTGCTGGAAGTCTCCAGCAACGGCGCCTGCTGCGTGATCGAACTGACAGCACACTGATCCAAAACCTTTCCATTACCTCCTGTAGGAGCGAGCATGCTCGCGAAAAACCAGAGGACGCCGCTGGCATCTGGTTTCTCGCGTCATCGTTCACCACCATCGCGAGCATGCTCGCTCCTACAGAAGAAAATCGTTTCCCTCCGCGCACCACTTTGTTACCGAACGCCCCAGCGTGGCGCAAAACCACGCTCAAGTAACAACACCCCCCACCGTTCAAAAAATCCCCTCGAAAAATTTCATCTACGCCAGAACCCTTGATTCAGGCGCTCTCCAGCTATTTCAGAATTTTTCTTGCATGCCCATCCAACAAGTTGGCCGCTTGATTGCATATGCTTGTATGTACAAGTAAAGACGTATGCGTATGAGTCGATCGAGACTCCTCGCAACGTCCACTGATTCGCTTGTAGCGCAACGATGCGCACAGGCTGGCTTACCCACCGCCAGGGTTGGTTTGGATTGATCGCTGAGGAGTCTTTTTCGTGACTGACAACAAAACCACTAAGTTTCGTAACGTTGAAATCCGCGCTGCCCGCGGTAACAAGCTGACCGCAAAGAGCTGGCTGACTGAAGCGCCGCTGCGCATGCTGATGAACAACCTCGACCCGGAAGTCGCCGAGAACCCTAAAGAACTGGTGGTTTACGGTGGTATTGGTCGTGCTGCACGTAACTGGGAATGCTACGACAAGATCGTTGAAAGCCTGACCAACCTGAACGATGACGAGACCCTGCTGGTGCAATCCGGCAAGCCGGTCGGCGTGTTCAAGACCCACACCAACGCCCCGCGCGTGCTGATCGCCAACTCCAACCTGGTGCCGCACTGGGCGAACTGGGAACACTTCAACGAACTCGACGCCAAAGGCCTGGCCATGTACGGCCAGATGACCGCCGGCAGCTGGATCTACATCGGCAGCCAGGGCATCGTCCAGGGCACCTACGAAACCTTCGTCGAAGCCGGTCGCCAGCACTACAACGATGACCTGACAGGCAAGTGGGTCCTGACCGCTGGTCTGGGCGGCATGGGCGGTGCTCAGCCTCTGGCCGCCACCCTGGCCGGCGCTTGCTCGCTGAACATCGAATGCCAGCAGGTCAGCATCGATTTCCGTCTGAACAGCCGCTACGTCGATGAGCAGGCTACTGACCTCGAAGACGCCCTGGCACGTATCGCCAAATACACCAAAGAAGGCAAAGCGATTTCCATCGCCCTGCTCGGTAACGCTGCTGAAATCCTGCCGGAACTGGTCCGTCGTGGTGTGCGTCCGGACATGGTCACCGACCAGACCAGCGCCCACGACCCGCTCAACGGCTACCTGCCAGCCGGCTGGACCTGGGAAGAGTACCGCGCTCGCGCCAAGACCGAGCCAGCCGCTGTGGTCAAAGCCGCCAAGCAATCGATGGCTGTACACGTTAAAGCCATGCTCGACTTCCAGAAAATGGGCGTGCCGACCTTCGACTACGGCAACAACATCCGTCAGATGGCGCAAGAAGAAGGCGTGGAAAACGCATTCGACTTCCCAGGCTTCGTACCGGCTTACATCCGTCCGCTGTTCTGCCGTGGTATCGGCCCGTTCCGTTGGGCGGCACTGTCGGGCAACGCTGAAGACATCTACAAAACCGACGCCAAGGTCAAAGAACTGATCCCGGACGACGCCCACCTGCACAACTGGCTGGACATGGCGCGCGAGCGCATCAGCTTCCAGGGTCTGCCGGCACGTATCTGCTGGGTTGGCCTGGGTCTGCGCGCCAAGCTCGGTCTGGCGTTCAACGAAATGGTCCGTAGCGGCGAATTGTCCGCGCCAATCGTCATCGGTCGCGACCACCTGGACTCCGGTTCGGTATCCAGCCCGAACCGTGAAACCGAATCGATGCAGGACGGTTCCGACGCCGTGTCCGACTGGCCACTGCTCAACGCTCTGCTCAACACCGCGAGCGGCGCGACCTGGGTGTCCCTGCACCACGGTGGCGGCGTCGGCATGGGCTTCTCCCAGCATTCGGGCATGGTGATTGTCTGCGACGGTACTGACGAAGCGGCCGAGCGTATCGCTCGCGTCCTGCACAACGACCCGGCGACCGGCGTTATGCGTCACGCCGATGCGGGTTACCAGATCGCGATTGACTGCGCCAAGGAACAAGGGCTGAACCTGCCGATGATTACCGGTAAATAAAACAGGCCTTGGCTTAACGCAAAACCTGTAGGAGCGAGGCTTGCCCGCGAAGGCGTCATTTCTGACACACCGCGGTTCGCGGGCAAGCCTCGCTCCTACAGGGGATTACACCAACCCAAAATAACAATCCACAGAGGTTGAACCATGGCTGTTAACAGCGATCGTGCAGGCAGTAAACCGTTGATCGAGAAGCGCTCGATCGACTACATCCCGGAAGCGGAAAGACACGGTCGTCTGTTTAGCCAGTTCACCCTATGGATGGGTGCCAACCTGCAAATCACCGCGATTGTCACCGGGGCCCTGGCCGTGGTGCTCGGCGGTGATGTGTTCTGGTCGTTGATCGGCCTGTTGATCGGGCAACTGCTCGGCGGTGGCGTCATGGCGCTGCATGCCGCGCAAGGACCCAAGCTTGGCCTGCCACAGATGATCTCCAGCCGCGTGCAGTTCGGCGTTTATGGCGCGGCCATCCCGATTGTGCTGGTCTGCTTGATGTACCTCGGCTTCACCGCCACGGGTACCGTGCTGTCCGGCCAGGCGCTGGGCCAGTTGTTTGGCGTCAGTGACACCGTTGGTATCCTCGCCTTCGCTAGTGTCATCGTGCTGGTCACGGTGCTCGGTTATCGGGTGATCCATTGGATTGGTCGTGTTGCCAGTGTCATTGGTGTAATTGCCTTTGTTTTCCTGTTCAGCCGTCTGATGAGCCAGACTGACGTTGGCGCACTGCTGGAAATCCGCCACTTCAGCTGGAGCAGCTTCCTGCTTGCGGTGTCGCTCGCGGCGTCCTGGCAGATCGCTTTCGGCCCTTACGTGGCTGACTATTCACGCTACCTGCCGAGCAAGACGTCCTCGGTGAAAACCTTTTTCGCCGCTGGCGCAGGTTCGGTCATTGGCGCACAAGTGGCGATGATCCTCGGCGTGTTTGCCGCTGCCTCGTCCAATGGGCAATTCGCGGGCCACGAAGTGGCCTATATCGTTGGTTTGGGCGGTACCGGTGCCACCGCGGCGCTGCTGTACTTCAGCATCGCGTTCGGCAAGGTCACCATCTCCACGCTGAACTCCTACGGCAGCTTCATGTGCATCGCGACCGTCATCAGCGGTTTCCGTGGTGACCTGAAAGTAACGCGCTTGCAGCGTCTGGTGTTCGTGCTGGTTATCGTCGGTGCTGCGACCCTGATGGCGTTGCTCGGTCAGCACTCGTTCCTCGGTGCGTTCAAGTCCTTCATCCTGTTCCTGCTGGCGTTCTTTACGCCATGGAGCGCGATCAACCTGGTGGACTACTACTGCATCACCCGCGAGCGCTATGACGTGCCGGCGCTGGCTGATCCGAACGGTCGCTACGGCCGCTGGAACATCCTCGGTATCAGCATCTATGTGTTCGGTGTGCTGGTGCAGCTGCCGTTCATTTCCACCAAGTTCTATACCGGTCCGCTGGTGGCTGCTCTGGGTGATGTGGATATTTCCTGGATCATCGGTCTGGTGCTTCCCGCGGCCCTGTATTACCTGTGCGCGAAAAAATGGCATGGCGCAGTACCCGATCGTTTGATCCTGCCGGTCGAGCAGGACGCGGTCACCGAACAAAAGCTAAGTGTGGGTCGCGCTGCAGCGCAGGCCTGATTGGACGTGGACAGGGCTGGATGCCTCTTGAACTGCCGTAAGCCAATTCATGATTAGGAGCGTCACACAATGAAATCGAACAAGACCCTGCTGACCACTTTGCTTTCCATGGGCCTGCTGGCCAGCGCCGGCGCCACTCAGGCGGCGGGTTGGTGCGAGTCGGGCAAACCGGTGAAATTCGCCGGCCTGAACTGGGAAAGCGCCATGCTGCTGACCGACGTTCTGCAAGTCGTGTTGGAAAAAGGCTACGACTGCAAGACCGATAGCCTGCCGGGCAACTCCATCACCATGGAAAACGCCCTGAGCAGCAACGACATCCAGGTGTTTGCCGAAGAGTGGGTCGGCCGCAGCGAGGTCTGGAACAAGGCTGAGAAGGCCGGCAAGGTTGTCGGTGTCGGCGCTCCGGTCGTGGGGGCGATCGAAGGCTGGTACGTGCCGCGTTACGTGATCGAAGGCGATGCCAAGCGTAAGCTGGAAGCCAAGGCACCGGACCTGAAAAACATCGCCGACCTGGCGAAATACTCGGCCATTTTCAAGGACCAGGAAGAGCCATCCAAGGGCCGTTTCTACAACTGCCCGGCCGGCTGGACCTGTGAACTCGACAACAGCGAAATGCTGAAAAGCTACGGCCTGGAAAGCACTTACACCAACTTCCGCCCAGGCACCGGCCCGGCGCTGGATGCCGCCGTGCTGTCGAGCTACAAGCGTGGCGAGCCGATCCTGTTCTACTACTGGTCGCCAACCCCGCTGATGGGCCAGGTTGACTTGGTCAAACTCGAAGAAAAACCAGGCGTGGACAAGCGCGTGACCATCAAGGTTGGCCTGTCCAAGACGTTCCACGAAGAAGCTCCGGAACTGGTGGCCGTGCTGGAAAAGGTCAACCTGCCTATCGACCTGCTGAACCAGAACCTGGGTCGCATGACCAAGGAGCGGATCGAGTCGCCAAAACTGGCGAAGATCTTCCTGAAGGAACATCCTGAAGTCTGGCACGCATGGGTGAGCGAAGACGCAGCCAAGAAGATCGACGCGGCCTTGTAGGTTGGGCGTCTCCGGCTGCCGTGAACGGCAGTCGGATGCTTGATCGCAACCCCTTGATTGAGAGTCTCTTATGTTTCCCGAAAGCTTTACCTTTTCTATCGCCGACTGGGTCAACGGTTGGGTCGATTCGCTGGTCACCAACTACGGCGACGTGTTCCGGCACATTTCTGACACCCTGTTGTGGGCCATCGTCAATCTCGAAGGCCTGCTTCGCGCGGCGCCCTGGTGGCTGATGTTGGCCATCGTGGCTGGCGTGGCCTGGCACGCGACCCGTAAAGTCGTAACCACCGCCGTGATCGTCGGTTTGCTGTTCCTGGTGGGCGCGGTCGGCCTGTGGGACAAGCTGATGCAAACCCTCGCGCTGATGATGGTGGCGACAATCATCTCGGTATTGATCGGCATTCCGCTGGGCATTCTGTCGGCGCGAAGCAATCGCCTGCGTTCGGTGCTGATGCCGTTGCTGGACATCATGCAGACCATGCCGAGCTTCGTGTACCTGATCCCGGTGCTGATGTTGTTCGGTCTGGGCAAGGTTCCGGCGATTTTCGCCACCGTAATCTACGCCGCACCACCGCTGATCCGCCTGACCGATCTGGGCATCCGACAGGTTGACGGTGAGGTAATGGAAGCAATTAACGCCTTCGGCGCCAACCGCTGGCAGCAACTGTTCGGTGTGCAACTGCCGCTGGCCCTGCCGAGCATCATGGCCGGGATCAACCAGACCACCATGATGGCTCTGTCGATGGTGGTAATCGCCTCGATGATCGGTGCCCGTGGCCTGGGCGAAGACGTGCTGGTGGGCATTCAGACCCTCAACGTCGGACGCGGCCTGGAAGCCGGTCTGGCGATCGTGATTCTGGCAGTGGTTATCGACCGCATTACACAGGCGTACGGTCGGGCACGGCATGAGGTGAGCAAATGAACAACGCAACCGTGAGCAAGATCGAAGTCAAAAACGTCTTCAAGATTTTCGGCAACCGCTCCAAGGATGCGCTGGCCATGATCGGCCAAGGCAAGACCAAGGATCAGGTGCTGGCCGAGACCGGCTGCGTGGTTGGCGTGAACGACCTGTCGTTGAGCATCGGTAGCGGTGAAATTTTCGTGATCATGGGGCTGTCCGGTTCCGGAAAATCCACACTGGTGCGTCACTTCAATCGCCTGATCGACCCGACCAGCGGTGCAATCCTGGTGGACGGCGTGGACATCCTGCAATACGACATGGAAGCCCTGCGCGAATTTCGCCGACGCAAGATCAGCATGGTATTCCAGAGCTTCGGTCTGCTGCCGCACAAGAGCGTGCTGGACAACGTCGCCTACGGCCTGAAAATCCGCGGCGAGAGCAAAGCCATGTGCGCCGAACGCGCGCTGCACTGGATCAACACCGTGGGCCTCAAGGGCTACGAAAACAAATACCCGCACCAGCTCTCGGGCGGTATGCGTCAGCGTGTGGGCCTGGCCCGTGCACTGGCGGCGGACACCGACATCATCCTGATGGACGAAGCCTTCAGTGCCCTCGACCCGCTGATCCGCGCCGAGATGCAGGACCAGTTGCTGGAACTGCAAAAGACCCTGCACAAGACCATCGTCTTCATCACCCACGACCTCGACGAGGCTGTGCGCATCGGCAACCGCATCGCGATCCTCAAGGACGGCCGCCTGATTCAGGTCGGCACGCCGAGAGAGATCCTGCATTCGCCGGCCGATGAGTATGTCGACCGGTTCGTGCAGCGGCGGGCGGCGGTGGTTTAAGAGGTTTGCGGCGTTAGTGCCGGCCTCTTCGCTGGCAAGCCAGCTCCTACAAGGTTGACGCAATCCCTGTAGGAGCGAGGCTTGCCCGCGAAGGCGTCAGTGAAGCTGCATCAATATTCAGGTATGAGGTCAATGATGTCCCAGGCTGAAAAAATCGTTATCGCCGATGCCCCGTTGCGTTGGCAGGATGTGGTTGCGGTAGCCCGTCATGGCGCACAGCTCGAGCTGTCGGCGCAGGTCTGGGCACGTATCGATAATGCGCAGGCGATCGTCCAGCGCATCGTTACCAGCGGCGAACGCGCCTATGGCGTCAACACCGGCCTGGGCGGGTTGTCCAACGTCTCGCTCAAAGACGAACAGCTCAGCCAACTGTCGCGCAATACCCTACTCAGTCATGCCTGTGGCGTTGGCGCACCGCTGACCGACGAGCAGACCCGCGCGATCATGTGCGCGGCCATCCGCAATTACTCCCAAGGCAAGTCCGGCATTCATCGCCAAGTGGTCGAAGCGCTGCTGGCGCTGCTGAACCGTGGCATCACCCCACAGGTGCCATCTCAGGGTTCGGTCGGTTACCTGACCCATATGGCCCACATTGGCATCGCGCTGCTGGGCGTCGGCAACGTCGTTTATCGCGGGCAAATCGTTTCCGCGCAACAGGCGCTGGCAGAAGAAGGCCTGCAACCGGTTCAACTCGGCGCCAAGGATGGTCTGTGCCTGGTCAATGGCACGCCATGCATGAGCGGCCTCAGCTGTCTGGCGATTGCCGACGCCACGCGCCTGTTGCAGTGGGCCGACGTGATCAGCGCCATGAGTTTCGAGGCCCAGCGTGGCCAGATCGCCGCGTTCGATGCCGAGATCATCGCGCTCAAACCGCATCCGGGTATGCAACAGGTCGGGATCAACTTGCGGGCGCTGCTCGATGGCAGTGAAGTGATCGCGCAGAGCAAAGGCATTCGCACCCAGGACGCGCTGAGCATTCGTTCGATTCCGCAGGTTCACGGCGCCGCTCGCGATCAGCTTCAACACGCGATCAAACAAATCGAAATTGAACTCAACGGCTGCACGGATAACCCGTTGTTGCTGGGTACGCCGGACAACTTCCGCGTCATGTCCCAGGCCAACCCGCACGGCCAGTCGGTGGCCCTGGCGGCGGACCTGCTGGCCATTGCCATGGCGGAAATCGGCTCCATCGCCGAGCGACGTCTGGACCGTTTGATCAACCCGCACGTCAGCGGTCTGCCGGCGTTTCTGGTGGCCAATCCGGGGGTGAATTCCGGGATGATGATCGTGCAATACGTCGCAGCTTCCCTGTGCGCGGAAAACCGTCAGCTGGCGCAACCGGCGGTGCTCGATAACTACGTTACCTCGGGCTTGCAGGAAGACCATCTGAGCATGGGCACCACCGCCGCGTTGAAGCTGCATCGCGCGCTGGAAAACTGCACGCAGATCCTCGCCATCGAGTATCTGTTGGCGGCCCAGGCGTTCGAGTTCCTCAAGGACCAACGTTTCGGTGCTGGCACCGATGCCGCTTGGCGTCTGCTTCGCGAACGTGTTCCTGCCTACGATCAGGATCGCTGGCTGGCACCGGATATCGCCGCGGCTGCCGGGGTTTTGAAAGACCCGATTTTGCTTCTAAAAGCTTTGCCGAATTTGAACTGATTTCCAAACAAAACCAGCGTGCCAAGGCGCGGCTCCCCAAAAGGCAGCCGCGACGGACAACGGACATCTCCGGAGCGTCTGGTTAGTTAACAGTAACTCTTAAAAGGAGCACAAAATGACTACGCTAAACCTGATTCCCGGCCAACTGAGCCTTGCCCAACTGCGTGATGTCTATCAGCAGCCAGTCAAAATCACACTCGATCACAGCGCTGCGGCGCAGATCGAAGCCAGTGTCGCCTGCGTGGAACAGATCCTCGCCGAAAACCGCACCGCGTACGGCATCAACACCGGTTTCGGCCTGCTGGCCTCGACCCGCATCGCCAGCGAAGACCTGGAAAACCTGCAGCGCTCGCTGGTGCTGTCGCACGCCGCCGGTGTCGGCCAGCCGATCAGCGACGAGCTGGTGCGCCTGATCATGGTGCTCAAGGTCAACAGCCTGAGCCGTGGTTTCTCCGGTATTCGTCGCGTGGTCATCGACGCGCTGATCGCCCTGATCAACGCCGAGGTTTACCCGCACATTCCACTGAAAGGTTCGGTAGGTGCCTCCGGTGACCTGGCGCCTTTGGCGCACATGTCGCTGGTGCTGCTGGGCGAAGGCAAGGCCCGCTACAAGGGCGAGTGGATGGAAGCCACCGAAGCGCTGAAAATCGCTGGCCTGACCCCGCTGACCCTGGCTGCGAAAGAAGGCCTGGCGCTGCTAAACGGCACCCAGGTGTCCACCGCTTTCGCCCTGCGCGGTCTGTTCGAAGGTGAGGATCTGTTCGCCGGTGCCCTGTCCTTGGGCGGTCTGACTGTCGAAGCAGTACTCGGCTCGCGCTCGCCGTTCGACGCACGCATCCATGCTGCCCGTGGCCAGAAAGGCCAGATCGACGCCGCCGCCGCTTACCGCGATTTGCTGGGTGAGCGCAGTGAAGTCTCCGACTCCCACGAAAACTGCGAAAAGGTTCAGGACCCATACTCCCTGCGCTGCCAGCCGCAAGTCATGGGCGCCTGCCTGACCCAGTTCCGCCAGGCTGCCGAAGTACTGGCTGTTGAAGCCAACGCCGTTTCCGACAACCCGCTGGTATTCGCGGCTGAAGGCGACGTGATTTCCGGTGGTAACTTCCACGCCGAGCCTGTGGCGATGGCCGCCGACAACATGGCATTGGCCATCGCTGAAATCGGCTCGCTGAGCGAACGCCGCATCTCGCTGATGATGGACAAGCACATGTCGCAACTGCCGCCGTTCCTGGTGGCCAATGGCGGTGTGAACTCCGGCTTCATGATCGCTCAGGTGACTGCTGCCGCTCTGGCTAGCGAGAACAAGGCGTTGTCCCATCCGCATTCGGTAGACAGCCTGCCGACTTCCGCCAACCAGGAAGACCACGTGTCCATGGCTCCGGCTGCCGGCAAGCGTCTGTGGGAAATGGCCGAAAACACCCGTGGCATTCTCGCGGTGGAATGGCTGGCCGCGGCTCAGGGTCTGGACTTGCGCAATGGTCTGAAGACCTCGCCGAAGCTGGAACAGGCTCGGGCGATTCTGCGTAAAGAAGTGCCATTCTATGAGAAGGACCGTTTCTTCGCCCCGGACATCAACGCGGCGACTGAATTGCTGGCATCGCGTTGCCTGAACGAGCTGGTCACGGCGAAGTTGCTGCCTAGCCTGTAATGTCCTTTTCGCGGGCAAGCCTCGCTCCTACGGTGGGTCGTGTAAAAAAACCCGTAGGAGCTGGCTTGCCAGCGAATCGATTTTGCGTCGATAAAAATAATTAAGGGCGAGCAATGCAAGCGCAATCAAAAGGCCTCAAACGCGGGCTCTCTGCCCGACATATTCGCTTCATGGCACTGGGGTCGGCGATCGGCACCGGGCTGTTTTACGGTTCTGCCTCGGCCATTCAAATGGCCGGCCCTGCGGTCCTGCTCGCTTACCTGATCGGCGGCGCAGCGGTATTTATGGTCATGCGCGCCCTCGGCGAGATGGCCGTGCACAACCCGGTGGCCGGCTCATTCGGCCAGTACGCCAGCACTTATCTGGGACCGATGGCGGGCTTTATCCTCGGCTGGACCTATGCCTTTGAAATGGTCATCGTCGGTATGGCCGATGTGACCGCGTTCGGCATTTACATGGGCTTCTGGTTTCCGGAAGTTTCCCGCTGGATCTGGGTGCTGGGCATCGTTTCGGTGGTGGGCGGCTTGAACCTGTGCAACGTCAAAGTCTTCGGTGAAATGGAGTTCTGGTTGTCGCTGCTCAAAGTCGCAGCCATCGTTGCGATGATTCTTGGCGGCTTCGGCATCATGATATTTGGTATCAGCAGCGCCCCCGGTGCTCAAGCAACCGATATCAGCAACCTCTGGACCCAGGGCGGCTTCATGCCCAATGGTATGGGTGGTCTGATCGCTTCGTTTGCGGTGGTGATGTTTGCCTTTGGTGGCATTGAAATCATCGGCGTTACGGCCGGTGAAGCCAAGGATCCGCAGCACGTGCTGCCCCGGGCGATCAACGCTGTACCGATGCGTATCCTGCTGTTCTACGTGCTGACGATGCTGGTGCTGATGTCGATCTTCCCGTGGCAGCAAATCGGCAGCCAAGGCAGCCCGTTCGTGCAGATTTTTGACAACCTGGGAATCAGTTCGGCGGCGACCATCCTCAATATCGTGGTGATCTCGGCGGCAGTGTCGGCCATCAACAGTGACATCTTCGGCGCAGGCCGCATGATGTATGGCCTGGCTCAGCAGGGACATGCACCGAAAGGCTTCGCCCGTTTGTCTCGCAACGGCGTGCCGTGGCTGACTGTCGTGGTAATGAGCAGTGCATTGCTGCTGGGCGTGTTGCTGAATTACCTGATTCCGGAAAACGTGTTTCTGCTGATCGCCTCCATCGCGACCTTCGCCACGGTGTGGGTCTGGATAATGATTCTGGTCACCCAGGTGGCCATGCGTCGCTCCATGAGTGCCGAGCAGGTCGCGCAATTGAAATTCCCGGTGCCGTTCTGGCCCTATGCGCCAATGGCAGCGATTGCCTTCATGCTCTTCATTTTCGGCGTGCTGGGCTATTTCCCGGACACCCAGGCGGCTTTGATCGTCGGCGTGGTCTGGATTGTATTGCTGGTGCTGGCCTACCTGACGTGGGTGAAACCGGCGGCAGGGAAGGCGGTACCGGTGGAGCAGGAACCTTCTTTTTCTCATCGATAACCTAACGGAGGCCACGGATGAAAACTCTCTGGCAACACTGCCACGTCGCAACCATGGCGCAAGGCGTCTACTCGGTCATCGAGGACGCGGCCATTGTGACGTCCGGTGCGCACATTGAGTGGGTCGGCCCGCGCAGTGAACTGCCGTCCGGCGAATACCCGGCGGTCAATGATCTGAACGGGGCCTGGGTAACGCCGGGCCTGATCGACTGCCACACCCACACGGTGTTCGGCGGGAACCGCAGCGGCGAATTCGAGCAGCGCCTGCAAGGCGTCAGCTACGCGCAAATCGCCGCAAGCGGTGGCGGCATCGCCAGCACCGTGCGCGCCACCCGTGCCGCGAGCGAAGATGAGTTGTTCGCCAGCGCCGCCAAGCGCCTGAAAAGTCTAATGCGCGACGGCGTCACCAGCATCGAAATCAAATCCGGTTACGGTCTCGACCTGACCAACGAACGCAAGATGCTGCGGGTTGCCCGTCGCCTCGGCGCCGAACTGCCAATCAGCGTGCGCAGCACCTGCCTGGCCGCTCACGCCTTGCCACCTGAGTATGTGGATCGCGCCGACGACTACATCGAGCACATCTGCGCTGAAATGCTCCCGGCCCTGGCCGCCGAAGGGCTGGTCGACGCCGTGGATGCGTTTTGCGAATACCTGGGGTTTTCCCCGGCGCAGGTTGAGCGCGTATTCATCACTGCCAAGAAACTCGGGTTGCCGGTGAAGCTGCACGCCGAGCAGTTGTCGTCCTTGCACGGTTCCAGCCTGGCGGCGCGTTATCACGCACTGTCCGCCGATCACCTGGAGTTCATGACCGAAGAAGACGCCATCGCCATGGCCGCATCCGGCACCGTCGCAGTATTGCTGCCTGGCGCCTTTTACTTCCTGCGCGAAACTCAATTGCCGCCGATGGAAGCCCTGCGCAAGCACGGCGTAAAAATCGCCATCGCCAGCGACCTCAACCCCGGCACCTCGCCGGCGCTGTCGTTGCGCTTGATGCTGAACATGGCCTGCACCTGTTTCCGTATGACCCCGGAAGAAGCGCTGGCGGGCGCGACGATTCATGCCGCTACCGCACTGGGCATGGCCGACACCCACGGTTCGATCGAGGCAGGCAAGTTCGCGGATTTCGTCGCCTGGCAAATCGATCGTCCGGCCGACCTGTCGTACTGGCTGGGCGGTGATCTGGAAAAACGCGTCGTGCGTCACGGCGTCGAAACGAGCGTGTAGGAGAGCAGTTGTGGATAAGGTTCTGAACTTCAAACAAGGCCGCGTGCCGCTGCTGATCAGCATGCCCCACGCCGGTGTACGTCTGACGCCTGCGGTGGAAGCCGGGTTGATTCCCGAGGCGAAAAGTCTGCCGGACACCGACTGGCACATCCCGCAGCTTTACGACTTTGCTGCCGAACTGGGCGCCAGCACCCTGGCCGCCGAATATTCGCGGTTCGTCATCGACCTGAACCGCCCGTCCGACGACAAGCCTTTGTACGTTGGCGCCACCACGGGCCTGTACCCGGCGACGCTGTTCGACGGCGTGCCGTTGTTCCGCGAAGGGCTGGAGCCTTCTGCCGATGAGCGTGCGACTTATCTGGAGCAGATCTGGACGCCGTACCACAGCACCTTGCAGCAGGAACTGGCGCGTCTCAAAGCCGAATTCGGCTATGCGCTGCTGTTCGATGCGCACTCGATCCGCTCGCTGATCCCGCACCTGTTTGACGGCAAACTGCCAGACTTCAACCTCGGCACTTTCAACGGCGCCAGTTGCGATCCGCAGCTGGCTTCGCAACTGGAAGCAATCTGCGCCGGGCACCCGGACTACAGCCATGTGCTGAACGGGCGCTTCAAGGGAGGGCACATCACCCGCCATTACGGCAATCCGGCAGAAAACATTCATGCGGTGCAACTGGAGTTGGGGCAGTGCACTTACATGGAAGAGTTTGAGCCGTTCCGTTATCGGGCGGATCTGGCAGAGCCGACGCGAGTGGTATTGAAGGAGCTGTTGCAGGGCCTTTTGGCTTGGGGCGGACAACGTTACAACCGATAAACCTGCACACAACACTGTAGGAGCGAGCTTGCTCGCGATGAGGCCCTGGAATTCAACAGAGATGTTGAATGAAAGACCGCTATCGCGAGCAAGCTCGCTCCCACAGGTTTGCGCGGCAAGGGCATGCTCATTGACGTAATTCGGGTTTATGATGCCGGACGGCAGAATAATAGTAGTCCCCCAGGGATGACCTCGACCCCTTACGGAGCGCGCAATGCAGACTTTGTACCCGCAGATCAAACCCCACGCCCGGCACGATCTGGCCGTCGACGAGACTCACACGCTGTATGTCGACGAAAGCGGTTCACCGCAAGGTTTGCCGGTGGTGTTCATTCACGGCGGCCCCGGCGCCGGGTGCGACGCAGCGAGTCGCTGCTATTTCGATCCGAACCTGTACCGCATCGTCACGTTCGACCAGCGTGGTTGCGGTCGCTCCACGCCTCACGCCAGCCTGGAAAACAACACCACCTGGGATCTGGTCGCCGACCTTGAGAAAATCCGCCAACACCTGGGCATCGACAAATGGGTGCTGTTCGGCGGCTCCTGGGGTTCGACCCTGGCGCTGGCCTACGCTCAAACCCACCCCGAGCGTGTGCACGGTCTGATTGTGCGCGGGATTTTCTCTGCCGTCCGCAGGAAATCGAGTGGTTCTATCAGGCCGGTGCCAGCCGTCTGTTCCCCGATTACTGGCAGGACTACATCGCGCCGATTCCGCTGGAGGAGCGTGACGACTTGCTCACTGCGTTCCACAAACGCCTGACCGGCAATGATCAAATCGCCCAGATGCACGCAGCCAAGGCCTGGTCCACTTGGGAAGGCCGGACCGCAACCTTGCGTCCGAACCCACTGGTGGTCGATCGTTTCTCTGAGCCTCAGCGCGCGTTGTCCATCGCCCGCATCGAATGCCACTACTTCACCAATAACGCGTTCCTTGAGCCGAATCAGTTGATCCGCGACATGGGTAAAATCGCCCATTTGCCAGGCGTAATCATCCATGGTCGTTATGACGTGATCTGCCCGCTGGATAACGCCTGGGAGTTGCACCAGGCCTGGCCCAATAGCGAGCTGCAAATAATCCGTGACGCTGGCCATGCCGCCGCTGAACCGGGGATTACCGATGCATTGGTGCGTGCTGCCGATCGGATGGCACGGCGTCTGCTCGACCTCGCCCCAGACGAAGCATGAAGGGCCTGTTGCAACGCGTGCGTGGCGCGCGAGTCGAGGTAGCGGGCGAGGTGGTGGGCGCGGTCGACCAGGGTTTGCTGGTGCTGGTGGCCGTCGAGCCCGAGGACACTCGGGCCAGCGCCGACAAACTTCTCAATAAGCTGCTTAACTATCGAGTGTTCAGCGACGCCGAGGGCAAGATGAATCTGTCCCTGGCGGATGTGGGCGGCGGTTTGCTGCTGGTCTCGCAGTTCACCCTGGCCGCCGACACCAAGAGCGGGTTGCGCCCGAGTTTCTCGACCGCGGCCCCTCCGGCCCTGGGCGAGGAGCTGTTCGACTATCTATTAGGCAAAGCGAAACAGGTGCATGGCACTGTGGCATCAGGTAGATTCGGCGCGGATATGCAGGTGCACCTGGTCAATGATGGCCCGGTAACCTTTCTGTTACAGACCTGAAAGCGCTTGAAACATCTTTTTAAGCGTTTTTCGACTGAAAACAGGCGTTTTTCCCGATAAATACTTTGTTACCCCTGATGCGTTGTAACGCGGCCTACTAGATAATCGCGCGCTACGGGGATCAGCGTTCGTTGGTCCATTTTGACTTAGGTAGAGACTTGTCCTGAACCGTTTGGGGAACTCATTTTGTCCCATCGGAGTCGGAACAATGCTCGCCAACTTGGCAAGAGTGGTCGGCAAGGCCGGTTTTTTGTACTGGACACCGTGCGGACCCTTCAACTGGCCGTTGGTTTTTTGATCTGTTTTCGGCGAGGGTTGCTCGTGATTGTTAGTCCCTGTAATGCACCAAAATTGTCTGCCAAACGGTTACGTAGCGCTCTAGTAGCGGGTTCGGCACTCCTGTGCCTGCTCAGCGCGGGCCAGCTTTGGGCATTCAATCTGGATGATGTCTCGGTCAAGGCGAAAGAGCTGGCCGGTCAAAAGTACGAAGCGCCGCGCAGTAACCTGCCGAACGAATTTCGCGAGATGAAATTCGCCGACTATCAGAAAATTCGTTTTCTGACGGAAAAGGCCGAATGGGCGGATCAGAAAACCCCGTTCAAGCTGTCGTTCTATCACCAGGGCATGCACTTCGATACGCCGGTGAAAATCAACGAAATCACGGCGAATACCGTCGAAGAGATCAAATACGACCCAAGTCGTTTCGATTTCGGCGACCTCAAGTTCGATCCGAAAGCCACCGAACAACTGGGCTACGCCGGTTTCCGCGTGCTGTATCCGGTCAACAAGGCTGACAAGCAAGACGAAATCATGACCATGCTCGGCGCGAGTTACTTCCGCGTTGTCGGCAAGGGGCATGTTTATGGATTGTCCGCTCGCGGCATGGCGATCGATACCGCGTTGCCATCCGGTGAAGAATTTCCGCGTTTCCGTGAGTTCTGGATTCAAGAGCCGAAGCCGGGCGACAAGCACCTGGTGATCTTTGCGCTGCTGGACTCGCCACGGGCGACCGGAGCCTATCGTCTGACCCTGCGTCCGGGCAGCGACACCATTGTCGACGTCAAGGCGCAGATGTTCCTGCGTGACAAGGTCGGCAAACTGGGCATCGCGCCTCTGACCAGCATGTACCTGTTCGGCGCCAACCAGCCGTCGAAAGTGCTGAACTACCGTCGTGAACTGCACGATTCGAGCGGCCTGGCAATCCATGCCGGCAACGGTGAGTGGATCTGGCGTCCTCTGAACAACCCGAAACACCTGGCAGTAAGCAACTTCTCCGTCGAAAACCCGCGTGGCTTTGGCTTGCTGCAACGTGGCCGTGACTTCAGCCACTACGAAGACCTCGACGACCGCTACGACAAGCGCCCAAGCGCCTGGATCGAACCAAAAGGCGATTGGGGCAAGGGCTCCGTCGATCTGGTAGAGATTCCGACCGCCGACGAAACCAACGACAATATCGTGGCTTTCTGGAGCCCGGAGAAAATGCCGGAGCCAGGCCAGCCTTTGGACTTCGCCTACCGCATGCACTGGACCATGGATGAGGCGGCGTTGCACGCGCCGGACAGCGCCTGGGTTAGCCAGACCCTGAAATCCACTGGTGACGTCAAACAGTCCAACCTGATTCGTCAGCCGGACGGCAGCGTTGCCTATCTGGTGGATTTCGAAGGTCCATCTCTGGCGGCTTTGCCAGCGGATGCGGACGTGCGCAGCCAGGTCAGCGTTGGCGACAACGCCGAACTGGTCGAGAACAGCGTGCGCTACAACCCTGAAACCAAGGGCTGGCGCCTGACCCTGCGGATGAAGATCAAGGACGCGGGCAAGTCCACCGAGATGCGTGCGGCCCTGGTGCAGAACATCGTTCCTGCCGACCTGGCCAAGACTTCGATTCCAGCGTCCACCTCTTCCGTTGCCAAGGCAGACAAGGTCGCCGCCAAGCAGGCAGAGAAAGTGGAGAAGGAGGCGAAGGCTGCCGAGGCCAAACAGGCCGAAGCCAAGCCAGTTGCAGATGCCAAGGACAAGGCCAACCCAGACGCCAAGCAGCCTGCTGCTGCGAACGCGGCCCCAGCCACACCGGAACCGGCAGCGACTGAAGAAGTCCTGACCGAGACCTGGAGCTATCAGTTGCCTGCCGATGAGTAATTCTCAAGTACAGCCAGAGACTCTGTCCGAGTACCTGGCGCATCTGCCGATGACCGACCAGCAGCGCGCGGAACTCGCGGGCTGCCAGTCCTTCAGTGAACTGCATGAGCGTCTGTCGTCCCAGGCGTTCGACGCTCCCGCCGAGGCCGCCCAGGCTTCGGTGGGCAAGCGCCTGACCCTGAGCACCGCCGAAGAATTGCAGGACGCCGAAATGCTGGCACTCGACGCCAGCGGTCGCGTCTGCCTGAAGGCGACCCCCCCGATTCGTCGGACCAAGGTCGTTCCGGAGCCGTGGCGTACCAACATTTTGGTGCGTGGCTGGCGCCGTATGACCGGTCGCACCAACCCGCCAACGCCGCCGAAAGACGAGAATGTGCTGCCGGCGGCGCGCTGGCGTACCGTCGGTTCGATCCGCCGCTACATTTTGCTGATACTGATGCTCGGTCAGACCATCGTCGCCGGCTGGTACATGAAAGGCATCATGCCGTACCAGGGCTGGTCGTTCGTTGACCTTGAAGAAGTCCTGCATCAACCGTTCCTGCAAACCGCCACGCAAGTGCTGCCGTATGCGTTGCAGACCAGCATCCTGATCCTGTTCGGGATTCTGTTTTGCTGGGTTTCGGCCGGTTTCTGGACCGCACTGATGGGCTTCCTCGAGTTGCTCACCGGTCACGATAAATACCGCATTTCCGGCAAAAGCGCCGGTAATGAGCCGATTCCGAAAGGCGCGCGCACCGCACTGGTGATGCCGATCTGCAACGAAGACGTGCCACGGGTGTTTGCCGGTCTGCGCGCGACTTTCGAGTCGGTCGCGGCCACGGGTGACCTGGATCGCTTCGATTTCTTCGTCCTCAGCGACAGTAACGACGCCGATATCTGCGTTGCCGAACAGCAGGCCTGGCTGGACGTCTGCCGCGAAGCCAAGGGCTTCGGCAAGATCTTCTATCGTCGCCGCCGTCGTCGCGTAAAACGCAAGAGCGGCAACCTCGACGACTTCTGCCGTCGCTGGGGCGGTGATTACAAGTACATGGTGGTGCTAGACGCCGACTCGGTGATGAGCGGCGAGTGCCTGACCAGTCTGGTGCGCTTGATGGAAGCCACGCCGGACGCCGGAATCATCCAGACCGCGCCGCGTGCGTCGGGCATGGACACCCTGTATGCGCGCATGCAGCAGTTCGCCACCCGTGTGTACGGTCCGCTGTTCACTGCCGGTCTGCACTTCTGGCAGTTGGGCGAATCGCACTATTGGGGCCACAACGCGATTATCCGCATGAAGCCGTTCATCGAGCACTGCGCCCTGGCGCCGCTGCCCGGTAAAGGCGCGTTCGCCGGTGCGATTCTGTCTCACGACTTCGTTGAAGCCGCGTTGATGCGCCGCGCCGGTTGGGGTGTGTGGATTGCCTACGACTTGCCGGGTAGTTATGAAGAGCTGCCGCCGAACCTGCTGGACGAACTCAAGCGTGACCGTCGCTGGTGCCACGGCAACCTGATGAACTTCCGCCTGTTTCTGGTCAAGGGCATGCACCCGGTGCACCGTGCGGTGTTTCTGACCGGGGTAATGTCTTACCTGTCGGCGCCGCTATGGTTCTTCTTCCTCGTGCTTTCGACGGCGCTACTGGCGGTCAACACGTTGATGGAGCCGCAATACTTCCTCGAACCGCGTCAGCTCTATCCGCTGTGGCCACAATGGCATCCGGACAAGGCGATTGCGCTGTTCTCGACCACGGTCGTGCTGCTGTTCCTGCCGAAACTGTTGAGCGTCATCCTGATCTGGGCCAAGGGCGCGAAAGAGTTTGGTGGCAAGTTCAAGGTGACTATGTCGATGCTGCTGGAGATGCTGTTCTCCATGCTGCTGGCGCCGGTGCGGATGATTTTCCACACCCGTTTCGTCCTCGCCGCGTTCCTCGGCTGGGCCGCGACCTGGAACTCGCCGCAGCGTGACGACGACTCCACGCCATGGAGCGAAGCGGTCAAGCGCCACGGTCCACAAACCTTGCTGGGCTTCTTCTGGGCCTTGCTAGTGATCTGGCTCAACCCGAGCTTCCTGTGGTGGCTGGTGCCGATCGTCGGTTCGCTGATGCTGTCGATCCCGGTTTCGGTGATTTCCAGCCGTGTTGGCCTGGGCCTCAAGTCCCGTGACGAGAGCCTGTTCCTGATCCCTGAGGAATACAATCCGCCACAGGCGTTGCTGGCAACCGACCAGTACACCCATGAAAACCGTTATCACGCGCTGAACGACGGCTTCATCCGTTCGGTGGTCGATCCACAGCAGAACGCCCTCGCGTGCTCGCTGGCGACCTCCCGTCACCGCGAGGCCGAGCCGATCGAATGGCTGCGGGTCGAGCGGGTACGGCACGCGATGAAGGTCGGACCTGAAGGGCTGACCAACAACGAGCGTGTGCAACTGTTGAGCGACCCGGTGGCATTGGCTCGCTTGCATGAGCAAGTCTGGAGCGAAGGCCATGCCGAGTGGCTGGGCGCATGGCGCAAGTCGGTCAAGGCCGACCCTCACGCACCGCTGCTGCCGCTCAAGCCGCTGAGCGTGCAGCCTCAGTTGGCCTGATAAAAAACCCGCGAAAGCGGGTTTTTTTGTATAAATGATCGTTCCCACGCTCTGCGTGGGAATGCTTCAACGGACGCTCCGCGTTCGGCTCTTGATGGGACGCAGAGCGTCCCGGGCTGCATTCCCACGCAGAGCGTGGGAACGATCGGTCAAAACACAACAAATCCCGCCTGAACCCTTGTGCAATCGAGCAAGTACGTTAGCATCCGTCCCCGAATTGGTGCGCCCGGACCGTTTTGTGTCCGTATCTATCTGTTTTCATTGGAAAACTGTCGATTTCGCGCCGCAAATGCAATGTTTTTGGGGGCTTGAAGATGAAGAAGTATCTGTCGATGCTGCTGGTCGGCGTCACGGCATTGGTTGCAGTCAGCACGGCACAGGCCGGTGCCATCGATGACGCGGTCAAGCGCGGCACGTTGAAAGTCGGCATGGACCCGACCTACATGCCGTTCGAAATGACCAACAAGCGCGGCGAGATCATCGGTTTCGAAGTCGACATCCTCAAGGCAATGAGCAAAGCCATGGGCGTCAAGCTGGAGCTGGTGTCCACCGGTTACGACGGCATCATCCCGGCTTTGCTGACCGACAAGTTCGACATGATCGGCAGCGGCATGACCCTGACCCAGGAACGCAATCTGCGCCTGAACTTCAGCGAACCGTTCATCGTGGTCGGCCAGACCCTGCTGATCCGCAAGGAGCTGGAAGGGACCATCAATTCCTATAAAGACCTGAACACCGCCGACTACCGCATCACCTCCAAGCTCGGCACCACCGGCGAAATGGTTGCCAAAAAGCTCATCGCCAAAGCCAAGTACGACGGTTACGACAACGAGCAGGAAGCCGTGCTCGACGTGGTCAATGGCAAGGCTGACGCCTTCATCTATGACGCGCCATACAACGTCGTGGCGCTGAACAAGGTCGGCAACGGCAAACTGCTGTTCCTCGACAAGCCATTCACCTACGAGCCTCTGGCCTTTGGTCTGAAGAAGGGTGACTACGACAGCATCAACTTCATCAACAACTTCCTGCACCAGATCCACGAAGACGGCACCTACGATCGTATCCATGACAAGTGGTTCAAGAGCAGCGAGTGGCTCAAGGACATGGAATAACACCTCTACTTGATCGTTCCCACGCTCTGCGTGGGAATGCCGCCCGGGACGCTCCGCGTCCCTTCACAGGCGTGACGCAGAGCGTCACAGGATGCATTCCCACGCAGAGCGTGGGAACGAGCGAATCAGAGAAACGTTCAATGAAACAGAAAAAAGCCCAATGGCCCTGGCACGCATTAACCGTGCTGGTGCTGATCGGCCTGGCCGGCGCGTTGTATTACGCCACCTCGCTGATGTCCTATGAATGGCGCTGGAACCGCGTGCCGCAATACTTCGCCTACCACGCCGAAGAGTCCCAACACGCTGCCGATATTTCCACCGTCAGCGAACTGGTGCGCCAGGGCGACAAGGCCGAGATCACCCTGCGTAACGACGCAGGCGATGAGCAACACCTGACCGTCGACGAAAACAGCCTCCAAGTCGCCCAAGGCGATGATGTGGCCGAAGGCGACGTTATCGGCGTGACCCGCCATTGGGCCGCTGGGCCGCTGATGTGGGGTCTTTGGACCACCGTGTGGTTGTCCGTCGTGTCTGGCGTGCTCGGTCTGCTGATCGGCCTCGCCAAAGGCCTGTGCCGGCTATCGAACAATCCGACCCTGCGTGATCTCTCGACGATTTACGTCGAACTGGTACGCGGTACCCCGTTGCTGGTACAGATCTTCATTTTCTACTTCTTCATCGGCACGGTGATGAACCTGTCCCGGGAATTCGCCGGGATCGCCGCACTGTCACTGTTCACTGGTGCTTATGTGGCGGAAATCATCCGTTCCGGCGTGCAGTCGATCGCTCGTGGCCAGAATGAAGCTGCACGCTCCCTGGGCTTGAGCGCTGGCCAGTCGATGCGTCACGTGGTGCTACCGCAAGCGTTCAAGCGCGTGCTGCCGCCGCTGGCCGGGCAGTTCATCAGTCTGGTGAAAGACACGTCGCTGGTGTCGGTCATCGCGATTACCGAACTGCTGAAAAGCGGTCGTGAAGTCATCACCACCTCGTTTTCGCCGTTCGAAATCCTGTTCTGCGTTGCCGGTCTGTATTTGTTGATCAACCTGCCGTTGTCGAAAATCGCCGGCCGGCTTGAGCGGAGGCTCGCGCAAAGTGATTGAAGTCCGTGATCTGGTAAAAGTCTTCGACACCCGCGGCCAGGTAGTGCGCGCGGTGGATAACGTCTCCACTACCGTTGCCAAGGGCGAAGTGCTGGTGGTGATCGGCCCGTCTGGCTCCGGCAAATCGACCTTCCTGCGCTGCCTTAATGGCCTGGAAGAGTTCGACTCCGGCTCGGTGAGCATTGACGGCCTGCAACTGGCCGACCCGAAAACCGATGTGAACGCCTATCGCCGGGAAGTTGGCATGGTGTTCCAGCACTTCAACCTGTTCCCGCACATGACCGTGCTGGAGAATCTGTGCCTGGCCCAAAAAGTCGTGCGCAAGCGCGGCAAGAAAGAGCGCGAGGCCAAGGCCATGGCACTGCTGGAAAAAGTCGGGATTGCACAGAAGGCCAACGAGTTTCCGTCGCGCCTGTCCGGTGGCCAGCAACAGCGCGTGGCCATTGCCCGGGCGCTGGCGATGGAGCCAAAGGTCATGTTGTTCGATGAACCGACCTCGGCGCTGGACCCGGAAATGGTTGGCGAAGTGCTGGACGTCATGAAAAACCTGGCCGTGGAAGGCATGACCATGGTCTGCGTGACCCATGAAATGGGCTTTGCGCGGGAAGTGGCGGATCGGGTGCTGTTCTTCGATCACGGCAAATTGCTGGAAGATGCTTCGCCAGCGGAATTCTTTGATTCGCCGAAGGACCCGCGAGCTCAGGCCTTCTTGAGGCAAGTTCTGTAACTTCGATGCCTGATTAAAAGCTTCGCGGGCGAGCCTCGCTCCTACAGATTTACGCAGTACCTGTAGGAGCGAGGCTTGCCCGCGAATGGCATCACCTCAAACCTTGAATTTGCCAACCAACATCTGCAAATGCGTCCCCAATCGCGCCAGCTCAACGCTGGACGCCGCTGTCTCTTCACTGGCTGCCGAGGTCTGATCCGACACATCCCGCACATTCAGCACGCTACGGTTGATCTCTTCAGCCACAGCACTCTGCTGCTCGGCAGCGGCAGCGATCTGCTGGTTCATCGCCTGAATCGCCGACACCGTGCGTGTAATGCTTTCCAGTGAGCCCCCGGCGCGTCGCGTCAGTTCGACGCTGCTGTCGGTCAGGCTGCGGCTGTTGTCCATGATGGTCGCCACTTGCTGGGTGCCATTTTGCAGGCCGACGATCAACTCTTCGATTTCTTCGGTGGACTTCTGGGTGCGCTGGGCCAGGCTGCGGACTTCGTCGGCGACCACGGCGAAACCGCGTCCGGCTTCACCGGCACGTGCGGCTTCGATGGCGGCGTTGAGGGCCAGCAGGTTGGTTTGCTGGGCTACGGATTTGATCACGTCGAGCACGCTGCCGATCTTGTCGCTTTCGCGCTTGAGCTCGCCCATGGCTTCGGTGGAGTTGCCGACTTCCTTGGCCAGGCGCTCGATCTGGGCAATGGCTTCGCCGACCACCTTGTCACCTTCGCGAGCCTGCTGGTCAGCGGCGACGGCAGCTTCGGAGGCTTCCTCGGCGTTGCGCGCGACTTCCTGCACGGTGGCGGTCATTTCGTTCATGGCAGTGGCGACCTGATCGGTCTCGACCTTCTGGCTGTTGACCCCGGCGCTGGTCTGTTCGGTGACCGCCGACAGCTCTTCGGCGGCGCTGGCGATCTGCGTCACGCCATCACTGATACCGCCGATCAGTTCGCGCAGACCTTGGGTCATGCTCTGGATCGCGCGTTGCAACTGGCCCAATTCGTCCTGTCGCTTGGAGGCCAGGTTGTGGGTCAGGTCACCGGCGGCAATTCGTTCGGCGACTTTGAGGGTCTGGTTCAGCGGAATCACGATTTGCCGGGTAATGGCCCAGGCAGCGAACAGACCGAAGACCAGCGCCAGGACAGTGGCCAGCAACAGCATGTTCCTGGCGTGCGACACGTCGGTATCGCGCACGATGGTTTGCGAGAGGGTGAGCTTCTTGCTGACGTCGAGCAGGATTTCGCCCTGAGCGGCCATGCGTTTCAGCGCATCAGCGCTGGCGACCTGGGAATCACGAAACTGGCTGACCGCGGCGCGGTAGGCCTTGAGCGAGTCGCTCGCTTGCTGCAGGTTGGCGATGTGTTGTTCCGGCAGTTTCGACGACAGGCTTTCGAGGTATTTCAGCGCATTGTCGATGGCGTCCAGCGCTGGTTGCTCAGCTTCGGTTTTGCCGCTGTAGGTGTAGCCACGCACCTGGAAGCGCGCTTGCTGGATCAGTTTGCTCAGGTCGATCACGCTGTTGAACTGCACAACGCTGTCGCCTTGCAGCAGGGATTTTTCAACTTCGGCAACTTTGGCCACGGCATTGTCGGCAGTGGCGCCGAGTTTGCTGCGGGCGTCTTCGCGGTTGGCGCCGGCCTGGGTCATGGCGGCGAAGGCTTGCTTGTACTGACTGACAGCGGCCAGTTGCTGGTCGATCATGGCCACGTCGGCGGGCTGCTCGATCATCTGGCGAGCGGCTTGCAGGCCGCTGTCGAGCGTGCTTAGCAAGTCGTTGACGGCACCGGGACCTTGTTCGCCGCGACGCATTTCGTAGTCCAGGCGAGCGATGCGCAGGTCTTTGGTCAGTCCGTATATATCGGAAATGAACCCCAGTTTATCGCCGCGACTCGTAACGTCGCTTAGACCTTTCCAGCCTGTGAGGGTGATCAGTAATGTCAGCAGCAACACAAGACCGAAGCCGACGCCCAGTTTGCGATTGACGCTTACGTTCCCCAGCTTATTGGCCAGCCATTGGTACATGTTGCAACTCCCGGGAGTGTTATGGGAGCTGTATCGGCTAGCGGTGAATATTCTGTAGGAGCGAGGCTTGCCCGCGAACCAGTCGCCTCGGTCTGCCAGTTACACCGCGTTGTCGTTCTTCGCGGGCAAGCCACGCTCCTACAAGGGATCGTGTTTATAGCTAGAAGAGGCGTGCCAGCAATGCGGTGACGGCGGTTTCAACGCGAAGGATGCGCTCGCCCAGCTGAACCGGTTGCAGGCCGGACTTGCCGAGCAAATCGATTTCGTAAGGAATCCAGCCGCCTTCTGGGCCGATGGCCAGGGTCACCGGTTCACTCAGGGCGCGCGGACAGGGCGGGTAGTTGCCCGGATGACCAACCAGACCGAGGGTGCCTTCGGTGATCGCCGGCAGACGATCTTCAACAAACGGCTTGAAGCGCTTTTCGATGACAACTTCCGGCAGCACGCTATCCCGGGCTTGTTCAAGGCCGAGGATCAACTGCTCACGAATCGCTTCCGGCTCCAGGAATGGCGTTTGCCAAAAGCTCTTCTCGACGCGATAGCTGTTCACCAGCACGATTCTCGGCACACCCATGGCCGCTACGGTCTGGAACACCCTACGGAGCATTTTGGGCCGTGGCAGAGCCAATACCAGGGTCAACGGCAGCTTGGCCGGTGGCGGTTGGTCGAGTGAAACGCGCAATTCTGCTTCAGCGGCATCCAGGCGCAACACCTCGGCCGAGCCCATCAGACCGCCGAGACGCCCGACGCGCATGCTGTCACCGACTTCACAGCGATGGACTTCCTGCATGTGCGTCAACCGACGATCACGCAGGATCACCCGGTCGGCCGCAATAAAATCGGCCTCTTCGAGGAGCAGCAGGTTCACGGCTGGGTCGCTGGCGGTTGGTCGTTGTGATCGTCAGCGGGCTGGTCATCCGGATGTTCACCGCGTTTGCTGATCAGGCCACCAAACAGCACACCGATTTCAAACAGCAGCCACATCGGTACGGCCAGCAGCGTTTGCGAGAAGATGTCCGGCGGCGTCAGGATCATGCCGACCACGAAACAGCCGATGACCACGTACGGGCGGATCTTCTTCAGGTATTTGACGTCGACCACGCCGATCCATACCAGCAGCACTACGGCCACCGGGATTTCGAACGCCACGCCGAAGGCGAAGAACAGCGTCATGACGAAATCGAGGTAGCTGGTGATGTCGGTCATCATTTCCACGCCGGCCGGGGTGGCGGCGGCGAAGAATTTGAAGATCAGCGGGAACACCAGGTAGTAGGCGAATGCCATGCCGGTGTAGAACAGCAAGATGCTCGATACCAGCAACGGCACGGCGATGCGCTTTTCGTGCTTGTACAGACCGGGTGCGATAAAGCCCCAGATCTGGTGCAGGATCACCGGGATTGCCAGGAACAGCGAGACCATCATCGTCAACTTTAACGGCGTCAGGAACGGCGACGACACGTCGGTGGCGATCATCGTCGCGCCCGCTGGCAGGTAGGCCCGCAGCGGTGTCGAGACAAAGGTATAGATTTGCTGGGTGAAGGCGAACAACCCGGCGAAGATGATGAAGATCGCCGCTACACAGCGCAGCAGGCGGGTACGCAACTCGGTGAGGTGCGAAACCAGCGGCATGTGCTGGTCGTTTTCAGGAAGATCGCTCATGGGGCTCGCGGCGGCAAAGTGGTGTCGTGAGGCGCCGGCGTGATCGGCGCGGCGGCTGGAGCAACAGGTTCAACCGGAGTCTCGGCAACGACGGGCACTGGGTCCGCAGTCGCTGTGACAGGGGTGGATGCTGGTTCGACGGCAGTGGCCGGCGCATGAATCGTCGGCGTCGCCTCAGGCGTAACTGGCGTCGGTTCCTGCTGAGTCGGCGTGAAAATCTTCCGCGCCTCTTGCTCCAACGACAGAATGTGCTCGTTGTGCAGCTGCCGACGAATCTCGTCGGCACCGATTTCACGTTCAACTTCCTGTTTGATCGCGTTGAAGCTGCGCTTCAGGCGCCCGACCCACAGGCCGGCGGTGCGCGCAGCGCCCGGCAGGCGCTCGGGGCCCAGCACCAGCAGGGCGACGAGGCCGACGAGCAGCAGTTCAGAGAAGCTGATACCAAACATTAGTCAGTGCTCACACGTCTTTGCGGATCGGCTCTTCGACTTTTTGCGCCTGCACGTCGATGGTGTGCGGCTGGTTCACGGACTGTGTGGCTTGTGGCTGAACAGGCGGAACCGGTTGGGCCGGGGTCACGGTTGGATCGGCGGTTTTTTCGTCGTCGTTCATGGCTTTGCGGAAGCCCTTGATCGATTCGCCGACGTCGGTCCCGAGGTTTTTCAGTTTCTTGGTACCGAATACCAGCACGACAACAACCAGGATGACGATCCAGTGTTTCCAGTCAAAAATGCCCATGTTGCTGCTCCTCTCTAATAGTTGTTCAGGCGGACGGGCGCGAAGCTTTCTCAGCGTGTCCGGACAGACCGAAGCGACGGTCCAGTTCATCGAGTACAGCCTGTGGATGCTGCCCCAATTGGGCGAGCATGACCATGCTGTGGAACCACAAATCGGCGGTTTCGTAGATCACATCGCTGCAGTCGCCGCTGACGGCGGCATCCTTGGCGGCAATAATGGTTTCGACCGACTCTTCGCCGACTTTTTCCAGAATCTTGTTCAAGCCCTTGTGATACAGGCTAGCGACATACGAGCTGTCGGCGGCGGCGCCTTTGCGTTCTTCCAGTACCTGGGCCAGACGGGTCAAAGTGTCACTCATGTTTGTGTCCTGCGGAATAGATGGCATGCGGATCTTTCAGGACCGGATCGACGGTTTTCCAGTCGCCGTTCTCGAAGACGCGGTAGAAGCAGCTCTGGCGACCGGTATGGCAGGCGATGTCACCGATCTGCTCGACCATCAGAATGATGACATCGGCGTCGCAGTCCAGGCGCATCTCATGCAGGGTCTGCACATGACCGGACTCTTCACCCTTGCGCCACAGCTTGCCACGGGAACGGGACCAGTAGATCGCACGGTTCTCGGCAGCGGTCAGCTCCAGCGCTTCGCGGTTCATCCAGGCCATCATCAGGACGCGCCCGGTCTTGTGATCCTGGGCAATCGCCGGCACCAGGCCATCGGCATCCCACTTGATCTCGTCCAGCCAGTTTTTCATCTTTGACTCCGATGCGGCCCGCACTTCAATAGCCGTGACCTAAAGTACAAATCAGCGTTGAAACAGTGTGCCAGTCGTTCACACAACTGGCTATCTGCGAACGACCAGATACAAGCCGACGGCCATCATGATGCCCGCCGGCCAATAGGCCAACTGATTTAACGGCCCTCCGGCGGCGAGGATGGCGCCCCCGGCCAAATGGGCCGTGCCGAGCAGACGCAAGAACCAGTCGTCGCGGCGTCTGTGCCACGGTGGCGGCGGATCGTTGGCGTGAGGCTGGGACATGCGCTCAAGCAGGTCGCGGGTCATGTTGGCCAGATGCGGGATCTGCTCGATCTGGCTCTGTACGTTGCTGAACAAGGCCTTGGGGCTGACACGTTCGCGCATCCAGCGCTCGAGGAACGGTTGCGCGGTGTTCCACAGGTCAAGTTCCGGATACAGCTGGCGGCCCAGGCCCTCGATGTTCAACAGGGTTTTTTGCAGCAGCACGAGTTGCGGCTGCACTTCCATGTTGAAGCGGCGCGCGGTCTGGAACAGGCGCATCAGCACCTGACCAAAGGAAATATCTTTTAACGGTTTTTCGAAGATTGGCTCGCACACGGTACGGATCGCCGCTTCGAATTCGTTGAGTTTGGTTTCCGCCGGCACCCAGCCCGAATCGATGTGCAACTGCGCCACGCGTCGATAGTCACGCTTGAAGAAGGCGAACAGGTTGCGCGCCAGATAGTCCTGGTCTTCCGGGGTCAGGCTGCCGACGATGCCGCAGTCGATCGCAATGTACTGCGGGCTCCACGGGCTTACGGTGCTGACGAAGATGTTGCCGGGGTGCATATCGGCATGGAAGAAGCTGTCGCGGAACACCTGAGTGAAGAAGATTTCCACGCCACGCTCGGCGAGCATTTTCATGTCGGTGCGCTGATCGGCCAGGGTTGTCAGGTCGGTGACCTGAATCCCGTATATGCGCTCCATGACCAGCACTTTCGGCCGGCACCAGTCCCAGTAGACTTGCGGCACGTAGAGCAGCGGCGAACCCTCGAAGTTGCGCTTCAACTGGCTGGCGTTGGCCGCCTCGCGCAGCAGATCGAGTTCGTCGTAAATGGTTTTTTCGTAGTCGCTGACCACGTCCACCGGGTGCAACAGGCGCGCATCGGCGGAAACTCTTTCTGCCGCGCGGGCCAGGATGAACAGCCATGCCAGATCCTGGGCGATGATTGGCTTGAGGCCCGGGCGGATCACCTTCACGACCACTTCTTCACCGGTTTTCAGTTGCGCGGCGTGCACCTGCGCTACCGAGGCCGAGGCCAGCGGTTCAACGTCGAAACGGCTGAACACTTCGCTGATCTTTTTGCCGAGCTGCTCTTCGATCAGCTTGACCGAGACTTGCGAATCGAATGGTGGCACCCGATCCTGCAACTTCATCAACTCATCGGCGATGTCTTCGGGCAACAGGTCACGCCGGGTGGACAGAATCTGCCCGAACTTGATGAAGATCGGTCCAAGGTCTTGCAGAGCCAGGCGCAATCGCTCGCCACGGCTCAGGTCCAGGGTCTTGCGCGGGAACCAGCGCCACGGCAAGGCATAACGCAGCACCAGTAAAAACCAGGGCAGCGGCAGGGCGAATAGCAGGTCATCGAGGCGGTAGCGGATCACAACGCGCTGGATGCGCAACAGACGGCGGACGGCAAGCAGCTTCATGCGTTATCGCTTGGGTCGAGGGATCGGGAAAGGCGCTCGAAACGCGCCTCGAGACGTTCCAGATCGAGTTTGATCTGGTCCAGTTCACTGAATCGGGCTTCGGCTTCGCGCTGACCGACGAGGGTGCGTGATTCTTCGGCCAGGTAATCGGCGAGGTTCTGGTTGAGGCTGGCAAATCCTTGCTGATACCAGCGGGCGCGGCTGCGCAGGTGACCGCCAACCAGTTGCGTGGCGACGGGGCCGAGCACGCGTGCGAGTTCGTACTCCCAGTCCAGCTCAAGGTCCTGAAGGATCGCGGCCAGTTCCAGCAGCACACCGCTGTCGCCATCGAGCTCGACTTCAGGGGCATGCAGCACTGCGGTCTTGTCTTTGCTCATCGCCAGTTTCAACAGGCTGGAAGCCGGTGCGCGCAAGGTGCAGTCGGCACCGGTTTCCCACTGGGAGGCGAGCATCAGGCCTTCATCGCTGGGCAGGATAAATAATTGCAACGCCGGGCTACGGCAGTCGACAGCAATCACTTTGCCGCTCAAATGCGCGAGCCGCGGCAGCGCCGTGCTGTCGAGACGCAACACCCGGTTCAGACCGAGTTCAACGCTGGCGAGCAGGCCGGCGAGCAGCATCAGGGCTTGATGCCGCGGTGCAGGGCGACGATGCCCGCGGTCATGTTGTGATAGGTCACGCGGTCGAAACCGGCTTCGACCATCATCGACTTCAGGGTTTCCTGATTCGGGTGCATGCGGATCGATTCGGCCAGGTAGCGATAGCTTTCCGAGTCGTTGGTGATCAGCTTGCCCATCAACGGCATGAAAGCGAACGAGTAAGCGTCGTAGGCCTTGGACATCAGTGCGTTGGTCGGCTTGGAGAACTCCAGAACCAGCAAGCGGCCGCCGGGCTTGAGTACGCGCAGCATCGAACGCAACGCGTCCTCTTTATGGGTCACGTTACGCAGGCCGAAGGCGATGGTCACGCAGTCGAAATGGTTGTCCGGGAACGGCAGTTTTTCTGCATCGGCCTGGACGAATTCGACATTGCCGGCCACACCCAGGTCCAGCAGACGGTCACGACCGACCTTGAGCATGGATTCGTTGATGTCGGCCAGGACCACCTGGCCGGTCGGACCTACAAGATGCGAGAACTTGCGGGTCAGGTCGCCGGTGCCACCGGCGATGTCGAGCACGCGATTGCCGGTGCGTACGCCCGACAGTTCGATCGCGAAACGCTTCCACAGGCGGTGCATGCCGCCCGACAGAAGGTCGTTCATCAGGTCGTATTTGGCGGCTACCGAATGGAAAACTTCAGCGACTTTTTCCGCTTTCTGGCTTTCCGGAACGTTTTTGAAGCCGAAGTGAGTGGTGGGTTCGGCATCGCTGCCTTTGCGCTGATCAGTCATATCGCTGTCACCAAAAGAGAATGCGCGACATTCTAATCCCCATGGGATGCTTTGTCTTGGCAAGGCTGAAGGTAAGATGGATCACCTTCGGGACGTTTTGCCGCAGCAGTGGTCAAGATTCGCCGAACAAGTATTCATAAAACAGGAGTCATTCGATGGCCCGTATTAGTGTTGAGCGTGCCCACGGCCTGGGTAAGGAAGTAGCGCGCGAGAAGGCTGACAAGTTGGCGCAGAAACTCTGCGACCAATATGGCCTGGAGCCGCAATGGTCCGGCGACACCTTGAACCTCAAGCGTTCGGGTGTGAAAGGCGCGGTGCATGTCGCCGACGATTCGATCCGGGTCGAAGTGGAGTTGGGCCTGATGATGTCGGCCATGAGCGGCATGATCAAAGCGGAAATCGAAAAGGCGCTCGAAAAAGCCTTGGTGTAAGCCGATTCCTTCTGTGGAATGGGATCAAATGTGGGAGCGGGCTTGCTCGCGAATGCGGTCTGCCAGTTGACTGAGACGTTGACTGACACGACGCCTTCGCGAGCAAGCCCGCTCCCACATTTGGTTGTGGTGAATCCGAAGGTTTATGTCAGTTGTTAGGGTGCCGTTTCTAATTTTTCTCCCTACTTTGTGCCTGAGCCCGACACTTTCGCGGGCAGTTCCTCAAACCTTCTGCGCGTGAGGTGCACCATGGCCAAAGTTATTTTGAAGAAAAAAATCGACGCTTCGACTGCTGCTCTGAGTGACGTCAAATCCTATGCCCGCAAGATCTGGCTGGCAGGCCTGGGTGCCTACACCAAGGTTGGCCAAGAGGGCAGTGATTACTTTCAAGAGCTGATCAAGGCTGGTCAAGCTGTTGAAGATCAAGGAAAAAAAGCGGTTGCCGAGAAGCTTGAAGCGGCCAATGCCGAGATCGATGAAGCCAAGAGTGAAGTGACTACTTTCAAAGGCCGGGTCGAAGTTCAACTCGACAAGGTCGAGAAGGCATTCGACACCCGTGTCGCAAGTGCCTTGAATCGTATCGGTATTCCGTCTAAACATGACGTTGAGACACTCTCTGTCAAGCTCGATGAGCTGACGGCATTGCTCGAACGCGTCGCGCAAAAATCTTAAGGAGAACGGAATGGCTGTTAAAAAGAACACCGAAAAAGAGGGCAGCTCGTGGATCGGGAAAGTCGAAGACTACTCCCGAAAAATCTGGCTGGCTGGTCTAGGCGTGTACTCGAAGATCGACACTGACGGCAGCAAGCTCTTCGATACATTGGTTAAAGACGGCGAGAAAGCCGAGAAGCTCGCCAAGAGCGCTGTTGGCAATAAAGTCGACGACGTCAAAGACTCCGCATCGTCGGCCAAGTCGCGCATCAGCGGCGTGAAAGACCGCGCACTGGGCAAGTGGGATGAGCTGGAAGGGGCTTTCGACAAGCGCCTGAACAGCGCCATTTCGCGCCTGGGTGTACCGAGCCGCAATGAGGTCAAGGAACTGCACAGCAAGGTCGATACGCTGACCAAGCAAATCGAAAAACTGACCGGTGCCAAGGTTGCGCCAGTTGCAGCAAAATCCGCGGCAGCCAAACCGGCCGCCAAGACTGCAGCCAAGCCACTGGCCAAAGCTGCGGCTAAACCCGCCGCCAAACCAGCTGCCAAGACTGCCGCTGCAAAACCTGCTGCTGCCAAGCCTGCGGCCAAACCGGTCGCCGCCAAGCCGGCAGCGAAACCTGCAGCAGCCAAACCAGCAGCCGCGAAGAAGCCAGCAGTGAAAAAACCGGCAGCTCCAAAAGCCGCCGCACCAAAACCAGCAGTAGCTGCCGCCAAACCGGCAATTTCGGCCGCTCCGGTCAGCCCATCGAACTCCTCTGCTGCGCCGACCCCTGCTGTAACCCCGACTGCCGCGCCAGCCCCATCGACGCCAACCAGTCAGTCCTGATTCTTCGGGGCTCAAAAAAGCGCCCGGCCTGCCAAGGTCGGGCGTTTTTGTTTGTGCACGATTCAATGACCATTGCGGGTAAGGGGGTTATTCGTGCTCTTCGAGGTATTGCAGCGCCAGCCGCTCAGTCGCCACCTTGATCGGTGGCAACAGATGCGGCGCCACCAGCATCATGATCTGGTACACCACCAGTCGCACCTCACCTTCTCGATCGAGAATCCGCTGATAGTCCAGCGAGAACAGCAGAGTCATGGTGATCTGTTCCACCAGTTGCCCCAATGCCTGGGTTTCGCTGACCAATTGCCCCTGAGCCTTCAATTGCGCTAGCAACGATGCCAACGTGCGCTTCAGCCCGTTGAGCAGGTTGCGAATGCCCTTGGCCAGTTTCGGCAAACGTCCGGCCAGGTTGGACAGGTCCTGGAACAGAAAGCGGTAGTGAGCCAGGCGTTCGACGATCAAATGCAGGAATAGCCAGTACTCATCGGGGGCCAGTTCGACGTCGGAGGGTGGATCGAGCAAGGGCGCAAGCTCGGTCTGGAAGCGTTCGAATAGCCCGAGAATCAACGGCTCCTTGCCGTGGAAGTGGTAGTAGAGGTTGCCCGGGCTGATGCCCATCTCGTTGGCAACTTCCATGGTGGAGACATTCGGTTCGCCCTTCTGATTGAACAACTGCAGGGCACATTCGAGGATGCGGTCGCGGGTTTTCATCCAGTCTTCTTAATGTTCGGATCATGCCACGGCCGCCGACGGCCGTGGGTCGGTTGAACGTCAGCGCACGCGCACGTAAGTACCGGGCGCCGCCTCCATCGGTGGGTAGTTCTGGTTGCCGAGGGCCATGTCGGTTTCCTTTTGCGCGCCTGAACGTTCCTGAATCCAGCCCAGCCATTGCGTCCACCAGCTGCCGTCGACCTGTTTGGCGTCGTAGTACCAGGCGCGTGGGTCGCTGCTGAGTTTGGCGCCCTCGACGTAGTTGGCTTTCGGGTTGCTTGGCGGGTTGAGAATGCTCTGCACATGGCCACTGTTGGACAGCACGAAGCGGCGCTCCCCCCCAGCAGTAGCGTCGAGCGATACACCGCATCCCACGGCGTGATGTGATCATTGATGCCGGCGACGCTGAAGCTGTCGACGGTGACTTTCTGCAAATCGATCGGCGTGCCGCACACTTCAAGGCCGCCCGGGTGGTTCAGCGGGTTGTGCTTGAAGAAGTCCAGCAAGTCCCCATGCAGGGCTGCCGGCAGGCGTGTGTTGTCGTTGTTCCAGTAGAGAATATCGAACGCCGGTGGCTCCTTGCCCAGCAGGTAGTTGTTGACGAAGTAGCTCCAGATCAAGTCGTTGGGGCGCATCCAGGCGAAGATCTTGGCCATGTCCCGGCCATCCAGAACGCCTTTCTGATAGGAGCGGCGCTTGGCGGCTTCCAGGGTCTGTTCGTCGGCGAAGAGAGTCGCCGGCGAATCCAGTTGGCTGTCGAGCAGGCTGACCAGGTACGTCGCACTGGAGACCCGCCGTAGCTGCCGCTTGGCCTGCAAGTGACCCTGCAGCGCGGCAATGGTTAGTCCGCCGGCGCAGGCTCCCATCAGGTTGACCTCCCGCGCGCCGGTAATCGCCCGGCAGACATTCATGGCTTCTTCCACCGCTTCAACGTAGGTCGACAGACCCCATTCACGGTGGCGCACATCCGGGTTGCGCCAACTGATCATGAAGGTTTGCAGGCCATTCTTGAGGGCGTACTGGACGAAACTGTTATGGGGGCTCAAGTCGAAAATGTAGTACTTGTTGATCTGTGGCGGCACCACCAACAGCGGTTTGGAATATTGTTTTTCGCTCATCGGCTTGTACTGGATCAGCTCCAGCAGTTCATTGCGAAACACTACAGCGCCGGTGGTGGTCGCGACCGTCTTCCCGACCTCGAAAGCCTGCTTGGTGACTTGTCGGGGCAGGCCATCGTTGTGCAGAAAATCGTCCACCAGATGGCTGATCCCGCGCACCAGGCTGTTGCCGCCGGAGTTGAAGATTTCCTTGATCGCCAGCGGATTGAGCAGGCTGTTGGATGGCGACACGGCATCATTGAGCAAGGCGAACGCGAAATGTGCGCGTGCGCGATCGTCAGGGCTCATGTTGCTTTCGTCGATCCAACTTTTGACCTGCTTCTGCCAGCTCAGGTAGGCCTGCAGGCTGCGACGATAAAACGGGTTGAGGCTCCATGCCGGGTCGGCAAAACGACTGTCCTGCGGGTTGGTCGGGTGCAGGGTTTCACCCAGCAGCACTCGGCCCAGTTGGCCGCCCAGTTTCAGGGCGTGCCGGGCGCTGTGCACCGGGTTGCGCAAACCATGGGAGGCAACGCTGCGCAGCGTTGAAAACAGATCCCGACCGCGCAGGCCGGTGATCGCACTCTGTGCATTGATGAACGCGGCGGGAGAGGGCAATGAGCCCCTCGCTGGTTTGTCACGCATCAGTCAACACTCCTTCGTCTTCAGGCCAAAAACAAACACACCGAACCAGAACACCATAGACGCTGTTGCGGATTGTTGCGCGGCGCGGCGTTCTGCCGTCCACATTTCATAAAAAAACGGGCCGATTAACCGCCCAGTGGCGATGGGTGCGGGTGCATTACCGCACGCTGCCGCTCTTCCTCAAGGAACTTCATGATGATCGGCGCCACAGCTTCGGCCCGGGTAATCAGGAACAGGTGCCCGTCATCGATGATGTGCATTTGGGCGTTGGGAATCCGCCAGGCCAGCAAACGCATGTTGACCAGCGGGATCAACGGATCGTCGTCGCCAGCCAGTACCAGGGTCGGCTGGTGGATCTTGTGCAGCCAGTGAATGCTGGTCCAGCCGAGACCGGCGAACAACTGCCAGTAGTAACCAAGCTTACCCGCCGAACGCACCTTGGCCGCGTGGCTCGCGGCCAGCGTCGGGTCTCTACGGAACGCGCCGCCGTAGATCATCGGCGCAATGCGGATCACGTGCGAAGGCTGGATGTAGCGACGTGGGCTGGCCATCATCCACAGCACTTTCGGTTTGCCCGGCACCATCAACGCGCCTGCTGCCGTCGCCGCAAGCACAAGCTTCTTGCAGCGCTCCGGATAGTCAAAGGCGAACTGTTGGGCAAGGGCGCCACCCCAGGACACGCCGATTACATTGACCCGCCCGTAATCGAGGTAGTCGAGCATGCGTGCCGTGAGTTTCGCCAGGCTCGGAAACCGATACGGAAGAGTCGGCGTCGACGAGCCGCCGACACCGGGAACGTCGAACGCGATGACTTCCAGATCCGGGTCCAGCGCCGCGACAAACGGAAACACCAGCTCCAGGTTGGCGCCGATGCCGTTGAAAATCAGCAAAGGCGTCAAGTGAGGTTTGCCGGGGCGCACCGCCGTGCGGAGGGTCTGGCCATCCAGGTCGACGGTACGGAATATGAACGGTTGCGGCATGCTCTAGCCCTGTGGGTGAATCGTTGTTCCTGACACAAACTCCGTAGGAGCCGGCTTGCTGGCGATTGCATCTACGCGGTTTAACTGAATCATCGCGGCGCCTGCATCGCCAGCAAGCCGGCTCCTACGGGTATAGGGTCATCTAGCGCTCATGGACATAAGTACCCGGTGCTGCTTCACCTGCCGGATAAGCCTTATTGCCCAGCTTCGCCGGAGCCTTTTTCAGTTCACCGGAGCGCTCCGCCTGCCAGGCTTGCCAGTGCAGCCACCAGGAATCGGTGTGCTTGGTGGAGTTCTCTTGCCACTCCTCTGCACTGTCCTCCATTTCGGTGCTGGTCATGTAGCGGGATTTCGGATTGCCAGGCGGGTTCAGGATGCTCTGGATATGCCCGCTGCTCGACAGCACAAATTCAACCTTGCCGCCAAACAGCTGTGCCGACTTGTAGCAGGACTTCCACGGGGTGATGTGGTCGTTGGTGCCGGCCAGGGAAAAGATATCGGCCGTCACCTGCTTCAGGTCAATCGGCGTGCCGCACACTTCCAGTGCATCCGGGCGAATCAATGGGTTGTTTTTGAACAACTCGATGAGATCGCCATGGAACGCTGCCGGCAACCGAGTGGTGTCGTTGTTCCAGAACAGAATGTCGAAAACCGGCGGTTCGTTGCCCAGCAAGTAGTTGTTGACCCAGTAGTTCCAGATCAGGTCGTTGGGGCGCATCCAGGCAAAGACTTTCGCCATGTCACGACCTTCCAGCACGCCGGCCTGATATGAATGGCGTTTGGCAGCTTCGAGGGTTTGCTCGTTGACAAAGAGGGCGACGTCGCTGTCCAGCGTGGTGTCGAGTACGCTTACCAGCAGGGTGAGGGCGTTGACCTTCTTCTCGCCGATCGCGGCGTAGTGGCCCAGCAGCGCGGTGCAGGTGATGCCGCCGGAGCAGGCACCGAGCATGTTCACGTCTTTGCTGCCGGTGATGGCGGTGACCACGTCGACTGCTTCCTTGAGCGCTTCGATATAGGTCGACAGGCCCCACTCGCGCTGTTCCTTGGTCGGGTTGCGCCAGCTGACGATGAAGGTCTGCACGTTATTGCGCAGGCAGAAGCGCGCCAGGCTCTTGTCCGGGCTCAGGTCGAAAACGTAGAACTTGTTGATCTGCGGCGGCACCACCAGCAGCGGACGCTCATGGACCTGTTCGGTGGTCGGCTTGTACTGGAGCAGCTCCAGCACATCGTTGCGAAAAACCACCGCGCCTTCGGTTACGCCCAGGCTTTTGCCGACCTCGAACGCGCCCATGTTGACCTGGCTTGGCATGCCATTGTTGTGCACCAGATCCTTGGCCAGATGCGAAAGACCGTCGAGCAGGCTTTTGCCGCCGGTTTCAAAGAAACGCTTGACCGCCGCCGGGTTGGCCGCGCTGTTGGTTGGGGCCATGGCTTCGGTCATGAGGTTGATCACGAAGTGCCCGCGAGCGACGTCCTTGGCCGGGAGGTTGCTGTCGTCAATCCAGTCGTGGAGCTCCTTGCGCCACGCCAGGTAGGTTTGCAAATAACGTTTGTAGAGCGGGTTCTGGCTCCAGGCTGGATCGGCGAAACGACGGTCGTCGCTGGTCGGTTGCAGCTCGGATTTACCGAACAGCACGTTCTTGAGTTCAAGGCCGAAATGCGCGACATGCCTGGCGCTGTGTACTGGTTGTTTGATGGCCTGCCTGAGCACCATTCGAGCAGAAGACAGTAAATCCTTTCCACGCAGCCCAACGACAGGATTCAGTCCCAAGGTGTTTTCCGAGGCCTGATACTTCAAGTCATCGTTATTCTGTTTACTCATCTACGACGCTCCAATGTCCTGAGACGAGTACCTGGGGCCTGCTGTGTAGCAACACAGCAAATGCCAGGTACTACTGCTCGGGTGACCGTTAATTCTGCATCGCTGCTTTTAGTTCGCAGAGAGCACTGCAGGGAACTTGCCAGCTCCATTGGTTACCCGAGTTTAATTTTTTTCGCAAGCAGGCCAATCGCTGACCATTCGGCCAAGCATTCAAACAGATGGAATTAGAAAATGCCCTCTAAAGAACAAGAGGTGCATGCTAGAGCATCAGCTTGACGACAGATTCGTTCGGATCGCGGCTTTTACCAGCGGCTTTGAGCTCGGCCAGATAATCCTCCCAGAGTGCGTCATAACGTCGCCCCAGTTCGTAGAGGTATTCCCAAGTGAACAGGCCGCTGTCGTGGCCGTCGTCGAAGGTCAATTTCAGTGCGTACTGACCGGCCGGTTCTACCTTGGCCAGGCCTACGTTGATCTTGCCAAATTGCAGGATAGGTTTGCCGTGGCCCTGGACCTCGGCGGAAGGAGAGTGCACGCGCAGGAACTCGGCGGGCAGGGTGTATTCCTCGCCGGACGCGTACTTGAGCGACAGGGTTTTCGAGGCTTTGTGCAGTTTGATGTCGGTGGGGAGTTGGATCATGGCCAAAGTTCCGCTGGGGATGGAACCCTGTAGGAGCGAGCAGGCTCGCGATGGAATATCAGGCGACGCGGGCATTCAGACAGCCCGCGTCATCGTTGACCTCCATCGCGAGCTTGCTCGCTCCTACAGGTCTGGCTTACAGGATATAACGGGACAGGTCTTCGTTCTGCGCCAATTCGCCCAGGTGGCTGTTGACGTAGTCGGCGTCGATCAGGATCGCCTTGTCATCGTGGACGCTGGCCAGGTCGCCGGCGCTGAACGACACCTCTTCGAGCAGGCGCTCAAGCAGGGTGTGCAGACGACGAGCGCCGATGTTTTCGGTTTTTTCGTTGACCTGCCAGGCGATCTCCGCGATGCGTTTGATACCGTCCGGCTGGAACTCGATGGTCAGGCCTTCGGTTTTCAGCAATGCGCAATATTGCTCGGTGAGCGAAGCGTGCGGCTCGCTGAGAATGCGCTCGAAGTCTTGTGGGGACAGAGCCTTGAGTTCAACGCGAATCGGCAGGCGACCTTGCAACTCCGGCACCAGGTCGCTCGGTTTGCTCAGGTGGAAGGCACCGGAAGCAATGAACAGGATGTGGTCGGTCTTGACCATACCCAGTTTGGTGTTGACGGTGCAGCCTTCGATCAGCGGCAGCAAGTCGCGTTGCACGCCCTCGCGGGACACATCGGCACCGCCGACATTGCCGCGCTTGGCGACTTTGTCGATTTCGTCGATGAACACGATGCCGTGCTGTTCGACGGCTTCCAGCGCCTTGGCCTTCAGCTCTTCATCGTTGACCAGCCGGCCGGCTTCTTCATCACGCACCAGTTTCAGCGCTTCCTTGACCTTGAGCTTGCGGCTCTTGCGTTTGCCCTTGCCCATGTTGGCGAACAGGCTCTGCAACTGGTTGGTCATTTCTTCCATGCCCGGTGGCGCGGAGATATCAACGCCGGCCATTTCGGCGACTTCGATTTCGATTTCCTTGTCGTCCAACTGGCCTTCACGCAAGCGCTTACGGAACAGCTGACGGGTATTGGAATCGGACGTCGGGGCGTCGTCGTTGCTGAAACCCATGCGTGCCGGTGGCAGCAGCGCGTCGAGGATGCGCTCTTCAGCGGCGTCTTCGGCGCGATGGCGAACCTTGGTGATTTCCTGTTCGCGCAGCAGCTTGATCGCTGCATCGGCCAGGTCACGAATGATCGATTCGACGTCACGGCCGACGTAGCCGACTTCAGTGAACTTGGTAGCTTCGACCTTGATGAACGGTGCGTTGGCCAGCTTGGCCAGGCGACGGGCGATCTCGGTTTTACCGACACCGGTCGGGCCGATCATCAAGATGTTTTTCGGGGTCACTTCAACGCGCAGCTCTTCAGGCAGCTGCATCCGGCGCCAGCGATTGCGCAGGGCAATGGCGACGGCGCGCTTGGCATCGTCCTGGCCGATGATATGGCGATTGAGTTCGTGGACGATTTCACGGGGAGTCATGGACATAATATTTGACGGACCTTAAACAAGATTAGTCGTGGCGTGCGGCCGAAACAGACTTACTCGTCGCCTTTGGCGCAGTCCTGCTCCTCAATGGTCTGGGTGTGGTTGGTGAATACGCAGATGTCGCCGGCGATGCCGAGAGCGGTCTCGACGATTTCCCGGGCCGACAGGTCAGTTTTCTTCAGTAGCGCGCTGGCGGCAGCCTGGGCATAAGCGCCACCGGAGCCCATGGCGATCAGGCCGTTTTCAGGCTCGACCACATCGCCATTGCCCGTGATGATCAGCGAGGCGTCCTTGTTGGCGACTGCGAGCATGGCTTCGAGGCGGCTCAGGGTGCGGTCGGTGCGCCATTCTTTTGCGAGTTCGACGGCGGCGCGAACCAGGTGGCCCTGATGTTTCTCCAGTTGACCCTCGAAACGTTCGAAAAGGGTAAAGGCGTCAGCCGTGGCGCCGGCAAAACCGGCGAGGACTTCGCCGTGGTATAGGCGACGAACCTTCTTGGCGTTGCCTTTCATCACGGTATTGCCGAGAGAAACCTGGCCGTCGCCGCCCATGACGACTTTGCCGTGGCGGCGAACTGAAACGATGGTGGTCAAGGGAAGAGTCTCCACGCAGCGGGGCGAAAATGCCTTATGCCAACACATATGGGGGTGGTGGAGAGGATTTCAACTGTGGGGCGCGAGAGGGGACGAGTGGTGTTTGGCGGGGAATGAGGTGTTAACTGTTCTGACGCCTTCGCGGGCAAGCCTCGCTCCTGCAGGATGTGGGTGATCCCTGTAGGAGCGAGGCTTGCCCGCGAAGAACGATAACGCGGTGTCTCTGGGGAATCAGCGGCTTTGGCGCTGTTGTAACAACAAATTGCTGAACCCGGCCCCGGCCAGTTGTTTCTGCGCGGTGGTCAGTTGTTCACGGTTGCTGAACGGACCTACCAATACCCGATACCAGGTTTCGTCTTTCACGGTGCCGGACTCAACCGCCACCGCCTGGCCGAGCAGGATGATCTGCGCCCGTACCTTGTCTGCATCAGTCTGTTTGCGGAACGAACCGGCCTGCAGGAAGAACTTGGTCACCGGTGCGGCTTTGGTGACGGGGGGCGCTGGCGGTGGCGTAATCCCCGCCAGGGCTGCCTGGGCGCGGGCGGTGTCGATCTTCGCCGCTTCCGCCGGGGTAACCGGCGTGGTCGGAATGGCCGGCACTTGTGGCGTCGGCAGGGTTTTTTCCGGAACGGCGTCCGGCGGCACGATAACTTCCGATTCCGGCAGCAAAGTGTAGAAGTCGTACTTCGGCTTCACAGGTTGCGTCGGGCTCGGCGGGGTCTTGTTGGCCTCGGCGATCTTGCTGGCTTTCTGTTGCTGCTCCACCTTCTCGCGTTTGACCGTTTCGCTGCCCTTGCCCGGCTCCAGCTTCATCAGGAATACGATGAAAGCACCGACCGTCAGGCCGATGGCCATCCATAGCCAACCTGGAATCGGTTGCTTCGCTGGAGCTTGGTAACGGCTGGCGCCACGCTTGGGTGCAGGTTTTTTCTTGGCAGCCAACTTACATACGCTCCAGAGTTTCCAGGCCCAAGAGTTCCAGGCCTTGCTTGAGAGTGCGGCCGGTGAGCGCGGCGAGGCGCAGGCGGCTCTGCATTTGTTCCGGGGTGTCGGCGGCGAGGATCGGGCAGTTCTCGTAGAAGCTGGAGAACAGGCCGGCGACGTCGTACAGATAAGTGCAGAGAGTGTGTGGCGTGCCTTTTTCGGACACGTTGTTCAGCACTTCGCCCAACTGAGCGAGTTTCGCGGCCAGTTCGTGTTCGTGTGGTGCCTCGAGAACGATTTGGCCTTCGACCTCACTGAAGTCCTTGCCGAGCTTGCGGAACACGCCAGCCACACGGGTGTAGGCGTACAGCAGGTACGGCGCGGTATTGCCTTCGAAGTTCAGCATCAGGTCGAAGTTGAAGCTGTAGTCGCTCGTGCGGTGCTTGGACAGGTCGGCGTACTTCACCGCGCCGATGCCCACGACCTTGGCGATGTTGCGCAGATCGGCTTCGGCCAGCTCCGGGTTCTTGTCCTTCACCAGGGTGTAGGCGCGTTCCTGGGCTTCGGTCAGCAGGTCGATCAGCTTCACGGTGCCGCCGTCCCGGGTCTTGAACGGGCGGCCATCGGCGCCGTTCATGGTGCCGAAGCCCATGTGTTCCATTTCCATCGGGTGCGTCACGAAGCCGGCCTTGCGCGCCACGGCGAAGACTTGCTGGAAGTGCAGGGCCTGACGCTGGTCGACGAAGTACAGCGCGCGATCGGCCTTGAGCTTGCCGCTGCGGTAGCGAACGGCGGCCAGGTCGGTGGTGGCGTAGAGGTAGCCGCCATCAGCCTTGACGATGATCACCGGCAGCGGGTCGCCGTCGGCGTTCTTGAATTCGTCGAGGAACACGCACTGGGCACCGTTGCTCTCGACCAGCATGCCAGCGGCCTTGAGGTCGTTGACCACGTTGATCAGGTCGTCGTTGTAGGCGCTCTCGCCCATTACGTCGGCCATGGTCAGCTTGACGTTGAGTAGTTCGTAGATTTTCTGGCAGTGGGACAGCGAGATGTCCTTGAACTTGGTCCACAGCGCCAGGCAATCGGCATCGCCGGCCTGCAGCTTGACCACCAGGCCACGTGCGCGGTCGGCGAACTCTTCGGATTCGTCGAAACGCTGCTTGGCGGCGCGGTAGAAGTTTTCCAGGTCCGACAGTTCGTCGCTGGTGATCGGGTTTTCCTGCAGGTAGGCCATCAGCATGCCGAACTGGGTACCCCAGTCGCCGACGTGGTTCTGACGGATTACTTCGTCGCCGAGGAACTCCAGAACGCGAGCCACTCCGTCGCCGATAATGGTCGAGCGTAAGTGGCCGACGTGCATTTCTTTGGCCAGGTTCGGTGCGGACAGGTCGACAACAGTGCGCTGCACCGGGCCGGCCTTGCGCACGCCGATGTGCTCGTCGGCCAAAGCGGCGTCGAGGCGAGTAGCCAAGGCCTGGGTGTTCTGGAAGAAGTTCAGGAAGCCAGGGCCGGCGATTTCGGTCTTGGTGACGTTTTCGTCAGCAGGCAGAGCAGCGATGATTTTTTCCGCCAAGTCGCGTGGCTTCATGCCGGCCGGTTTGGCCAGCATCATGGCGATGTTGCTGGCGAAGTCGCCGTTCTTCTTGTCACGAGAGTTTTCAACCTGGATCGCCGGCGACAGGCCTTCAGGCAACACACCTTCGTTGACGAGTTGGGTGATGGCTTGTTGGATCAGCTGGCGAATGGTGTCTTTCATGGTCTTCTCTTTCAACCGCAGGCGCGGCGGCGCTTCGATGCGCTGGTGGAAAAACTGGGCATTATCCGTTGCGAAGGCGGGCTTGCCAACTATAGCGGGCAGGTTATGGATATGTGGTGACAAATCGGGCCCCTTCGCGGGCAAGCCTCGCTCCTACAGGAATTGTGTGATCCCTGTAGGAGCGAGGCTTGCCCGCGAAGGCGATCTTTAAATCAATACAAATCGACCGGGTCGACATCCAAAGACCAGCGCACCGCTCGCCCGCTCGGCATTTGCTCCAGCACCAACAACCAACTGGCAAGCAACCGATGCAAAGGCGCCCGGGCCGTAGCCTGCAACAATAGCTGCGCACGATAGCGACCGGCCCGGCGTTCCATCGGCGCGGGCACCGGCCCGAGCAATTCAATGCCGGTCAGATTATGTTCGGCCAGTAAACGCTCGGCCTCGCTGCACGCCTCATCGAGAAAGCCTTCGGCCTGACCCGGTTTGTGCGCTTCAGCCCGCAGCAGCGCCAGATGCGCAAATGGCGGCAGGCCCGCCGCGCGACGTTCACTCAAGGCCTGTTCGGCAAAGGCGAAATAGCCCTGCTCGGTCAATTGCACCAGCAGCGGATGGTCGGCCAGATGCGTCTGGATGATCACTTTGCCGGGTTCTTCCGCCCTGCCGGCGCGTCCGGCGACCTGGACGATCAGTTGCGCCATGCGCTCGCTGGCGCGGAAGTCGCCGGAGAACAGCCCGCCGTCGGCATCGAGGATCGACACCAGAGTTACCCGTGGAAAGTGGTGGCCTTTGGCGAGCATTTGCGTGCCCACCAGAATGCACGGCTGACCCTTTTGAATGGTCGCGAACAATTGGTTCATCGCGTCCTTGCGCGATGTGCTGTCGCGGTCGACCCGCAACACCGGGTAGTCCGGAAATAGAATCCCCAGGCGCTCCTCGGCCCGTTCGGTGCCGGCTCCTACCGGACGCAAATCGACCTTGTTGCACTTCGGGCACTGGCGCGGCACGCGTTCGACATAGCCGCAATGGTGACACCTCAGTTCGCCATAGCGCTGATGCACGGTCATGCGCGCATCGCAGCGCTGGCATTCGGACATCCAGCCGCAGTCGTGACAAAGAAGAGTCGGGGCAAAGCCGCGGCGATTGAGGAACACCAGGACTTGCTGGCCGGCAGCCAGGGTCTGGCCGATGGCTTGTTGCATCGGCCCGGAAATCCCGCTGTCCAGCGGACGGCTTTTCACGTCCAGGCGCAGGAAACGAGGTTGCTTGGCACCCCCGGCGCGTTCGTTCAGTCGCAGGAGGCCATAACGGCCGGTGTAGGCGTTTTGCAGGCTTTCCAGTGATGGAGTGGCCGAGCCGAGCACTATGGGAATGTTTTCCTGCCGGGCGCGAACCAGCGCAAGATCCCGGGCGTGATAGCGCAGGCCTTCCTGCTGCTTATAAGAGCCGTCGTGCTCTTCATCGATGATGATCAGCCCCGGGTTTTTCATCGGTGTGAACAGCGCCGAGCGGGTGCCGATAATGATGTCGGCCTCGCCATCGCGGGCCGCGAGCCAGGCTTCGAGGCGCTCACGATCATTGACCGCCGAGTGGATCAGCGCGATGCGCGCATTGAAGCGTTGCTCGAAGCGCGCCAGGGTTTGCGGGCCCAGGTTGATTTCCGGGATCAGCACCAACGCCTGTTTGCCGGCCTCCAGGGTTTCGCGAATTAGCTGCAAATACACTTCGGTCTTGCCGCTGCCGGTGACGCCGGCCAGCAGGAACGCGTGATAACTGTCGAAGCCCGCACGAATCGCTTCATAGGCGGCGCGTTGCTCGGGGTTGAGCGGCAACTCCGGCTGGGCCAGCCAGTGTTCGTGGCGGGCTCCGGGAGGATGCTTGCGAACCTCGACTTGCACCAGATCCTTGGCCAGCAACAGGTCGAGGCTGTCTTTGCTCAGCATCAGCTTGTTCAGCAGTTGATGGGCGACGCCATGGGGATGTTGGGCCAGCGTCGCCAGCGCTTCACGCTGACGCGGGGCGCGGGCGATGCGCGGATCATCGAGACTGGCGCCAGGGGCGGCAGACCAGAAGCGTTCCTGGCGTGCTTCTGCCAACTCGCCCTGACGCAGCAACACCGGCAGCGCCCAGCTCAGGGTGTCGCCGAGACTGTGCTGGTAATACTGGGATGTCCACAGGCACAGCTTGAACAGCGCGGGTGGTAGCGGTGGCGTGGCATCGAGCAGAGCCAGGGCCGGCTTGAGTTTTTCCGCCGGGACTTCGCTGGTGTCGGTGACTTCCACCAGAATCCCGATCATCTCGCGCCGGCCGAATGGCACTCGCAGGCGCATGCCGGGGTGTAGCTGGGCGCGCAGGACGCCGGCCGGCGCTCGGTAGTCGAACAGGCGGCGCAGTGGCGAAGGCAGGGCTAGGCGCAGAATGGCGTCGGGCACGCGGTGGGATCTCGATAAGCGGGCAATAAATGAAGGGAAGGAAACATAACCTGTGGGAGCGGGCTTGTTCGCGAAAGCGGTGTCTCAGTCACTGAGAGGTTGAATGTTACGGCCTCTTCGCGAGCAAGCCCGCTCCCACAAGGATCGCGCTTAAGGGCGGGAGCCTAGCAGACGGTCGGTCTCAGTGACAGCTTGCGTGATCAGGATTGTCTGGTAGAATCCGCGGCCTAATTACGTGCGGTATTCAACAATAGTGTTGGGTGGCGGCACGCTAGCCCGAGGAAGACACCATGAAAGCTGATATCCATCCAGAATACCCAGCAGTTGCTGTTACCTGCAGCTGCGGCAACAAGTTCGAAACCCGTTCGACCTTCGGCAAAGCCCTGGCGATCGACGTTTGCAACGAGTGCCACCCGTTCTACACCGGTAAGCAGAAGACTCTGGATACCGGCGGCCGCGTACAGCGCTTCGCAGACCGTTTCGGTGCTTTCGGCAAAACCAAAGCTCCTGCTGCTGCAGAGTAAGGTTGAAGAGCCCGATGGGCTTTTCCTTGCTGTTGAAAAAGGCGTCCCTTGCGGGCGCCTTTTTTATGTCCGCGATTTGGCTTTCCACTGCCCAGGCCTTCTGCCCTGCGCCGAGTGGCCTGACATCCGTCGCGGTGCAGCGGGTGGTGGACGGCGACACGCTGCGCCTGAGCGATGGCCGCAGTGTGCGCATGATCGGCTTGAATACACCGGAACTGGGCAAGAAAGGCCGCTCCGACGAGCCGTTCGCCGTGGCTGCGCGCAAACGCCTCGAAGCCCTGGTGGCGGCGAGCGACGGGCGTGTCGGTTTACTGCCTGGTAAAGAAAGCAAAGACCACTACGGGCGAACCCTGGCCCACATCTACGGCGCCGACGGTGCCAATCTCGAAGCGCAGATGCTCGCCGAAGGCCTGGGTTTTCTGGTGGCGGTCCCGCCGAATGTCGATTTGGTCGGCTGTCAGCAAGCCGCGGAGCGCAGTGCTCGTCAGGCCGGGCTCGGCGTGTGGCGTCAGTCGCCTGTATTGAAAGCGGATCAGATCAACACGTCCGGTTTTGCTGTGCTCAGCGGTCGTGTGAGCAAGGTTCAACGCAATCGTGGCGGCGTTTGGATCGAATTGCAGGATTCGGTTGTATTGCGCGTTGCACCCAATTTCCTCAGTCGTTTCGACGCGGCCTCGTTTGAAAGACTCGAGGGCAAGCAAATCGAGGCGCGTGGCTGGGTGCTGGATCGTTCGCGCCGCGGCGGGCTTAAGGAAGGTCAGGCACGCTGGATGTTGCCGCTGACAGATCCGGCAATGCTTCAAGTGGCGCAGTGATAAAAATTGTAGACATTTTTTCAGTCGATTGTGAACAGTCTACCCCTTGTGTTCCGCGGCTCTTGGCCAAAAGTCTTAGGGCAGGGCGGTTGACAGGGGTGACCGGTCAGTCTTGTGGGGATTTTGCGAGGCGCGTATCCTCGCTGACCAGTCTGTCCAACAGTAAAAGCGGAATGCCAAAATGTCTGATCTGAAAACTGCCGCTCTCGAATATCATGCCAATCCTCGTCCAGGTAAGCTGAGCGTCGAGCTCACCAAGGCCACCGCTACCGCCCGCGACCTGTCGCTGGCCTATAGCCCCGGCGTAGCCGAACCAGTACGCGAAATCGCCCGCGATCCTGAACTGGCCTACAAGTACACCGGTAAAGGCAACCTGGTTGCAGTCATTTCCGATGGCACCGCGATTCTCGGCCTGGGTAACCTCGGCCCATTGGCTTCCAAGCCAGTGATGGAAGGTAAAGGCGTGCTGTTCAAGCGCTTCGCCGGCATCGACGTTTTCGACATCGAAGTCGACTCCGAAAGCCCGCAAGCCTTCATCGACACCGTCAAGCGTATCTCCATCACATTCGGTGGCATCAACCTGGAAGACATCAAGGCACCAGAGTGCTTTGAGATCGAACGCGCTCTGATCGAGCAGTGCGACATTCCGGTATTCCACGATGACCAGCACGGCACCGCAATCGTGACGGCTGCCGGCATGATCAACGCACTGGAAATCGCCGGCAAAACCTTGGCTGACGCCAAGATCGTCTGCCTCGGCGCTGGTGCAGCCGCCATCTCCTGCATGAAATTGCTGGTGAGCATGGGCGCCAACATCGAAAACATCTACATGATCGACCGTACCGGCGTGATCCACTCCGGCCGTGACGATCTGAACCAGTACAAGGCTGTCTTCGCTCACGCGACCGACAAGCGCACCCTGGCTGACGCTCTGCAAGGCGCAGACGTGTTCGTTGGCCTGTCCGGCCCGAACCTGCTGAGCGCTGAAGGCCTGCTGTCGATGGCGGCCAACCCGATCGTGTTCGCATGCTCGAACCCGGATCCGGAAATCTCGCCAGAACTGGCGCACGCCACCCGTAACGACGTGATCATGGCCACCGGCCGTTCGGACTACCCGAACCAGGTCAACAACGTACTGGGCTTCCCGTTCATTTTCCGTGGTGCCCTGGACGTTCGCGCCAAGCGCATCAACGAAGAAATGAAAGTGGCTGCGGCCAATGCCCTGCGCGAACTGGCCAAACTGCCAGTGCCTCAGGAAGTGTGCGACGCCTACGGTGGCATCAAGCTGGAATTCGGTCGTGAGTACATCATTCCGAAACCAATGGATGCCCGCCTGATCACCCTGATCTCCGATGCCGTGGCCAAGGCTGCGATCGAGACTGGCGTGGCAACCCTGCCGTATCCGAAGAATTACCCGCTGAAAAGTGTGGATGACGTGTTTAACGGCTAAATCGTTGTAGCGCTTCAACCAAAAGCCCTGGCTCCTGTGAGTCGGGGCTTTTTTGTATCTGAGAGTTTTACATCGGCCGTAAGGATCTCTTCGCGGGCAAGCCTCGCTCCTACAGAAAATCACGAAAACCCTGTAGGAGCGAGGCTTGCCCGCGAAGGCAGCATGACAGGCGACCCATAATAAAAAGCCCCGCGCTTCTCTCGAAGGCGGGGCTTTTTGTGTTGCGACGTGGGATCAGAACAAATCGATCGGCGCCGCTTCATCCGCTGGTAGCGGGCTGCCCGGTGCATGGTCGTTGCCCAGTTCATTTACCGACGGTGGCGTATCTTCGGCCTTGAACAGTTCGAAGTAAGCGCCAGGCGTGCCTGGGCTGGCCGCACGGCCGCTGACCGGGTCGATGCGCAGGCTCAGGATGCCTTCGGGCTCTGGCTGCGTGTGAGGCGGCAGGCCTTTGAGCGCGGCACCCATGTAGTTCATCCAGATCGGCAGCGCGACGGTGCCGCCGAATTCCTTGCGGCCGAGGCTCTCAGGCTGGTCGAATCCGGTCCACACAGTAGTCACGTAATCAGCGTTGTAACCGGAGAACCAGGCGTCCTTGGACTCGTTGGTGGTGCCGGTCTTGCCGGCGATGTCACCGCGACCCAGGGCCAGGGCACGACGGCCGGTGCCGAGTTTGATCACATCCTCAAGCATGCTGTTGAGGATGTAAGTGGTGCGGCCATCGACAATGCGTTCAGCCGCCGCCGGTGCCTGTTGCGCCGGTTGGGCGGTCAGTGCTTCGCCTGGAGTGGCGTTGACCGTAAAGGCCTCGGCCACTGGCGCGGCGATACCGTCGCTGGCGGCGGCGCCCTTCGGAACGCTCGGCGGGTTGGCGACGAACAGCGTATCGCCATTGCGGCTTTCGACCTTGTCGATGATGTACGGGGTGACTTTGTAGCCGCCGTTGGCGAAGGTGCTCCAGCCAGTGGCGATTTCCATCGGTGTCAGGGTTGCGGTGCCCAAAGCCAGGGAGAGGTTGGGCGGTAGATCCTGCTTGTTGAAGCCAAAGCGGGTGATGTAGTCGATGGTTTTGCCAACGCCCATCGCCTGCAACAAGCGGATCGATACGAGGTTGCGCGACTTGTACAACGCTTCGCGCAGGCGGATCGGGCCCAGGAAGGTGTTGGTGTCGTTTTTCGGACGCCAGACCTTGTCCAGGTACTCATCGACGAACACGATCGGGGCGTCGTTCACCAGGGTGGCGGCGGTGTAGCCGTTATCCAGCGCGGCGCTGTAAACGAAAGGCTTGAAGCTCGAGCCCGGCTGGCGCTTGGCCTGCAATGCGCGGTTGTAGTTGCTCTGTTCGAAGGCAAAACCGCCAACCAGCGAGCGGATCGCACCGTTCTGCGGGTCGAGGGACACCAGCGCGCCCTGGGCTTGCGGGATCTGGCTGAACTTCAGCGAAGTGTCTGGCTGACGCTGTACGCGAATCAGATCGCCGACCTGGGCCACGTCCGACGGCTGCTTCGGATTGGCACCCATGCTGTTGGTGTTCAGGAATGGGCGAGCCCATTTCATTGTGTCCCAGCTGACGTGTTCATTGCCGGTGCGGGTCAGTACCTGCAGGCCGTTTTTGTCGACCTGGGTCACGATGGCCGGCTCAAGGCTGCTGATGGTGCGTTGCTTGGTCAGTTCGGTCGCCCACGCCTCGTGAGTCTTGCCCGGCAGGCGTGATTCGGGCCCACGATAGCCGTGACGCTGGTCGTAGGTCATCAAACCTTCGTGGACAGCGGTATTGGCCATTTCCTGCAGGTTGCTCGGCACCGTCGTGGTGACACGGAAACCTTCGGTGTACGCATCGCTGCCGTAACGACCGACCATTTCGGCACGAGCCATTTCTGCGATGTAGGGAGCGTTCACTTCCGGTGTCGGCACGTGATAGCTGGCGTTCAGCGGTTCGTTGATCGCGGCGGTGTAATCGGCTTCGCTGATTTTGCCGAGCTTGTACATGCGCCCCAGGATCCAGTCGCGACGCTCCTTGCTACGTGCCGGGTTGGCGAGCGGGTTGAAACGCGACGGGGCTTTCGGCAGACCGGCGATCATCGCCATCTGCGCCAGGCTGACGTCGCGAATCGACTTGCCATAGTAGACCTGTGCCGCCGCTTCGATGCCGTAGGCGCGGTTGCCCAGATAGATCTTGTTGACGTACAGCTCAAGGATTTCGTCCTTGGTCAGCTGCCGTTCGATCTGCAGCGCCAGGAGGATTTCAGTTGTTTTGCGTGAAAAGCTGCGTTCGCTGCTCAGGAAGAAGTTCTTCGCCACCTGCATGGTGATGGTGCTGCCGCCGGACTGGATGTGCCCGCTTTTGACCAATTGACTAGCCGCGCGCATCAGGCTGCTGGGGTCGACGCCATAGTGGTTGGCGAAGTTATCGTCTTCAGCACTTAGTAACGCATTGATGAAGTTGGGGGGAATGTCGGCGAAACGGATGGGTGTACGGCGCATTTCGCCAAATTCTGCGATCAACTTGTTGTCGCTGCTGTAGACCCGCAATGGAATCTGCAACTGGATGCTTCTCAGCGCCTCCACGGAGGGTAATCCGGGGCTAAGGTAAAGAAACGCCCCGCTCAGACCCAAAAGCAGTCCGCAGAAAACCGCGACGATGGACCAACCGAAAAATTTCAGCAGACGAATCAAGGCTTTTGGATATCCAGGGCAAAGAATGAATTAGGCATCAGGGTTCAGGCTAAAGGCGAACGACCCGCGCTTGAGAAAAGCGAAAAAAAACGCTGGGCATTATAAGCATTTTTCCGTCGAAAGCGTCATTGGCGGCGGCTGTCAAGACGGGTGGATGGAACGCAACACACATTACAGAGTCCGTAACTCACGGATAGTCATAGGGAATTGCTAGTGCCAGGACTCTTCAATAAAAAAGCCAATACGCTTTTGGGTATCGACATCAGCTCCACATCGGTGAAGCTCCTGGAGCTGAGCCGCCAGGGCGACCGCTATCGGGTCGAGGCCTACGCGGTCGAGCCGCTGCCCGCCAGCGCGGTTACCGAGAAAAACATCGCCGAGCTCGAAGGTGTGGGTCAGGCCATCTCCCGCGTGCTGATAAAGGCCAGAACCAGCCTCAAGAACGTTGCGGTTGCCGTGGCCGGATCGGCGGTGATCACCAAGACCATCGAGATGGATGCCGGTCTTTGTGACGACGAGATGGAAAGCCAGCTGAAGATCGAGGCCGATCAGTACATCCCGTACCCATTGGATGAAGTCGCCATCGATTTCGAAGTCCAGGGTGTCTCGGCACGCAACCCCGAGCGGGTCAATGTGCTGCTCGCGGCCTGTCGCAAGGAAAACGTCGAGGTTCGTGAAGCGGCCCTGACCCTGGCCGGACTGACTGCCCGTGTGGTCGACGTGGAAGCCTATGCCCTGGAGCGATCCTTCGGCCTGTTGGCGAATCAGTTGACGGTTTCCCCGGAGCGCCTGGTGGCGGTGGTCGACATCGGCGCGACCATGACCACCCTGAGCGTGCTGCTGGGTGGGCGCATCATATACACCCGCGAACAATTGTTCGGTGGTCGTCAATTGACTGAAGAAATTCAGCGTCGATACGGCCTGACCGTTGAACAGGCGGGGCTGGCGAAGAAGCAGGGTGGTCTGCCGAACGATTACGTCAGCGAAGTGTTGCAGCCGTTTCGCGAGGCCTTGGTGCAGCAGGTCTCGCGTTCGTTGCAGTTTTTCTTTGCCTGCGGTCAGTACCATTCGGTCGATCACATTTTGCTGGCTGGCGGCACTGCATCAGTCCCCGGGCTGGATCGGCTGATTGAGCAGCAATTGGGCACGCCGACGCAGGTGGCCAATCCGTTTTCCGATATGACGCTGAGCAGCAAGGTCAACGCCGCGGCGTTGGCCAGCGACGCGCCGGCCCTGATGATCGCCTGCGGGCTGGCCCTCAGGAGCTTCGACTGATGGCGCGGATCAATCTTTTACCTTGGCGCGAAGAGCTGCGCGAACAGCGTCGCAAGCGTTTTTTATTGATTCTGGTCGGTGTATTGGTGGGGGCGTCCGGCGCGGTGTTGATCGCAAACCAGGCGATCAACAACGCCATAGACCGGCAGGTTGCCCGCAACGATTACATCGGCAAACAGATTGTCGAGGTCGACGAACGGATCAAGCAGATCAGCGATCTCAAGGACCGTCGCCAGCAATTGGTCGAGCGCATGCGCATCATCCAGGACTTGCAGGGCAATCGGCCGATCAGTGGGCGAATTTTTGATCAGTTGGCGCGGACCCTGCCCGACGGGGTGTATTTCACGGAAGTGAAAAAGGCCGGCAAAACCTTGTCCATCACTGGCGCGGCAGAATCCAACAATCGTGTTTCCGACCTGATGCGCAATCTGGACGCGTCCGACTGGTTCGATGCGCCCAGCCTGACGGAAGTCAAGGCAACCACCGCTGGTCAACTGGACCAGGCCAACGTCTTTCAGTTGTCCGTTCGTCAGACCCGACCTGCCGCCGTGGAGGACGGGGAATGAGTCTGTCCGAGTGGTTCGAAGGGCTGCGCAAAATCGATATCAATGATCTGGACACCAACAACATCGGTTCATGGCCACCTGCGATCAAGCTTTTGGTGGGCGCCCTGGTCATGATTCTGGTACTGGTGCTTGGTTACAGTTTCTCTACGAGCGACCTTGAGAATCAGCTCCATCTCAAAGGCGAAGAAGAGTCGACACTCAAGGAGCAATTCGCCACCAAAGCCCACATGGCGGCGAATCTGGAGCTCTACACCCAGCAGATGAAGGAGATGGAGAACTCCTTTGGCGTGCTGCTGCGGCAACTGCCCAGCGACACCGAAGTGCCGGGCTTGCTGGAAGACATTACCCGCACTGGCCTGGGCAGTGGTCTGGAGTTTGAAGAGATCAAGCTGTTGCCCGAGGTCACCCAGCCGTTTTACATCGAACTGCCGATCCAGATTACCGTTACCGGCGCCTATCACGACCTGGCTACATTCGTCAGTGGTGTGGCCGGGTTGCCGCGCATTGTCACCCTGCATGATTTCGACCTGGCACCGGTCAATCCCGAAGGGCCCAAACTGCGCATGAGCATCCTGGCCAAGACCTATCGCTACAACGACAAGGGGCTGCACCCATGAACCCGATTCGTGTTTTTTCCATGGTCGTGGTGATGGCCGCTCTTGCCGGCTGTGGCGGTGATGCCTTCAGTGACCTGGACGCCTACATGAACGAAGTGCGCCTGCGGGCGCCGGGCAAGATTGAACCAACGCCCACATTCCGGTCTTACCCGACATTCACTTACAACGCCGCCAACCTGCGCAGCCCGTTTTCACGACAAGCCAGAGTCGACCTGGCCGGCCAGAAACACGGCTCGCGCAACGTCAAGCCTGACCCGGGCCGAGTCAAGCAATACCTCGAGGGCTTCAATATCGAACAGTTTGAAATGGTCGGCACGATTTCCAATGCATCAGGTTCCTTTGCGCTGCTGCGCGGGGCAGGCGGGGTGCACCGACTGAAAGCCGGAGATTACCTTGGGCGTAACGATGGGCGGATCGTCGCCATCAATGCCTCGCAAGTCGATCTGGTCGAAATCGTACCTGACGGCGAAGGTGCCTGGCTGGAACGGCCGCGGACCATCCCTTTGAAAGAGCACTCATAGTGGAACTCGAAAAATGAACAGGATTTTCTACACCCTCGGAATGTCGCTATGGATAGCGATGCTGTCGCCGATGGTACAAGCGACCAACCTCAAGGCGCTGGATGTCGCCGCGCTGCCTGGGGACCGCGTCGAGTTGAAGCTGGCGTTCGATGAGCAACCTCCGGCGCCCCATGGGTATACGACGGAGTCCCCTGCGCGGATCGCGCTGGATTTGCCAGGTGTTGTCAGTCAACTGGCGAACAAGACTCGCGATCTTGGCAGCGGCAATGCCCAAAGCGCTACGGTGGTCGAGTCCAAGGATCGCACGCGGCTGATCATCAATCTGACTCGGTTGACTCCCTACAACACGCGGGTCGAAGGCAACACCCTCTTTGTGGTGGTGGGGCAAGGCGCTAAAAGCACAGCATCCAGACCGCCAGCTGCCGTAGTGCCGGCCCCGGCGCGTGCATCCGCACCAATGGCGAAAGCCATTCGGGCAGTGGACTTTCAACGCGGCACCCAGGGCGAAGGCAATGTGGTGATCGATTTGTCGGATCCGTCCATCACGCCCGACATTCAGGAGCGCGAGGGCAAGATCGTTCTCGGTTTCGCCAAAACCCGATTGCCCGAGCCGCTACGCGTGCGCCTGGACGTCAAGGATTTCGCCACGCCGGTGCAGTTCGTCAATGCCAGCGCCACAGGTGACAGGGCCACGATCACTATCGAGCCCAGCGGTGCCTTCGATTACTCGACCTATCAGACTGACAACAAGCTGACCGTCAGTATCCGGCCGATGACCGTCGACGACCTGCAGAACCGTAACACCGACCGCTACGCCTACAGCGGTGAGAAACTCTCGCTGAATTTTCAGGACATCGATGTGCGTTCGGTACTGCAACTGATCGCCGATTTCACCAATCTCAACTTGGTGGCCAGTGATACGGTGCAAGGTGGCATCACGCTACGTTTGCAAAACGTGCCGTGGGATCAGGCGCTGGATCTGGTGTTGAAAACCAAAGGCCTGGATAAACGCAAGATTGGTAACGTCCTCCTGGTAGCGCCGGCCGATGAAATCGCCGCCCGGGAACGTCAGGAACTGGAGTCGCAGAAGCAGATCGCCGAGCTGGCCCCGCTGCGGCGGGAGTTGCTGCAGGTCAACTACGCCAAGGCGGCCGATATTGCCAAACTGTTCCAGTCGGTGACCAGCGCCGAGGCTAAAATCGACGAACGGGGTTCGATTACCGTCGATGAACGCACCAACAACATCATTGCCTACCAGACCCAGGACCGGCTCGACGAGTTGCGCCGAATCGTGGCGCAACTGGATATCCCGGTGCGCCAGGTGATGATCGAGGCGCGGATCGTCGAAGCCAACGTCGACTACGACAAAAGCCTCGGCGTGCGCTGGGGCGGTTCGATCCAGAACAAGGGCAACTGGAACACATCTGGCGTCAGCAACGGTGCCAACGGGTCATCGACCATCGGCACGCCCGGAAGCACCAGCACCAATTCGCCGTTCGTCGACTTGGGCGCCGCGAACAACACCTCCGGGATCGGCATCGCGTTCATCACCGATAACGTCTTGCTCGACCTGGAATTGACCGCCATGGAGAAAACCGGCAACGGCGAAATCGTCTCGCAACCCAAGGTAGTAACGTCCGACAAGGAAACCGCCAAGATCCTCAAGGGCACCGAGATTCCTTATCAGGAGGCCAGCTCAAGTGGCGCCACCTCGGTGTCGTTCAAGGAGGCCTCGCTGTCGCTGGAAGTCACGCCGCAAATTACCCCGGACAACCGGATCATCATGGAGGTCAAGGTCACCAAGGACGAGCCGGACTACCTGAACAAAGTGCAGGATGTGCCGCCAATCAAGAAAAACGAGGTCAACGCCAAGGTCCTGGTCAACGATGGCGAGACCATCGTGATTGGTGGCGTTTTCTCAAATACTCAAAGCAAGGTTGTAGATAAGGTGCCATTTCTTGGCGATGTGCCGTATCTTGGCCGCCTTTTCCGGCGTGACGTGGTTTCGGAGAAAAAATCCGAGCTGTTGGTGTTTCTCACACCGCGTATCATGAATAACCAGGCGATTGCTGTGAGTCGTTGATTCTGTGCGAAATTTGATTCTTGTAGGACCGATGGGGGCTGGAAAAAGCACCATCGGCCGGTTGCTGGCCAAAGAGCTGCGCTTGCCATTCAAAGATTCCGATAAGGAAATTGAATTACGCACGGGCGCCAATATCCCATGGATCTTCGACAAGGAAGGCGAACCGGGCTTTCGTGACCGCGAGCAGGCAATGATTGCCGAGCTGTGCGATTACGACGGTGTGGTGCTGGCGACCGGCGGTGGCGCAGTCATGCGCGAAGCCAATCGTCGGGCGCTGCACGCTGGTGGACGGGTGGTCTATCTGCATGCCTCTGTCGAGCAGCAGGTCGGTCGTACGTCCCGCGACCGCAATCGGCCATTATTGCGCACTGCCGATCCGGCCAAGACACTTCGGGATCTGTTGGCTATCCGTGATCCGCTGTATCGGGAAATCGCCGATCTGGTGGTGGAAACCGATGAGCGACCGCCGCGAATGGTGGTGCTCGATATTCTCGAACGCTTGCAGCAACTGCCTCCCCGTTAATGCGCAGCGCGAAATGCGCTATCCTCGGCGTCTTGCCACGACCGCTCAAGGTTGTGGCGAACGGCTACCGAACGGCGTCACACCAGCAGAGGCCGTGGACATTCGTTAACTCAAGGCAGGTTGCCTGATTCCATCTTCACTGTGGGGACACATGCAGACACTCAAGGTCGATCTAGGCGAGCGCAGCTACCCGATTCATATTGGCGAAGGTTTGTTGGATCAGCCCGAGCTGCTGGCCCCGCATATCCGCGGGCGGCAAGTGGCGATCATCTCCAACGAAACCGTTGCGCCGCTCTATCTCGAACGTCTGACCCGCAGCCTCGCGCAATTCTCGGTGATTTCCGTGGTACTGCCCGACGGTGAAGCCTTCAAGACCTGGGAAACCCTGCAACTGATTTTCGATGGCCTGCTGACCGCACGGCACGACCGTCGTACCACGGTGATCGCCCTCGGTGGTGGCGTGATTGGTGATATGGCCGGTTTTGCGGCGGCCTGCTACCAGCGCGGTGTCGATTTCATTCAAGTCCCGACCACCTTGCTGTCGCAAGTCGACTCTTCGGTAGGCGGCAAGACCGGCATCAATCACCCGCTTGGCAAGAATATGGTCGGCGCCTTCTATCAGCCGAACGTCGTGCTGATCGACACCGCCTCCCTCAATACCCTCCCGGCGCGCGAACTGTCCGCCGGGCTGGCTGAAGTCATCAAGTACGGGCTGATCTGCGATGAGCCGTTCCTGACCTGGCTCGAAGACAATGTCGATCGCTTGCGCAATCTGGATCAGCAGGCCCTGACCTATGCCATCGAACGCTCCTGCGCAGCCAAGGCTGCGGTAGTCGGGGCCGACGAAAAAGAGACCGGTATCCGTGCCACGCTCAATCTGGGCCATACCTTTGGTCACGCCATCGAAACCCACATGGGCTACGGTGTCTGGCTACATGGTGAAGCGGTCGCTGCTGGCACCGTAATGGCGTTGGAGATGTCTGCACGCCTGGGCTGGATCAGCGAGCAAGAGCGTGATCGCGGCATTCGTCTGTTTCAGCGCGCCGGTTTGCCGGTTATCCCGCCTGAAGTGATGACTGAAGCCGATTTCCTCGAACATATGGCAATAGATAAAAAAGTGATCGACGGTCGTTTGCGCCTGGTGCTGCTGCGCCGCATGGGCGAGGCAGTGGTGACCGACGATTATCCAAAAGAGGTTCTACAGGCCACGCTGGGAGCGGATTACCGCGCTCTGGCTCAGCTTAAAGGTTAATAAGATCGCGATGACTAGTTTGCATGCCGACGAGGCTTTCCTCGGCCATTATCAGTTGAGTCATGACCCTTTTGCTCCACGGGTACCTGGCTTCAAGTTTTTCCCGGCCCAGCGCAAACCGGTGCTGGGGCAGCTGCATCATCTGGCGCGCTACAGCCAGTTGCTGCTGGTGGTCACTGGCCCGCAAGGCAGTGGCAAGACCCTGTTGCGTCAGGCTTTGGTCGCCAGCACCAACAAGCAGTCGGTGCAGAGTGTGGTGGTTTCCGCCCGTGGCGCTGGCGATTCGGCTGGCGTGCTACGCCAGGTCGCTCAGGCGCTGGACATTGCGCAGGCCGAGATCGGTGCCATTCTGAAACAGGTGGTGCAGCTTGCCCTCACGGGGCAGGAAGTCTACTTGCTGGTGGACGACGCCGAGCAGCTTGACGAGTCCGCGCTTGAAGCGTTGATGGCACTGGGCGCCGGTGCGCCGGAAGGTCGCCCGCATGTGTTCCTGTTCGGCGAGTCGTCGCTGATTGCTCAGCTTGACGCTTTGCAACTCGAGGAAGAGCGCTTCCACGTCATCGAGCTGCAGCCTTACACCGAAGAAGAAACCCGCGAATATCTGGACCAGCGTCTTGAAGGGGCCGGTCGGGGAATCGAACTTTTCACCGCGGATCAGATCTCTGATATTCACGAAAGCTCCGACGGTTGGCCTGGCAACATCAATCAGGTCGCCCGCGATGCAATGATCGAAGCCATGATTGCCAGCCGCTCAGCGGTCAAGCGTCCAAGTATGGGGTTCAATATGCCGAAGAAACACGTATTGGCGATTTCCGCCGTCGTTGTGGTCGCGGTAGCCGCCGCCTGGTTGATGCCGGGTCGCAGCAAAGCACCGACCACGGGTGCGCCAGCCAACGAGCAGGCGCAACTGCCGCTCGGCCAGGGCTCATCGAACGGCGGTGCTCCGGCCGTCGAGTTCGCGGGCAACACGCAACCGATGCCACTGCCGTTGGTCGGTAATTCGCAACCGGTCATGCGTAAGCCGCTCGCCGAGGCCGCCGGCGGCATCACCGAGGGTGACGATGGCGTGCCGGTGGCAGGTTCAAGCGCGACACCACCGACTGTGACCACGATCGCACCGCCTGCTGGCGTTCCAGCTGGCCCTGCGCCGACGCCAGCGGCCAAGCCGACACCTGCGCCGACTCAAGTCGCTATCGCCAAGCCAGCGCCGGTTCCAGCGCCTGCCGCCAAGCCTGCTCCAGCGCCGGCCAAGCCGGCCGTTGCCGCTGCTGCCAAGCCTGTTGAGAAGCCTGCTGAGAAGCCGGTCGTCGCGGCCAAGACCGCTGGCGGGACCTGGTACGCAGGGCAGGCACCGGGTAACTACGTGGTGCAAATTCTCGGCACCAGCTCCGAAGCGACCGCACAAAACTTCGTCAAGGAGCAGGGCGGCGAGTACCGTTATTTCAAGAAAGTCCTCAACGGCAAACCGCTTTACGTCATCACTTACGGTAGCTTCGCCAACCGCGATGCAGCTGTTACCGCCATCAAGGCCTTGCCAGCGAAGGTTCAGGCTGGTAAACCTTGGCCTCGCTCTGTCGCCAGCGTCCAACAAGAACTGGCAACAGCTCGCTGAAGATTCGGCGGCCTTACCCAGGCCGCCTCTCCCGGCACCTCAAAATTTCTGCAACGCATGCGGCTTCCGGGCCGCGTGCCTTGTGGTGTCTGCGTCACAGTAGTCTTTGAGTCGTTGCGGTCAAAATTAAAAAAGTTTTGACTAGCACAGCAGATCGCTTTAAACCTTTCACAAATGCGACATAGATTTGCGGCATTTCGTCGTCAAATTTGTGAGGCTAAGTGTCGGTGTGTACAATGACCTCCCTTTTGCCCCTGCAAAGCTGGCGTACGTTCGGCGTGGATGGCAAGTGGTTGAATTGAAAAGAAATTTGCCTCGCTAAGAGGCAGCCTGGTGAGAAAGTGTCTATGAAAGCAGGTCTGTACCAACCAGATGAATTCAAGGATAACTGCGGTTTCGGCCTGATAGCCCATATGCAGGGCGAGCCCAGTCATACCCTTTTGCAAACGGCCATCGAGGCCCTGACCTGCATGACCCACCGCGGTGGGATTAATGCCGACGGCAAGACCGGTGACGGTTGCGGTCTGCTGATTCAAAAGCCGGACGTGTTCCTGCGAGCCATCGCCCAGGAAACCTTCGGCGTCGAAATGCCCAAGCAATATGCCGTGGGCATGGTCTTCTTCAACCAGGACCCGGTCAAAGCCGAGGCCGCTCGCGAGAACATGAATCGCGAGATCCTCGCCGCCGGCCTGCAGCTGGTCGGCTGGCGCAAAGTGCCGATCGACACCAGCGTCCTCGGCCGCCTGGCCCTTGAGCGCCTGCCGCAGATCGAGCAAGTTTTCATCGGTGGTGAAGGCCTGAGCGATCAGGAAATGGCCGTCAAGCTGTTCACTTCCCGTCGTCGCTCGTCCGTGGCCAACGCTGCTGATACCGACCACTACGTCTGCAGCTTTTCGCACAAGACCATCATTTATAAAGGTCTGATGATGCCGGCGGATTTGACCGCCTTCTATCCAGACCTGAACGATGAGCGCCTGCAAACTTCGATTTGCGTGTTCCACCAGCGCTTCTCCACCAATACCCTGCCAAAATGGCCGCTGGCTCAACCGTTCCGCTTCCTGGCGCACAACGGCGAGATCAACACCATTACCGGCAACCGCAACTGGGCCGTGGCCCGTCGCACCAAGTTCACCAACGATTTGATGGACCTGGAAGAACTCGGTCCGCTGGTCAACCGTGTCGGTTCCGACTCCTCCAGCATGGACAACATGCTCGAGCTGATGGTCACCGGTGGTATCGACCTGTTCCGTGGCGTGCGGATGATCATTCCGCCAGCGTGGCAGAACGTCGAAACCATGGACCCGGATCTGCGTGCGTTCTACGAATACAACTCGATGCACATGGAGCCGTGGGACGGCCCGGCCGGCGTGGTAATGACCGACGGTCGCTACGCGGTGTGCCTGCTCGACCGTAACGGTCTGCGTCCGGCGCGTTGGGTTACCACCAAGAATGGTTTCATCACCCTGGCTTCGGAAATCGGCGTCTGGAACTACCAGCCTGAAGACGTGATCGCCAAGGGTCGCGTAGGTCCGGGCCAGATCTTTGCCGTGGACACCGAAACCGGCCAGATCCTCGACACGGACGCTATCGACAACCGTCTGAAGTCCCGTCATCCGTACAAGCAATGGCTGCGCAAGAATGCCCTGCGCATTCAGGCGACCATGGAAGACAACGACCACGGTTCAGCGTTCTACGACGTCGATCAGCTCAAGCAATACATGAAGATGTACCAGGTCACGTTCGAAGAGCGCGATCAGGTGCTGCGTCCGCTCGGCGAACAAGGCTATGAAGCCGTAGGTTCGATGGGCGACGACACGCCGATGGCCGTGCTGTCCCAGCGCGTGCGCACGCCGTACGACTATTTCCGCCAGCAGTTCGCGCAGGTCACCAACCCGCCGATCGACCCGCTGCGTGAAGCCATTGTCATGTCGCTGGAGATCTGCCTCGGTGCCGAGCGCAACATTTTCCAGGAGTCGCCGGAACACGCATCGCGCGTGATTCTCAGCTCGCCGGTCATTTCCCCGGCCAAGTGGCGCTCGTTGATGAACCTCGATCGTCCGGGCTTCGAACGCCAGATCATCGACCTCAACTACGACGAAAGCATCGGTCTCGAAGCGGCGATCCGCAACGTCGCCGATCAGGCTGAAGAAGCCGTGCGTTCCGGTCGTACCCAGGTCGTTCTGAGTGACCGTCATATTGCCCCGGGCAAGCTGCCGATCCACGCATCCCTGGCCACCGGTGCGGTACACCACCGCCTGACCGAAAAAGGCCTGCGCTGCGACTCCAACATCCTGGTGGAAACCGCCACTGCTCGCGATCCGCATCACTTCGCGGTGCTGATCGGTTTCGGCGCTTCCGCCGTTTACCCGTTCCTCGCTTATGAAGTGCTGGGCGACCTTATCCGGACCGGTGAAGTGCTGGGCGACCTCTATGAGGTGTTCAAGAACTACCGCAAAGGCATCACCAAAGGCCTGCTCAAGATCCTGTCGAAGATGGGCATCTCGACCATCACCTCATACCGCGGTGCTCAACTGTTCGAAGCGATCGGCCTGTCCGAAGAAGTCTGCAACCTGAGCTTCCGTGGCGTGCCGAGCCGCATCAAGGGTGCGCGTTTCGTCGACATCGAAGCCGAACAGAAAGCCCTGGCCACTGAAGCCTGGAGCCCGCGCAAGCCGATCCAGCAAGGCGGCCTGCTGAAGTTCGTCCACGGTGGCGAATATCACGCGTATAACCCGGACGTGGTCAACACCCTGCAAGCTGCAGTGCAGCAGGGCGACTACAGCAAGTTCAAGGAATACACGTCGCTGGTGGACAACCGCCCGGTGTCGATGATTCGCGACCTGCTGAAAGTCAAAACCCTCGATACGCCACTGGACATCAGCGAAATCGAACCGCTGGAATCGGTGCTCAAGCGCTTCGATTCCGCCGGTATCTCGCTGGGCGCCCTGTCGCCGGAAGCTCACGAAGCCCTGGCCGAAGCTATGAACCGCCTCGGTGCGCGTTCCAACTCCGGCGAAGGTGGTGAAGACCCGGCGCGCTACGGCACCATCAAGAGCTCGAAAATCAAGCAGGTTGCCACCGGCCGCTTCGGCGTGACCCCGGAATACCTGGTCAACGCCGAAGTGCTGCAGATCAAGGTCGCTCAGGGCGCCAAGCCCGGCGAAGGTGGTCAACTGCCAGGCGGCAAGGTCAACGGTCTGATCGCCAAGCTGCGTTATGCAGTACCGGGCGTGACCCTGATTTCGCCACCGCCGCACCACGACATCTACTCGATCGAAGACTTGTCGCAGCTGATTTTCGACCTGAAACAAGTCAACCCGAAGGCGCTGGTCTCGGTGAAGCTGGTAGCAGAAGCGGGCGTCGGCACCATCGCCGCCGGTGTGGCCAAGGCCTATGCGGACTTGATCACCATCTCCGGCTACGACGGCGGCACCGGTGCTTCGCCACTGACCTCGATCAAATACGCGGGCGCACCGTGGGAACTTGGCCTGGCCGAAACCCACCAGACCCTGCGTGGCAACGACCTGCGCGGCAAAGTCCGGGTACAGACCGACGGCGGCCTGAAAACCGGCCTCGACGTGATCAAGGCCGCGATCCTGGGCGCTGAAAGCTTTGGTTTCGGCACCGCGCCGATGATTGCCCTGGGTTGCAAGTACCTGCGCATCTGCCACCTGAACAACTGCGCCACCGGCGTCGCGACTCAGAACGAGAAGCTGCGTAAGGATCACTACATTGGCACCGTCGACATGGTGGTGAACTTCTTCACCTACGTCGCCGAAGAAACCCGTGAGTGGCTGGCCAAACTCGGCGTGCGCTCCCTGGAGGAGCTGATCGGCCGAACCGATCTGCTGGAAATCCTCGAAGGGCAGACCGCCAAGCAGCATCACCTGGACCTGACCCCGTTGCTGGGCAGCGATCACGTGCCAGCGGACAAGCCTCAGTTCTGTGGCGTTGAGCGCAACCCTCCGTTCGACAAAGGCCTGCTGGCCGAGAAAATGGTCGATATGGCCACCTCGGCGATCAACGACCTGAGCGGCGCCGAATTCGCCCTGGATATCTGCAACTGCGACCGCTCGATCGGCGCGCGGATCTCCGGTGAAATCGCCCGTAAGCACGGCAACCAAGGCATGGCCAACGCGCCAATCACCTTCCGCTTCAAAGGCACGGCTGGCCAGAGTTTCGGTGTGTGGAACGCCGGTGGCCTGAACATGTACCTGGAAGGCGACGCCAACGACTACGTCGGCAAAGGCATGACTGGCGGCAAGCTGGTTATCGTTCCGCCGAAGGGCAGCATCTACAAAACTCAGGACAGTGCCATCATCGGCAACACCTGCCTGTACGGCGCCACGGGCGGCAAGCTGTTCGCCGCCGGCACCGCAGGTGAGCGTTTCGCCGTGCGTAACTCTGGTGCCCACACCGTGGTGGAAGGCACTGGTGATCACTGCTGCGAGTACATGACCGGTGGTTTCGTCTGCGTACTGGGCAAGACCGGTTACAACTTCGGCTCTGGCATGACCGGCGGTTTCGCCTACGTGCTCGACCAGGACAACTCCTTCGTTGACCGGGTCAACCACGAACTGGTGGAAATCCAGCGGATCAGCGGCGAGGCGATGGAAGCCTACCGCAGCCATTTGCAACGCGTGTTGAACGAGTACGTCGAGGAAACCGACAGCGAGTGGGGTCGTGAGCTCGCCGAAAACCTCGACGATTACCTGCGTCGTTTCTGGTTGGTCAAGCCTAAGGCTGCCTCCCTGAAATCGTTGCTTTCCAGCACCCGTGCCAACCCGCAGTGATATGCGCCTGAAGAGTTTGATGAGGTTTTAAAATGGCTGAACGTCTGAATAATGACTTCCAGTTCATCGAGGTCGGGCGCAAGGATCCGAAGAAGAAACTGTTGCGTCAACGCAAGAAAGAGTTCGTGGAAATCTACGAACCGTTCAAACCCCAGCAGTCGGCCGACCAGGCCCACCGCTGCCTGGGTTGCGGTAACCCGTATTGCGAATGGAAGTGCCCGGTGCACAACTTCATTCCCAACTGGCTGAAGCTGGTGGCCGAGGGCAACATCCTCCAGGCCGCCGAGCTGTCGCACCAGACCAACACCCTGCCGGAAGTCTGCGGCCGGGTGTGCCCGCAAGATCGTCTGTGCGAGGGGGCCTGCACCTTGAACGACGGCTTCGGTGCGGTGACTATCGGTTCGGTAGAGAAGTACATCACTGACACGGCGTTTGCCATGGGCTGGCGTCCGGACATGTCCAAGGTCAAGCCGACCGGCAAGCGTGTCGCGATCATCGGCGCGGGCCCGGCGGGCCTGGGCTGTGCCGACGTGCTGGTGCGCGGCGGCGTGACTCCGGTGGTGTTCGACAAGAACCCGGAAATCGGTGGCCTGCTGACCTTCGGTATTCCCGAGTTCAAGCTGGAAAAGACCGTGCTGAGCAATCGCCGCGAAGTCTTCAGTGGCATGGGCATCCAGTTCCGCCTCAATACCGAGGTGGGCAAGGACGTGACCATGGAGCAACTGCTCGAAGAATACGATGCCGTGTTCATGGGCATGGGCACCTATACCTACATGAAGGGCGGCTTTGCCGGTGAGGATCTTCCGGGCGTGTATGACGCACTGGACTTCCTGATCGCCAACGTCAACCGCAACCTGGGCTTTGAAAAGTCGCCGGAAGATTTCGTCGACATGAAAGGCAAGAAGGTCGTGGTACTGGGAGGTGGCGACACGGCGATGGACTGCAACCGTACCTCGATTCGCCAGGGCGCCAAATCGGTGACCTGTGCCTATCGTCGTGACGAAGCGAACATGCCGGGCTCGCGCAAAGAGGTGAAGAACGCCAAGGAAGAAGGCGTGAAATTCCTCTACAACCGCCAGCCGATTGCGATCGTGGGTGAAGACAAGGTCGAAGGCGTGAAGGTGGTCGAGACCCGTCTTGGCGAGCCGGATGCCCGTGGCCGTCGCAGCCCCGAGCCGATCCCGGGCTCCGAAGAGATCATTCCGGCTGATGCCGTGGTTATCGCCTTCGGCTTCCGTCCGAGCCCGGCGCCGTGGTTCGAGCAGTTCGAGATCCAGACCGACAGCCAGGGCCGCGTCGTGGCACCGGAACAAGGTCAGTACAAGCACCAGACCAGCAACCCGAAAATTTTCGCCGGTGGCGACATGGTGCGCGGTTCCGACCTGGTGGTGACGGCAATCTTCGAAGGCCGCAATGCCGCCGAAGGAATCCTCGACTACCTGGGCGTGTAAATCTGCTTGACCGGCGTCGCTCCCTTCGCGGGCAAGCCTCGCTCCTACAGGGATCACATAACCCCGTAGGAGCGAGGCTTGCCCGCGAAGAGGCCGGCCGACTCAACGCAGAGTCAGCCGATGCAAACCGCGACAAATTGACCCGATAGACAAAAGGTGCGGCGCTTGCCGTGCCTTTTGCGTCTGGCTCTGAGAAAATGCCCGCACTTTTTTTCCGGATGCCGACATGACTGCCCTGAAGAACGACCGTTTCCTTCGCGCCCTGCTCAAGCAACCCGTAGACGTCACCCCTGTGTGGATGATGCGTCAGGCCGGTCGCTACCTGCCTGAATACCGCGCCAGCCGTGCCAAGGCCGGCGATTTCATGAGCCTGTGCATGAACCCGGCGTTCGCTTGCGAAGTCACGATGCAGCCGCTCGACCGCTATCCACAGCTGGATGCGGCGATCCTTTTTTCCGACATCCTGACCATCCCCGATGCCATGGGCCAGGGGCTGTATTTCGAGAGCGGTGAAGGTCCGCGCTTCAAGAAAGTCGTCAGCACCCTGGCCGACATCGAAGCCCTTCCGATTCCTGATCCGCAAAAAGACCTGGGCTACGTGATGGACGCGGTCAGCACCATCCGCCGCGAACTCAATGGTCGCGTGCCGCTGATCGGCTTTGCCGGCAGCCCATGGACTTTGGCCACTTACATGGTCGAAGGCGGCTCGTCGAAAGACTACCGCAAGACCAAAACCATGCTCTACGACAACCCGCAAGCCTTGCACCTGCTGCTGGACAAACTCGCGCAGACGGTCACCAGCTACCTCAACGGCCAGATCATGGCCGGCGCACAAGCGGTGCAGATCTTCGACAGCTGGGGCGGCAGCCTGTCGGCGGCGGCGTACCAGGAATTCTCCCTGGCCTACATGCGCAAAATCGTCAGTGGCCTGATCCGTGAGCACGAAGGGCGCAAGGTTCCGGTGATCCTGTTCACCAAGAACGGTGGCCTGTGGCTGGAAAGCATCGCCGATGCTGGCGCCGATGCATTGGGCCTGGACTGGACCTGCGACATTGGCAGTGCCCGCGAGCGCGTTGGCAGCAAAGTCGCCTTGCAAGGCAACATGGACCCGACCGTGCTCTACGCCAAGCCGGAAGCAATCCGCGCCGAAGTTGGCCGTATCCTCGCCAGTTACGGCAAGGGCAGTGGCCACGTATTCAACCTGGGTCATGGCATCACGCCGGAAGTCGATCCGGAACATGCTGGTGCCTTCTTGCGTGCGGTGCATGAGCTGTCGGCGCAGTATCACGAGTGATCGCTGCCCAATAAAAAACGCCCGGCAAATGCCGGGCGTTTTTGTATGAGACTTCAAGTGATACTCGGTCAATGTGGGAGCGGGCTTGCTCGCGAATGCGTAGTGTCAGACGACATCAATGTTGAATGACATACCGCATTCGCGAGCAAGCCCGCTCCCACAGTGGTTTTTTATCAGGCCTTGACTCCACCCAATGGTGGTAACTTCGCCAGTTTCAACGCTACCAGCAGCGCCACCACCAGCAAGGCGCCGATAAACAAGCCGATGCCAATCCACCCGCCCAGATGCCAGAAAAAGCCGCCTGCGGTACCGGCGATGCTGCCACCGGCGTAGTAGCTGAACAGGTACAGCGACGACGCCTGCCCCTTGGCCTTGGTAGCGCGACGGCCGATCCAGCTGCTGGCCACCGAATGGGCGCCGAAGAAGCCGAAGGTGAACACAAGCATGCCAAAAATCACCAGCGGCAGCGGCGTGAACATCGTCAGGCCAAGGCCCGCGATCATCAGCACGATGGTGCTCCAGAGCACTTTGCGACGACCGAGTTTGTCGGCCAGGGCGCCGATTTTCGCCGAGCTGTAGATGCCCGACAGGTACACCACCGACAGCAGGCCGACAAAGGCCTGATCCATGTGGTACGGCTCGGCCAACAAGCGATAGCCGATGTAGTTGAACAGGGTGACGAACGCGCCCATCAGCACAAAGGCTTCGAGGAACAGCAGCGGCAGGCCGGCGTCGCGAAAGTGCATGGTGAAGCCGTCGAGCAGGCTGCGCGGATGCAGCGAGCGGGCGCGGAAGTTGCGCGATTCGGGGAGGATTTTCCAGAACACCGCCGACGCGATCAGTGCCAGACCACCAATCACCAACATCGCCGTGTGCCAGCTGATGAAGTCGATCAACACACCGGTAATCAAGCGCCCGCACATCCCGCCGATGGCATTTCCGCCGATATACAGGCCCATGGCCAAACCGATGTGTTGCGGGTGAATTTCTTCGCTCAGATAGGTCATGGCGACCGCTGCAAGACCGCTCAATGACAACCCGATCAATGCGCGCATGATCAACACGCCGTGCCAACTGGGCATCATTGCGCTGGCCATGGTGAACAGTGCGGCGGCAAACAGCGCCGCGACCATCACCGGTTTGCGCCCGATGCGATCAGAGATCGGGCCGGTGATCAGCAGGCCGATGGCGAGCATGCCAGTGGCCACCGAAAGGATCAGGCTGCTCTGGGCTGCGTTGATGGAGTATTCATGTGACAGCAGCGGCATCATCGGCTGCACGCAGTAGAGCAGGGCGAAAGTCGCGAAGCCACCGCAGAACAACGCCAGCACGGTACGCATGAACGCCGGCGTGCCTTTTTCGATGTAGATCTCTTTCAGTTCGACGACGGCATCGTCCAGCGCTGCGGGTGGTACTTCGTGGGTGAGTGGAGCGACAGCAGTTTTCACGGTGGACCTCGCAGGAGCGCAGCCGGTCAGGCAATGAAAAAAGCATATAGCTGGCTAATGATTCAATCCAATATATTATTCGACCTGTTTGATAGCTTTAACGACCTAATGGGGTTTTCATGGAATTGCGTCATTTGCGCTACTTCATTGCTGTCGCCGAAGAACTGCATTTCGGCCGCGCTGCGCAGGTGCTTGGCATCTCTCAACCGCCGTTGAGCCAGCAGATTCAGGCGCTGGAACAGGAGGTCGGCGCGCGATTATTTGAGCGTACCAATCGTCGGGTCGAGCTGAGCGAGGCCGGTCGATTGTTTCTGGAGGAAGCGCGGCTGGTGCTGGCTCAGGTCGACAAAGCGGCGGATGTCGCCCGTCGGGCGCAATTGGGCGAGTTGGGCGAACTGAAAATCGGCTTCACCTCTTCAGCGCCGTTCAACTCGACGATTCCACAGGCGATTTTCTCGTTTCGCCAACGCTTTCCGGCGGTGCATCTGAATTTGCGGGAAATGAGCAGCACGCAAGTGGCCGATGCGCTGCTCGACGAGTCGATCGAGGTCGGGATCATGCGGCCGCTCGGTCTGCCCGATTCGTTAAGTGTGGTCGAGCTGATGCGCGAGGCGCTGGTCGCGGTGCTCAGTTCCAAGCATCCTTTGGTGAAGGACAGCGAAGAGGGATTGTTCCTGTCAGCCCTGGCCCTTGAGCCCTTCGTCTTTTTCCCCCGCAGCTATGGCAGTGGCCTGTACGCGCAATTGCTCAGCCTGGCCCGGGACGCCGGCTTCAGCCCGCACTTCGCCCAGGAGGCTGGCGAGGCGATGACGATCATTGGTCTGGTGGCGGCGGGCTTGGGCGTGTCGGTACTGCCGGCGTCTTATCAGCGGATGCGCATTGATGGCGTGGTTTATCGGCCGTTGCTCGATCCGGCGGCGGTGTCGGCGGTGTGGCTGGTGCAGCGCAAGGATCAGAAGTCGGCGATGGCGCGGGCGTTTGTTGAGTTGTTGACGCGTAAGGTTGAGCCGTTGAAAGCGTGAAGCGCAGATGATCGTTCCCACGCTCTGCGTGGGAATGCCTCAACGGACGCTCCGCGTTCGGCTCTTGATGGGACGCAGAGCGTCCCGGGCTGCATTCCCACGCGGAGCGTGGGAACGATCAAAATCGGAAAATTCGCCACTGCGCGTAAGACATTTCTGAAATCCGTCGAATAGGCTACAGCGCCTTGCAGCCTTACCTACAACTCTTCCAGAATCCGCCGGCTTGTGCGCTTCGAGGGTCGCCGCTAACTTGAGTCAGGTCACTGATGATCAGTGATCGGGTTTAGTAGCCCGTCCCAAATAAGCGCATTTGCGCTCCTGATAGGCAGGTATATCCATACCTGCCCTTGACGGTAGCTGTGCGCAGGGCGCCTTCGGGCGCGCCGGGATACTTGGGCCGGTCTACTAACCTGCGTACAGCTGCCACCCTTCTTTTTCAGGACGCTGACTCATGACCCATACGCCAAATCCACCGGACACTGATCCGGACGCGCCACACCAACCCAGCCCGATCTTCCTCATTGCCCCCGATATCGACAACCACACCCTGCTCGAATACGCCTGTGTATCGCTGGCATCAGCAAACGTTATGGCGAGTGACTTCGCTAGAGACCTGAAGGGATCGCAAGGCCACACGCTATTGGGCATTCAGCAGTCGATCATGCTGGGAGAAATGGCGGTAAATCGGGTGTTGGATAACCTCGATCCACCATGACCGATCAATTCTGCCGCTGGGACTCTGCCGAGTACCTGAAAACCGAAGAGGACATCGCAGAATATCTGCGTGCTTGCATGGAAGTGGGTGGAGATGATCCAGAATTCATCGCCAAGGCGTTTGAGGTTATCTCGCGTGCTCGTGGTTTACGAGCAATGTTCCCGAAAGGGGCTTGTGAAACTCTGAGGATCCTGGGAAACCAGCCATCGCAGAGCCAGGCAGGTAAAGGGCGATGACAAGCCGACCTGCCTGCGAAGGGGCGCCGAAAGGCGCCCCTTGTCGTTTCTGGCGTTGATCGTTGAATGCCTCAACGGACGCCTTGCGTTCGGCTCCGGATGGGACGCAGAGCGTCCCGGGCTGCATTCCCACGCAGGAGCGTGGGAACGATCACATCCGGGGGAGGGCAGGACCCCTTGTAGGAGCGAGCCTGCTCGCGAAAAACATCTGGACAACGCGGGCATTCAGGCAGAACGCGTTATCGTTGACGTCCATCGCGAGCAGGCTCGCTCCTACAGGTTACGGCCAGCGCTTGAATATCAACGACGTATTCACCCCGCCAAACGCAAAATTATTGTTCATCACAAACTGATTACTCATCTGCCTGAACTCACCGCGCAGGTAGTCGAGTTTGCCGCAGTTCGGATCAACTTCGTCCAGGTTGAGGGTGTGCACATACAGGTCGCGGTTGAGCATTTCGATGCTGAACCAGGATTCCAGCGCACCGCAGGCGCCGAGGGTGTGGCCGAGGAAGCTTTTCTGCGAGCTGATCGGCATGTGTTCGCCGAACAGGCTGCTGGTGGCCTGGGTTTCGGCGATGTCTCCCTGTTCGGTCGCCGTGCCGTGACCGTTTACATAACCGATATCCGACGGCTTCAGGCCGGCGTCTTCCAGCGCCAGCTCCATGGCCCGGCGCATGGTGACTTGCTCCGGCCGGGTGGTGTGCTGGCCGTCGGCGTTGCTGCCGAAGCCAACGATCTCGGCATGGATATGCGCGCCACGCGCCAGGGCGTGTTCGAGTTCTTCCAGCACCAGCATGCCACCGCCTTCACCGATCACCAGACCGTCGCGGGCGCTGTCGTAAGGGCGTGGGGACAATTGCGGGGTATCGTTTTTCAGGCTGGTGGCGTAGAGCGCGTCGAAGACCATGGCTTCGGTCGGGCACAGCTCCTCGGCACCACCGGCGAGCATCAGCGGCAGGCGTCCGAACTTGATCGCCTCGTAGGCATAGCCGATACCCTGACTGCCGCTGGTGCAGGCGCTGGAGGTGGGGATCAGTCGACCGGTAAGGCCGAAGAAGATGCTGATATTGGCCGCCGTGGTGTGCGGCATCATGCGCACGTAGGAGTTGGCGTTCAGGCCTTCAGCCACTGAGTTGAGCAGCATGTTGCCGAACGCCTTGATCTCGTCGGTACTGCCGGTGGACGAGCCGCAGGCGACGCCCATGCGCCCGTCCTTGATCGATTCGTCGCCAAGCAATCCGGCGTCGGCCAGCGCTTGTTCCGCCGCGCCGACCGCCAGCCGTGATACACGGCCCATGCTGCGCAATTGTTTGCGCGTCCAGTGGCTCGGTACTTTGAAATCGTCGATGGGGCCGGCCAGGCGGGTGTTGAGTTCGGTGAAGCGATCCCACTCGTCCATCCGGCGGATACCGCTGCGGTTGGCCGCAAAGTGGCCGGCGATGGTGTCCCAATCGCTGCCCAGTGAGGTGATGCCGGCCATGCCGGTGACGACGACGCGCTTCATCAGCAGAGGCCTCCATTGACGGCCAGAACCTGCCGGGTGATGTACGAGGCTTCCGCCGACATCAGGAAATTAACAGCGCCGGCCACCTCTTCAGGGGTGCCCATGCGTTGTGCGGGGATCATTTTCATCAGTTCTTCCACCGGCACGTTTTCGTCGAGCATCGCGGTGTCGATCAGGCCGGGTGCGACACAGTTGACGGTAATTTTGCGCTTGCCCAATTCGATCGCCAATGCCTTCGCCGCGCCGATCAAACCGGCCTTGGAAGCGCTGTAGTTAACCTGGCCACGGTTGCCGATCAGCCCGGACACCGAAGTGATACAGACAATTCGCCCGGCGGCGCGACGACGGATCATCGGCATCATCACCGGGTGCAGCACGTTATAGAAACCGTCCAGGTTGGTGCGCATCACCACATCCCAATCTTCCTCGCTCAGCGCCGGAAAAGCACCGTCACGCGTCAGGCCGGCGTTGAGCACCACGCCGTAATAGGCACCGTGGGTTTCCACATCGGCTTCCAGAATGGCTTTGCACTTGGCGCGCTCGGATACGTCGAATTGCAGAATGCGTGCATTGCGTCCCAAGGTCTGGATTTCGCCCTGAACTGCCTTGGCGTCCGCCAGCCCGCTACGGCAATGCAGCACGATGTCATGCCCGGCCTGGGCCAGCCGCAGGGCGATGGCGCGGCCGATACCACGGCTGGAACCGGTGACCAGTACGGATTCAGTCATGGCTGCGTTCCTTGTGAAGAGCCTTGTGGCTCATGAAGATATTGAGCTGCCTGAGGCGGGCGATACACGTTCAGACGGGCGGTGGCATGAATGCCCGGCGCGTTGATGTGGCATTCGAACACGCCCATGCCGTTGTCGTCTTCCAGGGAGCGAAGGCCATGGATGGTCAGTTCGGTGCCGGCCGGAAAGCTTTCGACGTTGCATTCGAACTTGCGACTGCCCAGCAGAAAGCCGAGTTCCACTGCATCACCGCGCTGGCGCGCACGGCAACCGGCGAAAGCAGCGACGCTTTGGGCCATCAGTTCAATGCCGACCCAGGCCGGCAGGCTGCCATCGGGGCGATTGAACAGACCGTTGGGTTTGACCGTGAGGCGGGTGTAAATCTGCTCCTCATCGAACGCCAGGATCTGATCGATAAGGATCATGTCGCCAGCGTGGGGCAGTAGTTCGGCGAGAGGCCAGTCAATCATGGGCGTCTCCGATAATCAGGCTGACGTTGTTGCCACCGAAAGCGAAGGAATTGCTCATCAGGTAGCGGGGACCAGTGGACATCAGGCGACTGGCTGGGGTCACCCAATTCAGGGCGGGCAAATCAGGGTCCGGTTGGCCGTCCCATATGTGCGGTGGCAGGGCATATTCGCGGTTACTTGCGCTCAGGCTCAACCAGCAGAACGCCGCTTCCAGCGCACCGGCCGCGCCGAGGGTGTGGCCGGTCATCGGTTTGGTCGACGAGCAGGGGACGCCAGTCGGGAACAGCGTATTTACCGCCGAGCTTTCCATGGCGTCATTGTGTCGAGTGGCGGTGCCGTGCAGGTTCAGGTAATCGATCTGCCCGGGTTGCAGGTTCGCGCGACTCAAGGCTTTGCGCATCGCTTGCAAGGCGCCACGGCCAGTCGGTTCCGGTGCGGAAATGTGATGCGCATCGGAGCTCGCGCCACTGCCGAGCAGGGCAATCGGTTGGTTGCCGCCAGGCTGCTTGCTCATCAGAAACAGCACGGCCGCTTCACCAATATTGATGCCGTTGCGATTTACCGAAAATGGATTGCAGCGTTGGTCGGAAACCGCCTCCAGCGCTGTGAACCCGTTGAGAGTCAGCTTGCACAGGCTGTCGACCCCGCCGCACAGCACTACGTCGCACACATCCAGATCCAGCAGGCGTTGGGCACTCATCAGCGCGCGGGCACTGGAGGTGCAGGCAGTGGAAATCACATAAGCCGGGCCGCTCAATTGCAGCCAGTCGGCGAGGAAGTTTGCCGGCGCACTCAGTTCCTGTTGCTGGTAGTCGTACTCGACCGGGAACTGCTGCTCGCGGATGTAATGAGTCAGGCCCTGGCTGGCTTCCTCGATGCCCGAGGTACTGGTGCCCAGCACGACACCGATGCGGTCGCGGCCAAAGGTCTGGATCGCTTGATCGATGTCCTGGCGAATTTGCAGGGCGGCTTCCATCAGCAACTGATTGTTGCGGGTGTTTTGCCGGGATAGCCCGGCGGGAATCGCCGCCAGCTCGCCACGCACCGCCCCTACCGGCAACGACCGCTCTGGCACCCAGCCAGCTTCGCTGCGCATGCCGGAGCAATCGCCGGCAAACAGGTTGCGCGCGACTTCGTCCTTGTCACGCCCCAGTGCGCAGATAACCCGAGGGCATTCAGGTAGGCAGTCATGGTGCCTCCCCACTCAACGGCGTCACTTGGTATTTCGGGCCTTTGGGCAGATTCAATTCGAAGCTCATCGGTTGTGAATAACGGACGTCCCAGCGATCGGGTAACAAGCGTTGCGTCCCATGTTGCCAGGAGCCTGGATAATTCGCGGAAAGCTCGTCTTTAGGCGTCAGCGCAAACAGCAACGCAGCGAAAAGCTCCCGGGCTTCTGGATTGGGCGGTAGTAATCCGTCAGCGTGCCATTCACCGGCCACCAGTTTCTGACGTGCCTGAGGAATACCAAGCAGGTCCATCATCGACCAGCGAATGGCCGGCCCTTCACGCTGGATCACCAGCACCCAGTCCTGGCGCTGTTCGGCTTGCAGTCGCTGGATGTGCAGTTGCAGCGGCAATGACAGATTCGGCGTTTGCTCGGGCAAGGGCGCCCGACTGGCGCATGCGCTCAACAACAAGACACAACCCAGTAGCAGAAATCTCAGAATGCCCACTATCCCTGTAGGAGCGAGCTTGCTCGCGATGGACGTCAACGATAACGCGCGCTGTCTGAATAAGCGCGTTGTACAGACGTTTTTCGCGAGCAAGCTCGCTCCTACAGGTGAGTGCGTTGAGCGACTGGCAGTGAACATTAAAGAGCACCTTCCAACGGTTTTCGCACAACCACATTGTAGTTGTCGCTCAAATAACTCATGTCGCATCCCTTGCACAGAATTCTGAAATCACCTTCAACCGACGCTTGGCTTCACTGACGAACGGGTTGCGTTCGTCCCAGGCATAGCCGGCCAGAATCGAACTGATCATGCGGCGGATCTCCGGCGAACTACCCTCGTGGAAAATCACGTCCTGGAAGGTCCCGGTGTACCAGCCTTCGACGTAGCAGCGGAAGGTATCGACGCCGCGTTTGAGCGGTTCGGCGAACTCCCGTTGCCAGTCGACGGTTTCGCCTTGCAACTGGCGGTGCAGAACGCCCGCAGCCATGCTCGCCGAACGCATGGCGATGGTGACGCCGGATGAGAACACCGGGTCGAGGAATTCCGCCGCGTTGCCCAGCAGCGCAAAACCGGGCCCATGCAGGGTTTTGACGTTGGCCGAGTAACCGCCGATGGTTCGCGCTGGCGTGTCCCACTCGGCGTTGTTCAGCACACTGCAAAGGCTTGGTGTTTCGGCTATGAACCCACGCAAGCAATCGTCCAGATTGTCGGTGCGCCCCTCGAAGTGTTCGGCGGCCGCGACCACGCCTACCGAGCATCGCCCGTTGCTGAACGGGATGGTCCAGAACCAGATATCGCGCTTGGTTGGGTGGGTAGTGATGAGGATCTTGGTGCGATCGAAATTCGGGCTTTCGATTTTGTCCTCAACGTGGGTGAACACGGCTTGGCGCACCGGGAAATTCGACGGTGCTTCAAGGTCGAGCAGGCGTGGCAGGACGCGACCGTAACCGCTGGCATCGAGCATGAAATGAGCCTCGATGCGGTATTCGCTGCCGTCCTCGCGGCGCACGCCAAGCCGCGGTTTGGCTTGATCGATGTCGACGCTGACGATGGCTTCGCCGTAGCGAATTTCAACGCCTTGCAGTACAGCTTGATCGGCCAGCAGTTTGTCGAAATCGGCGCGTTGCACCTGAAACGTCGTCGGCTTGCCCTGGGTGAAGGTGTCGCCAAAATCGAAGTCGCTGTACTGCTCGCCCCAGGCAAAGGCGGCGCCGGTCTTAAGCTGAAAACCAGCGGCGTTGACGGCGTCAAGCATGCCTGCCTCTTCGACGAAATCCAGGCAATGGCACAGCAGGCTTTCGCCGATGGAAAACCGTGGGAAATGCTGTCGCTCGATCACCAGCACATCGTGACCCTTGCGCTTGAGCAGCGCGGCGGCGATGGCGCCCGATGGGCCTGCACCGATGACCACGATCTGGCGATGTTCCGTTTCAACGGTTGACATGGGGGCTCCTTGCCGGGGCGGCAGCTTTCAGGGGGATCCGATGCATGCCGGCCAATGCCGGCAGCAGTGTCGCGACCAGGCCCATCAGCATCAGCGCAAAGTACAACGCCGGGCTGATGAGCTGTTGTTGCAGCAGCAGGTTGAGAAAGACGATCTCGCTCAAGCCGCGAATGTTCAGCAAAACGCTTTCCCGCCAGCGGCTGGCACCCTGGAAGGAGGCGCCGGCCCAGCCGAGGCCGAGCCAGTTGCCCAGCAGTTTGCTGGCAATCGGCAATACCAGCAGCGCCGCCAGTTGCATCCAGCCGAGGTTGTCCAGCGCGCTGTGGACATTGATCTGCACGATGCCGAACGTGAGGATCAACGGAATGGCAACGTAGGTCTGTAAGCGGCTCATCCAGATCGCTGGCAGCGGCAGTACCAGCGGCGCCTTCAGCGCGGCCATGATCAACACATAACCGATACCGAAAATCAGCGCATTGAGCTTGTAGTGTTCGGCCACCACCAGCAGTCCGAAAAAGCCCAGGCTGTACAACCACAATTGACGCAGGCCCAGCAGCCTCAGCAGCACAGGCAGACAGGCGCCGGCCAACGGTAGCAGCAGGCTGCTCAGGTGCAGGGTGCCCTGGGCGATGGCGAACAGGGTCCAGCAGGTGAGGTCGATGAGGATCGCGGTTTGCACCAGTCGCCGGGTCGCTGCAGGCGGGTAATTGATATGCCGCAGGTACAGGTACAGCACCGGAATCGCGGTGATGGCGAACAATAGACCGACCGCCAGGGAGCTGAGCCATGGCTGCGGCGGCAGCAGCCAGATCGCCGTGGCGAGGCCGCAGGCAAACGGAATACAGAAACTGGGAAGAGCGATCTTCAGGCTCTGGCGGTCCAATTGCAGGTCGATCACGTCGCTGAGGATATAGCCCAGCAACAGCGCGAAACTCAGGCTGTAGAGGTTTTTCAGCCAGACCGGCGACACCAGCGCAGCGCCGCTCAACTGCCATTGCGGTTCGATCCAGAAGTACATCAGCAGCGGCAAGCCGACGGTCGCCAGCAGCAACTGGCTGACGATCGGGATCAGGCCAAAGTGGCGACCAACGCGGGTCGCCACGGCGAACAGCGACAGGGCCATTGCCCAGAACAGCGCAATCATCATGCTGTCGGCTCCGCGACCGTGGCCGCATGTACGTGTTGACCCGCCCAAGGGGCAAGCATAAAGCTGAACATCAGACCCAGGCTGACCGAGAGGCCGAAATTACTCACTGCCGGTGTGCTCGAAACCGCCAGCAGGCCGAACGACAGCCAGGTGGTCAGTGCCGCCAGCAAGGTGCCCAGCAGGCTCACGGCGGCGCCGCCCACCTGTTCGCGCATGAGAATCGCATAATCGACGCTGATTGCCGTCACCAGCAGCAGGCCGAACAGACTGAATAGGGTCAACGGCTGCCCCAGCCAGCCGAGACTGGCGAGGCTGCACAGTGCGGCCAGCAGCGGCAGGGAAACGATGCGCAACGCGCCGCCCAGGCCGAACGGCAGGATCAGCACCAGCACGATCAGCACGCAGGAGGCGAGTTTCAGCTCGGCGGCACTGATTTGGGTGGCGGCGAACACACTGTTCAACTCACCCAGCCGATCCACCAGCTTTACGCCCGGCAAATCTTTGGCCTGAACCCGCAGCAGAGAAGGGTTGTTCAGGCCTTGCAGGCTGACCATCGCCGCCACGCCGTCAGCGGTCGGCCCCAGCCACAAACCGCGATAGGGTTCTGCCAAGGGGCCGGCCAGTGCGGCATCGATGTCTTCGGTGGGCAGTGCCTGTAGTTTTGTCAGCTCCGCTTGCAGCGCTTCGACCGGCACGCCCACATCGAGCAATGGCTGCCAGAACTGCGGCAGTTTGCTCAACGCCTCGCGCACCTGACGCTGTTCGCTCGGCTGGCTGACCAGTTGATTGAGCGACAGGTAACCTTGGAGTTTTTCCAGACCGATCAACTGATCCAGGCGTTCGTTCAGCGCGGTCTGGCGTTCGAGCAATTGCTGTTGATCGGCCGCGTGCACCAGGAAGAACTGGCTGGTGGGCTGATAGCCGGTGATTCGCGCAATGGTCTGCGCTTCGTCAGTCAATTGCTGTGGTGCGCCGACCCATTGGCGGATGTCATTTTTCGTTTCGAGCTGCAGCAAGCCGCCGGCGCAGAAGGCAATCAGCAGCGCCAGCAATACGGGTGTGCTCAGGCGTTTGAGCAATGCTTCACGAAGCCCCAGCAAATAAGCGGACACCCGCAGCGGCCACTGCGCCGGGCGTAGTTCCAGCCCCTTGAGCAGCGCCGGCAGCAGGCACACAGCGGACAAGTAGGCACCGAGTAGACCGGCGGCGGAGAACACCGCGATCTGGGTCAGCGCCGGGAACGGGGTCCAGGCCAGCGCCAGGTAGCCGATGGCGCTGGTGATCAGGCTCAGGGTCAGGCCCGGCAAAGTCAGACGCAGGGCAGGCCAGCTGTGCCAGGGTTTCAGGCTCCAGCTCTTGGACAGGTAATGCAGCGGGTAGTCGACGGCGACGCCGATCAGGCTCGAACCCAGCACCAGGGTCATCACATGCAGGTGGCCGAACAGCGCCACGCAGGCCACTGCGCCGAAGAGCATGCCTACCAGTACCGGGACGAAGGCCAGCAATACGCGCCAACGACGGAAGGCCAGCAACAGCAGCAACAGAATCCCGGCCGTGGCACCGCCGCCGACCCAGGTCATCTCTCGGGTGGCTTGCTTCTGACCATTGGCGGCATACAGCAGGCCGCTGGCCGCCAGCAGTTGCACGCCTGACTCGGCGGCTTCCTCGCGGCTGTGCTGGAGCAGATTGGCCACCTGCAGCGGCAGGTTCATGTCGAACGCGTTGCCAGTGGTCCGCGCGCGCAGCAATACCCAGCTTTTGCCATCGGCGTCAGCGATCAATGCGCCGCTGCCGATGTCCAGTTGCACCGATCCATGTTGCGGCTGACTGTTCTGGATACGTCCGGTCAGGCCCAGCCAATCATCCTGACTGGATACAAGGCTGAAACCGGTGAAAGGATCGAACAGTGCTTGCACCCGTTGCTGGATGAAGGCGTCAGGATGCTCGATCAGTTGCTTTCGATCTTCGGCCGAGAGCATCGCCAGGCGACCTTGCAACAGTTGCGTGCGCAGCGCCGGCAAGTCGGCTTGCAAGTTCCACTGGACCTTTTCGAACAGGTCGCTGGCTTGCCATTGATCGCCCAGCTTCTGCGCCATGGCAATGGCTTGTTCGCGATCTCTATGACCCACCAGCACCAGCATTTCACGGTTGAGCGGCTCTTGCATGCGTTGTTCGGCGCGCAGTTCCAGAGCGTCCGGCGCGGTGCCGGGCACCAGTTCCATCAGGTTGGCCGACAGCGGTGCGCCGTCGCGCCATTGCCAGCCGGCGAGCGCCAGCACTGCCAGCAGCAGGATCAGGAACAGCCGCGGCAGCATCCGCTCACTCGGCAAAGTCATGTTGCTCCGCGTCGCTTAACGGTTGAGCGCTGGTACTGTCCTGCATGCGCAGCAGGGTGCTGTCGCCCTGGGTTTCCAGCAGCTCGATGCTGTGCACCAGTTCTCCACCGGTGATGTTGATCTGATTGAATACTTGCTTGAGCAGCATCGAGCGTGGCACCAGCGTCAGCTTCCAGTTCTGTGCGTCGCCGCTCAGCGCTAGCTCGAAATCCCGTTGCAGCCCACTGCTGTCGCCTTGCAGCACGGCGAGGAACAAGCGGTTCTGCTCGGCGCCGGCGCTCTTGCCCGGCAGCATCTGCCAACCACTGGCGTCGCGTCGGGCAATGCCCTTGGCGGTGATGCGGTAATCCTGCTGCAAAGGTGTTTTCAACAGCCAAAGCAAGCCGTGGTTTTTCGCCAGGACGAAGGTGCCTTTACTGGTCAGCGGCTGCGGCAGGGCGCGCAAGTGTTTTTCCTGGACGAAATTGCCGTGGATCACCTCGGGCTTGGCCAGTTGGTCGCTGAGCTGTTGCAGATCGAACGCCTGCGCCAGACCCGGAATGCCCAATAAAACACAGAACACTGTAGGAGCGAGCTTGCTCGCGAAAAACCTGAGAACGCCACGGGGTGTCAGGTGCCCAGCGTCATCGTTAACGACCATCGCGACGGTGCGACGATTCGACAGGCTCGCTCCTACAGGGGACCGGGTGAAAGTCATGGGAGGGCCCTTTCGACAGCGTCGGTGAAGACTTTCGGTGATGCCAGTTGCATCTCGCGATTGCTCATGTCGACAGCGACCTGCACGGAAACGGCTCGGGTCAATCGCTCACCGGTTTGCAGATCGCTGATCAGGTAGTTGATCTTCAGACGGTTCTCCCACTCCACCAGATTGGCGCGCACGTTGAGCTTCTGACCAAACACCGCGCCGCGCACGTAGCGCAGTTGCAGGTCGATCACCGGCCAAGCGTAGCCAGACTCGGACATGGCGCTGTAGTTGTGGCCGATTTTGTCCAGCAACGCGCAGCGGGCGACTTCCAGGTATTTGACGTAATGGCCGTGCCAGACGACGTTCATGCTATCGACGTCAAAGAACGGCACGAGGATTTCCGTATCGACGTGGAGCACTCCCTTGCTACGCATGCAGCCTCCAGTGCTGTTCGGCGATTCGTTGCAGGCACAGGCGCAATTCGCCTTCCAGAGCGCGGTCTTCGATGACTGGCGGGAAGTCCTTGGCCAGCTCGATGTGCATGGCGGCCAGGGCCGGTGGCAACGGGCGAGCATCTTCGGCCTGACCCCGCAGCCAGACGCCCTGATTGGCGGCCAACAGCGTGGCGGCGGCGACCTGTTCGGTCAGCTCCAGCACGCGGATCGCATCGCGGGCGGCGATGGTGCCCATGCTCACCTTGTCCTGGTTGTGGCATTCGGTGGAACGCGAAAACACGCTGGCCGGCATGGTGTTTTTCAACGCTTCGGCGGTCCAGGCACTGGCGCCGATCTGCACCGCCTTGAAGCCGTGATTGAGCATCGCCCGGTCGGCCGTGGCGCCGGATAAATTGCTCGGCAAGCCGTGGTTGTAGCGTTCGTCCACCAACAGCGCGAGCTGGCGATCCAGCAGATCGGCGACGTTGGCCACCAGGTTTTTCAGGCTGTCCATGGCGAAGGCGATATGGCCGCCATAGAAGTGCCCGCCGTGCAGCACTCGCTCGGCCTCGGCGTCGATGATCGGGTTATCGTTGGCGCTGTTGAGTTCGATCTCGATGAACGAGCGCAGCCAGTTCAGGCTGTCGGCCAGTACGCCGAGTACGTGGGGCGCACAACGCAGGGAATAGCGGTCCTGCAGGCGATGCAACGGCGCGGTCGGCGCGTCGATCGCCAGATCCTTGCGCAACCACGCGGCGACTTGCATCTGTCCCGGATGGGGTTTGGTGGCGAACAGACGCTCGTCGAAGTGCTCCGGATTGCCTTGTAGGGCGACCACGTTCAACGCGGTGATGCGGGTGGCCAGTTGCAGCAAATAATCGGCGCGGGCGTAGGCCAGGCAGGCGAGGCCGGTCATCACCGCAGTGCCGTTCATCAGCGCCAATGCTTCTTTCGGGCGCAGCACCAGCGGCGTCCAGCCGAGTTCGCGATGCACATCGGCGGCCTGACGGCGTTCGCCACGCCAGATCACTTCGCGTTCGCCGGACAGGGTCGCGGCGACATAGGACAAAGGCGTCAGATCGCCGCTGGCGCCTACCGAGCCTTCTTCCGGAATCAGCGGCAGGATGTCGTGCTCAAGAAACGCTTGCAGGCGCTCCAGCAGTTCCACACGCACCCCGGAAACACCGTGGCACAGCGACTGCAACCGCGCCGCCAGCACTGCACGAGTGGCCTGGGCGTCGAGCAGTTTGCCCAGACCGCAGCCGTGGAACGTGTACAGATGACGCGGCAGCGCCTCGACGTGATGCAGCGGCACCGCCACCACGCAGGAATCGCCGTAACCGGTGGTTACGCCATAGATCACGCCTTCCTTGTCCAACAGGGAGTCCAGGAATCGCGCGCCCTTGGCGATGCGTTCGCGGTACGCGGGGTCGCTCTGCAACTGCGTCGGCGCCTGGCGGTTGGCCAGGGCCAGCACGTCTTCGATGCGCAAAGGGAGTTCGCCGAAGGTTACCGGCTCAAGCGTTGGCGTCGTCATCGGTCTTCCAGAAAGGGTAAAAGTTGAACCACTGTTGAGGCGCTTCGAGGCAATAGTGACTCAGGCGCTCGGCATAGCGGGAGGCCCACTGATGAATGACCTGCTCGCGGTCGCTGCGTTTCCAGCTGATCGCCTGCGCGAACGGTTCCAGGGTCAATCGATAATCGCCGTCGGGTTTCTTCAGGCACAGCAGCAAGTTCACCGGGCATTTCAGCAGACCGGCCAGCAGCCATGGCCCTTGTGGAAATTTTGCCGGGTAGCCAAGGAAGTCCACGGTCACGCTGCGCCCGCCATGCAAGGGCACGCGATCGCCGGCGATTGCCAGCCACTCGCCGCGCTCCAGGCGTTCATGCAATTGCAGCATGATCACCGGGTCCAGTTCGCTGACCTGAATCAAGCGCAAATTGGTCGCACCGGCTTCGCCCAGCAAGCGGTTGAACTGCTCGGCATGCTTGGTGTGCACCAGCACGTTCATTGTCACCTTCTCGCCGATCTCCGCCAGCGCACGGCAGACTTCCAGGTTGCCCAAGTGCGCCCCCACCAGCATCTGCCCGCGTGTGCCGCGCAACTGATTGCGCAGCAGCGCCGGGTCGATGATTTCGATCTGCTCGATGCTCAGCTTGCCGTTCCACACGTCGAGCTTGTCGAGCATGGAGTCGGCGAAGGCCATGAACTGGCCGAATACTCGCCAATGGGTCGGAATTATTTCGATTCGACCGCTCCAGTCGGCAAGCCGCTGCTGGTACTGCCAGGCACTGTGGCGGGCGCTGCGGCCAAACAGGAAAAAGTACAACACGATGCCGTACAGCAGCGGGCTCAATAGCCGGCGACCGAGGACTTTGGCACCGAACGCGGTGAGCTTCATCAGCCAGAAACTGCCGCGCTCCTCGCGGTCGGCCCAGTGTTGTTTGTCCGCGGTCATGCTCGCCACCGCCGCCAGAGGATCACGGGCGAGCGCAGCAACATGCCGAAGAACAACCGGGTGTGCATGCTTGAAATCAACACGTTGTCGTGGAACATCCGGAAATGCGAAACACCGTCCAGGGGGTAATGGACTTTGGTCTGCAACCATTGCATCGGCTGATTGCGCCAGGCCAGGCGTACCAGAATGTCCGAGTCGAAATCCATACGCTTGCCGATTTTCGCAGTGTCGATCAATGCCAGAACCGGCGGCAACGGATAGACACGGAAGCCGCACATGGAATCGCGAATCTGCAACGACAGGGTGTTGATCCAGACCATGACGTGAGTCAGGTAGCGTGCGTACAAGCGACCTTTGGGCACGCTGGCGTCGTATTGCGGATAACCGCAGATCACGGCGTCAGGATGCGCGCGCGAGTGTTCGATGAAGACCCGAACGTCTTGCAGGTCATGTTGGCCGTCGGCGTCCACCTGCAATGCGTGGCTGAAGCCCAGGCGCGCGGCTTCACGCAGACCGGTCATCACCGCTGCGCCTTTGCCCTGATTGGCGGCGAGGCGGATCAGATGAACCTTGTCGCGCCGGGCCAATTGATCCAGAACCGCAGCGCAGGATTTATCGCTGGCGTCGTCCACCAGAATGCACGGCAGGTGACTGGCGAGCAGCGCGTCGACCACGGTGGTGATCGCGGTTTCGTGGTTGTAGACCGGGATGACGGCGCAGGGGTTATGCATATCGGCTCACATCTCGCCCATGTAGCAGCTGGCGAAGCCTGCGTCCGGCCGCGAAGCGGTCGTAAACCAGTGTTTGAGGTCTTTCAGAATAGTTGTGGTGATCCGGATGCGAGCGCTTCGCGTTCGAACGCAGCCTTCGGCAGCTGCTACAGGGAATCGCAGATTATCCATGGGCCACCTCCAGTAGAATCCGCCCGCTGGAGCAGGTGGCGGTTTCATTGCGATAGGCGAAATACAGTTTGCTGCGGGTCGGGTCGAAGCGCAGGTGCAGCTGGACTTCATCCCCCGGACGCACCAGTTGCTGGAACTTCAGCACTTCCATGCCGGCGAATTTTGCCGGCAGGTTCATCAATTGCTGGCCCAGGTTCAGCGCCCACTCTACTTGCACCACCCCCGGTAGCACCGGCGCCTGGGGGAAATGGCCGCTGAAATAGGCCAGGTCCGGTGGCACCGCGAGTTGCAGGCTCCATTCGCCTTCGACTTCGACTTGTTCCAGCACTTGCGGCGCCTTGGGGCGCGGCGCCAGCAGCAGGGTTTCGACCTCGGCCTGGGGCAGTTTTCCTTGAGCGTTCAGCGGCAGCTGTCGCAGCAAACGCCAGCGCCGAGGCAGGGCCAGGGCTTCGCAATGTTGGCTCAGGTGTTGGCGCAAGGCCTGAGTGAGGTCGCGCCGGCCCAGATTACGCAAGGCGTGCAACCCGCTTCGTTCAGCACCAGCAACGCCCCCAGTGAGGCACGGTTTTCCTGAACCACACCAAGCCGAGCTTCAGCGACCCAATCGTGGGCCATCAAAGCCTGCTCCAGCATCGGTAGTGAGATACGTTTTTCTTCGAGTTTGACGATCCGGTCCAGCCGTCCGAGCAGTTCAAAACGGCCATCAGGTGCGATTCGCGCAGCATCGGCGGTGTGTTCGACATGGCGGGCGGGCAAGTAGGGCGAGGTGATGAGCAGCGCGCCGTCATTGTCCTGTTGCAGTACAACATCAGCGAAGGGCTGCCAGAGATCGTGACCCTGACGCCAGGCAATGCCGCCGGTTTCCGAGCTGCCGAAAATTTCGGTCGGCCATTGATGCAGGCGTTCGTGCAGGCTCTGCGCCGCCTCGGCTGGTAATGCACCACCGGAAGAAAATACCCGACGTACCGCGCTCAAGGCTGGCCAGTCGAGGTTGTCACCCATCCGTTTGAGCAGCGCCGGGCTGGCGACCCAGGCGAAGGCCGGATGTTCGCGGCTGGCGCGTTGCATATCTTCCGGAAAGGCCAGTTGCTTGCGCATGAAAGGGCGTCCGGCGCACAGCGGCCACAGTACTCGAAACAGCAGTCCATAAATGTGTTGGGTGGCGACGCTGCCAATAATGCACGCCGGGCCCAGGTCGGCGCCCCACAGCTGTTCCAGGCTTCGACTTCATTGACCAGTTGGCGCAGGCTTTTTTCGATGCGCTTGGGTTCGCCGCTGGAGCCGGAGGTGCACAGGATCAGGAGCAGCGATCCAGATCCAGTGCCGCAGCGGCCAGTGGCGGATGCTGGAAATCAACCAGATGGGCGTCGTCGGGCTGATCGGTCAGCCACAGGTCTACTTCATTCGACCACCGTTGGCGGGTCTGAGGTTGCAGGTCGGCCGGCAACAAAACGCTGACCCCGGCACGCCAGGCGCCGAATAGGGCAATCGCCAGTTCCCCGGCGTCCTCAAGATGCACGGCGATGCGCTGCACACCCTGGGCTTGCAGGCCGGCGGCCAGGCTCAGGGCATGTACACATAGCAGCGCGTGATCCAGCGCCGGTTCGGCCGTTACGCCCCGCTCCGGCTCAGCCTTGAGCAGCAGGTGCTCAAGTTTTATCCAATTCATGGGCGGCCTCGTACCCGTTGTCGTATGAGCCATTCAATGGCAAACATAAGACCTATCAATCCGTAGGAAATCAGGCCGGTGTACAACATCCACCAGCTTAGCGGCGCCCAAAGCGTCAGGGCGGCAGCGCACAAACCGTTGCAGAGAAAAAACACACTCCAGGCGATGGTCACCTGGCGGGTGTAGCGAATTCCCTCGGCCGGCAGGTGCGGTTCACGCAGACGGGCCAGGCGTTCAACCATAGGTGGGCCATAAATCAGGCTCACCCCGAACAGCACCAGCATGAAACCGCTGATCAATACCGGGTACCAGCGCAGCAGCGCCGGGCTGTCGACCAGCGCCAGCAACAGGCAGAACGCGATAGCTACAGTTGCCATCCACAGACTGCCTGGTCGCCGGCGGCCCGTCAGCGCCCGCGCCAGCCACAGGCTGCCCAGTAGCAGACCGAACTGCCACGGCGCGAAATGTTCCATGCCGAAATACACCGCGAAGGGGTACAGCAGGCCCACCAGCAGCAGGCCGAGGCCAATCAGTCGGCTCATGTGGCCGGTTGAACCAGACGGTAGACCGCTTCGACCACGTCACTGACGGTACGCACCGATTTGAATTCCTCGGCGGCGATTTTCTTGCCGGTCTGACGTTTGATGTGATCGATCAGGTCGACCGCATCAATGCTGTCGATTTCCAGATCCTGATACAGGTTGGATTCGAGGCTCACCCGCTCGGGGGCCAGCTCGAACAGCTCGACCAAGGCATCGCGCAGTGTGTTGAAAATGTCGTCACGAGTTTGCATGGTCCGGTCTCAAGCTGCCTGTTTTGCAGTGACGAACGCCGCAAGGCTCGCCACGTTGCTGAAGTGATTACGGGTGTCCTTGGCGTCGGCGTCGATTTTGAAGCCATACTTTTTCTGAATCGCCAGGCCGAGCTCCAGGGCGTCCACCGAGTCCAGGCCCAGGCCTTCGCCAAATAGTGTCTGTTGATCGCCGATGTCTTCGGCACTGATGTCTTCGAGGCCGAGGGCTTCGATGATCAATTCTTTGATGTCCCGGTGCAGGCTATCGGTGTTCAGATCGCTCATCTTCGGCGAGCTCCTTGATAAAGTAAGAATGCAAATAATCGTTGAGCTTGCGCGAGGCCTGAGGGGCCGGGCCCAGCGCGGCGAAGGCTTGTGGGTCTATATCGGCGCCGACACGGAAACTGAAATGCACGCGGCGTTTGGGGATCCGATACCAAGGCTCGGCCTTGGTCAATGTGGTTGGGCTGACCTTGATCACAACCGGGGTGAGGATTTTCGCACCCCGCACGGCAATTGCCGCAGCCCCCCGATGAAAGGCCGGCGCCTGGCCTGGCTGGGTGCGGGTGCCTTCGGGAAAGATGATCAGGGTCTGGCCGTTTTTAAGGGCGTCGGCGGCAGTATCAAGCATGTCCATGCTGCCGTCGTTGCTGATGTATTCGGTACGGCGCAGGGGGTGCGGGTGAACGGGTTTTCCCAGAGGCTTTGCTTGACCACGCAGTTGGCATGGCGCACCAGGCCGATCAGGAACACCACGTCGATCAATGACGGGTGATTGGCAATAATCATCTGCCCTGGTCGGCCGAGTTTTTCCGCGCCCTGAATGTCGTAGGTCAGCACACCGGCGCGAGCCATGAATCGGACAAAAAACCAGAAGCAGCGACTGACGGTTTTCCGCGCGCGCAGCCGATGGGTTCTGGCATCACCTGGCAAGCAGTTCAGAAAAGGGAAAACCACCAGGCGCAGGCACAGCCCGCCCAGCCCGAACAGGGCGAAGCTTGCGGCGGTGGCTAGCAGGCGCCAGTAATAGGCGTCGCGGTTTTTTTCGGTCACAGGTTGCGTTGCCAGGTCCATACACGATTTTTCCAGGCATGTTGGCAGGTTGTTTGCTGGCCTAGCAGCATAGGCAGCAGATTCAGCGCGTGCGGCCAGCGGGATTTGGACAACACATCCGCGGGGCTGTTCAGGGACAGCTGCCAGTCATTGCCGGGCATGATCAGCAGGCCGATTGCATAAGGGAATGGCACATCGTCGATCCAGGTCGAGTACGCCTCGGGTGGTTGTTCTTCGGTCACCACCAGCAATACCGCGGGAGCGCCTTCATTCAGCAGGGCCGCCGCCTCCAGCATGCCGTGTTCCAGACCATCACCAGCGGCGGCGAGGGCAGTCATTTCGCTGGTTTCGCCGCGCATGATCGACCACAGGCCAATGATCGCGTTATGGACCGACAGGCTGAACTGTGTCGGGGATAGCGGTTGTTCGGCGGCCAGATCGCTGAGAATGTCGAAGGTGCGCGGGGTTTCGCCGTGACGGGAAATAAAGACCAGCGGCAGGTCCGTGTGACTTTCGGCCAAAGGCCAGCCGACACTGAATGCCATCCTCGCCAGTCGGCTGAGGCGTCGGCGTTGCATGGCGGGCAGAAACGACACATCGGGAGCGGCATCGCTGAGCGGCAGCTCGACCGGTTGCCGGCTCCAGGCCAGCCAATCGTCCACGCTTTCGAGGCCCGGGGCCCACGCGCGCCATTGGGCGATGTTGAAATTGATCACAGACATTTCATCCCGCCCCTGCGGGCTTCCTTGACGCGGTGAGTGGCAGATAACCACGACTCACTCTACGTGGCGCTTGGCGCCGAGTGGTGCGCATTATCCCGGTGCCGGGAACGCGTAGCAAATGCTGGTTACATTTTGCACAGTGAGATGGACCGCTTAGTTCGCGAAAACCGAACGTTTGACAATTATTCACATTGCTATAGGCCCGCCTGTCGGCTCCGGCGGAGGCCCATGGGCGAGTTTGCCGCTTTTTCAGCGGGGGATTGCTGATGACTGTGTAGTCCCTGTGCCAGCGAGGTAGCTAAGCAATGCCGTGGACTACTACACTCGGTCATTCTTTGATACACGGAGGTTTTGACATGCGGCGCGTGGTGTTCAATCAGAAAGGTGGCGTGGGCAAATCCAGCATTGCCTGCAATCTGGCGGCGGTCAGCGCCAGCGAGGGCTATCGCACCCTGTTGGTGGATCTCGATGCCCAGGCCAACTCCACTCAGTACCTGACGGGACTCACCGGCAATGACATCCCGATGGGTATTGCCGATTTCTTTAAGCAAACCCTCTCGTCCGGGCCTTTCGCCAAGAAAAGCCAGGTCGATATCTACGAAACCCCCTTCGAAAATCTTCACGTCATCACCGCCACGGCCGAGCTGGCGGATTTGCAGCCCAAGCTTGAGGCCAAGCATAAGATCAACAAACTGCGTAAGTTGCTCGAAGAGCTGGATGAAGATTACGACCGGATCTACCTCGATACACCGCCGGCGCTAAATTTCTATGCAATTTCGGCATTGATTGCCGCCGATCGCGTGCTCATCCCCTTCGACTGCGACAGTTTCTCGCGGCAAGCCCTCTACGGCGTGCTGGCGGAAATCGACGAATTGAAGGACGACCATAACGAGGGGCTGGAAGTCGAAGGTATTGTAGTCAACCAGTTCCAGGCCCGCGCCAGCCTGCCCCAGCAAATTCTCGACGAACTGATCGCCGAAGGCTTGCCGGTGCTGCCGGTATACCTGGGCAGCTCTGTACGCATGCGCGAATCGCACCAGGCCAACATACCGTTGATCCATCTCGACCCGCGACACAAGCTGACGCAACAGTTCGTCGAGTTGCACAACCTGCTAGAAAACACCTAATAGCCCCTGTTGGAGCGAGGCTTGTCCGCGAAGGCGATCTATCGATCAACAATTTCGGTAAATGTGGCCTCTTCGCGGGCAAGCCTCGCTCCTACAGAATGGGGTTGTCTTCAGGGTCGCTATCAAATCCCCTGACTACGCAACCAGCTCATCAACTGCGGCAACGGGAAAGCCCCGCTCTGGCGTGCAATTTCCCGGCCGTTCTTGAACAGAATCAGACTCGGAATCGACCGAATCCCCAATTGCGCCGACAACTGCTGATTCGCCTCGCTATCCAGCTTGGCCAGTCGACACTTGCCCGCCAATTGTCCGGCGGCCTGCTCGAACACCGGCGCAAACGACTTGCACGGCCCACACCAATCCGCCACACGTCTACCAACAGCGGCAGATCGCCCTTGATCTGACTGGCGTAGTCGCTTTGCTTGAGTTCGAAGGGTTCGCTCAGCAGGACTTCTGACTTGCAGCGACCGCATTTGGGGTGGTCGTTCAGGCGCTCTTCGGGGATGCGGTTGAGGCCGTTGCAGGAAGGGCAGGGGATGAGGAGTGGGTCGGTCATGATGGTTATCCTGTTAGAAAGCCTATTCCTCCTAGTTGGAGACGTTTGCTCATATTTTCAATCGCGCGGTGGCCGGGGATAAAACTAGGCTGAGTCGTGCTGACCAAGACCGCTGGTCTACTGAAGATTATCGCAACTTGCGATATTTTTGATCTGTGATTAACTTCCAATAGCAAAATGCGATAAGGATGTTGCATGCGAGTGTATTCCGAAAAGCGAATCTGGGACGCCAAGGAAAAGTGGCCACAGGCGGCCAGCGCACTGGATCAGTGGTATCGAATGTTAAAGCGCGTCAAGCCAAGTGATTTTGCGGCAATGAAAGCTTCCTTTCCCTCAACCGACAAGGTAGGGGAGTTTCACGTTTTCGATATTGGCGGTAACAAATTACGGCTAATCGCCTATGTTCGATATCAACATCAAAAAATCTACATCAAGCACGTGCTGGATCACCGCGAATATGACCGCGGTAAATGGAAGGAGGGAAGAACATGAGCGTTCTGATCAAAACCGCGGCCGAACACTGGGAGTTCGTATCGCCATTACTACGCAAACCCAAAAATGAAGACGACTATGACGCGCTGGTGCAGGCGCTCGACGAGTTACTCGAGATGACCGGAGTTGACGAGTCGCATCCTCTGATGAGTCTGGTAGACATCATCGGCGACTGGATTGAGGAGTGGGACCACAAGCATCACCCTATGCCCGAAGCCACAGGTGCAGAAGTGCTTGGTTACATGATGCGCGAACATGGATTGACTCAAAGCGACCTGCCTGGTGTCGGTCCTCAGTCGGTCGTTTCCGAGATCCTGAGCGGAAAACGCCAGCTCAACCTGCGGCAGATCCGCTGGCTGGCCGAGCGATTCAATGTTCCGGTAGAGGTCTTTATCTGATCCGCCTCACGACGAACAACTGATCTCCAGATGCTTGCCCCACTCTGGCGGCCGCTCTGCATAACTCTCCATCCCCGGCTGTTCCTCGAACGGATTGCTCAGCACCGTATGCAGCCGGCGAACTTCCGAATAATCGCCCTTTTCTGCGGCATCGATAGCCTTTTGCGCCAGATAGTTGCGCAGGATGTACAGCGGGTTGACTGCGTGCATCCCCTTGCGACGCTGCTCCTGATCAAGCTCGCCCTCACGGGCAACCCGTGCGACATAGAGCTCGCCCCAAGCATCGAAACCCTTGAGGTCGACGAAGTCATCGCGCAGATGAAGCACAGCCGCATCTGGTGACTCTTCGCCCAGTCGACGGAAGAACAGGCTGTAATCGACGGCGCTGTTCTGCATCAGTTGCAACAGGTATTCCAGCAGCTTCTGGTCATCTTCTTCAGCGCTGATGAACCCCAGGCGGCGGCGCATCAGGTCCAGGTAATGGGCCTGGAACAGCGGCAGGTACAGGCCGAGGGTTTCGCGCAGGGCCTCGACACTTATAAACGGAGTCAAGGCCTGGGCCAGGGCGCTGAGGTTCCACTGGCCGATCGGCACCTGGTTACTGAAGGAGTAGCGGCCCTGATCATCGGAGTGGTTGCAGATGAAGTTGGCGTCGAAGTCATCGAGGAAGGCGAACGGGCCGAAGTCGAAGGTAATGCCGAGGATCGACATGTTGTCGGTGTTCATCACCCCATGGCAGAAACCATAGGCCTGCCACTTGGCGATCAGTTCGGCGTTGCGCTCGACAATCTCGCGGAACATCGCCAGATACGGTTCCGGTTGTTCGAGGCACTCGGGGAAATGCATGGCGAGGACGTGGTCGCCAAGCTCTTTCTGCTTTTCGGGGCGTTTGGTGTAGTAAAAATATTCGAAATGCCCGAAGCGCACATGGCTCGGCGCCATGCGCAGGACCATGGCTGCGCGTTCCTGTTTCTCGCGCCACACCGGTGTGTCGGAGCCGATCACACACAGCGCCCGTGTGGTCGGGATATTCAGCGCAAACAGGGCCTCGGAGGCGAGGAATTCGCGGATTGAAGAGCGCAGTACTGCTCGTCCATCGCCCATTCGCGAGAAAGGTGTCTGCCCGGCGCCCTTGAGGTGCAGGTCCCAATGCTCGCCAGCTTCGTTGTACACCTCACCGAGCAACAGGCCGCGGCCGTCGCCCAGTTGCGGGTTGTAGGAGCCGAACTGATGCCCGGAATAAACCATCGCCCTTGGGATCGCGTCGGCCCAGAGCTTGTGGCCACTGAACAGTTCGGCGAACTCCTGGGTTTCGGCCACGGCCGGGTCGAGATCCAGCAACGCCATGGCGGCGGGGCTGGCCACTACCAGGCGCGGGTTGTCGATCGGTTCGGGCAGCACATGGGCGGAAAACGCATCGCCCAGGCGGTCGAAGCGATTATCGAAGGTCAGTTCGTCGAGGGCTTTCAAAGGCCGGCTCCAGCAGAATGTCCGAGCATTCTGCTGGGGAAAGGCCGGTTAGTCGAGTTTGGCGGCGGGCGGCTCTTGCGCCGGTTTGCTATCGACCCGCGGCACGATGGTTTTGGTTTCCGGCTCGATTGGCACCATCTTGTATTCCTGCCCATCGAGATTCTTGAGGTAGACCTCCATCTGCCGGAACGAGATGTTGATGTGCTGCTTCTTGAACTCGCGGTTGATGAAGCGGTTGACCTCATCGAGCACCGGGTTACGGTCGCCGAGATCGCGCACATGCATGCGCAACTCGTGGTCGAGGGTGCTTTCGCCGAAGTTCAGGAAGTACACGTGAGGTTCCGGATCTTTCAGGACGCGCGGGTTATCTCGGGCGGCCTTGAGCAGCAGTTCCTTCACCAGATCCAGATCCGAGCCGTAATCGACCCCAAGCTTGAGCGTCACCCGAGTGATGGTGTCGGTCAGCGACCAGTTGATCAGTTGTCCCGTAATGAACGTCTTGTTCGGGACGATGATGTCTTTACGGTCGAAGTCGGTAATGGTCGTGGCACGGATGCGGATCTTGCTGACGGTGCCCGACAGGTTGCCGATGGTGATGGTGTCGCCGATCCTCACCGGACGTTCGAACAGGATCATGATGCCGGAGATGAAGTTGGCGAATATCTCCTGCATGCCAAAGCCCAGGCCCACCGACAGCGCCGCCACCAGCCATTGCAACTTGTCCCAGCTGACGCCGAGTGTCGACAGGGTCGAGACAAAACCGACCCCGGCAATCACGTAGGACAGCAGGGTGGTCGTGGCGTAGGCGCTGCCCTGGGCAAGATTGAGCTTCGACAGCACGAACACTTCCAGCAGACCCGGCAGGTTGCGCGCCAGGGCGAAGGTGATACCGATGATAATCAACGCGCCGAGCAGGTCGCCGATGCTGATCGGCACCATGCTCATGTTGGCGCCGGTGCCGCTGGTGTATTCGTACAGGGTAATGTTATCCAGATACGAGAACACCGATATCAGGTCGGCCCAGGCCCAGTACAGCAACGCCATGAAGCCACCGAGCAGTGCCAGGCGAATCAGGCGCAGGGACTGTTCGTTGACCTTCTCGATATCCAGGGTCGGTTCTTCGATCACCGCTTCGCCGTCGCCGGCCTCTCTCGCGGCCTGGCGTTTGGCCAACGCGCGCTGGTAGGCCAGGCGACGTGCCGCCACGCTGAGACCGCGCACGAAGGTGGCTTCGATTACCAGCCAGAACATCAGCAGGTACAGGGTGTTGATCAGCCGGTCGCTGAGTTTCAGCGCGGTGTAGTAGTAGCCGAAGCACACGGCGACGAACAGGGCCACCGGCAGGGCGGTGAACATGATGCCCACGGCCTTGCGGAACAGCGATGCGTTTTCGTGGGCCGGGCTGCTGACCAGCAGGCGGCTGAGCAGCAAGGTCATCAGGGCGTAGCAGATGAGTACCACGGGCATGCCCAGCACATCGTCGGCCAGTGCCGCCGGTTGCAGTTCGGCAACCGCCACCACGGCGACCAGCGCCATCACCACCATGCCGAGCCGGCGGACCCAGCCGCGAAGGAACTCGACCTGAGGCTTTTCCCAGCGGAAATGCAGTTCCGCGACGCCACCTGGCGCCAGGATCCGATAGGCGGTGTAGAACACCAGCCAGGCCTGGGCCATTTGCAGCAAGGCTGCACCCATGTTGGCGTTCTGCCCACGGGCGTCGATTTGCAGGGCCAGACCGCATAAGGCCAGGCCCAGCGACACCGGCATCGCCAGCAGAATGTTGATCAGAATCGCCTGCGGCGTGTGCAACTGACTGTCACGCTTGAAATGGCCGATGTCCTGGTGAACCTTGTTCAGTCGGGCATACAGATTCTTGCGGCGCCACAGCAGAGCACCAATCAACAGCGCCAGAGGCAGGAACAGCAGTGGTCGCTGGGTCAGGCCATCGGTCAGTTCACTGAGGCTCGAGGCCCATGGCAGGGTAGTCACCTGACGTTGCAGGCGCTCCGGCACAGCGCGCATCCACTCCACATCCAGCGGCTTGTTGCTGGGGATCCAGAACATCTGTTCATCGAGCGTCGCCCGCAGGCTTTGTGCGGTACTGAGCAGCTGCTTCTGGTTCAGTTGCAGGGTGATGGATTCGTTGAGCACGGCGCTCAGTTCGCGGTTCAGCCGCTCCAGCAGGTCAGCGCGGGTGGTGGCTAGCTCCAGCAGGCTCTTGCGCAGTTGCGGAGTGACTTGCTCGGGCGGTTGGCTCGACAGCAGGTTGTCGACGTAGGTGGCCGGGTTGCTGAGTAATTCCCGTTGCTGGCTGACTTCGAACTGATACAGGCGAATGTCGGCGATCTGGTCGGCCAGATCGCGGTCGACCCTGAGGCGCGGCAGGGCTTGTTTCTGTTTGTAGAGAATCTTCGAGAGCAGCAGGCTGCCCTTGAGTACGTTGATCTGCTCGTCCAGGGCCGAATCGCTCTGGGTCACGCTGTCCAGTTGTTGCTTGGTCTGCAGGTTCTGCTGGGTGACTTCGTTGAGGCGGTCAGTGCTTTTGAGCAGGTAGTCCGAAAGCTTCAGGTTAGCCGCGCTTTCGGTCGCCAACAGGCTGCTGCCACCGGCCTTCTGCGCTTCAATGGACTGTTGCGTCACCGTCTCTTGGGATTGAGCCAGGCGTTTCTGGTTGATCAGGTTTTGCAGCTCCTGGATTTCCTGATCCAGCCGGTCGGACTTTTCCGACAGCAAGTCATGCTGACTGTTGCCCAGATCTTGCAGCTGGGTATTGCCGGCCAGTTCTTGGCGCCGCAGCGGAATAACTGCATTCAGTGCAGCGAGCTCGGCGTTGAGCAGGTCGCGCTGCTCGGCGCTCAAAGTCTTGCCGCTGTCCCTGCCGGCCTTGAGGATATTGTTGATCTGCTGGATGCGCGTCTGGCTGGTGGAGATTTCCGCCTGGGCACGCTCCGGGCGGGTCTGGGCGGTAATGACCAGGCTGTTCGCATCGGCGAGGGCTTTTTGCAGATCGCTTTGCTGGGTGGCGCGCTCGGTGAGCATCTGCTCAAGCTGCTGAATCGACTCTTTGGTAAAGCGTTGCGCCACCGGCACCACACTGCTGGCCTTGAGGCGTGTCAGCTCACGCTGGTTCTCGATGGCCTGCTTGGGGGCCGTGACCAATTGCTGCTTGAGGTCGCTGAGTTTCTTCTCGTAATCACGCCGGTTGTTGAGCTGAGTCAGCGTGCTTTGCAGGACCGACTGCAGGGCCTTCTGATCCGCCTCCGGCAGCTTGCGGTCGGCGATCTTGTCCAGGCTTGCCTGCACGGTTTCGCGGGTGGGTGGTTCGGCAGCTTGCAGCGTGCCGACGGAGAGGCTCAGGCCCAAAAGGACCATGACGAAAAAGGTGCGCAGGCTTGACATAAAGACCGATCGAAACGAGATGAAAGATGGAGTTTAGAGGAAGAGTCCGGGACCCGGGCGACTTCCTTCGGGGAATCTGACGCCCACTTTGCCAATCTTGTTCCCGTCCATGACCGCGACGGTCCAGATGGTGCTGTTCCATTCCACTTGGTCGCCGACCACGGGTGCGCCCCCCACTTTGTGTGCAATGAAGTGCCCCAGGGACATGTGCGGGTCGATGTCTTCAACCTTCAACCCGTACAGGGCAGCAACCGCAGCCAGTTGGGCGTCTCCTTCGAGTACGAAGTCACCGAAGAAGCGCAAATCGAGGCCCCGTTGCGGTGCCTGGCTGAACAGTTTTCCGAGGGCCGCAAGATTGTGTTCATGGCCGATTACGCAGAGCAAATCGTCGACTTCGAGCACCGTACTACCCGACGGATGGAGCAGTTGCTGGCCACGAAACAAGGCCGCGATACGAGTGCCTTCGGGCATTTTCAGTTCGCGAAGGTGAGAGCCGATGCACCATTTTTCGGCGCCGAGGCGATAAACGAACAGCTCCCATTCGCTGGTGACGTGAACTTCCAGGGCGGAACGAGAGATCGGCGCAGGCTCAGGTGGCACCGTCACCTTCAACAGTTTGGCGATCCACGGCAGGCTCGTGCCCTGCACCAGCAGCGACACCAGCACAATAAAGAAGGCGAGGTTGAAATAGAGCTGAGCATTGGGCAAACCCGCCATCAACGGGAACACCGCCAGAATGATCGGGACCGCACCGCGCAAGCCGACCCAGGAAATGAACGCCTTCTCGCGCCCATGGAAGGCCTTGAACGGCAGCAGGCCTACCAGTACCGACAGCGGCCGGGCAAACAGAATCATCCACAGCGCCAGGCCCAGTGCCGGCAGTGCAATCGGCAGCAAGTCGTGGGGCGTGACCAGCAGCCCCAGCACCAGGAACATGCCGATCTGCGCCAGCCAGGCCATGCCGTCGAGCATGTGCAGGATACCGTGGCGGCTGCGCACCGGGCGGTTGCCGATCACCAAACCGCACAGGTACACCGCCAGGAAACCGCTGCCATGCAGGGCGTTGGTCAGGGCAAATACGACCAGACCGCCAGCGATGACCAGGATCGGGTAAAGGCCGGTGGCCAGGTTGATGCGGTTGACCAATTGCAGCATGAGCCAGCCACCGCCCAGGCCGACGACGGCACCGATGCCGAACTCGCGCAGCAAGTGGGTCAGCAGGCTCCAGTGAAGGCCGGTCTGGCCGCTGGCGAGCATGTCGATCAGGGTCACGGTGAGGAACACCGCCATCGGATCGTTGCTGCCGGACTCAATCTCCAGGCTAGCGGTTACCCGTTCGTTCAGGCCTTTGCCACCGAGCAACGAGAACACTGCCGCGGCGTCGGTGGAGCCGACGATGGCGCCGATCAGCAGGCCTTGAATCATGTTCAGGTTGAACAGCCAGGCCGCGGCCATGCCGGTCAGCCCGGTGGTAATTAGAACGCCGACCGTTGCCAGCGACAGCGCCGGCCATAACGCCACGCGGAAACTCGACACCCGGGTGCGCAAACCGCCGTCCAGCAGGATCACTGCCAGTGCCAGGTTGCCGACCAGGTAAGCGGTAGGGTAGTTGTCGAAAATAATTCCGCCGCCATCGACACCGGCGGCCATGCCGACTGCCAGGATGATCACCAGAATCGGGATGCCGAGGCGGGAAGAAAGTGAGCTCACCAGAATGCTCGCACCTACCAGCAACGCGCCGATCAAGAAAAGGCTGTTGATGGTCGTCGCATTCAAAGGCAGTACTCCAAAAAGCTGAAAGGCGGGCACAAACTGACCATGCAGTCTGCGTGCCAGCGATTCTAACCTGTTGAAATGTGATGCTGTCAAAAAGCTTTTTGCGGATCAAAAGATCGCAGCCTGCGGCAGCTCCTACAGGAAAACGCGAATCCCTGTGTAGGAGCTGCCGCAGGCTGCGATCTTGTCGTCGTCACTCGGTTAGAGGCTGAACCGCCCAACCATCGTGTTCAGATCCACCGCCAGGCGCGACAGCTCACTGCTCGCCGCGCTGGTCTGGTTGGCGCCCGTCGCCGATTGCACCGACAGATCACGGATGTTCACCAGATTACGGTCCACTTCGCGGGCCACCTGCGCCTGCTCCTCGGCCGCGCTGGCGATCACCAGATTGCGCTCGTTGATTTCCACGATGGCGCTGTTGATGGTGTCCAGCGACATCCCGGCGCCGCGGGCGATGTTCAGGGTCGATTCGGCGCGCTCAGTGCTGTTGCGCATCGAATCCACCGCGTGCTCGGTACCGCTCTGGATGCTGCCGATCATGCGTTCGATTTCGCTGGTCGACTGCTGAGTGCGGTGCGCCAGGGCCCGCACTTCGTCCGCCACCACAGCAAAGCCACGACCGGCTTCACCGGCGCGCGCCGCTTCAATGGCAGCGTTCAGGGCCAGCAAATTAGTCTGGTCGGCCAAGCCGCGAATCACGTCCAGCACCTTGCCGATATCCCGGGATTCGTTGGCCAGTTCACCGATCAGGGTGGCGGTGCTCTGCACATCGGCGCTCATGCGTTCGATGGCGCTGACCGTTTCCTGCACCAGATCGCGACCGTCGCCGGCGGAGGTAGTGGCGTTCTTCGACGCCTCGGAAGTGCTGACTGCGTTGCGCGCGACTTCTTCGACGGCGCTGGTCATTTCGTTGACGGCGGTGGCGGCCTGTTCGATTTCATTGTTCTGCTGCGTCAGGCCACGGGCGCTTTCATCGGTGACGCTGTTGAGTTCTTCGGCGGCAGAAGCCAGTTGAGTGGCCGAGCCGGAAATCCGTTGCAGGGTGTCGCGCAGTTTGTCCTGCATCTTCGACATGGCCAGCAGCAAACGCCCGGCCTCGTCCTTGCCGTCGACCGTGATTGGGCGAGTCAGGTTGCCTTCGGCGATTTGCTCGGCGGCATTCAAGGCATTGGCGATCGGTTTGGTAATGCTCTTGGTCAGCAACAAGGCGAACAGAATGGTCAGGCCGGTGGCGATCAAGAGCAGGGTGATGACCAGATTGAACGCCGAATTATACTGATCGGCAGCTTGCTGATTGGTGTCGAGAGTCTGCTGGGTGTTGATTTCCAGCAGCTTGTTCAACACCGCGTTGATCGCTTCGGAGTTGCTCAGCAAATCGGTGTTGAGCAGGTTGCGCAGTTCGTCGACCTGATTATTGCGCGACAGCGTTTTCATCCGGTCTTCGATCTGGCGGTATTGCCCGAGCAACTGCACGTATTGATCGTAGGCCGCACGTTCCTGCGGGCTGGCGATCAGTTTTTCGTAGGTGACCTGGGCGGCGCGAATCTGCTGGTTGCGCAGTTCCAGCAGCTCCATGGTTTTCTGCTGAACGTCCGGCTCGCGGTTCACCAGCAAACGGTAGGACAACACGCGCAGGCGCAGGGTCAGTTGGGTGAACTCGTCGAGGCTCTTGATGCTTGGCACGCTGTTATTGGTGATCTCTTCGGCGGCGCCGCGAATCTTGCTCATCTGATTCAAGGCAAACACCCCCAGAACCATCATCAGGCCACCAATGAGGGCAAAGCTTGTGAACGCCCTTGGGGCGATATTCATATTACGGAGGGACATGGGATTCACCGAAAAGAGCGCACCTGAGCGGTGCCGAGGCTGACGTATGAATGGCTTATCGGTCATGCGACTGAAGTCTTGAGCCCCTGTGCGTTTTTGAGCGATTAACTGTGGGAGCGAGCTCGCTCGCGATGGTCGTCAACGATAACGCGGGCTGTCTGGATGAGGGTGTTGCCTGGACGCTTTTCGCGAGCGAGCTCGCTCCTACAGGTGATGCGGCGACGAAGTGCAGGAACCAGATTGGCCAATCACAGTCTTTAAAGTTCGCGAGAAGGTCACCGGTCAGGAAAATCAAGGCCTTGCGCCTGTTTAACCCTGGCATCCACGGTGACTTTTCTTTATCGTACGTGCCCTTTGAAAACGCCCGGAAAATCAAAATGTTGGAAGCATCCCTAAGCCAATTGGAACAGCTGGTCAGCGACCTTGTACAACAGAACCAGACCTTGCTCGGCACCAACCAGGCCCTGAGCGCAGAACTGGCCCAGGCCAAGGATGAAAACGAAAGCCTGCAACTGAGCCTGATGGAACAGGAAGAGAAGCAAGGCGCCACCGCAGCCCGCATTCAGGCACTGGTTGAGCGCGTCAGCGCTGGGCCCCTAGCCGAATCAGTCAGCGCATGAGTTACGGCGCAGGGGTAAAAGTCGTCTCGATCCTGGGGGAAGACTATTCGATCAAGGCGCCGGAAGGGGAAGAGCAAACCCTGCTGGACGCTGCGTTGATGTTGAAGGCTGCCCTGGCCGAGACCAAAAAGAAGTACCCGAGCCTGATCGGTGACCGACTGTTGGTGCTGGCCGCAATGAATCTGTGTTCCCAGCAGATCGAAATGAAAAAGCAGCACAAGCTCGAACTCGACCGTTACCAAGAGCAAGTCAGCGCCACGGTTGAAGTGATCTCCAAGACGATCAATCAGGCCTGATCGGCTTTGCGCACAACCAGAGAATAAATGTCGGTTTAGTTGTATACAATCGGCACGACTGTGCAGTGCTTCAGCCTTTTATTCTTGGTTCATCACGGATTGCCGGGAAAGACGCTCTTGATCTTCATGAAAAAGAATCCGCTATCCCGGTAACCCTACGCCATCTGCTTACTGACCTATGTTCGATTGTTTATCCCTTCCAAATTCCCCGTGTACATCGGCCAACCACCTCTCGACCCTATTTGGCCACCACATGGAAAAGGTCATAGACCACTCGAGCTTTCGGGCAGTGCTGGCGAGCCTCCAAGTCAAACGCGATGCTCATGTCCATCACAACTACTTCAATATGAACGAAACCTTTAGGCTCCTGCTCTTCGAAGAGGGGAAGGGAATCGGATGGCGTGGGGAGTCAGATCGATCTGTAAGGTATCGCCATCAGGCTTGATGTTGGCGACAGAAAAGCCCTTCAAAATAATAAGGAAAGTATTAATATTGCGCATAAGAACACCGGTTTGTTTGATGTGTTTTATTGCACGAACATTATCAATTAAATCGGCGTTCTTGTTCATCTATCTTTCGGGCTTCCGTAAAGAGCATTGTTCTTTGGTGGGCAAGATTAAGTTGGAGGTAAAAATAAAAGGCTGATAATTGAATGATTGTTAGGGTATATGTTGATGTATTTCTGTTTAAGAATGTTAGTTGTTCCTCTGATGATAAATATATCATTTGCTTCGGCTGATTTGTCAACCTCAACTTTGCTAATTCCATCTTCAATGGAGTGGGTGTGGTTTCCAACCTTGAAACTTACTCCAAATGACCCGTCGGGGGTCTGCACAAATGTTCTTCTAAGCACAGTGCCGCCCGGCATATGATCTTCATATCTTGCCGACAGTATCATTTCTTTATAGTTGAGTAGCGTAAGGAAATGATAGGGTTCTCCTGATTGAGCTTGAACTTCGCACTTCCAAACGTTGCTGTCGGGTGTGGGGGTAAACAGTTTTCTCAGAATTTTTTGATTTCCATGACCGGTTGAAATCATGTCATTGAAGTTCATCGTTTGAACAGCTGATTTTATAGTTACAACGGTAGAGGATGCCTCATTTTCAACGGATAGCTCAGCTTCGCGGGGTGCTGTGGATATTGTTACGCCGACGCCGCCGCCGATTGCTGTATAGGTTTTCGCCATGACCTTAAATACAGTGTGTGATTCATCCCAGAGAGTGGTTATTTCATTTTTGATTGGAATCATAGCGCTTAGAACAGCATCGTCGACATTTGTAAGGATGTGTTCTTTGTTAGCAGGTAGCAAATCGTGAAGTGGAGTAGTGTCCGTGGGTAGATTAGGTGTGTTCATGGTTGTATCCCTATGTTTATGATGAATTTTAATGGTTGGTTTTTGCTTTGTTGAAGGGCTCATGCTGTGCGATTTTCTCCTTGTCTTCTACCTGTCATAAATGACAGCCCCGACGGGCGGTATTGGTGACTCTTGTTGAGTTAGAGATTAATTGCGTAACAAGAAGCAGGGCAGAGCGAGGAAGAATCTTTCGGACGAGGATGGGCATGACTCTTCGCAGATTGCCAGGCGATGCAGCGTCTGGCAGAGGATCTGTAGTACCTGACCATGATCGGTGACCGACTGCTGGTGTTGGCCGCGATGAATCTGTGTTCCAAGCAGATTGAAATGCAAAAGCAGCACAAGCTCGAACTCGACCGTTACCAAGAGCAAGTCAGCGCCACGGTTGAAGTGATCTCCAAGACGATCAATCAGGCCTGATCGGCTTTGCGCACAACCAAAGAATAAGTTGTCGATTTAGTTGTATACAATCGGCACGGCTGTTGCAGTGTTTAAGCCTCTTATTCTTTGGGGGTGCTCCATGCAGTTCTGGCGACGCAGTATTCAATGGCAGTTGATCCTGAGCATGGGCACCGCCCTGCTGCTCAGCATCCTGATCGTGGTTGGCATTTATACCCTCGTGGTCAACCGCCTCGCCCAGCGCTATCTGGTCGAACAAGCCCTGCCGTCGAGCATCGAAGCGATGCGTAACGACATCGAACGCATCCTCGTCCAACCTCTCACTGCCGCCAAGGACATCGCCAGCAACAGCATGGTGCGCGACTGGCTGGCCGGGGGTGAAGACAGTGCCCGGACCGCTGCGTTCGTACAGTATCTGGAAGGTATCCGTACCGAACATAAAGCCTTTACTGCATTGATCGTCGGTACTGCTTCCAATCACTACTTCACTGAAAAAGGCCTGGACCGGATCCTCAGCCGCTCCAATCCCAAAGACGCATGGTTCTATTCGTTCCTCGACAGTAACCAGCCGCGCACGCTCAATATCGATAACGATACGGCTACTGGAGAATTGGCGCTGTTCATCGACCTTAAAGTCGAGCAGACCGGCAAGGTCGTGGGTGTTGCCGGGTTGGGCCTGAGCATGAAAGAGCTGTCGGAGCTGATTCACAACTTCAGCTTCGGTGAGCGCGGCAAGGTCTATCTTGTGCGTTCCGATGGTTTAATCCAGGTTCATCCCGAGGCGCAGTTCAGCGGCAAGCGCACGTTGGTCGAGCAGATTGGCGAATCGGCTGCCCAAGCCGTCATGGGTCAAAAAGCCGTCGCCAGCAGCTTCGTTCGGGATGGCGAAGATTTCCTCGCATTGAGCCTGCCGCTGCGTGATCTGGGCTGGACACTGGTGGCCGAAGTGCCACAGTCTCAGATCTACGCCGAAGCCCGCCGCGCGATGTGGATGAGCAGCGGCATCGGCCTGGCGGTGGCGTTGGCGTGCCTGTTGCTGGTGGTATTGCTGACCCGTGGGTTGGTGCGACCGATTCGTCAGGTAACAGCCGCGCTGGTAGCCATTGGTAGCGGCGGTGGAGATTTGACCCAACGGTTAGATTCCAGCCGCGCCGATGAGCTGGGTGATCTGGCTCGCGGCTTCAATCGGTTCCTCGACAGTCAGCGCGACATGATCGGCGAAGTGCTGACCACCAGCGAACGCCTGCGCACGGCTGTCGGCCAAGTGGCGCGGGTGGTGGACAACACCGCTGAGCGCTCCGGGCGGCAGCAGGAGATGACCGACATGGTCGCCACCGCTGTTCATGAAATGGGCCTGACCGTGCAGGAAATTGCGCAGAACGCCGGCAACGCGGCGCTCGCTTCGCAGAGCGCTCGTGATGAAGCGATGCAGGCCCGTGAAGTGGTCGGCGGCTCGATTCGACATATCGAAAACATGTCCGATGAAATAGGTATCGCCGCCAATGCTGTGGGCGAGTTGGCCGATCAGGTGGCATCGATCGATCAGGTGCTGGCGGTGATTCGCGGGATTTCCGAGCAGACTAACTTGCTGGCGCTCAACGCCGCCATCGAAGCTGCGCGGGCCGGAGACATGGGGCGCGGCTTTGCGGTGGTCGCTGATGAAGTGCGCACTTTGGCTCGACGGACGCAGGCTTCGACCGATGAAATACAGCAGATGATCGGCAGCCTCAAGCAGGGTGCAGAGAATGCGGTGTCGTCGATGCATAGCGGGCAAGCCGCGACCGGCACAGGGGTTGAGTCAAGCCAGCGCACAGGGGCGTCGTTGACGGCAATTACCGGGCAGGTCGAACGCATCAGCGACATGAACCATCAGGTCGCGACCGCGACGGAAGAGCAGTCGGCGGTGACCGAAGAGATCAATCGTAATGTGCAGGGGATTTTCGATCTGGCGCGGGCGACGGCGGGGGAGGTCAGGGCTTGTCGTGAAGATTGCCAGACTTTGCAGCGGTTGGCGGATGATTTGGCGCGGCAGATGGGTGGGTTTCGCCTGAGCTAAGAGATGCATTTGCTGAACTGACGCCTTCGCGGGCAAGCCCGCTCCCACAGGGTTTTGCGGTGAACACAAGATTGTGGTTCAACGTTGATCCTGTGGGAGCGGGCTTGCCCGCGATTGGTTTTCAGCAGCGCGGAAGGGTACGGTCAGAACCACTCATCCTGCATGTTCAAACACACATCATCCCGAGCTTCGAGAATCGCCAGTTCATGGTGGCAGCCCGGAATTTCCCAGGTCAGGAAGTATCGCGCCGCCTGTAGCTTGCCCTTGTAGAAGCTCACGTCCGTCGCATTGCCCTTGGCCAACCCTTCCTCGGCTCGGATCGCCTGTTCCAGCCAGCGCCAGCCAATCACCGTGTGGCCGAACACCTTCAGATACAGCGCCGAGTTCGCCAGGCTGCTGTTGACCTTGCCTTGAGCCAGATCGGTCAACAGGCCGATGGTCACGGTTTGTAGACGCGCCACCAGTTTCTCTAGCGGTTCACGTAACTCGATCAGCGATTCATAGGCCTGCGCGCGCTCGGCGGTATCGGCAATCAGGCGGATCAGTTGCTTGAGCCCCGCGCCGCCGTTTTGCGCCAGTTTGCGGCCCAGCAGGTCCAGCGACTGAATGCCGTGGGTGCCTTCGTGGATCGGGTTCAGGCGGTTGTCGCGGTAGTACTGCTCCACTGGGTATTCGCGGGTATAACCATGGCCGCCAAGAATCTGGATCGCCAGTTCGTTGGCCTTCAGGCAGAACTCCGATGGCCAGGATTTGACGATTGGCGTCAGCAAGTCCAGCAGTTCGTGGGCCTGTTTGCGTTCGGCTTCGGTCGCAAGGGTGGTGGTGTCGTCGAACAGTCGTGCGGCGTACAACCCCAGGTCGAACGAGCCTTCGACGTAGGCTTTCTGGGTCAGCAGCATGCGTTTGACGTCGGCGTGCTGAATGATTGCCACTGGTGCTGTGTTCGGATCCTTGCTGTCGGGCACACGGCCCTGCGGGCGCTCGCGGGCGTATTCGAGCGAATACAGATAGCCCGCGTAACCAAGCATCACCGCACCCATGCCGACGCCGATCCGCGCCTCGTTCATCATCTGGAACATGTAGCCCAAGCCATGATGCGGCTTGCCCACCAGATAGCCGACACACTCACCGCTATCGCCGAAATTCAGCGCCGTGGATGTGGTGCCGCGCCAGCCCATCTTGTGGAACAGGCCAGCCAGCAGCACATCGTTGCGCTTGCCGAGGCTGCCGTCATCGTTCACCAGAAACTTGGGTACGATAAACAGCGAAATACCCTTCACCCCGGCCGGTGCATCCGGCAGCTTGGCCAGCACCATGTGAACGATGTTTTCCGACAGCGGGTGATCGCCGCCAGAGATGAAGATCTTGTTGCCCTTGAGTCGATAAGTGCCGTCAGACGCAGGCTCGGCGCGGGTACGAATATCCGACAACGAAGAACCCGCGTGCGGTTCGGTCAGTGCCATGGTGCCGAAAAAGCGCCCGTCGATCATTGGTTGCAGGAAGCGCCGCTTCTGCTCATCGGTGCCGAAGCTTTCGATCAGGTTCGCCGCGCCCATGGTCAGGAACGGGTACGAGGTCGACGCCGCGTTGGCCGATTGAAAGTGGGCGAAGCAGGCTTGGGACAACAATGTAGGAAGTTGCATGCCGCCGGCGTCGAAATTGCGCGCCGCGTTGAGGAAACCGGCTTCGAGGAAAGCGTCTACCGCCGGTTTCACTTCCGGAATCAGAATCGCCTGGCCGTCCTCGTAGCGCGGTTCGTTCTCGTCGCCCTTGCGGTTGTGCGGGGCGAAGTACTTTTCGGCGATGCTGCGGGCGGTGCCGAGGGCGGCATCGAAGGTTTCGCGATTATGCTCGGCAAAACGCTCACGCTGGGTCAGGCCCTCGGCATCGAGGACTTCATACAGCTCGAAAGCCAGATTGCGGGAACTGAGCAACGTCTCGGACATGGCGGCCTACCTTTTATTGGAGTGGACCGAGTCTAGGCGTGGGGAGGGCGGGCTGAAAGGATGATTGATGAGGGTGATAAAGGGGCAAAACGAGGTGAGGTAAAGATCGTTCCCACGCTCTGCGTGGGAATGCCTCAAGGGACGCTCCGCGTTCCAGCCGCGCTGCCGATTTCGAGTCTGGCACCGATGGGACGCAGAGCGTCCCGGGCTGCATTCCCACGCGGAGCGTGGGAACGATCACGAGGGGGAGGTTTAGCCGATGGTCATCAGGCTGGCATTACCACCCGCCGCAGCCGTGTTGACGCTCAATGCGCGTTCGATCACCAGGCGTTCCAGCGCAATGTTGGATTCACCCTGTGACAGGCCCTGCACACCAACGATAGCCCCGGCACGCTTGGCAACCTGCTGGCAAACCGCACGCAACTGATCGGAATGGCCATGATGCAGAACCGCATCAAACACCCCCTCTTCCTTGTTCCAGTCGGAAACCAGCTTGATGCGCGCCTGAATCTCCTTCGGCAAGCGTGCGAACAATGCCTTGCTCAGGTCAGTTTCCGGCCATACCGCCGAGCCGCCGACGGCCAATACCGCCGCCAGTTGCGTCAGCAGATCGCCTTCGACTTCCGCCAGGCACAGCACGTGCTCGCGCGGCAGGATTGCATAGCTATTGCGCTCGCCGGTCGGGCCGGCCAGTACGCGGGTGATACCGCTTTGCGACTGCGCGGCGAACTGCACGCACAGGGCGCTCAGGTCAGCGAACTTGTTGTTGTCGGCCCAGGCTTGCAGGGCGGTCAGCGGCTTGCTCATGGCTTCACGAAGACGTACGTCCGGTGCCACGGCAGCATCACCGCGAGCGAAGGATTGTTCAATGGCATCGGTAGGACGAGTCGACAACAGACGGTACAGGTACAGCGGGCCACCGGCCTTGGGACCTGTGCCCGACAGGCCTTCGCCGCCGAACGGTTGCACGCCGACCACGGCACCGACGATGTTGCGGTTGACGTAGACGTTACCGGCGTTGACGTTGTCGATCACCTTGGCGATGGTTTCGTCGATGCGGGTGTGCACGCCTAGGGTCAGGCCGTAACCGGACGCGTTGATCTGGCCGATCAGTTGGTCAATGTCTTTGCGCTTGTAGCGAACCACGTGCAGCACCGGGCCGAAGATCTCCCGTTGCAGTTCGTCGAAGCTCTCCAGTTCGATCAGGGTCGGCATCACGAAAGTGCCGCGTTTGACCTCTTCAGAGTCGGCGATGGCCACCTGGTACACACTACGACCTTTATCGCGCATGGCCTGGATGTGCTTCTCGATACCAGCCTTGGCTTCGGCATCGATCACCGGGCCGATGTCCACGGACAAGCGTTCCGGGTTGCCGAGACGGCTTTCAGCCATCGCACCTTTGAGCATTTCGATGACGCGGTCCGCGGAATCTTCCTGCAAGCACAGAACCCGCAGTGCCGAGCAACGCTGGCCGGCGCTGTCGAAGGCCGACGATACGACGTCGATGACCACTTGTTCAGTCAGCGCCGAGGAGTCGACGATCATCGCGTTCTGGCCGCCGGTTTCGGCGATCAGCGGAATCGGACGGCCCTGGCTATCCAGGCGCCCGGCGATGTTGCGTTGCAGCAAGCGCGCGACTTCGGTGGAGCCGGTGAACATCACACCTTTGACGCGATCGTCGCCGACCAGCCCGGCACCGACGGTTTCGCCGCGGCCCGGCAGTAGTTGCAGCACGCCTTGCGGAATACCGGCTTCGAGCAGCAGGCGCACGGCTTGTGCTGCGACCAGGGGAGTCTGTTCAGCAGGCTTGGCCAGGACCGGGTTACCGGCGGCCAGTGCGGCAGCCACCTGACCACTGAAAATCGCCAGCGGGAAGTTCCACGGGCTGATGCAGACCACCGGACCCAATGGGCGATGGGCATCGTTGGTGAAGTCGTTGCGCGCCTGCACTGCGTAATAACGCAGGAAGTCCACGGCTTCGCGCACTTCAGCGATGGCGTTGGCGAAGGTCTTGCCGGCTTCACGAGCCAGCAGGCCCATCAGCGGCTGGATTTCGCCTTCCATCAAATCGGCGGCACGTTCCAGGATCGCGGCACGTTCGGCTGGCGGGGTGGCCTGCCAGATCGGTGCGGCGTTCAGGGCGCATTGAATGGCGTTGTCGACGTCTTCGACGGTGGCTTCCTGCACATGGCCAACCACGTCACGCAGATCGGACGGATTCAGGACCGGTGCCGGCGCTTCGGTGCTGGAGGCGCAGCCGAGGATCGGTGCGGCCTTCCAGTTGTTATGCGCGGTGGCCAGCAAAGCACAGGACAACGAAGCCAGACGATGTTCGTTGGCCATGTCGATGCCGCTGGAGTTGGCGCGTTCCGAGCCGTAAAGATCACGCGGCAGCGGGATACGCGGGTGCGGCAGACCGAAACCACCTTCCAGCGTCGCCATCTGTTCGATGCTGGCCACCGGATCGGCCACCAGCTCCTGAATCGAGATCGACTGGTCGGCGATACGGTTGACGAACGAAGTGTTCGCGCCGTTTTCCAGCAGTCGACGTACCAGGTAGGCCAACAGGGTTTCGTGGGTGCCGACCGGTGCGTACACACGGCAAGGACGGTTCAGCTTGCCTTCGGAAACTTTGCCTACAACCTGTTCGTACAGCGGTTCACCCATGCCATGCAGGCACTGGAACTCGTACTGGCCCGGGTAATAGTTCTGACCGGCGATGTGATAAATCGCCGACAGCGTATGGGCATTGTGCGTAGCGAATTGCGGGTAGATGACTTCCGGCACCGACAGCAGTTTGCGCGCGCAAGCGATGTAGGAGACGTCGGTGTAAACCTTGCGGGTGTAGACCGGGTAGCCTTCCAGGCCTTCGACCTGGGCGCGCTTGATTTCGCTGTCCCAGTACGCGCCTTTCACCAGGCGGATCATCAGGCGATGACGGCTGCGGCGAGCGAGGTCGATCACGTAGTCGATCACGTACGGGCAGCGCTTCTGGTAAGCCTGGATCACGAAGCCGATGCCATTCCAGCCAGTCAGTTGCGGCTCGAAGCACAGGCGCTCCAGCAGATCCAGCGACAGTTCGAGGCGGTCGGCCTCTTCGGCGTCGATGTTCAGGCCGATGTCGTATTGCTTGGCCAGCAACGTCAGCGACAGAAGGCGCGGGTACAGCTCATCCATCACGCGCTCGTACTGGGCGCGGCTGTAACGCGGGTGCAAGGCGGACAGCTTGATCGAAATGCCCGGACCTTCATAAATCCCACGACCGTGTGAGGCTTTGCCAATCGAATGGATGGCTTGTTCGTACGAGGCGAGGTATTTCTGCGCATCGTGCTCGGTCAGTGCGGCTTCGCCGAGCATGTCGTAGGAATAACGGAAGCCCTTGGCTTCGAACTTGCTGGCGTTGGCCAAGGCTTCGGCAATGGTTTCGCCGGTGACGAACTGCTCGCCCATCAGGCGCATGGCCATGTCGACGCCCTTGCGGATCATCGGCTCGCCACTCTTGCCGATGATGCGGCTCAGGGACGAAGTCAGGCCGGACTCGTTGTGGGTAGAGACCAGTTTGCCGGTCAGCAGCAGGCCCCAGGTGGCGGCGTTGACGAACAGCGACGGACTGTTGCCCAGGTGCGGCTGCCAGTTGCCGGTGCTGATCTTGTCGCGGATCAGCGCGTCACGGGTACCTTTGTCCGGGATGCGCAACAGCGCTTCGGCCAGGCACATCAGCGCAACGCCTTCCTGGGACGACAGGGAAAATTCCTGCAGCAGGCCCTGAACAATGCCGGCACGACCGCCAGCGCTCTTCTGATTGCGCAGTTTTTCGGCAATCGAAGCGGCAAGCTTGTTGGTGGCTTCAGCCATCGGTGCCGGCAGGCGCGCTTGCTCGATCAGCATCGGCACCACTTCCGGTTCCGGGCGACGGTAAGCGGCGGTGATCGATGCGCGCAGCACCGATTGCGGCAAAATGCTTTCGGCGAACTCCAAAAAGCACTGGTGCGCGTGATCGACATGGGCTTCGCCAGCGTCGTCGGCGTCTTTGCTGGTCAAACCGTTCAGCTCGGTCAGGGTTGCACCACCCTCGAGTTTTTCCAGGTAATTGAAAATTGCCTGCTTGATCAACCAGTGCGGCGTGCGATCAATCGAGGTCGCGGCAGCCTTCAGGCGTTCGCGGGTCGGGTCGTCAAGTTTGACGCCAAGGGTGGTGGTAGCCATGTTTTTGTCCTCATGTTTGCCACGACCGCGTGGCATCAGCTGGCGGCAAGATTAGCCGTGCAGGGAGCGAGGTGCAACCCGGTGCAACCCATTTTTCCTGGAATGTTACGCAGTTCGTCAGGAAACCAATTCTGCTAAGAATGTGCCGCTAATGTTAGATGTTCTTACTTCTTGCAGGGAATCTGCATGGCGCCGAAAAAAGCTAGCGAAAACAGTAAGTTCCGCTGGAGTGATTTCAATGTACGGCTTAAGCATAGAAAGCGGGTTGCACCTTTTTCGCCTGGTTGCATAGCATTATTGTTCAAAGGTGCAACCCGCTTTGCAGAAGGCGCGTTGCATTTCAAAAAGGAATGTCTGTAGCCCGAAGAGATGTTATTTGAAGGCGAATTCATCAGATGAAGTAGGGCAAATCTGATTTTACTGGCCTTGGGTCGAGTCCCTTTGCTGCTCATGCACAATCGCCCGCTTCCAATCTGCAGAGACACAATGGATGTCCACTTCTGCGAATCAATCGCGTTTCACGTTGTGCCTTCAAGGCGAGCCAAAGCTTGACTTCAAGGTGCTTGAATTCACGGGCATGGAGGCGATCAGCCAGCCGTATCGTTTTGATCTGGAACTGGTCAGCGAGAAGCCGGACATCGAACTCGAACCCCTTCTGCAACGTCAGGCGTATCTGAGTTTTGGTGCGCAAGGCCATGGTATCCATGGTCAGATTTTTCGCATTGGCCAAGGCGATTCAGGCAAGCGTCTGACTCGTTATCAGATCAGCCTGGTACCGCGCCTGATTTGCCTTGGACAACGCATCAACCAGCGGATCTTCCAGCATCAAAGTGTGCCGACGATCATTACGCAAATCCTCAAGGACCACGGCATCCTCGGTGACGCCTTCAAGTTTCAACTCCATGGTACTTACCCTGAGCGCGAGTACTGCGTGCAATACGCGGAAAGTGACCTGGCGTTCATCCAGCGACTGTCTGCCGAGATCGGCATTCACTACCACTTCCAGCACAGCCCCGATGGACATCTTCTGGTATTCGGCGATGGTCAGTCCGTTTTCCCGCGTCTGCCTGAGTCCACGCGTTATTTGCCGGGCAGCGGCATGACGGCGCAAACGCCGGTCGTCGATCACTTCAACGTGCGCCTGGAAACCCGTACCAACGCAGTGGTGCGCCGCGATTACGACTTCCATAAACCTCGCCTTGAACTGGAAAGCCGTAGCGACATCAAGCCACCGTGGGAACTGGAGGATTACGGTTTTCCGGGACAATTCAATGATCGCGAAGTCGGCGATCATCTGGCGGGGCGAGCGCTGGAGCGGCATCGTGCGGATTATCAAATGGCACAAGGCCGAAGCGATCAAATTTCGCTGACCAGTGGATACTTACTGAAACTGGAGGAGCATCCGCGTAAGAAGTGGAATGAGCAGTGGCTACTTACTGAAATAGAGCACCATGGCCGACAGCCGCAGGTTCTGGAGGAATCGGCGGGCAGTGACGACACCGATTATCGCAATACGTTTCTGGCGACGCCTTGGGATGTCTTCTTTCGTCCGCCGTTGCTCGAGAAGCCTCGTGTCGTCGGGTATCAATCTGCGGTAGTGACCGGCCCGAAAAACAGTGAGATCCATTGCGATGAATACGGTCGGGTCAAGGTCCGGCTGATGTGGGATCGCGACGGCCCGTTGAACGAGCAGTCCAGTTGCTGGCTGCGGGTCGCCAGCGGTTGGGCTCATGACCATTACGGCGGTGTGTTGATTCCACGGGTTGGCATGGAGGTGTTGGTGGGTTTCGTCGATGCCGACGCCGACAAACCTTTGGTCATGGGTTGCGTGCCCAACGCCGCGACGCCGGTGCCGCTGGACCTGCCGGCAGACAAGACCCGCAGCATTTTCCGCAGCCAGAGTAGTCCCGGTGGCGGTGGTTACAACGAATTGCGTATCGAGGATCGCAAAGGTGCCGAGGAAATTTCCCTGCGTGCCCAGCGAAACTGGGATCAGCAGGTGTTGCACGACATGCATGTGCATGTAGGGCGGAACGAATATCTGCACGTCAACGGTGATCGGCACATCAGCGTCAGTAGCCAGACCCTCAAGGCGAGCGGGCAGTTTCGTCTCAATGCCGGTAACCAGATTGTGATCGACGGTGGCGCCAGCGCAACGATTCAGGCGGGCGGGCACTGGATCAATATTGGCCCGGAAGGGATTTTCAGCAGCGTACCGATTGAGGTTGGTGGGGCATTGGTACCGGCCATTGGTGCATCAAGCACGCCTGTGCAAGGCGTGCCACTGAGCATGGTGCAGATACTCAACCTGAAAAGGGCTGCGCCGTTTTGTCAACAATGTTGCGAGGGCGGTTTCTGTGCAATCTGATTTTCTATCGCCTCACGCCTGGCTGGAGCGACAGCCGCTGCAACCGTCGGAACAACTGTTCGCGATCTTCAGCAACGCCAGCGCCGCCGAACCATTAAAAGCCTGGCGGCGTTTGACCCCCGCAAGAATACCGAGCCCGATCTGGATCGATACCGCCTATGCCGAGTGGGAAGCGGTGATGCCCTTTGTCGGAACCGTCGCTGCGGACAGTGAATTTTTGCGGTGGGTGGCGACTACGGCGTCTGGTGACTGGGGGTGGCTGGCGATTTCTACGGCAAGCCAGCAGGTGCTGGTCGAACACCTGTGCAGCCTTACGCAGGTTTTGCTCCCCAATGGCAGTACGGTGTTTTTCCGCTTCTGGGATGGGCGCTATCTACTGCCGATGCTTCAGTGTGCCGAGATCGATTGCGCTCAACTGCTGCCGGTAATGGGGCGATGTTTGATCAATGGGCAGTCGGTCGAGATCGGTAGCAACGCGCTGAAAACATCGAAGGTATTTCCATGGTGGGAAGTGCCCGACTCCGTGCTGAAGCTGCTCGGTGCTGAAGATGCCTCAACGCAGATCAACAATCTTTTGCAGTGGCTAAGTGAAGAGCAGCCGAGCGTTTTCGAGGCGTTTTCTGAAAACGTGCTGCGCAGCAAGGTCGCGAATTTTCTCGCAACGCCGGATTTGCCACCGGTGCCGAAGGCTGAATTGTTGGAGTACTTGATGGAGGAGCTGAACTGAATTGCGGGTGCGGTCTTGGCTGTAACGCCTCACGCTATCTAGCAGCTGGCGAAGCCTGCGTTCGGCTGCGAAGCAGTCGTGAAATCAGGCGATGCGGTGTTTTAGAGAAACCGTGCATACCGGGTTTACGACTGCTTCGCAGCCGAACGCAGCCTTCGGCAGCTGCTACAGGTAGCGTTGAAGCTGGAATCGATGGCCATCGTCCCGGATTCTGTAACTGCCCGCTCAGCCGCGAACCCCTGACTTGCAGGCCGGTAAAAGGTAAACTTCCCGGCCTTCGCAGGAGCAACCATGAATTATCGTCACGCCTTCCATGCCGGCAATCACGCCGATGTGTTCAAACACCTGACCTTGACCCGCATCATCGCCCTGATGTCGCGCAAGGAGCAGCCGTTTGCCTATCTCGACACCCACGCCGGCATTGGCCTGTATGACCTTCAGGGCGATCAGGCCAGCCGTACCGGGGAGTATCTGGAAGGCATTGCGCGTTTGTGGGATCAGCCGGATCTACCGATCCTGACAGCCGATTACATGCAGGTGCTGCACGAGATGAACCCGGATGGCCAGTTGCGCTATTACCCGGGTTCGCCGGAGTTGGCGCGGCGCCTGACTCGCCCGCAGGACCGTGTGTTACTCAACGAGAAACACCCTGAAGACGGGGTGTTGCTCAAGGACAACATGGCGGGTGATCGCCGGGTGAAAGTGCATCTTGGCGAAGGCTGGCATGTTCCGCGGGCCTTGCTGCCAGTGCCGGAAAAACGTGCGGTGATGTTGATCGACCCGCCGTTCGAAAAACTCGACGAAATGCAGCGCTGCGCGGCGTCGTTGAAAGAGGCGATTGGCCGGATGCGGCAAACCGTGGCGGCAATCTGGTACCCGGTGAAGGATCAGCGCGCACTGCGCCGTTTCTATCAGGACCTGGCCGGTACCGGTGCGCCGAAGCTGTTGCGCGTGGAGTTGCTGGTGCATCCGCTGGACACGCCGAACAGTCTGAACGGTTCCGGTCTGGCGATTGCCAATCCGCCGTGGGGGCTGGAGGAAGAGTTGCGTGAGCTGTTGCCGTGGTTGTCCAAAAAGCTTGGGCAGACCCAGGGCGGGTGGCAGATGGATTGGTTGATTGCCGAGTAATGCTCGGCCCTGTAGGAGCCGGCTTGCCGGCGAAGGGGCCGTAAGCCTTGCGGTGATTTATCGGCCGTCTTCGCTGGCAAGCCAGCTCCTACAGTTGATTTAGATCGGGCAAGTCACACCAGTACCGCCAATCCCGCAATAGCCTTCCGGATTCTTGGCCAGGTATTGCTGGTGATAGGTTTCGGCAAAGTAGACGATCGGTGCCTGGTCAACTTCGGTGGTGATCTCGCCGAAACCGGCCTTGCTCAGCTCAGCCTGGAAGGCTTGCTTGCTGGCCTGTGCTTCTTCCAGTTGCTCCGGGGTGGTGCAGTAGATCGCCGAGCGATACTGGGTGCCGATGTCGTTACCCTGGCGCATGCCTTGTGTTGGGTTATGCAGTTCCCAGAACATTTTCAACAGCTCGTCGTAGCTGACCTTCTCCGGTTCGTACACCACCAGCACCACTTCAGTGTGGCCAGTCAAGCCTGAGCAGACTTCTTCGTAAGTCGGGTTCGGGGTAAATCCGCCGGCGTAACCCACAACGGTGCTGACCACGCCTTCACGCTGCCAGAACCGCCGCTCGGCGCCCCAGAAGCAACCCAGACCGAAGATGGCGAAATCGACATTGTTGAAGAACGGGCCCAGCAACGGAGTGTCTTCGAATACGAAATGCTTCTCGGGCAGGACCATCGCAGTTTCGCGGCCAGGCAGAGCTTGTTCTTTGGTAGGGAGCATGTTTTTGTTCACCAGAATTTCCGAGCGCAGAACCATCATCAGTCCTCAGTCAGGGTAAATAGTCAGACCTGTAGGAGCGAGCTTGCTCCGGGCGGCGTTCCGACGATGGACCTGAGGGCAACACGCCGCACCAGGCAGCGCGCGTTATCGTTAACGTACATCGTCGGAACGCCGCCCGGAGCAAGCTCGCTCCTACAATAAGTTTACAGGTCAGGCGATCGGGCCGCGCGGGTAGCGTCTGAGCTTCTCGATCAGCTCGGAGCCCGGGATCGGCTGGTCGAACAGGTAGCCCTGACCAACGTCGCAACGGTGGCGGCGCAGGAAAGATAGCTGCGCGGCCGTTTCGATACCTTCAGCCACGACCTTGAGTTTCAGGTTGTGGGCCATGGCAATCACCGCGGAGGTGATTTCCATGTCGTCCTGATTGTCCGGGATTTCGTGAATGAAGCTTCGATCGATCTTAATGATGTCGATGGGGAATTTTTTCAAGTAACTGAGCGACGAGTAACCGGTGCCGAAGTCGTCCATCGCCAGGGTCAGGCCCAGACGCTTGAGCTGGTCGAGCTGCAAGTGGGTGTCTTCGGTGGCTTCGAGCAGCAGGCCCTCTGTCAGCTCAAGCTCCAGCAGGTTCGCCGGCAGCATTTCTTCCTTGAGGATGTTGGCGATGGACGCCACCAGGTCCGGATCGGAAAACTGTTTGGGTGACAGGTTGATCGCCACCTGAAGGTTGCCCAGCCCGGCGGCGGTCAGTTCTTTGCTCATACGGCAAGCCTGGCGGGCGATCCATTTGCCAATTGGAATGATCAGCCCGGTTTCTTCCGCGACGCTGATGAACTGGTCCGGCCGGATCATGCCTTTTTCCGGGTGGTTCCAGCGCAGCAACGCCTCCATTCCCAGCAGGCGGCCGGTGCGCAGGCAGAGCTTGGGTTGATAGAACACGTCCAGTTCGTTCTGGGTCAGGGCGCGGCGCAAATTGTTCTCGACGAACAGTTTGTAACTGGCCTCGGCGTTCAGTGCTTCGGTGAACACTTGCACCTGATGTTTGCCGTTGGCCTTGGCCTTGTGCAGTGCCAGCCCGGCGTTACGCATCAGGGTTTGCGGGTCGCGCCCGTGCAGTGGCGCGCAAGCCAGGCCCACGGAACCGGTCACGCTGATCAGCTGGTTGTCGACGAACATCGGTTTGTCGAGGGTCGTCAACAACTGGCTGGCAATCTGCTGGCCAATTTCAAGGTCGGTATTGTCCAGCAACACCGCAAATTCGTTACTGGCGAACCGCGCCAGGCTGCCGCTCGGGCTCAGGCTGTTGCGCAGGCGTCGAGCCAGGCTGATCAGCAGCTTGTCGCCGGTCTGGTGGCCGAGGCTGTCGTTGATCCGCTTGAAGTTGTCGATGTCCACCAGCAACAGGCTGATGGGGGCATCGCTGTCTCGGGCGAAGCGCTCATCGAGGTTACGGATAAACGCCGGGCGGTTGCCGAGGTTGGTCAGGTTATCGGTGTAGGCCAGGCGCTCGATACGTTGCTGGGCGAGCTTGGTCTGGGTGATGTCTTCGTAGATGCCGATGTAGTGGGTCAGTTCGCGGTTGTCGCCATAGACCTTGGAGATCGACAACTGGCCCCAGTAGGGTTCGAGGTTTTTGCGGCGGCTCTTGAATTCGCCCTGCCAACTGTTGCTCTTGGCCAGCGCCGAAGGCGCGTCGAACAGCAGTTCGCTGAGGTTTTCCAGTGCCGGCAATTCCGACAAGCGCTGGCCGTGGACTTCTTCGGTGCTGTACTGGGTGATTGCGGTGAAGCTTGGGTTGACGTACTCCACCACGCCGTCGCAATTAACCAGCAGAAAGGCGTTGGCACTTTGCTCGACCGCACGCTGGAACAGGTGCAGGGCGCTGGTGGCGGTGCGCCGGTTATGGTTGCTGATGACCTGAGCGAACTGGTCCGCCAGCTCGCCGGCAAAGGCGATTTCATCCGATTGCCAGGCGCGGGTTGCGCCGGTTTGCTCAAGGCACAACACGCCAACTACCTGACCGTCGACGCGGATACTGGCGTCGAGCATCGCGTTGACATCACGGGGGCGCAGGCTTTCGGCCATCTCCCGGGTGCGCGGATCGCGCATGGCGTTGTGGGCATCGATGGCGCGACCTGTGTGCAGGGCGTCGAGGTAGTCGGGAAAACAGCTAACGTCGATCGGTTGCGGTAGCACGTATTCCTGGTTAGCGCAGTGAAAGGCCGATATCGGCACCAGCATCGAACCTTCGAGGGTCCACAGGCTGGCACAGTCGATTGCGTAGATCTCGCAGGCGCTGCGGGTGATCAGTTCGGCGGCTTCTTGCAGGGAATTGTTGCTGCTGTAGCGCTGGCGGGTCAGCAGCAGGATCAGGTCCTGCTGGGCGCGCACCCGGTCCAGGTGCTGTAGTTGTTCCTGTTGAGCGCGCTGGTTGAGCTCCAGGGCGATTTGCAGGCGCGAGTTCTGGGTTTCCAGGTCCAGCACGGGCAGCAGTGGGTCGTCCTCGAACAGACCGTCGATGACCAACAGGTAACCGCGCAACAGGTGTCGATTGTGCTGTTTGTAGCCTTCGCCCAGCTCCAGCAGGTTCAGCGAGCCCGTGGCAGTGTGCAAGGTGTAGCGGATCAGGTAATGCGGTGCTTGGCTAAGTTGCTGCTGGATCGCGTCATGCATCTGATAGCGCGCTTGCGGCTCCATCAGGCTGGCGTAAGGCGAGCCAACCAGCGCACAGAGCTCTACGGCAGGAAGGCCGAACTGGCGTTCGCAATTGGGATCGAGAAACAGCAGCGCCCAGCTAGGTTCATTCAGCCGTTCGAAACGCAGCATGCCGAGCCGAGAGGGCACAGGCAACTGCGTTACTACCTCGGCCACCATACGGCTGGCGGCATCGGGTTGGCTTTTCATATGGAAGGAAACTCGCTTCGAATTTGCTGATCGCGCTGGGCTTTCGCCCTCTTTACTGTTGTCTGCGGCAAGGTTGCATCATTGCGACACCGACTGACAAGAGACATGAAGGCCAAGTGCTATAAGAATATGTCGGCAGAAGCGAAGAATTCTTCAATCAAGGCTAAAAGTAGTGCTATTACCGCAAAGATCGCAGCCTTCGGCAGCTCCTACAGAATGGACATCGTTCACTTGTAGGAGCTGCCGAAGGCTGCGATTTTTTATTTTCTTAACGCAACGGGACATGGGTTGAATGCAACAGATGGCCATCCCGGTCGTGATAACGCACTTGAATCTGTTCCGTATCGACGATGAGATGCGCGAAGTTGTCCTGGCTGACCACCTTGCCGGTGAGTTCATGTCGATAATCGCCTGTTTCGGTTCGAATCAGCGGTTGATCGATGATAAACGTGGAGTCTTTGGCATAGGGCAGCAGTTTGCTGTTGCACAGGGGCGACGAGACGATGGTGTGAACTTCGAAGTCCGGATCGGTGCTGTGAGTCAGGCGGCTGGTCAAGGAGCCGTGGACATCGCCGGAAACGAAGACCACGTTCCTGATCTTGTGATTGCGAACGGTCTCCAGCAACCGCAGTCGTTGCTCGGGAAAGGCTTTCCAGGCGTCATCACCCTGGCGTTTGCGGTCGGGGTAGAACATGACGCTGGTGACCACGAATTTGACCCGGGCGGGGCTGTGGATCAACCAGTCGCAAAGAGCCTGTTCCTGTTCGATATCAAGAATACGGCGGTCGTGGGCCGCGAGATTGCGTCGGGTGCGGCTGTCGGTGACAAACCACTCGATATCGCCATTGGCAAACTGATACCAATATTGTTTTAACGGCTGACGGGGTTGCCCTTGTCTATCCAGTTGGTGGGCTGGGCTGTGACTGGCTTGATACAACTCATAGGCGGCCATTGCATTGTTGTATAGATGCTCATCGGTTCTGCTTTTATTGGCTGGCCAGTTATCTTCGATTTCGTGGTCATCGAGGATCATATATGTAGGTGTGCCGGACATTAACTTGCTGATATGAGGCTGTGAAAACGCAGCGCGGTATTTGGCAAGAATTTCCTGGTATTCCCGATCGGGTGCGATGAAGTTCAAGTCATCGACATAGACCTGGTCGCCGGTCATCAGCATGGCGCTGATCGACGGTGAGGCGTGCTGTGCCAGATTTGAGATGGAAGCGAAGATCCGGTCGCCCAGATGTGGGGCCCATGGCGCGCCGGCGGTCATGTTCAGATAGCGGCATGAACCGACGATGTAGGCCCGTGGAGTCGTAATTTGGTTTGATTGTGTGCGCAGGCGGTAGATCTCCCGAGGCCATTGCAATGGCAGCTCCTGTACGGTTTCCACGGTGTGCACCGGGTTCATGGGGTTGAGCCATCCGGCCTGGTACTCGTATTCGGTATCGGCAGCAAGATCATGCAGAACAATGACATCAGACATATCGCGCAAGTCTGTCAGTTGTTTGAATGCACCGTTATTCCATTGTTCGTCACCGATCCGTCGATAACGAACGCCGGCAAATACCAAAGCATCTTTTTGCCATTCTCCACGTAAAAATATACGGGTTTGATTAGTTGTTGTGTGACCAATAATCGGCCCGACAGTTGGCTTTAACATATTCGAGTCCATCCGCTATTTAATTGATTCAAGGTGACCGGGTTATTGGCTGTTTTACGCAGCCGTAAACCAAAGCTAGTTTTTGAAACCCAAAAAATATCGAGTCGAAATGGACTTGAGTTGTGGGCGATATCAGCCACAAATGTAGGAAGGCAATTAAAAACTGCAGACAAAAAAAGCCCCGCCAAATTGGCGGGGTTGAGGTACGAGCGTGGCGCTCGGAAAACGTGAAACACGACAGGCCCTCCCGTAAAGGAGGGCCGTTCGCAGTTACAGCAGGATGGTGCGGATGTCCGCCAGCAGGTCGCTCAGACGCTTGGTGAAGCGTGCCGCAGCGGCGCCGTTGATCACACGGTGATCGTAGGACAGCGACAGTGGCAGCATCAGTTTCGGCTGGAAGGCTTTGCCGTCCCAGACTGGCTGGATGGTTGCCTTGGAAACACCGAGGATCGCCACTTCCGGCGCGTTGACGATCGGCGTGAAGCCGGTGCCGCCAATGTGACCGAGGCTGGAAATGGTGAAGCAGGCGCCTTGCATGTCGTCAGCGGTGAGCTTTTTGTCGCGGGCTTTGGCGGCCAGCACGGCGGCTTCGGCGGCCAGTTGCAACAGGCTCTTCTGGTCGACGTTCTTGATGACCGGTACCAGCAGGCCTTCAGGAGTGTCCACTGCGAAGCCGATGTTCACGTACTTCTTGCGAATGATCGCCTTGCCACTTGGCGCCAGCGAACTGTTGAAGTCCGGCAGTTCCTTGAGCAGGTGCGCGCAGGACTTGAGCAGCAGCGGCAGGATGGTCAGCTTGACGCCGGCCTTCTCTGCCACAGCTTTCTGAGCGTTACGGAACGCTTCCAGCTCGGTGATATCAGCCGAATCGAACTGAGTCACGTGCGGAATGTTCAGCCAGCTGCGGTGCAGGCTCGACGCGCCGATTTGCATCAGGCGAGTCATCGGCACTTCTTCGATTTCACCGAAGCGGCTGAAGTCCACGACCGGGATCGGCGGGATGCCCGCGCCACCGGTTGCGGCAGCGGCAGCGGCTGGCGCTTCCTTGGCCTTCTGCATCATGGCTTTGACGTAAACCTGCACGTCTTCTTTCAGGATGCGACCGTGAGGACCGCTGGCACCGACTGCGTTCAGCTCGACGCCGAACTCGCGGGCCAGTTGGCGTACTGCCGGACCTGCGTGAACCTTGGCGCCAGGCTTGGCCGGGGCGGCAGCTGGAGCAACTGGAGCCGGTGCAGCAGCTGGTGCGGCGGCCGCAGCAGCAGGAGCGCTCGGTGCGGCAGCGGCAGGCGCCGGAGCAGCAGCCGGGGCAGCGCCTTTGACTTTCAGCTTGAGGATCAGGTCGCCGGTGCCGACTTCGTCATCGAGCTTGATGGAAACGCTTTCAACCACGCCAGCGGCAGGCGATGGAATTTCCATGCTCGCTTTGTCGGATTCCAGGGTAATCAGCGACTGGTCAGCTTCAACGATGTCGCCGGCCTTGACCAGGACTTCGATGATCTTGGCCTTGCCAGCAGAACCGATGTCCGGAACGTGGATGTCCTGAACGCTGTCGGCTACTGGAGCAGCCGGGGCTGCAGCGGCTGGCGCAGAAGCAGCGGCAGCAGGCGCAGCAGCCTGAGCTGGAGCAGCAGCCGGTGCTGCGGCACCCGCCACTTCCAGATCCAGGATCAGGTCGCCAGTGCCGACTTCATCGTTGAGCTTGACGCTGATGCTCTTGACTACGCCAGCGGCTGGCGATGGGATTTCCATGCTGGCCTTGTCGGACTCCAGGGTGATCAGCGACTGATCAGCCTCGACGGTGTCGCCAACCTTGACCTGGATCTCGATGATCTGGGCCTTGCCCGACGAACCGATATCCGGCACGTGCACTTGCTGAACCGACGCGGCAGCAGGAGCAGCAGCAGGAGCAGCCGGCGCTGGAGCAGCGGCCGGTTTTTCCGCTGCTTTCGCAGCAGGCGCGGCGGCAGCCGCAGGGGCCGCAGCAGCGGCACCTTCGACTTCCAGTTCAAGCAGTTCGTCGCCTTCTTTCAGGCGGTCGCCCAGCTTCACTTTCAGGCTCTTGATGATACCGGCCTTCGGCGCAGGCACTTCCATGCTCGCCTTGTCCGATTCCAGTGTCAGGATGCTCTGATCGGCTTCGATACGGTCGCCGACCTTTACAAACAGTTCAATTACTTCACCTTCACCGCTGCCGATGTCAGGTACGCGAATGAGTTCGCTCACAGAATCTCTCCTCAGCAGTCCAGTGGGTTGCGTTTTTCCGGGTCGATCCCGAACTTGGCGATGGCTTCAGACACCACCTTAGGTTCGATATCGCCACGGTCAGCCAGTGCTTCCAGGGCTGCCAACACCACGAAATGACGGTCGACTTCGAAGAAATGACGCAGTTTCTTGCGGCTGTCGCTGCGGCCGAAACCGTCGGTGCCCAGGACTTTGAATTCCTTGGACGGTACCCACTGACGAATCTGCTCGGCGAACAGTTTCATGTAGTCGGTAGAGGCGATGACCGGACCTTGGCGGCCGTTCAGGCACTCTTCAACGTAGCTCAGCTTAGGCTTCTGGCCGGGGTGCAGACGGTTGGTGCGCTCGACGGCCAGGCCATCGCGACGCAGTTCGTTGAAGCTGGTAACGCTCCACACGTCAGCGCCGACATTGAACTGTTCACGCAGGATCTTCGCCGCTTCGCGGACTTCACGCAGGATGGTGCCGGAGCCCATCAGCTGAACGTGGTGCGCCGCTTCGCGGGTGTCTTCTTCGAGCAGGTACATGCCTTTCTTGATGCCTTCTTCGGCACCGGCCGGCATGGCTGGCTGCTGGTAGGACTCGTTCATCACGGTGATGTAGTAGAAGACGTCCTGCTGCTCTTCGGTCATCTTCTTCATGCCGTCCTGGATGATCACCGCCAGCTCGTAGCCGTAGGTTGGATCATAGGTGCGGCAGTTCGGGATGGTGGCAGCCAGCAGGTGGCTGTGACCGTCTTCGTGTTGCAGGCCTTCACCGTTCAGGGTGGTACGGCCGGCGGTGCCGCCGATCAGGAAGCCACGGGTACGGCTGTCGCCAGCGGCCCAGGCCAGGTCGCCGATACGCTGGAAGCCGAACATCGAGTAAAAGATGTAGAACGGCAGCATTGGCTGATTGTGGCTGGAGTACGAAGTACCGGCAGCGATGAAGGAGCTCATGGCGCCCGCTTCGTTGATGCCTTCTTCGAGGATCTGGCCCTTCTTGTCCTCTTTGTAGAACATCACCTGGTCTTTATCGACTGGCTCGTAGAGCTGGCCGACGGACGAGTAGATGCCCAACTGACGGAACATGCCTTCCATACCGAAGGTACGGGCTTCGTCCGGAATGATCGGAACGATGCGCGGGCCGATGTCCTTGTCCTTGACCAGTTGCGCGAGGATCCGCACGAAAGCCATGGTAGTGGAAATTTCACGGTCGCCCGAACCGTCCAGGATAGCCTTGAGGGTATCGAGTGGCGGAGTCGGGATGGCGAAACTCTGTGCGCGACGCTGTGGCACGAAGCCGCCCAGTGCAGTGCGACGCTCGGCCAGGTAACGGGCTTCGGCGCTGTTCGGTTGCGGCTTGAAGAACGGCAGGTTTTCCAGTTCTTCGTCTTTTACCGGGATATCAAAGCGGTCGCGGAACAACTTCAGGCTGTCGACATCGACTTTCTTGGTGTTGTGCGCAGTGTTTTTCGCTTCGCCGGCACCGGTGCCATAACCCTTGATGGTCTTGGCCAGAATGACGGTCGGTTGTTCTTTGTGGTTGACCGCTTCGTGGTACGCCGCGTAGACCTTGTACGGGTCGTGGCCGCCACGGTTGAGTTTCCAGATTTCGTCGTCGGACAGGTCTGCAACCATCGCCTTGAGTTCTGGCGAGTTGAAGAAGTGTTCACGTACGAATGCGCCGTCTTTGGCTTTGTAGTTCTGGTACTCGCCGTCGATGACTTCGTCCATGCGGCGTTGCAGAATACCGTCGACGTCCTTGGCCAGCAGTGGGTCCCAGAAACGGCCCCAGATGACTTTGGTCACGTTCCACTGAGCACCGCGGAACACGCCTTCGAGTTCCTGGATGATCTTGCCGTTGCCGCGAACCGGGCCGTCGAGGCGCTGCAGGTTGCAGTTGATGACGAAGATCAGGTTGTCGAGCTTCTCGCGGCCAGCCAGCGAGATCGCGCCCAGGGATTCCGGCTCGTCGCACTCGCCGTCGCCCAGGAAGCACCAGACTTTTTGCTTGCCTTCAGGAATGAAGCCACGGGCTTCCAGGTACTTCATGAAGCGCGCCTGGTAAATCGCCTGGATTGGGCCCAGACCCATGGATACAGTCGGGAACTGCCAGAAGTCAGGCATCAGCCAAGGGTGCGGGTAGGACGACAAGCCCTGACCGTCGACTTCCTGGCGGAAGTTGTTCATCTGGTCTTCGGTGATGCGGCCTTCCATGAACGCACGGGCGTAAACGCCTGGCGAGGTGTGACCCTGGAAGTAGATCAGGTCGCCGCCGTGTTCATCGGTAGGGGCCTGGAAGAAATAGTTGAAGCCAATGTCATACAGGGTCGCACTGGAGGCGAAGCTGGAGATGTGACCACCCAGGTCAGAATCTTTCAGGTTCGTACGCATTACCATGGCCATCGCGTTCCAGCGAACCAGCGAGCGAATGCGGCGTTCCATGAACAGGTCGCCAGGCATGCGTGCTTCGTGGGTTACCGGGATGGTGTTGCGGTAAGGCGTGGTGATGGCGTAAGGCAATTGCGAGCCGCTGCGGGTCGCGAGTTCCCCATACGGGTCATCAGGTAGTGAGCACGGTCTTCGCCTTCTTTGTCGAGAACCGATTCCAGGGCGTCCAGCCATTCCTGGGTTTCGACGGGATCGAGGTCTTGCATGGCTTGCTCCAGGGCGGAAAGGCTACCAGAATCGGTTGCCTGAGTTAGCGACTGGCCTTGTGGGCAGACGTTATGAATTCTTGGATTGCCGATAGGTTGTTCCGGCGGTGTGTAGTTTTACTACAAATCATCCGGCATTTCAGCCTTGTTAATGTATATACGAGTAGTAAAACTACAGATGAGCGGCTTGTGGCCCACGGCTGCGTTGTGAGAATAATCGTTAAGGTTGGTCTTTTGCCAACCCGAAAAGGTGAAAGTTTGATGCTGGCTGCCAAAAACGAAGAGATTTCAGCTATTTCTAACTTTTGTTCGACAGTCCTCCAGGTAGTGCATTCCTGTAAATCACTACATTCGGCCCATTCCACGCCGATCAAGGATAGACCATGAGCATTCCCTCGCTTGTCGAACTACCCTCCATACTGCTGCCGTTTGTCACCCGCGCGGAGCAGTCGTTCCGTGCCGCCGTTGCTGCTTTAGATGACGACCATGGCTTGTCCACATGGACGCCTGAGCGCTGGGCACAATTTGCCCGCGTGTCTGCCGCCAGTGATTTCGTGGCAGAACAGTGCGCGCGCGATCCGTTGATGCTGCTGGCGCTGGTGCAGTCCGGTGAGCTGGACCGCGCTTTCACGCCCGGCGAGCTGTGCGCACAGATTGCCGCGGCGGCGAACGCGGCCGAAACCGATGACTTGTTGGGGCGTGCCTTGCGCCGCCAGCGTGCCCGTCATCAGGTGCGCATCATCTGGCGTGACCTGACGCGCCAGGCCGATCTGGTCCAGACCTGTCGCGACCTTTCGGACATGGCCGATGCCAGCATCGATCAGGCCTATCAATGGCTGTACACACGGCATTGCCAGCAGTTCGGCGTACCCACGGGGCGGCGCAGCGGTGAGCCACAGCAAATGGTCGTGCTCGGCATGGGCAAGCTCGGCGCGGTGGAGCTCAATCTGTCGTCGGACATAGACCTGATCTTCGCTTACCCCGAGGGCGGTGAAACCGTCGGCGTGAAACGTGCGCTGGATAACCAGGAATTTTTTATCCGTCTCGGTCAACGCCTGATCAAGGCCCTGGACCCGATGACCGTCGACGGTTTTGTGTTCCGCGTCGATATGCGCCTGCGGCCTTATGGTTCGTCGGGCGCGCTGGTCCTGAGTTTCAATGCGCTGGAGCAGTATTACCAGGACCAGGGGCGCGACTGGGAACGCTACGCGATGATCAAGTCGCGGGTGGTAGCTGGCGATCAAGTGGCTGGTGCGCAACTGCAAGACATGCTGCGGCCGTTCGTTTACCGACGCTATCTGGACTTCTCGGCGATCGAAGCGCTGCGCACCATGAAGCAGCTGATCCAGCAGGAAGTACGGCGCAAGGGCATGGCCGACAACATCAAGCTCGGTTCCGGCGGCATTCGCGAAGTGGAGTTTATCGCCCAGGCCTTCCAGCTGATTCACGGCGGTCGCGATTTGAGCCTGCAGCAGCGTCCACTGTTAAAGGTGCTGAATACCCTGGAAGGTCAGGGCTATCTGCCGCCGGCGGTGATCAGCGAATTGCGCGAAGGCTACGAATTCCTGCGCTACACCGAACATGCGATCCAGACGATTGCCGACGCCAGACCCAGATGCTGCCGGATGGTGCTCAGGATCAGGCGCGCATTGCCTTTATGCTCGGCTTTGCCGATTGGTCGGCATTTCATGCGCAACTGATGTACTGGCGCGGCCGTGTGGCCTGGCATTTTGGTCAGGTGATCGCCGATCCCGACGAGGAACAGGGCGCCGAAAGCGAGGTGGTGGTCGGCGGTGAGTGGCTGCCGCTTTGGGAAGAAGCCCAGGATGAAGAGGCCGCCTGCCGGCAGTTGCAGGAGGGCGGTTTCGCCGATGCCACCAAAGCACTGAAAGCGTTGGCCAGTCTGCGCAGCAGTCCGCAATTGCGTGCCATGCAGCGTCTTGGGCGCGAACGCCTGGATGCTTTTATTCCGCGTTTGCTCGCTCAAGCGGTGGAACACGCCAATCCGGATCTGGTGCTGGAGCGGGTGCTGCCTCTGGTGGAGGCGGTGGCGCGTCGTTCAGCATACCTGGTGTTGCTGACCGAAACCCCGGCGCATTGCGACGCTTGCTGACCTTGTGCGCGGCGAGCCCATGGATCGCCGAACAGATCACCCGTTTCCCGTTGCTGCTCGATGAATTGCTCAACGAAGGCAGGCTGTTCAAGCCGCCCCTGGCACCGGAACTGGCCGCCGAGTTGCGCGAGCGTCTGACGCGTATTCCCGAAGACGACCTTGAACAGCAAATGGAAGCCTTGCGCCACTTCAAACTGGCGCATCGCTTGCGAGTGGCGGCGTCAGAAATCGCCGGCAGCCTGCCGTTGATGAAAGTCAGTGATTACCTGACCTGGCTCGCCGAAGCCATTCTGGAGCAGGTACTGGCCCTGGCCTGGCGCCAGACCGTGGCCAAGTACGGTACGCCGCTGCGCACCGATGGCAGCTTGTGCGATCCCGGCTTCATCATTGTCGGTTATGGGAAAGTCGGCGGCCTGGAATTGGGGCATGGTTCGGATCTGGATCTGGTATTCATCCACGATGGCGACCCACAGGCTGAAACCGACGGACCCAAACCTATCGATGGCGCGCAATTTTTTACCCGGCTGGGGCAGCGGATCATTCACTTACTTACGGCCCAGACCAACTCCGGTCAGCTGTATGAAGTGGATATGCGCTTGCGGCCATCCGGTGCCTCGGGGTTGCTGGTGAGTTCGCTGGGAGCGTTTGCCCGTTATCAGGAGAATGAAGCCTGGACTTGGGAGCATCAGGCGCTGGTACGGGCGCGGGTGTTGGTGGGTAGCGAAGATGTTGGTCGGGCATTCGAGCAGGTTCGTGCAGCGATCCTCGGCAAACAGCGGGACTTGCCGACCTTGCGCCAGGAAGTCAGTGAGATGCGCGCCAAGATGCGCGATAACCTCGGCAGCAAGAGCACGGCGGCCGGCACCGGGGCAAATGCCTTCGAGGCCACGGCGCCGTTCGATCTCAAGCAGGACGCCGGAGGTATCGTCGATATTGAATTTATGGTGCAATACGCGGCCCTTGCGTGGTCCGAAACACACCCGCCATTACTGCGCTGGACTGACAATATCCGCATTCTGGAAGAACTGGAGCACGAAGGGCTGATGCCCGCCGAAGATGCCGGCCTATTGCGTGAAGCCTATAAAGCTTACCGCTCCGCCGCCCACCGGCAGGCCTTGCAGAAGGACGCAGGGGTGATACCGGGTGACCAGTTCGCGGACGAACGGCGACAGGTCATGCGGATCTGGCGTGAACTGGGGCTGTAGGAGCGAGCTTGCTCGCGATGGTCGTCAACGATAACTTGGCTAGTCTGATACCCCGCGGCGTTCTCAGGTTCTTCGCGAGCAAGCTCGCTCCTACAGTTGCCTTGCAGTTCTGTAGAATTCTCGAGGCAGGGAGGCGTAGGCCTCCCTGATTCGTTTTTGGAAACCACATGAAAATTCTGATCGTTGGGCCCAGTTGGGTCGGTGATATGGTGATGGCGCAGACACTGTTTCAGTGTCTCAGGCAGCGCCACCCGCAATGCGAAATCGACGTGCTGGCCCCGAGTGGAGCCGGCCGATTCTTGAGCGCATGCCCGAAGTACGTCAGGCCTTGAGCTTCCCGCTCGGCCACGGCGCGCTGGAGTTGGCGACGCGTCGGCGCATCGGCAAATCCCTGGCCGGCCAGTACGACCAGGCGATCCTGTTGCCCAATTCCCTGAAATCCGCGCTGGTGCCGTTTTTTGCCGGTATCCCCAAGCGCACCGGTTGGCGAGGCGAGTTCCGCTACGGCCTGCTCAATGATGTGCGCACGCTGGACAAAGAGCGTTACCCGCTGATGATCGAGCGCTTCATGGCCTTGGCGTACGAGCCGGGTTTTGAACTGCCCAAGCCTTATCCGCGACCGAGTCTGCAGATCGATCCGGTGACCCGCGAGGCGGCACTGGCCAAGTTCGATCTGGCCCTCGATCGTCCGGTGTTGGCGCTGTGCCCCGGCGCCGAGTTCGGCGAGTCCAAGCGCTGGCCGTCCGAACACTACGCCAAGGTTGCCGAGGCGAAAATCCGCGAGGGCTGGCAAGTCTGGCTGTTTGGTTCGAAAAACGATCACGCTGTGGGCGAAGACATCCGTTCACGGCTGATTCCCGGCTTGCGTGAAGAGTCGGTAAACCTCAGTGGCGGCACCTCGCTGGCCGAGGCGATCGATTTGCTGTCCTGTGCCGATTCGGTGGTGTCCAACGACTCCGGCCTGATGCACGTCGCCGCCGCGCTGAATCGCCCACTGGTGGCGGTTTACGGCTCGACTTCGCCGGGTTTTACGCCGCCGCTGGCCGAGCATGTCGAGATTGTGCGCCTGGGCATCGAATGCAGCCCGTGCTTCGACCGCACGTGCCGTTTCGGTCATTACAACTGCATGCGTCAGCTCATGCCGCAAGCGGTGAACGAAGCCTTGCAGCGTTTGCAGGGCACTGTGGTCGAGGTCAAATAGTTTGCGGGTACTGCTGATCAAGACTTCATCGCTGGGCGACGTGATTCACGCGTTGCCGGCGCTGACCGACGCGGCGCGGGCGATTCCCGGCATCACGTTCGACTGGGTGGTGGAAGAAGGTTTCGCCGAAATCCCCACCTGGCACCCGGCGGTGGGCAAGGTGATTCCGGTAGCGATCCGTCGCTGGCGCAAGAACATCTGGCAAACCATCAAGAGCGGTGAATGGAAGCGCTTCAAGCAAAGCCTTCGTGCCACGAAATACGATTTGGTCATCGATGCCCAGGGCCTGCTGAAAAGCGCCTTGCTGACCCGCTATGTCAAAGCCCCGGTCGCCGGACTCGACAAAGACTCAGCCCGTGAACCGATTGCCGCACGTTTCTATTCCCGACGCCTGGCCGTGGCCCGTGGACAACATGCGGTGGAGCGAGTGCGTCAGCTGTTCGCCGTGGCGCTGGGTTACGACTTGCCCAAAGGCCTGGGCGACTATGGCCTGAGCGTCGAGCGCCTGGTGGAACTTCCGCGCAAGAATCCGTACGTGCTGTTCCTGCACGGCACCACCTGGGACACCAAGCACTGGCCTGAGGCCTACTGGCGCGAGTTGGCCGAGCGCGTCGGTTATCTGGGTGTCGGGGTGAAATTGCCCTGGGGCAACGCGATCGAGAAGGCCCGCGCCGAGCGCATCGCCAAGGACATGAAACACGTAGAAGTGCTGCCCAAGCTGAATCTGGCCGGTGTCGGCAAAGTGCTGGCCGGCGCGCAAGCCTGCGTGGCGGTGGATACCGGCCTCGGGCACTTGGCTGCTGCGCTGGACGTGCCGACGCTGTCGCTGTTCGGCCCGACCAACCCCGGCCTGACCGGCGCCTATGGTAAATCGCAGATTCACCTGGCCAGCGACTTCCCTTGCGCGCCGTGCCTGCAAAAGAATGCACCTATCAACCGACGGCCGAAGATGCCAGGCGGTTTGATCTGAAACGCGAGTGGCCTCTGTGCTTCACGCGTCTGAATCCCGAGCGTGTCGCCAGCCGACTGAGCACGTTGTTACTGGCTGAGGAGCTGCGCTGATGCAATTGGCATTTGTCCTGTACAAGTATTTTCCCTTTGGTGGCTTGCAGCGCGACTTCATGCGCATCGCCCTGGAGTGCCAGCAGCGCGGCCACCAGATTCGCGTCTACACACTGATCTGGGAAGGCGACGTGCCACCGGGGTTTGAAGTGCTGGTGGCGCCGGTCAAGGCGTTCTTCAACCATCGCCGCAACGAAAAACTCAGCGAGTGGATGGAAGCGGACCTGGCCAAGCGCCCGGTAGACCGTCTGATCGGCTTCAACAAGATGCCCGGCCTGGACGTCTACTACGCCGCCGACGGTTGCTTCGAAGACAAGGCGCAGAACCTGCGCAACTCGTTGTACCGCCGCTGGGGTCGCTATCGCCACTTCGCCGAGTACGAGCGCGCGGTGTTCGCCAAGGACGCCAAGACCGAAGTGCTGATGATTTCCGAAGTGCAGCAACCGCTGTTCATCAAGCATTACGACACGCCGCTCAATCGCTTCCATTTGCTTCCACCGGGCATCGCCCAGGACCGTCGCCGGCCGGCGGATGCGGACGAGATTCGCGCCGGGTTCCGTGCCGAATTCAAGCTCAAGGACGATGAGCTGCTGCTTGTGCAGATCGGCTCCGGGTTCAAGACCAAAGGCGTCGATCGTAGTCTCAAGGCGCTGGCGGCATTGCCCGCTGATCTGAAGAAGCGTACCCGGCTGTTTGTAATTGGCCAGGATGACCCCAAATTATTCCAGATGCAGAGCGCCACTTTGGGGCTGGGCGATAACGTGACCTTCCTCAAGGGCCGCAGCGATATTCCGCGTTTCCTGTTGGGCGCCGATCTGTTGATTCACCCGGCGTACAACGAAAACACCGGCACCGTACTGCTCGAAGCCCTGGTCGCCGGGTTGCCGGTGCTGGTGAGTGCGGTCTGTGGTTATGCCCATTACATTGCCGAAGCCGATGCTGGCCTGGTACTGGACGAGCCGTTCGATCAGGCGCAACTGGCGCAGTACCTGACCGGCATGTTGAACGACGCTCAAGCACGGGCGGCCTGGAGCCGCAACGGTCTGGCCTTCGCCGAGACGGCCGACCTCTACAGCATGCCGCAGCACGCGGCCGATGTGATTCTGGCGGAGCACGCTTAAATGAAGTTGAAGCTGGCTGAACCGTTCAAGAGCCTCTGGGCCGGACGCGACCCGTTCGCCGAGGTCGAAGGGCTGCAGGGCGAGGTGTACCGCGAACTTGAAGCTCGCCGCACCCTGCGCACCGAGGTGAACGGCAACGGATTTTTTGTGAAGATCCACCGTGGCATCGGCTGGGGCGAGATCTTCAAGAACCTGCTCACCGCCAAGTTGCCGGTACTCGGCGCGGGCCAGGAGTGGAAAGCTATTCAGCGCCTGCAGGAAGTCGGTGTACCGACCATGACCGCCGTCGCTTATGGCGAGAAGGGCAGCAACCCGGCGGACCAGCACTCGTTCATCGTCACCGAAGAGCTGGCGCCGACCGTCAGCCTCGAAGACTTCAGCATCAACTGGGTCAAGCAGCCACCCGAGCCCAAACTCAAGCGTGCATTGATCGCCGAAGTGGCGCGCATGACCGGCATGATGCACCGCGCCGGGGTCAACCATCGTGACTGCTATATCTGCCACTTCCTGCTGCACACCGACAAACCTGTGACCGCTGACGACTTCAAGCTCTCGGTGATCGACCTGCACCGCGCCCAGACCCGCCCGGCAATCACCCGGCGCTGGCGCAATAAAGATCTGGCGGCGCTGTATTTTTCGGCCCTGGATATCGGCCTGACCCGACGTGACAAACTGCGCTTCCTCAAAGGTTACTTCCAGCAGCCGCTGCGGCAGATTCTTAGTGAAGAGGCCGGGCTGCTGAGTTGGCTCGAAGGCAAGGCTAACAAGCTCTACGACCGAAAACAGCGATACGGGGATGCGCTCTGATGGCAGGTTGGAAACTGGAACCTGCTTACAGCGATCTGGCAGAAGACTTCGGCAGCCTTGACGCCGTGTTTGCGCTTGAGGGCGAGCGACTGACCCAAGACCCGTTATCCGAGGTCATTCGCGTTCAGCGCAATGGCGTCAACTATTACGTCAAACGCTACGTGGGTGCAGGCAAGGGCTTGCGTCGCTACGTGGGCAAGCCTCGGGTGAAAATGGAGTGGCAGAACCTCAAGCGCTTCGCCAAATGGGGCATCCCCACCGCCGAAGTAGTGGCCTGGGGGCTGGAGCGTCGCGGCGCGGCCTATGCTCGCGGGGCGATGATCACCCGTGAACTGCCGCATACTGAAGACTTGTCGGTCCTGGCCCAGCGGCATGACCCAAAACTGGCGGACCGCGCCTGGGTCGACATTGTCAGCCGTCAGCTCGCCAACCACACCCGGACCATGCATGCGCACCGCTTTACCCATAACGATCTGAAGTGGCGCAACCTGCTGGTCGACGATCAAGCCAAATTGTTCCTGATCGATTGTCCCAACGGTGATTTCTGGCGTGGATTCTGGCTCAAGTACCGCATCACCAAGGATTTGGCGTGTCTGGACAAGGTGGCCAAGTATCAATTGTCAGCCACCCAACGCCTGCGCTTTTACCTGCAATACCGCCAACGACCCCGGCTCGATGCCGCCGACAAAAAACGGATCCGGCACGTAGTGAGATTTTTCGAGGGGCGCGAATGACTGATTTTCTGGCCGCTCGACGGGACCTGGAAGGTCACGGCTTCTACCTCAAGCGTCAGGCAGCGCGGCGCAGCCACAAGGAGAAGCGCTGATGCGTTTGTCTGAACTTAAAAATGCTGGCCGTAGCCCGGCACTGCCACTGAGCCTTTCGCTGGCCGATGCCGCCGGGCCGGCCGATTTGCAACTGCTGAGCCTGTTGCGGGTGTTGCCGGGGCAGCGTTATGTCGGTGCTGGCGTCTGGCGTGGTCGCCCGGTGCTAGCCAAATTGCTGGTGGGCAGCAAAGCGGCGCGGCATTTCAAGCGGGAGCTGGATGGCGTGCGCTTGCTTGCGGCGCAAGGTCTGACCACGCCACTGTTGTTGGCCGACGGCCTGAAGGACGGCGAGGGCGGCTGGCTGCTGTTCGAGTTTCTGGAAGGTGCCGCAAGTCTTGGCGATGCCTGGATGCAGGTCGAACACTTGCCGGTGCTGGCCGACGAACAATCGGCGGTTCTGGCGGAAGCCTTGGGTGCGATCGGTCAAATGCATCGCAAGGGCCTGTGGCAGGAAGACCTGCATCTGGACAACCTGCTGCGCCAGGGCAGTCGCCTGTATTTGATCGATGGCGCCGGAATCTGCACGGAAACGCCTGGCCAGCCACTGTCGCGGCACAAAGTCCTGGAAAACCTCGGGGTGTTTTTTGCCCAGTTGCCCAAGACACTGGAGCCGTTTACTGAAGAGTTGCTGGTGTATTACCTGCTGAGCAATGGCGAGCATGCCTTGCCCATGGAAGCGTTGCAGAAGCAGATCGACAAGGTGCGAAGCTGGAGGCTCAAGGACTTTCTGATCAAGGTCGGGCGCGAATGCACGCTTTTCAGTGTCCAGGGCGGTGCATTCGGTCTACGGGCGATTCGTCGCGAGGAAGAAGCGGCGATGTTGCCAGTATTGGCGCAGGCAGACGCCTTGCTCGATCAGGGTCACTTGTACAAGACCGGCGGCGCGGCGAGCGTCGGCAAGGTCGAGGTGGGCGGTCGCACACTGGTGATCAAGCGCTACAACATCAAGGGTTTCGCCCACTGGCTCAAACGCTTCTGGCGCCCGAGCCGCGCCTGGCACTCCTGGCGCGAAGGCAATCGCCTGGCATTCCTCGGCATCGCCACGCCCAAACCCCTGGCGTTGCTGGAAAAGCGTTTTCTCTGGTTGCGCAGTCGGGCCTACCTGATCACCGAACATCTGCCGGGCCCGGACATCATCGAACGCTTTGCGCCCTATGTTGAAAGCGGCGATGCGCCCGAGACGGAATTGGCGGCACTGGATCAGCTGTTTGCCGAACTGATTCGTGAGCGCATCAGTCATGGCGACTTCAAGGGGCACAACCTGTTCTGGCAGGATGATCGCTGGGCGCTGATCGATCTGGATTCGATGTGTCAGCACAGTTCGCCCGGAAGCTTTGCCCCGGCGTATGCGCGGGATCGGGCGCGGTTCATGCGCAACTGGCCCGAAGGCAGCGCCCTTCATCAAGTCATTGATCAGCGTTTGCCCAAAGATATCTCTAGCGCCGCCTGAGTCACCTTCGCGAGCAAGCCCGCTCCCACATTTGTTTCTGTGCCGTACACAATTTGTGTTCGCAGCAGATCAAGTGTGGGAGCGGGCTTGCTCGCGAAGGGGCCGGAACAGCCCACCCAAAATGAGGGACAAGCTCTTGTGAACCTTCCTACACGATCTTAGGAAGCCATGAACTGTGGCCTGAAAGACCACGATGCTAGTTTGCCTGACGTTCTCGGAGGGCAGACTTTGACATTAAAAATGGCAATCGCATCAGGTGCAATCTCACTGGCGTTGACCGGTTGCGGGACCGTCGCAACGGTGTTGCAGGATGACGCCGCCGCGGCCCAGGGCCTTCGCAGGCAAAAAACCTATTGCCAGTCCATCCCTCGGGTCTACAGCGGCCTGGCCTACGATTTTTGCGTATTGAATGCGCCGCCCGATCCTACGGGAATTCTCGTACCGTTCGTTTTGCTGGACCTGGCCTTGTCCGGCGCTCTGGATACCGTCGTTTTGCCGTATACGATTTACCGGCAGGGCAAGGATGGCAACATCCGTATTTATTGGCGGCCTGCACGCGGATAAACAATGGCAAGGTCACCACCACACTTGCCGCTCGCAGCTAGAGGCTTGCAACTGCTTTTAAGCTATAATCCCGCCCTTTAGCTGCCTCGCGCTCCTTGCGAAGGCACTTCATTTTTTGAGGCGCCACTGCGCCTGCATGCAGACTAAAGAGGCTAGACCCCTGTGGCATTGACGATTCTTGGCCTGTCCGGCGCCCTTAGCCATGATCCTTCCGCAGCCTTGTACATCGACGGCAAGCTGGTCGCGGCGGCTGAGGAAGAGCGCTTCGTACGCGATAAACATGCAAAGAACCGCATGCCCTATGAATCGGCGAAGTTCTGCCTGGAGCAGGCCGGTATCAAGCCTTCCGACGTTGACGTGGTAGCGATTCCATTCGCTCCGATCAGCCTGTTCGGCAAGGCGCGCTGGCACTACGCCAAGCGTTACTGGTACGCCCCGGACCGCGCCCTCGACGCGATCCTGATGGGCAACCGTCGCTACAAGCGCTATCGCAACAAGATTGTCTGGTGCCTCGAGCAATTGGGCTTCGATCCGAAGAAGATCAAGATCGAACCGGTCGAGCATCACCTGGCCCACGCCTCCAGCGCCTACCACTGTTCCGGTTTCAAAGAGAAAACCGCGATCCTCGGGATCGATGGCAAGGGTGAGTACGCCACAACCTTCTTCGGTTACGGCGAAAACGGCAAGATCCACAAGATCAAGGAGTTCTTCGACCCTGACTCCCTGGGCGGCCTGTATGGCGCGATCACCGAGTTCCTCGGTTTCGAAATGCTCGACGGTGAGTTCAAGGTCATGGGCATGGCGCCGTACGGCGACGCCAGCAAATACGATTTCTCGCGCCTGGCCTCGTTCGAAAACGGCGAACTGGTGATCAACACCGACTACGCCAATGTCATCGGCCTGCGCCGCTATAAAGAGAAGGGCAAGGGTTTCTACTTCTCGCCGAAGCTGATCGAGTGGCTGGGTCCGAAGCGCGAAGGCGACATCGCAGACGAGCCTTACATCCACTACGCTGCGAGCATGCAAGCGCTGTTCGAGAAACTGGCGTTGCAGATGATCGACCACTACCTGGGCGACGTGCTCAAGCAAACCGGCAAGCTGGCCTTCGCCGGCGGCTGCGCGTTGAACGTCAAGCTGAACCAGAAAATCATCGCCCGCGATGACGTCAAAGAGCTGTTCGTGCAGCCTGCCTCAGGCGATGCCGGCACCGCGGTTGGCGCGGCGGCTTACGTGTCTCATGCCCGTGGCGTGCCGGTCGAGAAGATGGAGCATGTCTACCTCGGTCCGTCGTACAGCAACGAAGACGTGCTCGCGGCATGCGCCCGTCACCCAAGCAAACCGGTATGGCGCAAGCTGGCGAACATGCCGGAAAACATCGCCAGGATCATGGTGGATGGCAACCCGGTGGCCTGGTTCCAGGGTCGCATGGAGTTCGGTCCTCGTGCCTTGGGCGGTCGTTCCATCATCGGTTGCCCGAGCGCGACTGGCGTGGCCGACCGCATCAACCACCAGATCAAGTTCCGCGAGCGCTGGAGGCCTTTCTGCCCGTCGATGCTCGACACCGTTGCACCGCAAATGATCAAGATCGATCACCCGGCCCCGTTCATGACCTTCACCTTCGAAGTGGCTGAAGAGTGGAAAACCCGTGTGCCGGAAGTCGTCCACGAAGACGGCACTTCCCGCGCCCAAGTGCTCAAGCGCGAATACAATCCGCGCTACTACGACATGATGAAGGCGCTGGAAGTATTGACCGGCAATGGCGTGTCGCTGAACACCTCGCTCAACCGTCGTGGCGAACCGATGATCTGCTCGCCGACGGACGCCTTGAACATGTTCTTCGGTTCGGATCTACAGTATCTGATCATGGAAGACATCCTGGTGGTCAAAGAGGGCGCGAACGCCTATGACACGCTCGGCTGAACGCCATGTGCTGCAGTTCTGTCACGGCTATGACGGGCCGTTTCTGGACTGTGCGCGGCAGTACGCCAGCCTGTTCGCGGGGACCGGCTATCGAGTGACCACGGTGTTTCTGACCGGGGTTGCCGACGCCGAAGTCGCCGCGGGTTGCGCCTCCGATGAAGTGCTGTTCATGGAGTACAGCTCCAAGGCCATTCGTGGCCTGAAGCTCGGCGCCATCGGCGATCTGCGCAAGATCGCCGCTACGCGCAATTTCAGTTTCTGCATTGCCCATCGCTTCAAGCCGATCTACATCGCCTTGCTCGGCACCTCGTTGCCGGTGATTGGCGTGCATCACGCGTTTGATGATTACAAGCGCGGCAGCCGTAAACTCTTCGCGAATATTTTCCGCAAGCGCCTAAGCCTGCTCGGCGTTTCCGATGCGGTGCGCGATGACATGCGTAGTTGCTTGCCAAAGTGGCCGGCGGCACGGATTCGAACACTTTATAACCGTATCGATGTGCAAGCCTTGCAGGACAGCCAGTTGTCGGCGCAGGAGGCGCGGGAAGCCCTGGGCCTGGCCGCAGATGCCTGGATTGTCGGCAACGTCGGGCGCCTGCATCCGGACAAGGATCAGGCCACGTTGCTGGACGGATTTGCTGCGGCGTTGCCGGGTTTGCCGGCCAATAGTCAGTTGGTGATTCTCGGCAGCGGTCGTCTGGAGCAGGATCTCAAGGCCCAGGCCCGCGAGTTGGGGATGGGCGACCGTGTGCTGTTCCTCGGCCAGGTGCCCGAGGCGCGGTGTTATTTCCGTGCCTTCGACGTGTTTGCCCTGAGTTCCGATCACGAACCGTTCGGCATGGTGCTGCTCGAAGCCATGGCCGCCGGCGTGCCGTTGCTCGCCACCGCGTGTGGCGGGGCGAAGGAAGTGGTCGAAGGCGTGGGCATCCTGTTCCCTCTGGGCGATGCCGAACACTTGGCTCAAGGGCTGCAACATTTGGCCGCGATGGACGCGCAGCAGCGTCACCAATGTGCCGAGCTGATGCTCGATCGCTTGAGTGAACGTTTCTCCGACCGCGCGGTACGCGATACTTTCTGGCATCTGCCACACGTTATCGAACTGGCACCGAGGGGCTGATGCTTAACCGATTTCAAGGCTGGCGCGAACGTGGCTGGTCGGTAGCCGATGCCTCGACATACGCCGAGGCCTGGCAGCGATATGGCGGCAGCGTCGCGACTCATCCGATGGTGGTCGAGCGGCTGGCGCAGTTGGCCGATATTCCAGTGCGCTACCTGGCCTGGGAGCAAAACGGCGAAGTCAAAGCGGCGATCCCGACCTGGGGCCGCGATCTCGCCTTGTCCAAGGACGTGCTCAAGCGCAGCGGCAAAAAGGGCTTGTTCGATCTCGGCAACGCCGAGATCATTTTGCCGGCCGCTGACGATGCTCAGGCCCCCTTGCGTCATCGTAGTCGTTATTTATCTGCGCTCAATGAAAGCCGTTTCACCGGCATCAAGTTGCAGGCCGAGCAACTGGCCATGGCTCGTACGCCTGAAGAGTTGTCGAAGAAATTTCGCTACAACCAGCGCCGCGAACTCAGGTTGCTGGAAGAAGCGGGTGGTGTGGTGCGACCGGTCTCCGAGTTTTCCAGCAGCGAACTGGCCACAATCTACTGTGACCTGTTCCAGCGCCGCTGGGGTTTCCCGGCCACGGGTGCCGAGCGCATGGCCGAGGTCATCGAGCTGTTGCGCGAGTTGCTGATCGGTTCGGTGATTTTCCTCAACGATGCGCCGATTGCGATTCAACTGGTCTACCGTGTCGAGACGCCGCAGTGGATCAGCGTCGAGTACATCAATGGCGGTGTTGACCCTGAAACGCGCGAATTCAGCCCCGGCAGCGTACTGAGTTTTCTCAACACCCAAAGCGCCTGGGAACATGCCCGGGCGCTGGACAAACCCCTGCGCTTTTCCTTCGGTCGCGCCGACCGGGAATACAAGGATCGCTGGTGCAACCCTGTGCCGGTCTACACCGTATGAGTCAGTCCATGAGCCGCAAACAGCAACTGCTCAAGCGTCATCGACGCAGCAAACGCATCGGTCTTTTGATCGTGCTGGGGCTGTTGGTTATTTGCGGCGTATGGGTAGCCTGGTGGTTGCCGCTGGTGCTGGCGGTTCTGGTCTGGATTGCCCACGAAGCCTGGTTTGCCGACCATCTGTTCTACTCGCCCAAAGATGATTACCAATACAGCTTCCCGCCCTACACGTCGCAACCCAAGGTTCATCTGAGCGGCGATCGCCTGCGGCTGGACGATGGGGTCATGTTGGTCGACGACGCGACGCTGGTGTTGGCCCTGCGGATCAAAAGCACATGGCTGGGGCGCTTTCTCGATCCTGTGGTCGAGTTGTCCGGTGGTGAGAGCCCGGACCGTCAACCTTCGAGCGTGGTGTGAACGGGCTGCGTTACCTCAACCTCAGTGGACAGGCACAGGTGTTGTCGCGCGGTGAACTGCGGTTGCGCGGGCGTTTCTGCCGATTGTTCGGTGAGCCTGTGCTGTGGGCGCTCGAACATCCTGATTACCGTCGGCAGCGGGTAATGGTTATAGCGCCTCATGCCGATGATGCGGAGCTTGCGGCCTACGGTTTGTACAGCCAGGCAGACGAAACCTGGATCGTCACACTCACCGCCGGTGAGATCGAAGCCGAACACTATCAGCAGATGGGGCTGGGCAAAGTCGAGGCTGCGCGGCTCAAAGGCCGCTTGCGAGCCTGGGACAGTATCGCTGTGCCGCGTTGGGCCGGGGTGCCGGAAGCGCATTGTGTGCAACTGGGCTATTTTTGCCTTCAACTGGCGGCAATGCAGGCCTCACCCGCTCAGTCTGTGGGTTCGCGGGAAGCGGACTTGAGCGACACTCGATTGTTCCGTCAGATGAACCCGTTTGCCCTGCCGGGCGATGTCGATGGCGCGCCGACCTGGAACAATTTGCTGGCCGATCTGCGCGAGTTACTGCTGCGGGCGCAACCTGAAGTGATCGTGCTGCCGCACCCGAGCCTTGATCCTCACCCTGATCATGTTTGTGCTCAACAAGCAGTTCTCGAAGCGCTGACGGGGCTGGAGTGGCAACCGACACTGCTGGGTTACGCCAATCACCTGCATGACAATGATCGCTGGCCAATGGGTGATACTGGCGCCGGTATCGCACTTGCACCGGTATTCGATTCGGCAACTCCACTCCATCCTTTTTGCCTGGTGCTTTCTGCGGCGCAGCAGCGTGACAAGGCCATGGCGTTGGCAATGATGCACGATCTGCAGCCTCGAGCGCCGTTCAAGCGCCGATTGCGCCGTGGATTACAGCGACTGTTGGCAGGGCGTGCCGGTTCGCCTTACGGCGAGAATGAATTCTTTCGCAAGGCTGTACGTCGCCATGAACTGTTCTGGCGTTTGTAAGGTGGTACGGGCCTGAAGTGCGCCTGTTTGTGAGCAGGGGTGGCTTCAGGTGTTGCTCGGTTTGCCTGTTGCGGCAAGGAAGACGATGAAAGTTTTATTTCTGGTGCAGAAAGAACAGCGGGCCATTTTGGACCGTTTATACGATGGAGTGGCGGCTCATTGCGAGTGCGATCTGCGGTGGCTGAGCAGCAATGAGCAGCGCAATCTGCGCAGTTATTTCCGGCGTGAAGTCGATGTGTCACGGTATGACCGGATCGTGTTTTTCCTGCGCTTCAAGCAGGAAATCCGTCAGGTCGGTTTCATCCGCACGATTCCCAACCTGGTAATTCTCGAACACGATGCTTACCAGAACTACATCCCTTGCAAGTACACCGGCAAGTTCAGTGCGCACTACCGTCGCTTGCCGTGGGCGCGAGTGATCAGTTCCGGTTTCGTTGTCGCCGAGCGTCTTCGCGAAGAGGGTTTCGACGCGGTGTTCGTTCCCAAGGGCTACGACCAGACACAGCTGGAGGATCAGGGGCGCGAACGCGATATCGAACTGGCGTTTGTCGGCAGCACCAACAGCGTGGCCTACAGCGGTCGCAAGGCTTTGCTCGACGAATTGGGGCGCGTCGAACCCCTGGTGGTGACTCGCACCAAATCCGGTGAGGAGTACCGCGAGACACTCAACCGAATTCGCTTTTTCGTCAGTGCCGATGTCGGCATGGGCGAGTTCATGATCAAGAACTTCGAGGCCATGGCCTGTGGTTGCGTATTGCTGGCTTATGACCAGGGTGCAGAAGAAAGTCAGGCCCTGGGTTTGCAGGATATGCACAACGTTGTGTTCTATCAGAGCATTGCGCAGCTTCAGGAGAAACTGGCCATACTGCGTGGCGACCCGGAGCTGGCGAAGCGTATTGCTCGCAATGGTCGCGAGCTGGCGGTCACCCAGTTCAGTTTTGCACGCATCGGTCAGCGGATTGTCGAGGTGCTTGAGCCTGCTTTGCGTGCACCTGCGCCACTGAGTCTGCTCGAAAAAGTCCGCGTGAAACTGGGCATTTGACAAGGTCTTGCCAGCGATTGATATCGCTGGCGACCTCTACTTATTGAGATTTCGGTGTAATTCATAGCTCTATGAGTATTATTAACATTATGTGGGCCAGCGGCGGTCCGTTCGCCTCAACTCATAAGGTGCACCAACAGATATTGTCCCAGGCCTCGCCCTCGGAACCGGTTGAAACCTGGTTGCTTCAGGGGCGCGCGTCCGAATGCGGGGTGAGCGTCGGTGAGGTACGTGAGTGGGGGTTGTCCTCTGCCCGGTTGAAAGGGCGACATTTCTGGAGGCTGACCAAGCCCTGGATGCAAGCCAGGTTTCAGAGCGCTCTCAAATACAGCGATGCACACGTGCTGCTGCTCGATGGCCTGGGCGTCGCGCGTACGTTATTGCCGATCCTCGAATCATTGCCGCACATCCGTGCAGTAGTCATTTTTCATGGTTCGACGCGACTTCAGCCCGCTGATCGAGCGCTCTTTGAACGTTTCCCGGCCTCCCGACTTACATTGGTTGCGGTATCGAATACCCTCGCGGCTTCGCTGAGCCAGGACCTGCAAGTTCCGGTCATGACGCTGCGTAGCGCCTTTGATCCAGCTGTTTTCCGTACCGCGCTACTTCCGCGAGAGCAAGCGCGTGCCCGGTTGAGCCTGCCACTGGACAAGACTCCGGTACTGGGTGCGGTGGGACGTCTGGTCGCGGGAAAAGGTTTCGGCTGTCTTCTCGACGCTTTTGCCGAGGCACTGCATGAGCGGCCTGATCTGCGACTGGTGATTATTGGTGAAGGGCCGGCCCGCGCTACGCTCGAGGCCCGCATCGATGAGTTGCAGTTGCGCGACAAGGTCCTGTTGCCGGGCCATCTGGATGATGCGGCTCAGCTCTACCGTGCATTCGACTGGGTTGCTATGCCTTCGTTGAGCGAAGGCCTGGGGCTGATCATGCAGGAGGCGGTAATGGCAGGTGTTCCCGTCCTGTCCAGTGAACTGGACGTGTTTCGTGAACAGTTGGCAGACTCCGGCTGGTATGCGCCGATAGAGGATGTGAGAGGTTGGCGCGACGCCATCGTTCGAGCGTTTGACGTCTCCCCCGAAACGATCGCTATAGAACAGTATCAGGCACTTGCTCCCGATCAAGCCTGGCTGAATTTCAGTCAGGGCGCCCGCTCATTACTCTTGTAACGGCAGCACTGCCTGTTCGAGTGCCTGCATCGGAAAGCTCTCGTTCAGGTTCTCGCGCTCAATATAACGAGAGAAGTGTTGCAGATTGCGCTTGACTAAATGTCGGGGCAACGGCGCCCGCAGAAAGCGCATGTCTGCCACATCAATCAGGCCCATTCGGTTGTCGGGGGTGACCACGATGTTGCCCAGGTGCAGAGACCGAAAGTAAATCCCCGATTGATGAAGACTGCGGATCAGCCCTGCCAGGTCTGGCAGGGCCTGCAGCCAGGTGAAACCTTCCTTGCTGGCGATCTGGCGCAAGGTCTCTCCTGGCAGCGGCTGGTAAAGCACGGCCGTCATGCCTGGGGTTTGCAGTCGGTAGTACTGCAGGACCTGCAAGGTCGGTACTCCGCGCTTTTGCAATTCGACGGCATTGTCTATGAAGCGTTTCGAGTACGGGCGAAACAGTGCTGAGGAAAAATACGCTTGCGACGGAACAGTTTAAGGATATTCCCATCCGGCAACAGGTAGACTTTCGGCCCGAAGCTGTCAGCCTCCAATACTCTGGCCCCGTCAATCATTTGAGTTAGAGCGGATTGCGGAAGCCGAGAACATTGCATCGTGGAAAGCCTTGTTGGAAGAGCGGGCGCTGTAGCGGGCAATGATGCCGAAAAGTTTCAGCTTTAACCATGCCAGTTGGGTGGGTGAACTCTCTCAGGAGCAATTTGATGCACGAAAAAAGCTGGGCGCAAGCATGGATGACGATGGGTTTGTTGTGGTTTCTGTTGGCCATCGCCGTTGCGCCTACCAACAAGGTCTATCAGCAAGGGCTGGTCGCATTGCTCTGGTTGCCGGCCCTGTTGTTTGCCTGGTCAGCGCGGGTTCGGCTCAAGGAATTACTCTGCGAGCAACGCTGGATCTATCTGCTGATGCTTGGGCTCATAGTCTGGTCACTCATCAGCCTTTCATGGTCGAACACCGACGACATAAGTCGCGAAGCCAAGCGTTTGCTCTACATCGCGGTGTTTCTGCTGTTCTTTCCGATTCTCGCCAATGGCCGGCCCGAGCGCGTGATCCGCATCATGCAGTGGGAGGGATCGCAATGGCGGTCACTGCGTTGGTAGCCATCGTCAAGTTTTATGGGATTGATGGCAACGTATGGAGTGCGCGCGTTGAAGGTCTTGGCCAATTGGCTCATCCCATTCTGGGCGGCTATGTCATCGGGGTGGCAGCGGTGTGGCTTGTACTTTGGCCGCCGCGCGCTGGCTTGATGCAGGTGGTCTGGGCAGTTGCGCTGGTTTTGCTGGGTGTATTCGTGCTGCTCAGCCAGAGTCGTGGCGCTGCTTTGGCATTGTTTCTTACGCTACTTGCCATGCCGATCTGGTGCCGCGACCGACGCAGTCGCATGGTCGCGGCGGCCGTATTGGTCATGGCGATCCTGGCATTCTGGTTTTTCGAGTCGTTGGTCCTGGCGCGGGGTGTGTCCTATCGCCCGCAGATCCTGATGGCCAGTCTGCAAATGATCGCGGAGCACCCATGGCGCGGCCTGGGACTGGGCAGTGACTACAGAATTTTTGCCTCAGATCTGTATTTTGACCACGCCCATAACCTGTTCACCCACGTGGCCATTGAATTGGGTCTTCCAGGGTTACTATTGTGGTGTGCGGTATGGCTCGCTGTGTTGCGCGAGGCCTGGAAAGCTCGGGAAACACTTTATGGCAGGGGAATCATTGGCATTTGGTTGTTCTCAACCCTGGCGATGCAATTCGACGCCGCCAGCCTCAATGGTACACCTAGGGCTGAGTGGTTTATCAGTTGGCTGCCGGTGGGGCTGGCCAGTGTTTTGGTATGGGCACGGGCCAATCCCGACGCTTGTGATAAAATTTCGCGTTCTTCCTAACCAGTGAGCTCTACGATGAGTGATGCACCGCCTATAGCGGAAGAGGATTCCAGCCTGAAAATCTATTTTCGGCTGTTGGGGTATGTAAAACCCTATGTCGGCCTCTTCGTGCTGAGTATCGTGGGCTTCGTGATTTTTGCTTCCACGCAGCCGATGCTGGCCGGAATTCTCAAATATTTCGTCGATGGCCTGAGCAACCCTGAAGCGGTGCTCTTCCCGAATGTCCCCTATCTGAAAGACTTGCAGCTGCTGATGGCTGTGCCGATGCTGATCATCCTGATCGCTGCATGGCAAGGCCTGGGCTCGTTTCTTGGCAACTATTATCTGGCGAAGGTTTCGTTGGGGCTGGTGCATGACCTGCGTGTCGAGTTGTTCAACAAGCTGCTGGTACTGCCCAACCGCTATTTCGATACCCACAATTCCGGGCATTTGATCTCGCGTATCACGTTCAACGTGACCATGGTGACCGGTGCCGCCACAGATGCCATCAAGGTAGTGATCCGCGAAGGTTTGACCGTGGTTTTCCTGTTTGCCTATCTGGTGTGGATGAACTGGAAGCTGACGCTGGTGATGCTGGCGATCCTGCCGATGATTGCATTGATGGTGGGCAACACCAGTAAGAAATTCCGCAAGCAGAGCAAGAAAATCCAGGTGGCCATGGGCGACGTGACCCACGTGGCTTCCGAGACGATTCAGGGCTACCGCGTGGTGCGCAGCTTCGGTGGCGAGAGCTATGAAGAGCAGCGTTTTGCCGCGGCCAGCCAGGGCAACACCGACAAACAGTTGCGCATGACCAAGACGGGCGCGGTCTACACGCCGATGCTGCAGTTGGTGATCTATACCGCCATGGCGGTATTGATGTTCCTGGTGCTGTTCCTGCGCGGTGAAGCCACTGCCGGTGACCTGGTGGCCTACATTACCGCCGCTGGTTTGCTGCCAAAGCCGATCCGGCAGCTGTCGGAAGTCAGTTCGACCATCCAGAAAGGCGTTGCCGGTGCCGAAAGCATTTTCGAACAACTGGACGTCGAACCTGAAGTCGATAGCGGCACCGTCGAGCGTGATCGTGTCAAAGGCCATCTCGATGTGCGCAACCTCAGCTTCACGTACCCGGGAACCGAACGTGAAGTGCTGAAAAACATCAGCTTCTCGGCGGCGCCGGGACAAATGATCGCCCTGGTCGGTCGTTCCGGTAGCGGCAAGTCGACCCTGGCCAGCCTGATCCCGCGTTTTTATCACCACGACATTGGCGAAATTCTGCTCGATGACGTCGAGATCGAAGACTATCGCCTGCGCAATCTGCGTCGGCACGTGGCGCAAGTCACCCAACATGTGACCCTGTTCAACGACACCATTGCCAACAACATCGCCTACGGTGACCTGGCTGGCGCACCCCGCGCCGACATCGAAAAAGCCGCCACCGATGCCTACGCGATGGACTTCATCTCGCAAATGCCCGAAGGCCTGGATACCCAGGTCGGGGAAAATGGCGTATTGCTTTCCGGCGGGCAACGACAGCGCCTGGCGATTGCCCGGGCTCTATTGAAGAATGCACCGCTGCTGATCCTCGACGAGGCGACATCGGCACTCGATACCGAGTCCGAGCGTCACATTCAGGCTGCGCTGGATCAGGTCATGAAAGGTAGGACCACATTGGTCATCGCTCACCGTTTGTCGACCATTGAAAAGGCCGACCTGATTCTGGTGATGGACCAGGGCCAGATCGTCGAGCGAGGCACCCACGCACAGTTGCTGGCCCAACATGGCTACTACTCGCGTCTGCATGCGATGGGCCTGGATGCTCCGGCCCAAGACATCGCCTGACCCCCGGCAGCAGGGTGGGCCTGGCTCACCCTGTTGCTCTCCCGGCGCGCAATGCGACCGGAATTTGTATTCACGCGGTTTTCTGCTCAAGAAATGAGCAAAAAAACGCCGGATCATCCTGTTGCAGCCGTCACACAAGCCGGTGCCTACCCTGTGTTAATATCGCGCCCCTGTTCATTTTGTATGTGGGTTGCTCCATGAAGTTGTCCATGCCGCGATTCGATCAAGCCCCTGTCTTGGTGGTCGGCGATGTCATGCTCGACCGTTACTGGCATGGTGGTACCTCACGGATTTCCCCTGAGGCGCCAGTACCGGTAGTCAAAGTCGATCACATCGAGGACCGCCCCGGCGGTGCCGCCAACGTTGCGTTGAACATTGCCGCCCTCGGCGCCCCGGCCTCGCTGGTCGGCGTGACCGGCGACGATGAAGCCGCCGACAGCCTGGCCAACAGCCTCAAAGGTGCTGGCGTGCGGGCGTTGTTCCAGCGCGTTGCGCACCAGCCGACCATCGTCAAGCTGCGGGTCATGAGCCGTCACCAGCAACTGCTGCGTATCGACTTTGAAGAACCGTTCGCCACTGACGCCATGGCGTTGTCCGTGCAAGTCGATGAATTGCTCGAAGGCATCAAGGTTCTGGTGCTGTCGGACTACGGCAAAGGCGCGCTGAAAAATCATCAGGTGCTCATTCAGGCCGCCCGCGCCCGTGGCATTCCGGTGCTGGCCGATCCCAAGGGCAAGGATTTTTCGATCTACCGCGGCGCGAGCCTGATCACGCCGAACCTCAGCGAATTCGAAACCATCGTCGGCGGTTGTGCCGATGAGCACGAATTGGTGAGCAAGGGTGCACAGTTGATGCACGATCTGGACCTCGGCGCCTTGCTGGTGACCCGCGGCGAACACGGCATGACCCTGTTGCGCCCGGATCATCCGGCGTTGCACCTGCCGGCCCGGGCCCGTGAAGTGTTCGACGTGACCGGTGCCGGCGATACTGTGATTTCCACCCTGGCGGCGGCGATTGCCGCAGGCGAGGAATTGCCTCACGCGGTGGGCCTGGCCAACCTGGCGGCCGGCATTGTGGTTGGTAAGCTCGGTACGGCGGCCATCAGCGCGCCGGAACTGCGTCGCGCCATTCAGCGTGAAGAGGGTTCGGAGCGCGGCGTGCTGGGCCTCGAACAACTGCTGCTGGCAGTCGACGATGCCCGTGCGCACAAAGAGAAGATCGTCTTCACTAACGGCTGCTTCGACATCCTGCATGCTGGCCACGTGACGTACCTTGAGCAGGCGCGGGCGCAGGGCGATCGCCTGATCGTTGCAGTCAATGACGATGCCTCGGTCAGCCGCTTGAAAGGGCCGGGTCGGCCGATCAACAGTGTCGACCGGCGCATGGCCGTGCTGGCAGGTCTGGGTGCAGTGGACTGGGTGATCAGCTTCCCGGAAGGCACCCCGGAAAACCTGCTGCGCGAGGTCAAGCCGGACGTGCTGGTCAAAGGTGGGGACTATGGTATCGACCAAGTGGTTGGCGCGGACATCGTGACCGCTTACGGCGGGACGGTGAAAGTGCTGGGGTTGGTGGAAAACAGTTCCACTACCGCGATCGTCGAGAAAATCCGCAAGTCGTAGGAGCTGGCGTAGCCTGCGATGATCGTTCCCATGCTCCGCGTGGGAACGCCTCAGCGGACGCTCTGCGTTCGGCTCTTGAAGGGACGCGGAGCGTCCCGGGCTGCATTCCCACGCAGAGCGTGGGAACGATCATTTCCCAGCAGGTTTTAGGAGCTGACTTTTTTACGCGGCACCATCTTCTTCAGCAGCTGTTTTGCCTTCCCTCGTAACAGCGCCAAACCCGAATTCTTCGCGGGTGGCGTCAAACCCTGTTGCCTTACCCAATCCTTCCAGCGAATCCGCTCATCCTTCACCAGCCAGCCCTCTTGCCGGGCAAAGCTTTCGGCCAGGAATAACCCGCGCGTACTCGCCGGGTACAGTTGATCTTTTTTCAAGGTGTAGAGCTCGGCCACAGGTCGGCCGTCCTGCAAAGGCATCAGGTACAGATCCGGACGCTTGCGATCCAGACGGGCCACCAGTTGATCGCCCTCCAGTCGCTCATCGACATGGAACAGGCTCAGGGATTTTGCTTCCTTGGGCACGTCCAGGCGCAAATCGTAGATCAACTGCAGTGATGCCGTCGGCAAGTGCACATAGGCTCGTGGCCGTTCGATCAACGGCAGGTTGGCGCAGCGCACAGGTCGTGCCGAACCGGACAGTGGCGTCAGGCGAAAGGGCAGGGCTTCGCGGTAATGCAGGGCCGACGAGTAGGGTGCTGGCAGCCAGGTTTCGTTGAAGCGGCCGCCGAGCCAGCCTTCGGGAGTTTCCAGCAGGCATTCCTCGGCAATCTCCTGAATCGCCGTATGCAGGGGCAGGTTCAGTTCATGGGCTGGCACGTATCCGGAAATCAACTTGAGCACCACATCGCCACGGTCCTGCCGATGTTGCCGAACCAACACCCAGTAATCGCGATTCTGCCAATGCAGCGTCAGGCGCACCGATACCCCGAGGTTGGCCAGCTCAAGGGCAAACCGCTCGCTGTCGCCGACCGCCACCGGGCGGCGACGTTGCAGGATCTGGGTGAAATTGAGTGGCCTCCCGACGCTCTGATAACTCAGGCCTTCGGGAGTCGCTTCGACGAATAACGGCAGGGTCTTGAAGTTGCTCGGGTTCTTTCTTATGAGCGTACGCGGCATGTCGGCTCCTGCTTAAGGCCGCGTGAGGCGGCATCAGTTGCTACGTAGGACCTGGGCTACGGTCGCGACGTTGTGGGCGAGGTGCAGCGGATTGATGGTCCCGACAATAGCACTGGCAACACCGGGATGTTCGAACAACAGCTCGAAACTGGCGCGCACCGGATCCACCCCCGGACTCAAGCACACGTGACCGCTGGCGAGGGCTTTTTTCACCAGAATGGCTTTGCCGTGAGCAGCAGCATAGTCAATGACGGGCTTTTCGGTCTGTTCGTTCAGATTGTAGGTGACCATCGCGCAATCGCCCTGCTCCAGCGCCTTCAAACCGCCCTCGACGGTTTTGCCGGAAAAACCGAACCCGCGAATCTTGCCTTCGGCCTTGAGTGCGGCGAGGGTTTCGTAGACTTCGCAGTCGTTGAGGATCGCCAGATCGTTGCCATCGGAGTGCACCAGCACCAGATCGAGAAAATCCGTCTCCAGGCGTTGCAGGCTTCGTTCCACTGACAGTCGGGTGTGCGCGGCCGTGAAATCGTGGCGGGACTGACCGTCGGCAAACTCTTCACCGACCTTGCTGACAATCACCCAATCCTGACGCTGCCCACGCAACAACGGTCCGAGGCGCTCTTCGCTGCGACCATAGGCCGGAGCTGTGTCGATCAGATTGATGCCCAGGTCTCGCGTGAGTTTGAGCAGCATGCGCGCTTCGTCATCGTCAGGGATCTGAAAGCCGTTGGGGTATTTCACCCCTTGATCGCGGCCGAGTTTTACCGTGCCCAGGCCCAGGGGCGATACCAGCAGGCCGGTGCTGCCCAAGGAGCGGTGCAGATCGTGCAGGGTGGGTTGGCTCATGGCAGCAGTTGCTCCCAGGCCGGGACGCCCATCGGCGGTTTTGGCAGGGGCGGCAACTCGGTTGCCGGGCCTGGTTGAATTCCGTCGCGTTCGAGGTTTGCGATAACCCGGTCGGCGAAGTCCGGCGCCAGTGCCAGTTTGGTTGGCCAGCCCACCAGCAGTCGACCTTCCTCGGCAATGAATGCGTTGTCGGGGCGGGTCAGCCCCGTTTGCAGCGGCTCGGCGCGATCCACGCGCAAGGTCGCCCATTGCGCGGTGCTCAGGTCGATCCAGGGCAGCAACTGCCCGAGTTCTTTCTGTGCGGTGGCGATTTGTTCGGCGGGCTCACGGGCCACGCCCTCGGTCTCGGCGATATCGCCGCCCAGGTACCAGACCCACTGGCCGTCGGCGGCCGGGTGGGTGGTCACGGTAATGCGCGGTTTGGTGCCGCCGCCCAGGCAGTGGGCGTACAGCGGTTTGAGGTTCGGGCCTTTGGCGATGATCATGTGCAACGGCCGACGTTGCATGGCTGGCTGGCTCAAGCCCAGCGCCTCGAGCAGTGCCGCCGTTCCGGCGCCGGCGCTCAAGACGATGCGTTGAGCGCGGATCTCGCGCTCGTCCACCTTCAGGCCCACCAGCACGCCGCCCTCCAGCAGCGGTTCGATCTTCTGACCGGCGAGCAAGCCGTCACCCGCCAGGTCGGCCAGGCGCTGGATCAGGCTCGGCACGTCGATCACCAGTTCCGCCAGGCGATAGACCTTGCCCTTGAAGCGTTTGTCTTGCAGGGCGGGTGGCAGTTGATCGCCCTTGACCTGATCGACGCGTCCGCGCACGGCTTTGCTGGCGAAGAAACTGGTGAGGTTGCCGGCAATCGTGCCGGGGGACCAAAGGTAATGGGCTTCGGACAACAGGCGCACGCCGGACAGGTCCAACTCACCGTCACCGGCCAAGGCTTCACGCCAGCGCCGCGGCATGTCCGCGATGGCTTCCGAGGCACCGGTCAGGGCGCCATGCAGCGCGTATTTGGCGCCACCGTGGATGATGCCTTGGGACTTCACGCTCTGTCCGCCGCCGAGGCTGGCGCTCTCCACCAGCACGGTCGAAAAACCCTGGCGGCGCAGGCGCGCATTTAGCCAGAGGCCGGCGACACCAGCGCCGACAATCAGAACGTCGGTGGAAATAACGGATGGCATGCGGCGACCTCAGTGTTCAAGACGAGGGCGCAGTATACAGATTCATGCCGAGCGCCATGTAGCAGCTGCCGAAGGCTGCGTCCGAGGACGAAGTCCTCGTCTGCGGTCTGTCTGAAGAATCACGTCGTCGGGTTTGACGACTGCTTCGCAGCCGGACGCAGCCTTCGGCAGCTGCTACAGGGCTGGGTCAGTGCCCCGCGGTTTTGGAGAAGAGCTGGATGACAACGACGCCCAGAACGATGAGCGCCATCCCCATCATTGCTGGCACATCCAGCTTCTGCCCGTAGATAAAAAGCGCCGCGACGCTGACCATCACGATGCCCATGCCGGCCCAAACTGCGTAAGCCACGCCCACCGGCACGCTGCGCACCACCAGGGTCAGCATCCAGAAGGCGATGCCGTAACCGACGATCACCAACAGCAGTGGCAGCGGGGTGCTGAAGCCTTTGACTGCTTTCATCGAAACAGTGGCAATCACTTCGGCGCAGATGGCAATGGCCAGGTAGTAGTAAGCGGTCATGGGTCAATCCTCGTGTGAAGTGTTGCTCTCTTGGGTCGGCATTCTAGATATTCCTCAGATGCGGTAAAGTCATTACCTATCTGCCAGAAAGATGGGTTGAGCCATGAACATGCAATGGAATCTGGAGCAGCTGCGCCTGTTTGTCAGCGTAGCGGAGCAACGTTCGTTTTCAGCCGTGGCACGGGACCAGCGCAAGGCGCAGTCGGCGGTCAGCAGTGCGATCGCGCTGCTGGAGGAAGATCTGGGTGTGAGTCTGTTCGACCGCAGCAGTGGACGTCAGCCGAAACTCACCGAGGCCGGCAATGCCTTGCTGGATGAGGCGCGGGAAGTGCTGCGTCAGTGTGAGCGCCTCAATGGCCGGGCGCTGGCGATGATGCGCGGGCAGGAGGCTCGCCTACGTCTGGCCCAGGACGAGGCAATGCCTTATCAACCGATCATCGAGAGCTTCGAGGCATTGGCCGAGCGCTTTCCCAGTCTTGAGGTGCAATTGACCAGCGCCGCCCAAGGCGAAGTCGCCCGCAAACTGGTGGAGCGTCGTGCCGATCTGGGCTTGCTGTTCTTTCACGACCAGATCCCCGAAGCGCTGGAGAGGCGAGTGCTCGGCAGTGTGGAAATGGTCACGGTGTGTGGTGTGGACCATCCGTTGGCGAAGCAGACACAGGTCGATTGCCAGCAACTGGCTCAGCATCGTCAACTGCTGATGTCGACCCAGTCCAGTGTCTACCCCGGCAGCGAGCCGGCCAGTCCGCAGGTCTGGCGGGCTGACAGTTTTTACGTGATGGCGGAATGGTTGGTGCGCGGTCTCGGTTGGGCATGGCTGCCACGTCATGTGGTGCAGTACCCGACCTATCACGGCCAGATGGTTGAACTGAGCAGCGAATGGACACCGCCCGCATTGGTGGTGGAGCTGGTCTGGCGTCGCGATGAGCCGTTGGGGCCAGCGGCGCGCTGGCTGGCGGAACGTTTTGCCGTGCATCTGCAGGCGATTGGCGAAAAAACCGATAAACTCCGCCGCCATGAATAGAACTCTCTACACCGCGCTGTTTTATCTGGGGCTGCCATTGGTGGCAATTCGGCTGTGGCTGCGGGCGCGCAAGGCGCCGGCTTATGCCAAACGCATCGGCGAGCGTTTCTCCTACGGGATGCCGACGATGAAGCCCGGTGGTATCTGGGTTCACGCGGTGTCGGTAGGCGAAAGCATTGCCGCTGCACCGATGATCCGCGCCTTGCTGCAACGTTATCCAACGCTTGCGATCACCGTGACCTGCATGACCCCGACCGGTTCGGAGCGCATTCAGGCGTTGTTCGCCAATGAGCCGCGTATCCAGCACTGCTATCTGCCTTATGACCTGCCGTGTGCGGCCAAGCGTTTTCTCGATCGAGTCCGGCCAAGACTGGCGGTGATCATGGAAACCGAACTGTGGCCCAACCATATCCACCAATGCGCCAAGCGCGGGATTCCCGTGGCCCTGGCCAATGCGCGATTGTCTGAACGCTCGGCCAAAGGCTATGGCCGCTTCGGCAAACTGACCGGGCCGATGCTCGCCGAAATGAGCCTGTTTGCGGTGCAGACCGAAACCGAGGCCCGGCGCTTCCGTGACTTGGGCGCGCGTACTGAAACCGTCGAAGTCACCGGTTCGATCAAGTTCGACCTGACCATCGACCCGCAGCTGTTGCAGCGTGCCGCCGAGTTGCGCGGGCAATGGCAGGCGCAGGAGCGTCCGGTGTGGATCGCCGCCAGTACTCACGAGGGCGAAGACGAGGTGGTGCTGGCGGCGCATCGTCAGTTGCTGGCGGGCCATCCCGATGCGTTGCTGATCCTGGTGCCGCGTCATCCAGAGCGCTTCAATCCGGTGTTCGAGTTGTGCCGGCAGCAGGGGTTTGCCACGGTCCGTCGCTCCAGTGGCGAGTCGGTCACCGCCGCCACTTCAGTGCTGCTGGGCGATACCATGGGCGAGCTGCTGTTTCTCTATGCCCTGGCCGACAGCGCGTTCGTTGGCGGCAGCCTGGTGCCCAATGGCGGACATAACCTGCTTGAGCCGGCGGCGCTGGCCAAACCGGTGCTCAGTGGTCCGCACTTGTTCAACTTCCTCGAAATTGCCGCGCAATTGCGCAGCGCCGGGGCGTTGCAGGAAGTGGAGGATGCCGAAGGCTTGGCCTTGGCGGTGCAGCGCCTGTTCGAATTGCCGCGGGATGCGCAGCGCATGGCGCAGGCAGGGCTGAAGGTAATGCGCACCAATCAGGGTGCGTTGCAGCGATTGCTGGATGGGTTGGGGCGGTTGATCGACCGGTGAAGATTTGCCGTACACAAGTCCCGTAGAAGCGAGCGGTGCGGCGATCCGACTTGCCCGCGAAGAACGATGACGCGGTTGTCTGTGGTACCGAGTCATCGTTCTTCGCGGGCAAGCCTCGCTCCTACAGGATCTCAGGGCCGGGCTTTGAGCTGTTCAGCCGCAGCCTTGGCCAGATCCGGCGGCAGGAAGTCTTTGTCCGGGTTGTAGTCGGGCTTGAGCCAGCGTGCCAGGTCCTGCAAGTCCCCCGGATTCAACGTGCCGGCCTGTTGTTTCAAGCGCAGGTTGTCGAGGATGTAGTCGTAGCGGGTGTTGTTGTAGTCGCGCACCGAGGTGTACAGCGAGCGCTGCGCATCCAGCACGTCGACGATGTTTCGCGTCCCCACCTGATAGCCAATTTCGGTCGCTTCAACCGCGCTCTGGTTGGAGATGATCGATTGTTTGCGCGCCTGAACCTGCTCGACATCGGTGTTCACCGCGCGGTGCAGGTCGCGGGTGTTTTCCACGATTGAGCGACGCAGGGATTCACGTTGCTGCTCGGTCTGGTCCAGTTGGGCGTACGACTGACGCACCTGGGAGTTGATCAGGCCGCCGCTGTAGATCGGAATGTTCAGTTGCAGCCCTACCGACGTCTGCTCGACGTTTCCACCGTATGGTTGGGGGAATCCATTCGGGTTGCTGAAGCCCAGTGCATCGTTGTCGCCTTTCTCGTATTTCGCTACGGCATCGATAGTCGGTGCATGGCCAGCCTTGCGCTGCTTGAGGGTTTGCTCGGCGGCACTGACGGCGTAGTTGCTGGCCAACAGATTGAGGTTCTGTCTGGCCGCCGTTTCGACCCAGGCCTTGGCGTCGTTCGGCGCCGGCGGCAGGATCGGCAAGTTATGGCTGATGCCTTGAATCGACTTGTACTCCCGGTTGGTCAGGGTGACCAGGGCCTCGAAGGCGTCATCCACCTGACGCTGCGCGACGATGCGGTTGGCCCGAGCGGTGTCGTAGCTGGCTTGCGAGTTCAGTACGTCGGTCTTGTCCGAGAGGCCTACATCAAAGCGCTCGTTGGACTGGTCGAGCTGGCGCTTGAATGCGGCTTCTTCAGCCTTGGTCGAGGCCAGGTTGTCCTGGCTGCGCAGCACGTTGAAGTAGCTGTCGGCGGTTTGCAGGATCAGGTTTTGCTCGGTCGCAGAAAGTTGCAGGGCGGCCTGTTCGTTCACGTCCTTGGCAGCCTGGAACTGGAACCAGCGATCGGCACGGAACAGCGGTTGCGCCAGGGTGGCTTGATAGGAGTGGGCATCGCGGTTTGCGGTGGCCGAAGGCTGGTCGATCGCTGTGCGCACGCTGGTGACATTAGCACCGCCCGACAAATTGGGCAGCAATCCGGCGCGGGCCTGGGGCACGACTTCTTTCTGCGCACCATATTGGGCGACGGCGGCGGCGAGGTCGGCGTTGTTGTCGACCGCTTCCTGATAGACGCTGACCAGGTCAGTTTTGGTCGATACGGGCGCTTCTGCTGCCCAGGCCATTCCATTGGACGCACAAGACACGGCAACGGCCAGTGAGAGTTTGCGCAGCATGAGGCGATCCCTAGAAAATTACACTGATAATTTGAGCGCCAAGGCTACGGCGCGGCACATTCAGCGTCAATGCGCAGCGTGGCCGTTGCGAGTGTAGTTGCGCGCTCGTTCGGCAACAATCCTGTAAATGCGCCATTCATCACGGTGTTTATCGTGGTGTTGGCGTTCTTTGCCAGTTGTGTCTAGACTGGCCACGTTCTTGTCGGGGTGCCTTGCTGTGAGGCTGAGATCGAATAATTTCGGATCCCGTTGAACCTGATCAGGTTAGCGCCTGCGTAGGGAACAAGATTTCTCGTCACCCGGCGAGTCCTCTTGTGCTTCGTCCGGGATGTTGTTCGACAATCGAACACCCCTCGAGCACTGAGCACAGCACAGCTGGTTTTCCCAGTTCACGTGCGTCCATTCGTTACAGGTTCACTCCGACAAAATTCCACTGCCTGGATGCTGTCTGGAGAGCCCGTGATGACTACAAAAGCAAAAATAGCTACCAACCTGAGTGACTCGGCCAAGGTCGATCAGCAATCGGTTCAGCCTTTTACCCGCTCGCAAAAAATCTATGTTCAGGGCACACGCCCCGACATCCTCGTGCCGATGCGCGAAATCAGCCTCGATGTGACGCCGACCGACTTCGGTGGCGAAGTCAACGCGCCGGTGGTTGTGTACGACACCTCGGGCCCGTACACCGACCCCAACGTCACCATCGACGTGCGCAAAGGCCTGGCCGATGTGCGCTCACCGTGGATCGAATCCCGTGGCGACACCGAACGCCTGAGCGGCCTGAGTTCGAACTTCGGCCAGGAACGCCTCGCCGATCCAGAGTTGACCAAGCTGCGCTTCGCTCACGTCAACAACCCGCGCCGTGCCAAGCCGGGCGCCAACGTCAGCCAGATGCACTACGCCCGCCAAGGCATCATTACCGCCGAGATGGAATACGTCGCCATCCGCGAAAACATGAAGCTGGAAGTGGCCCGTGCCGCCGGCCTGCTGGATCAGCAACACGCCGGCCACAGCTTTGGCGCCAGCGTGCCGAAAGTCATCACCCCTGAATTCGTCCGTGACGAGATCGCCCGTGGTCGCGCGATCATTCCGGCCAACATCAACCACACCGAACTGGAACCGATGATCATCGGCCGTAACTTCCTGGTGAAGATCAACGGCAACATCGGCAACAGCGCCCTGGGTTCGTCCATCGAAGAAGAAGTGGCGAAACTGACCTGGGGCATTCGCTGGGGTTCGGACACGGTCATGGACCTGTCCACCGGCAAACACATTCACGAAACCCGCGAGTGGATCATCCGCAACTCGCCAGTACCGATCGGGACCGTGCCGATCTATCAGGCCCTGGAAAAAGTCGGCGGCGTCGCCGAGGACCTGACCTGGGAGCTGTTCCGCGACACGTTGATCGAGCAGGCCGAGCAGGGCGTCGACTACTTCACCATCCACGCCGGTGTACTGCTGCGCTACGTGCCGATGACCGCCAAGCGCGTGACCGGCATCGTTTCCCGTGGCGGTTCGATCATGGCCAAGTGGTGCCTGGCGCACCACAAAGAGAACTTCCTCTACACCCATTTTGAAGACATCTGCGAAATCATGAAGGCCTACGACGTCAGCTTCTCGCTGGGGATGGCCTGCGTCCGGGTTCGATTGCAGACGCCAACGACGAAGCGCAGTTCGGCGAGCTGGAAACCCTGGGTGAGCTGACCAAGATTGCCTGGAAACACGACGTGCAGTGCATGATCGAAGGCCCTGGCCATGTGCCGATGCAGTTGATCAAGGAGAACATGGACAAGCAGTTGGAATGCTGCGACGAGGCGCCGTTCTACACCCTCGGCCCGCTGACCACCGACATCGCGCCGGGCTACGACCACATTACCTCCGGCATCGGTGCGGCGATGATCGGCTGGTTCGGCTGCGCCATGCTCTGCTACGTGACGCCGAAGGAGCACTTGGGCCTGCCGAACAAGGATGACGTGAAGACAGGGATCATCACCTACAAGATCGCCGCGCATGCCGCCGATCTGGCCAAAGGGCATCCTGGTGCGCAAATCCGCGACAATGCATTGAGCAAGGCGCGCTTCGAATTCCGTTGGGAAGACCAGTTCAACCTGGGCCTTGATCCGGACACTGCTCGTTCGTATCACGATGAAACCCTGCCGAAGGATTCGGCCAAGGTCGCGCACTTCTGTTCCATGTGCGGGCCCAAATTCTGCTCGATGAAAATCACCCAGGAAGTCCGTGAATACGCGGCCAACCAACGGATCGAAGCGGTCGACGTGGATGTCGCCCAAGGCATGGCCGAACAGGCCGAGCGCTTCAAGCAGGAAGGCAGTCAGCTTTACCAGAAAGTTTGATCTGACCCGCTGCGCCGCTCTGGCGCTGCTCTTGTAGGAGCGAGGCTTGCCCGCGAAGGCGGTTTGCCTGACACACCGCCTTCGCGGGCAAGCCTCGCTCCTACAGATAGCGGTTACAACAACAAATGTCCCTCTGAGATAACACCCCGTGAGCATTCAACCCAGCACTTACTCCCCCGATATCGCGGTGCCGATCGACAAACGTGTGTTCGGCGGCCGCGATCTGTTTCCCTGTGGTTCTCCCTCGGCATCGGCCTGATGGTCTTGCAGACCGGCGCCTTGCTCGCGCCGGGTCTAGGGCTGTCCGGCTCGTTGCTGGCGATATTCCTCGGCACGCTGGTCGGCGTGCTGTTGCTGGCTGCGGTCGGCGTGATCGGCAGCGACACTGGCCTTTCGTCGATGGCTGCGCTCAAGCTCAGCCTCGGCAAGCGTGGTGCGAGCCTGCCGGCGGTGCTGAACCTGCTACAACTGATCGGTTGGGGCTCGTTCGAAATCATCGTCATGCGTGATGCGGCCAGCCTGTTGGGCGCGCGCGCTTTCAGCGAAGGCAGCCTGCTGTCCAATCCAGTGCTGTGGACGCTATTTTCGGCGCACTGGCGACCTTGCTGGCGGTGAGTGGGCCGTTGACCTTCGTGCGGCAGATCCTGCGCAAGTGGGGCATTTGGCTGCTGCTGGCTGCATGCATCTGGCTGACCTGGAACCTGTTCGCCAAGGCTGACCTGGCGGCCTTGTGGGCACAGGCCGGTGACGGTTCGATGCCATTCGCCGTGGGCTTCGACATCGCCATTGCCATGCCGCTGTCGTGGTTGCCGCTGATTGCCGACTACTCACGTTTTGGCAAACGCGCGAAGAACGTCTTCGGTGGCACCGCGATCGGCTTCTTTATCGGTAATTTCTGGCTGATGAGCCTGGGCGTGGCCTACACATTGGCGTTCGCGCCGAGCGGTGAAGTCAATGCCTTGCTGTTGGCGCTGGCCGGAGCTGGCCTGGGGATTCCGCTGCTGCTGATTCTGCTGGATGAGTCGGAAAACGCCTTCGCCGATATTCACTCGGCGGCGGTGTCCAGCGGGATTCTGTTGCGCTTGAAGGTCGAGCACCTGGCGTTGGCCATCGGTGTGGTCTGCACCTTGATCGCCTTGCTGGCGCCTTTGGCCCAGTACCAGAACTTCCTGTTGCTGATCGGTTCGGTATTCGCGCCGCTGTTCGGCGTGGTGCTGGTGGATCACTTCATTCTGCGCAAGCGCAGTGGCCAGGTGGCGTCAGCCGCGTTGCGCTGGCCGGCGCTGCTCGCCTGGCTGGGTGGGATCAGCACGTATCATCTGCTGGCCAACCTGTATCCGGATATCGGCGCAACCCTGCCGGCACTGATCCTGGCAGGGCTGATGCAGCTTGTGCTGGGTGCTGCCTTCAGTTACGGCCGGGAAACAGCTCGGGCTTGAGGATGCCGTTCAGGCGAGGGTAGGGGATCTTCAGTTCGACATGGCCCAGCGCGTAAGGCGCGATGCTGCTGGTGTCGTACTTGAGGATCACCCCGCCGTAGGTCAGCGCCACGTTCTGGGTTTTCTGGAACGGCCAGCTCTTGACGAACTCCGGTTCCTGATCGAGCTTGGTGCTGATCAGCCAGCTGTTGTGCGCCACTTGCGCCGCTTTCCAGAAAGCCTCTTCCTGCCCCGGCACCAGCATGTCCGACAACGTCAGCACTTTATGTTGCTGGCGTGAATAGTTAATGAAGCCTCGACCCGGCGTGCCATGGGCACCGCCAGTGTCCAGGTAGCTGGACAACTCGATGATCACCAATCCGTCATGCTGCTCGCGTACTTTCGCTTGCAGATAACTGCTGTTGCGCGGTCCGGCGGTGCGCAAAAACTGTTCGCGATAGGCCGCCAGTGTCGGTGCGACCTGGGCATCGGGCGAGGTATGGGTCATTTGCAGCAGGCGATTTTCGATGATGCCGTCAAGCGCAGGCTCGGTGGGGAAGTGCACGGTGTCTATGTTCACCAGCGGACAGTCCTGTTCCTTGCAGTCTGGCTTGAGCTGCTCGGTGGCATCGCGCGTGGTTTCCAGCGGCGCTCGATAGTTGGGCTGGAACAGGCTCTGGCAGGCGCCCAGGGTAAGGGCAATAGCGGCCACGGAGGCAATTTTAAAAAGCGACATGGGTGTCCTTCATAAAACAGGGAAAGGCAAAAAGTTACCGCTTCGACTATCAACGGCGCAGTCAGTTCGCCACTAAGCTAATTAGAGTGGGTTTCGCCCTCACCGTCTATCCCGCTGACGGGAAAGGGGGCTGCAACAAATATCACGGGCGCGTTAGGATGGCGCGAAGTCGAGGCTGGAGCCTCGTTGTAGACACGAGGATTGTCATGACTGATTTCGCCAACGCCATTCCGACCGCCGTAGATATCGTTCGGCGCGAAAAGTGCTTCGAGGGCTTCTACAAGCTCGATCGCGTGCACTTGCGTCACGAATTGTTCGCCGGGGCATGAGTCGTGAAATCCATCGTGAAGTGTTCGTTCGCCACGATGCGGTATGCGTGCTGCCTTACGATGCACAGCGCGACGAAGTGGTACTGATCGAGCAGTTTCGCGTCGGCGCCGTGGGCAAGACCGACAATCCGTGGCTGATCGAACTGGTCGCTGGTCTGATCGACAAGGAAGAAGTGCCGGAAGAAGTTGCTCACCGCGAAGGGCAGGAGGAAGCTGGGCTTGTATTCGGGGCGCTGTGGCCGATGATCAAATATTTTCCATCGCCGGGCGGCAGCAATGAATTCGTGCATTTGTTCCTGGGGCGTTGCGAGACAACCGGGGTCGGCGGCCTGCATGGGCTGGAGGAAGAAGCAGAAGATATCCGCGTCACGGTGTGGGCCTTTGAAGATGCCCTGCAAGCCGTACGCGATGGACGAATTTCCAATGCGGCCACCATCATTGCCTTGCAATGGCTGGCTTTGAACCGCGTTGAAGTGAGGGGGTTATGGTCGTAAACAAGTTGCGCGATCGCTATCGGGTAGACCTGGTCGGGCTGCAAGCGTCCTGTGAGGCGAATTATGCGCGCCTGATGCGACTGCTGCCGGACATGCGCAGCGAGCCGGCGGCACGGCGCATCGCCGTGACCCATGGCGACCAGATGCTCGGTGTGCTGGCGCTGGAGGTGCTGCAAGTCTGCCCGTACACCACGACCCTGCAAGTGCGCCAGGAACACAGCCTGCCTTGGCTGCCTGTGCCACAACTGGAAGTCCAGGTCTATCACGACGCCTGCATGGCCGAAGTGGTCAGTGCCGAGCATGCGCGACGTTTTCGCGGCATCTATCCTTACCCGAATGCCTCGATGCACCAGCCTGATGAAAGGCCCAGCTGAATATGTTTCTGGGGAGTGGCTGAGCCATTGCCTGGCTTTGGGGCATGAGTACGAAGTCGTACGCTAACTTGAGCCGCAGTTGTGAACTGCGTCAGGTTCGCAGGTTTCCCCTTTCGAGCGTCCCCCAGCATAATTGCGCCACTGACCCCATCCCGTGTCGCGCCCTGGGAGAACACCTTGCCGAGCGTATCTACATTGTCCACCGCCGAACCGGCGTTGCTGGTGCAACTCTCCGACAGTCACCTGTTTGCCGAGGCGCAAGGCACGCTGCTGGGCATGAATACCCGCGAAAGTCTGCAAAAAGTCATCGAGCTGGTGCGGGCGCAGCAACCGCAGATCGATCTGATCCTGGCCACCGGTGATCTGTCCCAGGACGGCACGCTGGAGTCCTATCAACTATTTCGCGATTTAACCCGGCCGCTTGATGCGCCGACGCGCTGGATTCCCGGTAATCACGACGAGCCACAGATCATGGCCAAGGCCGCGGTGCAGAGTGCTTTGCTTGAGCCGGTGGTGGATATCGGCAACTGGCGAGTCACGCTGCTTGATTCAGCGGTTGCGGGCTCGGTGCCCGGATATTTGCAGGATGAACAGTTGCAGTTGCTGGCCCGCTCGTTGAGCGAGGCGCCGCAGCGGCATCATCTGGTGTGCTTGCACCACCATCCGGTGTCTATCGTTGTGCGTGGATGGAGCCAATCGGGTTGCGTAATCCCGAAGCGTTGTTTGCGGTGCTGGAGCGTTTTCCGCAGGTGCGCGCTGTGCTCTGGGACATGTGCATCAGGAAATTGATCAAATGCGTGGCGATGTACGTCTCATCGCTTCGCCGTCGACCTGCATTCAGTTCGAGCCGGGGAGCGAAGATTTCAAGGTCAGCGAGCAGGCGCCGGGGTATCGCTGGTTGCGGTTGCTGCCGGACGGGCGGCTGGAAACCGGCGTGGAGCGCGTCACCGGCTTCGACTTCCAAGTCGATTATGGCTCCAACGGTTACTGAAAGACTGAGTTGCGGCCTTCGCGAGCAAGCCCGCTCCCACATTCGACCGCATTCCATCTGAAGGAACTCGGTTGACTGTGGGAGCGGGCTTGCTCGCGAAGGCGTCCGTACAGGCGACATGAATTTCGCGGATATCCCCGATTCCCCCGACACCCTGTAAACTCCGTCTTCTTTACCCGACGCACAGGGAGTTCAAATGTCCGGCTCGATCCTTTATATCCACGGTTTCAACAGCGCGCCTGCATCACATAAGGCCACTCTGTTGAGCGAAGTGATGGAGCGGCTGGGCTTGAGCGATCATTTGCGCGTGCCCGCTTTGCATCACCATCCCCGTGAGGCCATCGGTCAGCTGGAACAGGCGATTGCCGAGCTCGGTCGGCCATTGCTGGTCGGCAGCTCGCTCGGCGGCTACTATGCGACTCACCTGGCCGAGCGCCATGGCCTGAAAGCCCTGTTGATCAATCCTGCCGTCAGTCCGCACCGGATGTTCGACGGATTTCTGGGAACACAGAAAAACCTGTACACCGATGAGGCCTGGGAACTGACCCACGACCACGTGACGGCCCTGGCCGAGCTGGAAGTGCCGGCACCGCAGGACCCCTATCGCTATCAGGTGTGGTTGCAGACCGGGGACGAAACGCTGGACTATCGCCTTGCCCAACAGTATTACCGGGCCTGCGCCTTGCGTATCCAGGCAGGCGGCGACCATAGTTTCCAGGGATTTGCCGCACAGCTTCCGGCCATGTTGAGTTTTGCCGGCATAGGCGCGGATTTGTATCAGGGCATTGATTTCACAGCGCTTTGATTTTCACGGCAGACATGCCCTTGTTGTACTGAATTTTTTTCACTGAACAGCTTTTCACTGAAGGACGACGAGACCCCATGGCCACTCCCAGCGCTAGCTCTTATAACGCCGACGCCATCGAAGTCCTCTCGGGCCTCGACCCGGTGCGCAAGCGCCCCGGCATGTACACCGACACAAGTCGACCAAACCACCTCGCCCAGGAAGTCATCGACAACAGCGTCGACGAAGCCTTGGCAGGGCATGCCAAATCGGTGCAAGTCATCCTGCACGCCGATCACTCGCTGGAAGTCAGCGATGACGGCCGTGGCATGCCGGTGGACATTCACCCGGAAGAAGGCGTGTCGGGCGTCGAACTGATCCTTACCAAGCTTCATGCGGGTGGCAAGTTTTCCAACAAGAACTACCAGTTCTCCGGCGGTCTGCACGGCGTTGGTATTTCGGTGGTCAACGCCTTGTCGACTGAAGTCCGGGTGCGCGTAAAACGTGACGGCAACGAATACCAGATGAGCTTCGCTGACGGCTACAAGTCGAGCGAGCTGGAAATCATCGGCACCGTCGGCAAGCGCAACACCGGCACCAGCGTGTTCTTTGCCCCGGATCCGAAATACTTCGATTCACCAAAATTCTCTATCAGCCGCCTCAAACACGTGCTCAAGGCCAAGGCCGTGCTGTGCCCAGGGCTGCTGGTCAGTTTGAAGACAAGGCTACCGGCGAGAAAGTCGAATGGCACTACGAAGACGGCCTGCGTTCTTACCTGGTCGACGCAGTCAGTGAGTTCGAACGCCTGCCGGACGAACCGTTCTGCGGCAGCCTGGCCGGTAACAAGGAAGCCGTGGACTGGGCGCTGCTGTGGCTGCCGGAAGGTGGCGACGCAGTTCAGGAAAGCTACGTCAACCTGATCCCCACCGCCCAGGGCGGCACTCACGTCAACGGCCTGCGTCAGGGCTTGCTCGACGCAATGCGCGAGTTCTGCGAATTCCGCAGCCTGTTGCCGCGCGGTGTGAAGCTGGCTCCGGAAGACGTCTGGGAGCGCGTCGCTTTCGTGCTGTCGATGAAGATGCAGGAACCACAATTTTCCGGTCAGACCAAAGAGCGTCTATCGTCCCGCGAAGCGGCGGCGTTCGTTTCCGGTGTGGTCAAGGACGCTTTCAGCCTGTGGCTCAACGCCCACCCGGAAACCGGCCTGCTGCTGGCCGAACTGGCGATCAATAACGCCGGCCGTCGTCTGAAGGCCAGCAAGAAGGTCGAGCGCAAACGCATTACCCAGGGGCCGGCGTTGCCGGGCAAACTCGCCGATTGCGCCGGACAGGATCCGATGCGTTCCGAGCTGTTCCTGGTGGAAGGTGATTCCGCCGGTGGTTCGGCCAAGCAGGCGCGGGATAAAGAGTTCCAGGCGATCCTGCCGTTGCGCGGCAAGATTCTCAACACCTGGGAAGTCGACGGCAGCGAAGTGCTGGCCAGCCAGGAGGTGCACAACATCGCCGTGGCCATCGGTGTCGATCCGGGCGCCGCGGACATGAGCCAGCTGCGCTACGGCAAGATCTGCATCCTCGCCGACGCCGACTCCGACGGCCTGCACATTGCCACGCTGCTGTGTGCGTTGTTCGTCCAGCATTTCCGCCCGTTGGTGGACGCAGGTCACGTCTATGTCGCCATGCCGCCGCTGTACCGTATCGACCTGGGCAAAGAAATCTACTACGCCCTGGACGAAGCCGAGCGCGACGGGATTCTCGATCGCCTGGTGGCCGAGAAAAAACGCGGCAAGCCGCAGGTCACCCGATTCAAAGGCCTGGGTGAAATGAACCCGCCGCAGCTGCGCGAAACCACCATGGACCCGAACACTCGGCGTTTGGTGCAACTGACGCTGGAAGATTTCGAAGCGACTTCGGAAATGATGGACATGCTGCTGGCGAAAAAACGTGCTGGCGACCGCAAAACCTGGCTGGAGTCCAAGGGCAACCTGGCCGAGGTTCTGGGCTGATGCGTCTGGGCTTTGCCCTGGCGTGTACGTTGCTGCTGACCTCGATCACGGTGTCTGCCGAGCCGACACCACAGCTGCGCCTGTTGTCCGAACATGCTGTCGACGGTATGCGCGGCGGCAACCTGTCCGGGCTGGCCCAGTGTGGCAAGGAGCTGTGGACAGTTTCCGACCGCGACGACGACCAGATCTATCGCCTCGAAACCGGCGACGGCGTCTGGCACGCTGAAACAGTGGGTATCGATGTTCCTACCGTGCCCGACAGCGGTTTGCCATGGGGTATACGCGTTCGGGTCTGGGCGGCATCGTTCATCCGTGGCGGCGACCTGGATTTTGAAGGTATTACCTGCGACAGCGCCGGCAACCGCTACGTGGTCAGCGAAGCTCACGCGGCTGTACTGCAAATTCCGCCAACCGGGCCGGCGTCGTGGTTGAAAATTTCGCCGCTCATGGTTCGCGAGGCTCGGGCTAGCGGCTTGCTTTTGCACTTCAATGCGGTGTTCGAAGGTTTGGCGATCAATCCGGCGGGTGACCAGTTGTGGCTGGCTGCCGAGCGTGAGGGTCGCGGGTTGTTGCTGATCAAGCGCAAGCAAACCGTCTGGGACTGCGATGGCGGTTGTGTGTTGCTGAGCGAAGCCGGTAAGGAAATGCAGCCTGCACAATTTCCCGGGGCCAAAGCGATGCCACGGGATTTTGCCGATCTGGCATTGTTCAGCGGCAAGCTTTTTACCCTTGAGCGCAACGCGTTCCAGATTTGCCGCCGAGACGCGGTGACGGCCAAGGTCGAGCGCTGCTGGTCGTTTGCGGACGAGGCATTACAGGAACATCGCCGTTATCCACAGGCCTATGGGCTGGCGGAAGCGTTGATCGTGGACGCCGAGGGCGCCTGGATCGGTATCGACAACAACAACGGTGCCCGCGCCGATGGCGAGGATCGTCCGATCATTTGGCGCTTTGCCGCGCCTGACGGTGGCTGGAGTGCCAAGCCATGAGTCAGCAAACGCCGGGCAGGCGCGCCGGTCGGGTTTTATGGTGCTGGCCTGGTGCGCTGCGCTGTTTCTGGCGACGCGATTTTTTGGTCAATGGGAAGAGCGACAGCAAAATCCCAACGCGGTGGTCAATTCGCAGCAGGGCGACGGTTTTATCGAGGTGAAACTGTTGGGCAATGCCCAAGGGCATTTTGTAGTCAGCGGCCAGATCAACGGTCAGCCAGTGGACTTCATGCTCGACACTGGGGCGACCGACGTGGCGATCCCGGCGGAGCTGGCCAAGCGCTTGAATCTGGAAGAAGGTTTCGGTGTGACCCTGAGCACGGCCAATGGCCTGAGCCAGGGCTATCGCACCCGTATCGAACGCCTGCAACTTGGCGACATCGTGCTGCGTGACGTCCGCGCACTGGTGGCGCCCGGCCTGCATTGCGATCAGGTGCTGCTCGGCATGAGCGCACTGAACAAACTTGAATTTACCCAGCGCGGTGGCACCATGCTGCTGCGCCAGACAACGAACCGATGAGGCCCGCATGAGCGACATCCTTGCAGACAGCTTAGATGGCGTAGAACGCCGATCGCTGGCTGACTTCACCGAAAATGCCTACCTCAACTACTCCATGTACGTGATCATGGACCGTGCCTTGCCGCATATCGGCGACGGCCTGAAGCCAGTACAGCGGCGCATCATTTATGCCATGAGCGAGTTGGGGCTGGACGCCGACTCCAAGCACAAGAAATCGGCGCGTACCGTCGGTGACGTGCTCGGTAAATTCCACCCCCACGGCGACTCGGCCTGCTACGAAGCCATGGTGCTGATGGCCCAACCGTTCAGCTACCGCTACACGTTGGTGGACGGGCAGGGTAACTGGGGTGCGCCGGACGATCCCAAGTCCTTCGCCGCGATGCGATACACCGAGGCGCGCCTGTCGCGTTACTCCGAAGTGCTGCTCAGCGAGCTGGGCCAGGGCACCGCGGATTGGGGCCCGAACTTCGACGGCACCCTCGACGAGCCGCTGGTGTTGCCGGCACGTTTACCGAACATCCTGCTCAATGGCACCACCGGTATCGCCGTGGGCATGGCCACCGACGTACCGCCGCACAACCTGCGAGAAGTCGCGAGCGCGTGCGTGCGTTTGCTCGATGAGCCAAAGGCCACGGTCGATCAGCTTTGCGAGCACATTCAAGGTCCGGACTACCCGACCGAAGCGGAAATCATCACGCCGCGCGCCGATTTGCTGAAAATATACGAAACCGGCAAGGGCTCGGTGCGCATGCGCGCCGTGTACCACATTGAAGATGGCGACATCATCGTCACCGCGCTGCCGCATCAGGTATCCGGTGCCAAGGTGTTGGAACAGATCGCGGCGATGATGCAGGCCAAGCCGTCCAAAGCCCCGCAAATCGCGGATCTGCGTGACGAGTCGGACCATGAAAACCCGTGCCGGATCGTGATTATTCCGGGTGCACGCAAGAACTTTGACCACGATGCGCTGATGCAACACCTGTTCGCCAGCACGGAGCTGGAGTCCAGCTACCGGGTCAACGTCAACATCATCGGCCTCGACGGCAAGCCACAGCTGAAGAATCTGCGTGCATTGCTGGTGGAATGGCTGGAATTCCGGGTGCAGACCGTTCGTCGCCGCCTGCAGTTCCGTCTCGATAAAGTCGAGCGTCGCCTGCACCTGTTGGACGGTTTGTTGATCGCCTACCTCAACCTGGATGAAGTGATTCACATCATTCGTACTGAGGAGCATCCGAAAGCCGCGCTGATCGAGCGTTTCGCCCTGAGCGAAATCCAGGCTGACTACATCCTTGATACCCGGTTGCGTCAGTTGGCGCGCCTGGAAGAAATGAAGTTGCGTGCCGAGCAGGATGAGCTCCTCAAAGAGCAAGCCAAACTGCAAGCACTGCTGAGCAGCGAAGCCAAACTGAAGAAGCTGGTGCGCACCGAGCTGATCAAGGACGCCGAAACCTATGGCGACGACCGCCGCTCGCCAATCGTCGAGCGCACTGAAGCCAAGGCCCTGACCGAGCACGATCTGCTGCCCAACGAGAAGGTCACCGTTGTGTTGTCGGAAAAAGGCTGGATTCGTTCCGCCAAGGGGCACGACATCGATGCCACCGGGCTTTCCTACAAGGCCGGAGATGGATTCAAGGCTTTGGCGGCGGGGCGTTCCAATCAATTCGCGGTATTTATCGACTCCACCGGCCGCAGCTACTCGGTGGCCGCACATACGTTGCCATCCGCTCGTGGCCAAGGCGAGCCGCTGACAGGCCGTCTGACGCCGCCGCCGGGGGCGAGCTTCGAATGCGTGCTGATGCCGGAAGACGACGCGCTGTACGTCATCGCGTCCGATGCCGGTTACGGTTTTGTGGTCAAGGGTGAAGACCTGCAGGCCAAGAACAAGGCGGGCAAGGCGCTATTGAGCCTGCCGAACAACGCCAAGGTCATCCTGCCGCGTCCGGTGGCCGATCGTGAACAGAACTGGCTGGCTTCGGTGACAACCGAAGGTCGCCTGCTGATCTTCAAGATCAGCGATCTGCCACAATTAGGTAAGGGCAAAGGCAACAAGATCATCGGGATTTCCGGTGAGCGAGTGGCCAGTCGAGAAGAGTATGTAACGGACATCGCTGTGATTCCGGATGGCGCCACATTGGTGCTGCAGGCCGGAAAACGTACCTTGTCACTGAAAGCGGACGACCTCGAACACTACAAGGGTGAGCGTGGGCGTCGGGGTAACAAGTTGCCGCGTGGCTTCCAGAGGGTGGATGCGCTGCTCGTCGAAAACCTCAATTAAGCGTGCTAGAGCGCTCGATCTACGATTTAACGCGTAGATCGACGCTTTCGCGCTGGAGTCGGAGCGCATATTCACGGATGATATGGCCTTTCAAGCGCCGGCGTGGCCGAGCGTTCTTCATATTTATTGAGTATTTTTCACTGTGATTAGCCTTGTGGCGATCACCTGGATGGGACGATGACTGCTCTGCGCCTTCCTTTTATTTTGATGCTCGCTGGCCTTTTGGGGCTGGCGGGTTGCAGCACGCACCAACCGGTGTCGCTGTATCAACTGGACAGCGGAAGTCCGGTTCAGCCTGCGCAAAGCGCGGGCATGGCAGTATTGCTCGGCCCGGTAACCGTTGCTGATTATCTTCAGCGCGAAACGCTGTTGCAGCGTCAGCCCGATGGCAGCCTGCAAGCTTCGATCGACGGTCGTTGGGCGGGGAGTCTGTCTTCGGACATCGATCAGTTGCTGCTGCGTCAGGTCGCCGGTCATCTGGATAGCCAGCGTGTAGTGCTGGCGCCCGCGACCGTGGGTTTCACGCCAGATGTTCAGGTGCTGCTGACAATCACGCGCCTGGACTCGGGTGAAAAACAACCGGCGATCCTTGATGCGCAATGGCGTCTGATCGATCGCCGTGGTCAGGTGCGTGACAACCGCATCATTCATCTTCAGGAGCAACACGCCGGCACTACTGCCGCTCAGGTTCAGGCCCAGGGTGTGTTGTTGCAGAAACTTGCCGAACAGCTGTCGACCGCGCTCAAGCCGCTGGCCAACCAGCCACCGATCGCCGAAGCGCCTCGTAAACCGCCAGCCAAGTCTGTGGCGCCTGCGGCGGAAGCGGAAAAGCAGCCGAAGATTCCGATGGCTGCGCCGATTCGCACGGATATGGAAGTGTTCCGCTTCTAAGTTCGGACCGATACAACACAAAGCCCGCATTGATGCGGGCTTTGTTGTTTCTGGCGCGTGATCGTTCCCACGCTCTGCGTGGGAATGCAGCCCGTGACGCTCTGCGTCACATCGGTGCCAGGCTTGGGATATGAGGTGAGGCTGGAACGCGGAGCGTCCCTGGAGGCATTCCCACGCAGAGCGTGGGAACGATCAGCCCGCAGACGATCACTCGTGTGCGGGCTTCTTCATTACCAGGCTGTTACGCCCGACGTTCATGCATCCGCGCCAGTTGCCGTTCAAGCATCGACGGATAAGGCTCCATCAAGCGCTCCACGCAGCACGCGCCTTCAGGGCTGGCAATCGGCCGGATACGCGCGCGTTGGCGGATCAGGGCATCGTCGCTGATCTTGCGCTCCACCAGCAGCAGGTTGCGGCTGTGTTGCGACAGGGCCAGGGCGTCCTGGGCGGGGTCGGTCAGCAGCAGGTCGATCTGACTCAGGCCGAACAATTCGTCGCCCAGCGTCAGGCCCAGTTGCAGTTGCAGGGTGATGCCGCTGTCGGCGACTTCGATCTGTAACTGATGGCCCAGCGCCCGCAACAATTCACCGCAGCAGATGGCGTTGGTCAGGTAATCGTCACCGCTGTCTTCGGTGTGGAACAGCATCAGCGTGCTGCCATCGTTCAAGGTGTGCAGTTCGCTCTGGTAGAGCGAGGCGGCCTGGTCGAGGCAGTCGCGGTAGCGTTTGAGCAGTTCATCCAGTCGTGCACGGGGCAAACGCCGCAGTTGCTCTTGGGAGCCCAGCTGTACGGCCAGAACAGCGCTGTGTTGCGGGACGCTGGATGCCACTGGCTTGGCCAGTGGTTTCGAAGCGTTGTCTGCCGAGTCATCGAGCAAGTCGGCGAACGCATCTTCGTCATCGTCTTCGGCGGTGCTGACAACGCGCCGTGGCGCAGCCTTCATCGCGGCCACCGGGCGGCTTTCATCGAAGCTTGGATCACGCAAATTTCGCACTTCGAAGCCCGGTTCGGCGTCGTCGTAATCGCTGTCGTCAAACTCGGGTTCCGGCACAGGCTCGGGTTCGGCCGGCTCCGGCGCGAAGTTGGCGTGCAGCTGGCGCGCCAGGTCGCCGATCTCGTCCTGGCGTTCGGTGGCCGGGGTGAACTCGTCGATGTTGCGCAGCCAAACCCGCAATTGCAGGAGTGGCGTGGAGATGTGCCGACCCAGGCGCAGGCTCAAGGCCAGGGACAGAGCCAACAGAATCGCACTCAAAATGCCCATGCTTTGCAGGCTGATGGTCATCGGTTGCTGGAATTGATCCATGTCCAGGCTGATGCGCAGTTGACCGGCGGTCACATCCTGGAAAGTGATCTTGCTCTGGTACATGCCCTCGGCTTCGCCCCACAGACCGTGCTTGGGACGCTGACCTGCTTCGGCGAGGATGCGGTTGTCCACGCTGTAGATGGCGGCATGGGCCACCAGCTTGTTCTTGGTCAGGTTGTTGAGCAGCACATTGAGGCTGAGGATGTCGTTGGACACCAACAACTCGGTGGCCGAGGTGGCTGTCTGCGTGGTCAGGCTTTCACCCAGCGCATCCGCCTGCTCGTGCATGGCCTGCTTGAACTGCAATCCCATCACACCGGCATAGATGACCAGGGCCAGAGCGACCAGGATCACGTTATGGCTGGCTATGCGCAATGCAATCGGTACACGGCGATGGCGCAGTGCACGGAAGATCAGCAGAAAGAAGTTATCGGTTTTTACTGGCGTGGGCCGGTTCACTTGAGCTCGGCTCTTTTGTCCGTGAAGTTGACGCGCAGTATAGCGACAGCCCCTAGACCGGCAAAGCGCTCACGGTGCCCGATGGTCACTGAAAGTGGGTAGAATGCGGTTTTTTTCCACTTGCGGGGGTGCGCCTTGCGCGAAATCGTCCTGATAAACATCACGGGAGTCGACCGTCCGGGTCTGACTGCGGCCATTACCGGCGTTCTGGCCCAGGGTGGTGTGAATATTCTCGACATCGGTCAGGCAGTGATCCACGACACTCTGTCGTTCGGCATCCTGGTTGAAATTCCTGACACCGAACAAGGCAAGTCGGTACTCAAGGACATCCTGTTCAAGGGATATGAGCTTGATCAGCAGGTACGTTTCACTCCGGTGTCCGAAGAGGATTACCAGCAGTGGGTCGGTAACCAGGGCAAAAAACGCCATATCGTGACGCTGTTGACCCGCAAAGTGACCGCCGGGCAATTGCAGGCCGTGAGCTCGATCACCGCCAAATATGGCTTGAACATCGACCACATCGATCGTCTGTCCGGCCGCATGCCGCTGGATACCCCGGCCGACAAGGGCAAGGGCTGCATCGAGTTCTCCGTGCGCGGCGAAGCGGCTGATCCGCAGGCGCTGAGGGCCGAATTCCTCAGCGTGGCCCAGGAACTGAACGTCGACATCGCCTTTCAGGAAGATTCTCTATTCCGTCGCAACCGCCGTCTGGCGGTATTCGACATGGACTCGACCCTGATCGAAGCCGAAGTCATCGACGAACTGGCCAAGGCGGCCGGCGTGGGCGACAAGGTGTCGGAAATTACCGAGCGGGCGATGGCCGGCGAACTGGATTTCCGCGCCAGCTTCAAAGAGCGTCTGGCGTTGCTCAAAGGTCTGGATGTTGGCGTGCTGGATTCGATCGGTGCCTCGCTGCGTCTGACTGAAGGTGCCGAAACCCTGTTCGCTGAACTCAAGCGTCTGGGTTACAAGACAGCCATACTGTCAGGCGGCTTCACTTACTTCGCCAAGCAATTGCAAGCGAAGCTGGGCATCGACTATGTGTTCGCCAACGAACTGGAAGTGGTCGACGGCAAGGTGACCGGCGTGGCGGTCGAGCCGATTGTCGATGCACAGCGCAAGGCTGATCTGCTCAAAGAGTTGGCGCACAAGGAAGGCTTGCGTCTGGAGCAGACGATTGCAGTCGGCGACGGCGCCAACGACTTGCCGATGCTGGCGATTGCCGGGCTGGGTGTGGCGTTCCGTGCCAAGCCGCTGGTCAAACAGTCGGCGAAGCAGGCAATTTCAACCCTGGGGTTGGATGGTGTGCTGTACCTGCTGGGCTTCCGCGATCGCGACGGCCAGCTTTAACACCACAAAACAACTGTAGGAGCGAGCCTGCTCGCGATGAACCTGAGGGCAACGCGGGCATTCTGAATGCCCGCGTCATCGTTAACGTCCATCGCGAGCAGGCTCGCTCCTACAGTAGCGGTGTCTATCAGGCTTTCGGCAGGCCCATGCCTTGGCCCATCTGCACCGGCGAACCGGCCGCCAACTCTTCGGCCCATTTCACTTGATCCGGCCCGAACAGCACGACAGCGGTCGAGCCCAGCTTGAAGCGGCCCAGTTCCGCACCTTTTTCCAGGTGGATCGGCGCGCGTGCGGCTTCGTCGTAGCGGAAGGTTTTCAGCTCGCGTTTCGGCGGCGTGACCAGCCCGGCCCACACGGTTTCAATCGATGCGACGATCATTGCGCCCACAAGCACCACGGCCATCGGTCCGCGCTCGGTGTCGAAAATGCACGCCACGCGTTCGTTGCGGGCGAACAGTTCCGGCACGTTTTCAGCGGTGGTCTGGTTGACCGAGAACAAACGGCCTGGAATGTAGACCATCTCGCGCAGTGTGCCGGCCAGTGGCATGTGCACGCGGTGGTAATCCTTCGGCGACAGGTAAATGGTGGCGAAATCACCGCCCATGAACGGCGCGGCATTCGCCGCATCGCCACCCAGCAGTTCCAGCACGCTGAAGCTGTGGCCCTTGGCCTGGAACACGCGGCCGTGCTCGATCGGGCCAAGCTGGCTGATCGCGCCGTCGGCCGGGCTGAGGATCGCCCCCGGTGTTTCGTCCAGTGGGCGGGCGCCGTCTTTCAAGGCGCGGGTAAAGAAGGCGTTGAAGTGCTCGTAGGCGGTCAGGTCTTCGACCAGGGCCTCGGACATGTTCACCTGGTAACGCTGCGCGAACCAGGCGGTGAAGGCATTCTTGAACCAGCGCACGCGGCATTCGGCAATGCAGCCGGCCAGTCGCGAGAGCAGGTTGTGGGGCAGCAGGTACTGGCTGATGATAAACACACGCTTGTTCATTAACTGTCCTTAAAAACCTTAATTCTCTACAGGGGTATCGGGATGGTTGCCCCATTCGCCCCAGGAGCCGGCGTAGCCTTTGACCCGCGGATAACCGAGGGACTTGGCCACCAGATAGGTGAAGCCGGACCGGTGATGGGTCTGGCAATGGGTGATGATTTCTTTATCTTTGCTGATCCCCAGTTGTTCCAGGATTTGCGGCATATCGCTGCGAATGCGCAGGTTGCGCGCCTTATCCATGCCCGCAGTCCATTCGAAATTGACCGCGCCGGGAATGTGTCCGCCCTTGGCCGCCAGGACTTTCTCACCGGAGTATTCCAGCGGCCCGCGCGCGTCCCAGATCGCAAGGTCGGCAGCACCGAGACGGCTTTGCAGATACTCGCGGGTAGCAGTGGGTTCATCGTGCAGAGTCAACGCAACCGGGCCACCAACGTGAGCCGGGATCTGAATCGACATAGGCATGCCTTCTGCCAGCCACGCCGGGAGGCCACCGTCGACATAGTGGTATTTGCTGTGGCCGATGACATCCAGAAGCCAGATAAAGCGCCCGGCCCAACCGCCGCCTTCGTCGTCATAAACCACGTAGACCGCATTGGAGTTGTGTCCCAGCTCACCGAACAACGTTTCGAGTGCAGCTTGCGGCGGCATCAGCCCCGGTGCAGGCGCCTGACCGAGCTGCGTGCGTTTCGGATCGACAAACCGCGCACCGGGAATATGCCCTTCGGTATAGCGGGCGCTGCTGGTCAGGTCCACCAGAATCAGTTCGCGGGACTCGAGGCGAGGGAGCAAGTCGCTCGGTTCGATCACCAGCGGCAAGCCAGAGAAGTCAGACATGTGAGGTCTCCAGGGCACAAAAGGGAGGATTGTAGCGCAGCGTCATTTGCCGCGCTGACTAAAGCTATGCAGCGCTTTCTCGATGCACTGCGCGGTTTTGCCGAAGGCTTGTACGGTGATTTCCGAAAATGGCCCGCCGCCTTGATCCGCCACAACGATCATGATCACCCGGCCATTGTTGACCAGCGAGCGCAGCAACACGTGTTCGCCGCTGAACTGCGAACGCAGGCTGTTGGGCAACAGGGCGGAAAACTGAGCGTTGTTGGTCGGTGTCAGACGCACTTGAGCCTGTTGCACGAGCAAGCGTTGCAGAACGTTGCTCTGGCTGACGACAAAGTTGAGGCCTGCAACTTCCTTTGGCAATCCGGCGGTCTGGTGCACCCGCAGATTGGCGTGGGTGCGATCGGCCATCAGGATCATCACCCGACGCATGCCGCATGCAACCAATGCGTCCCGGGCAGAGGTAGTCAGGTGCATGGCATTGGTGAAGCGACTCGGCTCGATCAGCAGTTCGGCACATTGTCTGCGCCACTTCGCCAGGTCTTCGGCGGTCGGTGCCGGGGCCGGCAACAGACCGGCGTGGACGCGATTTGTGCCCCACGGCCATATCAGCGCAACGGCAGGGTGCCACAGGTCGGGCATGGCGTGATGGCGCGCACTGTTGGCCGACTGCTGGTGCAGTTGCTGCTGCACTTCGTCCATCGGCATTTGCAGATAAAGGCTGGTCAGGTACTGCCAGCGCTCGCTGTGCGGGCTGTCCCAGGCCTGTTGCGCCGACAGCGCCAGGCCGTTGGCCAGCAGTACGGTGTTGGCCGGTTGATTGAGCCAGCGGCGCAGGGTCGGATCGTCGTCGAGACGGTTCTGCTGACGTAACGGATGCTCGCTGTCGCGGGCAATGCGCAGCACTTTCACCAGTTCCCGTTGCTCGGTGAGCAGCAGTTTATAACCCTGCTGCACCCAGATCGGCAGCCGCCAGAGATCCACCAGGGCCAGGCCGATTTCCAGCAAGCGCGCGCCAAACAATTGCTTTTCGACTTTTCGCGCCGACTCGCCTTTATGGATGACCCGCAGTTCCCAGTCTTCGAGCAACTGTGGATGCGTCAGCGCCAAAGGCCACAACGGCGAGAGAAACAACAGGCTGCCCCAGTGGATGTCCTGCCACAGGCGCGCCAGGCGACTGGCGAAAAAACCGTTGGCCTGTTGGCTGGCGTGCTGGCTGATCATCTGCAACTGGCGCAGGGTTTTTGGAATTTCGTTCTGGGGCAAGGCGGGCAGGCGTTCGAGCAGCTCTTCGGTGCGCTTGAGACCGAGGCGATTGATCGCGACCTCTAGGTTTTCAGCAGGCTCGGTCATGCTGCCATGGGTGTGCCGATTGGCTTCGCGGATCACGGTCAATGCCAGGGCCGGGCTGCCCTGCATTAATTCGGCAATGTCGCGCAACGAGCTGCGACTGTCGCGGATCGCCCGGCAGACACTGTCGTGACTGGCCTGCGGGATCGGCAAGCGCACGCCATCCAGAAGCTTGACCCAGCCTGCGAGAGTGGTTGGTTTTGGAGTTGGGACGTTCGTTTCGTTAGCCATGTCTGGAGGCGATCATCGTCAGCATTATTTATGCCCGGAATGGGTCAAATTGGTTTTTCGCCTGAACTGGCTTTAGTCTGGCGCAGTTTTGCCGATAAGTAGAAGAAGAGATTTATTAACTTCCGAATATGACCTTGAACCCGACTCAGTAAGTGCTCTCCTACCTATGGCTAAAATAATCGGCATCATCGTCGTATTCGCGAGCGTGCTCGGCGGATACGTACTCTCTCACGGCAAAATTGCCGCCCTGATCCAGCCCTTCGAGGTCATGATTATCGGTGGTGCGGCGCTTGGTGCATTCCTGCAGGCCAACCCCGGCTACATGACGATGCACGTGCTCAAGAAGTCCTTGAGCATGTTCGGTTCGCGCTTCAGCCATACCTTCTATCTAGAAGTACTGGGCCTGATCTACGAGATCCTCAACAAGAGCCGCCGTGAAGGCATGATGGCCATCGAAGGCGACATTGAAGATGCCGCCGCGAGCCCGATCTTCGCCAAGTACCCGACGGTTCTCAAAGACGAGCGCATGACCGCGTTCATCTGCGATTACCTGCGCATCATGTCCTCCGGCAACATGGCGCCCCATGAACTCGAAGGCCTGTTCGACATGGAGCTGTACAGTCTCAAGGAAGACCTGGAGCACCCGTCCCACGCGGTGAACGGTATCGCCGACGCCATGCCCGGTTTTGGTATCGTCGCGGCGGTACTGGGTATCGTGGTGACCATGGCTTCCCTGGGTGAGGGCGATCAAAAATCCATCGGCCTGCACGTCGGTGCGGCACTGGTCGGTACGTTCTTCGGTATTCTCGCGGCCTACGGCTTCTTCGGCCCGCTGGCCCATTCCCTGGCCCACGATGCCAAGGAAGAACTGAACGTCTACGAAGCCATCAAGGCTTCGCTGGTCGCCTCGGCTTCCGGCATGCCGCCATCGCTGGCCGTGGAGTTCGGGCGCAAGGTTCTGTACCCGGCGCACCGTCCTAGCTTCGCTGAGCTGGAACAAGCGGTTCGTGGTCGCTAAGTTATGGAAAATAACCAGCCGATAATCATCAAGCGCGTCAAGCGCATCGCCGGCGGGCATCACGGGGGCGCATGGAAAATCGCCTTCGCCGACTTCGCTACGGCGATGATGGCGTTCTTCCTGGTGTTGTGGCTGTTGTCCACCGCAACACCGGAGCAGAAGATCGCCATCGCCGGTTACTTCAAGGACCCGATCGGTTTCTCCGAAAGCGGTACGCCGTACATCATCGACCTGGGCGGTACACCGACCCTGGCGCCGGAAAACACCCTCAACCCTGAGGTCAAATCCCAGCCGCAGCCGGACAAGGTGACTGTTGACGCCGAACAGGTCGAAGGCATGGCCGAGATGGTAGAAAAGGAGCGACTCGAACTGTTGCTGCAAGAACTGCAGACCAAGGTCGAGGAGAATCCGCAGCTACAGAAATTCAAAGACCAGATTATGTTCGATCTCACGCCGGACGGTTTGCGCATCCAGATCGTGGATGCCGAGAACCGGCCGATGTTCGACTCCGGCAGTGCGCGTCTGAAACCGTATTTCGAAGACATCCTGCTGGCCATGGCTGACACCATCAAGGCGGTGCCGAACAAGATCAGCATCAGCGGCCATACCGATGCCAAGCCGTTCAGCGGCACGGGCGATTTCGGCAACTGGGAGCTTTCGGCCAACCGTGCCAACGCCGCTCGCCGTGCGCTGGTCGCGGGCAGCTATCCGGACTCGCAAGTGGCACGGGTGGTCGGTTATGCCTCATCTGCCTTGTTTGACCGCGAGCATCCGTTCAATCCGGTCAACCGCCGTATCGACATCATCGTGCTGACCAAGAAAGCCCAGCGCGCCATCGAAGGTTCGCAAGGCGCGGAACCGGCTCCCGAGCCGACGCAAGGGCAGGGTGGTCCGGGTGAAGTGCCAGCCGATCCGAACGCATTACCGGCAGACAAGGAACCATTGCCGGCCCACGAGCTTCGCGAGCGGTTGAACCTGTTCGATAACCCGGCACCGAAGCCGGGTGAAGCGCCCAAGCAGTGACCCATAAAAAAGCCGCGATGATCGCGGCTTTTTCATGTCTGCGGGAAGCGGCTCAATAGCCGTTTTCCGGCAGGCTGGCGATGATCGAGCGGTAGCTGTTCATCCGTTGTTGCTGCACGCGGCCATCTTCAAGACCCTTGAGCAGGGCGCAACCCGGCTCGCGGTCGTGTTTGCAGTCGCGGAAGCGGCAGGTGCCGAGCAGGTCATTGAACTCGATGAAACCGGCTTCGACGTCGGCACGGCTGACGTGACCCAGACCGAACTCGCGGATACCCGGGGAGTCGATCAACTCACCGCCACCGGGGAAGTGGAACAGGCGCGCGGTGGTGGTGGTGTGGGTGCCTTGGCCGGATAGCTCGGACAGCGGGCCGACGCGGGTTTCGACGTCCGGCAGCAGGCTGTTGACCAGCGATGACTTGCCGACGCCGGACTGGCCGACGAACACGCTGATGCGTCCGTCCAATAGTTTTTGAAGCTGCTCCATGCCGTTGCCGTGGTGAGCCGACACTTCGAGCACCGGGTAACCCAGGGTGCGGTAAACCGCCAGCAAGGCATTCAGCGCCGGGGCGTTCTGCTCGTCGATCAAGTCGAACTTGTTCAGCAACAGCAGCGGTTTGATACCCGCGTGTTCGGCGGCTACCAGGTAGCGGTCGATCAGGTTGGCGTGGGGTTCAGGCAACGGTGCGAAAACGATGACGATCATATCGACGTTGGCCGCCACCGGTTTGAGCTGGCCACGGCTGTCCGGTCGGCACAGTTCGGTGTTGCGCGGCAGTTGCGCCACGATCACACCGATGCCCTGGTTGCCGGCACGCCAAACCACCTGATCGCCGGTCACCAGCGCCGGCAGGTTGGCGCGCAGGTGGCAACGGAACACCTGGCCGGCGTGCTCGCCATCGCGGGCCTCGACCTCGACCTGCACGCCGAAGTGCGCGATCACCAGACCGTGCTGTTCCGGGCCCAGGTCGCCACCTTCGAGTGCCTCGACAGCTGACGACTCGCGTTTGGCGGCGCGGGCAGCGCGTTCGCCCTGAATCTTTTCGATGCGCCAGTTTTGACGACGATTGAGTTGGCGTTTGGCCATGGGTGTTCCGTATCAATAATGCAGCGATTAGGTAAAACGGCCGCGAGTTTAGCACGCCCAGCCACCCGCCTAGGCTAAACTGCGCAGCATTGCCTAGGAGCCGACACATGCAAAATCCGCAGAACCTGATCTGGATCGACCTGGAAATGACCGGTCTGAACCCGGATACCGACGTCATTATCGAGATGGCTACCATCGTCACCGACAGCGACCTGAACACCTTGGCCGAAGGCCCGGTGATCGCCATCCACCACAGCGACGAAATCCTCGCCGGCATGGACGAGTGGAACACCCGCCAACATGGCGGCTCGGGCCTGACCCAGCGCGTTCGCGACAGCCGCATCAGCATGGCCGAAGCGGAAGCCGAAACCATCGCCTTTCTGGAGAAGTGGGTGCCGAAGGGCAAGTCGCCGATCTGTGGCAACAGCATCTGCCAGGACCGTCGCTTCCTTTATACCCACATGAAATCCCTGGAAAGCTATTTCCACTACCGCAACCTCGACGTCTCGACCCTCAAGGAATTGGCGGCACGTTGGGCGCCAGACGTGCGCGACAGCTTCAAGAAGGGCAGTACCCACCTGGCCCTTGACGATATTCGCGAATCCATCGCCGAGCTGCAGCATTACCGCCAGCATTTCATCAAGTTCTGATTTAGCTGTGTCAGCGCTGACGCCTTCGCGGGCAAGCCTCGCTCCTACAGGGATTGCGCTAAACCTGTAGGAGCGAGGCTTGCCCGCGAAGAAGGTGACGCGGTCTATCTATGGAACGCCCTCTTTTGGTGCTGATGCTAAATGGCTAGACTGCGCGCCTTTCTGCAAGGACCGCCACCATGTTGCTGATGCTCTACCTGATCGCCATTACCGCCGAAGCCATGACCGGCGCCCTGTCTGCGGGCCGTCGCGGAATGGATTGGTTTGGCGTGGTGCTGATCGCTTGCGTCACGGCTTTGGGCGGCGGTTCGGTGCGCGATGTGTTGCTCGGCCACTATCCGCTGACTTGGGTCAAACACCCGGAATACCTGGTGCTGACAACCATTGCGGCGATGTTCACGGTGTTCACCGCCCGTTGGATGCGCCATTTGCGCTCGCTGTTTCTGGTGCTCGACGCCGTGGGCCTGGTGGCCTTCACCCTGATCGGCTGCATGACCGCCCTGGAAATGGGCCATGGCATGTTGGTGGCGTCGGTCAGTGGCGTGATCACAGGAGTTTTCGGCGGCATCCTGCGGGACATTTTCTGCAACGACATTCCGCTGATCTTTCGTCGCGAGCTCTATGCCAGTGTCTCGTTCGCGGCGGCTTGGTGTTACTTGCTTTGTCTTTATCTGAATGTGCCGGGAGAGCAGGCGATTCTGATCACGCTATTCGGCGGCTTCCTGCTGCGCTTGCTGGCGATCCGTTTCCATTGGGAAATGCCCAAGTTCGTCTACAACGACGAGGCCTGATCCACGCCCCCCCTGTAGGAGCGAGCCTGCTCGCGAAAAACCTGAGAACTCCACGGGGCGCCAGCATTACCGCGTTATCGTTGACGACCATCGCGAGCAGGCTCGCTCCTACAGGAGGCCGTGTTGTTTCAGGGCCCATTTGACGTGTTCGCGGACCAGCTCAGACGGATAATCCCGTCGCGCCTTCAACGCCTCCAGCACGGGAATCGTTGACGGCGCGTTACCCAGGCCGACGGCCAGATTGCGCAACCAGCTTTCATAACCCGCCCGTCTTAGCGGCGAACCTTCGGTACTGCTAAGAAACTTTTCCTCATCCCACATGAACAGTTCGGCCAGATCAGCGTTGTCCAGATTGTGTCGTGGCTTGAAATCACTTTCGCCAGAAGGACGGGCGAAGCGGTTCCACGGGCAGACGATCTGGCAATCATCGCAACCGAATACCCGGTTGCCGATCAGCGAGCGCAGCTCTTCAGGGATGACGCCTTTGAGTTCAATGGTCAGGTAGGAAATGCAGCGTCGGGCATCCAGCACATAGGGGCCGACAAAGGCATTGGTCGGACAGATGTCGAGGCAGGCGCTGCATCGACCGCAGTGTTCGGTGGCGTGGGGCGGGTCCACCGGCAGCGGCAAATCGACGAACAGTTCGGCGAGGAAGAAATAACTCCCCGCCTTGCGATTCAATACCAGGGTGTTTTTGCCGATCCAGCCCAGGCCGGCCTTTTGCGCGATGGCTTTTTCCAGCACCGGGGCACTGTCGACGAAGGCTCGGTAGCCGAATGGGCCGATGGCGGCCTGAATCTTTTCTGCCAGTTGTTGCACGCGCTTACGGATCAATTTGTGGTAATCGCGGCCCAAGGCATAACGCGAAACGTAGGCTTTTTCCGGTTGGGCCAGTAACTGCGCCATTTTGGTATCGCCCGACAGGTAGTCCATGCGCAGTGAAACAACGCGCAATGTACCCGGCACCAGTTCTTCCGGGTGCGAGCGTTTACTGCCATGGGCGCCCATGTAGTCCATTTCGCCGTGGTAGCCGGCGTCGAGCCAGCGCTGCAGATGCTGCTCATGCTCACCCAGGTCGAGGCCGCTGATGCCGACTTGCTGGAAGCCCAGCTCGCGGCCCCAGTCCTTGATGGATTGGGCGAGGGCGGGCAGGTCTGTGGTAATAGCGGGCATGAGGCGAGAGAAACCGGAGCTGAGGTGCGTATAATTCTGCCAGACATCGGAGCTCGAAGACGCATGCCGCACACTAAAGATGATTTACCCGACGCGCTGTATAGCGCCGCGCAAGTGCGAGGGCTCGATGCGAGCCTGATCGCGGCCGGAACAAAGGGCTTCGAACTGATGCAGAGGGCCGCACGGGCAACCTGGCGTGCGTTGGTCCGTCAGTGGCCGACGGCGAACGAATTGACCGTCGTCGCCGGTCACGGTAATAACGCCGGCGACGGTTACCTGGTGGCAGTGTTGGCGCAGCGTGCCGGGTGGTCTGTTCGGGTGCTGGCAGCGAGCGAGCCGCGGCTGCTTGGCGGTGATGCGGCATTGGCCCATGCAGAGGCAGTGTCCGAAAACGTTTTCATCGAAGCCTGGAGCGCGCAATCCGAGTTTCGCGGCCTCGTGCTGGACGCCTTGCTCGGCACGGGTCTGGCTGGGGACGTGCGCGAGCCGTACGCCCGCGTCATCGCTGCAATCAATGCCAGCGAACAGCCAGTGGTGGCGGTGGATATCCCTTCCGGACTGTGCGCTGATACCGGTCGCATCCTCGGCTGTGCAGTACGAGCCGATCTGACGGTCACGTTCATCGGCTTGAAACTGGGATTGTTCACCGGCGATGCGGCGGACGTGGTGGGTGAACTGGTCTTCAACGACTTGCATGCCGATCCGCAGATGCTCAAAGATGCGCCGGCCAGTGCTCGTCGACTGAACGCCGGTAACCTGCCGCAGTTGGCCTCCCGGGCACCCACTTCCCATAAGGGCAAATTTGGCCATGTGCTGCTGATCGGCGGTGATCGCGGATTGGGTGGCGCGATTCTGCTAAGCGCGCAAAGCGCACTGCGCAGCGGCGCGGGCATGGTGTCGGTGGCGACTCGCGGCGAACATGTGCCCGCCGCTTTGGCGAGAATCCCCGAGGCGATGGTGTTGGGCACTTCGTCGGCCAATCAGTTGATGGGATTGCTACAAAAAGTGTCCGTATTAGTTGTCGGTCCGGGATTGGGTCAGGGCGCCTGGGGGCGCGGTCTGTTGTCGGCCGCGGCCAACGCGCCATTGCCGCAAGTCTGGGACGCTGATGCGCTGAACATGCTGGCCGAGGAGCGGGTGAACTTGCCCAAGGATTGCGTGATCACGCCGCATCCTGGCGAAGCGGCGCGGTTGCTGGGAATGAGTACCGCAGAGGTCCATGCAGATCGCCCGGCGGCGGCCCATGCGTTGAGCAAAAAATATACAGCGGTTGTGGTGCTCAAGGGTGCCGGCAGCCTGATCGCCAGTCCCGACGGACGGCTGGCCGTGTGTCATCAGGGTCACCCGGCAATGGCCACCGCCGGTTTGGGCGATGTGCTGGCCGGTCTGGTCGGTGCACTGCTGGCTCAGGGCATGGGCGCGTTCGACGCGGCCTGCCTGGCAGTCTGGCTGCACGCCAACGCTGGTGAACAACAAGGTAAATTCGGCCGCGGGCTGGCGGCCAGTGATCTGATTCCAGCCATTCGTCAGTTGTTGGAGGAGCAAGCACCGTGTCTGAAGTAACCCTGTACCTGGCTAATGAAGAGGCGATGACCGCGTTTGGCGCACGCATCGCCCAAACCACTAAAGGACACGGTCTGATCTTTCTCGAAGGTAACCTTGGAATGGGCAAAACCACGCTGTCCCGAGGCATAATCCGTGGCCTTGGGCACGTCGGGGCGGTAAAAAGCCCAACCTTCACTCTGGTCGAGCCTTACGAGATTGGCGACACTCGCGCCTTCCATTTCGACCTGTATCGCCTGGTCGATCCGGAAGAGCTGGAATTCCTCGGCATCCGCGACTATTTCGAAGACGACGCTCTGTGCCTGATCGAGTGGCCTGATAAAGGTGCAGGCTTTTTGCCAAAGCCCGACCTGACCATTACCATTAGCCCGCAAGACAGCGGGCGTTCGCTGAAAATTTTATCCCAGGGCTCGCGTGGCGAGTCGTGGTGTGCCGCTTTGGCATTGGAATCCAAATAGATGATGGGGTTAGGTATGCGCTTTCGCGCGTTGGTTGCTGCCGTAGGGGTGTTGTTTTTGGCGGTGACCGTCGACGCCGTGGCCGAGACGAAGGTCAACAGCGTTCGCCTGTGGCGGGCGCCGGACAACACACGGCTGGTGTTTGACCTGACCGGCCCGGTGCAGCACAGCGTCTTTACCCTGTCGGCTCCGGATCGACTGGTCATCGACATCAACGGCGCGACCCTTGGTGCACCGTTGAGCGTCAACAGTGCGAATACTCCGATCACCGCCATGCGCTCGGCCCAACGCACGCCGACCGACCTGCGGGTGGTCATCGACCTGAAAAAGGCCGTTACCCCGAAAAGCTTCTCCCTGGCTCCGAACGCCCAGTACGGCAACCGACTGGTGGTCGATCTGTTCGATAACCCGGCCGATGCCGCACCACCTCCTGCGCCGACGCCGTCGGTGGCTACGGTGCCGGCTGTCCCTGTCACGCCGACGGAACCGGCAATCAAATTGCCGCCGGCACCGGCGGGCAAGCGCGACATCATTGTGGTGATCGATGCCGGTCACGGTGGCGAAGATCCAGGCGCATCCGGCTCTCGCGGTCAACGCGAAAAAGACGTGGTGCTGGCCATCGCCCGGGAACTGCAACGTCAGGTCAACGGCATGAAAGGCTTCCGCGCCGAACTGACCCGCACCGGCGACTACTTCATTCCTTTGCGTGGGCGTACCGAAATCGCCCGCAAGAAGGGCGCCGATCTGTTCGTCTCGATCCACGCCGACGCCGCACCTTCGGCCGCCGCTTTCGGGGCCTCGGTGTTCGCCCTGTCTGATCGTGGCGCCACATCGGAGACCGCGCGCTGGCTGGCCGATAGCGAAAACCGTTCCGACTTGATCGGTGGTGCCGGGAACGTCAGTCTCGACGACAAGGACCGCATGCTCGCCGGCGTGCTGCTCGACTTGTCGATGACCGCGTCCCTGACCTCCAGCCTGAACGTTGGTCAGAAAGTATTGAGTAACATCGGTCGGGTCACGCCGCTGCACAAGCAACGGGTTGAACAGGCCGGGTTCATGGTACTGAAATCGCCGGATATTCCGTCGATCCTGGTGGAAACCGGGTTTATCTCCAACGCCAACGAAGCCTCGAAACTTGCCGCATCGAGCCACCAGCAGGCGCTGGCACGTTCCATTAGCAGCGGCGTGCGTCAGTTCTTCCAGCAAAATCCGCCACCCGGCACCTATATCGCCTGGCTGCGTGACTCCGGGAAAATCGCTCAAGGTCCACGTGATCACCGGGTGAGCCCGGGCGAGACACTGGCGATGATCGCCGTGCGTTATCAGGTATCGCCGGCCACATTGCGCAGCGCCAACAACCTGCCGAGCGACGAGCTCAAGGTTGGTCAGCACTTGACCATTCCAGGCACAGAACTGGCGGCCAAAGAATGAACCAGGTGCTGTCGAACGCTGCCCGCATCGAGCTGCTCAGCCCTCGGCTGGCGAACCAGATCGCCGCCGGTGAGGTGGTTGAACGCCCGGCATCGGTGATCAAAGAGTTGCTGGAAACAGCCTCGACTCCGGCGCCAAACGTATCGACGTCGATGTCGAGCAGGGTGGCGTCAAGTTGCTGCGGGTGCGTGACGATGGCAGCGGCATTTCTGCCGATGACCTGCCACTGGCGCTGGCCCGACACGCCACCAGCAAGATTCGCAATCTGGAAGATCTGGAACAGGTCATGAGCCTGGGCTTTCGCGGTGAGGCGCTGGCGTCGATCAGTTCCGTGGCGCGTTTGACCCTGACATCGCGCACCCGCGATGCCGATCAGGCCTGGCAGGTCGAGACCGAAGGCCGTGACATGGCGCCCCGCGTGCAACCGGCGGCGCACCCAGTGGGCACTTCTGTCGAAGTTCGTGATCTGTTTTTCAACACGCCGGCACGCCGCAAGTTTCTCAAGACCGAAAAAACCGAATTCGATCATCTGCAAGAAGTGATCAAACGCTTGGCTCTGGCGCGCTTCGACGTGGCGTTCCATCTGCGCCACAACGGCAAAACTATCCTCAGCCTGCATGAGGCCCACGATGATGCGGCCCGTGCCCGGCGGGTAGCGGCGATTTGCGGTCCGGGTTTCCTGGAACAGGCGCTGCCGATCGAAATCGAGCGTAACGGCCTGCATTTGTGGGGCTGGGTCGGATTGCCGACCTTTAACCGCAGTCAGGCAGATTTGCAGTATTTCTTCGTCAACGGCCGCGCCGTGCGCGACAAACTGGTGGCCCATGCGGTGCGCCAGGCTTATCGCGACGTGCTGTTCAATGGCCGACACCCGACATTCGTGCTGTTTTTCGAGGTCGATCCAGCGGGTGTTGACGTCAACGTGCACCCGACCAAGCACGAAGTGCGCTTCCGTGACGGGCGCATGGTCCACGATTTTCTTTATGGCACCCTGCACCGCGCCTTGGGCGATGTTCGGCCGGATGATCATCTGGCCGCACCGGTTGCGACGGCCATCGTCCGGCCTACGGGCCTCGAAGCGGGCGAGTTCGGCCCACAGGCTGAAATGCGTCTGGCCGCCAATGCGCTGCTGGAGCAGCCTCAGGCACCACCGTCATTCAGTGCGCCAGCCGGGTCGGGCGCTGGCGCGGGATATCAATACCAATACACCCCGCGACCTCAATCGGCTGTACCCGCCGCCGAAGCCCAGGCTGCGTATCGCGAGTTCTTCGCGCCATTGCCGCAAGCCAGCGCGGTAGCGCTGCCGGACGGGCAGGGCGACATTCCGCCGCTGGGTTATGCGCTGGCGCAGCTCAAGGGCATCTACATTCTTTCGGAAAACGCTCAGGGGCTGGTGCTGGTGGACATGCACGCCGCTCACGAGCGGATCATGTACGAGCGTCTGAAAATCGCCATGGCCAGCGAAGGCCTGAGTGGCCAGCCGCTGCTGGTCCCCGAGTCGCTGGCGGTCAGTCAGCGTGAAGCTGATTGTGCAGAAGAGCATGTTGCCTGGTTCCAGCGTCTGGGCTTTGAATTGCAGCGTCTGGGTCCGGAAACCCTGGCGATCCGGCAGATTCCGGCCCTGCTCAAGCAGGCGGAAGCCAATCGACTGGTCGGCGATGTGCTCGCGGATTTGATGGAGTACGGCACCAGCGACCGCATTCAGGCGCACCTGAACGAACTGCTCGGGACCATGGCCTGCCACGGTGCGGTGCGGGCGAATCGGCGCCTGGCGTTGCCGGAAATGAACGGTCTGCTGCGTGATATGGAAAACACTGAGCGCAGCGGTCAATGCAACCATGGTCGGCCGACCTGGACCCAACTGGGCCTGGACGATCTGGACAAACTGTTCTTGCGTGGTCGCTGATGAGCCAGTTCCCTCCTGCGATTTTTCTGATGGGTCCGACCGCCGCCGGCAAGACCGACCTGGCCATCGAACTCACCAAAGTGCTGCCTTGCGAACTGATCAGCGTCGATTCGGCGCTGGTCTACCGAGGCATGGACATCGGCACTGCCAAGCCATCGAAAGAGCTTTTGGCGCAGTTTCCGCACCGTCTGATCGACATTCTTGACCCGGCAGAAAGCTATTCGGCTGCGGATTTTCGGCGTGACGCCCTCGAAGCCATGGCCGACATCACGGCGCGCGGAAAAATTCCGCTGTTGGTAGGCGGCACAATGCTCTACTACAAGGCTTTGCTCGAAGGCCTGGCAGACATGCCGGCTGCCGACCCGGACGTGCGCGCGCAGATCGAAGAAGAAGCTGCACGCCTTGGCTGGCAAGCCTTGCACGAGCAATTGGCAGTGATCGATCCGGTTTCTGCGGCGCGCATTCATCCGAACGATCCGCAGCGACTCAGTCGAGCGCTGGAGGTTTATCGCGTAAGCGGTCAAAGCATGACTGCCCTTCGTTTGCAACAATCTGCGCAAAGTACTGAAGCAGCCGCTTCGGGACGGCAACAATTGCCCTATACTGTCGCGAACTTGGCGATTGCCCCGGCAAATCGTCAGGTACTGCACGAGCGAATTAAACAAAGATTCACTTTAATGTTGGAACAGGGGTTCATCGACGAGGTCGTAGCCCTGCGTAAGCGAAGTGACCTGCATGCCGGGTTGCCGTCGATACGTGCAGTAGGCTACAGACAAGTCTGGGACTACCTGGATGGCAAGCTGACGTCAGCCCAAATGCAGGAGCGTGGAGTCATCGCCACGCGCCAGTTGGCAAAGCGTCAGTTCACCTGGTTGCGCAGTTGGGCTGATTTACATTGGCTGGACAGCCTGGATTGCGACAATCTGCCACGCGCCTTGAAATACCTGGGGACCATCTCCATATTGAGCTGAGTCCTTGCAATTGCCGTCTATCCTTGGGGGTGTGACGGCCACAAGTCATTTGTTTACCTATTTTTTTATATTGAATCCTTAAAGGAGTGCGGCACATGTCAAAAGGGCATTCGCTACAAGACCCTTACTTGAATACTTTGCGTAAAGAGAAAGTTGGGGTATCCATCTACCTGGTCAACGGTATCAAACTGCAAGGCACGATCGAGTCTTTCGACCAGTTCGTTATCCTGCTGAAAAACACCGTCAGCCAAATGGTCTACAAACACGCTATCTCTACAGTAGTGCCGGTTCGTCCAATTCGTCTGCCTAGCGCAACCGAATCCGAAGCAGGTGATACTGAGCCAGGTAACGCCTGATAGGAGTCTCCTTTGTTCTTTGAGCGCCACGGTGGTGGTGAGCGAGCCATTCTCGTTCACTTGGATGGTCAGGACCCTGAGGCGCGCGAAGATCCGCAGGAGTTTCAGGAGTTGGCAATGTCGGCAGGCGCCGAGACCGTCGCGTTTTTTAACGTGCCGCGTAATCGGCCAACCGCCAAATACCTGATTGGCAGCGGCAAGGTCGAGGAGTTACGCGACCTGGTCAACGCCGAGCAGGTAGATCTGGTGATTTTCAATCACATCCTCACGCCCAGTCAGGAACGCAACCTCGAACGGGTTTTCGAGTGTCGCGTGATCGACCGCACGGGTCTGATTCTCGATATCTTCGCCCAACGCGCCCGCACCCATGAAGGCAAGCTCCAGGTTGAACTGGCCCAGCTTGAGCACATGAGTACGCGGCTGGTTCGTGGCTGGACTCACCTTGAGCGGCAGAAGGGCGGTATCGGTCTGCGTGGTCCTGGTGAAACCCAGCTGGAAACCGACCGGCGCCTGTTGCGGGTTCGCCTGCGCCAGATCAAGGGGCGCCTGGAAAAGGTCCGCAGCCAGCGCGAGCAGTCGCGTCGTGGCCGCAAGCGCGCTGACATCCCGACGGTTTCACTGGTGGGTTATACCAACGCCGGCAAATCGACGCTCTTCAACTCGGTGACCGAGTCCGACGTCTTCGCCGCTGACCAGTTGTTCGCCACCCTCGACCCGACCCTGCGCCGGCTCGAGCTCAATGACCTCGGGCCGATCGTACTGGCCGACACCGTGGGTTTTATTCGCCACCTGCCGCACAAACTGGTCGAGGCATTTCGGGCTACGCTCGAAGAGTCGAGCAACTCCGACCTGCTGTTGCACGTGATCGACTCCCATGAACCCGAGCGTATGGCCCAGATTGAACAGGTCATGGTGGTGCTCGGGGAGATCGGGGCTCAAGACTTGCCGATCCTGGAGGTATACAACAAACTCGATTTGCTCGAGGGCGTTGAGCCGCAGATCCAGCGCGATGCCGATGGCAAGCCGCAGCGGGTCTGGTTGTCGGCCAAGGACGGTACGGGTCTGGACTTGCTCAAACAGGCCGTGGCAGAGCTGCTCGGCGATGATTTGTTTGTTGGTACCTTGCGCTTGCCGCAACGTTTTGCTCGACTGCGTGCGCAGTTTTTTGAAGTCGGTGCGGTACAGAAAGAAGAACACGACGAAGAAGGCATCAGCTTGCTGGCCGTTCGCCTGCCGCGAGTCGAATTGAATCGACTGGTAAGCCGCGAAGGTCTGCAGCCGCTGGATTTCATCGAGCAACACACTTTGCAATAAAAGCCTGAGAAAGCGGTTGTGCCGTGGTGACAGGCATTCTGTAGCATTGGTCGGCGCGCCGTGGGTGCGTCTTTGCTTTATCAGATGGAGAGCGCTATGGCTTGGAATGAGCCGGGTGGCAACTCGAATAATCAGGATCCTTGGGGTGGCAAGCGCCGTAATAACGGCGATCGCAAGGGGCCGCCAGATCTCGACGAGGCCTTCCGAAAGCTGCAGGAAAGCCTGAACGGGTTGTTCGGTGGTGGCAAGAAACGTGGTGAGGACGGTGGTGGTTCGGGCAGGAGCGGCGGCTTCGGCGGTCTGCTCGGGATCGGCCTGGTCGTGCTGGCAGCCGTATGGCTGTACAGCGCTGTCTATGTAGTCGACGAGCAGGAGCAAGCCGTGGTGCTGCGCTTCGGCAAGTACTACGAAACCGTTGGCCCGGGTCTGAATATCTATTTCCCGCCGATCGACAAGAAGTACATGGAAAACGTCACGCGTGAGCGTGCGTACACCAAGCAAGGTCAAATGCTGACTGAAGACGAAAACATCGTCGAAGTGCCTTTGACCGTGCAGTACAAGATCAGCAATCTGCAGGATTTCGTGCTGAGCGTCGATCAGCCGGAAATCAGCCTGCAGCACGCGACTGACAGCGCCTTGCGCCATGTGGTGGGCTCCACCGCGATGGATCAGGTGTTGACCGAAGGTCGTGAATTGATGGCCAGCGAAATCAAGGAGCGTCTGCAACGCTTCATGGATACCTATCGCACCGGTATCACCGTTACCCAGGTCAACGTACAGAGTGCAGCGGCACCGCGTGAAGTGCAGGAAGCCTTCGATGACGTGATCCGTGCCCGTGAAGACGAGCAGCGTTCGCGCAACCAGGCTGAAACCTATGCCAACGGCGTCGTGCCGGAAGCCCGTGGTCAGGCCCAGCGCATTCTTGAAGATGCCAATGGCTACCGTGACGAAACCGTCTCGCGTGCCAAGGGTGAGGCCGATCGCTTCACCAAACTGGTTGCCGAGTACCGCAAGGCCCCTGAAGTTACTCGCCAGCGTCTGTACCTGGACACCATGCAGGAAGTCTTCAGCAACACCAGCAAGGTTCTCGTGACCGGTAACAAGAATGGCCAGAGCAATCTGCTTTACCTGCCGCTGGACAAGATGGTCGAAAGTGGTCGCAGCACCAGCACTCCGGTGACCAGTGCGGCAGCCACCGGCAATGAAGCGAATGCACGTGCGGCAGCTGATCTGCAGCAACAGCAAGCACGTACCAGGGAGAGTCGCTGATGAGCAATAAATCGCTGATCGCCCTTATTGTCGGCGTCGTTGTGGCGATCGCTGCCTGGAACTGCTTCTACATCGTGGCTCAGACCGAGCGCGCGGTGTTGCTGCAGTTCGGTCGCGTGGTCCAGACCGATGTTCAACCAGGCCTGCATGTGAAAGTGCCTTACGTTAACCAGGTGCGCAAATTCGACGCACGCCTGATGACGCTGGATGCACCGACACAGCGCTTCCTGACGCTGGAAAAGAAAGCCGTGATGGTCGATGCCTACGCCAAGTGGCGCGTGAAGGACGCCGAGCGTTTCTACACCGCGACTTCCGGTCTCAAGCAGATTGCCGACGAGCGTCTGTCCCGTCGTCTGGAATCGGGCCTGCGTGACCAGTTCGGCAAGCGCACCCTGCACGAAGTGGTATCGGGTGAGCGTGATGCGCTGATGGCGGACATCACTGCGTCGCTGAACAAGATGGCCGAAAAAGAGCTGGGGATCGAGGTTGTCGATGTCCGGGTCAAGACCATCGACCTGCCGAAAGAAGTGAACCGCAGCGTGTTCGAGCGCATGAGCACCGAGCGTGAGCGTGAAGCTCGTGAGCACCGCGCCAAGGGTAACGAGCTGGCAGAAGGCATCCGTGCCGACGCCGATCGTCAACGCCGCGTGCTGCTGGCTGAAGCCTATCGTGAGTCAGAAGAGACTCGCGGTGATGGTGATGCCCAGGCCGCTGCGATCTACTCCAAGGCCTACGGTCAGGATCAGGAGTTCTACGCGTTCTACCGTAGCCTGCGTGCCTACCGTGAAAGCTTCGCGAACAAATCCGACGTCATGGTCCTCGACCCAAGCAGTGACTTCTTCCACTACCTGGAAAAAGCCAAGCCTTGATACCACGTTGACCCGAATCATCCCGCCGGGCGGCTAATACCTCTGGCGGGGTGATCCTTTGGGAAAACGTGTGTATGATGCGGCAGCCGGGAAATTCCCGGCTTTTTTGCGTCTGCACGTTTGATTGCTATTTTTGTGCAGGTGCCCGAGCGCAATGGCTCGACAGGTTTTACGAGGAAAGTGCTTGGCGAAGCCCATTTCAGGCTTTTCGCTTCGTCGCTCATGCGCGTGGTTTGTGCTGAGCTGATCATTTTCTGCTTCACTCAAGGCTCGCCCAACGGCTTGCCGCCCGGATCATAGGGGAATGGCGTAATGGCAACGGTAGACCGCTGGCTGCTGCCAGATGGCATCGAAGAAGTACTGCCACCGGAAGCGGCGCGTATTGAAGTCGCGCGTCGTCAGGTGTTGGATCTGTTCCAGAGCTGGGGTTACGAGTTTGTCGTGACTCCCCATATCGAGTACCTGGAATCCCTGCTGACCGGCGCGGGCCAGGACCTGGATCTGCGTACCTTCAAGGTTATCGACCCGCAGTCGGGCCGGCAGATGGGTTTCCGGGCGGACATCACGCCGCAGGTGGCGCGCATCGATGCGCATACCCTGCGCCGTGAAGGCCCGAACCGCCTGTGCTATGCCGGTAGCGTGCTGCATGCCCAGCCACGTGCCTTGTCGACTTCGCGCAGTCCGATCCAGTTGGGTGCCGAGTTGTACGGCGATGCCAGTCCGAGCAGTGATGTCGAAGTCATCAGCCTGATGTTGGCCATGCTGCAACTGGCCGATGTGCCGGACGTGCACATGGACCTTGGACATGTGGGTATCTACCGCGGGCTGGCTCGCGCCGCCGGTTTGTCCGGTGAAGTTGAGCAGCAGTTGTTCGATGCATTGCAACGTAAGGCCATCGACGAGGTCATTACCTTGACCGAAGGCTTGCCGGCCGAGCTGTCGGGCATGCTGCGGGCGCTGGTCGATTTGTGTGGCGGTCGTGAGGTTTTGGTGGCTGCCCGCGAGCGTCTGGCGAAAGCGCCGGCGCAGGTGACGGCAGCGCTGGATGACTTGCTGGCAATTGCCGAGCGTTTGTCCGTACGTTTCCCGGAGCTGCCGCTGTATTTCGACCTGGGCGAGTTGCGCGGTTATCACTACCACACCGGTGTAGTGTTCGCTGTGTTCGTGCCGGGTGTTGGCCAGTCCATTGCCCAGGGCGGTCGTTATGACGATATCGGCGCCGACTTCGGTCGCGCCCGTCCGGCAACCGGCTTCTCCACCGATTTGAAAACCCTGGTGACCCTGGGGCGTGCTGAGATCGAGCTACCGTCTGGCGGTATCTGGATGCCTGACAGTACGGATGCGGCACTCTGGCAGCAGGTTTGCCAGTTGCGCAGTGAGGGTCAGCGTGTCGTTCAGGCTTTGCCTGGGCAACCTTTGGCCGCCGCCCGTGAAGCGGACTGCGACCGGCAATTGATTCAGCAGAACGGGCTTTGGCAAGTATCGCCACTGGCTTCTTGAGTTTTCCTGCCGGCTGCCGCCGGCACCAAGTTTGCGCGAATGAGGACAAGTGTTATGGGTAAGAATGTCGTAGTCCTGGGCACCCAATGGGGTGATGAGGGCAAAGGCAAGATCGTTGATCTGCTGACCGAACATGCTGCCGCCGTAGTGCGCTACCAGGGTGGCCACAACGCTGGCCACACACTGGTGATCGACGGTGAAAAAACCGTCTTGCACCTGATCCCGTCGGGCGTGCTGCGCGAAGGCGTGCAGTGCCTGATCGGTAACGGCGTGGTGGTTGCACCTGACGCCCTGCTGCGGGAAATCAACAAGCTGGAAGAGAAAGGCGTGCCGGTGCGCGAGCGCCTGCGTATCAGCCCTTCCTGCCCGTTGATCCTGTCCTATCACGTTGCACTGGACCAGGCCCGTGAAAAGGCCCGTGGCGAGCTGAAGATCGGCACCACCGGTCGCGGCATCGGCCCTGCATACGAAGACAAGGTTGCTCGTCGTGGCCTGCGCATCGGTGACCTGTTCCACCGCGAGCGTTTCGCCGCCAAGCTGGGCGAGTTGCTGGACTACCACAACTTCGTACTGGTCAATTACTACAAAGAGCCTGCGATCGACTTCCAGAAAACTCTGGACGAGTGCATGGAGTACGCCGAGCTGCTCAAGCCGATGATGCTCGACGTCACCGCCGAGCTGCACCAGCTGCGTCGGGCTGGCAAGGACATCATGTTCGAAGGCGCCCAGGGCTCCCTGCTGGACATCGACCACGGTACCTACCCGTACGTCACCAGCTCCAACACCACCGCGGGCGGCATCGCCACCGGTTCGGGTGTTGGCCCGATGTTCCTGGACTACATCCTCGGCATCACCAAGGCGTACACCACTCGCGTCGGTTCGGGTCCGTTCCCGACTGAACTGTTCGACGACGTTGGCGCATTCCTCGCCAAGCGTGGTCACGAGTTCGGCGCCACCACTGGCCGTGCCCGTCGTTGCGGCTGGTTCGATGCCGTCATCCTGCGTCGCGCCATCGACGTCAACAGCATTTCGGGCCTGTGCCTGACCAAGCTGGACGTTCTGGACGGCCTGGAAACCATCAACATCTGTGTTGGCTACAAGAACCAGGACGGTGCAGTGATCGACGCGCCGACCGACGCTGACAGCTACATCGGCCTGGAGCCAGTGTACGAAGAGATGCCGGGCTGGAAAGAATCCACCCTCGGTGCCAAGACTCTGGAAGAGCTGCCACAGGCTGCACGCAACTACATCAAACGCGTCGAAGAGTTGGTCGGTGCGCCGATCGACATTATTTCGACGGGCCCGGACCGCAACGAAACCATCGTTCTGCGCCATCCGTTCGCTTGATAAGTTGTTGATGTAAAAACAAAGGCCCCTTAATCGGGGCCTTTGTCGTTTATGCCTGTCGCGCGGCATGACCTTTGCACCGAACATTAAAAAGCATTGCTTCTGGCGTGCTATCAATTTAATGGCGCCAAAGCAGAGGGATTTCCAGTGTCAGCAGTTCTCTCACTGTTACAAAGCCGTCTCTTGCGGCCTGTGTTCGTTACTCTCGGTATCGCCCTTTTGGTGCAGGTGCTGGTGGCTGTCGCTCTGACCCGGAGCACGGTGACTGCGCTTGAATCTGATCTGGGTTTTCGCCTGGGAGCTGACAGTCAAAACTTTCCGGCGAGCTTGAGCAGGCGGGGCGTGAAGTCACGTCGAGCCTCGATAGTCTGTCCACCAGCACGCGTCAGCGCCTCGCGGCCGGTTTATCCTCGCGACTGGAGGAGGAACAGGCGCAATTGCGCGCGACCCTGGAAAAAGACCTGAAGGACTCCGCCAATGATATGGCGCAGCTTCTGGCTTCGGTCGCACCCCGCGCCATGTGGGACAGCGACGTTCCAACCCTCTCCGAATTCGCCCGCCGGGCGCAGCGCAATCCAAATGTGTTGTTCGTGGTCTATGACGATGCGACGGGCCAACACCTTACGCGCTACCTGAACCGGGAAAACCCGATCAATAAGGCCCTTTTGGAAAAAGGCCAGGGCGAGCGGGCGCTGGACAAAGTACTGGATGCGGCGAAAAACGATCCTTCGGTCTACTACCTCGAAGCCTCGATCAACCCCAATGGCGTGGAAATCGGCAAGGTCCTGATGGGCGTCTCGACAGCCTCGGTGGAAACCGACCTGGCGGCTCTCGACAAGCGTTTCTCTGCCCTGATCGCCAGCAGTGATCAACTGGTGGGCGACAGCCTCAAAGGTGCGGCAGCCGACAGCGCGGCGGCCATGCGTGCAAGGCTGCAGTCTGCGCAATCCACGGCGTCCGAGATGAAAGCCAATACCACGAGCACGGTGCAGGGAGCGGCGGCAACCTTGCGCTGGCGCATCGGCCTGGGTCTCGCGGTGGTGGGTGCCGGCGTTCTGCTGCTGCTCGCCATGGTGCTGGGGCGTCGAGTGGTCAATCGTTTGAAGATGCTGATTGCGGCTATGGACGATCTGGCGGCCGGTGAAGGCGATCTGACCAAGCGTGTGCAGATCAACAGCAAAGACGAAATCGGCGATATGGCCTCTGCGGTCAATCGCTTTGTGGATAAGTTGCAGCCGATTGTGCGTGAGGCCGGTGATGTGGCTCAGCGCACCGGCGTGGAAATCGGTGCCATGACTTTGCGTAATGCTGGCGCCGATGCGGCAGCGGGCATGCAGCGTGATGAAGTGGCCGAGAGCCTTCGTGCATTGTCGCAAATGGCGGACGATGCTCAATCTGAAAGCCATGCCATGCAGGCGGCGTTGAGGCAGGTCGTGGATATTCGTCAGGCCACCGATGAAAACACTCGAACTTCGGCCAAAGTTGGCGGCCTGATCGAGGCATTGGCCGGGCAGGTCGATACCGGTGCTCAAGTGATCGAGCGACTGGCGCAGCAAAGTGAACAGATTGAAGTGGTGCTGACGGTGATTCACGGAATCGCCGAGCAAACCAACTTGCTGGCACTGAACGCGGCCATCGAAGCGGCACGAGCCGGGGAGACCGGTCGCGGGTTTGCAGTGGTGGCTGACGAGGTGCGGGCGCTGGCGAGCAAGACCCAAAGCTCCACTGGCGATATTCAGTCGCATATCGTGGCGTTGCAGCAAGGCGCACGCGAAGCGGTGGCGGCGATCGGGCAAGCGGGGCGTCAGGCTAACGAAGGGTTGCTGGTGTTGCGTGACAGTGCACGGTTGCAGCAATCAGTGCAGGCATCGGTGGAGCAGGTGCATGCGGCGATTGGTCTCGCGACTCAAGCGGCGGCTCATCAGGCGCAGGGGGCTCAGGCAGTGCGTGGCCGTGTGGAAACGATTCATGCGCAGGCCGAGAAGGCAGCTCAGGCAGTCGTCGAAACCACGGCCAGCGGCAAGTTGCTGGATGGGTTGGCGGCGCAGTTGAAGGCAAGCCTGGGGCAGTTCAGGGCTTAGGGTTTTCTTCGATTGAGCGGGCCTCTTCGCGAGCAGGCTCGCTCCCACATTGGAATGCATAAACCTGTGGGAGCGAGCCTGCTCGCGAAGGCGATGTCAGCGGCTCAGATACATCCGCGTCGTCAGTAGATATACCGGCAACCCCGACACCAGAATCAACAACGCTGCATAAGGCGCCGCCGCCGCAAACTCCACATTCGCAATATGGGTCTCTTTGAGGTGTTTGCTGGATTTCAGCACGGCAGCACTGGAAACGGTGATCAGCCCGCCAGCGTCGCCGCCGGTGAAGTAGTGCAATTTCGAATCGAGCTGGCCTTTTTCGCGCTGTAGGGCGAACCAGTAATAGTTGTTGACCAGTACGGTGGCCACTTCGCCGTTTTCCACGGCTTTGAGGGCGACCATGTTGTTGCTGTAGGTCTTGCCGAAGGCGCGCAAACCGGTGAGCCATTCTTCCGCTGCATCCATGCCGTGCACCTTGATAATCGCTACGGCCTGTTCCTGGAATGCGCCGCTGGTAGGCACGAAGCCGACCTTGCCTTGCCATTTTGGCTCGGAGAATCAATTACTGACTTCGGAAGGTACTTTTCGTCGATCAGCTTAGGGTTGAAGGCAACAACCTGCACCAGATTGGCACTTGTAATTGGATGGACTCGCCCTCGCTGTCGTTGGCTGTTTAGACTGCCACCGTGGCGCATTGACGCCTCGGCTTGGGCGAGTGCATCCAATTACAGGTCGAGTGCGGCTTGGAGGCTTTAACTTTTTTGAAGGCCAGAAACGCAAAAACCCGCTTTCGCGGGTTTCTGTGAAATTCAAGGTCGTAACCGTGAATTTGAATTGGTGCCCAGAAGAAGACTCGAACTTCCACGACCGTAAGGTCACCAGCACCTGAAGCTGGCGTGTCTACCAATTTCACCATCTGGGCATTTATCTTCAGCGTTGCCGCTGTTGATGTGGCGCACTATACGGAGAGTATTTTTATCTGTAAACCCCTGATTTAAATTTAATAAATCAGAGGCTTAGAATGCAAAAAACCCGCTTTCGCGGGTTTTTGTGTGAGCCTTGAAATTGAACTAATCTCAAGCTCGAAATTGGTGCCCAGAAGAAGACTCGAACTTCCACGACCGTAAGGTCACCAGCACCTGAAGCTGGCGTGTCTACCAATTTCACCATCTGGGCAGTATCGGCAACGTTGTCCGTCGTCGATGGCGCGCACTATACGGAGCGTCTTTTTAACTGTAAACCCCCGGCGCCAAAAAAACCTGGAAAATTTCTCCAGTGGTCTACAAATCAGCTTTGAGGTGTCGATACAAGGCTTCAGATGGGGCGTCTTAGCCTGAAATTTCCCGTTTCATTACGCCTATGCCAAACTAACCCGCATATAGACAAGGTGAAAACTCTCTAATGGCCGATTGGCAGTCCCTCGATCCCGAGGCCGCTCGTGAAGCGGAAAAATATGAAAACCCCATTCCTAGCCGCGAACTGATCCTTCAGCATCTTGCTGATCGGGGTTCGCCTGCTAACCGCGAGCAACTGGTCGAAGAGTTTGGTCTGACCACAGAAGACCAGATCGAAGCCCTGCGCCGCCGCCTGCGCGCCATGGAGCGCGATGCTCAACTCATCTATACCCGTCGTGGCACGTATGCGCCGGTGGACAAGCTCGACCTGATCCTGGGTCGCGTCAGCGGCCACCGCGACGGTTTCGGCTTCCTGGTTCCGGACGATGGCAGTGACGACCTGTTCATGAGCCCGGCGCAAATGCGTCTGGTGTTTGACGGTGACCGTGCCCTGGCCCGTGTTTCCGGTCTGGACCGTCGCGGTCGCCGCGAAGGCATGATTGTCGAAGTGGTGTCCCGTGCTCACGAAAGCATCGTGGGTCGTTACTTCGAAGAAGGCGGTATCGGTTTCGTCGTTGCCGACAACCCGAAGATCCAGCAGGAAGTGCTGGTGACGCCGGGCCGTAACGCCAATGCCCAGGTCGGTCAGTTCGTCGAAGTGAAGATCACTCACTGGCCGACGCCACGCTTCCAGCCGCAAGGTGACGTGGTTGAAGTCGTGGGTAACTACATGGCGCCGGGCATGGAAATCGATGTCGCCCTGCGTACCTATGACATTCCTCACGTTTGGCCGGACGCCGTGCTCAAAGAAGCGGCCAAGCTCAAGCCAGAAGTCGAAGAGAAGGACAAAGAGAAGCGCATCGACCTGCGCCATCTGCCGTTCGTCACCATCGACGGTGAAGATGCACGCGACTTCGACGACGCAGTCTACTGCGAAGCTCGGCCAGGCAAGCTGCGCCTGTTCTCCGGCGGCTGGAAGTTGTACGTGGCGATTGCCGACGTATCCAGCTATGTGAAACTCGGTTCGGCACTGGATGCCGAGGCTCAGGTTCGAGGCAACTCGGTGTACTTCCCCGAGCGCGTGATTCCGATGCTGCCTGAGCAGTTGTCCAACGGCCTGTGCTCGCTGAATCCGCAAGTCGATCGTCTGGCCATGGTTTGCGAGATGACCATCTCCAAATCCGGCGAAATGACCGACTATTGCTTCTACGAAGCGGTGATTCACTCCCATGCGCGCCTGACGTACAACAAAGTCAGCGCCATGCTCGAGACGCCAAAAGTGGCCGAGGCTCGCAAGCTGCGTGGCGAGTACACCGACGTCGTGCCGCACCTCAAACAGTTGTACGCGCTGTACAAAGTGTTGCTGGCCGCCCGACATGTGCGCGGTGCGATCGACTTCGAAACCCAGGAGACCCGGATCATCTTCGGCTCCGAGCGCAAGATCGCCGAAATCCGGCCGACCATTCGCAATGATGCGCACAAGCTGATCGAGGAATGCATGCTGGCCGCCAACGTGGCCACCGCCGAATTCCTGAAAAAACACGAAATTCCTGCGCTGTATCGCGTTCACGATGGCCCGCCGCCGGAACGTCTGGAAAAACTGCGCGCCTTCCTTGGCGAGCTCGGTCTGTCCCTGCACAAAGGCAAGGACGGTCCATCGCCGAAGGACTACCAGGCACTGCTGGCCGGTATCAAGGATCGTCCGGATTTCCATCTGATCCAGACCGTCATGCTGCGCTCGCTGAGCCAGGCGGTGTACAGCGCCGATAACCAGGGCCACTTTGGCCTGAATTACGAGGCTTACACCCACTTCACCTCGCCGATCCGCCGCTACCCGGACTTGCTCACGCATCGGGCGATTCGCAGTGTCATCCATTCGAAGCAGGACACTCCGCACGTGCGTCGTGCCGGTGCGATGACCATTCCGAAGGCGCGTATCTATCCGTACGACGAAGCGGCTCTGGAGCAGCTCGGCGAGCAGTGCTCGATGAGCGAGCGCCGTGCCGATGAGGCAACCCGCGACGTAGTGAACTGGCTCAAGTGCGAGTTCATGAAGGATCGCGTGGGCGAATCGTTCCCGGGTGTGATCACTGCGGTTACCGGTTTCGGCCTGTTCGTCGAGCTGACCGACATCTACGTCGAAGGCCTGGTGCACGTCACCGCGCTGCCGGGCGATTACTACCACTTCGATCCTGTACACCATCGCCTGGCCGGTGAGCGTACCGGTCGCAGCTTCCGCCTTGGTGATACCGTAGAAGTGCGGGTCATGCGCGTCGATCTTGATGAACGCAAGATCGACTTCGAGATGGCCGAAACCACCATCAGCGCGCCGATCGGTCGCAAGAAACGTGGTACAGAAACCGCAGCTCCAGCGGCGTCTGCTACGAAAACGGCCGCAGAGCCGGCACCGGCGAAAACCGGTCGTCGTCCTGTCAAGGAAAAGGCTGTCGAAGCTTATCGCCCTAGCGATGCGGCGGCGAAAAACGCCGAAGTACGCAAAAGTCGTGAAATGAAAAAGGCGCTGCTGTCCGACGCGAAAAACGGCGGTAAAGCGGCGTCTGCGGGAAAGACCGGACGGTCGGCGCCTGACAAGGCTGTCGGCGGCAAACCAGCCAAACCGAGCAAACATCGTAAAGGCCCGCCAAAAGCGGGCTCGGCCCCAGCCAAAAGCGGCGGGGCGCGTAAACCAAAGGCCAAGCCATGAGTCAGTTGGAAAAAATCTACGGCGTACATGCGGTAGAAGCGTTGCTGCGTCACCACCCGAAACGCGTCAAGCAGATCTGGCTGGCCGAAGGCCGCAGTGATCCGCGGGTGCAGACGCTGATCGAGCTGGCCAACGAAAATCGTGTCCAGGTTGGTCAGGCCGAGCGCCGCGAAATGGACGCCTGGGTCGAAGGCGTGCATCAGGGCGTGGTAGCGGATGTAAGTCCGAGCCAAGTCTGGGGTGAGGCGATGCTCGACGAGCTGCTTGATCGCACCGAAGGCGCACCGCTGCTGTTGGTGCTCGACGGCGTGACCGATCCGCACAACCTCGGTGCCTGCCTGCGTTCCGCCGATGCGGCGGGTGCGCTGGCGGTGATCGTACCGAAGGACAAGTCGGCGACACTGACGCCTACTGTACGAAAGGTCGCCTGTGGCGCCGCGGAAGTGATTCCGTTGGTCGCTGTGACTAACCTGGCGCGCACACTTGAAAAGCTCAAGCAGCGTGGCTTGTGGGTCGTCGGTACGGCAGGCGAGGCGGAAGTCAGTCTTTATGAGCAAGACCTGACGGGCCCGACCATCCTGATTATGGGCGCAGAGGGCAGCGGCATGCGCCGCCTGACCCGCGACCTGTGCGACTACCTGGTGCGCCTGCCGATGGCGGGTAGCGTCAGTAGCCTCAACGTCTCCGTAGCGACCGGCGTTTGCCTGTTCGAGGCCTTGCGTCAGCGTGGCGTAAAAGCGTCAGTGACCACTAAAAAGTCCTGATAGAACACCCTTCTGTAGGAGCTGGCTTGCCAGCGAAGGCGCCTCGAGTGCGCCATCGCCAGCAAGCCGGCTCCTACAGTCAAGTGGTGGTGGATATTGTTCAAATAATCACCAATTGCCTTGCACCTCCGCAGTCCCTTCTCTACAATTGCGCCCCTTGCTGTGACGGCAGGCACGCATGTGCCTTACCCACGCAAGTCCATAAGTGTCATTCACTCCTTGTCTGACCGCTTTTGAGCGGCAGGCTACAACCCGTAAGGAGCATTCATGCGTCATTACGAAATCATCTTTTTGGTCCACCCGGATCAAAGCGAGCAAGTCGGCGGCATGGTTGAGCGTTACACCAAGCTGATCGAAGAAGACGGCGGCAAAATCCACCGTCTGGAAGATTGGGGCCGTCGTCAATTGGCCTACGCAATCAACAATGTTCACAAGGCTCACTATGTGATGCTGAACGTTGAATGCACTGGCAAGGCCCTGGCCGAGCTGGAAGACAACTTCCGCTACAACGATGCAGTGATCCGTAACCTGGTCATCCGTCGCGAAGAAGCCGTTACCGGCCAATCCGAGATGCTCAAGGCTGAAGAAAACCGCAGTGAGCGCCGTGAGCGTCGCGACCGTCCTGAGCACTCCGACGCTGAAGGCGTTGACAGTGATGACAGCGACAACAGCGATAACGCTGACGAGTAATCCACGGACCTTTTAAGGAGCCTATCAAATGGCACGTTTCTTCCGTCGTCGTAAATTCTGCCGCTTCACCGCTGAAGACGTGAAAGAGATCGATTACAAAGATCTCAACACTCTGAAAGCTTATGTATCCGAGACCGGCAAAATCGTTCCAAGCCGCATCACCGGTACCAAAGCTCGTTATCAGCGTCAGCTGGCCACCGCTATCAAGCGCGCCCGCTTCCTGGCCCTGCTGGCCTACACCGACAGCCACGGCCGCTGAGACCGGGCAGTCGACACGTAGCAAAGGATTGAATGTATGCGTGCCTTAGCTGAGTTCATCATGCGGGGCCGTATGCAGGCCACTCTGGTAGTGGCTGGATGCGCGGCATTGCCGCTGTTGTATTGGTTGGGTGCTGCCGCCGGATGCCTTGTGCTCCTGCGGCGCGGATTGAAGGACGCCTTGGGCGTTCTTGCTCTGGGACTGCTGCCGGCGTTGATCTGGTGGCTTTACTCCGACGACCCACGGGCACTTCTGGTGCTGCTGGGGTCTGCGAGCCTTGCGCTGGTTTTGCGCGCAAGCGAGTCCTGGAACCGCGTGCTGCTGGTCAGCATAGCGATGGGAGTGGTGTTTTCAGTGGTGCTGGGGACGGCTTTTGGTCCTCAGATCGAGATGCTGGCGCAGGCTTTGATCAAAGTCATGCCGTCGCTACTCGGTGAGGTCTACCAGAAGATGTCGGTAGACGAGCAAGCGCGTTTCGCGTCCCTGATTGCACCGATCCTGACCGGCCTGATTGCGGCCTTGTTGCAAATCGTCAGTGTGCTGAGCCTGATTGTCGGGCGCTACTGGCAGGCGTTGTTGTACAACCCCGGTGGTTTCGGTCGCGAGTTTCGCGCCGTCCGAATCCCGCTGGGGCCCGCGATGTTGCTGCTGGCGGGCATGGTTGTGACACCGAACTTCGGTGTCCAGATGTCCATGCTTGTGCCGTTGTGCAGCGTACCGCTGGTTTTCGCCGGGCTGGCCCTGATTCACGGGCTGGTGGCGCAAAAGCGACTGGCCAGGTTCTGGCTGGTGGGGTTGTACGTCACGCTGTTGCTGTTTATGCAGCTGATCTATCCGTTGCTGGTGGTCTTGGCCATCGTCGACAGCCTGATTGATTTTCGCGGTCGTCTGGCGCCGAAAGACGCCGATAACGCGAACGGTGAAGGTTAAAAGTTAAGAGGATTTTCACATGCAACTGATCCTTCTGGAAAAAGTCACCAACCTGGGCAACCTGGGTGACAAAGTGAACGTTAAGGCTGGTTACGGTCGTAACTACCTGCTGCCTTACGGCAAAGCTACCGCTGCGACCCCAGCCAACCTGGCTGCGTTCGAAGAGCGTCGCGCTGAGCTGGAAAAAGCTGCAGCAGACCGTAAATCGTCGGCTGAAAGCCGCGCTGCCCAACTGGCTGAGCTGGAAGTGACTATCACTGCCACCGCTGGTGACGAAGGCAAGCTGTTCGGTTCGATCGGCACCCACGACATCGCTGATGCACTGACCGCCTCTGGCGTTGAAGTTGCAAAAAGCGAAGTTCGTCTGCCGAACGGCACCATCCGCAACGTAGGTGAATTCGACGTAGCCGTGCACCTGCACGCCGAAGTTGAAGCCACCGTACGCGTTGTCGTGGTAGCAGCTTAAGCAGTACTTGTCGGCTGGCACCCTCGGGTGCTTGCCGGTAACATCGGGCACGATCCTGTTTACAGGTCGTGCCCTTTGTCTTTCTGGTAACTCCCGTTTTCAACCCTGCTTTTCCTAAACAACCAAGTGGCCATGAACGAAATCTCCGCTCCCGAGCAATACGATCTGCAAACCGCCGCGCTGAAGGTGCCGCCGCATTCCATCGAAGCCGAACAGGCTGTACTCGGTGGTCTGATGCTGGACAACAACGCCTGGGAGCGCGTGCTCGATCAAGTCTCCGACGGCGATTTCTATCGACATGACCACCGTCTGATTTTCCGCGCGATCGCCAAGCTGGCCGATCAGAACATGCCGATCGACGTCGTGACCCTGTCCGAGCAACTGGACAAGGAAGGTCAGACCTCGCAAGTCGGCGGCCTCGGTTACCTCGGCGAACTGGCGAAAAACACGCCGTCCGTCGCCAACATCAAGGCTTATGCGCAAATCGTTCGCGCGCGGGCGACCTTGCGGCAGTTGATCGGCATCGCCACCGAGATTGCCGACAGCGCTTTCAATCCGGAAGGCCGCACCGCTGAAGAGATTCTCGATGAAGCCGAACGTCAGATTTTCCAGATCGCCGAGGCCCGGCCAAAAACCGGCGGCCCGGTGGGTGTCAATGAGCTGCTGACCAAAGCCATCGACCGCATCGACACCCTGTTCAACACTGACAACGCCATCACCGGCCTGTCCACTGGCTACACCGATCTCGACGAGAAGACCAGCGGCCTGCAACCGTCCGACCTGATCATCGTCGCCGGCCGTCCGTCCATGGGTAAAACCACCTTTGCGATGAACCTGGTGGAAAACGCCGTACTGCGTAGCGAAAAGGCTGTTCTGGTTTACTCGCTGGAGATGCCAGGCGAATCGCTGATCATGCGTATGCTGTCGTCCCTGGGTCGTATCGACCAGACCAAGGTGCGTTCTGGTCAGCTGGAGGACGACGATTGGCCGCGCCTGACTTCGGCGGTCAACCTGCTCAATGATCGCAAGCTGTTCATCGACGATACCGCCGGCATCAGTCCGTCGGAGATGCGCGCCCGCACCCGTCGCCTGGTGCGTGAGCATGGCGAAGTCGGCCTGATCATGATCGACTACCTGCAACTGATGCAGATCCCGGGATCGGGCGGTGACAATCGGACAAACGAGATTTCCGAGATATCCCGTTCCTTGAAGGCTCTGGCCAAGGAATTCAATTGCCCGGTGGTGGCGCTGTCCCAGCTCAACCGCTCCCTGGAGCAACGACCCAACAAACGGCCGATCAACTCCGACCTCCGGGAATCCGGAGCGATTGAGCAGGATGCTGACGTCATTATGTTTGTATACCGGGATGAGGTATATCACCCGGAAACCGAACACAAAGGTATTGCCGAGATCATCATCGGCAAGCAGCGGAACGGGCCGATCGGCTTTGTCCGCTGGCGTTTATCGGTAAATACACACGATTCGAGAACCTGGCGCCGGGTAGCTACAACTTCGATGACGATGAGTAAGGTATCGAGCGCCTGACGGGGCCCTTCGCTGTAGGAGCGAGGCTTGCCCGCGAAGAGCGCGTCACCAATTTCCGACCATGGCCGTCGGAATTGATCAAATTTGTGCTATATTCCGCGCCCGCGAAATTCAATGAAAGCCAACACCGGTTATCGACATGCAAGCAGCCAAGCCGTTATTTGACTATCCAAAGTACTGGGCCGAATGTTTCGGGCCGGCGCCATTCCTGCCGATGAGCAGGGAGGAGATGGATCAGCTTGGCTGGGATTCCTGCGACATCATCATTGTCACCGGTGATGCCTATGTCGATCACCCGTCGTTCGGCATGGCGATCATCGGCCGGCTGCTGGAGTCCCAGGGCTTCCGCGTCGGGATCATTGCCCAGCCAGACTGGCAGTCCAAAGACGATTTCATGAAGCTCGGCGAGCCGAATCTGTTCTTCGGCGTCGCGGCCGGCAACATGGACTCGATGATCAACCGCTACACCGCGGACAAGAAAATCCGTTCCGATGACGCCTACACCCCAGGTGGCCTGGCGGGCAAACGTCCGGACCGCGCGAGCCTGGTCTACAGCCAGCGCTGCAAGGAAGCCTACAAGCACGTGCCGATTGTGCTCGGCGGCATCGAAGCATCCCTGCGCCGCATCGCCCACTACGATTACTGGCAGGACCGGGTGCGCAACTCGATCCTGATCGACGCCTGCGCCGACATCCTGCTTTACGGCAACGCCGAGCGCGCCATTGTCGAAGTCGCCCAGCGTCTGTCCTACGGTCACAAGATCGAAGACATCACCGATGTGCGCGGCACTGCGTTCATCCGTCGCGACACGCCGAAAGACTGGTACGAAGTCGACTCCACACGCATCGACCGTCCGGGCAAGATCGACAAGATCATCAACCCTTATGTGAACACTCAGGACACTCAAGCCTGCGCCATCGAGCAGGAAAAAGGTCCCGTTGAGGATCCGCAGGAAGCCAAGGTCGTACAGATCCTGGCCAGCCCGAAGATGACTCGCGACAAGACAGTGATTCGCCTGCCTTCGGTTGAAAAAGTCCGTGGCGATGCCGTTCTATATGCTCACGCCAACCGTGTGTTGCACCTGGAAACCAACCCGGGTAACGCCCGTGCGTTGGTCCAGAAGCACGGCGAAGTCGACGTCTGGTTCAACCCGCCGCCGATTCCTATGACCACCGAAGAAATGGACTACGTGTTCGGCATGCCTTATGCGCGCATTCCGCACCCGGCGTATGGCAAAGAGAAAATCCCGGCCTACGACATGATCCGTTTCTCGGTAAATATCATGCGCGGCTGCTTTGGCGGCTGCACCTTCTGCTCGATCACCGAGCACGAAGGCCGGATCATCCAGAATCGTTCCGAAGAGTCGATCATTCGCGAGATTGAAGAAATTCGCGACAAGGTTCCGGGTTTTACCGGCGTGATTTCCGACCTCGGCGGCCCGACCGCGAACATGTACCGTATCGCCTGCAAAACGCCGGAAATCGAATCCGCATGCCGCAAGCCATCGTGCGTGTTCCCGGGCATCTGCCCGAACCTGAACACCGACCACTCGTCGCTGATCCAGCTCTATCGCAGCGCCCGCGCCTTGCCGGGCGTGAAGAAGATCCTGATCGCGTCCGGTCTGCGCTACGACCTCGCTGTCGAATCGCCGGAATACGTCAAGGAGCTGGTCACCCACCACGTAGGTGGCTACTTGAAGATCGCCCCGGAACACACCGAGGAAGGTCCGCTCAACCAGATGATGAAACCGGGCATCGGCAGCTATGACAAGTTCAAGCGCATGTTCGAGAAGTACTCCAAGGAAGCCGGGAAAGAGCAGTACCTGATTCCGTACTTCATCGCCGCCCACCCGGGCACTACCGACGAAGACATGATGAACCTGGCCCTGTGGCTCAAGGGCAACGGTTTCCGTGCCGACCAGGTGCAGGCGTTCTATCCCTCGCCGATGGCCACCGCCACCGCGATGTACCACTCGGGCAAGAACCCGCTGCGCAAAGTGACCTACAAGAGCGACGCGGTCACTATCGTCAAGAGCGAAGAGCAGCGTCGTCTGCACAAGGCGTTCTTGCGTTATCACGACCCGAAAGGCTGGCCGATGCTGCGTGAAGCATTGACCCGCATGGGGCGTAGCGACTTGATCGGGCCGGGCAAGAATCAGCTGATCCCGCTGCACCAGCCCTCCACCGACAGCTACCAGAGTGCCCGTCGCAAGAACTCGACGCCGGCCGGCAGCCATAAAGTGGCAGGGGAAAAGACCACCAAGATCCTGACCCAGCACACTGGCCTGCCACCGCGCGCCAGCGATGGCGGCAACCCGTGGGACAAGCGTGAACAAGCCAAGGCTGCGGCATTCGCCCGCAACCAGCAAGCGGCCAAGGATCGCAAGGATGCGGCCAAAGGAAAGGGTCCGAAACCTGCGCGCAAGCCAGTCGTACCGCGCTGAAACCCGCTTGAAATGAACAAAACGCCAACCTTCGGGTTGGCGTTTTGCATTTCAGCCACTGATCGTTCCCACGCTCTGCGTGGGAATGCCTCCAGGGACGCTCCGCGTTCCAGCGCCACCTCGGAGCAATGTCGAACATCATGTGACCGCCACAAATACGTGCAACTCTTGCAAACCAATTTCCCGCATCGCCCGATTTTGGTGCTGTACTGCCTCCAGTAACCGGAGAAAGCGCCAGCGCCGCTGGATGGCATAAGTCTTGCGCGCTTTCGAATACGCTTAAGGCTCGCAGGAGGCACGCCGTGTCGATTCATGTCGCATTGCATCATGTTACGCATTACCGCTACGACCGCGCCGTCGAGCTCGGTCCGCAGATCGTTCGCCTGCGCCCGGCCGCCCACAGTCGCACGCGGATACTGTCCTATGCGCTGAAGGTCTCGCCCGAGCAGCATTTCATTAACTGGCAACAAGACCCCAGGGTAATTATCTGGCGCGGTTGGTGTTTCCGGAGAAAACCGACGAACTGCGGATCGAAGTCGATCTGCTGGCGGAAATGGCGATCTTCAATCCGTTCGACTTCTTCCTCGAACCCTACGCAGAAAAGATCCCGTTCACCTATGCCGCGGACGAGCGCAAGGAACTGGCGCCGTACCTGGAAACCTTGCCGTTGACGCCAAAGTTCAAGGCTTATCTGGACGACATCGACCGCACGCCACTGCCCGCCGTGGATTTCCTCGTTGCGCTTAATCAGCGCCTGAGCGAAGACGTCGACTACCTGATTCGCATGGAACCGGGTGTGCAAACCCCCGAATTCACCCTCGAAAACTCCTCCGGTTCATGCCGCGATTCGGCATGGCTGCTGGTGCAACTTCTGCGCAACCTCGGGCTGGCAGCGCGCTTCGTCTCGGGCTACCTGATCCAGTTGACCGCTGACGTAAAAAGTCTCGACGGACCTTCGGGCACCGAGGTCGACTTCACTGACCTGCATGCCTGGTGCGAGGTGTACTTGCCCGGCGCAGGCTGGATTGGCCTGGATGCGACCTCAGGGCTGTTTGCGGGTGAAGGGCATATTCCGTTGGCCTGCAGCCCCGATCCGTCCTCTGCGGCACCGATCAGTGGTCTGGTGGAGCCGTGCGAGTGCGAATTCAGTCATGAAATGTCGGTTGAGCGGATTTGGGAGGCGCCAAGGGTCACAAAGCCCTACACCGAAGAGCAGTGGCTAGCGATTCAGGCCTTGGCCGGCAGATCGATGCCGACCTGCTCGAAGGCGATGTGCGCCTGACCATGGGCGGCGAGCCGACATTCGTGTCCATCGATGACCCTGACGGCGCCGAGTGGAATACCGCTGCACTGGGGCCGGACAAGCGTCGACTGTCCGCCGAGCTGTTCCAACGCATGCGTAAACGCTACGCACCTCTGGGACTGGTGCATTTCGGCCAGGGCAAGTGGTACCCCGGCGAGCAACTGCCGCGCTGGTCACTCAATTGCTACTGGCGCCGCGACGGTGTGCCGATCTGGCATAACAGCGCGCTGATTGCCGATGAGCAGGAAGACTATGGCGCAGATGGCGAATTGGCCGGACGTTTCCTGGCAAGCGTGGCTGAACGACTGAAGATTCCGACACGTTTCGTGTTTGCGGCCTACGAAGACAATTTCTATTACCTCTGGCGCGAAGGCACCTTGCCGCAGAACGTCAGCGCCGAAGACTCACGACTTGAAGAGCCGCTGGAGCGTGCACGTCTGCGCAAAGTCTTTAGTCAGGGCCTGGACAAGGTCATCGGTCAGGTGCTGCCGCTGGCGCGCACCGCCAAGGGCGATCAGTGGCAAAGCGGACGCTGGTATCTACGCGACGAACATTGCCGGCTGGTGCCGGGTGATTCGCCGTTGGGCTATCGATTGCCTCTTGGGTCGCAGCCCTGGGTGAAAGCGGCGGAGTACCCGTTCATTCATCCGCAGGACCCGAATCAGGATTTCCCTTCGCTGCCTGACACTATGCAACTCAATCGTCCGGATGCGCCCGCCGAAGCGGTTGAACGGGAGCCAAAGATCGACGAATCCGCCGACTGGCTGACCCGAACCGCGTTCTGTGCCGAGGCCCGGGAAGGCCGGTTGTACCTGTTCATGCCGCCGCTGGAACGTGTCGAGGACTATCTGGAACTGGTAACAGCGATCGAAGCCACCGCACAGGAGTTGCATTGCCCGGTGCTGCTGGAAGGCTATGAGCCGCCGAGTGATCCACGTTTGAGCAACTTTCGCATCACCCTGATCCGGGCGTGATTGAAGTCAACGTGCAGCCGTCCGCGACCTGGGATGAACTGGTCGATCGCACCGAGTTTCTTTACGAGCAAGCGCGCCAGACCCGACTGACCACCGAGAAATTCCTGATCGATGGTCGGCACACCGGCACTGGTGGCGGTAACCATTTCGTACTGGGTGGCGCAACACCGGCTGACTCACCGTTTTTGCGTCGACCGGATTTACTGCGCAGTCTGATCAGTTACTGGCATAACCACCCGTCACTGTCCTACCTGTTTTCCGGACTGTTCATCGGCCCGACATCGCAAGCGCCACGCGTCGATGAGGCCCGTAACGATGCCTTGTACGAATTGGAAATCGCCTTTGCGCAGATGCCTGAGCCGGGTGAGGAGTGCGCGCCATGGCTGGTCGATCGATTGCTTCGCAATCTGCTGATTGACGTCACCGGCAATACCCATCGTGCCGAATTCTGCATCGACAAACTGTATTCGCCCGATGGCGCGACAGGACGGTTGGGCTTGCTGGAATTGCGCGCATTTGAAATGCCTCCCCATGCGCGCATGAGCCTGGCTCAGCAGTTATTGCTGCGAGCACTGGTCGCACGATTCTGGCGCGAGCCTTACGCACCGCCGAAACTGGCGCGCTGGGGCACAGAGCTACACGACCGATTCTTGTTGCCACACTTTATCGAGCAGGATTTTGCCGACGTCATCGCCGATCTGAATGCCGCCGGGTATCCGGTGCGGGCCGAGTGGTTTGCGGCGCATCTGGAATTTCGCTTTCCCAAGGTTGGCGATTACGCCGTCAGTGGGATCGCGCTGGAGCTGCGCCAGGCACTCGAACCGTGGCATGTACTGGGCGAGGAGGGCGCGGTCGGCGGCACGGTGCGTTATGTGGATTCGTCCCTGGAGCGCTTGCAGGTCAAACTCACCGGCTTGCCACCCCAACGCTATCTGCTGACGTGCAATGGTATCCCGGTACCGTTGCAGCCAACCGGGCGTGTAGGCGAATTCGTCGCCGGTGTGAGATTTCGCGCCTGGCAACCGTCGAACTGTCTTCAACCGACCATCCCGGTTCATGCGCCGCTGGTGTTCGACCTGCTCGACACCTGGATGGGGCGCTCTCTGGGCGGTTGCCAGTATCACGTCGCGCATCCGGGCGGGCGCAACTACGAGACCTTGCCGGTGAATGCCAATGAAGCCGAGAGCCGGCGTATGGCGCGTTTCTTCCGTATCGGACACTCGCCAGGGAAACTTCCTATTCCGATTCTGGAAATTAACGACGAGCTACCGATGACGCTCGATTTACGACGTTTCTAAACCGTACGCGACGCCCGGATTTTTCGTATATCCGGGCGTCATGAGCCTGCGTTAGTCTGACCGTTCCTTGCTGTCTGCCGAGCCTTCCATGCCTGACCTGCTAGACCGCTACCGCTGACAGCGGGCACCTATCACGAATTGCTCGACGACAGCGGTGCCGTGCGCCCGCACTGGCGCCGGCTATTCGACCAATTGCAGCGCAGCACGCCAGCGCAACTGGTGCAGCGTCAGGCACTGCTGATCGGCAGATTCAGGAAAATGGCGTCACCTATAACGTCTACGCCGACCCCAAGGGCGCTGATCGGCCTTGGGAGCTTGACCTTCTGCCCCATGTGATTGCCGCCGATGAGTGGCAGCAGTTGGCTGCCGGCATCGCCCAGCGCGCACGGTTGCTCAACGCCGTGCTGGCCGATCTTTACGGCCCGCAACGCCTGATTGCCGAAGGTCTGCTGCCGGCCGAGCTGGTGTTCGGACACAACAACTTCCTCTGGCCCTGTCAGGGCATCAACCCGCCTGACGGGGCCTTTCTGCATCTGTATGCCGTGGATCTGGCACGCACCCCCGATGGCCGCTGGTGGGTGACGGCGGACCGGACACAAGCGCCGTCCGGTGCCGGCTACGCACTGGAAAACCGCACCATCGTGTCCCGGGCGTTCCCCGAGTTGTACCGCGATTTGAAAGTGCAACATCTGGCAGGCTTCTTTCGCACGCTTCAAGAAACCCTGGCCCGTCAGGCGCCAAGCGATAAAGAGGTGCCACTGGTGGTGCTGCTGACGCCGGGGCGTTTCAACGAAAGCTATTTCGAACACCTGTATCTCGCTCGCCAACTCGGTTATCCGCTGGTAGAAGGCGGCGACCTGACGGTGCGCGATGCCACGGTTTACTTGAAAACCTTGAGTGGCCTGCGCCGGGTTCACGCGATCATGCGCAGGCTGGACGACGACTTTTGCGACCCGCTGGAGCTGCGTACCGATTCGGCACTTGGCGTCCCCGGCCTGCTTGAGGCTGTGCGACAAGGGCGGGTATTGGTGGCCAACGCCCTGGGCAGCGGAGTGCTCGAATCGCCGGGATTACTTGGCTTCCTGCCCAAGATCAATCAGTTCCTGTTCGGTGAAGAACTGATTCTGCCGTCCATCGCCACCTGGTGGTGCGGCGAAGCGCCGGTCCTGGCCCAGGCTTTGGAGAAACTGCCGGAGTTACTGATCAAGCCGGCATTTCCGTCCCAGAGTTTCGCTCCTGTGTTTGGCCGTGACTTAAGTGAAAAACAGCGCCAATCCCTCGTCGAGCGCGTGCAGGCCCGGCCCTACGCCTATGTTGCGCAAGAATTGGCGCAGTTGTCCCAGGCGCCATCTGGCAGGCTGAGGGAGGACAGTTGCAACCCCGGGCCATCGGCGTACGCGTGTATGCGGTGGCCAGCCGCGATGGTTATCGCGTGTTGCCCGGTGGTTTGACCCGCGTGGCCGCCGAGGCCGATGCCGAAGTGGTATCGATGCAGCGTGGCGGTGCGAGCAAGGACACCTGGGTGCTGGGCGATCGCCCGCCTGGCGGCGAACACTGGAAAGCCCAGCGCAACATTGGCGTGCACGATCTGGTGCGACGCGACCCCTACCTGCCGTCGCGGGTGGTGGAAAACCTGTTCTGGTTCGGCCGTTACTGTGAGCGCTGCGATGACAGCGCGCGGTTGCTGCGGATCATGCTGGCGCGTTATGTCGACGGCGATGACCCACAGGCCTTGCAGGCGGCAGTCGAGCTTGGCGAACGGCTGATGTTGTTACC
>NZ_NKJI01000003.1 GCF_002277815.1 Pseudomonas sp. ERMR1:02
GGGGGCAATCATTCTGCCGCCCAACAGTCGCTGGTTGTGGCGACGGCTGGAGCAGGACCTGCGCGGCCAGGTGGTGTATGCCATCAGCGGCAAACTCAAGGGCCTGGCGTCGAGTTTCGAAAGCCGCACCCGTGACCTGGTGCATCAGGCCTACGGCTTCGCGGCGGGGCAGCCGCAGGTGCAGCGCACTCTGCTGCGCTGGATGTTCGTAGTGCTGGAGGTCGGTCACGCGATTATCGAGTTGCGTAAGGAACAGGCGATCTTGCCGGTGCACCCGGCGTATGCCCAATCCCAGCCATGGCGTCAGTCGATCCGCGTGATGGGGCGCTCGCTGGTGCGGCTGTTTCTGAAGCCGGGCCAAAGCAACCTGGAGCGCGCATTGATCGCGGTCGACCACGCGATCAATCGCGTGCAAGCGACTGACGAACCCTTCGCCCCGCACTTCGATACTTCGGCGTTGCGTCGGGTCAAGAGCTACCTGCACTTCATCCGTACCTCACTGCTGGACCCGCAATCGCCACTGTCCAGCTACGCCCTTGCCAGCGCCACCGCCAAGCCCCAAGGACTTGAACATGCCTCGTGAAATAGCGTTCCACGGCGTGTACATGCCGACCATGACCCTGATGTTTCTGATTGCCGCAGTGCTGGCCTGGGCGCTTGACCGGTTTCTCGCAGGCTTCGACCTGTACCGCTTCTTCTGGCACCCGGCGCTGCTGCGCCTGAGTCTGTTTACCTGTCTGTTCGGCGCCCTGGCGCTGACTGTCTACCGTTGACTCTCTACCACTGAGAATGCACTGATGAAAAAGCTTTTCAGCCTGCTCGCGACCCTGCTGGTGCTGGCCCTCGCCATATGGATCGGCCGGACCCTCTGGGTGCAATACATGCAAACCCCGTGGACCCGCGACGGCCGGGTGCGCGCCGACATCATCAACGTCGCCGCCGACGTTACCGGCGAAGTGGTGAACGTGCCGGTGCGTGACAACCAGCTTGTAAAAAAAGGTGATCTGCTGATGCAGATCGACCCCGAGCACTACCGTCTGGCGGTCAAGCAGGCGCAGTCACTGGTGGCTTCGCGCAAGGCGACGTGGGAGATGCGCAAGGTCAACGCCCATCGCCGTGCCGATCTGGATAATCTGGTGATCTCCAGGGAAAACCGTGACGACGCCAGCAACATCGCCGATTCAGCCCTGGCCGATTACCAGCAGGCACAGGCGCAACTGGAAGCCGCCGAACTCAACCTGAAACGCACCGAAGTCCGTGCGGCGGTGGACGGTTACGTGACCAACCTCAACGTCCATCGCGGCGACTATGCGCGCATCGGCGAAGCGAAAATGGCCGTGGTCGATATGAATTCGTTCTGGGTCTACGGCTTCTTCGAAGAAACCAAACTGCCCCACGTGCGCGTCGGCGATAGGGCCGACATGCAACTGATGAGCGGCGAAGTGCTCAAGGGCCATGTGGAAAGCATCTCGCGCGGTATCTACGACCGCGACAACCCGGAGAGCCGTGAACTGATCGCCGACGTAAACCCGACGTTCAACTGGGTGCGCCTGGCGCAACGGGTGCCGGTGCGGATTCACATCGATGAAGTGCCGGAGGGGGTACTGCTGGCGGCGGGGATTACTTGTACGGTGGTGGTGAAACAGATGTAACCCTGTAGGAGCGAGCATGCTCGCGATGGTCGTCAACGATGACGCTGGCGTCCTGACACCCCGCGGCGTTCCCGGGTGCATCGCGAGCAGGCTCGCTCCTACAGTTGATCATCGACACAGTCAGCAAAAAGTCTCATGCAAATGCCGCCAAAGAATCTTGCCATCCACCTTCTGGAACACCACGGTCGAACGGCGATCCGAGTGCAGGCCGGTGGCATCGGTCTGTTGCTCGCGATAGCTGACGGTCGCGCCATCGTTGTGCAGCGCAATGCCGCGTAACTCGCTGAGCTTGATGCGGAACCCAAGCTTCTTGCCACCAGACAGCATGAACAACTGATTCAGCGCATCAAAACCCAGCACCCGACCCAAGGGCGAGACCATGGAAAACTGCGGCGAAAAGCGAGTCAGCAGGTGCTCAAGTTCGGATGCTTCCTGCTCCTTTCCCAGCCATTGTTCGATGGCTACGTGGGCCTGGATCACTTCGTCAAAGTATTCGGTGTAGTCGGTCATGTTGTTTCCTTGAATTCTGTGGAGTCTGTTCCGGCGCCTTCGCGGGCAAGCCTCGCTCCTACAGGTTCGGTGATTACCTGTAGGAGCGAGGCTTGCCCGCGAAGAACGATCACGCGGTGCTAGAGCTGCCCACGCAACCCGAACCGCTTCATCAACGTCGATTCCAGCAAGCCCTTGGGTAACAACCCCGCTATCAACGGCAACGCCCGACTGCCATTACCCAACCGCACCAGCCGTGGCGGCTTGCTCTGCTGCACGGCCTTGAGCAACCCGGCTGCGAATTCACTGGCTGGCGTCGGTTGTCCTGGGAAGCCTTGGCCCGTGCGCGAATGCCTTCACGCAGCGGGAACCATGGCGATTGTTCGCTGATCAGTTGCTCGGCCTCAAAGCCGGCATTCTTGGCGAAACTGGAGGTAATGGCACCCGGCTGAACTTCCATGACCCGTACGCCAAACGGCGCGAGCTCCATGCGCAAGGCATCACTTAAGGCATGCACGGCGGCTTTGGACGCGCAGTAGGCGCCAGCGAACGGCGTGACCAGAATCCCCGAAACGCTGCCGATATTCACCACGATCCCTTTGGCGTGACGCAACACTGGAAACATTGCGCGAGTCACGCCAACGATGGCGAAGACATTGGTTTCGAACTGGCGCTGCATCGCCTGTACGCCGCCATCGAGCAAAGGCCCCATGGCGCCGTACCCGGCGTTATTGATCAGCACATCGAGTCCGCCATGCTGCTGGTTGATCCGTTCGCTCAATTGCTCAAGCGCCTGGCCGTCGTTGACATCCAGTTGCACGGCGGTGAATCCCGCCGCGCTCAGCGCGGCCACGTCTTCAGCCTTGCGCGCACTGGCCCAGACTTCGTATCCGACGTTTTTGAATGCATCGGCGAGGGCGCGGCCAATGCCGCTGGAACAACCGGTAATCAACGCAACGGGCATGGCGCGGTCCTTGTGCAAACGGTGGAAGAAAGCTCAGTGGGGAAAGCTCAGTCAGAGAAACTACCCTGCAATCGCTCGGCGCGAAACTCCAGGGTTTCCGGGCGGTAACCGGGGCGCAGTGGCGGTAGCGGCAAACAGTCTTCCCACTTGCCACCGGCCTGCAATTCGCCGGGGCCGCGGTAGCGTGGGGCGGCGTATTGATTGTCGGCCAGGTTGACCGTGTCGCCTGGCGCATAGGCGGCCACCCGCCAGCGTAGTTCGGTCAGCGGCACATCGTTGCCGTTGTTCATGGTCAATTGCAGCGGACGGTCTGCGGGGCAGCGTTGGGGCGCATAGCTGATGCGTAGCTCAAGGCGTTGCAGTTGCTTCAGTTCGCGGTGGTCCATCCAGATGACCCAGGTGGCGACGATGCCCAGTCCGATGGCAGCAGCCATAGACACGGGTAAAGCCTTGGCCGGATAGCGCAGCAACAGGATCAGCCAGGTGATTACCAGCAGGATGCCGATGAACATGTCGCGCAGACCTCGGGGGAGATAGGACCATCGTACATAAGCGCGGGTGGGGTTGGCGATGGGCGAGATCTTTGTGGTGAATGTAATGGCCCCATCGCGAGCAGGCTCACTCCTACAGTTGACCGGGTTTTTCCTGGAGAAATACGATCGAATGTAGGAGTGAGCCTGCTCGCGATGAGGCCAGTAAGGGCAGCAATGAATCCAGAAAAAAGCCCCATCCAACCCGCTGCGGATAGGGAACGCAGCGGATTGGACGGGGGCTTTTGTCTTGCCTGATGCTTACTGCGCGATGGTTTTCACCGACACGCCACGCTCGATCGGCGTTGAACGACCGTAGATATCCTCAAATCGCTCGATATCGTCTTCGCCCAGATAGCTGCCCGATTGCACTTCGATGATCTCGAGTGGAATCTTGCCTGGGTTTCGCAAACGGTGCACCGAAGCAATCGGAATGTAGGTCGACTGGTTTTCGGTCAACAGGAACACATTTTCATCGCAGGTCACTTCGGCGGTGCCGCTGACGACGATCCAGTGCTCGGCGCGGTGGTGGTGCATCTGTAGCGACAGGCACGCGCCCGGCTTCACCGAGATGTGCTTGACCTGGAAGCGACCGCCCATGTCCACCGAGTCGTAGGAGCCCCACGGACGATAGACTTCGCAGTGATTCTGGGTTTCGCTGCGGCCCTGTTCATTGAGGGTGTTGACCATCTGTTTCACGCCTTGGACCTTGTCCTTGTGCGCAATCATCATGGCGTCCTTGGTTTCCACCACGACGATGTTTTCCAGGCCGATCACCGACACCAGTTTGCCGTTGCCGTGGATCATGCAGTTGCGGCTGTCCTGAATCACCACGTCGCCTTTGGTGACGTTGCCGTTGGCGTCTTTTTTATTCACTTCCCACAGCGACGACCAGCAGCCGACATCACTCCAGCCCGCGGTCAGCGGCACTACGCAGGCGCGCTGGGTTTTTTCCATTACCGAGTAGTCGATGGAATTGTCCGGGCAGCAGGCGAACGTGGCTTCGTCGATGCTGATGGTGTCGGAATCTTGCTGGCTGCGTTCCAGGGTCAGCAGACAGGTGTCGTAGATGTCCGGATCGTGCTTTTTCAGTTCTTCGAGGAAACGGCTGGCGCGGAACAGGAACATGCCGCTGTTCCAGAAGTAGCCACCGGACTGGACAAACTCGGTGGCACGTTTCACGTCGGGTTTTTCGACGAAGTGCGAGACACGGCTGACGCCTTCGGGCAGCAGCAAATCGTTGGTCGACTTGATGTAGCCGTAGCCGGTTTCCGGTTTGGTGGCCGGCACGCCGAACAGCACCATTTCGCCGTTTTCGGCGGCGACGGTGGCCAGTGCCAGGGCACGTTGCAGGGCCTTCTGGTCTTCCAGCACGTGGTCGGCCGGCAGCACCAGCATCAATTCGTCGCGACCTTCATTGATCAGCATCATCGCGGTCAATGCCACCGCTGGTGCGGTGTTGCGGCCGAACGGTTCCATCAGGATGCGCTGGGTTTCCAGCTTACGGGCGGCCAGTTGCTCGTTGACGATGAAACGGTGGTCTTTGTTGCAGACCACGATCGGCGTGTCCATGCCGTCGAACACCAGGCGCTCCAGGGTTTGCTGGAACAGCGTGTGCTCGCCGGTCAGGGCCAGGAATTGTTTCGGGAATTGCTTACGGGAAAGCGGCCAAAGACGGGAGCCGCTACCACCTGACAAGATCACCGGAATCATGTTGTTACTCCTTGAAAATCGTTTGGGTCAGAGCGACGAACGCTGTGTCGTTTCACTCTTGTTCTTGTTTCGTGTCCCGACTGACACCTCGGTCCCTTGTAGGAGCGAGCTTGCTCGCGATGGACGTCAACGAAAACGCGCGCTGTCTGGATAAACGCGTTGTCCTTACGTTTTTCGCGAGCAAGCTCGCTCCTACAGAGGAAAATGGGTCAATCGGGCAAATGTGTTAGCGCGTCGATACCGGGCGTTTTACCCAGACCGGCGACAGGCTGCTGCCGTTACCGGTGACGTACAGCACCGCTGCCTCACCGCGCTCCAGGGCGACGGGTTTCACGTCGCCGACTTTCGTTGCGCCATCGTATAGCGCCAGGCTGACTTTAACCGGGTTGATTTCACGCTCGCCACGGCCCTTGGCGGCCACGTTCGGGACTACCTCGGTCTTGCCGTCGGCGGTCTTCAGGGTCAGTGCCTTGTCGCTCAGGTTCTGCACGCGGACCAGGGATTTCTGCTTGTTCTTGAACGGCGGCTCTTCAATCAGTTGCGGCGCGCCGCTCGCGTTGTTGACCAGGGTGTAATAGTGGTCGCCGGCCAGTTTCACCGGCAGGGTCTGGCTGCCGACCTTGGCGCTGTAATCGCCGCCCGGCATAAAGCTGAAGTCACTGCTGGACAGCGGCGCGACGTCGCTCAGGCTGGTGCTGCCGACGGTGGCGCTGACTTCGGCGTTGCTGGCGTTGTAGATGCGCACGAAGGTCGAGCCTTTCGGTGCGGTCGGGCCGTACAGCGCCGCGTCGCCACCGGCGAAGGCCTGCATCGAGAGCACACTCATACCAGCAACCAGTGCAAAGGTCTTGGCGAGACGACGAGGAGTAGTCGTGAAAGTCATGGTAATACCTCTCTCTTTCAGTTTTGCGCCCGATCGGGCGTCTCGGATTTAGCGTTAATGGCTACGTTTTGTTGGCGGGCGCCGGCTTGTTTAAGCTCTGCGACCCACTGCGGGTCGGCGTCGCCGATTTCGTTGTTCACAGGCAGATAGCGTTCAGGAAACTCCCAGATCAGCACCTGTGGCGGGCTGTTCTTGAAAGCGTCGCTTTTCAGGTAGCTGAGCATCGGCAGAATCGGGCCGTGGCCGTCTTCGGCGTAATTGACCACGTCGCTGTGCAGCGCTTGCTTGAGCGCACCGACGAAGTTCCAGTTGGGATTGGCGCTGTAGCTGGTGCCGATCAGTGCTACGGGTACTTCGGTGTTGGCGAACAGCGCGTCGTCGCCGGCCGGCTGGCCTTCAGCCGCTACGGTGTTGCGCTTTTGCAGCGGTTCTTGCGCCGGCATCAGGTTTTCGAACAGCGGGTCCAGCGGCAGGAACAGACGCAGGTCGCCCTTGTGGATAACTTTTTCCGCTGGTTCAGTGACGAAGGTTTGCGGTTCGCCGCTCAGCGGGTACTTCTCGGTAATGGTCTTGGCCAACCGGTTGGCGGCGATCTCGGCGCCTTCCGGGGTCCAGTGGGTGTCGGTACGCAGGAACACTTGCTTGCCGGCGTTTTTGGCGGCTTGCAGCGGACCAAGCAGGTCCGGCGCCGGAATCCGGTCAGCGGCCAGGCGCTGGTGGAAATCCTTGTAGAGGTTGGCGTGGATGCTGGCCGGTTTCTCTTCACCAAGGTGTTCCGGGTACAGGCGCACCTTGGCCGGCACCACCGCCATCACCAGTTGTATGCCTTTGGCTTTCAAGGTCTGGCGCACGCCTTCGACCAGCGCGTAGTTGCCTTGCAGGTTCAGCTCTTCGTTGACGGTCGGATGAAACTCTTCATCGCTGTACAACCACTGATCCCGACCGAGCACCACGCCCGGACGACCTTCGTTGAACAGTTTGAAGTCCAACGCCGCCCAGAGGTTGGTACCCAGGCGCTTGATCGGAAACTCGTCGTCGTAGTGCGTCTCCACGGCCTTGGTCCAGCGGCCGTTGAGTACCGTCGCATCGGCGTTGGTGGTGAAGCCCAGGAAGCTGCGAACCGACCACAGGCCCAGGGCCAGCAGGGTCACCATAAACAGGGCGATGTAGAAGATGCGTAATGAGCGGGTCATTGGTCAGATCCCTCAGAACTGGAAGTAAAGGAACGGCGAGAAGCTTTGCGCCGAGAGTTTGAGAATCGAGGCGATGAACAGCAGCAGTACCAGGGCGCGCATCACGTAGCGCGACCAGTCAGCGGTCCAGTAGGCCGGTTGCACCTGGGCTTCGACGCCGACGGTGTAGCCAGGCTGGTGGATGCTCGACGGGTTATCCCCAGGCACGGCTTTGATCAGGCCCGGTTGAGCGGCTGCCGGACCGTCGCTATCAACGTTGACGGCAGGCTTGGTCTTGGCTGGCGGCTGATTGGTGTAGAAGTCGCGCAGGCCGAAGAACGCCAAAGTCACATAGGCCAAAATAAGCGTCGCCACTTGCAGGCCGGTGAGGCTGGCCTGGTTGAGTTCCGACAGCGACCAGTCGCCGAAGCTGAACATCGCGCCGTACATGCGAGCGGCGACGTGCAGGTTTTCCGCACGGAAAATCACCCAGCCCATCACCACCAGCAGGAAGGTCAGCGCCCAGCGGATCGGATTGAAACTGCGCGGCGAGGTGTTCAGGCCGATGGCTTTTTCAATCGCCAGCCACATGCCGTGCCACGCACCCCAGACGATGTAGGTGATGTTCGCGCCGTGCCACAGACCACCGAGCAGCATGGTCAGGAACAGGTTGCGATAGGTCATCAGCGTGCCTTTGCGGTTGCCGCCCAGGGTGATGTAGAGGTAGTCACGCAGCCAGGTCGACAGGCTGATGTGCCAGCGACGCCAGAACTCGGTGATCGACTGGCTGATGTATGGCTGCTTGAAGTTTTCCATGAAGCGGAAACCCATCATCAGGCCCAGACCGATGGCCATGTCGCTGTAGCCGGAGAAGTCGAAGTACAACTGCGCGGTGTACGCCAGGGCGCCCAGCCAGGCATCGCCTGTGGTCGGGTTTTGCAGGGCGAAGCAATGGTCGGCCACCACCGCGAGGGTATCGGCGATGAAGACTTTCTTAATGAAACCCTGCATGAACCGCGTGCAGCCCTCGGAGAACTTGTCGAGGGTGTGGGTGCGGTTGTTGAACTGATCGGCCAGGTCGCGAAAACGCAGCACGGGGCCGGCGATCAGGTGCGGGAAGATCGCCACGAACGCCGCGAAGTCGATCAGGTTGCGGGTTGCCGGCGTGTCGCCACGGTAGACGTCGATGATGTAGCTGATGGACTCGAAGATGTAGAACGAGATCCCGATCGGCAACAGCACGTGGGTCAGGATGAACGGCGACAGACCCACCGACGTCATCATGGCGTTGATGCTGTCGACGCCGAAGTTGGCGTACTTGAAGTAGCCGAGGATGCACAGGTCGACGGCCACGCCGAGCAGCAACCAGCGCTGCGCCGGATTGGTCCTGACGCCGGCGGCGCCGACTTTGAGGCCGATCCAGTAGTTCCACAGCGTGACGGCGGCAAACAGCGCCAGGAAGTCCACACGCCACCAGGCGTAGAACACGTAGCTGGCGATCAGCAGCAGCAGATTGCGATAGCGTATTCCGCTCAGGTAGTACAAGCCGAGAAAGATCGGCAGGAACAAAAACAGGAACACGTTGGATGAAAAAACCATCCTGATCTCTCCTTGTTTAACCAACATTCAAGGGCCAACGGCCCCCCAACCCCCCACGAAAATCCGGGAGATGTATTGCATTCAAAACCACCACAAACCCCCTGTAGGAGCTGGCTTGCCAGCGAAGGCGGTGTTTCAGGTACACCGAGTCGTGCCATTCGCCAGCAAGCCGGCTCCTACAGGGTTAGCGGTGTGTCAGGTACACCGTGTCGCGCCATTCGCCAGCAAGCCGGCTCCTACAGGGTTGGCGGTGTGTCAGGTACACCGTGTTGTGGCATTCGCCAGCGAGCCGGCTCCTACAGGGTTAGCGGTGTGTCAGGTACACCGTGTTGTGCCATTCGCCAGCAAGCCGGCTGCTACGAACCTTTTTTGCCTTTTTCGTTGGCCGGGTCGTAGACCTTGGTCAGGTCGCCTCCGAGGCGGAAGGTCTTGAACGGCTGCATGGAGTGTTTCTTCTCCAGCACCTCCGGCGCGCAGGTGTAGAGCGTGCAGAACGGTTCGAGCCAGGCGAATTTCATGTCCTCCTTCAGGTCGGTCATGTCCTGCTCCTTGCCGTTCTTCTTCTCGAACTGGTCCGGGTCTTTCACCCCCGCCAGTACACGATCACCCAGGCGTTTCAGCGCGCCGTTGTTTTCCTGACGCAAATCCACACCGTTGACCTGGGCGAAACTGGCGATCATCGCCAGCGGCGGCAGGGCGTAGTTGTGGTAGGCGAGAGCGCGTTGCTGGCGCTTGAGTTCGTTGGGCAGGTAACCGTCCGCGTCGACCTGATTGGCGCCGACCTTGTATTCCTTCACCGCCCAATCGAACAGGTCGCGACGGTTAGTGGCGATGGACGTTGCCATCACCGACCAGGCAGCCCAGTACGAGTGGTTGTTGGTTTGCTCCAGTGGCAGGTTGTCCCAGTCGCTGACTACCTGATCAGCCATTTTGCTGAACCAGGCTTCGATCAATTGCGACTCTTGCTGATGGTTGGCCAGCGGATGGGAGTCGGAGAACTTCAGGCGAATGTAAGACGACGCCATACTGCCCAACGCCCATTTGCGCATGGACTTGCCGGTGTGGTTGAAGTCCTTGGACATCAGTGCATCCGCCCGAGCCCAAGTAGCCAGCCAATTCAAAGTGCATTCCAGCTGTTCCGGGCGACCGTCGCGCATGAACTGCATCACCCGCTTGCTGGTGCCGCGCTCCATTTTGGTGATGTCGGCGGTACTGTCACGGAAGGCTTTTTCCGACACCACATTCAGTGTCGAGCGGGCCTTGTCCGAGCCTTCGTACTTGCTGCGAAACTGCAGCGAGCCGGTGTACGGCGTCGGCATCGCGTCACAGCCTTCGCTCTTGTCGCCGGTTTTGAGTTTCTCGATCGGCGCGAAGTAGCCCTGGGGCGGACGCAGTGGCGCGGCAGCCTGAGTCGCTCCGGCAAACATCGCCATGCTCAGAAGAGCAAGTGTTGCAAGTGTCGGATTTTGCATAGCAGTCCTCATTGCCCGGCCTGAGCGGTACGTTGCTCAGCACCCGGGAATACGTTGCGTTTGCAGATTTTTGCTTCGACTTTCTGTGGCGCGGCGCCTGCTTCAGGGCCTTGGATTTCGACGGCCAGCAGATTCTGCGAGGCCCAGTCTTCGTCCGTGCGCAACTCGAAGGCGAAACGCCCGTCAGTGTCGGAGGTTTGCGGTTTATCGATCTTGATGTCCTCGTGGCGCCCGTTCATGTACCAGAGGGTGGCTTGCAGGGTTTTCACCGACGGATCGGCGAAGCGGATGTCGACCTGGTGACTGCTGTTTTGCAGGTTCAGGTTTTTGCTGTTGACCATCAGTTCGTTTTTGCCCGGTTTCAAAGTGGTGCTGCCGGACATCTGTGCATCCTTGCCTTCGCAACCGTTGTCCAATAGCGCCATCATCTGGCGGTAGATGGTTTCCTGGTCGAGGCGATAGAGCGGCGAGAATTCCCAGATGAGAATCTTCGGTGGTTTGGTCTGAAACTCTTCGCTGCCCAGGTACTGCAGCATCGAACCTTCCAAGCCGCCGCCGGGGAACGCCACGTTGAGAATGTCGGCTCCGATGGCCTCTTCGAGGAAACCGGCGAAGTTGTAGTTCTTGCCGCTGTGGCTGGTGCCGACCAGGGTAATTTGCGGATTGGCGGAATCGCCAAACAAGTCGCCATCGCCCGCTTCGCCCTTGGGCTCGGTGGTGAATTGATCCATGTACTGGATCGCGTAGCTGGTGCCACAGAGTTGACCGGCCATGTTGTGTAATGTTCCGGTCTTGCCCATGCGACCTGACTTATGGGTCTCGAATTCGCGCTTGGGAATGTCGGCGAAGGCCGGGATTTGCTTGACCTTTTCAGCGACGATTTTCGCTGTGCGCTGGGCGCCGTACGGGGTCCAGTGCTGGTCGCCGCGGAAGTAGAAATCATGCGCCGGCAACGTGTCGGGCAGTTGTTCGTTGGTCAGCGGCGACAGGTCCGGCACCACGTAGCCCATGGCCGCGAAACGGCCGAGCATGGTCTTGTAGTTTGTCAGCGCCTTGTCGAAGTCGTAGCTGGCTTTCTCTGCCGGGTTGAGCTTGTTGCGGTTCACCAGGCCACGGGTCGGTTGATAAACGACGACCAACTCCACGCCTTTGCTCTTGAACGCATCGTGCAGCTGTTTCATGCGTTTGTAGCCGGCGGGCGAGGTGTCGAATTCGGTGCGCAAGTCTTCCTGGGTACGGAACAACCAGTCGCCCTGAGCCTGCACCAGCGTGGTGAAATTCTGCTGGTAGCGGGTGGTGTAATTCTTCGCGTCGTGGGCAGCGGGGCACAGGCTGCAGCACGGTTCGGCGCTGAACTTCGGTGCCTGATTTTCATCGGCACGAACGCCCGAGCTGGCCGCGAGAATGCCGGCGGTCAGGGCCGACAGGCTGAGTAATTTGATCAAGTGTGGGTGCATAAAATTATCCTCAGTCGCGCATTTCGGTCTGGCGTTCGACAGGGTCGATCAGCACGGCTTTTTGCTGGCGCACCAGCAGGTCGAGAATTTCATCCTGGCGCTCGCCGAGAATGCCGTTGAAGCTGATGCCGCTGGATTTGGTCGGCGCAAGCATGGACACGCGATACAGCTCGACGCTCAGCGGCGAGTCGATGGACAGCGGGCCGCTGCCGTTGGCCGCCAGTTCGCCGCCGACCACGATCAGCGACACCTGGGCGTCGAACGGGTCGAGCTTGATGTCGCGGTCGGTGTCGGAGAGATCCTTGATGTGCCCGTACACGCCGGTCAGGCCGTTGGCCATGGCGACGTTTTCGTAGAGGCGAATGTTCACGCTGTTACGAATGCGGATGCCGTGGCGACGGTTGCTGATCACCTTGTTGCCCCACAGCAAGTTGTCGGCACTCTCGTAGAGGGTGATGCCGTCGGTGTGGTTCTGGTAGATCTCGTTGTGGGCGATCAGGTTGTTGACGCTGTTACGGTCGATAACGAGTCCCGAGAGGTGGTTGTCGTAGCTGCGGTTGTTGAAGATGAAGCTGTCGTTGACCTCACGGGAAATAATGATCCCGTGCTTTTTCTTGGTCCCGAACACCGTGTTGTCGGCGATGATCAGGCCATGCGACCGGTCATGCGGGTCGATGCCGTAGACGATGTTGTCTTTGTAGGTGTTGCCCTTGACCACGAAGTCGCGGGTTTCGTAGCAGTAAAATCCGTACCACATGTCCGAGAACTCGGAACCGACTATCCAGCCGGTCGGTTCAGGACGCTTGAGCACCTTGGCCATGTTCGGCGTGTACTGGGAAATACTCACGCCATAGGACTTACTGTTGGCGTAGCCGAAGCTCGCGATCTTGCTGTTGGCGATGTAGGTCTCGGTGCCGCCCCAGGACAGCAGGAACGGACGGAATTCCTTGGGCGAATTGAACGTCGCCGGGCCGTTGTCCTTCTCGCGCCAACCGGTGATTTTGGTATCACGCACGAACAACTGGCCGTCGTTGACCAGGAACGAACCGGCCTCTTGCGACAGGCGCAATTCCTGGGTCTGTTTGTCGATTTCCAGGATGCCATGACGGCCGACCACGATCGGCAATTTGGCCAGGAACACACCCGGCGAAGTTTCGATGACGTATTTGGGCTGCTTCTTCGCCAGGTCCTTGAGGTTCATGTAGCCGTCGTCGACAAAGATCGCCTGCGGGATGCCGTGCTGACGCACCACCCATTCGGCCATCTTGTTGTCGCCGCCAATGAAGTCCTTCAGGGCGTCTTCCTGCATCATCCGGCGCACACTGATTTTGCCGGCCTTGCTGCGCACGATTTTCGCGGCGATGGCATCGCTGGTGTAGCCGGAGATGTCCGGCAGTTTCGGCTCGGCCAGTTCCAGCGGCGCGGTCGGTGCGCTGCTGACGGTGTAGGTCTTGGCTTGTTGCAGTTCCTTGGCCATGGTCGCCGGCTTACCTTGTTGCGGGGCAGCCGGCTCCACACTGGCGAAGGCGCTCGCACTGGCCAGCAGCATCGCGCCGGCCAACAGGCTGATCGAGCCTTTTATGGCTTGATGATTCATCTGGGAGACTCCCTTCGCAATGTGCATCAGAAGCGCCAGATCACGTCGATGAACGCGCGGTGCATGTACGAATCGACTTGCTTGCCATAGGCGTCGCCGGGCTTGAACACGCCACCACGGAACCGCACCAGGGCCGAAGGCTCGTCGACCGACTGGCTCAACGCTGCTGGCAACAGCCCCTGCTTGAAGTACTTGGTGACTACCAGGTCCATTTCCTGACCCATGTCTTTTCACCATCGTTCAGCGGCAGCGAGGTGCTGGAAAGCACGGCGCCGGTGACGTCGTCGGTGTTGTTCTGCACAGCATTGATGCCGTTGCTGCCGACCGGCTTGTTACCGTCGACACGCCAGAATTTGTGGTAGATCAGGCTGGCGTCGTATTCGTCGTTGAGCATCCACGATCCGAACAGCGTCGCGGTTTGCAGGTTGTTCATTTCACCGCGGAAGGCTTCGCCGAAACGGTGCACACGCGAGCGGGTACCGGTGTAGTTCGAGCGGTTGCTTTCCAGGCCGTTCTGTTCGTAATCGGCGCTGGCACGGGCGTAGGCCGCACCGACTTGCCACTGTGGATCGAGGCGCAGGCGCACACCCAGATCGGTGGCCCAGCCGTTGACATCGCCGCTGTGCTTGGCTTGTGCGGGAGCGCTGCCATCGGCGTTCAGCGGGTTGACCGTGTCGCGGTCGCCGCTCATGCCGGTGATGCTGCCCCAGTAATTGACCGTGTTTCTGTTTTTCAAGCTGTAGGCGTCGCTGTCGGCGGTGAGGCCGAGCCAGCTGATGTCGCCGTTCTGTTTCTTGTCCAGCGAGTCGCCCGGTTCGCCCGGCGTCGGGTAGTCGAGTTTGCCGTCATCGTGGGTGTGATGACCGCGAATGCCGACCCAGTTGCCTGGCGTCCACTGATACGCCGCATCGACGTAGGCGTGCAGGCGATCCTTGTCTTTCGGCGCCAGTTCTTTGAGGTCGGTGCGGTATTCGCTGAAGCGTTCGGCGACACCGGCGTTGGCGCGCAGCAGGGTGGTGTCGAAGGTCCAGTTCAGGGCTTCGATGTTGGTGTCGCGCCACTGGCCGTCGTCGTTGCGCAGGCGTTGGCGACCGAGCTTCAGCATCTCGCCAGGGTAAGGCGTCAGGCCGCTGTAGCCGACCCAGAACTCGCGCATCGCCAGATAGTTCTTCTTGGTCTTGCGGTCATTGTTGTCAGTGTTCGCGGCGCCGTCGGATTGTTGCAGGGTGTCGGTCTCGATGATGTCGGTGGACGTCACCGCCTGGCCCATGGCGTAGGCGCTCCACGCGCCGCTTTCGCCATAGACCCACGGGCGCAGGTCGAGGCCGACGCCATTGACGTCGCCACCGCTGCGGGTACCGAGGTCGCGGTCGTCTTCGGACTGGCCGGTGATTTTCACTTCAAGGCCGAAGTTCTTGTCTTCGGTCAGGGCCGCCAGGGTCGGGCTTGACCAAATCACGGCGAGGCTCAAGCCAATAAACAATTTCGAAAACGCAAACGGTCTTGTAGCAGCTGGCGCAGCCTGCGTCCGGCTGCGGAGCAGTCGTAGGGTGGTTTGGCGACCGCTGCGCGATCGAACGCAGCCTTCGGCAGCTGCTACAGAGGTCGCGGCTGGCTCAAAAAATGGATTCAACTTCATAGGGATTCCTCGCCGTCTTCTTGCAGGGCCTGCAGTTGCAGCGTGTTCTGGCTCAAGGCACCGCGAACGGACTGTTCCTGTTTCAACAGACGCTGGGCCTCGGCAAGCTGCGCAGGTGGCAGTTGGGCTTCGAGTGTTTGTGCAAGCTCGGTGGCTTGCGGGGTGTTCTGGGCCTTGGCGAGCTGGCTGAACACGTACGCGTTGAGCGGGTCAGGTTTGGTGCCTTTGCCTTGGGAAAACAGCTGGGCGATGGCGAAGTCGGCACTGTTCTGGCCATTGCGCGCAGCGGTCAGCAGGTGATCCAAAGCCTTCTGCGGATAAACCTTGCCCAGGTAGCCACGGCGATAGATCTGGCCGAGGTAGTAATCGGCGGCGACTTCGCGGCCGACGGCTTTCTGGAAATGTTCTTCGGCGACCTTGGCGTCGGCCGGGACCAATTTGCCTTCGTAGTAGAGCTTGCCCAGCAACAGTTCGGCGCGCGGCTGGTCGGCGGCGCGGCCGTTGTCCAGGTACTTCATCATCTGGTCGACGTCGCCAAGCTCCGGGAAGTCGTAGATCAGTTGCGCGAGGGTGACCCACGACGCCGGGTAGCCCGGAGCGATCGGTTCGAGCAGCGACTGCGCGGTTTTTTCGTCAGTCTTGCCCAAAGTCGAATCGGCGAGTACGCGAGCGACGCTGTCCACCCGCTGAGCGGAGACAGTACCGCGGCTGTGCGCCGCCTGCATCTGTTTGATCAGCTCGGCCTGTTGTTCTGGCTGGGCCTTTTTCTGATAGACCGTGGCCAGTTCGACGTAGCAGATGTCGGTGCTGTTGAGCGCGGCTTTGCAGATCTTTTCCACGTCATCCAGATGCTGGTCGTAGGTGCCCTGGGTGCGATACAGCAGCACTTGCGCCAGACCGGCTTGCGGCTTGCCTTCTGCACGCCATTGGCTGATCTGTTTCTGCGCGTCGACGTTGGGGAAGCTGTGCGGGTATTGCAGGTACAGCATCGCCAACGGGATCAGGGTGTTGCCTTCGCCAGCAGCGGAAGCCTTTTTCAACAGGCCTTCGGCTTCGAGATGTTCGGCTTCGGTAGCGCCGGGCTTGGCCACCAGCAGGCGACCGAGACGCGCCTGGGCACGCGGCGAAACACTGGCCGCGGCGCGGTAAGTCGCCTCGGCCTGTTTCATCTGCGCCGGGTCGCGGCTGTCGACCTGAATGTCGGCCAGGCCAACCTGAGCTTCGCTGTAGCCCAGGTCCGCCAATTGCTGATAGTTCGCGGCGGCGGTGGCGGTATCGCCACGCTTGAGGGCTTCGTTAGCCAAACGTTGGTCGGGCAGGCCGGCGCAACCGGCCAGGCTGACGGCCAGTGCCAGCGAGCACACCACATGCCCCCTGTAGGAGCTGGCTTGCCAGCGATTCGCTTGACGCGGTTTATCAGAAACACCGCAGTGATCCCATCGCTGGCAAGCCAGCTCCCACAGGGATCGCGGTGTTCTCAGGAGACTGATGATGGTCACAGGCATGTCCTCCGGTTACAGACCAGCAGCCATGGCTTTGTCGATCAGCCAGTTCAGGTTCGGACCACGGTCGCTGTGCACTTCCACCGGGCGACCGGCGAGGGTGCTGTCCAGCGCTTCGTCCGGCTGGATCAGGACGCGGATGTCGGACGACAGGTCGGCGCTTTTCAGGCTGGTGCTGCTGACAATCTTGCCGGTGCGGGTCTTGTCTTCACCGGCGATCTGGAAGCGCACGGCAGTGCCTGGCAGCACGTCGCCGAACTGACGGTAGGAGAAGCGCGCTTCGACATTGGCTTCGGTGTTGCGCGGCACCAGCTGGAAGATCACGTCGCCCTTGCTGGCGTACTGACCGTTGGCAACCATTTGCTGGCCCACGGTGCAATCGCACGGCGAAGTCAGGGTGCCAGTCATTTGCTTGCCGAACAGTTCTTCAACCTTGGCCGGGGCCAGTTGATCGTCGTCGAGATGACCCTTGAGCACGTCGAGCATGCTGGTGCTGAACGTCGCCAGCGGTGCGCCTTTGGCAGCCACGCCGTCGGCTTTGATCAGGCTTTGCACGGTGCCGTCACGGGGCATGGTGATGTTCACGCCTTGCACGCTGACCAGACCGGCCTGGGCGTGGCTGACGAAGTACATGCCGTAAACCGATTTGAAGATAAAACCGAACGCGACCAGACCGACGACGAAAATCCCCGCGCTGAAGGTCACGGCTTTCAGGCGTCCAAAAGGGGTCATGCCGTGGCCGCCGTCCTTGACCTTGCGCGCCTTGGTGAAGTTGTCGCGCTGCAGGGTCGCCAGCACTTCGCCGATGCTGACGATGTCGCCAGCCAGGTGCGAGGTGATCAGGTGACGCAGGGTCGAGATGTCCTGTGGCTCCAGGTTCTGGAACTGGCAACCGGCACGGCCGGTCTGGCGATCGTAGGAACGCACCTGCAACTCGACGTCCATGGCCAGGCCGAGGTTGTCGATGACAAATTGCAGGCGGGCCTTGTACACATCGCCAGTCTTGAGCGGCAGTTGCCCGGCGTTGAAAGCCAGGCCACCGGCGGAGAGGTCCAGCACTCGCGCTTCGACCGGGGTACGGTCCGGGCCGAAGAAACGCAGCTTGGCCGGGATTTTCACTCGGGCGTGTTGGCGCTGGGCTTCGGATTCATGCACTACGTTGGCGTTGACGGCGGTATTCATAAGGGGCGATTTCCTGGTTAATTCAATAAGGGGGCGGTCAGACCATCATCAGCAGCACGGCGACAAAAATGCTGCCGGCGGAGAAGGTCATGGTCCGAGACGACCAGGTGTTGAACCAACGTTGAAAGCTGGCGAGATCACGGGTCAGAGAAGTGGGCTGGCGAGTCCAGGATTGTTGGTCGAGGCGGAAGAACACGTAGATCTTCACCAGCGCGCCGACGATCTGGTTGTAATAGAGAATCGCCGGGTAAGCCGGGCCGATCCGGTGGCCGGAGCAGGACAGCAGCAAGGTCAGGATCAGGCGGGTGATGCCGATCCACAGCAGGTAAACCAGGATAAACGCGGTGCCGTACTTGAAGCTGGCGATCAGCGCCACGGTCAGGCCCAGCAACGAGGTCCACATCGACACGCGCTGATCGAACAGCACCACCGAGGTGAACGCGCCGAGACGTTTGATCCCCAGGCCCAGGGCGCGGGAGTTCTGGCGCAGGTTGTTGCCGTACCAGCGGAACATCAGTTTGCGACTGGCCTTGATGAAGCTTTTCTCTGGCGGATGTTCAACGGTGTGGATCGCGGCGTCGGGCACGTAGAAGGTGTCGTAGCCCAGGCGCATCAGGCTGAACCAGCTCGACTTGTCGTCACCGGTGAGGAACTTGAAGCGGCCCAGGCGCCAATGTTGCAGCGAGTCGCTTTCCACGTCGGCGATGAAGTCCGGGTTGGTGACCACGCTGGCGCGGAATACCGACATCCGCCCGGTCATGGTCAACACGCGCTTGGACAGAGCCATCGAGCACATGTTGATGTGACGCTGGGCGAAACGCAGCTTGTGCCATTCGCTCATGATGTAGCCGCCGCGCACTTCGCAGAACTCGTTGGTGGTCAGGCCGCCGACGTTGCCGAACAGCTGGAACCACGGCACGGTCTTGAGCACGACGCCTTCGGCGAGCACGGTATCGCCATCGATCACCGCCACGACTGCGCGGTCATCCGGCAGGTGACGGGAAATGGCGCGGAAACCGTAAGCCAGACCATCGCGCTTACCGGTGCCGGGAATGCGCACGAAGTCGAGCTTCACGCGATCAGGCGGGTTCATCCGGTTCCACAGGGCCTTGACCAGCAGCTCATCGGACATTTCCACGATGGAGCAGACCATGGTGGTCGGCAGGCCGCAGTCGATGGCCTCGCGGATCACCGAGCTGTAGACCTGCGCGGTGGTCAGCGCATCGATACGGAAGCTGGTGACCATCAGGAATACGTGGGACGGGTCCGCCGCCTTGCCCAGCTTGCGCACTTTGCGCCGCAGGTGCGGGTAGACCACGTACAAAAACAGCATGCCGCGCAGAAAGTGCGTGGCACCCATCGAGTAGCGCCAGATGCCGACGATACCGATCAGGAAAATGAAGTCCTTCGACTCGGAGTCGAACGTGGACACAGGCAACGCCAAGGCGATGCCCATCAATAAACTTAGATAAAACAGCCAACCGGCGGCCTGGAGTAGGCCGTGCTTTAGCCTGTGCATAATCTGCATCCGTCTCGATCTCGGGCGGAGCCCGATTGGGTTAAGGCAGGCGTAAATGCCACGTCGATCTCTCGGACCGTAGGAGCGAGGCTTGCCCGCGAAGGCTGCGTGCCTGACACACCAGGGCGTCTGGTTCGCCGGCAAGCCTGGCTCCTACAGGGACGGTGTGTTACCAGCAGATGCCTTCGGTGCGACCGCTCACGCTGGTGGCCTTGGACATGAAGCCAACCAGGTCGATCACTTGCTTACCGTGTGGGGCGTTCTGCGCCAGGGCGCGGAATTTCTCGTCACGGTTGCCCAGGATGATCACGTCGCAGTTGTCGATCACCGCGTCGAAGTCGGCGTTGAGCAAGGAGGAGACGTGGGGGATCTTCGACTCGATGTAGTCCTTGTTCGCGCCATGGACACGGGCGTATTCGACGTTGCTGTCGTAGATGCTCAGGTCGTAACCCTTGCCGATCAGCATTTCCGCCAGATCAACCAGCGGGCTTTCGCGCAGGTCATCGGTGCCGGCCTTGAAGCTCAGGCCCAGCAGGGCGACTTTGCGTTTGTCGTGGCTGGAGACGATGTCGAAGGCGTTCTGCACCTGGGATTCGTTACTGCGCATCAGCGAGTTGAGCAGCGGCGCTTCCACGTCCAGGGAACCGGCGCGGTAGGTCAGGGCGCGGACGTCTTTGGGCAGGCAGGAACCGCCGAAGGCGAAGCCCGGACGCATGTAGTACTGGGACAGGTTCAGGGTCTTGTCCTGGCAGACCACGTCCATCACTTCACGACCGTCGACGCCGACAGCCTTGGCGATGTTGCCGATCTCGTTGGCGAAGGTCACTTTGGTGGCGTGCCACACGTTGCAGGTGTACTTGATCATCTCGGCAACGGCGATGTCCTTGCGGATGATCGGCGCGTCGAGCTCTTCGTACAGCGATTGCAGAACATCGCCCGACGCTTTGTCGAACTCGCCGATAACCGTCATTGGCGGCTGGTCATAGTCGGCGATGGCGGTGCTTTCGCGCAGGAACTCAGGGTTCACGGCAACGCCGAAATCGACGCCGGCCTTCTTGCCGGAACAGTCTTCGAGAATCGGGATGACCACGTTGGCCACGGTGCCCGGTAACACGGTGCTGCGCACAACGATGGTGTGGCGGGTGGTCTTGTCACGCAGGACAAAACCGATCTCGCGGCACACGGCTTCGATGTAGTTCAGTTCCAGATCGCCGTTCTTCTTGCTCGGCGTGCCCACGCAGATCATCGACAGGTCAGTGTCGCGAATCGCCTCGGCGAAGTTGGTGGTACCGCGCAGGCGGCCAGTCTGAATACCTTGCGCCAGAAGTCCTCCCAGGCCCGGCTCAACGATCGGCGAACGACCTGCATTGATCATATCGATCTTGTCTTTGGCAACATCGACGCCAACGACGTCATGGCCCCGTGCAGACAGGCAACCGGCACAGACTGCGCCAACGTAACCCAAACCAAATATGCTGATGCGCATCGCAATTACCTCTGTGATATCAAGCTTGTGTTTTACTAGCCATTAGATGGCCGGAGTTAAGGGTGTTCAGCGGTCATAGTGCACTCGCAAGTGCGGCTTACAGGCGCAACAATGCCGTGTGCTGGCATATAAGTTACGAGTGTCTGAATAAGTTCACTCAAGGTGTGTTTAATCGGGACTTATTGTTATGACTTGCCCTGTAATGCAGCCAATCCTCTTGTCAGAAGATATTCGTGCAATGGTCCTGCGCGCTTGATGTCAGGCAAAAGGGCCGAAATATCAAACGGTTGGCTGCCCGGATGAGCACGTTATAGGGGCGCTGCCATGGCCCTGTAGGGGATAGTCATCTTCGGTTATCTCCTGTCCTTTCTGTGTTGCCAAAATCAGCGATTAGTCTGCGAAAGTTGATGTGAGAACTTCGCTACATGGATCTCTGTTCTGCGTAAGTTATCTCCTGCAAGCGCTGTAAGAATCGTTACCGGTGGTATGAGCGGTGCATTCGGACATAGTTCCGGTCCGGCGTTCACGATTTTTGAAATTTCTTGAAATATTGAGAAAGATGGCACTGCCCTCAAATTGATAGCACTTGCCGTTTCGGCCTTTATATATAGGCGGATTATCAGAAGAGATAGTTTTTTGCCACTACCGGTAAAATTTTTCAGTGCCACTACTGAAAAAATGATCGAAGTCGAGTGAAACTAAAGTTATAAATTTGACTGATGTATTATTGGCGCCATAAAAATGGCGAATCGGGCGGGAAATGTTGGGTGTTTCAATGGGTCGACGCAGGTCGTATTTAAAGATCCTGCGCCGACTTGATGGATCACTCTGGTGCGTGATCGCGCAGGAAAACCAGATGGTCCGGTTTGGATTGCTCGGCGCTGTAGCGATAGCCCTGGACGTCGAACTCTTTGAGGGCCGCCGGGTCGTTGATGCGCTCCTCGATGACGAAGCGACTCATCATGCCTCGGGCCTTTTTCGCGTAGAAACTGATGATCTTGTACTGGCCGTTCTTCAGGTCCTTGAAGTCGGTATGGATGATGCGCGCGTTCAGGGCGTTGCGTTTGACCGCCGAGAAGTACTCGTTGGAGGCCAGGTTCAACAGTACGTCATCACCTTGATCGGCCAGGGCTTCGTTCAGCCACTCGCTGATGCGCGAGCCCCAAAACGCATACAAGTCCTTGCCGCGGGCATTGGCCAGTTTGGTGCCCATTTCCAGCCGGTAGGGCTGCATCAGATCCAGCGGGCGCAGCAGGCCGTAGAGGCCGGAGAGCATGCGCAGATGTTGCTGGGCGTAATCGAAATCGGCTTCGCTGAAGGTTTGCGCATTCAGCCCGGTGTACACATCACCCTTGAACGCCAGCAACGCCTGTTTGGCGTTTTGCGCAGTGAATGCCGGGGTCCAGCTGCCGAAACGCGCGGCATTGAGCCCGCCGATCTTGTCGGAGACGTGCATCAACTCGCTGATCTGCGCTGGCGTCAGGTCGCGCAATTGCTGGATCAGCTCTTGGGAATGGTCGAGGTACTGCGGCTGGGTAAAGCGCTGGGTCGCCGGCGGTGTTTCGTAATCGAGGGTCTTAGCGGGTGAAATCACCATCAGCATGAAGTCGTCTCCTTTAATCGTGGGGCGATTCTAGGGGGTTGTCCTTGTTGACTCCAGCTATCGACGCGATAGGCGCCAGACGGTGATCGTTCCCACGCTCTGCGTGGGAATGCAGCCCGGGACGCTCCGCGTCCCAAATCAAAAGCCGAACGCAGAGCGTCCGATGAGGCATTCCCACGCAGAGCGTGGGAACGATCAGAACCTGAGGTGGATCGGCTATAGTGCCGCGCGGGTTTTGTTATGGAGACATCCCATTGCGTATCGTTTTTCTAATCATCGCCTGGCTTCTGAGCTTTGGCGCCATGGCGGCGCCGGGCGATGTGGCGACGCTTGATCGCAGCACCTGGCCGGAAAAGCTCAACAACCCGACGCTGTTCGACGTGGCATCACGCGCCGAAATCCTCATGTTCGCCCGGGTGCTGCTGGCCAGCGAATCCCTGGATGAGCCCGCGCTGGCTCAGCGCCTGGGCCTGCGCACGGTCAACATTGAGTCGGTCAACCGTGTTCGCCAGCGCATGTGGCAACGGTTGCTGACCAACTTCAATTTCGCCCAGCAGAGTTGCGATCAGGATGCTTCCTTCTGTTTTCTGGTCGAGGACATGCCCACCCTGCGTGAGCAAGCCGGCAAATTCCAGATCAGCGAAGACAGCTACTACATCAAATGGTCCGAACCGAGCCGTTTGTTTCATGCCCAGTACCTGGACGAGCAGTTGCGCAAGGCAGCACTGTTTCCGCAAACCAGCAGCGAAGTCGATCGTTTTGGCGACTATGAGCGCAATGGCGATGCGATGCATGACCGGCTGTTTCTACTGACTTTCGACAGTGGCGCCAATACCGCGCCGGACAATACGGACTGGGTTACCGGGTACCTGCGCAAGTCGAACATGAGCGGTATGTTCTTCGTCCTCGGCAAAGACGTTCAGGCGCGCCTGGCGGAACACTCGGTGGCAACCTTGCAGTCAACTTATTCAGCCCAGTGCATCGGTGTGCAAGGCTGGGAGTTCCGCTCCCACAGCCACTGGCAGGACTGGCAGGACTCGGTGCGACGCAGTGTCGACCTGGTTAAAAGCAAACTGCCGGAAAATTATGTTCCGCTGTTCCGACCGCCCGATGGTCAGCGACGGTCGGATGCCGAGGCTTTCTTCAGGTCTCAGGGCTTGCAGGTGGCGCTGTGGGACATCGATGCGCAGGACGGTGCTGGCAAGCTCAAGGCCAGCCAGAGCGCACAACGGGTGCTGACCCTGATGCTGCTATGGCGTCATGGCGTGATCAATTTCAATGTAAAGCAGGACGGGGTGAAAACGGCGTTGCCCTGGTTGATGACGCAAACGGCACAGAGCGGAATTGGTTGGGAAGACTGTCAGGACGCTTTGCGCTGAAAACAGAAAAAGCCCTCAAACATTGGGCGAAGGGCGATTTTGGGAGGGATTTTGCTGCAGGTTGATTTCCGACTGTAAACGGGTGCTGGCAGTTCGCCAAGTGCTATTGGTCATTCTGAAAAATAAACTTCAAAAAAGCGTCAAAGTGCTTTTTTCTGTCATGTGTTTTGGAGTATTACGAAGACAGACCGCCGAAACCTGCAACACAGGTGGCGTCTTCCAAGACCCAACTATGTATGCAGTCACTTGAATCTCCACAAGTGAGATTCGGCGGCCACTTCGAGGCGCAGCACCGCCAAGGTATTGCGTCCACTGGCTCCCACTAAGGTGACCGAGTATGGATGATCACGGACGTAGCTCTTCTTCCAACCAGCCAATCCTATATGTACTCGATACCAACGTACTGATTCACGATCCAAACGCGCTGCTCAACTTCGAAGAACACCACGTCGCCATCCCGATGACCGTGCTGGAAGAGCTCGACAAGCTCAAAAGCGGGCATCACAGCGTTGCCGCCGAATGCCGTCAGGCCATTCGCCTGATCGACAAGACTCTGGGCGATGCCTCACCCGAGGATGTTGAACAGGGCGTGCCGATCCAGCGCGGCAAGAGCGGGCCGAAAGGTTTGCTGTCAATTCTGATGAGCAAGCGCGCCGAGCCGAACATCATTCTGCCCGAGCACCTGAACGACAATAGAATCATCAACCAGCTGATCGACCTGCACGCGCGCGATCCGAAAAAACCTGTGGTGCTGGTCACCAAAGACATCAACATGCGCCTCAAGGCCCGGGCTTGCGGGATCGAGGCCGAGGACTACAGCACCGACCAACTGGTCGACGACGTGTCGCTGCTGCCCAACGGTTACCACAACATGACCGGCTCCTTCTGGGACCGTGTGAGCAAGGTCGAAACCCGTCAGGACCACGGTCGCACCTGGCATCAGGTGCAGTTGATCGACAACCTGCCGGCGGTGCACATCAACGAGTTCATCATCGATGAACAGGGATTTGTCGGCTGGATCAAGGAGATTGATGAGGCCCAATTGCTGATCCTTGACCTGCACCAGGAACCCCTGTTGCACCAGGAAGCCTGGGGCCTGAAACCGCGTGACATCTATCAGAGCCTGGCCCTGTATGCCTTGCTCGATCCGGACATCCATCTGGTCAACCTGTCCGGTGCTGCCGGTTCCGGTAAAACCATCCTGGCTCTGGCGGCGGCCATCGAGCAGACCATGGTCAGCAAGCGCTATCGCCGGATCATCGCCACCCGCAGCGTGCAGGGCCTGGATCAGGAAATCGGCTTCCTGCCCGGCACCGAAGCGGAAAAAATGGAGCCTTGGCTGGGCGCCATCACCGACAACCTCGAAGCCTTGCACATGGATGATGAAAGCACCCATGGCAGCGTCGACTACATCCTCAGCAAAGTGCCGTTGCAGTTCAAATCCCTCAACTACATTCGGGGTCGCAGCTTCCAGCAGAGTCTGATCCTGATCGACGAATGCCAGAACCTGACACCGCACCAGATGAAAACCATCATCACCCGTGCCGGTGCCGGTTCCAAAGTGGTGTGCCTGGGCAACCTGGCACAGATCGACACCCCTTACCTGTCCGCGACCAGCTCCGGGCTGACGTACCTGACTGAACGCTTCAAGGATTTCCCCAACGGCGTGCACATCACCCTGCAAGGGGTGCCGCGTTCGATTCTGGCCGAATACGCAGAGTCGCACCTGTAACCCTTCACCCAAACCGGGCGGCCTCAAAATCGCCCGGTTTTTTTATGCCCCACACAAAACCCTTTTTTCATGCTCAAACCATATCCCTTGTAGGAGCGAGGCTTGCCCGCGAAGACGTAGGCACAGTCGACATCACAGTGTCAGAAATGCCGCCTTCGCGGGCAAGCCTCGCTCCTACGGTGGTGCGCAATCAAACGTGCGAAAAATTGACCCGCAGGTTTACAATCGACGCTCCTGATCAGGAGTAATCCCGTGCTGACTCATCTCGATTCACAAGGTCGCGCCAATATGGTCGACGTCACCGAAAAAGCCGTGACGTTCCGTGAGGCGACGGCTCAAGCGCTGGTGCGCATGCTGCCCGAAACCCTGCAGATGATCGTCAGAGGCGGTCACCCCAAGGGTGATGTGTTTGCCGTGGCGCGCATTGCCGGTATCCAGGCGGCGAAGAAAACCAGTGATCTGATTCCGCTGTGCCATCCGCTGATGCTAACCGGGGTCAAGGTCGAGCTCAGTGCCGAAGGCGACGACAGCGTGCGCATCGTGGCGCGCTGCAAGTTGTCCGGGCAGACCGGCGTCGAGATGGAAGCCCTGACTGCCGCCAGTGTTGCGGCGTTGACCATCTACGACATGTGCAAGGCCGTGGATCGCGGCATGACCATTGAAAGCGTACGGCTGCTGGAAAAGGTCGGCGGCAAGAGCGGGCATTTCCAGGCGGACCAGCCATGAACGTCACCGTGAAGTTTTTTGCCCGTTATCGTGAAGCGCTGGGTGTGGATTCGGTGAAGGTCGAAGGCCACTTTGCCACCGTCGACGACGTGCGGGCGCTGCTCGCTCAGCGTGACGGCGCCGAGGTGCTGAGCGAGCAGAACCTGATGTGTGCGCGTAACGAAGACCTTTGCCAACTCGACGAACCCGTTCGTGATGGCGATGAAGTGGCGTTTTTCCCGACTGTGACCGGGGGCTGAGCCATGGCTATTCGCGTGCAGTCCACGGCGTTTGATCCGGGTGCCGAAGTCAACGCCATGCACGACGCCAACGTCGGCGTCGGTGCGGTGGTGAGCTTTGTCGGCTACGTGCGCGACTTCAATGACGGGCTCGACGTGGCAGGGATGTTTCTTGAGCACTATCCAGGCATGACCGAAAAAGCCCTTGGTAAAATCGCTAGCGAGGCTGAGCAGCGCTGGCCGTTGCTCAAGCTGCAAGTGCTGCATCGCATCGGTGCGCTGGAGCCCGGCGAGCCGATCGTCTTCGTCGGCGCCGCCAGCGCCCACCGCCAGGCAGCGTTCGATGCCTGCGCCTTTGTCATGGATTACCTGAAAACCCGCGCACCGTTCTGGAAAAAAGAACACACCAGCGACGGCCCGCGTTGGGTCGAGGGCCGGGACAGCGATCATGCTGCGGCGGATCGCTGGAAGCAGTAGTTCCTTCGTTGCATTCAATTAAGCCATCGCGAGCAGGCTCACTCCTACAGTTGAACGCATTCCCCTGTAGGAGTGAGCCTGCTCGCGATAGCGTCATCTGCCACACCAAAAAACCTGCTGATTCACCACCCGACCACCGCCCGGTGCGAACTGCACCTGCCCGATTGACGAGCCATACATAAAAGTCCAGTATGGAATTATAAGTACAAAAAAGCTTTGTCCCGTTTCTGCTTTTTCTTCTGTCTTGCAAAACCAACAACAACCCGCGAGAGAACGAATATGAAGAAGTTCCCCCTCATCACCGGTCTGGCCCTGAGCCTGTTGGCGTGCAGTAGCCTGTTTGCCGCCGAGAAAACCCTGCGCATCGGTATCGAAGCGGCTTATCCGCCGTTTGCCTCCAAAACCGACAAGGGCGAGATCGCCGGTTTCGACTACGACATCGGCAATGCCTTGTGCGCTGAGATGAAGGTCAAGTGTGTGTGGGTCGAAGGTGAATTCGACGGTCTGATCCCTTCTCTGAAAGTGAAGAAAATCGACATGGCGCTGTCGTCCATGACCATCAATGACGATCGCAAGAAGTCGGTGGATTTCACCCACAAGTACTACTTCACCTCATCGCGCCTGGTGATGAAGGAAGGCGCGGTGGTGGATGACCAGTACGCCAGCCTCAAGGGCAAGACCATCGGCGTGCAGCGTGCAACCACCACCGACCGCTATGCCACCGAGGTGTTTGAACCCAACGGCATCAACGTCAAGCGCTACAGCAACAACGAAGAGATCTACATGGATCTGGCGGCCGGTCGTCTGGACGCCATTTTCGCCGACACCATTCCGCTCAATGACTTCCTGTCGATGCCGCGCGGCAAAGGCTACGCGTTTGTCGGGCCGGAACTGAAAGATCCGAAATACGTGGGCGAGGGTGCCGGGATTGCCGTGCGCAAAGGCAACGCCGAGTTGGTCAGCCAGTTGAACACGGCCATCGACGGGCTTCGTGCCAATGGCGAATACCAGAAGATTTCCGAGAAGTATTTCAAGTCCGACATCTACGGCGATTGATAGTCCGCCTTCGCGGGCAAGCCTCGCTCCTACAGGGGAACGCATCCTCCTGTAGGAGCGAGGCTTGCCCGCGAAGAGGCCAGTTCAGCCAATACACATTCAGGGTTCAACCCTTCAACTCCTTCAAATGCTTGTACACCGTCGCCCGCCCCATGTTCAGCACATTGGCCACATAGTTCGACGCGCTTTTGCCTTTGAACGCCCCTTCAGCATGCAGCGCCAGCACAAGCTCCCGTTTATGGTCACGAGTCAGCAGGTTCAGGCTCAGCTGCCGCTCGCGCAGCCAGGCGTGGAGGAAGGTGTTGATTCGCTCCTGCCAGTCATCGCGAAACAGTGAGTCCGGTTGCGGGATCAGTTTGGTCGGTGACAGGAACAGGTCCAGCGCGGCCTTGGCATTCTCGAACAGCGAAATATTCAGATTGATGCACAGCACGCCCAGCGGATGACCTTCGCTGTCGCGCAGCACAGTGCTGACGCTGCGAATGTTCTGACCATCCCAGTTGAGCTTTTCGTACGGTCCGATATTTCGTTCGCTGACATCGTCACTGAGCATGTCTTCGAGCGCCGAATCATCGCCGATTTCCCGTTTCGACAGGTTATTGGCGATGTAGTCGACCTTTTGCGTGCGCAGGTCGTGCAGCACCACCTCGGCGTGCGGGAAGAACAATGTGGCGATGGCATCGGCGATCGCCCGGAAGTTATCCAGGGACGCTTCGTTCAAGGCCGGGTCTTTTTCTGGTGCATTCATACATGGGCTCCGGGAAGCATCAGCGCCCCGTAAAACGGGGCTCTGAAAGTGTGCCGCAATCGTGGCGGCACGTCACCTGAGGACAAGAATCAACTCAGGCGGGCAGGGGATAGCATGTCGGCGCTAAGGCCGAAGCGGGTCAGTTGTTCGGGGAGGGCCTCACCGCGCACCAGGGCGGCGCTGGCCTGGCCCATGGCCGGCGAGGTCTGGATGCCGTAGCCGCCCTGTGCCGCGACCCAGAACAGCCCTGGCACCTGTGGATCGAAACCGGACAGCAAATCGCCGTCGCTGACGAAGCTGCGCAGACCGGCCCAGGTGCGGGTCGGACGGCGGATGGTCAGGGTCGTGGCTTCTTCGATCTGGTAAATGCCCATGGCGATGTCCAGCTCTTCGGGCTGCACGTCGTGAGGTTCAACCGGGTCGGCGTTGGCCGGCGAGCCGAGGAACATGCCGGCGTCGGGTTTCATGTAGAAGGATTCGTCGAGGCTGACCAGCATCGGCCAATGGTGGAAATCCACGCCTTCGGGGCCGGCGAAGATGAAAGCTGCGCGACGCTTGGGTTGCAGGCCCAGCGGTTTGGCGCCGGCAAGTGTGCCGATCTTGTCGGCCCAGGCGCCGGCGGCATTGATGATGATCGGCGCGCTGAAAGTCCCCGTGCTGGTTTGAACCTGCCACACGCCTTGGGCGTCACGGGTCAGGCTCTGTACTTCGCAGTCAGTGTGCACTTCGCTTTTGTTGCGGCGGATACCGCGCAGGTAACCCTGATGCAGGGCGTCGGTATCGATGTCGCTGGCGGTCGGGTCGTAGATCGCGCCGTGAACTTTTTCCCGCCGCAGGATCGGCACGCGTACGCAGGCCTCCTCGGCACTGAGCAATTGCATCTCTGGCACCGTGGCTTTCGCGCTCAGGTATTGGTTGTTCAGTTCGGCCGGATCGCCGGTGAGGTCCACGGTCATCTCACCGCGGGGGGTCAGCAACGGGTGTTCGCAGAAACCGCTTGGCGGAGCGTCGAAAAAGTCCCGGCTGGCCTGGGTCAGTGCGCGAACCTGCGGCGTGCCATAGGCTGCGGTGTACAGCGCCGCCGAGCGTCCGGTGGAGTGATAAGCCGGATGGGATTCGCGTTCGAGGACGACCACGCGCCCGTGCTGCGACAGCCAGAAACCGGTGGAAGCGCCGGCAATCCCGCCGCCGATGATGATGAAGTCTGCCTGGCTCATGAATGTCTCCTGATGGGGCGTGAAAAAAGGTCCCCTGTAGGAGCGAGGCTTGCCCGCGAAGAACGATAATGTGGTCTTTCTGACTGACCGAGGCGGTTTCTTCGCGGGCAAGCCTCGCTCCTACAGGGGTTGTGGTGTTAGTGCTGCAGGCTATAAATGGCATTGGCCAGCGCGATGTCTTCCAGGCCCAGACCGATGGAGCGGAAGAATACATGGCGGTCGTATTCGGGACGCTGCACCTTGTTGCTGAGCAGGTCGGGCAGGTCGCCGATGATCGCGTTTTTATCCCAACCATGCTGTTCGCCGGCGATCAACATTTCCCCGGCCGAGCCCGGGGTGGTCAGACGGTAGTCGCAGAACACCTGCATGTCTTTGAGGCTCTGCGGCGGCACTTCGTGGGCGCGCGGGGCGTTGGTGCTGATGGAGGTGATCAGCGCCGGTTTGCTTAAGTGAGACGGATCAATCACGGGGCTAGCAGACGAGGTGCAAAGCATGATCACATCGACGTCAGCAATGGCCGCTTCGCGACTGTTCGCGATGGCCAGGCGCGGGTCGAGGCTTTTCAGCAGGTTCGCGGTTTCAGCATCGTCGCTCAGGCCCGGCGAATACATGCTGATGGTCTGCCAGTCGCGCAGGCCTTTTACGTAGTGCAAATGCGCCTGAGCCACTTTGCCGCTGCCGATGATCGCCAGGCGCGTCGCTTTTACCGGCGCGAGGGCATCGATCGCCACAGCGGTGGTCGCGGCGGTGCGCGCAACGGTCAGTTCACCGGCATCGCAGAGCAGCAACGGCTGGCCGGTTTGCATCGACATCAGCAAGGTCCAGGCCGTCACCAGCGGCCCTTGTTCGCGCACGATGTATGGCGAAGTCTTGACCCCATACACGCCGTCTTCCGCCAGCACGCCCAAGTAGTTGATGAAGTCGCCGGCACCCTGTGGAAACTCCACCAGTTGCTGCGCCGGCTGCACGGCTTGCCCGGCGGCCAGGTCGCGGAACAGTTTGCGCAGGATTTGCGGCACGTCGACCTGGGCCAGTAATTCACGGGCCTGGGTTTGGGTGATCACGTAAGGGGTGCTGGACATGGTCGGCTCCGGGAGCTGCAAATAAACTAATTTGTCCATTATGGACTTTTAAATATGCCGAGCAAGCTCTTGAGGAAAAAAATCCAGACGAAAAAAAAGCGCAGTCCGTTTCCGGCTGCGCCTCTTTCTGCACGTGGTCCGTTACGGACGTTTACGCTCAACCGCCCGCAGAAGATGCGTCGGTGGTGTCTCACAGCTGATTTTACGACCCAGCAGCGCTTCGATGGACGGTAGCTGGTAGGAGTCGTCTTCACCGGCAAAACTGATGGACACGCCGTCTGCCCCGGCGCGACCGGTACGACCGATGCGGTGCACGTAATCGTCCGGGACTTCCGGCAGTGTGAAGTTGATCACGTGGCTGATGCCGTCGATGTGGATACCACGACCGGCAACATCGGTGGCCACCAGCACGCGAATCTTGCCTTCGCGGAAACCTTCGAGAGTCTTGATGCGCTTGTGCTGCGGCACGTCGCCAGACAGCTGCGCGGCGTTGATCCCATCGCGCACCAGGCGCTCTTCGATGCGTCGCACTTCATCCTTGCGATTGGCAAAGACAATGACCCGCTCCCAACCGTTGTCGTTGACCAGGTTGTAGAGCAGTTTGTATTTGTCAGCGCCGGCCACCGCGTAGATGTGCTGCTCGACGTTTTCGCTGGCCACGTTCTGCGACTCGATCTCGACGATCGACGGGTCGGTGGTCCATTGCTTGGCCAGGTTCATCACGTCTTCGGTGAAGGTCGCGGAGAACAGCAGCGTCTGACGCTCATTCTTCGGCGGGGTCTGGCGAATGATCGAACGCACTTGTGGGATGAATCCCATGTCGAGCATCCGGTCGGCTTCGTCCAGCACCATGACTTCGACCATGTCCAGATGCACGTCGCCGCGCTGGTTGAAGTCCAGCAATCGGCCGGGAGTGGCCACGAGGATGTCGCAGTGACGGGCTTCGAGGAGCTTAAGCTGCTTGTCGAAATCCATGCCGCCGACGAACGTCATGACGTTGAGGCCGGTGTACTTGGTCAGGTCTGCCGCATCCTTGGCGATCTGCACCACCAGCTCGCGGGTCGGGGCGATGATCAATGCCCGTGGCTCGCCCATGTAGCGCTCTTTCGGCGGCGGGGTTTGCAGCAGCTGGGTGATGATCGAAATCAGGAACGCCGCAGTTTTGCCGGTGCCTGTCTGGGCGCGGCCGATGGCGTCTTTGCCGGCGAGGGTGAAGCCCAGCACCTGCGCCTGGATCGGCGTGCAGTACGGAAAACCCAGATCCTGGATGGCGTGCATCAGTTCAGGGGCGAGTTTGAAATCGTGGAAACGGGTTTTGCCTTCCTGGGGTTCGACGACGAAGTCTTCGAGTTTCCACGGGATGACCGGGGCTTTTGGCTTCGGTTCGCGGCGGGGCTTGGCGGGTTTCGGTGTTTCGCTGTGCGACTGCTCGGGGGCGGTGTCCACCGCAGGCTCGGTGGCCGGAGTGCTCGACGGCTCGTGTTTCGGTGCCGCTACGGGGGCGGTCCGGCCAGGCTGATTACCGTCGGTGCGGTGGCTGGGGGGTGAGACGGAGCGCTGGGGACTGGCGCGAGTTGCTCAGTCTCGCTTTTACCGAACATTTTCTTGAGTGCTTTGAGCACGGTCATCTCATCAAATTGGTTAAGTGCCGGCCAGTGTAATGCAAGAATCAGGCGCGGCGTAGTGGGATGGATCAAAGGGCGCTTTTAAACAAAAAGAGCAACATAAAAGGCTTAGCGCAAACGCTCGGCAAGCCACACGCCGATGTCGTGAATTTCCTCGGGTAACACTTCATGGCCCATTGGGTATTCCTGCCATGTCACGGTGACACCACGTTGCTTCAGATGCTCATAGGCGGTACGCCCCATCGAGTTTTGTACCACGTCATCGTACTGACCGTGCAACGACAGCACTGGAATGCGCTGCTGGCTGGCTGACAGTTCAAGTTCATCGCTGAAAGTCGGTGCATAAGTCGAGAGGGCAACTACGCCACCCAACGGTCCCTGCCATTTCAGAAACGCGGTGTGTAAAACCACGGCGCCGCCCTGGGAAAAACCTGCCAGAAAAATCCGCGAGGCGTCTATTCCGACGGCTCGCTGCACGTCGATCAAATTGACAATCCTCTGTGCTGACTCCTCCAGTTGATCGCGATTGATCGCGCGCGCCGGGCTCATGGCCAATATGTCGTACCAGCTCGGCATCTCGTAGCCGCCGTTTATGGTGACAGCACAGGTCGGGGCCTGAGGCAGAACGAAGCGCAGGGTCAACAGCTTTTCCTGCAGCGCTTCGGCCACCGGAAGGAAATCGTAGCGATCGGCGCCGAGGCCGTGCAGCCAGATGACGCAGGCGTCTGCGGGCTTGACGGGTTCAAGAATCAGGGGCTCGGTCATGGGTGCTCCAAATATGTGCGTGCGCTCTCATTGGGTGCAGTGTGTGAGGGCGCGTCTGGTTGATCAGTTAAGAGAATGTCGCAAGGTTGCAAGTTTGGCTATTGACCTGTCGCTTAACCGCTTTAGCAGCCTGTGTGGTACGGGCTTTGCTATACGCAAGCTGGTACGAAAATCCCACGTCTGTCGGTAACACTATCAGGCCATTGTTGGCAGTGGGATAGCAAAGAATCCGGTGATGGATGTTCGCCAGCGGCCAATACGGGCCTAGCGAACGTGAAAGGGCTACAGCCCGTTCGGCCGATTGGTGAGAAGTGAGGTGTCCATTATGTGGATTTTCTCCTACTAGACTCATAGCTACGGTCTCTACGTCGGTTGACCCCAAAACAAGCCAGCACGGGTCGACAACGCCTCAAAAGGGTGCGACAGGACTCACGCTCCGACACAACAAGAGCAAAACTGGAGGTTTGAATGAAGATGTTGAAATCCACCCTGGCTATCGTGACTGCAGCTGCAGTACTCGGTGTCAGCGGGTTCGCTCAGGCGGGTGCAACCCTGGATGGCGTGCAGAAAAAAGGTTTCGTGCAGTGTGGCGTCAGCGATGGTCTGCCAGGCTTCTCGGTTCCGGATTCCACCGGCAAGATCGTGGGTATCGATGCTGACTACTGCCGCGCTGTGGCCGCTGCCGTATTCGGCGACGCGACCAAGGTCAAGTTCAGTCAGTTGAACGCCAAAGAGCGCTTCACCGCGCTGCAGTCGGGCGAAATCGACATCCTGTCGCGCAACACCACCATGACCAGCTCCCGTGACGCGGGCATGGGCCTCAAGTTCCCGGGCTTCATCACTTACTACGATGGCATCGGCTTCCTGGTTAACAACAAGCTGGGCGTAAAAAGCGCCAAAGAGCTGGATGGCGCGACCATCTGCATCCAGGCCGGTACCACTACCGAACTGAACGTTTCCGACTACTTCCGCGGCAACGGTCTGAAATACACCCCGATCACTTTCGACACCTCCGATGAAAGCGCCAAGTCGCTGGAATCCGGTCGTTGCGACGTACTGACCTCCGACAAATCCCAGCTGTTCGCCCAGCGCAGCAAGCTGGCTTCGCCGAAAGACTACGTAGTTCTGCCGGAAACCATTTCCAAGGAGCCACTGGGCCCGGTCGTGCGTAATGGCGACGACGAGTGGTTGGCCATCGTGCGCTGGGTTGGCTACGCCATGCTCAACGCTGAAGAGGCAGGCATCACTTCGAAGAACGTCGAAGCCGAAGCCAAAGGCACCAAGAACCCGGACGTCGCTCGTCTGCTGGGAACCGATGGTGAGTACGGCAAAGACCTGAAAGTGAAGAAAGACTGGGTCGTGCAGATCGTCAAGCAGGTCGGCAACTACGGTGAAGTGTTCGAGAAAAACCTCGGCAAGAGCACTCCACTGGAAATCGACCGCGGGCTGAACGCCTTGTGGAACGCTGGCGGCATTCAATACGCACCACCAGTGCGCTGATGGTTCTATCACCCGGCAGGCCAACTGCCGGGTGATGTTCTGTTCCATTCCTTGCGGGGCACTTCATGCAAAATTCAATCGGCGCACCAAAGCAGAGGCTCAGCCTCAGCGATCCTAAAGTGCGTGCGTGGCTATTCCAGATCATCACCATTGTCGCGGTGGTCTCGATGGGCTGGTATCTATTCGATAACACGCAGACCAACCTTCAGCACCGGGGCATTACCTCGGGCTTCAGCTTTCTGGAGCGAAGTGCCGGTTTCGGCATCGCTCAACACCTGATCGACTACACCGAATCGGACACGTATGCCCGGGTGTTTGTCATCGGCCTGCTCAACACGCTGCTGGTAACCTTCATCGGCGTGATCCTGGCGACGATCCTCGGGTTCATCGTCGGCGTCTCACGCCTCTCGAAGAACTGGATCATCAGCAAGCTGGCGACGGTTTATGTGGAAGTCTTCCGTAACATCCCGCCGCTGCTGCAGATCCTGTTCTGGTACTTCGCGGTGTTCCTGACCATGCCAGGGCCGCGCAATAGCCACAACTTCGGCGACACTTTCTTCGTCAGCGCTCGCGGCCTGAACATGCCGGCCGCGCTGAAGGCCGACGGTTTCTGGCCGTTCGTGGTCAGCGTCGTCGTGGCCATTGTCGCCATCGTGTTGATGAACCGTTGGGCCAACAAGCGTTTCGAAGCCACCGGCGTTCCCTTCCACAAGTTCTGGACCGGCCTGGCGCTGTTCCTGGTGATCCCGGCGCTGTGCGCGCTGATCTTCGGCGCACCGCTGCACTGGGAAATGCCGAAACTGCAAGGTTTCAACTTCGTCGGTGGCTGGGTACTGATCCCGGAACTGCTGGCCTTGACCCTGGCGCTGACGGTGTACACCGCTGCGTTCATCGCCGAGATCGTGCGTTCGGGCATCAAGTCGGTCAGCCACGGCCAGACCGAAGCGGCCCACTCGCTCGGCCTGCGCAACGGCCCGACCCTGCGCAAGGTGATCATCCCGCAAGCCCTGCGCGTGATCATTCCGCCGCTGACCAGTCAATACCTGAACCTGGCGAAGAACTCCTCGCTAGCGGCCGGTATCGGTTATCCGGAAATGGTTTCGTTGTTTGCAGGGACCGTGCTGAACCAGACCGGGCAGGCGATCGAGGTGATTGCGATCACCATGAGTGTGTACCTGGCGATCAGTATCAGCATTTCCCTGCTGATGAACTGGTACAACAAGCGCATTGCGCTGATCGAGCGGTAAGGAAAAGCGCATGAGTACTCATACATTCAAACCCGATATGCCCCCACCGAGCAAAGTCTTCGGGCCGGTGGCGTGGATGCGCGCGAACATGTTCTCCAGCTGGCTCAACACCGTGCTGACCCTGTTCGCGTTCTACCTCATCTACCTGGTGGTGCCGCCGATCCTGCATTGGGCGATCCTCGACGCCAACTGGGTCGGCACCACCCGCGCCGACTGCACCAAGGAAGGCGCCTGCTGGGTGTTTATCCAACAGCGTTTCGGCCAGTTCATGTACGGCTACTATCCGCCGGAACTGCGCTGGCGCGTGGACCTGACCGTGTGGCTGGCGGTCCTCGGCGTGGCACCACTGTTCATCTCGCGCTTTCACCGTAAAGCCGTGTATGGCCTGAGCTTCCTGGTGTTGTACCCGATCATTGCCTACTTCCTGTTGCATGGCGGCATCTTCGGCCTGACCAACGTAGCGACCAGCCAATGGGGCGGCCTGATGCTGACCCTGGTGATCGCCACCGTTGGTATCGCCGGTGCCTTGCCGCTGGGGATTGTCCTGGCGTTGGGCCGTCGTTCGAACATGCCGGCGATTCGTGTGGTCTGCGTGACCTTCATCGAATTCTGGCGCGGTGTGCCGTTGATCACGGTGCTGTTCATGTCTTCGGTGATGCTGCCGTTGTTCCTGCCTGAAGGCATGAACTTCGACAAACTGCTACGGGCATTGATCGGCGTGATCCTGTTCCAGTCGGCCTATGTGGCCGAAGTGGTGCGCGGCGGTCTGCAAGCGATTCCCAAGGGTCAGTACGAAGCGGCCGCGGCGATGGGCCTGGGCTACTGGCGCAGCATGGGCCTGGTGATTCTGCCGCAAGCCCTGAAGCTGGTGATCCCGGGCATCGTCAACACCTTCATCGCGCTGTTCAAGGACACGAGCCTGGTGATCATCATCGGCCTGTTCGACCTGCTCAACAGCGTCAAGCAAGCCGCCGCCGATCCGAAATGGCTGGGCATGGCCACCGAAGGCTATGTTTTCGCAGCCCTGGTGTTCTGGATTTTCTGTTTTGGTATGTCCCGCTACTCCATGCATTTGGAACGCAAGCTGGACACAGGCCACAAGCGCTAAGTCGCTACCTATTTAGGAAGTTCTGAAATGAGCGAAGCAATCAAACAGCCTGTGAGCCCTGAAGGCATTATTCAGATGCAGGGCGTGAACAAGTGGTATGGCCAGTTCCACGTGTTGAAAGACATCAACCTGAACGTCAAACAGGGTGAGCGAATCGTCCTGTGCGGCCCGTCGGGTTCCGGCAAGTCGACCACCATCCGTTGTCTGAACCGTCTGGAAGAACACCAGCAGGGTCGCATCGTGGTCGATGGCGTGGAACTGACCAACGACCTCAAGCAGATCGAAGCGATCCGCCGTGAAGTCGGCATGGTGTTCCAGCACTTCAACCTGTTCCCGCACCTGACCATTTTGCAGAACTGCACCCTGGCGCCGATGTGGGTACGCAAAATGCCCAAGCGCCAGGCCGAGGAAATCGCCATGCATTATCTGGAGCGCGTACGCATTCCGGAGCAGGCGCATAAATTCCCGGGGCAACTGTCCGGCGGTCAGCAACAGCGTGTGGCGATTGCCCGTGCCTTGTGCATGAAGCCGAAAATCATGCTGTTCGACGAACCGACGTCGGCACTCGATCCGGAGATGGTGAAGGAAGTTCTCGACACCATGATTGGCCTGGCCGAAGACGGCATGACCATGCTCTGCGTAACCCACGAAATGGGCTTCGCCCGCACCGTGGCCAACCGCGTGATCTTCATGGACAAGGGCGAAATCGTTGAGCAGGCTGCGCCGAACGACTTCTTCGACAATCCGCAGAATGAGCGCACCAAGTTGTTCTTGAGCCAGATCCTGCATTGATCGACGCTCGGTAATGAAATAAACCCGGACAATGTTCCGGGTTTATTTTTGCCTGAAGAAAAACACGCCCCTTGTAGGAGCGAGCTTGCTCGCGATGGACGTTAACGATAACGCGTGCGGTCTGAAAAATGCGCTGCCTTGGAATTCATCGCGAGCAAGCTCGCTCCTACAAGGACTGTTGCCGTTCTGGAGCCTGTTGACTAACATGTCAGAAAATTCATCCTATGATTGGATGAAAGGGCGAATCCTATGTCAGACATTTTTCCGTTAATTAAGCGATCTCTGGTCGATCAGGCCTTGGATCAACTGCGTCAGCGCATCAATCAGGGCGTTTGGGTGGTCGGCCAGCGTTTGCCCACCGAACCCGAGTTGTCCGCCGAGCTGGGCATCAGCCGCAACACCATGCGCGAAGCCATGCGGGTGTTGGCGTTTTCCGGGTTGATCGAGATCCGCCAGGGCGACGGCAGTTATCTGCGGGCGGTGGTCGATCCGCTGGACACTCTGAAAGCGTTGTCGCAGTGCTCACTTGAGCAGGCCCGGGAAACGCGGCACATCCTCGAAGTCGAGGCCATCGGCCTGGCAGCAATGCGCCGCACCGAGGAAGACCTGGTGGCATTGCGAGAGGCACTGGGTGTCAGCGGCAGCCACTATCACGGCGATCTCGATACCTATATCGCCTGCGATCTGGTGTTCCACCGTCAATTGGTAGACGCCGCACACAACCCGACCCTCAGCGAGTTGTATCGCTATTTCTCCAGCGTCGTCGGCGCACAGTTGCGTCATTGCCTGAACATCACCCCGCGCCGCCAGGAAGTGTTCGACCTGCATATCCAACTGCTCGATGCCGTCGAGCAACGCGATCCGGAACGGGCCAAAGCCTTGTCGAGGCAGTTGATCAATGAACCTTGAAACCGAGAACGCCATGCCCAGCAGCAACACCCGGACCGCCGAAGCCAAACGCAAGGCGGAGCTCGAAGAGCTGCTGATCGACGCCGAAGCCGATGATGAACAGGTCCAGCAAAGTCATCCGGTTCTTCGGCGGCCATGGCTGTTGCTGCTGGGGTTGATTCTGGTCGCGCTTAACTTGCGTCCGGCGCTGTCGAGCATGGCGCCGATGCTCAGCGAGGTGTCGAAAAGCCTCGGGTTATCGGCGGCGCAGGCTGGTTTGCTGACGACGTTGCCGGTGCTTTGCCTTGGCCTGTTTGCGCCACTGGCGCCGATTCTGGCGCGACGTTTCGGCGCCGAACGCGTGGTGCTGGGGATTCTTCTGACCCTTGCTGGCGGGATCATCCTGCGCAGTTCGTTCGGCGAAATCGGCCTGTTCGGCGGCAGCGTGCTGGCAGGTGCCAGCATCGGCGTAATCGGTGTGTTGTTGCCGGGTATCGTCAAGCGCGACTTCGCCAAACACGCCGGCACCATGACCGGCGTCTACACCATGGCCCTGTGCCTGGGCGCGGCAATGGCGGCGGGTGCGACCGTGCCGTTAAGTGAACACTTCGATAAAAGCTGGTCATCAGGCCTTGGCTTCTGGGTGATTCCAGCGCTGATCGCGGCCGTGTTCTGGTTGCCTCAGGTTGGCCAGAAACAAGGCGCCCATAACGTTGCTTACCGGGTTCGAGGTCTGATGCGTGACCCACTGGCCTGGCAAGTGACCCTGTACATGGGCCTGCAATCGTCCCTGGCGTACATCGTGTTCGGCTGGTTGCCATCGATCCTCATTGGTCGCGGGCTGACGCCGACCCAGGCTGGCCTGGTGCTCTCGGGCTCGGTGATCGTTCAACTGGCCAGCTCACTGGCCGCACCGTGGCTGGCCACGCGCGGCAAGGATCAGCGCCTGGCAATCGTGATCGTCATGGTCATGACCCTCGGTGGTCTGTTCGGTTGCCTCTATGCACCGATTGAAGGCCTGTGGGGCTGGGCGATCCTGCTTGGTCTGGGGCAGGGCGCTACCTTCAGCCTGGCGCTGACCCTGATCGTACTGCGCTCGCGCGATTCCCATGTCGCGGCAAACCTGTCGAGCATGGCCCAGGGCTTCGGTTACACCCTGGCGTCCATGGGGCCTTTTGCGGTCGGCATCGTGCATGACTGGACCGGCGGCTGGACGGCCGTGGGCTGGATCTTCGGCGTGATCGGCATCGGCGCGATCATTGCCGGCCTCGGCGCAGGGCGTTCACTGTACGTTCAGGTGGTCAGCGAAAAGGTCTGATTACAAATACACAACGTCCAGTGTCGCCGCCCCATCAAGCTGAACATCCGCGCTCAGGTCCAGCTCGGAGGTGGGCGCGATGACCGTTTCGACGGTCACCCGGCTCGTCAGGCTTTGTATGGCTATCGGCCCGGCGCTGCTGCCGGCCACGTCGGTAAAGCCCAGGTAGCTTCGGGCGCCAATCGGAATGGATCGGCTGTTCGATGAACTCCACGCCAGGCCGCCGGTGGTTGAGTCGGTTCGATACACCTGCGACCAGTCATCCACCACCGTGGCGGCCGGATCGAAATTCAGCGAATACAGACCAATTTTATTGCCGCTGCCGTCGCGATTCAGGCCGTAGTAAATCTCGCTGTTGACGATGGCTGAACCGTCACGATCGTCGCGCATCAGCAAAGCAAAGCGCGCGGCGCCATCGCACTGAAGGCTGAAGTCGAGTGTCTGGTCGCGCAGTTGCGTGCGCTTGTCGGCGCTCAGGTCCTGGCGGGAGATTTTGCCGTAGTCGACCAGGCCGTTGTTGGACAGGCTTGGCGTGCAGGCTAGCGGAGTGATGCGGCCTTTGACGGTCAGGTCGACTGTCGACGCCGCGAAAGTGCAAGGCGCTTGAGCGATCAGTGCTGTAGCCACAAGGGCCATGAGTACGGGTTTCACTTTTAAATTCCTTTTCGGGTGGAGGCCATGGGCGCTGAACCGTTGGCTGGCGCTCTGTGCGACTCAATGCTGGAAACATCAGAGGTACTTCATTTCAAACGTCGCGGAGCCGTCCATTGGGGTATCGTCTTTCAAAGTCAGACCGTTGGCCGGCGCTACATAGGTGGTGACGTACAGGAACATCGAGAGATTTTTTACCGCAATGGGCGTTGTGCCACTGATAAAACTGATCGAGGTGAGTGCATCCGAAGCGATCCTCTTGGTACTGCTCCAGGTATCCCCGTTGTTTCTGGAGACAATAAGTTGCGCAGCCTGACCGTCCGCCTGAATAGACCCGCCGGCCGGCTCGAAATACCCGACCTTTTCGTCCGCGGCAGTCATGCCCAGGCCGAAGAACGCCGGGGCTGGCGATGATGATGTGCCTGCCCGGTTGTCGATGGCGTTAATGGCGAACAAGGTCGCCGAATTACAGGCCACGGCAAATGCCAGCTGGTGAAACCCCACTTGCGTGGACGAGTTTTGGTTGAGGTCCTTTACCAGGACTTTGCCGATGTCGATCTTCCCGCCATTGGACACACTCGGCGTACAAGCGACCGGGGTAATCACGCCGGTGACGGTCAGGTCGGTACTCGAAGCTGCCCGTGCGTAGGGTGCAAGGCTGATCAGGGATGAAGCGCAAAGCGCTGCCAGTAGCGTTTTCACATTGAGTGCTCATTTTTTTGCCAGGGAAGGTCCGCCAACCAGCGCTGAACCGCTCGCCTTGGTTGAACGGCGAGAAGTTCAGCGTCACGGGTTTTTATAGGTACTTGACTTGAATCGTTACGGAGCCTTCTAGGCTGACTTCGTCGGTCAGGGTCAGGCTATTGGCACCGGCTATACCAACAGCGACCTGCAATTCCATAGCGAGGTCCTTTACGGGAATTGGCGTACTGTGGTCGGAGGCGGCAGCAACAGATGAAAGTGAGAGAGGGTCTATGTAGTTTTGCTTTTTCCAGGTTGCCCCACCATCCTTTGAACCAATGGCTTGTGCTTGCTGTGCATCCGCCAGGGTGCTGTTGATCGACACATCGAGCATGCCAATTTTTTCGTTGGCCGGGGTCAATCCGATACCGAAGTATTCGTCGTTCGTCGCGGTTCCCGCCTTGTTGTCGAGTGATTGCAGCGCGAATCGCGTCGATGCTTCACAGGACACTGTCAGTTGCAACGGCTGCCGGCTCAGCCAGGTGTCTTTGACGGGATCGAGGTCTTTCGCCGAGATTTTGCCGTAGTCGACAATCCCGCCACTGGACAGCGCCGGCGTGCACGCACCCGGCGTGATGGAGCCGGTGACCGTCAGGTCGGTGCTTGAAGCCGCCAGTGCGTGAGGGGCCACGCAGATCAGGGCGGTGGTCGAAAGTGCTGCCAGATACTTTTTCATTATTGAGTGCTCGTTCATTTGGAAGTGGGAAGTTCTTCATGCAGTCGCCGAAATCGCTCGCGTGAGGTGGCGAACGGTTCGGCGTCATGGCGTTACAGGTACGTCATTTCGAAGGTTGCGGAGCCGGTGAAAGCGACTTCGTCGGTCAGGGTCAGGCCGTCGGCGCGGGCGATCCACGCATTAAGATCAACGTTCATCAGGACGTTTTGTGCGGCAATCGGGACAAGCGTGCCCACCGCGCCCACGGACATGAGCCTGTCAGGAAACACCCAGCTGGTAGCTACCCAAGTCGTCCCATTGTTACTGGAGTCAATCGCTCTTGCTGCCTGGCCGTCAGCTACAACACTGCGGACCTGTGGCGTAAACGAACCCACCTTTTCGTTGGCATCGGTCATCCCCAAACCAAAACCCTGGTTGTTAAACGAGGTGCCAGGTTTGTTGTCGACGGGGATCAGCGCGAACAAAACCGGCGCATCACACGTCACATTCAACGCAATAGGAGTCTTTGGTAGTGTCGTGTGTGTGGTCTGGTTGAGGTCCTTCGCTTGTATTTTTCCAAAGTCGACTACACCGCCATCGGAAAAGCTCGGCATGCAAGCTGCCGGCGTAATGGTGCCGGTGACCGTCAGGTCAACGCTCGAAGCCGCCAGGGCAAAAGGTGCAACGCCGATCAGGGTGGTGACGGAAATAGCTGCAAGGTACTTTTTCATTTTGGAATACTCGTTCAGTCGATATGTGTGGTGTTGTTAGCCGCCACTGAACCGCTGGTGCGATGTGAGTGGCGAGGGGTGGAGGCCTGGCCTCAGAGGTACTTCATTTCAAAGGTCGCAGAGCCGTCGAAAGCGACTTCGTCTGTCAGGGTCAAGTTGTTGGAGGGGGAGATCCAGACGTTGGCCAATGCATTCACCGAGAGGTTTTGCACGGCAATCGGAAGCTGCCCGCCCACTGTGGTGGTCGAGGTAAGCCTGTTTGGGAGCACGTAGGGCGCGCGTACCCAGCTCGTGCCATCGTCGATCGAATCAATTGCCCATGCGGTAACACCGTCAGCCTCGACGCTCATGATCCTTGGCGAGAAGGCGCCGATCTTTTCGTTGGCGGCGGTCAATCCCAAACCAAAGGTTTTGTTGTCGGCTGCCGTTCCAGGTTTGTTGTCGATGCTGTTCAGTGCGAACGCAACCGGCGCAGCGCAGGTCACGGTCAAATCCATGGGGTGCTGATCAGTGTGTAGGTGGTTGGGTTGAGGTCCTTCGCCGATATTTTTCCAAGGTCGATCGCACCGCCGTTGGAAATGCTCGGCATGCAAGCTGCCGGCGTAATGGTGCCGGTCACGGTCAGGTCAACGCTCGAAGCCGCCATGGCAAAAGGTGCAACGCCGATCAGGGCCGTGGCGGAGAGAGCTGCAAGGTACTTTTTCATTTTCTTCCTCACTTCTATGGTTATTTTCCTGCGTGCCCCGGAGGTATGAGTGCGCCTGGGTTTCAGCAGGGTTGGGTCGGGTGTCACAGGTAAATAATTTCGATCGTCCCCGCGCCATCGAGGTCGATGGCCGTGCTCAGGTCGAGGCTGTTGGTGGGGGCGATCACGGCGTCGACGGTGACGCTGGTGTTCAGGTTCTGGATCATCACCGGGCCCGCGCTGCTGCCCGGGGTGTCGGTGAAACTCAGGTAACTGTTTTGGCCGATGGCAATCGGGCTGGCGCTGGCGGTGCTCCAGGCCACGCCGCCGGTGGTGGAGTCGGTTCGATAGAGGCGTGCAAAGCTGTCGGCGCTGGTATTCACCGGGTCGACGTTCAGCGAATACAGGCCGATCTTGTTGTTGCGGCTGTCCGTGCCGAGGCCGTAGTAGATCTCGCTGTTGACCGTCGCCGAGCCCGAGCGGTTGTCGTGCATGATCAGGGCGAAAGCCGTGGGCGCATCGCAGCCGATCCGCAACATCAAGGATTTGGGTGGCAGGCGCGTGCTCTTGTCGGCACTCAAATCATTTTTGGAGAGCTTGCCGAAGTCGACCACGCCGCCGTTGGACAGCACCGGTTCGCACGCTGCCGGGGCGAAACGGGCGCGCAAGGTGGCCTCTTTGCTGCGCCCGGCGGCCATGGCGTCGAATACGCCGGTGGTCTCCCAGGTGACCGCGTCACGCAACTGCATGCCTTGCTCCTGCACCCACGCCGTCACCTCAAGTTGCGCCGAGAAACTGCGACCTTGCTGCGGTACGCCGGCCTGTACCGGCACGATCCCGAACTCCGGTCGCCAGATCAGGTTCGACGCAGTCTGCGTGGGCGGCTGACCGACACCGGCAATCAATCCGATCTCTACTGATTGGCCATCGAGCACCGCGTCGCGAATGCGAATCTGGTAGCTGCCGCGATCGGCAAAGTGGAAGCGGTTGGTCGTCGCCGCCATGGCTCGATAAAACAGGCTCATATCGATGGGCTTTGAGCAGCTCAGGTTCAGACTCAGCTGACGCTCGCCGAGGTTTCGCTCCGGTGCCGAACCGGGGCGAATCGCCCGGTTCATCAGTCCGTAATCGAGCACGGGCAGGCTCAGGTTGAACTGACAGTTGTCGTCGGTTGCCCAGGCTAACGGTGTGAAAACGCTCAGTGCCAAAGGCGCTAGAGTCACCAGCAGGTATCGGGACAGTTTCATGAAGTCATCCTCAAAGGGCTCGGCACTTGGCGGGGGCGGTTTCGTAGTACGCGTTCACGTCGGGCTCCGTCGGCAGCTCGAAACGCAGTTCGCAGCGCTCCAGTCCCGGACCGCTGATCCACAGCGCACGGGTGTCGAGCACGTTTGGCAGAAACACCAGGCCGCCCTGCTGCACCAGGGTGACGAACTCGCCATCCTCGGTATTCACCGTGGCGCCGCGCGGCAGAGGGGCACCGTTGGCGGTGGTGACTTTGAGCAAGGCCCGACGGGTCATGGAGACACCGAACTCGACCTTGTCGACCGCACCGCGTCCGGCGGAAATCACCGCCAAACCGTTACTGATGTCGGCGTTGCGCGGCAGGGTTTTGGTGTCGACTTCCACCGGACTGCGACCATAGGCCGCCACCTGCGGAATCACCGCCTGACCTTGCCAGTCGGTCCAGACCGGGCCGCTTGGTGTCGAGACTTTGATAGCGCCCATGTCGCCCACCGAGAGCAGGGCGAAGGTGTCGGCCACGGGATAAGGTGACAGCGTCAGGCCACCGCCGTGCAGCACCGCACCGCCACGGGCGCTGGCTTGATAGCTTGCGCGGTCGTCGCCGCCGGTGTAATTCAGGTCCAGTTGGGTGTAGCGCGGCAGCAGTGAAACGCCGGCCGTGGATTGCACCTGCTTGTCGCGAGTGTCGTGTTCAACGCCGACCCGGTAAGCCAATTGATCGTTGATCTGCTCGCTCAAGCCCACGCCGCTACGGTATTCGCCATCGGAACTGCGCACCCAGGTGCGTGCGCGGCGGTTCTCGCCCAGGGGAATGCTCAGGTTCACGTAGACGCTGTCATCGTTGCGGTTCGCACCGCTGACCTGCCATTCGGCAGTGGCCGAAACCGACACACCGCGGATGTTGGTGCCCCAGGAGGCGAGGGCGCGGCCGCTGCTTTGGCCGTCGAATGAGCTTGACTGGCTGAAGCCGCCGCTGAAGGCGCCGAGCCATGGATGGGACCAGGACAGCGCGGCACTTTGTTGGTCGCGGTAGCGGGATTTGTTGTCATCGGTGGTGTTGTCGAACACCGCGTCTTCCAGTTCCCGATAACCCAGGGTCCGGTAGGAACTGCCGGCATTGACCGCCCATTGTTCGTTTAGGCGATGCGATGCGCTCAGGTCAGCCTGAAGACCCTTACTGGATTGCATGCCACCGGCGTCGGCGCCGGTCAGCGTGGCTTGAACCTGTGTGACGGGCGAGGGCAGAAGCCCCACACCGACACCCGCCGCACGATAGTCAGCGGCACCGGTCACGCCGGCGCTGAGCAACACCTGCGGGTGAATCGCACCGCTCCAGCCGCCGCTGATCACCCACGGATCGCCACCCTGTTCATCGCCAATGCTGCGTACCCGACCTGCCGCCAACGAAAAACCCGGCGCTGGCAAACCGATACCGAGCATTGCGGCAGGTACGGTAAATTTGCGTTCGCTGCCATCGGCTTCCTTGACCGTGACTTCGACGTCGGAACGGGTGTTGAGGCGGCGCACATTGGTGAGGGCAAATGGGCCGGCGGGTACTACGGTGGAATGAATCAGCGAACCGTTCTGCCGAACCTCGATCTGCGCCTGACTGTTGGCGATGCCTTCGATGACCGCGCCTTGCCCTTCGACTTGCAGGGCCTGCTCATTGAGCACCTGCACGCCAGTGATTTGCGCGCCAGCGAGTACCGGGTTGTAGAGGTTGATCTGACCGGCCTGCAGCACCGCTTCGTGGCTGGCAAAAGTGCGCTGGGCGTAGGCCGCGATGTGTGTGGTGGTGGAGACATCGTCCTGCCAGGTTTGCACCTGACGACTGCGCACGATCCAGTCGCCGGCATTGAAACCCAACTCAGTGTTTGCCGACGCATAACGACTGGACTGATCGCCATATTCGCTGTGCAAACCGGTGACGTCGTAATTGAGCATGCCGGCGAAGCCACCGGTTTGATAGCCGGTGAAATCCCGAGTTGTCGGGCGTATGGCGTCGGTGGGAACGATCAATGACAGGGCCAGGTTGGCCGGGTCCGGTTCGATGACGGTTTGCGGAGCGGCGGCAAGAAAATCATGGCATTTGCCATCGTCCAGCAATTGATCAGGCACGTTCAGGTTGGCCGCATCGAGCAGCGGGCGATCAAAACACAACGCGCCCTGGCGATTGAACGCGACGTCCACGCGACCCCGACGCTGACCATTGACGGAGAGCGTTACCGGGTGCTTTCCCGCAGTGAAGCGCGGCGCTTGCATGAGCGAAGTCGCCAGCGCCGGATCAATGCCTCGCTGCAGCAGCGTGTTGGTGTCGAACGCGGCCAGTAACAAAGGATCACCCTGGGCGTCGAGCACCCACAATGCGTTGGTCAGCAGCAACGCAACTGTGGCGCGCCGCCGCAACAAATGCGGGCGAGCTGGCTGAATGACGGGCATGGCTTCGCCAGCACGGTAAATTGATACTGTGTTCATTAGGTTCACTTGTTTATGCCGGCGTGCTGGCCTGTTCGCTGTGGCTCAGACATGCCTGGGGCAACGGCCTTAAGGCCGTCGCCTGGAAACTTCGGCGCTTACCGTTCCTTCATGGCGCTGTCGTGGTTGGTTTCAGGATTTGACCGGCGCCTCGTAATGCGGCACCGCGAAGCCGTAGACCGTGGCCGGTTGCAACCGTACGGTAGTGGCGGCGACCCCGTCGGTGGTGACGCTCAGTGTTTCACCCGGCAGCACGTAAGTGCGTGGCAGCAATGCTGAACCGTTGCCCGGTAACAGCAGCAGTTCCTGAGCCAGACGCACCACGTAAGGCGAGGGATTGTGCACGCTCAGCTGATCGTTTTTCAGGCTCCAGGCCAGTCCCGTCCACGGCGTGCGGTTGGGGGCCAGGCCTTTGGGGTGCAAGATCACCGGTAGATTCTGCCGCACCGTCACCCCGACCCGCGCATGCCCGGCCTGGGCAGCCGCGCGATCCTGAGGCATGCCTTCGAAAATCACTCGTTTCAGACGCTGCGTCGTCAAGGGCGTAGAGGTCTGCAGGATGAACCGCACCAGTTGGCTTTTCCCAGGCTCGACACGGGCCAGCGGCGGTGTGACAAACAGTAGCGGCTCCTTGTCTTCTTCGATGTCTTCGAGAGTGACGTGTAGCAAGGCCAGGCTTGCATCGGTGTTGGTCACGGACACCGAGGCTTCGCCGTCGGCTTCGTTGATGATCACCACCGACGTGTCCGGCACCATGCCGTCGGCCAGTACGCGACCGCAGAGCAGAAAGGCCAGTGTGCCGAGGCAGAAACTCAAGCATCGAACGTGATTGGAAAGATTCATGATTAAAGCCTGTTTGAGAGGAGCACTAGGAAAAGTCGGCATGGCTACAGGTATCTCAGGTCAAGCACGATCGAGCCGTCCAGAGGCACTTCCTGATTCAGGGTCAGGAAGGCTGCGGCATTGATTTCGGTGTTGATTTGCACCGTGGCGATTAGCAGGCGATGGGGTTCGGGCACCAGCGTGCCGGGCCTGGCGAAGCCCATGTAGTTGTTTGGATAGGCGTTGGTTTCCGGGAACCAGGTCACGCCCTGGTTGCTTGACGCCAGAACTCGTGCAGGCTCGCCGTCGGCCACCACATCGTGATAGGTCAGGCTCACCATGCCCAGGCGCTCAGTGGGGGCATGAATGTTCCATCCCAGGCCGTAATAAAACCCCGGCCCCAACGACGAATCCGCCCGGCTGTCCACGCCCACGAGCACGAACAGCAGGGGCTCTTCGCAACTCACGCTCAACTCCAGTTGCCGGTCGGGCAAAGGGCTCAGCTCGTGTTGGTTGAGGGTGCGAGCCGGCACCTTGCCGTGGTCGACCATCCCGTCGTTCGACAACAGCACGTCGCACGCGTGGGGGGTGATCCTGCCCAGGACATTCAGCTCCACGTTGGATGCCGCCAGTGCCGCCGGCCTGAAGCTAAGCAGGCAAAGGAGGACGAGCACGTGTGAGGTCGCTTTTTTCATATCGTTCTGAAGTCCTTGTCAGCACGGGGTAAGTAGGGGCGGTGAAGGCCCCGGTTGTCGCCGGACGCCTACCGCTTTTTGGTCTATCGGTGATTACAGGTAACGCACGGTGAGGGTTACCGAGCCGTCGATGGATACTTCGTTGGTCAGGGTCAACTGATTAGTAGGAGCAATACGTGGGCGGACTTGCAGATTGGCGGCAAACGACTGAATTGGTGTCGGTGTATCAGTACTGGTATTGGTTACCGAGAGGATGTTGGTGCGCATCAGGTAGCGCTCGTTGTACCAGGTCGAACCGCTGTCTTCGGAAGCGATGGTTCTGACCGATACACCGTCAGCCACCGGTGATAACACTCTCAATTCCATGGCGCCGAGTTTTTCGGTGCCGTCGATCAGTCCCAAGCCAAAATCATAGAGACTGTCAAAGGCCGAGCCTTCGCGGTTGTCCTTGGACTCCAGCGCCATCAGAGTCGCTGCGTCGCAATTGACGTTCAGTTGAATCTGTTGTGTTGCGAGAGAGGTTGGATGGTCGGGATTCAGATCCTTGGCCGAGATCTTGCCGTAGTCCACCGCTCCACCGTTGGACAGGGCAGGGGTGCAGGCACTCGGGGTAATCATCCCGGTAATGGTCAGATCGACGCTGGAAGCGGCGAAGGCATTGGCGCTGCCTGCCACTAACATTGCGCCAAGCAGGGTGTTGAGTGTCTTGCTCATGATGTAGTTCCTGAATGCGGAAAAGGGCTGACTTACAAGTACTTGAGTTGCAGCGTGGCGTGACCGTCGATGGGCAATTCATCGGTCAGGGTCAGTTCGCTGGCCGGCGCAATGATGGTGAAGGCGCGCAGGCGAGCGCTCAGGTCTTTGATGGCAATGGGCGTGCGCGGATCGCCGGTCGCCGCGAACGACGTCAACCCAGCGTGCCCCAGATAAGAAGAAGCGCTCCAAGTGGTGCCGCCGTCGCGTGACATGATGCTCACCACTGGCCTGCTATCGGCCTGCGGCTCGAATACACCGAAGGCCACGCTGCCCAGTTTCTGATCATCATTGACCACCCCAAACCATGGAAAGCCGGATTGATGGCCGAGGTGCCGGCGCGGTTATCCAGCGTGGTCAGCGTGAAATGGGTGGCGCCCTCGCAATGAACCTCCAGTTGCATTTCGCCGACAGGCAGTCGGGTTGGCAGTAGCGGATCGAGGTCCTTGGCCGTCAACTTGCCGTGGTCGACGATGCCGCCGTCCGACAGCGTAGGCGCACAGGCGCTGGGGGTGATGGTTCCGGTAACGCTCAAGTCGGTGCTGCTGGCGGCAAAAGCCACGGGGGCGCAGGCGATCAGCAAGGTGGTCAATAGAGCAACGGAATATCTGTCCATGATGGGGCGTCCTTAGATTCGGTGGGCAACGGTGTGTTTGGCGTTTTTCTGAAGGGGTGATTTACAAGTACTTCACTTCGAGAGTGGCCAACCCATCGATGAGCACTTCGTTGCTCAGATCCAGTCCGTCAGCTCGAGCGATAAGGGTGGTTACTTCTAAATCCAGTGTCAGGTCTTTGACTGCGATTGGCTGGCTGTCATCGGCCATTGAAGCGACGGACATGTACAGCCCCGGGTCCCAGAATTTTTCGTTGCCCCAGGTAATGCCCTTGTCAAGCGAGGCGATCGATTGGGCCTGAACACCATCAGCAATCGGATTTCGGATCATCAGACCATATGCACCCAGTTTTTGAGTGCCATTGATCAAACCCAGACCGTACTGACTGGTAAAAGCAGCGGAGCCGCGCCGGCCATCGATGGAGTTCAACGCGAACCGGATCGCCGAATCGCAGTTGACGGACATGGTCAAAGTTCGCACGTCGATCAAAGTGTGCTTGTCGGTGTTGAGGTCTTTCGAGGCGATTTTTCCCAGATCAATGTTGTTGCTGGAAAGGGTGGGGGTGCAGGCGGACGGAGTAAGGGTGCCTGTGACTGTCAGGTCGGTGCTGGACGCGGCGAAGGTCGAGGATGTTCCGGTCAGCAGCAAAACTGCGGTCAGGAGAGGTAAGCGCTTGTTCATGATTTGGCTTGGTTCCTTGAAGAACGATTGTCGAGAGTCGTCCTTTGCGGACAGGGCGCAATCTATCCATCGCGGTAGCCAGGTGAAATGCAACTAATACGAAAACGGCTGGCTTGATGTAAGAAAGAGCGGTTCGGGATGCAAGTCGACGTCTTTCGTAGTCATGTCTGTAGTCCTTCGGTGTGATCTGTGTAGCTTAAAAGCGTAGGGCGGTTCTGTTTGTTTTATAGGAGAAAGGACAGAGCCCCGGTGGCATAGGGCGGAGCGTTTTTACGCGCGAGATTGGCCGTTGTGATGGCAACAAGATGGCGTTACTTTTCGGACATTCCACTTACCAAACAGGAAAAATCCGACAATGCGCGTAATCATCGCTGACGACCATCCTGTCGTTCGTATCGGCCTGCGGATGCTCATCGACCTGAGCAACAAATGTGTGATCGTGGGGGAGGCCGATGGTCCGGACAGCTTGTTGAGCCTTCTTTCCACCACGCCTTGCGATCTGTTGATCACGGACTTTTCCATGCCAGGCAGTCAGCAGTCCGATGGATTGAAGATGCTCAGCAAGGTGCGACGTGGCTACCCAAAAATGCCGATTATTCTGGTCACGATGCACGCCAACATCACGACGCTGAGGGCGGCGTTTGCTCAAGGCGTGATGGGGATCATCGCCAAAGGTGCATCGGCGAAGGATTTGCCCATGGCGATCAAGTCGGTCGGCGAGGGGCGGTGCTTCATCAGCGAGTCACTGCGCGCCGCGGTGATACAGGCGCAAGCCGAGGCTCAGGCGATTTCCCCTTCGCTGTCGGCCAAAGAGCTTGAAGTGGTGAGAATGCTCGCCAGCGGCATGACCGTCAGTGAAATCGCCGGCTACTTCAAACGCAGCGTGTCGACGATCAGTAAACAGAAAAGCATGGCCATGCAGAGGCTGGGCATTTCCACGGACGTAGGTCTGTTTGCTTATGCCCGTGAAAGCGGCATGGTGCATTAGGCTTAAGCGCAGCTGGAGGTATTCCTGCTACGAATGCCAGTAGTGTTCGCCGCGTTTGTTGACTATCGTGCAGGCTATCTTGCGAAACCATTGCACTTCTATTTTCACATGCAGGAGCTTGTTAATGAGTGATGCCCACAACGCATTGATCACCCGGTTCTACCAGGCCTTTCAGCGGCTGGATGCCGAAGCCATGAGCGCTTGCTATACCGACGACGTGGTGTTCAGTGATCCGGCGTTTGGCGAATTGCGAGGTCGTGATGCCGGCGACATGTGGCGCATGCTCACCACTCGTGCCAAGGATTTTCCCTGACGTTCGACAACGTGCGCAGCGACGATCGCAGTGGCGGCGCGCACTGGGTGGCGACATACCTGTTCAGCCAGACGGGCAACATCGTGGTCAACGACATTCAGGCACGTTTCGTTTTTCGTGACGGCAAGATCTGCGAGCATCACGACAGTTTCGATATGTGGAAGTGGTCCCGTCAGGCGCTGGGTTTCAAAGGCTTGGTGTTGGGCTGGACGCCACTGGTGAGAAACGCCGTTCGCGGTCAGGCCTTGAAGGGTCTGAAGGCATTTCAGGCCGGTCGCTGATAAGATCGCAGCTTGTTTCCTTTCAAGCCTTGATTGTTACGTGACCACTCAAAGCGAAAAACCTGCCGACGCCGAATCTGCGGTAAGCAAACCCTGGTTCGTCTATCTCGTGCGCGCGGCCAATGGTTCGCTCTACTGCGGGATCAGCGACGATCCTGCACGCCGCTTTGCCAAACACCAAAGCGGCAAAGGCGCACGTTTCTTTCTCTCCAGCCCGGCCATGGCGCTGGTCTACACCGAACTTTGCCGCGACAAAAGCGAAGCGTTGCGTCAGGAACGGCTGATCAAAAAACTCAGGAAGAGCGCCAAGGAATGTCTGGTAGCCAGTGCTGCCGCCGGCTTATCAATCTGACTGATCGGTTGCCATCAGGCAGATCCGTATTCTGCTAACCGATTGCGCGCTAAGCTGCTGATTCCTACTGAGTGCGGCGGAGCCGAGCATGTCCGAGTTGATTCTTCATCATTACCCGACGTCCCCCTTCGCCGAAAAGGCCCGGCTGTTGTTGGGCTACAAGGGCTTGTCCTGGCGCTCGGTGAAGATCTCGCCAGTGATGCCCAAACCCGATCTCACCGCCCTGACTGGCGGCTACCGCAAGACCCCTGTGTTGCAGATCGGCGCGGATATCTATTGCGATACGGCACTCATCGCCCGTCGACTGGAGCAGGAAAAGCCTGCCGGCATTTTTCCCGGAAGTCAGGAAATGATCGCCGCTTCTTTCGCCACGTGGGCCGATTCGGTGGTGTTCCAGCATGCGGTCAGTCTGGTGTTTCAACCGGAATCGGTCGCTGTGCGTTTCGGTAGTCTGCCGCCGGAGGCGATAAAGGCTTTCCTTGCCGATCGTGCCGGGTTGTTTAGTGGCGGCAGCGCCACCCGATTGTCGGCCGAGCAAGCCAAGCATCAATGGCCGACGATCATGGCGCGTCTGGAGCAACAGTTGCAGCGCGAGGAAGGTGATTATCTGTTTGGCGAGCCGTCGATTGCCGACTTCGCCATGGCGCATCCGCTGTGGTTCCTCAAGGCGACACCGGTGACGTCACCGCTTGTGGATAACTATCCGGCGGTTGCGGCCTGGTTGAGCCGAGTGTTGGGGTTCGGTCATGGTGCGCCGAGCGAGATGACCTCGGAAGAGGCGCTGGCGGTTGCACGTGATGCCACACCGGCTGCTTTGCCGGATGAGCAGTTCATCGATCCGAACGGGTTCGAGGCTGGCCAGCAGGTGGTGATCGCAGCGACCGACTACGGCGTTGATCCGGTAGCCGGGGAGTTGTTGTTTGCGGGGAGTGAAGAATTGATAGTGCGTCGTGAGGATGAGCGTGGCGGTGTGGTACATGTGCACTTTCCGCGGTTTGGCTTCCGAATCGAGGCGCAGTAACCCCTCTGTAGGAGCGAGGCTTGCCCGCGAAGAACGATAACGCGGTCCATCAGATACACCGCGTAATCGTTCTTCGCGGGCAAGCCTCGCTCCTACAGGTTCTGTGTTATTTCAATGCTGCAAGAATCGCATCCGGGTCATACCCGCGAATCAGCGTCCCGTTCACATCGATGAACGGAATCCCGCCGCCACCCAGCGCCTCGTACGCCTTGCGCGCCTCGGCGTCTTTCTCGATATCGAACTCCTTGTACGGGATGCCCTTCTGATCGAGAAAGCGCCGGGTCAGTTTGCAGTAGCCACACCATTGGGTGGTGTACAGCACGACATTGGCCGTGGCCTGAGTCTGCTCGGACACCGCTTGCGACGGATTGAGCACCCGCTCGATCTTGCCCCAGTTCTGGTAAACCACAACCACCAGCAGGATCAGCAGGAATTTCTTCAGTACGTTGCCAAGCATCAATTGCGGCGCTTGAGCTGGTCGGTAAGCGAGGTCGGCAGGCCTTTAATGACCAAGGTGCCGGCTTCTTCGTCGTACTCGATCTTCGAGCCCAGCAGGTGCGCTTCGAAGCTGATCGACAAGCCTTCGGCGCGACCGGTAAAGCGGCGGAACTGGTTCAGGGTGCGCTTGTCGGCCGGGATCTCCGGCGACAGGCCGTAGTCCTTGTTGCGGATGTGATCGTAGAAGGCTTTCGGGCGTTCTTCGTCGATCAGTTCCGATAGCTCTTCCAGGCCCATGGGCTCGCCGAGCTTGGCCTGGCTGCTGGCGTAATCCACCAGGGTTTTGGTTTTCTCGCGGGCAGACTCTTCCGGCAAGTCTTCGCTCTCGACGAAGTCACTGAAGGCCTTGAGCAGGGTGCGGGTTTCGCCGGGCCATCGACACCTTCCTGGCAGCCGATGAAGTCGCGGAAATATTCCGAGACCTTTTTGCCGTTCTTGCCTTTGATGAACGAAATGTACTGCTTGGATTGCTTGTTGTTCTGCCACTCGGAGACGTTGATCCGCGCCGCCAGATGTAGCTGGCCCAAATCCAGGTGACGGGACGGGGTCACGTCCAGTTGATCGGTCACCGCCACGCCTTCGCTGTGGTGTAGCAGGGCGATGGCCAGGTAGTCGGTCATGCCTTGCTGGTAATGGGCGAACAGTACGTGGCCGCCGACCGAGAGGTTCGACTCTTCCATCAGCTTTTGCAGGTGTTCCACCGCCACGCGGCTGAAGGCTGTGAAGTCCTGGCCGCCATCGAGGTATTCCTTCAGCCAGCCGCTGAATGGGAACGCTCCGGACTCCGGATGAAACAGACCCAGGCTTTGCCTTGTTTGGCGTTGTAGCTTTCATTGAGGTCGGCAAGCATGTTCTCGATGGCTGCGGACTCGGCCAGTTCGGAGTCGCGAGCATGGAGAACCGCTGGTGTGCCGTCGGGTTTTTTGTCGATCAGGTGGACGATGCAATGACGGATCGGCATGGGCTTCTCGGCTGATTGAATAGAGGAGGGCGTGCTCCCCGAAAAAGCGCCCAGTGTACCGCAATCATTGGTTTTGGCGCGGTACGAAGGGCGATTGCGCAGCGACCGGTGGTGCTTATGCGGTTTTTCCCGATTTAGAGCATAAAGCTGACCAAATGGGTAGCTAGAGGCGGATATTTCCCGTCTCTGTGCTAGTTTTGCGCGGTCTTGCGCGAAGTCACTGCGTTAAGCCTGCAGTCAGCAAATGTCAGGTCGAACCAAACCCTGATTTCGGCATCTATAACCCGACTCGTCGCGGTTGTCGCCGAGGGTGCCAGATCCAGAAGATCGGGCTCGATGGCTGACACTGCACTCTGCAATCCATATGAATTTGATAGGGAAGGAACACTACATGGCTCTTACTAAAGACCAACTGATCGCCGACATCGCTGAAGCTATCGACGCGCCAAAAACCACCGCGCGTAACGCTTTGGACCAACTGGGCCAAATCGTTGCTGATCAGCTGGAAACGGCGGCGAAATCACTCTGCCAGGCATCGGCAAGCTGAAAGTGACCGAGCGTCCTGCCGTACCGGCCGTAACCTTCGACTGGTGCTGCCATCGAAATCCCTGCAAAGAAAGTGATCAAGCTGGTTGTGGCCAAAGGCCTGACCGACGCTGTGAACAAGTAAGACGCAGTGAAAAAAACCGTGCGCCGGAGCAATCCGGGCACGGTTTTTTGTGCCATAAATTCTTCAAACACCGCAGATCCTTGTGGGAGCGGGGCTTGCCCGCGATGGCGGCGTGTCAGTCGCCTTCTTTGACACCTGACACACTATTTTCGCGGGCAAGCCCGCTCCCACAGAGATTTCAGCGCTCAGAAATTTGGCTTGTCAGCAATGTTCAGCTTTTACGCGCCCAACGTTCGCGCCAGACCTGCTGCTCGCTTTTAGTCTGGAAGGTCCAGGCGACGAAGCGGCTTTGCTTCTGCCCCTGAGACATTTCCACCACCTGGCTTTCCAGCACGCCGGCCTTCTTCAGCGCGGTCTGGATTGCGGGCAGGTTCGAGGCTTTCGAGACGAGGGTGCTGAACCACAGCACCTTATGCTGAAAGTGGGCGCTCTCGGCGATCAGTTGCGTCACAAACCGTGCTTCGCCACCTTCACACCACAGTTCGGCGGACTGACCGCCAAAGTTGAGCACCGGCAGTTTGCGTTTCGGGTCGGCACGACCAAGTGCGCGCCATTTACGCTCGCTTCCCTTAGTCGCTTCGTCCATCGAGGCGTGGAACGGCGGGTTGCACATGGTCAGGTCAAAGCGCTCGCCGGGCTCCAGCAGGCCCAGCAGGATGTGCTTGGGATTGCTTTGTTGGCGCAACTGGATGGCCTTGTTCAGCCCGTTCGATTGCACGATGGCTTTGGCAGCGGCCAGGGCCGTCGGATCGATTTCCGAGCCGAGGAAGTGCCATCGATAGTCGCTGTAACCGATCAGCGGATAGACGCAGTTAGCGCCCATGCCGATATCGAGGACCTTGACCGGCGCGCCGCGCGGGATTTCACCGTCGTTGACGCTGGCCAGCAAGTCGGCCAGGAAGTGTACGTAATCGGCGCGCCCCGGAACCGGCGGGCACAGGTAATCAGCCGGAATGTCCCAATGGGCGATACCGTAGAACGCCTTGAGCAGCGCCCGATTGAACACCCGCACCGCGTCCGGGCTGGCGAAGTCGATGCTTTCCTTGCCATACGGATTGATGATCACGAACTTCGCCAGTTCCGGCGTGCTTTTGATCAGCGCCGGGAAGTCGTAACGACCCTGGTGGCGATTGCGCGGATGCAGGCTGGCCTTTTCACGCGACGGGGCGTCTTTGGGCGGGGTCGCGGTGTCAGGTTTTTACGCGCAGGTTTGGGTGTGCGAGGGACGTTCATGGGCGTGGTCGATTCGGGTATGGCTGAAAGTGGCGGGCATTGTCCCACAGACGATGGCCAGGCGGGGTACCTGTAGGAGCGAGGCTTGCCCGCGAAGAACGATAACGCGGTTTGTCAGATGCACCGCGTAATCGTTCTTCGCGGGCAAGCCTCGCTCCTGCGAAAAAACGGATAGAAAAAAGGGAGGCCGTTGCGGGCCTCCCTCTTTCACTGCGATTTGCCGTTACAAACTGGCAATCCGCGCATGTTGCTCCGCCAACTTGCCCAGAGCCTGTTCGGCTTCGGCCAGTTTGGCGCGTTCCTTGTCGATGACTTCGGCCGGCGCCTTGTCGACGAAACCAGCGTTCGACAATTTGCCGCCGACACGCTGCACTTCGCCTTGCAGACGCTGGATTTCCTTGTCCAGACGCGCCAGTTCCGCACCTTTGTCGATCAGGCCGGCCATCGGCACCAGCACTTCCATCTCGCCGACCAGCGCGGTCGCGGACAGTGGTGCTTCTTCGCCTGTCGCCAACACGGTGATCGATTCGAGGCGCGCCAGTTTCTTCAGCAGTGCCTCGTTTTCGGTCAGGCGACGCTGATCTTCGGTGCCGACGTTCTTCAGGAACAGCGGCAGCGGTTTACCCGGGCCGATGTTCATTTCGCCACGGATATTACGCGTGCCGAGCATCAGGCCCTTGAGCCATTCGATGTCGTCTTCGGCGGCCTGATCAATGCGTGCTTCATTGGCCACCGGCCAAGGTTGCAGCATGATCGTCTTGCCTTCGATACCGGCCAGCGGCGCGATGCGCTGCCAGATTTCTTCGGTGATAAACGGCATGAACGGGTGCGCCAGGCGCAGGGCCACTTCCAGTACGCGCACCAGCGTGCGACGGGTGCCGCGCTGGCGTTCAACCGGCGCGTTGTCGTCCCACAGCACAGGCTTGGAGAGCTCCAGGTACCAGTCGCAGTACTGGTTCCAGATGAACTCGTACAAGGCTTGTGCGGCCAGGTCGAAACGGAACTGGTCGAGCTGACGGGTCACTTCGGCTTCGGTGCGTTGCAGCTGCGAAATGATCCAGCGGTCTGCCAGCGAGAGCTCGTAGGCTTCGCCGTTCTGGCCGCAGTCTTCGCCTTGTCCAGCACGTAACGCGCCGCGTTCCAGATCTTGTTGCAGAAGTTGCGATAGCCTTCGACGCGGCCCATGTCGAACTTGATGTCGCGACCGGTGGACGCCAGCGAGCAGAAAGTGAAGCGCAGGGCGTCGGTGCCGTAGCTGGCGATGCCTTCGGCGAATTCGTCGCGGGTCGCTTTCTCGATCTTCTTCGCCAGTTTCGGCTGCATCAGGCCCGAGGTGCGCTTCTGCACCAGCTCTTCCAGCTCAATGCCATCGATGATGTCCAGCGGATCCAGGACGTTGCCCTTGGACTTGGACATCTTCTGGCCTTGGCCATCACGCACCAGGCCGTGCACGTAGACGGTCTTGAACGGAACCTGCGGGGTGCCGTCCTCGTTCTTCATCAGGTGCATGGTCATCATGATCATCCGGGCAACCCAGAAGAAAATGATGTCGAAGCCCGTCACCAGCACGTCGGTGGAGTGGAATTTTTTCAGGAACTCGGTCTTTTCGGGCCAGCCGAGGGTGGAGAACGTCCACAGGCCCGAGCTGAACCAGGTGTCGAGTACGTCGTTGTCCTGCTGCAGCGCGACGTCCGGGCCGAGGTTGTGCTTGGCACGTACTTCGGCTTCGTCGCGACCGACGTAGACTTTGCCCGACTCGTCGTACCAGGCCGGAATCCGGTGGCCCACCACAGCTGACGGCTGATGCACCAGTCCTGGATGTCGCGCATCCACGAGAAGTACATGTTTTCGTACTGCTTGGGCACGAACTGGATACGGCCGTCTTCGACGGCGGCAATGGCCGGCTCGGCCAACGGCTTGGTGGACACGTACCACTGGTCGGTCAGCCACGGCTCGATGATAGTGCCGGAGCGGTCGCCCTTCGGTACTTTCAGGGCGTGATCGTTGACGCTGACCAGCAGGCCGGCAGTATCGAATGCAGCCACGATCTGCTTGCGCGCTTCGAAACGGTCGAGACCGGCGTATTCAGCGGGGATCTTGCCATCGATGCTCTCGTTCAGCGTGCCGTCAAGGTTGAACGCTTGGGCGGCTGGCAGAACATTGGCGTTCTTGTCGAAGATGTTCAGCAGCGGCAGGTTGTGGCGCTTGCCGACTTCGTAGTCGTTGAAATCGTGGGCCGGGGTGATTTTCACGCAGCCGGTGCCGAATTCAGGGTCGCAGTAATCGTCGGCGATGATCGGGATGCGGCGGCCAACCAGCGGCAGCTCGACAAACTTGCCGATCAGGGCTTTGTAGCGTTCATCGTTCGGGTTAACGGCGACGGCGGAGTCACCGAGCATGGTTTCCGGACGAGTCGTCGCGACGATCAGGTAGTCGTTGCCTTCAGCAGTCTTGGCGCCGTCAGCCAGCGGGTACTTCAGGTTCCACAGGAAACCTTTCTCGTCATGGTTTTCCACTTCGAGATCGGAAATCGCCGTGTGCAACTTGGTGTCCCAGTTGACCAGACGCTTGCCGCGGTAGATCAAACCGTCTTCGTGCAGGCGCACAAACGCTTCTTTAACGGCTTCCGAGAGTCCGTCATCCATGGTGAAGCGCTCGCGGCTCCAGTCCACGGACGAGCCGAGGCGGCGGATCTGACGGCTGATATTGCCGCCGGACTGATCCTTCCACTCCCAGACTTTCTCGAGGAATTTGTCGCGCCCCAGATCGTGGCGATTCTGGCCCTGGGCTTCGAGTTGACGCTCCACCAGCATTTGCGTGGCGATACCGGCGTGGTCGGTGCCCGGCTGCCACAGGGTGTTGCGACCCTGCATGCGGCGGAAACGGATCAAGGCGTCCATGATCGCGTTGTTGAAGCCATGACCCATGTGCAGGCTGCCGGTGACGTTCGGCGGCGGGATCATGATGGTGTAGGACTCGCCCGCGCCTTGCGGGGCGAAGTAATTTTCAGACTCCCAGGTGTTGTACCAGGAAGTTTCAATGGCGTGCGGCTGGTAGGTCTTATCCATGCGCGGCGGGACCCTATTGGCATTTATTCAGGAAAAGCCGGCAAGTATAGCGGGGATGTTCCGATGCGCGTAGAGCGAGGTGACCGCGGGTGGGCGAAAATTCAGGATATGGGGAGTGTCAGATATTTTGTGTGCGGGCCGGTAACGGCCTGCCGTCAGGCAAGCCCTCATTTCACCAGTTTGACCTGGTAAATCGATCTCCATAAAGAATCGCAAATTGATTCATGGCTGTCTTCCAGTCGTGCGCCGCGCTGCCCCAATTGGCAGTGATGTTTTGCAGTGCCAGCCAAATCAGCTTTGTTGCCGCATCGTCAGTCGGGAAGTGGCCTCTTGTCTTGATGATCTTGCGCAGCTGAGCATTGATGCTCTCGATGGCATTGGTGGTGTAGATCACTTTTCTGATGCCAGGCGGGAAGACGAAAAACGGGATGACTCGATCCCAGGCGCGTCTCCAAGCGGCTACGACTGTGGGGTACTGCTTGCCCCAAGGCCCGGTTTCGAATGCGTCCAGCGCTTGCTCGGCAGCTTCTACATTAAGCGCTTGGTAAATCGGCTTGAGGGCTTTGGCCAATTCACGGCGCTTGTCCCAGGCGGCGTAATCAAGACTGTTGCGGATCAGATGCACAATGCAGGTCTGCAAGGTCGCTGTCGGATACACCGCGCTCAAGGCTTCTGGCATGCCTTTGAGGCCATCGGTCACCGCGATTAGCACATCTTCGACGCCTCGGGTTTTGAGGTCGTTGAAGACCTTCATCCAGAACTTGGCCCCTCAGTGTTCTCAATCCAAATGCCCAAGATATCTCGGGTGCCGTCTGGCAGTACCCCTAACGCCAGGTAAATGGCCTTGTTGCGAACCAGCCCTTCCTCACGGATTTTGACCCGCAGAGCATCGAAGAAAATCACCGGATACATCGGCTCAAGTGGGCGTTGCTGCCAGGCAGCAACTTCCTCTAAGACCGCGTCGGTGACCGAGCTGATGAATCATGGGAAACGTCAGTCCCGTACTGCTCCGAAAGGAATGCCCGGATCTCGCGAACGGTCATGCCACGGGCGTACATGGCAATGATCTTGTCATCGAAACCCGTAAAACGACGCTCGTGTTTGGGAATCAGGATCGGCGCAAAGCTGCCGTCGCGATCCTCGGGATGTCCAGCCGCAGCGGGCCATCGTCGGTCAACACGGTCTTGCCGCTTGTGCCGTTGCGCTGGTTACTCGTCTCTTCAGGGCGCTGTGCGCCCTGAAGATAGCCAAGGTGGTGACCCAGTTCGGCGCCAAGGGCTCGTTCAATCAGCGCCTTTTTGAACGCCATCGCGGCGTCCTGAATCGCCTCGGCGCTCATTGGACCTTTGACGAACTGATCAATCAGCTCCTTCGGGATCGAAGGAAGCTCGGGTTTGGCCTCCGAGGCCGTTTTCTTCTTGGTCGGCATACATGCTCCTTTTCAACATGTTATGCCCGAACACAAATTTCTGACAGTCTCAGGATATGTTTAGCCCGTCCGGACGCCTTCGCGGGCAAGCCTCGCTCCTACAGGAGATCTGTGGTGCTCACTAATCCTCTGTAGGAGCGAGGCTTGCCCGCGAAGCTTTTTGTATCAGGCAACGCGATTCAGATCGTTATGCCGCGTTTCCTTCAGGCACAGCACCGCAATCAAACTCAGCACCGCCGCCCGGACACATACCCGCCGACATAGCTCAAACCACCCATCGCCACCAGTTTCTGCGCGAAGAACGGCGCCGCCGAAGCGCCGACAATCCCGCCCAGGTTGTAGGCTGCTGACGCGCCGGTATAACGCACATGGGTCGGAAACAGTTCCGGCAGCAGTGCACCCATCGGCGCGAATGTAACGCCCATCAGAAACAGCTCGATGCACAGGAACAGCGCCACGCCCCAGGTCGAGCCTTGGGTCAATAAAGGTTCCATCAGAAACCCGGACAGAATCGCCAGTACGCCACCAATAATCAGCACTGGTTTACGCCCGTAACGATCACTGGCCCAGGCCGATAGCGGTGTTGCGGCGGCCATGAACAAGACGGCGAAGCACAGCAGGGCGAGGAAGGTTTCGCGGGTGTAGCCGAGCGTCGTCACGCCATAGCTGAGCGAGAACACGGTGGATATGTAGAACAGCGCGTAACACACGACCATCGCGCCGGCACCCAGCAGCACTGGCAGCCAGTATTGGCTGAACAACTCGACCAGCGGAATCTTCACTCGCTCCTCCCGAGCCACGGCATTGGCGAATACCGGCGTTTCGTGAAGCTTGAGGCGAACGTACAGGCCGACCATCACCAGCGCGGCGCTGAGCAGGAACGGAATCCGCCAGCCCCAGGAGCGGAACTGCTCGTCGTTCAGGGTCATTGCCAAAGTCAGGAACAAACCGTTGGCCGCGAGAAAACCAATGGATGGACCGAGCTGCGGGAACATGCCGAACCAGGCACGTTTGCCCTTGGGTGCGTTCTCCGTGGCCAGCAACGCCGCGCCTCCCCATTCGCCGCCCAGTCCGAGGCCCTGGCCGAAACGCAGTACACAGAGCAGGATCGGCGCCCAGGCTCCGATGCTGTCGTAACCCGGCAGTACGCCGATCAACGTAGTGCACACGCCCATCAGCAGGAGAGAGGCGACCAGGGTCGATTTTCGACCGATGCGGTCGCCAAAGTGACCAAACAGCGCCGAACCCAACGGGCGGGCGAGGAACGCGATGCCGAAGGTGAGGAAGGCCGAAAGCATCTGCGCCGTGCCGGATGTCTGCGGAAAGAACACCGGACCGATCACCAGCGCCGCGGCGGTGGCATAGACGTAGAAATCGTAGAACTCGATGGCGGTGCCAATAAAGCTCGCCGTGGCCACGCGCGTGGCGGAGTTCGTTGGTTGCGCAGGTGTGGAGTCGCTGTAAGTCGTGGTGGTCGTCATGCGGTTATCCCTGACAGTCATGTGCCCCAGTGGAGCGAATTATTATGGTCGAACACCCAGGGATGTGGGTTTAAAGCGCAGTGCGGGTAGCACGGAGGGAGGGCGGCTTGGGTAAGCGGTCCGATTATAGGAAGGAGGCTAACGATCAAACAAGGGGGGGCAAACCCATGTAGCAGCTGGCGAAGCCTGCGTCCGGCTGCGAAGCAGTCGTGAATTCAGTCGATGCGTTCTATCGGGTAGATCGCGCGCACAGGTTTTACGACTGCTTCGCAGCCGGACGCAGGCTTCGCCAGCTGCTACTTTTGGATGACGGGTACAGGATTGGTATGCCAGATCAAAACCCGAGTGACGCGATTGTCTTCTGTTTCAAGAATTTCCAGTCGATAACGGCCGATTTTCAGGCAAACGGCGCTTTCGGGAATGGTTTCCAGCGCTTCAGTCACCAGCCCGTTGAGGGTTTTCGGGCCGTCGCTTGGAAGATGCCATCCGAGGCTTTTGTTCAGCTCACGGATCGACGCGGCACCATCGATCACCAGGCGGCCATCGGCCTGAGGATGGATGTGCGGGTTTTTCAGGCTTTGCTGGCTTTCGAACTCGCCGACGATTTCTTCGAGAATGTCTTCCAGGGTCACGATTCCGAGCACTTCGCCGTACTCGTCGACCACCATGCCCAAGCGCCGCTGCTGCTTGTGGAAGTTCAGCAGCTGCAGTTGCAATGGGGTGCTTTCCGGTACGAAGTAGGGCTCGCGACTGGCCGCCAGCAGCGCTTCCAGCGTCAAGCTGCCATCGGGGAGCAAATGGCCGACTTGCCGGGTGTTGAGCACCGCTTCGACCTGGTTGATATCACTGTGAAACACCGGTAGGCGTGTGCGCTTGTTGTGGCGCAATTGCTCGATGATTTCCTCGATCGGGTCGTCCAGGTTGATCCCTTCGACTTCACTGCGCGGTACCAGAATGTCGTTGACCGTGATGTTGTCCAGGGCATGGATACCTGGCAGCGAATGCGGGCGGCAGGCGACGGGCTCGTCATCGTCTTGCCGGTCCTTCGGTGTTTCGTCTTCGCTTTGTTGCACCACTTTGGCTTTGCGGGCGAACGGACGCATCAGCAACTGGCTGATGGCATTGAGCAGCCAGGCTGCCGGATAGATGATTTTCAAAGGTACGGGAAGCAAGTTGTTGCCCAAGGCCAGGATCGCATCCGGATGGCGGACAGCGAGGGCGCGCGGCAAATAATCGGCAAACACCAACACAATTGCGCCTGCGCCGAGGCAGGCTACCCACGGTCCGTTTTCGGTCCAGGTGAAAATCGCCAGCAAGGTGCAGATGACGACCACCAGCGTGCGGCACAGGGTATTGCAGAAGATCAGGCTGTGGATCGGGAAGTTCAGCCGGGCCAGTGGCTTGTCGCTTGAGCGCGAGGCCGTGCGCTTGGCCAGCAAATGCAGGTGAGCGGATTCAATGGCGCAGAACAGGCCCGACCATAAAATCAGCAGGGCCACTACTGCGATCATCGGCCCTAAGGGCAAGTCGTCCATTAATGCCGCCCGTCAGATGTGCAGGATATATTCACGGACCAGCTTGCTGCCGAAATACGCCAGCATCAGCAGGCAGAAACCGGCGAGGGTCCAGCGAATGGCTTTGTGTCCGCGCCAGCCGAGACGGTTACGGCCCCAGAGCAATACGCTGAAGACGATCCAGGCCAGGCAGGCCAGCAGGGTTTTGTGCACCAGATGCTGCGCGAACAGGTTGTCGACGAACAGCCAGCCAGAGATCAGCGACATCGACAACAGGGTCCAGCCGGCCCAGAGGAAGCCGAACAGCAGGCTTTCCATGGTTTGCAGTGGCGGGAAGTTCTTGATCAACCCCGAAGGGTGCTTGTTTTTGAGTTGATGGTCCTGAACCAGCAGCAGCAGGGCCTGGAACACCGCAATGGTAAACATGCCGTAGGCGAGAATCGACAGCAGGATGTGGGCAAGGATGCCCGGTTCCTCATCGATGATCTGGACGGTGCCGGCGGGGGCAAATTGCGCCAGCAGCACGGTCGCGGCCCCGAGCGGGAACAGCAATACCAGCAGGTTTTCCACCGGGATCCGCGAGCAGGCCAGCAGGGTCAGGGCGATGACCGCTGCGGCAATCAGGCTGGCGGCACTGAAGAAGTCCAGGCCCAGGCCGATCGGCGTCAGCAGGTGCGTGAGCAGGCTGGCGCTGTGGGCCAGCACGGCAAGCACGCCGAGCGTGACCAGCAGGCGTTTGTTCGCCTTGGCGCCGTTGGCCAGACGAGTGCCTTGATAGAGAGTCGCAGCGGCATATAAAAAGGCGGCGGCGAGGGAAGTAAGCAAACTCGGTGACAAGGGGAGCATAAGTCCTGTTAGGCAAGCCCGAAAGGCGCTGAGTTTGGCATAGAACCCACACGGCACGAAAGACCAGACAAGCTGACGGCGAGGTGTCCGCCAGACGCAGTCTTCGCTATAATCCGCGACCTGCCCACGCCGCAGGCTCGCCGAACACATGTTTAGTCCGGTCCGGGCCGCCATTATCCCGGTCTACACAGGGCCTGAAAGGATCGCGCAATGTTTGAAAACTTAACCGACCGTCTCTCGCAGACGCTGCGCCATGTCACCGGCAAAGCCAAGCTGACCGAGGACAACATCAAAGACACTCTGCGCGAAGTGCGCATGGCGTTGCTCGAAGCCGACGTCGCCTTGCCGGTGGTCAAAGACTTCGTCAATTCGGTCAAGGAGCGCGCTGTCGGCACCGAGGTGTCGCGCAGCCTGACGCCGGGGCAGGCCTTCGTGAAGATCGTCCAGGCCGAACTCGAAAGCCTGATGGGCGCGGCCAACGAAGACCTGAACCTGAGTGCCGTTCCGCCTGCCGTCATACTGATGGCCGGTTTGCAGGGCGCTGGTAAAACCACCACCGCCGGCAAACTCGCGCGCTTCCTTAAAGAGCGCAAGAAGAAGTCGGTCATGGTCGTGTCTGCGGACGTTTACCGTCCGGCGGCGATCAAGCAGCTGGAAATGCTCGCGGGTGAAGTCGGCGTTACCTTCTTCCCGTCCGACCTGAGCCAGAAGCCGGTCGAGATCGCGCAAGCGGCTATTAAAGAAGCAAAACTCAAATTCATCGACGTGGTCATCGTCGATACCGCCGGTCGCCTGCACATCGACGAAGAGATGATGGGCGAGATCAAGGCCCTGCACGCCGCGATCAACCCGGTAGAAACCCTGTTCGTGGTCGACGCCATGACTGGCCAGGATGCTGCCAACACGGCCAAGGCCTTCGGCGACGCGCTGCCGCTGACCGGTGTGATCCTGACCAAGGTCGACGGCGATGCCCGCGGTGGTGCCGCGCTGTCGGTTCGGGCTATCACCGGTAAACCGATCAAGTTCATCGGCATGGGCGAGAAGAGCGAAGCGCTCGACCCATTCCACCCTGAGCGTATTGCGTCACGCATCCTCGGCATGGGCGACGTGCTCAGCCTGATCGAGCAGGCGGAAGCGACCCTCGACAAGGACAAGGCCGACAAACTGGCCAAGAAGCTGAAGAAGGGCAAGGGCTTCGACCTCGAAGACTTCCGCGATCAGCTGCAACAGATGAAGAACATGGGCGGCCTCGGCGGCCTCATGGATAAACTGCCGAATATGGGCGGTGTGAACCTGGCGCAGATGGGCAACGCCCAGAATGCGGCAGAGAAGCAATTCAAGCAGATGGAAGCCATCATCAACTCCATGACCCCGGCCGAGCGCCGAGACCCTGAGCTGATCAGCGGTTCGCGCAAACGTCGTATCGCCATGGGTTCCGGCACCCAGGTGCAGGACATCGGTCGCTTGATCAAGCAACACAAGCAGATGCAGAAGATGATGAAGAAATTCTCCGCCAAAGGCGGGATGGCCAAAATGATGCGCGGCATGGGCGGTATGTTGCCCGGCGGCGGCATGCCAAAGATGTAAAGAATCCGCGCCGGTCATCGCACCGGCGCAGACCCGCAAGGAAGCGGGATCTCCAGCAAACCCGCACTTGGCGGGAGCTGACCGGCCGTTTTCAACGACGGCTCTATAGCAAATCTGCATGGCGTCCGATAGGCCGCCGGAAAAAGTCATTTGCAAAAGTCCGGATATTCCTTAGAATATGCGGCCTTTCGGGCACCTATGCCCGCTGTGCCTTTAGATTTGCAGCACCGACTACAGGAACGATGTTCACATGCTAACAATCCGTCTTGCCCTTGGCGGCTCCAAAAAGCGCCCGTTTTACCACTTGACCGTAACCGACAGCCGCAACCCGCGCGACGGTTCGCACAAGGAACAGGTTGGTTTCTTCAACCCTGTTGCTCGTGGTCAAGAAGTCCGTCTGTCCGTGAACCAAGAGCGCGTAGCCTACTGGCTGAGCGTTGGTGCACAACCTTCTGAGCGCGTTGCTCAGTTGTTGAAGGACGCTGCTAAGGCTGCGGCCTGAGCAATATGAACGCGACGCCAGCTGTTGCTGATGATTTGATCGTTATCGGCAAAATTTATTCTGTTCATGGCGTTCGCGGCGAAGTGAAGGTGTATTCCTTTACTGATCCAATCAAGAACCTGCTGGACTACAAAACCTGGACGCTCAAGCGTGACGGCAATGTAAAGCAGGTAGAGCTGGTCAGCGGACGCGGGAATGACAAGTTCCTGGTCGCAAAGCTCAAGGATCTCGATGATCGTGAAGAAGCTCGTCTTCTGGCCGGTTATGAGATCTGCGTGCCGCGCAACCTGTTCCCTGAACTGACCGACGGCGAGTACTACTGGTACCAGCTGGAAGGTCTGAAGGTTATTGATCAACTTGGGCAATTGCTCGGGAAAATCGATCATCTTCTGGAAACCGGCGCCAATGATGTAATGGTGGTCAAGCCTTGCGCTGGCAGCCTGGATGATCGCGAACGCCTGTTGCCCTATACGGAGCAATGCGTGTTGGCTGTCGACTTGGTCGCAGGCGAGATGAAGGTGGATTGGGATGCGGATTTCTAAGCGTGGCTAACTTGCGCGTAGAAGTGATCAGTTTGTTTCCCGAGATGTTCTCCGCCATCAGCGAGTACGGCATCACCAGTCGGGCGGTGAAACAGGGGCTCTTGCAGCTCACTTGTTGGAATCCGCGAGACTACACGACGGATCGACATCACACTGTGGATGATCGCCCATTTGGCGGTGGTCCGGGCATGGTGATGAAGATCAAGCCCCTGGAAGATGCTCTGGTTCAGGCCAAGGCAGTCGCCGGGGAGGGCGCGAAGGTGATTTACCTGTCGCCCCAAGGCCGTCAACTGACTCAGTCGGCGGTACGCGAGTTGGCGAATCTGGATGCATTGATCCTGATTGCCGGCCGCTATGAAGGCATTGACGAGCGCTTTATAGATGCTCATGTCGATGAAGAGTGGTCGATTGGCGACTATGTACTGTCTGGCGGCGAGCTGCCGGCGATGGTCCTGATCGATGCGGTTACACGACTGCTGCCTGGAGCTTTAGGGCATGCGGACTCCGCCGAGGAAGATTCCTTTACGGATGGTTTGCTGGATTGCCCGCACTACACCCGACCGGAGGTGTATGCGGATCAGCGTGTTCCCGACGTATTGCTAAGTGGCAATCACGCGCACATCCGGCGTTGGCGTTTAAAGCAGTCCCTTGGTCGGACCTTTGAACGACGCGTCGATCTTCTGGAAAGCCGCTCGCTTTCTGGAGAAGAGAAGAAGCTGCTCGAGGAATACATCCGCGAGCGGGACGATAGTTAACAACGTATCGATGGTAGATCCGACGATTTACCTTAGGAGCACAGCATGACTAACAAAATCATCCTTGCACTCGAAGCAGAGCAGATGACCAAAGAGATCCCTACCTTTGCCCCGGGCGACACCATTGTCGTTCAGGTGAAAGTGAAGGAAGGCGACCGTTCGCGTCTGCAAGCGTTCGAAGGTGTTGTTATCGCCAAGCGTAACCGCGGCGTAAACAGTGCATTCACCGTTCGTAAAATCTCCAACGGTGTTGGCGTAGAACGTACTTTCCAGACCTACAGCCCGCAAATCGACAGCATGGCCGTTAAGCGTCGCGGTGACGTGCGTAAAGCCAAGCTGTACTACCTGCGTGACCTGTCTGGTAAAGCAGCTCGCATCAAGGAAAAACTGGCTTAAGTCCAGCTTCCGATGCAGAAAAAAGCAGCCTACGGGCTGCTTTTTTGTTGCCCGCGATTTATCTTCCTTGGCCGTAATCGGTCTTGCCTGAGCCTTTATGCCCGCCATTGATCATCCACTGATAGACCAATTCCTCGACGCCCTGTGGCTGGAGAAAGGTCTTTCCGATAACACTCGCGATGCCTATCGCAGCGACCTCGCGCTGTTCAACGGCTGGTTGCAGGAGAAAGGCCTGGAACTGGCCAACGCTGGCCGGGAGTTGATCCTCGATCATTTGGCCTGGCGTGTGGAGCAAAACTACAAACCTCGTTCAACCGCGCGATTTCTCTCTGGCGTGCGGGGTTTCTACCGCTATTTGCTGCGGGAAAAGTTGATCGCTGTCGATCCGACCCTTCGCATTGATATGCCGCAGCTCGGCAGGCCTTTGCCTAAATCCATGTCGGAAGCGGATGTGGAAGCGCTACTTAAAGCGCCTGATTTAAGCGAAGCGATTGGCCAGCGCGATCGGGCCATGCTTGAGGTGTTGTACGCCTGCGGCCTGCGGGTGACGGAACTGATCAGCCTGACACTGGAGCAGGTCAACCTGCGCCAGGGTGTGCTGCGGGTGATGGGCAAAGGCAGCAAGGAGCGGCTGGTGCCGATGGGCGAGGAGGCGATTGTCTGGGTCGAGCGATATCTGCGCGATGGCCGTGGCGAGATGCTCGGCGGGCGTCCAAGTGACGTGTTGTTTCCCAGCCTGCGCGGCGAGCAGATGACTCGCCAGACTTTCTGGCACCGGATCAAGCATCAGGCCAAAGTTGCTGGGATCGGCAAGTCGCTGTCGCCACACACTTTGCGCCATGCGTTCGCCACGCACCTGCTCAACCATGGTGCTGACTTGCGGGTGGTGCAGATGCTGCTGGGCCACAGTGACTTGTCCACCACCCAGATTTACACCCATGTAGCCCGGGCGCGCTTGCAAGACCTGCACGCCAAACACCACCCGCGTGGCTGACTGCGATCCCTGTAGGAGCGAGCTCGCTCGCGATGATCTCAAGGGCAACGCGTTAAATCAGTCAGCCCGCGTCATCGTTAACCACCATCGCGAGCAAGCTTGCTCCTACAGGCTCTGCGCAATGCCTTGCATCACCCGCATTCGGCCCCACGAGCCTTATGTGGTAGGCTTTGCCGGTTTGCACGATGGGCGGTTGTGACCCGGTGTTTCGGTACCGGCGTTCTGATCGTCCCATTTGTCCGCCTTCAGGAGTTCTCATGCGTCTGACCCAGATATTTGCCGCCGCCGCCATTGCGTTGGTCAGCACCTTTGCCGTCGCCGATGACGCGGCCGACAAAGCCATCCGTAAAAGCCTGGAAAACCTCCAGCTTGAAGTGCCGGTAGAAACCATCACCGCCAGTCCGCTGCCCGGCCTTTACGAAGTCAGGCTCAAGGGCAGCCGCGTGCTGTACGCCAGTGCCGACGGCCAATTCGTGGTTCAGGGCTATATGTACCAGCTCAAGGACGGCAAGCCGGTCAACCTGACCGAGAAGACGGAACGTCTGGGTGTCTCCAAACTGATCAACGAGATTCCGCTCGCTGAAACCGTGGTTTACCCGGCTATCGGCGAAACTAAATCGCACATCACCGTGTTCACCGACACCACCTGCCCGTACTGCCACAAACTGCACGCTGAAGTGCCCGAGCTGAACAAGCGCGGCATCGAAGTGCGTTATGTGGCGTTCCCGCGCCAGGGTCTGGGTTCGCCAGGTGACGAGCAACTGCAAGCGGTGTGGTGCTCGAAAGACAAGAAAGCGGCCATGGACCAGATGGTCGATGGCAAGGAAATCAAGGCCGCCAAGTGCGATAACCCGGTTTCCAAACAGTTCGCCCTCGGCCAGTCGATTGGCGTGAATGGCACACCGGCCATCGTTTTGGCTGATGGTCAGGTCATTCCGGGCTACCAGCCTGCGCCACAAGTCGCCAAACTGGCGCTGGGCGCGAAGTAAATTCGCATCGTCACGGCAAGCCTTGACGATCATGGTCCGGCAGCGACATCGCCGGGCCATTAATAGAGAGCCGCGAACATGCGGTTGTTTTCACGGCCGGCCTTGAGTCGGCCGTTTTATGGGGAGTTCACAGTGAAACCGGTCAAAGTAGGCATCTGTGGGTTAGGGACCGTCGGTGGCGGTACCTTCAACGTACTTCAGCGCAACGCCGAGGAAATTGCTCGTCGTGCCGGGCGTGGTATCGAAGTGGCACAAATTGCCATGCGCACGCCAAAGCCTCAGTTCCAAACGACCGGTATTGCGATTACCAACGATGTCTTCGAGGTGGCCACGAACCCTGAGATCGACATCGTTATAGAGCTGATGGGCGGCTACACCGTTGCCCGTGAGCTGGTACTCAAGGCCATCGAGAATGGCAAGCATGTGGTCACCGCGAACAAGGCGCTTATCGCTGTTCACGGTAATGAAATTTTTGCCAAGGCTCGCGAGAAGGGCGTGATCGTTGCGTTCGAAGCGGCCGTGGCCGGTGGTATCCCGGTGATCAAGGCGATCCGTGAAGGCCTGTCCGCCAACCGTATCAACTGGGTCGCCGGCATCATCAACGGCACCGGCAACTTCATTCTCACCGAAATGCGTGAGAAAGGCCGAACCTTTGAAGATGTGCTGGCTGAAGCTCAGGCACTGGGTTACGCCGAAGCCGATCCGACCTTCGATGTCGAAGGCATCGACGCGGCGCACAAGCTGACGATTCTGGCGTCCATCGCGTTCGGTATTCCGCTGCAGTTCGACAAGGCCTACACCGAAGGCATCACCAAGCTGACCACCGCTGACGTGAACTACGCCGAAGCCCTGGGCTACCGCATCAAGCACCTGGGCGTGGCGCGCAGCACCGCGGCCGGTATCGAGCTGCGCGTACACCCGACGCTGATTCCGGCCGATCGCCTGATCGCCAACGTCAATGGCGTGATGAACGCGGTGATGGTCAACGGCGACGCCGCCGGTTCGACCCTGTTTTACGGCGCCGGTGCTGGCATGGAGCCGACCGCTTCGTCGGTGATCGCCGACCTGGTGGACGTGGTTCGCGCCATGACCTCCGACCCGGAAAACCGCGTTCCGCATCTGGCCTTCCAGCCGGATTCGTTGTCGGCGCATCCGATCCTGCCGATCGAAGCCTGTGAAAGCGCCTACTACCTGCGCATTCAGGCCAAGGATCATCCAGGCGTGCTGGCTCAGGTAGCGAGCATCCTGTCCGAGCGCGGCATCAACATCGAGTCGATCATGCAGAAGGAAGTCGAGGAACACGACGGCCTGGTGCCGATGATCCTGCTGACCCACCGCGTGCTGGAGCAGCACATCAACGATGCGATTGCCGCCCTGGAAGCCTTGGCGGGCGTGGTCGGTCCGGTTGTACGGATCCGCGTCGAGCATCTGAACTAAGCCGTTATCGTTCACCGGGCGTCGTGACAGGCGCTCGGCATTGCGAACACTGTCCCAATGGAGTCAGTCATGCGTTATATCAGCACCCGCGGCCAGGCACCGGCCCTGAATTTCGAAGACGTCCTGCTGGCCGGTCTGGCCACTGACGGCGGTTTGTACGTCCCGGAAAACCTGCCACGTTTCACCCAGGAAGAAATCGCTTCCTGGGCCGGCCTGCCGTATCACGAGCTGGCCTTCCGCGTCATGCGCCCGTTCGTCACCGGCAGCATCCCGGACGCCGATTTCAAAAAATCCTTGAAGAAACCTATTCTTCATCAGAGCAGGGCGTATTCGCGCACAGCAGCGTCGCGCCGCTGCGTCAGCTCAACGGCAACGAATGGGTACTTGAGCTGTTCCACGGCCCGACCCTGGCGTTCAAGGACTTCGCCCTGCAACTGCTCGGTCGCTTGCTCGACTACGTGCTGGAAAAGCGCGGCGAGCGCGTGGTGATCGTCGGTGCCACTTCCGGTGACACCGGTTCGGCCGCCATTGAAGGCTGCAAGCATTGCGAAAACGTCGACATCTTCATCCTGCACCCGCATAACCGCGTGTCCGAGGTGCAGCGTCGGCAGATGACCACCATTTTCGGTGAGAACATTCACAACATCGCCATCGAAGGCAACTTCGATGACTGCCAGGAAATGGTCAAGAATAGCTTCGCCGACCAGAGCTTCCTTAAAGGCACACGCCTTGTGGCGGTGAACTCGATCAACTGGGCGCGGATCATGGCCCAGATCGTTTACTACTTCCATGCGGCCCTGCAGCTGGGTGGCCCGGCCCGTTCGATTTCGTTCTCGGTACCGACCGGAAACTTCGGCGACATTTTCGCTGGTTACCTGGCGCGCAACATGGGCTTGCCGATCAACCAGTTGATCGTCGCCACCAACCGCAACGACATCCTGCACCGCTTCATGAGCGGCAATCAGTACGTCAAGGAAACCCTGCACGCCACCCTGTCGCCGTCCATGGATATCATGGTGTCGTCGAACTTCGAACGTCTGCTGTTCGATCTTCACGGTCGCAACGGCGCGGCGATTGCCGGGCTGATGGACAGCTTCAAGCAGGGCGGTGGTTTCAGCGTCGAGCAGGAGCGCTGGACCGAAGCGCGCAAGCTGTTCGACTCGCTGGCCGTGGATGATGCGCAAACCTGCGAAACCATCGCCGAAGTCTACGAGCAGACCGGTGAAGTACTGGATCCGCACACCGCCATCGGCGTCAAGGCCGCACGCGAATGCCGCCGCAACCTGGATATCCCGATGGTGATCCTCGGCACGGCCCATCCGGTCAAGTTCCCGGATGCCGTGGAGAAAGCAGGGGTAGGAAAAGCTCTAGAGCTCCCTGCACATCTTTGCGATTTGTTTGAGCGAGATGAGCGTTGCACCGTATTGCCGAACGACCTGAAAGCCGTGCAGGCTTTTGTCAGTCAGCATGGCAATCGCGGTAAGCCGCTGTAAACACCCCCTGTAGGAGCGAGCCTGCTCGCGATGGGCGCATGGACGACAAGGGGCACCTGATGCCCAGCGTTATCGTTGACGTCCATCGCGAGCATGCTCGCTCCTACAGTGGGCGCGCGCGTCAGCCAAGCCGACAAACGTCAGGCAACTGTTTTTTCCCTGTCATCTTTGCCATGCATGCTCTTTCGACGAGAGAGGCATCGCTATCGGCGCTCTGCTTTCAGAACTTTCTTCTCGGGCCAGCGGTCATCTACTGTAGACACACCCCAGGCACTTCGTTTTCGGACTATTGAGTGGTGATCGAGATGGAAAGTATCAGTCTCTTGCTCGGTGAGGCTCTGAGCCCGTACCAGGTGACATTGACCCCGTCAGGCATTCATGGCGAATGCCGGGTGACATTAAAGAATGCGAGCGGCGTCAAGGTGGTAGAACGCGAGTTCAATCAGGCGCAATTGACCGACAAGCGATCGCTAACCGATGTGGTCGACGGGTTGCATCGCGACGTGCTGATCGCCGAAGGTCGCCTGGAGCCCTGTGTTATCGCGGCATTACGCAATGCCGCTCAAGTCAAACTGCTGGCCAGCCGAAATTGAATTGTCGTTTGTGGGAACCTTCCTGCACTCGAGTCAGTCAGACCTTTTAACAGCAGGATCAAGCATTGTGCTCCGGTGCTTGTAGCTTGCTGCTACTGGTCTTATGCAGACCACGTTTAACCCCGAGTCGTCTCCCCACTTCTCGGGGTTTCTTTTGCCCGAAATTTGTCAGTGCCCGGCCTGCTGCTCGAAAAATGCCCTGGAGGCGTCCAGATATTCGCTGCGACTTTCCGGGTCGAGCCAGGCGGCGTAGGCCTCGCTCAGGTGATCGCGGGGCAGGGCGCGCAGCAGTTGGTTGATCTCGATGATTGCCTGCCTGCCTTGGGGAGTGTCGGTGCAACCGATGTAGCCGGACAAGTATTTGCCCGTGCCGCGAATCGGATAGAATTGTAATTCATCCTCCGTGATCCCGTGCTGCTGGGCCTGGTAGCGGATTTCCGGACGATAGCCCAATAGCAGCTGCAGGCGTCCGAGGCGTTGCATTTGCAACAGGCTGCCCAAGGCGTCGCTGCCGTAATGGAGCGTCAGCGCTTGGGGCGGTGCTTGTTTGAGTAGCGCATCGAGGAACTCGCCATAGTTGCGCTCCGCAACGATTCCCAAGCTTACGCTGCCAGTGGCCAGCAACGCCGCCAGATCTACCTCGCCATCCTTGATGAAAGGCGTCAGCACCTCCCGATCGATGCGCCTCACGGCCAGGCCATTGCTCATTGCTCGAAAGACCGGGATGGAAAACGCAATCCAGGTTTCGCGCTCTTTGCTCCAGTTCAGCGCCGCGTCGCAAACAAGGGATGGCTCGTGGAGCATTTGCAGGCCGCGAGCACGATTGACCTTCAACACGCTGTGCTGGTACTGAGGCATGCCGGCGATCAACCGCGACAACAGTTGATCGATGACCCCCTGGCCTTTTCTCGGTCCTTCGAAAATGAACAGCGGCGGTAGGTCCCGCTTCAGCCAGAGCAGGGTTTCCCTGGATTGCGCCAACGCGGGCGTGGCCAGAGCAGTGATCAGGAGCAGGCCCGCCAACGCACACAAAGGCCGCCAGTTACGCAACAGGCGGTATTTGAGGTGCCGCGCAGCCAGACGTTTCAGCTCAGATGGCTCCGTCTTTGCGCAGCTGTGTGATCTGCGACGCGTCATAGCCAAGTTCCTGGAGTACCTGTGCGTTGTGCTCACCCAGTTGCGGTCCGACCCATTCACAATCACCGGGTGTCTCAGAGAGTTTCGGCACGATTCCCGGCATCTTGAAGTCTTTGCCATCCGGCAGCTTGGCTTGCAGGAACATTTCCCGGGCGAGGTACTGCGGATCGCTGAACATGTCTTCGGCGCTGAAGATGCGGCTGGCTGGAACGTCGGCCTTATTCAGGTGCTCAAGAACCGCGTCCAGCGGCAGCGAATTGACCCAGCGATCAATGACCCCGTAGAGCTCGTCGCGGCGGCTGTCACGGCCGTCATTGCTGGACAGCACCGGGTCGTTGGCCAGGTCTTCGCGGCCAATGATCAGCATGAAGCGTTTGAAGATGGCATCGCCATTGGCGCCAATCTGCACGTGTTTGCCATCGGCGCTGGTGTGAATCGAGGAGGGGGTGATGCCGGGCATGATGTTGCCGGTACGTTCGCGGATGAATCCGAATACATCAAACTCCGGCACCATGCTTTCCATCATGGCGAAGATCGCTTCATACAGCGCCACGTCAACCACTTGCCCCTGACCACCATTGACCTCGCGGTGACGCAGGGCCATCAGCGCGCCGATCACGCCCCAGAGCGCAGCGATCGAGTCGCCGATGGAAATGCCGGTGCGCACCGGCGGCCGATCATCGAATCCGGTGATGTAGCGCAGGCCTCCCATGGATTCACCGACCGCGCCAAACCCCGGCTGATCTTTCATCGGGCCGGTCTGGCCGAAGCCCGAGAGCCGTACCATCACCAGTTTCGGATTCAATGCGTGCAAGACGTCCCAACCCAGGCCGAGTTTTTCCAGCACGCCGGGGCGGAAATTCTCGATCAGGATGTCCGCTTCACTGAGCAGTTTTTTCAGAATCGTTAGCCCCTCTGGATGCTTCAGATTCAGGGTCAGGGATTTTTTGTTGCGCGCCTGAACAAACCACCAAAGCGAGGTGCCTTCATATAACTTGCGCCATTTGCGCAGCGGATCGCCACCGTCCGGGGATTCGATCTTGATCACCTCGGCACCGAACTCAGCGCAGATGCGTGAGGCGAAAGGGCCGGCAATCAAGGTGCCCAATTCAATGACTTTCAGACCTGAGAGCGGCTTGGCGGTGAACGGCATACGGGATCCTGTAGACAAGAGGCTGAGTGAGACTTTTAACATAGCCGACTGTCAGCCGCTCACGGTAGATCTCCATCAATTCGATGATTGCCTGTCGCATCGGTTAGACTTGCCGCCTTTCCCCGTATCAAGAAGCCCGTTCATGGCCCAGCCGTCCACGACCTACAAGTTTGAACTGAACCTGACCGACCTCGACCGCAGTGTCTACGAGAGCGTCAAGCAGACCATCGCCCGTCACCCTTCGGAAACCGAAGAACGCATGACCGTGCGCCTGTTGGCCTACGCCCTCTGGTACAACGAGCAGCTGTCTTTTGGTCGTGGTCTGTCAGAAGTAGATGAACCGGCCTTGTGGGAAAAGAGCCTGGATGACCGTGTGCTGCACTGGATCGAAGTCGGTCAGCCGGATGCCGAGCGCCTGACCTGGTGCTCGCGCCGCACCGAACGCACCAGCCTGCTGGCTTACGGCAGCCTGCGCGTCTGGGAAGGCAAAGTGGTGCCGGCGGTGAAAAACCTGAAAAACGTCAACATCGCTGCGGTACCCCAGGAAGTGCTGGAAACCCTGGCCAAAGACATGCCGCGCGTTATCAAGTGGGACGTGATGATCAGCGAAGGGACGATTTTCGTCACCGACGACCGTGGTCAGCACGAAGTCCAGTTGCAGTGGCTGGCTGGTGAACGCGGCTAATTATCCGCCGTTAGACCGCGTCACCCGGATTTATCCTACGTATTAAAGAGAAGCCCCTGTCACCCCATGCGTATCGAACCTCGTCTGCTGCCCGACACCCTGCCATCGCTCGGTGATATTCCACCTCTGTTGACCCGCCTGTATGCGGCGCGGGGCGTGCAGTCCGAAGCCGAACTGGACAAGAGCCTGGCGCGGTTGATTCCGTTCCAGCAGCTCAAGGGCATCGAGGCAGCGGTGGATTTGCTGGTGACCGCGCTCGAGCAGCGGCACCGGATCCTGATCGTCGGCGATTTCGACGCCGATGGTGCGACGGCCAGCACCGTTGGTACATTGGGACTGCGCCTGCTGGGTGCGGCGCATGTCGACTACCTGGTGCCCAACCGGTTCGACTACGGCTACGGCCTGACGCCGGAAATCGTCGCGGTAGCATTGGAGCGCGATCCACAGCTGTTGATCACTGTGGATAACGGCATTTCCAGTGTCGAAGGCGTGGCGGCGGCGAAAAAGGCCGGGCTCAACGTATTGGTCACCGACCACCATTTGCCCGGCGATGAACTGCCGCTTGCGGATGCCATCGTCAATCCGAATCAACCGGGTTGCGGGTTCCCGAGCAAGGCGCTGGCCGGTGTCGGGGTGATTTTCTATGTGCTGATGGCTTTGCGGGCACGGTTGCGCAGCCTGGGTTGGTATGAAACCCGGCCGCAGCCGAACATTGGCGAGTTGCTTGATCTGGTAGCCCTTGGCAGCGTCGCCGACGTGGTGCCGCTGGATGCCAACAACCGGATTCTGGTGCACCAGGGCCTGGAGCGGATTCGTGCCGGCCGTGCCCGGCCGGGGATCAAGGCGATTCTTGAAGTTGCCAAGCGTGACCACGCGCGCATCACCTCGACCGATCTGGGGTTCATTGTCGGCCCGCGCCTGAATGCGGCGGGGCGTCTGGATGACATGAGTCTGGGTATCGAATGCCTGCTGACCGAAGACGCGGGCCTGGCCAGGGAGATGGCGGTTCAATTGGACGGCATGAACCAGGATCGCAAATCCATCGAGCAGGGTATGCAGCGTGAAGCGCTGGCCCAACTCAAGGATTTGCCGGTCGAATCAATGCCGTTCGGCTTGTGTCTGTTCGATCCCGAGTGGCATCAGGGTGTCATCGGTATCCTTGCCTCGCGTATGAAAGAGCGTTATTTCCGTCCGACCATTGCCTTTGCCGATGCAGGAGACGGCTTGCTCAAGGGCTCGGGACGATCGGTTCAGGGCTTTCATATTCGTGATGCCCTGAGCGTGGTGGCGGCTCAGCATCCGAACCTCATCACCAAGTACGGTGGCCATGCCATGGCCGCCGGCCTGACGTTGCCGGAAGCGAATTTTCCGTTGTTCTGCGAGGCTTTCGATGAAGAAGTACGTCGCCAATTGCGCGAAGAAGACCTGACCGGGCGCCTGCTGTCGGACGGCACTTTGGCGGTTGAGGAATTTCATCTGGAACTGGCCCGTGCTTTACGTCATGCCGGTCCCTGGGGGCAGCACTTCCCGGAGCCGCTGTTTCATGGGGTGTTTCAATTGGTCGAGCAACGCGTGGTCGGCGAACGGCACCTCAAAGTGGTGCTCAGAAGTGAGTGCGGCTCGGTCAAGCTCGATGGCATTGCTTTTGGCATCGATCGAGACATCTGGCCGAACCCCACGATCAAATGGGTGGAATTGGCCTACAAGCTCGACGTCAACGAATTCCGCGGCAACGAGACTGTCCAGCTGATGATTGCCCACATAGAACCGCGCTGACCCTATATCTGTAGGAGCGAGCATGCTCGCGATGGAGGTCAACGATAACGCTGGGAACCTGACACCCCGCGGTGTTCTGTCCTCCATCGCGAGCATGCTCGCTCCTACAGAGCGGCGACATCCCCCGATGTCGACTAGGCTCTAATCACTGCTTGATTATCCTTGTGACGTCTTGTCGAACTTCTTTACCCGCGGGGCGGGTGCCGTACCTTTTTCCAGTCACTCGTCGACTTTTCAAACAGAACCCTGGAGCCTGACCACTGATTCGAGAGGTGCCCCATGAGTCTGCTGCTTGAACCCTATACCCTTCGCCAACTGACCCTGCTCAACCGCATCGCGGTATCGCCGATGTGCCAGTATTCCAGCGTCGATGGCCTGGCCAATGACTGGCACCTGGTCCACCTGGGCAGCCGTGCCATCGGCGGGGCGGGGCTGGTGTTTACCGAAGCCACGGCGGTCACCGCCGACGGACGCATCACCGCGCAAGACCTCGGTCTGTGGAGCGATGAGCAAATCGAACCTCTGCAACGCATCACCCGCTTCATTGCCGCTCAGGGCGGTGTGGCCGGCATCCAGCTGGCCCATGCGGGACGCAAGGCCAGCACCTTTCGGCCGTGGATCGGCAAGCATGGCAGCGTAAAAATCGACGACGGCGGCTGGCTCCCGGTTGGCCCGTCACCCATTGCTTTCGACCCGGAACATACAAAACCCAAGCAGCTCGAAGAAGGCGAAATCGCCACTATCATTCAGGCCTTTGTCGATTCAGCGAAACGTGCGCTCACTGCCGGTTTCAAAGTCGTGGAAGTGCACGCGGCCCATGGTTATCTGTTGCATCAGTTCCTTTCACCGCTGAGCAATCAACGGCGTGACCAGTACGGTGGTTCATTTGAAAACCGCATCCGTCTGGTGTTGCAGGTCACCGAAGCGGTACGAGCGGTGTGGCCTGAAGAGTTGCCGCTGTTTGTTCGGGTATCGGCCACTGATTGGGTGGAGGACGGCTGGAACCCCGACGAAACCGTCGAGCTGGCGCGACGTTTGAAAGCCCTGGGTGTGGACCTGATCGATGTCTCGTCGGGCGGTACGGCGGCCAATGCGGAAATTCCTACAGGACCTGGTTATCAGACTCGCTTCGCCGAGCGTGTACGCAAAGAAGCAGAAATCGCAACCGGCACAGTAGGAATGATTACCGAGCCGGCGCAGGCTGAGCACATTCTGCGCACCTGTCAGGCGGACGTCATTTTCCTGGCCCGCGAGCTGTTGCGCGATCCGTATTGGCCGCTGCATGCGGACGACGATCTCGGCGGTCGCAAGGCCATCTGGCCGGCGCAATATCAACGGGCGACCCATCGTGAGCAGCCCATTCATGAATCGGATCTGCGTGACTGAACGCAGCGACCACCCCCTGTAGGAGCGAGCTCTGCTCGCGATGGACGACAGAACACCGCGGGGTATCAGACTCCCAGCGTTATCGTTCACGACCATCGCGAGCGAGCTCGCTCCTACAGTATCCAGGTATCCGATCAGGCCGCTTCGATCTTGCCGCGGTTCTGCTCGACCTTGTTCAGGTAATCCTTGAGTTTGTCCTGTTCCGCGGCGGTGGTGAACAAGCCGAGCTTGGTTCGACGCCACAGAATGTCGTGCGCGGTGGTGGCCCACTCTTCGCTGCACAGGTAATCGACTTCGCGGGTGTGGAGACCACCGCCGATGTGTTCACCCAGATCGCTCAGATTTTGTACACCTTCGAGCATGCGCCAGGTACGGCTGCCATAGGTGGTGGCCCAGCGGCGCGAAATTTCAGTCGGAACCCAGTCGAACTTGTCGCGGATCAGCGAGCTCAACGCTTGCGGGGTGGTCATATCCTCGCCACCCGGCAGGGTTGCGTTGGCAGTCCAACTCGGCTTGATGTGCTGAAAGTACGGAGCCAGTTGCGCCATCGCCGATTCAGCCAGTTTGCGGTAGGTGGTCAGTTTGCCGCCGAACACTGACAGCAATGGTGCTTCTTCACCGCTGCCCGACAGTGCCAGGGTGTAGTCGCGGGTGACGGCCGACGGGTTGTCAGACTCGTCGTTACACAGTGGGCGCACACCGGAGTAGCTGTGCAAGATGTCGTCGCGGCTGATCTGCTTTTTGAAGTGGGCATTGACCACTTTCAGCAGGTATTCGGTTTCGCCTTCCGTGATCGCCACTTTTGCCGGGTCGCCGGTGTACTCGCGGTCGGTGGTGCCAATCAGGGTGAAGTGGTTCAGATACGGAATGGTAAACACGATGCGCTGATCTTCGTTTTGCAGAATGTGCGCATGATCACCTTCGTACAGCTTCGGTACGATCAGGTGGCTGCCCTGGATCAGGCGGATGCCGTACGGCGATTCCATTTTCAGATCATCACGAATGAACTTGGCGACCCATGGGCCGGCTGCATTCACCAGCGCCTTGGCGCGGATCGACAAGAGGCTGCCATCGGCGCGCTCCAGGTGCAGGTGCCACAGGCCTTTAATGCGACGCGCGCTGACGCAACGGGTCTGGGTGTGGACGTGAGCGCCTTTTTCCCGGGCTGCCATGGCGTTCAACACGACCAGGCGCGCATCGTCGACCCAGCAATCGGAGTATTCGAAGCCTTTGGTGATTTCGCTTTTCAGTGCGCTATCCGGGCCGAACTTCAGGCTTTTCGAACCTTTGAGCTGTTCCCGTTTGCCGAGGTTGTCATACAGAAACAGGCCGGCGCGGATCATCCAGGCCGGACGCAGGTGCGGGCGATGCGGCAACACGAAGCGCATTTGCTTAACGATATGCGGCGCCTTGGCCAGCAATACTTCACGCTCGGCCAGGGCTTCGCGCACCAGGCGGAATTCGTAATGTTCGAGGTAGCGCAGGCCGCCGTGGATCAGTTTGCTGCTGGCGGACGAGGTGTGGCTGGCCAGATCATCCTTTTCGCAAAGGAACACCGAGAGGCCGCGGCCGGCGGCATCCGCTGCGATCCCCACGCCATTGATCCCGCCACCGATGACGGCGATATCGTAGACCTCGGCAAGAGGGGGCGTAGGCAAGGTAGAAGTGGGCATTGGCTAAGGCCTCGGAATTCTTTGATATTTGAATTCGAACATTAATGTTCATTTTCGAAAATATTAGCCGATAAAGTGGCGCACAGCCAGTCGGATTCGATTGAAAAAACTCATCGAAGGGCGGTTAAAGGAAACTTTTCGAACATTAAAAGCGGGAGGAGAGGGTGTTGCGGGGGATGTATTGTAGGAGCCGGCTTGCTGGCGAAGGCGTACTCAAGGGCGCCATCGCCAGCAAGCCGGCTTCAGGTTGTTTAACCGCCTTCGGCGTTAAACAACCTCCAACCGAACCTTATGCTGACTCAGCAACTGCGCCAGCGCAGGCACGGGCTGCTGATCGGTAACCAGGCAGTCAACCAAACTGATCGGCCCCAGTCGAATCATGGCGTTGCGCCCAAATTTGCTGGAGTCCGCCGCGAGGATCACTTGCCGGGCGTTGGCAATGATCGCCTGGGACACCCGCACTTCCTGATAATCGAAATCCAGCAGGCTGCCGTCTTCATCGATGCCGCTGATGCCGACGAGGGCAAAGTCGACCTTGAACTGATTGATGAAATCGACACTGGCCTGACCGACCACACCACCGTCACGTCGCACGTTACCGCCAGTCAACAGAACGTCGAAATCGTCCTTGGCGCTGAGCATCGAGGCCACATGCAGGTTGTTGGTGATGATCTTCAGATGACTGTGATTGAGCAGTGCGCGGGCGATGGATTCGGTGGTGGTGCCGATGTTGATGAACAGCGAGGCGTGATCGGGGATCTGCGCCGCAATCGCTTCGCCAATACGCTGCTTCTCATCACGCATCTGATCAGCGCGCATGGCATAGGCGGTATTTTCGACACTGGAATCGTAAGCCGCGCCGCCGTGGTAGCGACGCAGCAGATTGGCTTCCGCCAGCTGATTGATATCGCGGCGGATAGTTTGCGGGGTAACAACGAACAGCGTGGCCATTTCCTCGATGCTGACATAGCCGCGTTCGCGGACCAGTTCGAGGATTTGCTGCTGACGGGGAGGCAGATTCATGGGGCGTCCTTTGGGCTGCCGTGCAAAATTTGCCCATGATGCCGCAGGAATCTGCTCCCTACCAGTTACATCAGTCTGTAGCAGCTGGCGAAGCCTGCGTCCGGCTGCGCAGCAGTCGCCAACCTGCGCACCGAATCTATCTGATAAACCGCAGTGCCTGAATTGACGACTGCTACGCAGCCGGACGCAGGCTTCGCCAGCTGCTACAACGGATCTCTGGCTTATTCAGCCCCTTCGTGTGGCTCCCAATCGCGGGTGCGGCTGACAGCTTTTTTCCATCCGGCGTAGAGTTTTTCCTTCGCCGCTTCTTCCAGGGTCGGTTCGAACCGGCGCTCGATCACCGCCTTGCCGCGCAACTCTTCCAGGCTGCTCCAGAACCCGCAGGCCAGGCCCGCCAGGTATGCAGCGCCCAGCGCCGTGGTTTCGCGCATCTGCGGGCGTTCGACCTGAGTGCCGAGGATGTCGGCCTGGAACTGCATGAGAAAGTTGTTTGCTACCGCACCGCCATCCACACGCAGGGCCTTGAGGCGTTCGCCTGCGTCCTGTTGCATGGCATCGAGCACGTCGCGGGTCTGGTAGGCGATCGACTCCAGCGCGGCGCGGATGATGTGATCCACGCGTACGCCGCGAGTCAGACCGAACAAGGCGCCACGGGCATACGGGTCCCAGTATGGGGCGCCGAGACCGGTGAAGGCGGGGACCAGGTACACACCGTTGCTGTCCTTGACCTTGTTGGCGAAGTACTCGGTGTCGTGGGCGTCGTTGATGATCTTCAGTTCATCGCGCAGCCATTGCACGGTGGAGCCGCCGTTGAATACCGCGCCTTCCAGTGCATAAGCCACTTCGCCACGGGGACCGCAGGCGATGGTGGTGAGCATGCCGTGTTTGGACTTCACGGCTTTGTCGCCAGTGTTCATCAGCAGGAAGCAGCCGGTGCCGTAGGTGTTTTTGGCCTGACCGGCCTCGACACACATCTGGCCGAACAACGCAGCCTGCTGGTCGCCGGCGATACCGCCGATGGCGATGCCGCTTTTGGTACGACCGTAGATTTCAGAAGACGATTTCACCTGCGGCAGCATTTCTCGCGGAATATCCAGCACCTCCAGCATCTTCGCGTCCCACTCCAGGGTGTGGATGTTGAAGAGCATGGTGCGCGAAGCGTTGGTGTAGTCGGTGACGTGCACCTTGCCGCCGGTAAATTTCCAGATCAGCCAGCTGTCGACGGTGCCGAACAGCAGCTCGCCGTTGCGCGCGCGTTCACGGCTGCCTTCGACGTGGTCGAGAATCCACTTGAGCTTGGTGCCGGAGAAATACGGGTCGGTGACCAGGCCGGTGGTCTCGCTGATGTATTGCTCGTGACCATCGCGTTTGAGCTGCTGACAGATCTCGGTGCTGCGTCGGCACTGCCAGACAATTGCGTTATAGATAGGGCGACCGGTGTTCTTGTCCCAGACCACGGTGGTTTCACGCTGGTTGGTGATACCGATGGCTGCGACCTGATCATGATGCAGACCGGCTTGAGCCAGGGCCTCGACCATCACGGCGCTTTGGGTGGCGAAGATTTCCATCGGGTCATGTTCGACCCAGCCGGCTTGCGGATAGTGCTGCGCGAATTCACGCTGTGCGGTGCAGACCACGTTCGCATCGCGGTCGAAAATGATCGCGCGGGAGCTGGTCGTACCCTGGTCGAGGGCAATGATGTAGTTCTTATTCTGAGTGTCGGTCATGTCGATTGCCTTGGACGAAAAAAAGGGAGTGAGGTCTGGCGCGCGATTTAGTTGGCAGAATCATGCGCCAACGGTATCAAGAAACTCTTGGTTTGCCGTCAATGGCCGGTGTTGCATCCGTTGTAGCAGTTGTTGCGCTTGGCAGATGGCGGGCGATGACCCCGCGATAAGCCGCGGCACCGAGGCAGGCACCGACAATCGGTGCGAAAACCGGAATCAGGAAGTACGGGATATCGCGCCCGCCGGTGAAGGAAATGTCACCCCAGCCGGCAAAAAAAGTCATCAGTTTCGGGCCGAAGTCACGGGCCGGATTCATCGCGAAACCGGTCAGCGGCCCCATCGAGCTGCCAATCACCGCAATCAGCAGGCCGATCAGCAGGGGCGCCAGCGGGCCATTGGGCAGGCCATTGTTGTCGTCGGTCAGGGACATGATCACGCCCATCAGGATGGCGGTGATGATGACCTCGACCAGAAAGGCCTGAGACGTGGACAAACTCGGATTGGGGAAGGTGGAAAATACCGACGCCAATTCAAGGCTGGCTTCGGTGCCGCGAACCATATGGTGAGTTTGTTCGAAATCGAAGAAAAGATTGCTGTACAACGTGTACACCAGCAATGCGCCGCAAAAGGCGCCAGCCACCTGGGCGAAAATATAGAACGGCAGTTTGCGCTTTTCGAAGTCGGCGAAAATGCTCAGCGCAATGCTGACGGCAGGGTTGAGATGAGCGCCGGAAATCCCGGCTGTCAGGTAAATCGCCATGCTGACGCCGACACCCCAGATAATGCTGATTTCCCACAGGCCAAAGCTGGCACCCGCGACCTTGAGCGCGGCAACACAGCCCGTACCAAAGAAGATCAGCAGTGCAGTACCCAGAAACTCGGCCATGCATTGGCTCGAGAGCGACGGTTGTTGTAAAGCAGTTGTCATTGAAACCTCATTTTTTTTCTTGTCTGGCGCTTGCATTCCATCATGGGCAAAGCGCGTTTTTCACTGAGGCAGGATCCCCAACCTGTTCCCGGTTTACAGCTGGGTACTGCGATAAGACCTTTCCTGCAGTTTCAGAAACGAAAAAATATAGACAAGAAACACTGCTGTCAAAGGTCGAAAGTGAACCATTGGTCACAAATAAACTATTAGTTCCATGAATGATCGCGTCGGTGAGCGGCCGAAATCGGCACAAATGAACATGGAGAGCATTTTGTAACGGCACTGCGATAGAGCCATTTTCGGATCAATGTCCTAGAATCCGGCGCAGTATTTTTCTACTGCCGCCAGGTCTGGAGCTGTCATGACACCCGCATTGGATTTGCTGAAAAAGGTTCGCGCCGAACACCGTGTGCACAGTTATGAACATGACCCGAAGGCTGCGTCCTATGGGTTGGAGGCCTCGGAGAAGCTCGGGTTGGACCCCGCGCAGGTGTTCAAGACCTTGCTGGCGGCCAGTGAAAAAGGCGAGTTGTTGGTGGCGGTTGTTCCTGTGGGTGGAAGCCTGGATTTGAAGGCCCTGGCGCATGTGGCTGGGGTGAAAAAAGTCGAAATGGCCGACCCTGCCGCTGCGCAACGCTCGACGGGGTATCTGCTGGGTGGGATCAGTCCGCTGGGGCAAAAGAAGCGTTTGCGCACCTTTATTGATAATTCTGCCCAGCCTTTTGCGAGCATTTTTGTGAGCGCCGGCCGACGCGGCCTGGAAGTTGAATTGGCCCCCGCTGTGCTGGCTGAGCATACCCAGGCGAAGTTCGCCGATATCGGCCGTGCCTGAACGCCTACCCTGCGGCTGTATGGTGCAAAAATGCCTGCTCTGTCACTGTTCACTCGAACGGATCTAAACCACTGTAGGAGCGAGCTTGCTCGCGATGGTCGTTAACAATAACGCGTGTTTGCTGATTAAACGCAGCGCTCTTGAGTGCTTCGCGAGCAAGCTCGCTCCTACAAAGAAATTCCTGCGATTCATACGGTGGTCTGACAAAGGGAGAATGTTATGCAGCTCGAGTTTCATCAGGTCGACGCGTTCAGTGATCGGGCCTTCAGCGGTAACCCGGCAATGGTCTATCGGCTGGATGCCTGGCTCGCCGATGAGTTGATGCAAAAGATCGCCGCCGAGCACAACCTCGCCGAAACGGCCTTCGTGGTGCGCGAAGGGCAGGGCTGGCACATTCGCTGGTTTACCCCGACCACCGAGGTGCCGTTGTGCGGTCACGCGACCCTGGCCAGCGCCTACGTTTTGTTTGAAATCTACAGGGAGCCGGTCGAACGCCTGGACTTTACCTGCAAGTCAGGCCCCCTGAGCGTGAGTCGTGAAGGTGGGCGCCTGTGGCTGGATTTTCCGGCGATCGTGCCATCGGAAGTGGGCGTGACCCTGGACGTCGAACGCGCGCTCGGCGTGGAAGCCGTCGATGTGCTGGGTTCTAATGAGTTGTTTGTGGTGCTGGAGTCCGAACAGGCCGTGCTCGAGTGTCAACCAGACATGGTCGCCCTGGCGAAACTGCCGTGGCTGGGCGCCATTGTCACTGCCCGGGGCAGCAAACACGATTTCGTGTCGCGCTATTTCGCACCCGCCATTGGTATCAATGAAGACCCGGTGACCGGATCGACCCATTGCAGTCTGATTCCTTACTGGTCGAAACGTCTGGGCAAGTCGAGTCTGACGGCTTACCAGTGTTCGGCGCGGGGCGGAGAGCTGTTCTGCCGGCTGGAAGGGGATCGGGTGAAAATTGGCGGGAATGCGACGTTGGTGGCCAGCGGGAAGCTGATTCTCGCCTGATACCTGTAGGAGCGAGGCTTGCCCGCGAAAGCGTCATATCAGTCGATGATGATGTCGGCTGGCATTACGCCTTCGCGGGCAAGCCTCGCTCCTACAGGGGCGGAGGGTGTCAATGAGCGGTGCTGTAATTCAACGACCGGAATCTGCTCCGCCGTGCTGCCGGCAGCCTGGAACAACACCAGGTGTTCCGCAGCGACACGAATGCCAACCTCTGCCCCGATCTGATGATCGACATGGCTCGGGAAGATCGACTCCAGTTGCGCACCGGTTGGCATTTGCAGGCGGTAAAGCGTCGACGCGCCCTGGAAAGACTTGCCAACGATCCGCGCCTTCAAAGCGCTGTCTGGCGCATAAACGATATCGTCCGGACGCAGCAACACGTCCACCGCACCACCGACCGGCCAGGTGTATGCACGGTTGCCGCGCAACTCACCCAGTTCGGTCTGTACCGATTCCGGGCTGCTCAACTGGCCGCGAATGAAGTAACCCTGGCCGATGAAGCTGGCCACATACGGCGTCAGCGGTTCGTGGTACAGGTTGTAGGCGTATCCCATTGTTCCAGTCGGCCTTCCTTGAACACGCCAACGTGATCGCTGACTGCGAAGGCTTCTTCCTGATCATGGGTAACCAGAATCGCGCTGGTGCCACGAGCCTTGAGAATGTCGCGCACCTCGTGGCTGAGCTTGCGGCGCAATTCACCATCGAGGTTGGAGAACGGTTCATCCAGCAGCAACAGCTGCGGTTCCGGCGCCAGGGCGCGGGCCAGGGCGACACGTTGCTGCTGGCCACCGGAAAGCTCATGGGGGAATCGTTTGCCGAGGTTTTTCAAGTTGACCAGTTCCAGCAACTCTTCGGTAACGCGCTCCTTTTGCGGGTGCTTGCGAATGCCGAAGGCGATGTTGTCGGCGACGCTCAAATGCGGAAACAGAGCGTAGTCCTGGAACACCATACCGATGCGACGTTTCTCCGGCGCGAGGGTGAACCCGGCGCTGGAAATCGTCTCGCCAGCCAGTTGGATATCACCTTCGTGCACCGGCTCGAAACCGGCAATGGCGCGCAGGGTAGTGGTCTTGCCACAGCCGGAAGAACCCAGCAGGCAACCGATGTCACCCGCGTTCAAATGCAGGTTGAGGTTCTGCACCACGCGCTGGTCTTGATAGCCGCAGGCGAGGTTGCGCAGGTTAAGCAGTAATGGCTGGCTCATGCGTGGTGGTACGAAGGCGGGACGAGAAACTCAAGCAGGGCCTTTTGTGCGTGAAGGCGGTTTTCAGCTTGATCCCAAGCCACCGAACGCGGGTCGTCAAGCAGGTCGACGCTGATCTCTTCACCACGGTGGGCTGGCAAACAATGCATGAACAGCACGTCGGCGGCAGCCAGGTCGAGCAGGGCGCGGTTGACTTGATACGGGGCGAACAGCTCAAGGCGCTTGGCGGTTTCTTCTTCCTGGCCCATGGAGGTCCAGACATCGGTGCTCACCAGATGCGCGCCGCGCACGGCGTCTTTCGGATCGCGCACGATAGTCACCCGATCGCCGGCCTTGGCCACGAACTCAGCGTTCGGCTCGTAACCTTCCGGGCAGGCAACGCGTAGCTGGAAGTCGAACTGGATCGCCGCTTCTATATAGCTGTTGCACATGTTGTTGCCGTCGCCGATCCAGGCCACGGTCTTGCCCTGGATGGAGCCGCGGTGTTCGAGGAAGGTCTGCATGTCGGCCAGCAATTGGCAGGGGTGCAGATCGTCGGACAGGCCGTTGATCAGCGGCACACGCGAATTGGCAGCGAATTCGGTCAAGGTGCTGTGGGAAAACGTACGGATCATCACCGCATCGAGCATGCTCGACATGACGATGGCGGCGTCGCTGATCGGCTCACCGCGACCCAGTTGGGTGTCGCGCGGCGACAGGAAGATCGCCTGGCCGCCGAGCTGGATCATGCCGGCTTCGAACGAAATGCGGGTGCGGGTCGAGGACTTCTCGAAAATCATCCCGAGTACGCGGTTTTTCAGGGGCTCGAACAGTACGCCGCGGTTACGCAGGTCTTTGAGCTCAACGCCTCGACGGATCACGCTGACCAGCTCTTCGGGCGTGCAATCCATCAGGGAGAGAAAGTGCCTTGCGCTCATCATTGACTACCTTTTTGCTACAAACCGCAGATACTCAAAGCCTTGTTTAACGGAACAACGGGCGAGACCTGCGGCGTAAGCCGCACGGGGCGACGAAATAGGGGAAGGCGCGATCTTATAATTAAATGTCGCGTCTTACCAATAGGGCTACGGTTTTAAGGGGATTTCAGAGGAGCTATGGGATAACCGCAGTAGCGCTTTTGAAGCCTGTTTCCTGACAGCAGCCAGGCATTTGTACACCGGCCCTGCTCGGCTTGGCAATCAAACGAGGCGGCTGCAGTACATTGACGGTCGGTTTCTGACCTGTTGTCCGCGGACATCAGGGGCCATCGGCCGGCCTGATGGTCACCAATTCACAAGACGAACGTCGCTGGCGTGCTATTGGGGCAGGCGCCATAGTTTTGTTCCCGCGGCCGACTTTACCCGCCCAGAACAAGACAAAGACTGGCCATGACCAAGACTCTCCATCACCGTGCCTGCCACCTGTGTGAAGCCATCTGCGGCCTGACCATCGAAACCACCGAGGTCGAAGCAGGCAATGTGCAAATCACCTCGATCAAGGGTGATCCCCTGGATACGTTCAGTCGCGGGCACATTTGCCCCAAGGCTGTCGCACTGCAAGACATTCAGAACGATCCGGATCGCCTGCATCAACCGATGCAGCGCGTGGGTAGTGAGTGGCAGCCCATCGAGTGGGAAGACGCCTTCAACCTTGTCGCCGAACGCCTGGAGGCGATTCAGGAGCGTCACGGGCAAAACGCGGTGGCGGTCTATCAAGGCAATCCCAGCGTGCACAACTATGGGCTGATGACTCACAGCAATTATTTTCTCGGCCTGCTGAAAACCCGTAACCGGTTTTCCGCGACATCGGTTGATCAATTGCCCCATCACCTGACCAGTCATTTGATGTACGGCCACGGTTTACTGCTGCCGATCCCGGACATCGATCACACCGACTTCATGCTGATCCTTGGCGGCAACCCGCTCGCGTCCAACGGCAGCATCATGACCGTGCCGGATGTGGAAAAGCGCTTGAAAGCGATTCAGGCCCGTGGCGGTAAAGTCGTGGTGGTCGATCCGCGTCGCAGCGAAACGGCGGCCATTGCCGATCAGCATTTGTTCGTGCGGCCCGGTGGCGACGCGGCGTTGTTGTTTGGCTTGCTCAACACTCTGTTTGCAGAAGGCCTGACCCGTGACAGCCATTTGCCGGTAGACGGCCTGGATGAAGTGCGCGATGCCATCGCCGGTTTTACCGCCGAAACCATGAGCCCGCTATGTGCGGTGCCCGCCGAGCAGATCCGTCAATTGGCGCGGGACTTCGCCGCAGCGCCGAGCGCAGTTTGCTACGGCCGCATGGGCGTCTCGACCCAAGCCTTCGGTACGCTTTGTCATTGGCTGGTGCAGTTGATCAATCTGGTCACCGGCAACCTCGACAGCGTGGGCGGTGCGTTATGCACCGAGCCTGCGGTGGACCTGGTGGCCTCCACGTCGGGCGGGCATTTCAATTTGTGGCGGAGCCGAGTGTCCGGACGCCCGGATTACGCGGGCGAACTGCCGGTGTCGGCGCTGGCCGAAGAGATGCTGACCGAAGGGGAAGGGCAGGTCCGCGCGCTGATCACCGTGGCGGGCAATCCGGTGCTGTCCACACCCAACGGCCGTCAGCTGGAACGGGCGCTGGACGGGCTTGAGTTCATGGTCAGTGTCGACTTGTACATCAACGAGACCACGCGCTACGCCGACCTGATCCTGCCGTCTACATCGGCGCTGGAAAACGATCATTACGACACGACCTTCAACATGTTTGCAGTACGCAATGTCAGTCGTTTCAACCGCGCAATCCTCGCCAAACCCGAAGGTGCGCTGCATGACTGGGAGATTTTCGTCGGGCTCGCCAAGGCATTTGCAGCGAAGACCGGCAAGGAACTCAAACCGACCATCGCGCCGGCGCAAATGATTGATCGCGGTTTGCGCATGGGCCTGTACGGCGATACTTCGGAGCATCAGCTGTCGTTGACGACCCTGTTCGATCATCCCCATGGCGTCGATCTGGGGGCGCTCAAGCCCAATCTGGCTTCACGCCTGAAAACCACCAGTCAGCATGTTCAGGCAGCCCCAGCCGTCATCCTCGCCGACCTGGCGCGCTTTGCGGCGTTGCAGGCACCGTCCGCCGATGAGTTGTTGATGATCGGCCGTCGGCATGTGCGCAGCAACAATTCGTGGATGCACAATTATCACCGCCTGGTGAAGGGCAAGCCGCGCCATCAATTATTGATGCACCCGGATGATCTGGTCAGTCGCGGATTGAGCGACGGGCAGCGAGTGCGGGTCAGTTCGCGAGTCGGGATGATCGAAGTTGAAGTGCTGAGCAGTCTGGATATGATGAAAGGTGTGGTCAGCCTTCCGCACGGGTGGGGCCATGCTCGACCGGGCGTGCAAATGACCATTGCCAGTGGCCAGCCGGGATCCAGCGCCAATGACCTGACGGACGAGTGCCAGCTTGATGAGTTGTCGGGGAATGCGGCACTCAATGGCGTACCGGTGACCGTGGCGGCAGCTTGATCGTATCTGACGGAGAGACCGAGCATGGCTGTCGGCTTTCCGTTACAATGCGCCACCGTGCCGACCCATGAGTCGGAAAGTTCAGCCGAGGTGCTCCATGGATATCATCGAAACGATTAAAGAGCAGATTGCCAACAACACCATTCTGCTTTACATGAAAGGTTCGCCGAATGCCCCGCAGTGTGGCTTCTCCGCGAAAGCCGCGCAGGCTGTGATGGCTTGTGGTGAAAAGTTTGCGTACGTGGACATCCTGCAGAACCCGGAAATCCGCGCCAATCTGCCTAAATACGCCAACTGGCCAACCTTTCCGCAACTGTGGGTCGGTGGTGAGCTGGTTGGCGGTAGCGACATCATGACCGAGATGGCTGCAGACGGTTCTCTGCAAACCACCATCAAGGCTGCTGTCGAAGCCGCTGCTGCTGCCAAGTCCGAAGCCTGATCCGGATTCCTGTAGGAGCGAGGCTTGCCCGCGAAGAACGATAATCCGGTTTATCAGTAAAAACTGCGTCATCGTTCTTCGCGGGCAAGCCTCGCTCCTACAAGGGCATGAGCAACCCCGGATTTCAGTGATTAAAAAGCCCCGCCTCTTTAAAAGAGGGCGGGGCTTTTTTATTGCGTCGAGATTACTGTCGTAGAACTTATTCGTCTTCGCCCATCTGCGATTGCAGATAGTTCTCGATACCGATCCTGTCGATCAAGCCAAGTTGGGTTTCCAGCCAGTCGATATGTTCTTCTTCGGATTCAAGGATATCTTCAAGAAGTTCACGGCTACCGAAGTCGCCAACCTTCTCGCAATGAGCGATGGCCACTTTCAGATCGGCATGACCGGTGCGTTCGATACGCAGGTCGCACTCGATCATTTCCTTGGTGTGTTCGCCGATTTGCAGCTTGCCCAGGTCCTGGACGTTCGGCAGGCCTTCAAGGAACAGGATGCGCTTGATCAGCTTGTCGGCGTGCTTCATCTCGTCGATGGATTCGTGGTACTCGTGCTTGCCGAGCTTGTTCAGGCCCCAGTCTTCATACATGCGTGCATGCAGAAAGTACTGATTGATCGCGACCAGTTCATTGGCAAGGATCTTGTTGAGATGCTGGATGACTGTAACGTCGCCTTTCATGATGGGGTCCTGCCCTGTATTAGCTGTCTATAAGGCAGAGTTTGAGCCGCACAATTAATAGTGTCAAACCTAAGTTATTGAAACTTAAGTGAAAATTAATCTGAATAAGAATGTTTGTGTTCCGCGTCTAGAGCATAAGCATTTGATTTTCAGACATAAAAAACCGGACATCAGTCCGGTTCTTTGAAAAGGGGGTATTTATGCGGCTGTAAATTCTGCAGGAAAAGGAATGGCGGCTTGGGCCGTCTGCAATTTTGTCAGGGTTTCGCGAACCACTTCCTTGGCCAGGCAGGCACATTTACCGCATTGACTGGCAACGCCGGTGGCCTGGCGGACTTCCTTGTAGCTGCAGCATCCTTCATAGATCGCATCGCGGATTTGGCCGTCGGTGACGCCAGTGCAGAGGCAAACATACATAAGTGAAGACCGTCGCTTGTTTATGTCTCGAATGCGATGGATCTTAATGTTAACGAGAATGATTGTCAAAGTGCTTTGTAGAGGCTTTTTCCCAGGCCTGACGAACGGTTTCTCCAAGGCCTTCGAGAAATGAAATCCGCGCCCGCGTTTTTACGCCCAAGGGAAAAACCGTTGAGGACAGGCCAAACACGCAGTGTATGATGACCGGTCTTTGCGAAACGGGTTTGTGTCACAGGGCTGTCGTCTGAGGGTGGCAGGCTGGTGCAAACCTTGTTTTTCACGTTTCTACACCAGGAGATATCCAATGAGCGTACTCGTAGGCAAACAAGCCCCTGACTTCACCGTACCGGCCGTACTCGGCAATGGCGAAATCGTAGACAGCTTCACCCTGTCGTCGGCCATCAAAGGCAAATACGGCCTGGTGTTCTTCTACCCACTGGACTTCACCTTCGTTTGCCCGTCGGAGCTGATCGCTCTGGACAACCGCATGTCTGACTTCAAGGCACGCAACGTAGAAGTGATCGCTGTGTCGATCGACTCGCACTTCACCCACAACGCCTGGCGCAACACCCCGGTCAACAATGGCGGTATCGGCGAAGTCCGTTACACCATGGCTGCCGACATCAAGCACGAAATCGCCAAGGCCTATGACGTTGAGTCCGAAGGCGGCGTGGCATTCCGTGGCGCGTTCCTGATCGACGACAAGGGCGTTGTCCGTTCGCAGATCATCAACGACCTGCCGCTGGGCCGTAACATCGAAGAGCTGGTTCGTCTGGTCGACGCGCTGCAATTCCACGAAGAGCACGGCGAAGTCTGCCCGGCCAACTGGAAAAAAGGCGACAAGGGCATGACCGCTTCGACCGAAGGCGTCGCGGCTTACCTGACCGAGCACGCTGCTGCGCTGTAAGGCACACGGTCCTGTTATAAAAAACAGGTACAAAAAAACCGGCCCTTGAGGCCGGTTTTTTTATGGGCGGGATAAACCTGCAACTCTGTAACTCTGTAGGAGCGAGCTCGCTCGCGATGGGCTCAAGAACACCGCGGGGGCCAGACTGCCCGCGTTATCGTTGACGACCATCGCGAGCAAGCTCGGCTCCTACAAAGAGCAGAACCCGTCGCGGAATAGGATCCGCGACAGCAATCAATCGTCGAAATCTTCCCAGCCGCCCATTTGTTTCCAGCGATTGACGATGCCGCAGAACAGCTCGGCGGTCTTCTCGGTGTCATAACGAGCCGAGTGGGCCTCGCGACCGTCGAAATCGATATCGGCTGCCTGACAGGCTTTGGCCAGCACTGTTTGACCATAAGCCAGGCCGGCGAGGGTCGCCGTGTCGAAACTGGAGAACGGGTGAAACGGGTTGCGCTTCATGTCCAGGCGCGCAACCGCGGCATTCAGGAAGCCCAAGTCGAAGCTGCTGTTGTGCCCGACCAGAATTGCCCGTTTGCAACCGTTGGCTTTGAGCGCCTTGCGTATGCCGCGGAAGATATCGTTCAGAGCCGTCTCTTCACTCACCGCCATGCGCAGTGGGTGATCGAGCTTGATCCCGGTGAACTCCAGGGCTGCCGCTTCAATATTCGCGCCTTCGAAAGGCTCTACCCGGAAGAAGTAGGTGTGATCCGGGTAAACAAAACCCTTTTCATCCATGGCGATGGTGGTCGCGGCGATTTCCAGCAGGGCGTCAGTGGCCGAATTGAAACCACCGGTTTCTACGTCGACGACAACTGGCAGGTAACCGCGGAACCTGGCGGCCATTGGATGACGAGAACCGCCTCCACCGCCATTACCGTCCTGTTCGTCGTCGAAATGGTCTTCACTCACGCGTGTTCCTCCAGCAGGCGCCAGCGCAGTTTTTCACCGGCGCGCAGCGGGATAACGGTCAGCTCGCCAAACGGCAGGCTGGTTGGGGCGGTCCACTCTTCGCGAACCAGGGTGATGCGATCGGTGTTCGCCGGCAGGCCATAGAAACGCGGGCCGTTGAGGCTTGCGAAGGCTTCGAGCTTATCCAGCGCATTGCGCTGTTCGAAGGCTTCGGCATACATCTCGATCGCAGCAAAAGCGGTGTAGCAGCCTGCGCAACCGCAGGCGGCTTCCTTGGCATGCTGCGCGTGGGGTGCCGAGTCGGTGCCGAGGAAGAACTTTTCGCTGCCGCTGGTGGCGGCATCGAGTAGCGCTTCCTGGTGTGTGTTGCGCTTGAGTATCGGCAGGCAATAAAAGTGCGGCCGAATCCCGCCCACCAGCATATGGTTGCGGTTGTACAGCAGGTGATGCGCGGTGATGGTCGCGCCAACGTTGGCCGAAGCCGAATTGACGAACTGCACGGCGTCAGCGGTGGTGATGTGTTCGAACACCACTTTTAGGGTCGGGAAATGCTCGACCACGCGACGCATGTGCTCATCGATGAAGATTTTTTCGCGGTCGAACACGTCCACATCGCCGCGGGTGACTTCACCGTGAATCAGCAAGGGCATTCCGACTTCGGCCATGGCCTCAAGTGCAGGGAAGATCTTGTCGATGCTGGTGACACCAGAGTCCGAGTTGGTGGTGGCGCCGGCCGGGTACAGCTTGGCGGCGTGAATGAAACCGCTGGCCTTGGCCTCGCGAATTTCTTCAGGCTGGGTGCGATCGGTCAGGTACAGAACCATCAGCGGTTCGAACTGGCTGCCGGCCGGGCGGGCAGCGAGGATCCGCTGGCGGTAGCCGTTGGCCTCAGCCGCATTGCGGACCGGGGGTACCAGGTTGGGCATGATAATGGCGCGACCAAAGGTGCGCGCGACATCCGCGACGGTATTGGTCAACACGGCACCATCGCGAAGATGAATGTGCCAGTCGTCGGGACGCAGCAGGGTCAGGCGGTCGGACATGAGGGGATTCCAGGCGGGTCAAACTCAAGGGAATGCTACCGGAAAAGACTCTTGCAGGCACTCGCTATCAAGTTTTGCGGCAAGCTTCCGATATCCAACAGGTATGCCGTAAACAAGTGTGTGTCGGTCTTTTTGTTGTAGAAGCCAGTGGAGCCTCCCGTGCGCCAGCGTTATTTAGCCTTGCTCAGTGTGTTTGCCAGCCTTCCCGCGATGGCGCTCACTTTTCAGACTCGTCTGGAGAGCATCGAGTGGACGGTCGAAGGCGACAAATTCGAGTGCCGCCTGACCCAGCCGATCACCGATTTTGGCTCGGGGCAGTTCGTGCGTCGTGCTGGCGAGCAGGCGACGTTTCGGCTTAATGCCTACAACGCCATGATGGGCGGTGGCTCGGCTACCTTGCTGGCCGCGGCTGCGCCCTGGCAGCCAGGACGGGGTGATATCAATCTGGGCACGGTGAGAGTCGGCAACGGTAATGTGTTGTTCAACAGTTCGCAGGCGCAGGCCGGGCGTTTGATCAGCGGCCTGATGGACGGTCGCAGTCCGGTGGTTCGACATTCTTCGGGCGATGGACGGGTGTCGGAAGTGCGTTTGTTGCCAGTCAGATTCAACAAGGCGTTTGCCGACTATCAGGGCTGCGTAGCCAAACTGTTGCCACAGAATTTCGATCAGGTGAAGCAGTCCGAAGTCGGTTTTCCCGGCGGCGGTATCGATCTGGATTCGGCCGCGAAAGCCAGGCTGCAGGTGATGCTCGAGTACATGAAGGCCGATCCGACGGTCAATCACATCGAACTTGACGGGCATTCCGACAACAGCGGCAATCGCCTCACCAACCGTGACCTGTCACGCCGTCGAGCCTTGGCGGTCATGGAGTTCTTCAAGGCCAATGGCATACAGGAGTCGCAGATCACCATGCGTTTCCATGGTGAGAGCTATCCGCTGGCGCCCAATTCCAACAACGCCAACCGCTCGAAAAATCGTCGGGTCGCCGTACGGCTGGAGCGAGGGGCGCCGCCGGAGCAAGTGGCTCCCCAGGCCACGAAACCGGGACCATCGGCAACGACATGACTTGTTGGTCATCGTCGCGCTCTCGACATAATCTGTCGCTTCGTCGTCATAAGCTGTCGCGCCACTGTAAATTTTCCTGCATGAGCGGTAGACTTCACGGCTTTCCGTAGAACCCCGTGGAGTGATGGCATGGCGGACGTAAACAAGGTCGTTCTGGCGTATTCCGGCGGCCTGGACACTTCGGTGATCCTCAAGTGGCTGCAGGATACTTATAACTGTGAAGTGGTGACCTTCACCGCTGACCTGGGTCAGGGTGAAGAGGTCGAACCTGCACGCGCCAAGGCTCAGGCCATGGGCGTGAAAGAGATCTACATCGACGACTTGCGCGAAGAATTCGTGCGCGATTTCGTTTTCCCGATGTTCCGCGCCAACACCGTTTACGAAGGCGAGTACCTGCTGGGTACTTCCATCGCTCGTCCGTTGATCGCCAAACGCCTGATCGAAATCGCCAACGAAACCGGCGCTGACGCCATTTCCCACGGCGCCACCGGCAAGGGTAACGACCAGGTTCGTTTCGAACTGGGCGCCTACGCCTTGAAACCAGGTGTGAAAGTGATTGCTCCTTGGCGCGAATGGGACCTGCTGTCCCGTGAAAAGCTGATGGATTACGCTGAAAAGCACGCAATCCCGATCGAGCGTCACGGCAAGAAAAAATCCCCGTACTCGATGGATGCCAACCTGCTGCACATCTCCTATGAAGGCGGCGTGCTGGAAGACACCTGGACCGAGCACGAAGAAGACATGTGGAAATGGACCGTCTCCCCGGAGAAGGCTCCTGACAAGGCCCAGTACCTGGAGCTGACCTACCGCAACGGCGACATCGTGGCACTGGACGGCGTCGAAATGACCCCGGCTACCGTGCTGGCGACCTTGAACCGTATCGGTGGCGAACACGGTATCGGTCGTCTGGACATCGTCGAGAACCGTTACGTGGGCATGAAGTCCCGTGGCTGCTACGAGACACCTGGCGGCACCATCATGCTGCGCGCCCACCGTGCGATCGAATCGATCACCCTGGATCGCGAAGTGGCACACCTTAAAGACGAGTTGATGCCGAAGTACGCCAGCCTGATCTACACCGGCTACTGGTGGAGTCCTGAGCGTCTGATGCTGCAACAGATGATCGATGCGTCCCAGGCTCACGTGAACGGCGTCGTGCGCCTGAAACTGTACAAGGGCAACGTGATCGTCACGGGTCGCAAGTCCGACGAATCGTTGTTCGATGCCAACATCGCGACCTTCGAGGAAGATGGCGGCGCCTACAACCAGGCCGATGCGGCGGGCTTCATCAAGCTCAACGCCTTGCGCATGCGCATTGCCGCGAACAAAGGCCGCAAGCTTTTCTGAGTATTTTGAGCCTGTAATGGATTTGTGGCCTCGTCATTGACGGGGCCACAATTTCTGAAAATGGTTTTTTGATCCTGGATTGCGGTACAACATTTTTACCTTTCCCTGTTTGATACGTCTGCGCCTGCATCTCCCCGCCAGGACCTGCCTCACTGCTGATTGATTGTCAGTTGGCGGCTCCGGCCCATGACCGTCACCCCGTGTGAACTCAAATCGTAAGCAACGCAGTAACTGGCGCTGCCGCTTTTTCTTGTCTGTCTGGAATATTTGAGAACGCTTTCTCTCAGTGATTTCTCCAACTCCGTGCCCGTGAGAAACAAAATCACGTGCGCCTGTCCTTCCTGTGGCTTTTTTATTTTCTCCAGCGAAGAGCTGAGCTCAATTTTATTTTTCATCCAGCGCGCATCGATGATGTGCAAATCCTTCAGTAATTCGGGTAAGCGAATGTGATGCTGAACCGAAAGGTTGGGCTGTAAACCTGTTTCGTCTGGTGGAGCCTGCGCACTGCAAGCAATCGAATCGGGCCGAGAGCCTTTCACCGAAGCATTGTTTTTTTTGGGGTCAACATCGTCCATGGCTTTCAGGAAATGCTCGTCCTTTTCAAAGTCCGAAGGCGAGTAAAGCGATCGGTAATTGAAGTTAAGCGTGGCGAAGAAAAGGAAAAGTAAATAAAAAGGAAAGCTGATTAGAAACCAGACATAAATTTCTCTTTCTTCGTTGTCGAGGAAGGGGAGCGAAATAGCTGCCGATGTTTCAGACAGTGTTGCGAATATCGCGATTATGGTCATGGGGTTGGTAATTCTCTTTTTGAGTTTGATCATGTTTATTACTCATTGTATTTGTCTTTGCTCGTTTGATTGATGGTGTTGGTGTCTGTTGTTGGGGGTATGTTACGCCATTCATATGATGTTGGTGTCTGAAGTGTCCGTATTTTTATCTGTGGTGTACGTTGTTTTGTTTTTGGTTTTTCATGTTCGTAATGATTGTCGATGCGCATTTTTTCGCTGTAAGAACAAGTAGGTGAACGGTGTGTGATATTTCTGGTGTTAATGTTTTAGTGCTAAATGCCGGTTACGTTTAAAGATTGATGCGCTTCAAATTACCTTTGCCGAATCTTGATGCTTCATTTTTCAGATCGTAAATCTATACAAAAAATGTTGAAATTCATGACTTGTTCACATGGATTCAGATTTTGCTGCGTTGTGTTTGGCAGTTTTTTGTAAGATTAATCCGCGATTCTCGTAGGGAATGTCTCTCGCTGCAGGTCGCTGGGGGGGGCGGCATGCCATGGGTGAAACGACTAGGCTATTGTGCGGGCTCTAAAAATTCGAACAGCGAAAATTGGAATTGCCCATGAATAAAGTGCTGATCGTGGATGATCACCCCGTCATTCGTCTTGCGGTACGTATGCTAATGGAGCGTCATGGCTACGAAGTTGTTGCAGAAACCGATAATGGTGTTGATGCGTTGCAACTTGCCCGCGAATTCATGCCGGACATTGTCATTCTGGATATCGGGATACCGAAGCTGGACGGGTTGGAAGTTATCGCGCGACTTACATCAGCAGCCATGCCCATGAAAGTGCTGATATTGACTTCCCAGGCTCCTGGGCATTTTTCAATGCGTTGCATGCAGACGGGTGCTGCCGGGTATGTTTGCAAACAGCAGGATCTCACTGAGTTGCTCAGTGCAATAAAGGCAGTGTTGTCCGGTTATAGCTACTTTCCCAATCAAGCCTTGCATACTGTGCGTGCCAGTCTGGGGAACGCAAGTGAAGCCGAGATGGTGGATCGTCTTTCAGGGCGGGAAATGATGGTATTGCAACAATTGGCCAGAGGCAAGACCAACAAGGAGATTGCCGATGGGATGTTTCTCAGCAACAAGACCGTCAGTACCTACAAAACACGCCTGTTGCTGAAACTCAATGCGCGCTCTCTGGTCGACCTGATCGAACTGGCTCAACGTAATGGGATAGTGTGATTTTATCTGCGGTGACGATGGGCGATGAACGGGCATTTATCGCGGTTCGGCACAAAGTAAAAAGCCTCCGTTTCGGGAGGCTTTCAGGTGTCATTAGTCAAAATCGTAATCGGCCAATTGCTTCTGCAGTCGGCGCTCCTCCAGAAGATTGTCGATGGTACGGCGCTTGCTCAGGTTGGTTTTCGCTACTTCGACTACCGGCTCGGCATCATCAGCTTCAACGGCAGTGAATTCTTCATCTTCGTCCAAGTGCTCTTTGCCAGTGCTCATTTAGTTACTCCAGGCTAAGTGTGCCTTTGGCGCCTCTTATATCGACATTCTCTCGGCGGGTAAAAAAGATTTTTTCAATCGATAAATCAATAATCCTAATAGCGCCTCAATCGTCCGAGGTCTTGTGCTTGTATTCGCACAAGTCTTCGATCCGACAACTGCCGCAGCGAGGCTTGCGGGCAAGGCAAACATAGCGTCCGTGAAGGATCAACCAGTGATGGGAGTCGAGCAGGTACTCCCTGGGCACAAACTTCATCAGTTTTTTCTCGACTTCGACCACATTCTTGCCGGGGGCAATGCCGGTGCGGTTACTGACTCGGAAAATATGGGTGTCCACAGCCATCGTCAGCTGACGGAATGCAGTATTGAGCACCACGTTGGCGGTCTTGCGGCCCACACCGGGCAGGGCTTCCAGTTCCTCGCGAGTCTGCGGCACTTCGCCTGCATGGCGCTCCACCAGCAAGCGACAGGTCTCGATCACGTTTTTAGCCTTGCTGTTGAACAGGCCGATGGTCTTGATGTATTCCGACAAACCTTCGACGCCCAGCGCATGGATCGCCGCCGGGGTATTGGCGACCGGGAACAGTTTTGCCGTGGCTTTGTTAACGCCGACATCGGTCGATTGCGCCGAAAGAATCACCGCAATCAGTAATTCAAACGCTGATGAGTAGGCCAGTTCGGTCTTCGGTTCCGGGTTGTCTTCATGCAGTCTGCGGAAAATTTCCAGACGTTTTGCGGCATTCATGGGCAGTGCGTTTCCTCGAAAGCGGTCAGTGTGAAGGTGTCGGGCGGTGCCAGGCCTGCCATGCGGCGATCAGCAATCCCAGCAGAATAAAGCCACCAGGGGCTAGCGTGGCCAGGCGCAAGCCTGCGTCGCCGGTCAGCACCCAACCTTGCCAATCCGTTTGCGTCGCCCCGACCAGCCACAGTAGATGATTGCCGAGTGTCCCGTTACCAATGAGTTCGCGCAGCAGGCCCAGGCTCACCATCAATGCGCCGAACAGGCCACACAGGCGCAGGCGATCTCGCCAGGTGCTTTGGAAGAATCCCGTGTGTTCCAGCACGACACATTGCAAGGCAATCAAAGCTGAATAGATTCCCGTTTGTTGATGCCATTGCAGCGACCAGACTTGCGCGCCGAGTTCTGCGCAACTGGTCAGCGTTGCACTGAGCAACACGCTTGCCAGCAAGTGCGTCGCCGGGAGCATGCGAGATCGCAGTGCATTCATGCCGAGGCCAAAAACACTGGTCACTACGATGAACATCAGCCACAGGCCCACAGCGGTCACCAGTGAACCTGTGGCGCCAATGAGCGGCGCGAGCATCAATGAGTTCTGTAACAGCGGGGATTTACTCATGGGAAGGGCTCCCGAGCAGTTGTTGCCGGTGTTCATCGAAGTAGCGCAGCGCGTCGTGGGTGGCATTGATCACCGCCCTTGAGGTGATCGTCGCTCCCGCAATCTGATCGAATTGTCCTTGATCCTTTTTCAAGCCCCAGCCTTTGTCGTCCGGCTCGGTTCGAGATTTTCCGGAAAACAGCTGAAGCCAGGCATTGGGCCAGTCGGCGATTCGCGCACCGAGTCCCGGGGTTTCCGTTTGCTTGAGGGTTTTGACGCCAATCAGCCTGCCGTTGAGGTCGATGGCGATCAGCAAGTCGATTGCGCCTGCGTAACCCAGGGTCTGGCTGCGCAACAGTACGGCATAAGCCTGGCCGGCCTTGGTTGCTCGATAACCCGCCAGCAGTGTGCTGTTGCCCAGCACCGTGTTTTCGAGCGTGAGTGGTTGCTCCAGCGGTTGATTGTCGTAGCTGTCGGGCGGTAGCAGGTCCAGCAGGTTGCGGCTGTCGATCAGGCGCTGCTCAGCCGCGACCCGTGGCGCGCTGCTGTGCTGCGTGAGCCAGGTCAGGCCAATCCCGAGGACGGCCAGTAACGCCAGGGTGGCAAGGCTCGACGCGCGGCTCATGGTGCAATCCGCTCCTGCCTGGCAGCGACAAACCGCTCCAGTGCCGGTACACAGAGGTTCATCAACAGCACGGCAAAAGCCACGCCGTCCGGGTAGCCGCCCCACGTACGAATCAGATAGGTCAGCAACCCGACACCGATGCCGAACAGCAGACGTGCGCCGGGGCTTTTAGCGCCGGACACCGGTTCCGTGACGATGAAGAACGCTCCCAGCATGCTGGCGCCGGTGAGCAGATGAAACAACGGTGAACCATGGGAGTCGGAGCCCGAACCGTTCCAGCACAACAGACTGATGAGGAACAGGCTGGCGAGCATGCCGACCGGCGCATGCCAGCTGATCACTCGACGCTGCAGCAGGAACGCGCCGCCCGTGAGAAAGGCGAGGTTCACCCATTCCACGCCGCGACCACCGAAATGACCAAACGCCGGATTCACCGAGAACAGTTCATCCATGGTCAGGCTTTTATTGATCCGCAGGCTATCCAGTGCCGTGGCCCGGACCCAGGCATCCGGGTTTTGACCGAAACCGAATACTTGCTGCACGCCGCCCGACAGATCCATGCCGTGGGACGCAGGCCAGTGGGTCATTTGTTGCGGAAACGCGACCATCACCAGGGCGAAGCCGAGCATCGCCGGGTTGAACGGATTGCTGCCGACACCGCCATACAAGTGCTTGCCGAACAGCATGGCAAACGCGGCGGCACTGACGGTCAGCCACCACGGGCAATACGGCGGCAAGGCCAGGGCCAGGAGCATGGCACTGACGAGGGCGCTGCAGTCGCTCAAGGTCGGTTTGAGGGCACGCTTGCGCAGTTGCAGCACCGCCGCCTCAGCAGCCAACGCACTGCTCCCCGCCAGTAACAAGTTGATCAAAACTCCCCAGCCGTATAACCAGAACAACGCCAGCATCCCTGGCAGCGTGGCCAGTAGAACCAGTTTCATGGCCTGCTGCAGGCGCGCATCGACCGATTCAAGGGGCGCCATGGTCATCCACCTGGCGTTCGGCTTCGCTGACAGCACGCTCCAGTGCTTCGATCTGCTCGGCCTGTGCTTCGCTGGCTTGAGCTTTCTTCAGCTCGGCCCGGCGCATGGCCAACTGGATTTTCGCTCGATTCAATTCGGCATTCTTCGCCGGAGCCGCAACGGGCGTCGGGGCTGGCGGCGCAGTGCTTTCCAGCTGTGCCAGGGCGTGCTCGGAGGCTTCGAACTGCTGTTGCAGGACTATCAACTGTGACTGCTGTTCGAAGGTCGGCGGATGCCCGAAAGCCTTGAGTGACTTGGTCAATTGTGCCCGGCTCATCGCCAGATCGATCTTGGCCTTCTTCAACGCGGCATCGGCACCGGCAGCTTTCTGAGCGCGGACGCGTTCGAGCGCAGCCTGCACCGGGTCGAGCTTCATTTCACTGGGCTGGGCTTGGCGTTGTGCCCGGGAATGGCGCTCAGCGGCCTTTTGTTGTTCTTCACGTTGCAGGCGAGCGTTACGCTGTTCGAATCGACGACGTGCGTGATTGCGTTTGGCAGCGCGGGCCCGTTGTTCTTCAAGACTGAACGCCAGGCCTCCGACAATCGGCAGCACCGTGGCCATCGGCAGCGGACGCATTTCGATGCAGTCAACCGGACAGGGCGCCACGCAGAGGTCGCAGCCGGTGCATTCATCAATGATCACCGTGTGCATCAGCTTGGCCGCACCGACGATGGCGTCTACCGGACAGGCCTGAATGCATTTGGTGCAACCGATGCACTCGGCTTCGCGGATATAGGCGATCTGCGCCGGAGCCGAACCACGGCTGACATCCAGTTCCAGTACCGGCACTTTCAACAGATCGGCCAATGCGTTGATGGTTTCGTTGCCGCCCGGCGGGCACTTGTTGATCGGCTCGCCGTTGGCGATGCCTTCAGCGTATGGCTTGCATCCGGGGTGACCGCACTTGCCGCATTGGGTTTGCGGCAAGAGGGCATCGATGCGTTGAATCAGACTCATGTTTTGATCAGTCCACTGAATCCGAGAAAGGCCACTGCAATCAGGCCAGCGCCGATCAGATCGATCGGCAAACCGCGCAAGGGCAGGGGAACATCGTTATCGAGCGTGCGTTGGCGCAGGTCGTTGAACAGGCTCAGCACCAGCCAGAAACCCAGCCCGGCACCCAGGCTGAGGGCTGCGGCAGCAACGAATCCTTTATCATTCTGGATGTTGAGAAGCGTTACCCCGAGCACGCCGGCGTTGCCCAGCAGCAGCGGCCACAGACCTTCAAACGACAGCGTCGAAAGCACCCTGGACAGTCCATTCAGCAGGGGGGCGATCAGTAGCACACTAAGAGGCAGGAACACGAACAGACGCAGGGACGTCAATTCCAGCGGTATGAGCAGCCAATGGTAGAGCGCGTAACCGAGCGTACCGACAATCAGCATCAGGCAGGTCGTCGCGATGCCCAGGGCATGGACTTGCCGGCGTTCGCTGCCCAAGAGCGGATCTGCACCCAGCGGCCATTGCAACACGAGGTTGTTGATCAGGGCAGTGCTGATAAGCGTAAGAAATGCTTCGGTCATGATCGTACCGACAAGAACGGTAAAGCTTGATCTGTAGGAGCGAGCATGCTCGCGATGGACTCAAGAGCGCACTGTTTAACCAGTGAACGCGCGTTATCGTTGACGACCATCGCGAGCATGCTCGCTCCTACGGCATTATCCGGCAAGGGCGGAGGGTGGGCCAGACATGAAAATCCCACAGTCGCGCCAGGCACGACTGTGGGATCGGTTTGCCGCCCTACCTTACTTGATGCGCTGACCAGGCTTGGCGCCGCTGTCAGGGCTCAGCAGGTAGATTTCTTCTCCGCCAGGACCGGCCGCCATCACCATGCCCTCGGAGATACCGAATTTCATTTTGCGAGGTTTGAGGTTGGCGATCATCATGGTCAGACGACCATCGAGCTTGGACGGATCCGGGTAAGCGCTCTTGATTCCGGAGAACACGTTTCGCTGCTCGTCACCGATGTCGAGGGTCAGTCGCAGCAGCTTGTCGGCGCCTTCGACCGCTTCGGCCTTGATGATCAGGGCTACGCGCAGGTCTACCGCGGCAAAGGTGTCGAACTCGATTTCCGGGGACAACGGATCCTTGGTCAACTCGCCGTTGCCGGCAGGTGCAGTTTCGCCGGTGTCGGTCTGGCTGGCGGTCAGGTCTTCTTTCGAAGCGTCGCTCATTGCCTGCACTTTTACCGGGTCGATCCGGGTCATCAGCGGCTTGAACTCGTTCAGCTGATGGTTGGTGAGCCAGGCTGCGTGGTCGTTCCAGGTCAGCGGCTCGACGTTCAGGAACGCCTCGGCATCGGCGGCCAGCAACGGCAGCACAGGCTTGAGGAAAATCACCAGCTGGCGGAACAGGTTGACGCCGGTGGCGCAGATGGCCTGGACTTCATCCTGCTTGCCTTCCTGTTTGTTCAGCGACCACGGTGCCTTGTCGGCGATCCAGGCGTTGGCGCGGTCGGCCAGAGCCATGATCTCGCGCATGGCGCGGGCAAAGTCGCGGGCTTCATAGGCGTCGGCGATGCCAGGCGCGGCGGCCAGGAACGCTTCGGTCAGCTCCGGTGCGGCGTTGGTATCGACCATCACGCCAGCATTGCCTTTGTGGATGAAGCCGGCGCAACGGCTGGCGATGTTGACGACTTTGCCGACCAGGTCGGAATTGACCTTCTGCACGAAGTCTTCGAGGTTCAGGTCCAGGTCGTCGACGCCACGGCTCAGCTTGGCCGCGTAGTAGTAGCGCAGGTATTCCGGCGACAGGTGATCCAGGTAGGTCCGCGCCCTGATGAAGGTGCCACGGGACTTGGACATTTTCTGGCCGTTGACGGTCAGGTAGCCGTGCACGTTGATGCCGGTCGGCTTGCGGTAGCCCGAGCCTTCGAGCATGGCAGGCCAGAACAGGGCGTGGAAGTTGACGATGTCCTTGCCGATGAAATGGTACAGCTCGGCCGTGGAATCCTTGCCCCAGAACGCGTCGAAATCCAGCTCCGGCGTACGGTCGCAAAGGTTCTTGAAGCTCGCCATGTAGCCGATCGGCGCATCCAGCCAAACGTAGAAGTACTTGCCCGGCTCATCGGGAATTTCAAAGCCGAAGTACGGTGCATCGCGGGAGATGTCCCACTGTTGCAGGCCGGCATCCAGCCATTCGGCGATTTTGTTGGCGACGGCGTCTTGCAGGGTGCCGCTGCGGGTCCAGGTTTGCAGCATTTCCTGGAAGTCCGGCAACTTGAAGAAGAAGTGCTGGGAATCCTTGAGCACCGGAGTGGCGCCGGAAATCGCCGACTTTGGATCTTTCAGGTCGGTCGGCGCGTAGGTCGCACCGCATTTTTCGCAGTTGTCGCCGTACTGGTCTTCAGTGCCGCATTTCGGGCAGGTGCCCTTGATGAAGCGGTCGGCCAGGAACATTTTCTTTTCCGGGTCGAAGTATTGCGTGATCGAGCGCGTGGCGATGTGCCCGGCGTCGCGCAGCTTCAGGTAAATCTGGCTCGACAGCTCACGGTTTTCTTCTGCGTGAGTGGAGTGGAAGTTGTCGAAGTCCACCAAAAACTCGGCAAAGTCGGCGCTGTGTTCAGCCTGGACGTTGGCGATCAGTTGTTCCGGGGTGATGCCTTCTTTTTCCGCGCGCAGCATGATCGCCGAACCGTGGGCGTCGTCGGCGCAGACATAGATGCATTGATTGCCGCGGTGCTTCTGGAAGCGCACCCACATATCGGTCTGGATATATTCCAGCATATGGCCGAGGTGAATCGAACCATTGGCATAGGGCAGGGCGCTGGTGACGAGAATCTTGCGTGGCTCGGACATGGGGCTCGGCTACTTGATGAAACGGAGGTCGGCCACTATAAAGCGGCGGCGCAGATTTTTCACCCCCACGACCAGCCACCGCGGGTCATGTAGCAGCTGGCGAAGCCTGCGTTCGGCTGCGCAGCAGTCGTAAAACCAGGCAGCGCGGTGCTTCAGGTAAGCCGAGTTGTCCGGATGACGACTGCTTCGCAGCCGAACGCAGGCTTCGCCAGCTGCTACAGGTTGCGTCTGGCCATAGGACATCTGTCACATTCTGAAAGCATGCCGTACGCACTATAGAACAGGTACGATACCCGCCTGTTTTCCAGTCTTGTTATCGGAGTTGCCCATGAGCGCCGTCAATCGCGCAGCGGTGGAAGCCGTCCTTCGCCAATACACCGACCCTTACCTGAACCAGGACCCGGTCAGCGCCGGATGCGTGCGCAGCATCGACGTTCAAGGGGACCGCGTCAGCGTTCAGCTCGAACTGGGTTACGCCGCAGGTCTGTTCAAAAGTGGCTGGGCGCAGATGCTGCAAATGGCCATCGAAGGCCTGGAGGGCGTATCAACGGCACGCGTCGACATCACCAGCGTGATTGCCGCGCACAAGGCCCAGGCACAAATTCCGGGCTTGGCCAACGTCAAGAACGTAGTGGCCGTGGCATCCGGCAAGGGTGGCGTGGGCAAATCCACCACCGCCGCCAACCTCGCGTTGGCGCTGGCCCGCGAAGGCGCCAAGGTCGGCATCCTCGACGCAGATATTTACGGTCCGAGCCAGGGCATCATGTTCGGTATCGCTGAAGGCACCCGACCGCAGATCAAGGATCAGAAATGGTTCGTGCCCATCGAGTCCCATGGCGTTGAAGTGATGTCCATGGCCTTCCTGACCGATGACAACACGCCGATGGTCTGGCGCGGGCCGATGGTTTCCGGCGCCTTGTTGCAACTGGTGACCCAGACCGCGTGGGGCGACCTGGACTACCTGGTTATCGACATGCCGCCAGGCACTGGTGACATCCAGCTGACCCTGGCGCAGAAAGTCCCGGTGGCCGGTGCGGTCATCGTCACTACACCACAGGACCTGGCCTTGCTCGACGCGCGCAAGGGCGTGGAGATGTTCCGCAAGGTCAACATCCCGGTGCTGGGCGTGGTGGAAAACATGGCCGTGCACATCTGCTCCAATTGCGGACATGCCGAGCATCTGTTCGGAGAGGGCGGCGGGGTGAAACTGGCCAACCAGTACGGCGTCGAGCTGCTGGCTTCGCTGCCGCTGTCGATGGTCATCCGCGAGCAGGCCGATGGCGGCAAGCCGACGGTGATCGCCGAGCCTGACAGTCAGATTGCGATGGTTTACCAGGAGCTGGCCCGCCATGTCGGTGCGCGGATCGTGTTGCAGGAAGCGGCGATGCCGGCGATGCCGAATATCACCATCAGCGACGATTGATATCCGTAAAATAACGCTAATCGAATGTGGGAGCGGGCTTGCTCGCGAAGGCGGTGTGTCAGTCAACGTTGATGTTGTTTGACACACCGCCTTCGCGAGCAAGCCCGCTCCCACAGTTGTTTTGCGGTGGCTTTAGATGCGCAACCCGCCATCCAATTCCAGAATCCGGCCGGTGTAGTAGTCGTTCTCGAAAATATACGCCGCCGAATGAGCGATCTCTTGCGGCTTGCCCATGCGCTTGAGCGGAATTCCCGATGTCATCTTCTCCAGCGCCTCAGGCTTCATGCCCAGGGTCATCTCGGTTTCGATGAAGCCCGGTGCAATGCCCGCCACGCGGATGCCGTAGCGCGCCAGTTCCTTGGCCCAGGTCACGGTCGCCGCGGCGACACCAGCCTTGGCAGCGGAGTAGTTGGTCTGACCGACGTTGCCGGCACGGGAAATCGACGAGATATTGATAATTGTCCCGCTGTTCTTCAACTCGACCATTTTCGCCGCGACTTCACGGGTACACAGGAATACGCCGGTCAGGTTGACGTCGATGACTGCCTGCCATTGGGCCAGGCTCATCTTGGTCATCTCGCCGTCCTTTACCTTGAGCAACAGGCCGTCGCGCAGGATGCCGGCGTTGTTGATCAGGCCATGGATCGCGCCAAAATCTTCAGCGACCCGGGCGACCATGTGGGTCACTTGCTCTTCATTGGCCACGTTGCACAGGTAGGCGCGGGCCTCGACACCCTTGGCCGTGCAAGCTGCCACGGCGTCATCGAGCTTTTCCTGATTGAGATCAACAAGGGCCAGTTTCGCGCCTTTGCCGGCGAAATACTCGGCCATGGAGCGGCCTAAACCCTGGCAACCGCCAGTGATAATGATTACTTTGTCAGCGAGTTGCATTGGTATGCCCCGGTAGCAGATCTGAGTGGTTTCCTTGAAGAGGGCCTCTCGATTTGCGCCTGACGTGGCCTGGCTGCACATGAGAACTGCCCTAATGGCGTGCTGGGACTTTCACCAGTCGCCTGTCCGTTTTTCTGACTGATTCTATATGAGGAGTCATAAATTGAGCGTTGAAGTTGCCAAGCATGCCCGAGAATTGTTGCTCAAGGAATACCGCGGAGTTCTGTCGACGCTCTCCAAGGCAATGCCCGGTTTTCCGTTCGGTTCCGTGGTTCCTTACTGCCTGGACGAGCAGGGCCGGCCGCTGATCCTCATCAGCCGCATTGCCCAGCACACCCACAACCTGCAAAAGGATCCGAAATGCTCGCTGCTGGTGGGCGAGCGTGAAGCCGAGGACGTGCAGGCCGTCGGGCGCCTGACTTACCTGGCCGAAGCTCAGCGGATCGAGGACGAGACCGCCATCGAAGCGGCTGCCGAACGCTACTACCGTTACTTCCCCGGTTCGCAGAATTATCACAAGGCCCATGATTTCGATTTCTGGGTATTGCAACCGGTGCGTCATCGTTACATCGGCGGTTTTGGCGCCATCCACTGGGTCAACGACCTGATCCTGGCCAACCCCTTTGCCGGCAAAGCCGAACTGAGCATGGTCGAACATATGAACGCCGACCACGCCAAGGCCATTGCCCATTACGTCGACCTGGCGGGGTTGCCGAAAACCGCACCGGCGCAAATGGTAGGAATCGATACCGAAGGCATGCACTTGCGCATAGGTCAGGGCGTCTATTGGTTGCCGTTCCAAGCCCCATGTAATACGCCGACACAAGTTCGCGAGGCCTTGGTTTTCCTGGCCCACGCCGAGCAATGGCCGAAAAATGAAGTGGCCGACGCTTGAATTCACGCAACGGCGACGTCATCTAGGGAAGACTGGCAAGGCATTCTTGCGTTGAGGAACCATTTGATGCGCCCTTTTTTGCTGCTCTTTGTACTGTTTCCGGTGTTGGAGCTGTTCGTATTCGTCAAGGTGGCAGGGGCTATCGGGTTTTTTCCGGCCCTGCTGCTGGTCATTCTCGGCTCGATGCTCGGCGTGTTCGTGCTGCGAATCGCCGGTTTGGCAACGGCATTGCGTGCCCGTGAAAGCCTGAACCGCGGCGAGCTACCCGCCCAGACCATGCTCGAAGGCCTGATGCTGGCCCTGGCTGGCGGTTTGCTGATCTTGCCGGGTTTCGTCACCGACGTGCTTGGCCTGATCATGCTGTTGCCAATCTCTCGTCGTCTGCTGGCCAATAAAATGCGCCAGCGCGCCGAGGAACAAGCGATCCGCCAGCGTGCATTCGCCGATGACCTGCAGGCCCGCGGACCCGCGCCACGCGAGCCACTGGGCCGCGAGCCCAACGTGATCGAAGGCGAGTTCGAACACCGCGATAGCAAGTAACAGCCAATATCGGCACGGCACCTTCGGGTGCCGTGTTCGTTTGCGGGGCATCGACATGAAAAATTTTCGATCCCGGCCCTTGTAATAAGCTTATGCGCCCTTATGTAACGGTCACCGCAAGGTTTCTGGTGATCACGCCAGACAGACTTCCGCGGTTCGCTTGTCGAGCCGCACCCGGCATCGCCGGACTTTGTTAAACCCGCCGGGACTACACCGGCCGATGAAAACCACAATTAGGAGAGATCGACAATGAAGCTTCGTCCTCTGCATGACCGCGTCGTCATCCGTCGCAGCGAAGAAGAAAAGAAAACCGCTGGCGGTATCGTCCTGCCAGGTTCGGCTGCCGAAAAAGCCAACAGCGGCGAAATCCTCGCTGTAGGCACCGGCCGCGTACTGGAAAACGGTGAAGTGCGTGCACTGGCCGTCAAAGTGGGCGACAAGGTTGTGTTCGGTCCTTACTCCGGCAGCAACACTGTGAAAGTCGACGGCGAAGACCTGCTGGTAATGGCTGAGAACGAGATTCTCGCTGTTATCGAAGGCTGATTCCCCGCTCATTTTCCCGCTACTACAAAGTATTTAAGGAATATCGATCATGGCTGCTAAAGAAGTTAAATTCGGCGATTCCGCCCGCAAGAAAATGCTCGCCGGTGTTAACGTCCTGGCTGACGCGGTAAAAGCGACCCTGGGCCCTAAAGGCCGTAACGTGATCATCGAGAAGAGCTTCGGCGCTCCGACCATCACCAAGGACGGCGTGTCCGTTGCCAAAGAAATCGAGCTGAAAGACCGCTTCGAAAACATGGGCGCGCAGCTGGTTAAAGACGTTGCTTCCCGTGCCAACGATGACGCAGGCGATGGCACCACCACCGCTACCGTTCTGGCTCAATCGATCGTCAACGAAGGCCTGAAAGCCGTCGCTGCCGGCATGAACCCGATGGACCTGAAGCGCGGTATCGACAAAGCGACCATCGCGATCGTCAAAGAGCTGAAAGCCCTGTCCAAGCCTTGCGCTGACACCAAGGCAATCGCTCAGGTAGGCACCATCTCGGCCAACTCCGACAGCTCCATCGGCGACATCATTGCCGAAGCCATGGAAAAAGTCGGTAAAGAAGGCGTGATCACCGTTGAAGAAGGCTCGGGCCTGGAAAACGAACTGTCGGTTGTTGAAGGCATGCAGTTCGACCGTGGCTACCTGTCCCCGTACTTCGTCAACAAGCCAGAGACCATGACTGCCGAGCTGGACGGTCCGCTGATCCTGCTGGTCGACAAAAAGATCTCGAACATCCGCGAAATGTTGCCAGTACTGGAAGCCGTTGCCAAAGCCGGCCGTCCACTGCTGATCGTTGCCGAAGACGTTGAAGGCGAAGCCCTGGCGACTCTGGTTGTGAACAACATGCGTGGCATCGTTAAAGTCGCAGCCGTCAAGGCTCCTGGCTTCGGCGACCGTCGCAAGGCAATGCTGCAGGACATCGCTGTTCTGACTGGCGGTACCGTTATCTCCGAAGAGATCGGTCTGAGCCTGGAAAGCACTACCCTGGAACACCTGGGTAATGCCAAGCGCGTGATCCTGTCCAAAGAAAACACCACCGTGATCGACGGCGCTGGCGTTGAGGCTGACATCCAGGCTCGCGTTCTGCAGATCCGTCAGCAAGTGGCTGACACTTCGTCCGACTACGACCGTGAAAAACTGCAAGAGCGTCTGGCCAAGCTGTCCGGCGGCGTTGCAGTGATCAAGGTTGGCGCTGGTTCCGAAGTTGAAATGAAAGAGAAGAAAGCCCGCGTTGAAGACGCCCTGCACGCTACCCGTGCAGCCGTTGAAGAAGGCGTGGTACCTGGCGGCGGCGTGGCACTGGTTCGTGCTCTGCAAGCCATCAGCGAACTGAAAGGCGACAACGCTGATCAGGACGTAGGTATCGCTCTGCTGCGTCGCGCTGTAGAAGCTCCGCTGCGCCAAATCGTTGCCAACTCCGGCGACGAGCCAAGCGTTGTTGTCGACAAGGTCAAGCAAGGCGAGGGTAACTTCGGTTACAACGCTGCGACTGGCGAATACGGCGACATGATCGAAATGGGTATCCTGGACCCGGCTAAAGTGACCCGTTCGGCTCTGCAAGCGGCTTCGTCGATTGCCAGCCTGATGATCACCACTGAAGCCATGATCGCCGAGATCAAGGACGACGCACCAGCTGGCGGCGGTATGCCAGACATGGGCGGTATGGGCGGCATGGGCGGCATGATGTAAGCCAGCCTTACCCCTGTACTAAAAACCCCGCCTGCGAAAGCAGGCGGGGTTTTTTATTGCCCGTATTTGAGGGCCACCTAGATTAAGTGTGGGAGCGGGCTTGCTCGCGAAAGCGCAATTTCAGTCAACATATTTGTTGAAGGCTAAACCGCCATCGCGAGCAGGCTCGCATACATTTTGATCTGTGTTTCAGACGCTAACCGATTGTGCTTTGGCCGCGTCTTCGGATCTGGACGTTGGGCGATACAGAATCCAATAGTACGACCCCAGACAGATCAGCCAGCAGAACACCGCCGTCCACACGTTGTGCGAAAAAAAGTGTGCCCCCTGCATCATCCGGCCGATGGAAAACACCGTACCCAGGGCGAAGGCAAAGGCGAACGCCACGCGGGCCAGTCGTGGACGACGGTCGCGCAACACGAAAAACAGCGCAAACAGGGTGAAACCGGTTGCGGCATGACCGCCCGGCCAGCAGCGACCAGGTTTGTCGGTGTGTGGGCGAGGGCTCAGCAATTCACTGTAGGTTTCGTGACCGCCGAACTGCTCAAGGCTCCACGGGCACTGCACCGCCGTCACTGCTTTCATTGGCGTGACAAAGGAGGTTGCCAGGCCCAGAGATAACACCAGGCAGCCCAGTTCCCGCTTGAGCGGTTTGAGCCTGTCAATGAAGAACGAACCGATGAAGCCGAGAATGGACAGCACCGAGAAGCCGATGACCACTTGCTTGGCGCGGGTATGCAGGATGGTTTCAAGGAAGTAACTGTGCCTCCCGATAAAGTCCCCGACAGTCGGGTCGTAGAACAGTCTGGCGAGGTCCATGTCCAGTGAGGTCAGTTCGAGCAGTACTAAAATGATCGCCGCAATGACGGGAACGCCCAGGTACACCCATAAGTTGAGTGGGCGAGAGGCAGGGCGGACAACGGTTGATGACATGGTGGATCCTGGACAATGGAAAAAGCCCCGGGGCATCAGCCCGGGGCGATTCGGTTATCGATCGCTGACTTGCTTGGCGCCCTCCTTGGGCACCCTCCAGCCAAGCAGCTGTTGCTTGAAGCCATAACTGGCGGTTTGGTAATACGTAATAGCGCGGGTGATCAAGGGGTCACTGGCGCTGGAGCGGGACTCGCGACTGTCAGTCAAGGCGTCATCATGACGACGCAATCCCTGGCGCGGACTCAGGATCGCAAGGTCTTTGCCGTCGAACAATCCAAGATGTTGATAATTACCAACCACCACTCGCGGGGGCAACGGATTGTCCTGCAACAGGTTACGCCCAAAGAACGTCGACTCGTAATCCAGATTCAGCAGGCCCAACAAGGTTGGCGCGAGGTCGATCTGGCTGGCCAGTTGTGCAGTCTCGCGGGCTTCTATCAACTTCGGTGCATAGATGAACAGTGGAATCTGGTAGTTACTGATTGGTAGGTCTTCTTTACCGGCACTGCCTGCGGTGTGGTCAGCGACAAAGATGAAAATAGTATTGTCGAACCAGGGTTTTTGACGTGCCTGGTCGAGGAACTGGCCAATCGCATAGTCGGTATATTTCACTGCGCCGTCGCGCCCGTTACCGGATTTGATATCGATCCGATTGTCCGGATAGGTATAGGGGCGATGGTTGGACGTTGTCATCAACTGCAATAGAAATGGTTGTTGCTTTGCATGGTCGGCGTCGGCCAGCTTGAGAGTCTGTTTGTAGAGATCCTCATCAGCCATGCCCCAGGCATTTTTGAAATGAATCTCTGACTCATCGATACTGCTTTGGTCGACAACGCGATAGCCATTGCCACTGAAGAAAGCATTCATGTTGTCAAAGTAACCGCGTCCGCCATAGACAAACACACTGTCGTAACCCACGGCAACGAGCTGCTGGCCGAGGCTGGCGAAGCCGCTTTCGCGACCCACACGTTTGACGATCGAGCGCCCGGGCGTTGGCGGAATGGCCAGGGTGATGGCTTCCAGGCCGCGATCGGTGCGGGTGCCGGTGGCGTAGAAGTTGTTGAAATACAAGCTCTGCTTGCGCAGCGCGTCCAGATTTGGCGTCAAGTTGCGTTCATCACCATTGCTGCCCATGTACTTGGCGCTGAAGCTTTCAATAGTGACCAGCACGATATTGGGCTTGCGTGGCGTACCCGGATTATCGATTTGTCGACGAATGTCCTGTGGATCTTCACCAATGAAACGGGCATTGGGTTCATTCAACTCGGCGCGAATCTGTTGCGCAACGACCGCCGATGGCCGCGTGCTGTAGAACTGTGGGTAGTCCAGTTCATTGTTACGGAAAGCGGCAAAGAACTGATACGGGCCGTTGCTTGCCAGTTCGTTCTGATAAGCGTTGCCGCCCTGGGCGCGCGGGGCGTCCTGGCTGAGCAGTTGCAGGCTAAGGCCGGCGACAAGTAAAAGGCCCAGCGCATTCAGCAAGCGCCCGCGCAGGGGCGGCAATGGTGCTGCGAGCGAGGCATTGAAAGGTTTGCGCAACGCGAAACTCAGGGCCACGGCCAGCACAGCGAGGATGCTCAGCAGCTTGCCGATCGGATACGACTCAAGCAGGTTGTTCAGCACTTCGTCTGAATACACCAAGTAGTCAACCGCAATGAAGTTGAAGCGCACACCGAACTCATCCCAGAACAGCCACTCGGCCACCGAGGTGAACAGCATTGCGAACAGGCTGACGGTCAGCAGTCCCTGAAGAAACCAGTGATGACCACGACGGCGCCACAACGCTGGCGGGCACAGCAGCAGGTAGAGCCCCATGGGCAGCGCCGCGTAGGCAATGAAGCCGAGATCGTAGAGCAGACCAATGCCGAAAACCGAGAGGAACCCACTACCGGCCTCATCGAGATGGGTCAGGAGCAGAACCGCTCGGGTCAAAAGAAAAATAATCAGCCAGGAGCCGGTTACCAACAGTAGAAAGCGCATTGGCGCCGTCTTCAAGAAGTCCATTATTTGCATTCCTTATATCAATGCTATGACAGTATCAACTAATCACTATAATTATGGTGTAAATCGATAGTGAAAAACTTGTCATTCTAGTCCTTCGGTTGAGCGAGTCGATTCCTGAATTTCCCTTCCCCTAGCCGTGAGCCACACTTGGCCTTAAGCTGCGCGGGCCAAGACGGCCGCTACTGTGTACGGAGAAGATGCCCATGCGAATTTTATTGGTTGAAGACAACCGCGATATCCTGGCCAATCTGGCCGATTATCTGGGGCTCAAAGGCTACACCGTGGATTGCGCGCAGGACGGTTTGTCGGGCCTGCACCTGGCGGCCACTGAACATTACGATTTGATCGTGCTCGATATCATGCTGCCAGGCATCGACGGCTACACCCTTTGCAAGCGTCTGCGCGAAGATGCCCGCCGTGACACGCCGGTGATCATGCTCACTGCTCGAGATCAACTCGACGACCGGCTTCAGGGCTTCAAGTCTGGTGCCGACGATTACCTGATCAAACCTTTCGCCCTGTCTGAACTGGCGGCGCGGATCGAAGCGGTCATGCGCCGTACCCAGGGTGGCGGTCGCCGCACCTTGCAAGTCGGTGACCTGAGCTATGACCTCGACACGCTGGAAGTCACCCGCGAAGGCCGAATGCTGAAACTCAACCCGGTGGGCCTGAAGTTGCTGGCAGTATTGATGCAGAAAAGCCCTCATGTATTGCGCCGTGAAATTCTCGAAGAGGCCCTTTGGGGCGATGACTGCCCGGACAGCGACAGCTTGCGCAGCCATGTCCACCAATTGCGGCAGGTGATCGACAAGCCATTCGCCAAACCGTTGCTGCACACCGTGCACGGCGTGGGTTATCGCCTGGCCGAGGGGCGTAATGGAGTTTAAACAGAGCCTTGCTCAACGGATTATCATTGCCTTTGCGCTGATGAGCGCACTGGTGGCGGGCGCCTTTGCCATGGGCATTGTGGCGACCGTGCACCTGGTGGAAGAAAAACTGATCTCGGCAGGCCTGGGTGGCGATTTGCAGCGTCTGTTGCTGATGGATAACCTTTCGGACTGGAACCATCGCCCCGAACCGGACCAGTTGTTTTATTTCAGCGGCGGGCCGGGGGATTTTGCGTTGCCCAAGGATTTGCGGCACCTGGATCCGGGTTTTCACGAGGTGTTCCGCGAGCAGCTGTCCTACCACGCGATGGTCGAAATCGTCGACGGTCGGCGCTATGTACTGCTGCAGGATCAGAGCGACTTCGAAGAACGTGAGCGAGTGCTGTTTGCCGTGGTGCTGGTGGGCTTCGTGCTCAGCCTGGCGCTGGCGGTTTTCCTCGGCTGGGTCCTGGCGCGCAAGGTAATGGCGCCGGTTGTACGACTGGCCCGTCAGGTGCGTCATCGCGACCAGTTGCTGGGTTTGGCGCCCCCGCTGGCACCGGATTATGCCGCTGATGAGGTGGGTGAGCTGGCGGTGGCCTTCGACGCGACACTCGGACGCCTGCGCCAGGCACTGAGCCGGGAGCGGTTGTTCACCAGTGACGTCAGCCACGAATTGCGCACGCCGTTGATGGTGCTCGCCAGTTCCTGCGAGCTGCTGCTGGAAAACCCGGTGCTCGATCAGCGAGGCCGCGCTCAGGTCGAGCGAATCGCCCGCGCCAGTGAAGAAATGCGTGAACTGGTGCAAACCTTCCTGATGCTGGCCCGTGCCCAGCGCGAAGACGCGAGCATGTCGCCGCAGCAGTCTGTGGGCCAGGTGGCCGACGGATTGCTCACTCTGTGGCGTGAGCCGATTGAGGAGAAAGGGCTGAAGTTGATCTTCGAGCCGGGTCACTCGCAGAACACCGGTTACAACGCGACCCTCCTGCACGCGGTTATGGGCAACCTGCTGCGTAACGCGCTGCATTACACCGAATACGGGTTCATTCGCCTGACGCTGACAGACAGCGGTTTCACGGTTGAGGACAGTGGCGTGGGCATTCCCGAGGAAAAACGCGAAGCGATGTTCGAGCCTTTCGTGCGGGGCAGCGAGAAACGCGGCGAGGGCCTTGGGCTTGGGTTATCGTTAGTCCAACGAATATGCGAAAACCAGGGCTGGAGCGTCACTCTGACGACCATGGAACCCAATGGTTGTCGTTTTCAGGTGCAATTGAATACCTCGGACGTGAATTGATCTGTCTGTAAAGGGCAATCCTGGTCACCCAAGTCTCTCTGTAAAGCCTCGGCGGCCCACGACATGAAGCAGTTGCGTCGCCACTCGTCGTTCAGCCCGACGGACTGGGAAAAACTCGTCTACTTTTATAGGACGGCGTTTGGCAGCGCTATCAAAGGTTTATAGCAATGAAACTCGAAGTTGCGCGAGGTTTGTTTCTGGTAGGAGCCTTGGCGGTTGCTTCACTTGCGGTGGCTGCCTGGGAGCAGCCACGCATGCAAGTTCTAAGTTCAGTGAATGGCGATCATTGTCCGTTACCACGGGTTGCCAAGACATCCGTGGCCACTCAGCCCGATGGTGATTTATTGCTGTTCGTGTTCGGACTTTCTCAAGGACTGAGGCCGCAAAGTTGAAAAAATTGAAGCCCAAATAAAAGGCCTCGCTGATGCGAGGCCTTTTTTATGCGCGATTTTAAATATGTCGTAGATCAAATGTGGGGGCGGGGGTGCGACGGTTCGACTTGCTCGCGAAAGAGGTGTACTAGTCAACACCAATGCTGAATGACACACCGCTTTCGCGAGCAAGCCCGCTCCCACAGGTACATCAGTGTCTGGGCTTATCCGGTTTTGCCAGCAGGGTGTATACGCACGGCAATACAAACAACGTAAACAACGTGCCGATCGACATCCCTGTCGCGATCACCATACCGATATCGAACCGGCTGACCGCACCCGCGCCCGTGGCGATGATCAGCGGCACCATGCCGAACACCATCGCAGCAGTCGTCATCAATACCGGCCGCAAGCGGATGGACGCAGCTTCCTCCACGGCCTCGCGCGGTGTCAGACCTTTGTCCTTGCGTAACTGGTTGGCGAACTCGACGATCAGGATCCCGTGCTTGCTGATCAGCCCGATCAGTGTCACCAGCCCGACCTGGGTGTAGATGTTCATGCTCGACCAGCCCAGAAACAACGGGAGCAACGCGCCGCAGATCGACAGCGGCACAGTTACCAGAATCACCAGCGGATCGCGGAAGCTTTCGAATTGTGCAGCCAGCACCAGGAAAATGATTGCCAATGCCAAGGCAAAGGTGACCCACAACGCACTGCCTTCCTGCACGTATTGTCGCGACGCACCGGCGTAGTCGAACGCAAACCCCACTGGTGCTTCTTCCCGGGCGATCTGGCGCACGGTGTCGATGGCTTCCCCCATGCTGACCAGCGGTACGCCGGAAAGAATGGCCGAGTTGAGTTGCTGGAACTGATTCAATTGCCGCGGCCGGGCCCGGTCGGTCACGGTTATGAGGGTCGACAGGGCCAGCAATTCCCCCTTGGTGTTTCTGACGTAGTAGTTGTTCAGCCAGTCAGGGTTATCGCGGAAGGGTCGTTCAACCTGTGCAATGACTTTGTAGCTGCGACCTTCGATGGTGAAACGGTTGATTTCCGCTTCACCCAGTAACGTCGCCAGCGTACCGCCCAGAGCCTGCATCGACACGCCCATCTGCGCGGCCTTGGCCCGATCGATATCCACCACCACTTCAGGTTTGTCGAAAGCCAGGTCGACGTCGATAAAAGCGAACTTGCCGGACTCTACCGCGCGTTTCTTCACCCGGTCCACCACTTGCAGCAGCAACTCGTAATCCTTGGCGGTATTGATGACAAACTGGAATGGCAGACCCTCGCCAGTACCCGGCAAGGAAGGTAGGTTGAAGCCGAAAATCTGCAGCCCGGGAATGCGCTCAAGCTTGGCCTGAACGTCGGGCAGTATCTGCATCTGAGTCCGGTGGCGTTCATTCCACGGTTTGAGCAGGAAACCGCCGATGCCCGATTGCACCCCATTGAAACCGTTGATCTGGAACGAGGAGTAGTACTCGGGAAACGCCTTGAAGATCGAGATGAACTCGTCGGTGTAGGTGTTCAGGTAGTCGAGGTTGGTCGGCTGCGGGGCGTTGGCCATCATGAAAATGATGCCCTGGTCCTCATCCGGCGCCAGTTCCGACTTGGTGAACTTGAGCAGTACCGGTATGAGGCACAACACGATGACGGCAAACACCAGCACCACCGGCCGGGTATTGAGTGTGCCGTGCAGCATGCTTTGATAGCGGCGTTTGAGGCTTTCGAAAATCAGGTCGAGGCGGTGGGCCAGGCCGCTGGGGTTTTCATCGTGGCGTAACAAAAAAGCGCACATCATCGGCGAAAGGGTCAGGGCGACGATGCCGGAAATCACCACGGCACCGGCCAGGGTCAGGGCGAATTCCTTGAACAGTGCCCCCGTTAGCCCCGTCAAGAAGCCAATCGGCGCATACACGGCCGCCAGGGTGATGGTCATCGAAACCACCGGCATGGCGATTTCCCGGGCGCCTTCGATGGCCGCGTCCAGCGGTGTCTTGCCTTCCTCGATGTGACGGTGGATGTTTTCCACTACCACAATGGCGTCGTCCACCACCAGGCCGATGGCCAACACCATTGCCAGCAGCGTCAGCAAGTTGATCGAGTAGCCCATCATCTGCATGAAGAACATCACGCCAATCATCGACAACGGAATGGTGACTACCGGGATCACCACCGAGCGCAGCGCGCCGAGGAACAGGAACACCACGACTATAACGATCAGCACCGCTTCAAACAGGGTTTTCACCACTTCATCGATCGAGGCCTGGATGAACAGTGTGGCGTCGTAGGCGATTTCACCCTTGAGGTTCGGCGGCAATTGGGCCTCAAGATCCGGCATGATCTTGCGCACTTCCTTGATCACGTCCAGCGGGTTGGCGCCTGGCGTGGCCTTGATGCCGATGTAGACCGAGGGCGTACCGCCGAAAGAACTGATGGTGTTGTAGTTTTCCGCGCCCATCTCGACCCGCGCAACGTCACGCAACAGTACGCGACTGTCGCCATCGATCTTGAGTGGAATGGCGGCAAAGGCTTCGGCGGATTTGAGTTCCGTGTTGGCGTTGATGCTGGTGACCACGTACTCGCCCTTCACCTCGCCGGCGGCAGAGAGGAAGTTGTACTGGCGCACCGCGTTGGTCACGTCGCTGGCACTCAGGCCGAAACCGGCCAGCTTCACCGGGTCCAGCCACAGGCGCATGGCGAACACCTGGTTACCGAGAATCTCGGCTTCGGCCATGCCCGGCAGGGTTGCCAGTTTCGGCTGGATCACCCGCGACAGATAGTCGGTGATCTGTGGATTACTCAGCTCCTTGCTGAAGAAGCTGATGTACATCAGTACCGAAGCGTCGGCGGCTTCCTTGCTCAGAACCGGGTCTTCGGCGTCCTGGGGCAGCTGGTTCTTGACCTCGTTGGCCTTGGCCAACAGTTCGGTGAACAAACGGTCGCTGTTGGCGCCGATGCGTGCGTAGATCGATATCACCGAGAAGTTCTGGCGACTGACCGAGGTCATGTAGTCGATGCCTTCGGCGCTGGCCAGGCTCTGTTGCATCGGCTGGGTGATGTAGCCCTGGATGGTTTCGGCGTTGGCCCCGGGGTAAGCGGTAGTCACCGTGATCAGGGCGTTTTCCATTTGCGGGTATTGGCGCAGCGGCAACTTGCTCCAGGCCTGGAAGCCCAGCAGCACGATCAGCAGGCTGACCACGGTGGCGAGCACCGGGCGGCGGATGAACGGATCAGTAAAAGCCATTGGGGGTTCCTTGATCAGTCAACGCGCGGCTGGCTGTTCTTTTCGGCCAGGTTCTTGTCGTCGCTGATGGCGATGTGCGCACCGTTGTCCAGTTTGATCTGGCCGGCGGTCACTACCGTTTCGCCGTTTTGAACGCCTTTGGTGATCATCACCATTCCATCACGGCGCTCTCCGGTTTCGACAAAACGGCGTTCAGCGATCAGGACAGGTTGACCCTTGTCATCTTTTTCCACGCTGCCGTCTTCGGCTTTCTTTTGGACGGCGACATAGACCGAGTTGCCATAGAGCGTGTAAGTGATCGCACTTTCAGGCAGGACGATGCGCGGCTGCGGGTCGGGCAAAATGACCTGCAGGTTGGCAAACATCCCCGGTAGCAGCTTGCCATCGGGGTTGGCCAGGGTTGCGCGGACCTGAACGTTGCGCGTGCTGTTCTCGACTTTCGGGTTGATCGCACTGATGGTGCCGGTGAACTCCTGCGTCGCAAATGCCGAAACAATGACCTGCACCGGCTGGCCTACGGCAATCTTCGGCACCGATTGTTCGGGCACGAAAAAATCGACGTAAAGACTGCTGAGGTCTTGCAGGGTAGCAATCATGGTGCCGGTGGCCACGTAGTCGCCGACGTCCACCTGACGAATGCCGATGGTCCCGCTGAATGGCGCGAGGATGCTTTTCTTGCCCAGCGCTGCCTTGAGCTGATTGACCGCGGCCTTGCTCTTCTTCAATACCGCGGAGAGTCGGTCGAACTCGCCCTTGGAAATGGCCTGACTGCCCACCAGTTGACTGCCGCGACTGTAATCCACCTGGGCGAGCCCGAGGTCGGCCAGTGCGGTTTCGAGCAAGGCACTTTCCACGGCGCTGTCGAGCCGGACGATAGGTTGACCGGCCTTGACCTTCTGTCCGGACTCGAACTGTACATCGATGACGGTGCCGTCCGTTTCAAGGCTCAGGTCCACACCTTGCAGTGCCTTGAGGGTGCCAACGGTAGGCAGGCGCGCTTGCCATGGCTGTTCGGTAGCCTTGGCCACAGCGACGCTGATCGGCGGTTTTGGCACCGAGAAACCTTGAATCATCGTGTAGATGGAGAAGGCTTTGTACCCGGCCAGTACCAGCACGATCAGCAGCACGACACCCAACATGATCAGCATGCGGCGACGCAGCATATTTCCAGTTCCTTGGAGAAAATCAGGTGAGACAGTGGGGCACATTAACGCGAGTGGGAAGGGGATTCCAACTGACACTTATTACAGGCAGGCGCAAAACCTGTAGGAGCGAAGCTTGCTCGCGAAGGCGGTATGTCAAGGCACATCAAACTTGAATGTGCCGCCGCGTTCGCGAGCAAGCTTCGCTCCTACAAGAGCGGGTTGTTCAGATGAGGTGCAGATGGTTGTCCCAGAGCCCGGCCGGCAGCTCCAACGGTTTTGCAACCAAATCTGTCTGACGACAATCGTAGTACCGGCAGCGACCCTGGCCCGATGTCACGACAAAACCATCGGCCACTGCGCCAACCCCGGCGCAATCGGGAAGTGGCGCGTCCAGGCGTACTTCGCCGCTGTCCAGGTCCCAGATGAAAAAACGGTTGCCCCGTGGCGCGGTCAACGCCACCAGACGCAAATCGCTGTGCACCGCGACGCTCGCGGTGTAGTGCCCCATCGCCTGCAACTGATGCTCGGGAACCGGGAATGCCACGAACGGCTGACCGGGACGTTTGATCGCGAGCAGCTCCGAGTGTTCGTGAGCCGCACCCATGAATTGCTGGCCGGCAACGATGGTGCCGTCGCTGGCAATGCCCAGGTGACGCACGCTGTTCATTTGCTGGGCGAGTGTTTCCTTGCTCAGCAGGGAGCCGTCGCGGTGCATCAGCACCAGGCTCGGCTCCATGGCATTGAGGTTCATCTCGACACGGCTTTCAGCCTCGGTACGAATCCCGCCATTGGCCACCACCAGCGTTTCGCCGTCGGGCATCCACGACACCTGGTGCGGGCCAATGCCATGGGTGGAAATCTCGCCGCTGTGTACCAATCGGTCGCCTTCGAACTTGTACACACCGAGCAGGCCGCGACCCGGATCGGATGTGTCGTTTTCAGTCGCGTACAGCCAGTCTCCACTCTGGTGAATCACCGCGTGACCGTAGAAATGGCGATTTGGCTGCGACGTCACGGTTTGCAGCAACGTGCCGTCACGCAGGTCGATCAGGTAGCTCTCGGTGCCCGGACGCCGGGCGACAAACAGCGCGATCGGCAACGTCGGATGATTGATGATGTCGTGGCAGCGCTGGCCAACCAGGGTGGCAAACACCCGGGTGCCATCCAGCCGATAACCGACGGCGTAATGCTTACCGTCGGTATCGTCCCGCGCCGAGAGCAGCAGCGGGCTCTGATCCTTGCGCTTGAACAGCGTCCAGCCGCCCAGTGTCACTGCTCCCAGCAGCAAACTACCTAAAGTCAGAGCCTGGCGTCGCAGCATGGAACTCGCCCTCATCAGTCACCGTCGTTGGCGTTGAAGCCCAGTTGGATGCCCAGCGCCTTGGCCAGTTCGCCTTCGTGCAGGCGGTGGACGACGTTGAGGCTGTCGTAGATATCGTTGAGTTGCTGGCGACCGGCGTCGTCACTGAGCATTTCGGTCAGCGAGCGCTGATTGCTGGCGAACAGTTTCAGCGACGCTGCATAGGCGGCGTCGATCTTGTCAGCCAGTGGTTTTTGCGCGCTTGGCAACAGACTGCGCAGTCCTTTGTTGTCGACTCCTTCCCACACCGTTTTGGCGGCGGCGAGGCTGGCTTCCATACCCGTCAGAGATGACTGGCTGCGCCACGCGTCGGCCTGGAACGGTTGTGGAACACCCTTGGTCTGACGGCCCATCGGTGTGCCGAGTTTTTTCTTCAGGCTGTCGAGGGCGGTGACCTGCACGCGCAGCAGATCGGCGATCGCTTCGTGAGAGTCGGCATAACGCTGGTTCGGGAATTTGCTCATCTGCGCGAGCATGCCGTCGGTGTTGTTCCAGGTTTGCAGAATCTCCTCGGCCAGTTGTTTCTGACGCTCGCCAATAGCGATCAGCAGTGGGCAGTACTTGGCCTTCTGCTCGGCATTGGTCACATCAGGCTTGCTGTCGAACAGAATGTATTCGTAGGCTGACAGGCCCTGAACCACAACGCTGGACTTGGCCAGTGCAGCTGCGTCGATCTGTGGTTGCGCGGCGACCAGTTGTTCGACCTGACGGCCGACGAGGTTTTTCTTGTCGGGCCAGAACTGCACCTGCCAGGCGCGATTGCCTTCGGCCAGCGGCCCGATCAGCAGCGGTTGCAGCTCGGCCCAGGCTTTCTGTGCGTGCAGGAAATCGGCGCGGGCGGTGTCGAGGTTCTCCTTGCCTTCGCAATAGGCGAGGGCGCTGACGGCCAGTTGGCGGTCGGCTTCAACCCAGCGGGTATAGGTCGGCAGAATCACCGACTTGGCGATCGCCGCCGAAGTGACGGCTTGCGGGTCCTGCGGCGAACAGGCGCCCAGGGCTAGCGCGGCCAGGCTGGTGAACAACAATTTGGGACGGAACATGTCGGGCTCCCGCGAGTGGAATGCGTATTAAAGGGAATTCAAAAACGCCAGCAACGCGGCGCGCTGCCCGGCATTGAAAGACAAAACCTGTTGCTGCGCAGCTGCAGCTTCGCCGCCATGCCAGAGCACGGCTTCGAGCAGGTTGCGGGCGCGGCCATCGTGCAAAAACTGGGTGTGACCACTAACGGCTTGCGTCAAGCCGATGCCCCACAACGGCGGGGTACGCCAGTCGCTGCCACCGGCCTGGAATTCGCTGCGGTTGTCGGCCAGACCGTCGCCCATGTCGTGCAGCAGCAGATCGCTGTAAGGGCGAATTACTTGATTGGCCAGTTCAGGTTCGGCGGCGTTGGCGGCGGTGGTGTAATTCGGTGTGTGACAGGACTGGCAACCGGCCTGGTAAAACAGATTCTTGCCTGCCAGCACTTCAGGCGCGTTTACATCGCGGCGCGCCGGTACGGCAAGGTTACGGGTGTAGAACAGCACCAGACGCAGGATGTTGTCGCTGACTTCCGGTTCGCCATCAGGGCCGGCACCGCTCGGTGCCTGTTTGCAGGCGGTTTGCGCGTCGGTGCAGTCATCGAAGGGTCTCAGGCTGGTCGTGAGGCCCATATCACCGGAAGCCGCGTGAACATTCTGCTGATTGAGATTCGGTTGCCCGGCTTTCCAGCCAAATCGCCCGATAACAGTTTTCTGCTGTGTGTCATCCCAGACCCGGTTCGGGCGTCCGTCGATACCGTTTTTCTCTTTCGCCTGCGCCTCGGCATTCGCCAGAATGGCCTCTTCGGGGATGGCTTCCAGCAAGCCCAGGCCGATCATCGGCGGTGCAACGCGAGCCGAGAAACGGGTGTCGGGATGCATCGGGCCATAGCCCAATTGGGTAATGTTCAAGGTCGGTTTGCGCAGCTCGACTTCGGTGCCGTCCTTGAAGCGAACCGATACCGGCGTGTAATCGACTCGCACCTTGCCTTCCGGAGCGACGCCGGGCACGGCCATGTCCTGGAACTGTCCGCCATAGACCGGCTCCGGCACGACACCCTGCTGCTCGATGATTTTGGCGTATGCCGGGGCATCGGGAATCGACAGGCGCACCAGCATCGACACAGCATTCTGTGCACCAGGTGCCGGCGGGTGACCACGGCCGTCCTTGATGTGGCAGCCCTGGCAGGCGTTGGTGTTGAACAACGGACCGAGGCCGTCACGGGCGGTGGTGGTCGACGGGGCGATCACCCAGGGATTACGAAAGAAACTGTTACCGACACTGAAGTCCACGCGCCGCGATGGCGGCAGGTTGGCCGATGGCAGCGAGAAAGCATTCTGATCGGTCTTGCGCACAGTCGTACTGCCCCGGAGCGGGCTTCACCGGGTTCTGCCTTGGTAAAACGCGGGGCGTCATCGCAGGCACTCAGGCCCAAGGCCAGAAACAGTGCGCACAAGCGAAGAGACAGCGGGGGCATCAGACATCCTGCAAGACGAGTAAAACGAGGGCGCAAAGTCTAACAGGGCAGGGGAATTTGAATAAGAGGAATTATCGTTTGCTTTGATGTGGGGCGGTGATACCTGCAAACCGCGATCCCGCAATTGCCTTGGTTGCCTGTAGGCGCGAGGCTTGCCCGCGAAGGCGGCGTCACATCCAACAATTGAGGCGACTGATAAACCGCCTTCGCGAGCAAGCTTCGCTCCTACAGTGGGCAGCGTTTAGACGGATAAAAAAAGGCGATCCGAAGATCGCCTTTCTATTCAGCCAGCGTTGATCAGAACTCGTGATCAGCATTGTCCGGGTTCAGGTCGGCGATGCCCAGTTTGCCAGCGGCAGCTTCGATCGAACCGGTTTGCTTGACTAAGGACGCGATCGCGTCACGGACGATCTGGTTGCCCGCGGTGTTACCGGCAGCGATCAACTGGTCGTAGTGCTCACCCTTGTTGGCGTGATCAACCATGAGCTGGATCTTGGCTTCGGTTGCGGCCAGATCGGCTTTGAGCGCGGTGTCGGTAGCCGGGTCGGCCTTGGCCACCAGCGTCGACAGGCTGGCGCCGGTCATTTTGGTGCCGTCGACGCGGGTGTATTCGCCCAGGTACACGTTACGAATACCCTTGGCATCGTAGAAGTGCGAGTTGTGGGTGTTGTCGCTGAAGCAATCTGTTCGTCTTCCGGGGAGTTTGCTTCCAGGGAAACTTTCATGCGCTCGCCTGCCAGTTCGCCCAAGGACAGACTGCCCATGCCGAACAGCATCTTGCGCAGGCCGCTTTCAGCAGGTTCGGCTTCCAGGGTGGCGCGGTAGTTGTCGGCCACGTTCGGCTTCCAGTTACCGACCATTTCTTCCAGGTCGCTGACCAGCAGCTGGGTCACGGCTTTCAGGTAAGCGCGGCGACGATCGTTGTGGCCGCCGGTGGCATCTTTGCCTTCCAGGTAGTCCGAAGCTGGACGGTTGCCGGCGCCAGGGCCGGTGCCGTTCAGGTCCTGGCCCCAGAGCAGGAATTCGATGGCGTGGTAGCCAGTGGCGACGTTGGCCTCGGAACCACCCAACTCGTTTAGGCTGGCGAGTTTTTCCGGCGTGATGTCCTTCACGTCGACCTTATCTTCGCCGACCTGAATCTCGGTATTGGCGATGATGTTGGCGGTGGCGCCCGGGTTACCCAGCGCGTGCTCGTAGGATTTGTCGACGTAGTCGATCAGGCCTTCGTCCAGTGGCCAGGAGTTCACTGACCTTCCCAGTCGTCGATGATGGTGTTGCCGAAGCGGAACACTTCGCTCTGCAGGTAAGGAACGCGCGCAGCGATCCACGCAGCCTTGGCAGCTTTCAGGGTGTCTGCGTTCGGCTTGGCGAGGAAAGCGTCGACGGCGGTTTGCAGGGTTTTCGCGGTGGATTCGGCATCGCTGTAAACAGCGAAAACCATGTCGGCGTAATGCGCGACTACGGCTTTGGCGACGGCTTCATCGACTTTACCGGCAGCGGCAGGTGCGGCGACTGGAGTAGCCGGGGCCGCAGCGGTGCTGGCAGCTGGCGTAGGTGCGGCAACTTTTTCTTTGTCTTTACCTTCGCCGCAACCGGCGAGGGAAATAGCGATGGCCAACAGACTGGCGGTAGCCAGAGGCATACGAATCATGGCGAACATCCTGCTTCGATAAGGGGTGGTATGGCGCGCACGGCGCGCAAAGTGACACATAATGCAAATCTTTCGCATTATGTGTAAAGGGTTGTGCTTGGAAATATTTCTTATTCAGGTGGCACTTTGTAGGAGCGAGCTTGCTCGCGAAGAATTCGAGGGCGACGCTTTCATTCAGACAGCACGCGTTATCGTTCACGCCCATCGCGAGCAAGCTTGCTCCTACAGTGGCACGAACGATTTTTTATAAGATGGCTGCGTTACTGCGTTGGGCCTGTTTCAGATAAGCGCCCAATTCCCGTGCCGGCAGGGTTTGCTGTAGAAGTAGCCCTGACCTTCATGGCAGCCTTCGGAGATGATGTAGGCCTCCTGTTCGGCTGTTTCCACGCCTTCGGCGATCACCTGCATGCCCAGGCTCTTGCCCAATTGAATGATGGCGCGAACGATGGTTGCGTCGTCGTCGTCATCGAGCAGGTCCTGAACGAAGCTCTTGTCGATCTTGATCTTGTCCAGCGGCAGGCTTTTCAGATAACTCAGTGACGAGTAGCCCGTACCGAAGTCGTCAATTGCAATCAGTGCGCCGGAGCGACGCAGGCTGAGCAGGTGCTGGGCGGCGGTGCTGATGTCTTCCATCAGACCGGTCTCGGTGACCTCCAGCTCCAGGCTGCGCGGAGGCAGGCGATATATCTGCAGCAGATTGTTGACCACCCTTGGCAATTCGGCGTGGTGCAGTTGCACGGTGGAAAGGTTCACCGCCATGCGCAGGTCAGTAAAGCCCTGATCATGCCAGTCGCGTAGTTGCTTGCAGGCCTGATCCAGTACCCACTCGCCAATGGCAATGATGGTGCCGTTCTGCTCGGCCAGCGGGATGAACAGATCCGGCGGAACCATCCCATGTTCCGGGTGCTGCCAGCGAATCAACGCCTCGACGCCGACCACCCGGTGATCGCGGTAGCTGATCTGTGGCTGGTATACGAGGTAGAACTGCTCGCGGGCCAGGGCATCGCGCAGGTCTTTTTCCAGCTCGCGACGGCGGCGCATCTCGGTATCGACGCTGGCGATATAGAACTGATAGCGGTTACGCGAGCGAGTCTTGGCCAGGGTCATGGTCTGCTCGGCTTTCTGCAATAACTTCTCGGTGCTGTTGCCGTCCTCGGGAACAGGGTGATGCCAATGGTGGCACGCAGGCGGATTTCCTGATGATCGAGGGCAAATGCCGCTTCCAGGTCATCGAGGATGCTTTGCGCCAGCTCGGCGGCTTCGTAGGGTTGTTCGATGTCGGCCTGCACCAGGGCGAACTGGTCACCCCCGAGGCGGGCGAGGGCGCCGAGTCGTCCGCTATGTGCCCTCAGGCGGTCGGCCAGGGCCAGCAACAGTTGGTCGCCGGTCTGGTAGCTGAACTGTTCGTTGATGCCTTTGAAGTCATCGAGGCCGACACACAGCACAGCAACACGTCGTTGCAGTTTGCCGGCGTCGAGCAGAATCTTGTCCAGCTGCGTTTGCAATTGCTGGCGATTTGGCAGGCCGGTCAAAAAATCGTACTGGGCCATGCGCAACAGGCTGTTTTCCGCTTCGTGGCGCAGATGGGTGTTGCGCTCGATGGACTCCAGCAACTGATTGGCAGTGTTGATCCAGATTCCCAGTTCGTTTTTCTCGTGGCCCTTGAGCAACGGAATCTTGTGTTCACTGGGGCGATCCGGGTTGATTTCGGTCAGGTGCTCGATGATCCGCGACAGCGGTTTGGTCAGCAGCCAGTGATAGACCAGGTACAGCACCAGTCCCATCGCCAGGGCACGCAAGACGCCGGAAATGAAGATGATCACCGAGCTGACAATAAAGCCTTGCCCATAAGTGGCGGTGTCGAGGGTGATGCTCAAGTCACCGTAATACTCGCTGTAAGGGCCACGGCCCACCAACTGAGTGGTGAAGGTGCGTTCCTTGCCGAGGATCAGGTCGGTCAGCCAGCGACTATTGGAGTGCTGCAACTCACGGGATTTTTGCGCGAGCATGGCTTCATTGGGGTGGCCGATGGACGCCTGACGCACGGCGTCGTCCTGGAACAGGCCTTCGATTACCTGCATGCCCATTTCCCGGTCCAGGCTGTAGACGGCCTGGGTCGAGGGGTCGCGGAACATGTCCAGGATGCGTTGGGCATCGCCGGCGACGGCCTGGCGTGTTTTATAGGCGTCGAAAACGATCTGTGCGCAGCTCAAGACCACGCCGACGATCAATGCCGACAGGAGCACGACCCGGAGTAACTTCACCGACAAGCTGTTCTTGAGTTCCAGCTTCAAAGGGTTATTCCTTGTTTCATGCGGGTAGCATCAAGTTGCCATGAGTATTGGCAATCCCGTGATGGCAGTCAAAGGGACAATCATCCATGGTGGATTTTGCCTGCAGCTTGGCCGAGATGCTGTTGTCCGGGGTAATTGTCCGATTAGTACTGTGTCGGTTGTCGAGTCCTTCAACTTGAGGGGGATGTGGAGATATTTTCCTTGTGATTGATGTTAGACGGGTGTGGCGCTGGGGCAAGGGGCTGAAGGCTGGTTTCATCGTGGGAAATTGGCCCCGCTTTGTGGGGGTTCGCGATTTTCCTGTAGGAGCGAGGCTTGCCCGCGAAGGCGGCCTGACAGCCGACCTGACTTTTGTTGACCGAGTACATATCCGTTCCTGCGGTAACGGCCGCTTACGGTTTCGCCCTGACGGTCGACTCCCTTTGGCAAACGCCGGAGTGCCGGCCCAGCCCAAAGGAAGCAAAGGTCTCGCCCCGGCGTCCGGCCCCTCGCTGAGGCTCGGCGTTCCTTCGCTCCGGTATCCATCCGGGGACACTGCCCTCCGGTTGGCTTCGCTGCACCTACATGCAGCGTGTTCGACTGCGTCGAACGGCGCTGCGCGCCAATCCCCGGATGAACACCTCCACTCAGCCTACCGAAGGGGCGGATGAATCAAGATCAGAAGCTAAAGGCGAGCTAACGCTCGGCCTGATGAGTGGTGAGAAGCAGGTGTACACCAATTCGCTTTTGCCTTTGCTCTTGTAGGAGCAAGCGGGCGGCGATCCGACTTGCCCGCGATGGCGGCCTGACAGCCGACCAATTTCCAGCAGATGTACCCAATTCCTTGTAATTGGATGGACTCGCCCAAGCCAAGGCGTCAATGCGCCACGGTGGCAGTCTAAACAGCCAACGACAGCGAGGGCGAGTCCATGAAAAAGCATACTTCGATTGATCAATCCGTGTCTTCTTCCGATTTGTCGGCCTGCACAACCGTGGCGGTCGATCTGGCCAAGCAGGTCTTTCAGGTCGCCGGTGAAGACGTCCTCGGCCAGGTGCACTACGAGCAGCGGATCAAGTCGCGCGAGGCGTTTTATGAGTTTCTCCGCCAGTTGCCGCCTCATGTCGTGGTGCTGATGGAGACCGGCCCGGGGGCTCAAGCCTGGGCCCGGCAGCTGCAAGACCAAGGCAATCTGGCGCGGATTCTTCCAGCCGGTTTGGTGGCCACACATCGCAGCGGGCCTAAAAATGATCGCAACGATGCGCTGGCGATTCTGCGGGCTGGTCGCGATGAAAAGATCTGCGCAGTGCCGGTCAAAAGCGTTGCGGCGCTGGCAATGCAGGCGTTGCATCGCGCCCGCCAAGGCTATGTGCGTCGACGCACGGCGGTGAGTAATCAGATGCGCGGCCTGCTGCTCGAGCACGGCGTGGCCTTGGCGCAGGGCGATGTGGCGATCAGTCAGAAAATTCCGCGGGTACTGGAAGATGCCACCCAGCCGGTGCCGGGCCTGCTGCGTGAACTGATCGACGAACTGTTGGCCGAGTGGCGCCATTTGGGCGAACGCATCAGCGTGCTGACGGGGCGCCTGGAAGTGGCCGCCAACGCCGACATGACGGCGAAGCGACTGATGACTGTGCGCGGCATCGGCCTAGTCACTGCCACGGCACTGGTGGCCAAGGAAACCAAGCCTGAGCGATTTCCCAATGCCCGCAAGTTTGCCGCGTACTTTGGCATGGTGCCTGACCAGTACAGCAGCGGGCAAACGGTCCGGCTGGGGGACATGACCAAGCGAGGCGATGTGTATTTACGCAGCCTGATGATCCAGGGAGCCCATGCGGTGCTGCAACAACTACGACCTGATTCCCAGCAACCCGATGACCGCCGCTTGTTGCGCTGGATGAGCCGACTGGGTCGTAAGGAGGCTGCGGTCAGGCTAGCCAACCGCAACCTGCGAATCGTCTGGGTGCTTCTCCAGAATGACCAGACTTATCGTCGCCAGGCTGGTGATGGCCAGCAAGCGACGATGAGCCACTGAGCGACAGAGTTCTGCCACCGAGGTACTAACTGTCCGGCCCTTTGCTGAAAAAAATTGACCCCAGGTAAGACCGGCGTGGATTGATGCCTTAGCTCCTACTGGCCTTCGAGGCCTGACTGTAATCGGCATACCACGAGCTCTTCCAATTTTGGCCAGAAGCCGAAGACGGCTTCCTCGAATAGGCCTAATACATAGATGCAACGGGGCGGCGGTTTTTCAAAAGCGGGTAGACAGTGGGGGCGAGTCCATACATAGGAGCTGGCTTGCCTGCGAAGACGGCCTAACAGCCGACCGAGTATCTACAGCCACGCCCCCATCCATCGTTCCCACGCTCCCGCGTGGGAATGCCGCCAGGGACGCTCCGCGTTCCGTTTTTGCGAGTTGGCGCGGTGTAGGAAACCACCAGAAGTTTCCCACGCAGTTTTCAGGTTGCCTGCTCGCGAAGGCGGCGGACAAGCACCACTGTTCCTTCACTCATTTCCTTCCATAAAAAAACCCGGCAAAAGCCGGGTTTTTTTGACTGGCATCAAGCTTAAGCTTTGAAGGTTTTGCCTTCGAACTGCTCAGCCACGAATTTCCAGTTGACCAGGTTCCAGAACGCTTCGACGTACTTCGGACGCAGGTTACGGTAGTCGATGTAGTAAGCGTGTTCCCAGACGTCGCAGGTCAGCAGTGGGGTGTCGCCGTTGGTCAGCGGGTTGCCGGCGCCGATGGTGCTGGCCAGGGCCAGGGAACCGTCAGCTTTTTTCACCAGCCAGCCCCAACCGGAACCGAAGGTGCCGATGGACGTCTTGCTGAACTCTTCCTTGAACTTGTCGAACGAACCGAAAGCCGCGTTGATGGCTTCAGCCAGTGCGCCGGTAGGTTGACCGCCAGCGTTTGGCGCCAGGCAGTTCCAGTAGAAAGTGTGGTTCCAGACCTGAGCGGCGTTGTTGAAAATACCGCCCGAAGAAGACTTGACGATTTCTTCCAGGGTCTTGCCTTCGAACTCGGTGCCTGGCACCAGGTTGTTCAGGTTCACGACGTAGGTGTTGTGGTGCTTGTCGTGGTGGAATTCCAAGGTTTCCTTGGAAATGTGCGGCTGCAGGGCATCGTGTGCGTAAGGCAGCGGCGGCAATTCGAAAGCCATGATGATTCTCCTAATCAGGTCAGTTGCGGTGAGCGCAAGGCCGATCACGGGCGGCCAGACAAGCGCCGGGGAGTTTGTACTCTTTGCGGCGCAGGGTCGGATCATAGCACCGGGGGTGCGGCATAACCACGCAACAACTGTGTGGAATAGAGGTTCCAGAGCAGTTTGGAATAAATCAGCCGGCAGTGATCAGTTGGAACGCTACAGCGAACATCATTACCGCCACCAGCAGGTCGAGGATTCGCCAGGTGCTCGGACGAGCAAGCCACGGAGCCAGCCATGCGGCACCGAGCGCCAAGGTGAAAAACCACATTAAAGACGCGCTGGCAGCACCGACCACATAGGCGCCGGGTTCTGTCTGTTGTGCGCCAAGAGAACCGATCAACAACACGGTGTCCAGATACACGTGCGGATTGAGCAGGGTCACGGCCAGGGCACTGAGCATTACTGCTCGCAGCGAACGTACGGTCTGGTTTTCACCCTGTTGCAGGCTCTGCTTCGAAAAGGCCCGGCGCAACGCCTGGCTGCCATACCACATCAAAAATACAGCACCACCCCAGCGGGCGACCGCCAGCAGGGTCGGGTTCTGCGCCAGCACCGTCGCCAGCCCGAACACTCCGGCAGCGACCAGCAACGCATCACAAGCCACGCAGAGCGCCGCGACGGGCAAGTGGTGCTCACGGCGCAGGCTTTGGGCCAGCACGAAGGCATTTTGAGTTCCGATCGCCATGATCAGTCCGAAGGCCACCAACAGGCCATTTACATAGCTTTGCCACATGGTCGCTACTCCGCGTTCGCTGCCAGGTCGCGCAGCACTTGCATGGCGCGTTCGGCGTCGGCCTGGCCGACGAACAAATGGTCGTGGTAGTAACCGGCGATCACGTTGCAGCTGATGCCGGCCTTACCCAGTGCCGTGGCGAATGCGGCGGTCAGGCCGACGGCTTCGAGGGCCGAGTGCACATTCAAGGTGATCCAGGCCGCGACGTAGTCGAAACTGAAACCGGCCCGTTCGGCGTGGGAACGTTCGAGAATGAGCGTCAGACCTTCTTGTTCGCGAAAGCTGCCGATGATTTCCAGGCCCGAAGGCAACTGTCCGTCGCGCAGGGTGCAGAACACGTATTCGCCAGCGTTGAGTTGCGGGCTCATGCTGCGCAGCAGCGTTGCCAATGAAGTTTCGCCAGCCATGTGGGTAATCCTGTTCAAGAGTTCTTGCTGGTCATTCTCCAGTGTCAGGCTGTATAAGAAAAACCAATAGTGCTGATCGCTCATTAGGAAAACTGATGTTCGACTATAAATTGCTTTCTGCTTTGGCCGCGGTGGTCGAGCAGGCGGGTTTCGAACGGGCCGCCCAGGTGTTGGGTTTATCGCAATCGGCGATTTCCCAGCGCATTAAATTGCTCGAAGCGCGGGTGGGGCAACCGGTGCTGGTGCGTGGCACGCCTCCGTCGCCGACCGAGATCGGCCGGCGTTTGCTTAACCATGTGCAGCAGGTGCGTTTGCTTGAGCGCGATTTGCAGACTCTGGTACCGGCACTGGACGAAGAAGGTCTGCCGGAACGCCTGCGTATCGCGCTGAACGCCGACAGTCTGGCAACGTGGTGGGCGCAGGCCGTAGGGGATTTTTGCGCGGACCAGCATTTGCTGCTGGACCTCATCGTGGAAGACCAGACCGTCGGCCTCAAACGCATGCGCGCAGGGGAGGTGGCGGCCTGCCTGTGTGCCAGTGAGCGACCGGTGGCCGGCGCCCGCAGCGTATTGCTGGGGGCGATGCGCTATCGCGCGTTGGCCAGCCCGGCCTTCATCGCCCGGCATTTTCCACAGGGTGTGCGTGCCGATCAGTTGGCGCGCACACCGGCGCTGGTGTTCGGCCCGGATGACTTCCTACAGCATCGCTACCTTGCGTCCCTCGGTGTCGACGGCGGATTCGAACACCACTTGTGTCCATCGTCCGAAGGCTTTATCCGTCTCACCGAAGCCGGACTCGGCTGGGGGTTGGTGCCCGAACTACAGGTTCGCGAGCAACTGGAACGTGGCACTTTACTAGAGCTTTTGCCAGATAAGCCGATTGACGTGCCGCTGTACTGGCATCATTGGCGCAATGGCGGGCAGTTGCTGGGTTTACTCACCGATCAATTGGTACGTGCGTCGAAGCAATGGTTGGTGCCGTTGGACTGACGGGTAGCGTCAAGACCTGACGCAATACGTAAAACGAAATATTCGGAGCAATACATGAAAATTCTGGTCACCGGCGCAAGCGGCTTCATCGGCGGACGCTTTGCGCGTTTCGCCCTGGAGCAGGGCCTGGACGTGCGGGTCAACGGTCGCCGGGCCGAAGGTGTCGAGCATCTGGTGCGGCGTGGCGCCGAGTTCGTCCAGGGCGACTTGAGCGACCCGGAATTTACGCGCGGGCTGTGTTCCGACTTCGAGGCCGTGGTGCATTGCGCTGGAGCCGTCGGCCTGTGGGGACGTTATCAGGACTTTCATCTAGGCAACGTCCAGGTCACCGAAAACGTGGTCGAGGCTTGCCTGAAACAGCGGGTCCGGCGCCTGGTGCATTTGTCCTCGCCGTCGATCTACTTCGATGGCCGCGATCACTTGGGCTTGACCGAAGAGCAGGTGCCAAAACGCTTCAAACATCCCTACGCCGCGACCAAATACCTGGCCGAGCAAAAGGTTTTCGGTGCTCAGGAATTCGGCCTCGAAACCCTGGCCCTGCGCCCGCGTTTCGTCACAGGTGCCGGTGACATGAGCATCTTCCCGCGCCTGCTGAACATGCAGCACAAGGGGCGCCTGGCAATCATCGGCAATGGCCTGAACAAGGTCGACTTCACCAGCGTGCAGAATCTTAATGAAGCGTTGCTCAGCAGTTTGCTGGCCAACGGTTCAGCCCTGGGCAGGGCCTACAACATCAGTAACGGAACGCCGATTCCGTTGTGGGACGTGGTCAATTACGTGATGCGCAAAATGGAAGTTCCACAAGTTACTCGCTACCGTTCCTACGGTTTGGCCTACAGCGTCGCAGCGCTCAACGAGGGCGTGTGCAAGTTGTGGCCGGGTCGTCCTGAACCGACCCTGTCACGACTGGGCATGCAGGTTATGAACAAAAATTTCACCCTGGACATCAGCCGCGCCCGGCATTATTTGGATTACGACCCGAAGGTCAGTCTGTGGACTGCCCTCGATGAGTTCTGCGGTTGGTGGAAGGCCCAAGATACTCGCTGAACAGCCCCACACTGAACCGACTTCGGGGTTGAGGGTCAATCGGTGCGGCGGTGGGGGTTATACTCGCGCATCAAGCCATCACCGTTTCACAAAGGTTGACTCAATGTCCATGCGTAACGATGCCCACGACGACTTCGATAATGTACCCAGCCTGCGTGTCGACAGCCTCGACGACGATGACTATGTACCCACCAAGCGTACTTCCGTGCATTCGCGCACGCCGCCCGTGGTCAAGGTCAAGAGCCCAAGCACCGGGCCGTTGTGGGCGCTGGTCGGCGCGTTGTTTTTTGCGTTCGCGGGCTTGGCCTGGTGGAGCTTTCAGCAGATTTCGCTGATGGAACAACAATTGGTGGCGACCCAGGAAAGTTTCGCGCGCATCAGTGAGGAAGCGGCGGGACGTTTGCAGGACATTTCCGGCAAAGTTGTCGCGGGCCAGACCAACGTCACCAGCGACAGCGAAGCCTTGAAGCTGCAAATCAAACAGCTGGAAGGCAGGCTGCTGGATCAGAGCAAGCAGCAACAAGGTGTCGCCGGTCAGACCTCGGACTTGGACAAACGCCTGGCGCAGATGACCGCGCAAACCACCGATCTGGACAAGCGCATGGCGCAGATCACCGCTCAGAGCACCGAGCAACAGACCGCCAACACTCAATTGCAGGCCCAGATCAAAGCCTTGAACAGCGAGCTGACCACGCTGAAAAACGCCCCGGCGGAAACGGAGAAATTTGACGCCCAGCTAAAAAGCCTCGGCGCCGACATCACCGCATTGAAGAAGCAAGGCAACCCGAACGCTGCCATCGATCGTATGGAACAGGAGATCGTCATCCTCAAAAGTCAGCAGGACAATCGCCCGGCACCGGCTCAAGGCTCGACTAATACTGCGGAATTCGACGCCTTCCGTAGTCAGGTCACCCGCAATATCAACACCCTTCAGGCGCAGATCCAGAACCTGCAACAGCAACTGCGTGCAAGGCAGTAATTAGCCGGGACGCTGAACGTCGGAAGTCCTCGGTGTTTGGTCTGACGCCTTCGCGGGCAAGCCTCGCTCCTACAGTGGATCGCGCAGACCTGTAGGAGCGAGGCTTGCCCGCGAAGGTGGCGACTCGATCTATCTACCGGACCTTGTCTTCGCGCCCCCGCAACAACATGTTCGGCATGGCAATCGCCGCCGCCAGCCCCAGCAGCGACACCGCCGCGCTGACCATCAGCAGATGCCGGAAGGTCAGCAGCAGTTCGGCGCGCAAGGCGTTTTGTGCATCCCCGGGCGCGGCGTTCAGGCCATCCAGCAAGACATTCCCCGAATGCCCCTCGTTGATCAGCGACGAGCTGGCCAGGTGCACGAAGCTCGAATCCTGCAACAGCGCCAGCAGCAGCGCCGACATCAACGCCACACCCACCGCTCCGCCCAGCGAACGGAACAGGTTGGTGGTGCTGGTGGCGACGCCGATGTCGCGCTGTTCCACGGAATTCTGCGTGCCCACCAGCGAGGTCGGGAATTGCATGCCCGAGGCTATCCCGCTGAGCAACATGAACAGGCTGCTCAGCAGAAAGGCCTGGGGCGGGCTGAACGCCATGCCGAGGATCGAGATCGGCATCAGGATGGCGCCGGTGAGAATTTGCGGTTTGTAGCGCCCGGTCACGGATGTGCGGCGTCCGGCGAAATACGCGCCGATCGGCAAACCCATCGCTAGCGGCAATAGATGCAGTGCTGCGCTGTCGGCGCCGGCGCCAGTGACGCTCTGGAAGCGCAACGGCATCAGCACGATCAACGAAATGGCCTGGAAACTGGTGAAGAAAATCGTGCACCAGCACAACAGGGCGTTGCGGTTGGCGAACAGGTGCATCGGCAGCAACGGCTCCCGTGCACGCCGCTCATGCCAGACAAACACTGCCAGCACCATCACCGCACACGCGAAGAGGCCGAGCACTTCGTGGCTGTTCCATGGATGTCCCTGGCCGACCTGAGTGATACCGAGCAGCAGCGCGGTCAGTCCGATGATCATCAACAGCGTGCCGAGGTAATCGATGACCGGTTTGCGTTGCGGAATCGGCAGACCCACCAGCGTGCGATTGGCCACCAGCCACGCGCCCAGGCCCAGCGGCAGGTTGATCAGGAACACCCAGCGCCAGGACAGGTATTCGGTCATGTACCCGCCGAGCACCGGCCCGGCCACGCTGGCCACCGCGTACATGCTGCTGAAGTAACCCTGATAGCGACCACGCTCGCGCGGCGGCACGATGTCGCCAATGATCGCCTGGTTGACCGAAATCATCCCGCCCGCGCCGATGCCTTGAATTATCCGTGCCAGCACCAGTTGTTCCATGCTCTGGGCCATGCCGCAGAACACTGACGCCAGGGTGAACAACCCCATGCCAAACAGCATCAACTTGCGCCGCCCGTACAAATCACCCAGTTTGCCGTAAATCGGCACCGCCACTGTCATCGCCACCATGTAACCGGAAATCACCCAAGCCAGCAGGCTGACATCCTTGAACTGCGCGGAAATGGCCGGCATCGACACGGCGACGATGGTCTGGTCCAGCGCGCCGAGGAAAATCGCCAGCATCAGGGCGATCAGCACGCTGCGGATGGCCGGTTTGGGCGTTTCAGGGTGGTTGAGATTGGTCACGGGAGAACCTGCGGGCAATGAGGGTCCCGCAAGAGGCAAGGGCGAGCGGGGATGCTCGCCAGTGTAAGTCGGTAGGAAGCTATTCGATAGCCTCATAAGGAAGCCCGACGTAATTTTCTGCAATAGTTTTTCGACCCGCTTCGGAGTCGACGAAGTAGTCCAGTTCCGACTCGGCGATGCGCTGGCTAAAGGCATCGTGCTCCTCGAAACGGTGCAGCATCGAGGTCATCCACCAGGAAAACCGTTCGGCTTTCCACACCCGGCGCAGGCAGATTTCGGAATACTTTTCGAGCAAATCGATACGGCCCTCGCGGTAGACCTTCAGCAGAATATTGAACAACGTACTGACATCGCTCGCTGCCAGGTTCAAGCCCTTGGCGCCGGTGGGCGGGACAATGTGCGCGGCGTCGCCGACCAGGAACATTCGCCCGTACTGCATCGGTTCGACCACGAAACTGCGCAGCGGCGCGATGCTTTTTTCGATGGACGGCCCGGTCACCAGTTTTTCAGCCAGGGCCACCGGCAGACGGGTTTTAAGTTCATCCCAGAAGCGTTGGTCAGACCAATCCTCAACCTTTTCATCCGCCGGGACTTGCAGGTAATAACGGGTGCGCGTCGCCGAACGCATGCTGCACAGGGCGAAACCTCGTTCGTGGCGAGCGTAGACCAGCTCCTCGTGAACCGGCGGGGTGTCGGCGAGGATGCCCAGCCAGCCAAACGGATAGACCCGCTCGAACACCTTCAGGCACTCGGCGGGAATCGACTGCCGCGCCACGCCATGGAAACCGTCGCAGCCGGCAATGTAATCGCAATCGAGGCGATACAACTCGCCGTCCTTCTCGAAGGTGACGAAGGTTTCTTCGGTTTTCATGCCGTGGGGAACAACGTTACTCGTCTGGTAAATCGTCTGCGCACCGACCTCCCGACGAGCGGCCATCAGGTCGCGGGTGACCTCGGTCTGGCCGTAGATCATTACGGTTTTGCCGCCGGTCAACGCTTGCAGATCGATGTGCACCTGGCGCCCGTCGAGGGCCAGTTCGAAGCCGCTATGGACCAACCCTTCGGCATCCATGCGCTGACTCACGCCAGCCTGGCGCAACAGCTCTACCATACCTTGTTCAAGGACGCCGGCACGGATGCGTCCGAGCACGTAATCCGGCGCCTGACGTTCAAGGATCAGGGTGTCGATACCGGCGTTGTGCAACAATTGGCCGAGCAACAGACCAGAGGGACCGGCACCAATAATAGCCACTTGAGTTTTCAGCATTTTCATTGTTTTTATGACTCGCAAGCTCCACGCGACCAGGGTCGGTGAATTATTTTTATGGATCGAGTGCTTGCATTTTTCACTTGCGGGTCTGTCAATTGAAGGTGAAAACTGAGCCGATACCTGTACATTCTGCCAATCGGTGCGATTATCGCCCGTCATCTATTCCGAGGCCTGGATTGAAGTGATGAACAAGCCTGACCTGCCATCCATTCCGGTGTTCAAGCTCTACGGTGAAAGCCTGGATTGGCCGACCCCGGACTTGCTGCACTGTGAAACCATTTCCAAACGCAGCCGCGAACATCAGTGGGAAATCAAACCTCACCGCCACGCCGATTTATGCCAGTTGCTCTTCGTATTCAAAGGTCAGGCAGAGCTTGAAATCGAAGGCAAACGTACACAACTGAGCGAACCGGCAATTCTGGTCATGCCGCCGTTATCGGTGCATGGCTATCGTTTTTCCGAAGAGGTCGAAGGATTTGTCGTGACCCTGGCGGCGCCACTGGTCGCCCATCTCCAGGCGCAACTGGGTAACTCGGTGAATGCCTTGGCCCAGGCTGAAAGTTATCCGGCCGGTAAGGACAGTGAGTACCTCAACAGCCTGTTTTCTGCTCTGCAAACCGAATACACAGGCCACCAACCGGCGCGGGAAATGCTCATGCATTCGCTGGTCAGCGTGATCATGGTGTGGGTCAGCCGTCAGGTGATCCAGCGACACTCGGCTACCCAACGGCCGCAGCGTGCCCGGGAGTATCTCAACGGTTTCATTCAACTGGTGGAAGAGACCTATCGTCAGCACGTCAAGGTCGAAGACCTGGCCCATCGACTGGGCATTTCCGTGTCCCACCTCAATGGCACGTGCCGCGAACTGGCGGGGCAACCGGCGTTGCAGATCATGCACGAGCGGCAGCTGCTGGAGGCCAAGCGCTTGCTGACCTATACCAGCATGACCATTTATGAAATGTCCGACGTGTTGGGGTTCTCTGATCCGACCAACTTCACGCGCCTGTTCCGACGCCGGGTCGGGATTTCGCCCAAAGCCTTTCGCGACCGCTTGAAGGCCGATCAGGACAATCAGACCTGATCGGCCGTTTTCAACGGCCTTCGTCAACGCAGGGCGTTGAGGGTCGCGTTGTGGGGAATGCAACGCTCGAAGTTGCAGCTGGCGTAATCACGGGGCAGGTTGCGCAACTGCTCCACTCGCCAGGCTGCAGCGCCATACAGCCCGAGCGTGACCGCGCAGGTGATGAAAATCGCGAGATATCTTCTTGTTTTGATGTTCATGGCGTTGACCTCTGAACGCATACCCTTCGGTATTACTTTGAGCATAGGTCAGCGTCAGTGAGTTGCCAGCAAACCAGAGCACTGAAACCCCCTGTAGGAGCCGGCTTGCTGGCGAAAGCGGACAGTCAGTCAGCACAATGTTGGATGTGATGACGTCTTCGCTGGCGAGCCAGCTCCTACAGGGGTTAGTTACAGGCCGATATCCCAGGCTGGCTCTTCGGGAAACCTGACCACCAGAAAGTCCAGCAGGCTGCGCAACGCCGCCGGCATGTGTTTGCGTGAGGCGTACACCGCATACACGTTCATCTGCCGTGGTTCGGCCCGAGGCAACAGGCGAACCAGTTCACCGCTGTGGATGTGCACGCCGGCCTGATAAGTGGGTAGCATCGCCACCCCGGCACCGGCCATGGCCGCGCGCAACAGTGTGCTGGCTTCGTTGGCGCTGATGTTGCCTTGCACCGGCACTGAAACCTGCTCGCCGTCCTGCTCGAAATGCCAGAGGCTTTTGCCGAAGTAGGAGTGGGTCAGGCAGTTGTGCTGGCTCAGCTCCTCGACCCGCTGCGGCGTCGGGTGCTCGCGCAGGTAAGCGGGGGAAGCGCAGATCACCGAACGGCAGACTGTCAGTCGGCGGGCGATCAAATTGGGGTCCAGATCAGTGCTGGTGCGGATCGCCAGATCGATGCGCTCATCCACCAGGTTCACTGTGCGGTCGAGCATCTGCATGTCGATGCTGACGCCGGGGTAGCGTTTGACGTACGCCGCCATGGCATCGGCCAGTTGCGCCTGACCGAACGAGGTGCTGACGCTGATGCGCAGCTGGCCGCGCGGTGCCTCATCCGGCTCGCTGACGGCGGCTTGCAGGTCGTTGCACAGCTCAAGCATCTGCCGACAACGGGGCAAGGTTTCGCTGCCAGCGGCAGTCAGGCTCAGTTTGCGGGTGGTGCGGTGCATCAGGCGCGCGCCGACCCAGTCCTCCAGTTCCGCCAGATACCGGGAAACTACAGGCCGCGACAGCTCCAGATGATCAGCGGCGGCCGACTGGCTGCCGAGGTCAACCACCGTGACGAACACTCGCATTGCTTGTAGACGATCCATGATTTGCCCGATTTCAGAAACAAACTATGTTCCAGCATCGCATTTTTTGTACTGACTTAGGCAACTAAGCTCTGCTCCCATGTGCTTCTGGCTTTCTGTAGGAGCGAGCTTGCTCGCGATGGTCGTCAACGATGACGCGGGACATCAGACAGCCCGTGTCGTCCATGCATCCATCGCGAGCAGGCTCGCTCCTACAGGGGGCGGGTTCTAAATTCAGATAAAGGTGTGAACAATGATCGGCTTCACCTCACTCAAACGCATTTTCCTGGCCACCACCCTCGGTTTTGCCGCCCACGCCAGTGCATCGACGCTGACGCTGGATGTCTACAACCCTGGAGACAAGGCGATTTTTCCGGTGACCTCGGTGCTGGTCAGCGGTGAGAAAGACGCGATCCTGGTGGACGCGCAATTCGGTGAATCCCAAGCCGAGCAGGTGGTGGAAAAAATCCGCGCCAGCGGCAAGCATCTGACCACCATCTACATCAGCCACGGTGACCCGGATTACTACTTCGGCCTTGACACCCTGACCGCTGCATTCCCCAAGGCCAAAGTGCTCGCCTCGCAGCCGACCGTTGATCACATCAAGCAAACCGTCGCCGGCAAACTGGCGTTCTGGGGACCGAAGATGGGTGCCGAGGTACCGGCCAAAACCATCGTGCCGGACGTGCTCAAGGGCGACAGCCTGATCCTCGAAGGGCAGAAGTTGCAGGTGGTCGGCCTGGAGGGCAAACAGCCAGATCGCAGCTTCGTGTGGATTCCGTCGATCAAGGCCGTGGTCGGTGGTGTGGTCGTGGCAGAAAACATCCACGTGTGGATGGCCGATACCCAGACCCCGCAGTCTCACGTCGAATGGTTGGCTACGCTGCACGCTATCGAAACCCTGAAACCGAACACCATCGTGCCGGGTCATTACCTGGGCGAGAGCGCACGGTCCCTGGCCGCTGTGCAGTTCACCGCGGATTACATCAAGGCCTTCGACGAAGAAACCGCCAAGGCCAAGGACTCTGTCGCGTTGATCGCCGCGATGAAAAAACGCTTCCCGACACTGGGTGAAGAAAGCTCACTGGAGCTGAGCGCCAAAGTCGCCAAGGGCGAGATGAAGTGGTAACCCGTTTTAACTGAAATCGAAGCAGCCCAACCCCTGGAGAACTTCATGAGCAAAATCGCAATTATCGGTGCTACCGGTCGTGCCGGTAGCCAACTGCTGGAAGAAGCCCTGCGTCGCGGTCACAGCGTCACCGCCATCGCCCGTGACACCTCGAAGATCACCCCGCGTGCCGGCGTGGTCAGCAAAGCTGTCGATGCGCTGGATGCTGCAGCGTTACAAGCGGCAATCGTCGGTCATGATGTGGTGATCAGTGCGGCGCATTTTTCGACGCTGCCAGCCAGCGCTGTCATCGGCCCGGTAAAGCAGGCCGGGGTTCAACGTCTGCTGGTGGTGGGCGGTGCCGGTTCGCTGTTGTTGCCGGACGGCACTCGCGTCATCGATAGCGCAGGCTTCCCGCAGGAGTACAAAGCCGAAGCGGGTGCCGGTGCTTTGTTTCTTGAAAACCTGCGTCAGGAGCAGGATCTGGACTGGACCTTCTTGTCGCCATCGGCAGAGTTTGTCGAAGGCGAGCGCACGGGAAAATTCCGGATCGGCAAGGATGATTTGCTGGTGAGCAGCGAAGGTCGCAGCTGGATCACGTTCGCCGATTTTGCGATTGCGCTGCTGGATGAAGTGGCAGCGCCGAAGCATTCGCGACAGCGTTTTACTGTCGGGTATTGAGTACACAGATCGTTCCCACGCTCTGCGTGGGAATGCCTCAACGGACGCTCTGCGTTCGGCTTTTGATTTGGGACGCGGAGCGTCCCGGGCTGCATTCCCACGCAGAGCGTGGGAACGATCAGCGAGGGGGGCGTCAGCGTGATTGAGCCTGCTCCACCAGCCACCCCATCAACTCACGTAACTTCGGCGAAGGCGCGGGTTTCTCCGGGAAAACCAGGTAATACGCCAGCCCCGTTTTCACCTTCAATTCGAAGGGCATGACCAGCCGTCCGGCATTCAGGTCATCGCCAATCAGCGACCAATCGCCAATTGCCACACCGGTTCCCTGAGACGCCATCGACATTGCAAGATCCAGGGTTTCGAAGTGCTGACCCTTGCTCACATTGCTTAAGTGAACATCCGCCGAGGCCAGCCAGACTTTCCAGTCGCGCTCATCCCGCGTCGGGTGCAGTAGCAAGTGCTGTTGCAGATCCGCCGGTGTCTGCAATGCCAGCGGCCCTTCCAGCATCGGTCGGGAACACACCGGCGTCAGTTGCTCATCGAACAGGTGACAGGACGCCAATGAGCTATCCGGCGACGGGCCGTACATCACCGCCGCATCGAATTGCTCACGATGAAAGTCCACGCCATGTTTGACTGTGGTGGTCAGTTCCACTGGTACGTCTGGCCGTTCTTTTTGCCACTGCAACAGCCGGGGCAACAACCAGCGCATCACGCAAGTTGGCGCCTTGAGTTGTAAGGTTTCGCGCTTCTCGCCGATCTGCTCCACCGCCTCGTCGATCAAGCCGAAAATCTGCTGCACCCGTGGCAGCCACTCTCGTCCTTCGGCCGTGAGGTCCAGGCCTCGGGCTTGGCGAATGAACAGCTCATAACCCAGATGCTCCTCCAGCCCGGCGATCTGCCGACTCACCGCGCCTTGGGTGATGAACAGCTGTTCGGCAGCTCGGGTGAAGTTGCAGCACTGCGCGGTAATCAGAAAAGTGTGCAGCGCCGGCAGGGGAGGCAGTCGTTTCATTGGGATCCAAGGTATGACGTGAGGACATGGCTAGTATGACTTTTTATCCATTGTTGCGGCTACGTGTCGCCCGTTCCAATGAGGCCATCCCTGGACCTGCGAATCCATCATAAACACAGCGCAGGCCCGGCGTCTCAATCGAACAAGAAGGGCAATGACATGGCGACGTGCGGCGAAGTATTGGTCAAGTTACTCGAAGATTACGGAGTCGAGCAGGTGTTCGGCATTCCAGGCGTTCATACCGTGGAGCTGTATCGCGGGTTGGCCCGTTCGAGTATCAACCATGTCACTCCGCGGCACGAACAAGGCGCCGGTTTCATGGCCGACGGCTATGCCCGCACCAGCGGCAAACCGGGTGTGTGCTTCATCATCACCGGCCCTGGCATGACCAACATCACCACCGCGATGGGCCAGGCTTACGCCGATTCGATTCCGATGCTGGTGATCTCCAGCGTACAAACCCGCAACCAGTTGGGCGGTGGTCGCGGCAAGCTGCACGAGCTGCCGAACCAGAGCGCGCTGGTCGGCGGCGTGGCGGCGTTCTCCCACACCCTGATGTCGGCGTCCGAATTGCCGGGCGTCCTGGCCCGGGCCTTTGCGCTGTTTCAGGCGGGTCGTCCGCGTCCTGTGCACATCGAAATTCCGTTGGACGTGCTGGTTGAAGAAGCCGATGACCTGCTTACCAGCCTGCCGGTAAATATTGATCGCGCGGGTGCTGCACCGGCCGCCGTGAGCCGCATGACCGAGCTGCTGGCCGGCGCCAAGCGTCCGCTGATTCTCGCCGGTGGCGGTGCCATCGATGCCGCCGCGGAGCTGACCGAACTGGCCGAACTGCTGGACGCGCCAGTGGCCCTGACCATCAACGCCAAAGGCATGCTTGAGTCCGGCCACCCGTTGCTGATCGGTTCGACCCAGAGCCTGGTCGCGACCCGTGCGCTGGTCGCCGAGGCCGACGTGGTGCTGGCCATCGGCACCGAACTGGCCGAGACCGACTACGACGTCACCTTCGCCGGTGGTTTCGAGATTCCCGGTAAGCTGCTGCGCGTCGACATCGACCCGGATCAGACCGTGCGCAACTACCCACCGCACGTCGCGCTGGTAGCCGACTCGCGCAACGCCGCCCAGGCCTTGCTCAGCGCGTTGTCGCACAAGTCGCTGGCCGAGCGTGGCAGCGATTGGGGTCAGGTGCGTGCCGCCCGTTTGCGTGAAGAACTGGCCGCTTCCTGGGATACGCCAACCCTGGCCCAGACCCGTTTCCTGGAAACTGTTCTGCACGAATTGCCGGACGCCGTTTTCGTCGGCGATTCGACCCAACCGGTGTACACCGGCAACCTGACATTCAACCCCGAGCGCCCGCGTCGCTGGTTCAACTCGTCCACCGGCTACGGCACCCTCGGTTACGCCTTGCCGGCGGCGATTGGCGCCTGGCTCGGCGGCAGCACTGAAAGCGGTGCGCGTCCTCCGGTGGTGTGCCTGATTGGCGACGGTGGCTTGCAATTCACCTTGCCGGAACTGGCCAGCGCTGTTGAAGCGCGCACTCCGGTGATCGTGCTGCTGTGGAATAACCAGGGTTACGAAGAGATCAAGAAATACATGGTCAACCGCGCCATCGAGCCGGTGGGCGTAGACATCTACACCCCGGATTTCATCGGTGTCGCCAAGGCCCTGGGCTGCGCCGCCGAAGCGGTCAACGATGTCGAGCAACTGCGCAGTGCCTTGCGTGTGGCCGCTGATCGCCAGGGTCCGACCTTGATCGAAATCGATCAGACCGCATGGACCAAGGCGGTGTCGAAATGACTTTCCCAACGACTATCGACGGTCTGTTCATAGACGGTAAATGGTCGGCCGGCAGCGAACATTTACGCGTGATCAACTCGGCGACAGAAGCCTTGTTGACCACCGTGAATGGCGGTGACGAACGTGCTGTCGATCAAGCCGTCAGCGCCGCGACCAACGCCTTCGCCGACTGGTCGAAAACCAGCGGTGCCGAGCGTGGCGCGATCCTGCGCAAAATCGCCGCGGGCGTGCAGGCCGGTCGTGACCAGTTGATGCATTTGCAGTCGAGCAACAACGGCAAGCCACAGTTCGAAGCGGCCATCGATGTCGATGACGTGATCGCCACCTTCGAGTATTACGCGGGTCTGGCCGAAGGGTTGGACGCGAAACAGGACAGCGTCGTCGAGTTGCCGAGCGATGACTTCAGCGCACGCCTGCGCCGCGAACCTTGTGGTGTGGTTGGCCTGATCGTGCCGTGGAATTTCCCGATGGTCACCACCGCATGGAAGCTCGCCCCGGCCCTGGCCGCTGGTTGCTGCGTGGTGCTCAAACCGTCGGAAGTGACGCCGCTGCCGGAACTGCAACTGGCGACGATCATTGCTGATGCAGGCTTGCCTGCCGGTGTGTTTAACGTGGTTTGCGGCACTGGCCTGGCCGTTGGCGCGCCGCTGTCGGCGGACCCGCGAATCGCCAAAATTTCCTTCACCGGCAGCAACGCTGTAGGCGTGCAGGTCATGCAACGCGCGGCGGAAACCGTGAAAGGCGTGAGCCTGGAACTGGGCGGCAAATCTTCGCTGCTGGTGTTGGCCGATGCCGATATCGAGCTGGCGGTTGAAGTGGCTTGCGGTGGTGGTTTCTTCAACGCCGGGCAAATGTGCTCCGCCACGAGCCGCGTGCTGGTCGCCGATGAACTGGCCGATGAATTCCTGATTCGTTTGAAGGCCCGCGCCGAAGCGATTCGTGTGGCCGACCCGTTCGACCCGAACGTGGAAATGGGCGCGCTGGTCAATCAGGCGCAATACCAGCGCGTGCTTGGCCACATCGATCGCGGTTTGAGTGCCGGCGCCAAGCTGATTTGCGGCGGCAATCGTCCAGCGGACCTGCCGCGCGGATATTTTTTGCAGCCGACGATTTTCACCGAGGTGCCCCTCGATAGTGCGCTGTGGTGTGAAGAGATTTTCGGCCCGGTGATCTGCGTGCGCAGTTTCGCCTCTGAAGCCGAAGCGATTGCCCTGGCCAACGACAGCCAGTTCGGTCTGGTCGCCAGCGTCGTCACGCGTAATGCCGAAGCGGCTGATCGCGTCGCCAACGCTTTGCAGGCGGGGCTAGTGTGGATCAACGCGCCGCAGGTGATCTTCCCGCAGACCGCCTGGGGTGGCTACAAACAGAGCAGCATCGGTCGCGAATTGGGACCGTGGGGCTTGCAGGCTTTCCAGGAAATCAAACACGTGATTCGCGCCGTCTGCCCCCTCTAACTGTAGGAGCGAGCTTGCTCGCGATGGACGTTAACGATAACGCGGGGCATCAGGCAGCCCGCGTCGCCCATGCGTCCATCGCGAGCAAGCTCGCTCCTACAGGAGGCATGCGCTGGCGTCATGGCTTCAATGAATTTTTTTCGATAGTCAGGTGTTTGCACGACCTCAGGATGAACCCGTCGGCTCAGCTAACGCCCCGTAAATATGGGACTTTAAGCAGATCTGGCCGCGCGGATGCAACGGTTGCGACCAACCTCATAATCTACAAAAACAAAGGGAGTCCGTAATGGGCGAGCACGATCTGAACAGACGTCAATTCATCAAAACCGTGGGCGTAGCCTCGGTTGCCGCAGCGGCCATGAGCATGCCGTTCATCAAGGCCAATGCCAGCGACACCCGTTTTCAAGGCAAGACCCTGCGTCTGTTGACCTGGTCCGATGACACGGGCCTTGCGGCATTGCGCAACATCGCCGCGACGTTCGAAGACAAGTATGGCTGCAAGGTTATCGCCGACCGCACCGGCAGTACCTCGGAGATGGTCGCCAAACTCAAGGCCGGCGGTGATCGTCCGCAGTACGACGTCATCACCCTGGCAGGCGTCGGCGCCGAAGGTCTGGCCGCCGCTAATCTGCTGGAAAAACCCGACCTCAACCGCATTCCCAACCTGGTCGACGTACCGGAGAAATACCGCACCGGCGCCAATGGCCACGGTATCGGTTACCTGCTCTGGTGCAACAGCCTGGTTTACAGCACCCGCACCCTGAAGAAGCGCCAACCAGTTACGCTTCCCTGTGGGACGCCGAGCTGGCGCCGAACATCTTCCTGCCGCCGCCGAACTGGACCGAGGCCATGGACTTGATCATCATCGCCGCCAAACTGGCCGGTGGTGACGAGCACAACATCGAACCGGGCTTCAAGAAGCTCGCCGAGCTCAAGGACCGCGTGGTGACCCTGGGCGAAAACCCGAACCAGATCGCCGAGCTGTTCCGCACCGGCTCCCTGGACATGGGCGGCCTCTACGCACCGGCATTCTTCCCGAAACAGATCCGCGATCCGAACTACGGTCTGAGCGCCACATTTGGCATGAAGGAAGGTTTCTACACCGACCTGATGCAGTCGGTGATGCCGAAGAACCGTCCGGGCGATACCGACCTGGCCTATGCCTTCATCAACCACTCTCTGGACCCGTTGGTGCAGGGCAAGATGGCCGAAGACATCTACAACGGTCCGGTCAACGCCAAGGCGATCATCTCCGCCGAAGCGCGCAAGAGCCCGTACATCCTCACGCCGGAGCAGATTGCCGAGAAGGCGATCATGCACGACAACGCCTTCCTGGCCACCGTGCATGACCAATGGATTCGTCGTTACACGGAAATCTTTTCTTCCTGATCTTCGACCACTGAAGATCCCCTGTAGGAGTGAGCCTGCTCGCGATCGCGCGCTGACATTCACCATCAATGTCAGCTGATAGACCGCTATCGCGAGCAGGCTCACTCCTACAAGGGGCCGGGGTGGTCTGAAGATCTGTGTTTGTCAGCTGCTTTCCATTGACGAGACCCTTGCTATGGAACACCAACCTCTGACCCATCCGGTGAGTGCCGCCCCCGTGCGCGCCAATCGGGGTGTTTCGCCTACGGCGCGCGCCTGGTTTTTCCTCTCGCCGTCGATGCTGTTTCTGGGCGTGCTGATTGCCGCCAGTCTGCTGGTGCTGCGCATGAGCGTGGGCACCAAAGGCGCGGAATGGTCCGGGTTCAGCCTGGCCAGTTACGCCCAGTTGCTGGAACCGTACTACCTCAAATCCTTGCTGCTGACCCTGCGTCTGGCGCTGATCAGTGCGGTGATCGCGGTGGTGCTGGCGATCCCGGTGGCCTACACCATGTCGCGCCTGACTTCACCGTTCGTGCGACGCATTTTCCTCGCCGCGGTGCTGTTGCCGTTGCTGGTCAACCTGCTGCTGCAAAGCTATGGCTGGCTGGTGATTCTCGGCCCGGGCGGAATGCTCAACCAGACGCTAATGGGCCTGGGCCTGATCAAGCGTCCGATCATGCTGCTGTACAACCAGAACGGCGTATTGATGGGCCTGGTGCAAACCGCCTTCCCGCTGGCCGTGCTGCCGATTGCCAGCGCCATGCGCGGCGTAGCCCGCAGTTACGAAGAAGCGGCCGCCACCCTCGGCGCCAGTCGCTTTCAGGTGTTCCGCCAGGTGGTGCTGCCCATGAGCCTGCCGGGGATCATCACCGGTGCGACTTTGGTGTTCGCCTACAACGCCAGCAGTTTTGTGGTGCCGTTGCTGCTCGGTGGCCGACGCGTGCCGATGCTGGCGGTGATGGTGCATGACCAGATCGCCCCGCTGATGAACTGGCCCGCCGCGTCCGCTGCCGGGGTAGTGCTGATCGTAACCACGCTGGCAATCATGACGTTGTCCGAATACATCACAGGCCGTCGTCGGCGCATGCTGGAGGCTTCGCAATGAGTTCCCTGACCAAGAAGCGCCACTCGCTGTTGCCGGGTGAAACCGGCAAGTTCGCCGGCATCCTCTCGGGCTTCATCCTGCTGCTGGCAGTGCTGCCGATCCTGACCATGATCGTCATGTCCTTCAGTGGCGCATCGAACCTCGACTTCCCGCCGAGCAGCTACAGCCTGCAGTGGTACAAGGCCGCATGGCACACCTTCGTGTCGCCGGACGCCAGCGATGTGCTGAGCTTGGGCAAAGCCATGACCACCAGCCTGATGGTGGCGTGCCTGACCATGATCTTCGCCACGATCATCGCGGTGCCGGCGGCTTACGCGTTGACCCGTTGCGAGTTCCGTGGCAAAGCCGTGGCGCTGCAACTGATGTCGCTGCCGCTGGTGTTCCCGATGGTGGTGCTGGGGCTGGCGTTGTTGCTCGTGTTTGACAGCCTGCCGTTCCAGATGACCACTTCGCGGCTGGTGATCGCCCATGTGATCCTCGCCCTGCCGTTCGTGGTTAAAAACTGCACGGCGGCCATGCTGTCCATCGGCAGCGAAGTTGAAGAGGCCGCGCAAATGCTCGGTGCCTCACCGCTGCGGGCGATTGTCGACGTGGTAGTGCCGTTGATGAAGTCGGGGATTCTGGCGGGCATGCTGCTGGCGTTCATCGTCTCGTTCAACGAATTCACCGTGACCTATTTCCTCTACACCATCGACGTCATGACCGTGCCGATCTGGATGTACAGCCGCACCGTGTCTTCGCTCGACCCAACCGTATTTTCGTTTGCCGTGCTGATCGTGCTGATCGACTTTGTGCTCATTTGGGCACTTGAAAAGTTGGTCGGTGAAGGTGGCGTTTCGTTCTGATTTCTTGAGGTGGTTCTTATGTCTGGTCTGATTCTGGAAAACGTCGAGAAATATTACGGCTCGGCCTGCGCGGTAAAGGATGTGAACCTGCATTTGCCCGAAGGCAAACTGGTGTGTTTCCTGGGGCCCTCGGGCTGTGGCAAAACCACCTTGCTGCGGATGATCGCCGGGCTTGAAACCCTAAGCGGCGGCGAGATTCGCCTGGATGGTGAGGACATCGGCCACACCCCGGCGCATCTGCGCAATTTCGGCATGGTCTTTCAGTCTCTGGCACTGTTCCCGCACATGACCGTGGGGGAGAACATCGCCTATCCGCTGAAACTGCGCGGGGTCAGCAAGGCTGACCAGCAGGCGCGGGTGGTGGAGTTGCTGGAACTGATTCAACTGCAACCGATGATTGATCGCCCGGTGGCCAAACTCTCCGGCGGCCAACGTCAGCGCGTTGCGATTGCCCGGGCGATTGCCAACCACCCGAAAATCCTCCTGCTGGATGAACCGCTGTCGGCGTTGGACGCCAAACTGCGCGAGTCGATGCAGGTGGAAATCCGTCAGCTGCAACAGCGCCTGAACATCACCACCATCATGGTGACCCACGACCAGCGCGAGGCCATGACCATGGCCGACATCGTCGTGGTATTGGGTGAGCACCGGGTGCAACAGGTCGGCACGCCGATCGAGATTTATCGGCATCCGGCCAACGAGTTCGTCGCCGACTTCATCGGCTCCGGCAACATCTTCCCGGCCACGGCGCTGGGCAACGGCAAGGTCAGCCTGCCGGGTGGCGATGCGCTGCAAGTGCCGATCTGCAGCAGCATTGTGGTGGGGGAGAAGGTGAAGATGCTGATTCGCCCTGAAGACCTGCAACTGTCGCCGGCACAGGCGACAGCGGGCAACCGCTTGCTGGGCAAAGTGACGTTCGTGCGCGATATCGGCGCGACCATCGAAACGACAGTGGAGTGTTCTGGCGTTTCGTTTACCGCGTTGAGCACGCCGTGTCAGGGGATTGGCTTGAGCATCGGGCATCCGGTGTCGGTGACGTTGCCGGCGGAGGCTTGCCGCGTACTTGGAGCGTGACAGGACACAGTCCCTGTAGGAGCGAGGCTTGCCCGCGAAGAACGATAACGCGGTTTGTCAGGTTCACCGCGTTGACTTCTTCGCGGGCAAGCCTCGCTCCTACAGGGTGTGTGAATCCGACTACACCGACAACCGCAACCGCGCCAAATCCCTCAAAGGCGGAGCCCCGAACAGCCGGCTGTACTCCCGGCTGAATTGCGAAGGGCTTTCATACCCGACCCGATACCCCGCCGCCGAGGCTTCCAGCCCTTCGGCCAACATCAAGCGCCGCGCTTCCTGCAGGCGCAGTTGCTTCTGATACTGCAAGGGGCTCATCGCCGTCATCGCCTTGAAGCGGTGATGCAATGTCGACACGCTCAGGTTCACTTCCTTCGCCAGATCATCGATGCGCAGCGGTTGCTCAAAATTGCCGTTGAGCCATTTGATTGCCTGGCTGATGCGATGGCTCTGACTGTTGGCAATGGCGATTTCGTAGAGCCGATGGCCCTGCTGACTGCGTAGCAGCCGATAGAGAATTTCCCGCCGAATCAGTGGCGCGAGCATGGCGATGTCTTTCGGTGTATCGAGCAACCGCGTCAGGCGCAGTACTGCATCGAGCATCGCGGTATCGAGACGCTCCACATACAGCCCGCGCCCGGTCGGCCGAGAAGGCACGCCCATGGGGCCGGCGTCGGCGATCAACGCGGTGATTTCTGCCGGGTCGATATCCAGCCGCACCGCCAGGATCGGTTCTTCGGCCGAGACGTTCACAACCCGCCCGCTGAGCGGCATCGAGACCGAAACCACCAGGTAATTCAGCGGATCGTAATTGAAGTACTCGTCAGCCAGCCGAACTTCCTTGCGCCCCTGGGCCATGATGCACAGCGCCGGTTGCGCGAGAACCGGGGCGAAGTCGTGGTTCTGGCTGTGGCGCGACATGAACAGCGAGTCGACAGCGGTAGCATAATTGCCATCTTCGGCGGTGTTGCGACGAATGATCGCTGCCAGCTCTGCACGTTGTTTTTCCATCTCGGCATCCAGCGGGTCTGGCTGCTGGTGTGGAAAGTGATCGAGCGACGACATGCAAGGCATCCTCGGCAGGGCAGGAGTGATGGGGCAGAGCATATGTTTGTGCAAGCCGCAGCGGTAGACACATTCTGTCAAATGCTTGCCTGATTCTGCACGGGGTCGCTCATATGCCAGCTCATGATCAGCGTGCAGGTGGGCAGCGCCTACACAAACCTCGTATGGCAGAACCGTGACATTGTTTTACACACTGTTACAGGCTGCCTGTGCAGTTTCGCAGGATTGTGCAACGCACCGGCAGGAATCGACTAACGACACACGCGCATCGGCCTTTAACCTTTGATCCTGTCGCAGCCCGTCCATGGCTGCCACGCGACTCCCCGGGAGGGTTGAACATGTCAAAGCAGATCCCCGTCAGTCATATGGCCTTTGTTCGGGCACGCGCCGGACGTTCGCAAGAGCTGGGTATGCGCCTGAGCGCGCTGATCGAGCCGTCCCGCTCCGCGCCAGGCTGCCTGAATTTTGCCTTGCAGCATTCACAATGCGATCCGCAGCTGTGGCTGGTGTCCGGCTTCTGGGTCAATCAACAGGCCATGACCGCGTACTTCAATACCCCGTCCATGGAGGTTTTTGCCGAGCTGGTGCAGGAACTGGTGGTCAACAGCCTGGATTTTCATACCTTCAAGGAAGTATCGGCGGCGCAGGCCCTTAGACAGTCCGGGGCAGCGGTACACAAACTGGCTGGTTGAGGGTTTAATGCAGCATTCTCAATCAGCCAGGATGCGCGACATGGCACGCAAAGCCTTTGAAACCTTCGAAGCAGTATCGGCCGTAGTCCCCCGCGAAGGCGGGTATTACGCGGCAATCGCCACCAAAGCCATCGGCGGCTCGGGTGCGCCTCGTTTCAATAAGTTGCTGGAAGAGCAGACCTTCAAGACCGCCACAGAAGCGGACGAAGCCGCCGCATTGGAGCTGACACGCCTCAAAGGCGTCAGCGAAGACGGCGAGCTGGTCTGGTAGCTACTTTTTCGCCCCCGGGCGATACATCTTGAACAACGCCTCAGGCCCCAGCTGGAAATAATCCGCCGGCCCGCCGCCGCGCAGAATCGGTTCTGCCGCGGCGGTGTCGTACACCCCATCCTTCAACAGCCACTTGGCGATATGCACGGCGACCACTTCGCCGAGGATCAGCCAGCTTGGCACTACATTCCCGTCCGCGCGCTGCAACTGAATGATCTGCGTGACCTTGCACTCGAAGGACACCGGGCTTTCGGCGACCCGTGGCACCTGAATGATTTTCGAGGCAACCGGGGTCAGTCCGGACAGCTCGAATTCGTCCACCTCTGCCCCGACCATGGCGCTGCTCTGGTTCATCTGCCCGGCCAATGGCCGTGTGGCCAGGTTCCAGGCGAACTCGCCGGTCTGTTCAATGTTGTTCAGGCTGTCTTTACGCCCAACGGTGGAAAAACCAATGATCGGCGGGATGTAGTTGAAGGCGTTGAAGAAGCTGTAAGGCGCCAGGTTCAAGCGACCGTTGGCATCCTGTGAAGAGATCCAGCCAATGGGGCGCGGGCCGACGATCGCGTTGAACGGATCGTGGGGCAGGCCGTGGCCGTTGGCGGGTTCGTAGTAGTGGATGTCGTCGGGCATGGGCCAGTGTTCCTGAAGGCTTCAATCGGAGGAGAGCCATAGTGCAAGGACAGGCATTATTTTTCCAGTCAATGGAACCCCCTGTAAGAGCGAGGCTTGCCCGCGCTTGTGTGACAGATTTTTCATAAAGCGCTTACCCAATTTTCACCGCCCTGCCTCCAGTCTGCGCACCGCGCTTTAACCCTGAGAAATGGTCGTCATGAATACTGGAGCTGTATCCCGATGAATAAATTGCCTCAAATCACCTTGGCGTTCTGGGTGATGAAAATCTGTGCGACGACTCTGGGGGAAACTGCCGGTGATTTGCTATCGATGACCCTCAACGTCGGTTACGCCGTCAGTTCGTTGATTTTGATCAGCGTCTTTGTTCTGACATTAGTCACGCAACTGATGTCGAAAACCTACAAGCCGGTGCTGTACTGGATCGTGATCCTGTCGACCAGCACGGCGGGCACCACCATGTCCGACTTCATGGACCGTACCCTCGGACTGGGCTACGCCACGGGTTCGATGATCCTGATTGCGATTTTGATAGGGATTTTTGCCGCTTGGCGCCTCAGCGGGGATTCGTTGAACGTGACCAAGGTCCAGACCTTCCGTGGCGAGATGTTCTACTGGATGGCGATTTTGTTTTCCAACACCCTGGGCACCGCACTCGGCGATTATCTGGCTGATGATTCGGGGCTTGGCTTTGCCGGTGGCGCGCTGTTGATCGGGTCGACCATTGCGCTGGTGGTGTTGCTCAAATACTTCACGAAGATTTCGTCGGTGCTGTTGTTCTGGGTGGCGTTTGTGCTCACTCGACCATTCGGCGCGACGCTGGGGGATTTCCTGACCAAGCCTCATGAAAAGGGCGGCCTGGATTTCGGCACCATTGGATCGTCGCTGGTATTGGCAGGGATTCTGGTGGTGTTGATTGCGGGGGCTTCTTACGCACAGAACAGGTATGGGAAACAGGCGACTGCCGAATTGATTTGATACCGAGTTGCGGCCTTCGCGGGCAAGCCTCGCTCCTACAGGTTTGATGGCATTCACATATTTTGTGATCAACTCAATCCTGTAGGAGCGAGGCTTGCCCGCGAAGAGGCCGGTACAACCGACCTCGATGTGCCTGTCAGTCAGTAACAATCCGCGAATGCTTACGGGTGTCTTTCATGGTGATGTACACCAGCAACGACACGGCGATGCACGCGGTGACATACCAGTAGTAGCCGGTTTCCATGCCGATGCTCTTGAACCACAGCGCGATGTATTCGGCGGTACCACCGAAGATCGACACGGTCAGCGCGTAGGGCAGGCCAACGCCCAGGGCGCGGATTTCGGTGGGGAACAGTTCGGCTTTGACCACCGCGTTGATCGAGGTGTAGCCGCTGACGATGATCAGCGCCGCCATGATCAGGAAGAACGCGCCCCACCAGGACTGGATGGTGTGCAGGGTCATCAGGATCGGCACGGTGAAAATCGTACCCAGCACGCCGAAGGCGATCAGGATCGGACGTCGGCCGATCTTGTCCGACAGACCGCCGATGATCGGTTGCAGGCACATGAACAGGAACAGCGTGGCGGCAGAGATGGTGGTGGAGTCGGAAATGCTCATGCCGACGGTGTTCACCAGGTATTTCTGCATGTAGGTGGTGTAGGTGTAGAACGCCAGGGTACCGCCCATGGTCAGGCCGACCACGGTCATCAGTTCCTTCGGATGACGCATCAAGGTGCGCATCGCGCTTTCCTTGGCCTTTTCCTTCTTGGTGAACGACTCGGTTTCTTCCATGCCGCGACGCAGGTAAAGCGCGACCACGGCACACAGCGCGCCGATGGCGAACGGGATGCGCCAGCCCCAGGCATACAGCTGTTCAGTGGTTAGTGTTTGTTGCAGCACGATCAGTACCGCCAGCGCGATGAGCTGGCCGGAGATCAAGGTCACGTACTGGAAGCTGGAGTAGAAACCCCGACGTTCCTTGGTCGCCATCTCGCTGAGGTACGTCGCGGAGGTGCCGTACTCGCCACCGACCGACAGGCCTTGCAGCAGGCGGGCGAACACCAGCAGGATCGGCGCACCGATGCCAATGGTTTCGTAACCGGGGCTCAGCGCGATCAGCAGCGAGCCAAAGCACATCAGGTACACCGAGGCCATTAGCGCTTTTTTGCGCCCGACCTTATCGGCGTACAAGCCCATCAGCCAGCCACCGATAGGGCGCATCAAAAAGCCCACGGCGAAGATTGCGGCGGTATTCATCAGTTGTGCGGTGGAAGACCCGGCGGGAAAAAAGGCCTTGGCAAAATACAGGGAGAAGGCGGCATAGACGTACCAGTCATACCACTCGACCATGTTGCCGACGGAGCCGCTGAAGATCGATTTGATACGGCTGGCGGTGGTTCTTGGTTTGGCGGTCGCGGCAGCCGACCCAAGGGGCAGGGCGTTGGAGTTATCCATTGAAGGATCCTTCGTTTAATTGTTTTTGTGGAGCGCGTTTAAACGCAGCCTGCAGGGGCTATAGCAGGAGCTGTGCCAAGAGGAAGAGGGTTGGTTTAGAGGGGTGTTTAAGAGTTGTTGAGCGGAAATCCGCTTATTGCCTGTTGGGTAGCTAGCGGATTTCCGCGCACCGGGTGATTCCTGTAGGAGCGAGGCTTGCCCGCGAAAAACGATAACGCGGTTGGGCAGATACACCCCGGTGACTTCTTCGCGGGCAAGCCTCGCTCCTACGGGACGGTGGCGAACCGGGTCAGAAGAACATCTCCCTGGTGAGCCCATGCCGCTGCATCTTTTCATTGAATGTGCGACGCGGCAGTTGCAGCTCCTCAAGCACGGCTTTGACATCACCCTTGTGCCGCGTCAACGCTGCGCGCAGGCACTGTGCTTCAAAGGCTTCCTGTTGCGCCGCCAGTGACTGCCCGGGTTCGATGCCCGCTGGTACTGGCTCGCCAAGCCCCAGAACCTGGCGCTCGGCCACGTTCGCCAGTTCTCGCACATTGCCCGGCCAGTCGTGGCTCAACAGATGGCTCAACTGCGGCCCGCTCAATGGTGAAGAGGCGCGACCCAGACGTTCGGCGGCATGACGAGCAAACGATTCGTACAACAGTGGAATGTCTTCGCGGCGGTCGCGCAACGGTGGCAGACGCAACTCGGCCACGTTCAAGCGATAGGCCAGGTCTTCGCGAAAACGCCCGGCCCGCGCTTCGTCGAGCAGGTCCGGTTTGGTCGCGGCGATGATGCGCAAATCCACGCGGATGCTCTGGTTCGAACCCAGGCGTTCCAACTTCTGCTCTTGCAACACCCGCAGCAATTTCACCTGCTGCGCCAGGGGCATGCTTTCGATTTCATCGAGAAACAACGTACCGCCATCGGCGTATTCAAGCTTGCCGATGCGCTTGCCCTGGGCGCCTGTGAACGCGCCGCTTTCGTGGCCGAACAACTCGGCTTCAAACAGTTGCTCGGGGATGGCCGCGCAGTTCAACGCGACGAAGGGTTTGTCGGCGCGCGGCCCGAAGTCGTGCAGGCAACGGGCAACCAGCTCCTTGCCGCTGCCGGTTTCGCCGCGGATCAGCACGTTGACCGGCAGCGCTGCCAGGTCCAGCACTTGCCCGCGTAGGGTCTGCAAGCCACGGGATACGCCGAGCAGCGTGGCATCGAGTTTGGCGCGATGATCAGCCTGTTCATGCAAAGCGCGGTTTTCCAGGACCAGCCGGCGCTTGTCCAGGGCGCGGCGCAGGCTGCCGAGCAGGGTTTCGGGGCTGAAGGGCTTTTCCAGAAAATCGTAGGCGCCATCGCGCATTGCATCGACGGCCATGGGTACGTCGCCGTGGCCGGTCAGCAGGATCACCGGCAGGTCGGCATCGCGCCGTTGCACCTCAGCCAACAATTCCAGCCCCGTCATGCCGGGCATGCGCACATCGCTGAGAATCACTCCGGCAAAATGCTTCGGCAGTTGCGCCAGACACTCGTCGGCACGGCTGAACAACTGCACCTCGAAACCCGACAGGCTCAGCCATTGTTCGACGGCACTGCGGATGCTGCTTTCGTCGTCGACCACCATCACTGAGTTGAGCATGAGCCATGGGCCTCCAGATCGATGGGCAGGGTGAGGGTAAACACCGCGCCATTGGCGTGATTGTCGGCCGTCAGGCGACCGCCGGATTCGTGAACGATAGCGAAAGAAACCGCCAGGCCGATCCCCAGGCCATCGCCCACCGGTTTGGTGGTGAAAAACGGATCGAACAACTTGGGCAGATTTTCCTCTGCGATACCGCTGCCGTTATCGATGACGCTCAATCGCCACAATTGTTCGTCGGCTTGCAGGCGGACTTCCAGGCGCCTGCAGGGTTTGTCCTGCATTGCATCCAGCGCGTTGCGCAACAGATTGATCAGCACCTGCTCCAGCCGAATCGCATCGCCGCGCACCCAGGCCGGGCGCGTCAGGTGCAGCACGGTGCTGACCTGTTCGTCGCGCAATCGTGTGTCGAGCAGTTGCAGCGACTGGTCTACCACCGCCGTGAGGTCCAGGCGTTCGCGCAAGCCGCTGGGGCTTTTGCGGGCGAAGGTTTTGAGGTGACCGGTGAGGGCGGCCATGCGGGTCAGCATCTCGTCCACCGGTTTAAGCGCCTTGTAGGCGTCATCGACCCGGCCGTGATCGAGCAGTAGCCTCAAAGTAGCAAGCTGCATGCGCTGCGCAGTCAGCGGCTGATTGATCTCGTGGGCCAGCGCTGCCGACATCTGGCCGAGGGCGGCGAGTTTGGCCGATTGCACCAGACCGTCCTGGGCAGTGCGCAGGTCGCGGGTGCGTTCTTCCACCAGTTGTTCAAGCTCCTCGCGACTGCGCTGGCGCAGTTTGGCCAGACGCCAGCGCTGGTTGAGAAACAGCAACAGGAACACCAGGGTCAGCCACAATCCGGCTGCCGCGAGTGCGGCGTTGCGGCTGTCTTCGAAGGCGACCTGGGGGCGGCGCAGCAGGTGCAAGGTCCAGCCTTCGGCGGCCAGCGGCAAGGATTCCCACAGGTAGTCGGCATTGCCGTCCGGACCATTGACCCGTGCCAGTTCACTGTTGTCGTCGAAGTGGCGCAGCGATTGGTATTCAAGCGGTGTCAGCGGCTGCTTGTCGTATTGGCGGGTGGTCTTGAGTTCGACGTGATCGCTGTCGCTCAGCGGTTTCAAGTGGCGGTAACGCCAGCCCGGCTGGTTGGCGATGAAGATGATCTCGCGGGCGTCGCTGACCAGCAGCGTGTCGTTGCCCTGGCGCCATTCGCGTTCCAGTTCGGGAAACTCCAGCTTCACCACCATGGCGCCGAGAAACTGCCCATCGTCGTTGGTTACGGCGCTGGACAGGAAATAACCCGGAATGCCGCTGGTCACCCCACGGCATAGAAGCGTCCGGTGCCTTGGGTGCGGGTCTGGTTGAAGTAGGGACGAAAGCCGTAGTTGTGTCCGACGTAACTGCTGGGCAAACGCCAGTTGCTCGCTGCCACGGCGAGGCCGGTGCGATCGAGCAATTCCAGGGTGGAGGATTCGGCGGCACCGTTGATTTTTTCCAGTTTTCGGTTCAGCACATCCTGTTGCTCGAGGCTTACCGGCCCTTTGAGCGCGTCACGCAATTGCGGGTCCAGCGCCAGTACCGAGGGCAGGGCACGGTAGCGCTCGATCAGGGTATGCAGGGACGTGGCGTACAGTGCCAATTGCTGATTGGCGCGGGCGGCGTCTTCGACCAGAGCCTGACGCTCGGCGTGACGCATCGCCAGCGTGGCGGCAAGGGCTGCACCGGCGAGGATTAAAAAGGTGTATAGCGTCAGGCGCAGGGGGCGAGAAAACTCAGACATGCCGGGCATTACACAGTAGAGACGGTGGGGCGCACCATAACAGAAGCGCCTGCCGTTGTAGGAGCGAAGCTTGCTCGCGAAGGACTTAAGAACAACCTGTTTAATCAGGATAAACGCGTAATCGTTCCCGTCCTTCGCGAGCAAGCTTCGCTCCTACAGGGGGTATGAGTGGGCAATAAAAAGGCGACAGAGGATTCCCCCTGTCGCCTTTTTTGATGGTCAGTCGAAGCGCTTACTGCACTTCCACCGCCAAACTTTCACTGATCTTTTTCTGCCAGATGGCAGGACCGGTGATGTGTACCGACTCGCCTTTGCTGTCGACCGCAACAGTCACAGGCATGTCTTTGACGTCGAACTCGTAGATCGCTTCCATACCCAGTTCGGCGAACGCGACCACGCGAGACTTCTTGATCGCTTGCGCCACCAGGTAAGCCGCGCCGCCCACTGCCATCAGGTAAACGGCTTTGTGGTCCTTGATCGCGTCGATGGCGGTCGGGCCACGCTCGGATTTACCGATCATGCCCAGCAGGCCGGTTTGCTCGAGGATCTGACGGGTGAACTTGTCCATCCGCGTGGCAGTGGTCGGGCCAGCCGGGCCAACCACTTCTTCGCGTACTGGATCAACCGGGCCGACGTAATAGATGAAGCGACCTTTGAGGTCCACCGGCAGGGTTTCGCCCTTGTTCAGCATCTCGACCATGCGCTTGTGCGCGGCGTCGCGACCGGTGAGCATCTTGCCGTTGAGCAGGACAGTCTCGCCCGGCTGCCAGCTTTGCACTTCTTCCGGGGTCAGGGTGTCGAGGTTGACACGACGGGCCGACGGACCGGCTTCCCAGACGATTTCCGGGTAGGCGTCCAACGGTGGCGCTTCCAGCGAGGCCGGGCCGGAACCGTCGAGCACGAAGTGCGCGTGACGGGTGGCGGCGCAGTTCGGGATCATGCATACCGGCAGCGAAGCGGCGTGGGTCGGGTAGTCCATGATCTTCACGTCGAGCACGGTGGTCAGACCGCCGAGGCCCTGGGCGCCGATGCCCAACTGGTTGACCTTCTCGAACAGCTCCAGACGCATTTCTTCGATGCGGTTCTGTGGGCCGCGAGCTTTCAACTCGTGAATGTCGATGGATTCCATCAACACTTCCTTGGCCATCACTGCGGCTTTCTCGGCGGTGCCGCCGATGCCGATGCCGAGCATGCCCGGTGGGCACCAGCCGGCGCCCATGGTCGGAACGGTCTTCAGAACCCAGTCGACGATCGAGTCGGACGGGTTGAGCATGGCCATTTTCGATTTGTTCTCGGAACCGCCGCCCTTGGCCGCCACGTCCACTTCCACGGTGTTACCCGGAACGATGGAGTAGTGAATAACGGCAGGGGTGTTGTCCTTGGTGTTCTTGCGAGCGCCCGCCGGGTCGGCGAGGATCGAAGCACGCAGGACGTTTTCCGGCAGGTTGTAGGCGCGACGAACGCCTTCGTTGATCATGTCGTCCAGGCCCATGGTCGCGCCATCCCAGCGCACGTCCATGCCCACGCGGACAAACACGGTCACGATGCCGGTGTCCTGGCAGATCGGACGGTGGCCGGTGGCGCACATGCGCGAGTTGATCAGGATCTGCGCTATCGAGTCGCGGGCTGCCGGGGATTCTTCACGCAGGTAGGCCTCGTGCATCGCCTGGATGAAATCCACGGGGTGGTAATAGGAAATGAACTGCAGGGCGTCGGCAACGCTCTGAATCAGGTCGTCTTGCTTGATCACGGTCATGAGTCGCGCTCCTCTAAAAGACGGGAACATTCAATAAGGTGCTTGCAGCTTGGGTGCATCGGTCGGTTGCAAGCACCTTTCAAGGCACGCCGGGCATGCTGGCGCGACGCTAAAAAGGCGCGGCAGTATACCGCGCCTCGCTCATGGGCACACCCGCCGGTAGTCAATCGTTGGTCGCATATATGCGCATAACTCCTGTAGGAGCTGGCTTGCCAGCGAAAACGTTCCTCCAGTCGATGCAAGTGGCGCCTGAACCACCGCCTTGGCTTGGGCGAGTCCATCCAATTACAGGGATAGTGAGCTGCGTCCGAAAATTGGATGGTCATTTATCGGCCACGCCACTAAAGTGACATCCAGTCTGTAGAGTAGGACGCTCTATCAGTCTCCTTTCATTCGGTGAGTCAACGATTGACCCATAACGCCATCCAGCGACTGTTACTCAAACGTTTTGCCCTCGCGGCCGGCACCTACGCCCTGGCATTGCTGTTGCTGTGGCTGGCGTTTTTCACCGGTCACTATCAGGACTCGCTGTTGGGCGTGGCCGTCGGCAGCGCGCTGGTGGTGATCAGTCAGGCGACGCTGTTCGTGGTGTTCTATTGCGGCTACAGCCTGCGTTTCGCCGACCCCAGCCTGACCGAGGTCCAGGTGTTGTTGGGGTTGGGGTGGCAAACCTGGTTGATCGCCCATCTGGGCGATGCGCGCGGGGCATTCCTGGTTTTTTATGTCTTGATTCTGCTGTTCGGGTTGTTCCATCTGTCCCGTCGATCGTTCCTGCGCTGTGCCCTGCTGGTGTTCGCAAGTTTCAGCGCGATCACGCTGTGGGAGGGCTATCACTTCCAGCTGCCCGACCCGGCACTGGCGGCGTTGCAGGTGTGCGTGCTGTTGATCGTATTGGTCTGGCTGGTGCTGTACGCCGGTTATGTTCAAGCCTCGCGCCACCGCATGCGTCAGCGGCGTTTTGCGTTGCAGGCGCACCAGGACACCTTGCGCGGGATGATGCGCCAGCTCGAAGACCTCGTCGCCACCGACGAATTGACCGGCCTGTTCAATCGCCGGCATTTCCTTAGCCTGGCCTCCCGCGAGCTCAATGCCATGGATGCCGGTGTGGTGCACGGCCTGGCGCTGATCGACCTCGACCATTTCAAACGCATCAACGACATGCACGGCCATGCCGCTGGCGATCAGGTGCTGCAAGCCTTTGCCGGCGTGGCTACCGCGTGCTTGCGCGAGGGTGACGTTCTGGCCCGCTACGGCGGCGAAGAATTCGTGGTGCTGCTGCCCGATTGCGATGCCGATAGTTTGACCTCGTGTTGCGAACGGCTGCGCATCGCGTTCACCGATGTCGAGTTGCTCGGTCTGAATGTGCGCAACCTCAGCCTGTCCGCCGGCATGACCCTGCTGGCGCCAGGGGACGACCTTGACGATGCCTTGCAGCGGGCCGATCAGGCGCTATATCGCGCCAAGCGTGACGGTCGCAACCGTTGTGCGGCAGCGTGGGAAAACGTCGATGCCTGAGTTGCGCGTCGGCGACCGCCATTGGTTGGTGGCGGGGGGCAGCAATCTGCTCGATGCACTGAATCAGAACGGCGTGGCGGTGCCCTATAGCTGTCGCGCCGGCAGTTGCCATGCGTGCCTGGTGCAGTGTGTGCAAGGACTACCGAGCGACAGTCGTCCCGATGCCCTGAGCGTGGAGCAACGCCAGCAAGGCTGGCGTCTGGCGTGCCAGTGCCAAGTGGTCGAGGACTTGCAGGTGCACACTTTCGACCCGCAGCAGGACGGTCGTCCCGCAGAGGTTGCTGCCGTCGATTGGTTGAGCGCCAGCGTGCTGCGCTTGCGTCTGACCCCGCAGCGTCCGTTGCGCTATAGCGCCGGCCAGCATCTGGTGTTGTGGGCGGGTAATGTGGCGAGGCCGTACTCCCTCGCCAGCCTGCCGGAAGACGATCGCTTTCTGGAGTTTCACCTCGATTGTCGCCTGCCGGGGAAATTCAGCGATGCGGCCCGTCAGTTGAATATCGGCGATCCGATTGGTCTCGGCGAATTGCGCGGCGGGGCGTTGCACTACGACCCGGACTGGCACGACCGACCATTGTGGCTGATGGCTTCCGGCACCGGACTGGGGCCGTTGTTCGGTGTGCTGCGTGAAGCGTTGCGCCAGGATCACCAAGGCGCAATCCGCGTCATTCACCTGGCCCATGATGCCAATGAGCACTATCTGGTCAAGCCCTTGCAGGCCATGGCCGCCAGCCGCACGAACCTGAGCATCGAGCTGTGGACCGCGGCCGAGTTACCGGCGGCTTTGGCGCAACTGCGGCTTGTTTCACGGCAAACCCTGGCCTTGCTCTGCGGAGCTCCCGACAGTGTCGATGCCTTTGCCCGACGCCTGTATCTGGCGGGATTGCCGCGCAATCAACTGCTGGCCGATGTCTTCCTGCCCCGAGCGAGCTAGTGATCCAGTCATTGTAATGGTCTGTGTCCAAGGTAGCGGGCCATGATCGGGTTATATGCCACCGTCTCGTCATGCAGGACTTCTCCGCCAACCAGCAAATTGTCCGCGTGCTCCACGCTTACACTTCTGTAGTCACCCTGATGTCCATCAACGATGACCACGCCTTCTGTGCCGAATGTCCTGTCGAGTTCTCCTGTACTCAAAAAGCGAATGAGCACGGGGTGTCGTTTGTCATCGCTTGGGAAGCATCGCCCGGTAACGACAATGTGTTGTCGCGAGTCGATTGCCATTGCCAAAGGCGTGACATCAAGGTCCTTGAGTCTGTGCAACACCGGTTTCCCATTGCCGAATTTCCGGTCCGGCGTTCCCTTGCTCGTCAGTTTGAGCAGCATCAGTTGTTGGTCGAGTTTGCCAATCGCCAGAGCACCCGGTGTGATGCTGTCTGCAGGAACAAGCATCAAGGCATGGATGTTCGCGGCGGGGTCATCCAGCACATAGATGCCGTTATTGCCGAATCTGCGATCTGGCGTGCCATTCATATGTAAACGTCCGATAACCGTCGGGCCCTCGTCAGTTGAGCTTCGACCGGCATATATGATCTTTCCGTCGGGCTGCTGGCTCAATGCGCTGAGCTTCAGTGGGGCATTGCCATGGGTCAATTTGAGGAACCCCAGGCGGTTGAAGTACCGATTGAGAAAGCCATTGAGATTGAGCGACACCAGATAAGAAACGCCGGGTTCGTCCTCTGAACCGAATCGATAAAAATGAAAGATGACGGTGTGGTTTATGCTGCGATATAGGGGGCCGATTCCTGGCGTACTCGTGGGGGCTGTAAAATTGCTCGCCTCTTTGGTGCCTGCCGAATCGTCACTGGTTTGGGACTCAAGGAGGTCAATGGCATCGACAATGAGTTTGCCGCTTCGGTTAAAGCTCAGGTCGGGCTGTCCAATATCATCATAGCGCGCTGCGGCGGGGTAAAATTTGCGGTTGCGACTGTTGTATACGGAACCTGTGACCATTATTTTCTTCTGGTCGCGACCGACGGTATAGACGTTATCCGCCAAGGATTGAAGCTCGCTTATCTCGGAAAAACCGTCCAGCACAACACCGTTCTTACCGAAAGAGCTGTCGATATGACCGGCGCTGTCCAGGCGCGTCAGGCCGTAGTCATTGTCCGATCGAAACATAAAAAGTGTATTTAACGCGCCCATCTGGCAGTGGTCTGCCCCATAGCACTCTTGAGGCAGATGTACCTGGCCACTCTGGCCAAAGGAAGTGTCTAACGACCCAGGCCTTTCTGCGGCTCTTGTTTTTGGCGTGGTTGACAGGTTGCGGGTGATAGGTGTTGGCATTTCTATTCCGTTGGACCGAGGGTTGGTTCAAGGGAAAATACGCAGGTATTCTCAACGTCGATACTGTCAAAGTTGACAGTTCGATAAACCGAATAGTAATAAAAACCCCGTCGTTATAAGCGACGGGGCTTCGGTTTCGGACCTGTGACAGTTAGACCATAGGATCGCCAACATGCAGGATTTTCATGCCGTTGGTACCGCCGGTGGTGTGGTAGCTGTCGCCCTTGGTCAGGATGACATAGTCGCCTTTTTGCACCACGCCACGTTTGACCAACTCATCGATCGCCGCCTGGCTGACTTCGTTCGGGGCCAGGGAGGCCGGGTCGAACGGAATGGTGTACACACCACGGAACATCGCCGCGCGGGCCTGGGCTTCGCGGTGTGGAGTGAACGCGTAGATCGGCACCGAGGAACGGATGCGCGACATGATCAGTGGGGTATAGCCACTTTCGGTCAACGCGATGATCGCCTTCACACCCGGGAAGTGGTTGGCCGTGTACATGGTGGCCAGGGCGATGCTCTCGTCACAGCGCTGGAATTCCTTTCCGATGCGGTGGCTGGAGGTCTTGCTGGTCGGGTGTTTCTCTGCGCCGACGCAGATACGCGCCATCGCTTGCACCGCTTCAAGCGGATACAGGCCAGCAGCACTTTCTGCCGAGAGCATCACGGCGTCGGTGTAGTCGAGCACGGCGTTGGCCACGTCGGACACTTCGGCGCGGGTCGGCATCGGGTTCTGGATCATCGACTCCATCATCTGGGTCGCCACGATCACAGCCTTGTTGTGGCGGCGTGCGTGCAGAATGATTTTCTTCTGGATGCCCACCAGCTCTGCATCGCCGATTTCCACGCCCAGGTCACCACGGGCAACCATGACGGCGTCGGAGGCATTGATCAGCGCGTCGAGGGTGTCGTCGTCGGCGACGGCTTCGGCGCGTTCGATCTTCGCCACCAGCCAGGCAGTGCCGCCAGCCTCGTCGCGTAGTTGACGGGCGTATTCCATGTCGGCGGCATCACGCGGGAAGGACACAGCGAGGTAGTCGACTTCCATTTCCGCAGCGAGCTTGATGTCGGCCTTGTCTTTTTCAGTCAGGGCCGGAGCCGTCAGGCCGCCGCCGCGACGGTTGATGCCTTTGTGGTCCGACAGCGGACCGCCGATGATCACGGTGCAATTGAGTTCGGTGGCGGTGGCAGTTTCAACGCGCATTACCACGCGGCCGTCGTCGAGCAGCAGCTCGTCGCCCACGCCGCAGTCCTTGACCAGATCCGGGTAGTCGATGCCGACCACTTGCTGGTTGCCTTCGGTCAGAGGATGGCTGGTGGAGAAGGTGAATTGATCACCGATCTTCAGCTCGATCTTCTTGTTGGCGAATTTGGCGATACGGATTTTCGGGCCTTGCAGGTCACCCAGCAGGGCGACGAAGCGGCCGTGCTTGGCGGCCAGGTCACGCACCAGCTTCGCGCGAGCCTTGTGCTCGTCGGGGGTGCCGTGGGAGAAGTTCAGGCGGGCGACGTCCAGGCCAGCCAGAATCAGCTGTTCGAGAACTTCCGGCGAGTTACTGGCCGGGCCAAGGGTAGCGACGATTTTGGTACGACGGACGGACATGCAAAGACTCCTGAGTTCAAGCGCTGAGTGAGGCTACTATGGTCCGAAGTTGTAGTCATTGTTCGTTTGCACTACTTATTCGTTTCTTTTTCGAATTGAACATCCCTGAAACCTTGTAGGAGCACAGCTTGCTGGCGATGGCGTATTTGAGATCGCCTTCGCCAGCAAGCTGTGCTCCTACAGGGCATCTTCCTCGCCACTCGGGCGCCGTTTGGACTGAAGATTTTTCATCCCGGGTCGATACAGCGTTCAAGACAGGAGATTCCCTATGCGATTCGTGCTCATTGCCGCCCTTGCCCTTAGTGTCGTAAGCGTCGCGGGCTGCACCCGATTTTCGATGGACCATCATTTGAACAATGCCTACAGCGCCTATGACCGGGGCAATTGCGAGCAGGTCATGCTCGAGTTGTCCAAGGTCGAGCGCGCAAGTCGCGCGCGGCCTTATGTGTGGCCGGAAGTGTCGATGATGCGCGGTCAGTGCCTTGAACGGCAGAAAATGTTTATCGATGCCGCCCAGACCTATCAATTCATCATCGCCTCGTATCCGCAAAGCGAATACGCCTACCGCGCTCGCGCCCGCCTGGAAACATTGCAGAGTCTGGGCCACTATCCGACCCGCAGTGCCGCGGCGGTGCATCCAACACAGTTCTGATGGCAGCTATTATCATTTGGCTGGCCGACCGGTGGTGGTGAGCTATAGTCGAATAAACCGGTTTAGAGCCTTGTTTCTAAACTGACGCAACACCTGTGATCGGCAGGAGTAAGCGACAGCGGTTGATGGACTGTCGCACCGGGATCGGGGAGAGTGGGCCGCTTATGCCTGGGTATCAGCAGGCGGGCCTGTTCCGAAGCATTAGTGCGGCCCTGCTTAAGGGCCTTGCGTAGCGAATTCAGCATGTTCACTGACCGCCGGATCGAGCGGCATCAACTGCCGTATTTTCTGAAAGTGTTCAACAGCGTCACTGACAAACCCATCGGCTTTCTGGGTAACGTGTCCGAAGATGGGCTGATGCTCATCAGCCAGTTGCCGATGATGATCGGCGCGGACTTCGATTTGCGCCTGAAAATCCCCGCCAGCGATGGGTGCCAGCAGGTCATCGATCTGCTGGCGTGTTGCCTGTGGTGCCATGAAGACGAAACTCCCGGCACTATGACGCCGGGTTCAGCCTGCAACGGGCACCGCCGGAGTATGGGCAACTGGTGGAGGCGTTGAGGCAGTACTTCAGTTTTCAGACATTGCCCGCGTCTGCCTGAGCACAAATCGTGTGCCAGATGATGTCCTGTAGGAGCCGGCTTGCTGGCGATGGCGTCCGTGAAATCGCCATCGCCAGCAAGCCGGCTCCTACATAGTTATGTCGCGCAAGATCAAACACTGCCGCTGCGCTTCCAGCTCAAGTACTGCGTCACCAGTTGCGTGCCCAATTCCCCGGGCCGTGCATCCAGTACCGGAACGCCATGAGCGCCTAACCGCTCATGCAGTTCAGCCCGTGCATTCAAGTAATCCACCGTGCCGCAATAGGTCAATGCCTCGGGCAAGGTCTGTACCGGTGTTTCCCGCAAATTGTCGAGCACGTCCTCGCGCAGGCTGGCGACCAGCACCCGATGCTGTTTGCTCAGGCGTTTGATGGCAGTCAGCAGTTCTTCATCGTCTTCATCGCGCAGGTTGGTCATGAGCACCACCAGCGCCCGGCGTTTTTGTCGGGCGAGCAGTTGTGTAATGGCCGCTTGATAATCGGCGCTGCGTTGGCTGCTATTCAGGTCGTAGACCGTGTTGAGCAGGACATTGAGTTGCCCGCTGCCTTTGACCGGGGCGAGGTAGCGCGGGTGATCGCTGGCAAAGGTGCAGAGGCCGACCGCATCGCCCTGGCGTAACCCGACGTAGCTCAGCAGCAGGCAGGCATTGAGTGCATGATCGAAATGCGCCAGTTCTCCATCCTGGCTGCGCATGCGGCGCCCGCAGTCGAGCATGAAAATGATTTGTTGGTCGCGTTCGTCCTGATACTCCCGGGCAATCGGCGTACGTTGACGGGCTGTGGCTTTCCAGTCGATTTGCCGCAGGCTGTCGCCTTCGCGAAACTCGCGCAGTTGAAGAAACTCAAGCCCCAAGCCGCGGCGTTGATGTTGGCGTACGCCGAGCTGGCTAAGCCAGTTATCCACAGCCAGGAGTTGGCCGCCGTAGAGGCGGGCGAAGTCGGGATAGACACGCGTTTGGTCATTCACGCTCAGCAAGCGTTTGTCGGACCACAGGCCCAGTGGACCTGGCAGGTTGACTTCGCAATGTTCGAAACTGAAGTGACCGCGTTTGAGCGGACGCAGGCGATAACTGCTCAAGCTGCGTTGGCCGGGCTGTAACTGGATTGACAGTGGCAGGCTGTCGAAGCTCAGGCCGTCCGGCACATGGTCGAAAAGTCGCAAGGTCTGCGGTTGTGAAAATCATGCTCAAGCTCAAGCCGTACTTCACTCCAGTGACCCAGCGCCAGGCTGCCGGGCATGTGCCGTTGCAGCCGGGGAGAGGGCAGGTGTTTGAGGCGGACCGCATCGATTATCGCCAGGGTGAGCAGCGCCAGAAGCAGACCCCAACTGATCCGCGACAGGTACGAAGGCAGCGCAAAATCCAGCGCCTGCAAAGCGCCCAGCACGATGCCGATGACCAGCAGCACGCAGAGCCAGAGCAACAACAGGCGGGTGGGTTTCACAGGCGCGGCGCCGGTACTTGATCGAGCAGCTGCCGCAATACGCTATCCACCTCCAGTCCTTCGATATCCAGCTCCGGCGCAATGCGCACGCGGTGACGCAGCACCGCCAGCGCGCAGCCTTTTATGTCATCCGGAATCACAAATTCGCCACCACGCAACAAGGCCCGCGCCCTTGCGCAACGCACCAGGGCGATCGAGGCGCGGGGCCCGGCACCGAGGGTCAGGCCCGGCCAGCTGCGGGTAGTGCGGGCCAGGCGTACGGCGTAATCCAGAACTTGCTCATCCAGCGGCAGGTCACTGGCGATGCGTTGCAAGGCCAGCACATCCTTGGCCTGCAAAACCGTGCGCAGCGGCTGCACGTCGAGCATGTCGGCGCGGGTTGAGCGACTGACCTGGCGGACCATATTCAACTCCTGCTCGGCGTCGGGGTAATCCATGCGTACCTTGAGCATGAAACGATCCAGCTCGGCTTCCGGCAGTGGATAGGTGCCTTCCTGTTCGATGGGGTTTTGCGTGGCCAACACCATGAACGGTTGCGCGATGGGCAGTGCGCGGCCTTCAAGGGTGACTTGCCGCTCCTGCATGGCTTCGAGCAATGCGGCCTGGGTTTTCGCCGGGGCGCGGTTGATCTCGTCGGCCAGCAACAGGTTGGTGAACAGCGGACCCTTGCGCAGTTTGAATTGCTCGGTCTGCAAGTCGTACACCGCATGTCCGGTGACGTCGCTGGGCATCAGGTCCGGGGTGAACTGGATGCGCGCGAATTCGCCACCGAAGCAGCGTGCCAGCGCCCGTACCAGCAAGGTCTTGCCCAGCCCCGGCACACCTTCGAGCAACACGTGGCCACCGGCAATGAGTGCCGTGAGCACGTCGTCGATAACGCTGTTCTGGCCGATAACGGCCTTTTGCAGTTCGCCACGCATGGCTTGAGCCAACTGGCTGGCGCGTTGGCGTTGCGCAGCGGCATGACTGGAGGCGTCGGGCTCGATCGCTTCACTCATAAGGCGTTCCTCAAGGTTTGCAGATGGGCGACTTGACGGCTGAATTCAGCGCTGGAAAGCCGTTGCTTCGGTCGCGGGGTCATGGCGTGGCTGATGGCGCGTGTGGGTTGGCCGGTCAGGCGTGCAAGCACCAGCCATTGGTCGGTGACGCCGAGTTGGTCAAAGCCGGGATGACGATGGCGAACACGGCGCAGAATGTCTTGCTGCAGTGCTTGCAGCAGGCTCTGCTGACCGTTGCGGCGTAACATGAAGTCGGCACTGGCGCGCAGGTGCTCCTGGAGTTGCCGGCGTGCTTTCGGGGCAGGTTCCTGCAATGGTCCGTGGCGCACTCCGAAATGCCAGAAAACCAGGCCGATCAGGGCAATCAAGGCGATCAGTGCCTGGGGAAAATAGCGCAGCAATAAAGTCCACAGGTTGTCGTGATCGGTGTCGTACAACAGGGTGACGCTGGTGTCCGCAGTCAGATACCACAGCAGCCAGGCGTTGTCGTACTCGTCGATGGCCGGGTTTTTCCACAGGTCGGCGTCGGTTACCACGATGATTGAACCGAGCCCGTGGTTGAGCTGCATCATGTGCGTGGCCTTGGCGCTGTTGGCCCAGGCCTGGGCGAGGTTTTTCGGGTCTTCGAGATGGAACGCGGTATCGAAGCTGGCATAGGCCGGCGCGTCTTCGTTTTCCAGATACAGCTTGGTCAGTTTCGGATAGGGGTCATTGTCGCTGCCGTGTTCATTGTCGGGCGGATCCTTGAGGTTTTTGCTCAAGGATTGATGCAGCTGTACCCGGTCGAGCAGCAGGTCATTGCTCTGCCCGGTCTTTTCATCCCACAACGACTGGGCGACAAATAACAGCCGCCCACCGGCCCGGGTCCAGTTCAGCACTTGATCAATCTGCCGGGGCGTCATGTTGTAGCGATCCCCGAGCAACAACAGGCTGTGCTGATGCGGCTCCAAGCTGGGCAGGATGTCCAGGCTGTTGGAATGGCTGACGGCCAGGCCCTGTTGGCGCAGGAAATGTTCGGCGGCCAGGTAGGGATTGGCTTGGGCCTCGGGCGAGGGGCCGTGATCGATTTCAGCCGGGTAGGGCGTGGCTTTGAGGTACAGATAGACACTCAGCGTTCCCAGCAGCACGGCAATCAAGACACCGAGCATCGCCGGCCATGCGGGCCGGCTCAACGGCGTGCTCCGGGGCCGAACAACACACGCCAGCCGTCACACAGTTCCTGCTGCAAATGGGCCGGGGGCAAGCGATGCCCGTAGGCCATGTTCTGCCAGTGCCGAGTCAGATTTTGGCTGAAAACCAGCAAGGCCGGTTGTTGCAGTTGCTCGACGCGTTCCAGCACCTGGCCTTCGGTGTCGGCGGCTTTCAGCGCAACGTCGAAGTCGTGCAGCAAGTGGCTGAGCAGGGCGCGATAGAGCAATCCGAGCGCTTCCCGTGGTTGGTTTTGCCAGAGGCTTTCGGCGCTGGCGGCGATGTCGGCGGGCAAGGTTTCGCGGTTGAGGTCCAGGCCGAACGCCTGTTGCGGCATCGCTCGCGCGGCTTTTTTGCCAGGGTTTGGGCGACGACTGACGAAGGTCTGTAACCAGTCACGGTAACGCCAGATCAACAGGCCGATGGCTGCGATCAGGGTGCCCCAGAGCAAGGCCTCGATCAGGTTGGCCACTGCGCCGAAGGGCTGGCTGTCAAACAGCTCGAATAATGCCTTCAACCATTGCGGTGTCCTGCCGTCGTCCGGGGTGTGGGCGTTGGCGTTGTCCTCGCCGAATCGATAACGAGTGACCTTTTCCTTATTCTTGAATGGCGGCTGATCGAGGACTGCCTTGATACTGTCCCGGGACGCCTGACTGGTCAGTGTCTGTTCCAGCAACCGCGGGCTATCGGGTGTAACGACCGGCTCGGCGGCCCAAACGCTTTGGGTGGCCGGCATCAGCACAATCACTGCCAGCAATAACGCGCCGGCTGCGCTGCTCAAGCGCTGGCGCAAGCGGCGGAACACCAGTTCGATGTCCCAAGCCTCCAGCACCGTACGCCGGTTCAGATAAAGACTGAAGCCGCAGGCCACGTAGATCGGTTCCCAAACCACCAGCACCAGGGCGTAAAAGGCGTTGGTTAGGTGTTCCAGCCAGCGCCAGTCCTGGGTGGCGGCGGTCATCAGTGACTGCCAGCTCCAGTCCAGGGCCACCTGTTGCGGCAGGAGCAGGTAGAACAACACCATCAGACCGATCCATAGTGCGGTTTCCAGGTGCACGCCAATCAACGTCAGCCATCGCGCCGCGCTGGCGTCGCGTTGCAACAACACTTGCAAACGCTGCTGTCGCGCTTCACCACTCAGGCCCTCGAGCTGTACCACCGGCAGCAGAAAGCTACGACTCAGGCTCAGCCGGCGCCAGGTCAGGCTGACCAGCAGTTGTGGCTTGAGCAGTCGCGGCCATTGGTAAAGGGCTTGTTTGAGTGTGGGTGTTTCACCAAACATGGCCTTGGACAGGATGTACAACGGCAGGCGTTCGAACGCCGGTTTCAGCCACCAGAAGATGAACACCGCGAGGGAGGGCGACTCCCACAGCACCCAGGTCAGCAGTGTAAAAACCGGCAAAGTCACCATGGCCCAACTGGTCATCAGCAGGCGCCGGTGGCGCTGGCTCAATAGTACCCCGAGGTCCATGGCTTCCCAGGTGGGGCGCGGGCGGATCACCACGCTGGCGTCACTCAGGCGCATGGCGAACCCGTCCGGCGAACAGCAGATAAATCGCGACCATCAGCCAGAGCGCAACGCCGACCAGGTATTTGGTCATGGGCGTCGGTGCCGTCATCGACGACCAGTAGGCTTCAATAAACGCTGCAATCAGCAGAAACAACATGACCCCGCAAATCAGCAGCACACTCTTGCGCGCCGCCAGGCGCAAGGCCTCGGTACGGGGCAGGCGTCCCGGTGCAATCAATGCCCAACCCAGTTGCAGGCCGGCGGCTCCGGCCAGTGCAATGGCGGTCAGCTCAAAAGCGCCATGGCCGATCACGAAAGACCAGAACGTTTGCCCGTAACCGATATGCGTCAGATGTCCGGCCACCGCGCCGATTGTCATGCCGTTGAAGAACAGGAAAAACGCACTGCCCAGGCCAAACAGCAAACCGCTGGCGAAGGTCTGAAAGGCGATCCCGATGTTATGCATGATGTAGTAGCCGAACATCACCCAGTCCTCACTGGCCGCCCGCTCCGCCGAGCGCCCCAGATGACCGGCGTCGGGGTCATACATGCTTTGCATTTCGCTGACCTGCTCGGCGGGGATCAGGTTGTAGATCAGGTCCGGAAACAGAAAAACCAGCAATGCGATGCCGATCAGGCTGCCGAAAAACATCAGGCTGGCGGCGAGCACGAAACGCCACTGTTCGCGCACCAGTCGGGGGAAATCCGCGAGGATGAAAGCCAGCACATTGGCGCCCAGTCGGCTGCGATGACGATACAGCTGTTGATGCCCGCGCAGGACTTGCTGCTGCAACGAATCGATAAGGAAACTGCTGTAACCGCGTTCCCGTGCCAGTGCCAGGTGTTGGCAGACACGCCGATAATCGCCGGGAAAACTGTCGACCCCCTTGGCGTTCCTGTTCCTCTCCAGGCTCTCCAGCAGGCCGTCGAACTGCTCCCATTCGGCCATGTGCCGCTGTTCGAAAAGACTTTGATTCATACCGGCCCCAACAGGCCGCGGGCGATGCCATTGAGTTCGGCCACAGCCTGTGGCGCTGGAACCTGCAACGGCTGTGCAAGGATCGATGCCAATTCATGGACTCTCGCATCGGAGAGTTCAGCTTGGCGTTCGGCGAACCCGAGGATGGCGCGTTGCTCGATCAGTGTCAGGGCAAAAGCCGGGCGACGCGGTTGGGCAGGCGGGAGCTGCGGTCGGGTGAGTGGCTGTTCGCGGTAGATCACCAGCGAACCGGCGGCGATGTCGCCGAGGCGCTTGAAGGCGGGATGTTGCAGGCAACTGATGGCGCCGAGGAAGTAACCAAACGGCAGCAAATCGACAAAACGCAAAAGGTTTCGCAGCAGCGACGCGGACCAGCCAATGGGTGTGCCGTCGTCCTGCACCACGCGCAAACCCATCCACTGCTTACCCGGTGAGCGACCCTGGTTGAGAACTTCGAACAGCACCATGTACCACCAGCTGACGCCGAAGATCAGCAGCGAACCGAGCCCGGCGCCGAGTTTGCCCAGCATCGCCAGGACAATGAACAGCAGGCCGAGGATCAGTCCGCGCAGCGCCAGGTCGATGGAGAACGCCAACGCACGAACCATCAGCCCGGCCGGGCGCAGGGACAAATCGATGCCTTCCGGCGTTTCGACCTGGTACCGCGTATCCAGTGGCGGTGACAGCGTCGCTTTCCTTGGCAGTGCTGCAGTCTCGAGCATGGGCAACCTGATGATGTGGCCTGATCGGGATTGTCTCGTCATTCCGATGCTAGCAGCCTCGCCGGAGAAAACGACATAACTATGTATTGCACGGTAAATAACCAGAACTGATTGAATGACAAGATTGCTGGCCGGAGCAGGACGTGAACGCCTAGACTTCGCCGATCATCAGTTCAGGATTAGCCCGTGACCTCCATCTTCTGGTACGACTATGAAACGACGGGTATCAATCCCCGTTGCGATCGCCCACTGCAAATGGCGGGGCTGCGTACTGACTTCGATCTCAATGAAATAGACGAACCGGTCAACCTTTATTGCCAGCCCAGTGACGACATCCTGCCGCACCCGGCGGCCTGTGCAATCACTGGTATTACGCCTGGCCGTTTATCCGAATCAGGTCTGAGCGAAGCCGATTTCATGACCCGTGTGCATGCTCAACTGGCAACTCCCGGTACCTGCGGCGCGGGTTATAACACCTTGCGTTTCGATGACGAGATGACCCGCTACAGCCTGTACCGCAACTTTTTCGACCCTTATGCACGGGAGTGGCAGGGCGGGAACAGCCGCTGGGATCTGATCGATGTGGTGCGTGCCGCGTATGCCTTGCGTCCTGACGGAATCATTTGGCCGACGGACGATGAGGGACGGGTGACGCTCAAGCTCGAACGCCTGACTGCCGCCAACGCTATCGATCACGGCAATGCCCACGAGGCGCTGTCGGACGTTCGCGCCACCATCGCCCTGGCGCGTTTGATCCGGGAAAAGCAGCCGAAGCTGTATGACTGGCTATTTCAATTGCGCAGCAAACAAAAGGTGCTGGATCAGATTCGCCTGTTGCAACCGATTGTGCATGTGTCCGGGCGTTTTTCCGCGGCGCGCAATTACGTCGGCGTGGTATTGCCTCTGGCATGGCACCCACGCAACAAGAACGCATTGATTGTCTGTGACCTGCACCTCGATCCGCAGGGTTTGCTTGATCTGGATGCCGAAACCTTGCGCCAGCGCTTGTACACGCGCCGCGATGATTTGGCCGAGGGCGAGTTGCCGGTGCCGCTCAAGCTTATTCACATCAATAAATGCCCGGTGGTGGCGCCGTTGTCGGTACTTCGCACGGAAGATCAGCAGCGTCTCGGGCTTGATATGGCGCTGTATCAGCAGCGCGCACTGCGGCTAAGTGTCGCGCAGAAAGTTTGGCAAGATAAAGTTCTGGGGATTTATGCCCGCGAGGATTTTTCCGCCAGCCAGGACCCGGAACAACAGTTATACGACGGTTTTATTGGTGACCGTGACCGGCGGCTATGCGAACAAGTCCGCACGGTCGATCCGGCGCAACTGGCGCAAGAGCAATGGCCTTTCGATGATGAACGCTTGCCTGAATTATTGTTTCGATATCGCGCACGTAACTTTCACGAAACGTTGAGTTTCGAAGAGCAAGAGCGCTGGCGAATATTCTGTCAGAAACGTTTGTCAGACCCGGAGTGGGGAGCGCCCAATACCCTGGAAAGTTTTGTAGAGGTCGCAGCCCAATTGAGCCTTACTGCAACATCGTTTCAGCAAGAGGTGCTCAATGAGTGGCAGGAATATGTACAGGGATTACGCAAGCGCTTGAATCTTTGAATTCGAAAATGCCCGGGGGCGAACTCCGGGCATAAAAAAACGCCAGCGTTATACTGGCGTTATTTTTTGTCACGAATCTAACTATGACAAGATTTGCGACAAGCTTGGCAGCTTAGCCCAACAGGGTAGCCCAGCCTTCAACCACATCACCGCCCCACTTGGCTTTCCACTCTTTCAGAGTCTTGTGGTTGCCACCTTTGGTTTCGATGACTTCGCCGTTGTGCGGGTTTTTGTATTGTTTAACTTTGCGAGCACGCTTGGTGCCGGTAGTTTTACGGCGCCGCCGCGTGGTGCCTTGGTTTTGGATTCTGGATCCAACAAAGCGATGATGTCACGCAGGGACTTGGAGTATTCGCCCATCAGGGTGCGCAGTTTGCCTTCGAATTCCAGCTCGGTTTGCAGTTTGTCGTCTTGGGACAGGTTCTTCAAACGGGCTTGCAGCTCTTTGATAGCTTCTTCGGTGGCGCGATATTCGTTGATCAAGGACATGATTACTACCTTATGTAGAAAGCAGGATGGCAGGGGACAGTGCGGCAATAATAGTCAGGGTGTTTCATCAAGTAAACATTAAACCGGAGTTTATTTAATTTAATTACGATGAATTCGACCCGCATTGGTTGTGCATTTAAATAGTTCGTAGCTGCGTCACAGGTATTCACAATTGATTGCTGCGTAGATGGCAAACAACACTGCCAAGGCGCGGGCCTGGAGCGCGGACAGAGCCTGCGTCGCGGGCATCAGGCTAGGCGCTGCGTGATCAATACTGCAGTTTTGCTGCGTAATCGCTAGAATGGCGGCCTTTGCGAAGTTCTGGAGTTTCCCCCTCATGCGCACTTTTCGGCTGGTGATTTCTTGCCCGGACCGCGTCGGCATCGTTGCTAAAGTCAGTAACTTTCTGGCATCACATAACGGCTGGATCACTGAAGCGAGCCATCACTCAGACAACCTCAGTGGCTGGTTCTTCATGCGTCACGAGATTCGTGCCGACTCGCTGCCGTTCGGTATCGAAGCCTTGCGCGAAGCGTTTGCGCCGATCGCCGAAGAGTTTTCGATGGACTGGCGCATCACCGATACCGCGCAGAAAAAGCGCGTGGTGCTGATGGCCAGTCGCGAGTCCCACTGCCTCGCCGACTTGTTGCATCGCTGGCACAGCGATGAACTGGACTGTGAAATCGCCTGCGTGATTTCCAACCATGACGACTTGCGCAGCATGGTCGAATGGCATGGCATTCCGTACTACCACGTGCCAGTCAATCCGCAGGACAAGGAACCGGCATTCGCTGAGGTTTCGCGCCTGGTTAAACAGCACGATGCCGAAGTGGTCGTACTGGCCCGTTACATGCAAATTCTGCCGCCTGAGTTGTGCCGCGAATATGCGCATAAAGTCATCAACATTCACCACAGCTTCCTGCCATCCTTCGTCGGCGCCAAGCCGTACCATCAGGCGTCCTTGCGCGGTGTGAAGTTGATCGGTGCGACCTGCCACTATGTGACCGAAGAGCTGGACGCCGGTCCGATCATCGAGCAGGACGTGGTGCGCGTCAGCCACAGTGACAGCATCGAAGACATGGTGCGTTTCGGTCGTGACGTCGAGAAGATGGTGCTGGCCCGCGGTCTGCGTTATCACCTGGAAGACCGGGTACTGGTACACGGCAACAAAACCGTGGTGTTCTGACGACGCCAGTGATCTTTCCCACGCTCTGCGTGGGAATGCATCCCGTGACGCTCCGCGTCACAGCTTCAACAGCGGACGCAGAGCGTCCATGGCGGCATTCCCACGCAGAGCGTGGGAACGATCTGTATCTCGGTAAAGAGAGGAAGTCAGCATGGCCGATCCACTCGAAAAAGCCACCTCCAGGGCGCCTGCCTCGTTGGGCGAGGGCTGCTTGAGCCGATACGACCCCGATGACATGAGCCCGGAAGATGGCACCGAGTTTCCGGGGGCCGCTGAGCTGTGGGAGAAATTGCAGGACCAGTCCGACGATAAGTCCGAAGACCCCAACCTGTAGGAGCCGGCCTGCTGGCGATAGGCCCCCGAGGCCTGCATTGGTCTTCAGACCGCCTTGGCTTGGGCGAGTCCATCCAATTACAGATTTATGAGGGTCAGGCTTGCTTGAGCTTCATCAGCTTCTTGAGCAGCGGGCGGCCAAGCATCAATAGAAACACCGGCCCGCCAACCAGCAGATAGAAGTAATAAGTCACCGCCCGCCAGATCAGGATCGCCGCTGCCGCCGTGGATTTTCCCACCATGGGCGCCAACAGCGCCGCCGACGTCAGTTCTGCCGCCCCGGCTCCACCCGGTAACAGGCTGAACTGTCCTGCACTCAGTGAAAGCATCTGGATCAGAAAGCACCAGGCCCACTGCAAATCCGCGCCAAGCCCGCGCAGCGCCAGATAGAGCACGCTGTAACGCAAGATCCAATGCAGGCAGGTCAAGGCAAACACTGTGATCAATGTCTGAAAGGGCAGCTTTAGCGTTTCGGTAAACGCCGCCAGAAAATGCAGGAGTTTTCGTGCCCAGCGCATGCGAGTGGTGGATTGAACGTTGAGGCGAACGAGTAATCGACCACTGAGCCGGATCAGCAAACGGTGGAAGCGAGCCACCACCACGCAACAGACCAGGCCTGCGAACATCGAGATCGCACTGACGATCAGTAGCCACTCCATGCGCTGGCTGAGATGCTGGAACAGCGCATAAATAAGAATCGCACTCAACGCGCAGAGGAAAAACAACAGATCGCTCAACTGATCCATGGCGAACACGGCACTCCCCTGGCCGGGCGCACGCCGTTGCGCGCCAGCAAAGCCATGATGGTCAGTGGTCCGCCGCTGCCGCCAGGGGTGGCGCAGTAGGCAAATTCGGCGGCCATCACCACGCCAAGGCTTTTGGCCGGACTTACCTGGTCGCGCTGATCTCCCAGCAACAGGCGCAGGCGCAGGGTGTTCACCACCCAGCACAGCAGGATCATGCCGAACATGACCAGCAGCCAACTCAGTGGAAAACTGTTCAGCCGCAACCAGGTTTCGCTGCCGCCCAATAGCCAGGGAATCAGCACCGCGGCGAGCAGGCCGATCAGCAGAAGAATCCCGCGGCTCATGCGGCGCGACCCATGCGGTCGTTTTGCAGTGCCAGCCAGCGCGACTTGGTCATCGGCACGCGCCCCTCGGCGAGTAGACGCTTGAGGGTTTGCAGCCAGTAGGTGCGCGAGAACTCATGTCGCATATCCACCGGGTGCAGACCGAGGCGAATGACCGGCGCTTGCCGCCAGCGTTGTTCGCGTTGATCGCTGACAAGCTTCGACAAGCCACGGCGCCAGGCACTGCGCGCACTCCAGACCAGTCCGGGGCATCGACCGGCGTGAAGGTCGGCAGACGATAGAGGTGTTGCGCATCGCTGGTGTAAGTCAGGGGAAGTTGGCGTAAGGCCTGCCGCGTGCCTTCGCTCATCAGCCAGGCCGGAGCGACAAAGCCCTGCAGTGGCCAGTAATAACGGTGGAACATTTCAATTCCGGCATGCAGTCGGGCAAGGGCGGCCTCTTCGGACAAGTTGTAAAACTCACCTTCGTGGGTGTAAATCCGGCGCATGAACCAGTCTCGGGGATTACTCGCCATCGGCCCGTCATCGCAATGAAAATAGCCGTGCAGCGCCAATTCATCGCCCCTGTCGAGGCGTTCGTCAAGCTCTCGGCGAAATTGCGGATCGGCTTGCAGGTCGTTCTGCTTGTGGAAGTCTGGCACCACCAGCCAGGTCATTGGTATATCGCCGATAGCGTCGACGGCTTCGACAAAAGGCTGGTAATCGGCCCACGTTGGCGGCGCGACATCGTGCAGCACTACTAAGAGGCTGGGCGCAAACATGGGCTCAACCATTGGCCACCCGCGGGTAATGGCTGCCGAGCACGGCGTGATAGTGGCCTAGCAAGCTGTTGACCACTGTGTCCCAGGCGTAATGCTGCTCGACATGGCGTCGCGCTCGCTGGCCGAGGACTGCACTGCCCTGGCTGAATAGCTCGCGCACTGCGTTGGCCATGGCCAACGGAGCGTTCGGCGTACACAACAGGCCACATTGATCGGTAATGATTTCCTCGAAGGCGCCGGCTGCCACGGCCACCACCGGGATGCCGCAGGCCATGGCTTCGAGGATCACCAGACCAAATGTTTCCTGGTCGCCGGCATGCAGCAATGCATCGGCACTGGCCAGCAGCCGGGCGACTTGCGCGGCAGGGCAGAATTCATCGATGACGGTGACATTGTCCGGGACAGTGGTCGGCATGGAAGAACCGACCAGCAGCAAGTGATAGCGTCCGCCCAGGCGTCTCATGCAGTCGAGCAGGACCGGCAGGTTTTTTCTTTGGAACCGCGCCCGGCGAAAATCAGCAGATGAGTGTTTTCGTCCACACCCAGTTCGGCCCGCAGGCCAGTATCGCGCGCATCGGGGTGAAACGTTTGTAAGTCGACACCCAGAGGTTGCACGAAAACGTTCTTCACCCCCAGACCGGTCAGTTTGTCAGCCATGATCCGACTCGGTGCCAGCACCCGGTCAAAGTTTCCATAGAGTTTGCTGACATAAGCCTCGACATTGGGGGTCACCCAGTTGCCCATGCGGTTGCTGATCAGCAGCGGCAGGTCCGAGTGATAAAAACCAATCACCGGCACATCCAGTTGCCGGCGCGCATCCAAAGCTGCCCAAGCGGTGAGGTACGGGTCGCCGACTTCGATCAGGTCGGGTTGTAAATCGTGGAGGACATTGCGCCAGGGCGCGAGACGCAAAGGGAAACGATAACCTTTGCCGAAGGGCAGGGCGGGAGCCGGAACGGTGTAGATACCATCCTGTTCACTGAAAAAAGCCCCGGGGATCAGCAAGCTGTGGCGAATTTTTGGCCTTGTGCACAGGCGATGATGTTTGGCATCCAGATAAGTGCGCACGCCACCGCTGGCAGGGGCGTAGAACATGGTTATGTCAGCGATATGCACGATGAACATCCCTCCGGTCCGTTGTTCTCCTTGGTTGACCTTAATGAAGAATAGATGTTCGGTTGGGGTTTTGTGGGTGGGGTGTCAGTGAGTTGTGCGGTGTCCGGGATGCCGTCTTCGCTGGCGAGCCGGCTCCTACAGGGTTCACGCATTCTCCTGTAGGAGCCGGCTTGCTGGCGAAGAGGCCTTCAGCAGCTCATTAAATGCGGAAACTGCCTACCAATTGCTTCAACCGCGCCGCCTGCTGCTCCAGGTCTGCACATGCACGCAATGTCGATTGCAGGTTTTCCACCCCTTCCTGGTTCAACGTATTGATTTCGGTAATGTCGACGTTGATCGATTCCACCACAGCCGTCTGTTCCTCGGTCGCCGTGGCCACCGACTGGTTCATGCCGTCGATTTCACCGATGCGCTGCGTCACGCTGTTCAGACGCTCGCCGGCCAGATTGGCGATTTCCACACTGTCCTGACTGTGACGCTGGCTGTCGCTCATGGTGCTGACGGACTCGCGGGCGCCGACCTGCAGCTCCTCGATCATGGTCTGCACCTGCTGCGCCGACTCCTGGGTGCGGTGCGCCAGGTTGCGTACTTCATCGGCCACCACCGCAAACCCGCGTCCGGCTTCACCCGCCCGCGCCGCTTCAATGGCGGCGTTGAGCGCCAGCAGGTTGGTTTGTTGGGAAATGCTGGTGATCACTTCGAGAATCTGCCCGATGTTCACGGTTTTACTGTTGAGCGATTCGATATTGCTGCTGGAAGCGCTGAGCATGTTCGATAGCTGATTCATGGCGGCAATGCTGCGATCCACCACTTGCTGGCCATCTTCAGCAAGGCTTCGGGCATCGCTGGCCTGATTCGAAGCTTGCGCGGCATTGCGGGCGATCTCCTGGGCGGCAGCCCCGAGCTGATTGATCGCCGCCGCCACGCTGCTGGTGCGCGAGGCCTGTTGGTCAGAGTTGAACATCGATGAGTTCGAGGCCGCCACCACACGCAACGCCACCTCGTTGACTTGCCCGGTGGCCGAGGACACTTCGCGGATCGAACCGTGGATACGATCGACAAAACGGTTGAATGCAGTGCCGAGGATGCCGAACTCATCGTTGTTCACGATGGTCAGGCGTTTGGTCAGGTCGCCTTCGCCGTCGGCGATATCGGCCATTGCGCGGGTCATGACATTAAGCGGCTGGATCAGGAGGCGGATCAGCATGCCCAGCAGGGCGATGATGATGGCGACGGCAATGATGGTCGCAATGACTGCCGAGGTGCGGAAATCGCTGAGCTTGGCGAAGGCCTTGTCTTTATCCACTGACAGACCGATGTACCAGTTGACTGACGAAAGCCCTTTGATAGGGGTGAAGGTCATGATGCGGGTTTTACCGCCGACCTGAATTTCGCTCAGTTCACTGCTGATTGCGGGCGTGTCCTGAGGGTAAACATCCTTCAGTGTTTTCATCGCCAGTGCTTTGTCGGGGTGCACCAGGATCTTGCCGTCGGAGCTGATCAGGAAGGCATAGCCCATCCCGTCGAAGTCCAGCGCTTTGAGGCTGTCGGCGATCACCTGCAAACTCAGGTCGCCACCGACCACGCCAATGTTTTGTCCATCCTTAATGACGCTGTCGACAATGGAGATTACCAGCTGGCCGGAAGCCAGATCGATATAGGGTTCAGTCAGTGCCGAACCGCTGGTGCTTTGGGCGCTCTTGTACCAGGGACGGGCACGAGGGTCATAGCCATCGGGCATTTTGCTGTCCGGGCGGATGATGAAAGAACCATCCTTGTTGCCCAGGTAGGCGCCCATGAAGGTCGACGTCACGGCTTTTTGCACCAGCAGTTTGGCGACGTTATCAGCGTCCGGGTTCAGTGCAACGGTTTGCGAGAGGTTTTCCACCAGCAAGCTGCGTCCGGCGAGCCAGGTCTGGATGTTGTTGGCAGTGACTCTGCCCATTTCCTGCAGATAATTGTCCAGGTCCTTGCGAATGGCATTGCGCTGCAAATAATCGTTGTACAGCGTGAACGAGGCAAAGGCAGCAATGACAATGAGAGCGGCGGCAAGCAGGATTTTATGGCTGAAGCGTAGATTTTTGTTCATGGCTTGGAGTTCCGCTAAGGTCTTAATGCCCATCGCGTGCTTTTATAAAGAGACGCAAAATGAGCAAGGTTGAAAGCAAGTGATATTTCCGTCGCTCCTTAAGGGAAATGTCCTACCAGATCATGTCTGTCTGCTTTGTTGTATTTCTATCGGCCGTGCAGGGCCAAAGATTAACCATGGGTGACCAAATGCCTGACTCATTGCAACTCGTTATCGGTGCCGATCCTTCGGGGCAGCCGATCGCCCAGGCCATGCACCTGGCCAACCGTCACGGTTTGATCGCGGGCGCGACCGGGACCGGCAAGACTGTCACTTTGCAACGCATGGCCGAAGCCTTCAGCGATGCTGGTGTGGCGGTGTTCGCCGCTGATATCAAAGGTGACCTGTGCGGTCTGGGCGCTGCGGGCAACCCCCAGGGCAAGATCGCCGAGCGGATTGCCGGGATGCCCTGGCTGAATTACAAGCCGGCGGCATATCCGGTAACCCTTTGGGACGTACATGGTCAGTCCGGTCATCCATTGCGCACGACATTGAGCGAAATGGGACCATTGCTGCTGGGAAGCCTATTGGAGCTAACCGACAGTCAACAGTCGGCACTGTATGCCGCGTTCAAGGTCGCGGACCGCGAAGGCCTTTTGTTGCTGGACCTGAAAGACTTGAAGGCGCTGCTCAATCACCTCAAGGACAACCCGCATTTGTTGGGGGACGACGCGGCGCTGATGACCACCGGTTCCAGCCAGGCCCTGTTGCGACGTCTGGCGACCCTTGAGCAACAAGGCGCGGAGGCTTTGTTCGGCGAACCGGCGCTGCAACTCGAAGACATTCTGCAACCGACCGCGGACGGCCGTGGGCGCATTCACTTGCTCGATGCCAGTCGCCTGGTGCACGAGTCGCCGAAGGTCTACGCGACGTTCCTGTTGTGGTTGCTGGCTGAGCTGTTCGAGCAATTGCCGGAACGTGGCGATGCAGACAAACCGTTGCTTGCGCTGTTTTTCGACGAGGCGCATTTGTTGTTCGCCGGCACGCCAAAAGCCTTGCAGGATCGCTTGGAACAGGTGGTGCGGTTGATTCGCTCGAAAGGCGTGGGGGTGTATTTCGTCACCCAGTCGCCAGGCGACTTGCCGGATGACGTACTGGCGCAGCTTGGGTTACGCATCCAGCATGGCTTGCGCGCATTCACCGCCAAGGAGCAAAAGTCACTGCGGGCAGTGGCCGATGGCTTCCGGCCGAATCCTGCTTTCGATGCGTTGTCGGTACTGACTGAACTGGGCATCGGTGAAGCGTTGGTCGGCACCTTGCAGGACAAGGGCACGCCGGAGATGGTCCAGCGGGTCTTGGTGGCACCGCCGCAATCGCGGATCGGGCCATTGACCGAGACTGAACGAACGGTGCTGATCGGCGGTTCGCCGTTCAAGGGCCGTTACGACAAACCGATCGATCGCGAATCGGCGTATGAAGTGCTGATGGGACGCAAGGGACTGGCGCCGGAACCCGAAGCCGCTCCGGGAAAACCAGCGCCGCAAGAGCCGAGCTTCACCGAACAGGCCGGGGAATTCCTCGGTACAGCGGCGGGGCAGGCACTGAAATCAGCGATGCGCCAGGCGGCGAATCAACTGGGACGACAATTGGTACGGGGGTTGATGGGGTCTCTGCTTGGCGGCAGTAAGCGCCGATAAAAAGATTGGGTGGTATGCCCCCTGTAGGAGCGAGGCTTGCCCGCGAAGAGGTTCTTGAGGCCGCCAAAAGCTTCGCGAGCAAGCCTCGCTCCTACAGGGAATGTAGTGATCTCAGGGTTTGGATCTGGCGTGCGCCGCCAACCGCTCAAGCGCAGCCCGCAGGTTCGGATCGGTGATGCCGTCGGCCGTTGCCTGAATGGTCGCCGCCGCATCGTTGGACAAATCCATGGTATGCCCGGCCGCACCTTGCTGGACGGTAGGCGGCTGCACCTTGAACAGGATTCGCGTGAGGTTGGCGAACTCGTCGAACATCTGCAGTTGCCGTTGCAGGCGCTTTTGCTGGTAGCGCAGGCGGGTGGCCCAATGACCATCGGTGACAATCAGCAATAAACTGCCTTCGCGCCACGACGCCACATGGCAGTGTTCCCGGGCGGCGGGTTGCAGTTGACTTTCCAGCAGCCGTTGCAAATGGCCCAGGCGTTGGGCGTGGCCAAGAATGGCTTTGAGCGGCTTGGCTTCGCGAAGCAGGACGGCGGGTGCTCTGGCCGTAAGAGGGCGGAATGCCATGATCAGACACCTGAAGTAACAGAGCCGCCATGGTAGCAGAAAGCACTGGTTGCACCCGACCCATTGCTTTGCGCGCGCTTTACCCATTAAATCAACGAGTAACTTCTGCGCTGTATGGCTTGAAGTTCAGCAATTTGCCCCTATTTTAAGTGAGCCCCGTCAAAGCGCCGTGCCAGCATCGTGGAATAACGCCACTTTCCTCACCATCGTTTCCGGGTAGAATGCTCGTTCGCATGCGGCCATGAGGGCTGCTCGGGCGACTCACGGGGCCGCCCTCCATCCCTTTAGTGTGGAAGATCCTGCCGATATGTTTGCGCCTTTGTTAAAGAAACTTTTTGGAAGCAAGAACGAGCGCGAAGTCAAACGCATGCTCAAGACGGTGCAATTCGTCAATGCCTTCGAAGAGCAAATGGTGGCCCTTTCGGACGATCAATTGCGTGCCAAGACTGATGAGTTCAAGGCCCGCATCGCCAAAGGGGAAACCCTCGACAAGCTGCTGCCAGAAGCCTTTGCGGTCGCCCGCGAAGCCGGCAAGCGCGTCATGGGTATGCGCCACTTCGATGTCCAGCTGATCGGCGGCATGACCTTGCATGAAGGCATGATCGCCGAAATGCGCACCGGTGAAGGCAAGACCCTGGTGGCAACACTGGGCGTTTACCTCAACGCGTTGTCCGGCCAGGGCGTGCACGTTGTGACGGTGAACGACTACCTGGCCCGTCGTGACGCCAACTGGATGCGTCCGCTCTACGAATTCCTCGGCCTGACGGTCGGTGTGGTTACGCCATTCCAGCCGCCGGAAGAGAAGCGCGCGGCTTACGCCGCTGATATCACCTACGGCACCAACAACGAATTCGGTTTCGATTACTTGCGCGACAACATGGCGTTCAGCATGGAAGAAAAATTCCAGCGTGAACTCAATTTTGCCGTGATCGACGAAGTCGACTCCATCCTCATCGACGAAGCTCGTACCCCGCTGATCATTTCCGGTCAGGCCGAGGACAGTTCGAAGCTGTACATCGAGATCAACAAACTGATCCCGACGCTTGAGTTGCACGTCGAAGAAGTGGAAGGCGAAGTCACCAAGGCCGGCCACTACACGGTTGACGAGAAGACCCGCCAGGTCGAACTTAACGAAGCCGGTCACCAGTTCGTCGAAGACGCGCTGACCCGTATCGGCCTGCTGGCTGAAGGGGAGAGCCTGTACTCGACGCACAACCTCAACCTGCTGACCCACGTTTACGCCGGTCTGCGTGCGCACAAGCTGTTCCATCGCAACATCGAATACATCGTGCAGGACGGTCAGGTTGTCCTGGTCGACGAACACACCGGTCGTACCATGCCGGGCCGTCGTCTGTCCGAAGGCCTGCACCAGGCTATCGAAGCCAAGGAACACCTGAACATCCAGGCCGAAAGCCAGACCCTGGCGTCGACCACGTTCCAGAACTACTTCCGTCTGTATAACAAACTGTCCGGTATGACCGGTACGGCCGACACCGAAGCGTTCGAGTTCCACCAGATCTATGGCCTGCAGGTCATGGTCATTCCGCCGAACAAGCCGCTGGCCCGTAAGGACTACAACGACCTGGTGTTCCTGACTGCTGACGAGAAGTACGCGGCAATCGTGGCTGACATCAAGGAAAGCATGGCGGCTGGCCGTCCGGTTCTGGTCGGTACTGCGACCATCGAAACCTCCGAGCACATGTCCAACCTGCTCGTGAAGGAAGGCATCGAACACAAGGTTTTGAACGCCAAGTTCCACGAAAAAGAAGCAGAGATTATCGCCCAGGCCGGTCGTCCGGGTGCGCTGACCATCGCCACCAACATGGCCGGTCGTGGTACCGACATCCTGTTGGGCGGCAACTGGGAAGTGGAAGTGGCGACCCTGGAAAACCCGACCCCTGAGCAGATAGCCCAGATCAAGGCTGACTGGCAGAAACGTCACCAGCAAGTGCTCGAATCGGGCGGTTTGCAGGTGATTGCTTCCGAGCGTCACGAATCGCGTCGAATCGACAACCAGTTGCGTGGTCGTGCCGGTCGCCAGGGTGACGCCGGTTCCAGCCGTTTCTACCTGTCGCTGGAAGACAGCCTGATGCGCATCTTCGCCTCTGATCGGGTGAAGAACTTCATGAAGGCCCTGGGCATGCAGCCTGGCGAAGCGATCGAGCACCGCATGGTGACCAACGCCATCGAAAAGGCTCAGCGCAAGGTTGAAGGCCGCAACTTCGACATTCGTAAGCAACTGCTCGAGTTCGACGACGTCAACAACGAACAGCGTAAAGTGATCTATCACATGCGTAACACGTTGCTGGCCGCCGACAACATCGGTGAAACCATCGCCGACTTCCGTCAGGACGTGCTCAACGCTACCGTCAGTGCGCACATTCCACCGCAATCGCTGCCTGAGCAGTGGGACGTGGCCGGTCTGGAAGCCGCATTGCAGAGCGACTTCGGCGTGGCGTTGCCGATCCAGCAATGGCTCGACGAAGACGATCACCTGTACGAAGAAACCCTGCGCGAGAAACTGATGCAGGAACTCGTGGCGGCTTACAACGAGAAAGAAGATCAGGCGGGCGCCGAAGCGCTGCGCACCTTCGAGAAGCAAATCGTTCTGCGCGTTCTGGATGACCTGTGGAAAGACCACCTGTCGACCATGGACCACCTGCGTCACGGCATTCACTTGCGTGGATACGCCCAGAAGAACCCGAAGCAGGAATACAAGCGCGAGTCGTTCACGCTGTTCTCCGAACTGCTGGATTCCATCAAACGCGACTCGATCCGTGTGCTGTCACATGTTCAGGTGCGTCGCGAAGATCCTGCCGAAGAAGAGGCACGCCTGCGTCAGGAAGCCGAAGCGCTGGCTGCGCGCATGCAGTTCCTGCACGAGGAAGCGCCTGGGCTTGAGCAACCGGAAGTGCTGGGTGAAGAGGTCGATGTGGCCCTCGCCGCTGCGCCGGTGCGCAACGAGCAGAAGCTGGGTCGCAATGAGCTGTGCTACTGCGGTTCGGGCAAGAAATTCAAGCATTGCCACGGGCAGATCCAGTAAACCCGTTTCATACGCTGATATACCCGCGCCGCGACCGGCTCATGCCGTCGCGGCGTTTTACCATTCAAACCACCGCCTTCTTGAAAAAAAGAGCGCAGCGGTGCAGACATCATCTAGTGAGGAGCACATTCATGGCTGTTGGTCTTGGTCCTTTGCCAACGTTGCACCCGGTTGCCGGTTTTGAACTCGGTATCGCTTCGGCCGGCATCAAGCGCCCGGGGCGCAAGGATGTCGTGGTCATGCGCTGTGCCGAAGGTTCCACAGTCGCTGGCGTGTTCACCCTGAACGCCTTTTGCGCAGCACCCGTGATCCTGGCCAAACAGCGTGTGCAAGGTCCGGTGCGTTACTTGCTGACCAACACTGGCAATGCCAACGCCGGCACCGGTGAACCGGGTCTTGCCGCCGCCGAGCGCACCTGCGCCAAACTGGCTGAACTGACCGGCGTAGACGCCAGCCTGGTATTGCCGTACTCCACCGGTGTGATCGGCGAGCCATTGCCGGTCGAGAAAATCGAAGGCGCATTGCAAGCTGCCCTCGACGACCTGTCGGTGAACAACTGGGAAGCTGCCGCCACCGGCATCATGACCACCGACACCCTGCCTAAAGGCGCCAGCCGCCAGTTCCAGCACGACGGCGTGACCATCACTGTCACCGGCATCAGCAAAGGCGCGGGCATGATTCGCCCGAACATGGCCACGATGCTCGGCTACATCGCCACCGATGCCAAAGTCTCCCGCGATGTGCTGCAAAATCTGATGCTGGACGGTGCCAACAAGTCGTTCAATCGCATCACCATCGACGGCGACACCTCGACCAACGACTGCTGCATGCTGATTGCCACCGGTCAGGCTGCATTGCCGGAAATTACCCGCGCCGAGGGCGAACTGTTCGCCAAGCTCAAGCAAGCGGTGTTCGAAGTGTGCATGGATGTGGCCCAGGCGATCGTTCGCGATGGCGAAGGCGCGACCAAGTTCGTGACCGTTGAAGTCAACGGCGGCGGCAATCACCAGGAGTGCCTGGACGTCGGTTACACCGTGGCCCACTCGCCGCTGATCAAGACCGCACTGTTCGCTTCTGACCCGAACTGGGGCCGTATCCTGGCCGCTGTCGGCCGTGCCGGCGTACCGAACCTGGACGTGAGCAAGATCGACGTGTTCCTCGGCGAAGTGTACATCGCCAGCCGTGGTGCCCGCGCCGCGACCTACACCGAAGCTCAGGGCGCGGCGGTGATGCAGCAGGAAGAAATCACCATCCGTATCGAACTGGGTCGCGGCGATTGCAGTGAAACCATCTGGACCACCGACCTGTCCCACGAATACGTGAAGATCAACGCCGAGTACCGTACCTGATTCCTCTGTAGGAGCCGGCTTGCCGGCGAAGGCGTCTTCAGCCGCGATGAATGTGTTGAGGCCGCTACCGCTTTCGCTGGCAAGCCAGCTCCTACAGGGTTTCTTCTTGATTGAGGACGCCTGAACATGAGTTATCACCTGATCATCGGCGACAAATTGCTCTCTTCCTGGTCCCTGCGCGGCGCCCTGGCCCTCGATTTGGCCGGCGCCTCCTACACCGAGGAACTGATCAAGCTGAACCAGCTGGACACCCGCGAGCGTCTGCTCAAGCATTCGCCAACCGGCAAAGTCCCTCTGTTGAAGACCGAGCACGGTACCATCGCCGACTCACTGGCGATTGCAGAGTACCTGGCGGAGCAGTTCCCCGACGCGGGCCTGTGGCCCAAAGACATCTCTGCCCGCGCCCAGGCGCGTTCAGCATGCGCGCAAATGCACAGCGGTTTCTTCGCCATGCGCGGCAACATGCCATTCGACCTGAGCCACGATGCACCGCTGGCGCCGACTCCGGCTGACGTCCATGCCGATATCGAGCGTATGGTGGCGTTGTGGGCCGAGTGCCGCGCCGCTGCCGCTGAAAGTGGCCCGTACTTGTTCGGGCGTGCGAGTCTGGCCGATGTCTTCTTCGCACCGATCGCCGTGCGCCTGCGCACCTATCAGGTGAAGCTGCCCGCGGTCGACGAAGCCTATGTTGAAACCATCTACCAATGGCCAGCGTTCAAGGCCTGGCAGAAGGCCGGACTGGAGGAGATCGAGCGGTGAAACGAGTACACGTAGCCGCTGCTGTTATCCGTGACAGCAGCGGCAAGATCCTCATCGCCCGCCGTGCCGATACGCAGCACCAGGGCGGCTTGTGGGAGTTTCCCGGTGGCAAGGTCGAGGCTGATGAGTCAGTCGAAACCGCACTGTCCCGCGAACTGCTGGAAGAGCTGGGCATCGTGGTCAGCGCGGCGCGCCCGTTGATCAAGGTCCGTCACGATTACCCGGACAAGCAGGTGTTGCTGGATGTCTGGGAAGTCTCGGCGTTTAGCGGCGAGCCTCACGGCGCCGAAGGCCAGCCTTTGGCCTGGGTGACGGCACGCGAGCTGTCGGGTTACGAGTTCCCGGAGGCCAACCGGCCAATCGTCGCTGCTGCCCGGTTACCCGAGCAGTATCTGATCACCCCGCAAGACCTGGAAACCCCGGCTCTGCTGCGGGGGATTCAGAAAGCCATTGCGGGCGGTATCAAGTTGATCCAGCTGCGGGCGCCGAACGGCTACGACCCGAAATACCGCGATCTGGCGGTGGATGCCGCGGGGCTGTGTGCCGGCAAGGCGCAGTTGATGATCAAGGGGCCGTTCGAGTGGCTAGGGGACTTCCCCTCCGCAGGCTGGCACATCACTTCGGCACAGTTGCGCAAATATGCGGCCGCCGGTCGGCCATTGCCCGCGTCGCGCTGGTTGGCGGCATCCTGCCATAACGCCGAAGAGCTGACGCTTGCCGAAGAGATGGGCGTGGATTTCGTGACCTTATCGCCCGTGCAGCCGACCTTGACCCATCCGGATGCTCAGCCCCTGGGCTGGGAACAGGCTTCAACTTTGATCGAAGGGTTCAGCAAACCGGTGTTCCTGCTGGGTGGCGTGGGGCCGGCAGAGGTTGAAAAAGCCTGGGCGGCGGGAGCCCAGGGTGTGGCGGGGATTCGGGCATTCTGGCCTGATTCTCTGGTGTAGGTACTGGCCCATTCGCCAGCAAGCCGGCTCCTACAGGTGTACGCTAACCCTTTGTAGGAGCCGGCTTGCTGGCGAAGGCGGCCTCAAAAAACGCCACCTAATTTTTTGGCTTCACCGCCGGCTGCCACAAAATCTCCGCAACCCCCTGCCTCCTGGCAATCACCCGCGCCATTACAAACAACAAATCCGACAGCCGATTGATGTACGCCAACCCAACCCCGGCCAACGGCTCGACGGCATTCAGATGCTGACAGCGGCGCTCGGCACTGCGTGCCAGACTGCGGCAGACGTGAGCCTGAGCAATCAAAGCCGATCCGCCCGGCAAAATGAAATTCTCCAGTGGACCCAATTCTTCATTCCACACATCGATCGCCGCTTCCAGGCGTTCAATTTCTGCGGCGTTCAACGCCTGGTACTCCGGCATTGCCAGCTCGCCGCCAAGGTCGAATAACCGGTGCTGACAAGGCGCAAGCACCTCAATCACTTCCTTCAGCCCCGGATGCTCGGCGCTTTGCGCCGCCAGTCCGGCCAACAGCACGCCTACCTGACTGTTCAGCGTATCGACCTCGCCAATGGCCTCGATCCGCGGGTGATCCTTGGGCACACGGCGACCGTCGCCCAGTCCGGTTTCGCCTTTGTCGCCGGTGCGGGTGTAGATCTTCGACAAGCGAAAGCCCATGGGTTACCTCGATAGCTGATTGAGTTCTTGAGAGACGAGCGGAGTGCCCGCCAGGGGCAGACGCAAGGTGAAACAGGTGCCTTGGCCCAGTGTCGACTGCACTTCCATCTGACCCTTATGGTTGTTGGTGATGATGAAGTACGAAACCGACAGGCCCAGGCCGGTGCCCTGGCCGATCTCCTTAGTGGTGAAAAACGGTTCGAAAGTACGCTTGCGCACGCTTTCGGTCATGCCGATACCGTTGTCCTCCACTTGAATCTCGGCCCACGGCGGATTGAGCCGGGTGCGCAGAATGATCCGCCCTGGCTCATGGTCGTCTTCTCGCTGGTGAATGGCCTGGGCGGCGTTCTTCAGCAGATTGAGCAGCACCTGTTCCAGTTCGTTGGCCGTGCCGGGCACCGGGCCCAGTGCCGGATCGAACTGCCGAGTGATGGCCTGGCCCTTGAAGTCGAAACCGATCGCCAGGTCGAAGTCGTTGCCGGCGATTTCCACCGCTTGATCGATCAGGGCGGGCAGGTCGCACGGAGCCATTTGCCGGGTGCTGCGGCGACTGAAACTGAGCATGTGTGTGACGATTTTCGCAGCGCGCGCGCCGGCCTGTTGAATGCCATCGAGCAGCTTTGGCACTTCCCGCGCTTGCAGGTAGTCGTTGACCGTCGACAACTCGACACCGACTTGTTCAGCCTGTTCGAGGTTCTTTGGCAGTTCGGGAGACAGCCGTCGGCGAATGTTCTGCACATTGTGCAGGATCGCACCCAACGGGTTGTTGATCTCATGGGCCATGCCGGCAGCGAGGCCGCCGACGGAGAGCATTTTCTCTGACTGCACCATCATTTCTTCCAGGGACAGGCGCTGGGTGATGTCGTCGATCCGGATTACCACACCACGCCCGGCACCGCCCATCAGTGGATAGAAGGTCAGGGCGTAATGCCGGGCGTCATCATCCTTGATCCAGGTGACGCGCTCGATCTTGGCCACTGTGTGCTGCTCGACGGTTTGCTTGAGCTGCGCAAGAAAGGGCTTGAGCGGCTCGAAGGCGAGGAAGATCGGCTGATTCAGGGCTTCGTCCAGGCGGGTGCCGGAGAGGGCACTGGCTTCCTGGTTCCACTGCGTGACATAGAGCTGCTCGTCAAGGGCGATCAGCGCGGAGGGCATGGAATCGATGATGCTGTTGAGGTAGTTCTGGAATCCGGTGAGTTTCTTTTCGATCTTGCTGCGCACCTGGACCTCGAGTTCCAGTTTGCGATTGGTATGACGGGTTTCCTCGGCCAGGCCCTGTGCCTGGTCATAGGCGGCCTGAGAGTCATCCCGTGCCCGTTTGAGCTGTTGCTCCCGCGCCTCGATGCGCGAGAGCATGGTGTTGAAGGCTTCGGCGAGGCTGCCGATCTCATCGTGGTTGCCGCGGGAGGCGCGCAGGGCGTAGTTTTCTTCCCGAGTGACTTGCCGGGACAGCTCTTCGAGTTGATGGATCGGCCTTGTAATCAGACGTTTGATCTGCCGCGCAATCACCAGCCACAGCAGCACACTGAAGATCAGGATCCCGAGGCTGGCGGTCAGGGTCCCGGTATAGAACGCCATTGGCAGTTCGCTACTGGCTACCAGTAGCAGATGCCCGGGGGCGGTGCCCGGACGGGGCAGGGTGATCAATTGATTGCTGCGAAATTCGGTGGCTTGCCAGGACTCGATGTGTCGATAACGCTCCGGCAAATTCAGATGGTCGCCATGTTGCAATTGCGCAAGACGGTCGCCCTTGCCGTCGTACAGGGCAGCGGCACGCAGCGGTGAATAGCTGTTGAGTTCATCGAGCAGGCGTTGCGCGCTTTGTGGCGATGCCAGTGCCTCGGAGATCAGGCTCGGATTGGATACCAGTCGGCCGATGGTTTGCAGGGCCTGGGGCGCCATGCTTTCCTGGGAGATGTAATACGCGGCGCTGATAAAGGTCAGGTTGGCGACCAGCAGGACAGTGGTCAACAGCACCAACAGGGCGGCCAGCAGTTTCTGGCCGACCGGAAGGTTTTCAAGGCGCTGGCGCAATGGCATCAGGTTTATCGCTGCAAAGGAACAAGTGGCCAGCGTATCCGCTGCTCAGTCGCTGGGCAATCCAAGGCTGTTCAGGCGAGCGATCAGCCGCTGCTGCAACTGATTGAGGTGCGGCAGGTTCAATTGGTGCCGCAGGGCGACTTTGCAGGCATGACCCAACAGGTAGCTGATTTCGGTGCGACGCCGGTTGCTGACGTCCTGATACATCGACGAGTAGTTGGCGGCGGTCGCGTGGATTACCCTTTCGACTTCCGGTTGCAGGTTCTCGGCGGCGGCTGGCTGGCCGCAGCGCTCAAGCAGTTCGGTCAGTTCGCCGCAGAGGGTGGCGACTTCGCAGTGATGCTTTTGCAAACCGCCATTGTGGCAATCGTGCAGCACCGTCAGTGGGTTGATCGCACAGTTGAGCGCCAGTTTGCGCCACAATCTGGTCAGGATTTCAGTGCTCCACTCATGGGAATGCCGGCGGCGTCCAGGTCGTCCAGCCAGATCGGTGCGACGGGGTGACCTGCATCCCCCAGCCAGGTAAACCCGTGGCCAGCGAACACCACACGCCAGTCACCTTCTCGGAAGGCGCCTTCAGTGCTGGAGGCATAAATGCAGCGCGCCTGCGGAACCTGCGCCGCCACGGCGTCCTGACTGCCTAGACCGTTTTGTAACAGAATCAGCTCGGCGCCGGGGGCCAGGCGGGGCGCTAGTTGCGCCACGGCGTGTTCGGCGTCATAGGCTTTGCAAGCGATCAACAGACGATGGATGGGCTCTTGGCTGTCGCAAGTTTGCGCGGGAACCGGGTAGTACTGTTCTTCGCCGTGTTCGACCAGCGTCAGACCTCCAGCCGCCTCATACGCCTGTAAGCGCATGGCATCGCGCACGATCAGTCGCACCGGCACCCCGGCCCGAGTCAGGCGCGTGGCCCACAATGTGCCGAGACTGCCGGCGCCCAGGACATGCCAAGTGGTAGCCATCAGCTTTTTGCTCTGTTTAACGCGCGCATGGACAGCTCGCAGTGAATGATGGGAAAGACCCGTTATAATCAGCGCGGATTTTTACCGCAAGCCAGGCGTGCTCCATTGGTGCGCCTTTTATTTGGAGAGACTACATGCCGTCGTTCGACGTGGTATCCGAACTGGACAAACACGAACTCACCAACGCGGTCGAGAACGCCGTCAAGGAACTCGATCGTCGTTATGACCTGAAAGGTAAAGGCAGCTTTGAGTTCAAGGAAAAGGACCTGACCGTCAACCTGACCGCCGAAGCGGATTTCCAGCTCGAAGCGATGATTGAGATCCTCAAACTGGCGCTGGTCAAGCGCAAGATCGATGTGCAGTGCCTTGAGGTCAAGGACGCTTTTGCTTCAGGCAAGCTGATGAAGCAGGAAGCCGTCCTCAAGGAAGGCATCGACAAGGAGCTGGCGAAAAAGATCGTCGCTCACGTCAAAGACGCCAAGCTCAAGGTCCAGGCCGCCATTCAGGGCGAACAAGTTCGCATCACGGGCAAGAAGCGTGACGATCTGCAAGAAGCCATTGCGGCGCTGCGGGCCAAGGAATTTGGCATGCCACTGCAGTTCAACAACTTCCGCGACTGACCTGTGGCGGGAACCTCTCGGCGTTTTCGGCGTCCGAGGCCCAAGCAACGGCAGAAACGATTGGCTCCACAGGGGCCGGTCTTTTCTGCCGCTATTTTTTACGCGTGCCGGATCGCTGCAGGAGAATGTAGATGGATTTGAATGCTGAAGTAGATAACCTGGTCAAGGTGTCCCAAGCCTGGATCCCGATGATCATGGAATATGGCAGTCGTGTGCTGCTGGCTGTGATCACCCTGGCCATCGGTTGGTGGCTGATCAACAAGGTCACGCAAAAACTCGGCGGCCTGATAGCTCTGCGCAACGCCGATCTGGCGCTGCAAGGCTTCATCAGCAGCCTGGCGAACATCATTCTGAAGATTCTGCTGATGGTCAGCGTGGCGTCGATGATCGGTGTAGAAACTACGTCGTTCGTGGCTGCAATCGGTGCGGCGGGTCTGGCCATCGGTCTGGCCTTGCAAGGTAGCCTGGCGAACTTCGCCGGTGGCGTGCTGATTCTGCTGTTTCGCCCGTTTCGTATCGGTGACTGGATCGAAGCCCAGGGTGTTGCCGGCACTGTTGACAGTATCCAGATCTTCCACACCGTACTGCGCACTGGCGATAACAAAACCATTATCGTGCCCAACGGTAACCTGTCGAACGGCATCATCACCAACACCAACCGTCAGCCGACCCGAAAGGTGGTGTTTGATGTGGGCGTTGATTACGAAGCGGACTTGCAAAAGGCCCGTCAAGTTTTGCTCGAGCTGGCCAAAGACGAGCGTGTTTTGGCTGAGCCGGCACCTCAGGCTGTCATTTCTACCTTGGGTGACAGTTCGATCACTGTTTCTCTTCGCGTATGGGTAAAAACTGCGGATTACTGGGATGTGATGTTCATGTTTAATGAGCAGTCCCGTGATCGATTGAAAACCGCCGGTATCGATATTCCATTTCCGCAGCGGGTTGTTCGCATGGTTCAGGAATTGCCGGTTCAGTGATGGGGCTTGCGGTTAGTGTCTGACTTTTCGGTCAGGCATGTACTGCAAAAATACGATTAGTTAAACGCTGTGCACAGACAACGAAAAAGGCCCATCCGAAGATGGGCCTTTTTTTGATTACCGCGAACTAACTTTCTGCAATTACAGAATGTTGAGCGGGTAGTCGGTGATCAGGCGGAACTCAGAGATATCGCCTTCGCCTTCGTCAGCATTGGCGGTGTGCCATGCTTGACGGATGCGGAAGGAAAGATCCTTGGCTGGGCCGGACTGGATCACGTACTTGACTTCAACGTTGGTTTCGTGGTGCTTACCGTCTTCGCCGTACAGGCCGGCGTAAGGGCTGCCCGCTGGAGTGTTGGTACCGTCGATGTTCCAACCTTTCACGTAACGGGTCATGAAGCTCAGACCTGGAACACCGTATTCAGCCATTTTCAGGTCGTAACGGATTTGTGCCGATTTCTCGCCAGGGGCGTTGAAGTCGGAGTATTGGATGGAGTTGGCGAGGAAGATCGAGTCGCCGCCACGGTTGTTTTTGCCCACACCGATGTAGTCGAACGGAGTGTCACCGTTAACCTTCTGGAAGGCCAGGGTAATGGTGTGCGCTTTCAGGAACGAGTAGGCAGTTGCCAGCGAGTAGGCAGTGTTGTTGATTTCGCCTGCGTTGGCTTTGCCGGTATCGCGAGTGTTGTAGATGTTACCGTCGAAGTTCAGCGAGTTGTCACCGCCCAGTGCGAGGGTGTAGTTCGCGTTGGCGTAGTACTGGTTCCAGATATCTTCGAGCTTGGCACCGTAGAGCGATACGCTCAGGTCTGGGTTGATGCCGTACTTGCCACCGAAGTAGTCGATGGAGTTGGCTTTCACGCCAGCGTAGGTAGCCCACAGGTCGCCGTCACGGGCGTTACGATCCTGGCTGGTTGCCGAGTAGAAGTGGCCGCCTTCGAGGTCGAGGTCTTTGACTTCGCTGCTCTGCAGTTGGATACCGCTGGCAGTTTGGTGAAGGATGCGGGAACCGCCAACAGCGAATACCGGAGCGGTGCTTGGCTGCATGTCGCCGACTTTCAGCTCGGTCTTGGAGATGCGGAACTTGGCGGCAGCGCCGGCTTTGCCCTGGTTGTTTTCGACCTCGCCATCATTGCCCACGGGCATGTTGCCGGTACCACTATATTTGTCGGAACCGTCCAGCTTAATGGCCAGTTGACCCCAAGCTTCAACGCCAACACCGATCAGACCTTGGGTGTAGCCCGAGCTGAACACGCCCTGGATGCCCTGGGTCCAGTCTTTGTCATCGACTGCGCCGTCTTTCTTGTTACGGTTGTAGTAGTAGTTGCGAACCAGCAAGTCCAGCTTGCTGTCTTCAACGAAACCTTTGGCTTCTGCCTGGTCGCTTACGAAAGGTGCGGCTACTGCCAACTGAGTACTGGCTGCTGCTGCAACTGCCAGTGCGATCATGCTCCACTTCATCACGCGCATCGTGATTTGCTCCTTTGGTTTTAGAAGAGTACTGCCGCTCCACCTGTTTTATTATCTGGGCGGCTCTTTCTTTTTGTGTCGGCGCAAACTTATATCACGCCGACAATGTTGGCGATACTTGCGCATCTAACCTTTCGGCTTCTTTACGACCCTGTCGTAGACAGCTTGCTAGATGTCGCAAATTTACAGCCTCGATGCAACCTGACTGGCAACTTTAGTGCTGTTTTTCTAGGCTGGTGCATCGCTAAAAAGAGTCCCTGGTGAAACGTTTGAATCTCCATCGGGCTACCCTGCCACTGTTTTATTTAGTCTCGCGGCCTCCGCTTCCAGCGGAGCCACATAGACGATGTGGGTGTGAATGCAACAAGCGTGCACAAATCGTGAAAATTCCGTTTTTTTTTTAGAAGGGCTGCCTGATGCGGTAAAAACCTCATAAAACCGGGGGGTTCATCTCGCTGGTACTTGGGCTTGACGCCATCCTTTGCATCGTGTTGACCATCCTGTTACCGCCGCATGACACCCAAAAATGTTACCGGTTCACCCCGTCGGTGAGTAAATGGCGGATGCTCGAAGCAATTAGCGTAGACGCATTGTGCGGTTTTGGTGCAAAAAATCTCAATCACTGTACTGAATTCATACAGTTCGGCGCTTCCCGGTGCTGGAATGAGTCGTTGTTTTTCGGTCATTTCAGCATTTTTGCTGGCAGCGTTGGTCCCCTTGTGGTGCGTTTTTGCGTTTGGTGTCACCACACGGGGCGGATCCTGCGGTCGCTCGTCGTTCTGTGAGCAAGCTTTGACCCTGGTTCGTCGTGAAGGCAGCTGCATTCGCAGGTATGCTGCCGTCCAGTCGCTTGGTGCGCGATCTCTCGGGATGGGCACTAAGCTGAAATATGATGACCCGCGGGAGTGCGCGCAGTGTTCGCTTTAGATCCACGACTTCAACAAGACACCTTGCCGATTGGTGATTTCCCGCTTTGTCGGTTGCTGTTGTCCAACGACTCGAACTATCCCTGGTTCATCCTGGTACCTCGTCGCGACGGTATCAGTGAGATATTTCAGTTGGATGTCGCCGATCAGCAGCAGCTATGGCAGGAAACGACCGCATTGTCAGAAACGCTCAAGGATTCGTTCGACGCGGACAAGTTGAATGTCGCGGCCTTGGGTAACGTGGTCAGTCAGTTGCACATGCATGTGATCGTGCGCAAACGAGAAGACGCCGCCTGGCCGGCTCCGGTCTGGGGCAGGCACCCGGCCGTACCCTACAGTTCCGGGCAGGTCGCTGCGATTCGCGAGCGGCTGCGGTTGGTGTTGACCGAAGACTTCACGTTTCTGGAGGTTTGAATCATGAGCCTGGAAGATCGCGTTACCGATTTGGAGAGCCAGTTGGCGTTTCAGGATGACACCATCCAGGCGTTGAATGATGTGCTGGCGGCGCAGCAGCGAGCCGTTGAACGCCTGCAGTTGCAAATGGCTGCGCTACTCAAGCGCCAGGAAGAAATGGCCGGCCAGTTCGAATCTTTCGAAGAAGAGGCGCCACCACCGCACTACTGAAATGCAGGCAAAAAAAACCGCGAACAGTCAGGCTGTTCGCGGTTTTTTTTTGCTTCGAATCAGCGTCGCGGCAGGGCGGCGATCACATCTTCGGCTTGCAGGCCTTTGTCACGATTCATGACGGAGAACTCCACTCGCTGGCCTTCGACCAGGACGCGGTGACCTTCGCCGCGAATGGCCCGGAAGTGCACGAAAATATCGTCGCCGGAGTCGCGGGAAATAAAGCCGAAGCCTTTGGAAGTGTTGAACCACTTGACCGTGCCGGTATCGCGGTTGGTCATGTCATAGCTCGGTGAGGCGGCGGCCGGTGACGATTTGTAGAAGCAGATGGACAGGTGCAGAACAACGGCGATCAAGGCTGCGACCAAGCTGAACAGAACGGCAGGTTGACCGGCAATGACGGGCATTGGCGCGAACAGCGTCAGGATTTGCAGAGCGACAGCCAGAACCAGTAGCGCGCTGACAAGGTTTTGCAGTTGATGGCGCGGGCCTTTGTTCCAGTTGGGGATGACTGGAGCCAGGGTGAGGTTGAGCAGGCCGAACAAGGCCAGGTACAGCGCATCGGGTTGTTGCAGGTAAGGTACGGCTTCGGTTCGCAGGCTAGGGATGAAGGACAACAGCAAGGCTGCTGCGCCCATTAGCAGGTGGACGATTTTCAACATTTTGATTAACTCACGTTAAGACAGATCACAAGGAAGAGCTGATAGAACACGGTTCGCTTCAGAACAATAAGAGGCGTTGAGCACGTATCCGACATCAGCCTATGCGCAGTGCCCGGAAAATAAGGGCGCCAGCGACACACTGCCTATTTAACAGCAAAGCTTGTGGCTACTCAAATCAAGGAGTCCAGCGGTGCATCGAGGGCGATTTGTCGCAGGTCGAGGTGGCATCCAGGGCAGCGGCTTGGCGGCAGGCTTGCTAGAGCGGTCCTGCACCAGCTGGATGAATTTCATCACCCTTGCGAGAGAAGCATGGCAATCGATATCGGTATCAGTGAAGAAGATCGCAAGTCCATCGTCGACGGGCTTTCGCGTCTGCTGTCGGACGAAAAGGATCTCTCTATTGAGTGAAGTTTCGCCACTCAGCATAGGAAAAGCCCGGGAGTAGGACGCTCTCCATGATCTGCCTTTAGTTGTTGGCTTCTCCTACGCGGATGGTCAAAAAGTCATCTGGATATAACTTTCCCCCCGCGGTTCTATAAGCGCACAGACTCTTATAGAGACCAGGGATGGCAAAGGAGTGTCAACGGTATGGTTTATGACGACAGGAGAAACGAGGTAAGGGGCGGTCTGCACAAGGACATCAGAATTGATCCGTTTGTCAGTGAATTTGATATGGGCCTGGCCCAACCATTGTCTCGCTCGGTGCGATTGAATGGCTTCGCGACCTGTTTGCGGCTTGAACAGGTTTACTGGGATATTTTGAGCGAAATGGCCAAGGTTAATTGTTGTTCGGTCAGTGCGTTGCTGTCCCATGTGGATCGTGAAGTGCATTTGCGTCATGGCGGGGTAAAGAATTTCAGCGGGCTGGTAAGGGTGGTCTGTGTCGTACACAGCCTCAAGGGCGCGGGATGTGCGGCCATGGGTCAGTCTGGGCAGTGAATCAACAGCATGTCGATCTGTGCAGTCTTACGGCTGCACAGGCTGCATTTAATGGATATAATCCCGCTCTTTGCCGCAAAACCCAGCGTGCGCGGTAGCAATCTGATCGCCGAGACAACCCCCATGCCGATGTACGATTATCAATGTGCTTCCTGTGGTCATCAGTTGGAAGCCATTCAAAAGATCAGCGCAGCGCCGCTGGTCGACTGCCCTGCGTGCCAGGCACCAGAGCTCAAGAAGATGCTGTCCATGCCGGGCTTCCGCCTCAGTGGCACTGGCTGGTACGAAACCGATTTCAAGACCGGTTCCAAGAAGAACCTGGCCGGCGGCGACAAAGCTGACTAGGGTCCATGCTCTGAACCGAGAGCCTTGGACTGAATCACACGCGTGAGCGCCTGCATCGTCGGTCATCCGATGTACGCAAGGTCTCCAACCGAATTTCGAATTACGAGAAGTGAAACCACGACCATGATGCGCAGCCATTATTGCGGCCAACTGAACGAAAGCCTGGAAGGCCAGGAAATTACCCTTTGCGGATGGGTCCACCGTCGCCGTGACCACGGTGGGGTGATTTTCCTCGATATCCGTGATCGTGACGGTCTGGCCCAAGTGGTGTTCGACCCTGACCGCGCTGAAACCTTCGCTGCCGCCGACCGTGTGCGCAGCGAATACGTGGTTAAAGTGACCGGCAAGGTTCGCCTGCGTCCAGCCGGTGCCACCAACGCCAACATGGCGTCGGGCATGATCGAAGTGCTGGGCTATGAACTGGAAGTGCTGAACGAATCGGAAACTCCGCCGTTCCCGCTCAACGATTACTCCGACGTCGGCGAAGAAACCCGCCTGCGCTATCGCTTCCTGGACCTGCGTCGCCCGGAAATGGCCGAGAAGCTGCGTCTGCGTTCGCGCATGACGACCAGCATCCGTCGCTATCTGGACGAAAACGGCTTCCTCGACGTCGAGACGCCGATCCTGACCCGTGCTACCCCGGAAGGTGCTCGCGACTATCTGGTGCCAAGCCGTACTCACGCCGGTTCGTTCTTCGCCTTGCCGCAATCGCCACAGCTGTTCAAACAACTGCTGATGGTGGCTGGCTTCGATCGCTACTACCAGATCGCCAAGTGCTTCCGCGACGAAGACCTGCGTGCAGACCGCCAGCCGGAATTCACCCAGATCGACATCGAAACCAGCTTCCTCAATGAAGAAGACATCATTGGCCTGACCGAAGGCATGATCCGCAACCTGTTCAAGGAAGTGCTGGGTCTGGAGTTCGGTGAGTTCCCGCACATGACCTTCGAAGAAGCCATGCGTCGTTATGGTTCCGACAAGCCGGACCTGCGTAACCCGCTGGAACTGGTGGACGTTGCCGATCAGCTGAAAGAAGTCGACTTCAAGGTCTTCAGTGGTCCTGCCAACGATCCGAAATGCCGTATCGCCGCCCTGCGCGTTCCTGGCGCGGCGAGCATGCCGCGCAAGCAGATCGACGACTACACCAAGTTCGTCAGTATCTACGGTGCCAAGGGCCTGGCGTACATCAAGGTCAACGAGCGCGCCAAAGGCGTTGAAGGCCTGCAGTCGCCAATCGTCAAGAACATCCCTGAAGCCAACCTCAACGTGATCCTTGATCGCGTTGGCGCGGTTGATGGCGACATCGTGTTCTTCGGTGCCGATAAAGCCAAGATCGTCAGCGAAGCCTTGGGCGCGCTGCGAATCAAGGTTGGCAACGATCTGGACCTGCTGACCTGCAAGTGGGCGCCAATGTGGGTCGTCGACTTCCCGATGTTCGAAGAGAACGACGACGGCAGCTTCACCGCCTTGCACCACCCGTTCACGGCGCCCAAGTGCACCCCGGAAGAACTGGAAGCCAACCCGGCGACCGCGCTGTCCCGTGCCTACGACATGGTCTTGAACGGTACCGAGCTGGGTGGCGGTTCGATCCGCATCCACCGCAAGGAAATGCAACAGACGGTATTCCGCCTGCTGGGCATCAACGAAGCCGAACAGGAAGAGAAATTCGGCTTCCTGCTCGACGCCCTGAAATACGGCGCGCCACCACACGGTGGCCTGGCCTTCGGTCTGGACCGTCTGGTGATGCTGATGACCGGCGCCCAGTCGATCCGTGAAGTGATCGCCTTCCCGAAAACCCAGAGCGCGGCGGACGTCATGACTCAGGCACCGGGCCAGGTGGATGCCAAGGCATTGCGCGAACTGCACATTCGTCTGCGTGAAACGCCTAAGGCCGAGTAAGGCTGACCTGAAGGGCGCATCTTCGGATGCGCCCTTTCTTTATGGATAGGGTCGATGTTTTTGTTTGCTGGCCGGCGCGATACAGCGTGGCGGGCGATGTTTCAAAGAGAATTCGGAGCGAGTTATGGCAGGTCATTCCAAGTGGGCGAACATCAAGCACCGCAAAGAACGTCAGGATGCCAAGAAGGGCAAGATTTTCACCAAGTGGATTCGTGAGCTGACCGTTGCTGCCCGACAGGGCGGCGGTGATCCTGGCTCCAACCCGCGTCTGCGTCTGGCGCTGGACAAGGCACTTGGTGCGAACATGAGCCGCGATATCATCGATCGCGCGGTGGCCCGCGGGGCCGGCGCTGCAGACACCGATGACATGGTCGAGCTGAGTTACGAAGGTTACGGCCCCGGCGGCGTGGCAGTAATGGTCGAGTGCATGACCGATAACCGCAACCGCACCGCAGCGGCTGTTCGCCATGCGTTCAGCAAGTGCGGCGGCAACCTCGGTACCGACGGTTCGGTAGCGTATCTGTTTGAACGCAAGGGGCAGATATCCTTTGCACCTGGCGTTGATGAAGACTCGCTGATAGAAGCGGCCATGGAAGCAGACGCCGACGACGTGGTGACAAACGAAGATGGTTCCATCGACGTGTTCACTTCGTTTGCCGGGTTCTATTCCGTGCGAAACGCGCTGGAAGCGGCTGGTTTCAACGCTAATGACGCGGAAATCGTCATGCTGCCGACCACCAGCGCCGAGCTGGATCTGGAAGGCGCGGAAAAAGTCCTCAAGCTGATCGACATGCTCGAAGACCTGGACGATGTGCAGAACGTCTACTCCAACGCGGATATTCCGGAGTCGGTAGCCGCACAACTCGGTTGATCTGTCTTCCCCTGTAGGAGCGAGCTCTGCTCGCGAAAAACCAGAGAGCGACGCGCTCATTCAGAACGCTGCGTTATCGTTAACGTCCATCGCGAGCAAGCTCGCTCCTACAATGGACGGCGTCATGGCTGACGCGTTTTTTCAATTATCCGCAGGCGTTATGACTTTAATTCTTGGTATCGACCCCGGTTCGCGCATCACCGGTTATGGCGTGGTACGCGATACCAGTCGCGGCTGTGTGTACGTCGCGTCTGGTTGCATTCGCACGGGCTCGGGCGAGTTGCATGAGCGCTTGCAAATCGTCTATCGCGGTGTTCGCGAAGTCATTCAGACTTACGGCCCTGTGACCATGGGCATCGAAAAGGTCTTCATGTCGCGCAACGCCGACTCGGCCCTGAAACTCGGGCAGGCACGCGGTGCGGCCATCGTGGCCTGTGCTGAAGAAAGCCTGGAAATTGCCGAATACACCGCGACCCAGGTCAAGCAAGCCGTGACCGGTACCGGTGGGGCGAACAAGGAACAGGTGCAGATGATGGTCATGCACATGCTGAAACTCATCAGCAAGCCGCAAATCGATGCCTCGGACGCCCTGGCCATTGCCATTTGCCATGCTCACACCCGTTCCAGCCTATTGCCCCACGGCCTGGGTGCGGCACGCAGTCGTGGCGGGCGCCTGCGTCTCTGATAGCATCAGCAATCAATTTTATGGGATGAGGGATTTGCGCCTGGGTTGTCGGCGAAAAGTCCTTGTTCTGTCAGTCGCTGGCTTCGTGCTGGCCAACGCTCAAGGATTTGTAACGTGATTGGACGCTTGCGCGGCACATTGGCTGAAAAACAGCCGCCGCACCTGATTCTGGATGTGAACGGTCTGGGGTACGAGCTTGAAGTGCCCATGACCACGCTTTATCGCCTGCCGTCGGTCGGTGAACCACTGACGTTGCACACCCATTTGGTCGTACGCGAAGACGCGCAGTTACTCTATGGCTTCGTCGGCAAGCGCGAGCGAGACTTTTTTCGCGAGTTGATCCGTCTCAATGGTGTGGGGCCGAAACTGGCCCTGGCCTTGATGTCGAGTCTGGAAGTCGATGAACTGGTTCGTTGCGTGCAGTCCCAGGACACTTCGGCGCTGACCAAGGTGCCAGGCGTGGGGAAGAAAACGGCCGAACGTCTGTTGGTTGAGCTCAAGGATCGATTCAAGGCCTGGGAAACCGTGCCGGCCATGTTTGCCCTGGTGCCGAATCAGCCGGATGGACCGGCGCCGGTCAATACCGCCGAAAACGATGCGGTCAGCGCGCTGATTTCCCTGGGCTACAAGCCGCAGGAAGCCAGCAAGGCGATTTCCGCGATCAAGGAGAAAGGCTTGAGCAGTGAAGACATGATTCGTCGTGCCCTGAAGGGAATGATCTAGTGATTGAAGCTGATCGTCTGATCGCCGCCACGGGTGCTCCCCGTGACCGCGAGGAAGTCCAGGACCGGGCGATTCGTCCTGTCAGCCTGGCCGAATACATTGGCCAGCCAACCGTTCGTGAGCAAATGGAGTTGTTCATCCAGGCTGCCCGTGGGCGTAGCGAGTCCCTGGACCATACGTTGATTTTCGGTCCGCCGGGGCTGGGTAAAACCACCCTGGCCAACATCATTGCCCAAGAAATGGGAGTCTCAATCAAAAGCACCTCGGGGCCGGTCCTTGAACGTCCGGGTGATTTGGCAGCGTTGCTGACCAATCTTGAACCGCATGACGTGCTGTTTATCGATGAAATCCATCGCCTGTCGCCGATTGTCGAAGAAGTGCTGTACCCGGCCATGGAAGACTTCCAGCTCGACATCATGATCGGCGAGGGCCCGGCCGCGCGTTCGATCAAGCTCGATTTGCCGCCATTCACCCTGGTCGGCGCGACTACGCGGGCGGGGATGCTGACCAACCCGCTGCGCGACCGTTTCGGGATCGTCCAGCGCCTGGAGTTCTACAACACCGCTGATCTGTCGACGATCGTCAGTCGTTCGGCGAGCATTCTCGGCTTGCCGCTGGACCCGGAAGGCGCCTTCGAAATCGCCCGACGTGCCCGCGGCACCCCGCGGATCGCCAATCGTTTGCTGCGCCGGGTGCGGGACTTCGCCGAAGTGCGCGCCAAGGGTCATATCACCAAGCCGATTGCCGACCTGGCTTTGAACCTGCTGGATGTCGATGAGCGTGGCTTCGATCACCAGGACCGACGTCTGTTGCTGACCATGATCGAGAAGTTCGATGGGGGGCCGGTTGGCGTGGACAGTCTCGCTGCGGCCATCAGTGAAGAGCGCCATACCATTGAAGACGTGCTGGAGCCCTATCTGATTCAGCAGGGCTACATCATGCGCACCCCCCGCGGGCGTGTGGTGACAAGGCATGCCTACCTGCACTTCGGCTTAAATATTCCGTCACGATTGGGCGAGATGCCCGTGGTAGACGAGTTCCTTGATGCCGTGGACGATTAATTAACTTTTGCGCATTGAATTTTCGGGCATTGTGCTGTCCTAGGACCGTACTTTCGCGAGAAAGCTGCAGAACAATGAAAAACAGTTGCCTGGGCGGATTGGCAACCCGAGGAGTAAGCACTAGAGTATGCGCGCGCAAAACGGGCTTGAGCCTTTCGCACATCGTTGTCGCGTTTATTACGAGGACACCGATGCGGGCGGCATCGTGTATTACGTTAATTACCTCAAGTTTATGGAACGGGCTCGAACCGAGCGGCTACGAGAGCTGGGCTTTGCCCAATCGCAGCTGGCAGGGGAGGACCTGTTGTTCGTCGTGCATTCCAGCGAAGCGCGCTATCACGCGCCGGCGCGACTGGATGACGAACTGCTGGTAAGCGCTGAAGTAATCGAATTGAACCGTGTCAGCCTGCGCTTCAAACAGCAGGTCAGGCGGGCTACGGATAATGCGTTGCTCTGCGAAGGGCAGTTTCTGGTGGCCTGTGTGCGCACCAACAGTTTGAAACCCCGGGCCATTCCCGAAGCTCTACGAGCGGCCTTTGCCGACGTGAGCGGCGCGGGTACACACTCAAAGCAGGAGATAAAGCGTGGAAGCTAACGTCGTCGACCATTCCTCCATGTGGAGCCTGGTCAGCAATGCCAGTATCGTGGTGCAACTGGTAATGCTGATCCTGGTAGCCGCATCGGTGACCTCGTGGATCATGATCTTTCAGCGCAGCAACCTGCTGCGCGCCGGTCGACGCGCCCTGGAGAGCTTCGAAGAGCGCTTCTGGTCGGGTATCGACCTGTCCAAACTCTACCGTCAGGCGGGTAGCAACCCGGACCCGGACTCGGGTGTCGAGCAGATCTTCCGCGCTGGCTTCAAGGAATTCTCCCGTCTGCGTCAGCAGCCAGGCGTTGACCCGGAAGCGGTCATGGAAGGCGTGGCCCGTGCCATGCGCGTTGCCATTTCCCGCGAAGAAGAAAAGCTCGAGCAGAGCCTGCCATTCCTGGCCACCGTCGGCTCCGTCAGCCCGTACATCGGTCTGTTCGGTACTGTCTGGGGCATCATGAACTCCTTCCGTGGTCTGGCAACTGCCCAGCAAGCGACCCTTGCCACCGTGGCGCCAGGTATCGCCGAAGCCCTGATCGCCACCGCGATCGGTCTGTTCGCCGCCATCCCGGCCGTTATCGCTTACAACCGCTTCGCTGCTCGCAGCGAAACCCTGCTGGGCCGTTACTACACCTTCGCCGATGAATTCCAGGCGATCCTGCACCGTAAAGTGCACACCAGCGAAGAATAAGCAGGTAATTTCCAATGGCTTTAATCGCTCGAGCTCGCAAAAAGCGCAAGCCGGTCGCCGAGATGAACGTGGTGCCTTACATCGACGTGATGCTGGTACTGCTGGTCATCTTCATGGTGACCGCGCCGATGCTCAATCAGGGCGTGAAAGTTGATCTGCCCAAGGTTTCCAGCGAAGCCTTGCCGCAGGACAACAACACTCAGGTCCTGACCATTTCGATCAAGGCTGACAAGACCTATTACTGGAACCTTGGCAGCGAAGTCGACACAGAGAAGCAACAAGACCGCGCCATGACCCTGCCGCAGATGACTGACGCTGTGACCAAGATCATTCGCGTCGGCAACGAAGGCGGCAAGCGTACCCAGGTCTTCATTCGCGGCGACAAGAGCGTCGACTACGGTTCCGTCATGGGTGCCATGGGTGGGTTGCAGAAAGCCGGGGTCGGTAATGTTGGCTTGATTACCGAGGCGCCCTGATGCAGCAACAGCGAGAGCCGTCCGCCTCGGAAAGCTACTTCTGGCCTAGTGTCTGGGCGATTGGCTTGCACGTGCTGGTGTTCGGCATGCTGTTCGTCAGTTTTGCCTTCACACCGGAGCTGCCGCCGGCCAAACCGATTGTCCAGGCGACCCTGTACCAGCTGAAATCGAAAAGTCAGGCAACCACCCAGACCAATCAGAAGATTGCGGGTGAGGCGAAGAAATCCGCCGCGCGCCAGACCGAAGTCGAACAGATGGAGCAGAAGAAGATCGAGCAGGAAGCGATCAAGGCTGCGGAACAAAAGAAGGAAGATGCGGCTCAAAAAGCCGAAGAATCCAAGAAGGCCGACGAGACCAAGAAAGCGGAAGAGGCGAAAAAGGCTGATGAAGCCAAGAAAGCCGACGACGCGAAGAAGGCCGCCGAAGCCAAGAAGACCGCCGAAGCCAAGAAGGCAGAAGAGAAACAATTGGCTGATATAGCCAAGAAGAAAGCGGAAGAAGAAGCCAAGAAGGCTGCTGAAGAAGAGGCCAAGAAAGCGGCCGCTGAAGAAGCGAAGAAAAAGATCGTCGAAGACGCGAAGAAGAAAGCCGCGGAAGACGCCAAGAAGAAATCTGAAGCTGAAGAGGCGAAGAAGAAAGTCGCCGAAGATGCGAAGAAGAAAGCTGCTGCCGATGCTGCGAAGAAGAAATCGCAGGAAGCGGCACGTAAATCCGCCGAAGACAAAAAGGCTCAGGCCTTGGCAGATTTGCTTTCCGACACGCCACAGCGTCAGCAGGCCTTGGCCGATGAGCGGGGTGACGAAGTCGCCGGCAGTTTCGATGACCTGATTCGAGCGCGTGCAGCGGAAGGTTGGGCCCGTCCACCTTCGGCCCGCAAGGGCATGACGGTCGTGTTGCAAATCGGCATGTTGCCGGACGGTACGGTGACTTCGGTCAGCGTGGCCAAGTCCAGTGGCGACGGTCCGTTTGACGCTTCGGCTGTAGCGGCGGTGAAGAATATTGGACGTTTGACAGAAATGCAGGGAATGAAGCCGAGTGATTTCGCTCCGTATCGTTCATTCAAGATGACATTCACACCTGAGGATCTAGCCTTGTGAGAAACCTTCTTCGAGGAATGCTGGTCGTGATCTGCTGCATGGCAGGGATCGCGATGGCAGATGAGAAAAACATTCTGGTCACCAGTGGCAGTGATCGGGCCACCCCGATCGCGGTCGTGCCGTTCGGCTTCCAGGGCGGTAGCGTGCTGCCGGACGACATGGCGGAAATTATTGGTAACGATCTGCGCAACTCGGGTTACTACTCGCCGATTCCAAAGCAGAACATGATCAGCCAGCCAAGCCAGGCCAGCGAAATCATCTTCCGTGACTTCAAGGCACTGGGTGCCCAGTACGTCATGGTCGGCAGCATTGTTCCGGCGGGCGGTCGCCTGCAGGTTCAATACGCTCTGTTCAACGTCGCTACCGAGCAGCAAGTGTTGACCGGCAGCGTGTCGGGTAGCGTCGATCAACTGCGTGACATGTCGCACTACATCTCCGATCAGTCGTTCGAAAAACTCACCGGTATCAAAGGTGCTTTCTCGACTCGCCTGCTGTACGTGACGGCCGAACGCTTCTCCGAGAAGAACACGCGCTACACGCTGCAACGTTCGGACTATGACGGTGCCCGCGCCGTGACCCTGTTGCAATCGCGCGAGCCGATCCTGTCGCCGCGTTTCGCACCGGATGGCAAGCGCATCGCCTACGTCTCGTTTGAACAGAAGCGTCCACGCGTGTTCATGCAGAACATCGATACCGGTCGCCGTGAACAGATCACCAATTTCGAAGGCCTGAACGGTGCGCCAGCCTGGTCGCCGGATGGCAATCGTCTGGCATTCGTATTGTCGAAAGACGGCAATCCGGACATCTATGTCATGAACCTGGGTTCGCGTCAGATCTCCCGTGTTACCAACGGTCCTGGTATCAACACCGAACCGTTCTGGGGCAAGGATGGCTCGACTATCTACTTCACTTCCGACCGTGGCGGCAAACCGCAGATCTATAAAACCAGCGTGGGCGGTGGCGGTGCGGAACGTGTGACTTTCGTCGGTAACTACAACGCCAACCCTAAACTGTCAGCGGACGAAAAGACCCTGGTGATGATTCACCGCCAGGACGGTTTCACCAATTTCAAAGTGGCGGCTCAGGATTTGCAACGCGGTAGTGTAAAGATCCTCACTGATAGCACTCTGGACGAGTCGCCTACTGTCGCGCCCAACGGCACCATGGTAATCTACGCCACCCGCCAGCAGGGCCGGGGAGTCTTGATGCTCGTGTCCATCAATGGACGCGTAAGGCTCCCACTTCCTACCGCACAAGGCGAAGTCAGAGAACCTTCCTGGTCCCCTTACCTGAACTGACGCGGCGCTATACGTTTTACTTAACACACTGGGGTTCATTAGGAGTTTCAAGATGGAAATGCTGAAGTTTGGTAAATTTGCTGCGCTGGCACTGGCCATGGCTGTAGCTGTAGGTTGCTCGTCCAAAGGCGGCGACAATGCCGGTGAAGGCGCGGTAGATCCAAACGCTGGTTACGGCGCAAACACTGGTGCAGTTGACGGCTCCCTGAGCGAAGAAGCTGCTCTGCGCGCAATCACCACTTTCTACTTCGAATACGACAGCTCGGACCTGAAGCCAGAAGCCATGCGCGCTCTGGACGTTCACGCCAAAGACCTGAAAGCAAACGGCGCTCGCGTTGTTCTGGAAGGCAACACCGACGAACGTGGTACTCGTGAGTACAACATGGCACTGGGCGAGCGTCGTGCGAAAGCCGTTCAACGCTACCTGGTACTGCAAGGTGTTTCCCCAGCTCAGCTGGAACTGGTTTCCTACGGCGAAGAGCGTCCAGTTGCTACCGGCAACGACGAGCAGTCCTGGGCTCAAAACCGTCGCGTCGAACTGCGTAAGTAATTCGTCATGCGAACGTGCCGTCGTGCTGTAACTGTTCTGGCTCTCAGTCTCGCACCGCTTGCGGTGTGGGCTGCGGTTCCTGTGGTCGATAATGACTCCGGCTATAACAATAGCGGGAGCAGTTATCCGCCTGCAGGTTACGGTACGAACGGCGCCTATGCCGGGGGAGGGGTTTCGGCCCCTGTCTCGGCACAGGGCGAGCTGTTCAACCAACTGCAATCAATGCAGGAGCAGATCTCGCGCCAACAAGGCATTATCGAAGTTCTGCAAAATGATGTTGCGCGCATGAAGCAAGAGAATCTGGAGCGATACCAGGATCTTGATCGGCGCATAGGATCCGGCGTTGCACCAGCCGCGACTCCAGATAATTCTTCCACCGGTGGCGATTTGAATGCCCCCGGCGCAGCAGCAGGTGCAGGAGCGGCAGCCGCTCAAGCACCTGCCGCAGGCAGCGAACCGGCAGACCCAGCGAAGGAAAAGCTCTACTACGACGCGGCCTTCGACCTGATCAAAGCCAAGGATTTTGACAAGGCCAGCCAGGCTTTCGCCGCATTCCTGCGCAAATACCCGAATAGCCAGTACGCGGGCAATGCCCAGTACTGGTTAGGCGAAGTGAATCTGGCCAAAGGCGATCTGCAAGGTGCAGGTCAAGCGTTTGCCAAGGTTTCGCAGCTCTATCCGAAGCACGCCAAAGTTCCTGATTCGCTGTACAAGCTCGCTGATGTAGAACGCCGTCTCGGTCATACCGATCGGGTCAAAGGCATACTGCAACAGGTGGTTTCCCAATACCCGGGCACTTCCGCCGCTCAGCTGGCCCAACGCGATCTGCAGAAAATGTAAGCCTGCTTGACCCGTTTTCGAAGAAACCCGCGCTTGTCGCGGGTTTTTCGTTAGAATTCACCCCCTTTTTCTGAAATACGCTTTTTGGAATCTGCGCATTGCCGGGGTTCCTTGAAGTGCCTGACGGAGGCGGACAGCCTGTTTAGCTGTTACGCCCGTGGCGACTATGCAAGAAACATTGAGAATCACCGAAGTTTTCTACTCGTTGCAGGGTGAAACTCGGACTGCCGGCCTGCCCACTGTTTTTGTGCGCCTGACTGGTTGCCCGTTGCGTTGCCAATACTGCGACAGCGCCTACGCGTTCACGGGCGGATCCATTCGCACGCTCGACGATATCCTTGAGCAAGTGGCCGGTTTTCGTCCGCGTTATGTTTGTGTCACGGGCGGCGAGCCTCTGGCGCAACCCAACGCTATTCCATTACTCAAGCGGTTGTGTGATGCCGGTTACGAAGTGTCACTGGAAACCAGTGGTTCTCTCGATATCTCGGCGGTAGATTCTCGGGTCAGTCGCGTCGTCGACCTGAAAACACCGGGTTCGAAAGAAGCGCATCGCAACCGTTACGAAAACATTGAGCTGCTCACGCCCAACGATCAGGTGAAGTTTGTCATCTGCTCGCGTGAAGACTATGACTGGTCGGTTTCCAAGCTGATCCAGTACGGTCTGGAGCAGCGTGCTGGCGAAGTCCTTTTTTCGCCAAGCCATCACGACCTCAATGCTCGAGATCTGGCTGACTGGGTGGTGGCGGACAACCTGCCTGTGCGTCTGCAATTGCAGTTGCATAAATATCTTTGGAATGATGAGCCGGGGCGCTGAAATGACGGAACAACTGAACACTGCTCAAAAACGTGCGGTCATCTTGCTGTCCGGTGGCCTGGATTCGGCGACCGTCGTCGCCATGGCTCGCGCCGAAGGTTACAGCTGCTACACCATGAGCTTCGATTACGGTCAGCGTTCTCACGCCGAACTGTACGCGGCCGAACGTGTTGCCCGTGACCTGGGTGTGGTCGAGCACAAGGTGATCGGTCTCAATTTCAACGGCATGGGCGGCTCGGCACTGACTGACAGCAGCATCGACATACCAGAGACGCTGGGTGAAGGTATTCCGGTAACTTACGTCCCTGCACGTAACACGGTGTTCTTGTCCCTCGCGCTAGGCTGGGCAGAAGTGCTCGGCGCACGGGATATTTTCATCGGCGTCAATGCAGTGGATTACTCCGGTTACCCTGATTGCCGTCCCGAGTTCATCGAGTCTTTCGAGCGTATGGCCAATCTGGCGACCAAGGCCGGCGTAGAGGGCAATGGCTTCCGTATCCAGGCACCTTTGCAAAACCTCAGCAAGGCGCAGATCGTTCAGGCCGGTACCAAGCTTGGCGTGAATTACGGGCTGACCGTTTCCTGCTATCAGGCGGACGATAACGGGCGTGCATGCGGCAAGTGCGACAGCTGCCGTCTGCGTTCCGAAGGCTTCGCTGCAGCCGGAATTACCGACCCAACACCTTATTTTTGATTTATTTCAAAATAGGTGTTGAATAGTCCTTAAAAATCAGTATTATACGCGCCACCACACAGCGGGTCGTTAGCTCAGTTGGTAGAGCAGTTGGCTTTTAACCAATTGGTCGTAGGTTCGAATCCCACACGACCCACCATTTTCAAGCTGTTTTAAAAGTCTGGAAGGCCCACGAAAGTGAGGATTTCCGGATTTTTTTTTGTCCGCGATTTAAGCCTGCCCGGCTCATGGGCTGCACGGCATGACACAGATCAGAATCATCTTTTGCATCCACGGGATATTCTGTAGCCTTGCGCAGCTTCAACGCTGTCCGTGCCTGATGAATACTCACTTTCCCGGCGGTACCCTGATGGGTCCGGAGCCGGGTGTATACTCGACTTTCGCGCGAAAGCGCCTGCAGGTCTTGCGAACATGACGCAGATTTCCGAACGCCTTCTGGTTCAAGCCCATCTCGACGCCAAGCAGCCCAAGCCGCTGACTGTCGATGAGGAAGCCTATTACCGTGCCGCCATCGCTGCCGAGCTCAAGGCTCAGGACGCGGTGCTGGTTGCCCACTTCTATTGCGATCCCGTCATTCAGGCCCTGGCCGAAGAAACCGGTGGCTGCGTCTCCGACTCGCTGGAGATGGCCCGCTTCGGCAATGCACATCCCGCCAAGACCGTGGTGGTCGCCGGGGTCAAGTTCATGGGCGAGACGGCCAAGATCCTCAACCCTGAAAAACGCATCCTGATGCCGACCCTCGAAGCGACGTGCTCGCTGGATCTGGGTTGCCCGGTCGACGAGTTTTCCGCTTTCTGCGACCAGCATCCGGAGCGTACGGTAGTTGTCTACGCCAACACCTCGGCGGCTGTCAAAGCCCGGGCGGATTGGGTAGTGACTTCAAGCTGCGCGCTGGAAATCGTCGAAAGCCTGATGGACAACGGCGAAACCATCATCTGGGGTCCGGACAAGCACTTGGGCACCTACATTCAACGCCAGACCGGTGCCGACATGCTGTTGTGGGACGGTGCCTGCATCGTTCACGAAGAGTTCAAGTCCAAGCAGCTCGAAGACATGAAGGCGCTGTATCCCGATGCAGCGATCCTGGTGCATCCGGAGTCGCCAACTTCGGTAATCGAGTTGGCGGATGCCGTCGGTTCCACCAGCCAGTTGATCGCGGCAGCGCAGACATTGCCAAATAAAACCCTGATTGTTGCGACCGACCGCGGCATCTTCTACAAGATGCAGCAGTTGTGCCCGGACAAGGTCTTCATCGAAGCGCCAACGGCCGGTAACGGCGCTGCATGCCGCAGTTGCGCACACTGCCCGTGGATGGCGATGAACACCCTTGAGCGCACGCTCAAGAGCTTGAAAGAAGGGGCGAACGAGATCTTTGTCGATCCTGCGCTGATTCCTCAGGCCATTCGGCCGCTCAAGCGGATGCTGGATTTCACCCAGGCTGCGCGGATGAAGTTGGCGGGCAACGCCTGATTCTCCAGTCGTGACAAAAAAACGCCCCGATTTGATCGGGGCGTTTTTGTATCTGGGGTTTACTTGGCTTTCTTCGGAACCCGCACGAGCCGGGTATTGGAATACATGTCGTGCCAGCTGCGTTGCTGCTTGTCGAACAGCGACCAGATGAATCCCAGGCCAACGCATAGCAGCGAGGCGATCGACACCACAAAGCGCAGCAGCGCTTGCCACAGGCTGATGGAGGAACCATCGGCATTCTGCACGCGGATGCACCACACCTGCATGCCCAAGGTCTGGCCGGAGTAGGTCCAGAATTTGGCGAAGAACCCGAACAGGACGAACAGCAGCACCGTCGACAGCAGTGGATCACCGTCGAGCGCCCCGGCCTCTGTGAGTGCGCGCATTTTGTCTTCGCCGATGATCGCCATCTGGATCATCTTGTAGACGCCGCTGGTGACGATCAGCAGCGCGGTGCACAGCAGGAAGTCATAGAACATGGCGGCCAGACGACGACCCAAGCCAGCGGCAGGAAATTCGCCTTGGGGTGATAGCAGGTGTTTCGACATGGCAGTTCTCGGCGAAAAAAGAAGCCATTTTACGGATTTACGCGCACAAAAAAGCCCCTGATGTCAGCATCAGGGGCTTTTTCGTTACAGAAGATTAGCCTTCTGCTTGTACTTCGTCAGCCTGCATGCCTTTCTGGCCTTGCACGGCGATGAAGGTCACTTTCTGGCCTTCTTTCAGGCTCTTGAAACCGTTGCCCTGAATAGCGCGGAAATGCACGAACAGATCCGGACCGCTTTCTGGAGTGATAAAACCAAAACCTTTCTCGTCGTTAAACCACTTGACGGTACCGCTCTGACGTTGGGACATTTCTTATTTCCTTTGACGCTAAAATTAATGACAGTCTCCTTCTTATGAAAGAGTACTGGGGCTGGTTGCAGGAGAGTAAGAAGACGTCGAACGGGATGTAGCTAACTTGTAGGCTACTGCCCAGGTCACGATTCCAAGCGACCCATGCAAACACAGTGAACAAACTCTACGCCAACTACGGGAGAAAAAACAAGCCCCTGCGCAGGCCCCGGTTTTGCTGTGTTAGGTGGATGTAGGTGGGCTTATACGATTGGATTGTTCAATTGTTTTCGAACGTTATAAGCAAAGTTCATAATCGAAGCTTAGAGTCAAACAATGCACTATTTTATGGCGGTTGCGTTACACATTAGTGCGCTGTTAACGCAACCGCGTTACTTATAGGAACAATCAATCAGCCGCGATAGTAGCGTTGTGGAACAAATGGCATTTTGCTTACAAGCAAAGGAACCTTTTTCCCACGAACAATTGCCCACACTGGTGTGTCGAGAGCGATATAAGCGCTGTCGACGTAACCCATTGCCAGAGGTCCACCCAAGGTCGGTCCGAAACCGCCGCTGCAGACGCTGCCGATGATATCGCCAGCTTCATTTACGATCTCTGCACCTTCTCGCACCGGAGTGCGTTCCTGCGGCAGCAAGCCGACGCGCTTGCGGCTGACACCGCCCTGTTGCTGGGCGAATACGCCTTCAGCGCCAGGGAAACCGCCGGCACGCGCACCATCGGCACGACGTGGCTTGGAGATGGCCCACAACAGGCTGGCTTCGATCGGAGTGGTTTCGGTGTTCATGTCGTGGCCGTACAGGCACAGGCCGGCTTCCAGGCGCAGCGAATCGCGCGCACCCAGGCCGATGGCTTCAACTTCCGGTTCCGCCAGCAAAGCGCGGGCGAGGGCTTCGGCGTTGGCGGCCGGCACGGAGATTTCGAAACCGTCTTCACCGGTGTAGCCCGAGCGGCTGACAAAACAGTCCACGCCCAGCAACTTCACGCGGGCGAACTGCATGAACGTCATCTTTGCCACTTCCGGTGCCAGGCGTGCCAGCACAGTGACCGCTGCAGGTCCTTGCAGGGCCAGCAGGGCGCGCTCTTCGAACAGTGGCTCGATGGTGCACTGGTCACCGATGTGCTTTTTCAGGTGCGCCAGGTCCTGGTCCTTGCAAGCGGCGTTGACCACCAGGAACAGTTCGTCGTTACCCAGGTTGGCGACCATCAGGTCGTCAAGGATGCCGCCGGTCTCGTTGGTGAACATCGCATAGCGCTGCATGCCCACCGGCAGGTCGATGATGTCCACCGGCACCAGGGTTTCCAGGGCCTTGGCGGCATTGGCGCCGGTCAGGCGGATCTGGCCCATGTGCGAAACATCGAACAACCCGGCCTGATCGCGGGTGTGCTGGTGTTCTTTCATCACGCCCAGTGGGTATTGCACCGGCATGTCGTAGCCGGCGAATGGCACCATGCGCGCGCCGAGTTCGATGTGCAGTGCGTGCAACGGGGTTTTCAACAGTTGTTCGGTGGACATATTCAGCTCCTGAAAAAGTGTGCAGATGCAGATGAGCGCACATCAGCACTCGATAATGTTGACCGCCAAACCGCCTCGGGCGGTTTCCTTGTATTTGCTTTTCATGTCGGCGCCGGTCTGGCGCATGGTGCGGATGACCTTGTCGAGGGAGACGAAATGCTGTCCGTCGCCGCGCATGGCCATGCGCACCGCATTGATGGCCTTGACCGAGCCCATGGCGTTGCGCTCGATGCAGGGTACTTGCACCAATCCACCAATCGGGTCGCAGGTCAGGCCCAGGTTGTGTTCCATGCCGATTTCCGCGGCGTTTTCCACTTGTTGTACGGTGCCGCCAAGCACTTCGCACAGAGCCCCGGCCGCCATGGAGCACGCCACGCCGACTTCGCCCTGACAGCCGACTTCGGCGCCGGAGATCGAGGCGTTTTCCTTGTACAGAATGCCGATGGCCGCGGCGGTCAACAGAAAACGCACCACCCCGTCATCGTTCGCCGTGGGGATAAAACGGATGTAGTAATGCAGCACCGCTGGAATGATTCCGGCCGCACCATTGGTAGGCGCCGTGACAACGCGTCCGCCGTTGGCGTTTTCTTCGTTGACCGCCAAGGCGTACAGGTTGACCCAGTCCAGTACCGACAGTGGATCGCGCAAAGATGATTCCGGGTTCTTGCACAATTGCCGATACAGCGCAGCGGCCCGACGCTTGACCTTCAAGCCTCCGGGCAGGATGCCTTCGTTGCGGCAACCGGCGGCGACGCAGTCCTGCATGACCTGCCAGATTTTCAACAGGCCGGCGCGGGTTTCCGCTTCCGGGCGCCAGGCACTTTCGTTGGTCAGCATCACCTGGCTGATGGACAAGCCGTAGGTGGCGCAGTGACTGAGCAGGTCCTTGGCGCTTTTGAACGGGAAGGTCAGGGGGGTTGCGTCTTCGACGATTCGATCGGCGCCGGCGGCGTCTTCATCGACGACAAAACCGCCGCCCACCGAATAGTACTCGCGGCTGCGGATTTGCAGGCCCGCCGCGTCGAATGCGCGAAAAATCATGCCGTTGGGGTGATAGGCCAACGGTTTGCGAATCATCGCCAAGTGTTCTTTCTCGTTGAACGCAATGCTGTGTTCGCCGAGCAGGTTCAAGCGTCCGTTGCCGCGAATTTCTTGCAGGCGGGCGGCGACGGTTTCGGTGTCAACGGTATCCGGGTGTTCGCCTTCCAGACCGAGCAGTACAGCCTTGTCGCTGCCGTGGCCCTTGCCGGTGGCACCGAGTGAGCCGTAGAGCTCGACTTTGACGCAGGTGGTCGCGGTCAGCAGGTTTTCTCGGCGCAAGCCTTCAACAAAACGCACGGCCGCGCGCATCGGGCCGACGGTATGGGAACTGGAGGGGCCGATGCCAATCTTGAACAGGTCGAACACGCTTAGCGACATGGTTGTTCTCCGGTTTCTTGTTATAGGCGTTGGCGGAAAAATCTTTTGGGGAGACGAGATTCTGTAGGAGCTGGCTTGCCAGCGAAGGGGCCATCAAGGCCGCTAAAAGCTTCGCTGGCAAGCCAGCTCCTACAGGGTTTTGCAGTGTCGGGGCGATTGGATTCGCCCCACACAGGTTTAAGCGTAGCTTTCGATCGACGGGCAGGCGCAGACGAGGTTGCGATCACCGAACACGTTGTCGACGCGACCGACCGGCGGCCAGTATTTGCCTTCGATCAAGGACGCAACCGGATACACCGCCTGCTCACGGCTGTACGGATGCGACCACTCGCCAACCAGCTCCGCCGCAGTGTGCGGGGCGTTTTTCAGCGGGTTGTCGTCCTTGTCGAGGGTGCCGTTTTCCACCGCGCGGATTTCTTCGCGAATGCGGATCATGGCGTCGCAGAAGCGGTCCAGTTCTTCCTTGGATTCGCTTTCGGTCGGCTCGATCATCAGCGTGCCGGCCACTGGGAACGACATGGTCGGGGCGTGGAAACCGAAGTCGATCAGGCGCTTGGCCACGTCGTCGACGCTGATGCCGCTGCTGTCTTTCAGCGGACGCAGGTCGAGGATGCACTCGTGCGCCACCAGGCCGTTGCTGCCGGTGTACAGGACTGGATAGTGCTCTTCGAGGCGACGGGAAATGTAGTTGGCGTTAAGGATCGCCAGCTGCGAAGCGCGCTTCAGACCGGCGCCGCCCATCATGCGGATGTACATCCAGGTGATCGGCAAAATGCTCGCGCTACCGAATGGTGCCGCACAGACCGCGCCTTCCTTGCGTGCCATTTGTGCATGGCCCGGCAGGAACGGTGTCAGGTGCGATTTCACGCCGATCGGGCCGACGCCCGGGCCGCCACCACCGTGAGGAATGCAGAAGGTCTTGTGCAGGTTCAGGTGCGATACGTCGCCGCCGAACTTGCCCGGGGCGCAGAGGCCGACCATGGCGTTCATGTTGGCGCCGTCGATGTACACCTGGCCGCCGTTGTCGTGAATGATGCCGCAGATTTCGCGGATGCCTTCCTCGAACACGCCATGGGTCGACGGATAAGTGATCATCAACGCCGCGAGATGCTCGCGGTGCTCGATGGCTTTGGCACGCAGGTCTTCGATGTCGACGTTGCCGCGGGCATCGCAAGCGGTGACGACTACACGCATGCCGGCCATGTTGGCGGTGGCCGGGTTGGTGCCGTGGGCCGACGACGGGATCAGGCAGATGTCGCGACGGTCTTCACCACGGCTTTGGTGGTAAGCGCGGATCGCCAGCAGACCGGCGTACTCACCTTGCGAACCGGCGTTCGGTTGCAGCGAGATCGAATCGTAGCCGGTGGCGGCGCAGAGCATCGCTTCCAGCTCATCGGTCAGTTGCTGGTAACCGGCGCTTTGCTCGGCCGGGGCGAACGGGTGCAGGGCGCCGAATTCGGCCCAGGTCACCGGGATCATTTCGCTGGCGGCGTTGAGCTTCATGGTGCACGAACCCAGCGGGATCATGGTGCGGTCCAGCGCCAGGTCCTTATCCGCCAGTTTGCGCAGGTAGCGCATCAGCTCGGTTTCCGAGTGATAACGGTTGAACACCGGATGGCTGAGGATCGGCGACTGGCGAACCAGTGCGGCTGGAATAGTGCTTTGCACGGAGGCGGCGATGGCGGCGAAATCCGGCAGCGCCTTGCCGTCGGCCAGCAGGCTCCACAGGGTTTCGATGTCGGCCTGGGTGCTGGTTTCGTCGAGGGACAGGCCCAGGCGCTCAGCGTCCACCACGCGCAGGTTGATCTGCCGGGCATGCGCTTTGTCGTGCAACGCAACAGTTTGCGCGCCGGTTTTAATGGTCAGCGTGTCGAAGAAGTTTTCCTGTTCGACGCTCAAGCCCAGAGCGCTCAAGCCTTTGGCCAGAATCGCGGTCAGGTGATGAACGCGGTTGGCGATTTGCGTCAGGCCTTTCGGGCCGTGGTACACGGCGAACATGCTGGCGATGTTGGCCAGCAGCACTTGCGCGGTGCAGATGTTGCTGGTGGCCTTCTCGCGACGGATGTGTTGCTCGCGGGTCTGCATTGCCAGGCGCAAGGCCGGCTTGCCGAAACGGTCTACCGAGACGCCGACCAGACGGCCCGGCATGTCGCGCTTGAACGCATCCTTGGTGGAAAAGTACGCCGCGTGTGGGCCACCGAAGCCCAGCGGCACGCCGAAGCGTTGGGCGCTGCCGATGGCCACGTCGGCGCCGAACTCGCCTGGCGGGGTCAGCACGGTCAGGGCCAGCAGGTCGGCGGCCACGGCGACCAGGGCGTTGGCGGCGTGGAAGCGTTCAGTCAGCTCGCGGTAGTCGAAGACGTCACCGTTGCTCGCCGGGTATTGCAGCAGGGCGCCGAAGAACGGCGTCACGTCGCTCAGCTCGCGTTCGTCAGCAACGACTACCTCGATGCCCAGTGGCTCGGCGCGGGTGCGCAGCACGTCAAGGGTCTGCGGGTGGCAATGCACGGAGGCGAAGAATTTGTGGCTGCCCTTGTTCTTGCTCAGGCGCTTGCAGAAGGTCATGGCTTCGGCGGCGGCGGTGGCTTCGTCGAGCAGGGATGCGTTGGCGATCGGCAGGCCGGTGAGGTCGCTGATCAGCGTCTGGAAGTTCAGCAGCGCTTCGAGACGGCCCTGGGAAATTTCCGGCTGGTACGGGGTGTAGGCGGTGTACCAGGCCGGGTTTTCCAGCAGGTTGCGCAAGATCGGCGATGGCGTGTGGGTGCCGTAGTAGCCCTGGCCGATGTAGGTCTTGAACAGTTGGTTCTTACCGGCGATACCTTTGATCATTGCCAGTGCGTCGGCTTCGCTCAGGCCGTCTTCCAGGCCGAGGACGCTGGTGCCCTTGATGCTGTCGGGAATGACGCTGGCGCTCAGGGCTTCCAGGGAGTCGAAACCGAGGCTGTTGAGCATGGCTTGCTCGTCGCCGGCGCGCGGGCCGATGTGGCGGGCGATGAATTCGTTGGCGGTGTTCAAATGCACTTGAGTCATGTCGGCGCTCCTCAGGCTTCGGCTTGAGCTTTGATCAGACGGTCATAAGCGTCCTGATCCAGCAGTTTGGCGACGGCCGAAGGGTCGGTCGGCTGAAAGCGGAAGAACCAGCCTTCGCCCAGCGGATCTTCGTTGACCAGTTCAGGGCTGCTGTCCAGCGCCGGGTTCACTTCCAGCACTTCTCCGTCCAGTGGCATGTACACGCCGCTGGCCGCTTTTACCGATTCCACCGTGGCTGTTTCTGCGCCTTTGTCGTAGGACTGCAGCTCAGGCAGTTGTACGAAAACCACGTCACCCAGTGCGTTCTGAGCGAAAGCGGTGATGCCGACTGTGACAGTGCCGTCAGCTTCGGTGCGCAGCCATTCGTGATCTTCAGTAAAACGCAATTCGCTCATGGAAAACTCCTAAGGGGGCCAGACTCGTCTGGTGGACGCGATTGAGTGTTGGGGCAATGCCCTGATTTATGAGGGGCTCTTTGTTAGAAGTAAGCAAGAATGCGGCCAATGTTGTTTTTACTATTTAAATCAATGATTTATGAGGTTCTGATGAGCGCAGGGACTTGAGTGATGTAGCGAAATCGATACGGCATGTGCAGCGGTTAAAAGCCGAAGTGGATCAAAGCCTTGCACAGCCGTGGCTGGAAGGGGTGTAGCGATATCGTTCCGCTGTAGCGCTTTCAGTACAGGTGGAGGTCGGTTTTGAGCACGCTATCGAAGTCCAATTGATCGTTCCCATGCTCTGCGTGGGAATGCCCTCTTGTGACGCTCTGCGTCACGCTTTTGGGACGCAGAGCGTCCCGGGCTGCGTTCCCACGCGGAGCGTGGGAACGATCAATCAATTGAGGACCTCAGGCTTTGTTGGGAATGCCGTACTTGCGCAACCGATGAGCGATCGCGGTGTGGGATGTTTGCAGCCGGCTGGCCAGTTGGCGGGTCGAGGGGTAGCTGACGTAGAGTTTTTCCAGCAGGGTCTTCTCGAACTCGTCCATCGCCTCTTCCAGACTGTCGACGTCGTGGTCGCTCTGGCGCGCCACCGAGGTGCCGGCAATGTCCAGGTCGCCGATGTCCACCAGGCTGCTTTCGCAAATGGCCGCGGCACGGAAAATCACGTTTTGCAGCTGCCGCACGTTGCCCGGCCAACGGTTACCCAGCAGGGCCGGGTAAGTCCCTGGCGCCAGGCGACATACCGGGCGCTGGATCTGCGCGCACGCCTGCTGCATGAAATAGCGGGCCAGCAGCAGAATGTCCTGGCCGCGATCGCGCAGGGGCGGGACTTCGACATTGACGACATTGAGGCGGTAAAACAGGTCTTCGCGGAACAAGCCTTCGCTGACCATTTTTTCCAGGTCGCGGTGGGTTGCGCTGAGAATGCGTACGTTGACCTTCACCTCGCGATCACCGCCGACCCGACGGAAACTGCCGTCGTTGAGGAAGCGCAACAACTTCGCCTGCAAGTACGGCGACATTTCGCCGATCTCGTCGAGGAATACCGTGCCCTGGTTGGCCAACTCCATCAGCCCCGGCTTGCCGCCCCGTTGCGCGCCGGTGAAGGCGCCGGGGGCGTAGCCGAACAGTTCGCTTTCGGCGAGGTTTTCTGGCAATGCCGCACAGTTCAATGCCAGAAACGGTGAATTGTGCCGCGCACTGATGGCGTGGCAGGCCCGGGCCACCAGTTCTTTGCCAGTGCCCGTTTCACCCTGGATCAACAGCGGGGCATCGAGGGCCGCCACCCGTTGCGCACGAACCTTGAGCGTGCGGATCACCGGCGATTCGCCCAGCAGCGCATCGAAACCTTCGGCGTGGTCGTGGTGCAGCGCCGACAGGCGTTCGCCGATGCGGTTGGGTTGATACAAGGTCAGCAGGGCGCCGGCGTCGGTGATCGGAGTGGCGTCCAGCAACAACGTCTGGCCGTTGACGGTGATTTCCCGCAGCGGCAAGCGAAAGCCGTGTTCGAGCAAGGCGTCGAGCAGGGCCGGGTCGGCGAACAGGTCGGCAACGCTTTCACCGGCCGGTTCGCGGCCATACAGGGCAATCAGCGCGGGATTGCCCAGCAGCACATTGCCGGCACTGTCTAAAGCCAGCACCGGATCGGTCATGGCCGCGAGCAGTGCATCGAGCTGCAGATGTCGGCGCTGGCCGGGCAGGATGTCGACCACTGTCACCGCTTGCACGCCGCGCACGCTGAACAAGGCATCGCGCAGCTCTTCGAGAACTTCCGGGCTCAGGGTTGGCGCGTCGATGTAGACGTTGGGCGGAACCATTTCCACCGCATCCAGATTGAGATTGCGCCCACCGAGCAAGGCCAGGACTTCCTGGGTAATACCGACGCGGTCGATGAAGCTGACGTGGATACGCATGAGGCGGTTTTGTGTTCTGGAGTGCGGAGGGTGGCAAGTATGCCTTGGGGCGGGCGTTTGGTGAAATCCTGCGCGGGATTTGCGGTGTACCTAGAACCCATGTGGGGTTGATCCAATAAACGTCAATTTGTCTTTATAGTCTGGCTACTCAAACCTTACGGAGGCTGCGGCCATGAGGCTGTCGCTGAGATTTCAACCGCCCTACGACTGGCCCGCGATGCTCGGCTTTTTGTCGGCGCGGGCGATTGCCGGAATGGAGGAGGTAGTCGACGGTGTTTACTCGCGCAGCATAGGCCTGAAAGGTGTTCACGGCACCCTGTCGATCAAGCATGCGGCAGTGGACTCACTGCAGCTGACGCTCGATTTCCCCGACCCGAGCGCCGTGCCCGAGATCGTTGCGCGAGTGCGGCGGATGTTTGATCTGGATGCCGATCTGACCCCGATTCATCAGCACCTGGCAGTCGATCCGCTGCTGGCGCAGTTGATCGCCGAGCATCCAGGGCTGCGGGTGCCGGGGACTTGGGACGGACTGGAGTTGGCGATTCGTGCAGTGTTGGGCCAGCAGATCACGGTGGGGGCGGCGATCAAACTGGCGGGGAAACTGGTGGCGCAATATGGCGCGCCGTTGGCTTCACCACGGGGTGGCTTGACCCATGTGTTTCCTGAGGCGGCGGTTTTGGCGGCGTCGGATCTGGCGACACTGGGAATGCCGAAAAGTCGTGGCCGCACGCTGTCGGGCGTGGCTCAGGCGTTGCTTGATGATCCGTTGTTGTTTGAACCCGGTCGGCGGGGCGGTGTGGCGCGGTTGCTTGCTTTGTATGGCATTGGTGACTGGACGGCGCAATACATTGCCCTGCGGCAGTTGCGCGAGATGGATGGATTCCCGACGGGGGATGTGGGTTGATCAATGCCTTGTCGGCGCTTGAAGGGGAGGTTGTGACGGCGCGGCAGCTGTTGTTGCGAGCTGAGGGCTGGCGGCCGTATCGGGGGTATGCGGCGCAGTTGCTTTGGACATCACTGAATCGCGTGGACTGAGGTTGATTCGGATTTTTTGTCGACTGTGCTGCCGCCTTCGCGGGCAAGCCTCGCTCCTACAGGAGCGAGGCTTGCCCGCGAAGGCGATCTGAAGGTCACCACCACTGCGCGCGATGGGAACCCAATTCAGAGGCCGCAATCGCCCACTGCAACGGCGTACCCGTAATCTTCAGCGGCACCTGCAACCGATGCGCCGGCCCCCAGGGTGTCTGCTCAATCAATATCCCCTGATCGCCTTCATCCTCTGCCCGCAGCGGCTCTTCGGTGCCCGGTCCATTCTCGATCAACAACTTCGCCGTGCGTGCCAGCGACAACCGCGCCGATCCACTCTGTCCGCTGCTCAAGCGTTCTGCCAACAACTTGATCGCACTGGCGGCCATCAAATACCCGGTGGCGTGATCGAGCGCTTGCACTGGCAAGGGCGTCGGCTTGTTCGCGTGCTGCCAATGCATACCGGCTTCGGCAATGCCGCTGCTCATCTGCACCAGGCTGTCGAAGCCGCGGCGATTCTGCCACGGGCCGCTCCAGCCGTAGGCATTGAGGCTCACGTCGATCAGGCCGGGGGCCAGTTTTTGCCGTTCAGTGACACCGTAGCCCAGGCGCTCCAGAGCATTGGCGCGGTAGCCGTGGAGCACGATGTCGGCGTCCTTGAGCAGGCTTTCGAACACACTGCGATCAGTTTTGTCATGCAAGTCCAGGCGCGCACAGCGCTTGCCCAGGGTCATTTCCGGCACCACGCCCGGTTCGTTCCAGGTTGGTGGGTCGATACGCAAGACGTCGGCGCCAAGACCTGCGAGAAAACGGCTGGCTACGGGACCTGCGAGCACGCGGGTCAAATCCAGCACCTTGATACCGGCCAGCGGTTGCGCCACTGAACCCTGCCACGGTTTGGCGTTTGGGCTGCTGTGATGGCCGAGCTCAATCAGCGGTTCGGCATTCACGGCCTGACCTTGCGGATGGGCCTGCCATTGTTCCCAGGTGCGCATCTCGGCAGCGCAGCCACCGGCATCGACTACGGCCTGCTCCAGATCGCTCTTGGCCCATTGCGCCACTTTGCTCGCCATTGCTGCGCGGTCAGTGCAGACACCCAGCACCGATTGCGCCGCGGCGCGGTGATGGGGTGCATTGGTGTGCAGGCGAATCCAGCCATCCCTGGCGGCATAGTCACCGGCGATCGGGTCCCACAACGGTGGAACGCTCCAGCCCACTGGACGGATCGAACTCGAGAACCAGAACGAGGCCAGGCGCCGGTCGACTTCGAGGGTGGGTAAGCGTGCGGATTGCTGGTGGAGTAATTCGACGGTTGCCTGTCCGGCGGCCGCAATGCTGGCGCAGGCAAGGTCCGTGACGGCAAACGCCGAGGGCAGGGCACCGGTGCAGGTGAACGGGATTGGCGTGTGCGGCAAGCCGAGTGCGGCTTGAATGGACGTGAGTAAATCAGTCATCGAAGGCCCTCCGGAAAAGGGCTTCATAATAGATCGTTCCCACGCTCTGCGTGGGAATGCCTCAACGGACGCTCCGCGTTCGGCTCTGGAAGGGACGCGGAGCGTCCCGGGCTGCATTCCCACGCAGAGCGTGGGAACGATCAATCGGCGGCGGTATGGGCTACACCCGGAACTGATCCATCAGTTTCATCTGGTGGGTGGTCAGGTTGTTGAGCTTGCCGCTGATCTGCGCCGATTCGGTGGCTTGTCCGGTCAAGGTTTCGGTGACGGTGCGGATCGCCGAGACGTTGCGGTTGACCTCTTCGGCCACGGCGCTTTGCTGTTCGGCGGCGCTGGCGATTTGCAGGTTCATGTCGCTGATCACGGTGACCGCGTCGCTGATTTTGCCCAAGGCCTGGACCGCTTGCTGGATCTGCCCGGCATTGCTGTGGGCCTGGGTCTGGCTCGAATGCATAGTGGCAACCACGCCGCGGGTGCCGTTCTGGATGCGTTCGATCACCAGGCGAATTTCTTCCACCGAGTCCTGGGTGCGCTTGGCCAGGTTGCGTACTTCATCGGCCACCACCGCAAACCCGCGACCACTTTCACCCGCACGGGCAGCCTCGATCGCCGCGTTGAGCGCCAGCAGGTTTGTTTGCTCGGCGATGCTGCGGATCACTTCCAGCACCGAACCGATCTGCTCGCTATTCACCGCCAGGGCTTCGACTTCAGTCACAGCCTTGCTGACTTCGTCGGCCAGTCGATTGATGTCGCGGGTGCTGCGCTCGATGATCTGCATGCCATCGCGGGCCGACTGGTCGGCGCCCTTGGCGGCACTGGCCGCGTTCGACGCACTGTTGGCGACATCGTGGGCGGTAGCGCTCATTTCGTTGGACGCGGTGGCGACCTGGTCGATCTCGCGGAACTGCACCTGCATGCCTTCGCTGGTCTGGCGGGCGATTTCCGAAGACTGATCGGCGGTGCCACGAGCGTCGGTGATGCTTTGCTTGATCTGCGCGATAGTCGGTTGCAGTTTGTCGAGGAAGCGGTTGAACCAGCTGACCAGTTCGCCCAGTTCATCTTTCTTGCCGTAGTGCAGGCGTTGGGTCAGGTCGCCATCGCCGCTGGCAATCGCCTTGAGCATCTCGGCCACGCCGTTGATTGGCCGGGTGACGCCCGAGGCGGTGAGCCAGATCAGCAGCAAACCGATCAGGCCGGCAATGATCGCAACGCCCACCGCTTTGATCGTGCCGCTTTGCCGGGCATTGTCGAGCACCGCTTGCAGTTTCACTGAATCGGCCAGCAACACTTGCTTGGGTAAATCGATCACCACGCCCCAAGGTTTGGAGTCGGCAATCGGGCTGACCGGGTAAACCGCACGGATCAGGTCGCCCTGTTGGAGAACCTTCGGTGCGCCAGCACCAAGCAATTGCAGGACGTCCTTGCCATCCGCGCCGAGAGTATCGCCGATACTCTTGCCCACTTTCGTTGCATCGACACTGTAGGCAGCCATCACACCCGTGCCGGAGACGATCAGCATGTGCCCAGCGCTGTTGAACAACTCACGCTGGGAGTCCACCGACGCCGCTTGCAGGGCGTCGAGGGCGATGTCGACACCGACCACGCCGATGGACTTGCCATCCACCAGCAGTGGAACGGAAATGGTGGTCATCAACACTTCCTTGCCGCCGACGGTATCGGCATAAGGATCGAGCAGACAGGTACGCTTGCTGTCCCGAGGGCAGGTGTACCAGACGTTGTAGGGCGTGCCGCTGAGGTTCAAGGTGGTTTTGGTCATATCCTCTTCGACCATGATCGTGTTGAGCGCAGTTCCCCCGGCACGACTCCAGTAAGTGGCGAATCGCCCGATTTCGTTGGACTGGCGAGCGGCGTCATTGGCGAACTCGCTGTCCTTGCCATCCAGGCCATTGGGTTCGAACGCCAGCCAGATGCCCAGCACTTTGCCGTTGCGTTCGAAGGCAGTTTTCAAGCTCTGGTTCAACTCTTCGCGCAGGGTGCCGGGCTCAAGCGAACGCTTGGCGGCCATGTTGCGCATGTCCTTGATCTGATCCGCCAGGGCGGTCACTACCGTCAGGGTTTCACCGAACGTTTTCTGCACCCGCACCGCCTGCTCGGCAGCCTTGGCCTGCAGCAGGTTCTGCACGCTCTCGGTGAGCATCTTGCTGCTGGAGGCGCTGACCAGTTCATCGTTCTGATTGGTCTGGTAGAAGTTCATGCCCACGATCAATGCGACCACACCAAGCAGGCACAGACCGGAGAGCAGGACAGTTTTCAGGCGGATGGACAGTGAGTCGAACATAGGGCGAACTCGCGAAGGAATGAGTGTTGGCTGTGAGTCAGGTCGACTCGATACGCCAAATCCATTCAGCGCCATTCATTGCACATCGGCGTGGGGATGGGGTTGCATGAGAGCGATGCCGACGAACGGTCATGGTTGAACGTTTGCGCAGGAAAATGTGCCGAAAAGAGGCTAAAAAACGGGGAAAACCGAGGGGCGGATCAGGAGGGTTGCGGCACTGATTCGGGTCGCGACCAGATCCAAATGTTGCCCAGACCCATCCCGGCAATCGCCAAATAAACCGGCCAGCCATGATCAAGCATCACCAGCATCAGCGTGGCGCACAGCAACATACTGACAGTGGCACTGATCTTGGCTCGGCGCGCAATGACTTTGCCGTTGCGCCAGTTGCTCAGGATGGGGCCGAACAACCGATGGTTTTCCAGCCAGGCACTCAAGCGCGGTGAACTCCGGGTTGCGGCCCAGGCTGCCAACAGGATGAATTCGGTGGTCGGCAGGCCGGGAATGACGATGGCGATGAGGCCAATGCCCAGGCAGATGTAAGCCAGCAGGGCGAAGAGGAGGCGGGTGATTTTTGAGGTACTGCTCATAAGATCTACGTTTTTTTTGTAGGAGCGAGGCTTGCCCGCGAAGCTTTTGGCGGCTTCAAGATCCCCTTCGCGGGCAAGCCTCGCTCCTACAGGTACGGTGTTATCAGGCGAGTTCCGGAGTGGTGGAGTAAGCCCGCTCCAGCAACACCGTGAAGCGGTTGAACGCATCGATGGCGCCTTTATCCAGCTCGGCTTCTTCCTGGGCGCTCAGCTCAAGCCCGTCGAGGGTCTTGACGAAACGTTTCCAGCCTTCAGCGCGGCCGCCTGCCGGTTCGCCCAAGTGACGGGCACCGAAGGTTTCGCTCAAGCCAAGGCCTACGGCGCGCTTGATCAGGAACGCCGCGCCCAGTTTCGAGCCTTCGGACACGAAGAGCCAGCCCAGAGCTTCAGCGTTGCTCGAGTTGTTCAAGGCACCTGCGACCGGCACCGGAATTTCGGTTTCCAGGTCCGCCAGGTCAGCCTTGGCGGCCTCGGCACGGCAGCGATCAGGCAGGTCGGGGACGATGGCGGTCAGTTCGGCATCGTTGTACAACGCCACCAGTTCCGACTGAAACAGGTACTGCGCCACCACGAAGCGGGCGAAGCTGGCCTGGGTTTCGAACGGTGCGTGGGCTTTGACCAAGGCGTCGAGTTTGCTGTGGGGTTCGTGGGTGATCTGGTTCAGGCGTTGCGAGCGCAAGGCCGGGCGTTGAGCCGTGTCCCGATGGGTCATGGAAAATCCTTGAGAAAGAGAAGTGCCTGGTAACGAGACGAATGAGCAGGCGCATGACAGTAAAAATCCTCGTTGCGCGGCTCCAATAAAGTCGCGCTGCGAGGTGCGCATGGTCAGATATCCCAAACCAGATTGATCGCGAAGTTGCGACCTGGCTGAGTCAGGCGATCGAGGTTGGCGGGCTGTGTCACCGAGGCTTCGCCGACGCTGTCATAGCCCCGTACGTCATCCCACTCCCAGTATTTTTTGTCGGTCAGGTTGTACAGGCCGGCGTTCACGGTCACGTCGTCGGTCACCTTGTAGAAGCCGGCCAGGTCGAGCACGCCGTAACCCGGTGTCTTGAACTGGGTGCTCGTGCCGTCTGGGGTTTTGAAACTGGTGCTGTCGACCCGGGTTTTGCGTTTGACCACAGTCCAGCTCAGCAAGGCGCCGTATTTGTCCTGGTCATAACCCAGGCCAAACACGCCGGTCAGCGGGTTGACGCTATTCAGTGGCTCGCCGCTGTCATCGTTACGACCATGCAGGTAGGCCAGCGAGCCATGGGTATAAAGGCCACTTGGCGCACCGAACGTATCCAGGTTCAAGCGCCCCTTGAGCTCCAGGCCCTTGATGGTGGCGTGCTTGATGTTGTTGCTCTGGAACGTGAGCTCGGTGTAGCCAGGGGTAATGGCGTTCTCATTAATGAAGTCGCGGTATTTGTTGTAGAACACCGCGACATCGAAGGTGCCGGCTTCGAACTGGCCGCGCAAACCGGTTTCATAGCTCTTACTCTTTTCCGGCTCCAGGTCTGGATTTGGAGCGACCTGGTATCCACCTGCCACATTTTCGAATCGACCATACAACGCCTTGGCTGACGGTGTGCGGAAGCCTTCGGCGTACTGGCCGTACCAGGTGTAGTTGTCGTTGAAGCGATAAGTCGTACCGAGTTTCGGCGACAGGCGATGCCAGGTTTTTTCGTCCTCGTTCACCTCGCCATTGCCGCTCTGGTCGGCAGTGACCAGGAACTCGTCGGTCAGGTGCGGCTTGAGTTGGGTGTAGTCGTAGCGCAGGCCTGGCACAAAGGTCCAGTTGTTCCAGACGATCTGATCCTGGGCAAACAGGCTGTAGGTGTTGATGGTCGGATCCGGGAAGTCGCTGGCCGGGGTCAGGGTGTCGGCAGGGCTGACAGCGCCGATGACGCGGCAGGCGCCGGCAACGGTCAGGCAGGTGCCCGTGCCAGTGCGCAGGCCAGTGACTTTGTCCTGCTTGATGGTGGTGCCATAGGTGATGACATGGTCGGTGTCGGCGATGGCGAATGCCTTGTCAGCCTGGGCATCGAACACCCATTGGCGGTCTTTGTAGGTGGTGTCGCGGTTACGCAGCACCGTGCGCGACGGCGCGTAGATTTCCTCGGTGCTCTGGTCGGTCTTGGCGATCTGATAATTCAGCGTCCACTTGATGTTGTCGGCCAGGAGGCTGTTCAGAGCGAAGCTGTGATCAAGGCCAAAGCGCTCGCGGCTGATGGTGTCGTTGCCGGTGCGCGATTTGTAGAAGCCGAAACCGCGTCCTGCGTTGAACGGACCGCCCACGGCACTCAGTTGATTGGTGTCGCGATCATCTTTGTAGTGCTCGTAGGTCAAGCCGAATCGCGCATCATCGGCGTAGTTCCAGCCCAGCTTGGCCAGGACGTTGGTGGTGCGCACATCTTCGGGGTTGGCTTCGGTGCGGTTCAGGCCGGTGCCGCCGGTCTCGCCGTAGGATTGTGTTTCATGACCATTGCGCTGGCTCAGGTGCAGCAGGCCGTCGAAATCGCCGGTACGCCCCGCCACGGTGCCGGAAGTCAGCCAGCTGTCATCGGCCGAGCTGTAGCCGGTCTTCAAGCGTGCGCCGACGTCTTGGCCTGGCTTGATGATGTCGTCCGGGTCCAGCGTGTAGTAACTGACCGCGCCGCCGATGGCGTTGCTGCCGTACAGCACCGACGCCGGGCCGCGCAGGATTTCCACGCGCTTTATGATTTCCGGGTCGACATAGTTGCGGTTGGTCTGGGCATACGGGCCGTTGAAGAAGCCGTCAGGCACTTGCACGCCGTCCACCTGGGTCAGCACGCGGTCACCGTCGATGCCGCGGATGTTGTAGCCGGAAAGACCGGCACGGGTGCCAGTGCCGCCTACCGAAACGCCCGGTTCGTAGCGCACCAGATCCTTGATGGTGTTGACGTTGTTGCGGTCGAGTTCTTCGCGGGTGTGGACAGTGACGGTGCTCGGCACGCTATTCACGTCTTGTTCCTGGCGAGTGGCGCTGATGGTGACCTGCTGCAGGTTGAGTGCGCCGGGATTATTGCGTGGTTCAAGAATGATGTTGTTGGTGCCCAGTTTGCGATAGCTCAGGTTGGTCCCCACCAACAGCCGATCCAGGGCTTTTTCCGGCGACAACGACCCGCGCACCCCCGGTGAGTCCATGCCTTGTGCCAGTTCGGCCGAGAAGCCGACCTGCCAGCCAGTCACGGCAGTGAACGCATTGAGCGCCGACACCAATGATTGCTGGGGAATGGCGAACGAGTAGTTGCCCATGCTGCGGCCAGGCTGCTCGGCGGGCGTGGCGGCCATCAGCGGTGCAGTGCCAGCCATCAGGATGGCGGCGGTCAGCAGCGACAGCACGCGAGAAGGTGAAGAGGACTGGCGGGTAAGGCGAGAGGACATCGATAGCGCTCCGTGTCGCACGAATCTTTATAGGTGCTGACTGGCATCATGGAGATGCGAATCAATTGCATTGGCTATAACGAGACGTACAAGGACGGGCTATCGAGTAAAAATAATTCTCATTTAGTTCAGGATGACCAGCGCGGGGAATTCCTTGAGCCGGGCCGAGGTGATGTGGGCCAGCGAGCGGACCACGTCGAGCGGCTGGTCCAGTCGGTAATTTCCGGTCACGGCAACATTCGCCAACTGCTCGTTGTTGTTGATGATCCAGCCCGGATAGTAGCGACGCAGCTCCGCCAGCACTTGATTCAACGGACAGTTTTCGAACACCAGGCGACCCTGAATCCAGGCCAGGTCGGTGGCAGCATCAAGCTTGGCCGGTCGATCGAAACCGTTGGGGCCGATGCGGATGCTTTCCCCGGCAGTCAGGCGAACCCGTGCGTCGTCGCGGGTGGTGCGCAGATCGACATCCCCACGCTGCACTCGAACCTGGGTCACGCCATCCAGGTAACGCACAGCGAATGCCGTATCGCGAACGCTGGCGGTGACCGGGCCGGCGTCGATCTCCAGCGGTTGGCCGCGATGGGGCTGCACCTCGAAAAACGCTTCGCCCTGATACAGGCGAGCCACGCGCTGCTGGTCGTTGATGGTGCTGGAAAACGCCGAGTTGGTGTTGAGCAGGACTTTCGAGCCGTCCTCCAGTTGCAAACGCTGGCGTTCACCGACCACGGTCAGGTGATCGGCCTGCAAGCGCATCGGCAGGTTGCTGAAGCTGAACAGGCCGAGGATCAGCATGGCGGCGGTGGCCAACGGTTTCCAGTGCGGGCGCAGGCGTGACAAGAGCGTGACTTTGGTCGGCCGCGACGCCAGGCGTTGTGCGCATTGCGTGACTTGCGAACCGTTCCAGATCGCCTGGGCCCTGGCGAACGCATCGGCATGCGCCGGGTTGGCCGCGAGCCATTGGTGAAACTGGCGGGTCTGTTCTTCGCTCGGGCTGTCCAGCACGATCAGCCAGTCCAGGGCCTGGTCCATCGCATCAGCAGTGGCCTGCGCCGGTGAGGGCGAAGGGGAGCGGTGGGTGTCCGTCACGGTGTTTCCTCGGAGGGGCTTTTTGAGGAGCAGTTTCAAGCTACAAGCTGCAAGCTGCAAGTTCGGTCAGGCGTTGGGCTCGCCGTTTTTAACTTGCGGCTTGCAGCTTGAAGCTTGCAGCTGCCTCTGCGCTACCCCGATACAGATCGTCATGATCAGTTTCAGCTCCTTCTGCACAGTGCTGAGCGATACGCCGAGTTTTTCGGCGATCTCCAGATAGCTGTGCCCGTGCAGGCGGCTGAGGATGAAAATCTGCTGCTGACGGGAGCTGAGTTCACTGAGGCGCACGTTCAAACGCTCAAGCAATTGTTCTGCATGGGCGGCGTCCTCGGCACTGCTGGCGGGGGCGGCGACGCTTTCCATGACGTCCAGCGGGACGTCATCGACCATGGTGCGCGAGTGGATACGCCGCGCACGCAAATGGTCCAGCGCCAGATTGCGGGCGGTCTGGAAAACAAAGGGTTCAAGGTGATCGATGGCCCGCTCGCTGAGCGCACGGGTCACCCGCAGGTAGGTCTCCTGCAAGAGGTCTTCGGCGGTGCTGTGATCGTTGACCATCCGCTCCAGCGTGCGCAGCAGAGAGATTCGCTGGGTGATGAAGACGTCGTTGAAGCGCGATTGACTCACGGGAGGACCTGATCCGTTTCGAGCGAATGATAATGCTTATCATCCGCTCGGCTGGTCAAGTATTGATTTGTGAAGGTCTACGCACGGCCCTGCAAATACGTCGCGTAATCCGGAATCCGGTGCGCATGCGCCTGATCCATCAACGGGCTACTCAGCAGGTAGTCGGCGCTGCATTCGTTACACGCCACCGGAATGTTCCAGACCGCCGCGACCCGCAGCAGCGCCTTGATGTCCGGGTCATGTGGCTGCGGTTCGAAGGGGTCCCAGAAGAACACCAGCATGTCGACCCGTTGCTCGGCGATTTGCGCGCCGAGCTGTTGGTCGCCACCCAGCGGGCCGCTGATCATGCTCTCCACAGGCAGGTCGAGGCGTTGTTGCAACAACAGTCCCGTGGTGCCGGTGGCGACCAGTTCATGTTGCGCGAGCCGGTCTTTGTGCCGCTCGGCCCAGTCCAGCAAAAACACTTTGCAGTGGTCATGGGCGACCAGGGCGATGCGCTTGCGTGCCGCGATGGTCTTTTGTGTAAAGCTGATACCGATCATCGATGGTGCTCCGGAAATGGCACGCAGCCTGTAGGAGCGAGCCTGTCGAATCGTCGCACCGTCGCGATGGTCGTCAACGATGACGCGGGAAATCTGACACCCCACGGCGATCTTGAGTTCATCGCGAGCAGGCTCGCTCCTACAGGAAGGCGGCGTGCTGTTTTATTCGGCGTTGCACAACGCCAGGCAGTTATCGAGCATGCGGTTGGAGAAGCCCCATTCGTTGTCGTACCAGGCCAGCACCTTGAGCAGCTTGCCGCTGGATTTGGTGTGGTTGGCGTCGAAGATGGACGACAGCGGGTTGTGGTTGAAGTCGCTGGAAACCAGCGGCAGGGTGTTGTAGCCGAGGATTTTCGAATGCTGGCTGGCTTGTTTGAGCAGTTCGTTGACTTCATCGGCCGACGCTTCGCGTTTCAGCTGCACGGTCAGGTCCACCAGGGACACGTTGATCACCGGCACGCGCACGGCCATGCCGGTCAATTTCCCCGCCAGTTCCGGCAGCACCAGGCCCACCGCTTCGGCAGCGCCGGTCTTGCTCGGGATCATGTTCTGGGTGGCGGAACGGGCGCGGTACGGGTCGGTGTGGTAGACGTCGGTCAGGTTCTGATCGTTGGTGTAGGCGTGGATCGTGGTCATCAGGCCGCTTTCGATGCCCAGTTCGCGGTGCAGCACCTGGGCCACCGGGGCCAGGCAGTTGGTGGTGCACGATGCGTTGGAAATAATCTGGTGCGACTGGCGCAGAATGTCGTGGTTGACCCCGTAAACCACGGTGGCGTCGGCGCCTTTGGCCGGGGCCGAGATAATCACTTTGCGTGCGCCGGCCGTAATATGCGCGGCGGCTTTGGCCCGGTCGGTGAACAGGCCGGTGCATTCGAATACCACATCAATCTTTTCCGCGGCCCAAGGCAATTCGGCCGGATTGCGAATGGCGCTGACAGCGATACGGTCGCCGTTGACGGTCAGGCTTTCCTGATCATGCTGGACATCAGCTTCGAACGTGCCATGAACGGTGTCGTACTTGAGCAAATGCGCATTCATCGCGCTGTCCCCCAGGTCGTTGATGGCGACAATCTGCAAATCCTGACGATAGCCTTGGGTATAGAGTGCGCGAAGTACGTTACGGCCAATTCGGCCAAAACCATTGATTGCGATTCGAAGAGTCATATATCAGCGCCGCCGTCGTTTTGTTGTTGGAATTACAAGATTATTCGCAAAAAAATAGAAAACAAGCCTTTTTAGTGGCAATATTTTGTTCTATCTACAACGAGTGACCTGAATCAACTGGTCCAAATGGTCAACAAAACCGTCTGTCATCCCATCGACAACGGCTTTTGATCAGCATAGACAATCAGGTCGCCACATCCGTTAGCCTGGAGTTCTAAACATGCATCCCCGCGTCCTTGAGGTCACCGAACGGCTTATCGCCCGCAGTCGCGCCACGCGAGAGGCTTACCTTGCATTGATTCGCGGTGCGGCCAGCGACGGCCCGATGCGCGGCAAGCTGCAATGCGCCAACTTCGCCCATGGCGTGGCCGGTTGCGGCAGCGACGACAAGAACAGCTTGCGGATGATGAACTCCGCCAACATTGCGATTGTTTCGTCCTATAACGACATGCTCTCGGCGCACCAGCCGTACGAAGTCTTTCCGGAACTGATCAAAAAAGCCCTGCGTGAAATCGGCTCCGTCGGCCAGTTCGCCGGTGGTACCCCGGCCATGTGCGATGGCGTGACCCAGGGCGAACCGGGCATGGAACTGAGCCTGCCCAGCCGTGAAGTGATCGCGTTGTCCACCGCCGTGGCGCTGTCCCACAACATGTTCGACGGCGCGTTAATGCTTGGTATCTGCGACAAGATCGTCCCGGGCCTGATGATGGGCGCGTTGCGCTTCGGTCATCTGCCGATGATTTTCGTGCCGGGTGGGCCGATGGTGTCGGGCATTTCCAACAAGCAGAAAGCCGATGTGCGCCAGCGCTATGCCGAAGGCAAGGCCAGCCGCGAAGAGCTGCTGGAATCGGAAATGAACTCCTACCACAGCCCCGGCACCTGCACGTTCTATGGCACCGCCAACACCAATCAGCTGCTGATGGAAGTCATGGGCCTGCACTTGCCAGGTGCTTCCTTCGTCAATCCGAACACGCCGTTGCGCGATGCCCTGACCCGCGAAGCGGCGCATCAGGTGACGCGCTTGACCAAGCAGAATGGCGACTTCATGCCAATCGGCGAAATCGTCGATGAGCGCTCCCTGGTCAACTCCATTGTCGCTCTTCACGCTACAGGCGGTTCGACCAACCACACCTTGCACATGCCGGCCATCGCCATGGCGGCGGGTATTCAGTTGACCTGGCAGGACATGGCCGACCTCTCCGAGGTGGTGCCGACCCTGAGCCACGTTTATCCGAACGGCAAAGCCGACATCAACCACTTCCAGGCGGCGGGCGGCATGTCGTTCCTGATCCGTGAACTGCTGGAAGCCGGGCTGCTCCATGAAAACGTCAACACCGTGCTGGGCCACGGCCTGAGCCGCTACACCATGGAGCCGTTCCTCGACAACGGCGAACTGGTGTGGCGCGAAGGCGTGACCGACAGCCTCGACGAAACCATCCTGCGTCCGGTCGCTCGTGCGTTCTCGCCAGAGGGCGGCTTGCGGGTGATGGAAGGTAACCTCGGTCGTGGGGTGATGAAGGTCTCGGCCGTAGCGCTGGAAAACCAGATCGTCGAAGCGCCGGCCATGGTGTTCCAGGATCAGCAGGACCTGGCCGACGCGTTCAAGGCCGGTTTGCTGGAGAAGGACTTTGTCGCAGTGATGCGCTTCCAGGGCCCACGCTCCAACGGCATGCCGGAGTTGCACAAGATGACGCCGTTCCTCGGCGTGCTGCAGGATCGCGGCTTCAAAGTCGCACTGGTCACCGACGGGCGCATGTCCGGCGCGTCAGGGAAAATCCCGGCGGCCATTCACGTCAGTCCTGAAGCGTACGTGGGCGGCGCTTTGGCGCGGGTGCAAGAGGGCGATATCATCCGCGTCGATGGCGTCAAAGGCACCCTGGAGCTTAAGGTGGACGCCGAAGAATTCGCAGCGCGCACGCCGGCCAAGGGCCTGTTGGGTAACAACATCGGCACCGGTCGCGAGCTGTTTGGTTTCATGCGCATGGCCTTCAGCTCGGCAGAGCAGGGCGCCAGCGCCTTTACTTCTGCCCTGGAGACGCTTAATTGAAACTGGCTTTGGTCGGTGACATCGGTGGTACCAACGCACGTTTCGCGTTGTGGAAAAACCAGCAGCTGGAATCGGTCCAGGTTCTGGCGACGGCCGACCATGCCAGCCCGGAAGAGGCGATCAGCCTCTACCTGGGCGGGCTGGGCCTGGCGCCGGGCTCAATCGGTTCGGTGTGCCTGTCGGTGGCAGGCCCGGTGAGCGGTGACGAATTCAAGTTCACCAACAATCACTGGCGCCTGAGCCGCAAGGGCTTCTGTCAGAGCTTGCAGGTGGACCAGTTGCTGCTGGTCAATGACTTCTCGGCCATGGCCCTGGGCATGACCCGTTTGCAGCCGGGCGAATTTCGCGTGGTTTGCGAAGGTACCCGGAGCCGTTGCGCCCGGCGGTGGTGATCGGTCCGGGCACCGGCCTGGGTGTCGGCACCTTGCTCGATCTCGGCGAAGGGCGGTTTGCCGCGTTGCCGGGGGAGGGCGGTCACGTTGATTTGCCGCTGAGCAGTCCGCGGGAAACCCAGCTGTGGCAACACATCTTCAATGAAATTGGTCATGTCAGCGCCGAAACAGCGTTGAGCGGCAGTGGTTTGCCACGCGTCTATCGGGCGATCTGTGCGGTTGACGGCCATACGCCTGTTCTCGAAACCCCGGAAGCGATCACTGCCGCTGGTCTGGCGGGCGACCCGATTGCCCTGGAAGTGCTCGAGCAATTTTGCTGCTGGCTCGGTCGCGTGGCCGGCAATAACGTGCTCACCACGGGTGCACGGGGTGGCGTGTACATCGTTGGCGGCGTGATCCCGCGCTTCGCTGATTTCTTCCTCGAAAGCGGTTTCGCCCGGTGCTTTGCCGACAAGGGATGCATGAGCGATTACTTCAAGGGGATACCGGTGTGGCTGGTGACGGCGCCGTATTCCGGGTTGGTTGGCGCGGGTGTGGCGCTCGACCAGGCTTGAGACCGCGTCGCTCCTTTCGCGGGCAAGCCTCGCTCCTACAAGGTTCGCGCGAATCCTGTAGGAGCGAGGCTTGCCCGCGAAGAGGCCATCCCAGACACATAGATTTACGCTCGATCAGGCATAATCCGCCCAATTCAAACAACAAGGACGCCGCCCCGTGAGCTCAGTCAACAAGTCGATTTTGTTGGTCGATGACGATCAAGAGATACGCGAGTTGCTGGACACCTACTTGACTCGCGCCGGTTTCCAGGTTCGTACCACACCCGACGGCGCCGGTTTTCGCCAGGCCCTGAACGATGAGCCAAGTGATCTGGTGATCCTCGACGTGATGCTGCCGGACGAGGACGGCTTCAGTCTGTGTCGCTGGATTCGCCAGCACCCACGGCGGGCGCAGGTGCCTATCATCATGCTCACCGCCAGTTCCGACGAGGCCGACCGGGTCATCGGCCTTGAGCTTGGCGCCGACGATTACCTTGGCAAACCCTTCAGTCCGCGGGAATTGCAGGCACGCATCAAGGCCCTGTTGCGTCGGGCTCAGTTTGGTCAGGAGCGTAATGGCGGTGAAGTGCTGGCCTTCGATGACTGGCGGCTGGACATGGTCAGCCATCGACTGTTTCACGTCGATGGTGAAGAGGTGATTCTGTCCGGCGCCGATTTCGCACTGCTGAAACTGTTCCTCGATCACCCCCAGCAAATCCTCGACCGCGACACCATCGGCAACGCCACCCGTGGTCGTGAACTCATGCCACTCGATCGCATCGTCGACATGGCGGTCAGTCGCCTGCGTCAGCGTCTGCGTGACACCGAAAAACCGCCTCGCCTGATCCGCACCGTGCGCGGCAGCGGCTACCAACTGGCCGCCAATGTGATTGCCAGCAATGGTCACTGATTCTCTGCGTAAGCTCGCCCGACGGGTGCCGGTGCCGCGCTCGCTGCTCGGGCGCATGTTGCTGCTGACCCTGTTGGCGGTGTTGTTCGCCCAGACTTTGTCGAGCGTGATCTGGGTCTCGCAATTGCGCGCCACTCAACTCGCAGGCCTGGTCACCAGTGCCCGCAGCCTCGCCCATTCGATGACCGCCAGCGTCAGTTATTTCCGCTCGTTGCCAGTGGCATTCAGGCCGCTGGTGCTCGACCAGTTGCGCAGCATGGGCGGCACGCGGTTCGTGGTCACGCTCAACGACAAACCCTTGGGCATGGAGGTGCTGCCGATCACCCCACGCAAGGCAGCGGTGATCAAGGCTGTGGATGAAGTGCTGCGTCAGTCGCTGGGGCAGGACACGGATATCTCGGTCACTTTTGTCAGCCCCGAAGATCTGCGGATCTTCAATGGCGGTCTGAAACTCGATGAGTTGCCACGCTCCTGGGCGCACTACGCGCTGACCCTGGAACCGGTGAACCCGCCAGTGCTGGTGACACAGATCCAGATGGCCCTGGCGAATGGCTGTACATCGCCTCGCTGTTGCCCGAGCCCTACACCAGTCTTGAAGAACAAGGCCTGCCGGCGCAGCAGGTGTGGTTCATCGTCCTCACCAGCGGCTTTTTGCTGTTGTTCATCGGCCTGCTGGTGCATTGGCAGAGCCGGCCGCTCAAGCGTCTGGCGCGGGCGGCGCGGGACTTGTCGCTGGGCGCCGATGTCGAGCCGGTGGCCGAGGGCGGCGGCAGTGAAGTGGTCGAAGTCGGCCGTGCCTTCAACACCATGCGCGAGCGCATCAGCCGTTACCTGACCGAACGCAGCCAATTGTTCAGCGCGATTTCCCACGACCTGCGCACGCCGATTACCCGGCTGCGGCTGCGTGTCGAACTGCTCGAAGACGAAACCCTGCAAGCCAAGTTCGGCCGTGATCTGGATGAGCTGGAGCTGCTGGTCAAAGGCGCGCTGCAATGTGTGAAAGACACCGACATCCATGAAAACATTGAGCCGGTGGATCTCAACCATGTGCTCGATTGCCTGGTGGAACCTTATCTGGCACCCATTGGCAATGGCCGCGTGACCCAGCAGGGACGGGCGCTGGCGGCCTATCCGGGCAAGCCGCTGGCGCTCAAACGGTGCATCGGCAACCTGATCGACAATGCGCTGAAGTACGGCCAGAACGCGCACCTGCACATCGATGACGATGAGAGTGCGTTTGTGCTGCATGTCGACGACGAAGGGCCGGGCGTTCCCGAGCAGCGGCTGGAACAGGTATTCGAGCCGCACTTTCGTTTGGCCGGGCAGCAGCAGGGGTATGGGTTGGGGCTGGGGATTGCCCGCAATATTGCCCATAGCCATGGCGGGGAAGTGAGTTTGCAGAACCTGCGTGAAGGCGGGTTGCGGGTGACGCTTCAGTTACCCCGTTCAGTGGATTGACACACAAGACCTGTAGGAGCCGGCTTGCTGGCGATGGCGTCATTGAAAGCGCCATCGCCAGCAAGCCGGCTCCTACAGGTGTCTTTGTCACAGGTTGGTGACATAACTCGCCCCCTTCGTTACAAGCCCGCCCCGGACCGTTGTTTAGACTGCCCCCAGTCATAACAACAAAAAGGCCCCCATGCACACCTTCCAACCCGCCTTCAGCAGTTGGCTGAACGCACCCGCCCATCAACAATGGCTCGTCGCCGAAGGCTTGCGCCTGCTGGAATTTGCCAAGGCTGCGAAGCTGCCTGAAGGCTTCGGCAATCTCGACGAAAAAGGTCACCTGCCGGCCGACGCGCAAGCTGAAACCATGAACACCGCACGCATGACCCACAGCTTCGCCATGGCTCACATTCAGGGCTTGCCGGGTTTTGCCGAGCTGGTGGATCACGGCATTCGGGCCTTGCGTGGGCCTTTGCGCGATGCGCTGCATGGTGGCTGGTTCGCCATCGCCGAACACCGCGACGGCAACACCGGCAAGAACGCCTATCTGCATGCCTTCGTGGCGCTGGCCGCCAGTTCCGCGGTGGTCGCGCAACGTCCTGGCGGGCAAGCCTTGCTCGACGATGCCATCGACATCATCGACTCGTATTTCTGGAGCGAAGAGGAGGGTGCCATGCGCGAATCCTTCAATCGCGACTTTAGCTGCGAAGAAGCCTATCGCGGCGCCAACAGCAACATGCACGCCACCGAAGCCTTCCTCGCCCTGGCCGACGTCACCGGTGACAACCGCTGGCTGTGCCGCGCCCAGCGTATCGTCGAGCGGGTGATTCATGGTCACGCCGCCGCCAATGATTACTTGGTGGTCGAGCATTTCGACCGCGATTGGCAGCCGCTGCGCGAATACAACCACGACAACCCGGCCGATGGTTTTCGCCCCTATGGCACCACACCGGGACACGGTTTCGAATGGGCGCGGCTGTTGTTGCACCTCGAAGCGGCGCGGGTGCGGGCCGGGATGCTCACGCCGGGCTGGCTGGCCATCGACGCGCAAAAACTGTTCGAGAAAAACTGCCTGCATGGCTGGGACGTCGATGGTGCGCCGGGCATTGTCTACACCCTCGACTGGGACAATCGCGCGGTGGTTCGCCATCGCCTGCACTGGACCCATTGCGAAGCCAGCGCTGCTGCCAGCGTCTTGCTCAAGCGCACTGGCGATGAGCAGTACGAGCACTGGTACCGGATGTTCTGGGAATTTTGTGACCGTCATTTCATCGACCGCGAAGGCGGCAGTTGGCACCACGAACTCGATCCACTGAATCGCCCAAGTGCCGATATCTGGGCCGGAAAACCCGATCTTTATCACGCCTGGCAAGCGCTGCTGATCCCGCGCCTGCCCCTGGCGCCGAGCATGGCTACTGCTCTGGGGCAGTTGTCCCAGAGCGTTGCTGTGTAACCAGCTGTGTAACCAGCTGTGTAACCAGCTGTGTAACCATATGGTGACATTCGCGCGTCCCTTCGTTACCTGCGAAGGGGCGCGTCCTGTTTAAAATCCTGTGCAGCGCAAGCACCAGACTTGCAACGCATAACAACAAGAAAGGTACTACTAGATGAATGCGATTTCTCGCCTCGCTACTGTCATTTCTCTCGCCTCCCTGGTTCCATTTTCCGCGTTCCCGCTCAGCGCCCTTGCCGACGATTCCAAAGGTTCGGTGGAAGTCGTTCACTGGTGGACGTCCGGTGGTGAAAAGGCAGCGGTCGATGTCCTCAAGGCTCAAGTCGAAAAAGACGGCTTCACCTGGAAGGACGGCGCAGTCGCCGGTGGTGGCGGTTCCACGGCCATGACCGTTCTCAAGAGTCGCGCCGTCGCCGGTAATCCGCCGGGCGTAGCCCAGATCAAAGGGCCGGACATCCAGGAGTGGGGCAGCACAGGCCTGCTCAGCACCGACACCCTGAAAACCGTCGCCAAGTCGGAAAACTGGGATGGCCTGCTGTCGAAGAAAGTCTCCGACACCGTGAAATACGAAGGCGATTACGTTGCTGTGCCGGTGAACATTCACCGCGTCAACTGGCTGTGGATCAACCCCGAAGTCTTCAAGAAAGCCGGGATCGACAAAGCCCCGACCACCCTCGAAGAATTCTATGCCGCTGGCGACAAGCTCAAAGCCGCAGGCTTCATCGCGCTCGCCCACGGTGGCCAGCCTTGGCAGGACAGCACCGTGTTTGAAGACGTGGTGCTCTCGGTCATGGGTGCCGACGGTTACAAGAAAGCCCTGGTGGATCTCGATCAGAAAACCCTGTCGGGCGCCGAAATGACCAAGGCCTTCACCGAGCTGAAAAAAATCACCACCTACATGGACCCGAACCGCGCCGGTCGTGACTGGAACATCGCGGCCGCCGAGGTCATCAACGGCAAGGCCGGCATGCAGATGATGGGCGACTGGGCGAAAAGCGAATGGACCGCCGCGAAGAAAGTCGCGGGCAAGGACTATCAGTGCGTAGCGTTCCCGGGCACCGACAAAGCCTTCACCTACAACATCGACTCGCTGGCCGTGTTCAAGCTCAAGGCTGATCGCAAGGGCGACATCGCCGCGCAGCAAGACCTGGCCAAGGTCGCGTTGGGTACCGACTTCCAGAAAGTCTTCAGCATCAACAAGGGCTCGATCCCGGTGCGGACCGACATGCTGAACGAGATGGACAAGCTCGGTTTCGACGCCTGCGCTCAAACCGCCGCCAAGGACTTCCTGGCGGACGACAAGACTGGCGGCCTGCAACCGAGCATGGCGCACAACATGGCCACCTCCCTGGCCGTGCAAGGCGCGATCTTCGATGTGGTCACCAACTTCATGAACGACAAAAACGCTGACCCGGCCAAGGCCAGCGCCCAACTGGCATCGGCTGTCAAAGCGGCCCAGTAGTCCCGGGTGCCGCAGGCGTGCCTGCGGCCTCATTCGACGCGCTCTCCTGTAGGAGCGAGGCTTGCCCGCGAAAGCGGTGCATCAGTCGACATTTGTTTTGAATGTCAGTCCGCATTCGCGGGCAAGCCTCGCTCCTACAGATCCTCACCCATTCACCAGGATTATCCCGATGAGCTCTGTGGCGGTTTTCAGCAAAGCCTCACCGTTCGATGCGCTGCAACGCTGGTTACCCAAGTTGGTACTCGCGCCGAGCATGCTGATCGTGTTGGTTGGCTTCTACGGTTACATCATCTGGACGTTCATTCTGTCCTTTACCAACTCCAGCTTCATGCCGAGCTACAAGTGGGTCGGCCTGCAGCAATACATGCGCCTGATGGACAACGACCGCTGGTGGGTCGCGAGCAAGAACCTCGCGGTGTTCGGTGGCATGTTCATCGGCATCAGCCTGGTGCTGGGCGTGTTCCTCGCGGTGCTGCTGGACCAGCGCATCCGCAAGGAAGGCTTCATCCGCACCATCTACCTGTACCCGATGGCGCTCTCGATGATCGTCACCGGTACCGCGTGGAAATGGCTGCTCAACCCGGGCCTGGGGCTGGACAAAATGCTGCGTGACTGGGGCTGGGAAGGCTTGCGTCTCGACTGGCTGGTGGATCAGGATCGTGTGGTGTATTGCCTGGTGATCGCCGCCGTATGGCAAGCCTCCGGGTTTGTGATGGCGATGTTTCTGGCCGGCCTGCGCGGTGTCGATCAATCGATCATCCGTGCCGCGCAAGTCGACGGAGCGAGCCTGCCGACCATCTACCTGAAGATCGTGCTGCCGAGCCTGCGCCCGGTGTTCTTCAGCGCCTTCATGATCCTCGCGCACATCGCGATCAAGAGCTTCGACCTGGTGGCGGCGATGACCGCGGGCGGTCCGGGTTACTCGTCTGATCTGCCAGCGATGTTCATGTATTCCTTCACCTTCAGCCGTGGCCAGATGGGCATCGGTTCGGCCAGCGCCATGCTGATGCTCGGTGCCGTGCTGACCATCCTCGTGCCGTACCTGTACTCCGAGCTGCGAGGCAAACGCCATGACTAATCAACTTGGAAAACCGACGCTGAGCTTCAGTCGCATCGCCATCTACGCAACCCTGTTGCTGGCTGCTGCGGTGTACCTGATTCCGCTGATCGTAATGCTGCTGACCAGCTTCAAATCCCCGGAAGACATCCGCACCGGCAACCTGCTGAGCTGGCCGACCGTGGTCGATGGTATCGGCTGGATCAAGGCTTGGGACGTGGTCGGTGGCTACTTCTGGAACTCGGTGAAAATCACCGTACCGGCGGTTTTGATCTCGACCTTCATCGGTGCCATGAACGGCTACGTGCTGTCGATGTGGCGCTTCCGTGGTTCGCAACTGTTCTTCGGTCTGTTGTTGTTCGGCTGCTTCCTGCCATTCCAGACCGTGTTGCTGCCGGCCTCGTTCACCCTCGGCAAGTTGGGCCTGGCCAACACCACCTCGGGCCTGGTGCTGGTGCACGTGGTCTATGGCCTGGCGTTCACCACGCTGTTTTTCCGCAACTACTACGTGAGCATTCCGGATGCGCTGGTAAAGGCGGCGCGGCTCGATGGCGCGGGGTTCTTCACGATTTTCTGGAAGATCCTGCTGCCGATGTCGATCCCGATTGTGATGGTCTGCCTGATCTGGCAGTTCACCCAGATCTGGAACGACTTCCTGTTCGGCGTGGTGTTCGCCAGTGGCGATGCCCAGCCAATTACCGTGGCCCTGAACAATCTGGTCAACACCAGTACCGGGACCAAGGAATACAACGTTGATATGGCCGCCGCGATGATCGCCGGGCTGCCGACACTGCTGGTCTACATATTCGCTGGCAAGTATTTCCTGCGCGGGCTGACGTCCGGCGCGGTCAAGGGGTAGAACATGGCAACTCTCGAATTACGCAACGTCAACAAGACTTACGGTGCCGGTTTGCCGGACACCCTGAAAAACATTGAGCTGAAGATCGATGACGGGGAATTCCTGATCCTGGTCGGTCCGTCCGGCTGCGGCAAATCGACCTTGATGAACTGCATCGCCGGCCTGGAAACCATCAGCGGCGGCGCAATCCTGGTGGATGGCGCCGACATCAGCGGCATGAGCCCCAAAGATCGCGACATCGCCATGGTGTTCCAGTCCTACGCGTTGTACCCGACCATGAGCGTGCGCGACAACATCGCCTTCGGTCTGAAGATTCGCAAAATGCCGACCGCGGAAATCGACGAAGAAGTCGCCCGCGTTGCCAAACTGCTGCAGATCGAACACCTGCTCAGTCGTAAACCCGGTCAGCTCTCCGGTGGTCAGCAACAGCGCGTGGCGATGGGTCGTGCGCTGGCGCGGCGGCCGAAGATTTATCTGTTCGACGAACCGCTGTCCAACCTCGACGCCAAGCTGCGGGTCGAGATGCGCACCGAAATGAAACTGATGCACCAGCGCCTGAAAACCACCACGGTCTACGTGACCCACGACCAGATCGAAGCCATGACCCTGGGTGACAAAGTGGCGGTGATGAAGGACGGGATCATTCAGCAATTCGGTACGCCGAAAGATATCTACAACAACCCGGCCAACCTGTTCGTGGCGAGCTTTATCGGTTCGCCGCCGATGAACTTTATCCCGCTGCGTTTGCAGCGCAAGGACGGTCGTCTGCTGGCGCTGCTCGACAGTGGTCAGGCTCGCTGCGAATTGCCGCTGGGCATGCAGGACGCCGGGCTCGAAGACCGTGAAGTGATCCTCGGCATGCGTCCGGAGCAGATTGTCCTGGCCAACGGCGAGGCCAACGGTTTGCCGACGATTCGCGCCGAAGTCCAGGTCACCGAACCGACCGGGCCCGACACCCTGGTCTTCGTCAATCTCAACGACACCAAAGTCTGCTGCCGCCTGGCACCCGACGTTGCGCCGGCGGTGGGCGAGACCCTGACCCTGCAATTCGATCCTTCGAAAGTGCTGTTGTTCGATGCCAAGACCGGCGAACGCCTGGGGGCTGCCGGCCTGCCACAAGTCGAGAGCCACGCTGCCAACGTCGCTCAATTCAAAGGCCGCTGAGGTTAAAAACTGTAGGAGCGAGCACGCTCGCGATGGGCGTCAACGATGACGCTGGAAATCTGACACCCCGTGGTGTTCTCAGGTTTCTCGCGAGCATGCTCGCTCCTACAGAGGGGGAATCTGCGGCGCATGGCCTGTTGTGCGCCGCAACCGATGTAACCGCGTTAGATAAAAACAGTTAATAACAATAAAACGAGGATGTAGGGATGAAGAAGAACAACAGCGCTCAGCTTATCTGTCAGTTGTCAGCCATTGCGGCAATGATGCTGGCCGGTAGCGTGCACGCGGCTGACGCGTTTAGCGCCGATTCCGAATGGATGACCGGTGATTGGGGTGGCGAGCGGACCAGGCTGATCGAGCAAGGTATCGACATCAAAATGGACTACGTCGGTGAAGTGGGTGGCAACCTCCACGGCGGCTTCAACGACGACAAGACCGCGCGCTACGCCGACCAGTTTGGCCTGGGCGCGGCCCTGGACCTGCAAAAATTGCTCGGCTGGGATAACACCCAGGCCAAGATCCAGCTCACCAACCGTAACGGTGAGAACATCTCCAATGACCGTATCGGCGACCCGCGTGCTGGCACCTTGAGTTCCTCCCAGGAAGTTTACGGCCGTGGCCATATGGTCCGTCTGACCCAGTTGTGGATCAAGCACCAGTTCTTCGACAATACACTGGACGTCAAAGCCGGTTACTTCGGCGAAGGCGAAGATTTCAACACCTTCCCTTGCGAGTTCCAGAACCTGGCGTTCTGCGGTTCCCAAGTGGGTAACTGGGCAACCAACATTTGGTACAACTGGCCGATCAGCCAGGCCGCGATCCGCCTGAAGTGGAACATCTCGCCTGAGTTCTATGCGCAGATTGGCGCGTACAACCAGAACCCGACGCAACTGGAGCACGGTAACGGCTTCAAGCTCAGCGGTAGCGGCACCGAGGGCACTGTGTTGCCAGTCGAACTGGTCTGGTTGCCTAACCCTGGCAACCTGCCGGGCGAATACCGTGTCGGTTACTACAAAAGCACGGCCAAGGCCGATGACGTTCGTAAAGACGACAACGGCAATGATGCGGCAACCAGCGGCAATGCCTATCGCAGCCACGACAGCAAGCACGGCTACTGGTTCGTTGCGCAGCAACAACTCACTAGCCACAACGGCGACAAGACTCGCGGTCTGAACGTTGCCGCCAACGCCACCTTCCACGACAAGGACACCAACATCGTCGACAACTATCAGTCGCTGATGTTTGTGTACAAGGGCCCGTTCGATGCGCGTCCAAAAGATGACGTCGGTATCGGTTTCGCCCGTATCCATGTCAACGATGACGTGAAGAAAAACGCCGAGTTGGTCAACGCCGCCAATGGTGTCACCGAGTACGAGGATCCGCTGTTCTCGCCACTGCGTACCACCGAGTACAACTACGAGATCAACTACGGCTTCCACGTTACCAACTGGCTGACCGTGCGTCCTAACCTGCAATACATCACTCACCCGGGCGGTGTGGATGAAGTCGACAACGCGCTGGTCGCGGGCCTGAAAATTCAGTCGGTGTTCTAACGCTGTTGCGATAAGCTCCTCTCTCTATGTGCGCATTTTGCGGACAGCCAAGGCTGTCCGCTTTTTTTTGGGGACGGCGCATCCCGGTGACAGATGATTTTCAGGACCGTGGCACATGCTTGAGCATCCGCTACAACGCTTCTTCAAATCCTTGCGCGAACGACCGGTGTTTGCGTGGGAGCGCTATCAGAAGCGCGACGTGTTGGTGATCGATCATCCGCTGTGTCAGGCGGTGTTCAGTCGTCAGGGCGCGCAGTTGCTGCACTTTGAGCCCAAGGGGCAGAAGCCGTGGCTGTGGTGCGCGGCGAAGTGGCCGCAGGTCGGGGCCATTCGTGGTGGTGTGCCGGTGTGCTGGCCGTGGTATGGGCGTCATCCAAGCGAAAATGCCTGGCCGTCCCATGGCTGGGCGCGCTTGCTCGACTGGAAGTTGATCGACAGCAGCAGCGACGACGATGGTGTGCGCCTGCATTGGCAGCTTCAGCTGTGCGACTGGCAAGTGGACCTGCACGCGCACCTCGGTGAGCGCATGGATCTGCGTCTTAGCACCGAGCATCAAGACAGCCTGCCCTGCCAATTGAGTCAGGCGTTGCACGCTTACTGGCGTATTGGTGATGTTGGTGAGGTAGCGCTGTCTGGACTCGACGGCGCGCAAGGATACGATCAGTTGAACCGTGAAGTTTGCCTACAGGAAGGTGAGTTACGCGTTGATGGTGGCTGTCAGCGGGTGTTCCAGCATGACGGTGAATTGCAGCTTAATGATCACGCTTGGCAGCGGGCGTTGTGCATTGATACCGGTGACGCGGCGGATACGGTGGTCTGGCATCCGGGGTCACGGCCGTTGCTGGGGGTGAGCTGGAATGAGATATCGGAGTTTGTTTGCGTAGAGGCAGCAAGCGGCGGCACTGACAGCTTGTGCCTGAAACCCGGGGAGCGGGCGCATTTGAGTTTGCAGGCCAGAGTTGGGGCCTGAATTCTGTAGTGTTGCGGATGACGCCTTCGCGGGCAAGCCTCGCTCCTACAGGTTTTCAATTGACCGCGAAATCGGCGCAATCCTGTAGGAGCGAGGCTTGCCCGCGAAGAGGCCAGATCAGGCAATAGAAATCTCTGACTAGTTAAACTCGTCACCCACCGGATACCGGCTGGCATTCAAGCTCTCTTTGATCTTGCGCAAATGCGGCTGGAAATCCACGCCCCGACGCAAGGTCATGCCGGTGGCGAGCACGTCCAGCACGGTCAGCTGAATGATCCGCGAGGTCATCGGCATGTAGATGTCGGTGTCTTCCGGCAGCGGGATGTTCAGGCTCAAGGTGCTGGCCTTGGCCAGTGGCGAACCTTCGGCCGTCAGACCTAGCACCGAAGCGCCGTTTTCCCGGGCGATGCGCGCCACTTCCACCAGTTCGCGGGTGCGGCCGGTGTAGGAATGATCACGAACAGCTCGCCGGTGTGCGCCACCGAAGCGATCATGCGCTGCATCAGCACGTCGGCATGGGCGGTCACGGCCAGGTTGAAACGGAAGAACTTGTGCTGTGCATCCAGCGCCACGGGGCTGAGGCGCCTAGGCCGAAGAAGTGGATCTGCCGGGCCTGGATCAACAGGTCGACGGCGCGGCTGATCAGGTTCGGGTCCAGCGCCTGGCAAGCGCTGTCCAGCGACGCGATGGCGCTGCCGAAGATTTTCCGGGTGTAGGCTTCCGGATTGTCGTCGGCCTCCACCGCGCGGCTGACGTACGCCGCGCCGCTGGCCAGACTCTGGGCCAGTTGCAGTTTGAGCTCTGGGTAGCCGCTGACGCCGAACGAACGGCAGAAGCGGTTGACCGTCGGTTCACTGACCGAAGCGGCTTGGGCGAGGGCAGCGATGCTGAACCGGGTGGCCTGCTGTGGGTTGTGCAGGATCACCTCGGCGACTTTGCGTTCGGCCTTGTTCAACTCTTCAAGGCGATTCTGGATCTGCTCCAGTAAATTTCGCACGCGGTCCATATGAGTTTCCTTGATTCACCTGCGCCGATAAGCGCACGGCTAATGCAAAAAGGGCCTTTGGTGCGGCCCGTAACGGTGGCCTATCCTACTGATGGCTCCGACCGACCACCACTCGGAATCTGTATTTTGCGAAAATGTTGTGGTTATTACTACATTTTCCCTTGAGTGATGCCTTGAAAAAAGGTATTTGTAGCTTAACTTGATAAAAGAACAAACATCATGCTCTCGATTACGGTTGAACCTTGCACCTTTGCCTTGTTCGGCGCCTTGGGCGATCTGGCCCTGCGCAAGTTGTTTCCTGCCCTGTATCAACTTGATGGCGCCGGCCTGTTGCACGAGGACACGCGAATCATCGCGCTGGCTCGTGAGACAGGCAGCGAACAAGAGCATCTGGCGTTCATCGCCGCCGAGCTGCGCCGCTACGTCGGTGCCAAAGAGCTGGACGAAGCCGTGGTCGAGCGCTTCCTCGCCCGCCTGACGTATCTGCACGTCGATTTCATGAAGTCTGAAGACTATGTGGCCCTGGCTGAACAGGCTGGTAGTGCACAACGGGTCATTGCCTATTTCGCCACGCCGGCAGCGGTGTACGGTGCGATCTGCGAGAACCTGGCGAAGGTGGGGCTGGCGCAAAACACCCGCGTGGTGCTGGAAAAGCCAATCGGTTCGGACCTGGAATCCTCGCGCAAGGTCAACGATGCCGTGGCGCAGTTCTTCCCGGAGAACCGCACCTACCGCATCGACCATTACCTGGGCAAGGAAACGGTGCAGAACCTGATCGCCCTGCGTTTCGCCAACAGCCTGTTCGAAACCCAGTGGAACCAGAATTATATTTCCCACGTGGAAATCACCGTGGCCGAGAAGGTCGGCATCGAAGGCCGCTGGGGCTACTTCGACAAGGCCGGCCAGCTGCGGGACATGATCCAGAATCACCTGCTGCAACTGCTCTGCCTGATCGCCATGGACCCGCCGGCCGACCTGTCCGCCGACAGCATTCGCGACGAGAAAGTCAAAGTGCTCAAGGCGCTGGCGCCGATCAGTCCGGAAGGCCTGACCACCCAGGTGGTGCGCGGCCAGTACATCGCCGGCCACAGCGAAGGCAAATCGGTACCGGGTTACCTGGAAGAACCGAATTCCAACACCCAGAGCGACACCGAAACCTTCGTCGCCTTGCGTGCCGATATCCGCAACTGGCGCTGGGCCGGCGTGCCGTTTTACCTGCGCACGGGCAAGCGCATGCCGCAGAAACTGTCGCAGATCGTCATCCACTTCAAGGAACCATCGCATTACATCTTCGCTCCCGAGCAGCGCCTGCAAATCAGCAACAAGCTGATTATCCGCCTGCAACCGGATGAAGGCATTTCCTTGCGCGTGATGACTAAAGATCAAGGTCTGGATAAAGGCATGCAGCTGCGCAGCGGTCCGTTGCAGCTGAATTTTTCCGACACCTGGCGCAGCGCACGGATTCCCGATGCCTACGAGCGGTTGTTGCTGGAAGTGATGCGCGGCAATCAGAACCTGTTTGTCCGTAAAGATGAAATCGAAGCCGCGTGGAAGTGGTGTGACCAGTTGATCGCCGGGTGGAAAAAATCCGGTGATGCACCCAAGCCGTACGCGGCCGGGTCCTGGGGACCGATGAGTTCCATTGCTCTGATCACGCGGGACGGGAGGTCGTGGTATGGCGATATCTGATTTGAAACTGCCTCAGGGCGTCAGCGCCCGTGAGTTCAAGAGCCCGGTGTTGTTGGCTGAAGCCTTGGCACTGAACGTGGCCAAACAACTGAGCGATGCGATCGACGCCCAGGGCGCCGCGACCCTGGTGGTGTCCGGTGGTCGCAGTCCGGTGGCTTTTTTCCAGCACCTGGCCAAGCAGGCGCTGGACTGGTCGAACGTGGTGGTCAGTCTGGCGGACGAGCGCTGGGTGCCGGTGGAACATGCCGACAGCAATGCCGGTCTGCTCAAGAAATATCTGTTGCAAGGCCCGGCGGCCAAGGCGCAGTTCCTGAACCTTTACAGCGCCGCCGCCAACCTTGATCAGGCGGCTGAGCAGGCTGACCGTTTGCTCGCCGAATTGCCGGCGATCGACGTGCTGGTGCTGGGCATGGGCGATGACGGCCACACCGCGTCGCTGTTCCCCAACAGCCCGAACCTCGCCGAAGCCTTGCAGGCCGACGGCACCCGTCGCTGCTACCCAATGCTGGCGCCGACCGTGCCGCATCAGCGTTTGACCATGAGTCGAGCACTGCTGGCTTCGGCCAAACATAAAGTTCTGTCGATTTCCGGTCAGTCCAAGCTGACCACCCTTGATACCGCACTGGCCGGTGACGATGTCGCCGCATCGCCGATCCGCGCATTTCTGCAACCCACGTTAGAGATTTACTGGTGCCCATGAGCCAAGGAACAGCCGCTATGACAAACCCATCCCCGACCGTTTCCATGGCGGATAAAGTTGCCCTGATCGACAGCCTCTGCGTCAGGGCGCGGATCCTGCCGGTGATCACCATCGCTCGCGAACAGGACGTGTTGCCGCTGGCCGATGCCCTCGCAGCCGGAGGCCTTACCGCCCTGGAAGTGACCCTGCGTTCGCAGTTCGGCCTCAAGGCCATCCAGATCCTGCGTGAGCAGCGTCCGGAACTGGTGACCGGTGCCGGTACGGTGCTCGATCGCCACATGCTGGCCGCTGCCGAAGCGGCGGGTTCGCAGTTCATCGTCACGCCGGGCATCACTCGCGATCTGCTGGAAGCCAGCGTCGAAAGCCCGATTCCACTGCTGCCGGGCATCAGCAATGCCTCGGGCATCATGGAAGGCTACGGCCTGGGCTATCGCCGCTTCAAGCTGTTCCCGGCGGAAGTCAGTGGTGGCGTCGCGGCCATCAAGGCCCTGGGCGGCCCGTTCGGCGAAGTGAAATTCTGCCCGACCGGCGGCGTAGGTCCGGCCAATATCAAGAGCTACATGGCGCTGAAAAACGTCATGTGCGTGGGCGGTAGCTGGATGCTTGATCCTGAGTGGATCAAGAACGGCGACTGGGCCCGCATTCAGGAATGCACCGCCGAGGCCTTGGCGCTGCTGGACTGATCTTCACCTGACACTCGTTGTGTGTTCTACGGCTTTACGGTGCGCTTGGTCGGTGCACCGTTTTTTTTGCCTGAAAAAGACCTGTAGGAGCGAGGCTTGCCCGCGAAGAACGATGACGCGGTGTGTCTGTTTGACCGCGGCGCCCCCTTCGCGGGCAAGCCTCGCTCCTACAGGGGCATCAGCGCAATTCTGTAAGTGCCGTGACTAGCCGCAGAATGTGCTCGGCGGTGGTGGTCAAGCCAGGGGTGATGCGGATGCACGGGCCGCACGCCGCGCCGCTGCGCACCACGGTGAACAGGTTGTAGTCGCTGAGCAACCGCTCGACCATCGCCTGCTGATCGGCGTGTGCGGTGAAGCGCAGGGAGGTGATGCCGCAGTACAGCCGTGGGTCATCCGGGGTCAAAACTTCAATGCCTGGCAGTTCGCGCGCTGGACGGACCCACAAATTGCGCAGGTAGTTGAGCCGCGCACCCTTGGCGGCGGAACCGCCCATCGCGTGATGCTCCTCAATGACCAGCGGCAAGGTCAGCAGCGCCGGGATATTCGGTGTGCTGTAGGGCGTGCGGGCGCGAATGTCGGTGACCGGGTAATGCATTTCGCCCATGTCCGGGTCGATGTCCGCCAGGCGCTCGGGGCGATATAGAGGAAGCCCAGGGTCAGTGGCGCACCGATCCACTTGTGCAGGTTGTAGGCGGCGAACTCGATGCCCAGTTCATCGAGGTTGAATTCGAACTGGCCCAGTGCATGGGCGCCGTCAAGAATCACATCGATGTCGTGCTCCTTCGCTGCGGCGGCAATAGCCTGCACTGGCATCACCAGACCGGTGCGATGGGTGACGTGGGTCAGGGCCATCAGCTTGAGTCGCGGATAACGCGCGAAGGTTTCACGGTAGGTGGCGAGCAAACTGTCGAAGCTGGCGGGGTGCTGGTGTTCGATCTCGATCACCTCGACACCGCGATGTTTGGCCAGCCAGCGCATGGCGCCCTTGACGGTGTCGTACTCTAGATCGCAGATCAGCACCTGATCACCGGGTTGCAGGCGGTTGTAGTTGCGGATCAACGACTGCAAACCGTCAGAGGCATTGCGGGTGAGGGCGACGGCTTCGGCGGGAACGCCGATCAGCTTGGCCACCAGCGCCTGGATCTTCACGCTCTCGCCCTGTTCGAAGCGTTGACGAACATGAACCGAGTTGCCGCGGTTGATCAGTTCGATGTTGCGCTGATACTCCTCGACCACCGTGCGCGACATGCGCCCGAAGTAACCGTTTTCCAGATTGATCGGGCCGGGCTGGACGTCGTAGCGGTCGGCAAAGGTATGCCAGAAGGCTTCATCACGGGCGCGGCGAGTGTTATCGGGCATGGGCTACTCAATCAGAGGCGGGAAGAGTGAATCAGTGGCGAGGGGCGGGTTTGCCATGTTTGGCGCGCAGCGGTTCGAGTAATTCAGACAGGCCGTTGTGATCGATTTCCTGCATCAGCGCCAGTAGGCCACCCAAGTCACCATGGGGGAAACCTTGCCGGGCGAACCAGTTAAGGTAAGGACCGGGCAAGTCCGCAATGATTCGGCCTTTGTATTTGCCAAAGGGCATTTCGCGGGTTATCAGCAGTTCGAGCTTTTCAGGGTTCATGACTCAGTCGTCTTTATTCAATCGTTTTGGAAAATACAGGCATTCTGCATGCAGGCCAATTGACAGATCATGCAAAAAAAACGGATACAGATTCATTGATTAAATATAACTATCTGAAAAATAACGATTAATTTGTCGACTCGAAGCTGGCATGCGCTCTGCACTGAATAAGGCATCTTTCATCAACCGCAAGGAATTGAAAAATGACCGATATGAACAAAGAAGCGATTTCTGTACTCAACGACCTGATTGAAACCAGCAAAGACGGTCAGGAAGGGTTCAAGACTTGCGCTGAAGACATCAAACACCCTGAACTCAAAACCTTGTTCGTGCAACGCTCGGCTGAATGTGCAACCTCAGCCGCGGAATTGCAGAGTGCGGTGCGTTCGATGGGTGGCGATCCGGAAACTTCCACCAGTGTCAGTGGCGACATGCACCGCCGATGGGTCGATGTGAAGTCGATGTTTACCGGCAAGGATGAAGAGGCTGTGCTGAACGAAGCCGAGCGTGGTGAAGACCATGCAATGAAGGCTTACCGTGAAGCGATGGAAAAAATCAACAAACACAACCTGGTGGGTATTCGTGACATCGTTGAACGTCAGTACCACGGCGTGCAACGTAACCACGATCAGGTAAAAGCCCTGCGTAACCAGGCGCGCGCACGCTCGTAAGCGTTCGTTAGCTGTCAAAAACGCCAGCCAGTCTGGCGTTTTTTTGTGCCTTGGATATAGCACTGGACGGGGTATAGATAGCTAGCTAATAATTTGTTTTTCAAGGTCTTCGGCCTTGGCCGTCTATTGTTAAAACTTCTTTCCATGAGTCCTGTCCGTGCCTATTACTTTTCAGGCTTTGTTCGCGCCTGACCGCCGTGCCTTGCAGTTCGCGATCAAGACCTTGATCGGCGGCGGCCTGGCGCTGTGGCTGGCGTTGCGTTGGGGCCTGGAACAACCGGCCTGGGCATTGATGACCGCGTTTATCGTGGCGCAGCCGTTGTCCGGGATGGTGCTGCAAAAAGGTCTGGCGCGGCTGCTGGGCACCCTGGTCGGGACGATCATGTCGGTGGTGTTCATGGGCGCATTCGCCCAGACACCCTGGCTGTTTCTGTTGGCCCTGGCGTTGTGGCTTGGGTTGTGTACCGCGAGTTCGACCCTGTTGCGTAGCGCGTGGTCCTATTCATTCGTGCTGGCCGGGTACACGGTGGCGATCATTGCCTTGCCGGCCATTACCCATCCGCTGACGGTGTTCGATCAGGCCGTGGCCCGATGCACGGAAATCTGCCTGGGGATTATCTGCGCCACCGCCAGCAGCGCTTTGCTTTGGCCGATGCGTGTCGAACAGCAATTGTCAGTTCAGGCGCGGGCAGCCTGGCAAAGCGGCATGAATGCCGCGCGGGCGACTCTGGCCGGGGACGGTCAGGCACGTAAAGGGTTGCTGGAAATCCTCGGCAGAATCGTCGCGGTGGATGCCCAGCGCGAGCACGCCTGGTTCGAAGGCCGCCGTGGTCGGCAACGTGCGCGGGCGATCAGTGGCTTGAGTCAGAAACTGCTGATGCTGCTGCGCATCGCCCGTTCCGTGCGTCGGCAGTGGAAGCAGTTGGAGCCGCAGGAAGCCACGCAATTGATGCCTTGGATGGACGAGGTTCAGGGCGCATTGAACGGTGCCGATGCCTCGACCCTGCAAGCCTTGCGCCCACGTTTGCTCGACGCTTCCCATGACCCGCACATCAGCTGCGCGCAAAGTTATTGTCTGGTGCGCTTCACCTTGCTGATGGACACCGCCATGGCGGCGAATGCGGCGTTGCAAGCGGTGGAGCAGGGCAGTGAGACGGTCGCGCCACCAACACCCCTGGCACCGCACCGCGACCTGTCGTTGGCCCTGGTGTTCGGTGCGCGCAGCGCGCTGGCGTTTCTGGTGGTCTCGTGTTTCTGGCTGGCGACCGCCTGGCCCGCCGCAGCCGGTGCGCTGGTGCTGACGTGTGTGGTGTGCAGCCTGTTTGCCAGCCGCGAAAACGGCGCGCAGATCGGCATGAGTTTTATGCGCGGGATTTTTCTGGCCATTCCGGCGGCGTTTATCGTCGGGCAGATTCTGCTGCCGCAATGGAGCAGTTTCGCGATGCTCTGCCTGGCCATGGGTGTGCCGTTATTCTTCGGTGCGTTGGGCATGGCCAAGCCGCAGATCGGTGCGACGGCTACTTCGTTCTGTTTGCACTTCATTGTGCTGGTGGCGCCGCTGAACGTGATGAAGTTCGATGTCGCCGTGTTCTTCAATAGCGCGCAAGCCATGGTGGTCGGCGTAGGCGCGGCGGTGCTGGCGTTCCATCTGCTGATCTTGCGCAACCCGGCGTGGCATGGTCGACGATTACTGGCCGCAACGCTCGACGATCTGGTGCGCCTGACCCGGCGCAGTCTGCCCGGCGCCGAGAGCTGGTTCGGCGGGCGCATGGCTGATCGTCTGCTACAACTGGCGCGTCACTATCCGCAGCTTCCGGAGCCAGCGCGCAGTCGCTGGGACGACGGCTTGCTCGGCCTGGACATCGGTGACGAACTGCTGCACCTGCGCTTGAGCCTGGCGGTGGCGCAGTTACCAGTCACCGCGTCGCAACAGCGCTACCTCGAACAGCTTGAAAAAATTTTGCGGCAAGGCCCGGCCGCCAGTCGCGCCGAGGCGTTGGCCGAGCCAAGTGCGGCCTTGCTGCAAACCTTGTACGCCTTGCCCCCCAGCGATGCGGTGAAGCTGGCCCAGGGCGCGGTGCTGCAACTGCAAAACAGCTGGCGTGCCTGGTGCCGTCAGCAGGAGGAAGCTCATGGGCTTGCGTGAGTGGTCGGTGGGCGGCGTGCTGCTCAGCCCGTTTCTGATTTATGTGGTGTTGGCGCTGCTGGTGACCGGCGCCTTGCGCCTGCTGTTGCGCCTGACCCCGGTGGGCCGCTGGATCTGGCATGAAGCGTTATTCGATTGCGCCTTGTACGTCTGTGTATTGACCGTGATCACCGTCGTCCTCGGACCTTTATAAGGAGTTGAACATGCGTACATTCGTACGTGTCGCGGTAACCCTGTGCCTGGTGGCAGTGGCGATTTTTGCCGGTTTTCATCTGTGGCAGTACTACATGCTCACGCCCTGGACCCGCGATGCGCGCATTCGCGCCGATGTGGTGGTGATCGCCCCGGATGTGTCGGGTTGGGTGCGTGAACTCAAGGCCTCTGACAACCAGCAGGTGAAGGCGGGCGACTTGCTCTTGAGCATTGACCGCGACCGCTTCGAAGCTGCGCTGGAAAAGGCGCAAGCAGTGGTGCAAACCCGTCAGCAGCAACTCAATCTGCGCGAGCGCGAAGCCAGCCGTCGTGCCAGTCTCGGGCCGCAAGCGATCAGCGCCGAACTGCGCGAGAACGCCCAAATCAACGCCGGCATCGCCCGCGGTGAACTGCGCGAAGCCCAGGCCGAAGCCAAGGCCGCCGAGATCAACCTGGCCCGCAGTCAAGTCCACGCCCCTCGCAACGGGCACATCACCAATCTGCGTCTGGCCGAAGGTAATTACGTGAATGCCGGGCAATCGGTAATGGCCTTGATCGACGATTCGACTTTCTACGTGCAGGCGTACTTCGAAGAAACCAAACTGCCGCGGATTCGCGTCGGCGACCCGGTGAAAGTCTGGTTGATGAGCGCCGGGGATGCGTTGCAGGGCCACGTTGAAAGCATCAGCCGCGGGATCACCGATCGCAATACCACGCCGGACGGCCAACTGCTGGCGGAGGTGGAGCCGACGTTCAACTGGGTCCGGCTCGCGCAACGGATTCCGGTGCGGATCAAGCTGGACAAGGTGCCCGAAGGGATCAATTTAAGTTCGGGATGACGGCGAGTGTGCAGGTGCAGGAGGGGGAGCACTGAGACTGATGATCGTTCCCACGCGGAGCGTGGGAACGATTAGCGGGAGGATCAGCCGATGCTGATTGCCGGCAGCTCGGTCAGCGTCACGCTCTGCTGTTTGCGCGGCGCGAGGATTTCCGCCTCGCCATCCACCACCAACTCATCGCGCTGGTTGAACACACGAGTGGCAATGCGCACGCGGAATTTCGGCAGTTTTTCGAGGATTTCCAGACGCACCGTCAGGGTGTCGCCAATTTTCACCGGCTTCTGAAAACTCATCTGCTGACCGAGGTAGATAGTGCCCGGCCCAGGCAACTCGCAGGCGACCGCGGCACTGATCAGCGCGCCGCTGAACATGCCGTGGGCGATGCGTTCCTTGAACATGGTGCTGGCGGCGTATTCGGCGTCCAGGTGCACCGGGTTGTGGTCTCCCGACATCGCGGCGAACAACTGAATGTCGCGCTCTTCGACCGTCTTGCTGAAGCTGGCGGTCTGGCCGACTTCGAGAGCTGCGTATGGGGTGTTGGTAACCTGGGTCATCTGTCTCAATTCCTGTGACGAATAAAAAGATTCACAAAAAAACTATTCGGTTCGGTGTGGCCGGGGATTGCTCAGTGTCTGGTTGATCCAGGTCAGCACATCGGCGGTCACTTCATCGCGGTTGGTTTCGTTGAACAGTTCGTGCCGCGCCTGCGGGTAAATGGTCAGTTGCAGGCTCCGGTTGCCAGCCTCGCGCAAGGCGCCGGCCAGATCCTTCAGACGTTTGCCTTCGCTCACCGGATCACATTCGCCGCCGATTACCAGCAGCGGCAGGCCCGGATCGATCTGGGCGAGATTGGACGCTTTGCTGATTTGCTGCAACCCACCGAGCAAATCGATCCACAGCTGATTGGTGCAACGAAAGCCGCAGAGCGGGTCGTTTGCGTACAGATCGACTTCCGTCGGATCGCGGCTGAGCCAGTCGAAACGGGTACGCGCCGGTTTGAATTGTTTATTGAACGAGCCGAATGACAACCATTCGATCAGCGCGCTGCGCCCTTTGAGGCCCTGGCGCAGGCGTTCGAAACGGGCAATTTGGCGTGCCGCGCGATAAAGGGCCACGGGCTGAAAGTTCGAGCCGCTGAGAATGGCGCCGTGCAGGCTGGCGCTGTGATGCAGAAGATACGCCTGGGCGATGTAGCTGCCCATGCTGTGGCCCAGTAACACGATCGGCGCGCCGGGATGTTGCTGGCCGAGGTGCTGGTTGAGGCACGCCAGATCACCGACCACTTTGGCCCAACCGCCTTCATCGGCGAAATGTCCGAGTGTCCCGTTTTCGGCAGTTTTGCCATGTCCGCGCATATCCGGGGCGTACACACCGTAGCCCTGATCACAGATTTTTTCCGCCAGACGCGCGTATCGGCCGCTGTGTTCCGCCATGCCGTGAGCCAGCAGAATCACTGCCTTGGGGCTGCCTGCGGGCAGCCACTGGTTGACGAAAAGACGGGTGCGGTCACTAGTAGTCAGCCAGAACGTATCGTGGATCATCGCGATTCCTTTGCTGGGGGCCGTTGCCTGTGTAGGAGCGAGTTTGCTCGCGATGGTCGTGAACGATAACGCGTACAACCTGATGTTTAGTGGTGCCCCTGGTTTTTTCGCGAGCAAGCTCGCTCCTACAGTGAGCCGATTGCATTGTATAGCGCATCCTTCGTTGAGCGTCTGATCAGGCCGCGCCGCGGCAGCAAGATTCACACGATCTATGACGCACATGCGCATATTTGCCTGATTCGCCATAGCTGCTAGTGTCCGTGAAGCTCCGCTTTTCGGTTGTTTTTTTTTAAGAAATGACAGAAAAGCGGCCCCGGATAGGTTCAGGTAAAGAGGACAAGAACAATGCAACCTGATTTCTGGAATGACAAACGCCCGGCCGGCGTGCCCTTGGACATTGATGTCGCTGAGTACAAGTCGGTTATCGAGGTGTTCGAGCGTTCCTGCAAGAAGTTTGCTGATCGCCCGGCGTTCAGCAACATGGGTGTCACCCTGACCTACGCCGAACTGGAACGCTACAGCGCAGCGTTCGCCGGTTACCTGAAAGCCCACACCGATCTGGTACCGGGGGACCGCATCGCTGTGCAGATGCCCAATGTCCTGCAATACCCGATCGCGGTGTTCGGCGCCTTGCGCGCCGGGCTGATCGTGGTCAACACCAACCCGCTATACACCGCGCGGGAGATGCGTCATCAGTTCAAGGATTGCGGCGCCCGGGCGCTGGTGTACCTCAACATGTTCGGGCAGAAAGTCCAGGAAGTGCTGCCTGACACCGACATCCAGTACTTGATCGAAGCGAAGATGGGCGACCTGATGCCCGCCGCCAAAGGCTGGCTGGTCAATACGCTGGTGAACAAGGTCAAGAAAATGATCCCGGCCTATTCCTTGCCGCAGGCCATTTCCTTCAAGAGTGCCTTGCGCCTGGGCAAAGGGCAGGGGATCAAATCGCTGAATGCCGGCCTCAATGACATCGCCGTGCTGCAATACACCGGTGGCACCACTGGTCTGGCCAAGGGCGCGATGCTGACCCATGGCAATTTGGTGGCCAACATGCAACAAGCGCGGGCCTGCCTCCGTCAGTTTGCCAGCGACGGCCAGCCGCTGCTGCGCGAAGGGCAGGAGATCATGATTGCTCCGCTGCCGCTGTACCATATCTATGCCTTCACGGCCAATTGTATGTGCATGATGGTGACCGGCAACCACAACGTGCTGATCACCAATCCTCGGGACATCGGCGGCTTTATCAAGGAGCTGAAAAACTGGCGATTTTCGGCGCTGTTGGGGCTTAACACGCTGTTCGTTGCGCTAATGGATCACCCAGACTTCAAGACCCTGGATTTCTCCAACCTCAAGCTCACCAACTCCGGCGGCACCGCGCTGGTCAAGGCCACTGCCGAGCGTTGGGCGCAACTGACCGGCTGCCGGATCACCGAAGGTTACGGCCTGACCGAAACCTCGCCGGTGGCCTGCACCAACCCCTACGGCAATCAATCGCGCCTCGGCACGGTCGGCCTGCCGGTGCCAGGCACCACGCTCAAGGTCATCAACGATGAAGGGCTCGAGCAGCCATTGGGCGAGCGTGGCGAGTTGTGCATCAAAGGCCCGCAGATCATGAAGGGCTACTGGCAGAAGCCCGAAGCGACCGACGAAGTGCTGGATGCCGAGGGCTGGTTCAAGTCCGGCGACATTGCGGTGATCGACCCGGATGGGTTCGTGCGCATCGTCGATCGCAAGAAAGACATGATCATCGTCTCGGGTTTCAACGTGTACCCGAACGAAATTGAGGACGTGGTCATGGCTCACCCGAAAGTCGCCAATTGTGCGGTCATCGGCGTGCCGGACGAGCGTTCGGGCGAGGCGGTGAAGCTGTTCGTGGTGGCTCGTGAGACTGGTGTCAGCCTTGAAGAGCTCAAGGCCTACTGCAAGGAAAACTTCACGGCGTACAAAGTGCCCAAGCACATCGTGTTGCGTGAGTCGTTGCCAATGACGCCGGTGGGCAAGATTCTGCGGCGGGAGTTGCGCGATATCGCGTAATCATTGAATGGCCGATCCCTGTAGGAGCGAGCTTGCTCGCGATGGACGTTAACGGTAACGCGCCCTGTCTGGATGATCGCGTTGTCCGGACGTTTTTCGCGAGCAAGCTCGCTCCTACAGTTTTGACAAGCCCCGATTTTCGGGGCTTTCAGAGATGTATAGAATCTTTGCTCTAAAATGACTGCTTGTCATTCTTGAGTCACAAATGTGACCGTACAGGCCGATTTTGGCTCTGGTCGACCCTATTTAAAGCTGCTACTCTCGGCGCGTTTTGTGACTTCTCGGCCTAAAAAAAGCCAGACTCACCAATAGACAAACACCAATAATAATCGCATCAAATGCGGTGCTGAATTCGCGTTGTTGAGGAGTGGGCTTCCATGAACGAAGACTTTTGGAAGGATAAGTACCCAGCTGGAATTGCTGCCGACATCAATCCAGACGAGTACCCGAATATTCAGGCAGTGTTAAAGCAATCCTGCCAACGCTTCGCCAACAAACCGGCATTCAGCAACCTGGGCAAGACAATCACCTACGGTGAGCTGTACGAATTGTCCGGTGCCTTTGCCGCCTACCTGCAACAGCATACCGATTTGCAGCCGGGCGATCGAATCGCCGTGCAACTGCCCAACGTGCTGCAGTACCCGGTTGCCGTCTTCGGTGCGATCCGCGCCGGGTTGATCGTGGTCAACACCAACCCGTTGTACACCGCGCGGGAAATGGAGCACCAGTTCAACGACTCCGGTGCCAAGGCCCTGATCTGCCTGGCCAACATGGCGCACCTGGCTGAGACCGTCGTGCCGAAAACCGGGGTCAAGCACGTGATCGTCACCGAAGTGGCGGACCTGCTGCCACCGCTCAAGCGTCTGCTGATCAACAGCGTGATCAAGTACGTGAAGAAGATGGTGCCGGCGTATCACTTGCCAAAAGCCGTCAAGTTCAACGACGTGTTGAGCAAGGGCCACGGTCAGCCAGTGACTGAGGCCAACCCGGCGAGCAGCGATGTCGCAGTGCTGCAATACACCGGCGGCACAACCGGCGTGGCCAAGGGCGCGATGCTGACCCATCGCAACCTGGTGGCGAACATGCTGCAGTGCAAGGCGCTGATGGGCTCTAACCTCAATGAAGGCTGCGAGATCTTGATCACGCCGCTGCCGCTGTACCACATCTATGCCTTCACCTTTCATTGCATGGCGATGATGTTGATCGGCAACCACAACATCCTGATCAGCAACCCGCGCGATTTGCCGGCGATGGTCAAGGAACTGTCGAAGTGGAAGTTCAGCGGTTTCGTTGGCCTCAACACCTTGTTTGTGGCCCTGTGCAACAACGAAGGCTTCCGCCAGCTGGATTTCTCAGCGCTGAAAGTCACCCTGTCCGGGGGCATGGCCCTGCAACTGGCAGCGGCCGAGCGCTGGAAGGCAGTTACCGGTTGCGCGATCTGCGAAGGTTACGGCATGACTGAAACCAGCCCGGTGGCCACGGTGAACCCGATCCAGAACATCCAGATCGGCACCATCGGCATTCCCGTGCCATCGACCCTGTGCAAAGTCATCAATGATGCCGGTGTCGAGCAACCGATGGGTGATATCGGCGAGCTGTGTGTGAAAGGTCCGCAGGTCATGAAGGGCTACTGGCAGCGCCAGGAAGCCACCGATGAAATCCTCGACAGCGAAGGCTGGTTGAAAACCGGTGATATCGCGCTGATCCAGCCGGATGGCTACATGCGCATTGTCGATCGCAAGAAAGACATGATTCTGGTCTCCGGATTCAATGTGTACCCCAATGAACTGGAAGACGTGCTGGCGACCCTGCCGGGCGTGCTGCAATGCGCGGCCATTGGCATTCCGGACGAAAAGTCGGGCGAAGCGATCAAGATTTTCATCGTCGCTAAACCTGGCGTGACCCTGACCAAGGAACAGGTGATGGAGCATATGCGCGCCAACGTCACCGGGTACAAGGTTCCGCGCTCGGTGGAGTTCCGCGATGCACTGCCGACCACCAATGTCGGCAAGATTTTGCGTCGCGAGTTGCGCGATGAAGAGTTGAAGAAGATCAACGCGAAGAAAACCACCGCGTAATCAAACAAGAAGCCCCGCAGATGCGGGGCTTTCTTTTACCAGATCGTTCCCACGCTCTGCGTGGTAACGCATCCCGGGACGCTCTGCGTCCCAGAATCGGACGCAGAGCGTCCGGGGCGGCATTCCCACGCAGAGCGTGGGAACGATCAGTGTGGGAATGGTGGTTATTGGCGAAACGGCGCGAAGTTGACGTTGGTGCCCGCCGGGCGCATGTCCTGTAAGTATGAGTCCTTGTCGGCGCTCAGTTCCAGACTCAGGGCGGCCTTGCGCTTGCCCTGGTTACGCACCACCAGGCCTTCGAGTTTCTCACGCAGGAATACCGTTGGCACTTTCAAGTGCAGCAGTTCGTCGGTATCCGGGGTGTGCATCAGCAGGTGAATCCACTCGTACTGACCAATGGCCAGGCGCGCCACCGGGAGGTCAAACCACCAGATGTTGCGGTTGCGGTTCAATTCGGCGAAATGGCAGTTGTTGACGCCAAGCACAGCACCGCCAAGTTCCTGGTTTCTGCGGGCAATGGCCTGCTTTTTATCGAGTTTCATAACATTCCTGCGGGGATTGGATCTTCAGCGTCATAGCGCCGATACGTTGCGCATTCTCGGGGGTTGCCGGGGAAACATAAAGCCCAACCTGCGCTGAACGATAAAATGTCGTGGTGAAAATAAATGAAACTCCCGGCAAACGCCTCCGGTCAATCTTTGTGTAACGACTTTTCTCATTGATTTGTTCACAGGAGAAACACCATGAGCAGCACTGGCGATAAAGTAAAAGGCATGGCCAACGAAGCCGCTGGCAATGTCAAGCAAGGCATTGGCAAAGCTACCGGTAGTGACAAAATGCGCGCCGAAGGCGTAGTGCAGGAAAAGAAAGGCGAAGCACAACAAGCGGTCGGCAAGGCAAAAGATGCAATCAAGAAAGGTGTCGACAAGGCTTGATTCGGCCTTTGACGAGTATCAGGAACGGCCATCCTCGGATGGCCGTTTTTGTGTCAGCCTGAACTTGAGCGACGAAATTGTTTCAAAGTCGCCAGGTAGGCTACTTTGATGTAAGAAAACGGCCCCTGAGTCGCCATGATTTCAACCCCATTTTGCGGCGCAAGGAGACGCTAATGATTTTCCCGGACATGAGAGGCCTGCCCTTGCACCGTGTGATGATGCGCACGGTCACCGAGTTCGTTGACGACGAGATGTCGACCTATGCCTCGGCGCTGGCCTATCAAATGCTGTTTTCGCTGTTTCCCTTCATCCTGTTCCTTATCGCCCTGATCGGTTTCTTGCACCTGCCGGATTTCTTCTCCTGGCTGCGCCTGCAATCGGAACTGGTACTGCCGCCCCAGGCGCTGGAACAGGTGAACCCGGTGATCGACCAGCTCCAGCAATCCAAGGGTGGCCTGTTGTCGGTGGGTATCGTGATTGCCCTGTGGACGGCCTCTGCCGGCGTGCGGCTGATGATGAGCGCAATGAACGCAGCTTATGATGTGGTCGAAGGCCGTCCGGCGTGGAAGCGCTTTCCGCTGTCGATCATCTACACCGTAGGCATTGCAGGCATGCTGTTGGTTGCCGCTGCGCTGATGGTGCTCGGGCCGCAGGTGATGAGCTGGATCGCTGCGCAAGTCGGCCTCGAATACTTCATCGTTACGCTGTGGACCATCGCGCGGTGGCCGGTGATCGTGATTTTGCTGATGGTCGCCGTGGCGCTGATCTATTACGTCATGCCCGACGTCAAACAGGAATTTCGCTTCATCACACCGGGTTCGGTGCTGGCGGTGGTGGTGTGGATCCTCGCCTCCGTGGGTTTCGGTCTGTACGTCAAGGAATTCGCCAACTACAACGCCATGTATGGCAGTATCGGTGCGATCATCGTGCTGCTTTTGTACTTCTACATTTCCGCCGCGGTGCTGCTGCTCGGTGCCGAGATGAATGCGGTGATTGAGCACATGTCCCGCGAAGGCAAAGACCCCGGCGAGAAGGTCCCCGGCGAGCACGGTCCCGTCTATGAAGAGAAACACCACGTTTCCGGGCTGGGCCGGGATCACTCGGTGAAGCCACCCACTGACGAAGTCATCAAATGATCCGTGAAATTCTGAAAATGGGCGATGAGCGCCTGCTGCGCATTGCCCCGCCCGTGCCGGCCGAAATGTTCGACAGCCCCGAGTTGTGGCAACTGATCGACGACATGTTCCAGACTATGGAAAGCGTCGGCGGAGTTGGCCTGGCAGCGCCGCAGATCGGTGTCGATCTGCAACTGGTGATCTTTGGTTTTGAGCACAGCGAGCGTTACCCGGACGCGGAAGCCGTGCCGCAGACGATTCTGATCAACCCGTTGATCACGCCGTTGAGCCCGATCATGGAAGAGGGCTTCGAAGGATGCCTGTCGGTGCCCGGCTTGCGCGGCGCGGTGGATCGTTATCAGCAGATCCGCTACGAGGGTTTTGATCCCAAGGGCGAACCGGTTGTACGCATTGCCTCAGGTTTCCATGCGCGGGTGGTGCAGCACGAATGCGATCACCTGATCGGCCGCTTGTATCCGTCGCGCATCAGCGACTTCAGCAAGTTCGGGTTTACCGAAGTGATGTTCCCGGATCTTGATCCCAACGCTGACGACTGAAAAACACCATAAAACCATTGTAGGAATCGGTGTTATTTAGCGCTGCACCGCTGCCGAAGTAGAAGTCGACAGCGAGGCTTGCACGCACCATCCTTGGGCCGATCACACATTATCGAAGGTAGTTCTAACCAAGGGGTCTAAGCCCATGGCGATCATCGGTTTGCTGCGCGCGTAACGGTTCAGACGCTCGACCATGGCGTAGGGCATCGATGGATCAAAGGCAAAGCCGCGGCGCTCATAAAACTCGCGCAGGTCCGGATGGCAGAACAGCCAGACCGGAAGCTCATGCTCCTTGACCGCTTCAGCAATCAACGCGGCGGCGACACCCTGTTCGCGACAAGCCGGATCGACAAACAACCCGGTCAGCCAATGTCCGCCTGATACCGGGCGCAAGCAAAGCGCCGCGATGATCTCGTCACGTCGTGCGACCCACAGTTGTGCGTCGCGCACCGCTTTCATCGACGATTGGTGGGTGCGATAAAACTTGTTCACCAATGGCCACAGTGGCTCATCGAGTCGGATGTAACGAGTACTGTGCATAGGGCTAAACTGTTGAGGGCAAGCGCACGATTATAAAACAACGCGCACGCCAGGATAGGTGTATACCTGATCTCACATCCCTCGCGAGTGGAGTACGCATCATGTCTAAAGGTATGGAATCAAAAAAAGAGCTGAAGAAAAAACCAGCGAAAACCGCCATTGAAAAACGCGCCGACAAAAAGGCCAAAAGGTGAATGTGTTCGGACATTGATCCCGCGCTGACCGATCGCTTCCATGCAGAGCATGGGAGCGATCATCTGAAAATAATCTGCAAGAAATCCTGACGCCGTTGCACAGAAGGGGACTGGTCCCCGATCCGAGCAACGCCATGCCCCATTATTTCGATGACGCCCACCGAAAAGAAATCGAAACCCTGCGCCAACGCCTGACCGCCCGCACCGAGTGGCCGACCTGGCTGCTGTTGATCGGCGTCTACAGCGCCTGGTTCGCCATTGTTTTGAACAGCCATACATTGGGCTTGTGGTGGAGCACCCTGTTGTTGATCCCCGTGGTGGTGCTCTGGTTGTCGGTGCAGCACGAGTTGCTACACGGTCATCCGACCCGCTGGCCTGCGCTGAACAAAGTCCTCGGCTACGCGCCGTTCGCCGTGTGGTATCCCTACACGCTGTATCGCGACAGCCATTTGCTGCATCACCGCGACGAAGACCTGACCATCCCCGGTCGCGACCCGGAAAGTCGCTATTTGAGCATCGCGCAATGGCATGGCAGTTCGCTGTTCGAGCAAGGCCTGCACTGGCTGAATAAAACCGTGCTCGGGCGCTTCGTCATCGGTGCGCCGCTGGCCTTGCTGGGGTTGGCTCGGGAAGAACTGCAACGACTCAAGGCCGGTGAGCGACAGGCCTGGCTGATGTGGCTCAGCCATGGCGCGCTGACCCTGCTGATGCTGCTGTTCATCGCGCGCTACAGTGTGCTGCCGGTGTGGCATTACCTGTTGCTGATCAGTGTGCCGGCGCTGTCGATCGCGATGATTCGCTCCTACTATGAACACCGCCCGCACGGGCTACCTGAGCAGCGGACCGTGCTCAACGAAGCGGCGTGGCCCTGGCGCTGGTTGTTCCTCAACCTCAATCTGCACCTTGTACATCACGACTTGCCGGGGCTGCCCTGGTACGACTTGCCACGCGCTTATCGCCAGCGTCGCGAGCAATGGCTGGCCCGCAGCGGCGGGTTTGTGGTGCAGGGTTATGGGCAGTTGTGGCGGGAGCATGGGGTGAGGGCGATTGACAGTCCGCGGCATCCGTTTCATTAGTCTGGCCACCAGTAAACCCTGTGGGAGCGGTGGTGCGGCGATTCGGCTTGCTCGCGAAAGCGGAGTGTCAGTCAACATAGATGTTGGATGTTAAACCGTCTTCGCGAGCAAGCCCGCTCCCACATTTGATCTTCGTTGTACGAGGTTTTTTGATGACACAACACATCGCCGAATTACTGATGTACATCGCCCCCGAACCCATCCGCCTGGCCAACGAGCGCTGGCTGGCGCTTATCCTTGAGCGACTGGGGGCCACCCGCCGCAACGCCGAAGGCCTGACACTGATGGACCTTTGGCTATCCCCGCACTTACTGCTGACGCAAACCTGCGGCTATCCGCTGATGACCGCGCTGCGCGGCCAGGTCCGGATCCTGGGGCGTGCGCGCTATGAATTGCCGGACAGCAGCGGCGGCAACCATTGCAGCCTGCTGTTGAGCCGCGCCGACGATCCACGGCGAACCCTGCCGGACTTTCACGGCAGCCGTGGTGTGATCAATGGGGAAGACTCCAACAGCGGCATGAACCTGCTGCGTCATCGACTGGCGCCGCTGCATCAGGACGGGCAATTCTTTGCCCGGGTCGATGTCAGCGGCAGCCACCGCGAAAGCCTGCGCTGGTTGCGCGAAGACATTGCCGACCTGTCGGCCATCGACAGTGTGACCTACGCGTATCTGGCTCGTTATGCCGAGGCAGAAGTGGCTGGTTTACGAGTTGTCGCTCGCAGTGCCTTCAGTCCGACCTTGCCGTATATCACTGCGGCGAGTGTGAGTGATGAGCAGGCTGAAGACATTCGGCGAGTGATGAACCTGACGTTGGGCGAGCTGCCGGAGGTGGCTGAGGTTCTTGGTTTGCGAGAAGTGTTGCCAGCCAGTGAAAGCGACTATCAAATCATTCTCGACTATCAACAAGAAGCCGATGCCATGGGGTTCGGACACATTCGTTGACTGAAGACCATTCGCGGGCAAGCCTCGCTCCTACAGGTGCTGTGTCGATCACATGATTGATAATTCACACAGCGCCTGTAGGAGCGAGGCTTGCCCGCGAAAGCGATCTACCGAACGACACTAATTTATATTTCATAAAAGAATATAAAAATGAATTTTAAATATTATTAATGAATAAGGCTCCTTGCTAGGATCGCATCACCGGAAGACCGGACATTCAGCGACCCCTAACCCTTGGAGCCTCTATGTCCGGCACCGACGTTTCCCATCGCAATGACGTGGGTGGATTGTTCCGCGCCCATTACCCCTGGCTGTGCGCCCGCTTGCGCCAGTACCTGGGAGCCGCTTGCAGTGTCGAAGACATCGCCGCCGAAGCCTTCGTGCAATTGCTCGAAGCACCGCCGCCGGTGTCGATCCGCGAGCCTCGTGCCTTGCTCACCACCATTGCCCGTCGCCTGATCTTTCAACTGTGGCGCCGTCGCGATCTGGAGCGCCGGCACCTCGATGAGCTGCAACAGGTTGATCAACCTTCAGCACCGTCGCCCGAAGAGTTGGCGCAACTGACTCAGGCACTGCATGGCCTCGACCGCACACTGGCGCGCCTGCCCGGCAAGGTCAGGGCGACCTTTCTGCTGTCGCGGGTCGACGGTCTGACTTACCCGCAAATCGCTGCCGAGCTGGGCATTTCCCTGCGTTCGGTCAGCGTCTACATGACCCGCTCCGAGGCCTTGTGCGCCCGGCATAGCGCCAATCAGTTCCTGAACCGTCACCTACAGAACAAGAGGTCCGCATGAGATCGATCAAAACCCTGCTCGGCAGTTCGCTGCTGGCCCTGAGCCTGATTGCCAACCAGGCACCGGCGGCAGAAAAAGCCGCGCCCATCCACTTCGGCGACATCACCTGGGAAAGCGGCAGCCTGATCACCGAGATCCTGCGCCTGATTGTCGAAAAAGGTTATGGCTACCCGACCGATACCTTGCCCGGCAGCACCGTCAGCCTCGAGGCGGCGCTGGCCAAAAACGATATTCAGGTGATCGGTGAAGAGTGGGCCGGGCGCAGTCCGGCGTGGGTCAAAGCTGCGGGGGAAGGCAAGGTGTTTGGCCTGGGCGATACGGTAAAAGGTGCCACCGAAGGTTGGTGGGTACCGGAATACGTGATCAAGGGCGATCCGGAACGCGGCATCAAACCCCTGGCGCCGGAGCTGAAATCCGTGGCTGACCTGGCGAAGTACAAAGACGTGTTCCGCGACCCCGAAGACCCGAGCCGTGGTCGCTTTCTCAACAGCCCCACCGGCTGGACCTCGGAGATCGTCAACAGCCAGAAACTCAAGGCCTACGACCTTACGCAAAGCTTCGTAAACTTCCGCACCGGTTCCGGTGCAGCGCTGGACGCCGAAGTGGCGTCGTCGATCCGTCGTGGCAAGCCGGTGCTGTTCTACTACTGGTCGCCGACGCCGCTGTTGGGCCGTTTCAAATTGGTAAAACTCGACGAACCGGCGTTCGACGCCGAAGCCTGGAAAACCCTGGCCGACGCCAACAACCCGAACCCCAAAGGCACCCGTTCGATGCCGGCCAGCCTGGCGATCGGCGTGTCCGCACCGTTCAAGGCGCAGTATCCGGACCTGGTGGCGTTCTTCGAAAAAGTCGACCTGCCGATCGATCTGTTGAACCAGACTCTGGGGCAGATGAGCGAAAAACGGCAAAAACCTCGCGAAGTGGCCGAAGCGTTTTTGCGTGAGCGGCCGCAGGTGTGGAAGGGATGGGTGCCGGGGGAGGTGGCTAATCGGGTCACTGCAGGTTTGTGAACCGATGCATTTGCGAGGCGTTACGTAAACGACGCCGACTGTCGACACTGTTATTTATGACAGTAGACAAAAAATAGTGATGAATGAACTCTGTTCCCTGCTCTCGCTGGATTTGTTCAGTGCGTACAGTGAACGGAGTTTTTTACATGAACGCCCAATGGTCTGCTGGATTAGTGGCGGTGTGTGTCGGCATCGGCGCTCTGTTTTTCTCTGCCAGGCATGTGTCTATCCCGCCTAGTCCCTATACGTTGTTTGAGCCCGTCATGACTGCCGAACAAAAAGCCGAAGTGCAACGGCAGATTGACCGGCAGCTCAATCGGAAATCGGGCGGTCAGCAAGTCAGCGCCACTCAAGTGGCATACGCCATCGATGCCATTGTGCTGACCTTCCCGGTGCCCGGCGCGTCGGGGCAGTCTGATAGCTCCTGTGATTACGGCTATTTTTGTGTCTGGGATGCCTGGGATTACACGGGCAGAAAACTGTCGCTGCGCAGCACCCCGTCCAGTCGCCCGGTCAACCTGTCCGACTTTGGCATGAACGGTCATGTCTCCTCATGGCAGCACCACAACAAGGTCCACACCGTGAAAATTTTCGGCGTGGATGGGCCTGGTGCGAAGGGCAACATAATGATGAGCAACCTCAAGGAGGTTGGCTTGGGTAAGGGCTGTTGTCCCTTCAGCATTCCCGACCAGGTCAGCGTCACGGGCGCCTGGACTGAAATCTATTCTCAAAGTCGACTGGCTGAATATAACGACCGAATGATCAGTGTCGCGTTTTCACCCATGTTTATCTTATTTGCCCAGTAATCGCCCTACAGGGTGACCCTTTTCGGAGCTGAACCGTTTTTGTCCTGAACACAAAGTTAGAGCGCAATAGAGGCGAACGGTTGCCGACGAACGGCAAACGTTGCAGCGCCGGGTGGTTCAAGGCAGGCCGTTACAGCAATGTTTGAGAAAACCGGGTCGTGGTGCCAGACGCTTGAAATATTCATCGACGGCAGGGAAGTCGGGGCGCTCTATCGGCGTCATCAGCCAGCGATTGACCGACAGGCCGATGACAATATCGGCCAAGGTAAATTTCTCCCCGGCAACAAATGCCTTGGTGGTCGTGAGTTGATGCTCGAGGATGGCCATTTTCTGGTTCCAGCCACGCACGCCGACGTCCAGGCGATGCGGATCCTGGAACTCGGGATCCTTGCGAACCAGCGCCATGAACGCGTAGCTCCAGGACGGATTGAGTTCGGTGGCCTGCCAATCCATCCACTGCTCCACCCGGGCGCGAGCGGCCGGTTCGGAGGGCAGCAGCTCGTTGTGATGATGGTGGTGTTTGCCGGCCAGGTAGCGGCAGATGGTGTTGGATTCCCACAGCGCCCCGTTCTCATCAATGATCACCGGAACCTGCGCGTTGGGATTGAACCGCAGGAACTCGGGGCTATGGGTCGAGGCAAATCCGCTGCCCCAATCCTCACGCTCGTAGGACAGGCCCAGTTCCTCGCAGGTCCACAGGACTTTTCTGACGTTGATCGACGAGGCTTTACCGAGAATCTTCAGTGCATGGTCCATGTTGCTACTCCGTCAGCGAATCAAGGCGTCTGGAAATCATAGTGTGCCTGCCAACGTCTCACATCAAGCCTGTAGGAGCCGGCTTGCTGGCGAAGGCGGCGGATCAATCGACATGGGTGGAGGCTGGCACACCGCCTTCGCCAGCAAGCCGGCTCCTACAGTGAGCGACCGGTCAGGTACTCTCGCGAACCTTCAACTCAAACCCCATGTCCTGCACCGGTTTGGCCACGGTGTTGCCGGCCATCAGCGTCAGCATCTGCTCCGCCGCTCGGCGGCCGATGGCTTCGCGCGGGGTGCTGATGCTGCTCAGTCGCGGAACCATGTGAGCTGACGCTGGCAGGTCGTTGAAACCGAGAATCGCCACCTGCTCGGGGATCTTGATGCCGCAGCGCATGGCTTCGAGCAATGCACCCTGGGCCAGGTCGTCGTTGCCGAAGAAGATCGCATCGACATCGGGATGACTGGCGATCATCTGCAGGAACAACTCGCCGCCCAGGCCGACGGAAGACGGACGTGGCGTCAGCACTTCCAGCGCCGGGTCATACAGACCGGCCTTCTGCAGTGCGCGACGGTAACCTTCGCCACGCAGCAATGTACGTTGGTCAAGTTGCGCGCCAATGTAAGCCAGTCGCTTGCGGCCGCGGGACAGCAAATGTTCAGCCGCCGTTTCGCCGGCGGCCAGTTGCGAAAAACCGACGCAATTAAGGCCGGCGGCACTGTCCAGTTCCATCATGTACACGCAGGGAATGTTGCTCGCTTCGATCATCCGCCGCGAACTTTCGGTGCGGTCGAAACCGGTGAGCAGCAAGCCTCGCGGCTGATAGGCCATGTAGTTGCGCAGCAGGTTTTCTTCTTCGTCGCGGGAATAGTGGAAGTTGCCGATCAGCACTTCGAAGCCCTTGGGGCGCAAAACCTGATGAATGGCTTCCAGGGTGTCGATGAACAAAAGGTTGGACAGTGACGGCACCAAAACCACCACCGAATGACTCTGTGCCGAAGCCAGGGCGCGAGCGGCGGAATTAACCACATAGTTGAGTTCAAGCGCCGCGTTCTGCACTTTTTCCACCAGTTCGGTAGCCACCGTGCTCACGCCGCGCAGGGCTCGGGACGCGGTAATCGGGCTGACGCCGGCCAGGCGCGCGACTTCGTTCAGGGTAGGGCGGCCAGTGGTGCGCGTATTTTTATCGTTCTTGGTTGAGGTCATCGACGGCTTGCCAAACAAAATTCAAGGCACTAAGGTAGCGCTGTCTCGATGCAGCTGCAAATGCTTGAGCGGGGGTTCGCCTGATCCTCGCTTTTTGGCGTTTTTTTGGCATTGAGAACGAGCATGCTGCAACCCACAAAAATGACAAGAAGGCGTCGGCAACTTCTACTTTTGGTCTAGTGTCATAACTGGCAAAGGTAGCGCTGTCTGCGCACTGAGGTGTTACATGAACAATCCCATCACCGCCCTGGTCATCATGGGCGTTGCCGGTTGCGGTAAGACGTGCGTCAGCGAAGACCTGTGCCAGCTCAGCGGCGCCACTGCCATTGAAGGCGACTCTTTCCACCCTGCCGCCAATATCGAAAAGATGAGCGCAGGTATCCCCCTGAACGATGAAGACCGTGCCGGCTGGCTCGACAGCCTGTGCGATGAACTGCGCCGCATCGACGCCCTGGGCCAGCGCCCGGTGCTGACCTGCTCGGCCCTCAAACTCATTTACCGCGAGCGTCTGCGCAGTGCCTTGCCGGGCCTGGGCTTCGTGTTCCTTGAGCTGACCCCCGAAGTTGCCGCCGACCGTGTTTCTCATCGCCCCGGCCACTTCATGCCATCGACTCTGATCGACAGCCAGTTCGCCACTCTCGAATCCCCCGTCGGCGAGCCGTTGACCCTGGCCCTCGATGCGTCGACCCACAGCGTCGATCAGCTGGCCGTTCAGGCACACCACTGGTGGCTCGAGCACGGCCTGAAACGCGCCGGTTAATTTTTGCTTGCAGAGATAGCGCTGTCCTTATGGCTTTCGAATTACCCGCTTTAATAACAACAACAACCAGGAGACACCCCTAATGTTTGGCATGTCCCACGAGACGTTCCTGCTGCTCGATGCAGTAGTCACGGTGATCGGGCTTATCGTCCTGATCACCAAGTTCAAGTTCCACCCCTTTATCGCCCTGATCATCGCCGCAGCTTTCCTCGGGCTGACTTCCGGCATGCCAATCGGCACCGTGATCAAGGCGTTCCAGGACGGCTTTGGTGGCGTGCTCGGTTTCGTTGGCATCATCCTGGCGCTGGGCACCATGCTCGGCAAAATGATGGCCGAGTCGGGCGGGGCGGATCAGATCGCCCAGACCCTGATCCGCGCCTTCGGCAAAGAGAAAGTGCAGTGGGCAATGATGTTCGCCGCCTTCCTGGTGGGTATCCCGCTGTTTTTCGAAATCGGTTTCGTGCTGCTGATCCCGCTGGTGTTCATCGTCGCCCGGCGTACCGGCGTGTCGATCATCAAGATCGGTATCCCGCTGCTGGCCGGTCTGTCTGCCGTGCACGGTCTGGTGCCACCGCACCCGGGCCCGCTGCTGGCCATCGGCGTGTTCGGTGCCGACATCGGTAAAACCATTCTGTACGGTCTGATCGTGGCGCTGCCGACAGCCATCATCGCCGGCCCGATCTACGGCACCTTCATTTCCAAATACATTCCCGGTCACCCGAATCAGGAACTGGTGGATCAACTGGCGCGCGAGACGGATTCGGCCGATCTGCCGAGCTTCGGCATCACCTTGATCACCGTGCTGTCGCCGGTGTTCCTGATGCTGCTCAAGACCTTTGCCGATGTAGTGCTGCCGGACGGTAACTATTTCCGCACCTTCATGGACCTGATCGGTCACCCGATCTCGGCACTGCTGATCGCGTTGCTGCTGTCGCTGTACACCTTCGGCTACAAGCAGGGCATCGGTTCCCAACAGATTCTCAAATGGCTGGATGCGAGCCTCGCGCCGACCGCCGCGATCATCCTGATCATCGGCGCCGGTGGTGGCTTCAAGCAGATGCTGGTGACCAGTGGTGTGGGTGACGTGATCGGCCACATGGCGGTGGCCGCGCAAATCTCGCCGATCCTGCTGGCCTGGCTGGTGGCGGCGGTGATCCGTATCGCCACAGGTTCCGCGACCGTAGCGACCATTACTGGCGCGGGCATTGTGGTGCCGGTGGTGGGGATGATGCCCGGGGTTAACCGTGAGCTGCTGGTATTGGCGACCGGGGCTGGTTCCTTGATCCTGTCCCACGTTAACGACGCTGGTTTCTGGCTGGTGAAGCAGTACTTCAACATGACCGTGGCGGAGACGTTCAAGACCTGGACCGCGATGGAGACGATTCTGTCGGTGGTGGGGTTGGGCTTTATTCTGTTGTTGTCGTTGTTCGTTTAAATACAACGCAAACCAAAATGTAGGAGCTGGCTTGCCAGCGAAAGCGGCTTGAGAGTCAACATCAACGTTGAATGTCAGGCCCTCTTCGCTGGCAAGCCAGCTCCTACAGGTTTGTGCGTAAGGCGTTAGTTTTGCCTCAGGGCATTAAGACGCGCCTGGATTCGTTGGTCGGCGGAAGCATTACTTCTGATGGAGCCCCCAGAAGAGCTCGCATAACCCGAATCTTGGCTGTATGTGCTGAGATTTGAAACAGTACTGACCGTGCTGGGAGTGGAACCCGAGCTGGAATGGCTGGAGACGCTGTTACTGGATGGACTGCGAGACAGGGGCCTGCTTTGCGCAGCGGTTGATATCGTGACATTCGTCGAGGTTGCCGGGTTCTTTACATCCGAAGCCCATTGGACACTCTTCTTGACGGCGTTGTTGCTGCTTTGCTGAATCGGGAACGCAGAGGTTTGTTTGCGGGATTGTCCTAACGGCTTTTTATTAATTGCTTTGGGGTCAGTTCTTCGACTGTTTCCCATAGCAGCACCCATGGCACCCAAAATTCCTCCTTTCCCTGAGCTGGGTTGAGGGGGCAGTGCGTTTAATTGTGGTCCACTTGACGAATTGGACAAATCAAAAAAATTCCAGACCTTGAGTAATTTGCTCCAAAAGCTCCGTCCCGTCGGGTCCACATTCATCACGGGTTCACAACCACAGTACGCATACCCATTCAGCCCACCTTCACCAAACGGACTCATGCCGTCCGGACTATGAAACCGCATCACTCGCGGGTTATAGACGCGGTAACCCTTCCCCAAAAAATACCAATCAAGTCTCGCCTCGCGCAGTTCGCCATTGAACCCCAGGCGCGTCATAACCTCCTGTCGTGAGGACTGCTGACCATAGGGGGAGTATGCGATTCGGTGAATGCTGCCAGCCATTTCGGCGAGCACAGTGTTTTTGCTGTCGCTGGCTAACAACAAGATGCGGGATGAGTGATTGGCAGGTTTTGATGTGGACATGGCAGGGCCTTTGTTTGACGAAACGTCAATAAAGGCCTCCAGCATTTCATGTTGTTCCAGGGTCGGGAACTGACAGAACTACCAGGTTCCGTCGAGTGCACCACAAATCACATGTGGGAGCGGGCTTGCTCGCGAAGGGGTCATAACATTCAGAGTAAATATTGAATGTAAGTCCGCTCTCGCGAGCAAGCCCGCTCCCACAGTTGTTATGTGTCAGGCGTCAGGATTTGCTGACGAGCCCATCCGCCCGGAACATCCCGCGAATCCCGCGTACGGCCTGACGAATCCGGTCCTGGTTTTCGATCAGGGCGAAGCGCACATGATCATCGCCGTACTCACCAAAACCCACGCCCGGCGAGACGCAGACCTTTGCCTCGGCCAGCAGTTTTTTGGCGAACTCCAGCGACCCCAGATGCGCATAAGCCTCGGGAATCTTGGCCCAGACGTACATCGAAGCTTTCGGGTTTTCCACCATCCAGCCCAGCTCATGCAGGCCTTTGACCAGCACGTTGCGCCGCTGCCGATACTGTTCGGCGATGTCGAGCACGCATTGCTGATCGCCTTCGAGCGCTGCAATCGCCGCGACTTGCAGCGGGGTGAAGGTGCCGTAGTCGTGGTAGCTCTTGATCCGCGCCAGGGCGTTGACCAACTCCGGGTTGCCGACCATGAAACCGATACGCCACCCCGCCATGTTGTAGCTCTTGGACAGGGTGAAAAACTCCACCGCGATGTCCTTGGCGCCGGGTACCTGCATGATCGACGGGGCTTTCCAGCCGTCGTAGACGATGTCGGCGTAGGCCAGATCATGTACCACCAACACGTCGTACTGCTTGGCGAGGGCGATCACCCGTTCGAAGAAATCCAGCTCCACGCACTGCGCGGTGGGGTTGGACGGGAAACCGAGGATCATCATTTTCGGTTTCGGGATCGAGCCACGAATTGCCCGCTCCAGTTCGGCGAAGAAATCCACGCCCGGAATCAGCGGCACCGAACGCACCTGGGCGCCAGCAATTACGGCGCCGTAGATGTGAATCGGGTAGCTCGGGTTCGGCACCAGTACGGTGTCGCCCTGGTCGAGGGTCGCCAGCATCAAATGCGCCAGGCCTTCCTTGGAACCGATGGTGACAATGGCTTCGCTTTCCGGGTCGATGTCGACCTCGTAACGATTCTTGTACCAGTTGGAAATCGCCCGGCGCAGACGCGGAATGCCCTTGGACGTCGAGTAGCCATGGGTGTCTTCGCGCTGAGCAACGGTGACCAGTTTTTCGACGATGTGCGGCGGGGTGGCGCCGTCGGGATTGCCCATGCTCAAGTCGATGATGTCTTCGCCACGACGACGGGCGGCCATCTTCAGCTCGGCAGTGATATTGAAAACGTAAGGGGGGAGTCGATCTATGCGCGCAAAGCGGCGCGGCGAACCTTGTTCGGCCATTGAAGGGTGCCTCGGATTACGTAAGCGCCCGGAACCGTCCGAGCGACGCTGGTCACTGCGGTGACCTGTGGCGGAATGTACGGGCAGCTGTGGCAGACTGTCCAGCCTCCATGTAAACAAATATTTGCGAAGGAATTGGGTCGATGGAATTTACCAGTGGCTTCTTGCTGAGCCTTTCGCTGTGCCTGGACATCGGCGTGGCCAACATCGCAATGATCACCTTGGCGATGCAGCGCGGCTACTTTCAAGGCTTCGCCCTGGGCTTGGGTACCTGCGTCGGCGACCTGATCTACGCGGTGCTGGCGCTGGCCGGCATGACCGTTTTGCTGCAATACGAAACCGTGCGCTGGGTGTTGTGGATCGGCGGTTCGGCGCTGCTGGTGTACTTCGCGGCGAAGATGATTTATTCGGCGATCCACCATGAGGCGCTGTTGGCCGAGACCGCCGAAGTGGGCCACAACTCCCATCGCAAAGAATTTTTTCGCGGGATCTTCCTCGCGATGTCGTCGCCCAGTGCCATCCTCTGGTTTGCTGCCGTGGGCGGCACGCTGATCGCCCGTTCCGGCGGAGGTGGCCCGCTCAGCTCGGCACTGTTCCTCGGCGGATTTCTCTGCGCCGGGCTGTTGTGGTCCGCAGGCCTGTGCTTTGCCGCGAGCCACGGCGGCAAGTTGCTCGGCGACAAACTGCTGCGTTATTCCTACATGGCATCGGCGGCGATCTTCTGCTATTTCGCGGTGTACGTGATCCTATCGGGCTATAACGAGTTTGTCGGTGCCGCTGCCGTCGAGCAATTGCACGCCCTGTGATTTGGCGAATCGGGTTTGGCCTCTATACTTTCAGCCGAACCCACTTTTCGTTTCAGGAGTCGAGCCATGGATGTGCAAAAACGCGTTGAAGTGACGGAACCACGCTTCGAACACGGACACTTCCTGCTGATAGCAGGGCTTGGCGGACGTTTTACCCAGCAAACCACCCAAGACATTCCGGCACTCTGGGATAAATTCATTCCCCACATCGGCAATGTTCCGGGCCAGAAAGGCGAAGTGACCTACGGCGTATGTTCCAATTTCGACGGCAAGGGCGGTTTCGATTACATCGCCGGAGTGGAAATCAGCAAACTCGACGACTTGCCGGAACAGTACCGTTGGGTAGAGGTTCAGCCTCAACGGTACGCGGTGTTCGAGCACAAAGGCCGTTGAGCACCTTGCCACAGCTGTTTCAGTACATCTTCGGTACCTGGCAGCCGCAGTCCGGGCATGAGGTGCTGGATGCGCCGGAGCTGGAGCGCTACAGCGAAGACTTCAACCCGAACCTCAATACCGGAAAACTGGAAATCTGGGTGCCGATCAAAGCATGAGACGTGCGTCGAGAGGCGGACCGGTCCATTCGCCTCTCGATGTCGCGCCGCTGCTGATTTAAGATCCCCACCTTTTTTCCGCCGATTCCGAGCTGCCATGAACACCGTCATCCGCAACGTCACGCCTGCTGATCTGGACCGCTGCTACGCCATCGAAACCGTTGCCTATGAAGGTGACGAAGCCGCGACCCGCGAGAAAATTGCCACCCGCATTGCCACCTGGCCCGAGGGTTTTATCGTGGCGCAAGTGGACGCTGTGGTCGCCGGTTTCATCAATTCCGGCGCGGCGTTCGAGGTGGAAATGTCGGACGAGGCGTTCAAGGAATTGATCGGCCACGACCCGGCCGGCCCGCACGTGGTGATCATGTCGGTGGTGGTGCATCCGGATTACCAAGGGCAGGGCCTGGCGAAGCGCCTGATGGGTGAATTCATCGAACGCATGCGCGCATTGAACAAGGTCAGCATCAACCTGATGTGCAAGGAACGGCATATTCCGCTGTACGCCGGGTTTGGTTTTGCCTACATCAAGCCATCGGCGTCAGACCATGGCGGGATGGCGTGGCATGAGATGGTGCTCAAACTCTAAGCCCAACACAGTCCCCCTGTAGGAGTGGGGGCAGCTTAAAAGATCAGTGCCATCCGCCGTTCATAGCCGATCCGTCCTTTGTAAGCCTCGCCACTGTCGACAAATCCATACTTGGCATACAGCGCAATCGCCGCTTCATTGTCCGCATCCACCGACAACTCCAACCCCTGATTTCCGGCCAGGCCAGACGCGCCGCTTCGGGCAAGGCTTGCAGGCAGGCCTTGCCGTGGCCTTTGCCTTGAGAACGCTGGTCGACTTGCAAAGCATGTAATGTGGCGCTGTGCTCGTCAGCCCAGGCGGGCAACACAGGCGGGCGTTTAAGCAGCAGGAACGCCACGGGAATATCGTCGGCCAGCAGGGCAAATCCTTTTACGCCGGGGCCGGGTCTGGACAGCAAAGTGTGCAGTGCACCGTGAATGTCCCCGGAGAACCTGATTTGATCCGGATGAACTTCTATGGTCTCGACCTGCTGGCGCTGGCGCGCGTTCAGGCTTTCGTAAGGCACGAGTCGGGCTGTCAATGGAGTGTCCTTTTTCCAACATGAATGAGCCTCGGATTCTAACGAGTATGGCCGTTTGGATTATTTTTATTTGGTCTGTCGATTTGCCGGATCGCCAGACGACTAAGGGTGTCTTCACAAATGCCAATGTGCGTCCATAGTTGATCCGTCCGATCAGGAGAGCGCGATGAAATATTTATGTCTGGTCTACAGCGATGAGCACCTGCTGCATTCGCTGCCGGAGAGCCCGAACGACGAGGAGTGCATGGCGTACGCCGAGTCGGTCCAGGGCAGTGGCCGAATGGTCGCCGCCGAGGCGCTGGAATCGGTGCAGACTGCCACCACCGTGCGCATGCGCAACGGCAAGCTGTCGATCACCGACGGCCCGTTTGCTGAAACCAAGGAGCAATTGGCCGGCTTCTACCTGATCGATGCCAAGGATCTGAACGAAGCCATCCAGCTCGCCGGGGACATTCCGGCGGCACGGGTCGGCTGTGTCGAAGTGCGCCCCGTTCGTCAGTTGAATCCTTGAAATGCCAGTGACGGCGCAGGCGCGGGTCGAGCAGGTCTATCGCGAAGAGTCGCGGCGCATCCTTGCGACGCTGATCCGCCTGCTCGGCGATTTCGACCTCGCCGAAGAGGCCTTGCATGAGGCGTTTTTCGTCGCGGTGGAGCGCTGGCAGCAGGACGGTGTGCCGGACAACCCGCGGACCTGGCTGGTATCTACCGGGCGCTTCAAGGCGATCGACGTGTTGCGGCGGCGCGCCCGCTTCGCCGCTTCACGACCGTTGTTGATCGCGCAGCTGGAAGCGCTGGAACAGGCCGACTGGAGTGACGAAGACGTGGAAGACGATCGCTTGCGCCTGATCTTCACCTGTTGTCACCCGGCATTGGCGGCGGACGCCCAGGTGCCGTTGACCCTGCGAGAAGTCTGCGACTTGACCACCGAAGAAATCGCCCGGGCCTTTCTCTCGGCGCCGGCCACCATCGCCCAGCGCATCGTGCGCGCCAAGGCGAAAATCCGCGATGCAAAAATCCCTTATCAAGTGCCGTCCCTGGCGGAGTTGCCCGAACGCCTCGACAGCGTGCTGCGGGTGATTTACCTGGTGTTCAATGAAGGCTACTCGGCGTCCATCGGCGCGCTGGTGACCCGCGAGGAGTTGACGCGTGAAGCGATTCGCCTCGGACGTTTGCTGATGGAATTGCTGCCGGAGCCGGAAGTCATGGGCCTGCTGGCACTGATGCTGTTGCACGAGTCGCGACGTGTGGCCAGAACCTCCACGAACGGCGAATTGATCTTGCTGGATGAGCAGGACCGAAGGTTGTGGGACCGCGAGATGATTGCCGAAGGCTGTGCGTTGGTGAAGCGGGCACTGGCCACTCGACGATTCGGCCCGTATTGCCTGCAAGCGGCGATTGCGGCAGTGCATGCCGAAGCGCCGTCGGTGGATGAAACCGATTGGGCCCAGATCGTCGGGCTGTACGACGTATTGCTGCAAGCCGTGCCGTCGCCGGTGATCGAGTTGAACCGGGCGGCGGCAATGTCGAAACGCGATGGTCCGTTGGCGGGGTTGACGCTGGTCGAGGCGATTCTGGATCGCGGGACCTGCTGGATTACCACCTGGCGCATTCGGCGCGGGCGGATTTTTGTCGGCAGTTGGGAAGGGTGGAGCAAGCGCGAGCTGCGTATGAGCGGGCGCTGGAATTGACGCAGCAAGAGCCGGAGCAGCGGTTTATCGAGGCTCGGATCAAGGCTTTGGAGTGATTGGATCTTACGGGCGCCTTCGCGGGCAAGCCTCGCTCCTACAGGTTCTGTGCATATCCTGTAGGAGCGAGGCTTGCCCGCGAAGGCGCCCGACCTGACACAACTATTCCAGCATCTTGCCCAACAACCAACTCCCCGCCGGCCCCGGCGGATTCAGGCGCGACCACAGCGCATCCACATACACGGTTTTCGGCCAGCCGCGCACTTGCAGTTCCTGCAACGATCCCGGACCAAAGCGCTCCACCAGCCAGCGCGGTAACGGCGCCCAGCCGAATCCGCCCTGGGCCATTTCCAGCAGCATCAAATAACTGGGCGCCGACCAGACGCGGCCCTTCGCTCGGCTCTCATACGGATTGACGATGGTCGCCAGGCGCAATTCGCGGTGTTGTTGCAGTACGTCCTGATCGATGTGTGTCAGCGTGGCCAGGGGATGCCGGGGCGACACGAACAGGGCGATTTCCGTGCGCTCATCCACCGTCGAATTGACCAGGTCCGGCGGGTAACTGTCCTGCATTTCGGCGAAGGCAACCTGCGCCCGGCCGCTTTGCACCAGCGCCACCAGATCGTCGCATTCAGCGATCAGACATTCTAATTCCAGGTCCGGATAGCGCTGCTCGAAAGCGCTGAGTGACGCTTCGAAACGGTCGGACTGGTAGGTGTCGGACAGCGCCACGGTCAGCTTCGCCTCGACCCCTTGGGACAGTTGACTGGCAGTCATTTCCAGGCGGCTGGTGGCGGCCAGGATATCTTCGGCCCGCTGCAACATCACATGCCCGGCCGGGGTAAGAGCGGGTTTGCGGCTGCTGCGGTCAAACAGCGTCAGGTTCAGATCGATTTCCAGACTGGCCACTGCCGCGCTGATGGTTGACTGGCTGCGGCCCAACTTGCGCGCCGCGGCGGAAAACGAGCCCTGCGTCGCGGCTTGGACAAACGCCTGGAGCACTTCCTGGGAAGCCATGAACTATCGCCTTGATCGATGGTTATTGGTTATGAAGTATCGGTGTGATGTTGGACCATGGCAACCACACTCGCTTACATAGGCAATCAAGGAGTCACGTCATGAGCACCAACAAATCCATCACTGAACGTATTTTCCAGGCCGTTGGTTTCGAACTGCTGGCCATCCTGATCTGTACCCCAATGCTGGCCTGGATCATGGACAAACCGATGCTGGAAATGGGCGTCGTCACCCTCGTAATTGCCGCACTGGCTCTGGCCTGGAACGTGGTGTTCAACGGCATGTTCGACCGGGTGCTCAAGCGCTTCGCCATTGCGCATAACGCCTGGGTCCGCGTGGTGCATGCGTTGTTGTTCGAAGGTGGCCTGGTGGCCCTTGGCGTACCGCTGATTGCCTGGTGGCTGAACATCAGCCTGTGGCAGGCGTTCCTGCTGGACATCGGCGTGTTGCTGTTTTTCCTGCCGTACACCTACGTCTACCACTGGGTATACGACGTGATGCGCGCCCGAATGGTCCACGCTTAACAACACATAACAACGTATACCCTTGTAGGAGCGAGGCTTGCCCGCGAAGGCGATATGTCAGGCAACATCAATGCCGACTGACACGACGCCTTCGCGGGCAAGCCTCGCTCCTACAGGCCATATGGTGTTTAGAAAATTTGGGTGAACAACCAATACAAACTTCCCGACAACAGGATCGCCGCAGGCAAGGTCAGGACCCAGGCCATCAGCAGGTTGCGGATGGTCTTCATCTGCAAGCCGCCGCCGTTGGCGACCATGGTCCCGGCCACGCCCGAAGACAGCACGTGGGTAGTCGATACCGGCAAACCGAACATATCGGCGGCGCCGATGGTCAGCATGGCCACCGTTTCCGCCGAGGCACCCTGGGCGTAAGTCAGGTGGGTCTTGCCGATTTTTTCACCGACCGTCACCACGATGCGCTTCCAGCCGACCATGGTGCCAAGGCCCAGAGCGATGGCCACCGCGATCTTCACCCACAGCGGAATGAACCGCGTGGAACTGTCGATCTGTTGCTTGAACAGTTGCAGCTTGCCGCTGGTGTCAGGGTCGAAGTTACCGACCTTGTTCTTGTCCATCAGGCGAATGGTTTCGCTGGTCAGGTACATATCGTTACGCACGTTGCCCACGGCCTCGGCCGGCACCTTGGACAGCGAGCCGTAACTCTTGACCTGAGCACCGATGCTGCCAGTCAACGCGGCGAGCGCTGGTACCAGTTGCGGTGTCGCTTCCTTGCTGCGCACGTACTCGGACAATACCGGACGCGGATCGGCGGGGGCTGGCAGGGGGGCGCTTTTCACCAGCGCTTGCTGGGTGACTTCAGCTACAGCGGCGAACTGCAGCGCCTGATCGGCGGGCATGGTGCGGTTCAGCGCATACGCCATTGGCAGTGTACCGACCAGAATCAACATGATCAGGCCCATGCCTTTCTGGCCATCGTTGGAACCGTGGGCGAACGACACGCCGGTGCAGGTCAGGATCAACAGTCCGCGAATCCACCACGGCGGCGGTGTGTTGCCCTTTGGTTCCTTGTACAGCGCACGGTTCTTGACGAAGGCGCGCAGCGCCAGTAACAACAGCGCCGCGCAACCGAAGCCGACCAAGGGCGACAGCAGCAACGCGTAACCGATCTTGGTCGCTTGCGCCCAGTCCACACCGCTGGTGCCGTCACGCCCGTGCATCAGCGCGTTGGCCACGCCGACGCCGATGATTGAACCGATCAGCGTGTGCGACGACGACGCCGGCAGACCCAGCCACCAGGTGCCGAGGTTCCACAGGATCGCGGCGATCAGCAGGGCGAAAATCATCGCGAAACCGGCGGAAGAGCCAACTTGCAGAATCAGCTCCACCGGCAGCAACGCGATGATGCCGAACGCCACCGCGCCGCTGGACAGCAGCACGCCGAGGAAGTTGAAGAACCCGGACCAGACCACCGCGAAATTCGGCGGCAGCGAGTGGGTGTAAATCACCGTGGCCACGGCGTTGGCCGTGTCATGGAAACCGTTGACGAACTCGAAGCCCAGGGCGATCACCAGCGCCACGCCCAACAGCAGAAATGGCGTCCAGGTGGTCACCACAGTGCCGAGTTCGCTCATGTCGTGCATCAGGCTGTAGGCAGTAAACAACAGCCCCATGGCCAGCACCGCGAAAAAAATCACGAAGGTGAGCAGGCCGGGTTTTTTGTCGAACTGCGGTTTGCCGCTACTGGTGGGTGCCGGGGCGGTGGAGAAGGAAGGAGTAGCCATAACGGACAATCCTGAGTCGGGATGGAGTATCCGTCATGATCATTGCGAAATGTTACAGGTAGGCTGCGTTGGGTCAGGGTTTGGGTTGTTTACTTATCCGTTGATCCGGATGCCCAGAAGAATGATCGTTCCCACGCTCTGCGTGGGAATGCATCCCGTGACGCTCTGCGTCACAGATCCAGAGCGGACGCGGAGCGTCCAGGGCGGCATTCCCACGCGGAGCATGGGAACGATCGGTGAAGGGGCGTCAATAATCCCGCCGTTTACGAAACGCCCAACGCCCGGCAATCACGGTGAACGTCGCCACTAGCGCCACCAGAATCCAGAACCCCTCCGGATCCTGGGAAAGCGGCACCCCACCAACGTTCATGCCGAAAAAACCGGCGATGATGTTGATCGGCAGCGCCAGCACAGTGACCACGGTCAGGGTAAACAACGTGCGGTTGCTCTGTTCGTTGAGGTTGGCGGCGATTTCCTCCTGCAACAGCTTGATGCGTTCACCCAGCGCCGTCAGGTCGTTGATGATCAATGCGAACTCCTCGGTGGATTTACGCAGCTCCTTGACGTCTTCCTTTTGCAGCCATGGCGGCGGGCGGTTGAGCAGCCGCAGCAGTGAGCCCGGCTCCAGCGCCAGCAGACGTTGCAGGCGAACCAGTACTCGGCGATTGGCGCCCAGTTCGGCGCGGTTGGTGGACAGGCGCGAGGAGAGCAATTCGTCTTCGATCTGATCCACGCTCAGGCTGGTCTTGCGCACGATCTGGGTCAGCACTTCACCCTGATCGCGCAGCAGATGCACCAGCAATTCCAGCGGCGAACGAAAGCGCTCGCCAGCCTTCACCGAGGAGCGCAACTTGTCCACGGAGTGCAGCGGTTGCAGGCGCGCACTGATGATCAGCCGGCTGCGCACGCAAACCCACAGCGTCGAGACATCTGACGACACCATGCTGCTGAGGTTGAACACCACATCGTTGACCACTGCCAGCAACGCCGAATCGACATGCTCGATGCGCGTCGACCGCGAACCTTCGTGCAAGGCTTCGAAAAACTCGTCGGGCAATTCCAGATGGCTTTTCATCCAGCGCTCGCACGCCGCATGTGCGAGGTTCAGGTGCAGCCAGAGAAATTCGTCGCTGTCTTGCGGCTGTTGCAGGCATTGCAATGCCCTGGCCGAATCGATCTCACGTCCGCGCTCGCCGGGACGAAAACTGAAACCGTAAAGCAGGCCGAACAGATCCGTGTCGCGATGGCTTTGATCGATGCTGTGGTTCATGAGGGCTCGCAAGGGAAGGCGCCTGTCGCGGGTTTTACAGGTTCAGATGAGCCGCATCATCGCAAGACGTCATGACGTTTTTGTGACGATAAAGTGAACGCACAAGATTGCTATACCGATGGTCGGATTCGCCTCAAGAACCGCTCTGGCCCGCCGATCAAGCTTTAGCTAAGTTGCGCGCCTTCGGCCAAAAGCCAACGCCGCAGACAGGGATGTCCGGACACTTTTCACGCCTTCACCGGGCGTGTCTCATTCCTGCCATGAGTATCTTCCGATGTTTTTGCAAAAGTCCCTGAGAGCGCAAATTCTCGCCCTGTTGAGCGGCAGCCTGTTCGCGATGCTGTTGATCGCCCTGGCCTGTTTTCACTTTCTCTCCAGCGGCGTGCAGAGCTACGCCAACCTGATCGAAGGGCCGTTGCACACTTCGCAATTGATCGATGAAGCCAACCTGCAATTCAAGGTGCAGGTGCAAGAGTGGAAAAACGTTTTGTTGCGCGGCAAGCAACCGGCGGACCTGGACAAATACTGGAAGCAATTCGAAGACCGCCAGCGCGATGTGCAGGGCATCCTCGGTGAACTGGCCGGGCAGAAAGGCATAGAGCCGCAACTCAAGACCCGCATCGAACGTCTGCGCGATGAACATCGCTTGCTGGGCGCCGCTTACCAGAAGGGCCGTGATGCCTACGTGGCGGCTGGCGCCGATCCGACGGCGGGCGACACCGCGGTCAAAGGCGTTGACCGTGCGACCAGCGATCAGATGAGTGAATTGGTCAGCGAGTTGCGCAAGCAGGGCGCTGAACAATCGAAGCTGATCAGCGCCAGTGCCGACCGTACCGTGCTGCTGGGAATCATCGTGATGTTGGCCTCGGGGCTGTTGATTGGCCTGCTGAGCCTGTGGCTGGTCAATCGCAATCTGGTCGAGCCGATTCGCAAACTGATCGAATACGTGGCGCAACTCAGCCAGGGCAAATTTGCCGAACGCGTAGCCAGTACCCGTCAGGATGAACTGGGAAAACTGGCGATGGCTGCCAACACCCTGCGCGATTTCCTCGCCGAAACCTTCAACCGTTTGCAGCGCAGCGCCTCGGATCTGGACAGCGCCAGCGGCGAGTTGAATTCGATTGCGACCCTGATGGCGTCCGGCACCAGCGAGCAGTTCAACCGAACCGATCAGGTGGCCACGGCGATGAACGAAATGTCCGCCACTGCCCAGGAAGTCGCCCGTCATGCGGCCGATGCGGCGCGTGCCGCCGATGATGCTGATCAGTCGGCGCAGCAGGGCGAAAAAGTCATGCAGGGCACCATTCACACCATCACCCAAATGCGCGGCGAAATCGCTAACACCGCCACGGTCATCCGTCAGCTGGAAACCGACAGCGGCCGCATCGGCAAAGTGCTGGAAGTGATCCGCGGCATCGCCGAACAGACCAACCTGCTGGCGCTCAACGCCGCCATCGAAGCGGCCCGCGCCGGTGAAGCGGGACGCGGTTTTGCGGTGGTGGCCGATGAAGTGCGCAGCCTGGCCCAGCGCACGGCCGCATCGATCATCGAGATCAACCAGATTATCCAGACCGTACAGACCGGCGCGGTGAATGCAGCGCAGGCGATTGAAAGCGGTCAGTCGCGCAGCGAAGAAAGTGTCCAGCAAGTGACCGAGGCTGGCGCCATGCTCGAACGCATCACCCTGGCCGTGGAGGCCATTCGCGACATGAACCGCCAGATCGCCACCGCCGCCGAAGAACAGACTTCGGTGGCCGAAGACATCTCGCGCAACCTCACCGAGATCACCAGCATTGCCAGTACCAATATGGATAACGTGCAGCGCACCGAAGCGGCGAGCAACAACTTGCACGGCTTGTCAGGGGAGTTGAACGAGGTCACGGCGCGCTTGAGCGCCTGATGAAAACGGCGGCAACAGCAGGCGGCCCAGTCGCAGATCGCAGCGACTTCGGCTTCGTTGCAGAGCGCAGCCGCGGCGTTGTTGCAGGCGCTGACGGATTCCTCTTCCAGCACCTCGGGGACGCTGGTCAGCACTACAGCCTGATCAATCGTTCAGACGCAAAAAAACCGCACGATCGGAAAATCGTGCGGCTTTTTGCTGTGCGCATCAGTGGTCTTTTTTGTTTTTCAGGACTTCACCGGTGGCGGCATTCAAATCCACGTCCCATTCAACGCCTTGGGCGTCACGCAACTCGACTTCATACTCGTAGAGACTACCCGAGTGGTGGTTGTCCAGGTCGCTGTCGGTGATCGTGGCGCCTGGGTGCAGCTTCAGCACGATCTGGTTTAGCTCTTCCAGCGGCTTGATCTTGCCATCCTTGACCAGTTGCGGGATCTGGTCGACGGGCACATCGGCCTGGGCCAAACCTGCTGTGAGGGTCAGGGTTGCAGCGGCGAACAGGGCAGTCAAAGTCTTCATGGGCTTCCTTGGGAGAGCTGTTTAAGTGGGATCAGATTAGTGGTGGCAACTTAATTCAGCCTTAAATTCCCTTGCCTCTGTCACTGTAGGAGCGAGCCTGCTCGCGATGGACCTGAGAGCACTACGGGGTGTCAGGCTTCCCGCGTCATCGTTGACGACCATCGCGAGCAAGCTCGCTCCTACAGAAGGTGATCAATACCCGTTATTCTTCAACACCTGATCGACACTCGCCACCGCCGGGCGCTTGTAGAACTTCAACAATTCGCTGGCACGGTTGGTGAAAACACCATCAACCCCCGCATCCATGACCTTCTGATAATCCACCGCATCATCGAGGGTATAGACATGCACCAGCAGACCCTGGTCATGGGTGTACTGATTCATCCACGGTTGCACCAGATCCGCATAACTCTGATCACCACCCCGGGTCAGCGCGGCGGACGGGCCGGTGCCGATTGCGCCCTGGGCCTTGGCGTAGTCGACCCAGCGCTGGAATTCGGCTTTGTCCTTGGGTTGCTGTTTAGCGTAGTAAGCGGCTTTGTCCTTCTCGCCAGACTCAGCAAACGTGACCTTCGAATCAGGCTCGATATTGCCTTCGCCAACCCACAGCAACAGGATTTTCGGCACCTGCGGCATTTCCTTTTCCAGCAGTTCGAGGCTGCTCTTCTCGAAGGTTTGCAGGATCACCTTGCCTGGCCCTTGACCGACCGCCAACTCGCTTTTCGACTGTTTCGAATCTGCCGGGCTCAGCCAGCCACGGTCCTGAAGTTTTTCCTTGAGGTCATGCTCGATGCCGGGAAATTGCTTCGCCTCCTTGGTCTCGATGTACAGGCCCGGCTTGTGCAGCGGGTTGCCTTGGGCGATGTCGATGATTTCATCGAGGGTCAGAATTTTCAGGCCCGCGTAGGAAGGACGCGCGCGATCCGGGTAAGCGCTGTTGAACCAGCTCCCGGCATCCAGGGTTTTCAATTCGGCCATGGTGAACGCGGTAGCCGGGCTGTCCTTGCGCTCAGGGAATTTGCTGGCGACGTCGGTGGTGCGTTGCAGGTTGTTATCGTGAAGGGCGAACAGCACGCCATCCTTGCTGCGTTGCAAGTCCATTTCCAGGTAGTCGGCACCGAGGTCGCGCGCCAGTTTATACGCGGCGGCGGTGGATTCCGGTGCATCGAAGGACGCGCCACGGTGGGCGATCACTGCCGGGTGCGGGATGCCCAATCCGGTCGCCAGCGCCTCGGGACCAGTCTCGCTGACGGCTTGCGCTTGGCCAAAGCCGAGCAGGACGCTGAGCAACAAGGCACTTTTGGTAAAGGTGGCAGGCATGGTCGAGATCCTTTCGCGATGGTTTTCAAAGACGTCCCTTTTAACAACTGAGTGTTGCCGGCGCTATCGCGAGACCGACATAAAGGGTTTAAAGCTGATTTTCGTCAGCGCTTTTGTGCGCTTGTTTGCAGTACGCTTGGCCCCGGCAATTACCCCGGCAGAGGGAAAACCATTCGTTGGCCCTGCGTGTAAACCATCGATCACGTTTTGTGAGGTTTACCATGCGCATCACTTCCCAACTCATTTGCCAGGCTGCCGACCAGCTCCAAGGCTTCGTCGGCCTCAATCGCAAGACCGGCCGCTACATCGTCCGCTTCAGCGAAGATTCCTTTGGTATGGACGTTGCCGACGACGGCATCATCCCGGTCAGCGAATTCGTCTGGGTGCCTGGCCCCGAGCAAACCATGACCCTCAAGCGCGACTTGATTCGGTTACTGCTGGATCAGAACATCGACGAGCGGATCAACATCACCGAACCCTTGCGGGTGTACATGAATCGGCGGGATGTGCCGGAGATATCGGCGGTGCGGAGTTTGGTGCGGGGCTGATGGTTTTGGGCTGACTGTTCTGGCCCCTTCGCGGGCAAGCCTCGCTCCTACAGGTTTGATGTCGTACACATATTTTATGATCGACTCAAACCCGTAGGAGCGAGGCTTGCCCGCGAAGAGGTCCGGAACAACACCACATCAACTACAGCTTGAACTCATACGCCCGCTCAACCTTGCACACCCGCGTATGACACTGCGCATACCACGTCGACCGCCCCCGCTCACGAATCTCACTGTGCTCAGGATGATGCTTCCACGCCAGAATCGCCGCCTCACTCGCCCAATACGACACAGTAATCCCCACCCCATCATCGCCCCGCGCCGACTCCACGCCGAGGAACCCCGGTTGTTCGCGCGCCAACTCCACCATCCGCGTGGCTGCTTCGGCGTACCCCTGGTCACCGTCAGTGCGCAGCGAGGTGAAGATCACTGCGTAATACGGCGCGGGCGGCGTATTGGCGATCATGACCGCTGCTCCGCGCACGCTTCGACCAGTGCACGCACCAGTGGCGGCAGGGTGCCCTTGAGCGCAGCGCGTTCGGGCTGGAACAGCGTGGCAACAAAAAATGGATGACCTTTGAGTTCCAGTGCGCGCAAGCCTTGCGCCAAATCTCGGCCGACACAGTGCAGATCGTTCTGGAGCAGCTCCCTTTCGAATTCGGGATTCACACCGTAGTTGCAGCGATAGCCTTCACGAATCTCGGACGTTTCATACGCCTTGGCGATCAACGAACCTTCAAGCAAATGAATCGAATCGACGACCTCCACCAGCGAACACGCCAGTGGCGTGAGCAATGCCCGGGCGGAGTGAGGTGATGTCTCGCCGTGCTCGGCATCCGGCCAGCCGAGCACGTTGCGCGCATATTCCAGCAGCGCGTGTTGAAAACCGCCGCAGGTGCCCAGGAAAGGTCGTTGTTGTTCGCGGGCAAAGCGAATCGCATGCAAAGCACCGTCCATGCTGCGATAAGGGCTGGCGGGCACACACCAGAAACCGTCGTATGCATCGAGCGGCATGTTGGCGCTGATGCTGTCAGTGGCCAACCATTGCCCTTGCACGTTTCGGCCGCTGTGCTCGGCGGCCATGTCGAGGGCCAGCGGGATCGCCTGGTGGGCGGTGACTTGCGGGTCGTAATCGCCGATGAGGGCGATGCGAATGACGGGGTTTTCCATGAGTGACCTCTGCGCTTGTTGATTCTCGACGCCCACTATAGATTGGCGTTCACGCACTCAATATTGGCATTACTCCAAGTGATCAATGCAGCGACGCACTATCGACTGGACTACCCGGACCTGGCTCTGATCCTGGCTTTGGTACGCGGCGGCTCTCTGGCCCGGGCCTCGCAGCTGATGAAAGTGGACGTCTCGACGGTGTTTCGAGCCGTGCGTCGACTGGAAGCCGCGCTGGGCCAGCAGTTGTTTGAAAAAAGCCGCGCCGGATACCTGCCCACCACGTTGGCGCAGTCGTTGGCCGAGCAGGCGGAGCGGGCCGAACAGGCATTGGAAGCGGCGCGCATCGGCGTGGAGCAGGGCGGGGAAGTCATCAGCGGTACCGTACGCCTGACCTGCACCGATTCGGTCCTGCAAGGTTTGCTGTTGCCGGCGCTGGCGCAGTTCATGCCGAACTATCCGGCGCTGACCATCGAACTGAGCACGTCCAACGACTTTGCCAATCTCAGTCGCCGCGATGCCGACATCGCTCTGCGGCTGACCCGCACGCCGCCGGAACATTTGGTGGGTCGACGCCTGGCGGACATTTCTTACCGTGTGTGCGCCAGTGCGGGTTATTTGCAATCGGTCGATGCCGAGGACTTGGCCGCATTGACCTGGATCGCCCCGGATGACTTCCTGCCTGATCACCCGACGGTGGCCTGGCGCCGTCTGGCGTTGCCAGGTGTGATGCCGGGTTATCGCTGCAACAGCATGCTGTCGATCAGCGAACTGGTGCGCGCCGGGTTGGGCGTGGCAGCGTTGCCGGACTTTTTGATCGGTGATCAATTGCAACCGTTGGGTGAGCCGTTGCACGGTTACGACACTGCGCTATGGCTGCTGACCCGCCCGGATTGCCGCGCCTTGCGCTCGGTGGTCACGCTGTTTGACGAGTTGGGACGCGCGCTGAAATTGCCGTGAGACCGTTCAGTCCTTCGGCTGATCCTTGCGCACGAAATGCTGATGCATCTCTGAGGTCAGGCTTTCGATGCGCTCGGTCAGCTCCTTGGTCATTTGTGTCAGGCGGGTGTTTTGCTCAAGCAGCTCCAGCAGTTGCCCAGTGTTCTGCGCCGCTTGCGCCTGACGTTCACTGTTGGCGATCGCCAGCGCTTCGCGGTGCTGCGCATCGGCTTCGGATTGGGCTTTGTCCCGCGCCGCCTGACGGGTTTGGGCCAGCAGAATCAAAGGCGCGGCATAGGCCGACTGCAGACTGAATGCCAGGTTTAGAAGAATGAACGGGTAGACGTCGAAGTGGGTGAAACCGAACAGGTTAAGGCACACCCATATCACCACGATCAGCGTTTGCGCACCGAGAAAGGTCGGCGTGCCGAAGAACCGCGCAAAGGCTTCGGCGCGCAGGGCAAATTTGTCGTTGCCGAAGGTGGGGGCAAGGTGGGCATGAGGACGATGAAAGCGCAGGTGATCAACGGCGGCGGTGGTTTTGGTTTCGCTGGTCGTGCTGGTCATGGTGTTCTCTGAATGGCGCTGGGACTGAGGCTCACTATAGCCCCAGCCACAGTTTCATTCTGAAACACATTGCGCAGTGTGATTTGGAGCTACGGACAGTGGGAATACTTGGTCGAAAATGTCATTTATTGCACTTGGTAGCAGGCCAAAAACATGTCCAGTGCCGACTCAGCCACGGTGCCTTGCATTTCAGGTGACAAGACCGGCTGCCCCATGGAAATCTGTGGCCAGAATGCGAAGGATTTGAGCAGCCCCTGGAGCTGTTGCGCGGCAAAGTCAGGAGCGACCGCTTTCAAACGGCCATCGGCCTGGGCGGCGCGAATCCACACGGTCAGGCCTTCTTCGTGCTCACCCATGCGGGCGACCATGTTCTGTGCGCGTTCAGGGGAATGGATGGTGGTCGCAATCGCCACCCGTGCCAGGTCTAAAAAATTGTCATCGCCGAGCATCTGCAGTTTTGCCTGCAACAAAGGGCGCAACTGGTCGCGCAGCGGCAGATCGGGGCGATAGGGCGTTTCCTGCTCCGCCGTTACCCGCGCCCATAATTGATTGAGGATCTCGGCGAACAACTCTTCCTTGCTGGGGAAATGGTTGTACACCGTGCGCTTGGACACGCCAGCAGTGGCAGCGATTTTGTCCATGCTGGTGATTTCGAAACCGTTGGCACGGAATTCGGCAATCGCCGCCTGAATGATGGCTTCGCGTTTTCGGTCGGTCAGGCGCAGGGGAGCTGTCATAAATACGCTTCGGCAGAGGACTGTTTAAAAATTACACTCGGCAGTTTACTTGTGATCGGCTTTGTTGCAACCTAGAAACTACACTGTGCAGTGTAATGTTTTGTTAATCCTGTGCAGTGAAAATTAAAGTTTGCGGCTAATGCGTGCGTGCCTTGGCCATTTATCGTCCCAAAGCGGAAAATCGTGAAGTGTGCGGTTTTTCTGGAGTCATTCAGTCATGGCCAATTCAACTTCCCCGGCGGATAGCGCTGCCACACCTCAAGCGTCTCGTCAGAAAGAAGGGCAATACCGTAACCATGCGCCGGTGAAACGCGAAGGCTTTCGCAAGACCTTGCGCATCCTGTGGAACGTGATCTTCCACAAACCGCGCGACACCCGCCCGAGCGCACCCGTCCCAGTGCAAGCCCTGACGCAAGCGGCGCTGATTGCCGCGCCAAACCACAGCGTCTATCGCCTCGGCCATTCCACCGTTTTGCTCAAGCTGCGCGACAAATTCTGGATCACCGACCCGGTCTTCGCCAAACGTGCCTCACCCGTGCAGTGGGCCGGCCCCAAGCGGTTTCACCAGCCGCCCATCAGCCTGGACCAATTGCCGCCGATTGAAGCGGTAATCCTGTCCCACGATCACTACGACCACCTGGATTATCAGGCGGTGCTGCAACTCGCCGACAAGACCAAATACTTCCTCACCCCGCTGGGCGTGGGCGACACCCTGATCAAATGGGGCATCGACGCCAGCAAGATCCGGCAACTGGACTGGTGGCAGGACACCGAAGTGGACGGCATCCGCTTCATCGCCACACCGTCACAACACTTTTCCGGCCGCGGACTGTTCGATGGCAACAGCACCCTTTGGGCCTCGTGGGTGATGATCGACGGCGACACGCGCATATTCTTTAGCGGCGACAGCGGTTACTTCGACGGCTTCAAACGCATTGGCGAGCAATACGGCCCCTTCGACCTCACCCTCATGGAAACTGGCGCCTACAACGTCGAGTGGCCGCATGTGCACATGCAACCCGAACAAACCCTGCAAGCCCACCTCGACCTCAAAGGTCGCTGGCTGCTGCCGATCCACAACGGCACCTTCGATTTGTCGATGCACGCCTGGTACGAACCTTTCGACCGCATCCTGGCCCTGGCCTGGGAACGCAGCGTTTCGATTACCACGCCGCAGATGGGCGAGGCATTCAACCTGATGTATCCACAACGGGGTGAGGCCTGGTGGTTGGCAGTTGAACAGCAGGTGTATGAGGACCAACAAAGCGTCGGGTGAGGCGACTACGAACCAGGACGAACATTCTCACGAATGGCTGCGATCTGTGATGACGGATAATTTCGGCCGCTTCTGTAGGCTGAAACCGGGTGAGATCATTCACTCATCAGTCATAAGGATTTTTACATGGACGTAACATTGAACGGCTGCATGAAGCGGCTGGCCGGGATTGCCCTGTTATCGATAGCGGCAAGCGCAGCCAATGCGCAGACTTCCGCGCCTGAGAACAGGTTGGAGTACTTGAGTGTCGATGAAATCAACCAGAGGATGGATCGCGGTCAGCTGAGTTCTGAAACGCTGGTTCGGCACTTGTTACAGCGGATCGACAGGCTGGACAAAAAAGGCCCGGCGATCAACGCCATCATCGAACTCAATCCCGATGCATTGGCCATGGCCGAGGCAATGGACCGAGAACGAAAGGGCGGGTACATCCGAGGGCCTTTGCATGGCATCCCGGTATTGCTCAAAGACAATATCGATACGTCCGATGAAATGCAGACCAGTGCCGGCTCACTCGCCATGGTCGGGCAACCCGCCGCGCAGGACGCCTTTATCGTGCAACGCCTCAGGGCGGCCGGGGCGGTGATTCTCGGTAAAACCAATCTCAGTGAATGGGCATACTTTCGTGATCCAGCCATTCCCAGCGGCTGGAGCGGGCGCGGTGGGCAGACCAAAAATCCGCACGTATTGAGCGGCGATCCCTGCGGTTCCAGTTCAGGTTCCGGTGCAGCCGCCGCTGCAGGTTTTGCTCCCTTGACCGTCGGAACTGAAACCGCTGGCTCGATTATCTGCCCGGCGTCCTTCAACGGCGTGGTGGGTCTCAAACCCACAGTGGGTCTGTTAAGTCGTAGCGGAATCATCCCGGTTACTCACAAACTCGATACACCCGGACCCATGGCACGCACGGTTCGCGACGCGGCACTCTTGTTGAATGCCATGGCGGGTGATGATGCCGCCGATCCAGTTCAAAAACCGCGCGCGCTGACGGGGGTGGACTACACAGTAATGTTGCGACCGGATGCACTGGTCGGCCAGCGTATCGGCTATCCCGCCAAATTTGATACCAGCGCTTCGCCGCTCCAGATCGATCCCCAGTTTTCTAAAGCACTGGAACTCATGCAGGCTGCTGGCGCGACGTTGATCCCCGTGAAACTGAAAGATCCACGTTCGGAACGGGTGGACGACGCGTTTCACATGGGTATCAAACGTGAATTGCCTCGTTACCTTGCAACACGAACCGCAATTCCCGCCCAGACACTGGAAGACCTCTTACTGTTCAATGCCAGTAATGCCGAAGATCATGGCCAAGACACGTTGATAGCGGCCAGCAAAGTTGTCTTCGACGAGCAAACCTACAATCAGCTTTGGCAGAAAATCAAAAGTGAAAACGCCGCTGCCATCGATCAATTACTGGCAACGTATCAGCTGGACGCCCTCGTATCAGACGTCGCTTCGGCTGCGATGAACATCGTACCGCTGTCGGGATACCCCGGCGTCATGGTGCCTTCCGGAATAGACGATGACGGGTTGCCCACATCGGTTTTCTTCTTCGGACCTCGCTGGAGCGACGCCAGGCTTCTGGCCTTGGCGTACGGTTATGAACAAGTGGCCAATGCGCGACGGACGCCAGCGTTCAAGCCATAGTGATCGCCCGGCACAATCAAACCCTGTAGGAGCGAGCCTGCTCGCGATGGACGTTAACGATAACGCGGGCTGCCTGATTGAACGCACTGCCCTCAAGTTCATCGCGAGCATGCTCGCTCCTACAGGGGGCGATGCCCATGACCCATTGCCTCACTCAACCATCGCAAAATCCGTCCGCCCCACCGGATTCGGCGTCGATCCTTTCACATTCATCCCACGCCCCGGCGCAAACCCCGGGAAGAACACCAGCCCCTGCGACTCAAACCGATACGCCAACGCCAATCGCGTGACATCCAGCACCTCACGCTCCGCTTCGAAACGCTGAATGGCATCCACTGACACCCCGGATTCCTCAGACAACTCTTCCACACTCCAACCCAGCATCGCTCGGGCCTGGGCGCAGTGGGCCGGGGTGAATTGGAAAAGGGCGATACGTTCCAGGGTGATTTTCATCGCGTGAGAGGCCATGGTGTTCTCCGGGCTCGAGAGTGTTGGTCAAAATATACTGTGTTTTTGTACAGTTGTTCTTCGTGCGAATCAAATGCATTTTTTGGTTTTCCCTGTTGCACCCTGTCCAACCGGACGGACGGTGCCCGCTTAACGGCTCAGGATAAAAATCGATTTTTGAGTTGGTGGAGATGGTTTTCTTCCACAACAATCAAGCTTCGCGCTACCTAACGGCTTGCAGGAGGGAGATATGCCGATCGCTGAAAGTGACTGGAAGAAATTCAAGGAGCTGTGCAGGATTGCGCTCGACCGTTTTTGTCAGGGCGTTCTTGCCGATGCAAAGGCGATTGCTCAGCACGGGGCGCTGTCTGCTCATGCGCGTTATGGAATGCTCTACGGCTTAATACAGGATCGAAACAAGGACATGTACCAAGCTTTCGACGCGAACAGCCAATCCCGTTCCAGTGCTATCAGAGGATTGGCCTTGATGGTCATGCATGACTTGCTGACCGAGGCGGAACTAGCGGTTCTCAGTGAAGAGGCGCGCGATTCCATCTCGTATGTTGTTCGCCAGCCTTATGAGCTTGAATGGGTTGATGAGATCGTGCGGCAGGACTGACAATCACACTGACCATCCCACCACCAGAGAATCGGATGCTGATCTTCAACTGCAGCGAAGCCGCCAGTAACTTCTTCAGCCGTGTGCACAAAGGCAAAAAAATCACTCCGGTGGAGAAACCGCCATCGCCCGTTATCGAGGACGATGAGGCGAGTGAATTCGCTGAACAGTGGCTGGTTCACGCCACCACGGTGCAGCGCAAACATGTGTTGTACGTCATCCATGTGCAAACCCGTTATTGCATGATTTTCGCGGACGCGAAAAAGGCCGATGTCGAAGGTTTCGTTCGACGCTTTGCCGACCGTTGGGTGGAGGGGCTAATCCGGCATGCCGGGAACCACGACATTCTTCGCTGGGTTGATCCCGAGCTGATGATGGAACGTTTCCAGGAGGGTTGCCGCGAGTACGTCTTTTACAAACGTGGCCATCGTGGTGCGCAAAAACATATCAATGAAATCGCCTGGGTTTTCGAAGATTGCGCCGCTGAATGGGGGACCTTGCCTTCGGATGAATTTTCAGCCGGACGTTTCGATGGCGATATGAATGACACACCCCGAAGCAGCAAAGGCCGCAAGGACTATTACTACCCCGATGAGGAAATGGTCGCTCACTGGTTGCGTCGATACGCTGGCCTTGATGAGTCCGGCATTCAAGCCGCACTTAAACGGCGTATGGAAGTGAAACGGGAAATATGGGCGTTCGAAGATCAACTCAGACGCCAAGAGCAATGAGCGATTGAAATAACGCTGGGAGCCGGTCTCCTAACCCTCCAATCCCGGCGCCTCCCGCACAATAAAGTGATCCAGATTCTCAATATTGGCACTGAACACCCCGAACGTCTGCTCGGGGTTTTTTTTGCTCGGCACCTGCTTCAACTCAGGCTGAACACCATAAAAAAAGCAATACAACTCCCGCCCACTCTCGATGGCATGCTTGATCTCTTCCAAAAACGCCTTGCGCTTGCGGTAGGTGTCGATCAGCTTCTTGCTCAGGTAAACATTGACTGAATACGGCTTCTTCTCGAACCAGACCTTCTTCTCGAAATCGATACGAAAACTCTGGGTGTAGTCTTTGATCTCCTTGATCCTGCCCCAATAAATCAGCCCCTTGTTGTCCTGCAGATACTCGATCCTCTTGAAAAACGCCCCGTAGGTTGCCGCGTGCTCACCGATCTTCAGCGGCATGCGCTTTAGCAACTCCTTGTCCTCGAAATTCGAGACAAAACACTCCACCGGATGGGCGAAAATTCGAGTCTTGTCCGGTGTCGATTCCTGGGCCGGATGCTCGACGTTACTGTCCACTAAAGTCGTTATCGCCTCATCCCTCGCAACGTCCGCCACCACCGCCGGGCTGCGTGGCTTGCGCACATACTGACGTCGGGCCAGCAACAACTCCGACGGAAAATGCTCCTCACGACCGCCGTCCGCTTCCGCCCCATCCACTTCCACACCCGATGCCGGCGCCTTCAGGCTCACATAAGGACAACCCTCTACATGCCGCGTACTCGGCAAATTCTTGAAATGCGGCGTGCGCACGTAATTCACATTCTTGGCATTGAACGTCCCCAACCCATTTGCCACATCGAACGCCAAACGACAGGCATCGTTGGGGCACTGGAAGTGCTCCCGGGCGGAATCGAACGCCATGGTCTCGTCGAAATTGAGATCGCGCACGTCATAGATCGACAGCTTTTCGTCGAGGCTGAGGCAGTAGGCGAGGTCGAATTTCATGGCGGGGGGCGGGTCCGTGAGGGGGAAGGGTATTAATAGCGGGAGGCGGGGCGGGTTGCACTCACTGTTTTCAACACACCGCGAATCGATGGCAACCCACCAAACCTGTGGGAGCGAGCTTGCTCGCGATTCTCAAACTCACCGCAGCCATCAAGCCGACCACCAACCTGTGGCGAGGGAGCTTGCTCCCGCTGGGCTGCGAAGCGGCCCCAAAAACAGAAAACGTGGTACATCAGGTAAATCGTATTTCGCACTAATCGGAAACGATTAATAAACGAAAACCCCGATCAGGTGACCGGTCGGGGTTTTTGTTTGTGCTGGATTTTTTAGGCGCCTGCGCGTGCTCCGATGAAGTATTCCAGACCATCTGGGAAATCAATTTTTAGCAAATCTGCAACCTGTCTGACCTGATGTTCAGTAAGTTCCAGTTCTCCGGGCTCCAATTCTTCGAGGGTTTTTGATTCAGTCAGTTGAGCCAGAGCCTGGTTGAGTTCGTAATCCTTAACAGCCAGTTCGAACTGCAATGAATCGTCCTGCTTCTCATCGGGGTAAAAGCCAGTTATTACGAGGTGCCGCATGCTGTAATCCCTCATTTCTTTAGGTTTTTCTACCAGATTTGGCAGGCTTGGTCTGTTTCCCCGTTTCAGAATTTAACTCGCCTAAGTGCTTTCCTTATTTGGCATAAAATTCGACTGTCCCGTGTTGGCTGTCCCACTCCCTGAACTACCATTTGTCACGATAGATGAACGCCACTTGGTAATCATAGAAAGACATTCGAATGCTATGGAGGAAGTGGGGTTGCAGCGTGCTGACCCAATGAGGGGCAACGTCAAAACCACCGTTGTTCATATTGTTTTCGATAGGCATGCCAAGAGCCTCAATCACAGAGCCATCATCGCCAAAATCTTGCGACAACTCTTCTCCTTCGCCAAGCGCAGTTTCCTTGTCGTACCATTCAAGTCTAATTTTCAGTCCCATATAGCCCTCATAGATATTTCCTGATGCTTCGATTCTTTTTTGGGGGATCCAGTTGTTCACCGGTTTTATGATCGAATGAGCCAAGGTGGCTACCGTCACTTGCGCGATACGCCTCCAGTTCACCGTGGAGGAAATCCCACTCGTATATAGTTCTACCCTTTACATCAATCCAGCGATCCCGGAGACCGCCCTTGTAAGGAGTTTTCTTCTTTGCTCTCTTCAAGTCGGGGAATGCAGTTATGTCCTCTGTTTCTGGAGCAGGATGGTACGCATGGCCAGCTTCGGCAGTGCCTTTGCCGCGAACACTCATCACAATATAAACCGGCTTCACGCCCGAACCCGCCGGAAACACAAGAATGAAATCCTTGTACTCAGGCGGATAGATGGGATTCACGATGATGGCGTCAGCCTGTTTCGTGGGCGGGTAAACCCAGATGTGCGGTGCTTGCGGGGCGGCTTCCAGTTTGGGGATGCCGAGGATGTCGGAGCCGTCGACGGCAGGGGTCCAGATCAGTTCGATACCTTCGCCGAGGTCAGCGACATATTCGCTGCCGCGCGAAGCGATCTGCACCACATCGACCATTTCCCAGTCACGGTTCTTGCCGGTGTAGAAGCCGTAGCCTTTGAGACTGCCGTCAGCCTGTTGTTCGACTTGTAGGCGCACGCGGGTGCGAGCCTGTGTAAGAGCGCGCAGTTGGTCTTCGGAGTAGATGGCGCTGTCGCCGAGGCTGGGTGTCCAGAACACCGCGACCACGCCGGCCAATGCAGCCGTTGCTGCAGCGCCGAGTGCAGCCGCCGCGCCTATGACCGGGACGACGAGCGCTGGAGCGCGAAGTGCAAGTTGCCGAGGCCAAGCGAAAGGGTGGAGCCACTGATCGTTTGCAGATTCAGCAGCCCAACATCGTCAACCTCACGAGCACCGAGCCAGGCGATCTCGCCGTAGTCCTCAAGGCTGTCGGTCGGCACCATTCCCGAAGCATTGGAGTAGTTGATGATTGCGTCCGGCAGCTTGCAGGACTTGGCGAAGACGCAACCGGCTGGAGGTGTTTTCTGCTTTTCCTCGACGACTTTACGGCTGCGTTCGAAGGCGTCTTGCCTTGCAAGCATGTCGTCCCAAACTTTTTGTCTGGCTTCCCGCTCGACCAGTTCAGTGGCCGACATAACGCGGTAGGTGACGTGATGCCCGTCTCCCGTCGGTTTGTTTCTAACCTTGATGCCCGTAGTGTCAGCCACTGACTGTCCTTGTGTGTTCGTCCTTCGGTAGCCCTTGGAAAGGGCTGCGCGACGTTAACGAACCGGATAAGTCGTGGCTGTAGGATGTGTCTCGAATGACGCTAGGAGTTGTCGCTGTTTCTCAGGATGGCAGCGAAGTGCTTTTGCGACTCGCCGCTTTTACAGGCGTGAGCGCGTTGTCTGTTCTGCAATGCGGAGGATCTGCCTGACAGACGGTCAGCTCGATACCTTGCCTTCAGAAAATCACCAGCTTAGTCTAGCTTAGCTAACTCTATCGAGGTGCCATATGAATGAACTGGTGCAAGTAAACATGCACGAAGCAAAATCCCAACTCTCCCAACTTGCAGAACGTGCATGGCACGGCGACAAGGTTGTGATTGCCAAGGCCGGCAAGCCTTACCTGGATCTGTTGCCTCATGTCGATACACCTCGGGTGCGCAAGCCTGGGCGTTTGAAGGGAAGATTCGGATGTCTGCGGATTTCGACAAGACCCCGAGGACATCATTGATGGATTTGAGGGCAGCCTATGAGGCGCTTGTTATTGGATACTCATGCGTTTCTTTGGTGGTTGTCCGATGATCCTGCGCTAGGCGTAGTTGCTCGACAAATGATTGGGGAGCCACGTAATCAGGTCCTGGTGAGCGCCGCTTCGATCTGGGAGATATCGATCAAGCAGGCGAAAGGAATGCTAGAGGCTCCAGAGGATCTAGAGGCGCTGGTTGAGGACGAGGGTTTTACCAAACTGCCGATTTCGCTATTCCATGGACAGCAAGCGGGCAAGTTACCGGAGATTCATCGCGATCCGTTTGATCGGATGTTGATTGCCCAGGCTCAGGCGGAAGGGCTGGAGTTGGTCACAGCGGACGGGATTATTCCTCAGTATGGTGTACGGGTGGTTTCGGCAAGGTTATGAGGGGGCGGGATACTGATGTTTCCAAACCCGCCGCAGATCCCCGTGTGTGCGAGCCTGCTCGCGATTCCCAAACTCACCGCCCCTCTCAAGCCGACCACCAACCTGTGGCGAGGGAGCTTGCTCCCGCTGGGTCACGTAGTGGCCCCAAAACGAGCATTCGCGGTACATCAGGTAAACCGCGCTGCGCGGATTGGCGAATGCCAACATAAAAAATCCGCTGCCTGAAAATCAAACAGCGGATTTTTATGTGGACGAAATCAGAATCCGCGCATCAATCGCGACACCTTCCGCCACCACGATTCACGCCGATTGAACTGATCACCCGCCAGCAAACACGGCATATCCCGCAACCGAATCCACGGCTCATCCTGCCAGTGCAGCATGCTGAGTGACATCTGCGGCCAACTCAGCACACTCAACGTCGGACGCTCGATGGACCGCAACGGTCGGGCATCACGCAAGGCAGGCACCACCTGACGCGTCAGCCACTCACGAAGTTGTCGATACTCGGGGCAGTAGTGATAGATCAACAGCGCGTACACACCGGATTCACTCACCACCAAGCGTTCTTCGGCTGTGCCGTAGGTCTCGATAAACATCATCTGCCATTGATCAGCGTCGAGCTTGCGCAGCATGCGCTCGTCAAGAAACTCACCCATCAAACGACCCAGCTCATGGGCGCAGAACCAGGGTTGGTTCTCCACCAAAAGTGCATGCAGGTGAGTTCTATGGCGAATGAACAGAGTCGGTACAAGTGGCTCAGGCATGGCGTACCTCCAAGAGCGGAAGCACGGGATTCGAACGGCGGGAACGGCGAGTCACCTTCATCGTGAAGGTTCGATAGTCAGGCATTTCCTTTACCTCTGGCTGCTTTCTTAGGGCATTCGTTAAGGGTGTCGGGAGCTAAGAAACCCACCAGAGACGGGCCGGACATATTCCCCTTTCGGGTCTTGTATTCGCCCACTCCCGACATAACGGGGATTTTCTCGCAGGCGTAAAGAAACCGCAGGCGAAAAAAAGCCGCATGACTGTCGGGTGCGGAGGACCGCTCTGGTTGAGGCGTTTCTTAGGCGCCGAATTAAGAGCCTAGGGGTTCAATGACGGTCGGTCAACCCTTCAAAAACGTTCATCATTTTTTTTGCAGTAAGTTTAAATTTAACGAGGTACGTTTGAGGTTACGGTAAAGGGGGACGAATTGCCGACACACGCTGCGATCGGCCTATCATTGTCTCTGTGGAAATTGGAAATACTTTTTGGTGTCCGGAGCCAAACGCTCGAGGCACTTCACTATCGACTATGTTCTGAGCTTTGGCTCCAGCCAGAGGGTTATATTGAGTTCGATTAAGACAGCCGTGGATGTATATTTTTGAGTAATCCTACAGGTGCTCGGCTGGACGCCAGTTAAAGCAGAGTGACATTCTCATATCTGAATGTAGATATGAGAATGTCTTAATGCGGGCTGTTTGATTTCGCTTTTGGCATTTTGCCCGCCCCATTGCATCAGAATTGCTGATGGGCCAACCCAGACAGGTCCACTTGGTACTCTACGTGTACTACCCCCGCAGGGAGAACTCCTGCGAGAAAACTATCAGGCGTAATTTTGGGAAAATCCGCGTTTACATGGAAGAGCAGCGCCTCTAGAACGTTGAAAGACTCCTTTCGTGCAGAGCAACCTGCCTCGAGTCCGCAACGCAATAGCGCATCCTCTAGCAACTTCTTCGAAACCCCTGCGTCGATCAGACGTTTGCATACCGCATCAATCGAATCTCCCGAAGTAGCAGGCTCAAAACGGTAATGGAGCAAATTTAAAGGTTTTCCAGAGGAAAGCGCGAGCTGGAATTGTCCTGATACGTGGATACGCGTGTCGTAACGGCTGATCGTCGACTTCACCTCATAACCCGCGGCGTCCGTATGTATGTCGACTGCGCCGCCGAAAGGTCCGCGCCAGTCGAAGTTCAAGCCTTGATCAATCAGTTTTTCTATTGCAAGCAGCTCGGCCAGCGTGTCGTAACTGCTGCGGTTTACCAGCGCGTTTCCCATCAGGTGCCGCCAGCGTTCCCACCATGACAAAGGATCTCCAACTAACTCCTGTCTTGTCACATTTTCCTTACCTGCCGCAACCATATGCTCGCAGATAACTCCGAATTCATTTCGCAACCATTCGGTTGAAGATTCGAGCCTTAGGAAACGTCTAACTTGGCCCTCCACAAGGCGTTCGACTGTTCTTAGGTGAGCCCCGGCGAATCCTTCGGATAAGCTTATGTCGACATGCAACTCGATTGCTACTCCAAAAACTCCCCCTTCTCTAAAAATCCATGCCGGACAGGTGTCGGGTAAAGCTTCGATAGGCAGCATCCGTCCGCTGTGATCTAGGTTAGCGAAGCCTTGGCGTATCTCACTAAGTAGATCCATCTATTTCTCCGTTTTAAGTTGGAGTCTGGTATCAAGGCAACCTGCCTCGTTAAATAACGCTTTAGCGTAGCCCTCCAAACCTCCCTCGCAGCAGGAAGGTTCAACAACCAGTACCTTGGCGGTGTTCAGTTTCATCACTGCGCGAAACTGATCCTGAGATGGTTTCCGCAAATAGCGCTCCATGAAGAGTGAGCGTGTGAGTTCGACTCTGAAACCGGATCTACCTGGTCGTTCCACTAACTGCACCACTGTATCGGTGGTTACGGTTTTGAGAACAGCCTTGGTCGCCTCTTCTGTCCCTTGCCACGTGAGGTGCACAGTCCACCAGGTGGCTCGAAGCCAGATGCGGCTACGGCCCTGCCAGTAACGAACCGCAGAGCCATTTTCCCATCGGCTTTTCACTAAGTCAGGAACTAGTTTCAGGGAGAGGAATCGCCAGAAGCCATCGTCCGCAGCTGTGCGCAAACTCATGCCTTCTGAAGCAAGAATTCTGTAGAGGATATTCCCAACTTCAATGTCGTAAAGGCCGGCTCCCAACTTCTTATCTCTGCCATCCTTGTAGAAGGGTATTTCCGCCAAAAGCAAACCTCGAAGTCGTTGCTGTTCGGCCGTCAACCCAGTCGGAAGAAACTCATTGTTTACCACCATTTCTTCATAACGACGTCGAGACAGAGTCAAGTTCAGCGTAGGGAAGGTCATTTAGAAATCCCCGTTTCACGGATCCGGCGGTCGAACCAGCATTGTGTCGTTGCAAAAAGGGAGCTAAGGGAGCCGGTATCCAATTCACCTAGGCGAATGAAAGCAGCAACAGCATCCGCGATACTCGCAAAATCGTCTGACTGCCCATAATGATTCAGAATGGAGTCGAAGTCAGACCCCAAGTCGATTTTGACCTGATGAATAACAAGTGCAATCCAAGACGATACAACTTGTCTCATCAGCGGGCTCTGTCGATTCGGTTCAGTACGGCGCTCTCGCAATTGGTCGAAAAGCTCGTGATCTCTGTTCAATATCAGAGCTACGTAACCGCTGGAAAACGGTTCATCTCTCGGGTCACTCCACGTGGCTCTCATCTCCCAGAGGGCGCCTTCTGCACCTAAAGCTTCTTCCTGAACCGGGAACAATGAGCCATCCCCATCAATGACGATTTCAATCGGCAGAGTCAGCGGCCCTAGACGACAGCCGCGCTGGTTGGCGAGTCCAACTAAAATATCGTTGCTACCGGGATGACCCAGAAGCAGCTGGACCGTTACCAGTCCATTTCCTCGTATACTACTCGCGGGCAAATGAAGGATAAGCTCGGCTGTATCCTCACCAGAGAGAAAATTCTGCTTTGTCAATAAAAATGGCTGACTAAGCGTACGCCAGCAGGAGTCTGCCGAAGTCCATTCTAAGGCTAGGAGCAACTCTCCATCGCTTGCGGCAAGACCTCCGTCTTCAAACAGTTGCTGTAGTAATCGAGTTTTTGATATGGAGCAGCGAACAACTAGGTCGTGGGTGTCAGCACTCCAGTCACTGTCTGTGCCAAGCGTATATTGATTTTCGGAAATCGCTTTTGCGCCAGGATCTTCCCCGCTGCTGGATGTGAATCCATAACGGGTGCTGAGGCAGAAGTCTTCAGGCAAGTTGGCAGGTAGTGTTCGGTAAAGCGCCAAGGGGCTGCTCACAATCCACTCCCCGCTTTTTTCGATGCTCTTACGCCAAAGATCGGCCGTAGCGTTTTCCCTGCAACGGTGACGACCTTCATCATGAGATGGCCTTTCACATTAGAGGGTTGTTCGGACAGGTTGGCGTAAATGAGCAGCTTATTCGTGCTCTTTTCCGTGACGTTTCCCCCCAGCTTGGCTGTCCCTTGATCAACGGCGGCCAGACTGCCTGTCAAAAGATGGAATGGAAATTGACCCAGACCACTTTCGGCCCATGCGTCTGCTGAAATAGGGCCTGCCTCTGAATCTACTTCAACAAAAATTTCCCTTGGTGACTTCGAATCTTCGGAACCCCAAAGGAGAGTCCAACCGATCGACAGGCCGTCTGCGACATATGCGACATCTTGAATTTCAAGTACCGGTCCTGCCAGAGAGACGCGACGCGGACCACTCTCTGTGTCGAAGTGCTTTAATGAAGGCGCCGCTTTACCACCCCTGCCATCTGAACCGAACCCTCGCGCCGGAAGTAGAAGGTCGGCAAGATTCCGGGCCATGCGAATCGATGGCTTTACCGTTGAATTTGCAGGAGGGCGCAGACCGAAGTCTCTGAGAGTCTTGCCACATGCGGTACGGATTTTTTCGACGATTCGCATGCCACTTATATCGACCCATGCAGCATGGTCGGCTCGTTCACAGCTGCGCAAATATCCTTCTAAATGCTGGGCAGATCTAGCGTAGCCACGCTGGTCCGAAGGCTGTAAAAGTCTGTCAGGCTGAGGAACAAAGAGAGCAATCATATGCGACCCGTCTGGTGAACCCGAGAAACCTCCAGCCCAACCTCGACTTTCTGTACTGTCATCCCAGCAGATACTCATTCCAGGTTTTCGCATAAAAGTCACGATAGGGCGATACGGAGCCGCAGTTTCACAGTGGCCGAATACACATAAACCAGGGCTTAGATTGTTGTGGGGCGCTCCCATGCCCAGTTGCTCCGCCGTAAGTAGTGCTGCAACTAGTAGGCCGGCAGATCCACCATCGAGGAACTCATTGCGCAAAAAAATATGCTTGCGAATTATATTTTCTGACTGAACCCCCTGCTGGGAGAAATAATCGTTGATTGGAACATTTTCGGACACAGCGCGGTTATAGAGGGATTGAGTTGCGCGAAAAACGGGGAGCATCTGGCGTTGATAAATAGCCTGACCATTGACCCTCGCGGCAAGATATGACCCTCCTATAAAAGCCGGGTTATCGATGCGGGCACAAAACCAGCGCTGCAAGGCAATGCGAATGTATGTCTCGTAGTTTTGGTACCACCAAGGTCGCGGTCCATTTTCTTTGTCAAACGCAGGGATCAGATCTTTCCGGAGAAAGGGGATGAGGATTGATGTACCCGTTATATCTCCAATAAAGGGTTCAACACCGAGCTTTTCGAGAACTAGATGGATTTGCTCTGGCGAGGTGACGGGACGCAACTCTTCTTCTGCCCCCACCATGCTATTCCAGTTCGACTTGCCTGCTGAAGTCGATCAGTCCGTGTTTCGTCCTCAACCAGACTAGCTACAAGGCGTTCTTCAAAACCTTCGCCGGACCTGATGCGGCTGTAGTAGATAACAAGGCCCGAGCCCATCTGGAAATAGCAGGTTTTTCCAAGTCCCCAAGATCCGCCGGCCGCATTATCTCGTCGAGTTCGACCAATTTCGAATACGAGCTTCAATAAATTGCCGTGAGGTGCATCACCTTCAACCGAGCCAAAAGTCAGCGGCCCTGTCAAACCCTCCGTCATCGAATCGCGGATTTCGAGCATCGTCTCTTTGTCGGCATATCGATCATATATAGCCGACACATCGATACCTTCGCCAAAGACCGATGCAATAGCTTGGGTGGACGATTCACGCAGGTTGAAATCTACTTGTACTGGCGCGTTAGAGGCTCTAGCGCGTCCAGCGTCCAGAGCGTTCTGCACAGACTCTCGGATAAGGAGGTCCAGACGGGGCATTTCTTCGTTCTGCATTGCGCGGAGTAAAAAAGCCCCCGACTCCTGCATGGGTTGTAATGGCAAACCATAGTATTTCATTGGTTATACCTCAGCTCCGGTATCGTCCAAATCGTCTTCTGTGCTGACAAGCGACGGAGGAATTTTTACCGTGAGATGCGTTGCATAGGTCCGCTTTTTCTTTTCACCGCCTGGTAGCCACAAACTGACGCCTACGATGTCCGACGCAGCGTTGAGAGAGTCGCGGCGCCTACTATTTGATTTCAAAGAGGATACGTCCCGAGAATACTCACTGACGCTGTCGATCAAATAGAAAAGGAGCTGCGGAATACCTCCTACCCCGCCTGAGGCTCGCATCCTGTCGATCTCACCATTATCGAAATTTGAATCTGAAGCCTTAAATCCATCAGGAAGCTTGGCATCAGCTAGCAGATCTCTCGGGTCGCGCAAAGCACCGATGGACACCCCATCATCCGAACGGGCCGTGACGATTCGGCTTCGGTTAACCAGTCCTATTACCCCTCCCGGTAGCTCCCAAGACCTTTTCTTACCGGAGTTCCCGGCCACAACTACGTTCCAATAGTTGTACCCCGCATCAGCTTCATGTTGCTCGAGCCACTTTAAAAAGGGGGTGATGTCCGAAAAAAACTGGTTGCCAGAGTGGAACTCGAAACTACTCAAGAACCCCGCCACTTCCGCGACAGGCACATTCCGCCAGACAAGACTGTTGCCGTTACCTCTTTCGCCGTCCTTGTTGCGATCCCTAAGAAAGGCTTCAGTAAGGAGACGATTTTTGTTCAATATTTTCTCTGCATGGTCTCCGTCGTGAAAGAGAGTCGTTTGGCGGTTTATGCCGGAAAAGTCGAAGTCCGCCGTGACGGTTTTCTGCATCTTATTTGGAGCGGTTGGTCTGAGCCAGGCCATACGAGGATGCACGCGTACCCTTGGGCCGAACTCGGAAGGTCGGGATCCTCCGTGCATGAATCGCTCTAGATCGTCGCGTAAATCTTCCTCAGCGATCGTCATGAACTCGTACCGTTCTCTGGTTTCACAAGGCATCCATATCCTAGGCAAGAGCTCATAGCCTCGTCGATATCCGAACCATCGTCCCATTTGCATCAGTGAATCGGCTTGAGCAGAGGCGCGCAGGAAAAATGTGCTGACTAGGTTTTCAATGGTTAACCCTCGGGAAAGGGTGCCACCCCCAATCACAATGAATGCTGAAGCGAAGTCAAGTTGATCTGATGCGTCCGGATAAAAAAGCCGCCGGACTTCATTTTCGTCATTTATACCGTTATTTGCGCAGTTATCTACGCAGATATGAATTCCTTTGTGGTAAGTCCGCTCCTGCTGATCGTCGAGCTCAATCGCTGTAATTTTCAGCAGCAGGGCCTTGATTTCAGGAAAAATAGTATTGAAATCTGGAAGCTCATTGATCGTGTCAAGCCGACCATAGCCACGAAAACGTTCCGAGAAATCCAGTCTGTCTAGATCTGAAGTTACGGAATTCCATAGCAACGAACATTCTGACCGGAAACGAGCTTCATCGACATTGCAGGTCTGTGCGCAGATATCAAGGAACCCCCGCACCGCGCGCTCCATATTTGTATGGTGCAGCTGCTTGGAACTGGTGTGCACAAGCATACTGACAGGTTTTCGGGCTCCACTTACGCGTATTGTGGCAACACAGCAGAGGAACCACAGCAAGCTTCGCTCGAGCGTAGCGGGTAACTCTGTCTTTTTTCCATGGTGTAGCTCATCTATTTTTCCCAAGTCATCCTTCGGCACATCGAGAACAATGCCAAGTGGATCTCGCCCCGCTTCAAGATGGCCAAAAATCTGCACGGGGCCGAAATGTTCATTTGACTGCTCAAGGGCTACGATAAAATCCTCAGGATATAACGTCTTCCCAGGCCCTTCATTTAGGAAATTTGCTGCAGGGGTCGCGGTGTAAGCAACGTAGTTGACGCTCTGCAGAGGCAGGTTGACGAGTCGAAGAATGAGCTTGTTAATCTTCGAGCGCTCTTCCTTCGACACTTGCCCGGTATTGATGCCTGCCTGATCGGCTTCGTCATCGATGATTACAAGCCGCATCTGCTTCATCGCGACCTTATGAGCTTCGATCCACTCGATAAGATGCTTTAAGCGAGAAGGATTCTTCAGGCAAACGATCATATGCCGATCAGGTCGTCCAGGCTCGAACTGCATATTTTCCGCCCTGTTGCCGTACGGGCTGTCCTTGGAAGGGTGATCAATCGATTTCCAGTTCAGATTACCGGGGAGAAAGAGATCTTTGATCAAGCGCTCGCGTGTCTGGATACGCAAGTTCTCTAAGGTTCCGGTCAATACGACGAACAGGTTCCAGCGATGGTCGGCAGCCATGGAAATTAGGCCAGCCATGTTTGCCGTTTTCCCGGACTGCACATGACCTACTACTAAGCCCTTCACTGGGCCCCGACTGCTGGTGTCGGTGCGAAGATAGCGAAGAACTCTAAGGGCTGCTGTTTCGATATTCTGAACTGACGTTTCGTTCCAATCCTGCTTGTGCAAGTGCGCTCGGTAAAGCTGCCATGCACTGTGTGGGTCGCTGGGAACCTGCACGTCTGGCTCTGCCTCTTCGGCACCTACAACTACTAGCGGACGGGTAGCGACAAGAGATCTCTGTTCGGCAAGCTGTTTCGCGTTGATGATTTCACGCCAACGCAGTGCTCTTTCTTCAGGGCTGCTTCCCAACGAGGGCCACCCCTGCAGCTCCTCCTGCTCAAGGAACCAATTGTTTAGGTCTTCTGGCGTCTTTCCAAGAGAGGGAAGCTCTTCCCAGCTTTTGCCTCTCTGGCGCCACCTTTCAATGAAGGTTCTGCAAAGATCGTACGCTGGGTCAATACTGATATTAGACATTGGCTTCCCTACTCTCGTGCAATTCGGGGGGCAAGACGCCTAACGGCGTCGCAGATTTTGCGCATGAATAGTGGCATAGCGCCGGTAGGCATGCAAAATGGATGGCTTTTTTGAAGGCGTGATCATTCACTCCGACTGGCTGAAAACTGGCAGCTGGCGCATTGCCTTGGCTAGTGATCCTGCCCGAGACATTCTCAATCCGTTCAACGGAACGAGTCATGCTTGAGTGATTGCGGCGATTAAGAGTATGAAATGCATATTAATAGACAGTGGTGGTGCGTATGGACCCAGCATGACTCTATTTAGTCCGGTCGATGATGAGTCGTTGCGAAACTGGTTCAAGCACAGTGCTTTGACTTTTTGGAGGCACTCCTTACAAAAATTTTCATCACGAAGCGCAAGTATTTCTGCACCTGCTAATCCGCGTGGAGGGACGAATACACAACGTATTTTCATGATGGCGAGGTGTAGCCTGCAGCGCTGAGCTAGAAGAAATCAGTTATCTGCTATGACAGATCATCAGCTAACCGGCACAGGAAAGTTGGGCCAGGAAACGTATTTTTGATTACAATCCGGGACGGCTTCCAGAAGCCAGTTCAATTCTGATTCAGGCCCGCGGATACCACACTCCCAAAGCTCGAAGACGCGCCAACCCTCCTGTAGCAGTTCGGTTTTGTTCCTAAGGTCGCGTTTCACGTTCTGGTCGAATTTCAATCGCCAGAATTCTTCACGGGTCCGAGGGGTTGTGGCGTAGCGACATCCAGGGTGTCTGTGCCAGAAGCACCCATGAACAAAAATGCAGACGTTGTAGCGAGGAAGCACTACGTCTGGTCGACCAGGAAGCTTCCGAGAATGCAATCGATACCTGAAGCCATGCCGATGCAGAAGCTTCCGTACCTTCATCTCGGGAGATGTATCGCTGCCGCGAATAGCGGCCATCATTCGAGATCTGACTTCTTTACTGACTATGTCCATGACTGAGCCCCAGATGAATTTGCCGTTAGGCCGAGATACAGCTACCGATTGCAGCACTGAGCTTTCGAAGCCAATCCAGATAGTCGATCTTTTTGCGGGTCCAGGAGGGCTTGGCGAGGGGTTTGCCTCCTCGGGTGATGGAGCTCGGTTCGAAATCGTGGTCTCAGCCGAAATGGACCCTATTGCTCGGGAGACGCTAAAGCTTAGAGCGTTCTATAGGTTGCTGAAGCTGAAGCAGCCTGATCGGCTTTGCGATTACTACGATTTTTGCAACGGCCTTAGCGAGACTCCTTTCAGTAATTTAAGCAAACCCCTGTGGTTTGAGGCTGAACAAGAGGCTAGGTGCATCACTTTGGGGTCGGAAAAAGGTGACGTAGAACTCGATAAGATTCTCGACGATCGACTCGAAGATCGACCTTGGGTCCTGATTGGTGGTCCTCCCTGTCAAGCCTATTCAATCGTAGGTCGATCAAGAAATCTGGGAAAAGCCGATTACAGTGCAGAAAATGATCATCGCCATTTCCTCTACAAAGAATATCTGCGAATCATCAAAGAAAGAAAACCTGCAGTTTTCGTGATGGAAAATGTAAAGGGCATCCTATCTTCGAAAATTGCCGGGAAAAGTATATTCACGCAAATATTGCAGGACCTTACTGATCCTAACAAGGCTCTTGGTGACCCTGTATCAGGTAGAAAGTATCGTATTTGTTCTCTCGTGACTGGTCAGTCCTTTGGTCCTGGTGACGATGTTAATAAGGTGGATTCTCGTGGCTTTATAATTAAATCTGAGGAGCATGGCATTCCCCAAGCTAGGCATCGGGTAATCTTAATAGGTATCGCCTTGGATGATGCGGGGAACATCCCCGAGTACGGATGCGTTCCCGAGATTAATGGACGGGTCAGCACGAAGCAGGTTCTAGATGATCTCCCTGAGCTGCGAAGCCGACTGACCAAGCAGCGTGATGACAGCGAAGCTTGGTATACAGAAGTTGCAAACCAACTCGATCAGCTGAGATCTGAAGTTGACGGCAGAGTAGAGCCGAAACTTGATGCTGCGATGAAAATTGCGCGTGATGCACTTTTTTCAACCTCTTTAGATGTTGGGGCGCTTCGAGTAGCCCGCCGTAAGGGAGATGGAAGAACTGGCGATAAAAATCTGGACCGATGGTATCGCGATGATAATCTAAAGTATTGGCTGAATCACGATGCTCGTGGGCACATGTCTTCAGATTTGCGTAGATACATGTTTGCTAGTGTTTATGCTCGGGCCTATAAAACCTCTCCGAAAGGGCATCAACAGTTTAGCCTATCAGGTCTTGCACCTGCTCATAAGAACTGGGAAAGTGGCAAGTTTAGTGATCGTTTCAGAGTTCAACTAGAGGGGTGCCTGCAACGACTGTCACTAGTCATATATCTAAGGATGGTCACTATTTTATCCATTATGACCCTAAACAATGTCGGAGCTTGACAGTAAGAGAGGCTGCGCGCCTTCAGACTTTTCCTGATAATTACTTTTTTCAAGGTAATCGAACACAGCAGTTTCATCAGGTCGGAAATGCAGTGCCGCCGTTATTGGCAAATAAAATTGCCTCGGTTGTTTACGCCGTGGTGTGTAAAAAAATTCAAGGCAAAGAACCAGAGCTTTATCGTGATATTCGCGTATCGCCAGTGGGGTTGACTGAAAACGCATAAAGTGACACGAAAATGTATGTAGTTTGATGCTTAAAAGGGGAGTCCTAAAAAGTGATAGGCTCCCGGTTGTAGCATGCATGGCAGGTACTAGCTAAGATCCTGCTATCTATATGCTAAGTTTGACTCTCCTTTTGCGAAGATGGTTTTATTATTGCTATTTTTATTGATTTTATGAAGTGCATTTCTTTCTCCCGTGTCGGCAACTAAGTTTGGGGGGTTAGTATTTATACCACGACTGGTATTTGTTGGATGTTACGGCTTCCCCGGCGTGCTTTTCAATTTGATTGCATTCTTCGCAAAGTAGTTGAATATTTGAGATGTCATTAAGACCGTGTTTGGCTAGCGGTACGATGTGATCATAATTTTCTTGATTTTCTAGATTTATTTGGCCGGATAAATCCTTGTCGCAAAGTACGCAGCGACCTCTGTCACGGTAGAAAACTGCACGGCGGACCCATTTGGGAATGGTTGCGCGTTTCAATATGCCAGGCTTTAAAAAGAGTTCTTCCAGTTCTTTGGGGACGGCTTCGTAGCTAGCTTCCCTCTGCAGAGCATTTGCCATCATAATATTGAAGATTTTGCTTAGTTCGCGATTCTGGAATAGTACATGAAACACTTCTTTTGCGATGTGCTGGATGAGTTGGTCAAAGACACCATCCTCTCGAAGTTCGTGGATGAATTCATAGACGTCATCAATATCGCTATTGATAAAGTCTTTTCCTAGCTTATTGAGGAATGCTTCGAAACTTTGATGTTTCATGTTGTGGTATTCAAGTGCGCGCTCAATTGGCAACATGCTTGGTTTCATGTGTTGCAAAAGAATAGGTAGTTCTTGAAGGTTTTCCAGTATGCTCTTCTTTCTGGCTAAGGCAGGATCGTCTGCTTGGTCGTAATAAACATCTTGAATTATAAATTCAATAAATTCGTGTAAGGCAGAGAATTTACAAAATTTTCCTACTTTAAAATAGATGCGTCCATCACCATAGAATTCATTCAGCATTCTGAGGTAATCATCGGGGTAGTAAAGGATGTTTTTTATGATATTGCAAAAATAATAGGTGTCATAAAATCTTACCTCCAGCATGTCTGTCAAACCCCCGCTTGCTTGCTGAGCAATATACTCAGGTTAAGTATTGGATATTCTAATTTGCCGTATTCGCTCTAAGCGTCTGGGTATGATGGCATTTTGCGTGTTGCGTTTCTATAGGATGGGCGTTTTCGAAGTGAGCCGCAGGTGAGTAGGTGCAAGAAAGTTATGAGGTTTGGCATAAAAAAAGCCCCGACAAAGTCGAGGCTTTTTTGAATCTTACATACTGATAGAAATCTTAAGTTGCTTGATTTCGACTATCAATCCCAGCTCAAAGCCCCACCAGTCTGATACTCAATAACCCTCGTCTCAAAGAAATTCTTCTCTTTCTTCAAGTCCATAATCTCGCTCATCCAAGGGAACGGGTTAGTGGTCCCTGGGTATTCCTCTTTCAAACCGATCTGCGACAACCGACGGTTAGCAATGAACTTCAGATAATCCTCCATCATCGCCGCATTCATACCCAACACCCCACGAGGCATGGTATCCCGTGCGTATTCAATCTCCAGCTGAGTCCCCTGCAGAATCATCTGGCTCGCTTCTTCCTTCATTTCGGCATCCCACAAATGCGGGTTTTCGATTTTGATCTGGTTGATCACGTCTATGCCGAAGTTCAGGTGCATGGATTCGTCGCGCAGGATGTATTGGAACTGCTCGGCGACGCCGGTCATTTTGTTGCGGCGGCCCATGGAGAGGATTTGGGTGAAGCCGCAGTAGAAGAAGATGCCTTCCAGAACGCAGTAGTAGGCGATCAGGTTGCGCAGCAGTTCTTTGTCGGTTTCGACGGTGCCGGTTTCGAACTTCGGATCGGAGATCGAGCGGGTGTATTTCAGGCCCCAGGTGGCTTTTTTCGCGACCGATGGGATCTCGTGGTACATGTTGAAGATTTCGCCTTCATCCATGGCCAGCGATTCGATGCAGTACTGGTAGGCGTGGGTGTGGATCGCCTCTTCGAAGGCCTGGCGCAGGATGTACTGGCGGCATTCCGGGTTGGTGATCAGGCGGTACACGGCCAGGACCAGGTTGTTGGCAACCAGGGAGTCGGCGGTGGAGAAGAAGCCGAGGTTGCGCATGACGATGCGGCGCTCGTCGTCGGTCAGGCCTTCCGGGTTTTTCCAGAGGGCGATGTCGGCGGTCATGTTGACTTCTTGCGGCATCCAGTGGTTTGCGCAGCCGTCGAGGTATTTCTGCCAGGCCCAGTCGTACTTGAATGGCACGAGTTGGTTGAGGTCGGCGCGGCAGTTGATCATGCGCTTTTCGTCAACGGCGACACGGGCGGAGGCGCCTTCGAGTTCGGCGAGGCCTTCGGCGACGTCGAGGGAGTCGAGAGCTGCCTTGGCGCGGGCGACGGCGACGGAGTCAGAGGCAGTCACGGCGCGGGCTTCCAGGGCGGCGGCACCGCCGGCGCTGTCGAGACGGTCCATATTGGCTTCGGTGGCGTGGCCGGCGTTGGCGCTCTTGGTCACTACTTCCGTGTCTTCTTTGTCGAATTCGTCCCAGCTCAGCATGACGTGTCGTCTCCTGCGTGAGGGCCAGTTTACCCGTGTGAAAATGATGGTCTGGTTTTCACACGACCGTACTGGCCGCATTGGATAGCGTTTTTTGCAGCGGTACACGCAGGCAAATAAACATAATTTTGTACGGGGTCCGAGAGCCTTTGACGGGCGCAGAAATCGATGAGGACTTCGGCGTGGGCTTCAGACTGGCTGTCATCCCTGTAAGGGAATATTGCAGGCCCGTTTAAGCCGGCATTATATGGAAATTTTTGCGGTCGTGGTGGGGCGAATCCGCGCATGGAGCGGTCGAGGAGGGAGGTTTTTCGGTTGGAGCTAGGGAATATAGGGCTTTGGCGGGTGCAGATTTTTTTTCGCAAAAATCGCTTGAAATCAGTTTTGTTCAAGAAATGATCAAAAAAAGGCTTTTTTCACTACATCTTGTGTTTCGAATCGTTTTTCGACGACTCCAGACACAACTGAGCCCGACCGAAGCCGGGCTGAAATCGACCTTCAACGTTGCGCTGAAACAGCTCGATTCGGTGCAGTCTGATCAGCCGCTGGAGCAGCCGTTACCCATGACGCTGTAGCGCAGAATGTGGCGTTGACCTTTGGAGTCGTCGTATTCCATTTTCATCGGGACAACTTCGCAAACATTGGGAGCTTCGCTCATGGAAACAACTTTGGCGATGTCCAGGTGCATTGAGTAAGTGTAATCCTCAACTGCCGGTTGTTGCTGCGCGACATCAGTCGGGACCTCGTCTGCCATGGCGGTCAAGCACAGGCTGCTGAGGGCCAGAACCAATAAAGCTTTCATCTGATTTTTACCTTCTTAAGGTCGAATGGGGTCACGCAACCTTTTTGGGGTTGCGTGTGGAACTGCATTACTTGGTTTTGGGTTAACTGCCTTCGTGGGGGCTGTATCTGGGTTAACTCAGGTTGCCGGGTTGGCGAGGCAGATTTTAGGCGTGGGGGATACGTTCATATAGATGTGCTTTTGATAAACACCTTTGACAGATCTTGTAACAATCCCTGGATAATCTCTTCTGTTGATCGTTCCAACGCGCTACGCGGGAACGATCAACCTCACTGTAGGAGCGAGCTTGCTCGCGAGAAACCGGAGGGCGCCGCAGGGTGTCAGGTTGGGCGCGTTATCGTTGACGACCATCGCGAGCAAGCTTGCTCCTACAAAAAAACGGAGAGGCGGGGGGCGGGATAGAGCTATTCAGGGCAATTTGTATGGGCTTGTTACTACCATCGTCGAATGGTTCTATAGGCGCGGCCCGGCTAAAACGAGGCTATACAAAAACAACTATTCCACCGAGGTAAGAAAGATGAGTGCGGCTTCTCTGTATCCCGTTCGTCCCGAGGTTCTGGCCAATACGCTGACTGACGAGGCGACCTACAAGGCCATGTACCAGCAGTCGGTCGTCAACCCAGACGGTTTCTGGCGCGAGCAGGCCAAGCGCCTCGACTGGATCAAGCCTTTCACCACGGTGAAGCAGACTTCCTTCGACGATCACCATGTCGACATCAAATGGTTCGCCGACGGTACCCTGAACGTTTCCTACAACTGCCTCGACCGTCATCTGGCCGAGCGCGGCGATCAAACCGCAATTATTTGGGAAGGGGATGACCCTTCCGAAAGCCGCAACATCACTTACCGCGAACTGCATGAACAAGTCTGCAAGTTCGCCAATGCGCTGCGTGGCCAGGATGTGCACCGCGGCGACGTGGTGACTATCTATATGCCGATGATCCCCGAAGCCGTGGTCGCCATGTTGGCTTGCACCCGGATCGGCGCGATTCACTCGGTGGTGTTCGGCGGTTTCTCGCCGGAAGCCTTGGCTGGCCGCATCATCGACTGCCGCTCGAAAGTGGTGATCACCGCCGACGAAGGCATTCGTGCCGGCAAGAAGATCCCGCTCAAGACCAATGTCGACGACGCGCTGACCAACCCGGAAACCAGCAGCATCCAGAAAGTCATCGTGTGCAAGCGCACCGGTGGCGACATCAAGTGGAACCAGCACCGCGACATCTGGTACGAAGATCTGATGAAGGTGGCCGGCAGCGTTTGCGCGCCGAAAGAGATGGGCGCCGAAGAAGCGCTGTTCATCCTGTACACCTCCGGTTCCACCGGCAAGCCGAAGGGCGTGCAGCACACCACGGGCGGCTATCTGTTGTACGCGGCCATGACCCATGAGCGAGTGTTCGACTACCGTCCGGGCGAAATTTTCTGGTGCACCGCCGACGTCGGCTGGGTCACCGGCCACAGTTACATCGTCTACGGCCCGCTGGCCAACGGCGCGACCACGCTGCTGTTCGAAGGCGTGCCGAACTATCCGGACATCACCCGGGTGGCGAAGATCGTCGACAAGCACAAGGTCAATATCCTCTACACCGCGCCGACCGCGATCCGCGCGATGATGGCCTCGGGCACTGCCGCTGTAGAAGGCGCCGATGGCAGCAGTCTGCGCCTGCTCGGTTCGGTGGGTGAGCCGATCAACCCGGAAGCCTGGGATTGGTACTACAAGAATGTTGGCAAGTCCCGTTGCCCGATCGTCGATACCTGGTGGCAGACCGAAACCGGCGGCAACATGATGAGCCCGCTGCCGGGCGCTCACGGCCTTAAGCCGGGTTCTGCGGCACGTCCGTTCTTCGGCGTGGTGCCGGCCCTGGTGGACAACCTGGGCAACATCATCGAAGGCGAGGCCGAGGGCAACCTGGTGATTCTCGATTCGTGGCCAGGCCAGGCACGTACGCTATATGGCGACCATGATCGCTTCGTGGATACTTACTTCAAGACCTTCCGTGGCATGTATTTCACTGGTGACGGCGCTCGTCGTGATGCCGATGGTTACTACTGGATCACCGGTCGTGTGGATGACGTACTCAACGTCTCGGGCCACCGCATGGGTACTGCCGAGATCGAAAGCGCGATGGTTGCTCACCCGAAAGTTGCTGAAGCAGCGGTGGTGGGCGTGCCGCACGACATCAAGGGGCAGGGCATTTATGTTTATGTCACTTTGAACGGTGGCGAAGAGCCGAACGAACAGCTGCGCCTGGAGTTGAAAAACTGGGTGCGCAAAGAGATTGGTCCAATTGCTTCGCCGGATGTCATCCAGTGGGCGCCGGGGCTGCCGAAGACTCGTTCGGGTAAGATCATGCGCCGGATTCTGCGCAAGATTGCGACGGCTGAATATGAGGGGTTGGGGGATATTTCCACCCTGGCCGATCCGGGTGTGGTGCAGCATTTGATTGATACGCACAAGACGATGAATGTTGCGTAAGTAGCGTTTGGAGTCATCGAAGCCCTGCCAGGTGTGAGTCTGGTGGGGTTTTTTATTGCCTGATGGTTTTGTGTTGTCTGGGTGGGCCTCTTCGCGGGCAAGCCTCGCTCCTACAGATTTGAGTCGTACGCAAATGTAGGAATCGCTCTGAATCTGTAGGAGCGAGGCTTGCCCGCGAAGGGGAACGCCCAGACACCGCATAAACAACAACCAATAATTATCGGCTTCCCTTGTAGGTGCTTTCCCACTGTTACCCATCGGTTTTCAAGTAACTGAATGTGTAACCGCTCGCGCCGATACGGGGCATTGGGAAACGCAAAGCCTCATGAGCGGGCTGAAAAAACAGCAAAGAAAAATAACACCCCACGCTACGCTTGCCGGATTAGAAGGGTTTGCCAATAATAGGCCCGCAATTTGCTACATAGATCGGTTTACCCTCTTTTGCCTTTGCATGATTTTGCAAGGCTGTCAACGTGCCCAAACGGCTTTCTCGGTGCTTCTGTAACTAGTTGTCGCATTGAAGAAATATCGGCTTCGGGCCTGTCGTTAGAATGCCGATCATTCGCTCGTCGTTGTCTGTGTTGAAATTTCGCACACGCAATGTAGGACGCAGCAACGCTTTCCGGTTCCACCCATTCGCATATTGGGCTGTCGCTCACTCTGCCGTTTTAGCCCTTTACCGATGGAGTCCCAAGATGAAGAAACTCGTGCTGCTTGGCGCCCTGGCACTGTCCGCCGTGCTGTCCATGCCATCCTTCGCCGATGAAAAACCTCTGAAAATCGGTATCGAAGCGGCTTACCCTCCGTTTGCTTCCAAAGCACCGGACGGCAGCATCGTTGGTTTCGACTACGACATCGGCAACGCCCTGTGCGAGCAGATGCAGGTCAAGTGCGTATGGGTCGAGCAAGAGTTCGACGGTCTGATCCCGGCACTCAAGGTGCGCAAGATCGACGCGATTCTGTCGTCGATGTCGATCACTGAAGATCGCAAGAAGTCCGTGGACTTCACCAACAAGTACTACAACACCCCGGCTCGCCTGGTCATGAAGGCCGGCACTCAGGTCAGCGACAACCTGACCGAGCTCAAAGGCAAGAACATCGGCGTGCAGCGTGGCTCGATCCACGAGCGTTTCGCCCGCGAAGTCCTGGCTCCGTTGGGTGCCGAGATCAAGCCGTACGGTTCGCAGAACGAAATTTATCTGGATGTGGCTGCCGGTCGCCTCGACGGTACCGTGGCAGACGCTACGCTGCTGGATGACGGTTTCCTGAAGACCGAAGCCGGTAAAGGTTTTGCCTTCGTGGGACCAGCCTTCACTGACGTCAAATACTTCGGCGACGGTGTAGGTATCGCGGTTCGCAAGGGTGACGCGCTCAAAGACAAGATCAACACCGCGATCACTGCCATCCGCGAAAACGGCAAGTACAAGCAAATCCAGGACAAGTACTTCGCCTTCGATATCTACGGCAAGTAACACGTCCAAGCGACAAGTCCAAAATGGCGCAAGCAACAGGATCTCTGAGGTTTGCGCCATTTTTTCATCCCAACTTTCGAGGACCTGAATCATGTTGAAAGGCTACGGGGCTGTCATCCTCGATGGCGTTTGGCTGACGCTTCAGCTCGCCTTGTCGTCCATGGCCCTGGCCATTGTGCTGGGCCTGATCGGCGTGGCACTGCGTCTGTCGCCGGTGCGCTGGCTGGCTTGGCTGGGCGACCTGTACTCCACGGTGATCCGCGGGATTCCCGACCTGGTGCTGATCCTGCTGATTTTCTACGGCGGCCAGGACCTGCTCAACCGCGTCGCTCCGATGCTTGGCTATGACGAATATATCGACCTGAATCCGTTGGTGGCCGGTATCGGCACCCTGGGCTTCATCTTCGGTGCGTACCTGTCGGAAACTTTCCGTGGCGCGTTCATGGCGATCCCCAAAGGCCAGGCTGAAGCCGGTATGGCTTACGGCATGAGCAGTTTCCAGGTGTTCTTCCGGGTGCTGGTGCCGCAGATGATTCGCCTGGCGATTCCGGGCTTCACCAACAACTGGCTGGTACTGACCAAGGCTACCGCGCTGATTTCGGTGGTGGGTCTGCAAGACATGATGTTCAAGGCCAAGCAGGCGGCCGACGCCACCCGTGAGCCTTTCACCTTCTTCCTGGCAGTGGCGGCGATGTACCTGGTGATCACCAGTGTTTCGTTGCTGGCATTGCGTCACCTCGAGAAGCGCTACTCGGTAGGCGTAAGGGCGGCTGAGCTATGATCTTCGACTACAACGTCATTTGGGAGGCTTTGCCGCTGTACCTCGGCGGCTTGGTGACCACCCTAAAACTGCTCGCGCTGTCGCTGTTCTTCGGCTTGCTGTGTGCGTTGCCGCTGGGCTTGATGCGCGTCTCGAAAAACGCTGTCGTCAACCTGGCGGCGTGGCTCTACACCTACGTGATCCGCGGCACACCGATGCTGGTGCAGCTGTTCTTGATCTACTACGGTCTGGCGCAATTCGAAGCGGTGCGCGAAAGCTTCCTCTGGCCGTGGCTGTCCAGCGCAACGTTCTGTGCGTGCCTGGCGTTTGCCATCAACACCAGCGCCTACACCGCCGAAATCATCGCCGGCAGCCTGCGGGCCACGCCGAACGGTGAGATCGAAGCGGCCAAGGCCATGGGCATGTCGCGCTTCAAGATGTATAAGCGGATTTTGCTGCCGTCGGCCCTGCGCCGGGCTCTGCCGCAGTACAGCAATGAAGTGATCATGATGCTGCAGACCACCAGTCTGGCGTCCATCGTGACCCTGATCGACATCACCGGTGCCGCGCGCACGGTCAACGCCCAGTTCTACCTGCCGTTCGAGGCTTACATCACGGCAGGTGTGTTCTACCTGTGCCTGACCTTCATTCTGGTGAAGCTGTTCAAACTGGCCGAGCGCCGCTGGCTGGGCTATCTGGCCCCGCGGAAGCACTGATATGGAACGCATCGATCATGTGTTGCCGTGGAGTCATCTCGGTAGCGAGCGGCAGATTTCGGTGTTCTGCTTTGGCAATAGGGAGCGCAATGGCGAGCGCAAGGCCTACATCCAGGCCAGCCTCCATGCCGATGAACTGCCGGGCATGCGCACGGCCTGGGCGCTGAAAAAACGCCTGGCCGAACTCGAAGCTCAGGGCTTGCTCAACGGCGTGATCGAACTGGTGCCGGTGGCCAATCCACTGGGCCTCGGTCAACTGTTGCAGGGCAATCATCAAGGGCGTTTCGAGGCGGGCAGTGGCAAGAACTTCAACCGGGATTTCGTCGAACTCAGTGCGCCAGTAGCCGCGCAACTCGATGGACATCTGGGCGATGACCCGCACGCCAATATCCGTCTGATCCGCCAGGCCATGAGCGATCATCTGGCGGCATTGCCAGAGCCGAGCAGTCAGTTGCAAGCCATGCAACGGGTTCTGCTCAGCCACGCCAGCACCGCCGATGTGGTGCTGGATCTGCACTGCGACGCCGAAGCAGCGCTGCACATGTACGCCTTGCCGCAGCACTGGCCGCAATGGCGTTCGCTCGCCGCGCATCTGAACGTGAAGGTCGGTCTGCTGGCGGAAGATTCCGGCGGCAGCTCCTTCGACGAAGCCTGTTCGCTGCCGTGGTTGCATCTGTCCCGCCTGTTCCCGGACGCGCAAATTCCGCTGGCGTGCCTGGCGACTACCATTGAATTGGGTGGTCAGGCCGACACCGGTCGCGCTGAGTCCGAGGCTCACGCCGAAGGCATTCTGGCATTCCTCGCTGAGCAGGGTTTGATCAGCGGCGAATGGCCCAAACCCGCACAGGACGCTTGCGAAGGCATGCCGTTCGAAGGCACCGAATTGCTGTTCGCGCCGCATCCTGGTGTGGTGAGTTTTCTGCGTAAACCCGGTGAATGGATCGAGGCCGGTGATGAGATTTTCGAAGTGATCGATCCGCTGGCGGATCGAGTCAGCACGGTGTGTGCTGGTACGTCCGGGGTGCTTTTTGCCATTGAACGGCTGCGTTATGCCCAACCCGGTTTCTGGCTGGCCAAGGTGGCGGGGCGCGAAGCGCTACGTCACGGGCGCTTGCTCAACGACTGACTGACTGCTTTTTGTGAGAACCGACCGCATGTACAAACTTGAAGTCCAAGACCTGCATAAACGCTATGGCAGTCACGAAGTGCTCAAGGGCGTGTCCCTGAAAGCGGCGGCTGGCGATGTGATCAGCATCATCGGCTCCAGTGGCTCCGGCAAAAGTACTTTCCTGCGCTGCATTAACCTGCTGGAGCAGCCGCACGCGGGCAGGATCCTGCTCAACAACGAAGAGCTGAAGCTGGTGGCGAACAAGGACGGCGGGCTCAAGGCTGCCGACCCGAAACAGCTGCAACGCATGCGTTCGCGCCTGTCGATGGTGTTCCAGCACTTCAACCTGTGGTCGCATATGACGGCCCTTGAAAACATCATGGAAGCGCCGGTCCACGTCCTCGGCATGTCCAAGGCTGAAGCCCGCGAGAAAGCCGAGCTCTACCTGAACAAAGTCGGCGTTGCACATCGCAAGGATGCCTACCCGGGTCACATGTCCGGCGGCGAACAGCAGCGCGTGGCGATTGCCCGTGCGTTGGCGATGGAGCCGGAAGTCATGCTGTTCGACGAACCGACTTCGGCCCTCGATCCGGAACTGGTTGGTGACGTGCTGAAAGTGATGCAGGCCCTGGCCCAGGAAGGCCGGACCATGGTAGTGGTGACTCACGAAATGGGCTTCGCCCGTGAAGTGTCGAACCAGTTGGTGTTCCTGCACAAAGGCGTCGTCGAAGAAAGCGGCAACCCGCGTGAAGTGCTGGTGAACCCACAATCCGAGCGTCTGCAGCAATTCCTTTCGGGTAGCCTCAAGTAATCAGAACTGCCGTTGTGCACCGGGATCGTGCATGCTTCGCAACCTGTAGGAGCTGGCTTGCCAGCGAAGGCATTTTTACATTCAACGATGATGTTGGATGGGATGGCCTCTTCGCTGGCAAGCCAGCTCCTACAGTGGATCTCTGTTGGTTTTGAGATTTGCGCTGATTTACGGGCTAGCATTGGCCCATTGCCTTCATCACTGTTTTCGTTTTCGGATTGCCCGCCATGACTGCCCATCGAATTGGTTTCCTGATTTGGCCCAGCACTAAAGCACTGACGCTTGCGCTGGCTGAGGAGGCCTTGCGTGTTGCCCAGCGTGTGCATCCGGACGTGGTCTACGAACTGTCGTTCTTGCAGGCCGAACCACCGAGCGAAAGCGCCTGGCAATTGCCCGGCGAAGCCTGGACCGGCAAGCTCGAAAATTTCCAGAGGCTGTTCCTGCTCGCCGACGAGCCGCCGACCGCTTTGGCGCCGGCGTTGAGCAGTGCGCTGAAACAACTGGTGCGTTCCGGTTGCGTGATCGGTGGCTTGTCAGCCGGTGTTTATCCGCTGGCGCAACTCGGTTTGCTCGACGGTTATCGCGCCGCCGTGCATTGGCGCTGGCAGGACGATTTCACCGAACGCTTTCCAAAAGTCATCGCCACCAGTCACCTGTTCGACTGGGATCGCGATCGCCTGACCGCGTGTGGCGGTATGTCGGTACTCGACTTGTTGTTGGCCGTGCTGGCCCGTGATCACGGTGCGGAACTGGCCGGTGCGGTGTCGGAAGAACTGGTGGTCGAGCGCATCCGCGAGGGTGGTGAACGTCAGCGCATTCCGTTGCAAAATCGTCTTGGCTCCAGCCATCCCAAGCTCACCCAAGCCGTGCTGCTGATGGAAGCCAACATTGAAGAACCGCTGACCACCGACGAAATCGCCCAGCACGTGTGCGTATCCCGTCGCCAGTTGGAGCGGATCTTCAAGCAATACCTCAACCGTGTGCCGAGCCAGTACTACCTGGAATTGCGCCTGAACAAGGCCCGGCAGATGTTGATGCAAACCAGCAAGTCGATCATCCAGATCGGCCTGTCGTGTGGCTTCTCCTCTGGGCCGCATTTCTCCAGCGCCTACCGCAACTTCTTCGGCGCCACGCCGCGGGAAGATCGCAACCAGCGGCGCAGCAGCAGTCCGTTCGAGTTGTCGTCGGTGCCACCCGAGCGCGGGTGATTTACTCGTCGATCTCGGAACCATTAGAGGTGGAAATCTCCATTTCACCTCGATCGAGCACCTCTTCTACGCCAAAGTCTACGCGCGTGCGTTCGTAGTAGCTGATCAGCTGCAACAGGCTTTCCTCTGAAAACGGGTTGCCTCTCAAGGTTATGCACTCTGCGACGTCCGTGGGCAATTCCATGAGGTCGCTGGGCACTTCAGTAATCGCATTTTCGCTCAAGTCTACCCAGTCCAGGTCGTTCAGCTGAAATAGGCCATTAGGTATTTCAGTGATGCCAGTGTCGTTTAGCAGGATTGTCGCCAGGTTTGTCATCTGGCGCAGATCAAGGGTCTGTCCCAAAGGACTGTGGCTCAGATCGAGGTAGTCGAGCAGCTCCATTCCCGCCAATGCATTTGTAGACTCTACCGATAGCGTCATCCTGCAATTGGGTAGTGACAGTGAGCGCAGATGACCCATCTTGAACACGGCGTCGGGAATATTGCCAAGATGGCATTCGCGCAAGCTGAGACTTTGCAAGTTCGGAAACGACTCCAGGAAGCGCCCGATGCGCGTCACGCCATCGGCGCTTTGCAGTTCCAGCGTTGTGACATGGCTGAAATCGGCACTCAATGCAGGCAACTCACCGCTTATCGGCGTATTGAGAACCAGTTCAAAGATCGGCTGAAGTGAGTCGTTGAAACTGTCCATCCCCGTTTCACGGCGCCAGCATCGTTCCAGCGTTTGCACGAACTCGTCGCGGTTGACGTTCTCGACAAACAATTGATGTACATCGAACGGCTCGCCCGTCAGCGGATGCCGGGGAGGCAGGTCGGCGGTCCAGGTGGCGAGGTCGCTGCTCAGCTGAGTGAGTTCCGCTTCCAGTTTGGCGAGCGCTGTCCTGCCGTCTGCCAGTGTGCCGGGCAGTTCATACACGAAGTCGCTCGCGTGTTCGAACTCCATGTTGGGGTACAGCGCCGTGACTCGTTGAATATCCGCCTCGGGTGCCGAAATACCCAGATCGTTAGAGGTTTCGACGTAATGCTGTTTAACTATTTCCCGCGCTGTATCGCTAAGCGGGTTGTCAGAAAGATGAACGCCGCGCTTTTCGCACACCGGACTCTCAAGCAGTCCGGAAGGCAACTCACTTATGTAATTGCTCATCAACATAAGGCTCTCGAGCCGGGTGTGTCGCAGGGCGCCTCTGGGGATTTCAGTCAGCCCGGTATGCGTCAGGTCCAGATGGGCGAGCGTCGGCATTGATTCGATGCTCGGCACGCCTTCAAATGTGTTTCGGTAGAGCTCCAGCATCGTCAGTTTTTTCATCGAGGCCAGTTTTGACCAAGCGGCTGTATCGAATTTGATCGCGCAATCGCTGAGGATCAATACGTCAAGATTCGCCATTTGCCCGATGGCCTCGGGAAGCGTACTCAGAGAGAAACGACGCAACTTCAGCCGGCGAAGCGCGGGAAATTGCTGCAAAAAACCATGCACATCTTGCGCCGAATGATGACCTTCGAGCTTCAGTTCCGAGACGTGGCTGAAGTTGGCCGTCAGTTGCGGCAGGTCGCCGGGCACAGGCTCTGCGAACCGCAGCGTATAACCTTCGGTCCCGTCCGGCGCACCAAAGTCCCGATCCGATTGCCGCCGCCAACTGCGCTGGATTTCCTGGGCGAGCAACCGGCGGTTACGTCGTACCGCTTGTTGTTCCACGTCACTCAGCGGGAGTCGGGTTTCGTGGTGGACGGTGGGGGAATCGCTGATCCAGAGATCCAGGTCTCGATGCAACTGATAGAGCTCTTGGGCCAGGCGTGTAAGTTCCGAGCGAGGACCATCGGGGTGTCGTCGCAGGTTGGCAACGGCAGTGCTCAGTTCTTCCTGGGTCAGGCTGGGATAAACCTCGCGAACACGATCGTCGAGCGTTGGCGTCTCACGGTTGATGCGGCTGTAACCCTCCGCGCCGCCGGGCAGGCGCATGGTGGCCGGGTCGTAGAAGGGTTTCCGATGGGGGGTGTCTGCGAACAGCGTGCGCAGCTCCGGTTGAGATGCCGCGTGCTCAGCGATGCGCTGCTTGAGCACTTCGCCATTTTTGGCCGAAAGACCGGGTGCGTTGCGCTCCGCGTCGGTCAAGGTTTGCAGGATGGCCTGATAAAAGGTGCCAGGCTGACGACTCGTTTCATGGACATGGAAAGAGCCGTCTTCAGCGTGCACCAGTGTCCTGAGAATTGGCGCGTCCGTCTGCCCGATGCTGTCTCGCAAATAGCCCGTATGAGAATACTCCCTGACTTCTATGCGCAGACTAGCAGGCCAGCCTGGCATTGATTCGAGACTGTGCAGGGCCAGTCGATAATAGTCATGCGTGTCCATACCTTCGAGATAAAACCCCTCATAGGCCCTGGCGACACGTACTGCTTCCATGGCTCTGAGCGCCACGTTTTTCAAGCGTGGAGGCACTTGCCCGCTGTGCAGTTGCATCCATTCGCTGCCCGTTGCATTGCTCACCAGCTCTTGTGCGATGTCTGTCGGCAGGTGTTGCACAACACCTTGCAGCAGCTGGACGTTGCGATCATCGGTTTTCTCAAGTTCACGGTTGCGAGATTCGAACAGCGAAAGGCGCTGGTTCAGTGCCTGATAGCGGTCGGGATGGTCGCCACCGGCCTCGATGAGTGCCTGGATGTCGCGGTCTATTTTAAAGCGCTTGATGGTGTCGGTCAGCAGTGAAGGCGGACGCTGATTTTCAACATGGATTTCGCGTAACACATTGTCGTGGAAGCCGCTAATTCGCAGGACTTGCTCGCGCTCGGCACTGGTCAAAGACTCGACTAAAGGACCAAGGCGACGCATCACGGTGTCGCGGTCCCACGTCAAGGGTTGCTCCAGTGTTGTCTGCCAGGCGCCGTGGTTGTTGTGCCGCAGTGGCGGCTTATAGGCGTCGGCCCGGTTCGGATGCTCAATTTGGAATTCGCCAGTCTGGCCATCCGGCTTGACGGCATAGAGTTTGTCTTCAAGGCGCAGCAGCGTTTTTCCATCATGCTGGTAAAGACCGCGGTGATCGGGTTTGGCGGCTTTCGGCAAATCGACGGATTGCTCGTATGGGGCGAGATTTGGCTTCCAGTAGCGGGTTTTGCCACCGACCGTTTCTACGGGTTTGAGTGTGGAGAACATGGTCACCGATTCGCGGGACATCAAACGGCTGAATGCACCGGCCGCCAGGGCGCCACCCACTGCGAATGTCCCGAGTTGAACCACCGATTCAGACAGGGCTATCACGTGGCCGAGCGCTTCGGTTTTAAGGCCTTCGGCCCAATCGACAATGCCTTCGAAGACTTCATCGAGCATTTGGTAGGCCATGTAGGCCAGCATCAATTCACCCAGAAACGGCACAAAAGGCAGAGCCACAAACGACGCGACTTCAAGAATCGTCGTGGCGACTTTGCTGAAGGCGTCCCACAGCGCCCATCGTGCGGCACGGTCGGCGCTGGTGGTGGAGACGGCCATGGAGCGCGCGTCGTTGAGGATCTTGTTCAGTTGTTGCTGATAAAGGTGAATCCACAGATCGCTTTTGACCGGGCTCACCGAAAACAGCAAGTTGGGTTTGTCGATGGGGGTTTCTCGCCAACTGGGCATCGGATCGCCGTACCGGTGCTCGTGCCAGGTCACAGCACTGAGGCGACGGCTGAGGTCGGCGAAAAAGTGCCCTCGTTCCTGATGTTCGACGAATCGGCTGAAGAACGACTGGTAGTCGGGGGAGCGCAGTTTGTCGGTCAGCTCTTTGATGAATGCCAATGAGTCGGGATATTGCTTGAGCGGATGCTCCGGATCGTCGGGGACGTAGACAATGACTCGTGTTGCCTGCTGCAAGCGAGCGAATCTGGGCGCGAAAACCACGATGCCGGTGAGCGATGAGGACATCATCGACAGGTCATGGCAGTGCAAAAGTTGACTATCCAGCCGCATGCCCTCGCGGCCCTCAACAATGCCGAGAATCGAATCAAATGCGTCGGTCGGCAGGTCTTTGCGGATGTGAGCCAGTTGCAGGGCTGCTCGAAGGGCGGCTTTGTGTGTACGGATGACATCCAGCTTCACGACCTCGCCGGCCACCCGGCTAGTCAATCCCAGGTTTTCTTTAAGGTAAGCCTCGTACTGGCCGCCGATATCCAGTTCCCGACACAACTGGGTGAATCGCTGAACAGGCAGTTGGCGTTTCAGTGCCGGCAACGTGTCGAACTGTCCGGTGGGAGAGGGCTCGGTGATGAATGTCGAGTCTCGCTCGTAGGCGTCTGACTGTGTCTCCGACTCTTGAAAGTTGTGCAGGGCGGCATCGAGCAGCGATACCGTCCAGGTACGGGCGCCACCGGTTTTGATCGGGAACCAGGGGGTGCTCTGAGGAATGTACAGGCGCAAGAAAGTAGTCTTGACGTCCACTTCCAGGCTGAAGCGGGTTTTGAGGGCGTCGCTCAGGAGGGTTTCGGCAAAATCCCGGGCGTTTTGCAGTTTGCCCAGTCGTGCCTCCAGTCGATTGCGCTGGGTCCAGTGTTCTTCGCTGGCCGATTTCAGCGACTGCTGTTGCTGGCGGGTTGCCGTGGTGTACCAGTCTGGAAGTTGCAGCCGAGCATCTTTCAGGGCGTTGCGCGTGCGGGGCGATGCTTTTAGTGCCCAGGCTGGCAAATTGTTGAGCGCCAGGTGGAAATGCGCGTCGGGCTGCGCTGTCAGTTCGGGTTCATGCTGATTCATTGTGGTGTTGCCTTGGCATTCGGATTGAAGCCAAGGAAAACAAGCGAAGAAGCACGCTGTGCGGTACATATTTACCGCTCCGCTCGACAACCCTGCCTGAAACCTGTGCAGCCGGTTTAAACTGCGCCTTTGCGACCCTATATGTCGCATTGCCGTAAACCCGGGAAAATCCGGTGTTTGCGCTATAAGAAGTTGTCGCTTGGCGGCAAGGCCGGGCTGAAAACTGTCCTTACAATCCCCCATCGCTCGCCAGTTTCAGGCGAGTGTTCCTCTTCAGGAGACTCCGATGTCCGTTGAGCACGCTGCGGTAGAACGCGCCGATTTCGACCAGGTAATGGTTCCCAACTACGCGCCTGCCGCTTTCATTCCGGTACGTGGCGCCGGTTCCCGCGTTTGGGACCAGTCCGGCCGCGAGCTGATCGACTTCGCCGGCGGGATTGCCGTCAACGTATTGGGCCATGCGCATCCGGCGCTGGTCGGTGCATTGACCGAGCAGGCGAACAAGCTGTGGCACGTGTCCAACGTGTTCACCAATGAGCCGGCCCTGCGCCTGGCCCATAAGCTGATCGACGCGACCTTTGCCGATCGTGCCTTCTTCTGCAACTCTGGCGCCGAAGCCAACGAGGCCGCTTTCAAGCTGGCCCGTCGTGTCGGCCACGATCGTTTCGGCAGCGAGAAGTACGAAATCATTGCCGCACTCAACAGCTTCCACGGTCGGACCCTGTTCACTGTGAACGTCGGTGGTCAGTCGAAGTACTCCGATGGCTTCGGGCCGAAAATCACCGGCATCACTCACGTGCCGTACAACGATCTGGCTGCACTGAAAGCCGCCATTTCCGACAAGACTTGCGCTGTAGTGCTGGAACCGATCCAGGGCGAAAGCGGCGTGATCCCGGCCGAGCTCGAATACCTGCAAGGCGCCCGTGAACTCTGCACCGCACACAACGCGCTGCTGATCTTCGACGAAGTGCAAACCGGCATGGGCCGTACCGGCAAACTGTTTGCCTACCAACATTACGGCGTGACCCCGGACATCCTGACCAGTGCCAAGAGCCTGGGCGGCGGTTTCCCGATCGCGGCGATGCTGACCACCGAAGACCTGGCCAAACACCTGGTCGTCGGCACCCACGGCACCACCTACGGCGGCAACCCGCTGGGGTGCGCTGTCGCTGAAGCGGTGATCGACGTGATCAACACGCCTGAAGTGCTGGCCGGCGTCAATGCCAAGCACGACAAGTTCAAGGCGCGCCTTGAGCAGATCGGCGAGAAGTACGGCCTGTTCACCAAGGTCCGCGGCATGGGCTTGCTGATCGGCTGCGTGCTGAGCGAAGCCTGGAAAGGCAAGGCCAAGGACATCTTCAACGCCGCTGAAAAAGAAGGCTTGATGGTGCTGCAAGCGGGCCCGGACGTGGTTCGTTTCGCCCCAAGCCTGGTGGTTGAAGACGCCGATATCGATGCCGGTCTGGATCGTTTCGAACGTGCCGCGGCGAAATTGACGCAAGCCTGATAGACCCTTCGACGCCTGAGTGTTCAGGCGTCGAACCAATTTTTATGCCGGGCCCGGAACCCAATGTGGGAGCGGGCTTGCTCGCGAAAGCGATGTATCAGTCAACATCGTTGCTGTCTGACACACCGCTTTCGCGAGCAAGCCCGCTCCCACATTGGTCCGAGTGTCGTCAATGACACCCCGGTTATTTTTACTCAAAGAGTTTTAGAAAGGAGTGACACCATGCTGGTGATGCGCCCCGCGCAAATGGCTGATCTGGGCGAGGTACAGCGTCTGGCTGCGGACAGCCCGATTGGTGTCACTTCCTTGCCGGATGACGTTGAACGCCTGAGCGACAAGATCGCCGCGAGCGAAGCCTCGTTTGCCGCCGAAGTCAGCTTCAATGGTGAGGAGAGCTATTTCTTCGTCCTTGAAGACAGCACCACCGGCAAACTGGTCGGCTGCTCGGCGATCGTGGCCTCGGCGGGATATTCCGAGCCGTTCTACAGTTTCCGAAATGAAACCTTCGTGCACGCCTCCCGCGAGCTGAAGATTCATAACAAGATCCACGTGCTGTCGCAGTGCCACGACCTGACCGGTAACAGCCTGCTGACCAGTTTCTACGTGCAGCGCGAGCTGGTGGGTTCGCCATGGGCCGAGCTCAATTCCCGTGGCCGCTTGCTGTTCGTGGCCAGCCATCCGGAGCGCTTTGCCGATTCCGTGGTGACCGAGATCGTCGGCTACAGCGATGAAAACGGCGACTCACCGTTCTGGGACGCCATTGGCCGCAACTTCTTCGACCTCAACTACGCCGAAGCCGAGCGCCTGTGCGGTCTGAAGAGCCGCACGTTCCTGGCCGAGCTGATGCCGCATTACCCGATCTACGTGCCGCTGCTGCCGGACTCCGCTCAAGAGGCGATGGGCCAGGTGCACCCACGGGCGCAAATCACCTTCGACATCCTGATGCGCGAAGGTTTCGAGACTGATCACTACATCGACATTTTTGACGGCGGCCCGACCTTGCACGCCCGCGTCTCGGGGATCCGTTCGATTGCCCAGAGCCGCGTGGTGCCAGTAAAAATCGGCGAGCCGGTCAAAGGTGTTGGTCGCCAGTACCTGGTAGCCAACGCCCAGTTGCAGGATTACCGCGCGGTCTTGCTTGAGCTCGATTACGCGCCAGGCAAACCAGTGACCCTGGATCTGGAAGCGGCCGAAGCCCTGGGCGTCGGTGAAGGTGCGAGTGTGCGCCTGGTAGCGGTTTAACACCTGCTCCAACAAATGACTGGAAAGCAGCGAGTTTCGCGGGTGGCGCAAGCGGCCCGTTTGAGGAGATAGCATGATCGTTCGTCCCGTACGCAGCAGCGATTTACCCGCTCTGATCGACCTGGCCCGCAGCACCGGCACCGGCCTGACCACTTTGCCGGCCAACGAAGAGCGTCTGGCTCACCGGGTCGGCTGGGCCGAGAAGACCTTTCGCGGCGAAGCCGGGCGGGGCGATGCGGACTACCTGTTCGTGCTCGAAGATGACAACGGTCGCGTGGTGGGCATTTCCGCCATCGCTGGCGCCGTCGGCCTGCGTGAACCCTGGTACAACTTCCGGGTTGGCCTGACGGTCAGTGCTTCGCAAGAGCTGAATATCTATCGCGAAATTCCGACGCTGTTCCTGGCCAACGACCTGACCGGCAACTCTGAATTGTGCTCGCTGTTCCTGCACGCCGATTATCGCAACGGCCTCAACGGTCGCATGCTGGCCAAGGCGCGGATGCTGTTCATCGCCGAGTTCCCGCAACTGTTCGGCAACAAGATCATCGCCGAGATGCGCGGTGTGTCCGACGAAGCCGGGCGTTCGCCGTTCTGGGAAAGCCTGGGTCGGCACTTTTTCAAGATGGAATTCAGCCAGGCCGATTACCTGACGGGCGTTGGCAACAAGGCGTTCATCGCCGAACTGATGCCAAAATTCCCGCTGTACACCTGCTTTTTGTCGCCGGATGCGCGCAACGTCATCGGTCAGGTTCACCCTGACACCGAGCCGGCGCTGGCGATGCTTAAGAGCGAAGGTTTCAGCTATCAAGGCTACGTCGACATCTTCGACGCCGGCCCAGCGGTGGAATGCGAAACCGGCAAGATCCGCGCAGTGCGCGACAGCCAGGCACTGGTGCTAGCCGTCGGCACACCGGGTGACGACGCTACGCCGTTCCTGATTCACAACCGCAAGCGCGAAGACTGCCGGATGACTGCTGCGCCAGCCCGCTTCGCCGCCGGAACGCTGGTGGTCGACCCGCTAACCGCCAAACGTCTTCAACTCAACGCCGGCGATCAGGTGCGCGCCGTTCCGTTGTCCGCTGCTCGGGAGTCGAAATAATGAAGTCGCTATACATTGCAGGTGAATGGCTGGCCGGTCAGGGCGAAGTCTTTGAATCGCTGAACCCGGTGACCCAGCAAGTGCTGTGGTCCGGTGAAGGTGCCACCGCCGCTCAGGTTGAATCGGCTGTGCAAGCGGCGCGTCAGGCGTTCCCGGGCTGGGCCCGCCGGACTCTGGAAGAACGCATCGTGGTGCTGGAAGCCTTTGCTGGCGCATTGAAGAGCAACGCTGACGAACTGGCCCGCACCATCGGTGAGGAAACAGGCAAGCCCCTGTGGGAAGCGGCGACCGAAGTCACCAGCATGGTCAACAAGATTGCGATCTCGGTGCAGAGCTACCGCGAACGTACCGGCGAAAAGAGCGGCCCGCTGGGCGACGCCACCGCCGTGCTGCGTCACAAGCCCCATGGCGTGGTCGCGGTGTTTGGTCCTTACAACTTCCCTGGCCACTTGCCCAACGGCCACATCGTGCCGGCGCTGCTGGCCGGTAACAGTGTGCTGTTCAAACCAAGCGAACTGACACCGAAAGTCGCCGAACTGACGGTCAAGTGCTGGATCGAAGCCGGCCTGCCGGCCGGTGTGTTGAACCTGCTGCAAGGCGCGCGCGAAACCGGTATCGCTCTGGCGGCAAATCCGGGCATCGACGGGCTGTTCTTCACCGGCTCCAGCCGCACCGGCAATCACCTGCACAATCAATTCGCCGGCCGTCCGGACAAGATCCTCGCGCTGGAGATGGGCGGTAACAACCCGCTGGTGGTCGATCAGGTCGCCGATCTCGATGCCGCTGTTTACACCATCATTCAATCGGCATTTATTTCCGCCGGTCAGCGTTGCACTTGTGCGCGCCGCTTGCTGGTGCCGCAAGGGGCATGGGGCGATGCGTTGCTGGCGCGTCTGGTGGCAGTCAGCTCGACGATTGACGTGGGTGCCTTCGATCAACAACCGGCGCCGTTCATGGGCTCGGTGATTTCCCTTGGCGCGGCCAAAGCATTGATGGAGGCTCAGGAGCATCTGCTGGCCAACGGTGCGGTGGCCTTGCTGGAAATGACTCAACCTCAGGCTCAGGCCGCGTTGCTGACCCCTGGCATTCTCGATGTGACCGCCGTGGCCGAGCGCCCGGACGAAGAGCTGTTCGGTCCGTTGCTGCAAGTGATTCGCTACGCTGATTTCGAAGCGGCAATCACTGAAGCCAACGACACCGCCTACGGTCTGGCGGCCGGCCTGCTCTCGGATTCCGAAGCGCGTTATCAGCAGTTCTGGCTGGAAAGCCGCGCCGGTATCGTCAACTGGAACAAACAACTGACCGGTGCCGCGAGCAGCGCGCCATTCGGCGGCGTCGGCGCTTCGGGCAACCATCGCGCCAGCGCCTATTACGCGGCGGATTACTGCGCGTACCCGGTGGCCTCGCTGGAAACGCCGAGCCTTGTCTTGCCGAGCGCACTGACCCCTGGCGTGCGCATGTCGTAAGACCGCTTTCGCGGGAAAGCCTCGCTCCTACAGGATTCATGTCGGCCGCCAATTCCGCGGTTGATCAACAAAACCTGTAGGAGCGAGGCTTGCCCGCGAAGGCCGCGACTCGGTCTTACTGAATTGTTACCTGAAGCCTATAACAACAGATTCTCGTGGAGCCTCGCTGATGAAATCCTATGAAATCAATTTCGACGGTCTAGTGGGGCCGACCCATAACTACGGTGGCCTGTCCTACGGCAACGTCGCGTCCCAGAGCAACAGCCAGCAATCTTCGAACCCGAAGGAAGCCGCGCTGCAAGGCCTGGCGAAAATGAAAGCGCTGATGGAGATGGGCTTCCAGCAAGGCGTACTGGCGCCGCAAGAGCGCCCGGATGTGGCAGCACTGCGTCGCCTGGGCTTCAGTGGTACCGACGCTGAAGTGATCGAGCGCGCCGCCAAAGAAGCGATGCCGCTGCTGGTCGCCAGTTGCTCGGCGTCGAGCATGTGGGTAGCCAACGCCGCCACCGTCAGCCCGAGTGCCGATACCGCGGACGGCCGCGTGCATTTCACCGCCGCCAACCTGAACTGCAAGTACCACCGCAGCATCGAGCACCCGACCACCAGCCGCGTACTCGGGGCGATGTTTGCCGACCAGAAGCACTTCGCCCATCACGCCGCCTTGCCGGCCGTGGCGCAGTTCGGTGACGAAGGCGCGGCCAACCACACCCGTTTCTGCCGCGAATACGGCGAAGCCGGCGTCGAGTTCTTCGTATTCGGCCGTAGTGCGTTCGACACCCGCTACCCGGCTCCGCAAAAGTACCCGGCGCGCCAGACCCTTGAAGCGTCCCAGGCCGTCGCGCGTTTGCACGGTTTGAGTGATGACGGCGTGGTGTACGCCCAGCAGAACCCGTCGGTGATCGATCAGGGGGTGTTTCACAACGACGTGATAGCGGTCGGTAATGGCGAAGTGCTGTTCTATCACGAGGACGCCTTCCTCGAGACCGAGCAGATGCTTGCTGAATTGCAGAGCAAACTCGCCAAAGTCGGTGGGAAATTTCAGTCTGTCTGCGTACCGCGTTCTGCGGTAACCGTCGAAGACGCAGTTCGGTCCTACCTGTTCAATAGCCAGCTGCTGTCGCGTCCTGACGGCTCCATGCTGTTGATCGTTCCGGAAGAATGCCGTGGCAATGAGCGTGTGTGGCAATACCTGCAGGGTTTGACCAGCTCCGGCGGCCTGATTCGTGAAGTGAAAGTTTTCGATCTCAAGCAGAGCATGCAGAACGGCGGTGGCCCTGCTTGCCTGAGGTTGCGCGTCGCGCTCAACGAAACCGAGCTGGCGGCAGTCAATCAAGGGGTTATCATGACGGCACCGTTGTACGGCACGTTGACCGAATGGGTCGAAAAGCACTACCGCGACCGCATGACCGAAAACGATCTTGCGGACCCGCAATTGCTGCTTGAGTGCCGGACGGCACTGGATGAACTGACGCAAATCCTTAAACTGGGCGCGGTTTATCCATTCCAGATCAATTGATCGACGGCGCGCGTTCGGGCACGACAGCGCGCCGCTTCATCTCAAACGAGAGCGTAATTACATGAGCGATACCCTGCAGCTGATCCTTGAAGACACCGACGGCACGCAACTGGAAACCTCCTGCACCCGCGTCGCGGTCATGTGGCAAGGCAAAGAGCTGTGGATCCAGCACGATGGCCGCGGCCAATTGCTGATCGGCGTGGACGTCGAAGAAGGTGACGCCGAGTACGCCAACCTGCTGCTGCGCCCATTGGCGACTAATCTGGTAAGTCTGCAACTGGAAATGGAACCGGCTGAAGTCGGCGACGAAGACCACGTTCACGGCCCGGATTGCAATCACGACCATTAAGGAAACCGCTCTATGCTCGCCCTCGGCAAACTGCTTGAACTGACCCTCGCCGGCCGCGAACCGGCGGAGAAGACTCAACTGACTGTCGAAGGCGTGCGCATGCGCTGGTTGAGCGAGGGTGCGCTGGAAGTCCGGCCACCCGAAGCGCGCGACAATGGCCTGGATCTGCTGCTGTCAGCGGGGATCCATGGCAACGAAACAGCACCGATCGAACTGCTTGATCGGCTGCTGCATGACATCGCACGCGGCGATCTTAAGCCGCGCGCACGTATTCTGTTCCTGTTCGGTAACCCCGAAGCGATTCGCAAGGGCGAGCGTTTCGTCGAGCAGGATGTCAATCGGCTGTTCAATGGCCGTCACGAACAAAGTAGCGGCTTCGAAGCCTTGCGCGCTTGCGAGCTGGAGCGGCTGGCCGCCAGTTTCTTCAGCCTGCCGGATCGCCAGCGTCTGCACTACGACCTGCACACCGCGATTCGCGGCTCAAAAATCGAGCAGTTCGCGTTGTACCCGTGGAAAGAAGACCGCCAGCATTCGCGCCAGGAACTGGCTCGCTTGCGTGCCGCCGGCATGGAGGCGGTGCTGCTGCAGAACAAACCGTCCATCGTTTTCAGTTCCTACACCTACGACAAACTCGACGCCGAGGCCTTCACGCTCGAACTGGGCAAGGCGCGGCCGTTTGGGCAGAACGACGGGGTCAATGTCTCCCTGCTGGAAACCCGCCTGAAACAGATTATCGAAGGCAGCGAGCCGGAATCGACTGAAGAGGCGTTGGACGGTTTGCAGTTGTTCAGCGTGGCTCGGGAAATCATCAAGCACAGCGATAATTTCCGCCTGAACCTGCCAGCGGACATCGAGAATTTTTCGGAGCTGGAAGTGGGTTATTTGCTGGCCGAGGACATCGCCCAGACCCGCTGGATCATCGAAGAAGAGGGTGCCCGGATCATCTTCCCGAACCCCAAGGTGAAGAATGGCCTGCGTGCCGGCATCCTGATCGTGCCGACTACCGACGAAAACCTGGCCTGAGACAGGCACGCCGCCCTCCTGTAGGAGCGAGCATGCTCGCGATGAGCCGGAGAACGCTGCGGGGAGCCAGGCTTCCCGCGTTATCGTTGACGACCATCGCGAGCAAGCTCGCTCCTACAAGGTTTTCGATACTTAGACCGCTACCGCGCGCGGTTCGGTACGACGCAATGCACGGACCTTGCTCAGCGTATCCGCGCAAGTCTTCGCCGCTTCCTGGCCCTTATGCACAAAATGCTCGAAGAAGAACTTCTGATGTTCTTCGCCAGCATGGAAGTGGTGCGGGGTCAGGGACACGGAGAATACCGGTACTTCGGTTTCCAGCTGGACCTGCATCAGGCCGCTGACAACTGACTGGGCGACGAACTCGTGACGGTAGATCCCGCCGTCCACCACCAGCGCTGCCGCGACGATGCCGGCATAGCGACCGGTCTTGGCCAGCAACTTGGCATGCAGGGGCATTTCAAAGGCACCGCCGACTTCAAAGAAATCAATGTCGGACTCGTGATAACCCTGGGCAATCATTTCGCTGACGAAGCCTTTACGGCTCTGATCGACGATTTCTTTGTGCCAGCAGGCTTGAATGAACGCAACGCGCTCGCCGTGATGGTTTTTACTTTTGCTGTCGATTGCGGTGGGTTGCATGTTCTGACTCCTGTTTGTGTGAAAAACAGGGCGTTATGAATCGATTGGGATTTAAGGGTACGCAGGCACAAATGCCTGCGGACGGCGCTTTGGTACTGAGCCTAGGCGGCGCCAATCCCGTTCTCTCTTCATCCGGACTATGACCGTCGGCCCCGGGATCACACCGGGTCTGCTGACCTTGATGTCAGTCACCGCCGAAGCCGTGCCGTCACCAAGCGCTCGCGGGCTATGCGCATTGCGCGCAATTACCGCCGGTGGGGAGTTGCACCCCGCCCTGAGAACGTTTTGCCGCCAGAATGTTTGGCGGCGAAGCGTTTTTATCACATATTTCCTACATGCGCATTCATGCTTTCAGATGATTGCCATCGATTTTTCGCTGTATAAACCAGCCTTTTCCTTGATCAAGGGTTGATTATTCATCGGCATGACCGCAGTAATTCTCTTCTGAAGGGATTCCCCCTGCATACCGAGGCCAGAGTCATGAGCGTTATCGATCTTCGCAGCGACACCGTCACCCAGCCCACCGCTGGCATGCTTGACGCGATGGCTGCAGCGGCCACCGGCGATGATGTTTATGGCGAAGATCCGACGGTCAATCGTCTGGAAGCCGAGTTGGCCAAGCGCCTGGGTTTTGCCGCCGCATTGTTTGTCCCTACTGGCACCATGAGCAATCTGCTGGGGCTGATGGCGCATTGCGAGCGCGGTGACGAGTACATCGTCGGCCAACAAGCCCACACCTATAAGTACGAAGGTGGTGGTGCGGCGGTGCTTGGCTCGATCCAGCCGCAGCCGCTGGAAGTGCAAGCCGATGGTTCGCTGGATCTGAGGCAGGTCGCAGCCGCCATCAAAGCGGATGATTTCCACTTCGCTCGCACCCGACTACTGGCGCTGGAAAACACCATGCAGGGCAAGGTTCTTGCGCTGGAATACCTGGCCCAAGCCCGCAGTTTTACCCTTGAACACGGTCTGAAACTGCATCTGGACGGTGCGCGGCTGTATAACGCGGCGGTCAAGCTGGGTGTTGATGCCCTGGAAATCACCCGGCATTTCGATTCTGTCTCGGTTTGCCTTTCCAAAGGCCTGGGCGCGCCGGTCGGTTCAGTGCTGTGCGGCTCGGTCGAGTTGATTGGCAAGGCGCGGCGCCTGCGTAAAATGGTCGGCGGCGGTATGCGTCAGGCCGGGATTCTGGCAGCGGCAGGCTTGTATGCACTGGATAACAACGTCCAGCGCCTGGCCGACGACCATTCCAACGCACAATTGCTGGCCGAAGGCCTGCGGGCGGCAGGTTATGAGGTCGAACCGGTGCAAACCAACATGGTTTACGTGCAGATGGGCGACCAGGCCGAGGCACTCAAGGCTTTTGCCGCTGGGCGCGGTATCACGTTGAGCGCCGCCGCACGTCTGCGCATGGTCACCCACATGGACGTCAGCCCTGCGCAAATCGAGCAGGTCGTCGCGACATTCGTCGACTTTTCGCGCAAGTGATAGCGTTAGCCGTCCAATTGACCGTTTCTATCGTATAAACACGCTGTACCCCGCGCGCAGGGCCGATATAATGCGGCCCTTTGCCGTCGCTTCGTCTGTTGACGTTTCGAACAGGCCTTTGGCCGCAGCCTCCGTGGAAGAACCTAATGAAAAGCGCAGAAATCCGTGAAGCCTTCCTTCGCTTCTTCGAAGAGCAAGGCCACACCCGTGTAGCCTCCAGCTCTTTGATTCCGGGCAACGACCCGACCCTGCTGTTCACCAACGCGGGGATGAACCAGTTCAAGGACTGCTTCCTGGGCCAGGAAAAACGCGCGTACACCCGCGCTGTCAGCAGCCAGAAATGCGTGCGCGCCGGCGGCAAGCACAACGACCTGGAAAACGTCGGTTATACCGCTCGTCACCACACATTCTTCGAAATGCTGGGTAACTTCAGCTTCGGTGACTACTTTAAGCGTGACGCCATCACCTACGCCTGGAACTTCCTGACCTCCGACAAGTGGCTGAACCTGCCGAAGGAAAAGCTCTGGGTCACCGTCTACGCCAGCGATGACGAGGCGTACGACATCTGGACCAAGGAAATCGGCGTTCCGGCCGAGCGTATGGTTCGCATCGGCGACAACAAAGGCGCGCCCTACGCTTCCGACAACTTCTGGACCATGGGTGACACCGGCCCATGTGGCCCTTGCACCGAGATTTTCTACGATCACGGCGCCGACATCTGGGGCGGCCCACCGGGCTCGCCGGAAGAAGATGGCGACCGTTACATCGAAATCTGGAACAACGTGTTCATGCAGTTCAACCGCACCGCCGACGGCGTGTTGCACCCGTTGCCGGCTCCGTCGGTGGACACCGGCATGGGCCTGGAGCGGATCAGTGCCGTGCTGCAGCACGTTCACTCGAACTATGAAATCGACCTGTTCCAGAGCCTGCTGAGCGCTTCGGCCAAAGCCATCGGTTGCACTAACGACGCCCAGGCTTCCCTGAAAGTCGTGGCTGACCACATTCGTTCCTGCGGCTTCCTGATTGCCGACGGCGTGTTGCCGTCCAACGAAGGTCGCGGCTACGTGCTGCGCCGGATCATTCGTCGCGCTTGCCGTCACGGCAACAAGCTGGGCGCCAAGGGCAGCTTCTTCTATCAGATCGTCGCGGCCCTGGTCGCCGAGATGGGTGAAGCCTTCCCTGAACTGAAGTCCCAGCAGGCGCACATCGAGCGCGTGCTGAAAGCTGAAGAAGAGCAGTTCGCCAAGACTCTGGAGCAGGGCCTGAAGATCCTCGAGCAGGATCTGGCCGAACTCAAGGGCGACGTGGTGCCGGGCGAGGTAGTGTTCAAGCTCTACGACACCTACGGTTTCCCGATGGACTTGACCGGCGACATCGCTCGCGAGCGCAGCCTGACCATCGACGAAGAAGGTTTCGAGCGCGAAATGGAAGCCCAGCGCGTCCGTGCCCGTTCCGCCAGCTCCTTCGGCATGGACTACAACAGCCTGGTCAAAGTCGACGTAGACACCGAATTTACCGGTTACCACGTGACCAGCGGTTCGGCGAAAGTCGTTGCTCTCTATAAAGATGGGCAATCGGTCGACATATTAAGTGAAGGCGAAGAGGGTGTGGTGGTTTTGAACCAGACCCCGTTCTATGCGGAATCGGGTGGTCAGGTCGGTGATTGTGGTTATTTGCAGGCCGGCGCTTCGCGTTTCGACGTGCGCGACACCACCAAGACCGGCGGCGCGTTCCTGCATCACGGTGTGCTGGTGTCGGGTAGCCTGTTGATCGGTGCGCCGGTTGAGACTCACGTCGAGGCTGATGTGCGTCACGCCACTTCGCTGAACCACTCGGCGACGCACTTGCTGCACGCTGCGTTGCGTCAGGTGTTGGGCGACCATGTTCAGCAGAAAGGTTCGTTGGTTGACAGTCAGCGCCTGCGCTTTGACTTCAGCCACTTCGAAGCCGTCAAGCCTGAACAACTGAAAGCGCTGGAAGAAATCGTCAACGCCGAGATCCGCAAGAACTCTGCCGTTGAAACCGAAGAAACCGATATCGAAACCGCCAAACAGAAAGGCGCCATGGCGCTGTTCGGCGAGAAGTACGGTGATAGTGTGCGTGTACTGAGCATGGGCGGTGATTTCTCCGTCGAACTGTGCGGTGGCATCCACGCTAACCGTACCGGCGACATCGGTCTGCTGAAGATCATCAGTGAAGGCGGTGTCGCGTCTGGTGTGCGTCGTATCGAGGCAGTTACCGGTGCCGCGGCACTGGCTTACTTGAACGGGGCGGAAGAACAACTCAAGGAAGCGGCAAGCCTGGTCAAGGGCAGCCGCGACAACCTGATCGACAAGCTGACGGCTGTGCTGGAGCGCAATCGTCTGCTGGAGAAGCAACTCGAGCAGTTGCAGGCCAAGGCGGCCAGCGCGGCCGGCGACGATCTGTCGGCGCAAGCGCAGGACGTCAAAGGTGTAAAAGTGCTGGCCGTGCGTCTGGACGGTCAGGATGGCAAGGCGCTACTGGCGCTGGTCGATCAGCTGAAAAACAAACTCGGTCGCGCAGTGATCCTGCTCGGCAGTGTCCATGAGGAAAAGGTCGTTCTGGTTGCAGGCGTAACCAAAGACCTGACTGGCCAACTCAAAGCCGGTGATTTGATGAAGCAAGCCGCTGCGGCAGTGGGCGGGAAGGGCGGTGGTCGTCCAGACATGGCGCAGGGCGGCGGTATCGACGCCGGCGCACTGGATGCAGCACTGGCGCTGACCGTTCCATTTGTAGAGCAGGGTTTATAAGGCAGTGTGTCCGGCTCGCAGTCTAGTGGCGGGCCGGAACGCTGTTTGAGTGATAATTTGGGCGCCCTTCATGGGCAGAGGCGGCTTTGAAATGGCTTTGATCGTACAGAAATTTGGAGGCACCTCGGTCGGCACTGTCGAGAGAATCGAGCAGGTCGCCGACAAGGTTAAGAAATTCCGCGATGCCGGCGATGACCTGGTGGTTGTGCTGTCTGCAATGAGCGGCGAAACCAACCGTCTGATCGATCTGGCCAAGCAAATCAGTGGTGACGGCCAGCCGGTTCCTCGTGAACTGGATGTGATCGTTTCCACAGGTGAGCAGGTGACGATCGCCCTGTTGGCCATGGCGCTGATCAAGCGCGGTGTGCCAGCGGTGTCTTACACCGGCAATCAGGTACGGATTCTGACGGATAGCGCGCACAATAAAGCGCGTATCTTGCAGATTGATGACCAGAAGATTCGCGGTGACCTGAAAGCCGGTCGCGTGGTAGTTGTCGCCGGTTTCCAGGGCGTCGACGAACACGGCAACATCACCACCCTCGGTCGTGGCGGTTCCGACACCACCGGCGTGGCGCTGGCGGCAGCCTTGAAGGCTGACGAATGCCAGATCTACACCGACGTCGACGGGGTGTACACCACCGACCCACGCGTGGTGTCCGTGGCTCAACGCCTGGACAAGATTACCTTCGAAGAGATGCTGGAAATGGCCAGCCTCGGTTCCAAGGTGTTGCAGATCCGTGCGGTGGAATTCGCCGGCAAGTACAACGTTCCGCTGCGCGTACTGCACAGCTTCAAGGAGGGTCCGGGCACCCTCATTACTATTGATGAAGAGGAAACCATGGAACAGCCGATCATTTCCGGCATCGCTTTCAATCGCGATGAAGCCAAGCTGACCATCCGTGGCGTGCCAGACACCCCGGGCGTTGCGTTCAAGATTCTCGGTCCTATCAGCGCCGCGAACATCGAAGTCGACATGATCGTGCAGAACGTCGCGCACGATAACACCACCGACTTCACCTTCACCGTGCACCGCAATGACTATCAGGCCGCCCAAGGCGTGCTGGAGAACACCGCACGTGAGATCGGTGCCCGTGAAGTCGTTGGCGACACCAAGATTGCCAAGGTATCGATCGTCGGCGTTGGCATGCGCTCTCACGCAGGTGTAGCCAGCCGCATGTTCGAATCCCTGGCCAAGGAAAGCATCAACATCCAGATGATCTCGACTTCGGAAATCAAAGTCTCCGTAGTGATCGAAGAGAAGTACCTGGAACTGGCTGTGCGCGCCCTGCACACGGCTTTCGATCTGGACGCACCGGCCCGCCAGGGCGAGTGATGCGTTTGCCAAAGGGCGCGGTCTGACCGCGCCCTTTGTTTTTTTGAATGGCGTGGCCCCGAGGCTGTTCTTTTGCTCGCGCTAGTCAATACTCAGGCATGTAGTCCTCGGCCTCTTTGGTTGTAGGACTAGTGCTTTTTTTTTGCAGACTGTTGCCCCTGAAATGTAATGCGTGAGGAGAAAGGTATGCTGATTCTGACTCGTCGGTGTGCAGAAAGCCTGATTATTGGTGATGGTGAAATCACCGTGACCGTGCTCGGCGTCAAAGGAAATCAAGTGCGTATTGGTGTTAATGCCCCCAAAGAGGTGGCTGTTCACCGTGAGGAAATTTACCTGCGCATCAAGAAAGAGAAGGACGAAGAACCAAGCCATTAATTTTTATCGTTTTTATGTTTGCAAACGGGGAAAAGGTTGGTTAAGATACGCCCCGTGTTGCGGAGAGCTGGCCGAGTGGCCGAAGGCGCTCCCCTGCTAAGGGAGTACACCTCAAAAGGGTGTCGGGGGTTCGAATCCCCCGTTCTCCGCCATTATTTGCGTAGTACGTTGTAATCTGGCTTCTTCAGTAAGTTGTTGAAAATACTAGAAAAAAGCGCTTTACAAACAGATTGAACGGCCTATAATGCGCGGCAACAAATGCACTCGTAGCTCAGCTGGATAGAGTACTCGGCTACGAACCGAGCGGTCACAGGTTCGAATCCTGTCGAGTGCACCATTTAAGAGTTGTTTGCAGTAATGTGAATGACTTGGCTTCAACCAGTTGTGATCTGGTATAAAAACACAAATGCACTCGTAGCTCAGCTGGATAGAGTACTCGGCTACGAACCGAGCGGTCACAGGTTCGAATCCTGTCGAGTGCACCATACAACAGAAAGCCCGCATTTAATGCGGGCTTTTTGCCGTCTGGGATTTGGCTTTTCCTTTCATACATCCTCTCTCATCGAATTCAACGTGTGCGCTACGACCTCGCTTGGTTTCGTAGCGGTAGCTCGTGCTCGAATTCCGAATACTGATCTTGTCTGGCTTGCCGAGAGCGCTTTCGACGTCTTGCTGGCTCATGCCTGCGATAATCCGCTGATTGATGATTGCTTCGCGCCGCTCTCCGGCGCTGATCAAGTTCCCGCATCTGTCCTCGGCCGTGCCAGCAACGGTTGGATCTCTTCTTGTGGTTTTCGTGCTTGATGTTTTGCGAGCCTCCGCTTCAGGCATTAACGCTGTCATTGTGCTGCCAGGGGTGAAAGGTCGGACTTCCTGGGGCGTAAGGCTTTCGCCGGCCGTACAGCTCAGTGTAGTGAAGGTTATGTGCCCGTTGGCTGCTTCGCATCGGTGGATGGTCGTGGCGAGCGCCCAGGGCGAGGAGAGCAGGGTTATGAGTAAACAATATTGCGTGTGCGATGGCATCGAGCGTCCTCCGTGACGGTTCTTCTCAAGCGTAGCTGCCGCATTTTTTACGGCAGTGTGTTTTCTTTTCAGGATAAGTCGTCGGAGTTTCAAGGATCAGGACAGTGCTCAAGATTGTCTTGCAAGCGCTTGTTTCAGCCGCGATTTTTTAACATTTAAAACCGTCAAGCGGTGTATCATTGCGCCCGTCAGCCCCGCCGGGGCTTGTGGAATACCTCCATGGACTTACCCAGTAGTTACTCAGTAAACCGTTTTTCCAATCATGAATTGACTGATTGATCCTTCCGGCTTGTTCCACTGCTGGGAGTGGAGTTCGCCTATGTCTGAAATTGAAGTAAAGAAACACAGGAAAGCTTGCAGGACCGCCTCGCTCAAGTTATTGAGCTGTTGCAGCGTCAGCGAGTGGTTGAAGACCTGACTCATCGCCAGGAAGGTCCGCATCACGACCGGGTCGAGAACCTGGTTCACCGGCAGAACCTCGTAGAGTTGCAGCGCAAGCTCGATGATCTGCACTCCGCCGACGTCGCCTACATCCTTGAAGCCTTGCCGCTGGATGATCGTCTGACGCTCTGGCAATTGGTCAAGGCTGATCGCGACGGCGACATTCTTCTTGAAGTATCCGACTCGGTCCGTGAAACCTTGATCGCCGACATGGACGATCATGAGCTCCTGGCTGCGGCCAAGGACATGGACGCCGACGAACTTGCTGACCTGGCTTCCGAGCTGCCGCGAGATGTCGTCCACGAGCTGATGGAAACGCTGGATCAGCAACAGCGCGAACGCGTGCGTTCGGCCCTGTCCTATGACGAGGAGCAGGTCGGTGCGTTGATGGACTTCGAGATGGTGACGATTCGCGAGGATGTCAGTCTTGAAGTGGTATTGCGTTACCTGCGTCGTCTCAAGGAGTTGCCGGGCCACACCGACAAACTGTTCGTAGTCGATTACGACGGTGTCCTCAAGGGTGTGTTGCCGATCAAGCGTTTGTTGGTCAACGATCCGGATAAACAGGTTTCTGAAGTCATGGCCAGCGATCCGGTGAGTTTTCATCCGGACGAAGAAGCTTACGATGCTGCTCAGGCTTTTGAGCGTTACGACTTGATTTCTGCGCCTGTGGTAGACAAGAACGGCAAGCTCATCGGTCGTCTGACCATCGATGAAATGGTCGACCTGATTCGTGAGGAGAGCGAAAGCGAAGTTCTCAACATGGCAGGTCTGCGTGAAGAGGAAGATATCTTTGCGTCGGTATGGAAGTCGTTGCGTAACCGTTGGGCCTGGCTGGCGGTGAACTTGATCACTGCATTCGTTGCATCTCGGGTGATCGGTCTGTTTGAGGGTTCCATCGAGAAGCTCGTGGCGCTCGCGGCATTGATGCCGATCGTGGCGGGTATCGGTGGTAACTCCGGTAATCAGACTATTACCATGATCGTTCGGGCCATGGCTCTAGACCAGGTAAGTACAGGTAATACTTCGCGACTCATGCGCAAGGAGTTGGCGGTTGCACTGATCAATGGTGTGGTCTGGGGTGGTGTGATTGGCGTTGTTGCCTTCCTGCTTTATGGCAGTTGGTCTTTGGGGGTGGTGATGACCGCAGCCATGACGCTTAACCTGTTGCTTGCTGCGTTGATGGGAGTTTTGATTCCGATGACGCTCGCGCGAATTGGGCGCGACCCCGCAATGGGGGCCAGTGTAATGATCACTGCCATGACAGATAGTGGTGGCTTCTTCATTTTCCTTGGGTTGGCGACAATTTTCCTGCTCTAGTCTCTTTCTTCAAAAACCGCTATCCGGCGGGTTTAATGAGATGGTCAGCCTGACCGAGAAGCCCTGCAGGTTTACGCTTGCAGGGCTTTTCTCGTTTTGGCGGAGGATCTCTCATGAACACGATGACGCTTCTCGGTATCAACATTGGCAAACACAGTTTCCACCTGCACGGCCAGGACGCCAAAGGTCATCAGGTTTCACGCAAGAAAACCAGCCGCGGCCAATTGCTCAGCACATTGGCCCAACTGCCGGTCTGCACGGTCGTGATGGAGTCCTGCGGTGGTGCCCACTGGTTGGCTCGACAGGCCAGCGCGTATTCAACGGGAGGGAAGACGGTGCTGCAGGGAATCAGCAAACGCGGCGACAAGCACATCCGTCAACTACTAGTGCAGGGCGCACGATCCATCATGCAGCATATCGACAAGAGGGAATGCCCTGGGGCCTTGGGTTCGAGGGTTGTTGACGCGTCGCCACTCCAACGTCGTAGCGTGTGCGCTGGCGAACAAACTGGCGCGAGTCGTGTGGGCGGTACTGGCCAAAGGCGGCCAGTACGACCCACATCCCAACGCCTGAACCTACAGGTTTAATACCGGCTTTTGCGACGTCACGGCCCGACTGAGAACCTGGCATAAAAATCAGCTTTAGAGGCTGAGGGTTTTTCAGGACAGTCGGGAGCGGCTACTCATCGAGGGTCGAGCGTTGTGCTAGCAACGCTCACAACGAGCCCGGATACATTAGCGCAGGCCGGCTTTACCGAAAATAGCCAAATGAGGTTGCAGAAGGGCTGACCATACATTTTATGCTCGAATTTCAGGCAAAAAAAAGCCAGCGATTAGGCTGGCTTGGGCTTTCAGTGCGAATCAGGAGGCGTCAGCGGCCATTTCGGCATCATGAGCAATGAGCGAAACGAGAGCGTTTTGCTGGCGGTGGGAAAGTTGGCGAAAGCGTTGCAGTAATTCACGTTCATGCAATGAAAGCTCGGGGCTGTCCAAGCGCATGCTTAGTTCTTCGCCTAGCGCGCCTTCCTGAATAAGGCTTTGCTCAAGGCGCGCGATGATTTCGGAGTTCATGCTGCGGTGATGATTGCGAGCCACCTCGGCAATGCGCTCACGCATTCCGTCTGGCAGGCGTACGACGAACTTGTCAGCCGTACGGCTGGAATAAACTGCCTGTTTCAATGGGCGCATATATTTAACCGGTTAGTTCAGGGGAGCGGTTCTCGGGACTGGCCGCAGGATGTCTGATACGACAAGCGCTACAGCCAAATGTTCAACCTGAATTGATAGAGGCTCGCATCATGCCTCAAAGTCGCCAGATCATTGGCGTCAATTCTGTGACAAATATTGAACTGGATAAAGGCGTTATGCCAGCACCAATTATCAGAAATGCGTACTGGTCTGGAAAGCTGCCTGGCCGTTTTTCTGATCTGCGTCCACTCCCCGGCACTCGACGTCAAATGCCTGAGGGTGTAAGCCTGCGGATTCGATCATTGTCCCTTATCCTTACAGGATAGTGGCAAATTGCCGATTTGCCAGAGGTGGGCGTGCAGTGATGGCATTTTAGGATGGATGGCGGACTGATTTTTTCAGGTGTGGTCCTCCAGAGCGGGCAGCGGCGTTCCTAAGGGGCTGCCCGGCGATGGTTTCTGTTTGGTGTACTTCCGAGACGAAGGCGTCGTGAGTCGTCTCTTGATTTGTGCGGTAAAACTTCCTATCCCTAATGGAGCATCTGCCTACACTTAAAAAGCACACGGACGACATGACAAAGGCGGGCTTGCCCGTTAACATGCATGCCGTCTATCGCTCTGCGTATCCTCGCGGGCAATTTGTGTCTCAGTAGCTCAATTGGATAGAGCATCCCCCTCCTAAGGGGAAGGTTGGCAGTTCGAACCTGCCCTGGGACACCATATAATCCGGGCCTTTCAAGCCATTCTCCTGACAGCTGAATTTCTTCGTGACAGCAGGGTGGCAGCAGCAGGCCAAAGAAAGCCCCACCGGGAGATGCTCGGTGGGGCTTTTTTGTTCCTGGCCTCAGGCCATGGCCAAACCCCGTTTCCTGAGTATTGTGATGTGTTCAAGATAGGGTGCTCCGAATGCTTATGCTGGTATCTGATGCAGCCTGTGGCGGAGACATCTAACAGTGAAAACCGTCGGGGAATAACCCTGTTGGTTTCTCAGATTTCACGTAGCGACGCGCTCGCTTTCAAATGCTGAGCAGGGACTGAGACCAGCGTTGTTGTTGCTTCACTCCCTGCGAAGCAGGGCCCACCATCACGAAGTGATGTGTAGTGGGTTACACATTGCCGCCTTGAGTTTGTTCAAACTGGGGGGTTGCATTGGGTGATGCTCCAAGCGCTTAACTGACTGATAAGGCAGTTAAAAGCGACGGAGAAGCGCTATGGCTTACGCAATCATCAGGGCGAAGAAACTCAAGACCATGGGAGCGGTGTCGAGGTCGGCAAAGCACACGTTCAGGATGCAGCCCACCCCGAATGCAGATCCCGCGCTCACAGGGCGAAACCGAACGGTGGGGGCCAAAGGATCGGAGCAGATACTCGCTGCCCTGGTGCGCACGTTGCCGACGAAAAGGCGCAAGGATGCGGTGCTCGCGATTGAGTACCTGGTCACCGCATCCCCTGAAGCTTTCAAGCGTCACGGCGGACGTCTGGATGATATGGGGGACGGTTACTTTGCCGATGCGTTGAGGTGGCTGAAGACGCGCCACGGTGCAGCGAATGTCCTCAGTGCGACCATCCACCTGGATGAATCAACGCCGCATATGGTCGTTTACGTTGTGCCTATGACAGCAGACAGGAGGCTGTCGTGTCGTGACTTCCTCGGCGGGCCTGAGAAGCTCAGAGCGATGCAAACCAGCTTCCATGCCAAGGTTGGTGCTCAGCGTGGGCTGGAGCGCGGCGTGGCGGGTTCGAAGGCGAAACATGAGGCGGTGTCGGCGTTCTATTCGACCATGGCAGCAGCAGGCGAAGCGCCGGTGCTGAAGCCTCGCGACTATGCAGCCGCGGCTGTCGGCGTGAAGACTGGAGCCTGGCAGCGAGCCGAAGCCGTGGCCAGCGCCAATGCCCAGGGCGCAGCTCGTCACGCACGTTCAAAACAGGCAGTGCTCTCCCGTGTGCATGCTGTGAAAAAAGCAGCGTCACTGGTGGAAGATCGGCAGCGAGAAATAGAACGGCGGGAGCACCAGCTGCGCAGCAGAGAAGTGGATCTGGAACGGCGCTCCAGGAGCATTGACGACCTGGTGACCCAGGCCAGTGAGGCGGAGCAAAAAGCGGTGGTGCTCGCCGCTGAAAAGTTCGCCCTGGAGCATCGTCTAAAAATGCTTGAGAGCAGTCTGGCCAATGACAAAGCCCTGGCGCGAGAAGCTCGCCACGATCAGGAGTTCACTCTTGGCTGAGCGCATCGCCTAATCTCTAACGCTGAAAACGACAAACCCCGCACTGGGCGGGGTCGGTCGTTTGCAGGCTGGCTAGCGTTGCCCCACTGAGAGAGCTCAACAACGCCAGGCAGCTTGAAGCGAGTGTATCAGCCCATGGAGAGCAGGTCAGCCCATCTCCCAGGCCACAAATGGCGCCAGCGCGGACATGTCGAAAAAAACGGGCGCGAAAAAAAATCGTCGTGAAAAAGCACTTATCCCCCTCCCGCCAACGCGCTCTGCGTCATTTTTTTTTGCAAACTCACAGATAGTGAAAATAGGGCTTCCAGCTAGGCCCGCTGCGGGGCTTAGCGGGAAGAAGCCGATTTCATTTTGTGAAAGCTTTTTCAGTTATGTGCAAAGAATCTGCACTCGTTACCACCAGGCCCCCAGGCTATGACCGCATAGCAAACCCAATAGGAATAGGGGCAAGGCTAAGTTTTCGAAAACAGAATGAGTTACTTCGGACGCAATAAGCTGGCGTGTCCGGTTAGAACGAAACTCGGCTAGAAGCCGCTGTTTATGTGGCCTGCGGGGGATTCCGGCCTTTTCACAGAATTGCACATCTCCATACCTGACCAGGGTAGGAGGCGAGGAGGCTGATTAATCCGCTCACAACGCCGCTAAGCAAAGGCTCATTGGGGTTTTTTCAGGGGACTCATAGGGAAACGGTAATTTTGGTAATGACGCTGAGCAATCCAGCTGAACCCCTTATAAACCGTGGCTTTGAGGAATTACCTTCTGTGGTAATTTCTGGTAATCCTGTGGGTAATATTTCGGCAAGTGGTTGATTTTAAAGGGTTTAATGTTCTGTGAAGATTACTGGATCTAAAGGTAATGTTCTTACCAATTATTACTATATTATTACCAACCCTTAATGCTGTTAATTCATTGATAAATAAGGGTTTTTCTACATTGGTCAGGGGGCATTACCAATATTACCTTTTCCCCATGGGTCAACCTAAAATGGCAGCTATCCCTCGGGATGGGTCTGTATGGACTAAGGCTTATGAGCATGAGTGGATACCTCTCGTGTAATCCAAACACATGACACTGGCCGCAAAATAACGATGAATTTGTCTGCTGAGGTGGGGGAGGGATGGTGGAGTGGCGTGAGACCGTCTCACGCTTGGCGGCAGGCGGCCCGAATGGGCTAGTGCTACCCATGCTCGCCTCATAAAATATCGGCGTTGTACTTCTCGCTGTTGGTCGTCCTGAGGCCACCGGCGTAGTTAATGAGATCAATCGTTGTCCATGGCCCACAGCGGCCGCGGAAAAATCGGATGCCCTGCTCGGCAAGCGATCTTTCGACATCAGAGCGGCGCTGGTAGCCAGTAATACGCTGAAGGTCTGCGAATACTAAGACGTTTTCCATTCGAGAATTCATGGCATTAACTATCCTGCGAAATGCCCCAGGCAGCGGGGTGCTGCGACTGGGGCAAAATTATCAGAACGAATTGAAGTCACTCATGTGGCCTCGGTGGAACACCATTCGCCAGGATTTTCCTGCCAGGCGATGATTGCTGACTCACGCCATCCGACACGTCCTGGTGAGATGCGGACAGGTCTGGGGAACTGTCCGCTTTTCATAACTCGCCAGAGGGTGGTTCGAGAAAGGGAGGTGGCCTCGAGCACGTCTCTTTCCCGCATGAAACGATCCAGCTTACTCACGTTGAGCTCCTACGATCTGAGCCTATGCGAGACTCCTAAACTGATGGGCTGCTGAATCTCAGGACGCTGCCGTTGTACGCTTAAGTTTCTGAAGTGCAGCGAAGTTATCGACTACTGCTTCTTTCTGTACGGCAGGAGGCATAGTTGCCAGTGTTGGTGCCAGTGTGTCTTTCTCGGCCCCATCAAATAGCTTTTCAAGTTTTTGCCCGAGAGTGATCCAGGTGAGCTCATGGATTTTCGCTTGTCGTTCGTATGGGCTGTTGCAGCGGGAGAGCATCACCTCATGCTCGCTAAGACTTTTGAGCAGTACAGCGCGGGATAAAGCGAACAACTCCAACAGGATATCGAGCGTGCCTTCCTGCTTTAACGCTTTTGCCAAAAGGGCCTGCTGAAGTTCTTTGTTTATTGAGGTAGGAACGCCCACCAGTTTCAAGCGTGCCTCTGCCACTTTAATAATCAAGTTGTTTTGGATGCCTGCTCGTGTCTCGGCAGTGAGGCGTAACTTTTGTGCGTCCTTCCTGAGCTGAGAACTACGTTCAATTTCTTCATTGATTTTACTCTGATCGATTGCGCCTGAGCTGCCCTTGGCATTCCAGGAAGAATCAGTGCGACCGGCTTGACCTTCAAGCTCAGAGGCTTTCTGCATTAACCGTTTATCTTCTTGCACAACTTCGGTGTACTGATTTTGCAGAGCGATGTAAGCGTCTCTATCAGCCTCAAAACAAGCTAAGCGTTCCTGTAGTTCAGGACTCAGATTTTCTCGATCAATGGTGGTAAGTTGCATGTCGTTATTCCTTGGTAAGTTATGTTGCTTGCGCCCTGGCGCTAGGCTTATCACACCAGTTCTACGTTCTCAGCCATGGCGATTTTCCCAAAGTGCTCAACTACATAGCCTTCGTTCCGGCTGTTGTAGTCTTCGACGCGGTTGCGCTTCGGGTTTTCCTGCATGAGCACGCGCCAGCTGGTGTCTTGGAAGTAGATCGACAGATTGTCCCAGCTGGTGATCAGCACGGCGTTAACCGGGAAGAACGGCACGCTGAAGCTTGGTACACCGCCGTAGGTGTTCACGACCTTCGCACTTTCTATGCGTTCTTTCTCGGTAGGTGTACCCGCCTGTTTGGCATACAGCACAGCCTTGTCATGAGCCAGCAGGTCAGAGCCAATGATCGCGATCAGGTCACCACCACCGCGTAGATTGTCGTCAATCGCTCGCGTTACGTCATATACGAGGGCGTCCAGGTTGGCATAGTCGCCGCCTTCACCAAGGCGAATTTTGCCAACCTCCAGGCCCTGACTGATCACCTGGCCTGGCACCTGCTCACGGGCCTGTTGCAGCCAGCCCTTGTTGACATCTTCGAGCATGGGGAAGGCTTCAATGTCAGTCTGTGCGGCGCTATGAGTGCCACGAAACCCAACCATCATGCGATCTAAGGCGATCTGCTTTTCTACGGCATCGGAATAGCGCTTGTGGAAGTCAGGGAACTTAGCCCAGGCATCAACCTTGGCCCAAGGCAGGCTAACATCCGATTCGGTGGGCGACAGTTCATAAGTATTGTTGTCCAAACTGGAAAAGTCTTTTGGTTCGCGATCTGTGGTCTTGATGTTGGTTCGACCGGTCACAGGGCCGGTTACCCCGAGCATGATTTTTTCGCCCTTGATCTCACTAACAGGAATGATGTTGATACGTTCTAGGAAGTCGGATTTTGCCGTGATACTTGCATTTATCGATTGGGCAGTGCTGGGTTCGATAGTAAAATAATTAGCCCCTTCGCGTGCTTTATAAGCCTTGGCGAAAGCCTTTTGTAAAGTTGCATACTTGATAGTGCCGTTATTGTTGCTCATGGGTGTTCCCTATTTTGAGGATAAAGGTTTAAGCGGATTACTTGGTAGTCGGATAAATTTGAATGTGGGGGGGGTGTATTAAGTCTTGGTTGCGAGTTAATATTAACACAATACAGCTGTCTATCTAACAGGGTTGCGTTGATTTATGCGGGTTACTTGTCGTGACTGTGAGGGGAAGGCGTTAATTTCAGAAGTGGAAGAGCTGTCTTCTGAGTCGAAGAAATTGTACTGTTTGTGTTTGAGTCCCAGGTGTGGGCACTCTTTTGTTATGGATTTAGCTTTTTCTCATACTCTCAATCCGTCCGCAAAAAAATTAGATATTTCTCTTCTTGAGCGGTTTCGTGAGCTTTCTAGTGCTCAGCAGCTTAATCTTCTCGATAAACTAGACGAGTTTAGGTGAGCGGGTGAGTCTACTGAGCGATAGTTACAGAGCTTGTCCGGCATGTTCTTGAAAGTGTGGGGCTGAACTATTTGTCTGAAGCAAGAGTGTGTTGAGCGTCTTTAAAACTGGTGTGTCCGGCTATTCTTGCCGCTTTTTCGAGAGCTTGCATGTGCTGTAACTGGCCCTCAGAGGCTTTCTTCAGTTGCTTGGCCAAACGCTTGATTCCAGCAATGGTGCGCGGTTTATCGGCAGCTTCGGCGCTATTAATGAAAGCTTGCATGGTTCTGTCCTTTAAGGGGTAGATGCGGCGCAACTCTTTTTGCACCGCTTTGTACCGGTTGTTGAGTGTCATTGAATGGGATGAAGCTCGCCATTCACCTTGAAAAAAAGCTTCACGTCATCGAGGCGGTACCAACCACCAATTCCGCCTCTCACTACATACCCATATGGGTCTGCAACGAAGCAAATTGGGAATGGATAGATATGATTTTTTTGAATCATCTCTTCCGCTTGTGAGGCGTATTTACTGGACGGGTTGATTTCGGCGTACAACTGCTGACCGATAATTCGTAGGCCATCCGGGTTTTGGCCAGCTACGAAGGCCTTGAAGATCAATTGCACTGTGTTGTGCACGTATCGTTCACCGTCGTACTCGAAGTTTTGGCGCGAGATTTTTTCTTTCATCGCCTCTTCAAATGCCGCGATGTTCAACTGGTGTTCCAGCAGACTCTTTTCGTCGTCATGCATAGCTTTTCTCCTTCGGTTCATGTGCCAGCTGCGTTGGCGTCCGCAGCCTGGCGATTTACGTTCAACGGTGGACATCCCTTCCATCTGCAGCGCCCCCGTTCTGTTACTTTTTGAAGATCCAGCACTTGACCGTGGTCGGCCGTCCTGCAAGCGGGTTTCGGTTGTTGAACGCGGCACGCACTGCGCTGTGCACGGCTTTGTTCTCGATAAACCTGTGTGATCTGGACTCTCTGAGCAGGTCTCGCAGAGTCCCCACGTCAGCGAGCTTCTGTTTGTGCTCTGCAGCGCGCTCGCTGAACTCGTTTAAGTTGATCGCGATTACAGATGTATCGGCACTGTGATCGACCACAGGGTCTTCACTGAGCGACTGGAGGTACTCGTACACTTCCCAAAACTCAGCCACGGCAGGGTGATCGGAACTGATTGAGGCTTGCCGCTCGATCGCCATACGGACGATCTGAAAGCGTGTGGCGTTCACCTGATGCTCTTGCAGTTTGAGAACCATGCAAATGCAATCGAGCAGGGCGAGTAGCTGTGCGTGGTTCTTGCTGATGCGCTCCACACGGATATAGCCGCGCAGTTTGTTGCCGCAGCCACTGCAGGTGGAATTCTCATCGGGAAAGGCGCTTTCGCACGCAAAACAGTGGGTATGCAGGCGGCGAAGTTTTGACTCGTACTCGGGCATCCGCTGAGAAAACAGAGACATGACCTCGGCTTCCTTACGGATCGACAGTAAGAGGAAATGACTCAGCTTCGCACCGTCTAAGGCGTTGAGCTGATCTGCGGCTTTCCGGCTCTCAGGCGTAACTGTCGGGCGCAGGAAGTGGAGCTTCGTGATCCGCGTCATGATCGCTTCGTGCGCCACTACTGCGGCGTTCTGACTGATGGCGATTGCGCCTCGGAATGGTGGCTCGTACGTTTCGTTACCGGCCGTTTTGACCCCTTTAGTTGCCAGCGTGCCACCGCCATAAAAGTCCTTTAGCTCATCCCACTCAAAGGCTTTGGCATGTGACTTTTCGTCGCCATGTCGATCGGCTTCCAGAAAAACAACGGGCATGCCAGACACCTGAGCCATCAGTCGAGAACGACCTGCCTTGGTCGATTTCATCGGGTCGAAGCCTTCATATCCCTCACGGCCTAGCAGCTTCCACAGCAGGTTGAGCAAGGTCGTCTTGCCAGCTCCTGCCTCGCCGGTGGCCTCCATGAATGGATAGGACTGGAATTTGCCGCGGATCTGTTCACAGAAAAGCGATCCAAAGAACCAGACTAGGGCGACAATTCCCTGGGCGCCGAAACAGATCCAAAGGAGCCGAAGCCATTCTTCGTTGTAGCCCTTTGCATCCTGCACCAGCTTGATCGCGATCCCTTTCTGCAGGGTCTTTAGTCGCAGCTTTCCAAACTCAAAGTAGTCCTCGTTGTTGACTTGGTAGGCCACTCCATCTTTGATGGCCACGTCACCAAAGATGTAGCAGCCGTGCTCTTTGCTGTAGCCGACATAGTCGATGGTCGACACGGATTTGATTCCGTAGAGCTGGTCTTTCATAAGCTTGTCGAGCTGTTGTCCGGTGCCGGTGTACATGGCGCCGGCAGCCATGCCGAGCAGGCGCTTTTTGAATTCGCTGGCAGCAGCAAGTTGGCTACTGGTGAAGGTGTTCTTGACACTGCCTCCGTCGTGCGGGAAATCGACGCGCACGTAGTACCAGGCTTCGTCGGTGATTTCGTTGCGCTGGTAGTACAGAGCCTGGGGGTAGCAGTTCGCGATCTCCACCACGCTGCCGGACTGTTGCAGCGCCTTCTGGCGCGCCTGCGCCTGGTTGAGCAATTGGTCGTCCTGATCTTCGCTGTCTTCGATGTCTTGCATCGCGCGGTTGAACTTCTCCATGTCCAACTTGAACCAGTACAGGCGGTTGCCGAAGCCAAGGTGAAATTCGCCCCGTTTGTTCCAGTCGTACATAAGCAGCGCCTTTTCTGCCGCGTTTTCGGCGATCAGCAGCGCGCCCTGATGGCGCGCCTGCTTCAGATCTGCGGCGATCTGATTCGTGCGTTTATCGTCGCCGTCAATGAATACCCAGCGCTGATGCAAATCGTTCCAATCGGTCTTGCGTCCGTCGCGCTGGGGAATCTGAGCGGCCTCGCAGACAAAGCCCAACTCCCGGGCTTGGTGTACCCAACGCCTGGTGTAAGCGTGGGCGCCGGGCTCGTTGTCCAGCGCCCAAATCAGCTTGGGCAGTTTGCCGGCGCGCTGACTCGCCAACGCTTTCAGCGAGTCGATCGGGAAGGCGTTCGACGACATAGCAGACACGGCACTGATGTTGTTGTGCACCAAGGCAATGGCATCGAAAATTCCTTCGACAATCCATAGCTCTTCGACCTCGAGCACATCAACGCAAGGCGGGCACCACCACACCCCCCGATATGAATCGCCTGGAGCAAAGCGCGCCTTCATCTTGCCGAAGCGCTGGGGCTGATCAATCAGGCGTTCCCAGTAACTGCCTCGTTCAAGGGCGAATCGCACGGTGGCAGTACCGGCGTTGAGGCTGCCAGAGAAGTAGGTGTCCTGAGTGAACCAGCCAGCTATCAGTTCATATTTGAAGCCGCGAGAGAATTCCAGGTACGCCCGGGCTGTGGCTGTTGGATCGCTTTCGGTTGCCGGTGATCGCTTACTCCAATCCTCGAATAAGTCGTCATAAAGTTCTTTGACATAAAGTGTGTGGCCACACTTTTCCTGTCGCCCACAGATCACCATCCACGGATTGTCGTGGCGGGTGTACAGCTCTTTCTTTTTGCACTTGGGGCATTCACCGCCGCGCATGTAGTTTCCGGCACGGGGTTTCAACCCGTAATCGGACTCAAGGCGTTGCAGAACGTCGTGACGCAGATCGTCTCTCATAGATTAATTTCGCTGCTTCAATGTAGTGGGGAGGGTGCCGATCAGGCGTTTCTGCGTAGCCATGTAAGGACTAAAGGCGAGAATTTTTTTGTGTCGTTCCTGGGCGGGAACAAGCCGGTTCCGGTCGTCGTATCGAGGGTCGTTGGAGCGAATACGATGTTGCTCTGGCAGGTTGGCCAGATCCGTTCTGAAGTTGTACGGGGCATCGGTGGCTTTCTTCAGGCAAGCCGATTCCCTCAGCGCATCACTGCACTCTTGAAAAGTGTTCATCTCGATTCTTCCGTAAAGATGGGAGGAAGGTCACAGGGCTCGTATGCCTGTTACCCCTTCGTGAGGGCTCACATCACCGGTGGCCGGCCGTCACGCTATTGTCTTGATCGCCTCGCTACGGGTAATTTGGCGCGCTGTTGTCGCACCCAGGTAATCACCTCGCCTGCAAACCATCTTTTCGCCGCTTTCGCTCCAGTAGCGCAGGGCTGTACGCTCGTGGGGAAGTTGGGCTGAACGACGACTCTGCGCTCAACGGTGTAGACGGCTAGCTTTAAGTAAGCCGCGATATCCTGTGATGTCCACAGCTCGTCTTCAGCTGCTACTGCTGGACGCTGCAACTGCCGAATCAGTTCGTTGATCGAGCTGAGCAGATCTACCAGATCGGTTGGCGAGTCACCTGACATGGCTTTTCTCCAGAGATTCAAAGCGCTGAGGTCGCGACTCATAAACCACGGACTGAATAACAAGCGAAATTTCCTCCCCAACCGATTCCAAAAAAGAGGCGATCATCTTCGGGGTGTAGGTTGTTGAGCGCTGCACCTCACCGAACAAAATGCTCATCAATGTTATGGCGTCCTGAGCACGCTGTAGCTTGTGAAACTCATCTTCGGGCAGGCTGTAGGGACGATTCATTTATGAATCCCCACGCGCCAGGCACCGATGTTGCGCAGCGTTTCGAGATCGATCAGATAGGTGCTCGCTGCCAGTGTTAGCTGACCAAGTGATCGGCCGGCACGATCAAACAGGCTGATGGTGATTTGCATGCTTATACCCCTTGAGTTGTCGCGAGTCTGAAAGACGGCGATTGTTTGAATACAAGGGGTGCAGTGCTGGCATCAATTGCCAGCAGAGGAGTAAACTTTAGTGATCGCATGGTTTTCCCTAAGAGTTCTGTGCGGTGGGTCGGGTCAGTGGTCGAAACACTGACTCGGCACGTTTTCTTTCGGGCCTGTGATCATCAGGCCTCAATGTGATTTGCATCCCTTCTCGTTTTGCTCCCTTCAGTGCTGCAGCCATCACCTGGCGCCATCCTTAGCTACCCGCTCAATCCAAGCTTTCAGTTCGGTCATCAGGATCAGACGTCGGCGTCCAAGCTTGAACGCTTTGAGCTCGCCAGAGCCGATTACCTCGTAAATTCCCGACCGTGAATGGCTGGTAAGTCGCGCAGCTTCTTCAACGCTTACAGATAGCGAAGGCACGGTTTCTGCTTGGGTCATTTCTTTCTCCTTGAGTGTCCACATGGACTGTACGATACTGCCCGATACGTAAGCATAGTATTTGTAAGTAACATTCTATGCAAGCTGTTTTGTTTGTAGACACCTATGGAGCGCAGATGGCAAACCGGTCAAAAAAGGTAGTGATATCGGCACGGATCGACCCACAGCTGAAAGATGCCTTGGACATCGCTGCGAGTAAGCAGAACGAGAAAATCGTGAAGCTCTTGGAGGAGTTTGTAGAGATAGGGCTAGGTACCCTGACGCTTCCAAACCCGTTTCGAGAGGGGAAAATACGTTTTGGCAACGAGATTAATTTTCTAGAGGTATTTGAAGCTGTATGGGATCCGGATGAGGTGCTCTTTAAGCTAAGAGCGGGCGCGATCGGGCCGGAGTTTTGTGGCGAAACGCTTTCTCGTCAGGCAAAGGTCGTAATTGGCTCTGAGTACTTCAAGGGCGAATATGATCTATTCGATGATTTGAACGGCCATACGCAAATATGGGGTGGCACGTACGACAAGCACTACGTGAACCTGGAGCTGGTGAAGAAGGAATGGCCGATCATCGAGAGCTACATAGCTTTTCTGGATAACAATCAGCCACTAGTGGTTTCGTATGAGGATTACAAAAAAATGAGAGGCCTCGACAGCTAGATAAGCTCTACTGCCGCAGCCTTTGTGCCTGGTGCTAGATGGGCGTATCGAAGCGTCATTTTGATGTCTGAATGCCCTAATAGATCGCGTACTGTGTTGAGTGGTACGCCAGCCATCACGAGACGCGAAGCGAAGTCATGACGCATGTCATGCCATCGAAAGCCGATGATCTGGGCGCGTTCCAACAACCTTAGCCATGCGCTTTTAACGTCGTCCATGCGCTCGCCGCCTTGCCCTGGGAAAACATAACCTACCTCACTCGACTGTTCCTTCCATGCTTTCAGCGTAGCCAGCGACTCTTGGTTCATAGGTATATGCCGAGTTTCGATTGTTTTGGTCGTGTCGCCAATGATCGTTATCGTCTTAGTGGTAAAGTTGACTGATGGCCACTTGAGATCAAAAAGCTCGCCACGCCTAACTCCTGTGTTGAGCGAGACTATTACCATGGGCTTTAGGTGGTCGGTAAACGTTAGGCTCTGGAAGTCCGGCATCTGTTCCTTTTTACGATCTGATCGCCACTTGTTCGCTCTTTCCCGCTCGGCCCGGGCTTCATCCTGTCGCGAGTCGAGGGCTTCTCTTAAGCGCTTTGATTCATCGGAAATCAGATAACGGACTTGACCCTTTGAATCGACCTTGAGAGCTTTCAATTTCGCCAACGGGTGCTCACTGATGAACTCCCACTCCACCGCTCGACTGAATACCCCGCTGATGCTTCCCATCTTCCGATTGGCGGTGGAGGCAGCGTTGCCTGCTTGCAGCCAGGCTGTACGAATCTGCTCGAGATCCCGAGTGGTAATCGCATCAACGCGTTGCGCCATGATGGTGGTGAAGTTGTTGTCCAGAGTGTGTTGAGTCTTTTTATGTCCTCGATGGTGGGCCTTGAACCATGGCATGTAGTGCTGATCCACAAACTCTCTCAACGAGGGTAGGGCTGCGCCCTTGCGGCCTTGGGTGACGGCCAGCGGTTCGCCGTGGGCGTGAGCATCCGCAAGGTACTGCGCTGCCTCAGTTCTGGCCTGGTCGAGCGTCAGCACACCAACGCGACCGAGCGTGGCATTCTTGTTGCGTCCCCAGGTAACCATGAAGGATTTATGGCCGCTGGGTAGGACGCGTATGAACAGACCCGGTTGGGTCGTGTCGTGAACCCGGTATGCCTTCTGCTCGGTCACGAGGCTGTTGATTAGTCGCTGAGTTATTTTGGTTTTCAAGGTTTTTGATCCGTGACAGCACCGTGGCAGCAAAAATCACTATACGGTTCAGTCTTTTCGGACGCAACCAAACTATGGCGCCCATTGTATATGGGGTTAGCTCCGGCCTTGCTAGGCGCGATATGGCCCTCCTAAGGGGAAGGTTGGCAGTTCGAACCTGCCCTGGGACACCACCTTTTCTCTCCTTGATCTTCCTTTGCTCTCAGTCATTAGAAGTGGCGACTCCGATGAATCTTCCTGGTCCAGGTTTTACTACCTCTATATAGAAGGGGGCGGGGGCTATCCGATTTTTGCGAGTAATTGATAGAAAACCCAAATCAGAGCTTGACGGCAGATTCTGGAGGCCTATAATTCGCCCCACTTCCGGCGCAGTCGAAACGGAAAACTCCTTGGTAAACAATGAGTTACGCAGTTTTCGGCAGTGAGTTGCTTCAGGTCATCGAAGCCGAAAGGAAGTTGAAAAAGAGGTGTTGACAGCAGCGAGTAACGCTGTAGAATTCGCCTCCCGCTGACGAGAGATCGAAAGCGCAAGTGGTTGAAGTTGTTAAGGAAATCCTTGAAAACTTTTGAAATAATCACTTGACAGCAACAGAGGCTGCTGTAGAATGCGCGCCTCGGTTGAGACGAAAGATCTTAACCAACCGCTCTTTAACAACTGAATCAAGCAATTCGTGTGGGTGCTTGTGGTATCAGACTGCTAGTCAACAGATTATCAGCATCACAAGTTACTCCGCGAGAAATCAAAGATGTAACCAACGATTGCTGAGCCAAGTTTAGGGTTTTCTCAAAACCCAAAGATGTTTGAACTGAAGAGTTTGATCATGGCTCAGATTGAACGCTGGCGGCAGGCCTAACACATGCAAGTCGAGCGGATGAGGAGAGCTTGCTCTCTGATTCAGCGGCGGACGGGTGAGTAATGCCTAGGAATCTGCCTGGTAGTGGGGGACAACGTCTCGAAAGGGACGCTAATACCGCATACGTCCTACGGGAGAAAGCAGGGGACCTTCGGGCCTTGCGCTATCAGATGAGCCTAGGTCGGATTAGCTAGTTGGTGAGGTAATGGCTCACCAAGGCGACGATCCGTAACTGGTCTGAGAGGATGATCAGTCACACTGGAACTGAGACACGGTCCAGACTCCTACGGGAGGCAGCAGTGGGGAATATTGGACAATGGGCGAAAGCCTGATCCAGCCATGCCGCGTGTGTGAAGAAGGTCTTCGGATTGTAAAGCACTTTAAGTTGGGAGGAAGGGTTGTAGATTAATACTCTGCAATTTTGACGTTACCGACAGAATAAGCACCGGCTAACTCTGTGCCAGCAGCCGCGGTAATACAGAGGGTGCAAGCGTTAATCGGAATTACTGGGCGTAAAGCGCGCGTAGGTGGTTTGTTAAGTTGGATGTGAAAGCCCCGGGCTCAACCTGGGAACTGCATTCAAAACTGACAAGCTAGAGTATGGTAGAGGGTGGTGGAATTTCCTGTGTAGCGGTGAAATGCGTAGATATAGGAAGGAACACCAGTGGCGAAGGCGACCACCTGGACTGATACTGACACTGAGGTGCGAAAGCGTGGGGAGCAAACAGGATTAGATACCCTGGTAGTCCACGCCGTAAACGATGTCAACTAGCCGTTGGGAGCCTTGAGCTCTTAGTGGCGCAGCTAACGCATTAAGTTGACCGCCTGGGGAGTACGGCCGCAAGGTTAAAACTCAAATGAATTGACGGGGGCCCGCACAAGCGGTGGAGCATGTGGTTTAATTCGAAGCAACGCGAAGAACCTTACCAGGCCTTGACATCCAATGAACTTTCCAGAGATGGATTGGTGCCTTCGGGAACATTGAGACAGGTGCTGCATGGCTGTCGTCAGCTCGTGTCGTGAGATGTTGGGTTAAGTCCCGTAACGAGCGCAACCCTTGTCCTTAGTTACCAGCACGTAATGGTGGGCACTCTAAGGAGACTGCCGGTGACAAACCGGAGGAAGGTGGGGATGACGTCAAGTCATCATGGCCCTTACGGCCTGGGCTACACACGTGCTACAATGGTCGGTACAGAGGGTTGCCAAGCCGCGAGGTGGAGCTAATCCCACAAAACCGATCGTAGTCCGGATCGCAGTCTGCAACTCGACTGCGTGAAGTCGGAATCGCTAGTAATCGCGAATCAGAATGTCGCGGTGAATACGTTCCCGGGCCTTGTACACACCGCCCGTCACACCATGGGAGTGGGTTGCACCAGAAGTAGCTAGTCTAACCTTCGGGAGGACGGTTACCACGGTGTGATTCATGACTGGGGTGAAGTCGTAACAAGGTAGCCGTAGGGGAACCTGCGGCTGGATCACCTCCTTAATCGACGACTCAGCTGTACCATGAGCTCCCACACGAATTGCTTGATTCATTGAAGAAGACGATAAGAAGCAGCCCGAAATTGGGTCTGTAGCTCAGTTGGTTAGAGCGCACCCCTGATAAGGGTGAGGTCGGCAGTTCGAATCTGCCCAGACCCACCAATTTTGTGTGGGAACCTGTAGAAATACGGGGCCATAGCTCAGCTGGGAGAGCGCCTGCCTTGCACGCAGGAGGTCAACGGTTCGATCCCGTTTGGCTCCACCACTACTGCTTCTGTTGTAAGAGCTTAGAAATGAGCATTCCACCGAGACGGTGATGAATGTTGATTTCTAGTCTTTGGCTAGATCGTTCTTTAAAAATTTGGGTATGTGATAGAAAGATAGACTGAACGTTACTTTCACTGGTAACGGATCAGGCTAAGGTAAAATTTGTGAGTAATTGCGAATTTTCGGCGAATGTCGTCTTCACAGTATAACCAGATTGCTTGGGGTTATATGGTCAAGTGAAGAAGCGCATACGGTGGATGCCTTGGCAGTCAGAGGCGATGAAAGACGTGGTAGCCTGCGAAAAGCTTCGGGGAGTCGGCAAACAGACTGTGATCCGGAGATGTCTGAATGGGGAACCCAGCCATCATAAGATGGTTATCTTAAGCTGAATACATAGGCTTAAGAGGCGAACCAGGGGAACTGAAACATCTAAGTACCCTGAGGAAAAGAAATCAACCGAGATTCCCTTAGTAGTGGCGAGCGAACGGGGACCAGCCCTTAAGTGGCTTTGAGATTAGCGGAACGCTCTGGAAAGTGCGGCCATAGTGGGTGATAGCCCTGTACGCGAAAATCTCTTGGTCATGAAATCGAGTAGGACGGAGCACGAGAAACTTTGTCTGAATATGGGGGACCATCCTCCAAGGCTAAATACTACTGACTGACCGATAGTGAACTAGTACCGTGAGGGAAAGGCGAAAAGAACCCCGGAGAGGGGAGTGAAATAGATCCTGAAACCGTATGCGTACAAGCAGTGGGAGCCCACTTTGTTGGGTGACTGCGTACCTTTTGTATAATGGGTCAGCGACTTATTTTCAGTGGCGAGCTTAACCGAATAGGGGAGGCGTAGCGAAAGCGAGTCTTAATAGGGCGTCTAGTCGCTGGGAATAGACCCGAAACCGGGCGATCTATCCATGGGCAGGTTGAAGGTTGGGTAACACTAACTGGAGGACCGAACCGACTACCGTTGAAAAGTTAGCGGATGACCTGTGGATCGGAGTGAAAGGCTAATCAAGCTCGGAGATAGCTGGTTCTCCTCGAAAGCTATTTAGGTAGCGCCTCATGTATCACTGTAGGGGGTAGAGCACTGTTTCGGCTAGGGGGTCATCCCGACTTACCAAACCGATGCAAACTCCGAATACCTACAAGTGCCGAGCATGGGAGACACACGGCGGGTGCTAACGTCCGTCGTGAAAAGGGAAACAACCCAGACCGTCAGCTAAGGTCCCAAAGTTATGGTTAAGTGGGAAACGATGTGGGAAGGCTTAGACAGCTAGGAGGTTGGCTTAGAAGCAGCCACCCTTTAAAGAAAGCGTAATAGCTCACTAGTCGAGTCGGCCTGCGCGGAAGATGTAACGGGGCTCAAACCATACACCGAAGCTACGGGTATCACTTAGGTGATGCGGTAGAGGAGCGTTCTGTAAGCCTGTGAAGGTGAGTTGAGAAGCTTGCTGGAGGTATCAGAAGTGCGAATGCTGACATGAGTAACGACAATGGGTGTGAAAAACACCCACGCCGAAAGACCAAGGTTTCCTGCGCAACGTTAATCGACGCAGGGTTAGTCGGTCCCTAAGGCGAGGCTGAAAAGCGTAGTCGATGGAAAACAGGTTAATATTCCTGTACTTCTGGTTATTGCGATGGAGGGACGGAGAAGGCTAGGCCAGCTTGGCGTTGGTTGTCCAAGTTTAAGGTGGTAGGCTGAGATCTTAGGTAAATCCGGGATCTTAAGGCCGAGAGCTGATGACGAGTTACCCTTTGGGTGACGAAGTGGTTGATGCCATGCTTCCAAGAAAAGCTTCTAAGCTTCAGGTAACCAGGAACCGTACCCCAAACCGACACAGGTGGTTGGGTAGAGAATACCAAGGCGCTTGAGAGAACTCGGGTGAAGGAACTAGGCAAAATGGCACCGTAACTTCGGGAGAAGGTGCGCCGGTGAGGGTGAAGCACTTGCTGCGTAAGCCCACGCCGGTCGAAGATACCAGGCCGCTGCGACTGTTTATTAAAAACACAGCACTCTGCAAACACGAAAGTGGACGTATAGGGTGTGACGCCTGCCCGGTGCCGGAAGGTTAATTGATGGGGTTAGCTAACGCGAAGCTCTTGATCGAAGCCCCGGTAAACGGCGGCCGTAACTATAACGGTCCTAAGGTAGCGAAATTCCTTGTCGGGTAAGTTCCGACCTGCACGAATGGCGTAACGATGGCGGCGCTGTCTCCACCCGAGACTCAGTGAAATTGAAATCGCTGTGAAGATGCAGTGTATCCGCGGCTAGACGGAAAGACCCCGTGAACCTTTACTATAGCTTTGCACTGGACTTTGAATTTGCTTGTGTAGGATAGGTGGGAGGCTTTGAAGCGTGGACGCCAGTTCGCGTGGAGCCAACCTTGAAATACCACCCTGGCAACTTTGAGGTTCTAACTCAGGTCCGTTATCCGGATCGAGGACAGTGTATGGTGGGTAGTTTGACTGGGGCGGTCTCCTCCTAAAGAGTAACGGAGGAGTACGAAGGTGCGCTCAGACCGGTCGGAAATCGGTCGTAGAGTATAAAGGCAAAAGCGCGCTTGACTGCGAGACAGACACGTCGAGCAGGTACGAAAGTAGGTCTTAGTGATCCGGTGGTTCTGTATGGAAGGGCCATCGCTCAACGGATAAAAGGTACTCCGGGGATAACAGGCTGATACCGCCCAAGAGTTCATATCGACGGCGGTGTTTGGCACCTCGATGTCGGCTCATCACATCCTGGGGCTGAAGCCGGTCCCAAGGGTATGGCTGTTCGCCATTTAAAGTGGTACGCGAGCTGGGTTTAGAACGTCGTGAGACAGTTCGGTCCCTATCTGCCGTGGACGTTTGAGATTTGAGAGGGGCTGCTCCTAGTACGAGAGGACCGGAGTGGACGAACCTCTGGTGTTCCGGTTGTCACGCCAGTGGCATTGCCGGGTAGCTATGTTCGGAATAGATAACCGCTGAAAGCATCTAAGCGGGAAACTAGCCTCAAGATGAGATCTCACTGGAACCTTGAGTTCCCTGAAGGGCCGTCGAAGACTACGACGTTGATAGGTCGGGTGTGTAAGCGCTGTGAGGCGTTGAGCTAACCGATACTAATTGCCCGTGAGGCTTGACCATATAACACCCAAGCAATTTGCGTCGAAAGGCCAGATTGCGGTGTGTGAAGACGCAATGAACCGAAAGTTCGCACAACACACAAATCTATTACATACCCAATTTGCTGAAGCGTCGAAAGACGGTTCGGTACCCGAATTTCTTGACGACCATAGAGCATTGGAACCACCTGATCCCATCCCGAACTCAGCAGTGAAACGATGCATCGCCGATGGTAGTGTGGGGTTTCCCCATGTGAGAGTAGGTCATCGTCAAGATTAAATTCCGAAACCCCTATCTGCGTATGCAGGTAGGGGTTTTGTTTTGTCCGCAGGAAAGTGGCGTAACGAAAACTCCGATCTACGCCACCACATATCCAGACTATTTCACTGAGCAAAGGCGCGATTGCACGCCTATTGCTTCAAGAGAACGCTACTGCTGGCCGATAACGATATGGTCACAGCGATCTTCACTTCTCGCATATGGCTACTAGTTATCATCTGCCCGCTGGAAGGGGCGGTGAAGTGATCCACGTATTTGCCTTTCGGTTCTTCTTCTTAAATTGCCTGGAAATCTTCGATGCTGTCGTATCACCAAAAGAGTTTTCTGATCGTCGATGATTTTTCGGACTTCCGCAGTTCGGTCAGGTCCATGCTACGGGAGCTGGGTGTCAAGGATGTGGATACCGCTGACACTGGTGAGCAGGCACTGAAAATGTGTTCACAGAAGTCCTATGATTTCATCCTGCAAGATTTCCACTTGGGAGATGGCAAGAAGAACGGTCAACAGGTACTCGAAGACCTGATGATTGAGAAGCTGATCAGCCATGAAAGTGTATTTGTCATGGTCACTGCCGAAACTAGTCAGGCCATGGTGCTCAGCGCGCTCGAGCACGAACCTGACGCTTATCTGACCAAGCCTTTCAACCGCTCCGGTCTGGCCCAGCGCCTTGAGCGCCTGGAGCAGCGCAAGACTTTGCTCAAGCCAATCCTGCAGGCCCTCGACAGGGGAAAACCGGTTGAAGTACTCAATGCCTGCATTGCCCTGTGCAAGCAAGATATCCGATATTCGCCGTTGTGCCTGCGCTACCGCGCCGATGCGCTGCGCGACCTCAATCAAAATGAGGCATTGGAGCGTCTTTACGACAGCATCATTACCGATCGACCTTTGCCATGGGCGTTTGCCGGACTGGGCAAGTTGATGTTCAAGCGTGGTCAGATTGCGCAGGCTAAAGGCGTCTATGAGAAAGCGCTAAAAGTCTTCCCGATGATGCCGGCGCTGTACGACGGCATGGCGGATGTTTTGGTTGCTGAAGGAGACACCAAAGCAGCCCAGAAAGTATTGGAAGAGGCGATCCGGCTGTCGCCGTTGGCAGTGCGTCGCCAGGCGCAGTTGGGCAAGCTGGCAATGACTAACGAAGATTTTGACACGGCCTCCAAAGCCTATCGCCAAGCTGTTGCCCAAGGTGCCCAGTCACGATTCAAGGATGCTGAAAGTAATCTTGGACTGGCCCATGCCTTGATTAGCAAAGGTAGCGAAAAAGGCCTGGATACCCGGACCCGACTGGAAATCAATACAACGCTGAGCGCGGTGGCCAAGGAGAATCCGTCCGACCCCGGCTTGCAAATCCGTGCGCGGTTGATGAAGGCCACCAGTCTATTGCTCAACGATGCCGAGACAGCTGAAAAGCTCACTGAGCAGGCGATGATGCGCCTCGATGGCATGGAGCAGTTCATGAGCGCTGAAGCCGCGCTATTGGTCGCCAAGCAATTGCAGATGCTCGGTCAGGCAGAGGCAGGTACTTCGATGCTGAAAAACTGTGCGGAAATCTACGGTGATGATCCCGCGGTGATGAAGGATATAGCCAAGCTCACCGACGACCCGACCATTCTCAACTCCGGTAACGCCGCTGCTGACCTTAACCGTCAGGGCGTGCGCGTGTACAAGACCGGCAATTTGCCGGAAGCCCGGGAAGTGTTCCGCAAAGCCCTGACGCTGCAGCCAAAGAACATCAGTATCGCGTTGAACATGGCGCAGGCTTTGCTGCATGGCACCGATACCAGTGTAACGTCGGCCGAACTCGAAGAGTGTCGGGCCTGCCTGAAAATGGTCGGTTTGATGCCTGACACCGATTCGCGTTATCCGCGTTATCAGAAGCTCAAAAGCAAGGCGTTTGGCGAATGAACGATAACTTGCAGACCCTGGATTTTTCCACGGTGATCGCTTCCACCGTGCACGACATGAAGAACTCGTTGGCCATGCTGATGCAGGCCCACAGCCAATGGTTGGCGAACCTTCCCGACTTGGCACGGCATACCTCGGAGCAGGGCGTGATCGAGTTCGAATTCGCTCACCTCAATGGCATGCTCGTACAGTTGCTCGGGCTGTACAAGCTGGGTGTCAATCAGATGCCCTTGCAACCTGCCTACCACGAGTTGGATGACTTCATCGAAGCGCAACTGGCCTGCCATCAGGATGTATTCGCCAGCCGCGGTATTGCAGCGACCTTTGAAGTCGATCCCTTGAGCCCTCTGGGGTTCTTCGATCGAGAGTTGATCGCCTCGGTTCTGGCCAACAGCATCAACAATGCCATACGTTACGCCCGTCACGCGGTATTGATCAGCGTCAGCGACGAAGCCGGGCAACTGGTACTGACCATCAATGACGATGGCGAGGGCTATCCCGCCGAGATGATCGAGCATCAGGCGGACTACGTGCAAGGCATCAATCACCTCACCGGCAGCACAGGCCTGGGGCTGTACTTTGCCGACCGGATTGCGGCATTGCATCAGCGCAATGGTGTCGTCGGACGCACCGAAATCAGCAATGGCGGTCCCTTGGGCGGGGGCGTGTTCAGTATCTACCTACCCTGATCATTTCCCTTGGCTTAGAGCTTTTTGTTTGACGCTGCTTGATATTCCGAACACACGGAGCCTATTTTGTACGGGTCGCCGTTCGCGGCCCGCACAATAACTAGGATTGCGTCATGACAACCGATGGCCTGAGTTCAATCGCGGAGCGTTTGACGGGCATTGATGAGATTGAATGTGTCACACCGGATTTGAATGGCGTGCCGCGGGGTAAAGTGATGACCGCCGAGGGTTTCCTCGAGGGGCGTCGCTTGCAGATTGCGCGGGGCGTGCTGCTGCAGTGCATCATGGGCGGATATCCGCCAGCACGATTTTACGGTAGCGACGACGGCGATCTCGCGCTGGTTCCAGACCCTGCGCGAATCCATCGCTTGCCCTGGAGCAAGCAACCGCGAGCATTTGCCATTTGCGATGCGGATGAGCTGAATGGCGAAAGCTCCAATCTGTCGACCCGTGCTCAACTCAAGAGTGTCATCGCGCGTTACACGGCCCTTGGCTTGGCGCCAGTGGTGGCAACCGAGCTGGAGTTTTTTGTCTTCGCACCTAACGCCGACCCGACTCAGCCCTTCCAGCCGCCCGTCGGCCTGGATGGTCGTCGCGAAGACGGTCATTCGGCGTTTAGTGTCAGTTCCAATAATGGTTTGCGGTCATTTTTCAGTGAAGTCTACGAATGCATGGCGGCTTTAGGTTTGCCTCGCGATACTTTCATGCATGAGATGGGTGTCAGTCAGTTCGAGATCAACCTGCTGCACGGCGATGCGTTGCGACTGGCCGACCAGACATTCCTGTTCAAGCATTTACTGAAAGAAGTCGCACTCAAGCATGGCCTTGCCGTGAACTGTATGGCCAAGCCATTGGCGCATACACCCGGCAGCTCGATGCATATTCATCAGAGCATCATCGAGGCCGACACGGGGCGCAACGTGTTCAATGACGATGCCGGACAGTCGACCGAAACCTTCCGCCATTTCATCGCTGGCCAGCAGGCCTGTATGGCGGATTTCACCGCGCTGTTTGCGCCGAATGTGAATTCATATCAACGCTTGTTCCATCCCTACGCATCACCGAATAATGCTTGCTGGTCTCATGACAACCGTACGGCAGGTTTGCGCATTCCGGCCAGTTCGCCTGTCGCCCGTCGAGTGGAAAACCGTTTGCCCGGAGCTGATGCCAACCCATATCTGGCGATAGCTGCCAGCCTGGCTGCGGGGTTGTATGGCATTGAGCACAAACTGGAGCCGAGCGAGCCGATCCAGGGAGAGTTCCAGGTGCCGGACAATCTTTCATTGCCCTGTACCTTGCATGCTGCTCTCGAGCGTCTGAAACGTAGCCAATTGGCGAAGGAACTGTTCAGCGAGGCGTTCATCGAAGGTTACATCGCTTCGAAGACCATGGAGTTGACCAGCTTCTTTAATGAAATTACCCCCTGGGAAAGGCGTGTTCTAGCAGCCCAGGCCTGACGCAACGTCTATAACGGGCTATCTTTTCGGTAGTCCGTTTCTCACCGCAAGGAGCCGCTCGGAACGCCGATGCGCCAAATCTGGAAACCCTTTCGAGCGCTTTATTTCGCCTCGCTGATGATGTTGATCGGCTCCGGCTTGCTGAGTACCTACCTGGGCTTGCGCCTGGCGGCCGATCACGTCGACAGCTTGTGGGTCGGTGCGTTGATGGCTGCCAACTACTTCGGTTTGGTACTGGGCGGCAAGATCGGCCACCGCTTGATTGCCCGTGTCGGGCACATTCGCGCTTATTCGGCTTGTGCCGGGATCGTCGGTGCAGCGGTGCTCGGGCACGGGTTGGTAGACTGGCTGCCGGCCTGGATATTCCTGCGAGTCATCGTCGGCCTGGGCATGATGTGCCAATACATGGTCATCGAGAGTTGGCTTAACGAGCAGGCCGAAGCCTCGCAGCGAGGCACGGTATTCAGCGGTTACATGATCGCCTCGTATCTGGGGCTGGTGTTGGGGCAGTTGATTCTGGTCATGCACCCGAGCCTGGGTCTGGAATTGCTAATGCTGGTCGCCTTGTGCTTTGCCCTGTGTCTGGTGCCTGTGGCTCTGACTCGGCGAATTCACCCGGCGCCGCTGCATCCGGCACCGATGGAGCCTCGATTCTTCATAAAGCGCGTGCCGCAGTCGTTGAGCACCGTGCTGGGAGCGGGGTTGATCATCGGCTCGTTCTACGGACTGGCGCCGCTGTATGCCTCGCAGCAGGGGCTGTCGACTGAGCAGGTCGGATTGTTTATGGGGAGCTGCATTTTCGCCGGCCTGTTGGTGCAGTGGCCGCTGGGCTGGCTGTCCGATCGTTACGACCGGGCGTTGTTGATCCGCTGTTTTGCTTTGATCCTCGCGCTTGCTGCATTGCCATTGGCGATCCTCAAACAGGTGCCGCTTGAGATATTGTTCATCGCCGGGTTTGTCTGTTCGCTGGTGAAGTTCTGCCTGTATCCACTGGCAGTGGCATTCTCCAATGACCACGTCGAGGGCGATCGTCGCGTGTCTCTGACCGCAATGTTGCTGGTGACCTATGGCGTCGGCGCCAGTATCGGGCCGCTGGCGGCGGGGGTGCTGATGAAGCTGTTCGGCAGCCACATGCTTTATGCCTTCTTCAGTTTCTTCGCGTTGGTGCTGGTGTGGCGAATTCGCCCAAAAGCGGTCACCAATCTGCATCAGGTAGACGATGCGCCGCTGCATCACGTGGCCATGCCGGACAGTATGTCGAGTTCGCCGCTTGTGGCTTGCCTTGATCCGCGGGTCGATGAGCAAGTGGTTCAGGATCAGATGCAGAATCCGCTGCCAAATGAACCGACTCCCGAAACGGAGCCGCAAACCGATACGCCTCCAGAGGAACCGGATTCGGGTCGGGAGCAAAGTTTCACCGAAGCCAGGCCATAACAATCAGGCAAAAAAAACGGGCAGTCTCCGAGAGGGGCTGCCCGTTTTTTGTTGAAACGTAGTATCAGAAGTCGTCTTTGTCGAAGCGCCGCGCTTCGCGTTGCAGCTGATAGACGAACCGCTCGACCTGCCGCTGCACCAGCCCGCTCATGTTATGAAAGCGCACGCCGGCGAAGGTGGTGGCGATTTTTTCTTCGAAGTGCAGGTAGCGCAGTTCTACCGGCGCCGTCATCTTGCCGAAGGGCAGGGCGGCCATGAAACGATCATAGACCTGGCCCAGCTGCAGGCTGCCTGTGATGTCGCCGGCGAAGCGTAATTTGCAACCGGTGGCCGAGATGTCCAGCAATTTGCCGCTGATCGGCGCCTTTAGTTTTTCGCCACCCAGATCGACGTCGACCAGCTGCGCCAGCTTCAAAGCCGCACGGAACGCATTCCGACGCTGGTGGTAGACCACCTCGTCGGGCAGCGTGCCTCGGTAGCAACGACTGCCGCCGGACTCGTCGATGGTCAGCGGACCATTGCTTTCCCAGGCAATGCGCACACCCTCATGGAAGCCTTCGACCTTGAACGGTTCGCCGGCCAGCAGGTAGCGTTCGCCGTCGCGGGGAATCATTTCGTCCAGGGCAATCATGTTGCTTTCGCGGTCAATGTCCACCAGATAGCTCTGGAAGCGCTGGCTGCGCTCGTGGAAAGTGATGATCAGCGGGTCATGGCTTTCTTGCAGTTGGCGAAGGTTGCCGGAGATTTCCAGGGGCGTGCTGAGCACCTTGGGTGGCTGCGGAGCATCGTCCGCATTTAAGGCATTGGACACGGTTAATCAATCTCCAGACAAATTTTGACTACGGCTAGCCAGCATTTTGCCAGCATGTTTCGCGTCTTGATAGAGCGCGCTCATCGACGGGCTTAAGCCTGACTGAGCGGGCGCGGTTTCACAAGCTTGGAAAATGTTCCGCTAGCATCATAGAGCGCTGGAGGTTCACCGCCGGTGAGGATTTTCAGCTGGGTGGCCGTGGCGGCCTGCTGCACCAGTATCGACTGGCCGTTGTTGGCATTGGCGGCCTGACATTGGGTCAGAAAGTCGGTCAGCACATCGCTTTGCGCCATCAATGCTTCGCCGATGCTGGACTGGCTGGCCAGTTGCTCCAGGCCGTTGCGATTGGTTGGCAGGTTGAGACTGGCGAGGATTTCACTGCGCTTGCGGCCATGCTGTTCAAGCAAAATGATCAATGCCTGCTTCTGCGCCAGAATGTCTTCGAGCAGGTACATGTCGCGACCATGCAAGGCGAGGGACTCGGTTCGCAGCAACTCCAGCAGTTGTTGCGCTGGAGCAAAATCGTCGGTGATCAGTTGCAGTAAATTAGTGTCGTGCATGGCTGGCCTTGGGTTTTAAGCGTCCAAAAGCCTGGCGCGGGCCGTGGCCTAGCGCTGGGCTTCGAAGTTGAGCAGTTTGCTGGCTACACGGTTGCTGTCGACTTTATAGCTGCCATCGGCAATCGCTGCTTTCAGCTCGGCCACGCGGGCTTTGTCGACGGCAGGCTGATCGCGCAGCGTATCAGTGACCTTCTGCAACTGTTGAGCCTCATCGCTGAGATGTACCGATTCCCCGACTGTAGCGGTACCGGCCTGTTCGACCGGAGTATTCAGCGGCGTGGATATGCCGCTATCGGCGGTTTCCTTGGAAACGCTGGTACGTGTACTGCTCGTAAGTGACGAGGAGCTGTTCAAACGACTGAAATCGATGACCATGATAAAAAAACCTCTGGAAATTTGGACGCTTGCCATGGTTTCGGCCATTCCCTGAAAAACTTTAGGCCCATTTATCCATGAGCTTGCGCGCGTCAGCGCTTGCCCTGCATAGAGCACAGTTTAGGGAACAGCCATGGCCAGCGCCACATCTTCACGAACAGAGAGCTTGTGCATGGCCGCTTACAGGGATACCTCCACCTGGCCCGGCGCGACGACTTGCGCCTTGATGACCCGCTGGGAGTTGAGGTTTTTCACCCGGATCTGTTCGCTCATGCTGCCGTTGGCCAGCGCTTCACCGGGCATTCGCACACTGAGCGTACCACTGCGGGCGGTGATGACTACTTGATCGCCCTTGCGGATGACTTCCGCCTGTTCGAGGTGCACCAGCGTAATGACCTGATCGGCGACCATTGGTCGGGTAAGTCGTTGCCCTATCGCCTGATCCGTGGAGGTCAGATAGCCCTGGTTGATCACGCTGATATCGCGCTCGCGCAGGGTGACATCTTCAGGCTCGACAATACCGGTGCGGCGTAAGGGCCGGGTGGTGGTCACGACGTCGCGAAACAGGCGTACTTGAGCGGGTACGAAGACTGTCCAGGGTGATGTTCCTTCGCAGCGAACCTTGACCGTGACCCGGCCCAATGGCTTGGCCGGACTCTCCAGCGAGGCTGTCAATTCCTTGTCGCACATCGGCATGCGCATACGCGGGTCGAGCTGGTTGACCAGGATTTCGTAGCGACCTTTCGTTTGACTGGTGGCCAAATAGTCTTCAACGGTGAATTCAAGAAAGCCCTGGGTGACGCCGATAAGCATGTCAGGCAAGGTAACCGCGTCAGCAAGGGCAGGGCTGCCAGCGTTAAACAGGCACACAGCGGCCATCACGCCGAGGAATTTGCGGTAGGGAATAGTCGGGCGTCGGAAAAATGTCGGTTCTGTGTTCATAGAAAGATAAAAAGCAAGCGCCGTGCCGTTTAGAGATGAATGTGCGTCGCAACAACACTTGGCGTTGGTGTAGGAGTCTGGTCATGGCTGGTGTAATGGATTCGGTGAACCAGCGCACGCAACTGGTGGGGCAGAATCGCCTTGAGCTGTTGTTGTTCCGTCTCGACGGCCAACAGCTGTATGGGATCAACGTATTCAAGGTTCGGGAGGTGCTGCAATGCCCCAAACTGACGCTGATGCCCAAGTCCAGTCCTGTCGTGTGCGGCGTGGCGAATATTCGGGGGGCGACCATTCCGATCATGGATCTGGCAATGGCGACCGGCTCCGGTGCGTTGAAGGACAAGAACAATCCCTTCGTGATCATCACGGAGTACAACACCAAGACCCAGGGGTTTCTGGTGCGTTCGGTGGAGCGCATCGTCAACATGAACTGGGAAGAGATTCATCCGCCACCCAAGGGCACCGGGCGCGATCACTACCTGACGGCTGTGACTCGGGTCGACAACCAGTTAGTCGAAATCATCGACGTCGAGAAGGTTCTGGCGGAAGTGGCGCCGACACCGGAAGCGATTTCCGTCGGCGTGGTGGATGTCGAAACCCAGCACAAAGCGCACTCGCTGCGCGTGCTGACGGTCGATGACTCATCGGTGGCACGTAAGCAGGTCACGCGTTGCCTGCAAACGATCGGTGTCGACGTGGTGGCGTTGAACGACGGCCGGCAAGCGCTGGATTACCTGCGCAAACTGGTCGACGAGGGCAAGAAGCCGGAAGAAGAGTTCCTGATGATGATCTCCGACATCGAGATGCCGGAGATGGACGGGTACACCCTGACGGCCGAGATCCGCAGCGACCCTCGCATGCAAAAGCTTCACATCATCCTGCATACTTCGTTGTCGGGAGTGTTCAATCAGGCGATGGTCAAGAAAGTCGGTGCCGATGACTTCCTGGCCAAGTTCCGTCCTGATGACCTGGCATCCCGGGTAGTCGACCGGATCAAAGCAGCAGACATCAGCTAGGGGCGTTCGGCCCCTGGCAGTCAACACGATTTTAGAGGCGGCAGCATTGTCTACGGGTAATTTGGATTTCGAACAGTTCCGGGTGTTCCTGGAAAAAGCCTGTGGCATTTTGCTCGGTGAAAATAAGCAGTATCTGGTCTCGAGCCGTCTCAACAAACTGATGGAGCAGCAAGGCATCAAGTCTCTGGGTGAGTTGGTCCAACGCATCCAGACCCAGCCGCGCAGCGGGTTGCGCGAGATGGTAGTGGACGCGATGACGACCAACGAAACCCTGTGGTTTCGTGACACCTATCCGTTTGAAGTCTTGAAGAACAAAGTGCTGCCTGAGTCGATCAAGGCCAGTCCCGGCCAGCGTCTGCGGATCTGGTCGGCGGCGTGTTCGTCGGGTCAGGAACCGTACTCGCTGTCGATGTCCATCGACGAGTTCGAGCGGGCCAATGTCGGGCAATTGAGGATGGGTGTGCAGATTGTGGCCACCGATCTGTCCGGCACCATGCTGACCAACTGCAAAACCGGCGAGTACGACAGCCTGGCCATCGGTCGCGGCCTGTCGCCCGAGCGACTGCAGCGTTATTTCGACCCGAAAGGGCCGGGACGCTGGGCCATCAAGGCGCCGATCAAGAGCCGGGTGGAATTTCGCTCGTTTAACCTGCTGGACAGCTATGCGAGTCTAGGCAAGTTCGACATCGTGTTCTGCCGCAACGTCCTGATCTACTTCTCTGCTGAAGTGAAGAAGGACATTCTGTTGCGCATTCACAGCACGTTGAAACCGGGTGGTTATCTGTTCCTCGGCGCTTCCGAAGCGCTGAACGGATTGCCGGATCATTATCAGATGGTCCAGTGCAGCCCGGGGATTATTTACCAGGCGAAGTGACCGGTTGGCGTCATCGAAAAACGGGAGTCCGCAAGGTCTCCCGTTTTTTTATGCCTGCAGACTTCTCGCCGACACCGCCTATCCCTGTAGGAGCCGGCTTGCTGGCGAAGAAGGCAGTCCAGTCGACAATACAGTGCCTGACACGCCGCCTTCGCCAGCAAGCCGGCTCCTACAGCTGATGGTGGTGTGATAGCGGCAGAAAAGCGGCATCCAGCGGAAGCCGTTTGCCGCTTTTCTGGCATTGCCGCATTGCCACTGCCCGCAAAGCCCCGTTTTATGGGCTTTTTCTAATTGGCATGACGCTTGCTATGTTCATCGTACGAAAAATCAGGTCACCCGAAGGTTTCCCGACATGAGCATCAGTTTCGATAACGCGCTCGGCATTCACGAAAAGGCTCTGGGCTTCCGCGCCCAGCGTGCCGAAGTCCTGGCCAACAACATTGCCAACGCCGACACCCCGAACTACAAGGCTCGGGATCTGGAGTTCTCGAAAGTACTCGAGGCGCAGAACGATAAAGCCAGGAACGGCACGTTCGCCTTGAACATGACCAACAGCCGCCATATCGAAGCCGAAGGCCTGGGCAATGGTGACGAGTCGCTGATGTATCGCACGCCGATGCAACCGTCGATTGACCAGAACACTGTGGACGCTCAGCTGGAGCAATCGAACTACGCGGAAAACGCAGTCAACTTCCAGGCCAGCTTCACCCTGCTCAACAGCAAATTCAAAGGGCTGATGTCGGCCCTGCGCGGAGAGTAAGTCATGTCTCTATCCAGTGTTTTCAACATTGCCGGTAGCGGCATGAGTGCGCAGACCACGCGTTTGAACACCGTCGCTTCGAACATCGCCAACGCCGAGACCGTCTCGTCGAGCATCGACCAGACCTACCGTGCGCGTCATCCGGTATTCGCCACCATGTTCCAGGGCGGCCAGAGCGGCGGCAGCGATTCGCTGTTCCAGAACCAGGAGGCCGCCGGTCAAGGTGTGCAGGTACTGGGCGTGGTCGAAGACCAAAGTAATCTCGAGGCACGCTACGAGCCGAACCATCCGGCTGCCGATGCCAAGGGCTATGTCTACTACCCGAACGTCAACGTGGTGGAAGAAATGGCCGACATGATTTCCGCGAGCCGTTCGTTCCAGACCAACGCCGAAATGATGAATACCGCCAAAACCATGATGCAGAAAGTCCTGACCCTCGGTCAGTGATAAGGGGCGACTCAGATGAGTGTTTCCGATACCACCAGTAGCTTGAGCCTCAACGATATCCTGGCCAACTCCTCGATCAAGACCACCAAGGATACCGACGCCCTGGCGTCGGCGGCGGGCAGTGCCACGGGCAAAAAGGCCTTGGGTAAGGATGCGTTCCTTCAGTTGCTGGTGACGCAACTGAAAAACCAGAACCCGCTGGAGCCTCAGGGCAACAGCGAGTTCGTGGCGCAAATGGCGCAGTTCAGTAGCCTGGAAGGCATTACCAACCTCAACAGTACCGTGAGCGGCATCGCTGGCACCTTCGGCTCATCCCAGGCATTGCAGGCCTCGTCTCTGGTGGGTCGTTCGGTCATTGCGCCGGGCGACAAGTCCGTGATGCAACAAGGCAAGAGCTTGACCGGCTCGATTGCGATACCGCAATCGGTAGCCTCGACCTCCCTGAAGATCACCGACAAGGACGGCAAGGTCGTTCGCACCATCGAGCTCGCCGACCAGAAAGCCGGCAATGCCAGCTTCACCTGGGATGGCAAGAACGATGCCGGCAACCCGGTGGAGTCGGGCACCTACACCTTCGCAGCGAACTCAACCATCGATGGCCAGAGCGTGGCGCTGGTCACTAACCTGCCAGCGACCGTCAACAGCGTGACCATCAGCCAGACCGGCGGTGAGTTGATGCTCAATCTGGCCGGGCTGAGCAGTGTCGCCCTGTCCAAAGTGCAAACCATTGGTTTATAGAGCCGACTAACACGGCACAAAGGAGTGGAATATGTCTTTCAATATCGGCCTTAGCGGTCTCTATGCAGCCAACAAACAACTGGACGTCACCGGCAACAACATCGCCAACGTCGCGACCACCGGCTTCAAATCGTCCCGTGCAGAATTCGAAGATGTGTACTCGGCGACCAAGCTGGGTTCGGGCAGCAAGACCACCGGTAGCGGTGTGCGTCTGGCCAACGTTTCCCAGCAGTTCACCCAGGGCGACATCAGTAACACCGGTAACGTATTGGACATGGGCATCAACGGCTCCGGCTTTTTTGTGCTGAACAACAGTGGCTCACTGTCTTACACCCGAGCCGGTACGTTCAAAGTCGATAAGGAAGGCTACGTCACCAACACTGACGGCACCGCGCGCCTGCAGGGCTATGGTGTGGATGCCAATGGCAAGATCCTCAATGGCGTGTTGACCGATCTGCGCATCGACACTTCGAACCTGGCGCCGAAATCCACTACCAATGTGTCGTCGACGATCAACCTGAACTCTACGGAACCGCTCATTGACCAGACTGTTGCTGCCAACAAGTTCGATCCGACCAAGTCGGCCACCTTCACCAAGCAGTTCAGTACCCCGATTTTCGACACTCAGGGTAACCAGCACACCATGGATCAATTCATGGTCAAGACGGGCCCTAACACCTGGGATACCTACACGCTGATTGATGGTCGCAACCCGGATGGCAGCGATCCTAGTCTTGCTGCTTCGCCACCGGTCCCTTCGACCATGTCGTTCGATACGAGCGGCAAGCTGGTTTCGGTCAGTACCCCGAACCCACCGGGCGCGCCGGTTGTCAGCAGCGATTTGAAGATCACCGGCTGGGTTCCGGGAAAAGTGACCAATGGTGTGTGGGCAGCCAACGGGGCCGCCGCTGACCCGGCAGGTGTGACCATTGCCATGGCCAACACCACTCAGTTCAACGCCGACACCGCGCGTTCGATTCCTACGCAGAACGGCTACGCCACTGGCCAGATCACTAACCTGACCATCGACGGCAGCGGTGTGATGCTGGCCAATTTCAGCAACTACCAGACCAAACCGATCGGTCAGCTGGCATTGGCCAGCTTCACCAACGAACAAGGTCTGCAGCCTGTGGGCGGCACCAGCTGGAAAGAAACCTACGCTTCGGGTATTGCGGGCTACGATGCACCGCAAACCGGCACTCTGGGTACGATTAATTCCAACTCCCTGGAAGAGTCCAACGTCAACGTGACCAATGAGCTGGTTGACCTGATCAAGGGGCAGAGCAACTATCAGGCGAACGCCAAGACCATCTCCACCCAGAGCACCATCATGCAGACCATCATTCAGATGACCTGATTTGGGTAACTGAAGGCGTTGCACAAGAAGCCCTTCGGAAGAGGGGCTTTTTTGTGGGTGCGCCAGGCATGGCGCGTTGCGCGCAAGCGCAACCAGCTTGGCTGTGGTGGCCTCGCTGGTGACTTGGAGGTGAAAGTCCTCTACACACCCGGCAAGGGGAAGTGTTAGCCAGAGGCAAGGGTGTCGCGGGTGACCGCGAATCTGAAGGAAGCCCGAGGCAAAATGCTGGCCTGACGAACAGGAAGCGGATAGAGGCGGCGCAGCGGGGTAAGGCGGCCCAAACCGTCAAAGCCCAATACTTGCACGGAACGCTGCGACGTAGATCCGACAGGCATAAGCAGGAAGGTCGCGCGAATTACCCTGGGAGATCTGCACGTTTGCCACTGTGCTACCGCGCGTCGAGAGGCGACGGGATGAGCGTGCAGAAGTCAGCCGAAGCCGTAGTAAGTGACGAATAACCCCGTCGCCAAGGGCCGAACAGGTTATGCCGCCAGTAGGCGTCAAAGTCTCGTTGAATACCGAAATGCAGAAATTTCTCCCAGAGAAGACTGTTACCCCGAGTCCCGGACAGTATCCGAGGATAACGGCTGGCAGCGCAAAGGTATCGGCGGCGTCTGTGACGTGGACGAACGCGGAGTCGGACATGCTTATGGAACGGGTGCTTGCACCGGCTAATCTTAGGCGTGCGTATAAACGCGTGGTCAGCAACAAGGGCGCGCCGGGTGCCGATGGCATGACGGTCGACGACTTGGCGAACTACGTGAAACAGTATTGGCCGATCCTCAAGGCACGGTTGCTGGCCGGCGAGTATCACCCGCAAGGTGTGCGCGCCGTCGACATCCCCAAACCTAAAGGTGGAACACGGCAACTGGGTATTCCCAATGTCGTGGATCGCCTGATCCAGCAGGCACTGCTGCAACAGCTCACGCCGATTTTCGATCCTCTGTTCTCGGATTACAGCTACGGTTTTCGTCCGGGCAGAAGCGCTCATCAAGCCATTGAAACTGCTCGCGGTCATGTGGCGGCAGGGCATCGCTGGTGCGTGGAACTGGATCTTGAGAAGTTCTTTGATCGGGTTAATCACGACATCCTGATGGCTTACGTGGCGCGTCAAATCGAAGATAAGCGCGTGCTCAAGTTGATCCGTCGTTACTTCGAAGCGGGAACGATGTCAGGCGGTATTGCCAGCCGACGGCAGGAGGGGACGCCGCAAGGCGGCCCGCTCTCGCCGTTGCTGTCGAACATCCTGCTCAACGAACTCGACCGCGAGCTGGAACGACGGGGCTATCGATTCGTACGCTATGCCGACGATGCGAACATCTATGTGTGCAGTCGTCGTGCTGGTGAACGAGTGATGAGAAGTGTTGAGCGCTTCCTGAATCAGCGCCTGAAACTGACGCTGAACCGGGAAAAGAGCCGTGTGGCGCGGCCCTGGGTCTGTGATTACTTGGGCTATGGGATGAGCTGGCATCAACAGCCGAGGCTGAGAGTGGCGACGACGAGTCTGGGTCGCTTGCGCGGCCGACTCAGAGATCTGCTGCGCAGAGCACGAGGCCACAAGATGGCGAATATCATCGAGCGGATAAACCCCGTGCTACGCGGATGGGCTGGCTACTTCAAGCTGAGCCAGAGCAAGCGGCCACTTGAGGAACTGGACGGCTGGGTGCGGCACAAGCTTCGTTGTGTCGTCTGGCGTCAATGGAAGCGGCCCTTTACAAGGGCGCGCAACTTGATACGTCTGGGACTCAATGAAGCGCGGGCGTGGAAATCGGCAGTCAATGGCCGAGGCCCATGGTGGAACTCGGGAGCGCCCCATATGAATCAGGCGCTACCGAAGAAGCTGTGGGATCGACTCGGGTTAGTCTCGGTACTGGATACGATAAACCGGCTTAGCCGCATAGCTTGAACCGCCGTATACGGAACCGTATGTACGGTGGTGTGAGAGGACGGCGGCTGTGAGGCCGCCTCCTACTCGATCCGGGATTTTTGTCTGGATCGGGATTTTACGTTGTTTGGGTGGGCCTCTTCGCGGGCAAGCCCGCTCCCACATCGACCGCGTACTCAAGGCGAACTCAGTTCCCTGTGGGAGCGGGCTTGCCCGCGAAGAGGCCCGTTCGCCTGGCGCATTTCTTCCAGACAAAAGAAAAACCCCCGACCAATCCAGAGGACTGATCGGGGGTTTCAGGTCAGCGCCTTTGCGCGCCTACCGGCTCAGCTTATTGGCAAGCTTCGCAATCCGGCTCGTCGATGGCGCAAGCCTTCGGTACTGGAGCAGGACCTGCTGGAGCCGCCAGGACCGAGTCGTCACCGTGGTTGCCGCCGCTGGAAACAGCGTTCAGCTTGCCGGTGTTGATGGTCGACTTCTCGGTGCTGGTCGCGGCCAGGGCACGGAGGTAGTAAGTGGTTTTCAGGCCACGGTACCAAGCCATGCGGTAGGTCACGTCCAGCTTCTTGCCCGAAGCGCCAGCGATGTACAGGTTCAGCGACTGAGCCTGGTCGATCCACTTCTGACGACGGCTAGCCGCGTCGACGATCCACTTGGTGTCCACTTCGAAGGCAGTCGCGTAGAGCTCTTTGAGTTCTTGCGGGATGCGTTCGATCTGCTGCACGGAACCGTCGTAGTACTTCAGGTCGTTGATCATGACCGAGTCCCACAGACCGCGAGCCTTGAGGTCGCGAACCAGGTACGGGTTGATCACGGTGAATTCGCCCGACAGGTTCGATTTCACATAGAGGTTCTGGTAGGTCGGTTCGATCGACTGCGACACGCCAGTGATGTTGGCGATGGTCGCGGTCGGTGCGATGGCCATGATGTTGGAGTTACGAATACCTTTCTGAACTCGGGCGCGTACAGGTGCCCAATCCAGGGTTTCGTTCAGGTCAACATCGATGTACTTCTGGCCACGGGCTTCGATCAGGATCTGTTGCGAATCCAGTGGCAGGATGCCCTTGGACCACAGCGAACCCTGGAACGTCTCGTAGGCGCCACGCTCGTCAGCCAGGTCGCAGGAAGCCTGGATCGCGAAGTAGCTGACCGCTTCCATCGACTTGTCGGCGAACTCGACGGCAGCGTCGGAACCGTAAGGGATGTGCTGCAGGTACAGCGCGTCCTGGAAGCCCATGATGCCCAGACCGACCGGACGGTGCTTGAAGTTGGAGTTCTTCGCTTGCGGCACCGAGTAGTAGTTGATGTCGATCACGTTATCGAGCATGCGCACGGCGGTGTTCACGGTGCGTTCCAGCTTGGCGGTATCCAGCTTGCCGTTGACGATGTGGTTCGGCAGGTTGATCGAGCCCAGGTTGCAAACGGCGATCTCGTCCTTGTTGGTGTTCAAGGTGATCTCGGTGCACAGGTTCGAGCTGTGAACCACGCCGACGTGCTGCTGCGGGCTACGCAGGTTGCACGGGTCTTTGAAGGTCAGCCATGGGTGGCCGGTTTCAAACAGCATGGACAGCATCTTGCGCCACAGGTCTTTGGCCTGGATGGTCTTGAACAGCTTGATCTTGCCTGGGTACTGGGACAGGGCTTCGTAGTACTCGTAACGCTCTTCGAAGGCCTTGCCGGTCAGGTCGTGCAGGTCCGGCACTTCGGATGGCGTGAACAGGGTCCACGGACCATCATCGAAGACGCGCTTCATGAACAGGTCAGGGATCCAGTTGGCGGTGTTCATGTCGTGGGTACGACGACGATCGTCACCGGTGTTCTTGCGCAGCTCGATGAACTCTTCGATGTCCATGTGCCAGGTTTCCAGGTAGGCACACACAGCGCCCTTGCGCTTGCCACCCTGGTTAACGGCGACGGCGGTGTCGTTCACTACTTTCAGGAACGGCACAACGCCCTGGGATTTGCCGTTGGTGCCCTTGATGTACGAACCCAGTGCACGAACCGGCGTCCAGTCGTTGCCCAGGCCACCGGCGAATTTCGACAACATGGCGTTGTCGTGGATCGCGTGGTAGATGCCCGACAGGTCATCCGGCACGGTGGTCAGGTAGCAGCTCGACAGCTGTGGACGCAGGGTGCCGGCGTTGAACAGGGTAGGGGTCGACGACATGTAGTCGAAGGACGACAGCAGGTTGTAGAACTCGATCGCACGGTCTTCTTTGTGCTTCTCTTCGATCGCCAGGCCCATGGCCACGCGCATGAAGAAGATCTGCGGCAGTTCGAAGCGCACGCCATCCTTGTGGATGAAGTAACGGTCGTACAGGGTTTGCAGGCCCAGGTAAGTAAACTGCTGGTCGCGCTCGTGGTTGATCGCCTTGCCCAGTTTTTCCAGGTCGAAGGTGGCCAGGACCGGGTTCAGCAATTCGAATTCGATACCCTTGGCGATGTAGGCAGGCAGAGCCTTGGCGTACAGATCGACCATTTCGTGGTGAGTGGCGCTCTCGGCAACACCGAGGAAGCCCAGGCCTTCGGCACGCAGGGTGTCCATCAGCAGGCGAGCGGTGACGAACGAGTAGTTCGGCTCACGTTCAACCAGGGTACGGGCGGTCATCACCAGAGCGGTGTTGACGTCGGTCAGGGCCACGCCGTCGTACAGGTTTTTTAGTGTTTCGCGCTGGATCAGGTCGCCGTCGACTTCTTCCAGTCCTTCGCACGCTTCGGTGACGATGGTGTTCAGGCGGCCCATGTCGAGTGGAGCAAAGGTGCCATCGGCGCGGGTGATGCGGATCGACGGGTGAGCGTTTACCGCTTCCTCGGCCGGGGCGTGGGCAGCGCGTTCTTTCGAGCGACCGTCACGGTAGATCACGTAGTCGCGAGCGACTTTCTGCTCGCCGGCACGCATCAGGGCCAGTTCGACCTGGTCCTGGATTTCTTCGATGTGAATGGTGCCGCCCGAAGGCATGCGGCGTTTGAAGGTTGCAGTGACCTGTTCGGTCAGGCGGGCAACGGTGTCGTGGATTCGCGACGATGCGGCAGCGGTGCCACCTTCAACTGCGAGAAACGCTTTGGTGATAGCGACGGTGATCTTGTCATCGGTGTAAGGAACGACAGTGCCGTTACGCTTGATCACGCGCAGCTGGCCAGGCGCGGTGGCGGACAGATCCGAATTCGAATCAGCGGCCTGCGGCAAGGTGCCCTGCGGGTTCTCGCGAGTTGTGTCGGTTTGCATGGGTGTCTCCACGTTCTCTATGTTTGTTTGGGCACCATCACGGTGCCCACCGTTCCGTCCTGAAGCACTACAACCGGCGAAGGCCGGGCATAACAACTTCAGGACAGTAGGAAGGGTGCTATTGGGCGCCGCTTCCATGCCGAAGTCTTTGATCTCACGCCTTTGGCTTGAAACCTGGGTCCTTTAAGGTGACAGTTGGGACTGCAACACCCGTACCGTTTTCACCGCTTTGGGCCGAAATACAGTAGCCATCCGCACGCGCGGTTTGGTCTTTTAAAAATACGTTTGGTTCAACCGGATAGAGGCAAGAAAAGCGCTTGAAATTGGTGTCCGGTTTGTGTTTGGTTTTTTGCGCAAAACCCTACATCTAGGGTTTTTTTGGCGCTGAGCTACAAGATAATGCGTTTTAGGGGGGATTGCAACGTACTACCTGTGGATAAACCTGTGCGTAAATTGTGTGTGAAAGACCTAATCGGCGTGTAGGCCGCGATGCTGCTGGACCGAACCTTTTTTCATCATTTTTCAACGATCGAAAACGCCCGGACGGATTTTTAAGGGCGCGAACCCTATCACAAAAAACCGCCGTGTCCGAACGCATTTACCAGCTTGTGTTCTGCGCAGGTGACGTTTATACAATCGGCCAGCCCGTAGGAAATTTAACCTCTCCAATCATTACAAAGAGACGGGCAGATCCTTCCTTATTAGAGTTCTTGGCAAGTAGAGGTTACCCGTGGAGCAACAAGCCTGGCAGGTATTGATTGTGGAGGACGACCAGCGTCTGGCCGAGCTGACCCGCGATTACCTGGAAGCCAATGGCCTGTGTGTGTCGATCGAGGGCAATGGCGCCCTGGCGGCGGCGCGCATCATCAAGGAGCAGCCGGACCTGGTGATCCTCGACCTGATGCTCCCGGGCGAAGATGGCCTGAGCATTTGCCGCAAAGTCCGCGACCGTTATGACGGCCCGATCCTGATGCTCACCGCGCGCACCGACGATACCGACCAGATTCTCGGCCTCGACCTGGGCGCCGACGACTACGTGTGCAAACCGGTGCGCCCGCGCTTGCTGCTGGCGCGCATCCAGGCGTTGCTGCGTCGCAGTGAAACACCGGAGGTCGTCCCGCAAAAACAACGGCGCCTGCAGTTCGGTCCCTTGGTGGTGGACAACGCGTTGCGCGAAGCCTGGCTAAACGACAACGGCATCGAACTGACCAGCGCCGAGTTCGATTTGCTTTGGCTGTTGGTGGACAACGCGGGACGCATTCTGTCCCGGGAAGAAATCTTCACCGCGCTGCGCGGCATCGGCTATGACGGCCAGGACCGCTCAATCGACGTGCGTATCTCGCGCATCCGCCCCAAAATCGGCGATGACCCGGATCATCCACGGCTGATCAAGACCGTGCGCAGCAAAGGCTACCTGTTCGTTCCCGAGGCCTGCGTAGACCCATCCCTGTGAACTCGATCTTCCTGCGCATCTATGGCGGCATGTGCGCCGCGCTGGTTCTGGTGGCGGTGCTTGGCGTGCTGGCGTTGCACATGCTTAACCAGGTGCGTAGCGAGCAGTATCGCGAACGTCTGGCCCATGGCACGTTTTCGCTGATGGCCGACAACCTGCAACCGATGAACCAGACCGAGCGCCACCGGGCACTGGTGGTGTGGGAGCGGCTGCTGGGGATTCCGCTGGCGCTGAAAACCTTCAATGAGACCGACCTCGACCTCACCCAGCGTACCCGCGTGCTGCGTGGCCAGGCGCTGGTGGAGCAAACCGGTCCGCATGCGGCGAAGGTTTACCGTCTCATCAGTGACAAGGAACAGCTTGTACTCACCGGGGAAGTGCAACAGATCAGCGAGCAATTGGCCCGGGCGACGATTTACCTGTTGGCTGACGAACTGGTGCGTTACCCGGTGGGTGAGCAACCGGTACGCCTGGCGCAATTGAAGCAGGACAAGGGCTTTGGTTTCGACTTGCGGCTGGTCACGGTTGAAGATGCCGACATGGACGAAGACCAGAGTCGTCGGGTGTCGGAAGGCGACACGGTGATGGCGCTGGGCAAGGGCGGCGATTCGATCCGGGTGTTCGCCGGCATGGTCGGCACGCCGTGGGTGCTGGAAATCGGCCCGTTGTATCAGATGAATCCTTATCCGCCGGAATGGCTGGTGCTGATCGCCGCGCTGGGCTTGACCTTGATTGGTTTGATCGTCTACCTGCTGGTGCGTCAGCTGGAGCGCCGCTTGCGCGGTCTGGAAGCGGCGGCCACGCGCATCGCCAAGGGCAGCCTGGAAACCCGCGTGCCGACGCGCGGTGCGGACTCCGTGGGACGGCTGGCCTCGGCGTTCAACGGCATGGCCGAGCACCTGCAGCAATTGCTGGCGATCCAGCGTGAACTGGTGCGCGCCGTGTCCCACGAATTGCGCACGCCGGTAGCGCGCTTGCGCTTTGGCCTGGAAATGATCGGCTCGGCCACCACCCCGCAAGCCCTGGAAAAATACTGCGAGGGTATGGATCACGATATCGAGGATCTCGACCGTCTGGTGGACGAAATGCTGACCTATGCGCGGCTGGAGCAAGGCTCGCCGGCACTGAATTTTCAACGCATCGACCTGGATGCGCTGGTCAATCAGGTGATCGAGGAGCTGGCGCCGTTGCGCGCCGATGTCATGGTGCAGCGGGGCTTGTGCCTGTCGGCCGCCGATTGTGACGACGCTTGGGTCGAGGCTGAGCCGCGCTACTTGCATCGGGCGCTGCAGAACCTTGTGAGCAACGCCATGCGCCATGCGCATTCACGGGTGTCCATCAGCTATCAGGTGGGGCAACAGCGCTGCCGGGTGGATGTCGAGGACGATGGGCCGGGCGTGCCGGAAATCGCCTGGGAGAAAATCTTCACCCCGTTCCTTCGTCTCGATGACAGCCGCACCCGTGCATCGGGCGGGCATGGGTTGGGGTTGTCGATTGTGCGGCGCATCATCCATTGGCATGACGGGCGAGCGTTGATCGGCAAGAGCAAAAGCCTGGGCGGCGCTTGCTTTAGTTTGAGTTGGCCGCGGAATCAGGAGAAACGTTGAGATGTGCGGTGAATGTTCCACCGCCTTCGCGAGCAAGCCCGCTCCCACATTTGATCTGTGTCGTACACAAAACCAATGTGGGAGCGGGCTTGCTCGCGAAGATGCCTTCACAGGCGCCGAAAATCTTCAGGCCTTGATGCTGACCAGGCTCAACAACTGCCCATCCCGCACCCCGAATTGCGCATCCAGCTCCGTACCGTTGCGCCATTCACTGGACAGATCGGTCAGCAGCCGCAATCGCACCTCACCCGCCTCGGTCCACTCCAGCACTTCGGCGTGTTCAAAGTAGAAACGTTGCTGGACGATCGGATAGAGCGCCTTGAACAGGCTTTCCTTAACCGAAAAGGTCAGGGTCACCAGCAACGCCAGTTGATCGCGACAGCCAGCGGCCATGCGCTGAAGCTCAGGCCTGGTGAGGATTTCCCCGGCCAGGCGTTCGGCGCGTTCGGCGTTGAGCAGGTTTTCCATGTCCATACCCAAGCCGCGCCAATGGCTTTTCTTCGCGACAATCGCCGCGGCGCGTCCGGTGCTGTGGGTGATCGAGCCGGTGATATGCACTGGCCACACAGGCGCCCGGTCTTCGCCGATGGCCGGGCTGAAACTCAGGCCTTCCAGTTGTTGCAATGCAGCTCGCGCGCAAACCCGTCCGGCGAGAAACTCCGCCTGACGTTTAGCAACGGAACGCTGAATGCTCGCCGGCGCCTCGATGGCGCTGCGCTGGAAATCATCGCTGAGCAGTCGAGCGGTGTTGAAGTGGGTACTCAACAGCACCGCATCGGGCAGCACAAACGGCAGCGGCCAGTGAGCATCGAGGGGAGTGCAGCAGGCGGGCAGGGCGGGGATGGAATTCATGTCAGGCATTTTGCCGGGTTGCCTTGCGGCTGGGTAGTCCTGACGCTAGATCGCGTTATCGTTCTTCGCGGGCAAGCCTCGCTCCTACAGGGACAACTGAATTCTGTAGGAGCGAGACTTGCCCGCGAAAGCCGCACCGCGGTCTATCTGATTAACCAAAGATCTTCTTGAAAAACGCCTGCATATCCGCCCACGACGATTCATCCGCCGCTTTGTTGTAACCAATATCCGGGCCGCCATGATCGCCATGGCTCAAGCGATCGGCGTCAGGATTACTGAAACCGTGCTTGGCGCCGTCAAGGCTGACGAATTTGTAGTCGGCGCCGGCCTTGTCCATCTCGGCCTTGAAGGCGGTAACGTTTTCCGGCGTCACCATGCTGTCCAGCGCGCCGTGCTCGACCAGAATTTTCGCTTTCACGCTACCAGGCGTTGCCGGAGTATTGGTCGCCAGCGCGCCGTGGAAACTCACCACACCCGCCAGCGGCACACCCTGGCGCGCGGCATTGAGCACTACAGCGCCACCGAAGCAGTAACCGATGGCGGCCACCTTGTTCGGGTCGGTTTGCGGCTGTTTCTTCAGCAAGTCGAGCCCGGCCTGAAAGCGCGCACTGGACGCAGCACTGTCTTTCATTGCAGCTTGCATGAACGCCATGGCGTCCTTGGGATGTTCAGTGTTCTTGCCATCGCCATACATGTCGATGGCCAGGGCGCTGTAGCCCAGACCGGCCAGATCGCGGGCGCGGCGCTTGGTGTAATCGTTGAGCCCCCACCATTCATGCACCACCACGACACCGGGGCGCGGGCCTTTGATCGCATCGTCGTAGGCGTAATAACCGATCAATTTGGTGCCGTCGGTGCTTTGGTAGGGGATTTCCTGGGTCTTGATAGCGGCCTGGCTGAGCCCGCTCAAGGACAGAAAGAGGAAGGCGAGGAACATGCGCATGGTCGATCTCCTGTTGAAATTCATCGGAACACTCTCATCGGAACACTCGGATCGGATTGATCAGCTTAGATTCAGATTGCGTTCAGGGGGAGTTCAGGGCGGGGTAAGTAACCTTGTCGACACCAAAAGCGCTACGATTTGACGGGTATCAGCAAGCAGTCGTGATATTAGCCAACGCAACGCGCGTGCCTTTGATACATGCCTTTGGGAAAATGCCTTTGGGTATGTCGTGCCTCTGGAGCTGTTGATTTGCAGGAGAGCCTTATGAAATTACTGGTCGTCGAAGATGAAGCGCTGTTGCGCCATCACCTGCAAACCCGTTTGACGGAAAGCGGCCATGTGGTCGAGTCCGTGGCCAATGCCGAGGAGGCGCTGTATCAGACCGAACAGTTCAACCATGACCTGGCGGTGATCGATCTCGGTCTGCCGGGCATGAGCGGCCTGGATCTGATCCGTCAGTTGCGCTCGGGGGGCAAGACCTTTCCGATCCTGATTCTTACAGCGCGCGGCAACTGGCAGGACAAGGTCGAAGGTCTCGCTGCCGGGGCCGACGACTATGTGGTCAAACCGTTCCAGTTCGAGGAACTGGACGCCCGGCTCAACGCGTTATTACGCCGTTCCAGCGGGTTTACCCAGTCGACCATCGTCGCCGGGCCGTTGTTGCTCGATCTCAATCGCAAGCAGGCGTCCCTCGACGATCAACCGCTGGCGCTGACGGCCTACGAATACCGCATCCTCGAATACCTGATGCGCCATCACCAGCAAGTAGTGGCCAAGGACCGCTTGATGGAGCAGTTGTACCCGGATGACGACGAGCGCGATCCGAACGTGATCGAAGTGCTGGTCGGCCGTCTGCGACGCAAACTCGAGGGAACAGCCGGGTTCAAGCCGATCGATACGGTTCGCGGCCTCGGCTACCTGTTCAATGAGCGCTGCACTTGATTCGTTCTCTTCGTGTTCGCTTGATGCTCGCCGCCACGATCCTGGCGGTGTTGTTCATGCTGGCGCTGTTGCCGGCGATGCAGGGTGCGTTCAGCCTGGCGCTGCAGGATTCCATCGAGCAGCGCCTGGCGTCCGACGTGACGACGCTGATCTCCGCCGCCCGCGTGGAAAACAACCACTTGCAGATGCCGGCGCAATTGCCTGACGAACGATTTAACCTGACCGATAGCCGTTTGCTCGGTTACATCTACGACCGTGAAGGTCACCTGGTCTGGCGTTCCAGGGCCACCCAGGAAGAGATGATCAATTACAAACCGCGTTATGACGGGCGCGGTAACGAGTTCGCCAGAATCAGCGAAGCCAATGGCCAGGAGTTCTTCGTCTATGACGTGGAGGTCAAGTTGCTGGGGGCAAGAGTGCGGCGTTCAGCATTGTTGCGCTGCAACCGGTTCGCGAGTACGAACTGACCCTCGAAGGCCTGCGCGAAAACCTCTATCTGGGCTTCGGCGCAGCGTTGCTGGTGCTGCTGGCGTTGCTCTGGATCGGCCTGACCTGGGGCTTGCAGGCATTGCGCCGGCTCAGTCAGGAACTGGACGAAATCGAAAGTGGTGCCCGCGAAAGCCTCAGCGAGCAACACCCCCGCGAACTGCTGCGTCTGACCGGCTCGCTGAACCGCTTGTTGCACAGCGAGCGCGACCAGCGTAGCCGTTACCGTGATTCGCTCGACGATTTGGCGCACAGCCTGAAAACCCCGCTGGCGGTGCTGCAGGGGGTCAGCGAGGACATGGCGCAACGCCCTGAGGATCGCGATCAGGCTTGGGTTCTGCAAACCCAGATCGAGCGCATGAGCCAGCAGATCAGCTATCAATTGCAGCGCGCCAGCCTGCGTAAAAGCGGCCTGGTGCGTCATCAGGTTCGCTTGCGTCCGGTACTGAAAAGCCTGTGCGACACCCTGGACAAGGTCTACCGCGACAAGCGCGTGCGGGTGGCACTGGATCTGCCGCAGGAGTGTTACGTGCCAATCGAGCAGGGCGCCTTGCTGGAGATGATGGGCAACCTGCTGGAGAACGCTTATCGCCTGTGCCTGGGCGAAGTGCGCATCAGCGTGCGGCAGACCCTGAGCGGCATCGAGTTGTGCGTCGAAGACGATGGCCCCGGTGTCCCGCCCGACCAGCGTGCGCGAATCCTGCAAAGAGGTGAGCGGCTGGATCGGCAGCATCCCGGGCAAGGCATTGGCCTGGCGGTGGTCAAGGACATTATCGAAAGCTACAGCGCTAAACTGACCCTGGGGGATTCACCCTTGGGCGGGGCGGCGTTCAGGATTCTGTTTCCGGTGGTCTAGAATATGATCGTTCCCACGCGCAGCAAAGGAATGCAGCCCGGGACGCTCCGCGTCCCAGAAGCGGACGCAGAGCGTCCATTGAGGCATTCCCACGCAGAGCGTGGGAACGATCATTGTGTAGCTCAATTTTCCTGCGCGCGGTAGGCCCCAGGTGTAAGCCCCGTCCACTTCTTGAACGCCCGATGAAATGCCGACGGCTCGGAAAATCCCAGTTGCTCGGCGATCTGCTGCAATGGCAGATCGTTGCGGCTCAGGTGATAGATCGCAATGTCGCGACGCAACTGGTCCTTCAACTCCTGAAAACTGGTGCCTTCTTCACGCAGATGCCGACGCAGCGTCTGCGGGCTGATGTGCAGGTGCGCGGCCACGGCTTCCAGGTCCGGCCAGTGTGAACTGTCGCGACCGAGCAAACGTCGCAACTGACTGCTCAGGCTGTGGCCATTATCCGGTCGCGATAGCAGATCGGCAGGAGAGCGCTCAAGGTAATGCTTGAGGGTGCGTTCGTCCTGCAACAGTGGCATATCAAGGTAACGACTGTGAAACAGCAGACTGCTCTGCGCGGTGGTGCTTTTTACTGTCGTGCTCTTTGTTGTGGTGCTCTTTGTTTTAAAAAAATCCAGCGCACAGGAGAACAGCAAATCATATTCGGCCCCGTGTTCCGGTCGCGGGTAGCTGAATGTGGCTTGCTCCAGGCGAATGCGCTGGCCGATCAGCCAGCTGCCGAACCGGTGCCAGATCACCAACAGATATTCGGTGAGGAAATGGTCCGGGTCCCAGAGTTGCGAATCGTCCAGGCTCAGGCGAATCATTTCGCCTTCGTGCATCAGGGTCAGGCGCGGGGCGCCGGGGAATAGGCTATAAAACAATAAGCCGCGTTTGAGTGCCTTCTCCAGATTACGGCAATGAATCACGGCATGGCACATCATCGCGAAGCTGCCCGATTTGCTCGGGGCATGCCCGAACCCCAGGTATTCGTCGTCCAGTGCCAGCCACAGCGCCTGGATCAGTTGGGTGAATTGCTCCGGTGCGATGCGCGCCCGCGGCTCGTCGAGCAGCTCGGGGCTGATCCCCAATTGCTGCAACAGGCCCGAATAGTCGTAGCCATGCCGTTGCGCGCCGCGCAGGACTGCACGGGCGAAATGACTGGCGATGGTGCGTTCGCGCATAACAGGCACATCCATCCATTGAGCGACGGATGGTAGCTGCGGTTTCAGCAAATGAACAAGGCGGATATCCGCCAAATTGCAGGACGCGGTTTGGTCAATGGGCGGAAATCCGCCACCGCACTGTAACCGTTTGCTGGCAAAGAAAAACCTGAAGCCCTGATATCAAAAGGTTTGTAGGACGATTCGCGGTAGGTGGCACGGGCTTTGCGATGTAACTGGCAGATGCTTGCCGACGCGCAGCTCGAAAAAACAAATCCCTCCAGTGCAGGAGGGTTCGCAAATGAGGTGTCGTGGACAACGGATGGATGTTGTCACCGCGCGCTCTTGAGGAACTTTGCAATGACGACTCGTCAGCCACTGTACAAATCCCTGTATCTCCAGGTGATCGTTGCAATTGTCATCGGTATTTTGCTCGGTCACTTCTATCCACAGCTCGGTGTGGCCGTTAAGCCGCTGGGTGACGGGTTCATCAAACTGATCAAAATGATCATCGCCCCGATCATCTTCTGCACCGTCGTCAGCGGTATCGCTGGCATGCAGGACATGAAGTCGGTTGGCAAGACCGGCGGTTACGCGCTGCTGTATTTCGAAATCGTTTCGACCATCGCCTTGCTGGTGGGTCTGCTCGTGGTCAACATCGTGCAGCCAGGTGCCGGCATGCACATCGATGTAACTACTCTGGATGCCTCCAAAGTCGCTACGTACGTTGCGGCCGGTGCCGATCAAAGCGTGATCGGCTTCCTCCTGAACGTGATTCCCGCCACCATCGTCGGCGCGTTCGCCACGGGCGACATCCTGCAAGTGCTGATGTTCTCGGTGATCTTCGGTTTCGCCTTGCATCGCCTGGGTGCCTACGGCAAGCCGATCCTGGACTTCATCGATCGTTTCGCCCACGTGATGTTCAACATCATCAACATGATCATGAAGCTCGCGCCGATCGGTGCCTTCGGTGCCATGGCCTTCACCATCGGTGCTTATGGTGTCGGCTCGCTGGTGCAGCTGGGTCAACTGATGGCCTGCTTCTACATCACCTGTGTGCTGTTTGTCCTGATCGTGCTGGGCGGTATCGCTCGCGCTCACGGCTTCAGCGTGCTGAAAGTGATCCGCTACATCCGTGAAGAACTGCTGATCGTGCTGGGTACGTCCTCTTCGGAATCGGTACTGCCACGCATGCTGATCAAGATGGAGCGTCTGGGCGCGCAGAAATCCGTCGTGGGTCTGGTGATCCCGACCGGTTACTCGTTCAACCTCGACGGTACTGCGATCTACCTGACCATGGCGGCCGTGTTCATTGCCCAGGCAACTGACGCCCACATGGACATCACGCACCAGATTACCCTGCTGGTGGTGTTGCTGCTGTCCTCCAAAGGCGCTGCCGGTGTCACCGGTTCGGGCTTCATCGTACTGGCGGCTACCCTATCCGCCGTCGGCCATCTGCCGGTTGCCGGCCTGGCGCTGATCCTCGGTATCGACCGCTTCATGTCCGAGGCCCGTGCCCTGACCAACCTGATCGGTAACGCCGTTGCCACTCTGGTAGTGGCCAAGTGGGTCAAGGAACTGGACACCGACGTGTTGCACGCCGAACTGGCTTCTGGCGGTCGCGGTATTGCTGACGAGCGTGCAGAAGACGACCTGGGTGTGGCCGAAGGCCCGACCCCCAGCAACGTAAAGTAAACAACGTCAAGAAAACTTCTGTGCAATAAAAAACCCGCTTCGGCGGGTTTTTTATTGCCCGGGTTTGAGCGCAACGGTCAGCGCGACTGGCGCATAAGGTGATTGCTCCAGGGCGTTCGGCTGCCTAGTCTGGAAGACATCATATGGGGGAGAACGTTCATGCTCGGTCCACTGGCATCACTCAAGGTTCTGGATTTCTCGACACTATTGCCGGGGCCGTTCGCCTCACTGTTGCTGGCGGACATGGGCGCCGAGGTGCTGCGTATCGAGTCGCCGACGCGCATGGATCTGCTGCGTGTGCTGCCGCCTCACGATCAGGGCGTTTCGGCCAGCCATGCCTACCTCAATCGCAACAAGCGCAGCCTGGCGCTGGACCTCAAACAGCCTGAGGCGCTGGAGGTGATCAAGCATTTGCTCAAGGACTACGACATCGTGCTGGAGCAGTTTCGCCCCGGCGTCATGGAGCGTTTGGGCCTGGGCTATGAAGCCTTGAAGGCGATCAACCCGAAGCTGATCTATGTGTCGATCACCGGTTACGGACAGACCGGTCCCTATAAGGATCGCGCCGGTCATGACATCAATTATCTGGCGCTGGCCGGGCTGGCGAGCTACACCGGCCGCGCCGACAGCGGACCGCTGCCGTTGGGGGCGCAGGTGGCGGATGTCGCCGGTGGTTCGCTCCACGGCGTGATCGGCCTGTTGGCGGCGGTGATCGCCCGGCAGCAAACCGGACAGGGGCAGCATCTGGATGTGAGCATGACCGACTGCGCGTTCAGCCTGAACGCCATGGCCGGTGCCGGGTATCTGGCCTGTGGCGTCGAGCCGGAGCGGGAAGATCAGATGCTCAATGGCGGCAGCTTCTACGACTATTACCGTTCGCGGGATGGGCGCTGGTTATCGGTGGGCAGCCTGGAACCGGGCTTCATGAAACAGCTGTGTGTGGCGTTGGGGCTGGAAGAACTGGCGAGCCTCGGCCTGTCACCGCAATCGGCGCAGCAGAAAAAGCTCAAGGACGCGCTGAAGCTCGAATTCGAAAAATATGACTTTGCCGAATTGTGTGCGCTGTTTGCCGAGCTGGATGCCTGTGTCGAGCCGGTGTTGAGTCTGGGAGAAGCAGTGCAGCATCCGCAGCTGCAGGCGCGAGAATTGGTGACTCAGGTGCCGCGTGGCGATGGGTCGAGTCAGGCGCAGTTGGCTTGCCCGTTGAAGTTTTCAGACGGTTTGCCGCAGCCCAGGCATATTGGCGCGGCGCTGGGGCAGCATACGGATCAGGTGTTGGGGAGTTGGGGTTCAGCGCTGAGCGAATTGAAGCCCTGCGGCGTGCCAAGGTTATTCTCTAGCGCCTGTACCGGCCTCATCGCGGGCAAGCCCGCTCCCACAGTGACCGGAGTTGCTCACAAATTTTGTAATTAAAGCTGATCCCTGTGGGAGCGGGCTTGCCCGCGATGAGGCCGTGGAGGCACCACATATTTTGCTACTCGACCCGCATCTCCCCACTAAACACCAACGTACTGCGGCAACGCCGACACAAATACCGTCGCCCCTGCCTCACCAGGCCATGACGCTGGGCCGAAAACGGGAAGTCGCTGTCGACGCACGGGCATTTGTAGATGTAGCGGGTCACGCTGCGGCGTTTGACGTCGTAGGTGTGGCAACGATTGGGCGGCAGTTCGTAAACGCCGCGCATGATCAATTGCCACTCTTCGCCATGGGGCTGGATGCGGTCGCCGAACAGTTGATGGGCGATCAGGTGAGCGACTTCGTGAGCGACGGTCTGCTTGAGGAAGTCTTCGGTGTTTTCCCGGTACAACTGCGGGTTGAAACGCAGCAGATTCTCGTGCAAATGCGCGACGCCGGCTTTTTGCCCGCGCAGCTTGAGGCTCACCACGGGGCGTTTGAAAGGTCGTTTGAAAAAGGATTCGGCTTGTTGGAAACAGTCTTCGACGCGGGAATTGAGTTGCTCGGGCATGCTTGATGTATCTCCAGAGACGTTGAGTATGCCGCAACCCCAGGGCCTTGCGAATCGTCCAAGCGCCGAATGGTCGTTGCCGTTCCAGTTGCTCAAGCATTAAAAGGCCGCCTTGCGGCGGCCTGTGTCGGCAGATCTAGTTTTTTGTGGTGAGCTGCTAATTCGTATAGACCGGCCCCACGCCGAGTCCCCAGACAATCACGGTGAACGCCATGATGGCCACCAGTACCACCAGGCCTACGGCGAGCACAGAGCTGGAAAACAGGAATCCCTCATCGGTTGGAATGTTCATGAACGTCGGTAGCCCGACATACAGCAGGTAGACGGTGTAACAGATCGCCGCGGTGCCGATGATCATCCCCAGCCACAAGTGTGGATACAGCGCCGCCAGACCGCCAATGAACAGCGGTGTCGCGGTATAGGTCGCAAACGCTACGCAGCGGGCCAGGCTAGGGTTGGCGTCATAGGTGCGGGCCATCCAGTGGATAAACGCCCCCATTACTGCAACTCCGCCGAGCATCGCCACGTAAGACATGATCGACATCCATAGTGCGCTTTCCATCGTCAGCATTACGGGCGCCCGGCTGCCGATGACCCAACCAACCTTTGTGGTGCCGATAAACGCCGCCACAGCAGGAATGGCCGCCAGTATCAGCGTATGGGTCAGGTACATGTGGCTGATGCTTTCCTCCTGGTCGCCACGGATGTCTTTCCATTCTTGGTCAGGGTGGGTGAAGAGCCCCACTACGTGATGGATCATGCCAGTCACTCCTCTTGTTTTTACCGTCGCCCCCCAGTGGAGCGCCTACGGGCCAATGGCCAAGTAAGTAATAGGTCTAGATTGGTATGCGACCTTATGACGGAGTATAGGAAGGACTTAACCTCACAAGGTGTATGGGCTTAGAGCAAATCGCGCTGTAAAACGCTGGCTTAATCGCACTTGTGTCTGTAGAGAGGCAATCCGTCAGAACGCTTCGCCCCTGAACGGTTTTTGCGTAAAATGCGCGCCTTTCGTCACACCTCACGGATTCGCGTCATGGGCACTCTTACGGTCAACCAGAACAAACTGCAAAAGCGCCTTCGCCGTCAGGCCGGTGAAGCTGTCGCCGATTTCAACATGATTGAAGACGGCGACAAGGTCATGGTCTGCCTGTCCGGCGGCAAGGACAGCTACACCATGCTCGACGTGCTGATGCACTTGCAGAAGGTCGCGCCGATCAAGTTCGAAATCGTGGCCGTGAACATGGACCAGAAGCAGCCGGGCTTCCCCGAGCACATCCTGCCGGCCTACCTGAAAGAGCTGGGCATCGAGTATCACATTGTCGAGAAAGACACCTACTCGGTGGTCAAGGAGCTTATTCCTGAAGGGAAAACCACCTGCTCGCTGTGCTCGCGTTTGCGTCGCGGCACGCTCTACACCTTCGCCGACGAAATCGGCGCGACCAAAATGGCCCTCGGTCACCATCGTGACGACATCATCGAGACCTTCTTCCTTAACATGTTCTTCAACGGTTCGCTCAAGGCGATGCCGCCGAAACTACGGGCTGACGACGGTCGCAACGTGGTGATCCGTCCGCTGGCCTACTGCAACGAGAAAGACATCCAGGCCTATTCGGATCTCAAGCAATTCCCGATCATCCCGTGCAACCTCTGTGGCTCTCAAGAAAACCTGCAGCGTCAGGTGGTCAAGGAAATGCTGCTGGACTGGGAACGCAAGACCCCGGGCCGTACCGAAAGCATCTTCCGCAGCCTGCAGAACGTGATCCCGTCGCAATTGGCGGATCGTAATCTGTTCGATTTCACCAGCCTCAAGATCGACGAGACGGCAGCTTCGCGCTTCGTCAACGTCGTAAACCTCTAACCAAACCTGTAGGAGCTGAGCTTGCTCGCGAAAGCGGTGTGTCATTCAACGAATATGTCGACTGATACGCCGCTTTCGCGAGCAAGCTCAGCTCCTACAGGGTTTTTGTTTCAATCCTCAGGAGAGGGCATGCGCGATTACAAGTGGCTGAACGAATTCTGCTTGAACCGCTTCGGTTCGGCGGCTGAACTGGAAGCCCATCTGCCCGTTCCCAAGACTGCGGCGCAATTATGCAAGATCAGCGACGACCGCTACCTCTCTACCATGGCCTTGCGTGTGTTCCGCGCCGGGCTCAAGCACAGCCTGGTAGATGCCAAGTGGCCGGCCTTCGAAGAAGTGTTCTTCAAGTTCGACCCGGAAAAAGTCGTGCTGATGAGCGCCGAACATCTGGAGCGCCTGATGCAGGACGCGCGGATCATTCGCCACCTGGGCAAACTCAAGAGCGTGCCGCGCAACGCGCAATTCGTACTGGATGTGGCCCATGAAAAGGGCAGCTTCGGTGCGATGATCGCTGATTGGCCGGTGACCGATATCGTCGGATTGTGGACTTTCCTCAAGAAGCGCGGCCATCAATTGGGCGGTCTGTCGGCTCCGCGTTTTCTGCGGATGGTCGGCAAGGACACCTTCGTGCCGAGCTACGACGTCGTGGCGGCGTTGAATGCACAGGACATCATCGACAAGGCGCCGAGCAGTCTGCGCGACCTGGCGTTGGTACAGGACGTGTTCAACCAGTGGCATGAAGAAAGTGGCGGACGGCCGATGAGCCAGATCTCGATGATGCTGGCTTACACCGTCAATCATTAAGACCGGGTCGCCCCATTCGCTGGCAAGCCAGCTCCTACAAGAGCGTCGCAAACCCTGTAGGAGCTGGCTTGCCAGCGAAGGCGTCGGATCAGGCGACGGAGATTTCGCCCTCGCCAGCCAACTTGCGATTCAACTGATACCTCCACCGCACAAACAGCAGCGCCGAGCAGAACACCGCCAGGCTGGCGCCCATTTCCAGCAGACCGAACATCTGCCGGTTCGGGTCGTACGCGGCCAATGCGCCCTTGATGAAATACAGGTTCACCACAAAACACATCCACGAATGCCCGCGCGGGCTGCCGACAATCATGCCGGGCGCCAACAACAGCAGCGGCACCAGTTCAATCAGCAAAATCACCCATGGCCGGGCACCGTGCAGATCGGCGAACAGCAGGTAGTAGATACACAGCAGCCCTACCAGACCAAAAAAACACAGCAGACTGATGACGCGCATGGCCCGAACACGGGGCTCAAGCCATTCGATGGCGGGCAGGATCTTCGGCTTCTTTGCCACCCTCAGCCCTCCAGTTTCTGTGCAGTCTTGGCCAGGCGCATACCCAGCGCGCGGCACAGCGCCACTTCGTGCGCGTCCAGGCCACTTTTGCCATCGGCCCCTGCGTGATGGCTGGCGCCATAAGGCGTGCCGCCGCCCTGGGTTTCCAGTAACGCCGACTCGCTGTACGGCAGGCCGGTGATGAGCATGCCGTGGTGCAGCAACGGCAACATCATCGACAGCAAGGTAGTCTCCTGCCCGCCGTGAAGGCTCGCGGTGGAGGTGAACACGCCGGCCGGTTTGCCCACCAGGGCGCCGGTCAGCCACAGGTTGCTGGTGCCGTCGAGGAAATACTTGAGTGGCGCCGCCATGTTGCCGAAGCGCGTCGGGCTGCCCAGTGCCAGGCCTGAGCAGTTCTTCAGGTCGTCGAGGCTTGCGTAGAGCGCGCCTTCGTCCGGAATATCCGGCGACACGGCTTCGCATTCGGTGGAAATCGCCGGTACCGTGCGCAACCGTGCTTCAAGCCCGGCCTGTTCTACGCCACGGGCAATCTGCCGGGCCATTTCGTTGGTCGAGCCGCTGCGGCTGTAATACAGCACCAGGATGTACGGCGAACTCACGGCAGCAGCTCCAGGATTTGCTCCGGTGGACGGCCGATGACAGCTTTGTCGCCGACTTCGAGAATCGGGCGCTCCATGAGTTTCGGATGGGCAGCGATGGCAGCGATCAACTGCGCCTCGCCGAGGCTGCTATCGGAAAGGTTGAGGGTCTTGTACTCGTCCTCGCCGGTGCGCAGCAGTTCCCGGGCGCTGATTCCGAGCTTGGTCAGCAGGCTCTGGATTTGCGCGGCATCCAGCGGGGTTTCCAGATAGCGGACCACGGTCGGTGTCAGGCCACGAGCTTGGAGCAGTTCGAGCGCACCGCGGGATTTCGAGCAGCGCGGGTTGTGATAAAGCGTCAGATCGGTCATGAGCGGGTCGCATCTTGTGTGAGGTGGCGGCTATTCTAACTGTGCCACGCGTAATCCAGAACCTTGGGAGGCAATGGGTCGCGGCAGTATTCTTTTTTCGATAAGGATCACGACATGACAAGGCGACTGGCAGCAGCATTGGCGATCATCGGGACGTTGATGCTGGGGGGCTGCGGTAACGACTACGGGATCGATCAGAATGGACACAAGGTCGCCGCCGAGCACCTGGACAATCAATGGCTGGTGCTCAACTACTGGGCCGAATGGTGTGGCCCGTGCCGTACCGAGATTCCGGAGTTGAACACCCTGGCCGAGCAGCTCAAGGGCAAGAAGATCGGTGTGTTCGGGGTCAACTTCGACAATGTGCAGGGCGAAGAGCTGAAAAGTGCCAGCGAGAAACTCGGGATCAAATTCACCGTCCTGGCGCAGGACCCTTCAGAGTTGTTCGAACTGCCGCGCAGTGAGGCGTTGCCGGTGACGTACATCATCGATAACAAGGGCAAGGTGCGGGAACAGTTGATGGGCGAGCAGACGGCGGCGGGGGTGATGGCGAAGCTGGAGGCGTTGCAGGCCAAGAATTGAGTGATCGTTCCTACGCAGAACGTTTGATCGTTCCCACGCTCCGCGTGGGAATGCATCCTGTGACGCTCTGCGTCACGATTTGCAAAGGGACGCGGAGCGTCCCGGGCGGCATTCCCACGCAGAGCGTGGGAACGATCGGCTGGGGGAATTAACCCTCTTCGAGCCACCAGCGCAGCGGCTCGCCTTCAGCCGGCCAGAAGCGCATCTGCTCGATCGACGAGACGTCCCAGCGCTGCACGTTTTCCAAGGCCTGAAGGAAGCGTTTTTCCTGTTCCATCAGCGCCGGCGCGCAGAGTTTGCGGGTGCTGCCGACCTTGCCGAAGCTCAGCTTGCTGCCTTCGAGCGTGTACGGTGCAAACCAGTGGTTGCAGCCACCGTTACCGTACGCGCGACCGTCTTCACCGAGGGTGATGGTCAGGTGGCTGTAATCCATCAACGGCCGTTCGCCGATCCACTCCAGGATGTAGCTACGGTTCTGTTGCAATTGCACAGGTTCGGCGGCGCAACCCAGCAGGCTTGCACCGACCATACCCGCCAGAGCGAGGCGTTTCATCACGCAGGCTCCTGGCATTTCGGGCAAAGGTGTTTCTCGCCAACGGACTTCCAGCCCAACTCGGCAATCCGCGCGGCGGCGGCAGGTTTTTCAGCTTTGTTGCCCAGTTTGGCGTCGACCGCGAACTCGAAGCTCAACGCCTTGGCGCAGCTGTCGCAGTTCACTTGCCAGGTGTGAATTGCCAGTTCGCCGAACACCGGACCACTGGCCACCGCGACCCATTGGCCGGGCGGGTTGATCAAGTGGCGAACCGTTTCGACGGTCAGGCGCATGGACAAGTCTTTGGCGCCCTTGAGGGTCACGACCAGCACGTCATTGTTGCGAATCGAGCCGCCGTTGCCGGTAACTTGATAACGCCCCGGCACCAGGGCACGGCATTCGGTGAGGGTGTGTTGCGGGTTCATCAGGCTGTAGCGGAAATCGTGTTCGACCATGGGTCCTCCAAATATGCGCGGTATGCTAGCACGGGCATACGCGCAGCATGGCGCGGGCATATGACCTTCGATCAGGTTCAGTCGCCCTCTACACGATTCTCAGGCGTGCCTGCCATCCAGGCCGCGATATTGTGCAAGGTGGTCGCGGCAATCGCGCCCAAGGCTTCGTGGGTCAGGAAGGCCTGGTGCGCGGTGACGATCACGTTAGGAAAGGTCAGCAGTCGCGCCAGTACATCGTCCTGTAATGGCATGTCGGAACGGTCCTCAAAAAACAGCTGCGCCTCCTCTTCATACACGTCCAGCCCCAGATAGCCCAGTTGACCCTCCTTCAACGCGTCGATCAGCGCGGGCGTGTCCACCAAGCCGCCGCGACCAGTGTTGATCAACATCGCACCGGGTTGCATGTGCGCCAGTGATTCGTGGTTGATCAAATGTTTGCTCTGTTCGTTGAGCGGGCAGTGCAGGCTGATGATCTGCGACTCGGCCAGCAGTTGCGGCAAGCTCAGATAACGGGCGCCCAGTGCTTCGACCTGTGGGTTCGGAAAAGGGTCGTAGGCCAGTAGCTGGCATCCGAAGCCGTTCATGATTTTGGCAAACGTCGCGCCGATCTGCCCGGTGCCGACCACGCCGACGGTCTTGCCCACCAGATCGAACCCGGTCAGCCCGTGTAGGCTGAAATCGCCTTCGCGGGTACGGTTGTAGGCGCGGTGCAAACGGCGGTTCAATGCCAAGATCAGCGCCACCGCATGCTCGGCCACGGCATGGGGCGAGTAAGCCGGTACGCGCACAATCATCAGTCCCAGGCGTTTCGCCGCCGCCAGGTCGACATGGTTGTAACCGGCCGAGCGCAGGGCGATCAGGCGTGTGCCGCCGGCGGCCAGGCGTTCAAGCACCGGGGCGCCGAGGTCGTCATTGATGAAGGCGCAGACTACCTCGTGATGCTCCGCCAACGCAGCCGTATCCAGACTCAGTCGCGCCGCCTGAAAGTGCAACTCGATACCGGCTGGCTGTTCGGCGGCGAGAAAACTGTCGCGGTCGTAAGTCTGGCTGCTGAAAAGAATCGTGCGCATGCTGTCCTCCTGGAGAGTGAATCTTGAAGAGCGTCCCCTCACCCTGTAATTGGATGGACTCGCCCAAGCCGAGGCGTCAATGCGCCACGGTGGCAGTCTAAACAGCCAACGACAGCGAGGGCGAGTCCATGAAAAAGCATACTTCGATTGATCAATCCGTGTCTTCTTCCGATTTGTCGGCCTGCACAACCGTGGCGGTCGATCTGGCCAAGCAGGTCTTTCAGGTCGCCGGTGAAGACGTCCTCGGCCAGGTGCACTACGAGCAGCGGATCAAGTCGCGCGAGGCGTTTTATGAGTTTCTCCGCCAGTTGCCGCCTCATGTCGTGGTGCTGATGGAGACCGGCCCGGGGGCTCAAGCCTGGGCCCGGCAGCTGCAAGACCAAGGCAATCTGGCGCGGATTCTTCCAGCCGGTTTGGTGGCCACACATCGCAGCGGGCCTAAGAATGATCGCAACGATGCGCTGGCGATTCTGCGGGCTGGTCGCGATGAAAAGATCTGCGCAGTGCCGGTCAAAAGCGTTGCGGCGCTGGCAATGCAGGCGTTGCATCGCGCCCGCCAAGGCTATGTGCGTCGACGCACGGCGGTGAGTAATCAGATGCGCGGCCTGCTGCTCGAGCACGGCGTGGCCTTGGCGCAGGGCGATGTGGCGATCAGTCAGAAAATTCCGCGGGTACTGGAAGATGCCACCCAGCCGGTGCCGGGCCTGCTGCGTGAACTGATCGACGAACTGTTGGCCGAGTGGCGCCATTTGGGCGAACGCATCAGCGTGCTGACGGGGCGCCTGGAAGTGGCCGCCAACGCCGACATGACGGCGAAGCGACTGATGACTGTGCGCGGCATCGGCCCAGTCACTGCCACGGCACTGGTGGCCAAGGAAACCAAGCCTGAGCGATTTCCCAATGCCCGCAAGTTTGCCGCGTACTTTGGCATGGTGCCTGACCAGTACAGCAGCGGGCAAACGGTCCGGCTGGGGGACATGACCAAGCGAGGCGATGTGTATTTACGCAGCCTGATGATCCAGGGAGCCCATGCGGTGCTGCAACAACTACGACCTGATTCCCAGCAACCCGATGACCGCCGCTTGTTGCGCTGGATGAGCCGGCTGGGTCGTAAGGAGGCTGCGGTCAGGCTAGCCAACCGCAACCTGCGAATCGTCTGGGTGCTTCTCCAGAATGACCAGACTTATCGTCGCCAGGCTGGTGATGGCCAGCAAGCGACGATGAGCCACTGAGCGACAGAGTTCTGCCACCGAGGTACTAACTGTCCGGCCCTTTGCTGAAAAAAAATTGACCCCAGGTAAGACCGGCGTGGATTGATGCCTTAGCTCCTACTGGCCTTCGAGGCCTGACTGTAATCGGCATACCACGAGCTCTTCCAATTTTGGCCAGAAGCCGAAGACGGCTTCCTCGAATAGGCCTAATACATAGATGCAACGGGGCGGCGGTTTTTCAAAAGCGGGTAGACAGTGGGGGCGAGTCCATACATAGGAGCTGGCTTGCCAGCGAAGGGGCCCCAAAATTCTACGTTGTTCTTGAGGTTGCCTTCGCTGGCAAGCCAGCTCCTACAGGTCTGCGGTGAGCTTAGCGCTTAGGGTTCAGAGCGCTATTGCGCTACATCAAGCATTGATACGCGCCTGGGCGGCCAGGCGATTGATCGCCCGGTCGAGTTCTTCGAGAGCACCAAAGGCCTTCGGGTCCTGTTGTTTAAGAAGGGTCTCACTGCGTTGGCACGCGGCGCGCAGTTGCGGGACGCCGCAATAGCGGGTGGCGCCATGCAGGCGATGGACCCGTTCGATCAGGGCATTGTGGTCATGGCTTTCCTGCGCCTGGCGAATCGCTTCGCGATCAGCCTCCAGCGATGCCAGCAACATCGCCAGCATGTCCGCGGCCAGATCGGCCTTGCCGGCGGCCAGGCGCAAACCTTCTTCGTGATCCAGCACCTGCAGCTCATAGGCGCCGCCGTGGCTGTCGCCGGAGCGTTCCGGACTCTGGTTGCGCAGCGCCAAACCGCTCCACTTCAACACCACTTGCGCCAGTTGCCGCTCGCTGATCGGTTTGGTCAGGTAGTCGTCCATGCCGCTTTGCAGCAATGCACGCTTTTCGTTGGCCATGGCGTGGGCGGTGAGGGCGACGATCGGCAGCGGCGTGCAATGCCGTTCGCTTTCCCACTGGCGGATCGCTTCAGTGCTCTGGCGTCCATCCATGCCGGGCATCTGCACGTCCATCAGCACCAGATCAAAAGTCTCGGTCTGTACCGCTTTGACGGCGGCGTAACCGCTTTCTACCGCAAGCACTTTGGCACCCATGTCTTCGAGCAGGGTCTGCACCAACAACAGGTTGGCCGGGTTGTCGTCGACACAAAGCACTTTCGGTGCACGGCTGGAGACCGGTTCACCGGGCTCGCTGCGGGGCTGTCGTGGGTTGACCAGGTCGGACAGCGCACGCCGCAGCTTGCGCGTGCAGGCCGGTTTGGCCTGGAGCTGGCTGTGGGGGTTGGGCACCGAGAGGTGGAACAGCGTCTGTTCCGTGGTCGGGCACAGTACCAGCACTTTGCAGCCCAGGTGTTCGAGGTCCCAGATGTACTGGTTGAGGCGCTCGGGCGGCATGTCGTTACTGGTGACGCCCAGTACTGCCAAGTCAATCGCCTGATCGGTCTGATGAGCGCCGGTCACGCCATTGGTCAGGCTTTCCAGGGTATTGAACGGGGTCACGGCCAGGCCGCAGTCCTCCAGTTGATGCTGCAACGCCTGGCGGGCCAGTTCGTGGTTTTCCAGCACCGCCACGCGTCGCCCGGACAACGGCGGGCCGGGCAGGTCTTCGGCGTCGTCGCGGGTTTTGGGTAGGCTCAGGCTGATCCAGAACTCCGAACCTTCGCCCGGCGTACTTTCGACACCAATCTCGCCGCCCATCTGTTCGATCAGCCGCTTGGATATCACCAGCCCCAGGCCCGTGCCGCCGGGTTGCCGCGACAGCGAATTGTCCGCCTGACTGAACGCCTGGAACAGCGCGCGCACGTCCTGGTTCGACAGGCCGATGCCGGTGTCCTGGATGCTGATGCGCAGTTGCACGCTGTCTTCGTTTTCTTCCTCAAGCATCGCGCGGGCAACAATAGTGCCTTCGCGGGTGAACTTGATCGCGTTGCTGACAAGGTTAGTGAGGATCTGTTTGAGCCGCAACGGATCGCCCACCAGCGACAACGGCGTGTCGCGGTAAACCAGACTCACCAGTTCCAGCTGCTTGGCGTGGGCGGCAGGGGCGAGGATGGTCAGCGTGTCCTGCAGCAGGTCGCGCAGGTTGAACGGAATATGGTCTAACACCAGTTTGCCGGCCTCGATCTTCGAGAAGTCGAGGATCTCGTTGATGATACCCAGCAGGCTGTCGGCGGATTTTTCGATGGTGCCCAGGTAGTCGAGCTGGCGCGGGGTCAGCTCGCTTTTTTGCAGCAAGTGGGTGAAACCGAGAATACCGTTGAGCGGCGTGCGGATCTCGTGGCTCATGTTGGCGAGGAATTCGGATTTGATCCGGCTCGCCTCCAGGGCTTCCTTGCGCGCCAGATCGAGCTCGATGTTCTGGATTTCGATGGTTTCCAGGTTCTGGCGCACGTCTTCGGTGGCCTGGTCGATGCTGTGCTGCAATTCTTCCTGGGCGTTCTGCAGAGTGCCGGCCATTCGATTGATGCCGGATGCCAGTTCATCCAGCTCCTGGCTGCCTAGGGGGGCAGGCGGGTTTCCAGATGACCGTCCTTGAGCTGGGCCACGGCTTGCTTGATCTGGCTCAATGGCCGATTGATCGTGCGGCCCATGCGCAAAGCCAGCAATGCCGCCCCACCAAGGCCCGCAGCGATCATCATCAGGCTGGCAAACAGGCTGCGGTAGCCGCGCAGCAGCATGCCGTTGTGGGACAGTTCGAGCTCGACCCAGCCCAGCAGGCGGTCGGCTTCATCGGGAATCAGGTCACCGGCCAGGTTGCGGTGTTTGCCGAACACAGGCAGCAAATAACGTGTTGCATCGCTGCCACTGCGGCGCAGCATCTGCGAGCCATCACCCAGTGGCGCCTGATTGAGCATGGTCGGCCCGGCGTGGGCCAGCGGCGTGCGGTTTGGCGCGAGGAAGGTCACGGCGCGCACGTCCGGTTGTTCCAGAGACTCGGTGGCAATACGTTCCAGCAGTTCGGTGTTCTTGTGCCCCATGGCCGGTGCCACCAGCGGCGCCAGTTGCTCGGCGATCATTTCGCCGCGCTGCATGAGTTGGGTTTGCAGGTCGGATTGCTGCATCCAGGTAAAATAGCCGCCCAGGACCAACGCCATCAGGCTGGTCGGCAGCAGGGTCAGCAACAGCACGCGGCCTTTAATTCCCAGGTTCTTGAGCACGCATCTCTCCTGCAACCAGCTATTTATAGACCTGCACATGCGTCCGGCACGCGCCACTTGCGCAGTGTAGCGAGTTGCATGCAGTCAATCCTCGTAAAATTGAAGTCATTCATTCGTCAGTCGGTTCAACACTTTTGCGTGTGGGACAACCCCTTGGGTTGCCCTATGCCGCGCAATCTTGAATAATTATCAACTGAGAATTATTTGCAGATACTCATGACTCCCATCGCTGCCGGCCATCCCCGTATCCTCTCCATCGAAGACGACCTCGTGCTTGGTGCCTATGTTCACGAGCATTTGGGCCGTAACGGTTTTCAGGTGACCTGGTGCCAAAACGGCCAGGAAGGACTGGACGCGGCCCGTCAGCAACCCTTCGATGTGGTGCTGATGGACATTCTGCTACCCGGCCTGGACGGACTCTCGGTGCTGACGAAATTGCGCCAGAGCCATTCCACTCCGGTGTTGTTGATGTCGGCGCTCGGTGCCGAAGCGGATCGTATCAGCGGCTTTCGCCTGGGGGCCGATGATTACCTGCCCAAGCCCTTCAGCATGGTCGAGTTGCGCGTGCGTATCGAAGCGATTCTGCGCCGGGTTGCTCTTGATCGTCGGCCGGCGCCGACGACAATTGCCACGGTGGCGGACAGTCTGCGTTTCGACGATGAACTGTTTGAGGTTTTTTACGGCGAGCAAGCGGCCGGCCTGACCCGCAGCGAGTACCGGCTACTGGAAACCCTGAATCGCAATGGCGATGAAGTATTGAGCAAAGCCTTCCTTTATCAGCATGTGCTGCAACGGGGCTACGCAGCCCATGACCGCAGCCTGGACATGCACATCAGCCAGATCCGCCGCAAACTCAAGGCCATCGGCTACACCGAGCGCGAAGTGCGCACGGTCTGGGGCAAGGGCTACGTCCTGAGTGCCGGCGATGAAATGTAAGTTGCCAGGGCGGCATTCGCTGTTCTGGAAGCTCGCCTGTTTGCTGGTGGCGTTCTGTCTGTTGATGATCTGGCTGAGCTGGTCCTGGGGTCGCTATATGGAAGAGCGCAACCAGTTCCTGTCGGATGAAGCCCGCGGCACTCTGACGCGCTATGCCGGCGAAGCCGAACAGGCATGGCGGCAGCGCCAGCGTGAGGGCGTCGATAGCTGGCTGCAGAGCATGCAGCATCGCGAAAGGAGTTGGATCGGTGCCATCGGCGGTGATTTGCAGTCCCTGGGCAGCCAACCGCTGACGGAAAAGGAAATCGAGCACCTGACCTTTCTGCGCGGCCTGGATTGGCCCATTCACAAGAAAGGCCGGCCGTGGATGCGCGTGCCGTTTCCCGGTGTCCCGTCCGCCGGCAGCCTGGTGATTGAACTGCCCGAGCGTTTTGTTCCCGGGCACTATCGAGTGTTCTGGCGCGTGATCACCAACGGCGTGATTCCGGGTCTGTTCACCTTGTTACTATGCGTTGGCCTCTATCGTTTGTTGGTGATCCCCCTCAATACCTTGCGCGAGCAGGCCAATGCATGGCGCGCTGATCAATTGAATGTGCGGCTGTCGAGTCTTACCACCAATCGTTCCGACGAATTGGGGGAGCTGGGCAGGGCGTTCGATCACATGGCCGAACGCCTGCAAAGCACCGTGGCGTTGCAGCAGCAATTGCTGCGCGATCTTTCCCACGAATTGCGCACGCCATTGAGTCGCCTGCGAGTCGCCAGTGAAAGCGAGCAGGCTCTGGAGCCATTGCGCGAGCGCATCGGCCGTGAGGTCGACGGCATGCAGCGGCTGGTAGAAGACACCCTGCAACTGGCTTGGCTCGACACCGAGCGCACCCGCTTGCCCGACGAAGCGATTCAGGTCCAGGCCTTGTGGGAAATGCTCACGGAAAACGCCTGCTATGAAAGCTGTTGGCCCCAGGGGCAGTTGCAATGCACGGTGGATGCGTCCTGCTGGGTACGCGGCCACCTCAATACGTTGGCCCAGGCGCTGGAAAACATGCTGCGTAACGCGATTCGACATTCCCCCAAGGGTGGCATCGTCCACCTTGGCGGACGACGTGATGGCGACTACTGGCACCTGTGGCTGGAGGATCAGGGCGGCGGCGTGGCGGAAGCTGATCTGGAGCGGATCTTCCTGCCCTTCATCCGTCTTGACGGCTCGCGGCCAGGGGATGGCGGGTTTGGGTTGGGCCTGAGCATCGCGAGGAATGCGGTGCAGCGGCAGGGCGGGAAGCTTTGGGCTGAGAACACCGGGGGCGGGTTGCGGATGAATATGCGGTTGGTGGCGGAGGATAGTAGTGCCTGTGATGACGCCTTCGCGAGCAAGCCCGCTCCCACACTGACTGTGTTTCAACCACAAAATCTATGATTACCCAAGACCCTGTGGGAGCGGGCTTGCTCGCGAAGAGGCTCTCCCATCCACCCCATAACCCTGCCTTATTCCGATAAGCCATAAGCACCGCACTTTGCGTGATATGGCCTTCGAAGGTTTGCCGGTATGATAGGCGCCCCCGCAGTCTGGATTGCGAATTACGCCATGACCTTGCAGTACCCAACCATCGCCGATTGCGTCGGCAACACTCCGCTGGTCCAATTGCAGCGCCTGCCCGGTGCCACCAGCAACACCCTTTTGCTCAAGCTCGAAGGGAACAACCCGGCGGGTTCGGTCAAGGACCGTCCGGCGCTGTCGATGATCACTCGCGCCGAGTTGCGCGGGCAGATCCATGCCGGCGATACGCTGATCGAAGCCACCTCAGGTAATACCGGGATTGCGCTGGCCATGGCCGCCGCAATCAAGGGTTACAAGATGATCCTGATCATGCCGGACAACTCCAGCGCCGAGCGCAAGGCCGCGATGACGGCGTATGGCGCCGAGTTGATTCTGGTTACTCAGGAAGAGGGCATGGAAGGCGCCCGCGACCTTGCTCAGCGTATGGAAGCCGAAGGCCTCGGCAAGGTGCTGGATCAGTTCGCCAACGGGGACAACCCTGAGGCGCACTACACCACCACCGGCCCGGAAATCTGGCGCCAGACCGAGGGCACCATCACCCATTTCGTCAGCTCCATGGGCACCACCGGTACCATCATGGGCGTCTCGCGCTACTTGAAAGAGCAGAACGAGAACGTGCAGATCATCGGTCTGCAACCCATGGAAGGTTCAGCGATTCCGGGCATCCGTCGCTGGCCCCAGGAATACCTGCCTAAGATCTACCAGGCCGATCGCGTTGACCGCATCGTCGACATGGCCCAGAGCGAAGCCGAAGATGTGACCCGTCGTCTGGCCCGTGAAGAAGGAATTTTCTGCGGCGTGTCGTCCGGCGGTGCCGTGGCAGCCATGCTGCGTCTGTCCCAGGAAGTTGAAAACGCGGTGATCGTCGCGATCATCTGCGACCGAGGCGACCGTTATCTGTCGACCGGCATTTTCGACGCGCCCAACTGATGGCCAAGCATGAGAGAGGCCTGCGCTTCCAGCCCACGGGCGGCAGCAAGGCCCCGCAAGTCCCGACCGGTAAAAAGCAGCGCCTGACCATCGAGCGCCTGGCCAATGACGGTCGTGGTATCGCGTTTTTCGAAGGCCGCACCTGGTTTGTTCTCGGCGCATTGGCTGGTGAGGATATCGAGGCGCGCGTGCTCGGTGCCCATGGCAAAGTGGTTGAGGCACGTACCGAACGGGTGTTCAAGGCCAGCGAACTGCGTCGCCCGGCGCCGTGCGCCCATGCCGATCGCTGCGGCGGTTGCAGCGTGCAGCATCTGCCACATAACGAACAACTCGCCCTGAAACAGCGCATGCTCGCCGAGCAGTTGTCCAGGGTCGCCGGCGTCGAGCCAGAAGAATGGGCCGCCCCTTTGAGCGGGCCTGAGTTCGCCTACCGTCGTCGCGCCCGCGTCGCCGTGCGCTGGGACATGAAGGCGAAAAAACTCGAAGTCGGTTTCCGCGCCGCTGGCAGCCACGACATTGTCGCCATCGACGAATGCCCGGTGCTGGTACAACCCTTGCAACCGATCATGACCCGCTTGCCGGAAATGCTGCGGCGCCTGAGCAAGCCCCAGGCGCTCGGTCATGTGGAGTTGTTCGCAGGTTCTTCGCTGGCGGTTTTGCTGCGGCACATGGCGCCGTTGTCCGACGCCGACCTAACGATCCTCAAGGATTTCTGTGCGTTCCATGAAGCCCAGTTGTGGCTGCACGGCGACGGCGAACCGCAACCGGTCGAGGCTGCTCAATCGTTGGGCTATCGTCTAGAACAGTGGAATCTGGAGTTGGCGTATCGACCCGGGGATTTTGTCCAGGTCAACGCCGGGGTCAACGAAGCAATGGTTGCCCAGGCACTGGATTGGTTGAAGCCGACTGCGGATGAGCGAGTACTCGATTTGTTCTGTGGCCTGGGCAACTTTGCCTTGCCGCTGGCGCAAACCGTTCGCGAAGTGGTGGCGGTGGAAGGTGTGCAGGTGATGGTCGAGCGGGCAGCTGCTAACGCCATCAGCAACAATCTGCATAACGCGAAGTTTTTTCAGGCCGATTTATCCCAGCCTTTGACCGATGCCGAATGGGCGCGTGAAGGCTTTTCTGCGGTACTCTTGGACCCACCGCGTGACGGTGCTTTCGAGGTGGTTCGCAAGCTCAAGTCGCTGGGTGCCGAACGGTTGGTGTATGTGTCGTGCAACCCGGCAACTCTGGCGCGCGACACGGTCGAATTGATCAAGCAGGGCTACCGGTTAAAACGTGCCGGGATTCTCGATATGTTTCCTCAAACGGCACATGTCGAGGCCATGGCGTTATTTGAAGCGAGCTAGGATGGCTCGTCTGGTCCGACTGGCCCGCCCGTGCAGCCGCACACCAGCCCGACGTGGGCGTACGGGCAACGAAGGTCAGCGATTCTGACGCATTGAATCTGCGTCGTAGGGAAGGTAAGCAAGATGGTACAGGTGAGAGCACACCAGCCGATCAATACCGACGGCAGTATCAATCTCGAGGCTTGGCTCGATCATGCGGTCAGTGTCGATCTGGCACTGGATCGCGAAGCCTTGAAAGAAGCCTGCGAGTACGCTCGCGAGGCCGAACAACAAGCCAATGCGGCGAATAATTTGTGGTCTGAAGGAAACTCGAGTTTCCGCACCGGCCTTGAGATCGCCGAGATTCTCGCCGACCTCAAACTCGATCAGGATTCGCTGGTTGCCGCGGTCCTGTACCGGGGCGTGCGCGAAGGCCAGATCCTGTTGTCGGCGGTCAGCCAGCGCTTCGGTCCACTGGTGGCCAAGCTTATCGACGGCGTGCAGCGCATGGCGGCGATCAGCGACAGTTTGACCCCCCGTAAATCCCTGGTGCTGGGCACTCAAGGCCAGGTGGAAAACCTGCGCAAGATGCTCGTGGCCATGGTCGACGACGTACGCGTCGCACTGATAAAACTGGCCGAACGCACCTGCGCGATCCGTGCGGTGAAAACTGCTGATGACGAAAAGCGCAACCGCGTGGCCCGCGAGGTTTTCGACATCTACGCGCCACTCGCCCACCGTTTGGGTATCGGTCACATCAAATGGGAACTGGAAGATTTGTCCTTCCGTTACCTTGAGCCTGACCAGTACAAGCAGATCGCCAAGTTGCTCCACGAGCGGCGACTGGATCGCGAGCGCTTCATCAGCGACGTGATGAGCCAACTGAAAAACGAGTTGCAGGCCACCGGTGTCGACGCCGATATCAGCGGCCGGGCCAAACACATCTATTCGATCTGGCGCAAAATGCAACGTAAGGGTCTGGAGTTCAGCCAGATCTACGACGTGCGCGCCGTTCGCGTGCTGGTGCCGGAAATGCGCGACTGCTACACCGCGCTCGGCATTGTCCACACCTTGTGGCGGCACATCCCGAAAGAGTTCGACGACTACATCGCCAACCCCAAGGAAAACGGCTACCGCTCGCTGCACACGGCGGTGATCGGGCCCGAGGGCAAAGTGCTGGAAGTGCAGATCCGTACCCACACAATGCACGAAGAGGCCGAACTGGGCGTTTGCGCCCACTGGCGTTACAAAGGCACCGACGTCAAATCCGGCTCCAATCACTACGAAGAGAAAATTTCCTGGCTGCGTCAGGTGCTCGAGTGGCATGAAGAGCTGGGCGACATCGGTGGTCTGGCAGAGCAGTTGCGGGTCGATATCGAACCCGATCGCGTGTACATCTTCACCCCGGACGGTCACGCCATCGATTTGCCGAAGGGTGCGACACCGCTGGACTTCGCCTACCGCGTGCACACTGAAATCGGTCACAACTGCCGGGGCGCCAAGATCAACGGGCGTATCGTGCCGCTCAACTACAGCCTGCAAACCGGTGAACAGGTCGAGATCATCACCAGCAAGCACGGCACCCCGAGTCGCGACTGGCTGAACCCGAATCTGGGTTACGTCACCACGTCACGGGCACGAGCAAAGATCGTTCACTGGTTCAAGTTGCAGGCACGCGATCAGAACGTCGCCGCCGGTAAAACCCTGCTGGAACGTGAACTCAATCGCCTCGGTCTGCCGGCTGTGGATTTCGACAAGCTGGCCGACAAGGCCAACATGAAAACCGCCGAGGACATGTTTGCCGCGCTCGGTGCCGGCGACTTGCGCCTGGCGCAACTAGTCAACCTGGCGCAGCAACTGGTCGAACCGGAGCGCGGCAATGAACAGCTGGAACTGATTCCGCGCAAGGCCACCGGTTACAAACCGGGCAAGCGTGGCGACATTCAGATCCAGGGCGTGGGCAACCTGATGACCCAGATGGCGGGCTGCTGCCAGCCGCTGCCGGGGGATGCGATCGTCGGTTACATCACCCAGGGGCGCGGTGTCAGTATCCACCGACAGGACTGCGCCTCGGTGCTGCAGTTGGGTGGCCGAGAACCAGAGCGAATCATTCAGGTCAGCTGGGGGCCGGTGCCGGTGCTCACTTACCCGGTGGACATTGTCATTCGCGCTTACGACCGTTCGGGACTGCTGCGTGACGTTTCCCAAGTGCTGCTCAACGAGCGGATCAACGTGCTGGCGGTCAACACCCGCTCGAACAAAGAGGACAACACTGCGTTGATGTCCCTGACCATCGAGATTCCGGGCCTTGATGCGCTGGGGCGGTTGCTGGGGCGGATTTCCCAATTGCCGAACATTATCGAGACACGGCGTAACCGAACCCCATGACACCGCCCCCTGTAGGAGCGAGACTTGCCCGCGAAGGCTGCATACCTGACACACCGCCTTCGCGGGCAAGCCTCGCTCCTACAGGGTTGGCGATTTCCGTGGCAATTACGACATGTTTGGACGAGATGATCGATGTACAAACTTGAAGACCTGCTACATCTGATGAACCGTCTGCGCGACCCACAGTACGGTTGCCCGTGGGACATCAAGCAAACCTACGCCACCATCGTCCCGCATACCCTTGAGGAAGCCTACGAAGTCGCCGACGCCATCGAGCGTGGTGACTTCGATCACTTGCAGGGTGAGCTGGGCGATCTGCTGTTTCAGGTGGTTTATTACAGCCAGTTGGCCCGGGAAGAAGGGCGCTTCGAATTCGATGGCGTGGTGGACAGCATCACCCGCAAGCTGATCCGCCGTCATCCTCACGTTTTCCCCACTGGTGATCTGTATGCGCCGCTGGACGTTCCGCGTCTGAGTGAAGAGCAGGTCAAGCAGCGCTGGGAGGAAATCAAGGCCGAAGAACGCGCAGAGAAATCCTCCGCTCCTGAACAGCTCTCCTTGCTCGATGACGTCCCAGCCGCATTGCCGGCGTTGTCCCGATCAGCCAAGTTGCAAAAGCGCGCAGGGCAGGTCGGATTCGACTGGCCGGACGCGTTGCCGGTCCTCGATAAAGTTCGTGAAGAACTGGATGAAGTACTCGAAGCCATGTCTGAAAACGATCCAGCGGCAGTGGCTGATGAAGTCGGTGATCTGCTGTTTTCCGTGGTCAATCTGGCGCGCCACCTCAAGGTCGACCCGGAAACCGCGCTGCGTGGCGCCAACAGCAAGTTCGAGCGACGCTTCCGTTTTATCGAACAGGCATTGCGCGACACCCACCGTCCCATGGAAGATTGCACCCTCGAAGAGTTGGACGCCCTATGGGGCGAAGCCAAACGTCAGGAAAAGAATGTGCCCAGCTGCGGTTGAGCAGTTGCCTAAGTGAGTAATAAGCACCATGAGCATTTCCCTTCGTGACCAGTTGCTCAAAGCAGGGCTGGTCAACCAGAAGCAGGCCAAGCAGGTCAGCAAAGACAAGCAGAAACAACAGCGCCTGGCCCACAAGGGCCAGATCGAACTCGATGATTCCCAGCAGCGTGCGGCCCAGGAAGCCATGGCCGAGAAGGTCAAGCGCGATCAGGAACTCAACCGCCAGCAGCAGGAAAAAGCCGAGGCCAAGGCCCGTGTCGCGCAGATCAAGCAATTGATCGAAGCCACGCGCCTGCCGAAATTGACGACCGAGGACTACTACAACTTCGTCGACGACAAGAAGGTCAAGCGTCTCTCGGTCAACACGCTGATGCGCAACAAGCTCAGCAACGGATCATTGGCCATCGTGCATCACGCCGGCGGCTATGAAGTGATACCTCGGGAAGCGGCCCTGAAAATTCAGGAGCGTGATCCACAACGTATCGTGCAGCTTAACGTGCAGACCGAAGAAGTCGCGTCCGAAGACGATCCGTACGCGGCCTATCAGATCCCTGATGATCTGATGTGGTAAGCCGTCAGAGGCTGTAAGACCCCTCTCATACCGCAATGCTGTTGTAGGAGCGAGCTTGCTCGCGATGGTCGTTAACGATTGCGCGTGTTTACTGGTTAAACGCAGCGCTCTTGAGTCCATCGCGAGCAAGCTTGCTCCTACGCAGAGCGTAGTTCTCGTTGCTGCTCCAGTGCTTCCAGTTCGGCCTTGTAGTTGTGGGCGTCTATCTCGCAATGGAACATCCCGACCAGCAGGTCCTGTTGATGCACATCCCAGATCCGGATTCCGGCGGCCACGACTTCATGGGATTTATGTGAATCGTCGCGTTCAGTTACTTTTACAGTCATCTGCTAGCTCCAATCTCTGTTATCTGCAGCAAGGCATGTGCAGGACTCTGTTATAGGTTTTGTTAGCCTGCTAAGTAAATGACTGAGTTTGGAAAGGGTTTTTTGCAAAAATGGAAACAGTCCTGCAGCCAGTGAAATCCGCGGCATTCAGTCGCAAGGCGTTTGGTTTCATGACAAAAGCTTCATGTTCGTGAGCAGAGTCGGCAGGTTTAACCAAGCACTTGTAGGAGCCAGGCTTGCCGGCGAAAGCGGCCTTGAGTACGCCTTCGCTGGCAAGCCTGGCTCCGACGAGAAGCGATTTGCGGTGACACATTTTTCAGGCACAAAAAAACGCCCCGAACCAGTCGGGGCGTTTTTTGTGCGGCTCAAAGGCGGGGGATTACTTACCCTGCCAGCGCTTGAGTACCAGTGTGGCGTTGGTGCCACCGAAACCGAAGCTGTTGCTCATCACGGTGTTGATGGTGGCGTTTTCGCGGGTCTTGGTCAGCACCGGCAGGTCAGCCACTTCCGGGTCCAGCTCGTCGATGTTGGCGGAGCCGGCAATGAAGTTGCCTTCCATCATCAGCATGCAGTAGATCGCTTCGTGAACGCCGGCGGCGCCCAGTGAGTGACCCGACAGGCTCTTGGTGGAGCTGATGGCCGGAGCCTTGTCGCCAAACACTTCACGCACACCCTTCATTTCCGCGACGTCGCCGACCGGGGTCGAAGTGCCGTGGGTGTTCAGGTAGTCGATCGGAGTGTCGACGGTGGACATGGCCATCTGCATGCAGCGGATGGCGCCTTCGCCACTTGGAGCAACCATGTCGTAGCCGTCGGAGGTCGCGCCGTAGCCAACGATTTCCGCGTAGATCTTCGCGCCACGGGCCAGAGCATGTTCCAGCTCTTCAACCACCACCATGCCACCACCGCCGGCGATGACGAAACCGTCACGGTCGGCGTCGTAGGCACGGGAGGCTTGTTCCGGGGTGTCGTTGCGCTTGCTGGACAGGGCGCCCATCGCGTCGAACAAGAACGACTGGCTCCAATGCTCTTCTTCACCGCCACCGGCGAAAACGATGTCCTGCTTGCCCATCTGGATCTGTTCCATGGCGGTACCGATGCAGTGAGCACTGGTGGCGCAGGCAGAAGCGATGGAGTAGTTCAGGCCCTTGATCTTGAACGGCGTGGCCAGGCAAGCGGAAACGGTGCTGCTCATGGTCCGCGTCACACGGTAAGGGCCGACGCGCTTGACGCCTTTCTCGCGCAGGATGTCCAGCGCTTCCATCTGGTTCAGCGTGGACGCGCCACCAGAGCCGGCGATCAGGCCGGTACGCGGGTTGGACACTTGCTCTTCGGTCAGGCCGGAGTCGGTGATGGCGTCTTTCATGGCCAGGTAGGCGTAAGCCGCCGCGTGGCCGACGAAGCGATAAATCTTGCGATCGATCAGTTCTTCAAGGTTGAGGTCGATGGAGCCGGAAACCTGGCTACGCAGACCCATTTCGGCATATTCCGGGTTGAACCGGATGCCAGGGCGGCTTGCACGCAGGTTAGCGGAGACGGTCTCTTTGTCATTGCCCAGGCACGAAACAATGCCCAGACCAGTGATAACGACGCGGCGCATGCGGATAACCCTTAGAAGTTGTCAGTGGAGGTGAATACGCCGACCCGGAGGCCTTCGGCGGTGTAGATTTCGCGACCGTCGACAGTGACCGAACCGTCGGCGATGGCCAGGTTCAGCTTGCCCTTCAGGACGCGCTTGATATGAATGTTATAGGTGACTTTCTTGGCGGTCGGCAGGACCTGGCCGAAGAACTTCACTTCCCCCGAACCCAAGGCGCGACCGCGGCCCGGCAAGCCTTGCCAGCCGAGGAAAAAACCGACCAGTTGCCACATGGCGTCGAGGCCCAGGCAGCCCGGCATCACCGGATCGCCTTCGAAATGGCAGGCGAAGAACCACAGGTCCGGATTGATATCCAGCTCGGCGACCAATTCACCTTTGCCGTACTTGCCACCCTCTTCGCTGATCAGCGTGATGCGATCAACCATCAGCATGTTCGGGGCGGGCAGTTGCGCGTTACCTTGGCCGAACAGCTCACCGCGACTGCAGCGCAGCAGGTCTTCCCGGGTAAAGGCGTTTTGTTTGGTCATGCGAGCTCCTCAATAGTCCCATGCGGCAGGTGGGGTAAATCTTCCCGGCCGATCGATGCGTTCATGCCTCGAACCGGCAGCCTACTCATAGACTATTGCGTTGTGGTGAAAGTCACAGCACCAAGGACATGAATGTACACTTGTGCACTGAAATTTTTATCCAAGCCCCTTTTCGGGCCTGTTCGGGTGCCTAAGACTGCCGCACTTTCGCCTTTCACGCCAGTCGCAGATGCTCGAAAGGCCTGTACTACTGCACCCATCGCTGCAGAATTTGCTGAAGATCAGTACGTTTGAAGGGCTTGGCCAGGTAATCGTTCATCCCCGCCGACAAACAGGCTTCGCGATCACCCTGCAAGGCATTCGCCGTCAGGGCGATGATCGGCAAATCAATGCAACCGGGAAGTCGGCGAATCTGTCGGGTGGCTTCGTAGCCGTCGATGACTGGTAATCGGCAGTCCATCAGAATCGCTTCGAAAATCAGGCTTTCGGCACTGCGCACCGCCTGCGCGCCATCGGCGGCGACGCTGACAGTAAAGCCCAGGCTGCGTAACATCGCTTCGATGACTGTCTGATTGACCGGATTGTCTTCGACCAGCAATACATTGCGGCCTTCGCCATCGTCCTTGCCCGTCGACGCCCGAGGTGCCAGCACTGGCAATGGCTGTTGATAAAGCGCCAGCGGGATTTCCAGGGTGAACACCGAACCACGCCCTTCTTCGCTCTGGGCGCGAAGGGTGCCACCCATGCGTTCGGCCAGGGTTCGGGCAATCGGCAGGCCCAGGCCGGTGCCGCCGTAACGTCTTGAAATAGAACTGTCGGCCTGCAGAAACGCGTTGAACATCAATTCCAGGCTGTCGCTCGCAATGCCGATCCCACTGTCGCGCACGGTGCAGGTGAACCACAGCAATTCATGATCCAGTGACTGCCACTGCGGTTCGATAGAGACGCGACCCTGTTCCGTGAACTTCAGCGCGTTGCCGATCAAGTTGACCAGAATCTGCCGGATCCGCGTTGGATCGCCCTGAACCTGCAACGCTTGCATGTCCTCGGGGATCAGCAATTGCAGATCCAGCCTGCGTTGTGCGGCGCTGTGCTGGAAAGACTGGGCGCAGGCGCCGATCAGGTCGGCGAGGTTGAACGGAATGTGTTCCAGCTCCAGTTCCGAGCGCTCTATGCGCGAGAAATCCAGAATATCGTTGATGACTTTGAGCAGATGCTCGGTCGACTCTGAAGCCAGCGCTGCGTACTCGACCTGCTCCGGCGTCATATCGGTGGTTTCCAGCAGCTGAAGCATGCCCAGTACCCCGTTCATCGGCGTGCGCAGTTCGTGGCTCATCATCGCGAGGAAATCGGATTTTGCGTTGTTGGCCTTCTCGGCCTCTTCACGGGTCTGGATCAACTGCGCCATGGCCTGATGCTGTTCGCGGCTGGCCTGTTCGAGACCACTGGCAAGGTTGTTGATGTGTTGCGACAGGGCGCCCAGTTCGGTGTCGTCGACAATGGGCAGGGGCGTTTTGTAGTCGCCTTCCTGGATCGCCTTGACCGCGTCGCCGATGTCGCGGATCGGTTGTGACAGGCTGCCCGCCAAGCGCCGGGCGAGTACGAAAGTAAATAGCAGAGCGAACAGCGCCAGAATCCCGGCCTTGAGCAGGATCTCCTGCTGACGCTGACTGAACGCATCGTTGGACAAGCCGACGATCACCCGGCCCAGATAATCCTCGGCCGGGGCCGTGCTGGCGACTTTGCTGTTCTGGAAAAAATCATTGTGCAGCGGGATCCGTTGCAACCGCACCGGCGCCTGGAATACTTCAACCTGGTGCGGGCGGGTGTGGATGGCCGATGGTTGTTCGACGTACACCAGAATCCGGTTGGCGCTGTCCTGGATTTCCAGAAAACGCACGTTGGGCGTAGCCAGCGTGGCCTTGAGCAGAGTCTCCAGCACCTCGTTGTTGCCGGAAATCACCCCGTACTCGGTGGCCGGGGCCAGTTGGTTGGCGATGAGTTGGCCCGTGTGGTCGAGCTCCTGTCGCAGGTCCTGGATTCGCACGAAGGTAAAGAAGCTGATCAACAGCAATGTCAGCAGCAGGGCGGGGCCGAGGCTGATGAGCTGGGTCCGGGTGTTGATGTCCCAATGGCGACGGAAGGTCATGGGCGGCGTTCTCTTTCAGCCAACAGTGTTGCGACAGACGCTTCGTTTATCTGTTCAATACCTAATGAACGAGCCACCTGCGGATTGCTTGAGACTTTGAAGCGAGGTGGGTAGTGCGTGCGCGGCCAGGTGGCGGGAGGCTGGTCGAGCAGCTCATCGAGAATCGCCAGCCAATCGCTCTGATCGCTGTAGGTGCTGGCCAGGCTTCCGGCCCTGACGAATCCGGCGTTGGGACCGATCAGCGCCAACTGTCGCGAGTAGCTGCTCAGTAGCAGGTTTTTTGCAGTTTCGGGTTGTACAGATCGGAGTCATCGAGGCCCAGCAGCACATCGCTGCTGTTCAGCAAGGCTTGCAACGGACGACTGTCATGGATGTTGTCCCAGCGCTCGGTGACCACCTCAAGCCCCAGTGGATGAGCAGCCCGACGCAATTCTTTTAACAGAAATTCGCTGTGACGGTCGTACAACACACCGACCCTTTTTACTTGCGGCAGAAGGATTCGGGTCAGGCGCAATTGGCGGTCCAGCGGCGGGTCGCTCCAGAGCAGACTGAGGTACGGGGGCAAGCTTTCGCCAAGATGCTGTTGTGCTTGCAGACGGCTGATACGCAGCACCAGTGTCGCCGGGCCTTGGGCGTCTTGCAGGCGCCAGTCGAGGCTTGGCAAGTCGAGCAGAATCAAACGGATGTCGCCCGCGAGTTCCCCGGGCGAAGGCAGGTTGGCCAGCGGCTGGAAGCGCACGTGATCGCCAGGGCGCAATGCGCGCAGGGCCTGGATGAAGGATTGCACGCCGGGGCTGTCTTCGGCACCGGTCAACAGAATGTCCGCGCCGTTGGCCGACAGGCAGCTCAGCCAGCCGCTGATCACCAGGCACAGCATCGCCAGCAGGTGACCAACACTTGGCGTCTTGCGTGGCGGACAATGTGCCATCTTAAAACGCCAGCTCCGCGCTGAAGTACATCACCCGATGCTCATCGTAGTTGTTGTCGACAAAGGTGGTGGGCTGATTGTCGAGGCGTTGCGCAAGTACGCCGGCCAGTTCCAGGCTGGCCTTGCCCAGGTCAATGCGTTTGGCGATGCGTGTATCGACCCGCTCGAAGCGGTAGCCGTTGAGTGCGTCGTCGCCATAGTAGAAAAGTGCACTGTTCCAGCCATGTCCCCAGTCCCGCAGCCAGCCGGCGGAACCGCTGTTGCGTGCGGTCTGTTGTGTGTCCTGCCGATTGCTCGCGTCGGCATCGACGTAGGCATAGGTCAGGCGCAGTCGGTCGGCATTGCCGATTCTCCAGTCGAGCTGAGTTTCGGCTCCCGAAAAACGTGCAGTGTTGGCGTTGCTTGCAATGAACTGATTGTTGCGCAACGGTTCGCTGATCATGCCGGTGATTTCGTCGTAAAACAGCTTCACGTCGACCGCCAGCCCCCACTCGGCAAAATAGCCGTTGTAACCCAACTCCCGGGAACGCATGTGTTCCTGATCGAGGTTACCCGGGCCGCGGGTCTTGACGAAATAACGGGCACTGGACTGGCCATACGCGCCGGGCTGCAAGTTGGTGACCCGGTAGCTCCAGTTGACGCTGTTCTCGAACATGTCCGGCGAACGGATGGCTTCGGAATACACTGCACGCAAACCATGGCGTGGATTGATCAGGTAATTGACCGCCACTCGCGGGGTCAGCGAACTGCCAATCAACTGTGTGTCTTCGAACATGGCACCACCCTGCAGCAGCCAGTGTTCGCTGGCGCGCCACTCGAGTTGGCCGAATGCCCGCCAGGTGGTGTCATCAAGGGTGCCATTGAAGTAGGTCTCGGAGTCTGCCCGGTCGTAACGATAGTTCAAGCCGCTGACCAGCCGCAGGCTATCGGACAGGCTCAGGGTGTCCTGCAATTCGAGGTCGTAGCGTGACTCTCGGGTGCTTTGGTCGATGTTGCCGCACACGGTCTGTCGGGCGCCGTTGCGCCACTGATCGAGTACCTGATTGGCCAATGCCTGCTGGGCAGGATCGCCGGCGGGTGCGCCGGAGCTGGTGAAACTCTCGATGTTGCGCGCAAGGCGTTCGGTGTAGTTCGGGTTGAGCTGCCAGAGCTCGGTCAGCTGTGGGCTGAATGACACCTCGGCATCACAGGCGCGCCAGGTCTGCTGACGGTCCCAATGCTGGGCCGAGCCCTGAACGTACAGGCTGTGATCGGGATTGATGTCGAGGTTCCAGCGCAGCGAGCCGGCGTAGTCCTTGGCCGTGACGTCGGAATTGTTTCCGGAATTGGTAATCCCTGAAAACACCGGGCGGTAGGTATACGGACGCTGGTTGCTGCCTTCTTTGGCGTTCAACTGCCAATCGATACTATGCCGTTCGTTGAGGGTCTGGCTGACAGCCAGGTTGAAGCGGTTCAAGCGGCGACTGTCGCGGTAATCGGCGCCGTTGCGGTCGGCATCGAAGCCATCGTCCTGCTGGCCGGACAGCGACAGGCGCAAGTCACCATCATTCCAACCCACGCCCTGGCTGGCATAAAAATCGTCGATGCCACGCTGACCGCGAGTGACTTTCATCCGCGTACCGTGGCTGTCCGCCGGGTTTCGCGTAATGATATTGACCACCGCCATCAACGCATTGGCGCCATAGCTGACGGTGTTCGGGCCGCGGAAAACTTCGATGCGTTCGATATCCTCCATGGCCACCGGAATGTCGCTCCAGTCAACCGTGGACAGGCCTGCACGGTAGACCGAGCGGCCATCGATCAGCACCTGCATGCGTCGCGCTTCGGTGGCATTGGTGCCGTGATAGTTCACCGCCGCCTGATTGCCGCTGATGTTGCCGACCATCATGCCTGGCACCAACCGGAGCACTTCGCTAATGTCACGGGCGCCACTGGCGGTGATCAGGGCGTTATCGATCACCGTCATGCTTCCCGGCACGGCGGCCGGCGACTGCTTCAACCGTGTGGCCGTGAGCACTTGTGGCAGCGAGTCGCTGTCGAGGAACAAGTCGTCAGCCAGCAATGGCGAGCTGAAGACCAGCGCCAGTACCAGCGGCGAGTGGGGTGAAGGCGAACCCAGTGACACGACACTTCCCTGTTTATTATTGATGGCGCGCATGTTAACCGAGCCGGATGACTTTTCCAGTCACGATGTCAGCACTTTCCGTGGTTTTATCGGACTTCATTCCTTATGCGCGGTAATTGACGCGGGGGCTGGCCGACACTGGGACGCTCCGTATAATGCCGACATCGCCACTGGTATGGATTAACGGATTGCATATGACTGAACAGCGCCCGATTGCGGTCCTGGGAGGCGGAAGTTTTGGTACCGCCGTGGCTAACCTGCTCGCCGAAAACGGGCATCAGGTGCTGCAGTGGATGCGTGATCCCGAACAGGCCGAGGCCATTCGGGTCAATCGCGAGAACCCGCGCTACCTTAAAGGCATCAAGATTCTGCCCGGTGTGACCCCGGTCACCGACCTGCAAGCCACCCTGCAAGCCTGCGACCTGAGTTTCGTCGCGTTGCCATCCAGCGCGCTGCGTTCGGTGTTGGCCCCGCATGCCGAACTGCTGCGCGGCAAGATGCTGGTGAGCCTGACCAAGGGTATCGAAGCCCACACATTCAAGCTGATGAGCCAGATCCTCGAAGAGATCGCCCCGCAAGCGCGCATCGGCGTTTTGTCCGGGCCGAATCTGGCCCGTGAAATCGCCGAGCACGCGTTGACCGCAACGGTAGTCGCCAGTGAAGACGAAGAACTCTGCGAACGGGTTCAAGCCGTACTGCATGGCCGTACGTTTCGTGTGTACGCCAGCGCCGACCGTTTCGGCGTGGAGCTGGGCGGGGCGTTGAAGAACTGCTACGCGATCATCGCCGGCATGGCGGTGGCGCTGAACATGGGAGAAAACACCAAGAGCATGCTGATCACCCGGGCGCTGGCGGAGATGACACGCTTCGCGGTGAATCAGGGCGCCAACCCGATGACCTTTCTCGGTCTGGCAGGCGTGGGCGATTTGATCGTGACCTGTTCGTCGCCGAAAAGTCGTAACTACCAGGTCGGGTTTGCCCTCGGCCAGGGGTTGAGCCTGGAGGAGGCGGTCAACCGTCTGGGCGAAGTGGCCGAAGGCGTGAATACCCTCAAGGTGCTCAAGGCCAAGGCCCAGGAAGTGGGCGTGTACATGCCGCTGGTCGCCGGGCTGCACGCGATCCTGTTCGAAGGGCGCACGCTTGAGCAGGTGATCGGGCTGCTGATGCGTGGTGAGCCGAAAACCGACGTCGACTTTATTTCCACCAGCGGTTTCAACTGAGCCCTCTACTTATCAGGAACGGAGCGAGACATGAGCGATCAAAAAGTAGAAGCCAAATACGAGTCCATTCTGCTGCGGGTACTTTGGATGATCGTCTTTGTGCTGGTTTGGCAAGTGGCGCAATTCATTCTTGGCGCGGTGGTGCTGGTGCAGTTGATCTATCGTTTGATCTATGGCGCCCCGAGCGCCACCCTGATGAACTTCGGCGACAGCCTGAGCCAGTTTCTGGCGCAGATCGGTCGTTTCGGCAGTTTTCACAGCGACCAGAAGCCCTGGCCGTTCGCCGATTGGCCAACGCCGCGTACGCCGGAAGGTGAAGCGCCGCACGTCGTGGCGCCAGCCCCGCATCCGGCCCGAGATGAGGAACCCAAGCTATGAAACTCTGGGTATTGCGTCATGGTGAAGCTGTACCACACGGTTCCACGCCCCACGATTCGGAGCGGGAATTAACGGCCAACGGTCGTGCAGAAGTGCTGCGTGCCGCTGCCAACCTGATTGGTCAGCCGCTTACAGCGATCTACGCCAGCCCTTATGTGCGAGCGCAGCAGACCGCGCAACTGGTACGGGATACCTTGGGTTTCGGGCCGGAAATCCGCATCGTCGAGTGGTTGACCCCGGATGTCGACCCCGACAGAGTTACCGATCAATTGAAGTCAGTAACTAATGTGCTGCTGGTTTCCCATAATCCACTGGTGGGGAACCTGCTCAGCTACCTGCAACATGGCGCCGGTCATCCACCGGAAAGAGTCAGTACCGCCGGCTTGGCCGAGCTTGAAAGCAATGAACTGCTGATCGGATCGATGAAGCTCAACAGCATCAAGCACCCATAAGCGCTCTATTTTTGCTTTTTGCTTGTGTAGGAGCGAGGCTTGACCGCGAAGCTCTTGGCGGTTTCAAGGGCCTCTTCGCGGGCAATCCTCCCCCCTACAGGTCCCATGTCGTTCAAAAAATATTGTATGAAATTGCCAACCAAGCAGTTGCTTGGTTAGCTACGCTTGCTCCAGACCAAAAACAAAGGAGCGAGTCGCATGTCTGCTGCTTTTCGTTTGCCGTTGGATGTGTTCTACGAGCGTGAAGCCCGTCATCCCCGCCAGCGCTTTATGGTCCAGCCTATCGGCGGCGGGCAGGTCGAGACCCTGACCTGGGCCGACGTCGGTCATCAGGCCCGCTGCGCGGCGCACTGGCTGCGGGCCCGCGAATTGCCCCAAGGCAGTCACATCGCCCTGATATCGAAAAACTGTTCGCACTGGATCATTGCCGACCTGGCAATCTGGATGGCCGGGCATGTTTGCGTGCCACTGTACCCAAACCTTACAGCCGAGTCCGCGGCCCAGGTGCTGGAGCACTCGGAAGTGGCGTTGGCCTTTATTGGCAAACTCGATGACTGGCCTGGCATGTCCCGCGGAGTCCGCCCGGACCTGGTGACCATCAGCCTGCCGCTGCATCCGCCAGGCACCTTCGATTTCAGCTGGGCCGATCTGCAACGCAGTTCGCCGATCCAGGACGACCCCAAGCCTGGCGCAGATCAACTGGCGACCATCATCTACACATCCGGCACTACCGGCATGCCCAAAGGGGTGATGCACAGCTTCGGCAATCTGGGATTCGCCACCACTCGCGGCACGCAGTTGTTCGGCCTGAAGGAGTCGGATCGACTGCTGTCCTACCTGCCGCTTTGCCACGTTGCCGAACGGATGTTCGTCGAACTCGCGTCAATTTATACCGGGCAAACCGTATTCTTTGCCGAGAGCCTCGACACCTTCCTTACCGATCTGCGGCGTGCCCGGCCGACGGCGCTGTTCGGCGTGCCACGCATCTGGACCAAATTTCAGATGGGTGTGTACAGCAAGATCCCGGAAAAACGCCTCGACTTCCTGCTCGGTCTGCCGATTATCGGCAAGCGGGTCGGGCACAAAGTCCTCGCTGGATTGGGCCTTGATGCCTTGCGCGTGGCGTTGTCCGGTGCCGCGCCGGTGCCGCTGAGCTTGCTGCTGTGGTACCGCAAACTGGGGCTGGATGTGCTGGAGGTCTACGGCATGACGGAAAGCTGCGGCTACTCGCACATCTGTCTGCCGGGGCAGAACAAACCTGGCTGGATCGGCAAGCCCTGCCCGGAGGTCGAGGTACGAATCGATGAATCGGGCGAGGTGCTGGTACGCAGCGGCGCGACCATGCTCGGGTATTTCAAGGAGCCGCAGAAAACCGCCGACACCATCACCGCGGACGGCTTCCTGCGCACCGGCGACAAAGGCGAGGAAGACGCCGAAGGTTACCTGCGCCTGACCGGTCGCCTGAAGGAAATTTTCAAGACCAGCAAAGGCAAGTACGTGGCACCGGCGCCCATCGAAAATCGCCTGGCGGTGCATTCACGCATCGAGCAGGTATGCGTGGTTGGCGATGGCTTGAGTGCACCATTGGGCTTGTGCGTTCTCTCGGCGGTGGGGCAGCAGGACGCGGGGGGAGCGGCGCGCGCAGGTTTGCTCTCCAGTCTGGAAAAATTGCTGGAAGAGGTCAATGCGGCCCTCGATAAACACGAACGCTTACGGCGCCTGGTGGTGGTCAAGGACAGCTGGGCCGTGGAAAACGGCTTCCTCACACCGACCCTGAAGATCAAGCGCAACGTCATCGAAGCGGCCTACGGCGCACGCTTCGATGAATGGAGCGAGCGCAGCGAAGCGGTGCTGTGGCAGGATTGAGCCACGAACAAAACCAACAAGGAAAACCTGCGATGAGCCTGTGGCGAACCACACCCAACATCGAACAGTTGAACGCAATCCAGAAAAACACCATTGGCGAAGTGCTGGATATCCGCTTCGAAGCCTTCGATGAAGAGTCGCTGACCGCGAGCATGGTCATCGACCACCGCACCCACCAGCCTTACGGCTTGCTGCATGGTGGCGCCTCGGTGGTGCTGGCCGAGTCCGTCGGCTCCATGGCGAGTTACCTGTGCATCGACGCCAGCAAGTTTTACTGCGTGGGCCTGGAAATCAACGCCAACCATCTTCGAGGCTTGCGAAGTGGCCGGGTGACAGCGGTGGCCAAGCCGATCCACATTGGTCGCACGACCCATGTCTGGGACATTCGCTTAACTAGCGATGAGGGCAAGGCCAGTTGCGTGTCGCGCTTGACCATGGCGGTGGTGCCGCTGGGTGAAAACCCGCCCACGCGTTGACCTCGTACCCTGTAGGAGCGAGCCTGCTCGCGATGGTCGCCAACGATAACGCTGGGTGCCTGATTCCCCGAGGTGTTCTGGCGTTCATCGCGAGCTCGCTCCTACAAGGATCTGCTTTACCATGGCCGGACTGTCATCATTCCTGTCAGTTACGGTCATTGCTGTAGGGCACGGTCTTACGGACAATCAACGTCTGTTCTCGCTCATGGATGTTCCGGTATGTCGCAACAGATATTCTTCGCCCACGCCAATGGTTTCCCTTCGGGCACCTACGGCAAGTTGTTCGCAGCGCTGGCGCCCGAGTATCAGGTGACGCATCTGGAGCAACACGCCCATGACCCGCGTTTCCCGGCGGACGACAACTGGTACAACCTGGTGGACGAACTGATCCATCACCTGCAGCAACAGGCGGAACCGGTCTGGGGTGTCGGCCACTCCTTCGGCGGCGTGCTGCACCTGCACGCAGCATTGCGTTGCCCCGAGCTGTATCGCGGGGTGGTAATGCTCGATTCGCCGGTGCTCACCCGCACCGATCAATGGGTGATCCGGGCTGCCAAGCGCTTCGGTTTCATCGATAAGTTGACGCCCGCTGGCCGTACCTTGGGACGACGCGAAGAGTTCGCCGACCTCGAAAGCGCCCGCCGCTATTTCGCCGGAAAAACCCTGTTTCGCGGGTTCGATCCGGAGTGTTTCGACGCCTACCTGCAATACGGTTTGCAACAGGTCGGCGACAAGCTGCGCCTGCGCTTCGATCCGGCCACGGAAATCAGTATCTACCGTGGCGTGCCCCACACCAGCCCTGGCCGCACCCGGCAGTTGAAAGTGCCGCTGGCGCTGGTACGCGGACACAAGAGCCGGGTGGTGATGCGTCATCAAACCAGTTCGGTCGGGCGCATGCCGCTGGGCGAAGCCTTGTCCATGCCCGGTGGCCACATGTTCCCCCTCGAACGCCCCAAGGACACTGCCGCAATGCTGAAAAAACTGTTTAGCCGCTGGGACGGTCGCCAGCAGGATTGCGCATGAGCAACGTCGTCGAAGAAGTCCGCCTGAGCCTGCCGCACATCGAACTGGCGGCACATTTGTTCGGCCCTGAAGACGGTTTGCCAGTAATCGCCCTGCATGGCTGGCTCGACAATGCCAACAGTTTCGCCCGGCTGGCGCCGAAGCTCAAAGGCTTGCGCATCATTGCCCTGGACATGGCCGGTCACGGTCACTCCGGGCATCGTCCGGCGGGTGCCGGCTATGCCATGTGGGACTATGCCCACGATGTACTGCAAGTCGCCGACCAGCTTGGCTTAAGCCGTTTTGCGCTGCTGGGTCACTCGATGGGGGCGATCGCTTCCTTGATCATTGCCGGGTCACTGCCAGAACGTGTCACTCATCTGGCGTTGATCGACGGCATCATTCCTCCTACAGACAAAGGCGAAAATGCTGCCGAACGCATGGGCATGGCCTTGCAGGCGCAGCTGGATCTACGGGAAAAACGCAAGCCGGTCTACGGCACTCTCGAACGGGCCATCGAGGCGCGAATGAAGGGGGTAGTGGCGGTCAGTCGCGAAGCCGCCGAGTTGCTGGCCCAGCGTGGCCTGATGCCGGTGCCGGGCGGTTACACCTGGCGCACCGACAATCGCCTTACGCTGCCATCGCCGCTACGTCTTACCACTGAACAAGCGATGGCTTTTGTCCAACGCGTCAGTTGTCCTGCAAAACTGGTGGTTGCCGCCGACGGCATGCTCGCCAAGCATCCTGAATTGCTGGAGCGTCTACCCTTTAGCCGTGAACAGCTGCCAGGCGGCCACCATTTGCACCTGAATGACGAGTCCGGTGCCGATCTTGTCGCAGACTGTTTCAATCGGTTCTTCGCCGTTCCTTGACTTGCGCCGGGCAACTGTCGAGGCTGGGCGGGTTGAAATGGGAGACAACCATGATAGATCTGTACACCGCTGCGACCCCGAATGGCCACAAGGTCTCTATCGTGCTCGAGGAACTCGGCCTGCCTTACACAGTGCAGGCCTTGAGTTTCGACAAGAAGGAACAGAAGTCCCCGGACTTCCTCAAGATCAACCCCAATGGCCGGATTCCGGCGATTGTCGATCGCGCCAACGGTGATTTCGCCGTGTTCGAATCCGGCGCCATCCTGATTTACCTCGCTGAAATGACCGGCAAACTGTTGCCCACCGACCCCAAGGGGCGTTCGGTAGCATTGCAGTGGCTGATGTTCCAGATGGGCGGCATCGGCCCGATGCAGGGGCAGGCCAACGTGTTTTTCCGGTATTTTCCGGAAAAACTCCAGGGCGCCATCGACCGCTATCAGCATGAAACACGCCGCCTCTACGAAGTGCTCGACACCCGTCTGCAAGCCGAGGAGTTTCTCGCCGGGGAGTACAGCATTGCCGACATTGCGACCTTCCCATGGGTACGTGGCTACGAGTGGTCCGGTGTTTCGGTGGATGGCCTGACAGCGTTGCAACGCTGGATGGCAACCATGGAAGCGCGGCCAGCGGTGCAGCGCGGTTTGCTGATTCCTGAACGCACCGATGACGCCAGCGTCGTCAAGGGTGCCCAGGCCATGCTGATCCGATGAGTCTATCGAAGCGTTCTCTCAGTCTGCTGGCACTGTGTAGTTTCAGTCCCCTTTTGTTTGCCGCTGATATCCCGGGCAGTCAGGACCTGCCGATCGTGCCGCGCATGACCGATGCGCAAATCGTCGACTACCGCCCTGCGGCCGAATTCGAGCGGATTTATCCGCTCGGTTCGATCCGCAAGATCAGCGGCCAGTTGCGCTTCGACGGTCAGGTCAGCACCCGTGGCAACGTCACGTCGGTGACCTACGAGTTGCCGCCGGAACATTCATCCATCGATGCCTTCACCGCTGCCCGCGAAGCGTTGCAGAAGCAGAACGCTCAGTTGCTGTTCTGGTGCCAGGCCCGTGATTGCGGTGAAAGCAGCCTGTGGGCCAACGAAGTGTTCGGCAACGCCAAGCTCTACGGCTCCGATAATGAACAGGCGTACCTGCTGTTGCGTCTGGCCGCCCCTCAGGACAATACGTTGGTGGCTCTTTACAGCATCACTCGAGGCAATCGCAAAGCCTATCTTCACGTCGAACAGTTCGATGCAGCCGCACCGCTGGGCGATTTGCTGCCGACCTCCGCGACCTTGCTGCGCGAACTCAAGAGCACCGGCGAACTAGACTTCCCCAAACTGACCAATGCGCCAGATGACTCCTGGCTGCGATTGATTTCCCGTGGCATGAACCTGGACGCGACCCTGCGGGTGAGTATTTCCGGAGCGAATGCCGAAGCCTGGCGTCAGGCATTGATCGGGCAGGGTGTGCGTGCGGCACGGATGGAGACCGGCAGCGTCGAAGGCTCTGGCCTGCATTTCCAACTGTTGCGATAAGCTTTAAAGGGTGAACGCGTCCTGCGCGTTCGCCTACTCTTTCGCAAACTGACTTTTTTGAGCTTTTTTTTCAGGACATTGGATGATCAGTAACGATCGGCTGTTGGTGCAGATCCTGCTCCTGGTGCTGTTTGGTGCGAGCTTCTGGGTGATGGCGCCGTTCTGGTCGGCGTTGTTCTGGGGCGCGGTGCTGGCCTTTGCCAGTTGGCCGCTGATGCGCCTGCTGACCCGCTGGCTCAATGGTCGAGAATCCCTGGCGGCAGCGCTATTGACCATGGGCTGGATGGTGCTGGTGGCGGCGCCGCTGGTGTGGCTGGGGTTCAACCTGGCGGATCATGTGCGTGATGCCGTGGCGTTCATCAAGGATGTGCAGGTCGATGGCCTGCCGCAAGCACCGGTCTGGCTGGGCAGTGTTCCCTTAGTGGGCGAACGTCTGACGACGTTCTGGAACAGTGTCGATCAGCAAGGCGCGGCGATGATGGTGTCGCTAAAACCTTACTTCGGCCAGGTCGGAAACTGGTTGCTGGCGCGCAGTGCGCAGATTGGTGGCGGCATTCTCGAGCTTACCTTGAGCATTGTCTTCGTGTTCTTTTTCTATCGTGACGGGCCCAGGATTGCGGCATTCGTACGTGGCCTGCTGGAACGACTGATCGGCGACCGCGCCGGGTATTACATCGAACTGGTGGCGGGCACGGTGCAGCGGGTGGTGAACGGTGTGATCGGCACGGCAGCGGCCCAGGCGGTACTGGCGCTTATCGGGTTCCTGATTGCCGGCGTGCCGGGGGCTTTGGTACTCGGCATTTTCACGTTCCTGCTCAGCCTGATTCCCATGGGGCCGCCGCTGGTATGGCTCCCGGCCACGGCCTGGCTGGCCTGGAAAGGCGAGTACGGGATGGCGGTGTTCCTCGGGATCTGGGGCACATTCATCATCAGTGGCGTGGACAACGTGCTCAAGCCTTACCTGATCAGTCGCGGCGGGAATCTGCCATTGGTGATTGTGCTGCTGGGGGTATTCGGCGGGTTGATTGCGTTCGGCTTCATCGGCCTGTTCATCGGTCCGACGCTGCTGGCGGTGGCGTACAGCTTGTTGACCGACTGGAGCAAGAGCCAAGCGAGGGGCGATGACCGACGCTGAATTCAGGACGGAGTGCGCAGGAGACGTAGAAAACAGACTCGCGTTGGTCTGGCGGACGGATGATGGGGGACCGTCAGACCAACGCAAGGCTGAAAAGAAGCAGCTTTAAGCGGCAAGCTGCAAAGAATGCGCGTGAACTCTAAACTTGTGGCTTGAAGCTTGCCGCTGCGTCTTTAGAACTTCGCTTCGGCATCCAGTTGCAGGGTGTTGATGTCCGAATCTTTCTTGTTGATGTTGGCGTTGGTCTGGTCAGAGGTAGCCAAGAAGTAGGTGGCACCCAGGGCGAAGTTCTTGTCCAGCTCGTAGCTCACTTTCAGCTTGCTGCCGCGCGAACCGGTAAAACCGTTGGCGAAGTCGGAGTCGGTGAAGGCGCCAACCACTGCGTTACGCTGCACGTCGCGGTAGTTGTAGTCCACGGCGAAGCCGTAGAACTTGGTCTTGACGCCAGCCAGCCAGGCGGTGTCCTGATCGTTGCTGGCATTTTTGTTGTCGACGTACTGACCGTAGAGCGAGAGCGGTACTGGCAGGCCGCCGATGTCGAGCTGACCGAAGCCTTCGTACAGTTTGAACTGTTCGTTCGGGCTGTTGCCGTTGATAGCCAATTGTCCTGGGATGACGCCGGCGACCGGGGTGATGTTGTCATCATTGTCGTAGCCGTAGACGCTACCACCCAGGGTCAGTTTCAGGTTGTCGGTGATGCCGAAGCGCGCGCCCAACTGACCCGCATACAGACGCAGGTCGTGTTTGAACTGCACGCCGTCGCCGTCGACGTTGTCCTTGAGGGTGTAGTGACCGGCGCTACCGAACAGCTCAGTACTGCCGCTCAGCGGGTACTTGTACGACAGCGACAGACCTTCAGGGCTGATGTCGCTATCCCAGATGATGTCGCCCATGCTCACCCATTGCTGAGGCATCTTGCCGCCAACGATGTGCAGGTTTTTGATGGCGTCCGGGTGGTAGTCGACGTAGCCCTGATCCAGCCAGATCTGCTTCTTGTCGAAGTAGTTGTCCAGGCTCTGGTTGGTGGAGCGCGGGTCGTCGTTGTTACCGGTGGCGATACGGATACCGGTATCGACTTGCGGGTTGATTTCGCTGTAGGCACCCAAGCGGGCACGAACGCGCTGACGATTCTGGTCTTTGTTGTTCGATACGCCGTCGTTTTGCACGGTTTCCTGACGGAAACGCACGTCGCCCTTGAATTGGGTCTTGGCGGCCCACGCCAGTTTCTGGTCGAAGGTGCTCAGTTCATTGGTCTTCTTCGCGGTTGCCGCGATTTGCTCGTTGCTCTCTTGTTGAGCTTGACGGGCGATTTGCTGGTCTTTTTGGTCCCTGGCCAGCTCGGCTTGCAGTTCGCTGTACTGCGCGTTGGTGATCGAGCCGTTAGCTTTGAGCATGTCGAGCAGTTTGGCGTCGACTGCGGCGCTGGCCGGAACACTCATGGCCAGCAGCAGGCCCCCACACAGGGCTGCCGCAGTTTTCGTGGAAGCAAGACGCATATCAATCTCCGAAGATGAGAGTGGATGACTGAGCCATCCAGGGCACAACCGACCATTGATGGACGGAAAACAGTGACCGGGTATAACCCGGCGCTCTAAAAACAGGCGCCAGTATCGCGATGGTTTATGACAGAGCAGTGGCAATGTGATGGCGTGTCGATGACGATACAAAGTCTTCGCGAACTATTGAGTTAGAGCGCTGTCGTCCAATTGCGGGTGTGCAATGAATGGCGATAGGCGATACTTGCGGGGCTTTAGCGCCATGAATGAGTGAGGATGGTGATGCCGTTGCAACGTCTGCAAAGTCTGTCCGAAATCGCTCCGCAAACGTGGGACGCCCTGGTGCCCGAGACTCAGCCGTTTCTGAGTCACGCCTTTCTGAGTGCACTGGAAGACAGCGGCAGCATTGGTCCCCATTCCGGCTGGCAGCCCGAACATTTGCTGCATGTCGAAGGTGATCGACTGATCGCCGCATTGCCCAGTTACCGCAAATGGCATTCCTACGGCGAGTACGTGTTCGACCACGCCTGGGCTGATGCTTGCGAACGCGCCGGCATTGATTACTACCCCAAACTCTTGACCGCCGTTCCGTTCAGCCCGGTCAGCGGTCCGCGTTTGCTGGCCGCCAGCGTCGAGGACGGCTTCGAATTACTGAAAAGCCTGCCGGGTTATCTTGAGATCGAACAACTCTCCAGCGCCCACATCAACTTCACCGATCCGTTTACTGATGCCGCGTTGTCCGAACAACCGGGTTGGTTGCAACGCATTGGCTGTCAGTACCACTGGCAGAACCGCGGCTATCGGGACTTCCAGGATTTCCTCGATGCCCTCAGTTCGCGAAAACGCAAACAGATGCGCAAGGAACGCGAGCAAGTGGCGGGGCAGGGGTTTGAGTTCGAATGGCTCGAAGGCCGGCAACTGACCCAGGTGCAGTGGGATTTTGTCTACGCCTGCTACGCCAATACCTACGCGGTGCGTAGGCAAAGACCTTACCTGACGCGGGAGTTTTTCAGCCTGCTGGCCGAGCGCATGCCGCAATCGATCCGCGTGGTGTTTGCCTTACAGGGCTCACGGCCGGTGGCGATGGCTTTCAGTCTGGTGGGGGGCGACAGTTTCTACGGTCGTTACTGGGGCTGTCTGGCGGAGTTCGATCGCCTGCACTTCGAGACCTGTTTCTACCAGGGAATGGACTATGCGATCGCCAACGGCTTCCAGCGCTTCGATGCCGGAGCCCAGGGTGAGCACAAGTTGATTCGTGGGTTTGAACCGGTGATCACTCATTCCTGGCATTACCTGCGCCATCCTGGCCTGAAGGCCGCGGTCAAAGATTTCCTGCATCAGGAGCGGGTGGGTGTGCTGGCCTATGCCGAGGATGCGAAGACGGCGTTGCCTTATCGGCAATCCTGATTCGGGTGGATCACACTAACCCCTGACTGATCGTTCCCACGCTCTGCGTGGGAATGCAGCCCGTGACGCTCCGCGTCACTGGACGCAGAGCGTCCCTTGAGGCATTCCCACGCGGAGCGTGGGAACGATCAGTCCTCCGGGGGGGTCAATCGATCCCGACAAACCCACCCGTCTGGTGCTGCCACAACCGCGCATACAAACCGCCATGGGCCAGCAGTTCGGCGTGGCTGCCGGTTTCGGCGATCTTGCCGTTCTCCAGCACCACCAACCGGTCCATCCGGGCGATGGTCGAAAGCCGGTGGGCGATGGCAATCACGGTTTTGCCCTGCATCAGGGTTTCCAGACTTTCCTGGATCGCCGCTTCGACCTCCGAATCCAGTGCCGACGTGGCTTCGTCCATGATCAGGATCGGCGCGTCCTTGAGCAGCACCCGGGCGATGGCGATCCGCTGACGCTGGCCGCCGGAGAGCTTCACCCCGCGTTCACCGACATGGGCATCGAAGCCGATGCGCCCTTCAGCGTCCGACAGCGTGGGAATGAAGCCGTCGGCGCGCGCTTTATGTACCGCCTCCCAGAGCTCGGTGTCGGTTGCGTCGGGTTTGCCATACAGCAGATTGTCGCGGATCGAACGATGCAGCAGGGATGTGTCCTGGGTGATCATGCCGATGCGTTCGCGCAAGCTTTCCTGGCTGACATCGGCAATGTTCTGGCCGTCGATAAGAATCCTCCCGCCCTCCACGTCGTAGAGGCGCAGGAGCAGGTTGACCAGCGTCGACTTGCCAGCACCGGACGGACCGATCAGGCCGATTTTCTCACCGGGTTTGATCGTCAGGTCGAGCCCGCCGATGATTCCGCTCTTTTTGCCGTAGTGAAAGTCCACGTTATCGAAACGCACTTCGCCACGGGCCACGGCCAACGGTTTGGCCTGGTCGCGGTCAGTTACGCTGACCGGTTGCGAGATGCTCTGCAAACCGTCCTGAACCATGCCAATGTTTTCGAAAATACCGGTAACCACCCACATGATCCAGCCGGACATGTTGACGATCCGGATCACCAGTCCGGTGGCTAGCGCGATCGCGCCCACGGTAATCAGCGACTGCGTCCACAGCCAAAGGGCCAGCCCGGTGGTGCAGACGATCAACAGGCCGTTCATGCTGGTGATGACCACGTCCATGCTGGTGACGACACGGCCGGCGAGTTGTGCTTTTTCGGTTTGTTCCTTGATCGCTTCGCGGGCGTATTGCTGCTCGAAGTTGGTGTGAGCGAACAGCTTCAGGGTGGTGATGTTGGTGTAGCCGTCGACGATACGCCCCATGAGTTTTGAGCGTGCATCGGAAGACACGACCGAGCGTTCCTTGACCCGTGGCACGAAGTAATAGAGAGCGCTGATGAACGCGACGATCCAGGTCAGCAACGGGATCATCAGGCGCCAGTCGGCTTCGGCGAACAGCACCAGCGAACTGATGGCGTAGATCAGCACGTGCCACAGTGCATCCACCGCTTGCACGGCCGAATCGCGCAACGAGTTGCCGGTTTGCATGATGCGTTGGGCAATGCGCCCGGCGAAGTCATTCTGGAAAAAATTCAGGCTTTGTTTGAGCACGTAACTGTGGTTTTGCCAGCGGATCAGGCTGGTCATGCTAGGGCTTAAGGTCTGGTGCACCAGCAGGTCATGCAGGCCGACGAACACCGGACGCAGAATCAGCGCCACCACCACCATCCATGCCAGTTCGGTGCCGTGTTCCTGGAAGAAGTCGACATTGGGTGTGCCCTGGGCCAGATCGATGATGCGGCTCAGGTAGCTGAACAACGCCACTTCGATCAAGGCGCCGAACAGGCCGACTATCAGGAGGGCGGCGAAACTCGGCCAGACCTGCTTGAGATAATAGGTATAGAAGGGCAGAACGCGATCCGGCGGAGCGGCTGTCGGGGCGTCGCGGAAGATGTCGATCAGTTTTTCAAAACGGCGATAAAGCATCGGTTTTCCACCCGCGAACGGGCACTCCTTTAAACGGTTTGAGCGTTGCCGGTAAAACCGGCAACGGCTCGGACATCCTTGTCCATCTTAGTATCAGTCGATGCGCTTGGCCGACTTGATGAACACCGGATCGGCCGGCACATCTTTCATACCGCCGCGCATGGTGGTTGGCGAGTTGACGATGATGTCGACCACATCCATGCCTTTGACCACTTTACCGAACACCGCGTAGCCATCACCCTGGTCAAGGAAATCGTTGTCCTTGACGTTGATGAAGAACTGGCTGGTGGCTGAATCAGGCACAGAAGTACGCGCCATGGACAAGGTGCCACGAACGTTCATCAGGCCATTCTTGTGCTCGTTCTTGATCGGCGCCTTGGTGTCTTTTTGCTGCATTTGTTGGGTGAATCCGCCGCCCTGAACCATGAAGCCCGGAATCACCCGGTGGAAAATCGTGTTGTTGTAGAAGCCGCTGTCCACGTACTCAAGGAAGTTCTTGGTACTGATCGGGGCCTTGACCGGGTCCAGTTCGATTTCGATCTGGCCGTTGGTGGTTTCCAGCAGGACATGCGGCGCCTTGGCAGGCGTCGCCGCCATCAGGTTGGCGGCAAACAGTACGGAGCCAGCGGCGAGGGCGATTTTTTTCAGCATGGGTCAGTGATCCTGAGTGTGGTGGTATCGACTGCGGTGAGAAACTCGAGCAGTGTCTGGTTGAAATGTTCTGGCTGATCCAGCGGGGTAGCGTGACGCGAGTCGGCAATCACCACCAGCCGCGCATCGGGCAGCAGTTTTACGTAATTCTCCTTCAGCGAGACCGGCGTGTAGTCACGGTCGGCGCTGACGATGAGGGTTGGACAGGACACTTTCGAAAGTCGTTCCTGAACCCCCCAGCCAACGATGGCATCGAAGCTGGCGAGATAAGCATGTTTGTCATTTTTGCCCAGCGTTCGGTCATCTTTTGTCGCAGATCCGCCTGCTCGGGTTTGGGAAATAACTTGCCGCCCAGGGTTTTGCCAATGGTGCGCAAACTGAGGACGCGCATCAGGCTCCAGCGTTTGAACCACTGCCAGTAATCGTCGCGGCTGCGCAGTTTGACCTCGGGCGCGCTGTTGACGATGCACAGGCTTTTAAGCAGTTGCGGCTGATCCACGCCCAGCTGAAAACCGATCATGCCGCCCATGGACAAGCCTACATAATGGGTCGGGCCAAGATTCAGATGCTCTATTAGCGCGACCAGATCGGCGCTGAATCCGGCAATGCTGTATCGCTCGCGGGGCTTGTCGGAGCGCCCGTGGCCGCGCACATCGGGGACGATCACCCGGTAGCGAGCGGCCAGCGCGGGGATCTGTTTTTCCCAGTCCAGGGTGCTGGAACCCAGGCCGTGGACCAGCAGCAACGGCGTGCCGTGGCCATATTCCTCATAGTGCAGGTTGCAACCTTCGTGTTCGAAATAGGCCATGCATACACTCCGTGTCAGGCTTGTTCAGGGGCAGCGAATGGTGCGTCCAGCGGCGCGGTGTCAAAGGTGCGCAGCAGTTCGATAAGAATCTGCGTGGCCGGGCCGAGTGGTTTGTCCTTGTTCGAATACAGGTAAAAACTCGGGTTACGGCTACCGCCTTGATCCAACGGTAGCAGCTTGAGCGTACCTTCCTTGAGTTCCCGTTCAATCATGTGCCTTGGCAACCACGCGAACCCAAGGCCGCTGCCGACAAAAGTGGCGGCGGTGGCCAGGCTACCGACGGTCCAGCGTTGTTCCGCGCCGAGCCAGCCTACATCCCGTGGTTGCTGGCGACCGGAGTCGCGGATGACCACCTGCAATTGGCTTTCAAGGTCCTGGAAATTCAGTTCACGGTTAAGGCGGTGCAGGGGGTGTTCCGGGTGGGCGACCGCGACAAACTCGACATCGCTCAATTCCGCGCCCAGATACCCGGGAATGCTGAAACCGCTGATGGCCAGGTCGGCCACGCCTTCGAGCAGCACTTCTTCCACCCCCGACAATACTTCCTCGCGCAAACGCACCCGGCAACCACGGCTTTGCGGCATGAACGCGGTCAGGGCGCGGACGAGGCGGGCGCTGGGGTAAGCGGCGTCGACCACCAGGCGCACTTCGGCTTCCCAGCCTTGTTCCATGTGGTGGGCAAGGTCTTCCAGTTGACTGGCCTGTTTTACCAGTTGCCGGGACCGGCGCAGCAGTACACCACCGGCCTCGGTCAGCACCGCTTTGCGGCCATCGATGCGCAGCAGCGGCACACCGAGGTGGTCCTGCATGCGCGCTACGGTGTAGCTGACTGACGATTGCGAGCGGTGCAGCGCCTCGGCGGCCTGGGCGAAACCACCGTGGTCGACCACGGCCTGAAGCGTTCGCCATTGATCAAGGGTCACGCGGGGCGCTTTCATGATGGGCTCCTGTTGTCCTAAGCTGGCAGTTCTTATTGGAGACTGCTGAATGAAAAAAATCTGTTTATTGCTGCTGGCAATGTTGCCACTGACTGCGTTTGCCTATCCGATCGACGTACAAAAAGAACTCAACGGCCTGAAGATCGACTACACCACCTATGCCTCCGATTACGACATGGGTTCGATTACCGTGAACAACTACGGTGAGACCGCCGCCGAATGCGCGGTAGTGTTTCGCAATGGTCCTGAATCGCCAAAGACACGCAGGATCAATCTCGATGCCGGCAAAAGCGCGGACCTTTCAGCCAAGTTCAATCGCAAAATCATCAAGCTGTACATCAGCATGACCTGCAAGCCGAAATGACATCCAGCGGAGCAGGCCAGCCCGTCATGCTCCGCTTATAAACGAATTTATTGATCGGTTATAGCAGTTATTTGCGCTTTTTGATCGATGCAACACTGTTTAACCTTCACTCCATCGACCTACAGCATTCTCAGATGGAGACTACATCCCATGTCACGCGTTCTGATCATCGAAAGCAGTGCCCGTCAGCAAGACTCGGTTTCCCGTCAACTGACCCAGACCTTCATCAACCAGTGGAAAGCCGCGCACCCGCAGGACCAGATCACCGTTCGTGACCTGGCCGTCAACCCGGTGCCCCACCTGGACATCAACCTGCTGGGCGGCTGGATGAAACCCGCCGATCAGCGCAGCGACATCGAACAGCTTTCCCTGGAACGCTCCAACCAGTTGACCGACGAATTGCTGGCTGCCGACGTGCTGGTCATGGCTGCGCCGATGTATAACTTCGCCATTCCGAGCACCCTCAAAGCCTGGCTCGATCATGTGCTGCGTGCCGGCGTGACCTTCAAGTACACCGAAACCGGTCCGCAGGGCCTGCTTAGCGGCAAACGTGCCTACGTGCTGACCGCTCGCGGCGGGATCTACGCCGGCAGCACCGCGGACCATCAGGAACCGTACCTGCGTCAGGTCATGGGCTTCATCGGCATCCACGACGTGACGTTCATTCACGCCGAAGGCATGAACCTGGGCGGCGACTTCCAGGAGAAAGGCCTGAACCAGGCCAATGCCAAGCTTTCGCAGGTGGCCTGACCGGTTAATCGCCAGATAATCGCTGGATGGTCTAGTGACCTGGCGCAACCCTTCAAGCCTGTACGCGCATCGAACCTCCCTTTGCACTTATTGCTCCTGAGTGCTGTAGCCCGATTGAACGCTTTAGCGAGATCGGGCTTTTTTTTGCGCGGGATTTGATGAATTTCCACCAATCCCCTGTGGGAGCGGGCTTGCTCGCGAATGCGGTGTGTCATTCAACTTTGATGGTGACTGACACGACCTCTTCGCGAGCAAGCCCGCTCCCACAGGGGATTGGTGCTGCCTGACGATTCGCAGTGAAGGGCAAAACCCGCTATCGTCGCCGCCATTCGAAACGAGGCGAGCATGGGCTATCTACTTTTTGTCACGCTGATCCAGGCGTTTTCCTTCAGTCTGATCGGCGAATACCTTGCCGGCCATGTCGACAGTTACTTCGCGGTGCTGGTGCGCGTGCTGCTGGCCGGACTGGTGTTCATTCCATTGACGCGCTGGCGCTCGGTGGCGCCTGCTTTCATGCGCGGCATGTTGCTGATCGGCGCCCTGCAGTTCGGCGTAACTTACGTCTGTCTGTACCTGAGCTTTCGCGTGCTGACGGTCCCGGAAGTGTTGCTGTTCACCATCCTCACGCCGTTGCACGTGACCCTGATCGAAGACGCGCTGAATCGCCGCTTCAATCCATGGGCATTGATCGCAGCCCTGGTGGCGGTGGCAGGCGCGGCGGTCATTCGTTTCGACCGCATCAACCCGGATTTCTTCATGGGGTTCCTGCTGCTGCAACTGGCCAACTTCACCTATGCCGCCGGACAAGTGCTCTATAAGCATCTGGTGGCGCGGTATCCGAGCGATCTGCCGCATTACCGACGCTTCGGCTATTTCTACCTGGGTGCACTGGCGGTGGCATTGCCGGCATTTCTGCTGTTCGGCAAACAGAACTTCCTGCCCGAAGCGCCACTGCAATGGGGCGTATTGTTCTTCCTCGGCCTGGTCTCGACGGCGTTGGGGTTGTACTGGTGGAATAAAGGCGCGTGCCTGGTCAATGGCGGGACGCTGGCGGTGATGAACAACCTGCATGTGCCGGTGGGGTTGTTGATCAATTTGCTGATCTGGAATCAGCATGAAGAGCTGGGGCGGTTGTTGCTGGGTGGGGCGGTGATTCTGATGGCGGTGTGGGTCAGTCGGTTGGGTGTCAGACCGGCCGCCTTGCACTCTTCGTAGGAGCGAGGCTTGCCCGCGAAGGCGGTGTGTCAGGAAACATTGGTGTCGATTGACACTCCGTCGCCGCGGGCAAGCCTCGCTCCTACAGTGGGATATGTTGTGTTACATGATTTGTTTTTCCGGCTGGGGAATATGGCTTGCGCCGAGGACAGCCGGCAGCAAGCCAGCGCGTAAATCCGTGCCACTGGGCTGCTGATAAAGGCTTAACCCGAATTCCGGCAGCACCGCCAGCAAGTAATCGAAAATATCACCCTGAATACGCTCGTAATCGGCCCATGCCGTGGTGCGGGTGAAGCAGTAGATTTCCAGCGGGATACCCTGGGCCGTGGTCTGCATCTGTCGGACCATGCAAGTCATGTTCGGCTGGACCTCCGGGTGGCTCTTCAGATACGCCAGGGCATAGGCGCGAAACGTCCCGATATTGGTCATCCGTCGACGGTTGGCCGACATGGCCGCGACGTTGCCCTGGGCTTCATTCCAGGCTTTGAGTTCGGCCTGTTTGCGGCTGATGTAGTCAGTCAGTAAATGTACCTGGGAGAGTTTCTGCTCTTCGTCATTGCGGATGAATCGCACGCCGCTGGCGTCGATGAACAGGCTGCGCTTGATCCGTCGACCACCGGACTGCTGCATGCCACGCCAGTTCTTGAACGACTCGGACATCAGGCGCCAGGTCGGGATGGAAACGATGGTCTTATCAAAGTTCTGTACTTTGACCGTGTGCAGGGTGATGTCCACCACATCGCCATCGGCACCGACTTGCGGCATCTCGATCCAGTCGCCGACCCGCAGCATGTCGTTACTGGTCAACTGCACGCTGGCGACGAACGACAGCAGCGTGTCTTTGTAGACCAACAGAATCACCGCCGACATGGCACCCAGTCCGGACAGCAGCAACAGCGGCGAACGGTCGATCAACGTCGCGACAATGATGATCGCGCCAAACACATACAAGACCATTTTCGCCAGTTGCACATAGCCTTTGATCGAGCGGGTGCGGGCGTGCTCGGTGCGGGCGTAGATGTCCAGCAAGGCATTGAGCAGGGCACTGATGGATAACATCAGGAACAGAATGGTGAATGCCAGTGCCACGTTGCCGAGGAAGATCATCGCGGTTTTACTCAGTTCCGGCACCAGATGCAGACCGAACTGGATCACCAGCGATGGCGTCATCTGTGCCAGGCGCTGAAACACCTTGTTGTGGCGAAAGTCGTTGATCCAGTGCAAGGCGGGCTGACGGCCAAGCATGCGGCTGGCGTGCAGGATCAGGTAGCGTGCCACTCGTCCGAGCACCAGGGCGATCACCAACAGCACCACCAGCGCCAGGCTGGCATGCAGGAGCGGGTGCTGATCGAGGGCGCCCCAAAGGTCTTGGGCGTTGAGCCAGAGCTGTTTGATATCCATGGGCAAAAACGATTCTTCTATAAGACGCGACGGGCGATTAGAGCATTTAAGACGCTTTGTATTGCGATCTGGGACAAGTCAGGCAACAAAAAAGCCACTGATTGCGCCCGTTTGTATAAAGACGCTCGGCCTGGGCGCCCGAAACCGGTAACCTATGCAGCTGATTTTTTGCATTTCTTCGAGGTAGCACCCGTGTTTTCCGAATTCGCCCTTCACGAACGCCTGCTCAAAGCCGTGGCCGAGCTTAAATTTGTCGAGCCAACGCCTGTGCAAGCAGCGGCTATTCCGCTGGCGCTCCAGGGGCGTGACTTGCGGGTGACGGCGCAAACCGGTAGCGGCAAGACTGCCGCTTTCGTCCTGCCGATCCTCAACCGTCTGATCGGCCCGGCCAAGATCCGTGTCAGCATCAAGACACTGATCCTGCTGCCCACCCGCGAGCTGGCCCAGCAGACCTTGAAAGAAGTTGAACGCTTCGCGCAGTTCACTTTCATCAAGTCCGGCCTGATCACCGGCGGTGAAGACTTCAAGGTCCAGGCCGCCATGCTGCGCAAGGTGCCGGACATCCTGATCGGTACGCCGGGGCGGATGATCGAGCAGCTGAACGCCGGCAACCTCGACCTGAAAGAAGTCGAAGTGCTGGTGCTCGACGAAGCCGACCGCATGCTTGACATGGGTTTCGCCGAAGACGTGCAGCGCCTGGTGGACGAGTGCACCAATCGTCAGCAGACCATGTTGTTCTCTGCCACCACCGGTGGTTCGGGCCTGCGCGAGATGGTCGCCAAGGTGTTGAACAACCCTGAGCACTTGCAGCTCAACGCGGTCAGCCAGCTGAACGAGACCACCCGCCAGCAAATCATCACCGCCGACCACAACCAGCACAAAGAGCAGATCGTTAACTGGTTGCTGGCCAACGAGACCTATCAGAAGGCCATCGTCTTCACCAATACCCGTGCCATGGCCGACCGTATCTACGGTCGCCTGGTGGCACAGGAATACAAAGCGTTCGTACTGCACGGCGAAAAGGACCAGAAGGATCGCAAACTGGCGATCGATCGTCTGAAGCAGGGCGGGGTGAAAATCCTCGTGGCTACCGACGTTGCTGCTCGCGGTCTGGACGTCGACGGCCTGGACCTGGTGATCAACTTCGACATGCCACGCAGCGGCGACGAATATGTACACCGTATCGGTCGTACCGGCCGTGCCGGCAATGATGGTCTGGCGATCTCGCTGATCTGCCACGGCGACTGGAACCTGATGTCGAGCATCGAGCGCTATCTCAAACAGAGCTTCGAGCGCCGCACCATCAAGGAAGTCAAAGGCACCTACGGCGGACCGAAAAAGGTCAAGGCCTCGGGCAAAGCTGTCGGCGTGAAGAAGAAAAAGACCGACGCCAAGGGCGACAAGAAAAAAGTCGCTGCCAAGACCCCAACCAAGCGCAAGAGCGCCAACCGTCCGAAGGCCGAAGCCCCGTCGCTGGTCAGCAAGGACGGCATGGCCCCGCTCAAGCGCCGCAAGCCAGAGGCGCCGGCTGCTGAGTAAGCGCTTAAGCTAAATAAAAATGCCCGTATCGCAAGATACGGGCATTTTTGTTTAGATGTCGCATAGACCTGAGGTAGTGATTTTCCATGCTGGTGATTTCCAACAACGTGCAGCTGCCGGATGCCGAGATCGAGTTGACTGCCATTCGCGCCCAGGGCGCTGGAGGGCAGAACGTCAACAAGGTCTCCAGCGCCGTGCATCTGCGCTTCGACATTCCGGCCTCGTCCTTGCCCGAGTTTTACAAGGAGCGGTTGTTGGCGCTGCGCGACAGTCGCATCACCAGCGAAGGCGTGTTGATCATCAAGGCCCAACAATACCGGACCCAGGAGCAGAACCGTGCCGATGCGCTGGAGCGTTTGACTGAACTGATCCTCAGTGCCACCAAGGTCGAAAAGAAACGCCGTCCGACCAAGCCAACCCTCGGTTCGAAGACCCGTCGGCTCGAATCCAAGAGCAAGCGTGGCAACATCAAGGCCGGGCGCGGCAAAGTGGATTTCTAGCGGGTTTCCCGAGTCTCACGGTTCTTCGGTGCCTGCCGGTACAGGTAAATGCAGAGTATCAAGCTGCTGATTGCAGCCAGCGCGGCGAACAGGAAGATCGAAGCAAAACCGAATCCCGCCGCAACCGCACCGGCCAGTGGCCCAGTGATCCCCAGTGACAAATCGATGAACAGCGAATAGGCCCCGACCGCCGCGCCTCGGCTAGAGGCGGGCACCAGGTTGACCGCTTCAACCCCCAGCGCTGGAAACACCAGCGAGAAGCCGAAGCCGCTCAGCGCTGCACCCGCCAGCGCCCAATGGGCATCCGGCGCCAGCCACAGCAGCAACAATCCCAACGTTTCCACGGACAGGCAGGCAATCGCCACGCGAAAGCCTCCCAGGCGATTGATCAGGTTGCCGAACAACAGCCGCGCGCCGATGAAGCTGGCGCCGAACAGGCTCAGGCACAACACCGCGTTATCCCAGTGCTGGGTGGCGTAATACAGGGTGATAAAGGTAGCGATGGTGCCGAAACCGATGGAGCCCAACGCCAGGCCGCAACCGTGGGGCAGTACCCGCCCGAGCACATGCATGAAAGGCAAGCGCTCACCGACCACGATTGGCGCGGCGGTTTTCGGCCAGGCCAGCAGCAGGCCGAATATCGCCAGCAGCACAATGCTCACGCCCATGCTCCACAAACCCAGTTTGCCGACCAGCCATACGCCCAGCGGAGCACCGACGGCCAGTGCGCCATAGCTGGCGATGCCGTTCCAGGAGATGACCTTGGCGGTGTTCGCCGCACCCACCCGGCCGATGCCCCAGCCAATCGAACCCGATCCCACCAGGCTTTCCGCGCTGCCAAGCACCAGGCGCCCGATCAACAGACTGGTCAGACTCAACATGGGCAAGTTCTGGGTCCACGCCGAAATCAGCATGAAGACACCGCTCAAGCCGCAACCGGCCAAGCCATACATCACTGCCAGCTTGCTGCCCTTGTTGTCGATGATTTTCCCGGCGTAGGGACGGCTGAGCAGGGTGGCGAGGTATTGCACACTGATCACAAGCCCCGCGATCACCGCGCCGAAACCCAGGTCGCTGTGGACGTAGCCAGGCAGTACCGCCAGAGGAATGCCGATATTCAGGTAGCCGATAAAGGTAAACAGAACGATGGAAACAACTTGCAGCGTGACCGCCAGGGGGCGCTGGTTTTCAGACATGGGTAAAGGTCCACGGGAAAGCAGGATTAGATAGGCTGCTTATGATAACGGTGCTAGCGTTCGTGGGTCGTGAAAAAGTAAAACTATTTGCCGGACGGACCGTCAGGGCTTGGCAGGCGCCACCAATTGCGTGGTGACCAGGGCGGCGAGCGCATTTTCTTCGCTGCCGAAACGGGCGAGCAAAGCGGCTTGTTTCTCGGGAGAGAGGCGATTCCAGATCTCGATCATTTTCTCGGCGGTGCCGATCAGAACGCTGGCTTGCTCTTCGCTAAAATCGTCGGTCATGGAGGAGGGCTCACGGTTCAGGCGGTGTGGAAAGCGCATGTTAGCGCTTTCCACACGGTCTGTACGGCGGTGTTTCAGTCTTCGCTGTCAGCCTGGCGGCTGTCAGATGCTTCTCTCGGCTCGGGCTGTTGGGCGCCGGCTTGTTGCGTGGTCGTCTGCTCAGGTTCGTGCAGGCTTGGGAAGGGGAGATTAGGAATCTCGTGCATAGTCGCGCTCCTCGCTAAGTCTGTTGATAGATCTGGTAGATCCGCGCTTTTGAAAAAGCCTGGAGAGGATACAGCACAAGAAATGACAAACAGACTTTATATCCATTTGTTTCGACGGATGGGGTTGTATAGACAGGAGTGTGTGGGTAACACGACGGTGATCGTTCCCACGCTCTGCGTGGGAATGCCTCTACGGACGCTCCGCGTTCGGCTCTTGATTTGGGACGCGCAGCGTCCCGGGCTGCATTCCCACGCAGAGCGTGGGAACGATCAGAGGTGGAGGGAAGTTATTTGCAGACTGTGGCGATGGCCTCAGCCAGCAAATCCAGACGCGTCGCATCAATCCCCGCCACGTTCGCCCGGCCTGTGCCAACCATGTAGACGCTGTGATGATCGCGCAATTGCTTGACCTGCTCCGGCGTCAATCCGGTGTAGGAAAACATCCCGCGCTGCACGCCAATGTGCGCAAAGCGCTCGCGCAAGCCGTGAGGCTCCAGCGCTTCCACCAGACCGCTACGCAGTTGGGCGATACGCAAGCGCATGGCTTCCACTTCATCGCTCCAGAGCTGTTTCAACTCCGGATCGCCAAGGATGGTCGCCACCACCGCGGCACCATGATCCGGCGGCGTCGACCACAGGTTGCGGGCGATGTTGGCCAGTTGGCTGCGAATATCTACCAGTTTGTCTGCGGTTTTCGCGCAGACAATCAGGGCACCGGTGCGGTCGCGGTACAGGCCGAAGTTCTTCGAGCAGGAGCTGGTGATCAGCACCTCCGGCAGTTCTGCGGCGAACAGACGGGTAGACCAGGCGTCCTGTTCCAGACCATCGCCAAAGCCCTGGTAGGCGAAGTCGATCAGCGGAAGCAGCTCACGTCGACGCACCACGTCCAGCACCCGACGCCAGTCGTCGTGGGACAGATCGAACCCGGTCGGGTTGTGGCAGCAAGCGTGCAGCAACACCACATCGCCCTTGGGTACCTCATTGAGCACCGCGAGCATCGCGTCGACGTCGAGACGGTTGTCGCTGCCCACGTACGGGTAGTGACTGACCTTGACTCCTGCCGTGGCGAAAATGGTTTCGTGGATCGGCCAGGTCGGATTACTCAGCCAAACGCCACGGCCCGGCAGGCACTGGGCGATGAAGTCTGCGCTCAAGCGCAGCGCGCCGGTGCCGCCCGGGGTCTGGGTGGCGCCGGCACGTTTATCGCGGATCAGTGGCGATTCGGCGCCAAGCACCAGCTCATTGATAGCCTTACCGAACGCCGGTTCGCCGTGACCGCCAATGTAGGTCTTGGTGGTCTGACGATCCACCAATCGCGCCTCGGCCAGTTTTACCGACTGAGGAATCGGCGTCAGGCCCTGTGCGTCTTTATAGACACCGACGCCAAGGTCGAACTTGCGCGGGTTCGGATCCTGCGCGTAGGCCTCCATCAGGCCGAGGATCGGATCGCCGGGCACCCGGCCAATGGCGTCGAAGTGCATTACTTGCGTCCTTCTGCAGTCTTGGCCACTTCGTCAGTGCGCGCGGCCATGATGAAGTCATTGCGGTGCAGGCCTTTGATCGAGTGGCTCCACCAGGTCACGGTGACTTTGCCCCACTCGGTCAGCAGGCCCGGGTGGTGACCTTCGGCCTCGGAGATTTCGCCGACAGCGTTAGTGAACGCCAAGGCGTGCTTGAAGTTTTTGAACAGGAATACTTTTTCCAGCTGCATGATGCTGTCGCGTACTTCGATGTTCCAGTCCGGGATCTGCTTGATCAGGATCGGCAACTCTTCGTCGCTGACTTGAGGGGCGCCGGCTTGGCAGGCTTCGCAGTGGGCTTGGTTCAATGTGGACATGTTGAATTCCTGAAATCGAAAAAATGGAAATCGGTCGTCATGCAACTGGATTAAGAGCGACCACGCTAACGCAAAGCGCGGTTTCCAGACAGACTCACTTGATCGTAAAAGCAGCGGTTCAGGCGGCTTTTGGCTTTGGCGGAAATTTCGGTGCATGCAGACCCATCTGCATCGCTTGCTTGACCATGCCCATGATGTCTTCGTGGGCCAAGTCGAACAGGCGCTTGAGGTTCGGCAGGACAAAGTACAGTGGCTGCAGGATATCGATGCGGTACGGCGTGCGCATGCATTCCAGCGGATTGAACACCTGATGCTCAGGCTCGTCCGACAGGCAGTACACGGTTTCTTTGGGCGAAGACAGGATGCCGCCACCGTAGATGCGCTGGCCTTGCGCAGTATCGAGCAGGCCGAACTCAATGGTCATCCAGTACAGACGCGCCAGGTACACGCGCTCTTCCTTGGAAGCCTGTAGGCCAAGTTTGCCGTAGGTGTGGGTGAATTCGGCGAACCAGGAATTGGTCAACAACGGACAGTGGCCGAAGATCTCATGGAAAATGTCCGGCTCTTGCAGGTAATCCAGCTCTTCGCGGGTACGAATAAAGGTCGCCACTGGAAACTGCTTGCTGGCGAGCAATTCAAAAAAGGTCTGGAAAGGGATCAGCGCGGGAACGCGGGCGACCTGCCAGCCGGTGGTTTCACCGAGGACCTTGTTGATCTCGTCCAGTTGCGGAATGCGGTCGTGGGGCAGACCGAGTTTTTCGATACCGTCCAGATATTCCTGGCACGCACGCCCTTCGATCACCTTCAGTTGACGAGTGATCAGCGTGTTCCACACCGCGTGTTCTTCGGCGGTGTAGTCGATAAAACCATGCGCATCGGGCTCGCGAGCCACGTATTGCGTCTGCTTCATGCTGCTCTCCTGCTAGGGGATTCGTTCTTGTTATGTACTGCTATGGACTTAGGAATACCTCAAGGATTGCGCCGTTGCAGCAGGTGATTCCCGCGATGCGTGGGAAAAATCGCCGGTTTTCGTAAATTTTTCGTTACGGATTGGTGTCTATTGCGCAGTTGTTGAGTTTTCCGGGTTTGAAAAAGATCATAGCTGTCACATAATCTTGACGACTATCTGAGCGCTTCAGCAAAAAATAATCCCTGTAGGAGCGAGCTTGCTCGCGATGGAGTCGAGGGCAACGCGTTTATTCAGGAAGACCGCGTTTTTGTTAACGTCCATCGCGAGCGAGCTCGCTCCTACATTTTTTTCGGGCCTTTATATGCGTATCAAAGTCCACTGCCAGAACCGCATCGGCATCCTGCGCGACATTCTCAATCTGTTGGTGGAGTACGGCATCAACGTTGCTCGCGGTGAAGTGGGTGGTGAGCATGGCAACGCCATCTACCTGCACTGCCCGAACCTGATCAACATTCAGTTCCAGGCGCTGCGTCCGAAATTCGAGGCAATCGCCGGGGTATTCGGCGTCAAGCGTGTAGGACTGATGCCCAGCGAACGTCGGCATATGGAGCTCAATGCGTTGCTCGGCGCCCTGGAGTTTCCGGTGCTGTCGATCGACATGGGCGGTTCCATCGTCGCAGCCAACCGTGCGGCGGCGCAGTTGTTGGGCGTGCGTGTGGATGAAGTGCCGGGTATTCCGCTGTCGCGGTATGCCGAAGATTTCGATTTGCCGGAACTGGTGCGCGCCAACAAATCGCGGATCAATGGGCTGCGGGTCAAGGTCAAGGGCGACGTCTTCCTGGCCGACATCGCGCCGCTGCAATCGGAGCATGACGACAGCGAAGCCATGGCCGGTGCGGTGCTGACGCTGCACCGCGCCGACCGGGTGGGGGAGCGCATCTATAACGTGCGCAAGCAGGAGTTGCGTGGCTTTGACAGCATCTTTCAAAGCTCGAAAGTGATGGCAGCGGTGGTGCGCGAAGCCCGGCGCATGGCACCGCTCGATGCGCCGCTGTTAATAGAAGGTGAAACCGGGACCGGTAAAGAGTTGTTGGCGCGCGCCTGCCATTTGGCCAGCCCGCGCGGGCAATCGCCGCTGATGGCGCTCAACTGCGCCGGCCTGCCCGAATCCATGGCCGAGACCGAACTGTTTGGCTACGGCCCCGGTGCCTTCGAAGGGGCGCGGGCCGAGGGCAAGCTCGGGCTGTTGGAGCTGACTGCGGGCGGTACGCTGTTTCTCGACGGTGTCGGAGAAATGAGCCCGCGCTTGCAGGTGAAATTGCTGCGCTTCCTGCAGGACGGCTGCTTCCGGCGTGTCGGCAGCGATGAAGAGGTCTACCTCGATGTGCGGGTGATCTGCGCGACTCAGGTCGACCTGTCCGAATTGTGCGCGCGCGGCGAGTTTCGCCAGGACCTGTATCACCGTTTGAACGTGCTGTCGCTGCACATCCCGCCGCTGCGCGAGTGCCTCGACGGGTTGCCGCCGCTGGTGGAGCACTTCCTCGATCAGGCCAGTCGACAGATCGGTTGCCCGCTGCCCAAACTGGCCCCGGCGGCCATGGATCGACTCAGTCATTACCATTGGCCGGGCAATGTCCGACAATTGGAGAACGTGCTGTTCCAGGCGGTTTCTTTGTGTGACGGCGGGACGGTCAAGGCTGAGCATATTCGTTTGCCGGACTATGGCGTACGCCAGCCGCTCGGTGATTTTTCGCTGGAGGGTGGGCTGGACGAGATTGTCGGGCGCTTTGAAAAAGCAGTGCTGGAGCGGTTGTATTCGGAGCATCCGAGTAGTCGGCAACTGGGCAAGCGTCTCGGTGTTTCCCACACCACGATTGCCAACAAGTTGCGTGAATACGAAGTTGGCAAAGAAACGGGCGGCGCCTAGGTCCGTGTAGCAGCTGCCGAGCCTGCGAGGCTGCGTTCGGCTGCGAAGCAGTCGCGAAATCAGGCGCCGCGGTGTGTCAGAAGTAGTGTGCGTGCAGGGTTTACGACGGCTTCGCCGCCGAACGCAGCCTCGCAGGCTCGGCAGCTGCTACAAGGACAGTGTTAGCCCCGAGAAGTCGACCCTTGCCGTAAACGGCAGAACACCGCCGGTTTTTCGTCTCTGACACAATTCCCCAATCCCCTCCGAATCCCTCAAGTCCTTTGTTTGCCGGGCTTCGCGCCGCAATAAACAAGTTGGTCTGCAAATTGCTTATGGCTCATCAGTACAGCAGTGGGCGGCAAACGTCCGGCAGGCAGAGGAAAGATTGTGGACAAGTACCTTTATGTGGCAATGACCGGCGCCAGCCAGAATGCACTGGCGCAAAAGGCTCATGCCAACAACCTGGCGAACATCTCCACCAACGGTTTCCAGAAAGACCTGGAGCAGGCGCGTTCGATGCCGGTGTTCGGTGACAGCTTTCCGGCGCGTGCGTTTGCCATGTCCGAACGCCCGGCCACCGACTTCTCTCCAGGCGCTCTGGTGGAAACCGGCCGCGACCTCGATGTCGCCGTGCAAGGCAGCGGCTGGCTGGCGGTGCAGAACCCTGATGGCGGTGAAAGCTACGTGCGCACTGGCAGCCTGGTGGTTGACGCGCTTGGCGTGCTGCGCGCCGGCAACGGCATGCCGGTGATCGGCAATGGCGGTCCGATCGCCGTGCCGCCCGAGCAGCAGATCGAAGTGGGCGAGGACGGCACCATCAGCATTCGTGCGATGGGCGAAGGTCCTCGCGTCATGGCGGAAGTCGATCGCATCAAACTGGTCAATCCGGACATCAAGAACATGACCAAGGGCCTGGACGGATCAATCCAGACCAAGGACGGCAAGCCGGCGCAAGCCGATGCCAACGTCAAGCTGGTGTCCGGGTTCCTTGAGTCGAGCAACGTCAATGCCGTGGACGAAATGACCTCGGTGCTGGCCTTGTCCAAGCAGTTCGAGCTGCACATCAAAATGATGAACACCGCCAAAGAAGACGACCAGGCCATGGCTCGGGTCTTGCAGATCAGCTAATTACCAGAACGTCGCGTCGTAAAACAGGCGCACGAGGAGAATCGAATGCTTCCGGCTCTATGGGTTGCCAAAACCGGTCTGTCCGCCCAGGACACCAACCTGACCACCATCTCCAACAACCTGGCCAACGTGTCGACTACGGGTTTCAAACGTGACCGCGCCGAGTTCCAGGACCTGCTCTACCAGATCAAGCGTCAGCCAGGCGCCCAGTCGACCCAGAACAGCGAACTGCCGTCGGGTCTGCAACTGGGTACCGGTGTGCGCATTGTCGGCACCCAGAAAAACTTTACCGCCGGCAGCCTGCAAACCACCGATCAGCCACTGGACATGGCCGTCGACGGTCGCGGTTTCTTCCAGATCCTGCAGCCCGATGGCACGACTGCCTACACCCGTGACGGTACGTTCCATCTGGACTCCAACGGCCAGATCGTCAACGCCAGCGGCTTCGCCCTGGAACCGGCCATCGTCATTCCTAACGACGCGCAGACCTTCACTGTTGGCAAGGACGGCACCGTGTCCGTCACCGTGCCCGGCAACGCGGCTTCCCAGGTGATCGGCAATCTGCAAACCGCCGACTTCATCAACCCGGCCGGCCTGCAAGCAGTGGGTAACAACCTGTTCCTGGAAACCGCCGCCAGTGGCGCGCCGCAAGTCGGCACCCCAGGCCTGGCCGGTTTTGGTACCACGCTGCAGAACACCCTGGAAACCTCCAACGTCAGCACTGTTGAGGAGATGGTCAATATGATCACCACTCAGCGCGCCTACGAGATGAACTCCAAGGTGATCTCGACCGCCGACCAGATGCTCTCGTTCGTAACGCAGAATCTGTAATCAAGTCTAAGAGGCGGTCATGAGGCCGCCTGCAACACTGTGAGGTAGGGTCATGAAACGCTTCGTCTCTGTTCTGGCATTGAGTGGGATCACCGCGCTGGCGGGTTGCGTCGCGCCGACGCCCAAGCCCAATGACCCTTACTACGCTCCGGTGTTGCCGCGCACACCGCTGCCAGCTACGGCGAACAATGGCTCGATCTATCAGGCCGGGTTCGAGCAGAACCTCTACAGCGACCGCAAGGCGTTCCGGGTCGGTGACATCATCACCATCACCCTGAACGAAAGACCCAAGCCAGCAAAAATGCCAACTCGCAAGTGGCGAAAAACAGCAAGACCGGCATCGGCCTGACCTCGCTGTTTGGCTCTACGCCCAACACCAATAACCCGTTCGGCAGTGGCGACCTGAGCCTGAACGCCAGCTATGAAGGCGACCGCGCGACCAAGGGTGACAGCAAGGCCGCGCAGGGCAACACATTGACCGGTTCGGTCACCGTGACCGTTGCCGACGTCTTGCCCAACGGCATCATCGCGGTACGAGGCGAGAAGTGGATGACGCTCAATACCGGCGATGAGCTGGTACGGATTGCCGGTCTGGTCCGCGCCGATGACATCTCCACCGACAACACCGTGTCGTCGACCCGTGTCGCTGATGCGCGCATCACCTATTCGGGCACCGGTTCGTTTGCCGATGCGAGTCAGCCAGGCTGGTTCGACCGTTTCTTCCTCAGCCCGCTGTTCCCTTTCTAGGTGGCTTTCCAGGTGAGCATGTTGAATTTCAGAAGCCTAATGATGGCCGCTGTTTTGTTGTCCGCGGCCTTCAACGTTCAAGCCGAGCGCCTGAAGGACATCGCCAGTATTTCTGGCGTGCGTTCCAACCAATTGATCGGCTACGGCCTGGTGGTCGGGCTTAACGGTACCGGTGACCAGACGACCCAGACGCCGTTCACCCTGCAAACCTTCAATAACATGCTCTCGCAGTTCGGCATCAAGGTGCCACCGGGATCGGGCAACGTGCAGTTGAAGAACGTCGCGGCGGTGTCGATCAGTGCCGATTTGCCGGCGTTCGCCAAGCCGGGGCAGCAGGTCGACATCACCGTATCGTCCATCGGTAACTCCAAGAGCCTGCGCGGCGGTACGTTGCTGCTGACACCGCTCAAGGGTATCGACGGCAACGTATACGCGGTGGCGCAAGGCAATCTGGTGGTCGGCGGTTTCGATGCCGAAGGTCGCGACGGTTCGAAGATCACTGTCAACGTTCCGTCGGCCGGTCGCATCCCTGGCGGTGCTTCGGTCGAGCGGTCAGTGCCTAGCGGTTTCAACCAGGGCAACAGCCTGACCCTGAACCTCAACCGGTCCGACTTCACCACCGCCAAGCGCGTCGTCGACAAGATCAACGACATGCTCGGCCCGGGCGTGGCTCAGGCCATTGATGGCGGCTCGATTCGCGTCACCGCGCCTCTGGACCCGAGCCAGCGTGTCGACTATCTGTCGATCCTCGAAAACCTCGAAATCGATCCGGGCCAGGCGGTGGCGAAAGTCATCATCAACTCCCGTACCGGCACCATCGTGATCGGGCAGAACGTCAAGGTTTCTCCGGCCGCCGTCACCCACGGCAGCCTGACCGTGACCATCACCGAAGACCCGATCGTCAGCCAGCCCGGCGCTCTGTCCAATGGTCAGACGGCGGTCGTGCCGCGCTCGCGGGTCAACGCCCAGCAGGAGGCCAAGCCGATGTTCAAGTTCGGCCCTGGGACCACCCTCGACGAAATCGTGCGTGCGGTAAACCAGGTCGGCGCGGCGCCGGGTGACTTGATGGCCATCCTCGAAGCATTGAAACAGGCCGGCGCGCTGCAAGCCGACCTGATCGTGATCTGAGGACGGCGACCATGGACATGTACAAGAGCGGTCGGGTCAGCAGCAGCGATTCGGGCTCGTATTCGGACCTGAACCGGTTGAACCAGCTCAAGGTCGGCGACAAGAACAGCGACGGCAACATGCGCAAAGTCGCGCAGGAATTTGAATCGCTGTTCCTCGGCGAGATGCTCAAGTCCATGCGTTCGGCCACCGAAACGCTGGGAAAGGACAATCCGCTCAATACGCCTGAAGCCAAGCAGTATCAGGAAATGTACGACCAACAGTTGGCCGTTCCATGTCCCGCCAAGGCGGCGGTATCGGCCTGGCGGACGTGCTGATGCGGCAGATGTCGAAGAACAAGCCGCTGGCGCCGGGTGAGGCTGCAGCCTTGTCTGCCGCCAAGCAGGATGCCGCCAAGGCTGCCGCGCAAACACCGGTGGCCGCCGGTACGACGGCGATCAACGGGCCGCTGTCGCGGGTCAATGGCGAACGTCCGTTGTGGGCTTCGCGCTCGATCCATGCTCCGGCAGGCGAGGGCGCGCATCGCAATGACATGGCGCTGATCAATCAGCGTCGACTGGCATTGCCGCCGAAACTGGCTGATCGCTTGCTGGCGGGCCTGGTGCCTTCCGCCACGACAACCGCCTCGACGACTGCCGTGGCAGCCAGCAGGTCCCAATTGCCAGAGCGCACCACGACTACCGGTTCGGGCCCTCTGTTCAACGGTGACTGGCTGGCGAATGCGCAAGTCGCAGCCAACGGTGGTCTGCAGATTCATGGTCGTGCCATCGCGCAAATTCCACTGGCCCCGGCGAAGAAAGCCTTCAGTTCTGCCGACGAATTCGTCAACACCATGCTGCCCATGGCCAAGGAGGCTGCCGACCGCATTGGCGTCGACCCGCGTTATCTGGTGGCTCAGGCCGCGCTAGAAACCGGTTGGGGCAAATCGGTCATGCGCGCCCAGGACGGCAGCAGTAGTCACAACCTGTTCGGCATCAAGACCGGCAGCAGTTGGACGGGTGATTCGGCGCGAGCGATCACCAGCGAATTCAGAAATGGCGAGATGGTCAAGGAGACGGCCGAGTTCCGTTCTTACGACTCTTACAAGGACAGCTTCCATGACCTTGTAACGCTGCTGCAATCCAACAATCGCTATCAAGATGTTGTGAAGTCGGCCGATAACCCGGAACAGTTTGTACGCGAGTTGCAAAAGGCCGGTTACGCAACCGACCCGAACTACGCGAGCAAGATTTCGCAGATAGCCAGGCAGATGACGGGTTACCAAAACTACGCCGCGGCGGCCGCTTCCACGACGCCTTTATAGACACAAGGTATAAGGTCTGAATCATGAGTTTGCTCAACATCGGAATGTCGGGTCTGGCCGCTAGCCATGCATCGTTGGTGACTACGGGTAATAACATTTCCAACGTCGATACCGTCGGGTACTCGCGCCAACAAACCGTACAGAACAGCAAAAATTCTATTCAGTACGGTAATGTGTTTATTGGCACCGGCACCACGCTGGCCGATGTGCGCCGGGTGTACAACAGCTACCTCGATGCGCAATTGCAGACCTCCACCTCGCTCAACAGTGATGCGCAGGCTTATCTGGGGCAAGCCACCCAGGTCGACAAGCTGCTGTCCGACAGCGGCACCGGTGTCACCAAAACACTGCAGTCATTCTTCGCGTCCTTGCAAACCCTGGCTGGCAACTCCAACGACAATGCAGCGCGTCAGGCGCTGCTGACCAATGCCCAGGGCCTGAGCAGCCGCTTCAATGCCATCTCTCAGCAGTTGACGCAGCAAAACACCTACATCAACGATCAATTGGGTTCGATGGCCGACCAGGTCAACAAACTGGCGTCGACCGTTGCGGCCTACAACAAGAAAATTGCCGAAGTCGGCAACTCGGGTGGCACGCCCAACGAACTGCTTGATCAGCGCAATGAAACCGTTCGCCAGCTCAACGAGCTGGTCGGCACGAAGGTCACGGAAACCGACGGTCGGCTCGACATTTACCTGGGCAGCGGTCAGCCGCTGGTTGTTGGCGATGTCGTCAATAAATTGCGCGTGGCGCCGGACCCGTCTGATCCAACCCGTTCCTCGATCATCATGGATCGTAACGGTTCCTCGATCGACCTCACCAACGTGATGAGCGGTGGTGAAATGGGCGGGCTGGTGCGTTATCGCAATGACGTGCTGACGCCAGCGGTCAATGGCCTGGGGCGTATCGCCATGGTCGTGGCCGATCAGGTCAACAAACAGTTGGGCCAGGGCCAGGACCAGAACGGCAATTTCGGCGCGGCGCTGTTCAATAACATCAACAGTGCGGCAGCTATCAGCCAGCGCAGCATCGCTAGTGCGAACAACAATCCGGCTTCCGGCAACCTGAACGTCAGCATCAAAGACACCAGCAAAGTGATGGCCAGCGACTATCAGGTGTCCATCACCGCCACGGGTTACAACGTGCGTCGCCTGTCGGACAACACCGACATGGGCAACTTCGCCTTCGCCACGCCTCCTGCTGCTGATCCGGTCATCGATGGTTTCAGCCTGAGCATCAACGCTGGTACGGTCGCTGCCGGCGACACCTTCAAGGTCACCCCGACCCGCAGTTCTGCCGCGGACATGGCCACGGTCATGACCGACACCAAAACCCTGGCCACTGCCGCTCCACTGACGTCCACCAAGGCCTCGGGCAATAACGGCACCGGCGCTGTCAGTCAGCCGAACCTGAGCACCGCCCTGGACATTTACGATCCGGTTCAGCGCCTCGAAGTGCAGACGGCGGTCAAGACTTCGATGCCGGTTCGCCTGCTCATGACCAGCGCCACCGCCTACCAGGTGTTCGACTCCAAGGGCGTCAGCATCGGCACCGGCAGCATCGTGCCCGGCCAGAACAATGATCTGAACATTGGCGTGCCTTACACCGACGCCGGCGGCGTCGCCAAATCCTTCAATGTGGCGATGACCGTCAGCGGCAGTCCTGCATCGGGAGACAGTTTCAATATTTCCATGACTTCGGCCAGCAGCACCGACAACCGCAACGGCCAGGCACTGCTCGGTCTTCAATCGAAGTCGACGATCGGCGCCACTGCCACCAGCCCGGGCGTGAGCTTCACCGAAGCTTATGGTGGTCTGGTGACGACCGTAGGTTCCCTGGCCAAGCAGGGCCAGCTGGATGCCACGGCCACCGACACCATCGTGACCGGCGCACGCAACGCCCGTGATTCGCTGTCGGGTGTCGATCTCGATGAAGAGGCGGGCAACCTGACCAAGTATCAGCAGTACTACACGGCCTCTTCGCAGATCATCAAGACTGCGCAGGAAATTTTCAGCACTCTGATCAACGCCCTTTAAGGAGCCGTAGAACATGCGCATTTCTACAGCACAGTATTACGCTACGACGGCTGCCAACTACTCTCGCAACTTCAACAACGTGATGAAGTCGGCTGAGCAGGCCAGTAGCAACCTTAAAATCACGACAGCCGCGGATGATCCGGTCGGTGCCGCGCGCTTGCTGCAACTTGACCAGCAAAAAGCCATGTTGGGTCAGTACACCACCAACATCAACGCGTTGAACACCGCTCAGGCGCAGGAAGAGAGCGTGTTGGACAGCATCAACAACACGCTGCAGAAAGTCAGTGAACTGGCCGTGCGGGCCGGTGGCGGTTCGTTGAACGACGATGACCGTAAATCCATTTCGGCCGAGCTCAAGCAGTCGGAAGAACAAGTGCTGAGCCTGATGAACAGCAAGGACGCCAACGGCAAGTACATCTTCTCGGGCGCCAGCAACAACACCCAGCCGTTGTGCGCAACAGCGACGGCACCTATAGCTACCAGGGTGATCAGACTCAGCTTGAGCTGAAGATCGGTGACTCGATGTCGCTGGGCCTGAACGATACCGGTTGGGATGTATTCCAGCAGGCGATCAACGCCGCGCGCAGCTCGACCACCATGCTCACGCCGCCGGTCGATGACGGACGCGTGAAAGTATCGCCTGGATTGGTGAGCTCCGGTCCAACCTTCGATGCGAACTTCCGTGGCGGCGAGCCCTACAAGTTACAATTCACAAGCAGCACTCAGTACGTGATCACGGATGCCGCCGGCGTCGACAGGACCGCCGAGGCGGCCGGGGGAGGCGTGTTCGACCCGAATGCCAAGGGCGGTTCCGACATCAGCTTCCGTGGTGTGACGTTCAAGCTGGACATCACCCAGCAGCCTGGCGACAACGCCAACAACATCGATGGCTTCATTGCCACGCACAGTTTCCAGTTGTCGGCCAAGCCCGACAGCTTCGTCAGCAACCGTGCCCCGGGCAACACATCGACGGCTATCGTGAGCCAGACTGCGGTGACCAACGCCACCGATTACAAGAGCTTTTTCCCGGAAGGCGGGGCTGTCCTCAAGTTCACCGGCCCCGGTACCTTCGAGCTGTATGCTCGCCCGTTTACCGCCGGTAGCACACCGGTAACCACCGGCTCCGTGGTAGCTGGCGTGGCGACGGCGGCGGGTGTCAGCTTTACCCTCGGTGGCACGCCGCCAGTTCCGGCGGCAGGTGATCAGTTCGATATCGCGGTCAACACCCACCAGACCCAGAACGTACTCGACACCATCAGCCAGCTGCGTACGGCGCTTGACGCGCCGACCGATGGCAATCCGACTGCGCAACGTTTTCTGTCAGACACGATAGCGTCATCCATCGCGAACCTGAACAACTCCAAAAACCAGGTCGACATGGCGCGCGGTGCGATCGGCGCCCGGGGTAATGTGATGGATATGCAGAGCGAGCAAAATACAAGCAGCGGCCTGATCAACGAATCGACCACGAGCGGTATCAGAGATGCCGACCCGGCGGAAGTGCTGACGCGCCTGACCCTGCAACAGACCATGCTGCAGGCCGCGCAACTGGCGTTCGCCAAGGTTTCCCAGTTGAGCCTGTTCAACAAGCTTTGAGTCGGTCCTGACCGCTCGCGGCCAGCTCCTGTCATAGGGGCTAATGCCGATCAGAAACTGTAGGAGCGAGCTTTGCTCGCGATGGACGTCAACGATAACGGGCGCTGTCTGAATGCTCGCGTTATCCGGACGTTTTTCGCGAGCGAGCTCGCTCCTGCAGGGGCCCAGGCCCGCTCACTGATTTGCATTAGTCACAAGGGGCTGGCTTTTTTTTGCTTTTTTTTGCATGGAGCGAAGCAGGGTAGGGCGGGATCCGGGCCGCAAAATCAAATAAAGCACCGATCTCTGAGTGACCCGTCAGTCAAAACGCGCATCTTCACTGTATCCTGTCTGCGGGCGGTGAAGGTGGCGGGCTGTTCAAGGTGCTTCTTGATTCCCGATGTTGCCTCCTTTGGGGCCTGGCTCCGACTGTAGACGCCCTCGATTCAGCGAGCGGCGATGTTCAGCTGTTTATTATTGGGAAGCCATAATGATTGGCATAAAAAATATAGCGAGTTACGTGCCGACAGCCGGGGTTGATAACTACGCCCAGGGTGCAAAGTTCGACAAGGACGAAACCTTCATTCTTGGCAAGATCGGTTCGGCGTTTTTGCCCCGCATGGATGCCGATCAGGAAACTTCCGATCTGTGTGTCGCAGCAGCCAATGCGCTGTTCGCCGCCAATCCCGAACTCAAACGCGAATCTATCGACTGCTTGATCGTCGTCACCCAGAACGGTGATGAAGAAGGCTTGCCGCACACCTCTGCAATCGTGCAAGACAAGTTGGGCTTGCCAACCAATGTCGCCGCTTTCGATATTTCCCTGGGCTGTTCCGGTTATGTCTACGGCCTCTACGCGATCAAAGGCTTCATGGAAGCGACAGGGCTGAAAAACGGCCTGCTGATCACCGCCGACCCTTATTCGAAGATCGTCGACCCCGAAGACCGCAACACCACCATGCTGTTTGGCGATGCCGCGACCGCGACCTGGATGGGCGAAAACGCGGTCTGGCAACTGGGCAAGTCGAAGTTCGGCACCGACGGTTCCGGCGCTCCGCACTTGAAGGTCAGCGATGGCGTGTTCTTCATGAACGGCCGCCAGGTCTTCAATTTTGCCTTGCTGAAAGTCCCGGCGCATTTGCATGAGTTGCTGGACGAGTCGAATTTGCAGGCCAGCGATATCAATGCCTTCTGCATTCACCAGGGCAGTGCGGCCATTGTCGATGCCGTGGCGCGCCGCTTCGAGGAAGGCGAGCCGGAGAAGTTCGTCAAGGACATGCTCGAAACCGGTAACACGGTGTCATCGAGCATTCCGCTGCTGTTGCAGAACCATGTGTTCGATTCGAAGTGGACTCGCGTAGCTATCAGCGGTTTCGGCGTAGGCCTGTCGTGGGGCTCGGCGATTCTCTATCGCGGCTGATTGGCCCGATTGCAGTAGCAATAGAAAACGCTCGGAAATTCAGGTTTCCGGGCGTTTTGTTTTTTCTGGCGCCGATTTTCTGGCTCTAAAGCCTTGAAAATAAAGGGCTGGCACCCTGCCACTAAAAATTTGCAAAAAACCCCTCAAGCAAAGCCTCATCACGACGATAACTATTACGTAGGTTCTCTAGGCCACACCCGGCGGTAGCCAGGGCCGGAAGCCGCAGTATCCATCCAACGAGGATTTCGTCATGGCTTTAACCGTAAACACCAACCTTGCTTCCTTGACCGTTCAGAACAACCTGAACAAGGCTTCCAGCAATCTGCAAACTTCGATGCAGCGCCTGTCCTCCGGCCTGCGTATCAACAGCGCTAAAGACGACGCTGCCGGCCTGCAAATTTCCAACCGCCTGACCAGCCAGATCAACGGCCTGGGCACTGCCATCAAGAACGCCGGTGACGGTATCTCCATCGCGCAAACTGCTGAAGGCGCGATGCAGGAATCTACCAACATTCTGCAAAAAATGCGTACCCTGGCCCTGGCTTCCGCCAACGGCTCGCCAAGCGATGACGACCGTAAGTCGAACAACGCCGAATACTCTGCACTGACCGCGGAACTGACTCGTATCTCCAGCACCACTACCTTCGGTGGTCGTAACCTGCTGGACGGTTCCTTCGGTACTACCCAGTTCCAGGTAGGCTCCAACGCCAACCAGACCATCAACATGACCCTGGGTGACGTGTCGGCCAACAACATTGGCTCCCAGCAGATGAAAACCAAGGCAATCGTACCGAACGCAACCGGTGTGGCTGCTGGTGCTATTACTCTCGTTGGCGGTGGCCAGACCGCTAACTTCAACGTTGCAGCAGGCGATTCGGCCAAGACTACTGCTTCCCAGATCAACCTTGCAGCTGTTGGTGGTGTGACCGCGACTGCTAGCACCGAAGCCAAATTCGCTGTCAACACTGCTGCCATCCTGGGCGCAGTTCCAGCCAGCGCCAACTTCAGTATTAACGTAGGTGGCGTGGCTGGCGTTGGCGGTACCACAGTATCCATGGTGGGTGTGACCACCACCGCTGAACTGGCGGACCAACTGAAGTCCAACGCCGCTAAATTGGGCATCAGCGTTAACTACGATGCCAAGGCAGGTAGCCTGTCGGTTAAATCCGACACCGGCGATAACATCGCTCTGAACGCTGGTGACGCTGGTGCAATCGCTGGTATCACTATTGCCGCCAAAGACGGTGCCGGTAACTTTGGTGCTGGTGTGGCTGCAGCTGCAGGCGTTATTCAAGTGACTGGTGCTATTTCCCTGAACTCCGCCAACAGCTACTCGATGAGCGGTGCTGGTGTGGCTGGTCTGTTCGCTTCTGGCAGCTCGGCAAAAACCACCGTTGCCAACACTGACGTGACCACTGCAGCCAACGCTCAGAACGCGATCGACGTGATCAGCCAGGCTATCTCGGGCATCGACTCCCAGCGTGCTGACCTCGGTGCGGTACAAAACCGTTTCGACAGCACCGTGTCGAACCTGCGCAGCATCTCGGACAACTCCACCGCTGCTCGTGGCACAATCCAGGACGTTGACTTCGCTTCTGAAACTGCCCAGCTGACCAAGCAGCAAACCCTGCAACAGGCATCCACCGCGATCCTGTCCCAGGCGAACCAGCTGCCATCGGCTGTGCTGAAGCTGCTGGGTTAATTCCGGCGCTTGGTAACTGACGGAAGGGCGCGTTTACGCGCCCTTTTGTCTTTTTCATAATCAGGAGATTGGGCATGGATATGAGCGTCAAGTTGAACCTGTCTTATCCCGCCGCCGTTGCCCCGCAGGGCGCAACGCCGACTGTCACCGCCAGCCAGGATCAGCCCAAGGCTGAAGACGTCGCAAAGTCGGGTTCCGAGCCCAAGCGCGACGAACTTGAAAAGGCCGTGACCGATATTCAGGAATTCGTCCAGGCTGCCCAGCGCAATCTGGATTTTTCCATTGATGATTCCACTGGCCGGGTCGTGGTCAAGGTCATCGCCACCGAAACGGGTCTCGTGATTCGTCAGATCCCGTCGGAAGCTGCACTAAAACTGGCCCAGAGCCTGTCGGACGCCAGTAGTTTGTTGTTTGACGACAAAGTCTGAACTGGCATGAATTTTGTTGCTGTCGCTGTTTAAGATGTTTACGGTCAAGAAAACGGCAGCCACTGGATAAGGAGAGAGATGATGGCGGGTACATCGGTTAGCGGTGTTGGTTCGAACATCGATACCCAGGCGATTGTGAAGTCTTTGGTGGACTCTGAAAGAGCGCCAAAACAGACGCAGATCAACAATCAGACGTTGAAAGCAACCACCTCGCTGTCGTCGATCGGCAAAATCCAGGCGGCGCTGGATGCCTTCCGTGGCGCAATGGATAACATGAAGACCGCCTCCAGCTTCAGCGGGTTGAGTGGTACGTCCTCCGATGAAAAAGTCGCCACCGTGACCACCGGTAACGGTGCGGCGGCGGGTAATTTCTCGCTGTTGGTTACTCAGCTGGCAACTGCATCGAAAATTTCCAGCAAGGTGTTCACCGACGGCGCTTCTGCGGTAGTCAACGCAGGTTCAGTGCCGTCCACGCTGAGCATCAAGCAGGGCAGCGACACCTTCGACGTCAGTATTCCTGCCGGCGCGACGTTGCAGCAGGTCCGCGACTCGATCAACTCCCAGTACGCGAACCAGGGCTTGAGTGCCAACATCCTGACCGACGCCAACGGTTCTCGCATGGTGCTGACTTCCAGCAAAACCGGTGTCGGTTCGGACCTGAGCCTGACGGGCAATTCCGGTCTCGAAACCGGCACCTCGGTTCTCGCTACCCCGCAGAACGCCAAGTACTCGCTCGATGGCGTGCCGATGGAATCCAAGACCAATACCATTGCCGACGCTGTGAGCGGGATCACCGTCAAGCTGACGGGTGTTTCTCCGGTTCCGTCCGGCGGCGGTGCGGCAACGCCAGCCACTATCACGGTGTCTGCCGACACTTCGACGCTGAAGTCGGCGGTCAAGGGTTTTGTCGATACCTATAACGCACTGATCAAGGCTGCCAGCGCCGAGACCCAGGTCACGACCAATGCCGATGGATCGTTGACAGCGGGGACTCTCACGGGCGACGCGTCTCTGCGTTCGTTGCTGTCGTCGGTACGCACCGAGTTGAACGCCATGAGCGGCACCGGCCAGATGAAATCCCTCGCTCAGTTCGGTGTCCAGACCGACCAGAAAAGCGGATTACTATCTATCGATGACAAAGTATTTGGTGCTGCGGCACTCACCAATGCCGCCGATATCAACGGGATCTTTTCGGGCGATACCGGTTTGCTGGCGCGCATGAAGTCCGCCACCGACAGCTTCGCGCAGAAAACTACCGGAGTTTTTGCGGCGCGTTCGTCGAGCTTGAGTGCCAGCCTGACTGACCTGAAGAAGCAGCAGGACGCCCTTGATGCGCGGATGGCCAGCTTGCAAACGAGCCTGACGGCCAAATACACGGCAATGGACTCCCTGGTAGCCAAGCTGCGCGCACAGAGCGACAGCATCATGACCACGCTCAATGCGCTGAACAATCCGAAGTCGAACTGATTCGAATCACGCATAAAAAAAAACCCAGGCACGCCGTAATGACAGCGCCTGGGTTTTTTTATTGGTGGAATGTCCGCGTTAAAGTTATGTGTCGATCAGTCGACATAAAGATCAGAGCCCACCTAATTCAAGCTGTTGTCTGTCACGAGGTAGAAACATGAACCCCATGAGAGCCCTTCGCCAATATCAGAAGGTCAATTCCCATGCCCAGATCTCTGAAGCCAACCCTCATCGCCTGGTGCAGATGCTGATGGAGGGCGGGCTGGACCGAATGGCACAGGCCAAGGGGGCGCTGGAGCGGGGTGACATCGCACTCAAGGGGTTGATGCTGGGCAAGGCCGTGGACATCATCATCGGCCTGCGCGATGGCTTGAATCCGGAAAAGACCGAAGATCCGGCGTCCTTGCAGCAGCTCGACAATCTGTACGCCTACATGATGACGCGTCTGATGGAAGCCAATCGCGATAACAACGCGGCGATCATCGACGAAGTTTCGGGTTTGCTTGAAACCCTGAAAAGCGGTTGGGATGCAATTGCCGATCAATAGGCCCAAGGGTCTGAGGAAGACGTCATGAGTCAAGCACTGCGTCGAATAGAAGAAACCCGCGAAGCCCTGATCGACGCCCTGGCGGCGCGCAACTGGGATGCCATCGGTGAGCTGGATACGACCTGTCGTGAATGCGTCGACGAAGTGCTCAGTGAAGCACCTATCGACGAAGAAGCACTTCGGAATAATCTGGAAGGACTGTTGGCCGTTTACAAAGAGCTGCTGACTGCAACGATGGGAGAGCGTCAGGCGATAGTTGACGAGATGTCGCAGATCACCCAAGCACAAAAAGCGTCAAAGGTTTACCATCTGTTTGGTTAATTGACGACGGTTAATCCAAACATAGCGCGCCATAAATTTGACTGTGCACGTTTTTTTGACTTAACTAGTGGCTGGTTCCAGATTTCAGTCGTCTTCAGGCATATCTTGCCTGCAAGCGTTTAGCTTGCCCCAGCATTTGGGCATTGAGTTGACTAGGGAAGTTGCTATTGCATGTGGCGTGAAACCAAAATACTTCTAATAGACGACGATAGCGTCCGCCGCCGCGACTTGGCGGTGATTTTGAATTTTCTCGGTGAAGAAAATTTACCCTGCGGCAGTCACGACTGGCAGCAGGCGGTCGGGTCTTTGTCATCTAGTCGTGAAGTGATCTGCGTCCTTATCGGGACGGTCAATGCTCCTGGCGCGCTTTTGGGCTTGCTAAAGACACTCTCGAGCTGGGATGAGTTCCTTCCTGTTTTGCTAATGGGCGATAATTCTTCCAGCGACCTGCCGGAAGATCAGCGTCGCAGGGTGCTTTCGACCCTCGAAATGCCACCCAGCTACAGCAAATTGCTCGATTCGCTGCACCGTGCCCAGGTCTACCGTGAAATGTACGACCAGGCCCGTGAGCGCGGTCGTCACCGTGAACCCAATCTTTTCCGCAGTCTTGTCGGCACCAGCCGGGCGATCCAGCACGTCCGTCAAATGATGCAGCAAGTCGCCGATACCGACGCCAGCGTGTTGATCCTCGGTGAGTCCGGGACCGGCAAGGAAGTGGTTGCGCGCAACCTGCATTACCACTCCAAGCGCCGTGAAGCGCCGTTCGTGCCGGTGAACTGCGGGGCAATTCCGGCGGAGCTACTGGAAAGCGAATTGTTCGGTCACGAGAAGGGCGCATTCACCGGGGCGATCACCAGTCGCGCCGGGCGTTTCGAACTGGCCAACGGCGGCACCCTGTTCCTCGACGAAATCGGCGATATGCCGCTGCCGATGCAGGTCAAGTTGCTGCGCGTGTTGCAGGAACGCACCTTCGAGCGCGTGGGCAGCAACAAGACCCAGAGTGTCGACGTGCGCATCATTGCGGCGACCCACAAGAATCTCGAAAGCATGATCGAGATCGGCACGTTCCGTGAAGACCTGTACTACCGCCTGAACGTGTTCCCGATCGAGATGGCGCCGCTACGTGAGCGTGTCGAAGACATTCCGCTGCTGATGAACGAGTTGATCTCGCGCATGGAGCACGAGAAGCGTGGTTCGATCCGCTTCAACTCCGCAGCCATCATGTCCCTGTGTCGTCACGGCTGGCCCGGCAACGTCCGTGAGCTGGCGAACCTGGTGGAGCGCATGGCGATCATGCATCCGTACGGTGTGATCGGTGTGGTCGAATTGCCGAAGAAATTCCGCTATGTCGATGACGAAGACGAGCAAATGGTCGACAGCCTGCGCAGCGATCTTGAAGAGCGGGTGGCCATCAATGGCCATACCCCGGACTTCGCCGTCAACGGCATGCTGCCGCCGGAAGGCCTGGACCTGAAGGACTACCTCGGCGGTCTGGAGCAAGGGTTGATTCAACAGGCGCTGGATGATGCCAATGGCATTGTGGCCCGCGCTGCCGAACGCCTGCGTATCCGCCGCACCACGCTGGTGGAAAAGATGCGCAAGTACGGCATGAGCCGTCGTGACGGAGATGAGCAGGCGGATGATTGACGCCTGTTTTTCAACCTCTTCATTTATAGGCAGTTTTTTTTAGGCACGGGTATTGCTACGTCCCTCGCAACGTTCCGTTTCACTGACGGTCAGCCAAGCGAGAGAGCACGATGCCCCAAGCCGCCCAGAAGTCTCCTGCTCCAGATACCTTTGGGGACACCCTGGGGCAACCGTCGTCCGTAGAGCAGGCAAGCCGGCTTGGCCTCGAGCAGGCTTTCGCCCTGTTCAACCAGATGTCGAGCCAGCTGACCAGTTCCTACAGCATGCTCGAAGCCCGGGTCACCGAACTCAAGGGTGAGCTGGCAGTGGTCAGCGCTCAGCGCATGCAGGAACTCGCGGAAAAAGAACGCCTGGCCAACCGCCTGCAAAATCTTCTCGACCTGTTGCCCGGTGGCGTCATCGTCATCGATGCCCAAGGCATTGTGCGCGAAGCCAACCCGGCGTCCTGTGAGTTGCTCGGTCTGCCGCTCGAAGGCGAGTTGTGGCGTCACGTCATTGCCCGCTGCTTTGCCCCTCGCGAAGATGACGGCCATGAAATCTCCCTCAAAGATGGTCGGCGCCTGTCGATTGCCACGCGCTCGCTGGATGCCGAGCCGGGTCAGCTTGTGCTGTTGAATGACCTGACTGAAACCCGTCACCTGCAAGATCAACTGGCCCGCCACGAGCGTTTGTCGTCCCTGGGGCGAATGGTGGCGTCGCTGGCCCATCAGATTCGTACACCCCTGTCCGCTGCCTTGCTCTACGCCAGTCATTTGACTGAGCAGGAACTGCCAGTCGAGACCCGGCAGCGTTTTGCCGGACGCCTGAAAGAGCGTTTGCATGAGCTGGAGCATCAGGTGCGCGACATGCTGGTGTTCGCGCGCGGCGAATTGCCGTTGACCGACCGTGTAACCCCCAAACAGCTTATGCAAACGCTGCAGGCGGCAGCGCTGACCCATGTGCAGGGCCTGCCAATCCGCTGGCAGTGCGACAGCCATGCCGGTGAGCTGCTGTGCAGTCGCGACACGCTGGTCGGAGCCATCCTCAACCTCATCGAGAATGCTATTCAGGCCTGTGCCGGTGATGTGCGCTTGAAGGTCCATCTGTATACCCGCGACAAGCTTTTGCGCGTGTGCGTGAGCGACAGCGGCAGCGGTATCGACAGTGTCGTGCAGGCGCGTCTGGGTGAACCATTTTTCACTACCAAGGCTACCGGAACCGGCCTCGGCCTGACCGTGGTCAAAGCTGTTGCCCGTGCTCATCAGGGAGAATTGCACCTGCGCTCGCGCCTCGGTCGCGGCACATGTGCGCAGGTGATTCTGCCGCTTTTTTCTGATGAAAAACGCAGCACTCAGGGAGCGCAGTGAACGTCATGAGCATCAAGGTTTTATTGGTTGAGGATGACCGCGCGTTACGCGAAGCATTGGCTGACACGCTGCTGCTCGCCGGCCACGATTACAAAGCCTTCGGTTCGGCGGAGGAGGCCCTGGCTGCGGTCGAAGTCGAGGCATTCAATCTGGTGGTCAGCGACGTCAACATGCCGGGCATGGACGGTCATCAGCTGCTTGGCCTGCTGCGGGCACGCCAGCCGCAACTGCCGGTGTTGCTGATGACGGCTCACGGTGCCGTGGAGCGGGCGGTGGATGCGATGCGCCAGGGCGCGGCGGACTATCTGGTCAAGCCGTTTGAACCCAAGGCGTTGCTCGATCTGGTCGCGCGGCATGCCCTGGGCAGCCTCGGCACCGCTGACAGCGAAGGGCCGGTAGCCTTCGAGCCGGCCAGTGCGCAGCTGCTGGAATTGGCCGCGCGCGTCGCCCGCAGTGATTCCACGGTGCTGATCTCCGGCGAGTCCGGGACCGGCAAGGAGGTGCTGGCGCGCTACATTCACCAGCACTCCCATCGCGCCAGCCAACCCTTCATAGCGATCAACTGTGCGGCGATCCCGGACAACATGCTGGAAGCCACGCTGTTCGGTCACGAAAAAGGCTCGTTCACCGGCGCCATTGCGGCGCAGGCCGGCAAGTTCGAGCAGGCCGATGGCGGGACCATCCTGCTCGACGAAATTTCCGAAATGCCTCTGGGCCTGCAAGCCAAATTGCTGCGGGTGCTACAGGAGCGCGAGGTCGAGCGGGTCGGCGCACGCAAGCCCGTCACGCTCGACATTCGCGTGGTTGCGACCACCAACCGTGACCTGGCCGGGGAAGTGGCGGCGGGGCGTTTCCGTGAAGACCTTTACTATCGCCTGTCGGTATTTCCGCTGGCCTGGCGTCCGTTGCGCGAGCGCACCGCCGATATCCTGCCGCTGGCCGAGCGTCTGCTGGCCAAGCACGTCAATAAAATGAAGCATGCCGCGGCGCGACTGTCGCCCGAGGCGCAGGCATGCCTGATCAGTTATCCGTGGCCGGGCAATGTGCGCGAACTGGATAACGCTATTCAGCGCGCGTTGATCCTGCAACAGGGCGGCCTGATTCAGCCTCAGGATTTCTGTCTGTCTGGTCCGGTCGCCTGTGCACCGTTGCCATCACTCGCACCAGCGCGGGTTGTGGAGGTTGAAGCCGAATCTGCCGGGGCACTGGGTGATGACCTTCGTCGTCGCGAGTTCCAGATGATCATCGACACCCTGCGCACCGAACGCGGCCGACGCAAAGAGGCCGCCGAACGCCTGGGCATCAGCCCGCGCACCCTGCGCTACAAACTGGCGCAGATGCGCGATGCCGGAATGGACGTGGAAGCCTACCTGTTCGCCACCTGATTCGTAGACGGGATAACAATTCATGGCGCAAACGCGATTCCTGTAGGAGCCGGCTTGCTGGCGAATCGATGGTGGCCGTTACGACGCCTTCGCTGGCAAGCCAGCTCCTACAAAGGCGAACGTCTTTGGGGCGGGCTTTTGTTTGGCGTGGACACCGAGCTGGCACCCTTGTTGCTAACACCTCTCTACCCGCCGAGTGAGTGTCAAAAAATTGCGGGTCGTTAAAGACGTAGCTTCGTCAAAGAGAGAAACCATGAGCCAAGGTATTGAATTCAATCGGTTGATGCTGGACATGCGTTCCATGCAAATGGATGCCATGTCTGCGCCGAAATCGACTGCCGCCGTCCCGGAACTGAATGGCAGCAGCTTTTCCGACATGCTCGGTCAGGCCGTCAATAAAGTGAACGATACCCAGCAGGCTTCCAGTCAGTTGGCCAATGCCTTCGAGATCGGCAAAAGTGGCGTCGACCTGACCGACGTAATGATTTCCTCGCAGAAGGCCAGCGTGTCTTTCCAGGCGCTGACCCAAGTGCGTAACAAGCTGGTTCAGGCATACCAAGACATCATGCAGATGCCGGTTTAAGGACGAGATTGAGTCATGGCAGAAGCAACCGTCGATAATGTTCCGGCCAAGGCCACTCCGATAGACGGCAAACCGCCGCTGTTCGGGTTGTCTTTCCTGGAAAACCTTTCCGAAATGACCATGTTGCGTCAGGTGGGCCTGTTGGTCGGCCTGGCGGCGAGCGTGGCGATTGGTTTTGCCGTGGTGTTGTGGTCCCAGCAGCCGGACTACCGCCCACTGTACGGCAGCCTTGCCGGTATGGACGCCAAGCAGGTCATGGACACCCTGGCCTCCGCCGATATTCCCTATAACGTCGAACCCAATTCCGGTGCCTTGCTGGTCAAGGCCGATGACCTGTCCCGTGCGCGCCTGAAACTGGCGGCCGCTGGTGTCACTCCCAGCGACGGCAACATCGGTTTTGAAATTCTCGATAAGGACCAGGGCCTGGGCACCAGCCAGTTCATGGAAGCCACCCGTTATCGTCGTGGTCTCGAAGGCGAACTGGCCCGGACCATTTCCAGCCTGAACAACGTCAAGGGTGCCCGCGTGCACCTGGCGATTCCGAAGAGTTCGGTGTTCGTGCGCGATGAGCGCAAGCCGAGTGCTTCGGTTCTGGTGGAGCTTTATTCCGGCCGCTCGCTTGAGCCAGGCCAGGTCGTGGCCATCATCAATCTGGTGGCGACCAGCGTTCCCGAACTCAGCAAGTCGCAGATCACCGTGGTCGACCAGAAGGGCACTCTGCTCTCCGATCAGGCGGAAAACTCCGAGCTGACCATGGCCGGCAAGCAATTCGATTACAGCCGCCGCATGGAAAGCATGCTCACCCAGCGTGTGCACAACATCCTGCAACCGGTGCTGGGCAACGACCGCTACAAGGCTGAAGTCTCGGCCGATGTGGACTTCAGTGCCGTCGAGTCGACATCCGAGCAGTTCAACCCGGACCAACCGGCGTTGCGCAGCGAGCAGTCGGTCAACGAACAACGTACCGCCAGCAATGGCCCGCAAGGTGTACCGGGTGCCTTGAGCAACCAGCCACCGTCGCCGGCCTCCGCGCCGCAAACCACCGGCGGCGCCAGCGCGTCGGCGGGCATGGTGCAGCCAGGCCAGCCATTGCTTGATGCCAACGGCCAGCAAGTCATGGACCCGGCCACCGGTCAGCCGATGCTCGCCCCGTACCCGGCGGACAAGCGTTCACAATCGACCAAGAACTTCGAGCTCGACCGCTCCATCAGCCACACCAAACAGCAACAGGGTCGTTTGAATCGCCTGTCGGTGTCGGTGGTGGTCGACGATCAGGTCAAGGTCAACCCGGCCAATGGCGAAACCACCCGTGCGCCGTGGAGCGCCGATGAATTGGCGCGCTTCACTCGTCTGGTCCAGGACGCCGTCGGTTTCGACGCCAGCCGTGGCGACAGTGTCAGCGTGATCAACATGCCGTTCTCTGCTGAACGCGGTGAAATGATTGCCGATATTCCGTTCTACACCCAGCCCTGGTTCTGGGACATCGTCAAGCAAGTGCTGGGTGTCTTGTTCATCCTTGTGCTGGTGTTCGGCGTGCTCCGTCCGGTGCTCAACAACATTACTGGCGGTGGCAAAGACAAGCAGCTGGCTGGCTTGGGAAGCGACGTCGAGTTGGGTGGCATGGGCGGCCTGGAAGGCGAACTGGCCAACGATCGCGTCAGCCTCGGCGGTCCGACCAGCATCCTGCTGCCAAGCCCGAGCGAAGGCTATGACGCACAGTTGAACGCAATCAAGAGTCTGGTGGCAGAAGACCCGGGTCGTGTGGCCCAAGTCGTGAAAGAGTGGATTAACGCAGATGAGTGATAACCGAGCCGTTGCCGCCAAGCTATCCAAGGTCGACAAAGCCGCGATTCTGCTGCTGTCCCTTGGCTCTACCGACGCCGCCCAAGTGCTGCGCCACATGGGGCCTAAAGAGGTCCAGCGTGTGGGCGTGGCCATGGCCCAGATGGGCAACGTGCACCGCGAGCAGGTCGAGCAGGTGATGAGCGAGTTCGTCGACATCGTCGGCGACCAGACCAGCCTGGGCGTAGGTTCCGACGACTACGTGCGCAAAATGCTCACCCAGGCCCTGGGCGAGGACAAGGCCAACGGCCTCATCGACCGAATCCTGCTGGGTGGCAACACCAGTGGTCTGGACAGCCTGAAATGGATGGAGCCGCGCGCCGTCGCCGACGTGATTCGTTATGAGCACCCGCAGATCCAGGCGATCGTGGTGGCTTACCTCGATCCGGATCAGGCCGGTGAAGTGCTCGGCAACTTCGACCACAAGGTGCGACTGGACATCATTCTGCGGGTTTCCTCGCTGAACACCGTACAGCCTGCAGCCCTGAAAGAGCTGAACCAGATTCTCGAGAAGCAGTTCTCCGGCAACTCGAACGCCGCGCGCACCACCCTGGGCGGTATCAAGCGCGCGGCCGACATTATGAACTTCCTCGACAGTTCGATCGAAGGTCAACTCATGGACTCGATTCGCGAAGTCGACGAAGACCTGTCCGGTCAGATCGAAGACCTCATGTTCGTGTTCAACAACCTGGCCGATGTCGACGACCGTGGCATCCAGGCACTGTTGCGCGAAGTGTCCTCCGACGTGCTGGTACTGGCCCTCAAGGGCTCGGACGAAGGCGTCAAGGAGAAGATCTTCAAGAACATGTCCAAGCGTGCGGCCGAACTGCTACGCGACGACCTCGAAGCCAAGGGCCCAGTGCGCGTCAGCGACGTGGAAACCGCGCAGAAGGAAATCCTCACCATCGCCCGCCGTATGGCCGAAGCCGGAGAAATCGTTCTCGGCGGCAAGGGCGGCGAGGAAATGATCTAACACCATGGCCAAGCATGATGATTCTCCCACTGACCTGATCCGGGCCAGGGATGTCAGTGGCTTCGATACCTGGGCGCTGCCCAGCTTCGATCCGCCGGAACCCGAACCAGAACCTGAGCCGGAACCTGAACCGCCGGAAATGGAAGAAGTGCCGCTGGAAGAAGTCCAGCCACTGACCCTCGAAGAGCTCGAAAGCATTCGCCAGGAAGCCTACAACGAAGGCTTCGCCGTGGGCGAGAAAGAGGGATTCCACAGCACCACCCTCAAGGTTCGTCAGGAAGCGGAAGCGGCGCTGGCCCCCAAAATCGCCGGGCTGGAGCAATTGATGGCGCACCTGTTCGAGCCCATCGCCGAACAGGACACCTTGATTGAAAAGTCCTTGGTCGACCTCGTGCAGCACATCACCCGGCAGGTGATTCAGCGCGAACTGGCCATCGACTCGACGCAGATCGAACACGTCATGCGTGAAGCCCTCAAGCTTCTGCCACTGGGCGTGGGCAATGTGCGGCTGTACATCAATCCGCAGGATTTCCAACAGGTCAAAGCCCTGCGCGAACGCCATGAAGAAACCTGGCGCATCGTCGAGGACGAGGCGCTGTTGCCTGGCGGCTGCCGGGTCGAGACCGAACACAGCCGTATCGATGCCACGGTGGAAACCCGTGTTGCGCGGGTGATGGACAAGCTGTTCGATCAGTTGCACGAGCAGGCATTGCACCCGGCCGCGCCGGACGTGAGCCTGGAACTGCCGATCGACAGCAAGCCGGTTCCGGACATTGCCGATGCGCCTTGAACGCACCAGTTTCGCCAGGCGCCTGGGCAGTTATGCCGAGGCCACGCAATTGGAAGGCGCGCCGATCCTCGAAGGTCGCCTGTTGCGCATGGTCGGGCTGACCCTTGAGGCCGAAGGCTTGCGCGCGGCCATGGGCAGTCGCTGCATGGTCATCAACGACGACAGCTATCACCCGGTGCAGGTCGAAGCCGAAGTCATGGGCTTCTCCGGCAGCAAAGTCTTCCTGATGCCGGTCGGCAGCGTCGCCGGTATTGCGCCGGGCGCCCGCGTCGTTCCGCTGTCGGACAGCGGTCGCTTACCGATGGGCATGAGCATGCTCGGCCGGGTGCTTGATGGCGCTGGTCGCGCGTTGGACGGCAAGGGCGGGATGAAGGCCGAGGACTGGGTGCCGATGGACGGTCCGACCATCAATCCGCTCAAGCGTGAACCGATCAGCGAGCCGCTGGATGTGGGCATTCGTTGCATCAACGGGATGTTGACGGTCGGTCGCGGTCAGCGGCTCGGGCTGTTCGCCGGTACCGGCGTGGGTAAGTCGGTGTTGCTGGGCATGATGACCCGCTTCACCGAGGCCGACATTATCGTCGTCGGGCTGATCGGTGAGCGGGGTCGTGAAGTCAAGGAGTTCATCGAGCACATCCTCGGTGAAGAAGGGCTCAAGCGTTCGGTGGTGGTGGCGTCCCCTGCGGACGATGCACCGCTGATGCGTCTGCGCGCGGCCATGTACTGCACACGAATCGCCGAGTATTTCCGCGACAAGGGCAAGAACGTCCTGTTGCTGATGGATTCGCTGACCCGTTTCGCCCAGGCCCAGCGGGAAATCGCCCTGGCTATCGGCGAGCCGCCAGCCACCAAGGGCTATCCGCCGTCGGTGTTCGCCAAGTTGCCGAAACTGGTGGAGCGGGCCGGTAATGCCGAGAAGGGCGGTGGTTCGATTACCGCGTTCTACACCGTGCTGTCCGAAGGCGATGACCAGCAGGACCCGATTGCCGACTCGGCGCGAGGCGTGCTCGACGGGCACATCGTGCTGTCGCGGCGCCTGGCCGAGGAGGGGCATTACCCGGCCATCGATATTGAAGCGTCCATCAGCCGGGTGATGCCGGCGGTGGTGTCGCCAGAGCACATGACCCGCGCGCAGTATTTCAAGCAATTGTGGTCGCGTTATCAGCAGAGCAGGGATTTGATCAGCGTCGGTGCCTACGTTGCCGGCGGCGATCGCGAGACCGATCTGGCGATTTCCCTGCAACCGCAGTTGGTCAAATACCTGCGTCAGGGCCTCAATGACAGTATCAGCCTGGGCGAAAGCGAAGCGTACCTCGCGTCGATCTTCGCGCCTGCGGCGGGCGGTTAACCGGCCATGGCCCAGACTCGCGCAGGGCGCCTGGCCCCCGTGGTGGAAATGGCCGAGAAGGCCGAGAAAACCGCGGTCCAGCGCCTGGGACACTTCCAGGGGCAGGTGCGTCTGGCGCAAAGCAAACTCGATGATCTCGAAGCCTTTCGCCTCGATTATCAGGAACAGTGGATCGTGCGCGGCAGCGGTGGTGTGTCGGGCCAATGGTTACTGGGCTATCAGGGGTTCCTGGCGCAACTGGGCACGGCCATCGATCAGCAGCGCCAGAGCCTGGCCTGGCACCAGAACAACCTGAACAAGGCGCGCGAAACCTGGCAACAGGCGTTTGCCCGGGTCGAAGGTTTACGCAAACTGGTTCAACGTTACATGGATGAAGCGCGGGCGCTGGAAGACAAGCGCGAGCAAAAGCTGCTGGATGAGTTGTCCCAGCGCTTGCCGCGTCAGGATCAATATTGAATCCGCGTTATCGTTCATCGCGGGCAAGCCACGCTCCCACAGGTTTTGCGTCGTTCGCAAAATCATGTACGACGCATAACCTGTGGGAGCGTGGCTTGCCCGCGAAAGCGATCTGACAGGCGCCACAATTTACAGCCTTGCCCCAACCTCTACCCAATGCTAAACCTTGTACAAGCAGGTTTACCAATGACAAGGAAGCCATGACATGTCAGTCGTTACAGAAATCTCCCCGGATGGGCAAAAGCTGACGATATCGGTCAAGGGACGATTCGATTTCGCCAAACATCAGGAATTTCGTGAATCCTACGAAGACAAGGATCTAGCCGAGGTCGTGATCGACCTGAAAGAGGCGACCTACCTCGACAGTTCCGCGCTGGGCATGCTGCTTCTGTTGCGTGATCACGCCGGTGGCGACGATTCCGATATTCGCGTCGTCAACAGCAGTTCCGACGTCAGGAAAATCCTCGCCATCTCCAATTTCGACAAACTGTTCGACATCAGTTGATCGCCGTGCAATCTGCGCTCGAACCGTTGACGATCCTGATCGCTGAAGACAGCGCGGCCGATCGCATGCTGTTGTCGAGTATCGTCCGGCGCCAGGGGCATCAAGTGCTGATGGCGGCCAATGGTGCCGAAGCGGTCGATGCGTTTCGCCAGCAACGCCCGCAATTGGTGTTGATGGACGCGATGATGCCGGTGATGGACGGCTTCGAGGCGGCCCGGCAGATCAAGGAACTTGCCGGGGAAACCCTGGTGCCGATCATCTTTCTCACCTCGCTGTCCGAAAGCGAAGCCTTGGCCCGCTGCCTGGAGGTCGGAGGCGACGATTTTCTGGCGAAACCGTACAACCAGGTGATCCTCGCCGCCAAGATCAAGGCGATGGACCGTTTGCGGCGGTTGCAGGCGACCGTGCTGAAACAGCGTGACCAGATCGCCCGGCACCAAACTATTTACTCAACGAGCAACGGGTAGCCAAGGCCGTGTTCGACAAAGTGGCCCACTCCGGCTGCCTGAACGCCCCCAACATCCGCTACCTGCAATCACCTTACGCACTGTTCAATGGCGATCTACTGCTGGCCGCGTTCACTCCGGCCGGTGACATGCATGTGCTGCTCGGCGATTTCACCGGCCATGGGCTGCCGGCCGCAGTCGGTGCGATGCCCCTGGCGGAAGTCTTTTACGGCATGACCGCCAAGGGCTATGGCCTGGCGGAAACCTTGCGAGAGATGAATGCCAAGCTCAAGCGCATCCTGCCGGTGGACATGTTCTGTTGCGCAACGCTGCTGTGCCTGAGTTTTCAGCGCCGCTCGGTGGAGGTCTGGAACGGTGGCATGCCGGACGGCTACCTGCGCAGCATTGCTACGGGTGAGCGCACGCAGCTGAAGGCCCGGCATTTACCGCTTGGTGTGTTGAGCCCGCAAACATTCGATGACCGCACCGAAGTGTTCCCGATGGCGCTCGGGGATCGGGTGTTTCTGTTGTCCGACGGTGTGATCGATACCTGCGATGCCAGCGATCAGTTGTTTGGCGTGCAGCGGTTGCAGCAGGTGTTTGCTGCCAATCGTCAGCCGGATGCATTGTTCGAGGAAATAGAGCAGGCGCTGCGGGATTTTCGCGGCGAAGCCCGCGACGATGTCAGCATGGTCGAAATCAGCCTGTTGGACCTGGCGCAGTTGAGTCCGCCGGCCCCGGTTTATTCCGATAGCGGCCAGTCTTGCCCGCTGGACTGGTCGGTGAGTTTCGAGTTTCGCGCCGCTACGCTCAAGCGCTTCAATCCGCTGCCATACCTGTTGCAACTGCTGCTTGAGGTTCACGGTCTGCGGGCGCAGAGCGGAGCGCTCTACAGTGTTCTGGCCGAGCTGTACTCCAATGCGCTGGAGCATGGCGTGCTGGATCTGGATTCAAGCCTCAAACGCGATGTCGCGGGTTTTGCCCGTTATTACCAGCAGCGCAATTCGCGCCTGGACGAGCTGCAGGATGGCTATGTGCGGGTGCATTTGCAGGTCACGCCGCAAGTCGAGGGTGGTTGCCTGGTGATTCGCGTCGAGGACAGCGGCAAGGGATTTGATGTAAAGCGAGTGATGGAGCGTCCGATCGATCCTGTCCGTTTGTCGGGTCGCGGCGTCAGTCTGATTCGTCAGTTGGGGCGTAACGCCAGTTGGTCCGACGATGGTCGAAGTGCCCGCGTGGAGTTTTTCTGGAAGCCTCTGGCATAATCCTCGCATTCTTGATCAAGGAGTGAGCAAGTGACTGATATACATTTGGACCCAAACGTGCTCAGCACGTTGCGGGAAGTCATGGAGGACGAGTTTTCGACATTGGTCGATACCTTCCTCGCAGATGCCGAAGAGCGGTTGCAAGGCTTGTCCGTGGCTGTCAATGCCACACAGATTCTTGAGACCGCCCACAGCTTCAAGGGCAGCAGCAGCAACATGGGGGCGATTCGCCTGGCTGAGCTGTGTCATGACCTCGAGCAGCGCGCCAAAGAGAAAAACCTTTCTGGTATTGAAGTGCTGGTCGCTGAAATTGCCCGCGAATTCGCGGTTGTGCGGCCACTTTATGAAGAGGAGCGCCAGCGTTCTCTCTTTGCCAGCGATAGTGTTCGGCCCTATTGACCACTGTTGAGCAAAACTGGCGCGACCTTTGCAGTCAACTCTCCCAACTGTACCTACGACCCCAGTGCAGCGGAGACCGTTAAATGCCCGTTACCCCCAATATTCTTCTTCAGGCCGCCGCGCAGGCCAAGACTCAAGCCGCCTCCGCCAATTCCACGGCGCCGGCCGCTGAGCCCGGGGATAAAGCCTCCAGCTTCGCTCAGGTCTACGCCAAACAAGCCCAGAACAAGTCTGTCGCGACCGCTGATGGTTCGGTCAAGCCAGTGCGTGACAAGACCCCGGACAGCGCCGCCAGGAAGGATGTCGCCGACGACAAATCTGCCGCGCCGGAACCTGCGGTTGCCGATAGCGGCAAATCCTTGCCCGCCGATAAACCGGCGCAGCCTGATGACAAAACCGCCAGTGATGATTCGACCGACACCGCGCAGACACCGGTCGCCGATGCCGCGCCGGTCGATCCGACGCTCGACCCTGCCTTGTTGCAGGCGGTGCAGCCAGTCGTCACTGCGCCAGTACCGGCAGCGCCACCCGTGGTCGATACGGCTCAGACACCAATCGAGGCACCGGTAGCCGCAGCGGTCACGGCAGCAACGACAGCGGCCGTCGCCACCACCGATAGCGATTTCGATCCCGAAGCCGATCCTCTCGACGCACTACCTGCCTTGCGCATGGCTATGGAGCAGAGCGGGCACGTTTCCGCATCCAGTCAGGCACAGCCCAAAGCCGCACCGACGCCTGCCCAGGCTCAGGCTGATGGCGAACAGACCTCGGCGCAGAACTTTGCCGCTGGCATGGCCAATATGCTCGATGTGCAGTCCAGCAAGGACAGCACCAGTCAGGGTGGCGACAAGGCGTTCAGCGGCCTGATTGATGACGGGCTCAAGGATCTCAAATCGGCCAGCAGCGATACCCGGGTCGACGATTTCGCCAACCGTCTGGCGGCACTGACGCAAGCGGCCACGCCGAAAACCGCTAACGCGTTGCCAGTGAACCAGCCGATCGCCATGCATCAGAGCGGCTGGACCGAAGAAGTCGTGAATCGGGTCATGTACCTGTCCAGCGCCAATCTCAAGGCGGCTGACATTCAGTTGCAACCGGCAGAGCTTGGGCGCCTCGACATTCGGGTGAACATGGTTCCCGATCAGCAGACCCAGGTGACGTTCATGAGCGCACACCCAAGTGTCCGTGAAGCGCTGGACGGGCAGATGCATCGCCTGCGTGACATGTTCGCGCAGCAGGGCATGGGTCAGGTTGACGTCAACGTGTCCGACCAGTCTCGGGGTTCGCAGCAGGGGCAGGAGCAGCAGAACCAAGGCGCACGTGTCAGTCGCGGCGGCGGTCGGCTCGATGCCATGGATGACGAACTGGCTCCAGGCATCACCGAAGTCGCTGCCGCACCCACCAGCGTGATCGGCTCCAGCGCCGTCGATTACTACGCCTGATCAACCACAAACCCCCCCGTAGGAGCGAGGCTTGCCCGCGAAGAACGATAATGCGGTTTGCCTGAATAACCGCAGCGTCTGTTTCGCGGGCAAGTCGGGTCGCCGCACCGCTCGCTCCTACAGTTGATCCGTTGTCTTCAATGCCCTCCCCACATCTGGCATAACACTTGCTCTTGCCTATCCGTGCGACTGTGAAAACCCGAATAGTGACGGATTATTGGCATGGCGAAGAGCGACGCAGCAGTAAAAGACCCCGCAACCAAAGGCAAACTCAAGCTGATCATCGTGATCGTGGTGGCCGTGCTGCTGGCGATCGGTTTGTCCGTGGGGGCGACCTGGTACTTCATGCATAGCGCACAGAGCAAGCCTGCCGCTGTGGCTGAAACGACGCCGGTCGGCAAGCAGCCAGCGATTTTCGAGTCGATGGCGCCAGCGTTTGTCGCCAACTTCAATCAGAACGGCCGTCAGCGCTACATGCAGGTGAGCATCACCATGCTCGCGCGCAATCAGGCGGACCTGGATGCGCTCAAGGTTCACATGCCAGTGATCCGCAATAACCTGGTCATGCTTTTCTCCGGGCAGGACTTCCCCACGCTCGCGTCGCCAGTCGGCCAGGAAATGCTGCGCCAGAAAGCCACGGCCAGCGTCCAGGAAGTAGCGCAGAAAGAACTCGGCAAAGTGGTCGTCGAACAGTTGCTTTTCACTAATTTCGTACTGCAGTAGGAACACGACATGGCCGTGCAGGACCTGCTGTCCCAGGATGAGATCGACGCGCTGTTGCATGGCGTGGACGACGGTCTGGTACAGACCGATATCGCTGCCGAACCCGGCACCGTCAAAAGCTACGACCTGACCAGCCAGGATCGCATCGTCCGTGGACGCATGCCGACCCTGGAAATGATCAACGAACGTTTTGCCCGCTACACGCGCATCAGCATGTTCAACATGCTGCGACGCTCGGCAGACGTGGCGGTTGGTGGCGTGCAGGTGATGAAGTTCGGCGAATACGTGCACTCGCTGTACGTGCCGACCAGCCTCAACCTGGTCAAGATCAAACCCCTGCGCGGCACCGCGTTGTTCATCCTCGACGCCAAACTGGTGTTCAAGCTGGTGGACAACTTTTTCGGCGGCGACGGCCGTCACGCGAAGATCGAAGGGCGTGAATTCACCCCGACCGAACTGCGTGTGGTGCGCATGGTGCTGGAACAGGCCTTCGTCGACTTGAAGGAAGCCTGGCAGGCGATCATGGAAGTCAATTTCGAGTACATCAACTCGGAAGTGAACCCGGCCATGGCCAACATCGTCGGCCCGAGCGAAGCGATTGTGGTGTCGACCTTCCACATCGAACTCGATGGCGGCGGCGGTGACCTGCACGTGACCATGCCGTATTCGATGATCGAGCCGGTGCGCGAAATGCTAGACGCCGGGTTCCAGTCCGACCTCGATGACCAGGACGAGCGCTGGGTCAATGCCTTGCGCCAGGACGTCCTGGACGTCGACGTGCCGATCGGTGCCACGGTGGCTCGCCGCCAGTTGAGGCTGCGCGACATCCTGCACATGCAGCCGGGGGACATCATCCCGGTGGAAATGCCCGAAGAAATGATCATGCGCGCCAACGGCGTGCCGGCCTTCAAGGTCAAGATGGGCTCGCACAAAGGCAACCTTGCGTTGCAAGTGATCGAGCCGATCGAGCGCCGCTGACCGACGCTGACTGGCGCTCCAACCCTATTTGAAATGACTGCTCCTGATTGAGCAGTTGCTCGCCGAGGACACATTGATGGCTAACGATATGAATACCCAGGACGACCAGGCGCTGGCTGACGAGTGGGCTGCGGCCCTGGAAGAAACCGGTGATGCCGGGCAGGCGGATATCGATGCGCTGCTGGCCGCCGATACGGGTGTTTCGGGCTCCAACCGCCTGCCGATGGAAGAGTTCGGTAGCACGCCGAGAAACAACGATCCGGTCACCCTCGATGGCCCGAACCTGGACGTGATCCTCGATATCCCGGTGTCGATCTCCATGGAAGTGGGCAGCACCGACATCAACATTCGCAACCTGCTGCAACTCAACCAGGGTTCGGTGATCGAGCTTGATCGCCTGGCCGGTGAGCCGCTGGACGTGTTGGTTAACGGCACACTCATCGCCCATGGCGAAGTAGTGGTGGTCAACGAGAAGTTTGGCATCCGCCTGACCGACGTGATCAGCCCAAGCGAACGCATCAAGAAGCTGCGCTGAGTGAAAAGGTATCTTGCAGGGCTGCTGGCGTTGCCGTTCAGCGTGCTGGCGGCCGAGCCTGTTGCGACAGTCGCTACCACAGCCGTTGCGCCAGCGGTCAGCAGCGGAGTGGCCGGGCAGTTGACGCAACTGGTGTTAGGTCTGCTGCTGGTGCTGGGGCTGATTTTCTTGCTCGCCTGGCTGTTGCGCCGGGTTCAGCAGGCCGGACCTGCCGGCAAAGGGCAGGTGATTGAGCTGATCGGTTCCCGCGCGCTGGGTCCGCGTGACCGTTTGATGCTGGTGCAGGTCGGCAACGAGCAGATCCTGCTCGGTCTCAGCCCCGGTACGATCACCGCGCTGCATGTGCTCAAAGAGCCGATTGAAGTGCCGACCAGCGCCGAAAAAGCGACTCCGGAGTTTGCCCAGCATCTGATGAAGATACTCGGCAAGGATCAGAAGGATAAGAAGTAATGGGTGCGTTACGCATCGTCTTGACGCTGGCCCTGATGCTGGCCGCGCCGCTGGCGTTCGCCGCCGATCCGTTGTCGATCCCGGCGATCACCCTGGGCACCAACGCACAGGGCGCCCAGGAATATTCGGTCAGCCTGCAGATCCTGCTGATCATGACCGCGCTGAGTTTCATCCCGGCGTTCGTCATGCTGATGACCAGTTTTACCCGGATCATCATCGTCTTCTCGATCCTGCGTCAGGCACTTGGTTTGCAGCAGACGCCGTCGAACCAGATCCTCACGGGCATGGCGCTGTTCCTGACCCTGTTCATCATGGCGCCGGTGTTCGATCGGGTTAACCAGGACGCCTTGCAGCCGTATCTGGCGGAAAAAATGACCGCTCAGGACGCCGTGGCCAAGGCTCAGGTGCCGATCAAGGACTTCATGCTGGCCCAGACCCGCACCAGCGATCTGGAGCTGTTCATGCGCCTGTCCAAGCGCACCGACATTGCTTCGCCGGATCAGGCGCCGTTGACAATCCTGGTGCCGGCGTTCGTGACCTCCGAACTGAAAACCGCATTCCAGATCGGTTTCATGATCTTCATCCCGTTCCTGATCATCGACCTGGTCGTGGCCAGTGTGCTGATGGCAATGGGCATGATGATGCTGTCGCCGCTGATCATTTCTCTGCCGTTCAAAATCATGCTGTTCGTCTTGGTCGATGGCTGGGCGCTGATCATCGGCACCTTGGCCAGCAGCTTTGGTGGTGTATCGCCATGACGCCAGAAGTTGCCGTCGACATCTTCCGTGAAGCGCTGTGGCTGACCACCATGATGGTCGCAGTGCTGGTGATTCCAAGTCTGCTGGTCGGCCTGTTGGTGGCGATGTTCCAGGCCGCCACCCAGATCAACGAACAGACCCTGAGCTTCCTGCCGCGTTTGCTGGTGATGCTGGTGACACTGATCGTCGCCGGCCCGTGGTTGGTACAGACCTTCATGGAATACATCCTGCAGCTGTACGGCAGTATTCCGCAGGTCATCGGCTAAGCCATGTCGTCGCTGCTGCAGTTGACGGATACCCAGATCAGCACCTGGGTGGCGACCTTCATGTTGCCGCTGTTCCGCATCGGATCCTTGCTGATGGTCATGCCGGTGTTCGGCACCTCCCTGGTACCCAAGCGCATCCGTCTGTATTTCGCCCTGGCCATCACCGTGGTCATCGCCCCGGGCCTGCCGCCCATGCCGCCAGTGAGTGCGCTGGACTTGAGCGGGCTGCTGCTGATTGCCGAACAGATCCTCGTCGGCGCGATCCTGGGCTTCTCCCTGCAACTGTTCTTCCAGGCGTTCGTGGTGGCGGGGCAGATTGTCGCGATCCAGATGGGCATGGGCTTCGCCTCCATGGTCGACCCCACCAACGGCGTCTCGGTAGCGGTGATCGGGCAATTCTTCACCATGCTGGTGACGCTGATGTTCCTGGCCATGAACGGTCATCTGGTGGTGTTCGAAGTGCTCACCGAGAGCTTCACCACGCTGCCGGTGGGCAGTGGATTTATGGTCAATCATTTCTGGGAGCTGGCCGGCAAACTCGGCTGGGTACTCGGCGCGGCGCTGTTACTGGTGCTACCGGCGATCACCGCGTTGCTGGTGGTCAACATCGCGTTTGGCGTGATGACCCGCGCGGCACCGCAACTGAACATTTTCTCCATCGGCTTCCCGCTGACCCTGGTGCTCGGCATGTTTATCGTCTGGGTCGGGCTGGCGGACATCGTTAATCAGTATCAACCGCTGGCCACTGAGGCCCTGCAGTTTTTACGCGAACTGGCGAAGGCGAGCTGAGTCATGGCTGAGAGCGAAAGCGGTCAGGACAAAACAGAAGACCCCACGGACAAAAAGAAAAAGGACGCCCGTGAGAAGGGCGAGATTGCTCGTTCCAAGGAACTCAACACCCTGGCGATCATGCTCGCCGGTGCTGGCGCGCTGCTGATTTTCGGTGGCGCGCTGGCCCAGGAAATGATGGACCTCATGCGCCTGAATTTTTCCCTGTCGCGGGACGTGGTGCTGGACCAGCGCTCGATGGGCATCTACCTGCTGCACTCGGGGCAGATTGCCTTGCTGGCGATTCAGCCGGTGATGATCACCTTGCTGCTGGCCGCACTGATCGGCCCGATCTCCCTCGGTGGCTGGCTGTTCTCCGCCGGCACCATGGCCCCCAAGTTCAGCCGCATGAACCCCGGCGCAGGCCTCAAACGCATGTTTTCAGCCAAGGCCCTGGCCGAGCTGCTCAAAGCCCTGGCGAAGTTCTTCATCGTCTTGTTCGTGGCCCTCATGGTGTTGTCGGCGGACATCGACGACCTGCTGCGCATCGCCCATGAACCGCTGGACCGGGCCATCACCCACAGCCTGCAGGTAGTCGGCTGGAGCACCCTGTGGATGGCCTGCGGGCTGATCATCATCGCCGCCGTCGACGTGCCGATTCAGCTCTGGGAAAGCATCAAGAAACTGAAGATGACCAAACAGGAAGTGCGTGACGAGCACAAGGATCAGGAAGGGCGGCCGGAGGTCAAACAGCGGATTCGCCAGCTGCAGCGTGACATGTCCCAGCGGCGGATGATGGCCGCCGTTCCTGACGCCGACGTGGTCATTACTAACCCGACTCACTACGCCGTGGCGCTGAAGTACGACCCGGACAAGGGCGGGGCGCCGATGTTGATTGCCAAGGGTAGCGACTTTTTGGCGCTGAAGATTCGGGAAATTGCGGCGGCTAACGAGATCCTGTTGCTGGAATCGCCGGCGCTGGCGCGGTCGATTTATTACTCGACGGAGCTGGAGCAGGAAATTCCGGGTGGGTTGTATCTGGCCGTTGCTCAGGTGTTGGCCTATGTCTATCAGATTCGCCAGTACAAGGCGGGCAAGGGCAAGCGGCCGGATCCACTGAAGGATGATCTGCCTATTCCGCCGGATTTACGCCGCGATTCCTGACAGTCCAAGCCAGCTAGCACACACAAAACCTGTGGGAGCGGGCTTGCCCGCGAAGAGGCCATCCCAGCCAATAAAGATCTCGACTGACACACCGCCTTCTCGAGCAGGCCAGCTCCCACATGAATTGTGCCTAAATTGAACCCTTAACTAGCCCTGCGGATCGATGTTATCCAGCGCCCGATTTACAGCCAGCTCACCCAACATGATGATCTGCGAAATCGCCAACATCGTATTGCGCTGAGAACCCTTCAGACACCCAGCAAAGTCTTCAGCCACGACCCTGGCCGACGCAAGAGATTCGCAGGTATTGGCCAGCAGGCTCTCGGTGTCGATACCGGGCGCGATGATGAACATCGTGCTGGGCTTTCGCTCGATGGCGTTTATACGGGTAGACAGTTTGATGTACTCATCGAGGGCGCGGTCGGCGGCTTCGTGGAGTTTTTGCGTATCGATTGAGGTGTCTGGGGAGCCGTCTTCGGCTTCCGGCGGATTGGGCGTTACTTTGAACATATTTGAAACTCCAAGTCAGAAAAGAGGAGCCATCACCTTCGCTACCAAACGAATGTGGTGGTGGCCATACGCGGGTTGGTAGACCGGTGACTTGGAGAACCGGCGCGCCCGAAGGCGCCCTGCGCATGGCCACCATAAAGACACAGACCGCAAAGGCCTGATTCAGGTGTGCTACGCACTAAGTCTACCGGGCTACCAAACCCGATCGCTGTTTTTCAGCGACCGGGAAACGATAGAGCCCGGCCCTCAGGCGCACAAGCCGGCGGATTCTGGCGTAGTCGTAGGCTGCGGCGCAAGGATGTGTAGGTTCTTTAGGTATCTAGAGATGTTGATTAAACACAGTTGTTTAAAATCGAAAGGTCGTTGCGTCCGGTGATCCTGGATCGATCAGCAAAACGGTTTACAGAAAAGGGATCCTGTTTTACTTACTGATAGTAGATTTATCTCCTTATATACATAAGCATTTTATGGCTGCGTATGCTGGTTTTTGTGGCATCAAATGTTTTGATTTTATTAAGGAGTTTTGTTGCTTCTGTGGTTATCGTGTGTTGAGAGACGGAAAATGGAAAATAAATTCTCCGGTTGAAATTCCTATAAGTTTGTTGTGATCAAAGCGTTCCGTATTTACGCCATAAAAGGGCTGATCCTGATTTAAGTACTCAAGTAAGGCGTGCTGGTTAAAAGTTTTAGATGGGGTGTGGGCGGCGCTTTGTAGTGTGGGTGGAAGATCGTCTATAGGAAGGTTGGATGTTTGAATTTTATTTATAGATAGTTTTTGTAGTGTTTGGTGTCGAGTGCTGTTTCTCGCTGATGTTAGGGTGTTTTCGAAATTTGCCTGCATTTCATAAAGGCGTAAATTGTCCAGGTGAGTTGCACGCGACCTAAGTTGTGCGGCTCGGGTTGGGGATACGTTGCTCGAAAGCGGGACTTTAGATAGTGATCGGTCAGGGTATAGTGCTATAGAGTTTGTTTTGGTCGCGACTTTTGCCACTGCCCTTCTTGCCCAATTTTGCATCTTGACTGTTAAGGCGAAGCTGATGTGTCCATTTGGGTCATGCCGATTAATTGGATCTCCTAGGCAGTATGTAAATGAGTTCAATCCGCCTTTTTCGAACGGGCTCAAGCTATCTGGACTGGTAAATCTCATCAATACTGGATTAAACGCCCGATACCCGTTCCCCAGCAAGTAACTCCCGGTCACCGGATCCGGCCGTTCGCCGTTGAAGCCGAGCAGGCTGAGTAATGCCCCCCCAACGGGACGGTGACCATAGGGTGCATACGCGATGGGATGTCGCGGGTGATTGGCCTTGAGCGTGTTCAGTATCGAACGGTGTTGATCGGTGGCCGGTAGCGTGGTCTCGAGTGCATCGCCCTCGCTCTGCTGTTGTGCGAGCAACCAGTCGTCGTACTGGACGATGGAATAGCGCACCGCGCCGCGTATTTCGGTGGCCAAGCGGCTTCTGCAGTAGAAACGTTGGTGCTCGGGCTCGTTAGGCAATGCATTAGCGATCAACCTGTCGAGGGCGTCGTAGCTGTATTGGCAGAGCCGGGTTTCGCGTGGCGATTGCATGAGTGAGTGCTCCGAAGGTCCGAAGTGCTGGCGCTCAGTATTGGTGGTTTTGTGTGGGGTTGGGTACTAGCAGATCTGATAGGTTTGGTGGGATTGGTTCGTTGAATGGGCTCTTCGCCGGGCTTGAGTCCGCAAATCTATGGCACGAAATAAAAGTAATGCGCTGACAGGTACGGCCCCATTGCGGGCAAGCCCGGCTCCCACAGGTTGTGTGGTTAGCGCTGTTTTCGCGGCCAGACTCGATCACTGTGGGAGCCGGGCTTGCCCGCGATGGGGCCGGCACTGCCTATACCGTACCTCCTGACAACCCCTCTATTCCAAACCCCCCGCAAAAGTTGCAAAGCTTCTTGCAGTAGCCCCCCCGCGCCCGAAATGCGGACGATTCGAAATGGGGACACGAAATGGGGACAGCTTTATTTTCGCGAAATGGGGACCGCGAAATGGGGACAGATTTATTTCGGATTGAAAATAGACCGCGAAATGGGGACAGATTTATTTCGGATTGAAAATAAGCGGATGGTGACCGCGCTAATTCGCTTGGTTTTTTTTCGAGGGCCTGCCTTGTCCACGGCCAATTATCCGAAGCCCTGTGATGTGTTCTATTTCTTCTACAAAGCGTGAGGATCCCGTCAGTTGCCCACGTTGAAGTGCACTTCGTATTAGCTCCACTTCCCCCTTCGGAGCGACCTGCTCTAAAAATTCTTTATATCGATTACGGCGAGCGAGCTCAGTTGTTCCGAGTGCGTTGAAGCATGGGTCGTGATCCAGCCAGTTATTTTTGGCTGACTCTTCTACTCGAAGGCGATAACTCGACCAAGGATAATCCTCCGCCCTCGATACAATATGAGCCCTCACGGGATTCAGTTCGATATATCGGGTACATGCCAAAAGATAGGTGTCGGATTGAACAAGACTGGATTTGTAACGGCTTTCCCATAAGGTCCCCGAGCGTCCTTCCAGCCTGTTTCGGTAGCGGGTCATACGAGCCGCTAGGGCTTTCATCAGCTGCCCCAAGCTCGATGGGGTGTCGCTTGGTACAAGTAGAAGGTGGACATGATTAGTCATCAAGCAATAGGCATAAACGCTTACGCCAAAGGAGTCTTTCAATTCACGCAGGTCGGAGAGGTAATGCTCAAAATCATCCGCGGTTGCGAAAACGACCTGTCGATTGTGACCTCGCTGTACGACATGGTGAGGGAAATTGGGCAATACAACGCGTCCGGTCCTAGGCATAGATCCTCCTGTATTTTTGTGATGACGAGGGAAGCCTAGTGAGAGCGGTTAATTTCGTTAGGGTTAGTTGTAAGCGGCTTTTTCAGTTCTCCACGTAAGGCACTTAAATAAATCTGTCCCCTTTGTCCGTTCTTTGTCCGTTGTCCCTTTTTGGTTTCATCTGAATCGGTGTCCCCTTTTTGCTCCTATTTATTGGTTAAATCTATTTGCGAATGTTCATTGCGTGGAGTGCAGGTTCGTTGCTGGTTAGTAAAAGACTCTCGTATGCAGGAGGGGGCTCTAATGGCGTATATGGCGGTGGCGGGTCATAGCGCGCGGCTCTACCCGGCGTTATAAGGGGGCGGCGAGGAGTGATGCGGGGCGATTGCGTAGAAAGTGAGTAGACGTTCCCCAAGGCGGCGTTTTGGAGCGCCATCAAAGCGTTGCGCGTCGTCGAGGGGGGATACTGTTGAGCATCTCTATTTGCCTTGCACTGGCTTCTGCTTCGGCCCGAAGTGAACTTTGCGTCGGAGTGAAATATGAATGAGTACTGTCTGTTGAACTCGACCTGACCTTTCGTAAAGGGGCACCGGGCTCTCTCGTCCGCAATGGTATGCGGGCACTAACACTTGGAAGTGTTGCTGGGAGAGGGGGAGGTGTGGGGATAGCATTGGTTATGGAATCTGTAGCGGAGATGGATCTAGAAATCAGTGGCTCGTTAGGGAGCGGTCTTTTCAGGCGTTTGAAAACCCCCAATGGTTTGACTAGCCAGTAAGGCCAATGCCCAGTCGGGTCATTTTTGTTGATCGGATCACCTTGGCAATAGGCATAACAATTGAGTCCTCCTTTGCCAAACGGACTCAAACTATCCGGACTGGTAAACACCATCAACACCGGATTAAACGGCCGATACCCATTTCCCAGCAAGTACCATCCCGTCACCGGATCCGGCCGTTCGCCGTTGAAGCCGAGCAGGCTAAGTAATCCGCTTGCAGCGGGGCGGTGGCCGTAGGGTGTGTAAGCAATAGGTTGTCGCGAGTGATTCGCCCCTAGTGTGTTCAACACCGAACGCTGTTGATCGGAGGCTATCAGTCTGCTGTTGAGTGCATCGCCTTCCGTTTTCTGTTCCGCCAGCAGTTGAACGTCATGCCGGATAATGGAATGGCGCGTCGCACCGTGGATCTCGGTGGTCAAGCGGCTTTTGCAATAGAAGCGCTGGTGTTCTGGCTCGTTCGGAAATGTATTGGCGATCAATTGGTCGAGGGCGTTGTAGCGATATTGGCTGAGCAGGGTTTCGTCGGGCGATTGCATGAATGAATGCTCCGAGGGTGCGAAGTGCTGGTGCTCAGTAACGATGGTTTTGTATAGGGTTGGGTACTAGCAGATCTGATAGGTCTGTTGCGGTTGGCTCGTTGGATTTGTTCCTCCGCCATGCTGGAGATCCCGGATCTATGGTGTGATTCATGAAGGATGCGCAGGCAGCGAGCGTAGAAATGGGGACCCTCTTTTCAAGGGTAGTGATTTCCTGGCCTTGAAGATTCGTGAAATCGCTGCGGCCAACGAAACTCTGTTGCTGGAGTCGCCGGCGCTGGCGTGGTCGATTTACTACTCCACGGAACTTGAGGAGGAAATTTCGGGTGGGTTATATCTGGCCGTTGCTCAGGTACTTGCCCATGCTTATCAGATTCGGCAGTGCCGGGCGGGCAAAGGAATGCGGCCGGATCCGTTGAAGGATGATTGGCCGATTCCGCCGGATTTAAGGCGGGACTTTTAGAGATATCCTTGGTTTTGATCCTTTAGCACTCTGTTACAGAGTATTAAAGGCTCCGCACAGTGCTGACCCTAATACCTAGTTCTTCCAAGTGCTCTTTCACTGGAGTAAGAGAGTCGAAGCTCGGATGAAAATGTCCGGAGCCGTTTGTGATTTTCGCGCTTTCACTTCCTATTTTTGTTATTTCACCTGCGCTAATAACATATGGAGATCCTGTCATGTCGCTTAGATATTGATGGCGGGTACTCGAAACAAAAAGCTTTCTCTTCGATGTGTAAATAAAATTGAGTTGGCGCTTCTGGTTGAAACGTACTTCATATTCGGTTCTGCTGAGGGATTCCATTGCCTTTTCATCTGGTATTTTTCTAAAGTCATCCAAGCTGGATATTTTTTTTATTTGGATATCTCGTGGCATTTTTAATGAGCGATGGTCTTTCATGCGTTTTTCGTGAGGATAAAAATTTTCAAGCCAATCTAGGACTTTATATTGTTTGTGTTGTGTTGCTTCTGAGCTTGCAGTTAAAGCTTTATTGTATTTGTCACCAGCTTTCGCTTTGGTAGCGCTCCACGCTATAGCCTGATCTCTCCACTTGGCGAGTTTCACCACCATGCGGAAGGATAAGTGTCCATTTGGATCGTAGCGATTGATTGGGTCTCCCAGACAGTATGCATATGGGTTCAACCCACCCTTCCCAAACGGACTCCAACTGTCTGGTTTAATAAAGCGCATCAACACTGGATTAAATGCCCGATATCCAATCCCCAACAAATAACAGCCTGTCACCGGTTCCGGCCGTTCACCATTGAACCCGAGCCGGCTGAGTAATCCACTTGCAGTGTCTCGGTGACCATAAGGCGTATACGCGATGGGTTGTCGCGGTTGATTGGCATTGAGCGTGTTCAGCACCGAGCGCTGTTGATCGGGGCCAACAGCGTGGTGTCGAATGCATTGCCTTCAGTCTTCTGTTCCGCCAGCAGTCGGTCGCCATGTTGGACTATGGAGTGATGCACCACGCCCTGTATCTCGGTGACCAGGCGGCTTTTGCAGTAGAAGCGTTGGTGCTCGGGTTCGTTCGGCAATGCATTAGCGATCAACCTGTCGAGGGCGTCGTAGCTGTATTGGCAGAGCCGGGTTTCGCGTGGCGATGGCATGAGTGAGTGCTCCGAAAGTCCGAAGTGCTGGCGCTCAGTATTGGTGGTTTTGTGTGGGTTGGGTACTAGCAGATCTGATAGGTTTGCTGAGGTTTGGTCGTTCGATTTGTTGTTCGGTCAAGCGGTAGCTTCCGGACCTGCGGTGTGATCCCTGAGGGGGCGTTGGCAATGATGGCCTCTTCGCGGGCAAGCCTCGCTCCTACAGGATTGATGCCGTCCGTAAGAACAATGACAACCTGTAGGAGCGAGGCTTGCCCGCGAAGGCGTCGGTTCTGATGACGCACTTTTTCGATGTAACCCCTCTATTACACCTCCCACCAAAGTTGGAAAGCTTCTTGCAGTAGCCCCCCTGCGCCCGCTTCAGGCGTCAAAAGTTTGCTTCAAAGGAACGGGGATTACCGGTGGATCGCTCTCAGTTACTCAACAGTACTCGCACGCACATGGCAGACCTCAGTCGAGGCAATCTGGGTGTGCCGCTGTTGCTGCTGGTCATGTTGGCGATGATGATGTTGCCGGTGCCGCCGTTCCTGCTGGACGTGTTTTTCACCTTCAACATCGCCCTGTCGATTGTCGTGCTGCTGGTCTGCGTCTACGCCTTGCGGCCGCTGGATTTTGCGGTGTTCCCGACGATTCTGCTGGTGGCGACGCTATTGCGGCTGGCGCTGAACGTGGCTTCCACGCGGGTGGTGATGCTCCACGGCCAGGACGGCCACGCCGCTGCCGGTAAGGTGATCCAGGCCTTCGGCGAGGTGGTGATCGGCGGTAACTACGTGGTCGGTATCGTGGTGTTCGCGATTTTGATGATCATCAACTTCGTCGTGGTGACCAAGGGTGCCGGGCGGATTTCCGAGGTGAGCGCGCGTTTCACCCTCGATGCGATGCCCGGCAAACAAATGGCCATCGACGCCGACCTCAACGCCGGCCTGATCGATCAGGCCCAGGCCAAGGCCCGCCGTTCGGAAGTCGCCCAGGAAGCCGAGTTCTACGGTTCCATGGACGGTGCCAGCAAATTCGTGCGCGGTGACGCCATCGCCGGTTTGCTGATTCTGTTCATCAACCTGATCGGCGGCATGGCGGTCGGTATCTTCCAGCACAACATGACCTTCGCCGATGCCGGCAAGGTTTACGCACTGCTGACCATCGGTGACGGTTTGGTGGCGCAATTGCCCTCACTGCTGTTGTCCACCGCGGCGGCGATCATGGTGACCCGTGCTTCCGGCTCCGAAGACATGGGCAAACAGATCAACCGCCAGATGTTCGCCTCGCCCAAGGCCCTGGCCGTGTCGGCTGGCCTGATGGCGGTGATGGGCCTGGTGCCCGGCATGCCGCACTTCTCCTTCCTGAGCATGGCCGCCCTGGCGGCGGGTGGTGCGTACCTGTTCTGGCGCAAGCAGAACATGGTCAAGGTCCAGGCTCTGCAAGAGGTCAAACGCCAGCAGGAACTGCTGCCGTCGCCGGCCCGCGCGCAGGAAACCAAGGAGCTGGGCTGGGATGACGTGACGCCGATCGACATGATCGGCCTGGAAGTGGGCTATCGCCTGATCCCGCTGGTGGACCGCAACCAGGGTGGTCAATTGCTGGCGCGGATCAAGGGTGTGCGCAAGAAGCTGTCCAGGACCTGGGCTTTCTGATGCCGACCGTGCACATCCGCGACAACCTCGACCTGGCGCCGAGTGCCTATCGCCTGACCCTGATGGGCGTGATCCTCGCTGAAGCGGAGATTTATCCGGATCGCGAACTGGCGATCAACCCCGGGCAGGTCTACGGCACGCTCAACGGCATTACCGCCAAAGATCCGGCTTTCGGGCTGGAAGCGGTGTGGATCGAAATCAGCCAGCGCGCCCAGGCGCAATCGCTGGGCTACACGGTGGTCGATGCCAGCACCGTGGTCGCAACTCACTTGAACCAGATTTTGTACAAGCACTCCAGCGAGCTGATCGGCCACGAGGAAGTGCAGCAACTCATGCAATTGCTGGCGAAAAACTCGCCGAAACTGGCCGAAGAACTGGTGCCGGGTGTGCTGTCGCTGTCGCAATTGCTCAAGGTCCTGCAAGCCCTGTTGGCCGAGCAGGTGCCGGTACGCGACATTCGTAGCATCGCCGAAGCCATCGCGAATAACGCTTCCAAGAGTCAAGATACTGCCGCATTGGTGGCTGCGGTGCGCGTTGGCGTATCTCGCGCTATCGTCCAAAGCATTGTAGGCACTGACTCGGAGCTGCCAGTGATCACGCTGGAGCCAAGGTTGGAACAGATATTGCTCAATAGTCTGCAGAAGGCAGGACAAGGCTCGGAAGAGGGCGTTCTGCTGGAGCCAAGCATGGCCGAGAAACTGCAACGCTCGCTGATCGATGCGGCGCAGCGCCAGGAGATGCAAGGTCAACCGGTGATTCTGCTGGTAGCCGGTCCGGTCCGCGCGATGCTCTCGCGATTCGGCCGACTGGCAGTCCCGGGTTTGCATGTGTTGGCTTATCAGGAAATACCTGACAACAAGCAAGTGACCATCGTTGCGACAGTAGGGCCCAACGGCTGAGGTAGTGGTTTATGCAAGTTAAGCGTTTTTTCGCCGCCGATATGCGTCAGGCCATGAAACTGGTTCGTGATGAGCTGGGCGCCGAGGCCGCCATCATTGGTAACCGCCGGATCGCCGGTGGTGTCGAACTGACGGCTGCCCTGGATTACAAGCTGTCGGCGCTGGCGCCACGTGTGCCGAACATGGAGCTCGAAGACGAGCTGCGCAAGACGCAGTCGCGGATCGTCACCGCCCAGGCCGAACTGAGCCTGCGCAGCGAAGGCGAGAGCGACAACGCCACCAATCGCCAGTTGTTCGCCGGCCTGCCGCTCACCGCCGCCGAGCCGCTGATCGAACCGACCTACGCCGAGCCTCGTCGCCCTGCGCCAGCACCTGCTGCCGCGCCTGCTGTCGACCAGCGTGTGTTCGACTCGATGCGTTTCGAACTAAACGGCCTGCGTGAATTGCTCGAAGTTCAGCTTGGCTCTTTAGCGTGGAATCAGCTGCAAGGCAGCCGTCCGGACCAGGCGAACCTCTGGCGCCGCCTGCAACGCATCGGCCTCTCCGGCCCGTTGTCGCGGGACTTGCTGGCGCTGATTACCGATATCCAGGAGCCCCGTCAGGCCTGGCGCATGTTGCTGGCGCACCTGGCGCGAATGATCGCTACGCCGGAAATCGAACCGCTGGAAGAGGGCGGGGTGATTGCCATGGTCGGCCCTGCCGGCATGGGCAAGACCACCACCCTGGCCAAGCTGGCTGCCCGTTACGTGCTCAATACGGCGCGCAAAACATCGCGCTGGTGAGTATGGACAGCTACCGTATAGGTGCCCAGGAGCAGCTCAAGACCCTCGGTCGGATTCTGAATGTGTCGGTGACGCACGTCGATCCGGGTCAGTCGCTGGTGCAGGCGCTGGATCCGCTGCTGCGCAAACGCGTCGTGCTGATCGACACCGCGGGCCTGCAGGCCAGCGATCCGGCACTGCGCATGCAGCTCGAAAGCCTGGCCGGGCGCGGCATCAAGTCAAAAATTATCTGGTTCTGGCAACCACCAGCCAGAAGCAGGTTCTAACCGCCGCTTATCACAGTTACAAGCGTTGCGGGCTCGCTGGCTGCATCCTGACTAAACTGGATGAAACAGCGAGTCTGGGCGAGGTGTTGAGCCTTGCCATCAGCCATGAATTACCGGTGGCTTATCTGACCGATGGCCCGCGGATTCCGGATGATTTGCATCTGCCGCGTCGTCATCAACTGGTCAGTCGCGCCGTCAGTGTACAAATGCAGGAAGAGCCCAGCGAAGAAGCCATGGCTGACATGTTCGCTGATATCTACCACAGCCCCACCAAGCAGGTAGGCTGAGGTAACAATGAATAGTTTTTGTACCTACATCGATGGTCTGCCATGCATTGTTCCTTTTGTGAACGCGCAGCCAGTAATGTGGCCTCCGTCTATGCAAGACAAGGTAAAGAAATAACATGGGCAGCATGCATCCCGTACAGGTGATCGCGGTGACCGGCGGCAAAGGTGGCGTCGGGAAGACTAACGTGTCAGTGAACTTGTCCCTGGCTTTGGCTGAGCTTGGCCGGCGCGTCATGCTGCTGGATGCCGATCTGGGGCTGGCGAACGTCGACGTTCTGCTGGGCCTGACACCCAAACGTACCCTGGCCGACGTGATCGAAGGCCGCTGCGAGCTGCGTGACGTCCTGTTGCAGGGGCCTGGCGGCATCCGCATCGTTCCGGCCGCGTCCGGCACCCAGAGCATGGTGCATCTGAGCCCCGCGCAGCACGCCGGCCTGATCCAGGCGTTCAGCGACATCGGCGACAACCTCGACGTGCTGGTGATTGATACCGCTGCGGGTATCGGTGACTCGGTAGTCAGTTTCGTGCGCGCGGCGCAGGAAGTGTTGCTGGTGGTCTGCGATGAACCGACCTCGATCACCGACGCCTACGCGCTGATCAAATTGCTTAACCGCGACTATGGCATGAACCGCTTCCGCGTCCTGGCCAACATGGCGCAGAGCCCGCAGGAAGGTCGCAACCTGTTCGCCAAGTTGACCAAAGTCACGGACCGCTTCCTCGACGTCGCCCTGCAATACGTCGGTGCCGTGCCTTACGACGAAAGCGTGCGCAAGGCCGTGCAGAAGCAGCGTGCCGTCTACGAAGCTTTCCCGCGTTCCAAGTGTTCGCTGGCGTTCAAGGCCATCGCACAGAAGGTCGATACCTGGCCACTGCCCGCCAACCCGCGCGGGCACCTGGAGTTTTTCGTCGAGCGCCTCGTGCAACAAACGGCAGGACCCGTGATATGACAGCCAGCGGTTACAACCTATACAAGCAGTCGGCGCGTGACGCGCAGTACGAGCTGATCGAGCGTTACGCGCCACTGGTCAAACGCATTGCCTACCACTTGCTGGCGCGTCTGCCGGCCAGTGTCCAGGTCGAAGACCTGATTCAGGCCGGGATGATCGGCCTGCTTGAAGTGTCGACCAAATACGACGCCAGCAAAGGCGCGAGTTTCGAGACGTACGCGGGCATCCGCATCCGCGGCGCCATGCTCGATGAAGTGCGCAAGGGGGACTGGGCGCCACGTTCGGTCCACCGCAATACCCGGATGGTCAGCGACGCCATTCGCTCGATTGAAGCTAAAACAGGCCGTGACGCTAAAGATCACGAGGTTGCGGCCGAACTCCAATTGAGTCTTGACGATTACTACGGGATTTTGAACGACACCCTCGGTAGCCGCTTATTCAGTTTCGACGATCTATTGCAGGACGGCGAACACGAAGGGCTGCACGAGGATGGCGCGAGTGCTCATCTCGAGCCGTCACGCGATCTGGAAGATGAACGCTTCCAGGCAGCGCTGGCGGACGCGATTGCCAATTTGCCGGAGCGTGAGCGACTGGTGTTGGCGCTGTACTACGACGAAGAGTTGAATCTCAAGGAAATCGGTGAGGTCCTGGGGGTCAGCGAATCTCGGGTCAGCCAGTTACACAGCCAGTGCGCGGCCCGTTTGCGGGGGCGTTTGGGAGAGTGGCGAGCGCGCTGAAGGCAGTGTGGGGGCACTGCGACGTGGCTGGTGGGGTGATGAACCGCGCCGGTCTCGATCCGCTGTACTCCAGACAGTCATCGAGTGCTTTGCCAGATTGATTGAAATGGCGCGTCCAGGTGCTGGGCGCGTTTTAGTCTGCTTGGAGGTCGAATTGGACAAGAACATGAAAATCCTCATCGTTGATGACTTCTCAACGATGCGGCGGATCATAAAAAACCTGTTGCGTGACCTTGGGTTCACCAACACGGTCGAGGCTGACGATGGCACCACCGCCATTCCGGTACTCAACAGCGGGAGCATCGACTTTCTGGTAACGGACTGGAACATGCCTGGCATGACCGGTATCGATCTGCTGCGCCACGTGCGTGCCGATGAAAAGCTCAAACACCTGCCGGTGTTGATGGTGACCGCCGAAGCCAAGCGCGAGCAGATCATCGAAGCGGCCCAGGCCGGTGTAAACGGCTATGTGGTCAAACCCTTCACGGCCCAGGCGTTGAAAGAAAAAATCGAAAAGATTTTCGAACGCATCGGTTGAACTGCGCCACGGGGGAGCTATGGGGCATAACGAATCTTCGCAGGGCGATTTTGAATCGACCCTGAAAAAACACGCCGTCGAACTGGTCGCGAGCCTTGAAAAAGGCAGGTTCGGCGATGCTGTGCAATTGATCCATGAGCTCAACCAGACCCGTGACCGCGGCCTGTATCAGGAAGTGGGCAAGCTCACCCGCGAACTGCATAGCGCGATCGTCAATTTCCAGATTGACCCGCACATGCCGCAAGCCGAGGAAGTATCACAGATCACCGATGCCACCGAGCGTCTGGGGTATGTGGTCAAGCTGACCGAGGCCGCGGCCAACCGCACCATGGACCTGGTGGAAAACGCCACGCCGCTGGTCAACCGCCTGAGCGATGAAGCCCAGGCGTTGAGCACGGACTGGGGACGGTTCATGCGTCGCGAGGTCGGGGCTGAAGAGTTCCGCGAACTTGCCCGGCGAGTCGACGGTTTCCTGGCGCGCAGCGCCGAAGACGGCCGTGCGGTGTCGAGCAACCTCAACGACATTCTGCTTGCCCAGGATTACCAGGACCTCACAGGTCAGGTGATCAAGCGTGTGACCCAGCTGGTCACCGAAGTTGAAAGCAACCTGCTCAAGCTCGTACTCATGGCCAGCCAGGTGGACCGCTTTGCGGGCATTGAACATGACCATGAAGCGATGCTTGCCGAAAAAGATCCACAAAAACATCTCTCTCAGGGTGAAGGTCCGCAGATTCATGCCGATAAAAGAGAAGACGTTGTGTCCGGTCAGGACGATGTGGACGATTTGTTATCCAGCCTGGGATTTTAGAGTTTTAGCTTTCTAGAGTTTTAGAATTTTAGGTTTTTTGGGTTTTTAGACCTGTAGGAGCACACCCTTAATGAGCTTCGGCGCCGATGAAGAGATCCTTCAGGATTTCCTGGTTGAGGCCGGCGAGATTCTAGAGCAACTGTCCGAGCAACTGGTCGAGCTGGAAAGCCGACCGGATGATGCAGACCTGCTCAATGCAATTTTTCGCGGTTTTCACACTGTAAAAGGGGGCGCCGGCTTCCTCCAGCTCAACGAGCTGGTGGAGTGCTGTCACATCGCCGAGAACGTGTTCGACATCCTGCGCAAGGGCGAACGACGCGTCGACTCTGAATTGATGGACGTGGTTCTCGAAGCGCTGGACGCGGTGAACAGCATGTTCAGCGAAGTCCGCGAGCGCAGCCCGATCACGGCTGCCACGCCTGAATTGCTCGCTGCCCTGGCCCGTCTGGCCGAGCCGCAAACGGCTGATGAGGCGGAACCTGCGCCCGTAGCCGAGGTGGTTGAAGAGCCTGTCGCTGAAAGCGAATCGGGTGACATCACCGACAATGAATTCGAACAACTGCTGGACTCGCTGAACGCCGTCAAGGCTCAGGCCGAGGCGCCGGCGGCTGTTCCAGCGCCGGCCAGCGATGCTACTGCCAGCGACGAAATCACCGATGCCGAGTTCGAGTCGTTGCTCGATCAACTGCACGGTAAAGGCCAGTTCGCCGTCGATGCGGTGGTGGCACCTGCTGCTCCTGCCACACCAGAAGCGCCGAAAGCCGCGGGCGACAGCTCGGATATCACCGACGACGAATTCGAAGCTCTGCTCGATCAGTTGCACGGCAAGGGCAACTTTGCCGTCGAAGCCTTGGAATCGGCGATTGCTTCGGTGCCGACGCCTGCTGCGCCAGTCGCTGCGGCGGCCGGTAGCGACCTGATCAGCGATCACGAATTCGAATCGCTGCTCGACGAATTGCACGGCAAAGGCAAGTTCACTGAAGTCGGCGCCAAATCTGGAACCGCATCCGGCGCCAGCGCTCCGGTCGCAACGCCAGTGGCCAAGGCTGCGGCACCTGCACCTGCACCTGCACCTGCACCTGCGGCCAAGGCGCCCGAGCCGAAAACTGAAGCTCCAGCGGCCGCTGCCGCGCCAACTCCAGCCCGTGCTCCAGCGTCGCCACCCGCTGAAAAACCGGCCAGCGAAGCCGAGACCACCGTGCGGGTCGATACCGCGCGTCTCGACGAAATCATGAACATGGTCGGCGAGCTGGTACTGGTGCGTAACCGTCTGGTTCGCCTTGGCGCCAACAGTGCTGACGAAGCCATGTCCAAGGCCGTGTCGAACCTCGACGTGGTCACGGCCGACCTGCAAACCGCGGTCATGAAGACCCGGATGCAACCGATCAAGAAAGTCTTCGGGCGCTTCCCGCGCCTGGTACGCGACTTGGCTCGCCAGCTCAAGAAAGAGATCAACCTGGAACTGGTCGGCGAAGAAACCGACCTCGACAAGAACCTCGTCGAGGCCCTTGCCGATCCCCTGGTCCACTTGGTGCGCAACGCGGTCGACCACGGCATCGAGTCGCCGCAAGAACGCGAAGCTTCGGGCAAGGCCCGTGGCGGCAAGGTGATCCTGGCCGCGGAACAGGAAGGCGACCATATCCTGCTGTCGATCTCCGATGACGGCAAAGGCATGGACCCGAACGTCCTGCGTTCCATCGCCGTGAAACGCGGTGTGATGGACAAGGACGCGGCCGATCGCTTGAGCGATACCGAGTGCTACAACCTGATTTTCGCCCCGGGCTTCTCGACCAAGACCGAGATCTCCGACGTGTCCGGCCGTGGCGTGGGCATGGACGTGGTGAAAACCAAGATTTCCCAGCTCAACGGCTCGATCAACATCTACTCGACCAAGGGCCAGGGTTCGAAGATCGTCATCAAGGTGCCGTTGACCCTGGCGATCATGCCGACGCTGATGGTCATGCTCGGCAACCAGGCGTTTGCGTTCCCACTGGTGAACGTCAACGAGATCTTCCACCTCGACCTGTCGACCACCAACGTGGTGGATGGCCAGGAAGTGGTGATCGTGCGGGACAAGGCGCTGCCGTTGTTCTACCTCAAGCGCTGGCTGGTCAGCTCCGCCGCTCACGAAGAGCAGCGCGAAGGCCATGTGGTGATCCTTTCGGTGGGCATCCAGCGGATCGGCTTCGTCGTCGATCAACTGGTAGGCCAGGAAGAAGTGGTCATCAAGCCATTGGGCAAAATGCTCCAGGGAACCCCGGGCATGTCGGGCGCCACCATTACCGGTGACGGTCGCATCGCGCTGATTCTCGATGTACCGAGCATGCTCAAGCGTTACGCCACGCGGCGTATTTGATTCTGGTGGAGCGGGGCGACTGAGCCTCGCTCCATCTAACGGAGTGTTTATGGCAGTTAAAGTCCTGGTGGTGGATGATTCGGGTTTTTTCCGCCGCCGCGTCTCGGAAATTCTTTCAGCGGATTCGAATATCCAGGTCGTCGGTACCGCGACCAACGGAAAAGAGGCGATCGATCAGGCGCTGGCGCTCAAGCCAGATGTGATCACCATGGACTACGAGATGCCGATGATGGACGGCATCACAGCGGTGCGGCACATCATGCAGCGCTGCCCAACCCCGGTCTTGATGTTTTCTTCGCTTACCCACGAAGGCGCCCGAGTGACCCTCGATGCGCTGGACGCCGGCGCAGTGGACTTCCTGCCGAAGAATTTCGAAGACATCTCGCGCAACCCCGAGAAGGTCAAGCAACTGCTGTGCGAGAAGATTCTCAGCATTTCGCGCAGCAACCGTCGTGTCAGTGCCTACAGCACGCCGGCTCCTGCTTTGAATCCAGTGTCCGCTCCTGCGCCAACGCCTGCACCTTCAAGCCTCGGTAGTTACGGCAGCAGCGCGCCTGTACGTCCGGCTCCGGCACCGATCCCTGCGCGTACACATGCGCCAGGCTCTTCGTCGCCTGCGCCAAAACGCAAAGCCTACAAACTGGTCGCCATAGGCACTTCCACTGGCGGCCCGGTTGCCCTGCAGCGGGTACTGACCCAACTACCAGCCAACTTCCCGGCGCCGATCGTGCTGGTCCAGCACATGCCGGCGGCTTTCACCAAGGCCTTCGCCGAGCGTCTGGACAAGCTCTGCCGCATCAGCGTCAAGGAAGCCGAGGACGGCGACATCCTGCGTCCGGGCCTGGCGTTGCTGGCACCGGGTGGCAAACAGATGATGATCGACGGCCGTGGCGCGGTGAAAATCCTGCCGGGCGACGAGCGTTTGAACTACAAGCCCTGTGTGGACATCACCTTCGGCTCAGCGGCGAAAACCTACGGTGACAAAGTTCTGGCGGTGGTATTGACCGGCATGGGCGCCGACGGACGCGAGGGCGCACGTCTGCTGAAACAGGGCGGTAGTTCGATCTGGGCTCAGGACGAAGCCAGCTGCGTGATCTACGGCATGCCGATGGCCATTGTCAAAGCCGAACTCGCCGATGCGGTGTACAGCCTGGATGACATCGGCAAGCACCTGGTCGAGGCCTGTGTCTGATGGATGTTCTGAGCCTTATCGGCATCATCATGGCGTTCGTTGCCATCATCGGGGGCAACTACCTCGAAGGCGGGCATCTTGGTGCGCTGGCCAATGGTCCGGCGGCGTTGATCGTACTTGGCGGGACCATCGGCGCGGCATTGCTGCAATCGCCGATGAGCGCTTTCAAGCGTGCCATGCAGATTCTGGCGTGGATTCTGTTTCCACCGCGCGTTGACCTGGCCGGCGGCATCGATCGCGTTGTCAACTGGAGCCTGACCGCGCGCAAGGAAGGCTTGCTCGGGTTGGAAGGGGTGGCCGACACCGAACCCGACAACTATTCGCGCAAGGGCTTGCAATTGCTGGTGGACGGCGCCGAACCGGAAGCCATCCGCAGCATTCTGGAAGTGGATTTCTACACCCAGGAAAGCCGCGACGTCGAAGCGGCCAAGGTCTTCGAAAGCATGGGCGGTTACGCGCCGACCATCGGCATCATCGGTGCGGTGATGGGCCTGATTCACGTGATGGGTAACCTCGGTGATCCGTCACAACTGGGCAGCGGTATCGCCGTGGCCTTCGTCGCCACCATCTACGGCGTGGCCAGTGCCAACCTGGTGCTGCTGCCGATTGCCGCCAAACTCAAATCCGTTGCATTGCGCCAGTCGCGTTATCGCGAAATGTTGCTCGAAGGCATCCTGTCGATCGCCGAAGGTGAAAACCCTCGCTCCATTGAGTTGAAGCTTCAGGGCTTCATGGATTAAGGGAATAAGCTCATGGCACGTCGTCGCCAGCATGAAGAGCATGTAAACCACGAGCGCTGGCTGGTGTCCTACGCCGACTTCATCACCTTGCTGTTCGCGTTTTTCGTGGTGATGTACTCGATCTCGTCGGTCAACGAAGGCAAGTACAAGATCCTTTCCGAAGCGCTGATCGGAGTCTTCTCCGATACCGATCACGCCCTAAAGCCGATTCCCATCGGCGACGAGCGGCCGAAGACCGTGACCCCGGCCAAGCCGCTGGTCAAGGACAGCGATCAGGTGGATGCCGGGGTTGCCGGCGCCAGTGATCCGCTGAAAAGCATCGCCGACGACATCAGCGCGGCGTTCGGCGACCTGATCAGCTCCAACCAGATGACCGTGCGCGGCAACGAGCTGTGGGTCGAGATCGAACTCAACTCCAGCCTGTTGTTCGGCAGTGGCGATGCCATGCCCAGCGACGTCGCGTTCAACATCATCGACAAGGTCGCGAAAATTCTGAAGCCGTTCGACAACCCGATTCACGTCGAAGGATTTACGGACGATCAGCCCATTCGTACCTCGCAGTACCCGACCAACTGGGAACTGTCGTCGGCCCGTTCGGCGAGCATTGTGCGCATGCTGGCGATGCAGGGGGTAAACCCCGGACGGCTGGCTTCGGTGGGCTACGGCGAATTCCAGCCCGTGGCCAATAACGCCACGACCGAGGGCCGGGCACGCAACCGTCGCGTGGTGCTGGTGGTGTCGCGCAATCTCGATGTGCGTCGCAGTCTCACCGGGACCGGAACCGCTCATTCCACACCGGATGCCGCATTGAAGCGTGCTGGCACACAAACTGCACCGACCAAGGTCAAGTCGCCGGTACGAGAGAGCGCCGTCAATTCTCCGTCACCCGCATTAACACGTTGAGCTATTTCCCGATCGAACCGATTGGGAGGAACAATCCGAATGAGAGTCTGGGCAGTCGCCAATCAAAAGGGTGGTGTCGGTAAAACCACTTCCTCCATCGCTTTAGCCGGTTTGCTGGCCGAGGCGGGCAAGCGCGTGGTCGTGGTCGATCTGGACCCCCACGGCTCGATGACCAGCTATTTCGGTTACGACCCCGACAACCTGGAACACAGCAACTACGACTTGTTCCTGCACAAGGGCAATGTGCCGCAGGGCTTGCCCGGGCAATTGTTGCTGTCCACCAGTGACGAACGCATTTCCCTTTTACCGTCCAGTACCGCGCTGGCGACCCTTGAGCGCCAAACGCCGGGTCAGAGTGGCCTGGGCCTGGTAATCGCCAAGAGTCTGGCGCAGTTGTGGCAAGATTTCGATTACGCGGTGATCGACAGTCCGCCGTTGCTCGGCGTGCTGATGGTCAATGCCTTGGCCGCGAGCCAGCAACTGGTGATCCCGGTGCAGACTGAACACTTGGCGGTCAAGGGGCTGGAACGCATGGTCAATACGCTGGCGATGATCAATCGCTCGCGCAAACAAGCGCTGCCGTTCACCATCGTGCCAACCCTGTTCGATCGCCGCACGCAAGCGTCCCTCGGCACGCTGCGGGTATTGCGCGACAAGTTTCCGGAAGAAATCTGGCAAGGCTACATCCCAGTGGACACCCGCCTGCGCGATGCCAGCCGTGCCGGGCTGACGCCTTCGCAATTCGACGGCAAGAGCCGTGGCGTACTCGCTTATCGTGCGCTGCTCAAGCATCTGCTTGCGGCACAACTCGTTGCGCAGGTGGCATGAAGATGACACATACCCCCGTAGGAGCGAGGCTTGCCCGCGAAGAATACGCCGCAGATTCTGCAGGCACACCGCGTTATCGTTCTTCGCGGGCAAGCCACGCTCCTACAGAAGCAGGGGGGCGTGCATGAGTCGGCCAGTGAAGATCACTTCGCGCCCGCAACTGGCGCTTCAGTCATATTTGGAGAGCTTGCTGCAAGACATCACCGAGGAGTTGGCGCCGGAAATAGAAGCGCCTGAAGCTGTGCTGGACGAATTCCAGGCCGCAGTGCTCGAAGAGCAGGCTCGTGATGCGCAGAAAGTCGTCGTTGCTGCCGCCCCTTTGCTAGCACCGGTAACGAAAACCCCCGTTGCTGTGGTCGAAGCGCTGGCTCCTGTGATGGCGCCGGTATCGACTATCGCACCCTTGCTGCAAGCGTTGGTGCCTCCACCCGTTGAGGTGCAGCCAGTACCGGAGCCACCCGTCGTCGAAGTACATCAAGCGCTGGTACCGCCGGTCGTCGAAGTTCACTTGCCACCCTCCAACACGCCACCGCCGGTAGAAACCGACGGGCGTCCGGCATGGGCGGCCGAGCCGTTCGAATGCCTGTTATTCGATGTTGCCGGGCTAACCCTGGCCGTGCCGTTGGTGTGCCTGGGGTCGATTTATTCCCTGGCTGGCCACGAACTGACGCCGCTTTTCGGTCAGCCCGACTGGTTCCTCGGCATCCTGCCAAGCCAGGCCGGCAACCTGAAGGTTCTCGACACCGCACGTTGGGTCATGCCCGACCGCTATCGCGATGATTTCCGCCAGGGCCTGCAATACGTCATCTCGGTCCAGGGCTACGAATGGGGGCTGGCGGTGCATCAGGTCAGCCGTTCGTTGCGTCTGGATCCGAACGAAATCAAATGGCGCAGCCACCGTGGTCAACGGCCATGGCTGGCGGGCACCGTGATTGAACACATGTGTGCGTTGCTCGACGTTTCCGAACTGGCCGAGTTGATCGCCAGCGGCGGGGCAAAGCACATGGGCGGCAGCAAGCCGGCCCACAAACCGACATGAAATCTGCACAACAAACAGGCGACGGCATTCAAATGCCGCAGCACCGAACACACACCGCCAGGGCGGTTTTTCGAGGGGTCAGGGTATGAATGATAAGGCGACGGCGGCAAAGGGTTCCGAAGATCCGATCCTGCAATGGGTAACCTTCAAGCTGGACAATGAAACCTACGGCATCAACGTGATGCGCGTTCAGGAAGTCCTGCGCTACACCGAAATCGCCCCGGTCCCGGGCGCCCCGAGCTACGTGCTGGGCATCATCAACCTGCGTGGCAACGTGGTCACCGTGATCGACACCCGTCAGCGCTTCGGCCTGATGAATGCCGAAATCAGCGACAACACCCGTATCGTTATCATCGAAGCCGACAAGCAAGTGGTCGGGATCATGGTCGACAGCGTGGCCGAAGTGGTTTACCTGCGTCAGTCGGAAATCGAAACCGCACCGAACGTCGGTAACGAAGAGTCCGCCAAGTTCATTCAAGGCGTGTGCAACAAGAACAACGAACTGCTGATCCTGGTCGAACTGGACAAGATGATGAGCGAAGAAGAATGGTCGGATCTGGAGAACATCTGATTGATTCTCGAGGTTGCGGTCATTGTCCTGTTCCTCTTCTGGGCTGGCACGCTGGCAATGTTTCTGGCGTACATACGCGGCCAACGGCAGATCGCCGCGCAACAGGCCCAGGGTGATGCGCTGCGTGATCAGCGCATCAAGGATCTGGCCAAACGCGTTGACGACTATCAGAACGGCAATGTACGCATGGGCGAAGACCTGCACGAATTGCGCGCCATCGTCGCGCCCTTGCCGGACAAGCTCGCCCAAATGGAACAACGCGACCCCACCAGCCTGTCGTTCGCCCAGGCGGCTCGACTGGTGGGGATGGGCGCCAGCGTCGACGAACTGACCCAGTCCTGCGGCTTGACCCAGGCTGAGGCGGAGTTGATGAGCAAGCTTCACAGGAGCTGATTTTTTGCGACTCTGCTGAAATCGCCATCGCGAGCAGGCTTGCTCCCACAAAGGATTGGGGTGGGCACAAAATGTGTGAACACCACCAATCCTCTGTGGGAGTGAGCCTGCTCGCGATGGCGTCGTGTCAGGCGCCATAGATGTAGGAGCGAGCGGGCGGCGATCCGACTTGCCCGCGAAGGCGTCCTCGAAACCTCAGCAATCATCCCCGCGCAACTTGCGCTTCAAAGCTCAGGGCAATCGCGCACTGAACCCCCATCCTTTCATCCTGAGCGCTTTTTGGAAGAGTGTTTTTCCAGCATCGATATGCTGCGCAACACTAAACTCTCTGAAGGTGTTTTATGCCGACTGTCACTACCCATCAGGCTGTTGCCGGGCGATACACGAACTCCGGTCCTGACCGTGAAACCAAAAGCACGGCGCCAAACATTTGCAAAAGTGTTGAGCACGTATCGAATTCTCCGGCCGAGATGGGAAACGCGGGAGTTGGCAGTAAGTCGTCGTTTTCTACATCAGAAGTCTTGGGTGGCAAGACAGTCACGAAGATGTCGATTAATAAACACACGGCTAAAGCAGTTTTGAGTGAGTTGGTGAAACTTCCAATTTCAGAGAATACCTACGCTGCTCGCCTCGAATGTCTGAAGGTTGACCCTTCCATTCTTACCTGGCATGCACTGACTCGTTACCCTGACAAACTGAAGGAGCTGGAGCAGACAGATCTTCCCAAGCTTGAAAAATGTTTAGCGGGAGCAGGAGTGTGGCTGCCTGAAGTTGAAAGTATAAATGCCAATGTGTTGAAGAATCTGATGGTCAAACTGGCTGATCAATTTGAGGCGTCCTTTCAGTGCCTGTTGTTAGAGACAGAAGCTCCAGAAAAAAAAGACGTTCTGATTGTTCGGGGGGCGCCAACTTCTGGGAAAACATCATATCTGGGTGGCAATTTTACCCTCAGTACGGATGAAGTAAGAAATTACTTACAGGATCGGATGACTGGCATCACAATGCCTCAGCTACATATGCACGCTTATACGTTGTTGAACCATTTCACAATGAATATGGAGAAAAAGTTTTCACAAGTTTTGGCACGGGGCTCACTTTTTGAATCTCCAAAGTTGGTCGATAGCAAGCTACAAGCGATCAGGTTGCAAGAAGGAAAGCAAAAAGCAGCGGTTCACGACATACAAGTTGACCTGAGGACGCTCTGTTGTCGAATGCTCAAGCGTTCTACAGAAGAGGCATTGATGGGTTTTGATTACTTGAGTCAGCGTTTCCGTTGTTCATTGGAAAACCGACAAGAAACAATAGAATTGGTGCAAAAAAACCAGGAGATCATCAACGAGTACTCACTATCGGTCTGGGATGGCAGCAAGAGCGTAAGAGTCGCGGAGCGTTCAGTTGATTCCCAGGACATCATCATTCATGACAAGGCTTTATTCGATCAGCAGGTGTCACGGGACCCTGTCTTGATCGAAGCAGAGATTGCGCATGTACGCGACACGGTAATCGACGGAGCATTCATCTCTGACTTCACGGCTGGGCATGAACCTGCCATTGCGGTGGTCTTTACCGATGCATTGAGCAAGTACGATGGAAAACCATGGCTGAGGCTCTTGAGTTGCATCGCGACAGGGATCATGTAGCGACTTCGGTGGCTTCACGCGTTCTCGCCGAAGTAGTTCCCTCTTAACATTGCACATCAGGCGCGCCATTTTCGCGATGATCGTGGCGCGCTGTGTCAGCAATCATCCTCGCGATCGGTGATGTCCTTCTCAACCATTGGCGCCTCCGAATTCCGCTGACTTGTGATGATGATTCATCATCGGTAACTTGATCATCGCAATAAACGTTCTATCGCCGCTGATCAACCTCGGTTGTTCAGGTATATGCAGCGCCAAGGAGGCCTATGCTCGACATTTTGCGTGGTACACCGCTGTGGGTTTATGCGGTCTTTACTTACCTGACGTACTACGGAGTCGTTGCCTGCTTCAGGAGTCATGAATCGAAAAGGTCTTCCTGCGATATTCATCGCCATTTCCTTGACCTCGCTAAACCTCTTCCAAGGTATTGCCATACCAGTAGCGGTCTATGTGCTTGGGTTACTGGCAGGATGGTTTCTGGCGCTGCGCTTTTACTCGTACCACGACGTGGTGCGAGAGGGGGATCGTCTGGTGCTGGGTGGAACGGTCAAGGTTCTGATCGTGTATTGGTGCTTCTTTGCCTGGCGTTATTACGCCGGTTACCAAGAGGCCATGCATCCTGAGCTGGCAAATGACGTTGCGGCGGTGGTGTCGTCAGCAGTTGGGGCTGGCCTTATCAATGGTTTGATTGTTGGGCGTAGTCTCAGGCTTTTGCGGTTTTCAAGTCTGATAACGCGATGCCCGTGGAGTTGGCGTCCAAGTCGCGCCAAGACTGATTTTTGCGACTCAGTTGAGGAGACTGTCAGAAATTTTGTGTTC
>NZ_NKJI01000015.1 GCF_002277815.1 Pseudomonas sp. ERMR1:02
CCATGATCAGGTACAGACTCAGGGCATCCTATTGAACAGCATCTCGACTTCCCTTCGTCAGATTGCGTGAACGGATTGCATTGAATGTTTTCAACCTTGGAAACCAAGGGCATTTTTTCGATGAAAGTTTTCAAAGACCTGTTCACGCTGGAAGAGGAAAACCGACTTCGGGCGTTGGATAGCTGGCATCGCACTTTGAAGACAGGAGATTGCGGATGAACTGTCCAGATGCCTATCACGAAGAACTGCTTCGACAATCCGATGAAATGGATCGCAAGGGGATTGTGACTTGGGCCGAATGGCGAGATCTGAGATGTGCGGCAGATCAAGCGTATTTGCGTGCTATCGCCGGTGGCGACTACCACTGAACCTCGCACTGGCATTTTGTACTCTTGATAAGGGACTTAATCGTTGAACCTAGACTCATGCCGCGCGTTTTGTGCTTCAGGATCGGGAATGATCAACGACACCCGAACTCAACCGAGTAACACTAATTGAGGTGCGTCCTATGTCCATCGCAGACGTTACAGTTCAGTACTTGCGTGGGCATGCCTTAATGCTGAGCACTGCCGAATCCTGCACTGCCGGAAAAATCGTGACAATGTTGTCCGAGGTCGAAGGCAGTGGCGAATTCATCGAATCTGGCTATGTGGTCTACTCGCCTCAAGCCAAACAACGTCTCCTGCACGTCAAACTGTCCACTATTGAGACATTCAACCTCACGAGCGTTGAAGTTGCACGCGAGATGGCGGCGGGAGCCTTGCGAGATAGCACTGCCAACGTCGCCGTTGCCACCACGGGCATTCTAGGCCCGGAGGACATCGACGGCATTCCAGCCGGCACAATCTGCTTTGCCTGGGCGTTTCAGTCAGGCAACGAGCAGTTCTTGTTCAGTCGAGAGCAAAGGTTCTCTGGCTCACGTTGCCAGGTGCAAGCAGAGGCCTCGGAATACGCTTTGCAGTGGCTTCCCCATTTTCATCGTCGAGTACTGCACGGCGAACGAGGTTAGGCCTGATGAACCACGACGCCGAGCATTCGGAGTTGCGCAGTCGCGAATATCCTATACGCGAAGACATGCCTTACCAGTTGAAGGTGTGGCGCTTTGAAAGGTGCGGCTGGTACTTACTGGTGCTGCTTATGGTACTAGCTCTGGCGGGTTTATTTTCCCGGGGCTTACTTAGCTCAAGGGATGTGCGTAGCGAAGATGACAATCTCAGGGTGGAGTACGAAATTTTCACCGTAACGGCTCGACCAATTCGATGAAAATTAGTCTGCGCGGCCCCCAGATACCACGCTCGAACTGGAGTTGGCTGGTGAGCTTTTGGAAGGCTTCAGTATCGAGACTGTGCAACCTGAGCCTGTGCGTGCCCGCAGTTCCTCAAAGGGCGTTCGCTTGTGGGTGCAAGCCGACACCCAAGGTCAAGCCATTGTTTATTTCACCCTGCGTGGCGACGGATTGGGCCTGTTCCACAGCAGCATCTCCTCGTCCGGCTCAAACAGCGTGAAGCTCGATCAATTCATTTTCCCTTAGGTGACCTATGGATTCGGTACTGCGGGCTGCGGCAATGTATTTGGCGCTGATGGTGCTGTTCAAGATTGCCGGTCGACGCTCGTTAGCGGAGCTGACGACCTTTGATTTCATTCTGTTAATGATCATTGGTGAGGCGACCCAACAAGCGTTACTGGGTGACGATTTTCGTTGACTAACTCTATGTTGGTTATCGTGACCCTCATTGCCATTGATGTCGGGTTGTCCTTGCTCAAGCAGCGTTCGGGATGGGTGTCACGACTAATCGACGGTGAGCCTACGGTCATCGTCGAAAATGGCAAGCTACTTCAACGACGAATGCGTCTTGCCCGTTTAGTGGAGGCCGATGTCATGGAGGCGGCGCGCTCCAGTCAAGGCATCGAGACCCTGGACGAAATCAAGTTTGCGATCATCGAACGTAACGGCAAGATATCGATCATTCCACGTGAAACCTGATATTTGCACCGCTTCGCACGCTGCACCGAATTAATTTGAACACCGGTGTAATAGCGAATTCTAAGGTTCATTAGCCTTTGGAGGTCGAATCATGTCGGAAGCAACCAGTTATTTCGCGATTGCTATGGCGGGTATCATCTTGCTTGTCGATCTATGGGCAATGATCAGTGTGTTCCGCAGCGACAAGCCGGTAGGTGTCAAAGGAGGCTGGGCCATCGGCCTCATCATCTTTCCTGTGCTGGGCTTGATTGTGTGGGGAATTGCGGGCCCTCGTGGCATCAAGGAAGGGCCGACATCACCTGAACACAGCAAGGGATGATTTACGACTCTTCGTCATCTCTACGCCAGTGCCAGAAAATCAGGGGACTGGATACGGCTGGTGTGTCTCGAATCAAGAGGTGCTAATGGTCGAGAAGTGCCATGTTCTATCAGAAAATGCCCAAAGTGACCGAGAGCTTAATGGAGGACGGGAATGATCGACGAATCAACCATTCGAGAACGTGCCTATGCGCTGTGGGAAAAGGATGCCAGCCCCGAAGGAGCTGCGGGATTTTATTGGCATCTGGATCGCGCACAACTGGAAGCCCAAGTACGACCAAAAAGACCAATATTTGCGTAATGGAGTTTGGCATTAAAAGCGAACTCCATCAGGTAACTATACCACTCGAATCTAGGATACGTAGCGACGCTATCTACGCGAAAACAGGATCACTTCGATAGTACGCTTCGGATACTGAGTTTCGAGTTTCTATCATTTGTAGCGTACGCACCGATTTCGAAGTGACATGCCTCGTGCATTTTTGGATGTATCTAAAACACACTCTCCAATATTTCTGCAGTGATAATTACCACGCCAAATGCATAGATCGCGGAGCCTAACAAAAATGACGGATGTGAAAATAGGCTAGCGAGTGATCCAGAATTCGTGTTTCTTTGAAATGACATTTTCTGTATCTCCTGTTATTGGATAAGGTGCTCAGCGATACCCCGAGCGCCGTTTTTTGCCCTCTCAGCGGTACCCGAAACCCTCGTGAATTTGGTAGTCAGTTTTGGTTCGTCGCTATGACCTGTCTCGGGTTTAGTCCGACTTTCAATCCATTGGTAATCATTTTGTTGGTCGGCCAAATTGTTCGGGAGAACAGTGCCTATGCCGAAAACATTGACTGCCAGACTGACCTTCATGCCTCTGCACGTTTGTCTGCAGTCGAGTTCAAAACCCGCACTTGCCTCGTCCATTAGGCTTTTAAAGAAATCGAAGTCTGGTGGATTGGATGATTTTTTACCCATTTCCATTACTCCTGTGCGTGAGATCGGCCCCAAGTAGGGGCCGCTTTGAGGACATCAAGCATCTTTCCCCTGAACAAAACCTGATCCCAGATCCGCACCTGTAATAGGTTCACTAGACGGGTCAGAAGCGGTGCGGGTTTTCATCGCTTCCAACACATCGCGATCTTCTGGCGAAAGGTTGACGGTGGCCAGGCCATCACCCCCATCAACTGCCGGCTCCGGACTTTCAACGTATTCCCATTCTCCACCTTCATTCCATGGGCCGCGTACATTCGGCTCGCCCGACATATTGAAATACTTGTTGGTGAACTCTGGTATTCCTGGCAGCTTGCCTTGTGGGAAGTTTGGTTGAATCGAGTGCAAAGCTTTTTCGAAGGAGAGCTGATGGGCAATCTCTCGTGTCATGAGAAATCCGAGTGCTTCTTTCACGCCTGGATCGTCGGTGAGATTCATCAATCGCTCGTAGACGATTTTCGCTCGAGCCTCGGCTGCAATGTTGGAGCGCATATCGGCGGTAGGCTCACCAATGGTGTCGACGTAGGCTGCCGACCATGGCACGCCGGCGGAGTTGGTAAGCGGCGCACCGGCACCATACAACAAGCTGGTGATGTGCGAATCGTTACCGGCACCGTTAATGGCCCGATACAGTTCGCCTTCTTCTTCCACGCCTTCAGCCAGCTGGCCTTTCGCACCTTTATTCAGCATTACAATAATCGAGCCCACGATTTCAAGGTGACTGAGCTCCTCGGTAGCAATGTCCATCAGCAAATCTTTCCTTCCTGGATCTTCTTCAGCCAATGCTTGGGTGAAATATCTTGAAGCAGCGGCTAACTCGCCTTGCGCTCCGCCGAACTGCTCAAGTAAAAGATTGGCCAAACCAGGATTGGGTTGGGCCACACGCACGGTGTACTGAAGTCGTTTGTTATGTAAGAACATGTCGAATTCCTCTGGCTTTGCTAAAGGCGCATTCATCACTACGGGCGATGGCGCCTGCATAGTTTCTGAGGCGCAGAGCAGGGAAGAATTTCGTATATTATTTTTGGTCGAGACCGACGGTACTGTTCAGATAGTTCAATCAGGTTCAGCGAAAAGGTCATCCATAAATGTCCGGAACGGGGTGCCATGAAGTCGAGCGGTATGGGGCGTATATGCAAAAACCTGGCACTTGCCATACGTCGTTCCTAGTGAACATTGCAATGCTGATGCAGCTCTACCGCAACACATTCCTTGGAAATCATCATGTACGAAGATCGGAAAGAGCAAGCGCTCGCGACGTGGCATTCATTGCTGGCCAGGCCTGAAATCCGAATGACTGCTCAAGAGCAATATGAAGAATTACTCCGGCTTGCCGAGGAATATTTAAAGCAAGGTTTTATTGACCGTGACGAGCGTAAGGTTTTGGTCACCGAGGCGACCCGGCGGTATGCCCAAGCCGTAACGGGGGTTGGAGAAGGCACATAGGTGCATCGATTCAATGTCGTGAGATGAGGAGGCGTAGCCACACTCATTGCGCGGCGGGTTCAGCTTTACAACCATTGCTGCACAACACCAATTAGCAACTTCATATTCAGCATCACGATAATTGCTGAGATAACCCAGGCAAGCGCTGCCAGCCAGCGGCCAACCACCAACGAGGCCATTAGAGAAGGATCGGTGACGAAGCGCACCAGCGGGATTATCGCCAGTGGCAACTGCATGGACAGTACGACCTGGCTCAATACCAGGAGCTGCGAGGTACCGTGCTCTCCGTAGAGTGCAGTCACAATGACCACTGGGATTATGGCCAAGCCGCGTGTGGTCAACCGGCGCAACCAGCCTGGGATCCGCAAGTGCAAAAATCCCTCCATTACAATCTGTCCAGCAAGCGTTGCGGTGACCGTGGAGTTCACTCCGGACGCGAGTAGTGCAATCGCAAACAGCGTTGAAGCGATGCCGACCCCCAACATTGGCGACAGCAGCTCATAAGCCTCCTCGATTGCTACTACGTCTGTACGGCCGGCTGCATGAAATACAGTCGCGGCGGTGATCAAGATAGCGGCGTTGACGAACAGCGCCAGGCTAAGAGCAATCGTACTGTCGGTCACTGCCCATCGCAGCCCCCGTCGCTTGCCGGCATCGCTGCGCTCGAAAGCCCTGGTTTGGACAATCGACGAGTGCAAGTAAAGGTTATGCGGCATGACGGTCGCACCCATGATGCCAATGGCTATGTAAAGTGCTGCTGGGTTCGTGACGATTTCCGTTTGAGGTACGAATCCTAGCAAGACTGCTCCTAAGGAGGGTTTGGACATTACTATCTGTGCGGTAAAGCAGACGGAAATCAGCATGAGCAAGGCGACCACAAATGCTTCGAGCCATCGGAAACCCCAACGCATAAGAAGAAGGATCAGGAAAACGTCGGCGGCGCATAGGATTGCACCCCACAGCATCGGAATATCGAAGAGCAACTTTAGCGCTATCGCAGTGCCGATGACCTCTGCCAAATCACAAGCAATGATCGCCAGCTCGCAAGTCAGCCAGAGGAAGATGCGCATTGGCGCACTGTAATGTGCGCGGCAAGCCTGAGCCAAGTCCAACCCGGTAGCGATGCCCAAGCGGGCAGCCAGCGCTTGAAGCACGATGGCCATTAGGTTCGACAGTAATATGACCGAGAGCAGCATGTAACCAAATTGCGACCCACCAGCTAGATCAGTGGCCCAGTTACCAGGATCCATATAGCCCACGGCTACCATGTATCCAGGGCCTGTGAACGCAAGCAAATTTCGAAGCCACCCGCCTTGACGCGGTAAGCTTACGCTACCATTTAAATTGCCTAGGCTGGGCTGAATGCCTCCGACACCTTGCCCAAACGAGGAGGAGTCGCCGCTATTCAAAGGGCAATTAGTAGGGCGTTGGGGCTCCAGCACTGTTTAACTCCCGCGCGAGATGGAATACCACGAGGGTTTGAGTTCGGGCTTCGCCGGAGTGTTCAGGCAAAAATGTTTGATAACGATGAGCGGCGCACTGACAAATGGAGGTATTACGATGGAGTCGCCACTATCCTCTCACGTCAATGCATGAGCGCGCCTTAGCCAAATGAGCCAGATTGGACGTGTGCTTGAGAAAGATTCGAGAACACCGCAGTGCACGATTGCGACGGCGGTGTTCTTCATCATTTACTGACGTTTTCTCTTAGCAGGCTTTTTCAATTCGAACATCAGTACTGAGCGCCCGGTAACCTGGTATTCATCGCCGAAGGCAAATGGTACGACCATCTAGCAGTATGCCCATGCAGCGGTTACTGCCGTCCTGCCACTGCTCCATGCCCATTTCATCGCCACTTGGCTGGATCCAGCTCACGTCCTTAACGCCGAGGCTTTCATCGTACTCGCCAGTGAAGAAGCGGGTGCGACGAAGCAGAGGGTGGCGTTTGCGTAGCTCGATCAGGTATCTGACGAACTCCTGTAGTTCGCTACTTTTTTCACTGACATTCCAATCCACCCAGCCGATCTCGCTGTCCTGACAATAGGCGTTGTTGCTCCCGCCTTGGGTACGAGCAAACTCGTCACCCGCCAGAAGCATCGGTGTGCCTTGGGCCAAGAACAGCGTGGCCACAAGATTGCGCATCTGCCGATACCTCAGCTCGATGATGGCAGGGTCTTCGGTCGGCCCCTCCACACCGCAATTCCACGAGCGGTTATCAGAATGGCCATCACGGTTGTCCTCGCCATTGGCCTCGTTGTGTTTGTCGTTGTAGGAGACGAGGTCATTCAAGGTGAAGCCGTCATGGGCGGTGATGAAGTTGACCGATGAAGCAGGCTTACGGCCGCGTAGATTGAATTGCTCACCAGAACCAAGAAAAATCTTGGCGAACTCGCCCAGCATTTCGTCGTCACCTTTCCAGAAAGCGCGAGAGACGTCTCTGAACTTGTCGTTCCACTCCATCCAGCCTGGAGGGAAATTGCCGACCTGATAGCCGCCTGGGCCACAGTCCCATGGCTCGGCGATAAGCTTCACCTTCGCCAGGACAGGATCCTGACGACAAGCATCGAGGAAACCGCCGCCCTCACTGAATCCCTCAGGCTCACGACCGAGAATCGTGGCCAGGTCGAATCGAAATCCATCTACACCCATCTCCGAGCCCCAGTACCTCAAGGAGTCGGTCACCATTTGCAATACGCAAGGATGACTCATGTTGAGTGTGTTGCCTGTATCTCCCAAATCCCAAAGGGATTTGCAGCCCCATTTCTTTGCGCGCGAATGCCATTGTCATTCAGCGAGTGACCATGATTGCTGGTTCCGGGCTGATGAAGCCCTTCAGGCAGTCGTGGGCCTTAATATGACTGCCCGTTTGCGCGGCATCATTCCGATGTATTCGGTTCGCTGCCAGATCGATGGTAATTTGCGGTTTTAACGCAGTTAACCAAGAGACTCCTGACTCATTAACCGTCTTGCGCGAACCCATATCTGAGTTGCTTCGGCTCGCTTTGCATCCGCGATAGCCTTTGCCTTCGAAAATTTTTTCAGAACTTCATCGGTTCTGACTTCCGCATCTAAAATCCCGTAAGCGAGAGTTTCCAATTCATCTGCTTCAAAGAACAGCGCGGTAGACCGAGTTATCTCAGCATCCAAGTCATTCATGTGTTCAAAAGTAAATGCGCTCATGACGTTGAAACCTCTGTTCAATCGAACGTAGCGAGTCGCACGACAATGGACTCCTACTTTCTACTCAACACGATTTACGGTCGGGAGGCGATCTCGTCCAAGTGGAGACTTAAGCTCAGTGGATCCTCGTACACCCTGAGCGCTCCAGCACGCTCGAGCTCGCCAGTGTCATAGCCTCCTGATAGCAAGCCAATACCGGTCGCTTTGCAGCGTCTTGCGGCAAGCATGTCCCAGACCGCATCGCCAATTACCAGGCAATTCTCTATAGGAACATCCATCTTTCTCGCCGCCGCCAAGAAGAGATCGGGATCAGGTTTGCCGTACTGCACATCATCGCGGGTGATAAGGTTGATTTGGTTTACCTCAAGGCCTAACGCCTTGAGATTAATTTCAGCAGTTTCAATGCCGCCACTGGTTGCAATGCTCCAACGCAACCGCTCGCTGGTGAGCATCGATAACAGCTCTATAGCACCAGGCAACGGCATAATTTGGCTGCGCATGGCCTTATAGGCTTCTGCATGCTTTTTGCTAAGCCGATCAGCTTGCTCATCAGTGATGTCCAGCCCTGTCTCGCGGGATAAAGTTTTAAGCATCAACCCGCCGCTCATACCGATCTTGCGATGAATCCGCCACATCGCTAGTGGGATGTTTTCCGAGTCGAGGGCTTCCTTCCAAGCTGTTACGTTTTGATAAACGCTGTCAGTCAGAGTGCCATCCAGGTCAAAAATGAATGAGGTTTGCGGTCGCATTTTTCACTCCACTATCCAGATCGCCATCAATCGACGACCTCCCTTATCTGGTGAGGCGTACCAACTAACGCCATGCTTTCAAAATGTTCAGATTACTTATCTCGAATCCTTTCTACGTCAGCAGGGCCAAGCTTCACTCGTACGCCATCCACTGAAGACTCCTCACGACTGACTCGCTGGTCGTCAGTCAGGCCGGCATCTGAGCACTTAGTAAGATCGGGAATTTTGGATTCATTTGAAGAGGTTTGATCTACCTCTGTGGCTTGGCGCTTACCCATCATCTTCTCCCGTGCCCCTGAAATGAGGGCTTGTTTTTTTGAAACGGAAGAGGACTCAGCGTTCAGTGTTTTGAATACGCCAGCTGATAATTGGTCGTGCATGCACAGATTGGCTATCTGATGTTGGTGGAATGGGTGTCCGGATGGTCGTGGATTCCGCATCTCTAGGGCACTGGTATCCCATAAGGCAGCCATGACGAAGCCTCTCCGCATATGGTTCAGCCCGCCTGAGTTACGGCTTAACCCCACTTGGCGCATTCTCTTCAAAACTAATGTTCTTTTAAGACGCGATCTTCAAATGCGACTCAGTCGAACAGGCACCGATTTGGCCGCCGGCACCTTACTGCGTTCGGCATGGTGCCAGAGCGGCACGAGCGGATTGCATTCCGGGTAATAAGCAGCGGTACAACCCTCTGGGATGTCGTAGGCGATGATCTCCAAGGGCCCAACCTGACGCTCGACCTCAGGTTCGATAGCTGTGGTAACCATCACACGCTCACCGACTTCAAAACCCAACCGTACGATGTCGTTACGATGCATGAATATCACTTCGCGGGTGCCGGTAATGCCGCGAAAACGGTCGTGATACCCGTAGATCGTCGTGTTGAACTGATCGTTGCTGCGCAGCGTCATCAACTGCAATACGTCGCGAGGTTCGTCGGTGGTGGCTACGTCATCATCTTCATCAAGGGTGCAGGGCACTATGAATTGCGCTTTGCCGCCCTCGGTCAGCCACTCGCGCTTGGCGGCGGCAATGGGGCGATGGAAGCCGCCCGGCTCAACCATGCGTGATTCCATGTCGTGAAAAATGTCCGGGTAGATAAGACCCATGGCCACTCTGATTTTTGAGTAATCATCGCGCCAGCCCTGCCAGTCGATTGAGAGACCAGAGGGAAGGGTAGCCAGGGCCAGACCGGCGACAATGCTAGCCTCCGCGCGAACGTTCGGCCCGACCGGCTCCGCGTGGCCGTGCCAGCCGTGAATGCATCCGGTGCTGTCTTCGGTTGAATACGTTTGCTGAATGCCGTTCTGCCGATCAATTTCGATACGGCCCAAGCATGGCAAGAGCCATTGATTTTTCACGGGTAGCAGGTGGGTTCGGTACCTTTCTGGCAAGAATACCTTCACATGCATCAACGGTGCACAGACCAAGATGCTGCGGGACTTTGAAACCAAAATGCTGCTCGATTAAATTGCTTGGCACTTTCTTGGGATCTTCGGTAATCCCCACTGTGCGCTGGCCCTGAACATTAGAGTGCCCGCGAACAGGGCAGACACCGGCGCCTAGCTTGCCAATGTTGCCGCGCATCAACAAAAGGTTTACCACCATTTGTACGTTTCCACTCCGTGCCGATGCTGAGTAAGGCCCATCCCATAAATGATCATCACCCGTTTGCTGTTGGCATACGTCGTAGCTGCCGCTTCAAGTGCACCACGAGTCAGACCGGATTTACGTTCAACACGCTGCCAGTGATGCCCGCGAACGGACTTCGCGAACGCCTCGAATCCTTCAGTGTGCCGGGCAATGAAATCGTCATCGAGAATCGCTTGTTCACCGTTGCTTCGCGCCTTGTCGTCCAGTTCCAGCAACGCCTTGGCGATGCCGATCATCGCTGCCGTGTCACCGCCAATGGCGACCTGGTGATATTGAGTGCTGATGATGGTCGATTCCGGCGTGAGCATTTCTATGGGTGATTGCGGATTAACAAATCGCTCAAGTCCACGCTCACGCAAGGGGTTGAAGGTGATAATGGGAACATTGCGTTTGCGTACGTCCTGCAATTGATGAAGCATTCTGGGAGCGTTGCTTCCCACGTTTTGACCAAAGAAAAATACGCAGTCGGTGTGGTTGAAATCGTCCAGCGTCACCGTCCCGACTGGAACCCCGATGCTCTCCTGCAAACCTACCGAGGTACTCTCGTGGCACATGTTCGAACTGTCGGGCAAGTTGTTCGTGCCATAGGCCCTGGCGAACAACTGATACATGAACGAGGTTTCCAGGGAGGCGCGACCGGAGGCATAAAACACCACGCTGTCGGGCACCATCGTTTTCAATTGCACGCCGATATCACGGTAAGCCTCTTCCCAAGTCGTCTCGCGATATCGATCACTGGCAGCGTCATAACGCAGTGGATGGGTGATCCGACCCTGTTGCTCCAGATCAAAATCCGCCCACTGCCTTAGTTCGGTAAGGGTGTGTTCAGCAAAAAACGCCGGGTCGGTTTTCCTGGATGTCAGCTCCCAGGCAGTGGCCTTGGCACCGTTCTCGCAAAATTCCAGCGCATGGGGATGCCCAGGCTTGGCCCAGGCACAGCTGACGCAGGCGAAACCATCAGGCTTGTTCTGTTTCAGAAGTGCGCCGGGGGCTTTGGCGAATGCCTGTTCTCGCCAAAGGATTTTCATTACCGAGCCTGCTGAACCCCAACCGCCGCTCGCATGGGTGTACGGATGGAAATGGGCCTTTGGATGAATGAGCATTGGCGGCTCCTGAGACTTTATCGGGGGTGATAAAGCTAGGACGAACATGCGCGGTAATAGGTTCGAGTGGATCGGTTAAAATCGTCCTATGGCTAGAGCCGCCAAGATAGCTCTCAACAAAACGCAGGCTGTTGAGGCCAAATCAGGATTTTAACTTGCATACCCCATTCCATTTTATTCCCTTTGAGAAATATGGAACGGCGCCGGAGCAGCTTGATCCATGGTTCATGGAGATAAGGTAACGATGCGTCTGGTAAGAGCGAGCAATGTCGTTATCGAAGGGCTTGTATCAATCCAGCGGCTGGGTGAGCAGATCGATTACACGTCGTCAATCAACCCAGTTGATGCCCGGTGTAGCGATTAGCGCCACGCGTCTCGGTAGCTTTACAAGACTTCTTTATCTGCCGAACAGGCAGATAAGCGTTAAAGCTAAGCCCATGGCGAAAATGCGGAGGATGAGTACCGAGGTATGATTTATCGACTCAGTGCGCATGGTGACGACTCACCGGAATGCTGGAGTGTTATCCATTGGTTCTTCTATCCGAAACTCTGAAACGCAAGTGCAATGATGTTCCTGCTGCTCGTTGCTGGTGAGGCTGGCTTCTCCACCGAAACTTTCCATGATCTGCTTCACCATGATCAATCCGATGCCTAACTTGCCATGCCTATTGGTGTAGAAGGATTTGAAAGCCATCATTTCTTGCTGCCTTAACGCTGCCCTCCCGGTGTCGCCAATGATCAGATCAAGCCACTGCTGGTCTTCATCTACGCTAGCCTGAATGGTCAGTTTTCCTCCTGCCGGCATCGCCTCCATGGCATTGGAAACGATGCTATTCAGAATCTGAGAAAGCAAAAGCGAATTACTGATTATCCGTGGGATGGGTACATTCTTGAACTCGATCTGGATTTTTGACTGGCTCAGTTGCGCACTGAAGCTGTTAAGTGTGGCCAGTATAATTTCCGTCGGCTCGACCAGTTCTGCCACTCCTCGGATCGGACTCAAACACAGGAGCAATTCATTCACCCACCGCGACATCCGATCTACTTGAGTGACAATATCATCGATGTTTTTCTTCGCGGGTTGGCCATCCATGTCTTTCGCCAGTTCTGCACTTGAGCGGATGCAGGCGAGCGGGTTGCGCATGCAATGAGCGACCGCAGTGGACATTTCGCCTAAGCCAACATACGTCTTGTTGGCAACGAGCTGGGCCTCTTGTGATGCCAGCGAGATCGATGCTCGTCGTGCAATCCAGTAGACCCCGAAATAAAGAACTAGACCGCCCATTGTGGACAACCAGATGATCCAGTGTCCGCGATTAAGGCGTGCAATCAGGTCGAGCGGCTCCCTATAAACTTCAACCACCGCCAGGATGTTCCCCTGGTCATCCACGAGAGGGATGTAGCTCTCGATGAAAAATATTTTGGGAGAGCGAAAAAATTTCTGTTCTATCCGGTCAGCATCCACTTCGTTGTACTTGGTGGAGACCCGGTCTTTGGCGCTGAATGCCTCCTCAAGCTCATCATTCAGAATTTTCTTTCCGATTAGCTGCGGGTTGGTAGACCAGACCACCGTCCGAAGTGGGGAAAAGATGTTGACCAGGAGCGAGTCGGGCAGGCGCGAAAGGTAATCCAGAAACTCGGAAGTCAAACGTTGCCTGTTTTTCGACATTTCCTCCGACACCGTCCCGTTTTCAGTGAGTGCCGCAGTATCGGCGGGCTGCATTCCGGTCAGTCCATGGTGACGAATCTCACCTTTCGCGATGGTCTGGATGAATTGCGCTGACATCAGGGCATCGCGCTCAAGACTTTCCGTTGCCAGGAACCGTGTTGACAAAGAGCCGAGCCCAAAAGCAATCACGCTAATGAGAAGGAAACTGACGATTGAAAACCATTGTAGTAAGTTGAATTGCTTGGTGGGCGCAATCGAATCAGCGCTTCTCCGGCGCAGGCGCTTGAACAATGCAGCGGTTACGAGCATAGCAATTGCCCCGTGGGTGTGCTGCTAAATGCTGTTGTAGCAGCTTCAACCGCTCAATAGTGCGTAGAGGGGAGCACAGCATTCTTTATGCCAGAATTTGGAGGCTTCCTGTTCCTGGTTGAGATGACCGAAATTGAGATTGCGTCGCGCTTGAGGCGGTGCATTCTGATTCTGTGGCTAATTCGCTGGTAATCGTTTGATCGTGGACATGGGTTAAATACCCCAGTTATGGGGAAAGCTGACTTGAAAACAGGGAATGACTCATTCACCGCTTGCGGAGAGCCAACCGAGCTGCGAACAGAAGGAAGATCATGCCTGTTGTGCGATCCACGTTAGCAGATAGATGAATGAGTCGAATGCCTTCGTTCAATGCGGTGTTGCAGGCTCCTGCATGGTTCAAACTCTTGGAATTACGGTTGAGTCATTCCTCGCAAGCTGAGAACTGGTTGAAGTGCTCAGGGCATTTCGTCCAAAGCCTCGGGCTTGAATTCAGGAGTAAAGGAGCGGTGTTGTTAGGTCATCTGACACCTCGATCTGGCGGGCATTCTCGCCTAAATGAGTGTCCGGTTTCATTAGAACACTACAGTTCGTACTCGCATGCCGAATGGTGTGGCAGGAGTGGCCTGTTGAGGTCGTCCCCTATGCGGATTTGGCTAGGGAGGGGAAATCTGGGTCGGACAGCTTTCAGGGGAGAGCTTGTTATCGCTGAGAGCTAGCTACAAATGAGACTGACTGCCTTCGCGGCGCGTTTGAGTTGTTGTTTAACCTCGACGGGTATCCGTTGTTTGATTAATCGTTGTTCGAGGAATGATTGATCGCCTTTAGCGTCCACCTGTGCCTCAACAGCGGCGTTCTCCGTTTTTATGGAGTCAGCTTGACTCGCCATGACCGAATCAACATCCTCGTCGCTTGCCGCACCTTCGAGCGCACGGATTAGTTTTGCCACTTCCTCTTCTTCAGCTTTAGCGTATGCATCTACGGTCATCCCGGCAGCCAACGCGCGCGCGCGAATTTCCACTTCTTCTAATGTGTGCTTAGCGTCACCACACAAAACGTCTTGATGTTGCTTTTCGACAGCTCTCCATTGGAGCAGTCCATAGGTCGTCGTACCGATTGTCGCAAGGGTGATAACGCCGATCAGGATCCGCTTCATGGTGACTCTCAAATGTCTGAGTAGTGAGGTTTCGATGGAAGGCGCTTCATCTCATTTCGGATAAATCAAGCGTAGCATTTGGCGTCGGTTTAAGTGGCAGTCAACCTCATGTCGCTGATCGTTCAACCTGGGAACTGGATCACTGACTGTATAGCCTGGAGCAGAAGAGACGAGTTCAAGATCCTGTCGTAGCCCCTGCAACAAGACTTGCGACCGCATACCCGTTGCCCAGTTGAGCTAACGAATATCGGTGACGACAAGAATTTCTTGATTCGACGTGTCGTGGAAAAATCGTACCGTCAGAGCGGATCCCGGATCGACTGTGCATTCGCAACGAGTGGGCTGAAAACTTTGTTCTCCTAAGGGACGAATTTCTAAAGTACATAGCATGAAGGCTTGTCTCGGACGGGAGCCTCTGAAAGTGGTGTCCCAGCCTCAAGCCGAACGGTATGGGCACAGCGAGGTGAGGCGGCGCAAATCCGCAATATTGGAATGGGCTGAAATTTGAGCTGCTGAACGCTCACATCCCTGCGCGCTCGGATTAAAGGCCTTGGTCAAATTGACTGAACCCGCTGCAAAGTCGAATTTCTATTAATTACCTTCACCCATGAGGACAGTGACATGGCATCCCTACGAGAGAATCTATTGGATGGGCTTCGTGATGCTCACGCTTCGTCGGTAACTGTCGTAGCGATCGATGGGCGCCCGACAAAAGAGTGTTCGCGCGGCTATATTCAAGCGACTAACAAAAATGTAGAGGCGCGAAATGAGACAACGGGGCGAACGATATTGGTCATGGGCAGATCCGTCGCTGCACTGCAGAACGCATGATGAAACGCTCGATGATGGAACGATCATCGATGTACAAGTAAGGCTCTCCAGCGCCGGTAGCACTCAAATGTTCATCGGAGTTTACGCATCTAGCGGCATGCACATTTTCGAAGAAATCCGTGAATGCCGCCTTGGCGAATCAATGACGCGGGCCCTAGCTTGGGGAGTTGGGCGCGCTCGTCGTGTGGCTACCGAGACGGCACGGCACAAAGGCATAGATGAGCAGTAGGCTCCTGTTAAACACCTCCTTTACCGATTGTCCTCTTCTTCGAACTTCACAAAATCCGCAGGTATCTATCGAGGCATACACCTGAGTGGCCTTTGTCATGAACGACCATCGTAAAAGCCTAGCATTGAAGGCGTGGGAAAGATTGTTCAACCAACCCGAAATTCGGATGGACGCCGAAGAGCAGTATGAAGCGCTGTTGCGGCTCGCGGATGATTTTGAAGAAGACGGAATTATCAGTCCTGAAGAACGAAGAGCGCTCATCGAGAAGGCAACGGTTTTCTACGCGCAATCGGTTGCGGGTGTAGGCGAGGGCACCTAGCGACGGAAAACCTTAATTGTCGGAAGCGCACTTCCGACGGGCTTTGGTAAAAAAATCGAACTACAGCTGTCCACCCTGGCTCTCAATAATAGGCCGTCGTCGCCAGACGAGCCGCTCATGCAAACCTCCTGTTGCCCGCGCGATGCGCGGGCTTTTTTTCGGATTTCTGAAGCGGGCACACCGCTCATCCCGCTATTTGAATGGTCAAGAGCCTTATCTATATGCGCGGAGTCGGGAATTGTAGTAAGGCGAGCAGCACGTGTTGCGACAGACGCTGAGCGTCCCGCTCGAACGAATCCGCCGTGACCGTGAACAAACGTGAGAAGTCCGAGGGGGACTCAGCGCTAAAATTTCTACGTTTCGAAATCATGGCAATTCCTCACTTTAAAATGGGAAGAAAACTGCACGCCGGCAGGCGAACGATGAGTTGACTATCTGAAGCAAGTTGACGAGCAAAAATTTGCAAAAGATTACCGCTACAGCATGCCAATGGCCGTGACATGCTCACTATTGAGATAAAAGAGTGCGGTTGTCGTTCAAAATTTTTGAGCCATCCGTAGCAGAGCGTCCTCCATCAACGGGAAAAGCGGCGTGCGAAACGATCCTCGGGCTGAAGGGCCCTTGTCGATTACCTGTCGCGGCGCAGTTGTTATCTCAGGTTAATTCTCTCGGGCAGCAAGTCGATGCGTCGGCCTACAACGTCGTGAAATGTGGCGCCTTAGATTTGTGGAGGACAATCGGGCGATCCATTTTCCACTACGCAACACATTGGATGGGGGGTACGAAAACTTCCTACGACGGTAAGGTTTATCGGGACGCAGACGGAGCGAACCTCGCCTTAAGTCCACCTGGAGTCATCGCCCTAAGCGTAGGGCTAACGCTGAAACTACCTGATGGGCAGCATTTCGAACTGATAGAAACCGGGCGTACCGTCAGCGGCATCACTTACAGCCCAACAGATGATCCAGATATCTATCGGTCATTGATTGACATTGCCCAAGTAGCTCAAGAATGCGGCGAGAAACCATCAGTCGATCAACTGACCAGCTTATCCGTTTCATAACCGTGGGGATTCTGGCATTGCCAACGCCATGCGTCTCTCAGCATATCGTCCAAATTTCTGTCTGCGCGCCAACCTAACTCACGCTCTGCCTTACTCGGATCGGCCCAGCATTGAGCGATGTCGCCGCTACGACGTGGACTGTTTTTTAGCGCTATAGGTACTCCTGAAATACGCTCGAATGCACTAACCACTTCAAGAACAGAGTAACCACGACCTGTCCCCAGGTTCCAAATGTGCACGCCCGATTTGCGCTGCAGGTAATCCAGTGCCTTCAGATGCCCTTCGGCCAGATCCATTACGTGAATGTAATCGCGCACCCCGGTGCCGTCGGGTGTCGGATAATCGGTACCGAAAACATTTAAATCCTCACGCTCCTTATTAGCCACTTGCAACAAATAAGGCAGTAGATTGTTCGGCGCCGTGGTGGGCGCTTCACCCAGCCACCCGGAAGGATGCGCGCCGATCGGATTGAAATAGCGCAACAAGCCCACCGACCAGCGCGGGTCTGATCGGGCGATGCTTGTCATGACATTTTCCGCCATTAGTTTGGAATGGCCGTACGGATTGGTGGGTTGCCCGTAGGCGCAAGATTCGTCGATTGGCATCTGTACGCTTTCACCATAAACAGTGGCCGAAGAGCTGAATAACAAGGTGTTGACGCCGGCATCGGCCATCGCTTGGCATAAGTTCACGCTGCCGCTGACGTTTGTCTCGAAGTATCGCAATGGCTCGCGCACACTTTCGCCAACGGCTTTCAGCCCGGCGCAATGGACGACAGCGTCAATCGGATAATCATCGAATATACGATCCAGGAGCGCGCGATTGCGCATATCTCCTGTGATGAAGCCTGGACGAACACCTCCCAGTACGGTAATCCGCTCGATGGATGTTCGCGAGCTGTTGCAGAGATTGTCCAGTATTAAAACGTCGCTACCATCGCGCAGCAGTTCGACGCAGATATGCGCCCCGATATACCCCGCACCTCCGGTCACCAAGATCATGATGCGCCCTCATCCCAAGCCGAGCAAAATTGCGCCGCTTCCTTGTTATGGGGTCACAGGCGATGGGTAGTTCAGGGAATTTACCCGACCGGTAATGCACTTCATCGACTTGGGATCAAACGTCTTTGAACGGATTTGAGCAACAGCTCCTCCAACACCCTAGAAGCGCGCAGAACGTGGTATCGGATCACCGGGTCGCTCTTCGAAAGCATGAATTGGTGTTGAAGCCAGGTTGTTACTGCGCTTTGGATTTCGTACCGATAATGACCGAGGGAAAGCACATGAACCTTGTAGAGCAACCCGACTCGCAGTTGACGCCCGCCTTTCTGAACGCTAACAAAAAAGCCGCTCAATCCGTTCGTCCTACGCTCTTGTGCCTGTCGCATTTGCGCTGGGGTTTCGTGTATCAAAGACCGCAGCATGTGATGTCGCGCTTGGCCAAAGACTATGATGTGCTGTTTTTTGAGGAGCCATTGCACGACGACATTGACAACCCTTGGCTGGAGCAGATCCAACCCACGGAGGGCGTGACGGTGCTGGTGCCTCGTCTTCCGGCAGGCCTTGAACAAACCCAAACCATCACTGCTCAGCGAGAGCTGCTGGATGCATACCTGGCGATGCATGCGCCCTCGCAATTATTGCTCTGGTATTTCACCCCTATGAGTCTGGACTTCACCTCGCACCTTGAAGGACAAGTCACCATCTTTGATTGCATGGATGAACTATCCGCGTTCAAGGGAGCACCCAAGGAGTTGGTGGAGAAGGAGCAACAATTGATGCATCGGGCTGACGTCGTCTTTACGGGGGGCTTCAGCCTCTGGGAGGCCAAGAGCAAGCTCCATGACAACGCGCATGCAGTTCCCAGCAGCGTTGACCTCAACCATTTTGCTGCCGCGCGGCAACCACTGCCGCAGCCGTTGGATCAGGTTGCGATTGCGCACCCCCGTCTTGGATTTTTCGGCGTAATCGATGAGCGTTTTGACGTAGCGCTGGTCAGCGAGGTGGCGCGCCAGCGCCCTGAATGGCAAATTGTTCTGATCGGCCCTGTGGTCAAAATCGATCCGGCAGCTCTGCCACGCTATCCCAACATCCACTACTTGGGTTGTAAGGACTATTCACAGCTGCCTGCTTATCTCGCAGGTTGGGACGTCGCCTTGATGCCCTTCGCCCTCAACGAATCGACGCGCTTCATAAGTCCCACCAAGACTCCCGAATATTTGGCGGGCGGGTGCCCCGTGGTTTCTTCGCCCATCGTTGATGTGGTTCGTGTATATGGCCACGCAGGTGTGGTGGCGATCGCTGCATCGGTCGATGAGTTTATTGCCGCCATTCAAGGCAATCTCGATCGCAGTCATGACTCTGCTGCCTTTACCCGGCGTGTCGATGCCGTGCTTGACGGGATGTCATGGGACAAAACCTGCGCCGTTATGAAGGAGCAGATCGAATGCCTCAGATAACATTGGAGACTGCCACTGGCGGTTCATCCCAGGATAGCGACAGCGCTTCGCCTTTCTACGACTACCTGATTGTCGGTGCCGGGTTTGCCGGCAGCGTGTTGGCCGAACGACTGAGCGCAGGGTTAGACAAGCGCGTGCTGCTGATCGACCGTCGCGAGCATATCGGCGGCAACGCCTTTGATCATATGGATGAAGCGGGTGTGTGGGTTCATCGTTATGGCCCACATATCTTTCACACCAACGCCGAGCGCATTGTTCAATACCTTTCGCGATTCACTGAGTGGCGTGCGTACGAGCATCGGGTACTGGCGCAAGTCGATGAGCATTGCGTACCCATTCCTATCAACCTGACTACGCTGAACACATTGTATGGATTGACCATGACGGAACCGCAAGCAGCTGACTTCCTGGCCAGCCGTGCGCAGCCGGTGGCCACTGTCCGCACGTCGGAAGACGTTGTTGTCAGCCAGGTGGGTCGTGAACTCTACGAAATGTTTTTTCGAGGCTACACCAGAAAACAGTGGGGACTCGATCCGTCAGAGCTCGATAAATCCGTCACCTCTCGTGTGCCGACCCGAACCAACAGTGACGACCGCTACTTTAGCGATACTTTTCAGATGATGCCGCGCGATGGCTATACACGCATGTTCGAGCGCATGCTCGATCACCCACGCATCGACATTCTGCTAGAGACCGATTTCAAGGCTGTGCGTCATTGTGTGCGTTATGGTCACCTGGTCTACAGCGGGCCGATCGATGAGTATTTCGATTACTGCTTTGGCAAACTTCCTTATCGGTCTTTACGATTTCAGCACGAGACAATAAACCAGCCGCAGTTTCAGCCCGTGGCGGTGGTCAATTATCCCGACGAAGCAGTGCCGTATACGCGCATCACCGAATACAAGCATCTCACCGGACAGACACATCCACTGTCCAGCATCAGCTATGAATTTCCCTGTTCGGATGGCGATCCCTATTACCCTGTTCCTCGCCCGGAAAACGCCGAGTTGTACAAACGCTACCGGACACTGGCCGAAAGCACATCGGATGTCACATTTGTTGGCCGATTAGGGACGTACAAGTATTACAACATGGATCAGGTAGTGGGCCAGGCACTGGCCCTTTACCAACGTATTGCCGAGGCTGCCAGCGACGCACACGTATCGGGCTGGGAAGCCGAGCCGAACAATGGCAGCAGGGTGAAAACTGCAGGCCCGGTTTCGGCGCCATGAAAAGGCAGGATATTTTCGACAGTTTTTTGCTAGCCGGTTTTGAGTGTTCGTCGCACCGACGCAATGATGGCCGGCGCCTCGACTTGTTAAATGCCACAGGCCATGAGCGCTGGGTGACCCGTGATTATCAGCAGATGTCGGCAATGGGCATCCGCAGCATCAGAGATGGACTACGTTGGCATTTGATCGAGACGCGTCCGGGTCATTATGACTGGAGCAGTTTCCTGCCCATGCTGCGCGCCGCGCAGGCCTGTGATCTGCAAGTGATCTGGATCTTTGCCATTACGGTTACCCTGACGATCTTGATATATGGAGGCCGGCGTTCGTCGAGCGTTTCGCAAAGTTCTGCGCTGCCGTTGCCAGGCTGATCCGAGAGGAGGGATTGAACATCCATTTTATTCGCCCCTCAATGAAATTTCGTTTTGGAGCTGGGCGGGTGGGGCGGTCGGGTATTTCAATCCATCAGTCAAGGGACGTGGACTCGAACTCAAGCATCAGTTGGTACGGGCGAGCATTGCGGCGATAGAGGCCATCCGTGAACAGGTACCGTCAGCACGGTTTATTCAGGGCGAACCATTGATTAACGTCATCGCCGGTTCTCACCGTGTCGACCAGGTCAATGCCGCCGAAAATTACCGACAGTCCCAGTTCGACGCATGGGATCTGCTGACCGGCAGACAGTGGCCGGGCTGGGCGGACAAGAATCCTATCTGGACATTGTCGGCGTTAATTTCTACCCGCATAACCAATGGTTTCACAACGGCCCGAAAATACCTCGGGGCGCCCGTGACTACCGCCCGTTGGCGGGCATGCTCAGCGAGGTTTACCAGCGTTACGAGCGGCCGATGCTCCTGTCGGAAACCGGTGCGGAAGCTGGTGAACGCGTACCGTGGCTTGCTTATATCAGCGATCAGGTCGAGCAGTCGATGCGGCGTGGCGTGCCGATCGAGGGTATCTGTTGGTATCCCATACTCGACTATCCGGGTTGGGATGATGACCGCTATTGTCCCGCCGGACTATTCGGCTATTCCGACGGCGAAGGGCTACGTGCGCCGTGCCATCCGCTGCGTGTGGCCATGCATGTGCTGACGCAACGCTTCAGTAGACCCGGAGCGCAAACTGCATTTGGTACGGATTCCCATGGAACGTGAAGACGTGATCGAAGAGGAGCCGCTAGCCGATCAGCCAGTTGCGTTTCTCTGGCGCTATGTTCGTCGGCGTCCCTGGCATTTCTCCGTGATGCTGTTTCTGGTGGTTGGTGCAGCCAGCTGCGCAGTGGCCGTGCAATACGGCATGAAATTGCTGGTGGATGTGATGACTCTGGGTGACCGGGCCAGCGCTCATCTCTGGTGGCCTTTCAGTCTATTCATCGGTTTGATTGTCCTGGAAAACATCTTCTGGCGGCTAGGCGGCTGGCTGGGATGTCGTACAGTGGTCGCTAGTTGCGCTGATCTGCGTGTAGATCTATTCAGCCATCTCACGGGCCACCCCATGCGCTATTTTTCCCAGCATTTCGCCGGCGCACTGGCTAATAGAATCTCATCGGCGGGTGCGGCGGCAGGTTCGATCTACGGTGGGTTGGCGTGGAAGATTATCCCGCCATGTGTCGATTTCCTCGGTGCAGTGATCGTGCTGTGTACGGTAAGCATCGGCATGGCTGGCGCGTTGATCGCATGCGTGATTGTTGTAGGCCTGATGATTACCTTTTTTGGTATCCGTGGGCGCGCGCGGCATATCGACTTTGCTTCGCAATCGGCGCGGGTCGGGGGAGAGATTGTCGATTTGGTCTCCAACGTCTGGACGATCAAGGCATTCTCCGCTCGTAACCGGGAGCGTCAGAGGCTTGAGCGCGCCATCGGCGTCGAAGCTAGAGCCCAGCGTCGCAGCTGGATCTATCTGGAAAAAGCCCGTCTGTTGCACGATATTTTTCTATCATTCATGGCTGGCGGCATGCTCATCTGGGCGATTAGCCTCTGGCGCGACACAGGCATCACCGCCGGTGATGTGGTGATGATCAGCGCACTTACTTTCCGCATTTTGCATGGCTCTCGGGATCTGGCACTGGCGCTGGTCGACACCTCGCAGCAACTAGGGGATATCGCCGAGACATTACGCATCATCGTTCAGCCTCATGCCTTGTCCGACACGCCGGAAGAAATGCAGGCCCCGCGCGGGAGTATCAAATTCATCGATGTCAGTTACAGCTATTCCGATGGCCGCGACGTGTTCAAGCACTTGTTTCTGGACATCCCGGCGGGCCAAACCGTTGGGGTGGTCGGAGCATCCGGCGCAGGCAAATCGACATTGATCCATTTGCTGCAACGCCTGGATGATGTGCGCAGTGGAATCATCCTGATTGACGACCGCGACATTCGCTCGGTCAGCCAGGACAGCCTCCGACGGCAAATTGCCGTCGTTCCGCAGGAAGCGGCGCTGTTCAATCGCAGCATTTTCGAGAACATCGCCTATGGTCAACCACAAGCCGCTGACCACGATGTCTTCGGCGCAGCCCGGCAAGCCTATTGCGATGTGTTTATTCGTGCCTTGCCCCATGGATACGGAACATTGATTGGTGAGCGTGGCGCGCGGCTTTCCGGTGGTCAGCGTCAACGTCTCGGCCTGGCTCGGGCCTTTCTTAAAAACGCACCGATTCTGGTGTTGGACGAAGCGACGTCAGCGCTGGATTCCCAAACAGAGTCGGTCATCCGGACTGCATTGACGGCATTGATGCGCGGGCGGACGGTGGTCGCGATTGCTCACCGTCTTTCAACCGTGGTGAGTTTTGACCGCATCATCGTTCTTCACGAAGGGCAGATCGTCGAGGACGGTATTCCTGAAGATTTACTCAAGCGCGATGGGCCGTTCAAGACGTTATGGCAAGCGCAGGCGTTGGCATCTCATAGCTCGTAAAAAAACGGAGGTCGAGTCCCACAGCGCGGGTCGTCACGTGCAACGTGCCTGCCAGGGTAGGGCTGTGCGAATAGCGCGACGCTGTCTCGATCAAGACTTGCCATGCCACGACATCATCGTCGATTGTCTCCAAGCACATCTGACGCTTAGCTAGAAAGTGAAAGATCCGCCACCCTCCACCGGTGCCTGTTACGAAGCGGGCTTGCTTCGGGTTAGAAAGAACTGGTTGTGAATGCTTCAGCACGCTCCTTGTCGAGTGAACGAGCCCCATGAAAGACAGGACACCGTTTCCCCCTTACGATAAGGGATAGGCAAACGGTTATGTTTATGACTAACAGCAACGATAAGAGTGGGGAGCTTTTGGGCCAGGAGCGGCGGCGCCGCTGGAGCCCAGAGCAAAAGTTGGCCATGGTTCGCGAGAGCCTTGAGCCAGGGCAAAGTGTGTCGGTCGTCGCTCGGCGCAACGGTATCAATGCCAACCAATTATTCCTGTGGCGCAAGCTGTATCAGGACGGCAGCCTGTCGGCGGTCAGCGCGGGCGAAGCCGTGGTGCCGGCCTCCGAGCTGAGCGATGCGCTCAAGCAGATCCGTGAACTGCAACGGATGTTGGGCAAGAAAACGATGGAAGCGGAAATCCTCAAAGAAGCCGTGGAGATCGCCCGGTCGCGAAAATGGATTGCGCACTCACCCTTGTTGCCGGGGGACGACCAGTGAAGCTGGTCAGCGAATGTCTCGGTGTGGCGCGCTCGCAATTAACGGTTCGAATCAAGCAATCGGTATCGCCCAAGACACGGCGAAGCAGGCCTGTGAACGACGCTGAGTTGGTGGCCGAAATCCAGCAACAGGTCAGCGAACTGCCCAGCTATGGCTACCGTCGAGTCTGGGGATTGCTGCGTCGCGCCCGTGAAACCCAGTTGCTACCCGCGATCAACGTGAAGCGCGTTTACCGGGTGATGCGTGATCACAACCTGCTGCTTGAGCGCCGGATCAAAACAACCCGGCGTGCCGCGTCGGCACGAAGGCCGTATTGCGGTGCAAACCAGCGATACGCGTTGGTGCTCGGACGGCTTTGAATTCCGTTGCGAGGACGGCGCCAAACTGAGCGTGACCTTCGCCCTGGACTGCTGTGATCGCGAAGCCATCGGCTGGGTCGCGAGCCCAACCGGGTACAGCGGCGATGACATCCGCGACTTGATGTTGGAAAGCGTGGAGAAGCGCTTCGGTGATCAACTGCCTGCAACGCCGGTGCAGTGGCTCAGCGATAACGGTTCGGCCTACACCGCCGAACAGACGCGCCTGTTTGCTCGACAGATCGGCTTGCAGCCGGTGACCACACCGGTGCGCAGCCCACAGAGTAACGGCATGGCAGAGAGCTTCGTGAAGACGATCAAGCGGGATTACGTGGCGCACATGCCCAAGCCGGATAGAGAAACGGCGCTGCGCAACCTGGCCATTGCCTTCGAGCATTACAACGAGCAGCATCCGCACAGCGCCTTGAACTACCGTTCACCGAAGGAGTTCAGGCGCTTGGCAGTGGCATCAATTTAACGGGGAGTTGGTGTCCGGTTTTTAAGGGGCAAGTCCATCGAGTATTATTTAATGGCGAGACTGAATGAGCACTTGCCCTTAGGATGTCCCACCAAAAGTTTGACACTCGAGTTGCGCCATATCCTTGAATGCGGCTTATCCCGCCGCCATAAGCACCGCGAGAGTCAATTTGATGAACTCTTCGTTCCTGCTGATGGTCACTAATGCACCACGAACGTTCTGTGCAACGTTAGCTGATCCGCGCTTTTTTCAGCTGCGCTTCTACAAAAGATGCGAACCGTTCCTAGGCCTCGTGTTGGTTATCGGAAAAATGAAGATCGCTTACTGCGATGCCGTGTAGCCGCGAATAGTAAGGTTTCAGGAGAGGGCATGAAGATGATTTCGAGATTTGTAATTGTGCCTGCAATCCCTACAGAAACAGGATCCATGCGTGACGGATCGCGCTTCTACTCTCAGACCGCTCCAATAGGCTTCAACCTCTACGATAATGAGGAAAAGCATCGCCTAAAGACTACCTATCAAAACAGAGAAGAAGCCGAGGCTGAGTGTCAGCGGCTTAACCTGTAGCGCCTTCAAAACGTACTTCGGAGCGGGAGTCCATGAACGCTATAGGCATTCAGCAGTCTTACAAAGATATCCGGCGCCTGGCATTGCTGAACCAGTGGATCATAGGCCCAGCGCACGACCTACGCCAATCTGACGTGGATGTTCAGCGTTCAGGAGCGAACAAACATCGTCTGCCTCCACCCTGACCTTGAACACACCATGATTGCTAACTGAGCCACCCTCAACGAGATCTACAACCCGATATTGCTTAATGCCATCGTCCCGTCTGGTGGTCTCGATGACCCTGAATCTTGCGTGCATGGTGCATTCCCTGCAAAAAATTAGTGTCCTAGGAGTACCGATATGACTCCATGATTTCAACAATTATGCAAGGCTGAGCTGCGACAATTTATGACAGCGCGTCGTGACTTCCATCCCCCCACCCGGTGAGCAACAGGCGCAGTGATCATTGTCATGATCATCTATCCAGCTGATCAGATAACACTTGCCGCCCGACTCAATGATGTAGCGTTCACCGAGGCCGAATGAGGCGAATGTCTTTCGAGCCTCGTCGAGCAACTCTGAGCGACGCGATCAATAAACACGCGGGGGACTGTATCTACCAAGATTGCTCGCACTTCTTCACGACCGATGTCCTGCGCCATTGCACCCACACCATCGAACTGGGGAGATGCAGTACACAAAGCAAGAGGATCTACTGCGACAGCTCGATGCCAGGGGTAGGGGAAACAATTGGTCGTGAATCAGCTTCGGTGCGTTTCTTGACTACTTGGTTTCATAGTCAAGAATGAGAAGAAATTTCTCATTCGGACGAACCTTATGATTTCCGCTCTTGAGCTCCGACATATTATTGAGAGCGCGTTATTACCTCGCTCCTGCACGTGCTCCGTGAACCCCAAAGGGTCAATTTTGATCAAGATGGTTGAGCCTGTTTCTGGCCGTGTAGAACTGTTTGTCCCCGACGTGTTGGCATCGGATCTCACGTCTAGTCGGGCAATTTCAAATTTGATCGGCAGACTCAGGATTGATATGGCGGCGCGCAAAACGAGCTGTGCGTAAGTGCCATGGCAAATGATGGACTCGGAGCATCAGAGCTAACAGGCCAACAAGGGGCGGCGCATGAGGGGGAGCAGGTAAAGACCTAACTAATCGTAGTCCTGTCCCCGATGTAAGATATCCCAGACGTCAGCGTAACAAGAGACCTGCAGCTCGTGCTCGCAAAGCCATCACGATATTCGCTGGCAGCTTTTTAATTTCGTCAGAGCAAATCGCTAATTCGCCTCGAAACTCTTTCGAGTCAGCATCGTATTTTGAAATGTCAGCGAGCGCAAAGCTGTATCGGCCCAGGTAGGCCGCAGACAAATCATCTGCCAACGCCTTAGCGGGCTCTCCGGTTAACGTCAGACACGATTGCGCAATTTCATTTAGTCGTTCGCCTGGTGTTCGCTGTGTTAAACCATGTACGAAATTCCGGATGTATTTGTTATAGAGCAGGGCGCCTTTTTCGGGTTCATCCGTAGGATTTCCCGGACAATGTCGTCGTTCCCAAGGAAGGATGTAAACCGCTTTGTCCATTACAGTCTGAAGAACATAATCCGACGGCTTCACCAATCGATGCATAATCTTCTCCTGAAAAAAACACGGTCACGCTATGGTAGCTCATCCGTAGAGGCCTATAGCCTCTGTGAGAAAATCATACCGAGATGTGTTTCTAGCCCACTAACGCTCGGATTGTTTTGGCCGTAGCGCTACCAAACTTCAAGGGCCCCGGCTCGAGCTCACGTTTTTACGTGATTACCTTTGGGCGAGTCGCTCCACAGTTTTGCCTTCCGTGACTGCTTCAAGGAAGCGCATTGCGGCTACCTCATTTTGCCAGACTGTCCGCTTTCCCAAGCTTAAGTGAGTTCGTTTTAGAAGAGGACAGCGCGATCGCTACAAAAGCCCAAGTCGTTTCTTCGTCCAAAGCTGCATTGCAGCACCTAACATCTCCTTCCAAGAAGAAAAAGAGGTTTCCGATTGGACATAAGCGTCCAGCATTTCCTCGGGCATAGCTTTAAAGTCATCGACCGATTCGAGTTCAAAACCACCGGTTGCGAGAAAATCATCGGCGCTGGTAAAACGACTGTGCTCCGAGAGAAAGCTATGCGTAAGGGCTTCCGAGAGAGGCACGGACTGCGTTCCGTCAAAAGCCTCTGCGTCTTCAGCTAATTGTTTAAGTCTTTGAGTGAGTGCGTCGAACCCTTTAATAGGCATTTGAAAAACTCCTGCTCGGAACCGGTTTATGGTCTAACTCCAGACTAGACAACTCCTGTCATTTTGCGGGGAACGTTTCGGAATTTTATTCCTATGGTGGTAGAGGATTGCTATGGTTTCAATTGCAACCAAATGAGCATCGATGCGTCCGCCCGAATGAGGAGGAGCCTGCCCAAGCACGACGTCCTTCAGTACCTGGTAGACATCATCAGCGGTGAGAGGGAGATTGTGTCCAATCGGTTCAAGTCACTGGCATGCTCATAGCTCAGTTACGAGGTTGATAAAGGAAGCAGCCGTCATTTGGGCTCGACCCTTCAGGCAAGGCCTGGCTCACGATTTGGTGATTGTCGAAGGGGGATTTGTATATGAGTGTGGGCTGCATGTTCAACACTTCGTTTGCCCGTCATTAAAACCAAGGCGTCAACTAGGACATGCACTGTTGTAAAGCTCCGTGCATAAGAACGTGCACCAGTCGAAAGCAGCGCGATGGACTTTCGCCTCCCATAGCTCAACCTCATCCGTTTGTTGACCTCGGCGATTCGCTTTAGTGGGACGTCTGCTCGACCCGCTGAACCTCGGTTGGATCGATGCCACCGTCAAACCATCTATAGCTCAGGAGCTTGGACTTCCACATGGGATGGAGTGTCTCTGCTCCCGGCTGGCACAAAGGCTGCAGGATCAAATCAGGTTTACCTACCGCGTATTCCTCTGGGCACCTCACTCGGTCAATGATGATCGATGGGCCGAACAGGCCATGAATAGCATTCGTGCCTCAGACAGAGAACTCTGGCTTTAACACTGCAGAAAAACAGGCAAAGGCGCTTGGAACCGAATGGTTTCAGGCTTTTTTTTGCTCTTTTTATTCGTAATTTGCATCGGAGCCGTTCATGAAAACAGCCGCACAAAAAACCAGCAGGTGCATAGCATCGCGCCGGATCAGATGGTGTATGAAGCGCTGAAGATGATGGCTGAAAAGAATGTAGGTGCTCTACCGGTGATAGAGGGTGGACAGGTGGTTGGCGTAATAAGCGAGCGCGACTATGCCCGCAAGGTCGTTCTACAGGGGCGATCTTCGGTCGGTACTCCAGTCCGGGCCATCATGAGCGCTCCCGTCGTGACGGCAGACAGTCAGCAAAGCATAGAGCGTTGCATGACGGTCATGACCGATAGTCATCTGCGCCATTTACCGGTTGTGGAAGGTAATCAACTGATTGGCCTCTTGTCGATTGGTGATCTGGTGAAAGAAGCCATCGTCGAGCAGGCGGACCTGATCCGACAACTGGAACACTATATTCGCGGACATTAAGCGACCGAAATTGCTGCGGATGTAGGAGTCACGGGCACATGAAGTTCTCAAATGGGATGCTCGTAGAGCAGGTATTAATCAGGGAGCATTTGATATGGCCAAGTAAGGCGTCGCGAGTGGGCGAAAGTTTGCCTCTGCTTCCGGTTTACTTAAGCAGTTCCGTCAAGATGCGCGGATCTCACGAGGCTTCAGTCCCTATCATTCATTTGGCGCCTCGGCATAAGCTATCAGGGGCTTTTTGGGGATTGTTGGATGCCTTGGAACGGGCCGCTTAACTATTTATCGGCTCTTAAGGCCGTCCCCTCCTGAGCGCGCCAAATGAGCCAGCACCGGCGACTAAACATCCGTTTTTGCTGCTGAAACACTGACGAAACATTTCAGCCATATGATTCGCGCCATCGAAACCTAAGGGATTGGAGATGAATCGGCCATCAAGAAGCATGCGCAAGCTGCTCGACTCCGTTGCAACAAATAATGAGGTAGCGGCGCTCGATGTGATGCGCGCAGCAGAGCAGCTTCAAGACGAGGTGCTTCGTCAACGGTTGCTTAACATGATTCACAGGCTCAACCAGGACGCCCATGATTTGCGAATGGCGCGTGACGATATTCAGGGCGGAGCCATAAAGCTCGCGTGATCGTCTCGGAGACGTTTATTCGTCGCGCCTTCGGGCCAACGAGGCCCGGCTAAAACCTTGTTTTCTGCTGCAGGAAGCTAGGCCGGATGATGCTGGTCGCATCTCACCATAAATCGACGAGTCCGGCTCGCTTGGCCTGCGAGTCACATCTTTTCTTTTCATCTCTGTGGCCAACTGATCGCTTGCAAGCCTGAACCCTGCTGCAATCGGTTAAAGGACGCACGTATCCAACGTTCTCCCTGATGCTTTGCTGATCGAACACGTTTATCCAAAATTGTAGTGAAATATCAAAACGACGCTGGTAGTGTCCTGACCACGTTCGTTATGTTTTGGCTCCAGAGGTCATCGGATTGGGCACATAGGCGATGATGCCGACGCAGCGGACAAGCGATATCGACCAACTGCTGCCGCATCAGTGGATGCCTTCCTGACGTACACAAGGTAAGTTGGGCGGACGCTTACCCCTTGACCTCTGCTAAGCTGTAAACACGCCTTTCCATTTGGAATTCAGAAGCCCAAAGGCCACTTCAGGCAAATAGCTATAAAGTGGCCTCAATTCTGCTGTTGGGTGGTGAACGCGTGTGGACCGCCGCTTTGTAACTACTTCGGCTGCGTTACGAACACAAGTATTTCTCCCTTGTTATACATTGCTGGAACTAACTTATCAGATTCCAGTACGGGCTGGTACAGATAGATCCAGTCGGGAAGGGCGCTTGAAATTCTTGAAAAATTTTCGATGTTTGTTTTCTTTTTGTTCCAGTCGGGGATGTTCGGTGCCAAAAAATAGATTGGGCCATACGCCTTGCCACCCACAAATGCCGGAGCGTCAACCAACGGCGGGGGAGTGAAGACAAAAGACTTTACCGGGTTTAACAATGTGTTCATCTGATTATCGCCATAAGGCATCCGTCTTGGCTGTGCTTGCCAATTCCACTTGTGCTTTAGGTTGTTCTCAAGTTCTGGCCAGAAGGCGCGATTTTCCAGTAGAGCTTTGGTCTTTGCGACCGCTTCTTCACCACTGGATGCCTCAGACTCGGGGACCCAGGCTACGAACTGGCCATAACGACCGGAAACGGCTGGACCAATCAGACCGGAAATCCCGCCTGCCCAACCGATGGCGTAATAATCGAGCGCGCTGTCAAACACTCGTGTTTTAGACGCGACTTGGTTGCGACCATCACCTTGTTGAACCTTCTTATAAGACACGTCACGCACCCCCTGAATCCCCGCCTCATTCGTGATCTGCATTGCGCGAGAGGGAGCTTCTTCATGCGGCATAGATGCGCAACCTACAAGCGTCATCGAAAGTACGCTCAACGAAAAAAGCTTTCTCAGTGTCATGATCGCATCCCTTCGATTCGTAAAAGTTGTTAATTTTCACATATTGGCTTGAGAGATCAAGAGCTGAGCAAGAAACCGCCGTTGGCAATCCAATCTTAGCTTTCCTTACCCGGCCAACTTCTTTTGCTTTTCATATGCATTTTTTAATACAAGCTTAACTGTCGCGCTGAGCACTAGATTTCGCATCGTACGGGTCACAGCTACATAAAAAAAGTTTAGTTCGTCCTCCTGCTTAGAAGACGGCATTTGTGGATCAAGAACATCTGGGAAGTCTTCGTGCAGAATGAAATCAGGGGATTCCAGCCCTTTTAACTTATGGGCGGAAGTCATAAGAAAGTCAGGATATGCCTCAACATCCTTCTCATCGCCAACGATAAACGATTCTAGCGTTTTACCTTCATGGTTATGGGTAAGTGTCGTTCAATTGATCGCAAGCCACGAGAGTGGCTACCTGGAACATGGACTTGCCCCTATAAAACCGGACACCAACTCCCCGTTAAATTGATGCCGCTGCCAAACGCCTGAATTCCCTAGGTGAGCGATAGTTCAGCGCGCTGTGCGGATGCTGCTCATTGTAATGCTCGAAGGCAATTGGCAGGGAAAACCCTCAAGATGGCGGAGAGAACCCCGGTCCTACGGGTTTACCTGCACCGCAATGCCGAGCAGTGGAAAGCAGCCACACCCGCGCAGCGTGTTGAGCACCTGAACACAGGCGTTCGACTGTTCACCGTGCAGGCCGACGACGGCCCGAAAGCCGAGGTGTCCGATCATGAAAATTGATTGGTTCGAATGGATCGGGCGCGGCATGCAGCTCGCGCTCGTTGTGCTGGTGGTCGGCGGATTACTATGCCGGAGACTGAATGCTAGGACGGCTAATTCCCAATGACGACTCTTGTTTATCACTTCGATCGAACCGATAAATTCTACCGTGGTGTTACTGATGCAGACATCTGCGCAATCACAGGTGAATCACTAATACCTGGCTCTGCTACGTTACAAGCACCGCCTTCATTCGAAACCGAGGGCGAGCAAATAGCTGTGTTTGTCAGCGAAGAAATAGGCTGGATGATGGCCGCCAGAGATTTCTGGCAACCACCTGAGCACCGTGACCAACCAGAGCTTGGCAACCCCGTGACTGGAGAGTTCAGCATCATCCAATATCACCCATTTGGCGGACTCCTAAAGTACCCAGGCATCCCTAGAGTGATGGAACCATTTATTTTCGCAATGGCACTTTCCGGTCGGCTGGCCTACATGCAGACGCGAGTCGAAGAGATTATTTACCTCTACAGCCGCCGCTTTGATTTGATTGACCCCAACGTCAACTTCTACGAAAAGCTCGCCACCGAAAATCTGGTATTTCAAATGAAACGGGTTATCGATGAGGTTTTCATGAATGAATGGATTCTTCTTGAGGGCGGAGGTCTGCAATTTGCTGACGAGCGCATCATTAGGGTGTGTGAAATGCAGGACATCGACAAACTACCAGCTGGACTGACCAAAACGCATTTGATAAATATGCGAGAGGAAGACCCGGTTTTTTTCAAGGTGCTCACTGACATCCGAAACTCGTTTGCTCACCACTTCCCTGTCGCTGCGGCTTTCGGCATGATTGGCGCGGAGCATCTAACCGTAAATACTGTGCATGTGCCGAGAGGCCGCTTGAATGAGATGCGTTTTATCGAGGTGTGGCTGGAGGATCTTGTGAAGTCATTTAACCGCTTCATGGTTCGGACCTTCGGCGAGCCAACCGCGGATCACATGCATCAAGATATGTCTTAAAAACAAAGGGCGCTCTCCGTGGCGCCCTTGCCTGCCGTTTGCGCCTAGCTCCCCTCGCGCACCGCTGCTACGCTTCCGGTTTCCTCGAATGGAGTCGAAGCCATGCCCGCACTCGAATACTCTCTGCCTGACACCCTCGAACGCATCTACAACAACCAGCTGGCGCTGGAAGCTGCGATCATGGAGCTGACGCTGCTGGTCGAACAGCAGGGCCACATAGAGGCCGGCGAGAGCGTCCGTGGCGCCCTGCAAGCGATAGGTGAGAACGAGGGGCACATCCGGCAGGGCCTGGCCAAGCTGGTGCTGCAGCATCGGGGCGATTAAAGCGGACAGAGTTCTGGGGGGACAATGAGCAAAAGAACGGTGCTGACAGCTTTCGTCACCATGCTATCCATAGTAGAAGCGTCTGCCAGAGGTGTGCGAGGACATGGAGGCGCCCCCACTGATACAGCCCTTCTGGTTATCGGCGGGCTCGTTGCACTGGCACTGGCGTACAGTTTTTTCGCTAGGCTGCTCGGGGCGAAATCCACCAGCGACCAGCCCCCACCAACAGGCGTCAGTGGCGAGCCGCACCTATGCCCGGACTGCGGCGTCACTATGGTGAAGCGCCCGCAACGCTACGGGATCGGAAGAACAATCTACCGCTGCGCAACTTATCCAAAATGCACCAGCATTCGGTATCAAGAGAAACACCAGCACCGTGGTGACTGATTAGCGGGCTAGTTACATACCCGAGCAGTGCAGACCAGCTCCTTGGAAAAGAACCCTACTAGCATGATGGCAGCCAGCACACCAGTGATCACGGAGGGGATCAGAAACATCATCCAGACCTTGCGGGCTTCAGCATTGAATTTTTGAGTGGCTTTTTCATAATCGGCAACGGTAGCTGTCCTACGCGCCTGGGCAAGTATCGCTTGTGTCTTTCGCATATGACTGGCACCCCAGAACATCGAGAAACGCCTCGATCTGCTGATCGTGTTTCATCGTTTGTATATCCTTATTCAATTGGTCGAGGTTCTCTACAACTTGTCCATACCATTCTTCCAGCGATGGCTGTCTCAATTTTTGACATGAAGGCTAATTTCGGTACTTACTCGCGGAAGTGTTTTGGTCAGCGGCAACACGCTGGTCATCACTTCGATTGAAACAAACTGATGCGCCCTTGAAACTGATTACAGCTCCATTTACGGTGCTAAATTTTCTGACAATAGTTTTCAGTGGGCATGCATGAGGCATGCAAGAGGACCGACTGCAATGGGTCCAGGCTGTGTGAAACGCGCTAAATACTTGCAACTCTCGCCCCAAAGCTTGTTTTCAGCCCCCGTGTCATCCATCGGCTCCCGCACCACGCCCGCAGCTGTTGATTCGAGGAGTGACCACATCTGGCCGAGTTCTACATGTCGTCACCGGCATATTGGGTCGATTTTGTTCAACGTCGGTCCTTTCAGACTGCCCGTCTACTGACTGCTAGAAACGGCTATTTTGCGCGCAGCTACGCGAAATCTGAGCCAGGAACCCTCTGCTAAACGTAAAAATTTGAATCTAAAGCGCCTACTTTTCTTCAATGGAAACCATGGCCGACTTTTTCAACAGAATCGGCCATAGTTGCCTGTCGTAATTGGAAGCATCAGATGTAGTAGGGCTTAAAAACTTCGAAGCGATTCAGTTTTTGATGATTCTGTTTCAACTTTTAATGGTACTCGTCGCCTAGTACAATCTGTATTTGTGACCATAAATTAAATACTACATTTTGTGTTTTGATGGCTGGAGACGTCCACGTATCGTGCCGCACATGGATAAATGGATTGAATTGGTCAAGGCCAAGATGAGTGAACTCAAAATCACTCAAGAGATACTCGCCGAGCGCCTCGGGATGTCCCAGGGTGGCGTTGGCCATTGGCTGAATAAGCGTCGCGAACCTGGCGTCGACAACATGAACCGTGTGTTGAAGGCGCTTGGAATGGATTTTCTCGAGGTGGCACTGGTGATTCGCGAGCCTGAAGACGCGCCAGGCGACGAAATTTCCCTGACGCAGAAGTACAACCCGTACTTCCGCTACCCGGTCAGCGACTGGCGGGAAACAGGAGAAGTCCGCGATGGCGAACAGGCACCGTACCGCTTCGAACTGTCCGATTATCACGCTCAGGGCGCAGCCTTCTGGCTGACGGTCGTGGGGGACGCGATGACTGCACCGAGTGGTCTGAGCATCGCCGAGGGCATGTTGATTCTGGTGGACCCGGACGTAGAAGCCGAGCCTGGCAAATTGGTCATCGCGCAATGGCCGGACAGCAGCGAGGCGATATTCCGCAAGTTGATCGAAGAGGGCGGGCAGCGTTACCTGGTCCCGCTCAATCCGACGTATCCGAAAGCCCTTTACACTCAAGAGTGCCGAATTATCGGCGTGGTGGTTCAGGCGACAGCCAAATTCTAATCAGATCGGTCCTGGGGAGGGGGCGTAGGACCGATCTTCATTTCAAGCCTCTTCCAGCTCGACCAGCGCACTGCCTTCGCTGACCATCTCGCCTTCCTGGCAATACAGCGCCTTGATCACCCCGGCGTGGGGCGCGCGAATGCTGTGCTCCATCTTCATCGCTTCCAGCACCACCAGTTGCGCTCCGGCTTCGACCGATTGCCCGGTTTCCACCAGCACCCGCACGATGCTGCCGTTCATGGGCGCGGTCAGTCCGCCGTGATGGCTGTGACTGGCTTCCACGGCACTGATCGGGTCGTAGGACTCGATGCGGCGCAGCTCACCTTCCCATTGCAAGTAAACGAAGTCGCCACGGCGAATCGCCCGGTGCTGGCGGCGCATGCCGTCGTGTTCGGTCAGCAACTGTTCGCCCTTGAGTTTTGCGCTGTGGGTATTGGGGGCGCCCAACGTCAATGCGCGGTCCTGGCCTTCACAACTCAGGTGCAGGGTTATTTCCGATGGCAATCCGACGCGCAAACCGTTGCCGATGGCCCACGGCGAACTCAGGTCATCGCTACGTGGTGTACTTTGCTGGCTCTGCACAAACGCTTGGGCGGCGGCTTGCCAGAATTCATCGCTGAGCTCGGAAGGGGCCGGCAGCAGTTGTTCCTGATAGCGCGGGATAAACCCGGTATCCAGTTCGGCGGCGGCAAATGCCGGATGGCCGATGATCCGGCGCAGGAAGCTGATATTGGTCTTGAGGCCACCGATGGCGAACTCATCGAGCATGCTCAGCAACCGCAAACGCGCCTGCTCACGATCCTCGCCCCAGGCAATCAGTTTGCCGAGCATCGGGTCATAGAATGGCGAAATCTCATCGCCTTCTTCGACACCGCTGTCTACCCGACGACCTTCGCCCGGCGCGGACTCGCGATAAAGCTCCAGGCGACCGGTAGCCGGCAGGAAGTCATTGCCCGGATCTTCGGCATACAGCCGTACTTCAATCGCATGGCCGATCAGCGGCACCTGAGCCTGGGTCATCGGCAATGCTTCGCCACGGGCCACACGAATCTGCCACGCCACCAGGTCGAGGCCGGTGATGGCTTCGGTGACCGGGTGTTCGACCTGCAAGCGCGTGTTCATCTCCATGAAGAAGAACTCGCCACGAGCGTCCAGCAAAACTCCACGGTGCCGGCACCGACGTACCCGATGGCTTGCGCCGAACGCACGGCGGCTTCGCCCATGGCACGACGCAGTTCAGGGCTCAGGCCGGGGGCGGGTGCTTCTTCGACGACTTTCTGGTGCCGGCGCTGAATCGAGCAGTCGCGTTCGTTGAGGTACAGGCAATTGCCGTGTTGATCGGCAAACACCTGGATTTCCACATGGCGTGGTTTGAGCAGGTATTTTTCCACCAGCATCCGCGAATCGCCGAACGAAGACAGGGCTTCGCGCTGGGCCGAGGCCAGGGCTTCGGCGAGTTGGCCGACTTCCTCGACCACTTTCATGCCCTTACCGCCGCCGCCAGCCGTAGCCTTGAGCAGCACCGGGTAGCCGATGCGTTCGCAAGCATCGCGGAAGGTGTCGAGGTCTTGCGCTTCGCCGTGATAGCCCGGCACCAGCGGCACGCCGGCGGTTTCCATCAGGGCTTTGGCCGCGGACTTACTGCCCATGGCGTCAATGGCCGAGGCGGGTGGGCCGAGGAAAATCAGGCCAGCGTTTTCAATGGCGCGGGCGAATCCGGCGTTCTCCGAAAGAAAGCCATAACCGGGATGGATCGCCTGGGCGCCGCTGGCTTTGGCGGCGGCGATCAGTTTGTCGATTTGCAAATAGCTGTCAGCGGCTTTGCTGCCACCGAGGTCGACGCGGATATCGGCTTCGCGGCTGTGCCTGGCATCACGATCGGTTGCGCTGTGCACGGCCACGGTGGTCAGGCCCAGGGCCTTGGCGGTGCGCATCACCCGGCAAGCGATTTCGCCGCGGTTGGCCACCAGCAGGGTGGTGAGGACAGGTGCGCTCATCAACGCGGCTCCTTGGGAGTGATTTCGGCTTGCCAGCTCGGCGGGCGTTTTTGCAGAAAGGCGCGCAGGCCTTCCTGGCCTTCGGGGCTGACGCGGATGCGGGCAATGGCGTTTTCGGTGTAGCGGCGCAATGCCGGGGTCAATGAGCCGTCGCCGACTTCACGCAACAAGTCTTTGCTGGCACGCATGGCCGCCGGGCTATTGAGCAGCAGATTATCGATCCATTGTTCGACTCGCTGTTCCAGTTCAGAGGATGGATAGCTCTCCGACAACAGACCCAGTTCCCGTGCCCGTTGCCCGCCGAAGCGTTCAGCGGTCAAGGCATAGCGCCGGGTGGCGCGTTCGCCGATGGCTTGCACCACGAACGGGCTGATCACGGCCGGAGCCAATCCGATGCGCACTTCCGACAGGCAGAACTGCGCGTCATCGACGCCGATGGCCATGTCACAGCAACTGATCAAGCCCAACGCACCGCCAAAGGCCGCTCCTTGCACCACGGCCAGGGTCGGGATTTTCAGTTTGGCCAGGTTGTACATCAGCTCCGCCAGTTCCCGGGCGTCGTCGAGGTTGGTGTGGTAATCGAGTTCAGCCGATTGCTGCATCCACGCAAGGTCAGCGCCAGCGCTGAAATGCTTGCCACGGCCGCGTACCAGCAGGAAACGCAGGCTGGCATCGCTCGACACCTGGTCCAGGGCGAGGATCAGTTCGCGGATCATTTGGGCGTTGAACGCGTTGTTCTTTTCTTCGCGGCTGAGCCACAGGGTCGCGAAACCTCTTGGATCGCTCAGCAGTTCGAGGGTGTTGAAGTCGCTCATATTGTCCGTCTCCACATCTCTATTCTGTGTAGGAGCGAGCTCGCTCGCGATGAACTAAAGGGCGGCGCGTTCATTCAGAAAGCCCGCATCATCGTTAACGTCCATCGCGAGCGAGCTCGCTCCTACAAAGGTCGGATCACATCCGGAACACGCCGAAGCGGCTCGGTTCGATTGGCGCATTCAGCGACGCCGACAAGGCCAGACCCAGGACATCGCGGGTTTGTGCCGGGTCAATGACGCCGTCGTCCCACAAGCGAGCGCTGGAGTAATAAGGGTGGCCCTGTTCCTCATACTGGTCGAGGATCGGTTGCTTGATCTCGGCTTCCTGCTCGGCGCTGAAACCCTGGCCACTTCGCTCGGCCTGCTCGCGCTTGACCTGTACCAGTACGCCGGCCGCCTGTTCGGCACCCATCACGCCAATCCGCGCATTCGGCCACATCCACAGGAAGCGCGGATCGTAGGCGCGACCGCACATGCCGTAGTTACCGGCACCGAAACTGCCGCCGATGATCACGGTGAACTTCGGCACTTTGGCGCACGCCACGGCGGTCACCAGTTTTGCGCCGTGCTTGGCGATGCCGCCGGCCTCGTATTTCTGGCCGACCATGAAGCCGGTGATGTTTTGCAGGAACAGCAACGGGATGCCGCGCTGACAGGCCAGCTCGATAAAGTGCGCGCCTTTCTGCGCCGCTTCGGCGAAGAGGATGCCATTGTTGGCCAGGATCGCGATCGGGTAACCGTGCAGGTAGGAAAAGCCACATACCAGCGTGGTCCCGAACAAGGCCTTGAACTCGTCGAACACCGAGCCATCCACCAACCGTGAAATCACTTCACGCACGTCAAACGGCTGCTTGGCATCGGCCGACACCACGCCGTACAACTCGTCGCTGCTGTAGAGCGGGGCGATTGGCGTGCGTTGCTGCACTTCACCAAGCTTGCGCCAATTGAGGTTGGCGATGCTGCGTCGGGCAATGGCCAGGGCGTGTTCATCGCTCTCGGCATAGTGGTCGGCCACGCCGGAAATTTTGCAGTGCACATCGGCCCCGCCAAGGTCTTCGGCGCTGACCACTTCACCGGTCGCGGCTTTCACCAGCGGCGGGCCGGCGAGGAAAATCGTCGCTTGCTCGCGGACCATGATCGCTTCGTCGGCCATCGCCGGCACATAAGCGCCGCCAGCGGTGCAGGAGCCCATGACCACGGCGATTTGCGGAATGCCCATGGCGCTCATGTTGGCCTGGTTGAAGAAGATCCGGCCGAAGTGCTCACGGTCCGGAAACACTTCATCCTGACGCGGCAGGTTGGCGCCACCAGAGTCCACCAGATAAATGCACGGCAGGCGGTTCTGCTGGGCGATGGTCTGGGCGCGCAGGTGTTTTTTCACGGTCAGTGGGTAGTACGAGCCACCTTTTACCGTGGCATCGTTGGCGACGATCATGCATTCGACGCCTTCCACGCGGCCAATCCCGGCAATCACGCCGGCGGCCGGAACGTCTTCGCCATAAACCTCGTAAGCCGCCAACTGGCTGATCTCGAGAAACGGCGAACCTGGGTCGAGCAGGCGATTGATCCGCTCACGAGGCAGTAGTTTGCCCCGCGAGGTATGGCGTTCTTGTGCTTTCAGACCGCCACCTTGCTGCACTTGGGCGAGCAGGGTGTGCAGCGCGTCGACCTGTTTGAGCATCGCCGCGCTGTTGGCGGCGAACTCCGCTGAGCGGGGGTTGAGCTGGGTATGCAGGATAGCCATGGGCAGCTCCGTTTAGCGGGTTTCGTTGAACAGTTCGCGACCGATCAGCATGCGACGGATCTCACTGGTGCCTGCACCGATTTCGTACAGCTTGGCGTCACGCAGCAGACGACCGGCCGGGAATTCATTGATGTAACCGTTGCCGCCGAGAATCTGGATCGCGTCGAGGGCCATTTGCGTGGCGCGTTCGGCGCTGTAGAGGATCACGCCGGCTGCATCCTTGCGCGTGGTTTCGCCGCGCTCGCAGGCCTGGGCCACGGCATACAGGTAGGCGCGGCTGGCGTTGAGTTGGGTGTACATGTCGGCGACCTTGCCCTGGATCAGCTGGAACTCGCCGATGCTTTGGCCGAACTGCTTGCGGTCGTGGATGTACGGCACGATCAGGTCCATGCAGGCCTGCATGATCCCGGTCGGGCCGCCCGAGAGCACGACGCGCTCGTAGTCGAGGCCGCTCATCAGCACCTTCACACCGCCATTGAGCACGCCGAGGATGTTTTCTTCCGGCACTTCGACGTCATCGAAGAACAGTTCGCAGGTGTTCGAACCACGCATGCCGAGCTTGTCGAACTTGTTGCTGCGGCTGAAGCCTTTCCAGTCGCGCTCGACGATGAAAGCGGTGATCCCGTGCGGGCCTTTTTCCAGGTCGGTCTTGGCGTAGATCACATAGGTGTTGGCGTCCGGACCGTTGGTGATCCAGGTCTTGCTGCCGTTCAGAACGTATTTGTCACCGCGTTTATCGGCGCGCAATTTCATCGATACCACGTCTGAACCGGCGTTCGGCTCGCTCATGGCCAGGGCGCCGATGTGCTCGCCGCTGATCAGCTTCGGCAGGTATTTGGATTTCTGTTCGTGATTGCCGTTGCGGTTGATCTGGTTGACGCAGAGGTTGGAGTGCGCGCCGTAGGACAAGGCGACAGACGCCGAACCACGGCTGATTTCTTCCATGATCACCACGTGCGCCAAGTAACCCAGGCCAGCGCCACCGTATTCTTCCGGCACGGTAACGCCCAGCAGGCCCATGTCGCCGAATTTGCGCCACAGGTCGGCGGGGAACAGGTTGTCGATGTCGATCTGAGCGGCGCGGGGGGCGATCTCTTTGGCGACGAAGGACTGAACCTGATCGCGCAGCATGTCGATGGTTTCACCGAGGGCAAAATTCAGGGATGGGTAGCTCATGGGTCACCTTTTGGCTTTTTTGTCGGTTGGTGAGACAGTCAATCGGCTCTCACCTTTACGTTAACGTAAGCCTGTGACGAATGGCTGTCAATCACCCTTTACGTTAACGTCAACTTAGGTGATTCTGTAGGAGCTGAGCTTGCTCGCGATGGACGTTAACGATGACGCGTACCGTCTGAAGAAATGCGGTGTCCTGACGTTCATCGCGAGCAAGCTCGCTCCTACAGAATAAAGACAATAGGGGTCGTCATGGATCAACCCAGTGTAAATCCGCAGCGCAGCTACACCCGTGGTTCCCAGGACAAAGCCTTGTTGGCGATGACCATCGGCCAAGCGTTCGATAACACGGTAGCTCAGTATCCGACCGGGGAGGCGCTGGTCGTGCGCCATCAACAGTTGCGCTACACCTGGCGGCAACTGGCGGAGACTGCGGACCTGCACGCCAGGGCACTGCTGGCGCTGGGTCTGCAGACCGGTGACCGTCTCGGCATCTGGGCGCCGAATTGCGCCCAGTGGTGCATCAGTCAGATCGCCAGCGCGAAAATCGGCGTGATCCTGGTCAACATCAACCCGGCCTACCGCAGCTCCGAACTCGAATACGTGTTGAAGCAGTCCGGCTGCCAGTGGCTGGTGTGCGCCGGGGCCTTCAAGACGTCCAACTATCACGCCATGTTGCAAGGCCTGGTGCCGGAGCTGGCGGAGCAGTCCATTGGCAAGTTGCACAGCGAGCGCCTGCCCGAGTTGCGTGGTGTCATCAGTCTGGACGCGCAACCGCCAAGCGGTTTCCTGCCGTGGTCGCAACTGGCCGATCTGGCCGGCAGCGTGTCGGTCGAGCAACTGCACGAACGTCAGGGCAGCCTGCATTTCGATCAGGCGGTGAACATTCAGTACACCTCCGGCACCACCGGTTTCCCCAAGGGCGCGACCCTCAGTCACTACAATATTCTCAACAACGGTTACATGGTCGGCGAAAGTCTCGGCCTGACTGCCGCTGATCGCCTGGTGATCCCGGTGCCGTTGTATCACTGCTTCGGCATGGTCATGGGCAATCTGGGTTGCATCACCCACGGCAGCACCATGATTTACCCCAACGATGCCTTCGATCCATTGCTGACCCTGAGCACCGTTGCAGAAGAAAAAGCCACTGCGCTCTACGGCGTGCCGACCATGTTCATCGCCATGCTCGATCAACCGCAACGCGCCGAATTCGACCTGTCGAGCCTGCGCACCGGGATCATGGCCGGGGCGACATGCCCTATCGAGGTGATGCGCCGGGTCATCAATGAAATGCACATGAGCGAAGTGCAGATTGCCTACGGCATGACGGAAACCAGTCCGGTGTCGTTGCAGACCGGTCCGTCGGACGATCTGGAGTTGCGCGTCACCACCGTCGGCCGCACTCAGCCGCAGCTGGAAAGCAAAATCATCGACGAGGCGGGCAATCTGGTGCCGCGTGGCACCATTGGCGAACTGTGTACCCGCGGCTACAGCGTGATGCTCGGCTACTGGAACAACCCGCAAGGCACTGCCGAAGCGATCGATCAGGCGGGATGGATGCACACCGGTGATCTGGCGAGCATGAACGACGAAGGTTATGTGTGCATTGCCGGACGCAACAAGGACATGATCATCCGTGGCGGTGAGAATGTTTACCCACGAGAGCTGGAAGAGTTCTTCTTTACCCACCCGGCCGTGGCGGACGTGCAGGTGATCGGCATTCCATGCTCGCGCTATGGCGAAGAGATCGTCGCCTGGATCAAGTTCCACCCCGGCCACAGCGCTACCGAGCAAGAGCTGCAAGCCTGGTGCAAGGAGCGCATCGCGCACTTCAAGACGCCGCGTTACTTCAAGTTCGTGGAGGAGTTCCCGATGACTGTGACTGGCAAGATCCAGAAATTTCGCATGCGCGAGATCAGTATCGAGGAGTTGCGCATCAACAAGGCCTGACAATTCCCCTGTAGGAGCGAGGCTTGCCCGCGAAGAACGATGAAGCGGAATTCTTGTGAGACCGCGGCGTTCCCTTCGCGGGCAAGCCTCGCTCCTACACAGATACCGGTTTTGCTGAATGCCAGACAGCACAAAGGGGAGCCGAAGCTCCCCTTTAATTTTGTCGTTGCGCGTGCTCTTTTTTTATTATTGAGGGTCGGTCTGTTTTTGTTTTTGGCAACCGTTGCCCTTTACCGCTGTTTTTGGCGATCCCCATCCGGGATCAAGAGCAAACGTATTTTTTTGAGCGCTGATCTACTTTCTCGCTGAGCGATCCAACCAGTTCGGGAGCTACCTGAGGGTAGTTTTATTGTTCTCTGCCCGGTTGCGGGTTACTCCGAAAAGCACCCTGAAAAGCACACCTTCTCCAAAAAAATCTGTTAGCTGCGTCTCTGCCGTGTTGTTTTTGTTATGTCAGAGTCGTTACGTCTTGTTTTTATTGGGTGTGTCGCGTTTTTTTATTCTTGTTATGCCATAGAGATAGCAGGAGCTGTGCCAACTTTTAAAAACCCTTAAAATTCAATGGCTTAATATTTTTTAGGATTTCTCTCTCAGGGAATCCCTGACAATTTGTTTCCGTGTTACTCGCTTTCGCCCCACGATCCGGCTTTTGCGGTAACACCCGGACACACCCGCACACTCACTGTGCGCTACGAGCCTTCGCCACGCGCGAACCCGTCGGGCGCCCCAGCACATTGCAAATTTGCTGGCCGGCCAGGATCAGGGCGTCCAGGTCGATTCCAGTTTCGATGCCGAGGCCGTTGAGCAGGTAAACCACGTCTTCGGTGGCGACGTTACCGCTGGCGCCCTTGGCGTAAGGGCAGCCACCGAGGCCGGCGATGGAACTGTCGAACACCGAGATCCCTTCCAGCAGGCTGGCGTAGATGTTGGCCATGGCCTGGCCGTAAGTGTCGTGGAAATGCCCGGCCAGTTTTGCTCGCGGCACATCGGCCGATACCACCTCGAACATTCTGCGGGTCGCGCCAGCGGTGCCGGTGCCGATGGTGTCGCCCAGCGAGACTTCATAGCAGCCCATGGCGTAGAGCTCACGGGCGACCCGGGCGACTTGCTCGGGTGCGACGTGACCTTCATAAGGGCAGCCCAGCACACAGGACACGTAACCGCGCACACTCACGCCGTGTTGTCTGGCGGCGTCCATGATGGGTACGAAACGCTCCAGGCTTTCGCTGATCGAGCAATTGATATTGCGCTGGGAAAACGCTTCGGACGCTGCGGCGAACACCGCGACTTCCTTGACCCCAGAGGCGAGGGCGTCTTCAAAGCCGCGCAGGTTGGGCGCGAGTGCGCCGTAGGTGACGCCCGGTTTGCGCTGGATCTGCGCGAAGACCTCGGCGGAACCCGCCATCTGCGGCACCCACTTGGGCGAAACGAAACTGCCGACTTCTATATATCCCAGGCCAGCGGCCGTGAGTGCGTCGACCAGTTGCACCTTGTCGGCGACGCTGATGGGTTGTGCTTCATTTTGCAGACCATCGCGGGGGCCGACTTCGACAATGCGTACTTGGGTGGGGAGGGACATGGGATTCGACCTGTGTAGTTAAGACCCCTGTAGGAGCGAGCAAGCTCGCGAAAAACGTCCGGACAACGCGGGCATTCAGACGGCCCGCGTCATCGTTCACGACCATCGCGAGCATGCTCGCTCCTACAGGGGGCGTTGATTATTGAATGGCCTGCTGGCTCTTGATGGTCTGTTCCAGCGCTTGCACACAGCGCTCTTCGGCGGTATCAAGTTCCAGTTTCATCTGTTCAATGTCCAGCAGCTGCTGTTCCAGCTGTTCCCGGCGTTCGCTGATTTTTGCCAGCATGCTGTGTAGTTGCTTGGTGTTACCGCTGGATGGGTCGTAGAGCTCGATCAGCTCACGGCATTCGGCCAGCGAAAAGCCGATGCGCTTGCCCGCAGGATCAGCTTCAGGCTGACCTTGTCACGGGGTGAATAGATGCGTTCCTGACCACGGCGTTCGGGGCTGAGCAGGCCTTGCTCTTCATAAAAGCGGATGGCCCGGGTGGTGATGTCGAGCTCGCGGGCGAGGTCGGAAATGCTGTAGGTCTGGCTGCTCATGGAAGCGCTCGCAAAAGGTCATGGCGCTAAGCTAATGGCAGGTTGACGTTTACGTCAAGGGGCGGGGGTTTTCATCGTCATTGCGCGCCTCTTCGCGGGCAAGCCTCGCTCCTACAAGATCCCCACCGTCTGTAGGAGCGAGGCTTGCCCGCGAAGAACGATAATGCGGTGTAGAGCCCTACACCTTCTCGAGCTTCTTCTCATGCGCCGTAACCTGCTGGCACAACTCGATCATCTGCTCGCGCATCCAGCGGTTGGCCGGGTCCTGGTCGGTGCTTTCGTGCCAATAGAGGTGGGTTTCCACCGGCGGCACATCGTTGACCGGCAAACTGAAGGCATGCAGATCGTTACGGCGGGCGAAGCGCTCCGGCACGGTCATCACCATGTCGGTCTGCTGCAACACTTGTGAGGCCATCAGGTAATGCTGGGAGCGCAATGCGATCTTGCGCTGGATACCCATCTTGCCCAAAGCCAGATCGACATGGCCGAGACCGCTGCGACGGCTGGAAATATGGATGTGGGTCAGGCCCAGGTAATCATCCAGGGTGAATTTATCCTTGGTCGCCAGCGGATGCCCCTTGCGCATCGCACAGACGTAGCGGTCTTCCATCAGCTTGACGTGGCGCACCTGCGGGTCGGTGTTGAGTGGCGCATCCACGGCGAAATCGAGGCGACCGGCCGCCAGTTCCTTGGTGGTTTCGCGACGCTTGGACAGGAAACTCTCAATGATCACCGTCGGCGCGAGGCGGCGCAGGCGCTGGAACAGCGGCGGCAGAATCACCGCTTCGGTAAGGTCGGTCATGCTGATGCGATAGGTCTTGACCGCCTGCAGCGGGTTGAAAATGCGGCTTTCCTGCACCGATACCCGCAGCAGCGAGAGGGCGTTGCGCACCGGGCCGATGATGTTCTGTGCCATCGGCGTGGGCACCATGCCTTGGGCGGTGCGTACGAACAACGGATCGTTGAAGGTCTCGCGCAGACGGGCCAGGGCGTTCGACACCGCCGGTTGGGTAATGCCGACAATCTGCCCGGCGCGGGTCAGATTGGCTTCGGTGTAGATCGCGTCGAAGACGATGAAAAGGTTGAGGTCGACCTTGCTCAGATTCATTTACGCGGCTCTCTTATTGTGTGGACGGGTAGCCTTGGCTATCAGTCGATCATATATCGGTGATGAATGTTAATACACGCCGAGAATAGGCTAGGTAAATTATCAACGCTGTTCTAGCATCGATTGCATGACCTAAACAACCTCCCGCAAGAAGGTAGCTGCCCATGGATTTCGCTTATTCGCCCAAGGTTCAGGAACTGCGTGAGCGCGTGACCGCGTTCATGGACACCTACGTTTATCCCGCCGAAGCCGTGTTCGAGCGCCAGGTCGCAGAAGGTGACCGTTGGCAGCCGACGGCGATCATGGAAGAACTCAAACTCAAGGCCAAGGCCGAAGGCCTGTGGAATTTGTTTCTGCCTGAGTCGGAACTCGGCGCCGGCCTGACCAACCTCGAATACGCGCCTCTGGCTGAAATCATGGGCCGCTCGCTGCTGGGCCCGGAGCCGTTCAACTGCTCGGCGCCGGACACCGGCAACATGGAAGTGCTGGTGCGCTACGCCAATGAAGAGCAGAAACAACGCTGGCTGGAACCGCTGCTGCGCGGCGAGATCCGCTCGGCGTTCGCCATGACCGAACCGGACGTAGCGTCCTCCGACGCCACCAACATGGCCGCCCGTGCGGTGCGTGATGGCGACGAGTGGGTGATCAACGGCAAGAAATGGTGGACCTCCGGCGCGTGTGATCCGCGCTGCAAGATCCTGATCTTCATGGGCCTGAGCAACCCCGACGCGCCACGCCATGCCCAGCACTCGATGATTCTGGTACCGATCGATACCCCCGGCGTGAAGATTGTGCGTCCGCTGCCGGTGTTCGGTTATGACGATGCACCACACGGCCACGCCGAAGTGCTGTTCGACAACGTGCGTGTGCCGTACGAAAACGTCCTGTTGGGCGAAGGGCGCGGCTTCGAGATTGCGCAAGGTCGGCTTGGCCCTGGCCGGATTCACCACTGCATGCGCTCGATCGGCATGGCTGAACGCGCACTGGAACTGATGTGCAAACGCTCGGTAAACCGCACGGCGTTCGGTAAACCCCTGGCACGACTGGGCGGCAACATCGACAAAATTGCCGACTCGCGGATGGAAATCGACATGGCACGCCTGCTGACGTTGAAGGCGGCGTACATGATGGACACCGTCGGCAATAAAGTGGCGAAGAGCGAAATCGCGCAGATCAAGGTGGTAGCGCCGAACGTGGCCTTGCGGGTGATCGACCGGGCGATCCAGATTCATGGCGGGGCCGGGGTTTCCAATGATTTCCCGCTGGCCTACATGTATGCCATGCAGCGCACCCTTCGCCTGGCCGACGGCCCGGATGAAGTGCACCGCGCGGCGATCGGCAAGTTCGAGATCGGCAAGTACGTGCCGAAAGAGATGCTGCGTAGCAGCCAATAAGTCCGCGTTATCGTTCTTCGCGAGCAAGTCGGATCGCCGCACCGCCGCTCCCACATTTGGAATGCATTCCCCTGTGGGAGCGGGCTTGCTCGCGAAGGCGTCATCACATTCACCACAGCAACATCAGATTCAATACACCCAAACCTCAACCCGCCGATTCTTGATCCGCCCCTCATCCGCGCTATTGGCCGCCACCGGCATTACGGCGCCGAAGCCGCGTACCTCGCGCATCACCACGCCGCTTTTCACCAGCTCCCGCCGTACCGCCATGGCCCGCAGTTTCGACAACAGGTCGGCGCGCGCCGGGTCGCTCTTGGCATCACCAAATCCCACCAGCGTCACCTGCCGATCGGTTTTGTCATGCAGCTTTATATAGTCGAGTACCCGCGACAGGTCTTGTCGGGCCTTGTTGTCGAGGCTGGCGCTGCCTTCTTCGAAACGGAAGTTCACCGTCAGGCGCTGGGCGTGACGACTGAGTCCCTGGTAGCCCTCGGGCATCAGCGCGTTCGGTGTGACGGCCATGGCCTGCACGGTTTGGGCGATAAAGCCGTTGGCGGCAACAATCGCCTGGCCCTCGCTGCTTTGGGCGAACGCGACCAGCGCCTCGGCCCAGGGGTTTTTCCCCTCAGGCGGCAGGTAAAAGAACAGCCGGCGGGACAACGGATAGTCTTCGGTGGCAATCAGGCTGCTGAGCGGCAGCATCGCTTGGGATTGGCCATCAACAATCGCCACGGCTTTGGCCTGGCGCACATAGGGCAGGCCAATGAAACCGATGCCTTGCGGGTCGAGGCTGACCGCGTCGGACAACTGCTCGCTGGATTCGAACCGTTTCGCAGCGCCGCTCAGGTTTTTCCCACGACCGCTGAGGACCAATTCCTTGAAGGTGTCGTAGGTGCCGGACTGATCATCCCGCGCATACAGATGAATCGTCCCACCGCTGCCGCCGACTTCTTCCCAGGTTTTGACTTCGCCACTGAAAATGCGCGCCAATTGCACGGTGTCGAGTTGGTTCAGCGGATTTTGTGGGTGAAGGATGATTGCCAGTCCGTCGATCGCGATGACCTGTTCGGCACCGGGGCTTTTCAGATCACCCAGCGCCTGGAGGTCAGCCAACTCGCGGTCCTTGATCGGGCGTGATGAAGCAGCGAGATCGGCGCTACCGGTTTTCAGCGCGCTGAAGCCGGTGCTGGAACCATGGGCCGCCAGCTCCACCTCGACCCGGCGTCCCTGGCCGGTTTCACCAACGATGCGCAGTTCATTGGCCTTGTCCGGGGTTTCGCTGTGTACTTTGATAAGGCCTTGTTGGCGCAACAAGCCTTCGACCAGCGCCGGGCCCAATGCCGCGCCGATGGTGTTGGAACCCTGGATGCGCAGCACCGGGCCTTGTTCGGGCGCAGGTAAGTCGCCAGCCGAAGCCGTAAGCGGCAGCCACGCGCAGAGCATCAACAGGAACAGACCGCGCAGCGTCATGCCAGCACCTTATATAGCCAAAAGGAGGTGCCGGGAGATTAAGTCAGTAAGGTTTCTAAAAGATGACAGTTTTCCAATGTGGGAGCGGGCTTGCTCGCGAAAGCGGTGTGTCAGATAAATGAATGTCGCCTGACACTCCGCCTTCGCGAGCAAGCCCGCTCCCACATTGGATTTGTGTAGAGTTTGATCAGCTCAATTCAAGCCAGATCGGCGCATGATCCGATGGTTTTTCCATGCCACGCAGTTCGTAGTCCACACCCGCATCCTTGACCCGTGGCAACAGCCCATGGGACGCCATGATCAAGTCAATGCGCAATCCACGCTTGGGCTCGTCTTCGAATCCGCGGCTGCGGTAGTCGAACCAGCTGAAGCGATCGGCCACATCCGGGTTGAGGTGGCGGAAGCTGTCCACCAGGCCCCAGTTTTTCAAACGGGCCATCCACTCGCGTTCTTCCGGCAGGAAGCTGCATTTGCCGGTTTTCAACCAGCGCTTCATGTTGTCCGGGCCGATACCGATGTCGCAGTCTTCCGGCGAAATGTTCACGTCGCCCATGACGACAAGGGAGTGGTCGTTCTTGAACTGGCTTTCCAGCAGTTGCTGCAAGTCGCTGTAAAAGCGTTGCTTGGCCGGGAATTTGGTTGGGTGGTCGCGGCTTTCACCTTGTGGGAAATAGCCGTTCATGATGGTCACCGGCACGCCATTGGCATCGGCGAATGTGCCCCAGATAAAGCGACGTTGCGCGTCTTCTTCATCGGTAGCGAAACCTTTGTGCAAAGCAATCGGTTCCTGGCGCGAGAGCAGGGCGACGCCGTAATGACCTTTTTGCCCGTGGAAATACACGTGGTAGCCCAGGGCTCTGACTTCTTCGAGGGGGAACTGGTCGTCGTGGACCTTGGTTTCCTGCAAGCCGATCACATCGGGCTGGTGCTTTTCGATCAGCGCCGCCAGCTGATGAGGACGCGCGCGCAGCCCATTGATGTTGAAGGAGACAATCTTCATGGTCGGCAGTCCTGGCAAAAGGGCGATGCTAGCTGACATGTCGGAATGGGGCCAGTGTTGGGGTGAGGGGATTCATTGTGTGCTGTCAGATCTTTATTGGCATTTCGGGCCTCTTCGCGGGCAAGCCTCGCTCCTACAAGAAATTACGATCCCCGTAGGAGCGAGGCTTGCCCGCGAAGAGGCCAGTGCAGCCGGCCTCATAATTGACTGACTGATGTATTCCCGGAGCCAACTTGCTCCCACAATGAATGAGTCTGGTCTATACCTGTGGGGGAACTGTGTTGCCACCCAGAGGCTCGTACCAACAAGAGCGCAGCCACCCGAGCTGTGCCGGGGAGATCAACCGTCATGCCCGAAAACTCCACCGCCATCGCCGATATCCACATGCTCGACAGCGGCTATTCCCGCGAAGCGCGTTCCTTGTTGTACCAGGCTTACCGGCACGAGCCGACGTTCGGTTACCTGTTCGAAGCAGAACGTCCCGGCTATGAACAGCGGGTGCGCGCGACTGTGCGGGAGCTGGTCAAGCAACACTTTTTGCAGGACTTGCCGGCCATCGGCCTGCTGGTCAACGACCGTTTGATCGGCATCGCCCTGATCGCACCGCCGCAACGTCGGCTGGGTATCACCGAAAGTTGGGCCTGGCGTTTGCGGATGGTGTTAAGCACCGGTTTTCGCTGCACGCGCCGCTACCTTGAGTATCACGATGCGGTCGCGGCATGTGCGCCGTCCGATGCGGTGCATGTCCTGCCGTTACTGGGGATTCATCCGCAATTTCAAGGCAAGCATTTCGGCGAGCAGTTGCTGCAAGCGGTGCATAACTGGTGCGCGGTGGATGAGAGCTCTCAGGGCGTAATTCTTGATACCGGGGATCCGCGTTACCTGGAGTTCTACAAGCGTCAGGGCTATGAGGAAATCGGCGAGGTGGCTGTAGGACCGATACGTGAACACGTGTTTTTCCACGCCAACCCCCAGGTGGTACAAACCGCCACGGCCTGAGCGACGAACTTTCGGGGCGCGCCACGCTCTATCACGCTCCCAATGTTTACGAACCAGCTCGTGATAGCATCCGCGCCTATGAAGTTTCCAGGAAGAATTACCAGTGGCGTGCTCATGCTGATTACCAGCTGTGCGGCACTGGCCCAAAGTGAATTGGATGTGCGGATCAAACCGTCCAACGATGAACTCAAGGCCAATATAGAGGGCTATATTGGCAGCCTCGGCGATCGTGACGAAGCAGCCTTGTTGCGCTTCAGTCGTGGCGCCGAGGAACAGGCGCGCAAAGCCGCCCAGGCCTTGGGTTATTACCAGCCGCAGATCGACAGCGACGTGAAGGGCGGCAAGTCGCCGCGCCTGATACTCACCATCGACCCCGGCGAGCCGGTGCATTTGCGCAACGTCACCATCCGCGTCGACGGCCCGGCGGCCACTCTCAAATCCTTTCATGTACCCAAGAGCCATGCACTGCAAACCGGTGCCGTGCTTAACCATGGTCAATACGAAGATGCCAAGCGGCTGATCCAGAATCAGGCCTCGCGCTACGGCTTTTTAGCGGCCGTTTCACCCGTTCGAAACTGTCGGTCGACCCGCGAGCCGGCGTGGCCGATATCGAACTGATCTACGACAGCGGCCCGCGTTACTCGTTGGGCAAGGTCAGTTTCGAAGGCGACACGCCGTTCGACGAAGACCTGCTGCAACGCATGGTGCCGTTCAAGGCCGGCACGCCGTATGACTCGGAACTGATCGCCGAACTTAACCAGGCGCTGCAATCGAGCGGTTATTTCGAGGGCGTGCGGGTCGATGCTGCGCCCACGGCATCGAAAAATGACGTGATCCCGGTGGATGTCAAACTGGAAACCCGCAAGCCGCGCACCATGGGCCTGGGTCTTGGCTATTCCACCGACGTCGGCCCACGGGTCAAGGCCAACTGGACCCGGCACTGGGTCAACCCGCAGGGTCACAGCTATGGCTGGGAGACCGAAGTCTCGGCGCCACGGCAAAACGTCGGAGTGTTCTACGACATTCCCCTGGACCCGCCGCTGACCGACAAACTGCGCTTTGCCGGCGGCTATCAGAACGAAGAAATCGCCGACAAGGACAGCCTCAGCAAGATGCTGACCCTGGGCCCCGAGTGGCACAGCAAGTTGCCCAGCGGCTGGCAGCGAGTGGTCTCGCTCAAGTGGCAGCGCGAGGAATATCGGCTTGGCGATGACTCCGGACTCAGTACGTTGTTGATGCCGGGCGTGAGTTATTCGTACCTCAAGAGCGACAACCGCATCGATCCGCACAACGGTTATCGCCTGGCATTCGAAACCAAAGTGGCCAAGGAGGGTTTGGGTTCGGACAACAACCTGGTGTACGGCACGGCGCTGGTCAAAGGCCTGACGACGGTCTTCGATAAACACCGTTTCCTCGGTCGCGTGCAGGTCGGCGGCAGTGCCACCAACGGCTTCAACTCGATCCCGCCGTCGCTGCGCTTCTTCGCCGGTGGCGACCAGAGCGTGCGCGGTTACGATTATCAAAGCCTGTCCCCGGAAAACAACGAAGGTGACCGCATCGGCGGCCGCTACATGGTTGCCGGCAGCGTCGAGTATCAGTACTCCATTGCCGAAAAATGGCGGGTCGCGACCTTCGTCGACCAGGGCAACTCCTTCAATACCCTTGAATTGCCGAACCTCAAGACCGGGGTCGGTATCGGCGTGCGCTGGGTCTCGCCAGTAGGGCCGATCCGCCTCGACCTGGCCCATGCGCTGGACGACGATGGCGGCATTCGATTGCACTTTTCCATGGGGCCTGAACTGTGAAGCCTGGTTTTGTAAAGCGTGGCTTGACAATAACGCTGCTGGCGATTCTGGCGCTGCTGATGCTGGTGCTCCTGACGCTGGCCACGGTGCTGGGTACGACGAATGGCAGTCGCTGGGCGCTCGGGTTTGTGCCGGGTTTGAGCCTGGAGAATTTCCAGGGGCATTTAGGTGGACAGTGGAGCGCTGACCATGTGCTCTGGCAGCAGGACAGCAGCCGGGTCGAGCTGAACAAGGTGATATTCGCCTGGTCGCCGTTGTGCCTGACGCGCATGACCTTGTGCATCGAGCAATTGAAGGCCGATCAAGTCAGCCTGCAATTCCCGCCGAGTGCTGAAGAAGCAAGCAGCGGGCCGATCAGCCTGCCGGATTTGCAGCTGCCTGTGGCTCTGGAACTGGGCGACGTTCAGGTCGGCAGCCTGCTGTTCAACGGCAGTGAGCAGTTCAAGGGCCTACAACTGGCGGCGCACTGGACGGTCAACGGCTTGCAGATCGACTCGCTGAAATTGCAGCGCGATGAGTTGAGCCTGAATCTGTCCGGCCTGCTGCAGCCGACCGGTAACTGGCCGCTCAAGGCTGAAGGCAAACTGACCTTGCCTGCGCCGGGCACCGAGCCATGGGCGCTGGCCCTGACAGTTGATGGCGACCTGCTGAAAACCCTGAATCTGAAAGCCGACAGCAGCGGTTACCTGAACGGGCAACTGACCGGCGAACTGCAACCGTTGGTGGAACACCTGCCGGCCAAGGTGCGCATCACCGCTGATGGCTTCAAGCCTAGCGCCGATCTGCCGGACACTTTGCAACTCAATCAACTGGAGCTCACCGGCGATGGCGATCTGAAAAACGGTTATCAGTTGCTCGGAAAAGCCACATTGCCTGCCGAACAAGGCCCGGTCGCGCTGCTGCTGCAGGGCAAGGTCGACGCCAACGGCGCGCAGATCGCCGCGCTGGACCTGACGGCCAACGACAAGCAAAGCCTCAAACTCACAGGGCTTCTGGACTGGAGCAAAGGCTTGAGTGCTGAGGCGAAAGTCGATTGGCTGGACTTCCCCTGGCACCGTCTCTATCCGTTGATCGACGAACCGGAAGTGGCCTTGCGTAACTTCAAAGGCGAAGTCTCCTACACCGACGGCAAATACCTCGGCCACTTCGATGCTGCGCTGGATGGCCCGGCGGGCGCATTCAGCCTGACCAGCCCGTTCGCCGGCGACCTGACGAAAATCTACCTGCAACAGATTCAACTCACCGCCGGGCAGGGCAAGGCGGAAGGGCACCTGAACCTGCAATTCGCCGATGGCGTTGCCTGGGACACCGCGCTGGATCTTTCTGCGATCAACCCGGCGTACTGGGTTGCCGAGCTACCGGGCATTCTTGCCGGACCGTTGCGCAGTAAAGGCGAGTTGAAGAATGAGAAGTTCAGTCTGACGGCCGACCTCGATCTGAAGGGCAAACTGCGTGGCCAACCGGCCGTCCTGCAAGCCAAGGCCGATGGCGCCGGCGAGCAATGGAACCTGAATGCGCTGCAAATCCGTCTCGGTGACAACAGCATCAATGGCAAGGGCAGCCTGCAACAGAAGCTCGCCGGGCAGATCGACATCAAATTGCCGCGTCTGGCCCAGCTCTGGCCGCAATTGCGCGGCCAGATCAATGGTCGGGTCGATGTCGCTGGCACGCTCAAGGCCCCCCAAGGCAAGCTCGGACTGCAAGGTACACAACTGGCGTTCGCCGACAATCGCCTGCAAAGCCTGAACCTGGACGCCACCCTCGACAGTGCGCAACGGGCGAAAATTGATCTCAAGGGCAGCGGCATCCAGGCCGGTGATACGTCGCTCGGCACCCTGACCGCCAGCGGCCAGGGTGATATCAAGAACCAGAAGCTGAGCCTCGACTTGCAAGGGCCGAAGCTGAAACTGGCCCTCGGGCTGGAGGGCGCGCTGGACAAGGGCAGCTGGCGCGGACGTCTGGCCAGCGGCGATATCCAGGCCGGTGGCCAGGATTGGAAGCTGCAAGGCCCGGCAAAACTTGAGCGACTGGCGGACGGCAAAATCAACTTCGGCGCCCATTGCTGGATGTCCGGCCCGGCCAGTTTGTGCGGTGAAGATCAGCGGCTGATGCCTGAACCGAAGCTGCGTTATCACCTCAAGCAATTCCCGATCGACAGCCTTGCCCAGTGGCTGCCGAAGGATTTCGCCTGGCAGGGCCGACTCAATGCTGACGTGCAACTGGACGTACCGGCCAGCGGCCCGAATGGTCAGATCAGCATCGATGCCAGCGGCGGCACGTTGCGGGTCAAGGAAAAGGACCAGTGGCTGGAGTTTCCCTACCAGACGCTGAAACTCACCAGCAAACTCACGCCCAAGCGCATCGACACCGACCTGAACTTTGTCGGCGGCAAACTCGGTGAATTGATGGTGCAGACCCAGATCAATCCGCTGCCAAAAAACAAACCCCTGACTGGCTCATTCCGCTTGAGCGGCCTGGACCTGTCGGTGGCACGTCCGTTCGTGCCCATGGTCGAGAAACTGACCGGGCGTTTGAACGGCAGCGGCACGATTGCAGGTACGCTGCTGGCACCGCAGGTCAACGGCAACCTGCTGCTCAGCGACGGCGAGGTTTCCGGGCCTGAGTTGCCGCTGGAGATTCAAGCCTTGCAACTGCGGGCGGTGATCGCTGGTGAAACCGTGCAGCTCAATGGCGATTGGAAAAGCGGCAAGACCGGGCAGGGCAGCCTCAACGGCAATATCGCCTGGGGCCAGGCACTGGTGGTGGACCTGGCGCTCAAGGGCTCGCAGTTGCCGGTCACCGTCGAGCCTTACGCCAAGCTCGAAGTGGCGCCTGACCTGAAAATCTCGATCAAGGACGACAAGCTGGCGGTCGCCGGCAAAGTACTGGTGCCCAAGGGTGACATCACTATTCGCGAGTTGCCGCCGTCGACGGTCAAGGTTTCCGGTGACACGGTGATCGTCGGCCAGCAGACCGAGCAGGGCAAACCGCCGATGGCCACGGTCATGGACATTGATGTGGTGGTGGGTGATGAAAAACTGAGTTTTGCCGGGTTTGGTCTTACGGCGAACCTGAAGGGGCATGTGCACATCGGCGACAACCTGGATACCCGCGGCGAACTCTGGCTCAACGATGGGCGTTATCGTGCCTACGGCCAGCGCCTGACGGTGCGTCGTGCACGTCTGCTGTTTGCAGGTCCCATCGACCAGCCGTATCTGGATATCGAAGCCGTCCGCCAGACCGACGACGTGATTGCCGGGATTCGCTTGAGCGGCAGCGCCGAGCAACCGACCACACAGATCTTCTCCGAACCGGCCATGAGCCAGGAGCAGGCGTTGTCCTACCTGGTATTGGGACGTCCGCTGAGCACCAACGGCGAGGACAACAACATGCTCGCCCAGGCGGCACTCGGGTTGGGTCTGATGGGCAGTTCCGGGGTGACCGGCGGCCTGGCGAAGAACCTGGGCATCGAGGATTTCCAGCTCGATACCCAGGGCAGCGGCAACACCACCAGCGTGGTCGCCAGCGGCAACCTCTCCGAGAAGCTCAGCCTGCGCTATGGCGTCGGCGTGTTTGAACCGGCGAACACCATTGCCTTGCGCTACAAGCTGAGCAAAAAAGTCTACCTCGAAGCCGCTGGCGGCGTGGCCAGTTCGCTGGACATCTTCTACAAGCGGGATTTCTAAGTCCCGCTCTTTCCAAAACCGAGTCGCGGCCTTCGCTGGCAAGCCAGCTCCTACAGGTCCGTGTGATCCCTGTAGGAGCTGGCTTGCCAGCGAAGGCGTCCGCGTTGCCGCCACAAATCCCGACACCATTGGTCAACTATTTAGCAAGCATGCTAACTATTACGTTGACATTCGCTGCCTAGGCAGTAACATCTCGTCATACATTCACTGCCTAGGCAGCTAACTGGTGATCAGATGAAGCATTTCACCCCAGACGATTTCCACAATTGCCATCTTGGTCTGTTGCTCGGACGCGCCGCGCTGCTCAAGGACCGGATCATCGATACGCACATGGAACCCCACGGCATCACTGCCGCGCAGTTCAAAGTGCTGATCATCATGGCCCAGTTCGGCGTCGATTCACCGGGCGAGCTGTGCCGTCACCTGTCCCTGGACAGCGGTTCGATGACCCGCATGCTCGATCGTCTGGAACAGAAAGGTTTTCTCGCCCGCCAACGCTCCGAAGCGGATCGCCGGCAGGTTCAGCTTGTGTTGACGCAGGAGGGCCAGAAACTGGCCGATCGTCTGCCGCACATCGGTGCCGAAGCCATGAATGAACTGGCCGGCGGCATCACCCCCGATGAGCTGAAAACACTGGAACAGATCCTGAAGAAAATCTTGGTGGCAGCCGGTGATGCGATCACCTTGCTGCGGGTAGGTGACAAATGAGCAGCAAAACCTTGCGCACCGGCCTGAGCCTGGTGCTGTTGGCCATGAGCCTGGCCGGTTGCGCCAGTTACAGCGGTCTGAGCACCGAAGGCGTCAGCCTCGATGCGAAAAACCTCAAGGCCGGGCAATCCCTCGGCGGTGTGACGCTGTCGCAGGCCGCCTGGCCGAAAAGCGACTGGTGGAAAAGCCTCGGCGATCCGCAGCTCGACGGTCTGATCCGCGAAGCCCTGCACGACAGCCCGGACATGCAGATCGCCGACGCCCGCGCCCATCAGGCCAGCGCCGCCGCATACGCCGCCGATGCCAACCGGATGCCGACCCTCGATGCCAGTGCCGGTGTCAGCCGTTCGCGCCTGGCCCGCGATCAAGACCCGAGTGGGCAGGGCGACCGGTACGCGACCTTGCGCAGCCTCGGCGCCAGCTTCAACTACAACTTCGATCTCTGGGGCGGTCAGCGTGACGCCTGGGAAGCCGCACTCGGCCAGGCCCGCGCCGCCGAAGTCGATCAACAGGCCGCGCAGCTGACCTTGTCCGCCGATGTCGCCCGTGCCTACAGCGATCTGGGGCAGGCGCACATCGTTTATGACCTGTCTGCCGAGGACCTCAAGCGCACCAAACAAATGCTCGACCTGAGCCAGCGTCGCTTGAACTCCGGGATCGACAGCCAGTACCAGTTCCAGCAGACCGAAAGCCTGGAAGCCACTTCCGAAGCCAATCTGATCGACGCCGAGAAACGCCTGCAAAGCGCGAAAATCGCCCTGGCCGTGCTGCTTGGCAAAGGCCCGGATCGCGGCAATGAAATCACCCGTCCGCAAATTCTCAAGGCCAGCGCCGTGGCGTTGCCGTCGGTACTGCCGGCCGAGTTGCTCGGTCGTCGTCCGGATCTGGTGGCCGCGCGCTGGCGGGTCGAGGCAGCGAGCAAAAATATCGACGCCGGCAAAACCCGCTTCTATCCCAACTTGAACCTCAGCGCTGCCGCCGGTGCCGAATCTTTGTTGGGCGATGCAATGTTCGGTTCGGCGAGTCGCTTCTTCAATATCGCGCCGACCATTTCCCTGCCGATTTTCGACGGTGGCCGCCTGCGTGCCGACCTCGATTCCCGCGACGCCGATTACGACCTCGCGGTGGCGCAGTACAACAAAAGTCTGGTGAAAGCGCTGGGAGATGTCAGTGACAGCATCAACCAGTTGCGTGACATCGGCCGGCAAATCGCTGCCCAGCAGCACGCCACCGACATCGCCCAGGACTCTTACAACACCGTGGTCCAGCGGTACGGTTCCGGCATCGGTAACTACCTGGACGTGCTCAGCATCGAGCAACAGTTGCTCCAGGCCCAGCGTCAGCTGGCCAACCTGAATGCCGAACAGATCGATCTGTCGATCCAACTGATGCAGGCGCTGGGTGGCGGATTTCAGCCTGAGGCCATCGCCTCGGCTAACGCTACTCCAGCCACGCTGACCCACTAATTCAAGGTATTTGTCATGGCCACTGCCGATATAACTCAATCCGCTGAAAACGCTCCAGGCAACCCCAACTCGGGCAAGCGCAAGTTTATGTTGCTGATCCTCGCCGTAGCGGTCGCACTGAGCGGCGCGGGCGTCTGGGCTTATCATGACTTCTACGGTCGCTGGAGCGAAAGCACCGACGACGCCTACGTCAACGGCAATGTGGTGGAAATCACCCCACTGGTCACCGGCACCGTGGTGAGCATTGGCGCCGACGATGGCGATCTGGTCCACGAAGGCCAGGTGCTCGTGAACTTCGACCCCAACGACGCCGAAATCGGTCTGCAAAATGCCCAGGCGCAACTGGCGCGTACCGTGCGTCAGGTTCGCGGCTTGTACAGCAACGTCGACGGCATGAAAGCCCAGGTCAATGCCCAGCAAGCTGAAGTGCAGAAAGCCCAGGACAACTTCAATCGCCGGAAAAACCTCGCCGCCGGCGGGGCGATCTCCCAGGAAGAACTGTCCCACGCCCGCGACGATTTGACCTCGGCGCAGAACGCCCTGGCCAACGCCAAACAGCAACTCAAGACCACCAGCGCTTTGGTGGATGACACCGTGGTGTCGTCCCATCCGGACGTGATGGCTGCCGCCGCGCAATTGCGTCAGGCCTACCTGAACAACGCCCGCAGTACCTTGATCGCGCCGGTCACCGGTTACGTGGCCAAACGTACCGTGCAACTCGGTCAGCGCGTACAGCCTGGCACGGCGCTGATGGCGGTGATCCCGCTGGATCAGCTGTGGATCGACGCCAACTTCAAGGAAACCCAACTGCGTGACATGCGCATCGGCCAACCGGTGGAGATCGAAACCGACCTCTACGGCAGTAGCGTGAAATACAGCGGCACCATCGACAGCCTCGGCGCCGGTACCGGTAGCGCGTTTGCCTTGCTGCCAGCGCAGAACGCCACCGGTAACTGGATCAAGATCGTGCAGCGGGTGCCGGTGCGGATTCATGTGAACGCCCAAGAGCTGGCCAAAAACCCATTGCGGGTCGGCCTGTCGACCGTGGTCGATGTGAATCTGCGCGACCAGAGCGGCCCGGTACTGGCGCAGCAGCCACCGCAGAAGGCTTCGTTCAGCACCAACATCTATGACAGTCAGTTGGCCGAAGCCGACGCCATGATCACGCAACTGATTCACGACAACAGCGCCGCGGTCAGCAAGACCGCGAACCGCTGATACCGGACCTTGTGGGAGCGGGCTTGCTCGCGAATGCGGTGTGTCAGTCGCCATAGTGGTATCTGACACACTGCATTCGCGAGCAAGCCCGCTCCCACAGGGGCAGTTGTGATCTTCTGATTCATAGGATTCGCGATGAGCAATAACGCCTCTTTCAGCCCGCCCAGCCTGGTGCTCAGCACCATCGGCCTGTCGCTGGCGACCTTCATGCAAGTGCTCGACACCACCATCGCCAACGTGGCGTTGCCGACGATTCCGGCAACCTGGGCGTGAGTTCGGAGCAGGGCACATGGGTGATCACTTCGTTTGCGGTGAGCAACGCGATTGCGCTGCCGCTGACCGGTTGGCTCAGCCGGCGTTTCGGCGAGGTGAAGTTGTTTGTCTGGGCGACGATACTGTTTGTACTGGCCTCGTTCCTGTGCGGGATTTCCACTTCCATGCCTGAGCTGGTGGGCTTCCGGGTCCTGCAAGGGGTGGTGGCGGGGCCGTTGTATCCGATGACCCAGACGTTGCTGATTGCGGTCTACCCGCCGGCGAAAAGGGGGATGGCCCTGGCGCTATTAGCGATGGTGACGGTGGTGGCGCCGATTGCCGGGCCAATCCTCGGTGGCTGGATCACCGACAGTTACAGCTGGCCGTGGATCTTCTTCATCAACGTGCCCATTGGCCTGTTTGCCGCGTGGGTGGTCACGCAACAGATGAAGAAACGGCCGGTGGTCACCAGTCGCCAGCCCATGGATTACGTCGGCCTGATCGCGTTGATAATCGGCGTCGGTGCGCTGCAGATCGTCCTCGACAAAGGCAACGACGCCGACTGGTTCGAATCGAGCTTCATCATTATTGGCACGGCGATCTCGGTGGTCGCCCTGGCGTTCTTCATCATTTGGGAAATGACCGATGAGCACCCGGTGGTAAACCTGCGGCTGTTCGCCCACCGCAACTTTCGCTACGGCACCATCGTGTTGATTCTGGGCTACGCCGGGTTCTTCGGGATCAACCTGATCCTGCCGCAATGGTTGCAGACGCGTCTGGGCTACACCGCAACCTGGGCCGGATTTGCTGTGGCGCCGCTGGGCGTCCTGCCGGTGCTGCTGTCACCGTTCGTCGGTAAATACGCTCCGCGCTTCGACATGCGGGTGCTGGCGGGCGGGGCTTTCCTGGCCATCGGCCTGAGCTGCTTCATGCGCGCCGGATTCACCAATGAAGTGGACTTCCAGCACATCGCCATGGTGCAGTTGTTCATGGGCATCGGCGTGGCGCTGTTCTTCATGCCGACCCTGACCATCCTGCTGTCGGATTTGCCTCCGCACCAGATTGCTGACGGTTCGGGGCTGGCCACGTTCCTGCGGACCCTGGGCGGCAGCTTCGCGGCATCGTTGACCACCTGGATCTGGATCCGCCGTGCCGATCAGCACCACGCGTACCTGACCGAAAGCATCACCCGGTTCGATCCGGCAACCCGTGAGGCGTTGACGCATTTGGGCGGGGCAGGGGCCAAGGCGTACACGCAGCTGGATCAGATGGTGATCAGCCAGGCGTACATCATGTCCACGGTGGACTACTTCACCCTGCTGGGGTGGATGTTCATGGGCTTGATATTGATCGTGTGGCTGGCCAAACCGCCGTTTACCGCCAAGGCGGGACCTGCGGCCTCTGCCGGCCACTAAGCCAAACACAACCCCCTGTAGGAGCGAGTTCACTCGCGATGGACGTCAACGATAACGCTGGGTGCCTGATACCCCGCGTCGTTCTCAGGTTTATCGCGAGCATGCTCGCTCCTACGGGGGTTTTGTATTCGGTGGTTAGGCTGACGGCGCAGCCAATTGTGGCGGCGGGACGAAATCAAACGGCGCCAACGCAAACCCGTGTTCATCCACCTGCAGCGCCCAGCCCTGACGATCCCAATCCCCCAGCACAATGCGCCGGGCCGCCTGATCGCCAAGCTGCAACTTGTGTACGGCCGGGCGGTGGGTGTGACCATGGATCAGGGTATTCACGCCGTATTGCTGCATGATCCGCGGAATTTCTTCGGGCGTGACATCGACAATGTCATTGGCCTTCATCTGCGTTTGCGCACGGCTTTCACTGCGCAGCTTGCGCGCCAGTTTATGCCGCGTGCTTAAAGGCAGATGCCGCAGTATGAACAGCGTAATGGGGTTGCGCAGGTAGCGACGCAGCTTCATGTAGCCGACATCGCGGGTGCAGAGGCTGTCGCCGTGCATTAACAGCACCGGCTCGCCGTTGAACTGCACGACACTCGGGTCTTTCAACAGGGTGCAGCCGGCCTGTTTGCAGAAGGCCTGGCCGAGCATGAAATCGCGATTGCCGTGCATCAGAAAAATGGCCGTGCCGCTGTCGCTTAATTCGCGCAGGGCTTGGCAGATGGAGCGCTGGAAGGGGGTCATGGCGTCGTCGCCAATCCACGCCTCGAAAAAGTCGCCCAGAATGTACAACGCACTCGCCGAGCGGGCGCGTCCGGCGAGCAAATCCAGAAACGCCCGGGTTATGTCCGGGCGCTCCTCTTCCAGATGTAAGTCTGAAATCAGCAATATCACTCAATGATCTCGGCTTTCTCGATGATCACGTCGTCTGCTGGTACGTCCTGGTGGCCGGACTTGGAGGTGGTGGCCACGCCTTTGATCTTGTCGACAACGTCGGTGCCGGAAACTACTTTGGCGAATACCGCGTAGCCCCAGCCCTGAACGTTCTTGCCGCTGTGGTTCAGGAAGCTGTTGTCAGCCACGTTGATGAAGAACTGGGCGGAAGCCGAATGCGGCTCCATGGTGCGGGCCATGGCGACGGTGTATTTGTCGTTGGAAAGACCGTTGTCAGCTTCGTTCTGGATGCTTGGACGCTTGTCTTTCTTTTCTTTCATGCCTGGCTCGAAACCGCCGCCCTGGATCATGAAATTACCGATTACACGGTGGAAAACGGTGTTTTCGTAGTGACCGGCTTTGACGTATTCGATGAAGTTGGCAACGGTCAACGGTGCCTTTTCAGCGTTCAGTTCCAGGACGATGTCGCCATGGTTGGTGGTCAATTTGACTTGGGTCATGTTGGCTACTCTTTAATGAATTCGTGGGTTTCGGGGCAACAAGGCCCTCAACCGTGTTGGTCAGCGTTGACCAAGGAGCGCAGTTTAGCGCGACAGGCGCGAATTTCGAGGCTGTTTTTCATTTGCATCCGATTAAATGCAGTCGTTTTCGGGCCTGCTCTGTCAGCTGCTTGACGGCATCGGCTATGATAGCGGCTTTGTTTTGTCCGGCCCTTAGCAGGCCATGCACTTGTACGCCAAGGATCCTATGAGCAAGCCCACTGTCGACCCTACCTCGAATTCCAAGACCGGCCCTGCCGTGCCGGTCAACTTCCTGCGGCCGATCATCCAGGCAGACCTGGATTCGGGCAAGCACACGCAGATCGTCACCCGTTTTCCGCCTGAGCCCAACGGCTACCTGCACATCGGTCACGCCAAGTCGATCTGTGTGAACTTCGGCCTGGCCCAGGAATTCGGTGGCGTCACGCACCTGCGTTTCGACGACACCAACCCGGCCAAGGAAGATCAGGAATACATCGACGCGATCGAAAGCGACGTCAAGTGGCTGGGCTTCGAGTGGTCCGGTGAAGTGCGCTATGCCTCGCAGTACTTCGACCAGCTGCACGACTGGGCCGTCGAGCTGATCAAGGCCGGCAAGGCGTATGTCGACGACCTGACCCCTGAGCAAGCCAAGGAATACCGTGGCAGCCTGACCGAGCCGGGCAAGAACAGCCCGTTCCGTGATCGCAGCGTCGAAGAGAACCTGGACTGGTTCGCCCGCATGCGCGCCGGCGAGTTCCCGGACGGCGCACGTGTGCTGCGGGCCAAGATCGACATGGCTTCGCCGAACATGAACCTGCGCGACCCGATCATGTATCGCATCCGTCACGCGCACCACCACCAGACCGGTGACAAGTGGTGCATCTACCCGAACTACGACTTCACCCACGGTCAGTCGGACGCCATCGAAGGCATCACCCACTCGATCTGCACCCTGGAGTTCGAAAGCCACCGTCCGCTGTACGACTGGTTCCTCGACAGCCTGCCAGTGCCGGCGCATCCGCGTCAGTACGAATTCAGCCGTCTGAACCTGAACTACACCATCACCAGCAAGCGCAAGCTCAAGCAACTGGTCGATGAAAAGCACGTTCATGGTTGGGACGATCCGCGCATGTCGACGCTGTCGGGTTTTCGCCGTCGCGGCTACACCCCGGCGTCGATCCGCAATTTCTGCGACATGATCGGCACCAACCGTTCCGACGGCGTGGTCGACTTCGGCATGCTTGAATTCAGCATCCGTCAGGACCTGGATCAGAACGCGCCACGTGCCATGTGCGTGCTGCGTCCGTTGAAGGTCGTGATCACCAACTACCCGCAAGACCAGGTCGAGAACCTCGAACTGCCGCGTCATCCGCAGAAAGAAGAGCTGGGCGTGCGCAAGCTGCCGTTCGCTCGTGAAATCTACATCGACCGCGATGACTTCATGGAAGAGCCGCCGAAGGGCTACAAGCGCCTTGAGCCAAACGGCGAAGTGCGTCTGCGCGGCAGCTACGTGATCCGTGCCGACGAAGCGATCAAGGACGCCGACGGCAACATCGTCGAGCTGCGTTGCTCGTACGACCCGGACACCCTGGGCAAGAACCCCGAAGGGCGCAAGGTCAAGGGCGTGGTGCACTGGGTGCCGGCGGCTGCCAGCGTCGAATGCGAAGTGCGTCTGTACGATCGTCTGTTCCGCTCCGCCAACCCGGAGAAGGCCGAAGATAGCGCCAGCTTCCTGGACAACATCAACCCTGATTCGCTGCAGGTACTCACCGGTTGTCGTGCCGAGCCTTCGCTGGGCAATGCACAGCCGGAAGACCGTTTCCAGTTCGAGCGCGAAGGTTACTTCGTCGCGGATATCAAGGACTCGAAACCAGGTCAGCCGGTATTCAACCGTACCGTGACCCTGCGTGATTCGTGGGGCCAGTGATTCAAGGATTTATGACGTGCTAACGATTTACAACACGCTCACCAAGAGCAAAGAAGTCTTCAAGCCGCTGGATGGCAACAAGGTGCGCATGTACGTGTGCGGAATGACCGTGTACGACTACTGCCACCTGGGCCACGGCCGCAGCATGGTCGCCTTCGACCTTGTGACCCGCTGGCTGCGGTTCAGCGGTTACGACCTGACCTACGTGCGCAATATCACCGACATCGACGACAAGATCATTAATCGGGCCAACGAGAACGGCGAGTCGTTCGAAGCCTTGACCGAGCGCATGATTGCGGCGATGCACGAAGATGAAGCGCGCCTGAACATCAAGAAGCCGGACATGGAGCCGCGTGCCACGGATCACATTCCTGGCATGCACGCGATGATCCAGACCCTGATCGACAAGGGTTACGCCTACGCCCCGGGCAATGGCGACGTGTACTACCGCGTCGGCAAGTTCATGGGCTACGGCAAGCTATCGCGCAAGAAGATCGAAGACCTGCGCATCGGCGCCCGTATCGAAGTCGACGAGTCGAAACAGGACCCGCTGGACTTCGTGCTGTGGAAAGCCGCCAAGCCGGGTGAACCGAGCTGGGAATCACCATGGGGCGCCGGGCGTCCGGGCTGGCACATCGAATGCTCGGTGATGTCGACCTGCTGCCTTGGCGAGACCTTCGACATTCATGGCGGCGGCAGCGACCTGGAGTTCCCGCACCACGAAAACGAAATCGCCCAGAGCGAAGCGGCCACCGGCAAGACCTACGCCAACGCGTGGATGCATTGCGGCATGATTCGCATCAATGGCGAGAAGATGTCCAAGTCCTTGAACAACTTCTTCACCATCCGCGACGTGCTCGACAAGTACCACCCGGAAGTCGTGCGTTACCTGCTGGTGTCGAGCCACTACCGCAGCGCGATCAACTACTCGGAAGACAACCTCAAGGACGCCAAAGGCGCACTCGAGCGTTTCTACCACGCGTTGAAAGGCCTGCCGAACGTGGCGCCGGCTGGCGGCGAAGCGTTCGTCGAGCGTTTCACCACGGTGATGAACGACGACTTCGGCACGCCGGAAGCCTGCGCGGTGCTGTTCGAGATGGTGCGCGAGATCAACCGTCTGCGCGAGAGCGATCTCGATGCAGCGGCCGGTCTGGCGGCGCGCTTGAAGGAACTGGCCAGCGTGCTCGGTGTGTTGCAGCTCGAAGCCGATGACTTCCTGCAGGCCGGTGCCGAAGGGCGCGTGGATGCGGCTGAAGTCGAAGCGCTGATCGCTGCGCGCCTGGCGGCGCGTGCCGGGAAAGACTGGGCCGAATCCGACCGCATCCGCGACCAGCTCACGGCCATGGGTGTGGTGCTGGAAGACGGGAAGGGTGGGACGACCTGGCGTTTGGCTGACTGATGATCGTTCCCACGCTCTGCGTGGGAATGCAGCCCGGGACGCTCCGCGTCCCAAATCAAAAGCCGAACGCAGAGCGTCCGTTGAGGCATTCCCACGCGGAGCGTGGGAACGATCAAACCGTCATTAGCTGTCTGATTGGCGCAACCGCTTGTAAAGGGTATTGCGGCTAACTCCAAGGCGCCGCGCCAGATACGAGATATTCCCCCCGCCGCCTGCAACTGCCGATTCAAATCCTCGGCATCATTCAAATCCACCGCCAGCGGCTCCGGCGTATCCACCGGCTCCATCTCCATATCCACAAAAAAATCATCCGGCAAATGCTCCAGCCGCACCGGTTGTTCCTCGGCCATGGCCAGTGCCACCTGCATCACGCTGCTGACCTGACGCAAATTCCCAGGCCACGGATGGCGGTCGAACAGCTCCAGTACCTCTCGGCTCAATCCGGCCCACTGGCTCGGTTCGCGGTGTTGTTCCCACAAGCGCTTGAACAGCGCTTGCTTGTCGCTACGCTCGCGCAGCGGCGGCAATTCCAGGGTCAAGCCGCCGATGCGGTAGTACAAATCTTCGCGGAAGCGACCCAGTTGCACCTGTTCGCGCAGGGAGCGGTTGGTCGCGGAAATGATGCGGATGTCCACCGGGAACAACTCGCTGCTGCCCACCGGTTGCACGCAACGCTCCTGCAACACGCGCAGCAATCGCGCTTGGGTTGGCAGGGGCATGTCGCCAATTTCGTCGAGGAACAGCGTGCCTTTATCGGCCTTGCGGATCAGGCCGATGCTGCCTTTCTGATTGGCACCGGTGAACGCGCCTTTTTCGTAGCCGAACAGTTCGGATTCCACCAATTCGGCGGGGATCGCCGCGCAGTTGACGGCGATGAATGCTTGTTTACTGCGTGAGCTGGCCTGATGCAGCGCTTTAACGAAGACTTCCTTGCCGACGCCGGTTTCACCATGGATCAGCAACGGGATGTCTTTTTCAAGCAAACGCTCGGCCTGACGCACGGCTTTTTCCACGCGGCTGTCGCCCAAGTGCAGGGTATTGAGGCTGATTGCGGCAGGCGTCGGTGCAGCCACTGCCGGTTCATCGAACACACGGGCCTGAATCGGTGCCTGCTTTGGCCGTTTCAGCAGGCACTGGAAGCGGTTGCGCCCTGAGCCTGCAAAGAGAAGGGCAGGCCTTCCGGTTGATTCAACAATTCCAGCAGCGACACCTTGAACAGGCTCTCGACACTGACCCGCGACAGACGTACACCCAGCAGATTGTCGGCGCGGCGGTTAGCGGACAATACCTGGCCGCTCTCGTCGAATATCAACAACCCGGCCCACTGGCTGTCGAGGTTATTCAGGCCGGTGTTGAAGGTCAGCTGGAAATGCTGACCGTGAAACAGGTTGAGGATCAGCCGGTTTTCCACGGTCTGACTCATCATCTTCACCATGCCCAGGGTATGGGACGGCGGCAGATAGCTGTCACTGGACACGTCCAGCACCGCGATGACCTTGCGCTCGGCATCGAAAATCGGCGCAGCGGAACCGGTCATGAAGCGGTTGGCCTTGAGAAAGTGTTCATCGTGCTCGATGTGCACCGCCTGCTCGCAGGCCAGCGCGGTGCCAATCGCGTTGGTCCCGCTGCAATGCTCCATCCAGCTAGCGCCAGCGCTGAAGCCGCGGGTCAGGCTCGGATCGATAAAACGCTGGGTGCCCCAGGACGTCAGCACCTGACCCTGATTGTCGGCGAGCATGATCAGGCAATTGGAGTTGCTGAGGATGTTCTCGTAATACGGCAGCACTTCCTGGTGGGTGGTCTGCACCAATGAGTGCTGGCTCTCCAGCAACTGCGCAACGCCTGCGGCGGGCAGTTGATCGAATGCGGGAGCACTCTGATGGTTGAGGCCAAACGCGCGGCAACGGGACCAGGAGTCCTGGATGATGGCGTCGTGGGATAACGCGGGGCAGGTGCGGCCATTCAAGTCAGCCTCTGATTAACGCTTTTATTGTTGTTATGGATTTGCGCACAACAGCATATTTCATACGTGATGACATTGGCACACCACATACCTGTAGGAGCCAGGCTTGCCGGTGAAGGCGTCCTCAAAATCGCCTTCGCCGGCAAGCCTGACTCCTACAGGTGTGCGAAAAACGGTCTAAAGAGTGTTGTTCACTAATGTTCATTGTCAATCGTTCAAGTGTTCAGTTGTTCAGTCGCGGTTGTTCATTTCTGTTCAGCATCGAACGCTGATTTGGTTCGGATGTCCTTTTTTTCAAGCCCGATCAAATGCTTGCGATTTCTGGCACAAATGTCGCTATGTAGCTCCGGTCGCTTGACTCCAAAAATAAAAAGGCCGAGCCATGTCATTAACCCTGGAGCATGTCAGCCGCACCGTCGAGGGCCAGACCTGGATTGACGATGCGTGCCTGCGTTTCGAACCCGGATCCTTCAACGTTTTGCTCGGGCGCACGCTGTCCGGCAAAACCAGTCTCATGCGCCTGATGGCCGGGCTGGACAAGCCTGACAGCGGCCGCATCTTGATGAATGGCGTCGATGTCACGCAACGCCCGGTGCGTTTGCGCAACGTGTCGATGGTCTATCAGCAGTTCATCAATTACCCGACCATGACCGTCTTCGAGAACATCGCCTCGCCGTTGCGTCAGGCCGGTGTGTCCAACGAGCTGATCCAGAGCAAGGTGCTGGAAACCGCAAAGATGCTGCGCATCGAGAAATTCCTTAAACGCTATCCGCTCGAACTCTCCGGCGGCCAGCAGCAGCGCACGGCCATGGCCCGGGCGCTGGTCAAGGATGCGGAGCTGATCCTGTTCGACGAGCCGCTGGTCAACCTCGACTACAAGTTGCGCGAAGAGTTGCGCCAGGAAATGCGCGAGCTGTTCAAGGCTCGCCATACCATCGCCATTTACGCGACCACCGAGCCCAACGAAGCCCTGGCCCTGGGCGGCACCACGACCATTCTTCACGAAGGCCGGGTGATTCAAAGCGGCAAGTCGTCCGAGGTCTATCACCAACCGCAGACGGTGCTGGCGGCCGAGTTGTTTTCCGAGCCGCCGATCAACTTGATGCCCGGACGCATCGCCGGCAACGAAGTGAGCTTCGCCAATTTCGTGCACTTCCCGTTGAACGTCGATTTGCGCCCGGTGGGCGAGGGCGAGTTCCGCTTCGGTGTACGCCCCAGTCATATCTCGCTGGTGCCGAGCAACGACGATGACCTCGAGTTGGCGGTGACCGTCGAGGTCGCCGAAATCAGCGGCTCGGAAACTTTCCTGCACGTGCGCAACGAGCATTTCCTGCTGGTGCTGCACCTGCCTGGCGTTCACGAATATGACGTCGATGCGCCGATTCGCATCTACATCCCGACTCATAAACTGTTTGTGTTCGATACGCAGGGCGACTGGTTCAGGCGCCGGGCCGGCGTGTCGCGAGGGTTGCCTGATGGCCGAAATCCGTTTGCAGAACCTCGCCCACAGCTATACCAGCACGCCGAACGGTCCCGAGGATTATGCAATCCGCGAGATGGACCATATCTGGGAACAGGGCGGCGCCTATGCCTTGCTCGGGCCATCGGGTTGTGGCAAGTCGACCTTGCTCAACATCATTTCCGGGTTGCTCAGCCCGTCTCAGGGCCATGTGTTGTTCGATGGCAAAGCGGTCAACGACCTGACGCCGGAGAAGCGCAACATCGCTCAGGTTTTCCAGTTTCCGGTGGTCTACGACACCATGACGGTGTTCGACAACCTGGCCTTCCCGTTGCGTAACCAGGGCATGGCCGAGGCGAAAATTCACACCAAAGTGCAGGAAATCGCTGAAGTCCTCGACCTACAGGGACTGTTGAGCAAAAAGGCTCGCAACCTCACCGCCGACGAAAAACAGAAAGTCTCCATGGGCCGTGGGCTGGTGCGCGATGACGTGTCGGCGATCCTGTTCGATGAGCCGCTGACGGTGATCGACCCGCACCTGAAGTGGAAGCTGCGGCGCAAGCTCAAGCAGATCCACGAGCAGTTCAACATCACCATGGTCTACGTCACCCACGATCAGCTGGAGGCGTCGACTTTCGCCGACAAGATCGCGGTGATGTACGGCGGGCAGATTGTGCAGTTCGGCACGCCGCGAGAACTGTTCGAGCGGCCGAGCCACACCTTTGTCGGCTATTTCATTGGTAGCCCGGCATGAACCTGATCGAGGTGCAACCGCAACCGGGAGGCGTCGGTTTCGCTTCGATCCATCTGCCGCTGTCCGAAGCCATGCAAAAGCGCATCGTCGAATCCAGCTGGCACACCTTGAAGGTCGGCATTCGGCCGGAGTTCATCCACGTGTGGGACGAGCCGTACGATGACGCGATGCGGGCACAAGTCGTACACGTCGAAGATCTGGGCACCTACAAGATCATGACATTGAACCTCGACGGCGTGCCGCTGAAGGTACGCCTGGCCGAGGACAAACCGGTGCCCGAAGGCACGGCGTACATCAGCTTTCCCGCGCAATGGCTGATGGTCTACGCCGATGAATTCCTGCTGGAGCCGCAAGCTATTGGTGAAGACCTTGCCAACAAAGGGGCGCAGCCATGAACAAGGTGCAGAACAACAAGGCCTGGTGGCTGGTGCTGCCGGTGTTCCTGCTGGTGGCATTCAGTGCGGTGATCCCGATGATGACCGTGGTCAACTACTCGGTGCAGGACATCTTTGATCAGTCCAGCCGCTACTTCGTCGGTGCCGACTGGTACAAACAGGTATTGCTCGATCCGCGTCTGCATAATTCGTTGCTGCGCCAGTTCATTTATTCGGCCTGCGTGCTGCTGATCGAAATCCCGCTGGGCATCGCCATCGCCCTGACCATGCCGATCAAGGGCAAATGGTCCTCGTTGGTGCTGATCATTCTGGCGATTCCGCTGCTGATTCCGTGGAACGTGGTCGGCACCATCTGGCAGATCTTCGGCCGGGCCGACATTGGCCTGCTCGGTTCCAGCCTCAATGCCATGGGCATCAGCTACAACTATGCGGCCAACACCATGGACGCCTGGGTCACCGTGCTGGTGATGGATGTCTGGCACTGGACATCGCTGGTGGCGCTGTTGTGCTTCTCCGGTCTGCGGGCGATTCCCGACGTGTACTACCAGGCGGCGCGGATTGACCGAGCGTCGGCGTGGGCGGTATTCCGGCACATCCAGTTGCCCAAGCTCAAGAGCGTATTGCTGATCGCCGTGATGCTGCGCTTCATGGACAGTTTCATGATCTACACCGAGCCGTTCGTGCTGACCGGTGGCGGGCCAGGCAATGCCACGACTTTCCTCAGCCAGACCCTGACGCAAATGGCGATCGGGCAGTTCGACCTGGGCCCGGCTGCGGCGTTCTCGCTGGTGTACTTCCTGATCATCCTGTTGGTGTCCTGGCTGTTCTATACCGCCATGACTCACTCTGACGCCAACCGTTGAGGCCCGCGCCATGAGCAAAAGAAAGCTTTTCCCGTTGCTGCTCTACATCCTGTTCCTGTTGGTGCCGATCTACTGGCTGCTGAACATGTCCTTCAAGAGCAACACCGAAATCCTCGGCGGCCTGACGCTGTTTCCCCAGGATTTCACCGTCCACAACTACAAGGTGATTTTCACCGATCCGGCCTGGTACACCGGTTACCTCAACTCGCTGTACTACGTGAGCCTGAACACGGTGATCTCCCTGAGCGTGGCGTTGCCGGCGGCGTACGCGTTCTCGCGTTATCGCTTTCTGGGCGACAAGCACCTGTTCTTCTGGTTGCTGACCAACCGCATGGCGCCGCCGGCGGTGTTCCTGCTGCCGTTCTTCCAGCTGTATTCCTCGATCGGGTTGTTCGATACGCACATCGCCGTGGCGCTGGCGCATTGCCTGTTCAACGTGCCGTTGGCGGTGTGGATTCTTGAGGGCTTCATGTCCGGCGTTCCGAAGGAAATCGACGAAACGGCCTACATCGACGGCTACAGCTTTCCCAAGTTTTTCGTGAAGATTTTCGTCCCGCTGATTGGTTCCGGCATCGGCGTGACGGCGTTTTTCTGCTTCATGTTTTCCTGGGTCGAACTGCTGTTGGCGCGAACCCTCACTTCGGTGAACGCCAAGCCCATCGCGGCGGTGATGACCCGCACGGTCTCGGCGTCCGGCATCGACTGGGGCGTGCTGGCGGCGGCAGGGGTGTTGACCATCCTGCCCGGCATGCTGGTGATCTGGTTTGTTCGCAACCACGTGGCCAAGGGCTTTGCCCTGGGTCGGGTATGAGGAGTCGATGATGGAATGGATGAGTTGGACCGTCCCGACGGCGGCATTCTTCAGTGTGATTGCCTTGATCCTGGTGGTGATGACCACTTGGGAGTTGCGTTCGCCGAGCATTCTGCGGCGTGGCTTTTTGCCGATTGCCACCACCCGTGGTGATCGGCTGTTTATCGGTCTTCTCGGCAGCGCCTACCTGCACTTGCTGGTAGTTGGCGTGACCGACTGGAGCATCTGGATAGCGTTTGCGTTGTCCCTGGTGTGGCTGTTGGCTGTGATGCGTTGGGGCTAGTCGAATCGCTCGGCAATGTTGCTCCCAAATTCAATAAGGAGGTCTCTATGTTCGACAAAAACAATAAGCTGCGACATAGCATTTCATTGGCAGCCATGCTGGCACTCGGCGGTTTGAGCGCAACGGCCTGGGCCGATGCCTATGAAGACGCCGCGAAAAAGTGGATCGGCAGTGAGTTCAAGCCGTCCACGTTGACGGCGGATCAGCAGCTCGCGGAATTGAAGTGGTTCATCAAGGCAGCCGAGCCGTTTCGCGGGATGGACATCAAGGTTGTCTCGGAAACCCTGACTACTCACGAGTATGAGTCCAAGGTACTGGCCAAGGCCTTCACCGAGATCACCGGGATCAAAGTGACCCACGACTTGCTGCAAGAAGGCGACGTGGTGGAAAAGCTGCAGACCGTGATGCAATCGGACAAGAGCATCTATGACGGTTGGGTCAACGACTCGGACCTGATCGGTACCCACTTCCGCTACGGCAAGACCGAAGCGATCACTGACTTGATGGCCAACGAGGGCAAGAACTTCACCTCACCGACCCTGGACATCAAGGACTTCATCGGCATCTCGTTCACCACCGCTCCGGACGGCAAGCTCTATCAATTGCCCGACCAGCAGTTCGCCAACCTGTACTGGTTCCGCGCCGACTGGTTCGAGCGACCGGAGCTGAAAGCCAAGTTCAAGGAAAAGTACGGCTACGAGCTGGGCGTGCCGGTGAACTGGTCGGCCTATGAAGACATCGCCCAGTTCTTCAGCGAAGACGTCAAGGAAATCGACGGCAAGCGGGTCTACGGGCACATGGACTATGGCAAGAAAGACCCATCCCTGGGCTGGCGCTTCACCGATGCCTGGTTCTCCATGGCCGGTGGCGGCGACAAGGGCCTCCCCAACGGCTTGCCGGTGGATGAGTGGGGCATTCGGGTCGAGGATTGCCATCCGGTTGGTTCGAGTGTGACCCGTGGTGGCGACACCAACGGCCCGGCTGCGGTGTTCGCCACCACCAAATACGTTGACTGGCTCAAGGCCTATGCGCCACCGGAAGCGGCGGGCATGACCTTCTCCGAATCCGGTCCGGTGCCGTCGCAAGGCAACATCGCCCAGCAAATCTTCTGGTACACCGCGTTCACTGCCGACATGACCAAACCGGGTCTGCCAGTGGTGAACGCCGATGGCACGCCGAAATGGCGCATGGCGCCATCACCGCGCGGGCCTTACTGGCAGGAGGGCATGAAGCTGGGGTATCAGGACGTGGGGTCCTGGACGTTCATGAAGTCCACGCCTGAGAAACAGAAACTCGCGGCCTGGCTGTATGCGCAGTTCGTGACCTCGAAAACTGTGTCGCTGAAGAAACCATCGTCGGCCTGACGCCGATCCGCGAATCGGACATCAACTCCCAGGCGATGACCGATCTGGCACCGAAACTCGTGGTCTTGTTGAGTTCTACCGCAGCCCGGCCCGCGTGCAATGGACGCCGACGGGGACCAACGTGCCTGATTATCCTCGCCTCGCGCAGTTGTGGTGGAGCCATATCGCCGAAGCCGCCAGCGGCGACAAAACTCCGCAAGAGGCACTGGATGGTCTGGCCAAGGACCAGGACGCCATCATGGCCCGGCTGGAACGCTCGAAAGTGCAGTCTACCTGCGCCCCGAAAATGAACCCCGAACGCGACGCGCAGTACTGGTTCGATCAACCGGGCGCACCGCAACCGAAACTGGCAAACGAAAAGCCTAAAGGCGAAACCGTGAGCTACAACGAACTGCTGAAATCGTGGGCGGATGCGCGTAAGTAAAGGTTGGAGTTTGAAAGGCGAACGGCACCGGGAGGTGCCGTTTTCTTTTGTGTCTATTGAGGCCCTTTCGCGAGCAAGCCCGCTCCCACATGGGATCAGCTAGTGAACACAAAATTTGTGTCCGACGCTGATCCCATGTGGGAGCGGGCTTGCTCGCGAAGAGGCCATCCGATACGACAAGCGTTTTCAACCGGACAAAAAATTCAAAGATACGTTGAAATAGTGTGGCCAGCTAATCAGACCAGAACAGCGAGGTCCGTGTACTTGGCAACCATCGGATCGGCAGTGAGGAGCTTCATGGGTTCAGTCATGGCGGCCGCAATTATGAGGCGGTCAAAGGGTCGCGATGGTGATGTTCAAGGTCTTTCACGGCAATGGCATGCTCTGAAGTTACCGGCAGTTCGATAAAACCGCTGTCGAGGCAGTACTGACGGATTTCTTCCAGATCGACGTTTAGCTTCCCAATCCGACCTTGATTGCCATCTCCCAGAATGTTGCTGCGCTGATGTAGATGTCAGCAGCATTCTCAATCAGCTTTCTGGCTTTCCCAGACAGCCTGGGATCATCGCCAAGTGTCCAGAGAAGGATATGCGTGTCGAGCAGAAGCCTCATTGCCGTGTGTCCTCGAACGCATCGAGCATGTCGTCTGGCAGTGGGGCATCAAAGTCTTCTGGAAGCACCAGTTTGCCTTTCATCGCTCCGATACGCTGGCCGCGGGGTTTGCTCACTGGAACCAGACGAGCAAGCGCTCGACCATGCTTGGCAATCGTGATGATCTGCCCAGCCGCTGCGTCGTCGACGAGTTTGGACAGATTGTTTTTTGCTTCGGCCAAAGGAACGATGATCATACTTTCTCTCCTATATTCTGGACAAATATAGCCAGAATATTTGAGGGCGGCAAAGTTACTCTGCGCCTCAGCACAGGCAAGTGGCAGGTTGGGGTTTCGCGCTTCGTAGGGTAGATGCACGTCTTTATATTGATGTTCAGCAGCGAAGGCGTGGAAGCCATCTGCCAATTCAAAATAGATATCACGTTTCATTATTTGATTTCGCCTCGGTTGAGCCTTCCAGCAGTCATCCAAGATAGAGCTTTAGGCTCAACGCTGGCTGTAGGACGAAACGGACAATCTGGCGAGAGCCTTCTGTAATTGCCGGAGGCTTGGAGTCCAGCGGTAAAAAATCGTACAAAAGCCATCATACGATCCGCTATGTCCAGCTCATGTGGGAACGAGCGGGCCCGCTCTCACAGGTTGGTCGCTCACCGCAATCACTCGTTGGCTTCAGGAAACCCCAACCGAAACACCGTCATTGTGCCAGGCAAACTTTTCACCTCCGCAACCCCCTGATGCAGGCTCATGATCGAACGCACGATGGCCAAGCCCAGTCCGGTGCTGCCCTGCGCGCGGGAACGACTGCTGTCGACCCGGTAAAAGCGGTCGAACAGGTGCGGTAGGTGCTGCGCTTCGATGCCGGCGCCGGGATTGCTTACCAATAGCGAAACCTGTGTGGCCCCTCGTTCTATGAGCAGAGATACCGATTGCCCTTCCGGGCAATGGCGCAGGGCATTGGATAGCAGGTTGGAGATCGCCCGCTGGATCATCAAGCGATCGCCCAGCACACGCGCGCTGCCCACCACACTCAGATCAATCCGCTTCTCCTGCGCCGATAGGGAAAACAACTCGGCGACTTTCAACGCTTCGTCTTCCAGAGCGATCGACTCGAAAGGCGCGTGCGCCGTCGGTTGGCTGGCCTGCGCCAGAAACAGCATGTCCGAGACGATTCGCGCAACACGCTCCAGTTCTTCGGTGCAGGACACCAGAACGTCTTTGTACTCCTCAACCGTTCGCTCTCGCGACAGCGTCACTTGGGCTTTACCCATCAAGTTGTTGATGGGCGTGCGCAGTTCGTGGGCGAGGTCGTCGCAGAACTGCGACAACTGCTGCACGCCATTGTCGAGGCGATGCAGCATGAAATTGATGCCCTGCGCCAGTTCGCTGAGTTCCTGGGGCATGTTCACCACCGACAGCCGATGGTCAAGGTCTTGCGTCGAAACCATCGCTGCCACTTTGCGAAACTCGCGCATCGGTGCCAGACCTCGCTGCACCGCCCACCAGGCACTGAGGCCGATGAGGATCAGCAACAGCGGCAAAGCAACCAGCGTCGAGCGCAGATAAGCGCGCAGCAATGCCTGATCGTGTTCACTGTCCGTGGACAGCAGCACCGGGACGCTGGTCCCGTCCTTGATACGGATCAGCCTGGACGCGGTGAGAAATTTTGCGCCCTTGGCGTCGACGCTGCTGGAGTAAGCCAGTTGATCGGTGGCCGCCCGCACTTCCTTTAGTTCGAGGCGTGGATCGGCCATGCCGGAGCCGGATTTGAGCAGTGGTGTGCGCAGGTAGTACCGGTCATAAATGGTCAGGGTGAGGTTGTCATGCCCCATGACTTGATCGAGCAGAATGTGTGGCTTCGAACTGATTTCGCCGGGATTGGTATACATCGACAGGCTGTGCTCGACCTGTTGCATTTTCCTGGCCAGGCTGTCCCTGGATAACGCATTCAATTCGTGGGTCAGGGCAAAGTAGGCCAGTACCGCCAGGAACACCACCAGCAGAGCTCCGAGAATACTGACCGTCAGACCCAACCGCAGCGACAGGCTTGCAGGCTTCATTCCCGCGCCTCCAGCACATAGCCGACGCCGCGCAGGGTATGGATCAGTTTGCTGTCGAACGGATCGTCGATCTTCGCCCGCAGGCGCCGGATCGAGACCTCGACTACATTGGTGTCGCAGTCGAAGTTCATGTCCCACACCAGGGAAATGATCTGGGTACGGGTGAGCACTTCACCGGACTGGCGCATCAGCAGATGCAACAGGGCGAACTCCTTGGTGGTCAGGTCGATGCGCTGCACGCCACGAAAGGCCCGGTGACGCCCTGGATCGAGTTCCAGATCGGCGACCTTGAGTACTTGCGGCACCGGGGTGTTTTCGCTTCGACGCATCAGGGTGCGTACCCGTGCGAGTAATTCCGGAAACTCGAACGGCTTGACCAGATAGTCGTCGGCGCCCAGATCCAGGCCACGGATCTTGTCGGCCAGGCGACCGCGTGCGGTCAGCATCATCACCCGGGTGGAGTGGGTGCGGCGCAATTGTTCAAGCACGCCCCAGCCGTCCAGTTCCGGCAGATTGACGTCCAGAATGATCAGGTCGTAAAGCTGTTGTCGGGCCAGATGAAGTCCATCCGCGCCGGTTGCTGCGCGGTCAACGATATAACCACTTTCCGTCAGTCCCTGGTGCAAGTACTCGGCAGCTTTGAACTCGTCCTCGATGACAAGGATTCGCATGGTAAATCACCACTTTTATTTAATGGATGCGTCATTAAGGTGGTCGGGAAAGTTGTTGTTTTTGTAGGGTCTTCCGGACGGTTTTCAATAACAGCTGAATGATTGGGTTCTTGCTTTCCTACAGTTTTTTCTCTTGATCAGGACGTTGAGGCTAAAGTCTGTAGTGACTACAGAGTCAATCGAAGTCGTTGATTTAGAGCTGTCTGCGACAGCTTGTCGCAGAATTTGGCGCCGGAAATCCATCTGCCTCATGCGAATTTAAATTGGGCAAGTACTATTCGGAAGATAAAGTCCGGACATGTGTTTCGTTGTATTGCTGTGTCGATTTTGCACTTCGCATGCTAGATCGAAATTACTAATGATGATCGTGGATAACGTATTTGTAATGTTCCAGTCACCTTGCCGATAAGTTCAAAACCCTACCTTGGCGGCATCGAAAGTTTCTTGATTTGTAAAGGAAGTATCCAATTGCCCGGGTTAAATGAACTGACGGCGCGATCACGCCTGAAAAACACAATGCGGGTGGTGAGTACCACTGGCCTTTTGTTATTGGCAGGTCCTTGTTTTGCGGCTGTTCCGTCGGTGTCGACACTGACCCTCGATCAGGCCCTGCAAACGGCGTTTGCCGGCAACCCCGAACTTGCCGCGGCTCAATGGGAGATCGGTATCGCTGAAGGTGATCGGCGTCAGGCGGCGCTGATACCCAATCCCGAAGTATCCTGGGAGGCCGAGGATACCCGGCGCGACTCGCGAACCACCACGGTGATGATCAGCCAGCCGATCGAGTTGGGCGGCAAGCGCGGCGCGCGAATCGACGTCGCCAGCCGGGCGCAGGATGCCGCCGGGATAGAATTGGAGCGCAAGCGCAATGCTTTGCGCGCGGATGTGATTCAGGCGTTTTGCGCAGCCGAAACGGCGCAGCAAAGGTTGCAGTTGTCCCGTCAGTCGCAGGCTTTGGCCGAGCAGGGTTTGCGGGTGGCGCAAGGACGTATCCAGGCGGGCAAGTCGTCGCCGGTTGAAGGTACGCGGGCTCAGGTGCAATTGTCTGAAGTGCGGCTGGAGCTGAGCCGGGCCGAGCGCGATCAAGCCAATGCCTATCAGCAATTGGCGCAGGTCATGGGCGCGCCGTTGCCGACGTTGGTCAGTGTGCAACCTGCCCTCCACGGCATGCCTGCCGTGCCGCCGCCAACCCGGTTGCTTGAACGACTGAATGAAACTGCTGAACTGCGCCTGGCTAAATTGCAGATCGATCAGCGTGAAGCCTCATTGGGGCTGGAGAAGGCGCAGCGGATTCCCGATCTCACCGTGAGCATTGGCAGTCAGTACAGCGAACTGGAGCGCGAGCGGGTAAATGTCGTCGGGCTATCAATGCCCATCCCGTTGTTCAACCGCAATCAGGGCAATGTGCTGTCGGCGGCGCGACGTGCCGATCAGGCACGGGATCTGCGCAATGCCACCGAACTGCGTTTGCGCACGGAAATCCAGACCACGCTGGCGCAATGGCAGACCGCCAATGGCGAGGTCAGTGCATTCGATCAAACCATCCTGCCGGCCGCGCAGAGCGCAGTCGACAGCGCGACCCGCGGCTTCGAAATGGGCAAGTTCGGTTTTCTGGATGTACTCGATGCCCAGCGAACTCTGATCGGTGCTCGTACCCAGTACATCCAGGCCGTTGCCGAAGCGACAGACGCCAGAGTTCGCATTGAACGCATTTTTGGGGATCTCGGCGCGCCAGGCGTGAACCGCTGAATTTCATTCCACATCTTTAACAACTGCTCTACCGCGCAGTACCAGGGAAACCGTGGCTGTCGGCGGCATGACGCAGAGGAGTTTTCATGGATAAAAAACTGATGGTTGTCGCTGCGGCGGCGTTGACCCTGGGCATCGGAATCGGCGGATTGTGGGTGGGTAACTCATCCATTGACGCTCATGCCGATGAAGCGTCGGAGCACGCCGATCATGCCGAAGAAGGCGCATCAGCCGGCGGCGAACATGCCGAAGGTGAAAGCGAGGAAGGGCACCTGACCCTCAGTGGCGAACAGATCGCAGCGGCCGGCATTCAACTGGCCGAAGCCCGTGCGCAGAGCATCAGCCTCGGGATGCCGTTCCCCGGTGAAGTGCGCTTCGACGAAGACCGCACCGCGCACGTGGTGCCGCGAGTGCCGGGAGTGGTTGAGTCGGTGCAAGTCAATCTCGGGCAGTCTGTGAAAAAGGGCCAGTTGTTGGCGGTGATCGCCAGTCAGCAGATCTCCGACCAGCGCAGCGAGCAGGCTGCCGCGCAACGGCGTCTGGCGTTGGCTCGCACCACCTTCGAGCGTGAGCGCCAGTTGTGGCAGGACAAAATCTCTGCCGAGCAGGATTTTCTTCAGGCTCGACAGGCGCTGGAAGAAGCTGAAATCGCCCTGGACAATGCCCGGCAGAAAATCAGCGTGCTCAGTGGCAGTGCCGTCGCCAGCGGAGGCAACCGCTACGAGCTACGGGCGCCGTTCGATGGCGTGGTGGTGGAAAAACACCTGACGCCGGGTGAGGTGGTCGACGAAACAACAAATGCCTTTACGCTCTCGGACCTGTCCAGGGTGTGGGTGACCTTTGGCGTTTCGCCCAAGGATTTGGACAAGGTGCAAGTGGGCAAACCGGTCACGATCAGCGCTTCGGAGCTGAACGCCGAAGTCGAGGGGACCGTGGCGTATGTCGGCAGTTTACTGGGAGAGCAGACGCGTACCGCGACGGTTCGCGTGACCCTGGCCAATCCTCAGGGCGCCTGGCGTCCCGGGCTGTTCGTGACCGCACTGGTCGCGACCGACAGCCGCCAAACCAAGGTAGCCGTCCCGGAAACCGCGATCCAGACCGTCGAGGACAAACCCACGGTGTTCATTCGCACCGTCGACGGCTTCAAGGCACAGCCGGTGGAGCTGGGCAGCCGCGCGGCCGGCCAGGTGGAAATTACTCAAGGACTGGAGGCCGGTATGCAAGTCGTCGACGCCGGCAGCTTCATTCTCAAATCGGAGCTGGGCAAAGCCTCGGCCGAACATTCCCACTGATCCGCCCCCCCCGACGAGAAGGTTCTCATGTTCGAACGCCTGATCCAGTTTGCCATCGAGCAGCGCATCATCGTGCTGCTCGCCGTTCTACTCATGGCCGGCCTCGGCATCGCCAGTTACCAAAGCTGCCGATCGACGCCGTGCCCGACATCACCAACGTTCAGGTGCAGATCAATACTGGTGCCGCTGGGTTCTCACCGCTGGAAACCGAGCAGCGCATCACCTTTCCGATAGAAACCGCCATGGCCGGCCTGCCAGCGCTGGAACAGACCCGTTCGCTGTCGCGTTCCGGGTTGTCGCAGGTCACGGTGATCTTCAAGGATGGCACCGATCTGTTCTTTGCCCGGCAATTGGTCAACGAGCGCTTGCAGATCGCCAAGGAGCAATTGCCTGAAGGTACGCAGGCGCAGATGGGGCCGATTTCCACCGGCCTTGGCGAAATTTTCCTGTGGACGGTAGAGGCACAGGAAGGTGCGCTCAAGGACGACGGAACCGCCTACACGCCAACTGATCTGCGGGTGATTCAGGACTGGATCATCAAGCCGCAGTTGCGCAATGTTCCAGGCGTGGCCGAGATCAACACCATCGGCGGGTTTGCCAAGGAGTATCAGATTGCGCCCGATCCGAAAAAACTGGCCGCCTACAAACTGACTCTCACTGACCTTGTCACAGCGCTGGAGCGCAACAACGCCAACGTCGGTGCCGGTTACATCGAGCGCAGCGGCGAACAACTGCTGATTCGCGCACCCGGCCAAGTGGCAAGTACCGAGGACATTGCCAATATCGTGATGGCCAACGTCGACGGCACGCCGATCCGGGTCAGGAATGTCGCGACCGTGGACATCGGTCGTGAACTGCGCACCGGCGCCGCCACGGAGAACGGCCGGGAAGTGGTACTGGGTACGGTGTTCATGCTGATCGGCGAAAATAGCCGCACTGTCTCCCAAGCGGTGGCCGCCAGACTCGAGCAGATCAACCGCTCACTGCCCAAAGGCGTGATCGCCGTAGCGGTGTATGACCGCACGCACCTGGTAGACAAGGCGATTGCCACGGTGAAGAAGAATCTGGTCGAAGGCGCGGTGTTGGTCATCGCGATTCTGTTCCTGTTTCTGGGCAACATTCGTGCGGCATTGATTACCGCCATGGTGATTCCACTGTCGATGCTTTTCACTTTTACCGGCATGTTCAGCAATAAGGTCAGTGCCAATCTCATGAGCCTCGGCGCTCTGGATTTCGGCATCATCGTTGACGGCGCGGTGGTGATCGTCGAAAACACCCTGCGGCGGCTGGCCCATGCCCAGCAACATCACGGGCGTCTGCTGACTCGATCCGAGCGCTTCCATGAAGTGTTCGCGGCGGCCAAAGAGGCGCGCCGCCCGCTGATTTTCGGCCAGTTGATCATTATGGTCGTGTATCTGCCGATCTTCGCCCTGAGCGGTGTTGAAGGAAAAATGTTCCACCCGATGGCCTTCACCGTGGTCATCGCGTTGTTGGGCGCCATGCTCTTGTCCGTAACGTTTGTCCCGGCGGCCATCGCGCTGTTTGTCACCGGCAAGGTCAAGGAACAGGAAGGTGTGGTCATGCGCGGCGCGCGTCGGCTGTATGCGCCGGCACTGGCCTGGGTCATGGGCCATCGGGCATTCGCCGTCGCCATGGCGCTCGCGGTGATTGCGCTCAGTGGCGTGTTGACCAGCCGCATGGGCAGCGAGTTTGTGCCGAGCCTCAGTGAAGGCGATTTTGCCCTGCAAGCCTTGCGGGTGCCGGGCACCAGTTTGACGCAGTCGGTCGATATGCAGCAGCGTCTGGAAACACTGATTCTCGCCAAAGTGCCGGAGGTCGAGCGCGTTTTCGCCCGTACCGGCACCGCTGAAATTGCCTCAGACCCGATGCCGCCGAACATCTCCGATAGCTACGTAATGCTTAAGCCGAAGGAGCAGTGGCCGGATCCGGGCAAGCCCCGTGAAACGCTGATGGCCGAGCTGCAACAGGTTGCCGCGACGCTGCCGGGCAGCAACTATGAGCTGTCGCAACCGATCCAGTTGCGCTTCAACGAACTGATTTCCGGCGTGCGCAGTGATGTGGCGGTCAAGGTGTTCGGTGATGACATGGCTGTGCTCAACAGTACGGCAGCGAAGATTGCTGCCGCCATGCAAAAAATCAGTGGCGCCTCCGAGGTCAAGGTCGAGCAGACCTCCGGCCTGCCGGTACTGACCATCAACATCGACCGCGACAAGGCGGCGCGTTACGGGCTCAACGTCGGCGATGTGCAAGACACCATTGCCGTCGCGGTTGGCGGACGGCAGGCAGGCACGTTGTATGAAGGTGACCGGCGATTCGACATGGTGGTGCGTTTGTCCGATGCCATGCGTAAGGATATCGATGGCTTGTCGGCGCTATTGATTCCGGTGCCGGCGCCGCTCAATGGCAATGCCGGGCAGATCGGTTTCATCGCGCTCAAGGAGGTTGCCAGCCTCGATCTGGTATTGGGGCCGAATCAAGTCAGTCGCGAGAACGGCAAGCGCCTGGTGATCGTCAGCGCCAACGTGCGTGGACGCGATATCGGATCCTTCGTAGAGGAGGCGGGCGAAGCGCTTGAGCGCGATGTTCAGATCCCTGCCGGTTACTGGATCAGTTGGGGCGGGCAGTTCGAGCAGTTGCAATCGGCTGCCAAACGCTTGCAGATCGTGGTGCCGGTCGCGTTGCTGCTGGTGTTCGGCCTGCTGTTCATGATGTTCAACAACCTCAAGGACGGCCTGCTGGTGTTCACCGGGATTCCGTTTGCCTTGACCGGTGGTGTCATGGCCTTGTGGTTGCGTGATATCCCGCTGTCGATATCTGCTGGCGTCGGTTTCATCGCACTGTCGGGGTGGCGGTGCTTAACGGTCTGGTGATGATCGCGTTTATCCGCAACCTGCGCGAGGAGGGCCGCTCACTGGGCGATGCGATCAACGAAGGCGCACTCACACGTCTGCGGCCGGTGCTGATGACGGCGCTTGTGGCTTCGTTGGGCTTCATTCCCATGGCATTGGCTACCGGCACCGGTGCGGAGGTGCAACGCCCGCTGGCAACGGTGGTGATTGGGGGCATTCTGTCCTCCACTATCCTCACGCTGTTATTGCTTCCTGCGCTGTATCAGATGGCCCATCGGCGTGAAGTGTAGGAGCAAAGCTTGCTCGCGAAACGGCCTGACTTTTCAGGATGTACGCAGCCTCTGTAGGAGCCGGCTTGCTGGCGAAGACGGCAGTCCAGTCAACAATGCAGTGCCTGATACACCGCCATCGCCAGCAAGCCGGCTCCTACAGGTTATTCCAAGCGACCCGCCGTGGCCTTTTCCACATAACGGATATGTAATTTCGGCGCCACCGTGACGAAAGGTTCGGATTGTTACCCTGACCTCGTTAATTAAATGAGGTCTCAAACATGAAATTTGCACAACTGAGTACGTTTGCTGCAGCGTTGCTTCTGTCTTCTGCTGCGATGGCTGAAGGCGGTGGCGACAGAACGTTCGAAAAAATGATGGCTGCCAATGGCCGCTCGATGGAGCTGTTTGTTGCCAAGGAACAGACTCGTGATCCTGTCGTTGTGAATGAAAAAAAGGACGACAAGACTAAAGACTTGTAAGCGCGTCGCGTTAGAACGAGCCCGTCATCGATAGCCGATGGTGGGCTTTTTTATGAGCCGGTTTTGAAGGTGAAGAATATGAAATTGATCAAGCTGATTGCGCTCGCCGGGGTTATGGCGGTGTCCCTGAATGTACTCGCTGAAGGTGGCGGTGACAGGACGTTCGAGAAAATGCTGACTGCCAACGCCAAAGCCATGGAGCAATACGCCGCCAACCAGGGCAAGCCCGCACCGGTGGTAAAGGTCTATGAATACGGCATGAAGCTGGATGTGGTCAAAGTGGTGAGCGTTGTGCGGCCAGCTGCTGATTGCGCCGTGGTGCCCGCCGCAATGACGTATGAGGATTCAAAAGGCGAACTCAACACCCTTAGATACATCGTGGTGGGAGACTGCCGCAAAAACAGCGGCTAACTCCGACCCTTCTGGAACGGCCGCAGACACCCGGCAGTTCCAGGAATCGCGTTGATTTTTTGAGGCATAAAAAAGGCGCCCCGAAGGACGCCAAAAAATTCACCTCTTTCCAAAGGAGCAAGGAGCTTCTAAAGGTGAACAGGTACAAGTCGTGGGTTACAGAATGGCCAGCGGGTATTCGACAATCACCCGCACTTCATCCAGATCCGATTCGAACGCCGTGGCGCGGGTATTGGCCTGACGCAGGCGCAGCGACATATCTTTGAGTGAACCGCTCTGCACCACGTATTTGACTTCGATGTCACGTTCCCAGCGCTTCTGGTCGGTCAGCGGGTTACCGTCGGCATCGCGGCGCATATACACGGTGTTGGCGTTGGAATAGTCGGCGTCGGTGCCTCGGGCGTAACGGGTCATGAACGACAACCCCGGCACGCCATAGCTGCTCATGTCGAGGTCATAGCGCACCATCCAGGAACGCTCCTTGGGCGAGTTGAAGTCGCTGTACTGGATGGAATTGTCGAGGAAGATCGAATCGGACTGGCGCAGATAGTCGAAGTCGTCATTGCCGTTGTTGCGCTGGTGCGATAACGCAACGGAGTGCGCGCCGAGTTTCACGCCGACCCGGCCGCTCCAGATGTTGTTGTCGAACTCGCCAAGCAATTGTTTGCCTTCGTCGACAGCCTTGTAATAGTTCAGGCCGCCAAACAGCGAAAGGTCGTCGGACAGTGGGTATGTCCAGGCGGTGCCGGCGTAGTATTGATTCCAGGCATCTTTGAGGCGACTGGAATACAGACTGAAGCTGAGGTTTTTGTTCAGGGCATAGTCGCCACCAAAATAACCGATCCACGGTGAATTGACCGGGCCGCCGTAGAACGTGGCGAAGTTTTCGCGCATGTCGCTGGAAACCGGTTGGCTCATCGCATGCAGGCGACCACCTTGTACCGACAGACCTTCGATACTGGTGTTGGTGGCCGTGACGCCCCGGAAGCTTTCCGGCAGCAACCGGGAATCTCCCGCCGCAACCACCGGGGTGGCAGGGAACACATCACCGACCTTCACCACGGTATCGAAGGCGCGCACTTTGGCTGCGCCACCGACCTTGGTGTATTCGTCACTCGCCTTGCCTTCACTGTTGACCGGCAACACATCGAACGAACTGCGGCCGCCGTTGCGCCCGTCACCGGTATCGAGTTTCAAGCCAATCATCGCAAACGCATCGACGCCGAACCCGACGGTGCCTTGGGTAAAACCGGATTCGAACTTGCCGATGATGCCGTGGGCCCAGGCTTCGGAATATCCGTTGCCCGTAGGGCTGGACTGGCCGTTACGGTGATCGCGATTGAAATAGAAGTTGCGGTTGAGCACCGTCAGGCTGCTGCCCTCGACAAAGCCCTCGGCTTTATCCTCCGCAAACACCATGGACGGCCCGGAGCCGACAACCACAGCTAAAGCGGCCATCGACACTTTTGAATTGTTAACCATCAAACACTCCTGGGGTTGGGCAGAACGGGAACGTGCTTCGGCGTGGGTTTTATTGTTCGGCGGGCAAGGGCCCACCGGCATCGTCGCCGGGTGACATCGTTGCAATCTGCGGATAACGCCAAGGTGATGGGGGAATTACAATTTCGTTAGGTGCGCCTGCGATGTAAGGCACTCCCCTGTGGGAGCGAGCTTGCTCGCGATGGCGGTGTGTCAGAGAAGTAAACGTTGGCCGGTATGACGCTTTCGCGAGCAGGCTCGCTTGTATGTTTAGACTTGAAGTGGAACAGAGCTAGAGATGGCAGAACACCAATGCACCAATGGCGGTGTGCAAGCTTGTCCGCCAGTGGTGCGTTGCGATTGCAAGTCAGCCGAAGTCGCAGTAGCCGGGACTACTCTGGCGGGTCAAGTTGGTCCAGCGCTCGATTTACCGCCAGTTCGCCGAGCATGATGATTTGCGCAATGCCAAGTAGGGAGTTGCGCCTGGGCCCTTCCATATGATCCGCCAAATCCATGGTCATGACATTGGCCGAGGCCAGCGACTCGCAAGCATGGGCCAGCAGGGTTTCGGTATCGAGCTCAGGGTTGACGATGGACATGGTGCCCGGTGTGCGCGGGATGTCCATGATGGGGGGCTCTGGTTTTAAGTGATCGTCGAAGTCGCGCTCGGCGGCTTCGTGCGGGCGTTTTGAGTCGAGGGTTTCGTACGGGGATGTCGGATCGGTGTCTGGCGGGTTGGGTGTTACTTTGAACATGGTGAATCCTCGTTTACTGGTGAGGCTGCCACATTCGTTTCCAAGCGAAGGGGTGGCAGCTGTACGCAGGTTGGAAAACCAGGGTAAACGAGCCCGGCAGACCCAGAAGGTCTCCCACGCACAGCCGCCATAACGAAACCACATAGTGCTAACGAGTACGTTATGAAGAGTGTCTTAGTGTCGTTTACCCATCGGGTTTCCAAGCCCGACCGCTGATTTTCAGCGGCACGGAAACGATAGAACCAGGGCTCACGGCGCACAAGCCGGCGGATTCTGTCGTACCCGTAGGTAACGACGCAAGGTGTTGTAGCTTTCGAGAAGTAATTTTCGTGGCTATTAAACAGACGCGTTTAAGCTTCTTTCAGTGGGCATCTTCTGTGCAAAAAACTACCTTTTGGAACTACTGCTGTAGGAAATGGGTTGTTTGCTTTTAGGAACTTTCTTATTCGTTCTTTTTGGTTGTTCCAGCGGGATTGCTGCCAGCAAGCGTCCCGCCGTCTTATTTGTCGTCGCCCAATACCCTCTCTACTTCGCGCTTCTGCCGCGACGAGAGGGAAGGCAAATCAAATCGATGACAATAAGGAAGTTGTAAATGAATGCACCTCTGCACACCTCGTACACCAACGAACTATCTCCGGAAGTTCTCAGCAGCCTGGACATTTCGCCGTTCACCGAGGAAGAACTCGCGCAATTTAACGAAGAAGCTCGGACGATCGTTCTTCAACAGCGCGCTTACGTAGAGGCGCATCGCCCTTGCGCCATTTATCGCTTCGCAACCGAAGGTAGCCAGACCCGTGATGGCGGGGTAATCCAGCAGGGGACGTCGCTGTTGGAATTCACGTTGGATTGCGGTCGGAAAGTGCGTGCGGCACAGAAAGGCATGTCGTCACTTATACCGATGGCAGAACGGCGCAGATCGTAACCACTGCCGGGGAAGGGAACAGTTACCTGGCACTGGTTGGCAGCCGTCTCAGCAATGGCGACGAAATCATCAATACGCCACAAGACATTGGCTTGTTCGTCGTGCGCGAGGGTGACTCGATGTCAGACGATTTTCTACCCTCTACCGAGGGAGAAGAAATCCCATGACCAAGGGCTATTTCATTGGCAAGGATGACGAGACCGCCTGCGGTGGCAAAGTCCTCGATGGCGATATCCACGCCATCATCCATGGCGTCGCCCGTGCCTATGAGGGTGATCGGGTCACCTGTGGCAAGGACGGTAAGACATACAGGATCGTCGGTGGCATTGCGTATATGACCAGTAACGGTAGAGCCGTGGCGGGTACGTTGGATAGCCGTAGTGGTTGCCCCTGCAAAGCGGAATTGATTCCGTCGGTATTTTCCGCCGGTTACCGTACCGAAATGTCCGCACCGCCAGTGGCCAGGCGAGCGGCTCCAACAGCCGAGCCGGTGGTAAGCAGCCGTTCGGTGGCGAGTGGGCAATCCGGTTTCGCTCCGGCGAGCCATCCAGTATCACCGGTATTCGGCAGTGCGCTGGCTGAGGAGCCCGGCTTCTATGTCGTGCCTAAAAGCATATCTCGCGGAGCGCTGGAAACTGCGCTTTTTGGCACCCGCGATGCGGCGGTAATGCGCAAGTTTCAAGCGGTGAACCCAGGCCTTGGCGACGTCAAGGCGGGCTCGATGATCGTGTTGGGCGATCCGAACAACAGCTCCTGCACCTATCAGGAAGCGCAACTGATGCAGGCTGCGCAGCAGGTCAAGGCTGCCCTCGATCCTCTAACGCCGGATGAAGCCGAGTTCATGTACCGCCACGCGGCGGAAATCGCCAGTTTCACCGGCCAGACCTCCACTTGGCTCGGCGTCAGCGCGGCGATGATGGAGAAACACTTGGCCAGTCTGCGCGACACCCTGCAAGCGATGGAACGTTTGCATCAAGACAGCTACCGTCAACACGGCCATCTCAGATCACCGCAGTTCTTTGCCGACCGCCAACGCCTGCTCGCGCAGCTCGATGCCCACTTGCTGAACTCCACTCGCCTGCGTAGCCAGACTACGTTGGGCGATCATCCCAAGCTGAAAACGGCGCTTGGCATTTCCAGTCGTAGTCTGGTGCACCACTGGGACAAGGCGGGTGCGCCGGGGCAGATACCGGGTTATGCCACTCATGTGAATGCAATCAGCCGGGCTGCCAAGTACATGAGTGCAGGGGGGTACATCGGTATCGGGATTGGCGGGGTTTCTTCGTTGCTGGCTGTTCAGGAGGTTTGTGTTGGTGACTCTGGGGCGGCTTGCGAGAAGGTTAAATTCACCGAAGGAGGGAGATTTGCCGGATCCACAATGGGGGGAATAATGGGCGGAGCAGTTCTTCCTTGGGTTGGTCGTCCCGTTTGCTTGGCACTAGGTGCTAGCACGGCGGTAGGAGGCGTAATTTGCTTTGCGGCGCTGGTTGGAGCTGGTTCATGGGCGGGGGCAGATGCCGTTGGTAGGGGAGGCGAATTTATAGGAGAGAAATTTTTTGAAGCTAGACAGCCATGATTAGTGTCGATTACTGGTCTGCTTGGGTTGCAATCATTGTTATTGGTGGCCCAATTCCGTTGGGGGCTGTGAACCTCGTATACAGCTTGTATCTAAGCCGCCGTCACCTGGACGCCATGATGGAAGCCTTGAAAAGTAGCCGCTTCGTCTACTTGTGGGGCCCCGCATGGCGGGGTCGGGGCTGGTTCGGAGGCTTTGTACTGATCACTGTAATCGCCGGAATAGTGGTGTGGCCGAAAGCGGACATCCGCTATGGCAGATTGGATTCCGCGGATATCGAAAACTTTCCTCCTCGTCTGAAACGTCTTTTAGTCATTTATGTAACGATGATGATCATTACTGTGGTTTGGATGGGGATTACATACGTGTTACTAAAACTCAGATAACTCGATAGCCGAATTTCCAGGTTGTCATTGAAGCACCAAACGCAAAAACGGCACCCGAAGGTGCCGTTTCTGTTTTTACCGAGTATCGCTAAGCGATCAACCCGCCAACCCCGATTGCTGAACCAGGTTCAGCAGCGGCTGCGGATACACACCGAGGAAGAACGCCACCAGGGCGATGGCCAGCAGCATTACGCCGCCTGCCTTCTGTTCCCAGTGCAGTTGCGCATCGTGGCGACGCAGGTTCGGTTCGATCAAGTACAGGGTGACCATCACGCGCAGGTAGTAGAACACGCCGATGGCGCTGCCCAGTACCAGGGAACCGACCAGCCACCATTGGTGCGACTCGACACCGGTGGCGATGATGTAGAACTTGCCGATGAAGCCCGCGGTCAGCGGGATACCGGCCAGGGACAGCATCATCACGGTCAGTACGGCGGTCAGGTACGGACGGCGCCAGAACAGGCCGCGGTATTCGTACAGGGCGTCCGCATCACGGCCTTTGTACGGCGAAGACATCAGGGTGATCACGCCGAATGCGCCCAGGCTGGTGATCACGTAGGTGACCAGGTACACGCCGATGGCTTCCACGGCCAGACCCTTGCTCGCCACCAGGGCGATCAGCAGGTAACCGAAGTGGGCGATGGACGAGTAACCCAGCAGACGCTTGAGGTTGCTCTGGGTCAGTGCCAGCAGGTTACCGAACAGGATCGACGCGATGGCAATGATGGTCAGCACGTCGCTCAGTACACCGCTGCTCGCCGCTGGCGAGATCTGGAACAGACGCACCATTACCGCGAACACAGCCACTTTGGAAGCGGTCGCCAGGAACGCTGCAACCGGCGCCGGAGCACCTTCGTAAACGTCTGGGGTCCAGAGGTGGAACGGTACCAGCGACAACTTGAATGCCAGACCGATCAGCATCATGCCCAGGCCCAACTGAGCCAGCGAGCTCGGCAGGCCGGTGGCCGCCAGGGCCTGGCCGATACCGGTGAAACTCAGGGAGCCGGAGTCGGCGTAGAGCAGGGCCATACCGAACAACAGGAATGCGGAACCGGCAGCCGACAGCACCATGTACTTGATACCGGCTTCGAGCGAACGCTTGTTGAAGAAGGCGTAAGCCACCAGACCGTAGACCGGTACCGAAAGCAGCTCCAGACCGATGAACAAGCCGGCCAAGTGTTGCGCGCTGACCAGCACCAGGCCACCGGCGGCGGCCATCAGGATCAGCAGGTACAGTTCTTCACGGTTGCCCGGGTAACCCGTACCGCCATCGCCGAGATAGGCGTGGGCGAGGGTCACACAGGCGAGGGTAGCGATCAGGATCAGCGCCATGTACAGGCACGCGAAGCTATCGATCTGCAGCAATGGCGTCACAGCCAGTGGCGCGACTTTCAAAGCCGGCAGGATCGACAGCAATGCCAGGTTCAGACCCGCCACCGACAGCAGGAAGGTCTGGGAGTGGTTGCGGCGCCAGGCGATAGCCAACATCACCACGATGATCGTGGCGCTGGTGATCAACAGTGGCCCAAGCGCAATAAAGTGTTGAAGTGTGAATTCCATAGCGCTCTTACCGGGCCGAAGCGAGTTGAGTGAAGGCGGTGCCGAACCACTGCTGCACGCCATGCATCGTCGCGGCAGAGGTATCGAGGAACGGTTGCGGGTAGACGCCGATGAAAATCAGCAGCGCTGCCAGACCGACCACCATGATCAGTTCGCGACCATCCATGCCATGCAGCACCGCGTCCGATTTGGACGGGCCGAAGTAGGCACGGTGGATCATGATCAGCGAGTAGACCGAACCGAACACCAGGCCGGACGTCGCGATGATGGTGACCCATGGGGCGATCGGGAAGGTGCCGATCAGGATCAGGAACTCGCCGACGAAGTTGCCGGTAACCGGCAGGCCCAGGGACGCGGCTGCGAAAAACAGGCTGAGTGCCGGCAGGTAAGCGATCTTCGACCACAGGCCTCCCATTTCACGCATGTCGCGGGTGTGGGTGCGTTCGTACAGCTGGCCACTCAGGATAAAGAGTGCCGCGGCCGACAGACCGTGCGCCAGCATCTGCATTATCGCGCCCTGCAACGCCAGTTGGCTGCCGGAGTAGATGCCGATCAGTACGAAGCCCATGTGGGAAACGGACGAGAAGGCAATCAGACGCTTGATGTCGGTTTGCGCGAACGCCAGGAACGCACCGTAGAAGATCCCGATCAAACCCAGGGTCATGGCAAACGGCGCGAACTCGGCCGACGCATTCGGGAACAGCGGCAGGGCGAAACGCAGCAGGCCGTATGCAGCAGTCTTCAGCAAGATACCGGCGAGGTCGACGGAACCTGCGGTCGGTGCCTGGGCGTGAGCGTCAGGCAACCAGGAGTGGAACGGTACAACTGGCAGTTTCACTGCGAAGGCAATGAAGAAGCCGAGCATCAGGATGTACTCGGTGGTCATCGACATCTTGGTTTTCAACAGGTCGGCGTAGTTGAAGGTAATCACGCCGGTGTCGTTGAAGTTGACCAGTACCAGACCCAGGATCGCCACCAGCATGATCAGGCCGGAAGCCTGAGTGAAGATGAAGAACTTGGTCGCCGCATAGATCCGGGTTTTCTTGCCGTCCGAAGAACTGTGACCCCAGAGCGCGATGAGGAAGTACATCGGCACCAGCATCATTTCCCAGAAGAAGAAGAACATGAACAGGTCGAGGGCGAGGAACACGCCGACAACGCCGCCCAGGATCCACATCAGGTTCAGGTGGAAGAAGCCAACGTGACGTTGAATCTCTTTCCACGAGCAGAGTACCGAGAGGACACCCAGCAAACCGGTCAGCATGATCATCAACAGCGACAGGCCGTCGAGGGCCAAGTGCACGCTGATGCCGAAACGCTGGATCCAGATGTGCTTGAACTCAAGCACCCAAGTCGGATCGGCGCCAGGTTTTGGTGCCAACGAATAGTCGCCGTGGGCCCACAGCCAGAGGCCGAGAGCGAGCAGCAGGGACATGGTGATCAGCGCAATCCAGCGGGGGAGGGTGGCGCCGAAGCGCTCACCCATCCAGCACAGCAGGCCGCCGATGAAGGGGATCAGGATTAGCCAAGGCAGAATCATGACGGGCTCAATTCCTTTCGCAAGTTCGCAAGGTTCATATCAGACCGCTACCAGCACGACGGCGCCGATTACCAGCACGGCACCAGCAGCCATCGAGGCGGCATACCAACGCAGTTGACCGGTCTCGGTACGGCTCAGGGCGGTGTGACCACCCTTGGCCATGCGCGGGATCAGACCGATGGTCTGGTCGAGCGGGTCTTTGCGCAGGATGTGGCTGATCGCCAGGTAAGGCTTGACGAACAGTTTGTCGTAGATCCAGTCGAAGCCCCAGGCAGCGAACCACCAGGCCGACAGGAAGCGGCCGATACCGCTGTTGGCGATGGCGGTCACGAAGCGACGCTTGCCGAGGAACAGCAGCGCGGCCAGCAGGATACCGGACAGGGCGATGGCGCCCGAAGCGATTTCCAGACTGTGCTTGGCTTCGCCACCGGCATGGCCGACGCTTTCCGGCAGTACACCGTGCAGCGGCGGAACGATCATCGCGCCAATGGCGGTGGACAATACGATCAGCACCGACAGTGGCAGCCAGTGAGCGATGCCGTGACCGGCGTGGGCTTCGGTCTTCGCTTCACCATGGAACGTGATGAAGATCAGGCGGAAGGTGTACAGCGAAGTCATGAACGCGCCGACCAGACCTGCGTAGAGCAGACCGTGGTTGCCGCTGGCGAACGCTTCCCAGAGGATTTCGTCCTTGGAGTAGAAGCCTGCGGTCACCAGTGGCAGGGCCGCCAGGGCCGCACCGCCGACGATGAAGCTGGCGTAGGCCAGAGGCAATTTCTTCCACAGGCCGCCCATCTTGAAGATGTTCTGCTCGTGGTGGCAGGCAACGATCACCGCACCGGATGCAAGGAACAGCAAGGCCTTGAAGAAGGCGTGGGTCATCAGGTGGAAGATCGCGCCATCCCAGGCGCCCACGCCCAGGGCCAGGAACATGTAGCCGATCTGGCTCATGGTCGAGTAGGCGAGGATACGTTTGATGTCGGTCTGAACCAGGGCTGCAAAACCTGCCAGGACCAGGGTCACGCCACCGACGATGCCTACTAGATGCAGGATATCCGGCGCGAGGGCGAACAGACCGTGGGTACGGGCGATCAGGTAGACACCGGCGGTCACCATGGTTGCGGCGTGGATCAGTGCCGAAACCGGGGTAGGACCGGCCATCGCATCCGCCAGCCAGGTTTGCAGCGGCAGTTGCGCGGATTTACCGACAGCGCCACCCAGCAGCATCAGGGTGGCCAGGACCATCCAAATGTTGCCCGCCTGGAATTTCTGCGGTGCCAGCACCAGCAGTTCCTGGACGTTCAGGGTACCCAGTTGGGCGAACAGGATGAACAGGCCGATGGCCATGAACACGTCGCCGATGCGGGTCACGATGAAGGCTTTGAGTGCGGCGTTACCGTTGTTGCGGTTGCTGTAGTAGAAACCGATCAACAGGTACGAGCACAAGCCCACGCCTTCCCAACCGAAGTACAGGAACAACAGGTTATCGCCCAGCACCAGGAACAGCATGCTGGCGATAAACAGGTTGGTGTAGGCGAAGAAACGCGAGTAACCGGCTTCACCGCGCATGTACCAGGACGCGAACAGGTGGATCAGGAAGCCAACGCCGACGACCACACCGAGCATGGTCAGGGACAGACCATCCAGGTACAGCGCGAAGTTCGGCTTAAAGCCTTCCACCGCCATCCACTGCCACAACACTTGGGTGTAGTGACCGCCTTCAGGTGGCGCGACGTTGAATTGCCAGATCACGTAGGCCGTGACGATGGCAGACAAGCCGATGGAGCCGACGCCGATCAGCGCCGAAAGGTTTTCCGAGAGGCGTCCACGGGAGAACGACAGCAGCAGGAAACCAATGAGAGGGAATACGAAAGTCAGATAGAGAAGATTCATCCGCGCATCTCGCTGGCAGCGTCGATATCGAGAGTGTGGAAGCGGCGGTACAGCTGCAACAGAATCGCCAGGCCAATACTGGCCTCGGCGGCTGCCAGGCTGATCACCAGGATGAACATGATCTGTCCATCCGGCTGCGCCCAGCGGCTACCGGCAACAATGAACGCCAAAGCGGAGGCATTCATCATGACCTCCAGGCTCATCAGCACGAAAAGAATGTTGCGGCGGACCATCAGGCCGACCAGACCGAGGCAGAACAGGATGCCGGCGACCGCCAGACCATGCTCCATAGGGATAGCAGGCATCGTCATTGCTCCTTGGCTTCGTTGCGGCCCAAGTGGAACGCCGTGACGGCTGCGGCGAGCAGCAGCATCGAGGCGAGTTCAACCACCAGCAGATAAGGACCGAACAGGCTGATGCCCACGGCCTTGGCGTCTACGGTGGTGTGGCCGATGGCCTGACCGGTCTGGTGGGAGAACAGCACATACAGCAGTTCCACCAGCAGCAAGGCTGCGAGGGCGACCGGGCCGCCCCAGATACCGGGCTTGAGCCAGACGCGCTCTTGCTGAACCGAGGCAGGCCCCAGGTTCAGCATCATCACCACGAACACGAACAGCACCATGATGGCGCCAGCGTAGGCGATCACTTCCAGTACACCGGCAAACGGCGCGCCGAGGGCGAAGAACGTCATCGCCACGGCAATCAGCGAAATGATCAGGTAGAGCAGGGCGTGCACAGGGTTGGTGTTGGTGATCACGCGAAGCGTGGATACAACAGCGATACCCGATGCGAAATAGAAAGCGAATTCCATCTTTCTTCCTTAAGGCAGCAAGCTCTTCACGTTGATCGGTTCGGCTTCATTCTGCGCGGAGCCTTTCGGCTTACCGGCAATCGCCATACCTGCAACACGATAGAAGTTGTAATCAGGGTTTTTGCCGGGGCCGGAGATCAGCAGATCTTCTTTCTCGTAAACCAGGTCCTGACGTTTGAACTCGGCCATCTCGAAATCCGGTGTCAGCTGGATCGCGGTGGTCGGGCAGGCTTCCTCGCAGAGGCCGCAAAAGATGCAGCGCGAGAAGTTGATGCGGAAGAACTCCGGATACCAGCGACCGTCGTCGGTTTCGGCTTTCTGTAGCGAGATGCAACCGACCGGGCAAGCCACGGCGCACAGGTTGCAGGCTACACAACGCTCTTCGCCGTCGGGGTCGCGGGTCAGGACAATACGCCCACGGTAGCGCGGCGGCAGGTAGACCGGTTCTTCCGGGTACTGCAGCGTGTCGCGCTTGCGGAAGGCGTGGCTAAAAATCATCACCAGGCTGCGAAGCTGGGTGAAGAAGCCATGCACGATGTCAAAAATGTACTTCATGATTCTCTATCCTCACTGAGCCGCGACGGCGGGCGTGTTGAGCAACACGATCGCAGCGGTCACCAGCATGTTGACGAGGGTCAGCGGCAGGCAGAACTTCCAGCTGAAATCCATCACTTGGTCATACCGTGGGCGCGGAATCGAGGCGCGCAACAGGATGAAGAACATGATGAAGAACGCGGTTTTCAGCGCGAACCAGATGAACGGGATCTGCGGCAGAATGCCGAACGGACCGTGCCAGCCACCGAAGAACAAGGTCACCAGCAGCGCCGAAATCAACACGATGCCGATGTACTCACCGACGAAGAACATGCCCCATTTCATGCCGGCGTATTCAATGTGGTAACCGTCGGCCAGTTCCTGTTCCGCTTCCGGCTGGTCGAACGGGTGACGGTGAGTCACGGCCACGCCGGCGATGAAGAAGGTCAGGAAGCCGAAGATCTGCGGAATGACGAACCACAGGTGCTGAGCCTGATAGTCGACGATGTCGCGCATGTTGAACGAGCCAACCTGGATCACGATGCCCATCAGCGACAGGCCCATGAACACTTCGTACGACACGGTTTGTGCCGAGGCCCGCAAGCTGCCCAACAGGGCGAACTTGTTGTTACTCGACCAACCGGCGAACAGCACCGCGTAGACCGACAGGCCGGCCATGGCAAAGAAGAACAGGATGCCGATGTTCAGATCCGCCACGCCCCAGGTCGGGGTGATCGGGATGATCGCGAAGGCAATCAGCAAGGCGCTCATGGCGACTACCGGTGCCAGGGTGAAGATCACCTTGTCGGCGAACGGCGGGGTCCAGTCTTCCTTGAAGAACATCTTGATCATGTCGGCAGCGATCTGGAACGCACCGAACGGACCGACGCGGTTCGGACCGTAACGGTCCTGCCAGAGGGCGAGCAGACGACGCTCGACCCAGCTGAGCAGGGCGCCGCAGACCACCACGGCGAGCAGAATCACCACGGCCTTGAGGACCGCGATGATGATGTCGATCACTTCAGGAGTGAACAAGGTCATTGAGCTGCCTCCTGCAGACCGTCAACGGATTTGCCAAAGATCGCTGGCGGAATGCCGGCGATGCCCGCAGGCAATGCCACTAGACCGGCGCCCAGCGCTTCATTGATGCGCAGCGGCAGACGCAGGGTCTGGCCGGCCACGTTCAAGCTCAGCATCGCGCCGTCGTTGACACCCAGGCGGTCAGCTTCGGATTTGGCCAGTGCGACGTAGGCGGCCGGAATGCGTTCTTGAACCGGAGCGGCTTTCGAAGAGTTCTCTTCGCTGCCGAACAGGTGGAAGAACGGCACAACCTGCCAGGTGCCTTGAGCCGGGTTGAACGCGCGCGGAACACTGGCAAACCAGTTCAGCGAGTCACCGGTGCTTTCGATCAGGCGGGTGCCCGGGTCGCCAGCACGAATGTGACCACCGACTTCGTCCTGGAACTTGTTCCAGGCTTGCGGTGAGTTCCAGCCTGGAGACCAGGCGAATGGCACTTGCTGACGCGGTTCGGTGGAGCCCGAGTAACCTTCCATCGAGAAGGCGAACGCGGTGTCCTTGTCCTGCGGGGTACGCGGTTCGTGCACGCTGATGTCGGCGCGCATGGCGGTACGACCAGAGTAGCGCAGCGGTTCACGGGCCAGTTTCATGCCCTTGATGCGGAACGCGGCGGACGGTGCGGCATCGACGATGCGATTGAGCAGCGGTGTGCTCGAAGCAACGGCAGCGGTGACGTGATCCAGCTGGGTCCAGTCGATCGGCTGGTTCAGCAGGGTCGCGCGCAAGGCATGCAGCCAGCGCCAGCCTTCGTGAACCAGGATGCTCGCATCCATGTACTTCGGATCGAAGACCTGGAAGAAGCGCTGGGCGCGGCCTTCCTGGCTGACCAGCGTACCGTCGCCTTCAGCGAAGCTGGCGGCTGGCAGAACCAGGTGCGCGCGATCGCTGGTGGCAGTCTTCTGATGGTCAGCGACGATCAGTACTTTCGCGGCGTTCAGGGCAGCATCGACACGAGCTTTGTCGGTACGGGTGTACAGATCGTTTTCCAGTACGACGATGGCGTCGGCACGGCCGTCGATCACTGCTTGCAGCGCGGCGTCGACCGATTCGCCACCGAGCATGGCCAGGCCGAGGCTGTTGGCCTCTGGCACGATCAGGCTGATGGAACCGTTCTTCTCGCGCAGCTTCAGGGCTTTTGCAATGTTGGCAGCAGCCTCAATCAGCGCCTTGGAGCCCAGGGACGTACCGGCGATGATCAGTGGGCGCTTGGCAGCGAGCAGGGCGTCGGCAATGCGCTTGGCCAGCTCGAGGGCTTCGGCGTCCAGGCCTTCAACGGCAGGCGCGCTGGCGTCGAGAGCGTGAGCCACAGCGAAACCGATGCGGGCCAGATCGTCGGGAGCTGCGTGAACGCATTCTTCGGCGATGTCGTCGAGCTTGGTTTCAGCCAGGCTGGCGATGAACAGCGGGTTCAGCGCGTGCTGACCGATGTTCTTCACCGCGGCGTCGAGCCAAGGCTGGACGCGCATGGCGTCGGCCATGTCTTCGGCTTTACCTTTGACCGACTGGCGCAGGGCCAGGGCCATACGCGCAGCAGTCTGGGTCAGGTCTTCACCGAGGACGAACACGGCGTCGTGGTCTTCGACGTCGCGCATGTTTGGCACAGGCAGCGGGCTGTCTTTGAGCACCTGCAGTACCAGACGAATGCGTGCAAGCTCCCCGGCTTCGATACCGGAGTAGAAGTGCTCGGCGCCGACCAGTTCGCGCAGCGCGTAGTTGCTTTCGAGGCTGGCGCGTGGCGAACCGATACCGACGATGTTGCGACCGCGCAGCAGGTCGGCAGCTTTATCCAGCGCTTCGTCGAGGCTCAGCTTGGCGCCATTGGCCAGCAGCGGCTGACGTGGACGGTCTTCGCGGTTGACGTAGCCATAACCGAAACGGCCGCGGTCGCACAGGAAGTACTGGTTTACCGAACCGTTGAAACGGTTTTCGATACGACGCAGTTCGCCGTAACGCTCACCCGGGGAAATGTTGCAACCGCTGGAGCAGCCATGGCAGATGCTCGGCGAGAATTGCATGTCCCATTTACGGTTGTAGCGCTCGGAGTGAGTCTTGTCGGTGAACACGCCGGTCGGGCAGACCTCGGTGAGGTTGCCGGAGAACTCGCTTTCCAGGGTGCCGTCTTCAACGCGACCGAAGTACACGTTGTCGTGGGCGCCGAATACGCCGAGATCGGTGCCGCCGGCGTAGTCCTTATAGAAGCGCACGCAGCGGTAGCAAGCGATGCAGCGGTTCATTTCGTGGGAAATGAACGGGCCCAGTTGCTGGTTCTGGTGGGTACGCTTGGTGAAGCGGTAACGGCGCTCGTTGTGGCCGGTCATTACCGTCATGTCTTGCAGGTGGCAGTGACCGCCCTCTTCACAGACCGGGCAGTCGTGAGGGTGGTTGGTCATCAGCCATTCAACAACGCTGGCGCGGAAGGCCTTGGATTCTTCATCGTCGATGGAGATCCAGGTGCCATCAGTGGCAGGGGTCATGCAGGACATGACGATGCGACCACGGGTGTCGTTTTCGTCTGTGTACTGCTTGACCGCGCACTGGCGGCAAGCGCCAACGCTGCCTAGGGCTGGGTGCCAGCAGAAGTACGGAATATCGAGGCCTAGCGACAGACATGCCTGTAACAGGTTGTCTGCCCCGTCGACTTCGAGCGCTTTGCCGTCTACGTGGATAGTGGCCATGGTTCAAAGTTCTTCGTTGGCCCGGTGTCAGCGGGCGTGGCTAATGGAATCTTGTTATCCGCGCGAATCAAAACAGCCGGTAAAGGCGTCATCGCACGAAAAGCGAAGGGCACGGACCCTTCGCCTTTTTTAAGCGTTTACGCGCCGACTACGATCGGCCTTGCCAGAGGCGGGACGGCAGCGCTGGTAGGCGCGATGCCGGCTTCGAACTCATGGCGGAAGTATTTGATTGCGCTGCCCAACGGCTCCACGGCACCCGGTGCGTGAGCACAGAAGGTCTTGCCTGGGCCGAGGAAACCGACCAGACCCAACAGGGTCTCGATGTCGCCGGCTTGCCCTTCACCGTTCTCGATGGCCATCAAGAGCTTGACGCTCCATGGCAGGCCATCGCGGCAAGGGGTGCAGAAGCCGCAGGATTCGCGGGCGAAGAACTGCTCCATGTTGCGCAGCAGGGACACCATGTTGACGCTGTCGTCCACCGCCATGGCCAGGCCGGTACCCATACGGGTGCCCACTTTGGCGATGCCGCCAGCGTACATTTGTGCGTCCAGGTGTTCCGGCAACAGGAAACCGGTACCGGCGCCGCCAGGCTGCCAGGCCTTGAGCTTGTAACCGTCGCGCATGCCGCCGGCGTAGTCTTCGAACAGCTCGCGACCGGTGACGCCGAACGGCAATTCCCACAGGCCCGGATTCTTGACCTTGCCGGAGAAGCCCATGAGCTTGGTGCCCATGTCTTCACTGCCTTCACGGGCCAACGATTTGTACCAGTCCACGCCATCGGCAATGATCGCCGGCACGTTGCACAGGGTTTCAACGTTGTTCACGCAAGTCGGCTTGCCCCACACGCCAACGGCGGCAGGGAAGGGCGGCTTGGAGCGCGGGTTGGCGCGGCGGCCTTCGAGGGAGTTGATCAGTGCGGTTTCTTCACCGCAGATGTAACGCCCGGCGCCGGTGTGGACGAACAGCTCGAAATCGAAGCCGCTGCCCAGGATGTTCTTGCCCAAAAGTCCCGCTGCCTTGGCTTCTTCCACGGCACGGTTCAGGTGCTTGGCGGCGGTGGTGTACTCGCCACGCAGGAAGATGTAGCCACGGTAGGTTTTCAGTGCGCGGGCACTGATCAGCATGCCTTCGATCAGCAGATGGGGCAGTTGCTCCATCAACATGCGGTCTTTCCAGGTGTTCGGCTCCATTTCATCCGCGTTACACAGCAGGTAGCGGATGTTGATGGATTCGTCTTTGGGCATCAGGCCCCACTTCACGCCAGTGGGGAAGCCTGCACCGCCGCGACCTTTAAGGCCTGCGTCTTTCACGGTCTGGACGATATCGTCCTGAGCCATGTCGGCGAAGGCCTTGCGCGCAGCGGCGTAACCGTTCTTGGCCTGGTACTCGTCGAGCCATACGGCTTCGCCGTCGTCACGCAGACGCCAAGTGAGCGGGTGAGTCTCGGCCGACCGCTTGATGCGGTTGGCAGGACCGAAGGAAGTCAGGGTCATACGTAGCCCTCGAGCAATTTGGCAACGCCGGCAGGCTGCACATCACCGAAAGTGTCGTCGTCGATCATCAACGCCGGCGCCTTGTCGCAGTTGCCGAGGCAGCAGACCGGCAGCAGGGTGAAACGACCATCGTTGGTGGTCTGACCCAGGCCGATGCCCAGCTTGCTCTGGATTTCGCTGACCACGGACTCATGGCCGCCGATGTAGCAGACCATGCTGTCGCAGACGCGAATGATGTGACGGCCGACCGGTTGACGGAAGATCTGGCTATAGAAAGTCGCCACGCCTTCAACGTCACTGGCCGGGATGCCCAGCATCTCGCCGATGGCGTAAAGGGCGCCGTCTGGCACCCAGCCACGTTCCTTCTGGACGATCTTCAGGGCTTCGATCGACGCCGCGCGCGGGTCTTCGTAGTGATGCAGCTCGTGCTCGATGGCCGAGCGCTCGGTTTCACTCAAAGTGAAACGGTCTGTCTGGATAAGCGTGCTGTTCATGCTTAGCGGTCCACGTCGGCCATAACGAAATCGATACTACCCAGGTACGCGATCAAGTCCGCGACCATGCTGCCTTTGATCACCGAAGGGATCTGCTGCAGATGCGGGAAGCTTGGGGTACGAATCCGGGTGCGGTAGCTCATGGTGCCGCCATCGCTCGTCAGGTAATAACTGTTGATGCCCTTGGTCGCTTCGATCATCTGGAAGGATTCGTTGGCCGGCATGACCGGGCCCCACGAAACTTGCAGGAAGTGCGTGATCAAGGTTTCGATGTGTTGCAGCGTGCGCTCTTTCGGTGGCGGGGTAGTCAGCGGGTGATCCGCCTTGTACGGGCCTTCCGGCATGTTGCGCATGCACTGATCGATGATCCTGATGCTCTGGCGCATTTCTTCGACGCGCACGATGCAACGGTCGTAGGCATCGCCATTGGCGGCCAGCGGTACTTCGAATTCGAAGTTCTCGTAGCCCGAGTACGGGCGCGCTTTACGCAGGTCGAAGTCGCAACCGGTCGAACGCAGGCCAGCACCGGTCACGCCCCATTCCAGGGCTTGCTTGGTGTTGTAGTCGGCGACGCCGATGGTCCGGCCACGCAGGATGCTGTTGTCCAGTGCGGCTTTCTGGTATTCGTCGAGACGCTTTGGCATCCACTCGACGAAATCCTTGACCAGTTTTTCCCAGCCGCGCGGCAGGTCGTGGGCGACGCCACCGATGCGGTACCAGGCCGGGTGCAGGCGGAAACCGGTAATGGCTTCGATCACCGTGTACGCGCGCTGGCGGTCGGTGAAGGTGAAGAACACCGGGGTCATGGCGCCGACGTCCTGGATGTAGGTACCCAGGAACAGCAGGTGGCTGGTGATCCGGAAGAACTCGGCCATCATGATGCGGATGACGTCGACCTTCTCGGGCACCTTGATGCCGGCCAGCTTCTCGACCGAGAGCACGTACGGCAGGTTGTTCATCACGCCGCCGAGGTAGTCGATACGGTCGGTGTACGGAATGAAGCTGTGCCAGGACTGACGCTCGGCCATCTTCTCGGCACCACGGTGGTGGTAGCCGACGTCCGGTACACAGTCGACGATCTCTTCACCGTCCAGCTGCAAGATGATGCGGAACGCACCGTGCGCCGAAGGGTGGTTGGGACCCAGGTTGAGGAACATGTAGTCCTCGTTCGGGCCGGAACGTTTCATGCCCCAGTCTTCAGGCTTGAAGCGCGCGGCTTCTTCCTCAAGCTGTTGCTTGGCCAGGGTCAGGCTGAATGGATCGAACTCGGTGGCACGGGCCGGGAAGTCCTTGCGCAGCGGGTGACCTTCCCAGGTCGGCGGCATCATGATGCGGGTCAGGTGCGGGTGACCTTTGAAGTCGATACCGTACATGTCCCAGACTTCACGCTCGTACCAGTTGGCATTCGGCCAGATGCTGGTGACGGTCGGCAGGCTGAGGTCGCTCTCGGATAAGGCGACCTTGATCATTACGTCACTATTACGCTCGATCGACATCAAGTGATAGAAAACGGAGAACTCGACGCCGTTCGGCAGCCCTTGACGCTTGGTGCGCAGGCGCTCGTCCACGCCGTGCAGGTCATAAAGCATGACGTACGGCTTGGGCAGGTTGCGCAGGAAAGTCAGGACTTCAACGAGTTTGGCGCGGGCAACCCAAAGCACCGGCATGCCGGTGCGGGTAGGCTGGGCGGTGAACGCCTCGGGGCCAAAACGGTTGTTCAGTTCGACGACCACATCCTGGTCGTCTGCCTTGTAAGGCGGGATGTACAGAGCACTGCCTGTAGTCATGGTTATTTTATCGCTTTCGGTCAACGTAAAGAATGAGGCCAGTTTTTCGTTTCTTTGAAACAGCTGAACTGGATCAGACTTCGTCGGGGCTGCGCAGGTTGGTCACTGCGATACGCTGTTCGCGGCGCTTTTCCTTTTCGGAAGGCATCTCGGCGCGATAAACGCCTTGATCACCGACGACCCAGGAAAGTGGGCGACGCTCCTGGCCAATCGACTCCTGCAGCAGCATCAAGCCTTGCAGGAAAGCTTCAGGGCGGGGCGGGCAGCCAGGCACGTAGACGTCCACGGGCAGGAACTTGTCCACCCCTTGAACGACAGAGTAGATGTCGTACATGCCACCGGAGTTGGCGCACGAACCCATGGAGATAACCCATTTAGGTTCGAGCATTTGCTCGTAGAGACGCTGAATGATCGGCGCCATCTTGATGAAGCAGGTACCGGCGATAACCATGAAATCCGCCTGACGCGGCGATGCCCGGATAACCTCGGCGCCAAAGCGCGCGATGTCGTGGGGCGCCGTGAAGGCGGTGGTCATTTCCACGTAGCAGCACGAAAGACCGAAGTTATACGGCCACAGGGAGTTCTTGCGCCCCCAGTTGATCGTGCCGTTAAGCACGTCTTCGAGCTTGCCCATGAAAATGTTTTTGTGGACTTGATCTTCTAACGGATCGGAAACGGTTTCCCGTTCGCCAATCGGATACTGCTCGTTAGGAGCATCGGGGTCGATCCTGGTGAGATTGTATTGCATTGCCAAAGCCTCATTGTTTCAGCTTCGCTTGCCGCTTACGACGAGCTTCCGGAGCCCAGTCAAGGGCGCCCACTCGGAATAGGTAGACAAGGCCTGCCAACAGAATTGCTATGAAAACGAGAGCTTCGACGAATCCGGTCCAGCCGCTTTCGCGGACGGACACAGACCATGCAAAGAGAAAGAGGGCTTCGATATCGAAGATCACGAAGAGCATCGCGACCAGATAGAATTTGGCTGAGAGCCGCAAGCGGGCGCCACCTGTAGGTAGCATGCCGGACTCGAACGGTTCGTTTTTGCTGCGGCCCCAGGCTTTTGACCCAAGGAGGCTGGAGACGCCGAGCATGAAGGCGCAGAGGCCGACAACGCCCAGAAGGAAAATGGCAAAGCCCCAGTTGTGGGCCATGAGTCCTGTCGCTTCGGGCATGCTGGTAATCCTTAACAGAGAGCAAAGGTCTCTGAGCTTGAAAAAGAAACAAAGCAGTGACGATATGTCGCAGCAATCAATCCCGCTGATTTTATGGCTAAACACCCCGCAAGTAAAATTCCTATAGCGAAATTATTTATAGGAATAAGGACATAGCGAACGCCAAAAGCGCCGTAGGCCTTGCGTTGCGGGCATTAGCCGGTTTTTCGGGAATTATGTTTTGTAGGGAATGTAACGAATATAGTTCCAGCTAAATGATAATCAATATTGTTTGGTTTGATTTTTAAACTGTTTATTCGGCTTGAAGTTGGGAAGTTGTCTTATATGGACGTAACTGCAAGCAGGGGTGGGGCACGTTTGAGCGGATTTTCTGGCTGCTGTGTGGGTTTGAGCGGGCCCGTATTCTGTAGGAGCGAGGCTTGCCCGCGAAGAACGCGCTGCGGTGTTTCAGGTGCTGCGCGTCATCGTTCTTCGCGGGCAAGCCTCGCTCCTACAGGGGCGGGGGGAATCCCGGACAAAAAAACGCCCCGAACCAGTCGGGGCGTCAGATGTGCAGCGCTGCGGTTAGCTTTCTATACGGTCCGCAACGGCCGTTTACTCAGGCGAAGCAATCAGTGGAACTGTTCTTCTTCAGTCGAGCCGGTCAGCGCGGTAACCGAAGATGAGCCACCCTGGATCACGGTGGTCATGTCGTCGAAGTAGCCGGTGCCCACTTCCTGCTGGTGAGCCACGAAGGTGTAACCCTTGGAGGCGTCAGCGAATTCCTGCTCTTGCAGCTTCACGTAGGCAGTCATGTCGTTACGGGCGTAGTCGTGCGCCAGGTTGAACATGCTGTGCCACATGTTGTGAATGCCGGCCAGGGTGATGAACTGGTGTTTGTAACCCATGGCGGACAGTTCGCGCTGGAACTTGGCGATGGTCGCGTCGTCCAGGTTTTTCTTCCAGTTGAAGGAAGGCGAGCAGTTGTACGACAGCAGTTGGTCCGGGTATTCCTTTTGATCGCTTCGGCGAAGCGACGGGCTTCGTCCAGATCCGGCTTGGCGGTTTCGCACCAGATCAGGTCGGCGTACGGCGCGTAGGCCAGGCCGCGAGCGATTGCCTGGTCCAGACCGGCGCGCACTTTGTAGAAGCCTTCCTGGGTACGTTCGCCAGTCACGAATGGCTGGTCGTACGGGTCGCAGTCGGAAGTCAGCAAGTCAGCTGCGTTAGCGTCGGTACGGGCCAAGATGATGGTCGGAGTACCGGCTACGTCGGCTGCCAGACGGGCAGCGGTCAGCTTCTGTACGGCTTCCTGGGTAGGAACCAGTACCTTGCCGCCCATGTGGCCGCATTTCTTCACGGAAGCCAGTTGGTCTTCGAAGTGAACGCCAGCGGCGCCTGCTTCGATCATGCTCTTCATCAGCTCGTAAGCGTTCAGTACGCCACCGAAACCGGCTTCGGCGTCAGCAACGATCGGTGCGAAGTAGTCGATGTAGCCTTCATCGCCCGGATTCTTACCGGCTTTCCACTGGATCTGGTCAGCACGACGGAACGAGTTGTTGATGCGCTTGACCACGGTTGGAACCGAGTCCACCGGGTACAGCGACTGATCCGGGTACATCGATTCGGCGGAGTTGTTGTCCGCAGCTACTTGCCAGCCCGACAGGTAGATCGCCTGGATGCCGGCTTTTACTTGTTGTACAGCCTGGCCGCCGGTCAGGGCGCCCATGCAGTTGACGAAATCTTTATCAGGACGGAAGGATGGCTTGGCGCCCTGGGTAACCAGGTTCCACAGCTTCTCGGCGCCGAGTTTTGCAAAGGTGTGCTCAGGTTGAACCGAACCACGCAGGCGGACGACGTCAGCAGCGGAGTAAGCGCGTGTCACGCCTTTCCAGCGTGGGTTTTCAGCCCAGTCTTTTTCGAGGGCTGCAATTTGCTGTTCGCGTGTCAGTGCCATGGAGATAAACCTCGTCGCGTCTTGTATGAAAAGTTGTTCTGCGGTGGAAAATTCCTGCGCTCGCTGACCAGAAGCTTAGGCGGTCAAGTCGGATTCGGCGGGGATGGCGACGGGATGAACGATGGGCTCGAGGGGAAGTGAGCAGGTAAAGGCGGACTGCGGGCGCATTCGGGCGTCGTGGGCCTTGGTGCGAACATCAGTGTGGTGCCGGTTACCTAATTACGCTTCCGTCCCTCGGGACAACTTCGTTCCAGTCGGCAACCTCGTCAAACACACCTTGTGGGCGGTACAGACACGAAGCGGTTCGCGGGGTAGATGCGAACATCGCCTCGAAGGCCCTTGCCAGGGCCCCTGATTAGCGGGAGCGAGGCCATCATGCCTTCGCTTTTTTGGCTCGTCAAACGTTTTGTAGTGCTTTTTTTCAAGCACTACATCTTTGGTCTAATACGACTTGCCAGTCAGTATTCGGTGGTTTAGTCCAGCGCATCGACCTTTACCCGCAAAGTCATGTCATCACGCCCCTGGGTCGAGTAGCTGCGGGTTCCACCCTGTTTGTCGGCCTGTGTCTGGCGATTCACCCCGGCCAGCATGATCCATTCGCCAAGGCGCCCGGTGACGGTTGTGTCGGTGCTTTGCACGTTCACTACATCGGGACGTTCCTGGCTCATGCGGTCACGGTTGGTACTGATCGACAGGTGCACGATCTCGCCGGTGACGCTGGCGGTGACATAGAAACCCTGGGTGACGTTGCGGTATTCGGTTTGGCTGCGCAGGTCACCGTAGGAGTCGGTCTGGCTGCTGGTCAGCGGCACGCTCTGGCCGACCTGGATCAGTGCCGGCATCCCATCGGTGGCCTGGATTTGCTGGATGCCCCCGTCACGACTGTCGGTGCTGCGATTGATGATGCGAGTCTGACTCGGCTTGGCGCCATTCACCGAATAACCCTGATCACCCTGGAAGTTGTTTTCGTTGGTGTCGACGGTGATCAACAGGCGTTTTGGGGCGGTATCAAGTTGGCCTAACAAGGTTTTAAGTTCGTCGATCTTGCGCTGATCGGCGTTGACTATGAGCTGATTGCCGTAGGCGCTGACCTGGCCTTCCTTGCCGATGAAATCCTGCGCTACCGGTAACATATTGGCGCTGGTGTGGTAGTTCAGTGGCACGATTTCGGTGGCTGCCATGACCGAAAAACTGCAGGTCACCAACAGTGTGGTGAGCAGGGTGCGTAGGGACATATCCGTTATCTCCGCCTTCAAAGACTGTATGTTGCCACTTTGTCGGCCCGCAGTGGGGCAAGTTGAATCGCAGGCAGCAAAACGCCCCGGCATTGGAGAATGGCGGGGCGTTTTTGTGCAGATCTTTCGGTCGCCTTCGCGGGCAAGCCTCGCTCCTACGGAGCGTGGGTACCTGTAGGAGCGAGGCTTGCCCGCGAAAAGGGCGGCGCGGTTTTAAGCCGACTCGCGCACCATGTCCACATGCGGGATGCCCGCTTCCAGAAATTCCTCACTGACCATGCGAAAACCCAGGCGCTCATAGAACGCCGTGGCCTGTACCTGGGCGCTGAGCATCTGCTGCTTCAGCCCACGCTTGTCGGCTTCACCGATCACCGCCTGCATCAGCGCATCGCCGACTTTCAGTCCGCGCCAGTCCTTGAGTACCGACACCCGGCCGACGTGTCCGTCGGGCAGCAAGCGAGCGGTACCGACCGGAAAGTCACCTTCCAGAGCCAGGAAATGCACGGCAGTTACGTCGTCAGCATCCCATTCCAGTTCAGGCGGGACGGACTGCTCGGCGACAAACACCGCTTCACGAATGCGCCGGATCTCGGCGTTATCCTTTTGCCAGTCTGCGACACGTACGTGAATCTTATTCATCGGCGAACCCCAGGCTTCCCTGCTTGACTAGTTCGCACAGCAGGCCGCGGCCGTCTTCGTCGGTCAACCAGTCACCCAGGTTGTCGACGTGCAGTGCGTCGGCGGCGCAGATCATCTTCAGCAGTTCGCGCAGTTTGCCGGGCAGGTAACGGCTCTGGCCGCTGGCGAACAGCAGCAGGTCGTCATCGACTTCCGACCAGGCCAGGCGCGCGCTCGGGTTGCGGATCAGTACCGCGCCCTGCTCCAGGGCGCTGAGGACGTCGTCTTCTTCGAGGTCTTCCGGGCCGACTACCAGTTCCGGGTAGCGCGGTTCGGTCATGAACTGGCCAAACCAGGTCAACAGCAGGCGCTCGTCGCTCATATGCTCAGCCAGCAGGCCTTTCAAGCGGTCGAGGGCGTCGTGTTGAATCTGATGTGGGTCGGTCACTGGCAAGGCGTCGGCGTCGGTGTAACGCTCTTCGTCCGGCAGGAACTGGCTGAGGAAGTCGGTGAAGTGGGTCAGCACTTCAGCGGCGCTCGGTGCGCGGAAACCGACGGAGTAGGTCAAGCAATCGTCGACAGCCACGCCGCAGTGGGCCAGGCGCGGCGGCAGGTACAGCATATCGCCCGGTTCCAGTACCCACTCATCGGTAGCTTCGAAATCAGCGAGAATACGCAGATCGGCGTGTTGCAGCAGCGGGCTCTCGGAGTCGCACATCTGGCCGATTTTCCAGTTGCGCTTGCCGTGGCCTTGCAGCAGGAATACGTCGTAGTTGTCGAAGTGCGGACCGACGCTGCCACCGGGGGCTGCGAAGCTGATCATCACGTCGTCGATGCGCCAGCTTGGCAGGAAGCGGAAGTGCTCCAGCAGTTCGCTGACTTCCGGAACGAACTGGTCCACCGCTTGAACCAGCAGGGTCCACTCGCGTTCCGGCAATTTGCTGAATTCGTCTTCGGCAAACGGGCCGCGACGCAATTCCCATGGGCGCTCGCCGTGCTCGATGATCAGGCGTGATTCGACTTCTTCTTCCAGCGCCAGGCCGGCCAGTTCGTCGGCGTCGATCGGGCTTTCGAAATCGGGAATTGCCTGACGGATCAACAGCGGTTTTTTCTGCCAGTAGTCGCGCAGGAATTCCCGTGCCGTGATGCCGCCCAAAAGTTGAAGAGGAATGTCAGGATTCATGTGTAACCTATTGAAAAAAATTACTTTTCATACGGGAATAAAAACGCCCGGCGCTGCCGGGCGTCTTAAAAGGGTCAAGCGGTCGATCAGATGCGTTTGGCTTGCTCTACAGCGTTACCGATGTAGTTCGCCGGGGTGAGCAATTTCAGCTCGGCCTTGGCCGCGGCTGGCATGTCCAGGCCGTCGATGAAAGTCTGCAGCGCTTGTGGGCTGATGCCCTTGCCGCGCGTCAGTTCTTTCAGCTTCTCGTACGGATTTTCGATGTTGTAGCGGCGCATCACGGTCTGGATTGGCTCGGCCAGGACTTCCCAGCAAGCGTCCAGATCGGCAGCAATTTTGTCAGCGTTGAGTTCGAGCTTGCTGATGCCTTTGAGGCTGGCTTCGTACGCGATCACGCTGTGGGCGAAGCCGACACCGAGGTTGCGCAGTACGGTGGAGTCGGTCAGGTCGCGCTGCCAGCGGGAGATCGGCAGCTTGCTCGCCAGGTGCTGGAACAGTGCGTTGGCGATGCCCAGGTTGCCTTCGGAGTTTTCGAAGTCGATCGGGTTGACCTTGTGCGGCATGGTCGACGAACCGATTTCGCCAGCGATGGTGCGCTGTTTGAAGTAACCCAGGGAGATGTAGCCCCAGATGTCACGGTCGAAGTCGATCAGGATGGTGTTGAAGCGAGCGATCGCGTCGAACAGTTCGGCGATGTAGTCGTGCGGCTCGATTTGCGTGGTGTACGGGTTGAAGCCCAGGCCCAGCTCGTCTTCGATGAAGGCGCGGGCGTTGGCTTCCCAGTCGATCTCAGGGTAGGCCGACAGGTGTGCGTTGTAGTTGCCGACAGCGCCGTTGATCTTGCCCAGCAGCGGAACGGCGGCGACCTGGGCGATTTGACGCTCCAAGCGGTAAACCACGTTCGCCAGTTCCTTGCCCAGGGTCGTCGGCGAAGCCGGTTGACCGTGGGTACGCGACAGCATCGGCACGTCGGCAAAACGGATGGCCAGTTCGCGGATGGCTTCGGCAGTCTGGCGCATCAGCGGCAGCATCACATCATCACGGCCTTCGCGCAGCATCAGGGCGTGGGACAGGTTGTTGATGTCCTCGCTGGTGCAGGCGAAGTGGATGAATTCGCTGACAGCGGCCAGTTCCGGCAGCTTGGCCGCTTGCTCTTTGAGCAGGTACTCGATGGCTTTAACGTCGTGGTTGGTGGTGCGCTCGATCTCTTTGACGCGCTCGGCGTGCTCCAGAGAGAAGTTTTCCGCCAGGGTATTCAATACCGCGTTGGCTTGCGCGGAGAACGCCGGCACTTCGCTGATGGCAGGGTGAGCGGCCAGGCGCTGGAGCCAGCGCACTTCAACCAGGACGCGGGCACGGATCAGACCGTACTCGCTGAAAATAGGGCGCAGGGCCTGGGTTTTGCCGGCGTAGCGGCCGTCAACAGGGGAAACCGCAGTGAGCGAAGAGAGCTGCATGGGGTGTTCTCGGACAGTCGGGCAACGAAATGGGGCGCGTATCATACATGAAAAAATCCGCGGGTCCGTTGCCAACTGACCAGCGTATTACGCGTTACAGACTACAAAGCGGTGTTACTGATGCGCTTCAGCTGCTGCGCATCAGCGGGTAAAGCTCTTTGAGTAATTTGCGGCGGCTGATCACCAGTTGCCAGCGATGTCCGCCCAATTGCCGCCACAGGCGTGCCGAACGAATGCCGGCCAGCAACAGGGCGCGGATTTTCGAGGCGTTGCTCGGTTGCTGCAGGTTGCGCATGTCGCCGTGGACCTGGATGCGCTGGCGCAGGGTACTCAGGGTGTCCTGGTACAGGCCGCCGCACGCGGCGATCACGTTTTCGTGGGCCGGGCCGAAGTGATCAACCTGGGACTGAATCTGCGGCAGGCGTTTGCCGATCACCTCCAGCATGTCCTCACGCTTGGCCAGTTGGCGCTCAAGGCCAAGCATGGCCAGCGCATAGCGCAGCGGTTCGCGCTGCAGGGCGCTTGGGTCGCGTTCGAGGGCGCCGATCAAGGCGCGATAACCTTCGCGCAGGTTGATGTCGTCGCCACCGTAGACTTCCAGGGTGTCCTTGGGGTCGCGGATCAACAGGCTGCCGAGCATGCAGGTCAGGCCGGCCTCGTTGGTCTGGCCGGTCTTGGCGATCTTGTCGACCAGCACGGCGGCGAGAAATACGCCGCCAAGCGCTGTCAGTTGCTCCTGAATCGGGCTCATTGTTGCTGGCCTTTGGAAGTGCCCTTGCTCGTCCATGGTTCAGCTACTTCGATGACACCGCCACCGAGGCAGATTTCACCGTCATAGAACACCACGGACTGGCCCGGAGTGACCGCGCGTTGCGGATCATCGAAGGTCGCACGGTAGCCGGTAGCGGTCTTTTCCAGGGTGCAGGGCTGGTCGCTCTGGCGATAGCGGACTTTGGCGGTCAGCTTGCGCGGCTGGCTCAGGTCGATCGGGTTGACCCAATAGATGTCGGAGGCGAGCAGGGCGCGGGAGAACAGCCACGGGTGGTCGTTGCCCTGGCCAACGATCAGTTCGTTGTGTTCCAGGTCCTTGATCAGCACGTACCACGGCTCTTCGCCGGCGTCTTTCAAACCTCCGATACCAAGGCCCTGGCGCTGGCCGATGGTGTGGTACATCAAGCCGTGGTGACGGCCGATGACTTCACCTTCGGTGGTTTTGATTTCGCCCGGTTGCGCCGGCAGGTATTGCTTGAGGAAGTCGCTGAAACGGCGTTCGCCGATAAAGCAGATTCCGGTGGAATCCTTTTTCTTCGCCGTTGCCAGTTCGTACTTCTCGGCAATCGCCCGCACTTGAGGTTTTTCCAGTTCGCCGACCGGGAACAGGGTCTTGGCGATCTGTTCGCCGCCGACGGCGTGCAGGAAGTAGCTCTGGTCCTTGTTCGGGTCCAGGCCCTTGAGCAGTTCGGTGCGGCCGTCGATGTCGCGGCGACGCACGTAGTGACCGGTGGCGATCAGGTCGGCACCGAGCACCATGGCGTAGTCGAGGAACGCCTTGAACTTGATCTCGCGGTTGCACAGGATGTCCGGGTTCGGCGTACGGCCGGCCTTGTATTCGGCCAGGAAGTGCTCGAACACGTTGTCCCAGTACTCGGCGGCGAAGTTGGCGGTGTGCAGCTTGATGCCAATCTTGTCGCACACCGCCTGGGCGTCCGCCAGGTCGTCCATTGCGGTGCAGTATTCCGTTCCATCGTCCTCTTCCCAGTTCTTCATGAACAGGCCTTCCACCTCATAACCCTGCTCGATTAGCAGGAGAGCGGAAACGGAAGAGTCCACGCCGCCGGACATACCGACAATGACGCGCTTCTTTTGTGTATCAGAAGGGGCTGGATCACGCATAGGGATTCAATGAGTGTCTTGAAAAAGGACGCGATTCTATCAGGCTCAAGCCTGCAAGGCTAAAGAGAAGGACGGATCAATTCGAGACCGAAGTGAACGCCTGCTAGATAGTCGTCGATGCAGCGGATGATCAGCTCGCTGCGCCAGTGATCGCGCTGCTCGATTAATTCCTCGCGGGTCAACCACTTGGCGCCGACGATGCCGTCATCGAGTTGGTAGTCGGGGTTGTGTTTCAGCGGTTTGGCGATGAAACAGACCCGTTGATAGGTCACACCGTTGCTCGGAGCGGTATAGAGATAAATGCCCAGCACTGCGGTCGGCTCGACGTCCCAGCCGGTTTCCTCGAGGGTTTCACGCACGGCGGCCTCGGTCAGGGTTTCATCCGGGTCCAGGTGGCCAGCGGGCTGGTTGAGCACCGTGCGTCCGTGCTTGAGTTCTTCGACCATCAGGAAGCGACCGTTGTCTTCGACGATGGTGGCGACAGTGATGTGTGGGTGCCAGTCCATGGAGCGTCCTCGATGTCTAAAATTGGAATATGGCCAATGTGGGAGCGGGCTTGCTCGCGAATGCGGTTTATTATTCAACATTGATGTCGACTGGCCCATCGCTTTCGCGAGCAAGCCCGCTCCCACATTTGTCCGTGGTGCATATTGGAATGCCACAAACAGAAACCCCGGCACTTGGCCGGGGCTTCTTTACATCTTTACAACCTTACACCAGCGCAGCAATCGCCGCGTTGAGCGTGGCGCTCGGGCGCATGGCCTTGCTGATCAGTTCGGCATTGGCGTGGTAGTAACCGCCGATGTCCACTGGCTTGCCCTGAACGGCGTTGAGCTCGGCAACGATGGTTGCTTCGTTCTCGGTCAGGGTTTTGGCCAGAGTGCCGAACTGCGCTTGCAGTGCAGTGTCTTCGGTCTGGGCAGCCAAGGCCTGAGCCCAGTACAGCGCCAGGTAGAAGTGGCTGCCGCGGTTGTCGATGTTGCCGACTTTGCGCGATGGCGACTTGTTGTTGTCCAGGAACTGACCGGTGGCCTGGTCCAGGGTCTTGGACAGTACCAGCGCTTTCGGGTTGTTGTAGTTCACACCCAAATGCTCAAGGGAAGCGGCCAGGGCCAGGAACTCGCCCAGGGAGTCCCAGCGCAGGAAGTTCTCTTCCAGCAGTTGCTGAACGTGCTTCGGTGCCGAACCGCCGGCGCCGGTTTCGAACAGACCACCGCCGTTCATCAGCGGCACGATCGACAGCATCTTGGCGCTGGTGCCCAGTTCCATGATCGGGAACAGGTCGGTCAGGTAATCGCGCAGAACGTTGCCGGTCACCGAGATGGTGTCCTTGCCTTCACGGGTGCGCTGCAGGGTGAACTTCATCGCGTCGACCGGTGCCATGATCTGGATGTCCAGACCGGCAGTGTCGTGATCCTTCAGGTAAGCCTGAACTTTCTCGATCACTACGCCGTCGTGGGCGCGCATCGGGTCCAGCCAGAAAATGGCTGGAGTGGCGCTTGCGCGAGCACGGTTGACAGCCAGTTTGACCCAATCCTGGATCGGCGCGTCTTTGGTCTGGCACATGCGGAAGATGTCGCCGGCTTCAACAGCCTGCTCCATCAGCAGGGCGCCTTTGCTGTCGGTCACGCGAACCACGCCGTCAGCCTTGATCTGGAAGGTCTTGTCGTGGGAGCCGTACTCTTCGGCTTTCTTCGCCATCAGGCCAACGTTTGGCACGCTGCCCATGGTGGTCGGATCGAAGGCGCCGTTTACTTTGCAGTCTTCGATCACAGCCTGGTAGATGGTGGCGTAGCAACGATCCGGGATCACAGCCTTGGTGTCGTGCAGCTGGCCGTCGGTGCCCCACATCTTGCCGGAGTCACGGATCATGGCAGGCATCGAGGCGTCGACGATGACGTCGCTCGGCACGTGCAGGTTGGTGATGCCCTTGTCGGAGTTGACCATCGCCAGCGACGGACGAACGGCGTAGACCGCTTGAATGTCAGCTTCGATGGCAGCTTGTTGTTCGGCCGGCAGGGCCTTGATGCGGGCGTACAGGTCGCCGATGCCGTTGTTCAGGTTGAAGCCGATCTGCGCCAGCACTTCAGCGTGCTTGGCCAGTGCGTCTTTATAGAACTCGGCAACGATCTGGCCGAACATGATCGGGTCGGAGACCTTCATCATGGTGGCTTTGAGGTGCACCGACAGCAGCACGCCTTGTTGCTTGGCACTTTCGATTTCGGCAGCGATAAAGGCGCGCAGGGCGTTTTTGCTCATCACGGCGCAGTCGAGGATCTCGCCGGCCTGAACGGTGGTTTTTTCTTTCAGGACGGTGGTGGTGCCGTCTTTTGCGATCAGCTCGATCTTCACAGCGTCAGCGGCGTCGATCAGGGCAGCTTTTTCGCTGCCATAGAAATCGCCGGTGCTCATGTGTGCGACGTGAGACTTGGAGTCAGCAGCCCAGGCGCCCATTTTGTGCGGGTGCTTGCGTGCGTAGTTCTTGACCGACAGCGGTGCACGACGGTCGGAGTTGCCTTCACGCAGAACCGGGTTCACGGCGCTGCCCTTGATCTTGTCGTAACGGGACTTGGCTACTTTATCTGCGTCGCTGGTTACGGTTTCCGGGTAGTCCGGCAGCGCGTAGCCCTGGGCTTGCAGTTCTTTGATCGCGGCTTGCAGCTGCGGAACCGAGGCGCTGATGTTCGGCAGCTTGATGATGTTGGCTTCAGGCGTAACGGCCAGGTCGCCCAGTTCGGTGAGGTGGTCGGCTACGGCTTTGTCACCCAGTTGCTCGGGGAAGCTGGCCAGGATGCGCCCTGCAAGAGAGATATCGCGGGTTTCAACGGCGATATCAGCGGAGGCGGTGAAGGCCTCTACGATAGGCAGCAGTGAATAGGTGGCGAGGGCTGGGGCTTCGTCGGTGAAGGTATAGATGATCTTCGAGCGGTTGGGCATATTCGGATTAACTCTCTCTTCTCTTTGCTAAAGCGTGCGCAGAAACTCGAGGGGCGCCGGGTAAGCGCGTTCGTTCAAAGTCATCCATGAGCCGAATTTCGAGGTTTCTTCGCGGTGATGTTGGGTGCATCAGTAGAGCGTCAAGCAGTCGGACTGCGATAACAGTCCGGCTATGGGCGCAAAGTCTCGGCTACATTTGGGTAGCAAGGAGAGGTCGGCCATCGTGACCCTGTGGTCAGCGGGCGGCATTATACATAGGTAGCTGGCAATCTGCCGATGGTTCATGTGAATCGGTTCTCGTCCATTGGTCTAAAGGTCGCAGGGGCGAGGCGGGCGTAGAGTCATTCGTCGTGCTTGAATTTGGCGCTTTTCCCTTTGCTTTCAGGCTTGTAGCTCGCGATCTGAGCGGCTTTGCGGCTGATGGGTCTAACAGAGGGTTTGCGCGCAGATTTAACTGGGTTACGCTCGAACCAAGCCAGATGTTCAATCCAATCAATGGAGTTCAGCATGGGTTACAAGAAGATTCAGGTTCCAGCCGTCGGCGACAAAATCACCGTCAATGCAGACCATTCTCTCAATGTTCCTGATAATCCGATCATCCCGTTCATTGAAGGCGACGGCATTGGCGTCGACGTCAGCCCCGTCATGATCAAGGTTGTTGATGCTGCCGTAGCAAAAGCCTACGGGGGCAAGCGCAAGATTTCCTGGATGGAGGTTTACGCTGGCGAGAAAGCCACCCAGGTCTACGACCAGGATACCTGGCTACCCCAGGAAACCCTGGATGCCGTTAAAGATTACGTTGTCTCCATCAAGGGTCCGCTGACCACGCCGGTCGGTGGTGGTATCCGCTCGCTCAACGTTGCCCTGCGCCAGCAGCTGGATTTGTATGTATGCCTGCGACCTGTCGTGTATTTCGAAGGTGTACCGAGCCCGGTGAAAAAGCCCGGCGACGTCGACATGGTGATCTTCCGCGAGAACTCCGAAGACATTTATGCCGGTATCGAATGGAAGGCCGGCTCGCCTGAAGCCACTAAAGTCATCAAGTTCCTGAAAGAAGAAATGGGCGTCACCAAGATCCGTTTCGACCAGAACTGCGGCATCGGCATCAAGCCGGTATCGAAAGAAGGTACTGAGCGTCTGGTACGCAAGGCCCTGCAGTATGTGGTGGACAACGACCGCAAGTCGCTGACCATCGTGCACAAGGGCAACATCATGAAATTCACCGAAGGCGCCTTCAAGGACTGGGGCTATGAGGTGGCGAAAAACGAATTCGGCGCCGAGCTGCTCGATGGCGGCCCATGGATGAAATTCAAGAACCCGAAAACCGGCCGCGAAGTCATCGTCAAGGATGCCATCGCCGACGCCATGCTCCAGCAGATCCTGTTGCGTCCAGCCGAATACGATGTAATCGCCACGCTGAACCTTAACGGTGACTACCTTTCCGACGCCCTGGCGGCGGAGGTGGGCGGCATCGGTATCGCACCGGGCGCCAACCTGTCCGACACCGTAGCCATGTTCGAGGCCACCCATGGCACCGCACCGAAGTATGCCGGCAAGGACCAGGTCAATCCGGGGTCAGTGATTCTTTCGGCAGAGATGATGCTACGTCATCTGGGTTGGACCGAAGCGGCGGACCTGATCATCAAGGGCACCAACGGAGCTATCAAGGCCAAGACCGTGACCTATGACTTCGAACGTTTGATGGAAGGCGCCACACTGGTTTCGTCTTCCGGATTCGGTGAAGCGTTGATCAAGCACATGTAAGCGAGCGACAGGCGTACAAAACCGCCCGATTCAAATAATTGAGTCGGGCGGTTTTTTTATGACTGGATGACAGTGCGGTTTTAAACCGTCACAGTCTGTTGCGTGGCCGGGGTCGTGGCTTTCGAGGCATCCACAGGGGCGCCGATGTTGACGGCATGCAGGCCTTTTGGCCCCTGGATGATCTCGAACACGACAGCTTGCCCGGCTTTCAGGGTTTTATAGCCATCCATTTGAATGGCCGAGTAGTGGGCAAAGAGGTCTTCGCTCTTGCCATCCTCATTGATAAAGCCGTAACCCTTGGCGTTGTTGAACCATTTCACCTTGCCACTGACCTTCACGCCTGACATACCCATATCCCTCTGCAACAGACTCCATCACTGGAGTATCATCCAGTTCATCCGCAATCACTTCTTCGAAAAAAGTTGATTCCGCGGACCTTTTTTACCCATTGTGGGCTCTATTGGTTGTAACACCGTTTTGCCGATAGTCAAGGCGACCCGGCAGTCGGAGTTGAAATCGGCCAGAAACGCCCCCACCACTGTATTTGCACAACTGACGAACCTTTCTTTCCATGCATGCAATCAGCCAGATTCGACTAACATTCAATCAGGATCGCCCGTTTCTCCAGAAAGATCGCCCGGAGGAACACGACGACGATTCCGCAGGCATTGCTGTTCAGGAGGCCAAGCCTGCTTTACAGGCGCCGCCGATGTACAAGGTGGTTTTGTTTAATGATGACTACACACCGATGGATTTCGTCGTCGAAGTGCTCGAGGTGTTTTTTAACCTGAATCGCGAGCTGGCGACCAAGGTCATGCTGGCCGTCCATACAGAAGGACGGGCAGTATGTGGAGTGTTTACCCGCGACATCGCCGAGACCAAGGCCATGCAGGTCAACCAGTACGCCAGGGAAAGCCAGCATCCGCTACTCTGTGAAATCGAGAAGGACGGTTAATCGCCGGACACTTGGGTATGAGGTGAAGCTATGTTAAACCGCGAGCTCGAAGTCACCCTCAATCTTGCCTTCAAGGAGGCACGTTCGAAGCGTCATGAGTTCATGACCGTCGAGCATCTCCTGCTGGCCCTATTGGACAATGAGGCTGCCGCCACTGTTTTGCGTGCGTGCGGCGCAAACCTCGACAAACTCAAGCATGACCTGCAGGAGTTCATTGACTCCACCACGCCATTGATCCCCGTGCATGACGAGGATCGCGAAACCCAGCCAACCCTGGGCTTCCAGCGTGTCCTGCAACGTGCTGTGTTTCACGTACAGAGCTCGGGCAAACGCGAAGTGACTGGCGCCAATGTGCTGGTCGCGATCTTCAGTGAGCAAGAGAGTCAGGCAGTGTTCCTGCTGAAACAGCAGAGCGTTGCCCGTATCGATGTCGTCAATTACATCGCCCACGGCATTTCCAAGGTGCCGGGGCACGGCGATCACTCAGAGGGCGAGCAAGATATGCAGGACGACGAGGGCGGTGAGTCTTCTTCTTCAAGCAATCCTCTGGATGCTTATGCCAGCAACCTCAACGAGCTCGCGCGCCAGGGTCGTATCGATCCATTGGTAGGCCGTGAGCTGGAAGTCGAGCGCGTTGCGCAGATCCTGGCGCGCCGTCGCAAAAACAATCCGCTGCTGGTGGGCGAAGCAGGCGTGGGTAAAACCGCGATTGCCGAAGGCCTGGCCAAGCGCATTGTCGACAACCAGGTGCCGGACCTGCTGAGCAACAGCGTCGTCTATTCCCTGGACCTTGGTGCCTTGCTCGCAGGCACCAAGTACCGCGGTGATTTCGAGAAGCGCTTCAAGGCGTTGCTCAATGAGCTGAAAAAACGTCCACAAGCGATCCTGTTCATCGACGAGATCCACACCATCATCGGTGCGGGTGCTGCGTCCGGTGGCGTCATGGATGCCTCGAACCTGCTCAAGCCACTGCTGTCGTCCGGCGATATCCGGTGCATCGGCTCGACTACCTTCCAGGAATTTCGCGGAATCTTCGAAAAGGACCGTGCTTTGGCCCGGCGCTTCCAGAAGGTCGATGTGTCGGAGCCTTCGGTGGAAGACACCATCGGTATCCTGCGTGGCCTGAAGGGGCGCTTCGAAGCTCATCACAATATCGAATACAGCGATGAAGCCCTGCGTGCTGCTGCCGAGCTGGCCTCGCGCTACATCAATGACCGGCACATGCCGGACAAGGCTATCGACGTCATCGACGAAGCGGGTGCCTATCAACGCCTGCAACCGATCGAGAAGCGCGTAAAACGCATCGAAGTGCCTCAGGTCGAAGACATCGTCGCGAAAATCGCGCGGATTCCGCCTAAGCACGTCACCAGTTCAGACAAAGAGCTGCTGCGTAACCTTGAACGTGACCTGAAGTTGACGGTGTTCGGACAGGATGCGGCGATCGACTCTCTGGCGACCGCGATCAAGCTGTCCCGCGCTGGCCTCAAGTCGCCTGACAAGCCAGTCGGTTCGTTCCTGTTCGCAGGGCCTACCGGCGTCGGTAAAACCGAGGCGGCGCGGCAACTGGCCAAGGCGTTGGGTGTCGAGCTGCTTCGATTCGACATGTCCGAGTACATGGAGCGCCACACCGTATCGCGTCTGATCGGTGCGCCTCCAGGTTATGTCGGGTTCGATCAGGGCGGTCTGTTGACCGAAGCCATTACTAAGCAGCCGCATTGCGTGCTGCTGCTCGATGAGATCGAGAAGGCGCATCCGGAAGTCTTCAACCTGCTGCTGCAGGTCATGGACCACGGTACGCTGACCGATAACAACGGGCGCAAGGCGGACTTCCGAAACGTGATCGTCATCATGACGACCAACGCCGGTGCCGAGACTGCGGCGCGCGCTTCGATCGGTTTCACCCATCAGGATCACTCGTCCGACGCGATGGAAGTGATCAAGAAGAGCTTCACGCCTGAATTCCGCAACCGTTTGGACACCATCATCCAGTTTGGTCGCCTCAGTCATGAGGTTATCAAGAGTGTGGTGGACAAGTTCCTTATCGAACTTCAGGCGCAGCTGGAAGACAAGCGTGTATTGCTGGAAGTCACCGATGCTGCTCGCAGCTGGCTGGCAGCCGGTGGTTACGACGCGATGATGGGTGCTCGACCAATGGCTCGCCTGATCCAGGACAAGATCAAGCGTCCACTGGCGGAGGAGATTCTCTTTGGCGAACTGGCCGAACATGGCGGTGTAGTACACATCGACATCAAGGACGGCGAACTGACCTTCGATTTCGAGACCACGGCTGAAATGGCCTGACGTTAATCGCAACAAAGCAAAAAGGCGCCTTCGGGCGCCTTTTTGCTGTCTGGGGTGTGCGCAGGTTAAATGTGGGAGCGAGCAAGCCCGCTCCCACATTTAACCGAGTACATCAGGCAAATCCCAGGCAAACAAAAACGCCCGGCAAGGCCGGGCGTTTCGTGTTGACTTGCTTAGCGAGCGGGCCCTATCTCTGTAGGAGCGAGCTTGCTCGCGATGGTCGTCAACGATGAGGCGGGGAGTCTGACTTGACGCGGTGCTCTCAGGTTTTTCGCGAGCAAGCTCGCTCCTACCTTAGCGAGCGCGGTAAGTGATGCGCCCTTTGCTCAAGTCATAGGGCGTCAGCTCGACGCGCACTTTGTCACCGGTAAGAATACGAATGTAGTTCTTGCGCATCTTGCCGGAAATATGCGCGGTTACGACGTGCCCATTTTCCAACTCCACGCGAAACATGGTGTTGGGCAGGGTGTCGACGACAGTGCCTTCCATTTCGAAGCTGTCTTCTTTCGACATGCAGTAAAGCCCTCGGTGTCCAGTGAATGGCCCGGTGCAACTGCGCCAGGCAAAAGCGGCGTGCATTGTGCCCGAAAAGTGGGGTTCAAGCCAAGGGATTTAAGGGTGTGCTCTAGTTCAGGACGACCCAGCGCTGGTTAACCAGCAGCTCAATGGGACGATATTGGGTCTTGTAGCTCATTTTTTTGCAGTTTTTGATCCAGTAACCCAGATAGACCGCGTCCAGCCCCAGTCGCCGGGCCTCGGCGATTTGCCAGAGAATGGCGAAACGCCCCAAGCTGCGTCGCTCCTCGTCGGGTTCATAGAAGGTGTAGACCGCCGACAGACCGTTCGGCAGAAGGTCAGTCACGGCGATCGCCAACAGTCGGCCATCAAGCCGGAATTCGTAGAAACGTGAGAAGGGCAGGTCGCGTACCAGGAACGTCGAAAACTGATCGCGGCTGGGTGGATACATGTCACCGTCGGCATGGCGCTGTTCGATATAGCGCTGATAAAGATCGAAGTACTCTTCGCTGAAGCCTGGTTTTGCCGGGCGTACCTGCAAGTCGGCGTTGCGTTTGAAAATACGTTTCTGCTGACGGTTGGGGGTGAATTGCGCGACAGGGATGCGTGCCGGTACGCACGCATTGCAGTTCTGGCAATGGGGTCGATACAGGTGGTCGCCACTGCGACGAAAACCCATTTCCGACAGATCCGCATAGACATGCACATCCATGGGCTGGCTAGGATCGAGGAACAGGGTCGTGGCCTGCTCCTCAGGCAGATAACTGCAGGAGTGGGGCTGAGTGGCATAAAACTTCAAGCGCGCCAGCTCGGTCATGATCAACCCTCGGGATAGCTTTTGAGTAGGGGCGTCTGTAAGTGTAAGCCACGCGCGCAAAAGTCGCTCAGCAAACCCAGGTTGCGCGGCTGGGTTGATCCAGATACTGCGCCAGGTAGCCGGCAAACGCGCTGCGCGCAATCGCCCGGGCGCCCAGGCTTTGCAGATGGTCGGTGGGCATCTGGCAGTCGATCAGCACAAAACCCGAGTCTTTCAGATGCCGCACCAAGGTGGCAAAGCCATATTTGGAGGCGTTGTCGGCGCGACTGAACATGGATTCGCCGAAAAACAGCCGGCCCATCGCCAGGCCATAAAGTCCGCCAACCAGTTCGCCTTGGTCCCAGACTTCCACCGAATGCGCGTAACCGCGTTTGTGCAATTGCAGGTAGGCGTCCTGCATGGCTTCTGTTATCCAGGTGCCGTCGGCATATTCCCGCGGGGCAGCGCAGGCGCGGATGACCGCGGAAAAATCCTGATCGAAGGTCACTTGATAGCGTTGTTGACGCAGCAACTTGTTCAGGCTGCGGGAAACGTGCAGTTCGTCGGGAAACATCACGGTGCGCGGATCCGGCGACCACCAGAGAATCGGCTGGCCTTCCGAAAACCAGGGAAAGCAGCCGTGGCGGTAGGCTTGGATCAGCCGATCGGCAGACAGGTCGCCGCCAGCAGCCAAAAGGCCGTTGGGGTCGCGCATGGCTTTTTCCAGCGGCGGGAAAGTCAGGGAGTTGCGTTGTAACCAAGTCAGCATGGCGTCCGGGCTTGCAGAAGGGGAGGGTGGTGACGAGCGCAAGGCTCGCCACCCAGTGTGCCGTTAAACAGCGGGAATGTCGTCGAGGTATTTTTCCGCATCGAGGGCAGCCATGCAGCCTGCGCCAGCGGAGGTAACCGCCTGACGATAGACGTGGTCGGCCACGTCGCCAGCAGCAAACACGCCTGCAATGGCGGTGGCAGTGGCATTGCCTTCGCTGCCGCCCTTTACCAACAGATAGCCGTTATGCATTTTCAGTTGGTCGACGAACAGATCGGTATTGGGTTTGTGGCCGATGGCGATGAACACGCCGGTCAACGCCAGCTCCTTGATTTCGTCGGTATGGCTGTCGCGCAGGCGGGCGCCGGTCACGCCGCTGGCATCACCCAGCACTTCATCCAGATTCTGGTTCCAGTGCAGGCGGATATTGCCGTTGGCAGCTTTTTCGAAGAGTTTGTCCTGAAGGATTTTCTCCGAGCGCAGCTTGTCGCGACGGTGAATCAGATGAACTTCCTTGGCGATGTTCGACAGGTACAGTGCTTCTTCAACCGCCGTGTTGCCGCCACCGACTACAGCGACCACCTGATTGCGGTAAAAGAAACCATCGCAGGTGGCGCAGGCGGAAACCCCCTTGCCGGCAAACGTCTCTTCCGATGGCAATCCCAGATATTGCGCTGAAGCGCCGGTGGCAATGATCAGTGCGTCGCAAGTATAGGTGCCGCTGTCGCCGGTCAATTCGAATGGGCGTTGTTGCAACTTGGCCGTATGGATGTGGTCGTAGACGATCTGTGTGGCAAAGCGCTCGGCGTGTTTTTGCATGCGCTCCATCAGGATCGGGCCAGTGAGACCTTCGACATCACCTGGCCAGTTATCGACTTCGACGGTGGTGGTGAGCTGGCCACCTGCCTGTATGCCGGTGATGACAACGGGTTTGAGGTTGGCGCGGGCGGCATACACGGCTGCGCTGTAACCGGCGGGGCCAGAACCCAGAATGATCAGACGGTGATGTTGCGCTGCGCTCATAAATACACCTCATAAGCCTTTGTCACAAAAGAGAATGCATGCTCAAATTGAGCCGCATGCAATGTGCTTTTGACTATGCTACATCCAAGTGTTTCAAGCATGGCATCGAACGAACAAACCCGTACAATGCCTGGTTGTAACAGCGTTTGTAACAATGATTGTAAAAAGAGAAGCGTTGCGTCCCGGGTTTATAAAAGCCTAGGCGCAGTGTTAAAAGTAGTCCCAGTTGCGCCTGTTAACTTTGTTACCTGCCTGGATTGGGCAGTTTTTATAGTCAATCAACAGATGGACGCGCCCAAGGCGCAGGAATAGTAACGTTTTGAAGAAATCCACCGAAGCACCCAAATCAGTCGTTCCGCTCTGGCGCCAGCAATTGCACTACCGGCTCAAGGAAGGTGCATTGATCGCCATCGGCGCGTTGTGCCTGTTCCTGATGATGGCCTTGCTGACCTATGGCAAGGACGATCCGGGCTGGAGCCATAACAGCAAGATCGATGACGTGCAGAACTTCGGCGGACCGGCGGGCTCCTACAGCGCCGATATCCTGTTCATGGTGCTCGGTTACTTCGCCTATATCTTCCCGTTGTTACTGGCGATCAAGGCTTATCAGATCTTCCGTCAGCGCCACGAGCCGTGGCAGTGGAGCGGTTGGCTGTTTTCCTGGCGCCTGATCGGCCTGGTGTTCCTGGTGCTGTCCGGCGCTGCGCTGGCGCATATCCACTTCCATGCTGCGACCGGTCTGCCGGCCGGCGCTGGTGGTGCGCTGGGGGAAAGCCTGGGCGATCTGGCGAAGAATGCGCTGAATATTCAGGGCAGCACGCTGCTGTTTATCGCACTGTTCCTGTTTGGCCTGACGGTGTTCACCGACCTGTCGTGGTTCAAGGTGATGGACCTCACCGGCAAGATCACCCTCGACCTGTTCGAACTGTTCCAGGGGGCGGCCAATCGCTGGTGGGCGGCTCGTACCGAACGCAAGCAACTGGTCGCGCAATTGCGTGAAGTCGATGATCGTGTACACGACGTGGTCGCGCCGAGCGTCACCGACAGGCGTGAGCAGGCCAAGGTCAAGGAACGTCTGATCGAGCGTGAGCAGGCCCTGAGCAAGCACATGTCTGAGCGCGAGAAGCAGGTGCCGCCGGTAATTGCCCCGGCCCCAGCCCCAGCCCTGGCACTGGCCCCGGTCAAACCGGCAGCGGCGAGCAAGCGCGTGGAAAAAGAGAAACAGGCACCGCTTTTCGTCGACAGCGCCGTGGAAGGCACCTTGCCGCCGATCTCGATCCTCGATCCCGCGGAAAAGAAACAACTCAATTACTCGCCTGAATCCTTGGCTGCGGTCGGCCACTTACTGGAAATCAAGCTCAAGGAATTCGGCGTCGAAGTTACCGTGGATTCGATCCACCCGGGGCCGGTGATTACCCGTTACGAAATCCAGCCTGCTGCCGGGGTCAAGGTCAGCCGCATCTCCAACCTGGCCAAAGACCTGGCGCGTTCCCTGGCGGTGACCAGTGTACGTGTCGTGGAAGTGATTCCCGGCAAAACCACCGTCGGTATCGAGATTCCCAACGAAGACCGGCAGATCGTGCGCTTCTCCGAGGTGCTGGCAACCCCGAGTACGACAACTTCAAGTCGCCGGTCACCCTGGCCCTGGGTCACGACATCGGCGGCAAACCGGTCATCACTGACCTTGCGAAATGCCTCACCTGCTGGTGGCCGGTACGACCGGTTCCGGTAAGTCGGTGGGCGTGAACGCGATGATCCTGTCGATCCTGTTCAAGTCCGGCCCGGAAGACGCCAAGCTGATCATGATCGACCCGAAAATGCTCGAACTGTCGATCTACGAAGGCATTCCGCACCTGTTGTGTCCGGTGGTCACCGACATGAAAGACGCGGCCAACGCCTTGCGCTGGAGCGTCGCCGAGATGGAGCGGCGCTACAAGCTGATGGCGAAGATGGGCGTGCGAAACCTGTCGGGCTTCAACGCCAAGGTCAAGGAAGCCCAGGACGCCGGTGAGCCGTTGAGCGATCCGCTGTACAAGCGCGAAAGCATCCACGACGAAGCGCCGCTGCTGCAGAAGCTGCCGACCATCGTCGTGGTCGTCGACGAATTCGCCGACATGATGATGATCGTCGGCAAGAAGGTTGAAGAACTGATCGCGCGTATCGCCCAGAAGGCGCGGGCTGCCGGTATTCACTTGATTCTCGCGACCCAGCGTCCGTCGGTGGATGTGATCACCGGTCTGATCAAGGCCAACATCCCGACCCGTATGGCGTTCCAGGTATCGAGCAAGATCGACTCCCGGACCATTATCGACCAGGGCGGCGCCGAACAACTGCTGGGCCACGGTGACATGCTGTACATGCCACCGGGCACCAGTCTGCCGATTCGCGTCCACGGTGCTTTCGTTTCCGACGATGAGGTTCATCGGGTGGTGGAAGCCTGGAAGCTGCGCGGCGCGCCAGAGTACAACGACGATATTCTCAACGGTGTCGAAGAGGCGGGCAGTGGTTTTGAAGGTAGCAGCGGTGGTGGCGACGGCGATAACCCTGAGGCCGACGCGCTGTACGACGAAGCGGTGCAGTTCGTCCTGGAAAGCCGTCGCGCATCGATCTCCGCGGTTCAGCGCAAGCTGAAAATCGGCTACAACCGCGCTGCGCGCATGATCGAAGCCATGGAAATGGCCGGGGTCGTGACGTCCATGAATACCAACGGTTCGCGTGAAGTCCTGGCTCCTGGCCCAGTGCGCGACTGACCGGATTTTGAAAGGGCGGCGCTTTGATGCGCCACCCGCACTCCCACGAATGTTATGAGGACTCCCATGCGTCTTATCCGCATGCTGTTGCTGCCGGTACTGGCTTTGACCACGCTCTCGGCCCACGCCGATGACAAGGACGTGGCGCGTTTGACTCAACTGCTGGAAAAATCCCAGACCCTGACCGCGCGTTTCTCCCAACTGACTCTCGACGGCTCTGGCACCCAGTTGCAGGAAACCGCCGGCCAGATGTCGCTGCAGCGCCCTGGCCTGTTCTACTGGCACACCGATGCGCCTCAGGAGCAATTGGTGGTGTCCGATGGTAGCAAGGTCACCCTGTGGGACCCGGATCTGGAACAGGCGACCATCAAGAAGCTGGATGTACGCCTGACCCAGACCCCGGCCCTGTTGTTGTCCGGTGACGTGTCCAAGATCAACCAAAGCTTCGATATCAGCGCCAAGGAAGCCGGTGGCGTGATTGACTTCACCCTCAAGCCTAAGACCAAGGACACCCTGTTCGACAGCCTGCGTCTGTCGTTCCGTAATGGTCTGGTCAATGACATGCAACTGATCGACAGCGTCGGTCAGCGCACCAACATCCTGTTCACCGGCGTGAAGGCCAACGAGCCGATCCCGGCGTCCAAGTTCAAGTTCGACATCCCCAAGGGTGCAGATGTGATCCAGGAATAAAACGCAAAACCCTTGTAGGAGCGAGCTCGCTCGCGAAAACCCCAGTACGCCACGGGGTGTCAGGCATACCGCGTAATCGTTGGCGACCATCGCGAGCGTGCTCGCTCCTACAGGTATCGCGTTGATCGAATCAGGACCCAGTGAGGTTTCAACAGTAGTGATGGACCTGTTTCGCAGCACCCCGATCGCTCAGCCCTTGGCAGCACGCCTGCGTGCGACCAATCTGGATGAGTACGTCGGTCAGGAACACGTGCTCGGTCGCGGCAAGCCATTGCGCGAAGCCCTGGAGCAGGGTGCCCTGCATTCGATGATTTTCTGGGGGCCGCCGGGGTGGGTAAAACCACGCTGGCGCGGCTGCTGGCAGAAGTTTCGGAAGCGCACTTCGAGACGGTCTCTGCAGTGTTGGCCGGGGTCAAGGAAATCCGTCAGGCAGTGGAAATCGCCAAGCAGCAGGCCGCACAATATGGCCGGCGCACGATTCTGTTCGTCGACGAAGTGCACCGCTTCAACAAATCCCAGCAGGATGCATTCCTGCCATACGTCGAGGACGGCACGCTGATTTCATCGGCGCGACCACGGAAAACCCCTCTTTCGAACTCAACAACGCCTTGTTGTCCCGTGCCCGGGTTTATGTACTCAAAAGCCTGGACGAAACTGCCCTGCGCAAACTGGTGCATCGCGCGCTGACCGAAGAGCGGGGCCTGGGCAAGCGTAACCTGACTCTCAGCGACGAAGGTTTTCAGATGCTTCTGTCGGCTGCCGATGGCGATGGACGACGTCTGCTTAATCTGCTGGAAAACGCCTCGGACCTGGCCGAAGACAACAGCGAGATCGGCGTCGATCTGCTGCAAGTCTGCTCGGTGATACCCGTCGACGTTTCGACAAGGGGGCGAAGCCTTCTACGATCAGATTTCCGCGCTGCATAAATCGGTGCGTGGCTCCAACCCCGATGGCGCGTTGTACTGGTTTGCACGCATGATCGACGGCGGTTGCGATCCGCTGTACTTGGCCCGTCGCGTGGTGCGCATGGCCAGCGAAGACATCGGTAATGCCGATCCCCGCGCCCTCAGCCTGTGCCTGGCAGCGTGGGAAGTGCAGGAGCGCCTTGGCAGTCCCGAAGGCGAACTGGCAGTGGCGCAGGCCATCACCTATCTGGCCTGCGCGCCGAAAAGCAACGCGGTGTACATGGGCTTCAAGGCCGCCATGCGCAGCGCCACTGAGCACGGCTCGCTGGAAGTGCCGCTGCACCTGCGCAACGCGCCAACCAAGCTTATGAAGCAGTTGGGTTATGGCGACGAATACCGTTATGCCCATGACGAACCGGACGCCTACGCAGCCGGCGAAGACTACTTCCCGGAAGAACTGGACCCGCAACCTTTCTATCAGCCGGTGCCCGTGGCCTGGAGTTGAAGATTGGTGAAAAGCTCAATCATCTGGCGCAACTCGACCGTTTAAGTCCCCGGCAGCGGAGAAAATAGTGATTCAAACGATTCTTGCGGTGTCCGTCGCCGGCATCGCTGGTACATTACTGCGTTTCGCCACCGGCAACTGGGTCAACGCCCATTGGCCCCGGCATTTTTATACGGCGACCCTGGCGGTCAATCTGGTGGGCTGTCTGATCATCGGCGTGCTGTACGGGCTGTTTCTGACGCGCCCGGAAGTGCCGATCGAAATCCGCGCCGGCCTGATTGTGGGTTTTGTAGGGGTCTGACGACCTTTTCATCTTTTTCACTGGATACGCTGCGCTTGCTGGAAAGCGGGCAGGCACCGATAGCCTTCGGTTATCTGGCCATCAGCGTATTCGGCGGGCTGCTCGCCACTTGGGCTGGCCTGTCCTTGACCAAACTTTGATAAACGAGAGACCGACATGCTCGATTCCAAACTGTTACGTAGCAACCTTCAGGACGTAGCGGACCGCCTGGCATCCCGTGGCTATGCCCTGGATGTCGCGCGCATCGAAGCGCTGGAAGAACAGCGCAAGACCGTCCAGACCCGCACCGAAGCACTGCAGGCTGAGCGTAATGCGCGTTCCAAATCCATTGGTCAGGCCAAGCAGCGCGGTGAAGACATCGCGCCGCTGATGGCGGACGTCGAGCGCATGGCGGGCGAGTTGGCTGCCGGTAAAACCGAACTGGACGCGATCCAGAGCGAACTGGATTCGATCCTGCTCGGCATCCCTAACCTGCCGCACGAATCGGTGCCGGTTGGTGAAGACGAAGACGGCAACGTCGAAGTGCGCCGCTGGGGCACGCCGACCGCGTTCGATTTCCCGGTCCAGGACCACGTCGCCCTGGGCGAGAAGTTCGGCTGGCTAGACTTCGAAACCGCGGCCAAGCTGTCCGGCGCGCGTTTCTCCCTGCTGCGCGGCCCGATCGCCCGTCTGCACCGCGCGCTGGCGCAATTCATGATCAACCTGCACGTCACAGAGCACGGCTACGAAGAGGCCTACACGCCTTATCTGGTCCAGGCCCCAGCGCTTCAAGGCACCGGTCAATTGCCGAAGTTCGAAGCGGACCTGTTCAAGATCGCACGCGAAGGCGAAGCCGATCTGTACCTGATTCCGACCGCTGAAGTGTCGCTGACCAACATCGTCGCCGGCGAAATCGTCGATTCGAAACTGCTGCCGATCAAGTTTGTTGCGCACACGCCGTGTTTTCGCAGTGAAGCCGGTGCGTCGGGTCGCGATACCCGCGGCATGATTCGCCAGCACCAGTTTGACAAGGTCGAGATGGTCCAGATCGTTGAGCCATCGACCTCGATGGACGCGCTGGAAGGCCTGACCGCCAACGCCGAGAAAGTCCTGCAACTGCTGGAATTGCCATACCGCACCATCGCGCTGTGCACGGGCGACATGGGCTTCAGCGCGGTCAAGACCTACGACCTGGAAGTGTGGATTCCGAGCCAGGACAAGTACCGTGAAATTTCGTCGTGCTCCAACTGCGGCGATTTCCAGGCCCGTCGCATGCAGGCGCGTTTCCGCAACCCGGAACCGGCAAGCCGGAACTGGTACACACCTTGAACGGTTCCGGCCTCGCGGTCGGCCGTACCTTGGTGGCGGTGCTGGAAAACTACCAGCAGGCCGACGGTTCGATCCGCGTGCCGGACGTTCTGAAACCGTACATGGGTGGCCTCGAGGTCATCGGCTAAATGGACTATCTGCCGCTGTTCCATAACCTGCGCGGCAGTCGTGTGTTGGTTGTCGGTGGGGGGAAATTGCCTTGCGCAAATCCCGCCTGCTGGCCGATGCCGGTGCGCTGCTGCGGGTGGTCGCACCTGAAATCGAACAGCAATTGCGCGAACTGGTTGCCGCTAGCGGTGGAGAGTGCGTGCTGCGCGGCTACATCGAGGCGGATCTGGGCGGTTGCGGGCTGATCATCGCCGCCACCGACGATGGGGCGCTGAACGCACAAGTGTCCGCCGATGCCCATCGGCGCTGCGTGCCGGTCAACGTGGTCGACGCGCCAGCCCTGTGCAGCGTGATCTTCCCGGCGATCGTCGACCGCTCGCCGTTGATCATTGCCGTGTCCAGCGGCGGCGACGCGCCGGTGCTGGCGCGCTTGATCCGCGCCAAGATAGAAACCTGGATACCCTCCACATACGGTCAACTGGCCGGTCTGGCGGCGCGTTTTCGCCATCAGGTGAAAAACCTGTTCCCGGATGTGCAGCAGCGTCGTGCGTTCTGGGAAGACGTATTCCAGGGCCCGATTGCTGACCGGCAACTAGCCGGGCAGGGCGCCGAAGCCGAGCGTTTGCTGCAAGCCAAAGTTGATGGCGAGGCGCCAGTGGCGACCGGTGAGGTGTATTTGGTGGGTGCCGGGCCGGGTGATCCGGATCTGCTGACTTTCCGCGCCTTGCGCCTGATGCAACAAGCCGACGTGGTGCTGTATGACCGCCTGGTGGCGCCGGCCATTCTGGAGTTGTGCCGTCGTGATGCCGAGCGGGTTTATGTTGGCAAGCGCCGCGCCGATCACGCCGTGCCACAGGATCAAATCAACCAGCAATTGGTGGATTTGGCCAAGCAGGGCAAGCGTGTGGTGCGGTTGAAGGGCGGTGATCCGTTCATTTTTGGTCGTGGCGGTGAAGAGATCGAGGAACTGGCGGCCCATGGCATCCCGTTCCAGGTGGTACCGGGTATCACGGCCGCCAGCGGTTGCGCGGCCTATGCCGGGATTCCACTGACCCACCGCGATTACGCGCAGTCGGTACGTTTCATCACTGGGCACCTGAAGGACGGCTCCAGCGATCTGCCTTGGGCGGATCTGGTCGCGCCGGCGCAAACCCTGGTGTTCTACATGGGCTGGTGGGCTTGCCGATCATTTGCGAACAGTTGATCAAACATGGTCGCGGCGCCGATACCCCAGCGGCGTTGATCCAGCAGGGCACCACGGTCAATCAGCGGGTGTTTACCGGCACTCTGGCTGATTTACCTCGACTGGTGGCGGAGCATGAAGTGCATGCGCCGACGCTGGTGATCGTGGGTGAAGTGGTGCAACTTCGCGAGAAACTGGCGTGGTTTGAAGGGGCTCAGGGGCAGGTCTAAAGACCGCGTCGCTCCCTTCGCGGGCAAGCCTCGCTCCTACAGGTCCGTGTCGTGCTCAAATGTTGCGAACGACACATACCCGTAGGAGCGAGGCTTGCCCGCGAAGAGGCCCTCCATACCTGCACAAATCTCAAGCTCTGCGCCAAACCCCTTTCCCGCTCAACCGCGCCCGATCATGGGCCGCGGTGAAATCCTGCGCCGGACCTTTCGGCACAACGCCAGTCGGGTTGATGGTCTTGTGACTGCCGTAGTAGTGGTTCTTGATGTGGGTGAAGTCCACGGTCTCGGCAATCCCCGGCCATTGATAAATCTCCCGCAGCCAGTTCGACAGATTCGGATAATCGGCAATTCGCCGCAGGTTGCACTTGAAGTGGCCGTAATACACGGCGTCGAAACGAATCAGCGTGGTGAACAGGCGGATGTCCGCTTCGGTCAGGTATTCGCCCGTCAGATAACGATTGGCGTCTAACAACGCTTCCAGTCGATCCAGCTCCGCAAACAACCCATCGAACGCCTCTTCATAAGCTTGCTGCGAGGTGGCAAAACCAGCGCGGTAAACGCCGTTGTTCACTGCTGGATAAATCCGCTCGTTCAGCGCGTCGATTTCGCTACGCAGCGGCGCCGGATAGAAGTCCAGGTCGTTACCGGTCAACTCATCGAAGGCGCCGTTGAACATGCGGATGATTTCCGCTGATTCATTATTGACGATGTGTTCCTGCTTTTTGTCCCAGAGCACCGGCACGGTGACACGGCCGGTGTAGTTGGCGGCATCGGCGGTGTAGCGCTGGTGCATGAAGTCGAAGTGATCGAGTTTGTCGCCGGTGGAGCCGTGGGACTTGTCGAAAGTCCAGCCGTTCTCCAGCATCAGATAACTGACCACCGACACATCGATCAGATTTTCCAGGCCCTTGAGTTTGCGCAGGATAAGCGTGCGATGAGCCCACGGACAGGCGAGGGAAACATAGAGGTGATAGCGGCCAGCCGCCGCAGAAAAGCCACCGACACCGCTCGGACCGGGTTGGCCGTCAGCGGTGACCCAGTTGCGGCGCTGCGCCTGTTCACGCTGGAATGCGCCGTCCTTGCTGCTTTCGTACCACTTGTCTTGCCACTGACCTTCAACTAGCAAACCCATGTTCAAGACTCCTCGACTGATAAGCGTTGGAGAGGAGTCTATTCCGTTCGGTTCGATAAAAAAGCGCAAAGGTTGAGCGGATATTATCAATTAAATCGATCTGTCTCGGGCGTCCCAATATTGCTGGGCGGTTTCGAAGGCCTGCTCGCGAGCTTGGCCGAGGCCACGCAAGGCCAGGGCCATGGTCGAAATCAGCGCCATTTGCGGATAGCTGTCGACTACATCGCCGCGCCAAACGGCTTTCAGGTGTTCGATTTCCAGCGAAGCTGGTTTGACGTGGCGCTGCGCCGACAGCTGCGGCCATTCCTCGTCCCAGCTTTCACCACCCGTGGTGCCGTACAGATGGCTGTCGGCGTCCGGATTGATCTCGATCTCGCCGCCATCGCCCTTGACCACGATCGCCGTGTCGCCGAGCAGGCCGCTGGCATCGCGATGCACAGCCTGGTAGCCAGGGTGGAAAATGCTTTGCAGGCCGCAACGGGCGCCCAACGGATTGAGAATTCGTGCCAGGGAATGGATCGGCGAACGCAGGCCCAAGGTGTTGCGCAGGTCGATCATGCGTTGCAGCTGTGGCGCCCAGTCCATCAGCGGCATGAAGGCCAGGCCGCCGTTGTCCAGTGCCGTGCCGACCTGCTGCCAGTTGCGGCAAAGCGGGATTTTCAACGCGTCCAGCAATTGCTCGCTGTACAGCCGACCCGCCGTGTGCGCGCCGCCGCCATGCATGAAAATCCGCACGCCGTTCTGCGCCAGGCACTTGGCTGCCAGCAGATACCAGGGCAGATGACGCTTTTTGCCGGCATAAGTCGGCCAGTCCAGATCGACATTCAATGCCGGTGCCTGCAAACGCTCACGCAACGCTTCGGTGAACCCGGCCATTTCCTCGGCGCTTTCTTCCTTGTGCCGCAACAGCATCAGGAATGCGCCGAGCTGGGTCTCTTCGACCTGTTCATCGAGCACCATGCCCATGGCCTGGCGGGCTTCTTCACGGGTCAGGTCGCGGGCACCGCGTTTGCCTTTGCCGAGGATGCGTACGAATTGGGCGAACGGGTGTTCGGCGGGCGTTTCGAGGGTCAGCGCTGGGTAATCGGTCATAAGCAATTCGTCGGTTTGGGCAGGCCCGCCAATTTCGCGGCGAGTTTGGCGGGGTGCCTTTGAACAATCGGTTCAGGTGCAGGCTGTTGCCCTTTTCCGGCCCGAGCTTCAATGCGGTGTATTTGATCAGCGGGCGAGTGGCCGGTGATAGCTGGAATTCGGCATAGAAACTGCGCAGCACTTCGAGGACTTCCCAGTGTTCGGGGCTCAACTGGATATCTTCGGCAGCCGCCAGGGCAGTGGCGACTTCAGAGGACCAATCACTCAGTTCGACCAGGAAACCGTCCTTGTCCAACTCGATGGCGCGCGCGCCGACCGTCAGGGAATTCATAGCCAACTGTTGACCTTGTCGTGGTGAATCGACAGCTCGACGAAGGCCGGATAGTCGACGGCCTCGGCCCAGTCTGGAACCACAATGGCCCGGGCCTGGGCGTCTTCGGCCAGGACGTAGGTTTTCACGCCGCGAGTAATGAGCGCCGTGAAAGGTGCGGTGCCCGGCTGCAAGGCGTAGGCCGCGTCACCGGACAACAGCAGCGCATCGTGCGCGCCGATCAGCCGCAGGCAGCTGTTCAGGCGGTCGTCGCCGAAAGGAGAGTGAGACAACACATGCAAAGTCGACATCAGAGGGTGATCACCTGGTCGTAATGGTCAATAAGGGCGGTGATTTCATCGGCGGCCAGCACTTGAGCTTCTTCCAATGACAGGGCGTTTGAGTCCAGACCACGTTGCGCGGCGCTTTCAGCACAGACGAACAGTTCTTCCACACCAAACATCGGCAAGGCCTGCAAATTGGCGCTCAGGTCTTTCTGTTGCAGCGCCTTGGCGTCTTGTTTCGTTGCGAGCTGGAATACGCCGTCATCGAGAAACAGCAGGCCGATCGGCAAATCGAAAGCGCCGCCGGCCAGCACGATGTCCAGTGCTTCGCGCGCACCCGGTCCGGACCACGGCGCCTGACGGCTGATAATCAGCAAGGATTTAGCCATCTCACGCGCCTCCGAAACAGATCAGGCGGTCGGCGTCCTGCACCGCGTCATGCAATTGACCGAGTCCGGACAATTCCCACGGCGTGCCAATGGCGACAGCCTCACGCTGATAGCGCTTGGCTTCTTCCTCGTTCAACACGCCACGGCGCAGGGCGGCGGCAATGCAGACCACGCCGTCCAGTTGGTGCTCGCTGACAAACGCGCGCCATTGCTTGGGCAAGTCCAGCTCATCCTGTGGCGTGACCACGCTGTCAGATGCGTTGTAGACGCCATCCTGATAGAAAAAAAGCCGGACAATCTCATGCCCGCCGGCCAGCGCGGCCTGGGCGAACAGCAAGGCGCGGCGCGAGGAGGGTGCATGGGCGGCGCAAAACACGGCAATGGCGAACTTCATGACGGACTCGATCAGCGAAACTGCGGCCATGATAAAGCTTTATCGGCGGTGCGGCGAAGGGCGTTTGACTGAAGACCGAGTTGCCCTTTTCGCGAGCAAGCCCGCTCCCACATTTGAAATGCATTCCAATGTGGGAGCGGGCTTGCTCGCGAAAGCGGACTCACTGGCGCAGCAGTCATCAAGGTTATTTGCTTAACCCATACAACTCGCAATACTCCAGCCATTCCATACCAGCCATTTCAGCCACTTCCCTATGCACTTCCAAACGCTGGGCCTGATAGTCCTCGTCCGTGGCGGCGGTCAGTTGCAATGTCAGTTCCCAGGCAAACAGGCCAAGGCGCTCGGCTTCGGCCTCGAAGGCTTCGTGCAAACGCTCGTCGCGAAACTGCGCGAGGGTTTCGCCTTGGCCTGGGCGAGCAAAGGGTTCAGGTTGTCCAGTTCGACGCGCAACTCGGGGCGCTCATCGAGAAATTTATGCAGTGCCTGTTCGTGTTGCAGCTCGGATGCCGCCATGGTCGCTCCTTGATTGTGGATTTACGCAGACTGCTTTTTGCTGGCCTTGGCCGCTGCCGCCAGACACTCGAGGGCAAACTGCTCGGTGTAGGTCATCTTGATCGGCGTGGTTTCGCCTTTGACGGTTCTTTCGCCGTCGAGGATGTAACGAATCCGCTTGTCGGTGACGCCGATTCGCTTGGCAATCCAGGAGGGCGTCTGTCCGATCTGGCTGATCAGCTTGTCAGCGTATTCGGGGGTCGGTTTGTAGAACTCGGCGTTAGGTGTCATGAGGCTTCCAGAAAGAAATGTTATGCGGCGATGGGGCGCGACAGGGTGCGCGAATCGTCGCGCGGTGTCGCGGTATAAATGCAGTAAAGCAGAACGATACGCGCTGCCAGGGTGATACAGTCCGCTTTTTCTTGATGAGCGAATGCAATGCGAATTCTGATGGTGGCGCTGGCCGTTACGTTACTGGCCGGATGCGCGGGCTCGGTGATGAGCGACGCCCGCAGCAAACCTGCGTACAAGACCCTCAAGTCGGACAAACCGGAAAAAGTCGTGGCCCAGTGCGTGCAGTTTTCCTGGCAGGACGAAGCGGTGTTCGGTGTCGATGCCAGCGCTATCTGCAGCCAGGCGAGAAGGGCGGCACGACCGTGTATACGCGCTCGGCGGAGTCTTTTGTGGACGTGACCACCGATGCTTCGGGAACCGTGTTGAGTTACTACGCACAGCACGACGACTTCGTCGCCAAGCGCCGGTTGGCGGCTTTGGCGACCTGTCTGTGATCTGATGGTTTAACGCAATCTCCATGTGGGAGCGGGCTTGCTCGCGAAGGCGGTGTATCAGTCAATACATGTGTCGACTGATACACCGCCTTCGCGAGCAAGCCCGCTCCCACGTTAGTTCAGTGTTGATCACGAATTTCGCGTTTTGATCAGTAGCTCAAACGCTTTTGAAAAAAGAAGTGCTTGTGACCCGGCGGGTAGTCGGCGATGTGCCCGATCTCGCTGTAACCGCATTTCCTGTAGAACTCCGGTGCCTGGAATTCGAAGGTGTCGAGCCACAGTCCAATGCATTTTTTCTCTCGCGCCAGGTCTTCGGCCATCTGCATCAGCTTCGTGCCCATGCCCTGTCCCCGGGCCTGTTCCGGCACCGACAGCAGGTCGATGAACAGCCACTGGTAAACAATCGCGCGTAGAGGCCGCCGAGTATCTGGTCGTTATCGTCGCGTACCAGCAAGGCAATGTGCTCAGGTACGGCGCCGTCGGCTTTCGAGGCGTTATAGGCGCGCAGCGGCAGCAGGATGGCTTGGCGTTCTTCTTCCGTGGGGTTTGGCGAGAACTCTATTCGCAAAGTCATGGCTATATCCTTATGGCAGTGAAACCGCAGACTATCTTGGTCATGGCGATTGATCTATCCCCTCGGCAGAAGTGGAACCGTCGCCTGCGCGCAGATGTCTAGCCTCAAGAAGCATCATTCCAGAATGCGGCCTATGAGGACACTCCGTGAATATTTTCGAAGCCTTGCGTGAAAGCCACGAACGCCAACGCACCTATGCCAAAGCCCTGGTCAAGACCAGCGGCGACACTCCTGAGCGGGTTGAAGCCTATAAACAGCTCAAGTCCGAACTGCAGGCACACGAAACCGCCGAAGAGCGGCATTTCTATATTCCGTTGATGGAGTTCGACAATGGTGTCGACCTCAGCCGCCATGCCATCGCCGAACATCACGAAATGGATGAAATGATGGAAGAGCTGGACGAGACCGAAATGTCCAGCCCGGCCTGGCTGGCGACTGCGAAGAAACTGTCCGAGAAAGTCCATCACCACCTCAAGGAGGAAGAGCAGAAGTTCTTCCAGATGGCCGGCAAGTTGCTCGACGACAAACAGAAAGAGACGCTGGCGGGCCAGTACGAGAAGGAATACAAGGCGCAGCTTTCTTGAATGCGCAGGCGTCGGGTGATTTCACCTAAGATGTCGATTCTCTGAAAAACAGGACGCGTTTTCATGTCGAACACAGCCGAGCGGGTCAACATCCTTGAGTCCCAGGTGTTGTCCCACGACTGGTATCTGCTCAAGAAGATCACCTTCGATTACCAACGCAACAACGGCGAATGGCAACGCCAGACCCGCGAAGTTTACGACCGTGGCAATGGAGCGGCGATTCTCTTGTACAACCGCGAAAAGAAGACCGTGGTACTGACCCGGCAATTTCGCCTGCCGGTGTTCGTCAACGGGCATGACGGTCTGCTGATCGAAGTGGCGGCGGGGTTGCTCGAAGGTGCCGCGCCCGATGAGCGCATCCGCGCAGAAGCGGAAGAAGAAACCGGTTACCGTGTGCACCACGTGCAGAAGGTGTTCGAGGCTTACATGAGTCCCGGTTCGGTGACGGAGAAACTGCACTTCTTTATCGCTGAATACGATGCGACTTCGAAGGTCAGTGACGGTGGTGGGCTGGAGGAGGAAACCGAAGAGCTGGAAGTGCTGGAATGGGCATTCGATGAGGCGCTCGAAGCGTTTTATCGCGGGGAAATCTGCGACGCGAAGACCATCATGCTGCTGCAGTATGCGGCGATGAAAAACATTTTCACTGCTGTTTGATCAATGCACATTCCGTAGGAGCCGGCTTGCTGGCGAAGGGGCCTTTGGACTCCGCATCCGACTCGAGGCCGCCATCGCTGGCAAGCCAGCGCCTACAGGTTTAGAAGCCTGGGAGGCGTGCTGTGCCAGGCCAATGTCCCCCTTCCAGCGTCAGCAACAACTCCTTCGCCTCCAACCCCCCTGCGAATCCGGTGAGCTTCCCCGACGCACCAATCACCCGATGACACGGCGCAATGATCGAAATCGGGTTCTTGCCATTCGCCGCACCCACCGCCCGCACCGCACTCGGGTTGCCGATCTGTTCGGCGATCTGGCTGTAGCTGCGGGTCTCGCCGAACGGAATGGTCAGCAAGGCTGCCCAGACCTTCTTCTGAAACTGCGTACCGGCAAAATCCAGCTCCAGATCAAACCGCTGACGTGTGCCGGCGAAATATTCGCGCAGTTGCTCGCAGGTGCGGATCAGGATCGGGTTGTCCGGCGCTTCGCTCATCGGGCCGAGGCGCACCCGACCGGGTTTGTCGTTTTCCCAGAGGATGGCCGCCAGTCGCAAGCCGTTCGCGACCAGCTTCAACTCGCCGACCGGGGAGGCCAGGGTGATACAGGAGTAAGTCATGCCGGTGCCGCGTCGAAGTGTTGAACAGCTGTTAAGGATACTGCCTCGCCGGGGAGGCGCAATACGCAATCTTGACCATACTTCGTACTGCTCTTGAAGCGTTCCCTCTGTTTTAACAGAGCCCTAAAACAAAAAGAGACCGACTCATGAAGTACGAACCTTTTGCCAAATCGCTGATTGCGACTTCACTGGTGCTCAGCTGCCTGACTGCCCATGCGGCCTCCGTCGCCCCGGTTGCGGGGGAAAACGGCATGGTGGTCACTGCCCAGCACCTGGCCAGCCATGTGGGTGTGGATGTACTCAAAAGCGGTGGTAACGCCGTGGATGCCGCCGTGGCGGTGGGTTACGCGCTGGCGGTGGTTTATCCCGCGGCAGGCAACCTCGGTGGCGGCGGTTTCATGACCATTCAGCTTGCGGACGGGCGCAAGACCTTCCTCGATTTTCGTGAAAAAGCGCCCATTGCCGCCACCGCCAATATGTACCTCGACAAGGAGGGCAATGTCGTTCCGGACCTGAGCACCCGTGGCCACCTGGCCGTCGGTGTGCCTGGCACCGTTTCCGGCATGGAGCTCGCGCTATCGAAATACGGCACCAAACCACGCAAGGAGGTGATCGCCCCGGCCATCAAACTTGCCGAAGACGGTTTCGAGCTGGATCAAGGTGATGTCGATTTGCTCGGCGAAGGCACCGACGTGTTCAAGAAGGACATCAAGGATTCCGGCTCGATCTTTCTGAGCAACGGCGAACCGATGCAGGTCGGGCAGAAACTGGTGCAGAAAGACCTTGCTAGAACCCTGCGGGAAATCTCCGAGAAAGGCGCCGATGGCTTCTATAAAGGCTGGGTGGCGGACGCCATCGTCACCTCCAGCCAGGCCAACAAGGGCATCATCACCCAGGCCGACCTCGACAAATACAAAACCCGTGAACTGGCGCCGATCGAATGCGACTACCGTGGCTACCACGTGGTCTCGGCACCGCCACCAAGCTCCGGGGGCGTGGTGATCTGCCTGATCATGAACATCCTCGACGGCTACCCGATGAAGGATCTGGGCTATCACTCAGCCCAAGGCATGCACTACCAAATCGAAGCGATGCGTCACGCCTATGTCGATCGCAACAGCTACCTGGGCGACCCGGATTTCGTGAAAAACCCGATCGCCCACCTGCTCGACAAAAACTACGCAACCAAGCTGCGCGAAGCCATCAACCCACAAAAAGCCGGCGTGTCCAGCGAACTCAAACCCGGCGTCGCGCCCCATGAAGGCAGCAACACCACCCATTTCTCCATCGTCGACAAATGGGGCAATGCGGTATCGATGACCTACACCCTCAACGATTGGTTCGGTGCCGGGGTCATGGCGAGCAAGACCGGGGTCATTCTTAACGATGAAATGGACGACTTCACCTCGAAAATCGGCGTGCCAAACATGTACGGCCTGGTGCAGGGCGAGGCCAACGCCATCGCCCCCGGCAAGGCGCCGCTGTCGTCCATGAGCCCGACCATCGTCACCAAGGACGGCAAGGTGGTGATGGTCGTCGGCACCCCCGGCGGCAGCCGCATCATCACTGCCACCTTGCTGACCATGCTCAACGTGATCGACTACGGCATGAACATTCAGGAAGCGGTCGATGCGCCACGTTTCCACCAGCAATGGCTGCCGGAGGAAACCAACCTGGAGACTTTCACCACAAGCCCCGACACGGTGAAGATCCTCGAAAGCTGGGGCCACAAGTTTGCTAAACCCCAGGACGCCAACCACTTGGCAGCGATCCTGGTAGGCGCCCCGTCGTTGGGCGGCAAACCGGTGGGCAACAACCATTTCTACGGGGCCAACGATCCACGGCGTAACACCGGATTGTCGCTGGGTTACTGACGGTTGTGTTTGAAAGGGGACGGGCTTATGTTCGTCCCCTGATCCACTGACTTCTCAAGGAAGGAACCATGACCACCGCACTGTTAATCATCGACGTCCAACAAGCCCTTTGCTCCGGCGAATACGAGTGCCATGAGATCAAACGCGTTATCGACACCATCAATGACCTGAGTGCCAGAGCGCGAGACGCCGGGGTTGCGGTGGTGCTGATCCAGCACGAAGAAGAAGGCGATCTGTTGAAACACGGGACCCCAGGCTGGCAACTGGCCGATGGGCTGCAAACTTCGCCCGAAGATAATCGCGTACGTAAAACCACTGGCGATTCGTTCTATCAGACCAATCTGCAGAAACTGGTGCCTGTGCAGGACATTGAGCGCTTGGTCATCTGTGGTCTGCAGACCGACTACTGCGTGAATGCAACCCTGCGTCAGGCGCATCAATTGGGCTATGACGTGGTGTTGGCCGCCGATGCGCATTCCACTGTCGACAACGGCAATGTGACTGCCGAAGACATCATTGCCGAACACAACAAGGATTGGGCGGACCTGAGCAGCTCGGTGGCGCGAATCGATGTCATCCCGGCCAGTGAAATCCGCTTCTGAAATCCCCTCGCCACAAATGCGCGGCGGGGCATTGGGGCTCGGCGGCGCAGTACCTGTTTCGCACGGTGACCATGCTCAGGGAGCAAGGCATCCGCGACCGCAACATGAGCCGCATCGAAAGCCTGGTTGCCGAAGAAATCGAAGCCGAGCTGGCCGCAGCGAAGCATCCTTAAAACTACTCTCGAAGGCGGCCTGACAGCCGACCTGTCCTTTGTTGACTGAGTACATATCCATTCCTGCGGTAATGGCGGCTTAGGGTTCCGCCCTGACGGCGGGTCACTTGGAAGAGCCTGTAGGAGCGAAGCTTGCTCGCGAAGACGGCAGTCCAGTCAACAAAGATGGCGCCTGACCCAACGCCTTCGCGGGCAAGTCGGATCGCCGCCCGCTCGCTCCTATAGAGCTCCTGCTCCGTGGGCCCGCCGCGATCGGCCATCCTTGGCCCAGCGCGGCTAACCCGCATCTATGCCGCCTGACAGCCGACCTGATTTTCGCGGATGTACCCAATACCCTGTGGGAGCTGGCTTGCCTGCGAAGGCGGCCTGACAGCCGACCTGACTTTCGGGATGTACTCATCCTTGTGGGAGCTGGCTTGCCTGCGAAGGCGGCCTGACAGCCGACCTGAATTTTTGCGGATGTACCCAATACCCTGTGGGAGCTGGCTTGCCTGCGAAGGCGGCCTGACAGCCGACCTGATTTTCGCGGATGTACCCAATACCCTGTGGGAGCTGGCTTGCCTGCGAAGGCGGCCTGACAGCCGACCTGAATTTTGCGGATGTACCCAATACCCTGTGGGAGCTGGCTTGCCTGCGAAGGCGGCCTGACAGCCGACCTGACTTTCGCGGATGTACTCAATCCCTTGTGGGAGCTGGCTTGCCTGCGAAGGCGGCCTGACAGCCGACCTGAATTTTTGCGGATGTACCCAATACCCTGTGGGAGCTGGCTTGCCTGCGAAGGCGGCCTGACAGCCGACCTGATTTTCGCGGATGTACTCAATCCCTTGTGGGAGCGAGCGCGTCGTGTCAGCCAACATGAATGTTGTATGTGCCGGCCTCTTCGCGGGCAAACCACGCTTCCGCAACTAGCATGGACGCCATCCCGGTCCTTATGGCATGGTCCAGCCCCCAGACCACGCAGCCAACAGGACCGTAAGATGGAGGAGGCACATCAGGGCAGCATCGACACGTCGATGACCACACTGCAGCGTTCAACCGTTGCGTACTGCAGTTAGGTCGCCTGGCGCGGGAACGCGGCGCTGCCGAATTCATTGCTGACGGCTTGCAGGCATTCCGCGAGCTTGTGCCGTTTGCCTCGGCGTGGTGGGGCGAGATGTCTGTCTCGGCCGCCAGCGCACCGCCGCAGAGCTGGATGCACGGGCGCATCGACCTGGCCGACTCCTTTGCCGCCGAATGGCAAAAGAGTGCCGGCAGCGACAAATTTTCCCATGACACCTTGAGCCGCCCAGGCGAGGTGATTCGCGACAGCGGTTTCACCGACCCCCATGCAGAGGTGGACGCGTTCGCCCGGCGCCATGATCTTTATCACCCGATGTGCATCACCTTCGAGCTGCCGGAAAGCGGCTTGATGTTCTTCGTCTGTCTCTACCGTGGCGCCGATGTTGCTGCGTTCAGCGACAGTGAGGCGCAATTGTTTTCGGCGTTCTGCGAGCACCTGTTGCAGCTATGGCGATTTCAGGTACAGGACATGATCCGCGTCGACACCGGCAACGGGGCCAGCGACTTTGGCGTTGCGCGGCTGGACGGCGGTCTGCTCTACGTCGGCGCCGGATTGTGCGCGGTCATTCAACGGGAGTTGCCCGGCTGGAACGGCTCGACGCTGCCTGCCGAGGTCATCGCGCATTTGCCCAAGGCGCCCTGTGTCATGCGTCTGGGCAGCACTGCTCTGACCCTGACCCCGAATGCCGAACACGTCATCCTGTCACTGCAAACCCAACCACGCGGGGCGGTGCTGGCGCCACGGGAGCGGACCGTCGCCATGCTGTTCGCCGCCGGTCATTCTTACAAGGAAATCGCCAGAATCCTCACCCTCAGCCCGGCGACGGTACGCACCTACCTGCGCAACTGCTACTTGCAGCTCGGCGTTAAGAGCAAGGTGGAACTGGGGACGGTCCTGCGTTCGCCGAATTCCCAACGAGAATCAACGCGTCGGGATTGAGTGTGGCGCTCCTCCTATATTGTCCAACGCTCGGCTAACCGCCAGTTCACCCAACATGATTACCTGTTGAAGGGCCAACATCGTATTGCGGTGCGTACCGTTCAACGTAGCTGAAATTCGTTTGCCAATACGCGCGCTGACGCAAGCGATTCACAGGCGTAGGCCAGTAACGTTTCGTTGTTGATGTCAGGTGCAACAACAAAAATTCTGTCGGGCGTGTTCGTGGCGGGCGTGCCGGGTGCAGAGGGTTTCAGATAGTGGTCCAGCGCTTTGTTGACTGCGTCATGTAGCCCATTGGAAGGCGTGGAGACGTAGGGGGCAGTGTTTTCTACTTCCGAGCCGGTGGGTATATCGTGATCTTGCGCATGGTGGATTTCCGAGGAATGTCAGGAGCTGCAACGCTACCCCTCACGCTTCCGACGGCCAACCCTAAAAACATGTCGGATGCTTCCTGGTTTTTTTGGCGTTTTTCATCACGGACAGGTGCTCAATTTCAACCCGTTTAACATCATTCGATAGAGAGTGTTTAATCGTCATCGGATTTACTTCATGAAAGCTACAAGACCTTGCGGCGTTGCCTACGTTGCGCCGGTTTCGTGTCGCCCCGGTCGGCTAACTTGCGCACAGCTAATTCCCTGACCCCTCCTCATTTGCAGAGGTCCATCCGAACGCCACGTTCTATAGGGTATGCCCTGCATATCAAGGGCATGCGCGGCCTTCAGGTCAAGTCCTTGCAAAACTATAAAAACAGGGGTGAAACAATTGAAATTGTCCAGGCTATTCATCGCCGTGGCCGGCGCAACGGCTGTTTCCTGCGTGGCGCTGGTGGGGTGTCAGAGTCGGGCTTCGACCGGTGCCGACATGATCATGCGCAACGGTTTCGTGTACACCGTCGACAGCAAGGATTCGGTGCAGCAGGCGGTGGCGGTCACGGGTGGCAAGATCGTCTATGTTGGCAGCGATGAGGGAGTTGCTTCGTACATCGGCGCACAGACGCAGGTGGTCGATCTGGCGGGGCGCATGCTGATGCCTGGCTTCATCGATGCGCACATGCATCCCGGTGACGGCGGTCGCGCCATGACCTTGTGCGACCTGAAATACCAGACCATGACCCGCAAGGTGTTCCAGGAAACCATCCAGGCCTGTCTGGATGCTGAAAAGGACAAGGGCCCCGACGTCTGGCTCGAAGTTGGCAGCTGGGATCGCATGGGCATGGACGGACTCGACGGCGACCCCGATAAATCGACCCTCGACGCGCTGAAGACCAGGCGCCCGATACAGGTGCGTTCCACCGACTTCCATACCGTGCTGGTCAACTCCCGTGGCCTCGCGGTGGCGGGCATCGACAAGCACACGGCCAACCCCGGCGATGGCAAGTACGTGCGCGACGTTGCAGGCAACCCGACCGGTATCTGCGAGGACGGCGCGGCCGATGCCATGGCCGCTGTGGTGCCGCCCGCCACCGACGCCGAGAAGCTTACCCAGAGCCGCGCCGCGCTCGACGCCATGCGCCAGCAAGGCATCACCAGTTTCTTCGATGCCTTGTCGGGGCCGGAGAATGGCAAAGCGTTCACCACGCTTGAGCTGTCCGGCGAATTGACCGCCCGGGCCTTGTTGGCGATCAAGCTTGATCCGGCGGCCGCTACTGCTGACCCGGACAAGACCATCGCCGAAGCCAAGGCATTGGCTGCCACTTACGATCAGGGCGAGCCCAAGGTGGCGCCGGGCGTGAGCATGCGCCACGTGAAGTTGTTCATGGACGGTATCATCAACGCACCGGCCGACACCGGAGCGATGTTGACGCCTTATCTGCACAATGCCGGAACCGACAAGGCGCCGAAATGGGCACCGGGGAAAAACCGTGGCGAGTTGTATTTCCCGCCGCAAGTGCTCAATCCATTGCTGCTCAAGGCTGTGCAGGCCGGCTTCGATCCGCACCTTCACGCTACTGGCGATCGCGCGGTCCGTGACTCGCTCAACGGCATCGAATACGTGCGCCAGCAATTGCCCGGCAACGCCTTCCGCCCGACCATTACCCATGCCGAGTCGGTGGACCCCGCCGACTACGGGCGTTTCAAGGCGCTCGATGTGACCGCCAACATGTCTTTCCAGTGGGCACAGCAGGCGCCGTCCACGGTCGACGGCACCAACGATCACCTCGGTGCCGAGCGATTCGCGCGCATGGAACCGTCGGGCAGCATCGCCCGTGCCGGTGGCCGGGTGGCTTATGGCAGCGACTGGCCAGTCGATCCGCTCGACGAATTTCTTGCGCTGAAAATCGGCGTCACCCGCTCGGGCGATCCGCAGAATCCACACAGCTATGGCACCAAGTACGCGGGCAGGCTCAACACCGCCCCGGCGCTGTCCCGTGCCGAGGTACTGCGCACCATCACCCTCAACGCCGCAGAGCAGCTCAGCTGGAGCAGGTGGTCGGTTCGGTGGAGGTGGGCAAGTTCGCTGACTTGATCGTGCTGGATAAAAACTTCATGCAAGTGCCCGAGGACGAACTGGGGCGCAACCAGGTGTTGATGACGCTGGTTGGCGGCAAGGTGGTGTGGGCCAAGGCGCCGTTTGTGGGGCAGGTGGCTGTTATCGCCGGCCAGTGATGCGAACCTGTAGGAGCCGGCTTGCTGGCGAAGGCGGCGCATCAATCAACATTGATGTCGTCTGACACACAGCTTTCGCCAGCAAGCCGGCTCCTACAGTGGATTGTGTAATGCACTCTATTTGGAAGAGAACAAGAACAATGACCAATCAACGAAATCCCCTGATCGAGACCCGCTCGATCGATTACATCCCCGAGGCCGAGCGCCATGGCAGCCTGTACAGCCAGTTCACCCTGTGGCTCGGGGCCAATCTGCAGATCACCGCGATCGTCACCGGGGCGCTGGCCGTGGTGTTGGGCGGTGATGTGTTCTGGTCACTGATCGGCTTGCTGATAGGCCAGGTGCTCGGCGGTGCCGTGGTGGCGTTGCACGCGGCACAAGGGCCGAAGCTCGGGTTGCCACAGATGATCTCCAGTCGCGTGCAGTTCGGGGTGTACGGCGCGGCGATCCCGATTGTGCTGGTGTGCCTGATGTACCTCGGCTTCAGCGCCACCGGCGCGGTGTTGTCGGGGCAAGCGATTGCCCAGTTGATCAGCGTCAGCGACAGCGCCGGTATCCTGATATTCGCCGGCTGCATCGCGTTGCTGACGATGTTCGGTTATCGGGTGATCCACCTGGTCGGGCGGGTGGCCAGCGTGCTGGGCGTCATCGCGTTCGTCTATCTGTTTGCCCGGTTGATGACCCTCAACGACATCGGCCTGTTGCTGGAAAACCGCCATTTCGCCTGGAGCACTTTCCTGCTGGCGGTGTCGCTTTCCGCGTCCTGGCAGATCGCCTTTGGCCCGTACGTGGCTGACTATTCACGCTACTTGCCGAGCAAGACGTCGTCCTGGAAAACCTTCACCGCCGTCGGCCTGGGCACGGTGCTGGGCGCCCAGGCTTCCATGGTGCTGGGTGTGTTTGCCGCAGCTTTGGCGGGGCAAACTTCCGCGGTCACGAAGTGGCGACCATCGTTGGCTTGGGCAGTACCGGGATCATGGCCTCCTTGCTGTACTTGAGCGTGGTGTTCGGCAAGGTCACGGTGTCGACCTCAATGCCTATGGCAGCTTCATGTGCGTGGCCACCATCATCAGTGGTTTCCGTAGCCGCCTGGAGATCAGCGCCGGCCAGCGCATGCTATTTGTGCTGCTGATTGTCGCGGCATCCACCACGCTCGCGTTGCTGGGCAGTACTCGTTTCTCAACTCGTTCAAATACTTCATCCTGTTCTTGCTGACGTTCTTCACACCGTGGAGCGCGATCAACCTGGTGGATTACTACTTCATCAACAAGGAGCGCTACGACATCCCGGCCTTGTCCGATCCGGCGGGGCGGTATGGTCGCTGGAACCTGCGGGGGATCGGCGTGTACGTCACCGGTGTGCTGATTCAGCTGCCTTTCGTCGACACCATTTCTACTCCGGACCGATGGTCGCGCAACTCGGCGGCGTGGATATTTCCTGGATCGTGGGGCTGGTGGTGCCGGGGATTCTGTATTACCTGCTGGCCCGGTCATCAGTATTGGTCGCCCCGGTTGAGGATCGTTCAAAGGCCTGAACAAGAGCAAGCCATGTAGGAGCGAGCTCGCTCGCGATGGTCGTGAACGATAACGCGTAAACCGGTTGCCCAGCGGTGCCGTTAAATTCTTCGCGAGCAAGCTCGCTCCTACAGTTATCAGCGCCGGTTGCATTGCTCAACGCTCGGAAGACCCCAGTGTCCACGCAACTGCTCGTATTGCACCTCGGGCAGTTGCACCAGCAATGGGGACTGGCGCGGGTCCAGCCAGCTGAACAAACGCGCCATATCCGCCGGGTCCATGGCCGTGCAGCCCCGTGTTGGCAACGTGGGGCCGCGCCAGATATGGAAGAAAATGCACGAGCCGGCGGCGGGGGATGACGGGGTGTTGTGCTCGATGACGATGCCTTGGCGATACAAGTCATCGTTGCGCCGCATGCGTTCGGAACTGTTCCAGTCCCTGGCGACTGTCGCACCGTCGACCAGTTGGTTGTAGCGTTTCGACTGGCTGTCATCCACGCATTCGATGGTCGGTGTCAGTGCGAGGTAGGGCAGTCGGGTGTCGGCGTCGGGGTCGTAGCCGAACGCCGTGCCCAGTTTGAATATCCCGGCCGGGGCCTTGCCATCGCCTTCCTGTTTGATCGGCCCCTGAGGTGCTTCGATACTGTTGAGCCCCTTGCCCCAGGCCATCCCGTTTTTGCCGAGAACTACCGGAAACGATGCCTCGAATTTTTCAAAGGTGCTCCCATGCCGTTCATAGCGCTGGGCGGTGCCTGAATGTCATCCCAATTCTTGCTGGTGACGACGATCAGTTGCTGAATGTCTTCGAGCCCCTGGGCGAGCGCCGCACAGGGCAACAGCAGCAGTGCACAGGCCTTGATCAGTCGAATCATGGCGTCGGGCTGCCCGGCTCAAGCGGGGTAATGGGGAAATCCATGACGGTCTTCAGCGTTGGATCCCGACTGTATGTGAAATGCCACCATTCGGCGGAATAGCCGGTAAATCCTCTTGCTCCATGGCGCGGGTGAGACGCTGGCGATTTTCCATGGCGGTGGCATTGATCAATGTCGTGTCGGTATGGGCGCGCTCATCGAAGCAATCAAACCGGTGCCCATGTCGACGGCGCCGTCGTGCCAACGCTGGCCATAGTCAGCGGTGCAATTGAGTGGTGTGGCAGAAGGCGTCCAGGTGTCCGTGGGCAGGGCACCGGGACCGGTCAGTGTCAGGTCGACGGTGCCGCCCCTGGAGTGATTGGACACCCGCGCCACGTAACCCAGACGCCAGAAGTCCTGCTTGTCCACCCGTGGATAGAACTCGGCCTTGCGCGGATCGCCGGGTTCTTTCGCAAAACGGCCCATATCTGCGACGGCACGACTGGGGCGATAGCAGTCGAATACTTTCAAACCGTAGCCTTGCGCTCGCAACGCCGTTTGCACCCGGGCGAGGGCTTTGGCTGCGTCCAGCGACAACACGCATTCCGCTGCCGTGTAACCGTCGAGGGGGTGCCCGGTGAAGTTGTGGGCGCTGGCGTAACGGATGTCCTGCTCGATGCCAGGGTCGATCGTGCGCAATACACCATGTGCGCAGGCCGGTCCTCGGCATGCGCGCCGGCAGGCAGGAGGGGCGAGAGCAACAGCAGCGACAGGCTGCATGATCGAACTGCAAATGACATCGGGGCCGATCTCCGCGCAGGCAGGCAAGTGTGCACATCATGGCTTGAAACGTGCCTGTACAACCACTGTAGGAGCGAGCTCTGCTCGCGAAAAACGTCGGGACAACGCGTTCATCCAGACTACCCGCATAATCGTTGACGTCCATCGCGAGCAGAGCTCGCTCCTACAGGGGCGGTGTCGTGCAGAACGGATCAGTCGCGATAGACCGGGAAATCGCTGCACATTGCAGCGGCTTGCCGGGCGACCTGGGCCTCGACATCGGCATCGCCGAGGTGGTCGAGGATGTCGCAGATCCAGCCCGCCAGCTCGATGCTCTGGGCTTCCTTGAAACCGCGACTGGTGATCGCCGGTGTACCGATACGCAGGCCGGAAGTCACGAATGGCGATTGTGGGTCGTTGGGCACGGCGTTCTTGTTCACGGTGATGCCGGCACGGCCAAGGGCGGCGTCGGCATCCTTGCCGGTCAGGCCCTGACGAATCAGGCTGACCAGAAACAGATGGTTGTCGGTGCCGCCGGACACCACGTCGAAACCCCGCTCGATAAACACGTGTGCCATCGCCTGGGCGTTGCGGATCACTTGCGCCTGATAAGTCTTGAAGGCCGGCTCCAGCGCTTCCTTGAAGCACACGGCCTTGGCGGCGATCACGTGCATCAGCGGG
>NZ_NKJI01000012.1 GCF_002277815.1 Pseudomonas sp. ERMR1:02
CGACCAAGGCTGTGGACAAGATTGTGGCTGGGGTGAGGCGGCCGGCGGAGCGCGTCAAACCCACCTGACCCCAATAGATGCAAAACCTGTAGGAGCGAGGCTTGCCGCGAAGGCGTCCTGCCTGACACACCGCTTTCGCGGGCAAGCCTCGCTCCTACAGGTGCAGAGTTAACCAGCCAACTCATTCATTCGCTGAAGCACCGCATTCAGACCATTGCTACGCGACTGGGACAACTGGCGACCGAGCCCCAGTTGATTAAACCAGTCCGGCAAATCCACCTGCTGCAACTCAACCGCTGACAATCCATTACCCGTGCAAGCAGCAGCGCCACCAATCCGCGTATCAGCCGCGCGTCACTATTGGCATGGAACTGCCAATGACCGTCGTGCAGTTTGCCCACCAGCCACACCTGGCTTTCACAGCCGTGCACGCGGTTGGTGTCGCACATTTCTTCGTCGCTCAACGCAGGCAGGCGCTCGCCCCATTGCATCAACAGGCGGGCCCGTTGTTCCCAGCCCGCGGCTTTCTGAAAGGTATCCAGCGCTATCACGGCTTCGGCAGGCAAGCTCATCGCAGCAACTCCAGCGCCTGGTCCAGCGCGTCAAAGAACCGTTCCAGATCTTCGGAATCGTTATACAACGCCAACGAAACCCGAATCGCCCCGGCCAGTTCGAAGCTTTTGAGCAGCGGCATGGCGCAGTGGTGACCGGCGCGTACCGCGATCCCTTGTTCTGTCAGCAAGTGCGCCAGATCTGAGTTATGCACGCCCTCGACGGTAAAACTGGCCAGTGCCAAATGCGGCTTGCCCAACAGTCGAATGCCGTTGCGGGCCTCAAGACCCTTGAGCAGATAGTCATGTAGCGCCACTTCATGGGCAGACACGGCATCCTGATCGAGCCCGGCGAGGTAATCCAGAGTTGCGCCCAGGCCAATCACGCTGGCAATCGGCGGCGTGCCCGCCTCGAAACCCAGCGGTGCCGGGCGGAAGCGTGCATCGTGATAGTTGGCGTCCAGCACCATCTCGCCGCCGAACTGCCAGGGGCGCAGTTGTTGCAGTGCTTCGTTGCGCCCGAACAACACGCCCAGGCCATCGGGGCCGTACAGTTTGTGACTGGAGAAGACATAAAAGTCGCACCCCAGTGACTGCACGTCATGTCGGCCATGGACTACGCCCTGAGCGCCGTCGATTACCGTCAAAGCGTTGTGCGCCTTGGCCATCGCCAGCAGCGCGGACAGTGGTTGCCAGGCGCCGATCACGTTGGACAACTGGCTGACCGCCAACAAGCGCGTGCGTGGGCCGATCAATCGAATGGCCGCGTCGAGGTCGATTACGCCGTCCGCATCCAGTGGCAGGATCACCAGTTTCAGTTCGCGGCGGTGAGCCAGTTGCTGCCACGGCAGCAGGTTGGCGTGATGTTCCAGGGCGCTGATGACAATTTCATCGCCCGGATGGAATAGATGTTCCAGACCATAGGCCAGGAGGTTCAGCGCAGAAGTCGCGCCGTGGGTAAAGATGATCTGTCCGCTGTCACCGGCATTGAGCCATTGCGCGGCTTTGCGGCGGCTGTCCTCGAACGCCTGGGTGGCGTGGGCGCCGGGCAGGTGTTGCGCCCGATGCACGTTGGCCGCGCCGTTGGCGTAGTAATGCGCCAGGGCGTCGAGCAAGGCTTGAGGTTTTTGCGTGGTGGCGGCGTTGTCCAGATAGGTCTGGTCTTGCCGTTGCAGAGCGGCGATGGCCGGAAAATCGGCGCGCCAGGGGGAAGGAATCATCATGTTGTCGGGCCCTGCGGGGGGTGCCTCTGACCCTGTAGGAGCGAGCATGCTCGCGAAAAACGCGTCGACGACACGGGCTACCTGATGCCCTGCGTTATCGTTAACGTCCATCGCGAGCATGCTCGCTCCTACAGGAATCTGCTGCGCTTAGTTGTGAGCGTGCAGCGCTTCGTTCAGTTCGATGGCCGACTTGTGGGTTTTGCATTCCACGGCGCCGGTTTCCGAATTGCGGCGGAACAGCAGGTCGGTCTGACCAGCCAATTCACGGGCCTTCACAACTTTGACCAGTTGGTTCTTCTCGTCCAGCAGTGCCACTTTGGTGCCAGCGGTGACGTACAGGCCCGATTCAACAGTATTGCGGTCGCCCAACGGGATGCCGATACCGGCGTTGGCGCCGATCAGGCAGCCTTCGCCAACCTTGATCACGATATTGCCGCCGCCCGACAGGGTGCCCATGGTCGAGCAACCGCCGCCCAGGTCCGAACCCTTGCCGACGAATACGCCAGCGGATACGCGACCTTCGATCATGCCCGGGCCTTCGGTACCAGCGTTGAAATTGATGAAACCTTCGTGCATCACGGTGGTGCCTTCGCCGACGTAGGCGCCCAGACGCAGACGGGCCGCATCAGCGATACGCACGCCGGCCGGTACCACGTAGTCGGTCATTTTCGGGAACTTGTCCACCGAGAACACTTCCAGCAGCTCGCCGCGCAGGCGCGCTTCCAGTTGATGCTCGGCCAGTTCGGTCAGATCGATGGCGCCCTGGCTGGTCCAGGCAACGTTCGGTAGCAACGGGAAGATGCCAGCCAGGTTCAGGCCGTGTGGCTTGACCAGGCGATGGGATAGCAGGTGCAGCTTGAGGTATGCCTCTGGGGTGGACGACAGCTGGGCATCTTCGGCCAGAAGGGTGGCGACCAGCGGCTTGTGGCTTTCGGCCAGACGAGTCAATAGGGCAGCCTGGGCCGCATCTACGCCTTTGACGGCTTCAGCCAGTTGCGCTGCCTGAGTATTGCTGAAGGCAATGGCCTGGTTGCCTTCGCTGTAACCCAGGATCGGCGCGATGGCCGCGACCAGTTCGGCCGATGGGTTGAGCAATGGTTGCGCGTAAAACACTTCCAGCCATGCGCCTTGACGGTTTTGAGTGCCGAGACCAAAGGCCAGGCTGAACAGGGTAGTGGACATGTTGATACCTCTAACAAATTGAAACGGGCTGCTTACTTGAGTGCGGCCGCGTAGATATCTGGCTTGAAGCCAATCAGGGTTCGGTCACCGAGATCGAGCACCGGGCGCTTGATCATCGACGGTTGTGCGAGCATCAGTTCAATGGCTTTCGACTGGTCGAGATCGGCTTTGCGTTCGTCGTCGAGCTTGCGAAAGGTCGTGCCTGCACGGTTCAACACCACTTCCCAGCCGTGCTCGTTGCACCATTGGGCCAGGTGTTCACGGTCAATACCGACCGCTTTGTAATCATGAAAGTCATAGCTGACAGCGTGTTCATCGAGCCAGGTGCGCGCCTTTTTCATGGTGTCGCAGGCTTTGATGCCGAAAAGGTGCAACGTTTTGCTTGAAACGGTCAAGGAATCGCCCCCTTTACAGGTGCTGGATAAAAAAGGTGTCGGATTATGCCATGACCGGACGGTTTCGCGTCGGCTGTGGTCTCGCGATGGTCGTCAACGATAACACTGGCGGCTTGGCATCGCGGCGTTATCGAAACCATCGCGAGCAAGCTCGCTCCTACCGGCGCTGGATGAAGTCGCGAATGCGCTCGGCGGCTTCAACACACTCGGCCAGCGGCGCAACCAATGCCATGCGCACACGCCCGGCACCTGGATTAACGCCATCCACATCGCGCGACAGGTAGGAGCCCGGTACCACCGTCACATGCTCCTGCTCGAATAGGTCGCGGCAGAAGGCTGCGTCGTCACCGGCCACATTCGGCCACAGATAGAAGCTGCCATCAGGGCGTTGCACGTCCAGAACCGGCTCGAGGATTTCCAGTACAGCGTCGAACTTCTCTCGATACAGCGTGCGGTTGGCGCGCACGTGCTCTTCATCGTTCCACGCGGCAACGCTGGCCAGTTGCGTCTGAACCGGCATCGCGCAGCCGTGGTACGTGCGATAGAGCAGGAAACCTTTGAGGATATCCGCATCACCGGCGACAAAACCGGAGCGCAGCCCCGGCAGGTTGGAGCGCTTGGACAGGCTGTGGAACACCACGCAGCGCTTGAAGTCCTTGCGGCCCAGTTCCGCGCAGGCGCTGAGCAGGCCCGGTGGCGGGGTTTGTTCGTCGAAGTACAGCTCGCTGTAGCACTCGTCGGCGGCGATTACGAAGTCATGTTCGTCGGCCAGGGCGATCAGTTTTTTCAGGGTGTCGACCGGGATCAACGCACCGGTCGGGTTGCCCGGCGAGCACAGGAACAGGATCTGGCAGCGTTTCCAGATGTCCGGTGAAACCGCATCGAAATCCGGGTTGAAGCCGTTTTCATCCAGGCATGGCAGGTAATGCGGCTTGGCGCCAGCGAGAAACGCCGCACCTTCATAGATCTGATAGAACGGATTCGGACTGACAACCAGCGCGTCGTCGCCACGGTTGACCACGGTCTGGGTGAAGGCGAACAGCGCTTCACGGGTACCGTTGACCGGCAGCACGTTGCGCGCCGGGTCGATCCAGCCATTGGGAACACCGAAACGGCGCTCGCACCAGGCGGCAATGGCTTCACGCAAAGCCGGGATACCGAGGGTGGTCGGGTATACGGCCATTTGATCCAGATTGCTGGCCAGTGCCTCGGCGACAAAACTTGGCGAGCGGTGCTTTGGCTCACCGATGGACAATGCGATAGGGCGCTTGTCCGGGTTGGGCGTGACGCTGCCGAGCAGGGCGCGCAGTTTCTCGAACGGGTAGGGCTGGAGCTGGGTCAGAGCGTTGTTCATCGATAAATCTCGTTCGGTGTAGGAGCTGGCTTGCCAGCGATGGTCGTTAACGATAACCCGTGCTTGCCGGGTAAACGCGGTGCCTGTGAATCCATCGCTGGCAAGCCAGCTCCTACAAAAGGGCGGGCTGTTGATTCAGATGCTGATGCGCGACAGTTTGATATCGGGGTCCTGGTTGACGCTCAGTTGTTCGACGATAGCGTCCTGCAAGCGACTGCAAAGCAGCGGATCGGACAGCGGCTGATTATTGGCGTCAGTGATGAAGAACACGTCTTCCACGCGCTCGCCGAGGGTGGCGATCTTGGCGTTTTGCAACGACAGGTCGAATTCCAGGAATATCGTGCCAATCCGCGCCAGCAGGCCAGGGCGGTCGGGGGCTGTCAGTTCCAGCACGGTCACCTGGCGTTGCGCATCGTTGTGAATCGTCACCTGCGGTGCGAAGGCGAAATGCTTGAGCTGTCGCGGTACCCGGCGCTGGATGATCGTCGGGTAGTCATCCGGGTTGCGCAGGGCTTCGGTCAGGCCGTCGCGGATCTGTTTGACCCGCGTCGGGTTATCGCCGATCGAGTCGCCGTCGGTATCGAGCACGATGTAGGTGTCGAGGGTGAACTGACTGCTGGAGGTGATGACCCGGGCGTCATGGATGTTCAGGTTGAGCTGGTCCATCGCGGCTACGGTCACCGCGAAGAAGTCGTGCTGGTCCGGCGCATAGATGAAGATCTGCGTGCCACCCTCGAATTCTCGTTGTGTGGTTTCCTTGATCAGTACCAGCGGCCCGCCTTCGGCCGGTTGCTGGAGGATCGCGTCGGTGTGCCAGGCGACATCGCCAGCGGTGTGACGCAAAAAATAGTCATCGCCCAACTGTGCCCACAACTGCTCGACATCGTCTGGATCGGTGCCGCCGCGTACCAGGATGTCCAGAGCAGCGCTTTGGGTCTGGCGGATCTGTTCTTCGCGGTCCACCGGGTTTTCCAGGCCACGACGCAACGCGCGTTTGGTCTCGGTGTAGAGCTGACGCAACAAGCTGGCACGCCAGGAGTTCCACAGCGTGGGGTTGGTGGCGTTGATGTCGGCGACAGTCAGCACGTACAGATAATCAAGGTGGGTTTCGTCACCGACGGTCTGCGCAAAATCGTGGATCACCTGTGGGTCGGACAAGTCCTTGCGCTGGGCGGTGGTCGACATCACCAGATGGTTCTGCACCAGCCAGACGATCAAGCGGCTGTCCCATACGGGAAGCTGGTGACGCTGGCAAAAAGCCTCGGCGTCTACCGCGCCGATTTCCGAGTGGTCGCCATGCCGGCCCTTGCCGATGTCATGGTACAGGCCGGCCAGATAGATCAATTCAGGTTTGGGCAGCTTGCCCATGAGCTTGCTGGCCAACGGGAATTTTTCTGACACCTGTGTGTACTGCAATTTACGCAGGTGTTTGATCAGGTTTAGGGTGTGCGCATCGACCGTATAGATGTGAAACAGATCGTGTTGCATCTGCCCGACGATAAAGCCAAATTCCGGGAGATAACGCCCGAGAATGCCGTAGCGGTTCATCCGGCGCAGGTTGCGGTGAATGCCGATCTTGCACTTGAACAGCTCGATGAACAGGCTGGTGTTGCGGATGTCGTTGCGGAAATCGTCGTCGATCAGGTGGCGGTTTTCGCGCAGCAGGCGAATAGTATCGGCGCGCACGCCCTTGATTTCTGGCTGTTGTGCCATCAGCACAAAGATTTCCAGCATGGCGAACGGGGTGCGGCGAAACACGTTGTCATTGCGCGCTTCGATATAACCGTCGTGCAGCTGGAAGCGCGAGTTGATCGGTTGTGGCGGGGCCTCATCTTCCGGGGCGAGGATGACTTCTTCAAAGTGCTGGATGATCAAGTCGCTGAGCTGGGCAATGCTCATCACCACGCGGTAATACTGTTGCATGAAGTTTTCGATAGCCTGCTTGGCGTCGTCACCTTCGAATCCCAGTAGCTTGGCGATGGTGCGCTGGTGATCAAACAGCAGCCGGTCTTCGGAGCGCCCGGCGAGCATGTGCAGGGCATAACGCACTTTCCACAGAAACTCCTGGGAAGAAGCCAGCAGGGCGTTTTCGCTTTCGACCAGGAAACCTTCGCCCGCCAGTGCCCGCAGGTTCAGGGTGCCGTACTCGCGACGGGCCACCCAGAGAATCGTCTGGATGTCCCGCAGGCCACCAGGCGAGCCTTTGACGTTGGGTTCCAGGTTGTATTCGGTGTCGTTGTACTTGTGGTGACGGGCTTTCTGCTCGGCGTGTTTGGCCAGGAAGAAATCCTTGCTCGGCCACATGTGTGCCGTGCTAGTGACATCCAGCATGCGTTGGCGCAGATGTTCCGGGCCGGTAATGGTTCGGCTTTCCATCAGGTTGGTCACCACCGTCAGGTCGGCGCGGGCCTCGACGGCGCATTCGTCGACCGAACGAACGCTTTGACCGACTTCCAGGCCTATGTCCCACAGCAGCGTGAGAAAACGCTCGATGGAATCGCGGAAAACCTCATGGTCGGCGCTGTCCAGCAGGATCAACAGATCGATGTCGGAGTATGGGTGCAGCTCGCCTCGACCGTAGCCGCCGACCGCGACCAGTGCGATATCAGCGTCTTCACTCCAGTTGAATTGGTCCCAGGCCTTTTGCAGGATGTTATCGACGAACCAGGCACGATCCTCGATCAACCGGCGAATGTCACGGCCGTTGCGAAAGCGCGTGTCGAGCACTTCGCGGGCCTGGCGGATCGCCTTCTTGAAGGCCGCGATCGGGCTTGCCTTCAAGGCCAGTTCAGCCTGGAACTGGCCGCGGTCGAAGAGTTCGGGATCCACCTGCGGCATCGATTGGCTTTCCTATCTATAAGGCTGGGAGCTGTGCGGTCGGATCAGGCCGAAACGCGCGCGATGGTGTCGTCGTTGCGCAAAGTGAAGATCTCGTAACCGGTCTCGGTCACCAGCAGGGTGTGTTCCCACTGTGCCGACAGCTTGCGGTCCTTGGTGATCGCAGTCCAGCCATCGCCCAGCACCTTGGTGTCGGCACGGCCCTGGTTGATCATCGGTTCGATGGTGAAGGTCATGCCGGCCTTCAATTCCATGCCGGTGCCGGCGCGACCGTAGTGCAGGATCTGCGGTTCTTCGTGGAAGACTTTACCGATACCGTGGCCGCAGAATTCGCGAACCACCGAGAAACCGTTCCTTTCAGCGTGCTTCTGGATGATTTCGCCGATGTCGCCGAGGCGGCAGCCGGGTTTGACGATTTCAATCGCCTTGTACATGCATTCCTGGGTCACTTGTGACAGGCGCTCGGCCCATACCGGTACAGTGCCGACGTGGAACATGCGACTGGTATCGCCGTGGTAACCGTCCTTGATGACGGTGACGTCGATGTTGAGGGTGTCGCCATCTTTCAGCGGCTTATCGTTCGGGATGCCGTGGCATACGACGTGGTTGATCGAAGTGCAAATCGACTTCGGGTAGCCCTTGTAGTTGAGCGGGGCAGGGATGGCTTTCTGCTCGTTGACGATATAGTCGTGGCAGATCTGGTTCAGTTGATCGGTGGTCACGCCCGGTTTGACATACTCAGCAATCATTTCCAGCACATCGGCAGCCAGTTTGCCGGCGATGCGCATTTTTGCGATGTCCTCGGGGGTTTTGAGGGTGACGGTCATACAGGCTCTCTCTGCGCTCGACGGCGCTTTACAAACGGAATGGGCATTGTGCGATCGAACTTCGCAGCCCTGAAAAACGCGATTCTATCAGACGATCAGCGCAAATCCGCGCCTCTGTACATCGCTTCCCTCTATAGAATGGAGCATTCCGGGCGGATTCCAAGGGCTGAAACACCCCTCCCGCCAGGATTTCAGAATCCGGGTTCCGTTTTTCCCTTCCCTGTGGTATAAAATGCGCCGCTTTCCGGGGATGCCCCGTGAAGCCTAAATCCACACACGTGTCGACACGATGACCTGGGTGCCTTCAGCTGATGCTGCTGGTTGGTCATTGGGATACGTGGAGGCCAAACCCGACTTATTAAGGAACTATCATGTCCCAAGTCAACATGCGCGATATGCTGAAGGCCGGTGTGCACTTCGGTCACCAGACCCGTTACTGGAACCCGAAAATGGGTAAATACATTTTCGGCGCGCGTAACAAGATCCACATCATCAACCTTGAAAAAACCCTGCCTATGTTCAACGAAGCTCTGACTTTCGTAGAGCGTCTGGCCCAGGGCAAAAACAAGATTCTGTTCGTCGGCACCAAGCGTTCCGCTGGCAAGATCGTTGCTGAAGAAGCAGCACGTTGCGGTTCGCCGTACGTCGATCACCGCTGGTTGGGCGGCATGCTGACCAACTTCAAAACCATCCGTGCTTCCATCAAGCGTCTGCGTGACCTTGAAGTACAAGCCGAAGACGGTACTTTCGCCAAGCTGACCAAGAAAGAAGCGCTGATGCGCTCCCGTGACCTGGAAAAGCTGGATCGTTCCCTGGGTGGTATCAAGGACATGGGCGGTCTGCCAGACGCTCTGTTCGTTATCGACGTTGATCACGAGCGCATCGCGATCACCGAAGCCAACAAGCTGGGCATCCCGGTTATCGGCGTAGTCGATACCAACAGCAGCCCGGAAGGCGTTGACTACATCATCCCAGGCAACGATGACGCAATCCGCGCTATCCAGCTGTACATGGGTTCGATGGCTGACGCCGTTATCCGTGGTCGCAACAATGTTGCTGGCGGCACTGTAGAGTTCGTAGCTGAAGAAACTCAGGCTGCAGCTGAGTAATTGACGCCCTGGCGTTGACTCAGTAAGCAAAAAGGGGGCTTGGCCCCCTTTTTGCCACCTCGAAAACCATTTGTCGGCGCCCACTGTTTTATCTGTAATGTGCGGCAGCTAACAAAGGTGGTTCGGGAAGAATTGAACGCCCGTTCGATCGGGTGGAATGGTTGATAACCTATCCAAGAGGAATTTTGAAATGGCAGAGATTACTGCAGCGTTGGTCAAAGAACTGCGCGAGCGTACTGGCGAAGGCATGATGGACTGCAAAAAGGCCTTGACCAAGGCTGGCGGCGACATCGAAAAAGCCATTGATGACATGCGCGCTTCGGGCGCCATCAAGGCTGCCAAGAAAGCCGGTAACGTTGCCGCTGAAGGCGCAATCGCACTCAAGGAAGACGGTAAATCCGCCGTTCTTCTGGAAGTGAACTCGCAGACCGACTTCCTGGCTCTGCAGGACGACTTCAAGGCATTTGTTGCTGCCAGCGTTGAAAAAGCGTTCGCTGACAAACTGACTGACGTCGCTCCGCTGATCGAAGCTCAAGAAACCGATCGCCTGGTTCTGGTCGGCAAGGTTGGCGAAAACGTCAATATCCGTCGCCTGACTCGCGTTGAAGGTGATGTTGTTGGTGGCTACCTGCACGGCAACAAGATTGGTGTTGCGGTTGTTCTCAAGGGCGGCGACGTTGAGCTGGCCAAAGACATCGCTATGCATGTAGCGGCTACCAACCCTGAATTCCTGCTGCCATCGGAAGTTTCCGCTGAAGCGATCGAGCGCGAGAAAGGCGTGTTCCTGACCCTCAACGCTGACAAGATCGCCGGCAAACCAGAAAACATTGTTGAAAACATGGTCAAAGGCCGTATCAGCAAGTTCCTGGCTGAAGCGAGCCTGGTTGAGCAGGCGTTCGTAAAGAACCCTGAAATCAAGATCGGCGACCTGGCCAAGAAAGCTGGCGCTGAAATCGTTTCCTTCACCTACTTCAAGGTCGGCGAAGGCATCGAGAAGCCAGTTGATAACTTCGCTGAAGAAGTTGCTGCTCAGCTGGCTGCCGCCAAGCAATAAGACGGTTTTTTAACTGTCGCCCTGAAGAGGCTGCCCGCTCACGCGCGCAGCCTCTTTTCAGATGGGGCACCAATTTTTTAATTGGTTTCCTTTTGGAACTGGCTTACAAAGCCATGTTCCGATGGCGCTGAAGCAGTGCCAAGCAAGAGTGAACGCCAGCTGAAAACAGCTCGCAAAGAATTTTTAAAATACGCCGCAGGAGAGATTCGCAATGGCTCAGCAGGGCAGTGGTTATCAGGCTCGCTATAAACGCATTCTACTCAAACTTAGCGGCGAGGCCCTGATGGGCTCGGAAGAGTTCGGGATCGATCCGAAGGTTCTGGATCGCATGGCGCTGGAAGTTGGCCAACTGGTCGGCATCGGCGTTCAGGTCGGTCTGGTAATCGGTGGCGGCAACTTGTTCCGCGGTGCAGCGCTGAGCGCAGCCGGCATGGATCGGGTTACCGGCGACCACATGGGCATGCTGGCCACTGTGATGAACGCACTGGCCATGCGTGATGCGCTCGAACGTGCCAATATCTCCGCTATCGTGATGTCGGCCATTTCCATGGTTGGCGTGACCGATCACTACGATCGCCGCAAAGCCATGCGTCACCTGAACTCCAAGGAAGTCGTGATTTTCGCGGCCGGTACTGGCAACCCTTTCTTCACTACGGACTCGGCTGCCTGCCTGCGTGCGATCGAAATCGATGCTGATGTCGTGCTCAAGGCGACCAAAGTCGATGGCGTATACACCGCTGACCCATTCAAAGACCCGCATGCCGAGAAGTTCGATCATCTGACCTACGATGAAGTGCTGGATCGCAAGCTGGGCGTGATGGATCTGACGGCCATTTGCCTGTGCCGCGACCATAAAATGCCGCTGCGCGTATTTAATATGAACAAGCCCGGCGCCCTGCTGAACATCGTGCATGGTGGCGCTGAAGGGACCCTGATCGAGGAAGGCCAACAATGATCAACGAAATCAAGAAAGACGCTCAAGAGCGCATGCAAAAGTCCGTGGAATCGCTTGCGCACAACTTCGGTCGAATTCGTACCGGCCAAGCGCACCCAAGCATTCTGGAAGGCGTGATGGTGCCGTACTACGGCTCCGACACCCCGATCAAACAGGTGGCGAACATCACCGTTAAAGACGCCCGTACCCTGCAGGTCGTTGCCTTTGAACGCAATATGTTGGGCGCCGTCGACAAAGCCATCGGTAGTGCTGGCCTGAACCTCAACCCGACCAACCTGGGTGAGTTGCTGCTGATCTCCATGCCGGCCCTGACCGAAGAAACCCGTAAGGGCTTCACCAAGCAGGCTCGCGACGTTGCTGAAGACGCGCGTGTTGCGGTGCGCAATATCCGCCGTGATGCGAACAGCCAGCTCAAGGATCTGGTCAAGGAAAAAGAAATCAGCGAAGACGAAGAGCGTCGCGCCACTGGCGAGATCGATGATTTGACCAAAAAGTTCGTGGCTAAAATTGACGCGGACTTGGCGCAGAAAGAAAAAGACCTGATGGCCGTATAAGGGTCGCGTTTTCATGGACAAGACTAAGCAGACTGCGCCGTCCGCGGTGCCGCGCCATGTCGCGATCATCATGGATGGTAATAATCGCTGGGCGAAAAAACGCTTTATGCCGGGTGTCGCCGGTCATAAAGCGGGTGTGGATGCAGTTCGTGCGGTCATCGAGGTGTGTGCCGAAGCCGGGGTTGAAGTATTGACCCTGTTCGCGTTCTCCAGTGAGAACTGGCAACGCCCGGCCGATGAGGTCAGTGCCTTGATGGATCTGTTCTTCAGGGCATTGCGTCGCGAGGCCAAGCGCCTGAATGACAACAACATCAGTTTGCGCATTATTGGCGACCGCTCGCGTTTTCATCCGGAACTTCAAGCTGCCATGCGTGAAGCCGAGGCCATGACTGTCGGCAGCAATCGTTTCATCCTGCAGATCGCCGCCAATTACGGCGGGCAGTGGGATATCGCGCAGGCCGCTCAGCGACTGGCTCGGGAAGTTCAGGCCGGGCACTTGCGTCCGGAAGACATCACGCCAGAATTGCTGCAAACGTGCCTGGCCACCGGCGATCAACCGTTGCCGGACTTGTGCATTCGTACCGGCGGCGAGCATCGCATCAGTAACTTCCTGCTGTGGCAACTGGCTTACGCTGAGTTGTTTTTCTCCGACCTGTTCTGGCCGGACTTCAAACACGACGCCATGCGTAATGCGCTGGCTGATTTCGCATCTCGCCAGCGTCGCTTCGGTAAAACGAGCGAGCAGGTCGAGGCTGGAGCCCGGGTTTAAATGCTTAAACAACGAATCATCACTGCGCTGATCCTGCTGCCGATTGCCCTGTGCGGGTTTTTCCTGCTCGAGGGTTCAGGATTTGCACTGTTCATCGGGCTGGTTGTGACCCTCGGTGCCTGGGAATGGGCGCGTCTGGCGGGCTTCACTGCCCAGTCGATGCGCTTGGCCTATGCCGCTGTAGTCGCGTTGATGCTGTTTGTCATGCATATCCTTCCCGGCCTTGCGCCTTGGGTGTTGGGGGCTTCGGTACTCTGGTGGGGGGTTGCGACCTATCTGGTGCTGACGTATCCACGCTCCAACGAGCACTGGGCCAGTGCGGCCTGCAAGCTGGTGATCGGTCTTTTGATCTTGCTGCCGGCCTGGCAAGGCCTTATTCAGATCAAACAGCAGCCCTTGGGCAACTGGCTGATCATGGCGGTGATGGTGCTGGTCTGGGGGGCCGATATTGGCGCGTACTTTTCCGGCCGGGCCTTCGGCAAGCGCAAGCTAGCGCCGCAGGTCAGTCCTGGAAAGAGCTGGGAAGGCGTTTATGGTGGCTTGACCGTGAGTCTGGTCATCACCGTCGTCGTCGGGTTTGTCCGTGACTGGACCGTTGCCGAGTTGTTCAAGGGCCTGATCGGCGCAGCCGTAATCGTATTTATCTCGGTCGTAGGCGATCTGACCGAAAGCATGTTCAAGCGCAATTCCGGAATCAAGGACAGCAGCAATCTGCTGCCTGGTCACGGCGGTGTGCTGGATCGTATCGACAGCCTGACCGCTGCGATTCCCGTGTTTTCGGTGCTGTTGTGGATGGCAGCACCGTGAGCCGTCCCCAGCAGATTACCGTTCTTGGGGCAACCGGCTCGATCGGTCTGAGCACCCTGGATGTCATCGCGCGCCACCCCGAGCGTTATCAAGTTTTCGCCTTGAGCGGTTTTACCCGTTTGAGTGAGTTGTTGGCGCTATGTGTGCGCCACGCCCCCGGTTCGCCGTAGTACCTGAAGCCAGCGCTGCCCGCGGCTTGCAGGATGATTTGCATGCGGCAGGTTTATCGACCCGTGTGCTGGTGGGGGAAGAAGGTTTGTGCCAGGTCGCCGCCGATCCTGAGGTCGATGCAGTGATGGCGGCCATTGTCGGCGCGGCGGGTTGCGTCCGACCATTGCGGCAGTGGAGGCGGGCAAGAAATCCTCCTGGCCAACAAAGAAGCGCTGGTCATGTCCGGTGCGCTGTTTATGCAAGCCGTGCGCAAGAGCGGTTCGGTTTTGCTGCCGATCGACAGTGAGCACAACGCAATTTTCCAGTGCATGCCACAGGATTTTGCCCGTGGCCTCGGCGCAGTCGGTGTGCGCCGGATTTTGCTCACGGCCTCCGGAGGTCCGTTCCGGCAAACGCCCATGGCGGAACTGGCGCATGTGTCGCCTGAGCAGGCTTGTGCCCACCCGAATTGGTCCATGGGGCGCAAGATTTCGGTCGATTCGGCCAGCATGATGAACAAAGGGCTTGAGTTGATCGAGGCCTGCTGGCTGTTCGATGCCAAGCCATCCCAGGTCGAAGTGGTGATTCATCCTCAGAGTGTGATTCATTCGCTGGTCGACTACATCGATGGCTCTGTATTGGCTCAGTTGGGCAACCCGGACATGCGCACGCCAATCGCCAACGCCCTGGCGTGGCCTGAGCGAATTGATTCGGGTGTGCCGCCGCTGGATCTGTTTGCCATTGCGCGCCTGGACTTCCAGGCACCGGATGAAGAGCGTTTCCCTTGTCTGCGTCTGGCCCGGCAGGCAGCCGAGGCGGGCAATAGTGCGCCGGCGATGCTGAATGCGGCGAACGAAGTCGCTGTTGCGGCGTTTCTCGACGGACGGGTTCGTTACCCGGAAATCGCGAGTATCATCGAGGAAACATTGAATCTCGAGCCTGTGGTGGCGCTGGATGATCTTGAAGCAGTGTTCACGGCAGATGCGAAGGCGCGTGTGCTGGCCGAACAATGGTTGAGTCGTCACGGGCGGTAAGTGCTGCAATGCGTTGACCCATACGGCACTGGATAGGAATGCGGAGAAAGTAGATGAGCGCGCTCTATATGATTGTCGGCACCCTAGTGGCTTTGGGCGTGCTGGTTACCTTCCACGAGTTCGGCCATTTCTGGGTCGCGCGTCGCTGTGGGGTCAAGGTGCTGCGTTTCTCCGTAGGCTTTGGCATGCCGCTGCTTCGCTGGCACGACAAGCAGGGCACTGAGTTCGTGGTGGCTGCCATTCCGCTGGGCGGTTACGTGAAGATGCTCGACGAGCGCGAAGGTGAAGTGCCGGTCGAGCAGCTCGATCATGCTTTCAATCGCAAATCGGTTCGTCAGCGGATTGCTATCGTGGCGGCCGGGCCGATTGCCAACTTTCTATTGGCGCTGCTGTTTTTTTGGGTGTTGGCCATGCTCGGCAGCGAGCAGGTGCGCCCGGTCATCGGTGCCGTAGAGTCAGGTAGCATTGCTGCCAAGGCTGGTTTGAGCGCGGGTCAGGAAATCATCTCCATCGATGGCGAACCGACTTCCGGCTGGGCTGCAGTGAATTTGCAGCTGGTCCGTCGCCTTGGGGAAAGTGGTTCGCTGCAGGTACTGGTCCGGGAGCAGGGTTCCACGGTGGATTCGCCCCGTGAGCTGGCACTGGATAAATGGCTGAAGGGCGCCGATGAGCCGGATCCGATTCGCTCGCTGGGCATCCGTCCGTGGCGTCCGGCATTGCCGCCGATCCTGGCCGAACTTGATCCGAAAGGCCCGGCGCAGACCGCAGGCCTGAAAATGGGTGACCGCCTACTCGCACTTGATGGCAAGTTGCTGGATGACTGGCAGCAAGTGGTGGATACCGTCCGTATGCATCCTGATACCAAAATCATACTGCGGGTCGAGCGTGATGGTGCTCAAATCGACGTCCCTGTCACGCTGGCTGCGCGCGGCGAGAAAAAGGCGCCGAGTGGTTATCTGGGGGCAGGGGTGAAGGCGGTCGATTGGCCGCCGGAGATGATCCGTGAGGTCAGGTTCGGTCCTTTGGCCGCGATCGGCGAGGGGCTCGACGTACATGGACCATGAGCGTGCTGACCCTTGATTCACTGAAGAAAATGTTGTTCGGCGAGCTCTCGGTAAAAAACTTGAGTGGACCGATAACCATTGCTAAAGTGGCGGGCGCTTCGGCCCAGTCGGGTATCGCTGATTTCCTGAATTTCCTTGCTTATCTGAGTATTAGCTTGGGGGTTCTGAATTTGCTGCCCATTCCTGTGCTGGATGGGGGGCATTTGTTGTTTTATCTGATTGAGTGGGCGCGTGGTCGTCCCTTGTCGGATCGGGTGCAAGGTTGGGGGATACAGATCGGTATCAGTTTGGTGGTCGGAGTGATGTTGCTTGCTCTGGTCAATGATCTGAGTCGTCTGTAACGTCGCTGAATTGCGAATCTGCCGCATTTTGCGGCAGTTTGTTTATTGCCAGTTGGAATAAGAAAGGACTTCATGAAACGTCTGCTGCTAACTGCGGTTCTCACCGTATTGATGATCGCCGAAGTTCACGCCGAGTCCTTCACTATCTCTGATATTCGCGTCAATGGCCTCCAGCGGGTCTCCGCGGGTAGCGTCTTTGGTGCTTTGCCGTTGAACGTCGGTGAACAGGCGGATGATCGACGCCTGGTGGAATCCACTCGAGCGTTGTTTAAAACCGGTTTCTTTCAAGATATCCAGCTGGGCCGCGATGGCAACGTCCTTGTCATCACTGTAGTCGAGCGTCCATCGGTTGCCAGTATCGAGATCGAAGGTAACAAGGCGATCTCCACTGAAGACCTGATGAAAGGTCTCAAGCAATCCGGTCTGGCCGAGGGTGAGATCTTCCAGCGCGCCACCCTTGAAGGTGTGCGTAACGAGCTGCAGCGTCAGTACGTCGCTCAGGGCCGCTACTCGGCAACCGTCGACACCGAAGTGGTGCCGCAGCCGCGCAACCGGGTTGGCTTGAAGGTCAACATCAACGAAGGCACCGTTGCGGCTATCCAGCACATCAACGTGGTGGGAAACACGATCTTCCCTGATGAAGACCTGATCGACCTGTTCGAATTAAAGACGACCAACTGGCTCTCGTTCTTCAAGAACGACGACAAGTATGCTCGTGAAAAACTCTCCGGTGACCTGGAGCGTCTGCGTTCCTACTACCTGGATCGCGGCTATATCAACATGGATATCGCTTCGACCCAAGTGTCCATCACTCCGGACAAGAAACACGTTTATATCACCGTCAATATCAACGAGGGTCAGAAGTACACCGTTCGTGACGTCAAGCTGAGCGGCGACCTGAAAGTTCCTGAGGACCAGGTCAAGTCTTTGCTGCTGGTGCAGAAAGGCCAGGTGTTCTCGCGCAAGCTGATGACCACTACTTCCGAACTGATCACCCGTCGTCTGGGTAACGAGGGCTACACCTTCGCCAACGTCAACGGTGTGCCGCAGCCCCATGATGAAGATCACACCGTAGACATCACCTTCGCTGTCGATCCGGGCAAACGTGCCTACGTCAATCGCATCAACTTCCGTGGAAACACCAAGTCGGAAGACGAAGTGCTGCGTCGTGAAATGCGTCAGATGGAAGGCGGTTGGGCTTCGACCTATCTGATCGATCAATCCAAGACCCGTCTTGAGCGCTTGGGCTTCTTCAAGGAAGTCAACGTGGAAACACCGGCCGTACCGGGCGTTGACGACCAGGTTGATGTCAACTACAGCGTGGAAGAACAAGCCTCCGGCTCGATTACCGCCAGCGTCGGTTTCGCCCAGAGTGCGGGTCTGATCCTCGGTGGTTCGATCACCCAGAACAACTTCCTCGGTACCGGTAACAAGGTCAGCATCGGCTTGACCCGCAGCCAATACCAGAGCCGCTATAACTTCGGTTATGTCGACCCCTACTGGACTGCTGATGGCGTGAGCCTGGGTTACAACGCGTTCTACCGTACCACCGACTACAAAGATCTTGATGTCAACGTAGCCAGCTACGCAGTAGACAGTCTGGGTGCAGGTGTCAGCGTCGGTTACCCAATCAGCGAGACTTCGCGTCTCACGTTCGGTTTGACTGCGCAACAAGACAAGATCAAGACAGGTCTTTACACCGTCGACGAAATCTTCGACTTCGTAAACCAGCAAGGTGATCAGTACCTGAACTTCAAGGCATCGGCCGGTTGGTCTGAGTCCACGTTGAACAAAGGTGTGCTGGCGACCCGTGGCCATTCCCAAAGCCTTACCATGGAGGCCACGACTCCAGGCAGTGATTTGTCGTTCTTCAAGCTTGATTACCGCGGTCAGTTGTTCCAGCCGTTGTCTGAAAACTACACCATGCGCCTCCATACCGAGCTAGGTTATGGCGATGGTTATGGTTCCACTGATGGCTTGCCTTTCTATGAAAACTACTATGCTGGTGGTTTCAACTCGGTTCGTGGCTTCAAGGACAGTACTCTGGGTCCTCGCAGTACTCCGAGCCGTGGCGTTAACCCGGGTACCGCGCAGGACCCGGATCAGGATCCATTACCGTTTGGTGGTAACGTCCTGATTCAGGGTGGTGTAGAAGTTCTGTTCCCGTTGCCGTTCGTGAAAGATCAGCGTTCCTTGCGCACCTCGGTATTCTGGGACGTGGGTAATGTGTTCGATTCGACTTGCAAGCAGAGCACTAACGCCGATGGCTCGAAGTCCAACACTCAATGTAACGACATCAGCCTGAGTAATATGGCCAGTTCGGTGGGTGTCGGTGTGACTTGGGTTACTGCCCTTGGTCCGTTGAGCTTCGCGTTAGCGATGCCAGTTAAAAAGCCGGACAGCAATGCCGAGACTCAAGTGTTCCAATTCTCCCTCGGCCAGACGTTCTAAGCGTCTGACCCAAGATAACGACAATGGATTTTGTAGGAGTGCATCGTGCGTAAGTTGACTCAATTGGTTCTCCTGGCTTCCGTACTGGTAGCAGGCCCGGCATTTGCCGACATGAAAATTGCCGTTTTGAACTATCAGATGGCCTTGCTGGAATCCGATGCGGCCAAGAAATACGCCGTAGACGCCGAGAAAAAGTTCGGTCCTCAACTGACCAAGCTCAAGTCTCTGGAAAGCAGTGCCAAGGGTATTCAGGATCGCCTGATGGCCGGTGGCGACAAAATGCAGCAAGGCGAGCGTGAGCGTCTGGAGCTCGAGTTCAAGCAAAAGGCTCGTGACTTCCAGTTCCAGTCCAAGGAGCTGAACGAAGCCAAAGCCGTTGCTGACCGTGAAATGCTGAAGCAGCTCAAGCCGAAACTGGACAGCGCTGTGGAAGAAGTCATCAAGAAAGGTGCTTTTGACCTGGTCTTCGAGCGTGGTGCAGTGATTGATGTCAAGCCTCAGTACGACATCACGCGCCAGGTTATCGAGCGCATGAATCAGCTGAAGTAATCCATGACCGCGACCATTAAGCTCGGCCAATTGGCCGAGTTCCTCGGCGCCACTCTGCGTGGTGACCCGGAGAAAGCAATTACTGGGCTAGCCACCTTGCAGGAGGCTGGCCCAGCTCAGTTGAGCTTTCTCGCAAATCCCCAATACCGAAAGTACCTGGCAGACAGCCAGGCCGCAGCCTTGTTGCTCAAAGCCGCTGATGCTGAAGGTTTTGCCGGGAATGCACTGGTGGTGCCTGATCCGTACGCTGCCTACGCTCGTGTTTCTCACCTGTTCGATCCCAAGCCCAAGGCAGCTGCCGGCATTCATCCCACAGCGGTGATTGCGGCAGACGCAGTGGTAGACCCGGCGGCGAGTATCGGCGCCTTCGTGGTCATCGAAAGCGGGGCGCGAGTTGATGCCGGTACGACCATCGGTGCGCACTGCTTCATCGGTGCCCGTAGCGTTATTGGCGAAGGTGGCTGGCTCGCACCGCGCGTCACGCTGTATCACGACGTGCGCATCGGCAAGCGGGTGGTGATTCAATCCGGTGCCGTGCTGGGTGGCGAAGGCTTCGGATTTGCCAACGAGAAAGGTATCTGGCAGAAAATCGCCCAGATCGGTGGCGTACGGGTCGGCGACGACGTGGAAATTGGCGTGAATACCGCTATCGACCGCGGCGCGCTGGCCGATACCATCATTGGTAATGGTGTGAAGCTCGATAATCAGATTCAGATCGCGCACAACGTTCAGGTGGGTGATCACACGGCCATGGCGGCGTGCGTCGGGATTTCCGGCAGCACCAAAATCGGCAAGCATTGCATGCTCGCCGGTGGCGTAGGGCTGGTGGGGCATATCGACATTTGCGACAACGTTTTCATCACCGGGATGACCATGGTGACTCACTCGATCACAGAGGCGGGCGCTTATTCTTCCGGCACGGCGATGCAGCCGGCAGCCGAGTGGCGCAAAAGCGCGGCACGTATCCGTCAGCTCGATGACATCGCGCGGCGTTTGCGACAGCTGGAAAAGCAAGCAGGGGAAGTGACCCCTGGCGGTAATGCTTCATCAGATGGCTGATACCATTTCCATATCAAGTGTGCGCAGCCGCTAGACTGCGTCCTTGATTTGCTAGCGGAGTGCGCGTCAGTCGCGCGCTCCCAATCTTTACATAGGCTTCCCCCCGAAATGATGGACATCAACGAGATTCGCGAATACCTGCCTCACCGTTACCCGTTCCTGCTGGTGGATCGGGTCGTGGAACTGGATGTGGAAGGCAAGCGCATTCGCGCCTACAAGAATGTCAGCATCAACGAACCGTTCTTCAATGGTCACTTTCCCGCGCATCCAATCATGCCGGGCGTGCTGATCATCGAAGCGATGGCTCAGGCTGCCGGGATCCTTGGTTTTAAAATGCTCGACGTGAAACCAGCCGATGGCACCCTCTACTACTTCGTCGGCTCCGACAAACTGCGCTTCCGCCAGCCGGTGTTGCCGGGCGATCAGTTGATCCTTGAAGCCAAGTTCCTGAGCTGCAAGCGTCAGATCTGGAAATTCGAGTGCCAGGCTTCGGTCGATGGCAAGCCGGTCTGTTCTGCTGAAATCATCTGCGCGGAACGCAAACTATGAGTTTGATTGACCCTCGCGCAATCATCGATCCGACGGCCGTCCTGGCTGACGGCGTCGAGGTCGGCCCGTGGTCGATCATCGGCGCAGGTGTGGAAATCGGCGAGGGAACGGTAATCGGGCCGCACGTGATTCTCAAAGGCCCGACCCGAATCGGTAAGCACAACCGCATCTACCAGTTTTCCTCGGTAGGCGAGGACACGCCGGATTTGAAATACAAGGGCGAAGAAACGCGCCTGGTGATGGGTGATCACAACGTCATCCGCGAAGGTGTGACGATTCACCGTGGAACCATTCAGGACCGTTCGGAAACGACTCTGGGCGACCACAACCTGATCATGGCCTATGCACATATTGGTCATGACAGCGTAATCGGCAACCACTGCATTTTGGTCAACAACACGGCGCTGGCCGGGCATGTGCACGTGGAAGACTGGGCCATCCTGTCCGGTTTTACCCTGGTCCACCAGTATTGCCACATCGGTGCCCACAGCTTTTCCGGCATGGGGACCGCCATTGGCAAGGATGTTCCTGCGTACGTCACGGTATTCGGCAACCCGGCCGAGGCCCGCAGCATGAACTTCGAAGGTATGCGCCGCCGCGGTTTCAGCGAAGACGCCATCCACGCCCTGCGTCGTGCCTACAAAGTGGTCTACCGCCAGGGCCTGACAGTTGAGCAGGCGCTCGCCGAACTGGCCGAATCGTCGATCCAGTTCCCGGAAGTTGCGGTGTTTCGTGACTCCATCCAGTCTTCGACCCGCGGCATCACCCGCTAATCATGGCTAATCTGCGTATTGCGCTGGTGGCGGGTGAGGCTTCCGGCGACATTCTCGGTGCGGGTCTCATGCGCGCGCTCAAGGCCCGTCATCCGGCGGTCGAATTCATCGGTGTCGGTGGTCCGCTGATGCAGGCTGAAGGCCTGACATCCTACTTCCCAATGGAACGCCTGTCGGTCATGGGCCTGGTGGAAGTGCTCGGTCGATTGCGCGAGTTACTGGCACGCCGAAAGAAGCTGGTGGCGGATCTGATCGCCGCAAAACCGGATGTATTCATCGGTATCGATGCTCCGGACTTCAACCTCAATATCGAACTCAAGTTGCGTCAGACCGGGATCAAGACTGTGCATTACGTCAGCCCCTCAGTTTGGGCCTGGCGGCAGAAGCGGGTGCTGAAGATTCGCGAAGGCTGCGACCTGATGCTGACGCTGTTCCCGTTCGAAGCGAAATTCTACGAAGAGAAAGGCGTCCCGGTGCGGTTTGTCGGGCACTCCCTGGCCGATGCGATTCCGCTCGAAGCCGATCGCGCTGCAGCACGGGCCGAGCTGGGCTTGCCTGACGGACCGCTGGTTGCGCTGATGCCGGGCAGTCGTGGCGGCGAAGTCGGTCGTCTCGGTGCGCTGTTTCTCGATACCGCACAGCGCCTGCGGGCCATGCGTCCCGGCGTTCGCTTTGTCATGCCATGCGCCAGTCCTGAGCGCCGCGCGCAGCTTGAAGAAATGCTCGCCGGTCGCGATCTGCCGCTGACCTTGCTCGATGGCAAGTCCCATCTGGCCCTTGCTGCATGCGACGCCGTGTTGATTGCATCCGGAACCGCAACGCTGGAAGCCCTGTTGTACAAGCGGCCAATGGTGGTTGCTTATCGCCTGGCACCGCTGACGTTCTGGATTCTCAAACGCATGGTGAAAAGCCCCTACGTTTCCTTGCCGAATCTGCTGGCCCAGCGCTTGCTGGTGCCCGAGTTGCTGCAGGATGACGCAACGGTTGAGGCTCTGGCCCAGACGTTGTCGCCACTGATCGGGGATGGTCAGGAGCAAACCCGCGGTTTCGATGAAATCCACCGTACCCTGCGCCTGGATGCTTCCAACCAGGCGGCGGATGCGGTACTCAACCTGATCGACCAAGTACAATGAGTAAAACAAGCATGCAGATGGGGCTGGATTTCACCTTGGTCGCTGAAATTGAAGATCTGGTTGCCGGTGTCGACGAAGTCGGTCGTGGCCCGCTCTGTGGCGCAGTAGTGACCGCAGCAGTGATCCTCGATCCGAACCGTCCGATCCTTGGGCTGAACGACTCGAAGAAGCTCACCGAAGCCCGCCGCGAAAAACTCTACGACGAAATCTGCGAAAAAGCCCTGAGCTGGTGCATTGCCCGCGCGGAAGTCGAAGAGATCGACGAGCTGAACATTCTGCACGCCACCATGCTGGCCATGCAGCGCGCCGTGGCCGGGCTGCACATCCAGCCGAAACTCGCGATGATCGATGGGAACCGCTGCCCAAAACTGCCGATGCGCGCCGAAGCTGTGGTTAAGGGCGACAGCAAGGTTCCAGCCATCGCGGCAGCGTCGATTCTGGCGAAGGTCAGCCGTGATCGTGAAATGTCTGCTTTCGAATTGATCTATCCGGGTTACGGCATTGGTGGCCACAAAGGCTACCCGACTCCCGTTCATCTGGAAGCGCTCGCCCGTCTTGGGCCAACGCCGATTCACCGGCGTTCGTTTGCCCCGGTACGGCTCGCTTACGAAGCACGCGAAAGCCTGATCGAGAGTTAGTCGCGAGGCTGATTTTTTTTAACAAGGCCCGGTACAATCCGGGCCTTGTTGTTTTCATGTATACAGACAGGATCACTATGCCGGCTTCATTCGTTCATCTACGCCTGCACACTGAATATTCCCTGGTCGACGGTCTGGTGCGGATAAAACCGCTGGTCAAGACCCTGGTCGGCATGAACATGCCTGCGGTAGCGGTCACTGATCAGAACAACATGTGTTCCCTGGTCAAATTCTATAAAAACGCCATGGGTGCCGGGATCAAGCCGATCTGCGGCGCTGACCTGTGGCTGTCGAACAAGGATCCGGACAATGCGCTGAGCCGAATCAGCCTGCTGGTGATGAACGCCGAGGGTTATCGCAATCTCACTGAGTTGATCTCCCGCGGCTTCATCGATGGCCAGCGCAATGGTTCGATTATCATTGAGCGCGAATGGGTGGCTGAAGCCAATACAGGCTTGATCATGCTGTCGGCGGCGAAAGAGGGCGAGATCGGCCAGGCCATGCTAAGCGGCAACCCAGATGAAGCCGAAACCCTGGCGCGTGAGTGGATGGCGGTGTTTCCGGATCGTTTCTATCTGGAAATCCAGCGTACCAACCGCCCCAACGATGAAGAGCAATTGCACGGTGCCGTGGCCCTGGCCGATAAAATCGGTGCGCCGCTGGTCGCAACCAATGATGTGCGCTTCATCAAGCAGGAAGACTTCGCCGCCCACGAAACCCGTGTTTGTATCGGCGAGGGCCGTGCCCTCGACGATCCGCGGCGTTCGAAGAACTACAGTGATCAGCAATACCTCAAAAGCGCCGAGGAAATGGCGGAGCTGTTCAGCGATATTCCCGAAGCGCTGGAAAACACCGTCGAGATTGCCAAGCGCTGCAATATCGAAGTGAAGCTGGGCACGCACTTTCTGCCCAACTTCCCGATCCCCGATGGCATGACCATCGATGAGTATTTCCGCAAGGTTTCGTTCGAGGGCCTGGAAGAGCGTCTTGCCGTTCTGCTGCCCAAGGACACCACCGAGGACTACGAAGCCAAGCGTCAGGTCTATGTCGATCGGCTGAATTTCGAGCTGGATATCATCATCCAGATGGGCTTCCCTGGTTACTTCCTGATCGTGATGGACTTTATCCAGTGGGCCAAGAGCAACGGCGTTCCGGTGGGCCCTGGTCGAGGGTCGGGTGCCGGGTCGCTGGTGGCCTACGTGCAGAAGATCACCGACCTCGATCCGCTTGAGTACGACTTGCTGTTCGAACGTTTCCTGAACCCGGAGCGGGTCTCCATGCCCGACTTCGACGTCGACTTCTGCATGGATGGTCGCGACCGGGTGATTGACTACGTGGCCGAGAAATACGGCCGCAATGCGGTAAGTCAGATCATCACCTTCGGTTCCATGGCGGCCAAGGCTGTGGTCCGTGACGTGGCGCGGGTGCAGGGCAAGTCCTACGGCCTGGCGGATCGTCTGTCGAAAATGATTCCGTTCGAAGTCGGCATGACCCTGGAAAAGGCTTACGAACAGGAAGAGATCCTGCGCGACTTCATCAAGGTCGATGAAGAGGCGGCGGAAATCTGGGAAATGGCCCGCAAACTCGAAGGCGTTGTGCGTAACGTCGGCAAGCACGCCGGTGGTGTGGTAATCGCGCCGACCAAGCTCACCGACTTCTCGCCGATCTATTGCGACGAAGCCGGCGATGGCCTGGTAACCCAGTTCGACAAGGATGACGTTGAGGCTGCGGGTCTGGTGAAGTTCGACTTCCTGGGACTTCGGACCCTGACGGTCATCGACTGGGCGCTGAAAACGATTAACCGCGACCGCGCCAAGGTAAATGAGCCGCCGCTCGACATCGCGTTTATCCCGCTGGACGACAAACCGACCTACACGCTGCTACAGAAAGCCGAAACCACGGCGGTGTTCCAGCTCGAATCCCGCGGCATGAAAGAGCTGATCAAAAAGCTCAAGCCCGACTGCCTTGAAGACTTGATCGCACTGGTGGCGCTGTTCCGTCCCGGTCCGCTGCAATCAGGCATGGTGGACGACTTCATCAACCGTAAGCACGGCCGAGCCGAACTCGCGTACCCTCACTCGGACTACCAGTACGAAGGCCTCAAGCCGGTGTTGGCGCCTACTTATGGCATCATCCTGTATCAGGAACAGGTGATGCAGATTGCCCAGGTCATGGCCGGTTACACACTCGGCGGTGCAGACATGCTCCGTCGAGCCATGGGTAAGAAAAAGCCCGAAGAAATGGCCAAGCAGCGCGGCGGCTTCATTGAGGGTTGCAAGACCAACAATATCGAGGCGGACCTTGCCGGTAACATTTTCGACCTGGTGGAAAAGTTCGCCGGTTACGGCTTCAACAAGTCCCACTCAGCCGCTTACGGCCTGGTGTCGTACCAGACCGCGTGGCTGAAAACGCACTATCCGGCGCCGTTCATGGCCGCGGTACTGTCGGCGGATATGCACAACACCGACAAGGTCGTGACCTTGATCGAAGAAATTCGCACCATGAAGCTGCGTCTCGACGCGCCGGATGTGAATACCTCTGAGTTCAAGTTCACGGTGAATGACGAAGGCCGCATCATTTATGGTCTCGGCGCGATCAAGGGTGTGGGTGAAGGGCCGGTCGAGGCGATTACCGAGGCGCGTCAGGACGGACCGTTCAAGGATCTGTTCGATTTCTGCGCCCGAGTCGACCTCAAACGCATCAACAAACGTACCCTCGATGGCTTGATCCGCAGCGGTGCATTGGATCGTCTGGGGCCGTATTTCCATGATGAGCCAAAGGCCTATCAGTCCAATATCGACCGCAATCGGGCGGTTTTGCTGACGGCTATGGAAGAGGCAATCAAGGCGGCCGAACAAACCGCCCGTACCCATAACAGTGGTCATGCGGATCTGTTTGGTGGTCTGTTCGTTGAAGAAGATGCCGACGTCTACGCCAATCACCGCAAGGCCAAGGAGCTGACCCTCAAGGAACGACTCAAAGGCGAGAAGGACACCTTGGGCCTGTACCTGACCGGGCACCCGATCGACGAATACGAAGGTGAAATCCGTCGTTTCGCCCGTCAGCGCATCATCGACCTGAAACCTGCGCGCGATACGCAGACCGTTGCCGGCATGATCATCGCCCTGCGGGTAATGAAGAACAAAAAGGGCGACAAGATGGGTTTCATCACTCTTGACGATCGCTCGGGCCGGATCGAAGCGTCGCTGTTTGCCGATGCGTTCCACTCCGCGCAGTCACTATTGCAGACCGACGCAATGGTGGTGGTCGAAGGCGAAGTCAGCAACGATGACTTCTCCGGTGGCCTGCGGTTGCGGGTCAAGCGGGTGATGAGTATGGAGGATGCGCGCACCAACCTGGCCGAGAGTCTGCGCCTGAAGGTCCAGACCCAGGACCTCAAAGGCGATCAGCTACGCTGGTTAGGCGACTTGTTCAAGCGTCACCGTGGTGCATGCCCGATCACCATGGAGTACACCAGCCCCGATGCGAAGGCCTTGCTGCAGTTCGGCGAAGGCTGGCGAATCGATCCGGCGGATGCGTTGATTCAAGCCCTGCGTGACCAGTTCGGGAGAGACAACGTCTTCCTCCAATACCGTTGACGGCCAGGTGCCTTTTTTTGCCATCAAGAATGCGCCCTGACCCCAGCCAAAATATTTAATCTCGACCTGAACGCGCCTCTCCCTTAAGGTAGGGCGCGAATAGACAACCGGCCGGCCCAAGCGCTCTTGGACGTCGACCCATGACGGACGCCTATGAACCCGAATTTTCTTGATTTCGAACAGCCGATCGCCGACCTGCAAGCCAAGATCGAAGAATTGCGCTTGGTCGGTAATGACAATTCGCTGAATATCGGCGATGAGATCTCCCGCCTGCAGGACAAAAGCAGCACGCTGACCGAGGACATCTTCGGCAAGCTGACCAGCTGGCAGATCGCGCGTCTGGCGCGTCACCCGCGGCGCCCGTACACCCTGGACTACATTGAACACATTTTCACCGAGTTCGATGAGTTGCACGGCGACCGTCACTTCTCCGACGACGCCGCCATCGTGGGCGGTATCGCCCGTCTGGACGACCAGCCTGTGATGATCATCGGCCACCAGAAAGGCCGTGAAGTGCGTGAAAAGGTTCGCCGCAACTTCGGCATGCCGCGTCCGGAAGGCTACCGCAAAGCCTGCCGCCTGATGGAAATGGCCGAACGCTTCAAGATGCCGATCCTGACCTTCATCGACACCCCGGGTGCATACCCTGGCATCGACGCTGAAGAGCGTAACCAGAGCGAAGCGATCGCCTGGAACCTGCGCGTCATGGCTCGCCTGAAAACCCCAATCATCGCCACCGTGATCGGTGAAGGTGGTTCCGGTGGTGCGCTGGCGATCGGCGTTTGCGATCAGTTGAACATGCTGCAGTACTCGACCTACGCAGTGATCTCGCCGGAAGGCTGCGCTTCGATTCTGTGGAAAACCGCCGAGAAAGCGCCGGACGCCGCTGAAGCCATGGGCATCACCGCCGAACGCCTCAAAGGACTGGGTATCGTGGACAAAGTGATCGGCGAGCCGTTGGGCGGCGCACACCGTAATCCGGCTGCCGCAGCTGCCTCGATCCGTGCCGAACTGAGTTCGCAACTGGCGATGCTGAAGAAGCTCGACCACAAGGCGCTGCTGGACCGTCGTTACGAGCGCCTGATGAGCTACGGTCTCTGATCTGACCCCGGCTTTAGCTTTAATGTGGGAGCGGGCTTGCTCGCGAAAGCGGTATAACAGTCAACGGATGTGTTGAATGTTGAATCGCTTCCGCGAGCAAGCCCGCTCCCACATTTGTTTTGTGTGAAGTGATCGATAGGAGTCAGCCCATGATTGATCTGTCTGTCAGGCTTCTCCTGAATCTCACCCCATGGCTCAACGCCACAACCTGGCGCATCGCCTTTTCCGGTGGTCTCGACTCCACTGTCCTGCTGCACCTTCTCTCACACCTCGCAAAAACCGAATCCCTGCCCGCGTTAAGCGCTATCCATGTACATCACGGCCTTCAGGCTGTGGCAGACGCGTGGCCGGAGCATTGCCAATCGGTCTGTGAGGGGCTGGGCGTGCCGCTGCGGGTGATCCGTGTTCAGGTCCAATCCGGCGCCAGTCTTGAGCGTGCGGCCCGGGAGGCGCGCTATGCCGCGCTCATCGAAGTCACTCAAGTCAATGAAGTACTGCTGACCGCTCAACACCGTGACGATCAGGCGGAAACCTTGCTGTTTCGCTTGTTACGTGGGGCTGGGGTGAGAGGCTTGTCGGGGATGCCACGGCAGCGTCCGCTGGGAGGAGGGCACCTGCTGCGGCCCTTGCTCGATGTCACCCGTGCCGAGCTGGAGGCCTATGCGGCGGAGCATCAACTGAGCTGGATAGAGGATCCTTCCAACCAGGATCGACAATTCTCGCGTAATTTCCTGCGTCATCAGGTATTCCCGGTGCTATCAGCACGTTGGCCTCAGGCGATGGCGACCATGGCTCGCAGCGCCGCGCATTTGAGTGAAGCGCAGGGGTTGCTTGATGAGCTTGCCCAGATCGACTTGAGCCAGGCACGCACCACCAGTGAATTCGATTGGCTGGGATTGCCGTCGCTGGAACTGGCTTCACTGGAAAATCTTTCCACCGCGCGTCAGCGCAATGCGCTCAGCCATTGGCTTGAGTCGTTAACACGACTGCCGGACAGCGACCATTGGTCGGGTTGGGAGAATTTGCGCGATGCCACCGTCGATGCCCGACCAATCTGGCGGCTGGCGGATGGCGAGCTGCATCGGGCGGGTGGACGGGTCTGGTGGTTGTCCGGTAGCTGGTTGCGTACTTCGCCTGCTGCTGGAACCTGGCCCGACCCCTCGCTGCCGTTGACGTTGCCCGACAACGGTGTGCTCAAGATCACCGGGCGAATCGCCGATGGCCCTTTGCAGATCCGCTATCGTGAAGGGGGAGAAGTGATGGAATTGCCAGGTCGTGGGCACCGCGACCTGAAGCGTTTGCTCAACGAAAGCGGTGTGCCGCTGTTCGTGCGCGGCAGATTGCCGCTGCTCTTCAAAGACGGGCAATTGCTGGCGGTGGCCAATGTTCCTGGACTGGATGGCGGTGCGGCAGGTGGCTGGAGTTTGCAATGGAAGCCGTTGAGCGAAGATCAAGGTTTGAGCTGAAAGGGGCTTTCCGGTAGACTACGCTCCCTTCTTGATACAACTTCTGTGGATTCGCCTGAATTGCAGGAGTTGCCGATTACCAAGCAGTCTTTGCTGGGCGATTCCAAAAAATGTGTAGCGAGCAACGTACCGGTGTTTCATCTTCCGGTCTGTCCCAACGCGGCGGTTTTTTTGAAAGGTGCACTGTAATTAATGCAGGTGATCGGGGGCTTCGGCCTTCCTTCGCTTTCCCCGGCGGCTCGGACCGCTTTAACGCAGACTTCTAGGGTTTTTCATGACGCGCTACATATTCGTCACGGGCGGTGTTGTTTCTTCATTGGGGAAAGGCATTGCATCGGCATCATTGGCGGCCATCCTGGAGGCGCGGGGACTTAAGGTCACCATGCTGAAGCTGGACCCGTACATCAACGTCGACCCGGGCACCATGAGCCCGTTCCAGCACGGTGAAGTGTTCGTCACCCACGACGGCGCCGAGACCGACCTGGACCTGGGCCACTACGAGCGGTTCATCCGCACGACCATGACCCAGAACAACAACTTCACCACGGGCCGTGTCTACGAACACGTGCTGCGCAAAGAGCGTCGTGGTGATTACCTGGGCGCAACCATCCAGGTGATCCCGCACATCACCGACGAAATCAAGCGTCGCATCATCAAGGGCGCCGGCGATGCCGACGTGGCGATGGTCGAGATCGGTGGCACCGTGGGTGACATCGAATCCCAACCGTTCCTCGAAGCGATTCGTCAATTGCGTTTCGAAGTCGGTGCCAAGCGCGCGATGCTGATGCACCTGACACTGGTGCCATACATCGCCACTGCCGGCGAAACCAAAACCAAGCCAACCCAGCACTCGGTCAAGGAGCTGCGCTCCATCGGCCTGCAGCCAGACGTGCTGGTGTGCCGCTCCGATCACCCGATCGATGTCTCTTCGCGTCGCAAGATCGCGCAATTCACCAACGTTGAAGAACGTGCGGTCATTGCGCTGGAAGACGCCGACACCATCTATAAGATCCCGGGCATCCTGCACTCCCAGGGCCTCGATGATTTCGTCGTCGAGCGTTTCGGCCTGCAATGCGGCGGCGCCGATCTGTCTGAGTGGGAAGCGGTAGTCGACGCCAAGCTCAACCCTGAGCATGAAGTCACCATCGCCATGGTCGGCAAGTACATGGAATTGCTGGACGCCTACAAGTCGCTGATCGAAGCGATGAGTCACGCCGGCATCAGCAACCGCACCAAGGTTAATCTGCGCTACATCGATTCCGAAGACATCGAAAACCAGGGCACTGCGCTGCTGGAAGGTGTCGACGCGATCCTGGTCCCAGGCGGCTTCGGTCTGCGTGGCGTGGAAGGCAAAATCACTGCCGTTCAATACGCTCGCGAAAACAAGGTTCCTTACCTGGGCATCTGCCTGGGCATGCAAGTGGCGGTGATCGAGTTCGCTCGTAACGTCATGGGCTGGAAAGACGCCAACTCCACCGAGTTCGATCGTGCAAGCGGTCACCCGGTCGTGGGTCTGATCACCGAGTGGGAAGACGCCACCGGCGCTGTCGAAACCCGTACCGAAACGTCCGATCTGGGCGGAACCATGCGCCTCGGTGCGCAAGATTGCCTGCTGGAGCCGGGTTCCCTGGTGCACGATTGCTATGGCAAGGACGTGATCGTTGAGCGTCACCGCCACCGCTACGAAGTGAACAACAACCTGCTGCCGAAAATCGTCGAAGCCGGCCTGAAAATCTCCGGTCGTTCCGGTGATGGTGCGCTGGTTGAAGTGGTAGAAGCCCCGGACCACCCATGGTTCGTCGCTTGCCAGTTCCACCCGGAGTTCACCTCGACGCCACGCGACGGTCATCCATTGTTCAGCGGTTTCGTTAAAGCTGCTTTGGCTCAACACCAGAAGAAGGCATAAACCTGATGGCTCAGAAGATCATCCGCGTTGGTGATATCGAGATTGCCAACGACAAGCCGATGGTGCTGTTCGGTGGCATGAACGTGCTGGAAAGCCGCGACATGGCGATGCAGGTCTGCGAAGAGTACGTAAAGGTTACCCAGAAACTGGGTATCCCTTACGTGTTCAAGGCCAGCTTCGACAAGGCCAACCGATCCTCCGTGACTTCTTACCGTGGCCCTGGCCTGGAAGAAGGCATGCGGATTTTCCAGGACATCAAGCAAGCCTTCGGCGTGCCGATCATCACCGACGTCCACGAGCCTGATCAGGCCGCGGTCGTCGCTGAAGTCTGCGACATCATTCAGCTGCCGGCCTTCCTGTCGCGCCAGACCGACCTGGTGGTCGCGATGGCCAAGACCGGTGCGGTGATCAACATCAAGAAAGCCCAGTTCCTCGCGCCTCAGGAAATGAAACACATCCTGAACAAGTGCGTGGAAGCGGGTAACGATCAGTTGATCCTCTGCGAGCGTGGTTCAAGCTTCGGTTACAACAACCTGGTCGTCGACATGCTTGGCTTCGGCATCATGAAGCAGTTCGAGTACCCGGTATTCTTCGACGTAACCCACGCCCTGCAAATGCCTGGCGGTCGCTCCGATTCGGCCGGCGGTCGTCGTGCTCAGGTCCTCGATCTGGCGAAAGCCGGGATCAGCCAGTCACTGGCAGGTCTGTTCCTCGAAGCACACCCGGACCCGGACAATGCCAAATGCGACGGCCCTTGCGCCTTGCGTCTGGACAAACTGGAGCCATTCCTGGCCCAGCTCAAAGCTCTGGACGAACTGGTGAAGAGTTTTCCTGTCGTGGAAACCGCTTAACATCGGCGAACACTGTAGGAGCTGGCTTGCCAGCGAAGGGGCCCGAAAGGACGCCTTCGCCAGCAAGCCGGCTCCTACAAAAAGCAATATGACCCACAAGTTATAAATCGAGCGGTACAAAGCGTTTTCGTCAACTTTGGAGTGTTTACAACAATGGCTAAAATCGTCGACATCAAAGGTCGTGAAGTTCTCGACTCCCGTGGCAATCCCACCGTGGAAGCGGATGTGCTTCTCGATAACGGCATCATCGGCAGTGCCTGCGCGCCGTCCGGTGCTTCCACTGGCTCGCGTGAAGCGCTCGAGCTGCGTGATGGCGACAAGAGCCGTTACCTGGGCAAGGGTGTACTCAAAGCCGTAGCCAACATCAACGGTCCGATCCGCGACCTGTTGAAGGGTACAGATCCAAGCGATCAGAAAGCGCTGGACCTGGCGATGATCAAGCTGGACGGTACTGAAAACAAAGGTTCCCTGGGTGCAAACGCGATCCTCGCCGTTTCCCTGGCTGCGGCCAAGGCAGCAGCACAGGACCAGGACCTGCCGCTGTACGCTCACATCGCCAACCTGAACGGCACACCGGGTGTTTACTCGATGCCGGTTCCGATGATGAACATTATCAACGGTGGCGAGCACGCCGATAACAACGTCGACATCCAGGAATTCATGGTTCAGCCGGTTGGCGCCAAGTCTTTCTCGGAAGGTCTGCGCATGGGTACCGAGATTTCCATCACCTCAAAGCTGTGCTGAAGGCCCGTGGCCTGAGCACTGCCGTTGGTGACGAAGGTGGTTTCGCGCCGAACCTGGCTTCCAACGAAGATGCTTTGAAGGTGATCTCCGAAGCCGTGGCCAACGCCGGTTACAAGCTGGGCACCGATGTGACCCTGGCACTGGACTGCGCTGCCAGTGAATTCTACGAAGACGGCAAGTACAACCTGTCCGGCGAAGGCCAGGTGTTCACCGCTGAAGGTTTCGCCGATTACCTGAAAGGCCTGACCGAGCGTTACCCGATCATCTCCATCGAAGATGGCCTGGATGAGTCCGACTGGGCTGGCTGGAAAATCCTCACCGACAAGATCGGCGAGAAGGTTCAGCTAGTAGGCGACGACCTGTTTGTGACCAACACCAAGATCCTGAAAGAAGGCATCGATAAAAAGATCGCCAACTCGATCCTGATCAAGTTCAACCAGATCGGGACCTTGACCGAAACCCTGGAAGCCATCCAGATGGCCAAGGCCGCCGGTTACACCGCCGTGATCTCGCACCGTTCGGGCGAAACCGAAGATTCGACCATTGCCGACCTGGCCGTGGGCACCTCGGCTGGTCAGATCAAGACCGGTTCCCTGTGCCGTTCCGACCGCGTTTCCAAGTACAACCAACTGCTGCGTATCGAAGAGCAGTTGAACGGCAAAGCCAAGTACAACGGTCGCAGCGAATTCCGCGGTTGATCGTTAGCTGATAAAAAGACACCGGATTGTGTCGGAAAAATCGCCTACAGCGACGCTTTTGCCACTAATCTGATGCCTTATAAGCACAAGCCTGGTTCTTCCAGGCTTCGTGCTATCAGTAGCTTTATGTTTTGGTATGGCTGTCTTTTTTCACTGGATACCTGATATTCGATGCGCAGTCCCAATTGGTTGTTCCTCGTCTTGCTCCTGCTGCTGGCTGGCCTGCAGTACCGCCTGTGGGTAGGTAATGGCAGTCTGGCGCAAGTTGCCGAGCTGACTCAGCAGATCGCGGATCAGCAGGCCGAGAACCAGATATTGCTGGAGCGCAATCGGGTGATGGACGCTGAAGTCAGCGAGTTGAAGAAGGGTATGGAGACCGTTGAAGAACGGGCTCGCCATGAGTTGGGCATGGTCAAGGACGGTGAAACCCTTTACCAGTTGGCACAATGAACCTGTCTCTCCCGGCCTTCTGGGCCGTGATTCCTGCCGCGGGCGTCGGTGCCCGTATGGCCGCGGACCGTCCCAAGCAATACTTGCAACTGGGCGGGCGCACTATTCTCGAACACAGCCTTGGCTGTTTCCTTGATCATCCTTGCCTTAAAGGCATAGTGGTCAGTCTTGCTGTTGATGATCCTTATTGGCCAAACCTTGCGTGTGCCAGCGATCCGCGTATTGCCCGGGTCGAGGGTGGGGCCGAGCGTTCCGGGTCGGTGCTCAATGCGTTGCTGCATTTGCACGCGCTAGGCGCCGGCGATGAAGATTGGGTACTGGTTCACGATGCCGCGCGACCGAATCTCAGTCGTGACGATCTGGATAACTTGCTGGCTGAGCTGGCGGATGATCCGGTGGGTGGGCTGCTGGCGGTTCCAGCGCGGGATACGCTCAAGCGGGTCGACAAACACGGTCGCGTCGTCGAAACCGTGGATCGTAGCGTGATCTGGCAGGCTTATACGCCACAGATGTTTCGTCTTGGTGCGTTGCATCGAGCGTTGGCTGATAGCCTTGTCGCCGACGTTGTCATCACCGACGAGGCCTCGGCCATGGAATGGGCTGGCCAGCCTCCACGTTTGATTGAAGGTCGATCCGACAACCTCAAGGTCACTCGCCCCGAGGATCTTGAGTGGTTGAGGCAGCGTTGGGCTAACCGCCGCTAAAAGATCGCAGCCTTCGGCAGCTCCTACAGTAGGTTGCATTCCAATGTAGGAGCTGCCGAAGGCTGCGATCTTTTGCTTTCAAACCTGATACTCCGGCCTCTCTGCCAACCCTACCTTCAGGTAATCCACCAGCTTGCGCACCTTCGGCGACAAATGCCGCTGCTGTGGATACAGCGCCCAAACGGCAGTATTGGGTGGTTGATGTGCTTCCAGCAGTGAAATCAACGCGCCGTTTTTCAGATGCTCCAACACGTAGTAATCCGGTAACTGGCACAATCCGACGCCCTGTAGCGCCGCGTCCAGCACCGCTTGCCCGCTATTGCAGCGCCAGTTTCCCTGCACTCGCTGTGAAAATTCCCGCCCGTTCTGTTCCAGTTGCCAGAGATCCGAACTACCGATGAGGCAGTTGTGCCTGCTCAGTTCCGACAGGCTGTGTGGGCGACCATACCGTTCCAGGTAGGAAGGCGATGCGCAAAGATACATGCGTCGCGGCGCCAGGCGTGTTGCGACCAATCGCGAATCCTGCAGACGTCCCAGACGGATCGCCAGGTCCAGGCCTTCATGCACCAGATCCAGTTGGCGATTGCTCAGTTCAATGTCGATCCTCAGTTGAGGGTAAAGTCCCATAAACGTGTCACCAACGGCACGATAAAACGTTCGCCGTAAGCTACGGCGCAGGTCATGCGCAGCATGCCCTTGGGTTCAGTGGTCAAGTCGCCGACCGCTCGCAATGCCTCTTCGCGACCATCCTGCAAGCGTTGGCAATGTTGCAGAAAGGTTTGCCCGGCCTCGGTCAGGGTGACCCGCCGGGTACTGCGATAAAGCAGGCGGGTTTGTAAACGCTCTTCGAGACGTACGATTTGTCGACTGATGTGGGAGGACGAAACCCCAAGGCGTTCGGCGGCAGCTGTGAATTGACTGCATTCGGCAACGGCGATGAACTCGTCGATACCTTCCCAGCGGTTTTCAGACATCAAGGATTATCCCTGTACAGCAATAATGTTTTGCTTTCGTCCGGATTATTCACTGTAAGTCGCTGTATTACACTCTCAGTCTCGTTTTTATTCACTGGAGAACCACCATGATCAAGTCGCGCGCCGCCGTTGCCTTCGAGGCCAAGAAACCTCTGGAGATCGTTGAAGTCGATGTCGCCATGCCCAAGGCCGGTGAAGTGTTGCTGCGCGTGGTGGCCTCCGGGGTTTGCCATACCGATGCCTACACCCTGTCCGGTGCTGACCCGGAAGGCATTTTTCCATCGATCCTCGGGCACGAAGGCGGGGCGATTGTTGAAGCGATCGGCGAGGGCGTGACTTCTGTCGCGGTGGGCGACCATGTGATTCCGCTGTACACACCGGAATGCCGTCAGTGCAAATTCTGTCTGTCGGGCAAAACCAACCTCTGTCAGGCGATTCGCGCGACTCAGGGCAAAGGTTTGATGCCGGACGGCACTTCGCGTTTTTCCTACAAGGGTCAACCGATTTTCCACTACATGGGTACCTCGACCTTCTCCGAGTACACCGTGCTGCCGGAAATTTCCGTCGCAAAAATTGCCAAGGAAGCGCCGCTGGAAAAAGTCTGTCTGTTGGGTTGCGGTGTGACCACCGGTATCGGTGCGGTGCTCAACACCGCCAAGGTGAAACCGGGTGACACCGTGGCCATTTTCGGCCTCGGCGGCATAGGTCTGTCGGCCGTCATCGGCGCAGTCAAAGCCAAGGCTGCCCGCATCATCGCCATCGACATCAACCCGGCCAAATTCGAAATCGCCAGGCAACTGGGTGCAACCGATTGCGTGAACCCGAAAGATTTCGATCGTCCGATCCAGGAAGTCATCGTCGACATGACCGACGGCGGCGTCGACTTTTCCTTCGAGTGCATCGGCAACGTGCAATTGATGCGTGCCGCACTTGAGTGCTGCCACAAAGGTTGGGGGGAGTCGGTCATCATCGGCGTAGCCGGTGCCGGCCAGGAAATTGCCACCCGTCCGTTCCAGTTGGTCACCGGTCGCGTCTGGCGCGGTTCGGCGTTTGGTGGCGTGCGCGGCCGTACCGAGTTGCCAAGCTACGTGGAAATGGCCGAAACCGGTGAAATCCCGCTGGATACTTTCATCACCCACACCATGGGCCTGGAAGATATCAACAAGGCGTTCGACCTGATGCATGAAGGAAAAAGCATCCGCTCAGTCATTCATTTCTGAGGTCCGCCATGAGCCTGGAAAATATCTCCTGCCAGAAAAGCTTCGGCGGCTGGCACAAACGTTATCGACACCGCTCCGACGTGCTCGGTTGCGACATGGTGTTCGCCGTTTACCTGCCGCCGCAAGCGGAGCAGGGCGGCAAACTGCCGGTGCTGTACTGGTTGTCCGGCCTGACCTGCACTGATGAGAACTTCATGCAGAAAGCAGGGGCCATGCGCATGGCCGCCGAGTTGGGGCTGATCATTGTCGCGCCGGACACCAGTCCTCGCGGCGCCGATGTGCCGGGTGATCCGGACGGTGCCTGGGACTTCGGCCTCGGCGCTGGTTTTTATTTGAATGCCACGCAGGAACCTTGGTCGCGCCACTATCGGATGCATGACTATGTCGTGCAGGAATTGCCGGCACTGGTTGAAGCCCATTTCCCGGCGTCGGACAAGCGCGGCATCAGCGGTCACTCCATGGGTGGCCATGGTGCACTGGTCTGTGCCTTGCGCAATCCGGGGCGTTATCTGTCGGTGTCGGCGTTCTCGCCGATCAACAATCCGATGGACTGCCCTTGGGGGCAAAAAGCCTTTTCCCGTTACTTGGGCGAGGACCGCTCGAAATGGCGAGAATGGGATGCCTGTGCATTGATTGCCGAGGCCGACGAAAAGTTGTCGCTTCTGGTGGATCAAGGCGATCGTGACGATTTCCTCGCCACCCAGCTCAAGCCTGAAGCCCTGCAACAGGCCGCCAAACTGGCCGGTCATCCGCTGACGTTGCGCCTGCAACCGGGCTACGACCACAGCTATTTCTTTATCGCCAGTTTCATCGACGACCACTTGCAGCATCACGGGCGCGCTCTAGGCGTCTAATGCAGGTAGAATCACGCCCTGACAAAAATCGGGGCGTTTTTTTATGCGTATTGGCCACGGCTATGATGTGCACCGTTTCGCTGAAGGCGATTTCATTACTCTGGGCGGCGTGCGTATCGCACACAGCTTCGGGCTGCTCGCTCACTCCGACGGTGACGTCCTGCTGCATGCCTTGAGCGATGCCTTGCTCGGCGCCGCTGCGCTGGGTGATATCGGCAAGCACTTTCCGGATACCGACCCGCAATTCAAGGGCGCCGACAGCCGCGTGCTGTTGCGTCATGTCGTCGCGCTGATTCACGCCAAAGGCTGGAGGGTCGGCAACGTCGATAACACCATCGTCGCCCAAGCGCCGAAAATGGCCCCGCATATCGAATCGATGCGCGCGCTGATTGCCGCGGATCTTCAAGTTGAGTTGGATCAAGTGAACGTAAAAGCTACCACCACCGAGAAGCTCGGCTTTGTCGGTCGCGAAGAAGGTATTGCCGTGCATTCCGTTGCCTTGTTGCTGCGCGCATGAACGAACTGCAACTGCTTGGCCCACGGGCCTATGGTGAGGCCCTCGGCACTGCAGTACTGAAAGCCATCGCGGAAGATTTTCAGGTTGACGAAGTCCTTGATATTCCCCTGAGCGGCGACGGTGAGCACCTGTGGATCTGGGTGGAAAAGCGCGGTTTGAATACGGAAGACGCCGCGCGGCGGATTGCCAAGGCAGCTGGCGTGCCCTTGCGCACTGTCAGTTACGCCGGGCTCAAGGATCGTCAGGCGCTGACCCGTCAGTGGTTCAGCGTACAACTGCCGGGCAAGGCTGATCCGGACCTGTCCGCGGCGGAAAACGACACGCTGAAAATCCTCAAGACCAGCCGGCACAAACGCAAGCTGCAACGCGGTGCCCATTCGGCCAACGGCTTCACTTTGCGCCTGACGCAGTTCGCGGGTGACAAGGCTGCCATCGACGAGCGCCTGCAGTTGATCGCCAAGCAAGGCATCCCTAACTATTTCGGTTCCCAGCGCTTTGGGCATGACGGCGGCAACGTGATCGACGCCCGAGCCTGGGCTGCGCGCAAAGCTTTGCCGGAACAACGCAATGTGCGTTCGCGCCTGCTATCGACCGCCCGCAGTTTCCTGTTCAACCAGGTGTTGGCCGCACGTGTCGCTGACGGCACCTGGCAGCGTGCCCAGGTCGGTGACCTGCTGGCGTTTACCGATAGCCGCAGCTTCTTCCCGGCCGGTGAGGCGGAGTGCAGCGACCCGCGTCTGGCGATTCTCGATCTGCACCCGACGGGGCCGCAGTGGGGCAAAGGTGACTCGCCGGCCACGGGCGCTGTCCATGAATTGGAGCAGGCAATCGCCGCACGCGAAGAGGACCTTCGCGATTGGTTGATTAACGCCGGAATGAGCCACGAACGTCGAATCCTGCGGCTGCCTATTGCCGGGTTGACGTGGCATTATCCCGAGCCTGACATTCTGCAACTGGAATTCGTCCTGCCGGCCGGATGCTTTGCCACCGTATTGGTGCGCGAGCTTGTTGATCTGGTGCCGGTGGGGCAGACGGACAGCCCATGCGTATTCTGATTTCTAACGATGATGGGGTAACCGCACCCGGTCTTGCCGCGCTTTATGCTGCGCTGGCGGATTACACCGAATGCGTGGTTATTGCCCCGGACCAGGACAAAAGTGGCGCCAGCAGCTCGTTGACGCTCGACCGTCCGTTGCACCCGCAGACGCTGGCCAACGGCTTTATTAGCGTCAACGGTACTCCAACCGATTGCGTACACCTGGGCCTCAACGGCTTGCTGGAGCGTGAAGCGGACATGGTGGTTTCGGGGATCAACCTGGGCGCCAATCTGGGCGATGATGTTCTGTATTCCGGAACCGTGGCGGCAGCGCTCGAAGGGCGATTCCTGACGCGTCCTTCGTTTGCCTTTTCGTTGGTCTCACGACAAGTCGAGAACCTTCCCACAGCCGCTTACTTTGCGCGCAAACTGGTCGAAGCCCACGCTGATCTTGAGCTGCCACCGCGTACGGTACTCAACGTGAACATTCCCAACTTGCCGCTGGATCATATCCGCGGTATCCAGTTGACCCGCCTGGGGCATCGCGCCCGCGCGGCAGCACCAATGAAAGTGGTCGATCCGCGCGGCAAGGCCGGTTACTGGATCGCTGCGGCGGGGGACGCTGAAGACGGCGGCCCGGGCACCGACTTTCATGCGGTGATGCAGGGCTATGTTTCCATTACTCCATTGCAACTGGATCGCACCTTCAATGATGCCTTCAGTAGTCTCGATGGCTGGCTGGAGGGGCTGCGCTAATGTCTCGTGAGCAAGACGATATGCTGCGTCGCGGCATCGGCATGACCTCGCAGCGGACCCGCGAACGCCTCATTCAGCGTTTGTACGAGGAGGGGGTGTCCAACGCCAAGGTGCTGGAAGTCATCCGCCGCACACCGCGTCACCTGTTCGTCGATGAAGCGCTGGCTCACCGTGCCTACGAGGACACGGCGCTACCGATCGGACATAACCAGACCATCTCCCAGCCTTATATGGTGGCTCGCATGAGCGAGTTGCTGTTGGAGGCAGGTCCTCTGGACAAGGTGATGGAGATCGGCACGGGTTCGGGCTACCAGACGGCGGTGCTGTCGCAACTGGTCGAGCGGGTGTTTTCGGTTGAGCGCATCAAGGTGCTGCAGGACCGGGCCAAGGAACGCCTGGTCGAGTTGAACTTGCGCAACGTGGTGTTTCGCTGGGGCGATGGATGGGAAGGCTGGCCGGCGTTGGCACCGTACAACGGCATAATCGTGACGGCGGTGGCGACCGACGTGCCTCAGGCGTTGCTCGATCAATTGGCGCCCGGGGGGCGTCTGGTGATCCCGGTCGGGTCCGGTGAAGTGCAACAATTGATGCTGATCATTCGCGAGGAACAGGGTTTTTCCAGGCGTGTTTTGGGAGCGGTACGCTTCGTTCCATTGCTCAACGGGCCACTGGCCTGAGCATTTATTTTAAAGCGCTGAATTCTCTTCGATGGCCTTTGTCTTACAGCGGCGTCGATTGGTTAAACGGGTTGTTTTGTCTTGCAGCAAACGTGTGCGCGAAGCCTTTTCACTTCATTAAGGGTAAAGCCTTCACGGCCCGTTATACTTGCGACATTTCGTGCCGGAACACGGCAAATCACATTTTCAGCCATCAAAAAGGGAGCGGCGGGTGAGTCTCACAGTCATTGCGCAGCGTATGGGTAAAACGAGCTTTCAGCGCCTGGTGACTGGCCTTGTCATGAGCACCTTGCTGGTCGGTTGTTCCAGCAACAAATCCAGTGATGTTCGCGTCCTTGACCGCAACAATGCCGTCGCCCAGCGCCCGGCAGTGACGACGGGGCAGTACGTCGTCCGCCCGAAAGACACCCTGTTCTCGATCGCCTTCCGGTACGGTTGGGACTACAAAGCCCTCGCGGCACGCAACAACATTCCTGCGCCCTACACGATCCATCCGGGTCAGACGATTCGCTTCGATGGTCGCACCGGTTCAACACCGACAGCGGTGGTGAGTTCGTCCAATTCCACACCATCCTCCTCGAGTAAAACCACGATTATCCGTCGTCCGGTCGACGGTGCCACTACGGGTACGGCAGTGGTTGTACCGTCCGTCGCCAACAAGCCAGAGCCCGCACCATTGCCTCCTCCGGGCCCAGCCCCGACCGGCTGGGGGTGGCCATCTAATGGCATTTTAATTGGCAAATTCTCTTCAAACGGTAGTTTGAATAAAGGAATTGATATCGCGGGTGATTTGGGACAGCCTGTTTTAGCTGCGTCTGATGGGACGGTGGTGTACGCCGGGAGTGGCTTAAGGGGCTACGGCGAATTAGTCATCATCAAACACAGCGAAACCTACGTCAGTGCCTACGGACATAACCGCAGGCTGTTGGTTCGGGAGGGGCAGCAGGTCAAGGTCGGACAGACAATTGCCGAAATGGGGTCAACGGGTACAGACCGGGTGAAACTGCATTTTGAGATTCGCCGCCAAGGTAAACCTGTAGATCCGCTGCAATTCCTGCCGCGTCGTTGATCGCTACCAGCCTGTTCCGTCACGTCACGTAGAGGGAACAGGCTTCAGCGTTGCCAAGGATAAAGGCGCCGCTTGAGCTTGAGGTCGAACTCACCAAAGGACTATAACAATGGCTCTCAGTAAAGAAGTGCCGGAGTTTGACATCGACGATGAGGTTCTCCTGATGGAGACCAGCATCGACACGGATTCGATGTCGAATGAAGAAGGGGCGGCTCCACCTTCCGTTCGTGCCAAATCCAAACACTCCGCTTCGTTAAAGCAGCACAAGTACATTGACTACACGCGGGCGCTCGATGCCACGCAGCTGTACCTCAATGAAATCGGCTTTTCCCCTCTGTTGTCCCCCGAAGAAGAAGTTCACTTTGCGCGCCTGTCGCAAAGTGGCGATCCGGCCGGGCGCAAACGAATGATTGAAAGTAACCTGCGACTGGTGGTGAAAATCGCCCGGCGTTACGTCAATCGTGGCTTGTCGCTGCTCGATCTGATCGAAGAGGGCAACCTCGGCTTGATCCGGGCGGTGGAGAAGTTCGATCCTGAGCGTGGCTTCCGCTTTTCGACCTACGCGACCTGGTGGATTCGTCAGACCATCGAGCGTGCGATCATGAATCAGACCCGGACCATCCGGTTGCCGATCCATGTGGTCAAAGAGCTCAACGTGTATCTGCGGGCCGCACGGGAGCTGACGCAAAAACTCGACCATGAACCCTCACCCGAAGAAATTGCCAACCTGCTGGAAAAACCGGTGGGAGAGGTCAAGCGCATGCTGGGCCTGAACGAGCGGGTTTCTTCGGTCGACGTTTCGTTGGGTCCGGATTCGGATAAAACCCTGCTGGACACCCTTACCGACGATCGCCCAACCGATCCATGCGAACTGTTGCAGGATGACGACCTGTCTCAGAGCATCGATCAATGGCTCTCGGAGCTGACCGACAAGCAGCGTGAAGTGGTTGTGCGCCGCTTCGGTCTGCGCGGTCACGAGAGCAGCACCCTTGAAGACGTAGGCCTGGAAATTGGCCTGACCCGGGAACGGGTCAGACAGATTCAGGTTGAAGGCCTGAAGCGTCTTCGGGAGATCCTGGAAAAAAACGGCCTGTCTAGCGAGTCGCTGTTTCAGTAACAGGCTTGTGTAGCAAGCAACAAAAAGCCCCGACTGATTCGGGGCTTTTTGTTGCCCGCTATAACGCTGCCGCATGACCTGATGCCGGTCAGTAATGGAAACTGTAGGAGCGAGCTTGCTCGCGAAAAAACCAAGTGCGCCGCTGGGCATCTCGTTTTACGCGTTACCGTTCTCGACCCTCGCAAGCTCGCTCCTACATTAGGGACCCGGATGTCTCTCGGGTTTGTAGTCTTGGGCTGTAAGTCTTAGCTTACTCTTTCGTAAGTGTTCGTTATTTTTACAGGGTGGCAGTCTGCCGGTGGCTATCGCGACAATAGCTATCTAACTGAAAAATAACTAAATTTTTATAGATTATAAGTATGTGACAGGCTGTTCTGGCTCGGGAGGGCAGTTGCTCTCAGCGAGGATCACATTAGTATCTGGGTTGTGTCGACGGACAGACACACCCTTCAAGGACGAGGGGAAGGACATCGCAGGAAGCGATTCATCAGGACGATGAAATGGAACACAGGGAATAGGGAAAAATGTGGGCGGGTCAAACCGCCCCTTTTTTTGCCTGTAGAAAAGCAAAAAGGCCCTTGTGGGGCCTTTTCAAGAACGCGCGGGTAATCAGCGTTCGAGTTGTTCGATCTTGCCTGGCTTGCCATCCCACTCGGCAGAGTCGGGCAAAGGATCTTTGCGCTCGGTGATGTTCGGCCAGACCTCGGCCAACTCCAGGTTCAATGCGATGAAGTTTTCCATGCCTGCAGGGATTTCATCTTCCGAGAAGATGGCCACGGCAGGGCATTCAGGTTCGCACAGTGCGCAGTCGATGCACTCATCCGGGTGAATCACCAGGAAGTTCGGGCCTTCGTAAAAGCAGTCCACCGGACAGACTTCTACGCAGTCGGTGTACTTGCACTTGATGCAGTTGTCGGTGACGACGAAGGTCATTTCTAATTTTCTCCTCAGGCGCGGCTTGCTGCGCCCCTTCACGTGGGGGTCGCAAGGTTCGGGAGCGATAGTCTGCAGGCCAGGCTATAGCCAGCAGCATCCCAAACCGCGCGAGATTCTAACAGCTTGCAAGGCTATGCGTTAGACCCGTGTCTTTAGTGTATAGAGCATTTCGAGCGCACGACGCGGCGTCATGTCGTCCAGATCAAGCCTGGCCAGTTCATCCAGCACCGGATGCGGCAGGCTGGCGAACATGTCGCTTTGCTGTGGCGCGGCCGTTTTGCCTTTGGCCGGCTTGGGCACTTCATGGGGCAGAGCGGTGTCTTCCAGGCGGCTCAAATGCTCACGGGCGCGCACGATCACTTCACTTGGCACACCGGCCAACTGCGCCACCGCCAAGCCGTAGCTCTGGCTGGCAGGCCCCGGCAGCACGTGGTGCAGGAACACGATGCGTTCGTTGTGCTCAGTGGCATTGAGGTGCACGTTGGCTACCAGGGGTTGGGCTTCCGGCAGTACCGTCAGCTCAAAGTAGTGGGTGGCGAACAGTGTGTAGGCGCGCAAATGCGCCAGTCGTTCCGCCGCCGCCCAGGCCAGGGACAATCCGTCGAAAGTACTGGTGCCGCGTCCGACTTCATCCATCAGCACCAGGCTGCGCTCGGTCGCGTTGTGCAGGATGTTGGCGGTTTCGCTCATTTCGACCATGAAGGTTGAGCGCCCGCCTGCCAGGTCATCGCTGGAACCGATCCGAGTGAAGATCCGGTCGACCAGCGACAATTCACAGCTGGCCGCCGGTACGAAACTGCCGATATGTGCCAGCAGCACGATCAGCGCGGTCTGGCGCATGTAGGTGGACTTACCGCCCATGTTCGGACCGGTGATTACCAGCATGCGCGTATTGTCATCGAGGCTCAGGTCATTGGCCACGAACGGCGTGGTCAGTACTTGTTCAACCACCGGGTGACGGCCCTGGCTGATACGCATGCACGGCTCGCTAACGAAACGCGGGCAGTTCAAGTCGAGGTTCAGCGCGCGCTCGGCCAGGTTGCTCAAGACGTCGAGTTCGGCCAGTGCCGCGGCGGTGTCTTGCAGCGGCGGCAATTGCGCGATGAGGTCTTCGAGCAGCGCTTCGTAGAGCATCTTCTCTCGAGCCAGGGCACGGCTCTTGGCCGACAACGCCTTGTCTTCGAAGGCCTTGAGTTCCGGCGTGATAAATCGCTCGGCACCCTTGAGGGTCTGACGGCGGATATAGTCGGCCGGCGCCGATTCGGCTTGCTTGCTCGGCAGCTCGATGAAGTACCCGTGGATGCGGTTATAGCCGACTTTCAGGTGTGACAGACCGGTGCGGGCCTTTTCGCGGGCTTCGAGATCGATCAGGAACTGCCCCGCGTTCTCGCTGAGCGACTGCAGTTCGTCGAGTTCACTGTCGTAGCCGGTCTTCAGCACGCCGCCATCGCGGATGACTGCGGGCGGGTTGTCGACGATGGCTTTTTCCAGCAGCGCGGCCAGTTCCGGATAGGTGCTGGTGGTGGTCGCCAGTTGTTGCAGGTGCGGGGCCTCAAGCTCGGTCATTGCCACTTGCAGCTCGGGCAGGGCGCCCAGGGCATCGCGCAGGCGTGCGAGATCGCGAGGGCGAGCGTTGCGCAGGCCGATCCGGGCGAGAATGCGCTCGATGTCGCCAATTTCTTTGAGTTGCGGTTGCAGCTTTTCGAAACGGTAACCGTCGAGCAGGCAGGTGATCGAAGTCTGGCGTGACAGCAAAATCTTCAGATCGCGTAGAGGTCGGTTCAGCCAACGGGTCAGCAAACGGCTGCCCATGGCGGTCTGGCAGCGGTCGACCACCGATTGCAGCGTGTTGTCCCGACCGCCGGCCAGGTTGGTGTCCAGTTCCAGGTTGCGCCGGCTTGCGCCGTCCAGCACCACTGTATCGTCCAGGCGTTCATGGCGCAGGCTGCGCAAGTGGGGAAGGGCTGTGCGCTGGGTTTCTTTTGCATAGGCCAGCAGGCAACCGGCGGCGCCGATGGCCAAGGTCAGATTTTCGCAACCAAAACCCTTCAGGTCCTGGGTCGAAAATTGCTGGCAGAGACTTTTCAGCGCCGAATCGCGCTCGAAATCCCACGGCGCACGGCGACGGACCCCACGACGTTTCTCCGCCGGCAGATCTTTGGGCCAGTCATCAGGGATCAGCAGTTCCACCGGATTGACCCGCTCCAGTTCCGCCAGCAGGTTTTCCCAGCCCTTGATTTCCAGCACGCTGAAGTTGCCGCTGGTGATGTCCAGCACCGCCAGGCCGAACAGGCGTTCATCACCCAGAACGGCAGCGATCAAGTTATCCCGACGTTCATCCAGCAGCGCCTCGTCACTTACCGTACCCGGCGTGATGATCCGTACAACTTGACGATCCACCGGCCCTTTACTGGTGGCCGGGTCGCCGACCTGTTCACAGATCACCACCGATTCGCCCAGCTTCACCAGTTTCGCCAGATAACCTTCGGCGGCGTGATAAGGAATCCCGCACATCGGAATCGCCTGCCCGGCCGACTGCCCCCGGGCGGTGAGAGTGATGTCCAGCAACTTGGCGGCCTTCTTCGCGTCCTCATAGAAGATCTCGTAGAAGTCACCCATGCGATAGAACATCAACTGGTCTGGGTGCTGGTTCTTCAGACGCCAGTACTGCTGCATCATCGGCGTGTGGGAAGACAGGTCGGAAACGGCTTTATTCATTGGGGATCGGAAAACTCGTTGAAAGTTGTGGGACAAAGGTGGGGCATCGGCCCGGCTTTTCCGCGATGGGCGCAAGATTAACATGGGCGGTCTGCCGGACGCAGGCATGAACGCCGCGTGGCCCGTTTATGCTGATTATGCGAATCAGCATTTGTTTTCTGTAAAGAGAACAAGCACTGTGCGCGTTATGCAAAAACGCAATGTTTCTACCGTCTTGAGAGCGCTGCTCGATCAGCACGGGATCTCCCCCACGGAGCTTCACCGTCGCACCGGCGTGCCTCAATCCACTCTCTCGCGGATTCTCGGCGGGAAGATCGTCGATCCTTCGGATAAACACATTTCGAAGATCGCCGAGTACTTCGCCGTGAGCACCGATCAGTTGCGCGGCCGCGCGGATGTCGCGCCGGTTGCCAATACCAGGCGTGATGAGTCGCATTCGGAACTCAAGGACATAAGTTTGTGGGACGACGATAGGCCAGTCGATGACGACGAGGTGTCGGTCCCCTTTCTTCGCGAGGTTGAATTGGCTGCGGGATCAGGAAGATTCGTCATCGAAGAGAGTGAGCGCTCTAGCCTGCGCTTCGGCAAGCGAAGCTTGCGTCATAACGGTGTGCAGTTCGACCAGGCAAAATGCGTGACCGTGCGTGGCAACAGTATGTTGCCGGTACTGCGCGACGGTGCCACGGTCGGGGTCAATGCCGGCAAATGCGGGATTGGCGACATCATTGATGGCGACCTTTATGCAATCAACCACAACGGCCAGTTGAGGGTTAAACAACTTTATCGCCTGCCTACCGGAATTCGTCTGCGCAGTTTCAACCGCGATGAACACCCGGATGAGGACTACAGCTTCCAGGAAATGCAGGAAGAGCAAATCGTCATCCTCGGTCACGTCTTCTGGTGGGGCATGTACGCCCGTTAACCTCCCTCGGTGTCAGATAAAACCCGCCCGCAGGCGGTTTTTTTCGCCTGCCAAAAACCCATAGAGTCGTCGTACACGGACTTTTAATGCGCTGATGCATTTTGTTGCGCGATGAAAATGCGTTTATGCATGGCTGTCTATGCGTATATGCATGCTCTTGATTCGTACCGCCCAACGAAGCGGCTCAATAAGAATCACGTACACACATATACACAACGCTCACTAATCACCCAAGGAGGCGTGACATGACGTGCAAACAGCAAGCGTTGCTGGAAATTCTTTCACTGGGTTCGACGACATAACACTGCGCAACAATTGAAGACGCCACCCTTGCTGATAGGGCCTGTAATCTCCGGTGGAACCGGGTTGTCGAGCCATTGGAGGCCTTTGCGCCGCAGACCCAAGCCTGTGAGTTATATCCGTTAATTGTTGGAGTGAGCGATGCATCTTACCGAGCAGCAGTTACGCAAGATCTTTCCAGACGCCCGCTCCCAAGCGGGCGTTTTCATTTCTGTTCTCAACGACTCCATGGCGAACCGCGCCATCAATACGCCCATGCGTATTGCTGCGTTCCTCGCGCAGGTCGGCCATGAGTCGGGGCAGTTGCGATACGTTCGTGAACTAGGCAGCGATCAATACGTAAGCAAATATGATACCGGTACGCTTGCTGCACGTCTGGGCAACACGCCGGAGCCTGATGGCGATGGGCAACGGTATCGTGGTCGGGGTCTGATTCAGGTAACTGGTCGCCACAACTATCGCCAATGCAGCCTCGGGCTGTTTGGCGACGAGCGTCTACTTGAATCGCCTGAACTGCTGGAGCAACCGCAGTGGGCCGCTGAGTCTGCGGCGTGGTTCTGGGAGTGCAACGGTCTCAATGAACTGGCTGATCGCGATCAGTTCAACAGCATTACCCGTCGCATCAATGGCGGTCTGAATGGACTGCAGGATCGCTTGCAGCTCTGGGCGCGGGCGAGGGCAGTGTTATGCCGGTCTTCGGTCTGATTTCAGCGGTGCTCCACGAATTATTGCCATCACCGATGCGGGCGACAGTGGGTGGATTGCCTGCAGGCCTGTCAGGCCTATCATCCGCTAACATCTTGATCGACCCTGTAACTTGCAAGCGTGATGCGCTCGTGTACGGTAGGTCTCATTCCGCCTCAACAGGAGATGACCGTGAAAGTAATCACCCAGCTGGCCGCTGACCTTGGCAGGCACTTGCAGATTCTCAACGCCCATGTCTCCACGGCGGAGTCCTGTACCGGTGGCGGGATCGCCGAGGCAATTACCCGTATCCCCGGCAGTTCGGCGTGGTTCGAGGCCGGCTATGTCACTTACTCCAATCTACAGAAGAACCTGCAGTTGAATGTACCTGTGGAGTTGTTTACCACGGTGGGGGCGGTCAGTCGTGAGGTGGTCGAGGCGATGGCTAGAGGCGCCCAGGACAAAAGTCGTGCGTTTTTTGCCGTGGCGGTCAGTGGCGTGGCTGGGCCGGACGGTGGTTCGCCGAGCAAACCGGTAGGTACGGTGTGGCTGGCCTGGGGCGTGGGTGAGCGGGTGTTCAGCGAGTTGCAGCACTTTCCCGGTGACCGCGACGAGGTCCGCCGACAAACGGTGAAGGCCGCGCTAGAGGGGCTGCTGCGCCATGCCGCGGCAGAAATCGCAAATGAGGGGTAGGCGATCCTCAACCGCTGTGGAATAATACTGTCTACTTATACAGGTGTTGGCCGTCAGGCCTTATTGATTACGTGAGGACTTTAATGGACGACAACAAGAAGAAAGCCTTGGCTGCGGCCCTGGGTCAGATCGAACGTCAATTCGGCAAGGGTGCCGTCATGCGTATGGGCGATCAGGACCGTCAGGCGATTCCGGCCATCTCCACTGGCTCTCTGGGTCTGGACATCGCACTGGGCATTGGCGGTCTGCCAAAAGGCCGTATTGTTGAAATCTACGGTCCTGAGTCTTCCGGTAAAACCACTCTGACATTGTCCGTGATCGCCCAGGCTCAAAAAGCCGGCGCGACCTGCGCATTCGTCGATGCCGAACACGCCCTTGACCCTGAATACGCCGGCAAGCTGGGCGTCAACGTCGACGACCTGCTGGTATCCCAGCCGGACACCGGCGAGCAAGCCCTGGAAATCACCGACATGCTGGTGCGTTCCAACGCGGTTGACGTGATCATCGTCGACTCCGTGGCGGCTCTGGTGCCAAAGGCTGAAATCGAAGGCGAAATGGGTGACATGCACGTGGGCCTGCAAGCCCGATTGATGTCCCAGGCGCTGCGTAAAATCACCGGTAACATCAAGAACGCCAACTGCCTGGTGATCTTCATCAACCAGATCCGTATGAAAATCGGTGTGATGTTCGGCAGCCCGGAAACCACCACTGGTGGTAACGCGCTGAAGTTCTACGCATCGGTTCGTCTGGACATCCGCCGTACTGGCGCGGTGAAAGAAGGTGATGAAGTCGTCGGCAGCGAAACCCGCGTCAAGGTTGTGAAGAACAAGGTAGCTTCGCCTTTCCGTCAGGCAGAGTTCCAGATTCTTTATGGCAAGGGCATCTACCTCAATGGCGAGATGATTGACCTGGGCGTTCTGCACGGCTTCGTCGAGAAATCCGGTGCCTGGTATGCCTACAACGGCACCAAGATCGGTCAGGGCAAGGCCAACTCAGCCAAGTTCCTGGCGGACAACCCGGAAATCGCCGCAACGCTGGAGAAGCAGCTGCGTGACAAGTTGCTGACTCCGTCAGTGATCGCGGACTCCAAGGCCTCTGCCGTCAAAGAGACCGAAGACGATTTGGCTGACGCTGATATCTGATTGCTCCGATGACGACCGCCGTACTCGATACACTCGTCGCGGTGCGGCGAACCGCAATGGACCTGCTCGCGCGACGCGAGCACGGTCGAGTCGAGCTGACGCGTAAACTGCGTCAGCGCGGCGCTCTCCCCGAAATGATCGAAGTAGCACTCGACCGATTGACAGAAGAGGGCTTGCTCTCCGAATCCCGTTACCTCGAAAGCTTCGTTTCCTACCGTTCCCGTTCCGGTTATGGCCCTTTGCGCATTCGCGAAGAGTTGAGCCAGCGCGGTCTGCAGCGTAGCGATATCGATCTCGCCTTGCGCGAGAGCGGGATCGACTGGCAGGTACAGCTGGAAGACACCTGGCGGCGCAAGTTCTCCGGGCAACTCCCGATAGAAGCACGGGAACGCGCCAAGCAAGGCAGGTTCCTGGCATATCGGGGATATTCCATGGAAATGATCAGCCGCTTGTTCAGTGGCCGAGGGATGGACGATTGACTGAAACGGCTCGCTATTTCGATAGCGGGCCGTTTTTTTTGCCTCAAGTAACCTTTGAGGGTTCCCGCGTGCGTTGCTGTGCCTGAGGCTTGGGTTGCGCCCAGTTTTCCGGCAGGTTGATGTAATCCACCAGCTCTCGCAACCGGCCATGGTCACGGGCGTTGAAGTTGAAGGCCAGTCGAGCCAAATGGCTGAACTGCGCTTCATCGTGCTCTTCGCCGCTATATGCATGCTGGTGAAAATGATCGCTCAGGCACAGGTCCGCGAATGCCTCCTGCATCTGTTCGAGTGCCCGGTCACTGAGCTTGTGGTTCATGCGAATCACGAACTGATGCTTGAGCCAGCGGCTGGAGTGGAAGTTGCTGTAAAACTGGTTGATGTGTTCGACGGCTTCCTCGGCGCTGTAGACCAGTCTCACCAGTTTCATGTCGGTAGGCAGGATATAACGATTTTCCTCCAGTTGCTGGTGGATGAAGTCCAGCGCCCCTTGCCAGAACCTGCCACCCGGCGCGTCCAGTAGCACTACCGGCACCAGCGGGCTTTTGCCGGTCTGGATCAGTGTCAGCACCTCCAGCGCTTCATCCAGGGTGCCGAAGCCGCCAGGACACAGCACCAGTGCATCGGCCTCCTTGACGAAGAACAGCTTGCGGGTGAAGAAGAAGTGGAAGGGCAGCAGGTTGGTTGTGCCGTTGACGGTGGGATTGGCGTGCTGCTCGAAGGGCAAGGTGATGTTGAAGCCCAGACTGTGTGTCAGGCCGGCACCTTCGTGGGCTGCAGCCATGATCCCGCCACCGGCACCGGTGATGACCATCATGTCCGAGCGTGCCAGCGCGGCACCGAGCTCCCGGGCCAGCGCGTACAGCGGATGTTCTATCGGTGTGCGGGCCGAGCCGAACACGGTGACTTTGCGTCGGCCCTTGAACTGTTCCAGCACCCGAAACGCGTGCTCCAGTTCGCGCAGGGCTTGAAGGGTGATCTTGGCATTCCAGCGATTGTGGTCTTCCTGGGCCATGCGCAGCACGGTCAGGATCATGTCGCGGTAGATGGGTATGTTCGGGCTGTTGGGTGAAATCAGATTGAGTTGTTCTTCGACCTTGCTGATGAGGTCGTGGCCGCTTTCTTGAAAATGACGGCTCAGGAGGTCATTCGGTTGGTAAGGCATTCAACTTCTCCTTCTGCACAGAACCCTCGGCTTCGACAACGCATTCGTCGACGCCACGACACTTCATGTGTCGCTGTCTGCCCAAGCCCATGCCTGGGCGATCCACTTGACCCGAATGGTCATCGGGTCATCCATACAGGCTCTGTTTTTCCCTTGGATGAAAGAAACGTTCGCACAACACAAGCGTAACGGGCAGCCCCTTTCCTGCCCTGAAAAGTTAACGTGGATACACTGAAATTTAGACCCTTACAGTGATTTGCGCTGCCTTGATCATTGCGCCGCAATTTTTTTCATGGCAACCGCTTATTGATGATTTGCAAAGTGATTTCACCGCCCGTCTGAACTTGTGCCGGGTGTTCTGTACTCTGATTTACTAAGTTACAGGTGTCATACGACAGCTTTGCGTCAAAGGCAGGGCGCACGGTACAAGCGGTAGAAGGATTTATCGCTCCATAAGAGCGAGGTGCAAGGAGGCGGGAGTCATGGCCAGAGTCATTCTGGAAATAGAGATCGATACGCAACTGTATCGATTGCTGAAGTCATCAGCCGAGACCAATCATTTGAGTCTCGAAGAGGAGTGCTGCCGACGACTGGAGGGAGCAGATCGGCGCTCGCGTTACTTGCAGGCACTGTTGGCAGATCTGCGCGCCGAGGATGAACAGCGGCGCGCCAAATCCAGATAGTTACTTCTTCTTCGCCGGTGTGACTTTCGGGCAATCCGATTCCTGGAAGCTTGCTGAGCCGACTGGGCGATTGGTTTTGACCTCGGTAAAGTCGTAACGCATGACCGCGCCCTTCTTCATCAGCTTGCGAAACCCTTCGTTTCTGCATACGGAGGCACCCAGCTGGAAGTACACCGCTTTCGGATCTTCGCGCATCTTCTGCGCGTGGCTGCTCTGCACGCTCAGGTGGTTGATCAGCACGTTGCCTTCGGCGGTGTAGCCTTGGTCAAGAATGTCTTCGTTGATCGCCCGTGGCGTGCCGACGCTGCTTTGTTCGGCGACATTTCGCAGCTCTCTGTTCAGATTCTGCTCACTCAGGGACGCAGCCTGAGCGTTGAAGGACGACGCCAGCAGAATGGCAGCGGTGGGAACGATAAGGCGCAGCATGAAACTCTCCTGGTTCAGTGACTGGTGGTTCGACCTGTCACGTGACTGTGCGTTCAGTGGCGGCGAATTATAGGGGAGCCTGTCTGGACGGTACAGGCTTGCGCCGGCCGCTCTGGTAAACTGCCGGTCTTTATTGCCCTGAGTGCTATTCGTGTCGAGTTTCCCTGTTTGCCGGTGTTGCCCACGATGAACCATGCCCCCAATGCCGTAGCCCGCCTGCGCGATCAACGCGAAGACGAAGGTATCAAGCCGATTCAGGCCCGAGGCTGGCGCGCAACCCGTTGCCGTGCCTGCCGTGTGATCGAGAGCCATTGTCTGTGCGCTTGGCGTCCGCAGGTCGAGACCCGATCCGGGGTGTGCCTGATCATGACCAGCAAGGAGGTGTTCAAGCCAAGCAATACCGGCTGGCTGATCGCCGATGTGGTGCGCGATAACTACGCGTTCATCTGGTCGCGGACCGAAATTGATCAGCAGTTGCTGGCGTTGTTGTCCGATCCGCAATGGCAACCCTATCTGGTATTTCCGGGCGAATATGTCGAGCCTGAGCGGGTGACCCACAGTGTGGCGCTTGATAGCGCCAGGCGACCGCTGTTCATTTTGCTGGACGCGACCTGGACCGAAGCCCGCAAGATATTCCGCAAAAGCCCTTATTTTGACGCATTGCCGATCCTTAGCCTGCTGCCTGAAAAACTCTCTCGCTATCAATTGCGTCGATCTACCCGCAGCGAACACCTGTGCACCGCGGAAGTCGCGGCGCTGTGCCTTGATCTGGCGGGCGATGTGCAGGCGGCGTCGGCACTGGATGCCTATTTCGATGTGTTCAGCCAACATTATCTCGGCGCTAAACGACAACTTGAAATGAACGTTGAAACACCCGCACATGCCGAGTTGCTGCCATTTGTACAGAATACTGCCTCTGTTATCTGCTGATTGTTGTCCATACTGCAAAGAACTGTAGTGGCCACGTGGCTTGACCCCCTGGCTTCGCTGGGCATGCTTGGCGCCGATCAGGGCGCGGCCGAAGTTTGATACGCCGTCTTCTTATGTGAATAGCTACGTAAATAGCTACGTGAATACTCACGTATTGGCGTTGAACGTGCCCCGTAGGTGCAGCTCCGTGGCTGTACCTCGAGTTGTTTGAAAAACAGGATCATTTGAAAAATGGCCACATACGAAATCCTGATTGCCGATGATCACCCGCTTTTTCGTTCCGCCTTGCATCAAGCGTTGACCCTTGGCCTTGGCCCGAATGTCCGTCTGGTGGAAGTGGCGAGCATTGCCGAGCTGGAAACCCGCCTGACAGAAAAGTCCGACTGGGATCTGGTGCTGCTCGATTTAAACATGCCGGGGGCATACGGTTTTTCCGGGCTGGTGCTTTTGCGCGGCCAGTACCCGCAGATTCCGGTGGTAATGGTCTCCGCCCAGGAAGAAGCCTCGGTGATGGTCAAGTCCCGTGAATTCGGCGCCAGCGGCTTTATTCCCAAGTCCAGCGACCTGAGCGTGATCCAGAAGGCCGTGCGTGCGGTACTTGATGGCGATGTGTACTGGCCACCGCAAGCATTCGAAGCGGTCAGCGTTTCCGGCGAGGCCAAAGCGGCCAGTGAAGGACTTGCCAGCCTGACCCCGCAGCAGTTCCGGGTGTTGACGATGGTCTGCGAGGGTTTGCTGAACAAACAGATTGCCTACGAATTGAGTGTTTCCGAAGCGACCATCAAGGCCCACGTGACCGCAATTTTCCGTAAACTGAATGTGCGAACCCGTACCCAGGCAGCGCTGCTCCTGCAACAACTTGAGTCAATTTCGAGCCATTGAGGGCTGGCGTCTTCACGCTTTTTTGACTTGGGTTAATCTAGTTTTTCCACTCCTTTTTGGTCAGTTGCCTACACTATGTCCCCTTTCAAAGGCCAGACCGGCCTGAAACGCATCCTTAATGCCTCTGGCTATTCCTTTGATGGCCTGCGCGCAGCCTTTACCGGTGAAGCAGCTTTCCGCCAGCTGGTTTTGCTCAACGTCATTCTGATCCCCTTGTCGTTCTTCCTGAACGTCAGTCGTGTCGAGCAGGCGCTGCTGATTGCAGTCTGCTTGTTGGCCCTGATTGTCGAGTTGCTTAACTCGGCAGTAGAAGCGGCCATCGACCGCATTTCCCTTGAGCGGCACCCGCTATCAAAAAACGCCAAGGACATGGGAAGCGCCGCGCAACTGGTGGCGTTGACCATGATCGCGTTGGTGTGGGCAGTGATTCTGCTTTAGGCGATTGTCGGCAGTACGATCTCGTCGCTGCGCTGGACCCCAGCGGTGAAAGCGCGGCACAGATCGAGGAACTCGCGCATCGCCGACGTCTGGTACTTCTGTTTGTGCCAGATGAAGTAGAACTGCCGCGCGAGGTCCAGATCCGGTGTCTCTACCGGCACCAGGCTGCCTCGGCGGAATGCGTCCCGCAGTGCCAGCCGCGAGATACAGCCAATCCCCAGACCAGACTCCACCGCGCGCTTGATCGCTTCGGTGTGCTCCAGTTCCAGTCGGATGTTCAGCGCGCTGCGGTGATGACGCATGGCCTGATCGAACGTCAGCCGTGTCCCCGAGCCTTGTTCGCGCAGAATCCAGGCTTCATGGCTCAGTTCGTCCATGGTCGCGGTGCCGCGTTTGGCCAGCGGATGCTGTGGCGCGCAAAACACCACCAACTCATCTTCGACCCAGCTCTGCACTTCGATGTCCGGGTGGCTGCAGTCGCCTTCGATTAGACCCAGATCAATTTCGTAGTGGGCCACCTGTTGCACGATATTGGCGGTGTTCTGCACATGGAGCTTGACCTGGCTTTCCGGGTGGCGCTGCATGAAACCGCCGATCAGCAGGGTTGCCAGGTAATTGCCGATGGTCAGGGTTGCGCCCACCGCCAGTGAGCCGAAACCGGATTTGCCATTGAGCAGGTCTTCGATTTCCTTGGCCTGATCGAGCACCGCCACCGCTTGCGGAAGCAGCTGTTTGCCGAGGGCGTTAAGGCTCAGCCGTTTACCGGCGCGGTCGAACAGCTGGCAGCTGGACTGGCGCTCCAGTTCGGTGACCGACGTGCTCGCCGCTGATTGCGAAAGGTTGAGCAAGCCCGCAGCACGGGACACGCTTTCCTGCTGGGCAACGGCGACGAATACTTGAAGTTGACGGAGAGTAAATCGCATATCGATATAACCGATAACCCTTATCTTAATAATCCATTTAACAGATATTGTCTCTGCTATTAGAATGCGATGCAATTGCGCACCGGTCATTTAGTGCAGTGATGCGTAGACAAATCCCCAGGAGTCCCTGTACATGAGCAACATGAACCACGAGCGTGTCCTCAGTGTTCACCACTGGAACGACACTCTGTTCAGCTTCAAGTGCACCCGTGATCCGGGCCTGCGCTTCGAGAACGGTCAGTTCGTGATGATCGGCCTGCAACAACCCAATGGCCGCCCGCTTATGCGCGCTTACTCGATTGCCAGCCCGAACTGGGAAGAGCATCTCGAATTTTTCAGCATCAAGGTGCCTGATGGTCCGCTGACTTCCCAGCTGCAGCATCTGAAGGAAGGCGACGAGATCATCATCAGCAAGAAGCCTACCGGCACGCTGGTGCTGGATGACCTGAAGCCTGGCAAACATTTGTACCTGCTCAGCACCGGTACCGGCCTGGCGCCTTTCATGAGCGTCATCCAGGATCCGGAAACCTACGAGCGTTTCGAAAAAGTGATCCTGTGCCACGGCGTGCGTTACGTCAACGAAGTTGCCTATCGCGAGTTCATCACCGAGCACCTGCCGCAGAACGAGTTCTTCGGCGACGCCCTGCGTGACAAGTTGATCTACTACCCGACCGTGACCCGCGAACCGTTCGAGAACGAAGGTCGTCTGACCGACCTGATGCGCAGCGGCAAGCTGTTCAGCGACATCGGCCTGCCACCGATCAACCCGCAGGACGACCGCGCCATGTTGTGCGGCAGCCCGAGCATGCTCGACGAAACCAGCGAAGTGCTGAACAGCTTCGGCCTGAAAGTCTCGCCGCGGATGCGCGAGCCGGGTGATTACCTGATCGAGCGTGCGTTCGTCGAGAAGTGACCGCAGGTCACCTGTAATTGGATGGACTCGCCCAAGCCGAGGCGTCAATGCGCCACGGTGGCAGTCTAAACAGCCAACGACAGCGAGGGCGAGTCCATGAAAAAGCATACTTCGATTGATCAATCCGTGTCTTCTTCCGATTTGTCGGCCTGCACAACCGTGGCGGTCGATCTGGCCAAGCAGGTCTTTCAGGTCGCCGGTGAAGACGTCCTCGGCCAGGTGCACTACGAGCAGCGGATCAAGTCGCGCGAGGCGTTTTATGAGTTTCTCCGCCAGTTGCCGCCTCATGTCGTGGTGCTGATGGAGACCGGCCCGGGGGCTCAAGCCTGGGCCCGGCAGCTGCAAGACCAAGGCAATCTGGCGCGGATTCTTCCAGCCGGTTTGGTGGCCACACATCGCAGCGGGCCTAAGAATGATCGCAACGATGCGCTGGCGATTCTGCGGGCTGGTCGCGATGAAAAGATCTGCGCAGTGCCGGTCAAAAGCGTTGCGGCGCTGGCAATGCAGGCGTTGCATCGCGCCCGCCAAGGCTATGTGCGTCGACGCACGGCGGTGAGTAATCAGATGCGCGGCCTGCTGCTCGAGCACGGCGTGGCCTTGGCGCAGGGCGATGTGGCGATCAGTCAGAAAATTCCGCGGGTACTGGAAGATGCCACCCAGCCGGTGCCGGGCCTGCTGCGTGAACTGATCGACGAACTGTTGGCCGAGTGGCGCCATTTGGGCGAACGCATCAGCGTGCTGACGGGGCGCCTGGAAGTGGCCGCCAACGCCGACATGACGGCGAAGCGACTGATGACTGTGCGCGGCATCGGCCCAGTCACTGCCACGGCACTGGTGGCCAAGGAAACCAAGCCTGAGCGATTTCCCAATGCCCGCAAGTTTGCCGCGTACTTTGGCATGGTGCCTGACCAGTACAGCAGCGGGCAAACGGTCCGGCTGGGGGACATGACCAAGCGAGGCGATGTGTATTTACGCAGCCTGATGATCCAGGGAGCCCATGCGGTGCTGCAACAACTACGACCTGATTCCCAGCAACCCGATGACCGCCGCTTGTTGCGCTGGATGAGCCGGCTGGGTCGTAAGGAGGCTGCGGTCAGGCTAGCCAACCGCAACCTGCGAATCGTCTGGGTGCTTCTCCAGAATGACCAGACTTATCGTCGCCAGGCTGGTGATGGCCAGCAAGCGACGATGAGCCACTGAGCGACAGAGTTCTGCCACCGAGGTACTAACTGTCCGGCCCTTTGCTGAAAAAAAATTGACCCCAGGTAAGACCGGCGTGGATTGATGCCTTAGCTCCTACTGGCCTTCGAGGCCTGACTGTAATCGGCATACCACGAGCTCTTCCAATTTTGGCCAGAAGCCGAAGACGGCTTCCTCGAATAGGCCTAATACATAGATGCAACGGGGCGGCGGTTTTTCAAAAGCGGGTAGACAGTGGGGCGAGTCCATACATAGGAGCTGGCTTGCCAGCGATGGATTTGAATTCACCGCGTTTTCCCGGTGAGCACGCGTCATCGTTTACGACCATCGCTGGCAAGCCAGCTCCTACAAAAGCCCGCGTTGCCTGAGAAGGTAGAGCGGGCTTTTTTGTTTCTGGTGTTTACACCTTCGCCGGAATGACTTCAAGGATTCGGATCGAATCCGGCGTCGGATAGTGCCAACGCACATCCAGATCCCAGAATTGCGCGCCATATTCCCGTTCGGGCGCCGGTGTCTGGTATGCCGGGCGTGGATCTTGCGCCAGACATTGCTCGATCAACTCGACCAAGGGTTCTGCAAGGCGTTGAGCGTGCCCGTGAGCCTGTTGCAGGGCGCTATCGGTCCACTGCACAGGAATCAGTTGCGGCGCGGCGCTGGCGATGCTGTTGGAGGCGTTATCGACGATATCGGCATAGGGCACGTAGGGTTTTATGTCGAGAATCGGCGTGCCGTCCAGCAGGTCAATGCCGGATATCCACAGGCGATCGGCCTCCACCTTGTCCAGTTTGACCACTGACTGGCCAATGCCGTTGGGGCGGTGGGTGGCGCGGGTGGCAAACACGCCCATGGACTTGTTGCCACCCAGGCGCGGTGGGCGGACTTTCAGTCGTGGCTTTTCTTCCAGGGCTTGATGAAACAGGAACAGCAACCAGACATGGCTGACCTGCTCCAGGCCCTGCACCGCATCGCCTTGATCGAAGGGCGCCACCAGTTCCAGTACACCGCGCGCGGCCGGAGCCAGTTGCGGTTGGCGCGGGATGGCGAACTTCTCCTTGAAACAGGAGCGTACGAAGCCGATGGGGGAGACGCTGTAGGTCATGGTTTGGGTCGAGGCGGGGAAGAGGCGGGCATGATAACCCGATCGACCTGTGTTCAGTGGTGCCTATGACGGCCCTTTCGCGAGCAAGCCCGCTCCCACATTTGATCTTCAGCGAACACAATCTTGTGTCCGACAAAGATTAAGTGTGGGAGCGGGCTTGCTCGCGAAGGCGTCACCGCCGATCTCAGAGGCTAAAGCCACCATCCAACGGAATGATATTCCCGGTCATGTACGCCACGGCCGTGCTCGCCAGACTGATCGCCAATGCCGCCATTTCCTCCTCGCGGCCCCAGCGCTTCATCGGAATCAATGCCGTATCCTGCGCCAACGCCTGCTCATCCTTGCCGATGTGCTGCGTCATCTTGCTCGGAAAGCGCCCGGGCGCGATCACATTGACGTTGATGTGCTGGCTCATCAGTTCCCGCGCCAGAATCCGCGAAAGCTGATGCAGCGCCGCTTTGCTTGGTCCGTAGGCGTGCTGGCAGGCTTCGGCGTCACGGGCGCAGACGTACACGGTGGCACCAGCCTCGACATAGGCCTTGGCGATCATTTTGCCGATACCACGGGTGCCGCCAGTCACTAGAGCGGTGCGGTCTCGCAGGGAAAAATAGGGATGCATGGCGAATCCTGAGAACTGAGGGTCTTTACACCCTAGTCGTCAGCCGCCGGAAGCGTAACCACTATTTTTGCGCGCAATGGGGGCTATGCAGCCTTGAACTGCTACCGCCCCTGTAGGAGCACAGCTTGCTGGCGATGGCGTTTTGAAGATCGCCTTCGCCAGCAAGCTGTGCTCCTACAGGGGCGGTGGCAGCTCAAGATTCGGGGGCGATTTACTGCGGGCGTACGCGCAGGGTCAGGCCCTTGAGGAAGTTGCGCAGCAACTGGTCGCCGCACGGGCGGTAGTTGGTGTGGCCAAACTTGCGGAACAGTGCGCTCAGCTCAGGCTTGGACACCGGGAACTCGGCGGCCTTGAGGATCGCGTGCATGTCGTCTTCTTTCAGTTCGAAGGCCACGCGCAGTTTTTTCAGGATGATGTTATTGGTCACCGGCACTTCGATGGGCATTGGCGGACGACTTTCGTCCTTGCCACGTTTGAAGGTCACCAGACCATCGAGGAAGTGCGCCATGACCTCGTCCGGGCAACGAACGAAGCCTTCCTCGTCTTCCTCTTTCTTGTCGAGGTACGTCAAAAGGTCTGCCAGGCTCACGTCCATGCCGCCGAGCTTGATGATCTCGATGACTTTCTTGTCGCTGATGTCGAGCATGTAGCGCACGCTGCGCAGTACGTCGTTATGAATCATGTGAGCAGTCCTGATATTCAGCAGTGGGCGCCGCACAACAGCGGCGCCGAAATATGTGGCGACGTGAAAAGTCTTAGAACTTCTCTTTGCCGGACAGGTAGCGCCATTGCCCCAGGGGCACTTTGCCGATGGACACGCCGCCGATACGAATGCGGCGGATGGCCACGACCTTAAGGCCGACGGCTTGGCAGAACAGGGCGATCACCCCCGGTTGCGGGTTCTTCATGGCGAAGCGCAGACGGTTTTCGTTCTGCCAGCTGGCCTTGACCGGTGGCAGTTCCTTGCCTTTGTAGGTCAGGCCGTGCTGCAAACGGTTGAGGCCATGCTCGACCATGTTGCCTTCGACCTCGACCACGTACTCCTGCTCGATCTTGCTGGCATCGGCGGTGAGCTTGCGCAAGATCTTCCAGTCCTGAGTGAATACCAGCAAACCGCTGGCATTGGCCTGCAGGTCGGTGCTGGCGGTCAGGCGCTGGAAGTGGCCCTTGAGTGGGCGTTTGCCGTAGCGGTGTTCTTCGCTCAGGGTCTCGGCGCTGAGGGTTGCCATGGCGCTGTCCGCGTCCATGCCGGCGGGCACGTTGAGCAGGATGGTCACCGGTTCCGGCGCGGTCGCCTTGGCGTCCTTGTCGAGTTCGACTTTCTGGGTGCCGACCTTGAACTGCGGCTCATCGATGACTTCGCCGTCGACGGTGACCCAGCCGCCCTCGATGAACAGCTCAGCCTCTCGACGGGAGCAGCCGACGAGTTCGATGAGGCGTTTGGAGAGTCGAATCGGGTCAGTCATGACAGGGCCGTAACGAAAAAAGGGGTGGGCATTGTACCTGCCTGGCGCCGGTTAATCCCGGAACCTTTTGCGCCGCGTGGCAATTCGTGTAGGAGCTGGCTTGCCAGCGAGCAGGCCTGAGAGTCTTGCAGCGATCAACCGGCCGCCTTCGCTGGCAAGCCAGCTCCTACAGTTATTCTGTGTTGTGTCAGCCATGTTGGGAATTTTGCCGGTTTTGACGCAGGCGCATATGCAGCAACGGATACGGCTGGCCCATACCATCGACTTCCGAGCGACCGATCACCTCGAACCCCTGTTTGAAGTAAAACCCCAGGGCTTGCGGGTTCTGTTCGTTGACGTCCAGCTCGTCGGCATTCAGGTGTTCCATGGCATAGCGCAACAACTGCTTGCCCAGGCCCTGGCCGCGATGCGCCGGGTCGATGAAGAGCATTTCGATTTTGCCCGCTGCGACGCCGGCGAACCCGGTGATGCGCTGGCGTGAGTCTTTTGTGCAGATCAGCATCACCGCGTCGAGATAGCGGGTCAGCACCAGGTTCTTCAGTAGTTCGATGTAGCTCTCTGGCAGAAAGTCATGGGTAGCGCGCACTGACGCTTCCCAGACACGTGTCAGTTCCTCGTAGTCGCTGAGTTTCGGTGTGTGGATGACCGAATGTTGGCGCATGGCCGGCTGCTCCCTATGTTAATCGCCGTCGCTCTCAAGTTTGCGAGTTCCTTCTCCCACAAAACGATAGCCGTAAAAAAGCCCGCATCTCGTCAAGAGAGCGGGGCTTTTCATGTTTTTTTTGTTTAGATCTGTTCGGCCCAGAGATCGTATTCGTCAGCGTCGGTCACTTTGCACCAGACCTTGTCGCCTGGCTTGAGGTTGCTGGCGTTGTCGATGAACACGTTGCCGTCGATTTCCGGGGCATCGAAGAAGCAACGGCCGACCGCGCCTTGCTCGTCGACTTCATCGACCAGCACTTCGATTTCGCGGCCGATGCGCATTTGCAGGCGCGCCGAGCTGATGGCCTGCTGGTGCGCCATGAAGCGCTCCCAACGGTCCTGCTTGACGTCATCGGGTACTACTTCCAGATCCAGATCATTGGCGGGTGCGCCTTCAACCGGCGAGTACTGGAAGCAGCCGACGCGGTCGAGCTGGGCTTCGGTCAGCCAGTTCAGCAGGTACTGGAAGTCTTCTTCGGTTTCGCCGGGGAAACCGACGATGAAGGTCGAACGAATGATCAGGTCCGGGCAGATCTCGCGCCAGTTCTTGATGCGCGCCAGGGTCTTGTCTTCGAACGCAGGGCGTTTCATCGACTTCAGCACTTTCGGGCTGGCGTGCTGGAACGGGATGTCCAGGTACGGCAGGATCTTGCCGGCGGCCATCAGCGGGATCAGCTCGTCGACGTGCGGGTATGGGTAAACGTAGTGCAGGCGCACCCAGACACCAAGGGTGCTCAGGGCCTCACAGAGTTCCGTCATGCGGGTTTTTACCGGCGCGCCGTTCCAGAAGCCTGTGCGGTATTTCACGTCGACACCGTAGGCGCTGGTGTCCTGGGAGATCACCAACAGCTCCTTGACGCCGGACTTGACCAGGCGCTGGGCCTCGTCGAGCACATCGCCCACCGGACGGCTGACCAGTTTGCCGCGCATCGACGGGATGATGCAGAAGCTGCAGCTGTGGTTGCAGCCTTCGGAAATCTTCAGGTAGGCGTAGTGGCGCGGGGTCAACTTGATCCCTTGCGGCGGCACCAGGTCAATCAGCGGGTTGTGATCCTGACGCGGCGGCACGACTTCGTGCACGGCGTTGACCACTTGCTCGTATTGCTGCGGGCCGGTAACGGCCAGTACGCTTGGGTGCACTTTGCGGATGTTGCCTTCTTCGACGCCCATGCAGCCGGTCACGATGACCTTGCCGTTTTCCTTGATGGCTTCGCCGATCACTTCCAGGGACTCGGCCTTGGCCGAATCGATGAAGCCGCAAGTGTTGACCACCACGACATCGGCGTCCTGATAAGTGGACACAACGTCATAGCCCTCCATACGCAGCTGGGTCAGGATTCGCTCGGAGTCGACCAGTGCTTTGGGGCAACCCAGGGATACGAAGCCAACCTTTGGATTGGCCGGCGCAGGAGTGGTGGACATGTCTAACCTCGGTATTTGTGACGCCTCCAGCCGACAACGGCAAGGCGACAGACGGACGCTTATTTGCGTCTCTGATCAAAAAGTGCGCAATTCTAGCGATGAGACGTTCACTTGACCAGCTTTATGCAGGGAAATACGACGAGTGCTGCGCTATGCTTCGCGCCGTTGGGCTTTACCAATTTTTTACAGTCAATAAAACGTCTGTAACAACAGGTAAAACAGCGCATGCTGCATCACAAAGCATAGTGCTTCGTTCGAAGAAGCCGGTCTGGGAATCAGGAGTGTTGGATGGGTCAGGCAAGTAGTCATGCGGCGGGCGCCGGGCATTCGACGGCAAAGCCGATCGGCATGCTGGTCGCGGCGGTCGGGGTGGTTTATGGCGATATCGGCACGAGCCCGTTGTACACCCTCAAAGAAGTGTTCTCCGGTGGCTATGGCGTGCCGGTGAACCATGACGGCGTGTTGGGGATTCTGGCGCTGATCTTCTGGTCACTGATCTGGGTCGTGTCGATCAAGTACATGATGTTCGTGCTGCGCGCCGACAACCAGGGCGAAGGCGGGATCATGGCTTTGACCGCGCTGGCCCGGCGGGCGGCGGCGGGTCATGCCAGGTTGCGCACCTTTCTGGTGGTTTGCGGGTTGATCGGGGCGGCGCTGTTCTATGGCGACAGCATGATCACCCCGGCGATTTCCGTGCTGTCGGCCATTGAAGGTCTGGGGCTGGCATTCGATGGCATCGACCATTGGGTGGTGCCGATATCTCTGGTGGTGCTGGTCGCCCTGTTTCTGATCCAGAGTCATGGTACCGCGCGTATCGGCATCCTGTTCGGACCGATCATGGTGACCTGGTTTCTGGTGCTCGGGGCGCTGGGCGTCTACGGCATCATGCAGCATCCGGAAGTGTTGCAAGCGGTGAATCCGGTTTGGGGCGTGCGCTTCTTCATCGTGCATCCGGGCATGGGCGTGGCGATCCTTGGCGCAGTGGTGCTGGCATTGACCGGTGCCGAAGCGCTGTATGCCGACATGGGGCACTTCGGCCGTAAGCCGATTGCCCGTGCGTGGTTCATCCTGGTGCTGCCGGCGCTGGTGCTGAACTACTTCGGCCAGGGCGCACTGTTGCTTGGTGACCCGAGGCAGCTCGCAACCCGTTTTATCTGCTGGCGCCAAACTGGGCTTTGATTCCGCTGGTCGGCCTGTCGACCATGGCCACGGTGATTGCTTCGCAAGCAGTGATTTCCGGGGCGTTCTCTTTGACCCGTCAGGCGATCCAGCTGGGTTACATCCCGCGCATGCACATCCGCCACACCTCCAGTGCCGAGCAGGGTCAGATCTACATTGGTGCAGTGAACTGGGCGTTGATGGTCGGCGTGATTTTGCTGGTGATCGGGTTCGAATCTTCAAATGCCCTGGCTTCGGCCTACGGCGTGGCGGTGACTGGCACGATGCTGATGACCACCATTCTTGTGGCGGCAGTGGTATTGCTGTTGTGGAAGTGGCCACCGATCCTGGCGGTGCCGCTGTTGTTTGGTTTCCTTTTGGTCGATGGTTTGTATTTCGCCGCCAACGTGCCGAAAATCGTGCAGGGCGGGGCATTTCCGGTAATCGCCGGTCTTGCATTATTTGTGCTGATGACCACCTGGAAGCGCGGCAAGCAATTGCTCGTGGATCGTTTGGACGAGGGTGGACTGCCGCTGCCGATTTTCATCAGCAGTATCGCTGTGCAACCGCCGCATCGAGTACAGGGCACGGCCGTGTTCCTGACCGCGCGACCGGACGCGGTGCCTCACGCGCTGTTGCATAACCTGCTGCATAACCAGGTGCTGCACGAGCAGGTAGTGCTGTTGACGGTTGTGTACGAAGACATCCCGCGGGTGCCGCCTAATCGGCGCTTCGAGGTCGATTCCTACGGCGAAGGTTTCTTCCGGGTGATCCTGCATTTCGGCTTCACCGACGAGCCGGACGTGCCGCAGGCGCTGAAACTGTGTCATCTCGATGAGCTGAATTTCAGCCCGATGCGCACCACGTACTTCCTCAGTCGCGAGACGGTCATCGCCTCCAAACTCGAAGGCATGTCCCGCTGGCGCGAGGCGCTGTTCGCCTTCATGTTGCAGAACGCCAACGGCAATCTGCGCTTCTTCAATCTGCCGCTGAACCGGGTGATTGAGTTGGGGACGCAGGTGGAGATGTAATTCTCGTCAAAAAGCCCCCGGTATCTTTTGGTAGCGGGGGCTTTTTATTGCCTGGCAATTGATCCCCATCCGATGAAGATCCCTGTGGGAGCGGGCTTGCCCGCGATGACGGCGGCAGATCCGACATTGATGTGGCAGACATACCGCTATCGCGGGCAAGCCCGCTCCCACAGGAATTTGCGGCGTGTGGATTACTTGAGTACAAATGAAAAAGCCCCGCAACCAAAAGGCTGCGGGGGCTTTTTTCGAGCGAGGCTCAAATCACTCTTGAGCGTCCGTCTCTTTGGCTTGACGCTTCTCGATCACATCCACCAACCGCTGGGCCAGTTTCGGGTAGTTCTCGTCGAAGTGGTGACCGCCAGGCAATTTGATGGCTTCGCCCACGGCGCTCTTGTCGGTGCAGCCGCTTTCGTCGACTTCTTCTTCGCCGTAGATGCACACCACTTTTGCGGCCGGCAGCTTGGCCATCTCCGGGCCGGTGGCGGCTTCCTTGCCGGCGTTGCCGAGCCAGCCTTCGACTTCGATTTCGAAGCTGCCGGTGCGGGCGAAGGCCAGCAGGATGATTGCGTCGACGCGTTGCTGTTCCGATTCGGCCAGGCGGTTGTAGATCGCCGGCAGGACGTCGGCGCCGAACGAGTAACCGGTCAGGATGAAGCGCTTGGTGCCCCATTTCTGCCGGTAGTGCTGCATCAGCTCAGCCAGGTCCAGTGCGCTTTGTTCAGGGCTCTTGTGCTGCCAGTAGTAGCGCAGGGTGTCGATACCGACCACCGGATAGCCGATCTTGGCCATTTCGCCCGCAACATCGCGATCCAGGTCGCGCCAGCCGCCATCACCGGACAGGAACAGCGTGACGGTGTCCTTGGCCTGGCCCGCTGGCACTTCGACCACCGGAATCTGCAGGCCGCCCGCGGCTTTGTCGCCACCGACAAGGATCTTGCGCAGTTCATTGTTCAGCACTTGCGGCAGGTTGATGTCGTAGTCGCTGATGCTGGTTTCGGCATTGGGTTGGTCGCGGACGAACCCGGCACTGGTGTCGTCCGGGTTATCGTTCCACGCCACCAGCCAGTGGCCGTGGGCGGCGCTTTTCGGCAGCAGGTGGGTGCAGCCGGGTTTTTCCAGGGCCAGGTCGACCGAAACGGCGTGGGACTTGTCATCTTTCTGCTCGGACAACCAGCGCCACGCCAGCACGGCGCCCGGGCCGATGCCGCTGACCAGGGTCGCCGGGCCTTTGAGTTCTCTCAGGCCCGATTGCAGGGCACGGCTTTGCAGCAGGCAGTCCTTGGGCAGGATCACCTGAACGATCTGCGCCGAACCGCTGCGACTCAGCGTCAGCAATTGCTTATCACTGAGTTTCTGGTCTTCGTTGACCGCCACCAGGACCTGGGCGCGTGGCGTGTTGCCGGGAATGACGCGGGTCATCGCGGCGCCGTCGGCCGGGGTCAGCTGTACGAGGGTCGGTTCCGGAGCCGGGCGTTTCAGGTACCAGTAGCCACCACCGAGAATCAGGGCCAGCACAACCAGCGTGCCTAGTACGTAGCGCAAGGAGCGTTGAATCATCAGCGTTTCACCAATCCAGTCAAGCCGCCCGCAATCAGGGCAGCAGTATCGGCCAGGGCAACCAGCGGATCGAGTCCGGCGGGCACGGCCATATAACGGGGTTCCCAGTCAGGCTGGAATTTGTCTTTGAAGCGGCGCAAGCCTTGGAAGTTGTAGAGCTGCTCACCACGGCGGAACACCATCGAGCCCAGGCGCTGGGTTAGTGGTGCGCCGCGACGGGGTTGCAACCCCGACAATGGCACCATGCCCAGGCTGAAGCGCGCGTACCCATGATTTTTATAATGTTGAATCAGGCCGACCATCATGAACTCCATGGTCAGCTTGGGGGCGTCCGGGTGCGCGCGCATCAGGTCGAGGCTGGCCAGATCATGGCTGTAGGTCTCGAGCAGGTTGGCGAATGCCACTGGACGCCCTTCGAAACGGATTACCGCAATGCGGAAATGCTTGAGGTAGTCATCACTGAAGCGGCCGAGGGAGAAGCCTTTCTCGCGCACATTCTTGCCGGTCAGCCAGGCGTCGGAAATCACCTTGAGCTCATCCATCGGCGCCTGGCCGGGCTCGAAGATCTCAAGCGACAAGCCATCGCGGGTACCACGGTTCCAGGTGTAGCGCAGGTCTTTCATCTCTTTGCCCTTGGCTTCGAGATCAAAGCGCATGAGATCGACCCGGGCTTCTTCACCCAGCTTGATCGCGGTCAGGCCGATGTCCATGTAGTACGGCAGATTCTCCGCGCGTACCTGATAGAACACGGGGCGGGCGTGATGGATGTCGCACAGGTCACGGAACTGCCAGATCATTTCCGCCCGTTGCTGGCCCGGACCGATCGGGTCATACAGCGCCACGAGACTGCGACCACGGCGGGCGTACATCAGGAACGCCTCATCGTTGGGGTGAAACAGCAGCGCCTTGTCACCGGTCAGGGCAAGGCCGCCATCCGGTTGCGCCGAAGCCATGAGGATCCTGCTCGCGCGCTCCAGTTCATCGGGTGTCGGCAGGTGGATCACCGGGCGCGCGGTACGCAGCAGCCAGGTCAGGGATACCACCACCAGCAGCACCGCAGCACCCAGTAACGAACGCAAGCCACGGGGGGCATCGGCGTCGAGGGTGAACTGCCACCAGAGCTGATGGCTGTAAGGAACATCCTGATAGGCGAACAGCAGCAACCACATCGAAGCACCCAGTACGCACAGGCTGGCTACCAGGTACAGCGGCGAAAACGGCAGTTCGGTCAGGCGGCTGGGGCGATAGAACGAGCGGCGGAAAACCCCAGCAGGCTTGCGGTCAGGACCATCAGGCTGGCTTCCTCCCAGTCGAAGCCCTTGAGCAAGGAGAGCAGGGCGCCGACCAGCAACAGAATGGTGGTCAGCATCCACGCCGCCGACAGTCGGCGACGCAGGCCCTGGGCCAGCAGCAGGCACAGCACGCCGATCAGGCTGGCACCAAAGTGCGAGGCATCGACCAGTCGGTGCGGGATCAGAAAGCCGATGTGTTCAAGACGGGTGTCGATTTCCGGTGTTGCCCCGAGAACAACAGCACCACACCGGACAGGAACACCAGCACCGACAGTATCGGACCGGCCAGGCCGGAGGCTGCACGCAAGGTCTGGCGCGTCTGAAACAGGCGCTGACCTTCGTTGATCAGCAGCAGCAAGCACGCCACCAACAACGGCAGGACCACGTAGATCAAACGATAGAGCAGAAGTGCAGCGGCCAGTGGCGCGGCGCCGAGGGTGTCGGAGAACGCAGCGAGCAAAATCGCTTCGAACACCCCGACACCGCCCGGTACATGGCTTAGCACGCCCGCGGCCAGGGCCAGCAGATAAACCAGGAGAAATGCACCGAAGGGTGGCGCTTCCGGCAACAACAGATAGAGCACGGTTGCGGCGGCAGCCACGTCCAGCGCGGTGATCACCAGTTGCAGGAAAGTCAGGCGGCGCCCTGGCAGGCGCAAAGTGCGACGACCGACTTTGACCAGCAAGTTGTCGACATAAGGTTGTTCCGGCAGGCGACGGCGATAGATGCCTACAGCCAGCACGGCAAACAGCAACAGCACGGCGGCTGCGATAGCGCCCAGCAACGTTTCGGAGAGCCCCAGGGCAGCAGAGGCGCCAGGCAGGTTGCTGAGCGTTGCCAGCGCGGCGAGCGGCGGCAGGGCACAGCCCAGCGAGAGGCTGGCGAACAGCGTCATATGGGCGACCTCAGCGGCCCCCAGACCGTGACGTGCATATAGACGGTAGCGAACCGAGCCACCCGACAGCATCGAAAGACCGATGGCATTTCCAATGGCGAAAGCGGTGAAGCCGCCCAGCGCCAGGGTTCGCGGAGCCAGGTTCACTCCGGCGTAGCGACTGGCTGACCATTCGTAACCCAGCAAAATGATGAAACCTGCCACGGTCGCGCCCAGCGCACCGAGCAAAGCAGGTTTGGGAACCTCAAGGATCGAATCGTGCAGCGCATCCAGATCGAGTTCGCTCAGTAGATGGCGACAGGCAATCAGCGCGATCGCAAACAGCAGCAGCGTGACCGCCAGGCCTATGGGCTGACGGTATTTGCTGACGCGATCAAGCAAGCGCAACCGCTCAGCCTTGATCGGTTGTGTTGCTGTAACGGTGTCTTGAGAGTCAGACGAGTTGGCGCGCATCAATCACCTCTTGCATTGTGCGCGACAGGATGGAGGTATCCAGCCAAGTTACCAATCCCTGTAGAAAAAAATAATCACAAATAATAACGCCTGCCACTGTAAGTCGGCGACGGGGTGTCCTCAGTCGTAGAGGGCTGGGTCTGCGATTGAGCATAGTCTGAACTCGGCGCGTTGGTGACCCCCAACGGCTCACCACACAGTGACAGATCATTGTTGCGAAAGGGCTTTTTCTACAGATACAAAAAAGGCCACTCTTTCGAGTAGCCTTTTTTGATGTTTGGTTGCGGGAGCCGGATTTGAACCGACGACCTTCGGGTTATGAGCCCGACGAGCTACCAGACTGCTCCATCCCGCGTCTGTGTGGCGGCATTCTATAGAGTATCACCGGCGTGTCAACCGTTAATCTCGAACCAGGTCAAATAAATGTAAAAGCGCAGCAAACGGGTCGTAGTATTGGTTTAAGTTTCGGAATCTGAACGAATTCTCATTCCAGCACCGTTCAGATGAACGGCTGTCTTTGCAAAAAAAAAACAAGCGCGCACAAAAAAGGCCACTCTTTCGAGTAGCCTTTTTTGATGTTTGGTTGCGGGAGCCGGATTTGAACCGACGACCTTCGGGTTATGAGCCCGACGAGCTACCAGACTGCTCCATCCCGCGTCTGTGTGTCGGCATTCTACAGAGGATCGACAGGGTGTCAACCGCAAATATCGATAAAACCTCTTCAGGTTCAATTGCTTAGCTTGCTAGCGCGAATGCTGGTTGGCCTGAGAGGCAGGCGTGGCAAGGCTCTAAGCTCTATTGGCGAGTGACTTTTGATTGAGAAAATAAATTCCCCCGCCGCTTTCCTACAGCCGTCCAAGAATATTCATACTACTGGTGCTATATACAGGTGTCGGTGAGATACTGATTATCCGACACGGCAAGCCGCCATTTTTTCACATGAACACCGCGTTGATATGACCCAGCGAAAAATCATCCACGTCGATTGTGACTGCTTCTACGCTGCCATCGAGATGCGTGACGACCCGCGTCTGGCCGCGAAGCCCCTGGCAGTAGGTGGGGCGGCGGACCGGCGTGGAGTGATCGCTACCTGCAATTATGAGGCTCGGGCGTATGGGGTGCGTTCGGCGATGTCTTCCGGACATGCGTTGAAGCTGTGCCCGGACCTGATCATCGTCAAGCCGCGTATGGATGCTTATAGAGAAGCGTCAAAGGAAATTCATACGATCTTTCGCGATTACACCGACATCATCGAGCCCCTTTCCCTCGACGAGGCCTACCTTGATGTGTCGGACAGTGCGCATTTCGGCGGCAGCGCCACGCGCATCGCCCAGGACATCCGCCGGCGGGTGTCGAATCAGTTGCATATCACCGTCTCGGCAGGCGTAGCGCCGAATAAGTTTCTCGCCAAGATCGCCAGCGACTGGAAAAAACCCAACGGCTTGTTCGTCATTACGCCGGATCAGGTGGAGGACTTTGTCAGTGGCCTGCCGGTGAGCAAGCTGCACGGGGTAGGCAAAGTTACCGCCGACAAATTGGGCAAGCTCGGCATCGTTGATTGCGCGCAATTACGCGAGTGGGACAAATTGGCCCTGGTGCGCGAATTCGGCAGCTTTGGCGAGCGACTCTGGAGTCTGGCCCGTGGGATTGATGATCGTCAGGTGCATAACGACAATCGCCGGCAGTCGATCAGTGTCGAAAACACTTACGACGTCGACCTGCCGGACCTGGTGAGCTGCCTGGATAAATTACCCGAGCTGCTGGAAACCCTGGCCGGGCGCATGGCGCGAATCGACAGTAGCTACAGGCCGGGAAAGCCGTTCGTTAAAGTGAAGTTTCATGATTTCACCCAGACCACGCTGGAGCAGGCCGGGGCAGGGCGGGATTTGGGCAGTTATCAGTTGTTGCTGACCCAGGCCTTCAATCGAGGCGGCAAACCGGTACGGCTGTTGGGCGTGGGAGTGAGGTTGGAGGATTTGCGGGGCGGGTTTGAGCAGATGGAGTTGTTTGAGCGGTAGAGGTTTAGTGATGCAGTGGTGAATGTCAGATCGTCTTCGCGGGCAAGCCTCGCTCCTACTGGTGTTGTAGGAGCGAGGCTTGCCCGCGAAGCTTTTAATTCGGCCCCGGATCCGCCACCAACCGCCCGGCATCCTTGGTCAAGGATTTGAGGAATTCGGTTTGCAGTTCCGGATCGTTGCGGGTCAGTTCGATCAGACTTTGTTCCAGTTCGCTGGCTTCTTCTTCAAGACCCAGTTCCGACAGCCGTTTGACCCGGTGTACCCACTGGCTCACTTCATCGTCTTCGAGGTCGTCGTAAATCAGGCCGTGGGCTTCAAGCAGCTTGCCGCGCAAGGTGTTGCTCAGCGCCAGGGACGAGTCGGTGTGAACATCATCCTTGGCGTCCTCGACACTGATCTCCAGTTTGCCCAGATGGCTCAGGTCGTGTTCAGCAAACGGGCTGTCCAACAGATTCAGGCGCAAGACGCCGTTTTTGTCGGTGCTCAGCTCGAAGGTTTCCTTGCCAGCCTTGACCTCTACCGGACGCTCGCTCCACGGCAGGCTCGAGTATTCAGTGCGTTTGTCGCGCTGGACTTCCTCAATTCCGGCCAGGTTCTGCTGTGCACGACCGTGAGATTGCACGTTCATGAATGGGTTGAGCCCGGCAAAACCATAGCTGAACCAGTCTTTAGTCACGCTGTCTGGCAGGTTGCCCAAGGCGAAGATGTTGACCACATTGGCGCCGATACCGGCCACCACCGCCACCGCGCCCAGCGGGATCTCGTAGATCTCCCGCCAGGGTTGATACGGCGTGTAGCGATCATAATTACGCGTGACTTCGAACTCGGTGACCTCGAAAGTCTTCTGCTCGTGGATTTTCACCCGGCGTTGCGGCAGCTCAAGCACCTTGGGCTCACCAACATCGATCTGCAGGTGGTGAGCGAGCAATTTGCGCTCGACACGTTCCTCGTGCTCGCTGCGTTGTGACATGTGATTGGCACAGCCGCTGACCAGCAGGGTACCGCACAGGGCGGCACCACCGAGGCCTAAGGTGTTTCGCTTGAACATGACGTCTCTATCTGGTTTCAGCGGCGGATACGGGCCTGAAGGAACGACAGTACTTCGGCGACCGGCAGCGCTTGCGGCTCGGCCTCGGTACGGCTCTTGTATTCCAGGTTGCCATCGGCAAGGCCGCGGTCACTGACCACGATCCGGTGAGGAATGCCGATCAGCTCCATGTCCGCGAACTTGATGCCCGGGCTGGTTTTCTTGTCGCGGTCGTCCAGCAGTACTTCGAAACCGGCAGCAGTCAGTTCTGCATACAGCTTGTCGGTGGCTTCGCGAACCAGGTCGGTTTCGTAGCGCAGTGGTACCAGGGCGATCTGGAATGGCGCCAGGGTGTCACTCCAGATAATCCCTTTCTCGTCGTTGTTCTGCTCGATGGCGGCCGCGACCACGCGGGAAACGCCGATGCCGTAGCAGCCCATCTCCAGGGTGACCGGCTTACCGTTCTCGCCCAGCACTTCGCACTTCATCGCCTTGCTGTACTTGTTGCCCAGCTGGAAGATGTGCCCGACTTCGATACCACGCTTGATTTCCAGGGTGCCCTTGCCATCCGGGCTTGGGTCGCCGCTGACCACGTTACGCAGGTCGGCAACGGTCGGAACCGGCAGATCGCGTTCCCAGTTCACGCCGAAGTAGTGCTTGTCGTCGATGTTGGCACCGATACCGAAGTCGCTCATCAGTTCGACGGAGCGGTCGATGATGATCGGCAGTGGCAGGTTCAGCGGGCCGAGGGAGCCGGCGCCGGCGCCAATGGCATCGCGCAGTTCGGCTTCCGAAGCCATGACCAGCGGGCTGGCGACGCCAGGCTGGTTGGCGGCCTTGATTTCGTTCAGCTCGTGGTCGCCACGGATGATCAGGGCAATCAGTTTGCCTGCCTCTTCAGCGTGAACCACCAGAGTCTTGATGGTCTTCTCGATCGGCAGGTTGAAGCCTTCGACCAGTTGCGCGATGGTCTTGGCGTTCGGTGTGTCGATCAGGCGCAGCTCTTCAGTTGGCGCGGCGCGGGAGGTTTCGCGCGGCACGGCTTCGGCTTTCTCGATGTTCGCGGCGTAGTCGGAACCGTTGCTGAAGACGATATCGTCTTCGCCGGATTCGGCCAGTACGTGGAACTCGTGGGAACCGGCGCCGCCAATGGAACCGTTGTCGGCTTCAACCGGGCGGAACTTCAGGCCCAGGCGGGTGAACACGTTGCAGTACGCCTGGTGCATGCGGTCGTAAGTGACCTGCAGCGAAGGCTGATCAGCGTGGAACGAATAGGCGTCCTTCATGATGAATTCGCGGCCGCGCATCAAGCCGAAGCGTGGACGGATTTCATCACGGAATTTGGTCTGGATCTGGTACAGGCTGATCGGCAGCTGTTTGTAGCTGCTCAGCTCGTTGCGCATCAGATCGGTGATGACTTCTTCGTGGGTTGGGCCGGCGCAGAAATCGCGACCGTGGCGATCCTTGAAGCGCAGCAATTCAGGGCCGTACTCTTCCCAGCGACCGGACTCCTGCCACAGCTCAGCCGGTTGAGTGCTCGGCATCAACACCTCGAGCGAGCCGGCGGCGTTCATTTCTTCGCGAACGACGGCTTCGACCTTGCGCATGACTCGCAAGCCCATCGGCAGCCAGGTGTACAGGCCCGAGGCGAGTTTGCGGATCATGCCAGCGCGCAGCATCAGCTGATGGCTGATCACGACCGCGTCGGAAGGCGTTTCTTTCTGTGTGGCGAGCAAAAATTGACTGGTGCGCATGGTTGGCCGTTATCGATTGCTGATGACGAGAAATGACGGAGCATTGTACGGGCGAGATCCGCTGTCGTACAGGCGTGCGGTCGGTGGTGTGGCACGAGGGCGGGAATCGTTCGGCCCTCATGCAAATGTTTCCTACGATTCTTCCGCGACCTGGGTCGGTACAGGTTCCGGCGTTGGTGTCGGACCTTCGCGGCGGCTCTCCTGGAACCAGTGCAAGGCGATCAGCAGCAAGGTCGGAACGCCCAGCAGGGCAGTGATCAGGAAGAAGTTGTGATAGCCAAATTTTTCCACCATCACCCCGGAATAACCGCCAATCAGGCGCGGCAGCAAAAGCATGATCGAGCTGAGCAGGGCGTATTGGGTGGCGGAAAACTTGAGGTTGGTCAGGCTAGACAGGTAAGCAACGAATGCCGAGGTCGCCATGCCCGAACTGAAGTTATCCAGTGAGATGGTAACAATCAGCATCTTCAGGTTGGGGCCCATGTCCGCCAGCATCAGGAACAGCAGGTTGGTGGCTGCCGATGCAACGCCGCCTATGAAAAGGATTGGCAGGATGCCGAAACGCACAATCAGCAGACCACCCATGCCGGCGCCGACCAGGGTCATGATCAAGCCAAAGATTTTGCTGACGCTGGCGATCTGGTCCTTGGTGAAGCCCTGGTCGATGTAGAACACGTTGGCCATAACGCCCATGACCGTATCGGACATCCGATAGGTGGCGATCAGCCCGAGCAGCAACAGCGCTTGCCAGCGATAACGCAGAATGAAGTCATTGACCGGTGTCAGCACCGGTGCCAGGCCGCGACGGCCGATGGCCGACAGGCACAGGGCGGTGAGCGTGGTGTAGAGGATCGCCCGCAGGAACGCGCGGTCTTCCAGCAGCAGATCAAGCAAGCTCACGCCCTGGAACAGCACGCTGGCGAAGTCGGTGTTGTAGAGCTGGGTGAACATGGCCGGTACGGAAACCAGCAGCACGATCAGTACGAACACTGACGCCAGCTGATGCACGAAGCTGTAGCGTCCGGCCTGCAGTTGTGTGCGCAGCGGAACCGGCGGTTCGCGCATGAACAGGCTGGTCAGAAGCACTGGGACCATCAGCACTCCGAACAATATGTAAGTGCCGGCCCATGCAGAATGTTGGTAGTTAAACCCGGTAGAGCCGAAACCTTCAGCAAAATACAGAGCGCCAGCAGTCGCCAGCAGCGCAGCGATTCGATAGCCGGACATGTAACTGGCGGCCAGGGCTGCCTGTCGATTGTCTTCGGCAATTTCCAGGCGGTAGGCGTCTACCGCAATATCCTGCGTTGCCGAAGCGAAAGCGACGATCACAGCAATGGCGATCAGCCAGGACAGATGCTTTTGCGGATCGCAGAAGCCCATCCCGATCAGGCCGAGGATCACCAGTGCCTGGGACAGTACCAGCCAGGAGCGTCGGCGGCCCAGCTTGCCGAGCAACGGCAGGCGCCATTGGTCGAGCAGCGGTGACCAGACCCATTTGAAGGCATAGGCCAGACCGATCAGGCTTGCATAGCCAATGGTTTCGCGAGCCACACCGGCTTCGCGCAACCAGACCGAAAGTGTCGAGAACACCAGCATGTAGGGAAGGCCGGCGGCGAAACCCAGCAGCAACAGTACAAGCGTCGAAGGGCTGGCATAGGCAGCAAGCGCGGCGCGCCAGGTTTTACGGGGCATGGGCTGGAGTCTGCCTCAAGAAATACGGAAACAAAGCGCGCACTCTAACCGCTGTGCTCTACCGGGCGCCAGCCATGGCGCCGAATATCAACACAATTGTTCAGGATACTGATCCCCTCCATGCGCAATCGCGCGCGTTGTTCGTCCCCGGATGGGCTGCCCTCGGGCAGGCTGATACGTCCGCCGGCACCCAGTACGCGGTGCCAAGGTAATTTACTGTCGCCGGGCAGTTGGCTCAATGTTCGTCCAACCCAGCGGGCGGCGCGGCCCAGGCCGGCAAGCTCGGCCAATTGGCCGTAACTCACTACCTTGCCCTCGGGTACTTGCGCGAGGGTCAAGTAGAGCGCCGTGCGTCGGATTTGTGCCGCACTGTCGGAATCAGCGGGGGGGTCGTTCACGTCCGGGTGTTCCTGGGAAAATGTTCCTGAAAAAATCACAGTACCGTCTGTAGAGTAATCCTGGATGGCGCGTTGAGAAATGAACTCGTTAGAAATAGTCATGTCAGTCCTTGCTAGGGCCTTATTCCTACGGATAATGCCGACTTTTTTCGCAAACTTGAGTCTGTTTTGCTTATGTTGTCCAGAACTCTGCTGTGCCTCGCTGTCGTCAGTGTCTCCTCTCCCTTGCTTGCCGATACCGTTTGGTTGAAGAACGGCGACAAGCTGAGTGGCAAAATTATCCTGTTCGATGGTGGCAAGTTGCTGGTCCAAACCGAGTATGCCGGTGCGGTGCCGATAGACTGGAAGCAGGTCAAAACCCTGGAGAGCGATCAGGAGTTGCTGGTCAAGCAAGATGCCTATACCGGCGAGAAGGCCAAGTCGCTGCACGCCGCAGAAGACGGCAAGGTTATCCTGGCCAATGGCGAGGCACCCAAGACTGTTGAGTTGGCGAGTGTCCAGCAGATCCTCAAGCCAAAACCGGTGATCGAGGACCTGGTGTGGAAGGGTAATATTGACGCTGCTCTGGACTACCAGCGGGCCGACAAAGATACCGATGATTACGACATCCACTTCAAGACCACTGCGCGTCATGGTCGCTGGCGGCATACTGCGGAAGGTGAATACAACCGCGAGTTCCAGGATGACGTGGTCACCACGGACAATTGGCGGGCAGAGTACTCCCTCGACCGCTTCCTGACTGATAAATGGTTCTGGCAAGGTCGTCTGGTCTACAAACGCGACAAGGTTGAAGACCTGTCCCGTCAGCGTACTGTGGGTACGGGCCCTGGTTACCAGTTCTGGGATGACGAACTGGGTGCTTTTTCCCTTGGTTCGCTGGTCAACCGCACGGACTATGAATTTGCCGATGGCGGCAAGGAAAACTTCTATTCGGTGGCGATTAAGTGGGATTACAACCGCTACCTGATTGGCAAGAAAGTCGAGTTCTTCACCAACGGCGAGGTGGGTAAGCCACTGTCGGGCGTCGCCGAATATGCGCTGGATTCAGAGATAGGCTTGCGCTACAAGGTGACCGACTGGGCTTCGCTGAATCTCAAGGCCGAGCGCGACATCATCAGTGGCACCGACGATGCCGATCTGGACAAGACCCGATACACCGCCGGTTTCGGCGTGACCTGGTAATTCTCGTTCTTGAAAAAGATCGCCTTCGCGGGCAAGCCTCGCTCCTACATGGAATTCTTGATTCTGTAGGAGCGAGGCTTGCCCGCGAAGGCGTCAGTGCTATCAAAAGCGATCTTTCGGCAAAAACACACAGGCACAAAAAAGCCCCGCTTTTGAGGGCGGGGCTTTTTACTAAAGCAAGTGCAAGTTAGATAACTTGAACTTCTTCAGCTTGCATGCCTTTCTGACCGCGGGTAGCGATGAAAGAAACCTGTTGGCCTTCTTTCAGGCTTTTGAAGCCGTCGGATTGGATAGCTTTGAAGTGAACGAACAGGTCGTCACCGGATTGTGGAGTGATGAAGCCGAAGCCTTTTTCATCGTTGAACCACTTAACGGTACCGGTTTGGCGATTAGACATGGTGTAACTCCTTGAACAAAGATAACTGCGACTCAGGAAGAACCCTGGCCGAGACTGAGTGCAAAGAGCAGGAAAAATTCTTGTAGATGGTTGGATCGAAATTCAACATATCGTGTAGAGATTCTCAGTGACACAAGCAACACAGTGACGCCACCTTAACCCTTTTTCCGGGACGTGCCAATGCTTCTTGCGAAGGTTTCTCGGATTTCGTGATCGACGGTGCACCCGTATTGTTTCGAAGGTCCGTAAATATCGCCGGGTCGTCGAGAATTGTGCCCAGCGCTTTGAACCCGGCGGCGCGCCCCGGTAAGATGCCGGACAGTTTTTTCCACCTCGCTATTCAGGACACCCGCCATGAGCATCAAATCGGACAAGTGGATTCGCCGCATGGCGCAGGAACACGGCATGATCGAGCCGTTCGTCGAGCGCCAAGTGCGCGGCAGCGACGATAGCCGTGTAATCTCCTACGGCGTGTCGAGTTACGGCTACGACGTTCGTTGCACTAATCATTTCAAGGTGTTCACCAACATCAATTCGGCCATCGTCGACCCGAAAAATTTCGATGCCGGCAGCTTCGTCGACATCCACAGCGACGTCTGCATCATCCCGCCGAACTCCTTCGCCCTGGCCAGCACCGTTGAATACTTCCGTATACCGCGCAACGTATTGACCATCTGCCTGGGCAAGAGCACCTACGCCCGCTGTGGCATCATCGTCAACGTCACCCCGCTTGAGCCAGAGTGGGAGGGTCACGTGACCCTGGAGTTCTCGAACACCACCAACCTGCCGGCAAAAATCTACGCTAACGAAGGCGTGGCGCAGATGCTGTTCCTTGAGTCCGATGAAGAATGCGAAGTTTCCTACAAAGACCGTGGTGGCAAGTACCAGGGCCAGCGTGGCGTGACCCTGCCGCGGACCTGAGTCAATCCGTCTGACAAACCGTGGGAATTCCTGAGCGAGCGTACACTCTATGGAGTGTACTGCTTCGATCCGCGCAAAGCGGATCGGGCCATCGCTCAGGAGTGCTGTATGAAGATCGACCCGCGAATAAGTGCCGAACTGGCAAGGCTTGAGCCAAATCAGGTTGGCGTCCTGGCCTGGTCCTTGTTGGCACACCCACCGATCAGCACGGCAGGGGGCATCCCCGGTCAGCCTGATCCCGACACCCCCAACGAACAACCCACCGAGCCCGGTGAGCCCACCCTGCCGGATGAGCCGCCTCCCGCACCTGTGGTCTGATCTAACTGTAGGAGCGAGCTCTGCTCGCGATGGACGCAAGGGCAAGGCGGTTTATCCAGATAGCCCTTTTCATCGTTAACGTTTTTCGCGAGCAGAGCTCGCTCCTACACGTTGATTGGCCATATTTCATTGTCGCCGATGACAAAAATCCGACAGCTCTCATCCCGTTCGACCTGATAGCCGCCAGTAAATGCGCCGAAAGCCGGTAGCAGACTGACGTCAGTCCCCAGCCTGAAGCACGCCAACCGCAAACTCTGTCGACCTCTGCCATGCAGCCGATAGACCGGATGCACATGGCCGGCCAGGACGTGGCGAGTGGGATGCGGGTCGGGTTCATGCTGCAAGGCAAACGGTCCGAGCAACAATGGCTCAGGTAGCACACGAATATGCAGCGTGGATGGCGGATCGCCGGCACGTTTGTCGTGGTTGCCGCGGATCAAGGTCATGGGCAAATCACGGTGTCGCACTCGCCATTCGGTCAATGCGTCCAGCGTGGCCATAGCGTGGGAGCCCGGCCCGTGGAGAAAGTCGCCGAGGAAAATCAGCTGGCGGCAAGGCAGGGCCGCCAATATTGCATCCAGCACGGCAATGTTTCGTGAAGTGGTGCCTTGAGGCACCGGCTGACCAAGCCTGCGATAAGCGGCGGCCTTGCCGAAATGCACGTCTGCGATCAACACCGCTTGTAGCGCCGGCCAATAGATGGCTTTTTCCGGCAACAACCAGAGTTCCTCTCCCGCCAGACTTACCGGGTAGGCCGTGCTCATCAGGCTTTCCCCGTTCGGCGGTTTTCTCCAGGTCGCTGACCATGCGTCTGATGCGGTCGGCGAGTTTTTCCGAACTCATGCTCTCTCGCATGCGTTCCACCAAAAGCGGAAATCCGAGTGGCGTAGGACGTTTGATCGGATGCAGGTCCAGTTTCATCCGGTGGATCCGCTCCAGCGTCTGCTCCAGGCGATGAATATCCAGCTCTTCGCGCAGGACTTCTTCCCCGGCCTGAGCCAGCAACAGGTTGTCGGCGTCATATTGTTTGAATACTTCGAAGAACAGACCGCTGGAGGCCTGAACCTGACGGGCGCTTTTTGGCGCGCCGGGGTAGCCGGCGAAGACCAGCCCGGCGATCCGGGCGATTTCCCGGAAACGGCGCAAAGCGAGTTCTCCTGCATTAAGGCTGGCCAGCACGTCCTTTAAAAGATGATCGGGGCTAAGTAACGCGGTATCGAGTTGCTGCGCCCAATCGACAGGTGTGGCGCTGAGCAATTCCAAACCGTAATCGTTTACCGCAATCGAGAATGTCACGGGCAGTCGCTGACTGACTCGCCAGGCCAGCAGGCTGGCCAGCCCCAGATGTACCTGACGTCCGGCGAAGGGATAGAGGAAAAGGTGCCAGCCTTCGCGGGATTTCAGCGTTTCGGCCAGCAGACTGTGCTCGGTCGGCAATCCGGACCACGCTCGCTGCAGCTCCAGCAGCGGACGCAATGCTTGCATTTCCGGGCCGGCGAACTGGCCTTCTGCGGCCGCGGAGAACCGCGCGACGACCGCCTCGGCCAGTTCATTCGAAAGCGGCATGCGCCCGCCATTCCAGCGTGGCACCGCGGCTTTTTTCACGGTGCTGCGTTTGACATAGGCGGTCATGTTTTCGACCCGCACCAGCTCCAGCAATCGGCCGGCGAACAGAAAACCGTCACCAGGCTTGAGGCGCGCGATAAAGCCTTCCTCGACACTGCCCAATTGCTTGCCGCCTCCGCCCTTGCTCCAGAATTTCAACTGGATGCTCGCATCGCTGACGATGGTGCCGATGCTCATGCGATGCCGCCGAGCCAGTCGTGCGTCAGGTACCCGCCACACGCCTTGATCATCAGGTTCGACACGGCGGTAATCCGGATAGGCCGTCAGAGAAAGCCCGCCGTGGCGTACGAAAGCCAGCACCCAAGTCCAGTCGGCGGCACTCAGGTCTCGGTAAGCCCAAGCTCCGCGCACTTCTTCGTACAGCTCATCGGGCACAAACCCACCTCCCAGCGCGATGCTTACCAAGTGCTGCACCAATACATCCAATGGTTTGCCGGGCGATACGCGCGGTTCGATCCGGCGTTGCGCCACGGCGTCCTGTGCTGCTGCGGCCTCGATCAATTCAAGGCTGTGAGTGGGAACCAGCGTGACTCGCGACACACGGCCCGGAGCGTGCCCGGAGCGCCCGGCACGCTGCATCAGCCGCGCCACACCCTTGGCCGAACCAATTTGCAGCACGCGTTCCACGGGCAGAAAGTCGACACCCAGGTCAAGGCTGGAGGTACATACCACCGCTTTGAGTTGGCCTTCCTTAAGCGCGCGTTCGACCCAGTCACGGGTGTCGCGGGACAACGAACTGTGGTGCAACGCTATCAGTGCGGCCCAATCCGGCCGGGCATCGAGCAAGGCCTGATACCAGATCTCCGATTGGGCGCGAGTGTTGGTGAATATCAGGCTGCCGGGGCTTGATTCAATCTCGGCGACGACCTGCGGCAGCATCTTTAATCCGATGTGCCCGGCCCATGGAAAACGTTCGGTGGTGGGCGGTAGTAGCGTGTCGACCAGCAACTCCTTGGTGGTCTGGCCTTGAACGCTGATGCCGCCACCCTGTGGGATCAACACTTGCTCGGCGTGGGATTGATTACCCAACGTCGCGGAAACGCCCCAGACGATCAGTTCGCGGTGCCAACGGCGCAAGCGTGCAAGGGCCAGCTGCAATTGCACGCCACGCTTGTTGCCCAGCAGTTCGTGCCATTCATCGACAACCACCATGCGCAAGGTCGAAAGCGCCGTTTGCGCGTCGGCACGGGCGAGCATCAGGGTCAGGCTTTCCGGTGTGGTGATGAGGGTCGTCGGCAAGCGGCGGCGTTGTCGCGCCCGTTCACTGCTGCTGGTATCGCCGGTGCGCAGGCTGACACTCCACGGGATCTGCAAGTCATGCAACGGCGCTTCCAGTGCGCGAGCAGTGTCAGCGGCCAAGGCACGCATCGGGGTTATCCACAATACGGTCAGCGTTTCGGCAACAGGTTTGCGTTTGCGTGGTGTTTCAACAGGAGGGGAGTAGCGGGCGAAGCGATTGAGCGCAGCAAACCAGACCGCGTAGGTTTTACCAGCCCCGGTGCTGGCGTGCAGCAATCCGGACTGCCCCTGTTTTACCGCGGCCCACACCTGTTTCTGAAAGGCGAACGGCTTCCAGCCGCGAGCGGTGAACCATTGTTTTGCGTAGTCGGGGGAGCTTCCCATGCTAGCGGTGTGCGCTCTGAAAGTGTTCTTTCAGTGACCGCGGCGCAGAGGGACAAGTTTAATCGCGTTGCCTTATGTGTCTTGATCAACACCGAACACTGTAGGAGCGAAGCTAGCTCGCGAAGGTAGGTCAGGCACCGTTGTGTCGACTGACACACCTTCGCGAGCAAGCTTCGCTCCTACAGGGGTTTGGCGATTACTTGAGGTTGCCGCTCAGGAATTGCTTGAGCCGTTCACTCTTCGGATTGCCCAGCACGGCTTCCGGCGCGCCTTCTTCCTCTACCAGGCCCTGGTGCAGAAACAACACCTGGCTCGACACTTTGCGTGCGAAGCTCATTTCGTGGGTGACCATGATCATTGTCCGGCCTTCTTCGGCCAGGCCCTGGATCACTTTAAGCACTTCGCCTACCAACTCAGGGTCCAGCGCCGAGGTCGGTTCGTCGAACAGCATGACTTCCGGCTCCATGGCCAATGCCCGGGCAATCGCCACGCGCTGCTGCTGGCCGCCGGAAAGGAACGCCGGGTACTGATCGGCCACTCGCGCAGGCAGGCCAACCTTGTCCAGGTAGCGGCGGGCACGGTCTTCGGCTTCCTGCTTGCTGCAGCCCAGCACCCGGCGTGGCGCCATGGTGATGTTTTCCAGCACGGTCATGTGGCTCCACAGGTTGAAGTGCTGGAACACCATGGCCAGGCGGGTGCGGATCCGTTGCAATTCGTCGGGATCGGCGACGTGCATGCCGTGGCGATCCTTGACCATGCGGATTGCCTGGCCGTCAAGGCTCATGCCACCGTCGTTGGGTTGTTCGAGAAAGTTGATGCAACGCAGAAAGGTACTTTTGCCCGAGCCGCTGGCGCCGATCAGGCTGATAACGTCGCCGGTGTTGGCCTTGAGCGAAACGCCTTTGAGCACCTCATGATCGCCATAGCTTTTATGCAGGCCTTCAATGGTCAGTTTGTACATGGAACAAGCATCCTCAAGGCGAAGTAGGTAGCCGCTGCGATAGGCTTCGGCGCCCGCGACGTGGGCGATCACCATGCCGGCGGTGGCCATGCGGCGCAGCGAGCGGGCGTACATCAGTCCGGCGACGGTGCAATGGACCGGGGTGACGCGGTCAGAAATGGGATCGATGATTTCGGCGATCAGTTGCCCGGCTTCCAGGTATTCCCCGGCAGAGCGGTGAACACCAGCAACCCACCGACTGGTGTGGCCACAGGTTCGACGCCGGCCAGCGGCGTGGCCGGGTAGGGCAGATCAGGCAAGGACGCCGGTTCGCCTGCAATCGCGCCGAAGTGAATCAGGTAGTCGATCAACGCCTGGCTGTCGAGGCTGGCCAGAGGGTGATTGACGTCGCCCTGACCACGCAGTTCGACGGTAACCGAAAAGCTCCCCAACGGAATATCGAACTGTTCGCCGAAGCGCTCCTTCAATTGCCACCACAGCAGTGTGCAACATTCGTCAAACGACTGACCGCCGGAATCGGTGGCCAGCAGGCTGGCTTCGGAACCGATATAGCGGGCCAGCGGTTCGACCTGCGGCCAGGCCTCAGGCGTTGTGTACAGGTGCGCGACCGCTTCGAAATCGCAATGCAGGTCCAGCACCATGTCAGCATCGCAAGCGAGCCGTTGCAGGGTCAGGCGTTGGGATTGCAGCTGGGTGCTGGCGGTTTGCCGCGCCAAGGCGTTGCGCAGGCTGTTGCGGATCAGGTGCAGGTTGCGTTGTGGGTCGTCGCCAAGTTGACCTTCGATTTCGTTGCCGACCTCTTCGCTCAAATCGACGAACCAGCGATTGAAATTCTGCCCGCTCTCCAGCTCGTAGCGGCCCAGTGGTACATCCATCAGCACTTGCTCCAGGCCGACCGGGTTGGCAACCGGGACCAGGACGATTTCACTGCGCAGGCGGCCAGCGGCTTCCAGCTCCGCCAGGCGTTGCTTGAGGTGCCAGGCCACCAGCATGCCGGGCATTTCATCGGCGTGAAGGGACGACTGGATGTAGATCTTGCCTCGGGCGCTTGTAGCGGTAGGCGCCGATGCAGGCCCGAAGTGGAAGCTGTGAATCTGTCGTGCTGTCCCCGGCAGCGGGGCCAGCAGGTCATGTATCTGGTGGCGCATTCTTTGTTCCCTGAAACAGAAAAGTCCTAGTGGGTCGGCCCGAGGAAGGCCAGCCATCGGCGTTCGGCGAGGCGGAACAGGCCGACCAGTGCAAAGGTGACGGTCAGGTAGATCAGCGCGGCGATGCCGAACGACTGGAAAGTCAGGAAGGTCGCCGAGTTGGCGTCCCGAGCCACTTTCAGGATGTCCGGGATGGTCGCGGTGAACGCCACGGTGGTCGAGTGCAGCATCAGAATCACTTCGTTGCTGTAATACGGCAACGAGCGACGCAAGGCCGAAGGCATGATCACGTAGGCATACAGCTTCCAGCCTGTCAGACCGTAGGCCTTGGCTGCTTCGACTTCACCGTGGGCCATGCTGCGAATCGCCCCGGCGAAATCTCCGTGGTATAGGCGCAAGTGTTCAGGGCGAACGCGAGGATGGTGCAATTCATCGCATCGCGGAAGAAGCTGTCGAGCAGTGGTTGTGCGCGCACGGCAGCCAGGCTGTAGATCCCGGTGTAGCAGATCAGCAGCTGGATATACAGTGGCGTGCCGCGGAACAGGTAGGTGTAGAACTGCACCGGCCAGCGAATATAAAAGTGTGGAGAAACCCGGGCGATGGACAGCGGAATCGATACGATGAAACCGAATAAAATCGAAGCGCTGAGCAGCCACATGGTCATGGCCAGACCGGTGATGTTCTGACCGTCGGTGTAAAGGAAGGCTCTCCAGTATTCCTGCAGGAGTTCGATCATCGTACAGCCTCCCGTGTGCCGGCGGCGTAGCGGCGTTCAAGCCAGCGCAGAACGAAGTTCGAGGCACTGGTGATCAGCAGGTAGATCAAGGCGGCGACTACCAGGAAATAAAACAGTTGATAACTGCTTTTACCCGCGTCCTGGGCAGCCTTGACCAGGTCGGCGAGGCCGATGATCGACACCAGTGCGGTAGCCTTGAGCATCACCATCCAGTTGTTGCCGATACCCGGCAGGGCAAAGCGCATCATCTGCGGGAACACTACGATCCGGAAACGCTGGCCGCGTTTGAGACCGTAGGCGGTGGCGGCTTCGACTTGGCCGCGAGGCACGGCTAGGATGGCGCCGCGGAAGGTTTCGGTGAAGTACGCGCCGTAAATGAAGCCCAGGGTGATTACGCCGGCGCTGAACGGGTTAATCTCGATGTATTCCCATTCCATGTAGTCGGTGAGCGACGTAAGCCAGGTTTGCAGGCTGTAGAAGATCAACAGCATCAGCACCAGATCCGGCACCCCGCGGATCAGCGTGGTGTAACACTGGGCCGGCAGGCGCAGCAGTTTGAGTTTCGACAGCTTGGCACTGGCGCCGAGCAGGCCGAGCAACACGGCCACCAGCAGCGACATCGCCGATAATTTGATGGTCATCCAGGTGCCTTCCATCAGCAGCGGACCGAAGCCCTTGAGGCTGAAGGCTGAGAGCCCCAGATGTTGCAAGAGGTTTTCGAACATAAATCAGCAACCTGATCGGAAGAAAAAAGCGCCCATCGCGAGATGGGCGCCGGGCATTATTTGCCGCTGTACAGATTCAGATCGCCAAAGTGTTTCTTCTGAATGGTGGCGTAGGTGCCATCATCGTGTAACGCTTTGATACCTTTATCCAAAAGCGCTTTCAGCTCGGTGTTACCTTTCTTAATGCCGACTGCAGTTTTGGCTGGCAACAGAGGGTCATCAACCGGCTTGCTGACTTCGAAATTGGCACCCTGTGGCGACTTCAGGAAACCCAGTTCGGCTTGCAGCATGTCCTGGATGCCCGCGTCGAGACGACCGGAAGTCAGGTCGGCGTAAACCTGGTCCTGGTTGGCGTAGGCCTGGGTTTTCACGCCGGCCTTGTCCAGAATGGCCTTTGCGTAGGCTTCCTGAATGGTGCCTTGTTCGTAACCGACGGTCTTGCCTTTGAGGGACGCGGTGTCGGTCGTGATGCCGGAGCCTTTCTTGTACACGAGAGCGGTCGGGCCGGAGAACAGTTCGCTGGAGAAGTCGATGACCTTCTGGCGAGCTTCGGTGACTGTCATCGAAGAGATCACACCGTCGAATTTATTGGCCTTGAGGCCAGGAATCATGCCGTCGAAATCACTTTCGACCCATTTGCACTTGACCTTCAGCTCGGCGCAGATTGCGTTGCCCAGATCGATGTCGAAACCCACCAGGCTACCGTCGGCCGCTTTCGATTCGAACGGTGCGTAGGAAGGGTCAACGCCGAAACGCAGTTCCTTGTATTCCTTTGCCAGCGCAGAGCCAGCAGCTACGCACAATGCCAGTGCAGACAGGGTCAGCAATGCTTTTTTCATTATTCAATCCCTAAGAACCAATATGAGCGCTTGTGGCGCAGAATTATTGTTACTGGTAAGCGTAAGACTTAATGAAAGTAGCAATTTCCGAACCAGAGTGCCGAACAAGCGTTTAAAAGGTATTCAGGAAATTGCCGGATGGGATTAGTGCACGAAAATGGGCGGCATGGAAAGCCTGCACTGTTTCGGTTCGCGATGAATTGTTGCAAGAAGGGGGCCTGACCGGTAGGAGCCGGCTTGCTGGCGAAAGCGTGGGTCACCCACTAGCAATGTTGATTGATGCGCCGCCATTGCCAGCAAGCCGGCTCCTACAGGTGGGGGGACCGTGTTAACCAAGCAAATCCTGCAGCGTGCCGAGATGGTCGGCCTCCTCGACGGTTTTGTCCTGCCGCCAGCGCAGCATCCGTGGAAAACGCACCGCAATTCCACTCTTGTGCCGTTTGGACAGGGCGATCCCTTCGAACCCCAACTCAAACACCAGGCTCGGTTTGACACTGATCACCGGGCCGAATTTTTCCACCGTGGTCTTACGCACGATATTGTCAACCTTGCGCATTTCTTCATCGGTCAGCCCCGAGTAAGCCTTGGCAAACGGTACCAGCGCACGCTCGCTGGCGTCGGGCGGACCGTCCCAGACCGCGAAGGTGTAGTCGCTGTAAAGACTGGCCCGGCGCCCGTGACCGCGTTGCGCGTAAATGAGCACCGCGTCGACGCTGAACGGGTCGACTTTCCATTTCCACCAGACCCCCACGTCCTTGGTTCGGCCAACACCGTACATGGCATCCCGAGCCTTGAGCATCATGCCTTCGACTCCCCGCTGGCGAGACGCTTCCCGCTGTCGGGCGAGGTCGAACCAGTCTTCGCCGGTCAGTAACGGCGAGGCGAGCAACACCGCGTGATTGCTATGGGCAATGACTTGCTCCAGTTGCGTGCGACGCAGCGCTTGCGGCTGGTTGCGCCAGTCTTCGCCTGCCCATTCCAGCAAGTCGTACGCCAGAATGACCACCGGTACGTCACCGAGAATTTTTTTGCTCAGGGTTTTGCGGCCGATCCGCTGTTGCAGCAGGGCGAAAGGTTGCACCGCGGGCGATGCCGCTGATTGAGGGTTGAAGGCGTCCTGGGTTTGCGGTTGATCGGCTCTCCAGGCAACGATTTCTCCGTCGATCACCGTACCGTCAGGCAAGCAGTGAATCAGGTTCTCCAATTCGGGAAAGCGCTCGGTAACCAGCTCTTCGCCCCGCGACCAGATCCACAGTCGCCCCTCGCGCTTGACCACTTGGGCACGGATGCCATCCCATTTCCATTCCACCTGCCAATTACTGGCGGGGCCGAGCAGTGCTTCGAATTGTTCGACCGGTTGCGCCAGTGCGTGGGCGAGAAAAAACGGATACGGCTGACCACCGCGCTGCGCATGCTCGTCGCACGATTCAGCGGCGATCAATTTCAAGTAACTGGCCGCATTTGGGCGGTTGGACAGGTCGGTGTAGCCCACCAGGCGCTGGGCCACGCGCTTGCTGTCCAGGTGAGCCATGGACGCGAGCGCACGGGTCACCAGCAATTTGGAGACACCTACGCGAAAACTGCCAGTGATCAATTTGATGCAAAGCATCAGGCTGACGCGATCCAGTTGCGACCAGAGTCTGGGCAGTTGTTCGGCAAGCACTTGCGGGGACTCACCGCGCAACGGCAGCAACTTGTTTTCGATCCATACCGCCAGTCCGTCAGTGGACGAGTAGGGGGTTTCGGGCAGCACCAGCGAAATGGTTTCCGCCAGATCGCCCACGGCGAGATAACTCTCTTCAAACAACCATATCGACAGGCCTGAATACGCCACCGCCAGTTCACGCAGGACCCGCACGGGGACAAGTTGTCTGGGCCGTCCTCCGGACAAAAAGTACACCGCCCAAGCGGCGTCTTCCGGTGCGGCTTGAGTAAAGTAGCGTTGCATCGCTGCCAGTTTGGCGTTGCTCGACGTGGTGGCCTCAAGCTCGGCGTACAACTCGGCGAACGCCTTCATGGCAGCGCCTCGGCCTGTTCCGGTTCATCCGGCGACGGTTCTTCTTCATCGTCGCCGTACTCGGTATCGAAGCCCCGGGCATCCAGGCCTTGTTCTCGCAGGTGGCGCACCAATACAGCGACAGAACCATGGGTGACCATCACCCGTTCGGCACCGGTCTGTTCAATGGCCCAGAGCAGACCCGGCCAGTCCGCGTGATCGGACAACACGAAGCCGCGATCCACACCGCGCCGCCGACGGGTACCACGCAGACGCATCCAGCCGCTGGCGAAACCGTCGCTGTAGTCGCCGAAACGGCGCATCCAGGTGCTGCCACCCGCCGAAGGCGGTGCGATGACCAGGGCCTTGCGCATCATCGGGTCGCTCTTCTTGACTTCGCCGGCATAAATCGTCGGCGGTATGTAGACGCTGCTATCGCGATAAACACGGTTCAGCGGCTCAACCGCTCCATGGGTCAGAATCGGGCCGAGGCTGGCGTCGATGCCATGGAGAATGCGCTGGGCCTTGCCGAAGGAATAACAGAACAGCACGCTGGCCTTGTCTTCGGCGGCGTTGGCTTGCCACCACTGATTGATCTCGGCAAACACCTGCGTCTGGGGTTGCCAGCGATAGATCGGCAGGCCGAACGTCGACTCGGTAATGAAGGTATGGCAGCGCACCGGATCAAAGGGCGCGCAGGTGCCATCGGGTTCGATTTTGTAGTCGCCGGAAGCGACCCAGACTTCGCCGCCGTATTCCAGGCGCACCTGAGCCGAGCCGAGCACGTGGCCGGCGGGGTGAAAACTCAAGGTGACGCCGTGATGCAGCAACCGCTCGCCATACGCCAGTGTTTGCAGGTTGATGTCCTGGCCCAATCGCCAGCGCAGAATCCCTTCACCGGACGCCGCCGCAAGATACTGTTGGTTGCCGGTGCGCGCATGGTCGCCATGGGCGTGTGTGATGACCGCTCGCTCCACCGGGCGCCATGGATCGATGTAGAAATCGCCGGCGGGACAGTACAGGCCTTCGGGACGTGCGATGACAAGATCCACGTTGTTACTCAAGTGGAGGGACTTGTTAGGTGAGAGGTTGGCGCAGGGGAGAAGTTCTATCGGGATTTAGCAGTTAATGACATTCCAATGTGGGAGCGGGCTTGCTCGCGAAAGCGGTGTGTCAGTCAACATAAGCGTTGAATGTTAAGCCGTCTTCGCGAGCAAGCCCGCTCCCACTTTTTGGCCGGCGTTACTTGCCGGGTATCAGGGTCAGCCGCTTGGTTCCGTATACCTTGTCGAAGTTCTGCGGCTGCATTGGCAAACTCATGTATTGCCCCTTGAGCCACGGTTCAATGCTGTTCAGGTAGTTCGGGCTGGCCGGGTTGCCAGACTGGCCGGTGGCGAGCTGGCCTGTCAGCGGTTCAGCCTGGCCGAAGTCGACGATAAAGCGCATGGCCGGCACCAGCGTCGTGTTGAAATCCTGGCCCCAGGCGAACGCGGCAGTATTGAGCGTGGTGTGATCGCCGCCGGCCGGCAGCGGTCCGCGAACAGTCTGGCCGCTGCTGTTCTTCCATTCATAACGGTGCAGTTTGCCCCACTGCCAGGCGTTGTGAGCGCCACCCAACTGACTGTCGCCGGCGCTGATCGCTGCAGCGAGGCTGCGTGCGAGGATGGCTGGTTTGTCTTCTTTCTGCGCGGTGCGCACGTCATCCCAGAACGGACTGTCTTCGCGGCCCAGCAGATGATCGGCTTGTGCGGCGTAGGACAACTTGCCGTTGGCAATGAAGGCTTTCCACGCAGGGCTGCTCTCTGGCCCCAGTTCATCGAGGAAAATCTGTTTGGTGCTTTCTTGCAGGAACAGCTCGTAGATCGCTGCGTCGGCAGATGTCGGGCTGAGTTTGCCGTCGAACGCCATCAAGCGGGTAAGCGCCTCGCGCGCCTTGTCGCGATCGGCAACCGGCAGGGCTTCAATGGCCTGTTTGAGCGGTTGAGCCATGCCCGGCGCTGCGAACATTTTCTTCAGTTTTGCAGCGAAGGTGGTGGCCTGGTCGTATTGCATGGCAATCAGGCTGCGGGTGTCATGTTTGCCCACACCAGCCAGTTCGGCCATGCGCTCGCCGCGCTCCGGTGCCGACCAGGAATTGGACAGTTGCATGCCGTAGCCATGGGGAATGACCCGCTGGTTGGCGGTGCCGAGCCAGCCTTGCGCCGGGTCCTGATCGTAGGGGTGCAACATCGGGTCGGCGTAACCGTCCCAATCGTAGCGACTGTCCCAGCCCGGCGAGGGCAGCAGGCCTTCACCTTCACGGCGGTTCGGGTAGCGGCCGGTGACCTGCCAGCCGATATTGCTGGCATCGGCAAACACCAGGTTCAAGGCGATGGCGCGGATCTCTCGGCTGGCATCCGACGCCTTCTCGACGGTCTGCGCACGGGACAGGTCAAAAAACGCGTCCAGGGTTTTGTCGTCGGTGAAGCTCGGTGTCTGTAAGGCAAGACCGAAGCCGCTGCCTTGGGCCAGACTCTGGGCGCTGTTGAGCAATGGGCCATGACGGGTTTCGTACACCGCTTCGCGAATCGGCCGCTGGCCTTTGACGAAGTAGGTTTCGTTGCGCACGATCGCAGGCTGCCATTTGCCATTGGATTCGTAGGTGAGGCCATTGCCCTGGCGTTTGATTTTTTCCAGGAACAGGTCCTGGTTGTCGCCCATGACGGTGGTCATGCTCCACGCCACTTTGCCGTTGAACCCGCCCAACACCATCGGCAAACCGGCGATGGTCACGCCGGACGCCTGATACTTGGTGGTACGAATCTGCACGTAGCTGTACAACGACGGCACGCCCATCGGGCCATGGCTGTCGCTGGCCAGCAGGCTTTTGCCGCTGCGGCTGCGTTGTGGGGCGATGGCCCAGTTGTTCGAGGAAGTCGCACCCAGCAGATTCAGGTCAGAGAGTTGCGCTGTGGCTTTGCTGATGTCCGCCAGCCCCGGCACTTGTCCATTGAGCTTGATGCCTTGCAGCTTTTCACTTTCGCCCAGCGGCAGTTTTTCGTCAGGGGCGGAAGGTGTCAGCCACGGCAGTTTGTCGGTGGTGACTGTTTGGGCCAGCACCAGCGAGGAAATTTCTTCGGGCAGGTTGGCCGACTGGCTGAAGTTCAGCAGACAGAAAATCAGCGCCGAATCTTCCGGCTGCCAGTATTCAGGCTTGTAACCGCTGGCGGCGAGGTCGGCCGGCAGTTTGTCGCGGTAGCGGAACAGGTAGGCGTTGACCCCGCGGGCGTAGACTTCGAAGAAGCGCTTGAGGCGTGGCGAAGACGCCTTGTACAACTCGCCGGCACTTTTCTTCAGATTGACTGCACGCATGTAGCGGTCGGCGTCGAGTAAGTCGGCACCGTGCATCTCGGCCAGACGTCCCTGAGCCAGCAAACGCAGGGTGACCATTTGCGTGATGCGGTCACTGGCGTGCACGTAGCCGAGGGTAAACAGCGCGTCGTGGAACGTGCTGCTTTCGATCAACGGCATGCCCATGGGGTTACGGCGCACCGAAACGTTCTGCGCCAGCCCCTTGAGCGGCTGTACGCCGGAAACGGGCGGGAGGGTGTCCTGGGCATTGAAGCTCTGACAACCGGTCAGGCTCAAAACCCCCGCCACTGCTGCGGCAACGCCGAACCGGGGTAGAAAATGTGTAAGGGCTGGCGAGGCCATGGCAAAGCTCCTGCGGGGGTGGTAGCGCAATAAAGTCGCTACGTTAGTGAGCAGGAGGGGGCTGCGCAAGCGGGGGACGAGGTTATTTCAGGATTTGTCCGAGAATCCAAAAAGATCGCTGCCTTCGGCAGCTCCTACATTAGATTGGCGTACATCTTGTAGGAGCTGCCGAAGGCTGCGATCTTTTCGACTTTCAAACAATGGTGGTGGAGAAACGCTGGCATGGAGCTCAAGACAAACGCAGCACTGATCATCATCGATCAACAGAAAGGCATTCTGCATCCCCGGCTCGGACCCCGGAATAATCCGCAGGCCGAGGAGCGCATCCTTGAATTGTTGGAACATTGGCGCCGCACCGGGCGGCCGATTGTGCATGTACAGCACCTGTCCCGTTCAGAGGATTCGGTGTTCTGGCCGCAGCAGTCAGGGGTGGAATTTCAGGCGCGTTTTCGGCCATTGCCTGGCGAGCAACTGATTCAGAAGCAGGTGCCGGATGCATTTTGTTCGACGGCGCTGGAGGCACATTTGCGCGAGGCGGGGATCGAGCAGCTGATTATCGTCGGCGTGGCAACCCACAACTCGGTGGAGTCCACGGCGCGAACGGCGGGTAACCTGGGCTTTGATACGTGGGTTGTAGAGGATGCGTGCTTTACCTTCGACAAGGCTGATTTCTTTGGAAATGCCCGTTCAGCCGAGGAGGTGCATGGAATGTCGCTGGGGAATTTGCATGGCGAATATGCGACGGTGGTCAGTGCCGCGCAGATTCTGGCGACTGCTTGAAACCTTGTAGGAGCGAGGCTTGCCCGCGAAGAAGGCTACTCGGTCAACCAGGAATACCGTGTCATCGTTCTTCGCGGGCAAGCCTCGCTCCTACAGGGTTTTGAGTCGTTCACAAAACCAATGTGGGAGCGGGCTTGCTCGCGAAAGCGATTCAACGGGCGAAGAAGATCTCCACCCGAAGCATCAAGCGCCGTGGCACTTCTTGAATTTCTTGCCGTTGCCGCATGGGCAAGGGTCGTTGCGGCCGACATCTTTCAGGGCGTTGCGCACCGGTTCCTGGTGGGCGTGGCCGCAGTTCGGGCCGTGGACATGACCATGGTCGTGATCATGGTGGTCATGATCGTGGTTGCAGTCAGGGCCATGGACATGGGGTTGCTGGGTCATCGGGGTTACTCCGGAATTAGATCGGCGGGGATTATTACGCCATTACGCGCCAGGTGCACGTAGTGAGCGATGAATAAACCAGTTTCCATCTCTCCTTCCAGACGATAGGGAATGCCCCGCCCCGGGTTTTTAAGCTGTTTGACCAGGTCTTTGACCTTGGGCCACAGGTTGGTGCGGATCGGCACCTTGTAAAAGCGGCTGCCCTTGGGGCTGACAGTAATCCAGTGCTCATGCTCGCCTTCGGCCAGCAAGATGCCTCCCAAGTGAATTCGGTACTCCAGACCGCGCACGGTCAGGTCGCTGTCGTTGCGGTTGTCGATGCGAAAGTGCAGCACAAACCGCTGCTCCAACAGCTTGGCCCGCACGACTTCAACCCTGACCAGATGGACCTCCGGGTCCGGTTCATCGCTGCTGAACCAGGACGCACAACCGCCGAGCCCCAGACAAAGGGTCAGCGTGAGCAGATAGAGCGTGAGTCGCCGGTTAATCATGGTCATGGTTCTCCCTGAACCCCAGTCTAGCTATAAAAGATCGCAGCCTTCGGCAGCTCCTACAGATGACAAAAGCAGGAGCTGCCGAAGGCTGTGGTCTTTTGATCTTGCCTCAACTGCCGAAATACCCCGAACAGCACTTCTTGAATTTCTGCCCGCTGGCGCAAGGGCAGGCATCGTTACGCCCGATGTCGAGTTGAACGGTGGGGTCGATGAAATACCAGCGGCCCGCGGTCTGCACGAACGAGGAGCGCTCGCGGTGACTGTGTTCGCCGCTGCCGTCATGCCAGCGCGCAGTGAAGGTAACGAAGGCGTGCTCCGGTTGTCCGCCGAGGACTTCGGAGCTTTCCACTTCAAGACCCAACCAGGTGCTTTGGGCGCTCCAGTCACTGATCGATTGCCGATCGAGGCCGGCCTGCTGGGCGGGGAGGGTGGTCGCTACCAAATAATCGATCAGGCCGAGCACGTAAGCGCTGTAGCGCGAACGCATCAAGGCATCGGCGCAAGGGGCCGGGTGGCCCGCATGGTAATGACCGCAGCAGGCATCGAGCAGGGTGCCGCTACCGCAAGGGCAAATAGATGTACTCATTGCGTTACCACCAGTATTTCCCGAAATTTTCCGGATTGGCCCAGAACCGCGAGTTGAGCCAGTCGGGCACCTGTTTGTAGTCAAGCAGATCATAGGTGAACAGCGTCAGCACCTGGTCGTCGCGCTGGAAGCGTTCACTGGCTTGGAGGGCCAGGGAGAAAAAGTCCGTCTCCTGCCAGCCGCTGGCCGGCAAATCGGCCAGAACCGCAATGCGGCTGGCGTTGAGGTTGCGGATGCCACCCAGCAAATTCAGGCCGTCGCGCTTGGGCAAGTGTTCGAGGCAATCGACCACCAGCGCCAGATCAAACCTTCGTGCCGCCAGTTCGGCAGGCAACGGCCCCGGTGCTGCGTGCGCAACACTGCTGTCCGGGTGCGCGAGCTTGAATGCTTCAAGCGCGGGGAACTCGCTGGCGCCAATCAGCAACAGGCGCGAAGGGGCGTAAAGGTCCAGCAAAGCGGCTAGCGCCTGTTGCGGCGTGCGCGAAGAAATACCTGCAATCATTGAAGATCCTCACTCAGATCTGCCAAGACTAGCCTGCCCGCAAGTTCGATCCTAGAGCGGGTTTGCCGCAAAAGTGACGATCTCCCGTGAATACAGGACAAAACAGCAATGGCCTATTGCTGGCGGAGACTAAAACTCCGGTCTTTACTACCTGAATCGGTTCTAAGCCGATCCTTCAGGAGAAAACTAGATGAGCATAGTTCGGACAGCGTTACCCCTGGTTCTGCTAACCAGTGTGTTGACTGGTTGCGCAGGGTTGCAGAAAACCGACTGGCCGACCTGTGCGGCGGTCGGTGGTGTCGTGGGTGCGGGCATCGGTGCAACCGAAAGTTCGTCCTGGGCAGGGTATGGTGCGCTGCTTGTCGGTGGTACGGCGGCGGCCTATTGCTGGGTTCACGGTGATGGCGACGAAGACGGCGATGGTGTGCCTGATAGCCGCGACAAGTGCCCGGGCACGCCTCGAGGCGTGAGGGTCGATGCCGACGGTTGCCCACCACAAGCACCTGCTCCTGTGGTTGAGGAAGCCGTGGTGGTCAAGGAAGAAACCATCGTCATCCGCGATGTTCACTTCCAATTCGACAAAGCAACACTCACTGCGTCTGACAAACAGGTGCTCGATAAGATTGCCACTCGTTTGAAAGCGGAAGCCCCTACTGCCCGGATGAGCGTAACCGGTCATACCGACAGCGTGGGCAGCGATACCTACAACCAGAAACTGTCGGATAAACGCGCTCACTCGGTGGTTGAGTACCTCATCCAGCAAGGCGTGCCACGCAGTAACTTCGTGTCTGTCACTGGTGCGGGTGAAAGCCAGCCGGTTGCCGACAACAAAACAGCTGACGGTCGCGCGCAAAACCGTCGCACGGAGATCAAAATCCAGCGCTAGCGCCCCTCGCATCTGTGCCTTGTGCAGTCGCGGATGCGCGTCTTTACTCCTGTGTAACCGGCATTGGCCGGTGACACAGGAGCTTTAAAAATGACCAATCTCACACGGACCGTCTTGCCGGTTCTGCTGCTTGGCAGCCTGTTGACCGGTTGCGCTACTCACAGTGATGGCACTGCCCCCCTCAATCAACGTACCTGGCCGATCTGCAGCGTCATTGGCGGACTGGTCGGCGGAGGCCTGGGCGCTCTGGAAAGTGGCGGTTGGGCGGCCGGTGGAGCGGCGCTCGGGATCTTGACCGGTGGTTTGATCTGTTACGCCCAAGACGGTGACGAAGACGGCGATGGCGTTTTCGACCGACGTGATCGCTGCCCTGACACCCCGGCCAATACCCCTGTGGAACATCACGGTTGCCCGCTGCCGCAATATCCGGCCAGCGTGAAACCTGCGGAGCCCGCACAGCCTGAAATCATCACGTTGAGCAATGACGTGTTTTTTGGCTTCAATCAATCCGACCTGACACCAGCTGCGCAGAGCCAGCTCGATTCGATCATGGAAAAACTGCTGGACGCCAGTGTGGTGAGCATCAAGGTGGTCGGGCATACCGACAGCGTCGGGGCCGATGCCTACAATCAGGCGCTGTCGGAGCGACGTGCCAGCAGCGTTGCGCAGTACCTGTTGAGCCAGGGCGTGGCGCCGGGCAAGCTCACCAGCGAAGGCAAAGGAGAAAGCCAGCCGGTGGCCGATAATGAAACAGAAGAAGGCCGTACGAAAAACCGTCGCGTGGAGCTGCACATAAATCGCTGAGCCGCGCAGTAGAGCCGTCGAGTGAGGATTTTCTTCACTGCGACGGCCATTCGGCGGCCTACATGAAGAATTTTCGTTTGCCCTCTGGCTTATCCCGCTTGGAAGCCGTTACTGTGCGCGCAAAGAATAATTCTCAGCGGGGGGCGTATGAAGGTGCTATGGGGGCTGGGGAAGCTGTTGACCCTGCTGTTCTGGTTGGTGGTGCTGGTCAATCTGCTCACGCCGTTCATCTATCCGCTGCACCTGCTGGTCAACCTGGCCGGCAGCCTGTTGGCGGGCCTGCATCTTCTTGAAGCGCTGTTGTGCTATCGCAGCCTCAGAGGTCGCGTGCATCCCTGGCGTGATCGCCTGAAGATCGTTATTTTCGGCGTTTTTCACCTGCAAACCATTCCTGCTCCCACCGCACCGAAGGCCTCCCATGCGTAAACTCTGCCTGCTCGCCGTATTCATCAGCCCATTGGCCTGCGCCCAGGTGGTGAGCGTCGAAACCAACTCATTGATGCGCCTGCCCAATACCGCCAGCACCCTACAACTGGAACGCCTGGAAGTGGCCGACTACGGCACCTTGCTGATTCCATCGAACGTGACTGAAGTTACAGTCGGAGAGCTGCGCCTGGGGCGTGATGCGCGGATTGCGATCGTGCCGGGTGAGCAGGCGCTGGAACTGAAGGTCATCCGTGCCCAGTTGTCCGAGGGTAGCCAGATCACTGCTCGCGGTGCACCAGGCACTTACCAGAAGGCCGCCCGTTCCGGGCGTAATCTGAATTTGCAGATCAAGGCTCTGAACGCGCCGAAATTGCTGGTGGACGCCCGCGGTGGCGCAGGTGCCCCGGGGTTTGTCGGCCTCGACGGGGCCAATGGTCAGGCGCCGGGCTGCACGTGGGGACAGGCGGGTCGCGGTGCCGATGGCAGCGACGGCACTGACGGTCAACCAGGGGCGCCGGGGGCGTTGGTCAAGTTGGCAGTGCCGCGCGACTACCCGGCAGAACAGATCAAGGTTCAGGTGGCCGGCGGGGCCGGTGGCCTGGCCGGGCCTGGCGGCAAGCCGGGAGCGGGCGGTAAGGCCAAGGGCTGCATTATCTATAAAGCCGATGGCGGCAAGAGCGGCAAACCTGGTGCCGACGGGCAAGCGGGGTCTGCGGGAGCGGCGGGTTCGGTGACGGTGCAGCGGTTGTAAGCATTATCTGAATGGTGTGTCGCCTGATCGAATGTCTTCGCGGGCAAGCCTCGCTCCTACCGTTTTCGAGTCGTTGAGACTGTCAGAAATTTTGTGTTCGGGCATAACATGTTGAAAAGGAGCATGTATGCCGACCAAGAAGAAAACGGCCTCGGAGGCCAAACCCGAGCTTCCTTCGATCCCGAAGGAGCTGATTGATCAGTTCGTCAAAGGTCCAATGAGCGCCGAGGCGATTCAGGACGCCGCGATGGCGTTCAAAAAGGCGCTGATTGAACGAGCCCTTGGCGCCGAACTGGGTCACCACCTTGGCTATCTTCAGGGCGCACAGCGCCCTGAAGAGACGAGTAACCAGCGCAACGGCACAAGCGGCAAGACCGTGTTGACCGACGATGGCCCGCTGCGGCTGGACATCCCGAGGGATCGCGACGGCAGCTTTGCGCCGATCCTGATTCCCAAACACGAGCGTCGTTTTACGGGTTTCGATGACAAGATCATTGCCATGTACGCCCGTGGCATGACCGTTCGCGAGATCCGGGCATTCCTTTCGGAGCAGTACGGGACTGACGTTTCCCATGATTTCATCAGCTCGGTCACCGACGCGGTCTTAGAGGAAGTTGCTGCCTGGCAGCAACGCCCACTTGAGCCGATGTATCCGGTGATTTTCTTCGATGCTCTGCGGGTCAAAATCCGTGAGGAAGGGCTGGTTCGCAACAAGGCCATTTACCTGGCGTTAGGGGTACTGCCAGACGGCACCCGAGATATCTTGGGCATTTGGATTGAGAACACTGAGGGGGCCAAGTTCTGGATGAAGGTCTTCAACGACCTCAAAACCCGAGGCGTCGAAGATGTGCTAATCGCGGTGACCGATGGCCTCAAAGGCATGCCAGAAGCCTTGAGCGCGGTGTATCCGACAGCGACCTTGCAGACCTGCATTGTGCATCTGATCCGCAACAGTCTTGATTACGCCGCCTGGGACAAGCGCCGTGAATTGGCCAAAGCCCTCAAGCCGATTTACCAAGCGCTTAATGTAGAAGCTGCCGAGCAAGCGCTGGACGCATTCGAAACCGGGCCTTGGGGCAAGCAGTACCCCACAGTCGTAGCCGCTTGGAGACGCGCCTGGGATCGAGTCATCCCGTTTTTCGTCTTCCCGCCTGGCATCAGAAAAGTGATCTACACCACCAATGCCATCGAGAGCATCAATGCTCAGCTGCGCAAGATCATCAAGACAAGAGGCCACTTCCCGACTGACGATGCGGCAACAAAGCTGATTTGGCTGGCACTGCAAAACATCACTGCCAATTGGGGCAGCGCGGCGCACGACTGGAAGACAGCCATGAATCAATTTGCGATTCTTTATGGAGATCGATTTACCAGGTCAAACTGGTGAAATGAGGGCTTGCCTGACGGCAGGCCGTTACCGGCCCGCACACAAATATCTGACACTCCCGAGTCGTTCGCGTATACCGTGAACGACAGAGGATCCGTAGGAGCGAGGCTTGCCCGCGAAGCTTTTAGAGCATCGGCCGAGCCGAGGCGATCACTACCACCACCAACCCGACAATCAAATTGATCCCCACCACCCTGCGAATCCGCGCCAACACCGCAGCCCCCGCCGGCCAATCCTGCGCATCCACCGCAATGCGCAACTCCGGCAGCATCAACGCCTGAATCCGGATAAACAGCGCAGTCATCACCACATACAACCCCATCATCACCTCCACATAACGCGGCGCGTGTTCAAAACCGGTGAAGTGGAGGTTCAGCATGACCACACCGCTGACGGGCAAAAGCACCACGGCCCCCCATACCCAGCGGAAAAAACCTTGAAACACTTCTAGCCACAGCTTCAGCCGGGGGGACCTTCCAGCGCCTTGAACGCCGCGGGGCGCAAGACCATCCAGGCGAAAAACATGCCGCCCACCCACACCAGAGCGGCGAGGACATGCAGGCTATAAACAAGGCTAAAAGCGGTCATTGAGGTACTCCGTTCTGCGCGGGATTAATTAGCGGGGTATGATAGCGGCCGAACCGAACCACTGAAAATTTATCCAGCGTTTTTGCGCCCGACAATCCATGATCAGTACTGAACTCAAAACCACGATTCAGGGCGCCTATTCGCGTTTTCTTGAAGCCAAGAGCCTCAAGCCGCGCTACGGCCAACGCCTGATGATCGCCGAAATTGCCAAGGTCCTCGGTGACATCGACACCGACGATGAAGGCCGGCGCAGTGGCGACCCCGCGATTGTCGCGGTGGAAGCCGGCACCGGTACTGGCAAGACCGTGGCCTATAGCCTGGCGGCAATCCCGACCGCGAAGGCTGCCGGCAAACGCCTGGTGATCGCCACGGCTACCGTCGCTCTGCAAGAACAGATCGTCTACAAGGATTTGCCCGACCTGATGCGCAACAGCGGGCTGAATTTCAGCTTCGCCCTGGCCAAGGGGCGAGGGCGCTACATGTGCCTGTCCAAGCTCGATATGTTGCTCCAGGAAGGCCACGCGCAAACCGCCACGGCGCAACTGTTCGAAGAAGAGGGCTTCAAGATCGAGGTCGATGAGGCCAGCCAGAAGCTGTTTACCAGCATGATTGAGAAATTGGCCGGCAATAAGTGGGACGGCGACCGCGACAGCTGGTCCACCGCCCTGGAAGACGCCGACTGGGCGCGTCTGACCACTGATCACAGCCAGTGCACCAACCGTCATTGCCCGAACTTTGGCCAGTGCGCCTTCTACAAGGCCCGCGAAGGCATGGGCAAGGTCGATGTGATCGTCACCAACCACGACATGGTGCTGGCCGACCTGGCCCTGGGCGGCGGTGCCGTGCTGCCGGACCCGCGCGATACCATCTACGTATTCGACGAAGGCCATCACCTGCCAGACAAGGCCATCGGCCACTTTGCTCATTACACGCGCCTGCGCTCCACCGCCGACTGGCTGGAAACCACCGCCAAGAATCTAACCAAACTGCTGGCCCAGCACCCGCTGCCGGGGGATCTGGGCAAGATGATCGAGCAGGTGCCGGAGCTGGCGCGGGAGATCAAGACCCAGCAGCAGTTCATGTTTACTGCTTGTGAGCAGATCGCCGATTTCAAACCCGGTGAAGACGTCGAGGGCCGCGAACGGCCGCGTCACCGTTTCGTCGGCGGTGTGATCCCCGAGCACATGCGCGAGATGGGTATCGAACTGAAGAAAGGCTTTTCCCGACTGACCGACCTGTTTACCCGTCTGACCGACCTGCTCAAGGAAGGTATGGACGGCGAGGTCAACATCGGTATCGCCAGCAATCAGGCCGAGGAGTGGTATCCGCTGTTCGGCAGTCTGTTGTCGCGGAGTTCGGGCAACTGGGAGTTATGGACCGCGTTCACCGTCGAAGACCCGGAAGACAACCCGCCCATGGCCCGCTGGCTGACTTTGGCCGAAAGCGGTTCGTTGTTCGACATCGAGGTCAACGCCAGCCCGATCCTTGCGGCGGAAATGCTCCGGCGCAATCTGTGGAACGTCGCGTATGGCTGTCTGGTGACCTCGGCGACATTGACCGCCCTCGGCACGTTTGACCGCTTCCGCATGCGCGCCGGCCTGCCCAAAAAAGCCGTCACCGCCGTGGTGCCGAGCCCGTTCCATCATGCCGACGCCGGTGTGCTGCGGGTGCCGAACCTCAACGCCGACCCGCGTGATGCGCCAGCGCATACCGCAGCGATCATCCGCGATCTGCCCGGACTGGTCGAAGGCTCGCGGGGCACGCTGGTGTTGTTCTCTTCGCGTAAACAGATGCAGGACGTGTTCGATGGCCTCGACCGCGACTGGCGCAAGCAAGTGTTCATTCAAGGCAACCTGTCGAAACAGGAAACCCTGAACAAGCACAAGGCGCGGGTCGATGGCGGGGATTCGAGCGTGTTGTTCGGTCTGGCGAGTTTCGCCGAAGGGGTCGACTTGCCCGGTGCGTATTGCGAGCACGTGGTCATCGCCAAGATTCCGTTCTCGGTGCCTGATGATCCTGTCGAAGCGGCGCTGGCCGAGTGGATCGAAGCCCGGGGCGGCAATCCGTTCATGGAAATCTCCGTGCCGGACGCCTCACTGAAACTGGTCCAGGCCTGCGGTCGTTTGCTGCGTACCGAAGAAGACCGCGGCACCATCACCTTGCTCGACCGGCGCCTGGTCACCCAGCGCTATGGCAAGGCGATCCTCAATGCGTTACCTCCCTTCCGCCGTGAAATTTCCTGATACACCGGTGGGCAAATCTGCCCACCGCGTTGTCTATCTCTCTGTCATCGCTTTTTCACTGGCCCATCGAGGTCGTTAGGGAGAATTTCGTTCTCATGATTCGCCGTTCGCTGCGCCGTTCGTTACCTTCTGTTTTTACCCTGTTGTTCGCGACGCCCTTGCTGGCCGCCCCCGCAGCCCAGCAGACGCTGTTCAACTTTGTGCGCCCCGCCGACGTGGTCCAGGTGGCGACTCAGGACGCGAGCCTGCCGCAATCCAACGCCGAGCAAACCCCTGAGGGGGAAGTGTTGCGTCGAGTGACGTTCAACCCGGTCGCCCGGCCGACCCTGCGCCTGACCCCGCAGACCGGGGCCTGGGACTGGTCGCAAGCGGGCTTCATGAATCTGCGGATCCAGAGCGCCATGAACTGGGCCGTGACCTTGTACGTGACGATCCAGAGCAACGATGGCAAGACGCTGGTCAGCCGTGTCGATCTTCCGGCCGGCCCGGCGCAAACCCTGCTGGTGCCGCTGCAACCGACGTCGCCGCTGAGTCTGGGCATGAAGGCAGGACCGCCAATGCCGATGACAGTTGATGGTCAGCGCATCCTGCTGGTCAGCAGCGCCGGTGAGCTCGACCGCGGCCAGGTGGTGTCGGTGAGCGTGTCGATGGATCAGCCGAAAGTGGCCCAGAGCATTCTGCTGGAACGATTCGGCGTGCAGGACAGCGAGGACGTGACCCATGCCGTTTACGGCGGGTTGGTAGATGCCTACGGGCAATCGACCCGGGCCAAATGGCCGGAAAAAGTCAGCAACGATGAACAATTGAAATCCGCCGCCGCCAAGGAGCAGCAACAGCTGAAAACCTGGCTGGCCGAGCGCAAGAAGTCGTCGCTGGACACGTTCGGTGGCTGGACCCAAGGCGCGACGTTCAAGGCCAGCGGGTTTTTCCGCACCGAAAAACGCGATGGCCGCTGGTATCTGGTAACGCCGCAAGGGCATCCGTTTTATTCGCTGGGAATCAACACCGTCGCTGCAGACGTCAACCAGACCTACATCGGCGGTCGTGAATGGATGTTCGAGTCCCTACCCAAGACTGATGATCCGCTGGCCAATCACTTCGGTGAAGGCGACAACCGTGGCGGCAACGGTGTCGACCAGGGCAGGGGCTCCAATTCCGGGCGCTGGTACGATTTCTATGGTGCCAATCTGCAGCGTCTGTACGGAGACCCTTGTGCGCTGGGCAGCGATACCAAGGCCGGTGTTGCCGCAGCGGCCAGGACCGAGGCAGTAGAGGCAACGGCAGAGAAGGCTGCCGAGCAACCGGTTGTGCCTTCGACTGCCGAATCCGGTGTCGCCGAAGCCGCCAAGGCTGATGCCGTGGAAGCAACAGCGGCGAAGGTGACCGAGCCAGTACCGGCCGAACCCTGCAAGGCGGTTTTCGACGAAAAGCGCTGGGCCAGCCAGACCCTTGATCGCCTACAAGCCTGGGGTTTCAACACCCTCGGCAACTGGAGCGCGCCAGCACTGGATGACGCTGCACGCGTGCCGTACACCTTGCCGCTGTCGATCGTCGGCGATTACACCAGCATCAGCACCGGTAACGACTGGTGGGGTGGCATGCCCGATCCGTTTGACCCGCGTTTCGCCATGGCCACCGAGCGAGCCGTGGCCATCGCCGCCCGCGACCATCGCGACGATCCATGGCTGATCGGTTACTTCGCCGACAACGAGCTGGCCTGGGCCGGCCCCGGCGACGATCCGAAGGCCCGCTACGCGCTGGCCTACGGCACCTTGAAAATGACCACCGACGTACCGGCCAAACGCGCGTTCCTCAAGCAATTGCGTGACAAGTACCGTAATCAGGCTGGATTGTCGAAAGCCTGGGGTATTGATCTGCCTGCCTGGGAGTTGATCGAAGACCCCGGTTTCGTACCGCCGCTGCCAAGCGCTGAACACCCGGAAATCGAGGCCGACTTCAAATACTTCCAGAAGGTCTTCGCCGACACCTACTTCAAAACCATTTCGGACTCGCTCAAGTGGCACGCGCCCAACCAGATGTTGCTCGGTGGCCGCTTTGCCATCAGCACGCCGGAAGCCGTTGAATCCTGCGCCCAGTATTGCGACGTGTTGAGCTTTAACATGTACACCCTGCAACCCCAGGATGGTTATGACTTCACCAAACTGCATAGCCTCGACAAACCGGTGCTGATCACCGAGTTCAACTTCGGCTCGACCGATCGCGGCCCGTTCTGGGGCGGCGTGACGCAACTGGCGAAGGAAGAAGATCGTGGCCCGGCCTACGCGAATTTCCTCAAACAAGCGCTGAGTGAACCGTCGATTGTCGGTGTGCACTGGTTCCAATACCTCGACCAACCCGTGACCGGGCGCCTGCTGGATGGCGAAAACGGTCACTTCGGTCTGGTGGGCATTACCGATCTGCCATTCCAGGGTTTTGTCGACAGCGTGCGCAAGAGCAACCTTGCGGCGGTCGATCAGTTGGGCAAGGAAGCGCAGAAAGCTAGCGCCGAAGCCGGTAAGGCCAGCCACGACGCCGAAGGTGGTCGCAAAGCTGAAGCAGGCAAGGGCCCGGGGAAGGGCGCCGGGCATGCGGGTGGGCATTCGGGTAATGGCCAATGAGTAAGTCCTGAAACCGAGTCATCGTTCTTCGCGGGCAAGCCTCGCTCCTACAGGTTCGGTGGTGCTCTTGTAGGAGCGAGGCTTGCCCGCGAAGGCGTCCGTACAGGCGCTACAAATTTCTGATCACTTCCATGAGTGATTTACCACCCGGCCCGCCCCTGTTCCCAAAACCCTCAAGGGCTGGAACAATGCGGGCCACTTTGTAGAGCGTTTATCCGGGGAGTTGCGGGTGCAGATTCAGGGTCATTACGAGCTTAAGTTCGAGGCAGTGCGTGAAGCGTTCGCGGCGTTGTTCGACGATCCTCAGGAGCGTGGCGCAGCGTTGTGCATCCGCATCGGCGGTGAAACCGTGCTCGATCTTTGGTCCGGCACCGCTGACAAGGACGGTGCCGAAGCCTGGCACAGCGATACCATCGCCAACCTGTTCTCCTGCACCAAAACCTTTACCGCCGTCACCGCCCTGCAACTGGTGGCCGAAGGCAAGTTGCAACTGGATGCACCGGTTGCCCGCTACTGGCCGGAGTTCGCCGCGGCCGGAAAAGAATCCATAACCCTGCGCCAACTGCTTTGCCATCAGGCCGGTTTACCGGCGTTGCGCGAGTTGCTGGCGCCTGAAGCGCTTTACGACTGGCAAACCATGGTCGACGCCTTGGCTGCCGAAGCACCCTGGTGGACGCCGGGCGAAGGACACGGCTATGCGGCGATCACCTATGGCTGGCTGATAGGCGAATTGCTACGCCGGGCCGACGGTCGCGGGCCGGGTGAATCCATTGTGGCCAGGGTGGCCAAGCCGTTGGGGCTGGATTTTCACGTCGGCCTGGCCGATGAAGAGTTCCATCGCGTGGCGCACATCGCCCGCGGCAAGGGTAATGTCGGTGATGCCGCGGCCCAGCGCTTGCTGCAAGTGACCATGCGTGAACCGACTGCCATGACCACCCGTGCCTTCACCAATCCGCCGTCGGTGCTGACCAGCACCAACAAGCCGGAGTGGCGGCGCATGCAGCAACCGGCGGCCAATGGTCACGGCAACGCCCGCAGCCTGGCCGGTTTTTACGCCGGTTTGCTCGATGGCAGCCTGCTGGAAAGCGAAATGCTCGACGAGTTGACCCGCGAACATAGCCTCGGCGAGGACAAGACCTTGCTGACCCGGACCCGTTTCGGCCTGGGGTGCATGCTCGATCAGCCGGATGTGCCCAACGCCACATTCGGCCTTGGCCCGCGAGCGTTCGGGCACCCGGGTGCGGGTGGTTCCATCGGTTTTGCTGACCCGGAGCACGATGTGGCTTTCGGTTTTGTGACAAATACACTGGGGCCGTACGTCTTGATGGATCCGCGCGCACAAAAGCTTGTGCGGGTACTGGCCACTTGTCTGTAAATCCCGCTCAAAGGTCCCAGGTCCGGAACCCGGAAGCCTTTTCAGTTTCAAACCGTTTGTTTATATGGGCCGAAACGGCCTGATTTTTTTGACTTCATTTTTGTGGATATCCAATGTCAACCAAACCAACCCTCGCCTTGGCACTGTGTTTCGCTATTACCGGTTGCGCACAGAATCCGAAAAGTGATGCGGACGGCGGCAGCTGGTGGCCGTTCGGTTCCTCCGACAAAGTTGCCACCAAAGAGCCAGCTCCGGCACCCTTGAAGCCGGCGGCAACCGCCCCGGTGGCCAAGGCTGATGCCGAGTCTGGCGGCAAGTGGTGGTGGCCGTTCGGCGGCAAAGAACAAAGCACTGCCAAAGCCGTACCGATGCCGGATCCGAAAGTCACTCAGGCCTGGCTCGATGACTACGAACCGCGTCTGCGCACAGCGATCAAGGACAGCAACCTGCAACTCGAACGCCGCGAAAACGTGCTGGTGGTAATCGCGCCGGTCGAAGGCTCGTTCAATCCGGACCGCCCGGCGATGCTGCTGCCAGTAACCCTCGGCCCGTTCACCCGTGTGGCGAAAATCCTCGAAGCCGACCCTGCAACTGCCGTGCTGGTGCTCGGCCATAGCGATACCGCGGGCGCCGCACCGGCCAACGTGAAGTTGAGCCAGGAGCGTGCACAAGCCGTGGCGGCGATCTTCCGTCTCAGCGGCCTGCAGCGTGATCGTCTGATGCTGCGCGGTATGGGTGGTGAAGCCCCGCGTGCCGCCAACGACAGCGTTGAAGGGCGCGCATTGAACCGTCGCGTCGAACTGCTGGTGACTCCGCAAAACACCATGATCGCCTTGTTGAGTAAGTACAACATGCCGGCCCCGGCGCCTGTGCGCGTGGTCGCTGCCCAGGACGTCAAGCCGGTTGCCAAGCCTGTGACTCCAGCGCCAGCCGATGCGAAGAAAGCGGCTGCACCAGTGGCGAAAAAAGCACCAGCGAAGAAAGCCGCCAAGGCCCCAGCCAAGAAGGCACCGGCCAAGACTGCAACCCCGGCGAAAAAGACAGCACCCGCCAAGGCCGCCGCGGATGACAAGAACGTCGCCACCGATACCACAAAGAAGTGATTCGTTAACCAAAAGGAATGCGCCATGACCAAGGCCCTGGCTGATATGCGCCGCGATTACACCCGTGACGGCCTGACTGAGGCGCAAGCCCCGGTCGAGCCGTTCGCGCTGTTCCACCAATGGTTCGCCGATGCGGTGAAAACCGAGCAGGCACCGGTGGAAGCAAACGCCATGACCTTGGCCACTGTCGATCAGGACGGTCGACCGCATTGCCGCATCCTGCTGCTCAAGGGGCTCGACGAGCAGGGCTTTACCTTCTTCACCAACTACGACAGTGCCAAAGGCCAGCACCTGGTTGCGAACCCGTTCGCGGCCATGACCTTTTTCTGGCCGACCCTGGAGCGCCAGGTGCGCATCGAAGGTCGGGTGGTAAAGGTCACGCCTGAAGAATCCGACGCTTACTTCCAGGTTCGCCCGCTGGGCAGCCGACTCGGTGCCTGGGCTTCGCCGCAAAGCCGGGTGATTGCCGATCGTAGCGAGTTGGAAGCGTTGCTCAAGAATACCGAGCAGCGTTTCAGCGACAGCCAGCCTCACTGTCCGGAACATTGGGGTGGTTATCGTTTGCTACCGGAGCGCATCGAGTTCTGGCAGGGTCGTTCGAGCCGCCTGCACGATCGCCTCAACTATCGCTCACAGGGCGCCAACTGGATTCTTGAACGTCTGGCACCCTGAGCCGTCTACCGCTCGGGATAGCCTGCTGCAGCGGCTTCCAGCCATTGCGGCAGGTCTCGACGCTTGATCTTCTGCGCTTGAGCATTTGCCAGTTGCTGGAGCATGAACGCTTTTTTACGTTCGTCGCTGCCCGCCAGCGCTAACGCCAGATCTCGGTCCATCCAGCGTTTGATCCTCACGTACAGCCACCAGTGGAAATACAGGCCGGCAACAGTAGTGACGACAATGATAAAGTAATCCATGTAATTCCTATGCCAGCAGCGCAAATCGCGGAATTTGCCGCTACCGTGTGATGAATTCGTGAAGGTGCCTGTACTTGGCCTGAATCAAACCAATTTTATCCGGGCGATGCCGTGACAGGCGTCAAGCTGCGGAGTTTAATGATTACCTGTCCTTTGGAGTTGATGCTATGCGTAAGTCTGTTCTGCTGGTTGCTTCCTTTTCCACGATGGCGATGTTGCTCACCGGCTGCCAATCGAGCCTGACCGGTGACTCCTACTCCCGTGACGAGGCGCGTCGCGTGCAGACCGTTCGCATGGGCACTATCGAAGCATTGCGTCCGGTGAAAATCGAAGGCACCAAAACCCCGATCGGCGGCGCCGCAGGTGCTGTTGTCGGTGGTGTCGGCGGTAGCGCCATCGGTGGCGGTAAAGGCAGCATCGTCGCAGCGGTCATCGGCGCAGTCGCCGGCGGCCTGGTAGGCTCGGCGGCCGAAGAAGGCCTGACCCGTACCCAGGGCGTGGAAATCACCGTACGCGAAGACGACGGCAGCATGCGCGCCTACGTGCAGCAGGTTCAGCAGAACGAAGTGTTCCGCGTTGGCGAGCGCGTGCGCATTGCCACGGTTGATGGGACTAGCCGCGTTTCGCACTAAGCGAGAACACGGGTAAAAGAAACCCCGATCAGGTGACTGGTCGGGGTTTTTTGTGTCTGTAGCTTTCAGTTTTGTCTGAGTGTCCGTGAAGTCAGCCACTGATTGTCCTTTCGTGTTCGTCCATCGGCAGCCCTTTGAAAGAGCTGCGCGACGTTAACGAACGGGACGATTTGTGGCTGTAGGATGGGTCGCTAAAGACCCTGAGAGTTTCTCTGATGCTCAGGATGGCAGGGCAGTGTTCTTGCGACTTGCTGCCGCCGTCACCGCATAACCGATCAATGCCGCCAGTATCGAACCGGTCAATATACCCATCCGGTCCATTCCGGCGTATTCGCTGGCGCCCGGTACGAAGGCCAGGGAACCGACGAACAGGCTCATGGTGAAACCGATGCCGCAGAGGATCGCCACGCCCAGCACCTGGCCCCAGTTGGCGCCTTGGGGCAGAGCGGCGATGCCCGTTTTCACCGCCAGCCAGGTCAGGCCGAACACGCCGACGGTCTTGCCCAGCAGCAGGCCCACCGCGATGCCCATCGGCACATGGTGGGTGAAACTTTCGGCAGTAACGCCGCTCAGGGAAAGGCCGGCGTTGGCGAAAGCAAACAACGGCAGGATGCCGTAGGCCACCCATGGATGCAGGGCGTGTTCCAGAGTCAGCAGTGGCGACGGTTCGGCGTTTTTCGTGCGCAGGGGAATGCAGAAGGCCAGGGTCACGCCCGCCAGTGTGGCGTGCACACCGCTCTTGAGTACGCAGACCCAGAGGATCAAGCCGATGATCATGTACGGCCCGAGTTTGACTACACCGAACCGGTTCATGCCGATCAGCGCCGCGATACACGCTGCGGCCAACGCCAGGGACAGGGTCGACAGCGCACCGGAATAGAAGATCGCAATGATGATGATCGCGCCGAGGTCGTCGATGATCGCCAGGGTCATCAGGAACAGCTTCAACGACACCGGAACCCGTTTGCCCAGCAGCGCCAGTACGCCAAGGGCGAAGGCGATGTCGGTGGCAGTCGGGATTGCCCAGCCGCCAAGGGCTGGCGGGTTGTCACGGTTGAGGAACCAGTAGATCAGCGCCGGCACCACCATGCCACCAATGGCGGCCGCACCGGGCAGGACGATTTGCGAGGGTTTGGACAGTTGTCCGTCGAGGACTTCGCGCTTCACTTCCAGGCCGATCAGAAGGAAAAACAGGGCCATCAGGCCGTCGTTGATCCACAGCAACAGCGGCTTGGCGATTTTAGAGCGCCGATCTGGGCCACGACCGGCGTGTCCAGCAGGCCGTTGTACAGCCACGACAGCGAGGAATTATTGATGATCAAAGCCAGAATGGCCGCGGCGATCAATAACAGACCGCTGGCAGCTTCCAACTGAAAGAAACGCGTGAAAGTGCTACGCAGAGGCAAAGTCGCTCTCCATCGATGAATTAAAAGGTGGGACACCCTAACCTGTCCCCTTAGTCGATAAAACAAAAGTTATATTCTTTTTGTTATATGCCGTTACAGGCCCATTTTCCGTACGGACCTGAGCCTAGCAGTTGCCAAGCGTATTGGACCCCAGCTGTACCTGTGCGCGATGTAGGATTTTTCCTAAGCTTGATGGCTGAGCCTTGCAAAAAGGCCGACACCTGCCCGATTCAACGAGATCATCACCATGAGCGACAACCGACAGTGGGCCCGCGAAGCCATCCGGATCATCGAAGCTGACTTCCAGCGTAGCGCCGACACCCACCTGATCCCCTTGCCGCTGCCGGGTTTCCCAGGCATCGAGTTGTACTTCAAGGACGAGTCCAGCCATCCCACCGGCAGCCTCAAGCATCGCTTGGCCCGTTCTTTGTTTCTGTATGCGTTGTGTAACGGCTGGCTCAAACCCGGTGCGCCAGTGATCGAAGCATCCAGCGGTTCGACGGCGATTTCCGAAGCGTATTTCGCCCGTTTACTGGGGTGCCGTTCATTGCTGTGGTGCCGGCCAGCACCTCCAAGGAGAAAATTGCGCAGATCGCTTTCTACGGTGGCCAGACTCATCTGGTTGACGATCCGACGCAGATTTACGCCGAATCCGAGCGCCTGGCGCGGGAGCATGACGGGCACTACATCGACCAGTTCACCTACGCCGAGCGCGCCACCGACTGGCGGGCGAACAACAACATTGCCGAATCGATCTTCCAGCAGATGCGTTTCGAAAAGCATCCGGAGCCAAGCTGGCTGATCTCCAGCCCAGGCACCGGCGGCACCACGGCCACTCTGGGGCGTTACGTGCGCTATCGCCAGTATTGCACTCGCGTACTGTGTGCCGATGCCGAGCGTTCGGTGTTTTTCGATTACTACCAGACCGGCGATGCCAGCCTGCGCCTGGATCACGGTTCGCGAATCGAAGGCATTGGTCGGCCACGGGTGGAAGCGTCGTTCCTGCCCAAGGTAATCGACGCAATGGTCAAGGTGCCGGACGCGTTGTCGCTGGCGGCCATGCATTACCTGGCTGAGCGTTTGGGGCGGCATGTTGGTGGGTCGAGCGGGACCAACCTGATCGGCGCACTGATGGCGGCGCAGCAAATGGCAGCAGCGGGGGAGACGGGCTCGATCGTGGCGATCTTGTGCGACAGCGGCGAGCGCTATGCCACGACTTACTACGACCAGAAATGGCTCAAGGCCGAGGGGTATGAGTTGAGCGGGTTGATGGCGGTGGTGGCGGCGAGTGTCGAACAGGGCGTAGCGCTGCCGGCCAGCGTGTTGCGCGCCAATATCTAGAACAGATACCGCCTCTGTAGGAGCGAGGCTTGCCCGCGAAGAAGTTGACGCGGTCTGTCTGAAAGACCGCGTTATCGTTCTTCGCGGGCGAGCCTCGCTCCTACAGGGAGGCTGCGTTGTTTCAGGTGGTGCGCATCAGGCCTCTAGGCCGAGGATGTCTCGGGCAACGGCTTCTGCAATGCGAATCCCATCGACACCCGCCGACAAAATCCCCCCGCATAACCCGCGCCTTCACCGGCCGGGAACAAGCCCTTCACGTTAAGACTCTGCATCGATTCGTTGCGGGTGATCCGCAGTGGCGACGAGGTGCGGGTCTCGATCCCGGTCAACACGGCATCGTGCAGTGAGTAACCGCGAATCTGCTTCTCGAATGCTGGCAGCGCTTCGCGAATCGCTTCAATGGCGAAGGCCGGCAAGGCCAGTGCCAGGTCACCCAGCGCAACGCCTGGTTTGTAGGACGGTTCAACGCTGCCCAACTCGGTAGAAGGCTTGCCGGCGATAAAGTCGCCGACCAGTTGCGCCGGTGCTTCGTAGTTGCTGCCGCCCAACACAAACGCGTGGGATTCCAGACGTTCCTGCAACTCGATGCCGGCCAGCGGGCCGCCCGGATAGTCGACTTCAGGGGTAATCCCGACGACGATTCCGGAGTTGGCGTTACGTTCGTTACGCGAGTACTGGCTCATGCCGTTGGTGACCACGCGGTTCGGCTCGGACGTCGCCGCCACTACAGTGCCGCCCGGACACATGCAGAAGCTGTAGACCGAACGACCGTTCTTGGCGTGGTGCACCAGTTTGTAATCAGCGGCCCCCAATTTCGGGTGGCCGGCATATTTGCCCAGGCGCGCGCGGTCGATCAGCGACTGCGGGTGCTCGATACGGAAACCCACCGAGAACGGCTTGGCCTCCATGAATACGCCACGGCCGTGCAGCATGCGGAAGGTATCCCGGGCACTGTGGCCGAGGGCCAGAATCACGTGTTTCGAGTGGATCTGCTCGCCGCCGTTGAGTTCGACGCCGACCAGTTGCCCGTCTTCGATCAGCACGTCGGTGACCCGCTGCTGGAAGCGCACTTCACCGCCGAGGGCGCGAATCTGCTCACGCATGTTTTCCACAACGCCGGTCAGACGGAACGTACCGATATGCGGTTTGCTGACGTAGAGGATTTCTTCCGGCGCACCGGCCTTGACGAACTCGTGCAGGACCTTGCGGCCGATGAATTTCGGATCCTTGATCTGGCTGTAGAGCTTGCCGTCGGAGAATGTCCCCGCGCCGCCTTCGCCGAACTGCACGTTCGACTCGGGGTTGAGCACACTCTTGCGCCACAGGCCCCAGGTGTCCTTGGTGCGCTGGCGCACCTCGGTGCCGCGTTCGAGGATGATCGGCTTGAAACCCATCTGCGCCAGCAGCAGCCCGGCGAAAATCCCGCACGGCCCGAAGCCCACGACAACCGGACGCGCGCTCAGATCGGCCGGCGCCTGGCCGACCATTTTGTAGCTGACATCCGGTGCCACGTTGACGTTACGGTCATCGGCGAACTTGTGCAGCACCGCGGCCTCATCGCGAACGTTGAGGTCGATGGTGTAGATGAAGCACAGTTCGGAGGATTTTTTGCGCGCATCGTAGCTGCGCTTGAACAAGGTGAAGTCGAGCAGATCATCGCTGGCGATGCCCAGGCGCTGCACGATGGCAGGGCGCAGGTCTTCTTCGGGATGGTCGATCGGCAGCTTGAGTTCAGTGATTCGTAACATGACGGGATCCGGTTCGCGGGGCGCACAACTGCGCCAGGGCGTTTGAAACCGGTGATTATAAGCCCCAAAGACCCGGTCCGTGAGGCTTAAACGATCAGTCGTCGCGCGAACCGCCAAAATACCCGCACCCGCGTTGCACCTGGCCGTTGATACGCAGTTCGGCATTCATGTGCTGGATGCTGCCGGTGCTGCTGTCAACGCAGCGTTGCGGCGCGACCCACAGTTCGATGTGCTGATTGTTGGCTTCGGTGCCGAGATTGAAGCGGCCATCGCCCAGTTGTTCTTCGACATAGGGCACGGCCAAGGGTGGCTGGCCAGCGCGGTCGATGATCATGCCTTTGCCGCTGACTCTGACGCTCCACTCGGGAGCATGGCCGCTGGCGCGAAGGATAAGCAGCTTGAAATCGGGATCGCTGCAGGCATTGCCCGAGCGCTCGACGCGGTACAGCTGCTCAAGGTCGAGCTGCCCTTCGCCGGAGCCGGAAAGAATCCGCCCGCGCACATCGGCAAACAGTTTGCCCTGGGCATCGGCCAGGCTCGCGGCCTGTTGCAGGATGCTGGTGCCACCCGTGTCGTTGACCACATAACGATGCTGATCGCCGCATGGCTGGAACAACAGCTTGCCGTCGGTTGCGCTCAACTGACCCTGCATGCGGGTCTGCCCCACGTGGGAGGCGCTTTCACGCGAGGCGTCGAACAACTGACAAGCAGCGAACAGGGGGAGCAGGGCAACAAGGACTAGGGAACGGGCAACACGCATCTTAGGGTCTCCTGACAAGTGTCGCCACGTTACTCAGACTGACCGTTCATCACAACCTGCGGCGCCGCATGCCGAGTCTTTTCATCCCACGTGAAAGGTCTGACCTGTCTGCAAGCCTTCAACGCTTTTGGCGTAAGCCAATGCCACATCGGCCGCCGGAACCGGTTTGAAGCCGCGGAAGTACGGAGCGTATTTGCCCATGGCTTCGACCAGTACGTTCGGGCTGATCGAGTTGACCCGCAGGCCGCGCGGCAGCTCGATGGCCGCGGCACGGACGAAGCTGTCCAGCGCACCGTTGACCAGCGCTGCCGAGGCGCCGCTGTAGATCGGGTCGTGGCTGAGTACGCCGGTGGTGAAGGTGAACGATGCTCCGTCATTGGCGAATTCGCGGCCGATCAGTAGTAGGTTGACCTGGCCCATCAGCTTGTCTTTCAAACCCAGGGCGAAGCTGTCTTCCGTCATTTCGGCCAATGGGGCGAAGGTCACGTTACCGGCGGCGCTGATCAGCGCATCGAACTTGCCGGTTTGCTCGAACAGTTTGCGAATCGAGGCACTGTCGCTGATATCCACCTGAAAATCACCGCTGTTGCGGCCGATGCGCACGATGTCGTGGCGTTGGGACAGTTCCTTGTCGATTGCCGAACCGATGGTGCCGCTAGCGCCGATCAAAAGAATTTTCATGCTGCCGTTCCTCCACTGGGTTGAATGTGGATTCAGTTTAGAGTGGTTTTTTCCACTGATAAGCGCGCTAATAGGCAACCTTTGGTTTTCAAACGGAAACAATCCATGAGTGAAATGGATGATCTGGCGGCGTTCGCTGTGTTGGTCGAGGCAGGCAGTTTTACCCTGGCGGCGCAGCAACTCGGTTGCAGCAAGGGGCAACTGTCCAAGCGCATCAGCCAACTGGAAACGCAGTTTTCCGTGGTTTTGCTGCAACGCACCACACGACGCTTGAGTCTGACCGCAGCCGGCGCGGCGTTGTTGCCGCAAGCTCAGGCGCTCGTAGTACAAGTGGAGAGGGCGCGTCAGGCCTTGGCACGGTTGAAGGACGACATGGCCGGTCCGGTACGTATGACGGTTCCGGTTTCGCTGGGGGAAACCTTCTTCGATGGCTTGTTGTTGGAGTTTTCAAGCAAGTACCCAGCGGTGCAGATCGAGTTGGACCTGAGCAACAACTATCGCGATTTGTCCCGTGATGGCTTTGATCTCGCAATCCGCTCTGACGTTGCCATTGACCAGCGACTGGTGGCGCGTCCGCTGTTGGCCTGGCACGAAATGACCTGCGCCAGCCCGGCCTATCTGGAGCAATACGGTGAACCGCAGACACCTCAGGCGTTGGTCGAGCACCGATGCCTGCTCAACAGCCATTACAGCGGTCGCGAGGAATGGTTGTATCACCAGCAACACGAATTATTGCGAGTGCGGGTCTCCGGGCCGTTTGCCAGCAATCATTACAACCTGCTGAAAAAAGCCGCACTGGCCGGCGCCGGCATTGCCCGCTTGCCGTCCTACTTGTTGCCGGCGGAATTGGCTGACGGACGTTTGCGCTGGCTCCTGCGTGATTATCAGACTCGCAGTATGCCGATGTACCTGGTGCATCCGTACCAGGGTGGATTGCCGAAACGCACGCAGGTGCTGGCGGATTATTTGATGGGGTGGTTCAAGCGCAGTGGTGAGGCGCTGGATCGGTTGTAGTTCATTGCATCGGTGATCGTTCCCACGCTCTGCGTGGGAATGCCTCAACGGACGCTCCGCGTCCGCTTTTGGGACGCGGAGCGTCCCTGGCTGCATTCCCACGCGGAGCGTGGGAACGATCAACAGGGGTTTTGGCACGCATAAAAAAACGGCCCGAAGGCCGTTTTCTGTTTACCGCAAAGGCTTAGCCGCCGAGGTACGCTTCGCGCACTTTCGGGTCGGTCAGCAGTGCTTCACCAGTGCCTTGCATCACCACACGGCCGTTCTCCAGCACGTAGGCACGGTCAGCGATTTTCAGCGCCTGGTTGGCGTTCTGCTCAACCAGGAACACCGTCACACCGTCCTTGCGCAGCTGTTCGATGATATCGAAGATCTGCTGGATGATGATCGGTGCCAGGCCCAGCGAGGGTTCGTCGAGCAGCAACAGCTTGGGTTTGCTCATCAGCGCACGGCCGATGGCGAGCATTTGCTGTTCGCCGCCGGACATGGTGCCGCCGCGTTGGTTGAAGCGCTCTTTCAGGCGTGGGAAAAGTCCGAGGACCTTGTCCATCTGTTCCTGATAGTCGCCTTTCGCGGTGAAGAAACCGCCCATGGAGAGGTTTTCTTCCACGGTCAGTCGGGCAAACACCCGACGACCTTCCGGGACCACGGCGATGCTCTTGCGCATGATCTGCGAGGAGTCCTGGCCGACCAGTTCCTCACCCATGTAGCGGATGCTGCCGCTGTGGGCCCGAGGCGAGCCGCACAGGGTCATCAACAGCGTGGACTTGCCGGCACCGTTGGCGCCGATCAGCGTCACGATTTCGCCCTGCCGGACTTCAACGTTGACGCTGTGCAGGGCCTGGATCTTGCCGTAGAAGGTGGAAACGTTTTCGAACTGCAGCATTTACGCTTCCCCCAGATAGGCTTTGATCACTTCAGGATTGTCGCGGATCTGTTCCGGCGTACCGTCGGCCAGAGGTGTGCCCTGGTTGATCACGACGATGTGGTCGGAAATGCTCATGACCAGTTTCATGTCGTGTTCGATCAGCAGCACAGTGACGTTGTGCTCTTCACGCAACATGCTGATCAGCGCCTTCAGGTCTTCGGTTTCCTTCGGGTTCAGGCCGGCGGCCGGTTCGTCGAGCATGAGGATCCGCGGGCGGGTCATCATGCAGCGGGCGATTTCCAGGCGACGCTGCTGACCGTAGGCCAGGGTACCGGCCGGACGGTTGGCGAACTCCTTCAGATGAACCTTTTCCAGCCAGTACTCGGCGTAGTCCATGGCCTCGCGTTCGCTTTTGCGGAACCCGGGAGTCTTGAACAGGCCGGCCAGGAAGTTGGTGTTCAGATGACGATGCTGGGCGATCAAGAGGTTCTCGACCGCGGTCATGTCCTTGAACAGCCGCACGTTCTGGAAGGTGCGTACCACGCCTTTGAGGGCGATCTTGTGGCCGGGCAGGCCTTCGATCGGCTCGCCGTCCAGCAGGATGCTGCCGCCGCTCGGCTTGTAGAAGCCGGTCAGGCAATTGAACACCGTGGTCTTGCCGGCGCCGTTGGGGCCGATCAATGCCACGACTTGTTTCTCTTTCACGCTCAGGGCTACGCCGTTGACCGCTAGCAAGCCGCCGAAGCGCATGCTCAGATTGTCTACTTTAAGGATCTCGCGGCTCATTTGCGCAGCTCCATGTGAGGGCGTTGCATGGGCAGCAGACCTTGAGGACGCCAGATCATCATCAGCACCATCAAGGCGCCGAACATCAACATGCGATATTCACTGAATTCACGCATCATTTCCGGCAACAGGATCATCACCGTGGCGGCGAGTACGACGCCCAGTTGTGAACCCATGCCACCGAGTACCACGATGGCGAGAATGGTCGCCGACTCGATGAAGGTGAACGATTCCGGTGTCACCAGCCCTTGGCGCGCAGCGAAGAAGCTGCCGGCGAAACCGGCGAAGCAGGCACCGAGGGTGAAGGCCGAGAGCTTGATGATGGTCGGGTTCAGACCCAGCGCACGGCAGGCGATTTCGTCTTCTCGCAGCGCTTCCCAGGCGCGGCCTAGTGGCATGCGCAGCAAGCGGTTGATGACGAACAGGGCGAACAGCGCAAGCAACAACGCAACCAGGTAAAGGAAGATCACCTTGTTGATCGAGTTGTATTCCAGGCCGAAGTACTCGTGGAAGGTCTGCAGGCCTTCAGCGGCTTTACGTTCGAAGGTCAGGCCGAAGAACGTTGGTTTCTCGATGTTGCTGATGCCGTTCGGACCACCCGTGAGGCCGGTCAGGTTACGCAGGAACAGACGGATGATTTCACCGAAGCCCAGGGTAACGATCGCCAGGTAGTCACCGCGTAGACGCAGTACCGGGAAGCCGAGCAGGAAGCCGAAAGTGGCCGCCATCATCCCGGCAATTGGAAGGCAGATCCAGAAGCTCAGACCGTAGTAGTGGGACAGCAGCGCATAACTGTAGGCGCCGACGGCATAGAAGCCGACGTAACCGAGGTCGAGCAGACCGGCCAGACCGACCACGATGTTCAAACCCAGGCCGAGCATCACATAGATCAGCACCAGCGTAGCGATATCCACCGCACCACGGGAGCCGAAGAACGGCCAGACCAGTGCACCGATGATCAACGCAATGATGATCCAGCGCTGCGTGGTTGGCAGGGTCAGGAAGTTACTGGCCTTGGCAGGCATTACCGGCATGTTGGGCGAGGATTTCCAGGCCGCGCTGATCTGCTGGTCGAACAGCACCCGCAGGAACATCAGCACCGAGCACACGGCGATGGTAATCAGCGTTGCAGTGCTGGTGCCATGGACTTCGAGGTTGATACCGACGATGGTCAGCTTCAGACCCAGTACCGGATACGCCACCGCCCAAACCAATAGCGCGCTGAACAACGCCTGTTTAAGATTCCTAGTCATACTTTCTCAACCTCCGGACGGCCCAGCAGGCCGGTTGGCCGGAACAACAACACCAGAACCAGTAGACCGAACGCCACGACGTCCTTGTACTGGTCGCCGAAGATATCGGCACCAAAGGCTTCCGCCACCCCAAGCACGATCCCGCCGAGCATGGCGCCCGGAATGCTGCCGATACCGCCAAGTACCGCTGCGGTGAAGGCCTTGAGGCCGACCAGGAAACCGGCGTTCGGGTTGATCACGCCGTATTGCATGCTCAGCAGCACGGCAGCGATCGCGGCCAGCGCGGCACCGACGACGAAGGTCAGGGCGATGATGTTGTTGGTGTTGATACCCAGCAGGTTGGCCATCTTGATGTCTTCGGCACAGGCGCGGCAGGCGCGACCCAGGCGGGAGCGGGAGATGAACATTGTCAGGCCAAGCATGGCAACCAGGGTCACCACGAACACCACGATTTGCATGTAGGAAATCAGCACTTCATGTGCGCCACCTGGCCCGATGGAGAAATTTCCGGGGATCAGGTTGGGAATGGATTTGTCCTTGGAGTCTTGCGCCAGCAGAACCGTGTTCTGCAGGAAGATCGACATGCCGATGGCGGAAATCAGTGGAATCAGACGGTTGCTGCCGCGCAAGGGGCGGTAGGCAATCCGTTCGATACTGTAGCCGTAGGCACTGGTTACGACGATGGTCGCGAGAAAAGCGGCGGTCATCAACAGCGGAACACTGTCGAGTCCCAGCATGGACAGGCCCGCAATGGCGATGAACGCCACGTAGGAGCCAATCATGTACACCTCGCCGTGGGCGAAGTTGATCATTCCAATGATGCCGTAAACCATCGTATAGCCGATGGCGATCAGGGCATACGTGCTGCCAATGGTCAGACCATTAACCAGCTGTTGGAAGAAGTGATAGATGTCAGGCATTACAGCGCTCCTAAAAACCTGATACGCATTTCACTGGTGGAGTCATTTTCCCGCCCGAGCCCCGCGGATCTGCATCCACTTCGAATTCGGGGTTTGCCAGCGAACCGCTGATGACGGTTTTGAGATTTTCAGGTGGGGAGACTAGCGGATCACGCCAGCGCGGCCCAATACGTTCGTAAAACAAAGCCCACGGCACGCCGTGGGCTTTGTTGGCAGTCAGTCAGGCAAGGCCTTACTGAGGCGAAGCTTCAGTTTTAGGTTTGCCGAAGTGCCACTCGTAAACCACAAATTTGAAGTCTTTCAGGTCGCCCTTGGCGTCGAAGCTCAGGTCGCCAGTTGGAGTCTTGAAGGTGCCTTTGTGGATGGCTTCAGCCACTTTGGCAGGGTCTTCGCTCTTGGCGGCAGTGATACCACCGGCAATGACTTCCACAGCCGAATAGGCCGGGAACACGAACGGACCGCTTGGATCTTCTTTCTTGGCCTTGAACGCGTCAGCCAGGGCGACGTTGGCCGGATCCTGGTCGAAGGATTTCGGCAGGGTCACCAGCAGGCCTTCGGAAGCGTCCTTGGCGATCTGCGAAATGGAGTCGTTACCCACGCCTTCCGGACCCATGAACTTGGCTTTCAGGCCTTTTTCCTGGGATTGACGCAGGATCAGACCCAGCTCCGGGTGGTAGCCGCCGTAGTAGACGAAGTCGACATTGGCTTGCTTGAGCTTGGAGATCATCGAAGAGAAGTCTTTGTCGCCGGCGTTGATGCCTTCGAACACGGCAACCTTGACGCCTTTGCCTTCCAAAGTTTTCTTCACGGCGGTGGCGATGCCTTCACCGTATTGCTGTTTGTCGTGCAGTACAGCAACGATTTTCGGTTTTACGTGATCGGCAATGTAGTTACCGGCGGCAGGGCCTTGGGCGCTGTCCAGACCGATGGTGCGGAACACCATTTTGTAACCACGATTGGTGATGTCCGGGCTGGTTGCAGCCGGGGTGATCATGATCACGCCTTCGTCTTCGTAGATGTCCGAAGCCGGTTGAGTGGAGCTGGAGCACAGGTGACCGACCACGAATTTCACGCCGTCGTTGACGACTTTGTTCGCGACCGCTACCGCTTGTTTTGGATCACAGGCGTCATCGTATTCAACGGCTTCGAGTTTCTTGCCGTCTACGCCGCCTTTGGCGTTGATCTGTTCGATGGCCATTTTGGCGCCACTGAACTGCATGTCGCCGTACTGGGCTACAGGACCGGTTTTAGGGCCGGCGATGCCGATCTTGATGGTGTCAGCTGCGAACGAATGGCTGGCAACCCCGGCCAGAACCATAGCGGCAAACAGTTTGGAAATCTGCTTAGTAGCCTTAGTCATAGTGCTCCACTCTTACTGTTGTAGTTTTTATAGTCCTGGCGCCGTCGGCAGCAGAACCGGGTCAGTATCTACGACATTCCCCGGAAAAGCCCCTCGGCAACTGTACCGGTACAGTGTAGAGCGCCGATTGTCAGCCTGGGAAGCTGGCGCCAGGGGGCAAAACTTGGGGGTGTCGCTTTTTTGAAAGAAAAAGACAGAATTGCGGCGGGTGGTGACGGGCTTATAGCCAGATTCCGTGCATTCCTTGGCTTTCCTGCTCTTTTCATTCAGTGACTCAATTTGCATCTGGGTTTTCTACCAGACCACCGACGTTATCATTGCGTCGATTTCTTTTCCGGACCGGACCCATGACTGAAGAACCTAGCACCCTCTATGCCAAGCTGCTTGGTGAAACCGCATCTATTACCTGGAAGGAGTTGGAGCCGTTCTTCGCCAAGGGTGCCCTATTGTGGGTCGACCCTGGCCTGGATTTGATCGCCGCCGCCGAGGCCGTAGCTACCGACGAAGGCCAGAAAGTGGCTGCCTGGTTGGCCGCCGACAAGGTCGCCAAGCTGTCTGAAACGCGGGCGCTAGATCTTTTGAGCGTGATCCGGAGTTATGGGCGGTGGTCGTTTCGCCCTGGATTCTGATCCAGGAAAGGGCAAAGGCCTGAATGTGCGCACCTCTTTGGTGCGCGTCGTTGCCGTCTAAAAGTGTGTAGCCGAGTAGCGTGATGGCATGTTGCCGTAGAGAAAAGCCACAGCCTCACGGTGACGTAAACGTAACGGGAACAGTTGAGCGAGCAGCCTGAGGGCTGCTTAATTGTTTCTGGAGGTTGGTGTGTGATCGTTCCCATGCTCCGCGTGGGAATGCAGCCAGGGACGCTCTGCGTCCCAAAAAGCGGACGCGGAGCGTCCGGTGAGGCATTCCCACGCAGAGCGTGGGAACGATCAAGGGAGTGGCGCTTTTATTAGGCGGTCTTACCCGTATGGTTATTCAGCGAAATAACCTTGGTCTTGCCAATGCGATGACGGTAGATCTCGCGCAGGTACTTTATCGCTTTTTTCACGCAATCCCGGGATAGGCGGATGTCGTTGATCGAGACGAACTTGTCCTTGTCGTTGATCAGCTCGCGGTACTTTTTCTCGTACATCGGTTTGATCGCGTACCAGTTGGTATCGAGGATCTTCGCCGGGTTCTCGAACTCGTTGAGCAGGTCGTCGATCCGCTCTTCGTCGAATTCTTCATTGATGATGAAGTCCAGCATCGAGTTGTCCAGGGTTTCGTCGAAGCGGTACGGACTGCGCGCGAAGCAACGTTTGATGAAAGCCACGATCAGCGTCAGGAAGTCGTCCGACAGGCACGGGCTTTTGGCGATCAGGGTGGTCAGCGACAGGTTGGCCGAGGCGCCGATCACCAGCGCATAGCGCTTGAGTGTGGTATTGGGGAACAGGTTGTTGAGGTGAGTCTTCAACCGGTTCAAGTCCATGTAGGACAGCTTGTAGTCTTTGGGCAAGGAAACGATCGACACCACCGACGAGCAGTTCTTGAAGAAATGCAGGTCGTGCAGGGCCGCCGCGTCATAGCCAGAGTTCTTGTACTGCTCCAGCGCGGCGCGATAGCGCTTGGACTCGATCGGCAGCAGGCTGATGCCTTCGATGGCCTGGGTGACCTTGTTGAAGTGCGGCAGGTCGATGGAACGGAAGAACAGATCGTCGATGTTCAGGCGCTGCGGCTCCTTCTCGAACACCTTGAACTTGTCGCTGGTAGGCACCGGGGTTTCCGGAACTACCGACTCGGCGTAGGCAATCGCCACCGGCCCGGCCAGGCTCATGAACAGGTCGTTGGCATCCAGGCGAATGGTTTCGCCGATGTCGATGCCGGCACGACGGAAATAGTTCTGGTCGTAGTCGGTGGTCACCGCCTGCGCCGTCAGAATGTTGAAGATCTGCTGCGAGATGTATTGGTTGGCATGCTTTTCCATGGCATTGACATCAATGTTCTGGATGTTGCCATCGTCGCTTTCTTCGGCGTAACGCATGATGTCGTTGGAGATCAGCATCATCGCGTTCCACGGGCGGATACGGCCCATGACACTGGCTTCGCTGCTGTCTTCGTTGGCGAAGTTGTAGGAGAAGTCCCACTCTTCCGACAGGTATTTGCACAGCAGACGACCGGCGTTGATGTGCAGCGCTTCGGACATTTCACTGCGGTGATCGGAAATGTTCGGCAGCACGCAAATGCCGCTGGTGAAGATCGGTTCGAAGACGAAGGAGTGACCGCTCTTGCTGTCGTGCTCGTCGATCGGCTTGGTGTCGAACGTCTTGTTCATGTACGAGTGCTGCTGGGCCAGGCCGAATTCCGAGGCCATGCCTGAACCTGTACCGCCGCCGGCGCTGAAGATCGAGAAGTACAGGCGCGACTGGTTGGCCTTGATGCCGCAGCTGTCGATCAGGTACGAGTGAATCATCTTCCAGTCAGGGCTGGAGAAACGCTGGGTGTCCTTGTTCAGGATGATCTTGGCCAGGTATTGGCCGAGAATCGGTGCGTTACCGGCGCCACCGGCGTGGACTTCCGACAAGTCCATGATTTTCATTTTGCTGTAGTCGCGCAGGAAGCCGCTTTTTTCGCCCTTGCGTGAGAAACGGATGCGACCGGCGATATCTTTGTCGAGGTCACCGAGCATCACCAGCGGTTCTACCAGGAACACCGGTTTGGTGGCTTTGTTGGGCATCAGGCGCAGGTTGTTGCGAATCCACTGTGCCGGGCTGTAGCCTTTTCGGCGAAGCGCTTGTCCGGCGACAGGCGATCCTCGTTGTTGAATTCATTGAGGTAGAACTTGCGGGCGTTGTACACCAGCTCCGCGACATCCAGCGCAATATTCGAACCGCAGCGACCCAGGCCGATCAGGCACACCGACGGAAATTCCTGATTGTTGTGCTGCTCGTTGTCGCCGTCCAGGTGCGGAGGACGCGGGAATACCATGTCGCGCAGTCCGTCGAGGTTATCGAGGATACGGTCAGTATTGGTTTCGGTGAAGTACAGGTATTGCTGAGTCGCCAGCGGGCGTGACGGGAGCAATGGCTTCGACGGGACAGGGCTGTTCGCCGCAGGCTCAAGGTCAGGTCGGATACCGCAGTGGCCGGGTTATTTTTAGAAGTCATTGTTCGCCATGTACCTGGGCTGGTTTGGTCGGGCGACACGCTGTCGTCGAACCGTCACGGAATGAGAACTCGCATCTTTTATCAGCGCGTATTTGGCCCAAGCGTCAGAGCCGTGGCCTGAGCATCGCTCGGGGGAATCCTTTCCTGAGTCATGATGAATCGGCCAATATTCAGTGATCTTTAATCAAAAGGAGGCAAAATGATGTCAACGCTACCTTCGTTGGGGTTTGCCGGAATAGGTCTGATGGGGTTGCCGATGTGCAGACGCCTGCTAGCGGCGGGATATCCGCTGACGGTATGGAACCGTAATCCGGCCAAATGCGCGCCGTTGGTCGAGGCCGGTGCGCGTCAGGTCCTAACGCCGGCAGAGTTGTGCCGGCACGCTGATGTGTTGATGTTGTGCCTGGCGGACACAGCAGTGGTACGTGAGGTGGTGTTTGGTGCGGCCGGGGTGGCCGAAGGGGCGAAAAGCGGCCAGTTGCTGGTGGATTTTTCCAGCCTGGAACCCACGGCAACGCGGGAAATGGCGGCAGAGCTTGTCAGCAAAACCGGGATGGGCTGGCTCGATGCACCGGTATCCGGCGGCGTGGTCGGTGCCGAGGTGGGCAGCCTGGCGATCATGGTCGGTGGCGATGCGGCGGATCTTGCGCGAATAAAACCGGTGTTGCTGAGTCTTGGCCAGCGCGTGACGCACATGGGCGCTGTCGGGGCGGGGCAGGTGACCAAGGCCTGCAATCAGATGATTGTGGCCTGCAATGCCCTGGTGATTGCCGAAGTGGTGGCGCTGGCGGAGCGTTCCGGGGTTGATGCGAGCCTGATTGCCGAGGCGTTGGCCGGTGGTTTTGCCGATTCAAAACCCTTGCAGATCCTCGCCCCGCAAATGGCCGAGAGCCGGTTCGAACCGGTGAAATGGCACGTGCGGACCTTGCTCAAGGACCTCGACACGGCGGTGAAGTTTCCCGCGAGCAGGGTTCGGCGACTCCGATCAGCGGTCTGGCAGCACAACTGATGCGACTGCACGCAGCCCAGGGATTTCTGGAAAAAGACCCGTCTACATTAGTGCAGATGTACCGTGAACCAGATTCAACGACGTAAGGGTGTACGCGTGTTTGCGCTGGTTGATTTCGTTCAGCACCGGACGTAGTTAAGCCAGTGGCACCGGCGGGCTGAGCAGGTAACCCTGAACGAGGTCGCAGTTGTGGCATTCCGCACGGGCCGCGGCGGGGTCCATGGGCGGGTATCAGCTTTACGAATGATTACAGACAGCGCGGGCGGGCCTGACTAGATTGCAGGTTCCGGGCTCGGATGCTCTGGCAGTGAAGCCCCATAACAATAAAAGAGACGGACCCATGCAGAACTCGACCCAAGCGGCGAATGCCTGGCGCATTCTGTTCCTGCTGTTCCTGGCTAATCTGTTCAACTTTTTCGACCGCACCATCCCGGCCATCATCATCGAACCGATCCGCATGGAATGGCATCTCAGCGATTTTCAGCTGGGGATCATCGGTACGGCATTCACTATTGTCTACGCGATCGCCGGCCTGCCCCTGGGGCGGATGGCGGATACCGGCTCGCGCAGCAAGTTGATGGGCTGGGGCCTGGCAGCCTGGAGTGGGCTGACCGCGGTCAACGGAATGGTCGGCAGTTCTGGAGCTTCCTGATCGTGCGCATGGGTATCGGCATCGGGGAAGCCAGTTACGCGCCAGCCGCAAACTCGTTGATCGGCGACCTGTTTCCCGCGCATCGCCGGGCGCGGGCCATGGGGATTTTCATGCTTGGGCTGCCGTTGGGGCTGTTGCTGGCGTTCTTCACCATCGGTGCGATGGTCAAGGCGTTCGACAGCTGGCGCGCGCCGTTCTTCATCGCCGCAGTGCCGGGGTTGATCCTGGCGGTCTTCATGTTCTTCATCAAGGAGCCCAAACGCGGTGCCGCTGAAAGCGTGCAAGTGTCGCAGGAGAAGGTTGACCGGCCGATCCGCCGTATCCTGGCGGTGCCGACCTTCCTGTGGCTGGTGCTGGCCGGGCTGTGCTTCAACTTTGCCACTTATGCCTGTAACTCGTTTCTGGTGCCGATGCTGCAGCGTTATTTCCTGATGCCATTGCAGGAAGCGGCGGTGGCGACCGGGATAATCGTCGGCGTGACCGGGTTGGTCGGGCTCACTCTGGGTGGTTGGGTCGCGGACAAGATCCACCAGCGTATCGCCAATGGTCGCCTGCTGTTTGCCGCGTTCAGCCTGATCATTTCCACCTTGTGCACGGCGTGGGCGCTGCATTCAGGAAGGATCGAGATCGGTGTGTTCGTCGCCGTGTTCAGTGTGGGCTGGCTGTTTGCCTATAACTTCTACACCTGCGTTTACACGGCGATCCAGGATGTGGTCGAGCCGCGTCTGCGGGCGACGGCCATGGCGCTGTTCTTCGCCGGGCTGTATCTGTTGGGTGGTGGCCTGGGGCCGGTCGTGGTGGGTGCCTTGTCCGATCACTTTGCGCATACGGCCATGTTATCGGCGGGTGCCGAGCAGATGACCGAGGCGTTCAAGGCGGTCGGTCTGCATGATGCGATGTACCTGATCCCGGTGGCGTTGTTTTTCACGATGGTGTTTCTGGTGTTGGCTTCGCGGTGTTTTGTGAAGGATGCCAAGCGGATGAAGGAGGGTTTGGTGGCGGTGGTTGAGCCTGAGGGGGCTGCGGCGACTGCATAATCGCTTTCGCGAGCAAGCCCGCTCCCACATTGGACCGAGGCGTACACGGATCAAATGTGGGAGCGGGCTTGCCCGCGAAGAGGCCTTCTGCAGCAATACAAAACTCAAGTAAACAAAAAGGCCTGCATCACTGCAGGCCTTCTTTTTTACCGGTAAAGCAGGGGGTGATTAACCCGCCACCAGCACCCGAATCGCTTCCAGTCGCAGCGCAGCCTTGTCGAGCATGGCCAGACCCTGCTCACGCTGTTTACGCAAGGCAACCAATTCGCTGTCACGCACGGTCGGGTTGACCGCTTGCAACGCGGTCAGGCGCGCCAGTTCTTCATCGGTATCGGCCGCCAGGCGACGTTGCGCTTGCGTTACACGTTCGGCGTGACGCGGATAGATCTTGTCTTCGCCAGCGTTGATCCGTGGCGTCAACTGATCGCGCTGGGCCTGGATGAACTTGTTGGCGCTGGCGCGCGGCACGCTTTCGAGTTGATCGTTCAAGGTCTCGAAGGCAACACGGGCCGACAGGTCATTGCCATTGGCGTCCAGCAGGCAGCGCAGGGCGGCCGGCGGCAGGTAACGGCCCAGTTGCAGCGAGCGCGGGGCAACCACTTCACTGACGTAGAGCAGTTCCAGCAACACGGTGCCGGGTTTCAGCGCCTTGTTCTTGATCAACGCCACGGCAGTGTTGCCCATGGAACCGGACAGCACCAGATCCATGCCGCCCTGCACCATCGGGTGTTCCCAGGTGATGAACTGCATGTCTTCACGCGACAGCGCCTGGTTGCGGTCGTAAGTGATGGTCACGCCTTCGTCGTCGCCCAGCGGGAAGCTGGCGTCGAGCATTTTTTCGCTCGGCTTGAGAATCAGGGCGTTTTCCGAATGGTCTTCGCTGTCGATGCCGAACGCATCGAACAGGGTTTCCATGTAGATCGGCAGGGCGAACTGGTCGTCTTGCTCGAGGATGTCCTCGACCAGCGCTTCACCTTCGCCGGCACCGCCGGAGTTGAGCTCCAGCAAACGGTCGCGGCCGGTGTGCAGTTCGGCTTCCAGGCGCTCACGCTCGGCACGGGCTTCGTCGATCAGCGCTTGCCACTCGCCATCGTCGGCTTCTTCCAGCAACGGCAGCAGGCGTGGACCGAACTGGTGCTGCAAGGCGTTGCCGGTCGGGCAGGTGTTGAGGAATGCATTCAGCGCTTCGTGATACCACTGGAACAGCCGTTGTTGCGGGCTGGTTTCCAGGTACGGCACATGCAGCTCGATGATGTGCTTCTGGCCGATCCGGTCCAGACGACCGATACGTTGTTCCAGCAAGTCCGGGTGGGACGGCAGGTCGAACAGCACCAGGTGGTGGGAGAACTGGAAGTTGCGACCTTCACTGCCGATTTCCGAGCAGATCAGCACTTGTGCGCCAAATTCTTCGTCGGCGAAGTAGGCGGCGGCGCGGTCACGCTCAAGGATGTTCATGCCTTCGTGGAACACCGTGGCCGGGATGCCGGAGCGCACGCGCAGGGCGTCTTCCAGGTCCATGGCGGTTTCGGCGTGGGCGCAGATCACCAGCACTTTAGTGCGCTTGAGCATTTTCAGCTGGTCGATCAGCCACTCGACGCGCGGGTCGAATTTCCACCAACGTTCTTCTTCGCTGGCGTCCGGCTGGGCCTGGAAGCTGACTTCCGGGTACAACTCGGCGTGATCGCCCAACGGCAGTTCGAGGTACTCGTCCGGGCACGGCAGCGGATACGGGTGCAGTTTGCGCTCCGGGAAACCCTGCACGGCGGCACGGGTGTTACGGAACAGCACGCGGCCGGTGCCGTGGCGGTCCAGCAGTTCGCGCACCAGACGGGCGCTGGCCTCGGTGTCGCCATCGTTGACCGCGGCCAGCAGGGCTTCGCCTTCGTTGCCGAGGAAACCGTGGATGGTCTCGTGCGCTTGCGGTGACAAGCGCCCTTTTTCCAGCAGCTCCTGAACGGCCTCGGCCACCGGACGATAGTTTTCACTCTCGGCGCGGAAGGCGTGCAGGTCATGGAAACGATTCGGATCGAGCAGGCGCAGGCGGGCGAAGTGGCTGTCCTGGCCCAGTTGTTCCGGGGTTGCGGTCAACAGCAGCACGCCAGGAATGGTTTCGGCGAGTTGCTCGACCAGCGAGTACTCAGGGCTGGCCTGATCTTCGTGCCACACCAGGTGGTGAGCTTCGTCGACCACCAGCAAGTCCCAACCGGCCGCGAACAGCGCGTCCTGGGCTTTTTCATCATCCACCAGCCATTCAAGTGCAACCAGCGCGAGCTGGGTGTCTTCGAACGGGTTGGAAGCATCGCTTTCGATGAAGCGTTCTTCGTCGAACAGCGCGACTTGCAGGTTGAAACGGCGGCGCATCTCCACCAGCCACTGGTGCTGCAGGTTTTCCGGCACCAGGATCAGCACGCGATTGGCGCGACCCGAAAGCAGTTGGCGATGGATCACCAGGCCAGCTTCGATGGTTTTACCCAAACCTACTTCGTCCGCCAGCAGAACCCGTGGCGCGATACGGTCTGCGACTTCGCGGGCGATGTGCAACTGGTGCGCGATCGGTTGCGCACGCACGCCACCCAGGCCCCACAACGAGGACTGCAACTGACGGCTGGTGTGTTCCAGGGTGTGGTAGCGCAGGGAGAACCAGGCCAGCGGGTCGATCTGGCCGGCGAATAGACGGTCGCTGGCGAGACGGAACTGGATAAAGTTCGACAGTTGGGTTTCTGGCAGAGTGACCGCTTCGTTCTGAGCGTTGAGGCCGTGGTAGACCATCAGGCCATTGACGTCGTCGACTTCGCGAACGGTTAGTTTCCAGCCTTCGAAGTGAGTGATGGTGTCACCCGGCGAAAATCGTACGCGGGTGAGGGGCGCATTCCGTAACGCGTACTGGCGGGTGTCGCCAGTGGCCGGATAGAGCACGGTCAACAAGCGGCCGTCCTGTGCCAGAACGGTGCCCAAACCCAGCTCGGCTTCGCTGTCACTGATCCAGCGTTGCCCCGGTTGATACTGCTGCGCCATGCTGCCTGACTCCCACCTTGAAAAAGCGGGCTATCTTAACGGAATGAGCCTTCGGGGCCAAAGGATTACTCGTATAGGCGCTGCCGAAGATTCGGGTCGCGCTCGGACGATCTTTCGAACTTTGGGAAGGCTGTGGTTTTGTGTTGTCCGACAAAGATCGTAGTCTGCACCCGCTCATAGTGCCAACCGGGTCACAGATTACGACCGATGGCTCAAGTCGCCATCCCCGCAGCCGACAGCCTGCTGACAGGAGACTGATAAATATGCTGCCACCGATGCTCCCCTTGAGTGCCGTGCCCATCACTTCCCAGCACGACCCGGTCCGCCCGCGCCCGGACATCGCACCTGTGGTGCCGATGCAGGAGAGTTCCAGCGACAGCACCATCGACCTGAAAAATCGCGACCCCGAAGATGCTGTTCTGCTGTTGCGTGAGGAGCAGCGCCGACAGCAGGAACGCGAGCGTCGTCGCCGTGAGGCCGATAATGATCCCGAAGCGCACCTGGCGATTCCCGGTAACGAACTCAATGCCGACAACACCGTGCCTGTGGCACCGTTGATGGAAGACCAGCCCCGTCAGGGATTGTGGGTCGATATCGAGATTTGAGGTTGCGACTGGTCAGCGCCATCGCTAGACCGCATTATTGGTGCAATCCTGCCGAATGATGCGGCAGCTGACTTTCCTTTCAAGCGATGCACTGAACGCCATGAGCCAAGACGACAAGCTGATCGATCTCAACGCCGAACGCGCCAAGCGTGTCCATGACCTTAACGATAAACGCCTGAATGAAGTGCGCCAGGCGTTCGAACAGGCCATGCCGCTGGGTAAAGCGAAGAAAACCCCGAAAACCAAATCGAAGAACAAGCCGAAAAAGCGCTGAGTCCCCCTGCAACGACTGATGCAGGTCAGTTTTACCCCTCCTTATATGCCCGGTCCCCGGCAACATTGATCCCGGTCAATATTCTCTCCTGCCCGATTGGTTAACTTAGCCCCATCGCAACAGGGCAACTGCAGGAGATGCGTCATGTTTTTCGACAACGTGGTGATCGCCGGAGTGCTGACCGTCAGCCTCATGATTTTGTTTTTTGCAGGGTTCGGATTTTTATCTGGAAGGACTCGCACAAGCGGAAAAAACCGTAGGTCTTTCTTGAGGCAATGAGCACGCAAGGCATTTTGGGCAACTTCGGTTGCCCTTTTTTTCGCCTGCGATTTGAGGTTTTGATCGTTCCCACGCTCCGCGTGGGAATGCCGCCATGGACGCTCTGCGTCCACCTGTGACGCGGAGCGTCACGGGATTCATTCCCACGCAGAGCGTGGGAACGATCTAACGATCACGTTCATGCAATAAAAAAGGCGCGGTCCTTGCGGAGCGCGCCTTTTTATTCAGTTGCGTATCAGCTACCCAGCGCCTTCGAAGCCAACCAGAAAAGGCCGGCGGACAAAGCGACCGTAGCTGGCAGGGTCAGCACCCAGGCCAGCAGGATGGTTCTGACGGTACCGCCTTGCAGGCCGCTTTTGTTGGCGACCATAGTCCCGGCCACACCAGAAGACAGAACGTGGGTGGTGGACACCGGCAGGCTGAAAATGTTGGCCATGCCGATCAGACTGGCGGTGGTGATCTGTGCCGACATGCCCTGGGAGTAGGTCATGCCCTGCTTGCCGATCTTCTCGCCGATGGTCAGTACCACGCGTTTCCAGCCGACCATGGTGCCCAGGCCCAGAGCCAGCGCAACCGCCAGAATCACCCAGAACGGAGCGTATTCGGTGGTGGTGGTCAGATCTTTGCGTAGCTTGTCCAGGTCAGCCTTTTCGCGGGCGGCCAAGATTGGCAATTTGCTGACTTTCTTGGCTGTGTCGTCCAGGCACAGCAAGTAACGACGCACTTCGATGCGGCTTTCCGACGGCAGCGAGTGGTAGTCGGCTACACCCTTCAGGGTGTCCAGCAGAGCGGCGATGGTCGGTTCAGTCTGCTGCGGATTGCAGCGAAACTTCTCCGGAAGATCGCCTTCCACGCTTTTACCCAGGGCCAGGAACTCGCCCAAGGAGTCGGCATTGCGCTTGTAGAACTGGCTCAAGTGCAAGGTGGCGTCACGGGTACGCTCGATCTGATAAGTCGTGCTGTTCAGGTCAAGAACGAACTGCGCCGGTACGATACCGATCAGCACCAGCATGATCAGGCCGATACCTTTCTGACCATCGTTGGAACCGTGCACGAAGCTCACGGCCATGGCGGAGATCACCAGCACCAGGCGGTTCCAGAATGGCGGGTGTTTCTTGTCGTCGATCTTGCGGCGCTGTTCCGGCGTCTTGTGCATCTTCGACAGCGGACGCCACCATTTAAGGCCGATCAGTATCAGCGCAGCGATCAGGAAACCGGCCATTGGCGAGAACACCAGCGAAGCACCGATATCGATCGCCTTCTGCCAGTTCACCCCGTCGGCCAACGGAATATCGTTGATCAGGGCGTTGGCCAGACCCACACCGAGGATCGAACCGATCAGCGTATGGGAGCTGGAGGCGGGGATACCGAAGTACCAGGTGCCCAGGTTCCAGGTGATGGCTGCGGCGAGCAACGAGAAGACCATTGCCAGACCATGGCCGGTATTCACATTGATCAGCAGTTCTACCGGCAGCAGGTGGACAATGGCATACGCCACACCAACGCCGCCCAGCAACACGCCGAGGAAATTGAACACACCGGAAAAGAACACTGCCAGATGAGGCGGCATCGCTTTGGTGTAGATAACAGTGGCTACCGCGTTAGCGGTGTCATGAAATCCATTGATGAACTCGAAGGCGAGGACAAAAGCCAGGGCGAGCAAGAGGCTCACAAGCACCCAAGCATCCAGTCCGCTGAATAAATCGATCATGAAGGTTTTCTGACCCGGTCATAAGGGGGCGCGATTATGCCAGAAAAGACTATCAATCGATGCACTTGCTGCTCATCGGTAACATTCTTCAACGAATTATTTGCGACCGCACCCTCAGTCCCATCGATTTTTCGGGGTCTGCAAGTCATTGAATTTACTTGGAAACCCTGATGGTGCAAGGGTTGCACTCCCCTGAAGGAGCGGATTGAACTCTTGTATGAAATTTCTGAGAGGTGGGTCAGACATGAGCCTTTTACCCTGTCAGATAAGCAAGGTAGCCGCTGCCCGCTCTTGGCGGGCGCAAAAGGCAACATCAATACTTCCCGCTTTTAACGGGTGTAAATGCAGACCCCTGGAAATATTCACGCCGTGGCAGTCATGGCCCTTCGGCGTTGAGTTCCTTTTCCATTTTTTCCAGTTCTTGCTTGAAAACCTGATCCTGAACGGTGGCGCGTTTACGCCAGGGTTTGCGTTCCGGTTCGGGTTGGGCGGCGTAGGTGGTGACTTCCCCGCCATAAACTTCCTTGTAACGTTGTTCCTGGCGCTCAAGTTCCCCGCGCAGTTCGTCTTTCGTCACAGTGCTACCTGAATGAGTTGAGATAAATTCTGGTGAAACGCGCTGCGGTCAATGTATTGATCCCGCTCGTCGAAAGGACAAGGCCCATGAAGGCATCGTTTTTACGGCAGGGCGATCAGTACGTCCATGTTGCAGGCGGCCACGGCACCAGAGATAAATAGCTGACGTAGCATCAGATTCCTGTTTCGGCGAGCGCATTGGCGATGCAAATGCAGTCAGCGTCGGACGCTTGCCGGGGGCAGCGGCGATGGAACATCGCGCCACCGTGTAGCGGGATCGGCGAATAAAAAACCACCTGGCTACTGATTTGTATTATAGCGAGCGATTCAAAGAACACTATCGCCAAAGAGTTAAAAGTAGCGCGTGATGTCTGATTGTTTTTAACAGTATCTTTTACTGTCAACTAGCGTTTTGGCTGATATCGATCTGCAACGATGCCTTTCTGGCGCCATCAAGTCGAACAACTTGTGGCAACTACACCCACCCTGAGTCCACATTCGGGTCTGCACGAAAACATATAAGGAAAGGTTTCGTAACCCGGGCCATTGGCAGGCCGGAAGGTGGAGTGAGTCGATTGCGATTATCGGTCGATGGTTCGATAATCGCCCAATCTTGGTGGGCCGGGCTTGTTTGCCGGGTCCATGCCGCTTGTAATAGTCGCTGATACGTGTGGGAAAAGGACCTTATATGAACGATCAACTGCGCAATTCCTTCGCTTCAGTGGCACCGCCGATCGTCGCGTCGCCCGCCAAGCGGATTCAGGCCCTGACCGGTGACCCTGATTTCATGACTTCGCTGGCGCGTGGGCTGGCTGTCGTGCAAGCGTTTCAGGAGCGCAAGCGGCACCTGACCATCGCCCAGATCAGCCATCGCACGGAAATTCCCCGCGCAGCTGTAAGACGTTGCCTGCATACCCTGATCAAACTCGGCTATGCCACCACTGACGGACGCACCTATTCATTGCTGCCCAAAGTGCTGACTCTCGGCCATGCCTATGTATCCTCGACGCCGCTGGCGGTTTCAGCCCAGCCGTACCTGGACCGCATGAGCGAGCAACTACACGAGGCTTGCAACATGGCCACCCTGGAAGGTGATGACATCCTGTACATCGCTCGCTCGGCGACCACCCAGCGGCTGATTTCGGTCGACCTCTCGGTAGGCGGACGCTTGCCAGCCTATTGCACATCGATGGGCAGAATTCTGCTGGCCGCCCTGGATGACACGTCGCTGGGTGAATACCTAGATCATGCCGACCTGCAGGCCAAGACCAGTCGCACCCTGCATACCCCTGAAGCATTGCTCGAATGCCTGCAGGAGGTGCGGCAACAAGGTTGGTGCATCGTCGATCAGGAACTTGAGCAGGGGCTGCGCTCGATTGCCGTCCCGGTGTACGACGCTTCCGGCCAGGTGGTCGCGGCTCTGAATGTCAGTACCCATGCGGGACGGGTCAGCCGTAACGAGCTGGAACAGCGTTTCCTACCTGGTTTGTTAAGCGCCAGCCGTGACCTCAGCGCCCAGTTGTTTGCCTAAGCTGTTCGATAAACGCACAGAGTCGCGTTTGGTGAATTGACGCTGTTTGATGCGGATTATTACTGTCGCGGCTGCGCCAGCTTGGCTGGCAACTGTACGACTGTGTACTTCGCATGGAATAAAAATAATGAATCAGCCTCAGTCTGCTGTAGGAAACTGCCTCGACGTGCAGTCCTTCATCAATGCTCAACCCATTTCGCGCTACCAGTGGCGCGTAGTGATCCTGTGTTTCCTGATTGTCTTCCTCGATGGCCTCGACACCGCAGCCATGGGCTTCATTGCCCCCGCACTGTCCCAGGACTGGGGCATCGACCGCGCCAGCCTGGGTCCGGTGATGAGTGCGGCACTGATCGGCATGGTCTTCGGCGCACTGGGTTCCGGCCCGCTGGCTGACCGCTTCGGGCGAAAAATCGTACTGGTGGGCGCCGTGTTTTTGTTCGGTGTATTCAGCCTGGCCTCGGCTTACAGCACTAACGTCGACCAGTTGCTGGTGCTGCGGTTCCTCACCGGCCTTGGGCTGGGGGCGGGGATGCCGAATGCCACCACGCTGCTGTCGGAATACACCCCGGAGCGCAAGAAATCCTTGCTGGTGACCAGCATGTTCTGCGGTTTCAATCTCGGTATGGCCGGTGGCGGATTCATTTCGGCCAAGCTGATTCCAGCGTTCGGCTGGCACAGCCTGTTGCTGATCGGTGGGATTTTGCCGTTGATCCTTGCCGTCATTTTGCTGCTTTGGCTGCCGGAGTCGGCGCGCTATCTGGTAGTCCGTAACCGTGGCACCGACAAAGTGCGCAAGACGCTGGCGCCCATCGACCCCGCGGTGGTCGCCCAGGCCTCCAGCTTCAGCGTACCGGAGCAGAAAACCGTGCAGGCGCGTAACGTATTTGCAGTGATTTTCTCTGGCACCTACAGCGTCGGTACTTTGTTGCTTTGGCTGACCTACTTCATGGGCCTGGTGATCGTTTACCTGCTGACCAGTTGGCTGCCGACCCTGATGCGTGACAGTGGCGCGAGCATGGAGCAGGCCGCATTCATCGGCGCGCTGTTCCAGTTCGGCGGTGTGCTGAGCGCGGTGGGCGTAGGGTGGGCGATGGACCGGTTCAATCCACACAAGGTCATCGGCACTTTCTACTTGCTGGCCGGCGTGTTTGCCTACGCGGTTGGGCAGAGCCTGGGGAGTATCACGCTGCTGGCGACTCTGGTGCTGGTGGCCGGGATGTGTGTCAACGGCGCGCAATCGGCGATGCCATCGCTGGCTGCGCGGTTTTATCCGACCCAGGGACGCGCCACTGGTGTGTCGTGGATGCTCGGCATTGGTCGCTTCGGCGCGATTCTCGGGGCCTGGATGGGCGCCACGCTGCTGGGCCTGGGCTGGAACTTTGAGCAAGTGCTGACGGCGCTGGTGATTCCGGCGGCGCTGGCGACGACGGCGGTGGTGATCAAGGGCATGGTCAGTCATGCGGATGCGACCTGACAGGCTGATCCAGAATCTCTAATGGTTTTGATGGCGTCTTCGCGGGCAAGCCTCGCTCCTACAGGTATAGCGTGATCTCTGTAGGAGCGAGGCTTGCCCGCGAAGCTTTTGGGATCGGTAGTAACGCAACAATGTGTTCGATAATCGAACACTCAGTCGATTATCGGATTGTTTGGCGTTTTTCACGGGCTTACTCTTCAGTGACTGCGGCGCTGCGCATCGGCGCCTTCTTCCACTGTCGGTTAATAACAAATGGGAGCCTGCCCCAATGGCTGAAATTCTTTCGCTGCACGACGCGGTGAAGCAATTCGTGAACGACGGCGATACCGTCGCACTCGAAGGCTTTACTCACCTGATCCCGACGGCGGCGGGTCACGAAATCATTCGCCAGGGCAAGAAGGACCTGACCCTGGTGCGGATGACCCCTGACCTGATCTACGACCAGTTGATCGGTGCCGGTTGTGCCCGCAAGCTAATTTTCTCCTGGGGCGGCAACCCGGGTGTGGGTTCGCTGCACCGTCTGCGCGACGCAGTCGAGAAGCAGTGGCCGCATGCGCTGGAAATTGAGGAACACAGCCACGCCGACTTGGCCAATGCCTACGTCGCCGGTGCTTCCGGCCTACCGTTTGCGGTGCTGCGTGCCTACGCCGGTTCCGACTTGCCGAAGGTCAACCCGTTGATCAAGTCCGTAACCTGCCCGTTCACCGGCGAAGTGCTGGCGGCGGTGCCTTCGGTGCGCCCGGACATCACCGTGATTCACGCGCAGAAAGCCGACCGCAAAGGCAATGTGCTGTTGTGGGGCATTCTCGGCGTGCAGAAAGAAGCGGCGCTGGCGGCCAAGCGCTGCATCGTTACCGTTGAAGAAATCGTCGACGACCTCAATGCGCCAATGAACTCATGTGTTCTGCCGACCTGGGCCTTGAGCGCTGTGTGCCATGTGCCTGGTGGTGCGCATCCGTCCTACGCCCACGGTTACAACGAGCGCGACAACCGCTTCTACCAGGCCTGGGACCCGATTGCCCGCGACCGTGAAACCTTCACCGCGTGGATCAACGAGTACATCCATGGCAGCGCTGACTTCAGCGAGTTCCAGGCCAAACTGGCCGCCGCTTCGGAGGCGAAGTAATGACTTACACCACCAATGAAATGATGACCGTTGCCGCTGCCCGTCGCCTGAAGAACGGTTCGGTGTGCTTCGTGGGCATCGGCCTGCCGTCGAAAGCGGCCAACCTGGCGCGGCTGACTTCCTCGCCGGATGTAGTCCTGATCTACGAATCGGGTCCGATCGGTGCCAAGCCGAGCGTACTGCCGCTGTCGATCGGTGACGGTGAGCTGGCGGAAACCGCCGACACTGTGGTCCCGACCGGTGAGATTTTTCGCTACTGGCTGCAGGGTGGTCGCATTGACGTCGGTTTCCTCGGCGCTGCTCAGGTCGACCGTTTCGGCAACATCAACACCACGGTGGTTGGCGACTATCACGCACCGAAAGTCCGTCTGCCGGGTGCCGGCGGCGCACCGGAGATTGCCGGTTCCGCCAAGAGCGTGCTGATCATCCTCAAGCAGTCGGCACGTTCGTTTGTCGACAAGCTCGACTTCATTACCTCGGTCGGCCACGGCGAGGGCGGTGATTCTCGCAAGCGTCTCGGTCTGCCGGGCGCAGGTCCAGTCGGCATCATTACCGACCTGTGCACCATGGAACCGGAAGCTGGCACCCACGAATTCGTGGTCACTTCTTTGCACCCAGGCGTGACCCGTGAGCAAGTGGTCGCCGCCACCGGTTGGCCGATCCGTTTTGCCGACAGTGTGGACGTCAACGCCGAGCCGACTGAAGTCGAACTGACAGCGCTGCGTGATCTGGAAGCCCGTACCGCGGCGGCCCACGGCCAAGCACCTGGAGAAGCGTGATGCGTGAGGTTTATATCTGCGACGCGATTCGCACCCCCATCGGCCGTTTCGGCGGTGGCCTGTCGACGGTTCGCGCCGACGACCTGGCCGCCGTGCCGATCAAGGCGCTGATGGCGCGCAACCCTTCGGTGGACTGGACGGCAGTGGACGAGGTGTTCCTCGGTTGCGCCAACCAGGCTGGCGAAGACAACCGTAACGTGGCGCGCATGGCGTTGCTGCTGGCCGGGCTGCCGGAAACCATTCCAGGCGTCACCCTCAATCGCCTCTGCGCGTCGGGCATGGATGCCATTGGCACCGCGTTCCGCGCCATCGCCAGTGGTGAGATGGAGCTGGCGATTGCCGGTGGTGTCGAGTCGATGTCCCGCGCACCGTTCGTGATGGGCAAAGCCGACGCAGCGTTCTCGCGCAACATGAAACTCGAAGACACCACCATCGGCTGGCGCTTCATCAACCCGTTGATGAAAGCCCAGTACGGTGTGGATGCGATGCCGCAGACCGCCGACAACGTCGCCGACGATTACGAAATTTCCCGCGAGGATCAGGACGCTTTCGCCCTGCGCAGTCAGCAACGTACGGCCGCCGCGCAAGCCGCAGGTTTTTTCGCCGAAGAAATCGTCGAAGTGCGGATTGCCCACAAGAAGGGTGAAACGGTTGTCAGCCAGGATGAGCATCCTCGTGCCGACACCTCCCTGGAAACCCTGGCCAAACTTAAACCGGTCAACGGTCCCGATAAAACCGTCACCGCGGGCAACGCTTCTGGCGTGAACGATGGCGCCGCGGCGTTGATCCTGGCCTCGGCCGAAGCAGTGAAAAAGCACGGTCTGACCGCTCGCGCCAAAGTGCTGGGCATGTCCAGCGCCGGTGTTGCTCCGCGAGTGATGGGCATCGGCCCGGTACCGGCGGTACGCAAATTGACCGAGCGTCTGGGTGTGGCAGTCAGCGATTTCGATGTGATCGAGCTCAACGAAGCCTTCGCCAGCCAAGGTTTGGCGGTGCTGCGTGAACTGGGGCTGGCGGACGACGCGGCCCAGGTCAACCCGAACGGTGGCGCCATTGCCTTGGGCCATCCATTGGGCATGAGCGGTGCGCGGTTGGTACTGACGGCTTTGCATCAGCTGGAAAAAACTGGCGGCAAGAAAGGTCTGGCGACGATGTGCGTCGGCGTCGGTCAGGGTCTGGCCCTGGCGATCGAACGCGTCTGACGCTCAGCTTCAATAACAAAGCGTCGACTAATAAGAACTGAGGAATGTTTCATGACTGACAAGCCTGGTTACCGTCGCCCGCAGGAAGGCACTCAGCCTGCGTACCTGCACCCGACCTACCAATCCACCAACCTGCGCTCGCCGTCCAAGCCGTTGGTGTTCTTGCCGCATTCATTGTCGGAAATCACCGGGCCGACCATTGGCGCCGAGCGCGTCAGCGAGACCGACAACGACCTGACTGCCCAGCACCAGGGCGAGCCTCTGGGTGAGCGCATCATCATCCACGGCCGCGTGCTGGATGAGAACGGCCTGCCGGTGCCGGGGATTCTAGTGGAGATCTGGCAGGCCAACGCCGCCGGTCGCTACAACCATGCTCGCGACCTGCACGACGCACCGCTGGACCCGAACTTCACAGGCACCGGTCGCACCGTGACCGACGCCGATGGCTGGTACCAGTTCCAGACCATCAAGCCCGGCGCCTATCCGTGGGGTAACCACCACAACGCCTGGCGCCCGGCGCACATCCATTTCTCGCTGTTCGGGCCGAGCATCCTGACGCGCCTGGTCACACAGATGTATTTCCCGGGCGATCCGTTGCTGGCCTACGACCCGATCTACAACTGCGTGCCCGATACCAGCGCCAAAGAGCGCCTGATCGCCAGTTTTGACCTGGAAAAAACCATCCCTTCCTATGCCCTCGGTTATCGCTGGGACATCGTTTTGCGCGGCCGCGATGCCACGCCGATGGAGAAATAAGATGACGCTGACTGCGACCACGTCCCACACCGTCGGGCCGTACTACCACATCGGGTTGACCTGGCTGAACCGCGAAAACCTGACCGTCGAACAAACCCTGGGCGAGCGCGTCGCGATCACCGGGCAAGTGGTCGATGGCAACGGCGATGTCGTCAACGACGCGATGCTGGAAGTCTGGCAGGCCAACGCCGCAGGCAAATATGACCACCCGGAAGACGATCAGGACAAACCCCTGGACCCGAACTTCGAAGGTTTTGGCCGGGTGCCGGTGGATGCCGAGGGGCGTTTCCGTTTCACCACGATCAAACCGGGCACGGTAGAAGGCCTAAAGGGCACGACCCAGGCGCCGCATCTCGTGGTACTGGTGTTTGCCCGTGGCCTGGTCAAGCACTTGCTGACGCGGATTTACTTCGAAGGCGATGCGGCCAACGTGTCGGACCCGCTGCTGGAATGCGTGCCGGCCGAGCGTCGCCCCACCTTGCTGGCGAAGCAGGATGCGTTCGGTGTTTACCAGTGGAATGTGATTCTGCAGGGTACGGACGCCGAGACGGTGTTCTTCGATTATTGAGTGAGCATCGAAATCCTTCATGATCGTTCCCACGCTCTGCGTGGGAATGCCGCCATGGACGCTCCGCGTCCACTGTGACGCGGAGCGTCACGGGATGCATTCCCACGGGGACCGTGGGAACGATCGAATCGCGTTGCTGATGCATCTGTGGGACGGGACTGTTGCAAAGTATGTCTAGACTCTCACTGTCCCCATTGAGTGAAAAACAATGACAACGCCAACCGCTTCACCCGCGCTATACACCGGCGAAGAGCGTAGCAAACGGATCTTTGCCATTGTCGGCGCGTCATCCGGCAACCTGGTCGAATGGTTCGACTTCTATGTCTATGCCTTCAGTGCGCTCTACTTCGCGCCCGCTTTTTTCCCCTCCGACAACCCCACGGTGCAGCTGGTAAATACAGCGGGCGTGTTTGCCGCCGGGTTCCTGATGCGTCCGATTGGCGGCTGGATCTTCGGTCGTCTCGCGGACAAGCACGGGCGAAAGAATTCGATGTTGATCTCGATTCTGATGATGTGTTTCGGCTCTTTGCTTATTGCGTGTCTGCCGACCTACAGCAGCATCGGGGTCTGGGCACCCATCCTGCTGCTGTTCGCCCGTTTGCTCCAGGGCCTGTCGGTGGGCGGTGAGTACGGCACCACCGCCACCTACATGAGTGAAGTCGCCCTCAAGGGGCAGCGTGGTTTCTTCGCTTCGTTCCAGTACGTGACACTGATTGGTGGACAGTTGCTGGCGGTACTGCTGGTGGTAATTCTGCAGCAGTTCCTCACCGAGGATGACTTACGTGCCTATGGCTGGCGGATTCCGTTTGTGGTCGGTGCCATGGCGGCGCTGGTTTCGTTGTACTTGCGTCGTTCGCTCAAAGAAACCACCAGCAAGGAAATGCGCGAGAACAAGGACGCCGGCAGCATCCGCGCGTTGTTCCGCGACCATAAAGCCGCGTTTATCACCGTGCTCGGTTACACCGCCGGTGGCTCGCTGATTTTCTACACCTTCACCACGTATATGCAGAAGTACCTGGTAAACACCGCCGGCATGCCGGCCAAGACGGCCAGCTACATCATGACCGGCGCGCTCTTTCTTTATATGTGCATGCAGCCGCTGTTCGGCATGCTCGCTGACAAGATCGGCCGACGTAATTCGATGCTGTGGTTCGGTGCTTTGGGGACGCTGTTCACCGTACCGATTCTGCTGAGCCTGAAAACTGTCGGCAGTCCGTTCCTGGCCTTTGTACTGATCACAGTGGCGCTGGCGATCGTCAGTTTCTACACCTCGATCAGCGGCCTGGTAAAAGCCGAGATGTTCCCGCCGCAAGTGCGTGCACTGGGGGTGGGCCTGGCGTATGCGGTAGCGAATGCGATCTTCGGTGGTTCGGCGGAGTATGTTGCCCTGAGCCTCAAGGCCGCCGGCATGGAAAACTCCTTCTACTGGTACGTGACGGTGATGATGGCGGTGGCGTTCCTGTTCAGCCTGCGTCTGCCGAAACAGGCCGCGTATTTGCACCACGACCTTTGATCTTTACGCGGGCCTGACCGGCCCGCGCCTCCAGGGACTGTTTATGAATCAGCGACCGAGCAATCAATTGTTCGATGCCTATTTCACTGCCCGCGATATGCGCGAAGTGTTCTGCGATCAAGGCCGGGTCCAGGCCATGCTCGATTTCGAAGCGGCGCTGGCCCGGGCGCAAGCGAGGGTCGGTTTGATCCCGCACTCTGCCGTGGCGCCGATCGAAGCCGCGTGCCAGGCCGGGCATTTCGACTTTGCCGCCCTCGGCGAAGCGATTGCCACCGCCGGCAACTCGGCCATTCCGTTGGTCAAGGCGTTGGGCAAACAGATTACGGGGCAGGATGCCGAAGCCGAACGTTATGTGCATTTGGGCGCGACCAGTCAGGATGTGATGGACAGCGGTCTGGTGCTACAACTGCGCCGGGCGCTGGAGCTGATCGATAGCGATCTGGCGCAACTGGGGCAAACCCTCGCCACACAAGCCCAGCGTTATGCGGCCACACCGCTGGCCGGGCGCACCTGGCTGCAACATGCGACGCCGGTCACCCTCGGCATGAAGATCGCCGGATGGCTGGGGGCGGTGACCCGCAACCGTCAGCGTTTGCGAGAGCTCAAGCCGCGTCTGCTGGTGCTGCAATTCGGCGGCGCCTCCGGCACTCTCGCGGCGCTCGGTGAGAAAGCGATACCGGTTGCCCAGGCGCTGGCCGAGGAGCTGCAACTGAGCTTGCCCGATCAGCCCTGGCACACCCAGCGTGATCGCCTGGTGGAGTTCGGCTCGGTACTCGGGTTGGTCGCCGGCAGCCTCGGCAAGCTTGGACGCGACATCAGCCTGTTGATGCAGACTGAAGCGGGCGAAGTATTCGAGCCCTCGGCGCCGGGCAAGGGCGGTTCCTCGACTATGCCGCACAAACGCAACCCGGTGGGCGCGGCGGTGCTGATCGGCGCGGCCACCCGGGTCCCCGGTTTGCTCTCGACATTGTTCAGCGCCATGCCTCAAGAGCACGAGCGCAGCCTGGGTTTGTGGCATGCCGAATGGGAAACCCTGCCGGAGATTTGCTGCCTGGTATCCGGCAGCCTGAAACAAGCGTTGTTGGTCACTGGCGGATTGGAAGTGGACGCCGAACGCATGGCGCGCAACCTGGACTTGACCCAAGGCCTGGTGCTCGCTGAAGCAGTGAGCATTGTCCTGGCGCAACGGGTGGGGCGCGATACCGCGCACCACCTGTTGGAGCAATGCTGCAAACGCGCCGTGGCCGAACAACGTCATCTGCGCGCGGTGCTCGGCGACGAGCCGCAAGTGACTGCCGAGCTGTCGGCTGAAGAACTCGATCATCTGCTGGACCCCGCCCATTACCTCGGTCAGGCCCGTACCTGGGTCGAGCGAGCGGTGGCTGAACATTCTGCATTGACTGCCTGAAGGAGACTGCTGTGGCTTTCGTTCAACTCGCCGATGGCGAACTGCACTACCAAATTCAAGGGCCGCAAATCGATGGGCCGGTGGATGCGCCGGTACTGGTGCTGTCCAACTCTTTGGGCACCGACCTGCATATGTGGGACGCGCAAATGGCGGCGTTCACCGAGCATTTCCGTGTGCTGCGTTTCGACACCCGTGGTCACGGCAAGTCGCTGGTGACAGCGGGGCCTTACACCATCGAGCAACTGGGCCATGACGTGCTGGCGCTGCTGGATGCCTTGCATATCGAACGGGCGCATTTCTGCGGACTGTCCATGGGCGGGCTGATCGGCCAGTGGCTGGGTATCAACGCTGGCGAACGCCTCAACAAGTTGATCGTGTGCAACACCGCGGCGAAAATCGGCGATCCGTCGGTGTGGAACCCGCGTATCGAAACCGTGCTGCGTGACGGTGCGGCGGCCATGGTGGCGCTGCGCGATGCATCGATTGCACGCTGGTTCACTCCGGACTTCTCCGAAGCCAATCCAGCTGCGGCCAAGCAGATTACCGACATGCTGGCGGCTACGTCGCCGCAAGGCTATGCGGCTAATTGCGCAGCGGTACGCGATGCTGATTTCCGTGATCAGTTGTCTTCGATCAAGGCGCCGCTGCTGGTAATCGCCGGCACTCAGGATGCGGTCACGCCGCCGTCCGGCGGGCACTTCATTCAGGAGCATGTGCCGGGGGCCGAGTACGCCGAGTTCTATGCCGCGCACCTGTCCAACGTTCAGGCCGGCGCTGATTTCAGCGAACGCGTACTGGCATTTCTGCAGGCTCGTTGAGGGAAAATCCGTGGACGAGAAACAACGTTACGACGAGGGTCTGAAAGTCCGTCGCGAGGTACTTAGCGATGCTCATGTCGACCGAAGCCTGAATGCACTGACCGAGTTCAACTCGGAGTTTCAGGAAATGATCACCCGCCACGCCTGGGGTGACATCTGGACCCGTCCGGGCCTGCCGCGCCACACCCGCAGTCTGATCACCATCGCCATGCTGATCGGCATGAACCGCGAAGGTGAGCTCAAACTGCACCTGCGCGCCGCCGCCAACAATGGCGTTAGCCGTGGCGAGATCAAGGAAGTGATCATGCAGAGCGCGATCTACTGCGGCATTCCGGCGGCCAACGCGACGTTCCACCTGGCTGAGTCGGTGTGGGATGAGTTGGGGATTGAATCGCGCGAGTAGTTTCGGCGTTTGATCGTTCCCACGCTCTGCGTGGGAATGCCTCAACGGACGCTCCGCGTTCGGCTCTTGATGGGACGCGGAGCGTCCCGGGCTGCATTCCCACGCAGAGCGTGGGAACGATCGAATAACCAGGTTTCGGCGGTAAATGGTTACAACAGGCTGATCGGGTAGCTGATGATCACGCGGTTTTCGTCGAACTCATTGTTGCTGTAGTCGCGGCGCATGGTCGAGTTGCGCCATTTCACGTTCAGGTCTTTTAGCGCGCCGCTCTGCACGGTGTAGCCCAGTTCACTTTCGCGCCCCCATTCCTTGCCGTCGGTGATGCTGCCGGTGTGCACGTTGTCGCCGCTGATGTAGCGGTTCATCAGGGTCAGGCCCGGTACGCCGAGGGCGACAAAGTTGTAGTCGTGACGCACTTGCCAGGATTTTTCCCGGGCATTGTCGTAGCTGGAGTTGTAGCTGTCGTTGGCCAGCGTACCGCCGCTGGTGCCGTTGACCCGCATCCATGGGCTGTCGCCAGTGAGTTTTTGCAGGCCGACGTAGAAGGTGTTTCCGCCGTACTTGGCCGAAAACAGGCCATACATGGTTTTGTTGTCCAGATCGCCGGCGCGGGCGCTGCCGTCATCCTTGCCGTAGAAGAACCCGAGGTTGGCGCCCAGGGTCCAGTTGCCGATGGGCTGGCTGTGGGTCACGTTGATGAATTGCTGGCTATAGATGTCCTTGAGTTCAGCGTTCCACAAAGCGATCTGGGTACGTTTTTCGTTGAACAGTACTCGCCGCCCTCGAAGTTGAAACGGTCCGAGGTGAACGCGGCTTTGCCGGTCATCGACATGTCGCTCATGCTGCTGTCGTCGCGCGGGCTGTTCTGGCGGAACTGACCGCCGTAGAGCGTCAGACCATTGATTTCCTTCGAGGTGATCTGGCCACCACGGAAGGTTTGCGGCAAGGATCGACCGTCGTCCGAGCGCAGGATCGGCAGGACCGGCATCCAATCGCCGACTTTCACTTCGGTCTGCGACAGTTTGGCCTTGAGCGCCACGTTCGCGCGACCGTAGTTGTCAGCCGGACGACCGTCGCTATCGAGCGGCAACAGTTGCGTACCCCGGTGCCTTTGCCGCCATCGAGTTTCACCGAGTACAGCCCAGCACATCCATGCCGAACCCGACGGTGCCCTGGGTGAACCCTGACTTGGCATCGAGAATGAAGCTCTGTGTCCACTCTTCGGCCTTGCCTTGGGCCTTGGTCGGGTTGGTGAAGTTGCGATTGATGTAGAAGTTGCGCAGGTTCAGGTTGACCTTGGCGCCTTCGACAAAGCCTGATTCCTCGGCCTGGGCGGGCAGGGCTGCGCTGACCAGGGCCAAGGCGATCAGGCTGGGAACGAAATACTGCGTGGTGGAAGGCGTCATGGGCTCGGGTCTCTCTAATTTTTGGGGATGAAACGGGTAGTGTCGCAACCGGGAAGGGTGCAGACGTCAAGTCGACATTTTTGGGTAAAGCCTGGGGATCAGCCGGAGAGGGCAGGGCGCGGGGGCATGGTGTCGAACCTGGTGTTATTGGTCTTGTGGGCCGAATGGTGCGGGGAATGTACTGGATGGTTCAATCTGTGAGAGCGGGTTTTGGGCGATTATCGAACGTAAGATTGGCCGGGGGTTTTGGGGTGTATGTGCGGGCCTCATCGCGGGCAAGCCCGCTCCCACAGTTGACCGAGTTTTTCCAGAAAAAAATACGGTCGAATGTGGGAGCGGGCTTGCTCGCGAAGAGGCCCGTCCTGGCACCACAGTTTTCTGGCAGCCAACAAAAAGCCCACCAAAAGGTGGGCTCATTGTTTTCACAGCGCTATCAGAACATCCGCATCTTCGGCGCTTCTTCTTTCAACGGCTCGTTCTTCGCCGTCTGTTCGTTCCAGCCACCGCCCAAAGCCTTGTATAGATTGACCTGGCTGACCAATTGCGCCAAGCGATCAGTGATCAATGCCTGTTGGGCACTGAACAGCTGACGCTGGGCATCGAGGAAGGTCAGGTTGCTGTCGACACCGATGCGGTAACGACGCTCGGCCAGGCGGTAGTACTGCTGGTTCGCGGAGACGAAATCACGCTGTGCCTGCAACTGATCGGTGTAGGTCTCGCGGGCAGCCAGGCCATCGGCGACTTCCTGGAAAGCCGTTTGAATGGACTTTTCGTAGTTCGCCACGCCAATGTCTTTCTGGATCTTCGAGTAATCCAGGCTGGCGCGCAGGCTGCCGGCGTTGAAGATCGGCAGGTTGATCTGCGGCTGGAACAGCCAGGTGCCCGAACCGCCCTTGAACAAGCCGGACAGGTCCGGGCTCAGGGTACCGGCATTGGCCGTCAGGCTGATGCTCGGGAAGAACGCAGCCCGCGCCGCACCGATGTTGGCGTTGGCGGCCTTCAGGTTGTATTCGGCTTGCAGGATGTCCGGACGACGCTGCAGCAAGTCCGATGGCAAACCGGGCGGTACTTCGCTTAGCAAGTCATCGTTAAGCGGTTTGGCCGCTTGCAGGTTGGCCGGGATACCAGTGCCGAGCAGCAACACCAAGCTGTTTTCATCCTGGGCGACCTGACGGGTGTAACGAGCCAGTTGCGCGCGGGCGTTTTCCACCGAGGTGCGCGACTGCGCCAGGTCCAGGGCCGAGGCGACTCCCACTTCGTTGCTGCGGGAGGTGAGCTTGTAGCTCTCCTCGAACGCGGCGAGGGTGTCCTGGGTCAGCTTGTACAGTTCCTTGTCGGCCTGCCAGGTCAGGTAGGCGTTGGCAACGCTGGCCACCAGACTGATCTGAGTACTGCGCCGGCCTTCTTCGGTGGCGAAGTACTTCTGCAGGGCTTCTTCGCTCAGGCTGCGAACCCGACCGAACAGGTCCAGTTCATAAGCGCTGATGCCGACGGTAGCGGAGTAGGAACTGTTGATGCCGCCCTGTCCTGTTTGCGTGGCATTGGCCGGTACATGCTGACGGCTGCCGGAGCCATTGGCCGAAACGGCCGGGTACAGGTCGGCGCGCTGGATACGGTATTGAGCCGCAAAAGCGTCGATGTTCAGGGCCGCGACACGCAGGTCACGGTTGTTTTCCAGGGCGACCTGGATCAGCTGTTGCAGCGCAGGGTCATGGAAAAACTGCTTCCAGCCTTGCTCCGCAGCCGCTTGAGCGGGCGCCTGGGCCGGCGAGTACGCCGGGCCCTGTGGGTATTGACCTGCCACCGGAGCTTGCGGCTGCTGATAATCAGGTATCAACGAGCAGCCACCGAGCACAAAGGCGGCGACTGCCAGGGAGAGTAGCGACTTGCTCATTAGCCAGCCTCTTTAGAAGGTTCGATTGCATCATCCTGGTCGGCGATTTTGCGCTGGCCCATGGACGATACGGTGACGAAGAACAGCGGGACCCAGAAGATCGCCAGTACGGTGGCGGTGATCATACCGCCGATCACACCGGTACCGATTGCATGCTGGCTACCCGAGCCTGCGCCCGTGGATATAGCCAGTGGTACCACACCAAGGACGAATGCGAGCGAGGTCATGATGATCGGTCGCAGACGCATGCGGCAGGCTTCGATCGCCGCATCGCGCAGGCTGCGCCCTTGCTCGTGCAGTTCCTTGGCGAATTCGACGATCAGAATGGCGTTTTTCGCCGCCAGACCGATGGTCGTCAACAAGCCCACCTGGAAGTACACGTCATTGGACAGACCGCGCAGGCTGGTGGCCATTAACGCACCGATGATCCCCAGCGGTACCACCAACATGACCGCGATCGGAATCGACCAGCTTTCATACAACGCCGCCAGACACAGGAACACCATCAGCAGCGACAGGGCGTACAACGCGGGTGCCTGGGAGCCGGACAGACGTTCCTCATAGGACAGACCGGTCCAGGAAATACCGACACCTGCCGGAAGCTTCTGGGCCAAGGCTTCGACTTCGGCCATGGCTTCACCGGTGGAATAACCTGGGGCCGGGGCACCGAGGATCTCCATTGCTTCCACGCCGTTGTAACGGGCCAGTTTTGGCGAACCGTAAATCCACTCGCCCTTGGCGAACGCCGAGAACGGAACCATGGTGCCTTCACGGTTGCGCACGTACCACTTTTGCAGGTCTTCAGGGCTCATGCGCGCACCTGGCTGGCCTTGTACGTAAACCTTCTTCACCCGACCACGGTCGATGAAGTCGTTGACGTAGCTACTGCCCAGGGCAATCGACAAGGTGTTGTTGATGTCGGCGATAGTAATGCCCAGGGCACTGGCCTTCTCGTCGTCAATTTCCAGTTGATATTGCGGTTCATCGTTCAGGCCGTTGGGACGCACTTGCGACAGCACTTTGCTCTGCGCGGCCATGCCCAGGAACTGGTTACGGGCTTCCATCAGCTTGTTGTGACCGATACCGGCGCGGTCTTGCAGGAACACGTCGAAACCGGTGGCGTTACCCAGTTCCAGAACCGCCGGTGGTGCAAAAGCGAACACCATTGCATCACGGAAGGTGAAGAAGTGCTGTTGGGCACGGGCCGCCACCTTGAACACGCTGTTGTCGGCGTTACGGTCGTGCCATGGTCTGAGCATGATGAACGCCATACCCGAACTCTGGCCACGGCCGGCGAAGTTGAAGCCGGTCACGGTAAACACCGAGTTCACCGCGTCGCCTTCACCGCCATCCTTGCCTGGACGCAGCAGGAACTCACGCATCTCGTCCACGACAACCTGGGTGCGCTGGGCCGTCGAACCGGCCGGGGTCTGCACCTGGGCGAACAGTACGCCCTGGTCTTCTTCCGGCAGGAACGCCGTCGGAATACGGGTGAACAGCCAGATCATGCCGACCACGATGAGGATGTATGCCAGCAGGTACGGGGCCTTGCGCGTCAGCATGTTGCCCACGCCTCGCTCGTAGCTGCGTACGCCACGGTCGAAGTTACGGTTGAACCAGCCGAAGAACCCGCGTTTGGGCGTGCCATGCTCGCCTTTGGGAATCGGCTTGAGCATGGTGGCGCACAGCGCCGGGGTGAAGATCAATGCAACCAGTACCGACAGGGCCATGGCCGAGACGATGGTGATCGAGAACTGCTTGTAGATCACACCGGTGGAACCGCTGAAGAACGCCATCGGCAACAGTACCGCCGAGAGCACCAGGGCGATACCGACCAGTGCGCCCTGGATCTGCCCCATGGATTTTTTGGTGGCTTCCTTAGGTGACAGGCCTTCTTCGCTCATCACCCGTTCGACGTTTTCCACCACGACGATGGCATCGTCCACCAGCAAGCCGATGGCCAGCACCATACCGAACATGGTCAGGGTGTTGATGCTGAAACCGGCTGCCGCGAGGATGCCGAACGTGCCGAGCAACACCACCGGCACGGTCATCGTGGTGATCACGGTGGCGCGGAAGTTCTGCAGGAACAGGAACATCACCAGGAACACCAGCACGATCGCTTCGACCAGGGTTTCAACCACGCCCTTGATCGACTCGGTCACCACTGGAGTGGTGTCGTACGGGAACACCACTTCCATCCCTTGCGGGAAGAACGGTTTGAGGTTGTCGATGGTCTTGCGCAGGGCTTTTGCAGTGTCAAGGGCGTTGGCACCGTTGGCCAGTTTCACCGCCAGGCCGGAAGCCGGGGCGCCGTTGAACTGGGCGTTGATGCTGTAGTTCTCGCCGCCCAGACCGACACTGGCAACGTCTTTGAGGCGAACCTGAGAGCCGTCCTTGTTCACTTTGAGCAGGATTCTGTTGAATTGCTCAGCGGTCTGCAGGCGGGTCTTGCCGATGATCGTCGCGTTCAGCTGTGTGCCGGGCAGGGCCGGCAGGCCGCCGAGCTGGCCGGACGAGATCTGCACGTTTTGTGCGGCGATGGCAGTTTTGACGTCGATCGGTGTCAGGTTGTAATTGTTCAACTTGGCCGGGTCGAGCCATATACGCATGGCGTACTGGGAACCGAAGACCTGGAAGTCACCCACACCGGCTGTCCGCGAGATCGGGTCCTGCATGTTGGACACGATGTAGTTGGACAGGTCGTCCTTGGTCATGCTGCCGTCACGCGAGACCACGCCGATCACCAGCAGGAAGTTCTTCACCGCCTTGGTCACGCGGATACCTTGCTGCTGTACTTCTTGCGGCAGCAGCGGGGTGGCCAGGTTCAGCTTGTTCTGTACCTGAACCTGCGCGGTATCGGAGTTGGTGCCTTGCTCGAAGGTCGCGGTGATGGTCATGGTGCCGTCGGAGTTACTTTCCGAAGAGACATAACGCAGGTTGTCGATACCGTTGAGCTGTTGCTCGATCACTTGCACCACGGTGTCCTGCACGGTCTGCGCGGACGCACCCGGATAGGCCACGGAGATGGCGATCGCCGGAGGCGCAATGCTCGGGTATTGGTTGATCGGCAATTTGAGGATCGATAGTGCCCCGACCAGCATGATCACCAAGGCAATTACCCAGGCGAAAATCGGACGGTCGATGAAAAATTTCGACATGGTTTACTCCCCTTTGCCGCTGGAAGCCTGTTCAGCTGCCTTGGCGGGGGCCGGGTTCTTTGCGCCAACGTTGGTCGCCTCGCTGGCCTTGACTTCAACACCAGGTTTGACGAATTGCAGCCCTTCGGTGATCAGGCGGTCGCCGGCCTTCAGGCCGTCTTCGATCAGCCATTGGTTGCCGACGGTGCGGCTGGCCTTGAGTTGACGCAGTTCGACCTTGTTGTCGGGACCGACGACCAGCGCGGTCGGGGAGCCTTTGAGGTCACGGGTCACGCCTTGCTGCGGGGCCAGAATCGCCGCGCTGTTCACACCGGCCTGCAACTGGGCGTGGACGAACATGCCCGGCAGCAGCGTGTGATCAGGGTTGGGGAACACGGCACGAAGGGTCACGGAGCCGGTGGTCTGGTCAACAGAGACCTCGGAGAACTCGAGTTTGCCTTCCTGTTTGTACTGGCTGCCGTCCTCAAGGGTCAGCTTGACCGCTGCGGTGTTGTCGCCGGCCTTTTGCAGGCGGCCGCTTTCCAGTTCCCGGCGCAGTTGCAGCAGCTCGACCGAGGACTGGGTGACGTCGACGTAGATCGGGTCAAGTTGCTGAATGACCGCCATCGCTTCGGTCTGACCGTTGCTCACCAGCGCGCCTTCGGTCACCGAAGAGCGGCCGATACGACCGGTCAGTGGCGCATAAACCTTGGTGTAGCGCACATTGATCTGCGCCGATTGCAGCGAGGCTTCCGATTGCAGGCGGTTGGCCACGGCGGTGTCGTATTCCTGACGGCTGACAGCCTGCTCGTTTACCAATTGCTGGTAGCGGTCGGAGATCGATTTGGTCGAGCGCAGGTTGGCTTCGGCGCTTTTCAGGGTCGCTTCATAGACCGCAGGATCGATCTGGTACAGCTGCTGGCCGGCTTTGACATCGCCGCCTTCCTTGAACAGACGCTTGAGAATGATGCCGTTGACCTGTGGGCGCACTTCGGCAATGCGGTACGCACTGGTACGGCCCGGGAGCTCGGAGGTCAGGGTGAAGGATTGCGTTTGCAGGGTGACGACGCCGACCTGAGGCGGTGCTGCGGCGGGTGCCGCTTCTTCCTTTTTACATCCGCTGAGTAGTGATGCGAGGGCGACGGCGGCGACCAGAGCGGTAACAGCTGGCTTGAGTTGCATGAAAATCCTCGGGTCAGGCGCGCATGAAACGCACAAGAAAAGATGGAAGGTTTAAAAATTGGGTGCCGGGTGGATAAGTAGCTTGCTAAGGAATATACTTACATTCACGGTTGTTTGTAAATACCTTGGCTGTGTATCCTCGCCGTTACAGAGGCCGTCGCAAGGTTGGAATTGTAGGCCCGGGGACGATACCCAAGAGCGCTCGCCCCACTTTTATTCAGCTGATACTCAGACATCGCTGAAGCATCCTGATTGAGGTTGTACTGCCATGGTCCGTCGCACCAAAGAGGAAGCCCAGGAAACCCGCAACAAGATTCTCGAAGCGGCAGAAAAAGCCTTTTTCGAGCGAGGCGTGGCCCGTACTACGCTGGCGGACATCGCGACCCTGGCCGGCGTCACCCGTGGTGCCATTTACTGGCATTTCAGCAACAAGGCCGATCTGCTGCAGGCCATGCTCGATACCTTGCAAGAGCCCCTTGATGAGCTGGCCAAGGCCGCGGAAAGTGAAGACGAGCTCGACCCGCTGGGCTGCATGCGCAGGCTGCTGATTCATTTGTTTCATGAAGTTGCGCTGGATCCCAAGACCCGGCGCATCAACGAGATTCTGTTTCATAAGTGCGAATTCACCGATGAAATGTGTGATCTGCGCCAGCAGCGCCAAACGGCCAGCCTCGAGTGCAACATGCGCATTGGCCTGACCCTGCGTAATGCCGTGAATCGTGGCCAGTTGCCGGAAAATCTCGACACCGCCCGTGCGGCCATTAGCATTCATGCCTATATCAATGGCCTGCTTTACCAGTGGTTACTCGCGCCGGACAGCTTTGAACTGCACACTGAGGCCGAGCGTTGGGTCGATATAGCGCTGGACATGCTGCGTTTGAGTCCCAGCCTGCGTAAATGAAACAAATGCGTAATTGGCTTCTCACGTGTCAACCGTTGAGACCGTAGATGAACAGTTCTTCACGGCTCCATTGCAGTGGGATGCTTTTATATACTTACGTTTGACAGGTTGACAGGTAGCAAGCTCAGTATTTTGTAGGGATTTTGTGTCGACCTTGTGAGAAAGGGTGAGTCTCGGACGTCCGTCCTCCCTGTAGGAGCGAGGCTTGCCCGCGAAGGCGGCCTTACAGCCGACCTGGTTTTTGCAGATGCACTCAATCCCCTGTGGGAGCTGGCTTGCCAGCGATGGCGGCCTGCCAGCCGACCTTTTTCTCGCGGATGTACCAATCCCTTGTGGGAGATTCTATGTTGCCCGGCAACCCTGAATTCTCTTGCTGACCGAGTACATATCCATTCCTGCGGTAACGGCCACCTATGGTTTCGCCCTGACGGCCGACTCCCTTTGGCAAACGCCCCAAAGGAAGCAAAGGTCTCGCCCCGGCGTCCGGCCCCTCGCCAGGGCTCGGCGTTCCTTCGCTCCGGCATTCATCCGGGGACACCGCCCTCCGGTTTGCTTCGCTGCACCTACATGCAGCGAGTTCGACTGCGTCGAACGGCGCTGCGCGCCACTCCCCGGATAAACGCCTCCACTCAGCCTCCCGATGGGCGGGTGGATCAAAATCCAAAGCAAGCGAGGCGAGCTGACACTCGACCTTTTTGCTGTATTCCGTGCCTGTGTAGGAGCTGCCGAAGGCTGCAATCTTTTGACCTAGGCGGCCTGGCAGCCGACCTGACCTTTGTGGATGTACCCAAACCCCTGTGGGAGCTGGCTTGTCGGGTCGCCGCATCGCAGCGATGACGGCCTGCCAGCCGCCCCGATTCCCCGAATGTACTCAGTCCCTGTAGGAGCGAGCCTGCTCGCGAAAAACGTCCCGACAACCCGGTCATCCATACAGGGCGCGTTATCGTTCACGCCCATCGCGAGCAAGCTTGCTCCTACAAAAGCAAAAAGCCCCGGATCTTTCGATTCCAGGGCTTTTGTGTTCATGAGCTATCGCTATTGCGCGGCGTCTTTGCGCTTGCGATCAACCCCTCGTTCCAGCACCTTCGTCACATCATCAATCACGGCTTTACTCATCGCTGTCAGGTAATGCGCCGCCCAGGCATGGCGGTCGGTGTCTTTGGCATAGGCGGCATCCACGGTGAGCTCCTTGGCGAGGAACAACAGATTGGAGGCTTGAGCCAGGGCGTCGGCGATTGGGACGTCTCGGCAGACATGGAACAGAGGTTGGTTTGAGAGATATAGAAAGGGGTGAAGCCGACGGTTTTGAGTTCTGACTGTGAGGGTGAATCTGTTTTGGTCATGCTGAAGCTCCTAATTTGAGGTGCTGTCATATTCGTTTCCAAGCGAATGGGTGACAGCTGTGCGCAGGTTGGAAAACCGGGAAATTAGGAAACCGGCACGCCCGAAAGCGTCCCGCACACAGCCGCCATAACTCGTTGGGCATACTGTTGCGCTAATTTCGTCGGGTTTCCAAGCCCGATCACTGCATGTGGCAGCGACAACCGGAGACTATCCCGTCAAAGAAATGCGCAACAAGGCATCAGAGTGCCCAAAAGCGAGATTCGGAGTTTGCCTACAAGGTCCTTCAGCGTCATCCGATATTTCGGCTTCGCAATTAAACGAAACTAAACGTTGTCGAATCAGATACCCCGCGGCGCACTTGGGTTTTTCGCGAGCAGGCTCGCTCCTACAGAGGGACGCAACAAGCTAAAAAAGCCCCGGCTCTTCCGAGTCCGGGGCTTTTGCGTTCACGGGGTGACGATTACAGCGTCGGGTAATCGATGTAGCCGACCGGCCCCTTGCCGTAGAACAACTCCGGCCGCGCCTCATTCAGCGGTGCATCGGCTTTCAAGCGAGCCGGCAAATCCGGGTTGGCAATGAACGGCACGCCGAAGGCCACCGCATCGGCCTTGCCGGCGGCCAGCCAGGCATTGGCACTGTCCTTGGTGAAGCGTTCATTGATGATGTACGGACCGCCAAAGGCTTCCTTGATTTGCGGGCCGAGGCTGTCGGCGCCTTCTTTTTCGCGAGAGCAGATGAACGCGATGCCACGTTTGCCCAGTTCGCGAGCTACATAGGTGAAGGTTTCGGCGAGGTTGTCGTCGCCCATGTCATGGGAGTCGGCACGCGGTGACAAGTGCACGCCGACGCGGCCAGCACCCCAGACTTCGATCGCGGCATCGGTCACTTCCAGCAACAGGCGCGCACGGTTTTCCAGGGAGCCGCCGTAGATGTCGGTGCGCTGATTGGTGCTGCTTTGCAGGAACTGGTCAAGCAGGTAACCGTTGGCGCCGTGGATTTCCACGCCATCGAAACCGGCCGCCTTGGCGTTTTCGGCGCCAACGCGGTAGGCATCGACGATGTCGGCGATTTCAGCGGTTTCCAGGGCGCGCGGGGTTGGAAAGTCGGCCAATGGACGAACCAGGCTGACGTGACCTTTGGGCTGGATGGCGCTCGGTGCGACCGGCGTTTCACCATTCAGGTACGACTCATGGGAGATCCGGCCGACGTGCCACAATTGCAGGAAGATCTTGCCGCCCGCGCCGTGGATCGCTTTGGTGACATTGGTCCAGCCGCGTACCTGATCGTTGGACCAGATGCCCGGGGTGTCCGGATAGCCGACGCCCATCGGGGTGACGGAAGTGGCTTCGCTGAGGATCAGGCCCGCTGATGCGCGTTGTACGTAGTACTCGGCCATCAGCGCGTTGGGCACACGACCTTCGTCGGCGCGGCAACGGGTCAGCGGGGCCATAATGATGCGGTTGGCCAGTTCGAGGTCGCCCAGTTTGATCGGATCGAAAATAGTCGTCATGAAATACAACCCTCGTGAGGTATCAGTTAGTAGCAGGAGCCAGTTCGGGATTACCGCTCTGACGGAAAGTGATCAGGGTTACCAGCAATGCGAGTACCGCCAGTGCGGCTGCCGCGAGTGGCACGCAGGTCAAGCCGAAACCGTGGGCGATGACACTGCCGCCGACCCAGGCGCCCAAGGCGTTGCCAACGTTGAACGCGCCGATGTTCAGGGTTGAGACCAGGTTCGGTGCAGCCTTGCCGTAGGTCACCACGTTGACTTGCAGGGCAGGCACAGCGGCAAAACACGCGGTGGCCCAGAGGAACAGGGTGATTTCGGTCGGGATCAGCGCAACGCTGGTCCAGGTCAGCACTGTGGAAACCACGGCCATCGAGATAAAGACACCGATCAGCGTCGCGGCCATGCCTTTATCAGCCAGTTTGCCGCCGATGATGTTGCCGACGGTCAGGCCCAGGCCGATGAGCATCAGGGTCCAGGTCACACCACGCGGCGAGACGCCGGTGACTTCGCCCAGCAGCGGCGCGACATAGGTGAACAGGGTGAACACCGAGGCGGCGAACAACGCGGTCATGCTCAGGGACAACCAGATACCGGCGCCTTTGAGGGCACGCAGTTCGGCGCGCATGTCGAGTTTTTCTTCATCGCGCTTGGCCGGCAGGAAGCGAATCAGGCCGATCAGCGCAATGACGCCGATCACGGTCACCGCCCAGAAGGTCGAGCGCCAGCCGGCTTGCTGACCGAGTGCGGTGCCCAGCGGTACGCCGAGGACGTTGGCCAGGGTCAGGCCGGTGAACATCAGGGCCACGGCGGATGCGCGTTTGTTCGCCGGCACCAGGCCTGCCGCCACCACCGAGCCGATGCCGAAGAAAGCGCCGTGGCACAGGGCAGTAACGACCCGGGCGAACATCAGTACGTCGTAGTCGGTGGCCAAGGCACAGAGCAGGTTGCCGATGATGAAAATGCCCATCAACGCCACCAATGCGGCCTTGCGCGGCAGCCGGGCGGTGGCCAGCGCCATGAACGGCGCGCCAATGGCCACGCCCAGGGCGTAACCGGTCACCAGCCAACCGGCGCCGGGGATCGATACACCGAGGTCGGCCGCCACATCGGGCAGCAAGCCCATGATGACGAACTCGGTGGTGCCGATGGCGAAGGCGCTCAAAGCCAGAATGAGTAGCGAGAGGGGCATTGTTTAATTCCTTTTGGCCTGCTGACGTGGGGGGCGTTCTCATTTGGTTTTCCCGGCGCCGCGTGAAAACCAATTGAGAACGCCCCCACAGGGTCAGAGCTCTTTACTGAAGGTGCGGAGGAATTCCTGAATGGTTTCCTCATTGCGTTTGAAGAAGTGCCACTGGCCGACTTTACGGCTGCTGATCAGGCCAGCGCGTTGCAAGGTCGCCAGGTGTGCGGACACCGTGGACTGAGACAGGCCGCAACGCTGATCGATCTGCCCGGCGCAAACGCCGTGCTCGTTGCTGTGGGACTGATCGGGAAATTCGACGGTCGGGTCTTTGAGCCACTGCAGGATTTCTCGCCGTACCGGGTGCGCCAGGGCTTTTATTATTTCGTCGAGGTTGATGCTCATGGTGTTGGGCTCGTGATGAATAAAACGCTATATCGCGATGAGGCGAACTTTAAATCGGTATTTCGCGATATACAAATATGATTTGGCTCTGACCAACTCATAATTCGGTATATCGAGTTATAACGATATATTGGCTGTAAAGATTCAAGGGGGCGGTGCTAAGCTGCGCCCATGAACTATCTCGCACATCTTCACCTCGGTGGCCAGCGTCCCGGTCAATTGCTCGGCAGTCTGTATGGCGATTTCGTCAAGGGACGGCTGCAAGGGCAATTCGATCCGGAGATTGAAGCGGCCATCCAGCTGCATCGCAGCATCGACGTGTTCACTGATCGCCACCCGTTGGTGGATGCCTCGTTGTCGCGCTTTTCCCTGACGCGGCGACGCTACGCCGGGATCGTCCTCGACGTGTTTTTCGACCACTGTCTGGCGCGGGACTGGCCGATGTACGCGGACCGCCCGTTGGAGCTGTTCACCTCGGACGTGTACCGGGTGCTGTCGAGTCAGTCGCAACTGCCGGAGCGCTTGGCGAAGATCGCGCCGCACATGATGGCCAATGACTGGTTGGGTTCTTATCAGGAGTTTGAAGTGCTGGAGCAGGTGCTGCGGGGGATTTCGCGGCGCTTGACCCGGCCGGAGGAGCTGGCTTCAGCGATGCAGGAATTGCGGGTGCTGTATGAGCCGTTGAGCGAGGACTTTCGGTTGTTCTATCCGCAGTTGCAGGCATTCGCCCAAAACCGCTGATACCAGCCCTGCACGAACCCTGTAGGAGCGAGGCTTGCCCGCGAAGCTTTTGGCGGTCTCAAAGACCCCTTCGCGGGCAAGCCTCGCTCCTACAGGATGCGGGGTTACGCGGCGATCAGTTCGCCGGCACGCCGTGGTTCTGCAGGTTTCGTCACTTCACCAAACAACGCCTTCTGCACCGCCTGCTGCGCCTCGAACGCCAGCGCGGCACGTTCGCGGCCTTCGCAAGCGATTGGCTTGAGCAGATGAATTTCCACATCGCCGCGATCATTGGCAAACAACCGCATCAGGTGCGAGAGCAGATCGTCGTCACCCACGAATGGCGCCAGGCTATCGACGTTCCCGTCACGCAGATAACGAATCGCCACCGGTTGCAGCTTCACCTGCGAATCAATCGCCGCCGACAGCAAACGACCATGAAAAGTGCGCAGCGAACGCCCATCGGTGGTGGTGCCTTCGGGGAACATCAGCAGCGCATGTTCTTGTTGCAGGTGGCGGGTCATTTGTTTGCGGATCAACTGACTGTCGCCTGAACCGCGACGGATAAACAGGCTGCCGGCCTTGGCCGCCAACCAGCCTGCCACCGGCCAGGTGCGCACTTCAGCCTTGGACAAAAACGACAACGGCGTGAGCATCCCCAGCAGCGGGATGTCGGTCCAGGACACGTGATTGCTGACCCACAGCATCGGCGTCTTCGGCAGTTCGCCGTGCACGGTTACGCCGAAGGGCAGGGCATTGCTCAGACGCGCCATGAAAAACCGCGACCAGCGCTGCCGGCGCACCATTGAATGGGCCAGGCCCAGGCGTTCGAACACACCGAACACACTGGCCATGGTCAGGCCGAGCGCCACTACTAGCAGCACTCGCGCGACTCGCGCGTACACGCGCAAGCGGCGCATTACACAGCCGCCTTGAAGTGTTTGGCGTAGCGCGGGCAGAGTTCGTCGCGCTTGAGCAGGATGAACACGTCGGCGACCTGGAAGTCTTCGTCCCAGCACGGCTCGCCACAGATTTTCGCTCCGAGACGCATATACGCCTTGAGCAGTGGCGGCATTTCCGCAATCACGTTCGATGGAATATCCAGCGTCGGCAGGGGCTTTTTCGGCTCGGCCCGCAGGTGTTCGGTGCACAGGTAACGTTCGCGCAGACGCTGCATGATGGCGTGGGCCTGGATGCCACCGTCCTGCATCGGAATGCTCGCGCAACCCATCAGATAGCTGTAGCCGCCCTGGTTCAGCACTTCGGCCAGTTCGCCCCAGAGCACGGCAATGGTCCCGCCATTGCGGTAGGCCGGATCGACGCAGGTGCGGCCGATTTCGAGGATCGGGCCTTGCAGATGGACCAGGCCATGCAGGCTGAATTCTTCTTCGCTGTAGAACTTGCCCAGGCTGCTGGCGGCCGTGTGGTCGAGCAGTCGGGTGGTCGCCACCAGGCGCCCGGTGTTCAAGTCACGCACGCCGATGTGAGCGCAGTGAACATCGTAGTCGTCCATGTCCAGACCCTGCTCCGCGCCTTTCAGCTTGGCATTGAACTCGCCGCTGAACACGTTGAAACGCAGAGCCTGGGCTTCCTGCAAAGCCTCGGCGCCTATCAGACGTTCGGCTTGCAGGCGGCGTTCGTTGCCGGTGTCGCTGATGCGGGCGATCTGAGTCATGGCGATTCTCCGTGCGGGCTGCTCACCCGTCTTTGGGTTACAGCGGATCGACTTTCTTTATCCAGCCTTGTTGTGCAAAGTCAGGCTATGTAGCCCCGGTGTCATCGCCATTAAGCTTTGGTGATGCTTATATGACAGCCCTCAAGGAGCCTCTTATGCCCTGGCAAATCCTGTTGAATCGCCGTGATCGCTTGCCCGCCAACCCGGACCTGGAAGAAGGCTTTGCGACCCTGCTGCATCAGATGGGCGCGGTCACTCCATTCGAGTTGGCAGTGGTGGGCGCAAGAATGATGGCGACGCCGGGGCTGGCGTTTCTGGTGGGCTATCAGGCGGCGCTGCGCATGCTCTGGCCCAGCGCGCCCCCGAGCCTGGGCGCAATGTGCGCCACCGAGCAACGCAGCCTGCGACCGGCCGACATGCAAACCCGGCTAAGCGGTTTGCGCTTGAGCGGGCGCAAGGATTTCGTCACCGCGGGCGACGCCGCCGACTGGCTGTTGATTGCCGCCCGCAGCGAACAACCCGGTGAAGAGCCGCGCCTGAGCCTGGCGGTGGTCTATCCCGGTGAACCGGGCGTGCGGGTGGAAAAACTTCCCTCGATGACGTTGATGCCGGACATCAGCCTCGGCCGGTTGTTTCTGGATAACGCTCAGTGTGAATTGCTGGCCGGGGATGGTTGGGATGCTTACGTCAAACCATTTCGTACTCTGGAAGATATCTGTGTGCTCAGTGCCATGACCGCTTGGCTGTATGGTGTCGCTCAGGACAGTGACTGGCCGCAGACCCTGCAACTGCGGTTACTGGCGCTATTGGCCGGTTGCGCGGAAGTCAGTCGTCAGGCACCGAGTAGTCCGGCGGGGCATGTGTTGCTGGGTGGGTTGTTTGCGCAATTCGAGGGGCTCAAAGGTGAGATCAATGAAGCGCTGGACGAGGGGCCGCCGCAGTGGGCGGCGATGTGGCAGCGCGATCAGGCTGTGATGGATTTGGCGGCGGGTGCGCGGGGCAAGCGGTTGGCCAAGGCGTTGGCGGGATTGTCGTCTGGCTGAAGGGCCTCTTCGCTGGCAAGCCAGCTCCCACAGGAGATGCGTCGTACACAAAATTTTTTTCACACCCGATATCCCTGTGGGAGCGGGCTTGCCCGCGATGAGGACCTGACTGGCGACACAACTTTCAAAACTGTCATCATCCTCGACTAGGCTCACCAGGTTCATCCCCATGAGCCCCCACCATGTTCAAAGGCCTGTCCCTGTTTTTCACGCTGCTGCTCAGCCTTGTGGCCCACGCCGAAAACTGGCCCGCCGAGCAATGGCCGACCGGCCCGATCATCACCGGCCCGGCGCTTCAGGCGCTTGAGGCGTACGCCTTCCCACCTCGCGATGACACCACACGAAAAGGCATCCGCACCGACGCCTTGCTGGTGATCCGCGACGGCCGGTTGATTTACGAACGCTACGCCGGCCCCACCACTGCCGACACGCCGCACCTGATCTGGTCGATCAGCAAGAGCTTGATGGCCACGGTCCTCGGCGTGGCCTACGGCGAAGGTCGCTTCAAGCTTCGGGACCCGGCCGCCAAATTCTATCCGCCCCTGCAAAAACACCCGGAAATGACCATGGCCGACCTGCTGCACTGGGCTTCCGGCTTCGATTGGCAGGAGGATTATGAATACGCCCCGTTGAACTCCTCGGTGGTGGCCATGCTCTACACCCGTGGCCACACGGACATGGCCGCGTTCACCGCCGATCACGGCACCTATGCCGCATCGGGGCAGGCGTTTCGCTATTCCAGCGGTGACAGCGATCTGTTGTCCGCCGCGTTGAAAACCATAGTCGGCCCGGACCGCTATGCGGATTATCCCTGGACCGCATTGTTCGAGCCGCTGGGCATTCGTCATGCGGTCTGGGAGACCGACGCCACGGGCACTTTCGTCGCCTCGTCCTATGCCTACCTCACCGCGCGGGACCTGGCCCGCATCGGCCTGTTGATGGCCCGCGACGGTCGCTGGGGCGAGCGGCAATTGCTACCCAGCGACTGGGTCGCGTTCAACCGCGAGCCGTTCGCTCATTACCGGGCCAATCAGGATGATGAGGTGCCCGGCGGCCATTGGTGGCTCAATCGTGCAGCGGACGGGGCCGCCCAACCCTGGCCCGATGCCCCTGTCGATACCTTCGCCGCACTGGGGCATTGGGGGCAGGCGATGTACGTGATCCCCAGCGAAAACCTGGTGATCGTCCGCTACGGCGATGATCGCGATGGCAGCTACCGGCACAACGAATTGCTCAAACTCGCGCTCAAGGCCTTTGGCGGGAAGGTGCAGCCATGAACCGTCGCAGCTTTGTGCGTCGCCGGCCTTTCAGCACGTTGCTATTGATCCTGCTGGTCGCCTTGTTCGGCTGGATCTGGCAGGAGCGGGTGGCGCTGTGGGCATTCCCGGACATCATCAGCGCCTACACCGCCAAGGAATATTGCTCGTGCCGTTATGTGATGAGTAACGACGCCGGGTATTGCCACAGTTACGTGAAACAGTGGCTGCCCATCAGCGGGTTTACCGATGACACCGCCAGCAAGCGCATCACCGTCAGCGGCATGGGGCGAAGTAACAGCGCGCAGTGGATAGGCGAGCGCCAAGGCTGCCGCTTACAGCCCTGAACACCGCCCGCCTGTAGGAGCAAGCTTGCTCGCGATGGTCGTTAACGATAACGCGGGGTAGCAGGATAAGCGCGGTGATCTTGACTGCATCGCGAGCGAGCTCGCTCCTACAGGGGGAAAGCGTCGCCCGTGGCAACAAGTTTGCAATTGGCTCGCGGCCAGTTAAGGTTCAGCACAGGTTTATCTCCCCCACGAGTCTTTATGTTCAAGCGGTCTGTCACCCAAACCCTCGCCATTGTGCTGCTGACCGGTGCCACCCTATCGGCCCATGCCGATTGGTATCTGGACGGTGAGTCTTCACGGCTGTCGTTCGTCAGCACCAAAAACGCCAACATCTCTGAAGTGCAGCGCTTTCTGGTACTGCACGGCAAGGTCGATCCCAAGGGGCTGGCGCAGATAGAAGTCGAGCTCGATTCGATCAACAGCGGCATTCCATTGCGCGATGAACGCATGCGCAAGGAGCTGTTCGAGATCCAGAGCTTTGCCGAGGCACTGATCACCACGCAGATCGATCTGCGCCCGATCAACGACCTGGCCCCCGGTGCGCAACTGGAACTACGCCTGCCGCTGACCGTCGATCTGCATGGCAAACAACACACGTATAACGCCGAACTGCTGGCCACGCGTCTGGATGACCGACGTTTCCAGGTGGTGACCCTGGAGCCGCTGGTGATCAATGCCGAAGACTTCGACCTTGCGCCGGGTCTGGAAGCGTTGCGCAAGGTCGCCGGCCTATCTGCCATTAGCACGGCGGTGCCGGTGGGTGCGGTCCTGATCTTCACGGCGCGCTGACATGGCCGGCGCAATTTTCCCGTGGCGTGAAGGCAACAGCTTCGAACTGCTGATCGACGGCCCGCAGTTCTTCCCGCGCATGTTGGTGGCAATTGCCCGCGCCGAAGAACAGGTCGAACTGGAGCTTTACCTGGTGGAGGCGGGCGCCTGCGCCGAGGCCATGGTGCAGGCGCTGGTCCAGGCCGCCGAGCGCGGTGTGCGGGTGCGCTGCCTGTTCGACGATTACGGCAGCCTCGCTTTCACACTGACGTTGCGCCAGCGCCTGATGGCTGCCGGGGTCGAGCTGCGTTTCTACAATCGCCTGAGCTGGCGGCGCTGGGTCGGCAACTTCTATCGCGATCACCGAAAGTTGTTGCTGGTGGACCAGAGTCTGGCGGTGGTCGGCGGTACAGGGGTCACCGATGAGTTCTGGACGCCGGGCGAAGAGGTCAGCGAATGGCATGAGGTGATGGTGGAAATCACCGGCCCGCTGGTGATCGACTGGCAACTGCTGTTCGACCGCCAATGGATCGCCAACCGTCATCGTCGCGCGTGGAAACCCGCCGCACATTTCGGTCTGCCGCGTCTGCCCCGCTTGCCATCCACGGGCGAGGGTATGGGCCGCGTTGCTTATGCCGACGCCCGCCAGCACCGTGACATTCTGCAATCGCTGATTCGTGCGCTGAACAGTGGCCAACGGCGCATCTGGTTGGCCACGCCGTATTTTCTGCCGACCTGGAAGGTCCGTCGCTCCCTGCGCCGTGCGGCCTCCCGTGGTGTCGATGTGCGGCTGCTACTGACGGGACCACGCACCGATCACCCTTCGGTGCGCTACGCCGGGCATCGCTACTACCCGCGTTTGCTCAAGGCGGGGTGAAGATTTTTGAGTACCAGCCGTGTTTCCTGCACCTGAAAATGGTGCTGATTGATGACTGGGTGAGCATCGGCTCGTGCAATTTCGATCACTGGAATCTGCGCTTCAACCTCGAAGCCAATCTCGAAGCACTGGACCCTGGACTGACCCGGGCGGTGGCGGGGAGTTTCGAGAAGGACTTTACCCTGAGCCAGGAAGTCAGCCTGGAGGCATGGCAACGCCGGCCGCTGTGGCGACGGGTGAAGCAGCGGTGTGGGGATGGGTGGATCGGGTGGTGGTGAATCTGCTGGATCGACGGGGATAGTCGTCGTAGAGATCGTTCCCACGCTCTGCGTGGGAATGCCTCTAGGGACGCTCCGCGTCCAGTGACGCGGAGCGTCACGGGCTGCATTCCCACGCGGAGCGTGGAACGATCAGTCCGAAAGGGGATTACAGCAACTCAAAGCTCTGCTGCGTCACGTCCCTGGAATCCAGGCCGATCTGCACGTTGAACTTGCCCGGTTCGGCGGCGTATTTAAGCTGGGCGTTGTAGAACTTCAGGTCGTCCTCGGTGATGGTGAAGTGCACGACCTTCTGTTCACCGGCCTTGAGCATCACTTTCTGGAAGTTCTTCAGTTCCTTGAGCGGACGGATCATCGAGCCGGTCACGTCCTGGATGTACAGCTGGACCACTGTTTCGCCGTCACGCTTGCCGGTGTTTTGCACGGTAACGCTGGCGTCGAGCTTGCCGGTCTTGTTTAGCGTGGTCGATGACAGGGCCATGTTGCTCAGGCTGAAATCGGTGTAGCTCAGGCCGTAGCCGAACGGGAACAGGGGACCGGTGGTGTCATCGAAATACTGCGAGGTGTAGTTGCCCGGTTTGCCCGGTGTGAACGGCCGGCCGATGCTCAGGTGGTTGTAGTAGGTCGGAATCTGCCCCACCGAACGCGGGAAGGTGATCGGCAGTTTGCCCGACGGGTTGTAGTCGCCGAACAGCACATCGGCGATGGCGTTGCCGCCTTCGGTGCCGGTGAACCAGGTTTCCAGGATCGCGTCAGCTTGTTCGTTCTCTTCGAGAATCGACAGCGGACGGCCGTTCATCAGCACCAGCACCAGTGGTTTGCCGGTGGCTTTCAGGGCACGGATCAGCTCGCGCTGGTTTGCGGGATGTTCAGGTCGGTGCGGCTTGACGATTCGTGGGACATGCCGCGCGATTCACCCACCGCCGCGACCACCACATCAGCTTCCTTGGCGGCTTTCACCGCCTCGTCGATCAACACGTTCGCCGGACGCGGATCATCGACGACTTCCGGTGCATCGAAGTTGAGGAAGTTCAGGTAATCCAGCACCTTTTTGTCGCTGGTGATGTTGGCGCCACGGGCGTAGATCAGCGTCGATTGCGCGCCCAGAGCGTTGGTCATGCCGTCGAACAGGGTCACCGATTGTGCCGGTTTACCGGCGGCAGCCCAACTGCCCATCATGTCGATCGGGGCCTTGGCCAGCGGGCCGACCAAGGCGATTTTCGCGCTCTTGTTCAGCGGCAGGGTTTCGTTGCGGTTTTTCAGCAACACCTGGCTGCGACGTGCCACGTCACGAGCCTCGGCGCGGTGCAGGCGGCTGTCGGCGTAGGTATCGGCCGGATCATCCTCGGCTTTGCCGATGCGCAGGTACGGGTCTTTGAACAGGCCCATGTCGTATTTGGCATCGAGCACCGCACGCACGGCATTGTCGATGTCGCTTTGCTTGATCTCACCGGATTTCAACAGCCCTGGCAGCTCCTTGCCGTACAGGGTGTCGTTCATGCTCATGTGGATGCCGGCCTTGATCGCCAGCTTCGCCGCTTCGCGACCGTCAGCGGCGACGCCGTGCTTGATCAACTCGAAGATCGCCCCGTGGTCGCTGACGGCCAGACCCTTGAAGCCCCATTCCTTGCGCAACAGGTCGTTCATCAGCCAGGTGTTGGCGGTGGCCGGCACGCCGTTGATCGAGTTCAGCGCGACCATCACCCCGCCGGCGCCGGCGTCAATCGCAGCGCGATACGGTGGCAGGTAGTCCTGGTACATCTTGACCGGGCTCATGTCGACGACGTTGTAGTCGCGACCACCCTCGACTGCGCCGTACAGGGCGAAGTGCTTGACGCTGGCCATGATGCTGTCGGCGGCGTTGGCGCCAGTGCCCTGGAACGCCTTGACCATCACGCCGGCAATGCGCGACACCAGGTAGGTGTCTTCGCCGAAACCTTCGGACGTACGGCCCCATCGCGGATCGCGGGATATGTCGACCATTGGTGCGAAGGTGAGGTCGAGGCTGTCGGACGCGGCTTCCTTGGCGGCGATGCGCCCGGACAGGCCGATGGCGTCCATGTCCCAGCTCGAAGCCAGGGCCAGCGGAATCGGGAAAATCGTGCGGTGGCCGTGGATAACGTCATAGGCGAAGAACATCGGGATCTTCAACCGGCTGCGCATGGCCGCGTCCTGCATTGGACGGTTTTCCGGGCGGGTGATCGAGTTGAACGTACCGCCGATGTTGCCGGCTGCGATTTCCTTACGGATCAGCTCCCGGGGCATTTCCGGGCCGATGCTGATCAGGCGCAACTGGCCGATTTTTTCATCGAGGGTCATTTGCTTCATCAGGTTGCTGACGAACGCGTCCTTGTTCTCCAGAGGTGCGGGCGTCGTGGCGGCCAATACGTTATGACTGGCCAGGCTGACGAACAGGCCCAGCAAACACAGCTTATTCATGAATTTTTTCTCAAGGGCCCAAACGGCGATGGTCACGCCGGCCTGCCAAAAATTAGGGAACGTCTATTGTTGTTCGGGTGCTGACTCAAAAAACGACAGCCAAAAAATGGCAGTCAAAAAACGACAGCCGGATGCCGGATGCAATCCAGTGGCGCGGGCGATTATGCCCCAAGAGCCGGCCGAGAGTGTTGCAGGTTGTTTTTTCCATGAAATGTGAAGGGAGTATCACCCTGATGAATGTTCCACAGTCCTACCGGTCGCGGCTGCAAGTCGCCACATTGCTGGTGCTGGCCACGTTGCTGACCGCCTGCGGCATCAACAATATCCCGACCCTCGATGAGCAGGCCAAGGCCGCCTGGGGTCAGGTTCAGAACCAGTATCAACGCCGCGCCGACCTGATTCCCAACCTGGTGGAAACCGTCAAGGGCTATGCCGCCCATGAAAAAGAAACCCTGACCGCCGTCATTGAGGCCCGGGCCAAGGCCACCTCGATCCAGGTTGACGCTTCCACCCTGGACAACCCGGAAAAGCTCAAGCAGTACCAACAGGCTCAGGATCAACTCAGCGGCGCCTTGAGCCGCTTGATGGTGGTGTCTGAACGCTATCCGGATCTGAAGGCCAATCAAAACTTCCTCGCCCTGCAATCACAACTTGAGGGCACCGAGAACCGGATCAGTGTTGCGCGGCGCGACTTCGTTCTGGCGGTGCAGAAGTACAACACCGAGATCCGCACGTTCCCCGGTCGCCTGTGGCACAGCGTGATGTACAGCAACCTGCCGGTTCGCGAGACCTTCGAGGCTACGCCAGGTTCGGAGAAACCACCTGAGGTCAAATTCTGATCTGGATGAATAACGCTGTAGGAGCCGGCTTGCTGGCGATGATGTCTCAGTGACAATGGTGTTGACTGACACTCCATCGCCAGCAAGCCGGCTCCTACAGGGTGCATAAATGAGGTTGCCCATGCGCATGTTGAGAGCTGGCCTGGTGCTGTTGTTGTGGGTGTTTGCCCTTGCGGTCCAGGCCGAATTGAAGTTCCCGGAACTCACCGGTCGGGTGGTGGACAACGCTCAGATGATCGAGCCACCGGTGCGCGAGCAGCTGACGCAACAACTTCAGGCCCACGAGAAAGTCACCGGTGAGCAGCTTGTGATAGTGACGTTGCCGGACTTGCAGGGCACCGACATTGCCGACTTCGGCTATCAACTGGGCCGCTACTGGGGGATCGGCCAGAAAGACAAAAACAATGGCGCGTTGCTGATAGTCGCCCGTGATGAGCGCAAACTGCGCATTGAAGTTGGCTATGGCCTGGAAGATCGCCTGACCGACGCCCAGAGTTCGGTGATCATTAATCAGGTGATTACTCCGGCATTCAAGGCCGGCAATTACAGCAAAGGCATTAGCGACGGGGTGGCGGCGATGCTGGTGGTGCTGGGCGGCAATCCCCTGGACGAGCCATCGACCGTGTATGAATCCGGCGGCGATCCGAGTGACGATTTCGTTTCGCGGCATCCGGGGTTGTTCGTGTTTTTGGTGTTGTTGTTCATCCTGACTGTTTTTATCTGCCAGATGCTCGGTATCCTTCCCGCCGGCCGCGGCGGTTCGGGCGGCTCGGGGGCGGTTTCGGCGGTGGAGGTTTTGGCGGCGGGGGTGGAGGCGGCGGCTTCAGCGGCGGCGGGGGCAGTTTCGGGGGTGGCGGTTCGTCGGGCGGCTGGTGAGAAAACTGCAGGTAAAAACAATAACGATCAGGCATTCAACGACATGGCATTACTGACTGAACACGAACAACGCAAAGTCGCCGAGGCAATTGCCCGGGTCGAGCGCGACACCGACGCGGAACTGGTGACGGTGCTCGCGGCCCGTGCCGACGACTATGCGTACATCCCGCTGCTCTGGGCCAGCCTGCTGGCGCTGGTGGTGCCGGGTATCGTGCATTACCTGACAGGCTGGTTGACCCTGCACAGCCTGTTGCTGGTGCAATGGATCAGCTTCATCGTCCTGTGTTTGCTGTTCCGGGTGCCGAAAATCACCACCCACCTGATCCCGCGTTCGGTGCGTCACTGGCGCGCCTCGAACCTGGCGCGTCGCCAGTTCCTGGAGCAAAACCTGCACCACACCGTGGGCAGCACCGGCGTGTTGATTTTTGTGTCCGAAGCCGAGCGGTATGTGGAGATTCTGGTAGATGAAGGCATCTCCAGTCGTCTCGACAACAAGAACTGGGATGCGATCGTCGCGGCGTTCACCCAGCAAGTGCGGCAGGGGCAGACATTGCAGGGCTTTGTCAGCTGCATCGAAGCGTGTGGTGAGTTACTCAAGGTTCATGTGCCGGTAACCCATGTGCGCAATGAATTGCCGAACCGGTTGATAGTCTTGGGCTGATTCTTTGTAGGAGCGAGCCTGCTCGCGATGGTGGTCAACGATAACGCGGGCTTGCAGGATAAACGCGGTGCTCTTGTGTCCATCGCGAGCACGCTCGCTCCTACAGGGGAGCCGTTCGTAAATAACTGCGTGTCCTGAACGACCATCCCCCCTAAAATACCCGCCATTCCCCGATCCGCACCGCCCTGAGGCCGTTTTTTCCATGTCTGTCACTGCCACTCCCGCCAGCCTTGCGCCGGATCATCACGCCCAGTTTATCGACCTGCTGCAAACCAGCCTCGATCAAAACGCCTTTATCAAACTGGTGCTGGCCAAGTACGTCGGCGATGAGGCGGACCTGCAACGGATCATCATCAAACCGGTGTCGGTCAAGGCGCAGCCTTGCCTGTCCTTTGTCTACCGCTACAAAACCCGCGATATCACCAAGAACCTGCCACTTGCCGAAGGCGTAGCGACGATTGGCGGGCTGTTGCCGGCGGAATTCAAAAATGCGCATTTGTTGTCGCTGACCGACGAAGCCCAGCTCGAATACAGCAAAAAGGGCAAGAGCTCGCTATTCAAGAGCAAACCCCAGCAACTTCGCGAAGTGCCGTCCGTCGAGCACAACCGCGAGAAAAACCGCTTTCTCGATCTGAGCCGGCCGTTTCTCGCCGATCTTGGCGTGACCAACAAGCAGCATGAGCTGATCCCGGCGATGTCGCGCAAATGGAAGCAGATCAACAAATTCATCGAAGTCTTCAGCCATGCGCTGACGTCATCGCCGCTGGCGCTGGATAAACCGGTGCGCGTGGCGGACTTCGGATCGGGCAAGGGCTACCTGACCTTCGCTATACACGACTACCTGCGCAATACCTTGAAGGCCGAAGGCGAAGTCACCGGTGTCGAGTTGCGTGAAGACATGGTTACCCTGTGCAACACGGCGGCGGCAAAGCTTGAGCATCCGGGCTAGTGTTCAAGTGCGGCGACGTGCGCAGTGTGGCGCCGAGCGAACTGGACGTGATGATCGCGCTGCACGCCTGCGACATCGCCACCGACTATGCGATTCACACCGGCATTCGTTCCGGGGCTTCGATCATCATGTGTTCCCCGTGCTGCCACAAACAGATCCGCCTGCAAATCCAGAGCCCGGCGCTGCTCAAGCCGATGCTGCAGTACGGGTTGCATCTGGGCCAGCAGGCGGAAATGGTCACCGACAGTTTGCGTGCGCTGTTCCTCGAAGCCTGTGGCTACGAGACCAAGGTGTTCGAGTTCATCTCACTGGAGCACACCAACAAGAACAAGATGATCCTGGCAGTCAAACGCGCTGAGCCGGTTGATCCAGCCCGGCTTTTGGCGAAGATCCAGGAATTGAAGGATTTTATCACATCAGCGAACATTGCCTGGAAACCTTGTTGCGTTCCGACGGCTATCTCTGAACCCACTCTGTAGGAGCCGGCTTGCTGGCGATGGCGCCCTCAAGATCGCCTTCGCCAGCAAGCCGGCTCCTACAGGCCGATGACGTTCTTGAGGACGCCTTCGCCGGCAAGCCTGGCTCCTACAGGGTTAGGCGGTGGCAGCCTGCGCCGGTTTGATCGCCGTCTTGCGCCCGAGCATAACGGTCACGATCACACCGGCAGCGAACAGCCAGGTGATCGGCTCGACATGTTCACCGAAGAACAGCGCTGAAAAAGCGATGGTGAAGAAGATCTGCAGCAACTGGATCTGACTGACCCGGGCAATGCCACCCATGGCCAGCCCGGCATACCAGGCGAAGAAGCCGATGAACTGCGAAAACAGCGAGACGTACGCGAAGGCCCACCAGGTTTTGCTCGAAATTTCACCCTGATGCTGCAGCGCCAGGTACGTCACCGGGCCGATCAGCAATGGCGTCGACAAGACCAATGCCCAGCAGATCACCTGCCAGCCGCCCATCTCCTTGGCCAACCGGCCGCCTTCGGCATAGCCCAAACCGCCCACCGCAATGGCCCCGAGCATCAGCAAGTCACCAGCCTGAATGCTGCCGGCACCGCTGATCAGTGCATAACCGAGCACCAGCGCACTGCCCAGCGCGGCACAGGCCCAGAAGGCTTTCGATGGGCGTTCATGGGACAGCCACGCGGCGTACAGCGCCACGCATAGCGGTTGCAGGCCATTGACCAGAGCGCCGTGGGACGCCGGCAAGGTTTGCATCGCCCAGGCCGACAAAACCGGAAACCCGAGGATCACCCCGGCAATCACCAGGGTCAGGCCTTTGACTTGCTTCCAGGTGGGCCATTTTTCACGGCGCCACAGCAACAGCAATGCCGCCGGCACCGCCGCGAACAACGCCCGGCCCAGGCCGTTGAGCAGGGGATGAAGTTCCTGCACGACGATCCGCGTGAAGGGCAGGGTGAGGCTGAAAATGACGACGCCGAGCAGGCCCAGGGCCATGCCGGTGTTTTCGCGGGAGGACATGTTGGCAACCAGAATCGTGGGTGAGGGGAGGTGTCTTCATCTAGCCATAAACCCGAGGTGAATCGCTGTTACAGCTAGGCGCAGAGTTATCCGTACAGTTTGAGGGCCTCTTCGCGGGCAAGCCTCGCTCCTACAGGGATCGCATTAAACCTGTGGGAGCGTGGCTTGCCCGCGATGAACGATAACGCGGTAGTAGCCGGTTGTTACCCGACTCGCCGGATAAGGACTACCTTGAATACTCCTGCATGCCCACGCATTTCCCAGAGGAGTCCTCCCCATGGCCGCTAAAAAAATTCTGATGCTGGTCGGCGATTACGTCGAAGACTATGAAGTGATGGTGCCGTTTCAGGCGCTGCTGATGGTCGGCCATACGGTGCATGCCGTTTGCCCGGACAAAACCGCCGGCCAGACCGTGCGTACGGCCATCCATGACTTCGAAGGCGACCAGACCTACAGCGAAAAACCGGGTCACCTGTTTGCCCTCAATTTCGATTTTGCCAAGGTCAATGCCGCGGACTACGACGCACTGCTGGTGCCCGGCGGTCGTGCGCCGGAGTACCTGCGCCTGAACGAAAAAGTCCTGGAACTGGTGCGCGATTTCGACAAGGCCGGCAAGCCGATTGCTGCCGTGTGCCACGGTGCGCAATTGCTGGCGGCAGCAGGGATTCTCGAAGGGCGCGAGTGCAGCGCTTATCCGGCTTGTGCGCCTGAGGTACGCCTGGCTGGCGGTACGTTTATCGATATTCCGGTGACGGACGGCCATGTTCAAGGCAATCTTGCCACCGCGCCGGCCTGGCCCGCCCATCCGAACTGGCTTGCCGGTTTCCTTGGGTTGCTGGGCACGAAAATCACGCTGTAACGAGGACCCCGTCCATGTGCGAGCTTTACGTCAAAGCCGACCCGATTCTCTACGAATCGCGCTCCCGCTCGCTGCGTATCTGTGGGGTGGTCACTACGCTGCGGCTGGAGAATCAGTTCTGGGACATCCTCAGCGAAATCGCCGAGGTCGATGGCATGACCACCAACCAGTTGATCGCCAAGCTGTATGAAGAGGTGATGGACTACCGCGGCGAGGTGGTGAATTTCGCCTCGTTTTTGCGGGTGAGCTGTACCCGGTATCTGAGTCAGAGGCGGGGGGCGGTTCCGGAGTTGTCGGTGGTGCGGACGGTGGCGAAGTAGACACATTTGTATCGACCCGACCGGTCTCTTCGCGGGCAAGCCCGCTCCCACAGGGATCACGCTAAACCTGTGGGAGCGGGCTTGCCCGCGATGAGGCCCTTCCAGGCGACAGAAATCCCAGGCTGGTCTTTACTCTGAAGCGCGCAACCTCTCAATCGCCAAGGAGAAAGAGCATGTCCGGATGGTACGAAGTGAGCAAAAGCAGCAGCGGTCAGTTCAGGTTTGTGCTGAAGGCGGCGAACGCCGAAACCATTCTGACCGGCGAGCTGTACACCACCCGCGCCGCGGCCGACAAAGGCATCGCGTCAGTCCAGGCCAACAGCCCACTGGATGAGCGCTACGAGAAAAAAACCACCAAGGATGGCCATCCTTATTTCAATCTCAAGGCCGATAACCACGAAATTATTGGCAGCAGCGAGGCGTACTCCTCACCGACGGCCATGGAAAAAGGCATCGCCAGTGTGAAGGCCAACGGGCTGACAAAGGTGATCAAGGACAAGACCCTGCCTGTCCTTTAGCACCACCGCCGCTCTCACAGATTCAGCGCGATCCCTGTGGGAGCGGGCTTGCCCGCGAAGACGTCAGTTGCGGCGCTGCTAGACCTCAACCGGCACGGTGAGTTTCGGACTACCAAGCGCATGGCTCTTCGAATCAAAAAACCGCAACTCAACCCCCGTCCCCTCAAACACCTTCGTGTAATGCCGCTTCTGATGCTGGATAAACGCCTTGCTGCGCGGATAAATCGAGATCGCCACGACCTTCGGTTTCGACTGGCGCAAGGCATGCACGATGTGGCTGTCCTGCTCGCCCAACGCATGACCAAAGATGCACAAACCGTCGCCATGGCCAAGCAACTGGTCGTAGCAGAACGACAGGTAATCCGAGCTGCGAATGGTCTTGAGCTTGTCCGCGCTCGGTCCTTCATTGATGAACAGCGGCACGTCATCGAGGGTCTTGATCGTGTTGTTGATGGCGAAACTGCCCAGCAAGGTGCCCTCGGTCGACATCAGTTTGCGCGCCGTTCCGTCCTGATTGCGCACCAGATGCAGGCCGCCGTGCAGGTACAGCAAGCGGGTCTTATCGGCGGCGGTGGCGCTCAGGTCAAAGGCCGGTTCGGCACCTTGGAACAGATCGGTGATCGCGTCCGCTTGATGCTGGATCGCCCAGTGATTGAGCAGGTCGTAGTTGGTGGTGAACACCGTGCGGTAGCTGGCCAGTTCCTGATTGATCGTCGCCAGGGTTGAAGCTTCGACCAGGCGCCACGGGATGTGTACCGCGTGCACGGTGTTGATCAGCGCTTCCTTGATTGCGTAGTAACGATTACGCGGTGCAGCGGAGCTGACGGCCAGGGCCTTGTTGACCCGGCTAGTGGTCTTCAGCGCGCTCAGCACCTGCTCGAAGCTGCGCGTCTGCATCGCATCGAACACGCTCAGCTCGGAAGGGCTCAGGGGTTTTTCTTCGACGGTGCGGGCGTTTTCAAATAGCGAGTCGTATCCGAAGTCGTCCCACACCGCGCGGCTGGCGCCGTTACCCACCAACAAACCGTCGAACGCAGCGCTGGTGCGCAAGGCGTTCCAGTCTTCAAGTTGGGCATCGACATCCTGGAAATCGGTCATTGCAATCAAAGTCTCAAAGCAAAAGTTTTGATGGGCGGCGACTTTATCACGAGCGGAGGTTGAGCCAGATCAATGAGATTACTGCATGGCTCTTTAAGCGGTTTTGCTGCCAGGTGCGAGCATCACGCAGAGCATCGCACCCAATGCCAGCAAGGTGCATAACAGAGAAAGTGGCCAGGCTTGCTCACTGGCTATCAGGCTGGCGATACCTCCAATGGCAGCGGCCATCAGTTGGTGAATGAAACCACTTAACGCCATTGCATAAGCACCGCCGACCGGCGAGCCGTCGTTGGCCAGGGAGAGGCTTATCGGGTAATTCAGCGATTGGCCAAACACCGCAAAGCAATAGGGCAACCAGAACATCAGCGCGATGGCGGTGCCGGTAATGCTACCCAGCAACATTACTGCGCTCCCAGCCAGCACCAGCCCCACACCCATCGTCATCAACCAGCGTTGTCCGGTACGCAGCACGAACCTGTTGACCCCCAACGCCCCCAGAAAATATGCCGCACTGATTGGCCAGCCCAATAGCCCATATTCCACGGCCGACCAGTTGAACGGTCCTTGCAGGATCAGCGGCGCGGCTGTGTTGAACGCGACGATCACTCCGTAACCCAGGCCGCCGGTGAGGGCTGGCAACAGAAAGGCTCGATCACGCAGAATGCGCCAGTAGCTCGACCAGGCGGAGGAGGGCACATTGCTCTCGGTCAGGAATGGGAACTTAACCCGCGCTACTAGCCCTGCCATCAACAGGCTCGCACCACCTAGCAGGTAGAAAATCGCTGGCCAGCCCAGCGCGACTTGAATAATTGACCCCAGGTACTGGCCGATCCCCAGCGCCACCACGAAGGATATCGAAATCCAGGAAAGCGCCTTGGCAAGCAACTCCCCCTGGAAACTGTCGCGAATCAGCACCCGCGCCATGACGGAAATCCCGCTGGCGCCAATGCCCTGAACCAGTCGAAGTAACAGGAACGATTCGAGCGTCTGGCTCAGCGGCAGCGCGAGATTGCCCAATCCATAGATACCGAGCGCAACGAGCAGCACTGGTTTTCGGCCAATGCGCTGACCGAGGCTGCCCCAGAACAGCATCGGCAGTGCCATGCCAATCAGATACACCGCCAACCCCCATGAAACCTGCGAGGCATCAGCGGATAGATTGCGAGCCATCTCTGGCAGCGCCGGCAGGTAAATGCTCATGCCCAACTGCGCGAGAAAAACTGTGCTGCAGGTAACGAGGAGGGTGGTGCTGCTCTTCATGGAGGACCTTGATTGGCTTTTTTGCGAAACAATACCTAACCGGTAGGTCAGCGGCGAATAGTGCATGTCCTGAAATTTACGCGACGTGATCCAGACATGTGTAGGCAAATACGCAGCGTCTGAGGACCACTCGATTTGCGTCGCGAGAGGTAAAGCGCGATATCCTGCCGTTTCAGTCGACCCTAAGCCATCGAGCCCCCCATGCTGCAAAAAAGCCTGATCCGCCGCCTCGACCTGATCACCCTGCAACTGTTTGTCGCCGTCCATGAAGAGGGCACGCTGACCCGTGCCGCTGCGCGTGAAGCGATTGCGGTGTCGGCGGCGAGCAAGCGTTTGATGGAGCTGGAGGAGGCGCTGGGCATCGGCCTGTACGTGCGTCAGGCCAAGGGTATGACGCTGACACCTGCGGGTGAAACGCTGTTGCACCATGCGCGGCAGATGCTCTTCAACCTGGAGAAAATGGGTCTGGAGCTGGGTGAGCACAGTCATGGTGTGCGTGGTTATGTGCGAATGCTCGCCAATCTGTCGGCGATCATCCAGTTTCTGCCGGAAGACTTGCGGGACTTTTCCGAGCGTCACCCGCAGGTCAAGACCGATCTTGAAGAACGGCCCAGCGCCGGGGTGATTCAAGGCGTGCTGGATGGCGTGGCCGACCTCGGGATCTGCTCCATCGACAGCGACGTCAAAGGCCTGCACAGCGTGCTGTACCGACAGGACAAACTGGTTGTGTTGATGCCGCCGCATCATCCTTTGGCCAGCCGTTCGAGCCTGGCGTTCTCCGACACACTGGACAGCGATTACGTCGGGCTGCATTCGGCCAGTTCGATCAATATGCGCACCCACGCCGCGGCGCGTCAGGCTGGCAAGGTGTTGCGGCTGCGCATTCATGTGCCGGGGTTCGATGCCATGTGCCGGATGGTCCAGGCCAACATGGGCATTGGCATCTTGCCGCACAAGGCCTATGAACTGTTTGGCCGGGCATTGGGCTTGCATGCGGTGCCGTTGACTGACGACTGGTCGGATCGGGCGTTGATTCTGGTGGTGCGTGATGAGGCGTCGCTGTCGCCGGTGAGTCGGATGTTGTTTGAGCATTTGCGTGGGCAGGTTTGAGTTTTTCATTGGCGGGGCCGGCCTCTTCGCGGGCAAGCCTCGCTCCTACAGTTTTGTGGTTGACACAAAATTATGTGTCGACGCTACCCCTGTAGGAGCGAGGCTTGCCCGCGAAGGCTGACCTGGGGTCGCGGTCATTTCCTCGCAGAGCCTTCGCGTTTCGCGAACGCCCGTTGCTAACTGAAGGTTGGATTCCTGGCCCCTTCGTCCTCTAGCCTTGGCCACATATTCCAAGAACAAGAGGTACCCCGCGATGACTGCCCCCTTAAGTGCAATCAAAGTGATCGAGATCGGCACGCTGATCGCCGCGCCGTTCGCCGCGCGCATGCTTGCCGAGTTCGGCGCCGAAGTGATCAAGATCGAAGCCATGGGGCAGGGTGATCCCCTGCGCAAATGGCGCAAGCTGCACGAAGGCACTTCGCTGTGGTGGTATCTGCAATCGCGCAACAAGAAGTCCCTGGCACTGAATCTGAAATCCCCCGAAGGCATCGAACTGGTCAAACAACTGGCGACCAGCGCCGACGTGCTGATCGAAAACCTGCGTCCCGGCGCTCTGGAAAAACTAGGCCTGGGCTGGGACGTGCTGCACGCTCTGAACCCTAACCTGACCCTGGTGCGAATTTCCGGTTACGGCCAGACCGGCCCGTACCGCGACCGTCCGGGTTTCGGTGCCATCGGCGAGGCCATGGGAGGCATCCGCTACACCACCGGCACCCCCGGTTCGCCGCCAGCGCGTGTAGGTGTCAGCCTCGGCGACTCACTGGCTTCGTTGCACGCGGTGATCGGCGCGCTGATGTCGCTGCTGCGGGTCAAGACCGGGCAGGGCGGCGGGCAAATCGTCGATGTGTCCCTGGCCGAAAGCGTGTTCAACGTTATGGAAAGCCTGGTGCCGGAATACGACATGCTCGGCCATGTACGTGAGCGCAGCGGCGGTGCGTTGCCGGGCATCGCGCCTTCCAACACCTACCTCACGGCCGATGGCGCTTACGTGGTCATCGCCGGCAACAGCGATCCGATCTACCGCCGCCTGATGAACACCATCGGCCGCGCGGATCTGGCCGATGCCCCGGAATTCGCCCATAACGACGGGCGTGCGGCCAAGAGCAATGTGCTTGATGCGGCGATTACCCACTGGACCAGCAGCCTGCCGATCGACGACGTGCTGGCCGCACTGGAAGCCGCTGAAGTCCCGGCCGGGCGCATTTATTCGGTGGCTGACATCGTTGCCGACCCGCACTATCAGGCGCGTGACATGCTGCTCAACGCCGAGCTACCGGGCGGCGCCACGGTGAAGATGCCAGGCATCGTGCCGAAACTTTCGGAGACCCCGGCGGCGTGAACTGGTCTGGCCCCGGATTAGGCCAGCATACCGACGGTATCCTCGCGCAACTGGGCCTGACCGTTGCCGACATCGAACGCCTGAAGGTCGAAGGAGTGGTGCAATGATCACTGACTATTCCGCCAGCCTGATTGTGCAGGAAGTCTCCCCGCGAGACGGCTTGCAAATCGAGCCGACCTGGGTCGAAACCGTCGACAAGATCGCCCTGATCGATCAATTGTCGATGGCCGGATTCAGCCGCATCGAAGGCGGTTCGTTCGTGTCGCCCAAGGCCATTCCCGCATTGCGCGATGGCGAACTAGTGTTCAAGGGCATCACCCGCCAACCGGGGGTGATCTACGTCGCGCTGATCCCCAACCTCAAAGGTGCGCAACGGGCATTGGCCAGTAGCGCCGATGAGCTGAATCTGGTGATGTCGGCGAGCCAGACCCACAACTTGGCGAACATGCGCATGCGTTGTGAGGACTCGTTGGCGGCGTTCGGTGAGATCGTGCGATACGTGGGCGACACGAAGGTGCGTCTTAACGGCAGCATCGCCACCACCTTCGGTTGCCCGTTTGAAGGCAAGATCGATGAAGACCGGGTACTGCAGATCGTCGAGGCCTATCAGGAACTCGGCATTCAGGGCATCACCCTGGCGGACACCACCGGCATGGCCAACCCGCGTCAGGTCGACCGATTGGTGCGGCGGGTCTTGCAGCGGGTGTCGCCAGCGGACCTGACCCTGCATTTTCACAACACCCGTGGCCTCGGCCTGTGCAATGTGCTGGCGGCCTACGAGGCCGGTGCCCGACGCTTCGACGCGGCACTCGGCGGGCTCGGCGGTTGCCCGTTTGCACCGGGGGCCTCGGGCAATATCTGCACGGAAGACCTGGTCAACCTGTGCGATGAAGTCGGCATTCACACCGGATCGATCTGCCACTGTTGCTGAAATTGTCGCGAGGCTTGCCGGCGCTGCTCGGCCACGAAGTGCCCGGCCAACTGGCGAAGGCCGGCCGCAACTGCGACCTGCACCCGTGCCCTCCTGACTACACCGGCCCCCTGTAGGAGCGAGCATGCTCGCGATGGATGTCAACGATAACGCGTGAAACCTGACACCCAGCGTCGCTCTCGGGTTCATCGCGAGCATGCTCGCTCCTACAGAAACCGGAAAACCGCAAAACGAACATTTACCAGACAACAAAAACAATCGGACACCCCAAGGGAAGTCCGC
>NZ_NKJI01000016.1 GCF_002277815.1 Pseudomonas sp. ERMR1:02
CTGGAACGTTGTACTACGTAAATGCCTGCTGAATTTCCAAGTCTGAATTTAAATGTTCATTGTGCGAAAATTTTGAGGGGAAGTGAACTATCAGAACTGCTAGTTGCATTTGGCTGGTGTTCGTATTTAATTGTTAACTCTCCACTTTATATCGATATTTGTGGAGTTTGAATTTTACTTTGAATTGGTAGAGGACTCATATGAATGACCAGCCGAACCGCGCTGCGGGAGTAGTTGTTTCGTTTGAAACGGTAGATCCGGAGGACGATCCCGATTGGCCATTAACCCGCATAAAGGGCACGATCAAGGATGATTTGGATGGCAGAATTTACACTTATAATCAAAAAACGTTTGAAGGATGGTTCGAGGCAAGGCCGCTGCCTGGAAAACGTGTCCGTTTTCTTAGGTATCACAGTGGGCAACACGGTTACGTAGCCGAAGAAGTCGAGCTGGAATAACCAGGAGTCTACTCAAATAGTTAGTGCACTGATTCTCCTTTCGGTACAAAGGTGGTCCGTTCACCAGTTGTTCCCAGCTCGCTTTGGAACCTGGCAGTCTTCGCACTTTGTTTTTGCCTTCGGTTCCTTGAGAGCGAGCTTTTTCGTGATTGGAGTTTTCGACCTCTCAGTAATTTTCCCCGCGTTCCATTACATCCTTCTTCACCCTAGGCGCATCCGGATCCTGCCCCGCCGGAAACCTGCCCTTCAGATTCCACGCAAACGCAATAATCTCCGCGATCGTGCGATACAACTCCTCCGGAATACTGTCCCCCAGCTCCATGCGCGCCAGCAAACTCACCAGTTCAGGGTTCTCGTAGATCGGCACTTCACAGTCGCGTGCAATCCTGAGAATTTCTTCAGCCAATTCTTCATCGCCCTTGGCCGTGAGGGTCGGGGCGTGGGTGCCGTCGTATTTGAGGGCGATGGCCTGGCGTGGGGCGTTGGGGGCTTTCATGCGGTTTCGTCGACCCAGCGTTGATCAAGACGGGTTTGCGGACCTTGTGGCGGTTTGCCGTGATGGCAATCGAGATCGCCGACGTTCAGGCCTGATGCAAGCAGGCGTTGGCGCAGTGCGGCCAGGTTGCTTTCGATCAGACTGGCGGTGTACGGCCGTTCGGCCCACAGCTGGCTGGAAGACTGCCCTTGATCAGTTGTGCCTGAATCTGCATCGGACCCAACGGTTCCATGTCGAAGGCCAGTTCGACGCGCCACAGCTGTTGTTTCGGCTCGCGTTCGTCGCGGCGTTCCTGGGATTGTTCTTTATCTGGCGCCTCTTCGCGCTGGAACTTGATCTGCAACGGCACGATGTCCTGCATGTTGCGCATCGGGATTTCCAGTTGCCAGGTGCTCATAAGGCGACCGTCACTGGTGACGCCGCTCTGCTCCAGGCTCGACAGTTGATGGCTTTGCAGGCGTGAAACTGCTGCCGCAGCCAATCGCAGCAGGTGTTCGAGATCGTCTTCGCCCTCGGCGTTTTGCAGCAGGCGCTCTGGTAGCGGGAAGCTGGTCGGCGACGGTTTGGCGCTGACTTGCCCGAGCATGCCGAGGGCGTTGCGCACGAAACTCGGCATGGCTTGGGCTAGGGTGTTGGCGGCGATGATTGCGCTGAGATTGGTGCTGGCCGGCAGCCCCGGTGTCAGTTGCGCGATCAGTTTGAGCAGATCGGCTTTCATGTCGGGGGCGAGCGTCGGGTTCTGCCCGGTCAACAATTTGGTTTCGAGGAACGCGCCGCTGTTGGCCAATGCCAGGGCTAGACCTTTCGGTGTGCTGAGTTGCTGAATGTCCGGCAGACCGGAAAGCAACTTGTCCACGGCGGCGCGCAGGTCGCTTGAAGTCTGATTCGAAGGAGGCAGGTTTTGCAGAAGCTTGAGCAAACCATCCAGCGAACCTTGACGGCTGGTTTGGCTGGTCAGTTGCTGGGTCACTGCCAATTGCTCCTGGCGGTTGCTCAAAGGCACGAACTTCAAAGTCTGAGTGTCCTGCACCTGGGCACTTAGCAACGTGCCGATGCGCAACGGCTGCGGGCTGTCGATGCTCAAGGTGCTACCGCTCAGGGCGGTATTGAGCAGGCTGACCATCGAGCGAAACACCGTCGGTTGCCCAGGCATTTGCGGCAACACCTGGGAAGTCAGCACTTTGCCCTGTAGCAGAGTGCCGACCGGCAGTTGCGCGGTGTCGATGCGGGTGAGGGTGGCGATGCTGGAGGCGATGGCCTGTTGCACGGTGACGGCCAGATTGCCCGCCGAAGGTTGGGTCACCGCAATGCTGGTGCCTTGGGCCAACGGTAAGTTGCTGGTGGCCTGGACCGTGGTCTGGCGCCCGCTTTCAAGGGTGACTTTGAGCAGCAGCTGAAATGTCTGATCCGCCTGCTTGAGTGACAACACTTCAGCCTTTGCGGTCTGACCGGCAGTGATCAGGCCCTCGATGGGCGTCAGCAGCTTGAGCAACTCGCCACTGACCGCCAGCGGACGCGTGGGCGCCGGGACTGTCTGCGGCAGCGGGAGGATGTTCATTTCGCCTGTCATACGCGGTCACAACCTTGGGAAAATGCACTCTTTAGAGTAGGAAATGGCATGTATAATGCCGCCCGTTGTATACAGAGTCGCAAGAACATTGCAATTGTTTGACGTAGCTCTCTAGAACACGCCGTCATTGCATCTATGCTGTATCTCTATAACGGCCGCACCAAAGCCGACTTGAACCGTATAAGGCCCGTGAACCCTTGACCAGTCCTGTCCTGCAAACCGTTGCCCTTGCCTGTGAGCGAGACCTTCGGCTGCTCTTCGAAAATCTCGATTTGAGACTGGCCAGTGGCGAAATGGTGCAAATCAGCGGCCCCAACGGCAGTGGCAAGACCAGTTTGTTACGCCTGCTTTCAGGCCTGATGCACCCGACCGCCGGTCAAGTACTGCTCAACGGCCGGCCGCTCGATGATCAGCGTACGGAGTTGGCGCGCAACCTGCTGTGGATCGGCCATGCGGCGGGGATCAAGGACTTGCTGACACCCGAAGAGAACCTCAGCTGGCTCTGCGCCCTGCATCAACCGGCTTCCCATGAAGCGATCTGGCAAGCCCTGGCGGCGGTCGGATTACGCGGTTTCGAAGATATTCCCTGCCACACCCTGTCTGCTGGTCAGCAGCGTCGCGTCGCACTGGCGCGCCTTTATCTGGACAGCCCACCGCTGTGGATACTCGATGAACCGTTCACCGCGCTCGACAAGCAAGGCGTAGCGCAGCTTGAAGAACACCTGGCTGGCCACTGCGAACGCGGCGGCATGGTGGTGTTGACCACTCACCACACGCTGAGCCGCATGCCGGTGGGTTATCGCGACATTGATCTGGGGAAGTGGGCCGTATGAGTGTTTTCGGCCTGTTGGTAGCCCGTGAGGCCCGTTTGTTGTTCCGCCGCCCCGCGGAGCTGGCAAACCCGTTGGTGTTCTTCGCCATTGTCGTTTCGCTGTTCCCGTTGGCGGTCGGTCCGGAGTCTCAATTGTTGCAAACCTTGTCTCCGGGGCTAGTCTGGGTGGCAGCCCTTTTATCGGTTTTGCTCTCGCTGGACGGGCTTTTCCGCAGTGATTTCGAAGACGGATCGCTTGAACAGTGGGTCCTTTCGCCGCACCCCCTGCCTCTTCTGGTTTTGGCAAAGGTGCTGGCACACTGGGCGTTTTCCGGCCTGGCACTGGTTTTGCTCGCACCCTTGCTGGCGTTGATGCTCGGTTTGCCTGCCGCCTGTCTGCCGGTGTTGCTGCTTTCGTTATTGCTGGGTACACCGGTGCTGAGCCTGCTCGGTGCAGTGGGCGCGGCGTTGACCGTCGGTTTGAAGCGCGGTGGCCTGTTGCTGGCGTTGCTGATTCTGCCGTTGTACATACCGGTATTGATTCTCGGCAGCGGCGCCTTGCAGGCGGCCTTGCAGGGCATGCCGGCGACCGGTTATCTGTTGTGGCTTGGTAGCCTGACCGCTTTGGCGATAACTCTGACACCCTTTGCTATAGCTGCTGGCCTGAAGATCAGCGTCGGCGAATAATAATGAGGTCTGGTTAAAATTAACCACTACTTTTAATTAAAAGCAGACCCTTTGGCTGACTCGTGATAACGAGCAGTAACCGTGATGGAAACAGTAATGAACTGGACCTGGTTTCATAAGCTCGGCTCACCCAAGTGGTTCTACGGCATCAGCAGTAAATTGCTGCCGTGGCTGAGCATTGCGGCGTTGCTGCTGATCGGCATTGGTGTGGTCTGGGGCCTGGCTTTCGCGCCGCCCGACTATCAGCAGGGCAACAGCTTTCGCATCATCTACATCCACGTTCCGGCCGCCATGCTGGCGCAGTCCATCTACGTGATGCTGGCCGTGTGCGGTGTCGTCGGGCTGGTGTGGAAAATGAAACTGGCCGACGTCGCCCTGCAATGCGCGGCGCCCATCGGTGCCTGGATGACCGCCGTGGCGCTGGTCACCGGGGCGATCTGGGGCAAGCCGACCTGGGGCTCGTGGTGGGTCTGGGACGCGCGACTGACGTCGATGCTGATTCTGCTGTTTCTGTACTTCGGTCTTATTGCGCTGGGCAACGCCATCAGTAATCGTGACAGCGCGGCCAAGGCCTGCGCGGTGCTGGCGATTGTCGGGGTGATCAACATCCCGATCATCAAATACTCGGTGGAGTGGTGGAACACCTTGCACCAGGGCGCGACATTCACCCTCACCGAAAAACCGGCGATGCCCGCCGAAATGTGGCTGCCACTGCTGCTGACGGCGTTGGGTTTCTACTGTTTCTTCGGCGCGGTATTGCTGCTGCGCATGCGCCTTGAAGTGCTCAAGCGCGAGGCGCGGGCCAGTTGGGTGAAAGCCGAAGTGGAAAACAGTCTGGAGGCCGTTCGATGAGTTTTGCGTCATTCGGCGACTTCATCGCCATGGGCCATCACGGCCTGTATGTCTGGTCAGCCTACGGCATCTGCCTGGCGGTGTTGGCCCTCAACGTGGCGGCGCCGATCCTGGCCCGCAAGCGTTATCTGCAACAAGAGGCGCGTCGTCTGCGCCGGGAGAACGGCAAGTGAATCCGCTGCGTAAAAAGCGTCTTATCATTATTTTCGCGATTCTGGTCGGTGTCGGCGCTGCCGTTGGCCTGGCCCTGAGCGCCCTGCAGCAAAACATCAATCTGTTTTACACCCCGACCCAGATCGCCAACGGCGAAGCGCCGCAAGACACGCGGATTCGTGCGGGCGGCATGGTCGAGAAAGGCTCGCTGCAACGGTCTAGCGATTCGCTGGACGTGAAATTCATCGTCACCGACTTCAATAAATCCGTAACCATCACTTATCGCGGCATTCTTCCGGACCTGTTCCGCGAAGGGCAGGGCATCGTTGCCCTGGGCAAGATCAATGCCGATGGCGTGGTGGTGGCCGATGAAGTGCTGGCCAAGCACGACGAGAAGTACATGCCGCCGGAAGTGACCAAAGCGCTGAAAGACAGTGGTCAATCCGCTCCAACACCCGCGAAGGAGGGTTGATCGATGACTTCCGGCATTTTTATACCAGAGCTGGGCCATCTGGCCATGATTCTGGCGCTGTGTTTTGCCCTGGTTCAGGCCGTGGTGCCATTGCTTGGCGCCTGGCGCGGTGACCGTTTGTGGATGAGCCTGGCCCAGCCGGCCGCCTGGGGTCAGTTCGCTTTTCTGGTCTTCGCCTTCGGTTGTCTGACTTACGCCTTCATGACCGACGATTTCTCCGTCGCCTATGTAGCCAGCAACTCCAACAGCGCATTGCCGTGGTACTACAAATTCAGCGCCGTATGGGGCGCACACGAAGGTTCGTTGCTGCTGTGGGCACTGATCCTCGGTGGCTGGACTTTCGCCGTGTCGGTGTTCTCCCGCCAGTTGCCGCAAGTGATGCTGGCGCGGGTGCTGGCGGTGATGGGGATGATCAGCACCGGTTTCCTGCTGTTCCTGATCCTCACTTCCAACCCGTTCTCGCGCATCCTGCCGCAGATTCCGGCAGACGGACACGACCTTAACCCGCTGCTGCAAGACATCGGCCTGATCGTGCACCCGCCGATGCTGTATATGGGCTACGTCGGGTTCTCCGTGGCCTTCGCCTTCGCCATTGCCGCACTACTGGGCGGTCGCCTTGATGCGGCGTGGGCACGCTGGTCGCGTCCGTGGACCATCGTCGCCTGGGCCTTTCTCGGCATCGGCATTACCCTCGGCTCTTGGTGGGCCTATTACGAACTCGGCTGGGGCGGCTGGTGGTTCTGGGACCCGGTGGAAAACGCTTCCTTCATGCCTTGGCTGGTGGGCACCGCGCTGATTCACTCGCTGGCGGTCACGGAAAAACGTGGCGTGTTCAAGAGCTGGACCGTGTTGTTGGCCATTGCCGCGTTCTCGTTGAGTTTGCTGGGCACTTTCCTCGTGCGTTCCGGTGTGCTGACGTCGGTTCACGCCTTCGCCTCCGACCCCGAGCGTGGCGTGTTCATCCTGATTTTCCTGTTGTTCGTGGTCGGTGGTTCGCTGACGCTGTTTGCCCTGCGGGCGCCGGTGGTCAAGAGCCAGGTCGGCTTCAACCTCTGGTCCCGGGAAACCCTGTTGCTGGGCAACAACCTGGTGCTGGTAGTAGCGGCTTCGATGATCCTGCTCGGCACCTTGTACCCGCTAATTCTCGATGCGATAACCGGTGCCAAGCTGTCGGTCGGTCCGCCTTACTTCAACGCGCTGTTCATTCCGTTGATGGCGTTGTTGATGCTGGTAATGGCGGTCGGTGTGATCGTGCGCTGGAAAGACACCCCGGTGAAATGGTTGATGAACATGCTCACGCCGGTTCTGCTCGGCAGCGCCGCGCTGGCGGTGGTGGCGGGCGTCGCGTATGGCGATTTCAACTGGGCGGTATTGGCAACCTTCATGCTCGCCGCCTGGGTATTGCTGGCCGGTGTGCGTGACATCTTCGACAAGACCCGCCACAAAGGCCTGATCAAAGGTCTGCCGACCCTGACCCGCAGTTATTGGGGCATGCAGCTTGCGCACCTGGGCATCGCGGTGTGCGCGCTTGGCGTGGTGCTGTCGAGCCAGAACAGTGCCGAGCGCGACCTGCGCCTGGCGCCGGGTGAGTCCATGGACCTGGCCGGTTACCACTTCGTGTTCGAAGGCGCCAAGCACTTCGAAGGCCCGAACTTCACTTCCGACAAGGGCACCATCCGGGTGATCCGCGATGGTAAGGAAGTCAGCGTGTTGCACCCGGAAAAACGCCTCTACACCGTGCAGAACTCCATGATGACCGAAGCCGGGATCGACGCCGGTTTCACCCGTGACCTCTACGTTGCGTTGGGCGAACCGCTGGGCGATGGCGCCTGGGCCGTGCGCGTCCACGTCAAACCGTTTGTGCGCTGGATCTGGTTCGGTGGGTTGCTCACCGGTCTGGGCGGGTTGCTGGCGGCGCTGGATGGGCGTTATCGAGTCAAAGTGAAAAGCCGCGTGCGTGAAGCACTGGGCATGAGTGGAGCCACTGCATGAAGCGTTGGTTGATGTTGTTGCCGCTGGCGATTTTTCTGGTGGTTGCTGTTTTCCTGTATCGCGGTCTGTACCTGGACCCGGCCGAGTTGCCCTCGGCGATGATTGGCAAACCGTTCCCTGAGTTTTCCCTGCCAGCGGTGCAGGGCGACAAGACCCTGACCCGCGCCGACATCCTTGGCAAACCGGCACTGGTCAACGTCTGGGGCACCTGGTGTATTTCCTGCCGGATCGAGCACCCGGTGCTGAACAGACTTTCCGAGAAAGGCGTGGTGATCTACGGCATCAACTACAAGGACGTCAACGTCGACGCCTTGAAGTGGCTGGCGGAATTCCACAACCCGTATCAACTGGACGTCCGCGACGATGCAGGCACCCTGGGCCTGAACCTCGGTGTGTACGGCGCTCCGGAAACCTTCTTTATCGACGCCAAGGGCATCATCCGTGACAAGTTCGTCGGGGTGATCGACGAGCAGGTCTGGCGTGAAAAACTGGCGGCCAAGTATCAGGCGCTGGTTGATGAGGCCAAGCCATGAAGCGCTGGCTCGCCGCTGTCGTTTTGGGCTTGAGCATGGCCGGGGTGGCACATGCGGCCATCGACACTTATGAGTTCGCCAAGGAGGGTGATCGCGAGCGTTTTCGCGAGTTGACCAAGGAACTGCGCTGCCCCAAGTGCCAGAACCAGGACATCGCCGATTCCAATGCGCCGATTGCCGCCGACCTGCGCAAAGAGATTTTTCGCATGCTTGGCGAGGGCAAGGACAATCAGCAGATCATCGACTTCATGGTCGACCGCTACGGTGATTTTGTCCGCTACAAACCGGCCCTGAATGCCAAGACTGCTCTGCTCTGGTTCGGCCCCGCCGGCCTGTTGCTGGGTGGTTTTGTGATCATCGCGGTGATTGTCCGCCGTCGTCGCGTGCAACGCGCCAACACTCCGGACTCGCTTTCTGCCGAGGAGCGCGAGCGCCTCGATCAACTGTTGGATAAAACCAAGAATGATTGATTTCTGGCTCGCTGCAGGTCTGCTGCTTCTGGTGGCGCTGAGTTTTCTGCTGATCCCTGTTCTGCGCAGTCGTCGCGCCCAGCTCGAAGAGGATCGTACTGCCCTGAACGTGGCGCTGTATCAGGATCGCGTGGCTGAGTTGCAGACTCAGCAGGAAGAAGGCGTTCTCGATGCTGCGCAAATGAACGCCGGTCGCGCTGAAGCCGCCCGTGAATTGCTCGCTGATACCGAAGGCGTTGCCGCGCCACGGGTGTCGCGGCTGGGCAAACCGGCACCGCTGCTGGCGGCGATCCTGGTGCCAGTGCTGGGCCTTGGCTTGTACCTGCATTTCGGTGCCAGCGACAAAGTCGAGCTGACCCGGGAATTCTCCCAGGCGCCGCAGTCGATGGACGAGATGACCCGGCGTCTGGAGCGCGCGGTCGCGGCGCAGCCGGAATCCGCCGAGGCCCTGTACTTCCTCGGTCGCACCTACATGACTCAGGATCGTCCTGCTGATGCAGCAAAAATCTTCGAACGCACCGTCAACCTGGCCGGGCGTCAGCCTGAACTGCTGGGGCAATGGGCGCAGGCCCAGTATTTTGCCGATGGCAAGAAGTGGTCGGACAAGATTCAGGCGCTGACTGATGAAGCGTTGAAAGCCGATCCGAATGAAGTCACTAGCCTTGGTTTGTTGGGCATCGCGGCGTTCGAAGCCCGGCAGTATCAAGAGGCGATTGATTACTGGAATCGCCTGCTCGAGCAACTGCCGCCAGAAGACAAGTCCCGTATCGCGTTGCAGGGCGGCATAACCCGCGCCACCGAGAAGCTGGTGGCCAGCGGAGGCAAGGTGGCTGCGGCCCCGGTGGCCCCGGTGGCCAAGGCTGGCGCGTTGCTCAAGGTCCAGGTGGATCTGGCCGCCGACCTGAAAGCCAAGGTCCAACCGGGTGATAGCGTGTTCATTTTCGCCCGCGCCACCTCCGGTCCACCCGCACCGCTGGCCGCCAAACGCCTGACCGTGGCCGATCTGCCGGCAACCGTCGAACTGGGCGATGCCGACGCGATGATGCCGCAGTTGAAACTGTCGAACTTCCCTGAAGTCCAACTGGTTGCGCGTATTTCCCGTGCCGGCCAACCGACGGCAGGCGAGTGGGTCGGTCGCAGCCAGCCTTTGGCCAGCAGCACCACCGCGCCGCAAAAACTGACCATCGACAGCCCGGACAAATAACAGGAACGCCTTCATGACCGCCATCGCTCGTATTACCCTGCTCAGCTTTTTTGTTTTGGGGCTGAGTGCTTGTGCGGTCCAACGGCCCGAGCCGACGCATCTGCCGCCGATTCCGCCTTCGCAGCCCAAACCTACGCCGTCCACTTCACCCTCCCCGAGCAAGCCGGGTCTTCCGGCCAAGCCCGCCAAACCGCTGCCGCGCACCTCCGCCAGCTTCGCGCCGCCACCGGGTGGCAACAGTCACTGGGACCCGAAATTGGGTGTCTATGTGCTCGACGATCAGCCCAACACCTTCTACCGCCAGCGTACCTATTACCGCTGGGACAACGGCTGGAGCCGCTCGATCAGTCCGAAAGGGCCGTGGGAAGAGACGGACATCCACGGTGTGCCGGGTGGTCTGGGACGACAGTTCGGGCAGTAACGCAAAAGGCGACCTTCGGGGTCGCCTTTTTTATGGGTGCGCCAGGCATGGCGCGTTGCGCGCAAGCGCAACCAGCTTGGCTGTGGTGGCCTCGCTGGTGACTTGGAGGTGAAAGTCCTCTACACACCCGGCAAGGGGAAGTGTTAGCCAGAGGCAAGGGTGTCGCGGGTGACCGCGAATCTGAAGGAAGCCCGAGGCAAAATGCTGGCCTGACGAACAGGAAGCGGATAGAGGCGGCGCAGCGGGGTAAGGCGGCCCAAACCGTCAAAGCCCAATACTTGCACGGAACGCTGCGACGTAGATCCGACAGGCATAAGCAGGAAGGTCGCGCGAATTACCCTGGGAGATCTGCACGTTTGCCACTGTGCTACCGCGCGTCGAGAGGCGACGGGATGAGCGTGCAGAAGTCAGCCGAAGCCGTAGTAAGTGACGAATAACCCCGTCGCCAAGGGCCGAACAGGTTATGCCGCCAGTAGGCGTCAAAGTCTCGTTGAATACCGAAATGCAGAAATTTCTCCCAGAGAAGACTGTTACCCCGAGTCCCGGACAGTATCCGAGGATAACGGCTGGCAGCGCAAAGGTATCGGCGGCGTCTGTGACGTGGACGAACGCGGAGTCGGACATGCTTATGGAACGGGTGCTTGCACCGGCTAATCTTAGGCGTGCGTATAAACGCGTGGTCAGCAACAAGGGCGCGCCGGGTGCCGATGGCATGACGGTCGACGACTTGGCGAACTACGTGAAACAGTATTGGCCGATCCTCAAGGCACGGTTGCTGGCCGGCGAGTATCACCCGCAAGGTGTGCGCGCCGTCGACATCCCCAAACCTAAAGGTGGAACACGGCAACTGGGTATTCCCAATGTCGTGGATCGCCTGATCCAGCAGGCACTGCTGCAACAGCTCACGCCGATTTTCGATCCTCTGTTCTCGGATTACAGCTACGGTTTTCGTCCGGGCAGAAGCGCTCATCAAGCCATTGAAACTGCTCGCGGTCATGTGGCGGCAGGGCATCGCTGGTGCGTGGAACTGGATCTTGAGAAGTTCTTTGATCGGGTTAATCACGACATCCTGATGGCTTACGTGGCGCGTCAAATCGAAGATAAGCGCGTGCTCAAGTTGATCCGTCGTTACTTCGAAGCGGGAACGATGTCAGGCGGTATTGCCAGCCGACGGCAGGAGGGGACGCCGCAAGGCGGCCCGCTCTCGCCGTTGCTGTCGAACATCCTGCTCAACGAACTCGACCGCGAGCTGGAACGACGGGGCTATCGATTCGTACGCTATGCCGACGATGCGAACATCTATGTGTGCAGTCGTCGTGCTGGTGAACGAGTGATGAGAAGTGTTGAGCGCTTCCTGAATCAGCGCCTGAAACTGACGCTGAACCGGGAAAAGAGCCGTGTGGCGCGGCCCTGGGTCTGTGATTACTTGGGCTATGGGATGAGCTGGCATCAACAGCCGAGGCTGAGAGTGGCGACGACGAGTCTGGGTCGCTTGCGCGGCCGACTCAGAGATCTGCTGCGCAGAGCACGAGGCCACAAGATGGCGAATATCATCGAGCGGATAAACCCCGTGCTACGCGGATGGGCTGGCTACTTCAAGCTGAGCCAGAGCAAGCGGCCACTTGAGGAACTGGACGGCTGGGTGCGGCACAAGCTTCGTTGTGTCGTCTGGCGTCAATGGAAGCGGCCCTTTACAAGGGCGCGCAACTTGATACGTCTGGGACTCAATGAAGCGCGGGCGTGGAAATCGGCAGTCAATGGCCGAGGCCCATGGTGGAACTCGGGAGCGCCCCATATGAATCAGGCGCTACCGAAGAAGCTGTGGGATCGACTCGGGTTAGTCTCGGTACTGGATACGATAAACCGGCTTAGCCGCATAGCTTGAACCGCCGTATACGGAACCGTATGTACGGTGGTGTGAGAGGACGGCGGCTGTGAGGCCGCCTCCTACTCGATCTACTACGATTCGACTTGCCCGCGAAGGCGGCCTGACAGCCAACCTGATTTCGCGGATGTACTCGTTCCTCTGTAGGAGCGAAGCTTGCTCGCGAAAAACGTCAGGACAACACGGTCATTCAGACAGGGCGCGTTATCGTTGACGTCCATCGCGAGCAGGCTCCCACAGTTGATCAGGGTTCATCCGAAAAAGTCAGGCTGACTTTCCGCCCGCCTGACGCGGCGCTCCATTCCAGTGGATCACGAACGCGAGAAGCCCAAGCACAACACCAAACACCACAATGCCGGACCAGCCAAAGCGCGTCATCAACCAACCACTGACCGCCGCGCCCACCGCACCGCCGAAGAAGGTCGCAGTCATATACAGACTGTTGATACGGCCCTGTGCTTTCGGATCCACGGCGAAGGCGCGAGTCTGGTTGGACACCAGTCCCGATTGCACGCCGATATCGAGCACAACCACGCCAAGCACTAGCAATGCAATCGAGGTCTGCGCACCCGCAAGCAGCAGGTAAGCCAGCGTGACGATACCAATACTGGCGCCAATCACGCTGCGCGAGCCCAACCGGTCAGTGGCGCGGCCACCAAGTGACGCAGCCAGTGCACCGGCCGCTCCGATGATGCCGAAGCCACCCGCCCAGGCACTGCCCAACTGGTAGGGACCGTGGGCCAGCAATGCCGCCAGGTTGACCCAAAAGGCATTGAAGCAGGCCCACAACAGCGCCTGGACGATCATCGATTGGCGAATCGCCGAGTTGTCGCGCATCAGTGGCCACAGCGAAGCGAGCAGGCGCGGGTAGGACAGGTTGGTGCTGGGCACACCTTGCGGAAGCAGGGAGGCCGCAGCGATCCAGACCGGGATCATGAACGCCGCTTCCAGGCCATAGACCGCACGCCAACCCCAAGCTTCACCCACCACACCACTGATGGTGCGCCCGAGCAGAATGCCCACCATGATGCCGCTGACTACCGTGCCGACGTTTCGCCCACGTTCACTGGGCTTGGACATGACGGCGGCGAAGGGCACCAGTTGCTGGGGCACGCAGCTCACGATGCCGAGTCCGAAGGACGCCGCGATCAATGTTCCGACGCCGGGCGAGATGGCTGCCGCAATAGCAAAGCAGAACGCCATTGCGATCTGGCCGAGCACCAGTTTTCGCCGGTCAAAACGGTCACCCATTGGCAGCAGCAAAGCTAGCCCGGTGGCGAAACCGAGCAGAGCCGCGCCGGCCACTAAATCGACTGTCGTCAGGTCAAGTCCCAGATCCGACGCGATCAAAGGCAGGATCGGCTGGGTGCAGTAAATGTTAGTGATCACCGCGCCAGCGATGATCGCCATCATGATGATCTTGCCGCGAGACGCTACCGCCGGCGCAGACGTATTCTCTGAGGTTAAGGGCAGGGCGCTCACGGCACTCTCCTTTCAGGTTGGCTTCCGGCATTTGCAACGGGATGTCGCGCGCGGGATGAGTGTCCAACCTTACGCACTCGCATAAACATGGATAATCCCCTAGGATCGGGAATCATCCTTCCATAATTTGATAGGGCGCCATGAACCGTCTTGAATCCATGTCTGTGCTGATTGCAGTGGTCGATTCGGGCAGTCTTTCGGGCGCCGCACGCCGCCTCGGAATGCCGCTTGCCACTGTCAGCCGCAAGGTGGCGGAACTGGAATCACATTTAAAGACGCGCCTGCTTCATCGCACCACCCGGCAACTTTCGTTGACCGAAGCCGGCGCCTCATACGTGGCGGCGTGCAGGCGCATTCTTGAAGACATCGGCGAGGCCGAGCGCGCGGCGACCGGCGAATACGCCTCGCCCAAAGGTGAACTGGTGGTCACCGCCCCGGTAGTTTTTGGGCGCTTGCACCTCGTGCCGGTGGTTGCCGAATTTCTCGCGCACTATCCCGAAATCGAGATCAACCTGATGCTCACCGATCGCGTCGTGCATTTGATGGAAGAGCACTGTGATGTCGCGGTGCGAATTGGCGAATTGCCCGACAGCTCGCTCATGGCTGCGAAAGTGGGAGCGGTGCGCCGGGTGGTCTGTGCCAGCCCGGATTACCTGGCAACCCATGGCGTGCCCGCCACGCCACGGGATTTGGCCGGGCATGCTTGTATTACCTTCGAGGTCCTGGCATCCGTGGGCGCCTGGGTGTTTGGCGCGGGCAAGTCAGAAGTGTCCGTGCCCGTTCATTCACGGCTTGCCGTCAACACGGCGGAAGCGGCGATCGACGCCGCGATGCTTGGGGTTGGCGTGATCCGGGTGCTGTCGTATCAGGTCGCCGACGCGCTGCGCAAAGATGCACTGCGGGTGGTACTCGAGCCCTTCGAGTCGGCGCCATTGCCCATCAGCCTGGTGCACAAGGGGCAAGCGCCGCTGCCGCTCAAATTGCGTGCGTTCCTGGATTTCGTGACGCCGCGTTTGCGCGCTCGTATGGCGCGTTGAAACATTTTTTTGCCTTCATCGTCCGTCAAACACATCCCTCTGTAGGAGCGAGCATGCTCGCGATGGACGTCAACGATAACGCTGGGTGCCTGATACCCCCCGGTGTTCTCGGGTTCATCGCGAGCATGCTCGCTCCTACAGGGGCCACCCCAACCTTTCACAAAACCTTCATCAAATAGCCCATCCAGCGACATGTGCAAGTCACAGGCCTGACACAGCCCGTGCATAAAGTCGGTTGAACTCAAATACGGCCACGGACAGCCGTTCAACCAGACAGAGAAGCCCATGAACGCAGCTATCCATGTCGATCATCTGAACAAGACCTTTGCGCGTAAAACCGCATTGATCGACCTCGAACTGACCATCGCGGCCGGTGAGATGGTCGCGCTGATTGGCGCTTCCGGCTCCGGGAAATCCACTTTGCTGCGCCACCTCGCAGGCCTGGCCTGTTGCGATCGCAACAACGGCGGCAGCGTCAAGGTACTGGGGCAAGAAGTGCAGGCCAGTGGACGGCTCAATGGCAAGGTGCGGCGCTTGCGGGCCGACATCGGCTACATCTTTCAGCAGTTCAACCTGGTCAATCGCCTGAGCGTGCTCGACAACGTGCTGCTCGGTTGCCTGGGTCGCATGCCGCGCTGGCGTGGAAATTTGTGCCTGTTCAATGCCGAGGAAAAACAGTTCGCCCTGGAATCCCTGGACCGCGTCGGCCTGGCCGATCTGGCAGCGCAGCGCGCCTCGACCCTCTCCGGCGGGCAGCAACAGCGCGTGGCAATTGCCCGTGCCTTGACCCAGCGTGCCGAGGTGATTCTGGCGGATGAACCGATTGCCTCGCTCGACCCCGAGTCGGCACGCAAGGTCATGGAAATCCTCGCCGACATCAACCGCCGCGACGGCAAGACCGTGGTCGTCACCCTGCATCAGGTCGATTACGCCACCCGTTATTGCCCGCGTGCCGTGGCGCTCAAAGACGGACGAATCCATTTCGACGGCCGCGCCGCCGAGCTGAGCGGTCAGTTCCTCAACGATTTATACGGTGCCGACATTGACACCAGCCTGATGTGTTCCGACCACATTCGCCCCGTCGAAGCCGCGCCCCGGCTGGTATTGGCGCGCGCATAAACAACCTTCGATTCCCAACCGTTCACCCTCAGGAAACCTTTCCATGTTGAACCGTATCGGTCGCGTTTTTGTTGGTGCAGCCTTGCTCGCCAGCTGTGTGATGGGCACCGCCCAGGCTGAAGAAAAAGCCATCAATTTCGGCATCATGTCCACCGAGTCATCGCAGAACCTGAAGAGCATCTGGCAGCCATTTCTGGATGACATGCAGAAGAAAACCGGCCTGAAGATCAACGCCACGTTCGCCTCCGACTATGCCGGCCTGATCCAGGGCATGCGCTTCAACAAGGTCGACGTTGCCTGGCTGGGCAACAAGGCTGCTATTGAAGCGGTGGATCGCTCCAACGGCGAAATCTTCGCCCAGACCGCTGCCGCCAGCGGCGCCGCCGGCTACTGGAGCGTGTTGATCGTGCGCAAGGACAGCCCGATCAACTCCGTTGACGACATGCTGAAAAACGCCAAGAACCTGACCTTCGGCAACGGCGACCCGAACTCCACCTCGGGCTATCTGGTGCCGGGCTACTACGTGTTCGCCAAGAACAACGTCGATGCGGCCACCGCGTTCAAGCGCACCCTCAACTCCAGCCACGAAGTCAACGCGTTGAGCGTGGCCAAGGGTCAACTGGATGTGGCGACCTTCAACACCGAAAGCTGGGATCGCCTGGAAGTCACCCAGCCGGACAAGGCTGCGATGCTCAAAGTGATCTGGAAATCGCCACTGATCCCCGCCGACCCGCTGGTGTGGAGCAAGGCGCTGAGCGATAGCGAGAAGCAGAAGATCCGCGATTTCATCTTCAGCTATGGCGACACCGACTCCGAGAAAGCCGTGCTCAAGGGCATGCAACTGGGCAAGTTCCTCAAATCCAGCGACGACCAGTTGCTGCCGATTCGTCAGCTAGAGCTGTTCAAGCAGCGCACCACCATCAGTGCCGACACCAAGCTTGAGGCTGCCGACAAGGCCAAGAAACTCGCTGACATCGACGCCGACCTGGCCAAGCTGCAAGAGCGCATCACCTTGCTTGAGAAGAGCGAGAAGAAGACCGCCAACGCCGGCTGATCCGGCTCTTTGTAGGAGCGAGCTTGCTCGCGATGCACGCAAGGGCCCCGCGTTTCTCCTGGTTCCCCGCGTCATCGTTAACGACCATCGCGAGCAGGCTCGCTCCTACAGGTGTTTTGCGCCAGGCATTAGTTAGGTGCCACGTCTCTTTGAACGCTTTTTTAGAGAAACCTTATGACCACTCTGCACGCTGAAGCTGTCGGCAAGCGTACCTGGCCGCAATACGCCGGTTGGGGCCTGTTCCTGGTCCTGCTGGCCTGGGCCTGGCACGGCGCCGAAATGAATCCGATGGCGCTGTACCGCGACTCGGGAAACATGGCGACCTTTGCCGCGGATTTCTTCCCGCCGGACTTCCATGAGTGGCGCTCCTATCTCAAGGAAATGATCGTCACCATGCAAATCGCCCTCTGGGGTACGGTGCTGGCGATTGTCTGCTCGGTGCCGCTGGGCATTCTTTGCTCGGAAAACATCACGCCCTGGTGGATTCACCAACCGCTGCGCCGGGTGATGGATGCCTTCCGCTCGATCAACGAAATGGTCTTCGCCATGTTGTTCGTGGTGGCCGTCGGGCTGGGGCCGTTTGCCGGTGTATTGGCACTTTGGATCAGCACTACGGGCGTTCTTTCCAAGCTGTTCGCCGAAGCCGTGGAAGCGATCGATCCAGGACCGGTCGAAGGCGTTCGCGCCACCGGAGCCAGTGCCTTGCAAGAAGTGATCTACGGCGTGATTCCGCAAGTGATGCCGCTGTGGGTTTCGTATGCGTTGTACCGCTTCGAGGCCAACGTGCGCTCGGCGACGGTGGTGGGAATGGTCGGTGCCGGCGGCATCGGGGTGATTCTCTGGGAGAACATCCGCGCCTTCCAGTTTGTTCAGACCTGCGCCGTGCTGCTGGTGATCATCGTCGTCGTCAGCCTGATCGACATCCTCTCGCAACGCCTGCGCAAGCAGTTCATCTGATCTTCGGAGGGGTGCCCCTGGGCGCTTTTTTTTAAGCATGCAGTTGTCTAGACAAGATGAGCCGGTATATCGCGAGTTGGCCGACATCCTGCGCCGCGAGTTGGCGCAATACCGCGCCGGAGACTTCCTGCCGGCCGAGGTGCAGCTGGCTGAACGCTTTGGGGTCAACCGCCACACCTTGCGCCGCGCCATCGATGAGCTGGTATTCGAAGGCAGTCTGCTGCGGCGTCAGGGCAAAGGTACGCAAGTGCTGGAGCGACCGCTGATTTACCCAATGGCCGCCGACAGTGCCTACAGCCAGTCGTTGTCGGCCCAGGGCCTGGGTGTCGAGGCGTTATTGCTCAAGCGCCGCTACTGCTACGCCAGCCGTGAAGAAGCGCTGCATCTAGGGCTGAGCGAGATGGCGCCAATGATCGAATTGCAGACCCTGCGCAAGCTCGATCAGCAACCGGTCAGCCTGATCCGCCATCGTTACTGCGCCAGCCACGCGCCGTTGCTGGCGGATTACACCGGCGGTTCCCTGCGCCAGTACCTGAGCGAACGCGACCTGCCGCTGACCCGCACCCTGAGCCTGATCGGCGCCCGTTTGCCCAACCGCGAAGAAGCCGCGCTGCTGATGATGCCCCGGCATTTGCCGGCGCTGAGTGTGTTCACCCTTTCCCGCGATCGCGACGGCCGTGCGGTGGAGCTCGCGCAGTCCACCAGCCGTTCGGATCGCTTCCAGTACCAGGTCGTCACCTGATGGAGAACTCAATGCATGACTCAATTCACAGCCCTGTTCCTCACGCCGAACGCCAGCACTGGATCGGCGTGCTGGCCCGCGCCCGTCGCAGCGAATTGCAGCCCCATGAAGCGGCACTGCGCGACGTCGAGTACCAACTGATCCGCGCTCCGGAAATCGGCATGACCCTGGTCCGTGGTCGCATGGGTGGCAACGGTGCGCCGTTCAACGTCGGCGAAATGAGCGTGACCCGTTGCGTGGTGCGCCTGGCCGATGGCCGTACCGGTTACAGCTATCTGGCGGGCCGCGACAAGGTCCACGCCGAACTGGCCGCGCTCGCCGACGCGCATTTGCAAGGCACGCAGCAGCGCCATTGGCTCGAGCAAATGATCACGCCGCTGGCCAACACCCAAGCCGAACGCCGCGCGCAAAAAGAGGCGGACACCGCTGCCACCAAGTCGAATTCTTCACCCTCGTGCGAGGAGAAAACTGATGAGCGCACAGCTGTTGCAACCGGCGTTCGCCGACCCGGTGCTCGATGCCCAGCGCGGTTTTCGCGCGGCACTCAAGGCTCTCGCGGGCCCCGGTCTGATCCAGACCCTGCACGCCACGCCGAGCCTCGAAGGACTGGCGCCAGCAACCTACGCGCTGTGCCTGGCGTTGCTGGATGTCGACACGCCGCTGTGGCTGGCGCCGTCGTTCGACACGCCGCTGATCCGCGCCAACCTGGCATTCCACTGTGGTTGCCCGTTGACTGCAAACCGGGAGACCGCGCGCTTCGCCTTGCTCGCCGCCGACGATCTGCTCGACCTGAGCGACTTCGACCACGGCAACGACCGCTACCCCGATCAGTCCTGCACCTTGCTGGTTCAACTGCCGAACCTCGACGGCGGGGCAGGGCTGCGCTGGCGCGGGCCGGGAATCGAAATCGAGCACCACGTTGCGCTGCCGGTGGCGGACGGCTTCTGGCGCGAACGTGAACGACGCAACGAATTTCCCCGGGGGCTGGATCTGTTGTTTGCCGCTGGCCACGACCTGATCGGCTTGCCGCGCAGCACCCGCATTGCACAGGAGCGTGTCTGATGTACGTAGCCGTCAAGGGTGGCGAACAGGCCATCGACAATGCCCACCGTCTGCTGGCGAAAAAACGCCGGGGCGATACCTCGGTCACTGAACTGAGCGTCGAGCAGATCCGTCAGCAACTTCCGCTGGCGGTTGCTCGGGTGATGAGCGAAGGCTCGCTGTACGACGAAGAACTCGCCGCGCTGGCGATCAAGCAAGCGGCGGGGGATCTGGTGGAAGCGATTTTCCTGCTGCGTGCCTACCGCACCACGTTGCCGCGCTTCAGCCCGAGTTTGCCGATCGACACCTCGAACATGCAGCTCAGCCGACGCCTGTCCGCCACCTTCAAGGATGTGCCCGGCGGTCAACTGCTGGGGCCGACCTTCGATTACACCCATCGCTTGCTCGACTTTGCCCTGCTGGCTGAGGGCGAATATCCGGGTCCGCAAGTCACGCCGAACGCCAGCCTTGAAGCCTGCCCGCGCGTCCTCGGCTTGCTGGCCAAAGAAGGCCTGATCAAGAACGAATCGGACAACAACGAAACCGTCGCTGACATCACCCGCGACCCGCTGGAGTTGCCCGCCAGCCGCGCCAAACGCCTGCAAGCGCTGGCCCGTGGCGATGAAGGTTTCCTGTTGGCGCTGGGCTATTCAACCCAGCGTGGCTATGGCCGCAACCACCCGTTCGCCGGGGAAATCCGCATCGGCGATGTCGAGGTATGGATCGATCCTGAAGAGCTGGGTTTCCCGGTCTGCCTGGGCAGCATCGAAGTCACCGAGTGCGAAATGGTCAACCAGTTCGTCGGCTCGGCCACCGAACTGGCGCAGTTCACCCGTGGTTATGGCCTGGCCTTCGGACATGCCGAGCGCAAGGCCATGGGTATGGCGCTGGTCGACCGCGCACTGCGCGCCAAGGAGTTCAACGAAGAGATCGAGTCCCCGGCGCAACAGGAAGAATTCGTGCTGATGCACTGCGACAACGTCGAGGCCGCCGGCTTCGTCTCGCACCTCAAATTACCCCACTACGTGGACTTCCAGGCCGAACTGGAACTGATCCGCAAACTGCGCAAGCCTGCCGAGGGACAAAGCCATGAATGATCAGTCCTACTCCATGAAGGGCGGGGCGCCGATCCGCGACGCGGCCTACAACTTTGCCTACCTCGATGAACAAACCAAACGCATGATTCGCCGCGCCTTGCTCAAGGCCGTGGCGATCCCCGGTTATCAGGTGCCGTTCGGTGGCCGCGAGATGCCGTTGCCTTACGGCTGGGGCACCGGCGGCATGCAATTGACCGCAGCAATTCTCGGCGACGATGACGTGCTCAAGGTCATCGATCAGGGCGCGGACGACACCACCAACGCGGTGTCGATCCGTCGCTTCTTCGCCCGCACCGCCGGGGTCGCCACCACCGAAATCACCCCGGACGCGACGGTAATCCAGACCCGTCACCGTATCCCGGAAACCCCGCTGCACGCCGATCAGATCATGGTCTATCAAGTGCCGATTCCTGAGCCGCTGCGTTTTATCGAACCGTCGGAAACCGAGACCCGGACCATGCACGCCCTCAACGATTATGGGGTCATGCACGTCAAGCTCTACGAGGATATCGCCACTTTCGGCCACATCGCCACCGCCTATGCCTACCCGGTGATGGTCGACGAGCGCTACGTGATGGACCCGTCGCCGATCCCCAAATTCGACAACCCGAAACTCGACATGAGCCCGGCGCTGATGCTGTTCGGCGCAGGCCGCGAGAAGCGTCTGTACGCAGTGCCGCCGTACACCAGAGTCACCAGCCTCGACTTCGAGGATCACCCCTTCGAAGCGCAGAGGTGGGACGAGTGCTGCGCCATCTGCGGCAGCCATGAGTCCTTCCTCGACGAGCTGATCCTCGATGACGCCGGCACCCAGAGCTTCGTCTGTTCCGACACTTATTACTGCGCCCAGCGCGTCAGCCAGCAGGAGCAGGCCCAATGAACCAGGCGCTGAAAAACGAACTGTCCGTGGCCACCGAACCCTTGCTGCGAGTGCGCGATCTGTCGCTGTTGTACGGCCCGGAAAAGGGTTGTCAGGGCGTCAGCTTCGACCTGTACCCCGGTGAAGTGCTGGGGATTGTCGGCGAGTCCGGTTCCGGTAAATCGACCTTGCTCTCGCTACTCAGCGGACGCCTGCCGCCGCAAAACGGCCGCATCGGTTACCGCGACAAACAGGGCCAATGGCTCGACCTGTACAGCGCCAGCGAAGCCGAACGCCGAACTTTGCTGCGCACCGAATGGGGCTTCGTCGAGCAGAACCCGCGTGACGGTTTGCGTATGGGCGTGTCGGCCGGGGCCAACATCGGCGAGCGGTTGATGGCCCAGGGCGTTCGCAATTACCAGCAGTTGCGCGGGGCTGGGCTCGACTGGTTGAGTCAGGTGGAAATCGATCCGCAACGCATCGACGACTTGCCCCGGACCTTTTCCGGCGGCATGCAGCAGCGCCTGCAAATCGCCCGCAACCTGGTCTCCAGCCCGCGCCTGGTGTTCATGGACGAACCGACTGGCGGCCTCGACGTTTCGGTGCAGGCGCGTTTACTCGATCTGTTGCGCGGGTTGGTGCGTGAACTGGATCTGGCGGTGGTGATCGTCACCCACGATCTGGCAGTGGCGCGGCTATTGGCCGATCGCCTGATGGTGATGCGCCGCTCGCGGGTGGTGGAAACCGGTCTTACCGACCAGATTCTCGACGATCCGCAGCACCCTTACTCTCAACTGTTGGTGTCTTCGGTGTTGCAGCCATGATGAATACCTTGATCGAGGTCCGTGACCTCTCGAAAACCTTCACCCTGCATCAGCAGCACGGCGTGGTCCTCAACGTGTTGCGCGGGGTGGATTTCAGTGTGGCGGCCGGCGAATGTCTGGTGCTGCATGGCCAGTCGGGTGCCGGTAAAAGCACGTTGCTGCGCACCCTGTATGGCAACTATCTGCCTGCGGGCGGCAGCATCCGCGTGCAGCACGATGGGCAATGGCTGGAGCTGGTGGGTGCCGAGCCCCGGGACATTCTGCAGGTGCGTCAGCGCACCTTGGGTTATGTCAGCCAGTTCCTGCGAGTGATTCCTAGGGTGGCGTGCCTGGACGTGGTGATGGAGCCGGCGCTGGCCCGTGGCTGGTCGAAATCCCTCGCGCAATCGCGTGCCGAGTTGCTGCTCAGTCGCCTGAACATTGCGCAACGCTTATGGCAACTGGCGCCCGGCACCTTCTCCGGTGGCGAGCAGCAACGGGTCAACATCGCCCGAGGCTTCATGGTGGCATGGCCAGTGATGTTGCTCGACGAGCCAACCGCTTCGCTGGACGACAGCAATCGTCAGGTGGTGCTGGAATTGATGAACGAAGCCAAACAAGCCGGTGCCGCGCTGATCGGCATCTTCCACGACCGCGTCGCCCGGGAAGCGGTTGCCGATCGCCATCTCGACATGAGCCTTCTAGACATTACCCCTGCCGTCGTGAACCAAGAGGAATACGCCGATGCCCGTTGAACAGATCCTCAGCAATGCCCAACTGGTCACCGCTGACCGCGTGTTCTACGGCACCGTGGTGCTGCGCGACGGCTTGATCGTTGACGTGGCCGAAGGCCCGAGCCGCTTGCCCCAGGCCCAGGACCTCAATGGCGATTACTTGCTGCCGGGCCTGGTGGAGCTGCACACCGACAACCTGGAAAAACACATGACCCCGCGCCCCGGCGTGGACTGGCCGTCGCGCTCGGCGGTACTCAGCCACGATGCGCAAATCATCGCGGCCGGTATCACCACGGTGTTCGACGCGGTGTCTATCGGCGACGTCAACCCCAAGGGCAATCGCATGCAGAAATTGCCGGCGATGCTCGAAGCGATCTCCAGCGCCTCCGATGCGGGACTGACCCGCGCCGAACACCGCCTGCACCTGCGCTGCGAGCTGTGCCATCCAGACACCCTCAGCGTATTCCGCGATCTGGTGGAGCATCCGCTGGTGCAACTGGTGTCGGTGATGGACCATTCGCCGGGTCAGCGCCAATTCGTGCTGGAGTCCAAGTACCGTGAGTACTACATGGGCAAATACCACCTGACGACGACGCAGATGGACGAATTCATCACGTTGCAGATGGCCAACTCCCGAGAGTACAGCGACCGCTATCGCGCTGCGATTGTCGAGCATTGTCTGGCCCGCGGCCTGTCGGTAGCCAGCCATGACGACGCGACCCTGGCCCACGTCGAAGAGTCGGCGCGCTACGGCATGACCATCGCCGAGTTCCCGACCACCGTCGAAGCGGCGCGCGGTTGCCGGCAACAGGGCATGAAGGTGTTGATGGGCGCACCGAACATCGTGCGCGGTGGTTCGCACTCGGGTAACGTGGCGGCCGCTGACCTGGCGGCAGAAGGGCTACTGGATATTTTGTCCAGTGACTACTACCCGGCGAGCCTGTTGCAAGCGGCATTTGCACTGGCGGCTCAGAGCGAACGGGTCGACCTGGCCGAGGCTGTGCGCATGGTTAGCCTGGCTCCGGCCAGGGCCGCAGGCCTGAATGATCGCGGCGAAATCGCTCCGGGCTTGCGCGCCGATCTGGTGCAGGCACGCAGTCAAGACGGTTTACCGGTGGTCCAGCAAGTATGGCGACAAGCGAAGAGGGTGTTTTGATGTCAGGCAGGTTGATCTATCTCATCGGGCCTTCAGGTTCGGGCAAGGACAGCCTGCTGGATGCTGCACGAACACGGTTGGCCGAACGCGGCTGCCGTATCGTGCGGCGGGTCATCACCCGCTCGGCGGAAGCGGTAGGCGAGGCGGCGCTGGGCGTTAGCGCCCAGCAGTTCGCCGAGATGCAGGGTCAGGGCGCGTTTGCCCTGAGCTGGCAGGCCAATGGCCTGGCTTATGGCATCCCGCGGGAATTCGACGATTGGCTGGCGGCGGGGGATGACGTGCTGGTCAATGGCTCGCGCGGGCATCTGCCGCAGACTCGTGAGCGTTATCCGAACGTGCTGGCGGTGTTGCTGACCGTGGACGAAACTGTGTTGCGCCAGCGCCTGCTGGCGCGCGGGCGTGAGTCCGTGGCCGAGATCGATCAGCGGCTGGCGCGCAATGCCCGCTTCGGCGAACGTCTTCTCGCCGACGACCCGACAGTGCACCTACTCGATAATTCCGGACCACTGGAACATACGGTCGAACGCCTGCTGGCCTGCATCGACGAGGCCAACCCATGCGCCTGACGCTGCTGGGCACCGGCGATGCCCGTCAGGTGCCGGTCTACGGCTGCGGATGTCAGGCCTGCGCCCGCGCGCGCACCGATGAACGCTGGCGACGACAACCCTGCTGCGCGCTGATCGAATGCGGCGACCAACGCTGGCTGATCGACAGCGGCCTGCCGAACCTCACCGAACGCTTCCCGCCGCGCAGTTTCAACGGCATCTTCCAGACCCATTACCACGCCGATCATGCCCAGGGCCTATTGCACCTGCGCTGGGGCCAGGGCCTGGTGATCCCGGTGCATGGCCCGTCGGACCCCGAAGGCCTGGCGGACCTCTACAAACACCCGGGCATTCTCGATTTCAGCCAGCCGTTCGAAGCCTTTGAAAACCGGACCTTCGACGCGCTGAGCGTCACCGCCTTGCCGCTGCTGCACTCCAAACCCACCCTCGGCTATTTGCTGGAAGGCGAGGGCCGGCGGATCGCCTATCTGACCGATACTGTAGGCCTGCCGCCAGCCACTGTTTCCTGGCTGCAACAGCAACCGCTGGATTTGCTGGTGCTCGACTGCTCGATGCCGCCACAACCGCAGGCCCCGCGTAACCACAACGACCTGAATCTGGCGATGGCGTGTATTGATGAGTTGCAACCGGTGTCAGCGGTACTGACCCATGTTGGGCATACGCTGGATGCGTGGTTGATGGAGCATCGCGGCGAGCTACCGGGAAATGTCAGTGTGGGGTTTGATGGGGCTGTATTGTAGGAGCTGACGAGTGCAACGAGGCTGCGATCTTTTGATCTTGATTGAGAAGGAATTCAAGCCTCATTCAGTAACAACCCCTGAACATACTCCACAAATGCCCGAGCCTTGGCGCTGGCCATTCGGCCCGTGGGAAAAACCACATGGTTTGAGACTGTGGGAGTTCGCCTGCCTCTGATCGATCTTCAAAATAAAAAGACTTCAAGACAGTTGCTCCCACAGGGGGCCTCTGTGGCTGGGTTACTCAGCGGGGTCGAGTAGGTCCAGTGCACGGTTCACCGAAATTTCCGCCACGCTCATGATCAGGTGAACGCCCAGCAGGGTATTGCGGCTGGGTCCTGTCTCCTGGTCTGCCAGGTCCATGGTGATCACGCAGGCTGAGGCCAGCGCTTCGCTGACACCACCGAGCAGGGAGTGGACGTCGACTTGCAGGTTGACGCTGTACGTCTTGCACGGCGTGCGCGGGAGGGCTCGGATGTCGGCGAAGGAGCGCTGAGCGTCGTCGACGTTACGGTCGGTGGCTTCGTCGGGCTTTTCTGTATCGGGGTTTTTGTGTGGGGAAGCGTTGTCTGTATTTGGGGGATCAGGCGTTACTTTAGTCATAAACAATGTTTCCCATTGGTGCCAACCCTTCCCGCCGCTATGCGAAAAGGGTGGCAGCTGCACGCAGGTAGCGGACCGGGGAACATTGCAAAGCCGGTGCGCCCGAAGGCGCCCTGCGTACAGCCACCATCAAACTACAGGTGTGAAAAAGCACCTGCGCGATGGATGCACGAGCAGCAATGATGCCGCGGGCCGCTATGCCCGACCACTGATGAGCAGTGGCCGAGCAACGATAAAACCCGCGGTCAGGCTGCACAAGCCGGCGGATTCTGGCGTACCCGTAGGCAACGGCGCAAGGTCGTGTGGCTTACAAGAAGTGAAACTAAACGCGATTAAACAGCTGTCGCCGGCATGTAATACGTCCGACAGGCGAGGTTTCCAAAAGACCCTTTCGGCAAGGAATTGGGAAATGTCCGACGTATTTCTCAGTTTGAAGGTCGGAAGGCGTTTAAATAATGCCTGCCGCTACAGATCGGGGAAGCGGCTCATTCACACGCGGTAAAACAACCTCCCGTCACGCCGTATAAATCTGTGCTTGAGTAAATATAACTCTGGAGTTACTTTTATTTAGGCCGGAGCAAGGAGGCGATGGTGCAGAGCAGGCTATTGATCAAGGAAATGATGGCGGCAGGCTGGACGTTGGACCGGGTCACAGGCAGTCATCACATCTTCACTCACCGTTACAACCCATACACGATTCCCGTCCCCCACCCGAAAAAGGATTTGCCGGTCGGGACGGTCAAGAGCATCAGGAGGCGAGCCGGGCTGTATTGCCCGCTAGCCAGTTACGCAGGAGATCCATAATGCAATATCCAATCTGTATCGAGTGGGGCGATGAAAACACCGCCATCGGTATTCAGATCCCCGATATTCCAGGCGCGGTAACCGCCGGGGATACCTTTGAAGATGCCTATAACGCAGCGGTCGAGATTGCCCACATCATGCTGCAGGAGATTGCGGCGAGCGGGGAGACGATTCCGATGCCGACGTCTATGGCTGACCATCTCGGCAATCTTGACTTCATCGAGATGGGTTGGGGCCTACTGGAAATCGATATTTCGCCCTATCTGGGCAAGACCGAGAAGGTCAACGTGACGCTTCCGGGGTATGTGATCCAGCGAATCGACCGTTATGTGCGCGAACACAATGTCAAAAGCCGTTCGTCGTTTCTGGCGGATGCGGCGATGGAGAAGCTGGCTCGGTTGTAGGAGCCGGCTTGCTGGCGATAGCGGTGTGTCAGGCGCCATCTTTATTGATAGATGTGCCGCCTTCGCCAGCAAGCCGGCTCCTACAGATCAGGCCGTCGCCAACGAACGCTTCTCTGAAGCACTCAAAAACCGAACCAGCGCCACCAACGGAAACGCACTACCGACAATCACGATCCACAACCAGCCACCCTGTTCATACACCGCACTGGCCACCGAAGAACCGAACGCGCCACCAATGAAGATGCTGGTCATGTACAACGCATTCAGGCGACTGCGGCTTTTGGCGTCAAGAGCGTAGACCGCACGTTGGCCGAGAACCATATTCATCTGCACGCAGAAGTCGAGCACCACGCCAGTCACCGCCAAACCGATGACGCTGTAGGCCGGATGAATGAAGGCTGGCAGGAAGCTCAGGCTGGCGAACAGCAGCGCCAGCAGGGAAGCAATGCGGGTGTGGCCGGCATCGGCCAGGCGACCGGCAATGGGCGCAGCGATGGCGCCGATCGCCCCGACCAGCGCGAAGATCGCGATATGCGATTGCGACAAGCCATGATTGCGCGCCAGTTCCAGCGGCACGGCAGTCCAGAACAGGCTGAACGTGGCAAACATGCAACCCTGATAAAACGCGCGTTGACGCAACACCGGTTGCTGGCGCAGCAGCGTCCACAGCGAGCCGAGCAACTGGCCATAAGACGCACTGTGATCAGGCTCACGCTTGGGAATGGTTACCGCCAGCACGATGCTGATCCCCGCCATCAAAAGCGCCGCAATCACAAACATCGCTCGCCAGCCGAAGTGATCGGCGACGACGCTGGACACCGGTCGCGCCAACAGAATTCCCAACAGCAGGCCCCCCATGATTCCGCCAACCACGCGGCCACGAGACTCTTCCGGCGCCAAGTGCGCAGCCAGCGGAATCAGGATCTGCACCGACACCGAACTGAATCCCACCAGCAACGAGATCAGCAAAAACACATTCGGCTGGTCGGTGAATGCTGCGCCCAACAGGCTGGCAATCGCCACCAGGGTGGTGATGATCATCAAGCGGCGGTTTTCCAGCAGATCGCCCAGCGGAACCAGGAAGAACAGGCCCAACGCATAACCAATCTGGGTCAGCGAAACGATGAAGCTGGCCATGGTGCTGGTCAGGCCGATGTCCGGCGCGATCAGGCCGATGATTGGCTGGGCGTAGTAAATATTGGCCACGATCGCACCGCAGCAAAAGGCGAACAGCAGCACCATGCCTCGGGTCATTGTCGCGGTGCCTTGGGGCACCTGAGTCGCTGGATTCATAACGTGTCTCGCTGAACAAATGGGAATGCGTGCAGGCTAATGGCCTGACCAATAGGGCGGAAGAGAGTTTGGAGTGATAGCAGTCATTCCATTGCGGAATGAGTGACGAGCGTGCGTGCCGTCCGCCGATGACCGTTGCGTCAAAAAATCATGGGTCGATGATACATTCACTTACATCTTGTTCGATAGCGTGCTTATGTTTCTCTTTTCTCTTTTCACGTTTCATCACAGGAAGGCACTTCCATGAATGCGATGTTCCGTCACCTTGTATACGGCGTTTCGGTTGTCACGCTGATCGGCCTGTTCACCGCAGGCCAGGCCCAGGCGCAGGATGCACCGGGCATGCGTATTGGCGTACGGGGAGAGATTACCGGTGTGAGCCCTACGGGGGTGAGCCCCGATGTCCTGAAAGTCCACGCCAATAGCGGCGAGAACGTGACCATCAACCTGACCAAGGACACCAAGGTCCGTGCCGTCACCATGGCCAATATCGAGGACATCAAGCCCGGCAGCTACATCGGTTCGGCAGCTATTGCTCAAGAGGATGGAAGTCTGAAGGCGCTGGAGGTCCACGTCTTTCCACCGGAACTGGCGGGCAGTGGCGATGGCCATCGACCCTTTGATCTGGTCAAGGGCAGCAGCATGACCAACGGTAGCGTCGGCGATCTGGTGGTCAGCAATGGCCGGGTGTTGACCGTCAACTACAAGGGCGGTCAGCAGAAGATTCTAGTGCCGGAAGACGTGCCGATCGTCAACCTGATGCCGGGGGATCGCAGCTTGCTGAAGGTGGGCGTGAAGATCGTTACATTCGTGACCCAAAGTGCGGATGGAACGCTGACGGCCCAATCGATTTCCGCGGGCAAGGATGGTGTGACACCCCCCATGTAATGTTCACTGGGCGACCGACTATCCGAAGAAATACCCGCTTTCCCGCGACAGCTAAAATCAACAGGGGGATCACTTCAACGCGTCCTTACAAAGCGGGAGTATCACGATGAAAATCGTATCTTCGCTGGCGTTGGTGGTAGCGGTTGGGATGATCTGCGGGTGCTCGACGGTACCTGATAGTCAGGTCACCAACGTTCCCCTGAACGCTACTTCCATCAATGCCGGGAACATCGCCCGGCCAATCATGATGCCCGATGGTCATGCAACCGTGTTCTGGTTCGCTGTCAGTGGCGAGCCTCAGGGCAGTGCCTTGCCAGGCCGTTTGCAGGCGTACATCTATCAGGGCAGTTGTGGAAGCCTGAGTGCGAAACCGGCCTATGACATGAACGACGGTCCGAATGCGCGGTTCTATTCGCAAGCGTCCATGCAGTACTTCTGGAAAAGCGCACCGGTCAATGTAGAAACGCTTCGAGCGGGCGGCTATGCGCTGGTGGTGAAGGAAAGCCCGGCGGACGGTCACCAGGCTATTTTCTGCGGCAACCTGAGCTGACGTCCCTGTAGGAGCGAGCATGCTCGCGATGGTCGTCAACGATAACGCGGGAAACCAGATGCCCAACGGTGTCCATGGTTTCTTCGCGAGCATGCTCGCTCCTACAGAAGGGCAACGCGTACAAAAAAGGCGACCTCTTCAGGTCGCCTTTTTTATGTTCAGCGCTTACTGCGCATAAATCTGGTCGAAAATCCCGCCATCATTGAAGTGGGTCTTCTGCACGGTGCGCCAGTCACCGAAGGTCTTCTCGACCGACAGGAAGTCCACTTTCGGGAAGCGGTCGGTGTACTTGGCCAGTACCGCCGGATCACGCGGACGCAGGTAGTTGGCGGCGGCTATTTCCTGGCCTTCCGGCGACCACAGGTACTTCAGGTATTCCTCGGCGGCGGCACGGGTGCCTTTCTTATCGACGGTTTTATCGACTACCGACACCGGTGGCTCGGCTTCGGCGGAGACGCTCGGGTAGATCACTTCGAACTGGTCACGGCCAAACTCGCGGGCGATCATTTCCGCTTCGTTCTCGAAGGTCACCAGCACGTCGCCGATCTGGTTGGTCATGAACGTGGTAGTGGCTGCACGGCCACCGGTATCGAGCACTGGTGCTTGCTTGAACAACTTGCCGACGAAGTCTTTGGCCTTGTTCTCGTCGCCGCCGTTTTTCAGCACGTAGCCCCACGCCGACAGATAGGTGTAACGGCCGTTACCCGAGGTCTTCGGATTCGGCACGATGACTTGCACGCCGTCCTTGAGCAGGTCCGGCCAGTCTTTCAGGGCTTTGGGGTTGCCTTTGCGGACAATAAATACGGTGGCCGAGGTGAACGGCGCGCTGTTGTTGGGCAGGCGCGTGACCCAGTTGTCCGGAACCAGTTTGCCGTTGTCCGCCAGGGCATTGATATCGGTGGCCATGTTCATGGTGATTACGTCAGCCGGCAGACCGTCGATGACCGAGCGCGCCTGTTTGCTGGAGCCGCCGAAGGACATTTGCAGGGTGATGTTTTCGTTGTGTTCGGCTTGCCAGTGTTTCTGGAACGCAGTGTTGTAGTCCTTGTAGAAATCGCGCATCACGTCGTAGGAAACGTTGAGCAGGGTCGGTGCGGCCTGAGCCATGCTGGTCAGTGCCAGGCTAGCGGCCAGAAGTGAGGCGCCAAAGATTTTTTTCACTGCGAATTCCTTGTTCTGTGTGTGTAGGAGCTGCCGCACCACCTGTAGGAGCGAGCATGCTCGCGAAAAACGCCAAGACAACGCTCGCATTCAGACAGCCCGCGTCATCGTTGACGTCCATCGCGAGCGTGCTCGCTCCTACAGGTGGGATGTGTAGGGATCGATACCATTTTGCCAGCGACTATAGCCGGGCTCGCATATTCATTTAAAGATTAAAAAGCACTTTGCTTATTCCAATTTTTTGAACAGTGCATTGCCGCACCGGGAACAAAATGCCGCGCCATGTTCATGGCTGTTTTTCCGGCACACCGGGCAGTCGTGTTGCAGCTGTTCGCCGCGCATGGCGTTGGCCAGTTCGGCGGTGAAAATCCCGGTCGGCACGGCGATGATCGAGTAACCGGTGATCATCACCAGCGACGAAATCACCTGGCCCAACGGCGTCTTCGGCACGATGTCGCCGAAACCTACTGTGGTCAGGGTCACGATCGCCCAATAGATGCCTTTGGGAATGCTGGTAAAGCCGTGTTCCGGGCCTTCGATCACATACATCAGTGTGCCGAACACCGTCACCAGGGTGCAGACAGTGACCAGAAACACCACGATCTTCTGCTTGCTGCCGCGCAGCGCCGACATCAGGTAGTTGGCTTGTTTCAGGTATGGGCTGAGTTTGAGGACACGGAAAATCCGCAGCATCCGGATGATTCGGATAATCAGCAGGTACTGGGCATCGGCGTAATACAGCGCGAGGATACCGGGCACGATGGCCAGCAAATCTACCAGCCCATAAAAGCTGAAGGCATAGCGCAACGGCTTGGGCGAGCAGTACAGCCGCAGGATGTACTCGCCGAGGAAGATAACCGTGAAGCCCCACTCGATGTACGCCAAAACATCGGCGTAGTTCTTGTGGATCGTGTCGATGCTGTCGAGCATCACGATCACAATGCTGGCGAGGATGATCAACAGCAAAATGCCGTCGAAGCGCCGGCCGGCCTTGGTGTCGCTTTGGAAAATCATGACGTAAAGCTGTTCACGCCAGTTTTTGCTGCTGTCCATGGATAACGCCTGACTCAATGATCAGCGCAGCCTAGGTTGATTGTCCTCCAGAGCGCAAGACGTATGGGCGACAGTGGTCTTGCCGAGCATTTGCACAGCCGTGCGGATCAGCCAGCAGGCGAGGATGAACGGCGCGGTCATCGTTGGCAAACCGATGGCGGCAAACACCGGCGTCAGCAACAGCGCTGATGCAATGCTGGCCAGCGGCAGCCACGGTTGCTGGCGCAGCGAGCTGAAGGCGAGGGCGGCGAGTACGGCGTTATAGCTACCGAGGCCGAGCAATGCGCTGTAAAAGTCGTGATGCAGCAAGCTCCAGCCCATGCCCGCGACAGACGCCAACAACGCCCAGCAGAATGCGCGGCGATCAGCGATCAGCAAACCGACGGCAATCATCGCACCGGCCAGCGGATGACCAAGGAACATCACTTGGCCGAAGCCTTTCAATGGCGCGGTGAGCATGTTCAGCGTGGTGATTTCGATCAAATGCGCTTTTGTCGAGGGCGTGGCGAAGCACAGCAGCAACCAGCCAAGCCCCACGAAGGGCGCCGTGTAGGCAGGCAGGTATTGGCTGACCCGGACGCGTTTGAGCCACTGTTGCGTAATCATCGCGCTCAGGCCGCCGGCGGCGAGGATCAGCGGCGGTAACATCGCTGACCAGGGGAAATACAGGCTCAGCAACAAACCAAGCAGAACGCCGTTGTAACTGAACAACCCTGCCTGGCGATCAGCCTTGGCGTAATTGCGCCGTTGTGCCGTCAGCAGCCCGGCGACACCTCCCAGCAGCGCACCGCCGAGCAGGGCCGGGGCGGTGAACAGAATGGCTAAAAGGCACAGCAGGCCGCACAGCGGATTGCGCTGGAGGAATATTTGACTGAAGCCGTTGAGAAAAGCCTCGGCCCAGTCGGGGCAGTGGGTGTTGAAGTGATTGGCAGGCATGGCAGTTCTAAAAGTCAGTAGGACCGAGTTGCCTGCATCGCGAGCAGGCTCACTCCTAGACTGAATCTGCGTTCAGTCCTGGTCTTGTGAGCAATACAAAACCAATGTAGGAGTGAGCCTGCTCGCGATGAGGCCGGTATGGGCGCTAAATCAATGTCTCAATGCGCAAAGAGTTAGTCGATCCGGGCTGCCCAAACGGCACACCTGCCGTGATCAATAACGTGTCACCGCGCTGCGCCATGCCCTGGGCCTGGGCAATTTCCAGCGCCGTCGAACACACTTCATCCACCTGACGCAGACGATCATTGACCACCGAATGCACGCCCCACGCCACGGTCAGGCGGCGAGCGGTCGAAAGGTTTGGCGTCAGGTTAAGGATCGGCACCGTCGGTCGCTCCCGCGCCGCACGCAAACTCGACGTCCCCGACTCGCTGTAATTCACCAGCACCGCCACCGGCAACACGTTACTGATACGACGGATCGCACAGCTGATCGCATCGTTAACCGTGGCTTCGGCTTTCGGTCGGCTGACGTCGAGCTGGGCTTGATAGTCCGGACCGTTTTCCACCTGGCGAATGATCTTGCTCATCATCTGCACGGCTTCGAGCGGGTACTCACCGGACGCGGTTTCTGCCGACAGCATCACCGCGTCGGCACCCTCGGCTACAGCGTTGGCCACATCGGTGACTTCGGCACGGGTTGGCGCCGGTGAGAAGCGCATCGACTCCAGCATCTGCGTCGCCACCACCACCGGCTTACCGAGTTGGCGGCAGGTGCTGATGATGTTCTTCTGGATCTGCGGCACGCTTTCAGCTGGGACTTCCACGCCCAGATCACCGCGAGCGACCATGATCGCGTCGCTCAACTCGGCGATTTCCCGCAGTTGTGTGACGGCTGTGGGCTTCTCGATCTTGGCCATCAAAAACGCTTTGTCGCCGATCAGTGCGCGGGCCTCGCGGATATCATCCGGACGCTGCACGAACGACAGCGCCACCCAGTCCACACCCAGCTCCAGACCGAAACTCAAATCGCGGCGATCCTTGGCGGTCAGCGGGCTCAGGTCGAGCACCGCTTGCGGCACGTTCACGCCTTTGCGGTCCGACAGTTCGCCGCCATTGAGCACCGTGGTGTCGATGGCGTCAGCGTACTTGGTGACTACGCGCAGGCGCAGCTTACCGTCGTCCAGCAACAGTTCCATGCCAGGCTCTAGCGCGGCGATGATTTCCGGGTGCGGCAGGTTGACCCGGCGTTCATCGCCCGGCGTGGCATCGAGGTCCAGGCGCAAGGCCTGGCCGCGAATCAGTTGCACCTTGCCCTCAGCGAACTTGCCGACCCGCAGTTTCGGGCCTTGCAGGTCCATCAGAATGCCCAGCGGATAATTCAGTTGGCGCTCGACTTCACGGATCCACTGATAGCGCTGGGCGTGGTCGGCGTGATCGCCGTGGCTGAAGTTCAGGCGAAAGATATTAACCCCGGCCTGAACCAGCTCACGGATGTCGTCGATGCCGTTGGTGGCAGGTCCCAGAGTGGCGAGGATTTTGACCTTTTTATCAGGCGTCATGGTTATGGCTCTCGAGAATCAAAATGGCGCGGAAGTCATTGACGTTGGTGCGGGTCGGCTCGGTGACGATCAGTGCGTCCAGCGCCTCGAAATACCCGTAGCCATTGTTGTTGTCCAACTCGTCGCTGGCGCTCAAGCCCAGTGCGGCGGCGCGGGCGTAGCTGTCCGGGGTCATGATCGCCCCGGCGTTGTCTTCGGAGCCGTCGATGCCATCGGTGTCACCGGCCAACGCATAGACGCCGGGCAGGCCTTTGAGGCTGTCGGTCAGGCTCAGTAGGAATTCGGCGTTGCGTCCGCCGCGGCCATTGCCACGCACGGTCACCGTAGTTTCACCACCAGAGAGAATCACGCAGGGCGCCGCCAACGGCTGGCCGTGCTGAACGACCTGACGGGCGACGCCAGCGTGGACTTTCGCCACTTCGCGGGACTCCCCTTCCAGGTCACCAAGAATCAGCGGGCTGAACCCGGCCTGACGGCATTTCACCGCTGCGGCTTCCAGCGATTGCTGTGGGCGGGCGATCAACTGAAAGTGACTGCGGGCCAGGCTCGGGTCGCCGGGTTTGACCGTTTCCGATTCCGGGCTTTGCAGCCAGGTGCGTACGGACGCTGGAACTTCGATGTTGTAGCGCTTGAGGATCGCCAGCGCTTCGGCCGAAGTGCTCGGGTCGGCCACGGTGGGGCCGGAGGCGATGACCGTGGCGAGGTCGCCCGGTACATCGGAAATCGCATAGGTATAAACAGTGGCAGGCCAGCAGGCCTTGCCCAGGCGTCCGCCCTTGATCGCCGAGAGGTGCTTGCGCACGCAGTTCATCTCGCCGATGGTGGCGCCGGATTTGAGCAGGGCTTTGTTGATTGACTGCTTGTCAGCCAAGGTGATTCCTGCAGCCGGAAGTGCGAGCAGCGCCGAACCACCGCCCGACAGCAGGAAGATCACGCGATCGGATTCGCTCAGGTTGCTGACCAGCTCGAATACTCGTTTGGCTACGGCTTGACCGGCTGCGTCCGGTACCGGATGCGCGGCTTCGACCACTTCGATTTTTTCGCAGGGGGCGCCGTGACCGTAACGCGTCACCACCAGACCGGACACTTCACCCTGCCAGCAGCGTTCGACTACTTGGGCCATGGCGGCCGCGGCTTTACCGGCACCGATGACGATCACCCGACCGCTGCGATCGGCAGGCAAATGGGCTTCGAGGACTTGCTGCGGATGGGCCGCGTCGATGGCTGTGGCGAACAGCTCGCGCAGGAATTGTTGCGGATTGACCGACATGGCGGGCTCCCGGAATTCTTGTTATTGGGGAAAGCGGGGTCCCCTGTAGGAGCGAGGCTTGCCCGCGAACCAGGCACCACGGTGTTTCTGCAGCACCGAGGCGCTTTCTTCGCGGGCAAGCCTCGCTCCTACGGGGAGCGGGGCGAGGACTTACTTCTTGTCGCGAATCGAGAAGTTCGCCATGTGTTCCAGGCCTTTGATCAGCGCCGAGTGGTCCCAGTTGCTGCCACCGATGGCCGCGCAGGTGCTGAACACTTGCTGGGCGTTGGCGGTGTTCGGCAGGTTGATGTTCAGCTCCTTTGCGCCTTGCAGGGCCAGGTTCAGGTCTTTCTGGTGCAGGCTGATGCGGAAGCCCGGATCGAAGGTGCCTTTGATCATGCGCTCGCCGTGCACTTCGAGGATCTTCGACGAAGCGAAACCGCCCATCAGCGCTTCACGTACTTTTGCCGGGTCCGCACCGTTTTTCGAAGCGAACAGCAGGGCTTCCGCCACGGCCTGGATGTTCAGTGCGACGATGATCTGGTTCGCCACTTTCGCGGTCTGACCGTCGCCATTGCCACCGACCAGGGTGATGTTTTTGCCCATGGCCTGGAACAGCGGCAAGGCGCGTTCGAAGGCATCGGCATCGCCGCCGACCATGATGCTCAGGGTCGCGGCCTTGGCACCGACTTCACCGCCGGACACTGGCGCGTCGAGGTACTGCGCGCCGTTTTCGTTGATCTTTGCGGCGAAGGCTTTGGTGGCGGTCGGCGAGATCGAGCTCATGTCGATCACGACTTTGCCCTTGCCAACACCGGCAGCGATGCCGTCGGCGCGGAACAGCACGTCATCGACCTGCGGGGTGTCCGGGACCATGACGATGATGAATTCGGCTTCCTGGGCGACTTCTTTCGGGTTGGCCAGGGCAACAGCGCCGGCGGCGATCAGGTCGGCAGGGGCGGCGTCGTGGTGCGCCGACAGGAACAGGCTGTGACCGGCTTTCTGCAGGTTCGCCGCCATTGGGTGGCCCATGATGCCGGTGCCGATAAATCCGATTTTAGCCATGAGAAAATCCTCTTTTTTCGCAAATTCGTGGGGTGTCAGCGAGGACGCCTTCGCGGGCAAGCCTCGCTCCTACAGGCAACCCGTCTCCCGTAGGAGCGAGGCTTGCCCGCGAAGAACGATGACGCGGTCTCGCGTCAGATCGCGTTATGGGTCTTGAGCCAACCCAAGCCCGCTTCGGTGGTGGTCAACGGCTTGTATTCGCAACCGACCCAACCCTGATAACCGATGCGGTCCAGGTGTTCGAACAGGAAGCGGTAGTTGATTTCACCGGTGCCCGGTTCGTTGCGCCCTGGGTTGTCGGCCAACTGAATATGGTTGATCTCGCCCAGGTGCGCCGCCATGGTGCGGGCCAGGTCGCCCTCCATGATTTGCATGTGATAGATGTCGTATTGCAGGAACAGATTGGCGCTGCCGACCTGTTCGCGAATCGACAGGGCTTGCGCCGTGTTGTTCAGGTAGAAGCCCGGGATGTCGCGGGTGTTGATCGCTTCCATCACCAGTTTGATGCCCGCTGCGTGCAGCTTGTCGGCCGCATACTTGAGGTTGGCGACGAAGGTTTTTTCCACGGTGGCATCGTCGACGCCTTGTGGACGAATACCGGCCAGGCAGTTGACCTGGGTATTGCCCAGCACTTGCGCGTAAGCAATGGCAAGGTCGACACCGGCGCGGAATTCTTCAACCCGGTCCGGCAGGCACGCGATACCGCGCTCGCCCTTGGCCCAGTCACCGGCCGGCAGGTTGAACAGCACTTGGGTCAGACCGTTGGCATCGAGCTTGGCCTTGATTTCGGCAGAGCTGAAGTCGTATGGGAACAGGTATTCGACACCACTGAAACCGGCCTTGGCGGCCGCTTCGAAGCGGGCGAGAAAGTCCTGTTCGGTGAACAGCATGGACAGGTTGGCTGCGAAACGCGGCATGGTGGTCTCCTGTTAAATTTTCATCGGATCGTTCCCACGCTCTGCGTGGTAATGCCTCAATGGACGCTCTGCGTCCGCTTTGGGACGCGGAGCGTCCCGGGCTGCATTCCCACGCAGAGCATGGGAACGATCAATCAGAGGGTGCGATCAGCAGTTAGTCGAGCAACGAAATCGCAGTCGGTGCGTCGTTGCCGACCAGCGCCAGGTCTTCGAACTCGTTGACGGCGTTGATCTCGGTGCCCATGGAAATGTTGGTCACGCGCTCCAGGATAATCTCGACGATCACCGGAACCTTGAACTCCTCGATCATCTCCTGAGCCTTGCGCAGGGCAGGCTGGATCTCGGACGGTTCGAACACACGCAGTGCCTTGCAGCCCAGGCCTTCGGCAACCGCGACGTGGTCAACACCGTAACCGTTGAGTTCCGGCGCGTTCAGGTTGTCGAAGGACAGCTGCACGCAGTAATCCATCTCGAAACCGCGCTGTGCCTGACGGATCAGGCCCAGGTACGAGTTGTTCACCACAACGTGGATGTATGGCAGCTTGAACTGCGCACCCACCGCCAATTCTTCGATCATGAACTGGAAGTCATAGTCGCCCGACAGCGCGACGACCTTGCGGGTCGGATCAGCCTTGACCACGCCCAGCGCCGCCGGAATGGTCCAGCCCAATGGGCCTGCCTGACCGCAGTTGATCCAGTGACGCGGCTTGTAGACGTGCAGGAACTGCGCACCGGCAATCTGCGACAGACCGATGGTGCTGACGTAGCAGGTGTCCTTGCCGAACACCTGGTTCATCTCTTCATAAACACGCTGCGGCTTGACCGGTACGTTGTCGAAGTGAGTCTTGCGTTGCAGGCTGGATTTGCGCTGCTGGCAGTCTTGCAGCCACGCGCTGCGGTTTTTCAGTTTGCCGGCGGCTTGCCATTCGCGAGCGACTTCGATGAACACGGTCAACGCGGCAGCGGCGTCGGACACGATGCCCAGGTCCGGGGTGAACACGCGGCCGATCTGCGTGCCTTCGATGTCGACGTGAATGAACTTGCGGCCTTCGGTGTAGACGTCGACCGAACCGGTATGACGGTTGGCCCAACGGTTACCAATACCCAGCACCACGTCGGATTTGAGCATCGTGGCGTTGCCATAACGATGCGAGGTTTGCAGACCGACCATGCCGACCATCAACGGGTGATCGTCGGGAATGGTGCCCCAGCCCATCAGGGTCGGGATGACTGGAATGCCGGTCAGTTCGGCGAATTCCACCAGCAGGTCACTGGCATCGGCATTGATGATGCCGCCACCGGCCACCAGCAATGGACGCTCGGCCTGATCGAGCAGGGCCAAGGCCTTTTCCACCTGAATGCGGGTCGCGCTCGGCTTGGCCAGCGGCAGCGGCTGGTAGGCGTCGATGTCGAATTCAATCTCGGCCATCTGCACGTCGAACGGCAGGTCGATCAGTACCGGACCTGGGCGGCCGGAACGCATTTCGAAGAAGGCTTTCTGGAATGCATAAGGCACCTGGCCCGGTTCCAGAACGGTGGTTGCCCACTTGGTAACCGGCTTGACGATGCTGGTGATGTCGACGGCCTGGAAGTCTTCCTTGTGCAGACGGGCGCGGGGTGCCTGGCCGGTAATGCAAAGGATTGGGATCGAGTCGGCCGAGGCGCTGTAGAGCCCGGTGACCATGTCGGTACCGGCCGGGCCGGAGGTGCCGATGCACACGCCGATGTTGCCGGCCTTGGTGCGGGTGTAGCCCTCGGCCATGTGCGACGCGCCCTCAACGTGGCGAGCGAGGACGTGATCAATGCCGCCGACCTTTTGTAGGGCGGAGTACAGCGGGTTGATGGCGGCACCCGGGATGCCAAAAGCGGTATCAACCCCTTCACGGCGCATCACCAGAACGGCGGCTTCGATTGCTCTCATTTTGCTCATGGTTTTGTGCCTCTTTACGTTTTGTAATTGTATACAAGTGGCTTTGCGCAGAGTGTATTCACGGCGGACGGCGCAGGTCAATCCATTTTCTCAAGCGATCGTTTCATTCGTCGGAAGCCCATTAGACTGTGGCTTTTCGTCGCATGTGGCGCTTTTCGATAATTATTGTATACAAAAAAATAATTCATTGTGTTCTATTTGTTGCATCGGACTGCGACGCAAGCGTGAGACCAAAACCGCAGTCCACCGGCTTTCCGCAAAACAAAATGAGGACGGCACCATGAGCGCTTTAACCTTGAAAGTCGCAGTCAACCTGGTCAACGAGGCCATCAACGCAGCAAGGGCAATATCCGCAGCGCCCTTGACCATCGCGGTACTGGATGCCGGCGGGCATCTGATCACCCTGCAACGCGAAGACGGCGCCAGCCTGCTACGCCCTCAGGTCGCCATTGGCAAGGCCTGGGGCGCAATCGCACTGGGCAAAGGCTCGCGCCTGCTGGCGCTGGACGCACAACAACGCCCGGCGTTCATCGCCGCTTTGAACAGCTTGGGGCAGGGCAGCGTCGTGCCGGCACCGGGTGGTGTGCTGATTCGCGATCAGGGTGGGAATGTGCTGGGGGCGGTGGGGATCAGCGGGGATCTGTCGGATGTCGATGAACAGTGCGCGATCAATGCGATCGAGGCGTTGGGGTTGACGGCGGATGCTGGGGTGGTGGCTTGATTTTCAGTCACTGATTAACCGCTATCGCGAGCAGGCTCACTCCTACAGGATCGTGGTCTGACACAAAATGTCTGAACACCTAAAACCCCTGTAGGAGTGAGCCTGCTCGCGATAGCTATCTACCAGAAACATCCAGCCAAGAGTTTACCCAACTCACTTGAATCCACAGAACTAGCCTTCTCAGGACCTGATCTGAGAGGCAAAGGAATGCCGGATTTACCTGCTGCACACCGATTGCGAGTCGGGCGCTATGCCGAAGCCAGTCGAATTTATCTGTTAACCACCAACACACTTCACAGGACGCCGGTTTTCAAGGATTTCGCCTTGGGCAGGCTGGTCGTCGATCAATTTCGAAATGCACAGAATCTTGGCCAGGCTAACTCACTGGCCTGGGTGGTCATGCCGGATCATTTTCATTGGTTAATTGAATTGCAGCAGGGATCATTGAGTGAGCTGATGCAAAAGACCAAGTCGATGAGTACCAAGGCGGTGCGGCAGTCCACCGGTCGAAATACCAGTCTCTGGCAGAGAGGTTTTCATGATCGGGCACTGCGGCGGGAGGAGGATTTGGTGAAGCTGGCTCGGTATGTCGTGGCCAACCCATTGAGGGCTGGGCTGGTAGAGAAGCTTGGCGACTATCCGCTGTGGGACGCCATCTGGGTTTGAGCTAAAACCGTGTCGCCTCAATCGCGAGCAGGCTCACTCCTACATTGGAATGCATTGCCCTGTAGGAGCGGGCTTGCTCGCGAAGGCCGCACCGCGGTCTATCAGTCCGGCTCACACCCCTTGAGCACCAACCGGATAATCGTCTGCGCCGCCGCTTCATAATCCTCTTCATCCAGCTTGGCCTTACCGGTGATGGCGGTGATTTGCCAGTCGAAGTCGGCGTAGGTCTGGGTCGCGGCCCAGATGCTGAACATCAGGTGATTGGGGTCGATGGGGGCGATCTGGCCGCGGTCGATCCAGGTCTGGATGCAGTCGATGTTGTGCCTGGCCTGGCCGTTGAGCTGTTCGACAAGGTCGGCGCTCAGGTGCGGGGCGCCGTGCATGATCTCGCTGGCGAATACCTTGGAGGCAAATGGCAAGTCACGGGAGATGCGGATTTTCGAACGGATGTAGCCGCTCAGGACTTCGCTGGGCACGCCGTCAGGGTTGAACGGTGTCGAAGCTGCAAGGATCGGCTCGATGATGCTTTCCAGGACCTCGCGGTAGAGGTTTTCCTTGGATTTGAAGTAGTAGTAGACGTTGGGCTTGGGCAATCCCGCCTTGGCTGCGATGTCGCTGGTTTTGGTCGCAGCGAAGCCCTTGTCGGCAAATTCCTCACTGGCGGCACGCAGGATCAGTTGTTTGTTGCGCTCGCGGATGGTGCTCATAAACCAGGTGGTTCCTTGCCTGTACTGGCGGTTGCGCATGGTAGCACCGGCCTTTGGCGGCGCTCAAGAATGCTCCGTGCGACGCTCGGCCACGCTATGCTGCACGCCATTCATTCAAGAAGGAAACCCGATTCATGGCAGGAAGCAGTTTGCTGGTGCTGATCGATGACATCGCCGCCGTACTGGACGACGTGGCGTTGATGACCAAAATGGCCGCCAAGAAGACCGCCGGTGTGCTGGGCGACGATCTGGCGCTCAATGCCCAGCAGGTCAGTGGCGTGCGTGCCGAGCGGGAAATCCCCGTGGTCTGGGCGGTGGCCAAGGGTTCGTTCATCAACAAGCTGATCCTGGTGCCGTCGGCATTGGCCATCAGCGCGTTCATTCCCTGGTTGGTCACGCCGTTGTTGATGCTCGGTGGTGCCTACTTGTGCTTCGAAGGGTTCGAGAAACTCGCCCACAAGTTTTTGCACAGCAAAGCTGAAGATCAGGCTGAACATGCCGAACTGGTCGAGGCGGTTGCAGATCCGGCGGTGGATCTGGTGGCCTTCGAAAAGGACAAGATCAAGGGCGCGATCCGCACCGACTTCATTCTCTCGGCGGAAATCATCGCCATCACCCTCGGCGTCGTGGCCGATGCGGCGCTGACTCAGCAAGTCGTCGTGCTCTCGGGCATCGCCATCGTCATGACCGTCGGGGTTTACGGGTTGGTGGCGGGCATCGTCAAGCTCGATGATCTGGGGCTATGGCTGACCCAAAAGCCCGGGCAGATGGCCAAAAGTATCGGTGGCGGAATTTTGCGTGCGGCACCGTATCTGATGAAAAGCTTGTCGGTGATTGGCACTGCGGCGATGTTCCTGGTCGGTGGCGGCATCCTGACCCACGGCGTGCCGGTGGTGCATCACTGGATCGAGAGTGTCAGCGCGGGGGCGGGCGGTGCCGGTTTTATCGTGCCGACGTTGCTTAATGGTGTGGCGGGGATTGTGGCGGGTGCGGTGGTGTTGGTTGGGGTTATGGCTGTCAGCAAAGTCTGGAAAGCGCTGAAGGGCTAAGGCCTGAATGCAATTCAAATGTGGGAGCGGGCTTGCTCGCGAAAGCGCTCTAACATTCAACATCTCAGTTGTCTGATATACCGCTTTCGCGAGCAAGCCCGCTCCCACATGGTTTTGTGGCGTTTCAAAGATTTCAACTAAAAAGGCCATTCGACTCGCATCGAATGGCCTTTTTTTGGCTGCCGCAATTACTCGGCGATCTGCAACTTGCGCGATTCGGTGTACACGTAACGCACTTTCTCGTACTCGAACGGCGAGTTCATCTGGCCATAGCGGAAATTGGTCTGATAGCGCTTGTCGACGGCGCGCAGAATCCAGACCTCTGGATGGTTGGAGCTGACTTCGGCAACGTTGAGGAAGTTGATTGCATTCTCAGCGCTGAAATCTACCACCAGGCCGCCTGTGTCCCGCAGGTTCGACGGACCGAGGATTGGCAATACGAAGTAGGCGCCGCCTGGTACGCCATAGAAGCCCAGGGTCTGGCCGAAGTCCTCGTTCTGGCGCGGCAGGCCCATGGCGGTGGCAGGATCCCACAGGCCGGCGATGCCGATGGTGGTGTTGAGCAGCAGCCGTCCGGTGATATCCATCGAACGCTGGCCCTTGAACTGCAACAGGCTGTTGAGCAGGTTCGGTACGTCGCCGAGGTTGTTGAAGAAGTTGCTGACGCCGGTGCGCAAAAAGCTTGGCGTGATGTAGCGATAGCCATTGACCACCGGCAGGAACACCCATTGGTCGAACCGGTAGTTGAAGTGGTAAACGCGGCGGTTCCACTCTTCCAGCGGGTCGTAGACGTTCAGCGCGCTGAGTGTCGAGCGTTCGAACTCGCGCTGATCCAGCCCCGGGTTGAACTTGAGTTTGCTCAGTGGCTCTTTGAAACCATCACTGTCGATGACCACGGGAGCATTGGCTTTGCTGTTGTCGGCATTGGCAGCGGTTGCGCAGAGTAACGCGGCGATAAGCAGGAGGTATTTAGCCACGGAAGAACTCCAGCATGGCGTCGCTGTTGACGCGGTAGTTAATGTTGCCGCAATGGCCGCCCAGCGGGTAAACGGTCAGGCGATCGCCGAAAGTCTTGCGCAGGAAACCGAGGTCACCGGGGCCGAGGATCAAGTCGTCGGCGTTGTGCATGACGGCGATTTTCGGGCTGTTGTGCAGGTAATCCGCGAGCGCATACAGACTCACCTGGTCGATCAGTTGCAGCAGGCTGCCGCCATCGGTGCGGGCGCGCCACATCGGGATCACTTGTTCGGTGATGTAGCAGTCGAAGTCGCATTGCAGTGCACGTTTGAGGTACGGCGTGAGGCTGGTGCCTTCGGTGATAAGGGTTTTCGGTGGGGTGATGAGGCCGCGGCGGTTGATCAGGTCCGAGGTGAAGGCGATGTCGGCCGCCGAAAATCGGAACGAAGTGCCGATGAGCATGGCCATCTGTTCATTGCTCAGGTGCTGCTTGGACTGTTGGAAATCGTAGAGAAGCGCATCGTTGAGGTCGATGTAGCCCTTCTGCTGGAAGTAGCGGGTCAGCTTGTTCAGCACTAGCTCATAGAAGGTAGTCGTATTGGTGATGCCCTTGACCTCGGTCTGGACCAGTCTGTCCAGGTTGGTGATCGAGGTGTAGAGGTTGACCGGAGGATTGAGCAGCAGCACTTTCTTGAAGTTGAAGCTGCGGCGGGTTTCGTCCAGGTGTGCGACGAATGCCGCATCCAGCGCGCCCAGGCTGTAGCCCGTCAGGTAGTAATCGGTGACTGGCAGTTTCGGGTTTTGCGCGCGCACGGCCTGCATCACCCGGTACATGTCTTCGGCGTCGTCCTTGGTGATGCCGGGCGTGGCAAAGCGCGACGCGGCGCTCATGAAGTCGAAACTGGTGGGTGAGGACAATTGCACCACGTGGTACCCAGCTTTGTAGTAAAGCTTTTTCAAGTACTCGTTCAGGCTGCTGTCATAGCGCGCGCCGGTGCCGGCGATCAGGAAGATCAGAGGTGCGGCTTTATCCTGGGTGGCGATGCGATAGGTAAGTTTTTTTACCGGCCAGAAGTTGTCTGGAAGCTCGAACTGTCGCTCCGGGCGCAAGGTGACGCTGCGATCCGATTGATCGATGTCGTCGTCGAGCGGCAACTCCGGGCGCAAGTTTGGCGGTGTCGTGGCGATGGTCGCTTCGAACGGGTTGGTCAAGGGATAGCCGTAACTGGCGGCGTCGATGTCGACCGCCAGTGCAGACGCACTCAAGATAAGGCCACCAAACAGGGCGGCGAAGCGCAGGGAACGGAGCATGACTAAATCCCTTAGAAGAGGTACCGAATGAAGTTCGCAGGCTATGACCACTGGATTTGCGCCAAAGTGCCACGCATCGGCACCAAACAGGCCTAATTTCGAAGTAATAGTAGCTGGACGATACACTTTGCAGCGATCGGATGACCAGTTAACTGTTGTTAGCGCTTGCGTAAGGCTGCCGGGCGATTAAGCTGGCCGCCGTTTTCGCTTATTGGAGTACTTCATGTCCCGCCGTCTGCCCGTGATTCTGCTGCTCGTTTTGCTGCCGTTATGGCTGGCCGCCAGTTATGGCGCGCGTTATGGCTTCATGGAAGATGCGCAATGGGTGGGTATCTGCGTGGATGAGGCGAGCCGCTGGGAATGTCAGGTCCGTTCGAATCTGGGCCTGATGATTCACTTCGGGGTATTGGGCTGGGCTGCTTTGGCTGCTGCGGTGATCAGCTTCGTGACGCCGGGACGGGCAGGCTGGTGGCTGGCGGTGCTGGCGCTGGCGTTTGGGTTTCCGGCGTTGGCGTTGTACAACACGACGTTGGCGGTATTTGCGGTGGTGATTGCGGGGCTGCGGTTGGTCAGGGCGTCCCGTAGCGCCTGATAGTCAGTCTTCGCGGGCAAGCCACGCTCCCACAGGGATCATAGTCGTATACAAATTTCTGTATTCACTGAAGACCCTGTGGGAGAGGGCTTGCCCGCGAAGAGGCCATCATGTTCGCTGAAGATTATGCCTTGCGTATCCGCAAACTCCGCCACAACGCCACCACCATCAACACACACACCAGCGCCCAACCCCAGGCCTGCTGGTTCTGCAGTCCTTCGCGATACAGCTGCGGCGCAATACCAGCGCCGATGATGAAGGTCAGCAGGGCGATTTCCCGACGCGGCACATTCACCGGGCGGCAAAGGTAAACCAGCGCCGGCACGATGAACGCCACGCTCGGGAAGCTGCGGTAACGTGGGTCGAACACCAGCTCCAACATCATTACCGCCGCCGCAAACCCTGTTGTTGCCAGCAGCCAGCCTGGTCGGCGCTCGAGCGCATTGAATGCCCGTCCACGCCAACCGGTGCGGGGGCTCAACGTCAGCGCCGCGTGGGCCAATATCAGTAGATTCAAACCCGTCAGTACAGCGACCCACAACCATTCACTGGCAAAACGGGTGGTCACCCGAGCCAGATCGCCCCACGCACCAATCGAACATGCAGCCAACGCTCCCAGCAGCGGCAACACCAATGCTGCCCGGGTGCTGCGCACGCGTCCGCCGAGGAACAGCGTACCAAGGAAGATCAAGCAGCCCACTGCCAGCCACTGCGACCAGTACGGCACGTTCGACACTGGTCCGGCCAGCACGCCCTTGTCCTGGCGATCGGCATCGAACAGTCCCCAGTACCCGCCAACCGCGCCTTCGCTGGCACGTTTCCACGGTTGGTCGAAGGCTTCTATCAGGTTGTAGTGCCAGCCGTGCTGCTCGGCCATGGCGACGAAACCACGAATGAATTTGGCTTCATTGACCCGGCTCGGCAAGGCAGTTTCACGCTGGCGGCCTTCGCTCGGCCAACCGGTTTCGCCAATCATCACGTCCTTGGGCGCGAACTTGTTGCCGAACACCTGACGCACGTCAGCCACATGTTGCAGGGCAGCGTCGATATTCGAGGGATCATCTTCCCAGTACGGCAGCAAGTGGATGGTCAGGAAATCCACGGCCGGGGCGATTTCCGGATGCTTGAGCCAGAACTCCCAGACGTCGGCATAAGTGACAGGCTGTTTGACGTGGCTTTTTACCTTGGTGATCAACCTGGCCAACTGCGCGCCGGTGACTTCCTTGCGCAGCAGGGTTTCGTTGCCGACGATCACCGCAGTCACCACGTCCGGGTTGGCGTTGGCCGAGGCGATCAACAGGTCGACTTCTTTTTCGGTGTCCACCGGGTTGCTGTTGACCCAGGCGCCGATCATCAGCTTCAAGCCGTGCTTGCGCGCCAGATCGGGCAGGGCGCCAAGGCCGGTCATGGAGTAGGTGCGGATACATTCAAAATTTTTCGCCAGTAACGCGAGATCGGCGTCCATGCGCTCGGGGCGCAAATTGAACGGCACATCGAACGGCGACTGGTCCTTGTCGAATGGGGTGTAGGAAGCGCACTGCAGTTTGTGCGTCGGGGTGGCGGCGTCCGGCAGAATCACCGGTTTGCCGAGGCCGTACCAGAAGCCACCGAAGGCAAAAAGCCCCAGCAGGCAGGCGAACAGATAAGCAAAAAAAGGAAAGCGCGAGGTTACGGGCATGGTCAGGCCGTCTGGGAGCAAAGCGGCGCATGTTACCTGCATTTGCCGCGTGCTTGGTGGCCCGCATAAATTTGACATGCAAAGTTCGGGCGGATTGCCTGATGCGTTTGTCGGGCGCGGGATTAATGGCGTTCTGATGTCGTTTCTCGATGCCTTGAGGTCGCTGGCAGAGCAGGTCGCTGCGAGCGTCAGGTTGATTATCGAGGGCGTCAGTACCCTCGTTTATAAATCGCGCTGATGATCGATCGAGTTTGCGGTGGGCGTGATGGGGGCGCTGTGCACCATAACAATACGTTGACGCGACTCGGCATCCGTCGAGCGCAGCACTTTCGGGGAAGTAACGATGAAGATGCGACGACTTTTAGGCACAGGTGCCGCTCTGGTACTTGCGATGGGTTCCACATTCGCCAACGCCAAGGAAGTGACCATCGGTTACGTTGACGGCTGGTCCGACAGTGTCGCGACCACCCACGTGGCCGCCGAAGTGATCAAGCAGAAACTCAATTACGACGTGAAGCTGCAAGCCGTCGCTACCGGGATCATGTGGCAGGGCGTGGCCACCGGCAAACTCGACGCCATGCTGTCCGCTTGGTTGCCAGTGACTCATGGCGATTATTGGGCCAAGAACAAGGATCAAGTCGTCGACTACGGCCCGAACTTCAAGGACGCGAAGATCGGCTTGATCGTGCCGGAGTACGTCAAGGCCAAGTCCATCGAAGATCTGAAAACCGACGACAGCTTCAAGAAGCGCATCGTCGGCATCGACGCCGGTTCAGGCGTGATGCTCAAGACCGATCAGGCGATCAAGGACTACGACCTGACTGGGTATCAAAACAAGGCCAGTTCCGGCGCCGGCATGATTGCCGAGCTGACCCGTGCCGAGAAGAAAAACGAATCCATTGCCGTGACCGGTTGGGTGCCGCACTGGATGTTCGCCAAGTGGAAACTGCGTTTCCTTGACGACCCGAAAGGCGTGTATGGCGCGGCTGAAACCGTGAACAGCATCGGCAGCAAAGAGCTGGCAACCAAGGCGCCGGAAGTGGCCAAGTTCCTGAAGAACTTCCAGTGGGCCTCGAAAGACGAAATCGGCGAAGTCATGCTGGCAATTCAGGATGGTGCCAAGCCTGAAGCCGCAGCGAAGGACTGGGTCGCCAAACACCCGGATCGCGTTGCTGAGTGGACCAAGTAATACCAAGCAAAGTATCTGGTCTGTATTCAAAGACCCCCAGGCAGGAATGCCCTGGGGGTCTTTGCATTTCTGCATTGGACAAAAAACTGTAGGAGCGAGCCTGCTCGCGAAAAACTTAGGGGCGCCGCGGCGTATCTGGTTTTGCACGTTATCGTTCAAGACCATCGCGAGCAAGCTCGCTCCTACAATTGGCAGATTTGTCATGTGGTTCTAAGACTAAGGTCGTCTGGAACCTGCCCCGCAGCCGCATAGAGTGGATACCGTTCCAACTAAATCTGTGCTGCGAGGATAAAAACAATGAACGACAGCATTTACCTCTCGATTCAAAACAGCCCGCGATTCAAGGAGCTGGTTAGCAAGAGGGAACGATTCGCCTGGATTCTTTCGGCGATCATGCTAGGGCTTTACTCCGGATTCATCCTTTTGATTGCTTACGGGCCGCATGTACTGGGGGCGAAAATCAGCCCTGAGTCATCGATTACCTGGGGCATACCGATTGGCGTCGGGCTGATTGTTTCGGCGTTCGTCCTGACCGGTATTTACGTACGACGCGCCAACGGCGAATTCGACGACCTGAACAATGCGATTCTCAAGGAGGCTCAGCAATGATCCGGCGTCTAATGGCTCTTTTGAGCATCGCAGCCTTTGCACCTGGCGCCTGGGCAGCTGATGCCCTGACTGGCGCTGTGCAGAAACAACCGCTCAACGTTCCCGCGATTCTGATGTTTGTGGTGTTCGTCGGTGCAACCCTGTGCATTACCTATTGGGCTTCCAAACGCAACAAGTCGGCTGCCGATTACTATGCGGCAGGCGGCAAGATCACGGGCTTCCAGAACGGTCTGGCGATTGCCGGTGACTACATGTCGGCGGCGTCCTTCCTGGGTATTTCCGCGCTGGTATTCACCTCCGGCTATGACGGCCTGATCTACTCGATCGGCTTCCTGGTGGGTTGGCCGATCATTCTGTTCCTGATCGCCGAGCGCCTGCGTAACCTGGGTAAATACACCTTTGCCGACGTGGCGTCCTATCGCTTGGGGCAAACCCAGATCCGTTCGCTGTCCGCGTGCGGTTCGCTGGTGGTGGTGGCGTTCTACCTGATTGCGCAAATGGTCGGTGCCGGCAAGCTGATCCAGCTGCTGTTCGGTCTCGATTACCACGTTGCGGTGATCCTGGTCGGCATTCTGATGTGCCTGTATGTGCTGTTCGGCGGCATGCTGGCGACCACCTGGGTGCAGATCATCAAGGCTGTGTTGCTGCTGTCCGGCGCCTCCTTCATGGCGTTGATGGTGATGAAACACGTCAACTTCGACTTCAATATGCTGTTCTCCGAGGCGATCAAGGTTCACCCTAAAGGTGAGGCGATCATGAGCCCGGGCGGCCTGGTGAAAGATCCGGTCTCCGCGTTCTCCCTGGGCCTGGCACTGATGTTCGGTACCGCTGGCCTGCCGCATATCCTGATGCGCTTCTTCACCGTGAGTGACGCAAAAGAAGCCCGTAAGAGCGTGCTGTACGCAACCGGCTTCATTGGTTACTTCTACATCCTGACCTTCATCATCGGCTTCGGTGCGATTCTGCTGGTCAGCACCAATCCGGCCTTCAAAGACGCTGCTGGCGCATTGCTGGCGGCAACAACATGGCGGCGGTGCACCTGGCCAATGCGGTTGGTGGCAGTATCTTCCTTGGCTTCATTTCGGCCGTTGCGTTTGCGACCATTCTGGCAGTGGTTGCCGGTCTGACCCTGGCCGGTGCATCGGCGGTGTCTCACGACCTGTACGCAAGTGTGATCAAGAAGGGCAAGGCCAACGAGAAGGATGAGATCCGCGTCTCGAAAATCACCACCATCGCGCTGGCGGTGCTGGCGATTGCGCTGGGCATCCTGTTTGAAAGCCAGAACATCGCCTTCATGGTTGGCCTGGCGTTCTCCATCGCGGCGAGCTGCAACTTCCCGGTCCTGCTGCTTTCCATGTACTGGAAAAAGCTGACCACCCGCGGTGCGATGATCGGCGGCTGGTTGGGGTTGGTGAGTGCTGTGGGCTTGATGATCCTTGGGCCAACCATCTGGGTGCAGATCCTGCACCACGAGAAGGCAATCTTCCCGTATGAATACCCGGCGCTGTTCTCGATGATCATTGCGTTTGTCGGGATCTGGTTCTTCTCGATTACCGACAAGTCGACTGCGGCGGACAATGAACGGGCGCTGTTCTTCCCGCAATTCGTTCGCTCGCAGACCGGTCTGGGGGCGAGTGGGGCGGTTTCGCATTGATGGCTTGATGCTTCTATATAAGCAGCGATGTTGAACGAAGTGCCCCGGTCGAAAGATCGGGGCATTTTTTGTGCAGGCTTTAAGGGCTGTGCTGTTTTTGCAGGAGCCATCGCGGGCAAGCCCGCTCCCACAGGGATTTTGGTTGTTCACACAATTTGTGTTCCGCCACAGGCCACTGTGGGAGCGGGCTTGCCCGCGATGACGTCAGTCCGGTCACTGCATGGCTTAAATTACGACACAAACAAAAACGGCCTCTATGTGAATAGAGGCCGTTTCCGGTGCAACTCAAGACGTTATCGCAAGACAGGTCTTATTTGCGGTCTTCCAGCTCGGTGATGTCACGCGACTCGTAGCCGGTGTACAGCTGGCGCGGGCGGCCGATCTTGTACGGGCTGGAGAGCATTTCTTTCCAGTGGGAGATCCAGCCGACGGTCCGCGCCAAAGCGAAGATCACGGTGAACATGCTGGTTGGAATGCCGATCGCCTTGAGGATGATCCCCGAGTAGAAGTCGACGTTCGGGTACAGCGAGCGTTCGATGAAGTACGGGTCGGTCAGGGCGATCTCTTCCAGGCGCATGGCCAGTTGGAGTTGCGGATCGTTCTGTATGCCCAGTTCCTTCAACACTTCGTCGCAGGTCTGCTTCATGACGGTAGCGCGAGGGTCGCGGTTTTTGTAAACGCGGTGACCGAAGCCCATCAGCTTGAACGGATCGTTCTTGTCCTTGGCCTTGGCGATGTACTTGTCGATGTTCGACACGTCGCCGATTTCATCGAGCATGGACAGCACTGCTTCGTTGGCTCCGCCGTGGGCAGGGCCCCACAGTGCGGCGATACCGGCGGCAATACAGGCGAACGGGTTGGCACCCGAAGAACCTGCCAGGCGTACGGTAGAGGTCGATGCGTTCTGCTCGTGGTCGGCGTGGAGGATGAAGATCCGGTCCATGGCCTTGGCGAGCACCGGGCTGATCGGTTTGATCTCGCACGGGGTGTTGAACATCATGTGCAGGAAGTTTTCCGCATACGACAGGTCGTTGCGCGGGTACATCATGGGTTGACCCATGGAGTACTTGTAAACCATCGCTGCCAGGGTCGGCATCTTGGCAACCAGGCGGATCGCGGAGATTTCGCGATGCTGCGGGTTTTTGATGTCCAGGGAGTCGTGGTAGAAGGCCGAAAGGGCGCCGACTACACCGCACATCACGGCCATCGGGTGGGCGTCGCGACGGAAGCCGTTGAAGAAGGTTTTCAGCTGCTCGTGAACCATGGTGTGGTTCTTGACGGTGCTGACGAACTGGGCCTTCTGGTCTGCAGTCGGCAATTCGCCGTTGAGCAGCAGATAGCAGGTTTCCAGGTAGTCCGACTTTTCAGCCAGCTGTTCGATCGGGTAGCCGCGGTGCAGCAGAATGCCGTTGTCGCCGTCGATATAGGTGATCTTCGACTCGCATGAGGCGGTCGACATGAAACCAGGGTCAAAGGTGAAACGGCCCGTGGCCGTCAAGCCCCGAACATCGATAACGTCGGGACCAACGGTGCCGGTTAAAATGGGCAGCTCGACGGGGGCTGCGCCCTCGATGATCAACTGCGCTTTTTTGTCAGCCATGTGGCCTCCTATTTATGCTTGAAATCATCAGACAGACCCCCCACGCAGGGCCCGCACCACTATAGTGAGATAAATTCGAATGTCAATTTGCCTAAAGTCCTGCTCCAGAAGGCTTTAACCCGACTTTTTTCTCGAAATTGCCTGCCATTTACGCCTTTTACACGAGATGTGCAATCCGCCATTTGGGGTGGGTGTTTGCGTTGTCATTAGTAGCCTAACTGTCTATACTCGGCCACCGACCGCCAAGGGCTTTTGGGCCTGCTTTATTGGGGGTCGCATCCCTGGGTGGTGGTTACCTGACCAGTGCACTCCCCAACAACTTTGCCCTGATTGTTAGGGGCTCTTCAGTGTGAAAAAAGCCGTGAAAAGCCAACGACCTGTAAACCTAGACCTAAGGACCATCAAACTCCCCATCACCGGCGTTACGTCGTTTCTTCACCGTGTTTCCGGCATCATCCTCTTCCTGGGCCTTGGCTTCATGCTTTATGCATTGGGCAAATCCCTGGGTTCCGAGGAAGGCTTTGCCGACGTGAAGGCAACCTTGACCAGCCCTCTGGCCAAGTTCGTAGCATGGGGCCTCCTGTCCGCTCTGCTGTATCACCTGGTAGCCGGTGTGCGCCATTTGATCATGGATATGGGAGTCGGTGAGACGCTGGAAGGCGGCCGCCTGGGCTCGAAAATTATCATCGCCGTTTCCGTGGTGTTGATCGTTCTGGCAGGAGTTTGGATATGGTAACCAGCGTTACGAACCTTTCGCGTTCGGGCCTCTATGACTGGATGGCACAGCGTGTATCTGCGGTTGTTCTCGCGGCTTATTTCATCTTCCTGATCGGATACCTGGCAGCGAATCCGGGCATTGGCTTTGTCCAATGGCATGGCCTGTTCGCCCACAACGGGATGCGTATCTTCAGTCTGCTGGCCCTCGTTGCCCTGGGCGCTCACGCCTGGGTCGGCATGTGGACCATCGCGACCGACTACCTGACGCCGATGGCGCTGGGCAAGTCCGCGACTGCAGTACGTTTCCTTTTCCAGGCAGTATGCGGCGTTGCGATGTTCGCTTACTTCGTCTGGGGTGTGCAGATTCTCTGGGGTATCTGATTCATGGCTAACATTCCAACGATTTCTTTCGACGCCATCATTATTGGTGGCGGCGGTGCCGGCATGCGCGCTGCGCTGCAACTGGCGCAAGGCGGCCACAAGACCGCCGTGATCACCAAGGTGTTCCCGACCCGTTCGCACACTGTGTCGGCACAGGGCGGCATCACCTGCGCCATCGCGTCGGCCGATCCGAACGATGACTGGCGCTGGCACATGTACGATACCGTCAAGGGTTCTGACTATATCGGTGACCAGGACGCTATCGAATACATGTGTCAGGAAGGCCCGGCTGCGGTATACGAGCTGGACCACATGGGTATGCCGTTCTCCCGTACCGAACAAGGTCGTATCTACCAGCGTCCATTCGGCGGTCAGTCGAAGGATTACGGTAAAGGCGGGCAGGCTGCCCGTACTTGCGCCGCTTCCGACCGTACCGGTCACGCGCTGCTGCATACCCTTTATCAGGGCAACCTGAAAGCCGGCACCGTGTTCCTGAACGAGTACTACGCTGTTGATCTGGTGAAAAACCAGGACGGCGCGTTCGTCGGCGTAATCGCTATCTGCATCGAAACCGGTGAAACCAGCTATATCCGCGCCAAGGCTACTGTCCTGGCGACTGGTGGTGCCGGTCGTATCTACGCTTCCACCACCAATGCCCTGATCAACACCGGTGACGGCGTCGGCATGGCTCTGCGTGCAGGCGTACCGGTACAAGACATCGAAATGTGGCAGTTCCACCCGACCGGCATCGCCGGCGCCGGTGTACTGGTGACCGAAGGTTGCCGTGGTGAGGGTGGATACCTGATCAACAAGCACGGCGAGCGTTTCATGGAGCGTTATGCTCCGAACGCCAAAGACCTGGCGGGTCGTGACGTTGTTGCCCGTTCGATGGTTAAAGAGATCATTGCCGGCAACGGTTGCGGTCCGAATGGCGACCACGTAATGCTCAAACTCGACCATTTGGGCGAAGAAGTGCTGCACAGTCGACTGCCAGGCATCTGCGAACTGTCGAAAACTTTTGCACACGTTGACCCGGTTGTTGCTCCGGTTCCGGTTGTTCCGACTTGCCACTATATGATGGGCGGCGTTCCGACCAACATTCATGGTCAGGCGATCACCCAGAACGCCGAAGGCGTGGACGAGATCATTCATGGTCTGTTCGCGGTGGGCGAAGTGGCTTGCGTATCGGTTCACGGTGCAAACCGTCTGGGCGGCAACTCGTTGCTCGACCTGGTGGTCTTCGGTCGTGCGGCTGGTCTGCACCTGGAAAAAGCGCTGAGCGATGGCATCGAATACGACGAAGCCACCGACGCCGACATCAATGCGGCCCTGTCGCGTCTGTCCGCTCTGAACGAGCGTACCGATGGCGAAGACGTGGCAACCCTGCGTCGCGAGCTGCAAAGCTGCATGCAGAACTACTTCGGCGTATTCCGTACCGGCGAATACATGCAGAAGGGTATTGCCCAGCTGGCTGATCTGCGCAAGCGCATCGCCAACGTCAAGATCAACGACAAGTCGCAGGCGTTCAACACTGCGCGTATCGAAGCTCTGGAACTGCAAAACCTGCTGGAAGTGGCTGAAGCTACTGCCATCGCTGCCGAAGTACGTAAAGAGTCCCGTGGCGCTCACGCCCGTGAAGACTTCGAAGACCGTGACGACGAAAACTGGCTGTGCCACACCCTGTTCTTCCCGGGTGAGAAGCGCGTTTCCAAGCGTGCCGTGAACTTCTCGCCGAAGACAGTTCCGACGTTTGAACCCAAGATTCGGACTTACTAAGGGTGGCCGCCATGTTGCAAGTCAGTGTTTATCGTTACAACCCTGATCAGGACGCTGCGCCGTTCATGCAGGAATTCCAGGTTGATACCGGTGGTAAAGACCTGATGGTGCTGGACGTGCTCGCGCTGATCAAAGAGCAGGACGAGGGTTTCTCCTATCGTCGCTCCTGCCGTGAAGGCGTTTGCGGTTCCGACGGCATGAACATCAACGGCAAGAACGGCCTGGCGTGCGTTACGCCACTGTCTGCCGTTGTCAAAGGTAACAAGCTGATCGTTCGTCCTCTGCCAGGTTTGCCGGTTATCCGTGACCTGGTCGTCGATATGAGCATCTTCTACAAGCAATACGAGAAGGTTAAGCCATTCCTGCAGAACGACACGCCGGCTCCGGCCATCGAGCGTCTGCAGTCCCCGGAAGAGCGTGAAAAGCTCGACGGTCTGTACGAGTGCATCCTGTGCGCTTGCTGCTCGACCTCTTGCCCGTCCTTCTGGTGGAACCCGGACAAGTTCCTGGGTCCAGCTGCTCTGCTGCAAGCGTACCGCTTCCTGGCAGACAGCCGCGATACCAAGACCTCCGAGCGTCTGGCTTCGCTGGATGACCCGTTCAGCGTATTCCGCTGCCGCGGGATCATGAACTGCGTCAACGTTTGTCCGAAGGGCCTGAACCCGACTAAGGCCATCGGTCACATTCGTAACATGCTGCTTTCGAGCGGTGTGTGATTCAGCTGCTGTACCCGTAGGACTGCTGTACCTGTAGATGCTACGGCGCAGGCTTCAACCGGCGCCGTAGTTTTAACCTGAGCAGCAGCCCATAAAGCTGCGGCTCTTATTTTGAAGAAATGAGACAAGCAGGGGCATCCGGGCTGGTACCCGGACTATCAGCGTGATCCTAGGTGGCTTGTTTTAGTCGCTGCATTCGGACTTCTGCAAGTTTGCTCGGTGTCGACGCCGGTGGTGTTCCCCTAACCGAGGGTGACCAAGCATGCAAGAAAGCGTGATGCAGCGCATGTGGAACAGCGCCTACCTATCCGGTAGTAACGCTGCCTATGTGGAAGAGCTCTACGAGCTCTACCTGCACGACCCTAACGCTGTGCCAGAAGAGTGGCGCACCTACTTCCAGAAGTTGCCTGCTGACGGCAACTCTGCCACCGATGTTTCGCACTCTACAATTCGCGATCATTTCGTCTTGCTGGCAAAGAACCAGCGCCGCGCTCAACCGGTTTCCGCCGGCAGCGTGAGCAGTGAGCACGAGAAGAAGCAAGTTGAAGTGCTGCGATTGATCCAGGCCTACCGTATGCGTGGCCACCAGGCAGCCCAGCTTGACCCGCTGGGACTGTGGCAGCGTCCTGCACCTGCAGACCTGTCGATCAATCATTACGGCTTGACCAATGCCGATCTTGATACGACCTTCCGTGCCGGCGACCTGTTCATCGGCAAAGAGGAAGCGAGCCTACGCGAAATTCACGAAGCGTTGCAGCAGACATATTGCCGCACCATCGGCGCTGAATTTACGCATATCACCGATTCCGAGCAGCGCCAGTGGTTTCAGCAGCGTCTGGAAAGCGTGCGTGGCCGTCCGACGTATTCCGCGGACATCAAAGGCCACCTGCTTGAGCGCGTCACTGCCGGCGAAGGCCTGGAAAAATACCTGGGTACCAAATATCCGGGTACCAAGCGTTTTGGTCTGGAAGGCGGCGAGAGCCTGATTCCGATGCTCGACGAGCTGATCCAGCGTTCCGGTTCCTACGGCACCAAGGAAATCGTTATCGGCATGGCCCACCGTGGCCGTCTGAACGTACTGGTCAACACCTTCGGCAAGAATCCGCGCGATCTGTTCGACGAGTTCGAAGGCAAGAAGAAGGTCGAGCTGGGTTCCGGTGACGTTAAATACCACCAGGGCTTCTCGTCCAACGTCATGACCACCGGCGGTGAAGTTCACCTGGCCATGGCCTTCAACCCGTCTCACCTGGAAATCGTTTCTCCAGTGGTCGAGGGTTCGGTCCGCGCCCGCCAGGATCGTCGTAACGACCCTACCGGTGAAAAGGTTCTGCCGATTTCCATCCACGGTGACGCTGCAGTCGCAGGTCAGGGTGTGGTCATGGAAACCTTCCAGATGTCGCAGACCCGCGGTTTCAAGACCGGCGGCACCGTGCACATCGTGATCAACAACCAGGTCGGTTTCACCATCAGCAATCCGCTGGACGCTCGCTCCACCGAGTACGCGACCGACGTTGCGAAAATGATCCAGGCGCCGATCCTCCATGTGAATGGCGATGATCCGGAAGCCGTATTGTTCGTGACCCAGCTGGCAATCGACTACCGCATGCAGTTCAAGCGCGATGTGGTGATCGACATGTTCTGCTACCGTCGTCGCGGCCACAACGAGGCCGACGAGCCAAGTGGCACCCAGCCTCTGATGTATCAGCAGATCGCCAAGCAGCGCACTACCCGTGAGCTGTATGCCGATCGTCTGACGCAAAGCGGTGTGCTGGACGCAGAGCGTGTTCAGGCGAAGATCGATGAATATCGCAATGCGCTGGACAACGGTCTGCACGTAGTGAAAAGCCTGGTCAAAGAGCCGAACAAAGAGTTGTTCGTGGACTGGCGTCCGTATCTGGGCCACGCCTGGACTGCACGGCACGACACGCGCTTCGACCTGAAAACCTTGCAGGAACTGTCGGCCAAGCTGCTGGAAATTCCGGACGGCTTCGTCGTACAACGCCAGGTTGCCAAGATCTACGAAGACCGTCAGAAGATGCAAGCCGGCGGCCTGCCGATCAACTGGGGTTATGCCGAAACCATGGCGTACGCGACCCTGGCGTTCGAAGGTCACCCGATCCGCATGACTGGTCAGGACATCGGCCGCGGTACGTTCTCGCACCGTCATGCTGTGTTGCACAACCAGAAAGACGCGGGCACCTACATCCCGCTGCAAAACCTGTACGACGGCCAGCCACGTTTCGACATGTACGATTCGTTCCTGTCCGAAGAAGCCGTACTGGCGTTCGAATACGGCTACTCGACCACCACGCCTGAAGCGCTGGTTATCTGGGAAGCCCAGTTCGGCGATTTCGCCAACGGTGCCCAGGTGGTTATCGACCAATTCATCACCAGTGGCGAGCACAAGTGGGGCCGTCTGTGCGGTCTGACCATGCTGCTGCCTCACGGTTATGAAGGTCAGGGGCCAGAGCACTCCTCGGCCCGTCTGGAGCGTTACCTGCAGCTGTGCGCCGAGCACAACATTCAGGTAGCCGTGCCGACTACGCCTGCTCAGATCTACCATTTGCTGCGTCGTCAGGTGATTCGCCCGCTGCGCAAGCCATTGATCGTTCTGACTCCGAAGTCGCTGCTGCGTCACAAACTGGCAATCTCGACTCTGGAAGATCTGGCCGAAGGTTCGTTCCAGACCGTTATTGCGGAAATCGATGCCCAAGACCCGCAAAAGGTCGAGCGCGTTGTTCTGTGTAGCGGCAAGGTCTACTACGACCTGCTGGAAAAACGCCGTGCCGAAGGCCGTGACGACATCGCAATCGTGCGTCTTGAGCAGCTGTACCCATTCCCTGAGGACGACTTGAAAGAAGTCCTGGCTCCTTACACCAACGCCAAATATGCGGTCTGGTGCCAGGAAGAGCCGATGAACCAGGGTGCTTGGTACTGCAGTCAACACCACATGCGTCGCAGTATCAGCAATCTCAACAAGTCTCTCGTACTCGAGTACGCGGGCCGTGAGGCTTCTGCTGCACCTGCATGCGGTTACGCATCGATGCACGCCGAGCAGCAGGAAAAACTGCTGCAAGACGCTTTTACCGTTTAACGCCTTCGCGCACCAGAAACCGAATTTAAGGACCCACAGATAATGGCTATCGAAATCAAAGCCCCCACTTTCCCGGAATCGGTTGCCGATGGCACCGTTGCCACCTGGCACAAACAGCCGGGCGACGCCGTCAAGCGTGACGAACTGATCGTCGACATCGAAACTGACAAAGTCGTATTGGAAGTGTTGGCGACCGCTGACGGCGTGCTGGGCGCTATCGTCAAGAACGAAGGCGACACCGTTCTGTCCGACGAAGTACTGGGCTCGATCGTTGAGGGCGGCGCTGCTGCCGCTCCAGCCGCTGCTGCTCCGGCCACCGCTGCTCAAGCTGCTGCCCCTGCCGCCGAAGGCGAAGACGATCCGGTTGCTGCACCGGCTGCTCGCAAGTTGGCTGAAGAAAACGGTATCAACATTGCTTCCGTTGCCGGTACTGGCAAAGGTGGTCGTGTGACCAAGGAAGACGTGGTTGCAGCTGTTGCCGCCAAGAAAGCCGCTCCGGCTGCCGCCCCTGCCAAGGCCGCTGCACCTGCCGCTGCTGCTCCGGTGTTCGCTGCTGGCGACCGCATCGAGAAGCGCGTTCCGATGACCCGCGTTCGCGCTACCGTGGCCAAGCGCCTGGTAGAAGCTCAATCGAACATGGCAATGCTGACCACTTTCAACGAAGTCGACATGACCGAAGTCATGGCTCTGCGTTCGAAGTACAAGGATCTGTTCGAGAAGTCCCACAACGGCGTGCGCCTGGGCTTCATGTCGTTCTTCGTGAAAGCGGCCACCGAAGCACTGAAACGCTTCCCGGCTGTCAACGCTTCGATCGACGGCGCAGACATCGTTTACCACGGCTACGCTGACGTCGGTGTAGCTGTTTCCAGCGACCGCGGTCTGGTTGTGCCAGTTCTGCGTAACGCCGAACTGATGAGCCTGGCTGAGATCGAAGGCGGCATCGCCACTTTCGGCAAGAAAGCCCGTGACGGCAAACTGTCGATGGACGAAATGACCGGCGGTACGTTCACCATCACCAACGGTGGTACTTTCGGTTCGATGATGTCGACTCCGATCGTCAACCCGCCGCAGGCTGCGATTCTGGGCATGCACAACATCATCCAGCGTCCTATGGCAATCAACGGCCAGGTCGTTATCCGTCCGATGATGTACCTGGCACTGTCCTACGATCACCGTCTGATCGATGGCAAAGAAGCTGTGACCTTCCTGGTGACTATCAAGAACTTGCTGGAAGATCCGGCTCGTCTTCTTCTGGATATCTAAAAAGCAGCGGCAGGCTGCAAGCTGAAAGCCCCATGCTCGAGAGCGGGTGGGTTTCAGGCTTGCAGCTTGCGGCTTGTAGCTTGTTGCTAAAAGGGAACCTTTTATGACTCAGAAATTTGACGTAGTAGTGATCGGCGCGGGCCCTGGTGGCTACGTAGCGGCCATCAAGGCTGCACAGCTTGGTCTTTCGACTGCCTGCATCGAGAAGTACACCGATGGCGAGGGCAAACTGGCCCTTGGCGGCACTTGCCTGAACGTCGGCTGCATTCCATCCAAGGCGCTGCTGGACAGCTCCTGGAAATACAAGGAAGCGAAAGAAGGTTTCGCTATTCACGGTATCAACCACGCCGGCGTGACCATGGACGTGTCGGCAATGGTTGGTCGTAAAGCCACCATCGTCAAAGGTCTGACCTCCGGCGTTGCCACACTGTTCAAGGCTAACGGTGTTACTTCGATCCAGGGCCACGGCAAACTGCTGGCCGGCAAGAAAGTCGAAGTCACCAAGCCTGACGGTTCGGTTGAAGTGATCGAAGCCGAAAACGTGATCCTGGCTCCAGGTTCGCGCCCGATCGACATTCCACCGGCTCCGGTCGACCAGAATGTGATCGTCGACTCCACCGGCGCCCTGGAATTCCAATCCGTTCCTAAACGTCTGGGCGTGATCGGCGCTGGCGTGATCGGTCTGGAACTGGGTTCGGTGTGGTCGCGTCTGGGTGCAGAAGTGACTGTCCTGGAAGCCCTGGACACATTCCTGATGGCAGCCGACGCAGCTGTTTCCAAGGAAGCGCTGAAAACCCTGACCAAACAGGGTCTGGACATCAAGCTGGGTGCTCGCGTTACCGGTTCCAAAGTGAACGGCGACGAAGTCGTTGTGAACTACACCGATGCCAACGGCGAACAGACCATCACTTTCGACAAGCTGATCGTTGCCGTTGGTCGCCGTCCGGTGACCACTGATCTGCTGGCTGCTGATTGCGGCGTGGTTCTGGACGAGCGCGGTTTCGTGCACGTCGACGACCATTGCGCCACCGCTGTACCGGGCGTTTACGCCATCGGTGACGTGGTTCGCGGCATGATGCTGGCGCACAAGGCGTCGGAAGAGGGCATCATGGTTGTCGAGCGCATCAAGGGCCACAAGGCTCAGATGAACTATGATCTGATCCCTTCGGTTATTTATACTCACCCGGAAATCGCGTGGGTCGGTAAAACCGAGCAGGCCTTGAAAGCTGAAGGCGTAGAAGTTAACGTCGGCACCTTCCCGTTCGCAGCCTCTGGCCGTGCCATGGCTGCCAACGATACCGGTGGTTTCGTCAAGGTCATCGCAGATGCCAAGACAGACCGCGTATTGGGCGTCCACGTGATTGGCCCAAGTGCTGCAGAACTGGTTCAGCAGGGCGCGATCGGTATGGAATTCGGCACCAGCGCTGAAGACTTGGGCATGATGGTTTTCTCCCATCCGACCCTGTCTGAAGCTTTGCACGAAGCAGCTTTGGCTGTGAATGGCGGCGCCATCCACATTGCCAACCGCAAGAAGCGTTAAGACAATAAGAAACCACGGCGGAATGGCCCGTCGTGAGCCTTGCATGCAAGACTCACCGCGGAATATCCGCTGGACGCAGCCTTGCGTAGCTGCACCGGTTGTCCGGAAAGGCTACGCGAGCAGCAGTCACAGGTGGTGCGGCACTTGAACAAGTGCAGCACCGAATGCGCAGTACCTAACGAAGACGGTAATAAGCATGAATCTTCACGAGTATCAGGGTAAGCAGCTGTTCGCTGAGTACGGCCTGCCAGTATCCCAGGGTTTCGCCGTAGACACCCCGGAAGCAGCAGCAGAAGCTTGCGACAAAATCGGCGGCACCGAGTGGGTTGTCAAAGCCCAGGTCCACGCCGGTGGTCGCGGTAAAGCGGGCGGCGTTAAGCTGGTTCGCAGCAAAGAAGACGCCAAAGCATTTGCTCAACAGTGGTTGGGCAAGCGTCTGGTGACTTACCAGACTGATGCCAATGGTCAGCCAGTCACCAAGATCCTGGTTGAATCGTGCACTGATATCGCTAAAGAGCTGTACCTGGGCGCTGTCGTTGACCGTTCGAGCCGTCGCATCGTGTTCATGGCTTCCACCGAAGGTGGCGTGGACATCGAGAAAATCGCTCACGACACCCCTGAGAAAATCCTCAAGGCCACTATCGATCCACTGGTTGGCGCTCAGCCATTCCAGGGTCGCGAGCTGGCATTCCAGCTGGGTCTGGAAGGCAAGCAAGTTGCTCAGTTCGCCAAGATCTTCGTAGGTCTGGCCAAGCTGTTCAAGGATCACGACCTGGCTCTGCTGGAAGTGAACCCGCTGGTGATCAAGGCTGACGGCGATCTGCACTGCCTGGACGCCAAGATCAACATCGACGCCAACGCCATGTACCGTCAGCCTAAGCTGAAGACTTTCCACGATCCGTCGCAAGACGATCCGCGCGAAGCGCACGCTGCCAAGTTCGAACTGAACTACGTAGCGCTGGAAGGCAACATCGGTTGCATGGTCAACGGTGCTGGCCTGGCCATGGGTACCATGGACATCGTCAACCTGCATGGCGGCAAACCAGCCAACTTCCTCGACGTAGGCGGCGGTGCTACCAAAGAACGCGTTACCGAAGCGTTCAAGATCATCCTGTCCGACACTAACGTCGCTGCAGTATTGGTCAACATCTTCGGCGGCATCGTTCGTTGCGACATGATTGCCGAAGGCATCATTGGCGCTGTGAAAGAAGTCGGCGTGAAAATCCCGGTTGTTGTTCGCCTTGAAGGCAACAACGCTGAGCTGGGCGCTAAAGTACTGGCAGAAAGCGGTTTGAACATCATCGCTGCTACCAGCCTGACCGACGCTGCTCAACAAGTTGTCAAAGCTGCGGAGGGCAAATAATGAGCGTCCTGATCAATAAAGACACCAAAGTTATCTGCCAGGGTATTACCGGTTCGCAAGGTAGTTTCCACACCCAGCAAGCCATCGAGTACGGCACCAAGATGGTTGGTGGTGTAACTCCAGGCAAAGGCGGCACCGAGCACCTGGGTCTGCCAGTGTTCAACACCGTGAAAGACGCCGTAGCTGCCACTGGCGCCACCGCCAGCGTGATCTACGTTCCGGCTCCTTTCTGCAAGGACTCGATCCTGGAAGCTGCTTTCGGCGGCATCAAGCTGATCGTGTGCATCACCGAAGGCATTCCTACCCTGGACATGCTGGATGCCAAAGTAGTTTGCGACGAGTTGGGCATTGTCCTGATCGGCCCTAACTGCCCAGGCGTGATCACTCCAGGCGAATGCAAGATCGGCATCATGCCAGGTCACATTCACTTGCCAGGCAAGGTCGGTATCGTTTCCCGTTCCGGCACCTTGACCTACGAAGCTGTTAAGCAGACTACTGACGCCGGTTTCGGTCAGTCGACTTGCGTCGGCATCGGCGGTGACCCGATCCCGGGTTCGAACTTCATCGACATCCTGAAGCTGTTCCAGGAAGACCCGAAGACCGAAGCGATCGTGATGATCGGCGAGATCGGCGGTTCGGCTGAAGAAGAAGCGGCTGCCTACATCAAGGCACACGTGACCAAGCCGGTTGTTTCCTACATCGCTGGTGTGACTGCTCCTCCGGGCAAGCGCATGGGCCATGCTGGCGCAATCATCTCTGGCGGCAAAGGCACTGCAGACGAGAAATTCGCTGCTTTGCAAGACGCAGGCGTTAAAACCGTGCGTTCGCTGGCAGACATCGGCAAGGCCCTGGCCGAGCTGACTGGTTGGGCTGTCAAGTAAGCTTCGCGCTTAGCTGACGCTTTACCAAACAAAGGCCACCTTCGGGTGGCCTTTGTGCTTGTAGGAGCCGGCTTGCTGGCGAATCAGGCGACACGGTGTGTCAGACACACTGCCTTCGCTGCGATGCGGCGACCCGACAAGCCAGCCCCTGCAGGGACCGTAGTGGAGGAATGTTCCGTATGAAAACACGACACGAAAATGTCGCAGATCGGAATGTTCGCCCTCTAACAGTGCGTTTCGCGGCCAAATTCGTTAGGCTAGCCGCCATTTTTGCACCCGCCGCCCACAAGGCAGCGACGCGCTAAGCGGGTCGGTCTTATACGGACCGACAGCATTTCCCTCACCCATAAGGGAAACCCCTCTCTAAATTCCGATTCAGTAGTGTGGTATTTCCTAAATGAAAGTGTTGAAAGGTCAGGACATCCTGGCACTTGGTTTTATGACGTTTGCCCTGTTCGTCGGGGCCGGCAATATCATCTTCCCGCCTATCGTCGGTTTGCAGTCCGGGCCTAACGTCTGGATGGCGGCGCTGGGCTTTCTGGTTACGGCGGTGGGTCTGCCGGTGATCACCGTTGTAGCGCTGGCCAAGGTCGGTGGCGCCATGGATGCATTGAGCAGCCCGATCGGTAAGCTTGCCGGTGGCCTGCTCGCCGCCGCGTGCTACCTCGCCGTTGGTCCTCTGTTTGCCACACCGCGCACGGCTACCGTGTCTTTCGAAGTGGGTCTGGCACCCCTGACCGGCGAAAGTCCGCTGGCGCTGTTTCTCTACAGCTCGGTGTATTTCCTGCTGGTGTTCTTCATTTCGCTGTATCCGGGCCGTCTGCTGGATACCGTAGGACGTTTCCTTGCACCTTTGAAGATTATTGCCTTGGCTGCACTCGGCATCGCGGCATTCGCATTGCCAGCGGGTGATATTGGTCAGGCAACGCCTGAATATGTCGCGGCACCGTTCTCACAGGGTTTCATCAATGGTTACCTGACCATGGATACCCTTGGTGCGCTGGTGTTCGGCATCGTTATCGTCAACGCCATCCGCTCCCGCGGCGTCGAATCGCCGGCGCTGATCACCCGATACGCGATCATTGCCGGTTTGATCGCCGGTGTAGGCCTGGCTCTGGTGTATATCAGCCTGTTTCGTCTCGGTTCGGGCAGCCATGAAGTGGCCGTCGGCGCGACCAACGGCGCAGCGGTGTTGCACGCCTATGTGCAGCACACCTTCGGTTCCCTGGGCAGCGGTTTCCTTGCGGTGCTGATTTCCCTGGCGTGCCTGGTGACCGCGGTTGGCCTGACCTGCGCCTGCGCCGAGTACTTCAGTCGTGTACTGCCACTGTCGTACAAGACCCTGGTGATTATCCTCGCTGCCTTCTCCCTGCTGGTGTCCAACCTGGGCCTCACCAAGCTGATCGCGTTCTCGATCCCGGTACTGACCGCGATCTACCCGCCATGCATCGCCCTGGTAGCCCTGAGCTTCTGCAAGGACTTCTGGCATGAGCAGGGCCGCATCGTGGGTCCGGTGATGCTGGTGTCGTTCATCTTTGGTCTGATCGATGCCCTCAAAGGGGCCGGTCTGGCGGACTGGATGCCAACGCAACTGGCGCACTTGCCGCTGAGCGAGCAGGGACTGGCATGGCTGGTGCCTTCGGTAATGACCCTGGTGGTCGCCGTGGTATGCGATCGTTTGCTGGGCAAGCGCGCCGAAGCGCTGGCTTAAGCTTCACTGGCCCGTCACAAGCGGGCCTTTGAGCAACAACAGAAATGCCCCGTATCAATCGATACGGGGCATTTTTTATGCGCTCGATGCAGTGTCTTTTCCCTTGAGCTAACGTCGAACCATTGCCTTATAGGAGCGAGGCTTGCCCGCGAAGGCGATATACCATTTGACATATTTGTCGACTGACACACAGCTTTCGCGGGCAAGCCTCGCTCCTACGGGGTTTTACCATCACCCACGTTTCACAAGGACCTGCATGTCGTTCATCCAAGCCAATCTGATCCACTTCCTCGCCGCGCTCTGGTTCGTCATCTGCTGGGGCGGTTACACCCGCTATGCGAGCTGGAAGGGCCGCGACACCGCGTGCCTGGCCAGCGTTCTGCATCTTTACCGTGAAGACTGGATGCGCCGCATGCTGCTGCGTGACAACCGCATTGCCGACGCCAGTGTGATCGGCAACCTTGAGCGCAATGCGTCGTTCTTTGCCTCCAGTACCCTGATTATCCTGGCCGGCATTCTTACGGTACTCGGGGCGTCCGAAAGGGCGGTGTCGTTGCTGGCGGACATTCCGATGGTGCAACAGGCATCCCAAGGGATGTCGGAGATCAAGTTGCTGTGCCTGGCGCTGGTGTTCGTCTATGCGTTCTTTACCTTCAGCTGGTGTATGCGCCAGTACAACTTCGCCGCCATTCTGGTGGGCTCGGCGCCGATGATCGGTGAGCGTCATGTGTCCGAGCAGGAGCGCAAAGCCTTTGCCGCCAGAGCTGCACGCGTCATCTCCATGGCTGCCAACCAGTTCAACTTTGGCCTACGCTCTTATTACTTCGGTATGACCATGCTGGCCTGGTTCGTCAGCCCCTGGTTGTTCATGTTAATGAGTGCCGGCGTGGTGTTCGTGTTGTACCGCCGCGAGTTTCATTCCGACGTTCTCGACGTGATGGTCTATACACCTACAGAGGCGCCATTGCCCGAGGTGATTAAAGAGGCCGCTTGATGAGTATTCCATTCTGGTGTGTGTTTATCAGTGCCGTGCTGATTTACGTGGCGCGTATGCCCGTGACCACGGCCATGAAAGAGCAGGGTGGTTACAACAATCACCTGCCGCGCCAACAGCAGGCGCAACTCACCGGGTTGGGTGCCCGTGCGGTAGCGGCACATCAGAATTGTTTCGAAGCGTTCATATTGTTTGCGGTGGGTGTGTTGATGGCGCATACCACGCAGACGGCGGGATGGCTCATCGACTTGCTGGCGATCATGTTCGTGATCGCCCGGGTTATCTATTTGGTGTGTTACTGGAAGGATCTGGCCTGGCAGCGCAGTCTGGTTTGGCTGGTGGGATTAGTCTGTACTTTATTGTTGATGATTAGTCCGATTTTTCGAACGATTTTGCTCTAACGGAAATTGGCAAATAAAAATAGAGACAAAAGAAAACCCGCACTCGGCGGGTTCTCTTCGATCACGCTAAAAACTGTTTTAGTTTTTAGGTGCTTCCTTTGCAGCTGCTTCGTTCGATTCAGCCTGAGCTTTGGCAGCTTCGGCGTTTTCTTTCGCTGCGTCGTTCACTTTATCCTGAGCTTTGCTCATGTCTTGCTGAGCTTGCTCAGCATGTTTGTTGGCTTCTTGAGCTTTGTCCTCGGACTTTTTACCGCAGGCAGCGAGACCGAGGGTCGCGGTCAACATCAAGGCAATAGCTAAAGTCTTACGCATGGGGTGTTTCTCCTGGTGAAAAGTATCTGATGGCCTTTCGAGCACAGCCCCAATGGTTAAGTTCCTCAAATCATTCAGATATATAAGTTTGTTCTAACGCGGAACTTTTGCGGGGACCGCCACTGCACTCCACGACTATTAAACAAGAGTTATTATCAGATGGACGAAAACCCCGTTTTTGAGCGCGCAATACGATTTATGTCGGCACTGCGCCATTGCCAGGTACTGGGTTTGCGAGTGCACAGCGCCAGCAACGAAGGCCTCACAGTGGTTCTGCCCTATAGCCAACAGATTGTTGGAAACCCGAGTACCGGGGTCATCCATGGCGGCGCACTGACCACACTGATGGACACCGCCTGTGGCATGTCCACGCTCTGCGTACTACCTGAATTCGAAGTCTGTCCGACCCTCGACTTGCGCATCGACTATATGCATGCCGCCGAGCCGCATAAGGAGGTCTATGGTTTCGCTCAATGCTACCGGGTGACCACTGACGTGATCTTTGCCCGCGGCTTTGCCTATCAGGACGATCCAGAGCAGCCAATTGCTCATGTCGTGGGCACCTTCATGCGCATGGGCAAGGGCATCAAGGGCACCAAGGGATTTGGTGGCGCGATCGCCGGAGGTGTGAAATGACTGACGGTTTCCAGGAACAATTGCGACAGGCCCATGAGCAGGGCGACTACACCTCATTGCTGCAGCTGATTCCCTACGCCACGCTGATCGGTGTCGAATGCTCGCGAGTGGGTGATGAACTGCTGTTTCGTCTGCCGGCCAACAAGGACAACATTGGTAACCCTTTGCTGCCCGCTATCCATGGTGGCGTGATTGCCGGTTTCATGGAGCTGTCGGCCGCGCTGCACCTGCTTATCGCTACGGGCTCGCAGGGCGTGCCGAAGATTATCGACTTTTCCCTTGATTACCTGCGTGCCGGACAATTTCGCGATACCTGGGCCCGATGCCAGGTGTGCCGCCAGGGACGCCGGGTGGCCAACGTGGCGATTACGGCGTGGCAAAGCACTGAAGGTGAACCCATTGCCACCGCTCGGGCGCATTTCAAACTCGATGAGCCCTTGAAATCCTGAACTCAGCCCCCAACTCTGATGACAACCCGCCGCCGACCCTCTAGGTCGCGGCTTATGCCATCTGATTGGAGTTTGATGACCATGAGTGTGGAAACTCAAAAGGAAACCCTGGGCTTCCAGACCGAGGTAAAGCAGCTGCTGCACCTCATGATCCATTCGCTGTATTCCAACAAGGAAATTTTCCTTCGCGAATTGATCTCGAACGCCTCTGACGCTGTAGACAAATTACGTTTCGAAGCCTTGTCCAAGCCTGACCTGCTGGAAGGTGGCGCCGAACTCAAAATCCGTGTGAGCTTCGACAAAGACGCTAAAACCGTCACTCTCGAAGACAACGGCATCGGCATGAGCCGTGAAGATGTGATCACGCATCTGGGGACCATCGCCAAGTCCGGCACCGCCGACTTCATGAAAAACCTGTCGGGCGATCAGAAGAAAGACTCTCACCTGATCGGTCAGTTCGGTGTGGGTTTCTACTCCGCGTTCATCGTTGCCGATAAAGTCGACGTGTTCAGCCGTCGTGCCGGTAGCCCGGCCAGCGAAGGCGTGCACTGGTCGTCCAAAGGTGAGGGTGAGTTTGAAGTCGCCACCACCGACAAGGCCGAGCGCGGCACTCGCATCGTCCTGCACCTTAAAGCTGCTGAAGACGAATTCGCCGATGGCTGGCGTCTGCGTAACATCATCAAGAAGTACTCCGACCACATCGCCTTGCCGATTGAGTTGCCCAAAGAAGTGGCAGCCGTTGAAGGCGAAGAGAAGCCGGCCGTTGAATGGGAAACCGTCAACCGCGCCAGCGCCCTGTGGACTCGCCCTCGCACTGAAGTGAAGGACGAGGAATACCAGGAGTTCTACAAACACATCGCTCACGACTTCGAAAACCCGCTGAGCTGGAGCCACAACAAGGTCGAAGGCAAGCTGGAATACAGCTCGCTGCTGTATCTGCCGGCTCGTGCGCCTTTCGACCTGTACCAGCGTGAAGCGCCGAAAGGCCTGAAGCTGTACGTGCAGCGCGTGTTCGTCATGGACCAGGCCGAGTCGTTCCTGCCGTTGTATCTGCGCTTCATCAAAGGTGTGGTCGACTCCAACGACCTGTCGCTGAATGTGTCGCGGGAAATCCTGCAGAAAGACCCGATCATCGACTCCATGAAGTCGGCACTGACCAAGCGCGTCCTGGACATGCTGGAGAAACTGGCGAAAAACGAGCCCGAGCAATACAAAGGCTTCTGGAAGAACTTCGGTCAGGTCATGAAAGAAGGCCCGGCAGAAGACTTCGCCAACAAAGAGAAAATCGCCGGCCTGCTGCGTTTCGCATCGACCAGCGGTGACGAAGGTGAGCAAATTGTCGGTCTGGCCGAATACCTGGCTCGCGCCAAGGAAGGTCAGGACAAGATTTACTACCTGACCGGCGAAACCTACGCCCAAGTCAAAAACAGCCCGCACCTGGAAGTCTTCCGCAAGAAAGGCATCGAAGTGCTGCTGCTCACCGACCGTATCGACGAGTGGCTGATGAGCTACCTCAGCGACTTCGACGGCAAGAACTTTGTCGACGTGGCGCGCGGTGATCTGGATCTGGGCAACCTGGACTCGGAAGAGGACAAGAAGGCAGCGCAAGAAGTCGCCAAGTCCAAGGAAGGTCTGGTGGAGCGTCTGAAAACCGCGCTGGGCGAATCCGTTGCTGAAGTACGGGTTTCCCATCGCCTGACCGATTCCCCGGCGATCCTGGCCATCGGCGAGCAGGACCTGGGTCTGCAAATGCGCCAGATTCTGGAAGCGAGCGGTCAGAAGGTTCCAGATTCGAAGCCGATCTTCGAATTCAACCCGGCTCACCCGCTGATCGAGAAGCTCGACAACGAGCAGAGCGACGAGCGCTTCGGTGACCTGTCGCACATCCTCTTCGATCAGGCGGCTCTGGCGGCCGGTGACAGCTTGAAAGATCCGGCGGCGTATGTACGTCGGCTGAACAAGCTATTGGTTGAACTGTCGGTTTAACTGCGTTTTAGAAAAGCCCGCTTCGGCGGGTTTTTTCATTCTGGTGTTTAAAAATCAGGAGTCTGAAATGAGCCAAATCACTGTACGTTCCGTTGCTTACCAGATTGATGGCCAGCCCTACGAAAGCCGCCTTGCTTTCGACGCCGACCATAAGGGCACGCGTCCGGGTTTGTTGATGGCGCCGAACTGGATGGGCGTCGGCGCCGGTGCCGAGGAAATCGCCAAATCGGTGGCAGCCAAGGGTTACGTGGTTTTGATCGCGGATCTCTACGGCCAGTCGGTCCGTCCGCAGAATAACGACGAGGCGGGCGCGGCGATGATGCCGCTGAAGAATGACCGTGCATTGCTGCGCAAGCGCATGCAGGTGGCGTTCGAACAGTTGCAGAAGCAGGGTGAGGCGGCGGTCGATACTTCGAAACTGGCGACCTTCGGTTTCTGCTTTGGCGGTTGTTGCGCGCTGGAGCTTGCTCGTACCGGTGCACCGTTGAAAGCTGCGGTCTCGTTCCACGGGACTCTCGATACCCCGAATGCCAGCGATGCGAAAAACATCAAGGGCTCGGTACTGGTGCTCCACGGCGCTTCCGATCCATTGGTGCCTAAAGAGCAATTGCCAGCTTTTGAAGATGAAATGAATGCCGCCGGCGTGGATTGGCAGCTGCTCAGTTACGGCGGTGCGTTCCACTCGTTCACTGATCCGCACGCCAAAGTGCCGGGATGATGATGTACGACGCGAAGGTAGCCGCCCGGGCATTCACTTCGATGCACAACTTGCTGGATGAAGTGTTCAAGGGCTGATCATTGTGCCTTGACAGGGTCGGTGTTGGTGCCGGCCTCTTCGCGAGCAAGCCCGCTCCCACAGGGAATTGCGTCGGTGGTTGCAGGTTTCTGCGGCCGACTCGGTCAAATGTGGGAGCGGGCTTGCTCGCGAAGGCGATGTAATTGGCAAAGACGATCTTAAGGCAACTCAATCCGCTCAACTTCCCCCGGCACCGTCGGCCAATCCCCAGCCGCCCAGCGTCGACGCGCTTCGTCGATCAATGCCGGATCGCTCGCGACAAAATTCCAGTTGATCCGGCGCGGACCGTCCAGCGGTGCTCCGCCGAACAACACCGCATGACAATCGCTCTCGGCGAACAACGTCATCTCTTCACCGACAGGCAGCACCACCAGGGAGTGCGGCTCAATCGGTTCGCCATCCAGTTGTGCTTCGCCACTGAGCAGATACAGCGCGCGTTCTTCATGCTCGGTGGGAATCAGCAAGGTCGTCGCCGTCTGCAGGTTCAATTCCGCGTACAGCGTAGGAGAAAGCACCGGCACCGGCGACTCCAGGCAAAAGCCTGAACCGGCAATCATGCGGATCTTCACGCCAAGGTTTTCACTGACCGGAAGCGTAGACGCAGGGTGGTGGCTGTAATGGCCCGGACCGTGCTCATGGCCCTTGGGCGAGGCCAGCCAAATCTGCAAGCCGTGCATTGTGAAGCCGCTTTCTTTAAGGGGGGCGGGCGTGCGCTCGACGTGGGCGATGGCGCTGCCGGCGGTCATCCAGCTGACATCTCCTGCATTGACCACCTGGTCCGAACCGAGGCTGTCCTTGTGCTGGAGTTGACCCTCAAATAGGTAGGTGAGCGTGGACAAACCAATGTGCGGATGCTGGCGGATGTTCATGCCTTCTCCCGCGACGTAGCGGGTTTCCAGCATGTGGTCAAAAAACACGAAGGGCCCGACATTGCGGCATTTGGCTGACGGCAACGGGCGAAGAATCGGCTGGCCTTCGACATCTTCGGCGCGGGGGCGGATCACGAGCGGAGTGTTCATGGTGCGTTCCAGGCTGAGCGGGTGATGCGGTCGAGCATAACCCGCTTGCGCTGCCCTTGCCGCTATTGACTGAACGCACCTTCGGACAGGTGGGTTTCGATGCTGACTTCGCTCGTGGTCATCAACTTGTGAATCGGGCAACGGTCGGCCACACGATGCAGCTCGTCACGCTGCGCGTCGGTGAGTACACCTTTGAGGGTCAGTTTGACGTGCAACGCGTATTTTCCCTTCTGCTCCTGGCTGTTGTCGCGTTTGACCTCGACGCCGACACCGGTCAGCGGGATGTCCTTCTTCTTAGCATATAGCTTCAGGGTCAGGGCTTTGCAGGCGCCCAGTGCGGCATCAAAGTAATCGTGTGGCTCCGGTGCCGAGCCTTCACCGCCAGCAGTGGAGGGCACGTCGGCAAAGAGTTCGTGATCATCGATTTGCACGCTGTGACGAAAACCTTCGGCGGAGACGGTGTTGACGGTGACAGTCATGGAGAACCTCGCAGCAGTAGGAATGGTCATTCGATCAAAAAGAACCTTGAAGGTATAGAGCATTGCTTCCTTTGTGCGTTCCGGGAAAGATCAAAGATCGCAGCCTCGTTTCACTCGACAGCTCCTACATGAAACTCATAGTCCATGTAGGAGCTGTCGAGTGAAACGAGGCTGCGATCCTTTGAATCAAAAAAAGCCCCGCGTTTGCGAGGCTTCTTAGTGTCGATGTGGATCAGCTTCCTTTGACAGTCTTGCCGTTGACCTTGCCGTCCAGGAGCATGATGTTGTACTCCTTGCCGTCGGTTTCGACCTGTTGCAGGCGAACCAGCAGGTAGTCCCAATCCTTGGCGAACCACAGCACGGTGGTGCGTTTGCTTTGTGTCGGGTCGCGCACGCGCTCAACCTTGATCGCGTCGATCTGGCCAGCCTTGGTATCGACTTTTTCCGAGCCCAGCACGCGGAAGTCATAGGTATCGACTTCGCCATCATCGACCACCTGATAGCTCATGCTTTTTTTGCCGGCGGCCACGTCATGCTGCAGAGCCAACTGATAGGTAGATTTGTCGACCATGCCGCGGTTGAGCGGGATGTTGACCGCGTCGCCACGGTCGGTGCCGGTAACCTTTTTGGCGGTCCAGTCGAAGTCCAGGTCCGCCTTTTTGGCTTTGCCCAGGCCGCCACGTTCGAAGTGGTAGGACTGTGGCAGCAAGGTGTCCTTGTCGACAGTCAGGGTACTTTCTTCAGACAGACTCGCGATCATCATCGAAGCCTTGAAGCTGAGCTTCCAGACGCCATTGGCTTCTTGGGTCAGGCTGCGTTCGGCGGTGCCGCTCATGGGCAGCTGCTTCCAGTCGGCCGTATAACTGGCGGAGAACGGTTGAAGGTCTGCAGCCTGTGCGAAGGGCACGGCGAGCAGAGCGCAAGCGAAGAGCAGGGCACGACGCATAAAATCTCCTAGGTTCGAATCAAGTGGCCGCTGGCCGCGAGTAACTGTCCATCCAGTAAAGCACCTTGATCGCCGAGTGATAACCGGCCTTCGGCAAACCAGCGTACGGCCATCGGGTAGATCAGGTGTTCCTGAATATGGACCCGCTGCGCCAGACTCTGTGGCGAGTCCTGCAACTCTACCGGTATTACTGCCTGTACGACCAGTGGTCCGCCATCGAGTTCCTCAGTGACGAAGTGCACGGAGCAGCCGTGTTCAGCGTCGCCAGCCTCCAGCGCTCGCTGATGAGTGTGTAACCCTTTGTATTTGGGTAGCAGCGAAGGATGGATGTTGAGCAGGCGACCCTGGTAATGACGCACGAAGTCAGCGCTGAGAATGCGCATGAAGCCGGCCAGTACCACAAGTTTGGGGTTGAACGCGTCGATCAGTTCGATCAGCGCGGCATCGAAGGCCTCGCGGCCATCGAAAGCCTTGTGATCCAGGGTGCGGGTGTCGATACCCGCATCCCTGGCGCGTTGCAGGCCGTAGGCGTCGGCGCGGTTGGAAATCACCGCAGCGATGCGGGCCGGGCTGTCGCCGGTCCGCGTGCTGTCGATCAAGGCCTGCAAGTTACTGCCGGTGCCGGACAACAGCACCACCACATCACAGGTCTGGGACATCCGCTCTTGCATCAGTGTGCCTTGAGGTTCTTCAGTTCAACCGAAGGCGCGCCTTCGGCAGCGGTGGAGATCTGACCGATGACCCAAGGCTGCTCGCCGGCTTCGCGCAGCACCTTCAGAGCGGCTTCAACGTGCTCTTGAGCCACACAGATGACCATGCCCACGCCGCAGTTCAGCACGCGGTGCATTTCGTTTTCGTCGACGTTGCCTTTCTCTTGCAGCCAGTCGAACACCGCCGGGCGGGTCCAGCTTGCAACGTCAACCACCGCTTGAGCGCCTTTTGGCAGCACGCGCGGGATGTTGTCCAGCAGACCGCCACCGGTGATGTGAGCCATGGCCTTGACGGCGCCGGTTTCCTTGATCAGCTTGAGCAGCGGCTTCACGTAGATGCGGGTCGGGGCCATCAGCAGGTCGGTCAGCGGCTTGCCATCGAGCTGGGTATTCTCGATGTCGGCACCGGAAACTTCGATGATCTTGCGGATCAGCGAGTAACCGTTGGAGTGCGGGCCGGAAGACGGCAGGGCGAGCAGGGCATCGCCGGCAGCGACTTTGGAACCGTCGATGATTTCGGATTTTTCCACGACGCCAACACAGAAGCCGGCCAGATCGTAGTCTTCGCCTTCGTACATGCCAGGCATTTCAGCGGTTTCGCCGCCGACCAGGGAGCAGCCGGACAGCTCGCAGCCTGCGCCGATGCCGGTGACGACCTGGGTCGCGGTTTCGACGTTGAGTTTGCCGGTGGCGTAGTAGTCGAGGAAGAACAGCGGCTCGGCGCCGCAGACCACCAGGTCGTTGACGCACATGGCCACCAGGTCGATGCCGATGCTGTCATGCTTGTTCAGGTTCAGTGCCAGGCGCAGCTTGGTGCCAACGCCGTCAGTGCCGGAAACCAGCACGGGCTGCTTGTAGCCGGCCGGGATTTCGCAGAGGGCGCCGAAACCGCCCAGGCCGCCCATGACTTCCGGGCGCGCAGTGCGCTTGGCGACGCTCTTGATGCGTTCGACCAATGCTTCACCGGCGTCGATGTCTACACCGGCGTCCTTGTAGCTCAGGGAGGGTTGCTTGCTCATGATCCAGGCCTTTAGGGGGATTCAGGGGTAACGACCGAGTTCAGCGGGGCCGCCGAAATCGACGAGGGCGATTGCCTCACGCGAATTTCGAAGGTGCCCGGCTGTTGCCGGTCTGCGAAGGCGCGCGATTTTATCAGGCTTGAAGGGCAGCGGCCATCCTCAGGCCGACGGCAGGGGCATATCCGTTTAAAAAAACCGTAATTTCTGCGCGCTGGTGGCATCCTTCAGGCCTGCGTAAGGTATCGCCATTAAGCGTCTATGGTTATGACAGTGCAAAAACTTACCCAGGACGTGTGAATGTTTTGCGCCGGGCAATGGTCACAACCTTGCTCGAACGTCTTCATGCGGTCTGTTCCAACCGCTCTTGTCGTCAGGAATCTTCCATGCGTTTTTGTAAATTCTTGTTTGTGGGCTGTTTGTCAGTGGTCAGCCTGGCCAGTCATGCCGAAACCGTCAAAGGCCTTTACCAGGTGCGCGAACCGGTGAGCGGCCAGTCTGCGGAAGAGCGCGATCAAGCGACTCAGCGCGCCCTCGACACGCTTGTCTTGCGTCTTACCGGCGACCCCAAGGCGACGCAAAGCCCGGGGTTGGCGGTTATCCACAAAGATCCGCAGCAAATTATCAGTCAGTACGGCTTTGATGCGGGGCCGCCGCAAGTGCTGAAAGTCGATTTCGATCCAGCAACCACCGAACAGGCCTTGCGCCGTGCCGGGCTGGCCATGTGGGGCGCCAACCGGCCGTCGATTCTCGGTTGGTGGTTGAATGATTCTACCGGGGGTTCAAGTCTGGTGGGTGATGGCCAGGCCAGTGCGGCACCGCTGCGTCGTGCGGCGCAACATCGCGGCTTGCCGCTGCGATTACCGTTGGCGGATCTGAATGAACAGATCGTCGCCACCGCTCCGAATCTGGAAGGCGCGGATCCGGCGCCATTGCGGGGTGCATCGGAACGTTACAATGCCGATGCCTTGCTGGCGGTACATGCCCGTGAAGAGGGCGGGCAGTGGCAAGCCAAGTGGCGGTTGTGGCTGGGCGATCAGAAAGAAGCCGGTAGCGTCCAGGGCGCCGATCAAGCGGCATTGGCAGACGCGGTGATGCTGGCGGTCAACGAGCGACTGGCGCCGCGGTTCGTCGCCAAGCCGGGAGCGTCCACTCAACAATTGCTGGAAGTGCAGGGCATGAACCTTGAGCGCTATGCGACGCTCGGGCGTTTGCTGGAGCCTTTTGGCGGGCGTCCGCAAAGTGTCGACGGCGACCGGATTCTTTATCGGGTCAATGGCAGTACCGACCAGTTACGGGCGCAGTTGTCGCTGGCGAAGTTGCAGGAGGTAGCAGCGACGCCAGCACCAGCTCCCGTGGTGCCTGTTGCACCGTCAGCCGGCGGTTCGGCCCCTGCCGCAACGCCCGCTCCGGCGCCGACACCGCAATTGCGTTTCCGCTGGTAGGTTTTTCTTTCTTTATATAGAAGCAATGGAGTGGTTCATGGCCGATACGCGGCGTTGGTTCTGGTTGGGTGGAGTGGTTCTGCTCTGTGCGTTCATCTGGCTGTTGCATCCGATTCTGACGCCGTTCCTGGTGGCGTTGCTGTTGGCTTATCTGTTTGATCCACTGGTGGATCGGCTGGAAAGGGCCGGACTGTCTCGAACCTTGGGCGTGGTGGCGGTATTCGCCTTGTTCACTCTGATCTTCACGACGTTACTGCTGGTATTAGTGCCTATGCTCGCCAAGCAGCTTTTTCGTTTATATGAGCTGGCACCGCAGATGCTCGACTGGTTACAGCACACGGCGTTGCCGTGGGCGCAATCGAAGTTCGGCTTGTCGGAAGGCTTCTGGAAGTTCGACAAGCTCAAGGCTGCCATCAGTGAACACATGGGGCAGACCACCGACATTGTGGGAGTGGTGCTGAGTCAGGCGACGGCTTCCGGTCTTGCGTTGATTGGCTGGCTGGCGAATCTGGTGCTGATACCGGTGGTGAGTTTTTACTTGCTGCGTGATTGGGACCTGATGATGGCCAAGATACGCAGCTTGCTGCCCCGGGACCGCGAAGAGCGCGCTGTGTCGCTGGCCGGTGAATGCCATGAAGTACTCGGGGCGTTTGTGCGCGGGCAGTTGCTGGTGATGGTGGCGTTGGGTGTGATCTACGCCGCAGGCTTGATGCTCGTGGGGCTGGAACTCGGCTTGTTGATCGGTCTGATTGCCGGTCTGGCGGCGATTGTGCCGTACATGGGGTTTGTTATCGGTATTGGCGCGGCATTAATTGCCGGTCTATTCCAGTTCGGTGGCGAACTGTATCCCATGGTCGGCATCGTTGCGGTGTTCATGGTCGGTCAGGCGCTGGAGGGCATGGTGCTGACGCCGTTGCTGGTGGGTGATCGCATCGGTCTGCACCCGGTTGCGGTGATCTTCGCGATCCTTGCCGGTGGTGAATTGTTCGGTTTTACCGGCGTTTTGCTGGCGCTGCCGGTGGCAGCGGTCATCATGGTGCTGGTGCGACATGTACATGATTTGTATAAGGATTCAGATATTTATAGTGGTATTGACGAGCCAGAGCTTTAGGCTTCTTCGCGAACCAGCCCGGATTGATGCCGGATTGATGCCGGGTAGGTGCCTGCACCGCCAAAGAAACTGTCATAAAACCGGGGCGTCAACGCAAACCTTTGATTTTGCTTGTGGTGTGTCGCATTGTGCGGTCGGCTTCACGGGTATAAACTTCGCAAACTTTACACAGAGGCCACTAACGGTTCCTTTGGAACTGTTCAGTCAGCATGAAACCGATTCAGCTGCCCTAGGTGTGCGTCTGCGTGATGACGCCACCTTTATCAACTACTACCCAGGCGCCAATGCCGCTGCACTCGGCTATGTCGAGCGACTGTGCGAAGCCGACGCCGGTTGGACCGAAAGCCTGATTTACCTTTGGGGCAAACACGGAGTAGGGCGCACACATTTGTTGCAGGCCGCTTGCCTGCGTTTCGAGCAGATGGGTGAGCCGGCGGTGTATCTGCCTCTGGCCGAGTTGATGGATCGCGGCGTCGAAATTCTCGACAACCTTGAACAGTACGAACTGGTTTGCCTGGATGATCTACAGGCAGTAGCGGGGAAGGCTGACTGGGAAGAAGCGCTGTTCCATTTGTTCAATCGTCTGCGTGACAGTGGTCGGCGTCTGCTGATTGCCGCGTCGACCTCCCCGCGTGAACTGCCGGTGAAGCTGGCGGACCTAAAATCGCGCCTGACCCTGGCGCTGATCTTCCAGATGCGCCCGCTTTCCGATGAAGACAAATTGCGTGCCCTCCAACTGCGCGCATCCCGTCGCGGCCTGCACCTGACTGATGAAGTCGGGCACTTTATTTTGACCCGCGGGACCCGAAGCATGAGTGCGCTGTTCGAGTTGCTTGAACGCCTCGACCAGGCCTCTCTTCAAGCTCAGCGCAAGCTCACGATTCCTTTCCTGAAAGAAACGCTTGGCTGGTAGATAAACCCAATAATTCTGGGGGCTGCAGCGATTTTTGCATATTTCAGGCGCCAGAAAGTGCGCTTTCCTGCAAGTTGCAGGCTACGCAAGCAATCAAAATGGGTTTAAGCGCTTAGATGTAAACGAGAAACAGGGAAGTCACAAAAAGTTCGATTGAATTTGCAAATGAGGTTGATAGCGGGCATAGTCGCGGCTTCTTTAAAACCATCAGCCACGGTCGTGCCCATGCTAAAGCGCTTCGCACCCCTCGTGCCTCTCGCACTCGTTACCCTGTTGTTCGGTTGCGCTGCCCACACTCCAGTGTCCCAGCAAGAGCAACAACAGCAAGTTCAAAACTCTGCTACTGCCCAATCTTCCGCTCGTTATCAGGAAGCTCTTTTCCAGGAAGAAGAAGTAACCACCGAAAAAGAACTGGCCGACTTCGCCGATGGCAAGTCGTATCAACTTCCAGTTCTGGCCGACAGCATCCTCGAACGTGGCATGTCTCTGATTGGTACTCGTTACCGTTTCGGTGGCACTTCTGAAGCCGGTTTCGATTGCAGTGGTTTCATCGGTTACCTGTTCCGCGAAGAGGCAGGCATGAATCTGCCACGGTCTACTCGCGAAATGATCAACGTGGATGCGCCACTGGTATCTCGCGGCAAACTCAAGCCGGGTGACCTGCTGTTCTTCGCCACCAATGGCCGTCGCGGCCGCGTCAGTCACGCCGGGATCTATCTGGGTGACAACCAGTTCATCCATTCCAGCAGCCGCAAAAGTGGTGGTGTGCGGATCGATAGTCTGGGCGACAGCTACTGGAGCAAGAGCTTCATCGAAGCCAAGCGCGCCCTCGCGATGGCGCCTTCCGCGAGCCCGATCATCACGGCACGCAAGTAAGCGGACATTTTGTAAGGCGAACTTAAAGTCTTACTTGAAGTTTGCCGCATAAGCGCTAGAATCTGATCTATGAATGATGGCAAACCGCCTGCGTGATGCGCAGGCGGTTTTCTTTTCTGCGCCCTCTGCAGAAAAAAGCCGCAGCCAGATCAGAGTGTTCTGCTAATGACGACGTCGGCCCGCCTCGCAATCATGCTTTTCGCAGCGCTGCTCAGTGCTTGCGCCAGCCGCACTCCGCCACCTGCGCCGGTGGTTCGCGCTCCCATCGTTTTCGGTCCCTCCCAAGCTTTTTCGCCTGAAGCGGAAGACGTGCTGTTTCGTGCGTTGGGCCTGGTGGGTACGCCTTATCGCTGGGGCGGCAATACGCCGGATTCCGGTTTCGATTGCAGCGGGCTGATCGGCTACGTGTATCGGGATGTCGCCGGCATTTCCTTGCCGCGAACCACTCGCGAAATGATCTCCATGCAAGCGGCCAATGTAGGCAAGGAGGGCCTGCAAACCGGTGACCTGATTTTCTTTGCCACCAATGGCGGTTCCCAGGTCAGCCATGCCGGTATCTACGTCGGTGAAGGCCGTTTCGTTCACGCGCCTGCCACGGGTGGCACGGTGAAGCTCGACAGCTTGTCCAAGGCGTATTGGCAGAAAGCCTACCTCAGCGCCAAGCGCGTCCTGCAACCGGAGCACCTGGCGCGCAACCCGTAACAGTCTGAGGTTGTTGTCATGACTGCTCGCACGCTCAATCTCGACGATTCGCTCTATCACTACCTGCTCGACGTTTCCCTGCGGGAGACGCCGCTGCTCAAGCGCTTGCGCGACGAAACCCAGGCGCTGCCCATGGCGCGTTGGCAGGTGGCCCCGGAGCAGGGGCAGTTTCTCGCGTTGCTGGTGAAGCTCACTGGCGCCAGGCGTGTGCTCGAAGTCGGTACCTTCACCGGTTACAGCGCGCTGTGCATGGCGGCGGCATTGCCAGAAGACGGATCGTTGACCTGCTGTGACATTCCCGGAGAATACAACGCCACTGCGCGTCGCTACTGGCAAGAGGCCGGGCTGGACGGGCGCATTGATCTGCGCTTGGCGCCTGCACTGGAAACCCTGAGCAAGCTGGATCAGCCGGATCTATTCGATCTGATTTTCATCGATGCCGACAAGGCTAACTATCCAGCCTACCTGGAACATGCGCTACGTCTGTTGCGTACCGGAGGTCTGGCGGTGTTCGATAACACGCTGTGGAGCGGCCGGGTACTTGAAGAAAATCCAGAAAGCGCAGATACCCAGGCCATTCAGGCGCTCAATCGCGCCTTGAAGGATGATGCGCGGGTGGATCTGTCGTTGTTGCCGTTGGGGGATGGGCTCACGCTCTGCCGGAAACGCTGAACCCTTGTGGGAGCGGCGGTGCGACGATTCGACTTGCTCGCGAAGCGGTGGGTCAGTCAACATTTATGTCGACTGACACGCCCCCTTCGTGAGCAAGTCGAATCGTCGCACCGCCGCTCCCACAGTGTTATGTGTCGTTACTTTACTGCCGACACGCGCCAAACCTTGTTTCCCACATCATCCGCCACCAGCAAGTCACCCTGCTGGTCAATCACCACGCCCACCGGACGGCCCATGGCCTTTTCCTCATCATTAAGGAATCCGGTCAGCACATCTACCGGCTGCCCGGTCGGTTTGCCAGCGCTGAAGGGCACGAAAATCACTTTGTAGCCACTATGCGGCTTGCGGTTCCATGAGCCGTGCTGGCCGATAAAGGCACCTTCCTTGAACTGCGTCGGCAACGTGTTGCCTTGGGCAAACGTCAGACCCAGCGATGCGGTATGCGGGCCGACCGCATAGTCTGGCGCAATGGCCTTGGCCACCAACTCAGGGTTTTGCGGTTCGACGCGGATGTCCACGTGCTGACCGTAATAGCTGTAAGGCCAGCCATAAAACCCGCCGTCTTTCACGGAGGTGATGTAATCCGGCACCAGGTCGCTACCGATTTCATCCCGTTCATTGACGGCTGTCCACAGTGCGCCGCTCGAAGGCTCCCAGGCCAGACCGTTCGGATTGCGAATCCCTGAAGCAAAGATCCGGTGGTTGCCGGTGGCGCGGTCCACTTCCCAGATCGCCGCGCGTCCTTCTTCCTTATCCATGCCGTTTTCGGCGACGTTGCTGTTGGAACCTACCGTGACGTACAGCTTGCTGCCGTCCTTGCTGGCGATAACATTTTTCGTCCAGTGGTGATTGAGAGTGCCGCCCGGCAGGTCGACCACTTTGATCGGCGGCGACTTGATCGCCGTGTCACCGTTTTCATAGTGGAAGCGCAGCAGGCGGTCGGTTTCGGCGACGTAAAGGTCATTACCTACCAGGGTCATGCCGAAAGGCGAGTTGAGGTTTTCCAGAAAAACGGTGCGGGTTTCGGCAATGCCATCATGGTCCTTATCCCGCAGTAGGGTGATGCGGTTCGGACTCGGCACGCTAGCGCCGGCGCGCGCCATGACTTTCTTCATCACCCAGCCCTTGATGCCTTTACCGTCATCGGGTTTGGGTGGGGCGTTGGTTTCGGCGACCAGTACGTCGCCGTTGGGCAGCACATACAACCAGCGCGGATGATCGAGGCCCTCGGCAAAAGCGGTCACTTGCGTGCCGGCGGCGGCGACGGGTTTTGCGCCGTTCGGCCAGCCGATTGCCGGGGCGATGTTCATCGTCGGCATCAGTGTCTTGTTGGGTTCAGGCAGTTTGGGAGACGGGCCGGTGCCGTCGGAGACTTGCAGGCTGGAGGTTTCACCGCAAGCGGCAAGTCCTCCGGCGAGGGCGATGACGAGAACGAGCTGGGGCTTGCGCATGCTGATCTTCCCTATGAATCCATGGGCCTGATCAGTAGAGAAGCGCAAGCGCGCGATGGTTCAACGGGTCAGCCGCGAGCCTCCTTGAGCAGCACAGCGATGCCGGGGTGATATTGGCCCGCTTCATTGCGCAATTTGCGGTAGGCGTAGGGGAAATACCAGGCCACGGCGCAGGTGTGCTCCTTTTGCAGGTCATCGACCATGTCCTGCAATTCTTCCGGGGTGGCGCCATGCTGGGTTTTTTGTGGTGCAACGAACAGGCAACCGAGTTTCAGGTCGCTGGCAAAGCTGATTAGTCTGGCAGCACTGGTGACGTCGTGCAGCGCCTGGGTCAATATTCACTGGTACGCCCCGTCTTCAATTGACGCTCCACCCCCAACCCTCTAACCTTCGCGGCTTGTTTCAGGTGCTCTGTGGCCCCGGTCGACAGAGTGAAACAGGGAAGCCGGTGAGTGGCCGATTCAATGCATCAAGGCCTGCGATCCCGGCGCTGCCCCCGCAACGGTAAATGAGTTAAAAACTGCGCCTTGAGCCACTGTGTCAAATGACATGGGAAGGCGCGCAGTCAGGCCAACGCCGCTCATGAGCCCGGAGACCGGCCTGATCCATCCAAACGGCATCACGGTGGGCGATGCCAGGCTTCTTGCCGTCTATTCTTGTGCCCGCCCGCCGTTATCCAGCCTCAACGGAGAGCTCCCCATGACTGACACCCCTGATCGTGACGAACGTCATCTGGCGCGCATGTTGCGCAAAAAAGCCGTGATCGACGAACGCATCGCCAATTCCCCGAACGAATGCGGCCTGTTGCTGGTGCTGTCCGGCAACGGCAAAGGCAAAAGCAGCTCGGCGTTCGGCATGCTCGCCCGGTCCATGGGTCATGGCATGCAGTGCGGCGTGGTGCAGTTCATCAAGGGTCGCAACAGCACGGGTGAGGAGTTGTTTTTCCGGCGCTTCCCTGAGCAGGTGCGTTTTCACGTGATGGGCGAGGGCTTTACCTGGGAAACCCAGGACCGTCAGCGCGATATCGCCGCCGCAGAAGCGGCCTGGGCTGTGTCGCAGCAATTGCTGCGCGATCCATCCATCGGCCTGGTGGTGCTGGATGAGTTGAACATCGCGCTCAAGCACGGCTACCTCGATCTCGATCAGGTGCTCGGCGATTTGCAGGCGCGTCCACCGATGCAGCATGTGGTGGTTACCGGTCGCGGGGCGAAGCCGCAGATGATCGAGTTGGCCGACACCGTCACCGAAATGGGCATGATGAAGCACGCCTTCCAGGCTGGTATCAAGGCGCAAAAAGGCGTCGAGCTGTGAGCGCTATTTTATGAACAGCAGCCGTCAATGCCCGGCAGTACTGATTGCCGCGCCGGCCTCCGGCCAGGGCAAAACCACCGTCACCGCCGCGCTGGCCCGTTTGCATCGCAATCAGGGACGCAAGGTTCGCGTGTTCAAATGCGGTCCGGACTTTCTTGACCCGATGATTCTCGAGCGCGCCAGCGGTGCGCCGGTGTATCAACTGGACATGTGGATGGTCGGCGAGCAGGAAAGCCGCCGCCTGTTGTGGGAAGCCGCAGGCGTTGCCGACCTGATTCTGATCGAAGGCGTGATGGGGCTGTTCGACGGGACACCATCGAGCGCTGATCTGGCCCGACATTTCGGTGTGCCGGTGCTGGGCGTTATCGACGGTACCGCCATGGCCCAGACCTTTGGCGCACTGGCTCTGGGGCTGGCGCGCTATCAGCCGGACTTGCCGTTCGCCGGGGTTCTGGCCAACCGCGTCGGCACCCAGCGTCACGCACAATTGCTCGAAGGCAGCCTGACCGAAGGCCTGCGCTGGTACGGGGCCTTGTCCCGGGAAATCGGGATCGAACTGCCGAGTCGGCACCTCGGTCTGGTGCAGGCCAGTGAGTTGAACGACCTCGATGTGCGCCTGGATGCGGCGGCCGATGCCTTGGCCAGCAGTTGCGAAGTCGCGCTGCCTCCTGCGGTGGAATTCGCCGCGCCGGATGTGATCGCGGTCGAACCGCTGCTGGCCGGTGTGCGCATTGCCGTTGCCCGGGACGAAGCGTTTGCTTTCACCTATGGCGCAAGCCTGGATTTGCTGCGGGCGATGGGCGCCGAGCTGCGGTTTTTCTCGCCGATCCGTGACGCTGATTTGCCGGAGGCAGACAGTCTGTATCTGCCGGGTGGTTATCCGGAATTGCACCACGTAGCGCTGTCGCAGAACAGCTCGATGCGCGATGCAATCCGCGCGCATCACGCCGCGGGAAAACCGTTGTTGGCCGAATGTGGCGGCATGCTTTATCTGCTCGATTCGCTGACCGATGTCGAAGGCACTCGCGCAGAGCTGGTCGGTTTACTCAGCGGTGATGCCGTCATGCAAAAGCGCCTCGCCGCGCTGGCCTTGCAAGCGGTTGAGCTGCCAGAAGGCTCGCTGCGCGGTCACACCTACCACCATTCGTTGACCACCACCGAACTGACGCCGATTGCCCGGGGCTTGAGTCCGAATGGCGGGCGTGGGGCGGAGGCGGTTTATCGTGAGGGGCGGATGACGGCCTCTTATGTGCATTTTTATTTTCCGTCCAATCCATTGGCGATTGCGTCGCTATTCCGGCCTGACCTTGAAGCCGCCATCGCGAGCAAGCTCGCTCCTACAGTTGATCACCTAACCCCTGTAGGAGCTGGCTTGCCAGCGAAGAGGCCATGACCGACAACGCATTCTCCGAAGCCGAGCGCGCGGCAGTTTATCGAGCCATCGGCGAACGCCGCGACATGCGCCACTTCAGCGGCGGCACCGTCGAGCCCGAGTTGCTCCGGCGCCTGCTCGAAGCCGCGCACCAGGCGCCGAGCGTCGGCCTGATGCAGCCCTGGCGTTTCATTCGCATCAGCGACCGCGCCTTGCGCGGCGAGATCCAGGCACTGGTAGAAGAAGAACGCATCCGCACCGCCGAGGCCCTCGGCGAACGCACTGACGAATTCATGCAGCTCAAGGTCGAAGGCATCAACGATTGCGCCGAGGTGCTGGTGGCCGCGCTGATGGATGATCGCGAGCGGCATATCTTTGGTCGGCGCACCTTGCCGGAAATGGACATGGCTTCTTTGTCCTGCGCGATCCAGAACTTGTGGCTGGCATCCCGCGCCGAAGGGTTGGGCATGGGCTGGGTCTCGCTGTTCGAGCCCCAAGCCCTTGCGGACTTGCTGGGCTTGCCGGCGGGCGCAAAACCGTTGGCCATTTTGTGCCTGGGGCCGGTCAAGGCATTTTATCCGGCGCCGATGCTGGTGCTTGAAGGTTGGGCGCAGGCGCGTCCGCTAAGCGAACTGTTGTACGAGAATTATTGGGGAGTGAGTTCATGAGTGTGGCGTTGCTGAGTGTCGCCGCCGTGGCGCTGGATGCGCTGCTGGGCGAACCCAAACGCTGGCATCCGCTGGTAGCGTTCGGCCGTTTTGCCGACCGCATCGAGCAACGTTTCAATGGTGGCGGTCGTGGCTGGCGCAGTCATGGAGTCACCGCGTGGGTGATCGCGGTGTTGCCGTTGACCTTGCTGGCCACGGCTTTTTCCTGGGCGCCTTATGTCGGCTGGGTCGTCGAGATTCTCGCACTGTATTGCGCCCTCGGCATGCGTAGCCTCGGTGAGCACGTCACGCCTGTAGCCAGGGCCTTGCGCAGCGATAATCTGGAACAGGCTCGCACCCGCGTCGGTTACCTGGTCAGCCGCCAAACCAGTGAGCTGGATAAAACCGAAGTCGCCCGTGCCGCCACCGAGTCGGTGCTGGAAAACGGCAGTGACGCGGTGTTCGCCGCGTTGTTCTGGTTTGCCGTGGCCGGTGTGCCGGGCGTGGTGCTCTACCGTTTGAGCAACACCCTGGATGCGATGTGGGGCTATCGCAACGAACGCTTCGAGCGTTTCGGCTGGGCGGCAGCGAAGATCGACGACGTGCTCAATTACATCCCGGCGCGGTTGGTGGCGTTGACCTACGCGCTGCTGGGCAAAACCCGGCTGGCCTTGAAATGCTGGCGCATCCAGGGCCCGACCTGGGACAGTCCGAATGCCGGTCCGGTGATGGCGGCGGGTGCTGGCGCGCTGGGTGTCGAGCTGGGCGGGCCGGCAATTTATCACGGCGAACTGCATGAGCGCCCGCAACTGGGCGAAGGCGTGCCGGCGGACGCAGACTCTATCGACCGCGGCTGGCAACTTGTCCAGCGCGGGGTATGGTTATGGCTGCTGATTCTCTGCGTGGGGGCTGAATTTTATGCTTGAGCACGGTGGACGGTTGCGCAAGGCGGCGCTCGAATACGGCATCGAGGAAGCCGATTGGCTTGACCTGTCCAGCGGCCTGGCGCCCTGGCCGTTTCCAGTTCCACAGATCCCGCTGCGTGCCTGGGCGCGGCTACCGGAAACCGATGACGGGCTGGAGCAGGCCGCTTGCGATTACTACGGCACGTTGCAGGTGTTGCCGGTGGCCGGTTCGCAAATGGCTATTCAGTTGCTACCGCGGTTGCGCCGGGCTGGCAAGGTTGGCGTGCTGTCGCCGTGTTATGCCGAGCATGCCGAAGCCTGGCGTCGCAATGGCTACATCGTGCGTGAAGTGCTGGAGCAGGAAGTCGATTTCTTTGTCGACAGCCTCGATGTGCTGGTGGTGGTCAACCCGAACAATCCCACCGGCCTGAGCCTGCCCCCCAATCGCCTGCTCGACTGGCATTCGCGACTGGCGCAGCGCGGTGGCTGGCTGGTAGTAGACGAAGCGTTCATGGACAACACGCCGCAACTGAGTGTGGCACCGTTTGCCCATCAAGTCGGTTTGATCGTGCTGCGTTCGTTCGGCAAGTTTTTCGGCCTGGCCGGAGTGCGCCTGGGTTTTGTCCTGGCCGAGCGCAAGTTGCTCAAATTGCTCGCCGAACAAGTCGGGCCGTGGGCGGTCAGCGGCCCGACCCGGGTGCTGGGCCAGGCTTGCCTGCGTGATACCGAAGGGCAGGCGCGGCAACGGGTGCGTACCGAAGAGGCCTGCGAGCGGCTGGCATCGTTGCTGGAGCAGCACGGCTTCAAACCCCAGGGCGGTTGCGCTTTGTTTCAATGGATAATCACCGAGCGGGCCGAAGAACTGCATGAGTTCATGGCCCGGCGCGGCATTCTGCTGCGCATGTTCACGCAAAACAGCAGCCTGCGTTTCGGCTTGCCGGCCGATGAGGCGGACTGGGCGCGTCTCGCCGCCGCATTCGAAGCCTTCGCAAAGGAACGCCAATGACCACGTTGATGGTGCAGGGCACCACATCGGATGCCGGCAAAAGCACGCTGGTGACAGCATTGTGTCGCTGGGTCACGCGTCAGGGTGTGAGCGTGGTGCCATTCAAGCCGCAGAACATGGCGCTCAACAGCGCGGTGACGGCTGACGGTGGCGAGATCGGTCGCGCGCAAGCGGTGCAGGCTCAGGCCGCTTTTCTCGAACCGCACACCGACATGAACCCGGTGCTGCTCAAACCCAACAGCGACACCGGCGCCCAGGTGATCATTCATGGCCGGGCCGTCACGACGATGAACGCCGTGGCCTATCACGACTACAAGGCCATCGCCATGCAAGCGGTGCTGGCCTCCCATGCCCGATTGAGCGCGACCTATCCACTGGTGATGGTCGAAGGTGCTGGTTCACCTGCCGAGATCAATCTGCGCGCCGGCGACATCGCCAACATGGGTTTCGCCGAAGCGGTGGATTGCCCGGTGGTGCTGATCGCCGACATCAACCGTGGCGGGGTGTTCGCCCACCTGGTGGGCACGCTGGAACTGCTATCGTCCAGCGAACAGGCGCGAGTCAAGGGCTTCATCATCAATCGTTTTCGCGGTGACATCGCCTTGTTGCAGCCGGGCCTGGACTGGCTGGAGCAACGCACCGGCAAACCGGTGATCGGCGTGTTGCCGTACGTGATGGACCTGCATCTGGAGGCCGAGGACGGTATCGATCAGCGCCAGGCCGACAAGGCCGAGCAGGTCCTGAAAGTGGTGGTGCCGGTGCTGCCGCGCATCAGCAACCACACCGATTTCGACCCGTTGCGCCTGCACCCGCAAGTGGACCTGCAATTTGTCGGCCCCGGCCAGGCGATTCCACCGGCCGACTTGATCATTCTGCCTGGCTCGAAAAGCGTGCGCAGCGACCTGGCGTATCTGCGGGCCAATGGCTGGGAAAGCACCATCTCCCGACACCTGCGCTACGGCGGAAAAGTGCTGGGCATCTGCGGCGGCCTGCAGATGCTCGGTGAGCAGGTACATGATCCAATGGGGCTCGAAGGCGCACCGGGTTCCAGTGCCGGTTTGGGTTTACTGGCGTTCGAAACGCAGCTCGAAGAAGAGAAGCAATTGCGCAATGTGCGCGGGCGTCTGATCCTTGATAATGCTGAAGTCAGCGGCTATGAAATCCACGCTGGCGTCACCACCGGACCGGCCCTGGAAAACGCCGCCGTGCAGCTCGATGACGGTCGTTGCGATGGCGCGCAAAGTGTCGATGGGCAGATTTTCGGCACCTACCTGCATGGCCTGTTCGAATCACCCGAGGCGTGCAGTGCGCTGTTGCGTTGGGCGGGTTTGCAGGATGTGCAGGAAGTGGATTACCACGGGTTGCGTGAGCGGGATATCGAGCGGTTGGCGGATCTGGTGGAAAAGCATTTGGATACCCGGCTGTTGCGCGAACTCTGTGGGATTTGAGGTGGTTTTGAAACCGCCTTCGCGGGCAAGCCTCGCTCCTACAGGTTCAGTGTCGATCACACCCTGGTGGTTCGCCGTGCACCCGTAGGAGCGAGGCTTGCCCGCGAAGGCGGCGTTCGCCTCACCGCACATATGAAGGAATGAACCATGCTCCAACTGATCCTCGGCGGCGCCCGCTCCGGCAAAAGTCGCCTGGCCGAAAAACTCGCGTCCGACAGCGGCCTGGCCGTGACCTACATCGCCACCAGCCAACCCCTGGACGGCGAAATGAACGACCGGGTCGCCCATCACCGCGCCCGTCGTCCGGCCGAATGGGCGTTGATCGAAGAACCCCTTGAACTGTCGCGCGTTCTGCGTGAAAACGCTCACGCCGATCATTGTCTGTTGGTGGACTGCCTGACCCTGTGGCTGACCAACCTGCTGATGCTCGAAGATGCCGAGCGCCTGAACGCCGAGCGCGATGCCTTGCTGGAGTGCCTGGCGTCGTTGCCAGGTGAAATCATTTTTGTCAGCAACGAGACCGGAATGGGTGTCGTGCCGCTGGGCGAACTGACTCGCCGCTATGTCGATGAAGCCGGTTGGCTGCATCAAGCTCTGGCCGAGCGTTGTCAGCGAGTCGTCCTGACCGTCGCCGGCCTGCCCCTGACTTTGAAAGGAACTGCGTTATGACCCAATCCTGGTGGCTGAACCCGTGCAAACCGATCGACGCCCAGGCGGTTGAGCAGGCGCAAGCCCGTCAACAGCAATTGACCAAACCGGCCGGTTCTCTAGGTCGGCTCGAAGCGTTGGCAGTGCAACTGGCGGGATTGCAGGGGCAGGTCAAGCCAAGTCTTGCGCAGGTTTCGATCGTGATTTTTGCCGGAGATCACGGCGTGGTGGCCGAAGGTGTGTCGGCGTTTCCCCAGGAAGTCACGGGGCAAATGCTGCACAACTTCGTCAACGGCGGCGCGGCGATCAGCGTGTTGGCGCGGCAGTTGGGGGCATCCCTGGAGGTGGTCGATCTCGGTACGGTTACGCCGTCGCTGAACCTGCCGGGGGTGCGTCATCTGAATGTCGGCCCGGGCACGGCGAATTTTGTGCAGGGTCCGGCGATGACCGTGGCTCAAGGCGAACTCGCGCTGCAAGCCGGTCGTGACAGCGTGCTGCGGGCGCAAGCGGCGGGTGCGCAGCTGTTCATCGGTGGCGAGATGGGCATCGGCAACACCACCGCCGCCAGTGCGCTGGCCTGTGCCTTGCTCGAATGCCCGGTGGTGCATCTGGCCGGGCCGGGCACCGGGTTGAACGCGGCGGGCGTCAGTCACAAGGCCGAGGTGATCGAGCGTGCATTGGCCTTGCATGGCGCTCAGCGTGGCGATGCGTTGCAAACGCTGTTCAACCTTGGCGGCTTTGAAATCGCAGCGTTGGTCGGCGCCTATCTGGCGTGCGCCCAGGAAGGTGTCGCCGTGCTGGTGGACGGATTCATTTGCAGCGTCGCGGCGTTGGTGGCGGTGCGCCTGAATCCAGAATGTCGGCAGTGGTTGTTGTTCGGTCATCGAGGTGCCGAACCAGGTCATCGTCATGTGCTGGAAACTCTGCACGCCGAGCCGTTGCTCGATCTCGGTTTGCGTCTGGGCGAGGGCAGCGGGGCGGCTCTGGCTGTGCCGTTGTTGCGCCTGGCCTGCGACCTGCACGGGCAGATGGCGACGTTTGCCGAAGCCGCGGTCGCGGATCGTCCGGCATGACCTTGCGTCTGGATCTGTTGCGCCACGGCGAAACCGAACTCGGTGGTGGCTTGCGCGGCAGCCTCGATGACGCGCTGACCGAAAAGGGTTGGCAGCAGATGCGCACGGCAGTGATGGAGCAGGGACCGTGGGACCGTTTGGTCAGCTCGCCGTTGCAGCGTTGTGCGCGGTTCGCTGAAGAACTCGCCGCGCAATTGGGCTTGTCGGTGGAGTTCGATCAAAACCTGCAAGAACTGCACTTCGGCAGCTGGGAAGGGCAGAGCGCTGCAGCGCTGATGGAAACCGATGCCGACGCCCTTGGGTTGTTTTGGGCTGACCCTTACTCCTTCACCCCGCCGAAAGGTGAGCCGGTTGCTGACTTTTCAGCACGGGTGCTGGCGGCGATGGTGCGTTTGCAGGCGGCATACGCCGGCGAGCGGGTACTGTTGATCAGCCATGGTGGGGTCATGCGTTTGTTGCTGGCTCAGGCGCGGGGTCTGCCCCGTGAGCAGTTGCTCAACGTCGAAGTCAGTCATGGCGCGATGTTCTCCCTATCGGTTGAATCTGACGGCTTGATAAGGGAAGTGCTCTGACCATGCTGCCGTTCTGGATCGCCTTGCAATTCCTGAGCAGCCTGCCGATTCGTCTGCGGGCATGCCGGCACCGGAGGAACTGGGGCGGTCGCTGCTGTTTTATCCGCTGGTGGGTTTGTTGTTCGGCGTGATTTTGTGGGCGCTCAACTGGCTATTGCTGGGGACACCGTTATTACTGCATGCCGCGCTGTTGCTGACGGTTTGGGTATTGCTCAGCGGTGCACTGCACCTGGACGGCCTGGCCGATAGCGCCGATGCCTGGCTCGGCGGATTTGGTGACCGCGAACGTACGCTGACGATCATGAAAGACCCGCGCAGCGGGCCGATTGCGGTGGTCACGCTGGTGCTGGTGTTGCTGCTGAAATTCGCCGCGTTGCTGGCGTTGATCGAGCGGCAACACACCATTGCGCTGATCATTGTTCCATTGATCGGTCGCAGCGCGTTGCTTGGGTTGTTCCTGACTACACCGTATGTGCGTGCCGGTGGTTTGGGGCAGGCACTGGCCGATCATCTTCCGCGTTCGGCGGGCAAGCAGGTGCTGGCGATCAGTGCGTTGGCCTGTGTGCTGGTTGCTGGCCTCAGCGGTGTTTTTGCTGTGGTACTGGCCGTCCTGCTATTCGTCTGGCTAAGGCAAGTGATGCTGCGGCGATTGGGCGGGACGACGGGCGATACGGCGGGAGCGTTGCTGGAGTTGTTGGAGGTTGCAGTGCTCGTAGGGCTGGCGATAGCCCTGTAGGAGCGAGCTCGCTCGCGATGGACGTCAACGATAACTCGCCCTGTTTGAATGATCGCGGTGCCCGGACGTTTTTCGCGAGCGAGCTCGCTCCTACAGGGTTCGGTGTAACATAATTGCATTCAGTTAACCGCGGGTATATACACGCACCATGCTCGATTCTCAATGTTTATGTATCAACCTGCGTCGCGCCGCCCGTGGCGTCAGCAGACATTACGACGGCGCTCTCGACGGCTTCGGGATCAACGTTGCGCAGTATTCTTTACTGTGCAATCTGCAACGTCTGGATCAACCGAGCATTTCCACTCTGGCCGAGGCCATGGGTCTGGATCGCAGTACTCTTGGGCGCAACTTGCGAGTGCTGGAGGGCGAAGGCCTGGTGACGCTGGTTGAAGGCGAAGACATGCGCAATCGCATCGTCCGGCTGACCGAAGCCGGGGCCGAGCGATTGAAAGCAGCGTTGCCGGCCTGGGAAGCCGCGCAACAGCGATTGGTTGATCGCCTGGGTGCCGAAAAGCGGGAAACCTTATTGAAGTTGCTGGACGAACTGGCTTGATGCCGGTTTGTTCGATTTTAAGCGGGTATATACCCGCGAGCGGAGAATAAGAATGACATCGATGTGGCGTACATGCGGTTGGGTTTTGTTGGGAAGTGCGCTGATCCTGGCGTTGTCTCTGGGGGTGCGACATGGTTTCGGCTTGTTCCTGGCGCCGATGAGTGCCGAGTTCGGCTGGGGGCGTGGGGTCTTTGCCTTCGCCATCGCCCTGCAAAACCTGATCTGGGGCCTGGCGCAGCCGTTTACCGGCGCGCTGGCCGACCGCTTTGGCGCTGCGAAAGTGGTGCTCATCGGTGGTGTTCTGTATGCGCTGGGTCTGGTGTTCATGGGCTTGTCGGATTCGGCGATGACTTTGTCCTTGAGTGCCGGCCTGCTGATCGGTCTCGGCCTGTCCGGTACTTCGTTTTCGGTGATCCTTGGCGTGGTCGGGCGGGCGGTGCCGCCGGAGAAACGCAGCATGGGCATGGGCATTGCCAGCGCCGCCGGTTCGTTCGGCCAGTTCGCCATGCTGCCCGGCACGCTGGGATTGATCGGCTGGCTCGGCTGGTCCGCGGCCCTGATGGCGCTGGGACTGCTGGTGGCGCTGATTGTGCCGCTGGTGAGCATGCTCAAGGACAAGCCATTGCCGGTGCTCGGCCATGAGCAAACGTTGTCCGAAGCCCTGCGTGAAGCCTGTTCCCATTCGGGATTCTGGCTGCTGGCGTTTGGCTTTTTTGTCTGCGGTTTCCAGGTGGTGTTCATCGGTGTGCACTTGCCGGCGTATCTGGTGGATCAACATCTGCCGGCGACAGTCGGCACAACGGTGTTGGCGCTGATCGGCTTGTTCAACATCTTCGGCACGTACACCGCGGGATGGCTGGGCGGGCGTATGTCCAAGCCCAAGTTACTCACCGGTCTGTATTTGCTGCGGGCTGTAGTGATTGCGCTGTTCCTGTGGGCCCCGGTGACCACGACAACCGCTTATCTGTTCGGCATGGCCATGGGCTTTCTGTGGCTGTCGACGGTGCCTTTGACCAACGGTACGGTCGCGACGTTGTTCGGCGTACGAAATCTGTCCATGCTCGGTGGGATTGTTTTCCTGTTCCACCAGTTAGGCTCGTTCCTCGGCGGCTGGTTGGGCGGGGTAGTGTACGACCGGACCGGGAGTTATGACTTGATCTGGCAGGTCGCGATTCTGTTGAGCCTGATGGCCGCCGCCCTGAACTGGCCGGTGCGTGAACAGCCGGTGGCGCGCCTGCAAAGCCAAATGAGCGCGATATGAACAGTCTCTGGCCGCGAATCACCGTCCTGGCTTTCGGTACCTTGCTGCTGGGTCTGGCATGGTGGGGCTGGCATCAAGGCGGGTTGGCCCTGATGCAGTTAGGTATGGGTGCTTGCTAGAGGGATGCTTGCTAGAGGGATGCTTGCTAGCAGGATGTGAGGGCGAGTAACTTCCATTCCTGACAATTCCTCACAAGGAAGCACCGATATGCTGATGCGCTGGTTTGCAGTTCCCGCGTTACTGGTAGCGTTTACCGGATTGGCTCAAGCGGCAGAGTGCCCGGCGCTGTTGCAAGGCTCATTGCCCAAGTTGCGCGCCAATGAGTCCATCGATTTGTGCCAGCGCTTTGCCGGCAAGCCGTTGGTGGTAGTCAATACCGCCAGCTTCTGTGGCTTCGCGCCGCAGTTCAAAAGCCTTGAGGCATTGAATCAGCGTTACAAGGATCAGGGGCTGGAGGTGATCGGTGTGCCTTCCAACGACTTCAAGCAGGAGTCCAAGGATGGCGCCGAGACCGCCAAGGTCTGCTACGTGAACTACGGCGTGACCTTCACCATGACCGATCCGCAGAAGGTCCGCGGCGACGATGCCACGCATCTGTTCAAGGTTCTTGCCACACAGAGCAGCGCGCCGAAGTGGAATTTCTACAAGTACGTAGTCGATCGCCAGGGCAAGGTGATCGCCAGTTTCTCCAGCTTGACCAAGCCTGATGATCCTGAGTTCATCACTGCGGTGGAGAAAGCCCTGGCATCCCCGCCGCTGGCTTCCGCACCATAATCCGAAACTAGTTAACCCCATGTAGGAGCCGGCTTGCTGGCGAAGGCGGTGTATCAGGCACTGCATGATTGACTGGACTGCCGTCTTCGCCAGCAAGCCGGCTCCTACAGGGGGCGTCCATAAAAAAAGCCCCGCCTCTGTATAAGAGCGCGGGGCTTTTTTGATTCCGGTGGCGAGCGGTTCAAGCTCGCCGGGAATCATCAGAAGCGATAGGTTGCGCCGACGCCGAAACCGTTTGCACTGTTTTCGTACTTGGCGTTGTAGGACTGACCCAAAGCGTTAGCGCGGTTGACAGTGACAGATTCTTCCTTGAGGTAGGAGTAAGCCACGTCAATGGTCCAGTCGTCGGTTGGGTTGAAGCCCGCACCGACACTGAAGATCGTCCGGTCGCCGGTAGGAATGCGTGGCGAACGATCAGTGTTGTTGGTCGGCGACTGGTCAAAGGTAAGACCGGTACGCAGTACCCACTGCTTGTTCAACTGGTAGGAAGTACCCACGGCGTAGGCCCAGGTGTCATGCCAGTTCTGGTCTTCCTTGATGGTGCCAACAATTTGTGGGGCGAGGGCACCACCGCTGGCTGCGGTTACGCCTTCGTTGTTGACGGTGATGTCTTTCAGGCGGCTCCAGCGAGTCCAGGTAGCACCGGCATAGAGTTTCCAGGCCTCGTTCATATCCTGAGTCACGGAAAGGTCATAGGACTCAGGTGTTTCGATCTTCAGCGAGGCATCGTAACGGTTGGATTTGAGTAGCTGAGGTGGCACGCCACCGCCGGCAGTCACCTCGGTGTGGCCGTCGAGCTTGTAGTTCACTTTCGAGTGATAGGTCAGGCCCACGCGAGTGGTGTCGGTGGCTTGCACCAGGACGCCGGCGTTCCAGCCCAAGGCCGTATCGTCGCCCTTGATCTGGATATTGTTGTCGCCAGTCCCGCGGACTGGGAGAGCAATGTCCGATTGCAGCTCGCCGGAAATCCGGTTGATGGTAGGGCCAAAACCGATCGATACTTTATCGTTGAAAGCGTAGCTGACGGTTGGCTGCAGAGTGACGACCTTGACTTCGCTCTTGCTGCCGAAAGCTCGGCCCTGAAAGCCGGTTTCGTAGTTGGTGATCAGCCCGAACGGAGCGTAGACACCAAACCCGATCGACCATTGATCGTCGAGTTTATTTGTATAGAAACCCATCGGTACCGAAGTGAACGGAACCATATCGCCTTTGTTGGTTCCGCTTGAACGGCCACCGGTATCGCTGAGATCGGTCGAGGCGTCGATCACTGCGATACCGCCAGTGATTTGCTGGCCTTTGAGGCGAGACATGCCGGCAGGGTTGCCAAAAACTGTACTTGCATCATCGGCAGAAGAAGAACGCCCGGCGTAACCAGTCCCCATCCCGCTGATGCTTTGTTCGTTGAGGGCAAAGCCACTTGCGAAGATCTGGGTGGATGCCAAGGCAACGGCGAGGCTAATGGTGGTTTTGAGCATTACTTTTTTCATTATTAGAACTCCTGATGATCACCGGGGCGAAAATTACCAACATTTTCGTCCCAGCGCCATAGGCTGTATCGCTTGATTTAGAGCGGTTTTGTAGGACAATCCGACCAGATTCGCGACTCGTTGTGCGAACTTTGGATCCAGAGGCGATCAGCAAGCTACCTGATTCAGCGGTGAAACACAGGTTTGCCAGGCGTAGGTGAAGTCTCTCAGGCGTCCTTGGGGCTGGAAGGTCTGGCGCCAGATTCGGGCCATTCCCAGCAGGTCGCCTGCTTCGGGGAGCGGGGTGTTCTGTTCTTCGACCAGCAACCAGGCGATGGCTGTGGCGTAACGCAGGTTGACGGTCAATTCCAGATGCGGGCCACTGAGAAAGGCATGCTGGCTGGCGAGGCCGCGGACCAGACTGGCGCGCTCGGGGTCGAGTGCCAGGTAGTGGTCCCAGAGTGCCTGATGACGGGGCTCAGCGATTCGGTACAAGCCGTGTCCACGGCGGTCATGCAGGGCGGAACCAAGGGCTGACTGACTGGCGGCGATGCCCAGCAGCAGGGATTCGGCAGTTGCGCTATGGCGTCCAAGGTAGAGCAAAGTCGGACGGATCACATAACGGCACAGATCGCTGGCAGCGATACCCATAAACGCCTCGAAGCATGAAATAGGCGGCGAAACCTGAAGGTAGCGTTGGCAGCGGTGAATCGACTCAGGCTCGCCGAAAGCGGATCAAGCCGCTTGAGTTGAAGTGTAGTGTCATATTCACTACGTAAAGGCCTGTTTTTAAAATATTTCTGGCTTCCAGTTATAACCGTTATACCTGTTAGTGCTTAGGCGAAGTTCCGGAAGTGTGAAACTGCGCGCAACAAAAAGCCCCGCTTTTTCGGCGGGGCTTTGATGTTTCAGCCTTGCTTGTGTCTCAGGCAACCAGTGCCTGACGGGTACGCTCGATCACGGCCTGCAGCGGTTCTGCGCTGGAGTATTGATCGGGATACAGGCGTTCGCTGTGACGGGCGATGCCGTGTTCGTTGACCAGGGTGAAGCTGAAACAGCCTTTGCGAGCGGCCATGATCAGGCAGTTCATTGGTGCAAAAGCGTTGGTTAGGGTGCGGATGGCATCCTGTGCATGGATTTGAGTAGACATAGTCATGGGTGTTCCTACAAGCGACACGGATAAGAGCCGTGCAAAATTAAAACGTTCCAGTAACGACGACCACCGTTGGTCGAACGAAGAACCTGACTGGAACAAAGCAGCCAGTTTGAAGCGCTGATAATTGGCGCGCTTGGGCTGGCAGGTAGGTACTTAGGAGGGCAGGCAACACGACGAGGGCAAAGGTTCTGGGCCCGGGGTGAAGATCCTGATCAATTTGCAGGTTGGTTCGGTCAGAGTAAGCGATCCTGGCAACACCCTTCGCATTCGATTCAAAGGCTGTGTTGACGCAAGAATTACCTGGAAACCATCGAGGTGGTCGATCCCGCTTGTTCGGTGCAAGGCTTCCTATGGGAAGGCTGCCCGGGGGATTTGTTCGACCAGAATTGACTTTCAGCTTGGTACTAACGCCGCGGATACTAACGGATTGAACTGGCGAAGGGAAGTGTGTTAGCAAATAAAGATTGATCGCCTGTGTAATTCGCAGCTGAGTGAAGTCCTATGTCGCAGATCAAGATCCGCAGGATCGCCCTGTAATGGCCATGAATCCGACCAGCGGTCTTGATGATTCAACTCCTTGGAGGGGCCTGGAGCGCGGATTTTCCCGGGTTTATCCCCAGGCAAGGAGATTAAATGCGCCGAAAAAGTGCAGCGATATAACCGCCTCGAAGTCACTTGTGCACATTAACCGCGCAGTCTGTCACCCCGCTGTCATCTAGCCTTCAAACGCAGTGGGTGCCTGTAACCAAAATTTAAGTCAATGAAAAACATCGCTTTTTTTAACTGGTGAAAAAATCGTCAGTTTGACTGCAGGCCCCATTCCACAGGGCTTTGCGCGACTTCCGGGGCGGTTGTCCACTGAGTTATCCACAGCTTCTGTGGATTGTCCCGAGCGCTTGCTCTAGGACGGGCGTGCCGAGATTTTTACGACTTTACCTGTAAGAAAAAAAGAGTAGAGTGGCGCGCCTTCCGATCTGCCCACAGTGCTTTATGAAGTTTCGTACACCATCCGTTTCCTCCACTTCCAAAACATCCACGGTTGCTCAGCCGAAGCGCTTTTCGATGCGCGTGGCCGAATGGTTGCTGGACAGCCCACGCCTGGGCGAAAACACCAACGTCAAACACATCGCCGGACGTTTGCTCAAGCAGCCGGCCCGTGAAGGTGTCGTGGCTGCGCAAAGCCGTCTCGGCCAGTTGATGTGCCGCGAATGCGGGAATGCCCGGGACCGCCGAATTGGTCAGGATCTGTTGCGTCAGGCCGCTAGGCGGGGGATCAGCGCGCGCAACAGGAACTGGGCCTGATCGAAGACTGAGCTGTCCAAGACCTGACGCCTTGGTTAACCTTCAAGCTTTATTTCAATGGCAGGAATGGCTATGGCTATGGACTTGACCAGCGCATTGCTCGGTCTGGCGGGCGCTGCTCTGCCGTTACTGGTACTGGCTTGGCAACTTCAACGCAGGACGAGCATGGCACAGGCCGAGGTGGCGTTACTGCATGAGCGCCTGAGCACGGCGCATCTGGCGCAGGATGGCTTGAGCGCGCAACTCGAAGCCAGTCGCGATGAAATCGCCGATCTGGGCCAGGCCAATGCCGCCAGGCAAGCTGACCTTGCCGCGCTGCGCCGCGAAGTCGAACTGCTGCAAATCGAGCGTGACGATGCTCGCGACGCCTCTCACGCCTGGAACATAGAACGCGCAGGCAAAGACGCGGAATTGCGCCGCCTGGACGCCCTGGCTGCCTCTCTCAACGCCGAGTTGCGGGAGCAGCAGGAAAGCCACCAGCAGCGCCTTAGTGACCTGCAGGGTTCGCGCGACGAGCTGCGTGCACAGTTCGCGGAACTGGCGGGGAAAATTTTCGATGAGCGAGAGCAGCGATTTGCCGAAACCAGTCAGCAGCGTCTGGGACAGTTGCTCGATCCATTGAAGGAGCGCATCCAGTCTTTTGAAAAGCGCGTCGAGGAAAGTTATCAGACTGAAGCCCGCGAGCGCTTTTCCCTGGCCAAAGAGCTGGAGCGCTTGCAACAACTCAACTTACGCCTGAGCGATGAGGCCACCAACCTGACCCGTGCCTTGAAAGGGCAGAAAACCCAGGGTAACTGGGGTGAACTGATTCTGGAGCGGGTGCTTGAGCACGCTGGGCTGGAAAAGGGTCGCGAGTATCAGACCCAGGTCAATCTCAAAGGCCCGGACGGCGAGCGTTTCCAACCGGACGTGATCATTTATCTGCCAGGCGACAAGCAGGTGGTGGTCGACTCCAAGGTCAGCCTCACGGCCTATCAGCAATACGTGGCAGCCGAAGACGAAGGCATTAGCCAGATCGCCATCAAGCAGCACGTACTGTCCCTGCGCAATCACGTAAAAGGACTGGCCGGCAAGGATTACAAGCGGCTCGACGGCTTGCACAGTCTTGATTTCGTCCTGTTGTTCGTGCCGATCGAAGCGGCATTTTCCGCTGCGTTGCAGGCCGAACCGACACTGTTCCAGGAGGCGTTCGACCGCAATATCGTGATTGTCAGCCCGACCACTTTGCTGGCGACCCTGCGTGTTATCGACAGCCTGTGGAAACAGGAGCGGCAAAGCCAGAACGCCAGGGAAATCGCCGAGCGGGCAGGGTGGCTGTATGACAAGTTCGTGTTGTTCATTCAGGATCTGGATGAGGTCGGCAATCGCCTGCAGCAACTGGACAAAGCCTACAGCGCTGCGCGCAACAAGCTGACAGAAGGGCGTGGCAATCTGGTCAGCCGCAGTGAACAGCTCAAATTGCTCGGGGCGAGAGCGAGCAAAAGCCTGCCCGCGGATCTGCTGGAGCGGGCGATGACCGATGTGGACGGGTTGGTCGAGTTGCCGGAATAAAGCGCGGTCTCCTGTAGGAGCGAGCATGCTCGCGATGGACGCGAGAACACCGATGGGTGTCAGGCATCCCGCGTCATCGTTGACGCCCATCGTCGGAACGCTGCCCGGAGCATGCTCGCTCCTACAACGGCAAATGCCGACTCAACAATGCCCGCAGCGCCGCCGGTTTCACCGGTTTGGCCAAGTAATCCAGCCCCGCCGCATGAACCTGGGCCATCGTCTCCGGCCGCCCATCGGCGCTGATCACCACGCCTGGCACTGGCTCGCCCAATCGGGTGCGCAACCAGGCCATCAACTCGGTTCCCGTTTCGCCATTGTCCAGGTGGTAGTCCACCAGCGCCAATTGTGGCCTTACCCCGTCGCCAAGCAGCGTCGCGCACTCATCGCGGTTGCGCGCGGTCCAGACCTGGCAACCCCAGCGGGTCAGCAAGCTGTTCATGCCGATCAGGATGCTGTCTTCGTTGTCGATGCACAGCACCTGCGCACCGCTGAGTAATTTGCCATTGAGTTCGGCTGCCTTGGCCGGCAATGTGGCTTGCGCCCGTGCCAGCGGTACGCTGACGCTGAACACGCTGCCGCGCCCCGGCCATGAGCGTACGCGCAGGGTATGCCCCAGCACGCGGCACAACCCGTCAGCAATCGCCAGGCCCAGCCCCAGGCCTTTCTCGGCGCGTGTCTGGTGGCTGTCGAGGCGTTTGAATTCTTCGAAAATCACCTGCTGCTTGTCTTCCGGAATGCCCGGTCCGCGGTCCCAGACCTCCAGGCACAGCTCGCCCTTGTGGCGGCGAACCCCCAGCAGAACCGGGCCTTTGGCGTAGCGAAAGGCATTGGTCAGGAAGTTTTGCAGGATCCGGCGCAACAGTTTGATATCGCTTTCGATGCGCAGCTTGCTGCCACGCACGCGGAACTCCAGCCCCTGCTCCCGTGCCTGCGCCTTGAACTCGGCGCCCAGGGTGTCGAACAACTCATTGAGCGCGAATGGCTTGGCGTCGGGATTGATCTTGCCGTTTTCCAGGCGGGAAATATCCAGCAAATCGCTGATCAGGTCTTCGGCTGAACGCAGTGAGCTGTCCAGGTGCTGCACCAGTTTTTGCGCCTCGCCGGACAAACCGTCGTCCTGATGGTTGAGGGCGGCGGAGAACAGTCGCGCAGCATTCAATGGTTGCATCAAGTCATGGCTGACGGCTGCCAGGAAGCGGGTTTTCGACTGGTTGGCCGCCTCGGCGGTGCCCTTGGCTTCAGTCAGGGCCACGTTGAGCTGCGACAGTTCGTGGGTGCGCTCGGTCACCCGCTGTTCCAGGCCTTCGTTGGCTTCGGTCAGTGCCTGCTCGGCTTCGCGGAACGCGGTGATGTCGGTGAAACTCATGACGAAGCCGCCGCCGGGCATAGGGTTGCCGATCAACTCGATCACCCGGCCATTGGGGAACAATCGCTCGGACGTATGCGCCCGGCCCTGACGCATCCAGTGCAGGCGGCGGGCGACGTGCACTTCGGCTTCGCCGGGGCCGCACAAACCGCGCTCGGCGTTATGGCGAATGATGTCGGCAATTGGCCGGCCAACGCTGATCAAGCCGTCCGGGTAATTGAACAGCTCCAGGTAACGACGGTTCCAGGCCACCAGCTTCAGCGACTGGTCGACCACACTGATGCCCTGGGTGATGTTCTCGATCGCCCCTTGCAGCAGCGCGCGGTTGAATTGCAGGACTTCCGAGGCTTCGTCGGCGATCCGTACGACGTCCTCCAGCTGCATCTCCCGACCTTCGATGGCGGCTTTTACCACCGCGCGCGTCGACGAGGCGCCCAACACACCGGCCAGCAAACGCTCGGTATGGGCGATCCATTCATCGTCGGCGTTCTGGTTCGGGTTGAAACCTTTGCCCTGACGGTAGGCAAAACGGATGAAGCTCTGGCGGGCGCGCTCCTCACCGACGAAGCGGGCGGCCAGTTGCAGCAGATCGTCGATCTGCACCGCCAGCATTGAACGCGCGCTGGGGCGGGCACTGATTTCCTGGCCAATGAAACGACCGGCCTGCCAGTGTTCCGATACCCGCGTGCGCGACAGCACCGAGACCCAGGCGAACAGCGTGAAGTTGCCGGCAAGGGACAAGACCACGCCTTGGGTCAGTGGCGTGATCGGCAGGTTCAGTGGGTTGCTGTGCAGCCAGGCCAGGCCCGGGAAATGACTCAAGGGCAAACCGAGGCCGAGGGCGGCGATCGGCAGAATCAGGGTGTAGAACCACAGGAATGTCCCTGTGGCGAGGCCGGCGAATACGCCGCGACGATTGGCCTGTTTCCAGTACAGCGCACCGAGCATGGCCGGCGCCAGTTGCGTCACGGCGGCGAAGGCGATCTGGCCGATGGTTGCCAGGCTCGCGGTCGAGCCCAGCAGCCGATAGCTGACATAGGCCAGCAGCAGAATCACCACGATGCTGACGCGGCGCACCGACAACATCCACTGGCGGAACACTTCGAACGGGCGCTCGGCGTTGTTGCGGCGCAGCAGCCATGGCAACAGCATGTCATTGGAAACCATGGTCGACAGCGCAACGCTGGCCACAATCACCATGCCGGTGGCCGCCGAAGCTCCACCGATAAAGGCCAGCAACGCCAAGGCCGGGTGTGCCTGGGCCAGCGGCAGGCTGATGACGAAGGAGTCCGGCAGCACCGAGCTCGGCAGCAGCATCTGGCCCGCCAGGGCGATCGGTACGACGAACAATGCCGCGAGGGCGAGGTAGGCCGGAAACACCCACTTGGCCAGGCGCAAGTCTTGAGGGTCGATATTTTCCACCACCGTCACATGGAACTGTCGCGGCAGGCAGATGATCGCCATCATCGCCACCCCGGTCTGCACCACCATCGATGGCCAGTTGATGGTTTCCTTCCAGTACTCTTCGAGACGCGGGGCGAGCATGGCCTGATCGAACAAGTCATCAAAACCGTCATACAGCCCGAACGTCACATACGCACCGACCGCCAGAAAGGCGAACAGCTTCACCAACGATTCGAACGCAATCGCCAATACCATGCCGCGGTGGTGTTCCGTAGCGTCGAGGTTGCGGGTACCGAAGACGATGGTGAACAACGCCAGCACCAGCGACACCACCAATGCGGTGTCCTGCGCGCGAACCCCCATGGCATCGGCGCCTGCACCGATCAACAGGTTCACTCCGAGGACGATGCCTTTGAGCTGCAAGGCGATATAGGGCAGCACGCCGACCAGACAAATCAGCGCCACCACCACCGCCAGCGACTGGGATTTGCCATAGCGAGCGGCGATGAAGTCGGCGATGGAGGTGATGTTCTCCTGTTTGCTGATCATCACCATTTTTTGCAGCACCCACGGCGCGCCGATCAGCAACAGGATCGGCCCGAGGTAGATCGGCAGGAACGACCAGAGCTGTTCGGCCGCCTGGCCCACCGCGCCAAAGAACGTCCAGCTTGTGCAATAGACTGCCAGCGACAGGCTGTACACCCAGGCACGCACCCGCGGCGGCAAAGGCGCGCTGCGACGGTCGCCGTAAAAGGCGATGGCGAACATGATGGCCATATAGGCCAGGGCGACGGCGGCAATCAGCCCGCTGGACAGCGACATGGGAACTCCAGGCAACCAAAGACACCCGGGTCTCCCGCCCGGACAGACAGTCTCGCACGATGGCCCGGGTTAGTCAGTGTCGACCAAGGTCGTGGCGTGGCGGGGTGTCGCAGGGCGGTGTCTGGTGGATTTGGCTGTCACTGCTGGCCCCTTCGCGGGCAAGCCTCGCTCCTACAAACAACAGCGAGATCCGTAGGAGCGAAGCTTGCTCGCGAAGGCGGCTTCACTGGCTCAACGCAATCTCGATCAGCCGATGCAATTCATCCACCTGCAGAGGCGCCTCGGAAAACAGAATGCGAAACACGATCGGGGCAGCCACCATGTTGATCAGCCGATCAACACCGGGCTTGGGCTCATCCGGGTAGCGATCCAGAATTGCCTGCAATTGTCCACCAATGATCGTCGCACAATAGCTCGGCTTGAGGCTCGCTTGCACGTCGCGCAGCATGCAGCGACCGGGGGCAGAGCTCATCTCGTCCAGATACTGTTCGGCCCAGGCCCGCACATCGCCCGGCAGGCTGCCGGTGTTGGCTGACTCGGTTTCCGGCTGCAGGCGCGCGAGGGCAACGTCCGCCAGAAGCGCCGCCAAATCACCCCAGCGCCGATAGATAGTCGAGGGCGTAACCCCAGCGCGCGCGGCGATCTGCGGCACGGTCACGGTGGAGCGGTCCTGTTCCTCGAGGAGTTCGCGCACCGCGGTATGAATCGATTCCTGCACCCGGGCGCTTCGGCCTCCGGGACGTAGAGTGGGAGCGGTCATCACGTGTTTCCTGTCTCGCGCCGGAGTCAGCTCCGGTCCTGAAAGGTCATGCATCGGACCTTAACACAAAGAATTTGCTTTAAGCGCAAACCGGTAGCACACTCCGCAAAAGCAAAAAATTAGCTTTTGCGGAGTTTATTCATGTCCAATTCTCATTCAAATCGCGCAAGCCTGTGGTTCCTGGCAATCACCTTGCTCAGTTTTCTGGCAGCCTCAACGGCGCCGACGCCGTTGTATCACTTGTATCAGGAACAACTGCAATTCTCAGCTGCCGTGCTGACCCTGATATTCGGCGTGTACGCCCTCAGTCTGTTAGTGGCACTGTTGACGGTCGGTTCGCTCTCGGATCATCTGGGGCGCAAACCGGTGATTTTCGCGGCGGTGGCGCTCAACATTCTGGCGATGCTGATGTTTATCTACGCCGACAGCGTCGCCTGGCTGATCGGTGCCCGGGTGCTGCAAGGCTTTGCCACAGGAATGGCAACCGCTGTATTGAGTGCAACGCTGCTTGATACCGACCGCCAGCAAGGCCCCCTGATCAATAGCGTCGCACCGTTGCTCGGTATGGCCCTGGGCGGGATGGGCTGCGGTTTGTTGGCCGAATTTGCACCGGCTCCGTTGCACTTGACCTACTGCCTGCTGCTGGCCTTGTTTGCGGTGCAGGCGATGTATGTGTGGCGTTTGCCGGAAAGTGTCTCGCGTCAGTCCGGCGCGTGGGCGTCATTGCGGCCGACTCTGCATGTGCCGATCCAGGCGCGCTCCACTTTGTGGCGGGTGCTGCCGCTTAACGTCGCGACTTGGGCGCTCGGCGGTTTTTATGCGTCCCTGGCGCCTTCATTGGTGCGGGCGGCCACCGGCTCGACTTCGAACCTGATCGGCGGATCGACCGTTGCTGCATTGACGTTGACCGGCGCCCTGATAATTTTCACCCTGCGCAAACGGCCGGCCACCCAGGCGCTGCAGTTGGGCGCCAGTACGCTGCCGACGGGTGTCATTCTGATTCTGCTGGGGGTACACAGCGCCAGCTTGCCGCTGTTTTTCCTGGGCACACTCGTCGCCGGGTGTGGCTTCGGCGCTGGTTTCCTCGGCGCCGTGCGCAGCCTGTTTCCACTGGCCTTGCCCCATGAGCGAGCCGGGCTCATGTCGGCGTATTACGCACTCAGTTATTTGGCGTTCTGCCTGCCATCGTTGCTGGCCGGCAGCCTGGCGCACACCTTCGGTATAGTGGCGACTACCGATGGTTATGGTGCGGTTTTAATTATCCTGTCGCTGAGCGCATTGTTCGCGATGATGCGCCAGCGTTCGGCGAGTGCAGTTAATTCTTTATCTGTAAAATAGATAACAGTTAGAGATATTACCCGTTATATCGATATTCGATTCGGATCTATGATGGGCTCCACCTCCCCAGAGGACAGGAGCTCGCCATGACATGCACCAACACCGCCAAACCTGGTATCAAGCCTTTTCGTCACTTGCAGCACCCGCGCGAAGTCATTCGTCAGTTCACCCCTAACTGGTTCGCCGCCACTATGGGTACGGGTGTTCTGGCCTTGGCGCTGGCGCAATTGCCCGTCGCCAATCCTGTTTTGCACGCAGTTGCCGAAGCCCTATGGCAGTTCAATATCTTGCTGTTCCTGTTATTCACCGCACTGTATGCGGCGCGTTGGGTGCTGTTTTTCGATGAGGCGCGGCGGATTTTCGGGCATTCCACGGTTTCGATGTTTTTCGGTACCATTCCCATGGGCCTGGCGACCATCATCAACGGCTTTCTCATATTCGGTTTGCCACGTTGGGGCAATGGCGTGATTCAGGTGGCTGAAGCGCTGTGGTGGCTGGATGTGACAATGTCTCTGGCGTGTGGGGTGCTGATTCCTTACATGATGTTCACCCGCCAGGAACATAGCATCGACCAGATGACTGCCGTGTGGTTGTTGCCGGTGGTGGCGGCGGAAGTGGCGGCTGCCAGCGGTGGCCTGCTGGCGCCGCACCTGGTCGATGCCCATTCGCAACTTGTGGTGCTGGTGACGAGCTACGTGCTCTGGGCATTTTCCCTACCGGTTGCGTTCAGCATTCTGACAATTCTGCTACTGCGCATGGCACTGCATAAACTGCCTCACGAAAATATGGCCGCATCCAGTTGGCTGGCATTGGGGCCGATCGGGACAGGGGCGCTTGGCATGTTACTGCTGGGGGCCGACGCTCCGGCGATTTTCGCCGCCAACGGATTGCCGGGTCTGGGTGAAATTGCTGCCGGGTTGGGCTTGATTGCCGGCATCACTTTGTGGGGCTTTGGCTTGTGGTGGATGCTGATGGCGGTGTTGATCACCTTGCGTTATCTGCGGGCCGGCATCCCTTTCAATCTTGGCTGGTGGGGCTTTACCTTCCCGTTGGGCGTCTATTCTCTGGCAACGTTGAAACTGGCCAGCACGCTGCACCTGACGTTTTTCAGTGTCTTCGGTTGTGTACTGGTGACGCTGTTGGCCGTGATGTGGCTGATTGTCGGCAAACTCACAGTGCAGGGCGCGTGGCGGGGCGAGCTGTTTGTCTCGCCGTGCATTGCAGGATTAAAGAAATAACCGGTAAAGATTAGGTAATGTGTGGCCTGGATCGACGTGCGACATTCCAATCAATGTATCCAGGCCTCTCTCTAAAATCAGGGACACATGGAAGATGAGTCACCCCTCACAGTTTACCTTGCTGCGCACTCGGCGCTTTCTGCCGTTCTTCGTGACACAGTCCCTCGGGGCGTTCAACGACAATATCTTCAAGCAGTCGTTGATTCTCGCCATTTTGTACAAGCTGACGATCGACGGTGATCGTTCGATCTGGGTCAACCTGTGCGCTCTGCTGTTTATCCTGCCGTTCTTTCTGTTCTCGGCGCTGGCCGGGCAGTTCGGGGAAAAGTTCGCCAAGGACGCGCTGATCCGTCTGATCAAGCTCGGAGAAATCGCCATCATGGCGGTCGGCGCAGTCGGTTTCATGTTCGATCACCTGTCGCTGATGCTGGTGGCGTTGTTCGCCATGGGCACGCACTCGGCGCTGTTCGGGCCGGTGAAGTACTCGATCCTGCCCCAGGCCCTGCATGAGGATGAGCTGGTCGGTGGCAACGGTCTGGTGGAAATGGGCACTTTCCTGGCGATTCTGGCCGGGACCATCGGCGCCGGGGTCATGATGTCATCCAGTCATTATGCGCCGATCGTATCCACAGCGATCATTGGTATCGCCCTGCTTGGATACCTGGCCAGCCGCGGGATACCGCGGGCTGCGGCGGCGTCGCCGCAGATGCGCCTGAACTGGAACATTTTCAGTCAGTCCTGGGCCACGCTGAAGCTGGGCCTGGGACAAACCCCGGCGGTGTCGCGCTCGATTGTCGGCAACTCATGGTTCTGGTTTGTCGGGGCGATTTATCTGACGCAGATCCCGGCGTATGCCAAGGAGTGGATGCACGGTGACGAAACCGTGGTGACGCTGATTCTTACGGTGTTCTCGGTCGGTATCGCCGTGGGTTCGATGCTGTGCGAAAAACTCTCCGGGCGTAAAGTTGAAATCGGTTTGGTGCCGTTCGGCTCGTTCGGCCTGACCGTATTCGGTCTGCTGCTGTGGTGGCATTCCGGCGGCATTCCAGACAGTGTTGCGGGGCATGGCTGGATTGAGATTCTCGGGTTTGGCCATACCTGGCTGGTGTTGATCGACATCCTCGGCCTGGGGGTGTTCGGTGGTTTCTACATCGTGCCGCTGTACGCCCTGATTCAGTCACGCACCGCCGAGAACGAGCGCGCGCGAGTCATTGCCGCCAACAACATTCTCAATGCGTTGTTCATGGTGGTGTCGGCGATTGTCTCGATCATCCTGCTGAGCATGGTCAAGCTGTCGATCCCGCAGTTGTTCCTGGTGGTGTCGTTGCTCAACATCGGCGTCAACGCCTATATCTTCAAGATCGTCCCCGAGTTCACCATGCGTTTCATGATCTGGCTGCTCAGCCATTCCATGTACCGCGTGGAGCATCGCAACCTTGATTTGATCCCCGATGAAGGCGCAGCGCTTCTGGTATGCAACCACGTGTCGTTCGTCGATGCCTTGCTGATTGGTGGTGCGGTGCGTCGGCCGATTCGCTTTGTGATGTATTACAAAATCTACAACCTGCCGGTGCTGAACTTCATCTTTCGCACGGCCGGGACAATTCCGATAGCGGGGCGTCAGGAAGATATCCAGATCTACGAAAAAGCCTTCACGCGCATCGCCCGGTATCTGAAGGATGGCGAATTGGTGTGCATTTTTCCTGAGGGGAAATTGACCACCGATGGCGAGATCAACGAGTTCAAGGGCGGGCTGACGCGGATTCTCGAAGAGACACCGGTGCCGGTGATTCCGCTGGCCTTGCAGGGTTTGTGGGGGAGTTTCTTCAGTCGCGATCCGGGCAAGGGACTGTTTCGTCGGTTGTGGTCGCGGGTGACGTTGGTGGCGGGGCCGGCGGTGGGGGGCGAGGTAGCGGAGCCTGCCAAATTGCAGGCGTTGGTGGGGGATTTGCGTGGGACCGTCAGATAGTCGGTGAATAGGCGGGCCTCTTCGCGGGCAAGCCTCGCTCCTACAAGAGCAACGCAATACCTGTAGGAGCGAGGCTTGCCCGCGAAGGCGTCCTTTCAGTCAGGCGCTAACCTTGAGCCCAACCAATCCGGCAATGATCAACGCCACACTCGCCAGTCGAATCAAGGCCATGGATTCACCAAACAGAATGATCCCGGCGATCACCGTGCCCACGGCACCCACCCCCGTCCAGATGGCATAGGCCGTGCCCAGCGGCAATTCCTTCATGGCAAGGCCCAGCAAGCCAAGACTGACAGCCATGGCCGCAACGGTGAGGGCAGTGGGGAGCGGGCGGCTGAAACCGTCGGTGTACTTCAGGCCAACGGCCCAGCCGACTTCGAACAGGCCGGCGAAAAACAGAATGATCCAGGACATGAGAGACCTCCATCGATTGACGGGGTCGTCCCCAGATTAATGACTCGATCGAGCCGCGAGGTCGTCCCCGCGTTGCGCAATATAGTGCCCAGCATTAATCCGGGGATCAAGTTTTCGAATCAGTCGGTTGCTTGCTGAGCAGCGATTCTTCGGTCCTCTTTCTCGCTCATGCGACGGAAGTATGTCGATAGAAGTGCCCCGGAAATGTTGTGCCAGACGCTGAACAACGCGCTTGGCACCGCCGCCAGTGGCGAAAAGTGCGCGCTGGCCAGGGCAGCACCCAAGCCTGAGTTTTGCATGCCGACTTCCAGGGCCAGGGATTTGCGCTGGGCCAATGGCAGCTTGAACAGGCGCCCGGTGAAGTAACCCAGCAAGTAACCGAAGCTGTTGTGCAGCATGACCACGGCCATGATCAGTAAGCCGGACTCGGCAATCTTCGCCTGGCTGGCGGCAACCACCGCCGTGACGATGATCACGATGCTCACCACTGACACCAGTGGCAACACGTCCACCGCGTGGCGAAGCCGATCACCCAGCAAGCGTTGGGCCACAACGCCGAGCACGATCGGCAACAGCACCACTTGCAGGATCGACCAGAACAGCTCCATGAACGAGACCGGCAGCCAGGCCGAAGCCAAAAGCCAGATCAGGGCCGGGGTCAGCAGCGGAGCGAGGAGGGTGGTCACGGCAGCGATGGCGACCGACAGCGCCAGATCCCCGCGTGCCAGCCAGGTCATCACGTTCGATGAGGTGCCGCTTGGGCAGCAACCGACCAAAATCACGCCGACGGCGATCTCCGGCGGCAGATGGAATGCCTGGCAGAGCAACCACGCCACACCGGGCATGATCACGAAATGCGCAACCACGCCCAGAGCCACGCGCCACGGATGGCGGGCGACTTCGGCGAAGTCTTCAAGTTTGAGGGTCAGGCCCATGCCGAACATCACCAGTCCCAGCAGCGGCACAATGGAGCCTTTGAGACCGATGAACCACGTGGGTTGCAGGAACGCAATGACGGCGAAAATCAGTACCCAGTAAGCAAAGGTGTTGCCGACAAAACGACTTAATGCAGCCAGTGCGCGCATGGCCTGATACCTATTATTAAGTAGTAACGCAAAACCCCTGTAGGAGTGAGCTTGCTCGCGATGGTGTGTCAGGCAAAGCGGGGCGACTGACACTCCATCGCGAGCAAGCTCGCTCCTACATTAGAGATCACAAGGGCTTAGATGCCCTGCGGAGTCTCTTCCCCACCCAACGCTTCAACCAGCGCCGGCAGGAAGTCGCCGAAGGTCAGCATCATCAGGGTAAAGCTGGCATCCAGTTGGCCGAGGGCTTCGTCGCCACCGTCTTGTTCAGCCTGGTCTTGCAGCAGGTCTTCGAACTTCAGGCGCTTGACCACCATTTTGTCGTCGAGGACGAAGGACAGCTTGTCCTGCCAGGCCAGCGACAGTTGAGTGACCACTTTGCCGGTGCTCAGGTGTAGCTGGATCTCTTCGCTGGTCAGGTCCTGGCGCTTGCAACGCACGATGCCGCCGTCTTCGTGGGTATCGCGCAGTTCGCACTCGTCCAGTACAAAGAAATCGTCCGCGGCTTTCTGGGTGGTGACCCACTCGGTCATGGTCGCGGTCGGGGACATCTTCACGGTCAGCGGACGCACCGGCAGGGTGCCGATCACTTCACGCAGGGTGGACAGCAGGTCTTCGGCGCGTTTCGGGCTGGCCGAGTTGACCAGGATCAGGCCCTGTTTCGGCGCGATGGCAGCGAAGGTCGACGAGCGACGGATAAAGGCGCGCGGCAGGAACGCCTGGATGATTTCATCCTTGATCTGGTCGCGTTCCTTTTTATAGACCTTGCGCATTTGCTCGGCTTCGATCTCTTCGACCTTTTCCTTCACCGCGTCACGCACGACGCTACCCGGCAGAATGCGTTCTTCCTTGCGCGCGCTGATCAGCAGGAAGTCACCGCTGACATGCACCAATGGTGCATCTTCGCCCTTGCCGAACGGCGCGACGAAACCGTAGGTGGTCAACTCCTGGCTTGCACATGGGCGCGCCAGTTTGGTGGCCAGTGCAGTTTCCAACGCCTCGGCATCAACAGGCAGATCTTGGGTCAGGCGATAGATAAGCAGGTTTTTGAACCACATGGGGTGAGTCTCTCCTTTATACAAAGGCGGGCATTATTGTCCTCCGTGTGCCATAGGCCAACCCTTCTCTAAGCCTTTGGAAGGCATGAAAAAATTAATTGAAAAAGTGCTTGCCAGAGGTAGGGTCGCTCCGTAGAATGCGCGCCACACCGAAGCGAAGGGTGATTAGCTCAGCTGGGAGAGCGTCTGCCTTACAAGCAGAATGTCGGCGGTTCGATCCCGTCATCACCCACCATTCGTTTCAAGTGTTTAGCGCAGCGGTAGTTCAGTCGGTTAGAATACCGGCCTGTCACGCCGGGGGTCGCGGGTTCGAGTCCCGTCCGCTGCGCCATATTCGGTAACCTGGAACACTGAACGCCAGGTCACCACGGAAAAGCCCGCTAACGCGGGTTTTTTTCTGTCTGAAGTTTGACTGTTGTATCTGCAGGAAGCGTTGTTTCACCGGTTTTTAGATTTTTTTTGAAAAATATTCAATTAAATCAACACTTTATAAAAACCTGTGGCATAATGTGCCCCGCAACGAAGGTAAAGGGTGATTAGCTCAGCTGGGAGAGCGTCTGCCTTACAAGCAGAATGTCGGCGGTTCGATCCCGTCATCACCCACCACTTTCAACGCTACGCGCAGCGGTAGTTCAGTCGGTTAGAATACCGGCCTGTCACGCCGGGGGTCGCGGGTTCGAGTCCCGTCCGCTGCGCCATATTCGGTAACCTGGAACACTGAACGCCAGGTCACCACACAGAAAGCCCGCTTAATGCGGGCTTTCTGCTGTCTGGGGTTTGGCTTTCTTCGCCGGCCTCAATGGAAAAGCGACCTTCGCAGACTGTGTGAAAGCGCACTGAAGGTGGTCGCAAACAAACGCCCCGACTTGTCCGGGGCGTTTGCTTTTGTGCGCACAGCAGACAAAACAGGCCATTCAGCGCATCATCGCCATCAGTTGATCGTTTTACATTGCGTTATGTCCAGTCCCGAACAAGCGGCAAGTGGTCATTGCGCCAGATATTTCGGGATCGCGAATTTGTCTCTGTGAGAGCGAGATGACAGAAGTTTCATCATCTACACTCCGAAAAGCGTTTAAACACCTGAACTTATCGCAAATGTCCGGCTCTCATGCCGGTAGCCATTGGTCGTGGCCGCCTGATAAGCTCGCGGCTTTACTCGATTGCCCTTTAGGCGAATGAACAAGGAAATAGCATGAAACAGCATCGGTTGGCGGCGGCGGTGGCCCTGGTTAGCCTGGTACTCGCGGGTTGTGACTCGCAGACCAGCGTAGAGCTGAAAACCCCGGCGCAAAAAGCTTCCTACGGCATTGGCCTGAACATGGGCAAGAGTCTGGCTCAGGAAGGCATGGATGACTTGGATTCCAAAGCCGTAGCCCAGGGCATCGAAGATGCCGTCGGCAAGAAAGAACAGAAGCTCAAAGACGAAGAATTGGTTGAAGCCTTCGCCGCACTGCAAAAGCGTGCCGAAGAGCGTATGGCCAAGATGAGTGAAGAGTCGGCATCTGCCGGCAAGAAATTCCTCGAAGAAAACGCCAAGAAAGCTGGCGTAGTGACCACCGCTTCGGGCTTGCAGTATGAAGTGGAAAAGAAAGCCGACGGCGCTCAGCCTAAGCCAACTGACGTAGTGACTGTTCACTACACCGGCAAGCTGACCAACGGCACGGTTTTCGACAGTTCCGTCGAACGTGGCAGCCCGATCGATCTGCCGGTCAGCGGCGTGATTCCGGGTTGGGTCGAAGGCCTGCAACTGATGCACGTGGGCGAGAAGTACAAGCTGTACATTCCAAGCGAACTGGCTTACGGCGCGCAAAGCCCAAGCCCGGCAATCCCGGCCAACTCGGTGCTGGTATTCGATCTGGAACTGCTGGCAATCAAAGATCCAGCAAAAGAAGAAGTCGCCAAGTAATTAGCGTCTGCTCTGAAAATAACGCCTCGCTTATGCGGGGCGTTGTTGCATCTGGCGTCCGGCGCGGGTAAACAAAGCGAACAGATGCTGTAGGCTGGAGTCATAGCCTTTGTAGGACCGGCGCTAACCGCGCCAGACCGCCAAGTCAATGAAATAATGGGTTTTTTTTGATGAGTAAAAAACGCCCGATCTAAGCTCAGCCCTTGTGCAGCGGGGCTTTCAGCTGTGAAAAGTAGCTCTGTTCACAAGGTTATCCACAATTTGTGTGGATAACATTTCAGTGGGAGGAACTTATGAAAGCACCCTGGAATTTTGCTCGTTTCCTGCCATTGGCGGGACGCTTGCTTGCACGCGGGCGCTTGCCGACCTTGCTGTTCGCGGTGGCCAGCAAAGGCGCCAGTCAAGGTAATCGTCTCGGCAAACTCAAAGATGATTTGCGCCTGTTGCAGGCACTCTGCCTGGCTTACTGGCGTGGTGAGTACCGGGCCATCAGCCCTAAAGCGCTGGTGTCGGTGGTGGCAGGCCTGATGTATTTCCTCAGCCCGGTAGATGCGATCCCGGACTTCATTCCGGTGTTCGGTATGCTCGATGACATCGCTGTGCTGGCCTGGTTGATGAAAGTCCTCGACGATGAACTCAACGCTTTCCGCGCCTGGCGCAAACGTCAGGAGCCTTCGAGACTCGCAGTGGTCGAGCGCTTGCCCGATACCTCAGAGCAACTTCAGCTCCAGGGGCCGAAAAAACGCTGAGTCGATTAACTCTGATCCACAGATAGATACCCCCCGCGACCTTGGCCGCTGTTAGGATTACACTTCTAGGGAAAAGTGCTGACTCGCAAAGTGTTGTTGTCCTACGGGGTAGTCATGGATATTCAGATAATTACACGCGAAGGTGAGCCCGAATATGCGGTTCTGCCGTGGGCTCAGTATCAGGCGCTACTGAAAGCAGCAGGCATCAACGAAGCACCGTCGCGCCCGGCCCCAGCGCCGCTTGCGACAACCCAGGACCCGATTCTTCCAGGTCTTGATCAACTACGTAGTTTGCGCGAAGGAAAGGGCATCGCCATCGAGGCGCTCGCCCGCACGGTAGGCATCAGCCCGTCCTATCTGGCCATGATCGAAAGTGGCGAGCGTGCGCCTGATGCTGCGATTCGCCGCAGCCTGGCCTGGGAATTGACGGTGCCAGGGTGGAGGGATGAATCGTGAGCGTACGCATCAGTCGTCACCATTGGGACGGATTGCTGGGCGAGCTGGATCAGGCGCGCCGTCAGCGTCATCTCCTGACTTATCGGGCGTTGCTGGAGCGTTTGCAGCTTCCCACGCCTGCTATGCAAACCCTGACCGCCGCGCTTGAACATCTGGCGGCGCTGGACGCCAAGGCTGAGCAACCCTTGCGCAGTTCGCTGGTAATCAGTCAGGGTGCGAGCCGCCTGCCACGCACTGGTTTCTTTGAGTGTGTCGAGCGTCTCGGGCGTTTTTCCGGGCCGTCCGATGGCGTCGCTGCCGCTTCCTGGCATGCCTCGGAAGTGGTGCGGGTGTTCGAATACGAGTACCCCGAGTCTGCGGAGGCCTGAGTGTTTTTTCGACTCAAGGCGCAGGTCAGTTACTGGCTGGCGCGCAGGCTCTTTCACTGGCAGTGGTTTGTGCGCCAACCCCGTGGCTGGAGCTGGCTCGAAGGTCAGTTCGCCCGAATGGCGAACCTGGGTGATGTCGATGCCCAGAGTTTCTATGGCCACATCTTGACCTTCCGTGGCGTCGGTCTTGGCGCACGCGAAGAAGGCATTCGCCTGTTGCGTCTGGCGGCATTGGCCGGTGATGGTAAAGCAGCCTATCAAGTGGGCGTTATCAGCCTCGCCGGGTCACCGAGCAAGGCTCCGGATCCGACCGAAGCGGCGCGATTCTGGGGGATTGCCGCGAAGGCTGGGCATCCGCTGGCGCAGATCAAGCTTCAGGAACTGGTATCCCGCGATTCCTCGAAATAACACCGATTTATCTGACAGACACGCGCGGCGTAGGGGGAGACTCCTACGCCGCTTTTTTTGGATGAGGAGGTTTTAGCGAATCGCCCTACATCAACATCATCCTTGCCTGACTTCTTTCCTCACTGATCCCCCGCAAAGTCCCTCGCGCCCTATTTCCTGTGCGAGAGATTGCTCATGTCCGACCCGGTTTTTCGCAACCCCTTACCTGTCGGTGGGCGAATGGATCATATCGCCCGGATCGGGCAGGAACTCGACCATTTCCCGAACACGCTGACGCTTTACCGCCAACAGCTCTCGCGCTGGTTCAACCAGGCTGCCGACAGGGTCAGTCACGTCACTGATATGCCCTCGCTGATGGGCATGGAGCGGGTGATCAAGCTGGGTAATACCAGCACCGTTGTCAGCAGCGGTGACGATGACTTTATCTCGACTGTTGCGCAGTGTCCGAAGGGCGGGATTCTGCAGATCGAGAGCAAGTTCGAGTCGGTGTATGACGTTCCGCTGGGGAACATTCAGGTCGATGTGATTGCGGTTGAGGGCGGCCATTCGACGCCGGTCACGCTGGATGAACACGGCAAAGGGCAGTTCAGCGGCGAGGCAGGCAAGTTCTACCGCGTGCGGGTGCAGAGCGAGGTCACGCCGAAGCAGGTTGATGAGCTTTTCGAGTCTTACGATGAGCTGACTCAGACACTGGAAAAGTGGCTGCGTAGCGAGTGGGACGGGTTTAAACCACAGTGGTCGCAGTCGACATTACTGGCCGTTGGCAACGGAATGTTGGCCGGCAGTTGGGCGGCCATCGAGGGCGTGTGGGACGGCATCAACCTGCTGTCTGAAATTCTTCAGAATCCCGGCAAGTTTGTTGACCGGCTGGGCAGCGGTGCCGATCAACTGAAGAAGTTGGCGGAAAAAACGCCAGAGTCGATGGCAAAAATCCAGCTACTGGCCAGTGATGAGGCGGCGCTTTGTCTGCTGTTGCGCACTGCCAGCCTCTGGATGGAAATGCTGCCGCCCAGCTCGATCGCCGGTGAAACCGCCAAGGCAGTGTCGACGCTGGTGGTGGAATTGCTGATCGACATTTTGATCGCCATCGTCCTGACCTTTGCTGCGGCTGGGGCGGGGATTGCTTATCTGACGATGCGTTTGGCGAGTCGCGGCGCACAGCTGATCAACGCGGTAACGCGGCTGGTCAACGCATTGTTCTCGATCATCAACACCTTTAGCAGCTATGTCGATCGCTACAAAAAAGTGGCCGTGCGAGGCGTCGCAGAAGGGCTGAAAAAAGGCCGCATGCAACTTCGCTGGAATGCTCGCAACAACACCACGCTGAAGAAAAACGAACCACACCACGACGCTCCGAAACAGGCGAAAATCCCAACGGCGACAGCGCCGATACCGCCGCCCACACCGCCACCCACGGCTGCCCGCTGTCGATGGTTACCGGCGAAGAACTGCTGACCCTCACCGACGGCACGCTCGACGGGATTTTGCCGTTCGAGTTCACCCGCTTTTATCGCAGCAGCGCCGTGGAAATCGACTGCGGCCTCGGCTTCGGCTGGAGCCATTCGCTGGCCCAGCGCCTGCAGATCGACGGCGACACGGTGCTGTGGATCGACCACGAAAACCGCCGCACGCCGTTTCCGCTGCCGAGTCTGGCGCGCCCGGCGATCCACAACAGCCTGTCACGGGCGGCGATTTATCTGGGGGATCAGCCGGAAGAGTTGATTGTCGCGTTGGCTGGCGAGTCGGCGCGCTTCTACCACTTTCGCGACGGGCGTCTGACGGCGATCAGCGACGCTTACGGCAATCGTCTGACCGTGCAACGCGATTTGTCTGAGCGTATCCAGCGCCTCGATAACGGTGCTGGGCGTTGTTTGCGATTACGTTACGAGCGTCAGCACCTGATCGCCGTCGACTACCAAAGCTTTCATGCCGCCGACAGCCTGGAGCAGGGCTGGCGCACGGAACAGACGCTGGTGAGCTACCGCTACGACGCCCGCGGCCGGCTGATCGAAGCGAGCAATGCCGCCCGGGAAAGCGAGCGCTACGACTACGACGAGCAGCACGTCATCTTGCAGCGGCAACTGGCCGGTGGCGCGAGCTTCTACTGGGAGTGGCAGCGCTCCGGCAAGGCGGCGCGCTGTATCCGCCACTGGGCGTCGTTTGCGCAGATGGACACGCGGTATGTCTGGGACGAGAACGGCGGTGTGCGGCTCAAACACGCCGACGGCAGCCAGGAAACCTACGTCCACGACGAGAGCGCGCGGCTGGTAGGCCGGATCGCTGCCGACGGGGGTGAACAGCACAAGGCCTACGACACGCAGGGCCGTTTGATCGCCGAGCAGGACGCGCTCGGCGCCGTCACCGAATACCGCTACGACGAAGCCGGACGGCTGATCGCGCTGATTCCAGCGCAAGACGAGCCGACGTCCTACGAGTATCGCAACGGATTCCTGCATGCGCGGTATCGCGGCCAAGCCAAGTGGACCTATAAGCGCAATGCCCAGGGCGACCTGACCTGGCTGATCGACCCCGACGGCCAGAGCACCTACCACGAGTACGATGCGCAGGGCCGCTTGCTGTTGATCCGTTATCCGGACCACAGCCGCCATCTGTTCGTGTGGAGCCGCCTCGGCCAACTGCTCGAGGAAACCCTGCCCGACGGCGGGCGTCGGCAATATGCCTACGATGCGCTCGGGCGACGGACTACATCTCAGGACGAATTCGGCGCCGTCAGTCGCTACCAGTGGGACGCCATCGGCCGTCTGTTGCAGACGACGCTGCCTACCGGCGCCAGCCGCACCTTCAGCTACAACGCCTACGGCCGCATCACCGCCGAGCGCGATGAGCTGGATCGCATCACCCGTTATGAATACGCCGACGACCTGCACCTGGTCAGCCGGCGGATCAACCCCGACGGCACGCAGCTCAAGTACCGCTACGAGCATGCGCAGCTGCTGCTGACCGAGATCGAGAACGAAAGCGGCGACACCTATCGGCTGGACTACACGCCAGGCGGTTTGATCCGACAGGAAACCGGCTTCGACGGCCGGCGCACGGCGTATGCCTACGACCTCAACGGGCAGTTGCTGGAGAAAACCGAGTTCGGCGATGACGGCTCGCAACGGGTCACGGCCTATCAACGCGACAGCGCCGGACGCTTGCTGGTCAAGACCCTGCCGGATGGGGTCAAGGTCGACTACCGCTACGACAGTCTGGGGCGACTGGTCAGCGTCGACGATGGCCAGGACCATCCACTGGAGTTCGAATACGACGCCCACGACCGATTGATCAGCGAGCATCAGGGCTGGGGCACGCTGCGCTACGGCTATGACGCCTGTGGCCAGCTGCAACACCTGCGCCTGCCGGACAACAGTCGTGTTAAATACCACCGCGCTCAGGGCGGGGCGCTAACCGCCATCGACCTCAACGGCTCGCGCCTCACCAGCCATCAGTTCGAATGCGGCCGTGAACGCCAGCGGCAGCAGGGTCAGCTGCTCAGCGATTACGCCTACGACGATCAGGGTCGGCTGCAAGCCCACGCCGTCAGCCAACAACAACGCCCGCTGTACCGCCGCGAGTATGCCTACGGTGCCAACGGCAACCTCCTGCAGATAGCCGACAGCCGCCACGGCCAACGCCGCTATCAGTACGACCCGCTCGACCGCCTGACCCACGTGCGCCACGCCCGCGCCCAAGACGCGGAAAACTTCAGCCACGACCCGGCCGGCAACCTGCTGATCCACGACCGCCCCGGCCCCTGGCACCTCAAGGGCAACCGCCTGCTGCGTCACGGCGACCGCCACTACGACTACGACGCCTACGGCAACCTGATCCGCGAACGCCGTGGCCACGGCCAGATCCAAATCACCGAGTACCGCTACGACAGCCAGCACCGCCTGACCGGCATCAGCCTGCCGGACGGCCGCCAAGCGTCCTACCGCTACGACGCTTTCGGCCGCCGCATCGACAAGACCGTCGACGGCCACACCACCAGCTTCTTCTGGCAAGGCGATAACCTCGTCGCCGAAAGCAGCCCAAGCCACTACCGCAGCTACCTCTTTGAGCCCGGCAGCTTCCGCCCACTGGCGCTGCTCGACGGCAAAGGCCCAAAAAAAGCCTGCCCGTTCTACTACCAACTCGACCACCTCGGCACCCCACAGGAACTCACCGACTACAGCGGTGAGATCGTCTGGTCAGCCAGGTACAGCGCCTACGGCAAGCTCAGCCAGCTAAACCACGGTGGCGGCGAACAGCTGGAACAACCGCTGCGCTTCCAGGGCCAGTACTTCGACGCCGAAAGCGGCTTGCACTACAACCGCAATCGTTACTACCAGCCGGATAGCGGGCGCTATCTGACGCCGGATCCGGTCAAGCTGGCGGGTGGGTTGAATGCCTATCGGTATGTGCCGAATCCGACGGGGTGGGTGGATCCGTTGGGGTTGAGTGGGAACTGTCCGGGGGCGAATAAGCCGGGGTGCTTGGTGCCGGATGGTGTGGATGGGGCTAAGGTTGATGCTGGGGAACCAACACTACCCAATGTAAATCCCGAGCAATTTGCAAAGAAAGAGATTCATAGACTGAATGACAGTCAGGGTATGCATATGGTTGGGAAACACGGTCCGGAGGTTCCTGATGGACCTTTCAAACAAAGAGCTATTGACGGCACGGACCCAGTCACCGGCAAAACGCCCAAAAGCAAGAGAGGTAATCCAAGTTCGAGATTCTATAATTATGTGCTAATGCACAAGGCCTACATGCTTGCAACGACGAGAACGGAGCATGGGTTGCCACGTTTTACAGGAAAGGACGCTGAGGAAAACGACATTGTTAGAATGAGACTTCCCGATGCTGGTGAGGGCTATTTTCCAAATCCTAAGTCGAAGCAAAATCCAAAGCATATTGGTTTGAATGGCTTTGAGATGAAATTTGACTCTGAAACTGGTGTGCCCTTTACGTTGTATCCGATTAAATAGAATGGAAAAATTATGATTGATCCTGAATCTGGAGAGCCGTACATCCCTACTCCATCTTATTTTTTGGGGTGTTTTGATATTTATGATCGTGAAGAAACTCTAGGCGAGGAGCTAGAGAAATTTGATCCAAATAACGTGGAGGATCGGGAAGTTCTAATTCTCAAGTATTGCCTACCTAGAAAAAGATCTTATCGACAGAGGTTTTTACTTTACAAATGTTTGGAGCAGGCCCTTCAGGATGATGATTATGATTTTAAATCATTATTGAAGTATGACCCTGAGTCGTATTCATCATTTCCTGATGGTTGGGATGAAATGGAAAACACCAGAGCATTTTTTGAAGATATCTTTCGCTTGGCGACTGTTGTATGGATAGACGACCTTAAAAAAGCGAGCCATGAAGACCAATCAAAGTGGTGAGGCTGGCACGTGCTACAGCTGGTTTTTTATGAATGATTTGATTGAAAGTAGATGAGGTTTCGATTTGTTGAAGATTGTTGAGTAAGATAGAAGCGAAAAATTGATTAAGCAGATGGATGAGGCTGAATGCGTTTTTAAATTTGTGGTTCTTTCGCCCGATCCGCAAGATAAAGTGGACGAGTCCTGCCATCGACAGGGCCTGGTTGTACGGCATGAAGAGTTAATGAATAGCGCAATGCAGTGGCACAGAATTCTGATAAAGGATAAAAATACGAGGATTATCCAGAGCCATTCATTAGCTGGGAACTAGAAAGTGCTATCGCGACTCGGGAAGAAAAGCAGCAAAGGGGACGAATTTATTTTTTGCTCCAAGTATCGAAGGGGTTCGGTGTCAAGAAGAATGACATATAGGTCTATCCCCTTTTCGATTAATTCTGTTGTTGGATCGTCGTTGCTAATTGTCCTGGAGAGAAAATGTCATTGGATAGCTGTTTGTATAAGTTTGAGGATATATAGGGTGTCAAAGTCTTCGAAATTTGCTTAATGAGACAAACCCAGTCGTGGAGATGAAGCGCTTGAAAAAAAGTGTAGCGTTTTTGTTGGGTGGCGAGTTCTGAGAAATGCCGTTCTATTTAACTGTAAAAAGGAGGATCATGGTGGGAACTACGGATAAGCATGTGGCGGAAAGTTCGGGGTCTGCTGTTCAGCAGCAAACCAATAGTCGCGAATTTCATTGTGAAAGTAAGAAGTGCAGAGCCGTTAGAAGCTCTCAATTTGTAAGCTATAGAGCACAGTTGAACGCATATAATGAAGCGTTGACAAGGGAAGCCAGAAAAATGTCGCGTTTTACCGGAGAAGATAGTAAAGGAAATTTGGTAGTGCGAATGGAGGCTGAAAATGTGGGTCGTGGGTATGAACCTAATCCTTTAGATCCCGCGAACCCCCGTTATATTCCTAATATGAATGCCTTTGAGATGAAATTCGACTTTGAGACTTTGCAGCCTATAGCGCTTTATCCGATAGAGAAAATTTAATGCTGATGCATCCTTTTCTTGATGTCCCATATAATCCAAGATTAGAGCATTTTCTCGGTGGGTTCGATATATATGATCGCGAGGAGAGTCTTGGTGTTCAATTGTCGGCGTACGATCCTGACTGTCCTTCAGGCAGGGGATTTTTAATATCTCAGTTTGTTGTCAAACGCTTCGCTGGATTGAGCTATAGGCACAAGTTTGTTTTGCTTTTTGTGTTGGGAGAGGCTCTTGATGGTGATTTGAGTGTTTTTTCTGAAGTGTTGGAACATAATCCGATGTCTCATTCTTTGCTTCCTCCTGGGTGGAATGAAATGAAAAATCCAAGGGCGTTTTTTGAAGCTGTGTACGTTAAGTTGTCCGAGGCGTGGGTCGATGACCTATATAAAGCGAGTCAGGAAGATGTTTTAACTTGGTAAGGGCCTCGTGCTTCAGTGAGAGGTAAGCTTAATACTTGGCAATGATATGCTTAACAATGGGGCGGATTTGTTTTTGCTGTTGGCTTCAAAGGTGTCGTTGGTGTCGTTGGTGTCGTTGGTGTTGACGAGGGTTACGAATAAATTCGTCTCCTTTCTAGTCTTGAAGATATGTTTCGCTTGGCGACTGTGGTATGGATAGGCGACCTTAAAAAAGCAAGTCGCGAAGACCATTCAAAGTTGTGAGGCTGGCACGTGTTACAGCATGTTTTTATGAAAGTAGACGAGGTTTCGACTTGTTGAAAATTGTTGAGAAAGAAAGAAGCGAAAAATTGATTAGGCAGATGGATGAGGCTGGATGCGTTTTTAAATTTGTGGTTCTTTCGCCCGATCCGCAAGATGAAGTGGACGAGTCCTACCATCGACAGGGCCTGGTTGTACTGCATGAAGAGTTAATGAATAGCGCAATGCAGTGGCACAGAAATCTGATAAAGGATAAAAAATACGAGGATTATCCAGAGCCATTCATTAGTTGGGAGCTAGAAAGTGCTATCGCGACTCCATTAAATCTAGATGAAATACGTAGCCTGACACTGACTGATAGCATTGATGTCTTTGAACGTTTAGCATTATATGCTTCCTTTGTAAAACCCCCGTATCGTGCGCGATTTAAAAAGGGAGTAGAAGCTAAGGACGTTTTTAATGAGTGGTGTGATGTTCTTGGGTTAAATGAGCTGGATGAGGTTTCGGTACTGAATTGGGTGGAAGGATTTAATACGGAGTTGCATGTGAAAAATGATACTTCGAGTGTAGAGCCATGGAGTGATTATTTTTATCCAGGTTTGGAGTGGTGGGGTGTGTGGTGTTTAACGATCTGGAATCCCAAGCGACGGACTTTAAGTGCATTGATCGCGAGCACTACGGACTGATTAGGTGTTGTTTAATTTTTGCGGAATTGACTACGAAATTTCCGGGCAACGTCCTAGGAGATTTCCTTCAAGTTCTAGCGGTTTCCATGAACTGGTGCGAACTGAATTCCATGGATAGTCTTTGGCTGCCCCCGCAAAAACGGAGGCAGGGCGTAGGAACCCTTGAAGACTAGAAGAACGCTTCGGCGTCGGTACCTGATTTGCGGCTGGCATTGTGCATCCGTAAGATCATTTGCGGCGGCTGTGCGCGGGCACGCTTCGGTGTGGCCGAGTGCTCTGGTCTCGGTATTCCTACCCCGCGTATAGCTGCCACCCAAACCTGTAGGAAGGTTGGTGGGGGCGTCCATTTCGCTACCAGAGGTTTGAACAATGAAAAATATCCATCCCGATCCACCCTACAAAAAACCAATCCCCCACCCCGAAAACCGCTTCATGGCGCTCACCAGCAACTGCACCGACATGCCCACCCTGTTTGTCGACACCCATGCGCCGCTCGATGTTCTGACCGACGCTGCCAGCTATCGAATTCGTGCTGTAACGCAAGTGATGGAAAACCTGTCCATGCGTGGTTCGATCGAGTGTGAGTCTTTCATTCTCAGTGACTTCGCCTTGCTGTGTGCCATTCCGTTGCGCGATGGGTGTGATGTGCTGGATGTGGTTGGGCGGCGGTTGCGGGGGCGGTCCTCAGGGGCTTAGTGGCGGATTAATCCCGGATATTTGAGTCGGGCGAGAGGGCCTCTTCGCGGGCAAGCCTCGCTCCTACACGGGGTTTGTGTCGTTCACAACAATTGCGTACGACACTGCCCCTGTAGGAGCGAGGCTTGCCCGCGATGGCGTCAGACCAGTCAGCGCTGTCCTTTCAGCCAGCAGCTTCAGGCTCAGGCACCGCCAGACTATCAATCACGTGCACGCTGTATCCCGGCACATTCTTCGCGTGGTGTTTGGCCTGGGACGCCATCTCTGCCAACTGGCTGGCATCGATTTCCCCACAGGCTTCGGGATGCAAATGCACCACGCCGACGGACAGGGACAGCAACGCAAACTCCTGGCGTACGCCCTGGCGGTTGGGGGCGATGAAGCAGCCGGCCTCGAGGTGTTCGCTGCGGTAGAAGCGTCGGCACTGGCTCTGGAAGTCGTCCAGTAGCTGGTTCAAACGTTTGCCCCAGTCTTCCGGGCCAAGCACCAGCAGAAAGTCGTCGCCACCGATGTGGCCGACGAAGTCGCGGGAAGGGTCCACGCGGTCGTTCAGGCATTGCGCCAGGCACAGTAGGACTTCGTCCCCGCGACCGTAACCGTAGATGTCGTTGAAGGGTTTGAAGCTGTCGATGTCGACGTAGCAGATCACCGATTCCCGTTTCTGTTGCAGTAGCCGCGTGAGGCATTGCTGGATCGGCACGTTGCCCGGCAGCAGGGTCAGCGGGTTGGCATATCGAGCCTGCTGGATTTTCAGTTCGGTAATCAGTTTGAGCACATCGATCACCCGACCCAGGCCCAGGTAGCTGCCGTTGAGGGTGATGATGAAATCTTCTTCAATGCGTTGCCGGGCGCGGCTGGTGATCAGGCGGCTGACCTGTTGCAGCGATTGGCTCATCTCGACGGCCAGGAAGTCATCGCTCATCAGGCGGCTGATGGGTTTGCGGGCGAAAAGGTCAGTGGCAAACGGTTTGAGCAGGGCGTCCGAGAGCGAATGCCGATGGACGATGCCGCAAGGCTGGTCTTGCTCGTCCAGCACCGCCAGCGAGTTCAGGTTGGCCTGGCGACGGAAGGCTTCGAGGACGTTGGCGGTCGGTGTGTTGCGACCCACGGCGGGTTGGTCGTTGAGCAGGGCACTGAGATCGCTGGCTTCGTCGTTCAACGCCACGGCACCGCTATCACGACGAGGCATCAGGGTCCGGGCGTCCCGGGGTGGATGTTCTTGAGGGCGGCACAGCAGATAGCCCTGAACCAGATCAACGCCCATTTCGGTCAGCACCGCCAGTTCTTCCGGCAATTCGATGCCTTCGGCAATGACCTGCGCCCGCGATGCCTTGGCAATCTGCAGGATCGAGCCGACGAATTCGCGCTTGAGCGCATCCTGATGGATACCATCGATGAAATGCCGGTCAATCTTCACGTAGTCCGGGCGCAATTCGGACCACAGGCGCAGGCTCGAATAACCAGCCCCCAGGTCATCCAGGGCAATGGAAAAACCCATCGCCCGATAGTGATGCAGGGCGGTTTGCAACAACTGGAAGTCGTCGATTGGGGTCTGTTCGGTAAGTTCGATCACCACCTGACTCGGCGCAATGCCAAAGTCCTGCAACAGTTGCAAGGTTCGCCCCGGCTGGTGCGCGGCTTCAAGCAGGGATTCCGGTGAAACGTTGAGGAATAGCTTGCCGGGCAGTTGCTGTTCATTGAAGCGTCGGCAAGCGCTCTGCCGGCAGGCGATTTCCAGTTCGTTCAAGCGGCTGGCCTGGCGGGCGACGGCAAACAACGCGATGGGGGAGTGCAGCGGACTGTTGGACGGGCCACGACTGAGGGCTTCGTAACCGAAAATCCGTCGCTCAGAGAGGCTGATGATCGGTTGGAACAGGCTGTGCAAACCGCTTTGAGTCAGGATTGAACTCAATGCACTCAGCTGTTCGGTTGTGGTCATGGCGATCTCTGGCGAAAAAAAAGGACTGGGCGTGCTCTTGGTAAAAGAGCACGCCCAGTCCTTTATTTCACGACAGGATGATGACTGTTTGATGACGCTCCAGGGAGCGTCAGCATTAAATTGCCATCATTTGCTGATAAGCACTTAGTGCTTGGCCACCGCCGTGTTGAGCTTGAGGTAGTCCAGCAGAATGCGCCCGGTTTCGCTCAAGTAGGCATCGTCTTCTGGCTTGGTGTCCGGCTCGGCCGCGATGGCGTCTTCATCTTCTTTCTTCAGCTCTTTGAGCGGTTCTTCGCCCTTGGCCTTGCGACGGATGTTTTCCATGGCCAGTTGCTTGGCTTCGATGTCGGCGTGTTGTGCACGACGCTCGGCTTCATTGAGGCTGACGGTTTTTTCTGCCATCAGTTTCTGTGCCAGGGCCAGCTTGTCGCGAATGAACACGAACTCTGCGTCCTTGGCGCTACGCACGTCATGCTCGGATTTGAGCTGGGTGATGTACGGTTTGAACGGGTCGACTGCAGGCTTGATCGCCGCTTTGATGGTGTCCCACGGCATGGCTTCAGGCAGGGCGCTCTCGCCGATTTCCTTGGTATCGATGATCGACGGGTAATCGATGTCCGGCAGTACGCCCTGATGCTGGGTGCTCTGGCCGGAAACCCGGTAGAACTTGGCCAGGGTCAGTTTCAGTTCGCCATGGTTCAGCGGCTGAATGGTCTGCACGGTGCCTTTGCCGAAGGTCTGGCCGCCGATGATCAGTGCGCGGTGGTAGTCCTGCATGGCGCCGGCAAAAATCTCCGAAGCCGAGGCGGATAAGCGGTTGACCAACAATGCCATCGGGCCTTTGTAGAACGCGCCCGGGTTTTCATCTTCAAGTACATCGACGCGGCCATCGGCATTACGCACGAGTACGGTCGGCCCTTTGTCGATGAACAGGCTGGTCAACTCGGTGGCTTCCTGCAAGGAACCGCCGCCGTTGTTACGCAGGTCGATGACTACGCCGTCGACCTTGTCTTTTTGCAACTCGGTCAGCAGCTTCTTGACGTCGCGGGTGGTGCTCTTGTAATCCGGATCGCCGGCACGGAATGCCTTGAAGTCCAGATAGAAGGCCGGGATCTCGATGATGCCGAGCTTGTAGTCCTTGCCATCCTGCTTGAGGTTGAGGACCGACTTTTTCACTGCCTGGTCTTCAAGCTTCACCGCTTCGCGAGTGATCGGCACGATCTTGCTGGTCTGGTCGTTCGGTGCATTGCTGGCCGGGATCACTTCCAGGCGCACCACGGTGCCTTTCGGGCCACGGATCAGCTTGACCACTTCGTCCAGACGCCAGCCCACCACGTCGACCATCTCTTTGTTGCCTTGGGCAACGCCAATGATCTTGTCGGCTGGAGCGACCAGCTTGGTCTTGTCCGCCGGGCCTGCCGGCACCAGGCGCACGATTTTCACTTGATCGTTATCGCTCTGCAACACGGCGCCGATGCCCTCCAGGGACAGGCTCATGTTGATGTCGAAGTTTTCCGCGTTATCCGGCGACAGATAGTTGGTGTGCGGGTCGTAGGACATGGCGAAGGTGTTGATGTACGCCTGGAAGATGTCTTCCGCGCGGGTCTGGTCCAGACGCGCCAATTGGTTCTTGTAGCGCTTGGTCAGGGTTTCCTGGATTTGCTTGGAATCCTTGCCCGCGATCTTCATTCGCAGGACTTCGTCCTTGACGCGCTTGCGCCACAGGTCGTCGAGTTCTGAGGTGCTTTTGAGCCAAGAGGCGTCCTTGCGGTCGACCAGCAAGGTTTCCTTGGTGGTGAAGTCGATCTTGTCGACGCCTTTGTTCAACTCGATAAGGGCAAAGTCCAGACGCGCTTTGACGCGGTCCAGGTAGCGCTTGTAGATGGTGAACCCGGCGTTGAGGTCGCCGCTTTTGAGGAAGTCGTCGAACTGGGTCTTCCACTTGTCGAATTCGGCAATGTCGCTGGCCATGAAATAGCTGCGCGACGGGTCGAGCAATTTGAGGTAGCTGTCGTAGATGATCACCGAGCGCGCGTCATCGAGAGGCGGCTTGCTGTAGTGGTGGCGCTTGAGCAACTCCACGACGTTCAGACTGGCGATAACTTCGTCACGATCCGGTTGGAGCTTGTCCCAGCTATTGGCTGCGAATGAATTGCTCGAAAGCGGCAAAAGGCCGATCCCGATGAATAGGGCGAGGGCGGTGCTGGGGAACAAACGCTTCATGTTGATTCGACGCGGGGACAATTGATAACGCATATTAGGCCGTCTTTGAAGTCGCCGGTTCCACAAGGGCCGGTCGCATAATGCAAAAAGCCCGGCGCTACAGCTTCGGGCTCAGTCCAGACTCACTATGGAGGCACTGTGAAAGCATTGCAAGGCGTTGACGGTCAAGTGGTGTGGGTTGAAGAGCCTCGTCCTGCGTGTGATGCAGGACAAGTTCGCATTCGAGTGGCGGCTGCGGGTCTCAATCGCGCCGATTTATTGCAGAAGGCCGGTCTTTATCCGCCACCGCCGGGGGCCAGTCAGGTGCTGGGTCTAGAGTGCTCGGGGGTGATCAGCGAGGTCGGTCCCGGCTCGTCGTGGCAAGTGGGCGATCGAGTTTGTGCCTTGCTGGCCGGGGGCGGCATGGCCGAAGAGGTGGTTGTCGACGGACGGCATGTGTTGCCGGTTCCCGACGAAATGTCGTTGGCCGAAGCCGCTGCGTTGCCGGAAGTGTATGCGACCGTCTGGTTGAATTTATTTCAACTCGCGGCACTCAAGCCGGGTGAAAAAGTTTTGCTGCACGCCGGAGCAAGTGGAATCGGTTCAGCGGCCATTCAGCTGTGCAAGGCGTTTGGCAGCCCGTGTTGGGTGAGTGTCGGCTCCGCTGAGCGTCTGGCGTATTGCGAAGCGCTCGGTGCTCAGGGTGGTGTGGTGCGCACTGGCGATCTGGAGAGCCTGAGGGACCTTGGGCCGTTCGATGTCATCCTCGATCCGGTTGGTGGCAATTACGCGGCGCTGAACCTGAAACTGCTGGCTGGTGACGGTCGTTGGGTGCTGATCGGCCTGATGGGTGGCCGCGAGGCGAAGCTGGATCTGGCGCAGGTGCTGGCCAAGCGTGTGCAGCTGCTGGGTTCGACCCTGCGCAGCCGTAGCGATCAGTTCAAGGCGGATCTGTTCAGCGATCTGAGCCAGCATGTCTGGCCGCTGTTCGCCGAAAAACGCCTGAGCCCGCAACTGGCCAAGGCCTTTGCGATAAAGGACGCCGAAGCGGCGTTTGAGCAGTTGGCGAGCAACAAGGTGGCGGGGAAGTTAGTGCTCTTGATCGACGAAAGCCTGATCTGACAATACCGAACCTGTAGGAGCGAGGCTTGCCCGCGAACGCGATGTATCAGTCAACACAGATGTTGAATGTGAGTCCGCTTTCGCGGGCAAGCCTCGCTCCTACAAAGGGATTTGGGTTACTTCCAGATATGGATCGGCCAGCCGGCTTTTTCGGCCTGCTCGCGCAACACCGGGTCCGGGTTGACCACGTGCGGGTAATCCACCTTCAGCAACAACGGCAGATCATTGCGTGAGTCGGAATAGAAACTCGCGCCCTCCAGGTTTTCCTCTTCGGCATCCAGCCACTCCAGCAGCCGGGTGATCTTGCCTTCGCGGTAGGTCAGGGTGCCAATGGTGTTGCCGGTATAAACCCCGCGATCCACTTCCAGCTCGATCCCGAGAATCTCGTCGATGCCCAGCCGCTCGGCGATCGGGCCGACCAGATGTGTGCCCGAAGCGGAGATCACCAGGATGCGGTCGCCAGCCTTGCGGTGGGCGGCGATAGCTTTGGTGGCGTCGCTGAAGATGATCGGTTCGATGACGTCTTCCACCCACGGCGCGACCAGATGCTCGACCTCTTCTGGCGTGCGCCCGATCATCGGCTCCAGGCTGAAGGTCATGAACTCCTCCATGCGCAGCTTGCCGTGGCTGTAGGCGTCCATCAAATCGTTGTTCTTGCGCATGAAAGACTCGGGATCGACCCAGCCCAGGCGACCCATTTGCTCGCTCCAGAGGGTGGCGCAATCGCCGTGGATCAGCGTTTCGTCCAGATCAAAAATTGCCAGGGCCATCAGTGCGGTTCTCTCTTCAACGTCAGCAAAGTCATCAGGCTACCTCACACAGGGCCGTCGGATCGATGGAAAGCGCCAGGCGCTGACCATCGGGATGCAGATCGGCGCCGGAGCGGTTGAGTACGTCCACCACCAATTCCACGCCACGGGCTTCGATCCGGTAACGAATCACGTTGCCTAGCAGGCTGTGGCTGCGAACCTGCGCGTCCAGCTCGCCGTTCAGGCTCAGTTCGATAGCTTCCGGGCGAATGGCGATGCGATGGGTGATCGGTCGTTGCAGAAGCTTCGAGGCTGCTGCGGCATCCAGCAGGTTGTAGTTGCCAATGAACCCGGCGGCGAACACATCCACGGGTGCGGTGTACAGGGTTTCGGCGTCGCCGCTTTGTACGATTTTTCCCTGATTCATCAGGAAAATCCGGTCAGACATGGTCAGGGCTTCTTCCTGATCGTGTGTGACAAAGATTGTGGTCAGGCCTAGTTCGCGCTGGATCTGACGGATCTGTTCGCGCAGGTGCTTGCGAATCCGCGCATCGAGGGCCGACAGCGGCTCATCCAGCAACAACAGCCGTGGCCGGGTTACCAGCGAGCGGGCGAGGGCGACGCGCTGGCATTGGCCACCGGACAGTTGATGCGGATAGCGGGCGGCAAAGTCGTGCAGCTCCACCAGTTTTAGCACTTCGGCGACGCGCTTCTGGCGGTCGTCGGCGTTGACCTTCTGCATGCGCAAACCGAAGGCGACGTTTTGCTCGACGGTCATGTTGGGAAACAGCGCATAACTCTGGAACACCATGCCGATCCCGCGCTTCTGCGGACTCAATGGCACGATATCGACACCATCGAGCAAAATCTTGCCGCCATCCACCGAGGTCAGCCCGGCGATGCAACGCAGCAGTGTGGATTTACCGCAACCGGACGGACCGAGCAGGGTGACGAACTCACCTTTGCTGATTTCGCAGTTGATGTCGCTGAATACCGTGGTGCCTGCGTAATCTTTCTTAAGATGTTGGACGCTGACATAGCTCATTCGCTTTTGTCCTTGTTCAAGATATTGGCCGCCCAGGTCAGAACCAGCACGAAGAAGAAATAGGAAATCACCAGGGCACTGGTGAAGTGGCCGCTGCTGTTGCGCATATTGTTGAGGTAGACCTGCAGGGTTTCGTAACGGGTGCCGACGAGGATGTTGGCGAAGACGAACTCACCGAACAGAAACGAGAACGACAGTAGCAACGCCACCATCAAGCCCTTGCGCAGGTTCGGCAGCACCACCAGGATCGCCGCTTGAAAGGTGCTCGCACCGAGCAGTTGGGCGGCGTCCATCAGGTCACGCAAATTGATTGCTTGCAGGTTGTTGGTGATCGCCCGGTACATGAACGGCAGCGCCACGGTGAAGTAGCAACCGATCAGAATCCACGGTGTGCCGACCATCGCGAACGGGCCGGAACCGTAGAGCTGCAGCAGCCCCACCGACGACACCACGGGCGGTACGGCGAAAGGCAGTAGGATCAAGATGTTCATCAGCGCATCGAGTTTCGGGAAGTGGTAATGCACCACGAACAGCAGCGGCAGAATCAGCACTACTGACAAAATCAGCGCACCGACGCAGACCAGAAGCGATTGGCCGAAAGCACTTAGAAAACGCGGGTCACTCCACAGCTGCGCGTACCATTTAATGCTGAAACCGCTGGGCAGAATGGTTGCCGACCAACTGCTGGAAATCGAGTAGATAAAGGTGCCGATCAACGGCAATAACAGAATGGCAAACAGCAGGTAGACCACTACGCGGTGGTAGATACCGACGGGCCCCAGTTCAGTGCGAGACATGGTAGCTCCTCTTCAACAGCAGCTGATGCACGACGGTCACCAGGGTCATCAACGCCACCAGCACAACCGCCAGGGCACTGGCCAGGTTCGGGTCCAGTGAAATGTCGCCTGAGACCATCGCCGCGATACGGATCGTCAGCACGTTGAAGTTGCCCGTGGTCAGGGCATACACCGTAGCGTAGGCGCCGAGGGCATTGGCCAGCAGGATCACGAACGTGCCGAGCAATGCCGGGGTCAGCACTGGCAGACCGATGTGCCTCCAGAACTGCCAGCCATTCGCGCCAAGCAGTGCGGCAGACTCGCGCCAGTCTTCGCGCAGAGCATCGAAGGCCGGGTAGAGCAACAGCACGCCAAGGGGGATCTGGAAGTAGGTGTAGAGAAGGATCAGCCCGGTTTTCGAATACAGGTTGAAGTCCTCAATGATCCCGGCCTGCTTGAGCATGATGGTGAAACTGCCGTTGAATCCCAGCAGGATGATGAATGCGAAAGCCAGGGGCACGCCGGAGAAGTTGCTGGTCATGTTGGCGAAGGCGTTGACGAAGTTGCGCAGTTTCGAGTCGACCCGGCGCAGGGAATAGGCACCGAGCACCGCGATGACGATGCCGAACACGCTGGACCAGAAACTGATCTCGAGGCTGTACTGGATCGCCTGCAGATAAAACTTCGAGCTGAAGATTTTGGTGAAGTTGGCCAGCCCCCAACCGAATTCTTCCGATTCCAGGCTGTTGATCATCACCCACGCCAGCGGGGCGATTTCGAACACGATGAAGAACAGGGTAAAGGGCAACAGGCACAAGGCTGCCAGCCATTTGCCGCGAGTCATGGAGTTCACTTGAGCAGCTCCCGGCACACAGGTTTGTCGTGAGGCACGCCGAGCAGTTCGCAGACGGTGCCGCAAATCTCGATCTGTTTGGGCGTGGCATCGGCGTTGAAGCTGAAGGCATCGCCGAGCACGAACAGCGGCACTTCGCGTTCCTCGGGCAACAGGCCGTTATGGGAGCGGTCGTTATTCATGCCGTGGTCGGCGGTCAACAACACCTGGTAACCGGCGTCGAGCCAGCCTTGCAGGTAGTCGGCGATGATGATGTCGGCCGAACGGGCGCTGTTACGGTATTGCGGGGTGTCGAGGCCGTGTTTGTGCCCGGCGTCGTCGATGTTCATGGGGTGCACCAGCAGGAAATTCGGTGCATGGCGCAGGCGCAGGCTTTCGGCATCGGCGAACAGGTGCGAGTCGGGGTAGTGATCGCTCCAGTAGAAATGCCCGTGCTGGATCGGCAGATCGGGGTTGTCGGTGTGACGATCCCGGGCTGCCACGAATGGCGAACGGTTGTACAACTCACTTACCCAGTGATAAGCCGCCGCCGCGGTTTTCAGGCCGGCGTCGGTGGCGTAGTGGTAGATGCTGCGCTGATTGGACAGGCGCGAGACGTTGTTGTGAACGATGCCGCTGTCGATTGGTGTGACGCCGGTCAGGATGCATTCGTAAAGAGGTCGGGACAGGGCCGGCAACTCGCACTGCAGTTTGTAGAGCGCTGCGCGTCCTGCGCCGACGTAAGCCTGCAGGTGCCCCATGGCGTGCCGCGCGACTTCGTAATTGAGGCCGTCGAGCACGACAAGGATGACGTTGTGCTTCATAGGGGCAAAAACTCCGGGAAACAGATGGATCGATAGAAATCTGTAGGAGCCGGCTTGCTGGCGATTGCATCAACTCGGTACTCAAAGAGACCGCAGTGATGCGATCGCCAGCAAGCTGGCTCCTACAGATGAAGCATTACTTCATTTCGACGATGACTTCTTCGTTCCACTTCTGAGGCAGGGCCTTGGAGGTTTTTTCCCACGCATCCGCGTCCTTGATCGGCGTGACCTTTTTGTACTGCTCGTTCGGCAGCAGCTTGGCCTGGACATCGGCCGGCAGGGTCAGGTGGTCGGCGCGGATTGGACGGGCGTTGCCTTTGGCCAGGTTGATCTGGCCGGCGTCGCTGAAGATGTACTCGCGGGTCAGCTTGGCGGCGTTCGGGTTCTTCGCGTATTTGTTGATGATGGTGGTGTAACCGGAAATCACCGAGCCATCGGACGGGATCAGCACCACGTAATCATCCGGGTTGGCCATCTTGGCCTTGTAGCTCAGGCCGTTGAAGTCCCAGACCACGCCGACTTCGATCTCGCCTTTTTCCATGGCGCCAATGACTGGGTTGGACATCGACAGGCGACCCTGCTTGGCGATGTCGGCAAACAATTTCAGTGCCGGCTCAATGTTTTTCTCGTCGCCACCGTTGGCGTATGCAGCAGCCAGAACGCCGTTGGCAGCCTGGGCGGCGGTGCTCACGTCACCGATGGATACCTTGTATTTGCCGGTTTTGAGGTCAGCCCATTTGGTCGGTATGTCGGAGCCGTGCAACAGCTTTTTGTTGACGATAAAGGCGATAGTGCCGGTGTAGGCCAGCGCCCAGTTGCCGTCCTTATCTTTTGCCCAGGCCGGAACCTGATCCCAGGTCGACGGTTTATAAGGTTGCGTCACACCTTGCTTGACCGCGATCGGGCCAAAAGCGGCACCCACGTCGCCAATGTCAGCGCTGGCGTTGTCTTTCTCAGCGGCGAACTTGGCGATTTCCTGTGCCGAACTCATGTCGGTGTCGATGTGTTTCAGGCCGTACGTCTTCGCCAGGTCTTCCCAGGTGCCTTTCCAGTTGGCCCAGTCATCGGGCATGCCGACACTGTTGACCGCGCCTTCCGCTTTCGCAGCGGCTTCCAGGGTTTTCAAATCATCAGCCGCCATGGCCGCGGTGCACATGGCAATGGTCGAGCCTAACAGTGATGCCAGGAAAAGCTGTTTCATTCCGAAGCTCCTATGGGCGTTTTCAACGCTGCGATTGCGGTTGTGTTGGTCTAGGTCAGCAATACCTGAGCCAATTTAAGGACGCTCGATGACACTTTGATGTCGTTCGTCGGCCGCCACGGCTTTTATTTGCCCGGCATTGGCGGGTGTCTGGTAAGCGTAGACCATCGGCAAAAGCCCGCTACGCTAGGGATTTGGCCGATGTATTGCAGGCTTTGAAAGGGACTGCGCGAGTGACCGTTCGGTAGGTTGTCATCTCTCAGTCATCTGCACTGCCTACGCTTGCAGGATGTTTGAAGAGCCGATTTATCGTGCGGTTCTGCCCCGAACCAGTGCTGGTCTAGTCCAGAAAGGTAACGTTGATGCGTGATGAGGCAACAAAAGCGGTGACAGCGATCGGCCAAGTGCTTCAGGAGCAGCTCGACCACGGGTTGCTGGCACCGGGGAGCAAACTGCCGGCCGAGCGCAAACTCAGTGAGTTGTTCGGCACCACGCGGATCACTGTGCGCGAGGCGTTGTTGCAGTTGGAGGCCCAAGGGCAGATTTATCGCGAAGAACGGCGTGGCTGGTTCGTTTCGCCGCCGCGACTGGCGTACAACCTGATGCAGCGCAGTCACTTTCACGCGATGGTCAGTGCTCAGGGGCGAGTGCCATGCACCGAGGTGATCTCTGCGCGCTTACAGCCCGCTTCGGCGGCGGTCTGTGCATGGTTGCAGTTGCCGGCGCTGTCGAGCGTGATTCAGATTTGCCGTTCACGGCGCATTGATGGGCGACTGGTGCTGTATGTGGAGCACTGCCTCAATCCGCAGTATTTTCCGGGGATTCTGGATTTTGATTTGAATCAGTCGATTACCGAGTTGTATGCGCGGCACTACGATCTGCACTACGGGCGGGTGCGTTTCGAGATTGTGCCGACGGCATTGTCGGCGGATGCGGCGGCGGCTTTACGGGTGTCGGTGGGGAGTCCGGGGTTGCGCATTGCGCGGGTCAATTATGATCAGCATGAGCGGTTGATTGACTGTGATCTGGAGTTTTGGCGGCATGATGCGATTCATGTCGGGGTGGATGTCCTGTAGGAGCGAGGCTTGCCCGCGAAGACGGCATATCAACAAACATTGGTGTTGAATGTTAATCCGTATTCGCGGGCAAGCCTCGCTCCTACAAAGGCCGGTCGGGGCCACCGCTGGCCGTAATGACTTGCACACTCATCCGCGGCGTCGCCAAGTCCATCCCCGCTTCATCCATATGCCGTTTCAGCGACAGGTTGAACGCGCGGGAGACTTCCCACTGTTTGATCGGCGCGGTCTTGAATCGGGCGCGCAGGATCGCGTTGCCGGATTCGAAACTTTCCACACCCTGAATTTCCAACGGCGACCAGATGTTGCGCCGTTGCAGTGGGTCGGTGCGCATTTTTTGGCCGACTTCGCGCATCAGTTTGATTGCGCTGTCGATGTCCATGCTGGCAGGTACCGCGACCCGGAAGATCGCGTAGCCGAATTCCCGAGAGTAGTTATTGATGCTTTTGATTTCGCTGAAGGGAATGGTGTGGACGATGCCGTCGATGTCGCGCAGGCGCACGGTGCGAATAGTCAGGCCTTCGACAGTGCCCAGGTGCCCGCCAACGTCCACGTAGTCGTCGATGGCCAGGGAATCTTCGATGATGATGAACAGACCGGTAATCAAGTCGGCCACCAGCGATTGCGCGCCGAAACCGATGGCCAGGCCGATCACGCCGGCGCCGGCCAGCAGTGGCGTGACGTTCATGCCCATGTTCGCCAGGGCAACGATCATCGCGATGATGAAGATGGTCACGAACAGCACGTTGCGAATCAGCGGCATCATCGTTTGTGCGCGGGCGTTGGCCAGGCCTTTGCGCGAGCGGGTAAGGGCGTGGTGCACGGCGGTGTCGCTGAGGATCCAGATCAGCCAGGCAAAAATCAATGTGCCGCCGAGGCTGAACAGTTTGACACTGACTTCATGCCCTTCGCCTTCGGTGAAGCGGATCAGCGACAGGCCCCAGACCCGAAGCCCGAGTTCGATGAACGCTAGCCATACCAGCAGATGGACGAGGGTGTAAAAGAAGCTTTTCAGGCGTTCGGAATATAACGCGTGGCGCTTGGCACCGCGTTGTGGTTTGAGGGCATGGCGGCGCACCAGGCCGTTGATGACCATGCACAACACCAGCAGCACGGTGCAGATCAGTGACTGACGCAATGCGGTACTGGTATCGCCAGCCGAAACAAAGGTGGCGAACACCGAAATGCACACTAAAACCAGCGCCGGCACGAACCAAAAGGTGCCAAGAATTTCGATTGTGTCGCTGAGGGCGCGGCGGGTCAGGCGTCGGGACAGTGGCTGGTTGCGGATCAAGTGGGCAATCGGGCGGCGGAAGCGCAGGATGAACAACCCCGTGAACAGCGCCGCCAATACGTTGGCCACTGTTGCGGCGGTGTGTGCCAAATGCACGCCCAGGCTTTCAATCAGTCGCGGGTCGTTCAGGGCTTCACCGAAAGCGGCAAAGCTGCCGATCAGCCACAGCGGGCGAAAGGCCTGATGTCGCAGTATGTACAGGGCGCGGTGGCGATGCGGACCATCGAGCAAGGAAAATGCGATCACGCAGACCGCGGAAAAACAGGTGCCAACCACTAGTGCATAAGCCAGCACCATTGCCAGACTTTTACCCAGTGACAAAGGCAGGGCGTAGCTCATATACACGGTGATGACCAGGGCGATCAGCCACGGCCCGAGCTTGCGCAGGGCGAAGCGCAGCATGTCAAGAGCTCTGGGGTGTTGCGGCAATTCTTCGGTCAGGCCGAACGCATGCGTACCCGATGGCTGACCCAGATCAGCGCCGCCGCCAGCAGGCTCCAGACCATCAAAATCATGGCGAAAGCAAAGATGATCGGTAGCCATTCGTTGGCTGGCAGCACCAGTGCGGTCAGTTCGTCCTTGGCCAGGTCGAATTCGTCGGACCAGCGAGTGATCGGGCTATCGGCACCGGAAA
>NZ_NKJI01000014.1 GCF_002277815.1 Pseudomonas sp. ERMR1:02
CCTGTACGAAGCCTCCGTCCCTGTTTTCCAGCAAATGCTCAATGCCCTGAGCGATGTGCTGAAAAAGGCCGAAGCCCACGCCACCGCCAAGAACATCGACCCGAACGCCTTCCTGCAAGCCCGCCTGTACCCGGACATGTTCCCGCTGGTGCGTCAGGTGCAGATCGCTGTTGATTTCAGCAAAGGCGTATCCGCGCGTCTGGCCGAGATCGAATTGCCGAAGTACGACGACACCGAACCACCTTCGCCGAGCTGCAAGCGCTGATCGCCAAGGTGCTGGCGTTCATTGGCGATATCAAACCCGAGCAGATCAACGGCAAGGAAGGCATCGAGATCGTGACCCGTCCGGGCACGCCGAAAGAGAAGCGCTTCTCCGGCCAGGCTTACCTGCTGAGCTACGGCCTGCCCCAGTTCTTCTTCCACGTCACCACCACTTACGCGCTGCTGCGTCATAACGGTGTGGAAGTGGGCAAACGCGATTACATGGGCGCGTTCTAAAACGCGCGGATACAAAAAAGCCCCCGCAGCCTTGGGTTGCGGGGGCTTTTTCATGGGTAAACATTTTCCTGTACACCGTTGAACCTGTGGGAGCGGGCTGCTCGCGAAAGCGGCGTGTCAGTCAACGTTCATTTTGAAGCTGATGCCCCTTCGTGAGCAAGCCCGCTCCCACAGGGGTGGTGTGAAGCCAGACGTTCGGCTTTCGCTTCTTCACCCAAGGCAAGCCGCAGCGGTGAACAGCGCATCAGTCGAAGGATCAAACCGGCCATGTTGATGGTGGCGCCGAGCGGGATCGTGTCAGACGTGATTTGCAGGTTCGTGCAACCCCGTTCGCAAACACTCTGTTAAGCTTCGCCATCCTCATTTCATGTCTGCCAGTGAGCCTTCGGGCTATCGCTGGTGTCGTCGTTTTCTGGAGTTCTGCATGCTGTTGCCCATTCTTCTGTTGTCGGCCGCCGGTTTTACGGTGCTGACTACGGAGTTCATCATCGTCGGCCTGTTGCCGGCCATCGCCCGTGACCTTGATGTCAGCATCCCGCAAGCGGGTTTGCTGGTGACGTTGTTCGCCTTCACCGTCGCCGCGTTCGGGCCGTTCCTCACGGCATATTTGCCCGCTTCGAGCGGCGCAAGCTGTTTATCTCGGTGCTGATCATGTTCGGTCTGGCCAATACTTTGGCTGCGCTGGCTCCGAACATCTGGGTGATGGCGTTTGCCCGTTTGATTCCGGCATTGGGCCTGCCGGTTTTCTGGGCGTTGGCCAGTGAGACGGCGGTGGACATCGTCGGGCCGGACTACGCCGGGCGCGCCATCGCCAAGATCGGCTTCGGCATCGTCTGCGCCACAGTGTTCGGCATTCCGGTGGGCACGCTGATTTCCGATGCGTTCGGCTGGCGCAGTGCCTTCGCCATACTCGCGTTCATCGCCTTTGCCAAGGCGCTGTTGCTGTTTATCTACCTGCCGAAAACCAACCTGCACCAGCATCAAGTCAGTTTTCGCTCACAGTTAAAGATCCTGCGCAGCCCATTGATGGTGGGGCATGTGCTGCTGTCGATTGTGGTGTTTAGCGGCATGTTCACCGCCTATACCTACCTGGCGGACATCCTTGAGCGCCTGGCCGGCTTCAACGGTACGGTGGTCGGCTGGTGCCTGATGGGCTTCGGCGCGGTCGGCTGATCGGTAATTCGCTGGGTGGCCGCGCGGTGGATCGTCATCCGCTGGTGGCTTCGATGATGTTCTGCGCGTTCATGATTGCCGGTCTGGTAACGCTAGTGCCGAACATTCATTCACCCTTCGGACTGGCGGCGGCGATGGGCATCTGGGGCGTGACTCAGGCCGCGTTGTTCCTGGTCAGTCACGTACGCCTGATGAAGGCCGCGCCCGAAGCGCCGGCGTTCGCCGCGTCGCTGAACATCGCCGGGGCCAATCTCGGGATCGGCCTGGGCGCCATGATCGGCGGTCGGGTGATTGACAGTGTCGGCCTGCAAGGCCTTGGTTTCGCCGCAGCCGGGTTTATTCTCGCCTCGATCCTGTTGGCCATCGCGCTGATGACCTTCAAGCCCCGCGAAGTCTGCGTCTGAAGCCTCACAGTTCGGTAAACAACTCGCGTCGGGCACCTTCGGTAATGGCGACAATGCCGGGGTGCTTGACCTTGCGTTCCACCGAAATGGCGTAGAACGACTCGCTCACCGCGTCGGTCTGGCCAATCACCTCTACGCCATATTGGCGCTTCACTTCATCGGCGATCACGCTCGGACCGATGAAAATCCCGCTACCGGATTGGCCGAAGGCCTGCATCAATGCGCTGTCGTCGAACTCGCCGACAATCTGCGGTTGTATCTGCTGTTCGGCGAACCAGCGTTGCAAGCGACTGCGCACCACGGTTTCCGGCCCTGGAATCAGCAGGGGCGCGCCGTGCAGGCTGTGGGGAAAGTCCTGACCGTAACGCGTCGCCAATTGGACTGTGGCGAAGAAGCTGATCCCGCATTCGCCGAGTTTCTGGCTGTAGCCCTTGATGTCCAGGTGCGACGGCATCGGGCTGTCGGAAATCACCAGGTCCAGGCGCTGGATCGCCAGGTCGGCCAACAAACGTTCAAGCTTGTCTTCGCGGCAGGTGATGCGCAGCGGCTCGCTCAATTCCATGGTCGGCGCGATCAGGCGATAGACGATGGATTTGGGCACCACATCGGCGACGCCGACCCGAAACAGAATCTGCTGTTCATTGGGCTGCGCCCGCAGCATCAATTCCAGTTCGCCGCCCAGCTGAAACATTTGCTCGGCGTAGGGCAGGGCCTGCCGCCCGGCTTCGGTGAGTTCAAGTTGGCGGCCGACTCGCCGAAACAACTCTATGCCATAGGTTTGTTCGAGCAGCGATATCTGGCCGCTGATGGTCTGGGGCGTGAGATTAAGCTGTTCGCAGGCGCGCACGATGCTGCCGGTCTTGGCCACCACCCAGAAGTAATGCAATTGCCGATAGTTGAGCATGGCGATCTACAGTTCGTAAAAACCGAAGTATAACCGCTGAAAATACGAATTTTCCTGAAGTGTTCATCTCCCTAGAATGCGTCGCTATCAACGGGCCATCGTTATGGTGCCGTTTGTTCTATCGAGGAAAACAACATGAAGCTTAAAACCACGGCACTGCTGATTGCGTCTTTACTGGTTCTGGCCGGTTGTGACCAAGCCGAAAAAAGCGCTCAGCAACTGATGGGTAAGGCTGCCGAAAGTGCCAAACAGGCCATCGACGACACCCACAAAGCCGCCGAGCAGGCGCTCAGCCAAGCCACCGGCGGGTTGACCAGCAAAAAAGAATCATCGGAAAAAGATGCGGAAAAAACCGAATCTTCCTCCCAGGAAATCTAAACCGTCTTACAGCGAGTCAGGACTGACCCATGGAATACCTTTTACAGCTAGCCGCCAGCCCCACTGCCTGGGTTGCCTTGGCCACCCTGGTGGTGATGGAAATCGTGCTTGGCATCGATAACCTGATCTTCATCTCGATCCTGACCAACAAACTGCCCGAGCAGCATCGCCAAAAGGCGCGGCGCATCGGTATCGGCATGGCGCTGATCCTGCGACTGGGCCTGCTGAGTACCATCGCGTTCATTGTCCAGCTGACAGCGCCTGTGATCGAAGTTCTCGGCCACGCGTTTTCGTGGAAGGACATGATCCTCATTGCCGGTGGTCTGTTCCTGTTGTGGAAAGCCACCACCGAGATCCATCACAGCATGGACCCGGCACCGGAAGATCCGAAGTCGGCGACCTCGACCGTGACCCTGGGCTTCGCCGCGGCAATCGGTCAGATCCTGATGCTGGACATGGTGTTCTCCATCGACAGCATCATTACCGCTGTCGGCATGACCGAGCATTTGCCGATCATGATCATCGCGGTAGTGGTGTCGGTACTGGTGACGTTGCTGGCGGCTGATCCTTTGGCCAAGTTCATCAACGACAACCCGACGGTGGTGATGCTGGCCTTGGCTTCCTGATCATGATCGGCATGACGCTGATCGCCGAAGGCTTCGGCGCCCACGTACCGAAAGGCTACGTCTACGCTGCCATGGCGTTCTCGGCTGCGATCGAGGTGTTGAACATGATGTCCCGTCGGGCCAGGCAGAAGCGCGTCGCCGCTGAAGCTTGACGTGCGCTAACTGAAACGGCCGCATGAATTCGAAAGAGTTCAGGCGGTCGTTTTTTTTTGCGGTTTAAAATGCGCGCTAGTGGGCGGTAGCGTGACGCATAGCGGCTTTATCGGCTTTATCGGCTTTATCGGCTTTCGCCGGGGCTGCCGGTGGAACAGGGAGGTGATGGTGGCGGCGGGTGATACGCAGAACTCCCCATAACATGGCGGTGGCAACGGCCAACCAGCCGGAAATCAACATCACGATTGTCAGTGCCAGGCTCATCGATGCCTCCTCTTTGCCCTGCGGCGGGCGCACGCGCTATGCAAGTGACAGTCTAGTCGCTGGCGTGTTTCAGGCTATTGACCGAAGGTCGACTGTGACCAACCAGTTCGCTCTATCGATCGCAATCAACTACCGGTTAAAGCTATACCGCTGCCGCGCGGCGCCCTATGATCGACGGCCAAGCCGGGAAGAGGATTGCCTGGCGTCTGAACAAGAGAGTGATGATCGTGCGGGTAATTTCTCGAATTCTATCGGTGGCACTGATTGCGGGTTGTGTTGCCGGGTTGGCCGGCTGTGCGGGGAACGTTGCGCCGCAGATCAAGCGTCTGCCGGAACGGGTCGAACTCACTGGCAGGTTCTACCGAGGCGTGGCCAATCAAAGCGGGCCGCAAGTGCTGGCAAGCATGTTGTCCCAGCAAGGCATCGTGATCACCCCGGGTCTGCTCGACAAGCCGCTGCATTTGCCGGGTGGTGAAGCCCAACTGCAACAAAACATGCAGAACCTGGCCCGTGAATACGGAATAATGGTCTATCCACTGGACAGCAATCTGCCAGCCTTGTTGACTCAAGTGGCGGCCGGTTATCCGGTGATGGTGCGCTTTACCGAGGGTTCTGCGCTCTGGGCCGAGCCGCGTTATGCCATTCTGTCCGGGTATAACCGTCAGAAGCAGACCGTTTTGCTGCGTGCCGGGATGGATCAGCGTTTGCTGATGAGCTTCGGCTCGTTCGAATCGGCTTTCAAAGACGCTGGCGGATGGGCGGTGCTGATTCAGGCACCGACGCAGGTTCCGGCCGAAGTCGATCAGCAGCGCTGGCTCAAGGCGGCGAACGAGCTCGCCCAGGCCGGGCAGGAGCAGGCGGCGGCCAGGGCCAAAAATGCCTTGAGCGCAAAATAAGCCCGTTCGTCAACTGCCGTGCACCGCGGGGCGCAGGAGGTATCTGATAGATAAGTCCCTGGACTCCGCGGAGGTGCGTATGTCTACCGATTCGAGTTTCAACGACAAACGTCCGGAAAACGTTCCGACAACACCTGAAGAAAGTATCGATCCAGTGTTGGATCCGGACAGCCCGTTGCGAGATCCGCTGGCTCGACCGAATGTGACGCCAGCGGAGCATCCGAAAGTCTGGAGAGATCCAAGCACTGGCGACGGTATTCCGGATGACGACCAGATGCCGTTGCCCAACGATTGATAGACGAAAAAAAGCCCCGAGTGATCGGGGCTTTTTGATGCTGCTGCGTTGTTACTTCGAAGCTTCAACCACGCCACTCTGACGATGCTTGAGGTTCTTGTCCGATTTGTATTGCAAGGCGACGGAAGGCACGGTTGTACCCTTGCCGGTTTCAACCCAATTGCGAATGCGAGTGGCGTCAGCAAAGTGGGTGTACTTGCCATAGGCGTCGAGAATCACCAGTGCAACAGGGCGATTGCCCATGTGAGTCACCAGTACCAGGCAGTGGCCTGCTTCGTTGGTGAAGCCGGTTTTAGTAAGTTCGATGTTCCAGTTCGCTTTATTGACCAGATGGTCGGTGTTGCGGAAGCCCAAGCTGTAGTTGGGCTTGCGGAACGACACGGTTTTTTCCTTGGTGGTACTCAATTGCGTTAGCAGCGGGTACTTGTGCGCGGCGATCAACAGTTTGCTCAGGTCGCGGGCAGTGGATACGTTGCGTGGCGAGAGACCGGTCGGCTCGACGAAATGGGTGTTGGTCATGCCAAGCGCCCTGGCCTTGGCATTCATCGCGGCGATAAACGCGGCATAACCGCCCGGATAGTGGTGGGCAAGACTCGCGGCAGCGCGGTTCTCAGAAGACATCAGCGCAATCAGCAGCATTTCCCGGCGCGGCATTTCGCTGTTGAGTTTGACCCGGGAAAACACGCCTTTCATTTCTGGCGTGTCGCTGATGTTGATGTTGATGTACTCGTCCATGTTCTGCCTGGCTTCAACAATGACCAGGCCGGTCATCAGCTTGCTGACGGAAGCGATCGGTACAACCACGTCAGGTTTGCTGGCGTAGATGACTTTGTTGGTCTGCAGATCCAGCAGCAATGCACTGCCGGAAGCGATCTTGAGTTGCGAGGTGTCTCGCGGCGCCGCGGTAGTATCGCCAGCGCTGGCAATTGGCGTGATGAAAGTCCCTGTAACTGCAAACAATACGCTCAGGATGGAAAGACGGATTTTCACGCTGGCAGACTCATAAAGTGTTGATACGCCGTTTATGTAACGGGCTATTTCGTAAAAAGCGCGACATTCTGGAGTATGGCTGAATAACTGTCGATGGTTGTTCGCGGGAGGGGTGAAAACCCTTGGAAACATGAAAAAAAAGTCATTTTCCGGCGGATGGTCGATCCTGTTTCGCGGGCAAAAAAAACCCCGCCATGGGCGGGGTTCCTTGAGTCACTGGCTAGCTCGGCAACGAGGCTCAGCTGTGCAGGGTTTCGGCCGCGTACAGCGTGTTTTCCAGCAGGCAGGCTCGGGTCATCGGACCGACGCCGCCCGGTACCGGAGTGATCCAGCTGGCGCGGGGCAGGGCGGTTTCGTAAATAACGTCACCGACCAGTTTGCCGTCGTCCTGACGGTTGATGCCGACGTCGATCACGATCGCGCCTTCCTTGATCCACTCACCCTTGACCAGGCCAGGCTTGCCGGCGGCCACCACGACCAGGTCGGCACGACCGACGTGGCCGGCCAGATCCTTGGTGAAGCGGTGAGTGACGGTCACGGTGCAACCGGCCAGCAACAGTTCCATCGCCATCGGGCGGCCAACAATGTTGGAAGCACCGACAACCACCGCGTTCATCCCGTACAAATCGGCACCAGTGCTTTCCAGCAAGGTCATGATGCCTTTGGGCGTGCATGGACGCAGCAGCGGAATGCGTTGGGCCAGGCGACCGACGTTATAAGGATGGAAGCCGTCAACGTCTTTGTCCGGGCGAATGCGCTCCAGCAATTTGGACGCGTCCAGGTGTTCAGGAAGGGGAAGCTGCAACAGAACGCCGTCAATCGCCGGATCGTCATTGAGGCGATCGATCAGATCGGCCAGCGCTTCTTGAGTGGTTTCGCAAGGCATGTCATAAGCTTGGGAAAGGAAGCCAACCTCTTCACAGTCTTTACGCTTGTGCGAGACATAAACCTGAGAGGCAGGATCGCTGCCGACCAGGATCACCGCGAGGCCTGGCGTGCGCAGGCCTTGCTGGCGACGCTCGGTGACGCGTTGGGCGATCTGCTGGCGCAGGCTGGCGGCGATCGATTTGCCGTCGATTAGTTGTGCAGTCATTGCGCGTGATTAACCATCGAGAGGGGAAAAAAAGAGAACGCATTCTCGCATGTCGTGAGGTGAGGGCAAAGGCGCTTGGTCTGCAAATTGCCCTAACTCCTTTAATTAAATGAATTTTTTTTAAAAAGCATTTGACGACCTTCGGGGGGCTCTATACTATTCGTCGCACTTGTCGGGCACAGCCTAGCACTGGTTAAGAAGGTCGAGTGGAATCAAGGTTCTGCAAGGCTGGAAAGCACTTAGTATGTAGTCCTCCAAGAGTACAGACTAATAAGGCGCCCGTAGCTCAGCTGGATAGAGCATCCGCCTTCTAAGCGGATGGTCGCAGGTTCGAGTCCTGCCGGGTGCGCCATTAGGCAGCTTTGGCACAAGTAACGCGATATGGTGGGCGTAGCTCAGTTGGTAGAGCACGGGATTGTGACTCCCGTTGTCGTGGGTTCGATCCCCATCGTCCACCCCATATTTCGAAAGGCGCCAGATGAACAGTCTGGCGCCTTTGCTTTAAGGCTTCAATCCGCGGATGTGGTGGAATTGGTAGACACACTGGATTTAGGTTCCAGCGCCGCGAGGCGTAAGAGTTCGAGTCTCTTCATCCGCACCAAATAAAGCTTCACTCATGCCGGTTGGCTTGGTTGGGGCTCAACAAGAAGTCGTTTGGCTTCGTTGTTGGTAAGTTGTTACGCAATATGGTGGGCGTAGCTCAGTTGGTAGAGCACGGGATTGTGACTCCCGTTGTCGTGGGTTCGATCCCCATCGTCCACCCCATATTTTGAAAGGCGCCAGATTTAACAGTCTGGCGCCTTTTTTGTTTCAGAGATTTGAGAGTTCGGCGGCCGCCGGTTCCGGGTCGCAGGGGTAGGGCGTTTCGTCGTATTTATGTTTCTCGATGATGCTGCGCTGCCCGCCGGCCTTGCGCGCAAGATCGGCTGTCAGGGAGATGATTGGCAACCTCTTCTATATATAGAAGGGTTGGCGCAGAGCCTTGGCGTGATTGGCTGTATTTGCCACCGGGGCGAGGTGCATTCGTGCATTCGCACCTATAAATTGCCTGGTGCGTTTTTACCCGTTTTCAGTAGGGTGACTTCTTGAGTTTGACCCACTAGAATGCATGCCCTTGATTCTGGGGTCGGAAACGGCCGGCTAACGTCTGTGCAACGAGGAATATCCATGCAAGTTTCTGTTGAAAATACTTCTGCTCTTGAGCGCCGCATGAGCATCACCGTGCCGGCTGAGCGCATCGAGACTCAGGTCAACAAGCGTCTGCAGCAGACTGCCCAAAAGGCCAAGATCGCAGGCTTCCGTCCAGGCAAAGTGCCTATGAGCGAAATCAAGCGCCGTTTTGGTGCTGAAGCTCGTCAGGAAGCTGTAGGCGACGTGATCCAGTCCTCCTTCTACGAAGCAGTCGTTGAGCAAAAGCTGAACCCGGCTGGTTCGCCTGCCATCGAGCCAAAGTCGCTGGAAGCGGGCAAGGACCTGGAATACGTCGCTATATTCGAAGTGTTCCCTGAGTTCACCGTTGCCGGTTTCGAAGGTATCACCGTAGAGCGTCTGAGCGCTGATGTGGCTGATGCCGATCTGGACAAGATGCTGGACATCCTGCGCAAGCAGAACACCCGTTTCGAAGTGGCCGACCGTGCTGCTCAAAACGAAGACCAGCTGAACATCGATTTCGTCGGCAAGGTCGACGGTGAAGTGTTCGCTGGCGGTTCCGCCAAAGGTACTCAGCTGGTTCTGGGTTCCGGCCGCATGATCCCTGGCTTCGAAGATGGTCTGGTTGGCGCCAAGGCTGGCGAAGAGCGCGTTCTGAACCTGACCTTCCCAGAGGACTATCAAAACCTCGACCTGGCTGGTAAAGCTGCTGAGTTCACCGTGACCGTGAACACCGTTTCCGAGCCAAAACTGCCAGAGCTGACCGAAGAATTCTTCGCTCAATTCGGCATCAAGGAAACTGGTCTGGAAGGCTTCCGCACCGAAGTTCGCAAGAATATGGAGCGCGAGCTGCGCCAGGCGATCAAATCCAAGGTCAAGAATCAGGTAATGGACGGTCTGCTGGCCACCAACCCGATCGAAGTGCCTAAGGCTCTGCTGTCCAACGAAATTGACCGTCTGCGCGTGCAGGCTGTTCAGCAGTTCGGTGGCAACATCAAGCCTGACCAGCTGCCGGCCGAGCTGTTCGAAGAGCAAGCCAAGCGCCGTGTTGTCCTGGGTCTGATCGTGGCCGAAGTGGTCAAGCAATTCGACCTGAAGCCTGACGAAGGCCGCGTTCGCGAAATGATTCAGGAAATGGCTTCGGCTTACCAAGAGCCTGAGCAAGTTGTGTCCTGGTACTACAAAAACGACCAGCAACTGAACGAAGTCCGTTCGGTTGTGCTGGAAGAGCAAGTTGTGGATACTGTTCTGCAGAAAGCTAGCGTGACCGACAAATCGGTCTCTTACGAAGAAGCTGTCAAGCCGGTAGAAGCTCCACAAGCCGACTGATCGTTTTTGCGGTAAGAAGTACACACCATAAGCCAGCTTTCGAGCTGGCTTATGCGTATTCAAGACATAACTATTTGGGAGTGACTGCAGAGCATGTTCCGTAATTCGTATATTCAGCAGAACTCTGATATCCAGGCCGCAGGCGGCCTGGTCCCGATGGTTGTCGAGCAGTCCGCTCGTGGCGAGCGCGCCTACGACATTTACTCGCGTCTTCTCAAGGAGCGAGTGATCTTTCTGGTCGGCCCGGTAGAGGACTACATGGCCAACCTGATTTGTGCGCAGCTGCTGTTCCTTGAAGCGGAAAACCCGGACAAGGACATCCATCTCTATATCAACTCCCCGGGCGGTTCGGTGACGGCGGGCATGTCGATTTATGACACCATGCAGTTCATCAAACCGAATGTATCGACCACCTGTATCGGTCAGGCGTGCAGCATGGGCGCGTTTTGCTGACGGCCGGCGCCCCTGGCAAGCGTTACTGCTTGCCGAACTCGCGTGTGATGATTCACCAGCCACTGGGCGGTTTCCAGGGCCAGGCGTCGGATATCGAAATCCATGCCAAGGAAATCCTCTTCATCCGTGAGCGTCTCAACATGCTGATGGCCAAGCATAGCGGGCGCACTCTTGAAGAAATCGAGCGCGATACCAACCGCGATAACTTCATGAGTGCAGAAGCCGCGCGTGAGTATGGGTTGATCGATGAAGTGATCACCCAGCGCCCCGCTTAAAATAAGCAGCTCAAATAGGGTTGGTCGGCTGGTCTGATCACCGGCGGGCTTGAAAAAGCCCGCAATAGCCTTCATCTTGTGTTGCAAGCCTATCGGATTTGGATCGAACGAATGACTGACACCCGCAACGGCGAGGACAACGGCAAGCTGCTCTATTGCTCCTTCTGTGGCAAAAGCCAGCATGAAGTGCGTAAATTGATTGCCGGCCCCTCGGTCTTTATCTGCGACGAGTGCGTCGACCTGTGCAATGACATCATCCGCGAGGAGGTGCAGGAAGCACAGGCCGAAAGCAGCGCGCATAAATTGCCTTCGCCTAAAGAAATCAGCGGCATCCTTGATCAGTATGTGATTGGTCAGGAACGCGCGAAAAAGGTTCTGGCCGTAGCGGTGTACAACCACTACAAGCGTCTGAACCAGCGTGACAAGAAAAATGACGACGTCGAACTCGGCAAGAGCAACATCTTGCTGATCGGCCCGACAGGCTCGGGTAAAACCCTGCTTGCCGAAACACTGGCCCGCTTGCTGAACGTTCCGTTCACCATTGCCGACGCAACCACCCTCACCGAGGCGGGTTACGTGGGTGAAGATGTCGAGAACATCATTCAGAAGCTGCTGCAGAAGTGCGATTACGATGTGGAAAAGGCTCAGATGGGCATTGTCTACATCGATGAGATCGACAAGATCTCGCGCAAGTCTGACAACCCGTCGATCACCCGGGACGTTTCCGGTGAAGGCGTACAGCAGGCCCTGCTCAAACTGATCGAAGGCACGGTCGCTTCCGTTCCGCCTCAAGGTGGTCGCAAGCATCCACAGCAGGAATTCCTTCAGGTTGACACCCGTAACATCCTGTTCATCTGCGGTGGTGCGTTCTCCGGTCTGGAAAAGGTTATTCAAAACCGTTCCACCAAGGGCGGCATCGGTTTCAACGCGGAAGTACGCAGCAAGGAAGAAGGCAAGAAAGTCGGTGAGTCCCTGCGTGAAGTCGAGCCTGACGATCTGGTCAAGTTCGGTCTGATCCCGGAATTCGTCGGTCGTCTGCCGGTCCTCGCAACGCTGGACGAGCTTGATGAAGCTGCTTTGATGCAGATACTCACCGAGCCGAAAAATGCTCTGACCAAGCAGTATGCCAAGTTGTTCGAGATGGAAGGTGTGGACCTGGAGTTCCGGGCCGACGCGCTGAAGTCGGTAGCCAAGCGCGCGCTGGAACGTAAAACCGGTGCTCGTGGGCTGCGTTCGATTCTAGAAGGTGTATTGCTCGACACTATGTATGAAATCCCCTCGCAGTCCGAGGTGAGTAAAGTAGTGATCGATGAAAGCGTTATAGAAGGCAAGTCCAAGCCACTGTATATCTATGAAAACAGTGAGCCTGTTGCCAAGGCTGCGCCAGACGCCTAAGCGTCACGCTGTCGGTACAAAGAAGGGGCCTTCGGGCCCCTTTGCTATTGTGGGCGCTGGCCAATGTGGGCGCTGGCTTGTCGGGCCGCCGCATCGCAGCGAAGGCGGCATGACAGCCGACCGGATTTTTCGATGTATCCGGACCTCGCAGGCGCTGCCGTAAAACAGCGATCTTTTAAGTCGTTCTTTTATCCGCTTGTTTTTTTCCAAACGAGCCCCCATCTTGGTTTCAAGCTTACTTCCATCTGTTTCCGGCCTTATGGCCGCGTAGAGGCGAAATCATGAAGACAACCATCGAATTGCCTCTCCTGCCATTGCGTGATGTCGTGGTTTATCCGCACATGGTTATCCCGCTGTTCGTGGGGCGCGAGAAATCCATCGAAGCCCTCGAGGCAGCGATGACGGGTGACAAGCAGATCCTTCTGCTTGCTCAGAGAAACCCCGCTGACGACGATCCCGGTGAAGACGCGCTTTATCGCGTGGGTACGATTGCCACCGTACTGCAGCTGCTGAAGCTGCCTGACGGCACGGTCAAGGTTCTTGTAGAAGGCGAGCAGCGGGGCGCCGTGGAGCGCTTCAGCGAAGTGGACGGCCATTGCCGTGCTGAAGTCTCGTTGATCGACGAAGTCGACGCGCCTGAGCGCGAGTCGGAAGTGTTTGTCCGCAGTCTGTTGTCCCAGTTCGAGCAATATGTGCAGCTGGGCAAGAAAGTCCCCGCTGAAGTCCTGTCGTCGCTCAACAGCATCGACGAGCCTGGGCGCCTGGTCGACACGATGGCCGCGCATATGGCCCTGAAGATCGAGCAGAAGCAGGAAATCCTCGAAATCATCGATTTGTCGGCACGTGTCGAGCACGTCCTGGCGTTGCTGGATGCCGAGATCGACCTGCTGCAAGTTGAAAAGCGCATTCGCGGTCGCGTCAAAAAGCAAATGGAGCGCAGCCAGCGCGAGTACTACCTGAACGAGCAGATGAAGGCCATTCAGAAAGAACTCGGCGACAGCGATGAAGGTCACAACGAAATCGAAGAGCTGAAAAAGCGTATCGATGCCGCCGGCCTGCCAAAAGACGCGCTCGCCAAGGCTCAGGCCGAGCTGAACAAGCTCAAACAAATGTCACCAATGTCCGCGGAAGCGACTGTGGTGCGTTCGTATATCGACTGGCTGGTTCAGGTGCCGTGGAAGGCTCAGAGCAAGGTGCGTCTGGATCTGGCGCGCGCAGAAGACATTCTCGATGCCGACCACTATGGTCTGGAAGAAGTAAAAGAGCGGATTCTCGAATACCTCGCCGTGCAAAAACGGGTGAAGAAAATTCGTGGTCCGGTGTTGTGCCTGGTAGGTCCTCCTGGGGTGGGTAAAACCTCTCTGGCGGAGTCGATCGCCCACGCCACCAACCGCAAATTCGTGCGCATGGCCCTCGGTGGTGTGCGTGATGAAGCGGAAATTCGTGGTCATCGCCGTACTTACATCGGTTCGATGCCAGGAAGATTGATTCAAAAGATGACAAAAGTGGGGGTCCGTAACCCGCTGTTCCTGCTCGACGAAATCGACAAAATGGGCAGCGATATGCGTGGCGATCCAGCGTCGGCGTTGCTGGAAGTGCTCGACCCAGAGCAGAACCACAACTTCAACGATCACTATCTGGAAGTCGACTACGACCTGTCCGATGTGATGTTCCTGTGCACCTCGAACTCCATGAACATTCCACCAGCCTTGCTGGACCGGATGGAAGTGATTCGTCTACCGGGCTACACCGAAGACGAGAAGATCAACATCGCTGTCAAATACCTTTCGCCGAAGCAGATTACGGCCAACGGCTTGAAGAAAGGCGAGCTGGAGTTCGACGCCGAAGCGATCCGCGACATCATCCGCTATTACACCCGCGAAGCCGGTGTGCGTGGCCTGGAGCGCCAGATTGCCAAGGTTTGCCGCAAGGCGGTCAAAGAGCATGCACTGGAAAAACGCTTCTCGGTGAAGGTCTCCGCAGACGATCTGGAGCACTTCCTGGGCGTGCGTAAATTCCGCTACGGCCTGGCTGAACAGCAAGACCAGATCGGTCAGGTAACCGGGTTGGCATGGACTCAAGTGGGCGGCGAATTGCTGACCATCGAAGCCGCTGTCGTACCGGGCAAAGGCCAGTTGATCAAGACCGGTTCCCTGGGTGACGTGATGGTCGAGTCGATCACCGCAGCCTTGACAGTGGTGCGTAGCCGCGCGAAGAGCCTGGGGATTCCCCTGGACTTCCACGAGAAGCGCGATACCCATATCCACATGCCGGAAGGGCGACGCCTAAGGACGGTCCTAGCGCTGGTGTGGGCATGTGCACGGCGCTAGTGTCGGCATTGACCGGCATTCCTGTGCGTGCGGACGTGGCCATGACCGGTGAAATTACCTTGCGTGGTCAAGTACTGGCGATCGGTGGCTTGAAAGAAAAACTGCTCGCCGCACACCGGGGTGGAATCAAGACTGTGATCATTCCCGAAGAGAATGTTCGCGATCTGAAGGAAATTCCTGACAATATCAAGCAAGATCTCCAGATTAAACCGGTTAAATGGATTGACGAGGTCCTGCAAATTGCGCTGCAATACGCGCCGGAGCCCTTGCCGGATGTGGCTCCGGAGATTGTCGCGAAGGATGAAAAGCGCGAGTCCGATTCTAAGGAAAGAATTAGCACGCATTAATACGTATTTGCCTGGGGGGCTTCCTTGACAGTTTTTTAGAGCCCTTGTTATAAAGCGGCTCTTAAGTGTCTGTAGGCCATTCAGCACTCGTTTTTGCTTTCACCAAAAAACTTAGAATCATACTCAAATAGATATAAGGGACTTAGAGTGAACAAGTCGGAACTGATTGATGCTATCGCTGCATCCGCTGATATCCCGAAAGCTGCTGCTGGCCGTGCGCTGGACGCTGTAATCGAATCCGTCACTGGCGCTCTCAAGGCTGGCGACTCCGTTGTTCTGGTTGGTTTCGGTACTTTCTCCGTAACTGATCGTCCAGCTCGCATTGGTCGCAACCCACAGACCGGTAAGACGCTGGAAATCGCAGCAGCTAAAAAACCAGGTTTCAAAGCCGGTAAAGCACTGAAAGAAGCTGTCAACTAAGTTCGATTCAGGTTTTTACCTATCCGGGTCGGGGTCATGCCTGACCTGGCAGCGGAGCGGTAGTCCAGTCGGCAGGTCGCCGGTCCGAGACACCGAGGCTCGCAAGTTCGAGTCATCGGTCCGCTCCGCCAGTTACGAGAAGGCGCATCCTCGGATGCGCCTTTCTTCTATCCGGATTCTACCCACGCTCCACGGTTGCCTAATCTTTGAAGTTCAACCGTTTATGGGGGACGCATGCTGCAGAATATCAGGGACAATTCACAAGGCTGGATTGCCAAGACCATTATCGGGGTCATCGTTGCACTGATGGCTTTGACCGGTTTCGACGCCATTTTCAAGGCCACGACGCACAAAAATGAGGCGGCGAAGGTCAATGGTGATGAAATCAGCCAGAACGAGCTGAGCCAGGCGGTCGATATGCAACGCCGTCAACTCATGCAACAGCTGGGCAAGGATTTCGATGCTTCCTTGCTCGACGAAAAGATGCTGCGCGAATCGGCCCTCAAAGGGCTGATCGATCGCAAGCTGCTGCTGCAAGGCGCAGAAAGCTCGAAGTTCGCCTTCTCCGAAGCGGCACTGGACCAGGTCATCCTGCAAACGCCTGAGTTTCAGGTGGATGGCAAGTTCAGTTCTGAGCGTTTCGATCAGGTTATTCGTCAACTCGGTTACAGCCGTATGCAATTCCGCCAGATGCTGGCTCAGGAAATGCTGATCGGCCAACTGCGCGCCGGGCTGGCGGGCAGCGGTTTCGTCACCGATGCACAGGTGCTGGCCTTCGCCCGTCTGGAAAAGCAGACCCGCGATTTTGCTTCCCTGAACATCAAGGTTGACCCGGCGGCGGTGAAGTTGACCGACGATGAAGTCAAAGCCTATTACGACGAACACGCCAAGGAATTCATGACGCCGGATCAGGTGGTCATCGATTATCTGGAGTTGAAGAAGGCTTCCTTCTTTGATCAGGTCAGCGTCAAGGACGAAGACCTGCAAGCGGCGTATCAGAAAGAAATCGCGAACCTGTCCGAGCAACGCCGGGCTGCGCATATTCTGATCGAAGTGAATGACAAGACTACCGAGGCGCAAGCCAAGGCCAAGATCGACGATATCCAGGCCCGTCTGGCCAAAGGCGAGAAGTTCGAGGCCCTGGCCAAGGAATTCTCCCAGGATCCGGGTTCGGCGAACAATGGCGGTGACCTCGGCTACGCAGGTCCTGGCGTCTATGATCCGGTGTTCGAAAAAGCACTGTATTCGCTGGCCAAGGATCAGGTTTCCGTGCCGGTTCGCACCGACTTCGGTTTCCACCTGATCAAGCTGTTGGGTGTGGAAGCGCCTGAAGTGCCGACATTCGCCAGCCTGAAAGACAAGCTGACCCGCGAATTGAAGACCCAGCAGGTTGAGCAGCGTTTCGTCGAGGCAGCCAAGCAACTGGAAGACTCCACGTTCGAAGCCTCCGACCTGGCCCAACCGGCGCAGGACCTGAAGCTGACCGTTCACACCTCCAAGCCGTTCGGCCGTGAAGGTGGCGAGGGTATCGCGGCCAACCGTGCCGTGGTCACCGCAGCGTTCAGCCCGGAAGTGCTGGATGAAGGTGCCAACAGCACCGGCATCGAGCTGGATCCTGAAACCGTGATCGTGTTGCGCGCCAAGGAACACCTCAAGCCTGCGCAACTGCCACTGGAAAGCGTGGCGGGTCCCATCCGCGCGCAACTGGCCAAGGAGCACGCCAGTGCTGACGCCAAGACCAAGGCTGATGAGCTGATTGCCAGCCTGCGCGATGGCAAGACCCCACTGGACAGGCCAATCGACGGTCAGAGCTGGAAGGTTACCGAAGCTGCGACCCGCGCCCAGGAAGGGATTGACCCAACCGTGTTGCAAGCGCTGTTCCGCATGCCCAAGCCTGCCGCCAAGGACAAGCCGACCTTCACTAGCGTGACGTTGCCTGATGGCAGCCTGATGATCGTGCGACTGAACGGCGTCAACGAAGCCGCAGCGCCGACCGATGAAGAGAAGGCTCAATACCGTCGCTTCCTCGCTTCGCGCGTTGGCCAGCAAGACTTTGCGGCTTACCGCAAGCAGCTGGAAAGCCAGGCCGACATCAAGCGTTTCTGATGTTGGACTGAGTTATGCAGTACACAAGAACCCCGGCCGAAAGGCCGGGGTTTTTTTGTTATGGCTGCTCTGACAAACGTGCGGGACTTTTGCCGAATATCGGAGTCAACACCTCTGTAACTGTTTTAAGACACAATCGATGCCACGCTAAGCATCGATCTGTTGCACAATACGCCCCGAACCGTTTTTCTCAGGATGTTCAATGTCTAAATCATTTCCCATGCGTGTTGCCGGGCTGGCGCTGGTACTGGCCGCTGCGGCCGGGTGCTCGTCGAAGAAAGCCGCCATCTATGAGCATGAGAATTTCGACGACTCCGGAACGTTTTCCCGCAACTACCCCGTGACTGACGCACAAAGCTGCGAAGCCGCTCGTCGGGCCTTGCTGAGCCAGGGCTACATCATCACCAGCAGTGATCCGAAACTGGTCAGCGGACACAAGAGCTTCCAGCAGACAGGCGAGACCCACATGGAAATCAGTTTCAGTGTGGTCTGTGCCGATGACGGCAGCGCCGGGCATCACGCCACAGTGTTCGCCAACGCCTTGCAGGATCGTTATGCGCTGAAGAAGACCAACAACTCCGCCAGCCTTGGTGTAGGCGTGTTGGGTTCGGTATCGATGCCGATCGGTTCGTCGGATGACTCGATGGTCAAGGTGGCGAGCGAAACCGTGTCGGCGGCCAAGTTCTACGAGCGTTTCTTTACGCTGGTCGAACTGTTCCTGCCCAAGGAAGCGAAAGAAGCGGCACATATCACCGAGAAGCCGAAAACCGATCTGGGCGTTCCAGAGCCTCAAGCCGCACCGGCGCCATTGGCCCCGCAAACCACGGCTGAACCTGTTCCGTCTGCAGGAGCCGCGAAGACGCCGGCCGAAACCGCGCCCGTTGCATCCGAGCCAGTAGCACCACCACCTGAACCCGCGCCGTTTACAGCGACCCCGAGCGCGGAACCAGCGCCTTCTACGGAAACGATTACGCCACCAGCCAACCCGAGCGATATCCCGCCACCTTCAGAGCCGATTAAGGCCATGCCGATCACTGGTCAGTGATGGCATTGCGGGGCCGTGTGAACCCACACCGGTCCCGTCATTGCGGTAAAGATTGATCCGCGTCAAACAGATCGCCGTCCTGCGGCCTCTAACGAAAAAATCCTGTGATAAATTCCTGACTGCCTGCTACGTTTTATCTTGTAGCGACGAAGCGTCGTGCCCGCGTCATTTTTCTTTCATTCGGGCACTTTATGCTCAAGGCGCTGGTCATTTATTCAGATTTTTTTCAATGAGCTTTGGGGATTCGAAAATGGACGATTATCAAGAAGAACTGCTCGAGTATCAGGCATTTGAACTGGACCCGCTTGAGCCGGCCGAAGATGCTACAGAGCTCTAATCAACGCTTTTAAGGCTTGTAGCTTATAGCTTGCAGCTTCAAGCTGTTTTTCTATGACTGCGGCGAAATTCGCCGGGTGTCTGGCCGGTCCAGCGTTTAAAGGCGCGTTGAAAGGCTTCGGCTGAGGCAAAACCCAGCAGGTAGGCGATTTCTCCGAACGCCAGTTCTGTATCGCGAATGTAGGTCATGGCCAGGTCGCGACGGGTGTCGTTGAGAATCGCGCGAAACTGCGTGCCTTCTTCAGCCAGTTTGCGGCGCAGCGTCCAGATGGGCAGCTTCAGGCGTGCCGCCACTTCTTCCAGGTCGGGTTCCCGGCCGCCATTGAGTAACGGCCCCAGCAACTGGGTGATGCGTTCACGCAGGCTGCGGGTGCGTGTCAGTTGCTCCAGTTCCCGTTCACACAGCTTCAGTAAATGCCTCCAGGTGCTCGGGCAATGCTCCGGGTTACGCTGAGCGAGACTGGCGAGGCTCAGGCGCAGTTGATTGTGCTTGGCACCAAACTGAATCGGGCAGTCGCCCAGTATGTCGTAAGTCGCGTGATAGTCAGGTTCTTCGAACTCGATTTCGATGCGTTCGGCGCGTAGCGGGGCAGGGCTTACGCTGGATAGCTGCTGCAACCAGCCAGCGATGATCGAGTCCACAACGAAGCGGTTATAGCTGTTGTAGGGGCTGATGGAATAGAAGCGTAGCCAGGCACCCTGGGCGTCTTCGTGAAAGCTCGATTGGCCGCGATAGTTGGAACCATACAAGGCTTCGAAGCGAATCAGGCAGCGCGCCGCCTCGCGCACGGTCGGTGCCTGGGCGGCAGTGACTCCGGCGAGGCCGGCCTGGCTAAGGCGACTGAGTTGACCCATGCGCAAGCCGAGCGCCGGGTTGGCGGTCAACTGAATGGCACTGTGGCCCAGGCGCATGTAACGCGGAATCGAGAGTCGGGCACCCGCTTCGCTCAGACGGGCCGCATCGAGGCCGTATTGCTCGAGCAGCGGTTGCGGGTCTGCACCATGGCTGCGCACGGCGTCGGCCAGGCTGTGAACGAAGCCCACCGAGAGATCGCCGAGACGCATAGGCTGCGGCTTCATGGTTTATAGCCACAGGTTCAGCAAACGCGCACCACGGGAGTTGCCGTCGGCGAAGTGCTGACCGTTGCTGCTGAGAAAACTTTGGCCGGTACTGGCCTGATCCCAGAACTGCCCACGCAAAAACACGCTCATGCCGGCAATCGCCTGGCTGGAAGGTGGTTGAGCGGTCAGGGTCAGGCGATGCCAGGCCTGGCCCTCACTGAGCTCACCGGCCTTGAGGCTGACGGAGCCTGGTGTCGACGAGCCCTTATAACCGCGCCATGGTTGATCCCAGATACCACGGCCAGCAATGAATGCCGGGACCGCGACGATCCGTGCCTGCTGATCGTCGAGCTTGCGATAGTTATCCGGGTACCAACTGTCGCTACCGATCAATACGCCCAGGCGTCCAGCCGGGGTATCGACAACGTTGAGCGTGTGCTCGCCATTGGCCTTGATCGCGTCCTGATGTTCAAACGCCGGGTGCATCTGCCGCTGTGGCTGGCCGATCGGTACGCCGTTGCTGCCGAACACAACGCTGCTGTTGTACAGCGCGCCGCGACCGACTTTCAGGGTGCCATCGATGATGCTCGGTTCGGGCAATACGATGGAGCCCGCCACCAGGGTCACGTGGAATTCTCTCGCCAACCCGCCGAACAATGCTTGGTAATCCTTGGCCATGCCTTTGGCTTTCATGCGCAGGTGGGCGTCATCCAGACGGCTGCCGCCCTCGGCGCTGATCAGTGCACGAATGAATTTCAAAGGATTGCTCACTGCCAGCCAGTTCATCGCTTCCTTGAGGGTGGTGGCCTGGTACAACTCATCCTTTTCGCCGCTGACCATCAGCCAGGTGCCGATATGTTCGGGCAGCACGACGATGGTTTTCTCGCTCAGCAAACCTTGTTCCTGGGCTTTCTGCAGGTAAGCCGCGAGTTTGCGGTGCAAGCGCTCGGGGCTTTGATAGTCGGTGGGAAACAACTCGGGCTGGATGCCCAGCAGGTTGCCACGGTCGGCGGGGGTGCCCTGATCGATCGCCAGATCGATCCGCAGGTCCGAAAGGTAATGCCCCACCGGGCGGTCCGCGGCCCACATGGCGTAGGTCGTAAGTGCGGCGATCAGCGCCATGGAGAAGGTTAGGTACAGAAGTTTGCGCATGGAAAAACAGTCAACGGCCGTGTGCAGGGTTCATGATTGTGCGTCTCGATTTTGATCGAGCCTACGCTAAAACAATGGGTTAGGTATAAACCTCTCGTTCTTTTCAAAGTTCATCGCTCATGTAAAGCCAATCTACGCGAGCATTCTGTTCGAAAAATGGGCGAGCGTCTGCTCTCTTGACCCCGGGAAAGCTTTAACCTTTCGGTCGTATGGCGATGTCGCCTCGATGGCGGGCAAGGATGGCGTGCAGTACATTTCGGCCTATTCGGCCTATTCGGCCTATTCGGCCTATTCGGCCTATTCGGCCTATTCGGCGGCCAAGGCGGGCGTGATCGCCTTTATCAAAGCGGCGGCCAAGGAGTTGGCGCCAGGCTTCTCACTCTGGAGACATTCTCAATGTGCAGGATCAGCGGTTAGGCTGGTTTAAAGCAGTATACGGCTAGCTTGTTCCCATCCAAGTCTCGCGCATAAGCGGCATAAGCCTCCGGCGCCCAGTCACGAGTACCTGGAGCGCCTTCGTCGGTACCACCGGCAGCGAGGGCCGCTGCGTGGAAAGCATCGATCGAGGCGCGATTCGGGGCTTCGAAGCTGACGGTCACGCCGTTACCTACGCTGGCAGGGGCACCGTTGGCCGGCTTCAAAACGAAAAAGGAGGGGGCGTTAACGCCCCAGATCGAGCCATTGTCGGCCAGATCGGCAATGCGCTTATGGCCCAACTGACCCAAAGCACTGTCGTAGAAAGCACGGGCTTTGTTCAGATCGGCGCTGATTGAAAATTGACCCAGGCGGCTGATTTTGACTGACCCCATATCCAACCTCTGAAATCCCGCGCAAAGCCATCGCTGGCTGAGTATTCGAATGGGGCAATGAGTTCCGGCAGCTTGGGTCAAAATCGCATCAGCACCTACAACGGTCCAGACATCCTAGCGAATGAGAACGGCCTTACAGGTGTGCCAGTCGACGTGCCATGGTTCTTCAAACAGCTCGCGCTTGAGGTCGCTATCAACTACGTCATGCCATGGATAGTGTTCAATGTCTGCTTTTGGCCCAGGCGGTGTGAAAACGTTTTAGAGCGAACTTGGCAGTCAGAACCGCAAAGAAAATCGCGCACCTACTCAAATTTCAGGTCTGCTGACTATCCAAACACTGGCAGATTTTACGTAGCAACGCAGACTTCCAAACGGTGCCTGCGTTTTTTCACAGCCTGGGCCGATTGCTGCCTGTCGCGACGGACCGCAAACGACCCAATGGCAAACTTTGAAAGTACGCGAACTCAGTAAAGGTTTTCGCAACGAGCAATGGATCTCCTCCATCGCCGCACCCTTGCTCAGTGAGATGCTGCAGGAAGTCGTCTGGCCTACCGACCTGTGCACGCTGGGCGGTAATGCCATGGCTATTAGCGAGACCATTCACCGCTTCGGCCGCGTGTCGTTTCACCGCTCAATGGTCGGTCTGCGTCTTCTTTGCATGTCACGCAGGTAGTGCTTCAGGAATCAGAATGTGCGCCATCCGAGCGCTGCGATCTTTGCGGTCCTGCGCAGTGTCTTCGCTGTGCAGCAATGACAAGCTGATTTGATAGGCATAGATCAGATAAGCGCGATCGCTGGCTTCGCTCTGCGTCACGTCAGCTTGTATCAGCAGCCCCTCGATATAGTTCAGGCGGTAGCGGTCGACTTCGTCGATGGCTTGTCGGGCTTTATCGTCCCGGCGTGCCCAGGCGCGTATCCCCAATTCAATGGCGGCGGCGTCGCGAGCTGTCTGGCCATGGGATGGCAGCTCCAGCAGGCGTTGCAATTGCTGCAGCGGTGAGGTGTGTGCGGTACGCAGTTGAAGGATGACATCCTCGGTCGCACGGGACCGCCAGTTGCCGAGAATGCCTTCGAGTAATTCACCACGGCTTTTGAAGTGGTAGTAGAAGCTGCCACGGGTGATCTTCAACTCCTTGGCCAAAGTGTCGACCCGAACGGCGTCTACGCCGCTGGTAACCAGGACATGCTGTGCGGCATGAATCCAATCTTCTCGAGTGAGACTGGTGCGTGTTGACATTGTGCTAGGGCCTTGTCCAACCAATTAGATTAGTGCCGGGGGCGGGTAGGGCGCCTCGGGCAAGGAAAAACATTCTAACGCCTGGCGGCTTTCCAGGCAGCCGCAATTCACTGGTGTATTGAACAGCTCTTTTTTGTACCAGGCTGACCGTTCATCATAAAGATACAGTTCTGTATCCTTTCAGGAAAATGATTTTTCCGCTCTAGCACCTCATTCCGCGCCCAATACTGAGATACATGTCTGTATTTTGAGTGTTGACGCGTCCGGCTTTCCTCTCTAGCATACAGATACACATCTGTATCTTAATAAATAAAAACAACCGGAGGCCTTATGGACGGTATTGGAAAAACCCTGCTGGCAGCAGGACACAAGACCAACTATCACGAAGCAGGTCAGGGCGATGCCCTGTTTCTGCTCCATGGCTCCGGTCCTGGCGTTTCGGGCTGGACCAACTGGTCGCGAAGCATGTCGGCCTTCTCTGATAAGTGGCGAGTCATCGTGCCGGACATTGCCGGCTTCGGTTTCACGGAGTTCCAGGAAGAGGCCAAGTACGACATCAAATTGTGGGTCAGCCACCTGGTCGGCATCATGGATGCGCTGGATATTGCCAAGGCCTCTTTCATCGGCAATTCCTTTGGTGGCGCGGTCGCCATTGGCCTGGCGGTGTTCGCCCCGGAGCGGGTCGACAAGCTGATCCTGTTGGGAACTCCTGCCGGTGAATTCGTGCAGACGCCGGGGCTACGCGGTGCCTGGGAGTACGAGCCATCGCTGGAAAACATGCAGCGCTTGATGGAGTTGTTCCCTTACAACCAAGCCTTGATCACGCCCGAGTTGGTCAAAGCGCGTTACGAAGCCAGCGCCCGCGCCGGTTCCCAGGAAGCCTTGCGCAAGCTCATTCCCAAGCCGGCCGCCGAGGGCGAAACGCTGGTCAAGGGTTTCCCTGCCGCGGCACTGGCCAAGATCGTCGCGCCGACCCTGGTCGTGCATGGCCGTGAAGATCGCGTGGTGCCGCCATCCTGCGGAATGCTGATCGCCAATAGCGTACCGAATGCCGATTTGCATCTGTTCGGCCGTTGCGGCCACTGGGTGCAAAGCGAGCAGCCGCGTCGCTTCGTGGCGCTGGTTCGCGACTTCCTGAGCGAGTGATCCGACATGAGCCGAAATCTACTGGAGCGAGCGCTGTGGCAACTCTCAGTTGATCGCGCCTCCAAAGAGCGTTTTCGCGAAGACCCCAAAGGCTTCCTCGGGCGTTTCGCATTGAGTGAAGAAGAAGTTGAAATGGTCGTGGGCTTCGATGTCGCCGCTCTGCAAGCGGTCGGGGTCAATCCGATGCTGACCATGGGCTTCTGGCAGGAGTTGGCACCTCAGCGAAGCATGTCGCTGTACAAGCAGCGCTTGGGTGCAACCGACGAACAACGCGCGGCTTTCTCCGCGGCACTCAAGGGGTGATCCGATGGGCAAGATAGTAGGTGGTTTCTGGATGCCGCATGACCCGGTCATGTTCGTTGCCCCCAACGCGCCGCCGCAGGCCCAAGGTGATGCGGTCTGGGGTGCATACGAGCAATGTGCTCAGCGCCTGGCGCAGTTGGCGCCGACCTCGGTGATCATCGTGGGCTGCGATCATTACATCCTGTTCGGCACCCAGTGTCTGCCGCGCTATGTCATCGGTACCGGTGATGTCGATGGTCCACTGGATCGGTTGCCGGGGCTGGAGCGAGGTGTGGTGCGCAACCAGGAAAAACTGGCCGGTCATATCGTCTCGCATGGCGAAGGGCAGGGCATCGACTGGACAGTGGCGCGCAGCTTCACCGTGGATCACTCGTTCTCGATTCCTCATCAGCTGACGGTCAAGCCGGCTGAGCAGATTCTCGGTCGAGAGTTGCCGACTATTCCTGTGTACCTGGCCTGTGGCGTGGATCCTTTCATTTCGCTTAAGCGAGCTGCTGACCTGGGTCGCCAGATCCGTGCGGCGGTGGAGTCGTTCGATGCTGACGAGCGCGTCGTCATTATCGGTAGCGGCGGCATCAGCCACTGGGTAGGGACGGCGGAAATGGGTCGGGTTGCGGAGGACTTCGACCGAGAGATCCTTGCCCACGGCGTCAACGGCGATCTGCAAGCGCTATGCGCCTATTCGGATGAAGAGATTTTGCGCCGCGCCGGCAATGGCGCCATGGAAATCCGCAATTTCGCCTGCGCTATGGCTGCCGTCGCCAATCCGGCCGGTCAAGTCATCGCCTATGAAGCCGTGCCTGCCTGGGTCACCGGGTTGGGTTTCTTGCAATTGATCGTCGGGGAGGAAAAGCCATGAGCCGTGTATTGCTGTGCCAGCGCGATGAACTGTCGCCGGGCGAATTGAAAAAAGTCAGCCATGGCGCTGCCGACGATATCTGCGTGTACAACCTGGACGGCACGTTCTATGCCACTTCGGACATGTGTACACACGCCACGGCCTCACTGGCGGAAGGCGATCTGGAAGATCACCTGATCACCTGTCCGGTGCATTGGGGGCAGTTTGATATCCGGACGGGCGAGGCAGTGACTTTCCCCTGTGAAAAGCACCTTCGTACGTATCGGATCATCGTCACTGACAAAGAGGTCTATGCCGACCTCGAACATGCCAGCGATGCCGCACTGGCCGATGCCTGACGCCCGGCACGAAGGCCTGTCTTTCCACCCGTATTCCTTGTGAGTCCAGAACAATGGATAACTGCAAACACATACCCCTCAGAACTATTGAGCCCACACCCAGCCTGCCCAACCTTGATCGGGTGTGCGACATGCAGGAAGGCCGCTTGTCCGGCAAGGTGTTCTGGGACCAGGCGATCTACGAGCAAGAACTCGAGAAGATTTTCGCGCGGTGCTGGCTGTTCGTCGCCCATGAATCGCAATTGCCAAAGTCGGGTGACTACCTCGCCACCAGCATGGGCGAGGACGAGGTTCTGGTGGTACGTCAGAAGGACGCATCGCTGAAGGTGTTCCTCAATGCCTGCCCGCACCGTGGCAACAAGATCTGTTTCGCCGAGGCGGGCAATGCACGGGGCTTTATCTGCAACTACCACGGCTGGTCATTCGGCGCCGATGGCGGCCGGTTGCTGGGTATGCATGAATCCAAGTGCTATGAAGAAAGCAATTTCGACAAGTCTAAACATGGACTGCGCGAAGCGCGCGTTGCGACATACAAGGGCCTGGTGTTCGCCACTTTTGCCGACGACGCACCGACCCTGGAAGAGTACCTGGGGCCAATGACCTGGTACCTGGATGTCATGCTCGACATGGACGAGGGCGGCAGTGAGTTCCTCGGTGGCTGCATCCGTTCCACCATCGAATGCAACTGGAAAGTCGCGGCGGAAAATTTCGTCGGCGATATTCTCCATGGCGGCTGGACTCACGACTCCGCAGCCAAGGCCATGCTGGGCGGGCCGGTGGCCAATGTCGGCGACCTTCCCGAGTCCTACTCGGTGAACTGGAATGGCCACGGCTACGAGTTCGCCACCGATGTGGTCGGCAATGCTGCCACCCTGGGCGAGAAAGACATCAACAAATACCTGCACGTATTGCGCCCGAAAGTGGCGGAGCGTCTGGGCGAGTTCCGCTCCAAGCTGATCGGGTCAATTTCGTCGTTCACCGTTTTCCCTAACTTCTCCTTCTTGCCAGGGCAGAACACGGTGCGCATCTGGCAGCCGCGCGGGCCACACAAGATCGAGCTGTTTACCTGGGTCATCGTCAACAAAAATGCGCCGCAGGACATCAAGGACAAATGGCGCCGTGGCGCAATGATGACCTTCTCCCGACTGGCGTGTTCGAAATGGACGATGGCGAGAACTGGGAATACTGCACCAAGACCAGCCGCGGCATGGTCACACGCTATCAGGATCTGTACGTCGGCCTGGGCATGAATACGCGCATTGAAAACAGCGAACTGCCTGGCAATGTGTTCAAGGGGCAACTCAACGAATGCAATTCCCGTGCGTTCTACCAGCGCTGGAAAGACCTGCTGCAATCGCCCACCTGGGCGGACGTACCAGATCGTAACGGCACGATGCGTTGAGGGGATCGAAGATGAATGCTTTGCCAGTGGAACAAACAGTTGCAATCAACGATACGCGCGCGGTCGAGGCCTTCTTGTTGCGTGAAGCCCGCCTGCTCGACAACGAATCCTGGGATGAGTGGCTGCAGACCCTGAGCGAGACCATTCACTACTGGATGCCTGGCATCGAGAACCGCCGACGCGAGGACAAGTCTGGCCCCTACCGGCTGGAACACATGGCCTTCTTCGACGATGGCATGCGCGATCTGCAACGCCGCGTGGCGCGCTTCAAGCAGCCGTCGGCCTGGGCTGAAAATCCCCGACGCGCAACGTTCACCTGATCAGCAACATCGAGGTGTTTGCCGGTGAGCAGGAAGACGAGTTCATTGCGTTCTCGTGCTTCATGAACATCCGCAGCCGTGGTCTGGACGAGTCCCATCAACTGGTCGGACGCCGTGAGGATGTGCTGCGCCGCGAGGCTGACGGGCTGAAGTTGTTGAAGCGCAAGATCCTGATTCCAAACGCGATGTTGTTGTGCAAGAACATCAACACTTTCCTCTGAGGGCACGCACATGGGTTGGCTCGAAGGACAAGTAGCATTAGTCACTGGCGGTACCGGCGGCATCGGTAGCGCCATCGTTCGGCGCTATGTGAACGAAGGCGCGCGGGTGTGCGTGATGGCGCGTGACGACGAACAGTTGAGTGCTCTGCGTGATGAGTTGGGTGACGCCATCATCACGGTGCAGGGCGACGTATCCAGTCATGAGGACAACCAGCGTGCGGTCGCGGCTGCGCTGACCACGTTCGGCAAGCTCGACACGTTTGTCGGCAATGCCGCGGTGTTTGACTATTTCACACGCCTGGACCGCATTGCCCCTGAAGACTTTGAAAGTGCGTTTCAGCGCTTGTTCGCCATCAATGTTCAAGGCTACATGCTCGGTGCACGATGCAGTATCGATGCCCTGCGCGCCAGTCGCGGCAGCATGATCTTCACGCTGTCCAACAGTGCTTTTTATGCCGGTGGTGGGGGCATTCTCTATGTCACCGCCAAGCATGCGCTGGTCGGAATGATCCGGCAGCTGGCCTACGAATTGGCACCGGATATTCGCGTCAACGGCGTAGCGCCTGGCGCGACCAATACGCCTATGAAAAGTCTGGAGGGGCTTAATACGCGCAGTGTTCCGCTCAACCAGATTCCAGGTTTCGAGCAAGGTGCTGCGCAGGCGGTTCCGCTTCAGCGTATCGCTGAACCAGAGGATCACACGGGCCACTATGTGCTGTTGGCCTCGCGTGAAAACTCAGGGTTGACCACCGCCAACATCATTCACAGCGATGGTGGCTGGGAAGTCCGCAGCCCGGGCGCGGCCAGTCACAGAAAGGTCTGACGCCAGGCCTGTCCGTGTAACCCATAACAAGAGAAAAGACCGATGAGCGCCAATAGCCGTTCCTTGAGTGCACCCCAACAGAAGTTGCTGGATCTGTTTGCTGGCTTACCTTTGCCGGTGCTAGCCGCGCCGATGTTCCTGGTTTCCGGGCCGCAGTTGCTCAATGCCTGTTGTCAGGCCGGCATTGTCGGCAGCCTGCCGGCGCCCAATGCGCGTACCGTCGAGCAACTGGACCACTGGCTGGCTCAGATCGTTGTCGAACGTGAAGTCGCGAAATCACAAGGCCAGGCCTGGGCACCCTGGATGCTGAACATGATCGTGCACAGCACCTACGATCGGTTCGAATCCGAGTTGGAATTGATCAAACGCTACCAGCCGCCGATCGTTTCCACGGCCTTGGGTAGCCCCAAGCGTGTGCTGGAAATTGTCCATGGTTATGGCGGTGTAGTGATCGCTGACGTCATCACTCCGGCCCTGGCACGCAAGGCGGTCGATGCGAGTGTCGATGGTTTGGTGTTGGTCTGCAACGGTGCCGGCGGCCATACCGGTAGCTACAACCCCTTTGCCTTTGTAGCAGAAGTCCGCGAGTTCTGGACGGGCCGCTCGGTCTGGCCGGTGCTGTTTCGAATGGGCGCGACATCCATGCAGCGCAAGTCCTGGGTTGCGATTTCGCCCTGGTGGGCACCCGTTTGGTCGCGGCTCACGAGAGCTTGGCCGAAAACGCCTACCGGGACATGCTGGTGAACTGCTCCATGGATGACGTGGCTACAACCAAAGCGGTCAGTGGCGTACTCGCCACCTGGATGAAACCCTCGCTGGAAAAGGCCGGTATCGACCCAGCCGCCGACAATCGTACCGCCATCGATTTTTCCGGTGACATTGCCTCCGCCAACAAAGCCTGGAAACACGTGTGGTCAGCGGGGCAGGGCGTAGGGCAGATCAAGCGCAGCTACAGCGTCGCCGAGTTGGTCGATGAGCTGCATCAGGGTTACCTGGCAAGTCAGCAACGCTCGCATTGAGCGTCCACCACCATCTGTTGAGGAGTTATCCCCGTGAGCCACGATTCCATCCAGGCTGCCGCCGCGGTTCTTGCGCAAGCGCGCATGACGCGAACCCCGTGCGGTCGTATCTCCGAGCGCTTCCAGATCTCCACACTGGCTGATGCTTATGCCGTACAGGAACTCAATACCCAGGCCGCGTTGGCCGCGGGGCGCCGTCTCAGCGGGCGTAAAATCGGCTTGACCTCGCTGGCCGTGCAAGATCAGTTGGGTGTCGATCAGCCAGACTTCGGCATGTTGTTTGCCGATATGGAATACGGCGATGGCGAGGCCATTGACAGCTCCCGCCTGATTCAGCCCAAGGCAGAAGGTGAGATCGCTTTCGTGTTGGGGCGTGACTTGCCCAATCCGGACACAACACTGGGCGAGCTGATGAGCGCGGTGGAGTACCTGGTGCCGGCGCTGGAAATTGTCGATTCGGCGATCGAGAACTGGAAAATCACCTTGGTCGATACGGTGGCCGACAATGCTTCTTCGGGGCTCTACGTCCTGGGCAAGAGCCCTGTGCGCCTGGCCAATCTGGACCTTGCGCTGGAAGGCATGCTGCTGGAAAAAAATGGTGCTCAGGCGTCGATCGGTGTGGGCGCAGCCTGCCTCGGCAATCCGCTGGACGCCTGCTTGTGGCTGGCGCGAACCATGGCCGAATTTGGCCGGCCATTGCGCGCAGGCGACGTGCTGTTATCCGGAGCCTTGGGGCCCATGGTGCCAGTGACAGCCGGTGACAGCCTGCGCCTGAAACTGACCCGTCTGGGTGAAGTGAGCTGTCGATTCGTATAAGTGTGAAGCGCTGACCAACTGCGTCTTGCGAAAGGGGGCCGGGTTATTGAGCCGGCACTCGTAACAACAAAAACAATGATGATGAGACAACAGGCCTGCCTGTTGATCTCGTGAGGGCGTGCCGTGTACGACTTTTTCGACGATCCTGCCAAGTTGGCACCTGCTCGTGTGTCTGTCGAGCCAGGTGAGGCGGGCAGTTTCATACTGCGATCCCCTGAACAGCTGCAACCTTATGCCCGTTGTATCGGCGAGTGGCTGGAGCGATGGGCGCGCGAGACTCCGCTGCGTCCATACCTGGCTGAGCGTCGCAATGGCATCTGGTTCACCCTGAATTACAGCGAGGTTCGCCAACGCGTCGGCGCTCTGGCGCAGGGGTTGCTGGAGCTCGATACGGTGCCCGGTCGGCCGGTGCTGGTGTTGTCGGAGAACGACATCGACCAGGCATTGATTTCGCTTGCAGCCATGCATGTCGGGATTCCCGTAGCCACGGTTTCGGTCGCGTATTCGCGCAATACACAGAGCGGCTGCAGCAAGCTCAAGTCTATCGTGGCGCAGCTGCAACCCGCGTTGATCTTCATCAACGATGGAGACACCTATCGCCGGACAATCGAATTGATCCGGCCGGACTGTCCCGTCGTGGTTGCGCGCAACGCCCAGGCAGTTCCTGGCGCGCTGCCGCTGCCCATGCTTTACCGGGTCGAAAGTGCGCAGGTCATGGAGACTTTTCTGCGCCTCGATGGCGACGTCCCCGCCCGCTATATGCTGACCTCCGGCTCCACTGGCACACCCAAGGTGGTCATCAATACCCATCGCATGCTGTGCGCCAATCAGCAATCGATCGCCCAATGCTGGCGCTTCCTCGAAGGCAGTGAAATGGTCGTGGTGGATTGGCTGCCGTGGAGTCATACCTTCGCCGCGAACCACAACTTCAACATGGTGCTGCGCAACGGCGGCACGCTCTATATCGATGATGGATTACCGGTGACCGGGCGAATAGAGCGCACGGTGGAAAATATCAAATCCGTCCAGCCAACGGTGTTCTTCAACGTCCCTCGTGGCTATGAAGCGCTACTGCCTTATCTGGAGCGCGACGAGGAGTTGGCGCAAGCGCTTTTCGGTCGCCTAGACATGCTGTTCTATGCCGCTGCGGCTTTGCCACAGAGCACGTGGGATCGGTTGATGGCCTGTGCGGAAAAGGTCCGCGAAAAGCCCCTGTTCTTTACCAGCGAATGGGGAGCGACCGAGACCTCTCCAGTGCTCACCAACGTTCATTACCGTTTGGACAAGCCAGGCAACATCGGCCTGCCAGTACCGGGCGTAGAGATCAAGTTCGTGCCCAGCGGCGACAAGCTGGAAATGCGTGTACGCGGACCCTCAGTGTTTCAGCAGTATCTCAATGACCCGCAAGGCAGCCTTGAGGCGTTCGATGAACAGGGCTTCTATCAGATTGGCGATGCCGGTCGACTACTCGATCCCGAGCGCCCGGAGAAGGGCATCGTGTTTGATGGGCGAGTCACCGAAGACTTCAAGTTGACCACTGGCACGTGGGTTTCCGTCGGTACGTTGCGCCCGCGGCTGGTGAGTGTCTTGGCGCCTTACGCTTCTGACTCTGTCATTTGCGGTCACGATCGAGACGTGATCGGCGCATTGATCTATCCGACACCGGCGCTGCGCGCGTTGGCCGGAGCCGCCGGCAAGCGAATGACCGCTGAACAACTGTCTATGCAACCTGCCGTTCGTCTGGCCCTTATTACGGGCATGCAAACACTGGCCCAGCAGTTTCCTGCGTCCTCGCAGCACGCCGTGCGCATGGTCATCCTCGACTCGCCACCGAGCCTCGATGATGGGGAAATAACTGACAAGGGCTACATCAACCAACGTGCTGCGCTAGGCCTGCGTGCTGGTGCGGTCAAGCGTCTGTATGCAGAGACGCTGGACCCGGCCGTGATTCTTCTCGACGAAGCTTATGGAGAAAGTAAATGAGTGCCAGAAAACTGAAAGTCGCCATTATCGGTTCCGGCAACATAGGCACCGACCTGATGATCAAGATCCTGCGTAACGCCAAACACCTGGAAATGGCGGTCATGGTCGGTATCGACCCGGCCTCCGATGGTCTGGCCCGCGCCCAGCGCATGGGCGTGGCCACCACCCACGAAGGCGTTGAAGGCCTGACCCGCCTGGACGTGTTCAAGGACATCGACTTCGTGTTCGATGCCACTTCGGCTGGCGCCCATGTGAAGAACGACGCGTTCCTGCGCTCGATCAAACCCGGCATCCGCCTGATTGATCTGACGCCCGCGGCCATTGGCCCGTACTGCGTGCCGGTGGTCAACCTGGAGCAGAACCTCGCTCAGCTCAACGTCAATATGGTGACTTGCGGCGGTCAGGCGACGATCCCGATGGTGGCGGCGGTGTCGCGCGTGGCCAAGGTGCACTACGCGGAAATCGTCGCCTCGATTGCCAGCAAATCTGCCGGCCCCGGCACTCGCGCCAACATCGACGAGTTCACCGAAACCACCTCCAAGGCCATCGAAGTGATCGGCGGCGCGGCCAAGGGCAAAGCAATTATCGTGATGAACCCGGCCGAGCCACCGCTGATGATGCGCGACACGGTGTTTGTGTTGTCCGAGGCAGCCGATCAGGCTGAGATCGAGGCGTCTATCGTGGAAATGGCGGCGGCCGTGCAGGCCTATGTGCCGGGCTATCGCCTTAAGCAAAAAGTCCAGTTCGACGTGATTCCTGAAGACGCGCCGCTGAATATCCCCGGCCTCGGCAAATTCTCCGGGCTGAAGACCTCGGTGTTCCTCGAAGTCGAAGGCGCCGCCCATTACCTGCCGGCCTACGCCGGCAATCTCGACATCATGACCTCCGCTGCCTTGGCCACCGCCGAGCGCATGGCGCAGTCGATGCTGAACGTCTGAGGAACCCGACATGACTTTTAACCCCGGCAAAAAGCTCTACATCTCCGACGTGACCCTGCGCGACGGCAGCCACGCAGTGCGTCACCAGTATTCGCTGCAGAACGTGCAGGACATTGCCCGCGCCCTGGACAAGGCCAAGGTCGACTCGATCGAAGTCGCCCACGGTGACGGTCTGCAAGGGTCGAGCTTCAACTATGGCTTCGCCGCGCACACCGACCTGGAGTGGATCGAAGCCGCCGCCGACGTGATCAGCCACGCCAAAATCACCACATTGCTGCTGCCCGGAATCGGCACGGTGCATGACCTCAAGGCTGCCTACAACGCCGGAGCCCGGGTGGTGCGCATCGCCACCCATTGCACCGAAGCGGATGTCTCGAAACAGCACATCGAGTACGCCCGCGAGCTGGGCATGGACACCGTCGGTTTTCTGATGATGAGCCACATGATCCCGGCCGAGCAGCTGGCCGCGCAAGCCAAGTTGATGGAAAGCTACGGCGCGACCTGCGTGTACATGGCCGACTCCGGCGGCGCGATGAACATGCAGGACATCCGCGACCGCTTCCGTGCCTTCAAGGCCGTGCTTAAACCGGAAACCGAAACCGGCATGCACGCCCACCACAACCTGTCGCTCGGCGTGGCCAACTCGATCACCGCGGTCGAGGAAGGCTGCGACCGTATCGACGCCAGCCTCGCGGGCATGGGCGCGGGTGCCGGTAACGCGCCGCTGGAAGTGTTTATCGCCGCCGCTGAACGTCTGGGCTGGAACCACGGTACCGATCTTTACACGCTGATGGACGCAGCCGACGACATCGTCCGCCCGCTGCAGGACCGTCCGGTACGGGTGGATCGCGAAACCCTGGCGCTGGGTTATGCCGGCGTTTATTCGAGCTTCCTGCGCCACGCCGAAATCGCTGCCGCGAAGTACGGCCTCAAGACCCTCGACATCCTCGTCGAACTGGGAAAACGCCGGATGGTGGGTGGTCAGGAAGACATGATCGTCGACGTCGCGCTCGACCTGCTGACGGCCCAGCGCCGTTAATTTTTCATCACACAGTGAATGAGCAAATGCCATGACCTATCACGTAGATATTCAACCAGCTGGGCAACAATTCGATCTGGATGCAAGCAAGACCATCTTGGATGGTGCGTTGGCGGACGGGCTGATGCTAAAGCACAGTTGCCGTGAAGGGACGTGTGGCAGTTGCAAGGGCAGGGTGGTGAGCGGCAGTGTCGATCATGCCAATAGTCCGCTGGAGGTTCTGAGCGAAGAGGAACGTGCTGCCGGCCTCGCTTTGTTCTGCTGTGCCAAAGCGACCTCGGACCTGGTCATTGATGCGCCGGAGGTGACTGAACTGCGCGGTATTTCGATTCAGCAGACGGCTGCCCGCGTGGCCAGCGTCGAAAAGGTCGCCGACGATGTAATGATCGTGCGACTGATGTTGCCGCCCACGGTCACCTTCAACTATTACCCTGGCCAATATGCGCAGGTATTGCTTAAGGACGGCAGCCGTCGAAGTTATTCGATGGCAACTCGTTCGACAGTGGACAATCAATTTGAGTGGCATATCCGTCATATGCCAGGGGGCAGTTTCAGTGGGCATGTATTCAATACGTTGAAACCACGGGAATTGCTTCGTCTGGAAGGTCCTTATGGATCTTTCTATTTGCGTGAGAACGATCAACCGATGATCTTTCTGGCCAGTGGTACCGGTTTTGCGCCGATCAAGGCGTTGCTTGAGCAACTGCGAGAACAGGGTAATAACACACGTCCGGTTTATCTCTATTGGGGGGGCCGGCAACGCAAGGATCTTTACCATCACGAACAGTTGCTGGAGTGGCAGGCCGAGTTGCCTTGGTTGAAGTACATCCCGGTGCTCTCGGAACCGAATGATGCCTGTCAATGGCAAGGCGCTTGCGGATTTGTACACCAACAGGTCCTGTCCGACTTTGCTTCGTTGAAGCGCTTCGAGGTGTATGCCTGTGGAGCACCGGTCGTTGTGGACTCCGCCCGTCGCGACTTTATCGGGCAGCGAGAGTTGCTGGAAACCAATTTCTACGCCGATGCATTTGTATAAACGCAATAACGTTAACTAACGGATTAAAACGCTATACAGCCGAGCTTGATTGGGCACGCCTGCGTGGTCGCTTAACAGGTTCGGTGGCAGGGACACGCCGGCAGTAAGGATCCGTTCAATACTAATAAAAATAGAGAAAACCATGAAAACTCAAGTTCGCGTTCCCTCGAGTATCGCTGTTTGTTTTGTTCTTTCAGTTCTGGCAGGGCAAGTAAAGGCCGCCGGTTTTGTCGAAGACAGTAAAGCCAGTCTGACAATGCGTAACTATTACTTCGATCGCGACTACAAAGGCACTTCCGCGCAATCGGCAGCCAGGGAGTGGGCCCAGGGCTTTATTCTCAAATACAGTTCGGGATTCACTCCGGGGCTTGTGGGTTTCGGTATTGATGCCGTGGGGCTGCTGGGCGTCAAGCTTGACTCGTCGCCGGACCGTACCGGTACGGGTTTATTGCCGTACAACCCGAGTACTCGTGAGCCCAACGATGATTATTCGGAGCTTGGCTTGACCGGGAAAATGAAGATCTCGAAGACGGAACTGCAAGCCGGGACCATCAGCACGTTCCTGCCGATCGCCTTCGCCAGCCCCACACGCCTGCTGCCGCAAACTTTTCGTGGCACTTACTTGCGCTCGCAGGACCTGGACAATCTGTCGTTGAGTGTCGGGTGGTTGGACCGCATCAACCTGCGCGATTCCACCAATTACCAAAAAATGACCGTCGCCTCGCCCAATGGTCGTTTCAACCCCAAGGCCGAATCGGACAAGTTCATTTTCCTGGGGGGTGACTACAAATGGTCCGATAGCCTGACACTGAAGTACTACCACGCCGTACTGGACCAGATGTATCGCAAGGACTACTTCGGCTTCGAGCAGATACAGCCTATCGGTCCCGGGAAATTGAAGACGGACGTCCGCTACTTCATCACAGGGGAAGACGGTGCGGCCAAGGCCGGGCATGTCGACAACCGAAACCTGGGGACGATGTTCACGTACTCCGTGGGCGCCCACAGCCTGGGAGCAGGCTACATGCAGCTCAACGGCGACACCGCGATGCCGTATCTAACCGGGACCGAACCCCTGGTGGTTTCCGAAGGCTCGCTCAGTTCCGAGTTCATCAACCCTAAAGAGCGCAGTTGGCAAGTGCGCTACGACTACGACTTCGTCGGCGTTGCTCTGCCGGGACTCAAAGGCATGGTGCGCTACCTGAATGGCAGCAATATCGCATTGCCGACGGCTTTGGGGGGAGATGGTCTCAGCGAAAGCGAAAAAGATGTCGAGCTGTCCTATGTGGTGCAGTCGGGCACGTTCAAGGGGGTCAGCTTGCGTCTGCGTCATGCCTGGTACCGCAATGATTTCGCTCCGGCGGCGACCTTCCGCGATGACAACGAAACGCGGGTCAACATCGATTACACCTTGGCGCTCTGGTAACCCTCTAAGGCAGTAACGGCGGGCCGAACAGACGTCATCGCGCGGTTGTTCGTCTCTTGCTGTGGTCCATGGCAAGCCAAAAGAGACACCTGCTTGTGTGTACATATGATCTCAAATAGGAGCCTTTCCGTGCCCAGTCTGCGAAACATGCCCATCAGCCGGCGCCTTTGGCTGATTTTGCTAGCGTCCATGTTGATGTTGTTGGCACTTGTCACGTTGATGCTGCAAAACAGTTACAGCCATCTCTACATGGCCAAGGTTCAGCAAACCCGAAACGCGGTGGAAAACACCCTCGGTGTATTCAGTTACTTCCAAAGCCTGGAGCAGGCTCACAAGCTGACTCGAGAACAAGCCCAGGAGCAGGCTCGGGAAATGGTTCGCGGCATGCGCTATGCCGGCCAGGAATACTTTTTCATCGAGAACCTGCAGCCGGTCATGATCATGAATCCGGTCAACACAAAGTTGGAGGGGCAGGATGTCAGCGACTTGAAGGATAGCAACGGTTTTCAGTTCAGCATGGAGATCATGCGCATCGTCCGAGAGCAAGGTGCAGGGATGCTTGCGTACACCTGGCCCAAACTGGGTCATAACGAACCCGTGGACAAGGTTTCCTACGTCGCCTTGTTCGAACCCTGGGGCTGGGTGCTCGGCACGGGTATGTACATCGATGACATCAACGCACAGTTTCGCAAAGACCTGACGCAGATGGCGCTGTTGGGGCTATTGAGCGCTCTGGTGCTGGCCACTTTCATCAGTCTGATCGTGCACAGTATTTCACGCCCCCTCAGGCAAACCGTCGAAGCCATGGCCAATATCGCCAGTGGCGAAGGCGATCTCACTCTTCAATTACAGGTCAGCGGTCGTGACGAGCTAAGTGCTTTGGGCACGCACTTCAACGTGTTCACTGACAAATTACGCCAGGTCATTGCAGAGTTGCTGGGGGTGGCGCAGCTACTCGAGGACGCCGCCCATTCCCTCAGCGACAGCGCCAATATGGCGCAGCAGCAAAGCGGCGAACAATCCCAGCAAATGGAAATGGTGGCAACTGCAATCAATGAGGTGGCCTACAGCGTGCAGGATGTTGCCAAGAATGCTGAGCACGCCTCCAATGAAGTGCGCAGTGCCGAGCAGCAGGCTGAGCGCGGTTTAGTCAGTATCGATCGCAGTTTGAACCAGATTGATCAGTTATCCACGACCATTGCGCAGGCCGTCGATGCGATTCAGGCGCTGGCGCTGGACAGTACTCAAATTGGCGGCGTGCTGGCAGTGATCCATGCGATCGCCGAGCAGACCAACCTGTTGGCGCTTAACGCGGCCATTGAGGCGGCTCGAGCGGGGGAGCAGGGGCGAGGTTTTTCCGTGGTGGCTGACGAAGTACGTCTGCTGGCTCAGCGCACCCAGCAGGCAACGTCGGAAATTCAAGTGATGGTCGAGCAGCTGCAGAGCAAATCCAGCGCGGCGGTCGAAGCGATCAACGACAGCAGCGAAGCCTCCAGACTGACAGTGGAGCAAGCCAGTCAGGCCGGTGCCAGCTTGAATCAAATCGCCGGGATGTTACGCAACATCAGCGGGCTGGGGGCCTCTATCGCCAGCGCGACGCTGCAACAGACGCATGTGGTCGACGAAATCAATCAGAGCGTCGCCCATACGACCAGCCTGGCGCACAACAACGCGCAATCGGCAGCGGAATCCAACACCGCCAGCAAGAACCTGGGGCAGGTGGCGTTGCAATTGAATCGGCTGCTGGGGCAGTTTCGGGTCTAGAGCATCGTCGTTGCAGCAGTGTACCGGTTGTTGTTCCGTTCACTATCGACCCTCGATAGTGCCTATTGAGAGCGTGAGGTTGCCAGGATGTTTGTTGTTGATGCTGTCGAGTCGCAGGGGCTGTGCCATGACCTCGACGAGCCCAAAGCCTGTGCGCAACGACTCAGGCAGATGATCGAACTGCAGGAGCGCGAGCGTTGTCATCTCGCACGGGAACTGCATGACGATGTGGGGCAATTGTTAACCCTCATCAAGATCAGCGCCAACTCGGTCCTGCGTCATCTTGTAGGGGACCAGGAACAGCGTCAGGCCGCGTTGGTCCGGGTAGTCGACGAGGCGCTGGACAAGGTGCGCGATCTGTCGAATATGTCGCGTTCGGCGCATTTGGACGGCGTGGGCCCGATCGAAGCCATACACCGGTTGGTGGAGAGAATTCCGCCTGATATGCCCGATAGCATGCGCGTTCGATTGGAGTGTGCCGAGTTGGAGCCGCGTCCGGATGCCTGTGTTGAAGTCGTGCTGTTCCGAATATCCAAGAGGCATTGAACAACGTGCTCAAGCATGGCAGTGCCGGCCTGATCGAAGTAAGACTCAGGCGGCGCAATGACGGGATTCACTTGATGATCGACGATAACGGAAGCGGTTTCGACACGGCCGCCGTGATGCACAGCGGTAAGGGTACGGGCTTGAGGAACATGGCCGAAAGAGCCCGGCTTTTAGCCGGGGAGTTCACATTGGACTCAGGCTTAGGTAGAGATACGCGGATAGAGGTGGTTATACCGGATTCAGCGGCTTGATCACTCTGGCAACTTCTTCAGCCTGTAGGCTAAGTGGGCGTCTGTTTATCCACGCACGATGTAGGCGGATGCTACGAGAATGATGCCTTATAACCACAACAGGTTATGGCATTCTGAATCTTAATTCGGCTTCAAGAAACTAATTGGAAAGATGTTAAGGAGAGAAGTTATGAACCGTAAGATTGTTTCCGGGCTTGTTTTATCAGCAATTGGAATATACATCCTAGGGCCTCAATCGCCGTTACGTACGGAGGCGCAAGAACTGTCCACCGCAAGCCCTGTAGCGGTTGTGGATAGCCAAACCACACCTACAGCGGTCGCATCTGATGGTGCTGATCATGTCGCCGCCGGCGCATTGGCACGAAGCGGTGCTGAGCATGGCACAGGCCAGGTGGCCGCCGATGGCGCCGATCATGTCGGCGCAAAAGATCTGGCCGCTGACGGCGCCGATCATGTCGGCGCAAAAGATCTGGCCGCTGATGGAGCCGATCATGTCGGCGCAAAAGATCTGGCCGCTGACGGCGCCGATCATGTCGGCGCAAAAGGTCTGGCCGCTGATGGCGCCGATCATGTCGGCGCAAAAGATCTGGCCGCTGACGGCGCCGATCATGTCGGCGCAAAAGGTCTGGCCGCTGACGGCGCCGATCATGTCGGAGCAAAAGGTCTGGCCGCTGACGGCGCCGATCATGTCGGCGCAAAAGGTCTGGCCGCTGACGGCGCCGATCATGTCGGCGCAAAAGGTCTGGCTGCTGACGGCGCCGATCATGTCGGAGCGAAAGGTCTGGCTGCTGACGGCGCCGATCATGTCGGCGCGAAAGGTCTGGCCGCTGACGGCGCCGATCATGTCGGCGCAAAAGATCTGGCCGCTGATGGCGCCGATCATGTCGGCGCAAAAGGTCTGGCCGCTGACGGCGCCGATCGCGTGGGTAGAAATCAAGTAGCTTCCAATGAAGCTAGAATTCGGATCGGTGGTATTGGCTCCGATGCGGTGGCTTCATATAGGTAGTTTTTCTATCTGTAGGAGTGGCTTCCTCATTCGATTCCTATGGATATGTATCTCTAAAGTAGGCGTCCGCCCAACACACCGTGTGTGGTTAAACGGACGCCCACTTATGCGGTAGCAGGTCGGTGATCTCACTCACGCACGAACCCGTTTTTTTTCAAAAAGGGATCGTCAACTTCACCCGGTAGGCATTGCCTTCTGCGCGGTTACGAACCCGGGTCTCCTGCTCCCACTTGGCTGTTAAAAACCAGCCCTTATCGTTCGTATATTTCACAGAAGGGCCGATCGCTATCGTTCTGCCCTTATTGCTTTCGATACGATCACCGTCTTGCCGGTCGTCCGTGGTCTGGTAGAGCATGTAACCGCCCACACCCACCACCCAGCCATTACCCAGGCCCCAACCTACTGCTTAGTCCACGTGCAGTTCCTGGCCGGAGCGGTAGTCAGTAGCGTTATTGCGCTGGTTGAAGTCATACATGGTTTTCGCATCGACGTTGAGCCCCTGCGGGTCAACGGAGGACACCGCCACCACTGGTTCAACCACCCAGTAATTACGCCCAATATTGGCCAGGTCACCGCGATCGTATTCACCTGATGGCGCAATAAAATCCAGGGCGACAATGCTGTGTAGCTTTTCGCTGTGATGAAAGCCGAGCGCCGGCCCGAAGATGATGGCGCCCAATCCCTGTTTACTCTGCGACTGGCCGTTGAGCTCAACCTTGAGGTCCACCAGCGGCACGATGGCGTGGAAGGCAAGGTTTCCACCCAGCGCCTGCTGCTCGGTGACCCAGATCAATCGCGGTGCTATGGCGTTTGCCCGTACCCTGAAGTCCACCGGTACTTTCTCGCCATGTTGCCTCGCAGGGAATCGGCCTCGTAGTGGCTGACAAAGAACTGCGAATACAAGCCCGGTGGTGGCATGGCGCCGGACATGTAGTTTTCCGCCCCCATCGGGTAGGAAGATCCACCGCCTTCGGTGGCGTGAACCCCTGCACTGGCAGCCGCCAGCAGGTTCAATCCGACACGGCACAGATGACTCGCATGCTTGATTCGCGATACAGCGTTCATGGTTAATGACCTTTTGTTGTTTTTATGGTCACCCGAAACCCTACTGACCGTTTGAAGGTCAGCAGCGTCCGGCGTTTTGTTGTGGTTGAATTCAGATGCGTTTGAACAGCGCCGACCGTGTGGTCTCAGTGGCGCCATCGGCAGCGCTGTAGAAACGCTCCATGAAGATGTCGCGTTCAAACAGTCGCCCTTGCATTAGGCAAGAAATCGCCGAATCGATCATCACGGGCGGGCCGCACAAGTACGCTTTGCGGCTGCTGAAGCGACCGTCGAAATGCTGTTTCGCAGCGTCGTGCACGTAGCCCTTGAAGCCCGTCCATTCGGCGTCTTCCGCGGCTTGGCTGAGCGCGGGCACGTAGGTGAAGTTGGCATGGTCCCGCGCCAACGCCTCGAACAATTCGTGGTTGTAGAGTTCGGCCCGGTTGCGTGCTCCCTGGAACAGCACAATCTGACGCGTATCGCCGGACTCCAGCAGGTCGAGAATCATCGATTGCGGGCTCGATAGCCCCGAGCCTCCAGCGATGAAAATCAGGTCGCCGCTTTGCGAGGTGCGGACGAAAAACTGCCCATACGGCCCGGATAATTCCACCGCATCACCGACCTTCAAGCCTTCGTGAATCTTGCCTGTGGCCCGCCCGCCCTCGACCCGCCGCACGTGCAGTTCAACCTCATCGGCCCGGCTCGGTGGATTGGCCAGCGAGAACGCCCGCGTGCCGTCCACCCCGGGCAATTGCAGGTTGATGTACTGACCGGCCTGGAATGCCATCGGCCGCTCGAGTTTGAGGTGCACGCCCTTGATGGTCGGCGACAGATCCACCAGCGCGCTGACCACGGCGCGATAGTCCTCGACGGGATGCCCGAGGAAATCCGGGTCGGCGTCGATGTCCGCCTCGATCACCATGTCGCTTTGCGGAATCGCACAACAGGCCAGCACCTTGCCTTCGTCACGTTCGATATCCATCAAGGCAAAAGACGATGCCGCGCCCAGGTCAGCTTCGCCTTCCAGCACCTGAACCTTGCAGGTGGCGCACGTGCCATGGCCGCAGGCGAATGGCAGCCAGACGCCCTGGCGCAACGCCGCCTGGAGAATGGTCTGGCCCTCTTCCACTTCGATCTGCTCGCCAGTGGGTTCGATGGTTACTTGGTAGCTCATCGCCGTATCCTCAGTTGAAGCTGCCGGCAATGCCGTTCAAGCCAGGTGTATTGAGGTGCAACAGGCTTTTGTGGGCGATTCCGTTATCGATCAGGCTCAACCCGTTGTCTGGGGTGAACGGGTGATCGTTCAGACGCCACAGCGCCTGGCTGAAGTCGACCCGCTCGGCATCCGGGTGCTGGGAAATCGAGGGCTTGACCACGTGTTCGATGAAGTCGGCGAAGGGCATCGCCGGTGGCAGGGGAAAAGTAAACGGGGCGCAGAACATCAGGTGTTTTTCCCAGCACAGGTACACCAGTTGCAGGCCATGGAAATTTTCCTGGCGATCCAGGGGTTGGGCCTCATAGGCACCGATGGAAGTCACGGGCATAATCTTGTCCTTCTTGTAATGTGGGTTTGAAGTGGGCCCGCAGGGCCACTTCGGCGCATGGGGTCAGCCGGTCTTGAGCAGGTCCGGGTCTACGGGGGGCGCAGGCGCGCTGTTGCGATCGTTCGGGTGCCAGTCCTGCCAGCGGCGATGCTCGGCGGAGCCCAGGTATTCGAAGTTGTCTTGGCCAGGATTGATGTTGTAGTAGTCGCGCACCACCGACTCGACATCGCTGCCACCGCAGTTGCCTTGCAGAATCTGGTGCACGGGTAGCCAGGCCTGGATGTACTTGGTTGGCTCGTATTGGAAAATGTCGCAGCAGCCCTGGGAGCAAAAGTGATAGCGCTCGCCTTCGTGCTCGGCACTGCGATGGCTGAGGGTGGTTTGGTCATCCGGTTCGCCGAACGACAGCGGGATCTGGCAGATCTGGCACAGCATCGGCAGGGTCGGGTTGTAAAAACGCTCGCCCTTCTCTTGCAGCGCACGCCAGTGTTCAAAACGTGGGCGATAGATCTTGTCGAAGGTGTCCGGGTACTTTTCCGAGAGCCAGTCGAGCTCTTCGTCGGTTGGCATCCAGGTGTGGAAGTTGGTTGCTTGACTGTATTGGTAGAAAATCGACCAGGCTTGGTGGCTGACGTGATCCTTAGCGATATTGGCCTCTTCGACATGTTTGGGCGGACGGATGCCGTAGCGCTCAAGGTCCTTGAACAGCGCACCACCCGCCTCTTCGAAATACACGCCCCAGGCCTCGGACCAGGACATGACTTTGTTGGGCAACATGTAGTCCATCATCATTCCGACCAGCGTCAGCAGGCGGTAACCGCGCCAGAACCACTTGTCGATCCAGCGCTGGATAATCGGCACGTTGTCTTCGTGTTGCTCCAGCAGAAACTTGATCACCTCAAGGCCCAGGGTCATGTGCCGGGCTTCGTCGGACTGCGCGGAGAAACCGAAGGTGACTGTGGCCATGTCGCCGTTGAACGCCGCACCGGACATAAACGGAACAAACAGCAAGTTGGTCAGCACGTACTCGAACGAAAACGAGATCGCCGTGAGGAACTCGAACGGACCCGCTGTGCGCGCATCTTCGAAGAACGATTTGGGCACCGAAAGGAACCACACGCGGTCGTGCATGTGGGCGAAATCATGCAGGCCGTTGAAGTGCTTGTTGTAGTGACTCATCGCGTGAATTTGGGTCTGCACGTGGCGCAGTTCGTCGATGGCCTGCATCTGGCAGGCGATGCGCGCACCGGCGCCGCTGAATTGCCGGCCGACCCGGGCGAAGCCTTGATAGGCCTGGTATTCCAGCGGCGTGACGCCTGACAGGAACAGCTTCAATGCGTTGACGTAACGGGCGTCTGACAGTGTGGTATGGCCGTTGTTTTGCGAGAACGCATCGAAGATCGCGTAGAGCTTTTTCTCTTTTTCGGCCTGGTATTTCCAATAGGTGTCCATGGTCAGGCGGAACGGATCTTCCCACTTGTCCCAATCGGTAATCTTGATCCCTTCAAAACGTTCGTGCGGGTAGATGTCCTCGTGGGTCTGGTAGCTCGGCTCCCAGTCCAGGTCACGGGTCATGCAGCGATATTTTTCTTTGGCATTAAGGCGTTTTTTCACGGCCATGATGGCGCTCCCGAATTCTTGTTATGGATCAAACGCGGCTGGCGGTTGGTGATCAGCTGTTCCAGTACAGGGAGAAGCTGTCGTCCTCTTCCACAACGTTGCCGCCCAGGGTGATCACGTACATCAGCATTTCCTGGATATCCCACGGGCTGCCGGTCAGTTGCTCGACGGTTTCACGACGAATATCCAGCCGGCCCTTGGCCTCGATGCGGATCATCGAAGGCTGGTGCTGGATCTCGACATGCGGGTTGTCTTGGACAATCGCGTCGACGATCGAGCGCACGTAGTCGGTGTCTTGCAGGTTCATGTAAACAAGGGAAGTCATACGCTTGCTCCTGTCAGGCCGATTTTCTTCAGGCGTGCGCTGAACTCGGTACACACCGCGTCCAGCGCGGACTCATCGAGGCCCAGGCCGGCCAGTGGCTGCAGCGCCTCGACGGAACGGGCACTCCAATGATCGATCCAGGCTTGCACCAGCGACCCGTTGGCGGGGCTTTCGTTGATCACGGTCTTGAGTAGCGCATCGACCCAGCGCTGGCTCTCGGCGAACCACAGGCGCATGAACTCGGTCAGCATGCCGACCTGGCCGGCACCGTTGGCTGACAATTGCTCGTCGAGTTTATGGAACAGCAACGGGTACACCAGGCCATCGCTGACCAGGTTTTGCGCCACAGTCAGTTCGAACCAGTCACGGACCACCAGTGTGTCTTCGACATAGCGGCGCAGGCCCTGCCATGCCGGGTCGTTCAGCCACTGTTGTTTGGCCTGGGCCAGCAGTAACACGTCGCCGTCATCGAGCATCAGACCGATGCGCGACAGGTACTGGGCGATGCCCAATCGGTCCATGGCATGAAACATGTGCATCTGCGTGACGCTGGTGCCAAAGCCGTCGGCGGCGATGTTGCTGTTGTTCATGTTGGCCCCCATTTCGGCGTGCCGAAGGGGCAACAACAGCTTGCTGATCAGTTGGACGTTCCGGGCGGACAGGCTGGCGAGCATGTCGCGCTTTTCGCAGAACGCGTAATCGTGCTCGGCGTTTTCCTGCATCTTGGCCCGGGCCTGGACATAGGCGCCGTAGTAGTACTGGCGCGGGTCAGTGACCGCGTACCAGTCGGCCATGACCACCGCGGTGCGGGTGGCGTCATTGAGCAATTTGTCCGGCTGCCACAGCGGCCGGTAATGGAAATTGGTCGCGGACTCTAGATCGAAACTCGCTTCCTGGTAGCGGCTGGCAACTTTGTCGCCAAACCGGCGACGCGTGTGGCTGAAGGTGTTGCGGATCGTCTCGACGGTGGTCGTCTTGATCTCGACGCTCATGGAGTGGACTCCTGTAGTTATTGTTGGGGCTTATTCGGTGTCGCGGGTTTCGCCGTAGCGCCACTTCCGCGCATCGGCGTCGAGGGCATCGGACATTTGTGCGTCCATGTGCTGCACGTGGTTGTTTTCGCAAATTGCTGGAACGCCTGATGCGGCAGCACCAGCTCGACGAACAGGTCGGGATAGCCGATGGCGAAGTCGAATTCGACGAACGCATCGCCTGGCTCGCTGCGTACACGGACGTACCGCGGCATTTGATCGAAAGTGCTGTCAGATTGGGCCATGCTCGGGTACTCCCTTGTTGTTATGCAGGGGTACAGAGCAACAACAGTGCCAGCGTTGTAACCGCTATTTAATAAACCAATAAAAACAATAAGTTAAATACCTTTTTAAACTCTATACGAGTGACCAATGCGGTACTTGGGAGAGATAGCAATTAGACGAGTTGATCATTTAATCAACCTCAATCCGACCTCTCGAGCAAATGATCAATCAGGAAAGAACAGGCCTGCACCCGGTCCCGCAGCGACCGCAGTGAGTTGCTGAATTTCAATTTGACTTTCAGGAGCATTTCAGGACGTTCTATATAGACTTTAAGCGAACCCAAGTCGTCGCGAGAGTTCTGACACACTGCCTCGATCACGCCTCAGCCTAGGCGTCAGGCCCGGGTCATCCCCACAAACAAAAAGATAGAGGGGTGTATTTGCATGACCATGAAGTACCGAGCCGCTGAGCATTCCGCACTGCTCAAGGATCTGACCGATCGGATTCATTTCCTCGGCAGCGAAGGAAAGATCTGGCTTGATGAGCAACGCATGTTGCTGATGCAGGTTTCGGCTATGGCATCGTTTCGTCGGGAGCTGATCGAGATGATTGGCGAAGAACGTGCAAAGGGCTTTTTCCTTCGCCTGGGCTACCAGTCCGGGCTGAAAGACGCGGAGCTGGCGCGAAAGCTACGACCCAACGGCAGTGACATCGATATGTTCCTGATAGGACCTCAGTTGCACTCGCTCAAGGGCATGGTCAACGTCCGTCCGGTGGAGATGGACATCGATATCGAGGCTGGAATCTTTTATGCCGAAATCGAATGGGTTGACTCTTTTGAAGTAGAAAACCACCAGAGTGAACACCTGCATTCTGATCAGCCGATTTGCTGGACGCTGCTCGGCTACGCGATCAGCTATTCGTCGTTCTTCATTGGCCGGCAGATCATTTACAAGGAAGTCAGTTGCCGCGGATGCGGAGACAAAATGTGTCGGATCATCGGCAAGCCAGCTGAGGAATGGGAGGATGCCGATACGTTCATGCGCTATTTCCAAAGTGATTCAATCATCGACGAACTGCACACCCTGCAGCTCCAAGTCGAGAATATGAGCCAACGTCTTCAGTTGCGTGCAGGTCAGTTTTACGGCATCGGTCGTTCGGCGATATACCGCAAAACCTGCGAGCTGATTGATAAGGTTGCCCCGGGTAAAGCATCGGTGTTGTTGCTAGGTGAAACCGGGGTTGGCAAGGAAGTCATCGCTCGAAGTTTGCATTTGCGAAGCGAGCGCCCCGGAGGTCCGTTCATTGCCCTTAACTGCGCAGCCATTACGCCAGATCTGATTGAGGCCGAGCTATTTGGAGTCGAAAAAGGCGCCTACACCGGTGCTCAACAATCTCGCATGGGTCGCTTCGAGCGGGCACATGGCGGCACGCTGTTTCTCGATGAAATCATCGAGCTGACGCCACGGGCCCAAGCCAGTTTACTGCGCGTTTTACAAGAGGGGGAACTTGAACGGGTGGGCGATAGCCAGACCCGCAGTGTCGATGTGCGCGTCATCGGTGCTACTCATGACGACCTCGGCCAGGCTGTGAAGGAAGGACGTTTTCGCGCTGACCTTTACTACCGATTGAATGTCTATCCAGTCCGAATTCCCGCGTTGCGTGATCGTCGGGAAGACATCCCGCCGTTAATTGAGCATTTCCTTGAAAAGCTGCATTTAAGCTACCAGAAAAAAACCCTCGGCCTTTCGGATCGTGCCAGCGAGGCCTGCTTGCGCTACGACTGGCCAGGCAATATTCGTGAGTTGGAAAACCTTATAGAGCGCGGAGTGATTATTACCGATAGCAACCAGAGCATTTCGGTAGAGGCACTGTTCCCACTCCAGTCCGCCGAAGCTCATAGCATTGGCCTGTCGAGCGAAGGTAATTTGATCAGTCAGAAGTTAGAGCCAACGCATGCGTGGGTGGATCAGTTGCTCGACTTAGGGGTGAGCCTGGATACGATGGAAGAACAGCTCTTGCAAGGTGCTATGGAGCGCGCTGAGCAAAATGTCTCAGAAGCTGCGCGTCTGCTAGGAATGACTCGGCCTGCACTAGCCTACAGGCTTAAGAAGTTGCCAGAGTGATCAAGCCGCTGAATCCGGTATAACCACCTCTATCCGCGTATCTCTACCTAAGCCTGAGTCCAATGTGAACTCCCCGGCTAAAAGCCGGGCTCTTTCGGCCATGTTCCTCAAGCCCATACCCTTGCCGCTGTGCATCACGGCGGCCGTGTCGAAACCGCTTCCATTATCGTCGATCATCAAGTGAATCCCGTCATTGCGCCGCCTGAGTCTTACTTCGATCAGGCCGGCACTGCCATGCTTGAGCACGTTGTTCAATGCCTCTTGGATATTCGGAACAGCACGACTTCAACACAGGCATCCGGACGCGGCTCCAACTCGGCACACTCCAATCGAACGCGCATGCTATCGGGCATATCAGGCGGAATTCTCTCCACCAACCGGTGTATGGCTTCGATCGGGCCCACGCCGTCCAAATGCGCCGAACGCGACATATTCGACAGATCGCGCACCTTGTCCAGCGCCTCGTCGACTAAACGGACGCCCACTTATGCGACAGCAACTCGGTGATCTCACATCGTTATTGAAACGCCCGTCCGCTTTGGCGCCAGAGGTCATAGGCTTGGCTAGGTAACACAACGTCGCAAGCGAGATCTCCATGAGACCTTGCGGCTCACTGATCAAAGCCATGGAATGTCGTGAAGCCCGCAACCGGTTCCGGTGACGAGCACAAGAACAAACCCGGAGAAATACCCATGGCCAACAAAGCAAGCTTCAACTGGATCGACCCACTGCTGCTGTATCAGCAACTCTCTGAAGAAGAGCGCATGGTGCGTGATAGCGCTCAACAGTTCGCCGCTGACAAACTGGCGCCCCGCGTGATCGAAGCTTTTCGCCAGGAGAAAACCGATCCGGCGATCTTCCGCGAGATGGGCGAAACCGGCCTACTGGGCGCGACCATTCCCGAAGCCTACGGCGGCAGCGGTCTGAACTATGTGTGCTACGGCCTGAGCTTGGGTCGGATCAGTGAGAGATCGCTGTCCAAGTGCTCGTGGAATGAGTGTCCAAGTCAGCGTGGAATCGCTGTCCAAGTGTTCGTGGAATGGGTGTCCAAGTGCGCATGGAATCCCCAACCCGGGCGAAGAAAGTCGACGGCGGCTACCGCCTGACCGGTGCCAAGATGTGGGTCACCAACAGCCCGATCGCCGACGTGTTTGTGGTCTGGGCGAAAGACGATGCCGGTGAGATTCGCGGTTTCGTCCTGGAAAAAGGCTGGCAGGGCCTGAGTGCTCCGACGAATTCACGGCAAGGTCGGCTTGCGTGCGTCGATCACCGGAGAAATCGTCATGGACAACGTGTTCTGCCCGGAGGAAAACGCCTTCCCGGATGTGCGCGGTCTGAAAGGTCCGTTCACCTGCCTCAACTCTGCCCGTTACGGTATCAGGGCGCTTTGGGTGCTGCTAAAGATTGCTGGCACACCGCACGCCAGTACTGCTTGGATCGCAAACAGTTCGGTCGTCCCCTGGCACAGACCCAACTGATCCAGAAAAAGCTGGCCGACATGCAGACTGAAATTACCCTGGCCTTGCAGGGTTGCCTGCGTCTGGGGCGGATGAAGGATGAAGGAATCGCGGCGGTGGAAATAACCTCGATCATGAAGCGCAACAGTTGTGGAAAGTTACTGGATATCGCCCGTCTGGCTCGCGACATGCTCGGTGGTAATGGCATCAGTGACGAGTTCGGTGAAGCGCGCCACTTGGTCAATCTGGAAGTGGTCAACACCTACGAAGGCACCCATGACGTCCACTCGCTGATCCTTGGTCGTGCTCAAACCGGCCTGCAGGCGTTCTATTAAACTACTCTCGGATCCGTCAAATTCGCGCCTGTTTTGCAGGCGTCGAGTCTAGGGGAGGCGAGCTATGGAAAATCATTTTTTACAGAGGTCGTAATCCTGTATAGAAAGTCTGCTTTTGGCCGAGAGTATGTAAAACTCATCCGCGAACCCTTGCAATGATTTCTGAGGATTTCATCGCAGGGATCGCCCATGAACCGGTTTATTCTGTTCCTGGGCGGGTAAGAGTTCACTTAAAAGCGGATTACTTTAGCTTTCAAGTTTTTCGAGTCGATAAGCAAGCTGAGGACGAGTCAATCCTAGCATTCTGGCAGCTTTTGACACATTACCGGCAGATCTGGCCATCGCCGTGCGTATAAGTTTCGACTCAAACTCCTCGAGATCGAAATTTTCATCAAGTAACGACTCGCACAATGGATCCGTACCTGCGGTTGGTGTCGGCCGATCCGGCCTGAGGTTTCCTTTTGTGTCGACATGATTTGACGATGGAGGAGCACCCTGTAGCAAGGGGAATAACGCCTGCATCTCAATAGCCTGATTATTATCAGAAAGAATAACGCCACGCTCCACCATGTTTTCCAGTTCACGAATATTGCCAGGCCAACTGTAGTCCATTAGCGCTGTCATGGCTTTATCGGAAACACCGGTAATTCGCTTGTTATACAGTGCTTGATATTTACCCAAGAAATGCTCAATCAGTAGCGGAATATCGTCCTTGCGCTCCCGCAGTGCAGGAATGGGTATTGGGTATACATTCAGGCGGTAGAACAGGTCCGCGCGAAACTTACCTTCCTTCACGGCTTCTGAGAGGTCGACATGACTGGCCGCAACAAGGCGTACATCCACCGTTCTCGTTTGGGTGTCACCCACTCTTTCCAGCTCGCCTTCCTGCAAAACTCGAAGAAGGGCTGCCTGTGCTCGAGGCGTTAACTCAGCGACCTCATCGAGAAATAACGTTCCACCGTTAGCGCGCTCAAATTTACCTTCTCGGCTAGTGTTTGCTCCCGTGTAGGCGCCTTTCTCGACGCCGAACAACTCTGCCTCGATCAGATCAGGGGAGATACAGGCACAATTTAGCGCGATGAAAGGTTTGGATGCTCTGGGTGAGTTCAAATGCAGGCTACGAGCGAAAATCTCTTTGCCAACTCCCGTCTCACCTTGCAAAAGGACGCTTACACGGCCATTGGCAGCACGCTGCAACAACTGGGTGGCATGCCGAAAGCTGCTCGAACGGCCAACAGAGTTTACGATCAGATCGTCGTGGTCATCGTTGTCCCGAACACGGTCTTGTAATTGACTCAGCTGGTATTGAAGTGACAGCAATTCGTCAGCCATTGAATCAGGTTGCAAAAGTCGTTCGATTTCCTCGTGGTCTTCCCATTCTTCTGCCGGCTTACCTACGATTCGGCAGTGACTGGCCCCGCAGCCTACACACTCAACTTCCTTAAAAAATATGTTGCGGCCCATGTAATAGGTGGTGAATCCGCTGGAGTAACCGACGAGTAACCAGCAGACCGGATCACTGACAGGACCGTACTCCTTAAGGTGCATCTCCGCTTCATACGCATCCTGCCATTGGAACTCACCGTAAAAGGTGCCTTTGCCAACATCGAATTCGAGCTTTATAGGTTTGACGTTCACCATGCCTTTGATGAGCGCCAACTGAGGGCCTGCGAAGAAGGCATCAGCCGTGGATAGATTCGGACGAACATTGCGAGCCAGGGTGGCGTCTCGCCATCCTGAGTGATACCCCAGACGCATCAGCATCCCTCGGGCACGTTCAGTGCCCAATGTCTGGATCAATTCATTGCGTAAATTGGCGAACAAGCTGCTGTGGACAAGCAGCATGCGCTGCTCATGCATCCAGATTTTTCCCTGTTCAGTATCAAAACTGATTTGCGCGACGAGATCACGGCTAGCAGGAAACTTTGGATCGATGGTGTTAGGCATTAATTTCCCGCTTCTTAATGAGCTTGATCGAGGGATTGGTCGATGGGGAACTGCGCCACGCATTTTTCGGGTTCAAAAACTCGTGTGCAGAATTCCTGATTTGCTTAACCAGCTTGCGCAAATCGTGAAATCTTTCCGTTCGTTGCTGACCATCCAATCTGGATCACCACTCAACCAAGTATTTTTATTGTTATAAAACATAGCATTAAAGGTAACAGGGCCTCTCAGAACATAGTGGCATAGCCATTGCTCTACGTTCAATAACAACAAAAAAAACACAGAGGTGATTCATGGCTCTTGATGCTGCAAGTCTTGCCCTCCTTGGCCAGTTGGCTGAGCAAGGGGTCAAACCCTTCCACAAAATGGACGTTTTCCAATCACGATCCATCATGTCGAGCCTACGCGATCTTCTCGGCACGGGGCCGGCAATGCATCGCATTGAAGAAGTTGTTCTCGGTCAAGGCAAGGAACGCATCCGAGTCCGCGTTCTATTCCCTGATGTTTTGTCAAAGGGAACCATCATTTATTACCATGGCGGTGGCTGGACCCTCATGTCGATCGACGACTATGACAGTCTAGGGCGATTCATCGCCGCAGAAACAGGTTGCACCGTAATACTGGTCGATTACCGGCTAGCCCCCGAACACCCTTACCCTGCGGCAGTCGATGATGCCTGGCTAGCCTTGACCTGGGCGGATGCTCAGCGAAGCGCACTGACGGGATCGTCGGATACTCCATTGATCGTAATGGGAGACAGTGCGGGTGGCACTCTTGCAGCAGTCATCGCACAAAAATCACGGGATGAGGGGGGGCCAAAACTAGCTCAACAGGTACTGGTATACCCAGTGACTCAACCTGACTTGAATACGCCAGGGTATCTCGATCCGCTCAACCAAGGTCTGCTCGGGAAAGAGGATATGGCTTGGTTTTGGGATCAATATCTGCCAAATGTCCACTTGCGGAAAGATCCCCAAGCATCGCCGCTGCTTGCCACATCGTTGAAGGGGCTACCCCCGGCAATATTAATTACCGCAGAACACGACATATTGCGTGACGAAGGGGAAGCATACGCTTTAGCGTTAATGTCCGCGGGAGTTATGGTTCAGCGCCGATGTTTTGAGGGGCAGATTCACGGTTTTTTTACGCTGCTTAATCTCCTGCCGGAAAGCGCAACTGCCCGCGCATTTGTTGTTCAAGCGATCAAAAAAATATCCAAAGCTATGAGCATAAAGCAGCCTAGGTGTATTGGGAAAAATAAGATTTAGGCTCGAACTACCTAATTGATCAGGATAATAATAATGACTAGTTTATCTCTGTTGTTACGCCTCTTGTTTGCCGTTTTGTTGTGTGGTCAAGTTTCCCTTTCAATAGCTTCGGAGAACGGAGGGACAAACTGGCCGCTAGGCGTGAACACTGTAGTTCCCGCGATCCTGCCACCTCCAGGAGGAACTGAATTATATAACTATACCGCGTTTTATTCTGCGGACAGCTTTCGAGGTAACGACGGTAAATCGTCGCTTCCAGACTTCAAACTTAGCGTCGCTGTTGAAGCCTTGCGTATGGTGCATACATGGGGGTATCAAACAGATTCGGGCGTTAAATTTAGCACGGGCGCAATTCTGTCTGGTGGGCGAAATACGCTGGAGGTCGCTGGTTTGAAAGACCATAAGTCCGGATTGAATCAGCTGTATTTTACCCCCTTGTACCTGACGTGGTCGCCGACCCCCGAACTGTTTTTGTTAACGGGTTTTAGCGCATTTATTCCAATGGGGAATTACGATAAAAAAAGCATCATCAATACGACAAGTAACTACGCATCCTATGTTCAAGAGTTTGGATTGACCTGGTTACCCAGTCCTGCTTGGGAACTTTCTATATCGCCGACAGTGTCATTCAATCAGAAGAACAATGATACCGATTACAAGTCAGGGAATATTTTTGACCTTGATTATAATGCGGGCTACAGGTTGCCTTTTAATCCAAAATGGCAGGTCGGGATCGCTGGGCACTATACTAAACAATTTAGTGACGATCAGATAAATGGTAACGACGTCGCAGGAGGTAATCGGCTGAGTAAATTTTCCATCGGACCACAAGCCGTGTACTACTTCGATCCGGCAACGGCCTTGGTGTTCAAGATATTAACTGAGACATCGGTGAAAAACGGGCCGAAGGGAAATTCGTTTTGGTTTGAGTTCGCACTGCCGCTCTGAGAGAACAAAAGTGCTGCGTGCATTTAGATGTTTCCAAAGCCCGTGAAAAAAACTCGTGCTGTCATGTCACAAATAGGCGCCCCTGGCGCCTTTTTTATTGACAAGTATTTCGTAATTCTAAGTTTGATTTTATCAAATGCATAAGCGGCGGACTTTTTGATTTTATGATTTCATTAAAATTTTTTGGATGGTGTGTTTTTTTTAACGAGAAGTACGCATAGATCGTTGATGTTTAAGAATTTTTTGTTGATGGCATGCGAGTTGCTAAATGGATGGTAAGCACGCTGAAAATCCAAGGCGTGTTGAGTGAAACCAAAATCTTATGCTGCGAGTGTATCGAAAGCTTCCCCCGGTGCTACCCGCGTAATTAACAAAAATAAAAGGTGAGTCGCATGCCCCATAACAATCAAGTTGTCTCCTCTGTGAATTCCGTTGTTGAAATCGACGCTGTTGTTGTCGGTGCTGGCTTCGCAGGTCTCTACATGCTTCATTTATTACGAGATAAGCTCAAGCTGAACGTTGAGGTTTACGATTCTGCGGAGGGCGTGGGTGGAACATGGTATTGGAATCGTTATCCGGGTGCTCGCTGTGATATTCCAAGCCATCACTACTCCTATTCCTTTTCTGCCGAATTGCAGCAAGAGTGGACGTGGTCTGAGAAATACGCAGCTCAACCTGAGATTCTTAGTTATCTCAATCACGTAGCTGAACGGTATGACCTGCTGAAAGATATCCAGTTCAGCACCCGTGTGGTCGCAGCTCATTACGACGCAACCCAACAGCGTTGGCTCATCGAAACAGACTCGGGTAGACGCCTCAGTGCCAAGTATTTTGTTCCTGCGGTGGGGACCTTATCCTCTGCAAATATCCCTAAGTTTAAAGGTCATGGTTCTTTCGAAGGTGAAGTCTATTTCACAGGGCACTGGCCAAAAGAAGGCGTAGATTTTACCGGTAAACGTGTTGGCATTATTGGCACCGGTGCCACAGCAATGCAGGCAATTCCTCTTATTGCCGAGCAGGCTGCACACCTCACGGTATTTCAGCGCACCCCTAATTTCGCCGCTCCGTTGGTCAATGAGCCAATGCGTCGTGACGTCGATCAGGCTGCCAAAGCCAACTATCCGGAACTGCGCCGCCAAGCGTGGGAAACTTTTGCAGGTGTTCCATTCGATCGACTAAAACCGTCAGCATTGGAAGAGTCTGAAGAACAACGCCGCGCTCATTATGAAGCATGCTGGCAAGATGGCGGTTTTAGCCTTTGGATCGGCAGCTATGGAGACATTCTTTTCAACAAGGAAGCTAACGAAACAGCTGCAGAGTTCGTTAGGGCGAAAATTCGCGAGCGAGTTAAAGACCCGGTCATCGCAAGTGTTCTTTGCCCTCCAGCAGGTCAAACCTATGGCACCAAACGGCAACCTTGTGAGACCAATTATTATGAAACCTTCAATCGTCAGAACGTATCTCTGGTCGACATCAAGAAGGCACCCATCGAGGAAATTACCGGCACCGGCATCACCACTGCCGGTACGCAACACGAGTTCGATGCCATCATCTATGCGACAGGTTTTGATGCCTTCACCGGCGCTCTATTCAAGATCGATATCCGTGGGCGCGATGGACGGACCCTCCAGGAATATTGGTCGCAAGGACCTCGTACCTTAGTCGGCCTTGCCGCTCATGGTTTCCCCAATATGTTCACCATCACCGGGCCGCAAAGTCCTTCGGTCCTTTTCAATATGCCGCTGGGCATCGAGATGCATTGCGAGTGGATTGCTGATTGTATCGAGTACATGGAACTCAATGGTTTTGGCAGCATTGAGGCCAATCGCAAGGACGAAGATGAGTGGATTTCTCACGTTAAAGAAGTCGCTGACTCGACGCTCCTCCCGGAAGCAACGTCTTGGTATTCGGGCGCTAACATTCCAGGAAAACCCCAGGTCTTCATGGTGTATCTCGGTGGCGGGAAGCACTACAAGCAGGTGATTACTGAGATGGCCGATAAGGGGTATGCAGGTTTCAAGCTCGAGCAAGCAGCAGTCGCTGATTCAGCGCGGAAGGTTTGTGAGGCTTTGTAAGCCCGACAACTCCAAGCGAATACTGAGTACTCGCTTGCTTCCATTGCATGGGTGAACGGTTGCGTACGTACTGTTGTATTAAGCGCCGATTTACTTATGAAGCCCCCCTGCGCCAGTTGGGGGGCGATTTTTTATTTTAGTGAATTCACGGTCCGGCAAATTTAGCTCTATGGGCAGGTCACGAGCACTGTGGGTGGTTGCCTTGAATTTCCGTTGTCCTTTCCCGAATAGATCATTTCGAGCGCCCGGCTGCTCGGCGAGACATGCTACAACGTCCAAACAGCGGTCGATGACAAGCACCACCTGATCATCGCCCACGAGGTGGTTGTAACCCGTGGTGCGAAAGACAGAACTGGCCAGCGGATCGTCATCGCCAATTACCACGTTCAGCCGGCCGTGAGGCGTGCAGGTATTGCCTTGAACCAGTGAACAGCCATCCGGTGAAGGGCAGGGTAACGACTGGATGCCGTGCTTGGGCAAACTCTTGCAGGTCACACCGTTTCCGACACACAGCGGCCGGCCGGTATTAAGGTCGAACAAGCTGTAGTCAGCCCGAAAGTTGAGGTCTGGCTCGTTGAACAGCAAACGGATCGGAACGCTGCGTAGCATGCTGTCTTAGCGCGTTGTGCAGCTCCTCATTGAGTGGATGCAGCAGCCAGATGATCTTCCATCAGCGAGATGCGTGGATCGTCTTTGTAAGTAGGGTCACACTTTTCTCTATTCGCGAAATTCAACTCAGTGATCGCTGCAATTTAAGTTGTAATTAGAAGCACTTTAGACTTTGATGAAATGTCACAGACGCGAGCGTTACCGCCAAGGGCATGTTGTGGTCGAGAGCGCAGAGAGCGCACAACCGCGATCCAAACAGTGGGCCCACAAAACTCGTAATCACTCATTCTCGATCCTTTCTTCTGCGTTTTCACCCACTCCATTTGAATGCCGCAGCATGCGCAGCCCCACGCAGGCGCCTGTTGTGACACCAAACCCTAGTGTTGGCCCACCAATTTCAAATTCTGGTGACACCGTTTTACTTTCTGCTGAACGCCTACGCTCTGATCCCCTAGTTCAAATCGGAGTGATCAAAATTCAAAACCTAGTGAAAAGTCATGCAGGGTTCGATGCCTAGGGTATGGCCCATGCCGACGCTTGCCAAGGGTGGCTGCGCATTTAGATCATTAAGTTGTCAGTTACGGTCATTGAGCGGTCCGGGGAGTACTCATAGTCTGTAACACATGACTGAGGGGCGCCGAAGAGTGCCCACATTTTTCCGTGATCGCTCGTTGTGGAGTTACCGATGACCGCCGCTCATTACCCGCACCTGTTGGCCCCGCTGGACCTGGGTTTTACCACGTTGCGCAACCGCACCCTGATGGGCTCGATGCACACCGGTCTTGAGGAGAAACCCGGTGGCTTCGAGCGCATGGCGGCGTATTTCGCCGAGCGTGCCCGTGGTGGTGTCGGCCTGATGGTGACCGGCGGTATCGGCCCGAACGACGAGGGTGGCGTGTACTCCGGTGCGGCCAAGCTGACCACCGAGGAAGAAGCGCTCAAACATCAAATCGTGACCCGCGCGGTGCACGAGGCGGGCGGCAAGATTTGCATGCAGATCCTCCATGCTGGCCGTTACGCCTATAGCCCCAAGCAAGTTGCGCCAAGCGCCATTCAGGCACCGATCAACCCGTTCAAGCCTAAAGAGTTGGACGAGGAAGGCATCGAGAAACAGATCAGCGATTTCGTCACTTGCTCGACCCTGGCGCAACAGGCCGAGTACGACGGCGTGGAAATCATGGGTTCGGAAGGCTATTTCATTAACCAGTTCCTTGCCGCCCACACCAACCACCGCACCGACCGCTGGGGCGGCAGCTACGAAAACCGCATGCGCCTGCCGGTGGAAATCGTTCGCCGGGTCCGTGAAGCGGTCGGCCCGAACTTCATCATAATTTTCCGCCTGTCGATGCTCGATCTGGTGGAAGGTGGCAGCACGTGGGAAGAATCGTGCAGTTGGCCAAGGCCATCGAGCAGGCCGGTGCGACAATCATCAACACTGGTATCGGCTGGCACGAAGCGCGGATTCCAACCATCGCCACCAAAGTTCCGCGTGCGGCGTTTAGCAAGGTCACGGCCAAGCTGCGTGGTTCGGTGAACATTCCGTTGATCACCACCAACCGTATCAACACCCCGGAAGTCGCCGAGCAGATCCTTGCCGAAGGCGATGCCGACATGGTTTCCATGGCGCGGCCGTTCCTCGCCGACCCGGACTTCGTCAACAAGGCCGCTGAAGGTCGTGCAGATGAAATCAACACCTGCATCGGTTGCAACCAGGCGTGCCTGGACCACACTTTCGGCGGCAAGTTGACCAGTTGCCTGGTCAACCCGCGTGCTTGCCACGAAACCGAACTTAATTACCTGCCAGTGCAGCAGCTCAAGAAAATCGCCGTGGTCGGTGCCGGTCCTGCCGGTTTATCCGCCGCGACCGTGGCTGCCGAGCGGGGTCATCAGGTGACGTTGTTTGATTCGGCCAGCGAAATCGGCGGCCAGTTCAACGTCGCCAAGCGTGTGCCGGGCAAGGAAGAGTTCTATGAAACCCTGCGTTATTTTGGCCGCAAACTGCAGACCACCAACGTCGAGGTGTGCCTGAACACCCGTGTGGATGTGGCCAGACTGGTCGAGGGCGGTTATGACGAGATCCTCCTCGCCACTGGCATTGCGCCGCGTCTACCGGCGATTCCCGGCGTGGAACATGCCAAGGTGCTGAGTTACCTGGACGTGCTGCTTGAGCGCAAACCGGTGGGCAAGCGCGTCGCGGTGATCGGCGCTGGCGGTATCGGTTTCGATGTCTCGGAATTCCTGGTCCACCAGGGCCAGGCCACCAGCCTGAACCGCGAGGAATTCTGGAAGGAGTGGGGTATCGATACGCACCTGGAGGCGCGCGGCGGTGTTGCCGGGATCAAGGCTGCACCCCATGCACCGGCCCGCGAAGTGTTCCTGCTACAGCGCAAGAAATCCAAGGTCGGCGACGGCCTGGGCAAGACCACCGGCTGGATTCACCGCGCCGGTCTGAAGAACAAGCAGGTGCAGATGCTCAACAGCGTCGAGTACCTGAAGATCGATGACGATGGTCTGCACATCCGCATCGGCGAAACCGGTGAGCCACAAGTGCTGCCGGTGGACAACATCGTGATCTGCGCCGGGCAGGACCCGCTGCGCGAATTGCAGGATGGCCTGGTGGTGGCGGGGCAGAATGTGCATCTGATCGGCGGCGCGGATGTTGCGGCGGAGCTGGATGCCAAGCGGGCGATCAATCAGGGGTCGCGGTTGGCTGCGCAGTTGTAATCCGCAGGCCAAATATGCCAATGGCCTTCGCGGGCAAGCCTCGCTCCTACAGGTATCGCGGTACTCTTGTAGGAGCGAGGCTTGCCCGCGAAGGGTCCCTAACTGCTGCTAAGATGCTGGCTGTTTACCCAGAGCCGGCATCGATGCTTTTCCCTCCCAACGATTGGCTACCCAAAGCCCCCCTCGAACTCCTTCATCTTGACTGGCTTAGCCATGCCGGCATCGACGTCGCGATCCTGCGCCTGGACCAAATCGACCCGCTGATCAGCGGCAACAAGTGGTTCAAGCTGATCGAACACTTGAAGGCGGCGGACCAGACCGGTGCCGAAGGCATCATCAGCCTGGGCGGTGCTCACTCCAACCACCTTCATGCGCTGGCCGCTGCCGGCAAGCGCTTTGGTTTTTCCACGGTGGGCCTGCTGCGCGGGCATCCCCAGGAAACGCCCACGATCAAAGATTTGCAGGCGTTCGGCATGCAGCTGCATTGGCTCGGTTACGGCGGTTATCGGGCGCGGCATGAAGCGGGTTTCTGGGAGTCATGGCAGACACGATACCCGACGTTGTATCCCGTACCCGAAGGCGGTGGTGGCTTGCCCGGTGCGCGCGGTTGCATGCAGCTCAAATCGCAGGTTTGCGCACAACTCGCTGCTTTGGGCTGGAGCGACTACGACGGCTGGTGGCTGGCCTGTGGAACCGGCACCACCCTGGCCGGCCTGGTGCTGGCTGAAGCGGGGGAGCACCCGGTGTACGGTGCGCTGGCAGTGCCCGACGATCATGGTGTGGCGCAGCAAGTCGAGCGGATAGTGGCGGAGGCGGGCGTGAGGGGTGCGGCTTATGAGCTGCTCGATACCAGTCGTGGCGGTTTTGCCAAGATTGATCCGCAGTTGCTTGAATTCATCGAGCAGACAGAAAAGCTCAGCGGCATCGCGTTAGAGCCGCTGTACACCGGCAAAGCACTGCTGGCGCTTAAACAGCAAGTCGAAGCGGGGAGGTTTGCCCGAGGCACGCGACTGGTCTTCGTGCATACCGGTGGCTTGCAGGGGCGACGGGGGTTCAACCTACAAGCCTGAAGTTCAGCGCAAGCCAAATGTAGGAGCGGGCTTGCTCGCGAAAGCGGAGCGTCATTCGACTTTAATGTTGCCTGACACGCCGCTTTCGCGAGCAAGCCCGCTCCCACATTCGATCTTCGTTTCCTCAGGAATTTCGGCTTACCCGCTTGGGCATCATCCGCAGCAGCGTGTTATCACCCACCACATAGTGATGATAAAGCCCTGCCACGGCATGCAAGCCGATCAGCCAATAGCCGATGGTGCCACCCAGCCCATGCCAGCCCTGTAGCTGTTTGGCCAGCTCCTTGTTCTCCGCAACCAGCAGCGGCAGGTCCAGGCCGTAGAACATCACTTGGTTGCCTTTGGCGCTGGTGACCAGCCATCCAAGGATCGGCATGGCGATCATGAAAAGGTACAACGCCCAGTGCATCAATTTGGCCAGCACTGTCTGCCAATGGGGCGAGGCGGGAAAGATTTGCGGTGCGGGGCCGAGGCTGCGGGCGAACAGCCGTAACCAGACCAATACGAACACGGTCAGGCCTAGCATGAAGTGCGATTCGACGATCAGCGTTCGCCCGCCACTGCCTTTGGGAAAGATGCCGCGAAGTTCGATAGAGGCGTAAACCACCCCCAGCAGGACCAGCATCAACCAGTGCAACGCGATCGATACGGTGCTGTAGCGTGAGTCGGAGTTTTTCCACGGCATACGGTGTTTCCTCAGAGGTCCGGTTTGCAGCGACCGTTCTTGATCGACGGTATGCTTTAACTGTAATCCTGTTTTACCGGGTTTGCCTGAGGTTATCGGTCGCTGGATGCTCTGATTCAGGGAATTGACAGCAATGCCTTCTGTAGGAGCGAGCTTGCTCGCGATGGAGTGTCAGCCAACACTGATTTGGCTGACACTCCATCGCGAGCAGGCTCGCTCCTACAAGGGGCAGATGTGAATCAGTTGGTCTGTGGCATCTCGCCTTTGGCCAGGCGTTTGTTGATGTCGGCTATCACTTCTGGCAAGTCGGTGATGGTGTCGATCATGTAATGCGGTCGCGAGCCTTCGAACATTGTGTGGATACGTTTGCGCTCACTGTCCAGTGTGTCGCTGCCCAGCGCACGATAGCCTTCGTAGTCCAGGCCCAGCGCGTTGCCCGAGCAGATCAATGCCACGGTCCACATGCCGGCACGGCGACCTTCGAGGATGCCCGGCACGGTGTCGTCGATCTTCACGCACGCGGCGACATCGTCGATACCCAGAGCGATCACGTTGGCCAGGGCCTGGGCCGGCCATGGGCGGCCATTGGGCACTTCGTCGGTGGCGACCACGTGGTCAGCAACGTAACCGTTGGTGGCGGCCAGCTCTACGACCTTGTCCATGACCTGTTTCGGGTAGCCAGAGCAGGAACCGATCTTGATCCCTTGCTGGCGCAGGTTGGTGATGGTGTCCAGGGCGCCGGGAATCAGTGCCGAGTGCTCGGCGATTTTCTCGATCTGCAGCGGCATGAAGCGCTGGTAGATAGCGGTGACGTCATCGTCGGTCGGCGTACGGCCGAACACTCTGCGATAACGCTCGGCGACCTCCGGCTGATCGCACAGGGTGCGGATGTGGTCCCACTTGCCCATGCCCATCGGGCCACGGGCTTCGTCGATGGACACCTGAACGTCGAACTCGGCGAAGGCTTCGACAAAAATCTGCGTCGGCGCGAAAGAGCCGAAATCGACCACGGTGCCGGCCCAGTCGAGGATGGCGGCCTGGAGTTTGGTTGGGTTTTTATAGGTCATGGTGCAGATGTCCTGTAGGAGCTGGCTTGCCAGCGAAGGTCGATAACGATGACGTGTGTTGATTGGATAAACGCGGTGCTGCTGAGTCCATCGCTGGCAAGCCAGCTCCTACAACAGCAGTTCGTGGTAGATCAGATTTCGAGGACTTCCATCTCTCGCAGTACTTCGCCGATGGCCGCTACGGCTTCACGCATTTCGGCCGGCTGGACATGGCCGATGCAGCCGACGCGGAAGGTTTCGACCTGGGTCAGTTTGCCCGGATAGAGGATGTAGCCCTTGGCCTTGACCCGTTCATAGAACTCCTTGAACTGGTAGCGCGGGTCTTTCGGGGCGTGGAAAGTGGCGATGATCGGCGCCTGGATCGCGGCCGGCAGGAAGCTGCTCAGTCCCAGTGTGGCCATTTCTTCCATCAGTGCCTGACAGTTAGCGGCATAACGCGCATGCCGCGCCGGCAAACCGCCTTCTTCGTTGTATTGCAGCAAGGCTTCATGCAACGCCGCGACCACATGCGTCGGCGGTGTGAAGCGCCACTGACCGGTCTTGGCCATGTAGCTGTGCTGGTCGAACAGGTCCATCGCCAGCGAATGCGAATTGCCGGCGGCTTCTGCCAAAGACTCTTTGCGAGCGAACACAAACCCCATCCCCGGCACACCTTCCAGGCATTTGCCGGAAGCAGCGATCAGCGCATCGAACGGCACTCGTTGCGCGTCTACCGGCAGCGCGCCGAAGGAACTCATGGCGTCGATAATCAGGCGCTTGCCGTGTTGCGCCACGACCTGGGCGATTTCCGGCAGCGGATTGAGGATGCCGGTGCTGGTTTCGCAGTGGATAAGGGCAACGTGGGTGATGCCGGCATCGGCCCGCAGCAGGCGGTCGACGTCGGCGGCGGTGGTCGGTTCGTCTTCGGCGGTTTCGAAGGTGCTGAACGAGCGGCCAAGCACTTCGCAGATTTTCGCCAAGCGTTTGCCGTAGGCGCCGTTGATCAGCACAAGGACTTTGCCATCGCGAGGCACCAGCGTGCCGATGGCCGCTTCCACCGCGAACGTGCCGCTGCCTTGCAGGGGCACGCAGTGGTGGCTGGCGGCGCCATTGATGATCGCCAGCAGTTGTTCGCAGAGGCTGGCGGTCAGTTGGTTAAAGCGGTCATCCCATGATCCCCAGTCGACCATCATCGCCTGGCGGGTGCGGGCCGACGTGGTCAACGGGCCGGGTGTGAGCAGGATGGGGGCGGCAGTACTCATTCTCGTGTCCTCGCAATCGATGGGCTGAAGCTACGGGGCTTAAATTGCAATTTGCCGAGTTATCAATCAAATTGTTTATTGTTATGCCAGCCATCAGTGAGAGTTATTCATGAACCTGTTTCAGCTCCGCGCTTTCGATGCCGTGGCCCGCGAGGGCAGTTTCACCAGGGCCGCCGAGCGGCTGTTCATCAGCCAGCCGGCGGTGACCGGGCACATAAAGGCGCTGGAGGAGCACTACCAGATCACCCTGTTGCGCCGCACTGCGCGACGGGTGGAGTTGACGGAGGAGGGCACCAAACTGGCGGCCATCACCCGGGCAATGTTCGGTCTGGCCGAAGAAGCGCAGGTGATGCTGGAGGCCAACCGGCAATTGCTCACCGGGCGTCTGGAAGTGGCGGCGGACGGGCCGCACATGGTCATGCCGATGCTGGCGAGCCTGCGCGCACGTTATCCGGGGATCACCGTGAACCTGCGTTTGGGCAATGCCCAGGAGACCCTCGCGGCTTTGTTGTCCGAGCATGCCGACGTGGCGGTGCTGACCGAAGTCGAGCCGCGCAAGGGCCTGCATTTGCAAGCCCTGAGCGAGTCACGTATCTGTGCGCTGGTGCCCGAGGGCCATCCTTGGGCGCGAAGAAGCAAAGGCGTGCCGCTCAATGAACTGGATCAAGTGATCATGGTGCTGCGTGAGCCGAGCTCGATCACCCGGCGCACGTTCGATGAGGCCTGCGCTCAGGCCAACGTGAACCCACGGGTACTGCTGGAGCTGGACAGTCGCGAAGCGGTGACCGAGGCGGTAGCGGCCGAGTTGGGGGTGGGCGTGGTGTCGTCGGTTGAAGTCAGCCACGATCCGCGGGTGGCGGCGGTGCCGATCATTGGCGAAGGGTTGGTGAATCGGCACATGATGGGGTGCATGGAACGGCGGCGGGATTTGCGCTTGATTCAAGCATTTTTCGGGTTGGCGCCAGCCTGATAGACCGCGGCGCGGCCTTCGCGGGCAAGCCTCGCTCCTACAGGGCAACGCGATTGCTGTAGGAGCGAGGCTTGCCCGCGAACAGGCCGGACCTGCTTACACCAGGCTTTCGCGCACCATCTCCAGAAACGTCGCCACAATCCGCCGCGAACTCTGCTCGCGCAAGCACACCAGCGTCTCGGTCAACCGCCGTTTGCAGTCGGTAATCGGCAACGCGCACACCCGCGAATCGGCACCGAATTCCGCCGCCGAAACCACCCCCACACCAATCCCCACCACCACCGCCTCACGCGCAGCTTCGCGACCTTCGACCTGAATCGCCGCACGGACGCGAAACCCTGCGCCGGCCATTTCTTCTTCCAGAGTCTGGCGGGTCACCGAGCCGATTTCCCGAAGTACCAGCGGCGTGTCGTCGAGGTCCGCCAGGCAGATGGATTCGCGGTCGGCCCACGGGTGATTGCGTGACACGAACGCCACCATCGGGTCATTGCGCAGCGGCAGGGAGATCAGGCGTTCGTCGCTGACTTCGCGGCCCAGCAACGCCAGATCGGCCTGATAGTTAAAGAGCCGGAACAGCGATTCATCGGTGTTGCCGGTTTCGATCTTCACGCTGATGCCGGGGTAACGCTCACAGAAGCGGGCGATCTGCGGCAACACATGAACCGGCGCATCCACCGCCAGAATCAGGCTGCCGGTCTGCAACGCCTGGGAGTCCTGCAACAGCTCCTGAGCCTCGGCTTCGATCACGAACAGTTTCTGGGTGACGCCGAGCAAACGCTCGCCCAAATCAGTCAAGCGTACCGAACGTTTATTGCGGTGGAACAGCAATACCCCGTAGCGCTCTTCGAGCTTGCGCACCTGATCGGAAATTGCCGGTTGCGTGAGAAACAGTCGCTCGGCGGCTTTGGTGAAGCTTCCGTAGACGGCCACCGCGTGAAAGGCTTTGAGCTGGGCGTGGGAAACCGACATCGAGACCTCCAGTAACAAGCTGAGCTTATATTGGAAATACGATAAATCGATTTCACTTATTAATCAGTAATTGTTTTTATCCACCTCAGCCCCGCTGACGGGTCAGTCGACAGCAGCGGGTGCCATGAGCCTGTGCGTGCAACAGCAGGACTCATCTGACCGCAATCGCCCACAGGGACAAGGCGATTTCGCAGTGCTCAACAATAAAAACACAGGCGTTTTCTTCCAATTCTGCCGGCACACTCACACCCTGAGGTCAGAACCACAATGAACAAGCACATCGGCACCATCAAGCGTTGGCGCGTGCAGATCTTCGCGATCACCTGGCTCGCCTACGCCGCTTTCTACTTCACCCGCAAAGCGTTTGCCGTTGCCAAACTCGGCATAGGCGAAGACCCGACGTTCATGCTCGACAAAATGGCCATGGCCAACCTCGACGCCATCTACCTCACCGCTTACGCCATCGGTCAGTTCACCTGGGGCATTCTTGCCGACCGCTTCGGTCCCAGAGTTGTAGTACTCGGTGGATTGCTGATTTCCGCGGCCGCCGCGCTGGTGATGGGCAGTTTCGCCACGTTGCCGATCTTCGCCACGTGCATGCTGATTCAGGGCCTGGCGCAATCCACGGGATGGTCGGGGCTGTGCAAGAACCTTGGCAGTTTCTTTCCCGCTCAGCAGCGCGGGCAGGTGCTGGGCCTATGGAGCTCCTGCTACGCCTTTGGCGGTCTGGTGGCGTCACCGTTTGCCGGATGGTGGGCGTACACGCTGATCGGCTCGTGGCATGCGGCGTTCATTTCCAGTGCGGCGGTGGTTGGGCTGGTCGCCGTGCTGTTTTTTATTTTCCAACGTAACAAACCCGAAGACGTGGGCTTGCCGGCAGTGGAGCCGGAACCCGAGTTGAGCGCTGAAGAGGTGTACGCCCGAAGCAAGATCAGCGTCCTGGAACCTTTGAAGGAAATCCTGCGCAACCGGACCGTGCTGATTCTCGGCCTCGCTTACTTCATGCTGAAACCGGCGCGCTACGCGATCCTGCTCTGGGGGCCGGTGATCGTTTTCGAACAGATGCCACAGGTGGGCAAGGTGGGCGCGGCAATCATTCCCACCGCGTTCGAACTGGCCGGGTTGCTCGGGCCGATCATGATCGGTCTGGCCTCGGACAAACTGTTCGGCGCTCGACGCATGCCGGCCTGTGTGCTCAGCCTGCTGGCACTAACGGTGTCACTCGCCTTCTTCATGGGGGCCTTGCATACCGGTAGCGTGATGCTGGTGGTGGCGCTGTTGTTTGTCATGGGCCTGACGCTCTACGGGCCGGACTCGATGATCAGCGGCGCGGCCGCCATCGATTTCGGCACTGCCAAGGCCGGCGCCACGGCGGCGGGTTTCGTCAACGGCTGCGGCTCGGTCGGGGCGATTCTCGGCGGGTTGCTGCCGGGCTACTTCGACACCGTTACCGTTTTCATTGTCTTCGCCGGCTGCGCGATGTTCTCCGCGCTGGTGCTGATCCCGCACTGGAATAGCCGCCCCGGTGGCCTGCGAACCAACTATCCATTCGTGCCTAACCGGCCGATGAACGTCAAACCCCTGCGTACCTGAACCCTGCACCCTGAACCCTGCCCTTGCCGCCTGCTGCGCTTGCGGCAGGTCGGCGTGTGGGCATCTGACCGGAGATCAACCCCATGAGACCCTTTTGGCTGGACCAGGCCCTGAAGGCTGAAACGTGCGAAACCTGTCCGCCACTGCAAGGCGATGCCCGCGCCGACGTGTGCATCGTCGGCGGCGGCTACACCGGGTTGTGGACTGCGATCATGCTCAAGGAGCAGAACCCTGAACTGGATGTGCTGCTGATCGAAGCGGACATCTGCGGCGCCGGTGCCAGCGGGCGCAATGGTGGCTGTGCATTGTCGTGGTCGGCCAAGTATTTCACCCTTGAACGACTGTTCGGCGTCGAAGAAGCGGTGCGACTGGTCAAGGAATCCGAGCGCAGCATCCACGCCATCGGCGCCTTCTGCGAGCAGTACGCGGTGGACGCCGATTATCGCCTCGACGGTACCCTCTACACCGCCACCAATCGCGCCCAGGTGGGCTCGACCGATGCCGTGATTGCGGCGCTTGAGCGCAACGACATCAACTCGTTCACCCAGCGGCCAGTGGCCGACGTGCAGCGCATGGCTGGCTCGAGTAAACACCTGGAAGGCTGGTTTTCCCCGGCTGCCGCCAGTGTTCAGCCGGGAAAACTGGTGCGCGGCTTGCGCCGGGTCGCCTTGGAATTGGGGGTGAGAATTCATGAAAACACCGCCATGACCGGGTTGGAGGAAGGCAAGACTGCGGGCATTCAAACCGCGAACGGCACCATTCGGGCGGATCGGGTGGTGCTGGCGATGAATGCGTGGATGGCCCGGGCATTCCCGCGGTTCGAACGCAGTGTGGCAATCGTTTCCAGCGACATGCTGATCACCGAACCCCGGCCCGGGCTGCTCAACCAAATCGGTTTGACCAGCGGCGTGACCGTGCTCGATTCGCGGATTTTCGTGCACTACTACCACAACACCCCGGACGGTCGGATCATGCTCGGCAAGGGCGGCAACACCTTCGCCTATGGCGGCCGCATGTTGCCGGTGTTCGATCAGCCGTCGCCTTATGCCGGTCTGTTGCAAAACAGCCTGGCGGATTTTTTCCCGGCCTTTGCCGAGGTCAAGGTCGAGGCGACGTGGAACGGGCCGTCAGACCGTTCGGTCACGGGCCTGCCGTTCTTCGGGCAAATGAGTGCCAGTGGCAATGTGTTCTACGGATTCGGCTACTCCGGCAGTGGGGTCGGGCCGTGCCACATGGGCGGGCAGATTCTCGCGTCTATGGTCCTGGGCCTCGACAACGCCTGGACCCGTTCGCCGCTAGTGAACGGGCCCCTGGGTTTTTTCCCGCCGGAACCGATTCGTTACCTTGGCTCGCTGATGGTACGCAACGCCATTCGCCGCAAGGAGCGCGCCGAGGATCACGGGCGCAGGCCACGGCACTTGGATGTGCGCCTGGCGAAGTTCGCCGCGGCGGCCGGCAAGGCTGATAAGGGCTGAGCCAAGGCTCAGAGCTTCAAGCTTTCAAGCTTTCAAGCTTGTGGCTTGCAGCTTGCGACTAATCAATCAGTGTCCGTGGGCTTGGTCAGCCAGTCGAGCAGCAGACGGGTATCGCTGCGCGGCTCCCGGCAGCGGACGGGCGCAGGCGTGTGGGGTTCCCCCTGGCTTGCGCAAAACACCGGTCGGTCGGCGTCGCCATCGAGGAAACTGACCAGCCCGTCGCTGCCGGCCAGTGGCAACTGCGACAGATCGATACGGTTGTCCGACGCAGCAAGGGCGATCGGTATCCAGAGGCCCTCGAAGTCCTCGGGATCAGCGTCCGGCGCGGGCCATAAGCTGACTTGTATTAGGCCTCGTTCATCCAGCGTCGTCGGTTGCCCGACCTGGCCACACACCCGGGCGAGCTGATAGCCGGGGATGCTCGGTCGGGTCTGCTTGAACCGCGGACGAAACACCGTCGACCAGGGAATGGCGGTGAACTGATTGCGGTAGCGCGGCAGTAGGTCGGACGTATCCGACGCCAGAATCGATCCCTGTCGCCCCTGATGCCGCACCTCAGTCACCAACCATTGATCGTTGAACCCCGGCCGCGGATGTTCAGCCACCTGCACGATGTTCGCGCTGCGCAATTGGTCGTGATTGCTTTGGCCGTGGATTTGCACCTGCTGGCAACGCAGGCGCTCCAAATGCCGGCGGGCGAGTTGGTCGCGATGGCACTGTTCGATAGGGGGCCGGGGCACGGGCGGCATTGTCTGGGCAAAGGGGTGATTGGCCGCTCTGTCGTCATGCCCCTCTGCACCACGGTTTCTGGTATCTGGTCGCTGGGACATAGAGGGCGCGTCATGGCGCTGGAACAATTCACTGATTGTCGGTGGGTTGCCTGCGTCGGGCGCATCGCTATCGAATGGCATCATCAGCGGTTCTTGCGGAAAACTTAAGCAATCTTCGGCGAAAACCAGAACATGAGCGTCGCGATAATGTTCGAAGTGATAGTGAATGCCTTCTTCCTCGCACAGCCGTTGCAGCAGGGCCAGGTCGGTTTCGTCGTACTGAATGCAAAATGGCCGCAGGGGATAGTGCCCGGTCGGCAGCTCAAAGCGATAGCTGCTGTCGGGCAGGTCATGTTCCACCAGCAACTGGCGCAGGATCATCGGCACGCTGAGGTGCGCAAAGACGCGTCGGGATCGGTATCGATCCAGCGCTTGCAGTGCGGGCACCAGCACCAGTTTGTAGGCGACCCGGCGTGGCCCACGATGTTCGCGGCTGACGCTGTTCAGCACGCCATGAATACCCGGACCGTGCCCCAGGCTCAGAAGCACCGGTTGTTGCAGAAAGCGTTCGAGGGGTAGGGCCGGGGCCAGGCCGAGCACCTCGATGTCGAATCGATAGGGTTGATTGAGGGCCTCATGACCGCTGAATTGCACCACCTGCAAACTCAAGTCGTCGTCGAGGAGGGTCAGGGTGAAGGGACTTTCCTTGTCGTTGTGCATCGAATGCGCTTCTGTCATGGATTACGGGGCGAAGAGGGTACGAAACCACAGCACTTTGTAGTCATCGCAAATCGAAGTTTCAGAATCGCCCTACAACGGTTGGTGAAGATGTCGATTGGTGGCGAGAATTTTTGGTCGATTGCCAACTTTAGGCCGTATAAACTTGGCGCCATGCGTCGGCCAATAGATGTCTCGGCGCCACAGATAAGAGAGTGAGTAATGGGCGCACAGTGGAAGGTTAAACACAAAGAAGCGGCATCCAATGCCAAGGGCAAGATCTTCGGCAAACTGGTGAAGGAAATCACCATTGCTGCGCGCAACGGTGCTGATATCGCCACCAACGCACACCTGCGCCTGGTGGTTGAACAGGCCAAGAAAGCTTCGATGCCCAAGGAAACCCTGGATCGCGCCATCAAAAAAGGCGCGGGTTTGCTGGGCGAAACCGTGCAATACCATCGTGTGACCTATGAAGGCTTTGCTCCGCATCAGGTGCCGCTGATCGTTGAGTGCGTGACCGACAATATCAACCGCACCGTCGCTGAAATCCGCGTTGCGTTCCGCAAGGGCCAGTTGGGCGCTTCCGGCTCAGTGGCCTGGGATTTCAACCATGTCGGCATGATCGAAGCCTCGCCGGACACCCCGGATGCCGATCCGGAAATGGCCGCCATCGAAGCCGGCGCCCAGGATTTCGAGCCGGGTGAAGACGGCGCGACCTTGTTCCTGACCGAGCCAACCGACCTTGATGCGGTACAGAAAGCCCTGCCAGAGCAAGGTTTCACTGTGTTGTCGGCCAAGCTGGGCTACCAGCCGAAAAACCCGGTCAGCGGCCTGAGCGACGAGCAGATGGCTGAAGTTGAAGCCTTCCTTGAAGGCCTCGATAACCATGACGATGTGCAGGACATGTTTGTCGGGTTGGCGGGTTAATCTGTTTCTTCAGTGACACCCTCATCGCGGGCAAGCCCGCTCCCACAGTGGTCTCGGTCGTTCACAAATGTTGTGTACACCAAAGAACCTGTGGGAGCGGGCTTGCCCGCGAATGACCGCGAAGCGGTCACAGATTTTCCAACGCTCGAACAATCTCGCTGAACCCCGGCCGCGCCAGCACATCCGGCTGATAGCAGCGCTGCTGCAACGCTTGCAGCCGCAAACGGCTCTCATCGCTCAACCCCGCATCAATCCGCTCCAGCAATTCCCCTAGCAGAATCCCGAACGCTCGTACTTCGATCCGTTGCAGTGCGCGGCTTTCAAGGCTGTCCGCCGTGGCATGGAAAGACGCCGCGCCAAAGTCGCCCAACAGACAATCGCCGTGTTCGTTCCACAAAATATTGTGGCCATAGAGGTCGCCGTGGGTGATGCCCTGGTGGTGCAGGTGCCCGGCCACCGACGCGATGCCACGGGCGATACGCAGGGCGACATCGGCACTGAAACGGGTGTCGTCGGCGTAGACGTCGCGGCTGCAGGACGCCAGGCTCGGCAACGCGGCGAGGTTGCGAAAGTCCGGTTCGATCAACTGCATGACCAGCCCGGCGGTTTGTTGCGGATGATCGACAATCTGCCCTTCAACGCGGATCAGGTTGGGGTGAATGCCAGCGGTGATGCAGGCGTTCATTTCGTGCAACGGCGAGCCGTCGCTGGTCATTTCGCCTTTATAGAGCTTGATGGCAACGGCTGTGGCAGTTTCGTCAGGTTTTACCCATGTGGCCCGATGGATCACGCCCGAAGCGCCTTGACCGAGTTGCTGCTCCAGACGCAGCTGCGGCCAAGGGATGCTTGCGGTTGCTTCGAGGGCGGCTTCGGTTTCCAGCGGATTTCCGGCGTAGGCCAGCCAGGCCAGGCTCGGCAGCGACAGCAGCCATTGAGGCAACTCGGTCAGGCAGTTGGCGGCGATGCGGATCAACTCGAGTCGATGGCAGTTGCGTAGACTCTCGGGCAAGTCCTGCAAGCGATTTCCCGCCAGCATGAGTTTTTGCAGGTGCGGGCGCTCACCCAGTTCGGTCGGCAGGGACTCGATGCGATTATCGGTGAGGATCAGCCAGCGCAGCATTGGGGGGAGCGCATCACCGGGTACGTGTTCGATGCGGTTGGCCTTGAAGCCAATCATGGTCAGTGCGGTGCAGCGGCCTACGCAAGCGGGCAGTTCGGTAAACAGATTGTCCGAGCAGAACAACACGCGCAAACGGGTCAGTCGATGCAGGTCATCCGGCAGGCTGCTCAGGGCATTGCCGGTGAGGTTGAGCACTTCCAGGGTGTCCGCCAGGTCGAAGATTTCCCGGGGAAACTCGGTCAGGCCGCAGCTGAGGTCCAGGCGAGTGATGCCTGTCAACGTGCCGGCGCGTAGTTGTGCAAGGGTGTGCATGGACGGGTCCGCTATCGATCGAAGGAATGGGCGGCATGATAGCGGGAAAAAAGTGTTGTCTGTCAGGCCGTCATCGCGAGCAGGCTCACTCCTACATTGAACCGCGTTCGTTGAGACAACTCGGTCAACTGTGGGAGTGAGCCTGCTCGCGATAGCGGTTGCAGTCGCACCACAAAACTTAGGGTTCCCGCACTTCCACCAACTGCCCCAACCGACTCCGCGTTCGCGCCAGGTCGATGGCATCGCCACCCAGGCTTTCACGCAACGAGCGCTGGCCGAGCAATATCAGGTGCTTGTCCTGATCGTACAAAACGTCCACCAGATTGATGAAGCGCTGCTGAGCGGCAATAGAACAGTCGGCCAGGTTGGGCAGTTCGTCGATGATCCAGTGATCGAAGCGCCGGCACAGCTCCAGGTAATCCATGACCGCAGTAGGGTGGTCGCACAGATCGCTGAAGGTAAAACCGATGGTGCGTCCTTCGCAGTAGCGTGCAGACAGATGGCGCGTGCCGACCGTCAGGGCAACGGCCGGCGCATCGAAGGCGAGCAGTTTCAATGCCTGACGCTGCGCCTGCGTGCCGGGCCAGACGTACTGGCCCTGGGTAAACAGTTGTTGCGCGTGGGTTCTGGCCTGACTGCGGTAGTCGTGTGGCCCGCCGACTTCCATCACCTGCATGCGCGTGTTGATCAGGTCGATCACCGGTTTGAAACGCGCGTGGTACAGCGGGTTGGGCAACAGGCCTTCCGGCGGGTAATTGGAGGTGACCAGCAGCAGGATGCCACGGCCGAACAATGCCTTGAACAGCCGCGTGATCAGCATCGCATCGCCGATGTCATGGACGTGGAACTCGTCGAAGCACAGCACCCGGCAATCGCACAGCAATTCATCGAGGGTGGTCGTCAGCGCATTGGCTTGATCGCGATGACGGAACATCCCCTGGTGCAACCTGGCAAAAAACTCGTGAAAGTGCAGGCGCTGTTTTTCCGCAAGGGGGATGGCCTGGAAGAAACCGTCGAGCAGCCAGCTCTTGCCGCGGCCCACTGCGCCATGCAGGTAAAGACCCGGCAAGGTTTTCGCCTCGGCACCCAGCAGCGTCGAGGCGTACTGTGCCATGCACTCGATCACGCGTTGCTGGCTGAGGCTGAGGGTGTAACCCTGGGAATGGGCCTTGTGGTGAAAGTAGTCATGGATGACCCGGCCACTCGCGGCGCTGCTGGTCGACGTCGTCGATGCCCTGCCGAAGAGGCGGCGCAACGATGGCCAGCGCGGTGTAAGTCGCGAACGGTTAGGCGGTCGAACGGACACTGTGATGTCACCCCGTGATCTTCAGGCTCCCCGAGCCGCGGCGGCATAGTGTAACCAGAGGTGGGAAAAGTCTGTAGGAGAAAAGCTTGCCAGCCAAGGCGGCCTTCCAGTCGAAAGACGTGTTTCTGATCCACCGCTTTCGCTGGCAAGCCAGCTCCTACAGGGGGTGGTCAGAACTGTGTGGTCTGCCTGAGCATCTGCGCCGCCGGGGTATCCGTCGGGCTGACCATCGCATAGTTGTAGCCGCCACCTGACCAATACTCGGCCTGCAACCCGCCATCACTGCGACTGCCCCTGGGCAACAGGAAATTCTTCGGTCCCGGTGGACGCACGTAGAAGCTGATCTTGTGTCCGCCCTGGTCCTCATAAACCACCATCGCCGCCGGCCCTTGCTCGGTGCTGAGCAAGCGCCCGCTCACCGGTTTGAATCCGGCGCCGGCAAGGTCGGGCAAGCGATTGGCCTGGATGAAATAACGGTCGAGCCAGTCCTGCATGTCGCCGTCATCGCGGGTCTTATAGTCGGCCGGCAGGAGCCCTTGCTGGGCAATCAGGCGATAGGCCTGCAGGGCGTCGGTCATCGGAAGCGGGGGGCTCGCGAGGGTCATTTCCCGGGCCTGCCAACCGCTGAACCCGCCGACGCTGACGGCAATCAGCAACACCGCGGCGCTGGCGAGGTGGCGTCGGGATTGGCGTTTCAGGCGCTGACGAATCAGTGCCGGATCGAGATCCGGATTGGCCGGTTGCTGCAAGGCACCACTCAGGGCCGCGCGCAGTTGCTGGGCGTCCTGTTGCCAGGCGCGAACCTGTGCGGAAATTTGCGGATTGCTGGCGAGAAAAGTCTCCACCAGCTGTCGGTCGTCCTCGCTGAGTTGGTGGTCGACGTAGGCGTGCAGGTCACGCTCGCTTGGGGCATGCTGATCATTTGAGTCTCCGCAGAGCAGGGCGGGTGATTTCACCATCGCTGAGTTGGCGCAGGGCCTGGCGGGCCCGGGACAGGCGGGACATCACGGTGCCGGTGGGTACGTCGAGAATCTCGGCGACCTCTTTGTAACTCAGGCCTTCTACCGATACCCAGAGCAATAGTGCGCGCTGTTCGGTGGGCAGTTGGTCGAAGGCGTTGAGGGTCGATTGGGCGATCACGGTGCGCTCCACCGAAGGCTGCGCATCATCGCGCCCGGTAAAGAATTCGAGCATTCGCGCATACCGACGGGAGCGCCGGTGCGCATCGAGAAACTGTCGATACAAAATCGCAAACAGCCAGGCGCGTAAGTCGCCTTCGGGCCGTTTGTCGCCCCAGCTCGACAGCGCGCGCTCCAGGCACGACTGCACCAGATCGTCGGCGCTGCTGGAATTGCGCGTCAGCGATACGGCGAAGCGGCGCAACCTGGGAATGATTTCTCTCAGTTGTTCGTCGATATCGTTCATGAATTTTCGGCCAGTACTACGCTTGGTCCAGGAAGACGCTTGGCGTTGGAGGTTATTCCACGCCTGAAAAAATAAATACCGCACGAAGGAATAAACCGTTGTGCGGTTCGTCTGCCTGATTCTTCTCACTTGTGGCCGATGGCCCTGGAGTCTTTCATGGTAGATCGATCATCACCGCCCACCCGGCCACCCTTGAGCGCCGCCAGCCTCACGTTGCGTCTGGCGGGCATTGCCGTGGTCGTCGCCGCAGTGGCCGGGGCCTTTGCCTACGTCAACGGCACCTTTGACCCACAGCGCCTGACGCCGAAAAAGCTGGTCAATGTGCTGGAGACCAACAACGGCGTGCATCCCGGATTCCGGCGTAATCATGCCAAAGGCGTGTGCGTGATCGGCCATTTTGAGAGCAGCGGCGAGGCACGCAGTTATTCCACCGCGCAGGTATTCAATGAGGCGCGCACGCCGGTGGTCGGTCGTTTCGCCTTGCCGGCGGGTAATCCCTACGCGCCGGATAGCGCAGTGCCGATCCGCAGCCTGGCGTTGCGCTTCACTCAGGCCAACGGCCAGCAATGGCGCACCGGGATGAACAGCATGCCGATGTTCCCGGTGGGCACACCCGAGGCGTTCTATCAATTGCAGCAGGCCCAGTCGCCCGTTCCCGCTACCGGTAAACCGGACCCCGCTGCGGTGCCGGCGTTCTTCGGCTCGCATCCGGAAGCTGCACCGTTCCTGGCCTGGATCAAGACCGCCAAACCCTCGGCCAGTTACGTGACGCAAACCTACAACAGCGTCAATGCGTTTTATCTGGTCAACGCCGCCGGGCAGCGCCAAGCGGTACGCTGGAGCATGGTGCCAGTGGCACAGGACGCTCCGGGCGCCGCGGCACCGGAGGGCGGCGATTTCCTCGAAAAAGACCTGGTGCAACGCATAGCCGCAGGCCCTCTGCGCTGGCAACTGAACATCACCCTGGCCAACCCCGGCGACCCGGTCAACGACGCCAGCAAGGCCTGGCCCGAGGGGCGCAAGGTGTTGAATGCCGGCACGCTGGTGGTGGAAAAAACTCAGCCACAACTCAACGGTGAGTGCCGCGACATCAACTACGACCCGCTGGTGCTGCCTGCCGGCATCGAAGGCTCCGACGACCCGTTACTCGCCGCTCGTTCAGCCGGTTACGCCAATTCCTACCTGCGTCGCACCAGCGAAGTCAGCCAATTGCCCGCCGCCAAACAGGAGGCCCAGCAATGAGCACTCAACCCAATCATTTCGCTCCCCTGGCGCGCCTGCTGCACTGGCTGATGGCGTTGATGATCGTCGCCATGCTGTTTATAGGCGCAGGCATGGTCGCCTCGGTGTCCGAACGCCATGAATGGCTGATCCACCTGCACAAGCCCTTGGGCGTTGCGATTCTGTTGCTGGTGATCGTGCGCCTGGCCGTGCGTTTTTCTACCCGGCAACCGCCATTGCCGGCGGACCTGCCGGGTTGGCAAGCGCTGGCAGCCAAGGCGTCGCATGTGTTGCTGTATGCCTTGATGCTGATTTTGCCGTTGCTCGGTTGGGCGATGATTTCGGCGTCGGGCGAACCAGTGATGCTCAGCACTTCGTTGCAGTTGCCGTCGATTGTGCCGGCGAATGCGCAGGTGTTTGCGTTCCTGCGCAAGGCTCATGGGTATCTGGCGTATTTGCTGTTTTTGACGGTGCTGTTGCATTTGGCGGCGGCGTTGTTTCACGGTTGGGTGCGTCGTGATGGGGTGTTGGAGAGTATGTTGCGGGGGAAGGATCGTGATTGATCCGATACAAAAAATGCACTTGCTTTCAACCTGAAACCAGTTTGTCAACCTGTCAACTTTGCAGTTACGCTTTCCGGAAATAGTACGTTTAATGTTCAAAGACTGCAGTGGCTCCGGATGGGACCAGTCGATCAACATTGAATGTGCCATTTCTGGAGAAACGCTATGTTCAAGATTTCAGATCTGAAGTGGGGGCGATGGATTGTACCTGCGGCTTGCAGTGTTTCGCTGGCGGGGTTACTTGTTGGGTGTACACACCCGCCGTCTGATCCTGGGGAGATGGAAACACGAGTAATCGAGAATTTTGCCGGTAAGACACCCGTAGAGTTGTACGCCGACTTGATCGGGCCGGGAGTATTTGAGCAGTCGGCGTCTTATGACAGTGATGGTTATCAGGTTGTAAGTGGAAACTTGCGAATGAAAGATAACTCAATGGGGTATCTGATCGATGTTCGCTCACCGGACGGGAGCCATTTTGCCTTCGTTGGAGGCCCGGGTAAAGATGGAGTGGTGAAGCTCACTAAAAACGGAGAACGAACCTTCGTGCCCTCACCGCCAGACGATGATGAACCCTTGCGAGATGATGTTGTCGAGGGGGGCGAAGAGGGTGAAGTGAAGTTCTCGACCTCACCGGAAGATAAAACAGTATCGCCACGTGCTCCTGTAGTTATTGACGTGTTAGCGGTCTATGCCCGAAGCGCGGTTAATTCCTTGGTTGTTGATCGAGATCTTAACGCTGATGCTCGAGCAAGATTGGAAACTGTAAATTTGTCACTTCGAAACGCCCGGATTAACGACATTTCCCTGAGGTTGGCCAAGACTGTAATTCATGAAGAGAGCCTTAAAGTGACTGGCGGAACATTAGGGCAAATGCGAGGGTTGTTTGGCAAAGCGGCAAAAGATAACGGGGCAGACCTTATAGCCCTATTCGTTGAAACTGATTCTTATGTATGTTGTGGCTATCCAAGGGGAAAAGCGTTCATGCCTGGAAGAATCTCCATCAGTTCGGTTGCACGTAGGTGGATTTTTCCTCATGAAATCGGCCACAACGTCGGTGGCCTTCATTGCGCTGGCGATCGTCGGGGCTATGCAAACGGATATATGAAAAGTGCTCAATGTTTGGACAAGCAAATGTATTATTCAGGATTGATAGGCTGGGAGCCTGGTGATCCCGTCCAGGGTAATTGGGCTGATGCCGATATGGCAAGAAAGTGGACAGAGCAAAAATACCGCATGGCCTCTTATGAGCCGCCTTATCCACCAAAACCCCAGTTTCAAGAGTTAGCACCTGAAAACTTCAAAGGAATTCCAGGTAAAGGCAGCATTCAGTTTTCTTGGGCGCCGATACCTGATGCAGTTGAGTATAAAATAATAAAGACGTTGGGACTTCCACCGGTAGTTGCTACTTCGGTCAACCCAAACTTTCTGCTAGAAGGCCGTCAAGCGACCACCGGGAGATATAGCGTCGAAGGCGTTGATGCGAAAGGCACACTTTCTAAAAGAAGTGTGTATTTAGAAATTGTGGTACCGAAGTAGCATTTGATTAACTGCAACGGACATGGCCTCCTTGAGGCCATGTTTTAAACTTGTGCTAGCGTAAAGTCCCAATCATATCCGTCACCGTCGTCAACACATCCTTGCCCAACTGCTTCGAACGCTTCCCTGACCATCCTGTCAGCGCATTCGGTGCATCATTGTTGTCCTTGAACGGCATTTCCAAAGTCAGCGACAAGCAGTCGAATTTCTGCCCGACGCTGTTGCAGGCCAGGGTCATATTCGCCTTGCCCGGCTCGTCACGGGTATAGCCATGCTTGGTCTGGAAGTCCTTGGTCAGGTGCTTCAGATGGCTGCGGAAGTGTTCTTCGAGTTCTGCGATCCGCGGCGTGTAACCCGGATTGCCTTCGCAACCGGCGGTGAATACGTAGGGGATTTCTTCATCGCCGTGGATGTCGAGGAACAGGTCGACGCCGTACTTTTCCATCTGCTGCTGTACGAAAAAGACTTCCGGGCTGATCTCCTCGCTGGCGCTCTGCCAGGCGCGGTTCAAGTCCTGGCCCATGGCGTTGGTGCGCAGGTGGCCGTGGAAAGCGCCGTCCGGGTTCATATTCGGCACTAGGTACAGGTCGGCGCTGGCCAGCAGTTTGTTGAGCACCGGGTCATCGTGTTTTTCCAGGCGTTCGATCACGCCTTCCATGAACCACTCGGCCATGTGCTCGCCCGGATGTTGCTGGGCAATGATCCATACCTTGCGGCGGCCGTCGGCACCGGTGCCTTTACGCAGCAGTTGAATGTCACGGCCTTCAACGCTCTTGCCGGTGGCCAGCAGCTCGGTGCCGGCCTTGGTCAGTGCCTGCTCGATCAGCCAGTCGTGGCGGCCACGGCTGTAGGGTTCGAAGTAGGCGAACCAGGCATGGGTTTGCGTGGTTTCGAGGCAGAAGCGCAGGCAGTCGCCTTCGAAGATGGTCGGTACGCGGAACCAGTTGACGTGATCGTAGGAAGCCACCGCCTGATAACCATCCCAGGCTTTGTTGTACGAAGACTGGCTGGCGTTGTTCAGACGAAACCAGTGCTCCTGGCCGACGTGCAGGCCGCTGGCCTTGAAGTGGAACCATTGAAAGTGGTTGCTTTTGGTATCGGGTCGCATGGCCAGCAGCGGCTTGAGCGGGTCGCTGACATCGATCACCTGGATGTTGCCGCTGTCGAAGTTGGCAGTGATGTCGAGAGTTTTAGCCACGGTCAGGGTTCCTGATTAAAGTTTTTATGGCGGCTACTTTACACGCAAGAGAAGGGGGTTAGGAGCGCAGATAAATCGGTTCACCCGCCATGCCGAAGATTTGGTTCGTGGCTTACTGTGGTGGGCTGATTTCTGAGGACTTTGCGATCGATGATCGCCAGGACGTGCAGAGCGGATGACGGGAATATGGGCTTGAAACGGGGGGGGCGTCGTCCTTGACGCCGACGCAGCTTAGAGATTGTGCGATTGACTCTCAAGTGCTATTTGGCATTACTTTGCCCCAATGTTCAAAGGCTTCTCTTGCCAACAAATATTCTTTTGATATCATCCGCGCCATCGAATTTGCGGCACCTACAGACTTCATTAGCCTGAAGCCATAAGCCAGAAAACTGGCAAAAAAAGACCCGGCAAAAAGCCGGGTCAAAAACCGTGATTAGCCTGATGAGGAGATAGTCCAGGAGACCGACCTAAGGTCCCTTGGTCCATCGACTGATCTCGCGACCAGCTGATGCAATAATAATCATTCTCGTTTGCAAGTCAATTGATTTTATCTGCGCGATTGGAAAACTCTTTCCAGTCCTCTCTTTTTACACCCTCGCTTCAACCGTTCTGATGTCTTTCCAATGATCGATCCACCATGGCTTTGGCCATGTCGATCATATGCACCGTCGAAAACGCCAGGTCCCGACTTGCCCCATGCAAATGATTGGCTGACTCGTGCGCTGTTGCAGCAGCGCAACGCAGCAGGTCCGAGGCATGGACCAGCGCCTCCTCGCTGCTGATATTACGGTTTACATCAAAGAAACGTGACTCGACCTGTTCCTCTGAACCAGCCGGTTTCAGGTAGTAGTCCAGTGCGCGCTGAGCGGCGGCCGATCCCTGAGGGGAGGTGAGGGACGTGTCGATTTGCATATCAGGCAGATCGTTAGCGGGTTGGTTCATGGTGATGACAAGCTCCGTGATAGATTCAGATCCGTGAACCAATCCTAGCGACCAGTCTCATTAAATTGTGAACTTGGCCAACGCTCTAGAGCAGTTGCTTAATTATTGGTGTCATTAGTTTGAATTTCAGTGTCAGCAAATTGTGAATTTGTTGACGTTTTTTTCATTTTGAAGCGAATTTTTATATTCTCTGAGTCGAGATTGAATCGGATAAGTTATGCGGTGTGCTTATAAGGGGCGTCTGATTATGAGGCGTAAATGCGCCTCGTCCCATCATCAGAGTGCGGGAAATTTTGGCCTGGTAGATGCAAATGAGGGAAGTTATAAAAGTATATTTCGAGCGTTGCGGAGGCCGTGCTTGCAGGCTAAGATGTCCGAGGTGTAATACAGCAGAATACAACTTGAAAGTGTATGGTTCGTACACCGAAGTTTCCGAATTAATCCGGCTTTAACCATTCTAGTTATTTGGCTTTCGGAGAAATTACCAAGGGAGCAGGCATTTAGTATATTGACATATTTTTCAGTGTTGATACGTATTTTATTTAATATGGTCTTATCATAAAACGTCTCTTGAAGGATGTTCTCAAGGCATGCTGGCTTTTTTCTGAAGAATCGAATGTTGAATTCTCTTGGTGTAGTGTGTAACAGTTTAGTTATTTCAGGTATGGTATAATGGCTGTCACGCCATTTTTTAAATTCTTTCAATAATGCGGTTGGCTGGTCGTCGTTAGGGAGATGCTGTATGTGAGCTATATTTTTTACAAAATGCTGCGGGTTTTTTATCATGCAGGATGCTGTAGAGATTTTTACACTTAGTTGTTTTGCAATGCTCTGCACCCTTAGTCTAATGGTTTTTTTTGTCTTTTGACGGGTAATTGATTTGGTTAGAACAATTATCTGGTTTTTGATCTCGGGTGTTAATAGTTTTCTTGGGTAAATATTTGTTTTGTCACGTGTGAGAACACTGATTTCGATGGATTCGATGTTAAGGCTTTTTATTATTTTTTTCATTGTAAATTGCCTGGCTGTAAGAGAGAGCTCTATAGCCAGTGCCGCGCTGCTTATGTAAATTGAGTTGAAGGTTTTTGTTTGCTTTTTTGATATGAGTGTGACCCTTTTGTTCAATTTTTTTGTTTGCCCGAGCAGTCCGATTTTTATTAGGGCTTTCAGCGGGTTGTTGGGGATGTGTAGTATATTTACGACGTCGCTCAAATGATGAAATCTGGCCCTATAGCCATTTTTATTCTTGGCTTTTATTTTTATTTTTTCAAGTTGGCCATCCACGAAGTCACACATGTTTTGGGATGAGTAGTAGTTTAAAACTCCAGAATGGGTTTTTTTTAATTTCCCACCAGTAACGGCTTCAGATAAGACGGTGGCTGACATTGAAAGATTTTTGTGAAAGAAAGAGGAGGTGAGACCAAGTTGTCTGCAGCAACAATCAGTCGCGCATAGCCTCTTTTCCCACCGAAGTTGTGAGTATAACTCGCTGGCAGTTGCCTGCATCCATTCGTTTTCAGATGTAAGCCAAGGGTGAAATATCGCTATCGGATGCAGCTGTTTATAGGTTTCGAGGTCACCAGTTAAAATGTGGTGTAAAGTTTCCTCACTTTTAAAGCCGATTTGCAATGCTGGGGCCATGAAGTCAAAGTTGCGCATGGTGTCAAGATTGCGGGGCTTTAAGCATTTTAATGCTGCGATCGTTCTGTTGAATATCTCTTGATTCTGCGTGCGGAATAATTGAAGCAATTGGATTGCTGAACTGTTATCACCTAAGGTGACGGGCGATTTTCGAAAATCGTAGCCACATCGGCACAAGCTATCAATTGAGTTTCGCCATTTGTAGGGGCGTTGACACGCCGGGCAATTCCTTAAGTATTCTGCAGCATGGTAGGGACAATACTTAAAATCAGCGATATCTTGGATGTAGCGTGTGTAACCCTCTTCAAGACACATTGGGCAAAACACTTGTGGTCGCCTTAACATCATCCAGGGCACACGCATTCCCTGGACAATGACGTCATCTGATCTGCCTAATGGCTTTTGGGATTGAAAGTAAAAACATTCTTTCAACTCTTGTTGAAGGTTGGGCGCTGCCTTGCAAAACGTCGCACACATCATGCCGTCATTTAGGATCCATTCCCCCATAGTGCGTTCTGTAATTTGGAGGTCTGCGCTCATGTTGAGAATTGAGGAGTATCCATTATGCAAGGCGGTCCTCGTTAGTACGCTGCTTGGGCTTTCCTCAAAAAACGGATTGGCCACAAAGCATAAAGGCCTCAGCATGGTGACTTACTCATCAAGTTGTGAATTGCATGTGAGTCCAGGGTGAACGGATTGTCCTGCGTGGGAAAGCAACAAGGGATGTCTAACTCATCAAAGGCGTCGACGCAGTCTTCTCGTGTTATGGTATTTTCTGGGTTGTTCAGTGATCGTTGAAAAATCTCTAACAGTAAAATGCAAAGTGCATCTAAATTGCCGCCACTGATGACATAGAATGTTCTGAGGGCCTGTTCTCCCATGATGAAAGAATCTGTGCGGAGTGTGCCAATTTTTACCATTTCACCAATTAAGGTAGTGAAAAGTGCCTTGAATTCTGAGTTGTACCCAAGGTTTTTTAGGCGAACTCGGTACGGGTAGCGTCTTGCCAGTTGTGGATGCTTATCTATGATTTCCTCACAGCTTGGCGTGCCGGCCAAAATGATTGGGATAAGCGTGCTGTTCATGAGATTTTTTACCCAGTTACACAATTTCTCGCGGGACTTGTCTGCTCCTTTTTCAAGAAGGTGATGAAACTCATCAAAGATTATGACCTCGACTTGGCATGTTTTGAGTCTAGCGATTATGCGAGATTCAAGTATTTGGTCTCGGGTGTTCTTTGCGATGCCTCCAAGTTGGTCTAGAATTTTAACTGATAATCTGTTAATCGTGCAGTCGGCGGGGATAGGGCAAAGAAGTACAGGGACCTTTTGAAATTCGCCATGTGTTTCAAGGGTGTCAATGGGTTGCCCAATTATATTCAATAAGTGCCCGCATATTGTTGATTTTCCCGTGCCAGAATTGCCCAAGAGTAATACACTGCTGGGTGCTCCACGAACCGTTGATGTGTGTACGCTGTGTAATATTTTTTTTATTGCCTTCTCATACGAGGGGAATAAGACTACAATCTTAGCGAAGGCGTTAAGTTTTTCGTCGATATTTTCACTCATGTTGGTTGCCCTTGTTTATGAGCTTCACTACTGGATAGGTTATAGGCGGTGGAAGATCTTCCAATGGAGTAATTGCCCTTTCAGATTTTCCTACTGACAGGGAGGCTTGTGATACCGAATTGTTGTGAGTGTTTTTTAAGCGTTTATTTTTCAGTGCTTTTTTTTCTGATTTTTTGTTAGTTTTGCTTTTTTTGTATCCAGAACGATTTTTTTGTTGTTCGTAGATTTCCTGAATTTCTGTGTGGATTTCTAAAAGGGCCTGTCGCGCGTGAGCCTCAGAATAGCATTGACGTTTTTTTTTCAGTTCGGCTTGTACCAACTCGTGTTCAAATAGCGTCAAATGATTTTGATAGTTTGGATCGGTAGCAAAAGCTTCAACTTGTTCGGTGGGGCGGTCTGGGTGGGCAACCCAGACTTTTGACAAGTCACTGCTGTCATAATGGACCAACGCTTTTTGATTGGGTTTTAAGCGGTGAGCGATTTCCGATAGTGATGGCCCTGTCCAGCTTAAACCGAGAAGGCGCACCACGCCATTCCGGACTCTGCGAAAAGTCAAACTTCTACATAGTTCGTCCATATCGTTTTTAGAATACCGCTCTGGCGGTAATTGGTGTTCCATTGCAGCCTCCCATGCCATGCGCGGAGATTGATCGAGTCCGGAATGTGGTAGTTCGTGATAGACATCTTTAATCCATCGTGCAAACTTCTCATTTAATTGCTCAATAGTTAGACAGGCTTTTTTTTTGAGTTGTAATCGCCCCGTTCTTGTGGATTTGAGTAAGTAGTACCTGGGATCATATGGATCAATCCAGTGTTCAGCGTCCCAAAGAAACGCTCGATCTGGGCTTTTACATCTGGGCAACCAGGTGGGCCGTAGGTCAGTTCAAAGCCAACGATGTTGGCCAAATTTTGGATGGCTGGATTGGCGGTTTCTACCCCATTGTCTAATCCTACTTCCTCCGAACGTCCACCCGGCTGATTGTCTTCGGAAACCTCAAGGGACATACGAAAGGCACGGAGGGCTTTTTCCGCACAGGGGGGCGTAAACGACAACTCCCAGCCGATAATGCAGCGAGTCATTATTTCGATTAACACGAACAACCAAGGTCGCCCCAGGTTATTACCCTCATCGTCGATCAGTTCAAGATTAACCAGGTGCGAGTCGCCTTGAATCTGCGCCAAGAGGGTGAGCGAAGGTGCATGTTTTAATCCAAATTTATGAGCGTTGTCCGCAAATTTTTTGCCGTGATGTTTAAGGTCCAACAAATATCGGTTGATTTTATTTATGGCTCGATGCACCGAACTCTTTGAGGGGCTATTTAGGAGTGGGGCGTTAGTCAGCATGCGAGTGTTGTTTTCATGTTCGATGTGCGTTTTTATAAATCCATGCAGTATTTTCACACTGGGGTGAGGCCGCTTTAAGTAGAAAGTGTGGATGTGCTCTCTAATGATGGCGTGGACTTCTTCGCCAAGTTGTTTGCCCGAGGGCGATGGCTGGGTTTTTTTAGCAACGCTAGGGGTTATAGTTTGCTGCCTTGTAGCGCCGGAACTTATTATATAGTGTGGTGTAACCGGGTGGTTTCGAGTCGCCACGGCTGGCCGCTAATAACTTAATTGCCTCGATAGTTTGTGCGCGCGGTAATGTGCCCTGAAATTTTTTACCAATGCCCCGTAAATAGTACATGTCTCGCTGTAATGCCTTTGATTGCTCAGTGTCTAAGTTGGTCAGGATGGAAGCAAGTGATTTGTCAATGGGGGCCAGTTGATGAAGGATAACTTCCCCGTTGATTTGTAATACGCGAAACGTGTCGTGTGGAATATACACAAAACGTTTATGTTGAATGGACCGTAGTGATATCTGTGTGGGATCTACGGATACCACTTCATGCAGATCTTGGTACACAAGGTATTGGGCACCGGGACTGACAGGGGAGTTAATATTCATACTGAGGCCTCGATGCGTAAGAGTGTGCATAGGCTCAACGGTTTATTGAGGTCCATCCATATGTCACCTCGTAGGATTGCCTTGGCAACTACAGCCATCGGAGGCGCGGTCGGCTGATGAAGTAGCTCGCCAAGGGTAAGAGGCAAGATATTACGGATTAGTTCAATGAAGTAATTGTATTGTTTGTCGGAGGTGTGCAAAGAGCGGAGGTACAATGTTTTTAAATTAAAGTGTTTTGGCTTTTGTTGGATTTGTCGGTCATCCACTTTCCGAAAGCCATATTTTAGTTTTTTAGCCATTGTTTCAAATGCTTGTAAAACGTCCACATACTCTTGTGGGCACACATCAAAGCTGGGTTTGACCTCTGCAAAGTAATCCTCGTGGCAGTGGCAGCGGACAAAAAAATCGGGGGTGTAATGAGTTTTTTTTCTGCCCAAACGAATCTCAGCCGTTACGGGCTGAAAGAAATAGCTTTTGACGTCTTTATCAGTCTCCAAGTAAATGCAATAAGCGGCTTCGTGGCGGCTCTCGCAGATGATTTGTTTGTTATTTTTTTGCGACGGAAATAGGACAATGTGTTTGCCAAAGTGGGCGCGGCTGAAACTCCTGACCGGTTCTCCATCTTCTGGTCTCCACTCACGATTTAGCATGGGTTGCCTCCTTCAAAAAATAACTGTTTCGAGGATCGATAGCAGTTCGAGACGGCCGAACATGGGCATCTGGAGGCGAAGCCGGCTTTATGACGAAATGCGCAGGTAGCAGACGGCGCATATTTATAATATTTGGCGATATCCAATCCGCTCTTGGGCACTTTTTTCATTGACCGTTCGCGATCGGTTTTGGGGTGTTGGATATAAGCAACGCTACACCTGGGGTTTAAAAAAAACTAACCCCTTAAAACGTGTATTTTGTTTTTGGTTATATCGCTCTAGCTCAGGGGATTCGAATGGAGCACATGAGGGAGGTCGATCAAATTTTGAAACAGTGGCACTGTTCGCACAGGTATTGTGCCTTCGGAGTATGCTAATCGGCCTGCCGCCACTGATCGGGTTCGGGAGAGGGCCTATGGCCAGGCCACAGAGTTCAAAGTGTCAACACTTTCGTGGCATGCTTATTGCCCACGGGCTTGCTGATTTGGTACAGGTGAGCCATACGGGACCTGGGTTGACCCGCTGGTTTGAAGTCGCCTCTGGCGTTCCTAAATATTCGTTTCGCGATAAAATGTTCGGTAAGTATCTGGACGGCTCGCTGCCTTCCCGGAACGATTAGATAAATTCAGGAGTTCTGTCCGGAGGTAAAACACTGGATCCGGCATCCACTCTATTTCGCGTTAAATACTAATTGGGTTAGTCCTGAAGGTTGGGAGGCGTTGATTTATACAGAGGATGGTGGTGAGATTCCCTACGGTGAAACCACTCTCTTTTTCAAATACCTCCCTAAGTTCTGGCACGTGGACGTGGACTTGGCATTTTTACTAATGCTGATTCACAGCGCAGGTTGTCATAAGGAGCGCCTAAGACGTGAATGCTTTTTGTATTTGCCGACGCTCTTTGCAGTAACGTGTCATTTGACGTCGGTGGGATACGTTAAATATATACTGTTCGACCTGATCAGCGAGATACTCGAGTTGGATTCGCCGGGAAGCCTGAAGTTGGCAGGTGGAGGTTGGCCAAAAACATATGCGGAATTCGATGCATTGATAGCGGCATGGGGTGCCTGGATCGATACCGCTCGTTTGGTGGGTTTGGTGTCTTCTAATCAAAGTGCGGCTAAGTTTTCCAGGCTTGTTCAGAAACTGCGTGACGATGAACGAAAACATTTGATTGATACGCTGTCGCTCGCAGCAGGCGAGCATGTATCCATATTTCATTTCCCTATTTTGCGTCGTTTCTATCACGCTATGCGCCGTCATCCGCCTTTTTTATTGAACGTTGGTTATCCTCCTAATCCAAGTCTTCTGGTTAGCTGAGTGGCTGCACGTGAGGAGTCGCCTATTCTAGGCGAGGTGGGCTTTCCATACCTGAACCAATTAACTATTGAATCTTAACCGCCTACAAATTTTGCAGGCTGGTTTCATCAACGTTTCTGCCAGGTGGGCAGGATTTCGTGCAGACGAAAATTCGGATAAAGCGTGAGAGGTGGCTTCAAGAGATGTAAATCCTTACGTGAGTTCCGGTCGTGGGCAAGCGCGAAGGGTCGTTGATCGTCTACCACAACTGCTTGTTTTCAGGCGCGGGGAGCCTTACCGCACTCCTCAGCCAATTGAAGTTGGAGCGCCTTAATTTGCTCGGATGCCTTGCGAAGACTTCTTGAATCCTGTCGATGCATAAGTAAATAGCGCTTGGCTTTTTCGTGTAATGCCGCTCGCTCGGCGAACAAAGCCTGGATGTGCCGCTGGTCCGTTTGTTGGCTCGTCACACACACTTGAAGTTGCAGCCGTAGCTCTTGCAGTTCGCGCTCGCAGGCCCGGGTTTGCTGCTGTTGTTGCCGTTGTTCGCCGTTCAAGCGTTCCAAGTCACGATACATCTGGCCGGCTTCCTCCTGCTTGGCCAGCACTTGCCCCAGTAGGGTACGGCGTTCCTGCTGTAACTGTTGCAGTTGCACTTCATGTTGACGCAACTCGTGTTCGCGCTGTTCCGCTTGTTGTTGGCGATAGTGTTTGAGGGCGGCACGAGCATGTCGATGCTTGTCTTCGAGAGACAGGATCTGAGTGGCACGCTCCTCCAGCAGCCGGTCTGAGCTGTGCTCGGCCTCGCGCAGGCGTTGGCGTTCGCCTTCGGCCTCGTGCAGTCGCTCGCTCAACGCGCGCTCGCGCTCCAACCCTTCGCGGCGTTCAGTCAGTGCCGTGGTGTGGGCCAACTGCAGCTGTTCAAGGCGCGCCTGTTCGGCGACGCGTTGGCGAACCAGTCCTTCTTGTTGGCGTTGCAGGCGTGCCCGGTCTTCGGCCACGGCCGCCAAGGCGTGCTCAGTTAAGCGCTCGGCTAGACTGCTGATGTACTTCAACAACTCGTCACTCAGATTGACGGCACGAGCACTGGGGTCGCACTCCGAAAGTTCTTTGAGATAGCGTTGAATGGTGCTTTTGGAGCCGGTGTTACCCAATTCGACGCGGACGGCGTCGATGCTGGGATGTACGCCGCGTGCGCGCAAGGCGTCACACGCGTCCTGCACCAGGGCCTTGTTGATGCCTGCACGGGCCATAAGGGTTACTCCAATTCGGAGCCGTACGCAGATTATTTCGTACTGTTTTACAGGGTATGTGATTACACCTAACACACTACACAGGACTGTGAACAAAATCGGACGAACTGGCGTTTGAGAATCAGGATTTCTTGAACGTGACAAGCCTTTTTCGATGCCGGGTCCCGAAATCGCGGTATGCGGGAGGTGGGATGAGCGATTCAGCCGAGCGGTACCTGCTAGCGGCGCGCCGCGACAGTACGCGGCGCCGCTATGCACAAGCCGTTGAACACTTTGAAGCGGAGTGGGGCGGGGTGTTGCCGGCCTCCAGTGAAAGCGTGGTGCGCTACCTAGCGGCTTATGGTGCCCAGTTATCCAGCAACACCTTGCGCACGCACCTGGCGGCTTTGGCGCAGTGGCATCAGCAGCACGGCTTCGATGACCCGACCAAGGCGTCGCGGGTGCGTGATGTGCTGCGCGGCATTCATGCGCTGCATCCGCAACCGATCAAGCAGGCCGAAGCGCTGCAGTTACAGAGGCTGGAAGCGTGCATTGAGGGCTTGGATCTGCAGTTGACCTTTGAACAAGGGGCGGTGCGGCTGCGTGCGGCGCGGGACAAGGCGTTGATCCTGATGGGTTTTTGGCGTGCGCTGCGCGGAGACGAATTGTGCCGACTGCGGGTCGAGCATATCCAGTTGCGCGAAGGGCAAGCGCTGGAGATTTTCCTCGCCAGCAGCAAGACCGATCGCGACCATCGCGGCCGTACCCTGGTGCTCCCGGCACTGAAGCGATTATGCCCAGTGGACGCCTATCAGCAGTGGCTCTTGGTCAGTGGCCTCCACCACGGGCCAGTGTTTCGCTCTATTGACCGTTGGGGCCATTTAGCGGAGGAGCGGGTCAATCCGAACAGCCTCTCGCGTATTTTGCGTCTGGCGTTTGTGCGCAGCGGTGAAGCTGGCGAGGGTTACACCGCGCATTCGTTGCGCCGCGGCTTTGCCACCTGGGCCAGTCGCAACCAATGGAGCAGCAAGGCGTTGATGGAGTATGTCGGCTGGCGCGATGTGCAGTCGGCGACGCGCTACATTGAGGCTGATGCGCCCTTCGGCAATTGGGCGCGTTGAGCGCACGGAGGGCCCAAGGGGATGAGCTGGCGGGAGGGGCATGGGTGCATTCCCGCCACTGACTCGAGGATGATATCGGCGGTATTGCTTCGCCAATTGTCGAGCGGCAAGCCGCCACAGTCGGTGAGCTGAGAATGGTAGGCCGACCGTGTTGGTGGTGGCGCCGGAGCGGTCGCTGACGAAATGTTTAAACCCTGTGTAAACCGTTTATTTGATCGATAAACCATCGAGGTTAACGCTTCAAAAAATTGGTTTGCAGCAGCCGTTTCTCTTCAACCGATTACCCTCCACTTTCCATCTTCAGCCTTGAGTGCATGCAGTTAATGCACAAGGCCAGTGCCCGCTTTTGGTTGGTTCAAAATGCTGTCATAGGAATCGACAATCGACAGGGACGCTCAAGCAGCGGGAAAAGGGCTGTCAAAATCGACCGACCGCGCTGGCGATCGATCTCCAGAGTGCTGTCATTCTGGGACGCCGTAACTGCAAAGCGTTGGACGTTGGCTCCGCGAAATCTTTAGATTTTGCACAGGAATGCATGTGTGCGTTGAAGGAGGCTTTTTTGCCAGATTTCACTTGGCTCTGTACTTGACTAGCGTCAACACGGTGTAGCTAGTAGGCTACAAATGATACTATAAGTAATGGATCAGCAAGGCGCCCGAGTTCGATACATGGCTTGACGGTGTGAAGGGGGGCGGGAAAGGCGGCTGTTCTGTCGCGATTGGACCGAGCCCGGGAAGACAATTTTGGAGATTGCGAGCCTGTAGGTGACGGCGTGAGCGAAATGCGTGTTTTTGTCGACCCAGGTTACAGCGTTTCGCGCTGGCCAGACTGCTTACCTAGTGCTTTGGGGAAGTGATAAAACCGACCAAAAGAGAGGAATCGAGCAGGCAAAAGAGATCCTTTTCACCTGAGAGTTAAATGAGATGAACAAATCGAAATTTAGTCCTGAGGAAATGCTGATCCTCGACCTTGATACTTCCGGTACCAGCCTCTACGAAGCTTCGCGCTTCCTCGACAGCCCGGAAACCATCAGCGCTTATCTTGCTGAAAGTATAAAGGCTCAAGACCCGCAAATGCTCATGAAAGCGCTCGCCGAGGTCGCCAAAGCCCAAGGCGTGAACAAGGTTGCCCAAGAAGCGGGAGTTAATCGAGAGAGCCTTTATAAATCGTTTAAAGGCGGCGCAAAAATTCGCTTTGAGACCGTCAAGAAGCTGTTGAGGGCGGTAGGGGTAGAACTCACCGTGCAGCCGATTGCAGCAAACCAGTCGGCTCCAAACTTCACCAAACCCGCTGCGGGTGTTGCCAAAAACTGCGACAGCGAAAATTGCTGTAGCAACCAAACCAGCGGTACCGAAGCCAGATGCCTCGGGAAAAACACGCAAAGGTAAAGCCTTTGCTGTTGCGCGGGGGAAGAAGGCCAAGTTGAAATTGAGGATAGCCTCGCCGCGGGTTGACATCCGGAGATACGACCGTACCCCTGAGCAAGACGAGTGCATTTCCAATCTGCGGGGGCTTTCTGATCTGAATGGTCAATTGCTGTCAGTCACGAAGGGCAGCAGTCGACGGAGGCTGTGTGAAAACGTTTTTCAGCGCGACAGGTACTCAAAATCGGACTGCAAATCGCTCTTCTACGCGAAATCCACATCTGCTGACGTGCCGATAAATTTCAGATTTAACGTAGACGCGCACACTTCAATTTTGGCAAAGCGTTTTTACACAGTCTCGGTCCATAGCTGCCGGCCAGCAACGACAGAGTTCGGCCAGAAGCGGATTCGAGAACGCCTGCTTTCGGCAAATCTCCGTGTCATCCCAAGACTAGTGTTGCTGAATGTAGATGGCAGCGTAGCTGTGTTCGCTGCGTAGCGGCAAACGGGCTGCCGTGATCATGAGCTTGATTCAGTCGGCGCGTCTAAACGGACATGATCCATATGCTTATTTGAAGTACGTCCTTACGCGGTTGCCGACGCAGCGGGCAAGTTAGATTGACGAGTTGCTACCGCATCGGTGGCAACCGGTTTAGTTGCGCAAGATGGGATGCCCGGACGCATACGGCCCGCTCAAACTGCCCGGGTACTGACCGGTGAAACGCCACTTCTGCACGGCCCGGACGCTTACGAATAAGGTTTATAGGGGATTATACAGCGATTATAGAGCGATTATAGAGCGAAGCCCGGAGACCGACGCACTACCGACATGCACCGGTCAGCCGGTCACCACAGGCAGAAAACGGCCAATAGCGGTCATCAAGTGTCTAGATAAGCCGGGACGGTTCACTGGCCCTCCCTTAGCCAAGCGGCACGCACTGTAGCCGAGCGATATCTCCTCCACCACTCCTTCTCCCGCAAACCCGCACTGACTGCCAGCCCCTCGTTCCGGGAGAAAAACACCAAGGCCAACGCCTTTCATGACTCTGCGCCTCATCGCAGACTGGCCATCGGCGATAAACCCTCTTTTCTCTCAACAAGAATGGCCTCACACCTATTCACACGAAATTTTTTAAGGCTATAATCTCGCTACTCGAAACCAGAGAGTCGCTCAATGATTAAACCCCGCAGCTTTACCATTCCCGAGTTGCTGATCCAGCACGTTCCGCGCGACTTGATCATGGGCGTTGAAGACGCCTGCGAGGTCGGTGCAGTGCGCGCCCATGAAGCGACAAAGGAGATGGACGAGAACCATCGTAAGAATGCGTTGGGTCAGATGCGAGCGTTTTTCATGAATGAAGCGTTCGACGAGACCCTGCGCGCCGCGGATGCCATCCACACCCCGCTCAAAGGCAACAGCGTTGTGGTGGGACACGCTGGGATTTTCAAATTCAGCCGGGTCAACATGTCCTCGGACACATGGAATAACTGTGGTCGCAGCGCTATCCGCCGGCAGCTTGCCGAGGCCAACCAGTCGATAACCCAACTGGTGCAGCCATCGCTTTTTGCTGCGGAACCGGTCATCACCGCTACGTTTTTCTTCGTAGCGTGCTTCAGCGGCTCTTTGACCAATCAACCAGAACGGCCACGGGAAATACACATAGCAGTGCCAGATGCCAAAATGAAGGGTTGGCTTTTCCGTGAGCCACTGAGCCGGTTCTTGGCTCGCTACGACGAAGCGACTCAGTTGCAAGTCGACCTGGCAACGCCGAAACTCAAAAAAAGCCTACTCAAAACAGGAAAGCAGACAGCATCATGAGTCGTGGAATTACAGGGTTTGAGCCAGGGCGGCTGATGCAAGCGCTCTCGGCACGCGGCCTTTCTCAAGTTGCCCTGGCCAGTATGGTCGGGGTTTCACCTGCTACCGTGAGCAAGTGGAAAAATGGCCAGCAATCCCCTGAAACTGAGGCGTTGACGAGCCTCTCCCAGGTCATCAACGTGAACCCGGAGTGGTTCACTCGCCCCTTACCAGAGAAGTGCTCACTCCCGCTGTTCAGGAGCAACGCCTCGGCGCATTCCGACGCCCGAAAAATGCTCGAAGCCCGGTTGGAGTGGGCTCAAGACATCGCGCTGGCCCTCAGCGAATTCGTGGATTTTCCAGAAGTGAATTTGCCTGTGCGCTCATTCACGGATCCGGAGCAGATCACAAACGCTGATATTGAGGAGGCTGCAGATGAATGCCGCGCGCTGTGGAATCTGGGTCGACGCGCTATTCCAGATCTGGCCATGGCAGTCGAAGGTGCTGGGTAATCCTGGTTCGTGAAGAAACTGGCGTCGCGACAATCGAAGGCCTTTCTTCCTGGAGCCAGGCATTGGATCGTCCGATGATATTACTGTCAGCGGACAAGCAAAATGGCTTTCGTAGCCGTTTCGACCTGGCTCATGAGTTGGGTCACCTGATCCTGCACAAAGGCATCGAGCGATCGACCGACCCCGTTCGACACAAGATGATGGAAGACCAGGCTCACCGATTTGCGGGTGCATTCCTGCTCCCGGCTGAAACCTTTGCCGCCGATGTACGGAGCCCGGTCACACTGGACAGCCTGCTGTTGCTAAAACAGCGCTGGGGTGTATCCGTTGCCGCCATGTTCATGCGTTTATGGGCACTGCAGATCATTGATGACGAGACCAAGAGCTTGCTCTTCAAGCGCCGCTCTGCTCGCTGGGGCGTCAAGGCTGAGCCAGGTGACGATGGCCGTGCACCGGAGCAAACGCGGCTCCTCAAGCGCACCATTGAGCTGCTGGCGTCATCAGGGGTTATGCCCGTCGATGCGGTAGCTGCTTACATCGGCCTGTCGGCAAACGATATCGAGATGCTCACCGGCTTGCCTCTGCGCTACCTAAGCGGCAACGCTGCTGTGGTGCATCTGGCCAAGCTCAAAAGTGTTGATGCTCCCCATTCCAAGCCTGCGAGCGAACCAGGGGTTGTAGTTCCTTTCACCCGGGGTGGCTGACCGTGGGTGGCCAAAGCAGTTGATCGGAGGTGCTCACACCGACTGACTGCCCCTTGCAGGAGAGTGCGGCCGGTACTCTTCTGCCCCTCTGTTCCCGGGCCGGGCTCATGTGTTTCCAGTACTTTGAATTCCGGTCGTTTCAGGCTGAATGCTGTCCTCGGATCAAACTGTTTCACGACTGTTGTGGCCAATATCACCCTTTTGACATTTACGGGCTGAATGACCAGGACGCGGTTAAATTTACACAAGGGAAACCATGCTTTTGTATAAGTATCGGCCCGCAATGGGGGTCGCAGCTGAAGACAACACACGCCGAATTTTTCGTCGTCGAGCTTGTATTACGCCAAGGCTACAACCTTCAACGATCCCTTCGACGCGCAAGTGAATATAGAGGTTAACTCCACGCACGCAGAAGCCATAGACCGGCACTGGTTAATATTACGCGAGCGAGCCCGTGGAAGGGGCGGATTTGTCGACACCGTTCAAAGCACTTACACGCATGCGAAATTTAACGTCGACCGCATATACGACAAAGTGCAGAACGGCACCCATATTGATCACGACCGATACTACCGGGATATGATCGACTCACTCGGAATAGTGTCGTTGGCGGAAAATCGCGACAATCTCCTGCTCTGGGCTCACTACGCATCTAACCACTACGGAATGTGCTTAGGATTCGAGTGGGACGAGACAGGCTTACCACTGCTGCAGAGGTCATCTATCAAAATCGCTATCGCACGCTCGAATACTATTCACACACTGAAGCTGAACTCGCCGCGATTTCCCTTTTGCAGAAATCGGCAGATTGGGCATATGAGCGCGAGTGGCGTTCGGTGGCTAAGCCCGAAGTGGAGTACACCAGCAGCTTTGCGCCTGATGAACACTACGAAAAGAACTAAAGGTACTGAGGTCGAATCCAGATCGTTCACCTTACTACTCCGAAGAAAACCTCAAAGAAAAGTACACATTCTTGGTGAGTAATGTGAAGGTTGAAGGTTCTGGGCCCAAGGCTTTCAACCAAAGCGCTCTAAAGGAAGTCGTGTTTGGCATGCGCATGAGTCAATGTGACATGGAAAGCCATATCAACATGATTGAGGGCTACGGGTTCAAGCCAAAATTTTTCCAGGCTCGCAAGAATCCGAAGCGGTACCAAGTGGATATCCACGAACTGTAGGGCCTCGGCACTAAGCCTTTTTGAGTATTGTGCAGGGTAAGGGCTAACCGTCGCCTACCATGAATGACGGTAGCGCTGGACTCCGGTCACGGACACCCAGCGCGCTGGCCAAATCCGATGCAAACGACTGGTCAGGTCTAATGCAATTGAGAGGTCAGTGGCAATGCAATCGGTTGGTCAGGTGGAATGCAATTACGCACTCTGCGGTTGATGCCAAGGAAAGCAGGAAAAAAACGTCATGTCAGTCGATTACCCAACCCTTGATGAAGCCCAGGAAAAGCGGATTGCTGCTGTCCATGGAGGCTTCCTGTATCAGCATCTGTTCGCGGTGGCTTGCCTGCTCAAAGCCAAGGCATCAAACGTCCTGAGTGTGGTGATCGAGCGAGATGAGGACGTCGAACTCGTGCTCACCGATACCCGGATTTATGTCCAGGTTAAAACCCGCAGCGCCCCCCTTATCCCGAGCGACCTCGGCACCGCACTAGATCGATTTCAGCTACTTCGCGAACAGCACAAGCAAGGCCTTCGGCATGGCACGCCTCTCTTTGTGGTCGCCTCTAACCAGCTCCCTGGCCCGAAACTTGGTGCCCAAATTAAGCAGGGTGAATTGGGTGAAGATGTCCAGTTCATCCATCCGGGCGAGACGCGACCTGCGGAGTTCGCGTGCCTGCCGGACTGCTGGACTGATCTGAGTAGCGCAGTGGCTGAGTGTGTGAAGCTGGCAGAAACGATTCCTCATGGGGCGTTGGTACCTGAATCGCTGGTATGGAAACTGGCGGGAAAGGTGCAAGCCGCCGCCACTGGCCTCCAAAACCTTGGTGGTTACACCTTCCACTCAGAATCGCTGCCAGCCCTCTTCGAGCAGCTACTGACGCAGCTGCAAAGATTGCCGGCGCTTCAAACCCACTATCTCCCGCAAATTGACGAGCCTGCACTCATCAACGGTGAGCGCATTCGGATCATTTGCGGCTTCTCCGGTGCGGGCAAGACATCCTGGTGCGCTCAGGCCGCAATGCATACCCCGGAACCCTGCATCTACTTCGACGCACGTGAGACCGCGGGCCCAGCTTTCGCAAGATCCCTGGTGAGGGAGATCGCCGGGGGTCTGGTCGACAAGCCCCATGAAATTGGCGAAGTCTTTTCCCCTGGCGCTTCAGGCATCGACTCGATGACAGCACTGGGTCGTCACCTGGAGATCCAGGGCATAGAGCCATTGGTGATCATCGACAACGCACACGAAATTCCTGCGGCAGATCTACAAGCCGTGTTCGGTTGCACCACGCAAATGCGTTTCATCCTTCTGTGCCAACCCATCGGGTCGATTCAGGAAATGGAGCAACTGTCGGGGGTGAGTCGGGAGGTGCTTCAGGGGTGGAGCCTGGACTCCGTGGCGGCGGAGGCCTCTCGCCTCGGTGCCAAGGGCAATGTTGAGACCATGGAAAGGGTGCGCGTACTGACAGCCGGAATGCCGCTGTATCTCCAAAGCGCCGCTAGACTCGCAGCCAAGGACTATGCGGGGGATCTATCAGCGCTTTGTACCGCGCTGGAGCAGCAAGCCACGCTGGAGACGACCGCACAGGAACTCATTCTTGCCAAGGTGTACCAGGGGCTCCCAGAAACGAGCCAGCACATCGTTACCCTTCTGAGTATGGTCGATGTCGCCATCACTCAAAACGAGCTGCAGAGCTTAATGGCAGCTTACGCGACAACACCTCCTGCTGCGGTTAATCAGGCCATCCGGGCACTTCGTGCACTTGGCGTCCTGGAGGTGCAAGGCAGCCTCGAAATCAAACTCCACGATGCTATGCGATTGGTTGGAGCAAGCGGGTTGCACGCCGTGGCGGACCCACGCTTGCTGGCAACCAAGGTGGTGCTCAAAGATCTACTTCTGACCTCCTTGAAGCAAACGCGTAGCCACCATAAGCTCAGGCTCCTCATCAAGACGTTGATCGATCTTGAAGAGAGCGAGGTTCTCATTGACCTGGCCGGGGAAGAACCTTTCCAGGAGACGGGGCTAGGGCCGCTGCTCATTGATTATCTGGAAAAGGCATCTACCTCTGCTGATCTTGACGCAGAGACTAGATTTTGGGCGTTCGACTCTCTCTTCTTCATTTTGAATCGAGCGGAGAACCTAGAACAGAAATCGATCTTTCTGTCCTCGATGGCACAATTGGTAGCCAATCACGAGCTATCAGATCGGGCGTTGCTTTCCTATCACCAAAAAAATATGGAGTGGCAGGGCTTACAAGAAAGTGCCAAAGGTGTTCACGACGCTATCGAGCTCATCAAAAAATCACCCGCCCTGTCCCCAGACCGACGTCTTACCTTGGATTACAACACCGCGGTGGCGCTATGGCGAGTCCATGAAGACAAGGCAGCCGAAGCACTGATCGAGAAAGTCATCAATGAACACCTCAAGCTGCTCCAGATAAGTCAGCGGTGGATCCAGGGGCGCTCGATCAACTCAGTCGTAGACCACCTCAGCAAGTTATCTCCGGAGGTAGCATTGGTAACCCACCTTGCAAATGCCTACGAAGTCAAAGCAATCCTACTGAAAAAACGAGGGGTGAACCCACAGCTCTATCGCCTGTATGCATGGAAATTTTTTGTGTGTACGCAGTCATTCAGTTCCGTGGTGAGGACAGGCCTAGACGCTGCTCAGGACATGTTGGATATGCGGGATTTTCAAGCTGCACGGACAATGGTGGGTACCAACATTATCCCTCAGATCAAGCAAGCGCACTTACTGGGTGAGCTCTCCAGTGCTCGCAGCTTCTATGCTGTGATCTTGGCCTACTGCAGAGACTTCAAAGCCGCCGATCGCGAGATGGCATCAATCGCACCATTTCGTGCAGGGTTCACAGATGCCCAACGCCACGAGTTTGATTCCCAGTTGAGCTTGATCGAGGACATTCGGGCGGGTCGAGTAAGGTAGCATTATTGCCCTTCTGCTTAGGCTCTGTATGAAAACCCTTGAAATCCCGCCAACGCCCCAGCCAGCTTGAGTTTCCGTTGAGTTTTGCCCTTTTCAGCTCAAGACTCCGTGATGCCCAAGCAGTGATATGAGATTTCCGATGCGGACTTGGAGTTGGTTTCGGACCTCCTCAATTCGCCTCGACGCACGGGGCGTCCGCGAGCCGATGATCGACTGATGCTCAACGGCGTGTTCTGGGTGCTTTGCTCGGGCGCGGCCTGGCAGGACATGCCTGAGCGATACGGACCTTGGTCTACGGTTTATCAGCGGTTTCGAGATTGGCGAAATTAGGGCGCCCTCAACAAGATGCTCAAGTGGATTCACGTCAAACTCAACGAGCATGGACTGATCGATCTGGATACTTGGTGCATTGAATCGCCCCGGCTTATGTAGACACTCGATGACCGCTATTGGCCCAGAGTGTGTAAAAACGCTTCACCAAAATTGAAGTATGCGCGTCTACGTTGAATCTGAAATTTATCGGCACGTCAGCAGATGTGGATTTCGCGTAGAAGCGCGATTTTCAGTCCGGTTTTGAGTACCTGCCGCGCTCAAAAACGTTTTTACACAGCCTCGGCCGAAAGCGGCCATGCATGAAGGCCTTCTCAGGAAGGTTGCCGGGCAAGCGAGATGGCAAAAAGCCATATGTGTCAGTCCTGCCATTCCGTTATGCTTCAGGGGCAGTTTTGCATTCCAGGTACGGAGAGATTGGTAATGGGGATTTCAAATGATTAGTCGCGGGTCTGAATGGCATCGGTGGGAGCCGCACATTCATGCCCCGGGTACGGTTCTAAACAATCAATTTGGCTCAGACAATCCATGGGAAGCCTACCTTCAGTCGCTTGAAGAACTGATACCTGCAGTTGAGGCGATAGCTGTTACTGACTACTACGTCACGGACACCTATGAGACCTTCCTGAAGCACAAAGACGCTGGCAGGCTGCCAAACGTCCAGCTTCTCTTTCCGAACATTGAGCTTCGCCTGGATGTTGCCGCGAAATCCGGCTTTGTGAACATCCATCTGCTGGTCAGTCCAGAGGATCCTAATCACCTGTCAGAGATTAAACGCATCCTCAAACGCCTTCAGTTTCAAGCTTTTGGCGACCGGTTCGATTGCACGCGAGATGAACTGATTAAACTCGGGAAGTGCGCTGACCCCTCGATTGTTGATGATGGCGCTGCTTTACGACATGGAGCGACGCAATTCAAAGTCAATTTCGACCAGCTGCGAAAGGTGCTTGGTGAAAGCGACTGGGCGAAAAAGAACATCCTAGTCGCTGTAGCCGGGAATGCGGGCGATGGAACATCCGGAGTTCGTCAGGCTGCGGACGCGACCATACGCCAAGAAATAGAAAAGTTCGCTCATATTATTTTTTCTAGCAGCTCTGCACAACGGGAGTTCTGGCTCGGCCAACGTTCTAACATGACTCCAGAGGACCTGCGCATTCGCTATGGAGGATTAAAACCATGCCTCCACGGCAGCGACTCCCACGACCAGAAATCGGTGGGACAGCCGGTAGATAAACGTTTCTCGTGGATCAAGGGGGCTCTCGAATTTGATGCCCTCCGTCAGGCTTGTATTGACCCAGAGGGGCGCGCTCACGTTGGCGAGCTGCCTCCTCGTTCTGCCATGCCTTCCCAAGTCATTTCCCATGTCAGAATCAATAACGCAGCCTGGGCGGAATCGCCCAGCATCCCTCTAAATCCTGGTCTTGTGGCAATCATTGGCGCGCGAGGTTCGGGCAAAACCGCTCTCGCCGACATCATCGCTGCCGGCTGTGATGCGATTACCGAAGAGAGTTGGAACGCAGATGAGAACAGCAGCCCATCCTTCCTTGCACGTGCTCGACGGTTGATGGGAGATGCATCCACAACTCTTACCTGGGGAGGGGGAGCCTTCATCGAACGTGCTCTTGATGGGAGGGACGCCAATGGCCATATGTCCTTTGCGCGGGCTCGCTACCTTTCTCAGCAATTCGTTGAAGAGCTGTGCTCGGCAAAAGGTATGTCCGACGGCCTGGTGGACGAAATCCAGAGGGTCATCTTTGATTCGCACACCCCAGATAGTCGCGATGGAGCTATCGATTTTGACCAGCTTCGCGAGCAGCTGACAGCTCGCTTTCAACAAGCTCGCGCTCGGGAGGCTGCGGCAATTGATGACATATCAGAGCGAATCTCGATCGAATTTGAGAAAGAAAGCTCAGTTGCTTTGCTGACAACCCAAGTCGCTCAGAAAAAGCAGCAGCTACATGGGTATTCCATCGATCTGGCAAAGCTCGTAGTCAAAGGTACAGAGACGCATGCGACTCGGCATGCCCAGTTAAGTGCCGTGGCCGAAAGTCTGCGAGGCCGAATCCAAGTCTACGGTAATCAGCGTCGCACCTTCGTCGCGTTACAGGACGAGGTACGGAGCATGCGAGCAACAGGTGCGCCTGAAATCCTTCGGCAGGTACAGGCCAGGCACACTAATAGCGGCCTAGGGCCAGAGCAGTGGGACCAGTTCCTCCTAATTTACAAGGGGGATGTCGACCAGAGTCTTACTGACTATATCAAATGGGCTGACGATGAGATCGCAAAGCTTAGGGGCGTTCCCCCACCACCGGGCAATCCGCTGACTCCTCTAATCGCCGATACCGTGGACATCACGTCTTTGGCACTAGCACCTATCACTGCTGAGATGACAAGGCTCGAAGCGCTTTTCAGTGCCGATAAGCTAATTCAAGAGCAGTTCAAAGCTCTGTCCGACCGTATCACTCAAGAAAACACAATCCTCAAATCTCTTGAGACCAGGCTTACAGACGCCCAAGGGGCAGAAGCGCGGCGCAAGGTGCTCCAGGCCGAGCGTAGTGACACATATGGTCGTGTATTCGATGCAATCATCAATGAGCAGAGTGCCTTAGCCGATCTCTACCACCCGCTAATGGTACGTCTGGAGGCCTCATCAGGAACCCTACAAAAGCTCGGCATATCAGTTCGTCGATCATCTGATGTCGCCGCATGGGGAATCATTGGCGAAGAAAAGTTGCTCGATAGACGAAAGGGCGGGCCGTTCAACGGTCGAGGCTCGCTGATCGATGCTGCAACAAGAGAGCTCAAGCCTGCATGGGAGACGGGTTCCGCTTTGGAAATCCAGACCGCAATGGCGGCTTTCATGGATAAGTACCGCAGGGACTTCATCGCTCATGCCCCAGTTGCTCAGTCCCAGCAAGGGGAATTTCGCGCTTGGTCTAAGCAATTTGCAGCTTGGCTGTACAGCACTGACCACATGACGGTCAGCTACGAGATTTTGTACGACGGTATCGACATCAGGAAGCTGTCGCCAGGGACACGGGGTATTGTGCTGCTCCTGTTGTATCTGGCGCTCGACGACGCAGATGATCGACCTCTGATCATCGACCAGCCTGAAGAGAACCTCGACCCTAAATCGGTTTTCGACGAGTTGGTCTCTCTCTTCGTAGCCGCCAAAGCGAAGCGTCAGGTGATTATCGTCACCCACAACGCCAACCTTGTGATCAATACCGATGCCGACCAGATCATCGTGGCAAGCTCGGGCCACCATACTCCAGGTGGCCTACCGCCTATTTCCTATGTGTCAGGCGGGTTGGAGAGCTTAGAGGTTCGTAAAGCAGTGTGTGAGATTCTTGAAGGGGGCAATACTGCGTTTCAGGAGCGAGCTAGACGACTGCGGGTAAGATTGGAACGGTGAAGTGTGAACGGGGTGGGAAGTCACCCACCCCGTTCAGTGTCTTATGGCTGCCAGCAGGTGCGATAGCGCTCATGATTCACGATGACTACGGGTATGACCAGAACGATATCCAGTGTGAAGAATGGATCTACGGACTCACTACCATCAGCTGGTTGTGGCAGTTATCGGTGTTGACAACTGACCGCTTTCGGCCAAAAGGAGTCAGTCGTAAGTGTCCAAATCGGTGAGTAAACTTGGTCGTCTCGTTCACGGTTTATCTGTCGTGCTTCCGCCATCATTGAAGAAATCGTCCGCTGCAACCATGCCGAAATCATCAGTTAATTTGTCCTTTTCATTTTCACTGAACATCGTTTGGGCACGCCTTTCCTGCTTAAGACTGGCAACTGTCTGGAAAAAGCAGCGTTCACACAGGTGTATCTCATAGCGCTCACCATCGTGGGCCGAGCCGTATCCCCAGTGGGCCTGCAGCATGGCGTATTGGAGGCCATAATCCTCGACGCGAGTGCTTTCGAGGCAGACATCGCACAGGATGTCGCTGACGATCTCAACTTCTTTCTTTTCTTTGATCTTCATCATCACCTCCCGTAGCCCAAAACAAACCCACCTAGAAAAGCATAGTAGACACTGAACAACGACAAAACACTGCCCACGGGAAGCCGCATACACCGCATTCATTCTTTCCGACTTAGTCCCCTGCAATCTCGGATTGTTGCCTTATGATTTAGCCAGCCGCTATCGGCCACAAGCAGTCGGTGGACGGACCAGAGGCAATTAGGTAACTTCAACTTGCTGCGCTGAATCTCACCGCAGCAGGGCTTGTCGTCACCCCAGTCGCGTCTTCCGTAGATAGATGGGTCAAGGACTGACAGGACGACAAGGAACGTTATACGACATTAATGTCGCCCAATAGGCGCTATGACATGCCCGGATTTAATGAGCTGATTGCAGAGCTAGAAAAAAAACATCCAGATGATTGGTGGATAAAGAGCAGACGTGACACAGAGTCTTTGTTTCCAGACTCTTTTCCTCAGGTGCATATCTACGAAAATGCACTCCGTATACTGGATTCAGATTCTTGGTTGGTTCTTTCTGAAAAAGCACATGATGTATTTCCCGGGCCACAAGGAGCTCGGGGAAAGAATCAGTTCTTTAATCTACTGAATGAGGCATTGGCATACGAGTATCTTGCTGGGCAAGAGCTACGCAACATCCGCCTGTTGCTCCCCGTACCAAAGAAAAAGACCCCAGACATTTCGTACGACGTTAATGGTATGGTGCGCTACTGCGAAGTGAAAACCATCAGTGTTTCCGAGGAAGAACTAGGTAGAATCGGTGCCGGAGAGGCATTTGATAGCTCCATTTACTATGAGTTAACCCCAGAGTTCCTTGATAAACTTGGTTCAACTATTCAGAATGCGGCAGCGCAGATTAAATCTTTTTCGCCGTCTGGCTTGATCTACGTAATAGTCCACTTTGATGATTTTTCGCTAGTCCACTACGACACATATCAGCGCCAGATATCCGATTTTTTGGCGTGTAGCTTTCCGGCGCTTGAGATCATTGTTCGCGTCGGTGTTCTAGGAGCGCATTACATTCGGCATGGCGTTTGCTAAAACTTTTCGGTCATGCATAGCAAGTCACTCAAGTCGTTCGCTTCGTTCACTGGGACTGCGTTCCGCCGCCCCTTAACCTAAGTCTGCAAAGGGTCGGTCTTTGAAGATTTCGATGGATGGTTAGAGCGAGATGAGAGCTATCGGGCGGGCATCAGCCTCGTGCTTTGAGAGAGAAACAGCTCTACTCTGGCATCCAGAGCATTGAGGAGGTCGATCCAATGGGTCCTACAATCATGCGTCCTCATGCGGGGGCCGTAGCTCTAACTCCGACGCTTCATTTGACTCATGCAGAGAACGACAGCTTGAGCCATTTGGGAGTCCTGCATCTTGTTCAAGCTGGATTTCTGCTCAATGACGTGCAGGCCATGGTCGGCTCATCGAGCCTCTTCAAGGCTCGCAAGCTCCTGGAGCGAATTATGGGGAAGTCGATCAGGACCATCCAACGTCTGAACAACCCCAAAGATGCCGTCAGATTGGATGCTCACCAAAGCGCTGTGGCTTTCCAGTATGCAAAAGTGCTTGAGCTCGCAATGTCGGTATTCGGCTGCCAAACGCTCGCGGAGAATTGGCTGGACCGGCCATGTAGGCAGCTGTCAGGGATCGTTCCTTTTGAAATGCTCGATACTGCGATCGGTTTCAATGTAGTAGTGGATTACCTAGAGCGTGTTCGCTTAGGTGTGTATCAGTAGCCTCGTCCCCAGCCAGGCCGAGATTGATCTTGAGCGACGTAGCCGCCCGATTTTGGCCCACACCAGCCCTGACCAGCGTCTACTTTGGGTCGACTTCTGCCGGTCAAGACAGGCAAAAACCGGCCAAAGGCGGTCATGCAAAGACCCAACGTTGCAACCGCCATCAAACAACATTACTCTGACCTTTCGAAGCTAAGACGCAGTCAAAAACCATTTAACTGCGCGGATTGCATGGGTGTGTAGAAGAAATATATGTTCAACTTTTTGGTAGGATTGAAATTAATGCGCAGCCGGTTACTGCGGCGTCCCATTGTTCTCCGAATGCCTTTCCCGTACGAGCCAACGCGGGATTCGGCGGTTGTCAGCAGATTCCACTCTAAACCCTTGTTGCTGCAGACAGAACCTTTTCTCACCGCAATGCGCGCCTTAGGGTTTGGCACCCCCCAATAACCAGCTTTAACATGTCGTTGTTTGTTCGGCGCGCATCACGCTTCGTTTCGGATATGGACAGTTAGCTCTTTTCGATACTTTGTCTTTGGATAGTGTCGTAATCGTAGGGTTTAGTTCCATAAAAAGAGTGGATTTCCGTTGCCCAAGACTCGTCGGCCATATTAGGCCAACTGTCATTGTCAAAACCGGGTGCATTTTCCAAGTGCTCTTTCTCTACATTTAATACAAAGCGCTTATTAACTGTGTCGAGTGTCAATGCATTCCAGGGTACCGCAAACAGTTTTTCTCCCATGCCAAGAAAGCCACCAAAGGATAGAACGGCATAACTCACTCTACCGCTGCGAACATCTAGCATGATTTCCTTAATATCCCCAAGTCTTCTTCGTTATGGTTATAAACATCATTTCCAATGAGTGTGTCTGCTCCCATTAGGTCGGGGCCAGGCCCCTGTTCCTCGGAGCCGGCATCTCGTAGGAGGTTGGTTTGTACATGCCATAGGTATCGCGATCTACGTAGTTCATTACTATCTCCTATCAGTAATTGCCAAACAATCAGATAATGTACACACGGCCTTGATGGCTGTATTGGTAGGAGTCACCCGCTTTAGAAAAAGTTGAATTTTTTTTTCGGCATGGCGACGAGTGGTTACTTAGAAATAAAATGGTTAATGGGCTTTTAATTAGGCTGCTATCAATGTGTAATGTTATGTGTTGTTTTTATATGGTCATTAAGCCATGCCGATATCATATTGTTTGAATGAAGCGACTTACTATTGTGGCAACTACGTCTGCGGCTTGCATATAACTTCATAAGTATGAAGATTAAGCTTGGGCAGCCGCGTTTTCGGTCGGCCAGTTCACTTTGAAGGTGCCGCGAGGGTGTGGGATTTCGAGGCAAATAGTCGCAGCGGTGATATCTGATCGTGACGTCGGCGACGGTAAGGTCAGCGGAATGAAGGCAGGTTGCAGGGCGACAGTTTTTTGCGATTGCAGCCGAATCCACTTATGGACGAGGTTTGCGTTGAGGTTGTGGCCCAGCGCGACGCTGGCAATCGAGGCGCCAGGTTCGGAGCACTCTTGAATGACTCCAGCTTTGAAGGATTTGGAGTAGGAACGGCGTTGTGGCTGCATGAAAGACCCGCTTAAAAGGCTAGAAATGGTGTCCACTTAAGTGCACACCATCGCCCTTTGGCGTCGGGGTCAGGAAGGTGTGTTCGCCGGACGGATACCGGCAGCATGCACATTTCACCAAAATAATGGCTTCTATCCTGAATGCTAGGAAGCACTTTTCCAAAGCAGATAGGAGTGAGTTTTGGCGTAGCATTGCCTACTACAACTTCATCCAAGAGTTTTTACCCAGCATCCGAAAAGCGCCGTCGGGCGCAGTTTGGGAGAAAGGTAACCGACCGTTTACTGAAGTCTTGGAGGTCTTGGCACCAGAGTTGATCGTCTGCTTCAGCAAGCGAAACGGTGATAGTTTCCGCGCTAGCGGGTGGTGTGCCTGTGGCAGTGGCTAATCACCCGTCTTCGCAGTTTGCTTACTCCACAGTCAATCCCATTATCGCTGAGCAGATCGAGCTGGCATTGGCGCGCAAGGCGCTGGTAGCAGATTTCGCTAGTACCAGCGCTCTGTATTCACGCTGGTGCGAGGCCACAGTTTCTGCCTTGCCCACACCAAGAAAACATCTTTCGGGTTCGGACAGGCTTGAGCTAATTGCGAAGCGAATGGAATTGATGGCTGCGCTCGACGAAGCTGCACTGGCGTAGGTCAGCTGCCTAAGCGTGGGTCGTTGAATCCACACAGCCGTTAACAGCCATTAGTGAACGTCCGCTTCAGCCGATTGTTGCCTGTCGCCAAGGGCAGTAAACGACCCATTGCAAGCGATCGCAGCCAATACAGTTACGGTCAGTTTTGCCCGCGCCGAGAGTCGTGGCGTGCAAGATCTACCCAGTTGCGCCGCACTAGAGCATCACGCTGCGTCAATACCTGTTGCAACCGCCGAGCCACTGCTACGCCAGGACAATACGTTTGAGCTTGGCGTTCAATGCGGCGAACGCCGCTTCGGTACTGGCCTTGTGGTTGGTGATGAGCACGTCGATGCGTTCTGGCGGGCAGAAAGCGACGCGGCTCTCCACGCCGATCTTGCTGTAGTCGGCGAGGATGACCACGCCTTCGGCATTGTCGGCCATGGCGCGCGCCACTTCGGCTTCGCGGTGGTCGTAGTTGCTGGCACCGCGCTGGGCGTCGATGCCGACGGGCGATAACAGCGCGAGGTCGGCCCGATAGCGGCCAATTTCCGCCACCGTGGTGCCGCCAACCGTAGCGGGAGCACGGTCGTCGAGCGAACCGCCCAGTACGATCACCTCGTTGTGCTGGCCGCCTGGCACAGCGGGATTACGCAATTGCAACGCCACGTTGAACGAGTTGGTGATCACGGTTAGCCCTCCCAGCTTGGCCAGCTCTTCGGCGAGGATGACGGTGGTGGTGCCCGCGTCGATAAACACAGTCTGTCCGTGCGACAGCAAACTGACCGCTGCACGCGCGAGGTCACGCTTGAATTTGACGTTGATGTTCGCCCGCTCGGCGATGGGCGCTTCGTCTTCAACGCGGATGGCGCCGCCGTGTATCCGCTTCAACTCCCCCTGTTCTTCCAGAGCGACCAGGTCGCGTCGCACCGTCTCGCGTGAAACGTTCAGCTCCGTGACGATGCGGTCGGTGGTGACGCGCTGCAAAGTCGATAGTAGTGCGCGGATCCGCTGGTAACGCTCTTCTTGCCACATACCGGGTGTCCCTGCTGTTCGAGTCGCTATCCGAGCACGCATTGTGGAGGGGCGTCAGTCGCTGTCAAGTTTGGCGCGGCCTCATGATCATTGGGCTGGCGCAGCCTGCGCGTCATATTTGTGCGATGTTGAGGCATTATTGTTTTTTTGTGTATTTGGAGCTAGCCTCGTGGCCGGACGGCTTCTTCCCCTCGTCCGCATTTCGAAACACGCTTTCGCCATCGCCTCGGTTGCAACCTCTCATCTAGAAGTAGGAGCTATGCCATGCAGCGTCGCCAGTTTCTGAACACCCTCGCCACCGTTTCCGTTGTCAGTCCGCTGTTGTTGTCATCCCGCATAACACAAGCCGCCACGCCCCCGGCCACACCAAGTGCGCTGGACCCGGCGCGCTGGTCGCCGTTCAACCAAAAGCGTCTGCAGGCCGTGATCGATGAACACGGTGTCAAGAGCGCGTCCTACCGCCCTGACCAGCGCCCGTACGCAGTGTTCGACTGGGACAACACCTGCATCATGAACGACTGTGAAGAAGCGCTGCTGGTCTACCAGATCAATCATCTGCAGTACAAGCTGACGCCCGATGAGTTCGCTGAGGTGGTGCGTCAGGACGTGCCGAACGGCGCGTTCATGAAGGACTACACCACGGTGGACGGCAAGCCGGTCAAGATGGAAGACATCGCCAGCGACGTAGAAGCGGATTACCGCTGGTTGCACGCCAACTACAAGGGACTCGCCGGCGACAAGAGCCTGGAAGAGATTCAGGCCAGCGAGCAGTACAAGGATTTTCTCGCCAAGCTCTACTTCATGTACGACGCAATCTGCGACAGTTACCCGGTGGAGATCGGCTACAAGTGGATTCTGTATTTTTACAAGAACATGACCACGGCTGAGTTGCAGGCGATGGCCGAGGCTTCCAACAATTACGCCATTGGCGACGCGCTGCGCAAGGTCAAGTACGAGAGCTCACGCACGTTGCCGGGCAAGGCCGGGGTGGTGGCGGATACGCACTTTCATGGCATCCGCATCCATGAGGAAATCCGCGGCCTGATGCACACGCTGCGCGCCAACGGCATCGACGTCTATGTCAGTACCGCCTCGATCGACGATGTGGTACGCGTGTTCGCGGGCAATCCTCATTACGGATACGGCGTGCCGCCTGAGAACGTGATCGGCCTGCGCATGGCGATGGAAGGCGGCAAGTACACCACTCGCTATCAGCCGGACTGGCACTTTAACTACGGGCCGGGCAAGACCGTCGGCATCAAGAACGTGCTAGTTAAACAGAAGGGCTATGGCCCGGTGTTGGTGGCTGGCGACAGCGATGGCGATGCCTGGATGCTGCGCGACTTCAGCGATACGGCGGTGGGGGTGATCGTCAACCGCATGAAGAAGGGCGAGATCGGCGCCGACAGCCAGCAGGCCGCTACCCAGTTGGGCACCCCGAACGCCCGCTTTATCCTGCAGGGGCGCAACGAGCACACTGGCCTTATGATTCCAGACGAGAAATCGCTCAAGTACGGTAAAGACGAGCTTAAGCTACTGGCTTGATGGCACTGCCTCGCGGGTGGCCGGCGGCCATCCGCGAGCCTCAGTGCAACTTGCCTTGTACCTGCGGGAATGATGATTCTGCGTCTGAAAGTCGATACCGCTACCGGCCCGAGTGAGTCAGTCGTATCGAGTCAAAATGGTGAGTGGCCATGGATTACGAGGCGCGCCGCACAGACCGCTTTTGGCTGATTCTGTTGAAAAAGTCCGGCTTGGTTTCCACGGCAGAAAAGTACGCGCCTGAGATTGAAATCCTTGCTTTCAGCAGAGGCTACCGGACTCGGATTTACGTAGCAGCGTGCAAAAGAGGTGTTTTCACCCACCAGTATTCGAGCATTTTTGGGAAACCGACTTTTTCAACAGAATCGGCTCTTTCTGCCTGTCACGACCAGTTGAATTCACAACTCATAGTGGACGAGATCAAGCAGCGAGAGCCTGCTAGCCTTGAGTGTCAGCTAGCCACAAGAGTACTGACGATGCAGATGATTAAAGTAGGGGGCAGTGGATTGAATCATCTCCGTGCGTCTTTGCGTCAGGCTGGATTGCCTTACGACGATGTGAGCTATCCAGGACGGCAGTTTTACCGATTCGAAGTGGATGAGAAATGGGTAGCATATGGAGGATTGGAGGGGGCTGGTCCCGATCTTCTGCTGCGCTCTCTAGTTGTTTGCGAGGAGCATCGTGGAGCGGGACTGGGAAAAGCGGTGTTGTCGGAACTAGAACAATTAGCGGCCTCCCAAGGCGCAGCCCGACTGCATTTGTTGACCCAAAACGCGGTTAATTTTTTTGCAACCAGTGGGTACGAACTGCTTGATAGGGAAAAGGCGCCTGTCGCAATTACCCAGACAGCTCAGTTCAAGCATTTGTGCCCTTCCTCAGCAAGCTACCTGCGGAAAACTTTAAGCGCTTCCCATTGTGCGAAGTAACCCATCGAATCGCTTCTGGGCCGTCGCTAGCGTGGATAGTCACGCTAGCGATGGCTGAGTGCAATTTATATAATTCAAAGCTTCCGAAATTGGGTTATTGGCTGGCAAGGGCGTGGAGCGCGACCCGCGAAGCGGCCAAGTCCCAAGCCGCGGTACCAACGCTTTTAAATACAACGGGCCGAGACGAATCGATTGGGCCGCGAATGGCTGCGGCCAGCGATCTGACTTGAGACCAATCCACACCTGCCCGCAACAGGTCGCCTGCTTCGTGCTGCGCACCGGCAGTATCGTCAGCATAGAGAACGCTACCGTCCAGAGTGACTTTGCCAAGCTCCGCCATCTCTGGCTTGAAAGCGCCTACACCAATAATCAATCGACCAGGTTTGGCTAGCTCGTTGTAGACCGGCTCTGTGCTGGTGGTAACGGTGATTACCACATCCACGTCGGGAATGCTGTCGCCGCACGGGTGCAAATGCTCGTGCAGGTCTCGATTGTTGTTGCAGAAGTCTGCCGTCGCTTGCGCGTCAATTCCTCGAACCCACAGCATGCACCGTGGGTAGAGGGCATTGATAGCTTGTATGTGATGACGTGCTTGTGCGCCGGTCCCGAACAGTAAGATCTGTTTCGGTTCATGCTTGAACAGCGTCCGAATCGCCAGGAGGGTTACTGCCGCAGTACGACGCCCTGTGACCTCTGGGCCGTCGAGCAAGCACTTTATTTGTCCGGTTACAGCATCACATACGGTTACCGTGCCGTTGATTGTGGGCAGCTGACGCTGCACATTCCCCGGCTGGACGTTAACCAGTTTGTGGATGCCGATGTCCTTGGCGGTGGCGGGCATGCTCAGCAAAACACCGCCGTCTCCCAAGGGTACAACCAAGCGTTCAGGGCTCAGAATTGAACCAGCTTCCAGCTCGGTTGCGGCTTGGGCAATAGCGTCAACGAGTTTTTTGAAATCTAGCAGTGCCGCTGTCTGCGCTTGATCACAGACGGTAACCGAAAGGTTTTTCGGGACGGCATTTTTCGCCAGCATATTAGTCATTGAATATTCCTTTTGCTGAGATCAGTAGTGGCGGATGTCGGAAAGAAACTGCTGTGCGCGCAAGTGCATTGATAAACGGCCTACGCCTGGCGCCTGGACGGCTCCGCTATCGCAGGCAAGCCGTGCTCTTATGTGGCCTCAGTGTAAAATTTGCGCAAGAAAGGCCTTGGCACGCACGCTGTTCGGGGCGCTGAAGAAGTCCTGAGGCGGTGCGTCCTCAATGATCTGGCCGCCGTCGAGAAACAGCACGCGCTCGGCCACTTGCCGTGCAAAGCCCATTTCGTGGGTCACGCAGAGCATGGTCATACCGCTGCCGGCCAGGTTAACCATCACATCCAACACTTCGCTTACCATCTCCGGGTCGAGCGCCGAGGTGGGTTCGTCGAACAGCATGATTTGGGTTCCATGCACAACGCCCGGGCGATGGCCACGCGCTGTTGCTGCCCCCCGAGAGCTGGCTGGGGTACTTGCTGGCCTGGCTGGCGATACCGACTTTTTGCAGGAAGTGCTGGGCCAGTTCCTCGGCCTTCTTGCGGCTCATGCCACGCACCGAAATTGGGGCCAGGGTGCAGTTATCGAGCACGCTCATGTGCGGGAACAGGTTGAAATGCTGGAACACCATGCCAATTTCACTGCGGACCTTGGCGGCCTCGCGGTTGGTCTGGGCCAAGTCGGTGTCGTTGACCAGAATGCGGCCTTTTTCGGCGATTTCCAGGCGGTTGATGCAGCGGATCAGCGTCGATTTTCCGGAGCCGGAAGGCCCACAGAGCACAATGCGCTCGCCTTCGCGCACTTTCAGATCGATGTTGTGCAGCACATGGAAGGCGCCATAGAACTTGTTCAGGCCGGCGATATCAACCACCACCTTACGGGTGTCCGGGCTTGCGGCGAGCGGAGTGTCTACAAGGGCAGAGAGGGCATGCATGGTCTTGTCTCCGGCAATCAGTGAAAGCGCTCAGCGCTGTACGGGGCAGGGTTGGTAAAGGGAGTGGCACCGGTCATCAACTCGGCCAGCAGACGGCCGCAGACCGGGCCGAGGGTCAGGCCATGGTGGGCGTGCCCGAAGTTGAACCACAAACCTTTGTGTCGTGGCGCGGGGCCGATCACCGGGCACATGTCCGGCAAGCATGGACGGCGTCCCAGCCAAGGCTCGGCATCCAAGCGTTCGCCCAGCGGGTAGAAGGCGCGCGCCAGCTCTTCGCAGCGACGTAGCTGGATTTCGTTGACCGGGTCCTGGCTGTCGGCGAACTCGATCCCGGTGGTCAGGCGAATGCCGCCGACCATCGGTGCCAGGACATAACCGCCCACCGGGTCAAGCAGCGGTTGTTGCAAGCGCGTGCCAGGCAGGGTGGCATAGTGCATGTGATAACCGCGCTTGATCGCCAGTGGAATGTCATACCCTAGTGGCTCGAAAATGCCCCGCGCTTGCGGGCCGAGGGCGACCACGGCTTCGTCTGCAATCACCAGGCCCTGTTCGCTCTGCACTTCCCATTTACCCACGCGCTGGCACAGGGAGAGGGCATCACCGAGCACGAACACGCCACCGCGCTTGACGAACAGTTCGGCATAGCCACGGGTCAGGCCGCCTGGATCGCTGACGGTCTTAGGGTCCAGCCAGTGAATGCCGCCGAGCACGCTGGTGTGCAGGCCCGGTTGACGGGCATGGATCTGGTCCAGGCCGAGCACTTCATACTTCAGGCCGTAGTCCTTGAGTGCGGCGGCATCGCCCTGGGCCTTGGCAAAAGCCGGTTGCGAGCTGTACGCCTCGACCCAACCATTGGCCTGGATCAACGGGCCCATGCCGGCCGGTTCCGAGAGTAGGTCATGTTCGCTGACGCAGCGCTCCACCAACGGCAACATGGCCCGGGTCGCGGCGGCCAGCCCCTTGGCCCCGGAGTGCCGCCAGTATTGCAGTAACCACGGGCCGGCCTTGGGCAGGTACTTGAGGCTGTAACGCACGTCCGACTGCTGGTTGAGGGCGTAGCGCAACAGGCTCGAGAGCTGGCGCGGGAACGAATAGGGGATCACGCTGGCGCGTTCGATCAGCCCGGCGTTGCCATGGCTGGTGCCATTGCCCGGCTGTTGGCGGTCGATGAGTACGACCTTGCGGCCGCGAGCCTGTAACTGGAGTGCGGTACTGACGCCGACAATCCCGGCGCCCAGAACGATAGTTTCGCAATGCATGGGTAGATCCTTGGTGCAGGGGCGCCCACGGCAGCCCGAGAGAAAATCGGTTTACTGCAGGTGACGGCCGAGGCGTCCCTCGATCGCTTTCAGGCTGCGCCTCACCACTTCCACGATTAGCAGGTAGAGCACGGCGGCCCAGAGGTAGATCTGGAAGTCGAAACTGCGCGAGAAGGCGAGTTTGGTCACCCCCATCAAGTCGTAGATGGTCACCAGGGAGGCGATGGCGCTGGCCTTGATCATCAGGATTAGTTCATTGCCCAGCGGGCCGATGGCCACCAAGAGGGATTGCGGCAGGATGATTTTGCTAAAGGTGGTCCAGCGCGACAAGCTGAGGGCTTTGGAGGCTTCGCGTTGGCCCTGGGCAACGGCCAGGATGCTGCCGCGCAGAATCTCGGCCTGATAGGCCGCCGTGTTCAGGGTGAAGGCCAGCAGCGTGCAGAACCAGGCGTCGCGGAAGAACCACCACAGACCCACGTCCTGCCAGAAGCTTTTGAACGAACCCAGGCCGTAATAGAGCATGAACAGCTGGGCCAGCAATGGCGAGCCACGGAAGAAATACACATAGACGCCGGTAAAACGGCTGATAAGGCGGTTACTCGACAGGCGGCCCAAGGCGATCAGCAGACCGAGAAGGGCGCCCAGCGTGAAGGAAATCGCCACCAGCTTGGCCGTCACCAGCAGGCCATCGATGAAGCGTGGACCATAACGCTCCAGCAAATCAGGACTAAGGAACAGGTTCTGCAATTCATCGAAGCTCATGGGCGAGCGCTCCGTTGATGGCGGCTGAAATGCTGCTCCAGGAACTGGAACAGTCGGCCGGAAATGGCCGAGAAAAACAGGTAACCAAAGCAGGCCACGGCGTAGAACAGCATCGGTTCTTTGGTGACGCTGACCGCTAGGTTGGTCTGGCGCATCAGGTCCACCAGGGAAATGGTCGACACCAACGAGGTGTCCTTGAGCAGCGACAGCCAGTTGTTCGACAGGCCAGGCAAGGCAATGCGCACCAGTTGTGGCAGTACCACTTTGGTAAAGGTGGTGCGCCGGGACAGGCCCAGGGCCGCTGCGGCTTCGAACTGGCCTTTGGGCACGGTCTTGAAGGCGCCCAACCAGATCTGGCTGGAAAACGCGGCGAACACCAGGCTGAAGGCAATCATCGCGGCGAGGAAGGTATTGATGGCGACTTCGGTCTCGTAGCCCATTGCGGCCAACAGTTTCTGCGCGCCGATCTGGCAGCCGTAGTAGATGATCAACAGTGTCAGCAATTCGGGTAGCCCACGGAACACGGTGGAAAACACTGTGCTCATGGCTTGCGGCCAACGTCTCCGGGAACGGGCGGCCAGCGCGACGCCCAAGCCCAGCGGCAGGCCGATCGGCAGGCAGCTCAGGGCCAAGGCAATGGTCACCAGAGCGCCGGCCAGCAAGGCCGAACCCCAGCCGCCGCTGGCGAACGATAGCAGTGACAGATGTTCGAACATGCTCGAACCCTCTCGGTAAATTAAGCTCGCATGTGCTCGCCGCACCCGTTGAGGGTGCGGTGCAACATGTCGGAAATGAACGACCCTCAGGCTCGCCGGAGGGGCAGGGGATCAATAGATATCGAAAGCGAAGTAGCGGCTGGAGATCTTCTTGTAAGTGCCGTCCGCGACGATTTCATCCAGCGCCTTGTTAAAGCGCTCGCGCAGGGCATCGTCGCCCTTGCGCACCGCGATGGACGCATCGGCGGTGGTGCCGTTGACGTCACCGATGATCTTGCAGCAATCCTTGCCGGCGCTTTCGGTCCAGGCCAGCAGCGGGAATTTGTCTGCAATCACCCCGTCGACGCGGCCGGCAGCCAGGTCGCTGTTGGCTTCATCCAGGGTGGGGTAGAACTTCACGTCGGCTCCTGCCGGGCCGTAATGTTCTTCGGCATAAATGGCTTGGGTCGAAGACGCCTGGGCACCGACCGAGAGGCCCTTGAAGTTGGTCTGGGCGTCGGTAATGTTCGAGTCCTTGGGCACGGCCACGGACAGGGGGGTGCGGTAGTAGTGGTGGGTGAAATCGATTTTCTGTCTGCGCTCATCGGTGGCGATCATCGAGGCCACGACCGCATCGTATTTCTTGGCCATCAGCGCCGGGATAATCCCTTCCCAGTCCTGGGCAACGATGCTGCATTGAACGTTCATGCGTTCGCACAGCGCGTTGGTGATGTCCACATCAAAACCGCGCAACTTGTTGTCCGAGTCAACGTAGTTGAACGGCGGGTAAGCCCCTTCGGTGGCGATTTTAAGTACTTCAGCCTGCGCACCGGTTGCCCCGGCCAGGACGATTGCGCATATACCGGCAAAGCGAATGACGTGTTTCATCTAGCACCTCGTTTTATTGTTTTGAGCTTGGTGACGATGTGTATCCAACGAACTCGTTGTGTAAGGCCGCAATTGCTTCAAGACGCTTTTCGACCTCCGGACCCAGCTGTTTGCAGACGTCGTTGACCAGCAGATGCACCAACGACAGCATCGCCGCCGTCGATTCCCAGAACAGGTTGAACTCAGTGGGCACGCGGAACACTTCATCGGCGTTCTGTTCGGCCCAGTCGCAAAAGGTGTCGGTGATCAGCGTCACAGGGATTCCGGCATCGCGGGCCTTGCGGCACAGGGTCAGGGCGTGGCGGGAATAGCGGCGGGCTTCGAACACCACCAGCGCACTGTCTTCGGGGGTACTGAGCAGCACGTCGGCGTAATGCCCGGCGGCACCGTCGACCCAGTGTGTGTCATCGCGCAGGTACTGCAACAGATGCACCATGGATGCAGCGATGCCACGCTCGGTCTGGAATCCGGCGACGAACACCTTGCGCCGGGTGGCCAGGCGCTGGCTGACGCTTTGCCAGGTCGGGGTGAGGCTATATTCGTAAACCTTAACCAGGGCCGCGACTTCTAACTCGAAGCTGCGCGGTAGGCCTTGCGGGCCCTGGCTGGCTTGATGGCGAAACTCCTGCAAGCGATCGCCCACCAGCCATGGGCCATCGCCTAGGTCGACCTTGAGGTCGTTTTTCAGGTCTTTGAAGTGGCTATATCCGAGGGAGCGACAGAAGCGCCCCACACTGGATTCACTGACGTTCAATTTCGCGGCAATGTCAGCGGCAGTCTGGAACGGCAGTTCATAGAGGTTGGCCAGCATATAGTTGGCAATCACCCGGCCAGAGGCAGCGGCGGTTGAAAGACTGCTTTCAAGGCGTTTTTTGATGGTCTGGCTCAAGGCTGCTTCCTGTTGTTTTTCAGCGCTTAGGAAAGAAAATGCGTGTTTTCTGGCATTAAGTCAATATATGACAGATAACTGTCACGACCGATGGTCATCACTCTGGTACGCAGCATCGACAACTCGGTTGGAGGTTCAGGATGCCCCAAGCACGACTTTGTACAGTGAGGAAGCCAAGAATCCCATGTGAGCCATCCTCTTGGTCACCTGGCACTACATCAATCATTTTCTAATGCATCGTCGGCAGGACACCTGAGGAGGGAGAAACGCAAAGTTCTGAAACGGTCAATTGTGGATGAACGTCCAGAGATCGGTATTCAGTTTGTCGATAGCGGCATTAAAGTCCTTGGCGGTGATTTGCTGACACTCGTTCTCTAGCTGGCTGCCGAATAAGCGAGGCGATCAGAAGATCGCCTGTTGAATGTTGGTGCTTGCTGTTGGCCGATTGTTGTCTGTCGCCAAGGAGTCATGACCAGAGTTGCCCGTTTATTCAAGTTGATGGCCTTTTTACAGTGGCTCCATCGTAAACAGCGGGCCGCGATGCGCCCCGAAGGAGGTATGCAATGACCAGCAAACGTGATGTCGTTTTTCCGCTTGACCGCCCTGCACTGTGCGAGCTCCACCGCTACTCGCCGGCGATTCGCTCCAACGGTTTTCTGTTCGTATCCGGTCAGGTCGGCAGCCGCAAGAATGGCACGGCCGATGCCTTTGCCCGAGTGGTGGAAACCGGCAGCTTAACCAAGGCGGCAGCTACCCGGCACATGAGCAAGACCACCGTAACGCAGTCGATAAATACCCGCACCTTTGCGCGCTGACATGACGATTCGGCGGGAATGGCAGATACATCGGCATTGGCGCCATGTGCCAGTCCTCAAACAGCGCAGCAGCTCGCCGCTGACCAGGTGCGGTTTGGCCATGTACTGCGGTAGCCAGAGCATGCCCAGACCAGCCAGGCCAGCGGCGAGATACGCATTGCCGTCGTCGACCATCATTTGCGGGCGGCCCTGAGCCTCGATGCGTTCCTCACCCCGCTGCATCGCGTAAGGCAAGGTTTTGCCTGTACGAAACCAGAGGTAGCCGACGGTACTGTGTCTGCGGAATTGATGGCCAAGCATGCGCCGGTGATCGGGCAGGTTTGAAGGTGGAAAGGGCTTTCGACTATCGGCAGAAGTGTCGGGTAGGCCAAGGGGAAACCATGACAACTCAGAACTTAACCATCAAAGGCTTGCAGTTGAACGTTTCAATCCGCGGCCAAGGCTCACCGCTGCTCTTGCTCAATGGCCTGGGTGGTTTGATCCGTACCTTCGATCCCTTGCGCGATGAACTCGTGGACTACACGACCATTACGCTGGACGTGCCCGGGGTCGGCAAATCGCAAATGCCCCGCTGGCCGATGCGTCTGCCGCGCCACGCCGACCTGATCGCCGAGATGCTCAAGCAATTGGGAATCGACCAGGTCGATGTGTTCGGCGTGAGTTGGGGCGGTGCATTGGCGCAAGAGTTCGCCCTGCGTTACCCGAGCATGGTGCGCCGGCTGATCCTCGCGGCGACCTCGGCCGGCCCGGCGATGCTGGTGAAGCCCGCCGACATTCTGGACTTTTTTGGCAGGAGCAAAAGCGCCAGACGGCGCACGCAAGAAGGCTCGCGCCATTCGATACAAACGCTGCTGCGCTTCGGTGTGGTGAACGGCATGCTCACCGTCAACCCGCGAAGCTATTATCACCAACTCAGCGCCCTGATCGGCTGGACCAGCCTGCTGCGGCTGTTCCGTCTGCGCCAGCGCAATGGCTAGGACAACGATCCTTTCATTCAAATCTTTACGCTTAACAGCGTCGAACGCGTCACTCAGTGCCCAGCGTTTATCGCGATCCCAAATACAGCCTTGGCATTTCGGACGCTAGTCACGGCACTGATCCAGGTCTTTTGTCAAATACCAATGGATCCACTAGTGTCTGTAAATAGGCGTAATGCTTGACTTTAACGCGGATATACAGATTTAATGGATCCACAAAAACAAGCCTGCGCTGGAGATCTTCATGTATCCGAGAAACACCTGGTATGTCGCCTGCACCCCGGACGAGATCACTGAAAAGCCCCTGGGGCGGCAAATTTGCGGTGAGAAAATCGTCTTCTATCGAGGCCATGAGGGGCGTGTTGCCGCCGTCGAGGATTTTTGCCCGCATCGCGGCGCCCCCTTATCGCTTGGGTATGTCGAGAATGGCAACCTGGTCTGTGGGTACCACGGTCTGGTGATGGGCTGTGACGGCAAGACTGTTGAAATGCCGGGTCAACGCGTACGGGGCTTTCCGTGCAACAAGATTTACGCGGTCGAAGAGCGTTACGGTTTTATCTGGGTCTGGCCTGGGGAGCAGGACAAGGCTGACCCCGCGCTGATTCATCACTTGGAATGGGCTGTCAGTGATGAGTGGGCCTACGGCGGTGGGTTGTTTCACATCGGCTGCGACTATCGCCTGATGATCGATAACCTGATGGACCTCACCCACGAAACCTACGTGCACGCCTCCAGCATTGGCCAGAAAGAGATCGATGAAGTGCAGCCGGTCACCACGGTTCAGGGGGACGAAGTTGTCACGGCACGCCACATGGAAAACATCATGGCGCCACCGTTCTGGCGCATGGCCCTGCGTGGCAACAACCTGGCCGACGATGTGCCGGTGGACCGTTGGCAGATCTGCCGCTTCAGCCCGCCCAGTCACGTATTGATCGAAGTGGGCGTCGCCCATGCCGGCAAGGGCGGTTACCACGCAGAGCCGCAACATAAGGCGGCGAGCATCGTGGTCGACTTCATTACCCCGGAAACCGACACCTCGATCTGGTACTTCTGGGGCATGGCGCGCAACTTCAAACCCCATGACCAGGACTTGACCGCCAGCATTCGCGAGGGCCAGGGAAAGATCTTCAGCGAAGATCTGGACATGCTCGAGCAACAGCAGAAAAACCTACTGGCCAATCCTCAACGCAACTTGCTCAAGCTCAACATCGATGCTGGTGGGGTGCAGTCCAGGCGTGTGCTGGAACGCATCATTGCCCGTGAGCGCGCACCGGAAATTGAGCTTATTACGTCGGTCAAATAGCGAAGGGGAGTTCCCTTGAACTCCGTCTGACCACTCCCATTCCTATTGTTCGCGGCTACTGCGGTAGCTGGTCCTGAAGGTGCGACATGATTGAAGTCGTCGTGACATCCCGCAACAACGAAGCATTGGATATTTGCAGCTACGAGTTGACCTGCGCACGAGGAGGGCCATTGCCCAGCTTCAGTGCGGGGGCTCATATCGACGTGCACTTGCCCAGCGGACTGATCCGCCAGTACTCACTGTGCAATCATCCGCAAGAGCGCCATCGCTACCTGATCGGCGTGCTCAAGGATGCCGCCTCGCGCGGTGGTTCTCAGAGCATGCATGAGCTGATCAACAGTGGCGATCGGCTGTTCATCAGCGAGCCACGTAACCTTTTTCCGTTGGTGGGAGAGGGAAGGCGCAGCCTGTTGTTCGCCGGCGGCATCGGCATTACCCCGATTCTGTCCATGGCCGAGCAACTGGCCCACAGCGGTGCCGATTTCGAATTGCATTACTGTGCTCGCTCCAGTGGACGTGCGGCTTTTGTCGAACGACTGAAAGGGTCATCTTTTTCCGATCGCGTGCATTTGCACTTCGATGAGGAAGTCGAGTCGCGCCTGAACGCCGCCGAGGTTTTGGCAAACCCGGCGCCGGACGTGCATCTATATGTCTGTGGCCCTTCGGGTTTCATGCAGCATGTGCTTGACAGCGCCAAAGCCCAGGGTTGGAGAGACGGACAGTTGCACCGTGAATACTTCGCTGCGGCACCGGTGGACGCCAGTGCCGATGGGGCGTTCCAGGTCAAGCTTGGCGGTAGCGGGCAGGTGTTCGACATTCCGGCCGACAAGACGGTGGTCCAGGTGCTGGAGAGCTACGGTGTAGAGATTCCTGTTTCGTGCGAGCAGGGTGTTTGTGGAACCTGCCTGACCCGTGTGCTGGAAGGGGTGCCCGATCACCGCGACCTGTTTCTCACCGAAGACGAGCAGGCCGCCAATGATCAATTCACGCCCTGCTGTTCGAGGGCCAAATCGGCGCTGTTGGTGCTGGACCTCTGAACCAGTCGTTTACTCGCCGCGCGCGATCACCTTTATCCGTTCGCTAGTGCTGCCAGCACCAAACACCTCGGCGTAGCGCAGGGTCGCATTGGCATGCTCGCGCATGATGGCTTCCGCGCGGGCGCCCTGGCGGCTGACCAGCGCATCGAACACCGAGTGGTGTTGCATGTGGGCGAAGTTGAAGCGCCGGTATTCGCGCACCATGTCTTCGCGATCGATGGCCAGCGCCGATACCGAGGCAAAGGGGCGATGGTCGTTGCGCGCCAGGGCTTCGGCGATGGCCGGGTTAGCGCTGCTTTCGACGATCACCTGATGAAAGCGCATGTTGAGGTCATGGAATACCTCAAGGTCCTCTTCTGTCACATAGCCTTTGTCGAACAGTGCGTCGCCTTGCACCAAGCACTCGCGCAGCGCCGCCTGCGCCTGTTCGCTCAATCCACGCTCGGCACTCTGCCGTGCGGCCAGCCCCTCCAATACCCCACGCACTTCCACGGCCCCGGCGATATCGTCGGCGCTCAGCGAGCGCACCTGATAACCCCGTCCGCCATGGCGCACCAGCAAGCCTTCCTGTTCGAGGGTAAGGAAAGCCATGCGTACCGGCATGCGCGAGACACCGAAGCGTTCCGCTGTAGGTATTTCCATCAGCCGCTCGCCGGCCGCCAGTTCGCCCGAGGCAATCATTTTGCGCAGTGCGACCAGCACCATTTGACCGGGTTTACTCATGCAGGCGACTTCCAGAGAGGTGGGTCGCCATAGTAACGCAAGGAGGGGCAAGCTGCAGGGGCGACGAGCGCCCCTGGAGGAAGGCGATCAGAGGGACAACGGGTAGCTGATGATCACGCGGGTCTGGTCGAGGTCGCTATTGAAACTGCGACGGTTGGTGGCATTGTTGACACGCACGCTGAGGTTTTTCAGCGGGCCACTTTGCAGGGTGTAGCTGACTTCGGTGTCACGTTCCCATTCCTTGCCATTGCTTCCAACCTTGGTGGTGGCGTTGTCGCCGTGGCCGTAGCGGGTCATCAGCAAAAGGCCGGGGATACCGATGGTGGCGAAGTCGTAGTCATAGCGAGCCTGCCAGGAGCGTTCATCGGCGTTGCTGAAATTGCCGTTGAACATGTCGTTGCCCAAAGTCCGACCGCTACTGCCATAGACCGACATCCAGCCGGTATCGCCGCTGACCTTCTGCAGGCCAAGGTACAGGGTATGACCGCCGAGCCTGGCCGAGAATAACCCGTAGGCGGTGTGGCTTTGCACATTGCCGATACGTGCGCTGCCGTCTTCCTTGTCGATGAAATACCCCAGGTTGGCGGCGAGGGCCCAGTCACCGAACGTCTGCTTATGCAGCAGGTTCAGGTAGCTTTGCTGGTAGATGTCTTCGAGTTGCGAGTGCCAGGCGCCGATCTGGGTTTGCTGGTCATTGAAGCGGTAATCGGCGCCTGCATACTTGAAACTGTTCGACGTAACGGCAGGAGCAGCCCAGGCAGAGAGGTCTTGCATGTCGGAGGAGTTGCGCAGGCTCACGGCGGTGTATCGACCCGCCTGCAGATTCAGCCCTGGAAGCTCCCGGGACACCAACTGGGTACCCCGGAAGGTCTGGGGCAGCAGGCGGCCGTCATCGTAGCGCAGCAGCGGAATGTCCGGCATGAGCTCACCGTGCAGCAGCTCGGTGGCGGATAAACGCATTTTTGCCGCCACGCCAGCGCGCCCGTAGTTGTCGGCGGAGCGCCCATCGTCGTGCACCGGCAACAGTTCCGAACCGCTGCGTTGCGGGCCGCTGTCGAGCTTAATGCCGAGCATGGCTATACCATCAAGGCCAAAGCCGAGCGTGCCAGGTGTATAGCCGGAATTGAATTTGAGGATGGCGCCTTGAGCCCATTCTTCTACCTTGCTCTTGCTGGCGCCCGGGTCCCGGAAATCACGATTGAAATAGTAATTTCGCAGCATTAGGCTGGTCTTGGAATCTTCGAAAAAACCTTCGCTTTCGGCATTGGCGCAAGGTATCAGGGCAAGCGCCATTGCACCGCCGAGCAGGGCCCGGGAGGGAGGGGGAAGCTAGTCATTATTGTTATGTTCCTGGGAGGACGTAGTCTGTAGCGGGGCGGCCCCCGCTACCTCTTTGCAAGGGTGTCAGGCCCGGCTGAGTTGGGTGTCAGGCTGTGGTTGGGCGCCTGGCCGAAGTGCCAGAAGCACAACGGCGGCGATGACGAAAACCACGGCAAACACCCCATACAGGTGCAAGGGTTGCCAGCCGCTGTCCAGCAACAGACCGGCGACGGTCGGCGAAAGAATCGCGCCAATACGCCCGATACCGATGCCCCAACCAACCCCCGTCGCGCGCACCGAAGCGTCATAGACAATCGGCGACAACGCGTACAGCCCCGCCACGCAGCCGTTGGAAAACAGGCCGATCAACAGACCCAGGCCGAGCGCCATTGACACCGATGAAGCCGAGCCGACGAACAACACCAGCAAGCCTGCGGTCATCAGCATGAACAGCGACAGCACGCGAGTCAGCCGCCAGCGCGAGGCCATGCCGCCAATCAGTGCCGCGCCGAAAATACCGCCGACGCTCAGCAACACTCCGCCGCTGATGCCTTGTTGTGCCGACAACCCTGCCGCTACCAGCAGCTTCGGCGTCCAGCTCATCACGAAGTAGAAGCCGAACATCACCAGGAAGAACAGCAACCAGATCAGCAGGGTGGTGCGCCGCGAGGCCGGTGAGAGCAACTGCGCCACGCGTCCGCGGCCCGAGGTCGGCGCTGTCGCGGCGATGGGCAAGTCGCGCAGGGCGGGCTGGCCGAGGTGGGCGGCCAGACGATTGACCCGTGCCAAGGCGTTGACGGGACGGCGGGCAATCAGAAAATCCAGCGACTCAGGCAAGTACAGCAGCACCAGGGGAATCACCGCCAGGGTCACGGCGCCACCGAAGATGAACACCGAGCGCCAGCCAAAGTGCGTCAGCAGCCACACCGACAACAAGCCCCCAAGGGTCGCGCCCAAGGCATAACCGGTAGATTGCAGGCTGACCGCCAATCCTCGCCAGCGTTTGTTGGCGTACTCACTGGCAATCACGTTGCTGCTGGCCAGGATCCCGCCAATGCCCAGCCCGGTCAGCCCGCGCAGCATCGCCAGTTGCACGGGGGTCTGGCTCAGCGCCGACAACAGCATGCCGACCCCGGAGAGCAGCAAGCAAAACAGGATCAGTGGGCGACGACCAAAGCGATCCGCCCATGGCGCAATGAACAGAGAGCCTGCCGCCATGCCAAACAATCCGGCACTCAACAACAAGCCGATCTGTGCCCCGTTCAGGCCCCATTCGGCAGACACCGAGGAGGCCGTGAAGGCCATCACCAGCACGTCGAAGCCATCAATCATGTTCAGAACAATGCAGATGCCCACGGCCAGCCACTGGAATGGCGCCATTGGCCGCTCATCCACCACGCTCTTCAGATCGACAGTCATGGTCGCCCCTCGATACGAGGTTGCGTACAGGTAAAGCTGCAATGGCACACGAAGGTGGGTACAAGCCAAGGCTTGAGCCCGATTGAGAAGTCACTCATCACGACACCCTTGTTATTTTTATGAGCGGGCAGGCGTAGTACCTGACACCGGTTGGCGCCAGTCAATCAATTTATGGATCCATTGAAAAGTACTTGCTAGAAAAAACTTATCTGTATTTTTCTATAAATAGAAGAAAACCGTTTTAAAACAATAACATACGCAAAGTTTAAATGGTTCGATTATCGAACAATGCAGAATTTATTTTTCAAAGGGATCCATTGGTTGGAGGCAAACTCGCAGGTGGCTGCTTTCATCTGGTGACCGAGTCCGTTCCGAAAAGCATTCACTGACAGTGCTCAATGCCGAGTGAGCTGGCGCAAGCGGAGCAGATGGTTCGGGAGGTGATCTTGATCTACAACCAGGAGCGCCCGCACTTGGCTTTAAATCGGCATAGGGGGCGGCCTTCATAGGCCGCTCCCCTGCCACACCACCCGGCATGCGGGTCCGCACCGGGCGGTTCGAGAGATTGAGGTTATGAGAGTCGCACCAGACCCAGTCTGTCGAACCACGCCACATTCAACACTCGATTGAGCTCAAAGCGGCTGTTACGCCACCAGCTATGAGAGTTGGCCGCCACTTTCCGAGCCGTTTGGCTGCTGGCTCCCAACCCCCGCAGTTCGCGGTAAATCGTCGGACCACGCCTCCATTGTTTAAGCTGGATCGCTCGCAATCGGTGTCGCATCCACTCGTCCAGCTCTCGCCAGATTTTCGGCGTTTGTGACAACCCGAAGTAAGTTTTCCAGCCCATAAGATAAGGGCGTAGGTTCTCGACAACTTGTCGCAGACTGCGACCGCCTGAGCGACGGGTGAGTTCGCGTATCCGTTGTTTGAACTGCTTGCGCGCCTTGACCGCCACTGCTCTTTTGACGCCTTGTGGAGAAGCCCAGAAGGCGTATCCCAGAAACTTGCGGCCAAACGCGCTCGCCACCGCACTCTTGCTCTCGTTGACGCTCAAGTGCAGCCTTTCATACAGACGCTTCAGCAAGTCCATCACCCGTTGCCCCGCCTTATGACTGCGGACATACACATTCGCATCGTCGGCATAGCGCACGAAGCAATGACCTCGACGCTCAAGCTCCCGATCCACTTCGTCCAGCAGCACATTCGCCAGCAACGGCGACAGCGGACCGCCTTGCGGCGCCCCGCAGCGGCTTTTCTCGACCACGTCATTGATCAGCGTTCCCGCATCCAGATAAGCCCGGATCAAGCGAACAACCGCCCGGTCCGCGATCCTTTTGCCTAGACGATCAATCAAAATGTCGTGATCGACCCGGTCAAAGAACTTCTCCAGATCAACATCCACCACCACTCTGCGCCCTGAAGACACATGACGCTGAGCCGCTAGAACGGCATCCTGCGCCGAGCGCCCCGGGCGAAAGCCGTAGCTATGTTCACTGAACGTCGGATCGAGTATTGGCTGCAAGACTTGCAGGAACGCTTGTTGGATCAAGCGGTCGGTGACCGTGGGAATACCCAACTCGCGCTGACCGCCGTCAGGTTTGGGAATGACCACTCGGCGTACCGGACTGGGCCGGTAGACACCTGATAGAAGCTGTTCACGAATTGTTGGCCATCGAGTCAGCAGATGCTCGGCGGTCTGTTCAATATCCAGACCGTCGACTCCCGCCGCACCTTTGTTGGCCTTGACCCGCTTCCACGCCCGTTTCAGGTTTTCTCTCGCAAAGGCCCGCTCCAGCAGCCCTTGCCCTGCGTTGTCGGGTTCATTTTGCGGGCGATTGACCTCGTCGCTGACGGAGCTTCTCACGGTTTCACCGTTCGCAGTCTCTATCCGCCCCGCGTTTGGCAGGCATCTGACTTCCGGTCGTTCGCATCAACATGGCCTATAACGCTTTCTCTCGTTCGGCCCTTCGTCAAAAAAAAGACTACTACGGCCTCTGCTGACTTCTCGCTCCGGCTTACGCCGTCGCCCTTTCAGGCACGAGGCGAGATCTCCCCAGGTAAGAACGCAATCCTTCCCCGCACAACCGCCGGATTTACGTTGCCGCCCTTTGACCACAAGAGCTTTGCGATTTATTGCCCGCTCGCCCTGGTCGGCATCGCCTTATATCCGGTTCTTGTCCATCGGCTCACGGTTTCGATTCACGCTTCCTCCCCACACTCGGTCACCCTCATGCAGTTGCGCTTCACTTCGTTCGCTGTGGTCAGCTCACGGCGGGACTTTCACCCACAAGATTGCGCCCATGCTGGGCGCACAATACAAAACGCCCGATGCGGTGCATCGAGCGTTGGGGTGAAACAGACCTGTTTCAGGACTAGGCAGCTTGTGATACTCGATCAGGAAGTGCGGCCGCCTAGTGTTTGCGCTACCCAATCAGCGATGTAGTGAGCTGCGTTGATACTGTTATCGAAACTTGCATGCTGCACGCCACCTTCGCGCTCGGTGAAAATCTTCAGCTCGCGTTTAGGGCTATTTACTAGTTGCTCGTAGGTGCGATATGCCCACTTAAGCGGAATCTGTGAGTCTTTCGAGCCGTGAGTAACCAGAAATGGCACCTTAATTCGGTCGAGCACGCCGTCGAGGTGGACGTTTTCGGCAATGCGCATGAAGTCTTCCTGATCTTTTGCGCCCCAAACCCAGCATACGTGCGCCCAATAATGGGGAACTGGGAAAGTGCCCTCATTTTCCATGCGCCGCTTCTGCACGTCACGCCAGTCGTGGTTCGCACCCCAGGAGACGCCGCACGCAAAGCGTGGTTCAAAGGCTACTGCGCGGGGCTGTAGTAGCCGCCCAGGGAGACTCCTTCCATGCCAATACGCTTTGCATCGACGTCGGCGCGGGTTTCCAGCCAGTCAACTACGCGACTTGCCCAATGCTCGCTGTCATAGCGAGCAGTCAGGTTGTGCAGACGCAACGCTTCGCCTGTGCCTGGTTGATCAATGATCAACGACGATACACCGCGCTTGGCGAGCGCCGCCGGCAGCCCTACGAGATACTTCATCTCTTTGGTGGAGTCCAAGCCATTGAGCTGCACCAGAATCGGTGCTGGACCATCAACACCTTCCGCACGCACTAGCAGGCCGCTGATGTGCGCGCCCTCATAAGGGATCTCTACGCGTTCGCAGTTTTCTCTGCCCAGATCGATCCCACGGGCAAAATTCTGCAGCGCGAGTTGGTACATTTCGGCACGGCCAGGGGCACCATGGGCTTGCAAGCGCTCGCCAGTCAGGTAGTAGTTAGACGCGCGTTTGTATTTTTCACCTGCGGACAGAAGTCGGCCTGCGGCCTGGTCTTCTTCAGCCATGCTACAAAGCTTGTTTGCCATCTTCGACCAGGTTTCGCGGAAGGCTGTAGTGCCGGCTGCATCGGGTTGTTTGGCTGCTTCAGTGAGCGGCTGGCACATCTCTTCGATCTCGCCCATTCGGGCGCCCATCTCGATAGACAGATTTACGGAGAGGTCCCAAACATAGTTTGTGGGGAAGTAACGAAACATTGTTTTTGTCCTTGTTATGAACAGTGGCTGGGTCCGTACTCATGCAGACAAGCACGAACAATCAGGACAACAACGGTATACAGCGGCATTGGTATTTGGCCAGTCGAGAGTTTGGATGGCAGGTATCAAAAATTGTGATCGTTGCTGGCTATTTAGAACTGATCGAGGTCGTTGATGAACGCACAGATGCTCTCCCGGAGCCACCGGTGTATTACGTCTTGCTCCATTGTGCGATGCCAGATCATGACTTCGCGCATGACAGGGATTTTCACTGGGGTAGGCAGGATGCGAAGTGGGAGATGTGTGGCATAAAGCTTGGCCAGCCGTTGGTGCATGGTAGCAATGCGCTGGGTTCCAACGATTAGCTGCGGGAGTGTATTGAAGTCGTTAGTGATGACCTCTAATCGCCGATTAAAACCGTATCGGCTCATAAGCCAGTCCTCGATACTTAATTCTCGAGTACGACCAAAGCCAACCGAGACGTGCCCCATCTCCATATATTGCTCCAGCGAAAGGCTGTCGCCGACCCGGTCGTTGTTTGCGCAGACTACGCAGACGTGTTCTTCCTCAAACAGAACCTGTGAAGGATGTCCATCTATGATGTATCGCTCGGGAACGATCATCAAATCAACCTCTCCGCGAACCAGGAAGTCACTTGAGTTGCCGCGAGGGCTAATCATTTCAAAAGTGATGTTTGGTGCTATTTCATGAATGCGCTGAATGACCCTCGCGAACAGTACGCTGATCAGGTAGTCCGAGGTTATTACCCGAAAGTGACGCTTGCTGCTGGCAGGGTCAAACACCTTCCTGGTGGTGATCGAGGAGCGAATAGTGAGCAGCACTTCGCGTACTGGAGCAGCCAGTTCAAGAGCATAGGGAGTGGGCTGCATTTTGCGTCCTACCGGAACCAGTAACTCGTCCTCGAAATACGTTCTCAATCGAGCCAATACGCCGCTGGTAGCGGACTGACTCATGTGCATTCGTTCTGCGGCTCGGGTGATGTTCTGCTCATCGAGCAGAATGTCGAGACCTATAAGTAAATTCAAATCCAGATGATCTAAGCGCATGGATGGGTTCCGCTTCTTCTATTTGTTTTCGCGATACCTTCGCGCGCTAGCATGGCGTCGTCAAGACCTTAGCTGGTCGCGCCAGTCCATCCGTGACACAGCTCCACATTTCTGATGGGCGTGTCGCTAGATATCGGTTTAGTCGATACGTCTCATCCGTACATGCGATTAGTCAGCAATCGCAGGTGTCAGCATTCTATGTCCCTATTCGGTCATGGCCAGCTCGTTACATATCAACGCCGCCCATCGTACTGAACCTAATAATCATAATTTTAACGGAGTGGTAGCCATGAAAATCATTGGCCTTGACGCCCTTGTATTTGGCGTCGATGACATTAAGTCTTGTACCGAGTGCCTGCTTGACTATGGATTAACCTCGGTAGATGCGGACGAGAAGGGCGGTCGTTTCGAAGCCTTGGACGGGACTTCAATCATCATTCGCTCGGCAGATGACACAAGTCTGCCGTTGGCGATGGGGCCAGGCTCATCTATTCGCGAAACCGTGTACGGGGTATCCAGCGCGGCTGACCTTGACGCCATCGAAGATGAGTTGGCGCGTGATCGACAAGTAACCCGTGACAAAAATGGTGCGTTGCATAGCGTCGATGACATGGGTTTTGCCATCGCCTTTCAAGTCAGTGTGCGTCGTGAGTTTTCGGCCCCGGCTGATCTCACCAACGCCCCAGGTAGCACGCCCCAGCGCCCGCACAATCAGCCGGGCATTAGTCTCGACATGCCCGCCATTCCGCGCACCCTGTCACATGTGGTGTATTTCGTTCCAGATGCTGCCAAGGCGGAAGCTTTTTACAAACGCCTGGGTTTTGTTACTACCGATACCTTCATTGGGGCCGGCCCGTTTATGCGTCCAGCGGGTTCGGATGACCACCACTGCCTGTTCATGATCCAGACTCCTCCCCACATGAAGGGCTGCGAGCACTTCACATTTCACCTCGGCAGTGGAACTGAAGTGCTGTTGGCGGGGCGGCGTTTTGAGCAGAAAGGTTGGACCAGCTTCTGGGGGCCTGGCCGTCACCTGTTTGGCTCTAACTGGTTTTGGTACTTCAACAGCCCACTGGGTTGTCATATCGAATACGACGCCGACATGGACAAACATGACGGCGACTGGGAGGCACGCCAAGCGCCGCTCACAGCGGATAACTCGCAGCTGTTCCTTTTCTCCTCGAAAGAGAAGTGGGCGCCGGGCGGTCCCCAGCCAAAACATGCTTAATAGGGCTGCGTGCATGGAGAAGGTGGCGCTGTGCCTGGTTAGTGAGCTCGCAGAGGGGCAGTCCCGCGGATTCGATCCGCTGGGTCTGGGGCGAGATAGCCTATTTGCTTTGGTTCATCAGGGCGAAGTGAGGCTGTACCGCAACAGCTGCCCGCATTTGGATGTGCGTTTGGAGTACCGCAAAGACCGTTTTATGTCCGCCGACGGCCAACGAGTCATTTGCTACGCGCACGGTGCACAGTTCCTTCCTGAGTCCGGTTTGTGTGTCTATGGGCCGTGCCTGGGAGAGAGTTTGAGCGCCCTTGAATATCGGATTGAGAAGGGATGGCTGATGATTTCGATCGATCAACTGCAGGTAGGTGTAGCTTGAGCTTGGTATCGGTTTTTTTGATGCCTTGCATCCTTACATGCGATTAGTCAAATCCTTGATTTGCCCCGAAACTGAAAATCAGCAAGTGCGTAGTGTGAGTTCCGCGGATGACGAAGCCTGATTCGTCAACGCGCAGCTCAATCGAATTATAAGAACAGACGTGGGAACGCCATGAATACAGTGAGCAAGGTGTTGGTAGTAGGTGGTGGTATCGGTGGTCTGTGCGCCGCCATTGCATTACGTCGTAAAGGCATTGATGTAGATCTCGTAGAGCTCAACTCAGAGTGGACTGTCTATGGGGTCGGCATCATTCAGCAGGGCAATGTAGTCCGCGAGATGTCTAAGCTGGGCGTGCTCGACGGCTATCTGGACGCCGCTTTTGCCTTTGATGACGTGACCATCAACACTGCGTCAGGCCAGCAGTTGGCACGCATTCCTGGCCAGCGGTTGGCTGGGCCACAGTACCCGGCCAACGTTGGTATTTCCCGTCTGGCTTTGCACAAGGTACTGAGCGAAACCGCTATCGAGCTGGGCACGAGTGTTCGACTTGGACTGTCTGTTGAAACCCTGAGTGAGGATGCAGAGGGCGTAGACGTGGTGTTCACCGATGGCAGCCAGGATAGTTATAGCCTGGTGGTCGGCGCAGATGGTTTGTTCTCGAAAGTTCGTGGCCTGCTGTTCAGTGACAAATATCAACCGCGCTTCACCGGTCAGTCTGTCTGGCGCTACAACTTTCCTCGTAATGCACATATTGATCACCTTGCTACCTATCAGGGCCCGGCTGGCAACGCGGGCCTGGTACCGCTGGCAGATGATCTTATGTACATGTTTGTGACCTCCCATGAACCGACTAATCCACGGATGAATAGGACCACTCTGGCTGCAGAGATGCGTCAGCGCCTGCATGGCTTCGACGGTTTGATCGGTGAGTTGCGCGAGCAAATCAACGACAGTGCAAAGGTGGTCTACAAACCGCTGGAAGTGGTGTTCGTCGATGAGCCTTGGTACCGCGGTCGGGTGCTGCTGATTGGCGATGCTGCTCACGCCACTACACCACATCTTGGGCAGGGCGCCGGCATGGCTATTGAAGATGCCGTGGTGCTCAGCGAAGAGTTGACTGCTGGCGGCAATATCGAACATCAGCTTCAGCGCTTTATGGCGCGTCGGTTTGAGCGCTGTAAGTGTATTGCGCAAAGCTCGGTCATGGTCGGTGAGAAAGAAATCGCCAAAGACCGCAGCTTTGACAGTGTTGCACTGGTCAAAAAAATACTCGCGCTCACCGCTGAACCGATCTGACTGTTTGCGGCGTCTAGCCGCTCCTCTGGAAACTTATTGAATACCCGGCCAAGGGGGGCTAAGTGCCCCTGCAAGAAGGCTGTGCCCCCTTAAGAACCACCGCATAACAATAATAATGAGGCTAAATTAATGTCATATTGCAACGTCGCTGAGCCTAGGTACGCACCGTTCATCCTGACGCTAGCGGCTCTCTTGGTACTTGGCGCGCCAACTGCTGAGGCCTTCCAAATTGATACGGGTAACCCAGATATTAGTCTTCAGTGGGATAACACCCTCAAATACAGCTCTGCTTGGCGTCTGAAGGATCAAAGCAGTCGACTGACTAAGGGGCCGGTAGCCCTTAACCAGGATGACGGTGACCGCAACTTCGATAAGGGGCTGATCTCCAACCGCCTGGATATTTTGTCCGAGTTAGATATGTCTTTTGGAGATTTCGGTGCCCGCGTCAGCGGTGCCACGTGGTACGACACCAAATACCAAGATGACAACGACAATGATGACCCCACCCGTTCCAATCAGCGCTCTGTGGCATATAACCACTTCACTGATGACGTTCGTCACCTGCATGGTGGCGATGGTGAAATTCTCGATGCTTTTATTTACTGGAACGGTGAGTTAGCGAATCGGGCAGTTTCAGTCCGTGCGGGCCGGCATGGCCTGATTTGGGGTGAAAGCTTGTTCTTCGGTGCCAACGGCATTGCTGGCGGTATGGCGCCAGTTGACGTAGTCAAGGCAGTCTCGGTACCCAACACCCAGTTCAAGGAAATCACCCGGCCGGTCAATCAGCTGTCAACTACTTATCAGCTAACCGATGACTTGTCGGTAGGTGCTTACTACCAACTTGAGTGGGAAGAGACCCGTCTGCCAGGTTCCGGTAGTTACTTCTCGACCGGTGACAACATCGGGGAAGGTAATGAACGAATAATCGTTGGAGGACCGTTCCCGTCATTTTTGGGCGGAAATCCTGACAGTCCAGCCGCGTTTTTTCATGGCAAAGACAAAGATGCTAAAAGCTCAGGCCAGGGCGGGTTGCAGCTTCGCTATTCTGCGGAAAGCGTCGATTACGGCGTGTATGCCATCCAGTACAACGACAAAACGCCCAAGCTTTACCTGAAGCCCACTGCTGGTGCGCCTGAATTTAGCACCGGCAAAATCGGTGAGTATTACTGGGTTTACCCTGAAGATATCCAAGCCTTTGGCGCTAGCTTTTCTACCACAGTTGGGAAATTCAGCTGGGCCGGCGAAACGTCGATGCGCTGGAACATGCCACTGGTATCTAACGGTGTAACCATTGCTCCTGGCCAAGCAGCGGATAACAACAATCATGCGTTGTATGCAGTGGGCCGTACTGCGCATGTCAACCTCAACTTCCTCGCATCGTTCGGTCCGTCCTTTATCGCCGAAGAGTCAGCAATGGTAGGCGAGATTGCCTGGAACCGTTTGCTCAGTGTTACCAAAAACAATGAGGCGCTTAGCCCCGATGCCACTGATGATGGTGTGGGCATGAAGTTGGTGTTTACCCCGACCTATCGGCAGATATATCCCGGCCTCGACCTGAGCGTTCCAGTCGGTATCAGCTATTTCCCGATGGGCAAATCGTCGGTAGTCGGCTCCTTCGGCCCGGACCGTGGCGGCGATATGAACATTGGAGTCAGTGGCACCTACCTGGATAGGGTGACTGTCGGGCTGACCTACACCCACTATTACGGCCCTGAGAATACCAATGTCAGTGCGGCCAGCACTTTCAATTTCGAACAGTCGCTGAAAGATCGGGACTTCCTTGCTTTTTCCGTCAAGACCACTTTTTAAGAGAGCGTGAGTATGACTATCCAGTTCAAACTTAAGTCGCTGTGCTTTGCCTTGGTCAGTGCCATGGTTATTAGTGTTTCACCCGCCATGGCGGCGACTGCACCAGAAGCTGCCCAGTTGGGCAAAACTCTGACCCCCCTGGGTGGAGAAAAAGCCGGCAACGCCGATGGCAGTATCCCTGCCTGGGACGGTGGTTATACCAAGGTGGATCCAGCCTACAGACAGGGTGGAAAACGCCTTGATCCTTTCTCCGCAGAAAAGCCTTTGTTCAGTATTACTGCCAAAAACCTGGCTCAATATGCGGACAAGCTAAACGATGGCACCAAGGCGATGTTTGCCAAGTACCCGGAAACTTATCGGGTTGATGTTTACCCTACCCACCGTACCGCAGCAGCCCCTCAATGGGTCTACGACAACTCTGCCAGGAATGCTGTCAACGCCAAGTTAATCGACAGCAGCGCGGGAGTCATCCCGGACGGTGCTTACGGCGGGATTCCGTTTCCGATTCCAAAGACCGGCGAAGAAGCTATGTGGAACCACCTGCTTTCCTGGCGTGGTACCTCGGTTTCCATGCATTTTCGTCACCACTTAATGACCGCTGATGGCGTTCAGGTAATGACCACAGACGGTAAAGCCATCCAGGAGATGCCGTACTACTACCCGGAAGGTTCTGCGGAAACTTTTGATGGCTTTTACTGGATGTTCCGCCTGCTTAATATTGGTCCGCCTATCCGAACTGGCGAGCAGGTCCTGGGCCGGGCCAACCTTAACGGCGACAAGAGCCAATCTCACGTTTACCTAGCGGGCCAGCGACGGGTCCGCAAACTACCTAACGCCTGCTGCGACACGCCTACACCGGCTACTGCTGGGGTCATGAGCTTCGATGAACTGTCGGTTTACTCGGGACGGTTGGATATCTTCAACTGGAAGTTGGTAGGCAAACAAGAAATGTACGTGCCCTATAACGGCAATAAGGTCCAGACCGCTGCCAAGCCTGAAGACTTGTTCGCCAAGCACCACATGAATCCAGATTATGTGCGATGGGAGTTGCACCGTGTCTGGGTGGTCGAAGCTAACTTGGCTCCGGGCAAGCGCCACCAACTGCCTAAAGGACGGTACTACCTGGACGAGGACAGTTGGCAAGCTCTGCTGGGCGACCGTTGGGATGCTAGTGGTCAGTTGGCAAAAACCTTGTGGGCACTGCCTGCGGTGATGCCGGATATCCCAGCTCACGCGACCTTGTCGTCCGGCTTTTATGACTTGACATCAGGTGCCTGGTTTATACAGAACGTCTATTCGGGGCTCCCGGAGCAATACGGCATCGTTGATCGATATAAAGGTTCCGAGTTTTCGCCAGCCGCCATGGCGGGGCAGGGCGTGCGTTAACGCTGTTGCTTGATGTTCTGGGGCTGGCGTAGGCCGGCCCCACTGCAAGACGCGATTTTTTGAGGCCAATAATGAAAATAACACCTCCTGCAAAAGGCTTGATGCTCGCATTGGTACTGTCAGCCAACAGCTTGATCTGCCAAGCGGCAATATCTGCTGTCGGCTCTCCTTTAAATACCCCTGCCATGCACGTAACAGTACCTAGTAAAGCTGTGCTGATTGATCTGGCACGAGCAGGGCAGCGTTTGGTCGCGGTGGGTGAGCGGGGGGTGGTGTTGCTTTCAGACGACGATGGTCAGAGCTGGCGACAAGTACCTGTTCCGGTATCGGTTAGCCTCACGGCCGTACAATTTGTCGACGCTCAGCACGGTTGGGCGCTCGGTCATGCCGGTGTGGTTCTAGCGACTGTAAATGGTGGCGAGCAGTGGGCGGTGCAACTTAGTGGACTGGCTGCAGCCAATATTGAACTGGACAATGCACGTAAAGATGAGGCTTCCGCTTTAGATATAGAGGCCGCAGATTTACGCATCCAGAATGCCGAACGTTTGATTGCCGATGGGCCGGACAAACCTTTTCTAGCACTTCACTTTAGCGATGCCAAGCGCGGCCTTATTGCAGGTGCGTATGGCATGTTATTGGAAACCACAGATGGTGGCGCCAGCTGGAATTCGCGGATGGGCAAAAGTGATAACCCTGCAGGGGCTCATTTATATGCCATCGCTAAGCAGGGGACGCATTGGTTCATTGTCGGCGAGCAAGGTTATATGGCCCGTTCCGACGATGACGGCCAGTCCTTCGTGCAACTCGAAAGCCCCTATGAGGGCAGCTTTTTTACCGCGCAGTTACGTGATGACGGCGCGCTGGTTGTGGCCGGCTTAAAAGGTCATGCTTTCCTTTCCCGCGATGCTGGGCAGAGCTTCGAGCTAATGCCAGCGCCCATGCCGGTGTCTTTCAGCGATGCCACACGCCTAGCCGATGGCCGCACGTTGCTTGTCAATCAGGCAGGGGCTTTGTTTTTCAATAACTCTCAGGCCGGAACTGCCCTGCAGTTCTATGGCAAGCCTTTGGGCAAGCCTGTCACGAGCGTGGTCCAGGCTTCCGACGGCAGTGTGGTGGTTGCTGGATTTACAGGGCTGTTGCGTATACCGCAGCTATCCACAGCAGTAGCGGAGTGAGGTTATGAAGTCCTCTAACAGTTTTAACGCCAGTGATCTTGCCCATTTTGACCCGCGCTCTGGCTCGGTGCTCGAGCGCGCACTGTTCAATCACCGTATCTGGGTGCTGGTCTTGTGCCTGCTAACCACGCTGGTGCTGGGCTTTCAGTCGAGTCGAGTAGAGCTCAATGCCAGCTTCGAGAAAATGATTCCAACGCACCATCCTTATATTGCCAACTATCTGAATCACCAACGCGAGTTGAGTGGATTGGGTAATGCTTTGCGCATCGCAGTAGCTAATAAGCACGGCGATATTTACGACGCCGAGTACCTCAAAACCCTGCAAAAATTGAGTGATCAGGTCTACCTGCTACCAGGCGTCGATCGTGCATATATGAAGTCGCTGTGGACCCCAGCAACCCGTTGGGTAGCGGTCACTGAAGAAGGGTTGGACGGTGGGCCGGTAATTCCGGATGGCTACGATGGCCAAAGCACCAGCCTTAATCAGCTCAAACGCAATGTGCAGCTATCCAACGAAATTGGTCAGCTGGTAGCTTTCGACCAGCGCTCTAGCATCATTTATGTGCCACTGCTGGCGAAAACAGCAGATGGAAAACCGCTGAACTATTCCGTGCTGTCTGAGCAACTGGAAGTGCTACGGACTCAGTATTCAAGCGACAACATCAGTATTCACATCACCGGTTTCGCCAAGAAGGTCGGCGATCTGATCGCCGGTCTCGAACAAATCGTGCTGTTCTTCGTCATGGCAATTGTGATTACCACGGCGGTGCTCTACTGGTACACGCGCTGTGTGCGTAGCACCCTGTTAGTGGTGCTCTGCTCGCTGGTAGCGGTGGTTTGGCAAATGGGCTTGTTGCCGATATTGGGCTATCAGCTTGATCCCTATTCGGTATTGGTTCCGTTCTTGGTGTTTGCCATTGGCATGAGTCACGGCGCACAGAAGATGAACGGCATCATGCAGGACATTGGCCGCGGTATGGGCCGTGTAGTGGCTGCTCGCTTTACCTTCCGACGGCTGTTCCTGGCCGGGCTTACCGCGCTACTTTGTGATGCGGTGGGCTTTGCGGTGTTGACGATCATCAAAATCCAGGTCATTCAGGATCTGGCCCTGATCGCCAGCATCGGTGTTGCGGTATTGATTTTCACCAACCTGATACTGTTGCCGGTGTTGTTGTCTTACATCGGTGTCAGCCCGCGGGCTGCCCAACTGAGCCTGAAAGGTGAGCAGGCCGAGGAGGCCGGCCGGCAGCGTCACCTATTCTGGCGTTTTTTGGATCTATTTACCCAACGCCGTTGGGCAACTGTGTGCGTGGCAGCAAGCCTGGCGTTAGCCGTATTCGGTTTCACGGTCAGCGAGCACCTCAGCATTGGTGATCTCGATACTGGAGCGCCAGAACTGCGCCCGGACTCGCGCTACAACCGTGATGATGCATTCCTCACGCAGAAGTACGGTGCGAGCAGTGATCTGTTCGCGGTAATGGTCAAAACCCCGGCCGGTGCCTGTGCCCGTTACGACATTCTCAATAAGGTTGATGCCCTTGACTGGCAATTGCGCAACCTGCCAGGCGTGGACTCGACCAACTCGCTGGCCTTGCTCAGCCGCCGCATGCTGGTTGGCCTCAGTGAAGGAAATGCGAAGTGGTATGAGCTGCAGAAAAACCAATCTATGTTGAATATGATCACTGCCGGTGCGCCGCGTGGCCTGTACAACGAAGACTGCAGCTTGCTCACTCTCTACGTCTATCTGACAGATCACAAGGCCTCGACATTAACCCTTCTGGTTGATCATGTTGAGCAGTTTGCCGCCGCCAACAACACCGAAGAGGTGCAGTTCCTGCTCGCCGCTGGCAGTGCCGGGATCGAGGCTGCTACCAATATTGTGGTTAAGCAAGCCAACCGAGAAATGCTGATCTGGGTCTACGCCGCCGTAATCTTGTTGTGCCTGATTACGTTCCGCTCTTGGCGCGCGACGGTTTGTGCAGTGATTCCACTGATGTTTACCTCTATTTTGTGCGAAGCACTAATGGTCTGGCTGAACATCGGCGTCAAGGTGGCGACGTTGCCAGTAATCGCCTTGGGTGTGGGCATCGGTGTGGACTATGCGCTGTATGTCATGAGCATTTTGCTCGGTCATATGCGCAAGGGTGAGAGCTTGTCCGAGTCTTATTACCAGGCGCTGCTATCCACGGGCAAGGTTGTGATACTGACGGGTGTGACACTGGCCATCGGTGTCGCCACCTGGGCTTTCTCACCGATCAAGTTCCAAGCCGACATGGGGATTCTGCTGGCCTTCATGTTCATCTGGAATATGGTGGGTGCTCTGGTCTTGTTACCTGCCCTGGCGTATTTCCTGATGCCTGTGTCCAGACTGCGCGAGGCTGGCTCCAATGCCTGTCATAAAGCCCAGGGCAAGCGCATCGAGCCCGTTACTACTGCCTTCGAAAAACCACAGCAGCAGAACCCAATTGCCAGTCACGCGCGGTGAGCGCGTGCCCATAACAAAAAGAGAGAACATGACGATGCCACGACTGCAGTGCTTTGGACAGAAATTCAGGTTGGCGATCAGCTTAGGCCTGATCGCCTTTGCTGCAGCATTTACCGGACTCGGCCAAGACGAGGCCAAGCGATGAGCCCGCCACGTCAGGCGGGATTGCCGCAATCCATGTTGCTGTTATTCGGTAGTTGCTTACCCGTACTAGGTGCGGTGCTTCTGGCTCCAGTACTGCCGCGCATGCAGCAGCACTATGCCGAGACGCCTGGCGCAACTGTGTTGGTACCCATTGCATTGACTTTGCCCGCGCTGGTGGTTGCCATGCTCGCACCTTTTGCCGGCATAATTGCCGATCGCCTAGGGCGCAAGCCACTGTTGTTAGTCGCGATGTTGCTCTATTCAGTATGCGGCGTCTTGCCGTTGTGGCTGGAGTCCCTGCACGCCATCGTCCTCAGCCGGGCGGGTATCGGTTTGGCAGAAGCTTCGATTATGACCTGCTGCACCACGCTAATAGGCGACTACTACAGCGGCGCTCGCCGTGATCGCATAATTGCTTTACAAATGGTAGCGACTTCCTTATCTGCCGCTGTTTTTATGGCTGTTGGCGGCGCGATGGGCGAGATCGGATGGCGCACTCCTTTTGCACTATATGCCGTGGGTCTTGTGTTTCTGCCGTTGATGGCCAAGTACTTGTGGGAGCCGGTTGCACAGCGCGCCGAAGTTAATGTCGGCGAGGTCCCCACCAAGCATTTTCCTTGGCCAGCCCTTACTCCGCTGTATGTGCTTGCTGTTTTGGCTGGACTGAGCCTATTCATTGTGCCAGTGCAGGCTGGTTACTTGCTCATTCTGTTGCATGTTGATGCGCCGCAACAGATCGGCATGACCATGGGCGCCAACCAACTTGGGGTGTTGGCTGGGGCCTTGGGTTTCCGTCTGCTGAGCGGCATGCCAGGGCGCCGTCAGTTGCTGTTGGCCTTCGTCTTGGCAGGCGCTGGTGGCTTGCTGATGGCTATGGCCGGCAACCACGCAATGGTGGTTGTTGCGGTACTGATCAATGGTATGGGCCTCGGTCTGATGCTACCGACCTTGATAACCTGGATCATGTCGCTGGTCGATTTCTCTCAACGCGGCCGTGCAGTAGGCCTATTCACGGCAACGTTTTTTGCCGGTGAGTTTTTCAGCCCTTTGGTGGTGTTAGCTATTACTCAGGGCGTGAACAGTGCTTTGCCCACTGCGCTATTCGTTATAGCTACCCTTCAGTTGTTAATTGCCTTGGCCTGTCTGCGACTGCGTAGCTCCAAGCGTGTCAGCCATCACGCCTCAGCGAATAGTTAGTTAATAGATACAGCGTTCTCCCCTAATGGCGCTGGAAAAGTAATTTCCTCTGCAGCCTTGGCTTTGGCAGTACAAATAAGTTGCGCGCGGCTGGTCCACGTCTTTCGTTCAAACAAGTCTGTCGTCTGGTATAGCCGTGTGGAGTAAAGCCATGTGCGCAGCGTTGTTTCTATTGGCAAGTTTTTGAATGTCATCCTTCTCGATGGTCAGTATTCACCCGTTATTGCGACATTACTTGGAGCACAAAAATGAAACTTGCAACACTGAAGGACGGCAGCCGTGATGGTCGTCTGGTCGTAGTCTCACGTGATCTTAGCCGTGCAGTCGCTGCAGACAATATTGCAGCCACCATGCAGTTCGCCATCGAGAACTGGGCAGCTGTAAAACCAAAGTTGGAGGTGTTATCTGGAGAATTGAATGCTGGGCGTATGCAGGGCAGCTTTGCCTTTAACCCTGCGGAGGCCATGGCGCCACTGCCCCGTGCGTATCAGTGGCTGGACGGTTCGGCCTTCCTCAATCACGGTAAATTAATGCAAAAGGCCTTCAACCTTGATCCCATAGATGGTGCAGATACTACGCCTTTGATGTACCAAGGAGCGGGCGATGACTTCCTCGGCGGGCGCGATGATATCCCTCTACCCAGCGAAAGCCTCGGTATCGATTTTGAAGGTGAATTCGGCGTGCTGGTCGATGAGGTGCCAATGGGTTGTCCCGCTGAGCAGGCGGCTGCCCATATCAAACTGATCCTGCAGATCAATGATGTCAGCTTACGTGCCTTGGCACCGCGTGAGATGAAAACAGGTTTCGGCTTTATCCAGGCCAAGTCTTCCTCAAGCTTCGCCGCCGTGGCAATTACCCCTGACGAGTTAGGCGATGCCTGGCGCGATGAGCGTGTGCAACTGCCCTTGCAGTTGAGTTGGAACAGTGAGTGGTTTGGGAACCCGAATGGCTCCGAGATGAATTTTAGCTTCGCCCAACTGATTGCCCATGCAGCGCTTACGCGCAAATTGGGGGCTGGGACGTTGATAGGCTCCGGAACCCTTTCTAACGCCGATCTTCGCGCAGGCTCAGCCTGCATTGCAGAGCGCCGGGCTATCGAAATGATTCAGCAAGGCGCACCCCAGACAGGATTCATGCGTTTTGGTGATCGCGTGCAGATGGACGTTTTCGGAGTCGATGGCCAATCGCTGTTCGGTGGTATTGATCAACAGATAGTTGCTGCCTGCTAAGGAGATTCAAATGCGGGTAATGATTACGGGGGCCAACAGTTTTGTGGGTCGTGCATTGGTTCAGCGGTTGTTAGCCGATGGCGCGTTAAGAGGCAAACGCATCGAGATATTGAGGCTACTCGATGACCAGCTGAGAGGATTTCCCGAAGATCAACGCTTGCGTTTTCACATTGGCAGTATTGCTAATGCCGCGCTCCTGCGCAGGTCCATCGCGGATGGTATTGATGTAGTGTTTCATTTAGGGAGCATTCTAGATGGCACGGCGGAAGAGGAGTACGCGCTCGGTTATCAGCTCAACTTGTTGGCCAGCCTTGAGTTACTCAATCAATTACGCGAGCAATCCGTAGCGCCTGTGATTGTCTACGCCAGCAGTGTCGCGGTGTATGGCGATAACTTGCCTGCACGCATGGACGAATGCGCGGCTCCGCGTCCAGCGCTGTCTGGTGGTTCACACAATCTGGTGGTGGAAACTGCCCTGGAAGACCTGGCACGGCGCGGTGATTTGGATGGGCGAGCCGTCCGCTTGCCCGGAATCGTTACCCTTTCGCGCGAATCTAATGGCTGGCGCTCGGCCTTCATGAGCGAGTTGATCCGCGCCTTTGTTGATGGCGAGCCTTATAGCTGCCCGGTGTCAGCAGCAGCCAACTGCTGGTGGATGTCAGTCCGTTGTTGTGTAACGAACCTGGTGCATGCAGCAGAGCTAGATAGCTCAGTGCTGATTGGCAGGCGAGTTTGGCAGTTACCTTTGCTGAAGTTAAGAATCGATCAGTTGATAGACGCTCTGGCAGCTACCTTTGGGCAAGAGCGACGCAATCTAATTAGTTTTGCCCCAGACGCGCGACTCGAAGCGTTACATGGGAACTTTCCTACCATGAGAACACCCCAGGCCCGAGCCCTTGGATTTTGCCATGACGGCTCGGCTGCCTCTCTGATTCGTCACACCCTTAACCCTGTGCCTGGCGTTAATGCACGCAAGGCCAAACGTGGAGATACTCCTCATGAAACAGACTAAACGCCGCTTGGTTGATATTTCGGTCACCCTTGAGAACAACCCCTATACCGATCCACCAGTGATAGCGCCGACAATCGATTACATGGATCACCAGCAAAGCTGGCCGCAAATGGAGGAGATGTTTCCAGGGCTTACTCAAGACCAGATGCCAGGCCGGGAGTCCTGGGCTGGAGAGTATCTCCATATAACGACTCATAGTGGCACCCATATGGATGCCCCTTGGCATTACGCCTCGACAACGGATGGTGGTAAGCCGGCGTACGGTATCGACGAGTTACCGCTTGATTGGTGCTTGCAGCCGGGAGTGAAACTAGACTTTCGTGGCTTCCCTGATGGTCATGTAATCACTGCGTCTGAAATGGAAGCTGAATTGGCCCGAATAGGTCATGAGCTCCAACCCCTGGATATCGTACTGATTAATACCCGTGCCGGATCGCTGTTTGGACTGCCAGGTTATCTGGACGCCGGTGTCGGTATCGGTCGTGAGGCCACCTTGTATCTCCTGGAGCGCGGTGTGCGAGTTGTTGGTACTGATGCCTGGAGTTGGGATGCCCCATTCAAGTACACACGTGAGCGCTTCGAGGCCACTGGTGATGCCTCGATTATTTGGGAAGGGCACAAGGCCGGGCGCGACATCGGCTACGGCCAAATGGAGAAACTGGCCAATCTGGACCAACTACCTGCCAATGGTTTTATGGTGTCGTGCTTCCCCTACAAGATCAAACATGCCTCAGCAGGCTTTGTTCGCGCCGTGGCAATTTTCGAAGAGTAAGTGCTGATTCTTTGACAGTTTGCGATGCGGCCTGAACATATCAAGAGAGGTTTCAATGCGTATCAACCGTGTAATCCAAGTGTTGCTGTTCGGGCTGCTTAGCACAGGAAATGCAGTGGCTGCAACCAGCGCGCAACCAAATATCCTGCTGATTTTAGCTGATGACCTGGGCTATTCCGATCTGGGCGTTTTTGGTGGAGAGATCAATACCCCAAGTCTGGACGCCCTAGCCAATACTAATCTGCAATTGACCAATATGTACGCATCCCCCACATGTTCTCCAACCCGTTCGATGCTGATGTCAGGCACTGACAACCACTTGGCCGGTTTGGGGTCTATGGCTGAGGGTCTACAGCCGTTTCAACAGGGCAAGCCGGGTTACGAGGGTTTTCTCAATCAGCGCTCCTACTCCATGGCGCAGTTGCTACAAGAGGGTGGCTATCACACGCTGATGGTCGGTAAGTGGCACCTCGGTATGCAGCCTGAGCAGGGACCGGCTGCACGCGGTTTTGAGTATTCGTTTACGTTGCTTGACGGCGGCGGCTCACATTTCAAACCCTCGATTGATGAACCCAGCAAGATCGAGCAACTGAGCTACCGCGAGGACGGCAAGCCGGTGGAGTTGCCGGATAATTTTTATTCGACGGATTTCTACACCGATAAACTGCTCAGCTACATAAAAGAGAGCAGCAAAGACGGCAAACCGTTTTTTGCGTACGCCGCGTATACATCGCCGCATTGGCCGTTGCAGGCACCGGATGCCTACCTGGATAAATATAAGGGCCGGTACGACGGAGGTTACGATAGCGTGCGTACTGCCCGTATCGAGCGCATGAAGAAAACCGGCGTGCTACCAGCCAACTTCGAAGCAGCCAAACCGATCCCGACCAATCCGCATCTACCCGCGTGGGAACAGCTCACTGCTGAGCAGAAGCAGGTGGAAGCGCGCAAGATGGAAATCTACGCGGCGATGGTCGACAACCTTGACCATAACGTTGGTCGCCTGCTGGACTACTTGAGAGAAAGTGGCCAGTACGACAACACCCTGATTATATTTATGTCGGACAACGGCGCGGCCGGGGAAAATCACAGTCAGTGGTATCCCAGTGGGAAACACACCGACAACAGCCTGGCAAATTTGGGCCGACCACATTCGGAAGTTGATTACGGCATTCGCTGGGCTGAAGTAAGTGCCGCACCTTTCCATCTTTTCAAGGGCACCACGGCGGAAGGGGGCATCAGCGTTCCGGCCATTGTCAAACTGCCTTTGGCTGAGGCACGGCAGGCGAGAGTCGACGGCGTCGCCCGGGTTGACGATTTGTTACCAACCTTCCTGGCGGCGGCGGGTCTACCGTTACCTACTGTTAACCCGGAGAAAAATCCGGTAACTGGCACTTCAATGCTGCCAATGCTGACGGGTACACAGGCTGCGGACAAACAAATACGGGTAATGGCCGGCGAGCTCTTTGGCAATGCCTACTATCGTGAAGGCAACTTGAAGCTACTAGGTATGCGTCCGCGAGTGGGGCTTGGTGATGCACCACAGCCTCCCAAATGGACCTTGTATGACTTAACTCGAGACCGTGGTGAAAACACCGATGTTGCGTCTCAGCAACCGGAACAGGTGCAGCGATTGCTTAACGCTTGGCAGGGGTATGCCGAGCAAGTTGGCGTAGTCTTCCCACCAGTTGTACAAGCGATATCTGAGTAATGATCCAAAGAGCGAAATTCCCAGGTTGTAGGCATTCATGAGCGGCTTGGGTATGGGTTTGGTGTGCGTCAATGTACACCTACAGATGCAATCCTGACGAAGCTTCGCTCCAATCAACCTATAACTGTTACTTGATTGGTAGCCCGCCCATACTCCAACGCCGCGGCTAGGCTGCACTTTGTCGGTGCTCCCTATAGAGTAAGACTGAGTGCGCTTTTGCATGCGAGACCCTGAAAGACTTGCAATCAAGCTCCTGTGATTTTGAGGCTTGATTATCTCAGATATAAATGTATCGCCATGACTGAGGTCTCGGCTCAACACTCCCCCAGTAACCAAGCGGGATTCACGCTTCGAACCCCTTGTCAGTCGATTTAATGATACTATGCAGAAATTTTTAAACAAATACTGCCGGCTCGCTCGCTGAAGAGCCAAATTCCTTCTTGAAGTATTAGGGTGTCGTTGAATGTGCCTATCAGGTGGGGAGGAGATGCCACCGCAGTAGATAAATTTCCCGCCGCTGAACAAACCAACAATATATTACTGCTAGCTTTAGCCTCAGTTTCAGAGACGAGTTCGACCACGGTATTACATACAAAATGAGTGCTTACCCTGGATGGGCGGGATTTGAAAGCATCTAATATGGCTAGTCGTCCTTTAACAGGTGTCTCAGGGCTGCTCGGTCTGATAAACACGCCGTCATCAGTGAAAAGCTCAACAAGCGCTGCATAATCGCCGGCGTCATTGAGAGTTGCGAATTTTTTGATTTGGCGTTCACACGCATGCTCGGCCAGCATTCGATCTATTGGGGTTACTGTGTACATTTGAATCTCCGTAATGGAATCGTCTATTTAGAAAACATGAGTTAGCCGAATAAACACTCTCTCATCAAACTTATAGCCACCATCAACCTCTAAATTTCGTTCGTAAAGCCTAGTGATGTTTTGTGGCTTGTTGGAGCGCGTAGGTGAGCAAATGTTGCAAAACATATGTTAAATCGTATTCTAATGATCTTTTATTAATTGCAAATTTGATATTGTCATCGTAGAAGGGGCGAGCGATTATGCTTTCATTCGGGTACATGGCGTATCAGGGCCATGTTCGGGGATGAACATCTCTTGTCTTGCGCTGAGAGAAAACATTACAGTTGTTTAATCATATTTAACTCACTTCTATTTTTGTTTGAGATTATTAGCGCTTAGGTAGTATGCTTTTTACACGAAGATCTTAAGTCAAACAAATACAGATACATTGTAGGTACTAGTTGGTATGTAAAAGCCATTCTCGCATCGCTGTGCTTACAGCTATCGGAGCCTCATAGGGAGCCATATGCCCACTTCGCTCAAAAATGACTAATCGAGATCTTTCAATAGCGAGGGCCATTAATTCGTGCTGAGCTATATTGCTCCAAGTGTCCTCCCGTCCGACTCCGATCAATGTTGGGCATTGGATCGAGGCGAGTCCCAAGCTAGCATCGGGGCGATTCAGAAGAGCGCGGATCTGCCCCTCAAACGTCTCAAGGCTCATACTGCACACCATTGTTTTCAAGGGATCGAGTAACGAAGCATTTGAAACGTTCTCCGGACTCATCATTGGAGGGAGCCACTGGCTTGCGAGGGCCTCCATACCATGCTCGCGAGCCAGATCAAGCAGTTTTTGGCGAGCTTCTTTCTCGCCAGCTTTAACCGGGTGGGAACCGGTATCAAAAAGAGCTAGCCTTTCTACCCGATGGGGGGCCAGACGGACTATTTCTAGCGCCACCCGTGCGCCCATAGAATGTCCCGCTAGCGCAAAGACCTCCGGTGTCTGGCTCAGAACATGCTCAGCCATGGCGCTTAAATTATCAAAACCCTGGAAATCCAGTGCGTATATATCGCGTATGCCTTTCAAAGCATCTATTTGAGCTTGCCAGACTGTTTGATCGCACAACAGGCCGGATAATAAGTATAACGCCGGTTTCATATTTTCTGCCTTCAAGTTGTCTTTATTCAGTTTTGGGATAGCTCTGCAGCCCCAGGGCCACTCGTAACGTCGTCTTCTTTGAACATGACTAAGTGCCAGTACCAAAATGTTACTTAGCCAAGGCCTTTCCTTCGCCATTTACATTCCCGCTAAAAATAAACCGGAGATCGCCCTTATCCGACCCACGCTTATAGTTAAACCGGTTCATATGCTTAGTAACGTCGCTGGAACGAATTTAAGGGACCTAATCGGATTCAACCTTTGTTATGCAGCCGTCACCTGCCCATTCTGGGTCATCAAACCCACCGAGATCGGGAATCAAACCGGGATCTGCCAAAGCGGGCCAACTGCGGTACAGCACGATGTCCCTTGGCCGCAGATCGTGTGCATCAGAAGATGTCGACCAACCTCTGCATTCCAAACGGCTAGATACCATGCGTTGTTGGAAAAGGTTTGATTTGTACTGTTAAAGTTCATATTAGGCCCCTACTGTTCAACGCATTTCGGGGACAAGTCGCGTCTTAAGAAAGTCTTCAAGAGATTCACCGCGCATAATCGCGTACACCTGCATATTGCTCAGCTTCACAACGCGGGCAAATTTTTCAACAACGAAAAAATTGGCCCCGTATTGGACGAGGCTCAACCAATCCCGACAACGAACCATTTCTTTTTCTGCTTCTGTCAAGCCAGCATCCGCCATGAGCTTTTCCTCGTCTTCAAGAAAGCGCTCCCGCCACTTTGGCGTAATCATGTTCCAGAAAAAACGGTTGAGCTTTAGCGTCTTACTGCTTACACGTAAGTCAAAGACATAGGTGCCGCCGAGTTCTTGCATTCCAATAACTTGTGGATTCATTTGAGCTCCTCAAGCAACCGACTTTGAGTCAGTCGTCACGCTAACAGGTTCATAAAGTACGACTGTCATGGCGGTGGTCGTAGCCAGATAATAATTCTGGTGAATCTTGCGCACAGGTCCTTCAACTGCACCCCGCATCGCCAGCCACATGATCTGCTCTACACTCTCGGCACCGCCTAGTCGGACGTAATCGGCGTGCGTCATAAGAGTTAACTGTTGAGGGTCGTGCTCCAAAAGCTCCAGGAACTCCATATCCCACTCGGTGTTGTTGAATCCGGTACGCTCACCATGAATCTGATGTGACAGTCCGCCCGTTCCCACTACTACGACATTTAAATCTTCTGGGTAGGACTCAACGGCTCGACGAATGGCTTGACCCAATCGATAGCAACGTTGCGCGGTCGGCAATGGGTACTGCAGAACATTGATTGCTACCGGTACCACTACCCCTGGCCAGTCGGGATCATGTGGCCACAAAAGCGGTAACGGGGCCGCGCACCCATGATCGATCGGTTTGTCCTGGAAGACTGTAATATCGATTTCATCATTCACGAGCGATTCGGCAATGTGAGCTTGGAGCGCAACGTTTCCGCGAATCGGTGGTAGCGGTCTCAGGCCCGCACCTTCGTCCGCAATCTGAAAGCTTTCCCCCACACCCAACGCAAACGTTGGGTACATATCAAAGAAGAAAGTCGTGCAATGGTCGTTATAAAAAAAAACCAGGACGTCGACTTCTTTCTCTTTTAACCAAGATGCGACAGGCTTGTAGCCTTCAAACAGTGGTTTCCATGCGGGATCATCCTGCTTTCCTTTGTCGTAGGCGAGTCCGATAGTAGGCACATGCGATGTGCCAATCGCGCCAATGATCTTAGCCATTATATTTCTCCTGGAACGGTGTTCTGGTTGTGAGCATTTTTAGCTTCTACCGCTGGCTAAATGATGCAGGTTGCGGCGTATGAGATGCCCGCCTTATCTAGGGCTAAGTTGACGTCGAATTGCGTATCGGCATCTTTCTGAACGACTTCTGATATCAACTTCAAGGCATCGACATCTTTCAAGTAGGCCTGTTCTGAGGCCTTTTATCATGAAGGCGTCGACTTCAACATCGGGATGTTTCAAGTCGCGGGAATTGAACCCCCGGTAGTGAATTGTGTTGTTTGTTTCGGGAGTGATTACATGCGAAACGTTGAAGCGATACTGACTCGGGCCGCCTGGGTCAGGCTGGTGGACGACAGTTCGAGCAAACGCAAAATGCATTGCTGGAGGAACAAATCGAGCTTCTGATAGGTGACCCCAACCGTCATTGGAGACCAACAGGTATTCGTTAACACGACGGGTTAGTCGGCGGATGCCTCCGACCAGAACGTTAAGCATCGGACTATGCACGGGTCAGCTCCTGATTGTTTTGTTTTCTCGTTGGGATCCCATAGTCGGAATTAGTGCAAATAATTCAGGAAAAATGTGTTTGTTGGGATCCGATACTAGGTTTTACTCGTGCTTGAGTCAATCTACTGGCAAAGTATTTTTTCGTTGGGATCCCAAACACAAAGGCCTTGGATTCCGGGTAAACTTGAGCAGTCACCATTGCACCATGGGCGCCATTCCATATGTCAAACACCGCTGAGTTAAGCCCTTCGCTCCAAAAGCAACACTCTCTTGCAGCCCGCAAAATTCGAGAATTGATCCTTAGGGGACGCTCGCGCCTGGAGAAAGGCTTACGGAAGCTGCTATATCGGAACGGCTTGGTCTATCACGTACACCAGTGAGACAGGCCCTGCCTACTTTGGCGCAGGACGGGTTGCTCGTTCCGGTTGGAAAAAGAGGTTACGCCGTCAAAGTGTTCACTCATGACGAGAGCTTGGTCGCGCTGGAAGCGCGTGCTGTCCTCGAAGGCATGGCTGCTCGCATTGCCGCTGAGAAAGGCCTGACAGACGAATTGAGTCAAGCATTTCAAGCCTGCCTTGAGGAGGGCGATCGAATTGTTCATCAGCTGCATATAAACGAAGAGGTTGAGCAGGCATACGGCACGATGAACTACCGTTTCCATGAGTTAATCCTGCAGGCTGCTGGAAAACCGCTCCTTGAGGAACTCGTCGCTCGTTGCCACTCCGTTCCTTTTGTGCACCCTTCGGTGATGACGTTTAACGACCCAAACTTAAGTTTGAGAAAAGACGAGTTGATCTATGCGCACCGTCAGCATCACTCAATTGTTGAGGCACTGCGCAGGCGTGAAACAACCAGGGTAGAGATGTTACTGAGGGAGCATGCTGCAATCCAACGACACAGTATGAATCTTTAAACTATCCAAGGTGGCTCTGTTGTGCGGACGGCAATTCTCACTGCATCGCTCACTGATCTGTCAATGACAATCCTTGATAGAGGCGACTCAGCTGAGTGATTTCTTTCTGCTGGGGAAGCTGGGTGCGGTTGTCAGTTGTCGGTTGTCCAACCTGCACATTTCCGCTGCCATGAAGGGCTTGTCGTTAGAAGACTTGCAGAAGACCCGCAATCCGGGTCACGTCTTCGGTAGCTGGGAAGAAGTAGATCAGGGCGCTTGTTGGACCACCGCTCGGATCTGCTGAATCAATGCCTCCGCTGCTGGAGAATGCAAGCCATTGGTTCGGTAGATAAGGCCTATGGGGCGGTTGGTGTCGTGCAGTTGCAGTTGTAAGCGCTGTAACTCTTCTGAAGCAATTTCGTGTTCAAGCTGATGCTCGGAGACCACCGCAAGCATGTCCGAGCGCAGCAGTAATCCGCGGATGATTGCCAGATCGCCCGTTTCTACAACCGGTTCGGGAGACTTGTCGCCCAAGCGTTCAAAATGGGCATCCATTATCAGCCTGGCAGGTGTATTGGCTCGAGGTAATATCCACTGTGAGTTGCTCAGGTCATTCGCCGTGACGTGCTTTCCTGATAAAGGATGCCCCCTCCGGACCAACACCACCATTTCTTCTGTCAACAATTCCTCGCCATGAAGATCATTGGCATAGCCCGAGGGCCTCAATGCCCCAAACACAAAATCAACATCGCCGGCGCGGAGTTCCATCGCCAGTAGATTGAAAGGGCTTTCGTTAGTCGCGACTCGAACTCCGGGATGATTGCTGATCAACTGCACAATGGCTTGTGGAAGTATTCGGGTGCGTCCTAGCGGCAGAGCCCCCACCGTCACCGTTCCTTGCAGGGAACCCTTGAGTGCGGCGATGTCGGCGTCGATATGCCGGAGCTCATTAAGGGCTCGACGAATCGGGTAGAGGATCTCCTGGCTCGCTCGAGTCGGTCGCAAACCACGGGCAGTGCGCTCGAACAGGACTTTGCCGGTACCGCTCTCGAGTATTTTCAGCGCGCTGCTGATCGCTGGTTGAGAGAACCCAAACGCATTGGCCACAGTCCGCATGTGCTGCGTTTCGCACAGTTTGACGAAAATTTCCAGGCGTCGGGTGTACAGCAGGTAAAGCTGTTCATGCACGGTTACTGGCGGCTGGCCGAGCATCGCTGGGATCACTGCGAGCTCGGCCAATATCCGCCTTGCCCGGGGCAGGATACATTTTCCGTAGGCTGTTAAAAGCATGCCATTGGCATGTCGCTCGAACAGTTGCACGCCCAGCCGTGCTTCCAGGTCATGGACCGAGCGAGTCACCACCGATTGAGCACGCAACAACACTTCCGATGCACGAGACACGCTTCCATGGTCCGCTACCCTAATAAAGGTCCGGATTTGCATCAAGTGAGGTAATTCAATCGCGGACATTCAAAAACTCTTTCGCTTCAGACAGGCATTCGACAAGCCGATAAGTAAAAAGTATAGCGTTGTAATTCAAACGCATTAGTCGCTTCCAGGTAGCTGTGACAGCATTCTCTTAAATAAGAGAGGGGTCAACAGAACATGAGTGACATTAGCGAAAAGGCCGCATTGGTCGTCAGCGCCCATTCCGCGGACTTCGTGTGGCGTGCCGGTGGTTCCATCGCACTGCATGTCGAGCAAGGTTATGGGTCCATATCGTCTGCCTGTCCTTCGGCGAGCGAGGCGAGTCCGCAAAGCTTTGGCGCAAGGGCGAAATGACTGAAAGTAAGGTCAAGGCCGCTCGGCGAGAAGAGGCCCAGGCTGCCGCCGACATTCTCGGTGCTACGATCGAATTCTTCGACATCGGCGACTACCCGATGCGCGCCGATAAAGAAACCCTATTTCGCCTGGCCGACGTGTTCCGCCGCGTGCAACCAGAGTTCGTCCTCAGTCACTCCTTGAAAGACCCCTATAACTACGACCACCCTCTGGCCATCCACTTGACCCAGGAAGCGCGGATCGTCGCCCAAGCTGAGGGCTATAAGCCAGGCGAGAAAATCGTTGGAGCGCCACCGGTGTACAGCTTCGAACCGCATCAGCCTGAACAGTGCGATTGGAAGCCTGATGTTCTGCTGAACATTACCGAGGTTTGGGATAAGAAGTACGCCGCCATCCAATGCATGGCCGGTCAGGAACACCTGTGGGAGTACTACACCCGGGTGGCCTTGCAGAGGGGCGTGCAGGCAAAGCGCAACATCGGAATCACCTCGAAGAAAGACATCGTTTACGCCGAGGGTTACCAGAGCATATTTCCACGAGTCACGGAGAATTTGGGATGAGCCTTGTCGGTAGGACTGCTGTAGTCGTGCGCAACATTGAGCGCGCCGACAGCGTGCTGATCCATGAGCTGAGCCAATACGGCGTCGCTACGGTTCACGAGTCTCAAGGTCGAAAGGGACTGCTGTCGTCATCGATACGACCGATCCAGCGAGATATCGCCATTAGCGGTTCCGCTGTAACAGTGTTGGTCGCCCCCGGCGATAACTGGATGTTCCATGTGGCCGTGGAGCAATGCAAACCGGGCGATATCCTGGTGGTTGCGCCGAGTTCGCCATGCAGCGATGGCTTTTTCGGCGACCTGTTGGCTACCTCGCTGAAAGCTCGTGGCGTACGCGGCCTGATTCTGGACGCTGGTGTGCGAGATACCAAAACCCTGAGGGAAATGGGCTTTTGGGTCTGGTCCCGCGCCGTACATGCCCAAGGCACCATCAAGGAAACCCTTGGGTCGGTGAATATTCCCGTTGTGTGCGCAGGTCAACTTGTCAATCCCGGTGACGTGGTGCTGGCCGACGATGATGGTGTGGTGATTGTGCGGCGTGAAGAGCTGCCGGCAGTGATCGAGGCCAGTCGCAAGCGCGCTGACCTCGAAGAGCAAAAACGCCTGCGCCTGGCGAGCGGTGAGTTGGGCTTGGACATTTACAACATGCGCCTGCGCCTGGAAGAGAAGGGGCTGAGGTACTACGACAGCCTCGATCAACTGGAGGGCTGAATATGGGCCAGACTCGCATTCCATGTCTGATGATGCGCGGTGGCACCTCCAAAGGGGCTTACTTCCTGGCTGAGGATCTGCCGGCTGAGCAGAACGTGCGCGATAAAGTTTTACTGGCAGCCATGGGCTCGCCTGATCCGCGGCAAATCGATGGTGTGGGTAGTGCTGATTCGTTGACCAGCAAAGTGGCGATCATCCGTCGCTCAGAGCGTCCAGGGTCGACGTTGACTACCTGTTTGCTCAGGTGGTAGTGGGCCAGCCGCTGGTCGACTACGGTCAGAACTGCGGCAACATCCTGGCTGGTGTTGGACCCTTCACTCTGGAGCGTGGGCTGGTTCCGGCCCAAGGCGAGGTAACGCGGGTTCGGATATTCATGGAGAACACCGGTCAGACTGCCACGGCTATTGTCCATACTCCGAATGGAGAGGTTAGTTATCACGGTGAAGCTAGCATCGATGGCGTGCCCGGCACTGCGGCTCCGGTGATCGTCGAGTTCGACGATATCGCCGGTTCCAGTTGCGGTGCCTTATTGCCCACCGGGAACGTGCTCGACCGTTTCGATGGCGTCGATGTAACCTGCATCGATAACGGCATGCCGGTGGTTCTGATGCGTGCTGCCGACTTGGGGCGCAGTGGCTATGAAAGCCGTGAACAGCTAGATGTTGATGAAGAGCTCAAGGCCCGTATCGAATCGATTCGTTTGCAAGCCGGCCCCTTGATGAACTTGGGTGACGTAAGTCAACGTAGTGTGCCGAAAATGTGTTTGATTGCCGAACCCATTGCGGGAGGCGCTATCGGCTGTCGCAGTTTCATTCCCCATAAATGTCATGCATCGATTGGCGTATTTGGCGCCGTGAGTGTGGCGTCGGCATGTTTGATCGCCGGCTCAGTAACTCAAGGCGTGGCTCGTGTCCCGACCGGTGAACATTTACGGTTATCCGTGGAGCATCCAACCGGTGAATTCACTGTGGAGTTGCATTTGGACAATGGTTCGCTAGTCGGCTGTGGGCTGTTGCGTACTTCAAGATTGCTGTTCGACGGTCAGGTTTGCATACCCCATTCTGTTTGGTCGGGCAAGGCTACTGGTAACAAATAATGACCACCTCGATTGATAGCGTTGGCTTGATCGGCTTTGGTGAGGTTGGCGCAATTATCGGCCAGGATCTGGCCGCTCAGGGCGTGAGAGTAATGGCCTTTGATCGGTTGATTGAAGATCCCGAACGTCGCGTGGCTCTTCAGGAAAAAGCTCGGATCTGTGGCGTAATCCTAATGGAGTCACTTGAACGCACTATCGACCATGTTCCTTTGATCATCAGTGCAGTGACCGCTGGTTGCGCCTTAGAGGTGGCTAGAGCCATAGCAACCCGACATCCCCATGGGCAACTGTTTGTGGACCTCAACTCGGTATCGCCCCGAACCAAACAATTGGCCGGTGAAGCTATCGAAGGCAGTGGTGGCCATTACATCGACGCGGCGGTGATGGCGCCGGTGCCGCCTCAACGCTTGAAGACGCCGATTTTGCTGGGGGGCGGGCAGGCACGTGCCCTGGTGGGTGCGCTGCAGCCGTTGGGGTTCAATGTGCGAGCATTTTCCGACAAGGTCGGTGTGGCCTCAGCAGTGAAAATGTGCCGCAGTGTAATGATCAAGGGCTTGGAGGCATTGACCACGGAGTGTCTTTCCGCTGCCCGGCAATACGGTGTCGAGAAACCAGTGCTCGAGTCGTTGCACCAAAGTTTTCCGAGCATGGGTTGGAATGCAGACCTTCCCCATTATCTGATCAGCCGCGTTGCGGAACACGGTCGTCGTCGCTCTGAAGAAATGATCGAAGTGGCCAAGGCCGTCGAGGAGTTTGGTATACCGCCGCGCATGAGCCAGGCCATAGCAGCAGTGCAGGCGGGGATGCTAGACGCCATGGATGAGGCAGAAATTCAGTATTGCGACATGGTGCCTTTCGACTGGACCTATCTGGTTGATGCCTTATATGGCGAGCATGTCGATCCACAGCAAAAGTCTTAATGCATTGCCCCCCATTTCAGCGGGGCCTATTCACCTGAGGAAAAACAAGAATGATCGAAAATCGTGGAGTCGTATATCTCGGCGGGGGCAAAGTCGAGGTCCAATCGATAAGCTACCCGAAAATGCAGGACCCGCGTGGTCGCAAGATTGAGCACGGTGTGATCCTGCGCGTGGTGTCCACGAACATCTGTGGTTCGGACCAGCACATGGTACGCGGTCGTACCACTGCTCAGACCGGTCTGGTGCTGGGTCACGAGATTACCGGTGAAGTGATCGAGAAGGGCAGTGACGTCGAGAACCTGAAAATCGGCGATCTGGTCTCTGTACCGTTCAACGTTGCTTGCGGTCGCTGCCGTTCCTGCAAAGAGATGCACACCGGTGTCTGCCTCAGCGTTAACCCGGCGCGTCCGGGCGGTGCTTACGGTTATGTCGACATGGGCGACTGGACCGGTGGCCAATCTGAGTACGCCATGGTGCCGTATGCCGACTTCAACCTGCTGAAACTCCCGGATCGCGATCGTGCCATGGAGAAAATACGTGACCTGACCTGCCTCTCCGACATCCTCCCGACCGGTTACCACGGCGCAGTGACCGCCGGCGTTGGCCCGGGCAGCACGGTGTACATCGCCGGTGCCGGCCCGGTTGGCCTGGCGGCTGCCGCTTCCGCTCGCCTGTTGGGCGCCGCGGTTGTGATCATTGGTGACGTCAACCCGATCCGCCTGGCGCACGCGAAGGCTCAGGGTTTCGAAATCGCTGACCTGTCAACAGATACCCCTCTGCACGAACAGATCGCTGCATTGTTGGGGAACCAGAAGTCGATTGCGCCGTCGACGCCGTAGGCTTCGAAGCGCGCGGTCACGGCCATGACGGCGTGAAACACGAAGCGCCGGCTACCGTACTCAACTCGTTGATGGGCGTGGTTCGTGTGGCCGGTAAGATCGGAATTCCGGGCCTTTACGTCACCGAAGATCCAGGTGCAGTGGATGCCGCCGCAAAACTTGGCAGCCTGAGCATTCGCTTCGGTCTGGGCTGGGCGAAATCCCACAGCTTCCACACTGGGCAGACGCCGGTGATGAAGTACAACCGCCAGTTGATGCAGGCGATCATGTGGGATCGTATTCATATTGCCGACATCGTTGGAGTGGAGGTCATCAGTCTGGATGACGCACCACGTGGCTACGGCGAGTTTGATGCGGGCGTGCCGAAGAAGTTTGTGATTGATCCGCACAAGATGTTCAGCGCGGCATAAGCGTTCAATTCAATATTGAGAGCTTAGAGTTTTGGAGAGATCCCCCTGCTGATTGGCAGCACGTGTATCCAGCTCATCGTCTCGCAGGTGAGCTGTTTTTTTGCATGTGAACGTGAAGACACGGCGACTGCCTTGGCCGACTGTGGGTTCTGGCCGGAAACGACTTCGCGGTCTTCGATTACGTTCTTGGCCGCCGCCGAGGAAACCTTTGGCCTGCTCCTCTTCCGCGTCGGTGAAGGCGGTAACTTGGTAGCCCTTGTAAATCCGATTGGCTGGCGCTGTTGGCTGTTTGCCTGATTCCAGCGCGAAGACAAAATTTTGCGCGTCCGTGATCGCCGGCACCATGGCTATGGTGCCATGGCAGATGAAGCACCCGCCGCGCTTTTCCAGAATTGACGTAGGGGCGCGCACTTCGATTTTTTGTCAGCGTTTTTACACACTCTGGGCCGTTCTCTGCCGGTCATTACCACGATTTTTGCTGGTCAAATCCGATGCAAATGACTGGTTAGGTCGAATGCAAATGGGTGGGCAAGTCCGTGCAATCGCGCAGCTGGGAAGAGCGATAAAACTCTATCGGAAGGCCGGGGGTCATCCATAGGTATCCAATGCCATCAGGGCGTTGGCAGCTAAATCCTAGGAGTACTCTCATGAGCTTGTTCTGCACGATATTGGAAAAACTAGGGTTTGCTAATTACGCAGCCCCGTCAGCTGAGGCTGCTCCGTCTACTCCCGTCAATGGCGCATCCCCGGCTCACCCCAGACGGCACCTTCCACTTCTACAGCTGCGATTAGCGAAGTAGATGTAGCCTCAAAACTGGAAACGTTGGCCAGCCAGCACGGAGAGCAATTGAATTGGCATACGTCGATTGTAGATTTACTCAAACTGTTGAACATCGACAGTAGCTTGTCCGCTAGAAAAGAGCTTGCTGCTGAATTGCACTACACAGGTTCACTGAGGACGCTGCAGCGATGAACGTCTAGCTTCATTCCGCAGTCATGAAAAAGCTGGCAGACAATGGCGGTAAGGGTCCTGCGGATTTGCTGGATTAGATTTCCGGGAAGCCTTGCACTGAACACCTGCCTAGTCGACGAGTCTGTACACGGCAGACGCGCCCATCATCCTCTTATTCGAACGAGAAACATCCCTGACCTTCAGCCACGCTTAGCTAACTCCGCGCACGTGCCTGGGTTACCGCCTTCTCCTGCATAGCTACTGCAGTGATTTTGATGGGTGCGCGTGTGTGCAGACGGGAGGCCGACTGGTGCGCCAAAGCGAGAACTGACACAGGCTGGGGAATGGAACTCACTGTGCATTGGAATACCACTTCGAGGACGAAATGATGCTCAGCTATTTATTCATAGGTGCCAATGATGTCGAAGATTCTGCTCACTTCTACAACGCTATTCTTTCGCCACTCGGATATGCAAAGGAGCGCTCCGAAGGACATTACTGTTTCTCGCTACCCGATACGGTAGATAAGTCCAATGGGCCGGGAAGCATCCACATCGCCAAGCCTTTCAATGGCCAACCTGCGTCTGCTGGCAACGGCGTCATGCCTGCTTTTCAGGCATGTTCTCGGAGTAAGGTGGATGAGGTACATGCGGCTGGCCTTGCCCATGGTGGGCAGGAGGAGGGTAAGCCGGGTATCAGAGAGGCCTACACCGATGACTTCTATGTCGCGTACCTTCGCGATCCGGTGGGAAACAAGATCGCCGTATTTTACAAAGGCTGACTGGCACCTCGATCAAAGCAAGAATAGCTAGACTACCGCATTACGAAGCGCGACATAGGAGGGAGAGCTTTCGATGGAAGAGAATCCAATAGTGTCCTTTCATACCGTACTGACTTTACCGTCCGTTCCTGGTTTTTGCTTTTCCGCCCGAGCCCGAATTTTCTCCAGAGGAGTGAGGTCGTTTGTTGCTTGTTTTCATCGGAAAAGATGAGTCGTCAGAATCGTCTTCGCCGACCGTTTGTTCAGCAGTGTACCAGTGTTCAAGATCTTGTCCCTGCGGCTTTCCTTGCTTTTCCCAAAGCCGGTAGGCGGCTTCTCGTATTTTTTGCTCATCCATTTCGTCTCCTCCTGTTTCCACGAAATTCATTAGGGGCGAAATGGAAGAAAGCGTCGCCTCCTAATTTTGTTCAGGATTAATAATAGTTGTCATAACAAGCTTGGTTAGGCCTGTTGATCGCAAGTCTCGGTATTTATAAGCCAATTACGGCCAGAGTTTTGATGGGTACCTGTTCAAGTGGCGCAACGCCTGGCGCGGGCCTAAACCGCGCTTCGTCGCCTAAACCTAGCTTGTGATGGCTGACTAGACTACTGTTCATATGTCCAGTAGTGATTCAGCGAATTCCTGTCCATGAATTTCGATCAGGCCAAAGTCCTCAGACTTCAGCAATGGCGTTCAACCCTTGATGATCATGATTTCCGTATGGAGAACCCAGAGGTACACCGGCAAACCCTCCGCGCCATGGCCGCCACTCTAACGTCCGAAGGACTCATCGATGAGCTCCAATGCTTCGACATGTGCGAGTTGGCGGATGCCGCTTATTGGCACACTGTAGAAGCGTTGATTGACGCTCCAGCCCGTTACTGCGGTGCATCCGCCTATCAGGTTGTGAGACATGGCAGTTCAGAGGTGCTGGGGATGGTAAGACGGTCGATTTTTACTACAAAAGTACGCTCGCTGACGCCAGCAAATCGACCTACGACGGAAGATTTATCGGGATGCGGAAGGCGCGAATATAATCTTCAGTTCATCAGGAGTTATTGCGAGGATCACAGGACTGACGATGGTGCTGCCTGACGGGCATCAATACGAGCTCGTCGAAACCGGACGTACTATCGACGGCATTGCTCTCGAGCCCGTGGATGATCCTGATATCTTCCGTGCCCTGATCGATAACGGCCTGGTAGCTCAAGAGTGTCGCGACCTGCACTCGTTCGAAAAGTTACGCCCGTTGATAGAACTCGCCAAATTTTGTGTTTGCCCCACATGTCTTGATCGTTTCGATTCCCGAGAAGACTGTACCGCGTGTAATGGCCAAGGTTTTGTGGCGAAACTTTAGCGGTGGGTCAATGACTGGCATTGATACTCAGGGAGTGAAACCACTCTGCATATGGGTGTTGGAAATTTGTCGTCTATTGAAATCAGGGCTGCCATCGTCCCACCAAACAGGCCCGCGCTCCCCTAGCGCTACCTTGGCCTTCTGAACCTTTGCTCTTACTGCCAACAATTGCTCAGGATCATCCGAAGCTTTCGCGGCCTTTACCTCACGACGCGCTGCCATGAGGTCATCTACCAAGCGTTGCCGCTCATCCGCAGGTAGTAATGGATTGCTACAACGCCATAGCTGCCCTTTGACTACGAAGTATCGACCATCGGGTGTAATCGGATTCATTCAATACGCCCCATGACCTTCTTGCGTTTCGCAGGACTTTCCCCAGCAACATCGATGTGAGTGGGCTGATCGTCTGTCGTTTTTAAAGCTGCGAGATGACATCGCAGAAATTGGGATTGCTGACTACTATCGCTGACGCGACCGGCGAGATTCCTAAATCATGAGCACAGAACGTTGAGATTGGCAGAATGCTGTCATGGCTCAGCACAGGCTTAGGGCGAGGGCCAAGGCCCGCCATCCGCAACGGGTATGTCGTCTAAGTCGTACGGATTCACACCTTCTAAGCAGGCGACGTTGAATCCGAATTCCTTTGGGTTAGTGCTTCGTCTGTGATGGGTGTAGATGCCGCAGTTTCCACAAAAAAGTGTTCTGCCACGCGATCGCCAAACTGATATTTCATCAACGCAGCTTCCCCTCGCATGACCTTTAAATCCGATGCAGAGACTGCCGCTACGATGGCGCCTTTGCGCTTGCAGAACGAGCAATCACAGCGATGAGGCGTTGGGACGCCGTTGGGCAAATGGACTTCCAGAATGACGGCGCCGCAATGGCAACTGGCTCGATGATGAGTGTGGATTTTTGCGTTCCCGATTTGCTTTAGCATGGGTCACCCTCAGCGCATTGTTAAAAGAAAGCTTGCGCCGCAATCGAGTTAGCAGACATCCAATGGGAGCTAAGGACGCTGACTAACGAACCTTTGGCGTCACAATCTCGCGTTTGATTTCGGCTGCCTTGCGATTGAGCTCCTCGGCATCTTGTTCTTTCACTCTGGTGGACGAAGGTGTGATGGTTTTATCAACACCTTTGGTGTCACTGTTTGCATCGTCTAAATCTCTTTCGACTACATTCACCGTGTTGCCCGATGTATCGGTGGGTGGCGCATTCGAAGGCGATTTTGATTCATTTTGTTGATCACGGTCAGCGGTGCTCATCTTTCATACCTCCATTGGGTTTCACATTGGAGGTGGCGAAAACGGGTGGAGTTCGACATTTCTTTGCATGTGTTTTGGCAATCTGAAACTCACCGAACCGGACTACTGTTTTTTGCCGCTCGAAACGATCGCCCGTTTCGCGCCGCACGCTCTAGGCACCCGCAGCGTCACGACACATACCTTCGCGACCGTCAGGCGTTACGGGATTCAGTTCGTGACATCGGTGGGCACAGCCCATGCTGAGGTCCCTTGTGCGGCACATTCTTTCACCACGTCATTGAGAGCCGCCTCGTCGCGCGCCCCCCAACTACACGGGCGCCTTGGCGTGCAAATGCGTGCGCGCCTGCACGGCCTATACCGATCAAACTTCCCAAATACATATGACTAACACTGGAGCAAATCTATTGCCCAACGCCCACTACAGTCTCGGCAGTTGGTGTGAGACTTGGGATGCCAATGGTGTTTGCAACTGGAACTCAAGTATCGGCCTTTTTGGCGTCTATCCATGGGTGGAAAAAAAGACAAAACGCTATGGGGTAATCTTTGTGTATCAACGTGATGATGCCTTCCGTTTGTGGCCAGAGAGAGAAAGCATTCGCGACGCGTTTTTGACTGCGTATGAGCTATGAAAACTAACTACAGCTAATCCAAGTCGATGATTTTGGTGTAACGTTAGAACACTAATCACGAAGAGATTTCTCATGTCAAAACTTGCCGAATTCCGCCAACTAGAAAAGCACTTAGCCGAACAGCTTCAAGCCCTGGAAGCGCTTAAGGGTGATGCTGGCCTCAAGCAGGAAATTGAATTCGAAACCAAGCTCCGCGCATTGCTTGCCAAATACGGCTACAGCTTGAAGGACATTATCAATCTGCTAAATCCGCAAGCCGGTCGTCGCGCTCCCGCAGTCCAATCGCAATCGGGCGCACGCAAGCCACGCCAGCTTAAGGTCTACAAAAATCCGGAATCTGGCGAAGTCGTAGAAACCAAAGGTGGCAACCACAAAACTCTGAAAGAATGGAAAGAGAAATACGGTTCCGACACCGTCGAGTCCTGGCTGACAAAGTGAGTTTGGTTTGAGTACAAGGGGCCCTTCCAGACTGTGTGAAAACGCACTGATGGTGGTTCTGGCAAACGCCCCGACTTGTTCGGGGCGTTTGCTTTTGTGCGCACAGCAGACCAAAAAGGGCGTTTCAGCCCATCAACTCCATCAGATGGCGTGCGCCGAGCACGTTAATCGCTCTTTTCAGGTTATAGGCGCTCAGCGCCAGGGCCATTTCGGCCCTCGTGCCTTCGAGTTGTCGCAGCAAGAATCGAGCATTCCCAAATAGCCACTGTTTGAGGTTGCCGAAGGGGGGCTCCACGATGGATCTTAGGTTGACCATCATTTCGGGATGCGCCTCCATTCGCTCCATTCGCTCCATTCGCTCCATTCGCTCCATTCGCTCGAAAGCCTCTTCGTGAGCATGACGTGAGACGTATCGGCGCCGTGCCTCGGTGCATTGCGTTTTCAGCGGGCAATCGGTGCAGTCGCTGATCGCCGCCTGGTAGATATCGATCACTTCAAGCAATTTAATGATCAGTACGGTCACCAGTTAGGTGATCGCGTGCTGCAACACGTTGGTCAGGTGTTGCGTAACTTGCTACCACCGCACGCCAGGCGGCCCGCTATGGCGGTTAAGAGTTTTGCGTGATCTTGAAGGGTTGCGCCGATCTCGAAACTGTCCATGCGTTCGCTGAGCAACTGCGCTTGAAAATCCAGTCGTTGCGGATAAGGGGTCGTAGCAGCGACAAAATGCTCGACACGATTACGGCGTCCTTCGGTTTCGCACTCTTCGAGGCTGGCGACAACCTGGAAACGCTGCAGACTCGGGCCGATAATGCGCTCTCAAGCCAAGCGCAATGGACGCAATCAGGTGCATCGGTAATACGACCATCCCATAGAGAGTTGTCGCTCGCCCAAAAATTGACCTTCGATTAAAAGAAGCGAGGCCGGGGCGAGGAGGGTGCTTTGCCCAGAGAAAACGCCGCATCACTCACCGCTCGGGCAGGGAGAGCAATAGAATCTGTTTTAATCTGCGAACATCTTCTAACACCTTTCTTTCATAGGGGTGTTTACGATGCGCTCGGTTGCGCCATTGCGCTGGGCTTGCTTAAAAACATAAGGCCTTCACTCTCGATTTTTACAGTGTTCGTCGTTAGTAGGCGCTCGAACTCGATCAGCGGCATTGGCCGGCCGAACAGGTAGCCTTGGAAGCTCCGGCAGCCGAGCTCCAGCAGAGCGATGTGTTGCTCATGATTCTCCACCCCTTCGGCAATCACCTCGAGCTGCAGACTACTGGCCAATGCACAGATGGCTCGGATAATTGCAAGACTGTTTGAATCACCTGGCAGCTCGCGAACAAAAGACTGGTCGATCTTCAATTGATCTAGCGATACTTGCTGCAAGTAGGCCAGCGACGAGTAACCAGTGCCAAGTCGTCGATTGAGAAGCGAATTCCCTGCGCCTTGAGTTCACATATGCGAGCAATGGCACCTCGCAAGTCGTCAAGCAGTAGCGTCTCGGTAAGCTCAAGTTTCAGTCTGTGCGGGTCTGCGCCAGTTCGCTCCAAAATCTGAAGCACTCGATCGACAAAGTTTGTCTGATAGAGGAGCGTGCACTTAGGTTGACGGACAAACTGAGCGATGCCGTAGCCGACCGGTGGTGCCACAACGCTAGCTGATGGCAAGCCTTCTGCAGCATTTGCAAATCCAGCGTCTCAATCAAGCCGGCGTGCTCAGCCACCTCAACAAAGGCAGCTGGACTAAGCAGGCCGCGTTGAGGGTGTTGCCAGCGTGCCAATACTTCAGCGCCAACCAGGCGACCTGTGTCATCTAGCTGCGGCTGCAGGTAGGGGATGAACTCTTCGGACACTAGCCCCGACGGATGTCCTGTTCCAGGTTCAGGCGCTCGTTAACGGCCTCCTGCATGCGCGGATCGAAGAACCGCACAGTATGCTTACCCGCAGCTTTAGCCTCGTACATCGACAGGTCAGCGCGTTGCATGAGTTCATCTATTGAACAAGACCTGTCGTTGAACAGTGTTACGCCGATACTCGCACTGCTGCGCAGTTCTAGTCCGTCAATTTGGTAAGGTGCGGCCAGAGTCGCTAGCAATGATGTAGTGACGTGCTTGGCCTGCATAGCAGCCTGCTCTGGTTGCTTGTTGAGATGCTCAAGCAGCACCACGAACTCATCGCCGCCAAGGCGTGCCACTGTGTCTCTCACCCGCACTGCGCCGTTGAGCCGTGCAGCGGCTAGGCACAAGACCTTGTCACCAATTTGATGCCCATGCAGATCATTGATGTTCTTAAACCCATCTAGGTCGAGAAACATCAGCGCCGCACACTCACCATTACGCACACAACCATCCAACGCGTGCTGCAAGCGATCGAGGAGAAGGCTCCGATTGGGTAGGTTTGTCAGTCCATCAAAAAAGGCAAGGCGCTGGATACGCTCCTCGGCCGCCTTACGCTCGGATGTATCGTCAATGGATGCAACATAATTGATAACCTGGCCCTGGGTATTTCGCACCGCGCTGATTGACAGCCATTCGGGGAAAATTTCTCCGTTTTTACGCCGATTCCAGATTTCGCTTGCCAGCGATCGACCGCCCTGAGCTGTTGCCACATGCTCTGATAAAACTCCAGGCTCTGGTGTCCAGAGCTGAGCAGGCTGGTTCGCTGTCCAACAGCTTCCTCGCGACTGTAACCGGTTATGGTACTGAAGGCCTGATTGACTCGCAGAATGCGATTGAACTCGTCGGTGATAATCATGCCTGCTGCGTTTCAAAAGCGGCGGCTGCGATGCGCAATTCATGTTCGTCGTCGACCCGCTGCGTTACATCGCGGGCGAGTATCACCACCGCCTGCTTACCATTGAGTTGAATATCCAGACGCTGGGCATGACCCTCAAGTACCTTCATGCCCTCTGCACTTGCAGTGTGTATTCGATGAGTTGCGGGCTATCACTGGCCAGGGTCTGCCGTATGAAGTCCATAAAACGCTCTGCTTCGC
>NZ_NKJI01000017.1 GCF_002277815.1 Pseudomonas sp. ERMR1:02
TGCCCATTACCAGCCTTACACCGCTGAAGAGATCACGACATTACGCGCCACAACCATGCTCAACCTGCCCGGCACCCGTGCTGAGTTGATCAAGGCCATGCGTGCGCAAGGTATCGCCATCGACGACGGCATGAACTACTGAGCAGGATCGATAGCGGCCAGCCTGAGTACGCTATAAGCGTCCACCAGTTGATCAAGGCTGAACGCTCGGTTTCGCCCACTGGGGTTGGGCAAAACCCACACCGCCGCATTGCCGAAGGTCTTCGCTTGAAGCCCCCAGGCCACTTCGCTGACCCGATAGCGCCGAGTACGCCGCCTTGCCGAGAAACGCCACGAAACGTGGCGCATAGCGCGCGATCTTCTGTTCGAAATCCGCTGCCGCTGCGATGAATCATGCAGCGACAGCTGATCCGCACGCGCCGTCGGTCGCTCGACCACGGCGGTCAAGCCGCATTGAAAGTGCAAGATCGTCCGATCGTTTTCCGGGCGCACTTCTTCAGGGGTAAATCCGGCCAGGTGCAACGTGCGCCAGAACCGATTGCCACGCCCCGCAAAATGATGACCCTGGGCGGCGGCCAGCACGCCGGGGTTGATGCCACAGAAAATCACCGCCAGCCGTTCGGCCAGAATGTCTTCGAGTCCTTCACTCACATCGACCTCATCCACCGCAGATCACGTTGACCGCGTTACGCGCAAGCTCGCTCAACTCTTCACGCGGTTTGCCCGCCCGTGCACGGATAGAAATGCTGTGCAGCAGTGATGAGGCGAGTACGGCCAGCGCTCCAGCATCGACATCGCTTTTTAACTCGCCAGTGTCGATGGCCATTCGCAGACGCACTTCCAGATCGGCATCGAGCCTGCTGAGACGGTCTGACAGAACCTCGCGTATTTCAGGGTCCTCGACGGCCTCGGTAGTCGCCGTACCAATTGCGAAGCAGCCGCGCGCCGAACCTTCACCCGAGTAGTAAATCGACAACTGACCCTCGTAGAAGCGCAACAGCGCGTCGCGCAATGGCAGTTCGTTGTCCGTCAGCGCTGCCTGCATATCGGCGGCGGCGAACTCCCAGTACTGCTCAAGCGCCTTGATATACAGCGCATGTTTATCGCCGAACGCTGCATAGAGGCTGGGCCGATTCATGCCGGCCGCCGTAGCGATGCTATCCAGCGAAGCGCCGGAATAGCCGGTGCTCCAGAACACACCAAGCGCTTGCTGCAGCGCTGTCTCGGGATCATAGGCGCGAGGCCGGCCGCGGCCTTTTCCTTCTGTAACTTTATTTTGTGCCATGTCGTATAAAACTCTTGTCGGAAGATGAGTGCAGGGATATTCTTACACCATCGCACAAAATAAGGAACCAGAAGTTCCTCAATTCACGTTTGTTGTAGCGAAGCTCGAACCGGGTATTGCAGCGACGAAACAAGCGAGGCGGAGCAACCCTCCTCACCACGCACGGGTTTGCTTACTAACAGCAATTATTCGTTTTGAGGTGTTTTCGATCATGACCAAACAGTTCGATATCCCGGCTTCGCAGACCTTCGAGCACCCCGAGCGGATCAAGAAACCGCTTAAGGAAAAACTGCGCCCATGGCTGATGGTTGGCGTACCTGCGCTCTTCGCTGTCATCGGCTACACCAAGTACGTGGCAGGCGAACCCTTCGTTACCACCGATAACGCTTACGCCCGGGTGGCCAAGGCCTCGATCAACGCGCGGATTTCCGGGCAGGTCGTGGAAATTGCGGTCGAGGACAATCAGCCAGTGCACAAGGGCGATGTGCTGTTTCGCATCGACCCCAAGCCGCTGCAGATCGCGATTGACCGTGCCCAGGCCCAACTGAGCGTCGCGCGGTTGCGCATCGACGGCCTCAAGGCCAGCTACCGCCAGCAGCAGGCGGAATTGCAGTCGGCTAAAGAGTCGGCGGACTTCGATCAAAAGGAATTTGGCCGCAAGAAAGCCCTGGTCGCCACCGAGTTCGTTTCCCGCGCCATTTACGAGCGCGCAGAAACCGACCTGAAGATTTCACGGCAGCGCATCGCTTCGATTGAACAACAGATCGCCAGCACCGTTGTGGCCTTGAATGGCAACCCGAACATCGAAGCCGACAGCCACCCGACTGTCCGCGAAGCCAAGGCGCAACTGGACGAGACGCAACTTTATCTCTCGTACGCCACGGTTTATGCGCCGGCCGACGGCATTGTCGCCAAGGTCGATGATCTGCAAGTTGGCAATTACCTCAATAACGGCGCGCCAGCGTTTGCGCTGATTTCCGATCACGAGATCTGGGTCGAGGCCAACTTCCGCGAAACCCAGGTCACGCATATGCGCCCGGGCCAGGAAGCGACCATCAGCATCGACACTTACCCGGATCGTGTATTCAAGGCCCACGTCACCAGCATGAGCCCCGGCGCCGGGTCGGACTTCTCGCTGTTGCCACCGGAAAACGCCACCGGCAACTGGGTGAAAGTGGTTCAGCGGGTACCGGTTCGTCTCGAACTGGATGAACTGGACCCTGCCCTGCCGCTGTTTTCGGGCACCAGCGCCACCGTCAAAGTCGACACCGGCCATCGCACGCCGTGGTGGAGCCCGCTCAAATCGCTGTTGACCGCAGGTAACTTGTGATGAACGCCAACCCCGGTGCAACTTCAGGCGCAGGTGCTGCAGGCTCGCTCAGGTTCGCCGTGCTGTTGGCGACCTATATGCAGTCGGCAAACCTGCCTTTGCCAAACGCGGTGCTCAGGCTGATTCAAGGCAGCTTGTCGATGACCGACGACCAGGCCGGCTGGATTTTCACGGCTTACCTGGCGGCAAGCGCCATCACCCTACCGATTGCCCAGTGGCTTGCTGGCCGCTTTGGCTTGAAGCGGGTGTATCAAGCCGCATTGGCCTTCTTCATGCTGGGCCTGCTGCTCGGCACGGCGTCCTCGACACCGCTGGAATTCATCGGCGCTCGTATCATCCAGGGCATGGCCGCTGGTGTGCTGGGGCCGCTTTCGATGGCGATTGCCCTGGAGACGCTGGCACCGGAAAAACGCATGAAATTTGGCGCAACCCTGGCGGCAGTCGTGCTCATGGGCATCGCCACCGGTCCAGCTATCGGCGGCTGGATCGCCGAGCATTTCGACTGGCGTCCGATCTTCTACATCAGCCTGCCGTTGTCGGCCTACATCTTCCTGGTGATTGCGCTGTTGCTGGCCGAGAAGAAAGCCGAGAAGACGCCGACCTACGACTTCTTTGGCTTCGGCACCTTCACGCTGGCGATGATCAGCCTGCAAATGCTGCTCGACCGTGGCGAACGCATGGACTGGTTCGACTCGCCTGAAATCTGGATCGAAGCAATAGCCTGTGGACTGGGGCTGTATTTGTTTTTTGTCCACGTGCTGACCAGAAAGGTGCATTTCTTTAACAAGAGCCTGCTGCGCGATCGCAATTACGTGCTGTCGACGCTGATCTTTTTCGCCATCGGCTTCGTGCTGCTGTCGACCATGGCGCTTACGTCGCCGATGCTCGATGAAATTCTCGGCTACCCGCCTGACACCACGGGCGCCCTGACCCTGCCGCGCGGTGCGGGAATGGTCGCTGCATTCATGCTGACAGTGCGTCTTCCAGAGCGTTTCGACCGCCGGCTGTTCGTTGCCATAGGCGTCGCTTTGGTGATCTATGCCAACTGGCTGATGCTCAGCTACTCGCCGCTGATGGACTGGCCGCCGGTAGCGATTGCCGGGGCCATTCAGGGGATTGGCATCGGCATGTCGATGGCATCGCTGGCCAAGGTGGCGTTCAGCACGCTGCCCCCCAACCTGCGCCCGGAAGCCACCGGTCTTTACAACCTGTTGCGTGCGTATGGAAGCACCTTGGGCGTGGCGATTGTGCAGATCTACTTTTTCAACAACACACAGGCGATGCATCAGGCGCTGGGCGCCAATATCACGCCCTATCGCGCAGCGTCGATGTCCTTGCCGGCACTTGAAGGGATTAACCATCTGATCACGCACCAGGCTGCTTTTATCGCTGTTATCGACCAGTTCAAGATTTTGATGGTGGCGATGCTCGTCGTGAGCCCGCTGGTTGTTTTCTTCGCAAACCCGTTCCGACCAACTAGCTATTGTGGAGTGTGCCAAATGAAATCCAGTCATCTGTTCCAAACGCCATTCCCAACGAAGCTCAGTGCTCTGTCGGTGTTTGTTTCCTCGCCGCCTGTACCGTCGGCCCTGACTTCAAAAGGCCTGCCGATAGCACTTCGCAGCACTATGACCAACAGGCCGAGCAGCGTCTTGGTCAGGGTGGCGATCAGCACATCGAGTTCGGCAAGAAAATCACCGGCCAATGGTGGTCTGCCTTTCGCTCGCCCAAGCTCGACCAGGTCGTTCGCCGGGCCATCGACGGCAACCTCGAACTGGTCGCCGCCGACGCCACCATCCGTCAGGCGTCCTCCTCCGTGGCCGCGGCCGAAGGTGCGTTGTATCCGCAGGTTGACTTCGGCGCAGCAGCAGGCCGCGCTCGCACACACAACGCCAAGGAGCCTTCGATCAACAACTTCTATGCGATCGGGCCACGGGTCGGCTTCGACCTGGATGTTTTCGGTGGCAACAAACGGCAAGTCGAAGAGCAGCAAGCGTTTACCGATTTGCAAAAGCGTCGTTACGACGCGGCGTACCTGACCATGACTGGCAATGTGGCCAGCCAGGCGTTGCTGGTGGCTTCGGCCAACGCGCAAATGAAGGCGGTAGAAAAGTTGCTCGCCAACGACACCAAGAACCTCGAACTGGTGCGCGCGGCGCATATCAACGGCACCACCACGCAGATCGATGTGTCGCTGGCCGAGACGCGGCTGGCCCAGGACCGCACACTGTTGCCGCCGCTGGCCCAGCAGCGTGATGCAGCGAGCCATGCGCTGTCGATTCTGACCGGCAAAGGTCCGGCCGACTGGATCGCGCCGCAGTTCGATCTGGCCGACTTCACCTTGCCCGCCAATGTGCCCGTCAGCTTGCCTTCGGAGATGGCCCACTCTCGGCCGGACGTGCAGCAGGCCGAGGCCGAGTTGCATATCGCCAGCGCCGCCGTTGGCGTGGCGACTGCCAATCTCTACCCAAAGGTCACGCTGTCAGCGTCGCTGGTGCAGGCCGCTTCCGGCAATGGCGGCGCGGCACTCTGGGGCTTCGCGGCGGGTATCGCCGGTCCGATCTTCAATGGCGGCACGCTCAAGGCTGAACGTCAGGCCGCCGTCGAGGGTTACAACGCGACGCTCGCCGGCTACCAGCAGACCGTCATCAGCTCGTTCGGCCAGGTCGCCGACACGCTGCAGGCCATCAACCATGACGCCGAGGAGTTCCATGCCCAGGAAGACGCGTTACGCGCCGCCGAGACCAGTTCTCGCTTGAACCAGCAAGCCTATGCCCAGGGCGAGAACAGCATCCTCCAGGTGCTGGAGGCCGAACGCGCTTACCAGCAGGCATTGCTGGGCTATATCCGCGTGAAGACTGCGCAGTATCTCGACACGGTGCAGTTGTTCGTGGCGCTGGGCGGAAATTCCGTGGGTGTGTTTGAGCAAACCGTTGCCAGTCGCGAAACGCGCAACCCGTTGTAGGAACGAGCTTGCTCGCGATGGTCGTTAGCGATGACGCGTGTTAGCTGGATGAACGCGGCGCTCTCGAGACCATCGCGAGCAAGCTCGCTCCTACAGGGATTTTTTAGAACCTGTTAGAGAGTGGGAATCCAGACATGTCTTACGAACCGTTTTTTGATGAACTGGCCGACACCCGATTTGCGCTGAACAATGGTTCGGGGACAATGCCCGCCGTCGGCTTCGGCACCTTGTTCGAAGACCCCGGCGTGACCACCGAAGCGGTCAGCCATGCGCTGCTAAGCGGCTTTCGTCATTTCGATTGTGCCGAGCGTTTTCGCAACGAAGAGCAGGTCGGCGTTGCGTTGCAAGCATTCATGGAAGCGGGCAAGGCCCGGCGCGAAGACTTGTTCATCACCAGCAAACTGTGGAACAACAACCATCATCCGGAACGGGTGTTGCCGGCCTTCGAAGCCAGTCGCCAACGGCTAGGGGTGGACTACCTTGATTGCTACCTGATCCATACGCCTTTTGCCTTTCAGGCCGGCGACGATCAGGACCCCAGGGATGTGTTCGGCCATATCCTGTACGACTCGGGCGTGACCTTGATTGACACCTGGCGCGCGATGGAGCGCCTGGTGGATAAAGGCCGCTGCAAGTCCATCGGCTTGTCCAACATCAATCTGCAAGCGTTGCAGGAGGTCGTCGCCGTGGCGCGGATCAAACCCGCCGTTGTGCAAGTGGAAGCCCACCCTTATCTGCCGGAATGGGAACTGCTCGAATTCTGCCAACAGCACGGGATCATCCTTCAGGCCTTTTCCCCGCTCGGCCATGGCCTGGAGCCAAGCGTGTTGAAAGATTCGGTGCTGACCCAAATGGCCCGACGCCTGCAGAAGACTCCGGCGCAAGTTGCATTGGCCTGGGCCGTACAGCGCGGCACGGCGTTTCTGACCACCTCTGCATCATTGAGCCATATTCAGCAAAACACCGATATTTCGACCCTGCCCCACCGGGCCATGCATGAAATCCGTCAGGACATCACAACCCGGGTGCGATTCAACTCGGTGGCTGAAACCGGTGTCCACCTGTTTATGTCACCCACCCGGTAATCCCTGAACCTGTAGGAGCGAGCCTGCTCGCGATGGACTAATGAGCGCTGTGTTTAACCGGTAAATACGCGTTATCGTTAACGACCATCGCGAGCAAGCTCGCTCCCACAAGGGGGTCGTTGTGCCAGCCAGCCCTTATAATTTTCGAATTCCCCCCTCGAGGTGAAAACGATGGATGTTTTCCAGACCATGCGGTTTTTCATGGCGGTCGCCCAGAGCGGCAGCTTCACGGCGGCGGCCGATCTGCTGGACACCTCGACGACCAACGTCTCCAAAGCCGTGTCGAGCCTGGAGACCAGGCTGCAGACACGCCTGATCAACCGCACGACCCGACGCCTGGCATTGACCGAGGCCGGAACACGTTATTTGCTGCGCTGCGAGAGAATTCTGGAGGAGTTGCGCGAGGCGGAGGAAGAAGCGGGTACTGCACAGCTCAACCCTGTGGGCCGCCTGAAGATTCACGCGATGTCGGCCATCGGCAACCATTACGTGATCGATGCCATCGCCCAATACCGCGAGACGCATCCCTCGGTATTGTTTGATTTGACCCTGACCAATCGGCTGCCCGATATGCTGGAGGAAGGCTATGACATGTCGATCGTGTTGGCGCGAGACCTGCCCGACTCGGGATTTGTCGCTCAGCGGCTCGGCATCACCTACAGCATTCTCTGCGCCTCGCCGGCGTATCTGAAGAAACGCGGAATGCCCGACACGCCGGGTTCGCTCAATGCACATGATTGCCTGAGACTCGTCAACACAGTCATGCCGGCCGAGCACTGGGTATTTGAAGGCCCCGAAGGCATGGAGACCGTCCACACTCCGGTGTCGCCGTTTCACGTCAATACCGCCGATGCCATGACGACCGCCCTCACCCGTGGCATGGGGATCGGGATTCAGCCACTTGCTTCTGCAGCTGCCGGTCTCAAGGCTGGAACGTTAGTACGGGTACTGCCCGAGTATCATTTTGAAGAGTTGAATCTGTTTGCGATCTATCCATCACGAAAATTCGTCGATGCAAAAATAAAAACCTGGGTGGAGTTTTTGAAGGACTACATTCCCGGGTTGTTGGCTGCCGATGAAAAAATTGCTCGTTCCTCAAAAAACGTCGAAACCGTTTGATTGTGTTTGCGCTACCCGGATGGAGTGTCGACCCTCCACCGTCCGCACAGCACTCAACCGTTCGAACATCCGGTGCCTAACACTTGATACTGCAGGATATGGCGTTGACCTTGAGAGTCTTCATAGGTCATTTGCGCAGAAACCGGACCGCACTCAGGCGGAATATCGGTCACTGCGATGACCTTTTTATGTCCAGGTTCGAGCCGTAGGTGTAGGTCTCGATTGGTGGATTGTTGGTTTGCGTCTTGGCTTGGCTTTCTTCGGCAAAGGCTTGTGCGCCGATACAACTGAGCGCGAGAAAAATCGCGATTTTTGAAATGTTCATGGTGTTCACCGTCTCGTTCTGGTGGGTTTGTTTAGGCCTTGTGAACCGGTTGTCTTGGTTCATTTGGTAGAGACGATGCTAGGGGTTTGATCCGGTGCCAAACAGCGCTGGGCGGGACAAACACTGTGAACAAAATGCGTATGAATGGGTTGCCTGAAACACCGCCTTCGCCAGCAAGCCGGCTCCTACAGGTGTGTGTTCTGATCGTTCCCACGCGCAGCAAAGCAATGCATCCCGTGACGCTCCGCGTCACCATTGCGCAAGGCTGAAGTCCGGCGTCGTCAGCAAAGAAGCGCGGTATGCAGGCGTACCTCGACCCTGTAGGAGCTGGCTTGCCAGCGATGATCGCGAACGATTACGCGCATTGTTTGGTGAAACAGTGGCAGGCGTCGACCGTGACGAAATGGATTGGCCCTAACCCAATGTGATCTGGACGCTTTCAGGTTCTGGCGACGCTGCTCTGGAAATCTGTCGCCAGGACCTTTTTTATATCAGCGCCAATGAGGCAGGCTCTTGTGCGTTACCCGGCGTGGTGCGCGCCTGCATTGGCCCACTGCGGCACAATGGGGTGTTCTGGCGCTTGGCTCGCTGAGTCAACACCAGCATTGTCAAGAAGCCCAGCACGATCAGCACCGGATACGCCATCAACAGTTCGGAGAGAGAATATTTCCAGGCCAGCGGACGCCCGACACCGAGCATGGCGGCATACATCCAGGACACCGCCGACAGCGAGCCACAAAACAGGGCCAGCATCCGCGCACTGAACCCGAGGTCGAGCAAGGAGCCGGCCTTTTGTATTGCCGGCAATACCAAGCGGTGCAGCAGAGTTCCGTTGTAGGTCAGCAGCAGGACAATAATCACCTTGGCTTGAAGCTTCGGATTCATAAAGTATTCCGTGCCTTTGTCCAGGTAATCGATGCCGACAATGGCAGCGCCTGTCACCCATAGACCGATCAATGCCAGGACGACAGACTTCTGAAGACTTTCCATGTGCGCATGATCATGTTCAGTGAATGCCTTGCGTTTCAGCAGATCCCTAACCATTGCAATATCACTGGTCAACACTAAACCAATCGCCACGCAACAGGCGACCAAATGAACGTAAACAACGCCCAGCCGCAAAAACTCCATGCATTCTTTGTTTTCGATCAGGCTCATAATTGTATTTATCGCCACGGGTATTTTCTCCACCTTATTCGATAGTACAGATCGGCCAATCAACAGAGCATTTATTGTAAACAACCCTGAACGACCTTGCTCATACAAGAAAACGAAACAATAGGTTTATTATCGAAACCCTATTGATCCAGTTAGGAAATTGAAGAAAGCTTAGTTCGTACCTCTCAAATTTTTGGTAAAAAAATCCCCATTTGCATTAACTGCATTTGAGGTTCTTGTTCCACTTCTTTAATGCGATCTCAAGAGCAGCCATGAGGTGACATGCTGCAGGATCTGAGGGCCACAGCCCCGAAATGTTCATTTTTGAGCACGTCACCGACAAGCGGTCGCTGGCTGGAGGCCAACGGCAACCGCAATTGCTCATCCACTTCCCCCGTCGAGGCCCATTCCGACTGCGCTGGTTAACTTACATGAACCTCGACATTGCCAATTGGATCCACTAGTTGCCCCTCAAGCAAAAAATACGAGCCACAGAGATCAACTATCATTTACACCCTGACTACCAAAACAGTCATACTATTTTTCGATAATATTGAGCGCGCAGGAGAACGCCATTAAAAACAAGTTCAAGCATATCCTGCCTGATAAACCAACTTCGTAATTAGATGTACTGCGAGATAGTTAAACTCAGATCAGTTCCCAGCACTTTAAATCCGCCAGGCCTTAAACGTGTTCAAGTCCTGGCGACGCTGTCCCGAAATCTGTCGCCAGGATTTTATTTCAACTCAAGCGAGCTTGACCACGACGTTGATGTTGTTGCGCGTGGCTTTGGAGTACGGGCAGTACTTATGTCCGGTGTCGACGAGTTTCTGAGCGGTTTCACGGTCCAGGCCTGGCAGGCTGACATTGAGCCGTGCCTGCAGCAGGTAGCCACCTTCATTGGTGCCCAGGTCGACTTCGGTGTCGACGGCCACATCCTTGGGCAGTGCAACTTTCAACTCCTTGGCCGCAACGCCCATCGCGCCGATAAAGCAGGCTGACCAGCCGGCAGCGAACAATTGCTCCGGATTGGTGCCACCGCCCCCCGCGCCCGGGGACGACAGTTTGATATCGAGAATGCCGTCCGAGCTTTTGGATGCGCCGTCCCGGCCGCCCGTGGTGTGGGTTTTGGCGGTGTACAGTACTTTGTCGAGCTGGGTCATGATGATCTCCTGATTGAATTGAGGTCTATGCGAGTTCAGGTGAATCAGAAAAACGGTCTTGAAGCCTGATGCCGGTCATTCAATATAGACGTCGCTGTTCGACCTGTAGCTCGATCCGACAAAGGCACCTTTTCGCTGATTGCGGGAGCGGCGGTGCGACTTGCTCGCGAAGGCTTTGTGTCAGGCGAAGAGGGTTTTGAGGGTGTACATATCCATTCCTGCGGTAACGGCCACTGACGGTTTCGCCCTTACGGCGAGTCCCTTTTCCAAACGCCGAAAAGGAACCAAAAGGCTTTGCCCCACCACTCGGTGCCTCGCTTAGGCTCGGCATACCCTCACTCCGGCATTGCTCCGTGGGTCGCCGCGATGGGCCGTCCCTGGCCCAGCGCGGCTAAACCGGCGTCCTGCCGGTTTACCCACGGAGCAATGCCTGCGTTCGGCCATCGTGGTTTAACGGGGCGCCTGGATCAAAAGCCAAAGCGAGGCGGCCTGACAGCCGACCTGATTTCAAGTAAACGCATTCCACCTGTGGGAGCGAGCCTGCTCGCGATGGACGTCAACGAAAACGCGCCCTGTCTGAATGATCGCGTTGTCTGGACGTTTTTCGCGAGCAGGCTCGCTCCTACAGGAGGCTGTTCCAAGTGACTCGCTGTAAGGGCGAAACCCTGAGTCGCCGAGACTGTCAGAAATTTTGTGTTCGGGCATAACATGTTGAAAAGGAGCATGTATGCCGACCAAGAAGAAAACGGCCTCGGAGGCCAAACCCGAGCTTCCTTCGATCCCGAAGGAGCTGATTGATCAGTTCGTCAAAGGTCCAATGAGCGCCGAGGCGATTCAGGACGCCGCGATGGCGTTCAAAAAGGCGCTGATTGAACGAGCCCTTGGCGCCGAACTGGGTCACCACCTTGGCTATCTTCAGGGCGCACAGCGCCCTGAAGAGACGAGTAACCAGCGCAACGGCACAAGCGGCAAGACCGTGTTGACCGACGATGGCCCGCTGCGGCTGGACATCCCGAGGGATCGCGACGGCAGCTTTGCGCCGATCCTGATTCCCAAACACGAGCGTCGTTTTACGGGTTTCGATGACAAGATCATTGCCATGTACGCCCGTGGCATGACCGTTCGCGAGATCCGGGCATTCCTTTCGGAGCAGTACGGGACTGACGTTTCCCATGATTTCATCAGCTCGGTCACCGACGCGGTCTTAGAGGAAGTTGCTGCCTGGCAGCAACGCCCACTTGAGCCGATGTATCCGGTGATTTTCTTCGATGCTCTGCGGGTCAAAATCCGTGAGGAAGGGCTGGTTCGCAACAAGGCCATTTACCTGGCGTTAGGGGTACTGCCAGACGGCACCCGAGATATCTTGGGCATTTGGATTGAGAACACTGAGGGGGCCAAGTTCTGGATGAAGGTCTTCAACGACCTCAAAACCCGAGGCGTCGAAGATGTGCTAATCGCGGTGACCGATGGCCTCAAAGGCATGCCAGAAGCCTTGAGCGCGGTGTATCCGACAGCGACCTTGCAGACCTGCATTGTGCATCTGATCCGCAACAGTCTTGATTACGCCGCCTGGGACAAGCGCCGTGAATTGGCCAAAGCCCTCAAGCCGATTTACCAAGCGCTTAATGTAGAAGCTGCCGAGCAAGCGCTGGACGCATTCGAAACCGGGCCTTGGGGCAAGCAGTACCCCACAGTCGTAGCCGCTTGGAGACGCGCCTGGGATCGAGTCATCCCGTTTTTCGTCTTCCCGCCTGGCATCAGAAAAGTGATCTACACCACCAATGCCATCGAGAGCATCAATGCTCAGCTGCGCAAGATCATCAAGACAAGAGGCCACTTCCCGACTGACGATGCGGCAACAAAGCTGATTTGGCTGGCACTGCAAAACATCACTGCCAATTGGGGCAGCGCGGCGCACGACTGGAAGACAGCCATGAATCAATTTGCGATTCTTTATGGAGATCGATTTACCAGGTCAAACTGGTGAAATGAGGGCTTGCCTGACGGCAGGCCGTTACCGGCCCGCACACAAAATATCTGACACTCCCTGGTCGCCGTTACCGCGGCAATGGATATGTTCCCCGCCAAAGCCTCAAACCTCAACAAACCTCAAACCTCAAACCTCAAACCTCAAACCTCAAACCTCAAACCCTCACTTACGCGCCAACTTATACCGAACGCAATCTTCATAAAAACTCTCCCGCAAAGCTGCAGGCTTGATCCGCGTGGGACTGTCATAAGTCTGCTCTGTAATTCCCATAGCCATCATGCGCATCCATGACTTGGCAAACTTGTAAGCCTGAATCTTCTGCCGCGCCGCATACAACGAAACGCCGGACAACTTGAGCTCCTGCGCTCTTGCCGCGGTACCCGCCCCCCAACTGCACATATAACGATCATTGGGCATCAGCTCCCTGGCCTGGGCAGACACTGCAAGACTCGCGATACCGACCGAGATCAACGCGATCCATATAATGCGCATTCGCTTTTCACCCTAACCGACTGAAATTTAAGCGATTCTGGGGACAAGCGAGCAACCTGGGGGCCAGCATAATGCCTTACTGCGCATTCTCTGAGCCCACGTCAGCAAACGAGAGTCATTTTCTTACGTCTCGCCCCCCGCTACGCGGAGTTTCTGCTTTACGCTCCCGCAGAGATCACACCCGACTGTCCACTCATGGCAGGTTCGACCCTTCATCGCTGGGGTTTCGAGCGACTACGGCGGAACGAAAGTAATTGGTCGAAGCAAACACACTATTTTTGCTGATGCAGGTATTTCTGAATTGCGTCAATTTCAAGTTTGCTTGGCTTTGCACCGTTGTCAGACTTGAAGCCAGCGCCAGCCCAATGCGGCATTGGCGCCTTCAGAGGCTGTCCATGGTCGTCGATACCGCTCAACACCGCTCGCTCAAATACTTTTGATTTCCATTCACTGGCATCTCCGGCTAGCTTAGGCGCCGATCCTCCCATGCCTCGAGCCCCGTGACAGACAATGCAGTTATCTTGAAAAAGTGTTTCGCCATCTGGCGGTGATGCCATTGCCGATGAGCAGATAAGTAGGGTTATGAATGTAACAAATGCGCATTTCATTTTAGGCTCCTGGCGACCCAACAGTGACGTGAGCTGCTTAGGGGGCGCTAAGTTAAAGCCTAGCAGGAGGCGAATGACGATGGAGCGAGAGAATTTCAGGTAACGAAAAGCCCGGCCCTGGGCCGTAATGCTGTTCAGTTAAGCGAGAATGATCCACTGTAGGAGCGAGCCTGCTCGCGAAGACGGACTGGCATTCAACATCGATGTTGGCTGGACGGTCGCCTTCGCGAGCAAGCTTCGCTCCTACAGGAGATCTGCGTCGCTCCAAAGACCCTATGGGCAAACTCGATCACAGCGCTCTATGATTGAACCCCATGACCACCTCTGCTCCGATACGCCAACCCTGCCCGCCCGGCGCCTGCGATTGCGGGCGTGACCCGTTGCTGCAAACACCGGGTGCGGACGCGCGCATCCTGTTTCTGACGCGCACGGAAGAGAAGCGCCTGATCGAGCGTCTGGAAAACCTGCAAAGCCTCAAAGACCTGGAGCACCTGCAACGGCGGATGTTCGAGCAACTGGGCATCCGCATCGACATCGTGCCCAGCTTCAACGAAGTGCGAACCATGCGTGGTATCGGCATCTACGTCGGAGAACTGCCGGGGCTGTGCCGTAAAACCCGCGCATCGATCCCGGCCGCGATCCGCCGCGCCATGGAAAAGCGCCCGGAAATCGCCTACGAAGTGCTCAACGCCAATGACCTGTTGCGGGATGCATGATGAACCCTGTTCTGGAATTCCCCATCACCGACGAAATACTCACGTCGTTCGCGCTGGCGGTCGGCACTGACCTGCAGGGCTATCGCAATCACATCTATCGCGTGCTGAATTTCTATTGCGCGCTCAGCGGTACCGAACAGCCCGGTGAGGCCGTGCAAATCGCGGCGGCGTTTCACGACCTGGGCATTTGGACCGACAACACCCTCGACTACCTGCCCCCTCGGTTCGCCTGGCCACGCATTATCTCGACACCCGGCAACGCGGCGACCTCAATAGCGAAGTGAATGGGCTGATTCTGGAGCACCACAAGGTGCGCCCTATCGATCGGAACACGCGACGACCGTTGAGACTTTCCGGCGAGCCGATCTGATTGATGTGTCCCTGGGACTGGTGCGCTTCGGCCTGCCACGGGCGTTTATCAAAACGGTGCAGTCGACGTTTCCCGATCATGGTTTTCACGCAATGCTGATCAGACTTTGCGCACGGCAATTCATTCGCTCTCCGCTGCGCCCGCTGCCCATGTTGCGCTGGTGAAACAGGCGTCCATCACACCCCTTGAAAATACCCCGAAACAGGATCAGCGGTCGTACGCGCGATGCGGCGCGCTGCTATGCCTTCACATGGGAGCTTTCGCTACACACCAGCCAGGACGGAACTGGAAACCCTGCGAATCTGGTCCAGGCGCCAACCAGATGAGTGAAGGAAAACAGGTGCCAATCCGCAACAGGAGGTGGCAAATGTTATTCATCGTCACTTGGTCGATCAGCCCGGACAATCGCAATGCTGCAGTCGAACGCTTTCTCAAGACCGGTGGAACACCACCGGCCGGCGTCACGATGAAGGGACGCTGGCATGCCGTCGGTAGCTCGGCCGGTTTTGGCGTTGCCGAGGCCAGTGATGTGGTGCCGATTCAGCAATGGGTGCTGGAGTGGAACGACCTCATGAACATGGAAGTCCACGCGGCATTGACCGATGAACAGATAGCGCCGCTGCTGGCAGGCATTTCCGGCAAATAATCGTCATTGGGGCGGCGGGTGCTGCTCGCCGCCTTATCGCTCGAGTTCAAAACAGCCGACTGGATTTTTAACGATTTGAACCTACGCTCTTTTCCCGGGACTCCATATTTGCAGCGCTGTCGGGGAACGGATCTCGGTATAGACGCCATGCAGCCAACAGTAACCGCTCTGCCCGTCGTCACCCTTGCTCGCCCAGTGCTATCAGCAAGCCTGGGCGGGCGGGATCATGCGTTATGAAATCGGCACCAATAATACCGGCCTCGCCAACGCCGGGGCCGCTGCTCGGGCCCAGGGACCTTCGACCATTGCCGGCAACCAGACGATGCCCGTTCGACCACCATCGACGCAGGCTTCAAGGACACCTGGCACCTGTCGCTTGGCGCGCAATACCAGGCCACCCGGCAACTCCCGTGGAACCTGGGTGTGGCTTACGACAGCAGTGCCGTTTCGGACAGCAGGCGCTCGGTGATCGCGCCAATGGCCGAATCCTGGCGCATTGCGACGGGAGCCACCTATGCTCTGAACAGGGACACCGACGTCAACGTCAGTTGGGCCATGATCTGGATGGGCGACATGCCGGTGGACCAGACCAAATCTGTGTCGGGCAATCGAATTTCCGGTCAATTCGACAACGCCTGGATTCATGCCGTGACCGGAAACATGACCTGGCGTTTCTGATTGTCTGCTAACGAAATAAGACTTAATCCAAGGAGCACACAGCACTATGAACCTGTCCCGCAAATTGCTCGTCGGCGCTGCACTGACCGGGCTCCTGCTCGGTGGTTGCACCTCCAAAGTCACCGAGAAGGAGCAGTACTCCGGCTTCCTGTCCAACTACAACAACCTGCAAGAGGTCGCCACGCCCAGCGGCGGAACGGCAATGCGCTGGGTGAGCCCGTCGTGGAACCCGAACGCGTATGACACGGTGGCCTTCAACCGGCTGGAACTCTATCCGGCGCCCAAGCCCAATGAACAGGTCAACAAGAAGACGTTGGACGACATTCAGAACTACATGACCAGCAAAGCCAAAGCCACGCTGGGGCAAAAATACCGGGTGGTTTCCAGCGCGAGCGCAGCACCGGCCGGTGCGAAAACGCTGATCATGCGCGCCGCCATCACCGGGGTCAGCGCCTCGAACGCAGGCATGCAATGGTATGAAGTGGTGCCCATCGCAGCGGTGGTCGGAGCGACTCAGGCCGCCACCGGCCACCGGGACCAGGACACCGAACTGTTTATCGAGGCCGAGTTCATCGACGCGAAAAACAATCAGACAGTGGCAAAGGTAGTGCGCAAGGTATTCGGCAAGCAGCTCTCGAATGAAAGCCAAAAAGTCACCGCTCAGGACTTCAAGGCGGCAATCGACAAGCTGGGCACTGACTTCCAGGCGTTTATAAAATAACTGGATTGCTTTTCTGTAGGAGCGAGCTTGCTCGCGAAGGTCGTGAACGATAACGCGTAAACCAGATGCCCAACATCGCCCTCTGGTTTTTCGCGAGCAAGCTCGCTCCTACAGAGGCGTACGATTATTTTTTCATGCCGACTCGCCGCCGCATCTCGGCGGTGATCGTCTGCCGGGTTTTCTTCATGTCGGCCCAGGGCTCGTCGCCCACTTCGGCCAGGCGTTCGTGCACGTTGTGCACATTCCACTGGTTGCCGCCCTTGAGCTCAGCGACCTCTTCACGAAAAATCGGCACCGACACCGGCAGCCCTTCGCGGGTGCGCACGGCGTAGGCGCAGATGGTGGTGGCGCCAAGCCCGTTGCGCAGGTAATCAATGAAGATCCGCCCCACCCGGTTCTTCGGCCCCGAGACCGCGGAAAAACGCTCCGGCAGCATCTTCGCCATGTGGCTGACAATCCCGTGGCTGAAATCCTTGACCTCATCCCAACCGAGTTTGCGGGTCAGCGGCACCACCAGGTGAATGCCCTTGCCGCCGCTGGTCTTGAGAAACGCCTTGAGTCCCAGCTCATCGAGCACCGACAGGGTTAATTGGGTCGCCTCGATCATGCGTTTCCACGGTAATGCCGGGTCAGGATCGAGGTCGAGGACGAAACGGTCGGGCTTGTCGAGGTTGTCCGAGGTGGCGTTCCAGGTGTGCAGCTCCACGGTGCTCATCTGCACCGCGCCGACCAGCGCTTCGGCGTTGTTGATGATCATCACCGGTTGGCCCGTGAGTTCCTTGTCCAGGGTGGTAATGCCGGGAATGGCCAGGCGCTCGGCGTTTTTCTGGAAAAACAATTCGCCGGCAATCCCGTCCGGCGCACGCACCAGCGCCACCGGGCGATCCTTGAGCTGCGGCAAAATCCACTCGGCGACGCTGGCGTAATACTCCGCCAATTGCACTTTGGTGGTGCCGCTCGTGACATCGATCACCCGGTCCGGATGGGTAATGCGTACCTTACCTTCGGCCAGACCGAGTTGTGATGGCGCAGGTTCGGCTTTCTTTTGCGCCGCGGATGGCTTGGCGGCGGCCGCTTTTTTCTCAGGGGTAGGTTTCGTAGGGGTAGGCTTCGCAGGGGCAGTTTTCACGGCGCTCGGACGCTCCTCGGTGATGTCTTTGGCAGGTTTGTCGTCACGCAGGCCATGGAACACCGCATGGCGCACCGAACCTTCCTTGGTTATTTCAGCAAAGGCCACTTCCGCCAGCAGGCGCGGTTTCAGCCAATGCACGCCCTTTGATTCCACGCCACTGGGTGGATTGACCACCGTCGGCTTTTTCGTCTGCAAGGGTTTGAGTTGCTCATGAATGCTGCCCAAGGTGGCTTCGGTAAATCCGGTGCCGACCTTGCCGGCGTAGCGCAACTCGCCGCTGTCGTGATCATGCAACCCCAGCAGCAATGCACCGAATGCACTGCGTGAGCCTTTGGGATCGGTGAAACCGACGATGATGAACTCCTGCCGATGCTTGCACTTTAGCTTGATCCAGTCGCTGCTGCGCCGCGATACATAAGGCGAGCCCAGGCGCTTGCCGATCAGCCCTTCCATGCGCATCTGGCATGCGCTGTTGAGCAAGGCTTGCGGTTCTTCACCGAAGCTGTCGGAAAAACGCAGCAGCGGGTCTTCACTGGCTTTTAGCACCGTCGCCAACGCAGCCCGGCGCTCCTCGACTGGCACCTCGCGCAGATCCACGCCATTGAGGTACGGCAGGTCAAACAGGTAGTACAGAATATTGCCGCTACGATTGGCATCGAAGGCATTTTGCAGCGCCTGGAAGTCCGGGATGCCCTGCTCGTCCGCCACTACCATTTCGCCATCGAGCCAGGCGGACTCCAGGCCCAGCCCCGCCAACGCCTTTGCCTGGCCGGGCAGTTTGTGGGTCCAGTCATGGCCGTTGCGGGTGAAGAGTCTTACTTCGTCGTGGTCGATACGCGCCATGATCCGATAGCCGTCGAACTTGACCTCATAACTCCATTGGCCGTCCGGGGCCTTTTCCACCAGTGTCGCCAGTTCCGGCTTGAGCTGATCCGGCAATTTGGCTTTGTGCGCACCGGTGAGTTGCGCGGGCTTTTCCTTGCGCGCTTCCTTAGGCGCCGCAGCGGCCGGTTTTTTTATGGCTTTAGGTTTGGCGGCTTTTGCAGCCTTGGGCGCCTTGGCGACAATGGTTCGGTCGCTGAGCACACTGTTCGGCTCGGCGGCGACCACGTCGTAATCGACTTCAGGCCGGGCGGCGCCGTCCTGATGCTTGATCAGAAACCACTGTTCCTGCTTGCCCGGCATGTGCGTGCGCACCAGGTTCCACAGGCCGCCGAGCTTCTCGCCTTGCAACTCGAACTTGAGACGGCCCTTGGCGTAGGCCTTGGCCGCATCTTCCTGGGGAATCCACACGCCCCGGTCCCAGACAATCACATCGCCCGCGCCGTAGTGACCTTCGGGGATGCTGCCTTCGAAAGTGGCATAGTCAATCGGATGGTCTTCGACATGCACCGCCAGGCGCTTGACCTTGGGGTCCAGCGACGGACCTTTGGGCACCGCCCAGCTCTTGAGCGCGCCGTCGAGCTCCAGGCGGAAGTCGTAATGCAGGTGTGAAGCGTCGTGCTTCTGTATGCAGAACTGCAAGGCGTGATCCGTGGCGTTTTTTCTGCCCTTGGGTTTGACGGCGGCAGGCTCGGACGTCGCCGAAAAATCACGCATGCGGTTGTAGTCATCGAGGTCCTTGTTCATGGCTCACCCTGCTGGTCGCTGCAGGACGCGCAATCAACGCGTCTCTTCCTCAGCAGAGCGAGCCGCACGGATAAAAATTCCATTGGCATTGAAATTGCCCGGACAGACGGCCCCGTGGTACGGCTGCCCTCGCTGACTGATCATTCCCACGCTCTGCGTGGGAATGCCTCACGGGACGCTCCGCGTTCCTGCCCCGTAACCTGAGCCGTGCACGACATTTGTGACGCAGAGCGTCACGGGCTGCATTCCCACGCAGAGCGTAGGAACGATCATCAAACAGCACCACCCCTCGCTTGTTGTTCCAGGTGTACCTGTAAATCCGGATCGATGTTCAGCGCCGCAGCCAGCTCATCCAGATAATTACGCTCGGCATCCTGCTGATCATCAACAACCATCACGCTGGCCAGGTACATCTCGGCAGCCATGCCGGGGTCGGTGGCCAATTGCGCCACCTCGGCAGGGTCCAGCGGTTTGGCGACTTCATCGTCCAGCCATTGCTGCAATTGTGGATCGTCGGTATGGCGGCCGATTTCGGTGCTGATCATCTGCTTCTCGGCCGGGTCGATCCGGCCATCGGCCTTCGCCGCTGCTATTAATGCACGCAGGATCGCATGGCTGTGCTCCTCGACTTGCGGACCGGCCAACAGATCCACCGTGCGCATCGCCTGTTGTGGGGCCTGTTGCTGCTGCGTAGTCTGACTGCGTTGCCAGGCCTGATACGCCTGGAACGCCATCATCCCCAGCGAAGCGAGCGCGGCATAGTTGGTGCCACCCCCGGAGCGCGATTGTGGTGAACCGCCCATCGGCGAGCCACCGCCCAGCAAACCACCGAGCAATCCGCCCAGTCCACCGGCACCAGCGCTGGAACCACCGCCCCCGCCACCACCCAGCAGACCGCCGAGCAATCCGCCCAGATCTCCGAGCCCACCTTGAGTCGACGCCCCACCGCCGCCCTGTTGCGGCATCGAGCCCTGGCCGCCGCCCCGCAGTAATCGTTCGAGCAGATCGCTGGTGTTCATGACGACATCCTCTTCGTTGGAGTTGATCCAGTCAGACAACGATAGTCCTCGCCGGCAAATGTGCTACCACCGTTTGGCCGACATGCCCCGAAACATAGCTCGTAATATAGCCCCGGAACATAGCCCCGCACCTGCCTTCGCAGATTAATCCAAGGCCTTTTTTTACGGCCCAGCTAAGATTCATAGGCGGTGAACCTTATTCCCGGATACCCGGTCGATACCTGCAATCCGACCCGGTTTGCCGCCGCCTTCGATGCTGAAGGCGATGACTGGCTTGCTTCACTTTCTGGAGAACGCCCCCGTGATATCGACTCTACACATCGCCAGGCTCAAAGCGTGGGGAGCCCATGGTTTTACCGCCACCGGCGTGGTCACCGCCTTCCTTGCGACCCTTGCCCTGCTCGATAACCAGCCGACCAATTGCCTGCTCTGGCTGGGCGTGGCCCTGATCGTCGACGGCCTGGACGGCGCGCTGGCGCGCAAGGTCAATGTGCAGTCGGTGCTGCCGAGTTTCGACGGCTCGATCCTGGATCTGGTCATCGACTACCTGACGTATGTGTTCATTCCCGCGCTGTTCATCTATCGCTACATTCCGCTGCCGGACTACACGCTGTTGCTGACGGTGTCGCTGATTCTGGTGTCGTCGCTGTTCTGCTTCTGCAACGTCAATATGAAAAGCAAGGACAACTACTTCCAGGGCTTCCCCGCCGCGTGGAACGTGGTTGCCCTGTGCCTGTACATCATTGCGCCGTCGCCGTGGATCACCTTCCTGACGGTGATCGGCCTGGCACTGCTGACGCTGACCCGGATGAAATTCCTGCATCCGTTCCGTGTGCGCCGCTTCATGCCGATCAATATCGCCGTGACGGCCATCTGGCTGCTGTGCAGCCTGTCGCTGGTGATCAACCACCCGGTGATCAACCCGATGGTGATGGGGCTCTGGCTGCTGATGTCGGCCTATTTTCTGGGGATCTGCTTCTGGCGTACCGCGCTGGAGTGGTTCGACGAATCGCGGCTCAAGTAACGCCATGCCTATCCATATCGTGCGACTCGGCTCGCCTCGAAGCCCCGGTGAAGGCCTGCGCCTGGGCACCGTGCGCCGCCCGCCCCGGGGCGTACCGAAAGCCGAGTTTGCCAAGCGCGATTTCTTTGACGTGTGGCAGCCGCAGCTGTCACCCAGCGCGGAGCTGGTTGGCGAAGCACTGGCGGCGGACGATGCCAAGGCCTGGGCCACCTTCGTGCGCAAGTTCAAAGCCGAAATGAAACACCCGGCTGCCAGCCAGATGCTGGATCTGCTGGCCGCCCTCTCCCATCACACTTCCCTGGCCGTGGGTTGTTATTGCGAGGATGAAGCGCATTGTCATCGGTCTGTGTTGCGCGAGTTGCTGGAGGCTCGGGGTGCGGAGGTGATTTAAATCCCCAAACGCCACGAATCCCTGTAGGAGCCGGCTTGCTGGCGAAGACGGCTGTCCAGTCAGCTATCCAGCGCCTGATACACCGCCATCGCCAGCAAGCCGGCTCCTACAGGGTCCTGCGCCCCCGATCAACGCCTTGTGATAACCACCTCCAGATACTCACTAGGCACCACCAGCGACCTGTCCCCCGCCCTGTTCGAGCGGTTCAGCAGCTCGGTCAGGTCATTTTCCAGAGCCTTGGCGCCGTCCGCCGGCAGCGCCGCGAACGCCTTGTGCAGCGGGCCGTACCAGCTGCGGAACGTATCGATGAAATGCCCGGCGTTGCGATAGCGGAACGTGAAGGTCTTGCGCGTCACCTGCACCAGGAAGTTGCGCTCGTTGAATTGCGAGTGCAACCAGGCTTCGGTGCCCCACTGCGATGGCGGTTGTGCGCCTGGCGGTGGTGGCATGTGCTTGCCAAGGGTCTTGAACATCTGGCCGACAAAGCCTTCCGGGGTCCAGTTGGCCAGGCCGATCCGGCCTCCCGGCCGACAGACCCGCGCCAGTTCCGCGGCAGCCTTGGGCTGGTCCGGCGTAAACATCACGCCGAAGGTCGAAAGTACGGCATCGAAACTGGCATCGTCAAAGGGCAGCGCTTCGGCATCCGCCACTTGAAAGGTGACGTTGAGGCGTTCAGCCCTCGCCCGGTCTTCGCCGCGTTCGAGCAGTGCGGCTACATAGTCGGTGGAGGTGACAAGGCAGCCACGGCGCGCCGCAGCCAACGTGGCGTTGCCGTTGCCGGCAGCGACATCCAGCACTTGTTCATCACACAACAGGTCGCAAGCTTCGGCCAGATTCTCACCGACAATCTGCAAGGTGGTGCCGATCACGGCGTAGTCGCCACTAGCCCAAGCGACCATTTGACGGTTTTTCAAGGCAACAAGATCAATAGGTGTACTCATGAATTCCACTCCGTTGCGGGTTGGAACGCAGCCCGGCTTATTCTGCCGTGGTCGGATCGATGATGGACGTGACTTGGGAAACGCGGTTGGCCGGGAAACCGCTCTGCCTGGCGTGCTCCTGAATCAGCTCTTCGCTCGGTGCAATGTATACGCAGTAAAGCTTGTCACCGGTGACATAACTTTGCAGCCACTGCACCTCTGGCAACTCGCGCAATGTCCTGCAGGATTTTTGCGCCGCTGCTTTCAAATCCCTTTCTGACAGTGTTCCAGCACCTGGTATTTCGCGTTCAATAACGAACTTCGGCATGGCAACCTCTCATACTTTTTATTGATGACAGGGTCGGCAGTGGCCCTGTAGACGAACTATCGCTCTGGCGCACGCCGGCGTCCTGCCCGATCGTCGGCCAAGACTGTCCGATCGTCCGGAGATTCCACGCTACGCGAGGACGCGTTCACAATCAGGCTCTTCACCCACAGCCCCTTACACGGGAAAAGACAATGGACGCCCTGTCACAGACCCTTCGTGTCGTCCGCCTGGTCGGCGCCATTTTCATCAACGCCAGGTTCACCGCGCCCTGGTGCTACCAGTCGCCGAGTGCCGACACCGCAGCACCGTTTCTGGAGCCGAACGCCGAACGGGTGGTGATCTTTCACCTGATCACCGAGGGCGAGTGTTACGTCGAACTGGGGGATGATCCACCCCTGCTGTTGACCGCCGGCGATGTCGTGGTTTTCCCCCACGGCGATGCCCATCGCATGAGCTCCCGTCCCGGATTGACCCCGGCCAGTGGGACGCGGCTGGATAAGGTCCTGGCGCGGCGGCCTCGGCAATTGAGCTATGGCGGCGGCGGTGCGGTCACGCGTCTGGTGTGCGGCTATCTGGCGTGTGATACGCGGCTGGCGGGCATGTTGCTGACCGGATTGCCAGCGGTGGTGAAGGTCAATGTACGCGGCTCGAATGCTGGAGTCTGGCTGGAATCTTCCGTGCGTTACGCCCTTGCCGAAGCCCGCTCGCCAAGGCCCGGCGGCGAAGGCGTGCTGGCGAAACTGGCCGAGGTGTTGTTTATTGAAGTGCTGCGCCTGTACATGCACGAACACGGCAAGGGTCGCACCGGTTGGCTGGCGGGCGTGAGCGACCGAATCGTCGGCGCCGCCCTCAACGCCTTGCATAAAAAACCCTGCCACGGCTGGACCCTGGATGAACTGGCGCGTACTGCCGGCACGTCAAGATCGGTATTGGCCGAACGCTTTCAGCAATTGGTGGGGTTTCGCCGATGCAATACCTGACGCAATGGCGCATGTTGCTGGCGGCCAATCTGTTACGCAGCAGCAACAGTTCCCTGATGCGGATTGCCGAAGAGGTGGGTTATCAGACCGACACGGCGTTCAGTCGGGCCTTTCGGCGTGAATATGGAACCCCGCCAGCGGCGTGGCGGCGTACTCATGCTGCTGCGGTTCATTGATTAGCCCTGCGTTCCCTGTAGGAGCAAGCTTGCTCGCGAAAATGTCTGGGCAACGCGTTCGTTCTGGCAGTACGCGTTATCGTTGACGTCCATCGCGAGCGAGCTCGCTCCTACAGGTTTCGCCAGCTGCCTTTTGCGGGTTTACGCAGCTGGAGAAGCGGTCTTGGCTTGAGCCTTGGCCTCGTCTAGCAACTGCTGAATCACCTTCTCTTGCGTGTCATAACTCCCTTCACCAAAGTGTGTGTAACGCACCTGGCCCTTGGCGTCGATTATGTAGTGCGCAGGCCAGTACTGGTTGTCGAAGTTGCGCCAGATCGCGTAGTTGTTGTCGATCGCTACCGGGTAGGTGATGCCGTATTCCTTCACCTTGTCCTTGACGTTGTCGATGATGCGTTCGAACCCGTACTCAGGCGTGTGCACGCCGATTACCACCAGTCCATCCTTCTCGTATTTCTTTGCCCAGTCCTTGACGTAAGGCAGGGTGTGTTTGCAGTTGATGCAGTCGAAGGTCCAGAAATCCACCAGCACCACTTTGCCTTTGAGCGATTCGTTGGTCAGTGCCGGCGAGTTGATCCATTGCACGGCGCCGGACAGCGATGGCATGGCACCCTGGGCGTTGTCCATGGACTCGGCCTTGACCTTGCTGACGAAGTAGTCGACGACTTTCGGTACGGTTTCCAGCACGCCTTTTTCGACGCTGCTGACACCTTGCGAAGAGGTGTTGGCCAGCAGCACGTTATCGGCACCAGTGGAGATCACCGCCGCACCGGCCAGCACCGCGACACCGGCGCCACGACGCAGCCAGCCCGTGACCGGAATCGATGGTTTCAAGCGATTGACCAGACCGCGACCGGCGAAGATGAGGGTGCCAAGGGACAACGCGCTGCCCAGTCCGTAGGCCAGCAGCAACAGACTGGTGTTGGCGTTCGCGCCTTGCAGCATGGCACTGGTGAGGATCACCCGAGGATCGGCCCTGCGCAGGGTGCCCAGAGCAGACCGGTGGCGACGCCGATCATCAACGACCCCAGCGGGCCGGAGACTTTGCGGCTGTTCGGGTCGAGGCGATTGCCCAGCAGGACGAAAGGACGTGCCAACCAGTCGCCGACTCGGGCGGAGATCAGCGACAGGGCAAACAGCACCATCACGATCAGGGCTACGTGACGGCCGGCGTTGCTGGCTTGTATCACCCATTCGCTGCTGACCACGGCCAGGCTGGAAATCAGGGCAAACGTCAGGGCCATGCCGCCGAGGGTCAGCAGGATCGATGAGCGCTTGCGGTCGGCACCGGCGAACAGGAACGGCACGACCGGCAGGATGCAGGGGCTGAGGACGGTCAATATGCCGCCCAGGAAAGCGATGAGGAACATGGGATCACCTTTGAGAATGAGCGGGACGTTGCACCGCAACCCCCTGTAGGAGCGAGCCTGCTCGCGATGGTCGTACATTCGAAATCTTCATCGACTGACACACCATCGCGAGCAAGCTCGCTCCTACAAGGGATCGGTGGTGTTTGGGCTTTAGGCGGTTTGTTCATCCAGCCACTTGCCCTGGGTCGTACGGCTGGAGCCGTTTTCGGCGAGCAAGGCATCGGCGCCCTCCTTCGCCACCGGCGTCAGTTGAAAGCAGGTGCTGCTACCGCAAGCGCTCTGTTCTACAGCGGTATTGGCGTGGGCCGCGGCACCGGCGACGGAGAAGGCAATGGCGGTCAAGAATCGGCTGACGTTGATCATGGTTTTGTTTCTCGCTTCAAAAGGGATGAGCAGTGGTTGGTCGCAGGACTCAGTTGTCATTGCTGCAGTTGTCAGCAAATTTGCGGTAGTCCAGTACCTGGGTTTTGTTGTGCGAATCCAAGTAGGTCAGCTGCGCATCCACCACCCCGCAGGAAGGCGAAGCATCCTCTTTCAGCGACACCACTTTCTTGATGTCCAGTTGCGTGCCGTAGCTGTAGGTTTTAGGGCTGACATCGGCTTCGGCCCGGGCCGACAGGGTGCAGATGTTCAGAGCGGCAAACAGGCAAGCGGCGTAGATGGCTTTGGTGTTCATGGCGGATTCCTCGAGGTTTAAACAGGTAATTCGTGAGTTGGGCCAAGGCGGTTTGGGTTTGCCTCGATGGAACCTATTTAAAGCTCGCGAGGTATCGGGCATGTGTCGGGAAAAGGCGCGTGTAAATCGGTAAGTATCAAAGCCGGGCCGAGATACAGAGCGATACAAACCAGGGGAAAACGTGCGTTTTTTTGTCTGTGTGTATCCCTAGACAAGCCAGATACACTGCAATACAAAGCCCTGCGGGCGAGCGGACAAAGGCTCGATAGACTGTGCGACATCCCCCACTGACAGAGGCAAGTCCCCATGGAACACGTCGATCACATTCTCATCGTTGACGATGACCGCGAGATCCGGGAACTGGTGGGCAACTATTTGAAGAAAAACGGCTTGCGCACCACGGTCGTGGCGGATGGTCGGCAGATGCGCACGTTCCTCGAATCGACCCCGGTGGACCTGATCGTGCTGGACATCATGATGCCGGGCGACGACGGCCTGATGCTCTGCCGCGAGCTGCGCGCCGGCAAACACAAGGCCACTCCGGTGCTGATGCTCACCGCCCGCAACGATGAAACCGACCGCATCATCGGCCTGGAAATGGGCGCCGACGATTACCTGGTCAAGCCATTCGCCGCCCGGGAACTGCTAGCCCGGATCAACGCCGTATTGCGCCGCACGCGGATGCTGCCACCCAACCTGGTAGTCACCGAATCCAGTCGCCTGCTGGCCTTCGGACGCTGGCGCCTGGACACTTCCGCCCGGCACCTGCTCGATGACGACGGCACCCTGGTCGCTCTCAGTGGCGCCGAATACCGACTGCTGCGGGTATTCCTCGATCACCCGCAGCGGGTGCTCAACCGCGACCAGTTGCTCAACCTGACCCAGGGCCGCGACGCCGACCTTTTCGATCGCTCCATCGATCTGCTGGTGAGTCGCCTGCGCCAGCGTCTGCTGGACGATGCCCGCGAACCGGCCTACATCAAGACGGTGCGCAGCGAGGGCTATGTGTTTTCCCTCCCGGTGGAAATCGTGGGTGCGCCAGTATGAACCTCTCGATGCGTTGGCCTCGCACCCTGGCTTCGCGGCTGTCGCTGATTTTCCTGATCGGCCTGATCCTCGCCCAGGCGCTGTCCTTCGGTGCGCAGTATTACGAGCGATATGAAAGCGCGAAAAACACCATGCTCGGCAACCTCGAAACCGACGTCTCGACCTCCATCGCTATCCTTGACCGCCTGCCCGTCGAAGAGCGGGCCAGTTGGCTCCAACAACTGGAACGACGCAATTACCGGTATCTGCTTGACGAGGGCACACCCGGTACGCCCATGGGCGAGGACATGCCCGATGCGCCCATCGCGATGGCTTCGATCAAGGACGCCATCGGCAAGGATTACCCGATGACCTTCAGCGACATTCCGGGGCCGAGAAAACACTTTCAGGTGCACCTGAAACTGTCGGATGGCAGCCCGCTGACCATCGATGTGCGGCCTTCGATGGTGCCGCTGTCGCCCTGGCTGCCCATGGTATTGCTCGGGCAACTGGCGCTGATGATCGCCTGTACCTGGCTGGCCGTGCGGATCGCCATCCGTCCCCTCACCCGTCTCTCCAAGGCCGTGGACACCCTCGACCCCAACACCCACCCGATACTGCTGGACGAGAAAGGCCCGACCGAAGTGGCTCACGCGGCCACGGCCTTCAACGCCATGCAGGCGCGCATCGCGGCCTACCTGAAAGAACGCATGCAATTGCTGGCGGCAATCTCCCACGACCTGCAAACGCCGATCACCCGGATGAAACTGCGCGCCGAGTTCATGGACGACTGCGTGGAAAAAGACAAACTGTGGAACGACCTGAGCGAGATGGAACACCTGGTGCGCGAAGGCGTGGCCTATGCCCGCAGCGTGCATGGCGCCACCGAAGAAAGCCGCCGTACCGATTTGGATTCGTTCCTCGACAGCCTGGTGTTCGACTATCAGGACATGGGCAAGAACGTTCAGCTGAGTGGTAAAAGCACCAGCGTGATCGACACCCGCCCCCACGCCTTGCGGCGGGTGCTGGTGAACCTGACGGACAACGCCCTGAAATTCGCCGGCGCAGCGGAGTTGCTGGTAGAGAAAGAGGCTGATGGCGGCTTGTCGGTGAAGGTCATGGACCGTGGTCCGGGTATTGCCGAAGCGGAATTGGCCCATGTCATGGAGCCGTTCTACCGCGTGGAGAATTCACGTAACCGCAGCACCGGCGGCACCGGTCTGGGCCTGGCGATTGCGCAGCAACTGGCGTTGGCGATCGGGGGATCGTTGACCTTGAGCAATCGTGAGGGCGGCGGGTTGTGCGCCGAGCTCAAGCTGAAAACGTAAAGGCATCACCGTCACGACGCTCACTCGCCCCACTGTAGGAGCGAGCATGCTCGCGAAAAACCCAAGGGCACCGCAGAACATCTGGCTTTACGCGTTATCGTTCACGACCATCGCGAGCAGGCTCGCTCCTACAGAATCCAGGCGCCGATCTTTTTTCACATGACGCGGTATTTTTTCTCGGCGTGATCTACGGTTAATCATCGTTCCCACGCTCCGCGTGGGAACGCAGCCCGGGACGCTCTGCGTCCCATCCAGAGCCGAACGCGGAGCGTCCGTTGAGGCATTCCCACGCAGAGCGTGGGAACGATCAGACAAAAACACCAACTACTCCCTCCCCATGCATCTGCCGCAACAACGCCAACCCGTTATCAAAGAACTCCTGCGACCCGCTCTTCCCCGCCTCCACCGCCAACCCTTGCAACTGCGCACGCCCGCTCAACTCGGGAAACTCGTCAATGCGCTGCAACAAGCGCCACGCCAACGGGGTCAACGCGGAAAACTTCACACTCCAGTCGTCTGCACGGCGCACCAGCAGCAACGTTGGTTCGGCCGGCGCTACATCGGGCTGGTAATCCGGCCCCACCCGCTGCACCGGCCAGGCATACGCCAGCGGCCAGGCCAGCGGCGAGACCTGCAACGGGCGATCCAGCAACAAGTCTGCATCGCCGGGTAACAACGGCTCGGCCTCGGATTGTTGCAGGGCCATTTCCACCCATTCGTAGTGCGCCAGTTCGACCATGAACGGCGGCCACGGGCCGTCGGCCAGCGCCGGTGGTTCGCAGGCGAGAAACTCGACGAACTCCCCGGCGATTTCACCGAATTTCGGGGTGTGGGCCCGATAGTCACGCAGGAAGATCCGCACCAGCGCGCGCCACTGTTTGTCGCCAAGAATCTTCACCAGCACTGGAAAGGTGCCGCTGATCAGCGACGACAGGTTGGCGAACACCAGGTCGCGATAAACCTGTGCGCGGGCCGGGTCCATTTCCGGCGGTGGCGCGCAGCGGTCGGGATCGCGCAGGTACAAACCCATGCTGTTTTGCTGATCAAACAGCGAGCGCTTAGCCACGGTTCACCTCCTCAGTTTGCAACCGGCGAATGGTCTGCAATTCGGCGACCAGGTCGCAAAACGCCGGAAAGTTGAAGTCCCGTTCCAGCAAGGTCGGTTGCGCGCCGAACCGGGCATAGGCCTCGGCCAGCAATGACCACACCGCCGGTTTGACCGATGCGCCATGGGTGTCGATTTTCAAGGTGTCGGACTCATCGAAGTGCCCGGCGATGTGCATGGCCACCACACGGTTCGCATCGATGCCAGCGAGGAAGGTACGCGGATCGAAGCCGTGGTTGATCGAGTTGACGTACACATTGTTGACGTCCAGCAACAGGTCGCAATCGGCTTCGCGCAGCACGGCGTTGGTGAAGGTCACCTCGTCCATGTCCTGCTGCGGCGCGGCGTAGTAGGAGACGTTTTCCACTGCCAGGCGCCGACCGAGAATGTCCTGGGCCTGTCGGATGCGCGCGGCGACGTGATGCACCGCCTCTTCGGTAAAGGGCAGCGGCAACAGGTCGTACAGGTGACCGTCATCGCTGCAGTAACTCAGGTGCTCGCTGTACAGCGGCACGTTGTAGTGATCGAGGAAGACCCGCACCTCTTGCACAAACCCGACGTCCAGCGGCGATGGCCCGCCAAGCGAGAGGGACAAGCCATGGCAGGACAACGGATAGCGCTCAGCCAGGGCCCGCAGCGCCGCGCCATGGGCGCCGCCGATGCCGATCCAGTTCTCCGGCGCGACTTCCAGAAAATCGAAATGGCCGGCCGGGGCGGCCTGGAGGTCCTTCATTAAACCGCGACGCAAGCCGAGCCCGGCGCTGGCCTTGGCTGCTGTGATGGGGGTCTGCATGGTGTCGATCTCAAGGGTTGTCGGAACAAAAACACAGTTAATCGCAGTGATGTATCGGGTCTGTGTTTGGCGGAGCGCCGCTATTGGAGGGCACTGTATCGAGAGCCTGGTTAGATACATTGCGATACATGCGAAGCCACTGCGCACGCACGCCCCCCCTGTAGGAGCGAGGCTTGCCCGCGAAGGCGCAGTGTCAGACAACATCCTTGCCGACTGATACTCCGCCTTCGCGGGCAAGCCTCGCTCCTACAGGGGCTCAGCGGTAATTCATGGGAATGTGGTCGACAACGGACTTTCGTCGCCTCGGGTACCCGCTTACAACCCCCGAACTAAACTTACTTCACCCAGGACATGCTTATCGTCCTGTTCATTCCCACGACCACCGCCCAGAAGCGAACGCCTCGATAAACAATGCCTCTGGACCGTGATCCTCTTGAAGGAGCACACGTGATGGACGAGGCCAGACTCAATGATTTCATGGGCAAACTGGTGAATGACATGGGCGGCGCGGCGATGCTCGCCAACGTCATCCTCGGCGAAGAACTCGGCCTGTATCGGGCAATGGCCGACAGCCGGCTGATCAGCCCTGAAACACTCGCCGACAAGACCGGCTGCAATCCTCGCCTGGTGCGCGAATGGCTCAGCGCCCACGCCGCCTCCGGCTACATGGAACACTTAGGCGGCCAGTTCCGCCTGCCCGAAGAGCAAGCGCTGGCCTTGGCCATCGAAGACTCACCGGTCTACATAGCCGGTGGTATCGGGGTGGTCGCGTCGTTTTTCCATGACAAGGACAAACTGGTCAAAGCCATGCGCGGCGACGGTGCCCTGCCTTGGGGCGATCACCATCCGTGCATGTTCAGCGGTACGGAACGGTTCTTCCGGCCCGGATACAAGGCGCACCTGGTCGCCGAATGGCTGCCGGCCCTCGACGGCGTGGTGGCCAAACTTGAGGCTGGGGCCAAAGTGGCGGACATCGGCTGCGGCCATGGCGCCTCCACGGTGATCATGGCTCAGGCGTTTCCGGATTCGCGCTTTGTCGGCTTCGACTACCACGCACCCTCCATCACTGTCGCCACCCAGCGCGCCGAAGAAGGTGGCGTGTCCGGCCAGGCCCGGTTCTTCCAGGGCACGGCGAAAAACTACCCCGGCAACGACTATGACCTGGTTTGCTACTTCGACTGCCTGCACGACATGGGCGACCCGGTAGGTGCGGCCAAACATGCCTATGAGTCGCTAAAACCGGACGGCACGGTGTTGCTGGTGGAACCGTTTGCCAATGACTCCCTCGACGACAACATCACGCCGGTGGGTCGACTGTTCTACGCGGCGTCTACGTTCATTTGCACACCCAACTCGCTGTCCCAGGAAGTCGGCCTGGGGCTCGGCGCCCAGGCGGGCGAGGCGCGGTTGCGCAAAGTGTTTACCGAGGCGGGGTTCTCGAGTTTCCGTCGGGCCATGGAGACGCCGTTCAACCTGATTCTGGAAGCACGTAAGTAACACTCACCACTGTAGGAGCGAGCATGCTCGCGATGGAAGACAAAACACCGCGGGGCGTCAGACGGCCAGTGTTATCGTTGACGTCCATCGCGAGCATGCTCGCTCCTACAGCGTGGATTCAGGGTGACCCGCAGTGTTGAACATGCTCGACAGCCTGATCCATGAACAGCTCGACCGCCTCCAGCAGCTCATGGCTGATGAGCCGTTTATGGTCCTGACCGGTGCCGGTATCAGCACCCCGTCGGGCATTCCGGATTATCGCGACAATCAGGGTGTGCGGCGTGGCCGGCAGCCGATGATGTATCAGGAGTTTCTCTCAGCGCCCGAGTCCCGGCGGCGGTATTGGGCCCGGGCGATGCTCGGCTGGCCGCGAGTGCGCCAGGCGCTGCCGAATGTTGCCCACGATACCCTGGCCCGCTTGCAGAGCTCGCGACGGATCAGCGGCTTGATCACGCAAAACGTTGACACCTTGCACGACCAGGCGGGCAGCCATGACGTGATCGAACTCCACGGCAGCCTGCACCGGGTGCTGTGCCTGGACTGCGGCAAGCGCAGCGAACGGGATTCGATCCAGCATCTGATGGAAGCGCAAAACCCTTATCTGGCAGGCGTGGACGCTGTGCAGGCCCCGGACGGCGATACCCTGCTGGACGCAGCCTTCGAAGCGCGCTTTCAGGTCCCGCATTGCCCGCACTGTACTGGCGAGCGCATGAAACCGGACGTGGTGTTTTTTGGCGAGAACGTCGCCCAGGAAACCGCGGCCAAAGCGATGGCCGCAGTGGAAAAGGCTGCGGGGTTGCTAGTGGTCGGCTCGTCGCTGATGGCGTATTCGGCATTTCGCTTGTGCCGGGCGGTGGTGGATCAGGGTAAGCCGTTGCTGGCGATCAATCTGGGCAAGACCCGGGCGGATGAGATTCTGGATTTGAAGATAGAAGCGTCGTGCGAACAGCTGTTGCCGTTGTTGGCACAACGCCTCGTGACTGACGAAACCCAACCCCTGTAGGAGCGAGGCTTGCCCGCGAAGAGGCCGGCACATTCAGAATTGATGCTGACTGACACGACGCCTTCGCGGGCAAGCCTTGCTCCTACAGGGGCAATGATCAATTCACGGAAAATCGCTCATCAAGGTTTTCCTCTTTCAGCACATCAAACAACGCCTGCGCCGCCGCCGACAACTCTCCCCCGGCAATGTCAGCACGCCAATGGCCCGCTCCACCACCGGGTCGTGCAAGGTGATGCAGCGTGCCCCCAGCTCCCGCATCTGCCCGGCACACAAGGCCGGCACGGCGCTCACTCCCAGCCCGCTGGCGACCATCCGCCCGACCGTCGCCAATTGATGACTTTCAAACTCCACAGGCAGCTTCATGCCCCGGGCCTGCAAATGTTCTTCGAGCATCACCCGCAGCGTCGACGGCCGTTGCAAAGTGATGAACGGTTCCTTGAGTAAGGTCTGCCAGTCGATTTCTTGCAGGTCGGCCAGCGCCGAGTCATGGGGCACGACCGCTACGAACCGGTCGATGTACAACGGCGTGAATTGCAACGACGAACTCATGGTCGGCTCGAACGCCACCCCCAGTTCCACCTGGCGGTCACGAACCATTTCCAGCACTTGTTCGTTGATTACATCGTTGACCGTGACGTTGACTTTCGGATACCGGGCGCGGAAGGTCTTAAGGATCGGGGGCAGCAGGTTGCCGGCAAACGACGGCATGGCCGCCAGGGTCACGCGGCCGCGCTGCAGGGTGAAACGCTGGCGCATTTCATCCTCGGCATTGTCCCAGTCGGCGATCAGGCGCCGCGCCAATGGCACCAGGGATTCGCCCTCGGCGGTCAGCGCCACGTTGCGCGTGTTACGGGTAAACAGCCGACCACCCAGGCCCTCTTCCAGCGCCTTGATGGTCAGGCTCAACGCCGATTGGGACAGGTGCAGGCGCTCGCAGGCCACGGCGAAACTCAGGCTCTGGGCCACGGCCAGGAAGGCTCGGATCTGCTTGATGGTCATGGTCGCTTTGCTCCAGTTGTAAGCTGCAAGCCTTAAGCTGCAAGATGAAAAGCAGCGATTTATTGAGTTTTATCTATCAATCAACCTTAAAAATCAACTTAACAAATAAATACTCCGGCGCGACACTCCATCCATACGGCTAGCCAGCCGCCCACAAAGAATAAAGAGGTGCATATGGCAGGTTTCGACAAGCGCGTGAGTTCCTACGAGGAAGCTTTGGCAGGTCTTGAAGACGGCATGACCGTGATCGCTGGCGGCTTCGGCCTGTGCGGCATCCCGGAGAACCTGATCGCCGAGATCAAGCGCAAGGGCACACGCGACCTCACCGTGGTCTCCAATAACTGCGGCGTCGACGGTTTCGGCCTCGGTGTGCTGCTGACAGACCGCCAGATCAGCAAAGTGGTGGCCTCCTACGTCGGCGAAAACAAGCTGTTCGAAGAGCAACTGCTAAAAGGCGAAATCGAAGTCACCCTGACCCCTCAAGGCACCCTCGCCGAAAAAATGCGCGCTGGCGGCGCCGGCATCCCGGCGTTTTTCACCGCCACCGGCGTTGGCACTCCAGTTGCCGAAGGCAAGGAAGTGCGCGAATTCCATGGCCGCAAGTACCTGATGGAAGAATCCATCACCGGTGACTTCGCCATCGTCAAAGGCTGGAAAGCCGACCATTTCGGTAACGTCATCTACCGCCACACCGCCCAGAACTTCAACCCGCTGGCCGCCACCGCCGGCAAGATCACCGTGGTCGAAGTCGAGGAAATCGTCGAGCCCGGCGAGCTGGACCCGGCGCAGATCCACACCCCTGGCATCTACGTCGACCGGGTCATTTGCGGCACGTTCGAGAAGCGCATCGAACAGCGCACCGTGCGTAAGTGATCCCCTGCCCCCGGACCGAATGAAGGAATAACAACAATGGCACTTTCCCGCGAACAAATGGCTCAACGCGTCGCCCGCGAAATGCAGGACGGCTTCTACGTGAACCTGGGCATCGGCATTCCGACCCTGGTCGCCAACTACATCCCTGAAGGCATGGAAGTCATGCTGCAGTCGGAAAACGGCCTGCTGGGCATGGGCCCCTTTCCTACTGAAGAAACCATCGATGCCGACATGATCAACGCCGGCAAACAAACGGTGACCGCACGTATCGGCGCGTCGATCTTTTCCTCGGCCGAGTCCTTCGCGATGATCCGCGGTGGTCATGTCGACCTGACCGTGCTCGGCGCCTTCGAAGTGGACGTGCAAGGCAACATCGCCTCGTGGATGATCCCCGGCAAACTGGTCAAGGGCATGGGCGGCGCCATGGACCTGGTGGCCGGCGCAGACAACATCATCGTCATCATGACCCACGCGTCCAAGGATGGTGAGTCCAAGCTGTTGTCCCAATGCAGCCTGCCGCTGACGGGCGCCGGCTGCATCAAGCGTGTGCTGACTGACCTGGCGTACCTGGAAATCGAAAACGGCGCATTCATTCTCAAAGAACGTGCACCGGGCGTCAGCGTCGAAGAGATCGTCGCCAAAACCGCCGGTAAACTGATCGTGCCGGACCACGTGCCGGAAATGCAGTTCGCTGCCCAGTGAGGAATCATTCCATGCAAGAAGTCGTCATTGTTGCCGCCACGCGCACCGCGATCGGCAGTTTCCAGGGTGCCCTGGCCAATGTGTCCGCGGTGGACCTGGGCGCGGCGGTGATCCGTCAGTTGCTGGCGCAAACCGGCCTGGATCCCGCGCAAGTCGATGAAGTGATCATGGGCCAGGTGTTGACCGCCGGCGCCGGGCAAAACCCTGCGCGCCAGGCGTCGATCAAGGCCGGCCTGCCTTTCGCCGTGCCGGCCATGACCCTGAACAAGGTCTGCGGCTCCGGCCTCAAGGCCCTGCACCTCGCCACTCAGGCCATCCGCTGCGGCGATGCCGAGGTGATCATCGCCGGTGGTCAGGAAAACATGAGCCTGGCCAACTACGTCATGCCAGGTGCCCGCACCGGTCTGCGCATGGGTCACGCGCAAATCGTCGACACCATGATCAGCGACGGCCTGTGGGATGCGTTCAACGATTACCACATGGGCATCACTGCCGAAAACCTGGCCGAGAAGTACAGCCTGAGCCGTGAGCAGCAGGATGCGTTCGCCGCCGCCTCGCAGCAGAAAGCCACCGCAGCCATCGAAGCCGGGCGTTTTGCCAATGAGATCACGCCGATCCTGATCCCGCAGCGCAAGGGCGATCCGTTGTCCTTCGCCACCGACGAACAGCCACGGGCCGGCACCACCGCCGAATCCCTGGGCAAGCTCAAAGCTGCCTTTAAAAAGGACGGTTCGGTGACCGCCGGTAACGCTTCGTCGCTGAACGACGGCGCCGCCGCCGTGATCCTGATGAGCGCGGAAAAAGCCAAGGCTCTGGGCCTGCCGGTACTGGCGAAAATCGCCGCTTACGCCAACGCCGGCGTGGACCCTGCGATTATGGGCATCGGCCCGGTATCGGCCACTCGCCGCTGCCTGGACAAGGCCGGTTGGACCATCGACCAGTTGGACCTGATCGAAGCCAACGAAGCGTTCGCCGCGCAATCGCTGGCCGTGGCCAAGGACCTGGAATGGGACTTGAACAAGGTCAACGTCAACGGCGGCGCCATCGCCCTCGGTCACCCGATCGGTGCCTCGGGCTGCCGCGTGCTGGTGACCTTGCTGCATGAAATGATCAAGCGCGACGCCAAAAAAGGCCTCGCCACCCTGTGCATTGGTGGTGGTCAGGGCGTGGCATTGGCGATCGAACGGGCGTAGAGCGTTCAACAGACTGCGCGGGGACCCACGAAGATCCGCGCAGTCTGGAAAAACACCCGGTGCATCTTTGGTGACACCGGGTTCTTTTTTTGATCGCCTGTAGGAGCGAGCACGCTCGCGATGGACGACAACGATAACGCGGGGAGTCAGACTGCCCGCGTTGTCCGAGCCTCCATCGCGAGCATGCTCGCTCCTACACAGGGTGGGGATTGGGTTTTAGCCGAATTTCACCAGATTCAAAATCGGCAACGGTCCGCCCGGAAACTGCGCCAATCGCGCACCGACACTTAACGTCCCCAGGTCGATCCCGAAGAAGCCTGTTCGCTCGATCAAGGCTGCCACTTGCGCCTTCGCATCAGCATCATCGCCAGAGAGAAACAGCACCCGTCGACCACCCTCCGCTGCCGGATCGCTCTCAAGCAAACGCGCCGCCAAGTGATTGAACGCCTTGACCACCCGCGCCCCCGGCACCCACTCAGCAAACACTTCACTGGACATACGCCCTTGTAAATCCACAGCCTTGAACGAGGGTGTTTCTATCGAATTGTTGGCATCAATGACAATCCGCCCGCCAAAGTCCGGCAGGCCAGCCAATGCCACCGGCAACCTCGACCAGTTGACCGCCACCAGCACGACAGGCTGGGCCGCGGCGTCTTCACGGGTGCCGGCACGTGCGGTTGGACCGAGTTCCGCCACCAGGGACGCCAGGCTCTCAGGGCCGCGACTATTGGCAATGACCACTTCAATGCCCTGACGGGACAAGGCTCTGGCAAAGGCTGCGCCGATTGCTCCGGCGCCGATGATTCCGATGGTGCTCATGGGTTTTCACTCCGAGTGGTTGTCGTTGGAGTGAATGCTGCGCTTGCCATTAGGTTTTGATTAGCGGGTAATGATTTGAATAATTTTCAAGCATTGCTTGCAGGTAGTGACCATGGAAACCCTCGCCAATCTCGAATCTTTCGTACGCAGCGCCGAAACCGGGAGCTTTTCCGCCGCGGCACGATTACTCGCCCTGACTCCGGCCGCCGTCAGCCGCAACGTGGCAGTACTGGAACGCAACATCGGCGTGCGCCTGTTCCAGCGCTCTACCCGCAAATTGTCTCTGACCGAAGCTGGCGAAGGTTTTCTGGCGAGCATCAGCGGCAATCTGCAGGCGTTGCAGGCGGCGATCAACGCGGTCACCACTGATAAGGGAGAGCCTGCGGGCGTGCTCAAAGTCAGCCTGCCCCCGACATTTGGCATCAGCCACGTATTGCCATTGCTGCCAGCCTTTCTGGCGCGCTACCCGCAAATCCGCCCCGAATGGCACTTCGAAAACCGCCAGGTGGACTTGATTGCCGAGGGCTATGACGCAGCCATCGGCGGGGTTTTCGAGCTCACGCCGGGGGTTATTTCAAGGAAACTGGCATTGGCGCACGTCGTGGCAGTTGCCTCACCCGCGTACCTGGCAGGACGCACCTTGCCCACCCACCCGACAGAGTTGACCCGACTCAACGGCATCGTGATGCGCGGCAGCCGCACCGGGCGGATTCGCCAATGGGTCATGCAAGAGGGCGCAGGCAATGAAGCAAGCGCCAGCCTGAACGAAAACATCGTGCTCAACGACCCGGCGGCCATGCGCGAAGCGGCCATCCTTGGTCTGGGTGTGACGTTGCTGGTGTTGCCCGATGTGCTGGCGAACATCCAGCGCGGCGAACTGGTGCGCATATTGCCGGACTGGCACGGGGATGCGGGGGCGATTTCGCTTTACTACCCGAGCCGGACGCTGATGCCGGCCAAGACCCGGGTGTTCATTGATTTTGTGGTGGACGCGTTTCAAACACAGAACGCGTAATCGTTCTTCGCGAGCAAGCCCGCTCCCACATTTAACCGCGTTCCCCATGAGAATGCAGTCGAATGTGGGAGCGGGCTTGCTCGCGAAGAGGCCCGCCCAGTCAACCCAAAAACTGCAGGATCTACCAGCTATTAGCCCCACTGATCACCCCAAACAACCCTCAAGCCAACACCTGCGTCGGCAAGCGATTCACAAACGGCCCCATCAGTTGGTGATCGTTGGTCATGCGAATCAGCGGATACAGCGCAAACGGCAATTGCAAACTCAATACCACCTGGCTCAGCACCAGCAACTGGTCAACGGCTACGGTGCCCGCCACTTCCGGCGGACAAAACGGCGCGGTACCGACTTTGGGCAAACTGAATTTCACGCGATGATCCATCAATGGGCGGGAGGCGCCCAGGTTAGACGCTCCGCTGCGCGCGCAACACCCTGTGTAGGAGCTGGCTTGCCAGCGAAGGCGGCGGTTCACTCAGCATCGTCGTTGAATACGAAATTGCTTTCGATGGCAAGCCAGTTCCTACAGGAAATCGTTTTTGTATACAATATTTGTGCGCATATCGAGCAATCCATACCATGCAATGCTAACGTTGCCACCTGACAAAGATTGGGAATGTAAGCGTGCTAATGCTCAAACTGCTGGTGATTCCAGGTTTTCTGCTGCTGATTTCCCTGGCCGGTAAGCGCTGGGGGCCAAGTGTGGCGGGTTGGTTGTCGGGGTTGCCGGTGGTGGTTGGGCCGATCCTGTTTTTCCTCGCCATCGAACAGGGCGAACTGTTTGCCGCGCAATCGGCACTGGCGGCGCTGTCGGCAATGTTCGCGATGATCGCTTTCTGCGTGACCTACGCACAGGTCGCCCAACGGACGGGATGGCCGCTGGCGTTGACGATTTCGCTATCGGTCTGGGCCATGGTCGCCGTGGTACTGTCGTTAACTCCGTCCTCGTTACTGTTTTCGGTGATCGCCGCCACAACGGCCCTTTTGGCCGCCCCCTACCTTTTCCCCTCGGTGCAACCAATCGTTTCAGGCCCGGCGCCCAAATCCGACAAACTGCTGCTGCGCATGATTGCCGGCGCCCTCCTCACGCTGGCCGTCACCTTGCTCGCCAGTACCGTCGGCGATCGCTGGAGCGGGCTGCTCGCGGTGTTCCCGGTGCTGGGCAGCGTAATGGCGGTGTTCTCCCAGCAAACCCGTGGCCCGGCGTTTACCGCTGCCCTGTTGCGGGCAACCGCCACCGGCATGTACTCGTTCTCGGCGTTCTGCCTGGTATTGGCGCTGGCATTGCCGAGTATGGGGATGAACGCGTTTGCCCTCGGCGTGGTGGTGTCGGTGGCAATGCTGGGCGTGACCAAACGTTTGCTGGCGCGGCCGGTCGGCCCGGTGGCGGCGGACGCTGGACGAACCGCGATCAAGCGCTAAGCTGCATCTGGTCATCGGGCAAGGAAGTCGCCCGCTCAACGACTGAGGGAACAGACATGGCCACGTCTCGCGTCCGTAGTGCCCACTGCGCCACCGCGGTCGGTGTGATCGCCATCTTTCTCTGGTCCTGTCTGGCGTTATTGACCACCCTCACCGAAGGCCTGCCGCCGTTTGAAGTGCTGACCCTGAGTTTCGGTGTCGCGTTTATCGCGAGCCTGGTGATATTGGGCCGACGCGGGCTCAGCGGTTTTCGTAGCTGGCGCCAGCCCTGGCCTGTTTGGGCGACGGGTTTTGTCGGAATCTTCGTCTACCACGCGCTGTACTTTTTCGCGCTCAAGGCCGCGCCGGCGGCCGAAGCCAGTCTGATCAACTACCTGTGGCCGCTGTTGCTGGTGCTGCTCTCGGCCTTCGCCGCCGGAGAAAAGCTGCACAAGCGCCAGGCATTCGGCGCCCTGCTGGGTCTGGCCGGCACGGCGTTCATCATGCAGCAACGCGGCTCGGACACCTCCGCCGCCATGCCGATCCCCGGATACCTCGCGGCGTTTGGCTGTGCCTTGATCTGGGCCGGCTATTCGGTGTTCAACCGTCGGTTCAAAGATGTACCGAGCAGCATTATCGGGGGCATTTGCGGGATGTCTGCCGTGGGTGGACTGGTCTGTCATCTGGCCTTTGAAACCAGCGTGTGGCCCGACGCGAGGCAATGGACAGCGATTGTCGTGCTCGGGTTGGGCCCGGCGGGGCTGGCGTTTTTTGCCTGGGACCACGCCACCAAACACGGCAATTTGGCCACGCTGGGCGCGCTGTCCTACCTGGCACCGCTGATTTCCACCCTGCTGTTGATTGTCGTCGGGCGCAGCCAAGCCAGCCCGATCCTGATGATCCCCGCGTTGCTGATCATTGCCGGTGCAGTGATTGCCACCTCACAACCGACGCTCAAAGCCCCCGCAACACCTTCGATGGTTTCGCACGAGTAGCCCAACGCGAGGGGGCTTCCCTCGCCACAAGCGTTGTGTATTTTTTGAGGTCCTACAAAGGCTGACGAAAATAAAAAATCGAGGATTTTTCCCACGATTTTTTTTTAGGTTGGTCGTCGCAAGCGGAGTGTTTACGATTCGATCCGTGGCTTGTCCGGGTCGACTGCATCCAGCCAACGACGACAGCGAGCCACATTCCGAATTGACTGTTGCACATTGGTCCTGGAGGTCACTATGAGCGCCGAACTTTCCCCCATCGTTTCAGAGTTTGAGACCGAAGAGCAGGCTGCCAGCTATGATCGCTGGTTCCGCGCCAAGGTACAGGCTTCGCTGGATGATCCGCGGCCGAGTATTCCGCATGACGAAGCCATGGCCGAAATGCGAGCCCTTCTTGAGTCAAAGCGCAACAAGCGCGTTGCTGGTTGAGTGGGGATGATTTACCAAGTAACGGATCAAATCGAGATTGTGAGTGTTGTACATGCCCGGCAGGAATACCCGTCTACCTAAGCATCAACGACCGTCCGTTAGCCCACACTGGAATGCCCGACAACCTCCATGGGATGATCGCCCCCCACCGCGCGACCATCCCTGGAGATTCACCCATGTCACTGTTGAGTAAAAAAACCGCTGTCCTGTTGCTGGCGGCGGTTGCCACTTTGGGGGCTTTGAATGCGCACGCCGCCAAGGCCACAGCCAAAGAGACGGCATCGACCCAGAAGGTTTCGATGCTTGGCGGCAAGTTCACTTTCACCCTGCCCAAAGGCTTCGTCGCCAACCCGCTGCCGACCAGCCCCACCGGCGCGAGTGGCACCATGTACGCCAACCAGACCACCAAGACCGTGATCATCGCTGCAGAAAACAGCCTGCCTGAAGGCACCACGGTCAAGGACAACGACGGTGCGTTTCTCGATGGCACGGTGGCTGATTTCGACGCGGCACAACACAAGGCCCTGCCGGATTACAACAAGCTCAGCGAAAAAAGCCTGACCCTGAAAAGTACCGGACTGGGCGTACGCCAGGTCGACAGCACCGCCACCCAGGGTGGCGGCATGACCCTCAACACCACACTGATGGCGGCGTCCGGCAGCCACATGACCGTCATTCAGGTCATCTCCCGCCCGGGCGACATGGCGGCGCACGAGACGCTGATCAAACAAATCGTCAGCGGCAAATAAGCCTCAGGGGTTGAGGCGCTGCAACCAGGCGCTCAAGTCCTGCATCTCTTCGGCGCTGATGTTATGGCCAACACCTTGATAGGCGTGAAACTCGGGCTCAAGTGAGACGCTCTGCAACAGGCTGTTGGCCTCGGTGCCGTCGCTGTACGGCAGACGTTTGTCCGCCGTGCCATGTCCGATGAAAATCGCCAGCGACTGGCGTTTTTCATCCGGCTTCAGTTCGGACCTGAGCACCGGCAGAATCCGCCCGCTCAACGCGGCGATCCCACCCACTGCCTCGGGATGGCGCAAGGCGACTTCGTAGGACATGATTGCACCCTGGCTGAACCCCACCAGAAACACTTTTCCGGGTTCGGTGTGATATTTCTGCGCTGCCTTCGCGATGAAATCCAGCAACAACTGGCCGCTGGACGTCAGATCATCGGTCTCACCGTTGTAGGCACCTTCGCCCTTCTTGCGAAACCACTGGTAACTGCCCTCTTCCATCACCATCGGCGCCCTGACTGACAGGTAATTGTATTGCGCGGGCAGCTCATCCTTGATACCGAACAGATCCTGCTCGTTACTGCCGTAACCGTGGAGGAAAACCACCAGGGGTTGATCACGCGAATCGGGGTTGGCCTGCTCCAGGTATTTGAGCGGCAGATCGGTTTGCAGCGGGGTTTGAGCGTGGACAGCGGCGGATGCCAGCAGCGTGAGCAGAGCGAGAAACTTCAACATGAGCCTTCCTTCACAGTGCGCAGGATTCGGGGCAGAGCCTAGCACTGTGAAGCATGCCGAGGAATCTTCGGTGTGCCGACTGCCGTCATCGCCAGCAAGCCGGCTCCTACAATTAAACGATTAACCCTGTAGGAGCCGGCTTGCTGGCGATGGCGCCCTATGAGCCACCGACGATTCCGGATCAATCGTTTATCAGCTTCCCGACCCGAATCGGCTCACGCCCCGCCACTTTCGCCTGCCAGGTCCCCGGCTGTGTATAACGCCCGCGATCAATGGCAAACAGCACGCCACTGGTCCCGGCTTGCACGGTAGTGACCTTATCGTTCAACGGGTCGACCACTTCAAACAGTGCATCGCCCTTCTCCACCCACTCACCGGCTTCGCGCAGAAAACTGACCACCCCGTGATGCGGTGCGAACAGGTATTGAGTGCCTTCAAGCGGCATGCCTTCACAACAATCGTCCGGTGCCGCCGGCCAGGTGCCCTTGATCAATCCCTGTTCGGCGAGAAAGCCCAGAATCGCCTCGCAATTGGCTTGCGCCTGGTCGACCCGAGTGTCCCCCATGCTTCCCAGCTCCAGGGTTGTCGCCAGGTTGGCCGGTGGAATCGCGGCGTCGGGGAAAGCCCTGGCCAGACGCAACCACGCAGAGGAACAAGACTCGTCAAAGGAACTGCCGCCGGAATCTTCACACAGCAACGCCACGCCAGCCTTCAAGCGCGCCGCCAGGGATTGCCACTGCGGCCAGTGTTGCGGCAACGCGTAAATATGAATCGCCGCGTCGAAGTCGCAATGCAAATCGAGGGTGATGTCAGCGTCGCAAGCGTGACGCAACAACAGGCGATGCATCGCCTCCAGTTGTGAAGCCGGAGCTGGCAAGCCGTCGAGTACCTCGCCCATGGTCTGGCGAATCAGCGCAATGTTGGCCTCGGCATCGCTGCCCAGACGATCACCGATCAACTGTGCCACCGGTTCACTGAGTTCGACGAACGCGCGATTGAAGTTCTTGCCACTGCCCAATTCGAAGCGGCCCATGTGACTGCCTTGCAGATGCTGATCGAGACCGATGGGGTTGGCCACCGGCACCAGTTCAATCACGCCCTGCAACTGCCCCTGGTTTTCCAGCTCGGTCAGGCGTTTCTTCAGCTCCCACGCGGTGCGCATGCCCGGTAGCTCATCGGCGTGCAGGCTGGCCTGAATGTAGACCTTGCGAGGGCCTGCGCCATAACGGAACACGCTGAGGGTGCGTTCGGTTCCGAGGTGGCTCCAGGGTAGTGAATGGTCGATGCGTTGCATGTGGAGCTCCTACAGAACTTGTAGGAGCTGGCTTGCCAGCGAAGACGTCGGCACATTCAACAAAGTGTGTGACTGTCAGACCGCTTTCGCTGGCAAGCCAGCTCCTACAGTTGAGAAACGTGTTGGACGGGATCAATTATGAGCATAAAAAAATGGCAGCCGCGTCAACGGCTGCCACTTTTTTAATCGGCTCGATTACTCGCCGTATACGTCAAACTTGAAGTACTTGTCCTGCACTTGCTTGTACTTGCCGTTGGCGCGAATTTCGGTGATGGCGGTGTTGAATTTGTCCGCCAGCTCTTTATCGCCCTTGCGCACAGCGATACCGGCGCCGCCACCGAAGTATTTCGGATCGTTGTACTCAGGGCCAACGAAGGCAAAGCCTTTACCGGCATCAGTCTTCAGGAAACCGTCGTCAAGGTTGACCGAGTCGGCCAGCAGCGCGTCGATGCGGCCAGAGACCATGTCCAGGTTGGCTTCCTGTTGGGAACCGTAACGCACCAGCTCAATACCGGCCGGCACCAGCACTTCAGTGGCGAAGCGGTCGTGGGTACTGGCGCGCAGCACACCGACTTTCTTGCCCTTGAGCTCGGTCAATGGGTCCTTGATGTCGGTGCCTTCCTTCATCACGAAGCGCGCCGGGGTGTGGTAATACTTGATGGTGAAATCGACGTTCTTCTTGCGGTCGTCGGTGATGGTCATGGACGACAGGATGGCGTCGATCTTCTTGACCTTCAGTGCCGGAATCAGACCGTCGAACTCTTGCTCGACCCAGGCGCACTTCACTTTCATCTGCTCGCACAGCGCGTCGCCGATATCGACGTCGAAACCAGTGAGTTTGCCGTCAGGGGTTTTCATCGAGAATGGCGGGTAACCGGCTTCGATACCAATGCGGATCGGCTTGGCGTCGTCGGCCATGGCGGTCAGGGACAACATCGACAGTGCCAGGGCACCGAACATCACTAGCTTCTTCATTTATAACTCCTGTGTGCGGAGGCTTTTATTGGCAGCTTTGATAGGTAGCTTTCGGTCCTTCGCTTGTGGCGGCAAAGACCGAAGAGGCCGGCAGTCTAGAGTGGCTTGTTCGGGGCAAATTGTTTCGATGCGACAAATACTTATAAAAAATTGCCAAGATTCCAGTGAAGAATCCAGCGTGCGCCAGAGCGGTGCAGGTACTGTCAGACAATTAGCGTTTTCAGAAAAAACCTACACCAATCCGGGTTCGTTCCGACTGATGAGTCTTGCTGGCGAAGGGCTCTTTTTTGCGGCACATTGACTGCCAATCTGCCCACTCAAGAGAAGCGTGATGCCCGAGTTGAACCTGATCCAGCACCACCCCGCCGAGGGTCCGGGCGCCATCGCCACATGGGCCGCCGCCCGCGGGGTGACACTGAACATCTTTCGTGCCGACCTCGGCCAGTTACCACCGATAAGCCCGGCGCCAGCGATTCTGTTGGGTGGACCCTATGAGTCCAACGCCGGACCGGCATGGCTGGAAGCCGAACGCCAATGGCTGGCGGGCAACCTGAAGCAAGGCGCGCCCGTGTTCGCCATTTGCCTGGGGGCGCAGTTGCTGGCCCTGAGCCTGGGCGGCAATGTGCGACGCATGGCGCAAAGCGAAACAGGATGGATCACCGTGAACTTCATCGATGGTCAGCGTTTGAAGGTACTGGAATGGCACGAAGACGCCATCGACCTGCCACTCGATGCGCAATTGCTGGCCAGCAGCACCCAGTGTGAACAGCAGATGTACCGCGCTGGGCCAACGCGGGTGGGTTTACAGTTTCATCCGGAGTGGAATGCCGAATCGGTGGCGGTGCTCAATCAGCACTTTGCCAATGAGTCGCCGCTGCCCCGAGAACCACAAGACAGCGCCGACTATGCTGCTGTTTTTGATTGGTTACAGGTGACGCTCGATCAGTGGTGGGCTGCGGTTTAAATGTAGGAGCCGGCTTGCTGGCGAAGGCGGTGTATCAGTCACTGCATTGGTGGCTGGACTGTTGTCTTCGCCAGCAAGCCGGCTCCTACATTAGTGATATCAGCATTCGCAACTGACAACGGTACTGGCCGGCCGCTGCACCGCAACACTCAACTCAAACCCTTCATCCAGCCACCCGGTCACGCCGCCGATCATCTCCTTGACCGAATAACCCAACGCCGCCAGTTTCACTGCCGCCTTGTTGGCGCCGTTGCAGTGCGGGCCAGCGCAATAGACTACGAACAGGCTGGTCTTCGGGTAGGTCGCCAGTCCTTCAGCCGTGAGCAATCGTCCCGCAATGTTAATCGCACCTGGCACATGCCCGCGCTCGAACGCCAGCGGACCGCGCACATCCACCAGAACAAAATCGATTTCGCCGGCCTGTTGGCTGCCGTGGACATCGGAACAATCGGTTTCGAATGTCAGGCGATTGCTGAAATGCATCAGGGCGATGGCCGATGGGGCGGCGGGAATTTCGCGGACCAGGCTGGTCATGGGCAGTACTCCAGAGTGTCAGTGGGTGTGAACAGACTGTATCTGCCTGCCACTTGCCGCTACAGTGGCGCACAAGACACTCATCGGGAATTTTCCGCCAAATGCAGCCTGCCCCTGGATTGGTCGCGATTCTGGCCTACGACGGCCTCTGCACTTTCGAATTCGGCATCGCCGTGGAGATCTTCGGTCTGCCGCGCCCGGAGTTCGATTTTCCTTGGTACGAACAGCAGATTGTCGCCGTCGATCAAGGACCGATGCGCGCCATGGGCGGCATCCAGGTATTGGCCGACGGCGGCCTGGAACTGCTCGGGCACGCCCGGACCATCATTATTCCCGGCTGGCGCGACCGCAACGCGGCCGTGCCCGAAGCGTTGCTCGCGGCCCTGCGCCAAGCCCATGCCCGTGGCGCGCGGTTGTTGTCGATCTGCTCGGGAGTATTCGTGCTGGCGGCCAGCGGGTTGCTCAATGGTCACGGCGCCACGACGCACTGGCGCTACACCACGGAACTGGCCGAACGATTTCCCGACATTCTGGTGGACCCGGACGTGTTGTATGTCGACTCGGGCCAGTTGATCACCTCGGCCGGCAGCGCGGCCGGCATCGACGCCTGCCTGCATCTCGTGGCACGGGATTTCGGCACGCAGGTGACCAACGCCGTGGCGCGGCGTTTGGTGATGTCGCCGCAACGCACCGGCGGTCAGGCGCAGTTCATTCCAACGCCGGTCGGTCCTACGCCGCGCAGCGATCTTTCCCGCGTCATGCAATGGGCACGTGAGCGTCTGCACGAACCGCTGGAGGTGCGCGACCTGGCCAGCGAGGCGGCGATGAGCGAACGGACATTCCTGCGGCGCTTCACAGAAGCCAGCGGTCAGTCGCCCAAGACCTGGTTGCAACACGAGCGCCTGGGCCGCGCCCGCGAACTGCTGGAAAGCACCAATCAAAACACCGAACAGATTGCCCAGCATTGTGGTTATCGTTCGGTGGAAAGTTTTCGGGTGGCGTTTCGCAGTGTGGTCGGGGTGCCGCCGTCGGTGTATCGGGAGCGGTTTGGGCGTGGGATCAAAGCCATTTCTTCAAGGGCCTCTTCGCGGGCAAGCCTCGCTCCTACAGGCCATAACCGATCCCTGTAGGAGCGAGGCTTGCCCGCGAAGGCGTCCTCCCGGACAACTAATGCCTTAAGGCTTACGCAACAGATAGGTATCCATAATCCACCCATTAGCCAAACGAGCCGCCTTGCGCACCCGCTCAATCTCACCCGCCACATCCTTGAGTTTGCCGCTGATCAGGATTTCATCCGGCGTCCCAAGGTAAGCCCCCCAGTAAATCTCGGTGTCCTGATCCGCCACCTGGTGGTAGGCATCCTGCGCATCGAGCATCACCACCAGACTGTCGGCTTCGCTTACCTGCCCCGCCGCCAGCCGCCGGCCGGTGGTGATCTCGACCGAGCGGCCAATCTGATTGAGCGGTACCTTGTGCTGCGCCGCCAGTGCCTGGACGCTGGTGATGCCGGGGATTACCTCGAACTCGAACGCACAGGCGCCTGATGCAAGAATCGCCTGCAAGATGCGAATGGTGCTGTCGTACAACGCCGGGTCGCCCCAAACCAGGAAACCGCCACACTGATCGTCAGACAGTTGCTCATTGATAAGCCGTTCAAAGGTCCGCTGCTTGGCAAGGTTCAAGTCATCGACACTGGACGTGTAGTCCACATCGCCACGCTCGCGTTCCGGACTTTGGGCTTCGACAAAGCGGTAATCACGTTCGGTGATATAGCGCTCGCAAATTTCGCGGCGCAGGTCGATCAACTTGTCCTTGCTCTGGCCCTTGTCCATGAGGAAAAACACGTCGACCCGATTCAGCGCCTTCACCGCCTGCATCGTGATGTAGTCGGGGTTACCGGCGCCGATGCCGATGACCAGGAGTTTTTTCATCAGAGTGTTCCTTCAGGCTCAATGCCCGGCAAGCGTAGCCGCCAGCAACCATTGAACCTCAGTTCGATGGCCGACATCGGCTCAACATCAATCAGGTTGAACGCCGAACCTTGCAGCACATGCGTCAGCGCGGCGCGGATAATAAACGGATGAGTCACGGCGACGACATGACCGGGTGTCGCCTCCAGTGTCAGCAGCCACGCGGCCACCCGCTCAACGATTTTCGCCACTGACTCGCCACCGTGGGGCGCCGAACTCGGGTCAGCGATCCAGCTTTCAAGCAGTTCGGGTTCGGTTTTTTGCAGGTTGTTGATGCGTTCCCCGTTCCAGCGACCGAAATCGCAATCCCTGAGTGCGTCGACAATTTCCACGGTGTTGCCAAACAGTTCGGCGGTTTGCCGGGCCCGCCGTTCCGGAGCGCACATCAGCCTTGGCGAACCCTTGAATAGAGCACTGCGCGAACCCTTCGCAGACTGCCAATCCATCTCCAATGGCTCATTTGTGGGAAAACGCGCCAATTTTTGTGCGACGGTTCTGGCGTGGCAAATCAGGGTCAAACGGGTCGCCTGCACGAAATTTCTCACTGTCGATAGAACGGAAAAACGGCGTCTTGCCGTGGAGTACTGGGCAATTGTGCCGTAACAAGGGTGATCGGGGGCGTTTCGTTTCAGCCAATGATTTGGGCTCGCACAGTCATTTCATCCCAAAACAACAGCCATATCCGACATCCCTATAGGCCATGCCCTACAAGGTCGATCGACATCCGCGTAGCCTCGTGCCCATGCGCATTCGCCCCATGACCGGGCGTTCAGATCGGCGCGAAAATTAACTAGACACGCAATGCGCGTTAACTAAATACTGGTTTCAACGGATTACCAACACACCATCCAGCAGGAGCCCGGATGTCCTCATTCAATGACCCGATCGTCTATTCTGGTCTGGACCGTACCCCGTCCGAACGCATGCTTGTCTTGCGTCCAGTGCAGTTAACCGACCTGCTCCAATTGCAGCGACTTGCCCGGGAAAGCCTGGTAGGCGTCACGTCCTTGCCGGACGATAGCGAACGCTTGCGCGATAAAATTCTCGATTCTTGCACTTCGTTCGAGCAAAACGTGCACAGCCCCGGCCCGGAGAGTTACTTATTCGTGCTGGAAGATCTGGCGAACGAGCGTCTGGTGGGTTGTTCGGAGATTCTCGCCATTGCCGGCTTCAGCGAACCGTTCTATAGCCTGCGCAACCGCCATTTCAACAGTGCCTCGCGGGAGCTGAACATCGAGCATGACGTGCCGGCGCTGTCGGTATGCCATGACCTCAGCGGCCACACCTTGCTGCGCGGGTTCCATATCGATGCAGCGTTACAGCGCACAGCATTCTCGGAACTGTTGTCCCGGGCGCGACTGTTGTTCATTGCGGCCCACGCACGGCGTTTTTCCGAAGCGGTGATCACCGAGATTGTCGGCTACAGCAGCGATGAGGGTCACTCGCCGTTCTGGGATGCTGTGGGCAAGCATTTTTTCGACCTGCCCTATGTCGAGGCGGAGCGGCTTTGCGGCCTGGAAAGCCGGACGTTTCTCGCCGAATTGATGCCGCACTACCCGATCTACGTGCCGATGCTGCCCCAGGCCGCACAAGACTGCATCGGCCGCATCCATCCGAGTGGCCAGGAAGCCTTCGATATCCTTGAGCGCGAGGGATTTGAAACCAACAGCTATGTTGATCTGTTCGATGGTGGCCCGACGCTGTTTGCACGAACTGGCGCCATTCGGTCCATTGCTCGCAGCCACACCGCTTCGGCGAAACCCGGTACCTCCATCGACGCCCGTGGCCGCTACCTGGTGAGCAATGACTCGCTGGAAAATTATCGCGCCATCGTCGCCGAACTGGACTACATCGCCGGGCAACCCGTGACGCTGGACGCCGGCATGTGCGCAGCGCTGAAGGTGAGCGAAGGCAGTCCTATCCGGCTGATCGCCTTGTGAGCGTCTACCGTCCCGCTGCCCAACGACAACGTCCGAACTGGTGCGAAACAGGAGCTGCAGCATGATCGTCCGTCCGGTTCAGGTCACCGACCTGCCCGCCTTGCGCGCGCTGGTCCGACAGGCGGGCCGCGGATCGAACAGCCTGCCCGCCAACGAAGAACGCCTGACCCATCGTTTGCGCTGGGCCAAGAGGACGTTTGCCGAACAGGTCGAACGCGCTGATGCCGATTACCTGTTCGTTCTTGAAGACGACGATCAGCAAGTAATCGGCGTCAGTGCCCTGACGGGCGCCGTCGGCCTGCGCGAGCCCTGGTACAACTATCGGGTCGGGCTGACGGTCAGCTCATCAGCGGATCTGGGCATTCATCGGCACATCCCGACCTTGTTCCTGAACAATGAAATGACCGGGCAATCGGAACTCTGCTCGTTGTTCCTGCGCCACGATCAGCGCCAGGGTGATCACGGTCGATTACTGTCTTTGAGTCGCCTGATGTTTGTCGCGGAATTCCCGCATCTGTTCGGCGATAAACTCATCGCCGAACTGCGCGGCGCTGCTGACGAACAAGGTTGTTCGCCCTTCTGGGACAGCGTGGGCCGGCACTTTTTCAAAATGGATTTCAGCCATGCCGATCACCTGTCGTGGCTGGGCAACAAGTCGTTCATTGCCGAACTGATGCCACGCCAACCGCTTTACGCCTGCCTGCTCACCGAACAGGCCCAGGCCGTGATCGGCAAGCCTCATGCGAACAGCGAACCGGCGCTGAAGATCCTTACCGCCGAGGGTTTTGCCCACCAGGGCTACATCGACATCTTCGACGCGGGCCCGCTCATCGAGGCCCCGGTATCGAACATCCGTACCGTGCGCGACAGTCAATTACTGGAATTGGCCATCGGCACACCGGACGATCAGGCGCCGAAGTGGCTGATCCACAACCGTCGCCTGGAAAACTGCCGTATCACCACCGCACCGGCGCGGCAGGTCGGCCATAGCCTGATGGTCGATCGGCTCACCGCCAAACGCCTGCAACTGCAACCGGGTGATTCGGTGCGTTGCGTGCTGTTGCGCAATCAACAGCGGCAGGCTGTGGCGGCTTGATCGTCGGGATGGTCCCGCGCCCAGGCACAGCTGCGATCAGCAATCACTCGACCAAAATGGCAGCAATCACGTTAAATTCGTCATCATTCTTAACATGCCCCCGTGATAGCCTTTAACACTTTCGGCGTTGACACTTTTGCTCAAGCCCTTCCATTTCCATTGGTGGAACTCATATGTCCAGGCTGTCTCATCAAGATTTACGCCGCAATTTTCGCCAACTGCTCGCTTCCAACACCTGCTATCACACGGCATCGGTTTTCGATCCGATGTCGGCGCGCATCGCCGCCGACCTGGGGTTCGAGGTGGGCATCCTGGGTGGTTCGGTTGCATCGTTGCAGGTGCTGGGCGCGCCTGACTTTGCCTTGATCAGCCTCAGCGAATTCGCCGAGCAGGCCACCCGCATCGGCCGTGTCGCCCAATTGCCAGTGATTGCCGACGCCGACCATGGTTACGGCAACGCGCTCAACGTCATGCGCACCATCGTTGAGCTCGAACGCGCCGGCGTGGCGGCCCTGACCATCGAAGATACCTTGCTGCCGGCGCAATTCGGTCGCAAATCCACCGACCTGACCACGGTCGCCGAAGGTGTCGGCAAGATTCGCGCGGCACTTGAGGCCCGGTGCGATTCGGAAATGGCCATCATCGCCCGCACCCACGCGGGGATTCTGCCGGTCCAGGAAATCATCAGCCGCACCCGGCAATACCAGGCCGCTGGCGCGGACGGGATCTGCATGGTGGGGATACGGGACTTCGATCACCTGGAGCAGATCGCCGAGCACTTGAGCGTGCCGCTGATGCTGGTGACCTACGGCAACCCGGCGCTGCGCGACGACAAACGCCTGGCCGAACTGGGCGTGCGCGTCACCATCGACGGCCACGGCGCTTACTTCGCGGCGATCAAGGCGACGTACGACAGCCTGCGCGAACAGCGCCAGATTTTTACCCAGGCCTCGGATTTGAACGCTACCGAACTGACGCATACCTATACCCAGCCGGAGGAATACATCCGTTGGGCGAAGGAGTTTATGAGCGTTAAGGAGTGATGGGCAGCAGGTATATCTTCGTCGCCTGATCTGACGCCATCGCGGGTAAACCCGCTCCCACAGCAATTGCACAAAACCTGTGGGAGCGGGTTTACCCGCGATGGCGTCAGTCATTACACCGCTAAACCGTAGCCTTGTAGCCCTCCTCCCGCTGCAACGCCCTTGCCTGGATCACATCCAGCACAGCGCACCCTTCGCGCATGAGCAGATGCACGGCGCGAGTCACCCGCGTCAGATCGCAATCGGAAATGTCTTTGAGATTGAGGCTGGACAAAGTGTCCGCCAGATCGCGAACCACCGTGAAACGGTGCATGGCGCACGCGGCCATGTCGCTGAGTTCTTTGTGGGTGTTGATGAAGAGCACCGGGTTGGTGGCGTCGTAGGTGTCGATGGGGAGGTAACGGGGCATGACTTGGTCGAACATACGTGAAACTCCAGGTTGCGCTACCACCTTTCGCGGCCAAGCAAAGATAAGGTGGCAGCCGTGTGCGGGTTGGCCGACCGGTACCTGAAAAACCGGCACACCCGAAGATGTCCCGCGCACAGCCGCCATAAAACCTGCAGCACTGTGAAGTTTCAGATACCGACCGGCCAAGGTCGATCGCGGAGTTTTCCGCGAGCACGAACTATAGGAGTCGATACCGAAACGTGGCAACAGGGTACGTTGTAGGAAACGTCTTGAAAAGTTGTGCGCCGCATATTGATCGCTCCCACGCTCTGCGTGGGAATGCAGCCCGGGACGCTCCGCGTCCCTTACGGAGCCGAACGCGGAGCGTCCGTTGAGGCATTCCCACGCAGAGCGTGGGAACGATCATGGGGTGAGTATTGAGGGCTTTTGCTCTGGCTTTTGCTCTGGCTTTTGCTCTGGCTTTTGATCCACCCGCCCCATCGGGAGGCTGAGTGGAGGTGTTCATCCGGGGATTGGCGCGCAGCGCCGTTCGACGCAGTCGAACACATTGCATGTAGGTGCAGCGAAGCCAACCGGAGGGCAATGCCCCCGGATGGATACCGGAGCGAAGGAACGCCGAGCCCCAGCGAGGGGCCGGACGCTCGGGGCGAGCCTTTTTTGCTTACTTTTTTTGGCGTTTGAAAAAAAGTGAGTCGCCGTCAGGCGAAACCATAAGCGGCCGTTACCGCAGCAATGGATATGTACTCAGTCAACAACAATAGGTCGGCTGCCAGGTCGTCTTCGCGGGCAAGCCTCGCTCCTACAGGGGTTGTGGTGGAGATCAGACCGAGTCGAGCAGTTCGTGATGCGGCCGACCATCACCACAGCAAATCACGCGATTACGCCCGGTCGTCTTGGCTTCGTACAACGCCTGATCAGCATCGTTGAGCCACAGAGTGGCATCGGTGTGGGCCGGGTCGAAGTCCGCCAGACCGATACTCAGGCTGACTTTCAGCGCCGGGTTTTGCTCATAGCCCAGGGTGGCGAAGCGGTCACGCAGGGCATCCATGGCAGCGGCGGCGCTGTTCAGGGGCAGGTCCGGAAGGATCACGCAGAACTCGTCGCCGCCGTAACGCCCGGCGACATCGGTGGCGCGCAGGTTCTGTTTGAGCATTTTGCTCAGATGCCGCAACACGATGTCACCGGCGACATGGCCGTAGGTGTCGTTGATGCTTTTGAAATGGTCGATGTCGATCAGGGCGATCACCGCGCCCTGATGCTGGCGTTGACAGCGCTGAAATTCGACTTCCAGTTGGTCCTTCCAGGCGCCGTGATTGAGCAGGCCGGTGAGGCTGTCGGTGCGGCTCAGGGCAAGCAGTTCACGCTTTTGCCGACCGAGGGTATGGGCCTGGCGAAAGCAGATCAAACCCAGCACCAGCGGATAAAAACACATCAGCGGCAAGCAAGCGTAGAGCTGGAATTGACTGGTTTCAGGGATGAAGAGCGGGAGGAAGATCAGCCCTCCGACGCCAATGCCGAGTATCTGCGCGACGGTGCCCACCAACAAAAAACGCAAGCCGCCGATAGCCACGTTGTTCATTGCCATCATGGAAATCGTGGTAGCGCTGGGCAGCGGATTGAAGTGCATGGCGGCGACCCAGAAACCGCCCATAAAGGCGTCTACCAACAAATTACGGTGTTCGGCGTGATAGGGCGTCGTGGATCGTCGCGCCCATTGATAGGCCAGGTGCGGCCAGAGCAAGCCATTGAACAACATCAGGGCCCAGACCCACGGCGCCGGGTTCAATGGGTACATTGTCACGCTCACGCATAGCAAACCCAATACCAGTCCGATGGCGCGCGATGTGTAGAGCCTCCTGGCCAGTGAAAGTCCGTTTCCTCCCATCTTTTCCATTGGGACCTCTGCACCACAGAACGGAACCTGATCACACCGGGATTACAGGTGTGCCAGAAGTCTATCAGGGCGACGTTAAATAGCCATCACCGACGGGCGGGCTGAATACCCCGCCATCCGGCAATCTGGCTATCTGTAGGAGCGAGGCTTGCCCGCGAAGAACAATAACGCGGTACATCAGGTAAACCGCGTAATCGTTCTTCGCGGGCAAGCCTCGCTCCTACAGAGGCAGAAGCAAAAACCCCCACAGAAACGGCTATACATGAAGATAGGGTTGGACCCATAGCGACAAACAGGAGAACCATGCAGACCTTTGAAGTGTTGATCATCGGCAGCGGCTTCGGCGGCCAGTGTGCAGCGGTCAATTTGCTCAAGGCCGGTATCACTGACTTTCGTCTGCTGGAACGGCGGGACTTCTTCGGTGGCACCTGGTGCCAGAACACCTATCCCGGTGCGGCCGTCGACGTGCCCTCGCCGCTCTACTCACTGTCCTTCGCACCTTACCGCTGGACGCAGATGTTCGCCGAACAGGCCGAACTGCACCGCTACACCCGCTACGTGGTGGAGCGTTTCGGCCTGCGCGACCGGGTGGAGCTGCAAGCCAATGTCGAGCGAGTGGAATGGGACGAAACCGGCAAACGCTGGGCGGTGCACACCGCCAAAGGCACGTTTCATGCGCAGTTCCTGATCAATGCCACCGGCCCCCTAAGTCAACCGGTGGTGCCGCACTTCGCCGGCCAGGAACGCTTTCAGGGCAAGACCTTTCACACCAATAACTGGGACCATTCCTACGATTATCGGCAAAAACGCGTGGCCATCGTCGGTAGCGGCGCCAGCGCGGCCCAGGTGATTCCGGCGATCGCCCCGGATGTCGAGCACCTGCATGTGTTCCAACGCACGCCGCATTGGGTATTGCCCCGGCCAGACCGTACGTTCGGACGTTTCCAGCGCTGGCTGCTGGGGCTCAAGCCGGCCTACAAGCTGCTGCGCTGGATGATCTACTGGCAATTTGAAACCCGGGTGATTGCTTTCAAATACTCGAAACCGGCGATACGCATGGTCCAGCGTCAGGCCCTGCGCTTGATCAAACACCAGGTGCCTGACGCCGAGCTGCGGCGAAAACTGACACCGGACTACACCATCGGCTGTAAACGGGTGATTCTGTCCAGCACGCTGTACCCGGCGCTGGTCCGCAGCAACGTGACATTGCATAGCCGTGAACAAGGGATCGCCGAGATCGACGAAACCGGCATCGTCATGCAGGACGGCCAGCACATAGACCTGGATCTGATCGTCTGGTCCACCGGTTATGACGCCACCGACGGGGTGATTTCCTACCCGGTCACCGGCAAAGACGGCATCCGTCTGAAGGACGTCTGGGCTCAGTACCCGCGGGCCTACCTCGGCACTGCCCTGCCGGACTTTCCCAACCTGTTCATCGTCACCGGCCCGAACACCGGCATTGGCCACACGTCGGCGCTGTTCATCATCGAATCGCAGATGAACTACATCCTCGACTGCATTCGCACGCTAAAAGCACAAGGTTTACGCAGTATCGAAGTACGCCCCGAGGCAGAACGTACCTACACTGAAATGATCCATAGAGAAATGGAACGCACAGTGTGGAAGTCCGGAGGCTGCCACAGTTGGTATCAAAGCAAGAGCGGTCATGTGATTGCCATGTTTCCGGGATTCAGTTTCAGCTTTCACCGCTTGACCCGAGCCCTGAAACCCGCCGATCACATTTTGTCCTGATCCGTCAGAAGGAAGACGCCTGATGCTTTTACTGGTTGTCGCTATCGCGGTTTTCGCGGCCTGGAGCTGGTTGAGCTACCCGGCCATCGGGTACTGGCTGTATGACTTGAGCGTCGCCGCCGAGGCCAGGTTGTACAAGCTGCACAAGATCGTGGTGCCCATCAGCGAAATGACCGTCTCGACCTGGCAAGGCGGGCCGTATGAGGCATCGAGCAATGTGCTGATGCTTCACGGCTACAGCGCGGATAAAAATATCTGGCTGCGCTTTGCCCGGCATTTTGTCGGAAATTACCGGGTGATCATCCCCGACATCGCCGGCCATGGCGAAACCGGCTTCAAGGCCGGTGGCGGCTACGACATCCCGCTGCAGGCCAAGCGCATGATTCAGTTGCTGGATGTTTGCGGGGTCGAGAAGGTCCATGTGATCGGCAACTCGATGGGGGGGTGGATCGCGGCCTGGCTGGCGGCCAATTACCCGGACCGCATTGTCTCGGTCGCCCTGTTTGACCCGGCGGGCGTCGCGTCGCCCGAGCCCAGCGACCTGGAGCGCCATTTGGCCAAGGGCCACAACCCGTTCCTGATCAACTCGCGGGAAGAATTCAAATATTTTTATGCCATGACCATGGCCGAACCACCGTGGCTGCCGCGAGTGGTGCTGGACGCCATCGCCCATCGCTATGAACAGGCACGCGACGAACTGGAAGAAATCTTCCGCGATTTTCGCGCCAGCCCGCCGATGGAGCCGAAACTGCCGGCAATCAAGGCTCCCGCGCTGTTGTTGTGGGGGCGCAAGGATCGTTTGATCGATGTCAGCAGCGTTGCCATCTGGAGCAAAGGCATTGCCGACCTGCGGGTGGAAGTATGGGAAGGTATCGGCCACATGCCGATGATCGAAGCGCCAGCCGGTTCGGCACGCCTGTATCGGGAGTTTTTGGCATCGCTGCGCTCGGAAAGCCCTCAGGATCAACGACTGCACTAAAAAACCGTAGGCCTGTAGGAGCTTGTAGGAGCTTGTAGGAGCTTGTAGGAGCTGTCGAGTGCAACGAGGCTGCGATCGGCTGCAAAGCAGTCGCAAAATCAGGCAGCGCAGTGTGTCAGGAAAAATAGGCATGCAGGGTTTACGACTGCTTCGCAGCCGATCGCAGCCTCGTTGCACTCGACAGCTCCTACCAGCGATCGCAGCCTCGTTGCACTCGACAGCTCCTACCAGCGATCGCAGCCTCGCAGGCTCGACAGCTCCTACAAGATGCAGTCCTTTGCAGAATGAAGTTCGTCAGAAACTTCGTTTGTCGACGCCACTGAAGGCTGCGATCTTTTCTCCCATCCTTCACGTCATCGCGCCAGGAATCCTGTCCATGAATCACCCGAGCTTCGTCAGCCCCGACCTGATCCGCCAACGCTTCTCCAAAGCGATGTCCGACATGTACCGCGAAGAAGTGCCGCTGTACGGCGCGTTGATGGAGCTGGTGGAACAGACCAACCGCCAGGTGCTCGACAGCGATCCGCAAGTGGCCCGACAGTTGACCAGCACCGGTGAAATCGGGCGCCTGGACCTGGAGCGCCATGGCGCGATCCGCGTCGGCACGGCCGCTGAACTGGCGACCCTCGCCCGCCTGTTCGCGGTGATGGGCATGCAACCCGTGGGTTATTACGACCTGACCCCGGCCGGAGTGCCGGTGCATTCCACGGCGTTTCGCGCGGTGCATGAAGCCTCATTGCAGATCAGTCCGTTCCGCGTGTTCACCTCGCTGTTGCGTCTGGAATTGATCGAAGATCTGGAACTGCGCGCGTTTGCCCAGTCGGTGCTGGACAAACGATCGATCTTTACCCCTGCCGCGCTGACCCTCATCGATCGCGCCGAAACCCAGGGCGGCCTCACCGAACAAGCGGCTGAAGAATTCGTTGAACAAGCGCTGGAAACCTTCCGCTGGCACCACAGCGCCACCGTCACAGCCGAGCAATACCAGAAACTCAGCGCTCAGCACCGCCTGATTGCCGATGTGGTGGCGTTCAAAGGCCCGCACATCAATCACCTGACGCCGCGCACCCTGGACATCGACATCGTCCAGACGCAAATGCCGGTTCATGGCATCACCCCCAAAGCGGTGATCGAAGGCCCGCCCCGCCGTCAGTGCCCGATTCTGCTGCGCCAGACCAGTTTCAAGGCGCTTGACGAACCGGTCGCGTTTACCGATCAGAGTGAAAGCCATGGCAGCCACAGCGCCCGCTTCGGCGAGATCGAACAACGCGGCGCCGCCCTCACACCCAAAGGCCGGGCGTTGTACGATCGCTTGCTAAATGCCGCCCGGGACGAACTCAAGGACTTCCCCAACGAAGCCAACGCCGCCCGCTACAACGCATTGATGACGCAACATTTCAGCGAATTCCCGGACACGTACGAAGGCATGCGCCAACAGGAACTGGCGTACTTTCGCTATTTTGTGACGGAAAAGGGCCTGGCGGCAGCCGAGCTGAAAACCTCGCCCCTGGAAGACCTGGTCAGCGGCGGCTATCTGCGGTTTGAACCATTGGTGTACGAAGATTTCCTGCCAGTCAGCGCGGCGGGGATTTTTCAGTCAAACCTGGGGGACGCTGCGCAAACTCACTATGGTGTGCATTCCAACCAGCAAGCGTTTGAAAAGGCGCTGGGGCGTTCGACGATTGATGAGTTGGGACTGTATGCAGAGACGCAGCGGCGTTCGATCGAGCAGTGTTTTGCCTCGTTCGCTAGCTAGCACTGAACTGTAGGAGCCGGCTTGCTGGCGAAGGCGATGCATCAATCTACATTGATGGCGTCTGGTGCACCGCTATCGCCAGCAAGCCGGCTCCTACAGGAGTTATGTTTTCTTCAGTTTTGCCAACAGCGCTTCGGCCGTCGCCTGCGACGACGCCGGATTCTGCCCGGTCAGCAACAGACCATCGGTGAGCACATAACTCGCCCAATCAGGCCCCTTGGAAAAAATCCCGCCCTTGGCCTTGAGTTCGTCCTCTACCAGAAATGGCACGACATTGGTCAGTTGCACCGCCTCTTCTTCGGTATTGGTGAACCCCGTCACCTTCTTGCCCTTGACCAATGGCTGACCGTCCGCGTCTTTGGCATGGCGCAATACCCCCGGTGCATGGCAAACGGTCGCGACCGGTTTGTCGGCGTTGTAGAACGCTTCGATCAGGCCAATCGACTGCTTGTCTTCAGCCAGGTCCCAGAGCGGGCCATGTCCGCCGGGATAGAAGATCGCATCGTAATCATCGGCCTTCATCGAGCCTAGCAGGACGGTCGACGCCAATGCGGACTGGGCGGCAGGGTCCTTGCGAAAACGCTCGGTGGCCTCGGTTTGCGCGCCGGGCTCGTCGCTTTTCGGGTCCAGCGGTGGCTGGCCACCCTTGGGCGAGGCCAGGGTCAACTGCGCGCCTGCATCCTTGAAGGCGTAATACGGTGCCGCGAATTCTTCCAGCCAGAAGCCGGTTTTCTTGCCAGTGTCACCCAATTGATCGTGGGACGTTAAAACCATCAGGATTTTCATGTCTTCACTCCATCTCGGGACTGTGGGGGTGGCTTATAGCCGTGATGCGCTAGTAGCTGCGCGATGATTCTGGTGTAAGACCTTGGTGCGGGGCTGATCGTTCGGCCTGAAAGGCGTTTCGACACGGTGCGCCAAAAGCTGCCGTGTGTCGTGCAGCTTTCCACGCTGGCAATGAGGATTTTTGGGGGAACCCTTCTCGAAATTTATTCAACTAACTGATTTATATGGCTTTATTGTTTATGGCACAGACCTTGTTAGCCGTCAGGCCCCCATCAGGCGATAGCGCCTTTCGGGTGCCTTCATTTATTTTAACAAGGACCGCATTCATGGCCATGCAAGCGTACTTAACCATCGTTGGACAGGACGGCAAGAAGCTCACGATGGGTGCATCCAGCCCCGAATCCATTGGCAGCACTTACAAAGAAAGTTACAAAGAAAGTTACAAAGACGAAGCCAGCACCGACGAAGAAAACCCCGAAGACAGGATCATGATTCAAGCATTCAGCCATCAGGTGATGAGTGCCCGTAATACCCAGACTGGTCAGCCGACAGGTGGGCGCATTCACAAACCTTTGGTAATCACCAAGATTTTCGACAAGACCTCTCCCCTGCTGCTAGAAGCGCTGCATGAGGGCGACCGCTTGCAAAGTGTGAAAATCGATTGGTACCGCAACTCTGCCGGGGGAAAACGCGAGCACTATTACACTACCGAACTTGAAGAGGCGGTTATCGTTGAAATCAAGGACTATATGGACATCTGCCAAAATCCGGAGAAGATGGACCCTCTGCACTTGGAGGAAGTGCACTTCAGTTACCGCAAAATCACCGTAACCCACGTGGCAGCGAGTACCTCGGGTGTCTCTGACTGGAACGACTAACCCCGCTCTTTCAGAACTAATGATTAGTTTATTTACATAATGCGATAGGAGCTACCAAGCGGAAGGTGTTCGCCCAGTGCAATGGCCTCGGCATTCCATGCACTGGTAAAGAGCCGTAACACTGGGCGAACGGGGCGTATTTTAATTGAAGTCGTTGAAGATGTCCGCGCCTGAAACGTGAAATTTGCCGATACATGTTTTAACAGATGTCGGCCAAAAATATTATTAAGCCCCCCCCGCTGTTCAAACTCACCAATTCGTCCATAAAAGATTATTCCTATACAAAAAATTGTACAGGAACAATCACACATTAGAGCTGACGCTCAACTTTAGTGTTTGCTGGTCACTGTCAGTATGTCGGTATACGTCACGTAGACGCTTTGCCCGACTTTCAGATCCTTCAATTTTGCTTGAACTTCCGGGCGCTCGACATCGACAGTTTTGGACTGGCCTTTGGGGTTAATAAAGGTCACCTGGTTTTTCTTCACGTCGATATGGGTGATTTTCAGCTGCACCTGCACCTGACGATAGGCCTCGCCACCGGGTTTAGAACTGCCCGGCGCCGCGCGGACCTCGCCGGTGCGCTCGGTGCTGCCTGGCAGGCCTTTGTCGATGTCGGTATCGAGATAGGCCGCAACGGCGCGGGTGACTTTGATATGGACCTGATCACCGGGCTTCAGGTTACCGAGGTTCTTGGCTTTGTCGGTCAGTTGCACAGTGGCCTGACGACCTTCCGGCCCCTCAAGGACGACCTGATGGTTGGCCGCATCGACCGAAACGACTTTAGTAGTGATCTGATCAGCTTCCACGACCGCAGACAGCGGAATATCGGCTGCAACGGCACTCAGGCTGGCGGCGGACAGTAATGTGGCGAGGGTGATGGCTTTGGTCAGTGCGTGAAGTTTCATAGGCAGACATTCCCTGTGATCAATGACGACAAACGGCACCGAAGCAGGCTTCAATGCCGAGCGTGTCGATGAGCATAGACGCTGTTCACAGAGTCTTCGCCGCTGATCAACAAATCGTCGCAGGGCGTTCTTCTCAGGCATCGGGATCGTCGACTTCCCGAGCCACATTGATGGCCGGAGAGTCCTTGTGGGATTGTTCCGCCCTGGCCCTCAGGTTCTGCCATTGTTCGAGGTCAATCGCGCCCTGCCCCAACAGGTCATCGGCCAGAGCCAAAAGTTGCTGGTAATGGGCGTCGGGGGACTGTTGCCAGTAGGCCTCGTCTTCGAACAGACGCTCCCATGCGTCGAGGTCGGGCGGTGTGAGGTCTTCGCGCATCGCAGGCTCCGGTCAAAGGGCTTCTAAATTTAGGAGGCCAGCGCAACGCAGAGAGTTCCGACTCAATATCCAGTCATCTCCAGATACCCCTGCCCGCCATGGCTGCCGCTCAACTGCACCGGGCCTTCCCAGTAGGGAATGCGCAGATCCATCCAGGCATTGGGGTTAAGCGCGCTGATGACGATGTCGAGGTGTTTGCCGGGAATCTGGATCGACCAGCGAACCGGCATCGAACGCCCGGCGACGCTGGCGGTGTTCTGCGGGGTGAGGCGAATGTCGGTGCCGTGCAGCAACTGCGTCTGGCCGTGGGCGTCGATCCACGTGCCGGTCAGATAAGGTGCGCCGTCCTTTTGCCGCATGCGATAGAGCATCACCTGTTCACCACTGTCCAGGTGCAGGGAAAACCAGTCCCAACCGGTCTGGTTGGCGGTCAGCGGCTGGCTGCTCCATTCGCGATCGAGCCACGCGGGACCACTGACCTGATAGCGCTTGCCCTCGATCTGCAGGGTGCCGCTGGCCTGGAAAAACGGCTGACTGTAGTAATACGACGCTTGGCCCTGTTCGGATTTTTGACTGAAGCCCTTGTCCCCTTGCAGCACAAGCGGCCGATTCGACGTCAGCCGCAGTTGATAACTGAAAGCTTTGTCGCGGGCACTCAATTGCAGATCAGCCAGAGCGTCAGTCGACTGGCTGCTGAAACGCCAATCGTCGATCCATGCATTGAACGGCGCCAAACTCACCCCCGCCTGGCCGACGCCACCACGGGCATAGCGTTCGGCAGCGTGATGAATCGACGCAGAGGTTACGGCCGCGTGCCCCAGCCAGATCGTCTGGTTTTCCCAGCCAGCCACCTCGGGCGTGGCTTTCAAGGCACTGCGAAACAGCGTCCACTGCACACCGAATTCGTCGCCCTGCTCGTCCTTAAGGTTGGCGGTGACGTACCACCATTCAATGCGAAAACCATCGTGGGGGCCGTGATCCGCCGGAAATTTGAACGCCCGACCCGGCACTACCGGCGTAAACGCAGCCGCTTGATTGCCCATCCCCGCAAAGCCTTTTTCCACGGGCACCGGTTGATCGCAGCCGCTCAACAGCACCGCCAACAGCAATACTGCGCGTCTAATCCTCATGGGCAAACGTCCTCAGCAAGTCCGCCGGCTGCGTGCGATACAACGAGTACAGCGGCCACGCCGAGGCCAGCAACGTCGCCACCAGCGCCAGCCCCATCAACTGCAGCAATTGCACTGGAAACACCCGCAATGGCAGGCGCCAACCGAAAGCCTGAACGTTGATTACCGTGTCCAGGCACCACGCCAGCGCAATCCCCAACGGCAACGCCAATACCAGCGTCAACAGCGCCAGCAACCAGGTTTGCCCAAGATTGAGCAGCATCAGCTGCCGGCGGGTCACGCCCAACGCCCAAAGCGGCGCCAATTGCCCGAGACGGCTCTGGCTTTGGGTCAGCAAACTGATAAACAGCGCCACGCCGGCCACACAGAGGGTCAGGCTGTTAAGTGCGGCGGTGGCGGCAAAGGTGCGTTCGAACACCTGCGTCGACCAGCCCTTGAGCCGGGCCTGATCGACGATGCGACTGTCCTCCAGCGCGAAGCGTGCCTGCAGCGCGGTCACGAACGGCGCAATCAACGCCGGTTCGATGCGCAGGTTGAAGCGACTTGGCGTCAGTTGCGGCCAGCCGCGCAGCAAGTGATGGACATTGACCAGTACGTGGCCCCTCGGATTGCCGTAGTCGGCGTAGATGCCGATGATGCGCGGTGACCACGGGCCATTGGGCGTGGCAATCGTCAGGCGATCGCCCAACTGCACTTTCAGACGTCGGGCCAGTTGTTCGCTGAGCATCAATGCATCGTCCGTGGCCAGGTGCTCCCAGGGTGTGTCGCCCAGGGCCTCGAGCAGCGGCCAGTGCTGGCGATAGGTCGGGTGATCGATCACGCCGAAGATCTCCGTGGGCCAACCTTGCAACTGAATGGAAACTTGCCAGTTGGGCAACACCGCCGTGAGCTGCGGTTGCTGCTTGAGCCAGGTGAGCAGCTCCCGGGCCTGCGCCGGGTTTTGGGGGTTGAGGTAAAGCTCGGCGGTCAGCCGTTGTTCGAGCCAATTGCTGAAAGTCTGGCGGAAGCCGGCGGTCATGCTGCCGGCGCCGATGTTGGCCGCCAGTGCCAACAGCAGCGCCATCAACGCCAGGCTCAGGGCGGGTAGTTGCTGGCGGCAATCGGCGACAAACCATTGGCCGAGCACGGAACGACTGCGACTCAAAAGACCGTTGAGCACGGTATCGAGCACCACCGGCAACGCCAGTGCGGCGCCCAGCAACAGTGCGGCCATCAGCACGAAACCGCTGGCCAGGCTGTCACCGCGCAGCAACGCCAGCAGCGCGATCGCCAAGGCCAGCGCCGCCACCCAACCCTGACGCCGCAACCAGCGCGCGTGCGCCTGATGCCAGGCCTGCGGATCGGCCAGCGCCAGTAGCGGCAGACACGCCGCCCGCCACAAACTGTTGGCGCCGGCGAGCAAGGCACCGAGCAGGCTCAGGCCGATGCCGCTTAACCACCACAGCGGGCTCAGGCTCAACTGCCCCGCCACTTCGGCGCCGTACAGGCCGCGCAGGCTGGCGGCGACATCCGGCAGCAGCATACTGGCCAGCAGGTAGCCGCTCACCACACCGGCCACGCCACCGATCAAGGCCAGCCCACCCAGTTCGACAGCCAGACAGGCGATCAGCATCCGAGCGCTGACGCCGCAGGCACGCAGGGTTCTGAGCAAGCCTCGACGCTGTTCCAGCGCCAGTCCTATGGCGGCATGCACAATGAACAGGCCGACCACGAACGACAGAAACCCCAACGCATCAAGGTTCAAGTGGAAGCTCTCGGTCAGGCGCGCCAGATTGTTTTCTTCACCGCTGCTCTTGAACTGCAGTTGGTCCTTGAGCGAATCGGGCAGTGTCGCGGTGAAATCCTTGGGTAGCAGCAGTCGCGATACCTGATCCGGCAAACCGAGTATCTGCTGGGCAAAGCCGATGTCCATCAGCAACAGACCTGGCGCCATGTCGGCTTGAGCGTGCAACGGCGGCAGTGCCTGGCCGTTCACCGCCAACGGACGCTCTCCCTCCGTCAGCCCCAAAGTCTGCAAGGTCTGCGGCGAAATCCAGGTGCTGCCCGGCGGGGTGAAAAACGCGACGACCTGCTCGATGGCCAGCGCCTGCCCGGCCACTACGCCACCCGCCGGCAGCGACACCGGTTCGATGCCCATCAATTGCAGACGCTGATCCTCATGGCCCTTGAGCGTCAGCCGTCCCTGCAACACCGGCGAGACCGGCCAGCCGGCACGACGCAGGTCGACAAACCATTGCTGAGGGAACGTCCCACCAGCGGACGCACTGAGGCTGGCCTGAGGTTCGCCACCAATCAGTTGACTGGCTCGTGCATAACTTTCCCGCGCCTGGCTGTTGAGCGCCTGCACGCCGGTCAGCAGACTGGTGGCCAACCACAGCCCGGTCAGCACACTGAAAAACTGCACCGGGTGCTGCCGCCAGTGACTGAGCAGCGCCCGCAGGGTTTCGCGAAAAATGCGCATCTCAGCGTCCGTCCACACCGGCCAGACGACCACAATGCAGCACCACTTTGTCCGCCAGTCGCGCCGCGACGCTCGGGCTGTGGGTGACCATCAACAGGGTCGTGGGGCTGTCATCGAGCAATTCCAGCAGCAGTTTCAATACCTCGTCACTGGTGGCTTCATCGAGGCTGCCGGTGGGTTCGTCGGCCAGCAGCAGTTTCGGTTGCGATGCCAGGGCACGCCCCAGCGCCACCCGTTGCTGCTGACCACCAGAGAGTTGTTCCGGATAACGGCGCAGCAAATCAGCCAAGCCCAATCGCTGCACCAGATGCGCCTGCCAGCGCGGATCATGACGCCCGGCCAGCCTTGCCTGAAACGCCAGGTTGTCCTCCACCCGCAAGCTGCCGATCAGATTGAACTGCTGGAACACCAGGCCGATTTCCGTGCGTCGCCAGTTCGCCAGTTGTCCTTCGTTCATCTGCTCCAGCCGATGTTCGCCGCTGCGGATACTGCCGCGATCGACCTTGTCCAGCCCGGCAATCAAGTGCAGCAAGGTGCTCTTGCCACTGCCTGACTCGCCCATCAGCGCCAGGCTACTGCCGGGTTTGAGGGTCAGGTCGACGCCTTGCAGCACCGGCAACGGGCCTTGTGGAGTGGCGTAGCTTTTGAAGACGCCCTGGACTTCAAGCATGGCAGAACCCGTTCGATAAGCGTGGGCCAAGGATAGCGGCCCTCGAAATCAAATGTGGGAGATTCTATGTTGCAGGACACCCCGGCAGCCTCAAATTGGCTGCTGAACTCTCGATGACACAAGGGTGATTCTTATTGGAGAGTTGTTGGTGTTACTACGCTTATCGTCAGAGCAAATCCGAACGTTGGACCGCTAATAATACACACTCTTAAAAACGTTTTTTTTTGCCGAAAGTCGAAGCACTTTCGCCCCGTCCTTGCGCGCCTTACATTTAATTTTGGCTATAACTGAGGAGAGACACGGTTTCCCTGATGAAGTGACAAGCGTTTAAACATCTACTATCAGGAAGTGGAATCAAATGCTTCTGCCAATCCCCAAACAGATCACCGTAATTTCCCCACATTTGGATGATGCTGTCTTCAGTTGCGGCTGCCTTTTGGCTGAGAGTCGAGACGCTCTTGTCATTACAGTATTCGCTGGCGTGCCTGATCCTGATATAGCGGCTCCGGCTTGGGATGTAGCAACAGGTTTTAGTAGTGGTTATCAGGCCGTGCTTGCGCGACGTGAGGAAGATACGGAGTCGATGCGTAGACTTGGTGTGAGAGGCACATGGCTCAGTTTCTGGGATGGCCAGTACGGTCGCAGTTATCAAACGACCGACCTCGTACCGGCGCTAAAAACAATCCTTGAACAAAGGGGTGGGACCGTTCTTATGCCTATGGGACTTCTCCACCCCGATCATCTGCTGACTAGCAACGCTTGTTTGGCGGTGCGCGAAGCGTTTCTTCTTGCGCAACAGTACACAGAGGATGGAGCAACTGACCACCCAATGAAGTGGTTCGTCTATGAGGAGGCCATCTATCGGCAGTTACCGGGCCTGGTCCTTACTCGGCTCGCTGCCTGGAAGCAGGCTGGGCTAGGAACGAGTGCGGTTAGATTTCCCACCTCAAGTGTAAAAAAGAAAGCCTACGCTGTAGGCGCGTATCAGAGTCAACTTCCATTATTCGGAGCCGCCAAACGCGCCGATATGGGCTCGCCTGAACGCTATTGGCAGCTCGATACTGAGCGGCCGTTGCACCGTTGAATTGGCCTGAGTCGGATCGGTTCACGTCTACATAATCACATCGGTACACCGCGACTCACGGTGGAAGCGAGCGTGCTCGCGAAAGGGTCATCACATTCAACATCTTCATTGACTGACATACCGATTTCGCGAGCAAGCCCGCTCCCACAGTTGAAATGCATTCCACTGGGGGAGCGGGCTTGCTCGCGAAGAGGCCGGGTCAGGCAATCAACAAATCACTGCCCCACTGCCATACTCGCCGGCGCCTGCGATGGCGTGACAATGCTGTTCAAATCAATGTGCTTCCATTCGGGCTTGGCCCCAAGCCGTGCATTGAACCGATAGTTGAACGTGAAATCATCCGCCGTCGGCACGCTCAGCGGTTTGCCATACACCGCTTCCACACCTGTCAGGTCGTACCCCATCAACTGCAGCAAGGTCGGGAAGATGTTGTAGTGGCTGGAGCGATCCTTGTTGCCGGCAAGTGCAGCCTGCCAGTCCAGGGTCTGCAATCCGCTACCCTGAATCACCACCAACGGCACCAGGCCTTCCTCCTCCACCGGGTCGCCGCCGCAATGGGTGTTCAAACCGGGGTTGCCCCGCTCATGCAGGTCCTGGCCGTGATCCGAGGTATAGATCAGCAAGGCGTTGTTCAGATTCGCCTGGGCAAATACCCGAGAGAAAAACTCCCCGACGTTCCACAACACTGTGTTCTTGTAGGCATTGCGGTACAGCATCCAATCATCGGGCTGACCATTGAAACCGTTGCGCTCGCCGGTGTCCGTCACTTCGACGAATTGCCCCCGAGGCAGCGTCGGACGATAGGCCATGAACGCATCGGGATATTTGTCGTGTACCGGAAAATGCGCCCCGACCTTGTTGATGATCACCAATTGCGACTTATCGTCATTGAGCAGTTCGATCAGCTTTGCCGCCGCGGCCATGTCGCGGTCGCGCACGCTGGTCTGGTCGAATTGCACGAACTCGTCGATGTCCTTTTTTTCGGCCGCGCTCATCAGGTTCTGCAGGTTGCCGCCGGTGCGCTGCGCATCGATATAGACCGTGTGCATGCCAGCCTTTTTCGCGTACTGCCAGATCGACGGCAGTGTGCTGTTGATTCGCACGTAATCGCCGCGGGTGCCGCCATAACGCAGTGTGACGTTGGTATCGACGCTGCAATTGGCGATCGAGGCGGCGTAGCCATAGTTGAAAATCTCGACGCCGGCATGCGGCTCCTTGAGATTGCTGTGCACGCCGAACGGCGCGTTGATGTCCAGGTAGTTGCCGGAAATGCTCTCGTCGATGACCAGCACGATGTCGTGACCCACCGGTTGCCCGATGCGCGCCAGGTTTACCGGTTCGCGGGGGCCGACGGTGTTGTGCAGCGACTCGTAGGCGAACAGGTTCAAGTAGGCCAGCGGCGTGTACATGACGGGCAACCCCCGCGCGCCCTCCCCCGCGCGCACGAACAACACGGCACTGAGCAACAGCACCCCCAGCACTGGCGCCGCCACCATCAACGCACCTGGAACGGGCATTCGCCGACGCGGTTTCAGCCCGATGCCGATCAACAGCGGCAAACCACCGAGCACGCCGCTGATGATCGCATCGCGGTACTGGTACAGCGCTTCTTCGATGAACCCGCCGGAATACACAAGCGAGACAAAGCTGCTGTAGGTCAGGTAGTCGGCCGTGACCCGCGAATAAACATCGAAGAACACCGCAGAAACAAACATCGCCAAAGCGAATAGATGACGTATCAGAGACTGGCGAATGTATGCCGTCATAAATAGCGCAATCGTTAATACGACAAACATGGCGACAAACAGCACTAATGGGAAACCAATGCCCATCACGCTTATACGCTCAAAGTAGTAGTCGTAATGAGTGAGCAAATAGACAGCTATCAGAAATTCTTTGAGATATCGAATCATTGGCTCTCCAGTACCCATTCGCGGCAACGGCCAAAAGATCGCCGGCTGTTTTTTGACACTAGCACCGGGCCATTAAAGCGCAAGAAATAGCGGCCTACGACGGGAAAGCGTCAAAAAAAAGATGACTCATTTCTGACACACTGAACTTCCTACAGCCCTTGTATTTCAAGCCCTTCGACCGTTTATCGCTTTGTTGAAGATGTCCGCGATGGCTAAATATTGCGGTAGAGCCAGCAGGGCCGAGCCTTTGATGGCAAATGGCCCCCCAATACTGGGGGTGTCTTAACTCGTTTACATGTCAGATTGCTGACACGGTTTCCCAAGGCTGGGCTATACCCCTTTTGACAGTCCCATTTCTGATCTTTCTACCGTCTTACGAGGCACGCCAATATGGACGTGAGCGTATTGGGTACGGGCTATGTTGGCCTGATACAAGCTGCGGCACCGGCCGATGTCGGACATCGCGTCTTATGTGTCGACAGCGATCCGAACAAGATCAGGCAACTGCAACAAGCCGTACCGCCGATCAGCGAACCGGGACTTTGCGGCACATTGGAAGAGAACATCAAGACCGGTCGGCTGCTCTTCTCAACCCAGGCCAGCGATGCAGTCGAGTACGCCGCATACGCAATGCTCACCACGCGCATCAGTTTCAGGAACGAACTGGCCAACCTTAGCGATCTGCTGGGGGCCGACGTCGAAGCGGTGCGCAAAGGCATCGGCTTGCGTCACGTCGTGCCCGAGGCGCTGCGCCCATGAAAACTCTCGTGACCGGAGCCGCCGGATTCATTGGTGCCCATTGTGTGTTGCGGCTGTTGCGCGACGGGCATCAGGTGGTCGGACTGGACAACTTCAACGACTACTACGACCCGCAACTCAAACACGATCGCGTGCGCTGGGTGCAGGAGCAGGTCGGCCATTTCCAGCTCGCAACGATTGATCTGGCTGATGCTTCGGCCGTCGAGAATCTGTTTGCCCGTGAACAACCCGAGGTGGTGATTAACCTCGCGGCCCAGGCCGGAGTGCGTTACTCCCTGGAGAAACCCCGGGCCTACCTCGACAGCAATGTAATCGGATTCCTCAACATCCTCGAAAGCTGCCGCAACCACCCGGTCAAACATTTGATTTACGCCTCGTCCAGCTCGGTGTATGGCGCCAACCAACACACGCCTTACTCGGTACGCGACGGCGTCGATCACCCGCTGTCGCTGTACGCCGCAACCAAGAAAGCCAATGAACTGATGGCCCACAGTTATAGCCACCTGTTTGGCATTCCCTGCACCGGCCTGCGTTTTTTCACGGTGTACGGTCCCTGGGGCCGGCCCGACATGTCACCGATCCTTTTCGCCCGGGCGATCAATGAAGGCAAGCCGCTGAAGTTGTTCAACCATGGCGAACATCAGCGCGACTTTACCTACATCGACGACATCATCGAGAGCATCGCCCGGTTGATCGAGCGGCCACCACAGGCCAATGCCCAATGGGACCGCGAACAACCGGACCCGGCCAGCAGCATGGCGCCATGGCGGATCTACAACATCGGCGGCCAGCACTCGGTGGAACTCAAGGACTACCTGGCGCTGCTGGAAAAACACCTGGGGCAAAAAGCCCTGGTCGAGTTGCTGCCCCTGCAACCCGGCGATGTCCTCAACACTTGCGCCGATGCCAGCGACCTGGCCCGCGCCACCGGTTTCCAGCCATGTATCGAGCTGGATGAGGGACTCGGGCGCTTCATTGCCTGGTTCCGCGATTACTACCCACTGCCTGTCGCTCATGCCGCTCGCGGCTGAAGTCTGCGGAGGACTCCATGACTGGTCATGAAAAAAGTATACCGATCCTACAGTTGCGCCCAGACAAGCGCCTGGACCCCGAACACCGAATGCGCCTCGATGCGGCGATCCACAGGCAGGGTCGCGGCTGGGTGACAGGCCGTGCCGGTGGTCGGCCATGGACGCTGTCGCGAACCAACCGTGTGTTCGCCTGCTTCGGTGCGTTGGTGATTCTGCTGCTGATTTCCCCCATGCTGCTGGCATTGGCACTGGCAATCAAATTCACCAGCACGGGGCCGGTCCTGTTCGTGCAAAAGCGCACCGGCTATCGCGGCCGCAAGTTCGGCATGTACAAGTTCCGCACCATGGTGACCAACGCCGAGGAGCTCAAGGAGTCGCTGCGCCACCTGAACAAACACGGTGCCGACGCCATCGATTTCAAGATCGACCACGACCCGCGCATCTCCGGCATCGGCGGCTTTTTGCGACGCACCAGCCTCGACGAGCTGCCTAACCTGATCAATGTGGTGAGCGGCGACATGCGCCTGGTCGGCCCCCGTCCGACGTCGTTCAACGCCTATCGCTACAAGGACAATCATCTCGCGCGCCTGAGTATCTACCCCGGCATGACCGGTCTGTGGCAGATCTCCGGGCGCAGCAATATCGACTTCGACCAGCGCGTTGAGTTGGACCTCAACTACATCGCCGAGCAGAGCCTGCTGCTTGATCTGAAGATCCTGTTGAAAACCCCCTTCAAAGTATTCAGCGGCCACGGAGCAAGCTAATGGACGGTTCAACTGCAAAAAGTCTCAGCATCGCCAACCCGAGCGAGTCCAACCTGGCCTCGACTGTGCTCGATCAGGATCTGCGCATCCTGTTCCTCACCGCCGCCAACCCCGGCGCGGGCACCACCACCAGCGCCCTGGCGCTCGCCAGTCAACTGGCGCAAATGAGCAGCGGCCAGGTGCTGCTGGTGGACGCCAGCCAGTCGGCGACCAACCTCACGCAACAGATCGGACTGACCAAGGAGCGCGGTTTCCGCGACTTGCTGTTCAACACCCAGAGCCCGCCGCTGTTGCAGGACTGCGTGGTGGACGTGTCGAGCCTGCCTTTTCACGTCCTGCCCAGTGGCCGGTATTCCCGGGGCAACGAGCACCTGACACCGGAACGCCTGAGTTCGCTGCTCGACCAGCTCGGCAGTCGCTATCGCTTCGTGGTGATTGACGGCGACGCGGTGTATTCGGCCGCCGATACGCTGGTCATCAGTACCCAGGCGGACGGCGTGATCATGGTCGTGCGCTCCGAAGACACTCGCTGGGAAGTGGCTCAGGCCGCGGTGCAGCGCCTGACCCAGGCCGGGGCAAAACTGGTCGGCAGTGTGTTGAACCGGCGCAAGTACTACATGCCCAAGTGGCTGTACAAAAACCTGTAAGCAACCGCAAAGGATGATGCCAATGAACGCCAAGATGCTTGTCCTGCTGTTGCTGCCGCTTGCGGGTTGCTCCAGCACTTCCGAAACCCAGAACATGCCGGTGAATATCCTCACGGCCGCTCCGGCAAACGCCCAGGCCACCGACATGCCCAAGGTCGAACAGACCTTGCGCCCGAAGGATGAACTGGACGTGATCTTCCACATCAGCACCAGCGGCTCGGATGCCTACCGCATTCAGTCCGGTGACCAGGTCGGCCTGAACTTCACCGCCGCCAACCAGCTCAATGGCAATCAACTGGTGCTGCCCGATGGCACGATTGAACTGCCGGGTGCCAACACCTCGGTGAAAATCGCCGGGCTGACCTCCGAGCAGGCACGCGAGGAGATTCAACGGGCCTATCAGCGCAAACAGCTGTTCCAGCCCAACCGCAATCAACTGTCCGTGCAGGTCATCAGCCCGCTGAGCAATGAGTCGAACCTCAAAAGCGCGCTGAACCACCCAGCCACCGGCATGAGCCGGCAGATCACCGTGGGCGCCGACGGCTATGCCAGCTTCCCGGAAATCGGTTCGGTGCCGCTGCAAGGCATGACCGTCAATCAACTGCAAGCCTTCCTTAATCAAAAGTACGCGCAACTGCCGGGACGGATGACCGTCGACGTTTTGCTCAAGTCCACCGCGGGCAACGAGATCTACGTGCTGGGTGAAGTCGGCCAACCGGGTGCCTACCCGATCCGCCGGCCAGTCTCGGTGCTCGAAGCCCTGACCCTGGCCCGTGGCTCCAACGTCAAGGCACGCCTGGATTCGGTGGTGATCATGCGCCGCAACGGCAACCAGGTTCAGGCCATGCGTTATGACGTCGAAAAAGCCCTGGCCGGCGATGCCTCGCAGATCGCCTACCTGCAACCGGACGACATGCTCTACGTGCCCAAGACCAAACTGGCCAGCGCCGGTGAACTGGCTCGGCAACTGGCGGACGTAGTGCTGTTCCAGGGTGTGGGCCTCAGCTTCGCCTACCGCCTCGACAACAAAAACAGCAGTAACTAACTCTCAGGTGAACCGACATGAATCCAAAGGAAAACTACCTGCACGAGTTCTTCAGGATATTCTTCGCCAACAAGCAATTGGTGAAGCGCGTATTCCTGATCTTTGCAGTGATCGCCCTGGTCTTGCCGCTGATGCTCAAACAGAGCTTCGATATCACCGCGCAAGTGATCGTGCAGTCGAAAAAACTCTCCCAAGGTGATGCGACCACGTCGCTGAACCAGGAAAACGCGACCTTCATTCCACCGTCACTGGCCGACATGGAAACCGAGAGCAATATCCTGCGCTCACCGGCATTGATTCGCCAGACCATCAGTGAACTGCAGGACAAGGGTGAATACACCCGTGCACCCGGCGTGTTCAACAAACTGCTGACCTTGCCGTTCAGGCACTACATCAGCACGCCGCTGCGCGAAAAAGTAATCAACCCGCTGCGTAACGTACTGGGCCTGGAAACCGATCCGGTACGCGATACCGCGCTCGACAGCTTGACCCAACAGGCCATCACTAGCTTGAAGATTGAAACCCTGCCGGGCTCCAACGTAATCTCGATCATCTACAGCTTCCCCGATCCGGCCCAGGGCACCAAGTTTGTCGCGACGCTGCTGCAAAACTACCTGGTCAGCCGTCAGGCACTGCAATCGATCGACCTGCCGCAGAGCTTCTACGAAACCAAGAAGATGCAATATGAAGTGCGCCTCGATGGACTGGAAGGCAACCGGCAGGCGTTACTCGGAGCGGTCGGTTCATCCGATCCCAAGGAAGAAATCACCTTCCGCCTCAACGCCATCAACACCGAGGAGCAAGCGCTTAACCTGTACCGCGATCGCCTGCTGCAAAGCCAACGCTGGCTCGACTACCTGAAAACCAGCCTGGCTGCCGCCAAAGACTCCAAGCTCAATGACTACACCTTCCCCTACACCTTCACCACTACCGTGGACAACGTCGCCTTCGAAGATCACGAGATCAAACAAATGGGTGAGGCGCTGACCACCCAGGTCAGTCGCTACATGAACGACCTGGCGATCTTCCAGCCAGGCAGTGAGCCGATGCTGTTGACCCGCGAGCAAATCACCCGCTCCCGCCAGCAGTTCCTCAAGGTGGTCAGCAACCGGATTCAGGAACGCACCAACGACCTGGCGATTGTCAGCTCGGTCATCGACCAGAAGAAGGCGCGCATCGCCGAGTTCAAGAACCGCATCCGCCAGTTGCAGGAAACCCAGAGCAAGCTGCGGCAGATGGACACCGAGATCAACGCCTTGCACGCGGCTTTCTCCACCTACGCCCAGCGCTTTGCCGAAAGCAGCACCGCCCGCACGCTGGACAACGACCTGTCCAACGCCCGGGTCCTGAGCCCACCGTTCGAACCGACCGAAGCCGCGTTCCCCAAACCGCTGCTGATCATTCCATTCGGCCTGTTCACTGGTTTGCTGCTGGCGATTGCCCTGGTCTATGTGCGTGAGTTCTTCGACCACCGCTTCAAACACCCGGCGCAAATTACCCACGAACTGGGCCTGCCAGTGCTGTTGGTGATCAACGAACAGAACGTGGAACCGGGCAATCCGCACAAGAATTGGGGCGTACCGAGCCTGGTACATTGGGTGCGCAATTGAACACGCCACTGCCATCGCGACACAGCAGATCGCTGCCGATCATTCACTTGCTCAGCAGCGGTGGGTTCTACGGAGCCGAGCGGATGCTGCTCGACCATTGCCTGGCGACGCCGGGGCAACATCAGGTTCTGTTGCTCGATGCACCGTACGAGTTGCTCGCTCGGTTTCGCGAGGCCGGGGTGGACTGTCGCGGCTGCACTGGGCTGGGGGCGTTGCTGGCGCATTTGCGCCAGCGGCGGGCCGAGCGGCCGCTGATCAACACGCACAACTTCAAGGGCCTGTTGTTCGGTTGGGTCGGCGCAACCCTGTTGCGCCTGCCGCTGGTGATTACCCAGCATGGCTTCACCCCGCGCAGTCGCAAGCAGAAATTCTACACGTGGCTGAGCCTGCAACTGTGCCGTACCGCCTCAGTGACGCGGGTGGTGTGCGTCGCCGAGAGCATTGCCACGCTGTGCCGTCAGGCCAGCGTGCGGGCCGAAAAATTGCAAGTGATCCCCAACGGCCTGCCGGCCACCAACGATCTGCAGCCACAGACCATTGGGCGGCAACGCTGGCTGGCCGGATACGTCGGGCGCCTGAGCAGTGAAAAAGGTCCGGATCTGTTTCTCGATGCACTGATTGCGCTGTGCCAACAGTACCCGCAACTGGACGCCGTGATGCTCGGCGACGGCCCGGAGCGGGACAGCCTGTTGACGCGAATCAACGACGCCGGGTTGCAGCAACGCATCAGCCTGCCGGGCTACCAGACCGACATGCGTCCCTGGTGGCGGCAACTCGACGCGCTGGTGATCAGCTCCCGCACCGAAGGCACGCCAATGATTTTGCTCGAAGCCATGCAGGCCGGGGTGCCGGTGGTGGCGTTTGGCGTCGGCGGTATTCCCGATGTGCTGGAGGACCGGCACAACGGCCTGCTGGCGACACCCGCCGACAGCGCCGCCCTCGCCGGGCAGATCGGCAGCTTGCTGCGTGACCCGACCCTGGGGCGCGAACTAAGCGACAACGCAAGACGTACGCAACTGGATCGCTACGACCTCAAGGCCCTGGCCGAACGCTGGTCGCAGCTTTATATCCGTACTGCACGGGAGGCACGCACATGATTTTCCCGCTCTCGATCGTCAGTCTGCTCGGCCTGGTCTGCCTTGCATTGCTAGCCAGTCCCTATCCATTTCTGGCGCCGGGAGCGGTGGTGGGCCTGGTCGGTATCGCGGTGCTGTACCGCAAACCGGCCTGGGGCCTGCTGGGGATCGCGGCGCTCGTGCCGTTCGAAGGTTTATTCAAGGGCAACGCATTGTCGGGGACCAAGTTCGTCGGTGCTTCACTGGCGCTGATCCTGATGCTGCAACTGGCCATGCACCAGATTCCGTCCGAGCGGTTGCGCAGCAATATCTGGCGCTACCTGATCTGGTTCATGGCACTTTACCTGCTGAGCCTGTTGAACACCGATGACATGGGCAGGTCGCTTGAGCATCTGCGAGAGCTGAGCGTCGGCCTGATTCTGTTTGTGATCACCCTGCTGATCGGTCGCGAGTTGAACCTCGACATGTTCGCCCGGCTGGTGACAGTCAGCGTCAGCATGACCTGCGTACTGGCGATGTTTTCCAGCAAATATCAGGACCAGGGCCGCGCTGCCGGCCTGCTGGAAGACCCGAACGCTTTTGCCATGCTGATCGCCTTCGCCGTACCGATGGCCCTGCTGCTGGTGATCCGCAACCCGAATTGGTTGCAACGCTTGTTCTGGCTGGGTTGCTCCATGTTGTTGCTGGCCGGAATGACCAAGACCGAATCCCGATCGGGGCTGGTGGTGTTGGTCCTGAGCCTGATGATTGGCCTGTGGCACTACCGCGCGCACTTGCCGCGCATCCGTCCGCGTCACCTGGGTTTTGCCATGCTCGGTATGGCGATCGTGATACCGCTGGGCATTTATGCGATGCCGCACGGTTATGTCGAACGTATCCAGTCCTTGAGCATCTTGAAATCGGGGGCAAAGGCCAAGGATGAGTCCCTCGGCCGTCGTGCCTCATACATCGTGGTCGGCAGCCAGATGATCCGCGAGAACCCGTTGCTGGGTACCGGCCCCGGCACGTTCCCGCTGCACTACGCCAGCTCCGGTTATTCCAAGGTGTTTTCCGCCAACCGAAAAATCGGCGACCTGTACCGCGAAGCCCACAACACCTACCTGGAAATTTTCAGTGAACTGGGGATTCCCGCCGGCCTGTTGTTCGTCGGCATGCTGGCGCTGGGCTTGTACAACCTGATGTGTGCCCGGCGAGCCTGGATGCAGCGCCGTAACTGGGAGCAGGCCGACCTGATGACGCACCTGAGCATGAGTATTCTGTCACTGACGCTATTTTTGATGTTCCTCAGCGCGCCGAATCAAAAGTTCGTGTGGATCATGCTCGCCTTGACCAGCGTCCTGCGTTTGAAAGCCGAAGAAAGTCCAATCCTGGAGGCCAAGGCATGAGCCAGATCAGTATCGTTATCCCGATGCTCAACGAAGCCCCGCATATCGCCAGGACCCTGCTGGCCGCGCAACACGCCGCCGATGCCGCCGGGCTCGAATGCGAGCTGATCGTAGTCGACAATGGCTCCGACGATCGCGGCCCCCAGATTGCCGATCAATGCGGGGCGCACGTGTTGCTCGAGCCCGGCCTGCTGATTGGTGCGCTGCGCAATCGCGGGGCGGCCATCGCGACCGGGGAATGGTTGGCCTTTGTCGATGCCGACATTGAAGTGCCCGAAGACTGGCTGACGCTGCTGGTGAAGATCGAGACGGCGGTGCAGGTCGATGTTCTTGGACTGGACCTGCATACACCGGCCCAAGCGCCTTGGTACGCGGCGGCCTGGCAGCGCCGCACCTTGCGCCCGAGTGCGCAGACGGTTCAATCGGTGCAATGGCTGCCCAGTTCCAACCTGCTGATGCGGCGTACCTGGTTCAGCAAGATCGGCGGTTTTGACGAAACCCTGCGCACTGGCGAAGACAAGGACTTCTCCATGCGCCTGGCCGCCGCGGGCGCCCGTCTGCTCTCGGTCAACCAGAGCATCGCCTTGCATTGGGGATATGAAGGCAGCTGGCGCGAATGGATGGGCAAGGAATTCTGGCGTCAGGGCAGTCACCTGCAGCTACTGCACAGCAATGGAATGACCCTGCGTTTGCTGCGCTTTCCGATCTTGTCGGTGGCCGCGTGGGTGCTGGATTTGCAACGATGTTCACCTTGGCCAACGGTCAGTTTCATCTGGCGGCCATGCTATTTCTGCTGACCAGTCTGCCGGCGCTTGTCTTGAGCCTGCGCCAGAGCATCAAGCACCGCGACATCGGTCTGACTCTGCAACTGTGGGGCCTGCATTGGGTGCGTTTGCACCTGACCGGCGCCGCATTCCTTCTCAGTCTGTGGCATTGCAACACCAGGAGGCCCGCCCGTGGCTGAATTCATTTTCTGGTTGTGCCTGTTGTTGCCGGTCTATGCCTACCTCGGCTACCCGCTACTGCTGACCTTGCTGGCGCCGTTTTTTCCGGCGCTGCGTCACGGGCAGGCAGCGCCGCTGGACGTGAGCATCGTCATCGCCGCGCACAACGAAGCGCGGCACATAGAAGAGAAACTGCGCACGGTGCTGGCCCAGGATTATCAGGCGCGCTCGTTGCAAATCATTCTGGCCAGCGACGGCTCGACCGACGACACCGTGACCTGTGCGCGCAAGGTCATTGATCCACGCATCAGCGTGCTTGATTTGCCGCGCCAGGGTAAGGCCGCAACCTTGAACGCCGGTGCCGCACTCAGCACTGGCGAGATTCTGGTGTTCACCGATGCCGACAACCAATGGTCCACCGATACGCTTGGTCACCTGCTGGCACCCTTGGCAGACCCAGCGGTAGGCGCCTGTGCCGGGCACATGCTGATCCCCGTGACCGGCAAAGGCTTGAGCATCGGCGACAGCCTTTATCGGCATTACGAAGGCTGGCTGCGCAAGGTGGAAAATCGCACGGGCTGCATGGTCGCCGCCGATGGCGCCCTGCTCGCCCTGCGCCGCGAGTTGTTCCAGAACGTGCCGGCGCAGGTCAACGATGACTTCTTTATCAGCACCTGCGCGCCGGTAGCGTTCAAACGCATAGTCTTTGTGCCGCAAGCGCAGGTGATCGACCGGGGCGTGGATGAAGCAGACAAGCAATTTCGCCGTCGTCAACGCGTCACTGTCGGCGGACTGCAAAGCCTGGCGCAGCGCCGCGAACTGCTCAATCCGCTGAAACATGGCCTGTATGCGATTGCGCTGATCAGTCATAAGTTGATCCGGCGTCTGGCGCCGATCCTGTTGCTGCCGCTGCTGCTGAGCAGTTTATGGCTGTGGAACGCCCATGGTTTTTATCGCCTGAGCCTGATCGCACAGTTGCTCGGCTACGCGGTGGCCATCACCGGACTGCTGGATTCGCAACACCGTTTGCCCAAACCCTTTCGCCTCGCCGCGTTCCTTCTGGTGACGCTTGCCGGGATGAGCATCGGGCTGTGGCAGTTCCTGCGCGGCCAGCGATACGCCCAATGGAATCCTGAGCAAATCGATGAGAGGAGCGTGCCATGGCGATAAACAATTATTAAAACGCACCAGCGGCTGGCTGTACCTCAATTCACCGGTAGGGCGCCAGCAACTGCATGGCGCCGGAGTGATCCTGATGCTGCACCGGGTGCTGTCCAACGACCGCGCCGCCGACCTGCCCCATCGCAATGAACTGTGCGTGGGACCCAAGGCTTTTGAACACCTGCTGGCCTGGTTGAAAAAACACTTCGACTGCGTGCCGTTGATGGAGATCCTGCAACCGGGAAGCCTCAGGTCGCAGCGGCCGAAAGTGACACTGACCTTTGACGACGGCTGGCGCGACAACGCGTTGAATGCGTTCCCGCTGCTGCAAAATACCAGGTGCCGGCGAGCATTTTTCTGTCCACGGATTTCATTGGCAGCCGTCAGCGCTTCTGGTGGGAAAGCATCGGCGAAACCCTGTGGAACAGCCACGGTGAAAAGGCGCGCATGCATTTGATCGAATGCTTGCATCAGATCGGTCGCCCGTTGCCGGTGCTATGCGATGAACCGGACGTGCAGCGACGCAGCCTGGCGCTGCTGCACTTTCTGCAAAACCTGAAAACCTTGTCCCCTCTGGACCTTAATCGCTTGACCGACGAATGCCCGCAGGATTCCCTGCCACAGGCGTTGGACTGGCAGCAGGTGCGCACGCTGGAATCTTCTGGCATGGTGCGCTTCGGCCCCCACGGGGCCAGCCATTCGATCCTCACCGGACTCGACGATCAACACCTTGATGAAGAACTGAGCCGCAGTCGCCAGGCACTTCTGAACGGCTGCAACCGGCCGCTGCCGGTCTATTGCTACCCCAATGGCGACAGCGATGCACGGGTGCGGCAACACGTGGCCGACCACCATTTTCCGTTTGCCCTGGGCACCGGCACCGGGATTTATCGCAGCACCGACGATCCGCTGGCCTTGCCACGCTTCGGCGTCAGCCAGCGTACCGCGCGCAATCCCGAGTTGCTGTCCTGGCGCATCTACCGCGGGGCACGGCCATGAGTCGCAGCAGTTACCTCAAGCACCTGGCCCTGAGCATGGGCACCAAACTGGCGATGATCGGCCTGCGCCTGATGCGCAACGTATTGCTGGCGCGGATTCTCGGGCCCAGTGAGCGCGGCCTGTTTGCCTTGCTCAGCACCCTGCCGGATCTGATCAGTGCCGCCACCAGCGGCGGATTGAATTCGGCGGTGGGTTACCAGGCGGCCAAGCAACGGCCCATGGGGTTGTTGCTCAGTCAGGTGCTGGTGTTCGGTTGTCTGCTGGCAGGCATTCTGACCTTGCTGGTGGTGGCGCTGACCCGCGAATTCGGCAGTGAACTGGATATCACCATGCAACTGGGCTTGCTCGCCTGGTTGTTGCTGTTAGCGGTGCCATTGACCGTACTCAAGAGCGGGCTGCTGACCTTGCACAACGCCTCGGGCGGTGTGGTGGCATTCAATGCCTTGCGCCTGATCGAGTCGCTGACGCCGTTGCTGCTGTTCCTCGCGTTGTTCTGGATGTGGAAAAGCGCCGCCCTGCAAGCGGCATTGATCAGTTGGCTGGCGGGCATCAGCCTGGTGGTGCTGGTCGGTTGGCTGTGGCTCAAACGCGGTCAACCGCTGACGTTGCAATGGGACCGCGCCAGCCAGAATGAACTGCTGCGCTACAGCGCCCGCAGCCATCCGGACCTGCTGTTCCAGCAAGTGATTCTGCGCTCCGATTATCTGTTCATCGGTGCCCTGCTCGGCAGTACCGCGCTAGGTCTCTACGCCATGGCCAGCGCCGCCGCAGAGTTGCTGCTGATCGTCCCGGAAGCGGTGACCACACCCTTGATGAAGCGCCTGCTGCAACAGGAAGAAGGCATCGAAAAAGTCACGCCGCTGGCCCTGCGCCTCACAGCCACGGTGATGCTCGGCGCGTGCCTGACCTTGGCGGTGATCGGCGAATGGTTGATCGTCACACTGTTCGGGATCGCCTATCAGCCGGCCTACCCAGCTTTGCTGGCGCTGCTGCCGGGCCTGCTCGGGTTGAACTACTCAAGCATCCTGCGCCTGGATCTGCTGGGCAAGAACCGACCTGGCTCGATTTCGCTGCTGATGGGCCTCGGCGCCTTGCTCAATCTGGCGTTGAACCTGTTGCTGATTCCGACCCACGGCATCGTCGGTGCGGCGGCGGCCTCGTCCATCGCCTACCTGGCGGTGACCATCGCGTTGCTGGTGATGTATTGCCGTTTGAGCCGGGTGCCGTTTTGGCAAACCCTTATCATCCTGCCCAGCGACCTGGCACCGATGGTTCAAATGCTGCAACGGAAGTCGGCATGAAGTACTTCGCGCTGGCGGTGAGCCTGAGCCTGTCGCTCGGCGCTTACGCCGGGCAGATGCGCTGGACCGACATCCGCGACGGCAGCCTGTACCTGCAAGCGGATCGCCCTGACACCGTGACCGTGCGCTGGGTGCCGGCCTGGCAGGCGGATGCCAACGAAGAACGCCTGTACCTGCTGGACGGCCAAGGCAAACTCGAGGGCGAACGGGTGATTGCCGCCCAGGAAACCAGCGGCAGCCAAAGCTGGCCGTTGGCGCCGGGCGCCAGCCATTATCGATTGGAGATCCCCGGCTACAGCTTTCGCCGTTACCAGGTCGAGCACGACGAACGCACGGTGGCGCTGTTCGCCCCGGCAAAGGTGCATTTCAGCGCTCAGACCCGCGACGGCGATGAGCTGTATTTCAAAGTCGCGGCGGGCGAACATGCGGTGTTGGCCGGCAAGTTCCACGGCGGAGTCGGCGCTTTGCAGGCCCAACGCGTGGGCGACGGCAAACAGCTGTCGCTGGCCCTCAACCCTATAGCGCCTATTGGCAGTTCGATCAGGTCGCGTTACCCGTCGCCAGTACCGATCAGGTCTGGCGCCTGCATTTGCAGGGCAGCGGCAAAGCGGCGTTCTGGCTCGACGGCACGGCCAACCTGTTTGCGCAGAATCCGCGGCAGCTAAAACCCCTGCGAGAAGATGACGGCCAGACCCAGCTGACCTTGCACAAGCAAATCCTCGGCAACACGCCGAGCCTGGGCATCGCCCTGCCCTACGCGATGCCGCCGCCCTCAAGTTATGCCGTATTTGATGCGCTCAAGCCACAGGCCGGCGGTTACTACAGCTTCGTCGACATCACCGCGAAGCGACCGCACTACGAAGACGCTTTCCGCCAGCTGTACCAGGACCGCTTCGGCATCACCCAGGACATCACGTTGCTGGCCGGCACTCAGCGTCAGGCCGATCTGCGAGCCGATGCCACAGGTAACGCCGGCCTCGACGCCTGGCTCGCCGCGACTCGCGCTCTGGGCGGCAAAGGCACACATTACATCGGGTTTGCCGATGAGCCGAACCTCAACTATCCGGACTACGCCAACTATCAAAGCATTTTTAATAGCATGGTCCGGCAGGTCCGCAGCAACCCCGACAATGCCAAGGCTGGCGTGCGCATCGCCATGCCGGCCAGCTCGCGACTGATCAACGGCCCGTTCACCGACAACGCTGCCGACAAACGCGGCATCGACTGGGCCCGGCGTTTACTGAAGGAATCCGGCGACCAGGTCGATGCGCTGGCCTGGCACGAATGGATGGTCCGCGACCTGCTGGCGACCCGGGTTTATCGCGACAGCGTGCGCCGCGCCGCCGACCTCGTTGGGCTCGACGCCAACGGTCGGCCGCGCAAGGCCTTGCTGCTGGACCAGACCAATATGTCCAGCGGCTCAAGCCTGAGCCCTTACGATCAGGAGACCCACTTCGCCTCGATGTGGTGGGCCTCGGTAGTCATCAACTCGTCCCAGGACGGCTTGCTGGAGATGCTCAACTGGTTCCTGGCCGGCGATGAACCCGGATACCCCAAGGGCATGTTTCGCGTCTATGGTGACGAGCGTTTCGAACTCAAACCGGTCGGCCTGGCCCAGCAGTTTATCCAGCAACACTGGCTGCACAGTGTGATGCAACTGGACAACGATGCGTTCGAGGTTGACGTGCTGGCCATGGCCGAGGACCCCAAGCGCGGCCTGCTGGGGGTCAACAAGGGCTCGCGCCTGCAGCATGTGAACCTAAGCGGCGCCGCGTGCCCGTTGGCCAACGGCTCATTGCGCTACTTTGGTGCCGATAACCGTAGCCGCGACGCACCTTTCAACTGCCACGACGGCCGCGTGACCTTCGAACTGCCCGGACAAACTTTGTTCGCCCTCAGCTGGAGCACCTCGTGACCGCCGCTCGATTGTTTGGCCGCGCTGGCATTTCGCCGCGCGCTGGATCACTCCACTTGCGGGTCTACCCGTCAGGAGCCAACATCATGAGTGTGTTGCAGAAACTCATTACCCACATCAAACAAAAAGGACTGCGCGCCACCGGCAAAAAAGTGTGGAATCACTACGTGTTTTACCATGAGGAACTGTTGTGGATGGAGCGCGACCTGGTCAGCCCGGTGCCGCCGAATAAACTCAGGCCCTACCCGCCGCTGCGCCTGGAAACCATCACCCCGGAGAACACCGTGGCGTTCACTCGTCACTTCGGCGAGCGCGTCGAAACCATGGCCGAGCTGGCTCGCGAGGGCCATACCGGGCATATGTACCTGGATGAAAAAGGCGATGCGGTGGCCTTCATCTGGGGCAGCGCGCGCGACTACCACGACCATCATTACTACGGCTGCTGGTTCCCGGTGAAGGAAGGCGAGTTCTTCGAATTCGCCGGTGAACAAATCCGGGCTTACTGGGGCACCCTGCTGTCCCTGGATTTTCAGCTGAACCTTTGGAAGGCCATGCAGGCTCAAGGCTGCAACAAAGTGGTGGATGTCTGTGAGTCCCACAATATCCCGGCCCTCAAGCTGCACATTCGCATGGGATATAACGAACAGGGACGAATCATGAACGTCTACAAACTGTTTGGCCGCCGGCGCTTCTACCGCGAAACCCGCTACACCGGCTCGCGCCTGGATGCCTTGCGCAAACCGGCACATCCACCCATTACTGCTTCGGTGGCCTGACCCTATGACCGTGCGATTTGAATGGCGTACCTCGCTGTGCGCCGCAGACTTTCCCGCAGCGGCCTATGAAGCGCTGCGGCTGCGAGTGATGGACCACACGCCGTTCAACGCGCTGGCCTGGTTGTCTGCATCCGAACAGGCACTGACCGCCGGCGAGCGTCTACACGTTCTGCTGGGCTGGCAAGGCTATGAACTGGTGCTGTGTCTACCCCTGGTGGCATCCGTCGAGCGTTTCGGCGGACTGCCGTTTCGAGTACTTCATCACTTGGGCTACCCCCTCGCCGACCGCCTCGCGCTCCTGGCTTGCCTGGACGCCGCGAACATGCGCAAGGCGTTGATCGAGATTCGCCGTCGACTGCCCCATGCCCTGCTGCAACTCAATGAATTGTCCGAGCCGGTCGGCGCCGAAAGCGCGCTGACCGAATGGATGACCCATAGCTCCACCGCTGAACGTCGCCTCAGTTGTCGCACGCCCGTGCACCGGATCAGCGACGCCGATCGCCAGGAAGTCAGCGGTGATCCGCGCTACAAACTGCGCCGGGCACGCAAACGCATCGCCGCGTGTGGCGCCGAAGTCCGCCGTATTACCCCCGACGCCTCGACCATGGGGCCGCTGCTCAAGGTCATCAGCGAAGTCGAAGCGGTAAGCTGGAAAGGCGATGAAGGCGTAGGGATTTTTACCGATGAGCATCACCGACAATGGATGGATCGCGCCTTCACCGACCTCGCAGCCCTTGGCCTGGTGCGCGTGGTTGTGCTGGAACTGGACGGGCGCTGCATCAGTTATCGCCTCGGCTTACTGGAACAGGGACGGCTGTACGACTACAACCTGGCGTTCCTGCCGCAATACGCCGACCTGGGCAGCGGCCGGGTGCTGCTTGAAGAATGGATTCGCTGGGGCCTGGACGATAACTGGCGCTGGATCGATGCGTCGCGCGTGAGTCTGGAAAACTCCAGCCATCAACTGCATGAACGCATGACCGGGCAACTGCAACACTGGCGCTGGAGTTTCTATTCCTGGCGCCCCGATGGCCTGGCCTTGGGGCTGGCCTTGCGATTCTGGCAACGGTTCAAACCGTTATTGCAGCAGTGGCGGGCCAAGCGTAAAGCTGCGGCCGTTGCCCCTGCATCCGTCGCGGCGCCCGTAGCGCCCGTACCCAAGCCGCCTGCCCCCAGCGAAAAACTCATGGAGCGCCAACATGCCTCGCCAAGTCATAGTCAGCGCTAACAATTTCGGCCTCAGTGCCTGTGAAAACGCGGTGATTCTGGGGGCGTTCCAGGCCGGAATCATCAGTTCCGCCACCGCCATGGCCAACATGCCGGCCTTCGAAGCGGCCTGCGCCCTGGCCCTCCACCCGTTGCTGGAGGGACGCATCGGGCTGCACTTCAATCTCACCTACGGCCACCCGGTGAGCCGGCGCATTCTCACCCGCCGGACCTTCTGCAACAGTGCCGGCGTATTGGACCTCAACCTGTCCCGCACGCGCCTCTGGCTCGGCCATCAAGATCGCCTCGCGGTAGAGGAAGAACTCGAAGCCCAATGGCAATGCTGCCTCGATAACGGTGTGCGCCCCAGCCATCTGGACTCCCATCAACACGTGCACAACATCTGGCCCATCGGCGAGATCGTCGCGCGCTTCGCCGCCCGCCAGGGTGTTCCCGTGCGGCTGGCGCGCAATCTGGGGCAAAACCTGAGCCTGCCCAAACGCGTGTTCAAAGAGTTGCTCAATCGCCGTTTGAACAGACTGGCCGGGGCCACCGCCGACTACGTGTGCACCCCGGTGGATTTGCGCAACGCCGCGCCACCTACCGACGGTTTGCTGGAAATCGTCGCCCATCCCAACCAGCTCGGCGCCGATTTTGGCGATGCCTATCTGAATCAGGGCGAGTCCTTGAGCGCGCTGCTGGAGCTGCGTTTGCCGGGGATACCGAGGGTTGCCTACAGCGTGGCCGGCAACACTACCGAACGGCGTGCAGAGGCAGTTACGCAATGAATCGTCAGACATTTCGCGGCCAAAGATGTGCAGAGCCGGGGTTATGCCCAGATAACGGAAAATTCGGACATTCACTCTAACCTGTTGTTTTTGCAAGGGCGGCCGGATGACCCATTTTTCTGCATTTCAAAGCGGCCCGCTTGAGCCGTTGCTATAGTCCTGCGAGGCCGACGTGAAGGTTGTCGGGGCAGCATGACCGACTCCGAAGTGAAGAGAGTCGCTGGCAACCCTGAACTGGGTGAGCAGTATTCACGCGACGCAGTATTCCCCTTGTGACTGGATCATTTCACTGCTGGGGTGGAGGGAGCTTTGCCCTTGCAGGGCAGGAGGCAGGAGGCAGGAAATGATTATCGAGAAAACCTACGACGTTAGCTCCGCTGTGCCGCAGTGCGCCGACTACCACATCGAGGTCGTTCGCTCGTTGGCGGATGCCGAGCCCTATATCGAAGCCTGGGAGGCGCTGGCCAAGGCCGCTGTGGAACCCAACGTGTTCTACTCGCCCTGGGCCTTGCTGTCGGCCCTCGAGCACTTGGTAGGCAACAAGCGCTTCGTGCTGTTGTTCATTCTCAGACCGACCGAGCGAACGATGCGGCCCGGGTTTGTGATTGATGGTTTTTTCCCGCTGTTCGAGCCCGGCGCATGTGCCCTTTTGCCCTTGTCGGAGGCCAGAATGGTCCGCCATCGTTATTGCTTTTCAGTGGCGCCCCTGTTGCGCAGCGGTCACGAGAGCGGGGTGATGCGCTCTTTCGTGCGCTGGTTACACAGGCATCGAAAGCGCTACCCGCTTTTGCGGATGCGCGATGCGCCTGCCGATGGCCCACTGGCCGATGCCCTACGCGGGGCGCTGCGCGAGGAAGGGCGGCGCTTCCATGAGGGCGCTCACTGGCAGCGAGCGCTGATGAGGCTGGGCGACGATGCCGAGTGCTATCTGGAGCGGGCGCTGTCGTCCAAGGAACGCAGAGAGTACCGCCGCCGACGTAACCGCCTGGCCGAGTTGGGCGACTTACGTATTCGTGTACTGCAACCCTGCGGCGAGGACTTGGCGGCCTGGCTCGCGGCGTTCGTCAAACTCGAGATGAAGGGCTGGAAAGGTGAGTCGCAATCGGCTTTGGGTAGCCGCCCGGAATCGCGCCGCTATTTCGAGGCAGTCGCCAGCGCCGCGTATGCCCGCGGTCAGCTGATGATGCTCGAAATGTCCCTCGATGGCCGGCCGTTGGCGATGCTCTGCGACTTCCTCGCCCCGCCGGCTGCTTTTGCCTTCAAGATCGCGTTCGATGAGGACTACGCCAAATATTCGCCTGGCGCACTCCTCATCCTCGAGTACATCCACCGGCGTAACGAACTCGAGGAGCGCGGCATCGAGTGGATGGACTCCTGCTCGAACCCAGATAGCGTCTTGATCAATCACCTATGGCTGGAGCGCAAGCCGCTATGCACCTACATGCTCAGCAGCGGTTCGCCGCTGGCCGATCTCTGGGTCAGCCTCTATCCCTATGCGAAACGCCTGAAGGACTGGCTGAAAAGGCGCTAGTCAGGCAGGCCGTCAGCCGATTTGGCGGTGCCGCCCTGGCGCCCGCCCCGCAGCGTCTGCGAAACCCACAACATCCCGGCCCTGAAACTGCACATCCGCGTGGGCTACCACGAACAGGGGCGGCCGGTAGTGACGGCGGCGGCGCAGGCCTGATTCCAGGTTGTACTTGATAGACCGTGTCGTCTCCTTCGCGGGCAAGCCTCGCTCCTACAGGGTTTGTGTCGTTCACATACATGGCGGACGATACAACTCCTGTAGGAGCGAGGCTTGCCCGCGAAGGCGCCAGTTCAGGCAATACCTCACTCACCCCTTCTGCGCCACCAACGTAAAACACATCGGCAACTGCGCCTCTTGCCGTTGGTAACGGTCATAGAGTTCCTCACGGTTGGAATGCGGGTATTCCTTGAAGTGGCGGATGTTCAGCCCCGCCGCCAGGGCGCCGCTGAAGATCGCGCCCAGGGTGTGGACGAACCAGTATGACGGCGCGGCCTGTTGTTCAATTTTACCCTCATAGACGATCGGCTCGGTCTGCACAAAAGGTTCGCTGTGAAAATATGAACTGGCCAGGGCGTAGGGGTCGGCGGTTTCGGGATCGAACATTTCCAGGAACGGATGGGTTTCGTACACCACCAGCGCACCACCCGGCTTCAGTGCTTGCGCCACATGCTGGAAGAACTCACCGATGTCCGGCATCCAGTTCAATACGCCAATAGTAATCAGCGCCACGTCGAAGCGGCCCTGCAACTCAAGTGGCAAGTGGTGAATGTCGGCCTCGATGAATTCGGGCGCATGGGGTGAGCGTGACGCCAGCTCCCGCGCCTGGTCGAGAAATGCCACGGACTGGTCGACGCCGACCACATGCCTGGCACCCAGGGCAAACAGCGAAAGGCTTTCTCGGCCGTTGTTGCAGCCCAGCTGCACAACATCCTTGCCACCGACACCGACCTCGCTCAGTACCCCGGTCAAGGTGTCATCCAGGCAAGAAAAACCCCTGCGAGCCACAGCGTTCAAGAGAACCTGCCATTCAGGGCTGTCTTTGTGGTGGCGGGCGGAGTCATTCCAGGCATCGCGGTTGCTGGCGATGGCTTTTTCTTTTGTCGGCATTTCCATTTGCACGCGTCCATATCGAATGTTTGACGCATGACTGTAGCCTGTAGGAGCGAGCTTGCTCGCGATGTATTAAAGAGCGCCGCGTTTGTCCTGCAACCCCGCGTTATCGTTAACGACTTTCGCGAGCAAGCTCGCTCCTACAAGTCGCGTTTAGTCAGGGAACGCTATAGTTAATGGCCTTGGGGATATACGCGAAAACCGAAGTCGCAGGTGTTGCCATGAACAATATTGAACAGACGCTGTTGCTTGCCATTTTCCTGACCGCCACCTGTGCACAGGCCGATGACAGCCTGATGCAAACCGAGCAGTCGAGCAGTGAATTCAGTTACTACGCAGGTGACCAACCCTTCGCCCACCCTGCCCCTCCCTCTCTGAGCACCGTGCCGCCGGGGTCGTACATTCCAACATCGCCCCACACGTTCACCCCGGTTTCAAGCGAACACGTGTTTTATGACTCCCGCTTGCCAACGGTGGCCGATGCCACCGTTCGCGTTTTCATTCGCACCTACGATGAGGAGCGCGGCGTCTACGTGAACCAGGAAGTCCTCGACCCCACGTGCATGCTGTCCTGCCTGAGAGCTCCAGGCCCAGCGCTGTAAATCTGTAGGAGCAAGCTTGCTCGCGATGGCGGCGTGTCAGGCAAAAAGTTTTTTATTGAAAGATCGCCATCGCGAGCAAGCTTTGCTCCTACAGAAGAGTGCAAGTGCATTCCTACCATTGCCGTTTGTCCGGGCGTGCAAGGCCGAGTTTTTCGATCCGGTAACGCAGCATGTCACGGCTCAAGCCCAGCAGCCGCGCGGACTTGGTGACGTTCCAGTCGGTCTTGTCGAGCATCTTGCGCACCATATCGCGTTCGACTTCCGGCAGGTTCATCGACTCGGTGCCGTTGTAGGCCGCACGCAGCTCGCTGGTTGGTATCTCATGCTGAAACAGCGGCGGCTCATCCACCAGACTCATGCAGACGTTCAGCTGATGGGCGGCGACGATGTCGTTTTGTGCCAGCAACACGGTTTGCTCCAGCATGTTGCGCAGTTCGCGCACGTTGCCCGGCCAACTGTAATTGAGCAGCAATTCTTCGGCCTGATCGCTGAAGCGCAAGTGCGGCTTGCCATAACGTTTGCCGTGGGCCCCCAGAAAGTGCCGGGCCAGCAACAGAATGTCTTCACCGCGGGCATACAGGCGCGGCACTTTGATCGAGATGATGCGCAGGCGGAAAAACAGGTCGCGGCGGAACTTGCCCTGCTGGACCATTTGTTCGAGGTTGCAGTTGGTGGCGCTGATCACCCGCAGATCGACTTTACGCTCCTTGACTGACCCGACCCGGCGAATGGTCCGGTCTTCCAGCAGTTTCAGCAGTTTGGCCTGCAACAGCAGATCCATTTCCCCTACTTCATCGAGAAACAGCGTGCCACCATCGGCGGCTTCCACGAGCCCGACGCGACGATCCTTGGCGTCGGTAAAGGCGCCCTTTTCATGACCGAACAGCTCCGACTCCACCAGGTTGGAAGGAATCGAGGCACAGTTGAATTCTATGAACGGTCCCTTGGCGCGCGGACCATCGAAATGCAGGGCACGGGCCACCAGTTCCTTGCCGGTGCCGGTCTCGCCTTCCACCAATACCGGAGGCAGGTCGGTGTTGGCCATCCGGCGCTCGGCATCGAGTAACTGAGCAATGGTGCCTTTGAGGTAAACCATCGGCCCCGATTCGCCGATCAGTGCCTGCACGCCGGATTTCTGCGCTTCACGGTCCTGATAGAACGACAGCGTGCGCTCCATACGGTCGGTGGCCAGGGCCTTGTCCAGCAGCAATTTCAGCTCCGGCAGCGCCACCGGTTTAGTCACGTAATGGAATGCGCCTTCTTTCATTGCGACCACGGCGTCTTCGACGTTGCCGTAGCCGGTCATCATGATCACCTTCAGATCCGGCGCGCTGATGCGCAGCTTCTGGATCAGGTCATGGCCACTCATGCCGGGCAACGAGTTGTCGGTCAGCACCACATCAGGAACGAAGGCCTTCAATTGCTCCAGTGCGTCTTCAGCCGAATGGCAGACTGTCACCTCGAAGTCCTTGCGCTCAAGGTACGTCTGAATATTCTCGGCAAGAAGCTCATCATCCTCGACCAGCAGTACGCTGTGTTCCATATTCCCCTCCCGTTGCCACTTTAAAATTCAAGCAAACGCGGGTTCCTTCCTGCTCCTGGCTGGTCAGTTCGACCGAGCCTTCGAAACGCTCCATTATTCTTTTGACCAGAGCCAGACCTACGCCCAGCCCTCCTTGCTTGGTGGTGAAGAACGGCTTGAAGACCATTTGTTGTTGCTGCTTGGTCATGCCCTTGCCGGTGTCATTGAGAACCATGCTCACCTGCCCGGATGCCGGTATTTCAATATCGATACTCAACACGCCGCCCGTGGGCATGGCTTCCAGCGCGTTTGAAAACAGGCTATTGAGTATTTGCGTCAGCAGCACCTGTTGGCTGACGACCGGTGGAACGCTTTTGGGTGTGAAGCGCACTTCGACTTTCGAGCGCTTGATCAACGGTTCGAAGGCCCCCAGGGTGTCGTCGATGGCCAGCACCAGATCGACGTTTTCATAATCGTCATTCACCGGCCGCAACGACACCAGCAACTCGCGCACCCAGCGTGACATGCGATCGACCTGACTGATGATGTCACCGATGTTTTTCTGCGCGTTCTGGCTGGCGATTTCCTGGGCCAGTTCGGCGCTTGAGCGGATGTTCGCCAGCGGATTGCGCAGGCTGTGGGCGACCGCCGAGGACATCTCGCCCAAGGCGACGAACGTTTCGTTGGCCACCAGTTGTTTTTGCTGACTCTGCAACAGCATGGCCGCCCGCCGCACGATCCAGAACAGCCCCAGGTAGATCATCGCCCCGCCAAGCAGGGTCGCCAGCCAGATCGCCTTGAACCCGCGCTGGATGCGTTCCACCAGATCTATCGGTTCCTTGTAGATCTCCACCATGGCGATCACTTTGCTTCTGTCGGCGTTGAACATCGGGATGTAGTTCTCGATGAACAGGTATTGGGGTTCTCGCAGCAACCGTTGCTCAGACTTTCCTTCATCGACTTCGTGGTAACTGGTAGACACCGCTTCCTTCATTTCGAAGGACTCATCCAGCTCCTCGTCGCCCTCAATGCGCACGCCGATCAGCTCGGGGTTGGTTGACCAGACCACCGTGCGATCGAGGGCGTATACGGTTGCCAGCAGAATGTCCGGCAGGTGTTCCACATGATCGAGAAACTCGTTACGCGCGTTGGCACGGGACGCTGGATTGACATCGGGGTAGGCGTCGTCCTTACGCGGGTCGAGCATCTCACCCATGGTTCTGTTCGGGTTTATCGAGGCGTGGCGAATTTCGGCATCGCCAATGGCTTGAATGAATTGCGCGGTCAGCATCGAGTCGCGCTCGATGCTCTCTTCAACCACGAAGCGCGTGGAAATGTAGCCCAGTCCCAGCGCCACGGCGGCGATGATGAAGAAGCTCGCCAGGGAGAACCAGCGCACCAGATTGAACGGCGGTCGCCAATCCTTGCCTTCTGCTGCCGGTGTATTCGACGCAGATATTTTTTGTCCTTCCAGTGTCTGCATGGGACTGTCCTGGTCGCTTGTCATCAAGCCTTTTCAGCCGTGTTTCGGATCAGTGTAGGTGGCATTGATCGCAACGTCTGAGCAATGAAAGTATTTCGCCACTATTGCACCTGTGTCTGCCCTTGAGAGCTGCCGGGACCAGCGATTGCGTGATGGTGTTCGGGCTCTTCGTTGCCGGCGGCCAAAGGGCTGACCGGCGGATGTTGGCGATCGGTTTCCTCCTGGAGAAAATCGATGATCGACTGTGCGGACTTCTCATCCATGCGTAGATTGGGCATCGAAATCCTGTCGAAGCGTTCGAACATCTCCACGGCGATCGGGTCTTTTTCCGCAAGCATGCGGTCCGGCTCACGGATCCAGCGGCTAAGCCACGCCGGATCGCGTTGCCGGGTCACGCCGATCAGGTCCGGGCCGATGCTGCGCAGGCCGATGCCCTGCCCGTCCAGTGGACCGAGGCTGTGACACGAAGCGCAACGGGTGCGAAACAGTTCTTCGCCGTTGCTCGGCGGACGAATTTCGGGGGCATTGGCATAGCTTTCGCCAATGCTCGGCTGTTTCCAGTTTTGCAAGGTATTGGCCAGTTGATCGGCCAGAATCCACGGGTTCTCGAAGGGTGAGGCTTTCATCCAGCGACCGGTTTGCTGGTTGCCGACGATCAGGCTCAGGTTGTGGTCTTTGTTGCGGCCGTTGTCGACGCCTTCGATGAACAATCCGAGCTTCTGTCGCAACTCGGTGACATCGGCAAATTCCCCGGTGAGGAATTGCCAACCAGGCCCGACCTGGAACCGTTGCGAATAGGCCTTGAGCACCGCGGGGGTATCGCTCAAGGGATCGATGCTGATCGAGTAGAAAAAGATGTCCTTGCCGACCCGGTCGCCGAGCAATTTCTGCACCTGACGCAGGCGCGCGGTTTCCAGCGGGCAAGAGTCGCTGCAGGAGGTGAAGATGAAGTTGATCACCACCACCTTGCCCTTGATCAGGTCATCGAAAAAATGCACCTGCTTGCCGTCCTGGTCGGTCAGCAGGGTATTGGGGAAATAGTCGCCACCCCACGGGGTGGCGGAGTCGGCTATAGCCGCTTGTGTAGGTGTGAGCGCAGGTTCGGGTGTGGGTACGGGTGCCGACGGTGCCTGATTGGCGACCAGCAGCCGGCTGGCCAGCAGGCAGGTCACCAATACGAGCACCAGATGCATGCCCAAGGCTCTTGATCTCGGAGTATTCAACTTCATGTCGACACCCTCCCGGTTCATTTCTTCACAGTCACTTGTGGGCCCGAACCGTCGCCAGTGCGGAAGGTTGGCAGTGCGGCAGAGTTGACGTAGCGCACACCATCCCAACTCGGCAGCGGTGTCGGCATCAACTGGAATTGCCCGGGCTTCTCAATGTCCCAACGCAGCAGCATGGAGTTGTCCTCGTGCTGGGTGTTGTGACAATGCTCCATGTAGGTCCCGGCGAACTCACGGAAGTTGATCGCCATTTCCACACTGTCCAGGCCATCGTTTTCCGAGCCGATGCGGTACACGTCCTTGCGTGCCCATTTTTCCCATTCCGGTGGTGCCTTGCCGCCGCGACTGAGGATGATCCCCTCCTCGAAGTGCACGTGCACCGGGTGGCTCCAGCCTTTGCCACCGAGCTTGATATTCCACACTTCCAGGGTGCCGAAGCCGTTGGTGCCAGCATCGGTAGGGCCGCTTTTCAACTGGGTCGCCGCGTTCAGACGACGAGGGTCCATGTGGTAGCCGAAGCCGCCGTCGGTCTTGACTGTCCAGGGTGCTTCATCAGTGCCGTCGGAACGACCGAAGATGAAACTGCGGTGACGGGCCTTTGCCAGCAACGCCTGGTCGGCAACGTTGTCGCGATGAATCTTCAGCGGAATCATCACCAGGCCTTCAGCCTTGCCCGGTTTGGCCGGCTCGTACAGCGAAGGGTCCATGGACAAGTCCTGACCGGTGTAGGCCTTGACGTTGAGTTGCAACACCTTGCCTACCGCCGGGTCGCCCTTGTCCCACTGCGGTCCCTTGCTCGATTGCTTGATTACCGCCAGGTATTTCTCGGACAGCACGTCGGCCAGGGGGATAGGTTCTTTCGGACCTTTGCCGTTGTCATGGGCCAGCAGGTTGACGAAGAAGATCTTGTCACCCGGTTTGATGCCGTTTTTGGCGAAGTTGACGATGATGTCGAAGCGCTCGGCAATGCCGTGGGTTGGCAGGATTGCGTTGTGGTTCTGTTTATCGCCATCGGCGTCGAGGTCCATGGTGCCGTCGAATGGCACGCTGTGTTCCATGATGTTGCCGTCGTTGGCAATCATGTGGAACGGCACGCGGGCATAGGACACACCCGACCCTTTTGGTCCCTGGAACTCGCCACTGGTGCCCTTGATTTCACGCACCAGCGCCCATTTGTAGTAACGCGACACCGAGCCGTTGAGCATGCGAAACCGATAGCTGCGGGCCCGCACATCCAGGGTTGGTTTCCACTGCCAGTTGACCATCACCTGGTCACCGATGAAGCCGTCGGTGTTGAACGGGTTGAACCACAGTTGGCCGTTTGCATCCCAGGCCTTGTCAGCGAACAACAGGTTGACGTCGTAGTCGCGGTTACCCCAAGGCAAGGCGCTGCCGCTGGGGAAACGCAGATTGACCCCGTCATTCACCGACTCGTTGCCACGGTCCAGGGCGCTGTAGTAGTTCATCATCGCCGCGTTGCCCTTGTAGACGTTCTGCGCGGTGAAATCGAGCATGTGGTCGTGGAACCAGTGGGTGCTCATGGTTTCGCGCCAGTCACCGCGAATTTGATCGTGCCATGGTCGCAGGTCTTGCGACTCGGGCTCATGTCATTGGTCCACAGGGTTTCGCCCGGCGAGCACGGGAACGCCGCACGCGGATCTTCAGCCTTGGTGTTGATGCTGTCATAACCGGCGAGCTGGATCGGCCAGCGATAGTCGTAATACTGCCCGGGGAAGAAAAACGCGTTGGCATAACCATCGCTTTCCGCCGGTGCGTGACCATTGTGTTCATGGGTGCTGATGGTATGCAGACCGAAACCCATGTTGGCCGACGGGTCGATGGGCAGGCCGTTGTAATGGCGCATGAGCACCGGCTGACCGTAACGCACCATCAACAGTTTGGGCGGCAGCGTGCCGTCGAAGGTCCACACCGAGTTGTGTTTCTGCACCGGCATCAGCGGGTGGAAGCGCGGCTCGACGCCCTTGGCGGTACCATCCGTTGCCGGTACACCGGCGACGTTGTGATAGAGGCCACCGGGGCCGAATTCACCCACGGCGTAGTGGTGCATCTGCCGAGCATCACGCAAGCCACCGTTGGTGCGCGCACCGGTCTGCACGGTCTTGTAGGCGTTCTGCGGGTAGAACTCGTTCCAGCGCTGATGCGACCAACCTTTTCCTGGTGGACGGCCTTCGGCGGACGAGCCGATATGGCGGTTGAGGAAGTATTCGATCTGCGCCTGCCACGGGTTGCGGTCAACCACGTTGGAGTACTGGCTGGGGAAGGGTGTCAGCCCCGGTTGACGCAAGAAAGCATCGAGTGCCGCGCTCGGTGGCGCACTGCGAGCGGCACTGGTGGGTCTTGTTGCGGAAGCGGGCCAATGGCTGCCGGTGGAAACGGCAATGGCGCCGCTGGCGTGGTGGGTCGAGTTTTTCCGGCCCGAATTCCTCAAACAGTAGAAGCTGCTGGGTGAACGGCAGTGCGCCGAACAGCGGGCTGGGCTTGCCATTGGTGGGGTAGTTGAAACTGGTCTGCTGTGCGGCGGGGAGTTGGTTCTCTACCCACGTTTCGTCCCTTTTGCCTTTGACGCCATTAGGTAAATCAAAGGAATCCTGGTTGGCCTCCGGCATGCTCAGGATGGCGTTCAGCGCCGCTGGCTCGTTGGCCGGTTCGTCGTGGTAAGCCGAGGGATCGGACGGCTCTGGCTGTCGCTCGTCGTCAATGGGGCTAGCTCGCAACATCCCAGTGCTTAATGTCATCGATAGAACGACGCTCAACGGCGTTAACAACCACTTGAAGGGATACCGCGCTTGTCTGTCCATCACCTGCCGCCTTGTATGCGTGAAGGGGGTGATGGGGGTTTTGCAAATTCCTCGCCAAATCTGTAACTGATTTGTACAAAAGTACTAATACCCGACAAAACAATGGCTTATCAACATCAATGTGCCATAACCAGGGACAGCGACTGGGAATGACCCCCGCTAGCGGGTAAAGTTCGCACCCAACTTCAGGGAACCAACTTAAACGACAGACGGACAGAAGTGCCCTCGCCTTCGCGGCTGTCGAGGGCCACGGCGCCGCTGAAACGCTCCATGATCCGCTTGACCAGGACCAGCCCGACACCGAGCCCGCCCTGCTTGGTGGTGAAAAACGGCCGGAACGCCATTTTCCGTTGTTCTTCGGTCATGCCTTTGCCGGTATCGCTGACCACCACGCACACGCCACTGGAGTCGGTCGACTCCAGGATGATGGCCAGCGTCCCGCCTTCGTCCATCGCTTCCAGTGCATTGGCCAGCAAACTGTTGAGGATTTGCGTCAGCTGCACCTGCTGGCTCAGCACCAGGGGCGTCTCCTTGGGCTCGAACACCACGTCGACCCGGGCCTTGGCAATCTGTTGTTCGAAGGCCATGAGGCTGTCATAGAGCGACGCCACCAGATTGACCGCCTCGGCATCGTCAGTGAGCGGCCGCAAGGATTGCAGCAACTCGCGTACCCACTTCGACATGCGATCGACCTGGCCGATGATGTCATTGATGTTCTTGTGCGCGGCGCCATTGTCGAACTCCAGCGCCAGTTCGGCGCTGGAGCGAATGGTCGCCAGGGGATTGCGCAGACTGTGGGCCACCGCCGATGACATCTCGCCCAAGGCGACAAAGGTCTCGTTGGTAATCAGCTGCTTTTGCTGCGCCGCCAATAGAATCGCCGCACGGCGCACGATCCAGTACAACCCGAAGTAAATCAAACCGCCGCCCAGGGCCGTGGCCAGCCAGATCATCACCAGCCCGCGCTCCATACGACTGATCAGGTCCTTGGGTTCCTTGTAGATCTCGACCATCGCCGTGACGTTCTTGCCGTCGGCATCGAACAGGGGAATGTAGTTTTCAATGAAAATGTATTCCGGTGGCGTGACGAACTTTTGCTCCATGCGCGTCTTGTCCACATCGTGGTAACTGGCTGACACCGGTGCCTTATTGGCGAAGGCCTGATCGAGGTCCTCGTCGGCATGGATCGTGGTGCCCATCAACGCCGGATTGGTCGACCAGATCACCATGCGGTCGGGTGCATAAATGTTGGCAAGGATCACGTCCGGCAAGTGTTCGATGTGGTCGAGGAATTCGCCTCGGGCGTTGGCGAGGGCCAGCGGGTCGACGTCGGGAAAGTCCCGGTCTTTGCGCGGATCGAGCAATTCGCCCATGGTCAGCACGTTGGGCATCGCCACATGGCGCACCTCGGCGGAGGCGATCGCCTGAATGAACTGCGACGTCAACAACGCATCGCGCTGCACGCTTTCGGTAATCACGAACCTGGTCGACACCGAACCCAACGCCACGGCCACGGTACCGATCACCGCCATGCTGATGAGCGAAAACCAGCGCAGCAGATTGAACGGCTTTTTGCGCGTGCTCAGGCGAATAGCGCCCTTGTCGGACTCGAGTGTTTTTGCCAGCGTGGTCATGAACGTTCTGTCCCGGTTGCCCCTATAGGTTTATAGACCACTGCTGGCAGCTTGCCCGACTTCGGGTGACTTCCCACCCACCTTTCCCCGCCAGCCCCTTTATCCCCATCTACCCCCAATCCTGGGGAAAGAGGCCCGTTCCCATTATTGGGGGACGGTTTCTCATTGTTTGGCGAACGCCTGTGTACCGGGCCTCTCACTGCCATTTCTGGCGGTTGGCATGGGAGTTGCCGAACACCTGCCCACTGACCCATATCCAAGGGAAAGGTACTTTAATAGAGGGAATACTAATGCACCCTTTACTGTCCAAGACCGCGATCGCATTGGCTGTGACCACTCTGGCCCAAGGCGTTGCCCAGGCAGCGCTGTTTGCTGTAGAACCCGGACCCTACTTGCCAGCTACCGGCGGCTTCGCTTCCTGGTATCAGGACACCCATGGCCGGACCCTTGACCTGTGCCTGTCAAAGGCTGTCAGTTCCAGGGTTGCCAGTGCTCCGGGCGCACCCACTTACATGTGCTCGCTGATACCGGCCCCCGGCATTTTCGACGATACAAAAGCACTGGCCTTCCCGAACAACTTTCCCGACGAAGCGTTCTGGTTCACCGCCGATGGCACCATCGTCGACGCCGCCCGGGGCGTCAACTTGTCCTACGGTTCGGCAATTGAGGCGGCCTTCAGTGGCGGTGATCCCGTGGAGGGCGACCAGATCAGCTTTGCCCGCATCCGCATTCGCGTCGACGTGCCCACCGCAGGCACCTACATCATTACCCACCCCTATGGTGTCGAAGCCTTCACCGTCGATACCCCCGGACGACGGGCGATCAACATGACCCGGGACATCGGCATCGGCGCACCGAAAACCTACGATGGCGCGCTCAAAGGTGACGTCGGACCATTCCTGCGCAGCGTTAACGGCCCCTACACAGAAACCAATCCGGACACCCACCTGGCCGAACAATTCATCGGCGACCCGAACATCAACGAAGCCGTCACCGGCAGTCCGTTCAACACCAACTTCATCCGCATCGAAGGGCCGGGCGGCCTGGACTTGCGCACGGCTGTTTTCGCAGTCTCCGGCAAGTTGTCCACCGTTGCCCGGCCGACACCAATGATCGCGCAACGCAGCACCTACTCGCGTAAAACCGGCAGCAGCGCCCCCGTAGCCCAGCAGGACGTGTTCGTCCTGGCCCCGCCACCACCGGCCAAAGTGACCCTGGACAGCAACAATCCGGTGTTGAACCTGACCGAGGCCGACACCACCGGTAGCTGGTACGCCCAGTCCTCAACTAACCCGTCGTTGCCAAACGCTTTACGGGTGACCGCCGACAACCACTTGGCCATTCCCACCAGCACGCCGACCACCTTGTCCATGCCCCTGACTGATCTAGTGGTGATCTCACGCGCGGAATACAACATGACCACCGGGCAAATCACCATCGAGGCCTCCTCCAGTGATGAGACATCGCCACCGGTACTGACTGCCACCTCTGGAACCGGTGTCGCCATCGGCACCCTCGCTGGCAGTGCCTTAGTGAAAACCTTGTCCACCGGAGTCACTCCGATTCCACCGGCCGAGGTTCGGGTGACGTCATCCAATGGCGGCATCGATACCGAAAAAGTGGTCATCGTGCAATGAACGCTCACATGCCCAGATCCTCATCAGGAGGCATCATGAACAATTGTCCACGCCTGGCGCTCAACGCCCTGGGACTGACTCTATCGCTTTGCGGCAGTGCGTTCGCGCAACTGGCTGCCGTCGACACCGGACCCTACACCTTTGCCTCGGGTAAATTTCCGATCTGGTATCAGGACAAGAATCTGCTGTCCATGGAACTCTGCCAGTCCCGAGCCACCAGCTCGCGGGTGGCGGCTGCCACGCCACCCGCCTACATGTGCACCCTGCTGCCGGAACCGGGCATTTTTGACGACACCCTGCCGATGGTGTTCCCGGACAACTGGCCGCCGGAAGCCTTCTGGTTCCTCGCCGAGACCACCATTGCCAACAACGCCGCCGGCTACGGAATGGACGCGTACGTGGCCGGGATAGAAGCGGCATTCGCCGGTGGAAATCCGCTCGATGGCGATCAAATCAGTTTTGCGCGGATTCGTATGCGGATAAACGTGCCCGTCGCCGGGACCTACACCATTACCCACCCTTATGGCGTGGAAACAGTGAACGTCACTACACCCGGTCGTCGTGCAATCAACATCACCAAAGACATCGGCATCGGTGCGTCGGGGAATTTCAGCGGGGCATTGAACGGTGCCATCGGGCCATTCCTGCGCAGCGTCAACGGCCCCTACACCGAAGTGAACCCGGACACCGGCGCTATCGAAACCTTCGTCGGCGACCCGAACCTTACCGAACAAGTCACCGGCAGCCCAAACAACACCAACTTTGTTCGCATCCAGGGTCCGGCCGGGACAATCCAGACCAACCTGTTCACACTGGCAGGCAAGGTCCTCGACAACCGTGCTCAAACACGTGTGGACCTGAGCCGTGCAACCTACCGGCGCACCACCTCGGGCACCGCCACCAACACCCAGGTCGAAGTCTTCGGCAAAGCGGACACCAGCTCGACCCTGTGCTTCCGCGAATCCATCGCCCTCGTGCCAGGCCCACCGCCTACGCCTTGCCTGACCAACATGGTGGGTGACGGCACCGGGTTGTTCTTCGCTCGGCGTCTGTTCAATGGCCCCGTGCCAGCGGTCGTGGTGCTCACCGCCACCAATCCGGCCGGTTCCACCCGCCCAACTTCCACGTCAAGCAAACTCACCGACCTGGTTAGAATCCAGACTGCTCGCTACAACTGGAGCAATCACAGCCTACTGATCGAAGCCACGTCCACGGATGAAGTGGTCGTGCCGGATATGGTCGCCCAGGGCTACGGACGCCTGACCAAATCCGGCACCCTGCAACGCCTGACGGTCGCCGATCTGCCGCAGCCACCGGCCACCGTCACCGTCAAATCCGCCGCCGGCGGTAGCGACGTCGAACCTGTGGTGGTGGTCGGTACCGCACCGAATACCGGTGAGAACCAGGCGCCGATCGCCCGCGCCGACAGCGGCAGCACCAGTTTCGGGGTACCAATCACCCTCAACCTGCTGGCCAACGACAGCGATCCGGACGGCAACACACCACTGACCATCACCGCGCTGACCCAACCGGCCACCGGCCGGGGCACCGTGGCGCTGAACGGTACGACAGCGGTTGTCTACACCCCACCAGCGGTGGTCACCGTTCCGCTGACCACGACTTTCACCTACAAGGCTCAAGACGCCAAAGGGCTGGCCTCGGTTGCTCCGGCGACCGTGACCATCACCGTGGCGCCTAACCGGGCTCCAACGGCCGTCGCTGACAGTGTTACGACCCTGGGTGTGGCTATTCCGATCAGTGTGCTGGCCAACGACACCGATCCGGAAGGCAACCTGCCTCTGGCCGTCAACAGCTTCACTCAACCACCGGCAGGTCGCGGCACCGTCAGCAGTAACGGCACCGTCCTGACCTACACCCCACCGGCCACGGTCACCACGGCCTTCACCACGACCTTCACCTACTTCGCCCGGGACAGCTTCGGTGCGGTGTCGGCGGCGCCGGCCACGGTCACGGTGCAAGTCTCGCCACGGCCTGCTGCGGAAACCTTCACGGTGACCACGGCGACGGTGTCGGCACGCTCCAACAACCGCTTCACCTGGGACTTTGCAGGGACCTCATCGGTGACCACCGGCAACACCATCACCATCCAGGTCACCACCCCTACCGGGCTGCAAACCCTGGGCACTACCACGGTGCCGGTGACCGGTCGCTGGAGGTTCACGGCGAACAACATCACCACGGTGATTCCGTCGGCGAACCCGACAGCCACCATCACCTCGTCCCAAGGCACCGTGCGCACGGTGCAGGTGATCTCGAACTGAGCCCTCGCCCCATTCACTCGGTGAGTGAATGGGGCAAGCCTCTTGCGAAAAGGAAGACGCCATGAAAAAGCCGACCGCCGCCCTGCTCTGCGTGTTCCTGCTTTGCACCAGCGCAGGCGTGCGCGCCGACGATTTGATGGAAAACGATGACCTGGGCCCAGGTGGCGACCTCGGTGAGCTGCCACCCCCGGTGGGCCAGCACGCACTGATCGACCAGAACGGCCAGGCCAACATCGCGCTGGTGCAACAGAACGGCCAATCGCTGCTCGGCCAGATCGTGCAGTCGGGCAGCAATCAGGAAGCGTACATCCTGCAACAGGGCAGCGACCTGATGGCATTGATCAACCAGCAAGGTTCCGGCAACGCCGCGTCGATCACCCAGACCGGCAGCCACAACCGCGCGCAGATATCCCAGAACGGCAACAACAACGACGCCAACATCGTTCAGGCTGGCACGGGACAGCAGAGTGCTGTGACCCAGGCAGGAAATGGAATGAGCGTATCGGTCACTCAATATCGCTAAAGCACTGCACTCCTTGGAGGTTTCATCATGTTCAAACTGACGCCCCTTACCGCCGCCATCCTGGTTGTTGTCAGCATCCAGGCATTGGCCGATGACAGCGTATCCATTCAAAACCAGTCCGGTACCGCCAACATCGCCGATGTGAAGCAGAGCTACGCACCGTACAGCACCGCCACCCAGCAGCAACTGGGCGAGGGCAACGACGCGGCCGCCGTGCAAGACACCGCCACCAGCACCATCACCCAGACCCAGATCGGCAACTACAACGCCGGCTACGCCGAGCAACTGTCCGAAGACAACAGCACCATCACCCAAAACCAGATCGGCAGCTACAACACCAGCCACGCCAGCCAGTCCATTGGTGTCGGCTATGGCGAAGTCCTGCAGCAACAGGAAGGCAGCGGCAACTTCTCGTTCGTCTATCAGGACAGTCAGGACAGCACTTGGGGCAAGACCTACCAGTACGGTAACGACAACAATGCCAACATCGAACAGATCCAGTTAGGTACGACCAACAACGCCGTGATCATCCAGTACGGTGACACCAACTACGCCACCGCCGAACAGATCGGCCAAATGAGCGGCCAGATCGACATCAACCAGTCCGGCACCAACAACTATGCCTACGGCGACCAGCGCTACAGCGAAGGTGGCAACCTGACCATCAACCAGTACGGCGATGGCAACGGCACCGAAGTCTGGCAAGACACCCAAGTCAACGCTCAGGCCACCATCAATCAGTACGGCGGCGCCAACGAAACCATCGTCGATCAAAGCTTTGGCGAAAACAACGTGGCCAATGTGCTGCAAGTAGGCGACCTCAACGCCATCTACGCCGACCAGTTCCAGTCCCTCGCCTCCACCGTCACGCTCTATCAACAGGGCAACGGCAACGTGCACTTCACCTACCAGAGCGGCGACAGCCAGGTCATCAACGCCACCTCGGTGGGTAACGACAACAAGGTCTATGCCAGCAACTGGAAAGGCCCGCAGCTGGGCGGCCAGTTCGGCTACAACCAACTCGCCACCGTCAACCAGAACGGCGACGGCAACGTCGCCAGCTTCAAACAAGATGGCGTCGGCCAAATCATGACCACCAACCAGACTGGCTACGGCAACAAAACCACGGTCAGCCAGGCTGATTCCTACAACGAGCTGTACTTCGACCAGAACGGCACCGACAACATCCTGATCTCCGACCAGCGCGGCACCACCAACCTGGCCCAGGGCACCACCAACGGCTACGGCAACAGCACCGAGTACAACCAGGAAGGCACCGGAAACCAGGCTTACACCACGCAGCTGTATGGCGACGACAACATGATCACCGTCAAACAGGCTGACACCATGAACGTGGCCTACGTGACCCAGGGTGGTACTGGCAACATTGCCAGTGTTGACCAGAGTGGGATGACTCAGACGGCTAACATTCAACAGTTTGGTGACGCCAACCAGGCAACAGTGATGCAGCGATAATCGCGCGGCAGAGAAAAACCGCGGCTCTTGAGGGAGGGTCGCGGTTTTTTTATGGCTGTATACAAAGCTTCTATTGTCTATCAGGTCGTCTTCGCGAGCTGGCTCGCACACATTTGATCTCCATGAGACAAGGATTTCGCCTACGGCGTAGATCCACTGTAGGAGCGAGCCTGCTCGCGAAGGCTGCGTGTCAGGCGACGTGTTTTTTGAGGGTGTACATATCCATTCCTGCGGTAACGGCCTCTATTGGTTTCGCTCTTACAGCGAGTCACTTGGAAGAGCCCCAAGTAACCAAGGGCTCTTGCCCCTGTCGTTCGGTGCCTCGCTGTGGCTCGGCATGCCCTCGCTCCGGTCCTGCTCCGTGGGCCCGCCGCGATCGGCCATCCCTGGCCGTGCGCGGCTAACCCGGCATCCATGCCGGGTTAGCCACTGCGCAGAACCTCCACTCGGCCTCTCGAGGGGGCAAGAAGATCAAGATCAAAAACCAGATCCAAAGCACTCGAGGCGGCCTGACAGCCGACCTGATTGCGGTGGATGCGCGTTGTCCCCTGTAGGAGCGAGCCTGTTCGCGAAGAACGATTACGCTGTCAACCCTGCGGATCGAGGTTATCCAGCGCCCGATTCACCGCCAGATCCGCCAGCATGATCACCTGCTGGATACCCAACATAGTGCTGCGCTGTGGCCCGTCCAGAAACGTCGCGAAATCGCTGGCCATGACACTGGCGGATGCCAGGGATTCGCAGGCGTGGGCTAGCAGGTCTTCGGTCCTGATGTCCGGGGCGACGAGGAACATGGTGCTGGGGTTGTGGGGGGCGGTGGATTTGAGGATGGCGGGTTTTAGGTGGAGTTCGTGACCGGGATTTGGTGTGGTGTTTTTGCTTGGTGATTCGGGGGGATTGGGGGTGGGTTTTGGCATGGTTAAAGCTCCTTGATCAATGGAGCCGCCACACATCGCTGCTAAACGGAAAGGGTGGCGACTGTACGCGGGTTAGCAGACCAGGGATCAAGGAACCCGGCGCACCGAAGTGCCCCACGCACAGTCACCATAACGAAGGCTTCGACGCAAAAATTGCGTGGGCCGATCAACAGGCGACATTGGCGTGCCTTGAAATTTACTGAGCTGCTAAACCCGTTCGCTGAATTTGCAGCGACACGAAAACGATAGAGACCAGGGCCAAGGCGCACAAGCCGGCGGATTCTGGCGTAGTTGTAGGCAGTGACGCAAGGTGATGTAGCCTTGCTCCTGGTCCTACATCCGACTCCTACAACCAAGAGAGATTGGTCGGCTGTCAGGCCGCCATCGCCGGCAAGCCCTGATGCCAGTCCGTTAAGGATCAGCAACCTCTGACCTGTAGGAGCCGGCTTGCTGGCGAAAGCGGTGTGTCAGGCGCCATCCATGTTGATTGATGCTCCGCTGTGGCCAGCAAGTCAGCTCCTACAGGGACGGGATACATCCTTCAAATTCAGGCTGGCTGTCAGGCCGCCTTCGCTGCGATGCGGCGACCCGACAAGCCAGCTCCACAGGGGATCGGGAGTAGCTACAAAATCAGGTCGGCTGTCAGGCCGCCTCGCTTTGGCTTTTGATCTGGCTTTTGATTTTCTTGCCCCACCACGCCCTGAGCCTGTCCGTCAACCTGTGACGACCTCCATCGGCGTCTCTACCAACGTTGATCCGCGCTGCGTTAAGGCCTGCAAGTAAGCCTTTTCGTCATAGACAGTGCTGGTTTTCCAGCTCCTACATTTGAATTGGGTACATCCCCGAGAGTCAGGTCGGCTTGTAGGCCGCCTTCGCTGGCAAGCCAGCTCCTACATTTGAATTGGGTACATCCGTGAAGTCAGGTCGGCTTTTAGGCCGTCTTCGCTGGCAAGCCAGCTCCCATCGGAGAACGGTATATCTGCAAATGTCAGATCGGCTGTCGGGCAGAGGAGCTTTCGCAGCGCATAGCTCACCCATCATGAATTACACAGTAAAGCGACCCGTAGAGTTAACCCCGTCACAGGACATGAGCGTTTTATAACAACCCAGGAAACCATTTCGAGCAAAAATGCCAACTATCAAGTCTCGGATTATTAAAATGAAAGTAGCAAACCACCTGACTCCGACCAACCACTCAATTCAAGCTGAACAAAACTCAAACCTTTTACGAGCACACAGCATAATAACTAATACATCCAACACCCCGCACACTCTAAGCGTAATTAAAACCCCGAAAAAAATCCACACAGCCACGGATTTAAATGCTGCATTCACTACCAAGGTACAAGAAAACTACTCGCTGCTTTTCAAGGATTTCAAACCCGCCGCCAGGTATCTGTCGACTCTGTCGCACCCGGCATAATAAAAACCACTATTCGCCGGCCGCCAGATAACACCTCTCAAAAAAAATCGCACCCACTAGGGCAGATACAGTCTCTATTGAAACCCGGCGCAACTTACGTTCGTATGCATATCATGGGCGGCGGCCAATCCACTTGTGTAATTGGCACAAAAAACAGTGCTACGCCTGAATCCCCTATACATCTGGCAAAGCAAGCCTCACAGGGCGCAGCTATTATCAATGGTGGATATTTTGTTCATAAAGAAGGATTAGTTTCCGATAACGAAAGCATATTGAGCATCGGCTCTCCTATTGGCAAAACATTGAGCCGCAGTGACAGCGCTCCAGTCCCAGATCTTTGGAAAGATGAATACGGACAGATAGTAATTGATGACCAAACAGTTCTGACAAGCGGCCCTGTACTGGCTCTAAACGGCGAACAAATTGCACTCCCCGACGACGACCGGATGAAATACTATCTGGACGGAAAGGAAAATCCGCTAAACAAGTATGCAGGCGCATTAACGCATTCTAGTGGTTTCAACGAACGAGCAGCTATCAGTACCGTATATTCATCTGACACTGGCGCAGACGATACCGTTATGCATGCATTAGTTTCCAATGGCGACAGAAGTGCAGGCGCTAGCATGAGCGAATGGCAAATGTTGACAAGTGCAGGTATGGAGTCATTGCCTGGGGGGCGTTTAACCGGACGACATAATGATAGTTCAACTATTAATCTGGATGGCGGAGGATCCGTATTTTTGGGTACTACCGGAGAGAGTGGCATCTCTGTTCATGCCCTTGGAGGTGCATCCTCTGAAAGCACTATCAGACCGGTTGCCAATGTGATTGTCTCAATGCCAGAGAACGTTCAGAAAAAGGAATACAGCCACCGAGAATAGGGCTGATCTCCTGAGATTCAACCGCTACCCCTGAGGACGGGTCGCGGTTTTTCTTATGGTTTGTGTACATCCGAAAACAAAAGGGTTGGCAAATTTAGCCGGCAAGTGACTCGCCGTCAGGGCGGACCATTAGTGGCCGTTACCGCAGGAATGGATATGTATGCAGTCAACAAAAGATAGGTCGGCTATGAGGCCGCCTTCGCGAGCAGGCTCACTCCCACATTTAAACCGGGTACACCCGCGAAAGTCAGGTCGGCTCGTAGGCCGCCTTCGCTGGCAAGCCAGCTCCTACAGGGGATCGGGGTATCTACAAAATCAGGTCGGCTGTCAGGCCGCCTCGCTTTGGCTGTTGATCTGGCTTTTGATTTTCTTGCCCCCTCGAGAGGCCGAGCGCAGGTTCTGCGCAGTGGGCAACCCGGCATGGATGCCGGGTTAGCCGCGCACGGCCAGGGATGGCCGATCGCGGCGGGCCCACGGAGCAGGACCGGAGCGAGGGCATGCCGAGCCTTAGCGAGGCACCGAACGAAAGGGGCAAGAGCCCTTGGTTACTTGGGGCTGTTCCAAGTGACCCGCCGTCAGGGCGGAACCATAAGTGGCCGTTACCGCAGGAATGGATATGTATGCAGTCAACAAAAGATAGGTCGGCTATGAGGCCGCCTTCGCGAGCAGGCTCACTCCCACATTTAAACCGGGTACACCCGCGAAAGTCAGGTCGGCTCGTAGGCCGCCTCGCTTTGGCTGTTGATCTGGCTTTTGATTTTCTTGCCCCATCGAGAGGCCGAGCGCAGGTTCTGCGCAGTGGGTAACCCGGCATGGATGCCGGGTTAGCCGCGCACGGCCAAGGATGGCCGATCGCGGCGGGCCCACGGAGCAGGACCGGAGCGAGGGCATGCCGAGCCACAGCGAGGCACCGAACGACAGGGGCAAGAGCCCTTGGTTACTTGGGGCTCTTCCAAGTGACCCGCCGTCAGGGCGGAACCATCAGTGGTCGTTACCGCAGGAATGGATATGTACTCGGTCAACAAAATCCAGGTCGGCTGTCAGGCCGCCATCGCGAGCAGGCTCACTCCCACATTTAAACCGGGTACACCCGCGAAAGTCAGGTCGGCTCGTAGGCCGCCTTCGCTGGCAAGCCAGCTCCTACACTGAACCGGGTACAGCCGCAAAAATCAGGTCGGCTACTAGGCCGCCTTCGCTGGCAAGCCAGCTCCTACAAGGGATCGGGGGTATCTACCAAATCAGGTCGGCTGTCAGGCCGCCTCGCTTTCTCGGTCAACAGAATCAAAAGCAACCGCGAGGCGCCCTGCCTGCTGACCTGGCTACGCGGATGTACCCCAGGCCTCGGACGTGTCCGCCAGCTCCCAGCCCGCAGGCCGTTGCCTGTGCCAATCGCTGACCTGTTGATAGGCATGGCCGATGCGCAGAATCAGCGGCTCGGCGAATGCCCGACCTACAATCTGCATCGAGACCGGCATGCACTTTTCATCGAACCCGATGGGCAGCGCCACCGAACACAGGTTCAGCAAGTTGGCGAACCGCCCCAACAAGGCCAGTGGCGTGCCATATTCATCGACCTCATCCAACGGCACACTGCCAATAGCATTGGTCGGGAAAGCGCAGGCGTCTATGTTGGTCATGGCCTCCTGCATGGCGTGCCGAGCGGCGCGGCGCTGATTTTGCAACTGGATATACAACGCTGCGTCGATGGCCCGACCACTGAGTACGCGGCGTTGAACATGGGGGTCGAAACGCAGATCGTCGCGCTCGAACAAGCTCCCCAGACTGGCATAACCTTCGGCGCTCATAAGCCCACCCGCGATGCGCATGCACTGCTCCAACGACGTGGGTAGCGGTTGCTCGACCAGTTGCATGCCCAACGCGGCCAACTGCTCGAGCCCCAAATCGTAAGCCTTCAGCACCCCAGGAGCGACATGCGCTCGTTCGGCCTGTGGCAACACCCAGATGCGCAAACCGGCTACCGACTGATTGAGACCGGCAGCGGCGCTGAATACAGGGGACTGGGCCGAAACCGGATCCAGCGGGTCCGGGCCCAGCAGTGCATCCAGCATCCACGCCGCATCTTCAACTGTGTGGTGATAGGCCCCACCGAATCCAGCGATGGACACAGCTCGATCAAGCCATGGCGACTGATAAGCCCACGCGTGGTTTTCAGCCCGACCAAACCGCACATGCCCGCCGGAATCCGCACCGAGCCACCCGTATCAGTGCCCAACGCAGCGCTTGCCAACCCACTGGCCACGGCCACTGCCGAGCCGCTGCTTGAGCCACCCGGAGCATGATGCACGTTGCGGTCCCACGGGTTCCACGGCGTGCCCATGACTGCGTTGGTGCCCCAGCCACCGAAAGCGAATTCGACGGTTTGGGTCTTACCAAGAATGATTGCCCCGGCGCGCTCCAGGCGTTGCACTGCGGTGGCGGTCAACTTCGAAACACGCGGTGCCTGTGCCAGAGATCCGCCGGTGATGGCCTGGCCATCGATCTCAAACAGGTCCTTGATCGCCAGCGGGATGCCATGCAGCGGTCCCAGGCGTATGCCAGCCGCACGTTGACGATCCGCGGCGATGGCCGCGCTGAGAGCTCGCGCGGGATAGGCCTCGACATAGGCATTGAGCTGCTCGTCAAAGTGCTCGATGCGTGCCAGTTGCGCCCGAACCAGCGCTTCGCTAGTCAGCGATCCCGCATCCAGCGCCTGCTGCAACTGGGCAATACTGTGGAAAGTAACTTGATCCAGGGTGCTCATGTATTCAACCTCGCAGGGTTTTGCGCCCGCGTGAAAAGTGCTTTTCAAGCACACGCGACAGCATTGAAAGGGGGAAAGCGATAACAAAATAGAACAGCCCTACCAGCAGAAAGACATGCATGGGCAGGAAGGTTTCCGAAGCGATGGCCCGCGCAGCCAGCATCAGCTCATCAGTGGCGATCAGGGCGCACAACGAGCTGTCCTTGAGGATCGACACATAGGCGTTAAGCAGTGGCGGCAACATGCCGCGAATCGCTTGCGGCAGGATGACCGACGTAAACGCTTTAAGCGGTGTCAGTCCGATGGCGATGGCAGCCTCTCGCTGGCCGCGATGCAGCGAGTCCAGGCTGCCACGCAGGATTTCTGCGACGTAAGCGGCGCCCTGCAACCCCAGACCGATGACCCCGGCCCAATAGCCGGACAACGTCAACCCCAAGCTGGGCAACGCGAAATACAGGGCCAGCAACAACGCCAAAAGAGGTACGGCGCGCATGCTCTGAATAAAGTACGCGGCCGAACGTTTGAGGAGGACACTCGGGCTTCTCATCGCCCAGGCCAGCAACGCACCCAATATGGCCGCCAGAGCGAACCCCATCAGGGACAATTCGGCACTGATCCGTGCACCGAGCAACAGGCGAGCGATCCAGTCGCTCCAGTACTCCGGGTACTGCTGAAAAAAGCTGATCATCGCGCGCTCCCAAAATGACGTTCGAGCCGAATGAATCCCACACCGATCGGCAAAATCATCGCGGCGTAGATGCACATCACCGCCAAATAGATCAGTGAAGTCTGGAAGGTGGAGGTCACCAGATTGCGCGCCAGGAACATGATTTCCGGCACGGCGATGGCCGAGGCGATGGACGTGTCCTTGACCAGTTGCGTGACGTAGTTGGCGAACGCTGGCAACGTAACGCGCAGCGCCTGGGGCAACAGGATGCAGCGCAGAATCTGCATACGGCTCAGACCGACAGCCAGCCCGGCTTCATACTGACCGACATGCAGCGACTGCAAGCCGCTACGAAAAATATCGGCCAATACCGCGCTGCCCACCAGACTCAAGCCGACGATGGCGGCCAGCCACGCGGGCAAATTGATGCCAAGATAGGAGAGACCGAAATAGATCAGGAACAGATGCGCCAGCGCGGGAACATTGCGCATCCATTCAATGAAACAGCCGATCGCCCCATGCAACACCCGTGACCGACCGAACGTCAGCAACACTGCGAGTACCACCCCTCCGGCACTCGCCAGCAGCAAGCTACACAACGCGATTTCCAGGCGGTGAGCGCGCCTTTCAACAACAGGGGCAGGAGCCCGAAAAAGACCTCGAAGTTCGCCATCAAGCGCCCTCCATGGCCATGCGCCCAAGAAAACTGCGGGTGCGCTCATGACTGGGGTTGTCGATAACCTGCGCCGAAGGCCCTTGCTCGATAATGTGTCCGCCGTCCATGAAAATCACCCGATCCGCCACATCCCGGGCGAATCGCACTTCGTGGGTCACCATGATCATGGTGCGGCCCTCTTGCGCCAGCTCACGAATCACGGCCAGTACTTCACCCACCAGTTCGGGGTCCAGCGCCGAGGTCGGCTCGTCGAACAGAATGACTTTAGGTTGTTGGGCCAACGCGCGGGCGATAGCGACCCGCTGTTGCTGCCCGCCGGACAATTGCTCGGGATAGACCTCGGCCTTGTG
>NZ_NKJI01000018.1 GCF_002277815.1 Pseudomonas sp. ERMR1:02
CCGCAGGCACGCCGGTCAGCGCGGCGACCAATGGTCCGACCGACAGCACCAGCCCGACCCCGACGGCGCTTAATCCAAGAGCCTGAGACAGATAAAACGGCCCGACCACCAGCGTGCCCATCATCACCGTGGTCACCAACAGGCTCATAACCAGACTGCCACTGAGCTGCCGATCATGGAACATCGCCAGTCGGATCAACGGCGCAGCGACACGCTTCTCAACCCACACAAACAGCCCGACACCCACGCAAGCTGTCAACAGCAACGCAATGTTCAAACGGCCAAAATGACCGCGTCCAAGGGTCATGGCCAACGCGTAGGCGGCGAGCGTCAGGGCAAGCAGCAAAGTGCCCAGCGGATCGAAAACCCGTCGTGCTGTTTTTGCCTTCTGCTGATCAGCAGGCAAATAGCGCCAGGCCAGCAGCAGCGTCACCAAGCCCAATGGCACCGTGATCAGGAAAATCGCTCGCCAGCCCAGCCCGGCGATGAGCACTCCACCCAGCGACGGTCCCATCGCCGTACCAATGGCCGACATTGTGCCGAGCAATCCCATGGCGCTACCGGTCCTCTCCTTTGCCACCGTCTCGCCCACAAACGCCATCGTCAGCGCCATCATGATCGCCGCGCCGAGACCCTGAAGGGCCCTCGCGCCAATCAACAGTCCCAGGGTTGGCGCCAGTGCGCACAAGCCCGAAGCCAACGTGAACAAAGCGATACCGCATAACAGCAGACGCCGCCGACCCATCACGTCACCGAGCCGCCCGACACTGACGATCAGGGTAGTGATGACCAGCAAATAGGCGAGGACGATCCACTGCACTTGCTGAAAGGACGCATCGAACACCTGGGCCAACGTCGGCAAACCGACATTGGCAATGCTGGTGCCCAGGGATGACAGCAGCATCGACAGCGATAGGCTGGCCAACACCCAGCTGACGGACAGTGTCCGATGCCCGTTTTCTGTGACTGCTGTGTGGAATCCATGCTGTTCCTCTTTTCTGGTGACTCCCGATTGGAGCTACCGAAAAGCTACCCCCGCGCCTAACATGGCGGAAGACGCACCAGTTGCACTTAATACGTGCTCTTGACGCCATATCACCACGCTGCGAGGTGTTGCATGACTGCCGATTTCAACTTGCTGATCACACTGGATGTCCTGCTAAGCGAGGGCAGCGTGGCTCGGGCCGCCAAGCGCTTGCGCCTGAGCCCGTCGGCGATGAGTCGGGCACTTGCGCGGTTGCGCGAAACTACGGGCGATCCGCTGCTGGTCAGGGCAGGGCGCGGCCTGGTGCCGACGCCGCGAGCGCTGGAATTGCGTGAGCGGGTCAGTCAGCTTGTGCTGGAGGCTCAAGCGGTGCTGCGCCCGGCCGAGCAACCGGATCTCAAACACTTGGTACGCACTTTCACCTTGCGCACCAGCGAAGGTTTCGTCGAAAACTTCGGCGTCGCCTTAATTGCACGTGTCGCCGAGCAAGCGCCGGGTGTGCGCCTGCGTTTCGTGCACAAACCCGACAAAGACAGCACTTCACTGCGCGACGGTACGGTCGATCTGGAAACCGGCGTAGTCGGCAAGGCCGCTGGCCCGGAACTGCGGACCCAGGGCTTGTTCCGCGACCGCTTCATCGGCGTCGTGCGTTCGGGGCATGTGCTTGCAGAATGCGAGATCACGCCGGCGCGCTTCGCGGCAGGCAGCCACATCAGTGTTTCGAGGCGTGGGTTGGACAGGGGGCCAATTGATGATGCGCTGGAGGCGTTCGATCTGCAGCGGCAGATCGTGACAATCGTTGCGGGCTTCTCCACCGCGCTGGCGCTGGCCCGATCCAGTGACCTGATCGCCAGTGTCCCGGAACGCCACACTGCCAATCTGCGTACCGGCATGCGCAGCTTTACCTTGCCGTTGGCCCTGCCGGAATTTCCCGTGGCCATGCTCTGGCATCCGCGGCTGGATGCCGACCCGGTGCATCGCTGGTTGCGTGGCTGCCTGCGCGAGGTTTGCGCGGCACCCGATGCAACGCCTTAAAAGGTGAAGGGGCGCGCCGAACGGGGTGAGGTCCGAGCCATCTCGATCTCAAGCAAATGCTCGGCCAGCACATCGTTGAGGAAGCGAAACTGATCGTTGAGCCCGACCACTTCGTTGTTGAAGTGATGACCAGCTGCCGGAATCAGCAATGCTTCGAATTTTTTGTCGAACATCAGGGTCAACACTTTACGAGACTCGAATTGCTGCGAGTAGTAGTTGTTGCCGAACACCGGAAAGCTCACGGACAGGGTGACTTCGTTGATCATGACGTGCGCTCCTCGGTGAGGACGAACCAGGCAAATACGCTCAACGTGAAGGCCGTCAGGGCCAGACAGGTCAGGAGATGGATTAGCATGATTCGACCCTCCGCTACAGGTTTCGTGTTGGGTTGATATTGATCCTACGCTGACGGTCGGCGGGCGGAAGGCAATCGTGGCGATTGTGAATATCGATGCAAGTGATGGTCGGTTTTGTGGTGGTCTTTCGGGCCTCTTCGCGGGCAAGCCTCGCTCCTACAGTATCTATAACGACACTGCATCTGTAGGAGCGAGGCTTGCCCGCGAAGACGGCCTCAGGATCACCATCAGACCCGAATGGGCAACGACCGCCACCTATACTCAATTCAGGGCCTTTCAAGCGCCGAACATTCGGCTCGGCGCAAAATTCAGGAAACCACGATCTTGAACCTGCGTTCGCTGATCGTCGCCGTGCTGGTGGTGTTGGCGGGATGCGCCACGACCCCGCGCGCGCCGGTGGAAACACCGCAGGTCATGGTGGCGCCAAGCGTGTGGCAGCAGGTGGATCGGGAAATGATCGAGGCGTCGCAATCAGCCACCGAGCAGACCAGGATCTACGCCCGCGGTGCCATGGACTACTGGCGTACGCGGGTCTATGAACTGACCGAAGAAAACTTCATACCCTGGTTCAGCAGCTACTGGACCCAGGAATGGCTTTCGATGAAAGTCAGTTGGTACACCATCAGTGCCAAGGGTGAACAGGATGCTTCGGAAAAACGCCTGGCCGCTTATCTGCTGGAAAAATACCGGGAAAAAGTGCTGGCTCCGGTGGCGGTGGAGATTGATCCTGATGCGATTCTCAGCCTGGCGGCTGCCTTCTACGTGGACATCCTCAAGGAAGAGCTGCAGAAAATCTCCCAGCGCCACGGCGTGCCGATGGCTCAGCTCAATGGCCGCATCCAGAAAATCCCCGCCATTGCCCTCGGGCCTCCACCTGCCCGGGACGCCTCGCTTTATCAGGTGGTGCGCAGCGAATCGCTGAGTACTCTGCCGGCGTACGCCGCGCTGGTCGACAAAATCCACCAGGCCGGTGGCGACAAGGGCGTCGGCTCCACCGACACCGCCATGGCGCCGGTGGCCAGGCGCGCCAGCCAACGAATGGAAGCCGAAATGGCCCCGCGCGGGGCGGCCGGTGCCGTGGCGGCGGCCGCCGGGAAACTGGCGGGAGGATTGATTACCGTCGGGGTCGCAGGGATTCGAGCGTTGATTCAGGCCGCCGACCGGCCGGACAGCGAAGCGCTGATTCGCAGCAGCCTGGGCAACACGTTCGACAAGGCCTGGACGAAGCTGGTGCAGAACCCGACTACCGGAGTGATGGCCGGGACCTTGTACATGGCGGCACAGATCGAAGGCAACCTGGCCAGCAGCGCGCAACCGCCGGTCGGTCTGGATGCCGGTGATGTCGAATTGCACCCGAGCCAATCGACTAACCAGCAGATCACCCCATGAACGCATCTACCTACGAAGCAGGTGAACACTCATGTCTTATGTGAATGCTTTTGTCGCCGCGGTGCCCACCGCCAACCGCGAAAAATTCAAGAAACACGCCGAGATCACCGCCGCGCTTTTCAAGGAAAACGGTGCACTGAGTGTGGTCGAGTGCTGGGGTCATGATGTACCCGATGGCAAGGTGACCTCATTCCCCATGGCCGTGAAGCGCAAGGAAGATGAAACCGTGGTATTTGGCTGGCTCATCTGGCCGGACAAGGCCACCAGTGACGCAGCGATGGAAAAAATGATGGCCGACCCGAGGATGAAGCCGGACGTCAATCCCATGCCGTTCGACGGCCAACGGATGATCTTCGGCGGCTTTGAAATCATCGTGAAGGCTTGAGCAGCCTCTGCAGGCTCACTCTGGTGTCGGTGTGATCCTGCAGCTCTTGCGATTGCGAATCTCGCTGTCAGTCGGCCGCTGCTTGACGAACTCGAAACGCGGCTCACCTTCGTTGTAGTGAACCAGCCAGCCCCATTCGAGCTCGGACTCATCTTGACCGGGTTTCGGTGGCACGGCCCACCATGGCTCTTTGCTGATGATTTCTCGCATGGCCCCCTCCAGTTCAATCGTTTGCATGAACTATAACTTGGATGTCAGGAGGTGCCACGAATGAGCGACGAATCCCGCGAACCGTTCAAACGACTGTTTTTTGCTCTGGATTGCGCACCAGAGCAACGCAAGGCCATCGCCCATTGGCGCAGCGCCCTGCAACTGCGCAGCGGACGCCCGGTGCCGGCGGAAAATTTTCACCTGACCCTCAAATTTCTGGGTTCGGTTGGTGCGGCGCAAATTGCCGATATCTGCGAGGCTGCCGCATCTGTCCGCACGTCGGGCGAGCGTTTGACCGTCGTGCTGGATCGGCTGGATGTCTGGCGCAGGGCAGGGGTATTGGTATTGGCACCGGAGCAGGCGCCGCCGCCATTGTTGCGGTTGGTGTACGACCTGGAGCAGGCCTTGTTGCCGTTTGCGCTTGAAGATGCTCCACGGGAATTTCGACCACACCTGACCCTGGCCCGCGACTTTCGCGCACCGGCTCCCGAGTCCGCCACGCTACCGGAGTTTTTCCTGCGGGCCGATCGCTTCACCCTGTTCGAATCGCACAAGGGCCGCTACCGGGCCCTGGCTTCCTGGCCGCTGGGAACGGCATAAGCTCAAACAAAAAAGGCGCCCGAGGGCGCCAAACTTCACCTTAACCGAGGAGCCAGGTGAGTGCAGCGGTGGTAAGGCGCTGCATGAACGGAAAAAGTTTGTGCGGTGATAATGATCGTTCCTACGCTCCGCGTGGGAATGCCTCAAGGGACGCTCCGCGTTCCAGCTCTCGAAAGGGACGCAGAGCGTCCCGGGCTGCATTCCCACGCAGAGCGTGGGAACGATCATTTCGCGGCTATTTGCCGAGTTTCACCTTGGTCCAGCCCCGGGTCATCACCCGTTGCACACCAATCGGCATATCCGGAATCGCATACAAGGTCGCCATCACCTCCTGCGATGGGTACGACCCCGGATCGTTGCGAATCGCTTCATCCACCAACGGCGTAGCCGCCGAGTTGGCGTTGCTGTAGCCGATGCTGTTGGTGATCTCGGCGATGATGTCCGGGCGCATCAGGAAGTTCATGAACAGGTAGGCGTTCTCGACGTTGGCGGCATCGCGCGGGATGGCGACCATGTCGTAGAAACTGCCGGCCCCTTCTTTCGGGATGCTGTAGTCGATCTTCACCTTGTCCCCGGCTTCCTGAGCGCGGGCCTTGGCCTGCAGCACGTCGCCGGAGTAACCGACGGCCACGCAGATGTTGCCGTTGGCCAGGTCGGAGATGTATTTCGACGAATGGAAGTACGCCACCGACGGGCGAATCTTCATGAACAGCGCTTCGGCCTCGCTGATGTGTCGCTTGTCCTGATCGTTCGCCGGGTAGCCCAGGTAGTGCAGGGCGGCCGGGAGCATCTCGGTCGGCGAATCAAGGAAACTGATGCCACAGGCTTTGAGTTTTTCAGCGTTTTCCGGTTTGAACAGCAAGTCCCAGGAGTTGGTCGGGGCGTTCGCGCCGAGCACTTCCTTGACCTTGTCCGGGTTGAAACCGATACCGATCGAGCCCCACATGTACGGGAAGGCGTGGGCGTTGCCGGGGTCGCTGGCGGATGCGTTTTTCAGCAGCACCGGGTTGAGGTTTTTCCAGTTAGTCAGCTTCGACTTGTCCAGTTCCTGGTAGACACCGGCCTTGACTTGCTTGGCCAGGAAACTGTTGGACGGCACGACGATGTCATAGCCGGATTTGCCTGCCAGCAGGCGTGCTTCCAGGGTTTCGTTGCTGTCGAACACATCGTAGGTCACCTGGATCCCGGTCTCGTCTTCGAACTTCTTGACGGTGTCCGGGGCAATGTAATCCGACCAGTTGTAGACGCGCAGTACCTTGTCATTGGCCTGGGCGCCAGTAGCGATCGCGCCCATTAAGGACAGTGTCAGCAGAGTCCTGCCAAACATTTTCATCGGTACAACTCCATTCTCTTTTTATTCGCTCTTTTGTAGGAGCGAGCCTGCTCGCGAAAAACTCAAGGACGACGCGTTAATTCTGCCAGTCCACGTCATCGTTAACGTCCATCGCGACGGTTCGACGCTTCGACAGGCTCGCTCCTACAGGTAGGCACTAGGCCGTTGCTTCGAGCATTTGCTTTTTAGGTTGTTGCCAGGATTCGCTCGCTGTCTGGTCCATGGCTTCCTGGATCGCCCGCTTGCGGCTGACTTCGGCACGGCGACTGAAGTACCAGACCATGAAGGTCACGATCGACACCGCCAGCAAAATCAGGCTGGCCACGGCATTGATCTCCGGCTTCACGCCCAGACGCACCGCCGAGAACACTTCCATCGGCAGGGTCGTGGAACCCGGACCGGAAACGAAGCTCGCCAGTACCAGGTCATCCAGCGACAGGGCGAAGGACATCATGCCGCCAGCCGCCAGTGACGGTGCGATCATTGGGATGGTGATCAGGAAAAACACTTTGAACGGCTTGGCACCGAGGTCCATCGCCGCTTCTTCGATGGACAGATCCAGCTCACGCAAGCGCGCCGACACCACCACCGCCACATACGCCGCACAGAACGTGGTGTGAGCGATCCAGATCGTCACGATGCCGCGTTCCATCGGCCAGCCGATCAGTTGCGCCATGGCCACGAACAGCAGCAACAGCGACAGACCGGTGATCACTTCCGGCATCACCAGCGGCGCGGTGACCAGGCCACCGAACAACGTACGACCCTTGAAGCGGGTAACCCGGGTCAGCACGAACGCCGCCAGCGTCCCCAGTGCCACCGCGGCAACCGCCGTGTAACAGGCGATTTCCAGCGAGCGCCCCACCGAGCCCATCAGTTGCGTGTTGTCGAGCAGGCCGGCGTACCACTTGAACGACCAGCCACCCCAGACCGTCACCAGCTTGGAGGCGTTGAACGAGTAGATGACCAGAATCAGCATCGGCAAGTAGATAAACGACAGGCCGAATACCAGCATCATTTTTGAAAAGCCGAAACGTTTCATCCCCGTGCCTCCATCTCTTTGGCCTGGCTGCGGTTGAACAGCAGAATCGGCACAATCAGGATCAACAGCATCACCACCGCCAGGGCAGACGCCACCGGCCAGTCGCGGTTATTGAAGAACTCTTGCCACAGCACGCGACCGATCATCAGCGTCTCCGGACCACCCAGCAGTTCCGGAATCACGAACTCGCCGACCACTGGAATGAACACCAGCATGCAGCCGGCGATGATCCCGTTCTTGGCCAGCGGCACGGTGATTTTCCAGAAGCTGTTGAAGGTGCTCGAACCCAGGTCGGATGCCGCTTCCAGCAGGCTGCCATCGTGCTTGACCAGGTTGGCGTACAACGGCAGCACCATGAACGGCAAGTACGCGTAGACCACCCCGATGTAGACGGCGGTGTTGGTGTTGAGGATCTCGATCGGGTGCGAAATCAACCCGGTCCACATCAGGAACGCATTGAGCAGACCGTTGTTGCTGATAATGCCCATCCACGCATAAACGCGGATCAGGATTGCGGTCCAGGTCGGCATCATGATCAGCAGCATCAAGACGTTTTGCGCTTCCTTGCTCGCCTTGGTGATGGCGTAGGCCATCGGAAAGCCGAGCACCAGGCACATCAACGTGCTGAAAAACGCTACCTTCAACGAACCGAGGTAAGCCGAGAGATAAAGCTCATCCTGACCCAGCAACGTGTAGTTGCCGATGTTGAGGAACAGCTGGAATTTCTGCTCGGCGTAGGTGTAGATCTCCGAGTAGGGCGGAATGGCCAGGGCTGCTTCCGAGAAGCTGATCTTCATCACCAGAAAGAACGGCAGCATGAAGAACAGGCACAGCCACAGGAACGGGATGCCGATGACGAGCTTTCGACCGCTGGGCACCAGGCGCAGGAATTGCTGATTGAAGGTTCTCATGCGCGCAGTACCACGCCGCTGTCGTCTTCCCACCACACGTAGACCTGATCGTTCCAGGTCGGACGCGCACCACGGCGTTCGGCGTTGGCCATGAACGATTGCACGACTTTGCCGCCAGGCAGTTCGACGTAGAATACCGAGTGACCGCCGAGGTAGGCGATGTCATGTACCTTGCCGCTGGACCAGTTGTAGCGGGCGTCGGGTTTGGTGGTGCTGACCAGCAATTTTTCCGGACGGATCGCGTAGGTGATCGACTTGTCCTGCACCGAGGTGCTGACGCCGTGACCGACGTAGATCTTCTGCTCCAGGTCCGGGCTGTGAATGATCGCGTGACCTTCCAGGTCTTCCACCACCGTGCCATCGAAGGCGTTCACGTTGCCGATGAACTCGCAGACCATGCGGCTGACCGGTGCCTCGTAGATGTCCACCGGGCTACCGATCTGCGCGATCCAGCCGAGGTGCATGATCGCAATGCGTTCGGCCATGGTCATGGCCTCTTCCTGATCGTGGGTCACCATCACGCAGGTTACGCCGACGCGTTCGATGATCTCGACCAGTTCCAGCTGCATCTGCGAACGCAGCTTTTTATCCAGCGCGCCCATCGGTTCGTCGAGCAACAGCAGTTTCGGACGTTTTGCCAGGGAGCGGGCCAGGGCCACGCGCTGACGCTGGCCGCCGGACAACTGATGGGGTTTGCGCTTGGCGTATTGGGTCATGTGTACCAGACGCAGCATCTCCTGGACGCGGGCGTCGATTTCGGCCGCGGGCAAACGGTCCTGCTTGAGGCCGAAGGCGATGTTCTGCGCCACGGTCATGTGCGGGAACAGGGCGTAGGACTGGAACATCATGTTGATCGGCCGTTCGTACGGCGGCATGTCGGTGATGTCGACGCCGTCGAGCAGGATCCGGCCTTCGGTCGGACGCTCGAAGCCGGCGAGCATGCGCAGCAGCGTCGATTTACCGGAACCGGAGCCACCGAGCAGGGCGAAGATTTCGCCCTGATGAATTTCCAGGGACACATCGTCCACGGCGGTGGTTTCGTCGAACTTCTTGGTAACGCGATCGACTTTCACCAACACCTTTTTCGGTGCCTGGTGACCTTCAAGAGCCTTCCTGTAGATGCTGGAGGCGTTTGCCATGTGAAACTCCCAACAGGTTTCAGTCGTCGGGCCAACGCGGCCTGACTTAATAGTTGATTGCAAACCCGGGGCTTCAAGGTCGACGCGGCTTCTTCTGTAGGAGCGAGCACGCTCGCGATGGTCGCCAACGATAACGCTGGCAGTTTGAATGTCCGCGGTGTCCGGACATCCATCGCGAGCATGCTCGCTCCTACAGGGAATTGCGTTTCCCACTCCGGGTTTATCCGGTGCCGCCTTCCTGGCTGCGGTACTTGTTGTTATTGCAGTGTGTTGTTGTCGTGAGGGCCGGACGCACAAAGGCACGCCCGACTGACTCACGGGGGCAGTAAATGGATTGTTCGTGTGTTACGTCAGCGCGAATTCCGCAGCGCCGCCCGTTGCCGGCACGCTTCGCCGAACGCCTGGAAAATGCTCAAGTAGGGCGGGTTGTCCAGGACCTGCCATTCCGGGTGCCATTGCACGCCGAGGGCAAAGGCCTTGCTCTGCTCGACCGAGACCGCCTCGATCAAGCCATCGGGAGCGACGGCCTCGGCGCGCAGGCCGGGGGCCAGTCGGTCGATGCCTTGGCTGTGAATCGAATTGACCTGGAACACCGGTGGCAGATCCAGCGCTTCGAATACACCGCCGGGCTGCACGTTCACCGCATGAGCGGGTGCGTATTGCACGGCCAGATCCGGATGGTTGGCTTCGCGGTGATCGAGCAAGCCTTGGAGCTCATGAACCTTCTGATGCAGGCTGCCACCGAACGCCACGTTCATCTCCTGAAAGCCGCGGCAGATGCCAAGCACTGGAACGCCTGCGGCGATGGCCGCGCGAATCAGGGGAAGGGTGGTGCGATCCCGCTGGGGATCGTGTTCGGTGCCGGGAGCGCTGTCGGGGCCTTGATAGTGGAAGGGTTCCACATTCGATGGCGAACCGGTCAGCAACAGACCGTCGAGCTGCCCCAGCAGGTCATCGATTTCAGTCAGGTCGCCTAAGGAAGGAATAACGACGGGCAGCCCCAGCGCCGCAACGCTGACAGCACGCAAGTACTTGTCGCCGCTGACATGGCAGGGGTGCAGGCCAATCTGTTTGACGCAGGCAGTAACGCCGATCAATGGCTTGAGTGCCATTTTTATCACCTCGAAGTTTCACACTTGAACGAGCTTTTCTGGAGCTTAGCCTTGTTGATTTTAATTAACAACTCTCATGTAAAAAATTCTAAACGCCGCACGTCAGATCTTCGGGATTTACGGGCGTTTGGCGGCTGATGTGGCACTCTCGTCCTCCTGAGAGGCCCTAAAATAAACGCTGAACGGCTGAGTGTTCGCTATTGACTTCACTTTGCCTTTCGGATTGACTGGCTACGTGAAAGGGCAGTGAACATAATAATTAACAGCTAAATAGGTGCATCATGTCGGTCCCTCTGCGTACCGTTCAACTCAACGAAGCAAACGCATTCCTTAAGAAATATCCTGAGGTTTTGTACGTCGACCTTCTGATTGCGGATATGAACGGTGTGGTGCGCGGCAAGCGCATCGAACGCACCAGTCTCCACAAGGTTTACGAAAAGGGCATTAACCTGCCGGCGTCTCTGTTTGCTCTGGACATCAATGGTTCTACGGTGGAAAGCACCGGCCTGGGTCTGGACATCGGCGACTCCGACCGGATCTGCTACCCAATCCCAGGAACCCTGAGCATCGAGCCGTGGCAAAAGCGCCCGACTGCACAACTGCTGATGACCATGCACGAACTGGAAGGCCAGCCGTTCTTCGCCGATCCGCGGGAAGTGCTGGCCAATGTGGTGCGCAAGTTCGACGACATGGGCCTGACCATCTGCGCCGCGTTCGAACTGGAGTTCTACCTGATCGACCAGGACAACGTGAACGGTCGTCCGCAATCGCCACGTTCGCCGGTTTCCGGCAAGCGTCCAATGTCGACCCAGGTGTACCTGATCGACGACCTCGACGAATACGTCGATTGCCTGCAAGACATCCTCGAAGGCGCGAAAGAGCAGGGCATCCCGGCTGACGCCATCGTCAAGGAAAGCGCCCCGGCGCAATTCGAAGTCAACCTGCATCACGTGTCCGACCCTATAAAGGCCTGCGATTACGCAGTGCTGCTCAAGCGTCTGGTGAAAAACATCGCCTACGACCACGAGATGGACACCACCTTCATGGCCAAGCCGTATCCGGGCCAGGCAGGTAACGGTCTGCACGTGCACATTTCGATTCTCGACAAAGAAGGCAACAACATCTTTGCCAGCGAGGATCCCGAGCAGAACGCCGCGCTGCGACACGCGATCGGCGGTGTGCTCGAGACCCTGCCGGCGCAGATGGCGTTCCTTTGCCCGAACGTCAACTCGTACCGCCGTTTCGGCGCACAGTTTTACGTGCCGAACTCGCCGAGCTGGGGCATCGACAACCGCACCGTGGCTGTGCGTGTGCCGACCGGTTCGCCGGACTCCGTGCGCATCGAGCATCGTGTAGCCGGCGCCGACGCCAACCCGTACCTGCTCATGGCTTCGGTCCTGGCCGGTGTGCACCACGGTCTGACCAACCAGATCGAACCGGGCGCGCCAGTAGAAGGCAACAGCTACGAGCAGAACGAGCAAAGCCTGCCGAACAACCTGCGCGATGCATTGCGCGAGCTGGACGACAGCGAAGTCATGGCCAAGTACATCGACCCGCTGTACATCGACGTGTTCGTGGCGTGCAAGGAAAGCGAACTGGCCGAGTTCGAAAACTCGATTTCGGACCTTGAGTACAACTGGTATCTACACACGGTCTGAAGACCACCCCACCCTGTAGGAGTGAGCCTGCTCGCGATTGCGTCATCACATTCAATGGTGATGGTGACTGATTCACCGCTATCGCGAGCAGGCTCACTCCTACAGGGGATCGGATTACCAGAGTTTGATTGGCGGTGTTCGCCCGCCAGTCACCAATTCCCTGCGTCGAGTCACAACCATGACAATCACTCGCAGCGACTGGGAGCAACGCTTCCAGTCCCTCAACATCGAAAGCCGTGCCTTCATCGACGGTCAATATTGCGCAGCTGCCAGCGGCGCCACGTTCGAATGCATCAGCCCCGTGGACGGTCGCTTTCTGGCGAACGTCGCCAGCACCGACGAAGCCGATGCCAACGCAGCGGTAGCCGTGGCACGCCGTACCTTCGAGTCCGGCGTGTGGGCCAACCTGGCCCCGGTCGAGCGCAAGCGAATCCTTATCCGCTTCGCCGACCTGATCCTGGCCAACCAGGAAGAATTGGCGCTGCTGGAAACCCTGGACATGGGCAAACCCATCAGCGACTCGATGAACGTCGACATTCCGGCGACCGCCAACGCGATCCGCTGGACCGCCGAAGCCATCGACAAGATCTACGACGAAGTCGCCGCCACGCCCCACGATCAACTTGGCCTGATCACTCGCGAACCGGCCGGCGTGGTCGCGGCCATCGTGCCGTGGAACTTCCCGCTGATCATGGCCAGCTGGAAATTCGCCCCGGCGCTGGCAGCCGGTAACTCGTTCATCCTCAAGCCTTCGGAAAAGTCGCCGCTGACCGCGATTCGCATCGCCCAGTTGGCCCTCGATGCCGGCATCCCCAAAGGCGTGTTCAACGTGCTGCCGGGCTACGGTCACACGGTCGGCAAGGCCCTGGCGTTGCACATGGACGTCGACGTACTGGCGTTCACCGGTTCGACCGCGATTGCCAAGCAACTGATGATCTACGCCGGGCAAAGCAACATGAAACGCGTCTGGCTCGAAGCCGGGGGCAAGAGCCCGCACGTGGTGTTCGCCGATGCGCCGGACCTGCGCGTGGCAGCCCAGGCGGCAGCCAGCGGCATCGCCTTCAACCAGGGCGAAGTCTGCACCGCCGGCTCGCGCCTGCTGGTGGAACGTTCGATTCGCGATCAGTTCATCCCGCTGCTGGTGGAAGCCTTGCAAGCGTGGAAACCGGGGCACGCGCTCGACCCTGCGACCACCGTCGGCGCAGTCGTCGATCAGCGTCAACTGGATAACGTATTGCGCTACATCGACATCGGCAAGGAGCAGGGCGCCGAGCTGATTGCCGGCGGCCAACGCACCCTCGAGGACACTGGCGGCCTGTACGTGGAGCCGGCGATTTTCGACGGCGTGACCAACGCCATGACCATCGCCCGCGAAGAAATCTTTGGCCCGGTGCTGTCGCTGATCACCTTTGATACTGCTGAAGAAGCCCTGGCAATTGCCAATGACAGCATCTTCGGTCTGGCGGCAGGCGTGTGGACCAGCAACCTGAGCAAGGCCCACACCTTTGCCCGTGGCTTGCGCGCCGGCAGCGTCTGGGTCAACCAGTACGACGGCGGCGACATGACCGCGCCGTTTGGCGGCTACAAGCAGTCAGGCAACGGCCGGGACAAATCGCTGCATGCGTTCGACAAATACACCGAACTCAAAGCGACCTGGATCAAGCTCTAACACCTATAAAAAAAGCGACGGTCGCCGGCACGCCGGTGGCCATCGGAGAAACCTATGAAACAAGACTCTTCTAATCAACAGCATGTAAACAGCTACTACGCCGCCACCCGCAACTTCACCGGCGACTTCCCGGTACTTGAAGAGCGGGTGGAATGCGATGTCTGCGTGATCGGCGCCGGCTACACCGGCCTGTCCTCGGCACTATTCCTCGCCGAAGCGGGTTATAGCGTGACCGTGCTGGAAGCGGCGAAAGTCGGCTTCGGCGCCAGTGGTCGCAACGGCGGCCAACTGGTCAACTCCTACAGCCGCGACGTCGATGTCATCGAAGAGCGCTATGGCGACAAGACCGCCGAAGTGCTCGGCAGCATGATTTTCGAAGGCGCCGACATCATTCGTCAGCGCATACAACACTACGACATTCAGTGCGACTACCGTCCGGGCGGCATTTTTGCGGCGCTGAACAAGAAGCAGCTCAAAGGCCTGGCCGAGCAGAAGAAAAGCTGGGAACGCTACGGCAACAAGAATTTGACCCTGCTCGGTGAGGCTGACATCAAGCGCGAAGTGGGCTGCGACAACTACGTCGGCGGCCTGCTGGACATGCAGGGCGGGCATATTCATCCGCTGAACCTGGCCCTGGGCGAAGCCTCGGCGATCATCGGCCTGGGCGGCAAGATCTTCGAGCAATCGGCGGCGGTGGAAATCACCTACGGCGAGCCGATCACCGTGCGCACCGCCAAGGGCGTGGTGCGGGCCAAATACCTGCTGATCGCCGGTAACGCCTACTTGCCGCAGGACCTCGATAACCGCGTGACCCGCAAGAGCATGCCCTGCGGCTCGCAAATCGTCGTCACCGAGCCGTTGTCGGAAAAAGTTGCGCGCAGCCTGATCAAAAACAACTACTGCGTTGAGGACTGCAACTACTTGCTCGACTACTTCCGCCTGACCGCCGACAACCGCTTGCTCTACGGCGGCGGCGTGGTCTATGGCGCTCGCGAGCCGGACGACATCGAACAACTGATCAAGCCGAAAATCCTCAAGACCTTCCCGCAACTGAAGGACGTGAAGATCGACTACCGCTGGACCGGCAACTTCCTGCTAACCATGTCGCGCATGCCGCAATTCGGTCGTATCGAGAAGAATGCCTACTACATGCAGGGCTACAGCGGCCATGGCGTCACCTGTTCACACCTGGCCGGCAAACTGATTTCGGAAATGATCCGCGGCGACGCCGAACGCTTCGACGCATTCGCCTCCCTGCCACACATGCCGATGTTCGGCGGCCGCACGTTCTCCGCGCCGCTCACTGCCATGGGCGCCGTGTACTACTCGCTGCGCGACCGGTTCGGGATCTAAGCTTTACCTCGCCGGCGGCCGCCCCAAAAGGTGTCGCCGGTTTTTTAATTGCAAAAACACCGCAACAACCCTGTAGGAGCGAGGCTTGCCCGCGAAGAGGCCATATCAGCCACCATTGATGTCGCCTGACGCACCGCTTTCGCGAGCAAGCTTCGCTCCTACAGCAACACCAACAAACGTGATTTAATAGCCGCCTTTCACGTTTGCGGGACCGGAAAACGGCGTGATCCACGCCTGCTCTCCACCCTTCCATTATCACTGTAGGAGCAGCCGGTCGACGTTCGATTGCTGGCGATAGCGTTGGTTCAGCCGACATCAATGTTGAAGGTCAGATAGAAATCGCGAGCAAGCTCGCTCCTATGGGTTGGCACATAAGGCTGTCATGGACACGGGCTCACGACTTAAATTAGTACGCGAAAGCTACAAACTGTCCCAGCGCGAGCTGGCCCGGCGTAGCGGCGTCACCAATGCCACCATCTCGCTGATCGAACAGAATCGCGTCAGCCCCTCGGTCAGTTCCCTGAAAAAACTGCTCGAAGGCATCCCCATGTCCCTGGCGGACTTTTTCACCTTCGATCAACCCCCGCGCGAGCACCAATACGTCTTCCGCGCAAGCGAACAACCCGACCTCGGCCGCCACGGCCTGCGCCTGCTGCTGATCGGCGCCTCGGTGCCGAGCCGACAAATGCGCCTGCTACGCGAGCAATACGCACCGGGTGCCAGTTCGGGGGAAGAGCCGATTGTGCACTCGGAAGGGGAGGAGTGCGGGCTGGTGACGCGGGGCACGGTTGAGCTGACCGTTGATGGGCAGATCAGTGTGTTGAATGCCGGAGATGGGTATTACTTTCCGACGACGTTGCCGCATCGGTTTCGCAACATTGGACAGGATGAGGCAGAGATCATCAGCGCCAACACCCCGGCAAACTTCTGATCCTGTAGGAGCCGGCTTGCTGGCGAACGCGGTGTGCCAGGCGCCATCCGTGTTGCTTGATACGCCGCCTTCGCCAGCAAGCCGGCTCCTACAGAGGTCGTAATGCGTCGTCCCGTCGGGTTTCAAGGAACGAACATGACATTGACTGCCGAAGAGTTGGTCCGAATTGCCATGACCAACCCAATAAACGCAGAAATTACCTCACGCCTGCCATCTCTCGGCCTGAATCAATGCATGCTCACCGCCGGCTGCCTGTTCCAGGCGGTGTGGAATCATCAGTCGGATCAGCCGGCAGACTGGGGCATCAAGGATTACGACGTTTTCTACTTCGACACGGATCTGTCCTGGGAAGCTGAAAACGAAGTTATACAGTCGGCCCAACACCTGTTCCATGACCTTGGCGTCAGCATTGAAATCAAGAATCAGGCCCGCGTGCACCTTTGGTACGGTCAGCGCTTTGGCAAACCGTATCCTGCGCTTCAGTCATCAAAAGACGGAGTTGATCGTTACCTGATTGCGGGTACCTGTATCGGGCTTGATGTTGCAACAGGCGAAGTCTATGCACCAAATGGCCTGGCGGACACGGAACAAGGGGTCCTTCGTATCAACCCGAAAAATCCACAGCCGGACTTGTTCGATGAGAAGGCGAAAAGTTATCAGGCTCGCTGGCCCTGGCTCAGGATCCTCGCGGACCGTTTCGGAAGTCCCGACCTGAAAAGCTGAAAACCCGCATTAATGCGGGTTTTCTATGGCTAGAAGGTGGTCGTTGTCACTTGGGCACCTCAAACCCCCGCTGCTCAATCACGCTAAAAACGTCGCGCACATCCTGAAGCAGAATCCGGGCGATTTCGGTGACGGTGTTGACGTCGTTTTCGGCGTAGTCGGGGAGGCTGGTGCAGGCCATCAGATGCAGGTATTTGAGGGCGGCGTTGAGGCGTTCACTGACGCAATTGTGCAGTTCGCGGATGGGGGCTTGGTTGTCGATCAGGAGGACGGGGTAGTCGGTGGCGAATTGTTTCATGGGGATGAAGCGGCGTGGCGGAAGTGGATTGATCATCGGAAATCCTTAGCTCAAGTGAAGAATTGGCCACCGTTTGCTGCGAAACAAATTGGGTGGCAGCTATACGTGGGTTCGCAGACCGAGGAGCTAAGACTCGGCAGACCCGAAGGTCTCCCACGCACAGCCGCCATAAAACAGAACACAGGCGAAAATGCCGCGTCGTATTTTGACGGTTGTGGACTTAACTCGCTAGGGCTGCGAAACCCAATCACTGACTGCGGTCAGCGACGGGACCTACAATAAGAGGCATTTTGGATACCTTCAACCGGGTTGCCGCAGGTGTGTAGGACCATGCGAGGCCACTGTTGCGAGGGGATTCATCCCCGTTCGGTGGCGCAGCCGCCGCAAACCGGACACTCAGATTCGTCCTAGGAAATGAGCTAGCAGGGTTGGGGGCGCTTCGCGACGCAGCGGGGATAGATCCCCTCGCCACAATGGGAAATGCCCTACATATTTTGCAGACCTTCAGATTGAACGTTCGTCGGATGGCGGGTGGCTATCACTGCAATTGCCTCCCGATCTCATCACGACTGCTACGCTTGGACGTTGCAACGCCCGAGCCCATTCCTGGCTCACGTTGCAAGCATTCCCACGGAGTACGACATCCAGTCCTGTCGGCAACCTGCACGGAGGCAGGCGATGTTTATCAAGCGAATGATCGATTCGAGTGCGGCGGGAGTTCCCGAGTCGCTCGATCGTGAAGAGATGGAACGGGTGCTGGCGTTGTTGCTGGCCAGCCCGTTGTTTGCCAAGTCCAGGCGGATGGGCAGTTTGTTGCGTTTTATGGTCGAGCACGACCTGCATTCTCCCAACCCACCTCTTACCGAGCACGCCATTGGCATCGAGGTGTTTCGTCGCGACCCGGCGGTGTATTGCACGGGTGACGATCCGGTGGTGCGGGTACAGGTGGGGCGGTTGCGCCGCAAGCTCGCGGCGCATTACGCCACCAACGGCCAGCAAGACCCGGTGCGGTTGAGCATTCCACCCGGTTGTTATCGCATGGCGTATCAGCGGCTGCGGCCCAAGGGGGTTGGCACGCGCCATCCTGTTCTGCAGATCCAGCCGTTTACCTGCATCACCCGCGATGGAGACGACTTTACCAGGGGTCTGTGCGAGGAGTTGAGTTGTCGCTTGTTCGAGTCGTTCGAGCAGGCGCAGACCGGGTCCAATCATGTGTTGATGCGGGTCGCGCGCAATAGTGTGCAAGCATCTGAGCTGGGGCGTGGCAGGCGTTACAGCTATTGCCTGGAGGGCAGCGTGCGGGTCGAGCCGGCGAGGGTTAGGGCGTCGTTGCGGCTGGTGGATATAGCGCAGGGGCGGATTCGCTGGTCAGGGCAGTTCGATCGCAATCAGCCGTATGGCATTGCGACTCAGGAGGATTTGGCGGAGTCGATTTGTCACTCGCTGACGGGGTACTTCGCTGGCAACGTGATGGACGATAACTGAAGGGAAGGGGCAACCCTGTGGTTGCCCCCCGGCGCTTCGGTCAGATCGTTTTCCACACACCGTCTTCGTAAAGGCGACCTGCGGTGTTATCGAAAGTCAGGTCGATTTCGATCGCCTTGGAGCGTGAGGAACTGAACATGGTGCTCGTCTGCACGTTTTGTTCGAACCACACGAGGATGGTTTCGACCGGTGTCAGCACGGTGTTGCCGGTGACGACCTGATTGACGGCCACGTAGATGGGCGTGCTGACCTGGTTGCCATCTATGCCGGTGGACAATTGGTTGACCCCTGGGTGAATCGGCGCGTAGTCGTTTACGAACGTAAACGAGGTGTCAGGACCACCCGTCACCGCCGGGCTCAACAGGCCAGAGTCGGCGAGCGTCGAGGTTTGGCCCAGGCCGATGTTGACGATGTTGGTCGAGACTTTGACTTGTACGTTTTCCTTGAACACATTGGTAGCGAACAGCTGATACTGCGGCGTCCAGCTGAATTCGTTGTTGCTCAGGAAAGCGACATAGGACTGCCAGACCACGTTGTAGTCTTCGTCACCTACTTTTTTGGCAAAACACAGCTTGTAGCCGGACTTTTTCAGCAGGGTCAGATCAGCGGAGGCGATCTCGATGGTGACGGTTTTTTGCGAAGCTGCCAGGGTTGACCGGAACACCTTGCCGTAGTCGGTAGGGGTCAGGGCCTTGGTGGCGCCGAGAAGCGACTTGACCGCTTCTTGCACATCATTGTGAAGCTGCTGGCTATGTTGGCTGACAGCAATTGATTTGCTCATGGTTTCCCTCTTCCTTGTTGGTGTGTTGGGCAATCAATGGGCCGTGGGCGGTCAACCCTGTCGGTCCAATGAGGGCTTCACTCTAGGTGCATGAGGTACGGTGGCTAAGTGTCTTGGCGTTACAGGTGGGTAACGAGGTTGTATCAACGAAGGGACTTTCAGGATAAAGCAGCAGAGCGGTTGTTCGACCGCCCTGCTCACCGAAGTCCCTACTGTATTGACCGGCCCGACGGTGCAGAAGTGACAACAGGCGCGCTGAGGTAACAGCCGGGAAACAGCGCCGCGCTGTGACGTATCCCCAACGTATCAAGCGCGCCGCATGCTCCTGGTGAGGTGTTTCCCTTTGTGCTGTTAAAAATAGCGGGTTTGGTCTGTAAGGGAAGTCGTCGGGTCGCTCTTGAGGGCTGCGACTTCACCGTCCAACTGATGCAGATCCCCTCCACAAGAACGGAAAATTCCTATATCGAAAACGAGCGTAATGAACGAATCTGGACCTTCAGTTGTTCAGGAGAGGAACGCAGCCAGGACGATTCGTTTTGAAGCCAAATCTGATAGTTCGTATCGCCCAGACAGTTCTGATTGAAGCTCTTAGTATTTCAAATCAGCTCTTCGATAGCGTTTCTGTGAATTGCTTTGGGAGTCGCGTCTGATGATTCCTACAATGTCCTGTAGGTTACTTCCGCGTAGGGCGTCGGACGCCTCTTGATCGTAATCTGAGAGGCATTACTGCATTGGATCGTGCATCGTTGCACGTCAAAATAGACCGAGGCAGGGAGTTTGTCGCGTCCTCAGGAGTGATGAATTAATTTTTTATTCAGTTTGTTATGGCAGCCGCTATCGCGAGTTTGCATGGAGGAGTTATGGCTTCGAATAGTTTTCAAAATGAAGTGCCCAAGGCTCGGGTCAACATAAAGCTCGATTTGCACACCGGTGGTGCGCAGAAAAAGTCGAATTGCCCCTGAAATTGATGGTGATGGGCGACTACAGCAACGGCAAAGAGCAGCGTACTTTATCGGCGCGAAACAAGGTCAGTATCAACAAGATTAACTTCGATAGCGTATTGGCCGAGTATTCTCCCGCGCTGAAGCTGGCGGTGGAAAACACCCTGGCTGATGATGCTGGCGAAGCATTGGTCGAGTTGCATTTCGAGAGCATGAAGGATTTCGAGCCAGAGCAAGTGGCCCGGCAAATACCGCAGCTCCGCGCGCTGCTGGCCATGCGCAATCTGTTGCGCGATCTCAAGTCGAACCTGTTGGACAACGCCACCTTCCGTTACGAGCTGGAACGAATCCTTAAGGATGATGCACTGAGTAACGAGCTGCGAGCCGAATTGGCGGCGCTGGCTCCGCAATAAGTTCGTTAGTTCACCACGGTTCAATAAAAAAGGAAGTTTCCATAATGTCGGTAGAAAGTTCTAACGTGCAATCGCGCGGCGCTACAGTGTTGTCTGAAGAAAGCAAAGGTGTTTACAGCGCGCTGTTTGGCAAGATCAATCTAAGTCCAGTTGAAACATTGGGTGGGATTGAGATTTTCCAGAATGCCGAAGCGCTTTCGGAAGCGACAGCCGATGAGCGGGTAACCGCAGCGGTCAGCGTATTTTTGAATTTACTAAAGCAGTCGTCGCAGAAAGTCGAGCGTCTGGATAAAACCCTGCTGGACGAACATATAGCATCGCTGGATACACAGATCAGTCGCCAGCTCGATGCAGTCATGCACCACCCTGATTTTCAGCGAGTCGAGTCAACCTGGCGCGGCGTCAAGTCGTTGATCGATCAAACCGATTTCCGCCAGAACGTCCGTATCGAACTGTTGGATATCAGCAAGGATCACCTGGTACAGGATTTCGAAGACGCCCCTGAAATTGCGCAAAGTGGCCTTTACGTACACACCTATACCCAGGAGTACGACACGCCGGGTGGTGAGCCGATTGCCGCTGCAATTTCCAATTTCGAATTCGATCGCAGTCCGCAAGACATAGCCCTGCTGCGCAATATTTCCAAAGTGTCGGCAGCCGCGCACATGCCGTTCATTGGTTCCGTCGGCCCGTCGTTCTTTGGCAAGCAGTCGATGGAAGAAGTGGCCGCGATCAAGGACATCGGCAATTACTTCGACCGTGCCGAATACATCCGGTGGAAGGCGTTCCGCGACAGTGACGATGCTCGTTACATCGGCTTGCTCATGCCGCGCGTGCTAGGACGTCTGCCGTATGGCCCAGATACCGTTCCAGTGCGCAGCTTCAACTACATCGAAAGCGTTAAAGGCCCGGACCACGATAAATATCTTTGGACCAACGCCTCGTTCGCCTTCGCCGCCAACATGGTCAAAAGCTTTATCGCCAACGGCTGGTGCGTGCAGATCCGCGGACCGCAGTCCGGTGGAGCGGTCACCGGCCTGCCCATCCACTTGTACGATCTGGGCACGGGCAATCAGGTGAAGATTCCTTCGGAGGTGATGATTCCGGAAACGCGCGAATTCGAGTTCGCCAACCTCGGTTTCATCCCGCTCTCGTATTACAAGAATCGCGATTACGCGTGCTTCTTCTCGGCCAACTCTGCGCAAAAGCCAGCGCTGTACGACACGCCCGACGCGACTGCCAACAGTCGCATCAACTCCCGCCTCCCTTACATCTTCCTGCTGTCGCGCATTGCCCATTACTTGAAGCTGATCCAGCGCGAGAACATCGGCACGACCAAGGACCGCCGTTTGCTGGAACTGGAGCTGAACAAATGGATCGGCGGACTGGTGACTGAAATGACCGATCCGGGAGACGACCTGCAGGCTTCTCATCCGCTGCGCGACGCCAAGGTGACCGTCGAAGACATCGAAGACAACCCGGGCTTCTTCCGCGTCAAGTTGTATGCCGTGCCGCATTTTCAGGTGGAAGGCATGGACGTCAATTTGTCGCTGGTTTCGCAGATGCCCAAGGCAAAAGCCTGAGTCTCTTTACCCAAGCCATTTCGTCAGGAAACGACCTCATGAAGATCGACCGTCCTTTGTGGTCAGCGGGGGCCTTGTTGTCTCCGCAGCAATTCCAGCAGCAGGGGCGCTGGGAAGCCTGGGCCAATGAGTGTCTGGCTCAATTGTCCCTGGTACATCCCTGGGGTATCCAGGCAGTGGCGTTTGACTTGCAAGCGCTACGACTGGGTAAGCTCAAGGCGAGCCAACTGCGCCTGCGCATGCCCGATGGCACCTTGATCGACACCGATCGTGTCGATTGCCTGCCGGGGGGGCTGGAACTGGCCGAACTGCTTGCCGGGGACATGCAATCAGCGACGCTGCTCTTGGCCTTGCCCCTGGAGCAGGCCAACGGCAACAACTGCCTAATGGAGACAACCAAGGCTGATCGACCGACGCGCTACCGCCAGGTTTGGCGCCAGGTGCAGGATCTTTATGGCGACGAGACCCAATCGATTGGGGTGCTAAAGCATGTACTGAGCTTGCGCTTTGCACATGACGATAATGGCGATTACCTGACCTGCCCAATCGCGCGTGTGCTGCGCGACGGGCAGGGCGGCTGGAGTCTTGACCCGGCCTACGTGCCACCGTTGCTCAGCTTCGCGGCACATCCGGGACTGCTGACACAACTGGATAATCTGTTGACCCAGTTGTCTGCCAAACGTCGGCGGCTGATGGGCATGCGGCGCGAGAGCAACCAGCGCATGGCGGACTTCGCTGTGGCCGACGTGTCGTTGTTCTGGCTGCTCAACGCCCTGAACACCTATCAGCCGGTATTGGCCGATCTCAAGGCCTGGCCAGCGCGGCACCCGGAGCAGGTCTATCTGGAACTCTCGAAGCTTGCCGGCAGCCTGCTGACCTTTTCGCTGGAACACGATATCGAGCAGATTCCGCCCTATCGTCATGACCAACTGGAGACCGTGTTCCCACCTTTGCTAAGCATGATCGCAAGCTTGCTCGAAGCGAGCTTGCCTTCGCGGGTCATTGCCCTTGAGCTTGTGGAGAAAGGTGCCAACCGCTGGCAGGTATCACTGGACGATGCACGACTGCGCGAGCCTGACAGCGCCGACTTTTATCTGTCAGTGCGTTGCCGTTTGCCGGCCGTGCAGTTGCAGGAGCAGTTCCCGCGCCTGTGCAAGATCGGCACGCCGGATGATGTCGATCGACTGGTCAATGCCGCGCTTGATGGTGTGCCCCTAAAGTCGCTCAGTCATGTGCCGGCCGCCATCCCCCTGCGACTGGAAAACCAGTACTTCGCCCTTGATCTGAGCCATGCGCAAGGGCGCGCCATGCAGGAGTTCGGGACCTGTGCTTTCTACGTCCCCGGCACCCTGGCCGACGTCAAACTCGAACTCTTCGCGGTACTGCGCACATGAATCCCATCACGTCAAAGAAACACGCCGCCACCGCGGTGGAGATCGACTCGCTGTTGCAAGACAGCTATCTGCTGGTGGTCGAACTGCGGCACGGCGCCTCTGTAGATGACAAACGAGATTTCGTTGCGCTATGCATCGAGCAGGTCCAGTTCGCACGCCAGCAGCTTGAAAAGGCTGGTCTGAGCGCGCGCAGCATCGAGCACATCAGCCATGCCCAATGCGCATTGCTGGATGAAACCGTGCTCGGCGGTGTCAAGGACGATGGGCATGCCAAGTGGGCCAGCGAGCCGCTGCAAGCCAGATTTTTCAATCGACATCAAGCCGGCGAGTTTCTCTATGAAGAGATGCGCGAAGTGCTGCGCGAACCTGCGCCGGACCTGCTTGTGCTGACGGTATATCAGCGAGTGCTGATGCTGGGTTTCAAGGGCCGTTATCAAGACCCGGATGACCCCGAGCGTGAGCAGCTGTTGACTGAGCTGAGTGCTCAGGTCGCGCCGCTGAAGCTCAATCAGGCGATTGCTACGCAGGCCGGCAGAAGTCCTCGAAGCGCAATGCTGGCCTGGCTGGGGCTGCCACTCGCCCATGTGCTGACAGTGGGGCTTTTGGTCGCGACGGTCTGGTGGGGGCTGGACCATTGGCTGGGCGGCCTGATCGCCACGCTCCTGCCGGATCAGGTGTGAGGGGCCAATGACCTTCAAACACAAACGTGGGCTCTGGCTCTGGGCCGCTACGCTGGTCATCACGTTGCTGGTGATCATGCCGCTGACCATGTGGGCTCGCACAACGGTGATTCTGGCGGTGGTTGTGTGCGTCGCTCTGGCCTGGAAACGGATCGCAAAGCGGGCGATACGCCAGCAAGAATCGCTGGTCATCGCCGATGACCAGTCTTTGCCACAAGCTTCCTACCGTCACCCGGTGGTATTGGTCTGTGGTGATGGTCTGCCGGGATTGTTCGGCGCAGTCCCTGCCGAGCAATTGGCCCTGCGGATCACGGGGCAGGGTTGTTACGTTCGGGTACCCAGTGTGGAGCTGTTGCCGGAGGTGGCCGACAGCCTGATCGCCGTGCGTCCGGGTTGGGGGCGGCAACTGAGCGTCATGTTCATCGTCAATCCGCAGGAACAAACCGACCGTGAGGTACTGGCTGGCCGGGTGCGTGCACTGCGCCATCAGGTGATGCGCGTGCGCAAGCGTGGCATCGCCTTGCCGCTGCTGTTATCGAGTTACCTGCAAGCTTCTCGTGGGCAAGGACCGTGGTTCAGCTGGGAGGCTGGCCAATCCAGTCTCAGCGTGCGCGAAGCTGGCGAATGCGTCGGCCTGGATGATTGGCAGGTGCAAGCCGCAAGCAGTGCAATACGGGCTTCACGATTGCAAACCGGCGTCCAGTTGAACGGTATTGCCGCGTGGTTGGCCGAGGAAGTGCAGCCATATCTCACCTCTGGCGAAGCCCGTACTTCCCGCAATCTTCCAGTGGTCAGCGCCATCACGCTGGTCGCGGCACTGCCGCAGAAAGTGGACGGCAACCTTAGGCAACACTGGTTGCGCGACAAGTTTGCGTTGGTCGGGTTGCAGCAGCCCGATGTCTGCGAGGCTTTGCCATTCCCCGATCCTTTGCTGACGCTGCTGCCGAAGGACACTCGTTACTCTGCCAACCGCCGCGCCAGTGTGATTGCGCTGTGGCTGTTCACGGCGGCCGGTTTGGTCGCGCTGGTCAGTTCCGCGTGGCAGAACACCCTGCTTGCACGACAGGTCAGTGATGACGTGCGTCGATACGCATCCGTTGCCCCGGCAGAGTTCGCCCGGCGCGAAGAGGCAATGACCGTACTGCACGAGGACGCTGTACGACTGGACGGCTACTACCGCCATGGCGAACCGCTGTCGCTGGGGTTTGGCCTGTATCGCGGTAATGACTTGCGCGAGCATCTGCTGGAAGTGATCGCCGGTCACAGGCAGCCATCGACGGCAGTGGCCACGACGGTACGCCTGGACAGCCTCTCGCTGTTCAGCAGTGGCAGCGCACAACTCAAGCCTGATTCGGCCAAGGTCCTGATCAATGCCCTGGTCGACATCAAGGCCCAACCCGGCTGGCTGATCGTCATCGGCGGGCACACCGATGCCAGTGGCAGCGCCGAGCAAAACCTGCATTTGTCACGCGCCCGGGCGGCGGCAGTTCACAACTGGATGCGGCAAATGGGCGGCATTCCCGACAACTGCTTCGCGGTGCAGGGCTTTGGCGCCAGTCAGCCAATCGCCAGCAACGACACCGAGGCCGGGCGCCAGGCCAATCGGCGCGTCGATATCCGCCTGATTCCCGACGTGGGGGCCTGCGTGCTTCCCACGGCGGGAACGGGCAAGCAACCCCCGTCGCACAACGCGACATTCACCAACTGAGAAAAGGAGCTTCACATGGCAATTCCCGTTTACCTGTGGCTGCAAGATGACGGCGGCGCAGAGATCAAGGGTTCGGTGGACGTGCAAAAGCGCGAAGGCAGCATCGAGGTGGTCGCCCAGGACCACAGCCTGTACATCCCCACCGATAACAACACTGGCAAGTTGACCGGCACGCGGGTGCATACCCCGTTCCTGTTCAGCAAGGAAATCGATGCCTCCAGTCCGTATCTGTACAAGGCTGTGACCACCGGTCAGACCCTCAAGAGTGCCGAGTTCAAGTGGTTTCGCATCGACGATGCCGGGCAGGAAGTCGAGTACTTCAACACCAAACTGGAGAACGTAAAAGTGGTGAAGGTCGCGCCGAAAATGCACGACGTGAAGGACCCTTCCAAGGAGAAGCACAACCACCTGGAGCAGATCGAGTTGCGCTACGAGAAGGTCACCTGGACCTACAAGGACGGCAACATCATCCACTCCGATTCCTGGAGTGAACGCCAGAGCGCCTGACGCTGAAATACCAGCAGGCAGGCTTCTGCCTGCTGGTCTCGGTGTGCCGGGTTGAGCGCCTGTTCGCGGACGTTCACCCCGACACATCTCCAAGCCTTTCATTTGCCCAACCGATCACACGCTGGACATCCAGCACAAGGACGTACCGCATGGCACACCATTCCACACGCTTGCTCCGCCGCCTCAATCCCTACTGCGCACAGGCGCTGAGTGCAGCGGCTTCGCTGTGCCAAAGCCGTGCCCATGCACAGATCAGCATCGAACACTGGTTGCTTAAGTTGCTTGAGCAAGGCGAGGGCGACCTGACCCTCATTGCCCGCCGGTATGAGTGGGACATGGACGCGCTGTGGCGCGGGTTGCTCGATCACCTCGACACGCTGCCGCGCAGTGTTCAGGGCAAGCCACAGTTGTGTGGCAGGTTGCAGGAGCTGATCAAGAACGCCTGGCTGCGCGCCTCGCTGGAAGGCAATGACAGCGTGCGTTCGGCACACCTGCTCGGTGAGCTGCTGACGAACCCTGACCTGCTGGCGTGCGATGCGGTCTGGCCGCTGCTTAGTCTGAGCGACATCCAGTTGCAGCAGCTTTTTGCGGTGCTCGATCAACACTCCGAAGAGCGTCCTCAGGTCCAGCATCAGGCGCAGCTGTTTACCTCCGCTGATCCACTGGCGACTGCTCCTTGCAACGATGCCTTGCAAGTGGTGCTGGACAAATTTACCCAGGACATCACCGCCAAGGCGAGGGCAGGGCAGATCGACCCGGTGTTCGGCCGTGACGATGAAATTCGTCAGGTCATCGACATTCTCAGTCGTCGACGCAAGAACAACCCGATCCTGGTCGGCGAGCCGGGCGTGGGCAAGACGGCACTGGTCGAAGGCCTGGCCCTGCGCATCGTCGAAGGCAATGTTCCCGACAGCCTCAAACCGGTCAGCGTGCGCACGCTGGACCTCGGGTTGTTGCAGGCGGGCGCCGGGGTCAAAGGTGAATTCGAACAACGCCTGAAGAATGTCATCGACGCCGTGCAGCAGTCGCCGCATCCGGTGCTGCTGTTCATCGACGAAGCCCACACTTTAATCGGTGCCGGTAATCAGGCCGGTGGCGCGGACGCGGCGAACCTGCTCAAACCGGCATTGGCCCGTGGCGAATTACGCACCATCGCAGCAACCACCTGGAGCGAATACAAGCAGTACTTCGAGCGCGACGCTGCGCTGGAACGACGCTTTCAGATGGTCAAGGTCGACGAGCCGGACGATGCCAATGCCTGCCTGATGTTGCGGGGCCTCAAGGCTCGCTACGCCAGCCATCACGGCGTGCATATTCAAGATGCGGCGGTACAGGCGGCGGTGTGTCTGTCGCGGCGTTACCTGACAGGCCGGCAGCTGCCGGACAAAGCCGTCGACCTGCTCGACACTGCCAGCGCACGCGTGCGCATGGGCCTTGATTGCGAGCCGCAGGCGCTGGTTCGGCTCAAGGCCCGCAAGACGGCACTGGAGCTGGAGCAGCGGGCCCTGCTGGAAGATCAGCGACTCAGTGGCGGCCCTGTGGAAGATCGACTGGCAAGCATCGCGGGTCAACACCCCGAGCTCGACCGTCAGCAAATCGAACTGGCGGCGCAGTACCGGCAAGAGCTCGAACTGGCCCGACAACTACTCGACAAGCGCCAGTCCGAACCCTCTCGCCCTGATGACTGTGTGGCGCTGCAACTACACCTGAACCAAATCCAGGGCAGCCAACCGCTGCTTTCGCTCGACGTCACTGCGCGTAGCGTGGCCGAGGTGGTCGCCGACTGGACCGGGGTGCCACTGGGCAGTCTGCTCAAGGACGAACAGGCCAGTCTGCTGGGGCTGGAACAGCAACTGGCTCAACGGGTGATCGGTCAGGATCATGCCTTGGGCGCCCTGGCTCAGCGCCTGCGTGCGGCCAAAACAGGTTTGACCGACGAGCAAGCACCACTGGGCGTGTTCCTGCTGGTCGGCACCAGCGGCGTCGGCAAGACCGAAACCGCCCTGGCCTTGGCCGACTGTCTTTTCGGCGGCGAAAAGTCGCTGATCACCCTCAACCTGTCCGAATACCAGGAAGCCCACACCGTCAGCCAGCTCAAAGGCTCACCACCGGGCTACGTCGGTTACGGCCAGGGCGGGGTGCTCACCGAAGCGGTGCGTCAGCGCCCCTATAGCGTCGTGTTGCTCGATGAAGTGGAAAAAGCCCACCGCGACGTGCTCAACCTGTTCTATCAAGTCTTCGACCGCGGCTTCATGCGCGATGGCGAAGGGCGCGAAATCGACTTTCGCAACACCGTCATTCTCATGACCTCCAACCTCGGCAGCGACGAACTTCAGGCCGGACTTCAAGAGCAGCCAGAAGCTCCGGACAGCGCCCTGCATGAATGGCTGCGACCAATTCTGCGCGATCACTTTCAGCCGGCCTTGCTGGCGCGTTTTCAAACGTTGATCTACCGCCCGCTGGACGCCTGCGCGCTCAAGCGCATTGTCGCGCTCAAACTCGCCAAGGTCGCCCAGCGCTTGCAACGTCACTATGGCCTGACCTGCCAGATCGAGGATTCGCTCAACGACGCACTGGTTGCCGCGTGCCTGCTACCGGACTCCGGCGCACGCAACATCGACAGCCTGCTCAACCAACAGATATTGCCGGTGCTAAGCCAACAGCTCCTGCAGCGTCAGGCAGTCGATAAAAAAACCCTTGGCGTGACCCTGGGCCATAGCGACGAACACGGCGTCTGCCTTTTCTTCACTGACGCTGCACCAACGGCGTCCTCTACGGCCGTGGAGGCCTGAACATGAACCAGCCACTACCGGTCTTCTTTGACCACAGCCGCCACAAACTCCAGGTCGAGGATCTAGACGCCCACCTCGACGTCCTCGCCTTCGACGGCACGGAACACCTGAGCCAACCCTACGTCTACCACATCGAATTCACCAGCACCGAACAGGACCTGGCCGCCGAACAACTGCTCGGCAAGCACGCCACATTCAGCTTGCACGCCGTGCCGTCAAACCTGCCGGTGTTCTCCTGGGCACCGCCGCCCGAGGTCAAACCGCTGCGCACCCTGCATGGCGTGATCAGCGGTTTGCAACGACTGTCTGGCTCGCGCGACGAAGCCCGCTACAAAGTCACCCTGCAACCGCGACTGGCGCTGCTCGACCGTGGCCGGCAATACCGCATTTACCAGCACCAATCGGTGCCAAAGATCGTCGAGCAGGTCCTGCGCAGCCGCCACGGTTTCGAGTATCAGGACTTCGTCTTCAATCTGAATCGCCAATACCCCCGGCGCGAACAGGTGATGCAGTACGGCGAAAGCGACCTGGCCTTCATCAGCCGCCTGCTGGCCGAAGTCGGCATCTGGTACCGCTTCACCAACCACGAACGCCTGCCGATCGACGTCGTGCATTTCTGTGACGGTCAGCGCGGCTACCAGTTCGACGTCGAACTGCCGTTGCGCCCACCGGCCGGCCTGAGCAGCGGCGAAGATGGCGTGTGGGCCTTGCAAACCCGCCATCAGGTGGTGGAAAAACACGTCAACGTTCGCGCCTACCACCACCGTGACGCCGAAGCCCACCTCGACGCCGACGTCGACCAGACCGGCGGCGCCCGCACCACTCACGGCGAGGCGTACCACTACGCCGAACCGTACCGCGTGCTTGGCGCTCGCTATGGCCATCACGAAGACCTGGAAACCGAAAGCGGCTACTTTTACGCGCGCCTGCGCCACGACCAATACCTCAACAGGCAGACCCGACTCAGCGGCGTGAGCAGCAGCGCCTCCCTCGCACCGGGTCAGGTGCTGACCATCACCGACGGCGCCCCCCAGGCCTTCACGCCACGTTGCACGCTCATCGGCCTGACCACTAGCGCCGCCCGCGACGCCAGCTTCGAAGCGAAGTTCGAGGCCATGCCCTACTCGGAAACCCTGTGCTTTCGCCCGGACATCCCAACCAAACCACAAATCGCCGGCACCGTCCCGGCCCGGGTCACCAGCGGCGAAGCCCACGACAAATACGCCGAGATCGACGTCGAAGGCCGCTACAAGGTCAACTTCCTGTTCGACCGCGACCCCTGGGAACTCGGCGAAGAAAGCCTGTGGCTGCGCCTGGCCCGCCCTTATGCGGGCGACACTTACGGCCTGCACCTGCCACTGATCTGCGGCACCGAAGTGGCCATCGCCTTCGAGCAAGGCGACCCGGACCGACCCTACATCGCCCACGCCCTGCACGACAGCGAACACCCCGACCACGTGACCCTGCGCAGGCGCGATTACACGCGCAACGTGCTGCGCACCCCTGCCAACAACAAGCTGCGCATGGAAGACGAGCGGGGGGAGGAGCACGTCAAGCTCAGCACCGAGTACGGCAAAAGCCAGCTGAATCTGGGGCATTTGGTGGATGCCAAGAAGCAGAAGCGCGGTGAAGGATTTGAGCTGCGGACGGATGAGTGGGGGAGCATCCGGGGTGGCAAGGGCATTTTCATCAGCGCCGATGGACAGGCCAAGGCGCAAGGGCCCGTGCTGGACATGAGTGCCGCCGTGGACCGCTTGCAACAGGCCGGCGAACAACTGCAAAAGCTCTCGGTCGATGCCCAGGCCGCCAACGCCGATCCGGCGGATGTGCCGGCACAACTGCAACTGCTGCGCTAGGAGCTGGAGCAACTCAAGTCTTCCGTCTTGCTACTCAGCGCACCGCAAGGCATCGCCCTCACCAGCGGCAAGCATCTGCAACTGGCGGCGCAAAACAACCTGATGCTCAACGCTGGCGGTGAAGCGGATATCAGCGTGGTCAAGCGTCTGTTCATCGGCGTGGGTCAAGGGCTGAGCCTGTTTGTGCGCAAGCTGGGGATCAAGCTGATCGCCAATCAGGGGCCGGTGCAGATTCAGGCACAGAACGACAAGCTTGAACTGTTTGCGCGACATGGCCTGGACATCACCAGCACCGAAGATGAAATCCACATCACCGCGAAAAAGAAGATCGTCCTCAATGGTGGCGGCAGCCACATGACGCTGGAACAGTGCGGTATCAAGGCAGGCACCGCAGGGGACTATGAGGTCAAGGCGGCGGACTACCTGTACACCCAGGTCAAAGCCGCCCAGCCGGCGCAAATGTTCGGGCTGGCGCAGGTGATCGATCCGCCGCTTGAGTTCCACGAGAAATTCCGGATCTTCGAGAGCAATGGCGAACAGCCCTGGGCCAGCGTGCCCTACAAGATCACGGCCGCCTCCGGCAAGGTCTGGAAAGGCACCACCGACAGCCAGGGGTTTACCGAGCGCGTCTACACCGCCAAGCCCGAAGAGCTGTCGCTGGTCTACGACATCGAAGAAGAGGAAGAGGAAGAAGAACAGGAAGGGATCACGCTGCGGCTGGGGCTGTTTTTTGATGGGACCGGTAACAATTTGGCCAATGCTAAGGCAACCGAACAATGTCGGCGTGAGGATCTGGCGTCGTTCGACTCGAGCGATCTGGAAAGCATGGTCTCGTACTGCAAGACACACGGATTCGATGGGTTTGATGGCAAGGGTTTTAATAGTGCACCGGATAACAGTTACGGGAATGCGCCGAGTAATGTGGTGTATCTGCGGGAGCTGTATCCGGACCATGCTACCGAGGGGCTCCCGGCTGACGCTGAAATTGGCTATGTGCCGGTCTACATCGAAGGTATTGGCACCCGAAGTGGCGGCGAAGACGACTTCTTCTGGGGTCAGGGCATGGGGCTGGGTGAGACAGGGGTGGTGGCACGGGTTGAACAGGCGCCGGCTACGATTGAAAAGCAATGGGAACGTTTTCAGCGCGCCAACCCTGGCGTTTACGTCCGACGTGTCGAGTTCGACATTTTCGGCTTCAGTCGTGGGGCCGCCGCTGCCCGGCACTGTGTGAATGAGCTGCTCAAACCGGGGCGCGGGCTTTTCAAAGAATTACTGCAGGCAGGTCGCTTCACCCTGGTAACCACTTTCGATCCGGCGGTGGACGTCAGCATCAACTTCATCGGCCTGTTCGACACCGTCGCCGCCATCGGCGGTATTGACCTGAATGTTTCGGACGATCACAACCCGGGCGTAAACCTGTACCTGCCACCCGGTTGCGCGCGTCAAGTCATCCAGTTGCAGGCTCGTGATGAATGCCGGCACAACTTCTCGCTCAACGGCGTGCACCACCACCATCGGCAAATCTGCCTGCCTGGCGTGCATTCGGACATTGGCGGCGGCTATCTGCCGCGCGCCCGCGAAAAGGTTTTGTTGACCAAACCTATTGTGGTCGACCTGAAACCCAACCAACCCATGACGTCTCTCGGAGAGTGGCCGCGATACTGCACCCAATTGGAGGCGCTACGTGCCAGCGGCATCGCCGACGACGGTGAGGTCGAAATCAGGACATGGGAGACAGTCAAAGCGCCACGCGGCGGTCCGGAATCCCAGGTGAAGCACTACCTGATGGCGATCGAACTCGACCGACCGGTACGCGGCGAGTTGGCCCTGATCGCCCTGCGTGTCATGCGTGAGTTGGGGGTGGGCCATGGTGTGCCATTCAAGGACGTTGAAGCACGACCTGATTTGGCACTTCCCGAAGACTTGCACCCCATCGCCGCGCGCGTCCTCGATCAAGTGCTGGGGGGCAACGAAGTCAGCCTCGATCCTGAACAGGAGCGTCTGTTGCGTCGACGCTACATTCACCAATCTGCTCACTGGGTACCGAGCATAAAGTTTCTGCTTGTCAACAAACCCGCGTCGGAGAGCAACCGCAAGATCTATAAGAATCATCCACAGAAGGGGTATCCCCAATGAGGCGCCTGTCCCTGCTCGTCAGTTTGCTGTTTAGTCTGTCGGCTTGCGCTACTGGCCAAAAGCCGCCTGCTTCACCCAAGCTCCCCTACAACAGTTGGCACATCGGCCTCGCCGCGCCGCGCCATATGGAAGTCTGGGTCGAGACCGTGGATGTGCTCGATCAGCGTGGGCTTGCGTTTTTTCCGCGTGGCTGCTGGCGTGGCAGGCTACTCCCGCAAGCCAGAAAATTGGCACTACGCGGGCTCAACGATGCCAGTGAGTAATGTCGATCTGCCGGAACGGATTTTCCTGCGCTGGCAATCGCTGGTCGAACCGCAGACCTACAAGATCCGAATTCCGATCCCGCAATGGGTGCGCGACGAGATGGTCAAGCCGGAGCGGGTATTTTGCCCGGGAGCCAAAAAGTGGAAAGAGGACTATCGAGACTCCATCACCCTGGGCATGACCCCCGGCGGCATCGTCAAGGTCTGGGTGGGCGGGGCCTGTCTGGATCTCAAGGAAGTCGGGCGCTTTCAGGCGGAGATCGAGCCCCTTGGGCCTTACAGAGGCAAGAGCAAAGGTCAGTACATCCGCATCGAGCCCGAGAACAAGGCCTATGTCGACCAACACGGAATTCCTTATGGCACTTGGTAAATGGTCCCCAATGAAGCGCCTGGCCCTGCTTGTTAGCCTGCTCTTCAGCGTGTGCGCCTGCGCCAGCGGGTCCAAGCCTTACACTCCACCAAAACTGCCTTATCACAGTTGGTATATCGGTCTTGCTGCACCACGTCATATGGAAGTTTGGGTTGAGACCGTGGATGTGCTCGATAATCGGGGGGGAGCATATTTTGAAGTTCATCGTGGGAGGGCGAGTTATGCCCGAACACCGGAAAAATGGCCCTTAGCAGGAAGAATGATGCCAGTGAACAACGTCGACTTGCCGCAACGGATTTTCCTGCGTTGGCAATCGCTGGTGGAGCCGCAAGCCTACAAGATCCGAATCCCTATCCCGCAATGGGTGCGCGACGAGATGCTCAAACCGGAACGGGTGTTTTGCCAAGGCTCCAAAAAATGGAAGGTCGACTATCGAGACTCGATCACCTTGGGCATGGCCCCTGGCGGCATCGTCAAGGTCTGGATGGACGGGGCCTGCCTGGACTCCAAGGAAGTCGGGCGCTTTCAGGCAGAGATCGAGCCATTAGGGCCGTTCAGAGGCAAGAGCAAAGGTCAGTACATTCGCATCGAGCCCGAGAACAAGGCCTATGTAGAGCAGCACGGAATTCCCTACGGGACTTGGTAAATGATGTCCCGTACCAAAATAACGCAGGTGAACTTATGAATGGTTTTACTAAATACCGTCTGAAGGGAAGTATTTGTGCTCAATTTGTTAAAGGCTATCTATCGATTCTGACTGTGGCGTTGTTATTTCCTTTTATCGCCATGGCTAACGACGAGACTAGTTTTGCTTCGTATATTTTAACTTTTGCCGGTGATGAGGTAACTACAGACATTAGTTCGCCAAGGCGATATTCTCGATTTTCAACGCAGGCCAAAGAGGATGCAGCAGCCTTTGTCGCTAGCGACGGAGCTATCAGAGGTCCGTTTCTTGAAAGCGCTATTCAAGAATTACGCATAAGAGCCTCTCCACATTTAAGTGATCGGGGTATTGCCAGTTTTATACTCGGTGGTGCCTAACGCATCTAAATAGTTGCTTGTGCAAAAAAACGCTCAATGCGTCAGTTAATTTGAGAAGGATTTTTAAATATGCAAGCTCGAAATGTTCTATTCGCAATAGGCATGTCGCTTTTCTCCGCTCTATCGGCAGCTGATTCAAGCGACCTTGCAGGGCGTTACTACTTGCAAGGTGCCATGGAGATGGCTTCTGAATTACTGCTCAAGAAAGATGGTACGTTCGCCGGCGGGATTGCTTATGGCGCGGCGCAAGGTAATGCCAAAGGTACTTGGCGGGTGGATGGAGATGTAGTGTTATTGCAAAGCGATGCAGGAAATACACCGAGAGCTGCGGGTGATATCAGTTTTAGGCTGCAGGATGAATTTAATCTGGAGGAGGTAAAAGAATACCAGGAATATGATAGCCAGCGCGGCTATAAGCTTGCGCACAATAATTATGTATTGGAGATAAGGCGTGATGTGGATATAGCACCTCCAGCGATTAATCCTATGGATGTTTTTTTCGAGTTCTCTGATGGCACTGTCACTAATCTGGTGTGGAGTGGTTGGACAGATTGGCGTCTGTCACTGCCCTTTGACGAGCGAAAAAACCTAAAGAAAATTGGCTTTCGTGAAAAGGGAAATACAGGTGCCATTCAATGGTTCGAAGTTTCTAATACGGCGCGCTGGCTTGCTATTGACTGGAAGAAAAAGCCAGGTCGAAAAATATCATTTGATCAACCCTATGAGCGTGATCTGGTGGAGACTGAGCTTTACTATAAAGGTAACCCTGAAGAGTTGGAGCGCATCAAGGACAAATATATGATAACCCTGCATTACGATAATGAACTCATCGAGGCGGAGATTAATCCTGTGCTTGTTCATTGGGCATTTGATGACGGTTTTGTCCAAAAAGAAATATGGAAGGAATCCAATGGGGAACTAGCACACCTGCCCTATGTGGCGCGAAGGAAGTTGCAGAAAGTCGGGTTTCAAGAGCAAGGATCGAAAGGTCCCGTTCAGTGGCTAGACGTCTCTCCAACAGGGCGCTGGTTCACTATTTTCTGGGCGGGGCATCGTCCCGGTCAGGAAGACGATCTTTCAATGATGTTTAAGGATTTGGCTTTGGAAATAAAGCCGAATTGTCTGGTGTTTGATTTGGGTGTTGGTAAAGCGTGCTTCCGTAAATGAGTTTTGGGCTTTCTTAAACTCGATAGGTGGTTCGTAGGGGCAAGTTTGTTTCGACTTGGCCTTTCTGAAGTGAATGAGACATAAACGGAGGGATGTCATGCAGCAAGTCAAGTATGCAGGAAGCACTAACAATGCTGACAGCACTGTAGTCAAAGTGCTGTCTTCGGATACGTCGTTAACCTGGCTGTCGCCTGCTGAAAATGCAGTGTTCAAGATCTCTCAGGATGCTGAGCTACCAGAAATTGTCTTCGAGTTTCACACGCAAGTGGCCGGCGATTATAAATGGTCATGGACGATTGAATGGGAGGCGAAAGTCAGTGGCTTAAGAGAGCGCGCCAGAAAAGACAATATATTGCAGACGTTCAAAGAGTCGGGTTCGTTTGTCAGTAACACCCGTTCATGGACCGTCGGCTTTTCTGAAAAGGTGTTGGGCGGCACGCTGACAGTGAAGGTGAGTGTCGGCGCCAAGACATTGACAAGAACCGTCGTGATAAAAGGACAGAACCCCAGTGCGCAAAGTGTCGCGACTTATATAGCCACCCTTGATGACATGACAGGCTTTGAAAAGCTGCTGGAGCAAGAAACCAATTCCAGGCACTTCATCAACTTCGATGGTGAGCCGATAGCTGCGTTCGATAAAGGTTATGGCATCACCCAAATGACCAACCCCGTCCCCACTTATGAGCAGGTGTGGAACTGGAAAGCCAACATTCTGGCGGGCTCATCCATTTATAAGGACAAAGTTCGCATTGCAAAGAAGTACCTTGGCCAAGCGGGCAGAGCTTATACCGATGATCAGTTGCAGCATGAGGTATTCAGTCGCTGGAATGGCGGTTCCTATCACGAGTGGAATGCGACCTCCGCGTCGTGGGTCAGGAAGAAGAACATCTTGTGCGATTCCAATACCGGCAATATCGGATGGTCAATGGATAAAGAAAAGAACACGGGGCAGACCGAAGCCGAGTTGCGCGAGCGAGATAAAGACACGTACTCAAGAGGTATCAAAGGGCAATCCGATGATCACCCGTGGGAATACAAAGGGGTGTGTTATGCAGACCATGTGTTGGGTGAATAAACTCGCAAAGGGGCTGGTTTTCTTTTTGTTGGGTTTATATGTGATTGACCCTGTTTATGCCGGCGCTGATTCATCGCGGGTGAAAAACAAGGATGGGCAGGTGCTCCTGCAAATGGTCGATGGAACGGTCTATGGTCTTGAGTTGATCTCCGATGTAGAAAGCGTGTTCTATGACAAAGATAAACACTTGGTTGAGGGGGGTAATTATATTTCACTGTTTCAGGTTTCTTCCTCCAATAGTGCAAATCCTGCAGGGCTTTGTGGTGCAGGAAGCGAAATCTGGCTCTATGTCTATCAAGTAGTGGGTGCGACGTTGATTGAAAAGACCAAGAGATTAGTGAGCAGCTGTTTGCGTTCGATTTCAATGGCAGGCCAGAACTCGGGGGAAGCGGGGCAAGACGCCGATTTCTCTTCGGTGCAGTGGAACTTGCGGGGGTTTTCCATTGAGTGGTTCGACCATGTTGATGCTGCGGGACGGCCGTTACAGCTTTCAAATTTTGTATTGCATGGCGGTGATTTTTTACAACAAGACGTCTTGATTCAGGACAACCCGAAGAACTGATCCACCAATTAATAAAAAGGACTTGGACATGAAAGGCATCATTCGTAAAGGCGACAAAAACTCAGGTGGCGGCACCGTGCTTTCGGGGTCTACTGCCAAGCGGTTCAATGGTATCGGTGTCGCTCGCGAAGGCGACCCCGTGCGCTGTCCGATTCCAGGCCACGGCGACACGGTAATCGCCGAGGGGCATCCGGGCTATCGCGACAATGGTGTTCCAGTCGCATTCGAAGGCCACCGCTGTGCGTGCGGGTGTGTGTTGATTTCTTCTCTGCCCGTAGCAGGTGCGAACTAGTCATGCCGGTTAGATTGGATCGCGTTCCCGCACCAGCAGCCAGACCTGCACGCCCGCGTATCCTGCTCTGGTTGAGCTTGCTGGTGCTGTTTTTGGCATTGGGTATCGGGCTGACATTTGTGTTCGCTACCCAGGCGTTGCGAGAGCAGCCAATGAGCTTCTGGGGCCTGGCATTGGGCATGCCATTGTTGGGTTGGGCCATTCTGGGATTCGGGCGAATCGCACTCTACATAGGCCAGCAAAGTGTTGCCGATGGTTGGGACGAGGCGCGTGAGGACGACTTGATTGGCAGAATTCGCCAGGGTCGACGTTCCCAGCAAGTGTTGGCCGTGAGTCTGTACACCGCGCTTCATAGTCCGCAAGACCAACCCGCAACCCAACTGGATGCCTTGTTGAGCGCAACCCAGGTGCTGAAGGCCCAACCAGACCCGGTGGGGGAGGCACCTTTGCGCCACACTCGCCTGCATGGCGGCGCGGAAGAAGAACCTGAAGACGTTCTGCTTCGGGTATTGACGCAGGTTTTGACCGACCTGGGGCAAACCTTGACGCAAGTGCCAGACGACAGGCCGCTGGCGCTGTTGCTGGAAGTCGATAGCGGTTTACCGGATGGTCTGTTGAGCCGGGTGTGGCAGCTGGCATGGCAAGAGTCCGGCATCCGCCAATCGACTGTAGCCGTCGATGGCTGTGGGTTGGCGGCGGTGGATCACTGGCTCGACCAGCGAATCAACGATCAAGCCTTGTTGCTGGTATTGGCGGTGCGGTTTGCCCCTCCAGAGCCCGAAGGCTCGACAGAGGTCGCCGTGGGTTTGTTGTTGGGCAACCGTCTGACGCAAACCACCCTGGCGCCGATTGCCTATCTCCATCGGCCTGAGCCGGAGCGCAAGCCCACCGGCGCCGATTTGCTCTACGCCGCGCGCCAGGCCCTTGACTGGGTACCGCTGGAAGGGCAGTCGATCGAACAAGTCTGGCGGGTGTGTATGGGGGCGCAACGAACTGTCGCCATGGCGTCCGTGTTGCTTGAAATTCCGATACCGGTCGAGCCGCCGCGAGGTGTGTGCAACCTCGATGCGTTGCTTGGCGATCCGGGAAAAGCCGCACCCTGGCTGGCCATTGCGGCCGCGGCACAAACGATTGAGCGCGGTGCCGGTCCGCAATTCATTTTCAGTGGCGACGATGAAGCAGCCGGGCTCTGGTGCACGGTGTTGACGCCGGTGTCTCCACTTTCGAAATAGGAATCTCCAATGCAGTTTCGACGCTCTGTAGGGATAGGTGTGCTGGTGGGTGGGCTGTTGCTCACCGGTCTGGTCTTGGGTGTGCTCGTCTGGCTTCATCCTGAGTCGTTGGGTATTGCCTCCGGCAGTGTCTGGCAAACGCTCTGGCTGTCGGTGATATCGGCCACGACCTTCATCGTGGTGATCTTCCTCGGTGGCTATCAGTTGCTGGGGGGCAGAAGGGGCATTCAATTATCGAGGGCTTGTTGCGGGTGATGTTGGCCAGCCAGCGCAGGCGCCTCCTGAAAAATCCTTCGAGCCGCAGGTGGAACGAACCATCGCGGCGATCAAAGCAGACCTGCGCGAACAACATGGCCTGCTTTGGCGGTTCAAGGTTCGCGTGTTACTGGTCGTCGGCGAGCCCGATCAGATCAACGCCATCGCCCCCGACCTGGCCGGGCATTATTGGCTGGAAGGCCACGACACCCTCCTGCTCTGGGGCGGCAGTACGCAAACCGCTACCAGCGACACGGTGCTGAACCTGTGCCGATGGCTAATCCGCTGGCGTCCGCTGGACGGTGTGGTCTGGGCGCTCAGCAAACAGCAAAGCACCGACGCCGCGGCGATGGATACGGGTGTACGTCACCTGCAAAAACTGGCGCGCAAGCTGCGCTGGCAGTTGCCGCTGCACCTGTGGCAGGTCTGCGACAGTCGATGGTTGCAGGACAAACGCGAGACCCAACCGGTCGGTTGTCTGCTGCCATCACCCGCGACGGCGCCGGATCTGGAAACCGCTTTGGACAGCCTGATCGATCCCGTGCGCCGCACGGGCTGGTCGCAGATGCGCGACTCCATGAGCCATGACTTTTTAGTGCGCCTGTCCCGCGATTTGCAGGTCGAGGGCATTGCCCGTTGGCGTCAGGCGCTGTCGCCATTGTTCCGCATATTTGCCAGGGGCGTGCCATTGCGCGGCTTGTGGTTCAGTCTGCCGTTGTCGGGCGCCAATCCACACGCGAAGAACCTTTGGCACGCCACCCCACCCTGGGGAGGTGTACTCGGCGACAAGGCAGTTCAGCATCGTCGGCTGGGCTGGGGCGCTATGCGCATTGGTTATTCACTGGCACTGGGTCTGACGCTGATTTGGGGCGCCGGGATGTTGCTGTCCTTCGCCACCAACCGTGCAGACATCGCCCAGATTCAGACGGCAATGAATGCGATGCAACAGGCGCAATCAGCCGACGAGCAACTGCTGGCCTTCAACGAGGTCACACGGGAAGTGAGCCGGGCCGCCTACCGCGCCGAACACGGCACACCGTGGTATCAGCGCTTCGGCCTGAACCGCAACGATCAACTACTTGCAACGCTGTGGCCGCACTACATCGAGGCCAACAACCGTCTGATGCGCGACCCGGCCGCGGCCACCTTGCAACAGCAGCTCAACGCCCTGCTCAAGCTGCCCCAGACAGCCCGGAACGCCTCAAACGCGCCCCAGCAGCCTACGCCCAACTCAAAGCCTATCTAATGATGGCCCGCCCGGAAAAAGCCGACGCGACCTTCCTCGCCCAAACTCTCCGCGAGGCGCAACCGCTACGCGCCGGTACCTCGCCGGACCTCTGGCAATTGCTGTCGCCGACCCTGTGGCAGTTCTACGCCGAGCAATTGTCAGCGCACCCAGACTGGCGCATCGAAACCGACAAACGCCTGGTCGCCCAAGTTCGCCAGGTGCTGCTCGGCCAACTGGGCCAACGCAACGCCCAAGCCAGCCTCTACCAAAAAGTCCTCGACGACGCCGCCAATCATTACCCGGCCTTGAGCCTGCAACAGATGGTCGGCGAAACCGACGTCCAGGCGCTGTTTTCCAGCAAAAAAAGTGTCCCCGGCGTGTACACGCGCCAGGCTTGGGAAGGCCACGTACGCCAGGCCATCGACGCCATCGCCGAGGCGCGCCGTGAAGAAATCGACTGGGTGCTCAGCGATAACCAGACCCAGATCGCCGCCGAGCTGACCCCGGACCAACTCCGAAACCAGCTTACCGAACGTTATTTTCAGGACTACGCCAACGCCTGGCTGGATTTCCTCAACAGCCTGCGCTGGCAACCGGTCGACAGTCTCGGCGAGGTGATCGATCAACTGGCGCTGATGAGCGATGTGCGCCAGTCGCCGCTGATCGCGCTGATGAACACGCTGGCCTTTCAGGGACAGGCCGGCATGCGCGGACAAGCGCTCGGCGATTCACTGGTCAAGTCCGCGCAGAAACTGATCGGACAGGACAACGTGCCGATGATCGAGCAGCAAACGCCAAGCCATCCACTCGACGCCAGCTTCGGCCCTTTGCTGGCGCTGTTGGGCAAGGAAAATGCAGAAGGCAAAGACGAGCGCCTGAGCCTGCACGCCTTCCTCAACCGCGTCACCCGAGTCCGCCTGAAACTGCAGCAAGTCAGCAACGCCCCCAACCCGCAAGCCATGACCCAGGCCCTGGCGCAGAGCGTATTCCAGGGCCAAAACGTCGACCTCACCGACACCCAGTCCTACGGCAGCCTGGTTGCCGCCAGCCTCGGCGCGGAGTGGGACGGCGTTGGCCAGACCCTGTTCGTGCAGCCATTGGAACAGGCCTGGCAGCGCGTGCTGCAACCCTCGGCCGCCGGCCTCAACGCGCAGTGGCAACGCGCAATCGTCAACGACTGGCACGGCGCCTTCGCCGGCCGTTACCCGTTCGTGGTGACCGACAGCGACGCCTCGTTGCCATTGCTCGGGCAGATGATCCGCGCCGATTCCGGGCGCATCGAACAGTTCCTGCAGCAACAACTGGGCGGCGTGCTGCGCAAGGAAGGCAGTCGCTGGGTGGCCGATTCCCGCATAGCCAGGGCCTGCGTTTCAACCCGCAGTTCCTCACTGCGATCAACCAGCTCAGCCATCTGGCCGACGTGCTCTACACCGACGGCGGCATGGGCATCAGTTTCGAACTGCAGGGCAAAGCCGTGCGCGACGTGGTGGAAACGGTCTTCGTGCTCAACGGCCAGAAGCATCACTACTTCAACCAGAAAGAAAGCTGGCAACGCTTCAGCTGGCCCGGTTTCAGCAGCCATCCGGGCACCAGCCTGACCTGGACCAGCGTGCGTGCCGGCGATCGTCTGTTCGGCGATTTCCAGGGCACCTGGGGCCTGATCCGCCTGCTGGAAAAAGCCCGGGTCACGCCGTTGACCGACAGTGGCAGCCACTACCGCGTACAGGTCAAGGCACCGGATGGACTGGAGCTGACGTGGAACCTGCGCACCGAACTGGGAGCGGGACCTTTGGCGTTACTTAAGCTGCGGGACTTTAAATTACCGACGCAGATTTTCATGACAGACAAGGGTGCGGCGGTAGCGCAAAACGGGAGTTCCCAATGACCCTACGCACCCTGATTGCCCGCTGCCTCGGCGAACGCGATGCCCTGTCCCTCGCCGCTGAGCAGTCAGAACACTGGCAAGCCTGGTTACACCCCATCAGCGACGAATCCCCTGTAGGCGAAGACCCCGGCTACGACGACGATTTCCAGCGCATGCGCGAGGAGGTCAACAAGCTCTCGGGTGCGGATGTCGATCAAGTGGCGCAACTCGCGGAAAAACTGCTCACCCAGCGCTGCAAGGATCTGCGCGTCGCTACCTATTACTTGTGGGCGCGCTTGCACAAAGCGGGGGAGGCGGGGTTGGCCGACGGCCTGAGTCTGCTTGCCGCGCTGGTGGAGCGCTTCGCCGACGGCGTACTGCCTGCCAGGCCCAACAGCCGCAAGCTGGCGCTGGAATGGCTGAACAGCGGCAAAGTGCTGGACTGCCTGACCCTGTATCCGGAAGTGGTGAAAGACGAAGCGGAGCGCACGGTCGCGGCGCTGGCCTGGCTGGAGCGTGGGCTGGAGGCGTGGCCGGAAGATCAACGTCCGGCGCTGGGTCCGTTGTACGGCGCATTGTCTGCGCGGCTGGCGCAATCGGGCGGGGTCGATGCGGTGGTTCCGCAGAACAGTGCCAGTCAAGAAACCACTGCGCAGTCGGCGGCCATCAAATCCGGCCGTGACCTTCTGGACAGTGGCCGCGCGCTTGCCGGATATCTGCGCGAGCAGCCTCAGGGCTGGCTGGCGGCGCACCGTTTGATGAAGAGTCTGCGCTGGGACACCGTGCATCAAACGCCCCCTCAGGATGCGACCGGGATGACGCGCCTGACTCCGCCACGTAGCGATTATCGGGCGCAACTCAAACGCCTTTACATGCAGCAGAGCTGGAGCGAACTGCTCGATCTGGTGGAGCGGATTTACGCCGAAGGTGTGAACCATTTCTGGCTCGACCTGCAGTGGTACACCTGTCAGGCGCTGAGCAAACAACCTGCGCCTCAGGATAGCTGGGCTGACATCGCCAAACGGGATCTGGGCATGTTTCTGGAACGATTGCCGGGTCTGGAAACCCTGTGCTGGAACGACGGCACTCCTTTCGCCGATGAGACCACACGCGAGTGGATCACCCAGCATGTCAGCGGCAATCGCCCAGAGCAGTGGCTACCAGCACCGACCGCGGTACCAGCCAGTGCGGATGCCGACATCTTGTCGCTGGAGGCTGAGGCACTGGCACAGGCCGACAGCGATGGCGTCGAGCAAGCGATGACCTGGCTGGCGGCGCGCCCCGGCATTCACACCGGACGACAACGCTGGTTACTGCACCTGCTGATGGCGCGGGTGGCCGAGCAATGTGGCAAGAGCGATCTGGCCTTGCATCTGCTGGGCGAACTGGATGCCACGGCTGAGCGTCAGGTGCTGGCGCAGTGGGAGCCGCAGCTGGGTTTCGAAGTTAAGGCACGCCTGCTCAAACTGTTGCGCTTGAAAGCTCAGCGCAACGACGCCGACAAAATCACCCTGGGCCGAAGGATGGACGCGCTGCTGGCGGCGCTGGTGGCCATTGATCCGGTACGCGCCGCAGTGCTTTGCGGTTAAGCCTCATTTATCAGGATTTTTATTATGAGAAAGGACAATCTGATACTGCATTACTTCGATGCCGAAATGCGCTACCTGCGTGAGGCCGGCCAGGAGTTCGCAGAAGCTTTTCCGGACCGCGCGACGCAACTGAACCTGGACAAGCCGGGCGCAGCGGATCCGTATGTGGAGCGCCTGTTCGAAGGCTTTGCCTTCCTCATGGGGCGTTTACGCGAAAAGCTCGACGATGATCTGCCCGAGCTGACCGAAGGTTTGGTCAGTCTGTTGTGGCCGCATTACCTGCGCACCATTCCATCGTTGGCCATTGTCGAGCTGGCGCCGGAGGTGGCGAGCATGAAGCGCAGCAAGCTGATCGCCACAGGCTTTGAAGTGCTATCGCAGCCCATCGGTCCGAAACGCACCCAATGCCGATACACCATCACCCAGGACCTGACACTACGGCCGATTACACTGGATTGCGTGCAACTGGCTCACGAGCCAGACGGGCGTTCAGTGCTGCGACTGCGCTTCGCCCGTGGCGCGATGTCTGAATGGAGCGAGATCGATCTGAGTCGCCTGCCGCTGTACCTCAATGCCGACGCGCCGCTGGCCAGTGCATTGCATCAGGCACTGACCCTCAACGCTGAAACTTTGTATGTGCGTACGTCGGGCAATTCGGAACGTCATCCGTTGGAGGGGTATTTCTCGCCCAAGGGGTTCGCCGATGAGGATCAATTGTGGCCCAAGGGCGACAGCGCCTTCAGCGGTTATCAATTGCTGCTCGAGTATTTCACCTTCCGCGAGAAGTTCATGTTCGTGACCCTGTGCGGGCTCGAACAATTGACCATTACGCCGGGCGCAGAGTGGTTCGAACTGGACGTGGTGCTGCGCGAATCATGGCCACAGGCATTCAACCTAAGCACCGCGCACATTCGCCTGCATGCGGTGCCGGTGATCAATCTGTTCACGCTGGAGTCCGACCCGCTGACACTGCAACCGTTGCAGACGGACTACTTGCTTCGCCCCAAGCGTTTGCAGGACGGTCACACCGAAATTTATTCGGTGGATCAGGTTTGCGCGTCGAAGAATGGCGAGCGCCAGGACTATGTGCCGTTCAGCAGTTTCCGCCACAAGGGCGGCATGTTGCGCGACGAAGCCCCGGAGCGTTATTTCCATACCCGCCTGAAACAGGGCGCCAATGGCCTGCACGACACTTGGCTGATCCTCGGCGGCGAAGGCTTTGACGAAGATCTGGCGGGTAACAACAAAAGCCTGTCGCTGCAACTGACCGCCACCAACGGTCAGCTCCCGCGCAAGGCATTGCAAAGCACGCTGCTCGACACGGTGGTGGAGACCTCGAAGACCGGCTTGCGGGTGCGCAACCTGTGTGCGCCCACGATGCCCTGCTACCCACCCAACCGCGACCGTTTCCATTGGCGAGTCCTCAGCCACCTGGGCTCCAATTTCCTGCCGATGCTCGACAACGCCGAAGTGCTGCGCGGCACGCTGGCGCTGTACGACTGGACGGGCAGCGAGCTGAACCGCCGGCGTCTGGCGGCGATCGTCGAGGTCAAGCATCACCTGATACAGCGCTTCGAAAAAGGCTTTCTGCTGCGCGGTGTGGATATCGAAGTCACCCTTGATGCCAACGGTTTTTCCGGCGAAGGCGACATCAGCCTGTTTGGCGAAATGCTCAATCGTTTCTTCGGGTTGTACGCCGACATCCACCTGTTCAACCAGCTCACGCTGATCCTTCAACCTTCTGGAAAGTGCCTGCGATGGAACGAGAACCACAGTCAGCGTATTCCCGGCTGAAAGCCACTGGATTGCTCCAGACACTGGAAGGTCGGGTGGCCGAGGCCAATCTGTACCGCTTCTGCCAGTTGCTGGAACAGGCCATGCCCGATCACCCGCCACTGGGCAGCACCACGCATCCGGCGGATGACCCGGTACGTTTTCGCCCCGACCCCGGCATGGGATTCCCCGCAGGCGAGCTTCGGGCAATCGAAACCGATGACCACCATCCGCAGCGACCGGCCACGGTGCGTATACGCCTGCTGGGTTTGTATGGCGTCGATTCGCCATTGCCGACGGCTTTTCTGGACGATATCGCCCAGCGTCGTGAAGGGCATGAAGCGCTGGAGGCGTTCCTCGATATTTTCAACCACCGGATCTTTACCCAGTTCTATCGGATATGGCGCAAGTACTCGTACCCGGCCACCTTCGAATCTGGGGGGAGCGATGCGACTTCGCAATGCCTGCTAGGCCTGATCGGCCTGGGGATTCCAGGCACTGCCGAGCGGATCGCCACACCGGTTTCGCGCTTTCTGGCGCTGCTCAGCGTGATGCGCCTGCCCACGCGCAACGCCGAAGGCATCATCGCGCTGGTGATGCTGCTCGCACCCAATACCCGGGTGAAAGTGACCCCACACTTGCCGCAGAAAATTGCCTTGGCGCGGCCAGCCAGCCTGTCCGCGCATCATCCGGCGGGCCTGTCCCAGGGCACGCCCATTGGCCCCACCGGGTACGACGCCAACAGCCAATTGCATCTGGAGCTGTTTACCGAGGATCAGCAAGAGGCCCGAGGCTGGTTGCCGGGTGGCCGGTTGTACAGCGATCTCCTGGTGTTGCTTCAGGTGTACCTGGGCTGGCGCTGCACCGCAAAACTGCGGCTGTCGCTGCCCGTGCGCAGCCTGCCGCGACCGATCCTGGGAGGGGAGCCGGTGTTACTGGGCATGACCGGTGTGCTGGGTTTGGGTGGCGATACCTTGCAGGTAGCGGAACACGCCACGATCACGATCAACCTGGGCCGCTACCAAGGCCTGAAATGCAATCCCGACGACAAGGAAATACAGTATGTCGCGTACCGTTTCTAACCTACTGATGATCACTGCACTCGGTGCGCTGCTGGCCGGCTGCGGGTTGACCCAATCGGTCACAGAGTCCACCGCATCCACCGCTCACGGGATTTTCTACAAGCAAGTGAAAACCCTGCACCTGGATCTCAGCTCCAGAGTCGCGATGAACAACGATGAATCGAACATGAATGGGTTGTCGGTGCCAACGCTGGTGCGTGTGTACCAATTGCGAAATGACAACGCATTGGAGAAGGCCAGCTACGAGGGCTTGGTAAGTGATGACGACAACCTGCTGCGCAGCGATCTGCTGGACAGGCGCGCGGTGGTGGTCAAGCCGGGTGAAGGTGCGCAATTGAGCGTGCCGATGGACAAAGACGCGCGATTCGTCACGGTGGTCGCGCTGTTTCGCCAGCCCGACACCAGGCTCGATACCTGGCGCTTGACGCTGACCCGCGATGACCTGAACCCGGACCGGGCGCGGGTTATCGAGTTGGGGGACAACCGATTGACCTTGCGCCCGTTGGCCAAGGAGTAGCGGATGACCGACTTGAATCCCTCACTGTACGAAATGCTCTTGCAGAACTTCGACGGCGATCTGGACCTGCATCACGTCAGCGAAGAGGACCAGTACACGCTCTCGGTGCTGGACAATGTGCAACGCATCCTCAACAGCCGCGCCGGAGCACTTGCTCATCTGCCGGACTACGGTCTCACGGATATGAGCCAGATCCTGCAAGGGTTGCCCGCAACGGCCCACGCATTGATGAAGACCATTGAAGGCACGCTGCTCAGGTACGAGCCACGACTGGCGGCAATCAGCGTCGAAATGCTGCCACAGGTACTGCCGGGTCATTTGGAGTACACGTTGCAGGTGCAACTCGATAACGGCAAACAAGTGGATTTCGGCACGACCATCGCACCCGAGGGCAAAGTCCTGGTGCGCCACCTGAAACGGCAGAATTGGCTGTCGCAATCGAATCTGTAACGGAAGGGAAGCGCGATGACGGCGTTATTTGAAATGCGAGTTCGGGTGGGCGGTGATCCTCGGGGCTTCAGTGAGTTTTTGGCGTTGCACTAGGCGCTGGCCAAGCTGAGTCACCCGGCCTGTCCAGATGTGGACTGGGCGATGGTCGAGCAGTTGTGCCTGGCGTTGTTCCAGAAGAACGGGGCAGATTGGCGCAGGGAGTGGCGCTGATAGAGGCGCTTTGCTGCGAATGGCCGAACCTGTGGCCAGCCCCGCCAGCGGCACGCCTGGATATTCTGGGTTGGCTATTTGCCCAACTGCAGTCATTGCTGCGCGGCCTGTATGTGGACGTCAGGAGTCTGCCAGCGCTCGCGCATCTGGACGCTGAGCTGCTGCGTATGCAGTTGCGACTGGAGCACTCCCTGCAAATCTCGCTGGCGCCATTACAAGCGTTGCATGAGCAGATCGAAAGCCTGAACCACCGTTTGCAGCGAAACAGTGCTCCGGGCGGCGCGATGCAATTGCTGCCCAGAGAAATCGGGCCGGCACCCTTGATGCCTATCATGATTTGGCCGACCCGCCCCATGCTGCAAATCAAACCGACCAGACGGCGCACCGCCCAGTGGGTGTGTGCCGCGGCGGCGACCCTCGTACTGGTCTGTGGCGGCTGGTGGATCTTGACGGGTTCGGACGACCAGAGCAGGCAACGCTTTACAGACCTTTTTCAACAGCAGCAGCCGATTCCCGTACCGGTGCGTCTGGATAGCCTGGCGCTGTTCGACGCCGGCAGCAGCGAACTCAAACCCGATTCGACCAAGGTCCTGATCAGCGCACTCATCGACATCAAGGCCCAGCCAGGCTGGCTGATCGTCATCAGCGGGCACTCGGATGACCGGGGCAATCCTGAACAAAACCGCCAGCTGTCCCACGCCCGCGCTTCGGCCGTGCGTGGCTGGATGCAGCGCATGGGCGACATCCCCGACAGTTGTTTTGCGGTGCAAGGGGTTGCCGCCAGCCAGCCAATCGCCAGCAACGACACGGAATCCGGGCGCGCGGTCAACCGTCGAGTCGATATCAGTCTGGTGCCACAAGCGGGAGCATGCGGGCAATCGGTAGTCGGTTCCGCATGAGGCTTGGAGGAGCGCGCTGATAGGCACCATTCATTTGATCGATACCCATCATTAAAAAACGCAAGTTCTGTTTTTCTGTCATCAGAGGAGGATAGGGTCATTCCGATCTCGCCATTGAAGGAACCTGCGCGATGAGAATTTCGACTCTGCTGGCCGTTGTCGCCGTGTTGACCGGCAGCCTTGCCGCTACCATACCGGCCCTTGCAGCCGATCCATCCTGCCATTTCGCGCCGATTGCCGACAGCGCCACCAGCCTGCTACACGCACGGACGGTGGCGGTGCTCTACAGCGAAAATACCCTCAACACCCAGCAATACCTCGAGAGCTACCACGCCGTGGCGGTTAAAGGTGCGCAGAATCCACAGATGGATTCGCGCATCAGCAAGGCGTTCGTCGACAGCTCCGATCCGCAGCGGGCGATCAATTGGCTGATGGGGTCGTTGCAGAAGGAATTCGCTTCGGTGACCGTCTACGACAACCTCGATGCGGCGGTGCAGGCCCATCCGGATGTGGTGGTGATGCTCGATACCTACAGCCGTCTGGTGTCCAAGCGCAACAGTCAGGTTGAAGCGCGGTTCCTGGCCAAGTTTTACGACGCCAACCTGCAATACATCGGTCAGGCCGAAGGCTCGCGGGCACAGCAGATGCCGTCGGTGTGGGTGCATGGCAAAGCTGCGCCGCAGATTGCTGCGCAGATCGATCAGCAGACTGCGTTGCAGGTCAATGCGTTGAAGCAGTTCGATGCATCGTTGAAGGCGCTGGTGACGACTGGCAATGCGGATCATGTCGCGAGCAATTGAGGGTGTAAAAGCCCTTTGTAGCATGTGGCGAAGGCAGCCTGGCAGGCGACCTGAATGTCATTGACCGCGTACATATCCATTCCTGCGGTAACGGCTGCTTAGGGTTTCGCCCTTACGGCGAGTCACTTGGAAAAACGGAACGCCGCCCGGCCCCAAGTAACCAAGCGCTCTTGCCCCTTTCGTTCGGTGCCTCGCTGTGGCTCGGCATGCCCTCGCTCCGGTCCTGCTCCGTGGGCCCGCCCGGCATCCTTGCCGGGTTACCCACTGCGCAGAACCTGCGCTCGGCCTCTCGATGGGGCAAGAAGATCAAAAGCCATAGCAACGCGAGGCGGCCGGATAGCCGACCTGATTTCGCGGATGTACTCGTCCCACTGTAGGAGCGATGCTTGCTCGCGAAAAACGTCCAGACAACGCGATCATTCAGACAGGGCGCGTTATCGTTGACGTCCATCGCGAGCAGGCTCGCTCCTACAGGGGGGCGGGGCACCAGCCAGCGCCAGGTCGGCTGTCAGGCCGCCTCGGTTTTTGTTTTTGATCCTGGCGCCCCGTTAAACCACGATGGCCGAACGCAGGTATTGCTCCGTGGGTAAACCGGCAGGACGCCGGTTTAGCCGCGCTGGGCCATGGATGGCCCATCGCGGCGACCCACGGAGCAATGCCGGAGTGAGGGCATGCCGAGCCACAGCGAGGCACCGAGTGGTGGGGCAAGAGCCTTTTGGTTACTTTGGGGCTTTTCCAAAGTGACCCGCCGTCAGGGCGGAACCAACAGTGGCCGTTACCGCGGGAATGGATATGTACTCGGTCAACAACATTCAAGGTCGGCAATGAGGCCGTCATCGCGAGCAGGCTCGCTCCCACAAGGGATTGGGGATATCAGAAGATTCAGGTCGGCTGTCAGGCCGCCTTCGCCAGCAAGCCGGCTCCTACAGGTGGATCGCGCATATCCTACGATCATCCGCCACGTCGCCACACCCTGATGTAATCGATACTGAAGGTCGATGGCAGGTCGGCATCGTCGACTACGCCGAACCAGTCCCACATGGCCTCACTGTCAAAAACGATTTGCATCGGAAAATGCCAATAGCTGTTCTTCGCTTCCCGCACCAAAACGCCATCGACATACCAGCGCAAGGTGTCGGGCTGCCAGTCAAAACCATACACATGAAAGTCACTCGCCAGGCGCCATGGGCTGGTCCAACTGGCGCCCTCAGCGATGTGTTCGGTGTTGCCGGGCCGCGCCCACACGTGGGCGTTCATGTTGTACAGGCGATCGAATTTGGCGTCTTTGGTTTTGCCGCCAATCTCGAAAATGTCGATTTCGGTGGCGTTGTCGGTCAGTCCGGTCCATGCCAGCCAGAAGGCACTGGAACCGGCTGAATTCATCGGTCTGGCCCGCGCCTCGTAGTAGCCGTATTCGCCGCGCTCGATGGTGCGGACCATGGCGGCGGTGTAGTCCTTGTAGCCCAGGCGGACGTATTTGTCCGGGATGGTTTCCTTGCGGAAGATGATGTTCAGATGGCCGTTGCTGACGTTGGCATTATTGGGGGTGAACAGGGCCGGTTTTCGCCCCAGCGAATCGGTGCCCGTGGCGTCGTTGACATGCCAGCGCTTGGGATCGAGGGCGGTACCGTTGAATTCATCGGTGAAACGCGTGTCCAGCCGCCATCGGCCGGCATTGGCCTGATCGGACAGTGGCAGGTTGTCGTTGGTCTGTTTCGGCACAGGGCCCAGCGGGCCGATGCGGGTCCAGGCAGTGTCTTTTACAGGGGCGGCGACCGACCATTTTTTCGTCAGGTACGCAATGGCCGCCTGACGGTCGGTCTGGGTGGTCAGCGGTCGGTCATACACCAGCACTTCGGCGATATCACCGCGCAGTATCTCCGAGGTGCCCACCACGTTGCGCCCCACGGCGTAAGGGCCTATTGGCACGTCGCTGGTTTCCAGAAAGGCAAGGGCGGGTTCATAGGCACTGGTCTGCTGGACGCTGATGCCGAAATTCGGCGCCACGTTATCGTTGTCGGCCATTTGCGGGCGCGAGCTGAATAGCCGCTGCCAGGCCTTGCCACCAGCCTGTTCCGGCATTCGACGCGACACGATCAACACGGTCACCGAACCTTTTGCCCTGCGCAGTGCCTTGCCGCTGAATGCCGCCGTGCCATTCAAACGCACAACCGCGTGACCATTGAGGGCGTTGGCTACAAGCTCCGGAAGCTTGGCGGGGGCGGCATTGTCTGCACTTACATCGTTGGAATGACCGGATTTATCGTGCCAGCGCTGCACCCGGTGTTGTGCATTCAGACTGATGCTCGATGAGTCGGCAGCGTCGAGCCACAGTATCAGACCGTCGACGGGGGGCTTGGCAGACGCAGCTATCGCGGAACAAGCGCTCATTGTCAAAAACACCATCAGCCAACATTCCCTGATCACGGGCTTCTCCTTTACTTCATCGCCACCGCCGGCAATCGTTCAATGTGGGAACGGTACCCATCGGGGTTGCACGACTGCCAGCGCCACGTGTCGATGATCATCTGCTCCAGATTACGTTGTGCACACCATCCCAGGTCGCGCCCGGCTTTGCTCGGGTCGGCCCAGCATTGGGCGATGTCACCGATCCGGCGCGGCGCGAAATGAAAGGGGATGCTGATGCCGGTCACGTCTTCGAAACTGTGGATGATCTGCAGCACGCTGTAGCCCGTGCCGGTTCCAAGGTTCCAGATGTTGATGCCGTGGGTGTTTAGCAACATCTGCAGGGCCTTGAGGTGGCCCTCGGCAACGTCGACCACATGGATGTAATCACGCACGCAGGTGCCGTCGACGGTGGGGTAGTCATTGCCGAACACCGTGAGTTCGGGGAGCCGGCCAATCGCGACTTGGGTCAGGCAAGGCAGCAGGTTGTTTGGGCGCCCGTGGGGGTCTTCGCCAATCAGTCCGCTTTCGTGGGCGCCGATCGGATTGAAGTAACGCAACAATGCGATGCTCCAGCGCGGATCGGACAACGCCAGGTCGGCGAGCAATTCTTCGATCATCAGTTTGCTGCGGCCGTAAGGGTTGACCGGTTTTCCGGTGGCCAGGTCCTCGGCAATCGGAAAATGTGCAGGTTCGCCATACACGGTGGCCGATGAACTGAACACCAGTCTGAATACACCATGACGGACCATCGCCTGGCACAGATCGAGCGTGCCGGTCACGTTGTTGGCGTAATACTCCAGCGGCTTGCGCACGCTTTCGGCGACGGATTTGAGGCTGGAGAAATGCACCACGGCATCAATGTCGTAGTGGTCAAAAATTTCATCGAGCAAGGTGGTGTTGCGGACATCACCCTCAATGAAATCGACTTGGGCATGGGTCAGTTGCTCCAGACGCGCAATTGACTCTCGACAGCTATTGCACAGGTTATCGAGTACCACCACGCGGTGGCCGGCATTGATGAGTGTGAGGGCGGTATGGGAGCCAATGTAACCGGCCCCGCCAGTGATCAGCGTGGTTTTGCGCATGATAAGGCTTCCTGCACAGTGTGAATTCGGCGGCGCGAGCGGCGTCAGCGAGTGGTGAACACGGACTTGAATTCTTGCGGCCAGCGCGGATGCATCAGGCTGTAGGCCAGCGCATAGCTCAGCGTGCCGATGCCGATACTGCAGGCCAGATGCAGATAGCCCTGCACACAATCGGGAGCCAACCACAACACGGCGGCGGCCATTACCAGCGAGGCGATCACGCTGCGGTAACTGGATTCGAAAAACGCTCGCCAGCCAAAGCCGATGGCCGTGTTCAGCCCGCGAATCTGCAGTGGTGTCACCAGGATCATTCGGACCAGCAATGCCAGGGCCGCGGCCATGCCGCCGAATAGAGGCCCCAGGCCGTAAACCAGCGCCAACGCCAGCAAGGTCGTGCCCACTTCCGCCTTGAGGGTGAGGCGGGTGCGGTTGACCGCCACCAGTGCGGTGGTGGCATACATGGCGGTGTTGCCGATGGCTGCAGTGCAGGCCAGCACTTGCAGCATCGGGATTGAGTCGGCCCACTTGGCGCCGAAAATCAGCAGGATGATGTCGCTGGCGGTGACCGCGATACCGATAAAGATCGGCGTGAGCAGGAAGCCGCTGACCGCCGTCGTATCGCAAATGAAGCTGATCAACCGCGACGGCTCGGCACTGCGGCGGGCGAATGCCGGTAGCGCGTAACTCATGAGGCCGTTGTAGAACGCCGTGCGTGGCAAATCGATGATGCGCATGGCCATGTTGAACATGCCCACGGCCTGGGCGCCAGCGGTGATGCCCAGCACTACGGTGACGCCACGCTGAAGCGTTTGCGAACTCAAGGTATTGATGGCTACTGGCAGGCCTACCGTCAACAGTTCACGCAGGCACGCACCATCAATGTGGAAGCTGATTCGCCGTCGATCGCCGAGCATCAACACGATGATCGATACCAGCTCCATGACCAATGCCTGGGCAATCACCGCCCACGCACCCAACCCCCGAGGGCGACGGCAATGCCCGCGACACCACCGAATACCTTGCCCAATAGCGTGCGCGAAGCGAGCATCCTGAAATTACTGGTGCGCCGCATCTGCACCACATAGACACGCGCCATCATGGTGAAGAGGATTTTCACCGAGGCCACCGCCGTCATCCATCGCAGTGCGTTAGACGTCAGGCACAGCCACGCCACGCAGGTGATCATCAGGATGGACACCAGGCTCGCTAGCACCGCAACCCAGAAAGCCGTGGAAATATGTCGATCGTCCAGATGTTCCTGACGTACCAATGGATCTTCAAGTATCGACGAATAAAGAATGCCGATCACCTCGACGATGGCGATGATTACCGTGCCCACGCCTAGCTCTTCCGGGGACAGCAGCCTGGCATAAACGACAAAGGTGATCATCGACAGGAAGATCAGGCCGAATTTCTCGGTGAAAATCCAGGTCAATGTGACGAGGCGTTGGTTGGCCATAGGCGGAGCCCGGTAAAGCGTTTGATGAACGGCAATAGGCTCAGGAAGCCTTGCGCAGCGTTTTTATTTGCGCGTAGAGATAGCGCAGGGTCGGTTTACCCCTAGAGAAAATCAGCGTTTGCCAGGAATGACCGAGCATGTACCTGAAGACCTTGATTACCTGCGCATGCTCACCGCTGCGGGAAAAGGCATTGAGAAATTCGACATGGTTGGCCAACACAAAGTGAACCCGCTGCTGGCGGGTCATTGTCGCGCCGTAGCGCTCAAGGTACAGCTCGATGAATTTGATCTTGTACGGGTAGTATTTCTGCGGCTGGGCGGTGATGTTGCCGCTGTCGACCCCGCGCCGGTGCAGAATCTCGGGCACGGTGTGGATTTCCCAGTGCTCGGCGATTCGCGTCCATAACAAACGGTCTTCGGCGAAGCGCAGGGTTTGATCGAAACCGCCCAAGGCGGTCACGACCTCACGCACGACCAGCACGCCGGAGGTACCGTTGATCACGTTCTCGCGCATGAAATCGGCAAAGTGATTACCGCACTTGCGGCGTTCTTCCAATTGCCGTTTGCCGTCGCTGAATACGCTCAACTGGTAGCAATCGATCATGCCGACCGAATGACCCTGGCGAGTCAGTTGGTCATACAGTGCCAGCTGCTTTTGCAGTTTTTGCGGATGCCATTGGTCATCGGCGTCGAGGAAGGCAATGAAAGTTTCCTGGGCAGCAAAGATGCCCTTGTTCCGCGCACACGCCGGCCCCTGGTTGGTCTGCTGCAATAGCGTCAAGGGGTAAGACGCGGCGTAGTCCCTGACGCGTTGCGGGCCGTCATCGCTGGAGCCGTCGTCAATCACGATCACATGGTCGGGCTGCCGGGTTTGCTGGCTCAGTGACGCCAGTGTCTTTTCTATGGTGGCAGCGGCGTTGTACATCGGGATGACCACACACACCGAACCCGATGACGGGGGAATGTCATTCAACATGGGTTTTGCTCCTGGGGCACGACCTTGGCGGACGCGCCGGTGAACACCTTGCGGTTCGTCATGGCGTGGGTCATTGCGGCCGGTACCCGAGCGGTTGTTCTGGCGTGATGGTGCCGGAAGGACAGGGCCAGGGTGCAGAACACAAGAAATTCGGCGGAGCGGTAATTGGGAATCACATAGGCCACGTAATTGGTGACGATGAACAGGGCAATGATCACCAGGGCGCTGGCGCGAGACTGCGCCGACCGATCCGCCATTACGGCGCGATACTGTTTGATCAATGCCTCGCCCAGCATCAGGCCCAGCACCGTGAGTTGCACCACCCCGCCGTTGAGCAGGGTTTCCATATAGCCGCTGTGAGCGTTGCCGATGTAACCCCAGCGGGTGATGAACGCGTCGGCATCGGCGCTGTTCCAGAAGGCTCCGAAACCATAGCCCCTGAGCCACTCGGCGTCGATAAACGGTGCAAGCAGCTCCCAGATCTGTATGCGATCGGTGAGCGAGGGGTCACGTCCGACCATTTCCAGCAGCAGCGTGTAATTGCCGTATAAAAACAGACACGTCAGCAAATAGAGGAGCGTCGTCGCGAAAAACGCAATCGTCGAGCGGTTGATGCGCAAGCGAATCATGGTGAGGAAATACCAGTAACTCAGCGCGCCTGCACAAATGAGCACCAGCCCCGTGGCGGACTGGGCGAGTCCGATCGCGACCAATGAACAACACGCGCTGAAGATGGCCCACGGATTGCGTCGGCGGATCATCGGCAGCAACAACACAATGGCGATGGCGTTGATCCGCGCTCCGGCATTTTTTTCCGGAAAAATTCCCTTGAAGGCACCGTCGCGAATGCCCCCGGAAATGAACGCGATGTCCGGCAGAATCAGCGCGCAGATCAACCCGATCAGGGCGGCGGCACCGATGGTACAGCCGAGCATGAAGCTGATTTTTTCGAGGCTGTAGTTGTAGGCGACGAAACCTGCGAAAAACACCACGCTGATCAAGGCAACAAAGCGTTTGAAACTGAGCATAGGCTCGTAGGACCAACTGATCGACGCGGCCACGCACACCAGGAACAGCAGTAAGAAGGCGTTATTGCGGTAAAAGCTTTTGCTGAGGAACACCTTGTGGCGAAGGAAGAAAAATAGCGGTACCAACAGGGTGATCAGGCCACAGACCTGATTGATGAGATTACCTTCCAGGTCTCGCTGCGCGTCATCCAGGCTCGATACGCTACCCAGGCCGCTAAAAAAACTGATCACTTGCAGATAGAACAGCACCCCGAACAGCGTGAACGCGTCGCGCAGCGTGGTGTACCTCACCAATAGAGTGTTCATGACACGGGACTCCCGAGCAGCGCAGTGAGGTAAGTCTTTACCGCACGTGCGTTCATGAAGCGGGCGGCGGCATCGATTCGCATCTGGCGCTGCAAATCACGTGGCGCGGTCAATTGGCCGCTGATCGCCTGCGCCAGTGCACTGGCGTCCTCTACGGCCACTAAAGGCGCGACGGCGCCGTCGTCCAAAATGTCCTGCGGGCCATACGGGCAGCGGGTCGCAACCACAGGTGTACCCGTGGCCAGGGCTTCGACCAGCGCATTAGGGCTGCCTTCGAAACGCGACGAGAGAACAAAGCAATCAGCCGCCGCGACTTGCGCCATGGGATCGCGGGTGTATCCCGGCAGATCCACTCGATCGGCAACGCCCAGCGCACGTGCCTGCTCAAGCAAGGGAGCCCTGAGAATGCCTTCACCAAAAATGATCAATCGAGCACGGCGGTCCGGTAGTTGGGCGAAGGCGTCGATCAAGGTGTCGAAGCCTTTTTGCCACGCCAGGCGACCCACAGCGACAATCACCGGCGTGGTTTTTTCCTGCAGCCAGGGGTGATCGGGACGCTCGAGTAGTTTTTCGCGAAAGTCATTGTCGAGCACCGGGTTGTCGGCAATGGTCACGTCGCGCTGGCGGGCCAGGGTGGTGTCGACCAGATCCTGGGCCACCCCCTGCGACACACAGATCACGGGATTGGGGATGAGCCGGTAAAGCAGCGGCGCCACCAGGTAGGCCGCTCGCACCCGCCGCGACGGGTTGACGTGTTTGTCGTAGGAAAATGCGTTGCGCTCGCTGACATGCAAGTGTGCCAGGGTTCCGGACAGCGCGGCGGCGGCGATCGCCACCACGTTGACATGGGTAAGGGCGGCCAGTTGTGCATCGAAACGATGGCCGCGAAGAAAGCGTGCCAATGCCGGCACGGCATTCGCGCTGCGTCCGCTGTGCAGTTCGACCTGACGGACGCGGGGATCGAGGTGCGCGGCGTTGATGCCGCCACCGGTGAGCATCAACAGGGTCACCTCATTGCCGGCATCTACCAGGGCGCCAGCCAGGCGCGCCATCATTTTCTCGGCGCCACCGGCACTCAGGTCTTGCAGAATGATCAGCAGCTTCTTCATTGATTCCACACCTGGTAGTACGCCTCGGCGGCTTGCTGGCTGGTGTACTGCCGCACCGCCTCTGCCGCCATTTGCCCGCTCAGTCCGCCCTGACCGTCGACGCTCAGACTGCGCAGCATGCCTTCGGCCAGCGCCGGTACGTCGTTGACTTTTACCAGGCGTCCCAGGCGTCCGTTTTCCAGCAACTCCCGAGGTCCGCTATCGCAATCACAGGCCAGCACCGGAGTGCCCAGTGCCAGCGCTTCAATCAGCACGGTCGGCAAGCCTTCGTGGAAAGAGCTCAGAATCAGCAAGCGTGCCTGGCGGATCAATGGGTACGGGTTGAGCAGATAACCGGTGAAATGCACACGGTTCGAAATGCCCAGGCGCTGTGCTTGAGCAATCAGCGCTTCACGTTGCGGGCCGTCACCGGCAATCACCAGGTAAGGCAACTGCTCTGAGCGGGTCAACGCCATGGCGTAGGCGTCGATTAACAGGTGAAAGCCCTTGGGCTCCACCAGGCGGCCCACGCCCAGCCAGAATCGAGCGGGCAAGTCGCCGGGCAAGGGCGCCTGCGCGGCGCCGAGCATTTGTTCCGTGACCACGGCATTGGGGCAATAACGGATGCGCTGGTGACCCCACGGCATCCAGTCCTGGAGCGACTGGCGCAGGCCTTTGGAGACGGCGACGACCTTGCCATTGCCACACAGATACAACGCATAGAGCAGGCGCAGGCTGGTGGGCCCCGTTTTCTGCTCATCGCAGTCGAGTGCCGCGTGGCGGGCATAAATGACCTTGCACGGGCTGATCAAGGTCGCAAACCAGGTGCACAGATTGGCTTGTTCCTTGGCGGCGATGAGGTGGGTCACGCCCTCACGGTGGATGATTCGGCGTAGCAGGACGATGGACTTGAGCAAGCCGATGAGGCCATTGCCGCCACCTTTGAAAGTGGCCCCGCTCGGGTGGTCCGGCGTGTCGCCGTTCATGACGAAGAAATCGACCTGCCGGCCTTCCTCAAGAAATTGCCCTGCCAGGCGCTGCTGGACACTTTCGACACCTCCGCCGGGCTGGAAGTCTTTGAGAATGAAGAGGATATGCATGGGCATCTCCGGCAGTGGCGCAATGAGGTTTATGGCGACTTTGTGCCGAGCGATCTGTGTCCAGAGCTGCAGGAAGTTGCTTGGGTAGTCGAGCAGGTAGCGTTTGATCGTGTGTGGCTCGCGATACATGCGGTAGAACGCGCGCAGGTGAAGGCGATTGATCCACTCGGGGTAGTAATGGCCAGAGGCTGTGGCCTCTTGGCGAATGAACCCGCCGCAGGTGAATGCCACGCCGCTGAATCCTTCCTGCATAACCTCTTCGACGAACTGCTCCTGCAACCCTGCACCCAGGCCGATGATCAGGATGTCTGTTGTGCCGGCACAGATGTCTTCGCGAATGCATCTGGCCTGTGACGCATCGAAGTAACCGTTGTGACAACCGGCGATTTTCAACCTCGGGTAGCGAGTCCTGATCTTGAGCAGGAAAAGATCCAGTTCCACTTGCCGGGCCCCCACGATGAACACCCGTTTACCCTGCTGTTGGGCGTGGCTCAGAACCGGGTCGGCGATGGAGGTGAAATCGAAGCTGACCCGCTCGATGTGCCGTCCGGTAATGGCCGACATGAAGGCCGACATCAGCATGCCGTCGCAAAAAAAGGCGATGTTGTTGCTGTCATGGCAGTCGAACAGGCTGCCAATGGACGCAAAGTTGATGAAAGAAAATGCTTTGCCGCTGTCGAGCAAGTCCGAAGTGAATCGCGCGACTAATTCAAGCTTGATCATTTGCCTGACTCCTTGCGCAGCGTTAGAGAGTCTGTCGGCCTGTGGAGAGGTAAGTGAAACCGCGATTTTTCAAGCGCTGCGGGTCGTACAGGTCAGTAGATGTCTTTGGATAGCAGGGTGAACGGGGTCTTGACGAGGATCTTGATGTCCAGCCACGGCGACCATTGGTTGATGTAATTGAGGTCCTGGGCGACGCGCAGCTGCATTTTCTCCAGGGTCTCGGTTTCACCCCGATGCCCGGTGATCTGTGCCAGACCGGTAATGCCCGGTTTGAGCCGGTGACGGGCCATGTAGGCGCGCACTTTGCCGGTGTAGTAGAGGTTGTGCGTGACGGCATGCGGGCGGGGGCCGACGAGGGCCATTTGGCCAAACAGCACGTTGAACAACTGTGGTAGCTCATCGATGGAGGTGCGACGCAGAAAGCGTCCAAGCGGGGTGACGCGGTCATCGTCGCGGGTGGCCTGGACCACTTGCCGGTCGTCGTGCACGCGCATCGAGCGGAACTTCCAGACCTTGATCACTTCGCCATCGCAACCGTGACGGTTCTGTTTGAACAGAACCGGGCCGGGCGAGGTGACCTTGATGGCAATCGCCACCCCCAGCAGCAACGGGCTGAGCAGGATAATCGACAGGACTGCCAGGCTGCGCTCGAACAGGTCCTTGCACAGCAGGCTTCCGGGGTGCGAGCTGATCAGGCTTTCGTTGAGGTAGATGGCCGGCATGCGCTCGATTTCTGAAATCGACTGGTTGAGTAGCACCATGCTGCCAAGGTCCGGGATCCAGACCACGTCGACGTTCATGTCCAGAAGATCGATGTACAAGGCTTCAATGAGCGCAGCCTGCGCCATCGGCAGGACGATGTAGACCCGGCGGATTTCCATGTGCGTGAGGATGTCGCGGATCTGGGTGACACGTCCGAGCAGCGGCAGGATGCTGGGAGCAGGGCCGGTCATGTCCTCTGTGGCGATGAAGCCCAGAACTCGCGCATGATCCGGCTGAGTGAGTTTGCGGGCCAACTCGTCGGCGGTCGGACAGGTGCCGATGATCACCGAGCGACACTGATTGGACACCTTGCGCGCAAGCAGTCGGGCCAGTCCGTGCAGGGGCAGGAAACTCGCGGCCTGGACCAGAAAGCCCGCTACCGCCCAGACGATGATGACCTGGCGCGAGAACCTGACGCTGGTCTGGGTGATGAAGGCGATGGTCATCAGCACCGAGAGCAGAATCAACCAGCCGGCCAGCAATCGGCCCAGGCCGACCAGCAATCCATGACGCTTGTGATACACCAGCATGGCGCTGTAGATCGGCACCGAGCCGAACACGGTGAGAATCATCAGGGCGCGGTACTCACTGGTCAGACTTCCGACCCGCCAATACACCAGCAGCATTAGCAGAGCGTTGATCAGAATCATCGCGCACAGCCACTGACCCCAGAAGGTCAAGCCCCGGCGGTGCTCTATTTGAGTAGTGATTTGCGGAGTCATCGGCTCAATCTCCAGGAAATAGTGATACGTCGGCACCGCTGGCGTGCTGGCGGGCGTCGGTCTGATTGAGATGAGGAGCAGGCGAGCAACCTGCGCTTTCGGGCTCAGGGCGGTGCGTTACCGCGAGGCATAGTCATAGTTGTAGAAAGTCTGTGAATGGCCGTACCCGTACTTGCGAGCCTTGCGCAGGTCGACCTGATTGAGCACCACGCCAAACACCGAGGCGTGGCTCTGTTGCAGTACTGTCAGGTACTTTTGCACCTGGCTTACGGGGGTGCTGTCAGACTTGACCACGTAGATCACCGCGTCCGAATGCTGGGCCAGCAACAGCGCGTCGCTGACCATTTCGGCCGGCGGCGAGTCGATGATGATGTGCCGGTAACGCGTCTTCAGCACTTCGAGCATGCGCGCCACTCGCGGCGAGCTAAGCAAGTCTTGTGGTGGAGGTTGACGCTGTGAGTCGGGCTGGTTCAGCGGTGGCGGCAGGCGCGGTGAGCTGAACAAGTCCAGCAAAGGCGGCGAAACGCACCCGGCCACAAGCATGTCAAGGTTGCCCACCGTGCGGATGCAGTCTTCGAGTCGTGCCGTGCCGGCAAGGACATTGACCAATCCAGGGCTATCAGGTGGAAAATCAAAGTTCAGCGAAAGGGTGGGCTGGCGTAAATCGGCGTCGATCAGCAGCACGCGCTCCAGTGACGTGAGTGAGCAGGCCAGGTTGTTGGCGATGGTGCTTTTGCCTTCTTCGGCCACTGTCGAGGTGACCAGCACCACCTGGGCTTGCGTTTCAGCGCTCTGCAGCATCAGCCAGGTCCGCAGGTTGCGTATGGTCTCGGAAAAATGCGGGTTGTCATTGTCGTCGAAGAGCCGCGCCAGTTGCCGGCGGCTTTTCCTTGGCACCAGTGGTACCACGCTGAGCAGCGGTATGTTGAGCGTGCTTTCGATGGTCTCGTCGGTCTTGAAGGTGTTGTTCAAGGTGTCGAAGAGGAAGGCAAGCGCGACGCCGATGATCCCGGCCAGTACTGCGACAATTGCCACGATCAGGGTTTTGCGCGGTTTGCTTGCTTCAATGGGCACGATTGCCGGGTCGACGATGAGCGCCTTGGTGGAGTCCATGTCTGCAGTGGCTGCGGTCTCTTTCAACCGGGTGATGAAGGTTTCGTAGAGTGCCCGGCTGCTGTCGACCTCGCGCTGAAACTCGCGCAGCTGGAATTCCTTGCGCGCGATGTCCTGAATCTGCGCCTTGTTGACGTTGAAGGATTTGCGCAGGGCATCTTCACTGGCAACCGCCAATTGATACTGGTGTTCAATGCCCGAAACCACCTGTTTGACCTGCAAGCGCAGGCTGTCCTGCGCGGTGCGCAGTTCCGAGCGAGCGGACACCAACGTCGGGTGCTTGGGTCCATAACGGCTTGATAATTCCTCGACCTTGGCTTGAGCCTTGGCCAGCTCCGCCTGGAACTGCTGGACCAATGGGTTGCTCAGGACAGCGGGGACGCTGGAGAGTTTGTTCAAGTCGCCGTTGCTCAATCCTTGCACTTGACGGTATTGGCTCTCGGCTTCCGCACGGTTGCGACGTGCGTCGATCATTCGGTTGCCGGTCATTTGCAGTTCGTTCGCGCTGATGGTGGCGACACCGTCAACATCCACCAGTCCCTGTGCTTCCCGATAGCCCTGCAACTTGTCCTCAGCCTTACGCAGGCTGTCGCGCAACTCGACCAGTCGTGTGTTCATCCAGCTGGTGGTGGTTTGCGAGGACTTCTGGCTGGTGTCGAACTGGCTATCAATGAAACTCTGGGCCAGCGCGTTGGCGGCGGCCGCTGCCAGGGCGGCGTCGGGCAATTCCACTTCAATGTCGATCAGCTGACTCTTGCCGACATATTTGACGCTGGTATGGAGCATGAGGTTTTGCGTGACTTCATTGAAGATGTCGTCTTCAGTGGGGGGCACGGCAACCGGGATCAAAAGCTCCAGGCCTGGCAGCCATTGCCCGGCGTTAAGGTCGGCCAGCCACTGGCGCGGATTGAACAAGGGTTGCGGCCGTTGGCGCGGGTCCGTCACCGGGTTCGTCGTCAGCTTGAGTTTCCTCACCACCCGTTCGGCCAGGTCCCGCGATTGCAGAAGCGCAAGTTGAGTCTGCAAGTAATCGGCGGGCGGGGTTCCGGTGTCCGTCGCTTGCTGGAAGGCCAGCAGCGGTGGCGTCTTTTCCTTGATCAGCAAGGTGGTGCTGCCGATATATTGCGGGGTCATGGCGTACACCGCCGCTATCGCCAGTGCACTGCTCAGCAGTACGCACCAGCCAATGTTCCATCTCGCGCGCCAGATCACCCTCCAGAAATTGAGCAGGTCAATGGTGTCCCTTTCTTCGGTGTGCGGCAGATGCGCAGACAGTTGAAGCGGACGTTCGAGGTAGGTGCTAGGGCTGTTGTCCATGATTAGAAAAAGCCTTGTGCAATGGAAATGGTGTCACCGGGGGCTATCACTGTGCTGCGGGTGACGGTGTCGGTCAGCGTCTGTCCGCCGTCGCCGCGCACGATCGTCACGCGCTTGATAGATGCGCGTTCGGTCAGGCCACCGCCCAGGGCTATGGCTTTATCCAGCGTCAATCCCGGTACAAACGGATAGCTGCCAGGTTTCTGCACTTCGCCATTGATGTAGAAGGCGCGATATTCGATCTGGCTCAGGCTGACTTTCGGATCGACCAGGTAACCCTGTTTGAGTCCGTCGACGATGATCTTTTCGACTTGATTGGGCGTGAGCCCCCTGGCGGAAATTTCCCCCAGAAACGGGTAGGAGAAGGTGCCGGCATCGTTGAGGCGAATCCTCTTGAGACTTAACTCCGGCTCGCCGAATACCGTGATGCGCAATACGTCGCCGGCCGCCAGTTTGTACTGAGTACCAGGTTCCTCCGCGTGCGAGAGAGGTACCAGGCACAGCATGAGCAACAATCCGCCAATTTGTGAGTTCATGGGAAATCTCCTTAGAGACTGACGTTGAAGCTGATCTGGAATATGTTGCGCTCGTAGCTTTGGTTTTCTGCATCGGAGTTGTCATCGCGGTAGCGGTAACCCACTTCGATATCCAGCCAGCGGCGCATTTTGTACGCGAGGGCCAGGTTGTATTCGCGAAGGTCATCGGTACGGCTCTGACCTTCGTAGACTTCACGACCCGCGCCGATTTCAAAAATTGAGGTGATGCGTTCTGTCCAGCCATGCCGCCAGCCAACCTGGGTAAAGGTGGTTTTGACAGCGTCGGCGCCATCGTCCCCCTCCGCCAGGGCCTGGCGGGCTAGAAAGGTGAAGGTTGAATAGGTCAGAGGCTTCCATTGCAGATCCACTTGCCACCTCGGGTTATTGAGGTCCTTGGAATTGCTGTCATCGAAGTTCTTGTGCTCATAACCCACACGGACTTTGCCACTGGTGCGTGCGGTGAAATCCCACTCAGCCCCGGCAAGTACGGCATCGGATTTACTGCTGCGGGGGCTGTTGGACAGCAAATAGTCGAAGATCGTGTGGTCGTATTCCAGCAGGCTCCGGGTGTTGCTCCCGATACGGTGATACCAGGTGGTGTTCAAGTTAGTGGTATTGCGTTCTTTGTCATCGTTGGTGCCGCCCGAATTGTCGTATCGAAGTTGCGCGTAATTCGCGCCGAAATCGATCTGGTTGGCGGCAGATTTGGCGCCGTAGGTATAAAGGCCACCTACGCGATCACTGTGAATCTTGTCATTGATGCCATCCACCGCCGTTGAAGTGGTTCGCTCGTACTTGCGCCATTCCGCTTCGAGTTTCAAACGGTGACGATCAGTGAACTCCATGATGCTATCCAGCCGCACCCGCTGTGCGGTATTCGAGGCATCCGGTTCGTCATGATAAATATTGCGGGTGGGCTGCCAGATAACCCGGGTGGCACTGTTTCGGTCTTCCGCCTTGAGTTCGAACGAGGGCGCTATTTTGGTGACCATGGACGATTGAACATTGTGTTCAAGCTCCCGAAAGTTATCATCGTAACTTTCGGAAAATAGCAGAGTTGGCGTGAAGTCGAAGCCGTAGACATTGATGGTCTGCGGGTCGAGACTCCAGGCATATCCAGGGTATGAACAGGCCAGGATCAGCGCAAAGGGATGATGAGGCTTTATAGCCATATCATTGCTCCTGGTCAAAGAGTGCCCGTGCGTAACGACTGCTCATTAATTGCAGGCGGCACAATGCCGTTCTATATAGAGCTGATAGTTGATGTTCTTTTGTGGGTGTTTGTTGGTAGAGGCGGTTTGGTTTGTTATTGTTGTTGTCTTTGCAGTTCATGTCGGCTCGTTCCTGTTTGTTCCAAGTGGCTCAGGGGAATTCGAACGTGCTGCTCTCTATTCAATAACTGTAGCAATAGCATCACGCGCTCTGCACCCTGCATAGACAGGAAAATACCTTCCAGATTTGACAGGGGACCGCTGATTATTTGCAGTGATTCACCTGGTTTGAGCGCCTGGGTCGGACGTTCCTGTGATGCATTACAGCGTAGCCGCAGGTGCTCGATCACGTGGTCAGCGACGACGGCCGGGCCGTGATTGAATTCGACGATCCGGCTGACACCTCGCGTGGAGCGAATTGGCGCCCAGTTGTCGTCCTGACTCAACTGCATGAAAAGATAACCGGGAAACAGTGATTCGAGCACTGTTCGCGGTTTGCCGCGAAACAGGCGTTCACTGCGCAGTTGCGGGCGAAAGATCTGGTAGTTCTGTCTTAGCAGGTTGGTCTGTGCGCGGTCATCCTGACGCGGTTTACACTGTAAGAGGTACCAACGAGAGGCGTTGGCGTCGATAGTTAGCATGCTGACAACTCCGTACTTAGCGAAATGTAAGCGTCATAAGACACTCTGGCGTAAAAACACCATCAGGCTTGCTAGTAGGCAGTGTTGGAGAGTGTATTGCCCGGCGTGGTTGTTTTTGTGGTGGGCTGAAGTGTGTCTCAATAATGAGTCACTTCACGCTCGGGTAAGTAGCGCATCGTCGAAAGACGGTCGAACTGGAGGGAATCATAATGAGTGATTTCACCGGTGTGATTGATTGGCCATCAAGCACCTTCGCCATGGCCAAAGCTACCGCACGGTCCGTGCACGCGGGCCTTTGATTACATAGTTACTATGAACTTTCCCTGAGATCAGCGGGTCCCGGTCAATGTCCGCTGGCAGCCTGTTTTAAGATAGGCTGTTGTAGTTATCAACCAGTCTGAACGGCCTGTCAAACATTGAAGTCAAAATACGTGCCTTTTATCCAGTAGTTGCATTGGGCTGCTGCAAGTGGTTGTTTTCAAGAGTGATTTGTTTTTTCGTCAGCTCGATTAAACTTTTTTCGTTCAATAAAGTCATGCTGGAACAAGAACCCATGGGTGGGAGCAATTCGCTATCACTCTACGCTGCCTGGAACTTTCATAAAAGCGAAGTTGTATAAGCTTAGAAGCAGTCGGCTATAGACCCGACCCGGTCGCAGCACTAAAAGTGAATTCTTCACCCAACAGTGGGGAACAATGGAGCAGATGAAGATTGTTGTAGGCACTGCGGTTTACTCCTCATGACCGTCCTTGTCACCGGCTTTCATGCTGCCAAGCGCTTCTGCCAGGATGGTCATGACGTGGTCGGCGGGCAGGGAAATGCCTATGTGCATGCATTCAACCACAGCGATACACACAATCCGCTACGCGCCTGTTCATTGGCGAAGTCCAATCGAACCTTCGCCCCGGTGCGATCGGCGATGGTCTTGACGATCGAAAGCCCCAGCCCGGATCCGGGCTCGTCAGTTCCCAGGGTGCGGTAGAAGGGGTCGAACACGCGCAACTGTTCCTCTGGAGGAACACCTGGTCCCGAGTCCTTGATCTGCAACAGTGCCTTGTCGTTGTCCATCGCCACCGAAAGGTCCACTCGGCCATTCTCGGGGTGTAGCGGATGGCGTTATCCACCAGGTTCTTCACCACGGTAATGAGGTCGATTTCGTCCATGAGTACCCGCACGTCCTCACCGAGCTCCAGGCCAATGTCGAGGTGCTTGATCTCTGCCAGTGGCAACAAATCCTCCATGACACGTCGAAAGACGTCATGCACCGAAACTGTCGATGTCACTGGGCCTGAAGCCGATTGTGCCTTGGCCAGCGTCAGCAGTTGATCGATCAGGTTCCTGCCGCGCTCGATTCCCCGACGCAACTGCACCAGTCGCTCACGGGCTGGGTGCGACATTTCGGCGGCGGCCAGTCGCTCGGCTTGCAAGGAGAGGGCGGTCAGGGGCGAGCGCAGTTCGTGAGCGGCATCGGCGACAAAACGCCGCTGGATTTCCATGGACTGCGCCACGCGGTTGAGCAATCGGTTGATAGCCACGACGAACGGGCGGATCTCCACAGGCAGGTGATTTTCATCAATCGGGTGCAGTTCCTGCTCGTCGCGTCGGTCGATTTCATAGGAAAGTGTTGCGATGGGGCGGAACAACTTGCGCACCAGATCGCCCACCACCAGCAGCAGGACAGGCAGCAATATGAGAAACGGCAGCACGCTGCGCAAGGCTGTGGCGCGGGCGTCCTTGTCGCGGGCGCCGGTTTCCTGGGCGACGGCGATGCGTTCGCCGCGCATGGTGGTCTTGACCAGCACGCGGAAGGCCTCGCCGGCAATCGGCACGGTCCACAAGCCATCGGCCAGGGTCGTGGGGAAGGGCAACGGTGTTCCGGCATCATCGTTTCCCGATGCTTTGCTGCCATCGGCGAGGTACTGAAGAATGATCCTCGTCTCGTCATCATCCTCAGGGCCGTTTTCGGGGTACTGGAGTGTCATGTGTTGTCGGTCGAACAACTCGGCCATCTGCCGCAGCGTGTCGTCCTGCATTTCGTGTGCCTCGTCGAAGGCCGAGACATAGGCGAAGGCGCCGGCTACCACGGCGACAATCAGGATGGCCAGCGACAGGGCTACCGACAGCCTGAGCTGAACCGACTCACCTAAACGTTTTTTGAAACCATCCATCCCATACCCCTGACGTTTTTGATCACATGGCTGCCTAACTTGCGGCGCAACGCATGAATCAGAAACTCCACCGCGTTGCTTTCCACTTCATTGCCCCAGCCATAGAGGCGGTCTTCCAGTTCACTGCGCGACAGAATCGCGCCGGGTCGGATCAACAGCGCTTGCAGCAGGGCAAACTCGCGGCTGGAGAGCAGGACACCAGGGTGCTGTTCGGTGCTGGCCTCTTTGGATAGCAGGTCCAAGGACACGACGCCGTTGTCGAGCCGCGACGAGGCATTACCGCTGTGACGGCGCAGAACTGCACGCATTCGCGCCAGCAGTTCCGCCATTTCGAAGGGCTTGAGCAGGTAGTCATCCGCGCCGTCATCGAGCCCGCGCAAGCGATCCTCGAGGTTGTCCCGTGCAGTGATGATGAGCAGCGGCACGAGATTGTTCCGGCCGCGAATAGTGCTGAGTACCTCCAGTCCGTCCTTGCCGGGCAAACCGAGGTCCAGCAGCACCAGGTCATAGTGCTGGGTCTGGAGCGCGGCCAGGGCGACGAGGCCGTTTTGCACCCAATCGGTGGTGTAGCTCGCGTCTTTGAGTGCGCCCTGGATCGCATCGCCGATCATCGGGTCATCTTCGACCAGCAGTATCCGCATGTGGCGCTCCGGCAAAAAAGAGACGCGACGGTGATGGCCGTCGCGCCTGTATTGAAGCACCTGTGTGCGGGTTTGTCCGGTCTAACGAGATGAATGCATTCCCCTGTAGGAGCGAGCCTGCTCGCGATGAACGTCAACGATGACGCGTGCTGTCTGAATGATCGCGTTGTCCGGACGTTTTTCGCGAGCAGGCTCGCTCCTACAGGGGAACGAATACATCCGAAAAATCCAGATCAACCTTTCATTGAATCGAAGGCCTTCATCAGCTCATCCATGGTGGCTTTGCAGTCGCTCTGGTTCGGGCTGCTTTTACGCAGGGCAGACAGGGCGTGGTCGATGGCTTTGTCGACGACGTGCCAGTCGCTGGCGGCACGGGGCTTGATGCCGGCTTCGGCTTCATCCCAGGAGGTTTCCAGGTCCTTGATTCGGGTTTTCGCGCCAGGCAGGTCATTTTTCTCGACGAGGCCGGCAACATCAGCGGCGATACCACGGAATGCCGACAAATCGCCGAGTTTCGAGCCTGCATTGGTCTGGCTGCTCACCGCGCCTGAGGTGGCGGCCGCATTGGGTTTGTCGGCAGGTTTTGAGCAGCCGGCCGCAACGCTCAGCAGCGCAATCGACGAGATGATAGCGATGTGGCGAATGGCGTTTTGAAAGTAGCGCATGACGATTCCTTAATGGCCTTTGCAGAATTACTGAGTGATTTGTTTGCGGTTGCCGACGCTGATTTGCGCGACCGCCACCAGAATGACGATGACACACAGGAACAGCGCGCTGGTCCAGGTCGCGCCCATGCCGAGGCCGCCATAGGTTTTGGCCTGAGTCAGCAGGTCGCCGAGGGAGGCGCCGAAAGGACGGGTGAGGATGTAGGCAATCCAGAAGGTCAGTACGACGTTGCCACCCAGGCGCCAGGCGACGAGTGTCACGGCGATCAATGCACCAAATATGACCGCGCCGAGGGTGAAGCCCAGCCCCAGTGCTTCAGTAGCAAGATCACCCGCTGCGGTGCCCAGGGCAAAGGTGCAGAGCACAGTGGCCCAATAAAACAGCTCGCGCCGGGGTGTGACGATTTCGCGGATGGACAGGTTGTGCTCGGTCCGGTACCAGACCAGGAAGTTGACTGCCAGCAGTACCGAAAAGACCGCCGTGCTGGCGTACAGGCTGACGTCCAGCATGTCTGTGAGAATGTCGGTGATCTGGGTGCCGACGATGCTCACCAGTACGACAGTGAGCCAGTAGATCCAGGGGGTATAGGCGCGGGTACGAAGTTGGCAGGTCAGGGCGCTTGCCAGCAGCACGGCCATGCCGATGCTGGTCCAGCCAGCTCCGAGGCCGGCGTCGACGGCGAGGAAGTCGGCGCCGGTTTCCCCCACCGTGGTGGACATGATCTTGATCACCCAGAAGGACAGCGTCACTTCGGGCACTTTGTTGAGCCAGCCGGCTAGGGTCGGGTTCATGTCGGTCGATTCTCCTGGGCAGCGCTATAAAGTGCGCAAGAGAAAGGCTACCGACCGAAACTTAGCTGGGGCTGAGCGAAGGCAAACTCATGGGTTTTCGAGCGCAGGGGATCAGGTGTGTACCAACGCAATGCTGAACGAGACCACGATCATGCAGGCAAAAGCGAAATTGAGATTCATGAAGTTTCCATCCAGAACATGATTGACGGCGCCATTTTGAACAGGCGACGGCGGAATGAAAAATTCCGCTTTGTGATTTGAAAGATCGAAGGAAATGATACTCAGGCCGGATGAGATTGGGAGGGTATACATCCGAGGGGCAAGAAGATCAAAAGCCAGATCAACAGCAAAAGCGAGTTCGACGCTGACACAAAACTTTGTGCAACACGCGAACCTGTAGGAGCCGGCTTGCTGGCGAAGGCGGTGTATCAGGCACTGCATTGTTGACTGGACTTCCGTCTTCGCCAGCAAGCCGGCTCCTACAGGGGTATGCGTATCTACCTCAACCAGGTCGGCTGTCAGGCCGCCTCGCTTTGGCTTTTGATCCAGGCGCCCCGTTAAACCACGATGGCCGAACGCAGGCATTGTTCCGTGGGTAAACCGACAGGACGCCGTTGCATTTCCTTGTAGGAGCGAGGCTTGCCCGCGAAGAGGCCGTGTCAGTCAACATCTTTGCTGAATGACACTCCGCTTTCGCGGGCAGCCTCGCTCCTACAGGTTTTGCTGTGATCGACCGGGCGAGTTACGCCTCAGTCAGATACCAGCGCCAATCCTGCTCCCCCACTTGCGCCATGAACTGCCGATACTCGGCACGCTTGACCGCCAGATACACCCCAAGAAATTCCTGCCCCAATGCATCCCGTGCCCAGGTCGAATTTTCCAGTGCCGTCAGCGACGTCAGCCAGTCGGTCGGCAGCAGCTGCGTGGCTTGCGCGTAGCCGTTGCCTTGCACCGGTTCGCCCGGATCGAGGTTTTCGCGGATGCCGCGATGAATGCCGGCCAGAATCGCCGCCGCCGCCAGGTAGGGGTTGGCATCGGCACCGCAGATACGGTGTTCGATGTGGCGGCTATTGGCCGGGCCACCGGGAACGCGCAGGCTGACGGTGCGGTTGTCGACACCCCAGGTCGGGGCCAGCGGCGCATAGCTGTTGGCCTGGAAACGCCGGTAGGAGTTGGCGTTGGGGCAGAACAGCAGCAGCGAATCGAGCAAGGATGCAAGCATGCCGCCGATGGCCGTGCGCAGCAGCGCAGTGCCGGCCGGGTCTTCGGACGCAAACAGGTTGCGGCCCTCGGCATCGGCGATACTCACGTGCATGTGCATGCCGGTACCCGCCAGATGATCGAAGGGTTTGGCCATGAACGTAGCCTGCATGGCGTGCTGGTGGGCGACGGCTTTCACCAGCCGTTTGTAGCGCACTGCCTGGTCCATTGCCTGCAGGGCATCGCCGTGTTCCAGGGTGATTTCCACCTGGCCCGGGGCATATTCGGAAATCGCCGTGCGCGCTGGAATGTCGTGGAGTTTGCACGCGGCATAGAGGTCAGCGAGGAACGGTTCGATCTGCTCCAGTTCGCGCAGGCCATAGACCTGAGTGTGCCTCGGTCGACCGCCGTCAGCGTCCAGCGCCGGTTGCGGGCGACCGTGGTGATCGCGCTTGGCATCGAGCAAATAGAACTCCAGTTCGCAGGCCATCACCGGATGATAACCCTCGGCCTTCAGCCCCTCGATGACCTTGATCAGCAGATGACGCGGGTCGGCGATGCTGGCGGGCATGCCTTCTTGCGGGTGCATGCTGACTTGCACCGCAGCGGTCGGAATCTGCCGCCATGGCAAACGCACCAGGCTGCCTTCGAGGGGGTAGGCGCGGCAATCGATATCGCCAACATCCCAGACCAGACCGGAGTTCTCGACATCGTCGCCCTGCAAGGTCAGACCCAGGATGGTGCTGGGCAGCGGTCGACCGCTTTCATACACCGCCAGCAGTTCTTCGCGGTGCAACAGCTTGCCGCGCGGCACGCCGTTGGCATCGAGAATGAACAGCTCGATCATGTCGATATCGGGGTTGTTCGCCAGAAAATTCTGGGCGTCTTCAAGGGCTGCGAATTTCATTGTTCGTCACTCACGTTGGCGCCACACAGGCGCACGGATTCAGGCCACGGCACGACGAGGGATAAAGTCCCGGAGTGTGCTGGCAGCGATAGCGAAAAGAGGGGGGGCTCGACGCGTTGCAAACGCAATCAGGCGAGTAGGGTGCTATCCGGCGGGCGTGCGGAGTGACGCAGTTTTGAGCGGCGCAGGGCCATGGGAAGGTTGACGATGCGTTTCATGAGGCAATGCCAGAAAACGTCGGTGGCAGATGGCAAGCCATCCGGGGGTGACTGGATACTAGGGGTGAAAATCAAGTCTGTAAATGTCTGTCTCAGCGCAGAAGATATATCCCCAAGCCTATCAGCCCACAGCCGATCAATACCTCTATCACCCCGCGCTTGAACCGAAGCAGCACTGTGGCAGCAACGATGGCGATCAGCAGCGAAGGCCAATCCAGCCGACCGTCGAAGCCTTTGGGCCAGAGTACGTGGTAGGCAAAGAAGCACGCCAGATTGAGGATCACGCCAACCACCGCGGCAGTAATCGCCGTCAGCGGTGCGGTGAATTTGAGTTCGTTGTGTGTCGACTCCACCAGCGGCCCACCGGCGAGAATGAACAGAAATGAAGGCAGGAAGGTGAACCAGGTCACCAACGTCGCGGCGATGGCTCCGGCGACGAAGGCCTGATCCGGACCGAACACCTGATGCACATAGGCACCAATAAAACCGACGAAGGCGACGACCATGATCAGTGGGCCGGGGGTTGTTTCGCCAAGGGCCAGGCCATCGATCATTTGCGTCGGCGTCAGCCAGCCATAATGGCCGACCGCGCCCTGATAAACATACGGCAGCACGGCGTAAGCGCCACCAAACGTCAGCAGTGCAGCTTTAGTAAAGAACCAGCTCATTTGCGTCAGCGTGCCTTCCCAGCCGAACATAGCGGTGAGCGTAGCCATCGGCAAAGTCCACAACACCGCGCCGATAATCAGCAGGCGCAGCAGTTTCCAGCTACTGAAACGGGCATGTTCGGGAGGCGGCGTGTCGTCGTCGATCAACGCCGGGCCGAAGGATTTTTGCGCAGCGCCATGGCCACCGACCCTGAATTTTTCGGGTGCCAGGCGCCCGCCGAAATATCCGATGATTGCCGCGGCCAACACGATCAAGGGAAACGGCAGGTTGAGCACGAAGATGGCCACGAATGACGCGGCGGCGATGCCCACAGCCAGCTGTTCTTCAACGCCCGGGAGCCGATCCGGTGGGCGGCTTGCACCACGATCGCCGTCACTGCAGGTTTGATCCCGTAAAACAGACCGGCCACCACTGGCACCTCACCGAAGGCGATGTACACCCAGGACAAGGCAATCAGGATGAACAGCGACGGCAGCACAAACAGCACGCCAGCCATCACGCCACCGCCGGTGCGGTGCATCAGCCAGCCGATGTAGGTCGCCAGCTGCTGGGCCTCGGGGCCGGGCAGCAGCATGCAATAGTTGAGGGCATGCAGAAAGCGTCGCTCGGATATCCAGCGCCGGCGCTCGACCAGCTCCTGATGCATGATCGAAATCTGCCCCGCCGGCCCGCCGAAGCTGATGAAGCCGAGCTTGAGCCAGAAAATGAAGGCTTGCCGCAGGCTGACGGGCGCGGGTTGTTGCAGTTGCTGTTCAGTGATCGGGCTCAACTTACAATCCTTTTGAGGTCAGTCCAGCACAAAGTTCCCCGTAGGAGCCTGTTTGCTGGCGATAGCGGTGGGGTCAGGCGCCATCGATGTCGATCTATGCTCCGCCATCGCCAGCAAGCCGGCTCCTACGAAAGCAATGTCACTGCGCCCCAAACATCACCGTCCAGTAAATCCCCGCATCACTCTTCGGATCAACCGCATACGCCGCGCCCAAGTCGCGGTACTGCGGATTCATCAGGTTGGCGCAATGACCGGGGCTGGTCAGCCAGCCGTCGACCACCTTGCGCACGCTGTCTTGCCCGGCGGCGATGTTTTCGCCGATCTGCTGGAAGTCGTAGCCCGCCAGTTCCGCGCGGTCACCCGGTGTGCGGCCGTCGCGGTCCTTGTGATCGAAGTAATTGTTGTTGGCCATGCTGCGCGATTGGGTTTCGGCGGCGCTCGCCAGCGTGGCATTCCAGGTCAGTGGCGTGGTGGCGGCGAAGGATTGCGCGCCGCATTGGCGTGGTCGGGTGCGGGCGACGTTGAGCTCGGCCAGCAGCTTCTGGCCTTCGGCCTGCCAGTCGCCCAGGCGAGCGCTCAACAGGGGGCGGGCCACGACGATGCGCCAGTCGCGGTCCTGGCGGCTGACGCCGACATCGACGAATTGCGGGTCCAGCACGATCTGGCAAAAGCTTTCCTGAATCGCTTTCATCGCCGATGGCGCATCACGCGGGCCGGACAGGCTGATTGCCTGTACGTTCTTCATCGGATAACCCGCAGTGGCCATGGCCTGTTGCAGATTGCCGATGCTGGTGGCGGACAGCACCAGTCGAGGGTCCGCTGCCAGCGGCGGCAGTTCCGACGAAACCTGGCCGGCGCAACGCTGCAACTGGCTGCGGTAAACGTTGATCGATTCGATCAGTTGCGACTCGTCGCTCGCCATGGCGTTGGCGGCGAAAAGCAAACCCAGTGATAAACCAGCGAAACGCATAGCAGACGGTGTGAAGCGCATGGAAATCCCCTTTGGCTGACTGCGCCCATGATGCGCGAAGTTGCTCCCGTTAAGGCAGCGGATTTTCCAGAATGTTGTGGCGTGTGTGCAATCATTTCACTACTACACTAAAGCGATACCTCCAACTGAGTCATTGCGACCATGCGCCTCGACTGGATTGCTGTCTGTCTTGCACTGACGCTGCTTACCTTTCCGGCATTCGCCGACGAGCAACAACAAAAACAAAAAGTCGCCGAAGACAAGGCCGAGGTGCTGGAGCAAAAGGCCGCCGAGAACACCAACGCGCCACCAGCGCCCAAATCCGAAGCCATTACCCAGTCCGAAGTCCAGGCCGTGGACCCTGCCGGCACCGCGCCGATGGATGACGTCATCACCTGTCTGGCCCGTACCATTTACTGGGAAGCCAAGGGCAAGGATTCCGCCGACATGGAAGCGGTGGCCAACGTGGTGATGAATCGCCTCGGTCATGAGGGGTTTCCCGATACGGTGTGCAAAGTGGTCAAGCAGGGCTCGGAAACCAAGAGCTGCCAGTTCTCCTGGTGGTGTGACGGCAAATCCGACACCGTGCAGGAGGAGGTGCCTTATGCGATGGCCAAGGAGATCGCACGCAAGGCGCTGAACAAGCAATTGCCGGATCGCACCGGTGGCGCATTGTATTTTCATGACCGCACAGTAAAGCCGACTTGGGCGAAGGAGTACGTCAAAACCGTGGACATCGGTCTGTTCCGGTTTTACAAACCCCGTGGTGGGGATGCGAAGTAGCTGAGTCAATTTCCCTGTAGGAGCCAGCTTGCTGGCGAAGGCGTCGTGTCAATCGCTATGGATGACGCCTGAGAATCATCTAGCCGGCTTCTAAAACTTCGCAAAATTCAGCGCATCGACAATCGCCGAGCCACCAATACCGGTCAGTGACAGCAGTAGCGCCCTGATCAGCGGATCTTCGGAATAACGCGAGAACGAACCGGCGTTGAGCGTCGAGACCCGCTCGCGAATCATCTTGAATTTGCCGTAGCAAGGCGTGGCTTCGGGCGTTTCCAGCAGGTACGCGTCGAGACGCTGCAAGGCAAGCGTGCGGGCTTTTTCCGCCGCACGCCGCAGTGTCAGCGCGGAGGTGAGCAGCAGCAACGCGGTCAGCAGGAATGAAATCATCAGGCTGGGCGGTGTTGGCCAGTTATCGAACAGACTGTTGCGCGAAGCCAGCAGGATCAGCATGACGACCGTTGGCGCATAGATCAGGCGGTTGACGGCTGAGGTGCGCCTGGCGATCAGTTGCAAATCTACCCACTCATCGATGCAGGGATGCTTGAGCATCCCGAAGATTTTCTTGTGCTCGGCCTGCAAACTTCCGGGCCAGATCGCATGATGCTCGCTCAGATGGCGGATGAAGCGCGTCAACAGCAGATTGGCGTCCATCACCCAGAACACCAGCACCTGGAAAATCAGGGTCGGAATCAGCCAGCTGATCATCCACCACATTGATTCGCCGCGAACGGGCATGCCTTCCATGGGCCAGACGACAAACAGCACGCTGGTGACGACGACGTAGACCCAGGTGGCGAGTATCGCCCGCAACATGCGGGCGCCGAACGAACCGCAGATGCAGTGCTCACCCCAGAAGCGTGTAATCGAGATCATCTTGCGTCCGTCCGTGCAATTGGCCTGGGCGGTTTCGCAGGATTTTGACCAGTCTTCACTGGCGCTCATCAACGGGAAAAAAATCAGTAGCAGCCAGTGGCCCAGTTCGTTGCACCAGCGGCGCACTGTCCAGCCATTGCCACGGTGAATCAATCGTCGAATCTGGCCCCACAAAGTCATCTCGTATTTGCGCATGTGCAGGCGTAAATGGAAGGCGCTTTCGATTTCGGCGCGGTTGATGCGCAGCTTGCGCCAGCCCCAGGTCAATGCCGAGAGCGATATCAACACCGCCAGCAGCCGCAGTGCCACGGTTGGCCAGGCACTGATGCCTTCGAACAGGAACATCGGTTCACCGAGGCCGTTGTCGGTCAGGGTGCTGCGCATCTGGTAGGCCAGCATCAACGCGAGGATAAACACCACCAGCGGGACCACGATGTACCACGCCCAAGCGTCATATGAGCCAGGGCTGTCGCTTGCCGTCGAACCCTGGGCCAGCGCCAGTTGCCTGGCCGAGCGCCGGGTCAGGTTCGAAGAAAGAATGCCCAGCAGGACCAGCACGAACGTGAACCACAGAAACTCCGCGTGCCAGAACCGTGTGGCGATAAAGGCGCAGGCCGCCGCCACCATAAACAGCGTAATGGGTACGCCGCGCACCCAAGCGAGCCGCGTGTCGTGATCATCCTGAGGACCCTCGATGCGCCACCAGACGATGAACGCGGCGATGGTCAGCAGGGTGAACGTCAACGGTCCGGCCCAGAAGAAGGATTGGCTTTGCTTGAATCGCTCACGGATTGACATGGAGGGTTCAGGGAAGGGCGGTGGGGAAGGATCTTGCAGACAGCGTAACGCCATCAAGTCGTGGGGCCGTATGCCGCGATCCGATTGGGATTGGGTTGGTGCTTCGCAACTGGCCGGGCGTGACGCGCTCAGGCGCGTCGCCAAAGGAATGAAGCCACTGATGCCGACTTCATAGATACCCGGCGACAGCAGCTCGGATTTGGAATAATCGAACTTTGCACGCTTGGCATCGAAAGACTGGGGCGCCAACGCGGCCAGCACCGAGATGAACACCGAACTTTGCAGGCTGTCGCGGAACGGTGGCACGTCCTGCTGCAGGGCCCGGGTCAGCGTCAAGCCATAGGGGGCCGCGAGGATCAGGTTGCGGGTGGATTGCGCCTGACCCCGTTGCAGCATGCGGGCGTCAAGATCCGTGGAAAAGAACAGTTTGTAGGGCATCCGGGTCTTCAGTGCCTGCAACACCAACAGCTTGTCGTAGGCATCGACACCCAAAATGCCGATGGCGCCGATCCCGCTTTCACCGTTGCGCCGATAGGCCGCGTCTTCGCTGGCGATGTGGTCGGCGAGGCGTCGCAAGTAATCGAGCTGGGAATTGCCGTCGGATTTTTCCAGCGGACTGAGATCGAGCGGGGCCGAGCCGGTGGCGTTTTTGCCGGCATCGGTGCTGGCCGTCTTGTCGGTACTCGCGGACTCCTCCGGCAGACGTCCGTCCAGGCCGCGTAAATAGCTGAAGCGCAGAATCCAGTGGTCGACCGCTTCCCTCTGGTTTTCACCGTCGCCGAGGCGGGCGTCCTTGGCCACCTGCAACTTGAAGCTTTCGATCAAGGCACGGCTGTAGAAACTGTCCCACTCGGAAATCAACGCGATGCGGTTGCCGCTGCGGCGAAGATTGCTGGTACAGGGTGCGCCGATCCGGCGCAGTTTGCCTTCACCGCATCGCACGCCGGCGGCGGGGTCTACGCGGCGTAATTTCAGCTCTTCGAGAATCAGTTGCGTCATGGTGCCGTCGTCGCTGACGGTGCGCAGCAACTTCATGGGTACCCGGTTTGCCAGGGGTGGCAAGAGTTTCTGGTAACCGCGATCCAGCGTCTCGTTATCGGCCGTGGCCAGCGGTGAGTAGATTTCGACATCCGGCGTAGCCTTGCCGATGTCCTGGTCCTGGAACATGTCGCGCAGGATGGTGGATGTCGAAGGCCCGATGACTTTCAGAACGGTGTGCTCCGGCTGTTCCGTGCAGGCTGTCGGTGCACACGCCGAAGCGACTTTGTGGTTCAGGGTCTTGCGTAGCGTTTCCAGTTGTTGCAGTGGTGTCGCACCGAGCGCGTCCTGTTTCAACCAGAACACGATCGTGCGCTCTGGCGGTGCTGAAGAACCTTCAAGCGCTGTTGGCGGATCGAAAGGATTGGACACGAACACTTCCTAGGGCGCGTCGACGAAACCGGTTTTCTGCGGCGCATCGGGCGACAGGTCGGCGGCGAGTCTCAGGCAGTGGATGTACTGCTCTTGATCCGGCACCCGGTGGGAATTCTTGAACCCCGCCAGCAGGGCATAGCGAATGCGCCGCCGCCGTTCGACTTCATCGGCGTAGGGACCACCTTCGACCAGCGCCACCATGATGTCGGGCGTCGAGGTTTCTGCGGACAGGGGAGAGAGGTCGGGGCTGCACACGTTCTCGGCGTCGGGGTTTTTGCTGTCGATGAGTTTCTTGCGATAGCGCTCCACCGCGTCGAAAGGATCCTGCCAGAGCCGTGCTTCGATGGGCAGTTGCGCCTGGAACTGCGCGCCGACGGGGCGTGGATCGAGGAAGGGTTCGCGAGTGAGGGCGAACATCGATACCACCAGACTCAGGATGATCGCACTGCCTGGCAACCAAAAGGCCAGATTCGTGCCTGAACCCTTGCTGTCCATGGCCTGTGCCTCGTTTTTCGGCCAATTGTGTATTGTTATTTATAGACCCGATCCGTGAAGGGGATGGCATAAATAGGCGATGATCTGCCCGATTTGCCATCGTGCGGGTTGTTGCCGACCCTGTAGGAGCGAGCTCGCTCGCGAAAAAAAGTCCGGACAACGTGGTCATCCAGACAGAGCGCGTTATCGTTAACGTCCATCGCGAGCGAGCTCGCTCCTACAGAGGTCATCTGAGGTAAACCCCATGCACCACATCGGCCTCATCGTTTATCCCGGCTTTCAGGTCCTGGGACTGTCGATGTCCGCCACGTTCGAGTTGGCCAACAGTGCTGCCGATGGACCGCTGTACAGCATTCAGCTGCTGTCCGAAACCGGCGGCCTGGTTCAAACCTCCGCCGGATTTGCAGTGCAAACCACGGCATTCAACAAGCGTCCTTTCGATACGTTGTTGGTAATGGGCGATAACGTTATCCGGCCGGTATCAGCAGGCATGGTGGAATTTTTGCGCCGCGCCAGTCCGGCCACCCGACGCCTGGGTTCGATCTGCACCGGCGCCATCGCCCTGGCCGAAGCCGGATTGCTCGATGGCCGAAGGGCCACCACTCACTGGTGCCATGCCGCATCGCTGCAACGGGCGTATCCAAAAGTCAAAGTCGAAGAGGATCGCATCTTCATTAACGACGGCAACATCTGGACCGCCGCAGGCATGAGCGCCTGCGTCGATCTGGCGCTGGCCCTGGTGGAAATGGATCTGGGCGCCGAAGTCGCGCGACGGGTGGCGCGGCAGTTGGTGGTGTATCACCGCCGGGCAGGTGGGCAGTCGCAGTTTTCGGTGATGCTGGAACTGGAACCCAAGACCGACCGTATCCAGGCTGCATTGACCTACGCCAAGCAAAACCTCAAGTCCGCGCTGTCGGTGGAGGAGTTGGCCAACGCCGCCAATCTGAGTCCTCGCCAGTTCAGCCGCGTATTTCATGCCGAAACCGGTCAATCGCCGGCCAAGGCCATCGAAAGCCTGCGGGTGGAGTCGGCCAGGCTGATGATGGAAACCGGCCGACACTCCATCGATGTAGTAGCGACCGACACCGGTTTTGGTGATCGCGAACGCATGCGTCGGGCGTTTATTCGCGCGTTCGGCCAACCGCCGCAGGTGATTCAACGGCTCAATCGAAGCGAATGAAATACCTGTAGGAGCCCGGCTTGCCGGCGAAGGCGTATTCAAGACCGCTATCGTCGGCAAGGCGTGCTACTAGAGGTGTGTCCTAAAAGGTGGTATCTACGACATTTAAGCCTAAATATTATTACCGTAATCTAAACCTCGTTGAAGCCCACTTCCTCAATGAGATCACCGCCATGCCCCTCGTAAAAGCCGCCGCCGTACAAATCAGCCCCGTACTTTACAGCCGTGAAGGCACCGTCAATAAAGTCGTGGAGAAGATCCTCGAACTCGGTGAACAAGGTGTGCAGTTCGCCGTGTTTCCGGAAACCATCGTGCCGTACTACCCGTATTTCTCCTACGTCCAGGCGCCGTCCGAAATGGCGGCGGAACATCTCAAGCTGCTGGACCAGGCCGTGACCGTTCCGTCGGCCGCGACTGATGCCATAGGCGCTGCGGCCAGAGAGGCCGGCATGGTCGTGTCTATCGGCGTCAATGAACGTGATGGCGGCTCGCTGTACAACACGCAATTGCTGTTCGACGCCGACGGCACCCTGATCCAGCGCCGTCGCAAGATTTCCCCGACCTATCACGAGCGCATGATCTGGGGCATGGGTGACGGTTCGGGCCTGCGCGCCACCGACAGCGCGGTAGGGCGCATCGGTCAACTGGCGTGCTGGGAGCACAATAATCCGCTGGCCCGTTACGCCTTGATGGCCGATGGCGAACAGATCCACGCCTCGATGTACCCAGGCTCGTTCGCCGGTCCGCTGTTCGCCTCGCAAATGGAGGTCAACATTCGCCAGCACGCGCTGGAGTCGGCGTGCTTCGTGGTCAACTCCACCGCTTGGCTTAACCCTGAACAACAAGCGCAGATCATGGCCGACACCGGTTGCGCGATCGGCCCGATTTCCGGTGGTTGCTACACCGCGATCATCGGCCCGGACGGCGTAGTGCTGGGCGCGTTGACCGAAGGTGAAGGCGAGGTGATCGTCGACCTCGACATGGGCCTTATCGACAAGCGCAAACGCATGATGGACTCCAGCGGCCACTACAATCGCCCGGAACTGCTGAGCCTGTTGATCGACCGCACACCGCATGCCCATGTGCATGAACGCAGTGCGCATCCGAAACGAGTAGAGATTGAAGCGCTGCAAGAGATCTGACGTACTGCATCTGTAGGAGCGAGCCTGCTCGCGATGGGCGCTAACGATGACGCGGGCTGATTGGTTCAGCGCGTTATCGTTCACGACCATCGCGAGCAGGCTCGCTCCTACAAGGGACAGGGGTTGTGTTTCGTTTCAGTGCTGCTTGCGGCGCCAGAAGAATCGCGCCAGCAGCGCATCTAGACTGAATTTCCCGGGCCCCGAGAGCAGCATCGGCACCAAGGCAGCCAGGTAGATCAGCGGCAGTTTAAAGTTGCCATAACCCTTGTTGGTAATGGAGTAACCCTGGGCCAGTTCGCTCAAGCTCGACCAGTCGGCGGGCCAGTGAACGGCGGCCGTCGCGACGAGGGTGACCACGATCAGGCTGATTGCCGAAAACCGTGTGGCCAACCCTACCAGCAGGGCCAGGGCGCAGATCAGTTCCACCCACATCGACAGTTCCCAGTTCAGCGTGGCCGGAAGGTGGTTGAACGGAAACGGGAAACGGTCCTGGATGTCGGCAAACCAGTTCTCGCCATTGAATTTTTCCAGGCCTGACTCGAAGAACTCCCAAGCCAGGAATATCCGCAGAGTCAACGGCGCGATCCAGTTGCCGGCACGGTCAAGGTTCAGGTGCAGGCCTTTCACGGCCGATGAAATCGAAGTGCTCATGGACTTTTGTCTCCTTCAAATCAGGGATGTCGGGCTTCGGTTGCCCGTTTAGCGCAAGGATCGGCTTGGCCAATCGACAGGTGAATTTCATCAGGCGGGTGTATCTGCGATGTGTTCCTGGCGCGGGGGATTGCAGGTTGTTGTGTCAGGGGCGGGGCTGTACACACTTTGATACGTAGCCGAGCCCCAGACACCCCTAATCCTCTGTAGGAGCGAGCTCGCTCGCGAAAAACCAGAGGGCGCCGCTGGTCATCAGGTTTTGCGCGTTATCGTTCACGACCATCGCGAGCAAGCTCGCTCCTACAGGGGGCTGTGGTCTGGCTGGGGCAGGCGGATGACGTTCAGGGACTTTTGCTATACATTTTCCGCCCGCCCATTGCATGGTGTAACCGCTTCATGTCTCTTGCGCTCGAACGTCTAGTCGCTGGCACGCCGATCCCTTTCGCCGGTAATCGTGTCACTGTGGTCAGCCCCGAACTGGCGGCACGCTTCCAGCCCGGAGACCACCTGTTGGTGGAGCAGGTCAGCGGCGAATTGTTATTGATCCCGGTGGCCGACCAGCAAGCGGCAGCGGTCGCGATCGAGCGTGCTCAAGCGGCGTTTACTGCGATGTCGGCGGTGTCGGATCAAGCCATCAGCAGTTTCTTCGATCTGTTCGCCCAACGCCTGGAAACGCCGGAGTGCTGGACCTTGATCGAAGCGGCCAACCAGGCCGACATCGAGCGGGCCAAGGCCCGTGGTCGCTCAACCACGCGCTTGCTGGCCGATGAACGCATGCGCCGCGACATGATCGCCGGCCTGCGCGCCTGGCGCGATGCGTCGGCCTCGCGCGGCAAGGTGATCAGTTGCGTCGAGCACGAGGGCTGGAAAGTCGAGCAGGTGGTGTCGCCGCTGGGCATCGTCGCATTCGTCTTCGAAGGCCGGCCGAATGTCTTCGCCGATGCCGCCGGTGTGTTGCGCACTGGTAACACGGCGGTATTGCGCATTGGTAGCGATGCGTTGGGCACGGCCCAGGCGATCGTCACCCATGCACTGAACCCGGCACTTGCCGATGCCGGTTTGCCGAGCGGCGCGGTGTCGCTGGTGGAAAGCGTCAATCATGCCGCCGGTTGGGCGATGTTCGCCGACCGGCGTCTGTCGCTGGCTGTGGCCCGTGGTTCGGGTCGCGCTGTCAGTCAGTTGGGCAGCATCGCGCAACAGGCCGGCACCGCTGTCAGCCTGCACGGCACCGGCGGTGCCTGGTTGATCGCTGATACCGATGCCGATGCCACGCGCTTCGCCAGCGTGGTGCGCAACTCTCTCGACCGCAAGGTCTGCAACACCCTGAACGTCTGCCTGATCCACCGCGACCGCGCCGCTGAACTAGTGCCGCTGTTTCTGGATGCACTGCAACAGGCCGGCAAGGCACGGGGCCAGGGTTGCAAGTTGCACATTGTCGAAGGCAGCGAAGCCTTCCTGCCGGCGGATTGGCAAACCGCAACCGTCGAGGTGTACCGCGCCGAAGGCTACCGGACCGAAGCACTGGCCGAAGTGCTGCCGGAAGATCAATTGGGTCGCGAGTGGGAGTGGGAAGAAACCCCGGAAGTCAGCCTGAAAATCGTCGACGACCTGGACGGTGCGATTGCTCTGTTCAATCGCTACAGCCCGCAGTTCACTGTGTCGCTGATCAGCGAAGACGGGGCGACTCAGGAGCGCTTCTACAACGCGGTCAACGCACCTTTTGTCGGTAACGGCATTACCCGTTGGGTCGACGGTCAGTACGCGCTCAACAAGCCGGAACTGGGCCTGTCGAACTGGGAGAGCGGGCGCCTGTTTGCGCGCAGCGCGATTCTGTCGGGCGATGGTGTATTCACCATTCGCAGCCGCATGACCCAGATTGATCTGGGCGTTAAACGCTAAGACTTCCATCCAGCGACCGCCGCAATGGCGGTCGCTGTGGTGTTGATCATGCGGCATCGACTGCTTGGCCAAACACCGCGCAAGTGGTCGGGTGCTCCACCAGCGACACGAAGCGACGGCTGCTGCCTTCGAGGGCATCGATCGAGCCGGTTTCGATGTCGTACACCCAGCCATGCAAATTCAGCAGGCCTTTTTCCTGGGCCAGGCGCACGCTTGGGTGAGTCTGGATGTTCGCCAGTTGCGCGATTACATTTTCACGCACCATCGAGCTGACCTTCGCCGCGTCATCGACGTGGGGCCGCGACTCGTTGATGACTTTCGCCGACTCTGCATGCTGCAACCAGCTGCCGACGGCGGGCAGGTGATCCATGCAGGTGCACTTGGCGACAGCGGTCATGGCGCCGCAGTCGGAATGGCCGCAGATCACGATATCGGTCACGCCCAGCACGGCGACGGCGTACTCGACCGTTGCTGACACACCACCGGGATGGGGGCTGTAGGAGGGCACGATGTTGCCGGCATTACGGATTACGAACAGTTCACCGGGTTCTTGCTGGGTCAAAAGTTCCGGTACCACACGGCTGTCGGAACAGGTGATGAACAACGTGCCGGGGTGTTGCGTGGTCGCCAAGTGTTTAAACAGGTCGGTGCGTTGCGGAAAGGCTTCTTTCTGGAACTTCAAAAAACCTTCGATGAGCGCTTTCATGGTTGTGTCCTCATGCATGAGCCGGGTTTGGCCCGCACGGCGGTGCGGGCGGGTGTCAACTTAGAACGGACGCAGGGGCAGGAATTTGCCGTCCAGGGTGATTACTGCACGGTGACCACCTTCTGGATCTTCGACTTTCTTCATGTCGAGCTTGAAGTTGATCGCGCTGATGATGCCGTCGCCGAACTGTTCATGAACCAGGGCTTTCAAGGTGGTGCCGTAGATCTGGATCATTTCGTAGAAGCGGTAGATGGTCGGGTCGGTCGGGACACCCGAGAGGCTGCCGCGCAGCGGGATGATCTGCAGGCGGGCCACCGAGTCGGCGTCCAGTGCAAGTTTTTCGCCGATCACATTGGCTGCGCTTTCTGGTAGCGGATGCTGGCCGAGCAGGGCGGCAGTGACGTAGGCCAGGCCAAGGCCGGTGCCGTCGGCCAGATCCTGCCAGGACAGGTTCTTGCGCGCCTTGGCGTCCAGTACTTCGGTGGTCAGGGTCAGGCTTGGGTCGTTGTAGGCGTGGGACTGTTGCATGATGGATCTCCTGTCGCAGTAGGTGGTGCTTGGGTGTGGAGCTATCTTCTGTCGATCCGCTCATAGCGTCCAAGACCGATATACAATGCGACACATAAGTACTGCCTATAGATGGTGATCCCGTGCTGCTGCGTCATTTGCGTTACTTGCTGGCCGTCGCCGACAACGGCGGTTTCACCCGCGCCGCTGAAGCCTTGCACGTGTCTCAGCCGACGCTGTCGCAACAGATTCGGCAGCTGGAAGAAACCCTCGGTGTCAGCCTGTTCGATCGCACCTCGCGCACGGTCAAACCGACCGATGCGGGCCAGGCGTACATCGAATGCGCCCGTCGGGTGCTGGTGGAACTGGAGGCGGGCAAGCGTGCGCTGCATGACGTGAAGGACTTGTCCCGCGGCACCTTGCGCCTGGCCATGACCCCCACCTTCATGGCGTATCTGGTGGGGCCGCTGGTGCGCGATTACGTGGCGCGGTATCCGAATATCCATCTGGAGATTTTCGAACTGTCGATGGACGACATCGAAACCGGGCTGGCGGACGATTCGCTGGATATCGCGATTGCGTTTGATGGGGTGAGGAATGCCGATATCGAATCGATCCCGGCGTTTACCGAGACGCTGGGAGTGATGGTCGGCCGGACGCATCCGTTGTATGAAAGCCAGGACGCACTGACGACAGAACAAGTGTCGCAACTGGAGTTTGCCTTGTTGACCCCTGGTTTCGTTACCCGCACTCGTATTGACGAATACTTCGCCCAGCTACAGATCACTCCGAAGGTGACCATTGAGGTCAATTCGGTCAACACGCTGCTGGAAGTCATTCGCCACACTGCGATAGCGACGATCCTTCCGGAACCCATCGCCACGGTAGAGCGTGCATTACGAAAAATTCCACTAATTGGTGAGGCGCCGAGGCGCGGGGCATCGCTGCTTCGGCGCAAGAACAACTATCACAGCGCGGCAGCGTTGGCGTTTGCAGATCTGGCGTTGGGAGCCGAACTTTCATAACCAACCAATACCCTGAAGGAGCTGGCTTGCCAGCGAAGGCGTCGTCAAATTCAGCATCAACGGTGGCTGATACACCGCCTTCGCTGGCAAGCCAGCTCCTACAGTGTGTGTACGCACAATATTCTGCGCACAAAAAAAGGGCCTGCTCTTATTGGGAGCAGGCCCTTTTTATTAATAAGTCAGCAATGACTCATTTCAATTAGTAGAACCGGTCAATCACCCGAACTTCATTCTGATTCTGCATCGAGGTCCAGGCCTGTTTCAGCGTATGCAGAACATTACCGATGAAGTCCTTGTCGGCTGCGGCTTTCTTGCCGACATAGCCCTGGCCTCGACGGTACATCTTCAGTCGGGCCAGCAGGTTCTGGTTGTTCTGGTCGAACTCCGCTTCATGGGCGTGGGGCGACAGGCAGTCGATATGGACTTGGCCCGATTTGCTGATCCACAGAATGTGGCTGTCGAGGCTGTCTTTTTGCGCAGCGAACATACGAGCCAGTTCTTCGATAGTAGGTTGATTGTTCAGATTCATGATAAAGCTCCCTTGACCATTTGGTGATCTTTCAAAGTTGATTCGCTAATACAAGTAGCCCATCGGTTAGTTGATCCCTGGCACCGAAACCAGGACGTCAGCAGTCGTCCGCCAGATTTGGCGAGGTCCTGCGTCTGTTGCATGTAGTCGTGTTGAATAACTGCTACGCAATAGCGTCACAACGAAGAGAAGCGGCGATAACCTTTGGGCCCCTGCCGACATTTTCAGGGTCGGCCACAAGCTTCATGAGGATGGATCGCCAGCACTTCTCGTCCTTGTACTGGACGTTCAGGCCAGGTCAGCTTCTTCAATCTGCCTTGTGGGCAGCGTGTATCCGGAAAAAACAGCTCGGCGGTCAGACGAGCTTGCTCAAACGTGTTGCCTGTACTCCCGATCGGGGAGACGTCTGCATCATGCAAGGGCAAATCGAAGGCGTCAACGGTTTTGTAGTGAATATTTTTAGTCACTACATATTGTCGGACAATGCTGTCTGGAATTAAAAAGGGGAGTGAAAAGCGCCGGTCAGGAGGATGGCGGCGAAAGCTCAAAGCGGTAAAGGGTGCAAGGATAGCCCTCGATCGTCTGCCGATGCCGGGTGAACCCGTTTGGGCTAAGACGCGGCATTACCGCGGCCCAGAACAGCCGTGCTGGCTGGTTTGCCTCAATGTGGAAAATCTGCCATTGACCGGGGAATCGGCTCAAGAGGGTGGAAACGACAAACTTCGCGACACCCTGGCCACGAAAGCGTCGGCTGACAAAAAGGTAGCCGATGTTGTACTGGGCGCCGGGCAGATGACACTCGTCATCCACGGTCACGAAACCGGCGAGTTCGCTGTCAATCCGGATCAAAAACGGCCGTGTCGCGGGTTTTCGCCAGTAGTCCGGCAGGGGCCTGATGTTGAAAAAACCATGTTCACTCAGTCTTAGTGGCAACCACTCGCTGAAGTCGTAGGTGTAGAACTGCATCAGGTTTTCAATTGTTTCCAGTTCGTCGCGCTGCGCTGCGTGCAGTTCTATTGAAGACATGTTGGGAGGCTCCTGTTGGGGTGCACTCTGTATGGTGGCACAACAGGAATCTGCAGGAGCCGGCGTGCTGGCGATTTCGGTGGGGCGCTCAGGCCTTGCCTGCCGGTTTCGCAGTGCGTTTGGCGCCAGTCGATGCCTTACGCTTGGCCGGTTTGCGCTTGTTTTTCCAGGGCGTGGCGCCTCGTCCTGCAGAACTGGCCGGGCCGCTAATGGACAGGCTCAGGCCGGCGCAACGGGCAACCTGCTTGCTCATCCACGCCGCCTGTTTGGTGACGAACTCTTCGAGGCTCATTTCCCCGCTCTGCACCATGTCCAGCGCCTGCTCCCAAATGGCCGTGGTGCCCGGATCGGCAATCGCCCGCGGCACGGCATCGATCAGGCTGAAAGCGGCCGGGGTTGCAGAAAGTGCCTTGCCGTTCTTGATCAGATACCCGCGGTCGAGCAGGCCCTGGATGATCGAGGCGCGGGTCGCTTCGGTACCAATGCCGGTGGTGTCCTTGAGTTTCTGTTTGAGCAGCGGATCTTCCACCAGTTTGGCCACGTTCTTCATGGCTTTGATCAGGTCGCCTTCGGTAAACGGTTTGGGTGGTTGGGTCCACAGGTCTTTGAACTGCACGTTGGCCACCGCGCAATCAATGCCTTCCTTGAGGTTGGGCAGGGTTTGCGGGGCCGGCACTTCCCGAACCTTGGCCGAGTTTGGGGTCGGGGCAAGGGCTTCAGGCAGGGCGCGCTTCCAGCCAGGTTCGACGATCTGCTTGCCGACCGCGCGCAAGGCTTCACCGGCACAGTCGAAATCGGCCTGGGTGCGGTCGTATTCGTGATTGGGCAGGAACTGCGCCAGATATCGTGCACGGATCAGGGTGTAGACCGCACGCTGCTTGCCCACCAGTCGATCGAGGTTTTTCGCCGCGGCAGTGGGGATGATGCCGTGGTGCGCGCTGACCTTGGCATCGTTCCAGGCGCGTGAGCGGCGTTGAGGTTCCAGGTGATCGTGCAAGGCGTTCAGCGCCGGATCGGCCTGGCGCAACGCCGCCAGAATGCCCGGTGCTTCGCTGTGCTGGCTGAGCGGCAGGTAGCCGCAGTCACTGCGCGGGTAGGTGATGACTTTGTGGGTTTCGTAGAGTGCCTGGGCGATATCGAGGGTTTCCTGGGCGCCGAGTCCGAGTTTCTTCGAGCAGACTTCCTGCAAGGTGCCCAGGTCGAACGGCAGCGGGGCTACTTCGCGCATCCGCTCAGTGCGCAGCTTGATCACCCTGGCGTTCGCTGCCCCCATCATCGCCGCAGCGGCCTGCTGGGCCAGCGCCTGATTCAGGCAGCGATCCTGATCGTCGCAAACTTCGGAGGCCGCCCGCCATTGCGCAGTGAACGCGGTGCCTTCATGGAGCAGTTGCACATCGATGGCCCAATAAGCGACGGGTACGAAATCGGCAATGCTGCGGTCGCGATCCACCACCAGACGCAGGGTCGGGGTTTGTACCCGGCCGACCGGCAACACGCCCTGATAGCCGGATTGGCGCCCGAGCAAGGTGAACAGCCGGCTCATGTTCATCCCGATCAGCCAGTCGGCCCGGCTACGCCCCAGTGCCGAATGGTAAAGGCTGAAGGTCTCGGCACCCGGCTTGAGCGCGGCGAGGGCCTTGCGAATCGAGGCATCGTCCAGTGCCGACAGCCATAAGCGGCGGATCGGCCCGCGATAGCGACAATGCTCCACCAGTTCCCGGGCGATCATCTCGCCTTCACGGTCGGCGTCGGTGGCAATGATCAGTTCGTCAGCTTCACCGAGCAGGCGCTTGACCGCCTTGTACTGGCTGGCCGTGCGCGGTTTGACGGTCATCTTCCATTTGTCCGGAATGATCGGCAGGTCCGCCAGCACCCAGCGTTTGTAGCGCGCGTCGTAGGCATCCGGTGGGGCGGTTTCCAGCAAGTGACCGATGCACCACGTCACCGTGACGTCCGTTCCCAGCCAGCATCCATCGCCACGGCGTTTGGCGCCGAGCACGGCCGCAATGTCTTTGGCCTGGGAAGGTTTTTCACAGAGGTACAGCCGCATAACCACCATCGTCGATCAAGGTCCGGGAGATGCACAGAATGGCCGGTGATGTGCGCGCAGGCAATCTTTATCTGTATGGATGTACAGTTAGTGGGTTGGGATTGTTTGCAGAACCCGTTCGGCTGTGAGGCAGTCGTGAATGCGAAACTTGGGTTATACCTGATACATCGTGCTTGCAGGTTTTGGCGCTGCTGCGCAGCCCATCGCTGTAGGAGCGAGCTTGCTCGCGATGAACGATAACGCGGTCAATCGTCATGAGGAACGAATTCCATGAAAAGTACCGGTCCTAGTCCTGTCATCACCATCGCCGAGCAACCGGGCTGTCTGTTGGTGAAGTTTCACGGTATCCAGGTGGCTGCGTCCTCGCGCGCACTGGTGCTGCTGGAGGCCAATTACCCGCCGGTGTATTACGTGCCGCGAGAAGACATCGACGAGAAGTATTACGCCCGTACCGATCACACCAGCTATTGCCCGTACAAGGGCGATGCCAGTTATTTCAGTCTGCAGATCCCGGGGCATGAAGGCGCCAACGCGGTGTGGAGTTACGAGAATCCAAAAGTATCTGTCTCGCAGATTCGCAAATACCTGGCGTTCTATCCGGATCAAGTGAAGTTTGAGGTCGTCGAACTCGAGTAGGAGCGAGCTTGCTCGCGATGGAGGTGAACGATTACGCGTAAAACCAGGTGCCCAGCGGCGTCCCTGGTTTTTTCGCGAGCAAGCTCGCTCCTACAGGTTGTTTCCGGGCAGTCTCAGTTCTTGTCGAGATCCACGTTCTTGGTCTCACGCAAGCACAGCATCCCCACCACCAGGCTCACCCCGGTGATCAGCACTGGATACCACAGCCCGTAGAAGATGTCCCCGGTGTACACCACCAACGCAAACGACACGGTCGGCAGGAAGCCACCGAACCAGCCATTGCCGATGTGGTAAGGCAGGGACATCGAGGTGTAGCGGATGCGAGTCGGGAACAGTTCGACCATGAGCGCCGCCAGCGGGCCGTAGCACATGGCGGAGATGATGATCAGCGCGACAATCAGCGCCACGATCATCGGTTTGTTGATCTGCTGCATGTCGGCCTTTTGCGGGTAGCCGGCAAGGGTCACCGCGCCGCGCAGGGCGGCTTCGTCGAACCCGTCGATTTTCACGTCGCCGACGCTCACTTGCACGCCGCTGCCGGCCGGTGCGGCTGCGCTGCTGTACGGCAGGCCCTGTTTGACCAGGAAGGTCTTGACCTTGTCGCACGGGCTATCAAATTTCGCCTTGCCCACCGGGTCGAACTGGAAGGTGCAGGTGGCCGGGTCGGCCAGCACGGTGATTGGTGCCTGGCGGCTGGCTTGGTCGATGGCCGGGTTGGCGTAGTGGGCCAGGGTCTTGAAGATCGGGAAGTACAGCGCTGTGGCGAGCAACAGGCCGAGCATCAGCACCGGTTTACGCCCGACCTTGTCCGACAGCCAGCCGAAGAAAATGAAGAACGGCGCGCCGATGGTGACGCTGACGATCAGCAGGCCGTTGGCCACGGCGGGGTCCATTTTCAGGAACTGGGTGAGGAAGAACAGCACGTAGAACTGCGCTGCGTAGAAGGTCACGGCTTGCCCGGCGTTGATACTGAACAGCGCGATCAAAACAACCTTTAGGTTTTCCCATTTGCCGAAGGAATCGCGGATCGGCGACTTGCAGAGCTTGCCTTCTTCTTTCATTTTCACGAAGGCAGGAGATTCGTGCAGGCTCAGGCGAATCCAGGTCGAGATCCCCAGCAGAATGATTGAAAACAGGAACGGAATGCGCCAGCCCCAGACTTCGAACTGATCGCCGGTGAAGTAGCGGCAACCGAGTACCACCAGTAACGAGAGCAGCAGGCCGAGGGTGGCGGTGGACTGAATCCAGCTGGTATGGAAACCGCGTTTGCCGATGGGCGCGTGTTCCGCGACATAAGTCGCGGCGCCGCCGTACTCGCCGCCAAGGGCCAGGCCCTGGAGCATGCGCAGCACCACGAGGATGATCGGCGCGGCGATGCCGATGCTGGCGTAGGTCGGTAGCAACCCGACGCAGAAGGTCGCCAGGCCCATGAGGATGATGGTGGCGAGGAAGGTGTATTTTCGCCCGATCATGTCCCCCAGCCGACCGAAGACCAAAGCGCCGAACGGCCTGACGACGAAGCCGGCGGCGAAGGCCATCAACGCGAAGATGAACGCCGTGGTGTCGTTGACCCCGGCGAAAAACTGCTTGCTGATCACCGCCGCGAGGGCGCCGTAGAGGAAAAAGTCATACCACTCGAAGACCGTACCGAGCGACGAGGCGAAGATGACTTTCTGGGTTTCCTGGCTGGTGCCCGCGCTGCGCACGGCTTCCAGCTGCTGAACATGTTCTGACATATCGGTATCCCTCACAGTGATTGTTTTTGTTGTTCCACTGTCGGCGCCGGCTTTGTGGGCTGGTGCCGCGTTTATCCATAAATCGGGTGCAACCGCTTTCTGCTTCCTGTAGGAGCGAGCCTGCTCGCGATGGACTTCAGGACGCCGCGGGGTGTCTGGTTTCCCGCGCTATCGTTCACGTCCATCGCGACGGTGCGACGATTCGACAGGCTCGCTCCTACAGGGGGCGTGTATGTTCAGGGATGTGTGACCAGTTCCATTGTCGGGGTGATGCTCCTGGTGGCTGCATTCAGCATAAGATGTGCGGCTTTCTCCGCGATCATCAGCGTAGGCGAACAGGTGTTGCCCGAGGTGATGTGCGGCATGATTGAGGCGTCGGCGATGCGCAGACCGGGGATGCCATGGACGCGCAGTTCTGCATCGACCACCGCATCAGCATCGTTGCCCATGCGACAAGTACCGACCGGATGGAAAATGGTGGTGCCGATGCGTGCCGCGGCTTCGTGCAGTTGTTCTTCACTTTGCAGGCTGTCGCCGGGCAGGTATTCGACGGGTTTGAACGCTTGCAGGGCCGGCGCGGCAACGATACGCCGGGTCAGGCGAATGGCATCGGCGGCGACCCGCAGGTCCTCGGGATGACTCAGGTAATTGGGCTGGATCAGTGGCGCTTCTTGCGGGTCGGCGGAGCGGATTTCCACCTTGCCCCGACTTCGCGGGCGCAAGTCGCAGACCGATGCGGTGAAGGCCGGGAAGGCATGCAGCGGTTCGCCGAAGCGTTCCAGCGACAGTGGTTGTACGTGGTATTCAAGATTGGCCGAGGTCTGCTCCGGTCCCGATCGGGCGAAGGCCCCGAGCTGGCTCGGCGCCATGGACAGTGGGCCGCTGCGGTCATAGAGATAACGCAGGCCCATGCCCATCTTGCCCCACAGGCTGCCGGCGATCTGATTCAGGGTGCGGGCATTTTCCAGTTTGTAGATCAGCCGCAGTTGCAGGTGATCCTGCAGGTTGCCACCCACGCCGGACAGTTCATGGACCACGCCGATGCCCAAGCGTTGCAGCAGCGGGCGAGGGCCTATCCCTGAGCGTTGCAGGATGCTCGGCGAGCCAACAGAACCGGCGCACAGTACAATTTCCTTACGTGCCTTGAAGGTTTTCGCCTGACCTTGCCAGCGGGCGCTCACCACCGACGCGCGACCATTTTCCAGCAGCACGCGGTCGACTTCGACGCCAGTCAGTACCGTCAGATTGGCGCGATCACGGATCGGTTTGAGAAACCCCTTGGCCGCGTTCCAGCGGATGCCGGCCTTTTGGTTGACCTGGAAGTAGCCACAACCTTCGTTGTCGCCCTGATTGAAGTCATCGATGCTGGCAATGCCGCTTTGCTCGGCGGCGCTGCGGAACGCATCAAGAATCGGCCATGACAGACGCTGGCGTTCGACCCGCCACTGGCCGTCGGCACCATGAAATTCGGACTCCCCGGCAAAGTGATTTTCGCTTTTCTTGAACAGCGGCAACACTTCCTTCCAGCTCCAGCCGGGGTTGCCGTCGGCGGCCCAACTGTCGTAATCGCCGGCCTGGCCGCGCATGTAGATCATGCCGTTGATCGAAGAGCAACCACCAAGCACTTTACCGCGCGGGTAACTCAAGGTACGACCTTGCAGGCCGGGTTGTGCTTCGGTCTTGAAGCACCAGTCGGTGCGCGGGTTGCCGATGCAGAACAGGTAACCCACGGGAATGTGAATCCACGCATAGTTATCGCGGCCGCCGGCTTCGAGCAGCAGCACCCGGTGTTGCGGGTTGGCCGACAGCCGATTGGCCAGCAAACAACCGGCCGGACCGGCCCCGACCACGATGTAGTCGAATTCATCAAGGGAAGTTTGCATCCCTGACCTCGTGTTGTTGTTCTTGTTGTATCCCATCCTAGTTGTTAGCTTTCGTTTAAAGAATGTTAGTTTTTGCCCACCTGCTGTGCGTTTTTAAACAGCGCCTTCAATCGCCAAGCTTCAAGGACGACTCATGTTCGACTGGAATGACCTGCGGTTTTTTCTGGAGTTACAGCGTAGCGGACGTTTGCTGACCGCCGCCCGCCGTTTGAACACCACCCACGCCACGGTCGCACGGCATATCGAAGCCATCGAAAAAAGCCTTGGCAACGCGCTGTTCGTGCAGCATGCCCAGGGTTATGAGCTGACGCCGGCGGGCGAAGCGTTGCTCAAACACGCCGAAGCCATGGAGAACGTCGCGCTGCTGGCCCAGGAGGAAATCACCCAATCCACGGCGCCGCTGGGAAAGATCCGCGTCGGGGTCACGGAAGGGCTGGGCATCATGTTCCTCGCCAGTCGCATGAACGGGCTGTTCGAACGCTATCCGGGCCTGGAGGTGGAGCTGGTGGCAGTGCCACGCTTCGTCAGCATCCTCAACCGCGAAGCGGAAATCAGCATCCATCTCGAACGCCCGTCTGCCGACATGCTGGTGACGCGCAAACTCACCGACTATCGTCTGGCGCTGTACGCCAGTCAGGATTACCTCGACCGTTCACCGCCACTGAACAGCCGCGAAGACTTGGGGCGGCATGCCTGGATCGGTTACGTCGACGACTTGCTGTTCAGCCAGGAGCTGATGTTCCTCAACAGCTTCTGCCGCAATCCGCAGGTGGTCTTCCACAGCACCAGCGTCATCGCCCAGCAACAGGCCGCCCGCGCGGGCCTGGGCATCGCCGTGCTGCCGTGCTACATGGCCAGCGCCGATCCCGCATTGGTGCCGTTGTTTGCGGACGAAAGCATCCTGCGCAGCTACTGGATCAGCACCCGCCGCGAACTGCACAAATCGGTGCGTCTGCGGGTGATGTGGGACTACATAGTGGAGTTGTGTGAGCGTGAACAGGAACTTCTGCTTGGCCCCAATCCCGATTTTTTGTAGGAGCGAAGCTTGCTCGCGAAGAACGATAACGCGGTGTATCAGGCATGACGCCTTCGCGGGCAAGCCTCGCTCCTACAGTTTTTACACTGATCCCTGTAGGAGCGAGGCTTGCCCGCGAAGAGGCCGGTACATTTACCTCAATTCTTTTTCGCTTGCTCTTCCAACTGATCCGACTCAAACAACCGCGCCAATTCCGCCCGGGCTTCCTGCGCCGTCTGCATCACTTTCGCCGCATCGTCGTAGACCGCGTGCTGGGCTTCGAGCACTTGTTCGTCGTGGTGCTTGAAACGCTTGATCCGCGCATCCGCCTGGGCCTGGGTCAAACCCAGACCGATCAGCGTCTGCCGGCTCATTTCCAGGCTCGAATAATAGGTTTCGCGCACGGCCTGCGCGCCCAAGTCCATCAACCGATGCACATGCTGGCGGTTACGGGCACGGGCGATGATCTTTATGTGCGGGTAGAGCTTGTGCACCAGCTCGGCGGTCTTGATGTTGGTGTCCGGGTCATCGGTGGCGATCACGAAAAACTCGGCTTGCTCGACCTTGGCCGCGCTGAGGATTTCCGGGCGCATCGGGTCGCCGTAGAACACCGGTACACCGCCGAAGCTACGCGACAGTTCGATGGTTTCCACCGAAGTGTCGAGGGCGACGAACTTGATGTTTTGTGCCCGCAGGATACGCGCCACAATCTGGCCCATGCGGCCCATGCCGGCGATCACCACGCGAGGTGCATCGGTGTCGATTTCGCGAAATTTTTCCGGCACCACCACCGGTTGCACCGTGGGGCTGACCAGACGCGCGCATACCAGCAGCAACAAGGGTGTGACGGCCATGGACAAGGTAATGGTCAGCACCAGCAAGTCGTACAGGCGCGGCTCGAACAGGCCCTGATCGCGGCCGATCTTGAACACCACAAAAGCAAACTCACCACCAGCCGCGAGGACGATGCCGAGGCGAATCGCGCTGACCTTGCTCAACCCCCCAGCCAGTCGCCCCACAATAAACAGCAACGGCAGCTTGATGGCGATCAGCACCAGGGTCAGTCCCAACACCGTAACCGGCGCGCTCAGCAGCAGACTCAGGTTCGCGCCCATGCCGACACTGATGAAAAACAGTCCCAGCAACAGGCCCTTGAACGGTTCGATCTGTGCTTCCAGTTCATGACGGTACTCGGAATCCGCCAGCAGCAGGCCGGCGAGGAATGCGCCGAGGGCCATGGACACGCCGACCAGATCCATCAGCCACGCGGTGCCGATGACCACCAGCAGCGCGGTGGCGGTGGACACCTCCGGCAAACCGGTTTTCGCCACCACGCGGAACACCGGACGCAACAGATAACGCCCGCCGATCACCACCACGGCGATGCTACCCAGTACCCGCAAACCGTGGTTCACATCTTCTGCCGTGCTGGTGTTGTGGTCGACGCCGGCCAACAGCGGCACCATCGCAATCAACGGGATCGCGGCGATGTCCTGGAACAGCAGAATCGCAAAGGCCAGACGCCCGTGAGGGCTGGTCAACTCCTTGCGCTCGGCCAGGCTTTGCAGACCAAAAGCGGTAGACGACAGGGCTAGCCCCAGGCCCAGCACGATCGAGCTGTTGAGCGTTTGTCCAAACACAAACAGTGCCACCACGCCAATCACCGAGCCGGTGAGCAGCACCTGCGCCAGGCCAACGCCGAACACCGATTTGCGCATCACCCACAAGCGTCGTGGCGACAGTTCCAGGCCGATGATAAACAGCAGCAACACCACGCCGAGTTCCGAGATGTGGCTGACGCTGCTCGGGTTGCCGATCAGGCCCAGCACCGAGGGGCCGATGATCACCCCGGCAAACAGATAACCCAGCACCGCCCCCAACTGCAGACGCTTGGCCAGGGGAACGGTGAGGACTGCCGCGAGCAGAAACACGACAGCGGCTTGCAACAGATTGCCTTCATGGGGCATGAGAAAACTCCATTTACTCGGTACGGCGGGGGGGACAAGGATAAAGGCTGTGCCCGACGACGTCAGCAAAGCGTCCGGGTTAAGTTGTTACATTTAGCATTAATTGGTTACATTTATAGAATAAGCGGATCAATCTGATCCGAACCGAGTGCGCACCATGGCCATCAATTTCGACCTCAATGACTTGCAAGCCTTTCGCGCGGTGGTCGAGCAGGGCAGCTTTCGCAAGGCCGCCGATGCCGTGCGCATCTCCCAGCCAGCCCTGAGCCGACGGATCGAAAAACTTGAGGACGCCCTCGGCGTGAGGTTGTTCGATCGCACGACACGCAAGGTCAGCCTGACCCAGGCCGGACGCGGTTTCATTCCCAACGTCGAGCGTCTGCTGGATGATCTGGACGTGGCATTGCTGGGCATCAGTGAGGTTGCCTCGACCCGCCTCGGCCACGTCACCGTTGCCTGCGTGCCGTCGGCGGCCTACTACTTCATGCCGCGGGTCATCGCTCACTATCACCGGCAATTTCCCCGGATCAAGGTCAAGGTGCTGGACTCCAGCGCCCATGAAGTGCTGAGTGCGGTGGTCAACGGCGAGGCGGATTTCGGCCTGAGTTTTATGGGCACCCTTGAGGCCGAGGTGGATTTCGAACCGCTGGTGCAAGAGAGTTATGTAGTGGCCTGCCGGCGCGATCATCCATTGGCCGGACGCTCCAGCGTGACCTGGGACGAGTTTTATCAGCAGGACTACATCTCGCTGGGCAAGACGTCGGGCAACCGTTTTTTGCTGGATCAGGCGCTGGCCCGGGTGGTGCCGCAGCGGCAGAGCATCTGCGAAACCTTGCACGTGACGACCATGATCGGGCTGGTCGAGGCGGGATTGGGTGTGGCAGCGGTGCCGTTGATGGCGATGCCGGCGGCGGATCACCCGATTTTGACTCGGGTGCCGCTCACCGAGCCGCAGGTGATGCGCAGTGTCGGGCTGATCAAGCGCCGGGGTCGCACGCTGACCCCGGCAGCACTGGAACTGGAGCGCCTGGTGGTGGAAATGAAAGTCGTACCGCCGACCCTCAGCGACTGACCGAGTCCAGCCCCGTCGCTTTCACATCCGCCTGAGCTTGGGTCGACGCCATATATTCCAGCAGCGCTTTGGCCTCGGCCGGGTGTTGCGCGCCGACCGGAATGCCCGCGGCGAAACGGGTGACCGATTGCACCGATTCCGGAATCTTCGCCACGAAAGTCACCCCCGGCACCGGCAGCAATTCGCTGACCTGCTGGAAGCCCAGTTGATAGTCGCCGGTGGCAACCACCGAGCCCACGGGGATTTTCGGCACCATTGTTGACTTGGCTTTCAGCTGGTTCTCGATGCCCAGGCGTTTGAACAACTGCTGTTCGATATACACGCCGCTGGCACTGTCGGAATAGGCGACTGACTTGGCGTCGAGCAGGGTCTTTTTCAGGCTGTCGACGGAACTGATGTCCGGCTTCGGTGCACCTTCGCGCACCACCAGGCCAATCCGCGAGTCCGCCAGTTCGACCCGTGATGCCGGATCGACTTTGCCTTGCTTGATCAGATCGTCCAGTGCGTAGCCGACCATGATCACCACGTCGGCTTGTTCTCCTCGGGCGAGGCGATTGGGGATCGCTTCCGGGGCTTTGCCCATCGACGGGCCGAGCGCGGTGTCGAGGGTGTTGCCGGTGGAGGCGGCGAACTTCGGACCGAGGATCTTGTAGGCGGCAGTAAAGCCGCCGGAGGTCATCACGCGAATCTCTTGCGCCTGGGCGACAGCGCTCAGGCTGATGAGCAGCGCCAGGGCCGCGACATTGAAAAGCTTTTTCATGGACGTGTTCTCGAAAAGGGCAGGTTCACGACAGGGCTGGTTGCATGCGGCCACTGGCACGGCGATAGAGGAACAGCGTCGCGCACAAGGCGCAGAGTGCCGCGAAGCTCATCCAGTAGCCGGGCGCAGCCTTGTCGCCGCTGTACTGGATCAGCAAGGTCGACATCGCCGGGGTGAAACCGCCAAACACCGCGGTAGCCAGGCTATAAGCCAAGGAGAACCCCGCGACTCGCACTTCTACCGGCATGATTTCGGTCAGCGCCGGAATCATCGCGCCGTTGTACAAACCATAAATGAACGACAGCCACAGCAGCACCAACAGCATGTTGAGGAAGCTCGGCGCCTGCACCAGATACGACAGCGCCGGATACGTCGAGGCAAGCGCCAGCAAGGCCATGGTGATCAACACCGGACGCCGCCCGATACGGTCCGACAACGCGCCACCGATGGGCAGCCAGAAGAAGTTCGAAACGCCCACCAGCAAGGTCACCAACAATGCATCAGACGTGCTCAGGTGCAGTACGGTTTTGCCGAAGGTCGGCGCGTATACAGTGATCAGGTAAAACGCGGTGGTGGTCAGCGCGACCATCAGCATGCTGGCGATCACGATCACCCAGTTCTGCGCCAGGGTGCGAAACACTTCGGCCATGCTTGGCCGGTGTTTGCGGGCGGCGAACTCTTCAGACTCTTCCAGGTTACGGCGCAGGAAGAAGATGAATGGCACGATCATGCAGCCGACGAAAAACGGAATCCGCCAGCCCCAGTCGGCAATCACCGTGGGCGCCATCCATTGGTTCAGGCCATAACCCAACGCTGCTGCGACGACGATCGCCACTTGCTGGCTACCCGACTGCCAACTGGTGAAAAAGCCTTTGTTGCCCGGTGTCGCGATCTCCGAGAGATACACCGAAACACCGCCCAGTTCCGCACCAGCCGAGAAGCCTTGCAGCAAGCGGCCAAGGAGCACCAGCGCGGGGGCGAACAGACCGATGGTCTGGTAACCGGGCACCAGCACGATCAGGATTGTGCCGCTGGCCATGATCGACAACGTGACGATCAAGCCTTTGCGCCGGCCCACATCGTCGATGTACGCACCCAGCACCACTGCACCCAGCGGACGCATCAAAAAGCCCGCGCCGAACACGGCAAAAGTCATCATTAACGAGGCGAATTCGCTGCTGGCAGGGAAGAACACGGCAGCGATCTGCGTGGCGTAAAAACCGAAAAGGAAGAAGTCAAACTGCTCAAGAAAGTTGCCCGAGGTGACCCGGAAAATCGCACTGGCCCGAGAACGTCCGCTTGGGATTGAGGCTGTCATAGATAGGTACTCCACCGCTTTTATGACGTGCGTCGCCTGGACACGGCGCACGGTTCTTATTGGGGCGGATAGTGGAGCAGGGTGGGCGATATGTTAATTGCATAGTTGGTATGCATTGATGTGTCGAGCGGATCAATGCATTTGTGTTGGATCTGACGTCATCGCTTGTAGGAGCGAGGCTTGCCCGCGAAGAGGCCCTGTCAGGCACGCTTATATTGGATGACTCACCCCCTGCTCACCCAACCGATACTGATTATTCCCACTGCGCTTGGCCGCATACATCGCCAGATCGGCAATGTGAATCAGCCGGTCCATGCTCGGCGCATGGTCGGGGAACACGGCGACGCCAAGGCTGGTGCCGATGTGCCGCTGTTCGTTGCCGATGGTGATGGGCGGGGAGAGTTCGACGAAGATTTTCTGGCAGATGCTGCGGGCTTCGTCCTGCAGGCAGATGCCTTGGGGCAGGCCCTGGAGAATGACCACGAATTCGTCGCCGCCGATCCGGGCCACGGTGTCGGTGGTGCTCAGGATTCGTTTCAGTCGAGTCGCGGTGGTGACCAGCACGCGGTCGCCGGCCGCATGACCGTAGTGATCGTTGATCGCCTTGAAACCGTTCAGATCGACAAACACCAGTGCAACCCTCGTAGCGCTGACGCGCGCCTGTTCCAGCGCAACGGACAGGCGTTCTTCGAGCACCAGACGATTGGGCAACCCGGTCAACGGATCGAAATGGGCCAGGTGTTGCAGGTAACTGGCGGAGGCTTTTTCCTCGGTGATGTCGCGCACTACACCCATCATCTTGATCGTCTGAGCATGGTCGTTCTTGACCACATTTCCGGTTTCCCGCAGCCAGCGGATGGTGCCATCGGGCCAGACCACGCGGTATTCCTCGTCGTGGTTTTCACCCGTTGCCAGGCAACGCAGCTCGCCGGCCCGGACTTTGGCCCGGTCGTCGGGATGCACGCAGGCGCAAAACAGCGCGTAGGAGGGCGTCACTTCGCCTATCTTGAAGCCGAACATGCTGAAGATCGCCTCCGACCAATAGAGCTTGTCGGTGTCTACATCCCAGTCCCAGGTGCCAATGCGTGCGAAGTATTGGCTGCGCTTGAAACGCTCGGCGTCACCGTCCTGGTGGATGTTCTGGCCTACGGCGAGGTTGTTGATGATCGCGCGATATTCGGTCAGCTGCTTGCGCAACCCACGCTCGCGGGCGATCAATACGATAATCAGGATAAGCATCACCGAGCCGAAGGCGGCGATGGTCCAGAGCCCATTCATTTGAAAATTGCCATCATGGCGTTGTGACCATACGGGTTGATGTTGATGACCTTAATTCAGGGTGATTTCGGCAAACGGCCTCAGAAAGTGATCTGGCGAGCGCAACAGTTGCCAATCGACGGCAAATCTGGGAAAACGGCGCCCATCAAGCCTTTCGGGCAACAAGCATACGAGTGAATGTTATGAATGACGACCTTCAGGTTATCGATCTCCAGGTAGGTGACGGAAAAGCCGCCATCAAAGGCGCACTGATCATCACCCAGTATCGCGGCTGGCTGGAAGACGGGACAGAATTTGATTCTTCCTACAGCCGAGGCAAACCATTCCAGTGTGTGATTGGCACCGGGCGTGTGATCAAGGGGTGGGACCAAGGCATCATGGGCATGCAGGTCGGCGGCAAGCGCAAGTTGCTGGTGCCGGCGCACCTGGCCTATGGCGAGCGCACGATGGGCAAGATCACGCCGAACTCGAACCTGATTTTCGAGATTGAATTGCTGGAAGTGCTGACGCGGGATGATTGATGGGCAGATTGTTTATAGGTCGTTCACGAGTCCTCTGTAGGAGCGAGCACGCTCGCGATGGTCGTGAACGATGACACTGGAAGCCTGACACCCAGTGGTGTTTTCAGATTCATCGCGAGCATGCTCGCTCCTACAGGTGAAACCACTCCCATGAAAAAGCCCCCCACTGCCAAGGCAGTGGGGGGCTTTTGTTTGTCGCGGACGTCAGATCAAACTTTGACGATCCAGCCTGCTGGCGCTTCAATGTCGCCGGTTTGCACGCCGGTCAGCTCTTTGTAGAGCTTCTGGGTAATCGGGCCGACTTCGGTTTCACTGTGGAACACGTGCAGGTGGTCGTTGTAGTTGATGCCGCCGATCGGCGTGATCACCGCAGCAGTACCGCAGGCTCCGGCTTCCTTGAAGTCCGAGAGCTTGTCGATCAGTACATCGCCTTCGATCACTTCCAGACCCAGACGCGACTTGGCCAATTCGATCAGCGACAGACGGGTGATGCCCGGCAGTACCGACGGCGAGCTCGGGGTGACGAACTTGTTGTCGTGGGTGATCCCGAAGAAGTTGGCCGAACCGACTTCCTCGATCTTGGTGTGGGTCAGCGGGTCCAGGTAGATGCAGTCGGCGTAGTGCGCCTTCTTGGCCTGGGAGCCAGGCATCAGGCTGGCGGCGTAGTTGCCACCGACCTTGGCGGCACCGGTGCCTTGTGGCGCGGCGCGGTCGTAGCTGGAGATCAGGAAGTTGTGCGGAGTCAGGCCGCCCTTGAAATAGGCGCCGACCGGGATGCAGAAGATCGAGAACAGGAACTCCGGCGCGGTACGCACGCCGATGTTGTCACCCACGCCGATCACGAACGGGCGCAGGTACAGCGCGCCGCCGGTGCCGTAAGGCGGGATGAAACGCTCGTTGGCGCGGACCACTGCCTTGCAGGCTTCGATGAACTGTTCGGTTTCGACGAACGGCATCAGCAGGCGTGCGCAGCTGCGCTGCATGCGCAGGGCGTTCTGGTCCGGGCGGAACAGGTTGATCGAGCCGTCCTTGCAACGATAGGCCTTCATGCCTTCGAAGCACTGCTGTCCATAGTGAAGGGCAGTGGAGCCTTCGCTGATGTGCAGCACGTTATCTTCGGTCAGGGTGCCTTTGTCCCACTCGCCATTACGCCAGTACGACAGATAGCGCTTGTCGGTCTTGATGTAGTCAAAACCCAGCTTGTCCCAATTGATGCTTTCGTTACCCATGACACCCTCTATCACTTATCAACCGCCGAAACGGTTCAAGGCTTCTGACGTTTTTCTGGATGGGCACAACAATACTTCATTCGACCGATGTTTCGCAGCCTGAAATGCGATCCTTGTAGGAGCGAGCCTGCTCGCGATGGACGTCAACGATAACGCGCTCCGTCTGAATGACCGCGTTGTCCTGACGTTTTTCGCGAGCAGGCTCGCTCCTACAGGGTTCGGGTTACAAGTGCAACGCATGCCCCAAGGCACGCAACGCCGCTTCCTGCACCGCCTCGCCTAGCGTCGGGTGCGCATGGATGGTGCCGCCGATGTCTTCCAATCGCGCGCCCATTTCCAGACTTTGCGCAAACGCTGTGGACAGTTCGGAAACCCCGACGCCCACTGCCTGCCAGCCGACAATCACATGATTGTCCCGACGGGCGACGACGCGCACGAAGCCGCTTTTCGACTCCAGCGTCATCGCCCGGCCATTGGCGGCGAACGGGAAGCTCGACACGATGCAGTCCAAACCAGCAGCCTTGGCCTCGTCCGGGGTCTTGCCGACCACCACCAGTTCCGGGTCGGTAAAGCACACGGCGGCGATGGCGGTGGGATTGAACTCGCGGGACTTGCCGCTGATCAGTTCGGCCACCATCTCACCCTGAGCCATGGCCCTATGGGCCAGCATCGGTTCACCGCTAAGGTCGCCGATGGCATACACGTTGCGCATGCTGGTCTGGCAACGGTTGTCGATCTTGATCGACGAGCCGTTCATGTCCAGGTTCAGCGCTTCGAGGTTCCAGCCCTGGGTGTTCGGTTTACGGCCTACGGCCACCAACACCTGATCGGTTTCAAGGTTCAGGATGTCACCGTTTGGATCGGTAACTTGCAGCGTATTTTTATTTGAATCAAAGCCTTGAACGCTATGTTTCAAGTAAAGCTTCACGCCAAGCTTTTTCAGTTCTTCATGCACCGGTTGGGTCAATTCGGCGTCGTAGGCCGGCAGGATGCGCTCCTGGGCTTCGACCACGCTAACGTCGGCACCGAGCTTGCGATAGGCAATCCCCAGCTCCAGGCCAATGTAACCGCCACCGACCACGATCAACCGCTTCGGTACGGAGGTCGGCGCCAGGGCTTCGGTGGAGGAGATGATCGGCCCGCCGATCGGCAGCATCGGCAGGTTCACGCTCTTGGAACCGGTGGCCAGCACCAGGTGCTCGCACTGAATGCGGGTGTCGCCGACGTCGACGGTTTTACCGTCAACCACTTTCGCCCAGCCTTCAATAACCTGGACCTTGTTCTTTTTCAGCAGCGCCGCGACGCCGGTGGTCAGGCGATCGACGATGCCATCCTTCCACTCGACGCTTTTGCCGATGTCCAGCGTCGGCGCCGAAACGTTGATGCCCAACGCCGAATGCTGGCTGTGGTGCCGGGTCTGGTGGAACTGTTCGGCGACGTGGATCAACGCCTTGGACGGAATGCAGCCGATGTTCAGGCAGGTGCCGCCCAACGATTGGCCTTCCACCAGAATGGTCGCAATGCCCAGCTGACCAGCACGGATCGCCGTCACATATCCGCCAGGACCGCCGCCGATGATCAGCAGCGTAGTGTTCAGAGTCTGCATGTCTTACTTACTCCATAAACAGCGTGGCGGGTTGTTCGAGCAAGGCACGTACGGCCTGGATGAAGAGCGCCGCGTCCATGCCATCGACCACGCGGTGATCGAAGGAGCTGGAGAGGTTCATCATCTTGCGGATCACGATCTGGCCTTTGATCACCATCGGCCGTTCGACGATCTTGTTCACGCCGACAATCGCCACTTCCGGCAGGTTCAGCACCGGGGTGCTGACAATGCCACCCAACGCGCCGAGGCTGGTCAGGGTGATGCTGGAGCCCGACAGTTCATCGCGGCTGGCCTTGCCGTTACGCGCAGCCGTGGCCAATCGCGAAATTTCCGAGGCGCTGTCCCAGAGGCTGCGAGCCTCGGCGTGACGCACCACCGGCACCATCAAACCGATGTCAGCCTGAGTGGCGATACCCACATGCACCGCGCCGAGGCGGGTGATGACCTGAGCTTCGTCGTCGTAACGGGCATTGATCTGCGGGAAATCGCGCAGCGCGACGACCAGGGCGCGGACCAGGAACGGCAACAAGGTCAGCTTGCCGCGGGTCGTACCGTGTTTTTCATTCAGGTGGGCGCGTAGTTCCTCGACGGCAGTGACGTCGATTTCTTCGACATAGCTGAAGTGAGCGGCGCGTTGCGTGGCGTCCTGCATGCGCTGGGCAATCTTGCGGCGCATGCCGATCACCGGGATCTGCTCTTCGTCATTACGCTGGGCATAAGCACTGCTGGCGGTCGATGCGTTCGACTGACCCTGAGCCAGATAGGTATCGAGGTCTTCGTGCAGCACACGACCGGCCGGGCCGCTGCCACGTACCAGACGCAACTGGATGCCAAGATCCAGCGCATGTTTACGTACGGCCGGGGAGGCCAGCGGACGATCATCGGCTTGGCGAGCGACCATCGGTCCCTGGCATACGGCTGCCGGACGAGGCGCCGTTGCTGGTTTGCTTTGCACGACCGCTTCGACTTTCGGTGCGGCTACGGCTGGAGCTTCTTTAATGCCAGCCGCTGGAGCAGCCGACTCCTTAACGTTGCCCGCGCCTTCGACTTCAATGCTGATCAGCACACTGCCGACCGCCATGACTTCGCCCGGCTGCCCGCCGAGGGCGATGACCTTGCCATGCACCGGCGATGGAATATCCACCATCGCCTTGTCGGTCATGACATCGGCCAGCACCTGATCTTCGACGACCAGGTCGCCGACTTTCACGTGCCACTGAGACAATTCAACTTCCGCGATGCCTTCGCCGATGTCCGGCATCTTGATAACGTGCGTGCCCATTCAGACCTCCATAACCCGATGCAAAGCCGCGCCCACACGGGACGGACCAGGGAAATACGCCCACTCTTGCGCGTGCGGGTAGGGGGTGTCCCAACCAGTGACGCGTTCAATCGGCGCTTCCAGGTAGTGGAAGCAGTGCTCTTGCACCAGCGCGGCCAGTTCGGCGCCGAAACCGCAGGTGCGAGTCGCTTCGTGAACGATTACGCAGCGGCCGGTTTTCTTCACCGACTTGACGATGGTTTCCAGGTCCAGCGGCCACAGGCTGCGCAGGTCGATGACTTCGGCGTCGATACCGCTTTCTTCAGCAGCAACTTGCGACACGTACACGGTGGTGCCGTAGGTCAGGATGGTCACGTCCTTGCCCGGACGGGTGATGGCGGCAACGTCCAGCGGCACGGTGTAGTAGCCGTCCGGAACCTGCGCGGCCGGGTGTTTCGACCACGGGGTTACCGGGCGGTCGTGGTGGCCGTCGAACGGGCCGTTGTACAGGCGTTTTGGCTCAAGGAAAATCACCGGGTCATCGTTCTCGATGGAAGCGATCAGCAGGCCCTTGGCGTCGTAGGGGTTGGAAGGCATCACAGTGCGCAAACCGCAGACCTGGGTGAACATCGCTTCGATGCTCTGGCTGTGGGTCTGGCCGCCGTAAATACCACCGCCGCAAGGCATGCGCAGGGTCATCGGCGCGGTGAACTCGCCGGCCGAGCGATAACGCAGGCGCGCGGCTTCGGAAATGATCTGGTCGGACGCCGGGTACACATAGTCGGCGAACTGGATTTCCGCCACCGGACGCAAGCCATAGGCGCCCATGCCCACGGCGACACCGACGATTCCACTTTCGGAGATCGGCGCATCGAACACCCGCGAGGTGCCGTACTTGTTCTGCAGGCCTTCGGTGCAACGGAACACGCCGCCGAAGTAGCCGACGTCCTGGCCGAACACTACTACGTTGTCGTCACGCTCAAGCATCACATCCATGGCCGAGCGCAGGGCCTGGATCATGGTCATGGTGGTCGTGGTCATGGCGGTTTCCAACTGGATATTGTTGTTGTGATCGTTCATGTCAGATCCCCAACTCTTGACGCTGGCGCTTCAAGTGCTCCGGCATCTCTTTGTAGACGTCTTCGAAAATCGTCGCGGCGCTTGGAATCTGGCCACCGGCGAGGGTGCCGAACTTCTCGGCTTCTTTTTGCGCGGCGATTACTTCGGCTTCCAGCTCGGCGCTGACGGCGGTGTGTTCCTCTTCGGACCACTGGCCGATCTTGATCAGGTGCTGCTTGAGGCGCGCGATCGGATCGCCCAACGGGAAGTGGCTCCAGTCGTCAGCAGGACGGTATTTGGACGGATCATCGGAAGTCGAGTGCGGGCCGGCGCGGTAGGTGACCCATTCGATCATGGTCGGGCCAAGGTTGCGGCGGGCGCGTTCTGCAGCCCAGGCGGAGGCGGCGTAGACCGCGTAGAAATCGTTGCCGTCGACACGCAGGGAGGCAATGCCGCAGCCGACGCCACGACCGGCGAACGTGGTGGCTTCACCACCGGCAATCGCCTGGAAGGTCGAGATTGCCCATTGGTTGTTGACCACGTTGAGAATCACCGGCGCGCGGTACACGTGGGCGAAGGTCAGGGCAGTGTGGAAATCCGATTCGGCGGTGGCGCCGTCGCCGATCCATGCCGAGGCGATTTTGGTGTCGCCCTTGATCGCCGAAGCCATGGCCCAACCCACAGCCTGGACGAACTGGGTGGCAAGGTTGCCGGAAATGGTGAAGAAACCGGCCTCTTTCACCGAATACATGATCGGCAACTGGCGTCCCTTGAGCGGATCGCGCTCGTTGGACAGCAATTGGCAGATCAGGTCCACCAGTGGCACTTCGCGAGCCATCAGAATGCTTTGCTGACGGTAGGTCGGGAAGCACATGTCGTCGATGTTCAATGCCAGGGCCTGGGCGCTGCCGATGGCTTCTTCGCCGAGGCTCTGCATGTAGAACGACATTTTCTTCTGACGCTGGGCGACCACCATGCGGTTGTCGTAGATCCGCGTCTTGAGCATGGCACGCATGCCTTTACGCAGGATCTCCACCGGCACGCCTTCGGCCCACGGGCCCAAGGCATTACCCTGGTCGTCGAGCACGCGAATCAGGCCGCGGGCCAGATCAGCCGTTTCGGCGGGTTCAACATCGATTGGGGGTTTGCGCACCGTACCGGCATCGGTCAGATGCAGGTAGGAGAAGTCGGTTTTACAGCCGGGACGGCCTGATGGTTCAGGGACGTGCAGACGCAGCGGTTCATACGCTTGGTTCATGGCTTCTACGCTCGATCTTGTGAATTTCTTGTAGTGAGCTGACAGATTTCATTCGGTAGAACAAATCTTGTCCTACAACAATCATAGGCCCGGCCAAGAAGAATATTTCTCTCTGTTTCGTTGCGCTAAAGATCATTTACAGATAAAAAATCTGCATAAACAACAAAAACAGGTGGTTTTGTCTCATGCGCAAACTGGACCGTACCGATATCGGCATTCTCAACAGCCTTCAGGAGAACGCACGCATCACCAACGCTGACCTGGCACGCTCGGTCAACCTGTCGCCGACGCCGTGTTTCAACCGGGTCAAGGCGATGGAAGAACTGGGCCTGATCCGCGAACAAGTGACCCTGCTCGATGCCGACCTGCTGGGGCTTCACGTGAATGTATTCATCCACGTCAGCCTGGAAAAACAGGTCGAGGAGGCGTTGCAGCATTTCGAGGAGGCGATTTCCGATCGCCCGGAAGTGATGGAGTGCTACCTGATGGCAGGCGACCCGGACTACCTGATCCGAGTGCTGGTGCCGACCATCCAGTCGCTGGAGCGCTTCATGATGGACTTTCTGACCAAGGTGCCGGGGGTGGCGAATATCCGATCGAGCTTTGCGCTCAAGCAGGTGCGCTACAAGACGGCGCTGCCGTTGCCGGCGAATGGTTTAACCCTGGGAACCTGACCGCAGATGACTGATCGTTCCCACGCTCTGCGTGGGAACGCCGCCAGGGACGCTCCGCGTTCCGCTTCGGGATGTGACGCAGAGCGTCACGGGATGCATCCCCACGCAGAGCGTGGGAACGATCATTACATCAAAATTTATTCAGGGGGATTTTCAGGTAGGTCACGCCATTGTCTTCAGCAGGCGGCAAATTCCCCGCCCGCACATTGACCTGAATCGCCGGCAACAACAGCGTGGGCATGCCCAACCCGGCATCACGCTGGGTGCGCATGGTGACGAAGGTGGTTTCATCGATGCCGTCGCGCACATGGATGTTGCTTTTGCGCTGCTCACCCACAGTGGTCATGCAGCGCGGTTCGCGGCCCTCGGGCGGATAGTCGTGGCAGACATAGAGATGCACGCTGGCGGGGAAGGCCAGTAACTTGTGGATCGAGGCGAACATCTGGTGAGCATCGCCGCCGGGAAAGTCGCAACGCGCGGTGCCCACGTCCGGCATAAACAGCGTATCGCCCACCAGAATCACGTCGCTGCCGATCAGGTACGCCATGTCCGCCGGGTATGACCGGGTACATGCAGAGCCGTGGCCTTGAGGTTGCCGATAACGAATGACTCGTCAGGGGCGAACAGGTGATCGAACTGCGAGCCGTCGATGGAGAATTCCGGCTCAAGATTGAACAGGGCCTTGAACACGTTCTGCACCTTGCAGATCGACTGGCCGATGGCGATTTTTCCGCCCAGTTCCCGGCGCAGATAAGGCGCGGCGGAAAGATGATCGGCATGGGCGTGGGTTTCCAAAAGCCATTGCACTTGCAACCGATGCTCGCGCACAAAAGCGACGATCCGGTCGGCCTGTACCGTGGTGGTTCGCCCGGCGGCGGGGTTGTAGTCGAGCACCGGATCGACGATCGCGCATTGCCCGCCTTTGGCGTCAAAGATCACGTAACTCCAGGTGGACGAGGCATCGTCGAAAAAAGCTTCAATCAGGGCGGGCATGGGGTTTGTTTCTTGGTGGAGTAGCCATGAGGTTAGTTTCATTTTCCCTGCGCTGACCAGCCCGGCGTCAATTCTGTTAATGAAAAAACCTGTGCGGGCTCTATCCTGTCACTCATCGATACCGGGCGTTCCCGGCCTTTGTCATGGATTACGAGCGTTATATGTTGCTGGCGATTTTTTTTGGTGTGGTCATGGGGTTGGTGCTCGGTTTGACGGGGGCCGGAGGCGGGATTCTTGCCGTGCCGGCGCTGGTGCTGGGCCTGGGCTGGAGCATGACCACGGCGGCGCCCGTCGCGCTGTTCGCAGTGGGCAGCGCGGCGGCGGTCGGGGCGGTCGATGGCTTGCGTCACGGTCTGGTGCGCTACCGCGCGGCGTTGTTGATTGCCCTGCTGGGGGCGGTTTTTTCGCCGGTGGGTATCTACTTCGCCCATCAGTTGCCGGAAAAAATCCTGATGATCCTGTTCAGCCTGTTGATGGTCCTGGTGGCCGCACGGATGCTGCGCCGTGAGCGCAAGGATGAGGGCCCAGCGATCACGGTCACGCCAACTGGGGTCAGAAAAACTGCATGCTCGATCAGCACACCGGGCGCTTTTCCTGGACCG
>NZ_NKJI01000022.1 GCF_002277815.1 Pseudomonas sp. ERMR1:02
CGCACCGCAAAGGCATACGGGATCAGCAGCAGCGCTGGCAAAACCCCACCCCTTGGTGATCACGCCGATGCCCATGGCCGCGCAGCCGACGTAGAACCAGCGCCAGGCTGGCCCGAGCAGCAGATGACGCGCCAGGCCGTACAGCCCCAGGGACGTGAACAGCACCAGGTAACTGTCAATCTGCCCGGTGCGCAGGATGCTGTAGGTCTGATAGGTCGCCAGGTACAACAGCGCGGCGGTAAACCCGATGCGCTGGTTCCACAACCGTCGGCCCAGGTCATACACCATCGCCGTGACCGTCACCGCCGAAAAAAGCCCCGGTATGTACAGGGCCAGGTTGGGCTTGCCGGTGAGCCAGGCGAAGAACGCCACCGTCCACATGAATACCGGCGGCTTGTCGCCATAGATCTCGCCAGCACGGTGCGGAATCAGCCAGGAGCCGTGGTTCAGCATTTCCAGGGCCACACCGAGGAATCGCTCCTCATCGACGTTCTGTGCCTGACGCAGCCCCAGACCGGCGCCGACCAACAGCAAGGCGAGCAGCATCAGGCCCAGGCATTCAACCCTGGGCGATAGCGATCGGCGCATGATTTATTCCTTGAGATTTTTGCTTTTGGCAATCAATTGCAGGTTGCGCAGATACACGATCGAGCCAAAGGCCTGACCGGCAATGAACACCGGGTCCTGCCGGTAAATGGCATACGCCAGCAGCAAGGTGCTGCCGACGATGCTCAAGTACCAGAAGCTGGTCGGAATCACGCTGCGCTTTTTGTATTCGCTGTACAGCCACTGCAAGACAAAACGGCCGGTGAAGGCGATCTGACCGACGAAACCGACTATCAGCCACAGGGTTTCACGGGTCAGGGTCATACTTCGATCTCCTGGGCAGTGGTGTTCAAGCGGGTGCGCTTGATCAGCCACCAGACGCCCATCAGGTCGAGAATGCCCACCAGCGCCCGGTCGAGGTTGCCGTACTTGGACACCCCGACGGTGCGAGGCCGGTGGTTGACCGGATGAACGATCATTCGGCCGTTGTGGCGCTGAATCAATGCGGGGATGTAGCGATGCATGTGGTCGAAATACGGCAGGCGCAAAAACGCCGCCCGTTCGATCAGCTTCAATCCGCAGCCGGTGTCCGGGGTGGCGTCCTTGAGCAGACGGCGACGCAGGTTGTTGGCAAACCGCGAGGCCCAGCGCTTGCTCGCCGTATCGCGGCGGTTGACCCGATGCCCGGCGACCAGTTGCACATCGACCATGCCCGCCTCGCCGCGCACCAGCGCGAGCATGCCGGGAATGTCCGCCGGATCGTTCTGGCCATCGCCATCGAGGGTGGCCAGCCATTTTCCGCGTGCCTCCTGCGCCGCGTGGTACAGCGAAGTGCTTTGCCCCAGCGAGCGCTCATGGCGCAGGATCCGCAGGGTGCTCAGGCCGTCGTGCTTGATCTGCCGCAGCTCGTGCAAGGTGGCGTCGGTGCTGCCATCGTCGACCACGATGATTTCATAGGATTCCTCGGCCAAGGCCACGCGAATTTCCTCGAGCAAGGGCTTGAGGTTGTTCGCTTCGTTCTTGGCTGGAATCAGTACCGATACAAAAATGTCATGGCTCATAGAGTTCCCTCGTATTTTTTGATTTCTGCTATCAGAGGCGAACGCTTCAAATCTGATAAAACTGGCGATACCACTTAACAAACTCCCCCACCCCGGTGGCAACAGCCACCTGCGGCGGAAATCGATCCACTCGGTCAGTGCCGATACGTCGGCCCAGGTCTTGACTACATCGCCGGCCTGCAGCGGCATGTAGTTGCGCTGGGCCGCAATGCCCAGGGCGGCTTCCAAACAGTCGACGAAGTCCAGCAAGGCCACAGGTTGACCGCGACCGATGTTGAACAGGCGGTTCACACCCTCGGCTGGCTGGACCGGCACCGGTGGTTTCAGACGCAACCGGGCAATGCCTTCGACGATGTCGTCGATATACGTGAAGTCCCGCGCCATCTGCCCCTGGTTATAGATGTCGATGGGCAAGCCCTTGAGCATCGCCTCGGTGAACTTGAACAGCGCCATGTCCGGCCGGCCCCAGGGCCCATAAACGGTAAAGAAGCGCAGGCCGCTGGCCTTGAGGCCGTACAGATGGCAATAGCTTTGGGCCAGCAGCTCATTGGCGCGCTTGCTGGCGGCGTACAGCGAAATCGGATGTTCGACGGCATCTTCAACGCAAAACGGCATCTTGCTGTTGGTGCCATACACCGAGCTGCTCGACGCATAAATCAGATGCTCGGGGCGATGGTGCCGGCAGGCTTCCAGCATATTGAGGAAACCCACCAGGTTCGACTGGGCGTAGACATCAGGGTTGTCCAGCGAATAGCGCACTCCGGCCTGGGCGGCCAGGTGCACTACCTCAGTGAAGCGGTGTTCACCGAACAAGGCCATGAGCGCCGGTTTGTCGACGAGGTCGATTTTCCGGAAGCGAAAACCCGGCAAGGCTTCAAGTTCCTTGAGCCGTGCCTGCTTGAGCGTCACATCGTAGTAGTCGTTGAGGTTGTCGATCCCGACCACCTCAAGCCCTTCCTGACACAAGCGTTTGACCGTGTGAAAGCCAATGAAACCGGCAGCGCCGGTGACCAGAACAGTCATGACCCGTGCGCGCCCATCAGCGAATAGTAGCGGGTCAAAAACAGCGTCAGTTCCATGCCTTGCTCCAAATCTCAATGATAAAGCTGGTGACGTTGTCGAAGCGTCAAACACGCGGCACACTCTCTTGTTGAGCGGCCGCGCGCAGCCCCGCATACGGTGCCCGGCAAATTGTAAAAAATTTGTGAATGTTTTGTTCGTGTTTCATTCAGGCTACGTTCAGGTTTCAAATTTGTCGAGCAGATGACGCAACGATTTGTGTTGCCATTGGCGCGCGCCAATCTAAAGTGCATCCACGGCAGAGAAAAACATGAACCGGGTAGGGACGCAGAACCATGAGCACTGAGCAAGAAACGACCTTTGACGAACCGCGCCTCAACAGCACGGAAATCCGCATCCTGGGTTCGTTGATCGAGAAACAGGCTACCAGCCCGGAAACCTATCCATTGACCCTCAATGCGCTGGTGATTGCCTGCAATCAGAAAACCAGCCGCGAACCGGTGATGAACCTGACCCAGGGTCAGGTCGGCCAGAGCCTGCGCGCCCTCGAAGGACGCGGTTTCACCAAACTGGTGATGGGCAGCCGCGCGGATCGCTGGGAGCATAAGGTCGACAAGGCACTGGAACTGGTCCCGGCCCAGGTGATTCTGATGGGGCTGCTGTATCTGCGCGGCCCGCAAACCGTCAACGAACTGCTGACCCGCAGCGGGCGCATGCATGACTTCGAAGATACCGAGCAGGTCGTGCATCAGCTTGAACGGTTGATTGCCCGAGACCTCGCGCTGTTGATTGCGCGCCAGGCCGGACAGCGCGAAGACCGCTACATGCATGCCATGGGCGATCCGGCGGACATTGAGGTGATCCTCGCCGCGCGGCAGAATCCGGTCGAACGTGGTGGCGGCAGCGGTGTTTCGGTCGAGCGCATTGAAGAGCTGGAGGCCCGGATCGCAGCGCTGGAAGAGCGCTTGGCGCGGCTGGAGTAGTCTTTGTAGGAGCGAGCTTGCTCGCGATGAACTCAAATGCAACGCGTTTATTCAGAAAGAACGCGTTATCGTTAACGCCCATCGCGAGCGAGCTTGCTCCTACAGGGGATGCGCGATTCCGGAGGTTATTCACCCTCCCAATCATCCACCCCAGCCGCCCGCCGGGCAGGCAATCACGTCACCGGCGCGGATCGGAAAGCGTTCAGCGCCCAGACGCACTTCACCCTCTCCGGCCACGATATAGAACATACCGAGGTTTGCATGCATCCTGCGATTATAGGCAGGGGTTTACTTGCAAGACCGAGTCGCCCCCTTCGCGAGCAAGCCCGCTCCCACAGTTGACCGCATTTCATCTGGAGGACTCGATCGAATGTGGGAGCGGGCTTGCTCGCGAAGAGGCCAGCACAGACAACTAAAAATTTGAGCTAATCAAACCCGAGCAAAAGCCACCGCTGCCTGAAACTGCTCATCAGTCGGCCTCACGCCGGTATAAAGCACAAACTGCTCCAGCGCCTGGATCGCAATCACTTCGAGCCCGGTAATCACCTTTTTACCCTCGGCCCGCCCAAATACGATCATCGGTGTTTCCGAGGGAATCGCCACCACATCGAAGACGATATCCGCATCTCTGATGACGTCGGCCTCGAACGCCAGTTGACCGGCTTCCGGACCGCCATCCATACCGACAGGGGTCACGTTGACCAGCATCTGCGGTCGCTGGGCACCGAGTTCCGCTTGCCATTCGTATCCCAGTGAATCGGCCAGCGTATGGCCGGCACGTTCGTTCCGTGCCACGATCAGTCCGTTTTTGTAACCGCCATCGCGCAAGGCGCTGGCTACGGCCTTGGCCATGCCGCCGCTGCCGCGCAGGGCAAAAGTCGCGTCCTTGGGCACATCGTGGGTCTCCAGCAACTGGGCAATGGCGATGTAATCGGTGTTGTAGGCCTTCAGATGGCCGTTGGTATTGACGATGGTGTTTATCGACTGGATGGCGGCGGCAGACGCGTCAAGTTCGTCGACCAAGGCAATGCACGCTTCCTTGAACGGCATCGACACGCCACAGCCGCGAATGCCCAGGGCACGAATGCCACCCACCGCCCCCGACAAGTCCTGACTGCTGAACGCCTTGTAGTAAAAATTCAGCCCCAATTGTTCATACAGATGATTGTGAAAACGCAGGCCAAAGTTACCGGGGCGCCCGGAGAGGGACATGCACAGTTGGGTGTCTCTGTTCGGGTTCATCTGCATGCGGATCTCCTTGCAATGCACTTTCAGATGGACGGGATAGCCGGCCCACCTGTTCTGATCGATCATATTCCCGTGCCTGCACGCGGAATTACGCGACCCTAAGCAGGCCGGTACAGACCTTACACAAAATTTACCTGGCGGCTGTGCTGATTTTCAAAAAAACGCTGTCTTAGAAGTATCCCCGCGACAATCCTTGGGTCTATTGCAGACGCAAGCGCCGGGTCGAAGAACCGAGGAATTATCATGATCCGTAAAATCCCCACAGTTGCCTTGCTCATTGGTGCTCTGGCTATCGCAGGGCAGGCGCAAGCCCATGGTGGTGGTGGTGGTAATGACGCGGCGGTATTTGGAGCGATTGTCGGTACGGCCATCGTCGGTTCGGCCCTGATCAATGCCAACCGGCCGGTGTATGTCGCGCCGCAACCGGTTTATGCCCAACCGGTCTACGCCCAACCCGCGCCGGTTTACTACGCGCCACCGCCACCGGTTTATTACCAACCGGCTCCGGTGTACGTGCAACAACCGATCTATTACAGCCCGGCACCGGTTTATTACGGACCACCCCGTGGTTATTACTACGGCCATCCCCACGGTTATGGTCGCTGGTAACAGCCCCATCAGGCCCCGCCCCATCGGCGGGGTTTTTTATGGCCGTTCGTCGGCAGTGGTCTGGATAAATCTTGTCAGTGTCGTTCTCGGACAGTATCGACGGTTCAAGCGGGCAAGATTGATTCGCCTGTCCGCCAGCAACAGGTTGATCACAGGTTACAAAAACAAGGACGCCCTCATGCCCACTCAGAACCCGCACCGCATTGTCGGCCTATGTACCTCCAGCAAGGTGTACAACGCCCTGACCGAACTCAAGCACCTGGAAGGTCATCGCAGCGCCAAATTTCTCTCGCTGCTGACGCAAAACCTGGTGCGCAAAGGCCTGCTCAACGAGCAGGAAGTGGTCCATATGCTCGATCAGGTGGTCGACTGACCGACAGACGGTCTGTCTGGCCACAATCGCGTCAATGACCACTATCGAAAACGTTGATTGTCAGAAAATCGCCGGGCCTTAAGGTAGCTCCATAGATTGATGGAGGTACCTATGATGTCTCAAGTTCAGATCATGTCCGTTATCGGCAGCGCCGTTCCCGCATCGCTCAGAGAGTCCGGATTGCTTGCCTGCTGGTATCTGATGCTGGACGGCGAACCGATCAGCGGTCCGCTCACCTCGCTGCCGGCCGCCAAGGCGATGTCGCAACGTGTCAGCCCGGACCAGACCGGCAAACTCAGCGCTTAAGGCAGCTGAACCCGCGGTTTGGTTTCAAGGAAAATGTCCCAGCTCGACATGAATAGTGCCGCAATCAACGGGCCGATGACAAAACCGTTGATCCCGAAAACCGCCAGGCCACCGAGGGTCGAGATCAGGATCAGGTAGTCCGGCATTTTCGTGTCCTTGCCCACCAGGGTCGGGCGCAGCACGTTATCCACCAGCCCGATCACGAACACCCCGAACAACCCCAGCACCACGCCTTGCCAGATCGCGCCCGTGAACAGCAAAAACGCTGCCACCGGCCCCCAGACGATTCCCGCCCCTACCGCTGGCAACAGCGACAAAAACGCCATCAGCACCGCCCAGAGCAACGCACTGGGGATGTCCAGAAACCAGAAAATCAAACCACCCAATACGCCTTGCGTGATGGCCATCACCAGGTTGCCCTTAACGGTAGCCCTGACCACGCGATTGAACTTGAGCTGCAGACGACGTTTCTGCTGTTCTTCCAGCGGTATGGCGGCGCGCACCTTGCGTGCGAGATCCGCGCCGTCGCGCAGAAAAAAGAACAGCAAGTACAGCATGATGAAAAAGCTGACGATGAAGTCGAACGTCCCCTGGCCCAAACTGAATGCCTGAGTCGCCAGCACTTGCCCTCCGGCCACCGCGCTCTTGATAATTTTTTCCCGCATTCCGTCCAGCCCGCCCAAGCCGAAACGATCAAGTAAATGCTGGAAATACGGCGGCAGGCTGTGTTTGAACTGCGCCACGTAACCGGCAATGTCCAGTTCACCGCTTTCAATGCGCTGGTACACCGCCGCGCCCTCCTGCACCAGCAAGATGCTGAGGATGATCACCGGCAGGATCGCAATCACCAGACAGATGCCCAGGGTGAGCAACGACGTGAGATTGCGTTGCCTGCCGAACTTCAATTGCAGCCGGCGCTGCATGGGCGCAAAGAGGATGCCGAGGATCACGGCCCAGAACACCGCGCCGTAAAACGGCAGCAGAATCCAGACAAAAGCGATGCTCACCACACCCAGCAGAACCATCAGCGATTTGTCTTGCAGAGTCTCTTCGTTCATGTCCGATCCATGCCAGTGCGCCGGGACGCCCAAATGCGCCCAGGTTACGCCCTGATGCTTAGGCCGCAACGGCTCGCGCGAGTGCCATCCGTTTGTTCAAAAACATAGATCCAGATCAATAAACCCTCGGGGCAAGCCGTTTACCCTCGACGGCTTTTGCGATCGAGCCGCCATGAACCTCATTGCTCCAGAACTGCTCGCCCCCGCCGGCACCCTGAAAACATGCGTTATGCCTTCGCCTATGGCGCCGATGCCGTGTACGCCGGCCAGCCGCGCTACAGCCTGCGGGTGCGCAACAACGAATTTGATCATGCCAACCTGGCCCTCGGCATTGACGAGGCACAGGCTCAGGGCAAGCGCTTCTATGTGGTGGTGAACATCGCACCGCACAACGCCAAGCTGAAAACCTTCCTCAAGGACCTGGCGCCCGTCATCGCCATGGCGCCTGACGCCCTGATCATGTCCGACCCCGGTCTGATCATGCTGGTGCGTCGGCACTATCCGCAGATGCCGATTCACCTCTCGGTGCAGGCCAACACAGTGAACTGGGCAAGCGTGGAGTTCTGGCAACAACAGGGCTTGAGCCGGATCATCCTCTCGCGGGAACTGTCCCTGGAAGAAATCGCCGAAATCCGTCAACAGGTCCCGGCGATGGAGCTGGAGGTGTTCGTTCATGGCGCGTTGTGCATGGCCTACTCAGGTCGCTGCCTGCTGTCGGGCTACATGAACAAGCGCGATGCCAACCAGGGTAGCTGCACCAATGCCTGTCGCTGGAAGTACTCGGCGCAGGAGGCCACGGAAAATCAGTCAGGCGAGATCGTCCAGCTCTGTCAGCCGGAACCAACCCTGGGCATCGGCGCGCCCACCGGGCAAGTGTTCCTGTTGCAGGAAGCCAATCGTCCGGGCGAGCTGATGCCGGCATTCGAAGATGAACACGGCACCTACATCATGAACGCCAAGGATCTGCGCGCGGTTCAGCATGTCGAGCGCCTGACGCAGATGGGCGTGCATTCATTGAAGATCGAAGGGCGGACCAAATCGCACTTCTATTGCGCACGCACCACTCAGGTCTATCGCCGGGCGATCGACGACGCGGTGGCGGGACGGGCGTTTGACCGCAGCCTCATGACCGACCTGGAATCCCTCGCCCAGCGCGGCTACACAGAGGGTTTCCTGCGTCGGCATGTGCATGACGAATACCAGAACTACCAGAACGGCAGCTCGGTGTCGGAACGCCAACAGTTTGTCGGCGAACTGACTGGCGAGCGGCGGGATCGGCTTGCAGAGGTGAAGGTAAAAAACCGCTTTGTGCTGGGCGATCACATGGAACTGATGACCCCCAAGGGCAACTTCCACTTCGACCTGCATCAGTTGCATAACGTCAAAGGCGAGCCCATCAACGTGGCGCCAGGGGATGGGCATACGGTGTACTTGCCGATACCGGATGCAGTGGATTTGCGGTTTGGGTTGTTGATGCGGGATGTGGGCGGTATTTGAAAATACTACGGCCAAGACACATCGCTTTTTGTAGGAGCAAGGCCGCTCTCAGGCGAATTCTTCGCGCAACATCGCCACAAACGCTTCCCGCGCCGGGTGCACCCCGGCGTTTTCATGCCAGTAAAACAAGTTATCGATGGCAGTCAGCTCAGGGAATTCGTACCCCACGCAACCAGCACCCTTGGCGTATTGATCAAACACACCCTTGGGCACCAGTGCCACACCAGCCCCGGCACTGACGCATCCGACAATCGCGCCGTAACTGGCCAGGCTGACAATCGGCAGCGCCTGCCCCTGGCGTAATAACCAATGCTCCAGCGCCGCCCGATACGGACAGCCCTGGGGCCACATGAATACGGTTTTGTCGTGCAAATCCGCCATGTCGCGCACCGGTCCTAGCGATGTCGAGGCAATCAGCAACAAGTCTTCGCGGTACATCGGTGTGCGTTTGAGGTGCGAGCGCTCGACATCTACTGCGACGATGGCGCCGTCGAGCCGATGGCTCAGCGTGTCATCCAGCAACTGGCCCCAGGTGCCGGTGGTCAGTTCAAGCGCCACCGCTGGATATCGCTTGTGGAATTTCGCCAGCAAGCGCGGCAGGCGACCGGTGGCCGAAGACTCGATGGCACCAATGCGCAACGGACCGGACGGTTCGGCGGATGGGTCCACCGCACGCTTGGCTTCTGCCGTCAAAGCCAGAATCTTCGAGGCATAGGCCAGAAAAGTCTGGCCCGACGGGCTGATGCGCAGACCGCGACCCTCGCGCAGAAACAGCGCGACACCCAACTCGGCTTCCAGCGATTTGATGCGTGCCGTGATGTTCGACGGCACGCAATGCAGCACCTCGGCCGCGCGGGCGATGCTGCCGACCTCGGCCACGGTCTTGAACATGCGGATCTGCGCCAGCTCCATATACATCACTCAAAGTGAATGGTTCGCGCAGTATAAGTCAGTTGTGGCGAATGATCCCGGTTCAGATACTAAGTGCATCTGCCTCTCGGTGCACAACCATGAATGTACTCACGCCCTCCTCCAGCTCCCCCTTGAAAATCATTTTGGCCATGGCCTTCGTCGTGGCCTGCTGGGGTTATTCTCCGACCGGCATTCACATTGGCTTGCAGGCCTACAACCCTGGACATCTGGCGTTGTCGCGCTTTCTGCTGGCGTCGTTGTTCATGGCCGTGGTCGCGGTGTTCAGAGGCATTCATCGGCCAAAACTTCGCGATGTACCACTGCTGATGGCGCTGGGTTTCTTTGCGGTGAGCCTGCATCACGTGGCGATCAATTTCGGCCAGCAGGGTGTCAGCGCCGGCGCGTCGAGTGTGCTGGCGCAGTCGACGCCATTGTTCAGCACCATGCTGGCGCGCTTTGTGTTCAAGGACCGAGTGAGCCTCTGGCGCTGGGGTTGCGTGGTTTTGGGATTGATCGGCGTGGTGATTGTGGTGGCGGGCGATCACGGCTTGGGCAGCATTGACGCCCATGGCTTGTTGATCCTGTTGGCGGCGTTGTCCTGGAGTCTTTACTTTGCCCTGCAAAAGCACCACACCGGGCGTTATGACGGGTTGACGCTGGTGTGCTACACGGTCTGGTCGGGGACGGCGCTGCTGCTGATTTTCCTGCCGGGGCTGGCGGATCAAGTCGTCAAGGCCCCATTGCGCGTGCAGTTCGCAGTGCTTGCCTTGGGATTTTCCCGAGTGCCCTGGCGTATCTGGCGTGGGCCTATGTGCTGGCGCATGTAGACCTTAGCCGGGCGACGATGACGCTGTACCTGGTGCCGCCGATGGCGATGGCAATTGCGTCCGTGGCGTTGGGCGAGCAGCCGACGTTGATGGTGGCGATTGGTGCGATGGTGGTGTTGATCAGTGTGCTGGCTTTGAATCTGGAGCGGCGGACGGTGGTTCAGGTGGCTCGTGCCTGATCACCGTAGATACCCTGTAGGAGCGAGCCTGCTCGCGATGAGCCCGGGCCCACCGCGGGGAGTCAGGTACCCAACGTTATCGTTAACGACCATCGCGAGCAGGCTCGCTCCTACAGCGAAAACCGGTCCCGGCTATTGGTCAAGTGCAACCACATCGCCGCCCGCGCCGCGTCCGGGTCCTCGCGTTTAATGGCGTTAAGGACCGCTTCGTGTTCCAGGTTGGCCAACTGCCCGAGCTTGCTCAAGTCCACCGCGCCGCGTTCGGCCGCGTTGACCCGGGTTCGCGGAATCATGGCGCTGCCCAGATGCTGCATGATTTCGGTGAAGCACACATTGCCGGTGGCTTCGGCAATCAGCAGATGAAAGCGCCGGTCTGCTTCGACGCAACTGTCGTTGTTGGCCAGCAGGTTTTGATAGTCATCGAGCGCTTGGCGCATCTGCGCCAATTGCTGATCGGTTCTACGAATCGCGGCCAGCGCCGCCGCCTGGGTTTCCAGGCCCATGCGTAACTCCAGAATGCTGCGCACCCCAGCGCGGTATCGACATTGAGCCGCAGCCCCTGCTCCGGCGCCCGCTCCAGCACAAAGGTGCCGATACCGTGACGGGTTTCCACCAACCCTGAAGCCTGCAATTTCGAAATGGCCTCGCGCACCACCGTGCGACTGACACCGTGCTCAAGAACAATGCTGTTCTCCGACGGCAACTTGTCGCCAGGCAGCATCTGCCCGAGCAGGATGCTCTGGGTCAGCTTGGCCACCAGGTCGTGGGCCAGATTGTGGCTGCGTTTGCGGGCAGGCGCGTCGAGGTCTTCTTGCATGGCGATCATCCAAAAGCAGAACTGATGGAATCGTAGCACCGCGCTCGTTTGCAATCTCGAGAAAACAACTTCAACTTGTATGACAACACTCAACAACCATCACGATAACGACCATTTCAGCCCCCATACAAAACCGCAAAAAGAATAACAACCACCCGATTCAACGCGATTTCGTTGGACAAAATCTGTTGCGGACCGAAAAAACCTAGTTGTATGATGTCTATCAACAGCGCAGCACTTGGTTGCACCCCGCATAAAAATAACGAGTGGGAGAAAACGCAGTGAATACATCCATCTCAGGGATGGACAGTGGCGCCAATTCGGCCTTGCAGTCCGCGATCTCGAAAGTCAAACGTCACGTCTTGCCGCTGTTCGTCATCATGTTCATCGTCAACTACATTGACCGCGTGAACATCGGCTTCGTCCGCGCCCACATGGAACACGACCTGGGCATTGGCGCTGCCGCCTACGGCCTCGGTGCCGGTCTGTTCTTCATCGGTTACGCACTGTTCGAAGTACCCTCCAACATCCTTCTGCAAAAGGTCGGCGCACGCATCTGGCTGACCCGCATCATGCTGACCTGGGGCCTGGTGGCCGCGGGCATGGCGTTCATCCAGAACGAAACCCACTTCTATATCCTGCGATTTCTGCTGGGCGTGGCCGAAGCCGGATTCTTTCCCGGGTGATCTACTACTTCACCCGCTGGTTGCCCGGCGTAGAGCGCGGCAAGGCGATTGCGATTTTTCTCAGCGGCTCGGCGATTGCCTCGCTAATCTCCGGTCCGCTGTCCGGCCTGCTACTGCAAGTCAGCGGTTTTGGCCTGCACGGCTGGCAATGGATGTACTTCATCGAGGGGATGTTCTCGGTGGGCCTGTGCTTCTTTGTCTGGTTTTGGCTGGACTCCAAACCCCACGACGCCAAATGGCTGACTCGTGATGAGCAGGACGCACTGGTCAAGGCCATCGACGACGAACAGCTTGCCCGTGAGGCTGCGACGCCGATCAAACCGTCCTTGGGCAAACTGCTAAAGGACCGGCAGATCATCCTGTTCTGCGTGATTTACTTCTTCATCCAGCTGACCATCTACGCCGCGACCTTCTGGCTGCCGAGCATCATCAAGAAGATGGGCGACATGAGCGACTTCCAGGTCGGGATGTTCAACTCGATTCCGTGGCTGCTGTCGATTATCGGCATGTACGCCTTCGCTTCGCTGTCGGCCAAATGGAAGCACCAGCAAGCCTGGGTTGCCACCGCTTTGCTGATCGCTGCCGCCGGGATGTTCATGTCCACCACTGGCGGGCCGGTCTTCGCCTTTGTTGCGATTTGCTTTGCCGCGCTGGGCTTCAAATCGGCATCGTCGCTGTTCTGGCCGATTCCCCAGGCCTATCTGGATGCACGCATCGCCGCTGGCGTCATCGCGCTGATCAACTCGGTGGGTAACCTCGGCGGCTTCGTCGCGCCAACCACTTTCGGTCTGCTGGAAGAACGCACCGGATCCATCCAGGGCGGGCTGTATGGCCTGGCCGCGACCTCGATCATCGCCGCGATCATCGTCTTCGCCGCACGCAACAAACCCAAAGCGGCACCCATTACTGCACCGGGCAAACCATCGCCCAATCACGCCCGAAGCATCACGCCTGAACACAAGTTTTAAAAGGATAAGAAAATGACCGCACACGAAACCGCCAAAGCCCCGATCATCACCAGCATGCAAGTCGTTCCAGTGGCCGGCCACGATGGCATGCTGCTCAACCTGAGCGGCGCCCACGGGCCGTTTTTCACCCGCAACATCGTGATCCTCAAGGACAACGCCGGCCACACCGGCGTCGGCGAAGTACCGGGTGGCGAGCGCATTCGCCAGACCCTCGAAGACGCACGCAGCCTGGTGGTCGGTAGCCCGATCGGCACTTATCAGAAAATCCTCAACCAGGTGCGCCAGACCTTCGCCGACCGCGATGCCGGCGGTCGCGGTTTGCAGACTTTCGACCTGCGCATCACCATTCACGCCGTGACCGGCCTGGAAGCCGCGCTGCTCGACTTGCTCGGCCAGCATCTGGACGTACCGGTCGCCGCTCTGCTCGGCGAAGGCCAGCAGCGCGATGAAGTGAAGATGCTCGGTTATCTGTTTTATGTCGGTGATCGCAACGAAACCGACCTCGCCTATCGCGACGAGCCCGACGCCGACAACGACTGGTTCCGCGTGCGTCACGAAAAAGCCATGACCGCGGATGCGGTGGTGCGTCTGGCGGTCGCCGCCCACGCGCGCTATGGCTTCAAGGATTTCAAGCTCAAAGGCGGCGTGCTCAGCGGCGATGCCGAAATCGAAGCGGTCACCGCTCTGGCCGAACGCTTCCCCGATGCGCGCATCACCCTCGATCCGAATGGCGCGTGGTCACTCAAGGAAGCGATCCGTTTGTGCCGTGATCAGCATCACGTGCTGGCTTATGCGGAAGATCCTTGCGGCGCGGAAAACGGTTACTCGGGCCGCGAAGTCATGGCTGAATTCCGCCGCGCAACGGGCCTGAAAACCGCAACCAACATGATTGCCACCGACTGGCGGGAAATGGGTCATGCGATCCAGTTGCAATCGGTCGATATCCCGCTGGCCGATCCGCACTTCTGGACCATGCAGGGTTCGGTACGTGTCGCCCAGATGTGCCACGAATGGGGCCTGACCTGGGGCTCGCATTCCAACAACCACTTCGACATTTCCCTGGCGATGTTCACCCACGTCGCGGCGGCCGCGCCGGGTGAAATCACCGCCATCGACACCCACTGGATCTGGCAGGACGGCCAGCGCCTGACCAAAGCCCCGCTGCAAATCGTCGACGGCTGCGTGCAGGTGCCGCAGAAACCGGGACTGGGCGTGGAGCTGGACCTGGATCAACTGGCCAAGGCCCATGAGCTATATAAAGGCATGGGCCTGGGTGCGCGGGATGACAGCGTGGCCATGCAGTTTTTGATTCCGGGCTGGAAGTTCGATAACAAGCGGCCGTGTCTGGTGCGCTAGCACCCTACTCCCTGTAGGAGCGAGCACGCTCGCGATGGTCGTGAACGATAACGCGGGAAACCAGATGCCCCGAGGCGCCTTCTGGTTTTTCGCGAGCATGCTCGCTCCTACAGAAGACGGTCATTGCATCAGCAACCAGCTCTTGAACGCCGCCATCGCCGACGTTTCAGGCCGCGACTGCAACCGGGTCAGCCAGTAGCTTCCGGTGGTAATGTGAATCGGGAAAGGCTGCTGAATCACATCCGCCGCCAATTGCCGCGAGAACATCAGCGGCGGCGCCAACGCCACGCCCGCTCCTTGCAAGGCAGCCTCCATCATTGCTAATGACGAGTCGAAAACAATGCTTCTGGGCGATGCCGCCAAGGTCGACAGTCCGGCAGCCTGGAACCACTCGGGCCACTCGTCCGCGCGGTAGGAGCGCAGCAGCGTTTGCTGCAAAAGGTCGGTCGGTGATTTCAATTGCCGGGCAATCTCGGGCACACACAACACCGACAACGGCGCCTCGATCAACCGCACCGCTTCGATGCCGTGCCACGCCCCTGCGCCAAATCGTATGGCGTAATCCAGTCCTTCAGCGGCGACATCCACCCGATTATTGTTGGTCGACAGCCGCAAATCTATGAACGGATGTTTCGCATGGAAGTCCGCCAGTCGCGGCAACAACCACCCGATGGCAAACGTCCCCACCGCCCCGACCGTCAGCACCTCACGAAAATGCCCGCCCTCAAAGCACTCAAGGGTTTCGGCAATACGGTCGAAACACTCGCGCAACACCGGCAGCAGGGTTTCCCCTTCACGGGTCAGCATCAGCCCGCGGGGCAAGCGCTTGAACAGGGTCACGCCGAGTTGGGACTCAAGGCTTTTGACCTGATGACTCACCGCCGCCTGCGTGACGCACAACTCCACCGCTGCCCGGGTAAAACTCAAGTGTCGAGCCGAAGCCTCGAAGGCGCGCAATGCATTGAGCGGTAATTGAGGCCGGATCATGCCAACTCCATAATTTTTCTAATGGCTCATCCGAAATTTCGTCGTTTGTCTATGATCGGCAGAATGAATAGATTGGGCACGCTCATCGGCGACCCGATCCAGGAACCGCTCGGAGTGTAGCGGGTTAAACCATATAACTTCATGGACAGCAGCTCAATCATGCACAACTTAAGACTCAGCAAGGCCTTATCCTACAGCGCTTTCGGACTATTCTTGAGCACAGGTTACTGCGTTGCAGGGAATCACACCGACCAGCAGATCGAGGCGGTGGTCAAAGATGCCGTTACGCCGGTCATGCAGCAACAGAACATTCCGGGGATGGCCGTCGCGATCACCCTCAACGGTCAACCGCATTACTTTAACTACGGCGTGGCCTCAAAAGAAACCGGCAAGGCTGTCACTGAAGAAACCCTGTTCGAGATCGGTTCGGTGAGCAAAACCTACACTGCCACCCTCGCCGCCTACGCCCAGGCCAGCGGTAAATTGTCCCTGTCAGACAAGGCCAGTCAGATCCTGCCGGAGCTGCGTGGCAGTGCGTTCGACAACATCAGCGCATTGCAGCTCGGCACCTACTCAGGCGGAGGGCTGCCGCTGCAATTCCCAAGCGATGCCGATACACCGGACACAATGCTCGGCTATTTCAAACAGTGGAAACCGACCTATACCCCTGGCAGCCATCGACAGTATTCGAACCCGAGCCTGGGGCTGTTTGGTTACCTCGCGGCCCAACGCATGGGCGCTCCGTTTGATGAGGTGATGGAAAAGATCTTGCTGCCAAACTCGGCTTGAAGCACACCTTCCTCAAGGTTCCGCAGGATCAGATGGCGCTTTACGCCCAGGGCTACAACAACGACGACAACCCCGTACGAGTCGGCCCGGGCGCACTGGATTCAGAGGCATACGGCGTGAAAACCAGCGCCTCGGATTTGCTTCGCTATGTTGAAGCGAACATGAAACCGGCGAAGCTGGAAACGCCATTGCAACAGGCAATCGCCATCACCCACACCGGTTACTACACGGTCGGTGGCATGACTCAGGGCCTGGGCTGGGAGTACTACCACTACCCGGTAACACTCAAGACATTACTCGCGGGCAACTCGTCGGAAATGGCCTATGAAGCCCAAAAAGTCCAATGGCTGAACCCGCCGCAAACACCTCGGCAGGACGCACTGTTCAACAAAACAGGCTCGACCAGCGGCTTCGGTGCTTACGTGGCCTACGTGCCCGCGAAAGACATCGGCATCGTGATTCTGGCGAACAAAAACTACCCGAACCCGGAACGGATCAAAATCGCTCACGCGATATTGAGTGCGCTGGATAAGTAACTGAGAGACGCGATTCCCTGTAGGAGCTGGCTTGCCAGCGAAGGACTCAAGAGAGACGGTTAACCAATCTATGCGCGTAATCGTTAACGACCATCGCTGGCAAGCCAGCTCCCACAGGTAAGTCACTGGCCACAAAGGCTGCGCACCGATTCAATCATCCGGCATTTCAGGCGGCTTGGTGGGTTTCGCCGGTTTGCCGTTTTTTGCGCCCTTGACGCCCTTGACCGCCGGTTCGGGTTCGGCAGCGGGCACTATCGTTGGCGGTGGGGTTTCCTTTTCGGCTGCCGGGAGTTGGTCGACAGCGGCGAATACTTCTTTCAGCTCAATTGGGCCTGCCTGATCAAGTTTCTTTTCACCGTCCTTGCCGACCAGAATCACCTTGGTCCTGGCCCCGGCACCCAGTTTCAGTGAGCGGATCAAGGCCGCAGTGTCTTGCGGCCCCAGGTCCTTGCCGTCGCGCTGCCCCATCAGATTGAGTACGGTGTACAGCACCATGTTCCGCTCGGTAAAACCCTTGCGATTTTCCGGCTCATCCAGCGATTTTTTAAGGCTGACCCACGTCGGGTCGACCGTGCTGGGTGCGATGACAATCAGTGGTCGGGCCCTGCCCTTGTCCATATCCAGCGGTGAGTCGCCATCGGCGGCGAACAGGGGCCGGCGACGGCCAGCAGGGTAGCCAGGGTCAGTAACCTGATGAGCATGCGCATCTCCTTTTGATATCCACGCTCTAATGATTGCGCATCGCGGCGAACGTTCCGGGTGACGCTCCGCAAATGTTCTTTGCCTTGACCCAAGCTTAGGTCAGGGCGGTCATTGCGCAATAGGCTGGGCTAATCTCAGGTCTCATACAGACACTTCTGATACGCCCTGAGGACCACGCCATGAGCGCCCGGTTGAACCACACCATCGTCTGGTGCCGCGACAAGCAGGCCTCGGCCAGTTTTCTCGCCGACCTGCTCGGTTTGCCCACCCCACAACCTTTCGGGCCAATGCTGGTGGTCAAATTCGATAACGGTGTATCGCTGGACTTTTACGACAACGACCCGCCGATAGCCTCGCAGCATTACGCGTTTTTGCTCGACGATGACGACTTCGACAATGCCTTCGCGCGGCTACAAGCGAGCGGGCTGCCGTGGTGGGCCGATCCCGGTAAGCAGCGGCCGAAGGAGGTCAATGATTATGCGGGTGGGCAGCGGGTGTATTTCGATGATCCGGACGGACATCTGCTGGAAATCTTCACCCGCGAATGAAGCTGGCGTCCTGTATTGCATTAGAACGCCAGTTTGTAACCGATCAATACCAGCATGGTTGCCAGGCAAGGACGCAACAGTTCGTCAGAGATGCGCCCGGTCAGGTGGCTACCCAGGTAAATCCCCGGCAGCGAACCGACCAGCAAGTAACCCAGCACGTGCCAATCCATGTTGCCCATGCTTGCATGGCCAAGACCGGCGACCAGGGTCAGGGGACGGCGTGGGCGATTTCCGTGCCCACCAGGCGGCGGGTCGGCAGCAGCGGATAGAGAATGAACAACGCCACAGTGCCCAGGGCGCCGGCGCCGATAGAAGTCAGCGCAACCATGGTGCCCAGGACCAGACCGGTGATCACTGTCATCACATTCAAGCGCTTACCGCTCGGCTTGTAGTTGCCACCGGCGCGTTTGTGAGCGAAATCGAGCAGGCGTTTCTTGAACAGGATCGCCAGCGCCGTGGCAAACAGGACGAAGCCCAGCGCCTGTTTGATGATCGCGTTCATCGCATCGGGCGCTTCGTTCAGACTGCTCAGGAACCACAACGTCAATGCCACCGCCGGCACACTGCCGAGGGTCAGCCAACCGGTAATCGCCCAGTCGATGTTGTTGTTCTTTTTGTGAACCAGCACGCCGCTGGACTTGGTGATGGCCGCGTACAGCAGATCGGTGCCGACCGCCGTTGCCGGGTTGATGCCGAAGCCCAGAAGGATAGGCGTCATCAACGACCCGCCACCCACGCCCGTCATGCCGACGATGAAGCCCACGACCAGCCCGGCAACAACCAACCCGATGTTCACTAAATCCATTGATACGTCCACATAGACCGCAGGGAAAATATGGCCCGCAGCATAGCGATTTTTCTTATAACCACTTATATCGATGCGATCTATCTTTATGCCTAAATACCAAATCACCCTGTGGGAGCGGGCTTGCTCGCGAAAGCGGTGTGTCAGCCAATACATGTGCCGACTGATATGCCGCTTTTCGCGAGCAAGCCCGCTCCCACAGGGATTTGTGGCGTTCTCATTGCACCGGCAAGAAATTCAGGAACAACAGGCTCTGCGCGTAATTCAGGCCGATCCTCCGGTAGCGCTCATCGAGCATCTGGGTCAGAAGGTCCAGCCGCGCGACGATCTTGCCGAACTCCACGGCAAAACTCAGGTTGCTGCCCTCCTCCGAGATTTCGTTGGAGAACAGCATGGGCTGGCCTTCCTTGTTCTGCCGCTGGCTCAATATCCAGGTGGCGATTTCGATGTTGCGCGCCGCGTTGCTGACGAACGTCGGGTTGATCGCGTCCGTCATATAGAACTCCAGGCGATTGCCGTGGGCGGTGACCAGCATGCTGCCGATGGCATAAATGAACGCACCGATCCGGTCGCCAAGAAACTCTGGACTCATGGCAAAACGAAGCGCCGCCAGGTCCTTTTTGCCGCCCAAGGTGGGTAACGGCTGTTGCTGTTCAATCGCCATGCGCACTTGCTTGCCAGCGGTACGGGCGTCGAGGAAACCGGACTTTTTCAATTCGTCCGGGTTGCGCAGGTAGAGCTTACTCATCAGCAAATAGAGGCTGTCGAGGTTGTCGCGCATGGTCAGCGTGGCCATGCGGTCGACGCTGGTTTGCAGGAACTCCTGGGGTTTTGCGTCGCGCAACTGGGTGACCAAATCGTTTCCGGGCTGCTGGCTGCAACCGCTGGCACAAAGCAGTAACAGACCGGCTAACAGGTGAATTCGGGCAGGGTTAAGGGCAACACTCGAACCATAAGGGATTGGGCAGACACATTCCTGTGCGGCGGGATTCGCCGCAACGGCTATGGATAGAGCCGGTCATTTTGGAAAAGTGCAGTGTTGGCGGTGATCAATCGATCATCGGCATGGGAAAGGATCGACAAAGTGTAGTGTTTGAGGATTGGGTACAGCCGAAAAGGATTGGTCGACTGAAAGGTCGCTATCGCGAGCAGGCTCACTCCTACAGTTGGATCGGGGACATCTGCAAGAAATTGGTCGGCTGTCAGGCCGCCTTCGCGGGCAAGCCTCGCTCCTACAAAAGCTGATTGGCGTGCCCACGCTTTTCACCACTCAACAGGCCGAGCGTTAGCTCGCCTGCAGCTCTTGATCTTGATCCACCCGCCCCTCGGGAGGCTGAGTGGAGGTGTTCATCCGGGGATTGGCGCGCAGCGCCGTTCGACGCAGTCGAACACGCTGCATGTAGGTGCAGCGAAGCCAACCGGAGGGCAGTGTCCCCGGATGGATGCCGGAGCGAAGGAACGCCGAGCCCCAGCGAGGGGCCGGACGCCTGGGCGAGACCTTTTGGTTCCTTTTGGGGCGTTTGCCAAAAGGGACTCGACCGTCAGGGCGAAACCATAAGTGGCCGTTACCTCAGCAACGGATATGTACACACCCCAAAAAACAGTTTGGTCGGCTATAAGGCCGCCAAGACGGAACCCGAGGGCTATCCTGATGCCAACCACAATACTGAGTAAAGGGATTCAACCATGCGAACTCTGCAACTGGCCGGCACCCAGGTGCCCGTCATCGGCCAAGGCACCTGGCAAATGGGCGAAGACCAATCCCGCCACAAAGAAGAAGTCGCAGCCTTACGCCAAGGCATCGAACTGGGCATGACCCTCATCGACACCGCCGAAATGTACGCCGAAGGCGGCGCCGAGGAAGTCGTGGCCCAAGCCATCGCCGGCCAGCGCGACGAGGTCTTCCTGGTCAGCAAGGTCTACCCGCACAACGCCAGCCGCCAAGGCATCCCCCAGGCCTGCGAACGCAGCCTGAAGCGGCTCGGTACCGATCACATCGACCTGTACCTGCTGCACTGGCGCGGCCAATATCCGCTGGAAGAAACCGTCGAAGCCTTCGAACGCCTGCGCGAAACCGGCAAGATCGGCCGTTGGGGCGTGTCCAATTTCGACGTCGACGATTTGCAGGAACTGAGCACCCCGGCCTGCGCCACCAATCAGGTGCTCTACAACCTGGAGGAACGGGGGATAGAATTTGATTTGCTGCCCTGGTGCCAGCAACACATGATGCCCGTTATGGCCTACTGCCCAATCGGCCAGGGTGGGCAGATGCTGGTCAATGCCACGCTAAAGCAGGTGGCCGCACGCCATGGCGTGACGCCTGCGCAGGTATCGCTGGCCTGGCTGCTGCGCCACAATGGTGTGATCGCCATCCCCAAAGCGGTTCTTCCTGCGCATGTGCGACTTAACGCCCAAGCCGCCGGATTGCAGCTTGAAGCCGGGGATCTGGAGGCGCTGGACCAAGCGTTTCACGCGCCCAAACGCAAGCAGCGGTTGGCCATGGTCTGAGCCATCACGCTGTCAGAGGGCTTCGTCATGAGAAGCACCGATCAACCGGACGCCTTTAACCTGCAACGCTTTATCCAGGCGCAAGACGCGGTGTTCGACCGTGTTCAGGCCGAACTCAATGCCGGCCACAAGCGCAGTCACTGGATGTGGTTCGTCTTTCCACAGTTCGCCGGGCTGGGTGACAGCGAAATGTCCCGACGGTACGCGATCCGCACCCGCGAAGAAGCACAGGCCTACCTTGAGCACCCCTTGTTGGGTGCCCGGTTGCGCACCTGCACCCAGGAAGTGCTGAACACCCAGCAGCGTTCGGTGGCGGCGATTTTCGGCCATCCGGACGACCTGAAATTTCATTCATCGATGACCCTGTTCGCCCAGGTCGCCTCGGACGACAGTCCATTTCATCAAGCCCTGAACCGGTATTTTCACGGCATTCTGGACGACTGGACGTTGTCGCTGCTGGACTCAAAACAAGCCCAGTTGCCCCCCAATCAGCGTTGAGAAGTCGTCATCGACAAACGGCAGGATCGCATCCGCCACCGGTTGCAGTTGCTTGGTGATGTAGTGATCGTAATCGATGGTGCGCTACGGGTTTCCAGCGGCTCGGGGCCGGCGACGCTGATCACGTAGCTGATCCAGCCACCGTTCTGGTACTGCCGCGGACGGCCCTGCCGGTCGTTGTAATCGTCGGCGATGCGCGCCGCCCGCACATGAGGCGGGACGTTGCGCTGGTAGTCGTCGAGCGTGCGGCGAAGGCGCTTGCGGTAAATCAGGCGCTCGTCGAATTCGCCGGCCAGGGTCTTGGCCACGTAGTCGCGCACGTAGTCTTGATAAGGCTTGCGCTGGAAGATTCGCAGGTACAGCTCCTGCTGGAATTGCCGGGCCAGTGGCGACCAGTCGGTACGCACGGTTTCCAGGCCTTTGTAGATCATCTCGTCAGTGCCATCGGCGCGAGTGACCAGCCCCGCATAACGCTTCTTGCTGCCCTCCTCCGCACCGCGAATGGTCGGCATCAGGAAACGCTTGTAGTGAGTTTCGTACTGCAACTCCAAGGCACTCTCCAGCCCATACTCTTGACGCACGTGCTCGCGCCACCACTGGTTGACGTGATCCACCAAAGCTTTGCCGATCTGCGCGGCTTCCTGTTGGCCGTGGCGCGACGCAGCCAGACGAAGGTCGAGTCGGTGTCGCCATAAATCACTGTGTGTCCCTGAGCCTCGATCAACTGGCGGGTGCGCAGCATGATTTCATGGCCGCGCAAGGTAATGGACGACGCCAGACGCGTATCGAAAAAACGGCAGCCGCTGGAGCCGAGGACACCGTAGAACGCGTTCATGATGATCTTCAGTGCCTGGGACAGCGGCGCATTGTGCTCGCGCTTGGCGGTTTCCCGGCCTTCGGCGACCCGGGCAACGATGGAGGGCAGGCAATGCCGGGTGCGGGAAAACCGTGCCCCGCGAAAGCCCGGCACCGAGTCGGCGTTGTCTGGATGCCTGAGACCTTCGATCAGGCCCACCGGGTCGATGAGGAACGTGCGGATGATCGAGGGGTAGAGGCTCTTGTAGTCGAACACCAGCACCGATTCGTACAGCCCCGGTTGCGAATCCATGACAAAACCGCCAGGGCTGGCTTGCGGCGGACGCCCGCCGAGGTTTGGCGCGACGAAACCCTGACGATGCATTAACGGCATGTAGAGGTGAGTGAACGCCGCCACCGAACCGCCCATGCGATCGGCCGGCAGACCGGTGACACTGGCCCGCTCAAGTAAAAAAGTCAGCAACTGGGTCTGGGCGAAGATCCGCGTGACCAGCTCACAGTCCTTGAGGTTGTACTTGGCCAGCGCCGGTTTGTCCTCGGCGAACATACGGTTGATTTCGTCCATGCGCTGGTAGGGTTGTCGATGGACTTGCCCTCGCCGAGCAGGGTTTGCGCGACGTTTTCCAGGCTGAACGAGGGAAGCTCCAGGTCGCCGAACGCAGGGCTTCGATGCCGTCGATGATCAGCCGGCCGGCGGCGGATGCAAAGTAATGGTTGCCGTTACCATGTTCACGCCACTGCATTTCCTCACCGCCACGCCCCAGTTTCAACGGCACGCCCAGGCGCCGGGCGTGTTCGTGCAACACCCGCAGGTCGAACTGCACAACGTTCCAGCCGATGAGCGCGTCGGGGTCATGCCGGGCGAACCAGTCGTTGAGTTTTTTCAGCAGCAGGGTTCGCGACTCGCAGTATTCGAGCTGGAAATCCACCTGGCTGTCGTCGCCATTAGGCGGCCCGAGCATATACACCTGACGCTCGCCGCAGCCTTCGAGCGCGATGGAGTACAAATCGCCCTGGGCAGTGGTTTCGATGTCCAGCGACACCAGTCTTAGGTTCGGCCGATAGTCAGGGTCGGGTTTCATCTGCGCGTCGAGCAACAGCCCTCGGCACCCGGCGTGCCGCCAAAACGCACCGGCGCGGTGATGAAGCGCTCCATCATGTAGCGTTCCGGCGGGCGCACGTCGGCTTCGTACACTTCGACACCGGCCCGGCGCAGCGCGCTCTCAAGACGCATCAACTGGCCGTGCTGCCGGCAATACAGACCGAGCACCGGGCGGTGCTCGAAATCCTCAAGGGCCAGGGTGCGCAGCTCGACGTTTTTTTCGTCGTGCAACAGCGTCTCGGCCTGCTCGCGCTGACAGGCCGGAATGAACGCCACCGACGGCTGATGAGGCAGGCGAATGCGCCGGGGACCGCTGTCGGTCGCCAGCCAGAACTCGACTTCCGTACCCGCCGGGGTATCGCGCCAATGCCGGGTCAGGACGAAGCCCTGGGGTAAATCCACCACTGCAAACCTCGGATTTGATTCAGGCTGTTGATTCTACGCGTGATCCCATAGAGATAGAGTCGAACCTCTAAAAGATCGCAGCCTTCGGCAGCTCCTACAGGGGTATGCGTTCTACTGTAGGAGCTGCCGAAGGCTGCGATCTTTTGAGGGTTAAGCAAGAAAACCGCCGAATGGCGTTTTTTGCGTGTTATCTGCCGCTTTCGCCCTTGCCCTGCGCGCTTGGGTCTACGATCCTTCAAGGACAACGACAATACCCGGGAAACCGCCATGAAAACCGTCGCGCAACTGCTCAAGCTCAAAGATCAGAAAAACCAGGAAGTGCACCAGATCAAACCTGATCATATGGTGCTCGAAGCGCTGATGAAGATGGCCGAAAAGAACGTCGGCGCCTTGCTGGTGGTGGAGAATGACGAGGTAGTGGGCATCATCAGCGAACGCGATTACGCGCGCAAACTGGTGCTGCATGGCCTTTCTTCCGTGGGTACACCAGTGAGCAAAATCATGGTGTCGCCGGTGATCACCGTGGATACCCATCAAACCGTCGATACCTGCCTTGGCATCATGTCCGACAGGCGCCTGCGTCACCTGCCGGTGGTGGAAGACGGCAAGTTGATCGGCTTGTTGTCGATCGGTGACCTGGTCAAGGAAGCCATCGCCGAACAGGCCGAGCTGATTCGCCAGTTGGAGCAGTACATTCGCGGGGAGTAACTCCAAGTCCTCCCTTGTAGGAGCCGGCTTGCTGGCGAAGGCGGTGTATCAGTCGACACATGTATTGACTGATACACCGCCTTCGCCAGCAAGCCGGCTCCTACAGGGTTTGGGGTGTTCCGCCGGGACAGTGCCATTTTGGGTGTTCAGGCGGGCCAATGCCGGGCAAAGACCGGTGCCAGTGTCGGATGTCGGTCGATGCGTTCCAGCCAAGCGGAAAAGCCCGGTCGGGTGCGGCGCAAATGCTCCCGGCTCCCCGCCCACCGCGTGATCACCGCCGCCAGAACGTCCAGCGCGCCTGGTGTCTCGTCATCCAGATACAGCTCTGCCGAAAACTGATCGGCAAACACTTCCCAACTCCAATGCAGCCGCGCTCGGCTGCCGGCCATGAGGTTTTGCCGCGAAGCTTCATCCCCTTCGGCCAGCCAGCGTTCCGGGTAATCGATGACGCCAATGGCGCTGTAACAATTGCTGACGATATAGACCAGGCCGCGTATGGCCTGGTCGCGGTCGGCAGGGTTGTCCGGCAGCAGGTTCGACTCGGGAAACGTCAGCCCGAGGTGAATCAGGATTGCCGCGCTCTCGGTCAGGATGCTGCCGTCAGGCAATTGCAGCGTCGGGATCTGCTTGAGTGGATTGAGCTTGTGTAAATCCTGAGCCGCTTCGGCAGACGCCTCGACATCGATGAAGCGAAAGGGAACCGCGCACAGCACAAGTGCAGCCTCAATCGCCGCGGCGCCAGAGTTTTGATAACCGTAAAGCTGGTACATGCACACCTCCTTGCTGACTGCGCAGCTAACCAGTGTAGAAGCAGCCACCGACCGCGCCTTGGCGATCCGACGACCGCATCATTACGCTCACTATGCGTAGGCCACGCGCCCTATCAATGCCGTCGATGTTCACAATCACGTCAATGAAGTTCTCTTAAAAATCCTGCGGCGTAACATCTGCTCCATACCAACTGATAACACCCCCGGAGCACATGATCATGAAACGCCAAACCATCCTCAGCATCGCTTTCTCGGTTTTCGCAGTTAACGCTTTCGCCGCTACCTCTGCTCAACCAGTAGTCGCTGAAGGCGGCTCGGATCGTCTGATCGAAAGCCGTGTGGCTGAAGGTGGTTCGGATCGTCTGATCCAGAATCGTGTGGCTGAAGGCGGTTCTGATCGCCTGCTCGAAAAACGCGCTGTTGCTGCTGATGGTTCTGATCACCTGCAAGGCAACACCGTTGCTGCCGATGGTTCTGACCACCTGAAAGGCAACACCGTTGCATCTGATGGTTCTGACCACCTGCAAGGCAACACCGTCGCTGCCGATGGCTCCGACCACCTGCAAGGCAACACCGTCGCTGCCGATGGCTCCGACCACCTGCACGGCAACACCGTCGCATAAACAAATCGCTTTAGCGCAGCACCCAACAAAAAGCCCGGCCTGATCAGCCGGGCTTTTTCATGCTTGATTCAGGTCCGTTCAACGCGCCATGCAGCGCTGATAACGCTCATCGACCCGTTTGGCAAACCACGCTGTGGTGAGTTTTCGGGTGATTTTCGGGCTTTGCAGCACGATCCCCGGCAGCACCGCACGGGGCAGTGGCCGGCCTTCAGCCTGTTCGGCCAGGGCGAAGACCCGCTCATAGAGCCTGGTGTTCTCGAAACCCAGCGTATTGCCCTCCTCCAATTGATCCCTGATCGTCGAGTTGCGCATCTCCAATTGCTTGCCAAGGGTGCGCACGGCCAGTTCCGTGGTGCCAGGCATGATCGAGTCATAGCGGACCAGATCGCCATCCAGCGCCAACGCAATGCCCGAGGCCCGGCTCACGGCGTTCTGGAACGCGGCATTGCGACTGGCGTACCAACCGGCATTGAAATCGGCGAAGCGATACAGCGGTTGTTGGTAGCTCACCGGATATCCCAGCAAGTGCGCGATGCCGAAGTACATGCCGCCGCGGCGGGTAAAGACTTCATGGCGGATCGAACCCTCCACCGGGTAGGGATAGTTCTTCGCCTGTTTCTGCGCAAAGTCGATGCTGACCTGCATCGGCCCCCCGGTGTGCACCGGGTTGAAGCCTGCAAATAACGTCTGGCCCATGGGCACCATGCCGATGAAGTCGTCGAAAATCGCGCTCAGTTCCTTTTCGCTGCGTGCCGCATTCAGCCGGTCGCTGTAGCTTTTGCCATTGGGTGAGCGAACCTGCAATGCACCGCTGACCAACAGGCCGGGGATGTGCGCCTTGGCTGCGCGCCGGTCGATTTCGTCACGGGCGATCTTGCCCAGGCCCGGCACGGAGGGATCTGCCTGAAAGGTCGACTCCTGCTCGGTGACGGCCAGTACCGAACAGAGATTTTGCGTGGTTGGCGCAATCTTCTGCGCGGCAAACGCGGCATAGATGTCCGTGGCCCAGCCCTGGCGGTCGACGGCTTTGGCCGGCAGCAGGCGCACGATTTCGGCCTTGACCTCGGCGGGCGTGCGCGCCGGTGGTTCACGGGTCCGTTGGCTGCTGCAACCGGCCAGCACCAGCAAGGCGGCAATGCTCATGATTAATGGGTGGGTTGGCATGTTGCTCCTGGTCATTCGATGCGCCGAATCAACCATACGGCCGATGGCATGACGCTGGCTATGACTGTCTGTAGGAGCGAGCTCGCTCGCGATGGGCGTCAACGATAACGCGCCCTCCCTGACTGGGCGCGGCGCTTTCAATTGCATCGCGAGCAAGCTCGCTCCTACGGGGTTTGCCCTTGGGCAAACAGCCTGGCTGCCCGGCATGTTTGGACCATACTTGATCCACTCAACAAGGAGGAAGGCTCATGCAACGTAGCGACGTGTTGATCATCGGCGCCGGCCCGACCGGGCTGGTACTGGCGCTGTGGCTGAGCAAACAGGGCATTCGCGTACGCATTGTCGACAAGGCTTCAGCCCCCGGTACCACGTCGCGGGCGCTGGCCGTGCAGGCGCGGACGCTGGAGTTGTATCGTCAGCTCGACCTCGCCGACGCCGTCGTCAAGAACGGCCATCGAGTGGCCGCGGCCAATTTCTGGGTCAAGGGCGAGCCGGTGGCACGCTTGCCGCTGAGCCGCGTCGGCGAAGGCCTGACGCCTTACGCGTTCCTCGAAATCTATCCGCAGGACGAACACGAACGGCTGTTGATCGATCGCCTCGAAACTTTCGGCATTACCGTAGAACGCGACACCGAACTAACTGGTTTCGAGGAAATCGGCAATGGCATCAGCGCGACGCTGCGCCTGCCCGACGGTCAGCAGGAAAACTGCGAGGCCTGTTACCTGGCCGGTTGCGACGGCGCCCGTTCGGTCGTGCGCAAGACCTTGGACACCGGATTCCCCGGCGGCACGTATCAGCAGATTTTCTATGTCGCCGATGTGCAGGCCAGCGGTCCGACGTTCAACGGTGAACTGCATGTGGACCTCGACGAAGCGGATTTCCTCGCGGTGTTCCCGCTGGCAAGCAAGGGTCGTGCACGCTTGATCGGCACGGTACGCGACGAGCGCGCCAAACAGGCCGAAACCCTGCGATTCGAAGACGTCAGCGGCCGGGCCATCGAGCATATGAACGTCAAGATTGAGCAACTGAACTGGTTCTCGACCTACCGCGTGCATCATCGGGTGGCGGATCACTTCCGCACCGGGCGTGCGTTTTTACTGGGCGACGCCGCTCATGTGCACAGTCCCGCCGGTGGTCAGGGCATGAACACCGGGATTGGCGATGCAATCAACCTGGCGTGGAAACTCGCGGCAGTACTGAGCGGTGGCGCCGAGGCACAATTGCTCGCCACCTATGAAACCGAACGCATCGCGTTTGCCCGCAAACTGGTGGCCACCACCGATCGGGTCTTCACGTTCGTCACCGCCGAAGGACGCATGGCCGACTTGTTGCGCACACGCCTGGCGCCATTCCTGATTCCGAAAATGGCCTCGTTTGAAACATCCCGCGAATTTCTCTTCCGCACAGTGTCGCAGATCACCCTGAACTACCGTGGGATGCCCCTGAGCACTGGCGTTGCCGGGCACGTTCATGGCGGCGACCGCCTGCCCTGGGCGCATGATGGCGAGGGGGACAATTTCGAACCGCTGAAGTGTCCGACCTGGCAGGTGCATGTGTATGGCGACACCAGTGACGAAATGATCGCCTGGTGCCACGAGCATCATCTGCCGCTGCATGTGTTCGACTGGCGACCGGCGTTTGAATCGGCAGGCCTGGGGCGCAATGGTTTTTATCTGTTGCGGCCGGATACATATGTGGCTATTGCCGAAACGTGCTCCGATCCGAAGGTGATCGAGCGGTATTTCCGGGATCACGGGATCCGGCCGTTTTTCGGCAAGTCCTGAAAACACCAGTCCATTGTAGGAGCGAGCCTGCTCGCGATGGTCGTCAACGATAACGCGGCTAGCCTGATACCCCGCGGCGATCTCGGGTTTTTCGTCGGAACGCCGCCCGGAGCAGGCTCGCTCCTACAGGGTTTTGCGTAAATCAGTTAGAGAGGGGTTTCGGGATTTCCAGCCCGCGCTTCACCGCCGGTCGCTCCAGGAAACGTTCCAGTACCCGCGTGACGTTAGGAAAGTTCTGGATACCCACCAGATCGCCGGCCTCATAGAAGCCGATCAGGTTGCGCACCCACGGAAGGGTGGCGATATCGGCAATGGTGTAGCGCTCGCCCATGATCCAGTCCCGACCTTCCAGGCGTTTATCGAGCACACCCAGCAAACGCTTGCTTTCTTCAACGTAGCGATCTCGGGGACGCTTGTCTTCGTAGTCCTTGCCGGCGAATTTGTTGAAGAACCCGAGCTGGCCGAACATCGGACCTATCCCGCCCATCTGAAACATCAGCCACTGGATGGTTTCGTAGCGTGCTGCCGACTCCTGGGCCAGCAGTTGCCCACTCTTGTCGGCCAGGTAAATCAGAATCGCCCCGGACTCGAACAGCGGTAACGGCTGGCCCCCGGGCCGTGGGGATCGAGGATGGCGGGGATCTTGTTGTTGGGGCTCAACGACAGGAATTCGGGGGACATCTGATCGTTGGTGTCAAAACCTACGCGGTGAGGCTCATAGGGCAGACCGATCTCTTCGAGCATGATCGAGACCTTGACGCCGTTGGGGGTCGGCAAGGAGTACAGCTGAATCCACTCCGGATACTGGGCCGGCCATTTTTGGGTGATGGGGAACGCAGACAAATCGGTCATGGGGAGGATCCACGAGAAATTGAGAATGCCGATCATAATGTAGATGACGCGGGGTGCGACGTCCGGCGCCATCAATATCGCTGATGGTCAAGATCGAAAGAGATCACAGCGCTCTTTCGCGCCATTGCGTGTAATGTGTCCACAATTTCGCAATATCCTGTCGATAACCTTTACACCAACCGTTTAAGGTTACCGGTACATTGCTTCGCCCGTGGCCGGAATAGAACCAAATGGGCGTCAGAGGACTCTGAGCACTGCCCCTTTGAAAACGGACTGGCTTAATGACATGGAAAACACCCGACGCAGGAAATTCGCGGTGTCAAGGTATGTCAGCCTTAACCCAACACGCTGAAGAACTCATTTGTCCATGACGAATTTTCTGAAACTCGCCAAACGCTTTAAACATCGCGCCTATATTTTCCTGCCCGCCTTGCTGGCGGCCGGCGCGTTGTTCATGTTGATGGAGTCGCGCGAAAGTCGCGCGCAGCCGGCGGACGGCACCCAGACGCTGGTGTTCCTGCGCCACGCGGAAAAGCCGGCCGGCGGCCTGGGCCAGCTCAATTGCCAGGGCCTGAACCGCGCAATCGATCTGGCTACCCTGCTGCCGGAAAAATTCGGCAAGGCCAATTATGTATTTGCCGCCAACCCGACGCGTAATGTCGAGGAAGGCGAACTGGACAACTCCTACAGTTACCTGCGTCCATTGCTGACAATCAGCCCCAGCGCGATCAAGCTCGGCTTGCCGGTGAACATCGAGTTCTCGGCCAACGACACCGACGACCTGGCCGAAGAACTGCTCCACGACAAGTATCACAACTCGGTCATCTACACCGCCTGGTCCCATGGTTATTTGCCGGCACTGATCAACAAGGTCGCCGGGGAAGCCGTCGGCCAGAAGCAGACGATCACCGAGGATTGGGAATCGAACGACTACGACTCGCTATACGTGCTGACTCTGACCTGGCACAACGGCAAGGCCAGCCTGGTGAGCCGCAGTTACAAGCAAGGGCTGGATAACGGGCCGCAGACTTGCCCGATCTGAGTTTTGTGGTGGCTGTTCCGGCCCCTTCGCGAGCAAGCCCGCTCCCACATTAAACCGCATTCATTCTGGAAAAATGCGATCAAATGTGGGAGCGGGCTTGCTCGCGAAGAGGCCGGCAAAACCAACCTCACTCTCGCTGACTCACCCTCTCGCGCAAATACTCGATAACCGCCCCCGCTCCCCCGCAAACTCGATCCGCACCCCTTTCTTCTCCCGCTGAAACGCGTACATCGGGTCGTAATACTCAACCAGCAACCCCTCGATCCAGCCCCGGTGCAAATCCACCGCGCCGCTGCGTCCTTGCTCCGCCAATGCCTCTTCCATCAATACCAGCATCCGTCGATGGCGCTCGCCGCCCAGGCGCTTCTGTACGTTGTCCAGGCTCGCGAGCATGCGTTCGCAAAACAGCACAAAGCCTTCATCGCCATGCACATGGATGAACTCGGCACACAAGTCCACCACGTAATCACGCAGGATCCGTTCGACCCGCCCTTGCAGGCTGTCTTCGAGCCAGACCATCGCAAACTGCTGCATGCCCTGATACAGCGGCAATGGCAATGCGCAACGGCCGATCGCACGGTTCTCGTCTTCCAGCACGAATTGTTCGATGCCGTGGGCGCGCTTCTTCAGCAGGTCCACCGCCAGGCGATTCTCAAAGTCGATATTGGACGGTTGGCCGGTGGCACGTTTGCCGAAACTGGAGCCGCGATGATTGGCGTGACCTTCAAGGTCCAGCCCGTTGTGCAATTGCGTGAGCACTTCGGTTTTCCCGGTGCCGGTCATGCCGCCGAGCAACACGAAATCGCACTGGGCAATGGCTTGGTCGACCGTCTCCAGCAGGAAATTACGCATAGCCTTATAGCCGCCAGCGACTCGGGGATAATCGATGCCCGCCTCGGCCTTGAGCCACTGCTGGACGATCTGCGAACGCAAGCCGCCGCGAAAACAATACAAAAACCCATCGGGATGCGCCCTGGCGAAGTCCGCCCAGGCCTGGAGGCGTTCGACCTTGACGGCGCCGGACACCAGTTGATGACCCAGCTCGAGAGCGGCTTGCTGACCCTGTTGCTTGAAGCAGGTGCCGACCCGTTGCCGCTCGTGATCGTTCATCAGCGGCAGGTTGACCACACCGGGGAAAGCGCCCTTGGAAAACTCGACTGGCGCGCGGACATCCATCATCGGCCGGTCGTTGAGGAAGATGTTGCGGTAGTCGGCGCATTCGACAGACATCAGGACACCTCGACGGCGTGGCTCTGTCGTTCGACCAGTTCGCCGATGGGTTCAAGGTTCAGGCCCAGTTCGGCGGCCACTTCAAGGAACTGTTGATTGCCCTCGGGAGTGACCGCAACCAGCAGACCTCCACTGGTCTGCGGGTCGCACAGCACGCGTTTGTGCAGTTCCTGAAGTCGCCCCAACTTGCTGGCATAGCTGTCGAAGTTGCGTAAGGTGCCGCCGGGAATGCAGCCCTGTTCGAGGTAATACTCGACACCCGGCAGACGCGGCACCCGGTCGTATCGGATACGCGCGGTCAGCTTGCTGCCATCAGCCATTTCCACCAGATGCCCAAGCAGCCCGAAACCGGTAACGTCGGTCATCGCCGTCACGCCGTCGAGCTTGCCGAAGCGGCTGCCGGGTTTGTTCAGGGTGCACATCCAGTCGCGCGCCAGGCCGATGTCGGCGGTGCGCAACTTGCCCTTCTTTTCGGCGGTGGTAAGGATGCCGATGCCCAGGGGCTTGGTCAGGTAAAGCAAGCAGCCAGCGGTGGCGGTGTCGTTGCGCTTCATGTGGCGTTTTTCCACCAGGCCGGTGACGGCCAGCCCGAAGATCGGTTCCGGCGCGTCGATGGAGTGTCCGCCAGCCAGTGGAATGCCCGCCTCGTCGCACACCGAACGGCCGCCACGAATCACTTCGCGGGCAATCTCCGGCGCCAGCACATTGACCGGCCAACCGAGAATCGCAATCGCCATCAACGGGTCGCCGCCCATGGCGTAGATATCGCTGATGGCATTGGTCGCGGCGATGCGGCCGAAATCGAAGGGATCGTCGACGATCGGCATGAAAAAGTCGGTGGTCGAGACCACGCCGCGCTCTGCGTCAATCGAATAGACCGCCGCGTCATCGCGCGAGGCGTTGCCGACCCAGAGCTTCGGGTCCAGATTCTGCGCGCCGCTGCCGGCCAGAATCACTTCCAGAACCTGAGGGGAAATCTTGCAACCGCAACCAGCGCCATGGCTGTACTGGGTCAGGCGAATCGGCTCGCTCATCGCATGGATCTCTTGGGATAGGTGCGACCGATTCTAGCCCTGTGGGAGCGGGCTTGCTCGCGAAAGCGGTGTGTCAGTCAATGCATGTGCCGATTGATACACCGCTTTCGCGAGCAAGCCCGGCTCCCACATTGATCAGGGTTACGGCAGCAGAATCACTTTATCGCCGCTACCCTGATTCACCTGCGCATAGCGCTCCAACCCCTCGGCCAATGGCGACTCGAACAATCCTTGTGGCAATGGCAGCAAATCCTGATCGAAGAATTTGCCGAACTGATCGAGCATCGCCGCGCAGGCTTGTACGCCGTACAGCAACGAGTTGATACCCACCACCGATCCGCCTTTGCGATACAGCGCCAGTGCCGGCAACTGCACCATGCCATCTACCGGTGCGGCGATGATGGCGATGCGCCCGAACGCGGCAAGTGCCGCGACGGAGGCCGGCAGCCAGAAGCCGGTGGTGTCGAAAATCACGTCAGCGCCACCGCTGAAAACGGCATTTACCTGTGCACCCAAATCCTCGGGCTTATCGAGTTGCAGTGTCTGATAACCCTGGGCCTGCAAGTCCTTGACCTGCTCCGGCCGGCGCGCCGCCGCCAGCACCTGGGCGCCACGCACTTTCGCCAAGGCCAGCGCGGCATTGCCTACCGCCCCGCCGCCGATCACCAGCAACCGGGTTTGTGCCGTCACCAGGCTGCGCTCCAACGCATCCCACGCCGTGGTGTAGGGCACGCCAAGGCTGGCAGCTTGAGCGAAGCTCAAATGTGTGGGTTTAAGGGCCACGCCATTGGCCGGCAGTTTGACGAATTGCGCATGGGAGCCGTCGGCGAAAAAGCCCAGCTCACGGCCAGTGCCCCAGACCTGCTGGCCGATCAGCGCTTGCGGGCCCTCAACGACGATGCCGGCGAAGTCACGACCGGGAATGCGCGGCAAGGTGGTGTAGGGAAAGCGTCCCAGTACGTTTTTCACATCGCTGGGTTAAGGCCGGCCGCCTTGATCTCGACCAGCACTTCATCGGCGCCGGGAACGGGGGTTGGCACCTCGACATAGCGCAGGGCCGAGAGATCGCCGGTTTTATCGAACTGTAGTGCTTTCATGGGGGGTTCCATCGAGTAGATAAACAGGGTTCAGGAGACCCAGCCCGCAACCAGTTGCCGGCCCATCGGCCAGAGCTTTTCCCCGGCCAGCATGCCGAGCAGGCCTATCAGCGCGATGGCCGGAGGTGCGGGTGAACGAAAATCCAGGGCGCCGTAGAGCAGACCGACGCTCAGACCGATAACCAGCGAAATGAAGTAGCTCATGGCAGACTCCGTAGGCAATTGAGGTATGCCTGAAAGTCTAAATCGTGGTCCCGGCGAGCAACGGTCAAGCGCTTCTGAATTCCGGCCAATTTACCGCAAGACCTGTAGGAGCGAGCCTGCTCGCGATGGACTACAAAACACCGCGTTTAACCAGAAAATACGCGTTATCGTTAACGTCCATCGCGAGCGAGCTCGCTCCTACAAGGGCCAGCGGCAAATTGCGAAGGCGCGACACCCAGTTCGCGGCGGAACATGTCGCTGAAGCTGCTGGGGGAATAACCCAACTCCCGCGCGATGGCACTGACCGGCACACCCTGGATCAACTCGGCCGCCGCCGTCGCCAGTTGTACCTGGCGCCGCCACTCGGCGAAACCCATACCCAGGCCATCCTTGAACAACCGCGCCAAGGTACGCACGCTGGCACCGGCATTTTCGGCGTGTTGTTCGAAGGGAATGTCCAGCGAGGGCTGGGCCATGACCGCCTGACACAGGTTCATCAGACGCCGGTCGGAATCGTCCGGTAGCGCGATTCTCATCAGCGAACGCCTGGCCCGCTTCAGCTCCAGCAGCGCCAGCCCCACCAATGCCTCGTAATACTCCGGGGCACCGTCGTTGCCCTGCTCCACCAGACCCACGATCAACTCGCGCAACAGCCCGCCCACTTCAATTACCTGCACATTGTCATCAAGCGTTGCAGCCAGTGAGGGTCGCAGGTAGATGTTGCGCATCTGCAGGTCGGAAACCACGCGAATCCCGTGGGGCACGCCCGGCGGCAACCAAACGGCCCGTTGCGGCGGCACCACCAGTGCCTCGTGGGGCGTCTCGACCCACATCACCCCGCTCATCGCATACAGTAACTGCCCCCAGACATGCTCGTGCGGCTCGATGAACAACCCGCGCGGATAGGTACGCGCCAACGGTTGCACGGGCACATCGGTGTCACTCAAATCGGGTGGCGCGGCAAGAGCCATGGGCAATAATCATTGGGGTTGGGGGGGAAGCTACATGTTAACCAGACGCTACACCTGCCGCCAGCGAACGCAACCGTCTGCCAATCCGACTGAATTTTCCGCGAGGCCAGCGATCCGTTTATTTACGACAGGGAGGAATACAGGCCAAATGAACAATGCAAAACTCTTCGTCATCGAATACACCCTTCATGGCGCCCCCAAATCGTTCATTATCCGCCTGGATAAAATGGACAACGCCGAGGCTTGGCATTGGGCGAGTTGCGACGCGGGAATCGGCAGGATTCCACGCTTTGGCCGGGAAAAGGTGCAAAAGACCAGCAAGCCGATGGCAGAGAAGTTCGGCGTGGAAAACGTCAAATGGCGGCCGGCGAACTGACGCCTCGCAGCCTGGAGATGGAGCCCGACCGGGCTCCGTTGTTCTGTGCGTGATCCCTATCAGCCATGGGCGCACTTGCAACCTTGATGGGCGCATTCTTCACCGTGCTCGTGGTGCTTGGCACAAGCCTCACAGCAAAAGTGCTTGCCGTGACGCACGATCGGATGTTCACCGAGCTTGCAGTTGCATTTAGGACAGTCACATTTACGGTCATCGGTCATGGAGCTGACTCCTTGTGTAGTGGTCGTCGGGGCTGGACAACAACCCGTGTTAACAGTGTAGGAGCTGCCGCAGGCTGCGATCTTTTGAAGTTGAAGATCAACTGTAGGAGCGAGCCTGCTCGCGATGGACGCAAGGACACCGCGGGCTTTCAGGATGCCCGCGTCATCGTTGACGTCCATCGCGAGCAGGCTCGCTCCTACAGGTCAGGCAGTGTCTGTCAGATCCGGAATTGCCCGACCAGACTGCCCAACCGCTGCCCCAGATCAGCCAGGCTTCGCGATGTCTGCGCACCCAGTTGAGTCTCGCCGGCAACGTTATCCACCGCCACCGCAATCTGATGCACGCTGCGATTGATCTCTTCAGCCACAGCGGTCTGCTCTTCAGCGGCACTGGCGATCTGTGCGTTCATCGAATTGATGGTGGCAATCAGTTGCGCCATGGTGTCCAGGGACGCGCCGGCTTCGTTGGCCTGGGCCGAAGTGCCGTCACCGGCCTCGCTGGAACGGCGCATGGCTTCCACCGCTGACTGGGTGCCGGCCTGCAAGCGGTCGATCATGCCCTGGATTTCCTGGGTGCTGATTTGCGTGCGACTGGCCAGTGCCCGGACTTCATCGGCCACCACCGCAAAACCACGCCCGGCTTCACCGGCGCGGGCCGCTTCGATGGCCGCGTTGAGCGCCAGCAGGTTGGTTTGATCGGCGATCGAGCGGATCACCCCGAGCACGCTGACAATCGACGACACGTCTTTTTGCAGACTGTCCAACGACACGCCACTGCTGCGAATATCATCCACCAGCGCATGAATCTTCACGATGCTGCCGGCCACCACACGCTTGGCGGCCTGGCCTTCTTCATCGGTCTGCTGGGCGGCCACCGCGGCGTTTTGCGCGCTCTTGGCCACTTCCTGGGCGGCGGCCGACATTTCATTGATCGCCGTGGCGACCTGATCGGTCTCGTGCCGCTGACGCTCCATGGCCTGGTCCGAGCGGTGGGCCTGGTCGGAGACCTGATTCACCAGCCCGGTCAGTTGCGAGGTCATTTCGGTGATCTGGCGCACTAGGCCGTGGATCTTGTCGACAAAGCGGTTGAACGAACCGGCCAGCTCGCCCAGCTCATCCTGGCTGGTGATGGTCAGACGCCGGGTCAGGTCGCCCTCGCCCGCCGCGATGTCGTCGAGGTTGGCTTTCATCAGGTTCAGCGGACGCAAAATGGTATTGGCCAACAGCATCCCCGCCGCGGCAATCAGCAACAGCACCACCACGGCCACGCCGACAATACTCAGCACCACGCCTTGCATGCGCTCCTGAACCTTGTCTTGGACCACGGCCACTTGCGCCTCAATGCCATCGAGATTGACCGAGGTACCCACCGCCATGTCCCACTTCGGCAGGTATTCGGTGTAGCCGAGCTTGGGCACCAATACCTGGTTATTGCCCGGCAGCGTCGATGTGTATTGCAGGTAATGTGTTCCGTCTTTGGCGACTTTCACCAGGTCGCGGTTGTAGTAGACCCCGTTCGGATCGCGGTTGTCCCTGAAGCTCTGGCCCACGCCTTCGGGACTGTTGGCCTTGAACAGGCGCACGGTGTTGGAATCGTAGCCGAAGAAGTAGCCTTCCTTGCCATAGGCGATGCTCGACAGCAACTTGATCGCCTGGGCGCGCGCTGCGTCGTCGCCCTGAGCGGCGGCGTCGTACAGCGGTTTGATCGTGGTCATGGCGACGGCAACGTAGCTTTGCAGGGTAGCCTTGGCATCGCTGAGCAGGCGCTCGCGGGTTTCCTCGACTTCGTGACGAGCCTGGCCCTGGAGGATGAACAACGTCGTCAGGCTGATGACCAGAGCAAAGAGCAACACCGGGAGGACGGCAAGGGACAGGACTTTAGCCTTCAGGCTCATGCGCATGACGTTCACTCTTTTGATTTTATTGTCGTGGTTAAAGGCTTTAACGGCACGCCAACAAAAAACTGTAGGAGCACGGCTTGCCGGCGATGGCGTCCTGAGATTCAACATTGATGTCGACTGGTACACCGCTATCGCGAGCAAGCTTTGCTCCTACAGGGTTCCCTGGTTAGAGGACCATCGCCGCCAACCAGCCAAACGCCAGCAGCGGCAGGTTGTAGTGCAGGAAGGTCGGGACCACGGTGTCCCAGATGTGGTGATGCTGGCCGTCGATGTTCAGACCGGAGGTCGGGCCGAGAGTGGAATCCGAGGCAGGCGAACCGGCGTCACCGAGGGCGCCTGCGGTGCCGACGATGCACACGATGGCGATCGGGCTGAAGCCAAGCTGCATGCACAACGGCACGAAAATCACCGCCAGGATCGGTACCGTGGAAAACGACGAGCCGATGCCCATGGTCACCAGCAGCCCCACCAGCAACATCATCAGCGCGCCAATGGCTTTACTGTGATCGATCCACGCGGCCGACGCTTCGACCAGTGTCTGCACTTCTCCAGTGGCCTTGATCACTTCGCCGAACCCGGAAGCGGCGATCATGATGAAACCGATCATCGCCATCATCTTCATGCCTTCGGTGAACAGGTCATCGGTATCACGCCACTTGACGATGCCCGACAGCGAAAAAATCAGGAAGCCCACCAGCGCGCCGATGATCATCGAATCCAGCAGCAACTGAACAATGAACGCCGCCGCGATGGCCAGGCCTGCGACCATCAGACTCAACGGGTTGTATTGCACTGCGACCTGTTCCACTTGCTCGATCTTTTCCAGGTCGTAGACACGTTTTTTGCGATAGCTGATAAACGCCACCCCGAGCCCGACCAGCATGCCCAGCGCCGGAATGCCCATGGCATGGGTGACGTTGATGTCGCTGATGTCCACGCCGCTGCGGGCGACGTTGGCCAGCAGGATTTCATTGAGGAAGATGTTGCCGAAGCCCACCGGCAGGAACATGTAAGGGGTGATCAGGCCGAAGGTCATGACGCAGGCGATCAACCGGCGGTCCAGTTGCAACTTGGTCAGCACGTATAAAAGTGGCGGCACCAGCAACGGAATGAACGCGATATGTATCGGCAAGATGTTCTGCGAGGCAATGGCCACCACCCAGAGCAGGCCGATCAGCAGCCATTTGACCTGACCGCCACCGGTGGCGTGCTGGCGGTCGACCATCGCCAGCGCCTTGTCGGCCAGGGCGTGGGCCAGGCCGGACTTGGCAATGGCCACGGCGAAAGCACCGAGCAACGCGTACGACAATGCCACCGTCGCCCCGCCGCCCAGGCCGCTGTTGAAGGCCTTGAGCGTCGCCTCGATGCCCAGGCCTCCGGTCAGGCCGCCCACCAGCGCGCCGACGATCAGCGCGATGACCACATGCACGCGCGACAAACTGAGTATCAGCATGATGCCGACCGCGGCAATCACTGCATTCATTTCGTTACCTCAAGACAAACGGAAAGACTCCGTCCGGCAGTCTGCGAGAGCCGCCAGCGGATTTAAGGAATGGGTTTTATTAGAGGGCGCGCACTGTGCCGCAGCATCACCGCCTTGTCAAAGCGAACGCGGTCCCCTGTAGGAGCTGGCTTGCCAGCGAAGACGGCCTTGAAAATGGCGCACTTCCCGAAGGCCCCTTCGCTGGCAAGCCAGCTCCTACAGTGTGTTTGATATTCGACGGGAGGGATAAAGAAAGCCAAATCCCGGCCGCTACAGTGCAAAGTCTCAGATATTTATCGAATAAAAGGACGTCTCCATGTCGCTCAGACAACTTTCCATTCAATGGAAAATCACCCTACTGGCCGGGTTGTGCCTGGCGGGCATCGTGACCCTGCTGGTGGGTCTTTCGCTTTATCGCATGGAGCACAGCTCCGAACTGGTGAAAGCCTCGAGCATGGAGATGTTGACCGAAGCCGCCCAGGCGCGGATCGAGTCCCAGGGTGAAAACCAGGCGCTGGGCATTCGCCAGCAGTTCATGGACGCCTATCAATATGGCCATGGTTTTTCGCGGCAGGTGCTGTTTCTGCGTGATCAGGCCGAGAAGCGCTTTCTCGATGCCTTCGACCTGCGCGAAGACCTGACGCGCCAGGTCAAGTCGGCCCTGCAAGCCAACCCGGATTTACTTGGGCTGTCCCTGGTGTTCGAACCCAACGGGCTAGACGGCAAGGACGAGCTATTCGCCGGCCAGAGTGACGTCGGCAGCAATGAAAATGGGCGCTTTGCCTTGTACTGGTCGCAACCGACGCCAGGAAAGCTGACCTCCATGCCACTGCCGGAAAAAGACATCGCCGATACCAGCACCGGCCCCAGCGGCGAAGCGGCCAATGCCTGGTTCACCTGCCCACGCACCCGCCTCAAGCCCTGCGTGATCGAACCGTACTTCTATGTGATTGACGGCCAGAACGTGCTGATGACCAGCATCGTTTTCCCGTTGATGGTCAACGGCAAGGTCATCGCTTCGCTGTCGGTGGACATCAACCTCAACAGCCTGCAAGCGGTCAGCCAGAGCGCGAGCAAGAAACTCTATGACGGCCAGACCAGCGTCAGCATCGTCAGCCCGGCCGGTCTGCTCGCCGGCTACAGCCCGGATGCCAGCAAGCTCAGCCAGCGCCTGGAGGCCGTGGACCAGCGCAGCGGTGCCGAGCTGATGCGCATGCTCGCCGCCGCCAGCAAAATCACCAGCCTGCACAGCGATCATCAACTCAAGGTGTTGGCGCCGTTCCAGCCGATTCCCGGCGGTAAAGCCTGGGGCGTGTTGCTCGATGTGCCGGAGAAAGTCCTGGTCGGCCCTGCCGAAGCACTGAAGAAGCAACTGGATGAAAGCAACACCGCCGGCACCCTGACCGAACTCGGCCTGGGTGTGCTGGCCGCGTTGATCGGCCTGTTGCTGGTGTGGTTGATGGCCCGCAGCGTGACCAAACCAATCCTCGGCGTGGCGCATATGCTTGAAGACATCGCCAGCGGCGAAGGTGACCTGACCCGACGCCTGGCCTACGACAAAAAGGATGAACTGGGCCAGTTGGCCGGCTGGTTCAACCGTTTCCTCGACAAGCTGCAACCGATCATCGCCGAGGTCAAACGCTCGGTGCAGGATGCGCGCAGTACAGCGGATCAGTCATCCGCCATCGCCACCCAGACCAGTGCCGGCATGGAGCAGCAATACCGTCAGGTGGATCAGGTCGCCACCGCTTCACACGAAATGAGCGCCACAGCGCAGGACGTCGCTCGCGGCGCAGCCCAGGCAGCCCAGGCCGCGCGCGACGCCGATCAGGCAACCCGTCAGGGCCTGACCGTGATCGACCGCACCACCACCAGCATCGATAACCTTGCCGCCGATATGAGCGCGGCGATGGTCCAGGTCGAAGGTCTGGCCGCCAACAGCGAGAAGATCGGTTCGGTACTGGAAGTGATCCGCGCCATCGCCGAACAGACCAACCTGCTGGCGCTCAACGCCGCGATCGAAGCGGCCCGTGCCGGTGAGGCCGGGCGCGGCTTTGCCGTGGTGGCCGATGAAGTGCGCAATCTGGCGCGGCGCACTCAGGAGTCGGTCGAAGAAACCCGACTGGTGATCGAACAATTGCAGAGCGGTACCCAGGATGTGGTGGGTTCGATGGGCAACAGCCATCGCCTGGCCCAGGGCAGCGTCGAGCAGGTCGGCCAGGCCGTGACGGCGCTGCGACAGATCGGCGACGCGGTCACCGTGATCAGTGACATGAACCTGCAGATCGCCAGTGCCGCCGAAGAACAAAGTGCTGTGGCCGAAGAGATCAATAACAACGTGGCGACCATTCGCGATGTGACCGAGTCGCTGTCGGGACAGGCCAATGAATCGGCGCGGGTCAGTCAGTCGCTCAACAGCCTGGCCAATCAACAGCAGAGGTTGATGGACCAGTTCCGCGTGTAACCCACACCCTCCCCCTGTAGGAGCGAGCATGCTCGCGATGGACGATCTGGCACCGCGGGCATTCAGGTTCCCCGCGTTATCGTTGACGACCATCGCGAGCATGCTCGCTCCTACAGGTTCTGCGTCTGCCGTGATGGCGAGTGGATATCTACCCAAAGCCGATTATGCTTTTAGAGACCTTGCAGCGATGTGAGGCCGTCAGTTCGTGTCCAAAAACAAGAACAACGGAGAATTCTAATGGCGGTTATCGACGGCACAACCTCGGGCAGCGCGCCCCACTACGGGGTCTCCAGGGAAGAGCGCAAGGTTATTTTCGCTTCCTCCCTGGGCACCGTGTTCGAATGGTACGACTTCTACCTCTACGGCTCGCTCGCCGCGATCATCGCCAAGCACTTCTTTGCCGGTGTCAACGAGACCACTTCCTTCATCTTCGCCCTGCTCGCGTTTGCCGCAGGCTTTGCCGTGCGGCCCTTCGGGGCGATTGTGTTCGGCCGGCTGGGTGACATGATCGGGCGCAAACACACCTTTCTTATCACCATTGTGATCATGGGTATTTCAACGGCGGTGGTGGGTTTTCTGCCCGGCTACGCAACCATTGGCGTGGCGGCGCCGATCATCCTGATCAGCCTGCGCCTGTTGCAAGGCCTGGCCCTGGGCGGTGAGTACGGCGGTGCGGCGACCTACGTGGCCGAACACGCGCCGAAAGGCAAGCGCGGCTACTTCACCTCGTGGATTCAGACCACTGCGACCCTCGGCCTGTTCTTTCGCTGCTGGTGATCCTCGCCTGTCGCACTGTACTCGGTACTGAAGCTTTCGAGGCGTGGGGCTGGCGCATTCCGTTCCTGCTGTCGATCCTGCTGCTGATCGTCTCGGTGTACATCCGCCTGCAACTGAGCGAGTCACCGGTGTTCCTGAAAATGAAGGCCGAAGGCAAGGCTTCCAAGGCGCCGCTGACCGAGTCCTTCGCCCGCTGGGACAACCTCAAGATAGTGATCATGGCCCTGCTGGGCGGTACCGCCGGCCAAGCCGTGGTTTGGTACACCGGGCAGTTCTACGCGCTGTTCTTCTTGCTGCAGACGCTGAAGATCGACCCGCAGACCGCCAACCTGCTGATCGCCGGTTCGCTGCTGATCGGCACGCCGTTCTTCGTCATATTCGGCAGCCTGTCGGACCGCATCGGTCGCAAGGGCATCATCATGGCCGGCTGCATCCTCGCGGCGGTCACGTATTTCCCGATCTTTCATGCGCTGACCCAATACGGTAACCCCGACGTGTTCATCGCGCAGGAGAAGAATCCGGTCACGGTGATTGCCAATCCCGACCAGTGTTCGTTCCAGTTCGACCCGGTAGGCAAGGCCAAATTCACCAGCTCCTGCGACCTGGCCAAAACCGTGTTGGCGAAGCGGGCCATCCCCTATAAGAATCTGAAGGCCGAGCCCGGCACCGTTGCGCAGGTGCGCATCGGCGAGAAAGTGATCGAGAGCTTCGAGGGCACCGGCATGCCGGCCGCCGACTTCAAGACGAAGAACGACGCTTTCACCGCCACGCTCGCCACCGCTCTCAAGGATGCCGGCTACCCCGAGAAGGCCGACCCGGCCAAGACCAACTACCCGATGGTGCTGCTGCTCCTGACGATCCTGGTGATCTACGTGACCATGGTCTACGGCCCGATCGCCGCCTGGCTGGTGGAACTGTTCCCGGCGCGCATTCGCTACACCTCAATGTCCCTGCCCTACCACATCGGCAACGGCTGGTTCGGCGGCTTCCTGCCGACGGTGGCATTCGCCATGGTCGCGGCCACGGGGATATCTACTACGGGCTGTGGTACCCGATTGTCATCGCGGTGATGACGGCCGTTCTGGGGATTTTCTTCATGCCGGAAACCAAGGATCGGGAGATTCATCACACGTGACTGCCCACTCTCTTAAGGGTTAACACAATCCAATGTGGGAGCGGGCTTGCTCGCGAATGCGGTGTGTCAGACAACATCTTCATTGACTGATACACCGCATTCGCGAGCAAGCCCGCTCCCACAGGTTCGGTGTCCCGTCAGTTAGATCTCAGGTGCGCTTGGGCAGTTTGATCAACACTCTCAACCCGCCCCAATCGCTCCCCTGCAACCGCAAAACCCCGCCCCAGGTGTCGACGATGTCACGCACGATGCCCAGGCCCAGACCATGACCATCGGTCTGTTCATCCAGCCGTGTGCCGCGGCTGAACACTTGATCACGGGAATCTTCGGGAATGCCCGGCCCGTCGTCCTCCACACTCAGCTCAAACCCTTCTGCGGTCTCACTCACACCCAAGCGAACCTCGGCATCCGCCCATTTGCAGGCGTTGTCCAGCAGATTGCCTAGTAATTCCAGCAAATCTTCGCGATCCCACGGCAACTGCAGGCCGGCCGGCGCCCGATAACTCAAGTCCAGGTGTTGGCCGTGGATCATGTTCAGCGTCGCCAGCAAACCCGGCAATTCGGCGTCGCAGTCAAACAGTGCGCCGGGCAGTGCGTCGCCGGATAACCGGGCGCGGTTGAGTTCGCGGTTGAGGCGCTGCTGGACCTGTTCCAGTTGCGTCTTGAGGATCTTGCGCAGCTGCGGATGCGCGTCGAGTTGCTCGCTTGAAGCCAGGCTTAAAAGCACCGCCAAAGGGGTTTTCAAGGCATGACCAAGATTGCCCAGGGCATTGCGCGAACGCTTGAGGCTGTCTTCGGTATGGGCCAGCAAATGGTTGATTTGCGCCACCAGCGGTTCCAGCTCCACCGGCACCTGATCATCGAGTTGCGAGCGCTGGCCCTGTTGCAACTGCGCGATCTGTTCGCGGGCCTTTTCCAGTGGCCGCAAGGCGCGACGCACGGTGATCCGTTGCAGCAGCAGAATCAGCAGCAACCCCGTCACCCCAGTCCGAGACCGACCTGCCGCATCCGCTGGAAGCTCTCTCGCACCGGGGTGTAATCCTGCGCCACGCTGATGGAGATCGACTGACCCAGGCGACGATAGTCCGAACGCAACACCAGCAGCTGCTGACCCTCGGGGCCTAGTTGCAAGTTGCTGTGCAGACCGGGATGGTCGAGGGGCGGCAATTCCTGATCCCACAGTGAACGGGAGCGCCAATGGCTGTCGGCAAAATCGATACGGAAGTAATGCCCGGAAAACGGTCGTTGATAGGCCGGCGCCAGGTGTCGTTCATCCAGCTGCAAACCCTGCGGGCCGCGCACGAGCGCCACCAGCAAGTTCTCGCTGTCGTTGCGCAGCCCGGCTTCGAGATAGCGCTGCAAGCCCAGTTCGAACAGCCACAGGCTGGTTTGCGCCAGCACCAGGCCGACGACCACCATTACGCTGATCAGGCCCAGGCTCAAGCGGCGCTGGATCGACCTCACCGTGCCTGCCCACCAAACAGATAACCCTGGCCGCGACGGGTTTCGATCACGCTGCGCCCCAGTTTGCGTCGCAGGTGATTGACGTGGACTTCCAGCACGTTGGAGTCGCGCTCGGTTTCACCGTCGTAGAGATGTTCGGCGAGGTGGCTTTTGGAGAGGATTTGTTCCGGGTGCAGCATGAAGTAACGCAGCAAGCGAAATTCGGCGGCGGTCAGCTGAATGTCCGCGCCATCGCGGACCACGCACTGGCGCCCCTCATCCAGGTGCAGCCCCGCAGCCTTGAGCGTGGGTTGATTGACCTGGCCATGGGAGCGGCGCAGCAGCGCCTGGACCCGCAGGTGCAGCTCTTCAGGATGAAAAGGCTTGGTCAGATAGTCGTCGGCACCGGCCTTCAGCCCTTCGATGCGTTCGGCCCAGGAATCGCGCGCCGTGAGGATCAGCACCGGCGTGGCCAGCCCGCCCGCACGCCACTGCGCCAGCACCTCGAGCCCCGGCAAACCTGGCAGGCCGAGGTCGAGGATGATCAGGTCATAGGGTTCGCTGCTGCCCTGATACACCGCGTCACGACCGTCGGCCAGCCAGTCCACGGCGTACCCTTGGCGATTGAGGCCGGCCATCAGTTCGTCGGCCAAGGGCACATGGTCTTCCACCAGGAGCAAGCGCATCGGTCAATCTTCCTTGTCTTTGAGTAAACGGCCGGTGGAGGCATCGAGTTCAAGCTCACGGACCACGCCTTCTGCGGTCAGCAATTCGACTTCGTAAATGTAGACGTCGTGCTTCTCTTCAAGCTCCGCTTCCAGCAGTTTGGCGCCCGGATAGCGGTCCAGCGCCTGTTGCAGCAATTGTTCGAGCGGCAGGATCACCCCTCGCTGGCGCAGGCGCAGGGCTTCGTCCTGGTCCAGGCCACGGGCCATGACCACCGAGCAGACAGCCAGAAGCGCCAGCACCAGCCAACGGCTAGCGCGTCGATGAGTAAAAGAAAGCAGCGTCATTACGAATCCTGATGATCCTTGAGAATCTGCCCGCTGACAGCGTCTAATTCCATGTCCATGTATTTTCCACGTGTTGCCTGCGAAGGGCACCATAGCGATATGAACTTAATTGAAACTGAATGGCCATCATCGGACAGGGTTTTGTGGTCGCCATCAATGGTTGTGGCAACAAAAAACCCTGTGGGAGCGGGCTTGCTCGCGAAGGCGGTGTGTCAGTCACCATTAATGCCGATTGATACACCGCCTTCGCGAGCAAGCCCGCTCCCACATTAGAACGCGTTTACAATTCTGCCTGCGTGCCAATATTCGAGACCCGCATGACCGCCATCCACATCAAATTCCCTTCCCTGACGATCAAGGCCGGTCCGCGTGCTTTTGCGCGCATTCGTGAACACGGACTCAGCGCCGTCGATGTCGGTACGCTGCCGGGCGCCGCGGGTGGGCCGAAGGCGCTGGGGATTCAGGGGCTGGACCTGGCGTTGTTCGGCGAATGGCTGCCAGCGGCGCCACGGGAGCGCTCGCTGATTGGTGCATCGGTCGGTTCCTGGCGTTTCGCCAGCGCCTGCCTGCCGGACGCCGCCGAAGGCATACGCCGTCTTGGCCGGCTCTACACCGAGCAGAACTTCGCCAAGGGCGTGACCATGGCGCAAATCAGCCAGAGCTCGCGGCGCATGCTCGATGACTTGCTCGACGGCCGTGATGCCGCCTCCTCGACAACGCCCATTACCGCCTGAACATCATGGTGGTCAAAAGCCAAGGCCTGCTGGCGGACGATCATCGCGGCCGACTGGGCCTGGGCCTGTCGTCGGTAATCGCCGATAACTTGCGCGGTCGCGCGCGGCTGTCGCGGCACTTCGAACGGCTGATCATCCACGATCCGCGCCTGGCGCCGCCGGTCAATGCGCTGAACGACTTCCCGTCGCGCTTCGTGCCACTGGATGCTGGCAACCTGCGCCAGGCCCTGCTCGCCTCGGGATCGATCCCCATGGTGATGGAAGGCGTGCGCGACCTGCCGGGTGCCGGCGCCGGCACGTTCCGCGACGGCGGCCTGCTGGACTATCACCTCGATCTGCCCTACAGCGGCAACGACATCGTGCTCTACCCGCATTTCACCGACCGGGTAATTCCGGGTGGTTCGACAAGACCCTGTTATGGCGTCGCGCCTGCCCGACACGCTTGCAGGATGTGCTGCTGTTGGCGCCGTCAAAGGAATACCTGTCGCGCCTGCCCTACGGCAAACTGCCGGACCGCAACGACTTCAAGCGCTTTATGGGCGACGCCCCGAGCCGGCAGAAATACTGGCGCACGACGATGGATGAAAGCCGCCGGCTGGGGGATGAGTTTCTCGAACTGGCCGCCAACGGTCGCCTTGGCGAACGCTTGCTGACCCTTTAGTCAGGACAAACTGGTAAACTCGTCGCCTGTCAAAATTGCCCCAGCGTCGCCACGGCGATCGCCACCTGAACAGAGCTGAAACCACTGTGGAAATTTTCAAAGAATTCACCTTCGAATCCGCCCACCGCCTGCCCCACGTCCCGGACGGCCACAAGTGCGGGCGCCTGCACGGCCACTCGTTCAAAGTGGCGATTCACCTGAGTGGCGATATCGATCCGCATACCGGCTGGATCCGCGACTTCTCGGAGATCAAGGCGATCTTCAAGCCGCTGTATGAGCGCCTGGACCATAACTACCTGAACGATATTCCCGGTTTGGAAAACCCGACCAGTGAAGTGCTGGCCAAATTCATCTGGGCTGAACTCAAGCCGCTGCTGCCAGAGCTGAGTGCAATCCGGATTCACGAGACCTGCACCAGCGGCTGCATCTATCGCGGCGAATAAACCAGACAACACTGCCCCCTGTAGGAGCGAGCCTGCTCGCGATGGACGTCAGAACACCGCGGATTGCCAGATACCCCGCGTTATCGTTGACGCTTTTCGCGAGCAGGCTCGCTCCTACAGTTTGTCAGGGAAATAGAGAACAGCCTTCAACGGCTGTTTTTTTATGCCTATGCTTTTTGGCTCTCCCCGCCAAGAGGACACAACCATGACTGACTGGCCATTGGCTCAAACCTACCGCTTCAACGGACAATCCGTTCGCTACGCAGTACGGGTGACGGCCCGCCCTTGGTGTTCGTGCATGGCACGCCCTTCTCTTCTTATGTCTGGCACCGAATCGCCCCGCACTTCATCACCACGCACCGGGTGCATTACTTCGATCTGCTGGGCTATGGGCAATCGGAAAAACCCGACGGCGATGTCTCGCTCGGGTGCAGAATCAACTGTTGGCGCAGCTGCTGGAGCACTGGGGCCTGGATCGCCCCGACGTGGTGGCCCACGATTTTGGCGGCGCAACGGCCCTGCGTACCCACCTGCTCAACGGCAAGGATTACCGCAGCCTGACACTGATCGACCCGGTGGCGCTGACGCCCTGGGGCTCGCCGTTCGTGCAGCATGTGCGTCAGCATGAGGCCGCGTTCAGCGGCTTGCCCGACTACATCCAGCGGGCGATCGTGCCGGCTTACATTCGCGGGGCGATCCAGCGTGAAATCCCGGACGATGAACTTGCCCCGTACGTGCAACCGTGGCTGGGAGATCCGGGGCAGGCGGCGTTCTATCGGCAGATCGCACAGATGGACGAGCGCTACACCCGCGAAGCCGCGGTGTTGTATCCGACGATCCGCTGCCCGGTGCAGATTCTCTGGGGCGAGGACGATCAGTGGATTCCCATCGAACGCGGGCGCGCCTTGCAGGGCATGATTCCCGGGCGCAATTTCACGCCATTGCCAACGCCGGTCACCTGGTTCAGGAAGACGCGCCGAGGCCATTGTCGCTGCGCTAATCCGATTTCTACCCGAACCAAAATCCCCCTGACGAAACAGAATCCCTGTGGGAGCTGGCTTGCTCGCGAAGGCGGTCTGGCATTCAACAATGATTGTGACTGACACGGCCTCTTCGCGAGCAAGCCCGCTCCCACATTTGGTCTGTGTACATCAATGCCACTGGCGGGGATTGCCACCACCGAGCTAACGTAGGAGTACTGACCACCAGCTTTATAAAAGGACTCTCCCGATGCACATCATCAACGCCCGGCTGCGCAACCAGGAAGGCCTGCATGAGTTGCACCTGGAAAACGGCCTGATCACCAGCATCGCCCGGCAAACCGAGGCCCCGACCCTGGGGCCTGAAGATCTGGACGCCGGGGCAACCTGGTGGTGCCACCCTTCGTCGAGCCGCATATCCACCTCGACGCCACCCTGACCGCCGGCGAGCCGCGCTGGAACATGAGCGGCACACTGTTCGAAGGCATCGAGTGCTGGGGCGAGCGCAAGGCGACCATTACCCTGGAAGACACCAAAACCCGGACGAAGAAGACCATTCAGAGCCTCGCCGCCCACGGCATCCAGCACGTGCGTACCCACGTCGACGTCACCGACCCGCAGCTGACCGCCCTGAAAGCGATGCTCGAAGTGCGCGAGGAAAGCCGCCACCTGATCGATATGCAAATCGTCGCCTTCCCCCAGGAAGGCATCGAGTCGTACCGCAACGGCCGGGACTTGATGGAAGAGGCGATCCACATGGGCGCCGATGTGGTGGGGGGCATCCCGCATTTCGAATACACCCGCGATCAGGGCGTCAGCTCGGTGAAGTTCCTGATGGACCTGGCCGAGCGCACCGGTTGCCTGGTGGATGTGCATTGCGATGAAACCGACGACCCGCACTCACGCTTTCTCGAAGTACTGGCCGAAGAAGCTCGCAGCCGCGACATGGGTTCGCGGGTTACCGCCAGCCACACCACGGCGATGGGCTCCTACGACAACGCCTACTGCGCCAAACTGTTTCGCCTGCTCGGGCATTCGGGGATCAGTTTTGTTTCCTGCCCCACCGAAAGCATTCACCTGCAAGGGCGCTTCGATAACTTTCCGAAACGTCGGGGTGTGACCCGAGTCAACGAGTTGCTCGAAGCCGGCATGAACGTGTGTTTCGGCCAGGACTCGATCGTCGACCCGTGGTATCCGCTGGGCAACGGCAACATCTTGCGGGTGCTCGAAGCCGGTCTGCATATCTGTCACATGCTCGGTTATCGCAACCTGCAAAGCGCGCTGGACCTGGTCACCGACAACAGCGCCAAGGCCCTGGCCCTGGGTGATCGCTACGGCCTTGTCGCGGGACGGCCGGCGAATTTGCTGATCCTTTCGGCGCAGAGCGACTACGAGGTAATCCGCAGTCAGGGTTTGCCGCTGTACTCGGTGCGCGGCGGCAAGGTGCTGATGAAGCGCACGATGCCGGTGGTGGAGTTCAGTGATCTGAGCTGAGATTTGCATTGGCTGGGCTGACGCCTTCGCGGGCAAGCCTCGCTCCTACAGAATTAACACACCTCCCGTAGGAGCGAGGCTTGCCCGCGAAGGCGATCTTAAATTTAACCCACCAACCGAGCCGTACCAAACAGGCTGACCCGACTCAACTCCCCCTGCTCCTCTTCCAGCAAAATCGGCGCCGTCCCCCCGGCATCACCACCTTCACTTCCCCGGCACTGACCCAACCGACCCGCCACGCGGCACAAGCCACCGCCGTGGCGCTGGTGCCCGAAGACGCGGTCGGCCCTTCGCCGCGTTCGAACACCCGCGCGACCACTCGCTGCCCGGACTCATGCATCGCCCATTGCAGGTTGATCCCGGCCTGACACGGTCGCCCCGCGCCCGCCGGCATGGCGTAAGCGATACGCATCAGCCCTTCGGACAATACCGATTCACGCATCTGCTCATTGCTCGGCAAGGCATCCGCGCTATCCACAAGGGTCACGCAGTGCGGATTGCCGACACGCGCAAACTGACTGCGCGACCATGCAGCATCAAGTGAAGCCAACGGCTGCACATGACTGAGTTCTCGACCATTGAACACCACGCTTTCAACACCGTGAGCACTGACCGCTTGCGGCCCGAATCCTGGCTTGCCCAAATCCAGCCAGAACCCATTCACGCCTTCGACCTGCGCCGCTTTCACCGACGTCTCCCCCGGTGAAAGCACATCGGCCTTGTCGTGATGAACCCTGAGAACACATGCCTCGTCCCTCGGCAAAAGCCCCTGATCGCTGAGCGCCTGGGAGAAAATCGTCAGCCCGTTGCCGCTGCGCTCGGCCAAGGTGCCGTCGGTGTTAACGATCAATAGATCAAAGGGAGGGGACGACTGGAACGGGCCGACCAACAAACCATCACTGCGATGATCCTTGCTGCCGGGCGGTTGCGTGCCTGGGGCCCAGGAACAGCATGCCTCGATGGCCGCCAACGCCCATGTTTCGAGGGTTTGCGCAGCGTCGCTGGCCTGATCGGGCAAGGCGATTGCGTTGCGGCGCAAGTCTTCTGGCGCCACAACTATGTAGATATTGCCCCGTGCATCGTACATCTGCGCCATGGCGCCCTCCCTGCTGGAATGATCGGTCTGGCTCAACATATCGCGAAACACGCTCTGGCTGTGCAAGGATGTACGGACGCTGATCGAACCCTCGCCGCTCGATCACTGTCCTTAAGGGACGCGACTTTTTTGCCAAGGATTGATATGACCAACCTCAACAACCAGAGCTCATTCGTTCCGGGGCGCCTGGAACAAATGTCCACGCGCATCGCCTTTTTCATCGCAGGCTTAGGCATTGCCGCGTGGGCACCACTGGTGCCATACGCCAAGGCGCGGGCCGGGCTGGATGAAGGCACGCTCGGTCTGTTGCTGCTGTGTTTGGGGGTGGGCTCGATTCTGGCGATGCCCATGGCCGGGCTTCTGGCAACGCGCTTCGGTTGCCGCAAAGTGGCGACCGGCGGGACGTTGTTGATCTGTGTGGCACTGCCGTTGTTGGCGACGGTGTCGTCGATCCCGGCGCTGATCGCGGCGTTGTTTCTGTTTGGCGCGGGCCTGGGCACCGTGGATTCGACGGTGAACCTGCAAGCGGTGATCGTCGAGCGGGCCAGTGGCAAGAACATGATGTCGGGCTTCCATGGCATGTTCAGCCTGGGCGGGATCGTCGGCGCGGCGGGCGTCAGCGCGCTGCTCGGCCTCGGGCTTTCGCCGCTGGGTGCCACGCTGGTGGTGATCATCTTGCTGCTGGTCGCACTGGCGAAAGCGGCTCCTCACCTGCTGCCTTATGGCAGTGAACGTTCGGGGCCGGCGTTCGCCGTTCCCCATGGCATCGTGCTGTTCATCGGCGGGATGTGCTTCATCGTATTCCTCACCGAAGGCGCGGCGCTCGACTGGAGCGCGGTATTCCTGGCGCAGGAACGCGGGATCGATAAGGCCTATGCCGGATTGGGTTACGCGGCGTTTGCGCTGACCATGACCGTGGGCCGCTTGACCGGTGATTCGATCGTGCATCGTCTTGGCGCGACGCGAGTGATTGTCTTCGGTGGGGTGACGGCTGCAATCGGGCTGTTTCTGGCGACATTCGCCCGAGCTGGGAAGCGGCGCTGCTGGGCTATGCACTGCTGGGCGTCGGCTGCTCGAACATTGTGCCGGTGCTGTACACCGCCGTGGGCAAGCAGACGGTCATGCCAGAGAGCATCGCTGTGCCGGCCATTACCACTCTCGGCTACGCGGGGATACTTGCGGGACCTGCAGTGATCGGGTTTATCGCCCATGGCAGCAGCTTGAGTTTTGCCTTCGGTCTGATGGCGGTGTTGCTGCTGGCGGTGGCTATCGGTGGGAAAGTGTTGAAGGTCTGAAAGCATCGCTGTAGGAGCGAGCATGCTCGCGATGGTGGTCGACGATGACGCGGGCTGCCTGATTAACCGCAGTGCTCTCAGGTGTTTCGCGAGCATGCTCGCTCCTACAGTTGACCCGTATCGAACACAAATCTGCTGTGGGAGCGAGCCTGCTCGCGAAAGCGGCCAACCCGATCTATCGGAACCCGACGCTGGCCTGTACGAAGAACGTGCGCGGCGCCCCGACATACATGCCTGAGTTGTTATCGCTGGAGCGGGTGAAGTACTGCTTGTCGAAGATTTTTTTCAGCCCGCGTCGTTGCAGTCGCGCTACTCATGCCACGCAGCGTGATAGCGTGCCGCCCGCCAGAGGTTTTTCGATTCTTCTGTCAGATGGCGCAAGCCGCTACGGTCCAGCATGCGTTCCGACTCCTCTTGCACCGCAGCCAGCACAGCAGCCTCGTCGACGGCGCCTACGACGTAGTCTTCCATCAGGATCTTGCCATCGACAATGGTCGTACACACGTCCCCGCCGTTGGCGAAACAAGTGACACGGTGGATCGGCATGTTCATCGGCATCAGGTGAGGTTTGAACAGGTCGATCAGAATGATGTCAGCTTTCTTGCCGACTTCCAGCGAGCCGATCTCATGTTCCATCGACAGTGCCTTGGCGGCGTCGATAGTGACCATTTCCAGCACTTTGCCCTGCGGCAGGATGTCCGGGTCTCGGAAATGGCGGCGGTGGTAGTGCATGCATTGGAACATGTGGCGGAACATGTCATAACCGCGGTCTGGGGCGGCGCCGTCGGAACCGAGGGCGACGGTTACATTGGCCTCGATCAGTTCCGGTACCGGGCAGCGACCCAGAATCGACATGATGGCGCTCGGGTTATGCACGATCTTGGTCTGTGTCTCGCGGCACAGGGCGATGTCTTCCGAGGTCAGGTCAATGCAATGCGACATGAAGGATGTCGGGCCGAGCAGGCCCAGTTCGCGGTGGGCCAGCGCCAGCGTACCGGCGCGGTGGCCATCCTGGGTAAACGTAAGGCCGTAGCGGTGGGCCAGCGCCAGATAATCCTGTGCTTGCTGGCGGAACAGAGGTGCCAGCTCCCGATGGCTGGGCTCGTATTGCGGCGCGTACACCGGCAACGTGATGGCAATGCGCACCCGGCCGTCCCCATACCGTCGCAGCTCCTGGCGATTTCTTCGCAGGCCTCGAACATGGTCTCAAAATTGACGTCGCGCCGGGTGGGCGGTTCGGTCGACCAGTCCAGGTAAGTGCGCGGCGCTGGCGGCCGGGACGGCCCAACGGCCACCACCGAGCGGGTACCGATTTCGGCGATAGCCTGGGCGTGGCGTTGCGCGTAAATCGGGTCGTCGACGCGCATGATCGAATCGCCGCCGCCCAATAGCGACACGCCGGTGGTGGTGCCGCATTTCAGCCGCTCCAGTGCCGACAACCTGGCCTCAACCTCCCAGAACTCGACTCCGGAGGCCGAGGTGTAGATGGTCTGGCAAGCCTGCGTCCAGGCATCGCCCTCCCCGCCGCCGATGGTTTTGAGCATCGCGTGGCCGGCATGGGCGTGGCTGTCGATCAAGCCTGGCAGCACCGCCTTGTTGCGTGCATCAATGATTTTTTCAGCAGTGAAGCGCGCCCGCAGTTCATCCGTGCGCCCCACCGCTACGATGCGGTTGCCAAGCACGGCCACTGCGCCGTCCTGAATTACCCGCCGTTGGTCGTCCACGGTGATGACCACGCCGTGCTCGATCAGCAGGTCTGCTTTGTTGAGGGGGGCGTTCGCGTCGTACTGATGTGTCATACAAGGCATCCGATTCAGGCTGGGGGGCAGTTTGAGAAACATCTGTGGGCACGTGTTTTGAGTCACAAGCGGCTCTGGAGCAGACTGCCATTTTTCGCCACGACGATTCCGCGGCTGATCACCGTCCGCGCTAGCGGACGAGCCACAACCGCTTCACTGAGTGTCTCTGCAGGCAGCAACAATAGGTTGGCTGTTTGCCCCGTTGCCAATCCGTAATCACTTCGCCCAAGTGCCCGAGCCCCATTGCTGGCAGCCGCTTCGAACGCTGCGCAGATTTCAGCGTCCGTTCTCATGCCGCAGCGAAACGCGAGCAGCATCGCGCGTTCAAGCATGTCGCCATTGCCCATCGGGGTCCATGCGTCCCGGATGCCATCTGAACCGAGGCAGACGTTTACCCCAGCGCAGAGCAGTTCGGCAAAGGGTGGTATGGCAATATCAGCTGGCGCCGTGGTCATGAGTGAAATTCGATTGGCAGCCAACCGTTCAGCCAACGGGAGCACTTGAGCCCAGTTCTTCATGCCCAGGCAAAAGGCATGGCTGATCATGACTCGCCCCTGACGCTGATAGCGCTCTGTGAAGTCGATGATGCGAGCAATCTGCCAGAGCCCTAGCTCCCCACTGTCATGCAGGTGGATATCGATACCGCGATCAAACTTGTCCGCGAGCTCGAACAGGATGGAGAGGTGCGCGATTGGGTCGTTGTCTATGCCGCAAGGGTCCAACCCCCCCACTACCTCCACCCCAACTCCAAGGCTTCTCGCATCAATGCCTCTACCCAGGGCGGTTGACCAGGCCGACTTGAGGGAAGGTGACGAACTCGATATCAACCAGGTCGGCGTAGCGTTCGCGCAGCTCCAACATGGCTTGCACATGCTTGATACCCAACTCCGGATCGGCATCTACATGACAACGAAACATCAGTGAGCCGCGAGCGATGCATTGCTCCAGCAGAGCACCCCCGCGCTCTGCAATGGGTGATTTGAGCTCTCGCAGGATTTGGCGCTCATTCGATATGCGCGCTTTAAGCGTTGGGCCTGCACTGTGCGGCCGCCACGGTTGTCCCCATAGGGTCTTATCCAGATGAATGTGGCTTTCTACCAGGGACGGAACGAGTAATTGACCTTGCCCATCAAGGTCAGAGTCATCGACTGGATTGCCACTGGCTGGCTGACGATCGCCGATACGACTATCAATAATCTGTATGTCTTCAACTTCGCCGCCATAGGGCGGACATTACGCAACCAGAACGATTTGATCATTTGTGTCTCATCACTGTTTGGGCGAGCCCCTGCCGCCAGATAAGCAACGGGGGCACCGTTTACGGAGTCACTAAAGGGCTACTTCAAGTTACCGGCAAGGAACTGCTTGAGGCGCTCACTTTTGGTGTGCTTGAACAGTTGCTCCGGGCTGCCTTCTTCCTCGATTTTGCCCTGGTGCAGGAAGATCACATGGTTGGACACCTCGCGGGCAAAGGCCATCTCGTGCGTCACCACCACCATGGTCCGACCCTCTTCGGCCAAGGCCTGCATCACCTTCAGCACCTCGCCGACTAGCTCGGGGTCGAGCGCCGAGGTCGGCTCGTCGAACAGCATCACTTGCGGTTCCATCGCCAAGGCCCGGGCGATTGCCACACGCTGTTGCTGGCCGCCGGACAGGTGCGACGGGTACTTTGCTTCCATGCTGGCCGGCAGGCCGACTTTGGCCAGGTACTTGCGTGCGCGGGACACCGCCTCATCCCGGCTGAGGCCAAGCGCATGCATCGGCGCCTCGATAACGTTTTCCAGCACTGACATGTGCGCCCACAGGTTGAAGTGCTGAAACACCATGGACAGCTTGGTGCGCATACTTTGCAGCTGCTTCTGGTTGGCCACGCGCAGCCCACCGTTCTTATCCTTCTCGGTTCGGATTTCCTCGGCGTTCACCGTAATTCGCCCGGCGCATGGCTGCTCAAGGAAGTTGATGCAACGCAAGAAGGTACTCTTGCCCGAACCGGAGGAGCCGATGATGCTGATCACATCGCCTGCCTTGGCCTTGATCGACACGCCCTTGAGCACCTCGTGGTTGCCATAGTTTTTGTACAGATCGTCTACGGTCAGTTTGTACATGGTGTTGACCCTGCGTATGCGGCCTTCAGGCGGCCTGGGGTTTCAGGAAAGCCAGCCAGCGGGTTTCACCGCGACGAAATAGCCAGACAAGTGACAGCGCTATTACCGCGTACAGCAGTGCGGCGATGAAGAAGGCCTCGAACGACGCGTAGGTCGCCGAGTTGACGTCGCGGGCAACCTTCAGAAGGTCGGGGACCGTGGCGGTAAACGCCACCGAGGTCGAATGCAGCATCATGATCACTTCGTTGCTGTAGTACGGCAGTGCGCGACGCAGCGCCGAGGGCAGGATGATGCGGCGGTACAGATTGAACTTCGACAGGCCGAAGGCTCGGGCCGCCTCTACCTCGCCGTACGGCACCGACTTGATCGCACCTGCGAAGACTTCCGTGGTGTAGGCGCAGGTATTGAGCGCGAACGCCAGCACCGTACAATTGAAGCCCTCGCGAAAGAACATGTCGAGGAATTCGTGCTCGCGCACCACGCTCAGGCTGTATACACCGGTGTAGATGATCAACAGCTGTATATAGAGCGGCGTGCCACGAAACACATAGGTGTAAAACCAGACCGGAAGTCGGACAAACCGGTTTTTTGACACGCGAGCCACGGCCAGCGGCACCGAAAGCACGAAGCCAATCGCGATCGACAGCACCAGCAGCCACAAGGTTATTGCCAGACCGGAAAAGTTACCGCCGTCGGACCACAAATACGCTTGCCAATATTCCTGGATAATAGCTATCACAATTCAGCCTCCCGAATTCCGACAGAGTAATGACGCTTAAGCCATATCAAGACGCCGTTTGAGACAGTGGTAATGACCAGATAAATCAGCGCACCGATCACGGTAAAATAGAACAGTTGCATAGAGCTCTTGCCGGCATCCTGGGTAACCCTGACGATATCGGACAGACCGATGATGGACACCAGTGCGGTCGCCTTGATCATGACCTGCCAGTTGTTGGCAATACCAGGCAAGGCAAAACGCATCATTTGCGGGAATAGAACACGATAGAACCCCTGCCATGGGCTGAGGCCGTAGGCCATGGCCGCCTCTATCTGACCGCGCGGGACTGCCTGGAAAGAACCGCGGAAGGTCTCGGTGAAATAAGCACCGTAGATAAACGCGAGCGTCGCTACACCCGCGACGAAGGGATCAATATCAATTTGATCCATTCCTAGCCTTCGGTGACGTGATTGAGCAGTATCTGAATGCTGTAGAACAGCAACAGCATGGTCACTAGATCAGGAACACTGCGGATCAGCGTGGTATAGAGGGTCGCAATATTGCGCAGCCCCCGGTTAGCTGACAACTTGGAACTGGCGCCTGCCAAACCAATCACTACTGAGGCCAGCAGCGATAATATGGCCAGCTTTAGTGTCATCCAGGTGCCACTCGCGATCAGCGGCCCATAGTCTACCAAGGACATTACATTCTCCTTGAATACGAAAGCTCAGCCGAAGCTGCCTATCTTATTCAGTCTTGTTTTTCTTGTTATTGAATGCCGCAAAAGCATGGATTCGCAAATGACTCGAATACATTCAGGCCGAATGACTGCCTAGAACTTGAGATCCCTTAGTTGTAAACATCAAAGGAGAAATATTTATCGGAGATCGCCTGGTAAGTTCCGTCCTTGATAATCTCGGCGAGCGCCCCATTGATCTGTTCGCGAAGAACATTGTCTTCCTTGCGCAAACCAATCCCCGCACCACACCGAGCGTTTTTGGGTCGCGCAACTCCGGGCCGGCAAAAGCAAAATCACGTCCGTTCTCGGTTTTTAAAAAACCTAGATCGGCCTGGACTGAAGATTGCAGCGATGCATCCAGGCGGCCTGCAATCAAGTCCTGGTAAACCAGGTCCTGGTTCTGGTAGGTCGTGATGGTGACGCCTTTCGACGCCCAATAAGTCTTGGCGTAGGTTTCCTGCGTGGAGCCCTGCTCGATCCCGACACGCTTCCCTTGAAGTGACTCGGCTGTTGGCAGAAGAACGGAGCCTTTTTTCGCAATGAGACGGGGCAGGACATTACTGATCTTGTCGGAGAAGGCTATTTGCGCCTGACGTTTCTCAGTCACACTCATGGAGGAAAGAATGCCGTCGAACTTCTTGGCTTTCAGCGCGGGGATGATTCCGTCGAAGGAGTTCTCGACCCATACACATTTGACCTTCAGCTCTTCGCAGATCGCGTTGCCAAGATCGATATCGAAGCCTACAAGCGTGCCATCGGGCGCCTTCGACTCGAAAGGGGCGTAAGTGGGGTCAACGCCGAAGCGAATGACTTGCAAGTCTTTCGCGTAGACGCCGCTGGCGGCCAAGGCCAGAACAACTGAAACTGCGAGCTTCTTCATATTATTCTCCGTAAGCACGTGGGTATTGTGGGTTTAAAAATGGCTGATCCTGTATGTAACACCGGTCCCTGTAGGAGCGAGCTCGCTCGCGATGTACTTGAGAGCACCGTGTTTAACCAGTAAACACGCGTAATCGTTAACGACCATCGTCGGAACGCCGCCCGGAGCAAGCTTGCTCCTACAAAAGACCTCGGTCCTGCACTGTCTGACATTCATCACACCCCTTGCATGCTGCGTCGGTAAGTCGCCGGGGCGAACTTGACCGTCAGCACCGCCATCGCCGCGAGCACCCCGACGTGCAACCACCAGCCAGTGATGAAGCTTGCGCCGGAGTCGCGCAGCCAGCCGATTAACCAGGGAGCACTCGATGCGAGCAAGAAACCAATACCCTGAACGAAGGCCGCCAAGGCGCCGGCCGCTTGCGCGCCGGACAAGTGATCGAGGCTGACAATCAGGCTGAGCGAGAAGAACCCGCCGAGGCCGAAACCGGCAAGTGCGACCCACAACCACGGCGCTGCGTTGGGGGCAAGCGCGAAGCCGGCGAAGCCCGCTGCCTGCAGTGCTATCGTCAGCCATAAGGCACCGCGCCTGTCAGCGCTACGGCGGGCCAGCATCGGCATCGCGAACGCCGCTGTCGCCTGGAACATTGCCAACCACGCGAGCAAATTGCCCGAGGCCTGCAGGCCCATGTTCTGCTGTTGGTAGAAAGAAGGCAGCCATGCCACCAGGCTTGAGTAGCCGCTATTGGTGAATCCAAAGTATGCGGCCAACTGCCACGCACGCCGATTCTTGAAGAAGCTGCCGGTCAGGACGGGTGCCGGTCCGCAAGTTGCTATCGGCGATGTGCGTGGCGCGCACACCAGCCAAAGCAAAAGCACAGCCAGCGCTGGCAACGCCCATATGGAAAGCCCTAACCTCCAGCCACCATATGAATGGAGCCACATGCTTGCCAGCGAACCAAGCGCCCCGCCGCCGACCAATGCTGCCGAGTAGAGCCCCATCACCATCGCTATCCGTTCAGGAAACCAACGTTTGGCGACACCCGGTATCAAGGCCTGGATCAGGGCCACGCCGGTGCCGGCGATACCGGCGCCGGCGATCAACTGCGCTCCATCCTTGACCATGGCGCGTGACGCGCACCCGAGCATCAAGAGCAACAATGCGCCGGCCAGTGCCTGCCTCTCGCCGAAGCGACGTGCGACACCGATACCAATGAAGGCAATCAGGCCCATCAGCACGAAGGGCAAGGTGGTCAGCATCGCGGCGGCACGAAAATTGAGGCCAATGTCGGCGCGAACCAGATCAAGCACTGGCCCTACCGAAGTCAGGAATGGCCGCAAATTCAAGCCGAGTAGCACCAGGAGCGCCAGTGCAGCCAGTGACACCTCGCCCGTGCGCGACATGCCCGTCGCGACGCAAACCGAACCGCGGTCAGTCATGGCGCGCACTTCTATCCCGCCGGTGCGGCTTCGGGATTGGCAGCATCTCCTGCGCCTGCGTCACGTCACTTGTCATCACATTTACCTTGGGGATTGTGGTCAATAGGCCGCATCAGCGGCTTTCTGCAAGATTAAGAGCCAGTGTTATTATTCGGAAATTAAATGTTCGAATGACAATTAGTGGAGAATGTAATGACTTCGACGCTTATCGATCCGTTGCTGCTCAAGAGTTTCGTCGCGGTAGTAGAGAGCGGTAGCTTCACGCGTGCCGGTGAACGCGTGCATCTGAGCCAGTCGACCATCAGCCAACAGTTGAAGCGACTTGAGGAGCAACTCGGCTGCGAGTTGCTCAACCGCAGCGGGCGCTACGTTGTCACCACCGAGGACGGCGAGCGCTTGCTCGGCTATGCGCGGCGCCTTCTGGGGCTGATGGAAGAGGTGGTGGAAGATTTACGCAAGGGCCACGCACAGGGCGAGGTGCATATCGGCGTGCCAGAAGACTTCGCGTCAGACTTGCTGACACCGACGCTTGCCGCCTTCGCGCGCGCGCACCCGACGATAAGGCTTGAGATCAGCAGTGGGCTGAGCAACACGCTCTGGCAGCAGTTTTGTGCAGGTGACTACGACCTGGTACTGATCAAACAGCGCCCGGGACAGGTTGTGGGGCACGCCGCCTGGCCCGAACCGCTCGCCTGGTTCGACAGCCTCAGCGAGCCGACCTATGAGCGCGACCCGTTGCCACTGGTGGTGTTTCCGGTCGGCGGTTTGTATCGCGATGAAATGATCCACGCGCTCGAGAGCGCCGGCCGACGCTGGCGCATCGGCTACAGCAGCGCGAGCCTGGCGAGTGTCCGCTCGGCAGTCGCCGATGGTCTTGGCGTCAGCGTGCTCCCCTCGCGACTTGCACTGCCCGGTCACCGACGGTTGAGCGTGGCCGAATCCTTCGCCGAATTGTCGGCACTGGAAATCGCGCTACACCTGCGCCCCGATGCACCACGCCGCGTAATCGATCTGGCCGAACAACTGACAAGGCTATGCGCCCAGGTAACCGGCCACGTCGGCTGACGTCCCCAAAAAACACATTGGGGTGCGAGGTGCGGGGGTGCGGTGTTCGTAACACAGGGCGCAAACAAAAGGCCGCTGATTGCTCAGCGGCCTCGTTCAATCCGAAAGGTTACAGACAAGTCCGGCTACAGCCTGGACACGCCATGAAAGCCGTCACTCACAAATCAGTAATTTCCTTGTGACGCGGCACCAACATCTTCATCACGCTCCACGCCAGCAGATACGCCACTGCGCAGATAGCGAACATGATCATGTAGCCGGTGCGGATTTCGCCGACCGCTTTGTAGTAGTCAAACACCCAGCCCCCGAGCTTGGTCAGCAGCACGCCGCCCAATCCGCCGGCCATACCGCCGATGCCGACCACGGAAGCGACGCTTTTTTGCGGGAACATGTCCGATACGGTGGTGAAGATGTTGCATGACCAGGCCTGATGCGCCGACGCGCCGATCCCGATCAGCAATACCGGTACCCAGTAGCTGATGTGGCCCAATGGCTGCGCCAACAGCACCAGTAGCGGGAATACCGCGATCACCAGCATGGCTTTCATGCGACCGTCATACGGTGCGTCGCCACGTGCCATGAAGTAGCTGGGGAACCAGCCGCCGCCGATGCTACCCACCATGGTCATGCTGTACAGAACGGTCAGTGGCAGGACGATGGCTGCGCCTTTCAGGCCGTACTGCTCCGACAGGTAAGTCGGCAGCCAGAACAGAAAGAACCACCACACACCATCGGTCATGAATTTACCGAAGGCGAACGCCCAGGTCTGACGGTATTTGAGCAGTTTGAACCACGATACCTTTTTGCCAACACCGGTCGACACGGCGGCGCTGGCGTCCAGATCACTGCGGATGTGCGCCAGTTCGCTTGCCGACAGGCGTTTCTGCCGTTCCGGCTTTTCGTACAACGCAAGCCATACACCCATCCAGATGAAGCCCAGCATGCCGATCACGATGAATGCAGCTTGCCAGCCCCACATGGCAGCGATCAGGGGCACGGAAATCGGCGCCAGGATCGCCCCGACGTTGGCGCCGGAGTTGAAGATACCGGTGGCGAAGGAGCGCTCCTTCTTCGGGAAATACTCAGCGGTGACCTTGATCGCGGTCGGGAAGTTAGCCGACTCACCCACCGCCAGCACGGCGCGCGCCAGCATGAAGCCGGCGATCGAGACCGGGATGACCGCGATGCCGAGCGCGCCGGATATGGCCGCAATGCCCTCGCCCATGGGTTCGGCAAAAGCGTGCATTACCGCGCCGGTCGACCAGATGCAGATCGCCGCCACAAATGCTGCCTTGGTGCCGATCTTGTCGACTACCCGGCCAGCGAACAGCATGGAAATCGCGTACGTGAACTGGAAGACCGCGGCGATGTTGGCGTAGTCGGTATTGCTCCAGCCAAATTGCCTCGACAGATCCGGCGCCAACAGGCTGAGTACCTGGCGGTCCAGGTAGTTGACGGTGGTCGCAAAAAACAACAACGCACAAATGGTCCATCGATATTTACCGACAGACTGGCCGACGCGTTGCGCGGTGATGGGCTCGTTCAGATTCATGGTGGGGTCGACGCTCTTTTTATTTTTAGAAGTTCAATCTCTTTCGTCATACGTCGTCATATGACTTGTTGAATTTATAGCTATCTCCGTACGGCACGTCAATAAAAAACCCTTTTTACCTGATCAGCTTTACCGCTCGAAAAATGCGGGATCTCGTTGAATAACGTAACCAACAGGCAAAAATTCAAGAAAATTTGCCTAATTACGCTTATTTGCCAGCGCTTGAAACTGAGTGATGAGCAAAAAATAGTCGTACGACAACTAGCAAAATCAGCAACAACATCGCTCCACTACGTCAATCAGGCACAGATGCAAAGGATTTTGGCAGCAATTCCAATGCAGCCATTCACCGGCTGTAGCAAAGTGCGGGTATGCCAGTCACCGGCTTTTCGAAGGAACCCAGAATGTCCACCTCCCCTGCATCAACAAACAGAAAGGCACGTTACAGAAAACCCCTTGCCCGGCTCGCGCTGGCCATCACCCTGGGCACACTCGGCCTGCCTTACTGGGCGGGCAATGCCCAGGCCCACGGCGGTCACGCCGAGATGGTGCCGCTGCAAGCGGGCCTTGAGGAGTTTGGCGCCACGGTGAAATGGGACGACTACGCCAACCTGTTTACCATCGCCAAGGACGGGGTCTACCTCAAGGTCAAGCCGAACAGCAAAGTGGCCATGCTCAACGGCAAGCGCATGGAGCTGACGGTGCCGGTGGTGTTCAAGGGCCAGACGGCATTCATGTCCAAGGACTTCATCAACCAGGTGTTCCAGTCCGGCCTGGACACGACCTTTGTCGTGGAAACCCGGCCTAACCCGCTCAACCCGTTGAGCGCGGACGAAATCACTGCCGCGGTGGACATCGTCAAGAAGTCCGAGCACTACAAACCCGATTTCCGTTTCACCGAAGTCTCGGTCAAGGAACCGCCGAAGGACCAGGTCTGGAACTTCGTCTACACCGGGCAAAACGTCGCTCAGCCTCGCCAGGCCAGTATCGTGGTGCTGGACGGCAAGCATGTGATCGAAGCGCTGGTGGATCTGGACAGCAAACAACTCACGTCGTGGGCGCCGATTGAAGGCGCCCACGGCATGGTCCTGCTGGACGACTTCGCCACCGTGCAAACTGCCGTCGAGACCAGCCCGGAGTACGCACAGGCCCTGGCCAAGCGCGGCATCAACGACGTGAAAAAAGTCGTGGCCACGCCGTTGACTGTCGGCTACTTCGACGGCAAGGACGGCCTGGCGCAGGACAAACGCCTGCTGAAAATTGTCAGCTATCTCAATGTCGATGACGGCAACTACTGGGCTCACCCGATCGAAGGCCTGGTGGCGATTGTCGATCTGGAACAGAAGAAGCTGATCAAGATCGAAGACGAAGCGCTGATTCCGGTGCCGATGAAGCCGACGCCGTATGACGGGCGCGGCCGCAAGGGCGTGGCGGTCAAGCCGCTGGAGATCACCGAGCCCGAGGGCAAGAACTACACCATCACCGGCAACAGCATTCACTGGCAGAACTGGGACTTCCACGTCCGTCTCGATTCGCGGGTCGGTCCGATCCTGTCCACCGTCACCTATGACGACAAGGGCAAGAAACGCAAAATCATGTACGAGGGCTCGCTGGGCGGCATGATTGTGCCTTACGGCGATCCCGATGTCGGCTGGTACTTCAAGGCTTACCTCGATTCCGGCGACTACGGCATGGGCACCTTGACCTCACCCATCGCCCGCGGCAAAGACGCCCCGCAAAACGCCGTCCTGCTGGACGCCACCATCGCCGACTACACCGGCGCACCGACTGCGATTCCACGCGCCATGGCAGTGTTCGAGCGCTATGCGGGACCTGAGTACAAACACCAGGAAATGGGCCAGCCCAACCTCAGCACCGAGCGACGTGAACTGGTGGTGCGCTGGATCAGCACCGTCGGCAACTACGACTACATCTTCGATTGGGTCTTCCAGCAGAACGGCACCATCGGCATCGACGCCGGCGCCACCGGTATCGAAGCGGTCAAAGGCGTGAAGTCGAAAACCATGCATGAAGAAACCGCCAAGGAAGACACACGCTACGGCACCCTGCTCGATCACAACATCGTCGGCACCACGCACCAGCACATCTACAACTTCCGTCTGGACATGGATGTGGACGGCGAAAGCAACTCACTGGTGGAAGTGAACCCGGTGATCGCCCCGAACGACCGTGGCGGGCCCCGCACCAGCACCATGCAGACCGAAACCAAAGTGGTCAGTACCGAACAACAGGCCGCGCAGAAATTTGACCCGTCGACCGTGCGCCTGCTGACCAACTTCAGCAAGGAAAACAAGGTCGGCAACCCGGTTTCCTATCAGTTGATTCCGTATGCCGGCGGCACGCACCCGGTGGCCAAGGGCGCCAACTTCGGCAAGGACGAATGGCTCTACCACCGCCTGAGTTTCATGGACAAGCAACTGTGGGTGACGCAATACAACCCCGAAGAGAAGTACCCGGAAGGCAAATACCCGAATCGCTCGGACAAAGACTCGGGCCTGGGGCAGTTCACTCAGGATAACCACTCCATCGAAAATACCGACGATGTGGTCTGGCTGACCACCGGTACCACCCACATCGCCCGGGCTGAAGAGTGGCCGATCATGCCGACCGAGTGGGTGCATGTGCTGTTGAAACCGTGGAACTTCTTCGATGAAACGCCGACGTTGAACCTCAATTCACCAAAATAATGTATTGGAACGCAACGCAACAATGTAGGAGCCAGGCTTGCCGGCGAAGGCGATCTCACGGACGCCTTCGCCGGCAAGCCTGGCTCCTACAGGGGTTAGCCGGTTTTCGGTTTATTGAGTGACCACAATCTTCCCGATCATCTGCGGATGCAGCGCACAAAAGTACTCAAACTCCCCCGGCGTGTTGAACACCCAGGAATAGCTGTCACCCGTATCCAGCGCCCCCGAGCGAAACACCTTGTGGGTTTCCGCCACCGTGTGCGGGATCTGGTCGTCGTTCACCCACGTCACCTTGGTGCCCACGGCCACGGTCATATCCTTGGGCCCGAACATGAATTCCTTGATATCGATTTTCACTTCCTGAGCCCACACCGGCATCGACAGCATCAGGCAAATCACGGCCAACAGTCGCGTTTTCATCAGGTCCCCTCCCCTAAACCAGTGTCGAATCAATCAACGCCAGCGGATGATCACCTTGCGTCGCCCGTACATCGGTGATCCCCAGATAATTGCGCAGTTGATCCGCCGCCACCGTCATCGGCCCCGGTGCCGGCGCCGTACCCGGTGCGGGTTGTGGATAAGCCGTGCCTCGGGCGGTGTGGAAGGTGATATTGCCTTCGACCTTTTGGATGACCTGATGGATATGCCCGTTCAACACCGTCACCGAACCGTAGTTGCGCAGCATGGCAATGGCCTGGTCGCCATCCTCGGTGCCCCACCCCCACGGCTGGTAAATCGTCCACAACGGAATATGGGTAAACACAACGATTGGCGTACTGCTCGTCACCGCACGCAAATCATCGGCCAGCCACGCCAGTTGATCGGCGCCCAGAGTCGCTTCATGGCCAGCCTGGAAGTTGAAGACATTCACCAGTGCAATGAAATGCACGCCGTGGTCGTCGAAGCTGTACCAGCCATTGCCTTTGGTGCCCTTGCCGTAACGTTCCAGGTAGAGCTTGCCGCCGCCCTCGTCGAGGGTGTCGTGCTCGCCCGGCACGTAGTGCACCGTGGACGGCAGGCCTTTGAGCATCTGTGCGGCTGTGTCGAACTCCGCAGGCTTGGACAGGTGGGTGATATCGCCGGTGTGCAGGATCAGCGACGGCCGTTTCGGCAGCGCAATGACCTTGTCGATGGCCACCTGCAAGGTCTTCAGCGGCTCCGGGTTGGCCTCTTTATTGAACCCGATGTGCGAGTCGCTGATCTGCACGAAGTGGAAGGTGCTGGCCAATGCCTTGGGGTCGGTCACATTACCCGCGTCATCCAGCGCGAAAGCGCGGGGAATGCCGCCAGACAAGGCCCAGATCACCCCCGCACCGGCCCACGCCGAACATTTCAGGAGTGTGCGGCGGTCCGGGTTCAAGGGGCCATCGACGCGTCGTTGGTGTTTTGCATGAATGTCCATCGGTTTGTCCTCGCAGGCGAACTACAGTGATGCAGCTGACATGAGATAAAACCGGGTGAGGCGGGTCTTTATTCCCTGTCGAAAAAATATTTTTTCCAGGGAATAAAAGGCAACTCGCAACGGTTATAGAGGTGGGACAGTGCGGGAACCACTATGAAGCGATTTGAGGAACTGTTTGCGCCCCACCTGGACGCCGCCTACAACCTCGCGCGCTGGCTCACTGGCAACGACAGTGCAGCGCACGATGTCGTGCAGGAAAGCGCCTTGCGCGCCTTCAGGTTTTCGCAGCGCTTCGCCGACGGCAATGCCAAAGCCTGGTTTCTCACGATCGTGCGCAACGAAAGCTTCACCTGGCTCAAGGCTTCGGCGGGCCGTCACTGGGTCGCTTTAGGCGATGAATATTTGGAAGACAACGGGGCGCCGAGCCACAGCCAGACCCCGGAACTGCTGGCCATTCACACGGAAAATGCGGCATTGATCCAGCAAGCCCTGCGCGCCCTGCCTCCGGTGTTTCGCGAGGTGATTGTTCTGAAGGAGCTCGAAGACATGCCCTACAAGGACATCGCCCTGGTGGTCGACATCCCCATCGGTACCGTCATGTCGAGACTGGCCAGGGCTCGCGCCATGCTCAAGCTCGAACTACTGAAGTTGCACGATCATGAATGAACTCGACTGCACGGTTTGCCAGACGCTGATGCATGGCTATCTGGACAAGGAACTCGATCCTGCGACGGCGGCGGATGTGGCCGGGCATTTGGACGGGTGCGCCGAGTGCGCGCGGCTGCATGATCAGGCGCGACTGCTTATGATCGGTGTGAAGCAGAGGGCGCCGTATTACGCGGCGCCGGCGTCGTTGACTGCCAGTGTGTTCCCCGCTGAAGCCCCAGCGCCCCGTGCCGTCGAACGTTGGCGAAAATGGTTCGCACCGGTGTTCTCAGCGACGGCGATGGCCTTGGCAGTGGTACTTTTTGTGGTAACGCCGGCCAGCGAACAGCCGTTGATGGATGAGGCGGTTTCCAGCCATGTCCGCTCGTTGATGGGCGAGCACTTGAACGATGTGGTTTCGTCCGACCGCCATACCGTGAAACCCTGGTTCACCGGCAAACTCGACTTCTCGCCACCGGTATTCGATTACACGGCGCAGGGCTTTCCCCTGTTGGGCGGGCGCCTGGATTATCTGCAACACCAGACCACGGCAGCCCTGAGTTACGGCCGGGCCAAGCACATTATCAATGTGTTTATCCTGCCCACGCCGGAGGCCGACAAACCGCGGCAGAGTCAATCGATCCGAGGCTTTAACGTGGTGTCCTGGCAAGAAAACCACATGCGCTTCGTGCTGGTTTCGGACCTGGAGAAAAGTGAGCTGGAGGCGTTCAGCCAATTGCTCAAAAACGGTGCCTGAAATTTATGGATGAACACACAACCCCTGTAGGAGCGAGCTTGCTCGCGATGGTCGTAAACGATAACGCGTAGAACCAGATACCCAGCGGTGCCATTGGTTTTTTCGCGAGCAGGCTCGCTCCCACAGGGTGATTTATTGTGTATGCAAAATCTCAGGCATGCTGCTTGCGGTACTCCCCCGGCGCAATGCCGAAGCGCGTTTTGAACGCTGTGGAAAAGTAGCTCGAATCGGAAAACCCCCACGAATATCCCAGCACCGACAGTTTCTGTTCCTTGCCCGATTGGCGCAGGGATTCGGCGCACAGGTCCAGGCGACGATTCTTGATGTAGCGCGCCACCACCAGGCCTTTCCTGGCAAACATCCGGTACAGGCCACGGGTGGACATGCCGACTTCCCGCGCCAGCCATTCCGGGCACAGCTCTTCGGAGCGAATATGCTGGTCGATGAAGCTCAGGGTCTTGCGGAAGGTGCGCTCGTGCAGATCCGTGCAATCGTCGGTCGGGCTGATCGCCGGACGCAGCAGGCTGACAATCGCCTCTAGAGTCGCTTCGCTTTCCTGCCGGCTCAGGTCTGGCTGACGTGTGGCATCGAGGACCAGGCGGTGCGAAAGCATGGCGATGGGCGATGTCGCGGCGATCCGGTGGCCGCACTTGACCTGGTTGAAGCGCAGAGTCTGCTCCACCAGTTGATACGGCAGGATCAGCGACAATTGCCGGGAGTTTTCGCTATAGGTGAAGTCACTGGGCCGCGAGGCATCGATCAGCGTGATGTCACCGGCCGACAGCAACACCCTGTCGTCACCCTGGGCCATGCCCGCCGTGCCATCGAGCTGGAACACCGCGAAGTACTTGCCGCCCTCGCCTGCCGCGACTTCCTGCGGCGTGCGGTACAGCCGCGCCTGGCAGACATCGACGAAGCTGAGCTTGAGCGCATCGCTGCGATATTCGCGGATCTGCCCGGCAAATCCCGCGCCCAGGGGTTGTGCGTTGAAGGCGCCACAGATCTGATTGATCTGATGGATCCACTGATCGAACCCATCCTGGCGCTGTGCGTTTGTAGAAATCATGGCAGGCCTCACGCAGGCTTATTTTTATTGTCTACGTCAATCCAACGGTTCTCCTGAACAGTAATTCTCCTGGTACGACTGCGGGTTATTTCAACCCGCCAAAGCGTCGATAAAAACTCTCGCCCACGTCCGGCAACGGTCCGTCTGCGGTTTCCAGTGCACTGTTCAGCCATTCCTCGGCCTTGGCGTAGATCAACCGGTAAATATTGCGGCATAACTGGCGGGCGGCTCGACCTTCCCAATCGCCGGGCAACAATTCGTCCGGCAGTTGCGGGTCGCGCAACAGCAGTTTGCGGTATTCGTGAATCAGCAAAATCCGCGCCAGGAAGCAATCGGCAGGCTGCAGGTTTTCCTGCTCGCGAAGCGCTTGCCAGAGCGGTCGGAACAATTGAATGAATTCGCTGTAATGGGTCGCCAGCTCCTCGATGTTCCAGCTTTCGCGCACTTGCAGACGCAGGGCCTTTGAGGCCAGTACGTCCTGGGCGGTGGTTTCGAAGACGATGGTTTCTTCCTGGGCGCCGAGATCGAGCAAGGTCGCGTTGACATCGGTACGGTCGCTGCGCGGGCAGGCCAGCACCATCGGCGAAATTGCACCAAAACCTTGCCACTCCAGTTCTTCGCGCACTTGCTTGCGCTTGTCCTGGTTCAACTGCGAGAGCATCACCAGGCACCAGGAACCATCCCAGGCCGGCATGCTGGTGCTGTAGACCCGCTTGAATGCCTTGTCGAAACGCCGGCGACCGGTGCCGGTCAGGCTGTAGTAACTGCGACGGCCGACTTTCTCGGCGGTCAGCCAGCCTTCCTTGGTGAGGCGGAAAATCGAGGTGCGGATCAGCCGCTCGTTGATGCCGATCGGTTCGAGCAATTGAATCAGGCTGCCGAGCCAGACCGTCCCGCCGTGGGGCTCGATGGCATCACCGTACAAGGTGATGATCAGGGAGCTGGCGCGGATCGGCGTCTGCTCCTGGAAACGTGTGATCAGATGGTTCAAGGGTGTCAGGGACGACATGGGCGTACCGGGCTAAAAAAAGAAAAGGAATATACCGAAACTCTGCCTGTTAATCGCATCCACCTGTAGGAGCGAGCCTGCTCGCGATGGACGATTGGGCACCGCTGGGTATCAGACAGCACGCGTCATCGTTGACGTCCATCGCGAGCAGGCTCGCTCCTACAGGGGATCGATGTTCACAGGGTATTGCCCTTGGGCCGCAAACCTCTGTCATTCATACGCGGCCGATCAATCTCCGGCTCGGTCAACGGCTCACAAACCTGCATCTGCGTGAGGCAACGCTTGGCCAGCTCCTGATACTCACGGGTGCCCGCCTGTTTCCACGCCACTTCCTGATCACTGAGGCTGCGTTTGACGCTGGCCGGCGCGCCCATGACCAGCGACTGCTCTGGGCATTCGAAACCTGCTTTTACGAAGGCTGCTGCAGAAACAAATGAACGCGGGCCGATGCGTGCGTTGTCCATCACCACGGCATTCATGCCCACCAGCGCATCGGCGCCGATGCGGCAACCGTGCAACACCGCGCCATGGCCGATGTGGCCGTTGCGTTCAACCACGGTGTCGCTGTCCGGAAAGCCGTGCATCACGCAGGTGTCCTGCAGGTTGGCGCCCTCCTCCAGCACGATCCGGCCGAAGTCACCGCGCAGGCTCGCCAATGGCCCCACATAGCAATGTGGACCGATGATCACGTCACCGATCAGGACGGCTGACGGATGCACATAAGCGGTGGGGTCGATCACCGGGGTCAGGCCATCGAGGCAGTAACAGGTCATGGGCAGGTTCCTTCACAAAGCGATGCCGATATTGACTCATTTTGTATCACATCGTTTTTATCATTACAAAGACAAAAAAGCGTATCACTTGATAGACGCGTTCCAAGGGGATCTTTTTCACGTACTTAAACTGTCATTCACGCCAGTAAAATCAGTACTCACAGCCTAAACACCCATCTCACGCAGCCTATCTCGAAAAATCCGAAACCGGACAATAGGACACATTAAATCGTTTTTTATGTTGATTTTACGTATCATGTTGTAGGTATACTCCGGCAAAACCGGCCCTGCGGCCGATCCAATAACAAGCCGGCATCACCGCCGAGCGTGCACCGTGAGGGCATCCGCCATGCCTCTAACCCTTGCCGTCGAGATGATCGAGTCTGGCGTGCGCCTGATTACCCTGCAGCGCCCGCAAGCGTTGAATGCCTTGAACACCCAATTGCTGGATGAACTGGCGGACGAATTGAGCGCCGCCCAAGCCGATCCCGACACCCGCGTCGTAGTCATCACCGGCAGCCGCAAGGCCTTCGCCGCCGGTGCCGACATCAAGGAAATGGCCGAACGCGACCTGGTCGGCATCCTCGATGACCCGCGTCAGGCTTCGTGGCAAGCGATCACCCGCTTCAGCAAACCGCTGATCGCCGCCGTCAACGGCTTCGCCCTGGGCGGTGGCTGCGAACTGGCGATGCACGCCGACATCATCATCGCCGGTGAAGACGCGCGCTTCGGCCAGCCGGAAATCAACCTCGGGATCATGCCCGGCGCCGGTGGCACCCAGCGCCTGTTGCGCGCCGTCGGCAAATCCATGGCCATGCAGATGGTCTTGACCGGCGAGCCGATCGATGCCCGCCAGGCGCAACGCGCCGGCCTGGTCAGCGAAGTCACACAACCGGAATTCACCGTCGAACGCGCCCTGCAGGTCGCCCGCAACATTGCCGCCAAGGCCCCGCTGGCGGTACGTCTGGCCAAGGAAGCGCTGCTCAAAGCCATGGACACCGACCTGGCCAGCGGCCTGCGTTTCGAGCGCCACGCCTTCACCGTGCTGGCCGGCACCCGCGACCGCAATGAAGGCATCGCGGCGTTTCAGGAAAAGCGTACGCCAACCTTCGTCGGCCAGTAATCCGGCTCCCGAACACCGAACTCGAACGACCTCTCAGAGAGCGCCAAGACCATGAACTTCGAACACATCCTGTTTTCCATCGAGGCCGGGGTCGCCCTGCTGAGCCTCAATCGCCCGGACCAGCTCAACAGCTTCAACACCCAAATGCATGGCGAAGTGAAGGAAGCGCTGAAACAGGTGCGCCAGAACCCGGACGTTCGCGTACTGCTGCTGACCGGTGAGGGCCGTGGCTTTTGCGCCGGGCAAGACCTCAGCGACCGCAATGTCGCGCCGGGCAGTGCCGTGCCGGATCTGGGTGAGTCCATCGAGAAGTTCTACAACCCGCTGATCCGCCAACTGCGCGACCTGCCGATGCCGGTGATTTGCGCGGTCAACGGCGTGGCGGCGGGTGCAGGCGCGAATATTCCGCTGGCTTGCGACCTGGTGCTGGCGGCGCGTTCGGCCAGCTTCATTCAGGCCTTCTGCAAGATCGGCCTGATCCCCGATTCCGGTGGCACCTGGACCCTGCCGCGTCTGGTCGGCATGGCCCGCGCCAAGGCTTTGGCCTTGCTCGGCAATCGCCTGACCGCTGAACAGGCCGAGCAATGGGGCCTGATCTATCGCTGCGTGGAAGATGCCGAACTGCGCGACGAAGCGCTGAAGCTCGCGCAACACCTGGCCACCCAACCGACCTACGGCCTGGCGCTGATCAAACGCAGCCTCAACGCCAGCATGAGCAACAGCTTCGACGAACAGCTGGAGCTGGAGCGCGACCTGCAACGCCTGGCCGGGCGCAGCGAGGATTACCGTGAAGGCGTCGGCGCCTTCATGGAAAAACGCACCCCAAGCTTCAAGGGACGCTGAGTCATGACCGCACTGAATATTTCTGCGCGCATTGCCGTGATTGGCGCCGGCGCCATGGGCGCTGGCATTGCCCAGGTCGCAGCACAGGCCGGGCATCCGGTGTTGCTGCTGGACAATCGCCCCGGCGCTGCTGCCCAGGCCATCGAGGGCATTGACCGGCAACTGGGCAAACGGGTCGAGAACGGCAAACTGTCCGCCGAGGCGCGCAGCGCAACGATTGCACGCCTGCAAGCCGTGGAAGCCATCGAAGCCCTGGCCGACTGCGAACTGATCATCGAAGCCATCGTCGAGAACCTCGAAGTCAAACGCGCGCTGTTCCGCCAGCTGGAAGGGATCTGCGGCGCGCAGTGCATTCTGGCGAGCAACACCTCGTCGCTGTCGATTACCAGCATCGCCGCGCAGCTGGATCGTCCACAACGCCTGCTCGGCCTGCACTTCTTCAACCCGGCGCCGGTCATGGCGCTGGTGGAAATCGTCTCGGGTCTGGCCAGCGATCCGGCATTGGCTGAATGCCTGTACGACACCGCCAAGGCCTGGGGCAAAAAACCGGTGCACACCCGCTCCACCCCCGGTTTTATCGTCAACCGCGTGGCCCGGCCGTTCTACGCCGAGAGCCTGCGCCTGTTGCAAGAAGGCGCCGCCGATTGCCCGACCCTGGATGCGCTGATGCGCGATGCCGGCGGTTTTGCCATGGGCGCCTTCGAGCTGACCGACCTGATCGGCCATGACGTCAACTATGCCGTGACCTGCTCGGTGTTCGACGCTTACTACCAGGACACTCGTTTCCAGCCGTCGCTGATTCAGAAAGAACTGGTGGACGGTGGGCGTCTGGGGCGCAAAAGCGGACAGGGTTTCTATTCTTACGCCCAAGGTGCCGAGCGTCCGCAAGCGGCTGAAACCAGCAGTACGGCGAATGTAGATGTTTGCGTTGCCGAAGGTGATTTGGGCATCGCCCAAGGCCTGCTTGGGCGCCTGCACGAGCAAGGCGTCGAAGTCCTTGAGCGTGATGGACGCGGTTTGCTGCGGGTCGGCGACGCGGTGCTGGCTTTGAGCGACGGACGCATGGCCTGTCAGCGGGCTCGGGAAGATGGACTGCGCAACCTGATTCTGCTGGATCTGGCGTTCGATTACGGCAAGGCCCAACGCATTGCCATCAGCTACGCGGCAGGCATTGATCCACTGGCCCTCGACCAAGGTATCGCCCTGCTGCAAAGGGTTGGACTCAAGGTCAGCCTGCTCAGCGACAGCCCGGCGCTCGCCGTACTGCGTACCGTGGCGATGCTTGCCAACGAAGCGGCGGACGCTCTGCTGCAAGGCGTGGCCTCGGCCGCCGACATCGATCTGGCGATGCGCGCCGGGGTCAATTACCCACAAGGCCCGCTGGCCTGGGCCGATGCCGTTGGCCTGCCACACATCCTCAATGTACTGGGCAACCTGCAAGCCGCTTACGGCGAAGAACGCTACCGGCCATCGCTGCTGTTGCGTCGCCGCGTGGCCGAAGGGAGAACTTTCCATGACTAATCACGAAGCGATGAACCTGGCCAGCGACTGCGCGCAAGCGTTGTTCCAGCGCGACACTGCCAGCCAGGCGATGGGCATGCGCCTGCTGTCTGCCGGCCCAGGCTGTGCCCGCGTCGGCATGACCGTGCGCGCCGACATGCTGCAGGGCCACGGCACCTGCCACGGCGGTTACCTGTTCGCCCTCGCCGACTCGGCGTTCGCCTTTGCCTGCAACAGTTACAACGAAGCCACCGTGGCCATCGGTTGCAGCATCGACTACATCGCCCCGGCGCGCCTGGGCGACACGCTGAATGCCGACTGCATCGAGCAAAGCCGCTCCGGCCGCACCGGCAACTACGACGTACGCATTGAAAACCAGCAGGGCCAGTTGATCGCCCTGTTCCACGGCAAATCCTACAAAGTGCGCGGCCCGGTGCTGACGCAGGAGACCCCGAATGAATGACGCCCTGATTATCGACGCGGTCCGCACCCCGATCGGCCGCTACGCCGGAGTATTGAGCGGCGTGCGCGCCGACGACCTCGGCGCGGTGCCGCTGCGTGAACTGCTGCGCCGTCACCCGAACGTGGACTGGAGCAGCGTTGACGATGTGATCTACGGCTGTGCCAACCAGGCCGGCGAAGACAACCGCAACGTTGCGCGCATGTCGGCGCTGTTGGCCGGATTACCGGTGAGCGTGCCGGGGACCACGCTCAATCGCCTGTGCGGTTCCGGGCTGGATGCGGTGGGCACGGCAGCGCGGGCGATTCGCAGCGGCGAGGCCGGGCTGATGCTGGTCGGCGGCGTGGAATCGATGTCCCGCGCGCCACTGGTGATGGGCAAGGCCGAGCAGGCGTTTTCCCGTCAGGCCGAGATTTTTGATACCACCATCGGCTGGCGCTTCGTCAATCCGCTGATGAAAAAAGCCTTCGGCATCGATTCCATGCCGGAAACTGCGGAGAACGTCGCTGAACAGTTCAACATTTCCCGCGCCGATCAGGACGCCTTCGCCCTGCGCAGTCAGCAACGCGCTGCGGCCGCCCAGGCCAACGGACGCCTGGCCAAGGAAATCGTCGCAGTGCAAATCCCGCAGCGCAAAGGCCCGGCCAAGGTCGTTGAGCACGATGAACACCCGCGCGGCGACACTACTCTTGAGCAGCTTGCCAAACTGGGCACGCCGTTCCGCGAAGGCGGCAGCATCACCGCCGGCAACGCTTCCGGCGTCAACGACGGTGCCTGCGCGCTGTTGCTCGCCAGCCCGGACGTCGCGAAACGTCATGGCCTGACCGCCCGTGGCCGCGTCGTGGCGATGGCCACTGCCGGCGTCGAGCCGCGAATCATGGGCATCGGCCCGGTGCCGGCCACCCGCAAGGTGCTGGAACTGGCCAACCTGAGCCTGGCGGACATGGACGTGATCGAACTCAACGAAGCCTTTGCCGCACAAGGCCTGGCGGTGTTGCGTGAACTGGGCTTGAGCGACACCGATCCACGGGTCAACCCCAACGGCGGCGCCATTGCCCTGGGCCATCCGCTGGGCATGAGCGGCGCACGACTGGTGACCACCGCCCTGCATGAGCTTGAGGAACGCAATGGCCGCTACGCCCTGTGCACCATGTGCATCGGCGTTGGCCAGGGGATCGCGCTGATCATCGAGCGTCTATCCCGTTAAAGAACCGCGATTCCCGAGGAGCCGAGAGGTATCCTTGGGTCATGCACTCAAAGCCCTTGCGCAAAAGGGCTGGAACACAAAAACAATTCGAGTGAAGTCATGAACATGCCAATTGCCCAATCCGTGCTTGATCCCGTGCTGGACCCGCTGGAGACCGCCAGCGTCGACGAGCTCCGTCAGCACCAGCTGGAACGCCTGCGCTGGAGCCTCAAACACGCTTACCAGAACGTGCCGTTGTACCGTCAGCGTTTCGATGCGCTGGGCGTGCACCCGGACGACATCAAGTCCCTCGACGACCTGGCGAAATTCCCGTTCACCACCAAGTCCGACCTGCGTGACAACTACCCCTACGGCATGTTTGCCGTACCGATGCACGACGTAGTGCGCCTGCATGCCTCCAGCGGCACCACCGGCAAACCGACCGTCGTCGGCTACACCCAGAACGACATCGATACCTGGGCCAACGTCGTGGCCCGTTCGATCCGCGCCGCTGGCGGCCGTCGTGGCGACAAGGTGCATATTTCCTATGGCTACGGCCTGTTCACCGGCGGTCTGGGCGCGCATTACGGCGCCGAACGCCTGGGTTGCACGGTGATCCCGATGTCCGGCGGCCAGACCGAAAAGCAAGTGCAACTGATCAAGGATTTCCAGCCGGACATCATCATGGTCACGCCGTCCTACATGCTCAACATCGCCGATGAAATCGAGCGCCAAGGCATCGACCCGCACAAACTGGCCCTGCGCCTGGGTATCTTCGGCGCCGAACCGTGGACCGCCGAACTGCGCAGCGCCATCGAGGCGCGCATGGGCATCACTGCCCTCGACATCTACGGCCTCTCGGAAATCATGGGCCCGGGCGTCGCCATGGAATGCGCCGAAACCAAGGACGGTCCGACCATCTGGGAAGACCACTTCTACCCGGAAATCATCGACCCGGTCACGGGCGAAGTGCTGCCGGACGGGCAGATGGGCGAACTGGTGTTCACCTCCCTGAGCAAAGAAGCCCTGCCGATGATCCGCTACCGCACCCGTGACCTGACGCGCCTGCTACCGGGCACCGCACGGCCGATGCGGCGCATCGACAAAATCACCGGACGCAGCGATGACATGCTGATCATTCGCGGGGTCAACGTGTTCCCGACGCAGATCGAGGAGCAAGTGCTGAAAGTCAAACAACTTGCCGAGTGCTATGAGATTCATCTGTATCGCAATGGCAACCTGGACAGCGTTGATGTGCATGTGGAGTTGAGGGCTGAGCATCAGCACCTGAGCGATGAACAGCAGAAGGCTGTTTGTGGCGAGTTGAGCAAACACATCAAGACGTATATCGGGATCAGTTCGCGGATCGTTTTGCAGCCTTTCCATTCGATCAAGCGGTCCGAGGGCAAGGCTTGCCACGTGGTGGATAAACGTCCGAAAGCATGACTGCTGCACCCCTTTGAGCCCCGCTGATGCGGGGTTTTTTTTGGGTTTTGCGCAGACCGTACCCTGTAGGAGCGAGCCTGCTCGCGATGGTCGTCAACGATGACGCTGGATGCCTGATACCCCGCAGCGATCTCAGGTTAATCGCGAGCAGGCTCGCTCCTACAGTGGATTGGGTGCACCTGCGAATATCAGGTCGGCTTTCAGGACGCCATCGCTGGCAAGCCAGCTCCCACAGGAAACGGTGTCTCCCCTGTAGGAGCGAGCCCTGCTCGCGATGGACGTCAATGATGACGCGGGGTGCCTGAATGAACGCATTGTCCGGGGATTTTTCGCGAGCAGGGCTCGCTCCTACAGGGGAACGTGCCCGCCGCAAACCCCGAAGCGATACAAAAAACAAATACGACACGTCATTTTATGTTTGATAATAATTTCTGTATCGCTTATAAAGTTCTCCATGCCCTCGAATAGCTTCAAGGCCGGAGACCCGAAATGTACGCACAGCTCGTAGAAACAGGCGTAAAGCGCATAAAAGACCTGTCGGAAATGTCCGAACAGGAACGCGCCTTCCAGGAAAAAATCGATTCAGAAATCAAGATCGAAGCCAAGAACTGGATGCCAGATGCCTACCGGCAAACCCTGATCCGGCAGATTTCCCAGCACGCCCACTCCGAAATCGTCGGCATGCTGCCCGAAGGCAACTGGGTCACCCGCGCGCCATCGCTCAAACGCAAACTGCAATTGATGGCCAAGATCCAGGACGAAGCCGGCCACGGCCTGTACCTGTACAGCGCCATGGAAACCCTGGGCGCCGACCGCGATGAAGAGATCGCCAAGCTGCACAGCGGCAAGGCCAAGTATTCGAGCATCTTCAATTACCCGACCCTGAACTGGGCCGACATGGGCGCGGTGGGCTGGCTGGTAGATGGTGCGGCAATCGTCAATCAGGTGGTGCTGCAGCGCACTTCCTACGGCCCGTACTCGCGGGCGATGGTGCGCATCTGCAAGGAAGAAAGCTTCCACCAGCGCCAGGGCTACGAAATCCTTTTGACCATGATGCGCCACGGTAATCAGGCGCAAAAAGACATGGTCCAGGACGCGATCAACCGCCTGTGGTGGCCGTCGCTGATGATGTTCGGCCCGAGCGACGAACACTCGCCGAACAGCGCGCAATCCATGGCCTGGAAGATCAAGCGCCAGAGCAACGACGAACTGCGCCAGCGCTTCATCGACCAGACCATCCCGCAGCTTGAGCTGCTGGGCTGCACCTGCCCCGATCCGGACCTGAAGTGGAACGCCGAAAGCGGCCATTACGACTTCGGCGAGATCCAGTGGAGCGAATTCTACGAAGTGCTCAAGGGCAACGGCCCGTGCAACCAGGAACGCGTTGCCACCCGCCGCAAGGCGATTGAAGACGGTGCCTGGGTCCGTGAAGCCGCCGTCGCCCACGCCCGCAAAAAACAAAACAAGAACGCCGCCTGATCCGGCCCAACAAACCCTGTGTAGGAGCTGTGGAGTGAATGTCATGTCCGAGTGGACCCTTTTTGAAGTCTTCGTGCGCAGCAAGCACGGCCTCAACCACAAGCACGTCGGCAGCGTGCATGCCGCCGACACCACCATGGCCATCGAGAACGCACGCGAGCTCTATACCCGTCGCAGCGAAGGCGTGAGCCTGTGGGTCGTGCCATCAAAGCTGATCACCGCCTCGTCGCCGGATGAAAAAGACCCGCTGTTCGATCCGTCGGACGACAAGGTTTACCGCCACGCCAGCTTCTACGAGCTGCCCGCCGAAGTCGGGCACATGTGAGGTCGACCATGGACAACAAGACTGATCTGATCGAATACCTGCTGCGCCTGGGCGACAGCGCCCTGATCCAGGGCCAGCGCCTGTGCCAATGGTGCGGCAAGGCCCCGGCACTGGAAGAAGAGCTGGCACTGATGAACGTCGGCCTCGACCTCGTCGGACAGGCGCGCAACTGGCTGGAATACGCCGCCGAACTGCTGGACGACGGCCGCGATGCCGATGCCCTGGCGTTCCGCCGCGATGAGCGCGCCTATCGCAATCTGCTGCTGGTGGAACAACCCAACGGCGACTACGCGGTGACCATCCTCAAGCAGTTCCTGTATGACGCCTGGCACCTGCAAGTTCTCAGCGGCCTGAGCCAGTCCAGCAATGAGCGCATCGCCGGAATCGCCGCCAAAGCGGTGAAAGAAGTCACCTATCACCTGCGCCGCTCCGGCGAGTGGGTCGAGCGTCTGGGCGACGGCACCGAGGAAAGCCACAAGCGCATGCTCGCGGCGATCCCCGAGGTCTGGCGCTTCACCGTCGAACTGACTAGCGCCGACGACAGCGAACAGCGCCTGTGCGCCGCTGGCATTACCCCGGACACCGCGCAAGTCGCCGCCGCCTGGCAAGCCAAGGTCAACCAAATTTTCGCCAGCGCCACCCTGCCCGTGCCCGCCGCGCCGAGCTATTTCTACCTGAATGCACGCAAAGGCCTGCACACCGAACACTTGGGAATTCTGCTGGCCGAAATGCAGTTCCTGCCACGAGCGTACCCCGATGCAACCTGGTGAGCTGATCGCCAGCGACGTCGGCGCCCGGCCGGCACAACCGTCGGACCTTGCCGCCGCGTGGGCGATCCTGGCCGAGGTCATGGACCCGGAAGTGCCGGTGGTCAGCGTCGTCGATCTGGGCATCGTCCGTGATCTCGACTGGCAGGCCGGCCACTTGCATGTGGTGGTGACGCCGACTTACTCCGGCTGCCCCGCCACCGAAGTGATCGAGGGCGATATCCGTGCCGCCCTGGAACACGCCGGCTTCAGCGCCCCACGCCTGGAGCGCAAGTTGACCCCGGCCTGGACCACCGACTGGATCACTGACAGCGGCCGCGAACGTCTGCGCGCCTACGGCATCGCGCCGCCCGAGGGCAGCACCAGCAAACGTAGCCTGCTCGGTGAAAGCCCAGTGATCGTCTGCCCGCAATGCGGCAGCGCCCACACCGAGGTGCTCAGCGAGTTCGGCTCCACCGCGTGCAAGGCGCTGTATCGCTGCGTCGATTGCCGGGAACCGTTCGACTATTTCAAGTGCATCTGAGCGGCGTCGGCCGTCCAGCTGGAGAACAAAAATGAGCAAATTTCACAGCCTGACCATCAAGGACGTGCGCACCGAGACCCGTGACGCGGTGTCCATCGCCTTCGAGATTCCGCAGGATCTGCAAGACAGTTTTCACTTCACCCAGGGCCAGCATCTGGTGATGCGCACGCAACTGGATGGCGAAGAAGTACGTCGCTCCTATTCGATCTGCACCGGGGTCAACGACGGTGAACTGCGCATCGCGGTCAAGCGCGTGGCGGGCGGGCGTTTTTCTGCGTTCGCCAACGAACAGCTCAAGGCTGGGCACCGCCTGGAAGTCATGCCGCCCGCCGGGCATTTCAGCGTTGAGCTCGACCCGACTCGCCATGGCAACTATCTGGCCGTCGCAGCCGGCAGCGGCATCACACCGATTCTGTCGATCATCAAGACCACCCTGGAAACCGAGCCGCACAGCCGCGTCACCCTGCTGTACGGCAACCGTTCCAGCTCCGGCGCGCTGTTTCGCGAGCAGCTGGAAGATCTGAAAAACCGCTACCTGCAACGCCTGAACCTGATCTTCGTGTTCAGCCGCGAGCAGCAGGATGTCGATCTGTACAACGGTCGGATCAACGCCGAGAAATGCGAACAGCTGTTCAGCCGCTGGCTCGATGTGAAAGCCCTCGACGCCGCCTTCATCTGCGGTCCGCAGGAAATGACCGAGACCGTGCGCGACAGCCTCAAGGCCAAGGGCATGGCGTCGGATCGCATTCACTTCGAACTGTTCGCCGCCGCTGGCAGCCAGCAAAAGCGCGAGGCCCGCGAGGCTGCCCGCCAGGTGGATGCCGCCGTCAGCCAGATCACCGTCATCAGCGACGGTCGTGCCCTGGCCTTCGACCTGCCGCGCAACAGCCAGAGCATCCTCGACGCCGGCAACGCCCAGGGCGCCGAACTGCCCTACTCGTGCAAGGCCGGCGTGTGCTCGACGTGCAAATGCAAAGTCATCGAAGGCGAAGTGGAAATGGACAGCAACCACGCCCTGGAAGACTACGAAGTGGCCGCCGGCTACGTGCTGTCGTGCCAGGCCTTCCCGATCAGCGACAAGGTTGTGCTGGATTTCGATCAGCTCTGAAACACCGCTTTCCCTGTAGGAGCGAGCACGCTCGCGATGGTCGTCAACGATAACGCTGGACACCTGACACCCCGCGGTGTTCCGGCCTTCATCGCGAGCAGGCTCGCTCCTACAGGTTGTCCTGCGACAACCTCATTATTTTGATTCCAGGAGCCAACATGTCCCACGCCCCTACCCTGCAAAGTTTCATCGCCGGCCGCTGGATCGGCCAGCAAGGCGCACAAATCCTGCGCAGCGCCATCGATGGCCATGAAATCGCGCGCACCCATGAGGAGCGCCCGGACTTCGCCGAAGCCATCGAACACGGTCGCCGCCAAGGCGTCAGCGGCCTGATGGCGCTGGACTTCCAGCAACGCGCCCAGCGCTTGAAAGCCCTGGCCATGTACCTGAGCGAGCGCAAGGAACAGCTCTACACAATTTCTCATCACAGCGGCGCGACCCGTGCCGACAGCTGGATCGACATCGAAGGCGGCAACAGCACGCTGTTCACCTACGCCAGCCTCGGCTCGCGGGAGCTGCCATCGGGCAACGTCGTCCACGAAGGCCCGGCGCTGCAACTGAGCAAAATGGGCACCTTCGCCGGCACCCACATCCTGGTGCCGCGCGGCGGCGTGGCGGTGCACATCAACGCCTTCAACTTCCCGATCTGGGGCATGCTGGAAAAATTCGCGCCGAGCTTTTTGGCGGGCATGCCATGCATCGTCAAACCGGCCAGCGCCACCAGCTACCTGACCGAAGCTGTGGTGCGCCTGATGGACGAATCCGGCCTGCTGCCAGCGGGCAGTCTGCAACTGATCATCGGCGGCACCGGTGACCTGCTCGATCGCCTGCAAGGCCAGGACGTAGTGACCTTCACCGGTTCCGCCAACACCGCGGCCAAGCTGCGGGTCAACCCGAACCTGATTCGCAACTCGGTGCCGTTCACCGCCGAAGCCGACTCGCTGAACTGCGCGATCCTCGCCCCGGACGTGACCCCGGACGATGAAGAGTTCGAGCTGTTCATCAAGGAAGTCGCCCGGGAAATGACCACCAAGGCCGGGCAGAAATGCACCGCCATCCGCCGCGCCATCGTCCCGGCCAAACACATCGATGCGGTAGCCACGCGCCTGCGTGATCGCCTGGCCAAAGTGGTGGTCGGCGACCCGTCGGTGGAAGGCGTGCGCATGGGTGCGCTGGCGTCCCACGATCAGCAAAAAGACGTGACCGAGCGTCTGGAAGCCCTGTTGCAGAGCAGCGACCTGCTGTTCGGCGCCCGTGACGGTTTCGAGCCGCGTGGCGAGAATGTCAGCCAGGGTGCGTTCTTCGCCCCGACCCTGTTGCAGGCCCGCGACCCGCACGCCGAAGGTGGCGCTCACGACATCGAAGCGTTCGGTCCGGTCAGCACCTTGATGGCGTACGACGATCTGGACGAAGCGCTGGCCCTGGCTGCACGCGGCAAGGGCAGCCTGGTTGCCAGTCTGGTGACCAAAGATCCGCAAATCGCCGCCAAAGCGATTCCGGTGGCCGCTGCATTGCACGGTCGTCTGCTGGTGCTGGATCGCAACTGCGCCGGCGAATCCACCGGCCACGGCTCGCCGCTGCCACAACTCAAGCACGGCGGCCCTGGTCGTGCCGGCGGCGGTGAAGAACTTGGCGGTCTGCGTGCGGTGAAGCACTACCTGCAACGTGCGGCGGTACAAGGTTCGCCGACCATGCTGGCAGCGGTCACCGGCGAATACGTGCGCGGCGCCAAGGTCATCGAAACCGAGGTGCATCCGTTCCGTCGCTTCTTCCAGGACCTGCAGATCGGCGAGTCGCTGCTGACCCACCGTCGCACCGTCACCGAAGCCGACCTGGTGAACTTCGGCTGCCTGTCCGGCGACCATTTCTACATGCACTTCGATGACATCGCGGCCAAGGAATCGCAATTCGGCAAGCGTATTGCCCACGGTTACTTCGTGCTGTCGGCTGCGGCGGGTCTGTTCGTATCGCCAGCCCCAGGCCCGGTGTTGGCCAACTACGGTCTGGACACTCTGCGCTTCATCAACCCGGTGGGCATCGGCGACACCATCCAGGCGCGCCTGACCTGCAAACGCAAGATCGACCAGGGCAAAAAGAGCCCCAAGGGATTCCGCAAGGTGTGGTGGCGTGGGATGTGGAAGTCACCAACCAGTTGGGTGAGCTGGTGGCCAGTTATGACATTTTGACCTTGGTAGTCAAACGCGAAGACTGATCAGGCCATCTAGTTGACCACAGTCCTGTGGTCAACCAACAACCACCTGTAGGAGCAAAGCTTGCTCGCGATCGCGGAGTGCCAGTCGACATCATCGTTGGCTGACACCCTGCTATCGCGAGCAAGCTTTGCTCCTACAGTTTTTTGGGTGGTCGCAATTGCTGTGTTCAACCGCCCATCCCTGTAGGAGTGAGCCTGCTCGCGATAGGGCCATTACATTCAGTGGAAGTGTTGGATGTGCTACCGCCATCGCGAGCAGGCTCACTCCTACCGTAGATCCTCGCCAAACCACCCAACCCACGCATTTCGCAGAAAAAACCATCGGCAATCAAAGAAATGTCTGACTGCTCACCCGTATCCATTTGGATACAGTCGCGCAATGAATTATCTTGTCCAGCAAACAGCGATCTTCTCCGCATGGCACACCTCAATCCGTGATTTGCGGGCAAGAGTTGCCATCGCTCGTCGCATTGAACGTGCTAGTGCGGGGAATTTGGGTGATATCAAGCCAGTAGGTGATGGAGTTTCCGAAATGCGCGTGGATGTGGGTGCCGGATACCGGATTTACTTCACCATGCGCAAGACTGTCGTCATTGTCTTGCTGGCCGGTGGCGACAAATCATCACAGAACGCCGATATCAAACGTGCAAAAAATTGGCAAAGGAGGTTTAACCATGATCCAGTCGTTGACGACTTTCGATATGGCAACGCTGCTCGACAGCGATGAGGCCATCAGCGAATACCTGTCCCAGGTGCTGGCGGATGGTGACAATGAGGAATTTCTTCGCGCCGTCGGGTACGTAGTAAAGGCTCGCGGCATGACACAGGTAGCCAAGGATTCCGGAATGGGTCGCGAAAGCCTGTACAAGGCCTTCGCTCCAGGCGCAAAACCACGTTTCAATACTGTTTTGAAAGTGATTCATGCGCTGGGTATTGATCTATATGCGCAGCCAGGCCATGTCATCAATCACTCGAACTCTTGAGTGAATCAACACCGCCATCGCGGGCAGGCTCACTCCGATAGGGGTTGTGGGTGATCCAAGCGTCAAATGGTGTAGGACATTTCTGTTTTTCCTAATCGTCGGCAATGCCCGATGTGCCTTACCTACCCTCCACCGCGATGTTTTGCGGATATCAATTGCACAGGTCCTAGGACATTTCTGGGCAAGGTCTTCGGACATTTCCTTCGAATTGCGGCGATCCGCGTGAACTGGTTTCAAAGGCGTTCCATCGATAGTCTTTGGCGGTCACTGAAGTTCAGTGATGGGGTGTAGGAACCTCCAGAATCTGAAAGCGCTATGGCGTCATTGCCTGGTTTGCGGCCGTTCAAATGCGTCCGTAAGATCAGCCGCGGTGGCCATGTACGGGCACGCTTCGGCGTGGTCGAGAGGTGCTCTCAGATCTCGATTTCCTACCCCGTACATGGCTGCCACCCTAGCCCGTAGGAAAGGCTTTTGGCAGCTCCAATTACTTTTGAGAGCTCAAAACCATGAATACCATTCACCCCGATCCACCCTACGAAAAACCAACCGCGTCCCCCGACAACCGCTTCATGGCATTGACCAGCAACTGCACCGAAATGCCCACCCTCTTCGTCGACACCCACGCACCGCTCGACATCCTGATGGACGCCGCCAACTACCAAATCCGCGCCGTCACCCAGGTACTGGAAAACCTGTCCATGCGCGGTTCGATCGAGTGCGAATCCTTCATCCTCAGCGACTTTGCCCTGCTCTGCGCCATCCCGTTGCGCGATGGCTGTGATGTGCTGGATGTGGTCGGGCGACGGTTGCGGGCGCAACTTCGCAAATAAGCCCCACACAAATTCCGTGATCGCAACCAATCCCGTAGGAGCGAGGCTTGCCCGCGAAGGCGGAGTGTCAGTCGCCATCAGTGCTAAATTTGCTGGACTCTTCGCGGGCAAGCCTCGCTCCTACGGGGGATGCGTACACGCTCAGATTTTTCAGTGCCCGCGCAACCACTCGATAAACAGCGCAAACAATTCCGACTGCGAACCCACCTCCAGTTTCAGATACAGATTCTTGCGGTGCATGCGCACGGTCTCCGGCGAGATGTTCATCTGGCTGGCCGTGGATTTCACCGAGTGCCCCCGGAGCACCATGTGCGCCACTTCCCGTTCGCGTTCGGTGAGCAGGTCGCTGCCGAAATGTTCGAAGGCGAACTGCACCCGCTGCTTGAGATCATCGCGCAGGCCTTGATCGCTACTGCACTGGATCTCGCTATTGCGCAGCATGCCCCGCCGGCTGAATTCGCTGACGAATTCGCGCACCAGCGGCTCGACGGCGCGCAGCAGATTCAGTTGGTCGACCCGCAGGCATTCACCGCCGAAGCCTTGATAGAGGCTGACGGAAATCTTCGTGTCATTGCCCGTATCGACGATGTAGTAGCTGTCTTCCGAACAACCCGCATTCAGGTAATAAGCCTTGTAATAGTCGCTGTCGAAGAAGTTGTCCGGCGCAATTTCTTCCAGGTGATAGAACCCTTGCGCCAAGCCCTGCTCCACCGCCAGGCAGAACGGGTCGAGCAGATAGCCACCGGAAAAATAGCGTTCCAGAATCGAGACCTGATACTCCTCCGCAATACCGCGCTGATGCAGCAACTGTGGCGCCCGGTCCTTGCGCTCAAGGCTGATCATCACCGACTCGATGGACACCAGCTGCCCCAAGGCTGACGCCAAATATTGCAGGGCGTCAGGCTCGTCGATATGGGCGAATGCCTCGCGCATTCCCCCATGCCATTTATGCAATGCCCCGAAGGGCATCGCGATCAGCGTTTCGTCGTTTGGTGTGCTCATGCCCCGCAGTCTAGCGGTTGAGCATCCCCTTGGTAAAAGCCTGACGGATGAAGTCATTGGCCGAAGTACTGGCCGCTCGCTTCAAGCTCGGCCGCCACTTCCAGGATGCATTCGCGCAGGATGTCGACGATCTCGTCGACCTGTGCATAAGTAAGAATCAGCGGTGGCGACATCACGTTGAGGTGCATGATCGGCCGCACCAGTAATCCCCTGGCCTGTGCGCGCACGTGGATTTTCTCGCCGATGTTGATCTCGTCGGCGAACAACGCTTTGGTGCGTTTGTCGGCGACGAATTCCACGCAGGCCATCAGTTTCAGACAGCGCACATCGCCCACCAGCGGCAATTCCCGCAGCGTGCCCAGACGCTGTTCCAGATAGCCGCCCACATCATCAACATGGGCCAGCAGATTTTCCCGCTCGATGATTTCAATGTTCTTCAGCGCCGCCGTGCAGCACACCGGATGGCCGCTGTAGGTGAAGCCGTGAGTAAAACAGCGGCCCTGGCCCGGTTCGGCGATGACTTTCCAGATGCGGTCCGAAAAGATGCACGCGCCCAGCGGCAGATAAGCCGAAGTCAGGCCTTTAGCGGTGGTGATGATGTCGGGCTGCACGTCGAACACATCTTTTGAAGCGAAGAACTTGCCCAGGCGCCCGAAGGATGTGACCACTTCGTCGGCGACGAACAGAATGTCGTAGCGCTGGCAGACTTCCCACATGCGCTTGAGGTAACCCTTGGGAGGAATGATCACCCCGCCAGAACCCATCACCGGCTCGGCGAAAAAGCCTGCGACCTTATCCACGCCAATCGACAGGATCTTGTCTTCGAACTCCTTGACCAGGAATTCGAGGAACTGCGCCTCATCCATACCGTCCGGTGCGCGGTACGGGTTGGGATTGGACACGTGGTGGATCAGCGGGTTGGCGTAATCGAACTCCGGCACCCGGTCGGCCGCCTTGTTGCCGATCGACATGGTCAGCGTGGTGGAGCCGTGATACGCGTTGAAACGGGCGATGACGTGCTTCTTTTCAGGCAGGCCGCGGCAGTTCTGATAGAACTGGATCAGGCGGTATGCGGTGTCCACGGCGGTGGAACCGCCGGTGGTCAGGAACACGTGGTCGAGGTCGCCAGGTGCCAGGCTGGCGAGCTTTTCACACAACTGGATGGCCACGTTGTTCGACATGTCGCAAAACGGGTTTGAATAGGCCAGTTGCCGCACCTGATCGGCGATTGCCAAGGCCATTTCCTCGCGGCCCAGGCCGATATTGGTGCACCACATACCGCCCACGGCATCGAGGAAACGATTGCCCCGGGTATCATAGATGTAGGTGCCTTCGCCTGCGACGATGTTCAGAGAGCCCTGTTCGGCGTGCTCGTCGAACATGTGGTAACCGTGCATGTGGTGAGCCTTGTCGGCCTTGACCAGTGCAGCCTCTTCAGCCGCCGTAAACGTTTTTTGAATTGGGGTAGCCATACAAAAACCTCAAACTGAATAATTGAACGATCAAATCCCGCTCTTCACCGTGCTCCAGACCCGCGTCATGGCGCGCATGTCTTTGGCGTCCTGGGTTTTCTGCGGGAACAGCCGTTGACGAATGTCTTCATCGGGATAAATCGCCGGGTTATTTCGCACGCTGGCATTGAGCAAAGGCGTGGCTGCCGCGTTGCTGTTGGCGTAATTGATGTAATCGCTCACATCGGCCATCACCTGCGGCTGCATCAGGTATTCAAGAAACTTGTGCGCGTTAGCCACATGCGGCGCGTCGGCCGGGATGTACATGTTGTCGAACCAGATCAACGACCCCTCCTTAGGAATGAAGTAGGCAAGGTTGATCTTCAGCTTGGCTTCTTCGGCGCGGGCCATGGCGGTCGCGTAGTCGCCGGACCAGGTCATGGCCATGCACACATCGCCATTGGGCAGGCTGGTCAGGTAATTGACCGAATCGAATTTGCGGATGTAAGGCCGAACCGACAACAGCAATTCCTGGGCGGCCTTGAGGTCCGCCGGCGCTGCACTTCTCGGGTCGCGACCGAGGTACTTCAGGGCCATGGGAATGACTTCGGTGGGCGCATCGAGCAGGGTCACGCCGCAGTCGGCAAACCTGGAGACGATCTTCGGATCGAAAATCATCGCCAGCGAACCGATCGGCGCGTCCGGCATGCGTGCCTTGATCTTGTCGACGTTATAGGTGACCCCGTTGCTGCCCCAGGTATAGGGCGCGGAGTACGTCGTACCCGGGTCAAACCCCTGCAAGTCGTGCAGGACTTTCGGGTCAAGATTGCTCCAGCCCGGTAGCAACTTTTTGTCCAACGGCTGGAACACCTTGGCCTGGATCAGGGGTGGTGCGAGGGAGGCGTTCAATACAATCAGGTCATAACCGGAGTGACCGGTCAGCAACTTCGCCTGCACCGTTTCATAGGCATCGAAGGTGTCGTAGATCACCTTGATGCCGGTGTCTTTCTCGAAATTCGCGAGGGTTTTTTCCCCGATGTAATCCGCCCAGTTGTAGAGCCGCAGCGTGTTGCTGTCGTCTACGTCGGCGGCGTGAGCGTTCATGGTCAGCGGGACAACAAACAGACTGGAAATCACCTTAAGCAGTGTCTTGCCCATAGCAAATGCACCTTATCAAGCGAGTTCGGCTCTGGATGAGCGGATGCACCTACTATTGGGCGATTCACCAGACGGCACCATACCCCGAATGGGTGTGTACGCCGGTTTGAGCCGCCACATGGCAAAAAGCATCAGGCTGGTTGACCCGTTTTGTCATAGATCCGGGGTTTACCTGCCGCTTAAAGTGGCCGCCAAACCGACTCGCAGGCGCCTTGCATGACCGACCTGATCAAACAAGAACAACGCGATGGCGTGCTGACGCTGACCATTGATCGTCCCGACAAGCTCAATGCGCTGACCAACGCCATGTACACGCGGCTGGCCGACCTGCTGTTCGCGGTCGACGAGGACGATGCGATCAGCGTAGTGATCCTGACCGGTGGCCCGAATTGCTTCACCAGCGGCAACGACCTGGTGGACTTTCTGGAGCAGCCGCCCACTCATCTGGACAGCCCTGCTTTTCGCCTGATGCGCGCCGTGACCCATCTTCAAAAACCGCTGATTGCCGCGGTGTGCGGTGCGGCCATCGGCATCGGCACCACCTTGCTGTTGCATTGCGATCAGGTGCTGGTCACCCGCAACGCCAAGTTGCGCATGCCTTTCGTTAACCTGGGCCTGTGCCCCGAGTTCGGCGCCAGCCTGCTATTGCCGCGCCTGCTCGGTCAGGCCCGCGCTGCGCGTCTGCTGTTGCTGGGCGAAGGCTTGAATGGCGGCGAGGCGGTGGCGTGGGGACTGGCCAACGAAGCATTCGACGACGGGGAGCAATGCCTGGATGCAGCGCACAAGATTGCCCAGCGCTTGCTGGCGTTGCCCCAGGAATCCTTGCGCCAATCCCGGCAGCTGATGAAGCAGGCCGGCATGGCCGAACTGCAAGCCACCCTGCGCGAAGAAAACTCGCTGTTTATCGAACGCCTGAACAGCACCGAGGCGAAAACAGCCTTGAACGCCCTGCTCAATCGCAGTACAGAAAAGAATCCACCGAAAGGAAACCAGCCATGAACACCCCGGAAATCTACGTAGTCAGCGCCGCCCGTACCGCAATCGGTTCCTTCGGCGGTTCGCTCAAGGACGTGCCCTTGGCCGACCTGGCGACCACAGCCGTCAAAGCCGCTCTGGATCGTGCCGCCGTGGACCCGGCGCTCGTCGGCCATTTGGTGATGGGCAGCGTGATCCCGACCGAATGCCGCGATGCCTACATCTCCCGTGTTGCCGCGATGAACGCCGGCATCCCGAAAGAAACCCCGGCCTACAACGTCAACCGCCTGTGCGGTTCTGGCCTGCAAGCGATCATCAGCGCGGCGCAGACGCTGCTGCTGGGCGATGCCGAAATCGCGATCGGCGCCGGTGCCGAATCCATGAGTCGTGGCCCGTACCTGCTGCCATCGGCTCGCTGGGGCGCGCGCATGGGCAATGTCCAGGCCGTCGACTACATGCTTGGCATCCTGCATGACCCGTTCCAGAACTTTCACATGGGCATCACCGCCGAGAACGTCGCCGAGCGCAACGGCATCACCCGCGAAATGCAGGACGCCCTGGCGTTCGAAGACCAGAAACGCGCGGCCCATGCGATTGCCAATGGCTATTTCAGCGAGCAAATCGCCACGGTCGAAATCCAGGATCGCAAAGGCACCAAACTGTTCAGCGTCGATGAACACCCTCGCGCCACTTCGCTGGAACAGCTGGCGCAAATGAAAGCGGCGTTCAAGAAAGACGGCACGGTCACCGCCGGCAACGCCTCTGGTCTTAACGACGGTGCGGCTGCCTTGGTCATGGCGACTGGTGCTGCGGTTCAGGGCAACAACTTGCGCCCGCTCGCTCGCCTGGTCAGCTACGCCCACGCCGGCCTCGAACCGGAGCTGATGGGCCTGGGTCCTGTCCCTGCCACGCGCATCGCTCTCAAGCGTGCCGGCCTGACCGTCGCTGACATGGACGTGATCGAAGCCAACGTCGCGTTCGCGGCGCAGGCTTGTGCGGTGAGCCAGGAGCTGGACCTTGATCCGGCCAAGGTGAACCCGAACGGTTCGGGTATTGCACTGGGTCACCCGGTGGGCGCGACCGGCGCGATCATTGCTACCAAGGCCATTCACGAACTGCATCGCACTAACGGCCGTTATGCGCTGGTGACCATGTGCATTGGTGGTGGTCAGGGGATCGCTGCGATTTTTGAGCGGACTTGATAGGTCCTGCCCTGTTGCATAGGGTGTATATCCGTTATTTAGGTGACGGCTGCTGATTGGAAACGCCTGTAGGAGCGATGCTTGCTCGCGAAAAACTCTGGACAACGCGTTCATTCAGACAGCACGCGTTATCGTTGACGTCCATCGCGAGCAAGCTTTGCTCCTACAGGCTTGTCCAAGTGCCCCCTTGTCATGTGAGCCCTGCCCCCGACATCAAACCTTCGGTCAGCAACGCCACCAGAGGTTGCACCAGATGCTGGGTACGCGGCTCATCGCCAATCACCGCAACTTCTGTGGACGGCAGTGTCGGCAGCTTTTCCGACGGTTCGATAATCCGCATGCCTTCCTGCAGGAACGAGGTGCCAAGGGCCGTCACCCCAAGCCCCGCAGCAACCGCGGCCTGAACCCCGCCAAGATTGCTGGCCAGGCACGCCGACGTCCATTCGCGCTGAACCGAAGCCAGCGCCTCGACCAAGATCGCGCGGTAAGCGCAGGGCGGTCGCATCAACACTAGGCGTAGCGGTCGCGCCGCTTCGATTTCAAAGTCCTTCGCCGCCATCCACACCAACGGCTCACGCCAGATAACCCGCCCCCGCTGCGCGGCGCCACTGATCTTGCGCTTGGCAATCACCACATCCAGAAGCCCGGCTTCATGATCGGCCAACAGGTCATGACTCAGGCCGGTGGTCAGCTCCAGTTCCAGGTCGGGATACAACTTGCTGAAACGCGACAGGAGCATGGGCAATTGCGTGGGACTAACAAGGCCGTAGAAATCGTCGAAAGCTTCTGGCGCGAGGGCTGGCAGGCACGCGACCCGCTAGCCGCAGCAAGGTTCGTCGCCGAAGACTTCGTCATCACCACAGGCGGCGTCGAAATCAAAGGCCGCGAGCAATTCATCGAATGGATCGGTGCCTTCCCACTTCCAGTTAGCCGCCATCGAAACCTTTCAAAACACCGAAGGCACCCGCGTGGCTTCGCGCTGGAAGCTTTGCGGCAAGAACAAGGGATTCGTGGGCGGACGCGCCTGCCTTACGCCCTTCGAAATGCTCGGCACAGCGGTCTGGGAAGTACGTCCCGATGGGCTGTTACAGCACAACTGGGTTAAGCGGTTTGTGAGTGCTGCACCCATCCAGTGACCATGACCTACCGGGATTCACACGGCGACGCCACACAAAAAGTTTACAACTTTATTCGGCGCATAAATGACTTTGATAATAACCCGACCTTTCAAAGCATCAACAACCTTGTTTCGGGCTTTTGCGATATCGGACAGTTTCTCTCCGGTACTGTCTAGCAAATCATTTACATACTTACCATTAATGTATATTTTTGTGGCGCTCACCGCTCCTACACGCGCTTTCGGCCACGCTGAAAAGTCAATATCCGAGTGCCCGAGACGCTCCCACATTTCCGAGCACACATGAGGCGCAAAGGGAAACAGTGCTTTTATGAAATCTTTGGCTACTCGCTCAAAAAAATACACTTTATTTTTTTCGGCTTCGTTGATGAACTCCATGAACGCAGCAATGGCAGTATTGAAATTCAACGAAACAAAAGATGAATCAATCTTGGAGAGCGTCTTACCCCAGAGCATTTCTATTCTTTCATTTGATACAACATCAGGCTTTTCTTGAAGTCCAGACCTGCCAGCGGCATCACCTATAAGACTTGAGACTCTATTTAAAAACCTCGCGCAACCTTTGATGCCCTTGATATCCCACTTTTTGTTTTGACCAAGGGGCCCCATGAACATCATGTAAATCCTGAACGTATCGACGCCATACTCCTTGATGAGTGTATCTGGCACAACGACATTCAAAAGTGATTTCGACATCTTGGTATTGAACACCTGCAACTTGTCATTCGTATTCTTTAACCAGTACCCCCCATCTCGAAGCTCTGCTTCGTCGACAGCGACTATCCTGCCGGATGCATCCTTGAACGCATCTGCGGTTACCAGCCCTTGGTTGTAGAGTTTTTTGAAAGGTTCGTCGCAACTCACCAAGCCGACATCAAACAACACCTTGTGCCAGAATCTTGCGTAAAGAAGGTGCATCGTTGCATGCGCAGCGCCACCTACGTAAAGATCAACCTGGTTCCAGTACTCGTTACTTTGCCTTGAAAAGGGTTCCGCCTGATTATGGGGATCCATAAATCGGAGGTAGTACCAGCATGATCCTGCCCATCCAGGCATGGTATCGGTGATGCGAAAAAGAGGATTGCCCGATGCATCTTCGCAATTCACCCACTCCTGAGCGCGCTGCAGAGGACTTGTCCCATCCAGGCCCGGAGAGAAGTTTTTCACGTGCGGCAATTCTATAGGGAGTTCGCTATACGCGGCTTTGACCACTTGGCCATCTGTATCGCGATACAGAGGGAAGGGCTCCCCCCAATACCTTTGTCTGGAAAACAGCCAGTCGCGCATTTTGTAACGCACGTTTTTGACAGCGGCACGGTTTAGTACAAGTTCATCAGTAACCTGCACACGCGCTTCTGCTCTGGACATACCGTTAATTGAACCGGAATTTTTAAGGTTCTGGTGCTGATCGAAAATGGAGACGTGCTTGATATCCAGGCGCTGGCAAAGTTCCAAGGCTTTCTGATCGTCGGCGGGAACTGACATGATGGCGTCTTCTTTTCCATCAATCGCCAGGTAATTCACAACATAGATTGGAACTTCCTCTCCAGTTAACGGATGGAGGGCAAACTGTTCAAGAAAAAACCATCTACACCGTTTTTTGGATCCAGCATCAACGAAATGCTGGATTGAACATAGCTGCCGGAGTTCCGTAACAGATTTTTTACATACAGATTGTCGTCAGAAAGAAAAATCGCATTAACGCCGTAAAGTGCTTCCGGTTCGCCAGTAAATACGGTCAATATCGTGTTGGATTTATCTAGCACCTTGAAATCGATGTCAACGCCTTCAGTGCGGCCAATCCATTCGCGTTGCATTTTTTTGACCGAGTCCGGCCAGTCCAATTTATCAAGGCCATCCAGCAATTTATCTGCGTATTGAGTAATTTTGACGACCCATTGCCTCAGTGGTTTTTTTATACAGATATGATCACCACGTTCAGACCGGCCATTGATGACCTCTTCATTCGCTAGTACTGTTTTAAGCTCCTCACACCACCAGACATTTTCTTCTTTTTCGAAGACGAGTCCCTGCTCATACAATTTCAGGAATAGAAACTGAGTCCACTTGAAGTATTTTTTATCAGAGGTGTCTATTTCTCGATCCCAATCGTAACTTAACCCCATCAGCATGAGTTGGCGTTTGAAATTCTCGCAATTTACCTTTGTTATCTCTGCCGGATGAACACCGGTTTTTATTGCATATTGTTCCGCAGGCAGACCAAAGGCGTCCCACCCCATAGGATGCAGGACATTGAAACCATCCATTCTTTTTTTCTGGCGATAATATCGGTTCCGATGTAACCGACCGCATGCCCTACATGCAGGCCGTTACCCGACGGATACGGAAACATATCGAGCACATAATACGAGGGCTTGGCATTAAAATTATCCGCCGCATAAACATTACTTTCAGCCCATTTATTCTGCCACTTCGTTCTGAATTGATCCTTATCCATAGCCGTCATTACGCACTCTTCCAATAGATCTTATTTGCCTATGACCCTAAAAAATAGCAGGAAGTGGATTCCTGACCTATTTGCGGGGATGGACGTTTTCTTGTGTGCAACACATACTTACTTCCACAAAAAACGTTGTCAACTATTTCCAAAATGACCAGGCAATCTTTTACAGCACCTCCTTTCTAGCACCGGAACCCCCTGATTCCGCTCAACTTTTAGGCTCGAAGCAAATCGCAGATCCTGCAATTCGCGTGCATTCCAGCCTAGAAAAACAGTTAAACAATGTTACAGAATCAACAATCCAGGAATTTTCTTACAGATAACAGGAAGTCAGAGGCAGAAATAACATAGACAGGACGTTTAGCAATGAGTACCGATAAGCGAAATGTCGCACAGAAAATTCAACCAAATACAAAATTAATCATTTGATTGCTCAATAGTTAGGTTCTTTAATTAACAAAATCAAATTTCAACTTATAACTTTACGAACTTTACAAACCTTCCAACTCGCGCTGAATGGTCAGTTTTTTTGTCAGGAAAACGGGACACTTGCTGCGTGGGAACGATCAAGTCCTCAGTTTAAGATCAAAAGATCGCAGCCTTCGGCAGCTTCTACTGGGTATGTGTACGCCGCAAATTCGCGGTGTATGCAGAAGGTGTAGGAGCTGGCGCAGGCTGCGAAGGGGACCGCCCCAGTGATGCGCCAGGCAGATTGCTTCGCAGCCGAACGCAGGCTTCGCCAGCAGTTACAAAGTTGCGTAACGACTACAATTGAAAGAGACTCCGTTCGAAACCAGCAAACAGATGATACAAACGGAAATCGGAGACACGCTTTTCCGAAACGTCCCACAGCCAGAATCTACCTTTCCCGATAGTGTCAACGCTCTCCCCAAGCGCAACGCTGGGATCTCCCAAGGAAGAACAAGGCATGACCAAAAAGGCAGTTATCGTATTCAGTGGCGGACAGGACTCAACCACGTGCTTGATCCATGCGTTACCGCTCTACGATGAGGTTCACTGTATTACGTTCGACTATGGCCAGCGTCATCGCGCGGAAATTGAGGTTGCGCAGCAACTTTCAAAAAAGCTTGGTGTGGCTGTGCATAAAGTGTTGGACGCTTCTTTATTGAATGAGCTGGCGATCAGCAGCTTGACCCGCGACAACATTCCTGTGCCATGCATGAATAGTTCCGGAGAAAAACTGCCGAGTACCTTTGTACCCGGCAGGAACATTCTGTTTTTGACTCTGGCATCTATTTACGCCTATCAAGTGCAAGCCCAGGCAATCATCACCGGTGTTTGTGAAACAGATTTTTCGGGTTATCCCGATTGCCGGGATGAATTCGTCAAGGCGATGAACAATGCCATTGAGTTAGGAATGGATTACAAGCTGCGCATTGAGACGCCGTTAATGTGGTTGACCAAAGCGGAGACGTGGGCCTTAGCCGATCACTATAAAAAACTGGATTTCATTCGCGATCATACTTTGACTTGTTACAACGGAGTTAAGGGGGGGCCCGGTGCAGCAATTGTGATGCTTGTAATCTTCGCGCAAAAGGACTGAATGAGTACTCCGAAAATAAAATTGAAATCATGAAGATTGTGATAGACAAACTAAAACTGGAATAGCAAATACAGGACCTGGGGCATGAACCATTGCCATTTAGTTCATGCCCCTATTTTTATGCCACCTGATATCCAGTCACATATTTTTTAAACAATGATCTTGCCCCATAAGCTGGCAATACATTGAACACAGCAAAACACATCTTAATGACTATCTGCACATAAACTATTTTCAGAATATTCTCATTCTCCATAGTTCCATAAAATGCAATAAAGCAAAAAATGAAGCTATCTATTATTACCGCAAAGAAAGTACTAAAGAACACCCGTAAAAATAAAAATTTTGAACTGGTAAGCTCTTTAATTTTGCAAAGAAGGTACGAATTAACATACTCAGAAAATAGAAAAGACACTGATGATGCTACCAGCACGGATGAAACGTGACCAACAACCTCATCATACGGCGTATCAAGCTTCCAACCAGATAAGCCAGGGAGATGAATAGTCGCTGCAAGTAGAAGGAGAATAAAAGCGTTACTTACGAAGGCAAAGTATATTGCTCTCCTTGCCAGCCTGAGCCCATAAGACTCATTCAGAAGATCAACTATCAGAAACGTCAGCGGGTAAAGAAAACACCTGGAGTTACAACCACGTCAAAATATTCCACATACACAAGCTTTGCCGCAGCAATATTAGTGAACACGTAAAGAGCTAGGAGCGCTAGATTGAGCGCAACATAAGTCAACCACGACCTCTCATGACGATCGCTTATTTCATATGCAGTTAACGCAGCACCACCAGAATAGTACTTTCTATACACATCCTTGATTTCAGTCTTGCTTAGATTGTCAAAAATCTCGCTTTTCAGCAAATCACTTAGCTTAACTTTTATAACTTTTCCCGTAGAAACAACCATTATCGAAGCAAGACCTTTGGTGTTTTCAAACCCTAAAAGCTTGTATCTCCTGTTCTCAAGATCAAAAGCCATTAAATCTTTCCTCAATTACTTCTCCAACAACCAAAACAGCATCGGACTCAACAACCGGCTCGTGAGTTATAAACAACCGATCGGTAGCCTTGTCATACACTAGCTTTTCTTTATCGCCCGCTGACACTCCTTTCTTGATTATCAACAAATCGCCCGCCTGATTCACTCCTCCGATTTCATTCTCCAGAAGCACACCAATCAAGTTGCAACCATTCCCAAAATAGTAAGTAAGAGGTTGGGTTACGGCCAACTCACCGATTCTCTTATCAAGGCTCTGCAAAAGAATGCTTTGCTTTATTATAGGAACCGCCGCCGGATTCATATTCCCCTGTAGAGAGACACTACTCTCTATAATCTCCTTCTCTTCAAAATCAACGGTCTCGATTTCTTTGTAAGACACACCAAAAAAATCAGAAATCTTTCGAATTGTGGACTGCTGAACATTAACGACTCTTCCTTCCAAAATGTTGTAGATAGTCGTTCTGGTCAAACCACTGGAATTGCACAAGGATAGCTGTGTCTCCCCACGACTTTTTATGAGGTACTTGATATTGCTCTTCAATCGTTCCGACTTTTCTTTTTTATACATTAATTAGTTACCACTTCATCAATCTTACGAATTGTGTACACAGGCATTTTGCGTGAGGCCAGCGCCCTACACGCTAGCTTCTGTGCAAAAGGCCATATTGCAATCACTTCAAACAACCGTCAAATAATGTTTCGGAGACTAGTTTAGGTGCATTTTCTTACAGAAGTGCCGCACTCAGATTAAAGATCTTTCTTACAGAAATTAGAAAGCCATCTAGCGAATTGCCCTACAGAACAATAGAAGCAACTACCGCGACAACTAAACATGAATCATTTAATTACATAGATGTTAAATTTTTTGATTAATTAATTAGAATTTTCTGGTAATAAATTGCCAGCCAGCAAACTTACGTACTGCCGACAACCAATCTTGGGTGACGGAATGGAACTGGCACTTTTAAAAACCTTGCAAGGAGCTCCAACAATGAAAAAAACCACCCCCAACTCCCCGCAATCGCCTGACCCTTCAGCCTTCGAGTCAATCGACATCCCCAAGCTCTCCGACATCACCGAACCCCTTGTCAGCGCACGCCTGCGCAATCCAAAACGCCCCGACCCTCTCACCGATGTCTTCACCATCGTTCCAAACATCGACACGGAATCTTTGCTCTGTCACGCCTGCGAAACCCTGGCCTCGCTCAACGTCATGAGTACTGACCTTGCCTGCGAACTCGAAAGCTCTCGCCGCAACGTTGCGCTGGCAATTCAGCAGTTGGCCGTGCTGGCCGGGCTGTTGGTAAACCGTGCGCTGGACAATCTCGACCCGCCCGGTGGTTTGCCTGAGGTCCGGCCGTAATTCAATAGCGCTGTACGGCCCAAGGCCGCCTTCGCTGGCAAGCCAGCTCCTACAAAAAATTCGGATACACCGCATTTTGTATACGACACCAAACCTGTAGGAGCCGGCTTGCTGGCGAAGGCGTTTTCGATGGCGGTGCACGACGCACGGCAGCCTTCGCTGGCAAGCCATCTCCTACAGGGATGTGTACGCCGCAAAAGTGAAACTCGCCTTGTTGTTTTCTCCCGGCAACCGGTCGCTTTCCATCAATCCACCCTCCTCCTTGCCCCCTGGATTAGAACCCACAACAGAGCCGTAACGTGCGGCGAGCCTGCTCGCGTGATGGCGTGCGTCCAGTCAATGAAGATGCTGACTGATAAGCCGCTATCGCGAGCAGGCTTACTCCCACAGTGGATCTTCAACGAACACCACATCTCATTCCCCCAAGAGCACCTGACGACCGGCAGCAAAAATCAATTGCCACCAATATGACATGCGTCATATTACGTATGTAATTAAATGCCGTTTCCTACAGGTAACCCTCCATGACCAGCATGCCCTCCGTTGAGCCCGACCTGGCTGTTCCGGTGACCGCCCCCAAGCCTCCCCTGCTCAAACGCCTGCTCCTGCCAACATTGGGCATTGCTGCACTGGTGCTGGCCGGTGTTTACGGCGCGCACTGGTGGACGAGTGGCCGTTTCATCGAGGAAACCGATGACGCCTACATTGGCGGCGACGTAACGGTGATCGGGTCGAAGGTTGCCGGGTACATCGACGAAGTGCTGGTGACCGACAACCAGAAGGTCAAGGCTGGTGATGTGCTGATCCGCCTCGATTCCCGGGATTACCGCGCTATCCTGGCCAAGGCCGAAGGCGCGGTGGCGGCTGAAGAAGCTCTGCTTGCCAATCTCGACGCCACCGAACAACTGCAACAGGCCGTCATCGGCCAGGCCCGTGCCGGGATCGATGCCGCTGGTGCCGAAACCGCCCGTTCGCGTGATGACGATGCGCGCTACAAAAAACTGGTCACCACCAACGCCGTCTCGGTGGAGAGTGCCCAACGGGCCAACGCCACTTATAAAGCTGCTTCAGCTATAAGCGCCCGCGCCCAGGCTGAGCTGCTGGCGACGCAACGGCAGCTGAACGTGATAGCCACCCAGAAACAACAAGCCCGCGCCGCTTTGATTCAAGCGAAAGCCGAGCGTGATCTGGCGCAACTGAACGTCGGTTATACCGAACTGCGGGCGCCGGTGGATGGGGTGATCGGTAATCGTCGGGCGCGGGTCGGCGCGTATGCCCAAGCCGGATCGCAGTTGCTGTCGGTGGTGCCGTCCAGTGGTTTGTGGGTCGATGCCAACTTCAAGGAAGACCAGTTGGCGCGCATGACACCGGGGCAACGGGTGGTGATTCATGCCGACGTGCTTTCGGGGCAGGTATTTCACGGTCATCTCGACAGCCTCGCGCCAGCCAGCGGCTCGCAATTCAGCGTGCTGCCACCGGAAAACGCCACCGGCAACTTCACCAAAATCGTGCAACGGGTGCCGGTGCGGATTCACCTCGATCCGGCGGACAGTGTGCTCGGCCATCTGCGCCCAGGCCTGTCTGTGACCGCAGAAGTCGACACCCGCAAGGAGCCTGAAGCGCCAACCGTGGTCAGCGCGCCATGAGCCGCGCCCTCGCCGTCCCGGCGCAACCGTTCAATGCCGCGAACATGGCCACGGCGACCAAGGTTTTCGCCTTCGCCAGCATGTGCATCGGCATGTTCATTGCCCTGCTGGACATCCAGATCGTCTCGGCATCGCTGCGTGACATTGGCGGCGGGCTGTCGGCCGGCACCGACGAAACCGCATGGGTGCAAACCAGCTACCTGATCGCCGAAATCATTGTGATCCCGCTGTCCGGCTGGTTGTCGCGCGTGTTTTCCACGCGCTGGCTGTTTTGCGCCTCGGCGGTAGGTTTCACCCTGGCCAGCCTGCTCTGTGGGGCGGCGTGGAACATCCAGAGCATGATCGCTTTCCGCGCCCTGCAGGGTTTTGTTGGCGGTTCGATGATTCCGCTGGTGTTCACCACCGCGTTCATTTTCTTCAATGGCAAACAGCGGGTGATCGCTGCCGCGACCATCGGCGCGGTGGCGTCGCTGGCACCGACCCTGGGCCCGGTGATCGGTGGCTGGATCACCGATATATCGTCCTGGCACTGGCTGTTCTACATCAATCTGGTGCCGGGGATTTTCGTTGCCGTGGCGGTGCCGATGCTGGTGAAGATCGACCAGCCGGAACTGTCGCTGCTCAAGGGCGCCGACTATATAAGCATGGTATTTATGGCGCTGTTTCTTGGCTGTCTTGAATACACCCTCGAAGAAGGCCCGCGCTGGAACTGGTTTAGCGACAGCACGATTTTGACCACCGCGTGGATCAGCGGCCTGGCCGGTCTGGCCTTCATCGGCCGGACCCTGCACGTGGCCAATCCGATCGTCGATTTGCGCGCCTTGAAAGACCGCAACTTCGCCCTCGGCTGTTTCTTTTCGTTCGTCACCGGGATCGGCCTGTTCGCCACCATCTACCTGACGCCGCTGTTTCTCGGCCGGGTACGCGGCTACGGCGCGCTGGACATTGGTCTGGCAATTTTCTCTACCGGGGTGTTCCAGCTCATGGCGATTCCGCTGTACGCCTTTCTGGCCAACCGCATCGATCTACGCTGGATCATGATGACCGGTCTGGGGTTGTTCGCCTTGTCGATGTGGGATTTCAGCCCGATCACCCATGACTGGGGAGCCAGGGAATTGATGTTGCCGCAAGCCTTTCGCGGGATCGCCCAGCAACTGGCGGTGCCGCCTGCGGTAACGTTGACGCTGGGCGGGCTGGCGCCAGCGCGGCTCAAACATGCGTCGGGGTTGTTCAACCTGATGCGCAACCTGGGCGGCGCCATCGGCATCGCCGCGTGCGCGACCATTCTCAATGACCGCACCAACCTGCACTTCACCCGGTTGGCGGAACACCTCAACAGCACCAACGAAGCCCTCAACCAGTGGCTGTCCCAGGTCGGCAACAACTTCGCCGCCCTCGGCCAGAGTGGCGATGTCGGCGTGACTGCCAGCCTGCATCAGCTCTGGCTACTGACCTACCGCGAAGCGCAGACACAAACCTACGGCGACGCGTTTCTGATGATAATGGTCTGCTTCATCATCGCGACGGCGATGGTGCCCTTGATGCGCAAGGTGCAACCACCGGCCGCGCCGAGTGCGGATGCGCATTGAGACCAGATCTGAAACCTTTCCCCCTTTGTAGGAGCCGGCTTGCTGGCGATGGTGGGTCAGCAGCATTGATATCGACTGACACACCTTCGCCAGCAAGCCGGCTCCTACAGTTGCTGGGGAGCAAATTAGACTTGTGGGGTCTTGCGGAAGCCAACGGCCAGACGGTTCCAGCTGTTGATGGTGCTGATGGCCACGGTCAGGTCGACCATTTCTTTGGGCGAGAACTGCGCGCTGACCACTTCGTAGTCTTCATCCGGGGCGTGGGTCAGGCTCAGTTGGGTCAGGGATTCGGTCCACAGCAGCGCAGCGCGTTCACGGTCGGTGAAGAACGGCGCCTCGCGCCAGGCCGTTACGGCGAACAGACGGCGGGGAGTTTCGCCACCCTTGATCGCGTCGCTGGTGTGCATGTCGATGCAGAAGGCGCAGCCGTTGATTTGCGAAGCACGCAACTTGACCAGTTCGATCAGGGTCTTTTCCAGCGGCAGCTTGGAAACGGCGGTTTCCAGGGCAATCATGGCTTTGAGGGCATCAGGGCTAGCGGTGTAGAAATCGATACGGGGTTGCATTACAAGCTCCAGGGCAAGTGGGTGTGTGGATACGTTAGTCCCCCGACGGATTGTACAAATAGCCAATATTCGAGAAGTCGAGGAGGCCACTGGCGGATATTTGACCCAGGGGAGGCCCTCGTACGTTGAAGGCTTTTGCGATGGTGGATTTTTGATTTTGTGGTGCGCTTAGAATCGCCTTCGCGGGCAAGCCTCGCTCCTACAGTAGAACTGCGCAGCGGCCATACGCTACAAAACTCAGCCTGTCCGCTTGAGCAACCACTGCAAAAACCCTTTCTTCTGCACCACCACCGGCACTTCCCTCGTCAGCTCCTGCACCTTGTGCAGGCGGTAATCGAGCAAGGTTTTCATCGCATCGTTGATATCATGGCGGGCTTCCAGGCACGGTCTGAGGTAGCCCTTTTCAATGCGGTAAAGCGCACAGGAGGTTTTCGCCGTGAATTGCGCGGGCACCGAGCTGTCGGTCAGGATGCCGGCCTCGCCGATCACTTCCCCCGGCCCCATGCGCCCGGACTCGACTGGCACGCCGTGGCGGATCAACGTGACCGTGACCACCCGGACTCAATGATGAATAAATTATTACTGACCTCCCCTGCCCCCAGGATCTTCTCCCCGGCGCGAAAGTTTTGCAGGGTCATGTTCTGGCTGAAGGTTTCTTTCTCCTCCTGACGCAAGGTTGAGAAAATCGGCGAACTGTCGATCAACGCCCGTGGCCGCGAAAGGTCGCTCGTCGGGATGGATTCGCCACTCGACTGCAAATTCACCCCGGATGCCCGCAAGTGCCGGTACGCCAGATCGTACAGTTGATTGCTCACCGTGCGCTTTTCGCTCATCGCGGCCACGAAACCGCTGATTTCGTACTCCACGCCGTCGGGGCTGGAGCCTTTGATCGCCACTTTGGGACCCGGGTGGTTCAACAGCGTACGGCAACCTTGCATCGCCCGTTCAAGGGCATCGATCACGACTTGCGGACGCACATGGGGGCTGACCTGCAAACTGATCGAAACGCCGAACATATCGCTGGGCCGACTGAAGTTGGTGATCTTGGCCTTGGCGGCCAGCGAGTTGGGAATCACGATCATGCTGCCCTGGGAAGTCTGCAACCGCGTGGCACGCCAATCGATGTCAATGACCCGGCCTTCAGTGCCGTCGATGGCGATCCAGTCATCCAGTTGATAGGGTTTGGTGGTGTTCAGGACGATCCCGGAAAACACGTCGCTGAGGGTGCTCTGCAACGCCAGACCGACGATGATCGCCAATGCGCCGGACGTGGCCAGCACGCCTTTGACCGGCAGATCGAGCACGTAGGCCAGGGCGGCGATGATCGCGATGAGGAAAATCAACGCACCGAGCAGGTCCTGCAGCAATCGCCCGGTATGCCCGACCCGTTGCATCATCGCCGCGCCGATCAGCACCGTCAGAGTACGCGCGCCGAACAGCCACCAGCCGATCTGCAACCCCGTTGCCGCCAGGTGCAATGGCACGTTGTCCACAAACGGCGCCGGCACCATCGGGTTCAAGCCTTCGTTGAACAGCAGAAGACTGAACAGCGAGAAAATCACCAGCCGTACGAACAGTTTCCAGTTGTGGTGGTTCATACCGATCAAGCGCCACAACACCAGATCGATCACGATCAGGACTAGCGCGCAGATCAGTGGGTGTTCGGCGAGAAACGACAGCATCGGGCAACTCCAGCACAGGACAATGAGCAAAAGATCGCACACATTGGGCACAGTGTAGGAGCAATTGATTTGGCTGAACTCTCCAGACAACACAAAAACAAATGTGGGAGCGGGCTTGCTCGCGAAAGCGGTGTGTCAGTCAACATTGCAGTGACTGATCGATTGCTTTCGCGAGCAAGCCCGCTCCCACAGGGGTTATGTGTTGTTGTCCAGGTCAGCCATGCATCTGGCCGAAGCGACCGGACTGGAAGTCGGCGAAGGCCTGGTGGATTTCCTGCTCGGTGTTCATCACAAACGGACCGTGACCGATGATCGGCTCGTCGATCGGCTCGCCGCTGAGCAACAGAACCACCGCGTCCGCGCTGGCTTCAAGGGTCAACTGATCGCCCTTGCGGTCGAACAGCGCCAACTGCCCTTGGCGCACCGACTCCAGACCATTGACCTGAATCGTGCCGCGCAAGACCACCAGCGCGGTGTTGCGTCCTTCATGCAGATCAAGCGTGAGCAACTTGCCGGCATTCAGACGGATGTCCCAGACATCGACCGGGGTGAAAGTGCGCGCCGGTCCCTTGCGACCATCGAATTCACCGGTGATCAGGCGCAGGCTGCCGGCGTTGTCCTTGAGCGCAAGGCTGGGAATGTCGCCATCGAGAATGGTCTGGTAGCCGGCATTGGCCATTTTGTCTTTGGCCGGCAAGTTGACCCACAGCTGAACCATTTCCAGAGTGCCGCCACTTTTGGCGAAGCCTTCGGAGTGGAACTCTTCATGGAGAATGCCCGAGGCTGCGGTCATCCATTGCACGTCGCCGGGGCCGATCTTGCCGCCACTGCCGGTGGAGTCGCGATGTTCCAGTTCGCCGTTGTAAACGATAGTCACGGTTTCGAAACCACGGTGCGGATGCTGACCAACGCCACGTCGCTCGGTGGTCGGCGTGAATTCGGCGGGACCTGCGTGATCGAGCAGCAGAAACGGGCTGATGTGTTGGCCCAGGTTGTCGTAGGAAAACAGCGTGCGAACCGGGAAACCGTCGCCGACCCAATGGGTCCGTGGGCTGGTGTAGATACCGATGATGTTTTTCATGGGGTCTCCTGATGAAGTGGGTAAAGCCATGAACGAAGCTTAAAACCGGGGGCTTTTACGCACTAGACCGCAAAAATCAGTTTTAGCGTTCTATGTAAAGAACGATGGTGGAGTCCCGAAACCGAGTCACGGCCTTCGCCTGACCAGCCCCAAAGGCATTGCACCGCACTGGGATTAATAGCCGGGTGACGAGCGCGACAAACCTGGTTGAGGTGAATTCGCGTTTCCCCTGTACGTGTGTTTTCCCCCGCAGAAACGGATTTTCACCCGGCCCGTGTGCGCCTGAAGCCCCCGGAACGAACGGTGACTCCAGCCTCAACCCTGCTCAAGACTGTGCTCCAAACGCGTCATGGCCTGATGCAACTGATCGACCGCCGCGTCGATCAGTGAAGCATCGCCCCCGGCGCATGCCCGCTCCAGTTCATCGCAACAATCGACCAGACTCTGCGCCCGGACCATCTGCGCCCCGCCCTTGACGCGGTGCGCCAGGTCCTGCAAGCCGTGGTAATTGCCACTGGCATGTTCTTGCAGCAGACGTTCGCGATCCTCGCGATTGGTCACGGCCAGATCGCGTAACAGCTCGAGGATCAGTTCATTATCGGCCCCTGTGTATTTCTGCAACCCGCTTAAATCGATTTCGGCGAAGGCAGTCGCTTCGGTCCCGCTTATCGATTCGCTGGAAAATCTTGTGGCCAACCATGCGCTCAGGTCGACCAGTCGAATCGGTTTGAACAGGCAATCGTCCATGCCGGCTTCCATACAACGAACTTTCTCCTCGGGCTGCGCGTTGGCGGTGAAGCCCAGAATCACTGTCGGTTCGCTCACTTGAAAGCGTTCCTCATCGCGGATCGCACCCGCCAGTTCATAGCCGCTGACCACCGGCATATTGCAATCGGTGATGATCAGATCGAGGACGTGTTCGCGCCATTGCTCGAAGCCTTGCTGGCCATCCTCCGCGACCAGAACGTGGTGCCCCAGATAGCTCAGTTGCCGCGAAAGCAGCAACTGGTTGGCCGGGTAATCGTCGACCACCAGAATCCTCAGGGGGCGGGTCTTTACCTGCGATCCACCCTGCAACACTTCATCCACCGGCAACGCGTGCAACGCCACCAGTCCAAGACTGATGTCCACCCGGGTGCCGCGTCCGGGGACGCTGGCGAGCTGCAAGCGCCCCCCCATCATTTCGCACAACGTACGGCTGATCACCAAGCCCAAACCGGAACCCAGCCGGCCTGATTGCTGGCTGTTCCCGGCCTGCACGAACGGGCTGAACAGTCGTTGCTGGTCAAAGGTACTGATACCGATGCCGCTGTCCTCGATGCGCACACTGACCGCGAGACGGTCCGGCGGCGCAGGCACAACCAGCAGTTTCAGGCTGACCTCACCTGCGTGGGTGAACTTAATTGCATTACTCAGCAGATTGGACAGCACCTGCTTGAAACGCGTGGGATCGATCAGCACATCACGATCACTGTGCTCGTCCAGTTCCACCCGCCACTGCAAGTTCTTCTGCCGTGCCAGGCCTTCGAACACTCGGCACACCGACACCACCAACGCTTGCAGATTGGCCCGCTCCGGTGCCAGCGACAGATGGCCGGACTCGATACGGGCGATGTCCAGAATGTCACCGATCAATGCGAGCAACTGCTGCGCGGCATTTGACGCCACCTCGATGGCCGGGCGATCAGTAATGCCCTCATCGGCCCGTTTCAGCGCCAGTTCCAGCATGCCAATCAGGGCATTCATCGGCGTACGGATCTCATGGCTCATGGTGGCCAGGAACGTGGTCTTGGCGCGGTTGGCATCGTCGGCGGCGTCCTTGGCTTCCTGCAGTTGTTTGAGCCACTGCTGGCGCTGACGAATCTGTCGGCGTTGCCAGGCGATCCCGCTCAGGGCCAGCAAAAGCAGGATCGCGGCGATGGCGAACGCCTGGAATATGGCCTGTCGATGACGCAGCCAAGCGCTTTGCTCCACCATCAAGTCATTGCGCCAGGGCAGTGTCAGCTCCTCGATTTCTTCAGGGGGGATACTCAGCAACGCCTTGTCCAGGATCGAATGCAGCTCGGTAGCCTCGCGACTGGTCGCCAAGGTACTGCGGGCGGGATCAGTGCCAACCGTGCTGGTCACTTGCAGGCGATCGCGGTATTGCCGGGAAATCAGGTAACGGGCGCTGATCAATGAATTGATACTGCCATCGGCCTTGCCCTGGGCGACCATTTCCATGGCATCTGCCGACAATGGCGCATCCACGCAGCGGATCAGCGGGAAGTGTTGCCGAACGAACTCGCCGGCAATATTGCCCAGGGTCAGCGCCAGGGTTTTTCCGGACATCTCATCGAGGATCCTGGGGCTGTCCGGCGCCACGCGGGTCACCAGCACCGAAGGACTGGTCAGGAATGCCCGGGTAAACAGCAAGTCCTCTTCACGCCTTGAACTGAGGCCGATTCCGGCCAGCACATCGACCTCGCCGCTCTTGATGCCCTGCACCATTTCGCCCACCGACTGCATGGCCCGGATGTCGAATTGCAGCCCGGTGCGCAGACTGATTTTCGCCAACACATCGACACCGATGCCGCGAAACCGGCCTTCGCTGTCGATGAAGGTTATCGGCGGGATATTCTCGTTGATCGCCACACTTACTCGGGGGTGTAGATCGAGCCAGCGTTGCTCGGCCACGCTCAATTGCAATGATTGCGTGCCCGGCATCGACACCCCGCTCGCGCCCCACCGCCGCAGAATGTTCATCTGTTCATTGGTCGTGATCGCCGCCAACGCCTGGTTGACGATACGCAATAATCGGCGGTTGTCGCGGCTCATGGCAAAGGCGAAGCGCCCCGGCTCCATGCGCGAAAAATCGGCCAGCTGCACGTTGTTGAGATAGTTTTTGCGGATCAGGTAGTGGGCGCTGATCGCGTCACCCAGATAAACATCCGCCTGACCGAAAGCCACCGCGCCCACCGCCGCCAGCGTCGATGGGAAAAGCTGAACATTGGCCTCGGGATAGAACTGCTGCACGCTCTGTTCGGGCAAATAGTGGTAGAGCATCGCCAGGCGCTTGTCGGCCAGCGCCGGGTCCGGCAGCCATGATGAATCGGTGCGGGTCACCAATACCGGCTGATCGACGGCATAGGCGCTGGACATTTGTAGCTGCGGATCCTGAGCTTCATAACTGTTGGCCGTTCCCAACAGGTCCGCCGTCCCTTGCTTGATCGCCTGGACCGCCTCTTCTCGCGAGCCGTAGCGCTGGACGTCGATCTCGACTTCTAACAATTGCTTGAGCAAGCCGGCGTAGTCTGCGGTCACCCCCTCCAACGCGTGGCCCGTGGCGGTGATGTCGAAGGGGGGATAGTCCGGGGCAGAGACGGCAAGCACCAACCGACCCTTGTGCTGCAACCAGCGCGAATCGGTCGCGGATAACCTGGCGGTGTATCCGTCGACGTCCGAACGCCCCAGCAACGTCAAAGTCTGCGGCTGCGCACCGACGCTCAATGCCCACAGACAAAGTGCCGGCAAAAGCAGGATCGGCAGGCAGCGCAAGCGTCGCAAGGCGTTCATTCAGATCAGATGATTGCGCAAGGCAAGATCGCGCAGATGCACCAACGACTCCACCTTGAGTTTTTCGATCAAACGGGTTTTGTAGGTACTGACGGTCTTGTGACTTAAATGCAGGAGGTTGGCGATTTCCTTGTTTCCTATGCCTTGGGCAAGAAACAGGAAGATCGTCATTTCACGGTCCGAGAGCTGATCAATCATCTGTTTTTCGCTGCGCTGCAATGCGCTCATCGACACCGAACTCGTGGGGAGCTGGGCGAAATAGGTGTACCCGCCCCTCACGGCGCTCACAGCTTTTTGCAAATGCTCCAGATCGTTGGTCTTCTCCACGTAGGCCTCGGCACCGGCGCGCATGCAGCGATCCTGAAAAAACTTCGCTTCCCGTGAGGTGAAGATCACGACTCGACAGCCCGAATCGCTGGCCTTGATCCGTGCCAACACTTCCAGTCCGTCGAGGGAAGGTATGTTCAAATCCAGCACCACCACTTCCGGCTTGTGTTCGCGAATCATAGGCAAGACTTCGTTGCCGCTGCTGGCTTCATGAATGCGCTTGAATCCTAGCGCCTTGAGCAGGATCTTGAGTGCGCCGCGAATTACAGGATGATCGTCCACAACGAGCACTGAAATCATGGCAACTCCTGAGCAATACACGACGATGGGGCCAAGCCCGAATTAGACGCAGTAGCTGCGCATAGACTCTGGCACGTATAACCGCGTCGGACTACCTGACAGAAATGACAGTGCCGACGAACGGTAGCCGGGGATCGACGATCGCCATCAACCGTTGGATCAACGCCAGATCCGGTAGCAAGGCGTGACTCACTTGAACCTTTTGCTGCTCACATGCCGGGATCGGGGGCAGCTGAGCCTGCTGGCCGTCGTAGATCAACACGCGATCCAACTGGCGGTTATCGAGGCACAAGTCCAGCAGATCCAGCTTGCCCCCCGCCAGCGCGGCGTTGATAACCAGCAAGTCGAAGGGCTCGCTGGCGTACTCCACCAGTGTCAGCAGCTCTTCGAGACTTTGCACCGGCGCCACCCGGTAACAACCGAGTTGATTGAACCAACGCTCGACTCGCAGACGGTTAAAGTGCTGTTCGTCAGCGATCAGGATGCGTAATGACTTGTTCGACAACATGGTCCCCGCAAGTGAGTCCGATTAATGAGGGCACAAGGCTACGGAAGACCCTCAAGGCTTTCTGTAGGACTTTTCCGAAATACCAAGCCCCATTGGGTACGCACTCCCCTTCCCCTGTAGGAGCGAGCCTGCTCGCGAAGGACGTCTGGACAACGCGATCAATCAGACAGTACGCGTTATCGTTGACGTCCATCGCGAGCAGGCTCGCTCCTACAATTGGCAGCATTACTGCCACCCAAACCGCCGGATGTAGAACCCCTTCACCGCCTGGGTCAGGCCCATGTACGCCAGCAGAATCACCGGCAGGAACACGAAGTAAAGCGATGGCAGCGCCTGCAGTTTGAAGTAGTGCGCCAGCGGTCCCATCGGCAGGAAAATCCCCACGGCCATGATGATCCCGGTCATCACCATCAGCGGCATCGCCGCGCGGCTTTGCAGGAACGGCACCTTCGGTGTGCGGATCATGTGCACGATCAGTGTCTGGGTCAGCAGCCCGACCACGAACCAGCCGGACTGGAACAGGGTTTGGTGGTCCGGGGTATTGGCGTCGAACACGTACCACATCAAGGCAAAAGTCGTGATATCGAAGATCGAGCTGATCGGCCCGAAAAACAGCATGAACCGACCGACATCCGCCGGCTGCCAGCGTTGTGGTTTTTTCAGCATCTCGGCATCGACGTTGTCGAACGGAATGGCGATCTGCGAAATGTCGTAGAGCAGGTTCTGCACCAGCAGATGCATCGGCAACATCGGCAGGAACGGAATGAACGCGCTGGCCACCAGCACCGAGAACACGTTGCCGAAGTTGGAACTGGCGGTCATCTTGATGTACTTGAGCATGTTGGCGAAGGTCCGCCGACCTTCCAGCACGCCCTCCTCCAGCACCATCAGACTCTTTTCCAGGAGGATGATGTCGGCCGCTTCCTTGGCGATATCCACCGCGCTGTCCACCGAAATCCCGATGTCGGCGGTGCGCAGGGCCGGCGCGTCGTTGATGCCGTCGCCCATGAAGCCGACCACATGGCCGTTGCCCTTGAGCAGGCGCACGATGCGTTCCTTGTGCGATGGCGTCAGTTTGGCGAAGACGTTGGTGCGCTCCACGGCTACCGCCAGTTCGGCGTCGGTCATGCGTTCGACGTCGTTACCCATCAACAGGCCTTGTTGTTCCAGCCCGACTTCGCGGCAGATCTTCGCGGTCACCAGTTCGTTGTCGCCAGTGAGCACTTTCACCGCCACACCGTGGGCAGCCAAAGCCTTGAGGGCCGGTGCGGTGCTTTCTTTTGGCGGATCAAGGAACGCCACATAACCGATCAGCGTCAGTTCCTGTTCATCGGCCAGGCTGTAGGTATCGCGCCCTTCGATCATTGGTCGCGCCGCCACGGCAACCACCCGCAGACCTTCGGCGTTGAATGTCGCAGTGACCTGACGAATCCGCGCCAGCAGTTCAGCACTCAGTGCCTCATCGACCTCGCCATGACGCACCCGCGAGCAGACCGCCAACACCTCCTCCACCGCGCCCTTGCAGATCAGCAGATGCGGTTGATCACGTTCGGCGACCACCACCGACATGCGGCGGCGGGTGAAGTCGAACGGAATCTCGTCGACCTTGCGAAACGCCGTACCGACTTTCAATTCACGATGGATTTCCACGTGTTCGAGCACCGCCACATCCAGCAGGTTTTTCAGGCCGGTCTGGTAGTAGCTGTTGAGGTAAGCCATTTCCAGTACGTCATCGGAATCGTTGCCCCAGACATCGACGTTGCGCGCCAGGAAGATCTTGTCTTGCGTCAAGGTGCCGGTCTTGTCGGTGCACAGCACATCCATGGCACCGAAGTTCTGAATGGCGTCCAGGCGTTTGACGATGACTTTTTTGCGCGACAGAAACACCGCGCCCTTGGCCAGGGTCGAGGTGACGATCATCGGCAGCATTTCCGGGGTCAGGCCCACGGCAATCGACAGCGCGAACAGCAGTGCCTGGGTCCAGTCGCCCTTGGTGAAGCCGTTGATGAACAGCACCAGCGGCGCCATGACGAACATGAAGCGAATCAACAACCAGCTGACTTTGTTGACCCCGGTCTGGAACGAGGTCGGCGCGCGGTCGGTGGCGCCAACCCGTTGCGCCAATGCACCGAAATAGGTGCTATTGCCTGTAGTGAGAATCACCGCCATCGCCGTGCGGACACCACGTTGGTGCCCATGAACAGAATGTTGTCCAGGTCCAATGGATTGAGGGTGCCGCTGTCCTGCTGACGGGGGAATTTTTCCACCGGCATCGATTCACCGGTCATCGCAGCCTGGCTGACGAACAGGTCCTTGGCACTGAGCACCCGGCAATCGGCAGGAATCATGTCCCCGGCCGACACACGATCAGGTCGCCTGGCACCAGTTGTTTGATCGGCAATTCAAGACGCTGTGTACCGCCGTTTTCCAGATCCCGACGCAGCACCGTCGCGGTGTTGCTCACCATGGCCTTGAGCGCATCGGCGGCCTGGTTGGATTTGGTTTCCTGCCAGAAGCGCAGCAAGGTCGAGAGCACCACCATGGAAAAAATCACGATGGCGGCTTTCATGTCCTCGGTCAGCAAGAGATGACCGCCAGCAACGTCAGCAGCAGGTTGAACGGGTTCTTGTAGCAGTGCCACAGGTGCGTCCACCACGGCAGTGGCTGTTCATGCTCGACTTCATTGAGGCCGAATTGTTCGCGCAATGCGTCGGCTTCGTGTTCGCTCAAGCCGTCGGTGTGGCTGCCAGGGTGTCCAGCAACGGGCCGGTGTCGCTCCTGGCGGCGCTGACCAGGGTCTGCGCCAGGGTTGGCGGGACTTCACGGCTGACCGTGGTGTCGGTGAAGTTTTCCAGCAGCGCCAACGACGGAAGTGCCGGGCAATGTGGCGGGTGCGCAGGAATCCGGCAAAGATTCCTTGAGCAGGATCAGGTTCATGGCAGTTCCCCCAGGGTCAGCCGGGAGACCGTCGAGCAGGCGTGTCGGTGCGCCGCGATGACGACAAAAAGTCGAGCATCACGCACGGTTCAGCGTCGATGAGAGGACGTCGGGAATCTGGCCTACACCTGCCAGGAATCGGGATGCCGCTGCTCGCTTTTACGGCGAGACAACGGCATGAAAAACTGCGCGTTATCTGGCCGAGGATGTGCCGGTTACTGAAACCGGCCGACTACTGTCACTCGAACAAGTACCCACTGTGGGTCTCCGCTATTGATGAAAACGCGCGAAGCTTACGCCCCGATATTTGGAGAGTAAACCTGTTACAAAATCTTGCAGGGGGAATCACGGGGTTCTTCAGGAAGGGTTCAGCTTTGCCACGCTGATCGTTCCCACGCTCCGCGTGGGAATGCAGCCGGGACGCTCCGCGTCCCTTCCAGAGTTGGAACGCGGAGCGTCCCTTGAGGCATTCCCACGCAGAGCGTGGGAACGATCAGGCGGAGGGAGTCAGCTGGCTGTCGCCAACAACAATCCACCACCGAACGACTGTGCCCGCGCTTCTTGCCATGCTCATACAACGACCCGGCAATCTCGTCGGCACGAATCGGCAGGATCGACAGCAAGGTGTCGCTCAGGCCATGGCTAGCCTGGCAGAAGCCCTGCATGTAGATGCCGGCCTTGCAGCGCTCGTCGGTGATCAGTTTGTAATTGCGGTCGACTTCGAAGTCACCCAGGTACTGTTCCAGCGGTGCCAGCAGTTTGCGGTGCATCTGGCGCTCGTAACCGGTGGCCAATACCACTGCGTCATAATGACGAACCGTGACTTCACCGGTGGCGTTATTGCGTACCGTCAGTTCGATGCCGCGCTCGGTGGCAGTAGCTTTTGAGAGGGTGGTCAGGGTACGGAACGCATGGCGGGCAATGCCCGAGACTTTCTGCCGGTAGAAAATGCCGTAGATGCGCTCGATCAGATCGATGTCCACCACCGAATAGTTGGTGTTGTGGTACTCGTTGACCAGACGCTCGCGTTCGCTGCTTTCCTGCTGGAACACCAGGTCGGTGAATTCCGGCGAGAACACTTCGTTGACGAAGGGGCTGTCGTCCGCCGGTTTCAGTGCCGAGCCGCGCAGGATCATGTCGACTTGTACCGACGGGAAGCTGTCGTTCAAATCGATGAAGGCTTCCGCCGCACTTTGCCCGCCGCCTATGATCGCGATGCTCATCGGTTGATTGTTAACGCACGGTTGCTTGGCCATTTGCGCCAGGTATTGCGAATGGTGGAATACGCGCTTGTCACCTTTGAGCGCCTTGAACGCTTCAGGAATGCGTGGCGTGCCGCCCGCACTGACCACCACCGAACGAGCTGTGCGCACATGTTGATGACCCGTGCATCGCGAGAAATCACCCGCAGCGCTTCGACCTGCTGGTTGTGCAGCACCGGCTCGATGGTCAGCACTTCTTCGCCGTAGCGGCTTTGTTTTTCGAACTTCCCGGCGACCCAGCGCAGGTAGTCGTTGTACTCCATGCGGCACGGATAAAAAGTGCCCAGGTTGATGAAGTCCACCAGACGGCCGTGGGCCTTGAGGTAATTGACGAACGAGTAAGGGCTGGTCGGGTTGCGCAGGGTCACCAGGTCCTTGAGGAAGGAATCTGCAGCTCGCTCTGGGTCGACAGGGTATTGCCGTGCCAGCTGTAGTTGGCTTGCTTGTCGAGGAACAGCACATCCAGCTCGCCCTGGGTCGGTCCGCGCTCTTGCAGAGCGATGGCCAGCGCCAGGTTGGAAGGGCCGAAACCGACGCCGATCAGGTCGTGAACGATGGGCGATGCAATTGCCTGTGTCATTTCCAGTGTCCTCTGGATGAACCCCACCGCTGCGGGGAATAAGCCTAAGTGACCTGACCGGCCTTGGGCAGGACAGCAGGTCGTCTGTTGATTAGGAACGAGGACAGTGAAATAAATTTAACGTTTGTTCGATGAATCGGCAGAGATCAATGGCTATCCCATTGCCGCATCCGCACCCGGCAGTGCTTCATCGCATTGACGATGTGCTTCTCCACCAGCGCCTTGGAAATGCCAGGCGTTCGGCGATCTCGGGGTGCGACAGGCCATCGAGTTTGCGCAGCATAAAGCTCTCGCGGCACAGCACTGGCAGTTCGTCCAGCGCGCGCTGGAGCATGTCCAGGCGCTGGCCATGATCGAGGCTGTCAAGGGTGATGGACTAAATAGCGCTCTTCATTGTCGAGCACTTCCAGCGACTCGACCTGGCGCAGCGAATTGCGCCGGTGATCGTCGATCACCAGGTTCAGCGCAGTGCGATAAAGGAATGCCCGGGGCTGCTCGATCGGCGTGTCGCTGGAGCGTTCCAGGACTCGCAGAAAAGCGTCATGCACCACATCTTCGGCGACCTGGCGGTTGCCGAGCCTGGCGT
>NZ_NKJI01000019.1 GCF_002277815.1 Pseudomonas sp. ERMR1:02
AAACCAGCCTCGCCTGTTGCCGGCGCAGATTGCACCATTCGTGGTCCAGCGCATCGGCCTGACTCAGACCCGGCGACTGGCCCTCACCGCGGCACGCTTCGATGGCAATCAGGCGCGACGAATGGGCCTGGTGCACTTTGTCGAACATGACCCGCAAGCATTGGCCGAACGCCTCGATGAAGTGTTGGCGCATGTGTTGTGTTGTGCGCCGGGAGCGAATGCGGCGACTAAAAAGCTGTTGCTGGCGAGTGCCGTGCAGCCCTCAAGTGAGCTGTTGGATGAAGCGGCCGAGTGGTTCAGCGATGCGGTCACCGGGGCTGAAGGCGTTGAGGGGACGATGGCTTTCGTGCAGAAGCGAAAACCGGGGTGGGCCATTTAAAGGCTTCGCGGGCAAGCCTCGCTCCTACAGGTCGAGTGATATCCCGTAGGAGCGAGGCTTGCCCGCGAAGAGGCCCAGACATTCACCGCAAACCGAAAGGGAAAACCCAATGCCCGGATTCACAAAATCCTCATCGCCAACCGCGGTGAAATCGCCTGCCGCATCCAGCGCACCGCCCAGGCCTTGGGCTACCGCACCGTTGCCGTGTTCAGCGATGCCGATGCCGATGCGCTGCATGTGCAAATGGCCGACGAATCCGTACATGTCGGTCCGGCTGTGGTGCAACAGTCTTACCTGAACATCCCGGCGATCATCGATGCGGCCCGCCTGACCTGCGCGGACGCGATCCATCCGGGTTACGGTTTTCTCTCGGAAAACGCCGGATTCGCCCGCGCCTGCGAGCACGCCGGCATCACCTTCATCGGTCCCAGCCCCGAAGCCATCGAACTGATGGGCAGCAAACGCCTGTCGAAAATCGCCATGATCAACGCCGGCATACCGTGCATCCAGGGTTATCAGGGCGCTGATCAGGATGACGCGACCCTGGCCCGCGAAGCCGAACGCATTGGTTATCCACTGATGATCAAGGCCAGTGCCGGCGGCGGTGGTCGCGGCATGCGGATGGTGCACGATGCCCGTGATTTGCTGGAGCAGATTCGCACCGCACGCTCCGAAGCCCTGCACGGTTTTGGCAGTGACGAACTGATCCTCGAACAGGCGTTGATCGAACCCAGGCATGTCGAGGTTCAACTGTTCGGCGACCAGCATGGCAACCTGATCTACCTCGGCGAGCGCGATTGTTCGATCCAGCGCCGCCATCAGAAAGTCATCGAGGAAGCACCTTGCCCGGTAATGACCGCACCATTGCGTCAGGCCATGGGTGAAGCGGCGCTCAAGGCCGGTCGCGCCGTGAACTACGTTGGTGCGGGCACCGTGGAGTTCCTGCTGGATGCACGCGGGCAGTTTTACTTTTGGAGATGAATACCCGCCTGCAAGTGGAACACCCGGTCACCGAACTGATCACCGGCCTGGACCTGGTGGCCTGGCAACTGAACATCGCCGAAGGCCAACCGCTGCCGCTACGTCAGGAGCAGGTGCAACTCAACGGTCATGCCATGGAGGTGCGCTTGTATGCCGAAGACCCGGCCCAGGGTTTTCTACCCCAACCGGGCGTATCACGGCGTGGGAACCGGCGCTGCAAAGTGGCGTGCGGGTCGATGATGGCTTGATCGAAGGCGGACATATCAGCCCCTTTTACGATCCGATGCTAGGCAAAATCATCGCCCATGGCGCCACCCGCGAAGAAGCCCGACGCAAGTTGCTGCGTGCGGTGCAGGACAGCGTGCTGCTGGGAGTGCAGAGCAACCAGCGACTGCTCGCCAGCCTGCTGCAACATTCGCAATTCATCAGCGGCGTATTCAGCACCGGATTCATTGCACAGCATTTCGCTGACCATCCGTGCCTGCACCCTTATGTGCCCAGTGCAGAAGAACTGGCCATTGCTGCCGCCCTGCTTTATCAAGCCTCGGCCCGGGCGCACCGCGGCCCGCTGGCGGGTTGGCGCAACAACGCCAGTGTGCCGCTGCACTATCGTCTGGGTCTGGAAGATCAGGAGTGGTTGGTTGAGTTGAACGCCGTGCCGGGCGAGGTTTACCGGATTCAAGTCGCCAATCGCAGCCTTGAACTGAAGATCATCGAGTGCGACGGACGCTGGGCCACCCTGGAACTCGACGGCATCCGTCAACGCCATGCCTGGCGCCTGCAATCCGGGCAAATCTGCCTGTTTACCCGTCCGGGCAGCCTACGCCTGACGGACCGGACCCAGGCCCTGGTCAGCAGCCAGAACAATGTCAACTCTGGCACCCTCAAGGCGCCGATGGATGGCGCAATTGTCGACGTGCTGGTCAGCGAGGGCAGCCCGGTCAGCAAGGGTCAATTGCTGCTGGTGCTGGAGGCCATGAAAATGGAGCACCCGCTCAAATCAGGCATCGACGGCGTCCTCAAGCGCTTGCAGGTCCGGGTCGGCGATCAAGTGAAAATCGTCAGATTCTGTTGGAGGTCGAATAAGCCGCTAGGCGGAACTGCCGGGTTTGGCTACGCTCAAAACCTATCAGGACGCGGATACCAGGAACCCTGCAATGCCTCAATGGCTGGTCATTGATCTGGAAGCCACCACCGATGAGGGTGGTTGGCCAGTAACGGAAATGGAAATAATCGAAATCGGCGCCACCCTGGTGGACCGCAAAGGGCGCGAAGTGGATCACTTCCAGTGCTTTGTGCGGCCATTGCGGCGGCCGCTGTTGACGCCGTTTTGTCGGCAATTGACGCACATCACCCAGGCCGACGTCGATTTGGCGCCGACGCTGAGCGAGATCTGGCCGTCATTCGAACAATGGCTCGGGCAGCATCATGCGCAACTGGAGGGGTGGGTCAGCTGGGGCGATTACGATCGCCAGCAGCTCATTCAGGAATGGCAGCATCTGCAAATCGATAGCGTCTTGAGCCGTACACCGCACATCAACCTCAAACAGCGCTTTGCCAAGGCCCGTCGCCTGGACCGCCCGCTGGGGCTCAATGGCGCGCTGCAAATGGCTGGCCTGCAATTTACCGGTCAGCAACACCGTGCGCTGGAAGATGCGCGCAATACAGCGCGACTGTTACCGCAGATTCTTCCCCCTTTGGAGAGGTGACGACATCGGCCCCTTGTGCATACTGACCGGCCCTTTTTAGCCCTTTTCGAGGAATCGCCCATGTTTAAAGTCAACGAGTACTTCGACGGCACCGTCAAGTCGATCGCCTTTGGCACCGCTGAAGGTCCGGCGACCATCGGCGTCATGGCTGCGGGCGAATATGAATTCGGTACCAGCCAGCGTGAAATCATGCATGTGGTGTCCGGCGCACTGACTGTCAAACTGCCGGACAGCAACGACTGGGAAACCTTCACCGCCGGCAGCCAGTTCAACGTGCCAGCCAACAGCAAATTCCAGCTGAAAGTGGCCGTCGACACGGCCTACCTGTGCGAATACCGCGGCTAAAACCCTGGGTTTTCACAGCGACAAAAAAATGCCCGTGTTTTTGAAAACACGGGCATTTTTTATTTCAAAGGCAGTTATTCAAGGATGGTCACCGGCATGCCGACCTGGAGAGTGCCGTGACCGTCATTGACCAGATTTTGGCCAAACATCGCTCCGTCCTCCTGCGCCCGGTAATTCTGCAATGTCGCGAACGGTTCGCGATCTGCGCTGCGTTCGCCGGTTTGCGGGTCGATGGTAGTCAGAATGCAACGTGCGCAGGACTTGACCACGCGGAACTCGACATCGCCGATGCGGATGCGCTTCCAGCTATCTTCGGCAAATGCGTCACTGCCTTCGATCACCAGGTTTGGTCGAAATCGCAGCATTTCCAGTGGTCGACCGACCCGTTGCGACAGATCCTCCAGAGACGCCTGACCGATCAGCAACAGGGGGAAGCCATCGGCGAATGCCACCTGATCGTCGTCCTTGCCATAACCGGCCTGGGTAGTCCGTGCCCGATCCAGTGGCACTTGCACCAAACGCGTCGGTTTGCCAATGAATTCACTGACCCAGGCTCCCGCCGCGTCGCCAGCATCCGGCACACGCAACGTGTCGCGCCAGATGGTCACGCCGCGCAGTTCGGCGTCGCTGCCGGGCAAAGCGATATCGATCGGTGAGTGGCCCGCAGCATTGAGGGTCAGGCCGCCATCAGCATTCCACAACGCTGACAGCTGGCTCATCTGCGCCACCGCCCGCTGGGTCAGGAAGCGCCCGCTGGCCTCGTCCACCAGCATCCAGCGTCGATCACCGTCCAATCCCAGTTTGTCGAGGCCGACCTGCTGCAAGGTCTCGCCCTTGCCGGATTTCAACGGATAACGATAAAGCGCGCTCAGACGCAGCATGGCCAGCTCCCTGGTGGGTAAAAAACGCCACCCTATACGAGCTTGATCGCCGAATCAAAGAGCAGAATCCTGACCGTGCCCCCTTGTAGGAGCTGTCGAGTGCAACGAGGCTGCGATCTTTTGATTTTCAAGGGCAACATCAAAAGATCGCAGCCTGCGGCAGCTCCTACAGAGCAATCAAGCCTACTTTACGCCGGGACCTCATCGAGCATCAGGCGCTGGCGAACCACGTCGACCAGTTTGTCCGGCTGGAACTTGGAGAGGAAGTTGTCGCAACCGACCTTCTTGACCATCGAGTCGTTGAAACTGCCAGACAACGACGTGTGCAGCACCACATAAAGGCCACGCAAACGCGGGTCGTTGCGAATTTCCGTGGTCAGGCGATAGCCATCCATCTCCGGCATTTCCGCGTCGGTGAAGACCATCAGCAGCTTGTCGGTCATGTTCACGCCAGTATCGGCCCAGGCCTTGAGCATGTTCAGCGCCTTCAATCCATCACTGGCAATGTGCATTTTCACACCCAACTGACCGAGCGTGTCGCGTAATTGCGTCAAGGCCACATTGGAGTCATCCACCAATAGCACTTCACGGCCACGGGCACGCTCCAGCACCGGGTCGGCAAGTTTTTCGCGGGACACCTTGGCGTTGTAAGGGACGATTTCAGCCAGGACTTTTTCCACGTCGATGATCTCCACCAACTGATCGTCGACCTTGCTGATGGCAGTCAGATAGTGCTGGCGACCGGCGCTGGTCGGCGGCGGCAGAATCGCTTCCCAGTTCATGTTGACGATTCGGTCCACGCCACCGACCAGGAACGCCTGCACGGAACGGTTGTACTCGGTGACGATAATTGTACTGTTCGGGCCCGGCACCAGGGGACGCATGCCAATCGCCTGGGACAGGTCAATCACCGGCAGGGTCTGACCACGCAAGTTGACGACGCCGCAAACGAACGGATGGCGCTGCGGCATCAAGGTCAGTTTTGGCAGTTGCAGGACTTCCTGCACTTTAAATACGTTGATTGCGAACAATTGTCGTCCGGCCAGTCGGAACATGAGAATTTCCAGGCGATTCTCACCTACCAGTTGCGTACGTTGGTCTACCGTATCGAGAATGCCGGCCATCAATGACTCCTGGGCTTGTACTGATGAATTCACTAATAGGAGGTTATCGGCTGCTTTTGCCAGACCTTGACCCATACAAAATGCAACGCGCAAACATTGATGTCACATTAGCATCATGATTTACTGGCGTTGTGAATTCATCTGCTATTCTCTGCGACGCGACGATTGTTTACGCGACAAGTTCCGATACGTAAGGGATTCCCCTAGCAACAATCAGGCACAACCTGATGTTCGCAATATCTAATAGCCATTAATGTGACGCCATTCTCATTGCATGAATGGAGTCAGGCTTTTGTGTGCGATCGAAGGTCAGTGGCCATCCACCCTCTCAAGTAGGTCCCAAGTCCGGACTCAAATCGACCGGAACACGATCTCACGACGAAACGGTTTCGTCAGGACGCCCATCGTCCTTGTCGACACACACGACATCCCCTCATGTGTCCTGAAGTTGCGGAGATAAGCATGCCGAACAATCGCAAAGAGTGGGCAAAGTGGATTCCGGAATTTCTGATCGAAGCCGAATCACTCCTGGCCAAGACCGAGGAATGCCTGAGTCATCTGCAACTGATCAGCAATGACAAGGACGCCATCGACTGCATGCTCAGCACCCTCCTCAAACTGGCCAGCAAGGCGGACGCCCTTGCACTGGCAGCCGTTTCGGAGTTTTCGCTGCATATTCATGGCTTGCTCAACCACGCGCAAAATCACATGGAGCTGCACGACGAAGCCTTGGGTGCGCTGAAAGACTGCCTTACACTGATCGCCTGGCAACTTGAGCTGATCGACCAGAACACCGGCCAACTGAGCCTCGATGAAAGCGAGCAGACGACTTTGATAGAAGCCTTTGCCTTCCAGGTCGGCCAAAGTCAGTTTCAACCACCGCTTAATTCCAAACCGTTCTCACTCGTTCCCTATCTGGAGCGGCAGGCTTAGATCGAGGAAACCGTGTCGTAATCCACATTTATTGCTTTGAGTGCGCAGTAACTTTTACGCATTCATGTCGCAATTGAATATTGCATATCCATAAACGACAAAGGCGAATAAACAACGCTTCCTTCATGCCATTGCATGCTGTCTCGACCAGGGTTTTGCCTGGGTATTGAAAGACAAAGACCCATGGATAATCGACCCTCTCAGCCGACGCTTACCCACTTGTTCCAACGTGGATTTAGTATCCGGATCGGCCTTGCTTCCTGACTCCCACGACGTATATCCCATCCGCGACCAACGGTACCTTAAGTGGTATTATGCCGCCCATTAGTTGGCATCAATTAATGGCAGTATGACTGCCACGGCTACTGCCAGAGCAAGTTCCAGGATGGATTTCTTATACAAAAACTGAGCACTATTGACGTCGTTGTACAACATTATAAAACAGAGGCCAGTCAGCCACATGACCGGCCTTCCCGCAGCGAACATCCATTGGCTCCATCCGCTATGTACGCCAGCCTCAAGTCAATCGCCACGTGGCCACCTTCACGAGAAAACGCGCGTCGGTTCACGCTTTTGTTATGCGTCTGCTCAACGCTCGGCAGCCTGCTGATCTATTGCCTGTCCACTCATCTTCCGCTGAGTCTGCTGGCGCTTAACATTGCTGCCTTGGGCTGTGTCTGGGTGCAATATCGCCTGTCACGCAAGTCGATCAAATTTCAGCCGCAGGAACTGGCCGATCGCTTGCTCCAGGTCCAGGAAAACGAACGTCACCGCCTCAGCCGGGAACTGCATGACGACATCGGCCAATTGCTGACCGCAGCCAAACTTCAAAGTGACTGGCTCAAACGCCGAATGCCGGAAGAACTCCAAGGGCAATGTTCTGTGCTTTGCGACACCCTGGAAGAGACTCTCGCCAAAGTCCGCGACGTATCGGCCATCCTCAATCCCCGACAGTTGACCAGCCTTGGACTGGAAGCCAGTCTGCGTGCACATTTACTCAAGACGCTGACCAACACCTCCGTGCACTGGAGTCTGGAATGCCATCAACGCCTGACCGGGATACCGGAAGAAACGGCCGTGGCGGCCTATCGCATTACCCAGGAGGCGGTCACCAACATTCTGCGCCATTCCCAAGCAAAGAATCTGCTGGTCTGCCTGCAGCGTTTGCCACAGGGCCTGACACTATCGATCAGTGACGACGGTCAGGGTTTCGCGCCAGCCACAGACCCTGGTCGTGAAGGACAGCGCGGGATGGCCGGGATGTCGGAGCGCATCAATCAGCTGGGCGGCACACTGACCGTTACCAGCGAACCGGGCAAAGGCACTCAAATCGAAGCTCTCTTCCCGTGGGCACCTCGCGCGCTCGAACGGGCCAGTACGAATAAGGTTATGCATTGACTTGTAACTTACTTCTGGTGGACGACCACTCGCTGATCAGGGCTGGCGTGCGCGCCCTGGTGCTGGACCTTCCTGGCTACGCGGTCATCGGCGAGGCCAATGACGGCTCGCAGTTGCTGGCAATGGTCGAGCATTTGTCCCCGGATATCGTGCTGCTGGATATTTCCATGAAGCAGACCGGCGGCCTGGAAGCCTTGCAGCAACTCAAACGGGTCCGACCGCAGAGCAAAGTATTGATCCTGTCGATGCACACCGACCCGGCACTCATCATGCAGGCACTGGAATCCGGGGCTCATGGCTATCTGCTCAAGGACACCACGGCCACCGAACTGGAACATGCGCTGGAAGCCTTGCGTAACAACGAACGCTACCTGAGCCCGGCCATTGCCCATACCGTCATCACCCAGGCGCTGACCCGAACCCAGAAATCCCCCGAACCCGCAGACTCGCACAACCTGACGGCGCGTCAGCTGGAAATCCTGCGTTTAATTGTTCGCGGCAAATCCACCCGGGAAATCGCCAACGGCCTGGGCCTGAGCGTCAAGACCGTGGAAACCCATCGCTCGCAGATCATGAAGCGCTTACAGATCTATGATGTTGCTGGCCTGGTGTTGTTCGCCGTACGCGAGCAGATCATCAGCCTGGATGACTGACAGGTCCCGTCGCACTTAGCAGCGGCGAGCCTTCGGGCAAATGCACCAGAAGTGCCGCCGGCCGCGTCGAGAACCGCAGACTGTCACCCTCCAGCGGTTCGCCATCGAGGTTGATGTAGAGGCCTTCGCAAACCTTGATCTCGACCCACGGCAGGCGCGCCCGCACGAACAGGTTATCGATACCGAAGCCACCGGCCAGCAAGTTTTTCAAGGTGCCAACCACTTCCTGCGGGGCTGGCAAAATGCTGATATCGAGCAAACCATCGTCGGCCAGTGCCTGCGGGCACAAAACATGTCCGCCACCCGCCTGCCGGCCATTACCGATACCCAGTGCCAACAGTTCTCCACTCCAGTGAAAATCCGGCCCCTGCAACTCGCCATACGCGGCGTGCAACTCACTGAAGCGTGACAAGCCAGTGAACAGATAAGCTGCTCCGCCGAGGACTTTTTTCAGCTCCTCGGAGGTATTGGCCGTGACCTTGCTGCCAAAACCGCCCGTGGCCATGTTCAGAAATACCTGCCCTGCGACTTCCCCCAGATCAATCGCGCTCGGTTTTACGTCCAGTAGATCTAGAGCCTGCGCAGGTTCCAGAGGAACACCGGCGGCGCTCGCAAAATCGTTGGCGGTTCCCAGTGGCATTAGTACCAGACTCGCCCCCGGCGAATGCGCGGCCATGGTCTCGGCAATATCACGCAGGGTGCCGTCACCGCCCCCGGCGATGATCTGCCTGTAGCCAGCAGCCAGCGCTTCCTCCACCAGCCGCTGTGCGTCGCCAGCCTCCCAGGTCAATCGAACGGCCAGCTCCCAACCTTGTTCGCGCCTGCTTTCGACGGCAGCGCGAACTGCCTCGTTGAGCGCCTGCTTACCATGCAGAATCAACAGCGCCTTGCGATCGCTCATTTGTTGTCACTCCCGGGACTGAATGGCGTATGGGAGATGTTGACCGCGTCACACCAGATAAAAGCCGCAATAAATCGAATTATTTTGAGGCGGAAGGTCTTGAGTCCTACATGGCGGGAATTTTCTTACAAAACGTGAGGAATCGGCTCAATTGACCACAAAGCGGTATTGGTACACCTTGGCGTCTACGGTTTCAGTCATCAGCAGGACAAACACAAGGACGTGCAATGCATAGTCATGACCTCAGGCTACCGGTAGCTCCGGTCGCACTGCTCGCAGAGAAACGGACTAATTATCAGGCTGAAATCAAAAACGAAAAGACCAATGGAGAAGTCGATATGGAATCTCGCGTTGTTGAACTGGAGACACACCTCAAGTACATACGAAGAGACATGGAAGAGGTTCGCAGTGACATCAGATCCATCAAGCACAGGCTCGCCTATGCGGCTGGCGGAACCGCCGTACTGCTCGGCCTCCTAGGTTGGATCGCCAATAGCCGTTTCGACCAGCTCGTGACGCTGCTACTGGCTCACTGATCGGTCGTGAAAGCTAAACCCGGTCGTATCAACCGGGCGAGCATGGCAAAAAGGCTACAAAGGTCAGCTCAGCACTTCACTCAGGGGAATGAAGTGCACGTAGTCACCCGCAACAAGCGTTCTATTCTCCAGTACTTCAACCAGTCCATCGGCCCAGGCGGCACTACGCAACACACCGGAACTCTGATTTTTGTAGATAATTGCCCGTCCACCTTCCAGACGACCGCGCAAGTACTCACGTCGATTTCCCGCTATGGGCCAGTCAAACCCTGCCGGCACTTGCACCTTCAGCGGCTCCACCTGTTTGACGCCCTGACGACGCAAAAGATAGGGCCTGGCCAACAAGGCGAAGGTCACCAGGGTAGACGCCGGATTGCCAGGCAGGCCAATAACCGGTACGCCGCAAAAATGCCCGAATGTCAGCGGTTTTCCGGGTTTGATGGCTAGTTTCCATAGGCTCAACTCCCCTTCTTCCCGCAAGGCAATGCCCAGAAAATCAGCCTCACCCACCGATACACCACCGGTAGAAAGAATCAGATCGACATTCTTCAACTCGCCAAGTCGGGCACGCGTGGTGACCAGATCATCAGGAAGAATGCCAGCGTCGATCACTTCACAACCCAAACGCTGCAACCAACTGCAGAGCAAAACACGATTGCTGTTATAGATCTGTCCTGGCCCAAGGGCCTGCCCTGGTTCGATCAACTCATCGCCGGTCGAAAGAACTGCAACGCGAACCTTGCGAATCACGTCCAGTTCGGCACAACCAAGCGAGGCAACCAGACCTTGTTCAATCGGCCCCAAACGCGTACCCGCCGGCAAAATCAGTTCACCGACCGTGGCTTCCTGGCCTTGCGGGCGAATGTTTTGTCCGATGGTGATGGTTTCGGTGAAACGTACTCGCTCATCCGCCTGAACGTCGGCGTTTTCCTGCATTTCCACACAATCGGCCCCTGCAGGAACAGGTGCCCCGGTGAAGATTCGTGCGCAGGTGCCCGGCTTCAAGGCGTCAGGTGCCTGCCCGGCAAAAATCTTCTGGCTGACGACTAGCGGCTCTCCGGTCCAATCGGCCATACGCAAGGCATAACCGTCCATGGCACTGTTGGGCCATGGTGGCAGATCAAGCGTCGATACCAGATCATCGGCCAGCACCCGCCCCTGGACCTGCGCCAACGGCAAGCGCTCACGTTCGGCAATCCTTGAGGCGTCAGCCATTTCCACTAACCGTGCCAGCGCCACCTCGACAGGCATCAGGCTGCCAGTCTTGCCCGGCCTACCCACGGGATTCACAGGGAGCCGCCTGTTTTAGATGTGGCACGAAATTGCATGGTCGATGGCGCGAATCCAACTGCTCGGCAAGAATGCCGTCCCAACCGGTGCGCACAGCATTGGTCGAACCCGGCAAACAGCAGACCAACGTGCCATTGGCCAGACCCGCCAAGGCGCGGGACTGAACAGTCGACGTGCCGATGTCCGCCACCGAAATCTGCCGGAACAGTTCGCCGAATCCATCGACTTGCTTGTCAAGCAAGCAACTCACCGCTTCCGGCGTGCTATCGCGCCCTGTAAAACCTGTGCCGCCAGTAATCAGCACCACCTGCACGACATCTTCGGCAATCCAGCTAGCGACTTGCGCGCGAATTTTGTAGAGATCATCTTTAAGCAAAACCCGGGAAGCCAGGTTATGGCCGGCAGCTGTCAAGCGGTCGACGAAGACCTGGCCTGAGGTATCGGTTTCAAGGGTGCGGGTGTCGCTGACTGTCAGTACCGCGATGTTGAGCGGTGCGAAAGGTACATCAGCCTTGGCTTTCATAGGCTCGTCCAGTTGTAGGAGAAACAGCCCGGTGTTATATCACAGCGCCCCATTTTTTCGTCGCCTCCATGGAGACTCGCCATGACCTCGAATTTGGATTTGCCACCTTGTTCCATTCTCCTCCTGGCAGGCGGTCGCGGCCAACGCATGGGCGGTCAGGATAAAGGGTTGGTGGAATGGCACGGCGAACCGCTGATTGCACATTTGTATCGCAAGACGCGCCTGTTGAGCGATGACCTGATCATCTCCTGCAACCGCAATCTGGAAAAATACGCGCCTTACGCCGACCAATTGGTTCACGACGACGAAGGTGATTTTCCCGGGCCATTGGCCGGCATCCGTGCAGGGCTGAAGGCCGCTCGCCATCCCCACCTGCTGGTCTTGCCTTGCGATGTACCGCGCATCGATGAGGCACTGATCGCCAGCATGCGCGAAACCGCCAGCCAACACCTGGACAAACCGTTGATGCTGCGCCACGACGACCACTGGGAACCTTTGCTGTGTGTAATCCCCGTGGCACTTCGCGCCGAATTCGAAAGCGCCTGGAACAACGGTGAGCGCAGTCCGGGGCGAGTCATGCGCAAGCTGGGCGCAACTGCGCTACAGTGCCCTGACAACGACCCGCGCCTGGCCAACCTCAACACACCGGAACTGTTAAGCACACACAACTCTGTGTCAGACTGAAAGTACCCGAGGAACTTGCACGCGCTGCATACGTCTCAAGCTCAGTAACCAAAAGAATTAATTTTCGGAGACACCCCATGACTCAACGGACCCTGACCGCCTTCATGCTCGCACTGGGCCTTGCTGCCCTCGCCGGTTGCGCATCGCCTGCAGTGATCACCTTGAATGACGGTCGCGAAATCCAGGCCGTCGACACGCCAAAGTACGACAAGGATTCGGGCTTCTACGAATTCGAACAACTGGATGGCAAGCAGACCCGCATCAACAAGGATCAGGTTCGCACTGTTAAAGAGTTGTAATCTGAGCGGCGACTACCGGACACAAAAATGCCCCGATTTATCGGGGCATTTGCTTTTCTGAAAATCGAAAATAAAAAAAGTATCTGTTAAGGGTTTGGCTCGTTGTTCAGTTTATCCACGCGTGCCAGCGCTTGCGTGGCCTCGGTGATGCACTTCCTGTCGTCATCGGCAGCTCTGGCCGCTTCCGCGCTGGCCTGCATTCGCTTGATGTCCATGGTGGTATTTTCAGACGTGGCTGGCAGGCTGCTAACTTTGTCCCTGAGCTCCTGGAGCTTGATCGTGCACAGGTCGTGGTCTGCGCCAAACACGGGCGAGGCCACTACTGCAGCGCAAATGAACATTCCAGCGAAAACGGTACGTTTCATGGTATCTCCTTGCACGGAAGCTCTCGGAGCCGCCGAACGATCCGGCCGTGCCGAGTTCTTTGTACGCCACGTTCGTGGGGCCTGTTCAAATGACTGCAAACCTGCGCATAAATTCGATCTTTTCTAACAACGTCATGAACAGGACGATAACCCTCTTGATTACCATTGCAGGGTGATCGTGCTCTCGAACTCCCGTTCCTGCCCGGTGACCGGGTCCACAAACTTCAGCCCCTGGGCCAACAGTTTCAAAGGATTGGCGTAATCATCCTCCACATCCTTGAGTACATGAGGATAAAACGGGTCGTTGCAAATGCTCGCGCCTAACGCTGTCATGTGTACCCGCAGCTGATGTTTCTTGCCCGTCACCGGGTAAAGGCCGTAACGCCAGAGATCACCATTCTTCTCCCTGACCTCGACAGCCGTTTCGGTATTAGGGGTGCCCGGCCCTTCCTGCATACGAAAGAAAGGCTCGCCATCAACGAGTCGGCTTTTGTGCACCAACGGAAACGAGAGCTCGGGTAATGCCCGGGCAATGGCCTCATAACGTTTTTCGATTTGCCGCGAAGGAAACAGCGACTGATACGCCGAGCGGCTTTGAGGGTTGGCTGAAAACAAAACCAGTCCCGCCGTATGCCGGTCTATGCGATGCAGTGGCACCAGGTGCGGGTTGTCCAAACGACGGATCAGCCGTCTCAGCAAGGTCTGTTCGACGTATTCACCCGCCGGGGTCACTGGCAGGAAATGAGGCTTGTCCGCCACCACCAGATGTTCGTCCGCGTACAGGATCGACTCGATTACCGGGATCGGCCTTTCGTCCGGCACCTCCCGAAAATAGTGAATGCGCAGACCTTCCTTGTAGGGCAGATCAAGGGCGATTGGCGCACCTTGTCCGTCGAGAACACGGCCACGGGCGATTCGGTCCAGCCATTGCTCGCGACCGATGGCGCTGAAATGTTCGCACAGGCAATCGAAAACGGTCTGCCACGAGCCAGGCGGCAAGTAGAGCGTGCTGGCCTGACTGTGTGCAGCGGAAAAAGATGAACTCGACATACGAAAGCTCTAAACCTCAATGCAGAGCGGCATTATCCAACAGCGGCGCAAACGAACCCAGCGGAGAATCTTCATGCCGGAATCTGCCTGCGCGCCGCCGCCTCGGTGTACTCCTTGAGCCAGCGCAGTACGTCGACCGCCTCCCAGCGACTCGAGTCATACAGCGCATACAACAAGCCCTGATAGCCCACGACATCCAGTTGCCGGTGATAACCCGCGCGCTGGAACAAGGCTTCGATTTCAGCGAAACAGGTATTGAAATGCAGTTTGTTGAAAGGTGTCTTCCCTTCCGTTACCAGCCCATCCAGACGCAATTCGAGAACAGCCTCGCGTACCACGTCCGCCGACATCCGGTTCACGCTGCTCTTCAGTTGCTCGACATTGACCACGATTCACTCCCTCTCACGCCCGGACACGCCTGCTCAACCCTGAGCCTAGGGACAGCAGTGCAGCAATCCGAAATAACTGTATGCGCATACAGTATCCGAATCGTAACGGATAAGCCAAGGGATCAATCGCAAAGTTCGACCGGCGGGCACCCCGCCATCGCCAAAAACCGTTTAACGCAGGAAGGCCACGACGTCGTCGGATCCGAACGGCCAGCCCAGCTCGGCCCCGTATCGACCCGACGTAATACCGGAATACGCAGACTGTAGGCCTGAAACCATGTTTCTTCGTCAGCGATGTCCACCAGTTCCACCAGCAGGCCGCGCTCGACAAACTCCATCAGCATGGCTTCGGCCACTTCACAGAGATGGCACCCCAAGGTGCCGAACAGCTGACATTCAGGAGGCATGAGCGCTCAACCAAAAAAATTTAAGACTATTCTAGGCCTGCCCCGAAAAACCGTCGAGCGCCCGGGCAAGCCATAGCGGCAATCACCAGTAGCGCCAGACTGCAAATTAGTCCTGGCTGACAGCACCGATCTTGTGGACCGACAAATCCGCACCGTAATACTCTTCTTCCTGGCTCAGACGCAGACCATGGAACGCCTTGATCGCGCCATATACCGCGAAGCCACCGGCCAATGCCACGATCACTCCCAGCGTCGTGCCGATCAACTGGCTGATCAGGCTCACCCCGCCCAGCCCACCCAGTGCACTCTGGCCGAAAACTCCACAGGCAATCCCGCCCACACACCACACAGACCGTGCAACGGCCAGACACCCAGCACATCATCGATGTGCCATTTGCCTTGAGCGGCGGTAAAGCACCAGACAAACAATGCCCCGGCAATGGCCCCAGTCACCAGTGCGCCCACCGGGTGCATCAAGTCGGAGCCGGCACAGATCGCCACCAACCCGGCCAGCGGACCGTTGTGCAGAAAGCCCGGGTCATTGCGCCCGACAATCAAGGCCGCCACAGTGCCACCGACCATGGCCATCAGCGAATTCACTGCCACCAGTCCGCTGACGCCTTGCAGGGTTTGCGCGCTCATCACGTTGAAACCGAACCAGCCGACGATCAGGATCCACGACCCCAACGCCAGAAACGGAATGCTCGACGGCGCGAATGCCACCAGGCGCCCTTCGCGGTATCGACCATTGCGCGGCCCCAGCAGCAACACCGCCGCCAGCGCCAGCCAGCCGCCCATGGCATGGACCACCACGGAACCGGCAAAATCATGGAAGCTGGCGCCGAAGCGTTCCAGCAACCAGGCTTGCAAACCAAGGTTTCCGTTCCAGATCATGCCTTCGAAGAAGGGATAGACGAACGCCACGATCAGTGCTGTCGCGCACAGTTGCGGCACGAATCGCGCACGCTCGGCGATGCCTCCAGAAATGATCGCCGGGATCGCCGCAGCAAAAGTCAGTAAAAAGAAAAATTTGACCAGCCCATAACCGTGATCGGCATTGATCACCGCCGCTGGTTGCATGAAGGTCACCCCGTAGGAAATCCAATAGCCTATAAAGAAGTAAGCGAGGGTAGAAACGGCGAAGTCGCTGAGGATCTTCGACAGCGCATTGACCTGGTTTTTTTGCCGAACCGTACCGACTTCGAGAAAGGCAAAACCGGCGTGCATGGCCAGTACCATGACCGCACCGATCAGGATGAACAACGTATTGGAGCTATGGACCAGACTGTCCACAGCGCTTTGCAGATTTTCCATGGATGAGGCAGACCTTAAGGCTGAAAAAAGCACCAAAGCAGTTCGTGCGGGCAATCCATGCACCAAGTTGTGACGCACTGAATCGAGCGCGTCACTCCCGATGAACCGCTTTGGCGCACAGTATTCGTCAAGGCCGATCACGACCGGGACATTTGCTCGGGTTTTGTTTGTTTGAATTAATGTTTTCGGCAAATCATGCCCAGCAACAGCGCAATAGCGCAGGCTGGCGCACCACGACACAGCAAAAGTTGTACCAGTCATTTGTACTGAACCTTCACACAAGGCTCATACTCGAACGTTTCAGACGCCACCTATGGAGATCACCAATGGCCAGCATCAAGGCAAAGACTGCTCAAGAAATCCTGATGAACGATTTTCAGACACTGGTCAGCGACACAGAACGGTTGCTGGAACATACGGCTTCCCTGGCCGGCGATCAGGCCGACGAGTTGCGCGAGCAGATCCACGACAGCTTGCTGCGTGCACGGGAAACCTTGAAGCTGACCGAAGATTCCCTGCGCGAGCGCGGCAAGGCTGCCGTCACTGCCACCGAGGATTATGTCCAGGCCAACCCATGGCAATCGGTCGGCATTGCCGCTGGCGTGGGTTTCCTTATCGGCCTGTTGGCAACCCGGCGCTGATTATGTCGATCGATGAATTCGGCTCGTCCACGACGGGCGCAAGTACCTCATCGCGGCGACTGGGTGCGGCCGTTCTTGGATTGCTGCACAGCCATGTCGAACTGTTCGGCATCGAATTGCAGGAACAAAAGGCCCGCACCGTAAGCCTGCTGCTGTTTGCAGGCCTGGCACTGGTGTTTGCCCTGCTGTTGCTGGTGGGGTTGTCGACGCTGGTTATGATCCTGTTTTGGGACACCTATCGTCTCGCGGCCATCATCGGCCTTTGCGTGTTCTATACCTTGGCGGCGATCTTCTGCGGCATTCGCCTGAGAGCGGCGATTTTCGATGAGTCCTCACCCTTCCATGGCACTCTGGAAGAACTGGCCAACGATCGGGAGCGCCTGCTGCCATGAACCTGCCTGAACTGCCTCGCAACAGCTCGCGCACGGAAATGCGCAAGATGTTGATTCGCCTGCGCATGGAAATGCATCGACAGGAAATCCGCCACGAATCCGCACAACTACTGCAACCCTTGCAGCGTGTTCGCGCGATGACGCAAAACCTGCACGACGGCCTCGGCATCAAGCACGCTCCACTCTGGGGCGTGGCGGCGGTAACCCTGCTGGGCTTTCTGACCGGCAAGGGCGCCAAGGGCGCAGGTGTCAGCAGCCTGACCCGACTGGTTCGGCTTGGCACCACGCTAGGGCCACTGATCAAACTCGTTATGCAAGGCTCCTCGCGCAAACCCTAAGCTGTCACTTTCTGGCTACATTCTTGCAATACCCACGGGATGAACCTCTTTATCGAGGGGTTCGATCCTGCGTGCCTATGTCGGTCGCCAGGCTTTATCCAAAACAAGATCCACTAAGGAGGCCTTGTGATTGACGGGCAACCGCTCGCCTGTTTTCAGCCGTTCATCGATACCGCTACCGGACGGATTGCGGGTGTCGAGGCGCTGGGTCGACTGCGTCAGGCAGACGGTCAGTTGGCATCGGTGGGCCCCTTGTTCGCCGACCCGCGCACAAGCGCCGCGGCCCTGCGTCGCCTGGATCGCCAACTGCGTGATAACGCGTTGAGTCGCCTGCATGAGGCGCCCTGCGACTGGTTTCTCAGCCTGAACATTTCTCCGCGCTGGATCAGTCGCTTGGGCCCGGACAAGCCGCTGCCAAGCCTCAAGCAACTGAACAAGTACGGTGTCGACCCAAAGCGAATCGTCTTCGAGATCACCGAACTGCGTGGTGATATCCAGCGCCTGGCTCAAGTTGTGGCGCGTTACCGTTTAGCCGGCGCACGAATCGCAATCGATGATTTCGGTGCCGGTTATTCCCAGCTCGATCGCGTGCTGGCGCTGCAACCGGACATTCTCAAACTCGACATGCGTTTGTTTCAGGCGGCGGCACTGGGCGGACCAAGTAGCGATGTGGTCAAAGCCTTGGCGCAAATGGCGGAAAAAACCGGTTGCTGGATCATCGCCGAAGGCGTGGAAACCGACGCTCAGCTTAATTTTGCGTTGGAGTGCGGTTCACGCTACGTGCAGGGTTTCCTGTTCGCCGGGGCACAAGAAGATTTCTTTTGCGCCGGTGCATTCGTCGAGCATTTTGCACAACTGCGTCAGCGCTATGTGAAGCAGAAACTGGCCGAACGCGGTCGTCTGATGATCATGCGTCAGCAACTCAGCGAACTGATGGCGATCCTGCAAGCCTGGGCGCAGGCTCGCGCCCCGCTCAGTGCCTTGCCTCAACTCGACGCCTTTCCCTGGCTGTTGCGCTTCTATCAATGCGACCGTCAGGGCACCCAGCTGACGCCGAACCTGGAATGGCGCAACAACGGCTGGGTCGCCGACAATCGCTACCTTGGCCATAACTGGTCATGGCGCCCGTATTTTTATCAATTGCTGGCCGAAGGCGGGGATGAACGGCGCCTGACGCTCTCCAGCACTTATCGCGATGCCACGAGCAATCAGTACTGCCTCACCGCCGGGCAATTTTTCGACAATGGCGAACGCTTGCTACTTATCGATATTGATGCCGTCGGGTTCTAGGGGGTTCTCAATTAATTAGTTCCACTTGCAGGTCCCGGCGCGAACCGGGAAGCTAGGGACTCTAGTCACCCGACGGAGAGAAACCGCCTTGGATTGGCACACCCTGCTCACCCGCGAACGCCTCGGAAAGCCTCTGCACAGCCCGCAAGAACTTGGCCGCAGTCCTTTTCACAAAGATCATGACCGCATCATTTTCTCGGGAGCGTTTCGTCGTCTCGGGCGCAAGACCCAGGTGCATCCGGTCTCCAGCAACGACCATATCCACACACGTCTGACTCACTCGCTGGAAGTCAGCTGCGTCGGCCGTTCGTTGGGCATGCGCGTCGGTGAGACCATCCGCAGCGCCCTCCCTGACTGGTGCGAGCCCAGCGACCTGGGGATGGTGGTGCAATCGGCTTGCCTGGCCCATGACATCGGTAATCCTCCGTTCGGCCACTCCGGCGAGGATGCGATTCGTCACTGGTTCCAGCAAGCCGCCGGTCGTGGCTGGCTGGATGCAATGAGTGAGGCAGAGCGCGATGACTTCCTCAATTTCGAAGGCAACGCCCAAGGCTTTCGGGTACTGACTCAGCTGGAGTACCACCAGTTCGATGGCGGCACGCGACTGACCTACGCCACCCTCGGTACTTATCTGAAGTACCCCTGGACGGCCAAGCATGCCGATTCGCTGGGGTACAAGAAACACAAGTTCGGCTGCTACCAGAGCGAATTGCCGCTGCTGGAACAGATCGCCCAGAAACTCGGCCTGCCACAACTCGAAGAACAGCGCTGGGCACGTCACCCGCTGGTGTACCTGATGGAGGCTGCCGATGACATCTGCTACGCGTTGATCGACCTCGAAGACGGCCTGGAAATGGCGTTACTGGAATACGCTGAAGTCGAATCCCTGCTGCTGGACCTGGTGGGTGATGATCTGCCGGAAACCTATAGGCAGCTTGGTCCCGGGGATTCTCGCCGACGCAAACTGGCCATCCTGCGCGGCAAAGCCATTGAGCACCTGACCAATGCTGCAGCCCGTGCCTTTGTCGAGCAGCAAGACACATTGCTGGCCGGTACGCTGTCGGGCGATCTGGTGGAACACATGCACGGCCCGGCCAAACGTTGCGTCCTGAATGCAAAAGACATGGCCCGTAAAAAAATCTTCCAGGACAAACGCAAGACCCTGCACGAAATCGGCGCCTACACCACGCTGGAAATCCTGCTCAACGCCTTCTGTGGCGCAGCCCTGGAACAACACAACGGTCGAACGCCATCCTTCAAGAGTCGTCGGGTGCTCGACCTGCTGGGCAACAATGCACCCGATCCGCATGGCTCGTTACACACGTCATTTCTGCGAATGATCGATTTCATCGCCGGCATGACGGACAGCTACGCCAGCGACATGGCGCTGGAAATGACGGGACGTTCCAGTTACTGACGAGCACCGGTTAATCAGCCATTACGCCACCTGTAATGGCCGATCCCCCCCATAAAAACCAAGTACATTCAACGCTCGCTGAATTTCCCTACAGCTGGTGTCGAGTGAACTGATCGATAACCCCATATTGACGCGAAACAATCACGTCCACTGGGTTCAATGAAAGCAGCGTGAATAATATGAATAAAGACAATCTGCGCATCTTGTTGGTGGAAGACCATCCGTTTCAGCTCCGGGCAACCCAATATCTGCTCGAGAGTTATGGTTTTACCCGGTTGACCACAACCGACAGTGCCCAAGGCGCCCTGCAACAAATGCTTGGTGCTGAACAACCTTTCGATATTCTTTTGTGCGATCAATGTCTACCCGACATCTGCGGGATTGATTTGGTCAAATTCGCCAGTCGCCATGGGATGATCAAACAAGCAATCCTTTTAAGTAGCCTCACACCCGCTGAACTGGATGGCTTGAAAACATTGCAAGCATTCATGACCTTCCATTACTTGGCTATTTGGTCAAACCATTGAAACAGGCTGAGTTCATGAAACTGCTGACCACAACGCCACGAAAGCAGTTATAAAAACCAGTCGAAAAACGATAAAAAACCTCCAAACGAAGCCATCGAAACAGCAACTAAATAAAAATAACTATCATTCACCCATATAAAAAATCTAGTTCAAGCGTAAGCCTATTCTCTTTCGCTTGTAGGAACATTCCTATATTGCTGCTACGGGTACGTCCGTTCATACGTCCACTCAATTATCTGAGCTAAGGTGCGCGCTTTATTTCAGCTCGCATGGGATTTGATTATGAACTCCGTTTTTATTGTCGACGATCACCCCGTCATCCGCCTTGCCGTTCGCATGCTGCTTGAACACGAAGGCTACAAAGTCGTCGGTGAAACTGACAATGGGGTCGACGCCATGCAGATGGTTCGCGAATGCATGCCCGACCTGGTCATTCTCGACATCAGCATTCCCAAATTGGACGGTCTGGAAGTTCTGGCCCGTTTCAACGCAATGAGTACTCCACTGAAAACTCTGGTACTCACCGCACAATGCCCAACACTTTTGGTATTCGGTGCATGCAATCCGGTGCTTCAGGGTATGTCTGTAAACAGGAGGATCTCAGCGAACTGGTCAGCGCTATCAAAGCAGTATTGTCTGGTTACAACTACTTTCCAAGCGAGGCGTTGAATCCGGTTCGTGGCGACGAAGCGCGATGTGCCGAACTGGAGCTATTCAAATCTGTCAACGACCGGGAGCTGATGGTATTGCAACTCTTTGCACAAGGTCGTACCAACAAGGAAATTGCCAAAGGCATGTTTCTGAGCAACAAGACTGTCAGCACTTATAAAAAACGTCTCATGCAAAAACTCAAGGCCCAGTCATTGGTTGAACTCATCGAAATGGCAAAACGTAACGCATTAGTGTGAGAGACAGGATGCCCAGCCGTTTAACGGATTATCTGATACTGGTGGCCGTGGGCCTATGCCTGAGTACCTCATTGCTCGCAGCGCAGAGCAGTGAAAACTACGCCTTGCTGAGCCGCTCGACGGCCGGGCACCTGGAAGTACAACTGGATAAATCACAACGCCAGTGGCTCAAGAATAGACAAGAGCTGATTCTTGGCACCTCCGCGCCAGATTATCCGCCCTTCGACCTGACCCTCAGCGGCCACGACTATGAAGGTTTCACAGCCGATTACGCGGGTATCCTCGGCCAGAACACCGGTTTACCCATCAGGGTTCAGCGTTTCGCATCCCGAGGAGCAGCCATTGAAGCGCTTGAAAAAGGTGAAGTCGACCTGCTCGGTACCGCCAATGGATTCGAGGCACGCAATGCCGAAATTGTACTGTCCAGGCCCTACGCCGTGGATCAACCGGTCCTGGTGACCCGTGAAGGTGAAACCCGATCCCTGACCGATGGCCTTGCCGGCATGCGACTGAGCATGGTTTATCACTACTTGCCGCTGGAGGAGGTAAAGACTCTGTATCCGAAGGCCATCATCACGTCCTACCCGTCCTATCAGAATGCGATCAATGCTGTTGCCTTCGATCAGGCTGACGTGTTCCTCGGCGATACCATTTCCACCCACTACATGATCAACAAGGGCTACCTGAACAACATCCGCATGGCCAACTTCGGCAAACACGAAGCCCACGGTTTCAGTTTTGCGGTGCACAAGAACAATCCGGAGTTGCTCGGCATCATCAATGCGATGCTATTGGCCATCCCCACCAGTGTTCGAGAAAACATCGCCAAACGCTGGAGCGCTGGCAGTGACATTCTGCTCACCGATCACAACCTGGAGCTCAGTTACAGCGAGGAACGCTGGCTGGCTCAACATCCGGTAGTCCGCGTGGTGGTCAATGAGGCGTTCGCGCCGCTCACGTTTTTCGACAGCGCCGGCAACTTTCGTGGCGTTGCCGCGGATTTGCTTGAGCTCATCAGATTACGCACCGGCTTGCGCTTCGACATCCAGCGCAGCCGCAGCGATAGCGAAATGATCCAGCGAATCAAGAGTGACCAGGCTGACCTGATCGCTGCACTGCTCCCCAGCGCACAACGGGACACCTTGCTGAATTTCAGCCGCCCATACCTGCAAAATTCCTATGTCCTGATGACACGCAAGGCCGCAGACAGCCCGACCAATCTTACGCAGCTTCAAGGCAAACGCCTGGCTATTGCCCAGGGACATCCGCTGATCGCGTATCTGCGTAGCGAGTTTCCGCGGGTGAAGCTCATCGAAACTCCGGACACGTTCAGCGCCGTGGAGATGCTGGCCGAGGGTCAGGCAGAAGGCACGGTGAACTCATTGGTGATTGCCAACTACTTCATTTCATCGCGACTCTTCGAACACACCCTTCAGATCAGTACCACCATCGGCACCGAGCAGGCAGCCTTTTCCCTGGCCACCAGTCGGGAGGCCAAGGAACTCCATGACATCCTCAACAAGGCGCTATTGAGCATCGCGCCCGAGGAGCTGGGCATCATCAACAGCCGTTGGCGGGGCTTTTCGGCGTCATCGCAAAGCACCTGGCGCAACTATCAGCGGCTGTTCTATCAAATCGTCTTCGGTGCCGGAGCGCTGTTACTGATTTCCGGGGCCTGGAACGCTTATATGCGTCGCCAGATCAATCAACGCAAGAGAGCCGAGCGCGCATTGAGCGATCAATTCGAGTTCATGCGTTCGCTGGTCAATGGCACGCCTCACCCGATTTATGTGCGTGATCGTCAGGGTCTGCTGCAAAGCTGCAATGACAGTTACCTGCAAGCCTTCAGCGCCAAACGCGAAGATGTCATCGGCAAAAGTGTCATCCAGGGCACCCTGAGCAATGCCTTCGAAGCCCAGGAATATCAGGCAGACTATCAGCGCGTAGTGGCCGAGGGCCGACCGCTGATTCTCGACCGTCCGATGCACATTGGTGGCCGTCGGTTGACGATCTACCACTGGATTCTTCCCTACCGTGACTCAAGCGGTGAAGTGCAAGGCATCATCGGTGGCTGGATCGACATCAGCGAACGCCGGCAGCTGTTCGATGATCTGCGCTGCGCGAAAGAGCGTGCCGATGAAGCCAACCGCGCCAAAAGCACGTTTCTGGCCACCATGAGCCATGAAATCCGCACGCCAATGAACGCGGTCATCGGCATGCTCGAACTCACGCTCAAGCGTATCGAACACCAACACCCGGATCGTCCCGCCATCGATGTGGCGTACAACTCGGCGAAGGATCTGCTGGAACTGATTGGCGACATTCTCGATATCGCGCGCATCGAATCCGGGCACCTGAGCCTGAGCCCGGAACGTGTCAATCCGCGAGAAATCGTGGCGTCCGTGATACGGATTTTCGACGGGTTGGCCCGGCAGAAAGAACTTGAACTTCAGCTGGATTTCAACCCGGTCTATCCCCCCATCGATGTCCTGCTCGATCCGATGCGCTTCAAGCAGGTGCTGTCAAACCTGGTCAGCAACGCCATCAAGTTTACCGAACAGGGCCGAGTCAGGATTACCGTCGACTTGCGCCCGACCACCGAACCCGATCAAGTGCGGATGCAGTTGCAGGTCGAGGACAGCGGCATCGGGATCAGCGCACAGGATCAACAACGCCTGTTCGAGCCCTTCGCTCAGGCCGATAACGTCGGGCAAACGGCCCGGGGTGGCGCCGGGCTTGGCCTGGTGATCAGCCGCAGCCTGTGCGAAATGATGGGCGGTAGCCTGCAATTGACCAGTCAGCCGGGTGTCGGTACGCACGTAACGATGTCGCTGCTTCTTTCCACACTGCCAGGTGAGTCCCGAGTGGAAAAAACTGAAACACCGATACGCGCCGCCATCGCCCCGTTGAATGTTCTGGTGGTCGATGATCATGCGGCCAATCGCTTACTCATGTGTCAGCAGCTGGAGTTTCTGGGCCATCGATTCAGTGTCGCATCTGATGGTCAGGCAGGATTCGAGACGTGGAAAGCCGACGTGTTCGATCTGGTGATCGCCGATTGCAACATGCCGGTCATGAATGGATATGAGCTGGTCCGCGCCATCCGCCTACACGAAAAACAAACGCAGCAGCCGCCGTGTACCGTTCTGGGTTTTACCGCCAACGCACAACCGGAAGAAATTCAACGCTGCAAGCACGCCGGGATGAATGACTGCCTGTTCAAACCCCTGACTTTGACTGCCCTGAGCCAATGGGTTGAAGGCCTGGCACCGACCTCACTCACACCAGCCTTCAGCCTGGAAGGGCTTCAGCAGTTGACCGGTGGCAACCCGGTATTGAACCAGCGCTTGTTGACTGAACTGCTCAACAGCAACCGACAGGACCGCCAAGGGTTACTGGCGCTTTGCGGCTCCACGGACCCACAGGCATTCCTGGATATCGCCCATAAAATCAAGGGTGCCGCCCGAATCGCTCAGGCCACTCGATTGATCGACAGCTGCGAGGCGCTGGAAATCTCCTGCCGCGACCAATTCCATCCCGAAAAAGTCGCTGAATGCTGTGCAGCAGTGGAGCGCGCCCTGCTGGAACTGGACCAGGCATTGCTGCAACAAATCGGGCACAACGACGAAAGCAGGATGACAGAGGCTTAACTATGCTTTGACGCTGAGCAGTGTGTTAACCATCACGGAGTGACCTGCATGCCCAGCCCACTGCGCCCGGATCAACGGCAGTTTCCCCTGCACGTTCATATCAGCGTGATGTTCACCGTCCTGCTGTTGCTGACCGGGGTGGTGCTGGGCATTTTCAATTATCGACAAACCACTCAGATCATCCTGTCCAGCAGCGAGAAGCTCTTCAATCGCATCGAGCAAGATGTGCGCCTCGATTTAAAAGCTACTTACGAACCGATTCGTCACCTGCTGAGCTTGCTGGTTCTCAACCCAGCGATCCAGACGCCGGATCTGGAGCAACGCCTGGCGATGCTCAAACCCTTCAGCCAGTCGCTCACGGACAACCCTGATCTGGCGTCGCTGTACCTGGGCTACGGCAATGGTGATTTTTTCATGGTTCGTCCTCTGCGAACCGCCTCCCTGAAAACGCTACTCAAGGCCCCGCAGACAGCGGCTTATCAAGTGTGGAGCATCGAGCGAAACAGTAGCGGCCAGACGCATTCCCAATTCTTGTTTTTCGATCAGGACCTGGCCTTCATCAGTCGTCAGGACAACCCGGGCGACTCCTACGATCCGCGCAGTCGCACCTGGTTCACCAGCGCCAACCGCGATCATGATCATGATCAGATCACTACCGAACCCTATATTTTTTTCTCCACCCACAACATCGGCACCACCCTGGCACGGCGCAGTGGCGAGCAGGTCGTGATGGGCGCAGACCTGACCCTGGCCGAACTCAGTGCCACCCTGGCCAAACATGTGGTGACTCCCGCCACCGAAATCGTGCTGTTCGATGCCCAGGGCAATGCCATCGCCTACCCCGACGCCAGCCGATTGATCATCGACGATCAGACCGCCCGCCTGATCAAGGCCGCCGACCTGAACCCCAGTCTGGGTGCGCTACTCAACAGCCCTCCTGAAGGCAATCGCCTGAATGCCGGCGGTCGCCAATGGATCGTGGCCCTCAGCAGCATGCAGGAAGGCGGCCCTCAGGGATTGCAACTGGCGATGTTGGTGCCGGAAGATGAATTGCTCGTCGATGCCTACCGCATGCGCCGGCAAGGTGCGCTGATTACCCTGGCGACGTTGCTGTTGTGCGTGCCGCTGGGCTGGTTGACCTCGCGAATTTTGGTCAAGCCCCTGCGTGCACTGGTGCGGGAAGTGGATGCGATTCGCAGTTTCGAATTCAACGTGCCGCTCTCCCGTCGCTCCCTGGTGCTCGAAGTCGACCAACTGAGCGTGTCGATGGCCCGTACGAAAGACACTCTGGCGAGCTTCTTCCAGATCACCGACAGCCTGAGCGCCGAAACCCGATTTGCCCCATTGCTGGAACGGGTGTTGTTTGAAACCGTGAAAATCGGCCAGGCCCAGGCCGGCCTGATCTACCTGCGCGAAGGTGACGGCGATCGCATGGAGCCCCACGGCCTGGTCATCAACGAGAATGCGCAGGCCCTGACGTCGTTCGATATCCAGGCCCACGAGTTTCAGAACCCACAGAGCCCTGCCTGGCTGCAGCAGTTGAAGACCGCCGACAATGTCGTCAGCAATTTGGGCTTTGAGCAGGCCGGGGACCTGCAGAAAGTGCTCCTCGCACTGAAATGTCCTCGGGTTCATCTGATCGGCATCCGTTTGCACAACCGGCATAACGAAACCGTGGGTCTATTGGTATTTCTGCTGGCCGACAGCGGTAACCAGAGCGATATGGAAAAGCTCGGTCCGGACCGTATTGCGTTTCTGCAGGCCGTGTCCGGTGCGGCTGCGGTAAGTATCGAAAGTCAACGTCTGCAAGCCCGGCAGAAACAACTGCTGGACGCATTCATCAAGCTACTGGCCAGTGCGATTGACGCCAAGAGCCCTTACACCGGCGGGCATTGCCAGCGCGTGCCGGCCTTGACCCTGATGCTTGCCCGGGCCGCGGCGGCAAGCAAAGACCCGGCCTTCAGCGGCTACCAACCCACCGAAGATGAATGGGAGTCACTGTACATCGCCGCCTGGCTCCACGACTGCGGCAAGATCACCACCCCGGAATACGTCGTTGATAAAGCCACGAAACTGGAAACCCTGAACGACCGCATCCACGAAATCCGCACCCGTTTCGAAGTGCTCAAGCGCGATGCGTGGATCAGATTCTGGCAAGCGCTCGCCCAGGGTGGCGACGAGCAGCACCTGGCGCAGCTGCGTAATGCCACTCTGGGCGAACTGGACGATGAATTTGCCTTCATTGCCCGCTGCAATCTCGGCGGCGAGGCCATGGCTGAGAGCGACCTGCAGCGCCTGCGCAGCATCGGTCAGCGCACCTGGACGCGAACCCTGGATGACCGGTTGGGTGTTTCCTGGGAAGAGAACCGGCGTCAGGCCCGCACCCCGGCACCGATACTACCGGTCACCGAGTCGTTGCTGACGGACAAACCCGAGCATCTGTTCGAACGCGCCGAAACCGAACTGATTGCGCCGGACAATCCCTGGGGGTTCAAACTCGATGTTCCGCGCTACAAGTACAACCGCGGCGAACTCTATAACCTGAGCATTAGCCGCGGAACCCTGACGAGTGAAGAGCGCTACATCATCAATCACCATATGGTGCAGACGATCCTGATGCTCAACCACCTGCCCTTCCCCGGCCACTTGCGCAGCGTCCCGGAAATCGCCGGCGGCCACCACGAAAAAATGGACGGCACCGGTTATCCCAAACGCTTAACGCGTGAGGACATGAGCCTACCGGCGCGGATGATGGCGATTGCCGATATTTTCGAAGCGCTGACCGCTGCCGACCGACCCTACAAAAAAGCCAAGTCATTGAGCGAGGCACTGGGCATCATGGCCACCATGTGCCGGGATGCCCACATCGACCCGCAGTTGTTCGGGCTGTTCATCAAGGCGCACATCTATCTGCAGTACGCCGAGCGTTTCCTCGATCCACGGCAGATCGATGCGGTAGACACATCAGTCCTGCTGATCAAGGCCGGGCTGTCGGCGTGATCATAAATCAGCAATCAGCAATCGGTCAGGCGCAGGAAAATCGCCGCCAGTTGCTCGATACCTGCCTGATCCTGCGCGGTAAAGCGCGCCAGTTTCGGACTGTCGAGGTCCAGTACACCGATCAGGCGACCGTTCTTCACCAGCGGCACCACCAGCTCACTGTTCGACGCACTGTCACACGCGATATGCCCGGGAACGCGTGCACGTCTTCGACCAACTGCGTCTGCAAGGTCGCTGCCGCCGTTCCGCACACGCCCCGACCAAATGGAATCCGCACACAGGCGATCTGCCCCTGGAACGGACCCAATACCAGTTCTTCGTTGCGATTGAGGTAGAAACCGGCCCAGTTCAAATCATCGAGTTGATTGAACAGAAACGCCGAAAACTGCGCGGCGTTGGCGATGAAATCCCGCTCGTCCGCCAGCAGTGATTCCAGCTGCGCGAGTAGCATGCCGTAGCCTTCGAGGCCCTGGCCGCTCTTGTGTAAATCGATCATGCCTTGCGCTCCAACAGTTTCAGCCCGACCCAATAGCGGGCAAATTGATACGCACAACGTCCGTTACGATTGCCGCGCCCCGTGGCCCAGCGCACCGCGAGGATGTCCAGCTCTTCGGTGCGTTGCCACTTCAGGCCGGCCTTGTCGGCCAGTTGACCGATCCAGTGTTCGACGACGTTGAGGAAGTGTTCCTGGGTAAACGGGTAGAATGACAGCCACAGGCCGAAGCGATCAGACAGGGCGATCTTGTCTTCCACCGCCTCGCTAGGGTGCAATTCGCCATCGACCCTTTTCCAGTTTTCGTTATCGCTTTCCTTTTCCGGCACCAAGTGGCGACGATTGGAAGTGGCGTACAGCAACACGTTGTCCGGTGCCTGTTCGAGGGAGCCATCGAGTACACTTTTGAGTACGCGATAGTCGCCCTCGCCCGACTCGAACGACAGGTCATCGCAAAACAGCACGAAACGTTGGGGCAATGTTGCGATCTGTTCGACCACCCGCGGCAAGTCCGCCAGGTGATCGCGCTCGATCTCGATCAGGCGCAAACCAGCCTTGGCGTGCTCGGCCAACAGGGCGCGGATCAACGACGATTTACCGGTGCCGCGCGAACCCCAGAGCAAAGCGTGGTTGGCCGGCATGCCGTCAAGAAACTGCTGGGTATTGCGCCCCAGTTGCTCCACTTGCCGGTCGACGCCGATCAGGTCGGACAGACGCATGTCGAGGCTGACTTCCAGCGGCAGCAGAAATCCGCTGCGCCCCTCGCGCTGCCAGCGTGCAGCCAGGCAGTTTGTCCAGTCGATGGCTTGCCGAGGGGTGGGCAGCAGCGGCTCGATACGGGCCAGAACGGCATCGGCGCGTTCAAGAAAAGCATTCAATCGGGAATCCACGTCTTCTCCTCGGGCACGTTCACAGTAATGATGACAATACAGCGACAAAACACAGCGTTCGATGACCGGGCGAAGCCCCGGTACACGGGCTCGCGAGAACATCGGCATCCATGCATGATCGGCTATGCTTGAGCAGCGAAGGGAAACGGAAGTGGTTCGACACCCCATGGATATCAAGTTCACCCACCGGCTGTCTTACAAACAGGCACGGCTTACCGTGCTGGTCGGTTTCATTCTGGGCATGCTGCTCAGCCTACTGCAAATAGGCATCGATTATGCCAGTGAAGACGCCTCCATCAACCGTGAAATCCTTTCTTTGCTGGAAATCAGCCACAACCCCGCCTCACGCATCGCCTACAACATCGACGCCGAGCTCGCTCAGGAACTGACCCTGGGCCTTCTGCGCTCACCGGCGATCATCAGCGCGAAACTGACCGACAACAACGGTAACGTGCTGGCCAACGTCAAGCGCCCCGGCCTGCAAAGCGGCTATCGCGTGCTCAGCGACCTGCTGTTCGGTGCCGACCGGCAATTCGAAGACCGCCTCTATCTAAACCACTTTCCGAACGAATCCCTCGGCACACTGCGGCTGGAAGTCGACACATACTCATTCGGTTATCGATTCCTGCGTCGCGCCGAAGTGACTTTGCTCAACGGCTTCGCCCGCAGTTTGATCCTGACCGGCATCCTGCTGGCGCTGTTCTATGCGATGCTGACCAAACCATTAGTACGGGTTATCCGCGAACTCAGCGGCCGCGATTCGAACAGCGTTGAACCCACCTCTCTGGAATGTCCGGCAGGACACACCAACGATGAGATCGGCGTACTGGTAAAAGTCGCCAACCAGCAATTCGAAAACGTCGCCACCGAAATCCAGCAGCGACGCAACGCGGAAAACCGCCTGACCGATTACCTCAGCCAGCTGGAAAACATCGTCTCGGCGCGCACCGCCGAACTCAAGGCAATCAACGCCCGGCTCAGCCAATCCAATCAGGAGCTGGAAGTTGCCCGCAGTACCGCACTGGACATGGCCGAAGCGCGCTCGGTGTTCCTGGCCAACATGAGCCATGAAATCCGCACGCCCCTGAATGGCCTGCTGGGGATGATCGCGCTGTCACTTGACGGACCGCTGAATGCCGAGCAACAGCAACAACTGTCCATTGCCCATGACTCGGGCAAGGTGCTGGTGGAATTGCTCAACGATATTCTCGATTTGTCGAAATTCGATGCCGGTCAGCTCGAACTCGAGCACATCCCGTTCGATCTGGGCTCGCTGGTCGAAGACACCGCCAACCTGCTGTCGCAGAATGCTGCACCCAGCGTAGAGCTCACCTGCCTGATCGATCCGCAGTTCCCGGCACTGGTGCTGGGCGATCCGACCCGGGTCCGGCAGATTGTCAGCAACCTGCTGTCCAATGCCCTCAAGTTCACCCGTTTCGGGCGAGTCGATGTGCGCCTGTCGGCATTCGGTGACGGCGTCAGAATCGATGTCTGTGACACAGGCATCGGTATCCCCCAGGACGCCCAGGTCAAGATCTTCCAGCCCTTTACCCAGGCCGGTGCCGGGATTACCCGGCAATTCGGCGGCACCGGGTTGGGCCTGGCGCTGACCTACAATCTCTGCGAAGCCATGCAAGGACGCCTGACCATCAGTTCGGAGGCCGGTTTCGGCAGCCAGTTCTGCGCGCAACTGCCACTGCCCCGCCACACTCGGGCCCTCGCCCCGTCGTCTTTACAGGGCAAGGTCGTCGCCATCACCTCCGCCAGCAGCGGCCTGGCGGAACTGCTCGGCAGCGTATTGCCCGGTTGGGGGCTGGACTATCAGCAACGCGCCATCGACGACCCATTGATCGGCCTGAATCCCGATGTGCTGATTACCGATTGCCCTGAATGCCTGTTCAATCTGCGCCCCACCATCACTGCGCCAATTTTGTTGGTGACCGCTTACGGCAGTTTCATGCCCAGCGAACAAGCCAACGCCCTCGCCCCCTTGCAGCAGCAGGCTCGCCCCTTGGCGCGCAATGCGCTGCACCAGACCTTACGGCGCGTCCTGCAACCGGAAATCGCCACCATCAACGACTCCCGGATCGACACCCAATCCCCGCAACGCCGCGCGCGGGTACTGCTGGTCGAGGACAACCCGGTCAATCAACTGGTGGCCAAGGGCATGCTCGGCAAACTCGGATGCGAGGTTATCATCGCCGCTCATGGTGTCGAGGCACTGGATCAGCTGGAAAGCAGCGAATTCGATCTGGTGTTGATGGACTGCAACATGCCGGTGATGGACGGCTATGAAGCCAGCCGGCAAATCCGCCGCAGCGGACGCTGGCCGCAATTGCCTATTGTCGCCCTGACCGCCAACGCCATGTCCGAGGAACGCGAACGCTGTCGTGCGGCGGGTATGAGCGACTACCTGGCCAAACCTTTGCGTCGGGAAGAACTGGCTGCGCTGCTGGATGTATGGATACCCGCTACGACAGTGCCTTGATTTGCCCCAACAGGTGATCCAGGCCGTCGCGCAACTGATTCAGGCGATCCAGATCCACGCCGCTGTCGCACAACAGTCGGGCCTTCAACGGCCCGACCTGATCGCGCAACGCCAGACCGGTTGGTGACAGACTCAAGTGCACCTCTCGTTCATCCCGAGCCGAGCGTTGACGCTGAACCAGTTGCAATTGCTCAAGACGCTTGAGCAACGGCGTCAGCGTGCCGGAATCCAGCGCCAGGCGCTCGCCCAGAGCCTTGACGGTCGGCTGCTCCGGCGCTGACTCCTGCCATTCCCACAACACCAGCATCGCCAGGTATTGCGGGTATGTCAGGCCCAGTTGATCAAGCATCGGCTTATAGGCACGGATCACCGCCCGGGAAGCGGCGTACAGCTTGAAGCAAAGCTGACTGTCGAGGTTCAGCGAATCGACGGACAGGGTGTTCATTTGAGCAGGGCTTCGATCTCGCGGCTCAGGTCCTGCGGCTTGGTCGCCGGGGCAAAACGCTTGACCAGTTGGCCGTCCTTGCCAATCAGGAACTTGGTGAAGTTCCACTTGATGCCCTGGGAACCGAGCACACCCGGTGCGCGCTTTTTCAACTGCACGAACAGCGGATGGGCGCTGGCGCCGTTGACCTCGATCTTTTTGAACAGCGGGAAACTGACGCCGTAGTTCAACTCGCAGAACTCGCTGATCGCCCCTTCATTACCCGGTTCCTGCTTGCCGAATTGATTGCAGGGAAAGCCCAGCACCACCAGGCCTTGATCCTTGTAGGTTTGCCATAGTTCTTCGAGGCCTTTGTACTGAGGGGTGAAACCGCATTTGCTGGCGGTATTGACCACCAGCACGGCTTTGCCAGCGAAATCCGCCAGGGTCTTTTGCTCGCCCTTGATGGTGGTGCACGGAATGCTCAGCAGGTTGTCGCTCATGGTGAAGGCTCCAAACTCAGGAAGATCAGACAAACATAGCGAACAATTGAATTGTGTGCAATTTAATGAATCGATATTCCGATCCACGCCGCAAACTGTTGCGTCAGCCGCAAATGTTCCATTCATCCCCCGCCCCTTGTAGGAGCTGGCTTGCCAGCGAAGGCGGCCTTGAGCCTTGCATCGCCAATGGAGACGCCTTCGCCGGCAAGCCGGCTCCTACAGGAATTGAGGTGGCCCTGATAAAAAATGCTGGTTAGCCGCGCGGCACCAGGTCCAGGCACACCGAGTTGATGCAGTAACGCAGGCCGGTAGGTGGCGGGCCGTCCGGGAACACGTGCCCCAGGTGCGCATCGCACTTGGCGCAGACCACTTCGGTGCGGATCATGCCGTGGCTGATGTCGCGGATCTCGACCATGGCGCTGTCGCCGATCGGCGCGTAGAAGCTCGGCCAGCCGCAGCCGGAATCGAACTTGGTGCTGGAATCGAACAGCGGCTCGTTACAGCAGATGCAGTGGTAGACACCGTCGACCTTGCTGTCGTTGTATTTGCCGGAGAACGGGCGCTCGGTGCCCTTGAGCCGGCACACGTTGTACTGTTCGGGGTCGAGCATGGCTTTCCATTCTTCCAGGGTTTTTTCCAACTTTTCCATCATCACACCTCGGCGGCTGAAAAAGCCCGATCTGTATCTTTTCCACTGATCGGGCGGCACGTATGATTGCGCCTCGTCAAACGCCAGTCTGGCAGCCAGACCACGCGCATTCAAACGGATTTATGGGTGCTGCCTCTCAAGGCGCCAGGCCTGTGTGATTACGCAGGATTCCCAGTACGGTTGTTCACACGCCGCCTGGATCGTTCATTTTCGGGAACACATCGCCATGCAGGTCAGCAAATCGAACAAGCTCGCCAACGTCTGCTACGACATTCGCGGCCCAGTGCTCAAGCACGCCAAGCGCCTGGAAGAGGAAGGTCACCGCATCCTCAAGCTGAACATCGGCAACCCGGCGCCATTTGGTTTCGAAGCGCCGGACGAAATTCTCCAGGACGTGATCCGCAACCTGCCGACAGCCCAAGGCTACAGCGACTCCAAGGGCCTGTTCAGCGCGCGCAAGGCCGTCATGCAGTACTACCAGCAAAAGCAGGTGGAAGGCGTCGGCATTGAAGACATCTACCTGGGCAACGGCGTTTCCGAGCTGATCGTGATGTCGATGCAGGCCCTGCTCAACAACGGTGACGAAGTGCTGGTGCCGGCGCCGGACTACCCGCTGTGGACCGCAGCCGTGAGCCTGTCAGGTGGTAATCCGGTGCACTACCTGTGCGACGAGCAGGCTAACTGGTGGCCGGATCTGGCTGACATCAAGGCCAAGATCACCCCGAACACCAAGGCGCTGGTAATCATCAACCCGAACAACCCGACCGGTGCGGTGTACTCCAAAGAAGTCCTGTTGGGCATGCTGGAACTGGCCCGCCAGCACAATCTGGTGGTGTTTTCCGATGAGATCTACGACAAGATCCTCTACGACGATGCCGTGCATATCTGCACCGCATCCCTGGCGCCGGACCTGCTTTGCCTGACCTTCAACGGTCTGTCCAAGTCCTATCGCGTCGCCGGTTTCCGTTCCGGCTGGATCGCGATTTCCGGCCCGAAACACCACGCCCAAAGCTACATCGAAGGCATCGACATGCTGGCCAACATGCGCCTGTGTGCCAACGTGCCGAGCCAGCATGCAATCCAGACCGCGCTGGGTGGGTATCAGAGCATCAACGATCTGGTGCTGCCGGCAGGACGCCTGCTGGAACAGCGCAACCGTACCTGGGAACTGCTCAACGACATTCCGGGCGTGAGCTGCGTCAAGCCGATGGGCGCACTGTATGCGTTCCCGCGCATCGACCCGAAAGTCTGCCCTATCCACAACGACGAGAAATTCGTCCTCGACCTGCTGCTCTCCGAAAAGCTGCTGGTGGTGCAAGGCACGGCCTTCAACTGGCCATGGCCGGACCACTTCCGCGTTGTAACCCTGCCACGCGTCGATGACCTGGACATGGCCATCGGACGCATCGGCAACTTCCTCAAATCCTATCGCCAATAGGTGACCTGTCACCGTGCGACGCCAACACTCGTCGCACGGTGATTCATTCAGCAACACATGCTTGCGCCCTACCGATCCCTGCCCCCAGGTCCCTGAGCGATAACACGTTGCCTGCTCACGTCTAACAACGACAGGGGCCCGGGGCGTTCTTTAGTCCTACAAACACTTCCCTGTTCGCCATCGGAAATGCCCTGCAAGCAGCTAAGCTTTTGCCGTAGGACACAGTTTGAAATAGTCACCCGGTTGAATACCCCGGTGCAGCACCTTATATACCCCGCAGTACGCTACATTTTTAGCAAAAGGAGATTTCTACAACCATGATGCGCATCCTGCTGTTTTTGGCCACTAACCTGGCGGTCGTGCTGATTGCCAGCATCACCCTGAGCCTTTTCGGCTTCAACGGGTTCATGGCGGCCAACGGGGTTGATCTCAACCTTAATCAGCTGCTGATTTTCTGTGCGGTCTTTGGTTTCGCCGGTTCCCTGTTCTCGCTGTTCATCTCCAAGTGGATGGCGAAGATGAGCACCAGCACCCAGATCATCACCCAGCCACGTACTCGTCACGAGCAATGGCTGCTGCAAACCGTCGAGCAATTGTCCCGGGAAGCCGGGATCAAGATGCCCGAAGTCGGGATTTTCCCGGCCTATGAGGCGAACGCTTTCGCCACCGGCTGGAACAAGAACGACGCACTGGTCGCGGTCAGCCAGGGCTTGCTCGAGCGTTTCTCACCGGACGAAGTGAAAGCCGTCCTGGCCCACGAAATCGGCCACGTGGCTAACGGCGACATGGTGACCCTGGCGTTGATCCAGGGTGTGGTGAACACTTTCGTGATGTTCTTCGCACGGATCATCGGCAACTTTGTCGACAAGGTGATCTTCAAGAACGAAGAAGGCCAGGGCATCGCCTACTACGTGGCAACCATTTTCGCCGAACTGGTCCTGGGTATCCTGGCCAGCGCCATCGTCATGTGGTTCTCGCGTAAACGGGAATTCCGTGCCGACGAAGCCGGCGCTCGCCTGGCCGGTACCGCCGCGATGATCGGCGCCCTCCAACGCCTGCGTGCGGAACAAGGCCTGCCGGTACATATGCCCGACACCCTGAATGCCTTCGGCATCAACGGTGGCATCAAACAAGGGTTCGCCCGCATGTTCATGAGCCACCCGCCGCTGGAAGAACGTATCGACGCGCTGGCGCGCCGCCGCGGCTGAGAGGTTGCGAGGTAAACAAGAAGGCCCGCAGTGATGCGGGCCTTTTTTTGTCTACTGAATCCTGGGGATCAGTCTGTCCCCATCGCGAGCAGACTCACTCCTACAATGGATTTTCATACAACACAGATCCAATGTGGGAGTGAGCCTGCTCGCGATAGGGCCGAAACATTCCACACAAATTAGCGGCTGGATACCCGATACACGCGCTCCTCAAGCCGAGTGACACCCGCCTCCAGAAATTTCCCGCTCTCGCTCAGAACGTCCTGATCCTCCAGGACTTTCAAACCCCACGAAACCCCTAATAACCGCTGCACTTCATCATCGAGCACGGCAAATGGCGGTCCGGACATTTGTGTCTGATCGTAGTCCAGGGTGATCAACAGCCCAAGAGAGCCCTTGGGCAGAATCCGGTTCAGATGCGCCGCGTATTGCTCGCGCATCGGCGGCGGCAACGCAATCAGTGCGGCGCGATCATAAAGCGCGGAGCAGTCGGCGACGTCGCCCGCCGTCAACGCGAAAAAATCCCCGCACCAAAGTTCGATAGAGCCTGCCCGATAGACATTGAAAGCTCCTTGCTCACTGACGGCCGGGTCCAATTGATGCTCACTGAAGAAGTCCTCCACGGCCTTCTCCGACAATTCGACACCGAGAACCTCATGCCCGCAGTGCGCCAGCCATAACAGATCCAGGCTCTTGCCGCACAGCGGCACCAGCACCCGCGTACTTTCCTCCAGACCCAGCTGTGGCCAGAACCGTTGCAGATAAGGGTTCACCTGCGGCAGGTGAAAGCCGATCTGATTCGACGCCCACTTCTTGTGCCAAAACTCCGGCTGCATAAATAACCCCGAAATTCGATCAAAACACCCTAAAACTTATATTAGATTTAGATCAATGATCTGACTGAAGATGGTGCCATCTTAACTCTCAGGAGCTCATACATGTTCCCCAGCCTGTACATATCCCACGGCTCCCCGATGCTTGCCCTGGAACCCGGCGCCAGCGGGCCGGCCCTCGCTCGCCTTGCGGCAGAAATGCCGAAACCCAAAGCCATCGTGATTGTTTCCGCGCACTGGGAAAGCCATGAACTCTTGGTAAGCGCAAACCCCGGCCCGAAACCTGGCATGACTTCGGTGGCTTTCCAAGGGCGCTGTTCGAAGTGCAATACCCGGCACCCGGCGACCCCCAACTGGCGGCAGTGGTTGTCGAGCTGTTGAACGCAGCAAATCTACCCGCCCGCATCGACACCCAGCGGCCATTAGACCATGGCGTTTGGGTGCCCTTGTCATTGATGTATCCGCAGGCTGATATTCCGATTGTCCAGGTTTCCCTACCAACCCGCGGTGGCCCCGCCCTACAATCGCGCGTCGGCCATGCCCTGGCGAGCCTGCGTGGACAAGACGTGTTATTGATCGGCTCCGGCAGCATTACCCACAACCTGCGGGAACTGGATTGGCATGCCGGCCCTGAGAGCGTCGAGCCTTGGGCGCAGGCGTTCCGCGACTGGATGATCGAAAAACTTGTGGCCAACGACGAAGCGGCTTTGCACGATTATCGTCAGCAAGCACCGAACGCCGTGCGCAACCATCCCAGCGATGAGCATTTGCTGCCGCTGTACTTTGCCCGCAGCGCCGGGGGAGATTTCAGCGTTGCCCACCAGGGTTTCACCATGGGCGCGCTGGGCATGGATATTTACCGCTTCGGATAATTTCCATAATGATCGTTCCCACAGCGTGGAACGATCAGGCATAAAAATCCCCGAACCAGTCGGGGATTTTTTATGTTCGATCAATCAGCCCGAGAGCGGATCAATCTTCGCGGTAGCGACGCAGCTTCAACTGCTTACCGGCAACGCGAGTGTCCTTCAGCTTGGTCAGCAGACGCTCCAGACCATCTTCCGGCAGCTCGACGAGGCTGAAGCTGTCACGCACCTGGATGCGACCGATGGCTTCACGCGCCAGACCACCTTCGTTGAGGATGGCGCCCAGCAGGTTCTTGGCAGCGATACCATCACGCGCACCCAGCGCGGTACGGCAACGAGCACGACCTTCGGCCAGCGGAATCGGAGCACGACGCTCGCGATCACCACGCTCAGGACGATCACCGGAACGCTCTGGACGATCGCCACGCGGTGCGTTGTTCGGCACCAGTGGACGCTCTTTCTCGATAGCGGCCAGGTTCAGCGCTTGACCGTTCGTAGCCTTGCGCAGCAGGGCTGCGGCCAGGGCACGCGGGCTGCAACCGATGTCAGCGGTCAGGCGATCGAGCAGATCACCGTGAGTCGACTCGGCATCAGCCACTAGCGGCGACAGGCTGTTGGTCAGCTTCTTGATGCGTGCATCCAGAACGGCTTGAGCGTCCGGCAGGCGAACTTCAGCAACCTTCTGACCGGTTACACGCTCGATCACTTGCAGCATGCGGCGCTCACGCGGAGTCACCAGCAGCAGCGCACGACCTTCGCGACCGGCACGGCCGGTACGGCCGATACGGTGAACGTAGGACTCTGGATCGTACGGCATGTCAACGTTGAACACGTGAGTGATGCGCGGAACGTCCAGACCACGAGCGGCAACGTCGGTCGCTACAACGATGTCCAGACGGCCATCCTTGAGGGAGTCGATCACGCGCTCACGCTGGTTCTGGGCAATGTCACCGTTCAGCGCAGCGGCTTTGTAGCCTTTGGCTTCCAGGGCGCTGGCCAGGTCCAGGGTCGCTTGCTTGGTACGCACGAACATGATCAGCGCGTCGAAATCTTCCACTTCCAGCAGGCTCAATACAGCCGAGGTCTTCTGGTCAGCGTGAACCAACAGGTGAGCCTGTTCGATCGCGGTAACGGTCTGAGTCTTGGTCTGGATCTTCACGTGTTGCGGATCGCGCAGATGGCGTTCGGCAATGGCACGGATCGACTGCGGCAGGGTAGCCGAGAACAATACGGTCTGACGGGTTGCAGGCAGGGCCTTGAAGATGACTTCCAGGTCGTCCATGAAGCCCAGTTTGAGCATTTCGTCTGCTTCATCGAGAACCAGGTGGTTCACGGTCGCCAGAACTTTTTCGTCGCGACGCAGGTGGTCGCACAGACGGCCCGGAGTGGCGACAACGATCTGTGCGCCATTACGGATAGCTTTCAATTGTGGGCCCATCGGCGCGCCGCCGTAGACAGCCACAACAGTCACGCCTGGCATTTGCTTGGCGTAGGTTTCGAAAGCGGTTGCAACTTGTAGCGCCAACTCACGAGTTGGGGCCAGGATCAGGGCTTGCGGCTCGCGCTTGGCAGGATCGATGCGATGCAGGATCGGCAGGGCGAACGCGGCGGTTTTACCCGTACCGGTTTGCGCTTGGCCAATCATGTCTTGGCCGGCCATGATGATCGGGATCGATTGCTGCTGAATAGCCGAAGGTTCTTCGTAGCCGGTCGCAATGACAGCTGCAAGAATATTCGGATTAAGATTAAAAGCGGCGAAGCCGCCGGTTTCCTGGGTCATGGGTCTGCCTCTAAGTGCATCCGCAAAGACCCATGCTCCAAAGCTGCGCGTGCCGTGTTGAGACTCAAGAGTCGCCCTGGCAGCTTTGTCGGCGGGGATTTGCGAAAACGAATGAATGAAAAGAATCGTCAAGGAAGAGTCCGCAGTACGGACGTGCAGCCGAAGCTGACTTCGGGGAATTGCTCTACCTAAACGCGGCCCGGCTAAAGGCCGGCGCGCACTATACCGGAATTTGCTGAAAAAGGGAGCCTTTTTTTAACGCAAAACTCCCGCATACGGCGTTCTGTCACAGGCTTTGCGGATAATCCTGCAAGCGTCTATTTTTCAAAGGCCCAGCCTGCGGGCGATGGCGCTAAACGGTTCACCCTGAACACACAGACCGTCGGTCCGACGCCCCTTCCTGCCCGAGGAAATGCACCATGAAAGAGCTCAACGCCAGCCGTGTGAGTCGTGAAAAGCGCGGTCATGTCCTGTTGATCGGCCTTGATCGGGTAGCCAAACGCAACGCCTTCGATCTCGACCTGCTCAACGAATTGAGCCTGGCCTACGGCGAGTTCGAAGCCGACAGCGAGGCGCGAGTGGCGGTGGTCTTCAGCCATGGGGAGCATTTCACTGCCGGGCTGGATCTGGCGAGCGCCAGCGCGGCGCTGACCGAGGGCTGGCAAGCACCGCCCGGCGGTTGCGATCCATGGGGGGTGTTCGCCGGTCCCAGGGTCAGCAAACCGGTGATTGTCGCCGCACAGGGTTACTGCCTGACCATAGGTATCGAGTTGATGCTGGCCGCCGATATCAACTTGTGCGCCAGCAATACCCGCTTTGCACAAATGGAAGTGCAGCGCGGCATCTTTCCCTTCGGCGGTGCCACCTTGCGCCTGCATCAAGTGGCCGGATGGGGCAACGCCATGCGCTGGATGCTGACTGGCGACGAATTCGATGCCCATGATGCCTTGCACCTGGGCCTGGTACAGGAAGTCATGGCCAGCGAGGATTTGCTGCCGCGGGCGATCGAGCTGGCCGAGCGAATCGCCCGACAGGCGCCGTTGGGGGTTCAGGCAACGCTGATGTCTGCCCGGCAGGCGCGCTATGAGGGTGAAACCGCCGCAGCGCAAGGGTTGCCAGCGCTGGTGAAGAAGCTGCTGACCAGTGAGGATGCGCAGGAGGGTGTGCGGTCGCTGGTGGAGCGGCGGCCCGGGGTTTTCAAAGGGTTTGAAATTTGTGTCGAGGCGTAAATTGCCTTCGCGGGCAAGCCTCGCTCCTACAGGGACTGCGCGAGACCTGTGGGAGCGGGCTTGCCCGCGATGAGGCCCTAACAGACACCGACCTATGTTGCCGGGCGAATGCACTTGATCAACGACTGCAACGAATACCCCAGTTGCGGCGCCAGCGCTTCGGCACGAGCGGTCAGCCCTGCATATCCAGCTCCTGATCCAGTTCCGAAGGCACGATCAGGATCACGTTGCCCTCCTTCACCGGCAACTCCCAGTAATGCCGATGGTAGAGCCCGCGCAGCAACGCGGCGCCCAGTGGCTTGCCATCGTCGGTAGCCCATTGGTTGATCACCAGCCAACCACCTGGATTCAGGCGTTTCTGACAGTTTTCCAGGAAGGTCCAGGCCAGATGCCCCACACCCGGGCCGACGTCGGTATAGAGGTCGACAAAAATCAGGTCCGCCGGCTCGGCGGTGTCCAGCAACTCCAGCGCATCGCCTACACGTATGTAAAGGCGCGGGTCATCATCCAGCCCAAGGTATTCGATGGCCAGGCGCGGCACATCGGGGCGCAGCTCGATGGCTTCGACATCTTCCAGCGGCAGGAACTTGAGGCAGGCCTGGGTCAGCGTACCGGCGCCGAGACCGAGGAACAGCGCGGATTCCGGCTGTTCGTGGCACAGCGCACCAATTAGCATCGCCCGGGTGTAATCGTATTCGAGCCAACTCGGGTCGGCGGTGAACACGCAGCTTTGCTCGATGGCATCACCGAACTCGAGAAAACGGTAATCGGCCACTTCCAGCACGCGAATCACGCCAAATTCGTCCTGCACCTCGGCGAGCAAATGCTCGACGCGCTCCTCAGTCATTTCGTCCCCCGATCGTCACCGTGCCTGCAATGTAAGAAACAGCAGCGCAATAACACCGCTGCGGGCAGCGGCAAAGGCGCGATTGTCCGCGAAGCGACGGGAACAGGTCACGCACTAATTGCTGATAACATGGTTGCCCGAGCGTAAAACAGCAGAGACCGTGATGAGCCAACCCTGGAGCCCTGACAGCTGGCGCGCCTTGCCGATCCAGCAACAACCCCAATACCCCGACGCGGCGCATTTGCAGCAGGTCGAGCAAACCCTGGCCAGCTATCCGCCACTGGTGTTTGCCGGTGAAGCCCGGGAATTGCGCCGTCAGTTTGCCGAAGTGACCCAGGGTCGCGCGTTCCTGTTGCAGGGCGGGGATTGCGCCGAAAGCTTCGCCGAGTTCTCCGCCGCGAAAATCCGCGACACCTTCAAGGTGCTGCTGCAGATGGCGATTGTCATGACCTTCGCGGCAGGTTGCCCGGTGGTCAAGGTCGGGCGCATGGCCGGTCAGTTCGCCAAGCCGCGTTCGGCCAACGACGAGACCATCGACGGCGTGACCCTGCCGGCCTATCGCGGCGACATCGTCAACGGTATCGGTTTCGACGAAAAAAGCCGCGTGCCGGACCCGGAGCGCCTGCTGCAGTCCTATCACCAATCCACCGCCACCCTGAACCTGTTGCGCGCCTTCGCCCAGGGCGGGTTTGCCGACCTGCATCAGGTGCACAAGTGGAACCTGGACTTCATCGCCAACTCGGCCCTGGCGGAAAAGTACAGCCACCTGGCCGACCGCATCGATGAAACCCTGGCCTTCATGCGCGCCTGCGGCATGGACACCTCGCCGCAGCTGCGCGAGACCAGTTTCTTCACTGCACACGAAGCGTTGCTGCTGAACTACGAAGAAGCGTTCGTGCGGCGCGACAGTCTGACCAACGATTACTACGATTGCTCGGCCCACATGCTGTGGATCGGCGACCGCACCCGTCAGCTCGACGGTGCCCACGTCGAATTCCTGCGCGGGGTGAACAACCCGATCGGGGTCAAGGTCGGTCCGAGCATGAACCCTGAAGACCTGATCCGCCTGATCGACGTGCTCAACCCGGACAACGATCCGGGCCGTCTGAACCTGATTGCGCGGATGGGTGCGAACAAGGTCGGCGATCACTTGCCGCAGCTGATTCGCGCTGTGCAGCGTGAAGGCAGGCAAGTGCTGTGGAGCTCGGACCCGATGCACGGCAACACCATCAAGGCCAGCAGCGGCTACAAGACCCGCGACTTCGCGCAGATCCTCGGGGAAGTGAAGCAGTTCTTCCAGGTACACGAAGCCGAAGGCACTTATGCCGGCGGTATCCACATCGAGATGACCGGGCAGAACGTTACCGAGTGCATTGGCGGAGCGCGGCCTATTACCGAAGATGGTTTATCGGATCGTTATCACACCCATTGCGACCCACGGATGAATGCCGATCAGTCGCTGGAATTGGCGTTTTTGATTGCTGAGACTCTAAAGCAGGTTCGTCGTTAAATCGCATTAAACCCTTCGCGGGCAAGCCTCGCTCCTACAGGATCCCCGCTGTGCTAATGATTTGTGATCGGCGCGGTAATTGTGGGAGCGGGCTCGCCCGCGAAGGGGCCAGCTCAAACACCATCAATTGTGGCCAATGCCACCCGCAACCGCCCCGCACTCGCCCGCGGGCAATTCAATTGAACCCGCTTAAGCCCCAACCAATCCGCCATCTGCCGCAGATTGACCGCCAACGCCAGCATCCCTTCGTCATCCAGCCCCTGCTCTTCCTCATGCACCGCATGCACCGCCAACCGGCCCGCGCCCCTTTCAGAGCGCAGATCAACCCGCGCTGCAATCTGTTCATTGTGCAAAAACGGCAAGACGTAATAGCCATAAACCCGCTTGTCCTGCGGTGTGTAAATCTCCAGCCGGTAGCGAAAATCGAACAGGCGCTCGGTGCGGCTGCGTTCCCAGATCAGCGAATCGAAAGGTGAAAGCAACGCGCTGGCCTCGACCTTGCGCGGCACCTTGCGCTCGGGCAGGCAATACGCAGGTTGCCGCCAGCCCTGGACCTCGCAGGAAAGCAACTCGCCCGATTCGACCAATTCCTCAATACGCGGGCGACTGTCAGCTGTGTTCAAACGGAAATAGTCGCGCAGGTCCCTCTCTGTACCCACGCCCAGCGCGGTCGCCGCATGCAGCAACAAACCTCGCTGGGCCTCGGCCTCGCTGAGTTGGGGTTGCGCAAGGATTGCCGAGGGAATCACCCGCTCAGGAAGGTCATAAAGCCGCTCGAATCCGCGCCGGCCCGCGACAGTCACTTCACCGGCGGCGAACAACCATTCCAGCGCATGTTTTTCCGCGCTCCAGTCCCACCACGGCCCTGCCCGCTCCTGGCGAGTCGAAAGGCTGCCTGCGCCTAGCGCGCCCAGCTCCCGAACGCAGGCGAGCACCCGGCGAATCGTGTCCTGCTGCTCACGACCAAAACGCGCCATTTGTTGATAAATGTCTTCGCCCCGCGTCGCACGCTGCATACGCCAGCGCATCAACGGGTACATCGACAAGGGCAACAGAGAAGCTTCATGGCCCCAATATTCGAACAAGGTGCGACGCCGGCCCTGACCCCAGGCAGCCTGGTCGAGCAAGTCGCAAGAGTAATTACCAAGGCGGGAAAACAACGGAAGGTAGTGCGAACGCACCACTGCATTGACGGAGTCGATCTGCAAAATGCCCAGCCGTTCGATCAGTCGGTTGAGCTGAACCGGTTTGATCGTCGCTGGCGGCTGGCGCCCGTTGAATCCTTGGGCAGCCAGCGCCAGACGCCGAGCCTGTTTGATGGAGAAGGACAGTGTTGCGGGCATGAGCATCTCCTTGTCTGCTCGCAACCTACCTCACCGAAAGTCGGTTTGTGTAGTTGGGCGTTACTCATTTATGCATCGGATCACTCCAGAACGGCTTGACCGACTCGAACTCCACATCCGCTCGACTCATGCCGATGTCCTTCAGTGCTTCATCACTCAGACTTGCCAGCAACTCGCGTTCCCGGTGAAGTTCGTACCAGCGACTGAATTTGTGCAGCAGATCGGACACCAGGTGAATCGAGTGTTTTTCGACGGCTTGATGTTCATGTTGACCTTTCATCTTGTTGCCCTCCGTTTGGATGGCTTCAGTCTCACCCCAGGCCTAAGATCAATCCAACGAATGTTTCTGATGTCACATATCTCGGAGATTGATGAATGTCTGCCTACCCGAGTATCGATACCGAAGTGCTGCGCACCTTCGTCGCTATCGCCGACCAGGGCGGATTTACCCGCGCCGGCGAACAGGTAAACCGCACCCAGTCAGCCGTGAGCATGCAGATGAAGCGGCTGGAAGAAGATGTGTTGCAGCGGCAATTGTTCCAGCGCGACGGCCGGCAAGTGCGGCTAACGGCCGAAGGCCAGGTATTGCTCGGCTATGCCCGACGCATCCTCAAGTTGCACAGCGAAGTATTCAACACCCTGCGCGAACCGCACATGGTTGGCATGGTGCGTATCGGAACGCCGGATGATTACGTGATGCGTTTTCTACCGGGGATTCTGCGGCGGTTTGCCCAGTCCTACCCGCTGATCCAGATCGAGGTGCACTGCGAATCATCAAAACAACTACTGATGCGTCAGGACCTGGACCTGTCCATCGTCACCCGCGAGCCGGGCAGTGAAATCGGCCAGTTGTTGCGCAAAGAGCGCTTCGTCTGGGCCGAGGCACAATGCTACAGCGCCCACGAGCAGTCGCCGTTGCCACTGGCGATGTTCAATAGTGATTGCTTCTGCCGATTATGGGCCTGCAATGCCCTGGATGCCATGGGCCGCGATTACCGCGTGGCCTACAACAGCGACAGTTTGTCGGCGATCATGGCGGTGGTCAGTGCCGGTCTGGCGGTGACCGCGCAACTGGAAAGCCTGGTCACCCCGGACATGCGCATCCTCGGCGAAGCCGAAGACCTGCCAGTGTTGCCCGAGGCCAGCATCATGCTGGTGCGCAATCTGCACAATCCGTCTCCGATCACTGAGTGCCTGGCCGAACACATCATCGAAGGCTTCAAACTTTGAAGGCGAGCATCACCGCGCAGAACACCAGGAAGCCGCAGAACAGTGCACGCAGCACGCGTTCCGGCATGGCGTGGGCGATCTTCACGCCCCAACTGATGCTCATCAGACCGCCGATTGCCAGAGGCACGCCGATCATCCAGTTCACCTGATGGTGCACCGCGTATGTAACCAGGGTCACACCGGTACTCGGCAGGGCCAGCGCCAGCGACAAGCCCTGGGCAACCACTTGGCTGGCGCCGAATACGCTAGTCAATACAGGCGTCGCCACCACTGCCCCGCCCACACCAAACAGACCGCCCATGGTGCCGGATGCGGCACCGAGCACGCCCAGCCACGGCCATGAATAGTTCATCTGCGTAGAAGCCGGTGCACTGGCGAAGAACATGCGCACCAGGTTGTAAGCCGATAGCGCGATCAGGAATGCGACGAAACCTATACGCATGGTTTGAGCGTCAATGCCCACCGCCCAGATCGAACCAACCCATGCAAAGCAGAAACCCATCGAGGCCAACGGCAGCGCGTGGCGCAATTCGATGCGGTTACGCTGGTGATAGCGCCACAGCGCAAGCATCACGTTGGGTACCACCATCACCAGTGCCGTACCTTGGGCGATCTGCTGATCGAGACCACACAACACGCCCAGCAGAGGAATGGCGATTAAACCACCACCGATACCGAAAATCCCACCGAGGGTGCCCAAGGCGGCGCCGAAGACCAGGTACATCAGGAACTCAATCACTGCATTTTCCCCTTCATATTCAGGCAATTGATCCTACGCAGTTGGCGCTGGCGGGGAAACGCACAGCAACGCACAATGGCTATGCCAATCTCGCATAGGCAAGAGTGCATCATGAATCCCAACCAACTGACCGACCAATTGAGCCTGTTTCTGGACGTGCTGGAAACCGGCAGCTTTTCCGCCGCCTCGCGCCGCCATCCACTTACACCTTCGGCGGTGGCACGGCGGATCGACAGCCTGGAAAGCGCGGTCGGCAGCCAATTGTTCATTCGCAGCACCCACGCGGTACGCGCCACCCCGCAGGCCTGGCATTTGCCGAGCGCGCGCGGCGGATCGTCGCTGAGTTACGCTTGGCCAGGGCCGAAGCAGTGTCCCTCAGCAGCGCGCCAGAAGGTTTGATTCGGGTGGATGCGCCGGCAGCGTTCGGTCGACGGCATCTGGCACCGGTGATCGCTGATTTTCTGATGCTCTACCCCGGCCTCGACGTGCAACTGCACCTGATCGACAGTTTTGTCGACACGCAGGGCTTGAACCTCGGCAAGGTCGATCTGGTCCTGCGCGCCGGGCTATTGGCCGACACCCGGTTGGTGGCCACACCGCTGGCGAGCATTGTGCGTATCGCCTGCGCCAGCCCTGACTATTTGCAGCGCCGCGGAGTGCCGAGTGAGCCGGCGCAGTTGATTGAACACGACGGCCTCGACTGGGACGGCCTGGCCCCATCTTTCGCCTGGCGCTTCGAACGGGACGGCCAGATGCATTTGCACCGCCCGTCGCGCGTACGCATGAGCGCCAACAATGCCGAAGCACTGGTCTGCGGCGCACTGGCCGGGTTGGGCATTGCGCACTTGCCGACCTGGCTGGCCAGTGAATATTTGTTGCGTGGCGAACTGCTGCCCCTGTTCTGCGAAAACGGCCTAACCAAACCGGAACGCACCGGGATCTATGCCTTGCGTCTGGAGCAGCAGCCCAATTCCCGCAGTCGCCTGCTGCTGGAATACCTGAAGACCCGTTTCAGCCCGATCCCTCCTTGGGATCTGGTGCTGCAAACCCATCTAGGTCGCCACTAGTCTAGAATTGTCTGGTGCATTAAAAATTTGCCCGCTAGATTCATGACGATCACTGATCAAGGCTTCGAAATGACCACCGAGCGCAACATCCCGGACAACTGCGACGACCTGCTGCTGGACAACCAGGCCTGCTTCGCCTTGCATTCCACTTCGCTGATGATGACCAAGGTCTACAAACCCTTGCTGCAGGCCTTGGGCCTGACTTATCCACAGTACCTGGCGATGATGGTGCTGTGGGAACAGGACGGCTTGACCGTGGGCGAAATCAGCGCCCGCCTGTTGACCGATCCCGGCTCGCTCACGCCGCTGCTCAAACGCCTGGAAGCCGAAGGTTTGTTAAGCCGCACCCGCAGCCGTGAAGATGAGCGCGTGGTGATCGTCGAACTCACCGAACAAGGCCGCGCCTTGCGCGACAAGGCGCGGGACATTCCCCAGTGCATCCTCGGCGCAAGTGGCATGACGCTGGAGCGGCTGCAAAAGCTGCAAGGGGAACTGCAGGAGCTGCGTCGGCATTTGCAAGACAGCCTGTGATTTTTAATTCACCACAAATCAAGTGTGGGAGCGGGCTTGCTCGCGAATGCGGTGTGTCATTCAGCAGTTGTGTTGGCTGACACACCGCATTCGCGAGCAAGCCCGCTCCCACATTTGCCATCCTTCAAAAATATTTCCCTCTGAAAAGCAGTCCTTTACAGCTCTATCTCGATGCTTTCAGAGAAGCTCATTCGTCCCCCCAAACATTCGTTCGGGATTTTTCTCAAAATTTATATTGCGCACTAAACATTTGCGCGATACATTCATTTCGCACTTATTTAGCGCGCAAACATTTAGCGCAAAAATCAAACCCGAACGAGGCCTTCACCATGCAAACTCTCTACACCGCAATCGCAACTTCCACTGGTGGCCGTGACGGTCGTGCGATTTCCAGTGACAACATTCTCGACGTCAAACTCGCCACTCCGAAAGAGCTCGGCGGTGCTGGCGGTGCGGCGACCAACCCTGAGCAACTGTTCGCAGCCGGCTATTCAGCCTGCTTCATCGGCGCATTGAAATTCGTCGCCAGCCAGACCAAACGCAAAATTCCGGATGACGCCTCGATCACCGCCCATGTCGGCATCGGCCAGATCCCTGGCGGCTTTGGTCTGGATATCGACCTGCACATCAGCCTGCCGGGGCTTGAACAAGCCGATGCACAAACTCTGGTCGACGCTGCACACCTGGTCTGCCCGTACTCCAACGCAACCCGTGGAAACGTCGAAGTGCGTCTGCACGTGACCGTCTAACCGCTGCTGCCCACTCAGGCCCGAACAGGAAATGAATATGAACACTTTCGGCAAAGTTTTGACCGGTACTCTTCTCGCCCTGTCTGTCCATAGCGCATTCGCCGGCGACGTTGAACACACCACCCAGGCGTTTCTCGATGTGTTGAATGCCGGCACCGGCAAACCCATGGAACAGATGACGCCCAAAGATGCCCGCGCCGTGCTGGTGGGCGCGCAGGCCGGGGTGAAGCTGACGCTGCCAAAAGCCGATGTCAGCGAGAAGACCATCCAGGTCGATGGCCAACCGCTTAGCCTGACTATCGTCCGGCCGGCGGGGGTCAAAGGCGAGCTGCCAGTGTTCATGTTCTTCCACGGCGGCGGCTGGGTACTGGGAGACTTCCCGACCCATGAGCGGCTGGTTCGTGACCTGGTCGTGGGTTCGGGCGCAGCGGCGGTTTTCGTCAACTACACGCCGTCGCCGGAAGCGCACTACCCGGTGGCGATCAACCAGGCTTATGCCGCGACCAAGTGGGTGGCCGAGCACGGTAAAGAGATCAACGTCGATGGCAAGCGCCTGGCCGTGGCCGGCAACAGTGTTGGCGGCAACATGGCGGCTGTGGTCGCGCTGATGGCAAAAGACAAAGGCACTCCATCGATCAAGTTCCAGGTGCTGCTGTGGCCGGTGACCGATGCCAACTTCGAGACAGCCTCCTACAACCAGTTCGCCGAAGGGCACTTCCTCAGCAGGAACATGATGAAGTGGTTCTGGGACAACTACACCACCGATCCCAAACAGCGGAACGAGATTTACGCCTCGCCGTTGCGGGCAACCCCTGCGCAACTCAAGGGCCTGCCACCGGCACTGGTGCAGACGGCCGGTGCCGACGTTCTGCGCGATGAAGGTGAAGCCTACGCCCGCAAACTCGACGAAGCCGGTGTGCCCGTGACCTCGGTTCGCTACAACGGCATGATCCACGACTACGGCTTGCTCAATGTGGTGAGCCAGGTGCCGGCGGTGCGTTCGGCGATGCTGCAGGCGTCCGAAGAGCTCAAGCAACATCTGAAGTAACACCGATCACCCTGTAGGAGCGAGCCTGCTCGCGATGGACGCCCAGACAACGCGGGCATTCAGATAGCCGCGCGTTATCGTTAACGACCATCGCGAGCAGGCTCGCTCCCACAGGGGATTAGGGTGTTCCCGACAGGCACAAAAAAGCCCGACTCAATGGTCGGGCTTTTTCATTCCTGAAGCTGTGCTTATTTAGCACGGCCTTTGTAGGAACCGCCTTCGCGGGTATCGATCTCGATCATGTCGCCGATTTCGATGAAGTCAGCAACCGACAGCTCGGTACCGTTCTTCAGTTTGGCAGGCTTCATCACCTTGCCGGAAGTGTCGCCGCGAGCGGAACCTTCGGTGTAGTCAACCTGACGCACGATAGTGGTCGGCAGCTCTACGGAAACCAGACGCTCTTCGAAGAAGATCGCTTCGCAAACATCGGTCATGCCTTCTTCAACGAAAGGCAGAACGGCTTCGATGTCTTCAGCGTTCAGCTCGTACATGGTGTAGTCGGTGGTGTCCATGAACGTGTAGGTGTCGCCGCTGATGAAGGACAGGGTCGCTTCTTTACGGTCGAGGATTACGTCGTCCAGTTTGTCGTCGGCGCTGTAAACGATCTCGGTCTTGTAACCGGTCAGCAGGTTTTTCAGCTTGGTCTTCATGATCGCGCTGTTACGACCCGACTTGGTGAATTCAGCTTTCTGAACCAGCCAAGGATCGTTTTCGAGACGGATCACGGTCCCGGGTTTCAGTTCTTTACCAGTTTTCATTGCGAATATCCGAATTTGGATGGGATTTACAAAAATCTAGGCCGCGTATCATATCCAATTTACATAAAACTGTACCAGCGCTGCGGCAAGATCGGCCTGCGAGGCCTGTTCCAGACACCACGTCTCGGCGTGTTTTTGCAGCTCCGGCCAGTGTTTGCGGGTGGATTGCCAGTGGTCCGTCATATTGTCACCGGCATTCCATGCTCGCCAAAGACCGCTGATCGCGTCGCGCGCCGGTTCCGACAGACTGCTCACATACAACCCGAGGAAGGCTTCAAGTTTGTCCAGATGAACGTCTTCCTCCTGCTGATAGATGTGCCAGAGCAACGGGCGCGCTGCCCACTGGGCGCGGACAAAGGAGTCCTCACCGCGAACGGCGTTGAAATCACAGCTCCACAGCAACTGGTCATACTGGTCCTGTCGGACGAACGGCAATACTTGCACAGTCAGGGCATCACGCACATGCAGCGCACCGGCCGCCAGCCCCCTCACCCCGAGCCATTGCTCGACATCGCCGAGGATCCGCCCTTCAGGTACCAGCAAATGAGTGGGCGTCGAATCGCCCACCAGCGCGTCCAGCCAACTGGCCAGCCCCGCATTTTCGTAGGCAAACAGCGAGATCAATTGCGCGCCCTGGGCAGGATTAACCCCCAGACCTAGCAGGAACTCGCGCTGCATTTCGGGGCTTTGCTGAAACGTGCGGCGCCGCTCGAGCAATCCTCTTTCACGCAATAAGCCTCCCGTGCCTTTCTGGAACCCCGGAAAGAAGAAGAACTTTTGCACGTGTTTGTACTTCACCGATGGCAAGCCGTGGCAGCCGATAACCCAGTCCTCGGCACTCAAGTAATCGAGGTTCATCCACAGCGGCGTTTTTTCCCGTTCAGCCATGGCGTCCATATAGGCACCTGGCAACTGGCAGGCGAACGCAGCGATCACCACCTCCGCGGCTTCAGCCGGTTGCCAGTCGGTCGCCCAGTGCCGCACTTCGACGCCCTGCTGCCATTGTTGCGAGGTGTGGATATCGATTTCCGGGCACATGCGCTCGAAGGCGCGCAGGTCATCGACCCACAAACGCACCGTCACCCCATGTTCGGCAACCAGTTGCCGGGCCAGACGCCAGGTCACGCCGATGTCGCCGAAGTTGTCGACCACGGTGCAAAAAATATCCCAGCGGGTTTTCATCATAGGCATTTCAGGTTCCCGTTGGCAAAGGCAGCGATTGTCCGCATAAATTACCCCGCGCAGAAGAGCCGACGACGATTAATCTTCGTGCGACAATCGCCACTTGCCCGCGACCACCGCCAGGAGGCAGCCATGCCCTACCGTCCCAACCCGCGCCGCCCATTGCCGATCCAGCTCAATGCCCTGCAACTGACCGGCAGCATCGCCCTCGGTTTGTGGCTGGGGTTCATCGCTATTGCGCTGACCTGCTGGCTTGTCTCTCGCTTTATTTTCAGCGAGCAATTGGCGCCCGTCGCCGCAGCGGTGGAGCAACTGGCCAAACCACCCGTGGTGGCGCAACCAGTGCCGGATATTGCGCCGCAGAGTCCGCTGTTCGAACAGTACGAAGAAAACCTGCGCAAGAACGAGCAGGTGCAACGGCTCGATCAGGCGCGCAGCAGCAGTCGCAATCTGTCGAACCCCAAATGCCAATTCTGGTTGCAACAGGACCAGACGGCACCGAGCGAAAAAAGCCGCGCCAACGTCCTGCAATTCTGTGATTGATCGTGAATAAGCAAACTGTCCACCAACTGATTCTCGACAAGCTACGCATCGACCTCGACATCGCCGAGCGCGCTGCGCAAACCGCTTACGAAACCGCGACCCACGAAGAAAACATCGCCGAAAACAAGTACGACACGCTGGGTCTGGAGGCGTCCTATCTGGCTGCCGGGCAGGCCAAACGGGTCGGGGAGATTCGACAGTCATTGGCGCTTTGCCAAAACCTGATATTGCGTCCTTATGACGAGCAGCGCGGCATTGAAGTCGGCACGCTACTCGGCCTGGAAGACGAAAAGGGTCGCGAGCAATGGTTGTTTCTGGCGCCAGATGCGGCGGGCCTGAAGGTTGATCTGATCGGGCAAACCATTACCGTCATCACCCCGCGCTCACCGCTGGGCAAAAGCCTGCTGGGCAAGGTCGAAGGCGATGAGGTGGAGATTCTGGTGGCGGGCGCTCGGCAACATTTTGCTGTCACCGAGGTCGTCTAGGAAAGCTTAATGAACCGGCAATTCGACGCCGTCGAAGAGCTCTTCCAGTTCCTGCTTATTGTGACACTGGATGGCTTTGGCCATGACTTCGCGGGTCAGGTGCGGCGCAAACTTCTCGATGAAGTCGCACATGAAACCACGCAGGAAGGTACCGCGACGGAAACCGATCTTGGTGACGCTGGATTCGAACAGCTCGCTGGCATCGAGCACCACCAGGTCATTGTCTAGCTTGGTATCAACCGCCATTTTTGCCACGATGCCTACGCCCAGGCCCAGGCGAACGTAAGTCTTGATCACGTCGGCGTCGGCCGCGGTGAACACCACTTTCGGCGTCAGGCCGCGATGGCTGAAAGCTTCGTCGAGTTTCGAACGGCCGGTGAAACCGAACACATAAGTCACGATCGGGTATTCAGCCAGGGCTTCGAGGGTCAGCTTCGACAACTTGGTCAGCGGGTGGCCCTGAGGCACGACCACGCAGCGGTTCCAGCGATAGCACGGCATCATCACCAGGTCGCCGAACAGCTCGAGCGCCTCAGTGGCGATGGCGAAATCCACGGTGCCGTCAGCGGCCATTTCGGCGATCTGCATCGGCGAACCCTGGTGCATGTGCAGCGCGACGTCCGGGTACTGCTTGATGAAATTGCTGATCACCGGTGGCAAAGCATACCGCGCCTGGGTGTGGGTGGTGGCGATCGACAGGGTGCCTTTCTTCTCGTTGGAGAATTCCTGGGCGATCTGCTTGATGCTTTCAACCTTGCGCAGGATCTCGCCGGCGGTGGTGATGATGCGCTCGCCGGCCGGAGTGACGCGGGTCAGGTGCTTGCCGCTTCGGGCGAAGACCTCGACGCCCAATTCGTCTTCCAGCAGGCGGATCTGTTTACTGATGCCCGGTTGCGAGGTGTAGAGGCTTTGGGCTGTAGCGGAAACGTTGAGGTCGTGGTGCGCCACTTCCCAGATGTAGCGCAGTTGTTGAAGCTTCATATGAATCCCTCAAAGCAGGTAGACGCCACGGGCATCAGCGACGGTATATAACTATATTAATGGTTTGAAGAATAAATCTAGAACTTTTTTATCAAACTGCCACTATTCGTGTTCTAGCGGTCCCCTTGACGACGGCGCTCTACCAGCGGCACCAGATAGACCGGGACCCGAGCCAACTGCAATACCCGCGCTGCGGTCCTGCCCAAAGGCGTTTCCGCGCCAGCACCATGGCTATGACTACCTACGATCAACAAATCCACGGAGAGTTTCTCTGCCTGGTCGAGAATCACTTGCGACGGATCTCCCTGAAGCACCCGAACCGCTTGTATCCGTTCCAGGTCCTGCCCCCCTTCATCCCCCAGCTCTTCGCGAAAGCTGTCGAGCACCCGCTGCTCAATATTGGCAATGACCGTGTTCAAGCCCTGACTGTGGAACTCGTTCAACGCCTGCTCATCGAGGTAACTCTGTAGCACCGATTCGGCGAACAGCCCCATGGGTTCAACCGCATGCACCACGTACAGGTCGGCATTGAATGTCCGGGCCAATGCCAAGGCATGCTGCATCACCAAAGGTGCGTATAGACCGAGGTCAGTGGCATAAAGCATCGAGCGAATCATATGACCTCCTCTAATGCCAACATGGCGGAGATTGATTCAGCTTAGCAGTGCCGTGGCGAGTGCGACGTCCGGCGTAACACGTTGATCGGCGGGCTTAAACCTTTTGCTCGTTGCTTATGCCATGGGGTACATGACCGGTGGCGACGACTTCCCGGGCCAGTTCGCAATGACCGGCCTGATCATCGAAAAAGACATCGGCGGCGAAGGCTTCGAGAAACGCCGACTTGGTCAGGCCACCGAGGAACAGCGATTCATCCAGCCGAATGTCCCATTCGCGCAAGGTGCGGATCACCCGCTCGTGGGCCGGCGCCGAGCGGGCCGTCACCAGCGCCGTGCGGATCGGGCAGGCGTCATCCGGGAACTCACGCTGCAACAGATTGAGGGCAGCAAGGAAACCTTTGAACGGCCCACCCCGCAACGGTTCGCGGGCCGCTTCGCGTTCGCTGGCCTGAAACGCCTCCAGGCCACCCGCCTGATACACGCGCTCGGACTCGTCGGAAAACAGCACCGCATCACCATCGAATGCAATGCGCAATTCATCGCTGGCGGCGCGGCTCGCGCCTCCCGACAGGATGGTCGCCGCGGCAAACCCCGCGTCCAGTGCGCTGCGTACGTCTTCGGCATGGGTCGACAGAAACAGGTCGCAGCCAAAGGCTTTGAGATATGGATAAGGACTGCGTCCGCCGACAAACGCCGCGCGGGAAATCGCCAGCCCATAGTGATGGATCGAGTTGAACACCCGCAGGCCGGTGTCGGCGCTGTTGCGCGACACCAGGATCACCTCGACCCGGGCGCGGCCGAGGCTGGCATTGAGATGAGGAGTTTCTGCACCAAGGGAAAGGCATCGCCAGGTTCAAGGATTTCGTCTTCGTGCTCGATCTGATACTGCCGGTAGGCCTCGACGCCACCCGACAGATAGACCTTGTGGCTTTCACTCAGGTCGAACAGTGCCCGCGATGAAATCGCCAGCACCAGTTTGTCGTCGATAGTCTTTGCCATGCCCTTGCTCCCTCAGGTGATCGACTTACCGGTTGCGTCGATCGATAAAACCCAGACTGCGATACAAAGCCTCGACCCGCGGCAATTCGCATCCCGCGGCCTTTGCCGCTGCCAGAGGCCGGGCGTAAATGGCGTCCAGCTCCAGCGGTCGTTTGTGCAGAAAATCGTGGTACATGCTCGGCCAGTAGTCGGGCATTTTCTCGGTCATCATGAACAAATGCTCGGCATAGCCCGCCGGTACATCATGACCACAGGCGATTGCCCCCTGGACCACTTCGGCCATCAGTGCCTTGATCAGCTCACGGCTATCGGTATCGGCCATCAACGGCGTCGTGCTCGCCCCCAGCAACACTGAAAGACCGTTGTAAGGGATATTCCAGACCAGTTTTTGCCATCGTGCCTGGTGCAAGTTCGCCATGGCCTGGGAGTCGATGCCGGCGGTACGAAACAGCCCGACGCCTTCCTCGACAATCGCGGTGCGTTCCGGTCCATTGGCTATGTGGCCGCTGTGGTAGCCAACATGCACCGCACCCAGCGCCTGATGGGTAATGACGCCTGGACCTTCGCGATGAACGCAGATGTAGCAGAGCCCACCGAGCACGTGCAGCGAATCGGGGAGCAACTCGCGCAGGCTATCTTCGACGTCCAGACCATTTTGCAACAGCAGCACTTTGGCATTCGGCGCTGCTGCCTGAAGGATGGCCGGTGCCAGGTCTGCATTGCTGGTCGTTTTCGCCCCACCAGCAACCAGTCGCAGGGCGGCATGTCTTCGGCCGCCGAATAGGCCTGCACCGGGTTCAGCGTCAGCGCCCCGTGTACTGCGCTATGAAGTTGCAGCCCGCGTTCGGCCACTGCGCAAAATTCGCTGCGCAACAGAAAATGCACATCAAAACCGGCACGCGCCAGCATCAGCCCGTAAAACCCGCCGATTGCACCGGTCCCGATAATACCGATTGTCGGTTTGGCAACTGCCCCCATTATGGCAACTCCTCTGCTATTCGACTCAACGCCTGACGTATCGCCCGATTGAGTTCGGTGCCGGTCAGGCGCGAATGCAATGCCCCAAAAAACTCACCATCGCGCACCACAAACAGCGCCGGCAAATGAAAGACCTGATAACGCTCGACCACCCGCCGTTGTTCCCGGCGTCGATCCAGCACAGTCGATCGACGGCCAGATCGAGTGCCGGCAATTGCTCGCGGGCAAAACGGCAGCTTGAGCAGCCAACACTGGTGAAAATGACCAGCGACACACCATTCATCATCAGCAGCCGTTGATCGGCATCGAAATCGGTCAGTTCCAATTCGACCACTATACTGGGGGAAACAATGTCAGATGGCCGACACATGGAGTCCGTGTTCATGGGACGATTTATTCCTCATCCTGACGAAGTGCCCGTTGAATTAACGTTGCTGACGCCTGAGTGTATTTCGCGGCAGCAGCTGCACACTACCAGCCTGGGGGGCATGGCTTGCAATTATCACCGCGCGTGGCGCCACGGCACGGCGCTGCAAGTGCGTATGCCGACCTTGAACCCCGACATGCGCTTTCTGGGCTACGTGGCCTGGTGCCTGCGACGCAAGCATGGCTATCTGGTGGGCATTGCCTTCGTCGACGAGCAGACGCTGTTCAGTGCCCGGATGGGCGAGCAGGTATGCCAGATCGAAAGTTATTGCCGTTTGCATGACACGCACAACGACCTTCAGGATATCCAGGCCCTGGCCCTCGAATGGGTTCAGGAACATGCCGACGAGTTCTCTCATGACTCTGTTCGCAAGGCATTTGCACAAGCAGTACTGGATTAGAGGGTGGGAAAACTAATAGAGAATGCCCCCTAACTGGCGTCTGCCCATTGTCGAGCCACAGTGTAACGCGCTAAGGTTCGGCTCCCCGACGCGCTTAATTTGCTGTGCTCCGCCGCGCGGGTTCGCTGGCGGCCGGCACCCGTGACCTGACGAGTAAACGATGGCTGATTTACCGATCAACGACCTAAACGTCGCCTCCAACGAGACGCTGATCACCCCCGACCAGCTCAAGCGTGACATCCCTCTGAGCGACGTCGCCCTGCGCACCGTAACCAAGGGCCGCGAAGTCATTCGCAACATTCTGGATGGCACCGACCACCGTCTGTTCGTGGTCATCGGGCCGTGCTCGATCCACGACATCAAGGCAGCCCACGAATACGCCGAGCGCCTGAAGGCTCTCGCCGCAGAAGTGTCCGATACCCTGTATCTGGTGATGCGCGTGTATTTCGAGAAGCCACGCACCACTGTCGGCTGGAAAGGCTTGATCAACGATCCGTACCTGGATGACTCGTTCAAGATCCAGGACGGCCTGCACATCGGTCGTCAGTTGCTGCTGGACCTGGCTGAAATGGGCCTGCCAACCGCCACCGAAGCCCTCGACCCGATCTCCCCGCAGTATTTGCAGGACCTGATCAGCTGGTCGGCCATCGGCGCTCGCACCACCGAATCCCAGACTCACCGTGAAATGGCTTCCGGCCTGTCCTCGGCAGTCGGCTTCAAGAACGGCACCGACGGCGGCCTGACCGTAGCGATCAATGCCCTGCAATCGGTTTCCAGCCCTCACCGCTTCCTGGGCATCAACCAGGAAGGTGGCGTGTCGATCGTGACCACTAAGGGCAACGCCTACGGTCACGTCGTGTTACGCGGTGGCAACGGCAAGCCGAACTACGATTCGGTCAGCGTTGCCCTCTGCGAGCAGGCGCTGAACAAAGCGAAGATCAAGCCGAACATCATGGTCGATTGCAGCCACGCCAACTCGAACAAGGATCCGGCCCTGCAACCGCTGGTGATGGAGAACGTTGCCAACCAGATTCTCGAAGGCAACCAGTCGATCATCGGCCTGATGGTTGAAAGTCACCTGAACTGGGGCTGCCAGTCCATCCCGAAAGATCTCGCCGACTTGCAATATGGTGTCTCGATCACCGATGCCTGCATCGACTGGACCGCCACCGAGAACACTTTGCGCAGCATGCATGCCAAGCTCAAGGATGTGCTGCCTAAACGTGATCGCAGCTGATCGCCAGCTGCATAGAAAAAAGCGCAGACAAAAAAACGCCGGGCAAGCCCGGCGTTTTTTTATGTGTCCGTTTTGCTGAAGATTACTGGCTCAGCTTGGCCGCATGCCGCTGGTGACGCTCCATGTAGCGCTCGACGTAGGAGCACGATGGAATGACGGTGTAGCCCATTTCCTCGGCGTACTCCAACGCCTTCTCGGTCAATGCTGCAGCAATGCCGCGCCCGCGCAATGCGTTAGGCACAAACGTGCGATAGATATCCAGGGTCTGTTTCCCCAGATCCATATAAGTCAGGTAGGCACGATGACCGTCCACACTGGTCTCGAATTGATGACCAGCCTGGTCATGGTGGATGGACAACGCCTCGCTCATCACTACTCCTCGCGGGTCTTTGATTCCGACCCCTACCTTACCGATGTTTTTCCGGCGAAGGAACATCTACGCCACCCCGTGCCTGAAATGGACACCGAGAAGAGCTACACCGATCTCGCGCAATCGAGCACGTACAAATAGTAGGCACCATTGGCAAAAATGCTCAAGGTGCGCTCGTCATCGTGCAGGTTGGCGGGTGCTGCTCCGGGTTACGCAGGAACGGCTCGACCAAAGGTTCCCCGAGGGTCGAATGCCTGAACATTGCCGGATGTTGAGACTTAAGACGAGCGCCCGTTGTTAAAGTCACCACAACATAGAGAAAGATATGAGAGGCGCTGCGCAAAATCCGAACATAAGTGTAGACGAATCCATCTAGACACACTTTAGCCTAGACCGGAAAACAGCTGTTTGTGCAGGGAACTTTTCCTCGCCGGCTCGCTCATCTCGGGCCTCCCAGCTGGGTATTTTTTAAACAAAGCAGTTAAAAGTTGCTCGAAAAAGAATCAACGCCTACAATTTTTTTTGCTTCTTGCTTTACGTCAGTTTACTTACGACAAGTAATGGGTAGTATGTACGCCGGCTATTTCCTCAATCTGAGGAGACAGCTACTAAATAGAAAGTCCTTGAAGGGGAACACGATGAACAACGTTCTGAAATTCTCTGCTCTGGCTCTGGCCGCAGTTCTGGCTACCGGTTGCAGCAGCGCATCGAAAGAAACTGAAGCACGTCTGACTGCTACTGAAGACGCAGCAGCTCGCTCCCAGGCTCGTGCAGACGAAGCTTACCGTAAAGCTGATGAAGCTCTGGCTGCTGCTCAAAAAGCACAACAGACTGCTGACGAAGCTAACGAGCGTGCTCTGCGCATGCTGGACAAAGCTAGCCGCAAGTAATAATCCTTCGGGATTGTTATCAAGCCGACCCATTTTTGGGTCGGCTTTTTATTGCCCGCAGTTTCGTGCAGGCATAAAAAAACCCGCCGATGCAGCCAGCATAGGCGGGTTCTTTACAAGGGTTACTGCATCGGGTCGATCGGCACACTCGACACCATCGGCGCGGAAGCATTCGGCACTCCGATTTCCACCGGCAGGCCGTCTTCAGCAGCGACGACGTCACGCACCACGTCCCAGTTCATGCGCAGATTGTTGGTGATGTCTTCACGCTTGAGCATCGCGTTGATCACCGCAGTGTGCTTGTCGACCACCGATGGGTTGCCCTTGTCGTCCAGCGGCGTGTGCGCTTCCAGGTAAACCTTGCCGCCACTCAGACCGAACTTGTACGAGTCGTTGATGATACGCACCGACGTGCCCACCGGCACCATGCCGGCCATTTCCAGCACGTTGTTGTTGAACATGCGGAAGCAACCGTGGCTGGTGCGCATGCCGATGCCGAACTTCTTGTTCGAACCGTGGATCAGGTAGCCCGGAGTGCCCAGGGTGAACTTGAACGGCCCCAGTGGGTTATCAGGACCTGCCGGCACCACGTTAGGCAGCGGATCACCATCGGCGGCGTGCTCGGCCTTGATCGATGCTGGAGGTGTCCAGGTCGGGTTTGGCGTTTTGGCGGTGATGCTGGTGTGGGCAATTGGCGAGCCCCAGCCTTCACGACCGATCCCCAGTGGGAAGGTGTACACCACGTTCCGGCCTTTCGGGAAGTAATAGAGACGGTATTCGGCCAGGTTGATGACGATACCTTCACGCGGGCCCGGAGGTAGGATGAAGCGGGTAGGCAGCACGATTTCGGTACCGGCGCCCGGCAACCATGGATCGACACCCGGGTTGGCCGCGACCATTTCCGTGTAGCCCAGATCGTAGGTAGTGCCAAGGTCGGCGAAGGTATCTTCGTACTTGGCCTTGATCACTTGCACCTGGCCAATGATGTCTTCACCTGGCGGTGGCAGGGGTAGCTCCAATGCGGCTACGGGGCCCGCCACACAAAGTGCGGCAAGAGTCAGGCAGCGGGTGACGGCAGGAAAGCGCGGCAACATCCGGAAAATCCTTCGCATGATCAACAGAGGGTATAAAACGGGATTGTACACCGCCGCCTGTTATTTCGGGGAGCTGCCCCGATAGAGCGCGTCATGCAGGGAAAAGATCGCAGCCTGCGGCAGCTCCTACAGCTCGAACCGCAGCTCCGGCCAGATCGGCGAGGTGCCACGCTTTTGCGACTCGAGAATGGCCCGGCACAATGAGCACAGGCGGTGGTCCTGGAACACCCGTCGATCGACGCTCGACCAGCGCGGTTGCGCCGGCAACAGACTGCCGCACAAGGTCCGGTCTGCCGAACCGCCCAGCTCCAGTTGACGGGTTACCAGATGTACCCGCACTTCCTGGCAGGCGAACAGATCCAGCTGTTCGTCAGGCTCGATCAGTTGGTAGGAAAATAGTGACCAGGCGGGACGCGGCATCGGGGGCTCCAAATCGGGGGCGCCACCTTAGCCGAAAGCCCGCGCCTAGAAAAGTGTCATAACAGCGGTTTTAGCGTAGGCCAGACATTTTCCAGCAACTTGTCCTGAGCCCCGGCCGCCGGGTGGATGCCGTCGGCCTGCATCAGGTCGGGATGACCGCCCACGCCGTCGAGAAAAAACGGTACCAGCGGGATGTTTTTCTCGCTGGCAACGTTGCTGAAGGCATCGGCGAAGGCCTTGGTGTAGCGCACGCCATAGTTGGGTGGCAACTGCATGCCGAGCAGCAGCACCTTGGCACCACTGGCGCGGGAGCTGTCGATCATCGAAGCAAGATTTTGTTGCAATTGCGTTGGCAGCAATCCGCGCAGCCCGTCATTACCGCCCAGCTCGAGGATGACCAGCTCCGGCTTATGCTCTGCAAGCAGCGCTGGCAGCCGCGCCTGGCCTCCGGCACTGGTGTCGCCACTGATGGACGCATTGACCACGGTATCGTCAAAACCTTCGCGCTTGAGCCGTTGTTCGAGCAATGACACCCACCCTTGCCGGGTATCCAGTCCGAAACCGGCGCTGATACTATCGCCAACGATCAGGACTGTACCCGCCGCTGCGTTCTGGGCCATGCACATCAAGGCCAGGCCAGCACTCAAAAACCACACACGCATCGGATTCTCCATGGGCGCAAGCATTCTCACCGCGAAGAACCTTAGCAAAGTGGTTCCCAGCGCGGAAGGTGAACTGACCATCCTGCACGAACTCAGCCTGGAACTGAACAAGGGCGACAGCCTGGCCATCGTCGGCGCGTCCGGTTCAGGCAAGTCCACCCTCCTGGGCCTGCTCGCGGGCCTCGACTTGCCGAGCAGTGGTGAAGTCACCCTCGCCGGGCAGGGCCTGAGCAATCTCGACGAAGACCAGCGCGCCCGCATCCGTGCCGAGCATGTGGGTTTTGTCTTTCAGTCCTTCCAGTTACTCGATAGCCTCAATGCCCTGGAAAACGTCATGCTGCCACTGGAGCTCGATGGCCGCAAAGATGCCCGTGGACGCGCCACTGAACTGCTGCAACGGGTCGGCCTGGGTCAGCGTCTGACCCACTCACCGCGCCAGCTCTCCGGCGGTGAACAGCAGCGCGTGGCCATTGCCCGGGCATTTGCAGCCGAACCCGATGTGCTGTTCGCCGACGAACCCACCGGCAACCTCGACAGCCATACCGGCGAGCGCATCAGCGATCTGTTGTTCGAACTCAACAAGGAACGCGGCACGACCCTGGTGCTGGTGACTCACGATGAACGCCTGGCACATCGCTGCCGGCGTCTGATCCGTCTTGAAGCCGGCCTTCTGGTCGCCCCTCTGGAGCCTTGATGGTACGCCTGCCGCTATTGCGCCTGTTCAGTCTCGCCATCCGTCAATTACTGCGTGACGCCCGCGCCGGTGAATTGCGCGTGTTGTTTTTCGCCCTGCTGGTGGCCGTGGCGGCGAGCACCGCCATCGGTTACTTCGGCGCCCGCCTGAACGGCGCCATGATGCTGCGCGCCACCGAGTTTCTCGGGGCGGACCTGCTGCTCGAGGGCAGTTCGCCGGCGCGACCCGAACAGATAAAAAGCGGCACCGAGCTAGGTCTCAAACACGCGCAAGTAGTGGAGTTCTCCAGCGTCATCGCCACCGACAACGGCATCCAGCTGTCCAGCATCAAGGCTGCCGATAGCGTCTACCCTTTGCGCGGCGAACTGAAAAGCGCCCCTGCCCCTTTCGCCCCGGAGGAGTCCGGCGGCGGGCCGAAACCCGGCGAAGCCTGGGTCGAGGCAAGATTGCTGACCGCGCTTGATCTGAAGATCGGCGACAGCATCGATGTCGGAATGAAAACCCTGACACTGGCGCGAGTACTGACCTACGAACCCGACCGCGCCGGCAACTTCTACAGCCTGACGCCACGGGTACTGATCAACCTCGACGACCTCACCGCGACCGGCGTCGTTCAACCTGGCAGTCGCGTCAGCTACCGTGAACTCTGGCGCGGCGATACACATGCCCTGGAAACCTATCGCCAATTGGTCAAAGCCGGCCTGGCCGCCAACCAGCGAATCCAGGATGCCCGGGATGGCAACCGTCAGATTGGTGGTGCCCTGGGCAAGGCTGAGCGTTATCTGAATATGGCCAGTCTGGTGGCGGTGTTACTGGCCGGTGTGGCCGTGGCGCTGTCAGCGACGCGTTTCGCCACGCGCCGATTCGATGCCAGTGCGCTGTTGCGTTGCCTTGGATTGTCCCGCCGGGAAACCATGGTGCTGTTCAGTTTGCAGCTGACCGTCCTCGGCTTGCTCGCCAGTATCAGCGGCGCCTTTATCGGCTGGCTGGCACAACTGGGGCTGTTTGCCTTACTGCATGATTTGTTGCCCAGCGACGTGCCACCGGGCGGTCTGTTTCCAGCCATCGCCGGGATCGGCACCGGCCTGGTGGCACTGGCCGGGTTTGCCTTGCCGCCACTGGCGGCGTTGGGGCGGGTTCCACCGTTGCGGGTGTTGCGTCGGGACTTGCTGCCGATTCCTTCCAGCACCTGGATGGTTTACGGCGCAGCGTTGGGCGCCCTCGGGCTGATCATGTGGCGCTTGAGCCTGGACCTGGTTCTGACTTTTGCCCTGCTCGGCGGCGGCGTGATCGCGGCACTGGTATTGGGTGGCCTGCTGCTGTTGCTGTTGAAAAGTTTGCGGCGAATGCTTGCCCGCGCCTCCTTGCCGTGGCGACTCGGGTTGGGTCAATTGCTGCGTCATCCACTGGCAGCCGCCGGACAATCGCTGGCGTTCGGCCTGATTCTGTTGTCGATGGCGTTGATCGCCTTGCTGCGCGGCGAGTTGCTGGACACCTGGCAGAACCAGCTGCCGAAAAATGCACCAAACTATTTCGCCCTGAACATCCTGCCAGCGGATAAGCAGGCATTTACCGATCGCCTGATCTCACTCTCGGCACAATCGGCACCGCTGTATCCGGTGGTGCCGGGACGGCTGATCAGCATCAATGGCGAACCGGTGCAGCAGATCGTCAGCAAGGATTCGGCCGGTGATCGGGCGGTCCAGCGCGACCTGAGCCTGACTTGGGCAGCAGACCTGCCCGCGGGCAACAAGATCACAGCCGGCGACTGGTGGTCCGAGCAACCACCCAATGAAATTCCCGGCGTGTCGGTGGAAGGCAAAGTCGCGGAGAGTCTGAAGCTCAAGCTCGGTGATCACATGGTCTTTACCGTCGGCGGGGTCAATCGCGAGGCGATAGTCACCAGCCTGCGGGAGATCAACTGGGACAACTTCCAGCCGAACTTCTTCATGATCTTCCAGCCCGGTACCTTGAAGGATCTGCCGGCGACTTACCTGACCAGTTTCTACCTGTCAGCGGGTCATGATCAGCAGATCGTCGATTTGTCCCGCAGCTTTCCGGCGGTCACTATTCTGCAAGTCGAAGCCTTGCTGGCGCAGCTGCGCAGCATCCTCGCACAGGTCACCCTGGCGGTGGAGTATGTGCTGTTGTTTGTGTTGGCGGCGGGGATGGCCGTGTTGTTTTCCGGCTTGCAGGCGACGCTGGATGAACGCATCCGCCAAGGCGCGCTGTTGCGGGCGCTGGGCGCGGAGCGGCAACTGCTGGTCAAGGCGCGGCGGATCGAGTTTGGTTTACTCGGTGCGGTCAGCGGTTTGTTGGCCGCGCTGGGTTCGGAAGTCGTGAGTTTGGTGCTGTACCGATACGCGTTCGATCTGCCCTGGCATCCGCATCCATGGCTGTTGGTGTTGCCACTGATCGGTGCGGTACTGATTGGTGGCGCCGGTGTATTTGGCACTCGCCGCGCGTTGAACGCCAGCCCCCTGACAGTCCTGCGCGAGGGTTGATAGACTCAGCCACTTACCATTCAAACCTCTTCCCTTCAAACCTCTCATCTTTCAAAGAAGTCGCCATGAGCCGTTATCGCCCTCCCCGCACCGCCGGCACCGCGCTGATCACCCCTGAAGGTGAAGCGCGGATGCGCGCCGAGTTCCATGAGCTCTGGCACGTTCGGCGACCGCAAGTAACGCAATCTGTCAGCGAAGCCGCAGCCCAGGGCGATCGCTCGGAAAACGCGGAATACACCTATGGCAAAAAGATGCTGCGCGAGATCGACAGCCGGGTGCGCTTTCTCACCAAACGCCTGGAAGCGCTCAAAGTCGTCAGCGAAAAGCCCAGCGATCCAAACAAGGTCTATTTCGGCGCTTGGGTCACCATCGAGGACGAGGATGGCAAAGAGTCACGCTATCGCATCGTCGGGCCGGATGAACTGGATTTGAAACTAGGCCTGATCAGCATTGACTCGCCGCTGGCCCGCGCCTTGATCGGCAAGGCACTGGACGCCGAAGTACGGGTTCAGACACCGACCGGTGAGCAGTGCGTATACATCGTGGCAATTGACTATCCCTAAGCTGCAGGGCCCTACGCCTCAGCGGCGGGTGATCAGCCCTTGTCGGGCGACGCGGGTCAGTTGTTTGATGACTTCAGGGGCGTCTTCAGCGCTGGGCGATTGAATCACCGCCAGATCAAAACTGTCGCTGGCAAATCGAGCCAGGGACTCACCGTCTTCGACAAACTGGATCAGGAAGGCTGCTGGCCCAGCGTTGCGACGTGGCCAGCCATCGAGGTAACGCAAGAGCGTCGGCTGATGTTTGCCGCCAAGCAGGATTTTTGGATTGCGCTGGGTGAGATGTGCCGTGATCGGCGCGGGACGTACAACGGGGCTTAGTGCATTCATCGTGTCGTGTCTCTGCCTCAAAAGACTGCATGGCAGGTGAGAGGCAACACCGAACCAGCGCTTTAGCGGTATTTCGAAGCCTGTTTCAAGCTTCTATCGGCAACTGAATGAGTCACCTGGCGCCCCGCAAGTAGCTGTTTAAATCGGCGCATGAGCAGCATCCTAGAGAAGCTGACCGGACAGTGTCAAGAATGACGCGCAACAAAAAAGCCGACTCAATCAGGCCTTGTCGGACCTTGGATACCGCGAAAAAAATGCCCGTATCTTGCGATACGGGCATTTCCTTTAACTGGCCGGCAGATTGCCAGGTTTTCACCCAGACTGATCAAGCCGGCTTTTTGAATTGATCGATCAAGATCAGTGACGCTTGTGACCTTTGGCCAGGTTGCTGCCTACACCGCCACCCAATGCGCCACCCAGGCCTGCGCCGATGGTGGAACCGGTTTTGCCGCCCAGGCTGTTACCGATCACCGAACCGCCAGCGGCACCGACGCCACCGCCGATTGCAGCGCTGGTACGGTGGCCTTTTTTGGCGGCAACAGCGCTGCCGGCTGCGCCTGCTACACCCGCACCAATAGCTGCCCCGGTGCTGCCGCCCATGCTTTGGCCCACGACATTACCCAGCGCGCCGCCCAAACCGCCACCGACGGCGGCAGTGCCGTCGCCAGCCATTGCACCTTGAGCAACCAGAAGACCCAGAACCAGAGCAGGCAATGTGAAACGCATGACAAAAACCTCAAAAATAGGGGATGTAATCAAAAGGGGCGAGATTGAAAGCCTTAGAGGAGACAAAGTCCAGACATGCGCGCGCTCAACCTCGTTATTCGCGACGGTTGGACAGCATTTATGGAAAAGGTTTTATGGACAGGCAAAAAAAAGCCCGCTGGGGGAACGGGCAGGGTGTTGCTTTCTAACGGATGAGTTGAGCCTACGTAGGAGCTTGTGAAAACTGTGTGAAAAAAACTCAGGTTAATTATTCGTTCACACAAATCCATTGCAACACTCTCAGGCACAAAAAACCCCGTTCAATGACGGGGTTCGCTAACAGATCCATTACTTCCTGACCGGCGCCGTCAACTTGGGGAGAAATTTCCCTTTCAGCACGCGGCTCGCCCGGGTCTTGATCTTGTCGACCTCGGTCTGGTCTTCGCCGAAGCTGGCAACGTAAACAGTCTGTCCACACTGTACGCAATTGTTGATTGGAAACTCTGCACCGTCGTCCTCGATATACGGATCAGCCATCTCTTCACCCCTTTTCTAAAAGCGGGATCGACACCGGCAAGACCTATTCGCCGAAAAAATATCGATCACCAAGGTTTTTCAGACTAGCCGGTCATTACTGGACTCGTAGTTCAGATTGGCGAATGCCCGACGAATGGGCCGCCTCACTCACCTCAGTTTGACCGCCGTTCCGGCGCACCCAGCCCTCGCGAAAGGTTGATTGTCGGCATTAGCTGGCGAAAGTTCGAGACGCTCCAGCGCATCGCCGGGAACTGAAAATAGCTGCCATCTTCGAAACGCACGGTGCGATCCGCAGGCGGTGGAGAGCCGACCATCCAGCGCAATTTTGCCGGGTCGCTGGCCGCCGCGTCGGGATAGGTTGTGGAAGCGCTGGAGTGTGATGACACCATGCACATCAGTACAACAGCGATGGGCATGCAGCCCCCGCGAAAAGCGGAACAAAGCTTGGACATGGTTTCGATTCCGTTCGAAGAACAGGTACTAAAGGAGCTTGATCAACACCGCAGTGATAGTCGCCACTGTGCCAATCAAACCAGGTGCAACGGCCACCGGATACCAAAAAGTTTCACGGGTCATCTTGCCGGCTTCGGTGTTCAGCTTGCGGTACAAAACCCGATGAAAGCACCAGAAGACGGGGCTTTCCAGAGATGCTTCCCACATGCCGGTCCATTGTCCCTACATTAAATTCAGAAGCGCCTTTGCACGCTTGTGAAATTTAAACCCCGGAAACAACAAAACCCCTGGCTTCTTTCGAAACCAGGGGTTTTGTTTACATCGAATTTGGCGGTGAAGGAGTCCGCCATTTTAGTGTTTCTATAGGTCCATAGACGGCCAGCTCGCAAGCTCAGCGCCCAAAAGATGAAGGAAGTCCTTACGCTGACCACCCAGCGCGTGCCGCGTGAGGCGACGCATTGGAGTCGCAGTGGGCAGAGTAGGATAAGATGCCTGCAAATCAGGCTTGCTGTGAGTAGCCCCGCATGACAGATAACAGTCGGAACACCACCCGTCTGATCAAGAAGTACCCGAATCGCCGTCTTTATGACACGCACACCAGCAGTCATTTGACCCTTGCGGATATACGTCAATTGGTCGTCGATAGAATCCCGTTCGAGGTGGTCGACGCCAAGACTGGCGAGGATCTGACCCGAAGTATTTTGCTGCAGGTCATTCTGGAAGCCGAAAGTGGCGGTGAACCGATATTCTCCAGTGAGATGCTCATGGGGATTATCCAGTTCTACGGTCCCTACCAGAGCGTCCTCGGCAGCTACCTGGATAAAAGCATCCAGACGGTCATCGACATCCAGTCCCAGTCCGGCGCTCAGTCCTCTGAAGCTTGGGGCGCGTTCATGCACCAGCAAGCACCGGTCATGCAGGATTTGATGCGCCAGTATGTCGACCAGTCAAAAGCCCTCTACATGAACACTCAGAACCTTTTCGGCCTATTCGGCAGCATGCCAGCAGGCAAGCCGGGGGCCGGTGGCGGGCCAAAAAAAATGACGATGGGGAATAAACCCATCGCCATCATGTAACCGTTCTAATCTGACTTATTTGCTATCGCTTGTAGCCTTGGCACCAGGAGCGGTTTTGCCGGCTGCGGCGGTCGCTGCGTCAAAACTGCTCTGGGCAACGTCAGTAGCCTGTTTAACGGCTTTCTGTGCACTTTCAAAAACGGTACCGGCATTCGCCAGCGATGACTTGAACCCGGCCACAACAGACTCGGAGCCAGCCGGTGCATTCTTGCTGATCACTTCAACGAACTCTTGCACCTGCTTGGTGCCCGCCTCGACCTGACGCGTGGTCAGTTGGGCAATTTCCGATTGGGTGCCAACAATCAGCGCGTGTACTTGACGATTGAACTCAGCCAGGCGTTCGGCTTGCACATTAGGCTGGGTGAAAGAAGCCTGAAGCTCAGCGAAACCTTGTGGATCACGTACCGCCAACAGTTTGCGAAAACCGTCGAACTGCTCCTCGGTGGAGGCCTGCAGGGTCTTGAACTGCAATTGGCTGAGCTGCTCAACACTGGAGAAGATTTTGCCGCTGATTTGCTGCAGGAGGTCTAGGTTGGCTTTCTGAGCGTCTTGCAATTTTTCCGAGTTAAAAAAAGACATGCTTGAATCTCCTGATTCTGAAAGGCCGACATGGGCCTAAGGACGCGATAGCGATCCTGCCGGTCATCGCGCTAGCCTTGATATTGCAGTGCACAAATTCGTTTGGCAATGTTTTTTTGTGCACCGCACAAAAGTCTTTCACCTACGCCGCTATTCGCTATAGACTCCTGAAAGGCGAACGGCCGGCCAAGCTCTCTTTGATGATGAGATGCAGGCGAGCCGCTTCTCATGCATAAAACCAGGAGATCACCATGGGCCCGGAAGATATTATTGCACCGCAATATTACCGACTTTCTTCTCAACGTGGCCTGTTCGAACACCTGAGTCATCTGCAGCGCCTCAATACGCTGAACTTCCTTTTTGCTTTTCGCCAGCGCCAGGAAAAACCTTTGCGCCTCTGAAGCGGGGTCAACTCAGACAACCTACGCCCGCTGAATGGCAGGAGTATGTCACCGACCTCGGCCAACGCTGCCTTCTGTTTTGGGACACCCTGCGCCGGCGCGGCGACAATACGCTGGCCCATGAACGCGCCGGGTATCCGCTGCTGCTCAAGTTCGATCATGAAACCCTGATCGCTGGCTCCGAGCTCCCACACCCGGTCAACTATTCACTGCTGCGAATCCTCCCCGGACCAGAGCAAGAAATCGACAGCAACGCCCAGCCGGTGATCATCATTGATCCACGCGGCGGCCACGGCTCGGGAATCGGCGGCTTCAAACAGGATTCGGTATTAGGTGAAAGCCTCAGAGCCGGCCACCCCACCTATTTCATCTCTTTCAGTCACTCACCACAGCCTGGGCAAACCCTGGCCCATATCGTCGAAGCCCAGGCCCGGTTCATCGAAGTCGTCGGCGCCCTTCACCCAGCCAACAGCAAGCCGATCATCATCGGTAACTGCCAGGCAGGCTGGGCCTTGATGGGGCTGGCGGCAACACGACCGGAACTGCCGGGATTGATCATTATCAATGGTGCCCCCTGTCATACTGGGCCGGTGTCAATGGACGCAATCCGATGCGCTATACCGGTGGCCTGCTGGGTGGCGGCTGGTTGGCTCGCCTGGGCAGCGACTTGGGCAATGGCCGTTTTGACGGTAGCTGGCTGGTCAGCAATTTCGAAAACCTGGACCCGGCCAACACCTATTGGGGCAAGTACTACCAGTTGTTCAGCCAGGTCGACAGCGAAGCTGCGCGCTTCCTCGACTTCGAACGCTGGTGGGGCAGCCCGACTCTGCTCAATGGCGAAGAGATAGAGATGATTGTCGATGATCTTTTCATCGGCAACCAATTATCCGGCGGACTCGACCGCAAGAGCAGCGGTATTGACCTGAAACGGATCGAAGTGCCGGTGGTGGTGTTCTGCTCCTACGGCGACAACATCACCCTCCCCAGCAGGCATTGAACTGGATCGCCGATGTCTATCCCAGCGATCTCGCCTTGCATGAGGCAGGACGCACCATCGTCTACCTTCGGCACGCCAGCATCGGCCATTTAGGTATTTTTGTCTCCGGTAAGGTGGCGCGGCGTGAACACCGGGAGTTGCTCGGCGCGCTCGAAGCCATCAATGCGCTGCCGGCGGGGTTGTATGAAATGCTGATTGACGATCTGCCGGCCCCTTCAGGCAGCAATGACGTGCAATACCGAGTGCAATTCGAATCAAGGCGAATCGCCGATATCCATGAAGACATCGAGCCGGCCCGTGATGACGATCGCGAATTCTCTCTGGTAGAGCGCACCTCTGAAATCAACAGCGCGTTTTACGACGGCTTCATACGTCCGTGGCTGCGTCCGATGGTCAACGAGCCCATTGCCGAATTGATGCGCAGGACGCACCCCTTCCATCAGCAGCAATTGATATGGAGCAGCCTCAATCCGGCGCTGTGGTGGTTAGCCGGGAGCATATCCAAAGTCAGCAGTGATCGTCGTCCCGCACGCAAAGACAACCCGTTGCTGGCCTGGCAGGAACTGTTCTCCAACCAGATGCAAGACACCCTGAATGCGTACCGCGATGCGCGTGATGCCATTCAGGAGATGTGTTTTTACGGGATTTATGGCGCACTGAATGCCCTCACCGGCAACAAGCCGACGCGAAATCTCCAGGCACATGCCGACCGGCAGGACCAGGCCCTGATCGAACGCTTGCAGGATGCGCTACCCCATGGTGGCCCCCTGGAAGCGTTGGTGAGGATTCTGTTTTTGCTGGGCCGCGACAGCGACAAGGCGGGCAAGGAAAGCATCGAAAAATTGATCCAGCAGGTGCATCTGCTGGTCCAGGATTACAGCAATGAACCCACGGCCCTGCGCGAGGCCATCCGATTGCAGAACCTGCTGGTTTTGCCCACCCGCAAGAAAGCTTGCGCAGCCTGCCCTTGTTGCTACCAGAGGCAAAGGAGCGCCAACAGGTCCTGATAGCCGTTGGGCAATTAATGCCTGAACTGCTAGCGACCTCCGGAGCCGAAGGCCAATTCTGGCGCGAACTGCACGCGCTGCTCGAAGTCCCCCTACCGGGCTTTAGCCTGACTCAACCGCCCGGTGAAACAGTTGTCATCCCGCAGGAGGCCCCTTCGGAGCCATCTCCGCTTGCAGCAACGCTGCCGCCGGAGATCACACCGACGCCCGCTCCCGCCATCGCCGTTAAAGCCCCCAAGCGCAAAGCGAGCAAAGGTACAAAAGGCCCTAAGCCTTAATAAACCTTCAAAAGGGATTAGCGGTGTATCCGTTCGGCGTAGTCGCTGGCGAAGCCTGCGATGTTACGGTCTCTGCGCAGTCCGACGGGGTTCATGGGTCGGACCGGCGCGACTGCTTCGACCACAAGCAACGACTCGTCGACTCGATACTGACCAGGGGTCATACCGAACCAACGGATGCATGCCTTATGGAAGCTGCTGTGATCATGAAAGCCGAGCAGGTAAGTCATATGCTTCAGGTTGAAATGAGAATGGCGCAAATAGAAATCGGCCAACTGCCGGCGCACATCGTTCAGCACATCCTTGAATTGCGTGCCATCCTTCTCAAGGCCTCGTTGAAGCGTTCGCTTGCTGATGCTCAGTGCCGCCGCAATCGATTCCATATCACATTGCCCTTGGCTTTGCCCCTGGCTCAAGCGCTCGGTAATCAGCGCGCGAATTCTGCCAACGATAGAGCAACCGGACAACAGGTCCAATTGAGCCACGGCAAAACTGTCATGGAGTGTGGCCAACGCCTCGTTGGCCATGCTCAAAGGACTCAGAAGCTCCTGGCCATCGAACAAGATGCTGTCATAAGCTGCCCCGAAACTCAGCGGACAGCCAAAAAGCCGCTGATGCTCCGACGTGTCTTCGGGTTCGGGATAAGTGAACTCCACACTCAAAGGTTGCGGTGACTTGCCACCTGCCAGCCAACGGCAGAAACCCAGCAGCGAAGCCAAGGCTGCATCCGTATATTGCCGGGGTTTGACCGAGCCAGGTTGCTGATGTTCGAGGCTGGCCAGTCGGTAATGCTGCTGCTCCTGGACAAAGAAAAGGCTGAATCCGGTACCGATCAACGGGCTGAATCGAACCAGACGCTCAAGCGCCCTTTTCAGGTTCGAACTGGACATCATCGTGTAGCCCACGATCTGAAAACTGCTGGGATGGAAATTCCCGTAGGCTTTCAAACCGATGTTCGGGTCATCCGAAGCCTGAGCAGCCAGATCCCAAAGACGATAGATAATACTTCGATCGCAGAATGCTCCCGGTTCATTCACGAACTTGACATCCAGCCCCGCATCCTCGCAAAGACGGGCAACGTCCAGTCCTTGGGCCAAAAACGTATTCGCCAGCACGCTGGCATAACCTGAACTCATTCTATACATGGCGTCCTCACTGACCTGTGGAACCGAACATCCTGTCCGGAGCCGATACTGACATGCGTTGAACATATTTCAATAATGTTTCACCAATATTAACCATCCATTCACTTTCAAGAATTGATCCCAGTATGGTTGCTCTTCATTTTTTTGCCAGTAGGCCAGAACACCCGCGTGGCACCGATGGACAGGAAATCGTCACCTTCAAACACTTCCGCACGACCTGTCGATAACGAACAATCCTCACTCCTGCAGCGCAAAAAAAATGGAGTAGATGTATGGAATCGCGTAGTCGTATTGCTGTGGTAACGGGTGGCATGGGCGGTATCGGTACGGCAATCAGCCAACGTCTATACAAGGAAGGATTCAAGGTACTCGTCGGCTGCAGCTCTGATTCCAGCCGCAAGAACGACTGGATTGCCAGCCAGCTGGAGGCGGGTTATCAGTTCGAGTGCATCTATGGCGACGTCACCGATTGGGAGACGACCCGCAAGGCTTTCGAGGCGGCTCGTGAACAATTCGGCCCGATCGATGTGCTGGTCAACAACGCTGGCATCACTCGCGACGCTTCTTTTCGCAAGCTCACCCCGGAAGACTGGAACAGCGTGATCGGGACCAACCTGACGGGCTTGTTCAACACCACCAAGCAGGTCATTGAAGGCATGTTGGCCAAGGGTTGGGGGCGGATCATCAATATCTCCTCGATCAACGGTCAGCGTGGCCAGTTCGGTCAGACCAACTACTCCGCCGCCAAGGCTGGCATCCATGGTTTCACCATGGCACTGGCCCGGGAAGTCTCCGGCAAGGGCGTGACCGTCAATACCGTTTCCCCAGGCTACATCCAGACCTCCATGACTGCGGCAATTCGCCCGGACATTCTCGAAGGCATGATCGCGGGAATACCGGTTGGTCGCCTTGGCCAACCCGAAGAGATCGCCTCAATCGTGGCCTGGCTGGCCTCCGATGAGTCCGCCTACAGCACCGGTGCCGACTTCTCCTTGAACGGCGGCATGAACATGCAATAACCCTGATCAGGGCAGGAATGCCCTGGTTTGCTTGACGAATTTTGTCTTTCCATGAGGTCACGCATGAACGAAGTCGTAATCGTTGCCGCTACTCGTACCGCCATTGGCAGTTTTCAGGGTTCTTTATCTGCAATTCCCGCGACCGAGCTGGGTGCCGCAGTGATTCGCCGCTTGCTGGAGCAAACGGGTCTCGATGCCGCTCAGATTGATGAAGTGATCCTGGGCCAGGTACTCACCGCCGGCGCTGGACAAAACCCGGCACGCCAGACAGCGATCAAGGCTGGCTTGCCAAACACCACTCCTGCCCTGACCCTGAACAAGGTCTGCGGCTCCGGTCTCAAGGCGGTCCATCTCGCCGTCCAGGCAATCCGTTGCGGCGATGCGGAACTGGTAATCGCTGGCGGTCAGGAAAATATGAGTCTGGCCCCTATGTTCTGCCCAAGGCACGCACCGGCCTGCGTATGGGCCATGCACAACTGCAAGACAGCATGATCCAGGATGGCCTGTGGGACGCCTTCAACGACTACCACATGGGTATCACCGCCGAGAATCTGGCGCAGAAGTACGAGATCTCTCGTGAAGCACAGGATGCCTTCGCTGCCGCCTCGCAACAGAAGGCCGCCGCAGCCATTGAGGGCGGGCGTTTCCAGAGCGAAATCACCCCGATCCTGATTCCTCAGCGCAAGGGCGACCCGCTGGTCTTCGATACCGACGAACAGCCGCGTATCGACAGTACTGCGCAAGCCTTGGCAAAACTCAAACCTGCCTTCCAGAAAGACGGCAGCGTAACCGCCGGCAACTCTTCGACTCTCAACGATGGTGCGGCCGTGCTGTTGCTGGCCAGCGCAGCAAAAGCACAAGCGCTCGGCCTTCCGGTACTCGCACGGATCAAAGCCTATGCCAGCGCCGGCGTGGACCCGTCGATCATGGGCATTGGCCCAGTCCCGGCTACACGTCTGACCCTGCAAAAGGCCGGCTGGAGCGTCGAGGACCTGGACCTGATCGAAGCCAATGAAGCCTTCGCCGCCCAGTCGCTGGCGGTTGGCAAAGAGTTGGGTTGGGACACCAGCAAGGTCAACGTCAACGGCGGTGCGATCGCCCTTGGCCATCCGATCGGCGCGTCGGGGGCACGGATTCTGGTGTCGCTGGTGCACGAACTGGTCCGTCGCGACGGCAAGAAGGCGCTGGCCACGTTGTGCATCGGTGGCGGACAAGGCGTAGGCCTGGCTATCGAGCGCTAACCAACGGCATCTGAGTAGCCAATGCGCGGACTTGGGATCCTTGCTCCGCGCATCAGGCTGGCGTCAAACAACACTGCCCGCATTCCTGCCGTCGCTATGCCGGAGTCCGGCATAGCGCGGCTTTTTTTCTGCCCGGCTCATCTGTATGGGCAAGGAACTTTATGGACAATAACGCGCATACATTCACAACCTATTGGTCAGGCCAGGTTCCCTTCATCGCGTCCTATGCAGTGCAACAATTGCGCCTGTGGGTCAGCACTAATCCTTGGTTTTCCGGGCATGAACACGGCGCCTGGTTCGATCTGCCTCGCGAAACCCTGGACAGCCTTCAAGTGGACTACCAGGTTCAATGGGGCCAGCTCGGCCAAAAACTGCTGACCGGCCAACCCTTCAGCTTTGATGATCGACGCTTCGCCAGCGGCAACTGGAGTGACCCACTGTTCGGCTCCCTCGCTGCGTTTTACCTGCTCAACTCCAGCTTTCTCCTGAAACTGCTCGACAAACTGCTGATCGACGAAAAGAAACCGCGCCAACGCCTGCGCTATCTGGTCGAGCAAGCCATCGCCGTCAGTGCGCCAAGCAATTTTCTGGTCAGTAACCCTGACGCGCTCCAGCGTGTGGTTGAGACTCAAGGTGCCAGCCTGCTCACAGGCATGCAGCATCTGGCCAGCGATATGAACGAAGGTAAAATGCGTCAGTGTGATAGCGACGCCTTCAAGGTTGGCGTCGATCTGGCCAACACCCCTGGCGAAATCGTCTTCGAGAATCACCTGTTCCAGCTGATTCAGTACTACCCGCAAAGCGAAACCCAGTACCGACACCCGGTATTCGTCGTACCGCCTTCAATCAACAAGTACTACATCCTTGATCTGCGTCCGGACAACTCGATGGTCCGCCACCTGCTGGAAAAGGGACATCCCGTATTCCTGATGTCCTGGCGCAACTTTGACCAGGAACACGCTGGCACCACCTGGGATGACATGATTGAGCACGGGGTGATCAACGCCCTGCAAGTGACCCGCGAGATCAGTGGCGAGCAGCGACTCAATTGCGTGGGTTTCTGCATCGGCGGCACCCTGTTGAGCACGGCACTGGCCGTACTGGCTGCACGTGGCGACAGAGAGATCGCCAGCGTGAGCCTGCTCACCACGTTCCTTGATTACCTGGATACCGGCCCCATCGACGTCTTCGTCGACGAAGAACTGGTGGCCCACCGCGAGCGTACAATCGGCGGCATTAATGGCCCTATCGGCCTGTTTCGTGGTGAGGACATGGGCAATACGTTCTCCCTGCTGCGCCCCAACGAATTGTGGTGGAACTACAACGTCGACAAATACCTCAAGGGGCAAAAGCCGATTCCGCTTGATCTGCTGTTCTGGAATAACGACAGCACCAACTTTCCGGGCCCGATGTACTGCTGGTACCTGCGCCACACCTATCTGCAAAACGATTTGAAATCAGGCGAGCTGGAATGCTGCGGGGCCAAGCTGGATTTGCGTGCAATTGACGCTCCCGCTTACATCCTCGCCACCCATGACGATCACATCGTGCCCTGGAAAAGCGCCTACGCCAGCACCAACCTGCTCTCCGGGGCCAAGCGTTTTGTATTGGGAGCTTCAGGGCATATCGCCGGTGTCATCAATCCACCGGCCAAGCAGAAGCGCCATTACTGGACCAATAATCGGGTCACGAAAAACCCGGAGACCTGGTTCAAGAATGCTGAGCAGCAACCCGGTAGCTGGTGGAATGATTGGTTCAACTGGCTGGCGGGACACTCCGGCGAGCGCCAACCAGCGGTTGCACACACCGGGAATGAAAAATTCCCGCCTCTGGAGCCGGCGCCAGGCAGTTATGTAAAGCGATGAAAGACTGCTGTGGGGGCCAGAGCGCCCCTGCTGCATGACTGCATGCAGCAGGTCTTGCGCGGCTCATGTGATCGGCACGCTGCCAGGTTTATCCACAATTGCTGGTGCAAAATCAGCAATCCGCCGTGGGTCAAATTTCAATCGGCAGGGTGGGTCAGCTTTTACTACGTGCGACCTGCCCCCACTACTAATAAACAGTCGACCGGTAAGCCCAACCGACGGCACATCATTTGTTTGGGTACAAGGAGAGACGACCCATGAGCACCCCGCTGCGCATCAACGAAGCACTTTTGATTGCCGGCCATGCATTCGAACCTTTTCAATGCGTCGCCTGGGCTCCGCAAGACGGTAATGGCGAACTGAGCCTGACCGTCGTCGACCGGGCCAACACTCGTATTTGTCGCAAACAGGTTCCAAGCAGTGCCTATTCCGACCCGGCGCAGCTGGAAAGCCTGCTGGAAGAGGTGCGCGCCGAGTTGAGCCAGGAGGGCTACAAGCTACAATCCTGGACAATGCCAGAGTAAGCATTCTCGCGGATCGCTACCGGTGATCCGCCTGATACTCCACTCTCAAGATCATCGAAGGCTGCCTGCTGTTGGAAGCAGCCGGTCGTGCAAAGAGCTATGCCTTGGGCTTACGCGATGCAGGGATCATTGGCAAAGCACTGAACCGTCCAAAGTATGGGCGGGATTTTTTCAGAAACGCAGAAACGAAAAAGCCCCGAATAATCGGGGCTTTTTCGTTTAAATGTGGCGGTGAAGGAGAGATTCGAACTCTCGATACAGTTTCCTGTATACACACTTTCCAGGCGTGCTCCTTAAGCCACTCGGACACTTCACCGTATCTCTTCAAACAAGTTCTGTCTGTCGAGGCGCGCTAATGTAGTCGAAAGCTTTTCTGATGGCAAACATTTTTTTCAGAATTTTCATGCGCTTAACTCGATTAGCCGTTTCGAGCCGGTCAAGGCAATGGCAAACCGGCCAATCTCTGGCCCCACGCACGCTTCTATATAGAGGGCAATGCGCCGCTGTTGTGGCGGGTCGGGCCTGGCGGGCAGGAAAAGGGTGACTGGCGGGTCAGTCACGGCGCTTTACCTGGCCGGTGGTGGTGGGTAACTTCTGCTCAACTTTACTGAAAGGAATAGCGTCATGAGTGAGTTGATTTCCTACCATCTCGAAGACGGTATCGCGACCCTGACCCTGAGCAATGGCAAGGTCAACGCCATCTCTCCAGACGTGATTGCGGCCTTCAACGCTGCGCTGGATCAAGCGGTGTCTGATCGTGCGGTGGTGATCATTACCGGTCAGCCTGGGATTCTCTCGGGCGGTTACGATTTGAAAGTGATGACATCCGGTCCCAAAGAAGCCGTGGCGCTGGTGACCGCTGGCTCGACGCTGGCCCGTCGCCTGTTGTCGCACCCGTTCCCCGTGATTGTGGCTTGTCCCGGTCATGCGGTGGCCAAGGGTGCGTTTCTGCTGCTGTCGGTCGACTACCGCATCGGTGTTGACGGCCCGTTCAGCATCGGCCTGAACGAAGTGCAGATCGGCATGACCATGCACCACGCCGGTATCGAGCTGGCCCGTGATCGCCTGCGCAAGTCGGCGTTTCATCGCTCGGTCATCAACGGTGAAATGTTCAACCCGCAGAGTGCGGTGGATGCCGGCTTCCTTGACGTGGTGGTGTCCGCCGAGGAGCTGCAAGGTGCGGCACTGGCGGCGGCTCGTCAGTTGAAGAAGATCAACATGACCGCACACAAGAACACCAAACTGAAAGTACGCAAGGCACTGCTGGAAACTCTGGACAACGCGATCATCCAGGATCAGGAGCATATGGGTTAAGCCCAAACCTGCAGCAACGAAGAGCCCGACCGTCGTGTCGGGCTTTTTCTTTCATGCTCTGTGGAAAACTCCGTAACCGCTCTAGAACGCATCTGACCTCTCACTCGGAAACATATGCTTAAACATCGGCTATCTCCCGCTTCTTTAGCGGCAATTGCCGAAAACAGTGCACATCCGTACACTGCGCCACCTTTTGTCCCGGTGGGGCCTGAAAATGCTGTTTTTTTTACGTATGTCATTGATGGGCCTGCACTTTATGGTGGCGGGTGTACTGGGCGTGATTCTCGGCCTGTGCCGTCCATTCAATCCGGACAACAGTCGTCTGTGTGCGCGTCTCTACGCGTGGCCGGCTATGTGCATTTTGCGTTTACGGGTGAAGGCCGAGGTCGGGCCGTTGATGGATAAACCTGACAGCTGCGTGATCATCGCCAACCACCAGTCCAACTACGATCTGTTTGTATTCGGCAACGTGGTGCCCCGCCGTACTGTGTGCATCGGCAAAAAAAGTCTGAAGTGGGTGCCATTGTTCGGTCAGTTATTCTGGCTGGCCGGTAACGTGTTGATCGACCGCGGCAATGCGCAGAAGGCCCGCCAGTCGATGTTGACCACGACCCACACCCTGCAAAACGAAGACACCTCGATCTGGGTCTTCCCGGAGGGCACGCGCAATCTGGGCGAGGACTTGTTGCCGTTCAAGAAAGGCGCGTTCCAGATGGCGATCGCGGCAGGTGTGCCAATCGTGCCGGTGTGCGTCAGCACTTACGTCAAACACATGCGATTGCACCGCTGGCGCAGTGGGGAAATTCTGATCCGTTCGTTGCCGGCCATTCCCACAGCGGGATTGAGCCTGGATGACATGCCAATGCTGATTGCCCAGTGCCAGGAGCAGATGCGTGAATGCATCGCTTCGATGGATCGGCAACTGCAAGCCGCGTGAATGAAACCCGCCCTGTGCGGGTTTTCTTTTGCCTGTGAACTCTGCATATTTTGCTGACTCTCAAACAGCAGACAAGGCTAAGCTGAACAATGCCTGCCCCTATTTGTTAACGAACGCCTGCCAATAAGAAGTGAACCAATATCATGGGTAGAGTTGTTGCTGCTGCGGTTTACAGCGCCGGTAAGAAAGTCACCAATATCACCCTCGACGAGGGCGCGGCCTGGGCTGCAAAGCCTGGTCACTTTGTCTGGATCGGCCTCGAAGAGCCGGATGCCCAAGAGCTTTCCAACCTGCAACGCCAGTTCAACCTGCATGAACTGGCCATCGAAGATGCCCTGGAAAAACACAGCCGACCGAAACTGGAAACCTTCGGCGATGCGCTGTTCATCGTCACTTATTCCCCCATTCGCGAAGACGGCAAACTCAAGTTCATCGAAACCCACATTTTTGCCGGCAAGGGTTACATCATTACCGCACGTAATGGTCATTCGGCGTCCTACGCCTACGTCCGACAGCGATGTGAGGCGCGTCCACTGTTGCTGGAGCACGGGGAAGATTTCGTACTCTATGCCATCCTCGACTTTGTGATTGAAAACTACCAGCCGATGGGCGAAGCGATCCATGCCGAGATCGATGAGCTGGAACGCAACGTCCTGTGCGGCACACTGAACGAACGCGATATCCAGGACCTTCACAGCCTCCGTCGCGACGTGCTGCGCTTGCGCCGTTACGCAGCGCCGATGGTGGAGATCGGCGAGGAACTGCAAAGGCTGAGCTTTCCATTCATCGACAAGAACATGCGCCCGTACTTTCGCGATGTGCAGATTCATGTAACGCGGCAGATGGAAGACCTGACCACCCTGGCAGACATTGCCAGCCAGACCATCGAGGTCGGCGTATTGCTGGAGGCGTCACGCCAGAGTGTGGTGCAACGCAAGTTTGCTGCATGGGCGGCAATTCTGGCGTTTCCGACGGCGGTGGCGGGGATTTACGGGATGAACTTCCAGAACATGCCTGAGCTGAACTGGCATTACGGGTATTTCGCGGTGCTGGGGTTTATTACGGTGGGCTGTGTGGGTTTGTGGGCGAGTTTCAAGAAGTCGGGTTGGTTGTAGGAGCGAGCTGGCTCGCGAAAAACCCGAGGGCACCGGGGCCATCTGGTTTTACGCGTTATCGTTCACGACCATCGCGAGCAGAGCTCGCTCCTACAGGCTTTAAACGGTTTCAGGCTTATGCGCCACAAACCGCATCATCCATTCGGCAACCGTGGCGCCGTGATGTTCACTTTCCAGGCTCGCGATTCCTTTCGAGTAAACCTGCTCGCCCAGCACTTGCTGGCGAATCTCCAGCAAGGCTCGGGAATAGTCGTGAATGAACTCCGGATGCCCCTGGAAGCACAACACCTGATCATTGATGTGGTACGCGGCATACGGGCAGAAATCGCTGGAAGCAATCACCGTGGCGTTTTCCGGCAGTGATGTCACCTGGTCCTGGTGGCTGATCAATAGGGTCAGCTCCTCGCGCACCGGGTTCATCCACGGCGCCTTGGCGGCGAGTTTGTAATTGTGGGTGCCGACGCCCCAGCCCTTGGTCGCACGTTCGCTCTTGCCACCCAGCAACAGCGCCAGCAGTTGATGCCCGAAACACACGCCCAGCAGTTTGTCGCCACGCTCGTAGCGGGTCAGCAGATATTCCTTGAGGGTCTGGATCCACGGGTCAGTGCCGAAGGAATCGGCTTTGCTGCCGGTGACCAGGTAGGCGTCGTAGGACAGGTCATCGCCGGGATATTCGCCCTGCATCACGTTGAACACAGTGAATTCGGCGGCAATGGGTTGCTGCGAAAACAGGTGTTTGAACATCTGCCCGTAACCCTGATATTGGTCAACCAATTCCGGACGCAGGATGTCGGTTTCGAGAATGCAGATGCGTAACGACATAAAAAATACCTGACACTTGATGGGAATAATGCACACCCCAGAGCCTGCCTTGAAACACCGTGACAAGGCAAGCCCCGCAGTGCGTCACCGATCCCTAAAACGTCTCGCCTTTGGCGGCTTTCTCCAGCAGCAGTGCCGGCGGCGCGAAGCGCTCGCCGTATTGCCCGGCCAGGTACTGGGCGCGGGCGACGAAGTCATTGACCCCGTATTGATTGATGAACTGCAGCGCACCGCCGGTCCAGGCGGCGAAGCCAATGCCGAAAATCGAACCGACATTGGCATCTGCGGTCGAGGTGAGCACGCCCTCCTCCACACAGCGCACGGTTTCGATGGCTTGTACGAACAGCAGGCGATCACGCACATCCTTGGGCGAAATCTGCCCGTCGGCCTTTTCAAAACGGGTTTTCAGTTCCGGCCACAGATGCTTCTGGCCACCGGCCGGATACTCGTAGAAACCACCCCCCGCAGCCTTGCCCGCACGCTTGTATTCGTTGAGCAGCAGGTCAATCACAGCAAATGCCGGATGCTCGATCAGCGGTTTGCCTTGCGCCTGCGAGTCTTTGGCGGTTTGCTGGCGGATATGGCTCATGAGGCTGATGGAAACTTCGTCAGAGATCGCCAACGGTCCGATGGGCATGCCGGCCTTGCGTGCCTCGGTCTCGATCATCGGCGCACTCACGCCTTCGCCCAGCATCGCAATGCCTTCATTGGTAAACGTACCGAAGACCCGCGACGTGAAGAAACCACGACTGTCGTTGACCACAATCGGGGTTTTCTTGATTTGCAGGACGAAATCGAACCCGCGAGCCAGGGTTTCGTCGCTGGTGTTGGCGCCCTTGATGATTTCCACCAGGGGCATTTTTTCCACGGGGCTGAAGAAATGCAGACCGATGAATTTGCTCTGGTCCGGTACCGCCGTCGCCAGGCCACTGATCGGCAGGGTCGAGGTGTTGGAAGCGATCACCGCGTCCGCGCCGACGATTTTTTGTGCAGCCGATGAGACCTGGGCCTTCAACTCACGGTCCTCGAAAACGGCTTCGATGATCAGATCGCAACCCGCCAGGTCGGCATCGTTTTCGGTGGTGTGGATGCGTGCCAGAACGGCCTCGCGTTGCTCGCTATTCAGTTGGCCGCGCTCCACTTTTTTGTCCAGCAATGTCGCCGAATGCGCCTTGCCCTTCTCGGCAGCCGCGAGGCTGATGTCCTTGAGCACCACTTCGATCCCGGCCGATGCGCTGACAAACGCAATGCCCGCGCCCATCATCCCCGCGCCGAGCACGCCGACTTTCCTTGTGACATAAGGGGCAAAACCCTGCGGGCGCGATCTTCCGGCATTGATTTCGTTGAGCTGAAACCAGAAGGTGCCGATCAGGTTTTTCGAGACCTGGCCGGTGGTCAGTTCGGTGAAGTAGCGGGTTTCGATCAGGTGCGCGGTGTCGAAATCCACTTGGGCGCCTTCCACGGCGGCACAGAGGATTTTCTCTGGCGCCGGCAGGCAACCCTGGGTTTTGCTGCGCAGGATCGACGGTGCGATGGCCAGCATCTGTGCGACTTTCGGATTCGACGGCGTGCCACCGGGAATCTGGTACCCCTTCACGTCCCAACGCTGCACGACCGTCGGGTTGGCGATAATCCAGGCGCGCGCCTTGGCCAGCAGCTCATCCCGATCCGCCGCCAATTCATCGATCAAACCCGCCTGCAACGCCTGTAGCGGCCGCACCTTTTTACCCTCAAGCAGATACGGCAGGGCTTTTTCCAGGCCGAGCATGCGTACCATGCGCACCACCCCGCCGCCACCCGGCAGCAAACCGAGGGTCACTTCCGGCAGGCCGAGTTGCACCGACGGGTTGTCCAGCGCCACTCGGTGATGGCAGGCCAGGCAGATTTCCCAGCCACCGCCGAGCGCCGCGCCGTTGATCGCCGCGACCACCGGTTTACCGAGGGTTTCCAGGGTGCGCAATTGCCCTTTGAGGCTCAGCACCATGTCGTAAAAGGCTTTGGCTTCGGGCTTGCCGACCTTGATCAACTCATTGAGGTCGCCGCCGGCGAAGAAAGTTTTTTTCGCCGAGGTGATGATGACACCGGCAATGCTGTCCTTGTCGGCCACCAGGCGAGCGACACAGTCAGCCATGGCCTCACGGTATACCGCGTTCATGGTGTTGGCGCTCTGGCCCGGCATGTCGATGGTCAGGACGACAATCTGGTCCTGGCCTTTTTCGTAACGAATGGCTTGGGTCATGGAAGGTTTCCTTGAATTCGGGGCTCAGAGGCGTTCGATGATGGTGGCGATGCCCATGCCACCACCGACACACAGGGTCGCGAGGCCATAACGCAGGCGGCGGGTTTCCAGTTCATCGAGCAATGTGCCGAGAATCGCGCAGCCGGTAGCGCCCAGCGGATGACCCATGGCGATGGAACCGCCGTTGACGTTAACCTTGTCCGGGTCGACGGCCATGTCCTTGATGAACTTCAACACCACCGAGGCAAACGCCTCGTTGACCTCGAACAGGTCGATGTCTTCGACCCGCAACCCGGCCTTGGCCAACGCCTTGCGGGTGGCCGGCGCGGGGCCGGTGAGCATGATGGTCGGGTCCGTGCTGGTTACCGCAGTGGCGACGATTCGCGCCCGTGGTTGCAGGCCAAGCGCTTTGCCTTTGGTCTCGGAACCAATCAGCATCAACGCCGCGCCGTCGACGATCCCGGAGCTGTTACCGGGGGTGTGGACGTGGTTGATCCTCTCTACATGGCTGTAGACGCGCAGTGCGGTGGCGTCGAAGCCCATTTGCCCGATCATTTCGAAACTCGGCTTGAGCTTGCCCAGGCCTTCAAGGGTCGATTCGGCACGAACGAACTCATCGTGATCGAGCAGGATGATGCCGTTCTGATCCTGAACCGGTACCAGCGATTTGCTGAACGAACCATCGGCCCGCGCCCGCGCGGCTTTCTGTTGCGAGTGCAGCGCATAGGCATCGACGTCCTGACGGCTGAAACCTTCAAGCGTGGCGATCAGGTCGGCGCCCACACCTTGCGGCGTGAAATGGCTATGCAGATTGGTTTCCGGGTCCAGCGCCCAAGCCCCGCCGTCGCCACCCATGGCTACTCGTGACATGGACTCGACGCCACCAACCACCACCAGGTCTTCAAAACCGGAACGGACTTTCATCGCTCCGAGGTTTACCGCCTCCAGCCCGGATGCGCAGAAACGATTGATCTGCACCCCGGCCACACTGACGTCCCAGTCCGCGACCTGGGTCGCGGTTTTGGCGATATCGGAGCCTTGATCACCGATGGGCGTCACGCAGCCGAGCACAACGTCATCGACTTGACTGGTGTCCAGAGCGGTCCGCTGCTGCAGCGCCCTGAGCAACCCGGCCACCAGGTTCACCGGCTTGACGCTGTGCAGAGCGCCATCGGCCTTGCCTTTGCCACGGGGCGTGCGTAATGCGTCGAAAATCAAAGCTTGGGTCATGACGTCCTCGAACCGCAGTGCAGATGAATGAAAAACACAGCTCTCACTCTTGGCCCCGGACGCAACGGATTCAATGACCGCAGCGCTCACCGGCATTGACGCTCACGCTCAGACGGACGGTCGTCAACAAACGGGCGAACCGTTTCTTGACACGCAGGTGTCTAGCAAAAGGCCGCCCAAGAAGCTGGCAATAGGCCTCATGCCTTTTTAATAGCATAGAGTAAGAACACCATACTAAATGGATCTAAACCAAGCGTGACGCGGGCTCTAAGGTGAAGTTATACGAAGTTGTCGTCGGGTTTTGCCGAGGCGCTCGTCCTACAGGAAGTGCAACGTTTGCCGTCATGGATATATGCAGGCAGGCATCAGGAAATAACAAAAAAAAAGGCGGTCAGCCATGTTCAAACAATCGAAAGTTCGTCAAGCAGGTCTCATTCTCTTTGCCACTACGCTGTTGTTGATTTTGCCAAACCTGACCAAGGTGATCGGCTAGTCGGTATTTGAAAATTACGGCGCCAGAGTTTTATATCGCCACGTTAAAAATGTGACTGGCTCGCTACCCGGGCCAGCGTGGCTGTGCCAACCTTTGTGGCACTTCTACGACATGGACGGCGATCATTTGAAAACGCTCATTGTGTTCGGGGCCCTGCTGCTCAGCACGCCTCTCTACGCCGCACAACTCAACCTTGAGCTGGGCGCGGACAGTCGCACCTGGCAGACCGAGCAATTGCTCAAGCATCCTCAGGTCCAGACCATCGCCATTCCCAATGATGTTTCCTACAAACGCGACATGAGCTACCGCGCTGTTCCGTTGGCGGCGTTGCTGACAGGGGTCAAACCCGAAGATCATCTGCAAGCCGTCGCGCTAGACGGTTTTGCCGCCGAAATGGCGGCTGCGCCTTTGCTCAACACTCAGGGCGCGCAAGCCTGGCTAGCGATTGAAGACCCGGCCAAACCCTGGCCGCCGCTGTCGGAAGGCAAGCACAGCGCCGGGCCGTTTTACCTGGTCTGGACCAATCCCCGAGCGGGCAATATCAGCCCGGAACAATGGCCGTTCGAAGTCGCCAGCATCAAGCGCATGGCGCCCGTGGCCGAGCGCTTCCCTGCCCTGCTGCCTGATCCTGCGTTGAAGGCAGACGACCCGGTCAACAAGGGCTTTGCGCTGTTTCAGAAAAACTGCCTGGCGTGCCATCGATTGAACGGTGCCGGGGATGCGCAGTTCGGGCCGGACCTGAATATTCCGTACAACCCGACCGAATACTTCGGCGCGGATTTCCTCAAGCGCTATATCCGTGATCCGCAGAGTTTGCGCCAATGGCCCCAGGCGAAGATGCCAGGGTTCTCGGCCGAGGTGCTGCCGGATGAGGACTTGGGGATGCTGGTGGGGTATTTGAAGCATATGGTGGGGCGCAAGGTTAAGCCCTGATCGCTTACATGATCGTTCCCACGCTCTGCGTGGGAATGCCTCAATGGACGCTCTGCGTCCGCACGGCTGGGACGCCGAGCGTCCCGGGCTGCATTCCCACGCGGAGCGTGGGAATGATCAGCAGGCTGCTGTGCGGTGCCCCAGATTATTGCTGCTGGACGGAAATCACCGGCACAGGCGTCGGCGTGACGAACACCTTCGCATGCATCTGCTCACTCCCACCACCGCGACGCATCCCGCGCACCGGGCAGGCGTCCAGGTAATCCAGGCCCACCGCCAATTTCAAATGGCGCTCGGGTCGGGCCAGTTCGTTGGTCACATCGAAGCTGTACCAGGCGTCATCCAGCCAGGCTTCAGCCCAGGCGTGACTGGCCAAATGCTCGCTGTTTTCGCTGTACAGATAACCCGACACGTACCGGGCTGGAACCCCCAGGCTGCGAGCACAGGCGAGAAACGCATGGGTGTGGTCTTGACACACGCCCGAGCGCCCGGCGAAGGCCTGGGCGGCGCTGGTGTCCACTTCGGTGGCGCCCGGCGTATAGGTCATGTGCTGGTTCAGGCCATGCATCAAATCGATCAGCGCAGTACGATCCCGGCGCTGTTTGCACTCCCTCTGGGCAAACGCACGCAAAGCAGCATCAGCTTCAGTCAGGCGGGTGAAACGCAGGAACGGTAACGCCGACTGGCTCTCGTGCTCGGCTTCGCGCAGTTCGTCGATATCGACCTGGCCACGGGCGCCAATGACGATCGCCTCGTGCGGCTCGTCCATGGTCAGCACATGCAGGATGTTGCCGAATGGATCGAGTTGCGCGCGCACCGGGCGCGGCAGGTCGAGCTGCCAACTGAGCACGTGCTGGCGCTCGCTGTCGTGGGGTGTCAGTCGCAAATACTGGATGCTCGCCCGCACCTGATCTTCATAGCGATAGGTGGTCTCGTGGCTAATGGAAAGTCTCATGCAGCCTCCAGGTAAGAACTGTGAATCGCGTTGCCCAACTGGCGCACCAGCGGGATGAACTCGGTCAGCCAGGCGTGCAAGCCTTCGTCGAGGATTTCGGTGATGCCGGTGTAGCGCAGGCGCGCGTCCATTTCCGCCGCGAGGCGTTGCGCCGGTCGGCCGTTGGCCCCCGGCAGCTGGGCGAGGATCTGGTCGATTTCTTCGGTACAGGCGCGCAACGAGCGCGGCACATCCGCCCGCAGCAACAGCAACTCGGCCACATGCCGGGCGCCGGGGGCGTCGCGGTAGATTTCGGTGTAAGCCTCGAACGACGATAGAGCCCGCAGTAACGCGCTCCATTGATAGTAGGCGTGGGCCGTGCCATCGCTGACCGCTTCGGCCTGATCGCCAGCCATTTCGTAACGGGCATCGAGCAGGCGCAAAGTGTTGTCAGCCCTTTCGATGAACGTCCCCAGGCGAATGAAGCGAAATGCGTCATTACGCATGATGGTGCCGTAGGACGCGCCACGGAACAGGTGGGATCGCTCCTTGATCCATTCGCAGAAACGGCTCATGCCGTAGCGACTGAGGCCCTGTTCGGCAATCCCGCGGATTTCCAGCCAGGTTGCGTTGATGTTTTCCCACATATCAGCGGTGATTCGCCCACGCACCGCATGGGCACTGGCCCGGGCCGCGCCGAGGCAGCTGTAGATGCTCGCCGGGTTGGCCGCGTCCAGGGCGAAAAAATGCAGCAGCCGTTCGGCATGCAGTTCGCCGTGGCGTTCGAGGTAATCGTCCAGGGTGCCGGTAATCAACAGCGGCATGGCCAGTTCGTGCAGGCCGTTACCACGTCCATCCTGTGGCATCAGTGACAGCGAGTAACTGATGTCGAGCATCCGTGCGAGGTTTTCCGCCCGCTCCAGGTAACGCGACATCCAATACAAATCCGAGGCAGTTCTACTTAACATGACAGGCTTCCTTTCAATCCTCGACCACCCAGGTGTCCTTGGTTCCGCCGCCCTGGGAGGAATTCACCACCAGGGAACCTTCACGCAACGCGACTCGGGTCAATCCGCCAGGCACGACCCGGGTTTCGCGACCGGACAATACAAACGGACGCAGGTCGATATGGCGCGGCGCAATGCCGTTTTCGACAAAGGTCGGACAGGTCGACAGCGACAACGTCGGTTGCGCGATGTAGGCATGGGGCTTGGCGATGATCCGCGCGCGGAATGTTTCGATTTCCGCCGCTGTCGCCGCCGGCCCCACCAGCATCCCGTAACCGCCGGAGCCCTGGGTTTCCTTGACCACCAGTTCCGGCAGGTTGGCCAGCACGTGGGAAAGCTCAGAGGGATTACGACACTGCCAGGTCGGCACGTTCTTCAGGATCGGCTCTTCATCCAGATAGAAACGGATCATGTCGGTGACAAACGGGTAGACCGACTTGTCGTCCGCCACGCCCGTGCCGACGGCATTGGCCAGCACTACATTGCCGGAACGGTAGGACGACAGTAGCCCTGGCACGCCGAGCATCGAGTCCGGGTTGAAGGCCAGCGGATCCAGGAACGCATCGTCGAGGCGGCGGTAGATCACGTCGACGGCTTTCGGCCCGTCGGTGGTGCGCATGTAGACTTTGTCATCACGTACGAACAGGTCCGCGCCCTCCACCAACTCCACGCCCATCTCCCGCGCCAGAAACGCATGTTCGAAGAACGCACTGTTGAAGCGCCCCGGCGTCAGCACCACCACGCTCGGATTGTCGATCGGGCTGGAGCTTTTGAGGGTATCGAGCAGCAGGTTCGGATAGTGATCGATCGGAGCGATGCGCTGCGCCGCGAACAGCTCCGGGAACAGGCGCATCATCATCTTGCGGTCTTCGAGCATGTAACTGACACCGCTGGGCGTACGCAGATTGTCTTCGAGCACGTAATACGTGCCGTCGCCGTCGCGCACCAGATCGACACCGGAGATATGCGAATAGATATCGCGGTGCAGATCCAGCCCTTGCATCGCCAACTGGTATTGCTCGTTGGCCAGCACCTGCTCGGCCGGAATGATGCCGGCCTTGATGATCCGCTGCTCGTGGTAGAGGTCGGCGAGAAACATGTTCAACGCCTTGACCCGCTGTATGCAGCCGCGCTCAACCACGCGCCACTCGCTGGCGGGTATGCTGCGGGGAATGGTGTCGAAGGGAATCAGGCGCTCTGTCCCTTGCTCATCACCGTAGAGCGTGAAGGTAATCCCGGCGCGATGAAATAACAGATCGGCCTCGCGTCGCCGTTGTGCCAAAAGCTCATCAGGCGTTTCGGCCAGCCAACGGGCAAACTCCCGATAATGCGGGCGGACCTGGCCGCCGGCATCGTACATCTCATCAAAATAGGTGCGGATCATGCCGTACTCCTTGTCACCCGGACGTCCAGACCTTCGCAAGGCCCGTGCCATCGGCATAAACGCTTTAATTTCAATCAGTTGGATAATCTTCGCGCATACACCGCACCAATCCTGTGCGGCAAATGCCCCAACCTGATCGCCCCCGCTTCATTGCAAGGCAATGTTGTTGCGTATCACCAGCATAGCCAGAGTTGATTTCACTGCCCGGTTAACGTTGTAGATAAATCCGCGGGAAAGCTGAAAAAAATTTTGTAGGAGCTGGCTTGCCAGCGATGGTCGCTAACGATTACGCGTATTGACTGATTAACCTTGGCGCTTTTGGGCTTTCGCTGGCAGGCCAGCTCCGACAAGGGGGCCGACCATAAAATCTTCCCAAATAACGAAAACGGCCGACCCTAAGGTCAGCCGCGATTGCCGATTGTTACTGTTCATAAGGTTATGCGAGTCGCCCTCGTACCTCCTGTTTAACACCCCAGCCCTCAATGATGCCGCCCAATGGCTCGACCACCGCTTCGAAACCCTGTTCGAAATCGCCGATATCGTCGTAGGTGGCGTACATGACCTTGCTTAACTCAAGCGCCCAGGCACCGTCGTCGCGCACACTGATCTGCGCATTAAGGGATTCTCCACGATGAAAATGACCTGCCGCCCTGCGTGCCCGCTCCTCGTCCGGGAAAATGGCGTAGAACTCGATGGGATGGAACCGTGAAAAGTCGAATCCGCCTTCTTTCATGCGGCGCAGAACGCTGCTGCTGATGTCTTCTTGATAGGCTGTGCTCATGAAACGTCCTCCTCAAACCGATGGATAGACTTTCCGTACTCCCTGCGCGCGCAACCAAGGTGCGAGCGTTTAAGCAATCGATATGCCGGCGGGAAACAAGCATGTAGCTGACAAGACCAGACCTTAGCGATCCATTCGCTGATCTCGATTGCAGAGTAGCCCCAGGATAGAGGCGCTGCCAAGGCCTGGTTGAGAATGTGACAGGAGTTGATCAGATTGGCGTGATGCCGAGGATTTGAATGCTGTTCTGAGTCTTGAGGTTTTTGACGGTCGCGTCAGTGGTTCGCCCTTCCAGATCGTTCAGATCCAGCTTCGCGGCGACAGGAAGGAGCCGTTCCTTGATGAGTTTGGCGGCCTGCTCATGACTCGGGCATTCCTCACACTCGAAGACTTCGTCGATCGTTTCACCATGATCATCTACGAAAGTGACTTTCCACTTTGACATCGGAGCCTCCTCAATCAAACCCGCAAATGGGCTTACACCTATCTCGACTTACACCCTTACTGATCGTTCAAATGGAATACAGCGTGCTGGCATAAAAACCACAAAACCTGTAGGAGCCGAGCTTGCTCGCGATGGTCGTTAACGATTACGCGTGTTTAATGGTTAAACGCGGCGCTTTCGACTCCATCGCGAGCAGGCTCGCTCCTACAAGGGTTGTGTCTCGACCATCAATCGTTGCTTGGCTTGCCCACAGCCTGCAGCACGTACTGCGGCAAGGCGAAGGCGCCGATGTGTATCTCTGGATTGTAGTAGCGCGTGACGATGCCGCTGCCAATGAACCGCTGTTGCAGGGTTTCACGGGATAACTTGCGATAAGCGGTATCGGTCGAGCCCCAGGCGAAGGTCATCGAACCGCCGATGTAGGTCGGCACCGCCGCCTGGTAGAAGTGCCAGTCTGGAAACAGGCTGCGCAGGCGGCCGGCGGTGGTTTTGACTTCTTCGATCTGCATGAACGGCGTGCCGTTCTGCGTCACCAGGATACCGCCTTCATTCAGGCAGCGATGGCAGGCCTGGTAGAAGTTTTCCGAAAACAGCACTTCGCCCGGACCGATCGGGTCGGTGGAATCGGAAATGATCACGTCGAATTTTTCAGTGGTGCTGGCGACGAAACGCATGCCGTCGTCAATCACCAGGTTCAGGCGAGGGTCGTCATAGGCGCCGTTGGAGTGGTTCGGCAGGAATTCCTTGCACATGTCGACCACGGTGCCGTCGATCTCGACCATGGTGATGTGCTCGACGCTACCGTGCTTGGTCACTTCACGCAGCATGCCACCGTCGCCGCCACCGATGATCAACACGCGCTTGGCGTTGCCATGGGCCAGAATCGGCACGTGGGTGAGCATCTCGTGGTAGATGAACTCGTCGGCTTCGGTGGTCTGGATGACGCCGTCCAGCGCCATGACCCGGCCCATGCGCGGGTTTTCGAAAATGACCAGGTGCTGGTGTTCGGTGCGCACTTCGTGCAGCAGTTTGTCCATGCGAAAACGCTGGCCGTAGCCTTCGTAGAGGGTTTCCAGGTAGTCGCTGGCAGGGATGTTGCTCATGGGAAGTGCTCCGATGAATGCGGGTGGCAACGGACGGTTACCCGCCCATGAAGGCCAATCGAATGCGTCGATTGCCCAGGAAAGGCGCGCATTCTACGTTGCGGAACATGACAGGTCGAACCTTCTGATGCCCCCCTATCTGTAGGAGCGAGGCTTGCCCACGAAGAACGATTACACGGTTAAACAGGTAGACCGCATTATCGTTCTTCGCGGGCAAGCCTCGCTCCTACAGAGGTAATGTCAGATTCTGACATTCCCCCGCGGACCGGCAATGGCCCAAATGACCAGTCCCAGAACTGGCAGCAGGACAATCAACAGCACCCAGACGATTTTCATCCCTGTTTCAGCGCCACTTTTCAGCACATTGATGATTGCCCAGATGTCCAGGGCAAGAATGATCAGGCCAACCAGGCTGTTGAATGTGGAACCCATGGTGACGCTCCCGAAGAGTGGTATGCCCCCTTAGGATAGCCGGCCATGGCGAGGGTTCCGTTTTATTGACAGCTTTGCCGCCTCAGACGTGGATGGCCACTTTCAAGGCTTCCAGGGAAGGCGCAGCGGCGATGCCGACTTCGGCGCACAACTCAAGCACCCGTGGCACGTCGTTGCCGTAGACCAATACCACTTGCAGTTCATCGTCGAGCAACTGGCTGAAGTTCATCAGCACATAGCCGCCGTTTTCCTTGTTCAGGCTGCTCATTTGCACCTGAATGCGATTAAGCGCGGTCAGGGCCTCGGTCTTGGCCAGTTGCTTGGGCTTGATGTTGAAGTCTACACCCGGACCGAACGAAGCGACGATTTGGGCGAACAGGTCCATGTAGGTGTCAGCCTGAAACAACACGGTCTCGGGGAGGCTGCCGACGACCACCCACTCACCCAGCGGAATCGGGAAGGTATCGTCGTAATTGATGTCCGGATTGGCCGTCAGAAAACTCATCGGATCCGCGTAAGCCTGGGTTGCTTCGTCAGCGACCTTGAGGATTTCGTCTTCACCCATGCACCCGGAGCTGATTTTGCTGATGAGTTCGACGAGCGCGGCTTTCATGGGGCAGATCCTGTAGCGAGGGAATTTTGAGGGCGCGAAGGATAACGCATTGCGCTGTGTAATTGCTTTTGTAGGAGCTGGCTTGCCCGCGAAGGCGGCGTGTCGGTCGATAATTTCTTCGCATTTGACATCGCCTTCGCTGAAAAGCCAGCTCCTACAAAGTCTGCGGTTAGCCCAGCAATTTCTCCAGCTGAGCGACGGTGTCGACAGCACCCATGGTCTTGGCCGCATCCAGCGCCGTAATGCCATTGGCGTCCTTGGCTTTCGGGTCGGCGCCTTTGCTGATCAGGTAGTCGACGATGGTAACGCGGTTGAACATCGCCGCCATCATCAACGCGGTACGGCCATCGAAGGACGAACCTTCGACCTGCGCACCACCCTCGACCAACGCGGTGACCACCGCCAGATCACCCTTGAAGGCAGCACCTGCGATCGGGCTCTGGCCGTTATCGTTGCGGATTTCCGGATCGGCCTTGTGTTCGAGCAGGACTTTTACGGTGTCCACATGACCATGGTACGCGGCCAGCATCAGCAAGGTGTCGCCCTTGTGATTGCGCAAGTTTGGCGGCAAGCCTTTGGTCAGCAGCGCAGCCATCATGGCCGCATCGCCCTCGCGCGCCTTGTTGAATACCTGTTCGGCAAACTCGGCAGCTTCTTCGGGGGTCATCTGGCGGCTTTGGTCTGACATGGAACACTCCACTTTCTGTCTTTCGGAAAACCGACAGTTTCCCGAGCGGTCCAGACCCTGTCACTTCTTTTTTCTGATACAGGCCAATAGCTACATTCAATGACGCCGCATTCAATAACGCCGCATTCAGAAACGCCGCACTAGAAACGCCGCACTAGAAACGAAAAGCCCCGTCTTGAATGTCCGTCAGCAACTGCAGGGTGACCTGCACATAAGTATCAGTGCCCGGCAGCCAGGCGTAGATCGGGTCATCACCGGTCCTGCCCGGGTCGAAGGCTTCGTCCTTGAGCCGGGTTTTCTGGTACTTGAACGTCCCGGTGGTTTCCATTTTCACTTTCACCCGCAGAAACAACGGCACCGCATAGGCCGGCATCTGTTGCCGGAAAAACGCCAGCAGCTCACTGAAATCCAGGGTCGCCAGGGATTCGGCGGGAGTGATCGCCGCCATCCCGGCGCGACCGTTGGTGTTGCGGATCTCCACACCATAAGCCACGGCTTCGCAAATATGCGGATGTTTCAGGAGAATGTTCTCGACTTCAGTGGTCGAGACGTTTTCCCCCTTCCAGCGATAGGTGTCGCCGAGGCGATCGACAAACTGCGCGTGACCAAAACCGATGTTACGCAGCAGGTCGCCGGTGTTGAAGTAACGGTCACCCTTCACGAACACATCATGAAGCACAACTTTCTCGGTTTTCTGCGGGTCGGTGTAGCCATCCAGCGGCGCCTTGTCGTCAATTTTCGCCAGCAACAGCCCCTGCTCGCCTTTGCCGACCTTGCGCATGAAACCATTGGCGGCACGGGTCGGCGCGCCACTGTCATGGTCGTACTCCACCAATTCCCAGGACATCAGGGAAAAACCAACGGTGTTTTCGAAATTCAGAATATTGGTGAAACCGATATTGCCGTCACTGGCTGCATACAGTTCGCAGATGTGGTTAACACCAAAGCGCGTCTTAAACACGTGCCACGCGCCGGGACGCAGGCCGTTACCGATCATCTTGGTTACGCTGTGTATTCTGTCGTCGGCACTGGGCGGTTGATCGACCAGATAACGACACAACTCGCCGACATAACCGATAGTGGTCGCGCGGTACTTGCGTACGTCACTCCAGAACTGACTGGCGCTGAACTTGCGGCGGATGGCAAACCCCGAGGCTCCGCTGATGGCCGAACCCCAGCACACGCAAAGGCCGGTGGCGTGATAAAGCGGCAAGGTGCAATAGACGACGTCCTCAGGCCGCATATCCAGCGCGACCATCCCGAAGCTGACGAAGCTGCGCATCCAGCGCCCGTGTTTTAACACCCCGGCCTTGGGTAACCCGGTGGTGCCCGAGGTGTAGAGATAGAAGCAAGGGTCGTCGAAGAAAACCTGCTGGCTGCTCGCGGGGTTGTCGCTGTCGGCGTCGACACTGGCCGTCATCAGGTTGATGAAACCTTCGGGGGCAATTCCAGGATGGTCGTACGTGTCTTGATCGGCGACAAACCAGATGCGTCTCGCCTCGATCGCTACCCGCTCGCGCACTGCAAGAAATGCCGCGACCAGCTCCCCACCGACCACAATGGCTGCCGGTGCCACCAGATTCAGGCTGTGGACAAGTGTATCGCGGGTCTGCGAGGTATTGAGCAAGGCACTGATCGCGCCGACCTTGGCCACCGCCAGTATCGTTACCAGCAGTTCCGGGCGGTTCTCTATAAAGATCGCCACCACATCGCCCTTGCCGATGCCTTGGTCGATCAGGTGATGGGCGATGCGATTGGCCCACTGATTGACCTGTGCATAAGTCAGTGAAACATCGCCGTGCAGCAATGCAGGACCATCGGGATTACGCAAGGTTGCTTGTTCGAAACTCCAGGCCAGGCCACACGGTTGGGTCGGGTCCTTGACGTTGGCGACCTTCATCCCTTTCACCACCCGTGGAAGGGCCTTGGCAATGGAAGGCAGCTTTCTGAGCATCATGCCCCAGGTAATCGTGTCGCTTGAAGTGCGGCTCATGGTTGCTCCCGTTCGATTTTTTATTGTCGGGTGGCGCTGCGTTAATCCCGAAAATACGTCAACGGTTCTTGAGCTGTACACGCGGTTTTTGAAATGTTTTGTATCTGCCCCAGCGGCGTTGGAAATCGTGAGCGCAGGCACACCAAATGGTTCCATCGAATCGCCGACGACCACGCAAAATGCAGGATGCACGATGGCCATTCTTGCAAATTGCACGATAGTGAAAATTATACAAATTTATAACTTATTGTTTTTTAACAACATTTTAATAAGCTAAGTGCTGGCACAATCACTGCAACGCTCTGTGCATGCTTGCCATTAAGTAATCACGGAGCTGACAGACATGAGCCTGATCCAAGAAAAATTTTCATCCTTGTTCTCCAACTTCGAAGTCACCACCCAGGCCCGACCAGACGGCGGGATTTTGCTGACGTTGCGTGGATCCGAAGACAAAGTCTTTAAACGCTCGATTTCCTACCAACAATTGCACAATGGCGATCAACTGTCGTGGGTCATCAGCGCTATTCGCCGCGACCTCGCCGAGCAGGCCAGCGAACTGCCGCAGATTTCCATGCTGCAAAGCCAGCAACGGTTTGCGCTGCCGACTTATCACTCGCTGTAAATCATTTTAGCGCTGTAAACAAACAGGCCGTGAATGCTCTCGCTTCACGGCCTGATTTGTTTCTGGAGGTGCACAATCCCTGTAGGAGCGAGGCTTGCCCGCGAAGGCGGTGTGTCTCAGGTGCTATAAGTGTCATCTGATCCGCCGCCTTCGCGGGCAAGCCTCGCTCCTACAGTTTCGTGTTGCTGTTTAGAACGTGGAAGGGTCTATGCGGGCAAAACTGTCCACGGTGACATGTCCCACCAGCTCGCCGCCCTCACGGGCCAGCCCGCAAGTGGCCATTCCCGCTGCGCGCGCCGCATCCAGCTCTTCGACGATGTCCGACAGAAACAGAATATGCGCCGCCTCGAGCCCGATCGCCTGAGTAATGTTGGCGTAGGACTTCGCCTCACGCTTGGGTCCGGAAGTGGTGTCGAAGTAGCCGCTGAACAATGGCGTCAGATCCCCCGCCTCCGAGCAGCCGAAGATCAGGCGCTGGGCCTGGATTGAACCCGAAGAATAAACGAACAGTTGATAACCGGCCTGATGCCAGCGCTGCAGTGCTTCGACGGCATCCGGGTACACATGGCCTTTGAGTTGCCCGGCCTGATAACCCTGTTCCCAGACCATCCCCTGCAACGCCTTGAGCGGCGTGGCCTTGCGGTCTTCGGCAATCCAGCCTAGCAGAATCTCAATGACCCGTTCGATATCGGCGTTCGGCTCATTGCTGTCCCGGCGCACGGCGTTCAGTTGCTCGGCGACATCCGCACGCTCGGCTTGCTGGCGAACAAAATCCGGCAGGTGTTTGGCGGCGTAGGGAAACAGCACGTCGAACACAAAACTCACCGCGCTGGTGGTGCCTTCGATGTCGGTGAGAATCGCTTTGATCGGCATCGATTCAGTCCTCCAGACGCGGGAATTGGCTGGCGATATCCTCGCCGGTGAAGTTGGCCACCCAGCCGTCCGAATTGTTAAACAAGCGGATCGCAACGAAATGCGGATGCTCGCCCATGTCAAACCAGTGCTTCGTACCCGCCGGCACCGAAATCAGGTCATTTTTCTCACAGAGCACGGCGTAAACGTAGTCATCGATGTGCAGGGTGAACAAGCCACGCCCGGCGACAAAAAAGCGGACTTCGTCTTCGCCATGGCGGTGTTCATCGAGGAACTTGGCACGCAATTCAGCTTTTTGCGGGTGATCGCTATTGAGGCTGATCACATCGACAGTGATGTAGCCGTGTTCGGTCATCAGCTTGTCGATCTGCTCCTGATAGGCAGCGATCACTTCTTCCTGTGTGGCGCCGGGCTGGATCTTTGCGGCTGCTTGCCAACGGTCGAAGCGCACGCCTTGCTCGGCCAGGGTCGAGGCGATGTCTTCGAAATGGGTCAGCACCTTGTTGGGAATGTCGGGGCTTGAGACGTGGTAAACGGACAGGCTGCTCATGGGGCAATTCCTCGGTATCGGCCGCGCCGTCCGGTTTGTGGACACCGGTCGGGCGCAGCGCTGCATCAGGCGGTGGGCGACTTGTGAGGTCTGCCGTTAACGGTTCAACACGCTGCGAGTCTTCAACTCGCACTCGAACAAAAATTCAAAGGCCTCGATCTGCCGTAGCGCGTCACTCATCCGCGCGCCCCAGGTGTAGAGGCCGTGGCCGCGAATCAGGTAACCGACGCAATCGGGATGGGCGTCGAGCCAAGGCTGCACCTTGGCAGCGAGTCGCGCAATGTCCTGATCGTTGTCGAAAATCGGCACCCGCACCCGGGATTCGTGGGTCGACACGCCGCTAAAGGCTTTTTGCAGTTCGTAGTCTTCGAACTCGATGAAATCTTCCGGCGTCAGGCGCGATAGCACCGTGGCATTCACCGAGTGAGTGTGCAGCACCGCGCCGATTTCCGGGCGCCAGCTATAGAGCTGAGTGTGCAGCAGGGTTTCGGCTGACGGTTTCTTGCCCGGTTCCAGGCTGTTGCCCGCGAGGTCCGTGGCGAGCACATCGCCCGGGCCCAACTGGCCCTTGTGCTTGCCCGACACCGTCAGCAAGGCTTCGGTCGGCGACAGTCGGGTCGAATAATTGCTGCTGGTGGCCGGCGACCAGCCGCGGCCATACAAAAAACGCCCGGCGTCGATTATTTCCTGGGCGAGGTGTTCACGGGTAAGGCTCATGGCCTGTCCTCTTGCATACGTGTGGCAATGATAACGGCAGCCGCGAGGGCTGCGAGACTGGCAATACTAAAGGTCCATGCAGCGCCGAGGGCATTCCAGCAGTAACCGGAATACAACGCACCCAGTGCGCCGCCGGTGCCGGCCAGTGCGGCGTACAACGCCTGGCCCTGCCCTTGCTGGCGCGCACCGAAGCTACGTTGCACGAAGGAAATGGCAGCGGCGTGAAAGCTGCCGAACGTCGCCGCGTGTAGGACCTGGGCAAACAACAGCACCCAGAGAAACTCGGCCAGCGAACCGAGCAGCAGCCAGCGCAACGCCGCCAGCAGAAAACTCGCCAGTAGCACCCGCCGCAATGAAAAGCGCGCGAGGATCCTGCTCATGGCCATGAACATCAGCACCTCAGCCACCACGCCAACGGCCCAGAGCAAGCCGATCACGCCACGGCTGTAACCCAATCGCTCAAGGTGCAGGGTCAAAAACGTGTAATACGGCCCGTGGCTCATCTGCATCAGCGCCACGCAGGCGTAAAACGCCAACACACCAGGGTTGCGCAATTGCTTGAGGAAGCCTTCCCCCGTCGGTCGGTTGCCCTGCACCGGTTGCGCGTTGGGCACCCACAAGCTGCTGAGGACGATCCCGGCCATGATCAGCACCAGCGCCGCCGGATAATAAATGTCCAGGCTCAGCCATTCGAACAAGCGTCCGAGCGCGACCACGGTGATGATGAAACCGATCGAGCCCCAGAGGCGGATCTGGCTGTAGCGTGAGGTCTGTCCCTGCAAATGCGCCAGGGTGATGACTTCGAACTGCGGCAATACCGCATGCCAGAAGAATGCGTGCAAGGCCATGACCATCGCCAGCCAGGCGTAGGTTTTGCTGACGAAGATCAGCGAAAAGGTCAGCAGCGTACAGACGGCGCCGAAGCGCACGATGGCCAGGCGCCGGCCAGTGTAGTCACCGAGCCAGCCCCAGATGTTCGGCGCAACGCAACGCATCAGCATCGGGATCGCCACCAGCTCGCCGATGCGCGCCGCGGAAAAACCCAGGTGATCGAAGTACAGCGCCAGAAACGGCGCTGTGGAACCGAGCAAGGCGAAATAGAACAGATAGAAACTGGAAAGCCGCCAGTACGGGAGCGCCGCCACAGCCGTCAGACCGCAGCGACGATAAGGTTAGCCATTAAAGCTGACCCAGCACCGGCGTGCTCACGCGCACGTCGGCGTTCTGCCCACGGTGACGCAGCAGGTGATCCATCAGCACGATGGCCATCATCGCTTCGGCAATCGGTGTGGCGCGGATGCCGACGCACGGGTCGTGACGGCCCTTGGTGACGACCTCCACCGGATTGCCGTGGATATCGATGGAGCGGCCCGGCGTGGTGATGCTGGACGTCGGTTTCAGCGCCAGATGCGCCACGATCGGCTGACCGGACGAGATGCCGCCGAGAATGCCGCCAGCGTTGTTGCTGAGGAAACCTTGCGGGGTCATTTCGTCGCGGTGCTCGGTACCGCGCTGGGCGACGCTGGCGAAACCCGCGCCGATTTCAACGCCCTTGACCGCGTTGATGCTCATCAGCGCATGGGCCAGTTCTGCGTCGAGACGGTCGAAGATTGGCTCGCCCAGGCCCGGCATCACGCCTTCAGCCACTACGGTGATCTTCGCGCCGACCGAATCCTGGTCGCGGCGCAACTGATCCATATAGGCTTCCAGTTCCGGCACTTTGTCTGGATCAGGGCTGAAGAAGGCATTCTCTTCCACCGAATCCCAGGTCTTGAACGGGATTTCGATAGGGCCAAGCTGGCTCATGTAGCCGCGAATCACGATGCCTTGGGTGGCCAGGTACTTTTTCGCAATCGCGCCAGCGGCGACGCGCATGGCGGTTTCACGGGCCGAGCTTCGACCGCCGCCGCGATAATCGCGTTCGCCATATTTGTGGTGGTAGGTGTAGTCCGCGTGGGCCGGGCGGAACAGATCCTTGATCGCCGAGTAGTCCTTGGACTTCTGGTCGGTGTTGCGGATCAACAGGCCGATGGAGCAACCGGTAGTGCGACCTTCGAACACGCCGGAGAGGATTTCGACTTCGTCGGCTTCCTGGCGCTGGGTGGTGTGGCGGCTGGTGCCGGGCTTGCGGCGGTCCAGATCGCGCTGCAGATCTTCCAATGAGATCTCCAGGCCCGGCGGGCAGCCATCGACAATGGCGACCAACGCCGGACCATGGCTTTCGCCAGCGGTGGTGACAGTGAACAGCTTGCCGTAGGTATTGCCGGACATGCAGGACGCTCCGTGAAATCGAACCCAAATACGTAATGCGCGCCAGTATACGCAGGCTACCCAAGTAGTTCATCCTCGAACCTTACGGGTGCCTGCGAGTCCAACCGGCATCTTGTTAATGATGGCGTGATAATGCTGCGAGTTTTGATCTTGAGCCTTACCCTGATTTCCGGCTTCGCCCAGGCCACCGTCCTGAAACGGCCGATCACCCTGGACACCGGTACCGGCGAGCTTTTCGGCTCGCTATTGCTCCCAAAGTCCGACAAACCTGTACCGGTGGTCTTGATCATTTCCGGTTCGGGTCCTACGGATCGTGACGGAAACAACCCCGACGGCGGACGCAACGACAGCCTTAAACGACTGGCCTGGGTGCTGGCCAAACACAACATCGCCAGCGTGCGATACGACAAACGCGGCGTGGCGGCGAGCCTGGCGGCCACCCCGGACGAGCGTAACCTGTCAGTGGAAGCGTATGTATCCGACGCGCAAGCCTGGGGCCAGAAGCTCAAGACCGATCCGCGCTTTGGCCAACTGATCCTGTTGGGACACAGCGAAGGCGCGTTGATCGCCAGTCTCGCCGCGCCCAGCGTCGATGCGGCGGCGGTGATTCCATGTCCGGCAGCGCCCGGCCAATCGATCAGGTGTTACGCCAGCAACTGAGTAATCGCCTGCCGGCGCCGCTGATGCTGCGCAGTAACGAGCTGCTCGATAGCCTCAAGGCGGGGAAAACCGACGATAACGTGCCGCCGCAACTGCAGGTTATTTTCCGCCCGAGCGTGCAACCGTACCTGATTTCGCTGTTCCGCCAAGACCCGGCGGCGGCCTTCGCCCGACTGAAAATGCCGGCGCTGATCATCCAGGGCAGCAACGATATCCAGGTCGGCGTCAATGACGCGCGCCTGCTCAAGGCGGCCAAACCGGACGCCGAACTGGCGCTGATCGAAGGCATGAACCATGTCATGCGCATCGTGCCCAACGACGTCAAACGACAGATCGCCTCCTATAAAGATCCGAATTTGCCACTGGCGGCGGAACTGGGCGCGCGAATCCTCGGGTTCATTGATGGACTTCGCCCCCGTTAAGCGCTGCTGGGGGAGTTCTCAACTAATTTTCACGCCGCGTGAAAACTAGTTGAGAACTCCCCTGACCCTCCAGTCTTGAAAAAACGGCCGATAAGCCTTTGTCGCCAGCGCACTGGCTGGCGACAAGCTGCGCTTGGACAGGATCTCGCCGTTATGACTGATACCTCGACTTCACCCGACACCACCGCTGAAAAAGAAGCACCGCCAGCGGTCGAGCTGCCGTGGGCGGACGTCCACGTCGAGCACCACAAGATGCTCCGCCTGGCGCCGTTGCAGACCGATCGCAATACCGGCGTGCGGCCCTTGCGCTTTGTCGAATTCGGTTATGCAGAACGCAATGACAAGCAGCACAGCCTGATGCGCATGAGCATTGCCCTGCCCAGCCAGCGGGTGCGCAAGGAACAGAATCATCTGGATGTTTGGGTCGATCACAGCGAAAACGCGTTCACTTCGGCCCGGACAGCGGCCTGCAGATCGAACCGCTAAACCGCGGTATTGGCCGTTTCATGGCGGCGCAAGGCATTAACTGGGCGAAGAAACGCTGGCCCGGTTACACCGTCGACGGCACTGACCTGAACAACAAGGACGCGCTGAACGAAGACACGCGTCTGCGCCGCGATCATTTTTTGCGGGTACACGGTTTCGATGTGGTTTACGCCGACGCCCAGCATTTAAAGGGTAGCGTCGAAGAGGTGCAGGTCGGCGACCTGCTGGGTGACTGGAACACGGAAAAACTGCAAGTCGTGGAAATTCTTGAAGCGGCGCAAATGCTTCAGCAGGCCGAACAGAATCTGGCCGAGCAGGAGTCAAACTCAAGAACACGAAGAAAAAGTCAGCAAGTACAAGCGTGAAGACGTCGGGCTGCGTTTCACCATTTCGTGTCTGGTTGCGTTGCGGTGTTTCAGGCGGGTTGTTGATCTGGATTGCGACGCACCGCTAACGATTGAAGACCGAGGCGCGGCCATTCGCGGGCAAGCCACGCTCCCACAGGTTATGTGCATTCCTGTGGAGCGTGGCTTGCCCGCGATGGCGTTATAAGGTCAGACGCGGGAAGCGAACAGCGCCTGATGATCCCGGCACTGCTCGGCCGTCAACATGAACACGCCATGCCCGCCACGCTCGAACTCCAGCCAGGCGAAGTCGACTTGCGGGTACAACGCTTCGACGTGCACCTGACTGTTGCCCACTTCGACAATCAGCAAACCCTTCTCGGTCAGGTGATCCGCCGCTTCGGCAAGCATGCGCCGCACCAGGTTCAATCCATCGTCACCACAGGCCAGGCCCAGCTCCGGTTCATGCTGGTACTCGTCGGGCATGTCGGCGAATCTTCGGCGTCGACGTAAGGCGGATTCGAAACGATCAGATCGAAGCGCTGCCCGGCAATCCATCGAAACCATCACCCTGCACTGTATAGACTCGCTCATCGACGCCATGGCGTTCAATGTTCTGGTTGGCCACTTCCAGCGCTTCGAACGACAGATCGGCCAGCACCACTTCGGCGTTCTGGAACTCGTAGGCACAGGCGATACCGATGCAGCCCGAGCCGGTGCACAGGTCGAGGATCCGCGCAGGCTCGGTGCCCAACCAAGGGGTAAAACGGTTTTCGATCAATTCGCCAATCGGCGAACGCGGGATCAGCACACGCTCATCGACGATGAACGACATGCCGCAGAACCAGGCTTCGCCCAGCAGGTAAGCAGTCGGCACGCGCTCTTCGATGCGGCGCTTGAGCAATAGCTGCAAGTGAACAACTTCGTCTTCTTCCAGATTGCAGTCGAGGTAGCTGTCAGCAATTTCCCACGGCAAATGCAGTGCACCCAACACCAGTTGACGGGCTTCATCCCAGGCATTGTCGGTGCCATGGCCAAAAAACAGATCCTCCCCATGGAAGCGGCTGACGGCCCAACGGATATGGTCACGCAGGGTACGAAGGCGGGAAGTGATCACGACGGCAAACTCCAGAAAATCGACTGGCGATTCTATCAGCCAAACGTCGTCACGACGACGCGGGAAAAACACCGGAGCTCATGTAGGACTAATCTCTATTTTCATCCCGGTATTGAACAAAACGGACCACTTGACAAAGCTACACGCCAAAAAAGACGGTGCTACGATAGTAGCGATTCACAGAAGCGCTCAGCCAGAGGACAATGTCGCAAAGCCCCACTCCAAGGAGCCCCAGAATGTCCGTTCCACAAACGATGTTTCAACTCAGCGGCCGCGGTTATGCAGCAGCCAAACTGAGTCATGCGACCCTGATCATCATCGATGCCCAGAAAGAATACCTCAGCGGCCCCTGGCCCTGAGCGGCATGGATGCTGCTGTCGCGAACATCAAGAAATTGGTGACGGCTGCCCGTGCGGCCGGCCGGCCAATCGTGCATGTCAGCCATCTCGGTACTGTCGGTGGGCTGTTCGACCCACGCGGCGAACGCGGGCAGTTCATCCCGGGGCTGGAGCCGCTTGCGGGTGAAATCAGGATTGAAAAAATCCTGCCGAGTGCATTCCATGGCACGGATCTGAAAAAGCGCCTGGAAGAGTTGGGGTCGGTGGATCTGGTGGTTTGCGGTTTCATGAGCCATTCCAGTGTCAGCACCACGGTACGGGCGGCGAAAACCTGGGTTTCCGTTGCACCCTCGTGGAAGACGCCTGTGCCACCCGCGATCTGCCATACAAAGGCGGCGTCCTGAGCGCCGAGCATGTGCAGCAGACCGAAATGGCGATCATGGCGGACAACTTTGCCGCCGTCGCCCAGACTAACGACCTGGTCTGATCAGCGATTAATGAGCGGTCAATATCGCCGCTCATCCGCTAAAGCCTCTCGTTAGCCGTAATTGTCTTAGCCTCAGGAACATCCCGGTCAACTCCCGGTCGAAGGGCCGATACCCATTGAGGAAGGTCGGAATGAAGTTATCCGATGGTTTTGACGCTCGCCGCTTGCGGCCCAAAGGCCAACGCAACTGGCGTTTTCGAATCGGCGCAGCGTTCGCTGCGTTGCTGGCAACGTGTGGTGTGTTGCTCACCATGGCCGGTGTCGCCAGCCTGCTTGGTCATGCACCTGCCTTGGGCGAGTTGAACACCAACCGCGCCGGTGCGGCGGTGATTCTGGCAATTGGCCTGTTCGTGCTGTACCTCGGCGTGTGGTTGTGGCGTCGCTGCCGGCGGCGCTCGCGACAGTCACGGGAGCTGGCCATGTCCCCGCATTTGATGAAAAAACACGACTGAGCCGAATGCTGCGCATTTTGTCGCGCCCTCATTCGCTTCGAGTTGGGTAAACTGGCCGCCCTTCGCGGAGGCTGACATGCAAGAAGACGATTTTACCCTGTTCAAAAGCGCGATCCATGGCGTCAAGCCGATCAAGCACGATCGCGCCGAAACCGGCAAACCCAAAGCTGATCGCGCGCAGATCGCCAAACTGCGACAGGCCGCCACCGTGCGCACCGATGCCACCACCGTTGACGGGCTGTCCGATCAGTTCGTCATCGACGTCGGACCTGAAGACGAGCTGATGTGGGCACGTGACGGCGTGCAGGAAAGCCAGATGCGCAAGCTCAAGATCGGCCAGATTCCGTTCGAAGGCAGCCTCGACCTGCATGGCATGAGCGTGGAAAAGGCCAGGGAAACACTCTGGGCTTTTCTGGCCGAAGCCACCAAATTCGAAATCCGCTGCGTGCGCGTCACCCACGGCAAAGCCGTGCGCCTGGACGGTAAGCGACCGATGATCAAAAGCCACGTCAACACTTGGTTGCGCCAGCATTCGCAGGTACTTGGCTTCACTTCGTGTCAGGCGAAACACGGCGGTGCCGGAGCGGTTTATGTGATGCTCAAACGAACCATGATGGAAGGCCGCGACGAGTAAAGCTGTCGCTTCACGCTTGCAGCGTCGTGTCCGCCACCGTACCCTTGCCCTTTGCGTAAAATCCCACAGGTAGTTTCATGTCCCTGGAACAGAATTACACCGCGATCCTCGGCCAATTGGGCGAGGACGTGTCCCGCGAAGGCCTGCTCGACACGCCAAAACGTGCCGCCAAGGCCATGCAGTACCTCTGCCGCGGCTATGAGCAGACGCTGGAAGAAGTCACCAACGGTGCCTTGTTCAGCTCCGACAACAGCGAAATGGTGCTGGTCAAGGACATCGAGCTGTACTCGTTGTGCGAACACCACCTGCTGCCGTTCATCGGCAAGGCCCACGTCGCCTACATTCCGAGCGGCAAAGTGCTGGGTTTGTCGAAAGTCGCGCGGATCGTTGATATGTACGCCCGCCGCCTGCAGATCCAGGAAAACCTCAGCCGCCAGATCGCCGATGCGGTCCAGCAGGTCACCGGCGCTCTGGGCGTTGCTGTGGTGATCGAGGCCAAGCACATGTGCATGATGATGCGCGGTGTGGAAAAGCAGAATTCGTCGATGATCACCTCGGTAATGCTCGGAGAGTTCCGTGAAAACGCGGCGACCCGCAGCGAATTCCTCAGCCTGATCAAGTAATTCGCAGCACAAGAAAACCGGCATTCATCGCCGGTTTTTTTTCGCCTGTGAAAAATCAGGTAAGCTGCGCGACTTTCTTCATTCGCCCCGTGAGGCTTATCAACGTGTTCGTCAAAGCGCTTCGTGTCGGCCTCGGCCAACTGATCATCTTCATCGACTTCCTCACTCGCCCCGGCAAGAAGCAGCGCCCCGCCGCCGCTCAGGCCCAGGTCGAAACCGCCGCCAAGGACCTGACCCTGTATCAATTCCACGCTTGCCCGTTCTGCGTGAAAACCCGCCGCACCCTGCGTCGCCTGAATGTGCCGGTGGCGTTGCGCGATGCGAAGAACAACGAGCAGGATCGCCAGACCCTGCTGGAGCAAGGCGGCAAGATCAAGGTGCCGTGCCTGCGCATCGAAGAGGATGGAAAGACCACCTGGATGTATGAGTCCAAGGTGATCATTGATTATCTGGATAAGCGTTTCGCTGCGGTCTGATGGTTTTGTGGTGTGATTGATGGCCTCTTCGCGGGCAAGCCTCGCTCCTACAGGGGCGCGCATTCCCCTGTAGGAGCGAGGCTGCCCGCGAAGGCGTCAGATCAAACAACACAAATCCCGAAAAAAATAATAAACCGGCCCATGGCCGGTTTATTCGTTTCTGCGCTTACGCCGTTTTCGCCGCCGCAGCCTGACGCTACGCGATCCATTGTAGGAGCGAGGCTTGCCCGCGAAGGGGCCAGATCAGGCGATATATCCCTATTGCCAAACTTTTCGTCGACAATACCAAAAACATTATTTGCTTTATTTGTATACAAAAGCATAATCCACTTCGTGCGAGTTTCTGACCATACGGTCAACAAATCGCAAGCACCTCAAAGGGCCGCTGCCACCCTCACGGATCCGGCCCTGGAAATAAAAATAAAACTCTTGAGGAGTACTCGCTGTGGAAAGCCGCAAATCCGAAGCATCGACGCTGGATCTCTCGCCGCCTTTACGCAATGGCTTGCTGGAGCGCATCTTTAAACTCAGCTTGCATGGCACCACGGTGAAGACCGAGTTGATTGCCGGTCTGACTACCTTCATCACTATGGCTTACATCATTTTCGTCAACCCCAACATCATGGCTGACGCCGGGATTGACCATGGTGCGGCGTTCGTCGCCACCTGCATCGCCGCGGCACTCGGTTGCCTGTTGATGGGCCTGTACGCCAACTGGCCGGTCGGCCTGGCGCCGGGCATGGGCCTGAACGCGTTCTTCACTTATACCGTGGTTGGAACCATGGGCTACAACTGGGAAACGGCCCTGGGTGCGGTGTTCGTGTCCGGCGTGTTGTTCATGATCCTGACCTTTTCCAGGATCCGCGAATGGCTGCTCAACAGCATTCCGGTCAGTCTGCGCTTCGCCATGGGCGCCGGCGTCGGTCTGTTCCTGGGCCTGATCGGCTTGAAAACCGCCGGCATAGTCGTCGATAGCCCGGCAACTCTGATCAAACTGGGTTCCCTGCGCGAGCCTGGACCGCTGTTGGCCGCCATCTGCTTCCTGATGATTGCCATACTCAGTTACCACAAGGTGTTCGGTGCGATCCTCATCAGCATCATCACCGTAACGCTGGCCGGTTGGGGTCTGGGCCTGGTGCATTACGAAGGGATCATGTCGGCCCCGCCGAGCCTGGCCCCGACCTGGATGGCCATGAACCTTGCCGGCGTGTTCAACGTCAGCATGATCAGCGTGGTGCTGGCCTTCCTCTTCGTACACATGTTCGACACCGCCGGCACCTTGATGGGTGTGGCCCAGCGCGCCAACCTGGTGGGCGCTGACGGACGTATCGAAAACCTCTCCCGCGCCATGAAGGCCGACAGTGCGTCCAGCGTATTCGGTGCGGTGGTCGGTGTCCCTCCAGTAACAAGCTACGTGGAAAGTGCCGCTGGCGTAGCGGCTGGTGGTCGGACTGGTCTTACCGCCGTGACCGTAGGTGTGCTATTTATTGCTGCCATGTTCTTCGCTCCGCTGGCCGGCATGATCCCGCCTACGCCACCGCCGGTGCGTTGATTTATGTGGCAATGCTGATGATGGGCGGCATGGCCCACATTGAATGGGACGAAGCGACCGACAGTATTCCGGCGATCGTGACCGCGATCATGATGCCGCTGACTTTCTCGGTCGCCGACGGTATCGCGCTGGGTTTCATCACCTATGTGGCGCTGAAGGCCGGCACCGGCAAATACAAGGAAATTTCTGTCAGCCTGTGGGTGCTCTGCGCGATCTTCATCGCCAAGTTCATCTTCTTGTAAACACGCGGCACACGCTCGAAAACAGCCTCACCCCGTCGGGTGAGGCTTTTGTGTAAATGGAGGAAAGTGATGAGTCTGGAAACCTGGCTGCTGTTCAGCGGCGCTGCGCTGATTGTTATCCTGATCCCGGGACCACTGTCTTTGCTGATGATCAGCAACAGTCTGAATTACGGGTTGCGCCGTTCTTACCCGGCGTTTCTGGGGGGCGTGTTTGCTTCGATCTGCCTGTTGAGTGCTTCCGCATTGGGATTAGGCGCGTTGTTGCTGGCGTCGGAACAGCTGTTCAGCGCGCTGAAAATAGTCGGTGCGTTGTACTTGTTCTACCTCGCCTGGCAGAGCTGGCAACAATCGCGTCAGCCTTCCCACGGCGCCGAAGTGCCTCAGGCTGCACCGGTGCCGCGCTTTCGCGCACTGTTCGGGCGGGCGTTCGTGCTGGGCGCGAGCAACCCTAAAGACATTCTGTTTTTCGCCGCTTTCCTGCCGCAATTTTTGAGCGCCGAACAAGCGTTTCTGCCGCAGCTACTGGTGATGATTGCAACCTGGACGGTGCTGGATCTGCTGTGCAAGATCGCCTACGGACTCGGCGCCCACGGCGCAGCCAGGTATTTGCGCTCGGGCAAAGGCCAGAGCTGGTTCAACCGGATCAGTGCCGGTTTGTTCGGTGGCGCTGGCGCTGCCTCGCTGTTGAGCGGGCACTGAAGGCTCGCTTGATCAGCCTTTAAGGTATCGACCTTCTCGCCCATCCCGGCAGATTGAAGCCGTGGATGGGCTTGCGCACCTCCCCCCCCGATATAACGCTGAATGCATCGTCATCGGCAGAAACATACGCCATACATAGTTATCGCAGTCTGACCGTCACGCTTGCATAAAGTTTGGGCCAACGTTTTTCAAAACAGCCCTTACAAGGAAGCGCGTATGTCGCAACTCTTCACGTCTGCTGATGCAACAGACTACGACTCGATAAAAGTCTCGGATATTGATCCGCCTACTTTGCCCGCAGCCGATCAGGAGATTGCCGATTTTATCCGCAGCAAACGCACGACAGCCCCCAAGGACCAGCCTCCCCGAAGCGCCAATAAACGGGAACGGGTGCTGCGAGCCCTGGATCAGCACTACGGACCGATCACCCTTGGCCAATTTACGGTCAGCCGCCTTGAGCTTCATCTCATGAATGCCACGGTTCACGGCGAGCCGCTGGATATTGGTAACACCAACTTTCGCCGCACAACGCAGGCATTTATCGACGGCTTGCGACTGAACCCCGCGGATGTCGAAAGTCGTATGTGGGCAAGTGGCACCGTTGGCGACTACACGATACCGAGCTTGTTGTTCGAGATTGCCACTCATCGTTCAGTAGATGCTCCGCCACTGTTTAACGAGGCGCAAACCAGCCATACACAGAAGATCGACAGGCTCCTGCAAGCTGCGCAGAAACTGGATATTCGCGATACCCGCCTACCCGAAAATGTCCCTGGCTGGGTCAACAAACAAAAAAGCAAAGTCGTTAACAGCATGGGCGTCGGACTTCAGGCATTCGGCATCTACAGCGGCTTGATGGGTATTTGCGATGCCATCAAAACCGGTAATCGCACCGAAGCGGCGATCAGTGCGGGCGCGGTGGTGACGGAACTTGGTTCGCTGATCATCGAACGAGGCCTGGTGAAAACCGCTCAAGAGCTTATTGAAACCAGCGCACGTATCTACCAGGGTTTTGCCAAGACCCGATTTGGCCTGTATCTGTCGCGAGCAGCAGGGTTGATCGCAGGCGCGCTGACCCTCCCCTTCGACATCTACTTCGCGATCAAAGCGTTGAACGACGCCTCCCAGACCACCGGCAAACAAGCCCTGGATCACTACGTCGCTGCCGGCATGAACCTGACCAGCGCCGCATTGACCCTCATTCTCGGTACCGCGGCCCTGGCCGGCTTCGCCCACGCCGGCCCATTGGGCATCGCAGCGGCGGCCATTTTGATCACCGGATCACAGATTTACAGTGCCATTCGCCAGGTAGACGACATCGACGATTACATTGAATTGAGCGTCGATGAACGTCTCGTCACCGGGTTTCTTGCGTTTGTGAACCAAAGTGCACCGCAGCGTATTCAGGACCGCTACAGCATCGCCCTGACCCTGGACCAGCACTCGAAAATGCTCACCAGCAGAGCTCGAAAGTGGCTCGACGGACAAATGAAAGACAGCATTGAGGCCATTGTGAACGGCAAGGTGGATGTTTCACTGAAGGCCGCTCAAGTGTTCTGGTTCGAGTGGGATGCACAAGGACGCGAGTCAACGCCTTCAAAGGAAATCAAGGCGCCACTGGTTGAGGATGGAAACGACACCATCGACGCCCGCAATGGAATTCCTTCGAATCTTCCCGGGGTGGTGAAGGGAACACGCGGTGAATCGAAAGCAACGCTTTGGCTGTTGGGAGGCGGGAAAGACACCGTCATCGGCGTCGAGAACAAGCCCAATCATTTCAGCTACGGCACAGGCTCCAAGCATCTGACGGGTGGTAAAAAGGATGATCACTTCCTATTTGCGGGGGCGGTGCAGACGCTCAAGGCGCCCGCGCCTGTCAAGACAGACGCCCATCTTCTGGGGGGCGACGGCGACGACACGCTGGTGTTTCAAGGCCAGTTGCAAAGCCAGGATGTTTCTACACACATCGGCTTTGAGATTGATCTGGAAAGCGGCCGGATATGCCTGCTGAGCAATATTGATTCGACACCCCCTGCCCCCTCACAACTCTGGAAAGTATTGAAAACGTCGAGACACTTTCCGGTGCAAGAAACATCGTGAAAGGGTCAGCCAAAGCGAACCGAATCGTTTCCAGAGGCCAGGACCGAATCCACGCAGGCGCTGGTGATGACACGATTTATCTGCTGGGAGGTTATGCAACCGCTGCGGGTGGTACAGGCAAGGACCAGTACTACATTGCCCACAAAAGCGGCACCGTCACTATCAAGGAGGAGGCAGGAGAAGAAAGCCTGATCATCATGGACTGGCCGTTTGAAAGCATTCAGAAATGGTCCGTTGAAGACACCTCACTGGTGGTCTCGTCTCTGTGCGGAAAAGATGGAGAGTGGCCAGAGAGGAAACTAATCATCAAGGACGTTTATAAATCAGTGGGCAACAAACACTTGTTTCAGGAACAGAAAATGCGTTTTTTGACCCTGGACGGTTTTCAACTCGCCCCTGACTTTCCCGATGAATTGAACGGTGCAAACAATCACAGTATTGAAATCCTGATTCTGGTGAAAGGAAAAAGGCCAGCCCCCATGATCATCACCAGCCCTGAACATGAAATGACTTCCGGCAGATCTTCGCACTTCTTCATTGATCGAGACATTAACCAAACCCTCTTGAAATTTATTGAAAATGACCAAAACAATCTGAAAACCATTCATATCGATTGCGACAGCGAGGAACTGACTCACACGCAAGCCACCTACACAGTTCAAGTCAACACTCGAAACAGCAATGACTACCTGGCTTACAGTGACTTCAGCTTGCAGTTGTTCTTCAAAAACAAAACGATAATACTTGAAAACCTTGTAACAACCTCATCCGACTCCTATACGAACATTCGCGACACTTCATATATGGTTAAAGGACTGAGGTTGAATCAGGCGTTAAACTTAACGATGCGCGACGGAGTGTCGTTTCGACTAAAACCTCCTTCACTCAGTTATTTTGATGACGTAAACAGACCGGGTTTCAAAAAGTTAGACGGCCATTACATGCTGGAAAAACGCGCAGGCAGTTACTTATTGCTCTCCCCTGAGGACAGCAGAGCCACAGAGCTTGGCCAGCACCCGCAGCGTGTCGAAATTCCTGCGCACGTGCAAAACAAGATTACGCTGCTCGAAGGGAAAGGCTCGACCTACCATATCCATTTCTACGCGGACACCCTGATTCGAATATCCACTCCCGGTGCATTTACAAAAACATCCAACGCATCGACGTGGTACTTCTATTCAAGGTACCTGGACCCGGCAACGATCCGGTTATCGGGTAAAAAATTGCTGCTAGGACGCACGATCGTCCATCTTCCCGAGTACAAGAATGATGATACGCCCGTCGAGGAGATTTTTGTAATTACTGCCTCAGGTGTTATGTATGCCGTCGACCTGATATTCGAACAGGTCTACCTCTACCCGACGAAACAATAACACCTTAATCGTCCACAACATTCATTACACAGACTCAATTGATATAATTAATGGAGTAACAACATGGGCATGAAGCCGCCGAAGAAAGTTGCAAAACCCAATACACCGGACGCAAACCAGCCGGTTAGAAATGCCTCCGCCGAGGACGCCACAACACCTCGACTTAATTTGCCCGAAACCGGCATTTCCGAGCCCACCACCAGCTCATCGGGTAGCCGAAGGCCGGAAAGCGAATCGGACAACATCCCAAGAGAACCGCAGGTCACGGTGGCCGACGTTTCCCCGTCAGGGGAATCCACAACCAGCACAGGTGGCGCGACATCCGACATCAACTTTCTCCCGTCTCTTCTGGTCGCGACTTTATCCGCGCCCCTTGCCAACGGATTACGTCACGGCAAACGCCAGACGACTTATGCAGAAATCGAAAACGAAGGTATCACCCTTGTCCGGCTTAGCGCTGATGGGGAATATCAGGCGTCTTCGGCAAATGAGCTGAACGCTTCAGGCCCGGTACTCGAAAGGATCGCCGGAACGACGTTCTGGCGCAGGAAAAACACCGACATTGCAGACGACCAACAACCCGCAAGCTCGACGGACGAACAACCTGGCCCGAGTACGCGCAAGCGGCCACGCCTGGATGAAGGCGCCGGCAATCTGGCCGAAAAGCATCCACTTCTCGTAGAACTTCTCTTGCACCCCACTTCTCCCCTGGATCTGTCTTCAGCGTTATGGTGAAGCTGGGGAAGTTCGACAAAGCCCCATTCGGTGGAATCCCTGGAGATCAACGGCCTTCACTATCGCGTCGTGCCTCAAGGATCGCCGGAGCGCACTGGAATTGCCTTTTTGGAACACCCTCGATTTTCACCTTCACGCTATGAAGCTTTCGAACAGATGCTGCATGACGATCCATCATTGCAACCCAGATGGGCAGTCAAAAAGAATGGCCAGTGGGAAGTGTTGGAGAATCGCTTCCCATTCGATAAGAGCTTGACCGGTTACGTGGCCGAAACCTTCAGGGATTTCTCGGATGCTTCATTAAATGACGTCGCAAGAACCCTGTTTAACCGGGCCAATCATTCCGACGTAATCAACAGCCAGGGCCTGATGGTCTTGAAGCAGACTTTTCGCAATTGGGCCGACGCAAGCAGTGCTCGCATCCCTCGACAGGAACTGGCCGACCCGCTGTTGATGCTGCCGGTCATCACCAGAACGACCAACACAGGGTGGTTGGCGCTGCCCCCTTCCGATGCCGCTGGCGCATTGCGGCGACTGGACTTCGCCCCTAACCACTTCTCTACGGAGTGGAACAACTTTAATGCTGACCCTTCCAATTACAACCTCAAGCGGTTGGTAGGCAGTGTGCTGGTGCGTAACGGGTACGAAGCGTTTCCTTTGACGATCGAACACCGCGGACCAACGCTGGTTTTCACCCGCGCAAACCACGATACCGTTTTTTTCCTGAAACTCGGTCGTGTCGATGGCTATGCGATCAGGGACATCACCCCACCGGGCAATGAACTTTCCGATCCAAACCTGACAGCCCGGATCGGCGTGCCAGCACGCACAGCACTGCTCACTGCTTACGCTCAGAACAAAGTTGTCTGGCTGCTTGGCGGAACCCAGACAACCAGTTCGGGATGGCAGTCGGTTTTTATCATCCGCGAAGGCTGACATTACCTTTGATCTCGCCGGTGTCGACGGCGAGATCCCTCCGGCAATTTATCCAATCATAAACATTCATTCGAAATCACGCGGATCTTAAACTGCAGGTTTAACCATGAGCCCAAAACACCCCATTCGACCCAAAGCCCCAGGTTCTTCAAACGAAAGCACCCCTGTCAGGCGCGACACAACACTGGACAACTTACCCAGACGCCCTGTCAACCCACAGAACCCCGTCCCGGATCAGGCGCACGGACATCAATTCCCGGACACTACCCGCCTACCGGATGTCCAGCCTTCGGTGACCGACATAATCGACCTCCCGGCCGGGACACAGCTCAGCCGCGTCATCACCGAACAGCCGATAAGCAATTATTATCTGGCGCCGAAACTGGTAGAAAGATTGCCCGCCCCCGATCCGGAAACCGCCATTCGATCAATTATTTCCGGGCGCCAGTATGTCGATCTTACAGACGGCGCGACCATTGCTTTGGGCAAAGACCTGGAAGGTCATTTCCGGGCCAGGCAGATGACAGAGTTGGTGCCTTCCGGTCCACGACTTGAACGGGTGGAAGGAACGCTCAAGTGGCGTCGGGTTCAGCCCGAAAGCGTGAGCACGGAGGATTCGGAACTGATCGTCACGCGGGACCGGCTGCCGGATGATGAGCGTGAAGAAGCGGGACCCTCCAAGCGGCCTCGCCCAATCGATGATGCCGAGTCATCCACCGATCCCTGGAAAAACTGGGGGATCGGCCCTCAACATGCTTCGCCCGACGATGTCACCATCGATGGCGTTCGCTACAAGACACTGCCGCGCAGTGACGCACCCGAGCATCCGGTTGTTTACATCAAGAACTCTGAACATCTGATCTACGACTTTGATTTGATGCAGCGCGTTCTCACTCGAGATATTCAGCAACAGCCCGAGGTGCTATTCAGATTCCGCCGACCCACCACTGGAAAATCGATCCGAATCTGCCTTTCAGGGGAACACTGACCGACTATGTCGTCACTTATTTTCCGGAGCTGTCAGCACGTTCTGTTCTGGATGTCGCCAGACAACAGTTTTGGCTCGCCAATGGTTCCGATCACGCAACAGGCATCGGGCTGACGACCCTGAGGCAAGTATTCAATGACTGGAAGACCAGTGGCCTCACTCCAAGGCCGGATATGGCTGATCCCCTGCTGATGCTCCCGATAGTGCCGATGTCTCCAGGCAAAGGGACTGCCCGCGTACTGGAACTCCCTGTCCTGGCCGATCATGCGCCTTTGCAGCGATTGACCTTCGATCCACGCAAATTCCGTGAGGAGTGGCAATACTTCACCACGACGCAGTATGCCGGCGACATCAAGCGATTCATGGCCAGCTTGTTGACGCGCCACGGTTACACCGTATTCGAGCCCACCATCGCCCAGTCTTATCCAGCGCTAGTGTTCCAGCGCACAGGGCACGATTTTGTGTTCTATATGACCCTGCATCGCGTTCACGGCAAAAAATTCATATCCCATCGACCAGCGATCAGGGTTTCGCCCCTCACAGGTTGCTGGAGCTGATTGGCCTGGCGGCCATGCGCGCAGTTCATAACGCCCAAGCGGCCAACAAATTGATCTGGCTAAAGGGCGGGAATCAGATTTCGACAGATCGCCCGGATTCGGTTTTCATCGTGCGATCCGATGATCCAAGGAACTGAAACGTCGAGCGAAAAAAAGCCCGCAGTGTGAGCGGGCGAAAGACCAAAGAAGCTATATGCGCAGTCGCTTCCAGGGTGAGGCAGCTGCTTGGGGGATCAGCTGCCGCGGTATGTGGAATAGCTGTAGGGAGAAATCAGCAACGGCACGTGGTAGTGGTCCTGCTCTGCCGAAATGCCGAAACGCAGCACCACGACATCGAGGAACGCAGGTTCCGGTAGCGGTACCCCACGGGCGCGGTAGTAATCGCCCGCATGAAACTGAACCTGATAGACCCCGGTACGGTAGTCATCACCTTGCAGCAGCGGTGCATCGACACGGCCATCGCTGTTGGTTGTCGCGGTGGCGACCAATTCCAGCTGCGAACCTTCAACGCGGTACAGCTCGACCTTGATCGAGCTGCCCGGGCAACCGTGTGCAGCGTCCAAAACATGTGTAGTCAAACGTCCCATTGATTCTGCGCGCCTGCCTGCGTGGAAGCAGTCAGACCTCGCGCCTCCCGAAGTCAGTTGAAAAGGAGACCGCACCGTTTCGAAGCACGAAAAGCTGCGGCGAGCGACTGATTAAGACACTTTCCAAAAAATTGTACACAATAAAAACGACATTTTTACCACCGTTAACGCCACCCCTTTATTTTCGGGTGATTTACTGCCGAAGCACACGATTGCTGAACCTTGTAGCCATTAGCTGACCAACCAGGCAGGTTTCTTGCAGAATCTTCCCAATAGCATGCAAAGACGACCGTTAGCGAAAAATGCAGAAAATCAGGCTTACAAAGTGAATATAAAGTTGTATACAATCAGCCCATCGCTGTGACGCCAGCCTGACTTTTCATCCGTAGGCGCGCCACACAACCCTGACTTTGTATAAGCCACGAATAAGAAGGAAGACTGCAGTGAGCGCTGACTACCCACGCGACCTGACCGGTTACGGCAGTAACCCTCCTCACCCACACTGGCCGGGCAATGCTCGCATCGCCCTGTCCTTCGTGCTCAATTATGAAGAAGGTGGCGAGCGCAATATTCTGCACGGCGACAAAGAATCCGAAGCCTTCCTCTCGGAAATGGTCTCGGCGCAGCCGCTGCAAGGCGCGCGCAACATGAGCATGGAATCCCTTACGAGTATGGCAGCCGTGCTGGCGTCTGGCGGATTCTGAAACTGTTCAAGGAATTCGACATTCCGTTGACCATCTTTGCCGTGGCCATGGCCGCCAGCGTCACCCGGACGTTATCCGTGCCATGGTCGATGCCGGCCATGAGATCTGCAGCCACGGCTACCGCTGGATTGATTACCAGTACATGGACGAAGCGCAGGAACGCGAGCACATGCTCGAAGCGATCCGCATCCTCACCGAAATCACTGGCGAGCGTCCGCTGGGCTGGTACACCGGCCGCACTGGCCCGAACACTCGTCGCCTGGTGATGGAAGAAGGTGGTTTCCTCTACGACAGCGACACCTACGACGATGACCTGCCCTACTGGGAACCGAACAACCCGACCGGCAAACCGCACCTGGTGATCCCGTACACCCTGGACACCAACGACATGCGCTTCACCCAAGTCCAGGGTTTCAACAAGGGCGACGATTTCTTCGAATACCTCAAAGATGCGTTCGACGTGCTGTACGCCGAAGGCGCCGAAGCACCGAAGATGCTATCGATCGGCCTGCATTGCCGCCTGATTGGCCGTCCGGCGCGTCTGGCCTCGCTCAAGCGTTTTATCGAATACGCTAAAAGTCATGAACAGGTGTGGTTCAGCCGTCGCGTCGACATCGCTCGCCACTGGCAAGAAACCCACCCGTACCAAGGGGCTGCCAAATGAGCACCTTTCAAACCCTGAAACCATCGACCCTGAGCCGCGACACCTTCGTCAAAGCCTTTGCCGATATCTATGAACATTCGCCATGGGTGGCCGAGAAGGCCTTCGACCTGGGCCAGGACGCTTCGATCGACGAGATTGAAACCCTGCACCAGCGCATGAGCGACATCCTGTTGAGCGCCGATCACGCCAGTCAGCTGGCATTGATCAACGCTCACCCGGACCTGGCCGGCAAAGCTGCCGTCCAGGGAGAGTTGACCGAAGCCAGCACCAATGAACAGGCTGGCGCCGGTATTCACCAATGCACGGCCGAAGAGTTTTCTCGCTTCACCGAGCTGAACGACGCCTATAAAGCCAAGTTCAAGTTTCCCTTCATCATGGCGGTAAAAGGCAGCAACCGGCATCAGATCCTCGCAGCGTTCGAAACGCGCATTCACAATTCGGTGGAGACCGAGTTCAAGTGCGCGCTGGTGGAGATCAACAAGATCGCCCTGTTCCGATTACTGACCCTATAGCGAACCTGGCCCGAGTGTTCTTGAACGCAAAAAACACCCAGGGCCTCGCAAGCATCCCAAGCCAACTAATTAAAGGCAGACAAGAAGAATGAAAGCTTACGCCGTACCTTTCGAGAAGTTCGTCAACCTGGCCGACGCCCGCCTGGGCACCAAAATCATCTCGGTCACCGATGACTGGTTCGCCGACGCCAATCGTCTGTTCCAACCGACCCCGGCCGTATGGAAGGAGGGCGTGTTCGATGACAACGGCAAGTGGATGGATGGCTGGGAATCGCGCCGCAAGCGCTTCGAAGGTTACGACAGCGCGGTGATCCGCCTGGGCGTGCCGGGCTCGATCAAAGGCGTGGACATCGACACTTCATTCTTCACCGGCAACTTCCCGCCGTCCGCCTCCCTGGAAGCCTGCTTCCTGGCTGAAGGCGAGCCGACCGAAACCACCCAATGGGTTGAAGTGCTGTCCGCCGTCGAGCTGCAAGGCAACAGCCACCACTACCACGAGATCAGCAACGATCAGGCCTTCAGCCACCTGCGCTTCAACATCTACCCGGATGGCGGCGTGGCCCGTCTGCGTGTGTACGGCGTGCCGCACCGCGACTGGTCGGCTGTGGGCGACAACGAACAGGTCGACCTGGCTGCTGCCCTGAACGGCGGTCGCGCCCTCGCCTGCTCCGACGAACACTTCGGCCGCATGAGCAACATCCTCAACCCGGGCCGTGGCATCAACATGGGCGATGGTTGGGAAACCGCACGTCGTCGTACCCCGGGCAATGACTGGGTCATCGTCGCACTGGGTCATCCGGGCGAGATCGAGAAAATCATCGTCGATACCCTGCACTTCAAGGGCAACTACCCGGACAGCTGCTCGATCCAGGGCGCTTTCGTGAAGGGCGGAACCGACAGCCAGATCGAAACCCAATCGCTGTTCTGGCGCGAACTGCTGCCAAGCCAGAAGCTGGAAATGCACGCCGAACACACCTTCGCAGAACAGATCAAGGCCCTGGGCCCAATCACCCACATCCGCCTGAACGTGTTCCCGGATGGTGGTGTAAGCCGCCTGCGCCTCCTCGGCAAGGTCGCTAAATAACACGATGATCGTTCCCACGCTCCGCGTGGGAATGCATACCGTGACGCTCTGCGTCACAGTGGACGCGGAGCGTCCATGGCGGCGTTCCCACGCAGAGCGTGGGAACGATCAAATTCAAAAGATTAAGAAGACCAGCATGCGCACATTGACGATTGAACCGCTGACCAAAGAAGCCTTCGCCCCTTTCGGTGACGTCATCGAAACCGACGGCAGCGATCACTTCATGATCAACAACGGTTCAACCATGCGCTTCCACAAACTGGCGACGGTGGAAACCGCAACGCCAGAGGACAAGGCGATTATCAGCATCTTCCGCGCCGACGCGCAGGACATGCCGCTGACCGTCAGCATGCTGGAGCGTCACCCGCTGGGCAGCCAGGCTTTCATTCCGCTGCTCGGCAACCCCTTTCTGATTGTGGTCGCGCCACTTGGCGATGAACCTGTATCAGGCTTGGTCCGCGCCTTCGTCACCAACGGCAGGCAGGGCATTAATTACCATCGCGGCGTTTGGCACCATCCGGTGCTGACGATCGAAAAGCGGGATGACTTCCTGGTGGTTGATCGCAGTGGCACAGGCAATAACTGCGATGAGCATTTTTTCAAAGAGGATGAGCGTTTGATCCTCGCCCCCACCAATAAGAGAAGGTCTGATCACTCGACAACAGAGTGACAGGCGAGAGGTAAAGACTGTGGAAGCACATCTGTTGGAATGGCTGAACCTGAGCGTGCGCTGGGTTCATATGATTACCGGTGTGGCCTGGATCGGCGCGTCGTTCTATTTCGTCTGGCTGGAAAACAACCTCAATCGGGTCAACCCGAAAAGCGGTCTGGCCGGTGATTTGTGGGCGATCCACGGCGGCGGTATCTACCACCTGGAAAAATACAAACTGGCTCCACCGACCATGCCGGACAACCTGCACTGGTTCAAATGGGAAGCCTACTTCACCTGGATGTCGGGGATCGCGCTGCTATGCGTGGTGTTCTACTCCAACCCGACGCTCTATCTGCTGGCTCCCGGCAGCACCCTGAGCGGCCCTGAAGGCGTGGCCATCGGTATCGGCTCGCTGTTCATCGGCTGGTTCATCTACTCCTTCCTCTGCGACTCGGCCCTGGGCAAACGCCCTGCACTGCTCGGCTTTATCCTGTTCGTACTGATCATCGGCGCCGCCTATGGCTTCAGCAAAGTCTTCAGCGGTCGCGGTGCGTACCTGCACGTCGGTGCGATCATCGGCACCATCATGGTCGGCAACGTGTTCCGCATCATCATGCCGGCGCAACGCGCACTGGTAGCGGCCATCGCCGAGAACCGCACGCCCGATCCGGCGCTGCCGGCCAAAGGCCTGCTGCGTTCGCGTCACAACAACTACTTCACCTTGCCGGTGCTGTTCATCATGATCAGCAACCACTTCCCGAGCACCTACGGCAGCCAGTACAACTGGCTGATCCTGGCCGGGATCGCGGTGCTGGCGGTGTTGGTGCGTCACTACTTCAACACCCGTCATGACAGCCACAAGTTTGCCTGGACCCTGCCAGTGGCAGCGGTGGGCATGATCAGCCTGGCTTACGTCACCGGCCCTGCGCCGATGAACAGCCCGGAAGTGGCCAAGACACCCGCCAAGATCGAATACCAGCCGCTGCCGGAAACAGCAGTGGGCGGTGGTCTGAAACCGGCTGAAGCCAAACCTGCCGGGACTCCGGCAGCCGCACCGGCGCAAGCGTCCAACGCAGGTCCGGGCTTCGACAAGGTGCACAGCGTGATTCAGGAACGCTGCGCGGTTTGCCACTCGGCCAAACCGACCAGCCCGTTGTTCAGCGCGGCTCCGGCCGGGGTGATGTTTGACACCCCGAGCAGATCCGCCAGAACGCCGCGCGGATCCAGGCTCAAGCCGTCACCAGCCAGATCATGCCACTGGGCAACATCACCCAGATGACCCAGCAGGAACGTGACTTGATCGGCGCCTGGATTGTTCAGGGTGCCCCGACCAATTAATCGTTAAAAGCTTCGCGGGCAAGCCTCGCTCCTACGGATTTACGTCGTTCACAAATGATGCGACCGACCCAATGCCTGTAGGAGCGAAGCTTGCTCGCGAACAGCCGCTACGCGGTCCCCCTGATACAAAAATCACAAGAACAAAAAGATCCGAGGTGTTGCATGTCCGAGCTATCCGAAGCGCGCATCCCCGACGCACCCGCCATTCAGCGTTTGCCCCTTTTGCAACTGATCCTGGTTGGCCTGCAACACGTTCTGCTGATGTACGGCGGAGCCATCGCGGTGCCGCTGATCATCGGACAGGCCGCTGGCCTGAGTCGTGAAGAAATCGCCTTCCTGATCAACGCCGACCTGCTGGTCGCCGGCATTGCCACCATCGTGCAATCGCTGGGCATCGGCCCCATGGGCATCCGCATGCCAGTGATGATGGGCGCCAGTTTCGCCGCCGTCGGCAGCATGGTCGCCATGGCCGGCATGCCTGGCATCGGCCTGCAAGGGATCTTCGGCGCGACCATCGCCGCCGGGTTCTTCGGCATGCTCATCGCGCCGTTCATGTCCAAAGTCGTACGCTTCTTCCCGCCGCTGGTGACCGGCACGGTCATCACCTCGATCGGCTTGTCACTGTTCCCCGTTGCCGTTAACTGGGCCGGCGGCGGCGCCCAGGCCGCTCAATTCGGTTCCCCGATCTACTTGACCATTGCGGCGCTGGTGTTGGGCACCATCCTGTTGGTGCATCGCTTCATGCGCGGTTTCTGGGTCAATATTTCCGTGCTGATCGGCATGTGCCTGGGCTACGTGCTTTGCGGTCTGATCGGCATGGTCGACCTCAGTGGCATGGCGCAGGCGCCGTGGCTGCAATTCGTCACCCCGCTGCATTTCGGCATGCCGAAATTCGAACTCGCTCCAATCCTTTCGATGTGCCTGGTGGTGGTGATCATCTTCGTCGAGTCCACCGGGATGTTCCTGGCGCTGGGCAAGATCACAGGTCAAGAAGTCTGCCCGCGCATGCTGCGTCGTGGCTTGCTGTGCGATGCCGGCGCTTCGTTCTTCGCCGGTTTCTTCAACACCTTCACCCACTCCTCGTTCGCGCAGAACATCGGCCTGGTGCAGATGACCGGCGTGCGCTGCCGTTCGGTGACCATCGTTGCCGGTGGTTTGCTGATCGTGCTGAGTCTGTTGCCAAAAGCAGCATTCCTCGTGGCCTCGATTCCACCGGCAGTGCTCGGTGGTGCGGCGATTGCGATGTTCGGCATGGTCGCCGCCACCGGAATCAAGATTCTTCAGGAAGCCGACATCGGTGACCGTCGCAACCAGTTGCTGGTGGCGGTGAGCATCGGCATGGGCCTGATCCCGGTGGTGCGTCCGGAGTTTTTCGCCCACCTGCCCGTGTGGATGAGCCCGATCACCCACAGCGGCATCGCCATGGCCACCCTTAGCGCCCTGTCGTTGAACCTGCTGTTCAACATCCTTGGCGGTAGCGAACGCGCCGCCGCCAACGACTGCCACGCCCACTAACAGGCAAACACAAAACCCTGTAGGAGCGAGCCTGCTCGCGATGGTCGCTAACGATAAGGCGCTGTTGGTTGGATAAACGCGGCGCTCTCAAGTCCATCGCGAGCTCGCTCCTACAGGGTCGGGGGTTGCCTGCGCCTTGCAAAAATAAAACAAGAGGGAGTAACAGATGATTCGGACACAGACAAACCTGTTGTTGGGAGGGGGTCTTTTGGCCGCGACTCAAGCCATGGCCGGCGATTTGCTGCTGTGGCAAACCAACAGCTTGAGCTATCTGTACGGCAAGGATTTCGCGATCAACCCGTCGATCCAGCAGACGATAACCTTCGAACACGCCGACCGCTGGAAGTACGGCGACAACTTCCTGTTCGTCGACAGCACCTACTACAACGGCGAGAAAGACCGGAGAAAGGCGTTCACGCCTATTACGGCGAATTCAGCCCGCGCCTCTCCTTCGGCAAAATCCTCGACCGCCGTTTCGAATTCGGCCCGATCAAGGACGTGTTGCTGGCCATGACCTACGAGAATGGCGAAGACGACAGCGAGGCCTATCTGATTGGCCCCGGTTTCGACCTCGCGGTACCGGGCTTCAACTTTTTCACCTTGAACTTCTACTATCGCCAGACCGAAGGCTCGCGTCCCGGCGATGATGTCTGGCAGATCACGCCGGCCTGGTCCTACACCCTGCCATTGGGCAACTCGAACCTGTTGATCGACGGCTACATCGACTGGGTCGTGGATAACGACCAGAACTCCCATGGCACCTATCACGCCAACCTGCACTTCAACCCGCAGATCAAATACGACCTGGGCAAGGCCCTGGGCTGGCGGGAGAAACAGGTGTATGTCGGCGCCGAGTACAGCTACTGGAAAGACAAGTACGGCATCGAAAATAACGCCAATCTCGACACCCATGAAAGCACCACCAGCCTGCTGGTGAAGGTGCATTTCTAAGATGACCCGCAACCGTGCGCCAAACCTGTCGTCGGTGCGCTGTTGCGGGGCACTTGAGACCTGGCCGAGGAGTCAGTATTCTCCGCGGCCGCCTGAATCCGCTTTAAAAAAAAGCCCGGATTTAAATCCTGACCAGAAAGCCAACTTATCCCGGCTCTGGACGGTACCAAGGCATTCCCACCCCCCTCTCAATCGACTGCTCAAGAGCCGCCGAGCGGGAGTTATTTGTTTTCAGAAAGCCTTGGCGCAGCTCTTGCTAACAGCACTAAAGCTGACCGATTGGATGATTTTTACAGCTACAGAAAAAGGCGCCACACCAGAGCGTCGACCTTAAAAAAACGTGAAACCACTACTTTTTTGGAGCAACCGAATGAAACGCACGTGCACTAGCCTGATGCTGGCTGGATCAATGCTGGCGGGGGCCAGGCCATGGCCGGCGACTTGCTGCAATGGCAGAACAACAGCTTGACTTACCTGTATGGCAAGGACTTCCAGGTCAACCCACGAATTCAGCAGACGGTGACCTTCGAACACGCCGATGGCTGGAAATACGGCGACAACTTCTTCTTCATCGACAAGATCTTCTACAACGGCAAGCCAGATGCTTTCGCGGGTGAAAATACTTACTACGGCGAATTCAGCCCGCGCCTGTCATTCGGCAAGATCTTCGACCAGAAGCTCGAGTTCGGCCCGATCAAGGACGTCCTGCTGGCCATGACCTATGAGTTCGGCGAGAACGACACCGAGTCGTACCTGATCGGTCCAGGCTTCGACCTGGCCATCCCGGGCTTCGACTACTTCCAGTTGAACTTCTACAACCGTCACACCGAAGGCAGCCGCCCGGGTGACAACATCTGGCAGGTCACGCCGGTCTGGTCCTACACCATCCCGGTGGGCGATTCGAGCATCCTCATCGACGGTTTCATGGATTGGGTAGTCGACAACGACGTAAACAAAAAAGGCGAATACCACGCCAACCTGCACTTTAATCCGCAGATCAAGTACGACCTGGGCAAGGCGCTGAACCTGGGCGAGAAGCAGTTGTACGTCGGTGTCGAATACGACTACTGGAAAAACAAATACGGTATCGAAGACAGCCAGGGCTTCAAGACCGATCAGAGCGCGACCAGCTTACTGGTCAAGGTTCACTTCTGATCTGAAAACCTTCGCCTGTAGGAGCGAGCTTGCTCGCGATGGACCTGGGGCAACGCGTTGAATCAGGAAACACGCGTTATCGTTAACGTCCATCGCGAGCATGCTCGCTCCTACACCAATCCAAGAAACCGACACAACTCGTCCTTCTTGGCCAACGCATCCCGCCGCCCCAAATCAATCAACTCGCTGCAATACCCAGCTTCGAACAACAAATAACTCAACACCCCCGCCCCGCTGGTCTTCGTCGCCCCCGGCCCGCGCAAAAACAGACGCAGTGCCGCCGGCAATTCCTGGCGATGGCGTGCAGCAATCTCATCGATCGGCTGACTCGGCGAAATCACCAGCACCTCCACAGGCGCCACACCCAGCGCACGGGTCGGCGCACCCTTTGGCATGAAGTGACTGAACTGATTCAAACGCTGCAACAACTCGATATCACTTTCCAGACTGTCAATGAACGTACTGTTGAGCATGTGCCCGCCGATCTGCGCCAGTGTCGGTTGCTGCCCGGTATAGGCACGTTGCAGCGGTTGCTCCGGATCGATGCCGCGCGGGTTGCCGCTGACGCCCACCACCAGTACACGACTGGCGCCCAAATGCAGCGCCGGGCTGATCGGCGCCGATTGGCGCACCGCGCCATCGCCGAAATACTCTTCGCCGATTTTCACCGGGGCGAACAGCAGTGGAATGGCAGAACTGGCGAGCAGATGTTCAACGGAAATTTGGGTTGGAATGCCAATCCGGCGGTGACGCAACCAGGCATCGATTGTCCCGCCGCCCTGATAGAACGTGACCGCTTGTCCGGACTCGTAACCGAACGCCGTTACCGCCACCGCATGCAATTGTTTCTGTGCGATGGCTTCGGCGATGCCATTCATGTGCAATTTTTCGTTGAGCAAGCGGCGCAGTGGCGAACTGTTGAGCAACGCCACCGGTACCTGGGCGCCAAGACCCAGCAAGCTGTGACTGACAAAGCGACTGGCCTGGTGGATCACTCCCGGCCAGTCACTGCGCAGCACCCGGTGACTGCGAAAGCTTTGCCAGAAGGCCGTCAAGCGCTCGATGGCCAGGCGAAAATCCATGGCCCCGCTTGCCAGACTGACCGCATTGATCGCGCCGGCGGAGGTGCCGACGATCACTGGAAACGGGTTGTCCGCGCCCAAGGGCAAAAGTTCGGCAATCGCCGCCAGCACACCGACCTGATAGGCCGCCCGAGCCCCGCCGCCGGATAGAATCAACCCTGTAACCGGTTCAGCAGGACTCATGCACAACGCTCCATGCTCTTTGATGGAATCTTCCCTTGTAGGAGCGAGCTCGGCTCCGGGCGGCGTTCCGACGATGGTCGTCAACGATAACGCTGGCAGCCTGACACCCCGCGGCGTTCTTGGTCCATCGCGAGCATGCTCGCTCCTACAGGGTTCGATTGTTCAACCGCGTTTGGCGTACAGCTTGGGCTCACCGGGTGGACGGCTCTTGAAGCGGCGATGGGCCCAGAGGTATTGCTGCGGACAATCGCGCAACACCCCTTCGATCCACTGATTGATGCGCAGGCAGTCGGCTTCTTCGGTTTCGCCGGGGAAACCTTCGAGCGGTGCGTGGATCACCAGACGATATCCCCTGCCGTCCGCCAAGCGCTCCTGGGTGAACGGCACCACCAGCGCCTTGCCCAGCCGCGCAAACTTGCTGGTGGCGGTGACGGTCGCGGCCTGAATGCCGAACAATGGCACGAAAATGCTTTGCTTGGCGCCGTAATCCTGGTCTGGTGCATACCAGATCGCCCGGCCTGAGCGCAGCAGTTTGAGCATGCCACGTACATCTTCACGCTCCACCGCCAGCGAATCCAGATTGTGCCGCTCGCGACCGCGACGCTGCACATAGTCGAACAACGGGTTCTTGTGTTCGCGGTACATGCCGTCGATGGTGTGTCGCTGGCCAAGCAGTGCGGCGCCGATTTCCAGGGTGGTGAAATGCACGGCCATCAGAATCACACCCTTGCCTTCGCGATGGGCCTGCTGCAAATGCTCCAGCCCTTCGATGTGGGCCAGTTTTGCCAGACGTTCACGCGACCACCACCAGCTCATCGCCATTTCGAAAAAAGCGATACCGGTAGAGGCGAAGTTTTCCTTGAGCAGACGTTTGCGCTCGGCAGCGGACTTTTCAGGGAAACACAGCTCCAGATTGCGCTTGGCAATGCGCCGTCGGTCGCCGGCCACCCGATACATCAAGGCGCCGAGTGCACGACCAATCCACAGCAATGCCCGGTATGGCAACTGGACAATCAGCCACAACAGCCCAAGGCCCAACCACAGCGGCCAGAAACGTGGAGACAGAAAGGTTGTTCGAAAACGCGGGCGATCCATTAAAGCTTCCGCAAAGACATATGGCCGCGCATTCTACATCGTTCGACCCGGCTTGCGGCCCGCGGGCGTTCTCGTTATAAGTCTGGGCACTTTTAGTGACAAGTCGTTGTATGCCGACCATGAGCCAAACCGAACCGCTAGACCAAGATCCCGTGTTCCAGCTGAAGGCAGCATGCTCGCCATTACGGTGCTGGAACTGGCCCGTAACGACCTCGAAGGCCTTGATCGGCAATTGGCCGCCAAAGTCGCCCAGGCGCCTGGCTTTTTCAGCAATGCGCCGCTGGTACTGGCCCTGGACAAACTTCCGGCCAACGAAGGCGCGGTTGATCTGCCGGGCCTGATGCGCATCTGCCGCCAGCACGGCCTGCGCACGCTGGCGATCCGCGCCAGCCGCATCGAAGACATCGCCGCCGCCATCGCGGTCGACCTGCCGGTGCTGCCGCCGTCCGGTGCCCGTGAGCGTCCGCTGGACCTGAACGAAGGCGCAGTTGCGAAAAAACCGGAAAAACCACCGGAACCAACGATCAAGCCAACGAAAATCATCACTTCGCCAGTACGCGGTGGCCAGCAGATTTATGCCCAAGGCTGCGATCTGGTGGTGATTTCCTCGGTCAGCCCGGGGGCGGAACTTCTCGCCGATGGCAACATCCATGTATACGGCCCATGCGTGGTCGGGTGTTGGCCGGGGTCAAAGGCGACAAAAAAGCCAGGATTTTCTGTCAGCAAATGAGCGCTGAACTAGTCTCCATCGCAGGTCATTACAAGGTATCCGAAGATCTGCGTCGCGACCCTTTATGGGGTTCGAGCGTACAGGTAAGCCTGTCGGGCGATGTGTTGAACATCATTCGGCTTTAACGGATACTGCCGCATTTTCCAAACATCTCTAAAACGTAGCGAAAACAGCTCAAACGAAGTAGGAAACAGGCCAAAAGTAGTGTTTGCCAAAGGTAAGCGCTGCCCAAACCGAATTCCAGCCAAGGCTGTTCGACTGCAGTAGTTTTTCAGAGATGTTTTCAGGGGCTAAAAGTCCTTTTTCCTTAGGGGTGAAACACCTTGGCCAAGATTCTCGTGGTTACATCCGGCAAGGTGGTGTGGGTAAGACCACCACCAGCGCCGCTATCGGTACCGGCCTCGCTCTGCGCGGCCACAGAACAGTTATCGTCGACTTCGACGTCGGTTTGCGTAACCTCGACCTGATCATGGGTTGCGAGCGCCGCGTGGTTTACGACTTCGTCAACGTCGTCAACGGCGAAGCCAACCTGCAACAGGCCCTGATCAAAGACAAGCGCCTGGAAAACCTCTACGTGCTGGCCGCCAGCCAGACCCGCGACAAAGACGCGCTGACCGTCGAAGGCGTGGAAAAAGTCCTGATGCAACTCAAGGAAGACTTCGAGTTCGTGGTCTGCGACTCCCCGGCGGGCATCGAGAAAGGCGCCCACCTGGCCATGTACTTCGCTGACGAAGCGATCGTCGTGACCAACCCGGAAGTGTCCTCGGTCCGTGACTCCGACCGCATGCTCGGCCTGTTGGCCAGCAAGTCCCGTCGCGCCGAACGTGGCGAAGACCCGATCAAGGAACACCTGCTGATTACCCGTTATCACCCGGAGCGTGTGAGCAAAGGCGAAATGCTCGGCGTAGAAGACGTCAAGGAAATCCTCTCGGTGGCCCTGCTCGGCGTGATCCCGGAATCCCAGGCGGTGCTAAAGGCATCCAACCAGGGCGTTCCGGTGATCCTCGACGACCAGAGCGATGCCGGCCAGGCCTACAGCGATACTGTTGACCGCCTGCTGGGCAAAACCGTGGAACATCGTTTCCTCGACGTACAGAAGAAGGGATTCTTCGAGCGCCTGTTTGGAGGCAACTAAGCAATGAACCTTTTTGACTTCTTTCGTGCCAACAAAAAGCAAGCACCGCGTCGGTAGCGAAAGAGCGTCTACAGATCATCGTGGCGCACGAACGCGGCCAACGCAGCACCCGACTACCTGCCGGCCTTGCAAAAGGAATGGTCGAGGTGATTCGCAAGTACGTCAATATCGGTCCGATGACGTGCATGTCGCACTGGAAAGCCAGGGCAGCTGCTCGATCTGGAACTCAATATCACCCTGCCAGATCGCTGAGTCGATCCGGCTGGAGCCACGGCGGCTCGATCACTTGAGCGCCCTTTTTCTGTAGGAGCCGGCTTGCTGGCGATGCAGGCGGCGCGTTGTATCTGTTACAACGCGTTGATGCCATCGCTGGCAAGCCAGCTCCTACAGGTAGGGCGTCAGTGATCGAGTCGCCGTTGGCATTTGTTACGAGGCTGTTTTAATGCCGTTGTCCAACGTCCATATCATCCATCAGGACGCCGCCGTGCTGGTGGTGAACAAAACCGACCCTGTTGCTCTCCGTCCCTGGCCGGGCCGACGACAACA
>NZ_NKJI01000021.1 GCF_002277815.1 Pseudomonas sp. ERMR1:02
CCTGCGTCCCCTGTAGGAGCGAGCTCGCTCGCGATGGTCGTTAACGATAACGCTGGGGCCTGATACCCCGCGGCGTTCTCTGGTCCATCGCGAGCGAGCTCGCTCCTACAGGGATTTGTGTTGTGGCATTAACGGTGCACCAAAAAACGCCGATTGCCGAAGCAACCGGCGGTAACGCGGTTTAAACCGCCACGCCACGGATGATCGAAACGGTGCAGTGATAGATGTGCGATTTGGCGGCCAGGCACCAGTTCACATCGTTGTTGTTGAACGGTCGGTAGGCCGGTTCTTCACTGTCGTTACGGGCAGGCGCACTGGGCGCAGCTTTGCTTACCGCAGCAGTCGTTGTACGAAATGATGTAGTCCTTGCCGTCTGCCGGGTTGCGGCAGGTGCCGATCCAGGACTTGCGAGCCTCGGTGCCCGGTGGGCAGGAGGTCACCGAGCCGCCGCAGCAGCTGCACAGAAAGCCGTCGATGGAGCAGTAGCGCCAGTAGTCGCAGCTGTTTGGATCACCGGGGTCGCCGGCTTTCGGGTCAGTGGCGGCCAGCGCCTTGCTGGTACGATCCAGCGGCAGCAGCAGGGGCAGGGCGGCACCGGCCACCATCAGCGAACCCATGCGCGACAGCAATTTGCGGCGCGAGGTAGTGTCGGCAACACGGCGCGTCGAGCGCTCGAACAACAGATCCAGCAGTTTCATGAAGGTCTCCCTGCCTTATCAGTGGCTATGGCCGTGGCTGTGGTCATGGTCGTGGGGTTGCGCGTTGAGGTATTGCTGCAGCGTGGCGTGCTTCAAGTGCTCGACTTCAAACAGGCTGTCCAGGTGCTCGCGGGAGTTCACCAGGCCTTTGGCGCGCAGGGTGCCGGACTTGTCGATCAGGGCGGCGTACGGCAGCTTGCCGATCTGGTAGGTCATGCCGACTTGCGGGCCGACCACGTAAGTGGCGTCTTCCAGTTTGTGTTCGCGGATCAGCGCTTGTTGGGCGTCCATGTCGCCGTCGCTGACGAACACCACGTCGAGCGTATTGGCTTGATCCTTGGCGATGGATTTGATCGCCGGCAACAGCGACTTGCAGATCGGGCAGGTCGGCGAGAGGAAGAACAGCAGTTGCGACTTCTCGCCGGCATAACCGAAGTTCACCGGGCGGCCATTGCGGTCGGCGGCGGTGATTTGCGGTGCGGCTTCATTGACGGCCACGCCTTTGTCGACCATCAGTGCGCCAGCCGGAGCCAGGCGACCGTGCAGAACGCCAATCTGACGGACCAGGCCCATGACGACAAACGCCACGGCCACCAGCAATACCCAGAGCAGAACGTTGGAAACTATCAAGCCTTCCATTTTGATTACCTACCAATCAATTTGAGCAGAAGAGGGGAGTTCGCCAGCAGGCCATCGGCCGCGGCGTAGATGAGCAGCGCGACGGCGGCAGCGGCCAGCGTCACAAAGCCATCGAACACATTCATGTCACGGACAACCGGCGTGACGCTGGCCAGCAGCGCCAGCGCCACCAGCACGCTGTTGCGCAGCAGCAGGATCGGGCGCAGGGGTTGCGCCTGATCCGGGCCGGCACAGCCGCAGTCGATGTCGCGACGACCGCGCCACAGGTTGATACCAATGGCCGCGGCATACAGCGCCAACAGGCCCGCCGCGCTCAACGCCGCCCAAGGCCGGCTGACCGGCACTAGCAACGCGAACGCGATGGCCAGTTCCAGCAGCGGGACCAATCGTGCGACGGGGCGCACTAGCGAATCGGGCAGCAGTTGATAATCGGCAAGCTGGTTGCGAAAACGCGCTGGCGCTCGCACCTTGTGGGTCGCGGCACTGGCCAGCAACACCGCAATGGCGATGGCGCTGGCAATGATGAAGATCGGATCTGATTGCATGGCCGAACCTCGTTTAGTAGCTCATGACCTGAGTCGCGGTTTTCGCGACCTTGGCCATGGCGCCGGTGTGCTGGTTGGTCTTGAGGTCGAAAATCTGCAAGCCGCCCTGGACGTCAGCACCCAGCAGTAGCGGTTTGTCGTCGCCGGTGGCCTGCATGCTCCAGATCGGGGCCGGGGCTTCCAGGGTGGCGATTTTCTTCCCGGTCTTGAGGTCATAGGCCCAGATGAACGTGCTCGGGTCTTCCCACTTCATCGGTTCGTGGGCGTCATGCATCAGCACGTACAAGCGGTTCAGCTTCGGCGCGACCGCCATCAGCTGCCAGCCACCTGGTGCCCAGCCAGCCTTCTTCTCTTCGTCGTTGACCAGCGACCAGCTCGGCAGGATCTTAGGCGCGTCGCCGCTGAAATCCACACCGCGTACGGTGCCGGTGGTGGTGGTGGTGAAGTAGTAGGTGTCGTCGACGTTGACCGCGCGCTCCACCAGTTTTTCTGCGTTCGGATCAAAGAACGGCGTGCGGCTGCGCGCGGTTTCCTTGCCCTCGTCGTTGATCGTTACCACTTGCAGGCTGCCGTCACCGCACAGCGAGGCGAAACGGCGTTTGCCGATCGGGTAGTTGAGCACGCAACCGGGAATCGCGATTTCCGAGGTGACGGCTTTGCTCTGGGTATCGACCACGGTCACCGAGGTCGACGGGGTGAAGTTGTAGACGTAGACGAAGCGGTCATCGCCGCTGGTCTTCAGGCCGTAACGCTGGGTCAGCGATTCAGCGCGCTTGTTCGGGATCAGCACTTCCCAGGCAGGCGACAGGGTCGAGGTGTCCCAGGCGGTCAGCACGTCGGTGCGGGTGCCACGGGTACCACGGGAGTACCAGATGTCGGCGGCGTAGATCAGCTTGCCGTCATGGCTCAGGGCCGAAGGCGCGGCAAAACCGGTCGGCACCATGCCCAGCACGCGCTTCTGGTCGGGATCGACCACGGTGATACGGCCGGCGACGAAACTTTCGAACTCGACATCGACGATAAACGCGCGGTGCGGTTCAGCGGGGAAGGCCAAGGTGGTCTGGCCGATCGTGTCGGCGGGCAGGTCCGCACGGGCACTGTTCAAACCGAGTACAAGCAGGCTCAGGCCTAGCGCTGACTGTACGGAGATCCTGTTTGTTCGCATAAGGGGAACTTCCTGAATTGTTGGTAACGCGGATCGCGGGTGAGTGGGCAGATTCTGACCAGTGAATAGTGCCTCGCCCGGCAATCGGGGGAATTGCCCTGCCTGCCAAGTGTTTGTGTGTCTGTGCCAGTGTCATCAAATCCGTGCCAAACCCTGATACTGCGGGGCTGCGCCTCTGTAGCAGCTGGCGAAGCCTGCGTCCGGCTGCGCAGCAGTCGTAAAACCACGCATTGCGGTCTTTCAGTTAAACCGCGTCTCGCGACGCGTCCTACATGATTTAAGGAAGCGTCCTATTTACCAAAAAGGACAAGGATTCCAGGGTAACGCCCCTCGGTGATTGTCACGCCTGCGGCTGTTCGCGCAATGCGTCTGCTGCGGTGACAAGGACGCCGGTCAACAACTTCCAGGGATCATGGAAAATGAATACGCCATCCACTCTGTCGTTAATCGACCGCGCCACTTCTGCACTTCTCGATTCAAACAAAGGCCACCCTCCCGCGAACAAAGTCCGGATCCTCAGCACGTCGCCAGGCACTGCGGTGGCTGAGTATTTCCAGCTTTGTGTGGAGGGCTGAACCATGGCACGTATGGACGTTAACGGCCTTGGTCAGGGGCTGGACGGTGACCTGACTACCACCGGTGCGGTGTGTATCAGCAGCTTGCCCCAAGCGAGACAAGGAAAACGGGGAGTATTAAGACTTGGAGACAAAACCACCCCATGCCCACGTTGCGGAAAAGTGGGTGAAATAGTAGAGAGCCTGCCCGCCATGAAGTGGCTTGGCATTCTGACCGTACTGGATGGGGCGCGAGTCCACTGTGGCTGCCCAGCTGGCAAAAACCGGTTGATCGCTCCACTCGAGCGGCCGTCGCGCCTTGCTCGGTCCGACCACGGTGACGTGACTGCTCAGCCAGCCGCGCCCGGCGGGTTTACCAGCAAACCTGCGCCTACATCTGTTCGGTCTGTCTCGCAGCCGTCAGCGGAAATACTCGAAGAAGAGGAGGAAGAAGAAGAGCTGACGTCAGGCATCACCGTGCGCTTGGGGCTGTTCTTCGACGGTACCGGTAACAATCAGGCCAACAGCGAGGCGGCTGCGGGGTGTTACGCGGTGAACCTGGGCATGCCGTCGCAGGTGGCCGAGGACATTCGCCAGCATTGTGCGGCGTTTGGTTATGACGGTCTGGGTGGCGTGCCGGATAACAGTTATGGCAATGAGGTCACGAATGTGGCGCGGTTGCATGATTTGTATCCGGATCAGGCCGAGGAGCAGTTATCGGATGAAACCCAAGAGGTCTACATCAAGGCTTACCTCGAAGGTATCGGCACCAGCAGCGGCCGAGAAGACTCTATTTATAGCCAGGGTACCGGCACAGGGGAAACTGGCGTGATTGCGAGAGTCGAGCAGATGCCGGCACTGGTTTTGAATAAGTTGCGGTTTCTGCGGGACAACAATCCCGACCTTCTGATCCGCCGAATTGAGATCGACCTCTTCGGTTTCAGTCGGGGGGCGGCAGCCGCGCGGCATTGCGCCAACGACCTGCTCAACGGCAAAGGCAGTCTATTGGCACGGGCTCTACCAACAGGCTCCCCCATACTAAGTGCTGACTTTAACTGGAATCACCGCACCGACTTCATCCTCAACTTCATCGGTCTGTTTGACACCGTGGCCGGTATCGTTTCGCCACTTGACGTCGACTTCACCCCGCACAATGCCCTTAATCCTGGGCTCAATCTGGGCCTGGCACCAGGCAGCGCGCGTAAGGTGGTTCATCTGGTGGCCCGGGATGAATATCGCCACAACTTCTCCCTGAACCAGACCGAACAGGAGATCGAGCTACCCGGTTGCCATTCCGATATCGGCGGCGGTTACCTGCCGCTGGCCGCGGAAAAGCTGTTGCTGAGCAAGCCCGACAGCAGCCTTGAGCATGCCCGTCTACCCAATGAAAGCAGTCAGGCCTACTGGCGAACTCGCCAGCGTTTTGAGCGAGAGGCAAGCCAATGGCAGGCTTATCTGCCACCTGAAGGGCTGAGCATAGTCACCTGGTCGGTGGACACCCAGCGCCGCATCCGTGATACCGAGCCGGAAATGCGGGTGTATGCCGCCATTGCCAGCCAGCGTCAGGTACGCGGGGAACTGTCGTTGGTGTACTTGCGCATCATGCGCGAATGGGCGGTGCGTGGCGGGGTGGCGTTCGAAGCGATACCCGACACTCCCGAATTCAATTTGCCGACTGAGCTGCAGCCCATCGCCGCCAAGTTGCAGGCCTTTGCCCTGGGTGAACCCTATACGTCGCTGACCAGCGAAGAGTCCTCGCTTTTGCGTCGGCGCTATATCCATCTCTCGGCCAACTGGAATGCCGCCAAGGGTTGGAACAACAGCGATCTGGATGTGGTGTTCATCAATCGGCCGGCCGAAGGAAGCCAGCGTATGGAACATCCTAATGAATAGTCTTGGGAGATTGACGCTGTTGGCGTTGATCCTGGCGCTGACCGGCTGCGGTAACCGACTGCCTTACGACTCCTGGTATCTGGGTTTTGGTGTTCCGGACTACATGGACGTGTGGATCGAAACCGCCGACGCGGTGGATATCCACGACCGCGTGTTCCGTCGCGCCACGAGTGGGGTGGCCTCGATACAAAGGCCAAAAAATCTGAAGGGTGATCCCCATGGTTGGCCTGAGCGACCAGGAATGGGCGCGGGCAAGCATGTCTTGAGAGCCGACTTGCCACGCCTGATCTATGTACGCTGGCAATCACTGGTAGAACCGCAGACCTACGAGGCTTACATCCCGATTCCCGAAACCACCCGCGAGGCGATGCTCAAGGGCGAAAGGACCTATTGTGCTGCAGACGGCAAATGGATCACCGGCTATCGAGATGTATTGACAGTAGGCCTTGCACCCGGAGGTATCGCACGTGTCTGGGTATTAGGTGCCTGCTTAAAGCCGTTTGATGTGGCACGGGTAGAGGGTACTGTCGTGAAGCTAGGTCCATCTCTGGGCCAAAACGGTGGCCGGTACGCATTGCCACTGAAACCTTCATCCAAAGCCTACATCGAGAAGTTCGGGATCCCGTATGGCTCCTGGTGATCCCCAAACAGTCAGCCAAGTCACAGTAATATTCGTGTGGTATGAAAAACCGCGGCCTTGGGTAGGGTCGCGGTTTTTATGGATCGAGAGCTAAACAATCCCCTCACCACAGGTCAGTGGTCACTCCTGCGGATCGAGGTTATCCAACGCTCGATTCACCGCCAGATCCGCCAGCATGATCACCTGTTGAATGCCCAGCATCGTGCTGCGTTGCGGCCCGTCCAGAAAGGTCGCGAAATCGCTGGCCATGACGCTGGCCGAAGCGAGGGATTCGCAGGCGTGGGCGAGCAGGTCTTCGGTGCGAATATCCGCTGTGATGGAGAACACTGTGCTGGGGATGTGCGGGGAGGTGGATTTCAGAATGGCGGGTTTGAGGTGGAGTTCGTGGGCGTGGTTTTCGGTTGAGGATTCTGGGGGATTGGGGGAGGGCTTGACCATGGTAATACTCCTTGATTGATGGAGCCGCCACGGTTCGCTGCGAAACGAAGAAGGTGGCAGCTGTGCGCAGGTTCGCAGACCGGGAATCAAGGAACCCGGCAGACTCGAAAGTCTCCCGCGCACAGCCGCCATAACGCATTTCAACAGACGAATAAAAGCGCCAACTGAAAGGAAACGGTGGCGCTGAGCGCCTTGATTGACCCAGGCTGCGAAACCCGGTCGCTGAATTGGCAGCGACACGGAAACGATAGAGACCAGGGCCAAGGCGCACAAGCCGGCGGATTCTGGCGTAGTTGTAGGCAGCGACGCAAGGCGCTGTAGCTTTGCTCCGGTCCTACAACTACCGGTTATCTAACAACCCGTTTTCCTCTCTCGCTGATATTTTTCGTGACGCGTCCTACGAGATTTAGGGGCGTTTCCTATTTACCAATATGACAAGGATTTTGCTCGTTCCTGCGCTCTGCGTGGGAACGCCTCATCGGACGCTCCGCGTTCGGCCTTGGATGGGACGCGGAGCGTCCCGGGCTGCATTCCCACGCGGAGCGTGGGAACGATCAGGCGGCGTCAGGCATGGGTGGCCAGGGGCAGGGAGAAGCTGAACACGGCGCCGCACGGTTCCAGGTTCTGCGCCCAGATATCCCCCCGATGGCGGCCAATGATGTTCTTGCACAACGCCAGACCGATGCCATTGCCGCTGACCTTGGACGAGAAAAAGCCATCGAACAGCTTTTCCTGCGCCTCGGCCTGAATCCCGCGTCCACGGTCTTCTATGCGCACCAGCGCCACGCCGTTTTCGGCACTGGCATGGATGCGCAGCACGCGGCGTTCGAGGGGCAGGTCGGCCATTTCTTCGATGGCATTGAAGGCCAGGTTGAGAATCACCTGACCGATCAGCACTTTCTCGCAGCTCACCCGCAGCGGCTCGGGGGCCGTGACGATCTGCACTTTCACCAGACTCGGATCGGCCCGCAGGCTGATGAAATATCGGGTTTCGCGCAGCAGTTCGTTGAGGTCGATCAGTTCCTCGCTCTGCTCCAGCTTGACCACGTAATCGCGCACGCTCTTGATGATTACCGAGGCGTGTTCGATCTGCCGCACGGCACTTTGCAAACCCCAGACCACGCCTTGATCGGTATCGGCCGTATTACCCAGTCGAATCACCGCGCCTTCGATGAAATTTCGGGTGGCGGCCAGCGGTTGGCTCAGCTCGTGAGCAATGGCCACGGCCATTTCGCCCATGGCGTTATAGCGCGCCAGGTATTCGATTTTTTGCTCGCTGACCCGTCGGGCATCTTCGGCGCGCACTTGCTCGGTGACGTCGCGAAACAGCAGCAAATGACCAACCAGGTCGTCTTCGATTTCGATAAATCGACAAGTCGCGTCATGCCAGCGCCACTCGCCGTCACGCCGCTGCACGCGGTAATGCACGCTGAAGGGCGCATGTTCGGGTGTCTCGTTGGACAGCTGTTGCATCAGGCGCTGGCGCGAAGCGTCGTCACACCAACTTAGGAAGTTTTTGCCGATCAGCTTGTGCTCGTCGCTGTTGAGCAAATTCGCCCCGGAGTCGCTGATAAAGCGAATCTCACCCTCGGGACCCAGCACCGCCACGCCTTCCGCCAGGTCCTGCATGAATGCCTTGAGCCGGCTTTCGAAACGCTTGAGGTCACGCTTGACCTTGTCTTCCCTGGATATGTCGCGGAACTGCACCATCAACACATCGCGACCTTCCAGATGCACCAGCGTCGCGACCGCCTCGGAAAGAATCTCCACCCCTTGCTTGGATCGATAACACCACTCGATGGCGCGCTGGCCCGTGCGCGCGGCGCCCTCCAGCCAGCGCAAGCCCACCGAGCGCCGGTACTTGGGCGCATCGCGTGTCATGTCCGGGGCTTTCAGCGGGGTCAGCTCCTCAAGGGTAAAACCCAGCGCCGACAGGGCGGCGGCATTGGCCCAGAGAATCTCCTTGCTGTGGGCATCGTGAAGAATGATGCACAACGGCATGGCTTCGATCAGCGTGAAAAAGTCGTTCTGTTTCGGCAAGTACATCGCGCAGCCCTTGGCGGCAGGGGATTGTGACCGGTGTAACCGGAAGTATGGCTTTTTATACCGGCTCGCGCCCGGGGATGCGCTCAGAGGTAACCGGGGGCGGCCTAGGGGATTTCTTTAGCCGGGGGGCTGCACGCACCAATAGTTGCGCCGGCATGTGGTTTTTACACTGGACCGCAATGCAAGGGTGACGCCGATCCCTGTAGGAGCGAGCAAGCTCGCGATGGTCGTTAACGATAACGCTGGGAACCTGACACCCCGCGGTGCCTGGACCTCCATCGCGAGCATGCTCGCTCCTACAGGGGGTAGGTCGCCATCACCCCACCTAACAATAAGCAAAACGGAGAAAGCCCATGCTGCGTTCAGCGGTTGCGCAACAAGACGCCCTGATCGGCGTTGACGAGCATGTCATCGACAGCCAGGCATTCCAGCAAGTGCTGGACGAAGTGCGTCAACGTCGCGACGAATTCGACAGCGTCTCCCACGTGCCACGGGACATGATCGAGCGCTTCAAGCAGGTGGGCATCTACCGCGCCGCCACGCCGAAATGCTACGGCGGCGACGCACTGGCGCCTGCACGTTTTCTGCAGATGATCGAGCGTATTTCCGAAGCCGACGGCTCCGCCGGTTGGGTCGCCAGTTTCGGCAGTGCCGGCGTCTATCTCGCCGCTTTACCGCCAGAAACCCTGGCTGAAATCTACGCCGACAGCCCCGATCTGGTGTTCGCTGGCGGCCTGTTTCCGCTGCAACCCGCCGAAGCAGTAGAGGGCGGCTGGCAAGTCAACGGCACCTGGAAATTCGCCAGCGGCTGCAAGGGCGCTGACTTGCTCGGTGTGGGCATCGGCGCGGCGGGCGGCAAGCCTCGCACCGCGGTGTTCCGACCGGATCAGGTCGAGATCGTCGAGAACTGGGACGTGGTCGGCCTCAAAGGCACTGGCAGTCATGACCTGCGCGTAACCGATAAGCGCATCGACGAGCGCTGGACGTTTATCAGAGGTGGGGCTGCGACCATTGATGAACCGCTGTTCCGCTACCCATCGATTGCCTACGCCGCGCAAGTGCTGGCGGTGGTCAACCTCGGCCTGGCCCGTGCCGCCCTCGACGAAGTCAGCCGCATGGCCGGCGGCGGTGGCATCACCGGCGCGCCGAAAATGGCTGATCGCGCTTACGTACGCATCGAGATCGCCAAGGCCGAAGCCAAGCTCAGTGCCGCCCGCGGTTTTTTCTACAACGCCACCGAACAGGTGTGGAACTCGATCCTGGCCGGCAACCCGGTCACGCCGGAGCAAACCAGCCTGTTGCGCCTGTCCGCCATCCACGTGTCCCAGGCCGGCGCCGCCGTGGTGCAGAGCGCCTACAGCCTGGCCGGCACCACCGCCATTTACCTGCGCCACCCGCTGCAACGCTACCTGCGTGACTCGATGGTGGTGACCCAGCACGCCTTCCTCAGCGAAGGGCTGTACGACGGCGCTGGCTCGGTGTTCCTCGGCGTACCGCCGTTCCCTGGCTACATCTGATTTTCGTCCCGACTTTTAAACTTGAGCCAAAGGATCAACAGCATGTCCCAAGCTACCCAGGAACCGTTGCGCGTCGTCTTCTGCATCGGCATCACCCAGAACTTTTTCGACCTGCCCACCGGCGAAGGCCTCAGCGTTTGGAAGGGCTTCAGCCAGATGATGGGCGATCTCGGCGCTATGCCCGGCATCACCGTGCTCGGCGCCATGGATGACGACCGCCTGATGGTCGGCCCGTCCACCACCTCGCCGTGGACCGTGTACATCATGGCCGACGTCGACTGCCACCAGTCGGTGATCGATGCCTGCAACCTGTTCCGCACCACGCCGGTAAACGAATACAGCCTGTGGCGCTACGCCAGGGTCGAAGCGCGCATCGGTCGTGCGCTGACCATCCCTGATGCGGCCAGGGTGTAAGCCATGAACGAGGCCTTGCTGCTGCGTCTGTCGACGCTCGAAGGAGAGAGTGCAGTGCGTCGTCTGATGGCGCGCTACATGGACCTGTGCGACGTGCCGAGGGCACCCACCAATGTCAGCGAACTAGCGGAGCTGTTCTGCATCGATGCGATCTGGGAAGGCGTTGGCCGCGAGACGGCACAGACCTTTGGTCAGCATCGTGGGCGTGAGGCCGTGGCGGCGTTTGTTGGCGGTTATTTGCCGCCCTCGGATCACTTTCAACTGAACCTGCACTTCCTCACCAGCGAGTCGATTGTGGTCGACGGCAGCACGGCGCAGGGGCAGTGGATCATGCAGCAGATTTGCACTTACGCGGATCAGCGCAGCGAACTGTTCGGCACCCGTTTGAACATCGATTTTCGCTGCGTCGACGGCATCTGGCTGATTGCGCATTTTCGCACGCAACGCTTGTTCAATACGGAGCTGGGCGCATGAGTACATTCATCAGCGAATTTCTGCTCGGCGGCAGCGGCAAACGTGTTGCGATCAAGGATTCCATCGACATCGCCGGCTATCGGACCCGCTCCGGTAGCCGTGCCTTTGCCAACGCAGCACCGGCGACAAAAAACGCCGACGTGGTGGACGCAATTCTCGGTGCCGGCTGGCAGATCGTCGGCAAAACCAACCTCCATGAACTGGCCTTTGGCGTCACCGGCATCAACGACTGGACCGGCACGCCAGTGAATCCACAAGCGCCGGACCGGGTGCCGGGTGGTTCCTCCAGCGGTTCGGCCTCTGCAGTCGCCGCAGGCCTGGCGGACATCGCCATCGGCACCGACACCGGTGGTTCGGTTCGGGTGCCAGCAGCGTGCTGCGGGGTTGCCGGGCTCAAGCCAACTTACGGCCGTGTCAGCCGTGTCGGCGCGCATCCGCTGGACTCCAGCCTCGATTGCGTGGGGCCGTTCGCCAGGACCATGGACGATTTGATCGCCGCCATGCAGGTGATTTGCCCAGGCTTCGACGTTCAGGGCCTGCCTGCTGACGGCGCCAAAGTCGGCTTCCTCGAAGTCGCCTGTGAAGCACATCTGCAGGCCACCTTGGGTGCCGCTGCCGACCGCGCCGGCTGGCGTCGCAGCAGCCTGCACTTGAGCGAATTCGAAGCCGCGTTCGCCGCCGGCCTGACCGTGATCAATTTTGAAAACTGGGCTGCCTTCGGTCACCTCACTGGCCTTGGCCTGATCGGCGCCGATGTCGAACAACGCCTGCTGGCGGCCAGCCGCACCACCCGCGAAGAACTGGCCCAGGCCGAAGCCGTACGCAGCCGTTTCACCCATCAGGTGGATGCTGCGCTGGAAGAGTTCGCAGTGTTGCTGCTGCCGACTTTGCCGAGCCTGCCGCCAACCCTGAGCGAGGCGCGCGCCGGCAGCAAAGCCGTGGCCGGCATGACCCCGCTGGTACGGCCCTTCAACCTCAGCGGCCATCCAGCGCTGACGGTGCCGGTGGAACTCGATTGCGGCGGACTAAAAGTTGGCCTGCAGATTGTCGGCCGCAAAGGTCAGGACGAACTGGTCTGCGCCTTCGGTGCGCAGCTGCAAGCCTCTACAACTCATTCATAAAAACAAGCCATGAGGAGAACCGCATGAGCACTCATGAATACCGGCTGATCGCATCGTCGAAAAGCCCGGACGAACTGGTCCAGCACGACCGCGTCGACGTCTCGCTGTACAACGACCCGGCGCTGTTCGAAGCCGAGCTTGAAAAGATTTTCTATCGCACCTGGGTGTGGGTGGCTCACGAAAGCGAAGTGCGCAACAGCGGCGACTTCAAGACCGCCACCATCGGCCGCCGCCCGGTGATCGTGGTGCGCGACAAGAAAAACAACATCAACGTCCTGGAAAACCGTTGCCGCCACCGTGGCGCCACGGTGTGCGAGAAGCACAAGGGCAACGCCACCGGTTTCACCTGCCCGTACCACAGCTGGTCCTATGGCCTGGACGGTAAGCTGCGGGCGCTGCCATACCCGGACGGCTACGAAGGCATTCTGGAAAAATCCGAGCTGCCACTGACCAGCCTGCGCGTCGAGAGCTACGCCGGCATGGTCTTCGCCAGCTACAACGACGACATCGAACCGCTGGAAGATTTCCTCGGCGGCGCCAGACACTGGATGGACCTGTTCATGAAGCAGGGCGCCGGCTTCCCGATCAAGACCCAGGGCGAACACAAGTTCAGCTTCAAGGGCAACTGGAAGATCCAGCTGGAAAACACCACCGACGGTTACCACTTCCCGATCGTGCACAAGTCGTTCATGTCCTCGGTGGATGAAGAGACTTCGCAGATGCTCTCGTTCATGACCGACGAGCAAGCCGTGACCCACTCGCTGGGCAACGGTCACAGCGTGATGGTGATGGTCCCGGAACACGTCGACCTTGATCACGACGACGGCACCGAGCAACTGCAAGAGCGCTTCGCCCACGTCACCGAAGAACTGTCGAAAACCATGGAGCCTGCACAGGTACGGCGCATCGTGCGTTCGCTGCACGGCGCCGGGTTCAACCTGAACCTGTTCCCCAATGTGGCGATGTCGATGTCGTTCTTCCGCGTATTGCGCCCGGTGTCGGTCACTGAAACGGAAATCCGTCACGTTGCCCTGGGCATGGACGGCGGCCCGGAAATCGCCAACCGCGAGCGTATGCGCATTCACGAACACTTCCAGGGCCCGTTCGGTTTCGGCAGCCCTGATGACGCTGAAGCCTGGGACCGCGTGCAGCGCGGTTCGTATGCCGGCGTCGACGCGCCGATCCTGGTCAACCGCGGCCTGAACCGCGAAATCACCGCTGAAAACGGCGACAAAGTCAGCCACGCCACCGACGAAGGCGGCATGCGCGGTGCCTACGACATGTGGAAAAGGATGATGAGCCAATGAACAATCACGACACCCTGAACAGTTTTGCAGGCACCTTGGCCCAGGCCATCGAATTCATCTGGCGCGAAGCCGAACTGCTCGACCACAAGCACTACGCCGAGTGGGCGACCTTGTGGAGCGAAAGCGGCAAGTACATCGTGCCGATCGACCCGGACACCGAAGACTTCGAGGCCAGCCTCAACTACGCATACGACGATGCACGCATGCGTGACCTGCGCATCGAACGCCTCACCGCCGGTTACTCGCCGTCGGCGGTGGATGCGGCGAAAACCATTCGCACGGTCTCGCGCTTCCGTCTGGTGGAAGCCGCCGGTGACATCGTCGAAGTCAACTCGGCGCAGTTGCTTTACGCCTACAAACGCGGCGTGCACACGCCGTTCGTGGCCGACCTCAATCACCGCATTCGTTTCACCGACGGCGTGCCGACCCTGGAGCGCAAAGTCGTGCGCTTGATCAACTCCACCGACAGCCTGAGCGCGCTCGGCTTCCTGCTGTGAGGCAACATCATGAGTCGAGTAGCCTTGGTAACAGGCGCCTCGCGCGGGTTGGGCGAGTGCATCGCTCGCCGTCTGCACGCAGCGGGTTATCGCGTCGGCCTGGCCGATGTGCAGATAGAAGGCGTGCAACGCCTGGCGCTGGAACTCGATAGCAGCGGCGCCAGCGCCATGGCCATCGAGCTGGATGTGCGCAGCAAGGCGGATTTTCAGCGGGCCCGTGACTTGCTCACCGAGCGTTGGGGCGGCAGCGACATTCTGGTGAACAACGCCGGAGTATCGAAAGTCGCGGCGCTGATGGACATCACGCCCGAAGAGTTCGACGAGTCGATGGCGATCAACCTGCGCGGCACCTTTGTCGCCTGCCAGGTGTTCGGCGCGCACTTTGCCGAGCGTGGCTTCGGGCGCATCGTCAATATCGCTTCGCTTGCCGGGCAGAACGGCGGCACCGCCACCGGTGCGCATTACGCGGCAGCGAAGGGCGGCGTGGCGACACTGACCAAGGTCTTCGCCCGTGAGCTGGCGCCTCAGGGCGTGACGGTCAACAGCATTTCGCCAGGTCCGCTGGACCTACCGGTGGTGCGCGAAACCGTGCCTGCGGAGCGTCTGGAGCAGATTATGAAAATGATCCCGGCCGGTACTCTCGGTGACCCATCGTACATCGCTGACAGCGTCCTGTTGTTGATCGCCGAACACGCCACCTCCGTAACCGGTGCGTGCTGGGACATCAACGGCGGCTTGTTCATGCGCTGAACATGGCAGGACACGCCCCTTGTAGGAGCGAGCATGCTCGCGATGGTCGTCAACGATGACGCTGGAAACCTGGCACCCCGTGGCGACCTCAGGTTCATCGCGAGCATGCTCGCTCCTACAGGGGGGCAGCCGAGCCTTTACCGTTAAACAAAAACAAGTATTCAGGTGATGCAATGATGAAGGTGAAGATCGAAAGGATCGTCGACGAAGCGCTGGATATCCGTTCCTTTCGCCTCGTGCGCAGTGACGGCCAGCCGCTCGACACCTATGAACCGGGTGCCCATGTCGACCTCACCGGCCCGACCGGCGTGACCCGCCAATACTCCCTGTGCAGCCCGCCCCAGGATCGTCGCGCCTATCTGGTAGCGGTGAAGAAAGAAGCTCTGTCGCGCGGTGGCTCGCTGGCCCTGCACGAGCAGGTAGAAGAGGGCATGGAGCTGGAGATGGGCGCGCCGCGCAATCTCTTCCGCCTTGATGAAACGGCCACCGAACACGTGCTATTCGCCGCGGGCATCGGTGTGACGCCGCTGCTGAGCATGGCCTATCGACTGGCGGAAAACGGCCAGCCGTATCGCCTGCATTACTTCGCCCGCTCGGCAGAGTACGCCGCGTTCACCGAACTGCTGGCGGCGAATTTTGCCGACCATGTGCAGTTCCACTACGGTGTCGAACCGGGCGACCTGGACGCCGCACTGAGCGAATGCCTGAACTGTGCCGGCAGCGCAGCCCATGTCTACACCTGCGGCCCGGCGCCGTTTATGAACAAAGTGGTGGAGGTAGCGGCGCGCAGCCGTTCGGCCGACGCCATTCACCTGGAGCACTTCGCGGCCGATCCCGCGGCCAATAGTGCCCCGAGCGGTGGTTTCGAAGTGGAGCTGGCCAGCTCCGGCGTAGTGCTACACGTGCCGGCCAACACCAGCCTGGTGGATGTGTTGCAGGCCCACGGTTGCGACATCGACACCGAGTGCCGCGAAGGCATCTGCGGCACCTGCATAGTCGAGGTATTGGACGGCGTGCCGGAGCACCGCGACAACTGTTTGTCGAACAAGGAAAAGGCTTCCAACAAGCAGATTTGCGCCTGCGTTTCACGGGCGCTTTCCGCTCGTCTGGTATTGGACATTTAAGCGCTTTCAACGCTGGAAAGCCGACGCCGGAGCCTGTTGAATGGGCGCCCGGCGGCCGTCAGGGAGGAGACGGCTGGAGTACGAATCATTTTTAGCGAGCCGCTCGACGAAGCGGCCGAAAAATAACAACAAAAACACGTGAGGCTATGCGGACATGATTACAGCATCGGCGGTGCGCAATGAGGCCTTCGAAAGTTGGCTGAGCCAGGTTAACCAGGCTTGCGGGCGATTCGACGCACGCGCGCTGGATACCGATTTCTATGGCGAACTGGCGGAGTTTCGCAGCGGCGCGATCAAGCTCAGTGTGGTCGACATGGCACACGTGCACCTGTACCGCAGCAGCAAGGATGTCAGCGTCAGCAGCGACGGCCATTTCTACGCGGTGTTCCAGATGCGCGGCAGTTCGCAGCTGGAGCAGGGCGACAACCGTGCGCTACTGGGCTGTGGCGACATCGCCCTGATAGACGCCAGCCGCCCGAGCGACATGACCTACAACGACGATTCCCGACAGTTGTCGCTGATCCTGCCACGTCAGGTGGTCGAGCGTGGCTCGCACTTCACGGCGGTCAATTGCGCCACGCGCATCGGCGCCAATAGCCCGCTGGCGGCGATGGCCAACAGGCTGGTGCTGGAAACCCGTCAGCAAGAAGGGCTGGAGATGCAGGAAAGCGAAGCCGTGCTCGACGCATTGGTCAGCCTGCTGTTGCCGGGTGTCAGCGCCCGCGACAACGGTGGCGATGCCCACGAACGGCAGTTTCGCAAGATCATCGCGTTCATCGACGAACGCATCAGCGAAGAAGAACTCTGCCCCGAGCTGATTGCTCGCGAGGTAGGGGTTTCGGTGCGTGGGTTGTACCGGATGTTTTCCAAGCGTGGGCTGGTGGTGGCGCAGTACATCAAGCACCGTCGCCTGGACTTCTGCGCGCAAAACCTGCGCCGCTCGGATGTCGAGCAGAAGCTGTCGGCGCTGTGTTACGCCTGGGGCTTCTCCGATTCCAGCTACTTCTCCTCGGCGTTCAAATCGCGCTTTGGTGTGTCGCCGGGTGCGTATCGCAAGCGTTATAGCCAGAATTGATATTGAAAGTGCTGGCCTCTTCGCGGGCAAGCCTCGCTCCTACAGGGATCTTCAGTGAACACAACATTTGTGTATGGCACTGATCCCTGTAGGAGCGAGGCTTGCCCGCGAAGGCGCCTCAAGATCCCTGAAGAGCTAGACCTCTAGCAGCCCTCTCAATGCCGCACCGGCTCTTCAGCCGGCAAATGCAAGACCTCGCGCACCAGCATCGCGATGCTGGTCACGCCCATCTTTTCCTTGATCTTGGTGCGGTGCACATCAACGGTTTTCACGCTGATATTCAGCTCCCGGGCGATCACCTTGCTGGCCTTGCCATCGATCACCAGCATCAACACCTCGCGCTCGCGGCTGGTCAGCAGGGCCAGTTTGCCTTGCAGGTTCTGGCGCTGCTCCTGATCGGCCTGGGCGTGCACCGCGGTCTTAAGCGCTGCCTGGATGCGGTCGATCATCTGCTGCGGGTTGTAGGGCTTCTCGACGAAGTCCAGCGCGCCGTTCTTCATCGCCGTCACCGACATCGGAATATCGCCATGGGCCGAGACAAAAATGGTCGGCAAGGTGCTGCCGCGCTGGTTGAGGATTTCCTGCAACTGGAAACCGCTGGTTTCCGGCATGCGCACGTCCAGCACCAGGCAGGCCGGTTGCTTGGGATCGTATTGACTGAGGAACTCTTCGGCGCCGGCAAAGCACTGCGCCTGCACGCTGACCGACTCCAGCAACCAGGCCAGCGAAGTGCGCAGGTCTTTGTCGTCGTCAACGATGTAAACAATCGGTTTGCGGGTTTGCATCAGGGGCTGCCACGAAAATTTCTAATTGTTGTTTTCGCGCGCGAGCACGCGCGGCTGACTAGCAGAATACCCACTGCGGCGGGCCCTTGCGATAAAGAAACCACCTAGTCGACTAGCGGAAAGCCTACCTCGGCGTGGGGATCGTCAGAATGGTTGCGCGCAGCGTGGGGCCTTAGTCTTGTTCCATCACCTACGGGCCGCATCAAAGCGGTCCTCCTGAAGGAAGGGGCATCGACATGGCCGACCTGAGCCAGCAGCAAATCGACTTTCGCAACGCCATGGCGCAACTGCCGGCCGCGGTGAACATCATCACCACCAACGGCCCTGGCGGTCGTTGCGGCATCACCGCCAGCGCCGTGTGCTCGGTAACTGACTCGCCGCCCACCGTGCTGGTGTGCGTCAACCGCAACAGCGCCACCCACGACGTGTTCCGCACCAACGGCCGGCTGTGCGTCAACGTGCTGTGCGGCGAGCAGGAAGAACTGGCCCGTCACTTCGCCGGCATGACCAAAGTGCCTATGGCCGAACGCTTTGCCTGGGACCTGTGGGACGAGGGTGCTGCTGATGTGCCGGTGCTGCGCGATGCACTGGTGCAGCTGGAAGGGCGGATCAGCGAGTGCAAGGAAGTGGGTTCGCATTCGGTGATGTTTGTGGAACTTACGAAGGTTGGGGTGCGCGAGCCACGCGATAGCCTGGTGTATTTCAATCGGTTGTTTCATCGGCTGGAGCATGCAAGCGCGGTCTGCTGAACCCACCCCCTGTTGATCGATCCCACGCTCTGCGTGGGAATGCAGCCCGGGACGCTCCGCGTCCCAAATCAAGAGCCGAACGCAGAGCGTCCGTTGAGGCATTCCCACGCGGAGCATGGGAACGATCAGTGGTGAGGCTGCGGTTGAGGGTGGAACTCTTTACTACTGGAGAAATTCCCGAACCAACCCCGCAAGCTGATCGTTCCCACGCTCTGCGTGGGAATGCAGCCCGGGACGCTCCGCGTCCCAAATCAAAAGCCGAACGCAGAGCGTCCGTTGAGGCATTCCCACGCGGAGCATGGGAACGATCAGTGGTGAGGCAGCGGTTGAGGGTGGAACTCTTTATTGCTGGAGAAATTCCGAACCAACCCGCAAGCTGATCGTTCCCACGCTCCGCGTGGGAATGCAGCCCGGGACGCTCCGCGTCCCAAATCAAAAGCCGAACGCAGAGCTTCCGTTGAGGCATTCCCACGCAGAGCATGGGAACGATCAGTGGTGAGGCAGCGGTTGAGGGTGGAGCTCTTTACTGCTGGAGAAATTCCGAACCAACCCGCAAGCTGATCGTTCCCACGCTCCGCGTGGGAATGCAACCCGGGACGCTCCGCGTCCCAAATCAAGAGCCGAACGCAGAGCGTCCGTTGAGGCATTCCCACGCAGAGCATGGGAACGATCAGTGGTGAGGCAGCGGTTGAGGGTGGAACTCTTTACTGCTGTAGGTATTCCCCAGCCAACCTGCAAGCCCGCTCAATCAGCATCGGTGCCATTTCAATCGCTGTTTGCGTGCCCTGGCGGGTATGAATCCAGCCCAGGTACGTGGTACCGCGCAGCATCAAAAACAGCGCCAGCGTCTGCCGATCCGCCTCGGTCAGCGGCTTGACTGCGTGGTAACCCTCAAGCAGTGCAGCCTTGATCTGCTCATAACGCGGGTCATCCAGGCAGAAGTACAGCGCAGTGGCCAACTCGAACATGTGCCAGCCAAAACCGGCGTCGTCGAAGTCGATCAGGCGCAGCTGAGGGCCTTCGATCAGCAGGTTCTCCGGCACCAGGTCGGCGTGGATCATGCCGAAGTTGTGCAGGTGCCGGCCGTATTGACGCAAGTCCCGTCGCGCCTGGCGTCGAGCCTGTAGCAGCAGGTCCCGCTGGTTGTCGCTGAGTTGGTCCAGTTCCCAGAAACGTCCCCAGAATGGATTCGCTCCAATCAAGCCTTCCTCATCCCAGGCATGCCGGATGAATTCGTCCGGCTGTTGCCACTGTGCCGAATGCAGGTGAATGCGCGCCGCAATCGCCCCGGCCTCGTTGAACAGAAAATCGATTTCGGTATCGGCCTGCACCCCGGCCTCGGAGGTGCCCGCCGTCGCGCCCGGTAACCAGGCGAGCATATCGACATGGCGCTCGCCGACCTCGGCGTGGCGCACCTCAATCAAATGCCGCAGGTCCCGGGCGCGGATGATTTGCGGCACGGTAATCCCGGCGCTTTCCAGCGCCTCCATCCATTGCAGTTCCGAGCGCAGCGCCGCTTCGCAGTGATAGCCGTTGCGATGGATGCGCAGGGCCACGCGCTGGCCATCGTGACGGCGGGCGGAGAACACGGCGTTCTCGCGGAATTTGACCAGTTCGATGTCTGCGAAATCGCCTTCCCAGTGTTGCAGGGCGTGGCGTGCCAGATCGTGCAAACGAGCGATCTGCTGGTCATGGCTCAAAGCGTGAAATTCAGTCATGGCAGATCCTCAAATTGCACTCAGTGCCTGGTCCAGGGAGTCGACAAACAGGTCGGCGTGTTCACGGCCGAACACCAGCGGCGGCCGCAGTTTGAGAATGTTATCGCCGGCGCCGATCTTGCTGATCAGCACACCGTTGTCGCGCATGTCGTTGACCACCTTGCGCGCCTCCAGCCCGGCCGGTTCCTTGCTGGCGTGGTCGCGCACCAGTTCCATGGCAAAGAACAAGCCTTTGCCGCGCACATCGCCAATGATCGAATGCTTCTCCGCCAGCACCTGAAGGCGTTGTTGTACGTAGGCGCCGACGTCTTGCGCATTGCGCAGAAGTTGCCTTTCTTCAATTTCGTCCAGCACCGCCATGCCCACCGCTGCCGCCACCGGCGAGCCGCCGAAGGTGTTGAAGTACATGGCGTTGCGGCCGAACGATTCGACCAGCGCCTTGTGGGTGATCAACCCGGCCAGCGGATAACCGTTACCCATGGGTTTGCCGAGGGTGACGATGTCCGGCGTCACACCATGGGCCTGATGCCCCCACAGATGCTCGCCGGTACGGCCGAAACCGGACTGCACTTCGTCAGCGATGAACAGACCGCCAGCCGCGCGGATCAGCTCTGCGGCTTTGGCGACGAAACTGGCCGGCACCCGCGGCAAGCCTTCATTGGCGAACAAAGTGTCGATCAACAGCGCCGCCGGACGAACCCCCTGGGCCTGCATCGAGGCGATTGCGGCGGCGACATTGGCTGCGTACTCCTGCGCCAGTTGCGCTTCGCTGGTGCCCGCCGGTGCCCGGTACAGGCACGGAATCGGCACGGCACGGGCGTGGGCGGCGAAAGGTTCCGGCGAGGGCAGGGCGGTGGTCACCTCGGCCAGCGACGCCGAGTTGCCGTGGTAGTTGTAGTCACTGACGATGATCCCGGTGCCACCGCTGGCGAAACGCGCCAGGCGCAGCGCCAGTTCATTGGCTTCGGTGCCGGTGCAGGTGAACATTGCAGTGTCCAGCGGCTGGGCGAAGGTCGCTGTCAGGCGCTCGGCGTAGCGCACCACTTGCTCATCGAGATAGCGGGTGTGGATGTTCAGCGTGGACGCCTGGCGGTGCATCGCCTCGACCACATGCGGGTTGCAGTGACCGACGCAAGGCACGTTGTTGTACACGTCCAGATAGCGGCGACCATCGACGTCGAACAACCAGACGCCTTCGCCGCGCACAAGGTGCAAGGGTTTGTCGTAGAACAGCGGTGAAGCGCTCCCGAGTACGCGGTGGCGGCGTTGCAGGAGAGTGTCAGGCATGGTCTGGAGCCTCGATGATGGAGGTGCGGCGAGTGCGCAGGAGGAAGTTGAAAATGCACAGGGCGAAGGTCACGCCGAGGGCGATCAGCATCGTCAGGTCAAGCTGGAAGCAGGCGGCGACCACCACCAGCGTCAGGGTCAGACCCAGCCAGGCGACCACTTTTCCGCCGATCAGGCGGAAAGGACGTGGCAGGTCGGGCTGGCTGCTTTTGATGCGCAGGTACGCACCGAAAATGAACAGGTAGCAAACGTTGAGCAGCAGCACGACTGCGAGCATCACCGTGGCCGGGTCAATAGCGGACAACGGCAGGCCGATGGCGCCGATCAGCAGCAGTGCCGGGTACGGCGTACCGCGTTTTCCGGTCTTGCCCAGCCATTGCGGAAACAGGCCGTCGCGAGCCATGGCGAACAGTTGCCGGGACGCCGCATAGACCAGCGAGAAGAAGGTGGCGATCAAACCGAACACGCCACCGCAGCCAATCACCTTGGCCAGCCACGAGCCTTCACCGAAGGCGCTGTTGCTGGACATCGCGGCGTACAGCGGGTCGCCTGCGCTGCCCACCAGTTCAACACCACCGGCGCCCGGCGCACACACCAGTACCACTAAGGCGGTGACCAACAAGGTGCCAATTGCAGCCAAAATGCCGCGCGGCATGGTGCGGCCCGGGTTCTCGGCTTCTTCCGCCGCCGAGCCTGTTTGCTCGACGGTGATGAACAGCCAGATCGCGAACGGCACGCAGGCGAAGATGCCACCGAGGCTGACGGGGGTGGCGACATTGGCCGGCAACGCCAGCAAGTTGGCCAGTTCGACATGGGGCGCCATGGCCACGCCGAAAGTCAGCAGTGCGACGACGGCGATCACGCCGGCAATGAACGTCAGGCCCATGGCCTCACCGACGCCGCGCAGGTGGATGCCGACGATGATGACGAAGAGCGCGATTTTCACTGGCCAGCCACCGAAGCCGAAGATCGACTCGGTGTAGGCGCAAATGAACGTCGCCGCCGCGCCGGTGCCGATGGTCAACGCCAGCGCACAGGCGACGCCCACCAGATAACCCACGAACGGCCCAAACGCGCTCTGTGCATAGACAAACACACCGCCAGCACTGGGTAGCGCCGTGGACAATTCCGCCACACACAACGCCAGGCCTCCGCAGAGCAGCGCCATCAACAAAGTGGCGATCAGCATGTTCAACCAGCCACCGGCCGCCAGCCCAAAGTTCCAGCCGGAAAACTGCCCGGCCACCACCAACGCAATTCCAAGGCCGGCAATCTTTGGCCAGCCCAGCGCACTTTTCTTGAGCACAGAAGTCTCCCGCGGCCCGAAGGCCGATTTATTGTTTTAGTGAGAAATGGAGGGGGTTCAGCGTTGCTTTGCGCTTCGATACTACGCGCGGGGCGCGGCGGGGCATGTTTGTGTGCATGCCATGTGGTTGGTTGTGGGTGCCAAGTTGAGCCCTTGACCCCGTAGGAGCGAGCTGTCAGCTCGTTCTGATTTTTCTAGCGCTACGGCTTTACATGCCAACGGCTGTGTACTGTGTCGACATCGTATTTTCTGGATTCAGGTGAGGAAGAATATGGACACATCTTCAACGAAAGAGATAACAGACAGTGCACTGGATCAAGCTCTGTTACTGGCTGATCTAACTGAGGCCGCGGCTCCTGATCACGCCGTTCGGTTACTGTTGAAGGAGGTTCTTCAGGGATTGACTGATAGAGGTTGGCCGCATGCCCAAATTCAGTCTGGGCCGCGAGTTGTATCCGCTGAAGAAAATTACGGTTTGCTCGGTTATGACCCATCAGAAGTTACGCTTGGGAGCGCACACACGCGCTGGGTCGACGAGTTTTCATTGTTGCGAACGCAAACCACCAGTCAAATTCCAGCCGCGCTTCAACGTGCAGCTAAGGTACGACAAGCGGGAGAGACGATATTGTTAGCCGCACCCGGTATTACCTTTCGCCGCGATAGCCGGGACCGTTGGCATTGTGCGGAACCGCATCAAATGGATATCTGGGTGCTAGGTGATCCAGAGTTGGCGACGCATGATCACTTGTTGCGTTTAGTCGGCGATATCCTCAAATCAGCCGTGCCTGATAAATCCTGGATCTACAGTGATAGCCCGCATCACTACACGGAGGGCGGGATCGAAGTTAATGTGTTGAATGACGGCGCCGCAGTTGAGGTGCTGGAGTGCGGGCGAATTGCGAGATCCTTGTTGGAGCGGTTGAAGATAGATCCCGTGCTTCATGGAGGGCTGGCGTTAGGAATGGGGTTGGATCGCCTGACCATGCTGCGCAAGGGAATCCCGGATATTCGCTTGTTACGAGACCAGAACGAACGAGTGCAGGCGCAGATGCATGATTTGAACCCATGGACTGCTGTATCACGGCTGCCTTCCATTGCTCGTGATATTTCCTTGGCTATTGCGCCGGGTTTAAGCGAAGAGGTATTGACCGAAAGGATGTTGTTAGCTGCTGGCGATTGTTCTGACTGGATTGAAGAGATGGAGATCAAGGGGCGTTGGCAGTGCTCAGAATTGCCCGTGCAGGCAATTGAGCGCCTTGGGCTTTTGCCCGGTCAGGAAAATGTGCTTCTGCGCGTTGTACTGCGTGATTGTTCGCGCTCGATTACTACTGCTGAGGCGAATGCGCTGTATGCGCGAATTCAGGCGGCCCTACATGAAGGTGCGCCAGGCGCGGGTTACAGGATGGATCAACCCGACGCGTAACCTCAAAAATTGATCTTGAATTGTGCTGACCCCCGTTGCCTGCAAGCGCCTAAGGAGGATCTACAGCGAACACAGCGTTTGTGTACGACAACGATCCACCGTAGGAGCGAGGCTTGCCCGCGAAGGCGGTATGTCTGGCACCAAAGAGGCTTGATGTGCTGGCCTCTTCGCGGGCAAGCCTCGCTCCTACAGCGGCCTCAACGTCGATTAACTGTAGGAGCTAGCCTGCTCGCGATGGCGGTCCATCAGCCACCAGCACCCTCAGAGCCGAAAACTCCCCACCAACTGATTCAACCGCCCAGCTTGCTGCTCCAGCGCAGTACACGCCCGCAACGTCGATTGCAGGTTTTCCACGCCTTGCTGGTTGAGGGTGTTGATTTGCGTGATGTCGACGTTCAAGGCCTCGACCACGGCGGTTTGTTCTTCGGTGGCGGCGGCAACCGACTGGTTGACGTTGTCGATCTCGCCGATGCGCTGGGTCACGCTGCCCAAGCGGGTGCCGGCGAGGTTGGCGATGTTGACGCTTTGTTCGCTGTGTTGCTGGCTCTCGGTCATGGTGGTGACCGAATTGCGGGCGCCCACTTGCAGTTCCTCGATCATCTGCTGGATCTCCAGCGCCGAGGCCTGCGTGCGCCCGGCCAGGCTGCGCACCTCGTCGGCCACCACCGCGAATCCACGACCGGCTTCACCGGCCCTGGCTGCTTCGATGGCGGCGTTGAGCGCTAGCAGGTTGGTCTGCTGGGAGATGCCCTTGATCACTTCGAGGATCTGCCCGATGTTCACGGTCTTGTCGTTGAGTACTTCGATGTTGGCGCACGATGCGCTGATCTTGCCGGACAGTTCGTTCATCACCTCAATCGTGCGCTGCACCACCTGGCGACCGTCTTCGGCTTGTTGCCGGGCGGCGGAGGCCTGATGGGAAGCATCGCTGGCGTTATGAGCAATCTCCTGAGCAGCAGCGCCCAACTGGTTGATCGCGGCGGCCACGCTGTTGGTGCGGGCGGATTGATCGTCGAAATTGCTCAGCGATGAGTTGGATGCGTCCAATACGCGGCGTGCGCCTTGGTTGACGCCAAGAGCTGCCGACGACACCTCGCGTATCGACTGATGGATGCGCTCGACAAACCGGTTGAATGCCGTCGCCAACTGCCCGATTTCATCCCGCGACTGTACTTGTAGGCGCCGCGTCAGGTCACCTTCGCCGAGGGAAATATCCTCCATGACCCGCGTCAGCACTTGCAGTGGCCGGGTGATGCGCTGCGCGGTGTACCAAATCAGCAGCAGTCCGAGCAGGGCCGAGCCGCCACCGAGCAGCAGTTCCAGCGCGGTGCTTTGCACGCCTTGGGCGTCGAGTTCCTTTTGCAGCGTGGTGACCGGTGCCAGCAGCACCTCCTGCGGCACGCCCACCAGCACACCCCAGGGCGTGGCGCCGGCAATCGGTGCCAGCGGTTCGAGGACTTTGATCTGCTGCGGATCGACAAACACCTTCGATTGGCCTTGGCCCAAACCCCGACGCAGCGCGTCCATCACCTCGGCGCTGTCCATCGGCTGGCCGAGCCGACTGACGTCCTGACTGTTGGCGGAGATCACGCCACGGGGGCTGACGATGCTGATCTGGCCATGGCCATCGAACAGTTGCAGCGCACTGGCTTCACTGTTCTTTTGCAGTGCGGCGAGGTTGATGTCGAGGCCGACAACGGCGATGACTTTGCCGTTTTCCAGCAGCGGGAAAGCGACGCTGGTGACCAGTTTGCGACTGCCGGACGCCTCGTCGAAGTAGGGCTCCAGCACGCAGGCCTGACGGGTGTCGCGGGCGCAGGTGTAGAAGGCGTTGTACGGCGCGCCGCTCGGTCCCGGCTCGGTGTTTTTGAGAAGGCCTTCGTCGCCGATCACCGCCTGTAGTTCACCGGGTTTGCTCTGTACCCAATACAGCGAGAAGCGTCCGGTTTCGTTGCTGCCAAGGTCTGCCTTGTCGGCGAAGCTTGCGTCGGCACCGTCCAGCGCATCGGGTTCAAAAATGACGTAAAGCCCGAGCAGGTCGGGCTTGTCGATCAGGGCCTGATGAAGCTGGGTACTGAGCTCCTGGCGCAGTTGTTGGCGGGTCAGCGTCCCCTGGTGCTGGAGTTGTCGCAGATAGAGTAAGTATCGCGATAACCCCTGGCCGAATTCGTGGGTCTGCATGAAGGTGCGTTGCACCTGCATCGCCTGCACTTTGCCCAACGCCTGCATGTGTTCCTTGCCCGCATCGGCGAGCATTTCGCTGCTGGCCTGCGCCACTTGCTGGCTGCTTTTATGCGTCTGATAAAGCGACAGACTCATCAGCAGCCCTACCACCAACAGCAGGCAGAGACCGGCGAGCAGGGCGATCTTGCTCTGGATCGTCAGAAATTTTTTCTGCATGGGAAATGCCTTTTTCCTGGAAGCGAACCCGATCCCTGTAGGAGCGAGCTTGCTCGCGATGGACGTCAACGATGACGCGTGCTGTCTGAATGAACGCGTTGCCCAGACATTTTTCGCGAGCAGGCTCGCTCCTACAGGGTTTGCGTGGGACTTAGAAAGTCGTGGCGAACACCACCTGGCTGTAGAGGTTCTTGTCGTTGTTGCCCAACTGGGTACCACCCTGATCAGCGCTCTTGTCCGGCTGGAACAGGCCGATCAGCGGCATGATGGTCAGGTGGTCGTTAACGTGCCATTCGGCATACAGGTCCGTTTCGTGGCCATCGGTATTGCCCAGATCGCGGTCGATGGTGTCGTAGTTGAAGTGCATCAAACCCACGTTCAGGTTCTCCAGCGGCGCGACGCTGAACTTGACTTGCTGGATGCGCGAGTTGGAGTTGAAAGGACCGGCATAGTTGCCCGCCACCTCACCCTGGAACCAAGTGCCGAAGCCACGGCTGAAACCGTAGAACAGCGTGTCGTAGTTTTCAGAGAAACGGCTGTAGCGGTAGCTGACATACGGCGACCAGGCCACGTTGGAGAAGGTCCAGCCAGCTTCCAGGTACCAGGCGTCTTCGTTGGAGGTGTGAGGTTTGTCCTGCTTGGCGTATTCGCCGGAGAGGAACAAATCTTTCACCCCGGCGTTGCCGGTGGCGCGCAGGCTGTAGGTCTTCATGCCGTCGCGTTCAAGCTGAATCGGCGAGGCGAATTGCTCGTCGACGTTGGTGGTGTCGATATAGGTCAGGCCGACCGTACCGGCCTCGGACACGTGCTCCAGGGTGCCGACGTACATTTCGGTCTTGGCCTGGGCGCGGTTGTCGGATTTCAACCACATCAGGTCGCCACGCCAGCCTTCCTTGCCGCCGATGCGCAACACGGCGGTCTCGTCGAAGGCCTTGCGCGCAGCCAGCCAGTAGGCGCCGCCACGGTTGAACTCACCGTCGGCCAGGCCTTTGCCCATGTTCAGCGCGTCGCCATCAATCAGGAAACCGTCGCCGACCACAATGTTCTGGCGGCCGAAGGACAGGTCGATGCCGTCCTTGCCCAGCACCGGGAATAGGTCGGATGAGCGCCAGCCGAGGTACGCATCTTCAAATTTGGTGGTGCGTTCCGTGCCGTCGCTGAAGCCCGCAGCATCGCCATCGCCCCTGGTCCCGGAGCTGAGCAGATTCGCCGCGCCGTAAGTGGTACCGGCACCGGCCAGGCCCTTGTCGAAGGCCAGGCCGTACTTGATGTAACCCTCGCGCCACGACGACGAACCTTCGTCGAGACGACCCGACAGGGCGTAGTTTTCCTGGCTGTGGAAAATGCCGAAAACCGCTTCCAGCGTGGCGTTCAGATGAGTGTCGCTGTCGGAGTAGAGTTCGTAGGCTCCGGCCTGCCCGGCGCTGATCATCAGCGCGAGCGTGGAAAGTCGAAGCAAGGGGGACTTGAGCATGGCATGACATCCGTTTTTGTTCTTAGGCGCAGGTTTGCGGTCTTTTTAGATACTAAGGAACGGTTTGCATCTGCCCTTTTGCGTGGTTGCCAATTAGTTGGTTGTGCATGCCAGATTGCATGGCAGGGTGATGGCGCCCACCATTCTGTAGGAGCGAGCATGCTCGCGATGGACGTCAACGATTACGCGGGGCATTCAGGACCCCCGTGTTTTCGTTAACGATCATCGCGAGCGTGCTCGCTCCTACAGAGGATGTGTGATTTGGCAGAACCGCCAACACAACTGGCACGCAGGGCAAACCCTGCATTTCACCGACGACCGACAATCCTTGCCAACCTGCCAGGGCACCGTTGCCCTGGCGCTTTCTGTGTTGGCGTTCGTTTGTTTGCGAGCGCGTGGATTTTCAAGGTCGTTTCCTATGTTTACCGCCCTGCGTTTGCCCCTCTTAGGATTGTTGTCTTTCACCTTGGCGCAAGCCGCCGTGGCGGCCGATTGCGCACCGGTTCAGAGCCGTGGCGCCGAAGTGTTCGCCAATGAATGCGGGGTCTGCCATTCGGTGAGCAAGGGCATGGCCGGGATGATGGGGCCGAACCTGGCGGGTGTGGTCGGGCGCAAGTCCGGTTCGCTGGAAGGCTTCAACTATTCCCAGGCGATGCGCACCAAAAACATTGACTGGCAAGCCGAGAACATCGAGCAACTGATCACTCAACCCCAGGCCTATGTGCCCGGCACCTACATGCCCTACATGGGCCTGGCCTCCGCCGACGATCGTCAGGCGGTCGTGTGCTACCTCAAAGAACAACACTAAGCGGCCGGTTTACGGCTGACACACGCGCTTGACCAACCAACCCCTGTAGGAGCTGGCTTGCCAGCGAAGGCAATTTTGAGTCTTGCACCTCCCGAAGGGACGCTTTCGCCAGCAAGCCGGCTCCTACATTTGAATGAACGAAAGGTGATTTATGAGCAACGTTGAAATTCTGCCGCAGGTTGCTGCATTCCTCGAACGCCGTCACGGCTGCTTTATCGATGGTCAGTGGGTGTTTGCCGAAGGCGAAAGCATTGCCGTGGTCAACCCGGCCACCGGGCAGACCCTGTGCGAAACCCTGGATGCGCCGCTGGAAATCGTCGAGCGCGCTGTGCAGTCGTCGCACAAAGCGTTCAAGTCCGGCGTCTGGTCCGCGCTGCGTCCAGCCGACCGCGAACGCATCCTGCTCAATTTCACCCGCCTGGTGGAAGAGCACGCCGAAGAGCTGGCGCAACTGGAAACCCTGAGCCAGGGCAAGTCGATCAATATGGCCCGTGCGCTGGATTTGAACGCGACCGTGGAGTTCATGCGCTACATGTCCGGCTGGGCGACCAAGATCGAAGGGCAGACCTTCGATGTGTCGATTCCGCTGCCGCCTGGCGCGAAATTCACCGCATTCACCAAGCGTGAGCCGGTAGGTGTGGTGGTCGGTATCGTGCCGTGGAATTTCCCGCTGCTGATCGCCGCGTGGAAGCTGATGCCAGCACTGGCAACCGGTTGCACGGTGATCATCAAACCAGCGATGGAAACCCCGTTGACCGCCATGCGTCTGGCCGAACTGGCTCTCGAAGCGGGCATTCCGGCGGGCGTGTTCAACGTCGTTACTGGCGGCGGTGCTTCGGTTGGCGGCGTGCTGACCCAACACCCGCTGGTGAGCAAAGTGTCCTTTACCGGTTCCACCGCCGTGGGCAAAAGCGTCGGCGTGGCGTGCATGGAAAACATGACGCGCTTCTCGCTGGAACTGGGCGGCAAGAACCCGATGATCGTGCTCGCCGATGCCGACATCGAAAAAGCCGTTCAAGGCGCGATTCTCGGTGGCCTGCTGAACAACGGCCAGGTCTGCGCCGCAGCGTCGCGCTTCTATGTGCACCGCTCGATCCACGACCAATTCGTTGAAGCGCTGGCGGCGGCGGTATCGGCCATGCCGATCGGTGCCGGCATGAACTGTGAAGCGGCGATCAACCCGCTGGTGTCGCGCAAGCAACAGCAGAGCGTACTCAAGCACATCGAACTGGCCCGCCGCGAAGGCGCGCGGGTGGTGGCCGGTGGTGAGTTGCTGGAAGGCGACGGCTTCTTCGTGCAACCGACGATCCTCGCCGATATCGACCACAGCATGGCCGTGGCCCGCGAAGAAGTGTTCGGTCCGGTGCTGGGCGTGATGCCGTTCGACGATGAGGACGCGGTAATCGCCCTGGCCAACGACAACCGCTATGGCCTGGCCGCCAGCCTGTGGACCAACGACCTGAGCAAGGCGATGAACCTGGTGCCACGCATCGAAGCCGGCACGGTGTGGGTCAACGCCCACGTGCTACTCGACCCGGCGATGCCGTTCGGTGGGGTCAAGCAATCGGGCATGGGCCGCGAGTTTGGTCGCGCGGTGATCGAGGCTTACACCGAGCTCAAGTCGGTGTGCATCGCCCACTGAGTTGAGTGACCTGTAGGAGCGAGCTTGCTCGCGAAAAATGTCTGGGCAACGCGCTCATTAAGACAGCACGCGTTATCGTTGACGTCCATCGCGAGCAAGCTCGCTCCTACAGGGGATCGCAGAAAGCGCCAGGGATTTGCATCACGCCGCAGGCGGTGGTTTCGCCAGTTCAATGCCGGCGGCACCCAGCCGCTTGAGGATTTCAAACAGCAGCTCGCTCTTGATCGCACCGACCGTGCGCGGGCTGTCGACATAACCGGTGATGGTCAAGGTGATGCCTTCGGGTTTGAGTTGGCTGAAACGCACGTACGGAGCCGGTTTATCGAGGATGGATTCGTGCTCGGTGTAGGTGTCGAACAGCAGGTTGCGTACTTGCTCCGGGTCAATGTCCAGCGGGAACATCAGTTCGAGTGTCGCCACCCCTTGGGCGCTGCCGCCGAGGGTGACGTTGCGCAGGTTCTGCGAGATCAGTTGCGAGTTGGGCACGATGACGATCGAGCGGTCGGCCAGTTGAATTTCGGTGGCCCGCACGTTAATCCGGCGGATGTCGCCCTCCACTCCGCTGATACTGATCAGGTCGCCGACTTTCACTGGGCGTTCGGTCAGCAGGATCAGGCCGGAGACGAAGTTCTTGACGATCTCTTGCAAGCCGAAACCGATCCCACCGACAAGGCACTGACGATCCAGGCCAGATTGGTCCATTTCACCCCCAGCGATGACAGCGCGAGCAGGATGACCAGCGCATAGCCGATATTGGCGAACAACGTGCTGAGCGAGGCACACATGCCAGGGTCCATTTCCGTTTTCGGCAGGAACTCGTTGTCCAGCCAGCGCCTCAACGCGCGGATCAGGTAGATACCGAGGAACAGGGCGAACACAGCGTGCAGCAGGTTCCCCGGGACTATGTTCAGTTTGCGCAGCCCGTCGCCGCCGAGGATGGCCAGGATGTTGGTGGCCAGTTGTCCGAGCGTCGATCCAAATCCACCCACCAACAGCGTGATGAAACCGATCAGTAACAGTGCGGCTCGACCGACGCCGGACAAAATGATCGAAATCTGCTCCAGGCGCGCATCGCCAATGCCCAGCGACTGTTTGAGGGCCTTGCCGGTGGAGTGTCGGGGTGAAAACAGGTATTCGCAGCCATCCTTGAGCAGCTGGATCAGCAGATAGAAGCCGGAAAAGATGATGAACAGCCAGACCAGCTCGTAAGTGATGAAGCGCGACATCGACACGTAGCCAATCAGCAACGCCAGTAGGGAAATCACCACCGCAACGCTGGCAAAAGCATAAATCACGCCGGCCAGCGTCGTGCCCGCTTCGGCAACAGCACCGGTCGCGACCAGCGCCCGCCGGGTTTTACTGACGCGCAACAGTAGCGCACCGATCATCCCTGAAATGACCAATGCGACGAAACCCCTGACCGGGATCACGACCTGGGAGCTCATGCCAATGGCATTGGTCATCTGCGCCACCGCCACCAGAACCAGCAGCACCCAGGCCAGGCGGATGGGGAAGGGCTTGATCGCCAGAGCCACCGGGTCGGCAATCGCCGGCAGCCGCCACGAAGGGTGTTGCGTGGACAGGAGTGCGCGGCTCAACCCGGTGATCAGCACGCAGGTATAAACAATCTTTTCAAAGTCCTGAGAAAACCCCGCCAGTTGCGGCGTCAACGGCAGTTGGCGCGTGATGGCAAAAACAGCAGATGCAAGGCAAACCAGGCCGCCAGGACAGTGGCGAGAACCGAAGCCAAGGCAAGAGAACTGCGCCGCAATCGACCTTCGGGCATGCGATGAATGCACAGCCAGGTCAGCCCGCGCTCAGCCAGGCTGCGCCCGGCAAACCAAAGGACCAGGGCCAGCGCAAGCAAGACACTGGTGTAGAGGCGCTGACCCGGTTGCCAGGCCGCGTCGAGCGTGGCGTTAATCTGTTGGATGAATGCACTCAGGCGTTCCCGGTCGTCCGCTGGCGGATTGAACAGTGGCGTCCAGAACCAAGGGTTCAGGATGCTGTGGGTCTGCTGGGTCACTTCGGTTTCCAGCAGGCTGCGGCGGATGGCGGAATTTGGGTCAGCAGCTCGGCGGCACTGGTTTTGAGCGCTGCCAGGGTCTTGAGTTTGTTATCGATCTGATTCTTTTGCTCGATGAGAGCAACCCTTTGCAAGGCAATATCGGACTTCTCCTGTGCAGCCTCGCCAGCGGGTGCAGGGCCCAGCACGCCCAACTGCGCCTGCAATTGAGCCTGTTCGGGCAACAGCAATGCCGACTGACCAGCGATTTCCTGTATCAGCGCCAGAAGCAGATCCTGCGGGCTCCCAGCTGACTGTAATTGCTGGCCTGGGAAATCTGCTGCTTGAGGCTGTTGAGCTGGTTGAGCAGCGCGTCAAGATCGCTATCGGTAATGCTTGCGGAAGCGGGCGTGACGCTGACGGCAGGGGAGGTGGGTATTGGCGCCGCCGACAGCATTGCGCCGCTCGGCCCGAACAGCGTCAAAACGATGAAAATCACTGACCTCAATGCATTGCACATAGGCGTGCTCGACGGGTTGTTAGTTACTCAGCCTATGAGGTTAGGTCATGACTCGCGTTGTCGAGGGTTTTTGGTCGGTTTACTGGCCATTACTGATCGTTCCCACGCTCTGCGTGGGAATGCAGCCCGGGACGCTCTGCGTCCCAAGAGCCGAACGCGGAGCGTCCGTTGAGGCGTTACCACGCAGAGCGTGGGAACGATCAAGCAGGAGGACAAGCATCATTCGCCTGGTCGGCGTGCCGGGAAAAACAGCTCGAAGCAGGTAACCCCTCGGCACTGCTGACGCTATACGCGCCGTTGTGCAGCTGCATGATCGTCGCCACGATCGACAGGCCCAGGCCGTTGGATTGAGCCGAGCGTTCACGGGACTGATCGACGCGGTAGAAGCGTTCGAACAGCCTGGGCAGGTGTTCGGCGGGGATGGTCTGGCCGTGGTTGCGGACCAGCAAACGGATGCCGTCGGCTGCCGGCGTGGCACAGATGTACAACTCGGAGCAGGGCGCACCGTACTTGATTGCGTTGGCACACAGGTTGGCCATGGCACGGCGCAGCAGCATCGGTTCGGCCCAGATCATCCCGCTGCCCTGGGCATCGATGCGGATTCCGGCATCCGCCGCGAGCCCTTCGAAGTAGTCGGCCATGCGTTCCATTTCATCGGCGGCGTCCAGTTCCTGGCGTTGGCGCAGAGCACTGGCCGGGTCGGTTCTGGCCAGAAACAGCATGTTGTCGAGCATCCGCGCCAGACGCTCCAGTTCCTCGACGTTGGAAGCGAGCAGTTGTTGATAGGCTTCGACGCTGCGGTTCTGCTGCAAGGCGACCTGGGTTTCTCCGAGCAGGTTGTTGATCGGCGTGCGCAACTCATGGGCCATGTCAGTCGAAACCTGACCCAACTGCACGAAGCCCTTGCCCAGGCGGTCGAGCATGGCGTTGAACGCATCGATCATCGGCAACAACTCCCGCGGCGCACCCAGGCTGTCGAGGCGTTCGTTAAGGTTGCCGACGCCGATGCCCTGGGCATGCCGGGCCAGACGGCGCACGGGCAGCAGGCCGCGATCCACCAGCACATAGCCGGAGAGCGCCAGCAGAATCGCCGCCACACTGGCGAACAGGTAGACGTTGAGCCTGTAACTTGCGAGCACTGCGGTGCGCTCTGTCATCAGGCGGGCGGCGAGCACTTGCAGCTTGCCCTGATCACCGGAGTCGATGGTTGCCGCCAGGGCCGAAAACGGCACGCCATTGAACGTGGGCAAATGCTGAACATCGCCGAGGGTCAGGGGGTGATCGAGGGGCATCGGCGGCAAGGCCGGCATTTGCAGGTTGCCGGGGTTGACCACCAGCAACGGTGGCTCTCCCGGGGCGCCGATGGTCAGCAGCGCTTCGCGGTTGCCTAGCATGTTCTGAAACAGCGCCGGTTTGGTGCGGATCAGTTCCACGGTGTTGCTGTCATTAAGAAAGGTGCGCAGCTGGTCGATGCGGGTCACCAGCGCAGCATCGTCACGGCGGATCAGCTCGCGCTCCAGATCGTGGTACAACGCCACGCCCAACACCGCCAGCGATACAAATGCCAGCAGCGCAAACACCAGGGCCAGACGCAGTGTCAGAGAGTGACGCCAACCGGCTGCCCGGTTCAAGAGGCGCGCGCTCATGGCTGGGTATCGAAGCGGTAGCCGATACCGCGCACGCTGTGGATCAACTTGAGCTGGAACGGGTCGTCGATTTTCAGCCGCAGACGGCGAACCGCGACATCCACCACGTTGGTGTCACTGTCGAAATTCATGTCCCAGACCCGTGACGCGATCATCGAGCGCGACAGCACCTGGCCCTGATGCGTGGCGAACAGGTGCAACAGGGCGAACTCCTTGTTGGTCAGGGTGATGCGAATGCCGGCGCGGGTGACGCGGCGTTTGAGCACATCGATCTGCAGGTCTTCGATCTGCAGTTGCTCTTCTTCCCGGATCGGGCCACGGCGGGTCAATGTGCGCAGGCGGGCCACCAGTTCGGCGAAAGAAAATGGCTTGATCAGGTAATCGTCGGCGCCCAGTTCCAGGCCCTTGATGCGGTCGGCGATGTCGTCGCGGGCGGTGAGGAACAGCACCGGCGTATCGGCTTCCTTGCGCAGGCGGCGCAGGACTTCCCAGCCGTCCATTTTCGGCATCATCACGTCCAGCACGATCACATCGAAAGCGTGCTCCAGGGCCAGGTGCAAGCCATCGACGCCGTCGCGGGCCAGGCTCACGGTGTAGCCGAGCTCCTGCAGGCCGTTGAGCAGGTAGTTACCGGCCTTTGGTTCGTCTTCGACTACGAGGATGTTCATGGGGTTCTGCCAGGTGTGGGGTCAGCAAAATCGCTTCCGCGCAGGCGGGCTACAGCGGCCTGCCGGTGCCGCCAGTGTAGCCCGATCATCCGCCGGTACGCAGGGATGACGATCAATGTTCGTTGGTGCAACCGCTGCCCTGAACCATATAGTCCAGCTCATGCTGGCGGCCCTGGTGGTCGAGGTAGTTCAGTTGCGCGGGGACGATGCCGCATTGTTGCGAAATGTCGGTTTGGCCCACGACTTTGGCCACGTCGAGGTGGACGAAGGCCGCGTCCTTGTCGTGGATGACAGGGGCGGTGCTTTGTGTATCGGCAAACGCCGAGCTGGTGGCGAGGAGGGCGGCGAAACCGAGGAGATACAGTTTCATGATGAGTCTCTCTGTTCAGGTCTGTCGGCGGGGTGCCTGGCAGTGAGTTCAGGTTACCCAGGCGATCCGGACAGCTGACCGACAACTCGATTACAAAGCTGTAATGAATGGGACCCCTGTAGGAGCGAGCTCTGCTCGCGATGGTCATGAACGATAACGCGGGAAACCTGATGCCCAGCGGTGCCTTTGGGTTTTTCGCGAGCAGAGCTCGCTCCTACAATGGATTGGTGGTGGCCGCCGTGCTCGCGACGGTCGTGAACGATGACGCGGGAAACCTGATGCCCAGCGGTGCCTGTGGGTTTTTCGCGAGCAGAGCTCGCTCCTACAGAGGTGTGGTCTGTCCGGCAAACCACTGCATGACCAACTCGCACGCCGGGTGCGACGCCGCTGAAGGTTGCAGGCACAGCGAATAAATCCCCCGGGTTTTCAACGGCTGGCCGAATGGGATGTGCAATACACCACGCTCAATCGACTCGCCCGCCAGGGTCATGTCGGTCATGGCCACGCCCAGTCCCCGCGCCGCGGCATCCAGTGCCAGTTCGTCGAGGTTGAAGGGAATGTGTCGAAACTCCTCCAGCGACTTGCCGCCATTGGCGGACAGCCAATGCTTCCAGTCATTCCTGTCTGCCGAGCGGTGCAGCAGGGCGAAGCTCGCAAGATCTTCCAGCGACGCCAACGCAAGGCTTGGCGCACACACCGGCACCAGCGCTTCTTCGAACAAGGTCAGGCAATCCGCCGCGCTGGACGGCTCGGGCAGATAGAGGATGTAGGCGTCGCTGTCGCTGGCCGGTTCCACCACCTCCGTAGCCACGGTTTCGATCGCCAGGGAAACCTCCGGGTGATGGCGGTAAAAGTCGCTGAGTTTGGGCAGCAACCAACGCACCGCCAGCGACACGTGCATGCGGATGCGGAACGGACGTTTCTGCGGGGCGATCCGGTCTTCCAGGGTTTTCAGTTGTTCGAGGATATTGCGCGCACTGGCCAGTACCTGTTCGCCCTCGGGCGTCAGGCGAAGGCTACGGCTGCTGCGCACAAACATCGAAACGCCGAAGTGACTTTCCAGTTGCTGAATCTTGCGGCTCACCGCGCTTTGGGTCAGGCACAGCGTTAGCGCCGCCTGGGTGAAGCTGCCCGAATCAGCGACCTCGACCAGCGCCTGCAAGCCCTGGAGCGAGGGAACGTGGCGAATTTTATCCATGCGTTTTCAGAATACCTGAATGATTTAATAACGTTGGTTGTAGTCAGGAAGACCCTTTAGATTCTAGCCATAGCCGCCGTCATCTCAAACCACTCATGCGATTGGTGCATACAGATTAACGGTTGCGCAAACAAGGTCGAAGAGGTGATGCATGGAAAACATTTGTGGCTGGATCGCGCAGGCCGGGGATTCTCCGTTGCGCGATTCCTTGAGCGGTACGCAACAGGCCGATTGGCTGGTGATCGGCGCCGGTATCACCGGGTTGTCTGCCGCGCACTCGTTAGCCGAAATGCATCCGCAGGCGCGCATTGTGGTGGTCGACAGACAACGCGCCGCGCAAGGGGCGTCGGCGCGTAACTCCGGGTTCGTGGTGGCTCACGAAAATCCGGTCACGGCTGAGCTGCAAGGCAACGCCGGATTCGCCGGCTTCCAGGTGGACACGTCGATCTCCCGCGCCGCCAGCGACGAAGTGCGCAAGCGCATAGCCCGGCATGGCATCGAATGCGATTTTCGCGAGTCGGGCTACTTCTTCGCCGTCAGTGATCCGGGCAAGTTGAGCCATGTTGAGGCCAAGTTGCAGACGCTACGCGCCGTCGGCGCCTCTGCGCAGTTTCTACAGGGTGAAGAGCTGAACCGGAAACTCGGCACGCAACATTACAAAGCGGCGATCTGGTGCGGCAATGGCAACGCACTGCTGCAGCCGGCGAAGTACGTGAAGGGCTTGCTCGATGCGTTGCCGGAAAAAGTCACGCTGTTTGAAAACACCGAAATCACCGGCCTGCAGCGCATCGGCAATGGTCGCATTCGCGCCAACGGCATCAATGGCTGCATTGAAGCGAAGCAGGTGCTGGTCTGCCTGAACGCCTTCATTCCCCGTTCCGGCATCAGTGACAGTGGCACCTTCCCGATGGAACTCAGCGCCAGCCTCACCCGGCCGCTCAGCGAAGAAGAGTTTCAAGCCATTGGTACTCCCAATTCCTGGGGCGTGTTGTCGACCCGACCGCTGGGAGCCACAGTGCGCCTGACTCCGGATCGTCGGGTGATGATCCGCAACACCGCCGAATACCGCTCCCGCGACTTGTCCCTCTCTGAACTGGCGACCCGCCGCGAACACCATGTGCTGGGTTTACAGCGTCGTTTTCCGATGTTGGGCGAGCAGGACATCCAGTACACCTGGACCGGTCACCTCAGCGCATCACGTTCCGGGCAAGCCTATTTCGCCAAGGTCGAGGAGGGCGTATTTGCCGTGGCCGGGTGCAACGGCTCCGGTGTGGCACGCGGCACGCTGTGGGGCCGACTGCTCGCGGAACTGGCGTCGGGCGGCGGCTCGCCACTGCTGCAATCGGTCATGGAACGCGCCCAGCCCGGCTGGCTGCCGCCCAAACCCTTGCTCGATATCGGTGCCATGCTGCGTATGCGCGTAGAGACGGCCCGGGCCAAAACTGAAATCTAGAACACTGCCTTTCACAAACAACAAAAGCACTTCAATACGAAGGTGATGAACATGCGCGTCAAAACAGTTTCCCTGGTGGCTCTTCTCTCGACGTGTTGCGCAGCCGCTTACGCTGACGAAACCGTGAACATTTCCAACTGGAACGGCTACATCGCCGACGACACCCTGACCAACTTCACCAAGGACACGGGGATCAAGGCCACTTACGACATCCACGACAGCAACGAAGTGCTGGAGTCGAAGTTGATGACGGGCAATACCGGTTATGACGTGGTCAGTCCGTCTAACCACTTCCTGTCGCGCCTGATCAAGGCCGGCGCCATCCAGAAACTCGACAAGAGCCAGTTGCCTGGCTGGAAAAACCTCGACCCGGCGTTGATGAAAAAACTCGAGGTCAACGACCCCGGCAACCAGTACGGCTATCCCTACATGTGGGGTACGGCGGGCATCGGTTACAACGTCGAGAAGATCAAGGCGATTTTCGGCAACACCGATGTCACCCACTCCTGGAAGCTGTTTTTCGAAGAAGCCAACATCAAGAAACTCAGTGAATGCGGCGTGGCGATCATCGACAACCCGACCCAGGTTCTGCCGATCACCCTGAATTACCTTGGCCTGCCGCCCCATAGCCACGAGCCTGAGGACTACAAGAAAGCCGAGCAGGCGCTGCTGAAAATCCGTCCGTATGTGCAGTACTTCCATGCCTCCAAGTACATTAGCGACCTGGCCAACGGCAACGTCTGCGCGGTGATTGGTTTCAACGGTGACATCGTCCAGGCCGCCGCCAGTGCCAAGGAAGCGAAAAACGGGATCGACATTGCCTATTCGATCCCGGATGAAGGTTCGACCTTGTGGTTTGACATGGTGGTGATGCCCAAAAGCGCACCCCACGAGAAGAACGGCTACACCTACATGAACTACCTGCTGCAGCCGCAGGTGATCGCCAACATCAGCAACACCATCCACTACGCCAATCCCAACAGCGCAGCGGATGAATTTGTGGTGCCGGCGGTCAAGCAAGACCTGGCGATCTACCCGCCGAAAACGGTGATGGACAAGTTGTTCACCGTAGAGGATCTGCCAGCGCCCATCGCACGGTTGGCCACCCGCCTGTGGACCAAGCTGAAAACCAATACCTGATCTGTAGGAGCGAGCTTGCTCGCGATGGTCGTCAACGAAACCCCGTGCTTTCTGGATGTACGTGGTGTTCTTGAGTCCATCGCGAGCAGGCTCGCTCCTACAGTTTTAGGGGCAGGCCAGCATCAGTTGCAGGTTCAGGCCAACATCGACATCAACCCGCCCTGGCGATCGAGCTTGGCCAGGTCGTCGAAACCGCCGATATGCGTGTCGCCGACGAAAATCTGCGGCACGCTGCGCCTTCCGCTACGGTCGAGCATTTCTTCAAGTTTGCCAGGCGTACGCTGAACGTTGATCTCTTGCATCGCAATGCCTTTGCTGGCCAGCAGTGATTTGGCGCTGCGGCAGTAGGGGCAGGTGTCGGTGGTGTACAGGGTTACGGTGTTCATGTTCGGTCTCCATTGAATTCAAACATTCCCTGTAGGAGCGAGCCCGCTCGCGATGGTCGCCAACGATAACGCGGGAAACCTGATGCCCAGCGGCGCCCATGAATTTTTCGCGAGCAGGCTCGCTCCTACAGAAAACAGGCCGTTATCAGGCGTCGATGGCCGGGAAATCGATATCGGTCAGGGCGGCGTTGTTCAGGTAGTTGGTCAGCGTCTGCGAGGCCACGTGGGCGATCACTTCGATGATTTTCGCGTCATTGATCCCGGCGGCGCGGGCCGCTGCGATCTGTTCGTTGCTCAGGTGGCCACGGCTTTCAGTGATCTGCCGGGCGAGCAAGGCATAGGCGTCGAGCTGGCCTTGCCGGGCGCTGAGAATCTCCTGGCTGGAAAGCCCGGCCTTACCGGCAAACAGCGTGTGCGCCGCCAGGCAGTAGTCACAGCCGTTGACCTGTGAAGTGGCGAGGGAGATCGCTTCCTTCTCGGTGGCGCTCAGGGAGGTCTTGCCCAATGCCGCCGAGTTTTGCAGGTAAGAGGCAAGCACGGCGGGGGCGTGGGCCAGCACCCGGAATACGTTGGGCAGGAATCCGATTTTCTTCTGCACGCCTTCCAGCAATGGGCGGGTGGCGTCGGTGGCGTGTTCCAGGCTGACTGGGATAATGCGGGTCATGATGATTCTCCGAAGATTGCAGCGCGACAGGCGCTGGGTACGGAGTTCATGCTAGAGATTCAGGCTGGTTTATTGGATGCAAATCGTCGACTATTTACGACAGATCGTCCAGAACTGCTCCCGGGAGCTTCCCCATGGATCGCTTGTCCACCTTGCTCACGCATTTCGGTGTCAACGCCGGCACTTTTCACAGCGGCACGTTTTGCGGCACGTCGGCCTTCGATGGCAGCCAGGCGTGCGGTCATATGCATTTGCTGCAGGCGGGCGAGGTCGGCCTGAAACTGGCCGATGAGCGCGAGCTGCGCCTCACCGAGCCGACGCTGATCTTTTTTCCTCGACCGTATCGTCATCGCTTGTTCGCCACCGAAAACTCCGGCACGCAGTTGGTATGCGCGTCGCTGAGCTTCGATGGTGGCTCGGGCAATGCCCTCGCCACCGCGTTGCCGGATTACCTGGTGCTCAAACTCGATGAAATCCCGACCCTGGCCAGCACCCTGGAATGGTTGTTCAACGAGGCGTTCGACGGCAGCTGTGGTCGAGAAGCGGTGATGGACCGGTTGTTCGAATTGCTGGTGATTCTGTTGCTGCGCCACATCTTGAGCACGCGCAATCAGCAGCCGGGCATGATGGCGGGGCTGGCTGATGCGCGACTGGCACGCCCCTTGAGCCAGATGCACGAAGCGCCGGCCAAGGCGTGGAGCGTGGCCGAGCTGTCGGCGCTGGCCAACATGTCCCGGGCCAGTTTCGCTGAACACTTCAAACGCGTGGTTGGTCAGGCGCCGGTGGATTATCTGGTGAGCTGGCGCATCAGCCTGGCCCAGAAGCGCTTGCGCGAGGGCAAGCCGATTGCCCTGATCGCTGAGGAAGTCGGTTACGAAAGTCCTTCGGCACTGGCCCGGGCGTTTCGCCGTAAAACCGGGGTCAGCCCGCGAGAGTGGAGGGGATGAACGATCATGATCCAGTGCAAAAGTGCCTGCGACCCTGCCGCGCCCGAAGATGGGCGGCGAATTCTGGTAGACCGTCAGTGGCCGCAAGATTGCCCCAAGGCGCCAGTGCCGTTCGATGCCTGGCTCCCCGACGTCGCGCCCTCGACTGAGTTACACCAGGCACTCATGGCCGGGCAGCTGGATTTTGCCAGGTTCACCGCAGCCTATCGCAGGGAACTGACTGCTCAGCCGGTGCATTGGTGGGCGCTTTTGCAGTACTCGCAAACAGAGATGTTGACGCTAGTGTTCACTGCGAATGACCCGCTGCGAAACCATGCCGTCGTGCTCGCCCAATGGCTGGAAGAGGAGCTTGATCGATACCAGAGCTCCAGTTCGCCAGTGTGTTATCGGGATGAATTTCCGGAGTATTGAACGCAGAGGTTTATCCATTCGTGGATGCCCAAGCGAATGTGCAAAATTCGCTGGTGTTTAAGCTACTTAGATCAGCTCTCAGGGGAAATGATTGAGTCGTCACTGGATTCAGCAGCCAGTTTCAATCGGTCAGCTTTACAAATGTATTTAACCTTGTTTTTCGGTGCCAATTTGGCACTGGCCTTTTTGGCTTGGGCCTTAAATAACTGCTTTAGTTTTTTTTGACGGTTCATGTATTTCTACTCAGCTTTGTAAGTTCTTGAATGATATCAGCTTAAATGTTGGACCAGATTCCCGTGGTGCGCACTGAGTGCATAGCGTTGGAAACAGGCGGTGAATCGCCCCTGGTTTGCTGGAATCGCTGAATGACCGCTTTTGGCTTTCTGCCTGTTACCAAGGGCAGCCATCGACCCAAACAGGTCAGTCGTGACAGTCAGAAACCGCAGAACCGGCTCATCACCCACCGTGAGTACCAAATCTTTTCTTGTGAGTAAAGTCCAGGTACCGAGCAGCAAGCCGCCTGTACAGTGACAGCACAGAACAAGGCAATTACAATTTGATTAACATCCAGCGACTTGAGCGATTGAATACCCCATGGAAAGCAAGACTGCGCGCCTCACTGTGCTCATTGATCCCGTCAAGAAAAAAGCTTTCGAAGAACTCTGTGCAGCACAAGACCTGACGTCTTCCCAGGTTGTCCGCCAACTGATTCGTGACTACCTGGACACTCACGGCGCTAGCTATTCGACCAAGAGCAAGCATGCCACCAGTACCAAGTCATAACCCAACACTGGCAGTTAGTCTCTAGAGGGTCGATGTACCCTCTACGTGACTGACAGCTTTAGCCAACGCGGTGTTGAAGTCGGCGTGGTAATGCTCCGAGCCAATGTCTTGCAGGATACCCACCCTATCGAGCTTATTGAGCACCTTCGTGTTCGCTTCGCAGAGTTTCACCACGATATTGCGCTTGTGCAGCTGCTGAATGACCTCCTCCAACACTTGCAAGCCCGTGATATCCATAAACGGTACGCGCTTCAGACGGATAATCAACAGACGTGGGTCGGTATGGGTCTGTGCTAACACGCGCTCGAAGGTCTCAGCCGCACCAAAGAACAGAGGCCCTTCAATCGTATAAATCAGTACCCCTGGCGGCAAGTGAGCATGGCCATTAGCCCTCAACTCTTCTTCAAGGTCGTGCTCGACTATCTGCTGCACCTCCACAGATGAGGCCATGCGGCGCATGAAGTGCAGCATCGCGAGAATGACGCCGATGTTCACGGCGATCACCAAGTCGCTGAACACTGTGAGGCTGAAGTGATGAGCAGTATTGCCACGTCTGCGCGTGGGGCTCGCTGAACCATGCGCTTGAAGTGTTTCAACTCGCTCATGTTGTACGCAACTACGAACAGGATGGCGGCGAGGGCGCACAGTGGGATGTTTGAGGCCAGAGGTGCCAGGAACATAATAATAAGCACCAAGGTGATCGCATGTGTAATGCCAGCCAGCGGACTTGTACCGCCGTTACGGATATTGGTAGCAGTTCGGGCAATGGCTCCGGTAGCAGCGAAGCCACCGAACAATGGCGTGGCTAGATTAGCGATCCCTTGGCCGATCAGTTCCTGATTGGAATCGTGCTTAGTGCCCGCCATACCATCGGCCACCATTGCCGATAGCAGCGATTCGATTGCCCCAAGCATGGCGATAGTGAAAGCCGGGCCAATCAGATCAATGACACGAGACAGCGTGATTTCAGGCAGGCTTAACGTTGGAAGGCCTTGAGGTATCCCACCAAATGCGCTGCCAATCGTGGCTACCCCTCGAAATGAAAAGTCGACTGTATCGCTGTAGCCACCGCCATCGCGACTAGCGGGCCCGGTACCCGTTTGAGCCCGGGAATTTTGGACGCGGTAATTACCAAGAAAAGACTGAGTGCGGCCAGCAGGGTGGTGGCCCTATGAAGATCCGGGAGCGCCTGTAGCAAGTGCCATAGTTTTTCGTGGAAGTGCTCTCCACTGATATTCGGTAAACCGAAAAAGTCCTTCCACTGCCCAACCCAGATGATTACGCCGATACCGGCGGTGAATCCGACGATCACTGGGTCGGGGATAAACTTGATGACTGCACCGAGCCGGGCAATCCCCAGCAATAACAACATGGCACCCGCCATCATCGTGGCGATTTGCAGACCGTCAACGCCATGCTTGGCCGTGACTCCCGCCAGAATCACGATGAACGCACCTGTCGGCCCGGCAATCTGCAAGCGGCTTCCCCCAAAGAGCGAAACCAGCAGGCCGCCGATGATTGCGGTGTAGATGCCTTGCTCAGGCTTGACGCCAGAGGCAATGGCAAAGGCCATTGCCAGGGGGAGCGCCACGACCCCGACTATCACACCAGACACCATATTGCGCAGCCAGTGCTTTCGACCCAATAGTCCCGCTTTCCATGCCTCACCTATCGCAATCATGGTTAGCTCCTCAATGGGTGTATGTGCATAATATTAACATGCAGTGATAATTGAAAAGCCTTTACTACCACTGCTTCGTGAGGCTGGAGATGTTTATAGTGAAGACTCGCCTGGGGCTGAACGGGCGCGCACTGCAAATAGAAAATTTCGAGAGCGCGTGAAGCGAGGTGACTGACATGAATCGTAAAGCTGTGAAAAGCAAACATGCCGAAGGTGTGACCTTTGACACCCATGTGATCGCAAACCCGACCAACCCCAAGGAGTGGATTGTGTTCTTCAAGAAAGACGCCGGGAGCAGTTACTTCTTGGTTGATGACAACGAGGAGGTCGAGTCTTTCGGGCGTCTGGATGACTTGATCGCCGAACTTCGAGACTTGGGACTCAAGACCGCTGAAATCCATTTTTAACCCTTGGATCACACCTTGGAGACATGATCATGTCAGTGAAGGTCGAGTATCTATCCAGTCAAAGCGAAGCTCTTTGGTCTGTATGTTTTGGCATCCGACGAGTGCAGTTTCAAAAAAGTGCTAAGGACTATGCTGCCAAGCTCAAGGAGAGAATCGAGGCTCCGCATGTTTACCCTCGACGTGGTCAACCAGCGGAAATTCATAGTTCATAGTTACAGGCGAGGTCGAACCTCACCCAGCATGTCTATCTGCTTGTTCTACAAAGGATCCGGTCTCTCGCGAAGACCCCCCATCTATCCTCAACTGCGAGCGGCTTTTGTTGATGTCGGTCAAACACCCGGTTTTGCTCGATGCCAGGATGGCGTTTCAATGGCGTTAGTGGCGGTTTTGCTGAGCTGACGCGGCGTACCTTTCCGGCGGAAGGATGTTCAGCCGCTCGCTTAGGGACTCTGCACAAGTGAGCGGCTGGATTCTGACTCTTGGCCGGTTGGGGTAACATCCTGGAGGAGCACTTAATGTATTCAAGCATCTTTTTCGCATGGGGGCTGGCGGCCATTACCGTGGGCCTGCATGCAGTCGGTCTGGCCCTGATGCTTAGGATTCTGGACCACAGGGGAAATGTTCTTATGACGCAACTAGGGGCCATTAGTACGCGGTTGGTGTGGGTTGCCTGCTATATGGTTCTGCTGCATTTGATGGCGATCTCGATCTGGGGGGCATTCTATGTGTGGCAGGGGTGTCTACCCGATCCCGAAACGGCGTTTTACTTCTCTGGAGTGACCTATGCGACGATTGGTTACGGCGATGTGGTGCTGGGTAAACCCTGGCGTCTGCTCGGGTTGATGGAGGGCTTGACCGGCATCCTCATGTGCGGTTTATCCACGGGTGTCTTCTTCGCTGTGGTCAATCATATTTATCAGTTTTTCCACACGACAATCGACGACGACCACAAGTCCTGGTGACGTTTGAACCGCGCGTCCAACAGCTGAGCTACTGCGCGTCACCCAACAGAGTAGATTTCTGTGCTTGATAGCGCTCGATTGCTGCATGGGCGTTGAACAACATACGCTCACTCCCAAGTCTCTCGTCGAACCCTGCACGCCGCACCATCTCAAGTACGCCGGGATTCAGCCCCGCTAGCCAGAGACTGGTGCCCAGCTTGGCCAAGATTTTCTCGCCTTCTATCAGCGCTTGCAGTGCCGAATATTCGATATCGGGCACCGCACTCATGTCCCAGACAACCACTCGCGGCTGATACTGTCTCTCCAGAGTGATAATCTGTTCCTTCACATAGTCAGCGTTGAGAAAAAACAGGCGTCCCTCCGGCCGCACAATCAGCAGTCCCTCAAAAGTCTCGTCACTAGGGTGGTCTTCTGACAAGGGGCGTAGCACGTCGGTGCCACACTTGCGACCAAGGACATACACGTGCGGGCGCGCGGTCTGGTAGGCCAAACTGACCAACGATACGATGATTGCCACAGTGATCCCCTGGAGCGTGCCAAACAAAAGCACACACCATGGCAACAAGCGCCCAGTGAAACTCCATTGGACGCACCTTACGAATGGCCAGGAACTCTCGCGGCTGGATCAGCCCGACCGAGTAGTAAATGACGATAGCGGCCAGTGTGGCGTGAGGTAGAAACCCGAGTAACCTGGATAGAAGCAGCATCGTGGCAAGCGCCGCGCCAGCAGTGACGATCGAGACCACCTGAGACTGCCCTCCTGTGGCACGTACAACAGCCGTCTGTGAGGTGCCGCCACCGGCAGGCATCGCGCCGAGCAGAGCACCAGCAAGGTTGCCGAGACCGGTCGCGACCAACTCGCGGTTCGCATCGATGGGGGGATCGCCTGGCCGGACAAATGCGCGCCCCGCCGCAATCGTTTCGGTAAAACTCATCAGCGCGATCCCGAGCGCACCCGGCACCATCTGCTTGATCAGCGCGAGATCAGGCAACGTAAATGATGGTAACCCTTGTGGAATCACGCCGACCGTCGAAGCTCCCAGAGCCTGTAAGCCGAAGTACCATGACGCGGCGATGCTGACACCGACCACAATCAATGGCGCAGGCGAATGTGCCCACAGGCGCTCCATCGCGATGAGCATCAGGAACGCCACCACCGCTACCGCGAGCGTGATCAGGGAACTCTCCGGCACGTGTTGCACTATGTTGAGGACGTCAACGAAAAAACTTTGTTTTGCGATGTGGATACCGAGGAGTTTGGGCACCTGGTCCAGAACGATGACAAGCCCCACCCCCGCTTTGAAGCCGCTCAACACCGGGGAGGATATGAAGTTCGCGAGAAATCCCAGGCGTATTATTCGCGCCAGGAGCAGCATCGTGCCAACCAACACCGTTAGCGTTGCACTTGCCGTGATTAGCTTCTCCGGGTCGCCGTCCGGTACGGCCAAGCCGACCTGCGCACCGGCCAAGATCGCCAGCGTAGCAGTGGAGCTGACACTCAGTACTCGCGACGTTCCCAGCAATGCGTAGATCAACATCGGGACGAAGGCCGTATACAGACCGACGGCAACAGGTAGACCCGCGACAGTCGCGTAGGCCATTGCTTTGGGCAGCACGACTGCGGCAGCCGTGAGCCCCGATACTGCGTCGAGGCGAAGGGGAGCGGTGGAGTGAGCTGCTTTCGACGTCTTCAGATGCGGTTCCACACTGCCTCTCTCGGCGGGTTCATCTACAGGGTATATCTAATGACTTCCTTTCACTTTCCTTCCCATTTTTCCTCATCGTATAGACAACCAGATTAACAGGCAGGCGTTGTGATCTGCATCAATGGTTGCTAGGCGCGTGCCGCCGGCAATATCGTAGCTAAGCCCGGTTGGGGACTCTCGAAGGCCTGGTTCAAGTCATGACGCACAAGTTCCGGAGCCACCTTAACGGTTAGATTTTATTTGTATGAGTTAAACCAGTGGCTTAGTAAATCTAACTTTTTTACGTTTTCCCAACTTGCAGATTGAGTGATTGAGTGATGTGCGAAATTGCACTCCATTTGACCACCTGAATAGACGTCCTCCGGCCGTCAGTTTTCTTTCATCTTGGCACTAAGCTGCTGCCTATGGCGGTAGGTGCCTATCTCGTCTGAAAAAGCTCATCTCGCTGTAAGTCATTTCCAACTTCTTTACGGGCCAACCACCGGTCGACTTTTCTGTGCGCCGCTTGATCCTCTGTGCAAAGAGGTCTAATTATTAAGCGTGGGAAAAAATCCCACGCACAGGATGCCAAAAAATTTTTAACGATTCCCGACTTGATTTGGCGTTTCTCGCGGTAATGACCAGGAGACGGAAAATGCAATTTCATAGGCTGTTCAAGAGGGCTCTATTGGCGATGGCCATTGGTGGCGTGCTGTCTGCGTCCATCGTTTTGGTTCCGGATTCGATTTCTCATAGCTCCAGTGCTTACGCCAAAGAAGGTGGCGGTCATGGCGGTGGAGGCAGTGGCGGTGGCGGTGGCGGTGGCGGAAGTGGAGGCGGAGGCGGAGGCGGTGGCGGCGGAAGCGGAGGAGGCGGAGGCGGAGGCGGTGGAAACGGCGGCGGAAGCGGAGGTGGAGGCGGAGGCGGTCATGGTGGAAGCGGCGGCGGTAGCGGAAGTGGCGGCGGCAGCGGTGGTAGTGGCGGCCATGCTGGCAACGGCGGTGGTAATAGTGGCAGCAGCCATAGTGATGCGGGCAAGGACCACAGCGGGGTTTCGAATTCAGGTCGTAGCAGCAACCATGCTGAAGCGGGCGACGATCATGGAAATCACGTTGGTGGAGAGCCTGGCGATGATCATGGCAATCATGTTGGCGGCGAGCCCGGGGACGATCATGGCAATCATGTTGGCGGCGAGCCTGGAGACGACCGTGGCAATCACGTTGGTGGTGAGCCTGGTGATAATCGTGGCAACCATGTGGGTGGCGAACCGGGTGATGACCGCGGCGTTCACGTCGGCGGCGAAGCAGGGGATGACAATAGCAGGAGCTGAATCACTCTGATGGGAACTCATACAAAACCTTGGGGGCGGGTTTTGTATGAGGCGTGGTCCAACCCATTACAGCCCCATTCAACGCCTGTGCAGTGAGCGCTTACAGCTATCCCTGGAAAAGTGGTTATCAGCTCGTATGGGATTTTTTCCCGCGTCGTTATACTGGGTTTATCTGTCAAGGAATGCGCTCGATGCAACCGCCCACCTTACCTCCTTCTCTGTTAAACGCCCTGCGGCGGGTCATGCGCCCTTTGGTGCGCCTGATGCTGGGCAAAGGGGTGACCTACACGGTATTCGCCGATTTGCTCAAAGAGGTGTTCGTTGATGTGGCTGATCGTGAGTTTCGCCTGGACGACAAAGTTCCGAGCGACAGTCGCATCAGCCTGCTTACGGGGGTTCATCGCAAGGATGTTCGGCGGCTGCGAAACGAAAGCGAGACGTCATTCGCGGTGCTGCCGGAAAATATTACTTTAGGCGCGCAGTTGGTCAACGCCTGGACCAACAGTGGGCCTTTCTGCACGGGTGCCGGCCAGGCATTACCTCTGCCGCGACTGGCCAGTGCAGGTGGTGACTGCTCCTTTGATGCCCTGGTGGCGAAGATCAGCACGGACATCCGCGCGCGGGTGGTGCTCGACGAATGGTTGCGCCTGGGCGTTGTACGGCTCGATGAACACGACTGTGTGCACCTTGAGACCCAGGCGTTCGTGCCGCAGAAAGGTTTCGACGAAAAAGCCGCGTACCTGGGCCACAACCTGCACGATCATGCCAGTGCAGCGGTGCATAACCTGAGCGGGGAAGGCCAGCCTTTCTTCGAGCGCAGCGTGCACTACGACGCCTTGACCCCGGCCAGCGTCGACACTTTGCGCGAGGCCGTGGCCAGTGAGGGGATGCAAACTCTGCTCAGCTTCAGCCGGCTTGCCGCAGACCTCGAAAACCTTGATTTGCCTACTGACGAGCAACGCCAGCGCATCACTATCGGACTTTATTTCTACACTGAGCCCACCGATCCCGATTCGCCGAAGACGTCCCCATGATCTCCCTCAAGCGCTGCTTCAGTGTCGTCACTCTTGTCCTGGGTCTTGGACTGAACCCGGTGACTGCGCCATGGGTGGACGCAGCACCGGCATGTGTCAGCCGCGATGAAGTGGGCATGTCGGGTGCATCGAGCTTGCAGTTTCCCGGCGGTATGGGTGGAACCGGGGCAAAGACAGGCGGTGTGGGCGGTACAGGTGTCCACAGCGAAAGCGGTGGTGTTGGTGGTGGCGTTGGTGGCACCGGCGCACCGCTTCAACAGCGTCCTGGCGGAACGGGCGGTACGGGTGCGGTGGCTGCTCGCGTGGATGGCACCCTCATCGATCATGGCAAAGGTGGGGTGGGCGGCACCGGCGCACCGATCCTGCGTCCGGGAGGTACTGGCGGCACGGGTATCGTCGGCACCATCACCGGATTCGCTTCGATCTGCGTCAATGGCATGGAAGTGCATTACGGCAAAGACGTGCCGGTGAGCGAAAACGGCGTCGCGGCCAGCAGCGCTCACCTGGCGATAGGACAGGTTGTCGCGGTGGAAGCATTCGCCACCAAGCGAGGCCTGCAAGCCGGGCGCATTTCGATCCTTCATGTCTATGAAGGACCGCTGACGGCACTGCCAAATGCTTCGGCGCCACTGCGGGTCATGGGGCAACCCGTGCGCCTTGCCGTGGGAGCACGGGTCGCTGAAGGGCTACTCCCGGGCGAACCCGTCAGAGTCAGCGGTCTACGCGATGCCAGTGGTGAAGTGGTGGCCAGTCGCATCGAGCGGGCGCCGGGCCTCAGAGAATCCAGTGCCATCGGCTCGATAGATCGTACCGGCAGCCTCCAGGGGCTGAAACTGGGGAGTCGCGTGACACCGGCGCAAGAAGTGCTGGTGCGTGGCCAGTGGTCCGGTCACCAATTGGAGGTCGCCCAAAGCCGCCCTGACCCGAGCCTGCCTTTCGCCGGCCGTGTGCATGAGGCAGTGATCGAAGGCCTGGTGCAGAGCCGGCAGGACCAACATCTGGTGGTCGCAGGCTTCAATGTGACGCTGGGGCACGACACAGTGTTTGTAGGCGAGCAGCCCGCCACATTGGCAGTGGATCAACGCGTTCGGGTCAGCGGCGTGTTTAGTGGTGCGCGTGAAATACGGGCAACCCGTGTCGAGTTCCATAGCGAACACGCCGATACCTCGGGCAGGGGCCATGCGGGACGCGACAACCGAACGGGTGCCGACACGGAGCAGAGTGCCGATGGCTCGGGCAATTCCAACAGCAACAGCAACAGCAACAGCGGTCACGGTGGGCGCGATACAAGTCTGCGCAGTGATGACAGTAACGACCGTAGCGATGGGAGCCACGCGGACGACCGCAACAACAGCGGCAAATCCGAGACCGTGGACAAGTCTGGAAAATCAGAGCATGTCGAGAAAGTGGAGCAACCCGAGAAGGAGGACAACAGCGGACGGCCTGAAAAGGTCGAGAAGGTCGAGAAGGTTGAAAAAGTCGAGAAGGTAGAGCGCCCCGAAAAGGTAGAAAAAGTTGAGAAAGTAGAGCGGCCAGAAAAGGTCGAAAAAGTTGAGAAGGTAGAGCGACCAGAGAAAGTCGAGAAAGTCGAAAAGGTAGAGCGCCCAGAAAAGGTAGAAAAAGTCGAACTACCTGAAAAGGTCGAAAAGGTCGAGAAGGTCGAAAAAGTAGAAAAAGTGGATCGATCTGGCCGTTCGGCATAAGCGCTGCGGCAATTCCACAAACGGTGAATAAGCAACTAGGCTGGGTAAGTTCGATCACACTTCTCAACGGGACTTTGAGGTGACGATGAGACCCATGCTGCCTCTTTTTGCCAGCCTGCTGGCAAGCTTTACCGTGCAGGCCTCGGCCGATACCTTCAGCACCGCCATCGGCATGGACTATTCAAGCGGTGATTATGGCACCGGCACCACATCGGAAATCTGGTATGTCCCCGTTGTGGGAAAGTATGAAACGGGCCCTATGACCTACAAGGTTACCGTGCCCTGGTTGCGCATCACTAACCCCGAAGTGGGCCCGGAAGGCGACCCGTTGCCCGGTGGTTGCAGGAACGTGGAAAGTGGCCTGGGCGATACGGTCACCAGTGCGGATTATGCGCTGCTCGATGGCAGTGAGGGGGGCGTGTTGCTGGATCTGATCGGCAAGGTCAAGTTCCCCACCGCAGATAAGCATCAGTGCCTGGGCACCGGCGAATTCGACTATACCGCTCAGATCGACATCGCCAAGGCCTTCGGCCCGGTGACCGGATTCGCGACCCTTGGCTGGAAAAAGTTCGGCGACCCACCTGATAGCAATTTCGACGATCCAATATTTGTCAGCCTCGGCTTCGCTATGCCCGTGGCTGCGCGCACTTCGGCGGGCGCCTCCTACGACTGGAGGCAGAAAGTCGTCTCCACCGGTTCGCAAATTCAGGAATTCACCTTATTCCTCACACATAAGCTCAGCCACGAGTGGAAGATTCAACTGTACGCGGTCAAAGGCTTTTCTGACGCTAGCCCGGATGCAGAGGGCGGGCTGGTGCTTTATCACATGTACTAATGGCGATGCGTTGCCCTTGACTTGCCAAACGCATCAGATTGGCTGCTTTTGGCCGATCGCTGCCTGCCACGACCGGCTGAAACCGACCCGAAGCTGACCCTCAGGATTCAGTACTCTCAAACCCTGTCTGCGAATTTGCACACCACTGACGACATATTGGTACGTCTGGAGAGGGGCATGACCACCACGCAAAAACTGACTCAAACAACGCTAAGTGCAATGCCAGGTCAATCAAAGGTTATGGGTTGTCATGAAATGAAAAAGCGCTGTCGCCAAATGAAAGGCTGGCGCACGCCCCGTCTATAAACTCCTCCCCAAGCTTGCGCAGCAAGCCCAGCTATTTGGCTGTTGGCTCTCACGGGCGCGAAAGATCTTTGGAGAAGTCTGCGCATTTCCCACGAATGGAGAAGAGACAATGAGTGAGCGGTCGATAACGCAGTTCTTTTCCCACGACCTGCTATGCAGTCGCTCTAATAAAGCTGGCATTTAAAAAATACGCTCCTGGAACTACATTGCGGAAGACAAAATAAGTAATATTTTTTGCGATTTGTTTTTTGTTGCATTTATGAATTTTATAATCAAAAAACCATGACGAACTTTGCAGAGATATCACTTCAATACCCTCAATGCTGGAAGCTCGATATAAATAATCGAATCCTGTTCGATGGCGCCAATCAAATACACTTGACAAATATCGAGAGCATAATTGTAAAAAGCATGCTCCTCAAGGAGGAGCGTGTAATCAGTAAAGCAGAGCTGATTAGTAGTATTGGGAGAAATCCAGACCTCTATCGCGGCCTGCAGATGAGTTTGAGTAGACTGCAAATAAAATTCAAGAAAAGCGCTGGAGGAAGGCATCTCTTTCGCGCAGTCAGAAATCGCGGCTACTGCCTTACTCAAACCATACATATTAATCGGGAGCCGTCCCGGGGATTTACGTGAGGTAAGCGGCAATACACCCCTCATATGGTCATATGGCTGATGATGACTAACGAACTTATGAATTTAGGGATGGCCGTGGACGCAGCGTTCAGATGAGGGAGTTCACTTTTTACGATTGACCTTGCGCTTGGATACTGGTGTGACGGCTTTTAAAAAAACTGTCGCATAACTTATAAGTTATGCGACGGCTCATTCGGGTAACGACCGGTAGAGAACGACCCGAAACAGTCATTTACCAACATTTGAGTTCCGCGCCCTGCGGATAGGCGCGAAGGGTTGGTCTTTAGTTTGTTAGATATGTTGCCAAGCTATTCATGCGCGAGTAAAACGATGGTTTTAGTTATATTTGGTTCGCCACTGCTTCCCCTAATTACTAGCCTCTTCGAGACTTGAGATAGCATGAAAGGGGATCGCTATACGTTTCATTACCCCTTCCTTACCTCCTCTTATTACCACAGTATAGTCGTCATTAACTTCAGAGAGAGTGCAGAGTATCCCTTTGACCTTAACATTCGAACCTTTCCAAACAATCAGAAAGTCATGAAAATTGACCATAGCACTAGCTCCATTAGCAGAGGGGCTAAGCAGATAGCATAGTAGGGGATCCGGCAGCGCAACGAGGCGGATCTAGTTTCTACAGCCAGTCGACCGCTTTGCGGTCCTCACTACCGGCAGCAACCACCTCTAACTGCAGTTGATCGTCGTAGGGTCGGAAATATAGAGTTTGTGGAGCTAAATCGACTCCAGTTTCTTACCCTGGTTCGATCGGCTGCTTTTGGCCGACTGCTGCCTGTCGGGAGTGGCTGCAATCCACGCCCAAAAGCTGACATTTCTCTTGAGTGTTGGATTGTCATCGCAACCATAAAAGAATGACTGACAGTGCCACTAAAAAAGTAAAAGCCCAGCGCTAGAATGGGCTTCGGTGCGAGTGGGATTCTTCACATTTGTGTAGGCCAGTTGTGTGCTTCACCCTGGCCCGTACGCCACCTATGCACTCAATGGTCATGCCTGTGGTGTGCGTCGGGGAAGTGCGGATGGCTGTGAGTCATGGGCTCGTGTCGATGCCAATGTTGGTGCCTGGTGCCAGGCGCGAAGGGTTCATCGTGCTCATGTTGGTGGTGTTCGTCGTGTACATGCTCGTGCTCATGCTCCATGGCCTCATGCCGATGCTCATGCTCATGGCGTTCTGTGAGGTGTAACCAAATGCCCAATGCCATTAGCGATCCGGCGATTAGCAGCGGTAGCGTGACGGGATCGCCCATCGCCACAGCAAGCAATGTCCCTAAGAACGGTGCCACAGAGAAGTAAGCGCCCGTACGGGCGGTGCCCAGGTGGCGCAAGCCTATGACGAACAATGCCAGGCTCACGCCATAGGCAAGAAAGCCTACTATCAGTGCTCCCGCCAGGTTAGGCAGTGGCGGTAACGTCGCCCCCACAACAAAAGCCAGGACCAGGTTGACCGAACCTGCGACCAAGCCTTTGACAGACGCAATCCAGGTTGCGTCTGTCAACGACACCTTGCGGGTCAGGTTGTTATCAATTCCCCAGGCAAAGCAGGCGCCCAAGACTGCGAGTGCTGGCCATAGGCCGGCAAAATGCGCTTCACTGGGCCAACTAAGAACCAGCGCGCCGGCCGCGATGGCGACCATGCCCAAGGCAATATGTCGGTCAAAGTTCTCCTTGAAGGCAAACCACGCGAGCAGGGCTGTAAATACACCTTCGGCGTTAAGCAGCAGTGATGCGCCCGATGCGGGCATTCCCGTCAGCCCGACCATCAGCAATACCGGCCCAGCAACACCACCCGCCGCAATCGCGCCTGCGAACCAGAGCGCTTCATGCCGTGGCAGGCTCACGCTGGGCGCGCGGCTCAGGAATCGATATAGCGTGAGTCCAAGGCCTGACCCCAGGTAAAGCAGGCCTGCCAGCAACCAGGGACTTACACTGTTCAACAGTAATTTCGCCAGCGGCGTTCCTGCACCGAACAGCACGGCGGCACCGAGCGCGGCCAATACGCCCGACTGTCTCAGGCCTTCCTTCCAATTCATTTGTTCAACTCCCCGCTCAATTGTGCCCAAGCTCAATCAGGTGAGAGTTTGGGAGACCGTGTGGATCGATTCTCGTCGTTGAGACAGGAAAACAGCAAGATTTACCGGCCTTGTGGGTTGAGGGCGTGGTCGTGGACAAATTCGAATGCCAGGTACTGGCTGATTTGTGCAAAACACCACTGGCTGCTTCTGGGCCGATAGGTGTCCGGCGCGAGTTGAACCCACAACCCAATGTGGTTATCTGGGCAAGTGACTATTCGCGCGCTTTCTTCAGCCCTTTCAGGCGCACATTCGCCCGTTGCACAGCGGCCATTTTTTCAGGCCGTTTCATGCGTTTCCACTTTCTGATGTCGTCCTTGCTTCGCCCGCAACTCACACACAGATCACCACTCAGTTGGCAAACCGAGATGCAGGGATTTTCGATTTCTTTAGCCATTGTCAGTCACCTTTGGCCACGCGTGATCGAGTCAGGCGGTTTTTCCAGTCGCCACCGTGAGTGCGTTGGCACTCTTCCTCAGAGTCGAAGCGGACACTGTGGTCTGAAGGACTCAAGTCGATGTTGGCCTCATTCAGCGCGATGGCCGTCAGCTCGAAGATGCGCGCCTTTGCGTCTACCAAGGCGAGCTTTTTGTCAGCCAGGGTTTCGAACACCCAGATTACCTTCAGTGTTTCAGCCAACGCGTTCAGGTCTGCGGTGTGGGTGAGCCAGGTAAAACCCTTGATTTCACCTTTGGCGGTTTCGCACGCTTCGGTGAGGGTGGTTATCAACCGGCGTTCGATTCGCGCCAGTTCACGTTTGCCAGGGGGCATTGCAGGTTCCTTTGGAGACAATGGTGGGGAGGCGCTGAGTCAGACCGGTCGAAACTCAACCGTCAGATGGCTGACTTCGTGAACCGGCTTGAGACGTTCGCGAATGCTGTCGGCGTTCACAGTGGCCTCACCCAGGACGCTGACGATGGCCGCATGGGCTTGCGGTCCAACCCGCCATACGTGCAAGTCCGTGATGGTGGCATCCCCCGGTTTCTCGACCAGTTCGCGGATTTCCTCGGCAACCTGCGCATCGGTTTGATCCAGCAGTACACCGGCGGTAGTCCCCATCAGCGTCCAGGCCCAGCGCGCGATTACGATGGCGCCGATGATGCCCATGAACGGGTCCAGCCACACCCATCCGAGATACCGGCCGGCGAGCAGTGCAGCGATGGCCAACACTGAAGTCAGCGCGTCGGCGATGACGTGGACGTAGGCCGACTTCAGGTTGTTGTCGTTCCCGTGATGAGCATGGGTATGGCCATGATCATCATGATCGTGGCCATGACTGTGCCCGTGGCCCAGCAATAGGACACTGACAATGTTGACGATCAAACCGGCTATCGCGATGAGCGTAGCAGTGCCGAACTGAACGTCTGTTGGCTGCAAGAGGCGCATGACAGACTCAACGCCAATGCCCAAAGAGACCATGCCGAGAATCAGCGCCGAGGCGAACCCGCCCAGGTCTCCAACCTTTCCGGTACCGAAACTGTACCGCTGGCTGGAAGCGTGGCGTTTTGCGTATCCGTAAGCAGCCGCCGCGATGCCCAATGCGCCGGCATGGGTTGCCATGTGAAAGCCATCGGCCAGTAACGCCATTGAGCCCGTGATGTACCCGGCGGTGATCTCGCCAACCATCATCACAACGGTCAGTGCCACAACCCAAAGCGTGCGCTTGGCATTTTCGTCGTGCGCTGAGCCAAGGAACACGTGGTCGTGCGTGTAGTTGATGTTAGTGCTGTTCATGAGTGTGTGCCTGGATGCGTTCACTTGGAGTAACGGCGAATGGCTTCAAGAAGCTCTTCGACACCCTTGTTACGCTCTTTTTCGCTGAGCCGAGGGTTCGCAACATGCTCCCGCGCGTGATCCTCGATGATTTCCTCCATCAAGCCGTTGATGGCTCCGCGAGTGGCGGCAACAAGGTGCAGTGTTTTGGCGCAATCGAGGTCCGATTCCAGTGCCCGTTCAACGGCCTGGATTTGTCCGGCAATACGTTTTACGCGCTTGAGAAGATCGTCTTTGTTCGCTGCGATGTGACCCATTGGATACCCCCTATACCTATGTTGTGCGCATGATAGGCATACCCCCTATACCTATGTTGTGCGCATGATAGGCATACCCCCTATACCTATGCAACGATCGGCGGACGGAGGGATCATCTACGGCCCCTCGGGAAAGAGAGACTTCAATTACGAGGGTGGAGCGAGAGGACCTGGAGTGTCCCTTCTGGCCGTTCTCTGCCGATCATGGTTACAAAGCATGCTGGTCAAATCCGATGCAATCGGTGGTCAGAACGAATGCAAATGATCAGATGTTTCAGAGGCTGCATGTGGACCTGCCAGACATTTCTCTAATGCTTTAGGTGCCTGATCGATACCGCTTATGGCGTACCAAGGGATTTCAGAGAAAATTCCCCATCTTGGGTTTATCTTGTATGCGGAAAGTCATATATTCGAAAATCCGTATATGAGATGAGGCTTCACAATGACCAGCAAAGCCCGTGTCCTGTTCGTCTGCACCGCCAACGCTGCACGCTCCCAGTTGGCCCAAGCGTTGCTGAGGCATACCGACTCGGAGCATTTCGTGGCTTAAGTGCCGGCACAACTCCGACTCAGGTAGATCCGCGTACGTTTGAGGCGCTCTCACACATCGGTGTGAGCACTGAAGGATTACGCAGCAAGTCGGCAAGGCCAATGGGTCTATTACCGACTGCACCCCAATCTGCCGGATTGGGTTCATCAAGTGCTGACCACGGTGCTCGAAAGCAATAAGCATTGGTTAAGTCCTGATGCCAAACGCCTTGACGAGATGGGCGACCGTCCTGAACGGGCACTCACCTGCTGCTAAAGCCAGATCGTCTGGTTTCACCTGCGCCCGCGCGCTATTCAGCATCCTGCCCACATAGAATACATCGGCCAGTTCGACACCCAGTCGAACTCTCACTGACAACAGATACAGAGCACAACAACATGACTATCAAAGTTGGCATCAATGGTTTTGGACGAATAGGTCGCCTCGCTCTGCGAGCATCATGGAACTGGCCAGAGTTTGAATTCGTGCAGATCAACGATCCGGCCGGTGATGCAGTAACCCACGCGCACCTGATCAACTTCGACTCGGTGCATGGTCGTTGGCAAAACGAAGCCAGCGCAGAAGGCGATCACGTAGTAATTGGCGGCAAGCGCATCAAGGTCACCGCGAACAAAGCGATTGCCGACACCGACTGGTCGGGGTGCGATCTGGTGATTGAGGCCAGTGGCAAGATGAAAACCGTCGCTGTGCTTCAGGCTTACCTCGACCAAGGCGTGAAGCGTGTCGTGGTCTGCGCTCCGGTGAAGGAAAAAGGCGCGTTAAACATCGTCATGGGCGTCAACCATCAGCTGTTCAAACCGGCTGAACATCGCATCGTCACTGCCGCTTCGTGCACCACCAACTGTCTGGCGCCCGTGGTGAAAGTCATCCACGAGAAGCTGGGCATTCGCCATGGTTCGATCACCACCATCCACGACCTGACCAACACCCAGAGCATTCTCGATCAGCCGCACAAGGATCTGCGCCGTGCGCGTGCTTGCGGCATGAGCCTGATTCCGACCAGTACAGGCTCGGCCACTGCTATCGCCGAAATTTTCCCAGAGCTGCGTGGGCGCCTGAATGGTCACGCTGTACGCGTGCCGCTGGCCAACGCTTCACTGACTGACTGTGTCTTTGAAGTCGAGCGAGCCACCACCGTCGAAGAAGTGAATCAACTTCTCAAGGACGCTTCCGAGAACGAGCTGAAAGACATCCTCGGTTTCGAGGAGCGTCCATTGGTGTCCATCGACTACCGTACCGACCCGCGTTCATCGATCATTGATGCGCTGTCGACCATGGTCATCAACGGCACCCAGGTCAAACTCTATGCCTGGTACGACAACGAATGGGGCTATGCCAATCGTACTGTCGAACTGGCCAAAATGGTCGGTCTGGCAGTCTAAGGAGCGGCCATGAAAGCGTTGTCAGCCCTCGCTCCGCAAGTGCGGCAGTACCTGCTCGTCACGGGCAACTACTGGGCCTTCACTCTCACCGACGGCGCCTTGCGCATGTTGGTGGTGCTGCACTTTCACGCGCTGGGTTACAGCCCACTTCAAATCGCGGCGTTGTTTCTGTTCTACGAGCTCTTTGGCGTGATCACTAACTTGGTGGGGGTTACCTCGGCGCTCGGCTGGGTCTGAACCGAACCATGAACATCGGGCTGGGTATCCAGGTCGCGGCGCTGTTAATGCTGACGGTTCCGGTAGCCTGGCTAACCATTCCATGGGTGATGGGGGCTCAGGCGTTGTCGGGATTGCCAAAGACCTGAACAAGATGAGTGCCAAAAGCTCCATCAAGCTTCTGGTTCCTGATGGGCAGCAGGGCAAGCTCTACCAGTGGGTGGCGATCCTCACCGGCTCGAAGAACGCACTCAAGGGAGTCGGCTTCTTTCTCGGCGGAGCCTTGCTGGCATTGATCGGCTTCAAAGGTGCATTGCTGGCCATGGCGGGTGTTCTGGCGCTGATCTGGATCAGCAGCCTGATCCTGCTGAAGAAGGATCTGGGCAAAGCGAAAGCCAAGCCCAAGTTTCGCGACATCCTGTCCAAGAGCCGGGCAATCAACATCCTCTCGGCGGCACGGTTGTTTCTGTTCGGCGCCCGCGACGTCTGGTTTGTGGTGGCCTTGCCGGTTTACCTGAGCAGTGTCTTCGGCTGGGACTTCTGGCAGGTTGGCGGCTTCCTTGCGGCCTGGGTGATTGGCTACGGCATCGTGCAATCCTTCGCGCCCAACATCACCGGCAAGAAACGTGGGCACGTACCGGATGGTCGAGCGGCTTTTCTGTGGGCACTTGCACTGGCGGGTCTGCCTGCGGCAATCGCTCTCGGGCTGAACACTGGGCTGTCACAGCAGGTGGTGTTGTTGGGTGGATTGATGGTCTTTGGTGCGCTGTTCGCGGTGAACTCTTCGCTGCACAGCTATCTGATCGTGTCCTACGCCAAGGAAGATGGCGTGTCGCTGGATGTGGGTTTTTATTACATGTCCAACGCCATGGGACGATTGATCGGCACGGTGCTCTCCGGCTGGGTTTATCAGGTGTATGGGCTGGGGGCGTGCCTATGGATATCTAGCGCATTCATGCTGTTTGCAGCTTTGATTTCGATTGCATTGCCTCGTCACGCGCTTGGTGAATGACTGTTTGTGGTCTGTTGGAAGTGCAACGGATTCCAGTCAAACGGCTACTGATGGCGGGACTCTGAACGAGTAACGTAGGGGCGGTCAGACGCTTTGATATCACCCATTTTCAGTTGCGAAATGACTGCGCCAGAAACTCGGTGATCAGCGATGCAATCTGCAGCTGGATCAACGCCCGCGGTCGAGCGCTGTCGCCATCCCGGCAAATGATGCCATCGCCTGGTGCGTCTTCTTCGAGCAATGCCACCGCGCCAGGTTTGCACATAGACAAAAAGCTGAAGTGGCTGGCGTCCTTGATCTCGACGTACCGATTCGTCGCCGGGGGCAAGCGCTTGGCCAGATCGGCGGACTCCAACCGCGCGGGAAGGTCTTCAGAGGGCGCGCCCGCTGCGATCACCAGTGTCGGCACCGGTAACGTCGCCAGACTTTCATTGGTCAGGCCGCGCGACAGTCCCAGGTCCAGGGACACGATGGCGGTGACACGTTTGTCGCTAAGATCGGCGACCAGCCGGGCTTTCGATGCCGGAGTGCTGTCGGGGTTGATCTGTTTGTAAACGCTGCAACTGGCCAGCTGCGGATGGGTGATGCAGTCCTGGGCAAAACGCTCGGGATCGAATCGGGCACCGGCGATTTCCAGGGCGGTCCAGCCGCCAAGTGAATGACCGACCACTGCAATTTGACGCTTGGCCACTAACCCAAAGTGTTCTGGCTGAGCCATGACCGCATCGATGGCCCGCTGCAGGTCGAGGGGGCGCTGCCACAGCTGCGCTGCGGCTTTAGGGTTGCGATCGCGGGTGGTCGTGCCGGGGTGGTTGACCGCCGCCACGATGTAACCCTGATGGACCAATGCACTGGCCAGCCATGACTGGTTCCCCCAATTACCGCGAAAGCCGTGGGAGAGCACCACCAATGGATGCGCGCCTGCGGCCGGAGGAGCATCGCGGACGGCGAGGGCACCGACAAACACCGGAGTATCCGCGATCAATTGCGGTTTGGCAGTGGTTGCACTCGGGTACCAGACGACCAACTCCAGCGGGCGGTCATTTTGCTTGTCTGGCAACGCCGAGGTCCGGAAGCCGATAGGGTTGTCGCCAGCGAATGCGTTTATGTTCAGACAGATAAGGAGCAGGGCCCCGAGCACTGTTTTCATTGTTTTGATCTTCCTTGATGGGATCAGCGTCGATTGGACGCGATCAGGTGCGCGGTAAACATATCAGCCATCGTGTCGGCACACACAGCCGTTTTTGATGCCCATTGAATCGACTCGTTTTCCAGGCGCACCCCAGTGACTGCTTCTGGCCGGCCGGTAGTTGCCTGTCACCGCTATGCGGCTGTCTGCGTAGTGATGCTCGATGGTTCGCGAAAAACCAAGGGCACCGATGGGCTTCTGGTTTTGCGCGTTATCGTTGCCGTCCATCGTCGGAACGCCGCCCGGAGCCGGCTCGCTCCTACAGTGGTCGGTGGTGTTTAAACGCGCATGGGCGGCGCGTGTTTAAGCGTCTTCAAGATCACTTCCTGAAAGCTACAAAACCTTGCGTCGTTGCCTACGGGTACGCCAGAATCCGCCGGCTTGTGCGCCTGGGGTCTGGGTTCTATCGTTTGTCGGTCGCTGAAAACAGCGATCGGGTTTGGTAGCCCGGTTTCGCACCTAGACGCACAGCGCCACCTTATACAGCCACTTTCTTGGACTGTTCTTTATGGTGGCCATGCGTGGGGCTCGCTTGCGGGCGCCGGGTTCTGGTGCGACCGGTCTACCAACCTGCGTATGGCCGCCACCCTTCGTTTGGTAGCGAGGGTGATGGCTCCTTCTAGTTCGCATCAGAGGTTCCATCCATGTTCAAAGTAACGCCAAACCCGCCGGACACCGATCCCACATCCCCCTACGATCCCGATTCAAACAAGCTCAACGAAGCCGCCGAGCGCGCCCTCGATTTTCACTTCCCCTCAACTGCCGACATCAAAGCCACCCCGCGTACACCCAGCACTCTGTTTACCGTGAACCCGGATACCACGACCGAAACCCTGATGGTGTATCTGGTCGAGACGCTGGCCTCGGTCGATGTGATGGTCCATCAGTTGGTCGATCATCTGGAGGGTGGAGATCGCAACGCTCTGCTGGGCATTTCCAACAGCGTGATGCTGGCGGAGATCACGGCGAATCGGGTGCTGGATCAGATCGACCCGCCTGAGTAAGTCATCAGAAGCGGCAAGGGCAGCATTGCGCTGCCCTTGTTTGATACTCAGCCGCTATTTCACTTCAGATCAAAACGATCCAGGTTCATCACCTTGGTCCATGCTGCCACGAAGTCTTTGACGAATTTCTCCTTGTTTTCGGGACTGGCATAGAACTCCGCCAAGGCCCGCAACTGTGCGTTGGAACCGAATACCAGATCCACACGGCTCGCGGTCCACTTCGGCTGGCCCGTTTTGCGGTCGCGACCTTCGAACTCTTCATTGGACTCGGATGTGGGTTTCCATTCCACGTTCATGTCCAGCAGGTTAGTGAAGAAGTCGTTGCTCAATGCTCCCTTCTGGGTGGTGAAGACGCCATGGGCGGTTTGTCCGACGTTGGTGTCTAGCACACGCAAACCGCCAATCAGCGCGGTCAGTTCCGGTGCGGTGAGGGTCAGCAACTGCGCCTTGTCGATCAGCAAATGCTCGGCCGGTACGCTATAACGGGTTTTCAGGTAGTTGCGGAAGCCATCAGCAATGGGTTCAAGGAAGCCGAAAGACTCGACATCCGTCTGTTCCTGGCTCGCATCCATCCGCCCCGGCGTGAAAGGCACCGTGACGGATTGCCCGGCATTTTTCGCCGCCTGCTCGACGCCGGCATTCCCGGCCAACACGATCAGGTCCGCCAGCGAGATTTTCTTGCCGCCGGCGTTGAACTCGCTCTGGATACTTTCGAGTTTCGAAAGCACCCCGCCCAATTGCTCAGGCTGGTTGGCCTGCCAGAATTTCTGTGGCGCCAGACGCAGGCGCCCGCCGTTGGCGCCGCCGCGTTTGTCGGAGCCACGGAAGGTGGAAGCTGCCGCCCAGGCGGTCGACACCAGCTGTGAAACGCTCAAGCCCGAAGCCAGCAGCTTGCTCTTGAGTGCGGCGACATCAGCGTCGTTGACCAAGGCATGATCGACCGCCGGAATAGGGTCTTGCCACAACAACTCTTCGTTGGGCATTTCCGGGCCGAGGTAGCGCGAGAGCGGGCCCATGTCGCGGTGAATCAGCTTGTACCAGGCACGGGCGAAGGCGTCGGCCAGCTGATCCGGGTTCTGCAGGAAGCGCCGCGAGATCGGCTCGTAGATCGGGTCGAAACGCAGGGCCAGGTCTGAGGTGAGCATGGTTGGATTACGCCGCTTCGACGGGTCGAAAGGGTCCGGGATACTGCCGGCACCCGCACCGTTCTTCGCGACCCACTGGTTCGCCCCGGCCGGACTCTTGCTCAGTTCCCACTCGAAGCCGAACAGGTTTTCCAGGTAATTGTTGCTCCATTTGGTGGGGTGGTGGTCCAGGTCACTTCCAGGCCACTGGTGATGGTGTCGGGGCCTTTACCGGTGCCGAAGCTGTTTTTCCAGCCAAGGCCCTGTTGTTCCAGGCCGGCGGCTTCCGGTTCGGCCCCGACATTATCGGCAGGACCGGCGCCGTGAGTCTTGCCGAAGGCGTGACCGCCGGCGATCAGCGCCACGGTTTCTTCGTCATTCATCGCCATGCGGCCGAAGGTTTCGCGAATGTCCTTGGCCGAGGCGACCGGATCGGGATTGCCCTCCGGACCTTCCGGGTTCACATAGATCAGGCCCATCTGCACGGCGGCTAGCGGATTTTCCAGGTTGCGGCCCTGTTCGGTACGGCTTTCCTCATTTCTCCCGGGCTCGGCTACGAGTGGGACATCGCCAGGTTCCTGAACGGGTTTATTTTCGTCTTTGCCGTAGCGCGTATCGCCACCCAACCATTTGTTTTCCGAACCCCAGTACACGTCCTCGTCCGGCTCCCAGACGTCTGGACGACCACCGGAAAAGCCGAAAGTCTTGAAGCCCATGGACTCCAGCGCGACGTTGCCGGTGAGCACGATCAGGTCGGCCCAGGAAATGTTGCGGCCGTATTTTTGCTTGATCGGCCACAGCAGCCGGCGCGCCTTGTCGAGGCTGACGTTGTCCGGCCAACTGTTGAGCGGAGCGAAGCGCTGCTGGCCGGAACCGGCGCCACCGCGGCCGTCACCGGTGCGGTAAGTGCCGGCGGCGTGCCAGGCCATGCGGATGAAAAACGGGCCGTAGTGACCGAAGTCAGCCGGCCACCAGTCTTGCGAGTCGGTCATCAGCGCAGTCAGGTCTCTTTTGACTGCCGCAAAGTCCAGCTTCTTGAAGGCTTGTGCATAGTTGAAGCCCTCGTCCATGGGATCGGACAGGGACGAATGCTGGTGCAGGATCTTCAGATTCAGTTGGTTCGGCCACCAGTCGCGGTTCGTTGTGCCACCGCCGGCGGCGTGGTTGAACGGGCATTTCGATTCATTTGCCATGTCTGAGCTACCCTCGGTCGAGTTCATTCAGCTATCCGGCCCGGTTCGGGCCTGGAGTAGAAGCGGGCGAAATCAATGACTCAGGTTTGCGGACCCGCTTTTTGATCCAATGATCGTTGCGGTCACGTGGGCGTTGCTGACAGTGGCTATCAAGTTGCCACTAGGAGGGCCCATACTACGCCTGGTCAGTTTCTGACTCATTCTTATCTTCGCATCAGGTCTGTGCCGGCCAGACTTCGCCGACGCCACTAAGGCTAGACCGCTATCGGCAAGTCAGCTAATAGCGCGAGTATTGGTCGCTGATAGGCGAAATCTTTTACCGACCTGCGCGGTGAACGCTGCAAGGCGGCTTGGCCACGTGTCGCCTGATCGTTTCTGACAGAGGCTCTCCATAGGCACTGAAAGCCTGGGTATGCAGTCGTTCATTACATGCGGTTTATGTAAGCGGATATAACCGATCATCAAACTGATTCAATCGTGGAAATTCCATTGGCTGATCTTCAGTGATGGTTTCCAGGCGTTGTCGATAGCATTGCAAAAACGCCTGGCGCGCCTCATGGGTGATGTAGGGAACATGCCAGCCAACGAAAGGCGGCAGGACGTCCAATCCGACATAGGCCAGCGTCCCGCGCAGCAGCGGGCGCAACATATCCTCCAGGGGACCGTGGATGGCACCTTCGCCGAACATATGCTCACGCCCGCCCAGAGTTACCGTCACCAGTGCTTTTTTCTCGCGCAGCCCGCCTTGATCGTAGAAGCGCTTGCCGCCGTAGCAGATGCCGGACACCAGCACTCGATCTATCCAGCCCTTGAGGATGGCCGGCGTCGAGAACCAGTAAATCGGGAAGTTGAGGATCAGCAGATCCGCCCACAACAGTTTGTCCAGTTCTTGTTGGATGTCGACGGCGAGGGTCTGCTTTTTGTTGGCGAGCCGTTGTTCGAGTGCATAGACCAGATACTCGGGGTTTTCTCTGGTGGAAAAATCCTCAGCGCTGGCCACCGGGTTCCAGTTCATCTCGTACAGGTCTGACACGCGCACCTGATGCCCTTGGGATTGCAGGGTGTCGACCGCCTGATCGCGCAGCGCAGCGGTAAATGATTTTGGCTCGGGGTGGGCATGCACGATTAAAACGTTCATGGCTGTTCCTTGGAATGCAGGGGGTGCGTTCAGCGTGGAGCGAACGCGTGTCGGTCAAAAGTACGTGGGCCAGGTGCGCATTTCATGGCGCCCGATGCCGTGATTGATGGCACGTCGCTGAGCGGCCAGTGCCTCGACGAGGAAGCGACGGGTTTCGCTTGGTGCGATGACCTCGTGTGTGCCCATTGCACCGGCTAGCGCGAAGGCCGACGTGTCCTTTGAGAACTCGGCATGCAGGCGGTCATAGCATTCGGGGTCAGCCTCGCGCGTTACATCATGGACGACACTGACCGCAACGCCTGGATCGACAAAACTGACATCCGCCGTGCACCAGGCCGCAGACTGGTCGCTGTTGCGGCCACCGCCGAAATTCAGATAGGCCTGGCCGAAACTCTTGCGCACGATCACCGAGATCTTCGGCACTGAACACAGCTGAACGGCGTGAATCATGTTCATGATGTGGGCAGGCGCGGCGCGTTTCTCGCCTTCGATTCCCACCAGGAAACCGGGTGTGTCGACAAGAAAGATCAGCGGGATGTTAAACGAGTCGCACAGTGCGATGAAACCGGTGGCCTTGCGGCAGGCATCGGCGTCCAGCGCCCCGCCCTTGAATTGCGGGTTGGAGGCGACGATGCCGATGCTGGCGCCTTCCAGACGGGCGAGGGCGGTGACCACAGAACGCCCGAAGCGGTCCTTGAGCTGGAACAGGCTGTCGTGATCGACCAGCGTCGCAAGCAACTTGCGCATGTCGTAGGTCTTGGTGCGCTCGACTGGGACGATGGATTGCGGACCCGATGCATCGGGCCGGTCTTCAGGTCCGCAAGGCAGCACGACCGGCGTCTCATTGGAGTGGGAGGGCAGGTAGCCGAGAAAGCGTCGGATGGCGGCCAACGCTTGCTGGTCGGTGTTGACGACCATGTCGGCCAGCCCGGTGGTTTCAGCGTGCATGCGCCAGCCGCCGAGTTCTTCGGTATCCGATGATTCACCGATGGCCACTGAGGTGACTTTGGGACTGGAAACGGCGAGCAACGCGCCCTTGCGCATCACCGTAAAGTCGGCCAGGCACGAGTACCAGCTCGCCGAGCCGAAGCAGGGGCCGAGCACCGCACTGACCCACGGCGTCTCGCGGCGTCGACAGTATTGTTGGGCGTCCTGTCCGGCACTGGCCATGCTGGCCGCGCCCATCGCATCCTGCATACGCTGACCCGACGACTCGCCAAGAAAGATCAGCGGCATGCCGTTGCGGGTGGCACATTCCTTCAGGTAGGCGATCTTGCGCGCATTGATCCACGAGGACGATGCGCCTTTAACTGTCATGTCGTTGGACACGACCGCCACCCGGCGCGAATCGATGCGCCCGAAGCCGGTGATCTTGCCGTCGGCGGGTGTGCTGTCCCGATCCTCGGGGCGCGACGAATGCGCCAACATGCCGATTTCGCTGAACGACTGCGGGTCCAGCAGGCCATGCAGACGTTCCCGTGCGTTGAGCACGCCGGCATCACGGCGCGCCTGAAGTTTCGCCTCGCCGCCCATTTCCAGGACGTTGGTACGGCGCGAATCAAGCTCTTGTTCGGTGAATGTGTGCTCGTGGGTCATCGTGAACTCTCGTTGGGGGCCATGACGTTAATCACCGACACTCGTTGCCAGCACCATGGTCATATACGCCGACATCAGTAGCCCGCTGGCCTGGACCAGGCAACTGCTGGCATTGGCGACCTGACGTTCGCCGCATTCGCCGCGCAGTTGACGCACGGATTCGATCAGCAGTTGCATGCCGAACTGACCGGAGTGATTGAAGGCCAGTCCGCCGCCGGAGGTATTCACCGGCAAGGCGCCACCGGGCGCGGCGATGCCGCTGCGCAGGAAGGCGCCCGCCTGACCTGGCGCGCAGAATTCCATGGCTTCGAGTGCGACCAGCACGTTGATGGTAAAGGCGTCGTAGATCTGCACCATGCTCAACTCGCTACGCGGGATGCCGGACATGCGCAGGGCACGATTGGCGCAATCGCCGATCACGCCATAATCGAGCCAGTCAGACGAGCCGAGCGGGGTCGCATGGTGCAGATAGGTATCGGCAAAGCCCCGGATGAAGACAGGCGCCTTGGCTAACGAGCGGGCATGATCGGCCCTGGTGAGAATCAACGCACCGGCACCATCGCTGACGAGGCAGATATCGGCCTTGCGCAAAGGATCGCAAATGAGCGGTGAAGCCAGGTACGCGTCTATCGTAAGCGGCTCGCGCAACGTGGCCTGTGGATTCAGTCCAGCCCAGCGTCGCGCATTGATCGCCACTGCGCCAAGGTCCTCGGCGCAGGCTTGATAGCGATGCAAGTATTGTTGCGCGAGCATCGCGTACCAGCTGATCGGACTGAGTACGCCGTAGGGCGCGATAAATTGTCCTGACGGAGAGCGCGGGTCGGTCACCACGCCGCCACGGCTGCGACTGTGATCCAGGCGTTGGGTGCTGCCATACGTGACCAGCGCCACCGAGCACAAGCCAGCTTCGATCGCGGCCATGGCGTGGATCAGGTGGGTGAGTGGCGAGCCGCCGCCCACCACCGTGCTGTCGACGTGACGCGGCGTGATCCCCAGGTATTCGCTCACCAACAGCGCATTGGCGCGGTCGTCCCAGTGGGCGAAGACCCCATCGACATCCGCGAGCGCGAGCCCTGCATCGAGTAAGGCGTCACGGGCCGAGCGGCATTGCAGGGAAAGTGCGGTGTCGCCCGGCTCAGCCTTGCCAAGACCGGCCTCGCCGATACCGACAATGGCGTAGTGGTCGGCCAAGCGTGAAGGATCGTTCGTCATGCTTGGGGCTCCTGTGCGATGAGCTGCGCCCGCACGTCTTTCTTCAACACCTTGCCGACCGGGCTGCGCGGCAGGGTCTCCCAGAACAACACCTGTTTGGGCGTCTTCAGGCTGCCAAGCTTGTCGCGGCATATCGTGATGAACTCTTCGGACGTGGCGCTGGCGCCAGCCTTGAGTTCGATGACGGCGATGACTTTTTCACCCCAATCGGCATCGGGAGTACCGACCACCGCGCAATCCATCACCGCCGGATGCGCCCAGATCACCTGCTCGATCTCGCTCGGATAGATGTTGAAACCGCCGGAGATGATCATGTCCTTGGTGCGATCGACGATGTACAGGTAGCCGCCTTCGTCGAATACGCCGATGTCACCGGTGTGGTGCCAACCAAAGCGTCGTGCCTCGGCGTTGGCCTGCGGATTGTCGTAGTAACCCGGGGCGACCAGCTCGCCTCGGGCGACGATTTCACCCCGCTCGCCGGGCTCGACGAACCGTCCGTCTTCGTCCATCAGCGCCACTTCGCAGGCGCCGGTGGGACGGCCAGCGGAGCCCAAGTGCTTGCCGTCACGCATGTGATCTTCGCGGGTCAGCATCGTGATCACACCGGGCACTTCGGATTGGCCGTAGGCCTGCACAAACACCGGTCCCCACAGGGCGATGCCTTCGCGCAATTTGTCCACCGACATCGGCGCGGCGCCGTAGATCACGTACTCCAGTGAGGAACAGTCGCGGGTTTTGGCATCCGGATGCGACAGCAGCCGATAGATCAGCGTGGGTGGCAGGAACAGGTGGGTGATGCGTTCCCTTTCGATGGTTTCAAGGACCGCGCCCGGGTCGGCGGACGGTGCGATCACGTTGCGCGTGCCGAAACTCGACAACGCCATGGCCGTGGCACCGGCGGCATGGGTCAGCGGTGCGACGACCAGGTGCGCGGGGCTTTTTGCCGGTGGCATGAACTGGTTGCCGATGCGGTAGCAGGCCAGTAATGCGCGATGGCTTTGCATGATCGCCTTGGGCCGACCGGTGGTGCCGCCGGAGGATTTGATCAGCGCGGTGTCGTCGAGGGATTGGCGCACGGTGCAACGCTGGCCCGCGTGTTCGCGGCACCAGTCGGCGATGCTCAGGCCGTCGACGGGGTCGTCCAGGCCGATCACGGTTGTCAGGGTCGGCACGCCGGCGCGGATGCGTTCGGCATGCTCGGCGTATTGCGAGTGCAGTACCAGCACGGACACCTGGGTGAAACTCATGAACCAGATCAGGCTGTCGATCGAATCACGGGCATTGAGCGGAACAAAGGTCGCCCCTGCGCGCAAGGCGCCCAGCATGGCGACGAAGCTCAATGGGTGATTGGGCGCCAGTACGCCGACATGGGGGGAGCGCAGTCGCAGCAATGTCAGGGCATGTCCGATGGCATGGGAGTTGGCCTGAACCTCGGCGTAGGTGAGGCTGAAGCCTGTGCCTTGCAGGCAGGCATTGTCCGGATGGCGATCGGCGCCGGCATCAAAGTGGTCGGTGATCATTTCCATGGTGACGGCTAATCCAAAAGAGTGAACTGGGGCAGCGTGCAGGATTCGCTGACGGACTCGAAACAGACACTGACGCGGGCACCGATGGCGACGCGGTCGAGATTGGCGTCGAGGATGTTGGCCAGCAGACGTACGCCTTCATCGAGATCGATCAGCGCCACGACATAAGGCAGCCGGGACGCGAAGGCAGGCGAGGGAGCAATCCGACAGACCGTGAAGGTGTAGATGCAGCCAAGGCCGCTGGCATCGATCCATTCGATTTCGTCGCACAGGCAACTGATGCAAAACGCCCGTGGGTAGAACTGGCATTTGCCGCAGCGGGCGCAGCGCTGGATCACCAGGCGCTGTTCCTGCGCGGCCGCCCAATACGCAGCCGTTTCGCGGGTGGGTTGCGGCAGCGGCCGTGAAGAAGGAGGAGTCGACATGGCAACCTCAGCGAGTACGCAGTTCGAAACCGGCCATGGCGATGTGCACATGGCGTTGTTCCGGGAGCTTGGCCAAACCCGCGATCAGTTCGTGCAGCGGGCGACGCACGCTGAAGGTGTCGTCGATCACCGTGGGCACCAGCCCGGTGATTTTTTCGTCGCCGTACATGGCACGCAGCAGCAGTTCATCATCCGACAGGCCGCTGTAGCGACGACGCAGCTCGGGCACCCTTGGCGCCAGCACCGGCGGTTCAATGGCAACTTCACGAGAACCGTTGGCGAGCACACGATCCATGACGTTGGGGTCCACCGGCAGCGGCAAGGCACCGAAGTAGCCGCACACGTATTTTTTCACCTCATCCGGCACCACCTTGTAGCGCTCGCCGCTGAGCACGTTCATCACCGCTTGCGCGGCGATCATGGCGGGGAAGGGCGTGGCCATGACCGGCGAGCCCAGTTCCACGCGAACGCGGGCGATCTCTTCGAGGACCATCGGCAGCTTGTCGGCAATCCCCGCCAGTTGCAGCTGCGATTGCAGGTTGGACATGGCGCCGCCGGCGTACTGGGTGACGAAGTGCGCCGGGTCGTATTCCGCCGGGATACCTACAGGGAAACCGTTTTCTTCGGCGACGCCCGCCAAATAGTCACCGACCTCATCCGCAGCGCGGTCATCGAAAGTGACCTCGAAGCCGATCTCGCGCAGGTTGCGCGCCAGCATCTGTGCCGCCGGCCCGGCATTGCCGTTGGCCAGCGGATCAATCGAGCACAGCAGGCGGTCGGCACCGTGTACCGCCGCTTCTAGCGCCACCAGCGAGCCGGTGGCATTCAGGCAATGGGTGAGCACTTCCAGCGGCCGATCACCGATTACTGCCTTGATTGCCGGCACAATGCTGCGCACCTGTTCCACCGTCATGCTGCCGCCGGCATCGCCGAAGGCAAAGGCGTCGATATCGAAGCGCCCGATGGCCTCACGGGCCTTGGCGGCGTAGAACGGCGCGTCGTAGCCCGGTGCCAGGTTGTAAACCATCGCGAGGGTGGTGGTGGCGCCCAAACGCTTGGCGGTGGTCATCGCCGGCACCAGGTTGTCCCAGCAGTGCAGCGAATCGAGAAAACCGAAGTCGCGCGCACCGTTGGCGAACAGACGTTCGACGTACAGTTCGCTCAGGTCGTCCGGCTCTGGGTAGAAGCTGCGCAGCATGTTGCTACGCACGATGCCGCGCAGCGGCGTGTGGCGGATGCGCTCAGACAACAGGCGGAGCCGTTCCAGTGGATTTTGATTGAGAAACAGCACGCTGGCGTCGAACTGCACCAGGGCAATGGCTTCAATCACATCAAAACCCAGGGCATCCAGACGCTCGGCCATTGGCAGCATGTGTTCGGTGCGCATGCGCGTCGCCCACAGGCATTGGTGCGCGTCGCGCAGGGTCGCATCGACCAGCTGAATGCGCCGGCGTTTGCCGGTACGGACGAATTCGGCGTGCACTTTTTCGCGTAGTAGATTCAGCACATGTCACCCCTTGCTGTGTTCGAGATGGATGGACAGGCCGGGGCCTGTGACACTCAATACGGTGTAGCCGGGCCAGCGTTGCAGCAGCCCTTGTGTGAGGGCTTGCTCGGGTGTGCGGATTTCATGGTGAAGCCTGTGCAATGGCGGCAGTGCCCGGCAGCCGCAGATCAGCGCTGCCAGCTCATCCTCGGTGGCGGCCAGGTTGACCGCACGGCATGGGCTCGAAACGGCACCAATGCGCTGGTGCACGTGGGTCAGCGAGGTCGTGATCGATCCGTAGCAACCTTGCAGCCAGCGGCGCAAGGCCGGTTGCAGCGTGGCGTAGCGTTCACCGGCGTCGAGATGCTCGAGTGCCTGTCGCGCGATGGCCTGTGCAAAGGGTTGCAGCATCGGTGGCTGGCCAAGCTCCTCGCGAATGCGCGTGCATTCGCGGGAAAACTCGAACAGGTCGGCCAGGCGCCCGCGCTCGCGCAACGCTTGCATGGCCTGGACGGCGATTTCCCCCGGCAATTGGTGCTCGTAGGGCGCCAAGTCGAAGGCCCAGGGCTGGCTTTCGGGGAATCCTTCCTGATCCGCCAGGGCACTGAACTGAGCCTCGGCGTCTTTTATCCGGTCCTGATCCGGTGCCTGCTGCGGCAATTCCAGCAGCGCGGCGGAGCGCACCAGCAGTGGCAGCGAAGGCACCGACGCGCCGTTGGCGACGCAGGGCAGCGCGGTGTCGATGCGCTCGATGCCCAGGCGCATCACCTCCAGCGCGACCTGCGGGCCGAGGCCGGTGTGGCAGCGGGTATGCAAGTCCAACGGCGTCCCTTCCAGACCACCGCGCAGCGCCGAGAACAAACCGGCCAAGCGCTCGACATGCAGCAGCCCGGCTTCGTCGCGCAGCATGACGCGCTGTGCACCGGCCTGAACCATCTGTGCAGCGCACGCCCCATAGAAAGCGTCGCTGTGTGCCTGATCGTCGGCAAAAGGCAGGGCGGCAATGGCTATCAGCCCATTGGCCCGCGCCAATTGCACGGCGTTGCCCAAGCGCTGCAAATCCAGCTGCGGGTCGATCAGTACCACCTCGCTGACGCCATGACGGGCGAGCAGGCGCAGCCAGGTATTCAGCGCCTCGCCCGACAGCACATCGACGTGGCCATGGGCGGGTAGCAGATTCACCGTCGCGCGCAGCGGCGTGCCATTGGCGCGTTCCTTTAGTGCGGCAACGCGTTGCAGCGGATTTTCATCACGGCGCAGGCATTGCGCGATCACTGCAGGGCTCAATACGTCGATCGCGGCAAGCCGGGCGTGTCCCAGCGAGTTCATTGTCCCCAGCAGCATCGCCGTGCTGGCGGCTCCTTCCCAGATTGCGGACTGGCCATCGCTCAGGCTGACGTCGACCCATGTTGTCATGCTCATGCGCGCTCCTTGGCTTGTTTCAAAGCCTGTTTGCGGGCCGGGACGAAGACGTCTTCAACCCAGCGCGTGGTGACGCTGCCGGCGACGAAGTCCGGGTGATCGAGCACGGCGTGGTGGAAACTGGCGGTGGTGCTAAGCCCCACCACTTTCATGTCCGCAAGGGCCTTGCGCATCAGCACGATGGCCTCGTTTCGGGTCGGTGCATGCACGATCAGTTTGGCCAGCAGGGAGTCATAGAAAGGCGGCACGGTGGCGCCGCTGTAGCAGTGGGTATCGACCCGTACACCCTTGCCTTTGGGGGGCTGCCATTCGCTGACCTGACCCGGGCTTGGCAGGAAATTACGGTCCGGATCCTCGGCGTTGATCCGGCACTCGATGGCATGGCCGGTCAGTTTCACGTCGGCCTGACTGAACGACAGCGGCAGGCCGGCGGCGATGCGAATCTGTTCAGCGACGAGATCGTAGCCGGTGATCATTTCGGTCACCGGATGCTCGACCTGGATTCGGGTATTCATTTCCAGAAAATAGAATTTGCCATCGCGGTCATCGACCACGAATTCGATCGTACCCGCGCCGAAATAGCCGACGTTTTTCGCCAGACGTACGGCGCACTCGCCCATCTGCTCCCGGGTGTGTGACGCGAGGCTGGGGGAGGGCGCTTCTTCGATCAGTTTCTGGTGGCGGCGCTGCGTCGAGCACTCCCGCTCTCCCAGATGCACCACGTTGCCATGGCGGTCACCCATGATCTGGATTTCGATATGGCGTGCCAGTTCGATGAACTTCTCGACATACAGGGTCGGATCGCCAAAGGCGGCCTGTGCTTCCGAGGACGCGGAGCGGAACGCCGCTTCAGCCTCTTCATCGCTGCGCACGATGCGCATGCCCCGCCCGCCGCCACCAGCGGTGGCCTTGAACAGCACCGGATAGCCGATGTCGCTGGCGATGGCGCGCGCGGTGTCGGCATCCGCCACGGCATCGGAACCGGGTACTCGTGGCACTTCGGCTTTTTCCGCCAGACCGACGGCAGTGATCTTGTCGCCCATCGAGTCAATGATTTCGGCGGATGGACCGATGAACACCAGGCCGGCGTCCTCGCAAGCCTGAGCGAAATGTGAGCGTTCGGAGAGAAAGCCATAGCCCGGATGGATGGCGTCGCAGCGGTGTTCCAGTGCTGTACGTACCAGCAAATCGGCGCAGAGATAGCTTTGCGCTGCCGGAGCGGGGCCAATGACGACGTACTGATCGGCCAGACGGGCGGCCAGGCTGTCCTGGTCGGCTTCGGAGACCGCCGCCACCGATTCGATGCCCAGGGTTTTGCAGGCGCGGACAATGCGTACAGCGATTTCGCCACGATTGGCGATCAATACCCGACGGATGTCGCGGGTTGCCACGGGAATGCTGCTCATCAGCGTGCCTCCGGTTCGATAATCATCAATAACTGGTCCCGCTGAACCATCTGCAGATCCTGGGCGACGATGCGTACGACGCGGCCTTTCACCGGGGAGGCGAGGGTGTTGAATAGCTTCATGGCTTCGACCAGGCACAAGGGCGCGCCGGTTTCCACCGTGGCGTTCTCCTCGACGAAGGACGGCTGGTCCGGGCTGGGCTTGCGATAGAAGGTGCCCATCATGGTGGCGCGCACGGCCACCTGACCTTCGGCGACTTCGGGTTCGCTAGCGGCCGCCACAGAGGTCGGCTGCGCCGGTTTTGCGGGCGCGGCACCTTGGGCAGGCGCCAGCGAACGCTGAATCGCGCCGGACTTGCTGGCGGTCAGCGTGGTGTCACCGACGCGGACTTCAAGGAAGTCCAGATGCGTCGTGTGATCCAGTATTTCCAGGATTCTTCGTGCTTCTTTATGTGTGAGCGACATGCCGCTGGCCTCTTGTTGTTCGAATTGCCTGGTCCGATAAAAACATCGATACGTAGGATTGTCAACAATCATACAATCATGTACCTTGCTCATCGTGACTTACCGGTCCTGATTACTAATAGAGAGACAGGGCGCTTGGGCAGCTCTTCAAAAAGCGTAGCGCGCGGCAGCCAAGGGCCCGGCGATTTCAGAAAACAGTAGTGTTTTGGAGGGGGCGAGAATGAGTACAATCGCGGTTAAATCGGATGTCGCTGGGACGGTGTGGCAGATCCATGTCCGCGAAGGCGACGTCGTTGAAGAAGATCAGACGCTGGTCATCATGGAGTCCATGAAAATGGAAATCCCGTTGATGGCTCTGGAGCCGGGTCGCGTGATTAGCGTTCTGGTGGCCGAGGGCGAAGTCGTCAAAGATGGCCAGGATGTTTTGCTTATGGAGTGCGATTGAAGTCTATGTCAATGAATGCAGGTTCGGCGTCGGCCGCCAAGGGCGGTAGTGCAATAGGCATCATGCGGGCTGGTCGCCAGCGCGTATTGACGATGCCGGAGCAGATTGCCGAGAGCATCACGCTGGCGATTCTGCGAGGCGAGTACGGGCCGGGTGATTCGGTGCGCGAGCAGGAACTGGCCGACCACTTCCAGGTCAGCCGTGGCCCGATTCGCGAAGCCCTGCGCATTCTCGAGAAATCAGGCGTCGTGACCATCGTGCCGCAGCGTGGCGCGCATGTGACTTCATTGAGCAAGCAGGAGATCGACAACCTGTTCGAGATCCGCGCCGTGCTGGCCGGGTTGTTGGCCAAACACCTGGTTGATGTTGACGGGGCTGTGGTGCATCAGATGGATGGCATCGTCACGCGGCTGGAACTGATTGCCTCGCAATCCGATGCGTTGGATGAGTATGCTCAGGGCAGTTATCGCCTGAGCACACTGTTGTTCCAGTCTTGCGGCAACAGGCAATTGGCAGAACTCATGGGCGCGCTGGGCATTCAGACCGCACGCTATACGCGGTTGGGATTGCGCTCTGCGGAGCGCCGACAGGCTTCCGTCACTCATTGGCGCCAGTTGGTCGAAGCACTCAGGCAAAACAGCAGTACGGTCGCCGGACAAATGATGGTTGAGCTGATCAATGCTTCCCATCAAGCCGCATTGAATCACCTGGATTAATCCACACGGGGCACAACACTCCCGAGTGCTGTGTCGAATTGTCGACAATAAGACAAAATATCATGACAAAAAAACGCACCGCAGGACTCATGCTCAGTTGGGCGGCCCGGCAACACCGTGGCCGCACCGCACTGATCTTCGGCGACAACGGCCTGACCTATGACGAGGTCGAGGCGGGCAGTAACCGTCTCGCCCATGTGTTGGTTTCCCTTGGGTTGCAGGTGGGAGAGCGGGTCGCTGTGCTGCTCAATAACTCTCCCGAGGCCATCGAGAGCGTTTTCGCTGTCGAGAAGGCCGGTCTGGTTTATGTGGCACTCAATGCCCGCCACACCTTGGCCGAGCAGATCGCGATCCTCGACGATGCGGGTGCCAGTCTGTTGATTGCGGGACCGGAATTCCGCGAAATCGGTGAGGGCGCTCGTGATCGTGTCGAGAGCCTGCGTCACGTGATCGCGCTGGATTGGCAGGCGCCGCAACTACTGGATTACCGCCAGCTCCTCGCCTCGATGCCGTTCCATGCCCCCAATGTTCAGGTTTCCCCCGATGCGTTGCTGCGCATTGCCTATACCTCGGGCACAACCGGCAAACCCAAGGGCGTGACCTACACGGTCAAGCGCTGGTATGAGCGCCTGACCAACCATTTCTACGCCATGGAATACAGCCTGGGCGTGGAGGATGCGATGTTGCATGTCGGCCCCTTGACCCATGCCGCCGGCGTGCACCTGTTGCCCTGCTACTTGCGCGGTGCGCGCAACGTGATTCTGGAAAAGTTCGAGCCACTGGAGACGCTTCAGCAAATCGAGCGCCATCGGATCACCCAGATGATGTGTGTGCCGACCATGCTCACACGCTTGCTCGACACGCTCGATAGCGGTGTTCAGGCCGATCACTCGTCGCTCAAGTGCATCCACTACGGCACCGCGCCGACCTCGGTTGAACTGATCCGCCGGGCCATTGCGCGGTTCGGACCGGTGATGCGCCAGCAGTATGGAATGACCGAGGCGGTGCAACCGTTGGCGGTGCTGTATCCGTACGAACACGCAGAGGACGGTGTGTTGCGTTCTTGCGGCAAACCGACTGCCAATGTGCAGATCACCGTTCGCGATGTTCACGGCGAAGAACTTCCAACGGGAGAAATCGGTGAAATCGCCATCGCCACCGACGGCATCGGCGAAGTGGCGTTCTGGCGCCGCCCCGATCTGGAAAGCGAGGCCATCCGCGACGGCTGGTACTACTCCGGCGATCTCGGCTACCTCGACGCGCAGGGCTTCCTTTATATCGTCGGGCGCAACAAGGACATGATCATTTCCGGTGGCTTCAACGTGTACGCCCGGGAAGTCGAGGATGCCCTGGAAAGCCATCCGCACGTCGTAGAAGTCGCGGTGCTCGGCTTGCCCGACCCGGAATGGGGCGAGCGTATCGCGGCGTTCGTCGTTCGGCGCGAAGGTACAACCGTCGACAGCGAGGCCCTTGGCAATCATTGCACGACGCTGATCGCCGGCTACAAGAAACCACGTCTGATCGAGTTCATTGATGCCCTGCCACGCAATAACGCCGGCAAGGTGGTGAAGAATATTTTGCGCGACGACTATCTCGCGCGCCTGGAGAGGACATCGTCATGAGCACGCCTGTCGCACCTGAATGGTCGCTGGAACTCGCCGACATCCGCGCTCGCCGTGAGGTCGCCTATGCACTGGGTGGCCCGGAGGCAGTGGAGAAACACCATGCCCAAGGCAAACTCACGGCCCGCGAACGCATCGGACATTTGCTTGAGAGCGACAGCTTCGAGGAATTCGGCGTACTGGCCGGCGCGGTGAAATACACGCCGCAAGGCCAGATTGCCTCCGCCACACCGAGCACCGCAGTCGTCGGCGTAGGCACGATCGAGCAGCGACGCACTGTGGTGGCGGCCGACGATTTCACCATCCGCGGCGGTTCGTCCGAGGCGGCGGTCGCGGAAAAGTGGATCTATGCCGATCGCTATGCCTGGGAGTACAAGCTGCCGATCATTCGCATGATCGACAGCGCCGGCGGCAGCGTGAAACTGCTCGACAAACTCGGCCATACCAAGATTCCGGGGTATTCGCTGTTGCCGATCACCAATCTGCTGGGTGCGGTGCCGGTGGTTGGCATTGCCCACGGTGCTTGCGCCGGGTTGGGTGCGCTGCGGGTTGCCGCTTCCCATTTGTCGATCATGGTGCGTGGCCAGAGCCAGGTATTTGCAGCCGGCCCGCCGGTGGTGAAGCAGGCGTTCGGCATCGATATCGACAAGAACGATCTCGGTGGTTACGACCAGGTGCATCGCCACAGCGGCATGATTAACCTGGCCGCCAATACCGACGCCGAGGCGCTGGATCTGGCCAAACGCTTCTTGTCGTATCTGCCGGGCAATGTCTGGGAGCAGCCGCCACGAGTGAGCTCAAATGACGAACCCGGTCGCCGCGATGCCTGGCTCAACGATGCCATTCCCCATGACCGGCGCAAGATCTTCAACCCGCACAAGATCCTCAAGTCGCTGGTCGACAAAGACAGCCTGTTCGAGATGTCCCCGGATTTCGGCGCCTCGACCATCACCGCGTTTGCCCGTCTCAACGGCTATTCGGTGGGGATCATCTGCAATAACCCGCGCATCGGTGGCGGCGCGCTGACCCGTGCGGCGGCGCTCAAGCAAACCCGCTTCATCGACCTGTGCGACACCTTTCATCTGCCGTTGATCTACCTCGTGGACCAGCCGGGTGTGATGACCGGGCAGGAGGCGGAAATGCAGGGCACGCTGATCGCGGCCATGCAGGCTGTGCATGCGATCGAGCAGGCGAGCGTGCCGGTCATCACCATCGTGTTGCGCCGCTGCGTCGGACTGGCCGGCGCGATGGTCAGCCCCTGGCATGGTCCGACGGGCACGGCATTGCCGCACCGGTTCGCCTGGCCTTCGGCGCAGTGGGGTTCGATCCCTATCGAGGGCGGTGTCGCGGCAGCTTACAAGCAGGAAATTGCTGCAGCCGAAGATCCGCTGGCGCGTCGCAAGGAGCTGGAGGCCCATTACCAGGCGCTGGCTTCGCCGCTGCGCACCGCCGAGCGTTTTGGTGTGATCGACGTAATCGAGCCGGACAGCACGCGTCCGTTGCTGTGCAACTGGGTGGGTGACGCGTATCGCAGCACTGCGCTTTCCCTTGGTCCGAAGCGGCGCACGATGCGCTAGTCCTGCGGGATCAGCGGCATCCGGCCTTACCTTCATAACAACAACTCAAAGGTACAGACGATGTTCTGGAAAAAGAGTCCTTGCGCCGTTTTGGCGACGCTGATGGTGATTCACCTGCTGGCCCAGGTGGACCGCAATATTCTGCTGGGCTTCGCACCGCAAATCACGGGCGAGCTGGCGATCAATAACGCGCAGTACGGCTTCCTCGTCGGCGCGGTCTGGGTGCTGAGCTATGGCGTGATGGCGGTGTTCCTCGGCGCGCTGGCCGATCGTCACAGTCGGCCGCGGGTGATCGGTGCCGGGATGCTGGTCTGGAGCGCTTGTACGATTGCTTCCGGCTACGTCCAGAACTTCGAACAAATGGTCGCGGCGCGTTTTCTGGTGGCCACCGGTGAAGCGGCGTTGGTGCCCGCCGCCACGGCGCTGTTGATGGAGCTGTTCTCGGAGAAGCGCCGGGGCACCGCGATGGGATTGTTCTACCTCGGCATTCCGCTGGGCATTGGTTGCAGCTTTTTGCTGGCGGGCACGCTCGGCGCTGCGCACGGTTGGCGCACCACGTTTCATGTCCTTGGTATTGCCGGCGTGGTCATTGGCCTGCCGCTGATACTGATGGGCGACAAGCGCAGTCACAGCACCACGGTGCAAGAGCGTGGCGCCCCACTCAAGGCGCAATTGGCCGCAGTACTTGCTGAAATGCGCGACAACCGCGTCGTTCGATACACCGTTGCCGGGTTTGTGCTGGCGCATCTGGTCTATCCGGGCATCTCGTTCGCGCAACTGTGGATTGCCCGGGAGAGGGGCATGGACCCGGCCACGATCGCCATGACCATGGGTGTCATGCAGATCGTTTTCGGCTCATTGGGCGCGCTGGCCGGTGGCGTCTTGAGTGACCGCCTGGCCCCTCGATTCAAGGGCGGTCACGCCAGTGTGCTGGCGCTGCTGATGCTGCTGTGCGCGCCGTTCATGATCGTCTATCGGCTGGTTCCAACGGATTCGCCGCTGTTCTATGTGGGCATGGCGGTCGGCATCTTCATGTTGATGTCGCTTTACGGTTCGGCGACCACCGCGATTCAGGGCGCAGTCCCCGTGCGCATGCGTTCCACCGTCATGGGCTTCTCGATGTTGCTGCTCAACCTGTTCTCGGTGGCGGTCGGCACCTTTGTCGTCGGCTGGATCAGTGATGCGTTGACTACCTCCGGGGTGGCCTCGCCACTGACCCATGTGCTGCTGGTCAGCGACATCCTGGCGCTGGTGCTGGGTGGCGCGTTCTTTTACATGGCAGCGCGTATCCAGCGTGAAAGCGCGCGGTCGCTGCCAGCCATGGGTATCAAGGTCTGATTATGTCCAGGTCCGCTGTCATTCAGTTTCAGTCAGTGCTCAGCCAATACCTGCCAGGCGTGCTGGCGAGCATCGTGGTTGCCATTGCCGCGCGGTTTCTGGCTGATCAGTACCACGCGCCGGTGATGCTTTTGGCGCTGCTGCTCGGCATGGCCATGAACTTTTTGGCCGCAGGCCCGAGCAAGGCGGGTATCGACTTCAGCGCTCGTGAAATATTGCGGGTGGGAGTGGCTTTGCTGGGGTTGCGCATCTCGCTGGAGCAGATTGCCGCGCTCGGCTGGCATCCGGTGCTGATCGTGGTCGTGTCGGTAGTGGTCACCATTTTGGTGTCGATGCTGGCGGCGCGAGCACTGGGTTTCAACGTGCTGTTCGGTCTGTTGTCCGGTGGTGCCACGGCGATCTGCGGTGCATCCGCGGCGCTGGCCCTGGCGGCGGCACTGCCTGCCCATCATGCCAAGGAGCGCGCGACGCTGTTCACCGTGATTGGTGTGTCCGCCTTGTCGACCCTGGCCATGATTGTTTATCCGGTGATTGCCCGGGCACTGGGTCTGGACCCGCTGCAAGCCGGGGTGTTTCTCGGCGCCACCATCCATGACGTCGCCCAGGTGGTGGGTGCCGGGTACAGCATGTCCCATGACATCGGCGACACCGCCACGGTGGTGAAGTTGATGCGCATCGCCATGCTGCTGCCGGTCATCGTCTGCGCGGTGTTGATCACCCGCTCTCAAGGCGGGCAGGGGACGGGGGAGCGGCCACCGTTGCTGCCATGGTTTGCCGTCGCGTTCATCGCTTTGGCTGGGGTGACCAGTTTCGGTTGGCTGCCTTCAGCGGTGCAGAGCCTGGGCAATCAATTGTCGAGCTGGTGCCTGGTCGTTGCAATCAGTGCGCTAGGGATGAAAATCCAGTTGAAGGAACTGGCCACGGTGGGGCTCAAGCCCATTCTGTTGATGGTCGGTGAAACCGTGTTTTTGCTGGGGCTGGTGTTGATGATGATTCGGCTCGGGAATTGATTGAGCCGTTGAGGCTGGTCGTTCAGTAACGCCTCCAGCGATATTGATCGGATCACGTTGAATGAATTGAACGCTCCCCTGACGGGGTTATGAGTGGTGGGCACTCTCATGCCCGAATTTTGAATAGCCAGGTGTATTTCCATGAACGCAGAACAACAACAAAAACAGCGGAGCCAACGTATGCGGGTAAACAAAAATTTCGGTTTGGGCGTGTTCGAGCCAACGCTGCTGGCCACGGCGCTGTTCCTCGCCATGTTGCCGGCGGCTCAGGCTTTCGAAGTGAACACCGGCAATGAAGACTGGGCCGTGCGTTTCGACAACACGTTTAAGTTCAACTATGCCCAGCGTGTCGAGAGCCCAAACAGCAAGTTGGCCAATTCATGGAACAACAATGACGGTAACCGTAACTTCTCCTCGGGCAGTGCAGTGTCCCAGCGTCTGGACGTGCTCTCTGAACTGGATGTGAGCTATCAAAAGAAGATGGGTTTTCGCGTCAGCGCCAACAGCTGGTACGACCATGCTTATGACGATGTCGGCAGTGATAACGCGGCAACCAACCAGCTCAACAGTGGACGGCCGGACTCACGCCATATCAGCGGTTACGCCGATCGCTATTACAACGGCCCGTCGGCGGAAATTCTCGATGCCTTTGTCTTTGGCAGCACGGAAGTTGGCGAGGATTCGATCCTCAGCGCCAAGCTCGGCAAGCAGACCCAGTACTGGGGTGAAAGTGTCCTGGCCTTTGCCCACGGCAACAGCTACGGCCAGTCCGCCCTGGATATTTCCAAAGCCCTGGCGGTGCCCGGCACCGAAGCCAAGGAATTGTTCATCCCGCGCAACCAGTTGTCCGTCAGCTTCACGGTCAACCCGGAGCTGACCCTGGGTGCGCAGTACTTCCTGGACTGGGACGCGTCGCGCCTGCCGGAATCCGGTACGTATCTGGGCTTCAACGACGGCATCGAGAACGGCGGGCATAACCTGTCGCTGATTGGTGGGCAGAATCCGTTTTTCGGTGCTCCTGGCGCAATCGGTGCGAACCAGTTTCTGCGCCTGAGCAATGGCCATACCTTCACCCCGGACAAGCACGGCGACTTCGGTTTGATGGCCAAGTGGAGCCCGGAATGGCTGGACGGCACGCTCGGCATCTACTACCGCAAGACCTCCGACATCCTGCCCAACCTTGTATTGCAGCCAACGGCTGTCGGCCCGGCGCAGATAATCTCCGGCAACATCGGCAGCTACAACCAGTTCTACGTCGATGACATCGATATCTATGGCATCAGCCTGTCGAAAAGCATCGCTGACGTCAGCGTCGGCTTCGACCTGAACTACCGCGAAAACATGCCCCTGGCCAGCGTCGCGGGCACTGTCAGCCCGGCTGCGGCTGCCGCCGGCTTGCCGGGCTTCATCGGCGGTTTCAATGGCGAGGACGGCGTGGCGCGCGGCAACACCGTACACGCAGTGCTCAACGGCCTGACCACCTTTGGCGACACGCCACTGTGGGACAGCTCCTCGTTGCTGGTCGAACTCGGCTACAGCCGCTGGCTGAAGGTGACCGACAACAAGCAGCTGTTCAAGGGCGAGGACTGGTACCACGGCACCGACAAGGTCACCAAGGACAACTACATCATCGGCGTCAACTTCAACCCGACCTGGTTCCAGGTTTTCCCTGGCGTCGATATGTACATGCCGATGACCTACAACGTCGGCCTCAATGGCAACTCCGCCGTGCAACTGGGCGGTAACGAAAACTCCGGCAGCTACTCGGTCGGCGTCGGCTTCGACCTGCACAACCAATACCGTTTCGACCTCAAATACGTGGACAACTTCGGTCCATTCGACACCTGCAGTTCGCCAGGCAGAGCTGGCAATCCAGGAGACGGCGCTGCACCCGGCGCCAACGGGCAATACAACTGCGTGCCCGGTCAAACCACCGCCTTCGGCGGTACGCCAGCCCAGCTGAAGGATCGCGGCATGGTCACGGCAACCTTCAAGACAACTTTCTGATTTGCGATTGCTTAAAAACAATCAGGAGAACCACACATGAAATGCATGCACAATTTGTTGACCGTCTCCCTGGCCCTGACCTTCGCCGGTCTCGCCCACGCCGCCGTGCCCGCCGCAGACGCGGCCAAGCTGGGGTCTAGCCTGACCGCGGTGGGCGCCGAGAAAGCCGGCAACGCCGATGGCTCCATCCCGGCTTACACCGGTGGGCTGACAACGCCGCCGGCGGGTTTCAAATCGGGCGACACCCTGCGTCCCGACCCCTATGCCAGCGAGAAACCGCTGCTGGTGATCGATGGCAAGAATGTCGATCAGTACAAGAATCAACTGACCGCCGTCACCGTCGAACTGGCCAAGCGTTTTCCGACCTTTCGCGTTGAGGTCTACCCGACGCATCGCAGCGTGGCGTTGCCGCAGAGCGTGCTGGATAACACCTTGAAGAACGCGACCGGCGCGAAGTCGCTGGAGGGTGGCAACGCGATCGAAAACGTCCGGCCTGGCGTACCATTCCCGATCCCGCAGTCGGGGGCCGAGGCCATGTGGAATCACCTGCTGCGCTACCAGGGTGTGGCGTATTCGACCAAGTACGATTCCTGGAACGTCGATTCTTCCGGGGCCCAGATCCTTGCCACCAGCGGCGAAATCGTCAACTCGTATCCGATCTTCGAAGACCCGAACAAGGTCATCGATGGCAAGGACACTTACTTCCAGACTCGCCTGTTCTACACCGGTCCCGCGCGCCGGGCGGGCGAGGCGATCATGCTCAAGGATGCGGCCAACCCGCTGGTGCAAGAGCGTCGCGCCTGGCAGTACTTGCCGGGGCAGCGTCGCGTGAAACTGGCGCCGACCCTGGCCTACGACACGCCAAACCCGGGCACCGCAGGTTCGGGAACCTATGACGACGTGTATGTGTTCAACGGTGCGCTGGATCGCTATGACTGGAAGCTGGTCGGCAAGCAGGAAGTGATCGTGCCGTACAACACCTACGCACTGAGCTACATCAAGGATCCGAAAGCCCTGACCACACCCAACCATCTGGCGCCGCAGTTCGTGCGTTGGGAGAAACACCGTGTGTGGGTGGTGGAAGGCACACTCAAGGCCGGTGCCCGTCACGTCTACGCCAAACGTCGTTTCTACCTGGATGAGGACAGCTGGGTCGCTCTGGCATCTGATCAGTACGATGCGCGCGGCCAGCTCTACCGTGGTTCTTTCAGTTTCCTCTCGCAAAGCTACGACGTGACGACCCCAACACCACGCCGCACGTGATCTATGACCTGGTGGGCGGCACCTACAACATCAATGGTTTGTCGGGCGCCTACGGCGGCATCAAATACATTGCGCCGCTCTCCAAGGCGCAGTGGTCGCCGGATGCGCTGGCCGGCAACGGTATTCGCTGAAAACCGCACAACAGGAGTCCAGGCCGGTTGCTGTCAAGCGCCGGCCTGGCGAAGAGGACGCACTATGTGTTCATTCAAAATGCAGGCGTCGCTGATGTTGGCGATGCTGTTGACGTTGGCTCAGGGTGTTGCCCAGGCATCCGGTTACGTTGATGTGCTGGATCTGCCCGCCAGGCCCAGCGCGTTGGCGGTACGCAGTCCCTTGCTCGACGTCGCGAATGCCGGGAAACGTCTGGTCGCGGTCGGGCAGCGTGGCCATGTTCTTTATTCCGATGATGCCGGCCGCCAATGGCAGCAGGCCGATGTGCCGGTCAGCAGCGACCTGAATGCCGTGTACTTTCCTTCCCCTGAACAAGGCTGGGCGGTCGGCAACGACGGCGTGATCTTGCACAGCAGTGACGCCGGCGCGACCTGGAACAAGCAACTGGACGGCCGACAGATCGGGGCCTTGCTGGTCAAGCATTACACGGCATTGGCACAGGCCGAACCTGCCAACGAGCAGTGGCCGTTGCGGGTCGCTGAAGGTCAGCGGCTGGTCGAGGAGGGCGCCGACAAACCCTTGCTCGACGTCTGGTTCGCCAACGACAAGCAAGGGTATGTGGTGGGTGTGTTCAACCTGATCCTGCACACCGAGGATGGCGGCCGTAGCTGGACGCCTTTTCAGGACCGGACCGACAACCCGCAGAGCTTTCACCTGAACGCCATCGCGTCCACTGGCGATGCGTTGTACATCGTCGGCGAACAAGGGCTGGTGCTGAAATGGGATACCTCGCAACAGCGATTCGCCGCCCTGGCCACGCCGTATCAGGGCAGCTTTTTCGGCGTCGTCGGCAAGCCCGGTGAAGTCGTGGTTTTTGGTCTGCGCGGGAACGTGTTGCGCAGCACGGATGGCGGGTTGAGCTGGAAGCCGTTCGATACCGGGCTGCAAGTCAGTGTCACCGCCGGCGCGATTGATGCCCAGGGTCACTATCGGCTGTTCACCCAGGCCGGGCACATGCTGGTCGACCAGTCCAATAACGATCACTTGCAACTGATGCCACAGCAAAACCCTTCACCGGTGGCCGGTGCCGCCCTGGCCGGCGACGGTTCGTTGATCGTGGTAGGCAGCCGTGGTGCGCGTGCGCTTCTCAAATAATAAGAGCCAGAACAATAGAGCGAGTACTCAGACATGGCCCATAGCAAGCAAAGCAACATGCCGGTGATCCGCGATCTGCGCGACTTTGATCGGCGCTCCGGCAACCTGCTGGAGCGGTTGGTGTTCAACTATCGCCCGCTGTTTATCGTGCTCATGACGCTGGCTACTCTGGTGCTGGGCTACATGGCGGCGACCCGTCTGGAGTTGCGCCCCAGCTTCGAAAAAATGATCCCGCAGAGTCAGCCGTACATTCAAAACTTCCTGGAGAACCGCCAGTCGCTGCGTGGCCTGGGCAACTCGGTGCGGGTGGTGGTGGAAAACACCCAAGGTGACATTTTCGATCCTGAGTACTTGAACATTCTCAAGCAGGTCAACGACGAACTGTTCCTCGCCGAAGGCGTCGATCGCGCCTGGATGAAGTCGTTGTGGACGCCAGCGGTACGCTGGACCGAAGTCACCGAAGAAGGCTTTCAGGGCGGCCCGGTGATGCCCGACAGTTATCAGGGTTCGCCGTCGGACATCGAACAGCTTCGGCAGAACATCTCCCGCGCCGGCATCGTCGGCAGCCTGGTTGCCAGCGATTTCAAGTCGAGCATGCTGGTCGTGCCGCTGCTGGACAAAGCCTCGGCGACGGGCCAGAGCATTAATTATCATCAGTTTTCGCGAATGCTCGAAGAACGCTTGCGCGACAAGATCGAGTTCGCCGGTGACAGCGCGGCGCGCAAGGCCGGGGCGCAGGGCACAGGGCACTACAAGGTGCGGGTGATCGGTTTTGCCAAGCTGATGGGCGATCTGATCGATGGTTTGATTCAGGTGATGATGTTTTTCGGCCTGGCCGTGGTCACCTCACTGGTCATCATTTACCTCTACACCCGCTGTGTGCGCAGCACGTTGCTGGTGGTCGGCTGCTCGCTGATCGCGGTGGTCTGGCAACTGGGTATCGTCGCTGGCTGGGTTATGCCATCGATCCGTATTCGGTCCTCGTACCGTTCCTGATCTTCGCCATCGGCGTGTCCCACGCGGCGCAGAAAATGAACGGCATCATGCAGGACATCGCCCGTGGCACCCATAAACAGGTGGCGGCGCGTTACACCTTCCGCCGTCTGTTTATCGCTGGCGTCACGGCATTGCTGGCCGACGCAGTGGGCTTTGCGGTGTTGATGCTGATCGACATTCCGGTGATCCAGGATTTGGCCATCACCGCCAGCATCGGTGTGGCGGTGCTGATCTTCACCTCGCTGCTGCTCATGCGGTGGCACTGTCCTATGTTGGCGTCGGCGCAAAAGCCGCCGAGCGCGCACTGAAAATCGACACGCGAGCGGTCGCGCATAAAGGCTTTGGAAAACTGTGGGACAGCCTGGATCGCTTCACCACACGCAAGTGGGCCACCGGCGCGATACTGGTGGCCACCTTGCTGGGGATCGGGGGCTTTGCGGTCAGCCTGCATCTGAAAATCGGTGATCTCGACAGCGGCGCCCCGGAGCTGCGTGCGGACTCGCGCTACAACCGCGACAACGCCTACATCACCCAGCATTACGCGCTGTCCAGCGACCTGTTCGCAGTGATGATCAAGACCCCGGCAGAAGGCTGCCTGAATTACCGCACGCTGATCCTCGCCGACCGCCTGGCCTGGGAGCTTCAGCAATATCCGGGCGTGCAGGCCACGGCATCGCTGGTCAACGCAGTGCGGCAGATTACGGCCGGGTCCTACGAGGGTAATCCCAAACTCAACAGCATCCAGCGCAACCAGAACGTATTGAACTACGCCGCACAACAAGCCTCGGTCAACTCCCCGGAACTGTTCAACACCGATTGTTCGCTGATGCCGGTGATCGCCTACCTCAAGGATCACAAGGCCGAGACCCTGGATGCGGTGGTGGCCATCGCCGACAAATTCGCCAAGGAAAACAGCACCGAGGATCGCCGGTTTCTGCTGGCCGCCGGCACCGCCGGTATCGAGGCAGCGACCAATATTGTGGTGCGCGAGGCCAATCGCACCATGTTGCTGTACGTCTATGCGGCAGTGACGCTGTTTTGCCTGATCACTTTCCGCAGCTGGCGCGCCACGCTGGTGGCGTTGCTGCCACTGGTATTGACCTCGATCCTCTGCGAGGCCCTGATGGTGGTCATGGGCATTGGCGTGAAGGTGGCGACCCTGCCGGTGATCGCGCTGGGGGTGGGGATCGGCGTGGATTACGCGCTGTATTTGCTCAGTGTGCAGTTGCAATACCAGCGTCAGGGGTTGTCGCTCACGCAAGCCTACCGGCGCGCGGTGTCGTTCACCGGCAGAGTGGTGGGGCTGGTGGGTATTACGCTGGCAGCGGGGTGGTGTGCTGGGGCTGGTCGCCGATCAAGTTCCAGGCGGACATGGGCATCCTGCTGACGTTCATGTTTTGTGGAACATGTTGGGTGCGTTGATCTTGATTCCGGCGTTGTCGCATTTTCTTTTGCGCACCGATCAGGTTTTGGGCAAGGAATCAGGGGAGATGGTTCTTGACGCGTCTGGCGCGCAGGCCTCGCAGATTATTGAGCCGAGCGTTTGCGGGGAGCGTGGCAAGGCGAGGGTGGAATAGAGGGGGTGATGTGTGTTGGATTCTGGAGCGGGTTACCCACTCGAAGATCCTGCGCTTGGCCTCTGCGCAAAGTATTGGAAAACACGCGCAACTGTAGGAGCCGGCTTGCTGGCGAAGGCGGTGTATCAGGTAAATGCATTGTTGACTGGATTGCCGTCTTCGCCAGCAATCCGGCTCCTACAGGGAATTTACGTACGAGCTACCGACCAGGTCGGCTGTCAGGCCGCCATCGCGAGCTAGCGGGTTGATGGATGATTTTCCCATTAACACGCGGATTCGCAGCCGTGCCAGAGCAATGTGCCACAATAGGATTACGGCACAGCAGCATTAGGCGAACTCAATGGATGGCCTTGAATTTCGGCACGAGCAGGAACGCTTCATCGCCCAGCAAGTGCGCACAGACCGATTGCATCAGCTGTTTCGCCAATCGGTTACAGCGGTTTTTGGCAGTTTCCTGGCAATGGTCATGCTGTGCTGGCTGTGCTGGGAACGGTTTGATCATGCCGTCGTTGTCTGGTGGGTCGGCCTGCTGACGGCTTCGACGCTGGTGCGTATCTCGATGTTCGTGGTGTATTTTCGCAGCCCGCAAGCGGCGCGCACACCGCAACACTGGGAGCGTATCTATCTTGGCACGCTGGTGCTGTCCGCCGGCATCTGGGGCGGTGGCGCGTTGGCGGTGATGCCGGCCGACGACCTGTTGGCCCAGGCGCTGGTCATGCTGTTTACCGTCGGTATGTCTGTCAGTGCGGTGTCTTGCTACTCGGCCTATCGCTATATGACGGTGGTGTCCATCGCGCTGGTGTTGTTGCCCTGTACCTTCTGGCTGCTGTTCCAGCCGTCTACCCTTCAGGCCGGTATGGGGCTGGCCGTTCTGGTGTTTGCATCCTTTGTGTGCAGCGCGACACGAAAACTCTCCGATGCCCTGGAAACGGGCTTCCGTTTAACCCGTGAGATGGAGTTGGCGCACAGCATTTCCACACGTGCCGCACAGACCGATGAATTGACTGGCCTGAAGAATCGTCGGGCGTTTTTCGAGCATGCCCAGCGGCTCTACAACCATTGCCAGAACTACCAGTTGCCGCTGTGCGCGGTGATGCTGGACATGGATCACTTCAAGCATATCAACGACACCTATGGGCATCAGGTCGGCGACCAGGTGCTGCGGCAAATGGGCGTGGTGATCTGCCGGTCATTTCGTGAAACCGATGTCCACGGCCGGCTGGGCGGCGAGGAGTTTGCCGTTTTGCTGCCGGACACGTCCCTTGAAGCGGCGCAAAACATCGCCGAGGAACTTGTTCACTCCATCGCCGGGCTGATGACAGGGCCGGTTCACCGCATAACGGCCAGCGTCGGAGTTGCGTCCATGGTTTCCAGTGACAAGGACTTGCATAGCTTGTTGAGCAACGCCGATAAGGCGCTGTATCGCGCCAAGGCTCGTGGCGTAATCAGGTTGTGGTGTCTGAGTAGTTTTGCACATCGCGAGCAAGCTTTGCTCCCTGTAGGAGCCGGCTTGCTGGCGAAGGCGGCAGTCCAGTCAATGATGCAGCGCCTGACCCACCGCTTTCGCCAGCAAGCCGGCTCCTACAGTTGTGTGTTGCTCTGAAAAATGGCCTTCAACGCAACGAGCGGAACGCCGTGCGCAGTTCCTCGGTGAACAGCTGCGGCTGTTCCCAGGCTGCAAAATGGCCACCCTTTTCTGCCTGGTGGAAGTAGATCAGGTTGCGATAGGCGCGCCGGGCCCAGCTCTCCGGCGGGCAATAGACGTCTTCTGGAAACACTGTGATCGCCACCGGCAGCGAGATCTCGCTGGTCTTCTGGGCGGTAGATGACAGTGGGCTGCGTCCTTTGTTTTCCCAGTACAACCGGGCGGACGAAGCGCCGCTGTTGGTTAGCCAATACAGCGTGATGTCGTCCAGCACTTGATCGCGGGTTGGCAACTGTTGCGCGTCAGTACCATAGGTCCACTTAACAAAACCCGGATGCACCAGCAGGAACGCAGCGAGGGCGACCGGGGAGTCAGTCACGCCGTAGCCGATTGTCTGCGGTCGGGCGGCCATCATTGCGCTGTACGCCAGGTTGCCCTGTTTGATCAGTGTGGCCACGGCCTCGTAGGTCTGGCGTTCCTGTGGGTTGAACTGCGCCGGTGCCGGGCCCGCGATTGCCAGCGCAGCACCTGCTTCGGGCGGTATCGTTGCCGGCAAATTAAGATGAATGCCGCGCAACCCCGCTGGCGCCTGACGTGCCATGGCACCGGTGATGGGCCCGCCCCAGTCGCCTCCTTGCGCGACGTACTGCTGGTAACCGAGGCGCTGCATCAACTGCGCCCAGACCTGCGCGATGTGATCCGGATCCCAGCCGGTGCCACCGGGTTTGCCTGAAAAGCCATAGCCGGGAATGGACGGAATCACCAGGTCGAAGGCATCGGCAGCGTTGCCACCGTGGGCGACAGGATCAGATAGCGGGCCGATGACCTTGATGAATTCGAACACAGAGCCGGGCCAGCCGTGGGTCATGATCATGGGCAGCGCATTCGGGGCCGGAGAGCGCACCCAGATGAAATGGATATCGACGCCGTCAATGGTCGTGACGAATTGCGGCAGGGCGTTGAGCTGCGCTTGGGCCTTGCGCCAGTCGTAATCCGTGCCCCAGTAACGCACCAACGCTTGCAGCTGCGCCAGTTGCGCACCTTGGGAGGCATCGCCGACGGTCTCCTTGTCCGGCCAGCGGGTGGCGTTGATGCGCTGGCGCAGGTCGACCAATGCCTTTTCCTCAACGGCGATATGGAAAGGACGGACAGAGTCATCGGCGCAGGCCACGCTGATGAGGGTGCACACGTAAATGGCGAGGGCAACCGCGAATCTGTATTTCATCTTCATTACCTCTGCCGAGGGGAGCGAAGCGATCCTTCGTAGTCAGCATGGCATCAGGGCCAATAAGGCCCGCACCACTGGTCGATGTGCGATTGATCTATAGGCTCAAAGTATCTATTTTGATTCTGTAGATTCAAAATGAGGAACTGGACATGCCACTCGCCCTTCAAGCGCAGCAGGGGTTCACCAAAAGCCAGTGCGTAACCGGCCTGCGCGCCGCTGTCGGCATTCTCGAAAAATGGTCTGCCTCCAGCGATCAGGCCTGTCGCATCCTGCGCATTTCCCGCAGCACCTACACGCGCGCCAGGCAGCGCGATCCCGACTGGGCCGTAGCGCTGGATGCGGACCAGATGCAGCGCATCAGCTTTGTACTGAACATCCACGCCACCCTGCGCCTGATCTTGATAACCCGCAAACGTCTACGGTTTTGTGTCGATGGCCAACGACAACGAGTTTTTCAATGGGCGAACCCGCTGGAGATCATGTCCCAGGGCGACATGATTTCGCTGTACGAGACGTTTCGACGGATCGACGCGCTGCGGGGCGCGCAATGGTGAGGGTCAGCCAGTTGCCGGTGTCTGCCGGTGAACGTTGCAGGCCTGTCGACTGGTCAATTCGAAGTTTCCGCCGATTGCGATGTTGATGACGTGGCCGATGCGGACGAATTCGAGGTGTTGTATGAGATTCAGGCGCTCACCATCCGCGCTTGAAAAACGAGGTCGGCCGCTTGAGTTGATCCCCCGAAGTGAATCCCTTTCGGCATTGCTGGCTGCTCTTACGCGACAGCGCCCTTCACCACGTCAACCCGGCAGGGTCGCGATTCAGCGATGGCCGCTTTGGCGTGCTGTACCTGGCCGACTCCATGGAAACGGCGTTGGCCGAGTGCAGCATCATCAAACGCTGTACTGGTCGAACGTGCGCGATCTCAACTATGAGCGCTTTGTTTTCCGCGGGCTGTCTTGCTCTTTCGTGGACAAGGCGATGAAAACGCGACGGTCATTCCTTTGACCGATCCGATTTACGATCCTGACGATTACACGCATTCCATCGTTTCGGCAAGACCATCAGGGAAGCGGCAAGCCCTGGTTTGCGTTACCACTCCGTTCGGATGCCGGGCAACCATTGCTGGGCATTGATGACCCCAGGCAGGTTCTGTCGATTGTTCAAACCGCCATTACGAGATGATCTGGAATCGGCAGATCACCTGCGTCAACCAGATCAGCGAAGCCTGATGC
>NZ_NKJI01000020.1 GCF_002277815.1 Pseudomonas sp. ERMR1:02
GCGAAGAAGAATATCCGGACGGCTTCAAGACCCTCAAGCCTTATTTGCGCACGGTGGCACAACCGAAGTAACCACGCCGCCATGTAGCAGCTGGCGAAGCCTGCGTTCGGTGCGCAGCAGTCGTGAGATCTGAACACGCGGCAATCCTGAAGGACCGCGTCATCAGAATTTACGACTGCTGCGCAGCCGAACGCAGGCTTCGCCAGCTGCTACAGGTTTTCGTGTTCCCGCCGCTACAGATTCGAAGACATGAGCTTTTTCAAAGGAGTTTGAAGATGACTGGTTTACGTATTTGCATCGCAATGGGCCTGTTGACTGGCCTGAGCGGAACCTGTGTCGCATCACAGGGCCTCGTTTCCTTCCAGGGCGCTATCGTGGAAGTTCCTTGTCGGGTTTCCACCTCTGGTAAAGACATCGCCTTGCAGGGCTGTCCTGGCATGGCGGCTGACCAGCTCATCAGCGCACGCAGCGTTGAGCCGGTGCGTTCAATCGAAGGCTCGACGGCCCACATCAAATGATCGCCGAAAGCGAAGACGGGTCAAAACGCCAGTACGCGCTGGCCGACAGCAACGGTGTCACAATTGAATCCGGTCACTATGTGATGACATTGGCCTATCCATGAAAAGTCTTTTGCAGTGAGACGGGGCATCTGTGCGCTTCCTCTTGAGCTGGTGTAACGCGGTCCTTGTAGGAGCGAGCTCGCTCGCGATGGTCGTCAACGATAACGCTGTGAGCCTGATACCCAGCGGCGCTCTCAGGTTCTTCGCGAGCAGGCTCGCTCCTACAGGGGATTTGTGTTTATTTCAGGCACTGCGCCCCGGCTTTCGCCACCTGCGCATCCTGCTCGGCCTTGACCCCGGATACGCCAACCGCGCCGATCACCTGGCCATCGACGATGATCGGCACACCACCTTCGAGCGAAGTCAGCAACGGCGCCGACAAAAAGGCCGTGCGTCCGCCATTGACCATTTCTTCATAACCTTTGGATTCGCGGCGGCCCAGGGCCGAAGTGCGGGCTTTTTCCGTGGCGATGTAGGCGCTGATGGGCGCAGCGCCGTCGAGGCGTTCGAGGGCCAGGGGGTGGCCGCCGTCATCGACCACCACAATCGTCACCGGCCATTGGTTGTTCTGTGCTTCGGTTCGCGCCGCAGCGAGAATCCGCCCGACTTCGGTCTGGCTCAGCACGGCTTTGCTCTTCATGAGTGATCTCCAGGTTTTGATCAAGAAAGCCGGTCAAGGCAAAGCGGCTTCGACCAGTTCGATCCAGTGCCGCACCGGCGTACGGCCCGCGCCGTCAAGGTGGGACTGACAGCCGATATTGGCCGTGACAATGACTTCAGGGTAGCCGCTTTCCAGTGCATTCATTTTGTTGTCGCGCAGTTGTCGCGACAATTCAGGCTGGGTCAGCGAGTAGGTGCCCGCCGAGCCGCAGCACAGATGGCTGTCGGGCACGAAGGTCAGGTTGAAACCCAGTCGTTCGAGTAGCGCCTCGACCGCGCCACCGAGTTTCTGCGCGTGCTGCAGGTGCAGGGACAATGGAAGGCCAGGCGCCGGGCACTGTGTATGCCGAGTTTTTCCAGCGGCTCGTCACGCAACACCTCGACCAGGTCCCTGGCCAGCGCACTGACCGTTCTGGCCTTATCGGCATAGGCCGGATCGCTATTGAGCAGGTGGCCGTAGTCTTTGATGAAGGCGCCGCAACCGCTGGCGGTCTGCACGATGGCCTCGGCGCCTTTTTCGATCATAGGCCACCATGCGTCGATGTTATGGCGGGCGCGATCAAGACCGGCAGCCTGGGCGTCCAGGTGATAATCCACAGCGCCGCAGCACCCGGCCTCGCGGCTCGGGATGACGCTGATCCCGAGTCGATCCAGCACCCTTGCCGCGGCCACGTTGGTATTGGGCGACAAACCCGGCTGCACGCACCCCTCAAGCATCAGCACCTGTCGCGCATGGCGCGTGGCGGGGCGCGGTTTACTCAGCGTTGCGCTACGCGGCAATTTGCTTTGCAGAGCATCAGGCAGTAGCGCCCGGAACACCTGACCGCCGTTGACCAAGGCTTTGAACAGATCCGGGTGGGGCACCACCGTGCGCAACCCTTCGCGCAGCAGGCGTTGGCCGAGCGGGCGCGGTACCGCCGCATCGACCACCGCGCGGCCGATGTCCAGCAGGTTGTGATAGTCGACGCCCGACGGGCAGGTGGTTTCGCAGTTACGGCACGATAGACAGCGATCCAGGTGTTGTTGGGTCTTTCGCGTGACCTCGTTGCCTTCCAGCACCTGTTTGATCAGGTAGATGCGTCCGCGTGGGCCATCGAGTTCATCGCCAAGCAATTGATAGGTCGGGCAAGTGGCGTTGCAGAAACCGCAGTGCACACAAGTGCGCAGGATGCTGTCGGCCTCTTCGGCGCGGGGCAGTCGGCGGGCGCTTTCGCTCAGGTTGGTCTGCATGGTTCAAAGCTCCGCGTACAAGCGACCGGGGTTGAAAATGCCCGGGGATCAAGTTGCTGTTTAAGGCTCTGGTGGTAGCGCATCAGGGCCGCAGGCAACGGCTGGAACGGGCTGTCGATCAGACCATGGCTGTAGCAGTCACATGCCCGCCGACCTCATCGACCACTTTACGAATGAAGGTGTCTTGGGCGTCGGATTTGAGCCAGCGCTGGGCGCCGCCCCAGTCGATCAACTGACGGCCCGGCAGGGACAGTTTCGGCGTGTTGTTCGGCAACGACAGACGCCAAAGCGGCTGGTCCTCATCGAAGAAAGCCAAGCGATGCTCGTTGAGATCGGCCCAGTACGCGCTGTCCAGCAGCTCGCCGCCCAAACGGTCATGGGCCGCCGCGACCGAGCCTTCGCCGCCCTCGAGCCGCAGGTGCAGTTGTTCCCCGTCATGGCATGCGGCACTGATCGGCAAGGGTTGCTGGCCCCATTGCGCCAGATTCTGTAGGGCGCGCTCACTGTTCATGTCCAGGCTGATGCTCAGGCACTGCCGGGGCTTGGGCAGTACCTTGAGCGAGACCTCGGTGATCAGGCCCAGGGTGCCGTAGCTGCCGGCCATCAGGCGCGACAGGTCGTAACCGGCGACATTCTTCATCACCTCGCCGCCAAAGCGCAGATGTTTGCCAAGACCGGTGATCACCCGGGTGCCTAAAACGAAATCCCGGACCGAACCCGACCACGGGCGCCGGGGCCCCGACAGCCCGCAGGCAATCATGCCGCCGACGGTGGCGCCGTCGCCGAAAGCGGGCGGTTCGCAAGCCAGCATCTGTTGCGCGTCGTCGAGCACCTGCATCAGTTCGGCCAGCGCGGTGCCAGAGCGCACGGTGATCACAAGCTCGGTGGGTCGTAGCTGACGATGCCGCGGTGGGAGCGGGTGTCGAGTATTTCACCGGCAACGATGCGCCCGAGAAAGGCCTTGCTGTTGGAGCCTTGAATGCGTAGCGGCGTGGCGCTTTCCAGCGCCCGGCTGACCTGCTCCAGCAGCACGTTGCTGTCGTCGATATCGCCTGTGCCGTGCATCAGAAACGCTCCAGATCAGGGAAGGGCAACTGCCCGGCATGCACGTGCATGGCACCGAATTCGGCGCAGCGGTGCAGGGTCGGGATGTTCTTGCCGGGGTTGAGCAGGCCGCTGGGGTCGAACGCTGCCTTGACCGCATGGAACAGGGTCAGCTCGTCGCTGTTGAACTGCGCGCACATCTGATTGATCTTTTCGCGGCCCACGCCGTGTTCCCCAGTGATGCTGCCGCCGACCTTCACACACAGCTCCAGAATCCTGCCGCCGAGGTTTTCGGCACGCTCCAGTTCACCGGGGGTGTTGGCGTCGAACAGAATCAGCGGATGCATGTTGCCGTCACCGGCGTGGAACACGTTGGCCACCCGCAGGTTGTACTCGGCGGACAGTTCAGCGATGGCTTTCAAGACACCGGGCAACTCACGGCGGGGGATCGTACCGTCCATGCAGTAATAGTCAGGGGAGAGACGGCCCACCGCCGGAAAAGCGTTCTTGCGCCCGGCCCAGAAACGCACACGCTCGGCCTCGTCTTTGGCCAGGCGCACCTCGGTGGCGCCGGCCTGCTCCAGCACCGTGCGCACGCGAGTGCAATCGTCGTGGACGTCGGCTTCGACGCCGTCGAGTTCACACAACAGAATCGCCTCGGCGTCGACCGGGTAGCCGGCGTGGATAAAGTCTTCAGCGGCGCGGATGGCCAGGTTGTCCATCATCTCAAGGCCTCCAGGGATGATGCCGGCGGCAATGATGTCGCCGACGGCACGGCCGGCCTTTTCCACGGAATCGAACGCTGCCAGCAGTACCTTGGCGGACTGCGGTTTGGGCAGCAGTTTGACCGTCACTTCGGTGATTACCCCGAGCATGCCTTCGGAACCGGTGAACAAGGCCAGCAGATCCAGGCCCGGCGAGTCGAGCGCGTTGGATCCCAGGCTGAGGCATTCGCCGTCGACGGTGAAGATTTCGACTTTCAGCACGTTGTGCACGGTCAGGCCGTACTTGAGGCAATGCACACCACCGGCATTTTCCGCGACGTTGCCGCCGATGGAGCAGGCGATTTGCGACGAGGGGTCCGGCGCGTAATAAAGGCCGTACTGCGCGGCGGCCTGGGAAATCGCCAGGTTACGCACCCCCGGCTGGACCCGTGCGGTGCGGGCGGCCGGGTCGATGTGCAGAATCTGATTGAAGCGCGCCATCACCAGCAGCACGCCTTTTTCCAGGGGCAAGGCGCCGCCGGACAAACCGGTGCCGGCACCGCGGGCGACCACCGGAACCTTCTTTTCATGACAAAGCTTGAGTACGCCCTGAACCTGCGCGAGATCGCGCGGCAGCACCACCAGCATCGGCGTGGTGCGGTACGCCGAGAGGCCATCGCATTCGTACGGCTTTAGTTCTTCCTGCTGATGCAGGATTTCCAGGTCGGGCAATTGCGTTTGCAGGGCCTGCAATAACCTGGCCTTGTTCACGTCAGGCAGCACGCCGTCGACGCGTTCATCGTAGAGAATGTTCATAGTCGCTTTACGATACTCCGTTCATGGAAGCCCGGGCGCGGTGTACATATCCGTTTCTTCGGTTACGTCGCTGGCGGTTTCGCTTTTACAGCGAGTCACTTGGAACAGCCCCAAGTAACCAAGGGCTCTTGCCCCTGTCGTTCGGTGCCTCGCTGTGGCTCGGCATGCCCTCGCTCCGGTCCTGCTCCGTGGGCCCGCCGCGATGGGCCATCCTTGGCCCAGCGCGGCTAACCCGGCATCCATGCCGGGTTACCCACTGCGCAGAACCTGCGCTCGGCCTCTCGAGGGGGCAAGAAGATCAAAAGCAAAAGCAACGCGAGGCGGCCTGACAGCCGACCTGATTGCGTGGATGACTCGTTCCACTGTAGGAGCGAGCCTGCTCGCGAAAAACGTCCAGACAACGCGTTCATTCAGACAGGTCGAGTTATCGTTGACGTCCATCGCGAGCAAGCATCGCTCCTACAGAGGAACGCGTTCATTCGAAATCAGGTCGGCTGTCAGGCCGCCTCGCTTTGTTTTTGATCCATGCGCCCCGTTAAACCACGCTGGCCGAACGCAGGCATTGCTCCGTGGCTAAACCGGCAGGACGCCGGTTTAGCCGCGCTGGGCCATGGATGGCCCAGCGCGGCGACCCACGGAGCAATGCCGGAGTGAGGGCATGCCGAGCCCAAGCGAGGCACCGAGTGGTGGGGCAAAGCCTTTTGGTTCCTTTTCGGCGTTTGGAAAAGGGACTCGCCGTAAGGGCGAAACCCTAAGTCGGCGTTACCGCAGGAATGGATATTCACCCAATCCATATCCGCCCTTGAATGCCACGCGTGAGCAAGCCAGGCCAAGTCAATCAATGCCCACCCACCACCATATGACTAAACGGCGCCACATAAGCCTGCAACGTCACCAACCCACCGACCAGAATCGCCAACACAATCGAGTGGAAGAACACGTAGCGCAGGATTTCCCCTTCATGGCCGTACCAGCGGGTAGCGGTGGAGGCGACCACGATGGATTGGGCATCGACCATTTTGCCCATGACCCCGCCGGAGCTGTTGGCGGCGGCCATCAACACCGGGTTGAGCCCCAGTTGCTCGGAGGTGACCCGTTGCAGCCCGCCGAACAGTACGTTGGAGGCCGTGTCCGAGCCGGTCAGGGCCACGCCGAGCCAGCCGAGCAGGGTGCCGAACATCGGATAGAAAATCCCCGTCGCGGCAAAGGCCAGGCCCATGGTCGCGTCCAGTCCCGAATAGCGCGTGAGAAAGCCCAGAGCGAGCATCGCGGTGATGGTGATCAGCGAATAGCGCACCACCCACAGGGTTCGCAGGTACTGGTGAATCAGTTGTGGGATGGAGTAGCCCATCAGCAATCCGCCGACAATCGCGGCCAGCAGGATGCCGCTGCCGGTGGCGGTGAACCAGGTGAATTTGTAGATCGCATCTTCGGTTTTAGGTGCAGGCACTACCGGTGGGACCTTTTCGATCTGCTGGTGAATGGTGGAGAAGGTCAGGATCGGCGCGAACACCGGGTTGGCTTCCAGCAGCGGTTTGCCCTGAGGATCGAGCTTGGCCGAATGGGTGGCCGGATCGATCGCCGGGCGGGTGTCGAACATGTTTTTGAAACCCTGGGTGCCCCAGGCGAACACGAAGACGGTGAGGATGATCCACGGCATCCACGCCCGCATCACAGCGTTTTTCGAGTCGCTGGCAAAGGCTGCGGTCGGTTGGGGTTTGCTGGCGTGCTCGTCATCGATTTTCGAGTTGTCGACCCGCCCGGTCAGCGCGGCGGAGGTGTGCACGGTGGCCGGTTTCCAGACCTTCAGGAACAGCGTCAGGCAGGCCATGGAAATCAGTGCGGCGATCACGTCTACCAGCATGGGCCCGTGATAGTTGGAAACGAGGAACTGGGGTACGGCAAAGCTGACTCCGGCGACGAGGATCGGCGGCCAGATTTCCAGCATCTTGCGCCAACCGGCGAAGGCCCAGATCAACCAGAACGGCACGATCAACGAGAAGAACGGCAGTTGCCGGCCGACCATCATCGACAGCTCCATTTCATCCAGCCCAGTGACTTTGGCCAGGGTGATGATCGGCGTGCCCAGCGCGCCGAACGCCACGGGCGCGGTATTGGCGATCAGCGCCAGCCCCGAGGCAGCCAGCGGTGAAAAACCCAGCCCGATCAAAATCGCCCCGGTCACCGCCACCGGCGTACCGAAGCCGGCGGCGCCCTCGAAGAAGGCACCGAAGCAGAAGGCAATCAGCAGCAGTTGCAGGCGACGGTCGTCAGTGATCCGCGCCAGGGAGTCTTGCAGCACTTTGAACGAGCCGTTTTCGGTGGTCAGCCGGTGCAGGAAGATGATGTTCAGCACGATCCAGCCGATCGGCAACAGACCGTTGGCGGCACCGTACAGCGCCGCGGAACCGGCCATGTTGGCGGGCATGCCGAAAGCGAAGATGGCGATCACCAGTGCCGAGGTAAGGGCAAGCAATGCCGCCAGGTGCGCCTTGACATGGAAAAACGCCAGTGAAGCCAGCATCACTACTACGGGTACGGCAGCCATGAGGGTTGAAATGACCGGGTTGTTGAACGGATCGTAGATTTGCTGCCAGACCATGTTCCACCTCTGCTTGTTATTGTTGGACGTGCAGACCCTTGGGGGGCGGTGGCTTGTAGTATAGGTGGCATTACGCCGCTGTCAGCGCATGCCTTTTGTCTCGTCAAACAGCGCTATTTCGATGGCCTGAGCTAGCATGGCCAATAGGGTCAAAAACCAGCAATGGGAGGAATACCGCGATGACAGAGCGTCATGAGGAGCACAAGGAGACGCTGTCGAACGGATGCAGCATCAGGGTCAAAGCCGAGATATTGAAAGACGGCTCGTTGGGGATGTTTATCGGCGTCTACCGGCCGGACGGCACGGTCATTGATGAGAATCACGATCCGAAACCGCACATGCTGGACATGGAGGCGGCGATGGATTGGGGGATTGATATTGCCAAGGGCATTGGCAATAGCCAGCGGACGTTGTGAGAGACGTTTTTGATTTTCTTTAAACCTGTAGGAGCGAGGCTTGCCCGCGAAGGCGGCGTGTCAGCCAACATCAATGTTGTATGTGATGGCCTCTTCGCGGGCAAGCCTCGCTCCTACAGGAATAGGCATTGTCCGGGCCGTGCCATTTAGCATTTTTCCATCCTGCGGCGCTGATCGAAGTATGAAATCGGTCTAAAAACACCGTCCCATACCCTGAGAGCTTTGCTAATCTTGAACTTGTAGGTGAAAACGCAGACTGATGCGCAAGCGGATAGCGAGGACGCGTGGGGCGCGTTCCGAAGGGTACACGGTTAGAAAGATCTCCGCGCTGAGATCCAGCCCTTATGCCGTGTGAAGCAGGACAGCGCATTGCTGTCACTGTGAGAGTCCTGATAAACCTCGTAAGCCAGAGACCAGCACTGGCCACCTACTTAACCCACTAGAGCCCGCCTTGTGCGGGCTTTCTAATTTTCGTCTGTAGCTCCGGCATTTGTAGGAGCGAGCCTGCTCGCGATGGACGTCAATGATGACGCGCTCGATCTGGATAAACGCGGTGCCTTTGGGACCATCGCGAGCGAGCTCGCTCCTACAGGAGGGGGTTACAACTGGTCGATTTCGGTCGCGACGCTGATGTACAGCGGCGTAGCTTTTTCTAGCTTGCGCAATCTGTCAGTCAATAGACGCCATCCAATGTCCAGAATTGGCGTACCGCGCCATCGGCACCTTGCACCGGGTCCTGATCGGGAAATGGCAGTTTGGCGATGTTGGCCAATTGCGCCGGATTCGGCGCCTCGCGGCGGATATCGGGACGCTGGCCCGGCGGGTAAGCGCCGACTACCAGAAAATCGTCGCTGGCGCTCAGCTTGCAGTGACCGGTGCCAGCGGGCAGCAGCAACACATCGCCCGGGCCGACTTCCAGCACATGACCATTAGGGCCACCCAGCAGCAAACGCGCATGGCCGCTGGCGATGCCCAGCACTTCATGGCCTTCGGTGTGATAGTGATGATAGCTGTACACGCCGTCACGCCACTGCGGCGGCCAGCCATTGGCGCTGAAGGTCTTCTCGAACAGCGCAGCCGTATCATGACCCTGTACGGCGATGGCCTTCGGGTAAATCAATACCGGCAGGCTCGGGTTGTTGGGGACCCAATCGTTGCGCTCCAGCAGCAGGGTTTGTACAGCTTGCGATACGGTCATGATCGGCCTCCGGAACTTGCTTTGAGCGGATGCTTGCGCGATTCGTATATTAGTTCCGCGTCTGGACCAACACCTCCCGCACATCTGCGACCAGTTCAAGCCAGCTCCTGCGGGGCGTCAGGCTCAAGTATCCGGTCCGCTGAGGATCCGGAGTCCTTCAGTTAGGCGGGCACTCATCGGCAGGGTTCATTAAATTTGCCGCGAACCACTGATCGGTTGTAGCAAATGAAAAAAGGAACCGCAGTTTCACCCTCGCACCCATATTGATAATGAGTTTGTCCGGGGGCAGCAATTGAACCGTCAGCCAATTTTCATCGGATGCGCAGGCTGGAGTCTGAATCGCGAGCATTCGGCCGCTTTCGCCGCCCAAGGCACTCATTTGCAGCGCTATGCGTCGCAACTCACTGGCGTTGAAATCAACAGTTCGTTTCATCGCCCTCATCGCCAGCAGACCTACGCACGTTGGGCAGCCTCTGTACCATCGGGCTTTCGCTTCAGTGTAAAAATGCCGAAGCAGATAACCCACGTACTTCGCTTGCAGCAGTGCAACCAGGCGCTGGATGAATTTGTGGCTCAGTGTTCAGGGTTGGAGGATCGCCTGGGTTGTCTTCTGGTGCAATTACCGCCGTCTTTGGTGTTTGATGAATCGGTTGCGGTGGCATTTTTCACAGCGCTGAGAAGCCGCTTTTCCGGCCATGTGGTGCTGGAACCACGGCATGAGTCCTGGGTGGGTGCTCAATCACTGCTGGTGCAGCATCGTATTGCACAAGTGGCGGTAGATCCGTCGCGCATCAGCACCGATATGTCCCCGCGTGGATGGGCTGGATTGCAGTACTGGCGGCTGCACGGTTCACCGCGCATCTACTACAGTGCCTATGAGTTGGCTTGGCTGAAAGACCTGGCGTTCAAGCTTCAGACTGGCCGTGTCGATGGACAAACGACGTGGTGCATTTTTGACAACACGGCCAGCAGTGCCGCGATGGGCAACGCGTTGACGTTACTCAAACTGCAGTCGTTATTATGAAGCGTCACTTGACACTTGCAGGAGTTGCCCATGAACCCCTCGGAGACTCATGCCCAATCACCGGACCAGACAGCACAAAACATCCAGGAAATCGCTGAATGGCGTGATGCCTTGCTATCGGTCATTGCCCATGGCGGCTCGGCCCGGGCCAAACAGATCCTCGACATGCTGGTGGCTGTGGCAAGCGAATCAGACCTCGGTTGGCGGCCCAGCCATGGCACGCCTTACATCAATACCATCAGCGTTGAGCGCCAGCCGCTGTTTCCGGGGGACCTGGCCATCGAAGAACGTCTGGCCTCGATCATGCGCTGGAACGCGTTGGCGATGGTCGCCAGGGCGAATTTCGCCTATGGCGAATTGGGTGGACACATTGCCAGTTATGCCAGCGCTGCCGATTTGTTCGAAGTGGGCTTCAACCACTTCTTCAAGGCACGAACCGAAAGCAGCGGCGGTGATCTGGTGTTCTATCAACCGCACTCGGCGCCGGGTGTCTATGCCCGGGCCTTTCTCGAAGGGCGCCTCGACGAGCAGGATTTGCAGCACTATCGGCAGGAAATCGGCGCTCGCGTCAATGGCGCACGGGGCTTGTCGAGTTATCCGCACCCGTGGTTGATGCCGGACTTCTGGCAGTTTCCGACCGGCTCCATGGGCATCGGTCCGATCAGTTCGATCTACCAGGCACGTTTCATGCGCTATCTGCATCATCGAGGCTTGCAAGACACCACGGGCCGGACCGTATGGGGCGTGTTCGGTGACGGCGAAATGGATGAGCCGGAAAGCATGTCGGCGCTGACCCTGGCTGCGCGCGAAGGGCTGGATAATCTGGTGTGGGTGGTCAACTGCAACCTGCAACGGCTGGACGGGCCGGTGCGTGGCAACGGCCGCATCATCGACGAACTGGAGGCGCTGTTCGGCGGGGCCGGCTGGAACGTGATCAAACTGGTCTGGGGTTCAGATTGGGACGGCTTGTTTGCGCGCGATACCGATGGCGCGCTGGTCAAGGCGTTGTCCAGCACTGTCGATGGCCAGTTCCAGACGTTCGCGGCCAAAGACGGGCGCTTCAATCGCGAGCAGTTCTTCGGCCAGAACGAGGCATTGTCGCGCTTGGCCCAGGATCTGACCGACGATCAGATCGACCGCCTCAAGCGCGGTGGTCATGACGTGGTGAAGATCTTCGCCGCCTATCAAAGCGCACTGCTCGAAGGCAACAAGCCCACGGTCATTCTGGCGCAGACCAAGAAGGGTTTCGGCATGGGCGACGCCGGTCAGGGCAAGATGACCGTGCATCAGCAGAAGAAGCTCGATAAGGAGGCGTTGATCGCATTCCGCAACCGTTTCAACCTGCCATTGACCGATGAACAAGCCGCCTCATTGAGCTTCTTCAAGCCTGACGACAACAGCGCTGAAATGCGCTATCTGCACGAACGTCGCCGGGCTTTGGGCGGGTATATGCCTGCACGAACTTGCGCCTGCGAGCCACTGGCGGTACCCGATGTAAACAGCTATGGCGCGTTTGCCATTGCCGCCCAAGGCAAGGAAATGTCCACCACCATGGCCTTCGTCCGGCTGCTCAGTGGTTTGCTGCGCGACAAACAACTGGGACCGCGCATCGTGCCAATCGTGGCGGATGAAGCGCGCACGTTCGGCATGGCCAGCCTGTTCAAGCAAATCGGTATCTACTCCAGCGTCGGCCAGCGTTATGAGCCGGAAGATATCGGTTCGATCCTGAGCTATCGGGAAGCCCTGGACGGTCAGATTCTGGAGGAGGGTATCAGCGAGGCCGGGGCGATCAGTTCCTGGGTGGCCGCTGCGACCAGTTACTCGGTGCATGGCCTGGCCATGCTGCCTTTCTATATCTACTACTCGATGTTCGGCTTCCAGCGCATCGGCGACCTGATCTGGGCGGCGGCGGATCAACGGGCCCGCGGCTTCCTGCTCGGCGCCACCGCAGGGCGCACGACGCTGGGCGGCGAAGGTCTACAACACCAGGACGGCAACAGCCACCTTATGGCAGCGATGGTGCCCAATTGCCGCGCCTACGACCCGGCATTCGCCGGCGAATTCGCGGTGATTCTCGATCACGGCATGCGCCAGATGCTGGAGCGTCAGGTGGACGAGTTTTATTACGTGACGCTGATGAACGAGAGTTACGCTCAGCCCAACCTTCCTGAAGGTGTCGAACAGGCGATCATCAAGGGCATGTATCTGTTTGCCCGACATGAAGTCAAGGATGCCCGCGGCCGTGTCCAGTTGCTGGGTTCCGGTGCCATTTTGCGCGAAGTGATTGCCGCCGCCGAGTTGCTGGCCAGCGACTGGAACATCGACAGCCAGGTGTGGAGCGTCACCAGTTTCACCGAGCTGGCCCGTGATGCCCGTGAAGTCGAGCGCTGGAATCGCCTGCATCCACAACAACCGGCGCGACACAGCCATGTCCAGGCATCGCTAAACGATCGGGCACCGATCATTGCCTGCACCGATTACGTTCGCGCCTTGCCGCAGTTGATCGCCAGCTATCTGGATGGCCGTTACACCGTGCTCGGCACCGACGGTTTCGGACGCAGCGATACCCGCAACAGGCTGCGCAGTTTCTTCGAAGTGGATCGGCATCAAATCGTCTTGAGCGCGCTGACGGCGCTGGTTCATGAGGGACGACTTGATGCGGGTGTCTGTACCGAGGCCATTGTCAGATACGCCTTCGACGTTGACAGCTCGGCGCCCTGGCAAGCCTAGCGTGCGGCTTTTGACAGCATGCGTTTCTGCTGCCCGCTGGACGTTGTGACCCACTCCACTCGGGTGGGGTGCGAGGAGGTGATGGAGGATTAACCTGTAGACCTGATGAAAGGTGTCCGCCGCACGCTATGCGCAATGGCGTGAATTCTAAGAGGTAACTGTTGTGAACCGTTGTATATCCACTCTGGCCGGTAGAAGTCGCAAACTTGATGGTGGTGTGATGTTCGGCAATACGCCGCGGCAGCTGTGGGCGGACTGGCTCAAGCCTGACCAGGACAACCTGGTGGATCTGGCCTCGCGCGGGCTGTTGGTACAGCAAGGAGGCAGGAATATCCTGGTTCTGGCCGGCGCCGGTGCGTTGCTTGCGCCATTGCGACGGACCTGTAGCTGCCAGAAACATCCCCGGGCCTGCTGGACAGTCTGGCGCAACATGGTCTGACGGAAGGCGACATCAGTGCGGTGGTGCTCACGCACCTACATGCGCAACTCACCCCGAACTCTGTGCTGCGGTGGATGACGGCAATACGCCGCGCTTGCTGTTTCCCGGCGCGCATTACATTACCGGCGAGCGTCAGTGGTCCCGAGCTCGTCACAACCATCCCCATGATCGCGCCTTGTTCGTCCGGCAGATCGTGCACAGGCTTGAAAGCAGTGGTCGGCTGGTGCTGGTCGATGGCGCCCGCTGTGAAGAGCTTGGCGACGGTTGGCAGTTCCACTACAGCGATGGTTACACGCCAGGGCAATTGATACCGGAAATCGCCATGCCGGGCGGGCCGGTAGTGTTTGCAGGCGATTTGATTCCGGGTACTCATTGGCTAAGCCTGGATGTCACGACAGCCAACGATCGCAATCCGGAAGTTCTTGTTGGCGAGAAAGAACGGCTACTCGACCACCTCGTGGCCAGTGCTGGTCGGCTGGTGTTTTCCAGTGATCCCGAGATCGCGATGATCAAGGTCATGCGTGATCGGCAATCGCGTTACCTTCCATTTGACCTGCATACAGCATTGAGCCGTTTCGAGTTTTGAGGGTTCCGCGCTCCCGATGGTGGTCAACGATGACGCGGGGCCCTGATTCACCTCGTCACCCTCGGGTTTTTCGCGAGCAGGCTCGCTCCTACAGTTTTGATCTTCAGTGAACGCAAAGCCTGCGGCCAACACAGACCCCTTGTAGGAGCGAGCCTGCTCGCGATGGTGGTCAACGATGACGCGGGAGGCCTGATTCACCTCGTCGCCCTCGGGTTCTTCGCGAGCAGGCTCGCTCCTACAGTTTTGATTTTCGGTGAACGCAAAGCCTGCGGCCAACACAGACCCCTTGTAGGAGCGAGCCTGCTCGCGATGGTGGTGAACGATGACGCGGGGGCCCTGATTCACCTCGTCGCCCTCGGGTTTTTCGCGAGCAGGCTCGCTCCTACAGTTTGATCTTCAGTGAACGCAAAACGCGGCCAACACAGACCCCTTGTAGGAGCGAGCCTGCTCGCGATGGTGGTCAACGATGACGCGGGGGGCCTGATTCACCTCGTCGCCTCGGGTTTTTCGCGAGCAGGCTCGCTCCTACAGTTTTGATTTTCGGTGAACGCAAAGCCTGCGGCCAACACAGACCCCTTGTAGGAGCGAGCCTGCTCGCGATGGTGGTCAACGATGACGCGGGAGGCCTGATTCACCTCGTCGCCTCGGGTTTTTCGCGAGCAGGCTCGCTCCTACAGTTTTGATTTTCTGTGAACGCAAAGTCTGCGGCCAACACTTGCCAGCGAAAGCGGTGGGTCAGGCGGTAATTTTTTGACTGGAAGTCAGTCTTCGTTGGCAAGCCGGCCCCTACGGGTACTCGACTTCCGGGCCCGCAACAACGGTCTGGTCGAGTCAGCGAAGGAGGGAGCATTGCGTGGACGCGCCATTTCTTCGCTCGCTGGTGTTTCGCGGGGGCAGTCTATACTCGGGATCGATTTGCCAGCCAACTCCGGTAGGGGGCCGGCACCTGCTTTTTGAGACTCATTGCTTCACCCTACGTGCGTATCAAATCAAGGGACTCGTTGCATCACTTATGGCCAATAAACTCACCACCAAAACTGCAATCATTACCGGGGCCGCCCAAGGATTGGCGCAGCGATTGCGCGACTCTTCACGCAGGAGGGTTGCTTTGTCTACGTCACTGATATCAACGACGAGCTCGGCACAAGCGTTGCAAATTCACTCGGTGATCACGCCAACTATCTGCACCTTGATGTGCGACGCGAAGAAGACTGGCAGCGAGTCACGTCGCAAGTCCTGAAGGAGCGCGGCAGGCTGGACGTCCTGGTGAACAACGCAGGCATCACCGGATTTGAGCACGGCGCCGTGCAGCACGACCCGGAGCATGCGCGTCTGGAGGACTGGCACGCAGTTCATCAAACCAATCTCGATGGTGTATTCCTTGGTTGCAAGTACGCCATTCGCGCCATGCGGCGTCTCGGATCAGGCTCCATTATCAACATCTCCTCTCGATCAGGCCTGGTCGGCATTCCGGGAGCTGCGGCCTATGCGTCGTCCAAAGGCGCGGTGCGTAATCACACAAAGACGGTGGCGCTCTACTGTGCCGGGCAAGGTCTCAAAGTCCGGTGCAACTCGATTCATCCAGCGGCCATTCTCACACCCATGTGGGAGCCAATGCTGGGCAGCGGCCCGATCGTGAAGAGCGAATGGCCGCACTGGTTCGAGATACTCCACTGCGGCGGTTCGGGATGCCCGAAGAAGTTGCAGCCGTGGCACTGCTACTTGCCTCGGATGACGCGTCGTACATGACCGGCAGTGAGTTCAACATCGACGGCGGCCTCCTGGCAGGTACGGCCGCGACGCCCACCGTAGTGGATCAATGAGAGGGCGCGTGATTTCGTAGTGCTGGTGATCAGGCGTCGACGCGCACGCCTGCGCTTTTTTCCTCCGGCTGCACGTCATGCAGGGAAATCCTTGACGTCTCCGGTAATGCCAAACCACCCGCCAGCCCCAATACTGCAACCATCATCAGATAGAACGCCGGCGACAGGTTGCTGCCGGTGGTGGTGATCAGCCACGTAGCCACCAGCGGTGCGGTACCACCGAAGATGGTGTACGCCATGTTGTAGGTGATAGCCGATGCGGTGTAGCGAGTTCGGGTAGGGAAGGTTTCCGAGAGCAGGGCCGCAGTGACCACCCCACACAATACCGCGCCAATCGCCAAGAGCATGACGCGACGATGGACGCTGCGAACGAGCCGGAACTGGCCATCAGGAACGACGGATACACCGCCACAATCAACAAAGCGCAAGCCGTCACCATCGTCCTTCGGCGTCCGACCTTGTCCGAATACAACCCGGCCAGCGGGCAGATCGCCGCGGCGAATATCAATGCAATCAGTGACACCAGCAACGCCGTTGCGCGACTCAGGCCGCCCGCAACTTGCAGGTAGGTCGCGAAGTAGGTGGTGAACATATAAAACGAGAGCGCCGTCAGTGACACAAAGGCGCCCAGACAGCAGATTGCCGCACCATGATTGCGCAACGTCTCTTTGAGTGGCGAATGAGCGACTGCATGTTCCTTGGTCACCGCACGGAAAGCCGGCGTCTCATCCAGCTTCCAGCGCAGGTACAGACCCACCAGGCCCAGCGGCGCGGCAATCAGGAACGGCAAGCGCCAGCCCCAACTTCCCATCGCTTGGGCCGAGAGTGACGCCTCGAGTGCGTAGGCAACCACTGCAGCGGCGGCGAAGGCGGAAAATGTCGACACCGGAATGAAGCTGCCGTACCAGGCGCGTTTATCACTCGGTGCGTGCTCCATCAGGTAGGCACAGGCACCTGCGTATTCTCCGCCGGCGGAAAAGCCTTGGGCGCAACGAATCAGGGAAAGAAGAATCGGCGCCATGACCCCGATCGCGGCATAAGTGGGCAGCAAACCGATCAGGGTCGTCGCTGCGGCCATCAGCAAAATCGTCATCGCAAGGGTTCGCTTGCGGCCGATCCTGTCGCCCAGCATGCCGAAGAAAATCCCGCCAAGTGGGCGAAACGCAAAGGCCACGGCGAAAACCGCAAAGGTCTTGAGCAGTGCGGCACTTGCATCGCCGCTGGGAAAAATTGCTGGGCGATGGTCGTGGCTAAAAAGCCATAGACGGCGAAGTCGAACCACTCGACGAAATTGCCGATGCCGGCGGCCACAATGACTTTTTTCAGCGTTTTAGGGCTGACCTGCTCTGTAGATGCGCTTGTCATGCTTGACCTCGACATTTGATCCGTAAGCTATCGATTATCGGGGTAGTCACTGAGGCGGTTCGCTTCCAAGGTGTCATCCGCATAGTCAGTACCGACTTCATGCAGTTGAATCAAGCATGATTCGCGCCAGATTGATTGGTCATGATTGCAGAGCGAGTCTTGTCACGAGGCGCGAAAATTCGGCGTGCTCCGCGCCAGGCTCGCACCTCTTTCCACAACCCTGAAACTCAAGCGCACGGATGTTCCCTGTTGTACGTGGTGATTCAGGCTGGCTTCTCCACCAAAACTTTCCATGATCTGCTTCACCATGATCAGCCCTATACCTAGCTTGCCTTGCCTGGTGGTGTAAAGGTTTTGAAAGCCATCATTTCTTGTTGCCGTGAAGTTCCATCCCCGGTGTCACTAATGATGAGATGCAGCCACTGACGGGTTTCATCCACATGGGCCTGGATGGTTAATTTTCCCCCTCCCAGCATTGCCTCCATAGCGTTGGCAATGACGCTATTGAGAATTTGAGAAAGTAAAAGTGGGTTACTGATTATCCGGGAGGTGGGCTCATTTTTGAACTCGACCTGGATTCTTGTTCGAGTCAGTTGTGCGCTGAAGCCGGCCAGTGTTGCCTGTACCACAATCATGGGTTCCAGCTGTTCTGCCTCTCCACGGAGCGGCCTCAAGCACAGCAGCAATTCGTGCACCCACTGCGACATCCGATCCACTTGGTTGACAATATCGTCGATATTCTTCCTGGCGGGTTGGCCGTCGGTCTCGTTCGCCAGTTCTGCGCTGGAGCGGATACAGGCCAGGGGATTACGGACACTATGGGCGACTGCCGTCGACATCTCGACCAGGCCAATATAGGTTTTGTTGGCGACGAGCTGGGCCTCCTGTGATGCCAGCTGAATTGATGCCCGTCGAACAATCCAGTACAGCCCGAAGTAAAGGAGCAGACCGCACAGTGCGGTAGACAGCCAGATTATCCAGTGGCCACGATTGAGGCGCTCAATTAGATCGGCCGGTTCCTTGTAAATTTCCACTACTGCCAGAGTATTCCCCGATCATCTACCAGGGGGATGTAGCTCTCGATGAAGAACATTTTGGGAGCGAGCAAAAAAGCTGTTCGGGACGGCGCTTATCAGCATTGCTGTATTGGGTGGAAACCCGTTCTTTGGAGCTGAATGCCGCTTCAAGTGCCGCGTCGTTCAGAAGTTTTTGCCCGATAAGCTGCGCATTGGTCGACCACATCACTGTCCGAAGAGGGGAGTAGATGTTAATCAGGAGTGAGTCCGGGAGCTGCGAAAGGTGGTCAAGGAACTCGGCGCGGGCACGGTGCCTTTTTTGCGCCATTTCTTGCGACAGCATTCCATATTGGGTGGTTGCCAAAACGTCACCCATCCGCATCCCGGTCAACTGGTGGTGACGTATCTCAACGTTGGCGATGGTCTGGATAAACTGCGCTGACAAAAGGGCGTCTCGCTCCAGGCTTTCCATGACCAGGAAGCGGGTCGCCACTGTACCCAGCCCGATAGCTATCGCGCTGATCAGGATGAAGCTGATGAGCGAGAACCACCGCAGGAGGTTGTGTGGTGTTGTCGGCGCGATTGAGTCGGCTGTCCGCCAATGCAGGCGTCGGAAAAAAACTGAAATTGTTTGCATGGGAAGCGTCCTATGCATGCTGCTGTTTCAGTTTTAGCAGCGCGAACTACACATTGAGTCTTGATCAATACTCAGCATTCTCTATGCCAAAAAGTCCAACGTGTACATGACGTTGGCAAGGCAACCGGTAACCGTACTGTTTAGTGCTTGATACGCAGAAAATTGAATGTTTCTGGCATTCGTCAGCACGAAGGAAAACGCACGCTTGGGGGAAGAAGCGCCAATTTTGGGGACAATCCCCCTGTTAAGGTAATGAGCAGAGCAGGAGCCAAAGCAGAAGCGAAATCGGCCCCTACGCAAGGTATTGGAAAACACGCGTATCTGTAGGAGCCGGCTTGCTGGCGATGGCGGTGTATCAGGCACTGCGGTGTTGACTGGACTTGCGTCTTCGCCAGCAAGCCGGCTCCTATAGGGGACGCGTACCCACTTCGACCCGATCACGAGCCATGGCCCTGGTCATATAAATTTGAAATGCACGGCGTTGCTCGACAGAATTACGCCCCGATCCGGCCATAGGTGCCGGACGTTCGTGGTGAAAGGGGCTGCAGTTGAACGAACAGACATTGTCCATGCGCCTGGAGCGCGTGGCAGCGCATGTGCCAGCAGGTGCGCGCTTGGCCGATATCGGCTCGGATCACGGCTACCTGCCGGTGGCGTTGATGCGTCGTGGCGCCATCGCGGCGGCGGTGGCCGGTGAGGTGGCATTGACGCCGTTCCGCTCCGCCGAACGCACCGTGCGCGAGAACGGCCAAGACCTGCGGATCACTGTGCGCCTGGCCAATGGCCTGGCGGCGATAGAGCAGGGAGACGGGATCACGGCGATCAGCATCTGCGGCATGGGCGGCGAGACGATTCGCGACATCCTCGACAGCGGCAAGGCGCGTCTGAGCGGCCAGGAACGCCTGATTCTGCAGCCCAACGGCGGCGAGCAGCCACTGCGCCAATGGCTGATGGAAAATGGTTACCGCATCCTCTGCGAGGAAGTGCTGCGGGAAAACCGCTTCGACTACGAAATTATCGTCGCCGAGCGAGCCGGACCGGTGATGTACACCGTTGAGCAGTTGTACTTCGGCCCGCTGCAGATGCAGACACGCAGCCCGGCGTTCCTGGGCAAGTGGCAGCGCATTCTGCGTCACAAGCAGCAGACCCTGACCCACTTTGCCCGGGCGCGGCAGGCCGTGCCCGATGAGAAGGTGCAGGAGATCGCCCGGCAGGCCCGGTGGATCATCGAATTGCTGGCTTGAGCGTCCAGACTACCCAGGGTGAGTGAAAACGCCTGCGATTGTCTAACCTGGCCAATGCCGGTACTCCGCCTTGATGCGGGACATCGAGAAGGACGTCCTGTCATTCTGTGAGCAGGCGGGGATGGGTGTCCTTGCCTATTCCACGCTTCAATCGGGGCTACTTTCCGGCAGCATGACGCGCCAACGCATCTCGCAACTGCCCGAAGACGATTGGCGCAAGACCCGAAGCGCTGACTTCCAGGAGCCCCGTTTGAGTGCCAACCTGGCATTGGTTGACGTCATGGCACGCATCGGAGAAAGGCACGGCGTGAGCGCTGCTGCGGTCGCGATCGCCTGGGTTCTTCGCAAACCGGTAGTGACGGGCGCCATTGTCGGTACCCGCCGTCCCGCACAAGTAGACGGGCTGATTGCAGCCTCGGAGTTACGCATTAGCGCCGCGGAAATCGACGAAATTCGACCGTTCCTGCCGTCGGGCACGGGAACAAATGTCCCTGGCAGCGCCGCCTGACACTATTGAGCAGGTCGCCGGGTCGTTCGGCTGCTGTACGTTTAGTCAGGCTGTGTTACGCCTGACTGAATCTTTCTGGATGGCTTGAAAAACCTCCTGCTCGCGGCGAAGGGGCTTCTCGAATACCCAGCATTTCAATGAGATACGTTCCATTACGCTGTGTTGAGTCGTGTTACTCACATAACGTGGCTGCTTTGATTCTTTCATCGCTTGGCGTAGTTCGCGTGTGAACTTGAGCTGAATGTTGTGTTTTTTGAAAAGTTGTGCGAGGTGGGGAAGCTGCAAGTAGAGAAAACCCTTCGATGGGGTGCAGTGGTTGTAGGGCACACCCTTGCGGTCAAGGATCTCAAGCGCACTCCAGAACTCGATCAATATGTCGGCGGGTGCCGGTGTCCTGGCGCCAATGCTGGTCAGGTCGGGGACTGACAATCCTAACTGGTGGGAGGCGAGCGCAAGTTGCTCATGGATCGCGGTGCGGATGGCGTTGTCGCAGGTACGACTCAATTCTCTGAGCAGTGCAACCCGGTGGCGTGAGAGCGCTATAAGTTGAGCAACATTTGGCGATTCAGAGCGAGAAGTGCTGTCCTTGGTCCAATGGTCCCACAACACGTCGTCGCATTCTTCCTGATAACGAATGATCTTGGCGCGAAATTCAGGTTTTACGTCGTTCTGGCTGATTGAGTAGAGCCAGGCCGGAAGCTTGCGCAGGGGGAGGCAGGTCAACCCGAATTGCTTGCCATCCCCTCCAGTTGTGGTTATTTCAACCATGACGGAGTTAAATCTCTCCCCCAGTTTTTGGAGCTGCGTTTTCCAGTCCAGTCCCATATTTGTGACGATCGGCTTCATAGCAACGAACGGATCAATATCCCGACCTACCAGAACTACCGTGTCCTCGTAGAACGGGACAGACATCAGACGCTCCTGCATGGCGGTACTCCTAAAATTGCGGCTCCATGCTCGAATATCCGCCGAGCAAAAACCGGTAAGAACCCGAATTCAAAATGCCACGTCATCGATTGTAGGAGATTTGCGAAGGTGCGCTAGTGGCCGATTGCTTCCTGTCAAGAATGTCAGTACCCGACCCAACGCTGCCACCTCTGCAAGAGGCGATTTTTTCGTTTTATTCATCGAACTTATGTGAATCTGGTATTAGTGCGATGTGATTGGCGCGGTTTATCGATTAATGGATGAAAGGCCGACGGCCGTAAAGGGTTCCAGAACATTCTCCTGCGGCGAGGATTCTCCACGTACCTGATCGACCAGCCGCGCCGTGGCGATGCGGGACGCAGCCTGGTTGAAACGACGATCAAACCGGTGCCGAACGAGCAACTGTGGTTCAACCAATTCCGCATCGGCCTGTGGCCCGAAAGCTTCAAGGGCAGCCAGTTTCCTCGTGGGCAGGCGGCATTGGAGCAGTTCTTTCAGTCGATGACGCCCAATACCGGGCCTTACGACATTGACGTCGCATCCAATGGCGTTTGCGCTCTGTTGGAAAAGACCGGGCCGGCCATCTTGGTCACCTACAAACTTGATGGACTGGATATTGCTGCCAACGTTTACACCCCGGCGAAAGGAAGCCGGAATACATAACAATGCTGGTGGCCATTTTTGGCACCACCATCAGCCCTATCTTTTTTTCTGGCAGGCATCGCAGGAAGTTGAAGACATGGCCGCCGCCCCCGATGCCCGGCCACTGATTGATGCGCCCGACCAGGCACGAAGCAGCTTTAGCCGCATTCAAGCGGATACGATCGTGGGCATGGGATTCTCTAACATCATTGCTTTTTTTATCATGTTGACCACGGCCGTCACACTCAATATGCATGGTGTCACAGACATTCAATCATCCTCCCAGGCGGCCAGTGCCTTGCGACCGATTGCGGGGGAGTTCGCTTTTTGGTTGTTCAGTGGGGGCATCATTGGCACCGGCATGTTAGCGGTCCCTGTGCTGGCCGGCTCGGCCGCTTATGCAGTGTCCGGCACAACTGGTTGTGATCGCTATGTTCTGGGGCTTCATTGCGATGTAGAGCATCTTCTACGTGGTACTGCATCTGTCGATCCAGGAGACCACCATGTTCGGCAAACTCGACCTGCAATGCATCGACACCCTGTGACGCCCGCTGTTTCGCTTTTCTCGGTGGCACATCGAAGATCGTGGTACTGACTCGTCCTGAATAGGGTTTACACCTTCTGGCTTCTTATCGGGAATAGTGAACTGTCGGAACTGAATCGGGTCTACGACACATGGAAGATTCAGTAACAACATGGCCGGCGGTGCTGATCAAATCAACCGGGCCAGCCCTTAAAGCACTCAGTAGGAATCAAACATGTCTAAGACGCTTGTTGCTATTTTGTTGTCCGCCGTTGTTGGTATGGTTGCCGGTAATGCAATGGCTGCTGATGGCCAGTGGAAAAAAGATCACCCACGTCGAGCTGAAGTAAATAGTCGTCTGGCCAACCAGAACAAGCGTATCCATAACGAAGTCAAAGAGGGTGAAATTACCAAGGCACAGGCGGCCAATCTGCATAAGGAAGACCACCAGATTCGTCAGGAAGAACGGAGCATGGCTAGCAAGAATGGCGGGCACATCACCAAGCAGGAGCAAAAGCGGCTTAACCAGCAAGAAAATGCGGTAAGCCACCAGATTGGTAGCTAGGTTCAATTTTGCTTCTTATGAATGGGTCTCTGTTTTGAGACCCTACACCCAGAACAACCTGCAAAGATGAGAAAAAGGCCAACGCTTAGCGCTGGCCTTTTTATTGTTCGCGAGAAGACGTTTAAAGCTCTCTCCTCGCTCGCCGCCGGTAAACGGACAGTTTTAACCATGGATCAGGTGGCCTCGCAGTGTTCAGTGTGGTTCAAAGAAATGTTCCATGGCAGCAACTCGCTCACCCGATTGATCGGGTGCTCGGCAACGTGCTCAAGCACGTAGGTCAGGTACGCCTGTGGGTTCAAGCCGTTTAGCTTGGCAGTTCCCACCGGGCTCGGGTGATGGCTGGATGTTCAAAACTATCGTCCGGGTCATGTTGCGCGACGACATAGCGAATGCCGTTCACCAGCTCTTGGGCGCGTTCGAACACTGGCAGCATTAGCGGCGGCGGCAATGATCCGGCTCTTGCGTTGCCCCCAGTTGCCGGCGGGGAGGGTTTAAGCATCGAGGCTCGGCTTTTCAGAGGCGCGACGGTCAAGCAAATCGCGCAACCAACGGCATCGTTCGCCGCGTCGATGTGGGCGCGTGCTGATTGCAGCGCCTGCTTGGTCGAGATAGCTGCACTGCAAACCTTCGTCAGTAACGGTGGTAGCGATCAATGGGCGGCCGGCTAAAGAGTGTTCGCGCAGCTATATTCAAGCGACGAACAAAAATGTAGAGGCGCGCATGAGACAACGGGGCGAACGATATTGGGCATGGGCAGATCCGGCGCTGCACTGCAGAACGCATGATGAAACGCTCGATGATGGAACGACCATAGATGTACAAGTAAGGCTTTCCAGCGCGGGTAGCACTCAAATGTTCATCGGAGTTTACGCAACCAGCGGCATGCACATTTTTGAAGAAATCTGTGATTGCCGCCCTGGCGAATCAATGACTCGGGCCCTCGCTTGGGGAGTTGGGCGCGCTCGTCGTGTGGCAACCGAGGCGGCACTGCACAAAGGCATAGATGAAAAGTAATCACCTCTTAAACACCTCCTTTACCGATTATCCTCTTCTTCGAACTTCACAGAATCTGCAGGTATCTATCAAGGCATACACTTCAGTGGCCTTTGTCATGAACGACCATCGTAAAAGCCAAGCATTGACGGCGTGGGAAAGATTGTTCAACCAACCCGAAATTCGGATGGACGCCGAAGAGCAGTATGAGGCGCTGCTGCGGCTGGCGGATGATTTTGAAGAAGACGGAATTATCAGCCCTGAAGAACGAAGAGCGCTCATCGAGAAGGCAACGGTTTTCTACGCGCAATCTGTTGCGGGTGTAGGCGAAGGCACCTAGCGCTGGAAAAAGTAATGCGCGCGCTTTGTGCGTAAAAAATGAACAGCAGCTGTCCACCCTGGCTCTCATCTATTTGAACACCGGTAAAATCACACGAAAAATCGTGCCCTGCTCCAGCGTCGACTCGACCTCTATTGTCCCACCATGGCCCTCTACGATCTGAGCGGCTATGAATAATCCCAGCCCGAGACCAGACGATGCTCCTTGCGCTCCCTCAGAATACTTGGAATAACGACCTTCTGGATTGAACAGAGAAGGCAGTTCGCTGGGAGGAATAGGCTTTCCGTAATTTTGCACGCAAAAGCGCGCAGTGGTGCCATCCCCGTCCAACGATACATAAATTGGAAGATGTGCGTTTCCGTGTCGCACCGCGTTACCAACAAGATTCGAGAAAACTTGTGCCATGCGTGATGGGTCGTACAGGCCCGCTACCGATTCCGTATCGGTGAATACGATTTGCGCTCTGGGATGGGCGATCGTGAGTTCTTCAACGACTGCCCTGCACACAGGAGTCAGGTCAGTGTTTTCCGGTCGCACCGGGATACCAGTGCCCAAGTTACAGCGCGCCAGGTCAAGCAGGTCGTTCACTATCTGGTTTGCGTTTTGAACACTTGTAGAAATCTGCGAAATTATTTTTTTTCCGCGGGCGCCCAGTTCTTCAGTTTGTCTCAACAAATCCGCGCCGAGCGTCACGGCACCCAAGGGTGTGCGAAGGTCGTGGCCTAACACGCCCAAGACTGTTTTTCGAGTGGTTTCCACCGCTCGCCCATACGCTGCTATCGACTCGACAAGCGCCTGATCGATGGCCTCGTTGAAGCGAATCATGTCCAAAATTTGATGGTCTTCCCCTGCGTATCCTTGGGCTAACCATAGCCTGAGGACACTCGACCTGAGGGCGCGGTATTCGGAGACCATTTGGTCCATCGTGAAACCTGCCACCAGGCGTGTAATGGCGTGACTTTGTGCGGCTGATTCTTCCTTTTTTACAGGGCCGAGTCCGAGGGACTTATCGATCTGCTCTTGAGAGGTTTGAGAGCTAAGCATATCCAGGGCAACAGTCCGCAAAATATACTCAGCGTGGTTCCTCAAACCTGGTTGATCCAGAGGAGGCAGCGGGGTATCCACAGACCTGGCAAATTCTTCCCATGCTTGCAAAATAGGCTCAAGGTTTTTGAGGATGAAATCTGAAAGTCGCATGGAAAACCCTACTAGCGTCCTGATTATGACGTTACCAGTCAGACAAATTCAGTCGATAAAACCAGATTAGCGGAACGCCAAAAATCGGCAACCGACCACTGACCGTTGGTCAGTTGTTTGGAACGCATACTATCGTCGATACCACTAAGTGAGACAAAGGGGAGCTATGCCCATGTCACCATCAGTGTTGGTCGTAGAAGATGATGAAATAATGCGTTCTCTGATGGCTGACGCGATTTCGCTGCTGGGTGTCAGTGTGACGGAATGCGCCACGGCCGATGAAGCTATCCCCATTCTGGAAGGCCCGGCTTCCATAGTTCTAGTGATAACCGATATCTTCATGCCGGGCAGTATGAATGGACTGGAATTGGCAAAAATGATTTGGGCGCGTTGGCCAGACCTGCCGGTTATCGTCACCTCCGGTCATAGGTCAGTACTCGACGGGCTACCGACTAACGCAATGTTTCTGAGTAAGCCGTGGACAACCGATTTGTTGCATCACGCGGTTAGGACGTATTTACCTGAGTAATGTCCCGTGCCCAGGCGCGTGATGTGCCTAATTAATACTGGATTCGCTGACCGGTTTGCGCTTGCCCAAAACGTAGCAGATGGTAATGAATGTCGGTGCCTGTGGGCTGGTGGCGGAAGTGATCGCCAGCAGTTTCCAGCCGTCTTTTTGAATGGCGGTATTGGCTTCCTGTGCGCCAAACACCTCGATCACTTAATAGGCTTCGTGCATTTCCATAGAGGCAGCTCCGTGTGGGCGGGGTACTGTGGAGTGTAGGTCGCCACTCGGCCTTTGCTTGCACTATCGAATGCACGGCATGCTCATACAAGTTAGGAGCTCAGCGATATTTTTCCGGGTCTAAGTTGCCGGGGATTATGCACGCCAAGACGCTGTCTTGGCAGCGGGTAGGCCAAGGGGTGAAACCATGACAACACACACATTAACCATTAAAAACTTGCAGTTGAACGTTTCGATCCGTGGTCAAGGCTCACCGCTGCTCTTGCTCAACGGCCTGGGTGGTTTGATACGTACTTTCGATCCCCTGCGCTATGAACTAGCGGGCTACACGACCATTACGTTGGACGTGCCCGGGGTCGGCAAATCGCAAACGCCCCGCTGGCCGATGCGTCTGCCGCGCCATGCCGACCTGATCGCCGAGATGCTCAAGCAATTGGGATTCGACCAGGTCGATGTGTTCGGCGTGAGTTGGGGCGGTGCATTGGCGCAAGAATTCACCCTGCGTTACCCGAGGATGGTGCGCCGGCTGATCCTCGCGGCGACCTCGGCCGGCCCGGCGATGCTGGTGAAGCCCGCCGACATACTGGATTTTTTTGGCAGGAGCGAAGGCGCCAAACTGCGCAAGCAAGAAGGCTCGCGCAACTCGATAGGGACGCTGCTGCGCTTCGGTGTGGTGAACGGCATGCTCACGGCCAACCCGCGAACCTATTACTACCAGCTCACCGCCTTGGTCGGCTGGACCAGCTTGCTGCGGTTGTTCCGTCTGCGCCAGCGCACGCTGATCCTCACCGGCGAACGCGATCCCCTGGTGCGGCTGTACAACGCGCACATCCTGCGCAGCACCATTCGCCGTGCCGAACTGCGCGTCCTACAGGGGGAGGGGCATTTTTTCGTGGTGACCAGCGCCAGGCGAACCGCCGAAGCGATACGCGAATTCCTCTGCCAGCAATTCGGGGATGAAGAGCCCGTGCTGATGATCGCCAAGGGCATGTTCAAGCCACGTCTGCTGCAATCCGAGCGGAATTGATCGCTGATGCTTGCTAATGGGCTTGCCCAAGGTCGTGCAAGCCCATTAGCAGGCTGGTGAAAAACATAGGCGAGGCAGGCCAGATGATTCTCAGATTTATTATTCCCTCCCAAACGACTGCTTTGGCCGGAAGCGATCGTTAGTCGTAGAGAGGATGTGCTATCAGGCTGTATACCCTCGTGAAATCCAATATCGGCTGTGTTCATGAGGCAACACGGCCTGAGGAAGCTAGGGCGTAAAGCCCTAGCAGATAGCAGATGTCACTATTTCTTTTTCGCCGGCTTTTCTGCCTTCTCTGATTTCTTAGCCTTTTCTGGCTTGCTATCAGCTTTTTTTGCAGATTTCTTTGGTTCGGCATCTTTTTTCTTGTCTTTCTTATCGGAAGATTTCGAAAGAGCCGAGGCCGCAGCTGATTTCTTTGCCGGTGATGCCTTTTTGTCTTTCAATTCCTTGTTGACGTTCGAAGCTTCACCTTTGCTTTTCTTCTCGTCTTTAGCCACGTTGACCACCTCTCGGAGTATGCCGGTATTGGCAAATTGCCTGTGGGATTACCCACTAGCTGATCATTAGGCGAGCGCGTCTAAAAGCGGTTCAAATTTTTTTGATGCGTCGAGCCAGGTTTTGGGTGATGCCCCGATAGGTACTGAGGGCTGGACATCCTAAATAGGTTGCATATTTCTACCCCCATGTCCGCTTCTGGCCGTTTTCTGCCTGTCGCCACCAGCAGCAATAGGTATCTGTCCAGCGAGACAAACCGCCAACCTACACTCCAACCCCCACCTTTGTACGGGGCCGAGCGAGTAGAAAAACGTGGTTTTCGCGTCCCAAAGAGGTCTCTACAAATGAACGACCAACCTGAACTTTCCCTTCGTTTAATCTCCGCGCCAGATGGCACTTTTAAACACCGCTATATTGATACACCGTCGCACTCCAATACTGGCTGCCGTTACGTTTTTGGCGAACCCATCCATCGGCCACCAGTTGTTTGGCGATCATTCGATTCATAAAGCCATGACCGAGCAGCAGAACCGGTCCTTCGTTGGCAAGGGACTGAAGTCGTCGGGCTGCCGTGCTGGCGCGCATCCTCGCAGTTTCGTCGGATTCGACGCTGCGTGAGTAACCGCACAACCATAAGACTCGAAGGATAAATGCCCAGGTAAACGGCGATAGCCGTGGCAGTTTCCAGTGACCATAAGGCAGTTGCGCTTCACAGAAAAGCGCGTCGACAAGGGCGGGCTTCAGGCCAAGAGCCAGGACGGAGGTCAGCGCACGAGGCGCGCTGCTTGAGACAATCACCTTGGCGGTTGCGGCGAGCTGCATGCTGGCATCCGGGACTGGTTGGTTGGTAATTTCGGACCGGTTGTATTGCTCGATCCAGTCTTTCATATCGAGCGCTGAAATTTTGTCGGTTGCGACCAGTTTTGGCTGGCCGTGACGCATCAGGATTATTTCCCTACTCACTGTATGTTTACGTCCTTGTTCAGGTGTGCGGTCAATGTGGAAGAAGTGCGGTTCCGGGAACTTAAGGTTTGATTCTCAAACCAATCGTGATCGCGGTACCACGCCACCGTGTCGGTGATTGTCAGCTCTAGTGGCCGGAAACTCAGGCCAAGCTCTTTTTCACTCTTGCTGTGGTTGAAACAGGTGCGGTCCTTCTCTCGTACCAACAGGCGCAACGTGGCCATGCTCAGCAGAATGGGCTTGCTGGTAATACGCGCATACATCTCCTGCACAGCCGCCAAGGTGTATAGAAAGGGGAGCGGTAGTTGTCGAACGGGTGTCTTGACGCCTGCTATACGTCCAAGCATAGGCACCAGCTCACGCATTGTCATATGCCGGCCCGCCGCGAGATAGCGCTCACCTCGCCGCCCATGTTTGGCTGCGGCAATCTGCGCCAATGCCACATCGCGGGCATCGACAACGGAGAAACTACCGGGGATCAGTCCGGGCAGTTTGCCGAGCACGACATCGTTAACCAACTGTCCCGAGGATGTGGGGCCCAGGTCGGCTGGGCCCCACATCCAGCCAGGCAGGACCATGCAGGCATGCATCTCGGGATGGACCTCCAGGAACGACAAGACGACACGGTCGGCGAGAATCTTGCTACGGTAGTAGTCATCCGCATCGGCGTCGGCCCGCAGACATGTCTCATCGATGGACGTGCCAGGTGCGCCGTCGAGCACGGCAATGGAAGACGTATGGATGAACCGTCGTATACCGGCGCGGTAGGACTGGTTTAGCAGGCGCCGCGTACCAGACACATTAATCTTTTCGAGTTCCTTCCAGTGGCTGCCGCCCTTGTAGTTGTCGCGAAAGAACGCCGCGGTGTGAAACACCGTATCGCAGCCTTGCAGCGACGCTGCGAATGCGTCGACATCGGCCATGTCCCCAACGACCAGTTCCACGTCCGGCAAATTGTTGAACTGCTGTTCACCTTTGGCTCTTGAACGGACCAGGGCTTTGACCGCGTAACCACGAGCGACCAATTCACGCACCAGGTTGTTGCCCAACAAGCCGGTTGCGCCAGTAACGAATGCGCTGTGCATGGCTCAACCCTCAGCTGGATAGGCTAGCGGCATCAGCACCGCACTGTCGAAGAAGGCCTCTTCACGGATGGCCAGCCCGTCTCTGAAGGTGAAGTGTGCGGCGTAGTACGCGGTAATATGGCGCCCATGAGGTGGAATCACCCGGCCTGGCAGCACCAAGGGTGCGGCGAATGTGCCGGTCAGGAAGGCAGTCAGCGCCAAACGATCGTTACCGACGGCGAATGGGCTGAAAATCACTTGGGCATCGGGGAGCGCTTCGAGCAATGCGATCTCTCGTTTTCGCATGGCTTCGCGACCGGTTTGTATCCCCATGCTATCGAGGTAGATGAAGTCTTCGCAAACCAGCGCAAGCATCGCCTCCACATCACGGCGATTGAAGGCACTGGCGGCGCGTTCCGCATAGTCGTTGGGGCCAGTAGTCATACAGTCCATTCCATTCCATTCCATTCGTCTTCGAGGGCTTGTAGATATACCTTTGAGGCCTCTCCCGAAAAACAGCGACTACTGCATAATGGATTTGCACATATGCAGACCAGGGAGGATATGAAGCATGGCGTTGCAAGCAAATTGGGACGATCTTCGTCTGTTGTTGGCAGTCTCGCGGCGTGGCAGCTTTCTTCAAGCTGGCCAGATGCTGGGTATTGCGGCGTCTACTGTGTCCCGCCGGTTGACCCAACTTGAGAGCGCCCTGGGCGAGCTACTCGTCGAGCGGGGCGTTGAAGGATGCTGGTTGACCTCACGCGGCCAATCCCTCGTGGAAGTTGCCCTAGCGGCGGAGGCGGGCTTGAGGCGTCAAACCGTTGCTGGCATGTCCGGGCTACACACAGAGCTATTTGGCAGTGTCCTGGTCAGTGCAGGAGAGGGATTTTCGTCTTGCGTGCTGGAGGCTGCGAGTCGCTTCACCTCTCTTCACCCGCGTTGCTCGGTGGAGTTGATGGCAACAGCCGACTTTCACAAGATCGTCCGCGGCGTGGCAGACATTGCTGTACGCACAGCTCATCTAGGCGAACCGTCGCTGATTTATCGACCAATAGGCTGGCTCGCTTACGGTGTCTTCGCCGATGCAGGTTATCTGAAACGGTACCCAGGGGTGACTCCGGCCACTGCGGTCAATATTGCCTTGCTTCCTCCGCTGGACATGTTGCCGCAAATGCGTGCGGCAAAGGCCGCGGGTCTGGAACGCGCGCAGATCAGCGTGAACTCGTTCGCGGTTCAGCTTGAATCGGTTAGGCGAGGAATGGGTGTGGCCGTACTGCCCCGTATTCTGGCGAAGGACCTGATCGAGTTGTTCCCGGATCTTCAACTTCCAGATATGGAAGTCTATCTGGTGACCCGGCCTCAGGCATTGAAACAGGCTCACATTAAATGTTTTTTTGCCATCCTGGAGCAGGTGCTGCTCGAAGCCCTTTCCATAGAAAATGTGGAAGGTTACCTCTTGGGGGGCGACCTGAAATGGGTGCATGGGGGCGCTAGCCAAAATAATTGAGATTGGTTCAGTTATGACATCAGCTAACGAAGTTACCAATGAAACTATGACCGGCAGAGATCGACCCAAGGGAGACATTCATGGGTTGCAACTATTCGGCTGATTTCTGCCTGTCGCGATGGGACTTTGCGCCCGGGTTTATCAAAGGCGAGGCTGATCCAGCTTCCAACGGTCAGCCCGCTTTTTTTTACTTACAGGCTGCTGACCAGTTGCGCCCCGTCTACCGACAGCACCGCACCGCTCATGTAGCTGCCAGCGTCACTGGCGAGAAGCAGAAAAGGGCCTTCCAGTTCGCTCAACTGTCCCAAGCGACCCATAGGCACTGCACCACGGATATAGGCCTGTCCTTTTTCGCTATCCATAAAGTCGTCGTTAATCTCCGTCTTGAAACAGCCCGGAGCGATGGCGTTGACGCGAATTTTGTGGCGTGCCAATTCCAATGCCAGCGACTTGGTCAGCTGCACCACACCGGCTTTGGCTGCACAGTAATGGCTGCCACCGGTTATCACGCGCAAACCGAGCATCGAGGCGATATTGACAATGCTGCCGCCTCTTGCGTCCTTGGCCATGCGCTGGGCTGCGCACTGGGCCACGCGCCAGACGCCATCGAGGTTGGTGGATAGCATGTGGCTCCAATCTTCCTCACTGATTTCCAGCACTGGCTGACTGTTGCCGATCCCGGCATTGTTGAGCACGACATCGACCACGCCGAACGCCGCTTCGGCGGCATCAAAGGCGGCCTCCACGCTGGCTCGGTCGGTGACGTCCAGGCTCACTGCCAGGGCTTGGCCACCGCCCTGCTGGATGTCGCTGGACAATTGTTCAAGACGCTCCAGGCGACGCGCGGCCAGTACCACTCGCGCACCGGCGTTAGCCGCTACGCGGGCGAGATGGGCGCCAATGCCGCTGGAGGCACCGGTGACCAACACGGTCTTACCCGTCAGGGAAAAACTTTGCAGAAAGTCCATCAATGCACCTCGAACATCAGCAGGAAACGGCGAAAGGCGTGGCAAGACGCGGTGAAGGGTTTCATGGTTTATCGATCCTTGTAGAGAAGGACTCCCATCGCAGAGATGGATGTCGGTCCAGGGAAGTCAGGCGCGCAACGACTCGATCAACTGTTCACGCAGTTCGGGTTTGCCTGCGTAAGGATCGGGCGGGTTGCGTTGCTCAACGATTGCGTCGAAACGCTCGCGCGCGTAGTTCCTGGCCTGGGGATGCGAGTAGATATAGAGGTGATCACCGCCACGCGGGCCTTGTAATTTTTCATGACGCCACCTCGATCTATTTCATGGGTCGTATACAGCCAGAGTTACGCGATATGGAGGGCGTCGCTCGTGCGAGCAATCGTGTGCGTGCCCGGTCTGAATACTGCTCCTGCTTTGTAGATTTGCACCCGCTCTTGACGGGGGGGATGGAGAAGCGCAGAAAAAGAATTGTGGTCGTACTTAGTGAACGGACTGCTGCTGGGTAAACGGGGGCCGGCTTAATAGGGATTGACTGATTTTTGCCGAAAGCAGCCTCTCACGAAGGCTCACAATCGACCAATTACGGTCATCCATCGTCGACGAAATCAGGGACGACTCAGTTCACCAAAACCAAGGGGTGGCAAACCAAAAAAAACCGTTGAGTGGTGATGCTGAGGAGTCACTGTGGACGAGGAGCATATGCTTGAGAAGAAACTACAGTGGGTCTCCTCTCACACCACCCACGCACGGTTCGATACAGGCCACCGGCGACAGCAGTTTGCCCCGCCCAAAACTACTTCAAGTGCCCCGCACCACCCAGCCAACCTGGCGCGCCTTTCTGCAACCATTCAGTGGCTGCGGAATTGTGTCTGATGCGGCTATCCAGAAACGCCACACCAATTGCCTGAATCGCAGCAACTTGCTTGGGATCCGGGGCAGGCTCGCCCATCGGACCATGGAAACCGCCGCCGGATTTTGCGCCGTGCTTGTGCCCTCTGCCTTTGGAGGCACCGCCGGACGCATCGCTGCCCTTGTCGGCCTTTTTCCCCGGCCGGTTGAACAACTCGGTACCGGACAAGGTCTTGTGCGTCGCTTTGTCCAGCTCCAGCTGAACGCTGCCAGCCACCGTCACCGACTCGCCCAACACTTGTCGCTGGCGGTAGGAACTGACCCAGTTGAACGGATCTTCATCTTCCTGACCGGTCATCGACAGCACGGGCGCCGACATCTGGGCGAACACTTCTCTGCGGGCGTCGGCGTCCGCATAAGGGCTGAGCAGCAACACGGCTTTGGGCTGAATCGCGACGCCCGACGTAGCGCCAGGTTCCAGCGCCCCGGCCAAAGCCTCAGCGGTCTGCGCCCCGAGATCAAAGCCGGCCACCACGACCTGGTTCCAGTCGATGGCAGCCAGTTGCGCGTCTCCTTTCGCGGCCCGTGTCCGAACTTCGGTCAGGACTTCCTGCAAAGTAGACAACCTGTCGCGCAAGGCGGCGGCAGTGTAGTGACTGCTTGCCACTGCACGGAAGTCGCCATCCAACGCCTGCTTCGACGAAAAAATCGACTTATCGTAGGCGTGCCCTTGAACAGACAGCACCGCATAACCGGCTTGTGCCCAAGCGTTGCGCCACACCACGCCGCCCGAGGCCGACTCACCCAATCCCGGCAAGTAAATAATCAGCGGCAAGCGCGCATGGGTAGCCGGTGCCAACCACACCACATCAACCGAATGCTGATCGAGTTGCCACATAGCGTCCCAGCCAGATGTTTCGTTGTGAGCCGGTTGATAGGCGGTGGCCAGGTGTTCATTGACCCGCTCGGTAAATTTGATCCGTGGGTTTGGCGGATCGCCCGCACAACCAGAGATCAATCCCAGACTGCCCACTAAGGTGCCCACCGCTAGCCAGTACCGAGGTTGAAAGTTCATTCGATTCACAAACTCGTCCAGATCAAGTTGGCTAGCAGCGTAACCGCACCGCTGGAAAATGAGGTGTAAGGACAGGTAAAGAATGGGTAAAGGGTGATGCCTGGCTTGATGCGTGATGGAGCCGCCGGCTCGAACTTTCATCAATTCACTCTATGCACTCACCATAGATGACTTCATGTCATCCATCCCTTGAAAATCCATCCTTTGTCAGGTCTCTGTGTGGCGCTCTCTAATGCCGAAAAGCTGAGTGACCCCGATCACTCATTTCAACAATAAAAGCTCTTTCAGGAGATTGTATGCACAGTGGTCCCACTCTATTGCTGGTGTTGTTCTGCGCCATCATTCTGATTGTTTTTCTAATCGTCAAAGTGCGTGTCCACGCCTTCCTGGCCTTGACCGCAGCGAGCTTCGTGGTAGGCATCGGTTCAGGCATGCCGCTGGCGCAAATAGCCTCTTCATATGAAAAAGGTGTCGGTGGAACACTTGGGTTCCTGGCAACGATCATTGGCCTTGGCGGCATACTCGGCAAGATGCTTGAAGAGTCCGGTGGCGCGGAGCGCATCGCCCAGACGCTATTGAGCGCCCTGGGTAAAGAGCGTGCCTCATGGGCCATGATGCTTGTCGGGTTTATCGCGGGAATACCTGTGTTCTTCGAGGTTGGATTCGTTCTGCTGATTCCCCTGATCTATGTGGTCGCCAAAGAGACCCGGATCAACCTTCTGTACCTGGGCGTGCCTTTGGCCGTGTCGCTAATGGCGGTTCATTGCATGTTGCCCCCGCACCCTGCCGCTATGGCCATCACCGGGCTGCTGGGCGCCGATGTCGGCAAGGTGATTGTGTATGGCCTCATTATCGCGCTACCTACTGCCATCATTGCCGGGCCGCTGTGGATCAAACTGGTCTGCAAGAGTGAAGCGCCTGACACTCAAGAAGCTTTTCTGGACGAGCATTGCGATGACAGCGCGACCCGGGACTTGCCAGGCCTTGGCTTGACGCTGCTGACCATCCTGTTGCCACTTCTGCTGATGGTCGGCAAAAGCTTTGCGGCCGGATTGCCCCATGACTCCGGGCTCTTCAGCATCGTTTCGTTCCTGGGGACGCCGCTGATCGCACTGTCCATTGCGGTGGTCTTCGCTTACTGGGCGCTGGGTTTGCGCCGCGGCTTATCAATGCCTGACTTGCTCGCGCACACTCAGAAGAGCTTTCCTCCGCTGGCCAGTATTCTGCTGATTATCGGTGCCGGGGGGGCATTCAACGGCATCCTGGTTGACAGTGGCGTGGGTAACGCACTCTCTGGCTCGTTGACGCAATTGAATATGAATCCCATCGTCCTGGCATGGTTGGTGGCAGGGTTGATGCACTTCGCCGTCGGTTCAGCGACGGTGGCAATGATGAGCGCCGCCGGCATGGTGATGCCGATGCTAAGCGCTCATCCAACCGTGAGTAAGGAAATTATCTGCATTGCCATCGGTGCCGGCGCCATAGGCTGGACCCATGTGACGGACTCCGCTTTCTGGGTGGTCAAGGAGTATCTGGGGGTCTCGCTAGCCGAAGCGTTGAAGAAGTTCACCTCGGCCACCGTACTGGCTTCATTGATCGCGCTGGGGCTGACCCTGCTGCTGGCGCAATTTGTTTGATCTCACCCGTATTTTCATCCTGATTATTTAAAGGGACCACGTCATGATTTTGGGAAGACCCCTTGAAAGCTGGTACGCCAGTTATCCGTTGATTCGCGATCTGGTCGCGCTGCAAGAAACCACCTGGTTTAACCCTGCCGTGGCGCCGGTCGCGGAATCGATTGGCGATGTGGGGTTGACGGCTGAAGACGTCGCCGATGCCAGCGCGCGACTGACGCGTTTTGCTTCTTACCTGCGGCGGGCGTTTCCGGAAACGCAATGCAGTGGCGGCATTATCGAATCGGATATTGTGCCCGTGCCTCACTTGCAGCAGTTGCTTGGCGAGCGCTACGGTCTGGCGTTGGAAGGGGCGCTGTGGCTCAAGCGGGACAGCCACCTCCCGATTTCGGGCTCCATCAAGGCGCGCGGTGGTATCTATGAAGTGCTCAAGCATGCCGAAGACCTGGCGTTGGCCGCGAATCTGTTGACGCTTGACGACGACTACGCCGTGCTGGACAGCGATAAAGCGCGTGCCTTTTTCGGTCAATACAAAATAGCCGTTGGCTCGACCGGCAACCTTGGCATGTCCATCGGCATCATGGGGGCGGCGTTGGGTTTCCAGGTGACCGTGCATATGTCGGCGGATGCGCGGCAATGGAAGAAAGACAAGTTACGCTCACACGGCGTTACCGTTATTGAGTACTCCTCCGATTACAGCGTGGCCGTTGCGCAAGGCCGCCAACAAGCGGAGTCCGATCCAGCCTGCCATTTTGTGGACGATGAGAACTCGGTCAACTTGTTCCTGGGCTACTCGGTGGCTGCCGAGCGCCTGAAAAAGCAATTGGCAGCGGCTGACATCACCGTGGATGCGCAACATCCATTGTTTGTTTATCTGCCCTGCGGGGTGGGTGGCGCGCCTGGCGGCGTGGCCTTCGGCCTGAAGCTGGCCTTCGGCGACGCTGTCCATTGCATCTTCGCCGAGCCCACACACTCGCCATGCATGATGCTGGGCGTCTATACCGGTCTGCACGACGAAGTGAGTGTGCAAGACTTCGGCATTGACAACGTGACGGCTGCCGATGGCCTCGCCGTCGGACGCGCGTCAGGTTTTGTCGGCAAGGCCATGCAGCGCTTGCTTGATGGTTTCTACACGGTCAGTGACGAGGAAATGTACAGTTTGCTGGCCCTGATGGAGCGCAGCGAAGGTGTGCGTCTTGAGCCATCTGCGCTCGCCGGCGTGCCCGGCATAGCCAGGGTTCAGGCCGACCAGCAAAGCTACCTGGCTCGCATGGGCCTGGACAGCCAGGCCATGACGCAAGCCACCCATCTGGTTTGGGCAACGGGCGGCAATATGGTGCCTGGCGACGAGATGGACGCTTATCTGGCCAAGGGCCGTGAATTGCTCGCCAAAGGTTGATCGGGCCTGAATGGACCGCAATTGCCTGATCTCGACAGAGCTCTCGCTGATTTAAGCGTAAACCGAATGTGGCAAGATGAACGTCTTGCCGCATTCGGTACGTTTGACCGTTGGAAATGCGTACAACGCAAAGCGGCTTTTGGGTTTGAGGGAAAACTGTCGTGCTCAACCTTCCTCCTCGTATCAGCTCCAGGCTCAACAGCAGCCAGTTCGCGAACCTTCACACCTTTTTGGTTGCCGCTCGTCATCTGAGCTTCGCCCGTGCGGCGCAGGAACTGTGCTTGACTGCAAGCGCCGTGAGCCACCGGATAAGTCGGCTGGAAACCGCGTTAGCCATGAAACTGTTCCAGCGCCTGACCCGGCAGGTCAGCCTGACCGACGAAGGCGAGCGTATTTTCGAAATACTCCAGAATACGATGGGAGAATTGTCCGAGGCACTTGAGCAATCGTCACAGGCGGAAATTGCCGGCTCGATCGCGCTCTATGTAAGGCCGTCCATCGCCCAATGCTGGCTGGTTCCGAGGCTGGCTGACTTTATTGAGCGTTATCCTTTGGTGTCACTGGATCTGCGGACAGGCAACGACAATGTCGATTTTCGAACCCGTAAAATTGACCTGGCCCTGTACTATGCCAATGGCGAGTTTCCAGGGCTGACGAGCTATCGGTTTATGCGAGAGCGGCTGGCCCCCGTGTGCAGTCCTGACTATGCGCGACGCCATCAGTTGGAAGAGAACCCGGACAACTTAAGGTACTGCACAACCTTGCATGACTCCCTGGCCTGGGACCATGCGGCCTATGATGCTGAGTGGACGCTTTGGGCAGAGCAACACAACCTGCTCGCGGCACTTCCCAAACGTAGCTTGACCTTCGATCGCTCTGATTTAAGTGTGACGGCAGCCATGAACCACGCCGGCATTGCGATTGGCCGTCAGCAGCTTGTGCAGAAGCGAGTCGATTGCGGCGAGCTCGTTCTGCCTTTCGCTGGATTCAGCCGCTCGGGCCACTACGATTATTATCTGGTTCACCCACCGCTCGGTACTGTTCCCAAGCGATTACTGGTTTTCATGAACTGGCTACGAGAATGCGCGCGTCAATCATCCCCCTGGATGAGAACGACGGTGAATCCGAAAGCCCTTCATGACCTTTCAACGTCGTAATCAATGGCGTTTTTTCTTGTGGTGAGGGTAGGGGAGAGAGATTTACGAAGTGACGGTACCTCACGAGATAGCGTTCGATGTGTAATCCAATCTACGACACGGGAACCTGAAGCAGCCCTTGGTCAATGTCCGCTTCTGGCCGATTGGTGCCTGTCGCGAAGGGCAGCAGTCGACCCAAAGCTGACCCTCAGGATTCAGTACTCTCAAACCCTGTCTGCGAATTTGCACACCACTGACGACATATTGGTACGTCTGGAGAGGGGCATGACCACCACGCAAAAACTGACTCAAACAACGCTAAGTGCAATGCCAGGTCAATCAAAGGTTATGGGTTGTCATGAAATGAAAAAGCGCTGTCGCCAAATGAAAGGCTGGCGCACGCCCCGTCTATAAACTCCTCCCCAAGCTTGCGCAGCAAGCCCAGCTATTTGGCTGTTGGCTCTCACGGGCGCGAAAGATCTTTGGAGAAGTCTGCGCATTTCCCACGAATGGAGAAGAGACAATGAGTGAGCGGTCGATAACGCAGTTCTTTTCCCACGACCTGCTATGCAGTCGCTCTAATAAAGCTGGCATTTAAAAAATACGCTCCTGGAACTACATTGCGGAAGACAAAAATAAGTAATATTTTTTGCGATTTGTTTTTTGTTGCATTTATGAATTTTATAATCAAAAAACCATGACAAACTTTGCAGAGATATCACTTCAATACCCTCAATGCTGGAAGCTCGATATAAATAATCGAATCCTGTTCGATGGCGCCAATCAAATACACTTGACAAATATCGAGAGCGTAATTGTAAAAAGCATGCTCCTCAAGGAGGAGCGTGTAATCAGTAAAGCAGAGCTGATTAGTAGTATTGGGAGAAATCCAGACCTCTATCGCGGCCTGCAGATGAGTTTGAGTAGACTGCAAATAAAATTCAAGAAAAGCGCTGGAGGAAGGCATCTCTTTCGCGCAGTCAGAAATCGCGGCTACTGCCTTACTCAAACCATACATAGTAATCGGGAGCCGTCCCGGGGATTTACGTGAGGTAAGCGGCAATACACCCCTCATATGGTCATATGGCTGATGATGACTAACGAACTTATGAATTTAGGGATGGCCGTGGACGCAGCGTTCAGATGAGGGAGTTCACTTTTTACGATTGACCTTGCGCTTGGATACTGGTGTGACGGCTTTGAAAAAAACTGTCGCATAACTTATAAGTTATGCGACGGCTCATTCGGGTAACGACCGGTAGAGAACGACCCGAAACAGTCATTAACCAACATTTGAGTTCCGCGCCCTGCGGATAGGCGCGAAGGGTTGGTCTTTAGTTTGTTAGATATGTTGCCAAGCTATTCATGCGCGAGTAAAACGATGGTTTTAGTTATATTTGGTTCGCCGCTGCTTCCCCTAATTACTAGCCTCTTCGAGACTTGAGATAGCATGAAAGGGATCGCTATACGTTTCATTACCCCTTCCTTACCTCCTCTTATTACCACAGTATAGTCGTCATTAACTTCAGAGAGAGTGCAGAGTATCCCTTTGACCTTACCATTCGAACCTTTCCAAACAATCAGAAAGTCATGAAAATTGGCCATAGCACTAGCTCCATTAGCAGAGGGGCTAAGCAGATAGCATAGTAGGGGATCCGGCAGCGCAACGAGGCGGATCTAGTTTCTACAGCCAGTCGACCGCTTTGCGGTCCTCACTACCGGCAGCAACCACCTCTAACTGCAGGTGATCGTCGTAGGGTCGGAAATATAGAGTTTGTGGAGCTAAATCGACTCCAGTTTCTTACCCTGGTTCGATCGGCTGCTTCTGGCCGGTTTCTGCCAGTTCACACCGGCAGCTTTGGGTCGGATAGCGACGGCAAACATCGACCGTCACTATGGATGGTTCATTCACGATGGATGTCGCCGTCGAACGTAATGCTCTTTGTCATCCGCAGTTTCAAATAATCCTCGTTGTAAGCAGTCCGAACTCTCTTAGATGTCTCGCTCTCCTCTGGAAGATCAGTTTTCGCGATAAACTCAGCTCTATACGAAATTCCTGAAGATGATGAGAGTGAGGTGCTGGATCGAACGAAAATTGCGCAGGTAATTGTTTCTCCCGGGCTGATGAAGCCTACAGAACATATCTCACTTTTCAAATTCGAAGATTTTTGGAGTGGTTTCGAAGGCCCGAAATTCTGTACAGGTATTAGCGAAACAGACAGTGTCGGTTGCGCCACCCGTATAGCTCGCTTTCCGGAGTTTGTAAGAGAAAAATTTGCCCATATATATCGATCCTGCCATGAAACATCAGGTAGCATTTTCACTTGTAGATTAGGAGCCAACGTGTCGACTAACTCATCCATAAGTATCACTCGCTCTAAACTTTGGCGCTCGAGTTGAAGGCTTTCGGTCATTTTTCGTGTAGGGTCTTGGATTTTTTCTATTGTCGCATTTGAAAGTTTTATTTGAGACTTTATTTGATCCAGGTTCGCGCTAAGAGCGGAAGTGTTGGCTTGTGTCTCCAAAAGCTTTTTCTCAAGAAGTCGCTGATTTCGCTTGCTTTCCTCGATTAATTGAAGTGTAAGTTGGCGCGATTCTTCTTGTATATTTACTGCTGGCCTATCTACTAGGATGTAGTGCATTGATGTACCGATAACTACTGAAAGCAAGGTAATCCATTGAACGAGTTTTTCGTGTCGAGCGTACCAAGGTTGATTGCTATCTATTTGGTCGCTTTTATCTAACATTTTGACTCCGTGATCCTTATAATTGACACTTTTCCAAGTCGGTGAATGGCTGAGATCTGCCATGGTCAACTTCCTACTGTGTGCGTCACCAAGTGTCGTGGATGGCGCAGGGAACCAGTACAGGAATGTTGTCTTGAGATCAGATTAGCACTTGGATTACGCGCGAGCGTTAAAGGGACTAGCTGTACTTTAGTCAAGCAAAATGACTTGCGCGCAGAGAGTAATCCTTTTTAAGAGGTAAATCGGCGCCTGTAAGGACCGCTTTTGGTCGAAAGCGACTTTTCTCGACAGGCTGCAATTGGCCGATTTCTGCCTGTCGTCAAGGGCTGCAATTGGCCGATTCTGTTGAAAAAGTCGGATTTTCAGTTCGCCTGAACTCAGGCACGGCTACCCCCGGAGAACCTACTCACCACATTGAGTGGTTTCTCGGCCCTTCGCTGACCTTTGCTGCTCTGTTATTGGGTTAGTTTGAGGGTTTTTGCTTAGTGCAGGCGCACCTATCCCGTGACCGGTGGCCCTTGAGATGTAACTTTGGCCAGCCGTTGCAGGTTCTGCACCGCGGCGGCCAGCGTGAACTCATCGGTCGCGCCACTCATGCCACGTAGTCGCAAGCGATCCAATTTCAGGATGCGCTTGAGGTGGGCAAACAACATTTCGACCTTTTTACGTTCGTGGCGAGAGCGCTGATACGCCGGCGTTGCTGCAATGCGCCGAGCCACATCACGAGCGGCTTCATGGACGCTGCGAGCGATCTTGCGGAACGCAGTGTTCGGGCAGCACTTGGCTTTCATCGGACAGGAAACGCAGTCGGTCTGCCGGGATCGGAAGATGATGGTGTTGGCTTTGGTGACGTGCGAACGCTAATTCTTGAAGGCGCGCCATTCGCTGCGCAAGGCATTGCCGGCTGGGCAGCGGTATTCCTCAGTTTCCTCATTCCAGTGGAAATCGTTGCTCGATAAACTGTCGTTCTTGCGCTCCGTTTTGTCCCATACCGGCACATGCGGCTCGATGTCTTTTCCTCCACCATCCAGGCCAGCATCGGCGCGGTTCCGTAAGCGGTGTCGCCAATAAGGCGTTCCGGCTTGATGTCGAACTGCGCCTCGACCCGGTCGATCATGATCTTGGTGCTCTCGACCTCGGCCGTGCGATGAGCCGGTGTGGGTTCCACATCCACGATGACACCGTGCTCGGTATCGATCAGATAATTCGTGGAGTAAGCGTAGAACGCTGGGCCACCTGGAGCTGCGGTCCAGCGGGCTTGAGGATCAGTCAGCGACAGGCGCTTCGGTAGCGTTTCGGCCAGAGCCTCTTCATCGAGTGCCTCAAGATACTCACGCACGGCGCGGGTGCTCAGGGCCGGATCGCTCCAGTTGACCTGTTCATCGCCCGGTACACCGCGCTGCCGGCTGGCATCCGCTTTGATGATGCTGGCGTCCACGGCAAAGCCTTCGCCTTTGACCAGACCTGCGTCCATGCAGCGACGCAGCACTTCATTGAACAACCAGCGAAACAGATCACTGTCCCGAAAACGGCCGTGTCGATTTTTGGAAAACGTCGAGTGATTGGGTACTTCATCTTCAAGGCTCAACCGGCAGAACCAGCGATACGCCAGGTTCAAATGGGCCTCTTCGCACAACCGCCGCTCGGAGCGGATGCCATAGCAGTAGCCCACGACCAGCATGCGGATCATCAGTTCAGGATCAATTGAAGGGCGCCCAATCGGGCTATAGAAATCAGCGAGGTAATGGCGCCGGTCGCTCAGATCGAGACACCGATCAATGCTGCGCAGAAGGTGATTGGCTGGGATGTGATCTTCAAGGTTGAAGGAGTAAAACAGTCGCTCCTGCCCACTCGATAACTGTCCCATCATGCTGTGTGATCCCCCTCCGGCCAATGAAGAGATTTTGCCGGAGGTCGGCCAGGGGAGCTACTTTTTCAACAGAATCGGCCGACTGCTGCCTGTCGAGAAGAAAGGCGAGGTAAATATCACTGCTTCTGATCTACGGTCATCTCCTTCCAACTGTCATCCGGATCAAAACGCTTCATCGACTGCGCCAGTTTTTCACCGTCAGGTCCCAGGTCTTTTTCAAACACTTGTCCGTCATGACTGATCATGAAGCTCATCACCCCGGTGTCGTCGTATTTTGCTGGCCAGGCGATCAGTGCAAAGCCACGGCTCATTTTGTCACCGATGAGGTAGCTATAGGCGCCGCCAGGTGCAGAGGGCCCTTGACCCTCAAGGATGCGGAAGTGGTAGCCATGCCAATCGTCACCGGCTTTGGTTTTGCCGAACAGGGGACCTAACGGGCTGATTTGGCCGCTATCGTCGTCCGCCCAATAGAGCCCGTCGTGCTGACCGGGTGTGCTGAAGATTTTTTGCGCATATTCGAGTGCGCCGTCACCGTCACGATCCACTGACGCATAGTCCATCTGGGCGTCGTGGTAGGCCAACACCGATTGCACCGTGGCGAGTTCGTTGCTGCCAATTCGACGTGCGCGGACTTCGGCGCTACCGGCCTTGATGTCGAAGCGCCAACCGTTCGCGGCTTTTATCATGGGGATCGGCAGTGTCCAATGCTCACTGCCGACTGACAGGACCGCCTTGCGGTCGCTGGGTTTTTCGATGCTGTGTTGCTCGCGGTAGAGCTTCAAAAACGCATCCACATCACTGCGCTGCACGCCACCTCGGGGGATGAAGTTGCGCCAGTCATCACCCAACAGCTCTGTCAGGCGTGCCTGGTCGGCGTGTTCCGTACCCAGTGCCTGGACGAACGCTTGAGCGGCCTTTTCGGGCGTTGGAAATGCCTGCTGTGCCGTAGCAATGCATGACCATGCCAAGCCGGCAGCGATCGCCAGGACATGAGGGAGCAAGTCCATGAGCGGCTTCACTCGAAGATGGTTTTTCACCGACGGCCCCCTCTTTGTCGCATGGGTGGACTGGACGGCCTGCTGATTTGCTGGCCGGCAGATCGCGCGGCACTGGGGCGCAGGGCGGATGCCTGGCTGGCCCGACCACGGTCGGCTTGTGCGTTGGTCTGGGACGGTGAGCGCGCGCCGGCGAAGGCGTTGTTGCGGGCACTGCCCGGACTGGCGGACGGTCGTGTTTGTGTGCCCTGGCGCGCCTGCGAGGACTCCGGTCTGCGCTGATTGGTCTGAGCGGTCTGTTTCCCGGGCTGCTGATTGTCCCGAGTGTTTCTGGCAGTGCCCTGGCTCCTGTCAGACGCCTTCGGTCTGTCCGCACCTGCTTGCATCCGATTACCGGTCGTGGCTCCGGACTGCGCCTTGCGCGCTTGATCACGGGCCTGGCGATTGGTGGTGGCGGGTCGTTCAATACCGGCCCTGTCCATGGAACCACGGGCTTTTTCTCGAGCCTGGGCTCGTTGGGCATTGTCACCTCGAAAGGCCTCACGCTGATTGGCACCGTTCAGTTGACGGCCGTACTGTTCACGGCTCCTGTTGTCACGGTAGGGAACGCCATCACGATGAGCGGCGTTGTGCTGCCACTTGTTCTGATTATTGGTGATTTGGTTGTTGCGATTGATGTTGTTGTAGCGGTTGACGTCGATGTCGACATCGTTATTGCCCCAGTCACAATTACCCCACAACGAGGCGACGACAGCCACACCGGTACCAAACGCCAGCCCGGCCATCAATGCCGAGCCGGGGTAATAGGCTGGCGGCGGTGGATAGTACATGGGCGGCGACGCAGGATAGGGCCAGGTGCCGTAGGTTGTTGTCGGGTTATAACTGGGTACGTACACGACCTGCGGATCGGAGGGTTGAATGATGATGGTGGAGCTGCTGGCAGGAGCAGGGGCAGTTGCGGGAGCTGCGGAAGCTTTAGGTGCCGGTGCCGTCACGTTCTGAACCGTCACGTTCTGATATTGGTTGCTCTGGAGGTTGCCGGCTGCTTGCGCCTGACGACGCAAGCGTTGCACGCCCACCATGACATCGTCGGGTTGCGCCAGGAAGGCATCGCCCAGGCGCTGTACCCATACGGGATCCTGTCCCAACGTTGCCAGGACCTGCGGGAAGGCGACCAGCGCCTGGACGCTCGGATCCCAAGTCTGGCTCGCCACTTGTTTGACCGCATCATCGCCCTTGGCATCCGGATGCGCTTTCGACCAGGTTACCGCCTCGGCGATTTCCCCCGGGTACGTGGTGGCCATCAGTACCTGTGCCAGCAGTGGGTCCGGGTAAAGCGCAATGGGAGCGAGCATTTGATCCAGCTGCTCCTGAGTAAACACGGCATCTTTGCCCGCGACAGCCGCCGTCACGGGCGCTGTCGCGGCAGCATTTGCAGGCGCATCCAACGGCTGCGCCAAGCCTGAAAATCCACTTAGCAACAGTACAGCCGACACCGCGTAAAAAATGAAATACGCATCGCCTCACCCCCGTGTGGTCAGGCAGGTCTGGAATGACTGGATCAATGTCAGGAATCGAGCGCAGACAACCTCGATGCCATCTACTCATGGTAGCAAACATATTTTGTCGCTATGAATTAAGCAGCATTTTTCGAGTGGTCAGCACTGGGACGACCCTTGGCAAACCAATGTGACGGCAGGGGGCCTGGTCTCGAATTACCGAAGGTGGGAGAAGTTGGCGTCGATGATGGTTTGTATTATTTCCAGCGACCCATTGATAGCGAATTGAGCGCCCATGCACACGAGCAGGAACCCCATCAGGCGTGATATCGCATCAATCCCTGACTGCCCTGTCAGTCTCATGATTATTCCTGAACCGCGTAAACATGCCCAAAGAATAATGGACGTCAACAAGAAAATTAACGGAGGGGCTGTCAATAACACCCAGGCTGGAAATAACGTACTGTTTTTAATAGTCGCGGCGGAACTTATAATCATCGCGATTGTTCCTGGCCCAGCAGTACTGGGCATGGCTAACGGGATGAAGGCAAAACTGGTTTGTTCTTTTATGTTGCTGGAAGAGGAGGGCGCAAGAGGCGGCGGAAAGAGCATCTTCAAACCCATTATAATAAGAATCCCGCCACCTGCCATACGCAAGCCCGGTATGGAAATATTAAAAGCATCCATGACCAACTCACCGATGTAATAGGTAATCGTCATAACAAGAAAGACATAGAATGATGTCAAAATGCTTGTTTGTTTTTTTCCTTTTGACTAAGCCCTTTGCTCAAGGCGAGAAACAGCGCCACGGTCGTAGGAGGGTTGGTCAATGGCAGCAAAGCCAACAATCCAAGTGCGATAGCGTTAAATAAATCCGTCATGGCGAAACGTCCTGAATGTTTATCGGTACTCTCCATTCAAGTGTCAGCTTTGGATTGCTTGAATGGGCCTCGGTTTCGATATCACATCAATTCGAGGCCTGTGCTTGTCAGCCTGAATTGTCAACGTGAGGTTTTGACATTCATTACTTCGGTGTAAATGGCGTTGATCGTCTGACCCACCTGGAGCTTCTTCATTCGGGCCTGGAGCTTGGGGTCCTCGACCTTCAGGACTGTCACTTCTCCTTCTGGCGGAAGCAAGGTTACTTCGTGCTTTTTCAAGTCAATGTGAGTGATCTTCGAAGTGACCTTGACCCGGCGAACCGCCTCGCCGCCCGGATTAGGATTGTTCTTGTTGGCGCGGATGGTCATTGATTCGTTGCTGACGCCTGGCGCACCGTCGACATCGGTGTCGAGCACGTAGGCGACTGAGCGAATAACGTGAATATCGACCGTGTCGCCGACTTTCAAATTGTGCAGGGCTTTGGCTTTGTCCGTGAGTTGGATGGACACCGGACTTTTATCGGGGCCTTCTATGGTGACCTGATAATTCGCCGGATCAACGGCCACTACCCGCGAAACGACGTGACCTTCCATAGAATGACTACCTAATGGCACATCGGCTGCACGGGCGGTAAAGCCGGCGGTGGACAGGAACGAGGCAAGGGCAACGATACAGGTAAGGGAACGGATCGGTTTCATAGGCCTGCTTTCCATGTGATGGCTGACAGAACAGTGCGCCGGATCTCGGGTCAGCGCGCTTTGCGCACACGCCAAAGCATAGTCATTGATTGCTGATGTGCCCGATCACAGTGTCGATATAAGTGGCTTGGGCCTTTTCGTTAGTTCCATTCCGATCAGCAGGTTGGAGTTGAGCTTGATGTCCGGGCTTATTTCCCATTCTCTGTGGGTGAATTCACCGCCGACGAGATTCACGGAATGAACGCGTTCCGCGGGGGTCAATGGCTATGACCCTCTCGGACAATTGTTATGTCTATTGCCTCATTAAAGTTACTTGCGCATTTTCATCCACGCGCGTTGGCCCGCGAGCGAGGATAGACACCCCATGACCGACAACTCTCGTCAGACCGATTACCAGAGCCGCGAATATCCGGTTCGTGAAGATATGACGCATCAGGTCAAAGTCTGGCGATTCGAACGATGGGGGTCACTAGGATGGATGTGCTGGATTCAGCGCTGATGGCGGCACGAGCGCAGTTCGCGATCACCATCAGTTTTCATATTGTGCTGGCCGCATTCACCCTCGGGTTGGCCAATTTTCTGATGGTCCTGGAAGGTCTCTGGCTATGGCGCGGCCAAAAAATCTATCTGGATGTTTACCTTTACTGGCTTAAAGTGTTCGCCCTCAACGTGGCGGTGGGCACGGCTTCTGGTCTGATTCTGGAGTACCAGTTCGGGCTCAACTGGTCGCGGCTGTCGACCCAGGCTGGCGATATCCTGGGCCCGTTAATGTTTTACGAAGTACTCGCCGCTTTTTTTCTGGAGGCTGGCTTCCTGGGCATCATGCTGTTTGGCCTGAAGAAGGTCGGTCCCCGTATTCATTTCTTCGCTACCTGCGCGGTAGCACTCGGCTCGTTGATCAGTGCATTCTGGATTCTGTCGGCCAATTCCTGGATGCAGACTCCCGCCGGTTACGTCATAGGCGCAGATGGCCGCCTCATTGCCGAGAATTGGTGGGCGATCATTTTCAACCCGTCGTTTCCGTATCGGCTGGCCCATATGACGTTCGCCGCGTTGCTCGGCTCGGCCACCCTGGTGGCCGGTTTCAGTGCCTGGCAACTGTTGAAGGCGCCACAGAACCCGCGAGCACGCCTTCAGTTTTCCATGGCGCTGTGGACGATTGCAGTTTTCTCACCCCTGCAAATCGTGGTGGGTGACCTTCACGGTCAGCACAGCCTCAAGTTTCAGCCACAGAAGGTCGCTGCCATCGAGGCCTCGTGGACGCGACCCGTTGAAGGTGCGGGGGAACCGCTGCGCTTGTTTGCCATTCCCGACATGGCCGAACGTCGCAATCATTGGGAAGTGGCGATTCCGCGCGTTGGTTCGCTGTACCTGCGCCACGACCTGAGCGGCACCATCGCCGCGCTTGATGAGTTTCCTGCCGAGGACATCCCGCCGGTGCCGGTGGTGTTTTTCGCTTTTCGTTTCATGGTCGGTTTGGGCCTGTTGATGATCGGGCAGGGGCTGACCAGTCTGGTGTTGCGATGGCGCCTGCGATTGTACACAGCGCGTTGGATGCTCCGAGGGTGTGTGCTGATGGCCCCAGCTGGATTTCTCGCGATGGTCAATGGTTGGGTCGTGACCGAAGTGGGTCGCCAACCCTTTACCGTCTACGGGGTGCTGCGCACAGCTGAAAGTTTGTCGTCGGTGTCGCGACAGCAGGTGCTCGGATCAACCTGGATGATCCTGGTGTTTTACCTGCTGATATTCGGCGTTGGCCTCGGGGTGCTGCTGCGAATATTACGTGAGCCACCACACAAGGACGAGACCGGGCCGCAGCCGACGCTGGCGGATGAGACAGGCAAGTCATGAGGAGTTGACTCCATGTTGGACATTGACTGGATAATTCTGCTCTCTGCCGGAGCCCTGGCGTTCTCGGTGATGAACTATGTACTGCTCGATGGCACTGATCTCGGCGTTGGGGTACTGATGGGCATTACTCGGTGTAGTCAGCATCGCCGTACCATGGCGGTGACGATCTTGCCGATCTGGGACGCCAATGAAACATGGCTCGTGCTGGGAGGTGGCGGGCTGCTGGCGCTGTTTCCGTTGGCTTACGCCATCCTGCTGCCTGCCCTTTATTTGCCTTTTATCCTGATGTTTTTGGCGTTGATTCTTCGAGCAGTTGCACTGGAGTTCCGTGACTACTCGCCCAGCGATGGAATCAAGCGCGCGGTCGATGGGTTGCTGCTGTGCGGTTCACTGCTCGCTGGCGCAACGCAGGGAATCGTATTGGGCACACTTGTACAAGGCGTACCTGATGAAGCCGGGCAATACAACGGGAATGGCATGGAGTGGCTGCAAGTGTTCCCGCTATTTTGTGGTGCCGTGCTCGTGGTGGGCTACACATGGCTGGGGGCGTGCTGGCTCTATTGGCGCACGGACGGCGAACTCCAGCGGCGATCCAGTCTTCAGGCGAAGGCGCTGGCTTTCGTAACGCTGGTGTTGTTGATCGTGTTGGTTGCCTGGACAGCGACACTGGACAGCCGATATGCGCAACGGCTTTCAGATCGGCTGGTGTGGATGCCGGCAGTGACGCTGCTCATTGTGCTTGTGGCCGGCTTTGTTCTGGGGTTTCGAAGCCGTCGTCATTCACTGCCACTGTTCGCTGCATTGGGCGTTTTCGTATTGGCGTTTGGATTGATGATCGCGGCGCTCTATCCACTGATTGTTCCGCCACATTTGACCTTGCAGGCTGCCGCCTCCAGTCCGACCAGCCAGGAGTTTATGTTGGTCGGTTTCGCCGTTCTGATTCCGGTAACGCTCATTTACAACACCTACGGCTTCAGTGTCTTCAGCGGAAAGGTTCGGGCCACGCGTGAGTGACGCGGGAGCGGTACTAGCGCGTAATCGCCGACCTGATTTCAAATGAACGCATTTCCCTGTAGGAGCGATGCTTGCTCGCGATGGACGTCAACGATAACGCGCCCTGTCTGAATGATCGCGTTGCCCAAACGTTTTTCGTCGGAACGCCGCCCGGAGCCGGCTCGCTCCTACAGTGGAGCGAGTAAATCCGTGAAATCGGCGCCTCTGGTCGGCTTTCTTGAACGCGTGGTGAATCCGCCTTATCCACTCAGAAATACCTACACGATCAGGCAGTCATGAACTCTTTCAAAAACCTGCTGACGCCCGCTCAAGAGCGAAGACTTCTTGCCCTGCAATCGTGGCATCGCGCATTCGAGAACAGGGCTCTGCGCATGAGCTGCCCAGATACCTATCATGAGGAGCTGCTTCGCCAGGCGGACGAGATGGATCGTCGAGGTATTGTTGATTGGGAGGAGTGGAGAGACCTGAGAGTCGAGGCGGATCAGGCTTACTTGCGTGCCGTTGCGGGAGAGGACTACCACACCGTTGAACCTCGTAAAACGATGTGCGAAACGTCGATTCTATCGGCTGATTCGAACATTATTTAGCGCGCACGGAGGAGCAATGAACGACCAGCTGAGGTTCGGTATAGAAGAAGAGTATTTCATCACTAACCTTGTCACCCGACAGATGCCAGGCAAGCTACCCTGCGCGGTCAGTGACAAGTGTAAAGCTGCATTGGGCCAAAGCTTTGCGTACGAGATGTTCCAGAGTCAGATCGAAGTCGCTTCGCCTGTTTTTATGAGTCCTGCGCAAGCAGCGGATTATCTTGCTAACGCGCGTGGCACATTGCAGCGCGCTCTTCAGTCTTTTGGATTGGGTTTGCTTTGCGCCGGCAGTCATCCCTTGGCGGACTGGCGTATGCAACACGCCACAGAGCAGAATCATTTTCAGCAGCTGTTCACAGATTACCAGCGCGTGGCTCGACGGAGTCTGCTATCAGGGCTGCACGTGCACGTGGAGATACCCCATCACGTGGATCGCATTCAGGTCATGAACGAGGTGCTCGCGTGGACACCCTTACTATTGGCCTTAAGTAGCTCGTCACCATTTTGGGATGGTGGTGATAGCGGATTTGCGAGCTATCGCCAGACAGCCTGTGATGAATGGCCTCGGATGGGCGTTCCGGAATTTCTTGAGAATCAACGCGCCTATGACGCCTACGTCGCGTTTTTGATTTCAACGGGCTCGATGAAAACGCCAAGCGACTGCTGGTGGGGGGTAAGGCCCTCTGCCAGGTACCCGACCCTGGAATTGCGAATGACGGACGCATGTCCGCGTGTAGATGACGCTTTAAGCATTGCCTCTTTTTTCCGATTGATGATTGCCTACGCTATCGAGCAACGTCGTCCTGGCGCGGCCTACTCGCAGAAATCCAGATGGATACTCATGGAAAATCGTTGGAGAGCAAAAAGGTCTGGAGTCTGCGCCGCGTTCCTCGTTGAAGGTTTCGACCGGCCATTTACGATTGAACAATGGCTTTTCATGGCAGAGCAGATCTTGGGGGAAACCGCTCAAGCACTGGGTGTAGAGAGTGTATTTTCTCAGCTTCGGCGAATTGTCCGCGAGGGCTCCAGTGCAGAGCGACAACGTTATGTCTTCGACGAAGCCATAGGCAGCGGACGGAGCGTCCATGCAGCACTCTCACAAGTGGTTGATCATTTACTGAGGGAAACAGCGGATACGCATCGCGCAAGTACATCCGGTCACTCGCAGTATGAGAGTCATGTTCAGACGTCGACGGAGGCGCTCGAACCCCTATCTCAAGCGAAGACTTGCTGAGAATTTAGATACTCATTCAAAAAGCTCAAGTTTAGGTACTCGTACAATAAAGGTTGTGCCGTGTCCTTGGTTCGAAATCACTTCAATGACGCCACCGTGCGATGCAACGATCTCTGAAGCGATGAATAGACCAAGGCCTAATCCTTCACTCGGCCCACGGTCGACAATCGAGTGTTGGGAAAATCGACCCATTGGATTAAAAATGAAAGGCAAGACGTCGGTCGGGATAGGCTTCCCGCTGTTATGGACAGAGAAATAGCGGCCTCCTGTGAAATTTCCAGTTTCACCACGATAGGGTGCTGGGTATCGCCGTGTTGCACCGCGTTGCTAATGATATTAGAGAACACCTGCTCCATTCGTGCACCGTCAAATTCACCGCTTACCGGCGTTTTTTCTCGAAGAGAATATCGGTACTGGGATGAAACGCCCGGATCTCCTCTGTGATGTGCTCGCACAGAGGCAACAAATCCAGGCGCTCTCTTTTTATTGGGATGCCCGGGCCCATTTGGCATCGTGTGAGATCCAACAGGTCACCGACAATCTGGCTAGCGCGCTTAACGCTGGTATAAATTTGGGAGGAGATTCTAGTTGCCTTGGTGCCAATCCCTTCCGAGCGTCGTAACACGTCTGCGCCGAGCAAAATTGCGCCCAGCGGGGTACGTAAATCATGGCCCAGAATACCTAGAAAAATGTTGCGTGATGCCTCGACTGCGCGCGAGTAGCTAGCGATGGATTCTGCTAACGCTTGGTCAATCGCTTCATGAAATCGAGTCATGTCATCCAATTCAAGTGGAGTGCCAGTGACATGTTTCGACCACTGACTGAGGACACTTGTTCTGAGGGCACGATATTCGGAAACCATTTGATCTATGGTGAAACCTGCCATAAGTCGGGTAACCGCGTGGGTTTCTGCAGGCGTTTCTGAAACGCTCGCAGGGGCATTGCCCTGTGCCTTCGCCAGCTGCTCTTGCGCCGATTGTTTCGTTCGTAAATCGAGCACGATGGCATGAAGCATTTGTTCGGCATGATCACGTAGAGCTTCGGCATCCAGCGGTGCGCCAGGTGTATCAATCGTTCGGGCAAAATCTTCCCAGGCCTGCAAGATTGGTTCAACGTTGTTGGTGATGAAGTCTGACAGTCGCATGCCGGTATTCCTGATCATGAAGGCGAATTCCAAACAGGAAAGAAACGGAAGCCGCAATGGTGAAGTAGAACACGGATACGCTGTATTGCGTCCTCACGGCTCCTTCTTAATGGTGGTTGACCGCATATCACCCCCCACTGACTTTCCAGTGTTTGACATCATCGGCGAACACCATCTGTTTCATTTCATGAGCAATGCCATAAGCCAAGGACTCATGTGCAGCGATGACTTTTTCCTCCGCAGACAGGCAGTGGAAAATATCGAGTTTAGTCACTGCGTCAGCGGTTTCCACCGTGAAGATTTGTACATAGCGCGCAAGGTCATTGTCGAGACTGGAAAGGTATTCTCGAAGCCGTTGATGGTCGACCGATTTCTGGCTGAAGTACCAGTTCATCGGATGAATCAAAAATCTGGCATGTGGTGAAGTAATTCGTCGACCTGCTGCCAGAAACATGATGACCCCCATCGACTCGATATTGCCGGCATTGATAGCACAAAGCGGTACTGGCAATGACTTCAGAAAGGTGTACAGCGTGAAGCCAAAACTGGTGCTACCTCCAGAGGTGGAGAGGTTCAGGAGCAGTGACGTGGCGCCTTGATCAATTGCCTCAAGACAGCAATCCCTAAAGCGCTCAGTCGTTGCCTGGTCGATTTGGCAGTGAAAATGCACGATGTGTTCAGTCATCGACTGACCTCCTGAGGGTGATGCGTGGAGGGCTCATGAATTGTTCAGTCTAGTAAATATCGCCCATTGGATCTGAAAAAAACCGGTGTAAGGTGCCATTGGTGGGCGGAAAAGCCGCTAGTCGAATGCCCATGTTTTCCACGGAACCAATTATCAAAATCCGCTCGTCGCAAGCTCGATGCATTCTTTCAAACTTTCTATTTTCTACGTCCTCCGAATTAGACGAGCCCAGTGCTCGTGCTAACCATGTAGAGGTGAAGAGAAATGGACAATAAAGGAACCAACAATCCAGGCAATTTTGCTAATGATCGGGACAAGGCATCCGAAGCAGGCAAGAAAGGAGGAGAAGCATCGGGTGGAAACTTTGCCAACGATCCACAACGAGCCTCTGAGGCAGGCAAAAAAGGTGGTCAGGCTTCGGGTGGACAACAATCCCAGGGTTCTGATCGCATGGCCGGCGGTGGGCAGGGTAATCGCGGCGGCGAATTCGCCGAGGATAAAGAAGATACCTCTAAACCAGGTCAAAAAGGCGGTCAGGCTTCAGGCGGGCAGCAACCCAATAAGTCCGATCAATCTACCAGCGGCGGACAAGGAAGTGGCCGCAGCACCAATGTTGCCGATGAGCGTAATAAGTCCTCTGAAATGGGAGGTAAGGATGATGGGATGAGCGGTGGTGGAGGACGCAAATCCTGATGTGGTGTGATTCTCATCAAGCCCCGACTCTATCGGGGCTTGATTCAACAGTACCCTTTCTCTGGGACTGTGATTTTTTGATATCAATTCGAATCCGGACGGTCACAAGGTCATCGGCAGGCTAAAAGCTTATCGACAATCCGGCACCAGGTTCGGCTCCCCCTGTGCCATTGCTATCAATAGGAGCTATGACGAGGAAGCGCTCCATGTATTCTCAATATTCTTCTGCCCAGTTGATGGCCTGTCGCTGCATTGCGATAGACCAGAACAAAGACTATTCGAAGAAGCCAATGCAATCAGTCGCTGCGCGTTTGACATGCTCGATCAACCCGACTTTGACAGCGAAAAATTTCACCAATATTTGCAGCTTCGCGCAAAAGCTGAGGTCTTGTTTCGTGAGGCACTGGATCATTTCTCTCTATTGAATGAGCACTTTCCTCCGCTTCCGAAACGTTCCTCGGCAACTTACTCACCGCTTGACCTGCCTTATAAGTAAAGCGAATGAGCGCGTTTTCGATTTTTGATATCGCCCATAGGCATCCCGACGGCCCTATACTGAAGAATAACTTTCGCAAGGGTGGTTCGCAGCCAGTGCCGTACGAGAATCTACGATGAAAACGACTTTGAAACGCCCATCCTCGCTCCCCGAGCGCGAAGGCGTGATACCTAGCCACCTTCCTTTTCCCGTGGTGGGAATCGGTGCATCCGCTGGCGGCATAGGTGCACTCAAGTCGTTTTTCGAGCAAATGCCCGGCGATAGTGGCATGGCGTTCGTCATTGTTTTGCATCTTTCACCCAACCACGAAAGCGTGGCTGACCAGATCATTCAGGACTCTACGCCGATGCCGGTGCACCAGGTCAACGAAACCTGCGCCATCGAGAGAAATAATGTTTATGTGATATCGCCTGCCAGCCAATTATCCATGAATGATGGTTACTTGCGGGTCATCAATACCCCTAGACCGCTGGGAAATCATATAGCCATCGACTTGTTCTTCCGGGACCTGGCGGACGTGCACAAGGAATACGCGTTCTGCATCGTGCTCTCCGGCACTGGCAGTGATGGCGCGGTAGGCCTGTCGCGAATCAAGGAGCAGGGCGGGGTAACCATTGTACAGGCGCCCTCCGATGCCGAATTCGATGGCATGCCTCAGGCTGCCATTGCAACGCATTTGGTGGATGTTGTACTGCCGGTCGCCGAGATTCCCTTGAAGTTGATTGAATTGTGGCGCAATTCCCAAAAAATAAACTGCCGCCCGCCCACGACATGCAATTGGCTGCCAACGCTCCAGAGCGCGAGCGGTTGGCTGCCGAGCAGACCCTGCAGGATATCTTGCTGCTGCTGAGAACCCGTACGGGTCATGACTTCAAGCATTACAAGCGCGCCACCGTGCTGCGGCGTATCGAACGTCGCATGCAAGTGACCGCGCAATCGGATCTGCCGGCTTACTTCAACTACCTTGAAACCATCCGAAGAGGCCAACGACCTGCTTGGCGATATGCTGATCGGCGTGACCAACTTTTTTCGCGACCGCGAAGCGTTCGAGGCGCTGGAACGTCACGTCCTGTCAGCTTTGATGGGCAGTGGGCTGGAAAAGCCCAAGCGTGACGAAGTGCGCATCTGGTCTGCCGGCTGTTCCACAGGCGAAGAAGCCTACAGCCTGGCCATCCTGTGCACCGAACATCAGAAACTCGAAACCAACCCCGTCAAGGTGCAGGTGTTCGCCACCGACATCGACGAGCGAGCGATTGCCACCGGGCGCGCCGGGCAATATCCCGAGGCCATCCTCACCGATGTGCCACCGACCCGGCTGCGCCAGTACTTCGTTAAAGACGCCCAGCAATATAAGGTTCGTAAGGAGATTCGCGAAAAATCCTCTTTGCCAAGCACAGCCTGCTGTCCGATCCGCCATTTTCTCAGATCGACCTGATCGTCTGCCGCAACTTGCTCATCTATCTGGAGCGCGATATCCAGCGCGAGATCCTGCAGATGTTCCACTTCGCCCTGCGTCCGGTGGCTACCTGTTCATGGGCTCCTCCGAGTCCGCTGACGCCTGCCCTGAGCTGTTCACCCCTGTGGACAAGCGCAACCGTATTTTCCGCGCCAAGACTGGAGGCGTTGGTCGTCGTGCGCCCACCATGCCGCGTGTCGGTTTCAACTCGTACAATATGTCGATCCCGCCTCCGCTGGCCCAAGTGCAGCACAAAATCGCTTACGCCGATATTCATCAGCGCGCACTTGAGCACCGCTTGCCGCCGAGCATGATTGTTGATGCCAATGCTGACATCCTGCACATGAATGAAGGTGCGGGCCGCTTCCTGCGGTATGTAGCCGGCGAGATGAGCCGCAACTTGCTGACGTTGGTAATGCCGCAATTGCGGTTGGAGCTGCGCACTACATTGTTCCAGGCGCAGCAGAGCGGTAAGGCAATCATGTCCAGGAAGATACGGGTGCAAGACCCCGCGGGTGATTACCTAGTGGATATCATGGCTCAACCGTACAAGGACGAAGCGACCGAGCAGGATGTGCGCCTGATTGTGTTCGAGGTTTCGCATTTTGATCCAGACGCGTCCCTCAACGGCCTGAACTTCCAGACAGAGAACCAGGTGCTCGATAGCCTGGAAAACGAGTTGCAGCGCACCAAACTGCATCTTCAGGAGACTATCGAGCACTCGGAAATTTCAAGTGAGGAGCTGAAAGCTTCAAATGAAGAAATGCAGGCCATTAACGAGGAACTGCGTTCAGCCTCTGAAGAGCTCGAAACCAGCAAGGAAGAGTTGCAGTCAATCAACGAAGAGTTGCTGACCGTTAACTACGAGCTCAAACCAAGGTCGAGGAAACCGACAAGATCAACGATTACCTCGCCAACCTGATCGCCTCCACCGATATCGCCACGGTGTTCGTCGACCGCAACATGCATATCCGCTGGTTCACCCCACGAGCCACCGACATCTTTAGCATGCTGCCGCTGGACACCGGTCGGTCGCTGCTGGACATCACCCACCGCCTGAATTATCCGCAGCTCGCCGACGACGCAACGTCGGTGTTCGAATCCCTGAACATGATGGAGCGGGAAGTCAGTAGCAGTGACCGCGCTGGTACATCGCCCGCCTGTTGCCGTACCGCTCTAGCGAGAGTCACATCGATGGCACGGTATTGACCTTCATCGACATCACCAAGCGTCGTGAAGCCGAGGACGACCTTCGCGCGGGCCAGGAGCGTATGCGACTGGTTGCGGAAAGCACCCATGACTTCGCCATTATTATCCTTGACGAGCAAGGCCTGATCACCGACTGGAATACGGGTGCAGAGCTGGTTTACGGTTACACCAGCGCGGAAGTGGTCGGTGCTTATTACGACTTGATCTTTTCGCCCGAGGATCGCAGCGCCGGGATACCTGAAAACGAATTGCGCGCAGCCCGAGAGCACGGTCGCGGCGAAGATGAGCGCTGGCATGTGCGCAAGGATGGCAGTCGTTTCTTCGCCAGCGGGGAAATCACGTTACTGCGCACAGAGGCGGTCATGGGCTACGTGAAGATCGCGCGCGACCTGACTGGCCACAAACGCCTGCATGAAGAACAGAGTAAGAGACTGGCGGAAAACCAGGTCAGCAGCCACATGAAGGACGAATTCTTCGCCGTCATGTCTCACGAGCTCAAGCACCCGCTCAATCTGATCCAGCTTAACGCCGAGATCCTGCGACGCCTGCCGGCGATCCGCAGCGTTGAAAAGGCGAGCAAGGCGGTCAACACGATCAGTGATGCGGTCGCCAGTCAGGCGCGCATTATCGATGACTTGCTCGATGTAGCGCGCATACGTACCGGCAAATTGAAGCTCAAGACGTGCCTGCTCGACCTGACGACCATGCTTCGGGAAATTCATGACCTGGCTAGCGAAGAGTATCCAGCCGTCGAGCTGACTCTGCAGCTTCCCTCATCAGACTCCGCTCCAATGATCGTTGATGGCGATTCCACACGGCTGGAACAGGTGATCTGGAATCTGCTGCACAACGCACTGAAGTTCAGCCCGACGAATGCCAAGATCAAAATGATACTTAGCAGGGCGGGGGACAGTGCTCAAGTGGACATTGTCGACAACGGGATCGGCCTGTCGCCCAGCGATATCGAGCACGTGTTCGACCTTTTTAGTCAGGCTGCGCCTAAAGTAGCTACCGTCCAGCGCGACGGCCTCGGCATCGGCCTGTCGCTGGTTCGTCAGTTGGTGCAGGCTCATAGTGGCTCGGTCAACGCCCGCTCGGCCGGACTGGGCCACGGTTGCACCTTCACCGTGCTGTTACCGATTTCCGACCGGGCGCTTGATATCGACGGGAATGACGAAATCCAGCAAAGCGGTCGTCTCAAGGGGTTGAAAGTGCTGGTGGTCGATGACTCTCCGGAAATCCTGGAGGTCATGCGAATGTTGCTCGAAATGGAAAATGCGTTAGTCAATACTTTCAGCGATCCTCTGCTGGCGTTGAAGAACGCTACAGACGAGCACTATGACGTGATCCTCTCGGACATCGGCATGCCAGAGATGAATGGCCACGAACTCATCCAGTCATTGCGACAAACCAAGCTACACAAGTACACGCCGGCGATTGCGCTCACAGGCTATGGCATTGACCATGACCCGCATCAAGTCAAGGATTCCGGTTTCGACCGTCACATGACCAAGCCAGTGCAGTACGAGGAGTTGATTGAAACAATTGAAACCCTGTGCAGCAGTATGTTGGAGTGAAGTGCCATTGGCTTGCAGGTAAAAAACGACCTGATTTCCTGGATGTACTCGCACCACTGTAGGAGCGAGCCGGCTCCGGGCGGCGTTCCGACGAAAAACGTCCAGACAACGCGATCATCCAGACAGGGCGCGTTATCGTTGACGTCCATCGCGAGCAGGCTCGCTCCTACATGCCGGCATCTTCACCGTGAAAATGGTGCCCCTTTCCATGGTCGATTCGACTTCTATGTTTCCGCCATGTCCAGCCACGATCTCTGCTGCTATGAACAATCCCAAGCCCATGCCTGCCGACGGGTCTTGTTCACTGTCGGTGAATCTGGAATAACGTCCTTGCGGGTTGAACAGGGTAGGCAGCGCGCCGGGAGCAATTGGCTTTCCGAAGTTTTGTACGGTGAAGTACGCATTGCTGGCGTCCCCATTCAAGGTCACCTGTACAGGCTTTTGCTTATCCCCGTGCTTCGCAGCATTGCTAATCAGATTTGTAAAGGCTTGCCCAATGCGCAAAGGGTCAAACCGACCTGGCACAGCGTCCGCACAGCTAAAAATGATCTGCATATGCGGGTAACAGGCAGTAACTTCTTCTATTACACCTTGGCAAATGGATTTGAGTTCAACGCTTTGCTTGTTTACCGGAATGCCTGTCCCGAGATTAAAGCGTGCCAAGTCGAGTAAGTCGTTCATTATTTGATTGGCGCGCCGCACGCTGACGGATATTTGTGAAGCCAGGTGCGATTGACGAGGGTCCGACGTTTTGCTCTGCCGAAGAATATCCCCTGACATCATAATGGCGCCTAATGGACTACGCAGATCGTGGGCTAACACGCCCAACACGATTTTGCGGGTGGTCTCTACGGCGCGCCCATAGGACGCAATCGACTCCACCATCGCTTGATCAATAGCTTCATTGAAGCGGATCATGTCCCCGATCTGGTGCTCTTCCCCCGAGAGTTCTTGTGCCAGCCATAGCCTGAGCACGGTTGACCTGAGCGCCCGATATTCCGAGACCATCTGATCCAGCGTGAATCCTTCCCTCAGGCGTAGTACGCCATGGTTTTGAGCCGCCGTCTGGTTTTCGCTGACAGGGCTGAGACCTTGAGACTTATTGATCTGCTGCTCTGTTTGGGACGTGCGCATATCCAGCGCCACCGTACATAAAATTTGCTGCGCGTTATCCCTCAAACCCTTGGCGTCAAGGTCGCTCGCTGGAGTTTCCACGGTTCGGGCGAAGTTTTCCCATTCCTGGAGAATCGGCTCAAGGTTCCCCAGGATGAAATCCGCAAGCAGCATGCCTTGGCTCCTTATTCCCAACACTGATGGAAATCCAGCCAGCAAATCTGGCCGGTGGGATCAGCCTAGCTCTTGAAACGTGGTAGGTACAGCGCCAGGCCGGCTCCGGGAGAGTCGGCAAGCGGAGTGAGGTGTGAAAACCCTATATCTTGAGTGCGCTCCGGCTTTTTATATCCAGACGTCGTTTTGGGCCGTCCGCTCGCCACCTTCATGGCCGGTATTAAGAATCCCTCGAGGTTCGTGTCCCGTCGGTTGTGGCCCCCCGACAGGGCAAAGATACAGCAGGATCACACTAAAACGGCCAGGCCCGGGCCCGGATATCCCCCTATCTAAAAATATTCATACGCTGTAACAGGCGGCGCTGACAATGAGCGCAAGAAAACACACCAACTGAACGCTAAAGAAGGTAAACCGAACCGCCACGAACGTATCGGTTTGCACATGGGCTACGTGAACCAGAGACTGGCACACGCGAGCGATCAGGACGATTATGGACAAGTAGTTCACTGCAGGGCCGTCGACACCAAGGGCTGAAATCACGAACACGATGGCGGCAAAGACAGGCAGATTTTCCACACAGTTCGCGTGTGCTCTTGTCCCGCGCCGGTACCAATCTTCGCCTTCGGGCTGATCGCTTCGGAAAGAGGCAATCGGAACCCTCGAGAACAGGATTCTGCCCCAGCGATACACCCCGACGGTTGCCATCAACAGCAGCAAAGTCCAGGTCGCAAATCCAAGCAACATCCACATCGGTGTCGTCATGGCTGCCATCCTCAAGAATCATTTTCAGCACGTCATCCCACAGCAGTGCGGCCGACGCGCAGTCGGCCGTCCGCTGTTGATCAATGACTCATGATGGGTGCCAGTGCAGTCTGAATCCTGGACATCTGTGCGGGTGTTGTCATGCGCGCAAGCAGCCGGCCAAAGTGTGGATGCTGCACGCCCGAGATAATGTATTGCCAGCGGTAGGCACCAAGCACGCAGGCCTTGATTTGCGCTGTCTCATCGACACTGAACGATGGTGAGACATTTCGAACAAAGTAGTCGGTATCGGACGCTGATTGTGCCTGCAGGATTGCGTCGACGGCCGCCACTAGCGCAATCAGATCGTTCACTGCCTGGTCGCGCTCGGCTGGCGAGAGTTTCGCGTGCTCTGCCTTCCACTCCAGTTCATCGAGTACGACGTGCCGGCTCTCATCCTTCCAGTGAAATTTGAAGACATCCTTGAATAACGGGCACAACTCCTCGCGCGGGGCGATGCTTTGCGTGTAGTGCGTTTGAACAAACAGCTCGATATGACACGTCAGCGCCAGCACCGACCAGGTGCTGGCCGCCAGTACCGCGCGCGCTACTTCGTTTGGATCGGCAACTTGACGGTATCCCGCTGGCAATTGCGAACCCATCATCGTTTCCATGCGCCGGAACAATTCCTGGTGTTTGATTTCGTCGTTGGAAAAGCGCACCAGCGCTTCGAGTGCGAGCTGATCGTCAAATACATGGGCCCGACCTTGATCGAGCATTTTGGCACTGATAAAGCGCTCGACCAGGCCGAAGATATACGCATAGGTTCGGCCCTGAATCTGGCTGAGCAGGCGCGCCTCGTCCGTGGCGAGAAAAGTCAGGCGGTCGATCTGCGATAGTCCGTCGGGCAAGAATTTGCGCGAAAAGTCGAAACTTCGGTCCTGCAGCAAATCGCGATCGATCTGCCACTCCGCTTTCTTCGAAGATCTGACTATTTGAGCATAACGGGCGGTGTTGCCCGAATATGAGCCGGGTACGGTAGCGATGGTGTTCATATCGATCTCCTGCTTGCCTGGTCGAGTTGAAAGGGGGCAGGTGCTAATCTAGGCCTCGCAGTTCAGGCGGCGAATGACCAGTGCGCCTGATTACATGCTCCGGACTCCGGAAAGGAGGGCTGGCAATTGCTGGATGCGCTATCTGATGTCTTGCGGGTGATTCGGCTATCCGGAGGGGTCTTCCTCGAGGCGGAGTTCACTGCGCCCTGGTGCATCAACGGAAAAATTTCTGCGGACGACTGCAAACCGTTCCTGGCGGCACCTCGACATATCATTGCGTCGCATTTTGTCGCCGCCGGAACCATGCAATTACGAATTGACGGTGGTGCCACCCTCGACGTCCGGGCAGGCGAACTCATCCTGCTTCCGCGCAATGACCTTCATGCATTTGGCAGCGACCTGAGCATTGCGCCCATGCCGGTGAAGGAAGTCATCCAGCCGCCAGAAGTCGGCGGCATTTCACGCATCAAGTACGGCGGGGGCGGCGAGGCCACGCAGTTGTTGTGTGGATTCCTCGGCTCTGAAACACCCTTCAGTCCGTTGCTTTCATCGCTGCCTTCCTTATTGAAACTGGACGTACGCGCGACGACTTCGGGCGCCTGGATTGAAAGCTCATTTCGTTTCGCCGTCAGTGAAATCGCGGCGGGGCGCGTCGGCTCGACAGCGGTCATCGCCAAACTCTCCGAATTGCTCTTCGTCGAAGCCGTCAGCCAGTATGTCGCGAGCCTCCCCGCTGAGCGGCGCGGGTGGCTGGCGGGTTTACGAGATCCGCATATCGGGCGCGCATTGGCGCTGCTCCATGCTCGCCCAACCGAGGGCTGGACAGCAGAAGCCCTGGCGCTTGAAGTGGGCATGTCGCGCTCGGTATTCGCGGAGCGATTCACGGCATTGGTCGGACAGCCACCGATGCAATACCTGACGCTCTGGCGTATGCACGTGGCGGCTCAACACTTGCGCGAAGGTCGTGGCAATGTGGCGCAAATCGGTTTCGCAGTTGGCTACGAATCCGAAGCCGCGTTCAGTCGTGCATTCAAACGCCAGTTCGGCACATCTCCCGGCATGTGGCGCAGACAAACAGCATGAGAAGGTCAGGTCAGGTCAGGTCAGCGCCGCGGCCCGGCGCAGGAGCCGCGACGTTCGATCATTCAGCCAGAGGGGAGCAGGCCTTTCTGTTTGGCGACATGAGTCGCCAGTGCGTCCATCAAGTCTGGGGACAGGCAGTCATAGGGCTCCAGGCCGATGGCGCGCAGGCGCTCGCGGATAGCCTTCATTTGCGCTGGCGGTGTGCCGGTTTCGATGATGGAGGACACGAATGCCGCGAAGCCTGGCGCCGCCCATCCGCTCTGGGGAGACAGCTCGGTGTGGACGAAGTCCAGGCCATAAAACGCATGGTTCTTGTTCTCGATGCGCCCGAAGAGATGGGCGTGACACTGCTTGCAGGCGTGGCGCTGGATGGTGGCGGTTTCGTCGACAATCGCCAGTTTTTCGCCGTGGGCAGTGACGCTGACCTTATCCCGAGGTACCACGGCAATGACGGCGAATGTCGCGTTTTGCGGTTTCCAGCATTTGCTGCAGCCACACGCGTGGTTATGCAGAGTCTGTGCGTCGATCCTGACTTCGACCTTGTCGGTCGCACACAGGCATTGCAGGGTGCCACCTGTGAAATTCGCGGCGGCGGGTTGGAAACCATTGTCCAGTACAGGGTGAAGTTTCAAGGTGCTCATGCTGTCGTCTCCATTTCAGGGTGTCAGACAAAAGTGCCTGGGGTCGTGCCCCATATCCAGATCAAGAATAGCGCGCCTGTAGGAGCTGGCTTGTCGGAGCGCCGCATCGCAGCGAAGGCGGCCTGACAGCCGACCTGGATGTTTTTGACCGGGTACATATCCATTCCTGCGGTAACGGCGACTTATGGTTTCGCCCTGACGGCGAGTCACTTGGAAGAGCCCCAAGTAACCAAGGGCTCTTGCCCCTGTCGTTCGGTGCCTCGCTAGTGCTCGGCATACCCTCGCTCCGGTCCCGCTCCGTGGGCCCGCCGCGATCGGCCATCCATGGCCGTGCGCGGCTAACCCGGCATCCATGCCGGGTTGCCCACTGCGCAGAACCTGCGCTCGGCCTCTCGATGGGGCAAGCAGATCAAAAGCCAGATCAAACGCGCGCGAGGCGGCCTGTCAGCCGACCTGGTTGAGGTAGGTACGCGTACCCCTGTAGGAGCCGGCTTGCCAGCGAAGGCAGCAGTCCAGTCAACAATGCAGTGCCTGATACACCGCCATCGCCAGCAAGCCGGCTCCTACAGGTTTGCGCTGCGTCACTCGATCTTCTGACGCGCAGCACATGGCGGTTCCGGCTTTGGGTGAGTATGGGGTGGAGGATTTCAAGGTGGGGATGTGATGGCTGGTGTGTGGGCTGGGCTTTTTGCCAACCCCCAGAAACGACAAAGCCCTGAGTGATCAGGGCTTTGTCGTAGGAAGAAGACGGAGGCGCTGCTCTACCGTCTGAGCGGCGACGAAGAAATGCCTTGTTGTGGGAGGCCTAACGGCGCAATCGGAATTTTTGCCAGCTCCGACCGCTGGAGAAACCTCCCGAGTCACCGCGAAGGGTATAGAGACTTGCCCTGTAGAACGCTGTCATTCGTGAGCATCCAAAGCTCCTTATCTTTTTATACGCCCATCTCCATCCCCGAGATCCGGCATCGTTAGCTTTTCCAGCGAGTGTCACTTCGCAGCCCTGGTTAAATTATTGGCAGTGCACGATAGCAATTGGCCTACGCTAGAAATGAGTCAAATAATAACCTTTTATATTCAGTGGCTAATACCAAGTCGACACATTTCTGACACATAACGATCACCCACAGTGGTTGCTGCGCAATCTCTTGATGCACGTCCATTTGCGAGCTTTTTTCTGGAGTTCACCGGGTGGTGGCGGCTGTCGCGCATCGTTCCGCTGTTATGCGCCCCCAGTTCTGTGTCGACACCACCAGGTTGCCGGAATTTTCCATTCATGTCGTGCCAAGCGCCAAGCTACCCACAGGGATGGGTGAACCCGGCCTGCCCGGCGTGGCGGGCAGTTGATCACCGAAGCGCTTCTCCACGCTTTCCAGCATCAAGTCGCGGATATCATCGCCGCTATAACCGGTCGGGCTCGCGACCCAGCCGATGGCCTCGCGATCACACAGTAGCGTCCAGGCGTTTGATGTGGCATTGGGCATGCGGCTAAGCGAGATTCGCCGTCAGCGAGAATGACCGCTTACATTCCAAGCTGGCATCCATATCGAATAGAAGTATTTTTTCTAAGTGAGCAGTAACGGCCATGTAAAAAAAGTATTGAAACTACAATTATTCAGCATTAGACGACATTGCACCCTGTCCTTAGGCTTCGCCCCATTACCTGCGGTGCCTGGCGCGCCCGGTATCCTAAAATATTCGAGGAATGGGCGATGTCCGAACGTAGTGGTGGCCAACTTGTCGTTGATCAATTAGCAAACGAAGGCGTGCAGACAGTGTTCTGCGTACCGGGTGAAAGTTATCTGGAAGTGCTTGATGCGTTACACGATTCGCCAATAAAGCTAGTGGTGTGCCGCCAGGAGGGTGGGGCGGGTTACATGGCCGACGCTCACGCCCGGATTACCGGAAAGACCGGCGTGTTCATGGTGACTCGAGGCCCCGGTGCGGCCAATGCCATGGTCGCGTTACACACGGCCTGGCAAGACAGTGTGCCTTAGTGCTGTTCGTGGGACTCATTCCGCGCGCTGAAACCTACCGAGAATCCTTCCAGGAGTTCGATCTCAATGGCTGGTTCGGTACGACCACCAAAGGCGTGTTCCAGATCGAGCACGCCGAGCGGATTCCTGAAATCGTGTCCCGGGCTTTTGCGCTGGCGCGCACAGGTCGGCCGGGGCCGGTAGTCATCGGACTGCCGGAGGACATGCTGCGTGATCGCGTGCAGGCTCAGGCCGTCGAGCCTATTCGTGCTCTGCAAAGTGTTCCCGGGCAGGACGCCATTGCTCAGTTGGAGCACCTGCTGGCCACTGCTTCAAAGCCGCTGGTGATTCTTGGCGGCGGAGGCTGGACGCCTCAGGCCACCCGGCAGGTCCAGCATTGGCCGAACGCTACGAGTTGCCGGTTGCCGTCGACTTTAACTGCATGGACCTGATCGACCATCGCTCGCCGTCTTATGTCGGGTCCCTGGGTTATGGACGCTCACCCATCATGGCTGACGCGTTGCGAGAAGCAGATGTGGTGATTGGCATCGGCTCACCGTTAGGTGACATCGTAACGGACAGCTGGGCGCTGCTGCCGGTGCAAGGTCATACGGCCAAACTGCTGACGGTGTTACCGGACAGCGATTGCCTGGGCGCCATGCATCCTAAAGCGCTTCGCATCATCGCGGACATGCGCGGGTTTGCCTCCGCACTGCAGACCTTGAAGCCATCTGCACCGCTGCGCTGGAGTGACCGAACCCGTGCGTTGCGTGAGGCGGGCGAACGTTTCCGTCAGCCACCCAATCTTGGCGGCGATATCGACCTCAACGTTATTTTCGAACACTTGCAGCAATCACTCCCAGACGATGCCATCGGCACATGGGGGCTGGCAACCACGCCGGATGGGCTGGGCGCTACTTGCGCTTCAACGGTTACCCATCGCAATTGGCGCCACGCAACGGATCGATGGGCTACGGCGTTCCGGCGGCCATCGCCGCGGCCTTGGCGCATCCACGGCGTCAAGTGGTTTCGGTGGCTGGCGATGGCTGCTTCATGATGAACGGCCAAGAGCTGACAGTGGCTAGAGGCTTGGGTGTGAAGCCGCTGATCATCGTGTTGAACAACGGCATGTACGGAACCATCCGGACCCATCAGGAAATCCATCATCCCCAACGCATCAGCGGCACCGATCTGGTCAATCCGGATTTCGCCGACTACGCCCGCGCTTTCGGTGGTCACGGGGAAACGGTGATCAAGACCGAAGAGTTTGCCGGGGCGCTTGATCGCGCGCTGTCCAGCGACACGTTCAGCATCATCGAGATTCGCATCCCTCAGGACCTTCTCGGTCCGGATATGCGCATGAGCGATCTGCACCGCTGATTGGCCTCCCTCTTTTGCTAAGGAATTCCCATGGCTCAATTGACCCATGCTCAATGGCAACAGCGTGCTCTGTCGCTGTCGATTGAAACCCGCGCGTTTATCGACGGGCGTTATACAGCGGCTTCGCACGGTGCGACGTTTGAATGCGTCAGTCCGGTGGATGGCCGTGTGCTGGGTCAGGTCTCCAGCTGTGATGCCGCAGACGCGCAACTGGCAGTGGCGGCTGCGCGCAAGGCATTTGAAGCCGGGCACTGGTCACGCAAGGCGCCGGCCGCACGCAAACAGATCATGTTGCGTTTCGCAGCGCTGATCGAACAACACAGTGAAGAACTGGCGTTGCTGGAAACCCTGGACATGGGCAAACCCATTGCCCATGCGCTGGGAATGGACCTGGTAGCGACGGCCGAAGCCATTCGCTGGAGTGGCGAGGCGATCGACAAGATCTACGACGAAGTAGCCGCCACGCCCCACGATCAGTTGGGTCTGGTGACACGTGAGCCAATCGGCGTGGTCGCGGCGATCGTGCCATGGAACTTCCCGCTGATGATGAGCGCGTGGAAACTCGGACCCGCACTCGCCACTGGCAACTCGGTAATTCTGAAACCCTCGGAACGCTCGCCGTTGAGCGCGATTCGTCTGGCGCAACTGGCACTCGACGCGGGTATTCCCGCGGGCGTGTTCAACGTGTTGCCCGGCTACGGTCACACCGTCGGCAAGGCATTGGCGCTGCATATGGACGTCGACACGCTGGTGTTTACCGGGTCCACACGAATCGCCAGGCAGTTGCTGGTGTATGCCGGCGAGTCGAACATGAAACGTGTTTGGCTCGAGGCGGGTGGCAAGAGCCCCAATATTGTCTGTGCTGATGCCCCGGATTTAGAGGTTGCAGCGCAAGCCGCGGCGGCGGCGATTGCGTTCAATCAGGGCGAAGTGTGCACCGCAGGTTCGCGTCTGCTGGTTGAACGCAGCATCAAGGATGACTTTGTCGCCAGGGTCATTCTGGCCTTGAAGGCATGGACCCCCGGACATCCGCTCGACCCTTCGAGCATGGCGGGTGCAGTAGTGGATCAACAGCACCTGGAGAGCGTCCTGGAGCACATTGCTGCTGCGCAACAGCAGGGGGCGACCTTACGCAGTGGCGGTCGGCAATTGCGGGTTGAAAGTGGCGGCGCCTATGTCGAGCCAACGCTGTTTGATGATGTCGATAACGCAATGGGTATCGCCCGTGACGAGGTATTTGGCCCCGTGCTGTCGGTGATTGCTTTCGACACATTGGAGCAGGCGATCGAGATTGCTAACGACAGCCCGTACGGACTTGCAGCGGCTGTATGGACACGCGACCTGTCCAAGGCTCACCTGGCGGCAAAAGCCCTGCGTGCCGGCAGTGTGTGGATCAATCAGTACAGCGGTGGCGACATGACCGCACCTTTCGGCGGTTTCAAACAGTCGGGTAACGGCCGTGACAAGTCGCTGCATGCATTCGATAAATACACCGAGCTCAAAGCCACCTGGATCAAGTTGTAGCGCGGTAATCGCTTGCGTATTCAAATCTCGCTCTACATCGCTGGTGGGGCGATTTTTGATGATTAGCACCATGCTTTTTAGGTATCGATAGTCCAACAATTCAGCATTGGACGGCATGGCTTGCTGAATTTACGCTCTTCCCACACCCAGTTACCTGTGGACCCGAAAATGAAAACAATAAATATCAATGCGCTCGAGAAAGACATCGTCGCCACGGTCGAGACACTGCGCGAAGAGTCCATCGCACTGTTGAGTGAACTGGTATCCCATGCCTCGCTCCTGGGTGAAGAACAATCGGCGCAGGACGTGATGAAAAGAGTTTTTGCCGATGACCTGGAGCTTGAAGTTAAAGCGCTGACCATCGACGAAGACCTGATCAAGGATCATCCGGGGTATTCGCCATCACTGGTTTGCTACGACGGTCGGGTCAACGTGGTCGGAACTCATCGGCCTTCGGTGGTGCAGGGCAAGTCGATTATTTTCAACGGTCATATAGACGTGGTCCCCGTCGGTGATGAACGCCTGTGGACTCAGCCGCCCTTTCAGCCGTGGGTCGACGGTGACAAATTGTTTGGCCGTGGTGCGTCCGATATGAAGGCCGGTATCGTCAGTTACATCATGGCGTTCAAAGCATTGAAGCGATTGGGTTATGAGCCGGCAGCCAAGGTCATTTTGCAATCGGTGATCGAAGAAGAATGCACGGGTAATGGTGCGCTGGCCTGCCTGGTTGCCGGCCACACGGCTGACGCTGCATCATTACCGAGCCGACAGCGGGCTTGATGACGTGCCAGATGGGTGTGCTTTGGTTATCGCTGGAAATCAGTGGCAAGCCGGCCCATGCGGCCATGGCGTCACAGGGCAGCAGCGCGGTTGATGTTGCATTGGCTTTGTTCGCCGGCCTCAAGACGCTGGAAAGTGAATGGAACGAGCCTGCCAACCGGCATCACTGCTATAGCCACCACCCTAAGCCGATCAATTTCAACCTGGGCAAGATCCAGGGCGGTGAATGGACCTCTTCGGTTCCATCGATGTGCCGGCTGGATGTTCGCATTGGTTTTTATCCCGAAAAAACCGTGGAACAGATCAAGGAGGAAGTGGAAGCCAGACTCCAGGCCTTGTTCCTCGCTCACCCGTCCCATTTGTCGTCTCAGTACCAGGTTACTTATGGCGGTTTCCAGGCCCAGGGCTGTGAGATCGACATGAACCAGCCGGTGATTACCTCGCTGCAACGTACCTATGCCGATGTGATCGGTGAAGTGTTGCCGCTGGTCACATTTGAAGGCGCAACCGACGCGCGGTTTTTCAATTTGTACGGTGGTATCCCCGCGACCTGTTACGGCCCCGTTGGTGGCTCCATCCACGGCATTGATGAGTGGGTTTCGATCAACAGCATGATGGATGTAACCAAGGTCCTGGCCGTGTTCATTGCACGCTGGTGCGGCCTCAACCGCGCGCAATAAAAACAAAAATTCAATGTCACCTTTCTGCCTGCCCGCACAAAATTATAAGGCGTTCAGTTATGTATATCGTTCGTTCGGCACCTCAGGTGGCCGGGTCGCTTGCGGCCGCTCTTTTTATGGCTCCGATGTTCGTTCAGGCCGGGGAAACCGGCTTCATCGAGGACAGCTCACTGACGCTGAACACCCGGCAGTGGTACTCCCACGAAATTGGTCGCAAGGACACTTTCTTTTCCGCTCAGACGTCTGAAGGTCGACGGGCCGTCCGCGATCGCACAGCCTGGCTTGAGGGCTTCAAGCTTGACTATGTGTCCGGGTTCACCCAAGGCATGGTCGGCTTCGGTCTCGACCTGTCGGCGTATTCCGCCGTTGCCCTTGAACGCAGCAAACTGGCGACCGCGGGTGGTAGCAACCGACTGTTGGTCGACAAGAACGGCGACGTGGTGGATGACTGGAGCAAGATTGGCGTGGCAGCGCTGAAATTCAAGGTGTCCGACACGGTGCTCAAGGTTGGCAGACATCAGGTCAAGACGCCGGTGATGGGCTATTCCGATACGCGTACGCTACCGGCGGCTTTCGACGGGGTGTCGCTGGAAAGTCATGACATTGAAGGCCTGACGATCAAGTCCGGGTACTTCGACAAGGCGACGCCGCGTACCGGCGCCGGCAGTCAGGATTTGACGCCCAGTTTCGGATCAAGGCTGGTCACCAGTGACTGGGTGGCCTACGCCGGTGCCGATTACCTGGCCAGCAGTGGCTGGCGCGCCAGTGCTTACGCCTCGCGATTTGAGGACATCTGGGATCGTGAGTACGTGGGGCTGGGGCAAAAATTCAAGTGGGACGAGATCACCACAGATGTCCAGTTTGACTTCTACAACACTCAGTCCTCTGGCCGAGAAGTGGCAGGCAAAATCGACCAGCAAGCTTATGGCCTGAGCATTTCGCCCAGCTACCAGAACCACACACTGAAGTTCGGCTTGCAGCAGATCAAGGGTGATGAGTACTTCGACTATGTGGCTGAATCGAATGCAATCAATCTGCCCAACACCATGCTCTCGTATTACAACGGTCCCAATGAACGCTCATTCCAGGTCAATTACACCAACGATTTCGCTGCGTATGGTTTTCCAGGTTTCAAGACCATCCTCTGGTACATCAAGGGCTGGGGAATTGATGGCACTCACTATGATGGCGGACCTAACGGCATCTATTCGTCCGTGCTCAAGCAGAGTGACGAAAGCCACTACGAGGTTGGAACCTTCGTCAGCTACGTCGTCCAGTCAGGGCAGTTAAAAGGCGTGAATCTACTCAGTGGTTATGCCTGGCACCGCGCCAGCGAAAATCAAATAGAGGGCAACCTCGAAGAGTTTCGTTTGATCGTCAACGTGCCTTTCAAAATATTCTGATCCGCCGACGCCTACCGTAAACACTAATAACAGCATAGAAAATCGGAGTACCCATGAAATCCACAACGCTCCCCGTGAGTTCGACTGACGGGCCCGCTTCGACCCCGATCAGTTTCGATGCGGCGCAGACACGCAAGATCGTGATCGCTGCTTATATCGGTACTGCCCTGGAGTGGTACGACTTTTTCCTGTTTGGCACCGTGGCCGCGATTGTGTTTGCTCCGCTGTTTTTTCCGGGCGACGTCCCGCCATTTCTGTAATGGGTGCCTTCCTGAGTTTCGGTGTCGGCTTCGCTGCCCGGCCGATGGGAGCGATGGTGTTTGGTCACATCGGTGACAAGTATGGTCGGCGCAGTGCATTGGTCATCACGGTACTGATGATGGGGTTGGCCACCACCATGATCGGCTTTCTACCGACCTACGCCACGGCCGGTATCGTCGCGCCCATCTTGCTAACCATTCTGCGCGCCGTGCAAGGCATTGCTGCCGGTGGAGAGTGGGGTGGAGCGACCTTGCTGGCGATCGAATACGCGCCCCCGAAAAAACGCGGTTTGTACGCGGCCATTGTGCAACTGGGTTCGCCGACGGGTACTTTGCTGTCTTCGGGTGCCGTCGCGCTGGCCGCTTCATTACCCGGTAACGCTTTCCTGGAGTGGGCGTGGCGCGTGCCGTTCGTGGTGTCCATCGTGTTGGTGGGGGTAGCGCTTTGGTTGCGCTGGAAGGTCGAAGAAACCCCGGCGTTCCAGCAATTGGCCAGCGAGAACAAAACCGAAAAAATGCCGGTGCTCGAACTGTTTCGCCAAGTCCCGGGCCGTTTACTGTTGGGCATCGCCACTTACCTCTATTGCAACGCCGGTTTCTTCATCATTACCGCGTTCATGATCAGCTATGTCACCAAGACGCTGAACTTGCCCAGCCACGTCATTCTCACGGCGTTGACCTGTGGCGCGATCATGCAAATGGTCATCCTGGTGGTGTCCGGCAAGCTGGCCGACCGCATTGGTTCGACGCAGACGGTGATCATCGGCTACATCATTACCCTGGTGTTGGCATTCCCGATCTTCTGGCTGGTTGATACCCGTGAACCCATGTACATCAACTTTGCCATGGTCCTTGGCCTGGGGTTGGCAACAGTGGCCTACGCGCCGATTGGCAACGTGCTGACCCGTTTGTTTCCGCCGCATCTGCACTACAGTGGCCTGGGTTTGTCGGCCAACCTTTCAGGCCTGATCGCCGGGTTCATGCCGGCTCTGGCCACCGGGTTCCTGATGCTTTCGGATGGCAAGTCATGGGGGCCTGCGTTGCTCCTCAGTCTTATCGCTGCCATCTCGCTTTGCGCCACCATCATCACGTTGTTCGTGACGCGCCACCAACCTGACTGAGCTTTCCTCAGGGTGATTAGCCAGCACGGCGATTCCCCTTTTTTTTCAACACGTATGGCTTCTCCTGGCTCCACCAAGGCGGGAGAAGTGTGCCTGTTCGTTAAAGAGTGTTCCTATGAAAACCATCTATCCGATGCTGTTCGTTTCGATGCTTGCCGCTGCCGTCAGCATGGCAGTGCAAGCCAGTGAGCCCGATGACTGGGTCAAGGCCGCTGCCTTACAGGAAGAGCCGGCAGTCATCGCGCTGCGACACAAGATCCACCAGCATCCCGAGCTGGGCAATCAGGAATTTGAAACTTCCAGGCTGGTTGCTGAGCGTTTGAAGGCACAGGGTATCGAAGTTCGAACCCACGTCGCCAATACCGGGGTCATCGGTGTCCTCAAGGGCGGCAAGCCCGGACCGGTCATGGCGTTGCGCGCCGACATGGATGCCTTGCCCGTGCAGGAACCCGTGGGGCTGTCCTTTGCGAGCACCGCCCGCGCGCAATACCAGGGCAAGGAAGTCCCGGTCATGCATGCTTGCGGGCACGATGCTCATACCGCGATGTTGCTGGGTGCGGCGAAGCTGCTGGCTGACCACCGTGAGCAAATTGCGGGCACCGTGGTGTTTGTGTTTCAGCCAGCTGAGGAGGGTGGCGCGAACATCGATAACTTCACCCAGGGCGCAGAAATCGGTGCGCGCAAAATGATTGCCGAAGGCGCGCTGGACAACCCGAAAGTTGAAGCCATCTTCGGCTTGCACGTCATGGCCGGGCTGCCGAGCGGACAAATTCGCTACAAGCCCGGGCCGATTCTGAACAGTGCCGATGGCCTGCGCATTACCGTCAGTGGACGACAAGTGCATGGCTCGATGCCTTGGAAAGGCGCGGATCCGATTGTTGCCAGTGCGCAGATGATCACGGCATTGCAGACGCTGATCAGTCGTCGCGCAGACCTGAGCCAGGGCATGGGGGTCGTCACTATTGGTGCAATCAACGCCGGGACGGTTGGCAACATCATTCCAGACACCTTGTCGATGCTTGGCACAGTGCGCACCAACGACAACGAGATCCGCAACGGCATCCTCAGCCAGTTGCCACCGATGATCGAACATGTCGCCCAAGCCAATGGTGTAGCGGCAAAAGTCGAGCTCGCGGAATACGCACCGGTCCTGATGAACGACAAACGCCTGACCCGAATGATGGCGGCGTCGATGAAAAAGGCCGCGGACGGCAACGCAAAAATCACCCCGAATTTTTCCCCCGCGAGTGAGGACTTCGCCCATTACGCCAAGAAGGTCCCGGCACTGTTCGTGTTCCTGGGCGCAACGCCTCCCGATCAGGACATGCTCAAAGCGCCTGTTAATCACAGCCCGTTCTTTACCGTCGACGATGCCACGCTGAAGACCGGTGTGCGGGCCCACGTCGAGTTCGTTCTCAACTATCCCCTGCTCGCTGGGTTGGGGGCCAAGTCTCATGATTGATCAAGCTAAAGTGACGCGGCGCACGTTGCTGCGCTGGATAGGCAACACCGCCGGTGCGGCCGCTATGTATCAGGCCATGGGTGCCTTGAGTTTTGCCGGTGAGTCGACTTACACCGGTGATTTCAAGTTAAGCCAGGCGCCGAAAGGTTCGACAGTGCTGGTCTTGGGGGCCGGTCTGGCAGGCATGACCGCTGCCTACGAACTGCGCAAGGCGGGTTACAAGGTCAAAGTGCTGGAATACAACGCCAAGGCTGGAGGTCGATGCTGGACCTTGCGCGGTGGCGATCGCTTCACCGAATTGGGTGGGGCAGTTCAGGAATGCCGGTTTGATCAAGGGCTTTATTTCAATCCGGGTCCTTGGCGAATTCCCTACCACCACCATGCCATTCTTGATTACTGCAAAAAATTCGAGGTCAAACTCGAACCCTTTGTGCAGGTGAACCATAACGCTCTGGTGCATAACAGTCAGGCGTTCGGTGGCAAACCCAAGCGGTATCGTGAAGTCCAGGCCGATTACCAGGGCCACATTGCCGAGCTGCTGAGCAAGGCCGTCAACCAAGGGGCGCTGGATCAGGAAGTCACTGCCGAAGATCGGCAAAAACTGTTGGAAAGCCTGCGTGTCTGGGCCGGACTCGACGCTGAAAATCAGTACCGGATATCACCGGACAGCAGCCTGCGTCGTGGCTATGCCGTGGATGCCGGTGGTGGTCTGATGCCGGTGGCCCAGCCTTCGCAGATCATCGACCGTCAGGCGCTGCTTCAGTCAGGGATGTGGCTGTATCTCATGGTGGGTCAGTTGCATGAGTTCCAGACCACGCTGTTTCAGCCGGTGGGTGGCATGGACATGATCGCCCAAGCGTTCGCACGCCAACTAGAAGGCTTGATCCAGTTAAATACCAAGGTCACGCGCATCCAGCAAAACGATCAGGGCGTGACGGTGACCTGTGAAAGCAGCCAGGGCGGTCAATCGCGCCAGGAAACAGCTGATTGGTGCGTGTGCACACTGCCGTTGTCGATCCTCAGCCAGATCGCTGTCGATTGCAGCGCGCCAATGCAGGCAGCCATTCGCGCGGTGCCTTACAACGCCTCGGTCAAGATTGGCCTGCAGTTCAAAAGACGTTTCTGGGAGCAGGACGAACATATCTATGGCGGTGTGAGCTACACGGACTCGCCGATGCAGCAGATTGGTTATCCCAATTGCGATTATGGCAGCCAGGGGAAGGGCGTTTTGCTCGGGGGCTATCTCTGGGAAAACAACAATGCCTTCGAATTCACTGCGATGCCGCCTGAAGACCGGATCAAAAAAGCCGTGGAATACGGCAGTCAGATTCACCCGCAGTATCCAGTCGAGTTTGACAACGGCATCGCTGTTGGCTGGCATCGAGTGCCTTGGACCAACGGGTGTTACGGGGCCTGGACCGAGGCTTCGCGCGCAGCCCACTACAACAATCTGTGTCAGATCGATGGGCGTCTGGTACTCGCCGGCGAACATGCCTCGCATCTGCCAGCGTGGCAGGAAGGCGCAATTCTTTCGGCGCAGGACGCTATCACCCGCCTGCATGCGCACATCGTCGCACGCCCGACCGCCAAGGCCTGAGGAGCTCACCATGCAAAGACTTTATTGTGCCTCGGTGTTGTTGATTTCGTTGGCGAGCGGGCAGGCAAATGCGCTCGACCCGCAAGTGTCTGCCCCTGGCAAGCATTTCGAGCAACGAGAGGGCGAAAACCTGTTCAAGGCAATTTGCCAAGGCTGCCATATGGCTCAAGGCCAAGGCGCCCAAGGTGCAGGCGCGTATCCGGCCCTGGCCAACAATCCGCGATTATCAGCAGACGCCTATCCCGTTTTCATGGTGGCTCAAGGGCAGGGCGGCATGCCTGCTTTCAAGGGTTTGCTCGACGATGAACAGATTGCGGCAGTAGTGACCTACATCCGCACGCACAACGGCAATGCATTCAATGAGCCGGTCAACATGGCAACGGTCAAGGCATTGACGGGCCGATGAGTTTGCCAATCTTGAAAGAGAGAATTTCGATGCTACGTTTTTCCGTCAATCAGGCACTCGCTGCCACTCTGGGAATGTTTATGCTGCTCGCTCAAGCCAATGCCAGTGAAGTGATCCGTCACAAAATTCCAGGGACCGATTTCCCGGTCGCGCTGGCCATCGAGATTCCGGCAAACGCCACGCTGGTGAATTTCAGTGGTGCGGTGCCGTCGGTGGTCCACGCCGATCAGGACAAAACCAGTGTCGCTGCCTATGGTGACACCCAGGCTCAAACGGTGAATGTGCTGCAGGGCATCGAGCAATCACTGAAGAACCTTGGCCTTCAGATGCGCGATGTGGTGAAAATGCAGGTGTACCTGGTAGGGGATCCGGCGAAGCAAGGCAACATGGACTTTTCCGGCTTCATGAAAGGTTACACTCGGTTTTTCGGCACTGCGCAGCAACCACTGCTGCCGACTCGCTCAGTGTTTCAGGTGGCCGGGCTTGCCAATCCGGGCTTCTTGGTTGAAATAGAGGTCACCGCAGTACGTCGTTGACCGACTGATACTCCAAAAGCGCAGCCATCGAGCTGCGCTTCTTTTCAGGAACGCAAAATGGTAGAGGCGCTATGAACTTACGCCGTGTCGAGTGCTTTCTCGCCGTAGTCGATTTTGGCACGGTCACCGCTGCCGCCCCGCAATTGCACATGGCGCAGCCGGCCCTGAGTCGACAGATACAGAGCTTCGAAGGCGAGCTGGGCTTCAAGCTGTTTGATAATCAGCGCAACCGCTTGCGGCTGACACCCGCCGGTCGCGAGTTGGTGCCTTTGGCGCGGCAACTGTTGAGCAACGCCCGGTCGGTAAAAGCAGCGGCACAGAGTTGGTCCAAGGGGCATATCAACCGTCTGCACCTGGGCGCGACCTACGCCACCATCGCCGGTTTGATCGCGCCTTTCATCAGCACGTTGAAGGTCGAGGATCCATTGATACTCACCCACGAATCGTCGCATTTCGGTTTGCACGAACTGCTTCATAGCGGGATGGACATGGTGGTCTCTCCAATAACACCGGAGCAGGATTGTGCGACGCTGCAATTAGGCCTGGTACCGCTTCGAGCCTATGTGAGCAGCAACCACCCATGGGCTATCAAAAGATGAGCATGGTGACGCTCGCCGAACTGGCGGACCAACCTTTGTTATTGCCCAGCAGTTCCAGCGTCAGTCGGCTTGAACTGGATCTGGCCATGACACGCGAAGGGCTGCGGTATTCGTCAGTGGAGGAGTGCGATCAATCACCCATCATCCAGGCGCTGGCAGCCAATGGGCGTGGCGTGGGTGTAGTGACTGATTTGCCGCGCTACGGGCTACACGGCGTGCTGATCCAGGCATCGCCCCGAACTCCAGAAGTGGAACTCGGCGTTACGCTGCATGCTGCGTGGGACCGTCAGCATTACAGCACTTTGACCCTGGAAAGCCTGGCGCAACGCCTCAAGGATTTTTTGCACAGCACCTATTAGAACGTTGTGCGTTCTTGCGCGTGGGCAAGTGATACAGCAGTAGTAAAAGTGATCGGAACGCCTTGTTGTGTCGGTCATCACCAATAGATCTGCATGTCAGGGAAATCGATACGTCAGTGATGTTGCTAGGCTGGCTGTTTTTTGGCCGATAACGGCCTGTCACGAAGGGTAGTATCCGACCTATAGCTGCCAGTCATTTGTGTCTAAAGAATCAGGGGTAATTCATACTGTCCGCCCACCACTCATTTCTCCAAGATCGACATCCATGCCTGAAGAGTTCGAAGTCCCCAGCCCACACGAGCAACATATTGAGCACACCACCCATCATGCGCATGCACAAGGCGACGGCTTTGCCAGCAAGATTGCGGTGATGACGGCCATCATGGCGACCGTTGGCGCCCTGATGAGCTACCAGGCCGGCTCAACGGAGAATGAGGCGGCCATGGACAAAAACAACGCCGCCATCCAGAAGACCGAAGCCGCCAACGAGTGGAATTACTACCAGGCAAAGTCCAGCCGACAGAGCCTGTCGGACCTGGCGAGCCATCTCCCAGGGCTGGATTCGGCCCACTATGTCTCTGAGGCGCGGCGGTACGGCGAACAGAAAGAGGAGGCGCGCAAGAAGGCTGAAGCACTCGAACAAGGGGCGCGCGAATGGGATGAGAAGTCAGAGCAGGTGCTACATCAGCATCATCGCTGGGCCCAGGCGATGGTGGCGATTCAAATAGCAATTTCGCTGGCGGCCATTACCTTGCTGACGCGTAAGGAATGGCTCAAGCGGGTCTCGTTTGGTGCCGCCGGTGTTGGCGTCATGTTGGGTTCGCTGGCTTGGTTGCATATCTAAGCGAGGCGATCGGAAGATCGCCTGTTGAATGTTGGTGCTTGCTTTTGGCCGATTGTTGTCTGTCGCGAAGGGCTGCACCCTGGCGTGCCCCTGTAGGAGCCGGCTTGCTGGCGATGACGGCAGTCCAGTCAATAATGCAGTACCTGACACGCCGCCATCGCCAGCAAGCCGGCTCCTACAGTGTGTTTTCCAATGCCTTGCTTAGGTACATCGTCTTAACAGCATTACGACTTCATCCGGGCCTTTGGACTTGATGCCTGTCACCTGTCTATGTCCGCTCTTGGCCGATTCTGTTGAAAAAGTCGGATTTTCAGTTCGCCTGAACTCAGGCATGGCTACCACTGGAGAACCTACTCACCACATTGAGTGGTTTCTCGGCCCTTCGTTGACCTTTGCTGCTCTGTTATTGGGTTAGTTTGAGGGTTTTTGCTTAGTGCAGGCGCACCTATCCCGTGACCGGTGGCCCTTGAGATGTAACTTTGGCCAGCCGTTGCAGGTTCTGCACCGCTGCGGCCAGCGTGACTCATCGGTCGCGCCACTCATGCCACGTAGTCGCAAGCGATCCAATTTCAGGATGCGCTTGAGGTGGGCAAACAACATTTCGACCTTTTTACGTTGGTGGCGAGAGCGCTGATACGCCGGCGTTGCTGCAATGCGCCGAGCCACATCACGAGCGGCTTCATGGACGCTGCGAGCGATCTTGCGGAACGCAGTGTTCGGGCAGCACTTGGCTTTCATCGGACAGGCAACGCAGTCGGTCTGCCGGGATCGGAAGATGATGGTGTTGGCTTTGGTGACGTGCGAACGCTCGCCATTCACTACGTAATGCATTGCCGGCCGGACAGCGGTATTCCTCAGCCTCTTCATTCCAGTGGAAATCGTTGCTCGAAAAACTGTCGTTCTTGCGTTCGGTTTTGTCCCACACCGGCACATGCGGCTCGATGTCCTTTTCCTCCACCATCCAGGCCTGCATCGGCGCGGTTCCGTAAGCGGTGTCGCCAATAAGGCGTTCCGGCTTGATGTCGAACTGCGCCTCGACCCGGTCGATCATGATCTTGGTGCTCTCGACCTCGGCCGTGCGATGAGCCGGTGTGGGTTCCACATCCACGATGACACCGTGCTCGGTATCGATCAGATAATTCGTGGAGTAAGCGTAGAACGCTGGGCCACCTGGAGCTGCGGTCCAGCGGGCTTGAGGATCAGTTAGCGATAGGCGCTTCGGTAGCGTTTCGGCCAGAGCCTCTTCATCGAGTGCCTCAAGATACTCACGCACGGCACGGGTGCTCAGGGCCGGATCGCTCCAGTTGACCTGTTCATCGCCCGGTACACCGCGCTGCCGGCTGGCATCCGCTTTGATGATGCTGGCGTCCACGGCAAAGCCTTCACCTTTGACACCTGCGTCCATGCAACGACGCAGCACTTCATTGAACAGCCAGCGAAAGAGATCGATTTCCCGAAAACGGCCGTGTCGATTTTTGGAAAAGGTCGAGTGGTTGGGGACCGCATCTTCAAGGCTCAACCGGCAGAACCAGCGATAGGCCAAGTTCAGATGGGCCAGGTTCAGATGGACCTCTTCGGCACAACCGCCGCTCTGAGCGAATGCCGTAGCAATAGTCCACGATCAGCATGCGGATCATCAGTTCAGGATCATTCGACGGACGCTCAATAGGGCTGTAGAAATCGGCGAGGTGATGGCGCAGGTCGCTCAGGTCGAGACACTGATCAATGCTGCGCAGAAGGTGATTGGCTGGGATGTGATCTTCAAGGTTGAAGGAGTAAAACAGTCGCTCCTGCCCACTCGATAACTGCCCCTCCATGCTGCGTGCTTCCCTGCTGGCCGATGCGACGATGCGACGATGCGACGATGCGACGATTTTGCCGCAGGCCAGACAGGGGGAGCTACTTTATGAACAGAATCTACCCAATATAGATAGTCATTGATGTTGGCGCTGGCGCGCTTTCTATGCCTCACCGCGAAAAATCGTCGACATCTGGCGGTTCGAAATGGCAAAAAGCTGCGATTTCCTCCCTATTCAGCGGAAATGCAGCAGGCCGTGCTGGCGCTGCACTGGATGCGCGAGCACTAGCCTAGCCCTCGTCGCTATTAGGGTTTAACACTGATATTCGGTAGAAAAATTGCTTGTGCTTAAGAATCTTCCCGCCTACTATCGTGTCAGCATGTTGACATATAGGGGTGATGACGCGACGTCTCTACGATCAATCTGGCGACCCTTTCAATGGAGAGATGAGATGAAGCAGCGATTCGATAACCAGGTTGTCATCGTCACAGGAGGTGTCGCCATCAAGGGCCTCAGCGTCACCGGTCGAAGGTCCAACTTGAACAATAATTCGGCGTTTGGCCGATCGCTGAGGAGGTAGAAGATATGCGCGCGGTGTTGCTTAGAGGTCGCGGAGGTAACGATCAAGTCAGCCTAGTCGAACGGCCGGTGCCCGTGCGTCAGCCGGGAGAGGTGCTCATTCGAGTCGTCGCAGCTTCGGTCAATCGGGTCGACTTATATATGCGCGACAGCGGGGCCGGCATAACTCACAGCCTTCCGCAGATCATGGGTGTCGATGGAGCAGGCATCGTCGAGGAGGTGGACTCGCAACAGACCCATCTCAAAGTCGGTGACCGCGTCGCGCTTCACCCGGCTACCGTGTGCGGGCTGTGCGAATTCTGTAAGAAGGGTGAGCAGATCCTTTGTACGTCGATTCGGTTCCTTGGCGAACACCGGGACGGCACATTTTGCCAGTTCGTTGCGGTGCCGGCAGCCAATGCCTTTGCACTGCCCGATTCGCTTGGCTTTCGCGAAGGAGCCGCTCTAGGGGTGGCCTATCTCACCGCATGGCGAATGTTGTTCACGAAAGCCCGATTGCAACCCGGCGAGACTGTACTCATCTTCGGTATCGGAGGCGGTGTGTCGCTCGCGGCGATGCAGTTGGCGAAGCTGGCCGGGGCGACGGTGATAGTGACGTCACGCGATGCTGGCAAACTGGCCAAAGCGACAAAGCTCGGAGCCGATCATTCAATCCTGGGTGTGGACGGGCTGGCTGCGGCGGTCCTCAACCTAACGGGCGGTCGCGGGGTGGACGTTGTGATCGAGAACGTGGGGCAAGCGGTCTGGCCCGAGGCGCTCCGTTCGACTGCTCGCGGCGGACGGATTGTGACCTGCGGTGCGACCAGTGGCGACCGGCCGTCCGCCGATCTAAAGCGGTTATTCGTTCGGCAGTTGCAAATATTCGGGTCAACGCTGGGAACGTTTGGCGAATTCCAAGACCTGCTGCGTTTTTGCGGTAGTACCGGCCTGGCGCCTGTTATCGACACAGCCTACCCGCTTGAGCAGGTTCATGTCGCGCTGGACCGGCTCGAACGTGGGGACCAATTCGGGAAGATATGTCTTGATATACCGGAATGATTCTCGTGTTTCATTTTTTGTGTATGCGGACTCTATAAATGCAGACTAGAAATGCATCGGCTCCGAATAGCGCCCCGACACATTTCGCTCTGGTGTAGCGCTGTGACCGTGACGGCTTTCCAAGCCCTTGGCGAGAAAGCTATCGACTCAACTATCAAACGATCGTGGGATGCAAATGATTTCAATCAATAATCCAGCGCGCCGCTCGGTTCTCGGCGACCAGCTCCGCCGCAACGCACAGCATCATCCGGATGCGGAGGCGTTCGTCGCGCTCGGCCCGCGCCGCGCACTCACGTACGCGCAGCTCAACGCCGCTGCTAACCGGCAGGCCAACGCACTACTGGCGCGCGGCATCGGGCGCGGCGACGTCGTCGCGCTGCTGGGAACCAATAGTCTGGAGCTGTTCACGGTCGTGTGGGGCGCGCTGAAGGCCGGCGTAGCTGTGACCACCATTAATCCGGGTTTCACGGCGCGCGAACGCGATTACCAGATCACAAGTAGTGGCGCCAAGCTGGTGATCGAGGAAGCACTGCCTGGCGACGACGAATCGGAGCCAGACATCGAGCTGGGCGACGAGGACGTGGCGCTGATCTCGTACACGAGCGGCACCACGGCGCTACCGAAGGCGGTGGTACTGGCGCACCGCTCCTACACCGCGGGGACGATTCCGGCCTTCCGGGGCGCACTCGGCTTCCAGCCCGGCGCACGCTTCTATTACGTGATGCCGTTACACACGATCGCCGGACTCGGTACCCAGATTTCGCTGATCGCTAATGGCGCGACGGTGGTGCTGCCCGGTGCCGAGCCGCCGTTGTCGGTCCTCACCGGCGAACGGATCACGCACATCGCGCAAACCCCGACGTTCTACCTGCAACTCTCGCGCCTGCCGGAGTTCGCGGATGCGGACTTGAGCGCACTGCGACGCTGCATAACCTATGGCGGCACGATGCCGCGCGCAATGTTCGACGCTTTCGCCGCCGTCGCGCCCAACATGGAGTGGACGACCCTGTGGGGGCAGTCCGAAATAGCGCAGACTTTCACGTACGGGTCGTTCCGCTCGCCCGATGATATTCCCGGCGGCGACGCAGCCTGGATCGGGAGGCCCGTCCCGCAGCTCGAGTTGCGCGTGGTTGACGAAGATGGCAACGATGCTGTCGAGGGCGAGATGTTGTGTCGCACCCCTGCGCTGATGCTTGGCTACCTTAATGACCCCGAGCGCACGGCCGCCACGGTGCGCGACGGCTGGCTGCACACGAACGACCTCGTGCGCCGTTCGCCCGAAGGGGATTACTTTTTCGTAGACCGCTGCCACGACGTCATCAAGACCGGCGGGATGAACGTCTCGTCGGTTGAGGTCGAGCGCGTGCTGTATGCGCACGACGCGGTGCTCGAGGCAGCGGTGGTAGGCATGTCCGACGACTATTGGGGACAGGTCGTTACTGCGTTTGTTGTGGCGCGTGACGCGGTTTCCGCAGAAGCGCTCGTCATGCACTGCAAGACCGACATGGCCGCCTATAAGGTGCCCAAGGTGGTGCACTTCGTTGACTCCCTGCCTAAGGACGCGCAGGGCAAGATTCTCAAGCGTCAGCTGCGAGTAGGCGTCTGATCATGACGAAGTGTATGTCCGCAACGTCGTCGATTGTCGCCGGGCCACCTGTGTGGAACCAGGCATTGATGCCGTTACCCAGGCCGAAGAGCAGTGAGGGGGGAGGAGAAGAGGCAATAGCGAAACCGCCCTCGCGAATCTGGTGCTCAATCGTACCTGATGACGACACCGGCTGACCTGTGGCTCGGCCAAGTGCTCACGGAGGGCGTGCGCGCCAGGCGCGCGCCGCAACTACTCACCCGGGCGGGTGTACGACGCTGTATGGAGAATAAACGATATGAGCGGTATGAACGCAGATCGACTCGCGCGGATCGAACCGTTCCTGCAGGAACACTATGTCGGGGCCGGCAAGTTGCCGATGGCCGACATCCTCATCGCCCGCGATGGTGAGACGGTTTATCGGGCCACGCTAGGCCAAGCGCGCGCCGACGGAACGCCGCTACGCCACGACGCCATCTTCCGCATCGCCTCGATGACCAAGCCTATCACCTCGATCGCGTTCATGCAGTTGGTCGAGGAAGGAAAGGTCGCGCTCGACGATCCCGTCGCGCGGGTAATCCCGGAATTCGCGAATCTTGGGGTCTATAACGGTGGAGGTGGGACCGCGCCGTTCGCCCCGGTCAAGCACTGCGCGCCAATGCGGATGGTCGACCTGATGTCGCATATGTCGGGGCTGACCTATGGCTTCCAGAACCGCACCAGCATCGACGCAGCTTATCGCAAGACGCTGCCTGACGGCGACCGCTCAATGGACGGGTTCGACTGGTTCATCGCCGAACTGGCGAAGCTTCCGCTCGAATTTGCGCCGGGCACGGGGTGGAATTACTCGGTGGCGACCGACGTTCTAGGCGTGGTGATCTCCCGGATCGAAAACAAACCGCTGGGCGAGGTGCTTCGCGAGCGAATTTTCGCGCCCCTCGGAATGCTCGACACTGGCTTCCAGTTACTCGAAGACCAACGCGCCAGGTTGACCGACTGCTGGGCTTACGCTCCAGGCAAGCCGCTCAAGCTGATCGACAGGGCCGGCGAAAGCAACCTCGCGACGCCCGCCCGATTCGAGGGCGGCGGCGGGGGGCTGGTATCGACCACCGCCGATTATCACCGCTTCTGCCAAATGTTGATCGGCCGGGGTGTGCTCGACGGCGTACGGATTGTAAGCCCTAGGACGCTCGATCTGATGACCCGGAACCAACTGCCCGGCGGAGCCGATCTCGCGGCGGTATCTCAATCCCTGTTCAGCGAGGCAGGCAATACTGGGACCGGCTTCGGGCTCGGCTTCGCAATGACTCTCGACCCGGCGCGAGCGCTCCTTCCGGGCAATGAAGGCGAGTATTTCTGGGGCGGGATGCATTCCACAGCCTTCTTCGTCGATCCTGTTGAGAAGCTGCACATGGTGTTCATGACCCAACTGACGCCTTCGTCCGACCCAATTCGCCGCCAGCTAAAGACGCTGATCTACAGCGCCATCGAACAAAGTTACGCCTGAGGAGAAAACCAGTATCCCGGTGACGATCGTCAAGGCAGAGCAGGTCAATCTCGACAGGGCGGTGGTACCGATCCGCATCCTTTCTGGCATCGAAGGAATGCATATGATCAGGAAGGCATTATCGCGACAGAACCCGATCAGAATCGGGAACAAAAACTGGCAAACGTAAAGACGTTGTACATACCAAAAACAACAATCCGGAGAACGACAATGTCAGAGCAAAACTCGCAACTACTCAACTTCAAAAAGTGGAAGATTGGTAACGTCACCGTAACACGGATTCTTGAAATGGATCCGATGCACATACCGCCAGAATGGCTTTTACAGACCACGGCGGAGACCATCAAGAAACACCCGTGGCTGCAGCCCAATTTCGCGACTTCGGACGGGCAGATCATTGCCAATATCCAGGGCTTTGTGATCGAAGCAGGCGGGCAGCGAATCATGGTTGACCCGTGCGTCGGCAACGACAAACCGCGCGAAAGCGCGGCGTTCAACAAGCTGAACAATCCGTTTCTTGAGCGCCTGACAGCTGCGGGGTTTCCACCGGAAACGATTGACTATGTCCTGTGTACACATCTCCATGTTGACCATGCAGGATGGAATACGCGGCTCGTAGACGGCCAATGGGTGCCGACGTTTCCTAACGCTCGTTATTTGTTCGGACGCGTCGAAGTCGAATACGCAAAGCTCGACGATGGTCTGGATGCAAAGGCCACCTTTGAGGACTCTGTCCAACCTATCCTTGATGCGGGCCTGGCCGAGCTTGTCGAGTTTGACTTTCGGATCGGCGATGAGGTTTTCCTTGAGCCCTCTCCAGGCCATACGCCAGGTCATTGTTACATCCGGATCTCGTCGATGGGTGAAGAGGCGGTCATCACGGGTGACCTTATACATCATCCGATTCAAGCTTGTGAGCCGGACGTGTGCAGCAACTTCTGCTTTAACACTGACCAGGCCCGCGCAACCCGGCGACTATTCCTTGAGAAGTACAGCGACACCAACACCGTGGTGCTCGGCACGCATTTCACTGAGCCTACTGGCGTGCGCATCCTGCCGCACGGCAATGTCTGGAAGGTGGAGGAGCTATGACGAAAGCCGGGGCGGATCATTCAATCGCCGCGCCGGCTGCAACCGATTTGCCTGTACACCCGTATCGGTTCCAGTCGCCGGAAGAAGTCATCGCCGGAATATCGGGCCTAGCAATTAAGAGCATACCGTCGCGAACGATGCGCGGCGAATCTTGCGATCACATCTGGCTCGCTGTCGCTGACGAAGATCAAGAGCATTCTGTCGATTGAGCGTGAACTGGGTGAACGCACGCAGGCACTTACACCGGAACTAAACCTGCGCAGCGGAGTTCACGAACTTTGCCGGCATCACTAATACCTCAAATGGACGCAAGGAGGGCTTACGTATATCCATTAGCGCAAACTCCCAAGTTTGCCCTAATGGATCTGGCGGGTGACGCTTCGCTGTTTGTTAACGGCGCGGTGACGTACCACAACAACGTTCTAGGCCCCAGCATTGTCAATCCGAATGCAGTGTCCTATCCGACACCGCGCCTGGGTTGATTTGAGGGCAGCGTGATGTACGCGCTGGGGAGACCGGGAATATCGCTGCAGAGTTTTCGGTAATTAGTAGTCAGGTTATGGCCGTTGCTTGTTCCGAATGTTGACAAGCCAGAAAGAGGACTTCGATTCGGTAGTGCTCTGATATCGCGTTTTTTATAAAAATAAAAAAATGAGACAGGTAAATAACGATGAACAATTTTAAACGAAGGAATATGTTTTTTGCGCTGTCTGGCATCGCACTGAATATAGGCGTACCGAATGCATATGCCACAAATGGCATTTATTTGACCGGCAGCGGAGCAAATTCATCTGGAATGGGCGGAGCCGCCATTGCTTTCCCGCAAGACGTGACGTCGGCTGTGGACAATCCTGCCGGGCTCGCCGAACTTGGTTCGCGAGTCGAGCTGAACGGCTCGGTCGTACCCATTTCCGCCGATTCTACTTTTGGTTCTACGGACAATCATCTGTATTCGCGCAAGATTCTTCTGATTCCAGGATTCGGAGTCAATTATCAGATTGCGCCGCAATGGACCTTCGGCGTGGCTGTGACCGGTGCAGGGGCGGCATCGAATTACGGACGCCCCGTACTTCCTGTCCCGGGCGCTGGCGACGCCAACGCTAGTCTAGTCGTTGTCAACACTAGTCCTACGATCACCTACAAGCCTCTTCCGAACCTCTCAATTGGTGCATCGCTGGTGATCGGCGTCGAGCAACTACGTCTGGACGGACTTATCGTACCCGGGCCGTCTGGCTCCCTGGAGCCCGGCCCAAGTCACGGTAATTCATATGCCTACGGTATCGGCACAGGAGTTGGGGTGCTCTGGACACCGATTCCTATGGTGTCTTTGGGGGCGTCCTATTTCACCAAAACCTGGTTTACGCCACTTGAAGGGTACAAAGACGATGTTCTTGCCCCAAGCAATGGACATCTAGACAGTCCCTCCAGATATGGTGCCGGGATCGCCATACGCCCGTTGCCGGGATTGACCGTTGCTTTGGATTATCTGCGGATCGAGTGGGAAAGCGCCGCGGGCTACAACACGTCGAGTAGCTTTGGTTATCGCAATCAAAACGTCGGTCGTGTCGGCGTCTCGTACGAAATTAATCCGAAATGGACCGTTCGGAGCGGCTATAGCTTTGCCAACATGCACATCGATTCCACTCATACTTTGGCGAACGTGCGCGCGCCAGGTATAAGCCCTCGTGCGGTGACGGTCGGTGCCACCTACGCGATAGACAAGAGCAACCAGATAACCGGCGCTTTCGAATATGACATTCCGACTTCGATTCACGGAACGGGGCCGAGCGAGGGGACGAACATCAGTGCGAGATATCAGGTTTATACAATCGGATATACGCACAAGTTCTAAGTGATCACAAGGCGGGCCACGATGAGTGGACCCGCCGAATGAAAGTTGATTGCGCGACAGGTTCGGTCCAACCGGTATCGCTGCCTAATTAGCAAGTCTCAAGTGTTCGGTCCGGCGTCCACTGACATATTGCAATCTCCTTGCCCCGGGCGAGGATAGCGTTCAGTCGAGGCCGATCAGTCGCAGGCAGGCTATTACGGCCTGATCTGCAACCGCTTCCCCAGACCGACGGCTACCCGGACGGTAGCAATAGGTTATCCAGCTCAGCAGGCCGCCGATCCAGATCGACATATCCGACGCTTCGGGCACGAATACATAACCGTCACGCACGCATTCATCGATCATCTTGCCGATGCGCACGTCGAAATCGTGACGCAGGAGCATGATGCGCTGTGCGTCGGCACGATTAAGGTTCTTCATTTCGCGCTGGTAGACAACGAGGTACTCGTTGCGCGCAATGCTGATCTCCGCTACTCCACGCAGTGAGGCCTTGAGCAGGTCGACCGACGTCATTTGCGTTTCGGCGATCCGGTCGAGCGCCGCTAGCGATTCGGTTATGCCGAGTTCGCAGACAGCACACAAGATCGCGCTTTTTCCCTTGAAGTAGCTGTAGATAAATGGCTTGGTCACACCTAGCCTGTCGGCGAGCATTTCCAGCGTAGCTCCCTCAAAGCCCTTTTCGAAGAACAGCGCGGCGGCCTCTTCGAGAATGCGGTTCTGCTTGAACGCGACGACGCTGAGCTTAATCTCGCGCCCGGTGGGCGCGCTGGCGGTGGTGCTGGTTTTGGTCATGTAGCCCTTCTTAGAATCTCCAGTATATCCGCGGGCGACCGGACCGGCCGCGGATTGGTTCTCGCGTAAGCATCCAGCATAGTATGGTTCGCTACCTGCTGGAAGCGTTCTTCCCCTACGCCCACTTCGGCCAATGTCCGCGGCATGCCGAGGCTGCGAATAAGCGCATCGAGCGCTTCAGACGCGGTGCCGTGCGTATTACCAAGGCACTGCAATATGCGCACTTGGCGGCTGGCGTCATGCTCTGCATTCCAGGAGAGCACGTAGGGCGACATGACGCATGAGGTGTAGCCGTGCGGAACGTCGCAGGTGCCGCCAAGGATGTGCCCGATGGCGTGGCTTGCTCCCATCGGCACGCCGCCGATGATAGAGATCATCGATTGCCAGGCCCCGAGCTGACATTTGAGCCGCGCTTCCAAGTCCGACGGGTCTGCCTTAGTGCGCGCCAGCCCCTCAACCAGCAGGCGCAAGGCGCTGTCGGCGAGACCATCGGCAAAGTCGTTGGACAGGTGCGAGGCGAGCGTTTCTACCGCGTGATCGACCGACCTGACCCCGGTCGAAAGCCAGAGCTGTTCGCTCGTGTAGATCGTGAGTGCCGGATCGAGCACGACCATGATCGGCGCCATGCTGCGGTGCTCGTAACCCTGCTTATGCTGCATTAGCTCGTTCGTCGCTCCCGAAAGCGCATTGAACTCGCCACCGGAAAGCGTCGTCGGTACGCAGATCACACGGATATCCGGGCCAAGAGTGACCGGATTGATCACGTTGCCCTCAGGATCAACGTAAACGTGCAGCGCATCGAACTCTTCGACGCAGCGTACGTCGTGCTTGAGCAGCAGCGCGACGATCTTGGCGGCATCGGTGACAGACCCGCCGCCGATGGAAACGATCAAATCGGCCCCCGCCGCACGCGCGGCATTGGCGGCACGGAGCACGTCCGTTCGAGGCGCGTGCGGAGCAATGCCGCTGAAAGTGGCGGCATGGCGGTCGCCAAGCTCGCGCTCAATTGCAGCGATTTCGTCGGTTTTCGTACGTAAGGTATGCGAGGCGAGGATGAACACTCGCCGCGCATCCATTTTTTCGGCCTGATCGCGGATTGCCTCGCGGGCCGGTTGACCTATGGTCACTCGCTCGGTCTCGGTAAACGTCATCTGGCTTGCTCTAATGCTGCACATCACTCGCTCCTTTTATTTTTATGCGGGCTCTCACATTTTTAAAATGCGCAGAGCAGATGTTGTCACGCTGATAATATTCCCGCTAGTAGTTTTTTTACCAGCGATGAAGTCTCGACTCTCTGGGGCCATTGCCCATTACGTGTTCCAACGCATCTGCCCGCCGGTGAATGTCGCGGGCGCGGCGAACACACCCCCCGGGTTGCTGGCGGCTTTCTTGGGCGGATACGTGTCAACGGCACTCCGCGCCAGACGCTGAACCCGCGATAAGTCGCACGAGATGGCTGCTTCACAGGGCGCGGCATGCCGATGGCCTGCTTCGGATCAAGATTTCACCACTCCGGCTTGAACGACCTGCTGCACAGCGAAGCCGTCGCGGAAGGCTGACAACGCATGCTTCCAAAAAAATATGCCGGTTGAACGCAGCTATTTTTTTGGTCGATATACCGATGAGTAGATTTTTCTTTTTCATGGTATGATCCGGCTGACAACTTACAAGAAGCGAGGGATTTAGATGAAGTCTCCAATGATCACAGACCGTCCAATTCCTGCCGAAAGCGTTGATCTGACGCTTTTGCGGCTGGGTGTCGACGAAGCCAATATTCCCGCGCTGCTGATGGTGCTCGTGCAACTGACCGGAGAGCGCAAGTACCTCGGTTCTCCCTATGCCCCGAGCCGGAGCAAGGGGCTCGACGACAACGACAGCGGCGGGCTGCCCGATGAAATTCAAGCCGAGATCCGGGAGGCTGCTTGGGCAGCGATAACCGCCTGGGTTGACGGCCGCGAGCCTGTCCTTCCACGACCAGTCAATGCCGAACTCGCGGCGATGCTCGCCGTGGCAATGGTCGAAGCGGTGCCCGCCGAATATGGCGATACCATCGCCGCGACGATGCATCTCGATCCGGTGCCCGATCCGGTACGCTCGGCCAAGACGCTCAAGGCGATCATCATCGGCGCGGGCGTCTCCGGCATGGTTGCCGCGGTGCGCCTCCAAGAAATGGGGGTCGAGCACACGATCTTCGAAAAGAACCACGAGTTTGGCGGCACGTGGTGGGAAAACCGCTACCCCGGCTGCGGCGTCGATACGCCGAACCTGACCTACACCTTCTCTTTCCGCCCGAACGACTGGACGGCGTACTTCCCCTTGCGCGACGAGATCGAGAGCTACCTGCTGGCCACCGCGCAGGAAAGCGGTCTTTATGACCACGTCCGCTTCGACACGAAGGTGGAGCGCGCGGAGTGGTTGACCGACCGCAATCAGTGGGAGGTCACGGTTCGCGGCGAGGACGGCACTCAGGAAGTTCACCACGCCGACTTCGTGATGAGCGCGGTCGGCCTTCTCAACATGCCCGTCGTGCCAGACATCAAGGGGCTTTCGGGCTTTGCGGGGCGCGTCGTGCACACCAGCGACTGGCCGCAGGACATCGAACTCAAGGGCAAGCGCGTCGCAGTCGTCGGCAATGGCGCGTCAGCCATGCAGGTTGTCCCCGCGATTGCGGACGAGGTCGCCGAACTCACTCTGTTCGCCCGATCAAAGCAATGGGCCGCGCCGTTCCCGCAGTTCCGCAAACCGGTGCCTGTTGGCGTACGCTATCTGATGCAAGTGGTTCCGCTCTACCGTGCATGGGCGGAGCAACGCGTAACTTGGACATTCAACGACCGCGTCCTCGGCACTCTGTTTCGCGATCCCGAGTGGTCCGAGCCCGCCCGTTCGGTAAACGCGATCAACGACGGCCACCGCGAATTCTTCACCCGCTACGTCCGCGAGGAACTGGGCGACCGGCAGGATCTGCTGCCTCTGGTCCTCCCGGACTTTCCGCCTTTTGCCAAGCGCATGCTGCTCGACAACGGTTGGTATCGCACCTTGCGTAAACCTCACGTGCAACTCGTTCCCCAGCGTCTGTCCGAAGTTCGCGGATCCACCCTGATCGCGGGCGACGGGCAGGAGATCGAAGCCGATGTGCTGATTCTCGCCACCGGGTTTCAGGCGTCCAATGTGCTCGGCTCCTATGATGTGGTTGGGCGTGAGGGGTGCGTGCTGCGCGAGTTCTGGGAGGGAGACAATGCTGCTGCTTACCGCGGGACTCTGGTTCCGGGCTTCCCCAATTTCTTTATCCTGCTCGGCCCCAATGTTGGCTCCGGCCATGGCGGAAGCATGATTCGAAATATCGAGGCCCAAGCCCACTATGCCACCCGCGTGATTGAGGCGTTGGTCCTAGCGCAGGCCGATGCGGTCGAAGTCCGCGAGGACGCCTATGCCGACTACAAGGCGCAGATCGACGCCGCGCATGAAGAGCTCGTCTGGACGCACCCCGGCGCGAATAACTGGTACCGCAATTCCCGCGGGCGGGTCGTTGCGATCACGCCGTGGCGCAACGACGCCTTCTGGCGGATGACGCGCGATGCAAAGCCGGAGGACCTGAAGTTTACTGGGGTAACGGCAGAGCATAAAACCGAACAGGTCGGCTGAGCGGGATCAGCGCCGGGAAGGGGAGACACCGCGCGACGCGAGTCGAAGGCGCAATTCTCCCGATCGACTTGCGACCCGGCGCTCGATCCAGATCCTTACCGCTCTGCGCGAGCGCGATCCTGCTCATGGACGAAGTTTGCTATTGGGTGGTCTCGCGTGATGGGCATTTCGCGAAGTGCTGAGGTCGCAGTGGGGATGGCAGTTAACTGCCATCCCCCCCAGGTCCGTACGTGCGGTCAGCCGTATCTTCGCGGCATTGAGGTATAGACCGAACCTGGCCAAGCGCTCCTGCAACTGCGCCAGAACTACTGAGCCAAGACATGGTGTGCATTTTAGTTAAGTGGGCAACAGTTCTTGCCTTTTAAGCGGGTATTTCATGCAGCCATAACGCCACTTCAAATCCTTCAAAATCCAGGTCATCCAAGATTGCACCCAGCCTGGTGCCTCGATAGCCAGTGTCGCGCTGAGCCACAGGCCTCAACGCGAATCTCGTCCATAAATGGATTGCAGTCCGAACGCTTAGAAGCGCGGAGCTGCAACCTGTTTTTATTCCGTTACCCATGCTGCTAGCCGGAGCAAATTCGCAAGCTGCATCATCGAATATATGCGTTGAAATCCCACATCCGCGTGCACCGTCAAGTGAACTGTCCGCACGAAAGCGCGGCTGCCTGCGTGACCTTTCTTCGCGACCGGTTTGGATTATCCGCCTCGACGGCATCTGGTTCTCTACCGAAGCCATGGATATGCGCGCTTGCACCGAAGCCGCTCTGGCGCGCTCTGTAGCGGTGCTTGATGCGGCGCAACGGCACTGTACTTGCCGCGCGCGGATGCCGTCCTCCCGGGCAAGCCGCATGACTCGAGAATCCGGTGCATGGCTCCGGGAGGCTTGCAGTCGAGTCAATCGGCATCAAAAAAACAAAGACAACATGTTGACATATTGAAAATATAACGCGTATCTTCACTTCATCAGAAAACGATAGTCCTCAAACAAAGTATTTCTCACGCGATAAACAAATAAAAAAAGCTACCGGAGGCGTCATGCCGATCCGAAAACTCGCTCACTACTGGGTTCGGTCTTACGACCTGAAAAGATCCCGCTATTTCTATGGCAAGGTGCTTGGCTTCACTACCGGATACCAGCCAACCGCCGAGTTGCTAGGCGTTTGGATATACAAGGGGGGCTATGAAGCAGAGCACCTACGGTTTACATCGTCGAAATCTTTCCGTCCAGCACTCAGCTCCCCAGCTACAAAACCGGTGATCAAACATCCTTCGCAGGAGACAGGAGCTTTGACCATATCGCTTTCTGGGTTACGGAGTTGGTTGAGTATTGGGGGTTATTCAATGCCGAAGGTATTGCTTGGCGAGTTCGCACTGTTCCCATTCTTGGGCTGCACCAATTTTTTATCGAAGACCCTTCGGGCGCGACCATCGAACTGAATTTTCCAATCTCTGAGATTACAGCAGTGGAGCCTTACGTCTCCCGCGTAGTTGGGGATATGTAATAGGCTTTTCTTTTTTCACGTCGGTACAGCTATGTGTAGGGAAGCAACTATTAGGTGGCTTTCATTGCATTGAGATGTATTTGCCTGGGTCGGATTTGCTGAGTGTAAACATTTGCCCGAAGTTCTTGGGATTTTTCACGGGATTAAGGTTTTATGCGGCGAGACCGCGCTCGGAGCTGTTGTGCCGGAATAAGTGATTTTTTGTGAAACCACAGAGAAGACGAGTACGTTAAATGAAAAATAACAACAATAACGACATTTGCCCCTCCCACCTCCGGCGTGGACTCCTGACCTCAACCATTCTGGTTGGGTTGGGTGTGACACCGGTGCATGCTTTTGAACTCGATACAGGCAATGAAGATTTGTCGGTGCGCTTCGATAATACCTTCAAGTTTAACTATGCCCAACGGGTGGAAAGCCCCAGCTCCAAGCTGGCCAACTCCAGGAACAATAATGACGGTGACCGCAACTTTTCGTCCGGTAGCCCTGTATCCCAGCGCCTCGACGTGCTGTCGGAATTGGACATGGTTTACAAAAAACAGATGGGAGTCCGAGTCAGTGCCAATAGCTGGTACGACCATGCCTACGACGATGTCGGCAGTGACAACCCTTCGACCAACCAGCTGAATGATGGAAGACCTGATTCGCGCCACCGGAGCGGATATGCCGAACGTTATTACAACGGTCCATCCTCTGAGATCCTCGACGCTTTCGTGTTTGGTAGTACTGAAATTGGTGACGAGTCGCAGTTAAGTGTCAAAGCGGGTAAGCACACCCTGTATTGGGGGGAAAGTGTATTGGCCTTCGCCCACGGCAATAGTTACGGTCAGTCAGGTTTAGATTTGTCTAAGGCTCTTGCCGTCCCTGGCACCGAAGCTAAAGAGTTGTTCATCCCACGCAACCAGCTCTCGACGACATTTACTGTCAATCAAGAGTTGTCGATTGGTGCTCAGTATTTCCTCGACTGGAGCGCTGCAAGACTTCCGGAGTCGGGCACGTATTTGGGCTTTAACGACAGTTTCCAAAGCGGAGGCCATAACTTGTCGTTGATCGCTGGCACCAATCCCTCTTTTGGCGTCCCGGGTCCCCTAGGTGTAAACCAATTTCTTAGATTGTCCAACGGCCATACTTTTAAGCCAGACAAGCGAGGCGACTTTGGCTTAATGGTCAAATGGAGTCCGGCATGGCTGGATGGTACGTTGGGTGCTTATTACCGAAAGACGTCCGACATTTTACCTAACGTAGTACTTCAACCGACTGCCGTTGGCCCAGCCCAGTTGATCTCAGGTAACGTCGGCTCTTACAACAAGTTCTATGCGGATGATATCGACGTTTACGGAATCAGCTTGTCCAGAGCATTGCAGGGGTGAGCGTTGGATTCGATCTTAACTATCGCCACAATATGCCTCTCGCCAGTGTACCTGGAACCGTCAATTCCACCTTGGGCGCTGCGGGGGCTCCCGGTTATATCAGCAGTTTTGATGGTAGTAACGGTGTAGCGCGCGGCGATACGGTGCACTCTACACTCAACGGCCTGACCACTTTCGGCAACACGCCGGTCTGGGACAGTGCCTCGCTGTTGGTTGAACTGGCTTACAGCCGTTGGCTCGACGTCACTGAGAACAAGCAACTGTTCAAAGGCGAGGACTGGTACCACGGTGTCGACAAGGTCACGAAGGACAACTACATCCTAGGTATGAACTTCACTCCGACTTGGTACCAAGTGTTCCCCGGCGTCGATTTGTTCCTGCCAGCCAGCTATAACGTCGGCCTCAAAGGGCAGTCTTCGGTGCAATTGGGCGGTAATAAAGGTACCGGCAGCTACTCGGTCGGGGTAGGCATGGATGTACGCAGCCAATACCGCTTCGACCTTAAATACGTCGACAATTTTGGTGACTTCGACACCTGCGGTTCAGCCGGCAGCGCCGCGGCCCACGGCGACGGTGCCGCTCCTGGCGCTAACAGCCAATACAACTGTGTTCCCGGGCAGCCCACTTCGTTTGCTGGTACCCATCTTCGCTCAAAGATCGCGGAATGGTCACTCTCACTTTTAAAACCACCCTCTGATTTAAGAGCTGCGTGCTAACAAGAGGTTTCCATGAATAACTTTAGATCTATATTGGCTACGACGCTGGCGCTGGCCGTCACTGTTTCCGCTCATGCATCTGTGTCTCCGGACCAAGCGGCAAAATTGGGTACGACATTAACCGGCGCAGGTGCTGAGATGGCCGGAAACGCCGATGGCACCATTCCCGCGTATACCGGCGGATTGAAGGCCATTCCCGCTGAATACAAAACCGGTGATTCATTTCGTCCCGACCCCTTTGCAATGAGAAACCACGGCTGGTCATTACTAGCCAGGATCTTGCCAAACAGAAAGATAAACTTACTGCGACCAGTCAGGCATTACTCACTCGCTATCCGACTTATCGCCTTGATGTTTATCCCACCCATCGCACTGTAGCGCTGCCTAAGAGTGTGCTCGAAACCACCTCGCTGAACGCTGTTGGCGCCAAGACCGGCGCGGGAGGTCTGGCGCTGGAAAATGTTCTGCCGGGAGTGCCATTTCCGATCCCTTCTGACGGTAATGAGGCTATGTGGAACCACCTGTTGCGTTATCAAGGAGTGGCCTTGAGCAACAAATACGACTCTTGGAATGTCGATTCTTCCGGCGCTGCGTCGCTGAGTACGACTGGCAACTTTGTTGTCGAATACCCCCTTTACAACTCAAGCCGCCCAATCGGTCCGGTCGCCCCGGATGAGGTTTACTACCGGACCAAGTTTCAGTACACCGGCCCCGCCCGGAGAGCCGGGGAAGCGCTACTGCTCATGGACGCTGTCGACCCGATAAAGCAACCTCGCCGCGGTTGGCTCTACCTGCCTGGTCAGCGTCGGGTCAAGCTTGCTCCGGAACTGGCATACGACACTCCGAATCCGTCAACCGCAGGGACGGCAACCTATGATGATTCCTTCCTGTTCAGCGGGGCAATGGACCGCTACGACTTCAAACTGGTTGGCAAAAAAGAACTCTACGTACCCTACAACACCTACAAGTTCAGCTACCACAAAACCACTGCGGACGTGACGACCCCCAACCATGTGAATCCCGATCTGCTGCGCTGGGAATTGCACCGTGTGTGGGTTGTTGAGGCAACATTGAAGCCAGGCAAGCGCCACATCTACAGCAAACGCACCTTCTACCTCGATGAGGATAGCTGGATCGCTCTGGCTTCCGATGAATACGACGGCCGAGGTCAACTCTATCGAGGTGGTTTCGCGAACCTGACTTACAGCTACGACGTGCAGGCCCCAGAAGCGATTAATCAGGTGCTCTACGACCTGATCTCTGGTGCTTACAACATGAATGGATTCTACGGTCCTTACGGTGGCCCCAAGTACATAGCGCCACTGTCCAAAGCTCAATGGTCACCAGAGTCACTGGCGGGTTCTGGTATTCGCTAACCGGACACTGTTGCTGTCGTTTACCACCGGGGGCCGCATCCCTCGGTGTGTTTCTATCGAGATAACAATAATGAATATGCTTAAGTGGCTAAGTCTCGCTGCAAAGGTTGCGCTATTGGCTGTGCCTTTGTCCCGGCCCTGATGGCCGCGCAATATATCGACTTGCTGGATTCTCCAGCCATGCCAAGCCAGCTCGCACAACAGGGAATGCTCACAGGGCTGGCTAATGCTGGTGAGCGGCTGGTTGCCGTTGGGCAGCGTGGTCATATTCTCTACTCTGATGACGCTGGACAGCACTGGCAACAAGCCCAGTACCGGTCAGTTCCGATCTGGTCGCCGTGTATTTTCCGAGTCCTCAACAAGGTTGGGCCGTGGGCCACGATGGCGTGGTCCTGCACAGCAACAATGCCGGGCAGAGCTGGAGTCTCCAACTGGACGGGCGCCGGGTTGGGCCGATCATGCTTGGTTATTACGAGCATCAACTTTCCAGGCATCCGGATGACGCAGACCTGCAAATGCGGGTTAGCGATGCTCAACGGATGGTCGAAGAAGGCGCCGACAAACCGTTCCTTGATGTCTGGTTCGAAACGAGCAGGTCGGCTACATCGTCGGCGCATTCAACCTGATTTTCCGTACCGATGATGGCGGCGTGCACTGGACGCCATTGCTGGAGCAAACCGAAAACCCTACTGCTCTAAATCTCTATGCGTTGCGGCCGGTAGGTGGCGACTTATTTGTCGTCGGTGAGCAAGGTCTGGTGCTGAGGCTGGACCGTTCGAGCGATCGCTTCAACGCAGCGCCAACGCAATACAAAGGCAGCTTTTTCGGTGTCACCGGCAAACCGGGGGCCATCTTGGTATTCGGTCTTCGCGGCAACGTATTTCGCAGCACCGACGGCGGCGCGAGCTGGACCAAAATCGAACTCGGCCTGCCAGTAAGCATAACCGCCAGCAGCATTACCGCCGACGGTCGAATTGTACTCGTCAGCCAGGCCGGTCACGTGCTGGTCAGTAAGGACGACGGTGCCAGTTTCGAAATTCAGCCGCGCACCGGGCTGGCCCCGGTCGCCGCAGCGCAGGTTTCCACCACTGGTTCATTGATACTGGCGGGCACCCGCGGCCTGCATCAAATGTCCTTCGAATAAACCCAGCATTACAAAGAGAACAACATGATGGGTCACTACGAACTTCAAACAATGCCGATCATCCAGGAGCTTAAGGGCTTCGATGCCCGCTCCGGTAACGCCCTCGAACGGCTGATTTTCAACAACCGTCTGTGGGTGGTGCTGGCCTGCCTGTTGGTGACAGTTGCGCTGAGTTATTTCGCAACCACGCGACTGACGCTCAATGCCAGCTTCGAAAAAATGATCCCGCAGAGCCAGCCCTTCATCAAAAACTACCTCGAAAACCGCCAAGCTCTGCGTGCTTGGGCAACGCGGTTCGGGTGGTGGTTGAGAGCAGTAACGGCGACATTTTCGATCCGCATTACCTCGACACGTTGAAGGAGATCAACGATGAACTATTCCTGACGCCAGGCGTCGACCGGGCCTGGATGAAGTCGCTGTGGGTTCCGGGGGTGCGCTGGACTGAAGTCACGGAAGAGGGCTTCCAGGGCGGTCCGGTGATGCCTGACTCCTATGATGGCTCGGCGCAGAGCGTGGAGCAGTTGCGTCAGAACATTGCGCGTTCGGGGATAGTAGGCAGCTTGATTGGCAACAACCTCAAGTCGAGCATGATCTTTGTGCCGCTGTTGGAGAAAGATCCGGTCACCGGGCAGGGCATCGACTACCACCAATTCTCTAGAACCTTGGAAGACAGACTGCGCACTAAATATGAGTTTGCCGGTAACGTTCACATCGCGGGCGAGGAGGGCAAAGGTCCGATCAAGATCCGTGTGATCGGTTTCGCCAAACTGGTCGGCGACCTGATCGATGGCCTGATGCAGGTGATGTTGTACTTCGGCGCCGCTGCGCTGATTGCCACCGCCATCATCTTTTACTTCACCCGCTGTGTGCGCAGCACGGCATTGGTGATTCTCTGCTCGGTCATTGCCGTGGTTTGGCAACTGGGCTTGGTCGCGCTGTTCGGTTTTGCTCTGGACCCATTTTCGATCCTGGTGCCGTTTCTGGTGTTCGCCATCGGCGTGTCACACGGTGCGCAGAAAATGAACGGGATCATGCAGGACGTCGGACGCGGCACTCATCAATTAATCGCAGCGCGTTATACCTTCCGCCGCCTATTCCTCGCCGGTCTCACCGCGTTGCTGGCGGACGCCGTTGGCTTCGCGGTGTTGATGCTGATCGACATCCCGGTCATTCAGGATTTGGCAGTCACTGCGAGCATCGGTGTCGCGGTATTGATCTTCACCAACCTGGTGCTGTTGCCGGTGTTGCTTTCCTATTGGGGTGTGAGTCGTAAGGCTGCGATACGCAGTCTGCGGGCAGAAGACGAAGAGCTGCGCGGCAAAGGCCTAGGCGCGGTCTGGAGTCTCCTCGACAAGTTTACCGAACGCCGTTGGGCCGCGGTCGCTGTGGTTGTCTCTGGCGTGCTGGCGGTCGTCGGGATTGTCGTCAGCCATCACCTGAAGATTGGTGACCTTGACCCCGGCGCCCCGGAACTGCGTTCCGACTCGCGCTACAACCGCGATAACGCCTACATCACCGCCAACTATTCGCTGTCCAGTGACCAATTCGCGATCATGCTCAAGACACCGGGCGAAGGCTGCCTGAAGTACGAAACCCTGGTGGAGGCTGATCGTCTGGGCTGGTTGTTGCAACAGCAACCGGGCGTGCAACCACGGTGTCGCTGGTTAATGCTGTGCGGCAGATCACGGCGGGTTCCTACGAAGGCAACCCCAAGTGGCTGACCATCGCCCGCAACCAGAATGTACTGAACTATGGTGCGCAGCAGGCTTCAATCAGCAGTCCTGATCTGTTCAACAACGATTGCTCGATGATGCCAATTGTGGCCTACCTCTCAGACCACAAGGCCGAAACCCTCGACCGCGTGGTGGAGGTGGCCGAGAAATTCGCTCGCGAACATAGCAACGGCGAACGCCAGTTCATGCTTGCCGCCGGTAGTGCCGGCATTGAAGCGGCGACCAACATTGTCGTGCGCGACGCCAATCGGACCATGCTGTTGTATGTGTATGGCGCGGTGATCGTGTTGTGCTTCATCACCTTCCGCAGCTGGCGTGCGGTGGTGGTGGCGGTGGTGCCGTTGATGCTGACTTCGATTCTTTGCGAGGCGCTGATGGTCTGGCTGGGTATGGGGGTGAAAGTCGCCACGCTGCCGGTAATCGCCCTGGGTGTGGGGATTGGCGTCGATTACGCGCTGTACCTGCTCAGCGTACAACTAGCGCAGCAGCGTGCCGGATTATCGCTGACAGAAGCCTACAAAAATTCCGTGGCGTTCACCGGCAAAGTGGTGGCGCTGGTTGGTATTACCTTGGCCGCTGGCGTGATCACCTGGGCATGGTCGCCAATCAAGTTTCAGGCGGACATGGGGATCCTGCTGACGTTTATGTTCATCTGGAACATGGTCGGGGCCCTTGTGTTAATCCCGGCACTGTCGCATTTCCTGCTACGACGCGCGCCTTGAGACCGGATCCCTTTTGAGCATTTCCAAATTCGAATCAGAAACCCCTGATAACCGGACCCCACTCAGGTGACGGTTATCAGCGATCTGAAACACTGACCTCAAACAAAAATCAAAGGAAAAAATTATGCTCGGCTTGATGCAGGACCAACCTTTGTTGATCTCTTCCGTTCTCGAACACGCGCTAAAGTCGCATTCGCAAACTCAAATTGCCTCCCGTACAGCTGATGGGACCATACATCATTGCAGCTATGCTGATATCGGTCATCGCGCCAAGCAGGTAGCCAATGCATTGGTTGCGTTGGGTGTGCAGCGTGGTGATCGAATTGGCACCTTGGCTTGGAATGGTTACCGGCATATGGAGCTGTACTTCGGTGTGTCGGGCATGGGTGCAGTATTGCATACGATTAACCCGCGGCTCTTCGCCGAGCAGATAGAGTTCATTGCCAACCACGCCGAGGATCAATACTTGTTCTTCGATCTTTCATTCGCCCCGTTGGTAGAGCAGCTAGCACCGCAATTGACTACAGTAAAAGCGTTCGTTGCGTTGTGTGATCGTGATCAGATGCCGTCGATTAATGTGCCTGGGCTTATTTGCTACGAGGACCTGATCGCTGAACAAAGCAGTGATTTCATCTGGCCTGAGTTCGATGAGCGTACGGCATCATCGATGTGCTACACCTCGGGCACGACTGGCAATCCAAAGGTGTCCTGTATTCGCATCGCTCATCAATCTTGCACTCGCTTGCTCTCTGCACCTCTGATGGCTTTAGCCTGTCTGCGGCCGATTCGGCGCTATTGGTTGTGCCAATGTTCCATGTCAATGCATGGGGCATGCCCTATGCAGCAGCAATGTGCGGCGCCAAGTTGGTCCTTCCGGGTGCTGCACTTGATGGCGAGAGTCTTTACACGCTGATGCGTGATGAGCAGGTGACACTGGCGTTGGGTGTGCCGACGGTCTGGATGATGCTACAACAACATGTCCGGTCGCAGAGACTGCAACCGGCTACAGATCTGTGTCTGAATCGGGTCGTGATCGGTGGTGCCGCGGCACCACGCAGTCAGGTTGAGACGTTTGAGACTTTGTTTAATGCACGCGTGCTGCATGCCTGGGGCATGACCGAGATGTCGCCGCTCGGTACGGTATGCAACCCATTGCTCAAACACCGCGAAGATCCGCTAGACAAGGTGCTCGACTTACAGGCCAAGCAAGGTCGAGCCCTGTTCGGCGTGTCGATGAAATTGTCGATGAACAGGGCGCTGAACTGCCACGTGATGGCAAGGCCTCCGGGCTTTTGTTGGTCAAGGGACCATGGATTGCCAGCCAGTATTACGGTGGTGAGGGTGGGCAAATTCTTGATAGCGAGGGGTGGCTCGATACCGGCGATATTGCAACCATCGATACCGATGGCTACATGCAGATCACCGACCGCGCAAAGGACGTAATCAAGTCGGGGGCGAGTGGATTTCATCGATCGATTTGGAAACGCCGCCGTTAGCCATCCGGCAGTCGCTGAAGCCGCGGTGATTGGTATTGCTCATCCGAAATGGCAAGAGCGCCCACTGCTGGTGATCGTGCTGAAACCTGGCAAGACTGCGAGCAAAGAGGAGCTGCTTGACTGTCTGCAAGCTCAAGTGGCGAAATGGTGGCTACCGGACGATATCGCTTTTGTCGATGCACTACCGCATACCGCCACCGGCAAGTTGCAAAAAATGAAGCTGCGAGAGCAGTTTCGCGACTTCAAATTTCAGAGTTAAACGATATTTAGCCAATAACAAGATCTGCGGGCATGTGCTCGAGGTCCATTCGAGGCGTGCACCTGTCGTTCAATTTTCCTGTTTTGGTTGAATAGCTATGCAGGAGGGGCGGGAAGGGTATTGGACGTTCGACAGTACTGCGCTTAGGCCCGATAGATCAAGTTGTAGGCGCGAGGTCGGGCGTTCTACCGCCATTGGTCTTCTGCTCACAGGCAACTTCGAGGTCGAACCGACGCACTTGGAGCGGCGTGGCAATGTGGTGGTTGCAGACGAGATGAGCCTTGAGTTTGGTGCTGATGGCTGCGGATGGTCGATTTAAGATCGCCGCTTTTTGGGTATCCGTTCGAGCCTGCAATGCGTCAGGTATATGCCGCCATTAGCCCCCCCTTCGCTTCGTCGCCGGTGGAGATGAAGGTTCCAGTAATGCTGGGCCGAATGACAGTCTCCGCTCCCGCGCGCGCTCTTCAACTCTAGCCCCCAGTTTTACATTGCTCATCTTTGGTTGCTGCCAGTGCGTTTTTATTCAACCGGCACCGCGCCGTGGGCAAAGGGTTAAATCAATCTGCGTCGCGATGCATGGCAGGTAATGTGGGCTGCCCGGTATTAATCCTCAAGCAGTGCCTGCTTCTGTTCGTCAAATGAAATCCTGGCCAGGTCATTTTTGAACTTGTTCAGGTAGTGTAGGAAATTGACGGTGTCGTCGAAGCTGAAACCTTGCAAACCTTGCTGATAAAATTGGTAATCCGATCTTGCAGCGCGGTCCAGTATCCCCGACCCTGATTGGTCAACCTTACCAGACGAGCGCGTCCGTCATCCGGGTGAGGCACGCGCACCACGTGGTCGTCCCGTTCCATGCGCTTGAGCACGCCATCCAGACTTTGCCGGCTGACAAACAGGTACTCTGTCAACTGGTTGAAGGAGATACCGTCCTCGAAACCGGCTCGGGACAAGGCGCCCAATACCGCCCACTGCACCGTGCTGATGCCCATTTCGTTCTGCACTTGGCGCTGTAGTACGTTGCTGGTTTGAAACAGTCGGAAAAATAATGTGTTCGGTATGTTGCGGTTTTCGTAAGCGTCCATTATGTGTCCTTGTTGCCCGGTGGGCGTCTGTAGGCCTAAAAGGTCACCTGCCTGCCGGTGCAGACAAGGTTAAATTTGGGGATGTGTGCGCGAGCGATGATATTTTTCATGATTTGCGCAGTACCGTCAGCAATCTGCAAGCCAAGTACATCACGAAGATGCTTGGCAAATGGCACATTTTCACACCCGGCCGGTGTGGCCATGGGCGAGCAGTCACTGCTTGACCACGTCAAACGCCAGCCTGGGTCCCACCACTTATTCATCGCAGCTTCGGCGTTGTGGGATTGTCCAGCTTCTTTGAGCCATAGCGCGCAGTAACACTGCAGGTGCGTAGCTTGCACGCAGGTCTGAAATTCCGCCAGAGGTTAATCAAACCCTGGAATGCTGCCAGTTGCTGATCGAATGCCTCGCGTTAGCACCGAGGTACTTGCGCCCGGTTATCGCAAGCGCGATCTCAGCGGCAAGAGTGAACGCTAAGTGATCCGGCAGATGGGTGAAATGGGTCTCCTCGGTGGCGAACTGACCGAGAAATATGGTGGCAGTGGCCTGGACTGCGTGACCGCCGGCATCATCATCGAGAGATCGCGCGCGGTGATTTTAACGAGGGTTACATGCCGCTGCTGCCTCCGTTGAACGGCCAGATCGTCGCTGAACACACCTCGCCTGAACTGACCAGGGAGTGGCTGGGTGCAGATACTGGCGGGCAGAGTATCGTCTGTATCGCCCTGCCGAACCCAGTGGCGGTTCCGACGCCGCGAGCCTGCGTATGAAGGCTGAGCGCAAAGACG
>NZ_NKJI01000002.1 GCF_002277815.1 Pseudomonas sp. ERMR1:02
CGCCCATGGCGGGCAGGGCGAGGGCGGTAACGAGTATCTGATTGGCATTGTGCTGGCGTTGGGTGCTGCGTTTCTCTACGCGATTGCCGCGTTGATCATCAAGCGCCTGACCGGAACGCCGCCGCATCTGATCGCGTTGGTTCAAGTCAGCACTGGCGTGCTGTTGCTTGCGCCGTTCGCGCACTTTTCGGCGCTGCCGCAGACATCCAGCGCCTGGGCAGCCTGATCACACTTGGCATCGTCCATACCGGCGTGATGTACGTGCTGTTGTATGGCGCGATCCAGAAGCTACCGACGACATTGACGGGCGCGCTGTCGTTCATCTATCCAATCGCGGCGATTTTCGTCGACTGGTTGCCTTCGGCCACCGCCTGGAGCCACTGCAATGGATCGGTGTTGCCGCGATATTGCTGGCCGCTGCGGGATGCAGCAGGCTGGAGCCTGAAGTTTCGGCGGCCTGTGTCGCACTCATAGGCCGTGTAGGCTCAGCGTGAAAAAGTATTTTGAATGGAGTCTATTTTCTCTTCCGTACACAGTAAGACGCATAGTAGTTATCTGCTCCAAGGGTGCTGAAGGCATGCGCTTTTTCGCTGTCTGCAATAAATGTCCCGCTGGCTTCAAGCCAGCCGGGAGCATTTTTGATATCTGAAGGTGCCAGGTTCCATTCATCCGAGCAGTCTTTTTTGAAAATCAGAAAAATCTCGATTTGGTCATGGTTCAACTTTCTGAACAGTGGCGTGGTACTGATGTGATGACTGTCGAGTAAAGTAGCGCATTGAGACTGCAGTTGTTCGGTTTGTGCTCTCCAATCAACGTTCTGCAAATGTATTGATTTGCGTAGGGTCGGTAGATACCAATCGACCCACTCGCCGTGGAGTGGCTAACATGTTGAGTTGCACGAGAAAATAAAGGAAGACAAACACCTTCAGGGATAAACACGAAGTGAGCCATGTTTTTGTCGGAACTAGTCTCTAAAGAATTTTGCACGATGAAATCTCCCGAGCTTCCTTTTGGATCAAGTAATCCATCATTTCACTGAAGTATTGCGTTTGTTAGGCGTTTCATTTTTGGTCCGGGAAATTGATTCTTTCTGATCAATATCTGCGTTGTGTTGCTGTAGCTGCACAATAGGAAATGAGTTGAAGAAAAATCTACTGTCGTCCCTGAAACCACAATCAAATAGGTTCGGCTTCGGGATTTCCGGCTTGGTTCGGTAGGCAGTAAAGTCTGGGGTAATAATTTTTGGTTGGCGAAGTAGGGTTTCGTCGGGCTCTGTTCCAAAAAAACAGACCCATTCAACGTGATTGTGGTTGAACGATTATTGTGAGACGCAAGTGAGTTCTGATCGTGACTATAGAAATGAGTGATATTTTTTTGAGTTATACGCCTCTCGGTTCGGCGTTTTGTTGCTTCAGGGTCGTCAAGGTTTAATGCAGCCAGTTTTCGATTTTCTGCCTCGTAGAGCACCTTTTCAGCAAAGGTTAACAGGGCTGGTTCATCAATTAAATGTAGCATGTAAGGTGAAAAGGCATCCTGTTCTCCATGCAATCGTTTTTCATCTGATGAAAATTTACCGTAATCTATATTTCTAGCGGTAGGCTGAGTCATGTGAATGATACTGCTGTCGCTTCCTCTTGGTATTTCATCGGCATTAACAAACTCGCCGATGTTTTTGCTAGTGGTAAGAGTGGCTATGTGAGGTTGGGCGCTCGCGCTGAGTGTATTGAATCCACTTACCGGCGTTCGATAGGTGCTAATTTGCATTGGGGCGGCCTAATGGGATGACATGAAAACGGATCGGTGTTAACCAGTCCGTTTGATTGAGGGTATGTAGTTATGAGAAGTTTACCTATTTTCGGAAAGACTATCATTCATCAAGCGTGCTGTGACGAAGTGTTGCAGGATTCGTTCCTTCTGCGATTTTAAGTTGTTGAAAATATGTTCGTCTGCCGTGATATTGTTGTCGAGGAATGTCTGATAAGCAGTGCCCAGATCATCAACCATGTAATACAGAAAAAGAGAAAGGTCTGATGGGTTTCAGGGTGGGTCGCTCTGAGTGGAAACTGGCTGATATATTCGTTGGCGAGTGCTGCCCGACTTTCAAATAGGCTCAACAATTTATTGTCGGGTTGCACGTTTCTTAGTTTTGAGTTGTGCTGCGTGTAAAGCATCTTTGATGCCTTTTACTATGCCAATGATTTCGCCCATAGGAATCAATCGACGAGGGTCAATAATAAATTTAATGTTGTTCAGGTCGCGCTTCAATGGAGCGCAAAACGCTTCGTTTGTTCTTTCTCTCAACTGAGTACGTGCGGGGAAAGCGTCGGTCTCTGAGCAGTCGGTTCTAAGCTTCGCATTTTGGTCATAATTCATGAGCATTGGAACTATTTCAAGTACTGTTTCTTTCAGTCCATCGCTTCCCTGTATCAACAGAGGGATTTTATCGAGCGCCTCTGGAAGGTTGTCATATGTACCATTTGTTTGTTGAAAAGGGGGGCGTTGGTCAGTTCAGTGCCGGAGTTGCTGAATGTTGCAACGGTTATGCTTTGCAGCGGCTTGATCCTTTTTTGGTAATGAGATCTCGTATTTGAGAGTTAAGGAGTTGCTTCTGATCTGTCATGTACTCGATGAATTTTTTCGGGTCGTTATTCTTAAAGCCGCCTAGCACAAAATTTTGTAAGGGAGTGAGATTGACGGCTTCCTCTAATTCTTGCTGACAAAGAAACGGCTGACACCTGTCTATGCCGTGAAATGTCATTAGTTCCGCACTCCGGCTCTCACCGTGATCAAGTCCGTCCTTGTTGCTGGCCGAACGATGGTGCGCAATCATTTCGGTGCGAATTCCGGTTTCTATTGGGATGTGGCTATCCGGGTTTTTGATGACTACATAACATGCGCCAGGGACTTCGCAAAATTCATTCTTGAGACTTTCGAATGTTGGAAATTTTGTGGCGGCTTCGCTGCGGGTGTAGCGAATGGATTGGTTGGTGTCGTAAGGGAAAGCCGCCAGGCATTGTTCTTTGTTTGCTTCTAGTGTTCCTGTTATACGAGTGGTTATGATTTTGAATTCGGCCGCATAGTTGCTGTTGTCAAAGTGAAACATCCACTCCCTGTACTTGCCGTCGTCTTTGCTGGCGGGGTTGTCCATAAATCGAAAGTTTGAAACGGCTGGGATATCACCCAATTGGAAGGCTGCCTTGAAAAGTTGCAAGGGCGTCAATTTTGCGTTTAGGCAACGAATATCTGTGATGTTTGGTTTTATATTTTGAGATGAAAAATCTACTTTCGAATAGTCCTCTTTCACGATGGCGTGGTTATACATGACGTCATCGTAGAAATCTTTGAAGTCGGCGTACGCTAATATGTCAACTTCGCTTGCGGATACGCCGAAGGTTGTCCATTCTTTTAAAGTCAATGAAAATTCATCTTTTAAATCTTCATCTATCAGCGATAACAGGTCGCAGCGCAGTGCCGCTGCTTGCTCATGATTGGACAGCTGTTTGTAATTCAGTCGTTCCGTTTTACTCAAGTCCATAATGGCTTGAAATCGATTGGGGATTGAGCTTGTCGTCTGAAATTGTCCGAGAATGGTATTGAACAAGGCTGGTTCTCTTGCTATCTGTGCAAGCGTGCATTGAATCATTTTGTCGGTAAATGTTATTGTTAGTTTGTTTATGTCTATTTCTATGATTTCGTGCGGTGAGAACAGGGCGTTAGTTGTGTTGTTTGTGCCGCGAAGTAGATAAACCATCTTGCGACTCTCATCATAAATGAGGCGCTCTGCGTAGTTGGTTTGTACTTTTGCGAGAGGAGAAGAGGAGGGTTGGGCACAAGAAATCCTGTTGACTAACACGATAAATTCCTTTTTATGTCTGTGGGGGTTGTGCATTCATTGAAGCGGGTCATTCTAGTAAGCAGTGTTGTTCTGGCTATCAAAAACAGCTTATTGGGTTTGGCGGAGGGATATGGTTTTTGAAGCAGGATTTAACAATCAAAAATCGTGATGAGTGGTCTTCTTTCAAAACTGCCTTAAATATTCCAACCCGGCGCGGTCTTGGCCAGCCGCTGGCGCATCTCGCCAATGTTGGCAGCCAGTTGTTGAGTCAATAATCGGTAACCGTCCAGCGCGTTATAGACTGGCGCATCGAGACCGACAGCCGGCAACTCCATGGTTCGACTCAACCGTTGGGTGGTGCCTGACTTCAGTGCCCGGGCCATACCGATCAATTGCACGCGATCAACCGGTGCTCTGCCTTTAGCGCCGATTGCAGGTGAGACATGGCGTCAGCGTCACTGGTATCCGGTCGGCTATTGCCGAGAATCTCCAGGGTGCTGACAATCATGCGCAGGTGACGTTGAATGGCATCGAGTTCGGTCATCGAAATCTTCACTTCTTTGGACACCGACGGCATCAGTGAGCGCAGTTGCACCATCACCGCGTTAAGGCGCCCCATAAGCTTGAGGTGTTCGTCTGCGGTGACGGGTTGACCGTTGATAATGCGCCCGTAGATCGACGCGCAGTCGCGCAACGCGTCGGCCAGGTTGTAACGCCAGGAATAGACAGCGTAGAGCGGTAGGGCGAAGGAAAACGCCAAGGCCAGGGCAATGCCAATCAGGATATCGACTCCGCGCCACACACCATCCGTGACCGGGTTATCACCGTGCCCCGCGACGATGAACACGGTAATGGCCGCCAGCAACGCGGTGTAGCCGCCCTTGCCGATGGCGTGGTACGAAAAAAATCCGCAAATCACCGCCATCGCAAAATAAGTCAGCCAAGGCATGCCGAGCCAGGCCTGTTGCACCACCAACACCAGACCGATAGCCGCCCCGACCAGGGTGCCAATGGCCCGCTCGGCGGCTTTTTTGCCGATATTGCCGTGGTGCTGCAAGCCACCGATTACCACCAGCATCGTGACTGACGCCCACTCGCCGTGGGGCAGGTGGATGCCGGTGGTCAGCAGGATCGAGGCAAGTAACCCCAGTGAAACGCGTACCGCGTGAATCACCCGGGCGTGGCGATAGCGCCGATACGGGTCCAGCAGCGGACGCAGTAGCCGGCGCAGCATCGGTGGTAATCGACTCGCTCTGGATGTGCTCAGGCTGGGTCTCCTCAGAAAATGTAGTCAGTGGTCAAAAAGCTCGAACTGCGCCCACTGATGATCTCGCTGATCAGCTCCTTGTTGGTCTCCTGAAACTTGGTCGCCACCAATGTCCGAATCGAAAACACCCGTAATGCGTCATGCACCGACAAGGTACCCTCGGCGGAGTTTTTGCGGCCATTGAACGGGTAGGTGTCGGGGCCGCGCTGGCACTGGGCGTTGAGGTTTATACGGCCGACTTGATTGGCGAAAGTGTCCACTAATCGGCCGACGGCTACCGGATTGGTACCGAAGATGCTCAGTTGCTGGCCGAAGTCCGATTCCAGGACGTAATCGATCACTGTGTCCAGATGGCGGTACGGTACGATCGGCACCACCGGTCCGAACTGTTCTTCCTGGTAGACGCGCATCTGCGGGGTTACCGGGTACAGCACCGCCGGATAGAAGAACGACGCCCGGGCCTCGCCGCCGTTGGGGTTCACCACTTTCGCGCCTTTGCCGACGGCATCGGCCACCAGCGCGTGCAGGTAGTCGACCTTGCCTGATTCCGGCAACGGCGTCAGGGCCACACCGCTGTCCCACGGCATGCCGGGTTTGAGGGTGGCCAGTTTGGCGTTGAATTTCTCGATGAAGGTGTCGACCACGTCTTCGTGGACAAACAGGATTTCAGCGCCGTGCAGCGCTGGCCGTTGAACGACAGTGAGCCGGTGAGCGCTTCGGTTACGGCGTTGTCCAGATCCACTTCCGGCAGGACGATACCGGGGTTCTTCGCATCCAGCCCAGCGCAGCACGCAAGCGATGGGGGCGCGGATGCAATTTCTTCAGGTCACTGGCGGCCTTGTTGGTGCCGATAAACGCAAAGATATCGATCTTGCCACTGGCCATCAGTGCGCTGACGGTCTCGCGACCGCTGCCATAGATCACGTTGATCACCCCGGCCGGGAAACTGTCGCGGAAGGCCTCCAGCAGCGGGCGAATCAGCAGCACGCCGAGCTTGGCCGGTTTGAACACCACGGTGTTACCCATGATCAGCGCCGGAATCAGGGTGGTGAAGGTTTCGTTCAACGGATAGTTGTAGGGGCCCATGCACAGCGCGACGCCCATCGGCACGCGGCGGATCTGCCCGAGGGTGTCTTGCTCGAGTTCGAAGCGGCTGGAGCGGCGGTCGAGTTCTTTGAGGGCGTTAATGGTGTCGACGATGTAATCGCAGGTGCGGTCGAACTCTTTTTCCGAATCCTTGAGGTTCTTGCCGATTTCCCACATCAGCAGCTTGACCACCGCCTCGCGCTGTTCGCGCATATGTCGCAGGAAGGTTTCGACATGCTGAATACGTTCGGCCACGCGCATGGTCGGCCACAAACCCTGGCCACGATCGTAAGCGCGGACCGCAGCGTCCAGAGCGGTCAGTGCGGTCTCTGCATCCAGCAACGGCGTGCTGCCAAGGATGACTTGTTCGTCACCCAGCGCACCGCTCAGGTACACCGGGCTGCGCACCAGGGCGAGGGGCCCGGGCCAGGTTTTCAGTACGCCATCGACCAGGTATTCACGCTGCTCGATCCGGCCTTCGAGGCGGTATTTTTCCGGGATGCTGCCGGCTTCGGGAAACAGGTTGCCAAGGAGATCTGCTGTGCTCATGTCGCTACCCCGTGTGAGATGTCAGCCGTACGCTAGGTTATATGCCCTGATGATGCCCCTGTAGGAGCGAGCTCGCTCGCGAAGGTCGTAAACGATGACGCGTAAAATCAGACGCCCCGCGGCGTTTATGAGTTCATCGCGAGCAAGCTAGCTCCTACAAGGGCCCGATTTTTTAAGTCGATCGAGCGGCGATGGGCAGAGTAGAGGGGTTGAGGGTCTGGATCTTGTGTCTCAAGCGTAGACCGCTTTGGGCGATTCTTGAAACGTAGTTGAAATGCGACTTTTGACCGCAGGGCACACAACGGCCGGTGCTGCGGTTAAACTTGGCGTTCTTTCTAAAAGGAGTTCATATGAGTTATTACCAGCCGGGCATTCTCGCCACCCCAGTTCCGCCTCACGCCCGTCATATGTTCTTCGCTCTCGAATCCGCTACTGAGCTGCCGGCCGCGCTCGACAAGTTGTTGCAGCTGGTGGACGGCAAGTCGGCTGTGGTCGGTTTCGGTGAATCCCTGGTCAAGGCGCTCGATAGCAACATTGAAGGGCTGCGGGTGTTCCCGGCGCTGACCGGCGTCGGCGTGGACAACCCATCGACGCAACATGCGCTGTGGTGCTGGTTGCACGGTACCGACCGTGGAGAGTTGCTCAATCGCAGCAACGCTTTTGCCGCCGCATTGGCCCCGGCCCTGCGCCTGGTGCAGGTCACCGAAGGCTTCCGCCACCGCGATGGCCATGACCTGACGGGCTACGAAGACGGCACCGAAAACCCACGAGACGAAGCCGCTGCGGCTGCGGCGCTGGTGGGTGAGGGCGCTGAAGGTACGGTCGGTGGCAGCTTTGCCGCGATCCAGCAGTGGCAACATGACCTTAAGCGTTTCCACGCCATGCCTTCCCATGAAACCGATGACATCATGGGCCGGCGCTTGAGCGACAACGAAGAACTCGATGACGCGCCGATCTCTGCCCACGTCAAACGCACCGCCCAGGAAAGCTTCGCGCCCGAGGCGTTCGTGGTCCGTCGTTCGATGCCATGGATCGAAGACGACCGCGCTGGCCTGATGTTCCTCGCCTTCGGTTTCTCCCTTGATGCATTCGAAGTCCAGCTGCGGCGCATGAGCGGGCTGGAAGATGGCATCACCGATGGCCTGTACCGTATCAGCCGACCGATCACTGGTGGCTACTACTGGTGCCCGCCGCTGAAAGACGGCCGACTGGATCTGCGCGCCCTGCGTATCGCCTGATTTGAATTAAATCTGTAGGAGCCGGCTTGCTGGCGATCAATGCGGCGCGGTTTGTCAGACAGCACGCGTTATCGTTAACGTTTTTCGCGAGCGAGCTCGCTCCTACAGAATCTAACCTTATACCCAAACAATATTTCTCAAGCCTGTCTTTAGAACTCTAAGATCACGTCATAACTCGTTATGACAAGTGATCTCAGATGACCGATAACGTTCTTTCTCTCAGCCTTCTATCCAATAGCAGTGTCCCGCTACACACTCAGCTGCGAGACGTACTCCGAGCACGCATTCTCGACGGCGAATACCCGCAAGACAGCCAGATGCCTTCCGAAAGCGAGCTCGGCGCGCTGTTCAAGGTCAGTCGCATCACCGTGCGCCAGGCCCTCGGCGATCTGCAAAAGGAAGGGCTGATCTTCAAGATCCATGGCAAGGGCACCTTTGTCGCCAAACCCAAAACCTTCCAGAACGTCAGCACCCTGCAAGGCCTGGCCGAGTCCATGACCGGTCGTGGCTACGAGGTGATCAACCGCCTGCGCAGTTTCAAGTTCATCGCCGCCGACAAGCTCGTTGCCGAGCGTTTGCAGGTTGCCGAAGGCGAGACCGTGGCGCAGATCAAACGCGTTCGCTTGATCAACCGCGAGCCAATTTCGCTGGAAATTACCTACCTGCCAAAAGCCGTCGGCGAGCGGCTGGAGAAGGCCGACCTGGTGACCCGCGACATTTTCCTGATCCTGGAAAACGACTGCGGCCTGGCGCTCGGCCACGCCGATCTGGCCATCGATGCGGTGCTGGCCGACAGCGATCTGACCCAGGCGCTGAACGTCGAACCCGGCTCGCCGATCATGCGCATCGAGCGTCTGACCCACGATGCCGAAGGCCACCCGCTGGACTTCGAACATCTTTACTACCGTGGCGATGCCTTCCAGTACCGCCTGCGGATCGACCGCCAAAAGGGGCGCAGGTATGAGCCACACTATGACTAGAAGCACTCTTGAGCAGGAATACGACATTGTCGTGATCGGCGGCGGCACCGCAGGTCCCATGGCGGCGATCAAGGCCAAGGAACGCAACCGCGATCTGCGGGTGTTGTTGATCGACAAGGCCAACGTCAAGCGCAGCGGCGCGATCAGCATGGGCATGGACGGCCTGAATAACGCGATCATTCCCGGCCATTCCACGCCGGAGCAGTACACCAAGGAAATCACCATCGCCAACGACGGCATCGTCAATCAGGCCGCGGTGTATGCCTACGCCACCCATAGCTTCGAAACCATCGAGCAGTTGGACCGTTGGGGCGTGAAATTCGAGAAAGACGAGACCGGCGACTACGCGGTGAAAAGGTCCACCACATGGGTGCCTATGTGCTGCCGATGCCGGAAGGGCACGACATCAAGAAGGTCCTGTACCGCCAGTTGAAACGGGCGCGGGTCAGCATCACCAATCGACTGGTCTGCACCCGTTTGTTGACGGACGAAGAGGGCGCGGTCAACGGCGTGATGGGCTTCGATTGCCGCACCGCCGACTTCCACGTGATCAAGGCCAAGGCGGTGATTCTCGCCTGCGGAGCCGCCGGGCGTCTGGGCCTGCCGTCCTCGGGGTACCTGATGGGCACCTATGAAAACCCGACCAATGCCGGCGACGGCTACGCCATGGCCTATCACGCCGGGGCCGAACTGGCGAACCTGGAATGCTTCCAGATCAACCCGCTGATCAAGGACTACAACGGCCCGGCCTGCGCCTACGTCACCGGCCCCTTGGGCGGCTACACCGCCAACAACAAGGGCGAACGCTTCATCGAGTGTGACTACTGGAGCGGGCAAATGATGTGGGAATTCCACCAGGAACTGGAGAGCGGCAACGGCCCGGTGTTCCTCAAGCTCGACCACCTGGCTGAGGAAACCATTCAGAACATCGAAGAGATCCTGCACAGCAACGAACGCCCGAGTCGCGGCCAGTTCCACGCCAATCGCGGCACCGACTACCGCACGCAGATGGTCGAGATGCACATCTCCGAGATCGGCTTTTGCAGCGGCCATTCGGCGTCCGGGGTTTGGGTCAACGAGAAGGCCGAGACTTCGGTCAAGGGTTTGTATTCGGCGGGTGACATGGCCGCGGTGCCACACAACTACATGCTCGGTGCGTTCACCTACGGCTGGTTCGCCGGGACCAATGCAGCGGATTTTGTTGCCGATCGCGAGTTTACCGCGCTGGATGCCCGGCAGATCGAAACCGAAAAACAACGGGTCTACGCACCGCTGGACCGCGAACACGGCCTGCCACCGGCCCAGGTCGAGTACAAGCTACGGCGCTTCGTCAACGACTACCTGCAACCGCCGAAAGTGACGAAGAAGATGCAGATCGGCCTGCAGCGCTTCAGCGATATCCAGCGCGACCTCGATCAGATCAAGGCCCACAACGCCCACGAACTGATGCGCGCCATGGAAGTCAGCATGATCCGCGACTGCGCCGAAATGGCCGCCCGCGCCTCGTTGTTCCGCGCCGAAAGCCGTTGGGGGCTCTACCACTATCGGGTCGATCACCCGCAACGCAACGACAGCGACTGGTTCTGTCATTGCCACCTGAAGAAGGGCGAAAACGGTTTGATGACCAGTTTCAAGAAAGCTGTCGAGCCTTACATCATCCCGCTCGACGCCGAAGAAATGCAGGCCTACGACCGATTGCGGGTCGGTGCCCACGCGGCTTGATGCCGTCAACAAAGGAGAGACCGAACATGGCCTATCAACCCCAGGAAATCTTCTTCCGTTCCAATGCGCCGGTCACGGTCGATGAGGACCTTTGCATCGCCCACAAAGGCTGCACCGTGTGCGTCGACGTCTGCCCGATGGACCTGCTGGCGATCAACCCGGCCACGCAAAAGGCCTACATGGCGTTCGATGAATGCTGGTACTGCATGCCCTGTGAAAAGGATTGCCCGACCGGGGCGGTAAAGGTAGACATCCCATATCTGTTGCGCTGACTTACAGGACGCAATCGCGAGCAGGCTCACTCCTACAGTGGATCGAAGCCGGCCGCAAATTTCGTGTACACCACCGTTCCCCTGTAGGAGTGAGCCTGCTCGCGATGGGGCCGTAACAGACAACCAAAAACGCCATCCGGTCACCCCCGGACGCCTGCTTCAAAAACCCCTCGTTTCCCACCGCGCCTTGATCGTGGCGGAGACGAACATCCTATAAATGATTCGAGGGGATTCATCATGTTCTTGCGTGCAACCCTGGCCGGTCTGGTACTGGCTTCATTCACCTTGTCGGCCTCGGCTGAAACCATCCGCATCGCCATCGGCACCCAGGACACCACCATCAACTGCGCCGCCGGCGGTCTGCTGATCCGCGAGCTGGGCCTGCTGGACAAATACCTGCCCCACGACGGCCAATACAAGGACGCCCAATACGAGGTGGAGTGGAAGAACTTCACCAGTGGCGCGCCGCTGACCAACGAAATGGTCGCCGGCAAACTCGACTTCGGCGCCATGGCCGATTTCCCCGGCTCATTCAACGGCGTGGCGTTTGAAACGGCGGGCAAGCACAGCCTGTTTATCAGTGTACTGTCGGGCAGTACCAAGGGCAGCGGCAACGGCATCGTGGTGCCGAGCGCCTCGGGTGTGCAGTCGCTGGCCGAGCTCAAGGGCAAGACCATTTCCGTGCCGTTCGCCTCCACCGCCCATGGCATGTTGCTGCGCGCCGTGGCGGCCCAGGGTTGGGATCCGCTGAAAGATGTGAACATCATCGCCCAGCCGCCGGAAGTCGCCGGATCTGCATTGCAGGCCGGCAAGATCGACGCCCACGCCGACTTCGTGCCGTTTGCCGAACTGTTCCCGAGCCGCGGATTCGCCCGCAAGATCTACGACGGCTCCCAGGCCGGTGCGCCCACTTTCCACGGTGCACTGGTCGATCAAAGCTACGCGAAAAAGTACCCGGAAATCGTCGTCGCCTACCTGCGCGCCAGCATCGAAGCCAACCAGCTGCTCGCCGCTGAGCCGGAGAAGTACAGCGAACTGATCGCCAAGGTCACCGGGGTCGATGCCGAGGTCAACTACCTGTTCCACGGCCCGCTGGGCGTACAGACCCGCGACCTCAGCTGGAAACCCGAATACCGCCAGGCCGTTGGCACTGCCATCGACACCCTTAAGTTGCTGAAGAAGGCTGATCGCGGTCTGGATCTGAATACCTTCATTGACGACCAGTACATCCGTGCTGCGTTCAAGGCGTCGAACCTGGACTACACGGCGCAACTCGCTAACTACGCGCAAACGCCGCTCAAAGCGGTGGATGCGTTGAGCGGCAAAGCCATCACCGACTTCAGCCACGTGGCGCAAATCTGGGTGCGCGGGGAGCCGAAAGTCCGTCAATACGCCTCGGCGGAGTCGGCGTTCAGCGCTTTGGCGAGCCTCAAGCAGGAAGGCAAAAACATCCGTGCGGTGTATGCCCAGGCGAGTGACAGCGGGATCAAATTACTGGCGGATCAGGCGTGGTTTGCCAGTGATGCGAAAGGCCGGCTCAGCGCGTTTCTTTTGAAAGGTCAGGCCCAACAATTTGCCACAGCCCAAGGCGGCAAGGTGTTCGATTTCACCGATGCCACGACCCAGGCCGTGGCCACCCGCTAATACAGCGCAACCCCTGTAGGAGCGAGCCTGCTCGCGATGGTCGTCAACGATAACGCTGGAAACCTGACACCCCGCGTCGCTCTCAGGTTCATCGCGAGCAGGCTCGCTCCTACAGGGACCCCGGATTAGAGGAACAATTGTGTACGGATCATTTATACGCTGGCTGCCCCGAGCCGCCTCATTGCTGCTCTGCCTGCTGTTCTGGCAACTCGCCGCCAGCCATCACTGGAACCTCGGCCTTGTGACCTTCGCCAACGTGCCGACGCCGCTGGCAGTTATGAAAGCGGCATTGGGCCTGGGCGACTCCGGCAAACTCGGCCAACACCTCAGCAGCAGCCTCGGTCGGGTGTTCGCCGGTTACCTCGCGGCACTGATCATCGGCATCGCTTTGGGCCTGGCCATCGGCCGCTCGAAATGGGCCGAAGATTTGCTGCTGCCACCACTTGAAGTGCTGCGCCCGATCCCGGCCGTGGCGTGGATTCCGCTGGCGATCCTGATGTTCCCGTCGTCGGAGCTGTCGATGGTTTTCATCACCTTCACCGGCGCCTTGTTCCCGATCCTGCTCAACACCGTGCACGGCATCGAAGGTGTCGATCCACGGCTGATCGCTTCGGCGAAAAGCCTCGGGGCAGGGCGTCGGGCAATGCTGCTGGAAGTGATCCTGCCGGGCGCAGCACCCAGCATCATCACCGGTCTGGCCATCGGCATGGGCACGTCGTGGTTCTGCCTGGTCACGGCGGAAATGATCTCCGGTCAGTTCGGCATCGGCTATTACACCTGGGAGTCCTACACCATCCAGAACTACCCCGACATCGTGGTCGGCATGTTGCTGATCGGCGTACTCGGGATGGGCAGCAGTCTGCTGATCAAACGCCTGGGCGGGTTGTTCACGCCCTGGCATCGACCACGAGGAAAAGCCTGATGAGTGTTTTCCAACAGCCTGAAGGGCGTATCGATATTCGCGGTTTGTCGATCAGCCTGGGCGAGGGCAGCGCGGCGTTCGAAGCCGTGCGGGGCCTTGACTGCCAGATCGAACCGGGCCAGTTCGTGTGCATTCTCGGGCCGTCAGGTTGCGGAAAATCCACCTTGCTCGGCGCCCTGGCCGGCCACCTGCAACCGCGTAGCGGCAGCCTCAATGTCGATGGTGCGCCAGTTTCGGGCCCGTCGCCGCAACGCGGCATGGTGTTCCAGCAACACACGCTGTTTCCCTGGCGCACGGTGCGCGATAACGTCGCCTTCGGCCCGAAAATGCGCGGCATCGGCAAAGTCGAACGGCACAAGGCCGCCGACGAAATCCTCGCTCTGGTCGGCCTCGAAGGCTTTGCCGAGCGCTGGCCGGATCAGTTGTCCGGTGGCATGCAGCAGCGGGTGGAAATCGCCCGGGTGCTGGTCAACCGCCCACGCTTGTTGCTGATGGATGAGCCCTTTGGTGCCCTCGATGCCTTGACCCGTTTGAACATGCAGGAACTGCTGCTGGACATCTGGACGCGGATTCGAACTACGGTGGTGTTCGTCACCCATGACATCGACGAAGCCTTGTTTCTCGCTGATCGCCTGCTGGTCATGAGTACGCGTCCCGGCCGGATCATCGAAGACCTGCGCCTGGACTTCCCCCGGCCCCGCACCTCCGAACTGGTGACCCGTCACGAGTTCACCCACTTGAAGCGTCACTGCCTCGAGTTGCTGCGTCACGAAGATGGTCGGCAGTTACCTCGCCTGAGCCCTCTCGGACTTCCCCCAGAAAACAAACTGCCGCGATTTGCCCTATGACCTCACTATTCGATGTAACCGATAACGATGACATTCTTGCCCTGCAACCTCGGCTGACCGATGAGGACGCCGGCGTGCGCCGCATCGCGCTGATCGAGCTGGCCGACCTGGAAGAACCGGACGGCTTGCTGTGGCTGGTCAATCGACTGGCTGAAGATCCGGCCGAAGAAGTCCGCGCCGAAGCCGCGCGGTTGCTGGAAGCCTGGGAGGACACGCCGGTGGTCGAGGCGTTGTGCCAGGCGCTGACCGATCCATCCAAAGCAGTGCGGGCTGCCGCCGCGCAAAGCCTCAGTCTGCTCAAGAGCGAAGCAGCGGGACGTGTGATTTTGCCGTGGACCGGCCATGCCGACATCGGCGTGCGTATCGCCGCGTTCAGGGCCTTGCGTGAACTGCGCTGCGCCGAGGCGGCTCCGGCGGCAGTGTTGGCGCTGCGCGACAAGGACGCCAGTGTCCGGCGTGAAGCGGTCGGTGTGCTGGGTTGGCTCAAGCAGCTTGATGCTTTGCCGGCACTGGCGCGCCTGGCCAGCGATGACCCTGACACCGAAGTCCGCCGCGCCGCTACCGGGGCATTGGGGCTGGCCTCTGATGCACAGGTGCTGCCGGCGTTGCGCCAGGCATTGCAGGACGCGGCCTGGCAAGTACGCGAAGAAGCCGCGACCACGCTGGGCAAGGTCGGCCACACCGATGCCGGTCCAGCCTTGATCGAAGCCTTGCGCGACGATTACTGGCAAGTCCGCCTGCGCGCCACCCGCAGCCTCGGTCGCTTGCGCTACACCCCGGCCCTTGATGAGTTGATCGAAACCCTCGGCCACCGCATCAGCAACCTGCGCAAAGAGGCGGCCCTGACTCTCGGTGAATTGAACGATAAAGGCGCCATCGCAGCGTTGCAGGCCGCGCAAGACGACGGCGATCCGGAAGTGCGCAAAGCGGTGCGCATTGCCTTGAGTCAACTGCAATGAATCCGTTGGCGATTGGTAATTCGCCCAGCAAAAATCAGCTGCGACTGAACTGGCCGGATGGGCGTGAGCAATTGTTGGATCATGCCGAGTTACGGCGTCAGTGCCCCTGTTCGCAATGCCGGGCGTTTCGCCTGCAAGGACTGACGCCAATGGTCGATGCCCGAGTTCGCGTCATCGAATTGAATGCCCAAGGCTACGGCCTGCAACTGGTCTTCAGCGACGGCCACGAACGCGGAATCTACCCTTGGACCTACCTTTCTGGCCTGACTTGAACCTGTAGGAGCGAGGCTTGCCCGCGAAGGCTGTTTGCCTGACACACCGCCTTCGCGGGCAAGCCTCGCTCCTACAGGTATTGTGTAAGCCCCTGGCTTTGAATATTTTTCAAAGATCATGTGCCGTTCCTCCCGCTTATGCAGGGAATCGAGTCGTTTGATACTGGTCACGTCAACCACTCGATTCCATGAGGAACTGCCATGAAACACTCCCTCGATCTCAAGAAATTGTTCACTCTCGGCGCCATGTTGATCGCCCTGCAAGGCGTCACTCAAGGTGCTATCGCCGCCTCCAGCGCAGAGCCGACGGCCAGTCAGTTGGCGCCCGAACTGATCAATCCCGGTCAGTTCAAATGGCAAAAGACACTTCCCGAACTGGGCGACAAATCCCCTGAATACGCGATCCTGCACGCTGATTCGAAAACGGGCCTTACCACCTTGATGTTCCGCACGCCTGTCGCCGTGCACATCAAGCCCCATACCCACGATCGGGCGGAAACTCATGTGGTGTTAGTGGGAGGCACCCATGTGTTCGAGTCCAATGGGGTGCGCTACAACATCGAGAACGGCGGGTTTTTCCGCGCGCCCGGCGGTGTTGAGCATGAAGCCTGGTTACCGGCCGGCTCTCAGACCTTCAACATTCTGGAAAGTGGCTGGGTGGTGAACTGGTTGCACGGCGGGCCCTCTGCCGAAGACATCGATCAGTACCCACCTCAAACCACTCATTGATCATCCCTTCGCAGGAGACTGAACATGTCTGAACCACTGATCATCATCGCCCGTGCGCGGGCCCGGCAAGGTTTCGAGGCGCAGATGATCGCCGCCCAGAAAGCCTTGGTCGCCGTCACCCGTGAGGCCCCCGGTTGCATCAACTATGAGTTGCATGTTTCCAACCATGAACCCGGCCTGGTGACGTTCTTCGAACGTTGGGAGTCCGCACAGGCCTGGCACCAGCACATGCAGGGCGATGCGGTGCGTTTGTTCCGCGAGACAGCGGGGCATTGCATCGGCGAGTTCGAACTCGACGAAATGCATCAGGTGGCGTAAACGCCCACGCAATACTGTAGGAGCGAGCCTGCTCGCGATGGACGTGAACGATAACGCGCAAAACCAGATGCCCAGCGGCGCCCTTGAGTTTTTCGCGAGCAGGCTCGCTCCTACAGGTTCGGTTCCAGCAGCGGGCTGATGCGTTCGACCATGAAGTCGATAAACACCCGAACCCGCTGGGGCATATAACGCTGGCTGCTGAAAATCGCGTGAATCTCTTCGATGTCCCCAGGGTTGTAGTCACTTAGCAACTCCACCAGACGCCCCGCCTGCAAATCATGAGCGATGTGAAACATTCCCAGGCGACTGATCCCCAACCCTTCGATGGTCAGTTGGCGCATGGTCTCGCCATTGTTGGTCAACAGGTCGCCGCGAACCGCCAGGTATTGGGTGTGGTGGTCGATCTTGAACGGCCATTCATCCCGTGAGCGGTGGAAGTTGAAATTGAAGCAACGATGGTTCGACAGGTCTGCCGGCGTCAGTGGGATACCGTGGCGTGTCAGGTAGTCAGGCGAGGCGACCACGGCTCGACGGCTGGTACCCAGAATGCGCGCCCGAAAACTCGCATCGTCCAGCGGCCCCATGCGAATCGCGACATCAATGCGCTCACGTTTGAGATCCACCAGCGCGTCGGTCAGCGACAGGTCGAGGGTGATGTCGGGATAGCGCTGGTTGAACTCATTGATGATCGGCAGCAATTGGTGCGTACCGAACGGTACCGAAACGTTGATTCTCAGCAGGCCGCTGGGCGCTATGGTGGTGCCTACAGCGTCCTGCTCCGCCTCCTCGATGTCATTGAGAATACGGATGCAACTGTCGTAAAAACGCGCTCCTTCGCTGCTGATCGCCAACTGCCGCGTCGAACGCTCGAACAGGATCACGCCCAGGCGTTCTTCGATGCGGGTGATCAGCTTGCTCACGGCCGACGGCGTGAGGTTCAGCAGCTTGCCCGCCGCTGAAAAACTGCCGGTTTCCACCACTTTGGTAAAGACCAGCATCTCACCGCTTCGACTGTCCACGGCTACCTCATAGGTGAACTGAATTCGGCAACTCTATTCCATTAGGTGTACACCGTCGCGCAATCAACACAAATCCACTGTAGGAGCGAGCGGTGCGGCGATCCGACTTGCCCGCGAAGGCGATTAACCTGACACACCCCTTCGCGGGCAAGCCTCGCTCCTACAGGTATCGGTGATTATCAGAAGGATTTGCTGACACTCGCCACTACCGTCGCGCTGCACACATCATCAAACCCCCAGTTGCTCAGGCACTGGCTCTTCGACAGGTCGGTGTCGATGTAGCTCAGCCCCAGCATCACACCGGCCAACTCATGGCTCAGCTTGACCTCCCATTCGCGGTACGAATCCTCGGCCTTGCCCGAGTTGGAATGCAGGCGCGGATCCTTGAAATCCATCTCGCCATAGCGCAACTTCAGGCCCGTGCCGTAGGGCAACTCGGTCTCGTAGCCAACATAGCTATAAAGCGTATTCTGCTCGCTGTCGATGCCGGGCGAATCGTCGGAATAATAGGCCCCGAGTTTCACGCCATAGACGCTGAGAATGCCGTACACCTCACTCTGATTGAACTGATTCTCTTTTGGGTAAGTGTATTGGAGGTACCCGATATCGAGGCTCACAGCATCGGTGGCTTGCCATAACCAACCGGCGTAGTAGTCCAGTTCCTGTCGGGTTTTCGATTCGCCGCCAAAGTCTACGTTGGAGCTCCACGCGCCGAGGTACAGGCCACTGCTGTGTGCAAGCGTGACGGCGCCTTGCACGGCAGGGTCGTTCTGGGTCTGCGAGATGCCGCGGGTGCGGTAGTCGCTGACCAGGGTCGCGTCCAACAGCAACGAGAAATCATCGTTCAAGGTCAATGCCTGGCTGCTCAAGGGCAGCAGACTCAGGGAGCCGAGGGCGAACAGGGTGAAAGCTTTCATAAGGTACGTCCCGCTATTGTGATTGTTGTGGGCAGGGCTGGTGTGGATAGACGGCAGACAAAGCTGCGCCGGGCCTCGTGTGGAAACGCGAGGTCGGGCAGCAGGTGTGGCGGTTTTTGTCAGAGGGTAGGGGCGTAGACTTTGCGACCCGCGAACCAGGTCTGCAGCACTTGGGTGTCGTGCAGGGCTTTGTTGTCGACGCTGAACACATCGCGGTCCAGCACGATGAAGTCAGCCTGTTTACCCGCGCTCAGCGAGCCGATCTGTTTGTCCAGGCCAATGGTGCGGGCAGCATTGAGGGTGTAGGCATAGAACATGGTTTCGCGGTCGAGGCGTTCATCGGCATTGAGCACGCCCAGCGGTCCTTCACGGGTAATGGCCTGGGCCATGGCGTTCCAGGGGTTGGGCGAAGACACCGGCCAGTCGCTGGCCCCGGCGATGGTCGCGCCCTGTTTGAGCAACGAATGCGCCGGGTACTGGTAACGGAACGCCTGCGCGCTGACGTAAGGCTTGATCATGTCCGTGGTGTAGTCATCGGCGCTGGCCCACAGCAGTTGCATCGAGGCGATGACGTTGAGCGGTTTGAAGCGGGCGAATTCTTTCGGGTTGACCATCTGCAGGTGGGTGATGGAGTGAGTCACGCCGCTCTGCCGATCCTTGCGTGCCTGGGCAATGCCGTTCAACGATTCGCGTACGGCGCGGTCGCCGATGGCGTGGATGTGAACCAGCCATCCCCGTTGATCGATGGCGCTGACCAGCTCACCAAAATGCTTCGGATCGATCAACAGTTCGCCTTGTTTATGCGAGTTGTTGTAGGGATCGATCATCGCTGCACTCTGCGCCGGGTACTCAATCACCCCGTCGGCGAAAATCTTGATGCCCGGCAGGGTCAGGTTGGGGACGTTTTGAAATTGCTGGCGAACCTTGTCCAAGGTGTCGAGATCGGCCGGGACGCTTTTCGGGTTGGCCACCAGCAGCGCGGCGACGTGAGCGGTCATGCCACCGCTTTCGGACAGGGCCTTGTACGCCGGCAGCACGCCGACGGTTTTCTCCGTGGGCTTGAGGGCGAACACCGGTTCGCCGGGCGCGGCGTTGGCGGCGGGATCCATCCACGCGGTGATGCCAAGGCTGTTGTTGTAGCTCACGGCGGTTTGCGCCGCTTTGAGCAACTCGGCGTCACTGCGTACCGGCATTTTCGAGGCGACCCGGTCCCAACCGGCGTCCACCAGAAAACCGTTGGGGCGGCCATCGGCGAGTCTACCAATGGTGTCTTTCTCGGCGTCCGGCAGTTTTTCCAGCAACGCCGTATCGACACCGGCACGCTTGAGCATCACGTCGTTGGCCCAGGCCGTGTGGTGGTCCATGCCGGTAAACACCACCGGCACGTCGGCCCATTCTCCGCTGTTGAATATCTTGCCCAGGGCTTCGGACTGCGCCCAGTAAGCCGAGCTCATGCCGGCCACGGTCAGGATGTCGCCATGCCGGGCCTTACCGTCGTCACGCCAGCCACGCAGGCGTTTTTCCAGCTCATCAAGGTCGACGAGCTCGTTATCCATGTTGGCCGCGACCATCTCCAATCCCCCAAAAATAGCGTGGGAATGGCTGTCGATCAGGCCAGGCATTATGGTCTTGCCGCCCAGATCGATGACCTGGGTTCCCGACTCGATCAATGCCTTGATCTGCGCATCGCTGCCGACTTGCAGCACTTTTCCGTCCTGTATCGCCAGGGCCTGGACCTTGGGCTGGCTACGGTCGGCGGTGAAGATCTTGCCGTTTAACAACACCAGATCAGTGGCCGCCATGGCTTCCAACGAGGCAAAAGTCATGGCTGCCATCAATAGATTCGGGATGAATCTTTTCATTGAATATTTCCTTGTTATTACGTCTGATGGCCAGAATAGTGACTTGTCGCGACCCGCAGAACGCCTCGCTCACGAAAAACGTTTTTGCCTGAATGGAAAAAGAATGGACAAGTTGGGTGCACTGAAAATGTTCGTGGTCACGGCGCAACTGGGCAGTTTCAGCCGTGCCGCCGAGCAAATGGGCAAGACCCCGTCGGCTCTGACCAAAGCGGTCAATCACTTGGAGGCGGAGCTCGGCGCGCGCCTGTTCGAGCGCAGCACCCGGCGGATTTCGCTGACGGAATCGGGGCGGCTTTACCTGGAAACCGCACGCCAGGTGTTGCAGCGGCTGGACGAAGCCGGCGAGGAAATCGAGCAGTTGCAACACGGTCTGCGCGGCAGCCTGAAAATCACCGCGCCGCTGGCCTATGGGCAGGCTTTTCTCGATCAGGTGTGTGGCGGTTTTCTCGAGCAATACCCGCAGATCAACCTGCAAGTGGACCTGTGCGACGAGTTCGTCAATCTGCTGGAAAGCGGCTACGACCTGGCTCTGCGTGAAGGTCATGACGACCTGCCGGGGCTGATCGCCCGTGTGGTCGGCAGCAATCGCCTGGCGCTGTGTGGCAGCCCGCAGTACCTGGCGCGCAAGGGGCTGCCGGTCACCCCGCAGACCCTCGATGAGCACGAATGGTTGCTGTATCACCATCCTTTGCTCAGCCGTGAGTTCTGGTGGGCCGAGCGCGACGGCCAGCGCCTGAGCCTGCCGCAGCCGCAGGCACCGCGCCTGCGCAGCGACAATTACGACTTGTTGCTGGCCAATGCCCTGGCCGGGCGCGGGCTGCTGCACACACCGCTGTGGAGTGCCGCCCCGTATCTGGCCGACGGGCGGCTGGTGCAGGTGATGGCTGACTACGACATCGACCCGGACAGCTTTGGCCCGCATATTCTGGCGGTGTACCCCAGCCATCGACGGGCCACGGCCAAAGTGCTGGCCTTTATTGATTACATCGCAGAATTTCTGGCGTCTCGCGCCCTTTCTCCCTTGTAGACGCCGCGTAGGAGCTATGTAAGAGCTGTTGTAGGAGCTGTTGTAGGAGCTGTCGAGTGAAACGAGGCTGCGAAGGCTGCGAAGGCTGCGTGTCAGGCGACGTATTTTTCGATGGTGTACATATCCATGCCTGCGGTAACGGCTGCTATTGGTTTCGCTTTTACAGCGAGTCACTTGGAGAAGCGCCAAGTAACCAAGCGCTCTTGCCCCTTTCGTTCGGTGCCTCGCCAGGGCTCGGCATGCCCTCGCTCCGGTCCTGCTCCGTGGGTCGCCGCCATCTGCCATCCCTGGCAGAGGGCGGCTAAACCGGCATCCATGCCGGTTTACCCACTGCGCAGAACCTCCACTCGGCCTCTCGATGTGGCAAGAAGATCAAGATAAAAAGCCAGATCAAAAGCGCTCGAGGCGGCCTGACAGCCGACCTGATTTTGCGGATGGACTCTGTCACCCGTAGGAGCCGGCTTGCTGGCGATGGAGGTCAACGATGACGTGGGCTGCCTGAATGCCTGGGGTGTCTGGGCGTTTTTTTCGCGAGCCGGCTCGCTCCTACAGGATTTTTGGCGCGTCCTACATCTTGTCTGTAAATCCTTGTAAGAAAAATCGCAAAAGAGTACAAATGTACTCCATGACGACTCTTACTCCCCGCCGTACCGCTATCCTGACCTTTATCCGTGATCGAATCGCGGAGCATGGTCAGTCCCCGAGCCTCGCTGAAATCAGCGAGGCGTTCGGCTTTGCCTCCCGTAGTGTGGCGCGCAAGCATGTGCTGGCGCTGACCGAAGCCGGGTTTATCGAAGTCAATGCGCATCAGGCCCGGGGCATTCGCCTGCTCGGGCAGCCGCCGCGCCCCGAGCTGCTGGACATCCCGGTGCTCGGTCGGGTGGCGGCCGGGGCGCCGATCGGTGCCGATGCCGAAATCCATAGCCGCTTGCTGCTCGACCCGTCGATGTTCTCCCGGTTGCCGGACTACATGCTGCGGGTTCGCGGCGACTCGATGATCGAGGACGGCATTCTCGACGGTGATCTGGTGGGCGTGCACCGCAACCCCGAGGCGCTCAACGGCCAGATCGTCGTGGCGCGGCTCGACGGCGAAGTCACCATCAAGCGCTTTGAGCGGGTCGGCGATACGGTTCGCCTGTTGCCGCGCAACCCGGCCTATCAGCCGATCATCGTCGAAGCCGACCGGGACCTGGCCATCGAAGGGGTGTTCTGCGGTCTGGTGAGGCAAGGCTGATGGGTGCCGTCGTCGCGCTGGATACGCTGTTCAATGGCGGCCAGGTCTGGAAGGGCCGGCCTGCGCCGCCGGCCACCAGCCCGCAACCCACCGGGCATGCCGCGCTGGATGCGGCGCTGCCGACGGGAGGCTGGCCGGAAGCGGCATTGACCGAAATCCTCTTGGCCGGGCAGGGCGTGGGCGAGTTGCAACTGGTGTGGCCGGCGCTGGCGCGGCTGTCGGCGGCGGGGGAGCGCATCGTGCTGGTGGCACCGCCTTACGTGCCGTACCCCCAGGCCTGGCAGAGCGCCGGGGTCGATCTGCGCCAGTTGTCGATCATCCAGGCCAGCGAGCGCGATGCGCTGTGGGCGGCAGAGCAATGCCTGCGTTCGGGCAGTTGCGGTGCGGTGTTGTGCTGGCCGCACAAGGCCGATGACCGCGCCTTGCGCCGCTTGCAGGTGGCGGCGGAAACCGGCCAGACCCTGGCGTTTGCCTATCGCTCGCTCAGTGAAGCGGTGAACCCTTCGCCAGCGGCCCTGCGCATCGCCATCGATGCCAAGCCTGCGCAATTGCGGGTCCTCAAGTGCCGGGGCGGTCTGGCCCGTTCGGCGCCGATTGCCTTCGCCGTGGGGCATTGAGGTTGCCATGCGCTGGGTCTGCATTCTGTTCCCGCAATTGGCGCTGGACGCGGTACTGCGTCAGCGCTCCGATCCCGACGAGCCACTGGTGCTGCTGACCGGCCCGGCCCAGCGCCGGGTGTTGCAGGCGGTCAATGGCCCGGCGCGAGCCCTGGGCCTGCGTCCCGGCCAGTCCATGAGCGCCGCCCAGGCCTTGAGCAAAGGCTTTGCCACGGCCGAGTACGACGTCGCCGAAATCGAACACTGGCAGCAGTTTCTCGCCGCGTGGGCCTATCGGTTCAGTTCCCAGGTCAGCGTGCATTACCCGCGGGCATTGGTGTTTGAAATCGAGTCCAGCCTGGGCCTGTTCGGCGCCTGGCCGCAATTCGAGGCGCGCTTGCGTAGCGAACTCGGCGAGCTGGGCTTTCGTCATCGCATTGTCGCCGCGCCCAACCCGGTGGCGGCGCGGATGCTCGCCAACGCTTATGACGGTCTGGTGGTGCCCGACGATCAAGCCTTGCAGCATCACCTCGGACAATTACCCATCGACCGGATCGGGCTGGAGGCCAATGTCGCCACGGCGTTGTCGCGCATGGGGCTGCGTACCTTCAGTCAGGTGCAGGCGTTGCCCCGGCAGAGCTTGGCCCGGCGTTTCGAGGCCCAGGTGCTCAAGCATCTGGACGCTATGCTCGGGTTGCGGCGGCTGGCGCTGGCGTTCTATCTGCCGCCGGATCGCTTCGATGTGCGCATCGAGCTTAATTTCGATGTGCAATCGCACCAAGCGTTGCTGTTTCCGTTGCGCCGCTTGACCGGCGATCTGTCGGCGTTCCTCTGCGGCCGGGACAGCGGTGTGCAGCGCTTCGATCTGCACCTTGAACATGCAGGGCTGCCGGACACGCTGATCAAGGTCGGCCTGCTCAGTGCCGAGCGTGATCCTGCGATGCTTTTCGAACTGGCCCGGGGGCGGCTGGAACAGGTCCAGGTCGAGGCGCCGGTGCGTGGTTTTCGTCTGCGCGCCGAAGACTTGCCAAGCTTCGTACCGCAGTTTCAGGAGCTGTTCGACGACCGTCCGCAACAGTCCTTGCCCTGGGAGCAACTGCGCGAACGCCTGCGCGCACGGCTGGGGGATGACGCGGTGCATGGCCTGCGCTTTCAAGCCGATCACCGACCTGAATGCGCGTGGCAGGCCAGTGCCGACAGCCGGCCCTGTGCGGTCTTCCCGGCTGTGAAGCGCCCGGGCTGGTTGTTGACTGAGCCGTTGGCCGTGCATCAGGGGTCGGCGCGCATTCTCATGGGGCCGGAGCGCATCGAATCGGGTTGGTGGGACGGCGACGACGTACGTCGCGATTACTACCTGATCGAAACCCGCGCCGGCCAGCAAGGCTGGGCCTGGCGTGCGGTCGGCGAGGACGGCCCGTTGTGGTTGCAGGGCTGGTTCGCATGAACGCTGGATATGCCGAACTGCACTGCCTGACGAATTTCAGTTTCCAGCGCGGTGCCTCCAGCGCCCTTGAGCTGTTTCAACGGGCAAAAAAACAGGGCTATCAGGCGCTGGCGATCACTGACGAATGCACCCTGGCCGGTATCGTCCGTGCCTGGCAAGCGGCGAAGTCCGTGGAGCTGCCGCTGATCATCGGCAGCGAGATGCGCATCGAAAACGGCCCGAAACTGGTGCTGCTGGTGGAGAACCTCGAGGGTTACCAAACTCTATGCCGACTGATCACCCGGGCCCGCCGCCGCACGCAGAAAGGCCATTATCAAATCCTGCGGGAAGACTTGCGCGAGCCACTGCCGGGGGTGCTGGTGTTGTGGGTGCCGGACGCGGTCGATGAATTCGAGCAGGGCCGCTGGCTGAAACAGGTTTTCGCCGAACGCCTGTGGCTGTCGGTGCAACTGCATCGTGGTCAGGACGACACCCGGCGCTTGAATGATCTGATGAGCCTGGCCAGGGAACTGCAGATTCCCGCAGTGGCCAGCGGCGATGTGCACATGCACGCGCGCGGTCGCCGTGCCTTGCAGGACACCATGACCGCGATCCGTCATCACCTGCCGGTGGCCGATGCCGGGTTGCGCCTGCACCCCAACGGCGAACGGCATCTGCGCGGCCTCGACGTCCTGTGCGAGCTCTATCCGCCAGCCTTGCTCGACGAAACGCTGGCCATTGCCCGGCGCTGCACTTTCGACCTCGGGCAATTGCGTTATCAGTATCCGCGGGAGCTGGTGCCCCAAGGACACAGCGCAGCGTCCTGGCTTAGAGAATTGACCGAACGTGGCGTTCGCCAGCGCTGGCCCGCAGGTGCGAGCGAGAAGGTGCGCGGGCTGATCGACAAGGAACTGGGGCTGATCGCCGAGCTGGGTTATGAAAGCTATTTCCTGACCGTGCAGGACATCGTCGCTTTCGCCCGGCGCGAGAAAATTCTCTGCCAGGGACGCGGCTCGGCGGCCAACTCGGCGGTGTGTTTCGCCTTGGGCATCACTGAGATCGATCCCGATCGAATGAACATGCTGTTCGAGCGCTTTCTCTCAAAAGAACGCAACGAGCCGCCGGATATTGATGTCGATTTCGAGCACGAACGGCGTGAAGAAGTCCTGCAGTATGTGTTCCAGCGTTATGGCCGCACCCGTGCCGCGCTGACGGCAGTGGTCAGCAGTTACCACGGTGCCGGCGCGGTACGCGACGTGGCCAAGGCGCTGGGTTTGCCACCGGATCAGGTCAATGCGTTGGCCGACTGCTGTGGGCACTGGAGTGATCAGGCTCCGCCAGTCGAACGCCTGCGTGAAGGTGGATTCGACCCGGACAGCCCGGTGTTGCGCAGGGTATTGAGTCTGACCCAACAGTTGATCGGTTTTCCCCGGCATCTGTCCCAGCACCCCGGTGGCTTCGTGATTTCCGAGCAGCCGCTGGACAGCCTCGTGCCGGTGGAAAATGCCGCCATGGCCGAACGCACCATCATCCAGTGGGACAAGGACGATCTGGACGCGGTCGGTCTGCTAAAGGTCGATATCCTCGCATTGGGCATGCTCAGTGCTATTCGTCGTTGTTTTGATCTGTTGCGCCGTCATCGCCATCTGGATTTGAGTCTGGCGACGATCCCCTCTGAAGACTCGCAAACCTACGACATGATTGGCCGCGCCGACACCATCGGCGTGTTCCAGATCGAATCCCGGGCACAAATGTCGATGCTGCCCAGGCTCAAGCCGCGTAAGTTCTATGATCTGGTGATCGAGGTGGCCATCGTTCGTCCGGGACCTATTCAGGGGGGGATGGTGCATCCCTATCTGCGGCGACGAAACAAGGAAGAACTCGAAAGCTACCCCTCCGAAGAGTTGCGGGAGGTGTTGAAACGCACGCTCGGCGTGCCGCTGTTTCAGGAACAGGTGATGCAGATCGCCATCGTCGCCGCCGACTACAGCCCCGGTGAGGCCGATCAGTTGCGCCGTTCCATGGCGGCCTGGAAGCGTCACGGCGGGCTCGAGCCGCACAAGGAGCGGCTGGCCGCCGGCATGAAGAAAAACGGTTATACCGCCGAATTTGCCGCGCAGATCTTCGAACAAATCAAAGGCTTCGGCAGCTACGGTTTTCCCGAGTCCCACGCCGCCAGTTTCGCCTTGCTGACGTACGCCAGTTGCTGGTTGAAATGCCACGAGCCGGCAGCCTTCGCCTGTGCGCTGATCAACAGTTGGCCCATGGGTTTCTACAGTCCGGACCAGATCCTGCAGGATGCGCGCCGGCATCATTTGCAGATTCGCCCGGTGGACGTGCGGGCCAGCGACTGGGATTGCAGCCTGGAGCCGATTGCCGGCGCACAACCGGCGATTCGCATGGGCATGCGAATGATCAAGGGATTTCGCGAGGACGATGCCCGGCGCATCGAGGCGGCGCGGTCCAGGGGTGCATTTGCCGACATCGCCGACCTTGGCGAGCGCGCACGACTCGACGCCCGAGCTCAGGAGCAACTGGCCGATGCCGGCGCACTGAGGGGCATGGCCGGTGACCGTCATCGGGCGCGCTGGGAAGTGGCGGGGGTGCACAAACAGCTCGGCCTGTTTGCCGGCCTGCCCCGTCAGGAGGAGGGCGCGGTGGCGCTACCCAAACCCACCGTCGGCGAGGATTTGCTGGCCGACTACAACAGTCTCGGCACCACCCTCGGCCCTCATCCGCTGGCCTTGTTGCGCGGCGAGTTGAAAGCCCGGCGTTGTCGCAGTTCGAAAGAACTGCTGGAAGTCGAGCATGGACGGCCGGTGAGCGTTGCCGGACTGGTGACCGGTCGACAACGGCCGGGCACCGCCAGTGGCGTGACCTTCCTCACCCTGGAAGACGAGTTTGGCAACGTCAATGTGGTGGTCTGGCGCGACCTGGCCGAGCGACAGCGGCAGGTGCTGGTCGGCTCGCAGTTGCTCAAGGTCGATGGACGCTGGGAAAAGGAGGGCGAGGTGCGGCACTTGATTGCCGGGCGTTTGAGCGACCTGAGCCCCCTGTTAGATGGCATCAGCGTGCGCAGCCGGGACTTCCACTGAACCAAACGGTCCCCTGTAGGAGCGAGCATGCTCGCGATGGACGACTGAACACCGCGGGGCGTCAGGCTGCCAGCGTTATCGTTGACGTCCATCGCGAGCATGCTCGCTCCTACAGGGGGGCGTGTGCAGGTCATTTTGGCCAAAACCGCTCCCCAACCCGCGGCGCATCCGTCCACGCCTGTAACGAGCGGGTCGGCAAATCGAAATAATCCCGCGTACGCGCATAGCCATGCCCACCCATCCGCCCGATCGCATCGAGCCCCAGTTGGTCGATGTACAGGGTTTTCGGGTCGATCAGCTCGTCTCGCACATGGGCCTGTCCTTGGGGCTCTGGTCACCGTAGTTTTCCACGCCCAGCGCAAGGATCGGCGGATCGGCCGAGAGCGCATTGAAAAAGCTGAACGGTGCGGCGTTGATCCGGCCTTCACCGTCGACGGTGGTGACCAGCGCTATCGGGCGTGGCACTACGCTGCCGATCAGAATCTTGTACTTGTCCCTTGGGCTCAGTTGGCTGAAGTCGAAGCTTTGCATGGGCAGAGTTCTCTAAAGAAGTGGATCAATGGCGCAAAGTGGCGCCTGTGCGCTGTAGTCGTCGGCATACGGGATGGCCGGTTGGAACAGGGTTTCCAGTCCGGTTGGCCAAAGGCCCGGTCGCTGTGGCTGCGCATCAGTTTTTCGAATTGCTGTTGGGCCTGGCGTTGCAGGGTCGGGTAGTCGACACCCTTGACCTGACCGTCCTGCATCACGCAGCGGCCGTCGATGTAACTGGCGATGCAGTCGTCACCGCGCCCGGCCAACACCAGGTTTTTCAGCGGATCGAACAGTGGCCCCAGGTGCAAACCGCGCAGGCTGAACACGGTGATGTCGGCTTTGGCTCCCGGCGCCAGACGTCCAAGGTCATCGCGGCCCAAGGCCCTGGCACCACCGAGGGTGGCGGCGTTGTACATATCCAGTGTGCTGGTCAGCGAATTGCCGCCCTCCATCAATCGCGCGATGTTTAAGCCCTGACGCATGTTGTCCAGCAAGTCCGCCGGCCAGGTATCCGTGCCCAGGGCGAAGTTGATGCCCTTGGCCCGATAGCGACCGAACGAGTTCAACGCCTCGCCGTCCCGGGCGAACACCACCGGGCAATGCACCAGACTCGCGCCGCCATCCACCACCCGTTGCAGGTCGTCATCGCCGTGGGTGTAGATGCCGTGGGGCAACAGACTGCGAGGGCTCAAAAGCCCTAGCTGCTGCAACCAGCCCAGCGGTGAGGCACCGCGCAATTGCTCGACCATTGCCACCTCACCGAGGCCCTGACAGCAATGCAAACGCATCGGTGCGTTCAGTTCGCGGCTCAGCGCAGCGGTGCGTTGCAACAGCGCCGGCGTGCATGTCTGGATGCGGTCCGGCAGCAGCGCACCGCGAATCAGGCCGCCATTCGCACCCTCGAAATCCCGGAAAAACCGCTCGGCCGCATCGAGTCCGGCCATGCCTCGGGCTTCATCCCAGTGGTGGGACAGCGTGCCGTCGGCCTGCCAGTAACTCATGCCGCTCATGTAGCAGGGACCGAGGTAGATGCGCAGTCCCAGCTCGGCAGCTACGCCGGCCACCGCCGCAAACTCGTCAAAGGTCTCAGCCCACTCGCGGTAGTACATCGAGGTGATCGGCATGGCCGTAGTGATGCCGTTGCGGATTAATTGGGTGAAGGCGTAACGGTATTTGAAAACCTCTTCATCAGGGCTGTAGCTTTCCCGTGACCCGCGCGCCAGATAGTCGGCGGACCACATCCGGCCCATGTCGCGTTCGTCGCCGTTGTCCAGGGTCAACACCGTGGAATCGAGATCGCCCAAGGCATCCAGATCAATGAAACCGGGGCCGATCAGCGCGTTGCCGTAGTCGATCCACTGATCCACCGGTCCTGCATAATCGCGACCGACGAACGCAATGCGCGAGCCTTCAAAAACCACCTCGCCGTTACGCCAGAGCACATGTTGCGTGCCGTCGAAGCCGACCACGCAGCTGCTTCTGAGACCGATGCGCTTCACAAGCGGCTTTCCAGCAATCGGCCACCGCAAGCAATCAACTGCCCGCCGCGATAAACCTGGCGCAGCGGCCGCGAAACCACGGCTTCGCCCAAGGTCTGCACCGGCATCAGCAAAAAGTCCGCTGGCCGCCCGATCTCGACGCCATAACCTTCACAACCCAGCGCCCGGGCGCCATTCACCGTCGCCGCGTCGAACGCCGCTGCCAGTTCGTCGTCCTTGTTCAAGTCAAACCGGAACGCCAGCAGCATCGCCCGTTCCAGCATGTCGCCGTTGCCCATGGGCGACCATGCGTCGCGAATGCCGTCCGAACCGAGGCAGACGTTCACCCCGGTTTCGCGCAGGGCGAGGTACGGCGGTACGGCGCAATCGGCCGGTGCCGAACTCATCAACGAAATACCCAGCGCCGCCAGACGTTCGGCCACCGGTTTGACCTGGCTCCACGGCAGCATGCCAAGGCAGTACGCGTGACTGATCATCACCCGGTTTTGAAGCCCGAAGCGCTCGGTGTAGTCGGCGATCAGTGCGATCTGCCACAGACCCAGCTCGCCCTTGTCGTGCAGGTGAATGTCGACGCCACGGTCAAACTCGCTGGCCAGTTTGAACACGAAGTCCAGTTGCGCGATGGGGTCGTTGTCGATACCGCAAGGGTCGAGACCGCCAACGTTCTCCACGCCCAGCGCCATGGCTTCGCGCATCAGCTCGGCGGTGCCGGGGCGACTGATCAGGCCGGTTTGCGGGAATACCACCAATTGCAGGTCGATCAGGTCGCGGTAGGTTTCTCGCAATTGCTGCATGACTTCGACATGGCGCAGACCGAATTCCGGGTCGACGTCGACGTGGCAACGCATGGTCAGCGAGCCTCGGGCGATGCAGTTTTCCAGCAGGGCACCGGCGCGTTGTGCAATAGGTGATTCGACTTCACGCAGGATGCGCCGCTCGTTGGCGATGTAGTCCTTAAGGGTCGGGCCGGCGCTGTTGGGGCGCCAGGGTTGACCCCAGAGGGTTTTGTCCAGATGCACGTGGCTTTCCACCAAGGCTGCGGTGAGCAATTGGTTCTGGCCGTCGATGTCGGTGGTCAGCAGTTCGTTGGTCGAGGCCGGGCGGCGCTGGGTGAAGTGGCCATTCTCGATCAGCAGGTCTTCGGCGGGCGCGCCGTAGGGGCGTACGTTGCGTAGCCAGCGGGGTTGGGTCATTGCATACCTCAAATTTTGTGTTGTTTGGGCGGGCCTCTTCGCGGGCAAGCCTCGCTCCTACAGGTCATAGGCCGTACGCGGCATTTGCGAACAACACAAAACTTGTAGGAGCGAGGCTTGCCCGCGAAGGCCGCGACTCGGTTTCGGATCAGCCCTTGAGCTTCGCCCAGATCCGGTCCTGCAGTTCCCGCGCCTTGTTGCTGCATTCCTTTTCAGGGCGCAGGCGCGAGGCGAATTCGTCGGGCATGTTGATGGCGTCCATGACTCGCCACTTGGCGTCGATCAGCTTGTCGCTCTGGATGCCATTGGCGTAGGCGATGGCGTTGGACACGGCGGCGGCGTTTTCCGGTTTCATCATCCAGTCGATGAAGATCTTCGCGTTGCCGGGGTGCGGCGCGCTTTTCGGTACAGCGAAGTTGTCCTGGAACATCGCCACGCCTTCTTTCGGATACACGTACTTGATGGTGCTCTTCTGCAAGGTGGCCCGCGCTGTAGAACCGTTCCAGTTCTGCATCATGATCACTTCACCGGAGGCCATGCGGTCGACGGTGTTGTCCGAGCTGTACATCTTCAGGAACGGCTTCTGTTTTTGCAGCAGTTCGAGGATGCGCTTGGCGTCCTGCGGGTTTTCCGAGCATTCGTCGACGTTCAGGTAATGGCTGGCGGCATTGATCACGCTGCTGGAAGTGTCGAGGGCAGCGAGTTGGCCTTGCAGCTCCTTGCGCGGCTCGAAAAACTCCTTCCACGAATCGTCGAGCTTGCCGCCGGGCACGCGGGCACTGTCATAGGAGAACCCGGTAGTGCCCCACAGGTACGGTGCCGAGAATTTGCGGCCGGGGTCGAAGCTTGGGTCGCGGAACGCCGGTTTGACGTACTGGAAATTGGGTAGGGTCGAGGCATCGATTTCCAGCAGCAGATTCTGGTTGATCAAGTTCCGCATAATCGACTGCGACGGCACGATCACGTCATAGGCCGCGCCACCGGCCTGCAACTTGGCCAGCAGGGTTTCGTTGCTGTCGTAACCGTCCATGGTGACCTTGATCCCGGTCTCCTTTTCGAACTTGGCCAGCAGGTCGACCGGGTAGTAATCGGTCCAGTTGTAGAAAAACAGTTCCTTGGGCTCGGCGGCCTGGGCGCCGAACGCAGTGAGTGCGGTGAAGCAGCTCAGGGCCAGACCGGTGACTGCGAAACACATGTTTTTTATTTTGATGTTCTTTTTCATGAGTCAAACGCTCCAGGATTATTGGTTTTTGCCGCGCTGTCCCAGCCAGAAGGCCAGCACCACCAGCACGATGGAAATCACCAGCATCAGGGTCGAGATTGCGTTGATCTCCGGCGTCACGCCGGCCTTGATTGCCGAGAAGATGTACACCGGCAGGGTCGTGGAACCGGGACCGGCAACGAAGAAAGTCATGATGAAATCGTCGAGGCTGACCACGAACGCCAGCACCGAACCAGACAACACCGCCGGCCACAGCAGCGGCAAGGTCACCCGGCGAAACACCTGCCACGGGTTGGCGTACAGGTCGTTCGCCGCTTCCAGCAGACTCTTGTCCAGGTCATTGAGACGTGCACGGATCGGCAGGTAGGCGAAAGGAATGCAGAAGCCGATGTGCGCAACGATCACCGTCAACAAACCGAGCTTGATCCCCAGCGCCATGAACAACAGCAGGGTGGCCACGGCAGTGACGATCTCCGGCAGGATCAGCGGCAGGTTGATCCCGCCTTCGACCATCTTCTGTCCGTAGAACGGCCGGTAGGTCGCCAATGCCGCGAGCAAGGCAATCGCCGTGGCGCACACCGTGGCAATGCTGGCGACGATGATCGAGTTCAGCGCTGCGGTCTGGATCGACGGGTTGGCCAGAATGCGTCCGTACCAGGCGAACGAAAACTCGGTCCACACCGTCGCCGAGCGGTTGGCGTTGAAGCTGTAGGCGATCAGGACGAAGATTGGCAGGTACAGATAGGCCAGGATCAGCAGGCTGACTTCCCGGGTCATCGGCAGTTTTTTCAGGTGCAGGGCAATCATGCGGTGGCTCCCCGACGAAGAGTTTTGGCGGCGCTTCGGCTATAGAGGGCGTAAAGCACCAGAGACAGCAGCAGAATCCCCAGCAACAGGAACGACAGCGAACTGCCCAGCGGCCAGTTGCGCGCGGTGCCGAACTGTTGCTGGATCAGGTTGCCGATCATCAGCGTCTTGCCGCCGCCGAGAATCGCCGGGGTGATGAATGCGCCAAGGCTAGGCACGAACACCAGCAGGGAACCGGCAATCACCCCCGGCATCGACAGCGGCAGGATGATCCGCCGCAACGCGTGCCAGCGATTGGCGCCCAGGTCATAGGCCGCCTCTACCAGGCGCCAGTCGAGTTTTTCCAGGGTCGAGTAGATCGGCAGAATCATGAACGGCAGGAAGCTGTAGACCAGCCCGACGCTGACCGCGAAGTCGTTGTAGAGCAGGGTGATGCCGCCGGCACTGGGGAACAGCGCGTTGAGGCTTTGGGCGACCCATCCTTGTTCGCGCAGGATGATCAGCCAGGCATAGTTGCGGATCAGCAGGTTGGTCCAGAACGGAATGGTGATCAGCAACACCATCAGGTTGCGCCGGCGCGGTGTCAGGCTCGACATCCACAGCGCCACCGGAAAGCCGAACAGGAAACACAACACCGTCGTGCCGCCGGCCTGGAACACCGAACGCAACAACGCCTGGGCATAGACCCAATTGAGTTCCAGTTCACCGTCGAATCCTTCCTGGAAAAACAGCTGTACATAGCTTTGCAATTGCCAGTTGGCCTGCCAGTCGACGCCGCCATAGACGTTGCGCGGCAACAGGCTGATGTAGCCCATGATGCCCAGCGGAATGGCGATCAGGGCCAGCAAGGTCAGAACCACCGGGCTGAGCAATAGCGCGCGGTTGAGGGCGGGAGAAGTGCTGCTGACGCTCATCTCAGGCCTCCATCAACAGGCAGGCGTGAGGCGGCAGGTTGACCGCCACGCGATCACCGACCCCGCGATTGCGGTTCAGACCTTCGTTGTTTTCACGCAGCATGACCTTGATGTCGTTGTTCAAGCGGCACTGGTAGAGGGTCGCGGTGCCGACGTACAGCACGGCTTCGATCACCCCACGCAGGTGGTGCGGTTGCGCCGGGTCCACCAGTTGCGAACGTTCCGGGCGGAACGCCAGTTGCACCTTGCCGTCGATGCCTTGGGCCGGGCAGGGGATTTCCACCGGCATGCCGCTGGGCACGAACAGATTTTCGTTGTGCTGGCCGCGCTTGAGGTGGCCGGGGAGGAAGTTGATATCGCCGATGAACTGGGCGACGAATTGATGCTGCGGCCGTTCGTAGATGTCATTGGGCGTGCCGATCTGCAGGATCTTGCCGGCGGACATCACCGCGATGCGATCGGACAGGGTCAGGGCTTCTTCCTGATCGTGGGTGACGAAAATGAAGGTGATCCCGGCTTCCTTCTGCACGCGCTTGAGTTCGACCTGCATTTCCTTGCGCAGCTTGAGGTCCAGCGCCGACAGTGGTTCGTCGAGCAACAGCACTTTTGGTTTCGGCGCCAGGGCTCGTGCCAGAGCCACCCGTTGTTGCTGACCACCGGACAATTCGGCCGGTTTGCGTCGGGCCAGATGCTGCATTTGCACCAACGCGAGCATTTCATCGACCCGCTGCGCGATCTGCTTGCGATCAAGACCCTGCATCTCGAGGCCGAAGGCGATATTCTGCGCAACACTCATGTGCGGAAACAGCGCGTAACTCTGGAACACCGTGTTGACCCGACGCTTGAACGGCGGCAGGTCATTGACCGGTTCACCGGCGAGGCGGATTTCACCGTCGCTGACGTGCTCGAAGCCAGCGATGGTGCGCAGTAGGGTGGTTTTGCCACAGCCGGAGGGGCCGAGCAGGGTGAAGAACTCGTTGTCGGCAATATCGACCGAGACGTTGTCCAGTGCTGGAGCCAGTCCTGGATCGTCGGAATACCGTTTGGAGACGTTTCGCACTTCAATTGCAACTGTATGACCCATAATGGTGCATTCCTCTAATTATTGTATGCAAAATCTGGATGCAATTTAGAAATACCCGGATTAACCTGCTCGTGCAACCCCCTTTTTCATGGCTGTTCATTCGCCCGGGGCTGGTTGCATAGCGCTGAAGGAGTCATCGAATGGCGGAAAAGAAACTGGAAACCACGGTCGACCGCGTCTACCAAGGGGTTTACGAGGCGATCAGCAAGCGCACCCTGCGTCCCGGCATGAAGCTGGGCGAGGCCTCGCTGGCTGAACTTTTTAATGTCAGCCGCACATCGGTTCGTGCCGCCCTCAAACAATTGGAGGCCGATGGCCTGGTGACCACCGAGCCCAATAAAGGCGCGTCGGTGTCGTTGCCCAGCGATGAAGAGATCCGTTCGCTGTTCGAAACCCGGCGTCTGGTCGAGATCGGCATCGTCAGCGAGTTGTGCCGCCGCCGCGACAGCGCCGTGACCCAGGATTTGCGCGATCACCTGTTGCTCGAGGACGAGGCGCACCAAAGCGGCGACCGTGAGCGGTTGATTCATTTGCTCGGTGAGTTCCATATCAAGCTCGCCCGCAGCCTGAACAATCCAGTGTTGCTGGACTGGTTCCAAAAGCTGATTTCCCGGGCGTCGCTGTACGCCGCCGCGCTGGATGACGACAGCCACGAAGCCTGTCGCGACAACGAACACTTGCGGCTGATCGAATACATCGAGGCGGGTAACCAGAGCGCGGCGATCGAGTTGACCTGCATGCATCTGAATGGCATCGAGAAAGCCATTCTCGACGTCGCCGCCACCTTGAAAATCAGCTACAACCCGCTCAAGCATTTGATTGAGGTGTAGCCCCAATTTCCAGGCTGTTGATCGTTCCCACGCTCCGCGTGGGAATGCAGCCCGGGACGCTCCGCGTCCCAAGAGCGGACGCGGAGCGTCCGGTGAGGCATTCCCACGCAGAGCATGGGAACGATCAGTGATCAGCGTGGGAGCGATCGTGGTGTTTATTTCAGCTATCCAATCAAGGCGACCCGATGACTTCCAAGCGCACCCTAACCCCTCCCTCAAGCATGGTCAGGGTGCGCGGCGCCCGGGAGCACAACCTTAAGAACATCGACGTCGATATCCCCCGTGATGCCTTGGTGGTGTTCACCGGGGTGTCCGGTTCGGGGAAGTCGTCCCTGGCATTCTCGACCCTCTACGCCGAAGCGCAGCGTCGCTATTTCGAATCCGTGGCGCCTTATGCGCGGCGTCTGATCGATCAGGTCGGGGTGCCGGATGTCGATTCGATCGAAGGCTTGCCCCCGGCGGTGGCCTTGCAGCAACAACGGGGCACGCCGAGCACACGTTCTTCGGTGGGCAGCGTCACGACCTTGTCGAGCCTGATCCGCATGCTGTATTCCCGCGCCGGCAGTTACCCGACGGGCCAGCCGATGCTGTACGCCGAAGACTTTTCACCGAACACGCTTCAAGGCGCATGCCCCGAATGTCACGGCCTGGGCCGGGTGTATGAAGTCAGCGAAGCGCTGATGGTGCCGGATCCGGGCCTGACCATCCGCCAGCGCGCCGTCGCCTCGTGGCCCATGGCCTGGCAGGGCCAGAACCTGCGGGACATTTTGGTAACCATGGGCTACGACGTCGATATTCCCTGGCGCGACCTGCCGAAAAAGCAGCGCGACTGGATTCTCTTCACCGAGGAAACCCCGACGGTGCCGGTGTATGCCGGGCTCACGCCGGAAGAAACCCGGGTCGCCCTCAAACGCAAGATGGAGCCCAGTTACCAGGGTACGTTCACCGGCGCGCGCCGCTATATCCTGCACACCTTCACCCATTCGCAAAGTGCGCTGATGAAGAAGCGCGTTTCGCAATTCATGCTCGGCAGCCCTTGCCCGTTGTGTGAAGGCAAACGCCTCAAGCGCGAGGCGTTGTCGGTAACCTTCGCCGGTTACGACATCGGCGAGTTGTCGCAGATGCCGTTGCTGCAAGTGGCTGAGGTACTCAAACCGGTGGCGGCCGAGCAGTATTTGCAGGAGAGCGAAGAGGCCGGTGAAGTGCTGACCCACAGCCAGACCCGCGAGGCCCGCGAACAACGCGTAGCTCACGGCGCCAGCGGCCACGCCAATGCCCCGGATGTGCGCCATACGCCGAACCTGTCGGTTGAGAAACGCCTGGCCGCGCAACGCATCGCCCAGGACTTGCTGGAGCGGGTCAGCACCCTGACCGACCTTGGCCTCGGGTACCTGGCCCTGGAGCGCAGCACGCCGACGCTGTCGTCCGGCGAGTTGCAGCGCCTGCGCCTTGCTACGCAGTTGGGATCGCAGTTGTTCGGGGTGATCTACGTGCTGGACGAGCCCTCGGCCGGTCTTCACCCGGCGGATGGCGAGGCGTTGTTCGAAGCCTTGCAACGCTTGAAAGCCGCCGGCAACACCTTGTTTGTGGTCGAACATGACCTGGAAACCATGCGCCGCGCCGACTGGTTGATCGATGTCGGCCCGGCGGCGGGCGAGCATGGCGGTCGAGTGCTGTACAGCGGCGCGCCGGCCGGGCTGGCTGACGTGGCCGATTCGCAGACCCGCGCCTACCTGTTTGCCGAGCAAGTCAGCCAACTGCAAACCCGTCGCCAGCCGAGCGACTGGCTGCGTCTGGAAGGCATCACCCGCAATAATCTGAACAACCTCAGCGTCGAGTTTCCGCTGGGTTGTTTTACGGCGGTCACTGGCGTTTCGGGTTCAGGAAAATCGAGCCTGGTCAGCCAGGCATTACTGGAACTGGTCGGCGCGCACCTTGGACGTCCCGCAGTCGATAACGAGCCTGAAGAACCAAGCCTGGAAGACGATGCGCCGCAAACCAGCGGCGGCCAGGTCATGGCGGGGCTGGCGTCGATCAAGCGTCTGGTGCAAGTCGACCAGAAACCCATCGGCCGCACCCCGCGTTCCAACCTTGCGACCTATACCGGGCTGTTCGACAACGTGCGCAAGCTCTACGCTGCCACGCCAGAGGCCCAGGCCGCGGGTTACGACGCCGGGCAGTTTTCCTTCAATGTCGCCAAGGGTCGTTGCCCGACCTGCGAGGGCGAGGGTTTTGTCAGCGTCGAGTTGTTGTTCATGCCCAGCGTCTATGCACCATGCCCGACCTGCCACGGCGCCCGCTACAACCCCGAAACGCTGGCAATCACCTGGCAGGGCCGCAACATCGCCCAGGTGCTGCAACTGACCGTGGATCAAGCCGTGGACGTGTTCGCCGATCAGTCGGCCGTGCGCCGCTCGCTGGAGGTGCTGCGCGATATCGGCCTGGGTTATCTGCGCCTCGGCCAACCGGCGACGGAACTGTCCGGCGGCGAGGCCCAGCGCATCAAACTGGCTACCGAACTGCAGCGCAACCAGCGCGGGGTGACGCTGTATGTACTCGACGAACCCACCACTGGTCTGCACCCGCGGGACGTTGACCGCTTGCTTGAACAGTTGAACAACCTGGTGACAGCGGGGCACACGGTAATCGTCGTCGAACATGAGATGCGCGTGGTGGCGCAGAGTGACTGGGTGATCGATATTGGCCCGGGGGCCGGGGATCAGGGGGGCAAGATTGTAGTTGCCGGGATGCCGCAGAAAGTGGCGAAAAGCAAGAAGAGCCGCACAGCGCCGTTTTTGGCCAAGGTACTTGGATGATCGTTCCCACGCTCTGCGTGGGAACGCCTCAAGGGACGCTCCGCGTTCCAGCTCGCGAAAGGGACGCGGAGCGTCCCGGGCTGCATTCCCACGCAGAGCGTGGGAACGATCAAGCGCAGATAATCGATTCAGGCACCGTCGAGGGTACGCCGGACCTTGTCCAGCAATTCATTGATCTGGAACGGTTTGATCAACATTTCCATGCCATCGCCGAGAAACACCTGGCGGTTGGTCGCGGTTTCGGCGTAGCCGGTCATGAACAGGATCGGCAGCTTCTCGCGCCAGCCTCGCGCCACATCGGCCAGCTCTCGGCCGCTCATGCGTGGCAGGCCGACATCGGTCAGCAGCAGATCAATGGATTCGTCGTTCTGCAGGCGTTCCAGTGCGGTTTCAATGTCGGCTGCCTGTGAGCACCGGTAACCGGCGTCCATCAGCACTTCGGCCACGAACATACGCACCGACGGCGTGTCCTCGACGATCAACACATGCTCGCCGGCACCTTGAGGATCAACGTTGGCGGGCTCGACTGCGCTTGAAGTGGGGTCGGAGCTGGCCGGTAGCATGATGGTCACTTCAGTGCCGCGCCGCGCTACGCTGCGGATGTGCGCATCGCCTCCGGATTGTCGGGCAAAACCGTAGATGGTGGATAAACCGAGCCCGGTGCCCTGGCCCAGTGGTTTGGTAGTGAAGAACGGGTCGAACACCTTGTCGATGACGTTGTGTTCGATCCCGGTGCCGTCATCGCGCACTGATAACGCGACATACGCGCCGTCGGCCAGGTTCGGGTCGCCATGGGAGTAAACGGCATAGGTGTTGACCCAGATATTGCCGCCCTGTGGCAGGGCATCGCGGGCATTGATCACCAGATTGAGCACGGCGCTTTCCAGCTGAATCGGATCGACCAGCGCGATGGCGGCTTTGGAGGTCAGTTCCAGTTTCAGCGCAATGCGTTCGCCGATGGTGCGCACCAGCAATTCTTCGAGGGAGCGGATGTGTTCGTTGATATCCACGGGCCGGGTGTCGAGGGGCTGTTGCCGGGCGAAGGCCAGCAGGCGATTGGTCAGGGAAGCCGCACTCATGGCCGAGTTCAAGGCCGCCTCGGCGTAGAACTGAACCTTGTCTGTGCGGGAATCGGCGACACGTTTCTGAATCAGTTCCAGGCTGGTGATGATGCCGGTAAGCAGGTTATTGAAATCGTGGGCAATACCACCGGTCAGCCTGCCCAGTGCATCCATTTTCTGCACCTGCAACAGTTGAGCTTCGGTGCGCACGCGTTCAGCCACTTCCTTGGCCAACTGCGTGGTGGCGTCGTCCAGCCGTGCCTGATGCGAGCGTTCGCGGTGGCGGTGCTCGGTGACATCCTCGACAAATACCAGGCTCAGTTCCGGGGTGCGATAGGGTGAAATCTGCCATTCGGTTTCGCGGATCTCGCCCTGGACGCGCATGCTCAAGGTACCTTTCCAGCGCTCGCCATAGGCCAGGCGCAGGCGCAGTTCCTCGATGACCGCGAGCTGGTCGTCGGCAATGCACTCGTGCAAGGTGTCAGCGTCGAGGTTGTCTTGAATCAGTTGGGCGAATGCATGGTTGCATTCATGAACTTTCAGGCTGGCATCGAGCACTGCGATGGGCGCCGAGACATTGAAGAAAATCTCGCGAAAGCGCGCTTCGCTTTCCCGCAGGGCATTCTCTGTTTCCCGCACCCGCAGCAAGGTGCGCAGGGTTGCCAACAGCACATCCGGGTCGATCGGATGGATCAGGTAAGCGTCGGCCCCGGCGTCGAGGCCAGCGATGATGTCACCGGACTGGATCGATGCAGCGGAGACGTGAACCACCGGGAGCAGGGCGGTGGCGGGGTCGGCGCGCAGTTTGCGCACGATGTCGAAACCGCTCATGTCCGGCAGATTGACGTCGAGCACCAACGCGTCGAGGGCGACGTTTTTGATCAACTCCAGGCCCTCGCTGCCGGTTCCTGCTTCGAGCACTTCATAGCCATGACGTTCCAGGCGCCGGCGCAGGGCATAGCGCGTGGCGACGTTGTCGTCGACGATCAGCAAGCGCATGTCACGTTTCATCGGCAGGCTCCAAGGCGATGGCCAGCGGGATAATCACAAAAAAGGTCGAGCCTGCGCCCGGCATGCTCTGAACCCCGACTTCGCCGCCCAGCAATTGCGCGAATCGTTTGCACAGGGACAAACCAAGCCCGGTTCCACGCAGGCGCTTTTGCAGCGGTGAGTCGACCTGGGAAAAGTCTTCGAACAATGCGCCATGCAGCTCGGGCGCGATACCTATTCCGGTGTCGCTGACGGCGAAGCGCACGTGGGTGCTGTTTTCCATCTGTGCCGACACCCGGACTTCCCGCGGGTGGTGAACTTCAGCGAGTTGGAGATGAAGTTGCGCAGGATTTGCGCAAGTTTCTTGTCGTCACTGTACAACCGCGGCAAGCCTACCGGCTCCTCGAAAATCAGGTCTACGGCAGTGGCATCGACAATCGGGCGAAACATGCCGCGCAGGGCCGCGAACAGGTCGAACATGTCAAACCAGGCCGGGAAAATGATGATGCGTCCGGCTTCGATCTTCGCCAGGTCCAGCAGATCGTCGACCATGTCGGTCAGTTCCCGCGCGGAAGTGCTGACGAAGGCCACTTGCTTGTGCTGTTCGGGGCTCAATGGCCCGTCTAGCTCGTCGGTCAGCAGGCTGGCGATGCTCAGGATCGAGCCCAGTGGTGTGCGAAATTCATGGCTCATGTACGACAGGAAACGGCTTTTCAGATCCGAGGCCTGCCGCAATTGCTCGGCCTGGGTGTCGAGTTCGGCATACAGCGCCAGAACGCCCTGGTTGGTTTCATCCAGCTCTTCGCGCAGGGCGTTGGCTTCGCCTTGCAACTGTGCGATCAGCGCCGCTTGATCGTCAATCCGACTGATGGGTGTTTCAGGCATGGGCGGCCTCCAGAGCAATGACCAACACCGTGACATCGTCCCGTCCACGACAGAAATCACGGTGCAAAACAGCGGCAATCACGGCGGGATGGCGATACACCAGACCGGGGTAATCCTGCAGGTTCCAGCGCGACTGCAGGCCGTCGCTATACATGATCAACAGTTGTCCGTTCACTTGAGCATAGTCAAAGGGTTGCGCCTTTCGATACTGGACGCCGACGATGCCGGGATGGGAGGCCAGACCACGAGACTTGTCCGGTGCGATCAGGAAGGCACCGATGTTGCCGATGCCGACGAATTTCATCGTGTCACTGTGACTGTCGAACTGGGCAATGGCCAAGGCACCGCCACGGGTGCCGGTCATGGCCTGGTGAATGTCTTCCAACAGCAGTAGCGGTGATGAAAACGGTTGCCGGGCGAAGGCTTGCTCGCCGACGCGGGCGGCCCGTTCGGCTTCTTCACCATGGCCCAGACCGTCGATCACCAGGGCACTGATGCGCGGCCCGTCAAAGGCCAGGTGCCAGACATCGCCACAGGCAGGATCGTTGTGCATCGAATGCTGGCTGATGCCGATGCGTTGGTCCGCGACCTGGTGTTGGCGCGGATACAACCGTGTGAGCAGCACGGCACCCCGTGAGTCGGCATAAACGTCGAACACCTCAGTCTGACGAGATACGGCGCCAAGTCCGGTGCCTTGGGTGCCTCCCGTGGAAAAACCATCGGTCAGGCACGCCTGCAAATCAAATCCGTTAGCGCGGTCTATGGCGAGCATTTCAATGCCGGCGCCACCCGAACCGGGCAAGACCCTCAGGTGCAACTCCCCACGACTTGCATGCTTGAGAATATTGCTGGCGAGTTCAGTGGCTACCAGTGCCACTCGCCCTGCATCGGTGTCGTCGAAACCGTTTTTTTCCGCCAGTTGCTGCGCGGTGCGCCGTGCATGACCGACCTGGCTGCTGTCTTCGATCGTCAGCACCAGCGTCATCGTCCCGCCAATGTTCATGTCCATCGCGTGATCGTCACGCGGGTGCCCTTGCCTGGCGTGGTGTCCAGCTCGAACTCGTCCACCAGGCGCTTGGCTCCGGGCAGGCCCAGTCCAAGGCCCTTGCCGGAGGTCCAGCCGTCAGTCATCGCCAGTTTGATGTCGGCGATGCCCGGGCCTTCGTCGCGAAAAACCAGGCGCAGACCGACGCGCGCATGATCGTCGAGGATTTGCCAGTCCATGTCGCCGCCACCGCCATACACCATGGTGTTGCGGGCCAGTTCGCTGACAGCAGTCACCAGTTTGGTCAGGTCGATCAGGCGCATGCCGCATTCGTTGGCGAGCTTGCGCGTCAGTTGCCGGGCCAGGACCACATCCTGTTCGCTATGAATCGGATGAGTGCCGCTGCTGCCTACGTTCATTGCCCACGTACTCGATCCTGAAGCAGTTTCATCCCGCGCTCGACATTCAGCGCGGTACTGACGCCGGGCAGCGTCAGGCCGAGTTCCACCAGGGTGATCGCCACCGCAGGCTGCATGCCGACCAATACGGTCTGGGTATCCATGATTTTCGACAGGCCGGAAATGGTCCCGATCATTCGGCCAATGAACGAGTCCACCATGTCGAGGGCGGAAATGTCGATCAACACGCCTCGGGCGGAGGTCTTGCTGATGCGCTCGGACAGGTCGTCCTGCAGCGTCAGCGCAAGCTGGTCATGCATGTCGACCTGAATCGTCACCAGCAGGAAGTCGCCCATTTGCAAAATCGGAATGCGCTCCATGGGCTCAGTCCGCCTTGCTGATGGACAGTCCTAGCCGGGTCAGGGCCAGTTTCAGGGCATCGGCCAGGTTGGCCTTGGTTACCACGCCTTGCAGGTCCAGCCCAAGGTGCACAATGGTCTGGGCGATCTGCGGGCGCACGCCACTGATGATGCAGTCGGCACCCATCAGGCGAATGGCGGTGACTGTTTTGAGCAGGTGCTGTGCGACGAGAGTGTCGACGGTCGCCACGCCGGTGATGTCGATAATGGCGATCTCGGAGCCGGTGTCGACGATTCGCTGCAGCAGCGATTCCATCACCACCTGGGTGCGTTGCGAGTCGAGGGTGCCGATCATCGGCAGTGCCAGAACCCCATCCCAGAGTTTGATCACTGGGGTCGACAGTTCCAGCAGCTCTTCCTGCTGACGCTTGATCACTGATTCGCGGGATTTCTGGAAGGTGCGAATGGTGTGCATGCCTAGTGCGTCGAGCAATTCGGAAATTCCCCAGACCTGTTCGACCAGCGTTGCCGGGCTGTCCTGGTAGTGATTCTGCAGCAATACGAACAGTGGGCCTTTTAGCGCGAAGATGAAGCTGGCGGTCTGCTGCGAATCGTGGCCGAGCAGGGCGCGGCTATGGGAGAGTTTTTCGAGGAACTGGCGAATTTCGTCCCAGCCGGGCGCGGCGACATTCTGGCCATTGCCTTTATCGAGGCCGGAGAGAAGCAGGTGGAAAAACTCCGAAGTCTGTTGCTTCAAGTCCAGCTCTTTGAGGTTGCGCGTGGCGCCGCTGGCCTCAAGGTTGTTTGTCCATTCGACAAGCAATTGCGTCTGGTTTTTTTTCATCGCATCGAGTGTGCTCGATTGCAGTGCCGGCATGATTTTTGGCTCCTTTAGGGTATGCGCCGATTCCCTAAAAAATAACCGGTGCAAAGTCAGTGACATTTGCTGGATGAAATAGTTGGTCGCTTTTTGGCGCGATTTTTCATCCGCTGCCTATGGACTTTAGTCGGCGTCGGCCTCAGCGCCGTTTTTTTCATTATGAATCAGCGATCTGATGGTACCTCGCCAAATGTGGCGACTTCGAAACTACAAGGCCCGACGATTAAGGCCGCGTAATTGCGCCCAATAAAAAGCCGCATCCCGGATGCGGCTTTTAACTTTTTGCTTTTAAATCAACGAAATTACTTGTCTGGATGGGCAGCCTGGAGTTTTTTCGCCATAGCCAAGTGTTTTTCCAGCCCCGGCAACATTTTTTGCGCAAAGCCTTTCAAGTCTGTCGCGCCTTTGGTTTTGTCGTCCGTCACTGTATTGGCTTCTTTCTTGAACAGCTCGATGGTGTCTTCGTGGGCTTTGACCTGGTTGTTGGCATAAGCCGCATCGAAGGATTCGTCACGCATGTCGAGAATTTTTTCCTTGGCCTGCTTCACCAATGTCGTGCTGTCCGGCACTTCGATGTCGTTCTTTTTCGCGATGGCGGCCAGTTCATCGTTCGCCTTGCCATGATCGGTGATCATCATGTTGGCGAATGCCTTGACGTCTGCCGATTGGCTTTTTTCCAGCGCCAGCCGGCTGGTCTCGATCTCGGCGATGCCGCCGGCGGCTGCCTTGTCGACAAAGTTATTGGAGGTCGCCGCGAATGCCGCGCCCATGCTGGTACACAAGGCGATGGCCAGAGCGAGATTGCGCAAGTTAAATCCGTCCATTGGTACTTCTCCACGCAGATGATCGAGGTGATCGTTAACCTATGGAGGCTGGCGCCCGGGTAAAGGTTTGATCGCATTTGCCAGAGGGTGACGAACGGACCGCTGGTCAGACAGATGGTCGACAGAACCTGCCATCCGAGGCCATTCTGATAGTTCGCGAACGCAATCAGTCGCGTTTGCTACCGATTAACAAACGGAGGTGTTCCATGCCGGTGCCCCACGACCTTTTTCAGGACCTGAGTTGCACAAAGGAAGAAATCCAGCAGAAACGCACCAAGGATCCGTTATTGGATTCACTGATCAACAAGTATTCCCAGGCGGATGCCGAGGTGGTGAAGGCGGAGCAAGCCAAATCCAGCGATGACGCGGTGACGAAGCTCAAGGCGAAGCGCTTGGAGGTCAAGGACAAGATCGTCAGACAACTCCAGTCGTCGTCCTGATGTTGTAAAGAGTCCGGCAATGGGTCACCGACGACCGGTGACTGAAAAGTTGGAACGGCGATAAAAACCGGCACCTCGAATGTTCAGAGTCCGACAATAAGGCTCCATGCGAGGTGCCACATGAATGACGCAAAATTCCCTTCTGAAGAGCAGGCTGGCTACGATCCGATTCCCACCCATCCCGAACCCCTGAGCCCAGGCCGCACGGCCGTCAATCCAGAAGACGAGCCAGGCATTGATGAATTGCCGAACAACGAAGGCGCCATCCCCACGAAACAGAGCGATGGCACGGACATCGATCCGGAGCGCGTGCGCGATGGAGAAATGGATCCTCGGTAAATGCTCACCATTTCACGCGTTGACTCCTGACTGTGCCAGATGTTTTTGCGCCATTTCGCGCAATGCCAGCATCGACGCGGCCGACTCGCGATCGATCCGGCGCCTGAGCAGCCATTTATTGGCAATGCGCATCCCGAGGCCGCTGAACTGATACTCAAGAGTGCGGACAAACCGCGTGCCATTGCCGCAGGCTTCGCATTCGTAAGTCAGTATCAGTGACAGGCCATGATCGCCTTGGGCCTGAGCGACCCAGCGCCGCCCCGGCAGATACTCGTCGACCATCCAGCTTAAATGCCCGTCACGTCCGCCAGCCCGGATGTCCTCTTCGAACCGCGCGCCAGCATACAATGAGCCCTTCTGCCCATTGATCTTGAGGGATGAAGGATGCCACTGGGGCCACTGGGTCACGGTGCTGGCGTAAGCGAGCACGTCGATGGGATTTGCGGCAATCTCGATCTGATGCTGCATGCGGGTCATGGGCGTTCTCGGCAGGTACGGGGTAGCCTGCTCCGGTTCCCAGTAGAGGGTGCCGAACAGGTAATCCATCAACGGAAAAACGATGTTGAAATTGCGCTCCTGCATCATCTCGCGGCGGTGATGCAGTTCATGCAGGCGACGCATCTGGCGGATCCACGGCAGACGCGTCAGCGGATTGTGCGGCGGCAGATGCTCGCAGGCGTGAAACACCTCATAGGCCAGGTAACCGAGGACCAGACAGCCACCGACCATCCCGGCGACGTTGGCATCGAATCGGGTGAACAGCCACCAAAGGGGCAAGGTAACGACCAGCGTATGCAACACGACCAACCACGCCGGAAACAGAATCACCCGCCAGTCGCGGGCGCTGTCGTAGGTCATGTGGCCGGGCGCGAAAAAACTGTGGTGGTCGCCGGCATGGCGGGCGTAGAACATCCGTGCGAAGGTTTTTTTGTGATGCCCCAGGTGCCGATGCACCATGTACACGCCGCAGTTGAAGATCAACAGGGTCAGCGGCACCGCCAGCCACTCCAGCGGTCGCACCTGATGCACGGTGCTCCAGAATGCGGCGATGGCCAGAATGCCGAACAGCAGCACAAAGGTGCCATGCAGCCACGGGTTGTAGAGTGGATGAACATTGGCGCGGTAACGGCTGCGAAATGCTTCGGTGGTCTGCCTCACTGCAATTACCTGTTGTTGTTATTGTTGTTGTTATCTCCTGCAGACTAGTCGATCCCGGCGTTTTGGCTGGCCGAACCTTGAGGACACAACTGCCATGATCCGGTGCAAACCGGACTCAGGTCAGCGGGTCCCAGCGTTGCGACCAGTCGTCATCGGTGTTGATCACTTCACGCAGCAAATCGAAAGCCTGTTGCAGGGTTTGCGAGTCGCGGTCGCGGGAGTAGACCAGATAGGTCGGGTAACTGAATTCCGGGGCCTTGGGCACTTGTTCCAGCACGCCGCTTTCCAGATAACTCTGCACGACGCGGGTGCGGAAATAGCCGCTGCCGCCGTTTTCCAGGATGTATTGCAAGCCCAATGGACCGAGATTGAAACTCAGGGCAGCCTTGGCCTTTTCGGGCAGTGCTGCATCGTGCCGACGACGGAAGTCCTGGCCCCAGTCGATGTAGACGTAGGGATCAGGGCGTCCGGGCAAGCGTACGAGAACGAGTTTTCTTCCAGTACCTGCTCGACTTGCAGGCGCGGCCAGTATTCGGGCTGATAGACCAGCGCCGCATCCAGCACCCCCAGCTCCAGTTGGCGCAGCAGGTTTTCACCGTCGCGAATCTCCATGCGCAGGGCATGGCTGGGAATTTTTTTCCGCAGTTCGCCGGCCCAACTGAGCATCAACGGGTTGCACAGACTGACCTCGCCGCCAATGTGCAGCACATCGTGATAACCCTCGGGCAACGGCAAATCCCGTCGCGCGGCTTCCCAGGTTTCCACCAGTTGATTGGCATACACCACGAAGGCTTCGCCATTGGGCGTCAGGCGGGCACCAGCGCGGTTTCGCACAAACAGGGTGCTGCCCAGCTGGCTTTCGAGTTTTTGGACCCGCGCGGTAATCGCGGTCTGGGTGACGTGGAGCTTATCGGCAGCCGCGGCCAGGCTGCCGTGGCGGACAATTTCCAGAAAGGTACGGGCGAGATCGATGTCCATGGGGTGGCCGGTGTGGGAAGTGCTCGCATTGTAGGAGCACTCATCACCAGCGGATATACCTCGACCCTGTAGGAGCGAGCCTGCTCGCGATGGACGTCAACGATAACGCGTGCTGCCTGGATGCACGCGTTGTCTGGACGTTTTTCGCGAGCAGGCTCGCTCCTACAGGGGGACGCAGGTTTGCCTGCGGCTACATGTTCAGTCAAGCGAGGCACTACACTGCAACCGTCTCTCGCCCAACGGACACACCATGACAGCCAAACCCGCTGCGAACATTCAAGGCACTGTCGAAGGCCAGCGGCTGGTCGGCAGCGAGGCCGATGCCTGGCGCGAATGGGGGCCTTATCTGAGCGAACGTCAGTGGGGCACGGTGCGCGAGGACTACAGCGCCGATGGGGATGCCTGGCGCTATTTTCCCCACGACCATGCCCGCAGTCGGGCCTATCGCTGGGGCGAGGACGGGCTTGCGGGGTTTTCCGACAGGGCTCAGCACTGGTGTCTGGGATTGGGGTTATGGAACGAGCGTGACCCGATTCTCAAGGAACGCCTGTTCGGCCTGAACAACGGCGAGGGCAATCACGGCGAAGACGTCAAGGAATTGTATTTTACGTCGATGGTGTGCCGAGTCATGCCTACATGCGCATGCTCTACAAATACCCTCAAGCCGAATTTCCCTACGCTGACCTGATCGCCCAGAACGCCCGCCGTGGCCTGACCGATACCGAGTACGAATTCTCGACACCGGCGTGTTCGATGACGACCGATATTTCGACGTCACGGTGGAGTACGCCAAACACGCGGCCGACGACATTTTCATGCGCGTCACGGTGCACAACCGCGCCGACCAGCCAGCGCGCCTGCATGTATTGCCAGGGCTTTGGGCGCGCAACACCTGGAGCTGGGTGGCCGACGGACAGAAACCGAGCCTGACGCTGGCCGGCGATCGGGTTCTGGCCCGGCATCCACTGCTGGCAGATCGGCAAGCCAGTGCCTGGGGCGATGAAGACTGCGAATGGCTGTTCTGCGAAAACCAGAGCAATTTCCCGAAGCTCGATGGTGTGGCGGCGAACGGCCCGTTCAAGGACGGGATCAACGACTTCCTGGTCGATGGCGTTAACGATGCGATCCGCCGTGACGGCGGAACGCGGGTGGCGGCTCATTTCGTATTGGCATTCGAGGGCGGCCAGAGTCGCTGCGTTTATCTGCGCTTCGCCCCCTCAGGCGCCACTCGGGTGAATGCCCAGGCGCTGTTCATGCGTCGGCGCGCCGAGGCCGACGGGTTTTACGCAACGCTGCAACACGCGATCATCGACCCTGATGCGCGCAACGTACAACGCCAGGCCCTGGCGGGATTGCTGTGGTCCAAGCAACTGTATTATTTCGACGTCAATCAGTGGCTCGACGGCGATCCGGCGCAACCTGCGCCTGCGCCCGGGCGTTCGCACATTCGCAACACCCATTGGCGGCACCTGTCGAATTTCGACATCGTTTCCATGCCCGACACCTGGGAATACCCGTGGTACGCCTCGTGGGACCTGGGCTTGCAGGCGGTTGCCTTCGCGCTGATCGATCCGGGATTCGCCAAGCACCAGTTGTTGCTGCTGGTCAAAGACCGCTTCATGCACCCCAACGGCCAGTTGCCGGCCTATGAATGGCGTTTCGACGACGCCAACCCACCTGTCCACGCATGGGCCTGCTGGCGCGTGTATCAGCAGGACAAGCAGCTGACCGGGACAGCGGACATGGATTCCTTGAGCGGATTTTCCATAAACTCCTGCTGAATTTTTCCTGGTGGGTGAACCGCAAGGATGCCGAGGGTCGCAACCTGTTTCAGGGCGGCTTCCTCGGTCTGGATAACGTCGCGCTGTTCGATCGCTCGACGACGTTACCACCCGGCTACCAGCTCGATCAGGCCGATGGCACGGCGTGGGTTGCCGCCTATGCGCTGGACCTGATGCGCATCGCCCTGGAACTGGCCAAACGCAACCCTGTGTACGTCGATATCGCGGTGAAGTTCTTCGAGCATTTCCTCTATATCGCCGGAGCGATCAATAAAATCGACTCCGACGCTGAAGGCTTGTGGGACGAGCAGGACCGGTTTTTCTACGACGTGCTGCACCGCCCAGACGGCGTCAACGAGCCGCTGCGCCTGCGCTCTATCGTCGGTCTGATGCCGCTGTTCGCCGTGCAGGTGCTGGAGCAGCACGAGCACGAGGGCTTGCCTGGATTACGCGAACGCCTGCTGGGTTTTATGCGTCATCGACCGGATCTTGCCAGTCTGGTCTCGCGCTGGACCGAGCCGGGTGAAGGCAACCGGATGCTGCTGGCGCTGTTGCGCGGCGAACGCACCAAGGACTTGCTCAAACGCATGCTCGACGAGGCTGAATTTCTCTCCGAATTTGGCATTCGTTCGCTGTCCAAAGCCTTCGCTGAACTGCCCTTTGACGCGCAGATCAATGGTGATCGGCTCTGTGCCCGTTATGAGCCCGCGGAATCGGGTTCGCGGCTGTATGGCGGCAACTCCAACTGGCGTGGGCCGGTGTGGATGCCAATCAACTACATGCTGATCGAATCCTTGCGCGAGTTTCATCGTTACTACGATCAAAACTTCTCGGTGGAATACCCCACGGGGTCAGGTTTTCTGGCCTCGCTGGAGGAGGTTGCCGATAGCCTGAGCCAGCGTCTGACCAAGCTGTTTTTGCGCGATGAAGAGGGCAATCGACCGTCGATGGTGGCGTACGCCCAATTGCAGGCTGACCCCGCCAGCCGCGACCTGGTGTTGTTCCATGAGTATTTTCATGGGGAAACCGGGCGTGGTCTGGGGGCCAGTCATCAGACCGGGTGGAGCGCGTTGGTGGCTTTATTGTTACAATCTTGATCACAAATTTTCGACCCCATGCAGATCCAATGTGGGAGCGGGCTTGCTCGCGAAAGCGGAAGGTCAGCTACATCAATGTCGACTGACACTCCGCTTTCGCGAGCAAGCCCGCTCCCACATTTGGTTATCTGTGTTTGCGAGATCGCCGGTTAAAACGCAAAACACGAACAGCCAAACGCCCCCCAGAACCCGCGGAAGTCGCTGACCGGCGCATTCGATAATCTCGCCCGTTCATGACTATGCGCATGCACCGCACACGCCCCGACGCACTGATGAACCTGCGCCCTCAGCGGCGCCTGCGGCTTCCAATGCCCCGGCACCTTGACCACCGGCGACCACTCGGGAACCACCGGAATCGGCGGCGGCCCGAGTTTTTCGAATTCGACGCTACCGTAGACAATCTTGCCATCGACAATGGTCAGCACCGCTTCGATGTCCTTGATGCCTTTGTCCTCGATGTGGAAATAGTCCGCCGACAGCGCAATCAGATCCGCCAGTTGCCCGACCTTGATCTGGCCTTTCTTGCCTTGCTCGGAAGAGAACCAGGCGCTGCCGTGGGTATACAGCTCCAGCGCGGTGTCGCGGCTCAAGCCTTGCGGGTACAACGCCAACCCACCGACGGTGCGCCCGCTGACCAGCCAGTACAGTGAAGTCCACGGATTGTAGCTCGACACCCGCGTGGCGTCGGTGCCGGCACCCACTGGAATACCTTCGGCCAACATGCGGGCAATGGGCGGTGTATGTTCGGCTGCTTTGGCGCCGTAACGGTCCACGAAATACTCACCCTGGAACGCCATGCGATCCTGAATCGCAATGCCGCCGCCAAGGGCTTTGACCCGCTCGATGTTTTGCGGGGTGATGGTTTCGGCGTGGTCGAAAAACCATGGCAGGCCATCGAACGGGATGTCGCGATTGACCTTCTCGAACACATCGAGCATTCGGCTGATCGACTCGTTGTACGTGGCGTGCAAACGGAACGGCCAGCGGTGCTCGACGAGATGGCGGACCACCGGTTCCAGATCCTGCTCCATGCTGGCCGGCAGATCCGGGCGCGGTTCAAGGAAGTCTTCGAAGTCGGCGGCGGAGAACGCCAGCATTTCCCCGGCGCCGTTGTGCCGCAGGAAGTCATCGCCCTGGCCGTAACGGGAGGTACTGGTCCAGTTTTTGAAGTCGGTCAGTTCTTCCTTGGGTTTCTGGGTGAACAGGTTGTAGGCGATACGCACCGTGAGCTGTTGATCCTTGGCCAGTTGCTGGATGACCTGATAGTCGTCCGGATAGTTCTGATAGCCGCCGCCCGCATCGATCGCACTGGTGACGCCCAGGCGATTGAGTTCGCGCATGAACTGGCGGGTCGAATTGGCCTGGTACTCCAGCGGCAGCTTCGGTCCCTTCGCCAGGGTCGAGTACAAAATCATCGCGTTGGGCCGGGCGATCAGCATGCCAGTGGGGTCGCCATTGGCATCGCGCTGGATTTCGCCGCCCGCAGGGTTTGGCGTGTCGCGGGTATAACCCACCACTTTCAATGCGGCCCGGTTGAGCAGGGCGCGGTCGTAGAGGTGCAGGACAAACACCGGGGTGTCGGGCGCTGCCTTGTTCAGTTCGTCGAGGGTGGGCAGGCGTTTTTCGGCGAACTGGAATTCGGTCCAGCCACCGACCACTCGCACCCACTGTGGTGTTGGCGTGCGGTCAGCCTGTTCCTTGAGCAGGCGCAAGGCATCGACCAGCGACGGCACGCCTTCCCAACGCAATTCGAGGTTGTAATTGAGGCCGCCACGGATAAGGTGCAAATGCGAGTCGTTGAGGCCGGGAATCACCGTGCGCCCGTGCAGGTCGATGATTTGCGTAGCGGGGCCTTGCAAGGCCATGGCCTGAGCATCGCTACCGACCACCACGAAGCGACCGTCCTTGATTGCGACGGCACTGGCCTGGGGTTTCTTGCGGTCGACAGTGTGCAGGCGTCCGTTGTACAGAATGAGGTCGGCGGGTACTTCTGGCATGGTTTTACTCCCTGCGGAAAGCGGACTGACCCAGGCACCGACAGCGCCAGCGTAATGCTCTTGCAGTACGTGGCGGCAATTGAAACTGTTGATATCGTCAGTTGGGCTCATGCCAGTGCTCTGCGCAACTTGAGTGAGGACAAACAGCCGATGGCTGACGCATGCGGCCAGATGGAATATAGACGGCAAATCCATAACCGGCCGTTTCCCGCCGCCGAAAACGACGAATCCCGCCACAAGGGGCGGGATTCGTGTGCAGCCAGAGAGGCTCCCGAAGCAGGGAGCCGTCGTCTTAGGCCGGGAACAGCTCGGACAGTTTCATGGCCAGCATCATGTCGCCTTCAGCGCGCAGTTTGCCGCCCATGAACGCTTGCATGCCGTCGGTTTCGCCGCTGACAATGCCTTCCAGGGTTTCGCCGTCCATCACCAGGGTCACCTGGGCGTCTGGGTTCTCGCCTTCTTGCAGCTCGCAAGTGCTGTCCTTGACGATCAGGGAAAAGTTCTTGGTGTCGTCGATGCGGAAACCGAAGACCAGGTCCAGACCGGCAGCAGCGGCTGGGTTGAACTTGGCTTTCATTGCTTGTACGGCATCAGCTACGGAGGTCATGGTTCGATCCTTTCTTGAGTAATTAGAGCTGGGTAATAAGAGCTGGGTGATTACAGCCAGGGTCACAATAGTCCGGACTCAGCGAAACGTGATGAGTTCCGGGGCCTTCAGCAGTTGCAGGTGCGCATGACTGTTGAAGGAAGCCAGGGCCACCTCGCGACCACGAAACTTCAGGTGGTTGAGCGAGGTGTTGACGATTTGCCAGTTCAGTTCAAAGGCCTGTCTGGCAGGCATTTGCGTAATGAGGTGGAGCAGGGCGGTAATGGTGCCACCTGAGGTGAACACAGCGATTTTCTGCGTGTTATCGGCCTGTTCGAGGATTCTGTGCAGCCCGGCCCGAACCCGCTCGACAAAGCCCAGCCAGCTTTCCAGCTCCGGCGTGTCGTAGGTGCCGGCAAGCCAGCGTTCGATAATCAGGGCGAAGATACGCTGGAACTCGGCGCGGTTCTGCGCAGCGTTGCGCAGGATGTTCAGCGCATCGGGTTCATCCGGCAGCATCGCCGGCAAAAGCGCACGGATCACCGCGTCGGCGTCGAATTCATTGAAGGCGGAGTCGGTTTCCAGGATCGGTACCGGCAGGCCCACGGCAGCGAATTGCTCCAGCGCGCTATTGGCCGTATGTTGCTGGCGGCGCAGGTCGCCCGACAGACAACGGTCGAAGCTCAGACCGAGTTCGGCCAGGTGCTGGCCGAGAATTTCTGCCTGGCGAATACCGATGGGCGACAGGACGTCGTAGTCGTCTGCACCAAAGGAGGCCTGGCCATGTCGAATCAAATAGATGCTGCCCACGTCCGCGTCGTCCCGGTACGTTGAAGGTTCGGCGAGGTTATGAGGATGGCGATGAGCTGTCAATGAAAAAACATACGCTTGTTTGAAATGCTCGTTACAGGCCTGTTGCCAGAGCTTTCACGGCTGGCCGCAAGGCCGGCGCATGGGTATGCTGGAGGTATCCCGCGCGCTCTCATGCCGTGCATTGTTTAAGGAGTCCCTGTGGAGTTTTTTTCCGAGTACGCCGTTTTTCTGGCCAAGACCGTGACCCTGGTGATCGCCATTCTAGTGGTCCTGGCCAGTTTTGCGGCATTGCGCAGCAAAGGTCGACGCAAATCGGCCGGCCAGTTGCAGGTCAGCAAGCTCAATGATTTCTACAAAGGGCTGCGCGAACGCCTGGAGCAAACCTTGCTCGACAAGGATCAGCTCAAGGCCTTGCGCAAGTCCCAGAGCAAGTCCGACAAGAAGCAAAAGAAAAAGCCCGAAGCCAAACCCCGGGTGTTCGTGCTTGATTTCGATGGCGACATCAAGGCATCGGCCACAGAAAGCCTGCGTCACGAAATCACCGCGCTGCTGACACTTGCCACGCCCAAGGATGAAGTGGTGCTACGCCTGGAAAGCGGCGGTGGCATGGTCCACAGCTACGGTCTTGCATCTTCGCAACTGGCACGCATCCGTGAGGCTGGCGTGCCGTTGACCGTTTGCATCGACAAAGTGGCGGCCAGCGGTGGCTACATGATGGCGTGCATCGGCGAGAAGATTATCAGCGCACCGTTTGCGATCCTCGGATCGATCGGCGTGGTCGCACAGCTGCCTAACGTCAATCGCCTGCTAAGAAAACACGACATCGACTTCGAAGTCCTGACCGCCGGCGAATACAAACGCACCTTGACCGTGTTTGGCGAAAATACCGAGAAGGGCCGGGAGAAGTTCCAGGAAGACCTGGACGTTACCCATCAACTGTTCAAGAACTTCGTTTCCCGCTATCGCCCGCAACTGGCCATCGACGAAGTGGCTACCGGCGAAATCTGGCTCGGCATTGCCGCACTGGACAAGCAACTGGTCGACGAACTCAAGACCAGCGACGAATACCTCGCCGAACGCGCCAAGCAGTCTGAGCTATATCATTTGCACTACGCCGAACGCAAAAGCCTGCCGGAGCGCATCGGCATGGCGGCCAGCGGTTCGCTCGATCGGGTATTGCTGAACTGGTGGAGCCGACTGACCCAGCAGCGTTTCTGGTAACACCCTTTGTAGGAGCGAGCTCGCTCGCGAAGATCGTGAACGATAACGCGGAAAAGCAGATGCTCTGCGGCGCCTTTCGATTTTTCGCGAGCAAGCTCGCTCCTACAGGCAACCACCGTTTCCGTCTGGAAACAGCGAACTTTCCTAAAATCGCTGTCGATCACTCCCACGTTGCAGAGCGCTCAGATTGGTTAGGGTGACATTCCTCAATCTGCAACGGACTGCAAAATGAACGAGTTTTCTGACGACCACATCTCCCATCCGCACCCTGCATCACCACCACCCATGCGTGACGAGCTGAAAACAGTCGTCGACACCGCGCTTCCACAAAACCCCGCTCAGTTTGGCGAACAGTTGATCAAGGAAAGTGGGGCGCGGGCATTGATCCGCAGTCAGCCTTGCTGGTTACCCTGGATTACGATTACAGGGGCCATCCTGCGCAGAACGGCATTGAGCAAGGGCAAGTGGCGAGTTCGCGAACGCTGGTACAAACGCTGCTTTCCAATTACCAGACCGTGGGAGATGGGCGTTTCGGTGAGACCGCCTTCGGTTTGTACACACCGCCGGACGTCGGACCGCCGGTTCGGATCGTCGAAAATGTCGACGCTTTCGCCGAGCAAGGCAGCGGCAATCACAAGACCTATGAAGGCATTTATCGCCGCACAATTCCGCAATCCTATGGGCCGCAGACACAGATCGGTCTCAGGCCTGCCGACTTCAAGGATTGGGTATGGAAGCTGTTTTTCAAGGAGTTGTACCAAGCCTATGTCGACAAGGCATGGCCATCTGATGAGGCGATCACCAATGTCAGGCCTTACGCTATGAGAACATCGACCAAAGCCGCTTTTGTCATGACGGCCTGGTTGCAATATCAAGAAAACAGCCTTTCTCAAAAAGGTCTGGAACTGGCCATGCAGGCGGCGGGTTTACCGCCTGACCAGACATGGGACCTGCTGAAAATCGCGCAACTGCAAGCGCCCACCCGCCTGTCCTCGCAGGTTGAGGCAAGCAGGTTGAGGCTCTATCGGTATACCGCAACGGATATCTGGTGCTTCCGGGAACGGGCCAGTGGCAGAGTTCTGTTGTATGTCCCGGGCAACTCCTCACCCTTGCATGAATTTACCGATAACGCTCACCTGCGCCGATGGATTGTCGATCAGGGCAGGGCTGTCGACACAAAACAGGCGTTTGCCTTGCACTTTGCCGATGAAGATCGCCGTGACGGCACGTTTCACGCCGGCGTGCTTACTGCGCTGGATGGCATGGCGCAATACCCGGATCAGCATCGGCTGACCAAAGAAGCCGGTTTATTCAACAACGATGGATACTGGGACCCTGCCGACTACATCGGATTCGATCTGCCTCCCTCTGGCACCGATCCCTTTGCGCAGCTTGTGCTGACCATGAAACAGGCTGCACAGGCCAGTGTCGAAACCATCCGCGATGATGCTCAGGTCAACCGCGACAATTTGAGCGCTGTCATTGAACCGATTGTCCAGTGGGTGAACCAGTTCGGTCCCCTTGCGTTGTTTGTGCCGGGAGGAGAGGGCTTGATGGCCTTGGCCGGGCTTATCGACGCCGGCTACGGCCTCGATCAGATCGTCAACGGTGAGACCGCCAGCGAGCGTTCTCAGGGCTTGAGCCGCACAGTGTTCGGTTTGCTGAATGCACTGCCGTTGGCTGCGGGTGTTGCTTCGATCAGTCGCGAGGGGCTGGAGAGGTTGCATTGGCCAAGGCAGAGCATGCCGGCGGCGAATCGTCAGCACACCACGGCACGGAAGTTTCCGAATCAGCCGTGAACAAAGCGCCAATACTGCCGATGCCGACCCGTGTCGACCTTTTGCGCGGCGTCGGTGCCCCGGCAGGTACTTTCAGTGATGAGGTGCTCGCACAGATTGGCAAGGTCAGCGCAGTCGATGATGACATGCTGCGACTGATGCAGGCCGGGCGAGCACCGACCCCTTTGCTGGCTGATACCGTTGACCGCTTCAGGATCGATCAGGAGGTTTCGCGGCTGATTGATCCATCAGGCACACCCGCCGAGTTGTTCAGTGCTCGTTACCAGGCACTGCAAAAGTCGGAGCACGAATGGGTGCGGTTTTTTCAACGGCAATATCCCGACTTGCCCAAAGCTGCCGTCGAACAGATGCTCGACCGTTACGGCATTGACCTCAGGGTGCTGCCCGATACTGCCCAAGCGAGGCAAGTGTTCAGACAGCTGGATAGCAAGGCTCGCCAATACCAGCAACATGTGCGCCTCAATCGTGCTTATGAAGGTCTTTATCTGCGCTCGATCGCCAATCCCGAGTCGGACACCCTGGCCCTGCACTCGCTGAAAAATCTGCCTGGCTGGCCGAAAGGTCTGAGGATCGAAATACACGACGGTTCGCCTGGAGCTCAAGTGCTGGATCGTATCGGTCCGCTGGATACACCTGATTGCCGGGTCGTGATCAAGTCGGGCGCACACTACCTATCCAATGACGCTGCAACGACAAATTTTTACGAGGCGGTGGTCGAAGTTCTTTCCACGGATGAGCGTTCGGCGTTGGGGCTGATATCCGGTGACCCGGCCAATGAGTTGAAACTTAAAATCGCCGACCGGACGTTATCCCGCTCAGAGCTGGTCGTCGGGCTGGCCAGAATGGACTCCAGGTTGCCCTTCGATCCGCAGGGATTAAGAGGGGGTGGTTTTCCGGACACCCATCAAGATGGAGCCTTTACGCACGAGGTGAAGAGGTTGCAAATCCGGGAGATCTATCCCGAGCTTTCCAATGAGCACGCCGATGCGATGTTGCAACAACTGGGTAACGGCCTTGAGGCTCATATCGACCGATCAAAGCAGTTGCTGCAGCAGCTGTGTACGGAGCTGGACACCTGGATCGATGAAGTGGGGCTGGATATAGACGACATGGATGTCCCCTTCCTGGAACCAGGTACCCCGCAGGCTCAGGGATTTACATTTGAGCAACTTGCGCTACGTAACGTCCAGATACTTGAGGACACGATCAAGTATGAACGCGACACCAGAGGCGAGTTGGCTGATGAACTGATTGCCATTTGGCAAAAACGGGCGCCACAGCACGATAGCCATTACTCAGGGGATCATGTGGGCGGCTTCACCATGAACATGAGCCACGAAGACTACCATCGATTGCCGATGCTGAATGTCCGGTTCAATGACGTGGTGGGGCTCAATCTCAATAACGTCCATTTATTCGAAAGGCAGACTCTGAATGGCTTTCTGGATTGCTTCCCGAACCTGCGTACCTTGAACCTGCAAGACACAGACTTGCGAGTGCCTAACTTGGCCGGGGAGCTGGAGAGTGTACTGCCGGCAACAATCCCCCAGTTGCAGCACCTCACTACTTTGAATTTGCGCTCCACACGATTGACGTTGCGCGAACAAACGGCAGGGCAACTGAGTCAGCTGGTTAATCTGCAATCACTGGATATGAGCGATAACCCGTTGGGCGTGCCCCCTGTAGTGCTGGGAATGAACCAATTGCGATCACTGAGACTGAACGATACGGGCATCACCACTTGCCCGGTCGGGATAATGGATCAGCCTTACCTGACGGCCCTGGATTTGAGTAATAATCAGATTCGTCGTGTCCCGCAGGCAGTCCTGAATCAGGCCATCGCCAGAGACCGCGTACTGCTGAGGGGCAACCCGTTGACCGATGAGGACACCTTGCAACGGCTGATCAGGCATCGGGAACAAACGGGCATCAACTTGTGGCTGAACAGTCCGGGTGTTAGCTATTCAGATCCGGCTGTGTGGTTGCGCGACATTGCAGCAGATCAGCAAGAAGCCCGGCTGCAGATATGGCATCGATTAGCGCTTAAACGTTCCGGTTTGCGGTTTTTGGGGACCATCAATGCACTAACCCTTACCCCGGATTTCCTGGTCGGTTATCTGGACCTTCAGGCGCGGGTATGGCAACTCTTGAATGCTGCGGATGCATCGGTTGAGCTGTGGGAGCGCTTGGTACAGGTAGTTCCCCGGGCATTGGCGTCAGCTGACAACCCGTTTGTCGTGTTCACGGCAATGGAAGACCGCGCAAGCCTTTACGCCAACTGGGTGGCGGTGGGGCAACCGTTTCCGGTGGGAGAGAATCAACCGCTATAGAAGCGAGCTTGCTCGCGAAGGGGTGTCAGCCACATCAGTGCCGACTGACACACCATCGCGAGCAAGCTCGCTCCTACACAAAAACGGCGATTTTAGCGACGACGGAACAGCGGCAGCGGTTCGTCGGTGGCGGCCTGGTAGGTCACCGAGAAGTCCTTGAGACCTTCCAGGGCTTCGTACGGGTCTTTGTCGGCGCGGATCGCAAATGCATCGAACCCGCAGCGGTGCAGGTAGAACAGTTGGTCGCGCAAAATATCGCCAATCGCCCGCAGTTCGCCTTTGAAACCATAACGGTCACGCAGCAGACGGGCATTGGAGTAGTTGCGGCCATCGGTGAAAGCCGGGAAGTTCAAGGCGATGACCTGGAAATTCGCCACGTCTTCACCGATCTCTTCGGCTTCTTCGTCAGCATCCAGCCACACGCCCAGACCGCCATCGCGGGCCAGGAGCATGCGGCTGTGTTCGCGCCACAGCTGCAGCGGGACGATGTAATCGTCGCAATTGGTGATTTCGTCGATGTTGAAGTCCTTGGGCAACAGGTGCCAGGTTTCGTCGACGACTTCGTTGTTCTTAATGATTCGCTGCATAGACGCGCTCCTTGAAGAGGTCGATGCCAATACGCTGATAGGTGTCGATGAAACGCTCGTCTTCGGTACGTTGTTCAATGTACACGTTGATCAGCTTTTCGATCACGTCAGGCATGGCTTCCTGGGCAAAGGACGGGCCGAGGATCTTGCCCAGGCTGGCGTCGCGACTGGCGCTGCCGCCTAGGGAAACCTGATAGAACTCTTCACCTTTCTTGTCCACCCCCAAAATGCCGATGTGACCGACGTGGTGGTGACCACAGGCGTTCATGCAACCGGAAATGTTCAGGTCCAGTTCGCCGATGTCGAACAGGTAGTCCAGGTCATCGAAACGGCGCTGGATCGATTCGGCGATCGGGATCGACTTGGCGTTGGCCAGGGAGCAGAAGTCGCCACCCGGGCAGCAGATGATGTCGGTCAGCAGGCCGATGTTCGGTGTGGCAAAACCTTTCTCGCGCAACTCGCCCCACAGGGTGAACAGCTTGTCCTGTTCGATGTCGGCCAGGATGATGTTCTGTTCGTGGGAGGTGCGCATTTGACCGAAGCTGTAGCGATCGGCCAGGTCGGCGACGGCGTCGAGCTGCTTGTCGGTGATGTCGCCCGGCGCAACGCCGGTCGGCTTCAGGGACAGGGTCACGGCCACATAGCCTGGCTTCTTGTGCGCCAGGGTGTTGCGGCTGCGCCAGCGGGCGAAACCCGGATGTGCTTTGTCGAGCTCGGCCAGTTGGGCGCTCTGGTTGTCCAGGGCCTTGTAGTCCGGATCGACGAAGTGTTTGGCGACGCGATGCAGTTCGGCTTCGGTCAATGTGGTCTGGCCACCGCGCAGGTGCTCCATTTCCGCATCGACTTTTTGCGCAAAGACTTCAGGCGTCAGCGCTTTTACCAGGATCTTGATACGTGCCTTGTATTTGTTGTCGCGACGGCCATAGCGGTTGTAAACACGCAGGATGGCGTCGAGGTAGCTCAACAGGTCTTGCCATGGCAGGAATTCATTGATGAACGCGCCCACCACCGGTGTACGGCCCAGACCACCACCGACCAGGACACGGAAACCCAGTTCGCCAGCGGCGTTGTGCACCGGCTCAAGGCCGATGTCGTGGACTTCGATGGCAGCGCGGTCGGCGGTCGAACCGTTGACGGCGATCTTGAATTTACGCGGCAGATAGGCGAATTCCGGGTGGAACGTGGTCCACTGACGGACGATCTCGCACCATGGACGCGGGTCGATCAACTCGTCTGCAGCGACACCGGCGAACTGGTCGGTGGTGACGTTGCGCAGGCAGTTGCCGCTGGTCTGGATCGCGTGCATCTGCACGGTGGCCAGTTCAGCCAGGATGTCTGGAATGTCTTCCACGGCCGGCCAGTTGAACTGCACGTTCTGCCGGGTGCTGATGTGGGCATAGCCCTTATCGTAGTCACGGGCAATTTTGGCCATCATTCGCATCTGGCGCGAAGTCAGTTGGCCGTAAGGCACCGCAACACGCAACATCGGCGCGAAACGCTGGATATAAAGCCCGTTCTGCAGGCGCAGGGGGCGGAATTCTTCTTCGCTCAGCTCGCCTGCCAGATAGCGTCGGGTCTGATCACGGAACTGCTTGACGCGGTCCTCGATGATCCGCTGATCGTACTCGTCGTATACGTACATATAAGTCCTGTTCTCAGGCTTGGGTCGCTCGGATACAGCGGCGTTTATTTGCTTGCTGGTTGTCCGATGAAACCTCTGCAATTCTGCGCGCACGGCCGCGCACTCCCTACGGAGCCGGGGCAAGATACCAGTTTGCAGTTATGCGCAAAAGTGATGTTTGAATATATGCAAAGAACCAAATCGCCTAACGAGAATAGTTGTCAGCTAACCCACATTTGTCGTGCGGGCAATCATCGTCTTAACTCTGGTCGAGTCTTTATGCAATCACCGATAAAACCGACAAGAGGCGATGCAATGAGCAACCCAACCAAAGCAAGGAAAAGCGATAGTACGGTCGATGCTTGGGCGATTCTGTTCCTGATCATTCTGGTCGTCAGCACGGCAATATTTTGGGTCAGTCATCAATAACCGACATGTCCGGGTCTCGTTCCGACGATGGTCGGACAAAAACCGTAATAAACGCCGTTTTTCGGGCGTTCGCTGGCTATAATGCGCGGCGAATTTCCGGGGGCTCGGACGACTAATGTTGAAGTTTCTGTGTGGCGTATTGCTGGCGCTGGGTATGGTCGTGGGACCTTGCGCTCAGGCGGCGTCGGTGCTGTTCCTCAACCCGGGAAACACCAAAGAAGCTTTCTGGGTCAGTTACTCGCAATTCATGCAGGCGGCGGCCAAGGACCTCGGCATGGATTTGCGCATCGAGTATTCCGACCGCGACTCCGAGATCGCCATCAAGCAGGCGCGCGAAGCCCTGAAGGGGCCAAAACGGCCTGACTATCTGGTGTTCGTCAACGAGCAGTACATCGCTCCCGAGATCCTGCGCCTGGCCCAGGGCAGCGGAGTGAAGCTGTTTATCGTCAACAACGCCCTGACCCCGGATCAGATGCGACTACTTGGCGCCCGGCCCGACAAATACCCCGATTGGGTGGGTAGCCTTGTGCCCAACGACGAGGAGGGCGGCTACCTGATGCTCAAGGAACTGATCCGCTTGCACCCTCCCGTTGCGCCTGGTCAGTACATTGACCTGCTGGCGTTTTCCGGGCTGAAAATCACGCCTTCTGCGCAGTTGCGTGAAAAGGGTATGCGCCGGGCATTGGCCGAGCACCCTGAAGTGCGCCTGCGCCAGTTGGTATACGGCGGCTGGACCCGGGAACGGGCGTATGAACAGGCCAAGGTGTTGTTCAAACGCTATCCGCAGGCGTCACTGATCTGGTCAGCCAATGACGAAATGGCCTTCGGTGTGATGCGGGCCTTTGAAGAGTCGGGGGGCAAACCGGGCAAGGATGCGTTGTTCGGTACCATCAACAGCTCGCCGGCAGCGTTGAACGCGTTGCTGGACGACCGTTTGAGCGTGTTGTTGGGTGGGCACTTCAGCCTGGGTGGCTGGGCGCTGGTGCAGTTGCATGACTACGACGACGGCGTCGACATCAGCCAGTACGGCGGTCGCGACCGACAGATTGCGCTATTGCAGCTGATTGACCGGGCACAAGCCAGGCGACTGCTGGCGATGGGCGCCGCACAGGATTTCGGTGTGGATTTTCACAAGCTCTCGGCCAAGGGACGACCGACTTCGTATCGTTACCCGTTCAGCCTGCAAACCCTGATGCACTAAACCTTTGCCAGATGCACCACCAGCTGCACGATGCCGTAGAGCGTCAAGGCGAACACCACCGTGAACAGAATTCCCAGCATCACGAAATGACTCGGCTTGCCATGGGTGAAGTCCCGCGCACGGTTCTTCCCGCTCTGCACCCCGAACGCCGCAGCCAAGACGCTGTGCAGCATCTGCCAGAAGGTTGGCGGTTTGTTGTCGACTGGATCGTCCATAAATCCCTCGTCACGAATGTGTGAGAGGTAAGCATAGACAATCCACGGCGTGCCTCTCTGGGGGGAGGAAAAAACTGTAGGAGCGAGGCTTGCCCGCGAAGAAGGCACCACGGTCTCACAGGGAGACCGTGTCATCGTTCTTCGCGGGCAAGCCTGTTGTGGCTCAATGATTTTGGACCATGATGTAGGAGTATCGACCTAAGGAAGCATCATGGGATATCGGGTTGTTAACGCCGAGGAAAAAGCAGAAGCCATTCGCTTGGTTGTCGAGATGAAATGCTCCATACCTCAAGCCTGTGAGCTTACGGGAGTGGGCCCCACAGCTTTACGCCGGTGGGTTCTGCACTGGCGCCGGGAACATGCGGGGCTCATGCAGCTCCCCCGGCCCCAGGATCAGGATCTGATCGAGTCATTGCAGGCAAAGTTGGCGCTGCTCGAGGCCGAGAACCAAGTGTTAAAAAAGCAATTGCCCTCTCATCTGAAGGTTCTGTTCAGTCGAACCAAGTGATTGATGGCGTTAGAGGGGCAATGTCGATTCGACGTATGTGCTCGGTCTTGGGCTTACCTCGCAGTAGCTTTTACGCGAAACGTAAGCCTACGCCGCCTCGTGTTATCGACAAGAATCTTGAGCTGAAAATTCGGGAGCTGCATAAGGAACATCGTGCAGCGCTGGGTGCTCGCGGCTTATCCAAGGAGCTGAGAAAAGATGGTGTTTCTATCGGGCGTTATCGAATGCGCTCCTTGATAAGCGCCCTTGGGCTTACCAGGCGCCGGCCCCGTTATGTCCACTATCGGCGCTCCACTAAACCTGAAGTGACGGCACCGAACATACTTGATCGTCGGTTCAACCCGATTCAGCCGAACACACTCTGGGCAGGCGACATCACCTACATCAAGGTGAAAGAAAGTTGGCTGTATCTGGCAGTAGTGATGGATCTTTTTTCACGCAGAATCGTGGGATGGGCTTGCTCACGAACGGCCGACACGGATCTGTCTATTAAAGCACTGGAGCTGGCAGTTGCGCTGCGTCGCCCAATGCCCCAGCTGTTATTCCACTCAGATCAAGGGTGCCAATACACCTCTAATCGATTTACGACATGCCTGGAGGAAAAACGGATCGTCCATAGTGTGAGTCGGCGGGGTAATTGCTGGGACAATGCTGTAGTTGAGCGTTATTTCAGAACGTTGAAGCATGACTGGATGCCCGAAAACGGGTATCAAAACCATTTCGAGGCGGAGAAGGACGTGATGGATTTTATATCCCATTACAACCATCGCCGTTGTCACACCGCTTCGAATAATCTGCCGCCTGCTTTGTTTGAGCAGCAGGCGGCCTAAAAACTCCTACAGAATGGTCCAAAAAAACTGGACCGCTACAGCCTCGCTCCTACAGGGGCGCGTTATTGCTGATCGCCAGGCTTAGTTGTCATAACCCAGATTCGGCGCCAGCCAACGCTCGGTCACACTCAACTCCTGGCCTTTGCGTGACGTGTAGCTCTGCACCTGGTCCTTGTCGATCTTGCCCACGGCGAAGTATTGCGCCTGCGGGTGAGCGAAGTACCAGCCACTGACCGCCGCTGCCGGGAACATTGCGTAGTGCTCGGTGAGGAACACGCCGCTGCGGCCGGCACGCATTTCGGCGGCCTCGGGGTCGAGCAGGGCAAACAGCGCGGCCTTCTCGGTGTGATCCGGGCACGCCGGGTAACCGGGGGCAGGGCGGATGCCGCTGTACTGCTCCTTTATCAGTGCCTCGTTGTCGAGCGTTTCATCCTTGGCGTAGCCCCAGTGCTCTTTACGCACCTGCTGGTGCAGCCACTCGGCGCACGCCTCGGCCAAACGGTCGGCCAGGGCCTTGACCATGATCGAGTTGTAGTCGTCGCCAGCGTCCTGATAGGCCTTGGCGACTTCTTCGGCGCCGATGCCGGCGGTGGTGATGAAGCCGCCTACGTAGTCGGTGAGTTCGCTGTCCTTCGGTGCAACGAAGTCGGCCAGGGAGAAGTTCGGCTTGCCGTCGGTCTTGATGATCTGCTGACGCAGGTGATGCAACTTGGCCAATGGCTTGCCGTCATCGCCGTAGAGTTCGATGTCATCGTCGCGCACCTGATTGGCCGGCCAGAAACCGAACACCGCGCGGGCGCTGATCAGCTTCTCGTCGATCAACTTGGCGAGCATTTCCTGGGCATCGGCGTACAACGCGGTGGCGGCTTCACCGACCACTTCGTCCTGGAGGATGCGCGGGAACTTGCCGGCCAGGTCCCAGGAGATGAAGAACGGCGTCCAGTCGATGTACTCGGCCAACACCTTCAGGTCGATATTATCCAGCACTCTGGAGCCGGTGAACGTCGGCTTGACCGGCGTGTAGGTGCTCCAGTCGAACTGCGGCTTTTTCGCAATCGACGCGGCGTAGCTCAGGCGTTCGGTACGGGCACTGCGGTTGGCGGTGCGCTCGCGGACGTCGACGTATTCCTCGCGGGTTTTCTCGACGAAACCTGCCTTAAGTTCCTTGGACAGCAACTGCGTAGCTACGCCAACCGCGCGGGAGGCGTCGGTGACGTAAACCACGGCATCGTTGCTGTACTTGGGTTCGATCTTCACCGCCGTGTGCGCCTTGGAGGTGGTAGCGCCACCGATCATCAGCGGCAGATGGAAATCCTGGCGCTGCATCTCGCGAGCCACGTGGACCATTTCATCCAGCGACGGGGTGATCAGGCCGGACAGGCCAATGATGTCGCACTTCTGTTCCTTGGCAACCTGGAGGATTTTCTCCGCCGGCACCATTACGCCGAGGTCGACGATGTCATAACCGTTACAGCCCAGTACCACGCCGACGATGTTCTTGCCAATGTCGTGCACGTCGCCTTTTACCGTGGCCATCAGGATCTTGCCCTTGGCCTGCGGCTTGTCGCCTTTTTCCAGCTCGATGAAAGGAATCAGGTGGGCTACGGCCTGTTTCATCACGCGAGCGGACTTCACCACTTGCGGCAGGAACATTTTGCCGGCACCGAACAGGTCGCCGACGATGTTCATGCCGGACATCAATGGCCCTTCGATCACTTCGATCGGACGGGCGAAGGACTGACGGGACTCTTCGGTGTCTTCGACGATGTGTGTGGTGATCCCTTGACCAGCGCGTGCTCCAGACGCTTGTTGACATCCCAGTTGCGCCATTCTTCGGTCTCGGCTTCCTTGACGCTGCCGTCGCCCTTGTACTTGTCGGCGATGGCAAGGAGGGCGTCGGTGCCTTCCGGGGTACGGTTGAGGATCACGTCTTCAACAGCGTCGCGCAGCTCTTGCGGAATTTGGTCGTAGATTTCCAGCTGACCGGCGTTGACGATGCCCATGCTCAGGCCGTTGCGGATTGCATACAGCAGGAACACCGAGTGAATCGCCTCGCGCACCGGGTTGTTGCCACGGAACGAGAACGACACGTTGGACACGCCACCCGACGTCAGAGCATAGGGCAGTTCATCGCGGATGTAGGCGCAGGCATTGATGAAGTCCACAGCGTAGTTGTTGTGTTCTTCAATGCCGGTGGCCACAGCAAAGATGTTCGGGTCGAAGATGATGTCTTCCGGCGGGAAGCCGACTTCGTTGACCAGAATGTCGTAGGAGCGTTTGCAGATTTCTTTCTTGCGCGCTTCGGTGTCGGCCTGGCCGGATTCGTCGAAGGCCATCACCACCACTGCGGCGCCATAGCGCTTGCACAGTTTGGCGTGATGAATGAACTGCTCGACGCCTTCTTTCATGCTGATCGAGTTGACGATGCCCTTGCCCTGAATGCACTTGAGGCCGGCTTCGATCACTTCCCATTTCGAGGAGTCGATCATGATCGGCACGCGAGAGATATCCGGTTCGCCGGCAATCAGATTGAGAAAGGTCACCATGGCCTTCTTCGAATCGAGCATCCCTTCGTCCATGTTGATGTCGATCACTTGGGCGCCGGCCTCGACCTGCTGCAGGGCGACTTCCAGGGCTTCGGTGTAGTTGTCTTCACGGATCAGGCGGGCGAATTTGGCTGAACCGGTGATGTTGGTGCGCTCGCCGACGTTGACGAACAGCGAGTTGCGATCAATGGTGAACGGCTCCAGGCCCGAGAGACGGCAGGCCTTGGGGATTTCCGGAATTTCCCGTGGCGCATAACCGGCCACGGCTTTGGCGATGGCTTCAATGTGGCCCGGAGTGGTGCCGCAGCAGCCGCCGACGATATTGAGGAAGCCGCTTTGAGCGAATTCTTCGATGACCTTGGCGGTTTCCGATGGCAGTTCGTCGTACTCGCCGAATTCGTTCGGCAGACCGGCGTTCGGGTGCGCCGAAACGTGGGTACTGGCCTTGTTCGACAGTTCTTCCAGGTACGGGCGCAATTCACTGGCGCCGAGGGCGCAGTTCAGGCCGACCGAGATCGGCTTGGCGTGGGCCACGGAATTCCAGAACGCTTCGGTGGTCTGGCCGGAAAGGGTACGACCCGAGGCGTCGGTGATGGTGCCGGAAATCATGATCGGCAGTTCGATGCCCAATTCTTCGAACACCCCTTGCACGGCGAAGATCGCGGCTTTGGCGTTCAGAGTGTCGAAAATGGTTTCGATCAGGATCAGGTCGGCGCCGCCTTCGATCAGGCCTTTGGTGGCTTCGGTGTAGTTTTCCACCAGTTCATCGAAGGTCACGTTGCGGTAGCCGGGGTTGTTCACGTCCGGCGACAGCGAGCAGGTACGGCTGGTAGGGCCAAGCACGCCGGCGACGAAACGCGGCTTGCCCGGGTTCTCGAGGGTTTTCGCATCGGCAACTTTGCGCGCCAGGCGAGCGCCCTCTACGTTCAGTTCGTAGGCCAGTTCTTCCATGCCGTAATCGGCCATGGAGATCCGGGTGGCGTTGAAGGTGTTGGTTTCCAGAATGTCGGCGCCAGCATCCAGGTAGGCTTTCTCGATGCCACCGATCACGTCCGGGCGCGTCAACACCAACAGGTCGTTGTTGCCTTTTACATCGCTCGGCCAGTCGGCGAAGCGTTTGCCGCGGTAATCCTGTTCCTCAAGCTTATAGCTCTGGATCATCGTGCCCATGCCGCCATCGAGAATCAGAATGCGCTCCTTGAGGGCGTGCTTGAGAGCTTGAAGGCGTACGCTGCGATCGGACATTTGGACTACTCGGTAAGGCCATGACGAAGGGCCGAGATAATAGCAAACCTGTGCGCTTTTGGAGCATGTCCGGGTTTTGCATGAATATCGCTCATGTTGGTGTAGCCGCCTGACCAGGGGCCTGCTACGACTCCGCCTGTCAGCTCAACCTGGGCAGTGGCGAAGGCGCGGCACGCGGCGCGAGCAAGACCTCGGTCTACGACGGTGATCTTAGCCAGGCCGCTGTACCAACCCGGTTGTTTTATGACGCCACGGCAAACGTGCCTGGCAGCAAAAGGGCTTCTATTTGGTACTCGACGCCCAGTGCAGTCAGGCTACCTCATGTAGGAGCGAAGCTTGCTCGCGAAGGTGTGTCAGGCGACGTGAATGTAGCTGACACACCTTCGCGAGCAAGCATCGCTCCTACAGAGGGGCGATTGTCGAATCTTTTCCCGACAAAAATACTAGGACTTTGTCCGGCGCGATGATTGGCGTAAACTGCGCCCAAGCCTGCGAGGAGTTTCCATGACCGCTATTACCATCACCGACGCCGCCCACGATTATCTGGCTGATCTGCTCTCCAAGCAGAACACCCGGGCATTGGCATCCGCGTCTTTATTACCCAGCCCGGCACCCAGTACGCCGAAACCTGTATTGCATACTGCAAACCGGGCGAAGAAAAACCCGAAGACACTGCGCTGGGGCTCAAAAGCTTCACCGCTTATATCGATCATTTCAGCGAAGCCTTCCTGGATGATGCGGTCGTCGACTACGCCACCGACCGCATGGGCGGCCAGCTGACCATCAAGGCGCCAAACGCCAAAGTACCGATGGTCAACGCCGACAGTCCGGTCAACGAGCGCATCAACTACTACCTGCAAACCGAGATCAACCCGGGGCTGGCCAGCCACGGCGGTCAGGTCAGCCTGATCGATGTGGTCGAGGACGGCATTGCTGTTCTGCAGTTCGGCGGCGGTTGCCAGGGCTGCGGCCAGGCAGACGTCACCTTGAAGGAAGGCATCGAGCGCACCTTGCTCGAGCGCATCCCCGAGCTCAAGGGTGTCCGTGACGTCACTGACCACACGCAGAAAGAAAACGCCTATTACTAAGGCGTTCGCTGCGAACATAAAAAACGGCGCCCCGTGAGCGCCGTTTTTTTATGCATGAAATTCACTGGCCCCTTCGCGAGCAAGCCCGCTCCCACATTTGAACGCGTTCTCATGTTGAATGCGGTCGAATGTGGGAGCGGGCTTGCTCGCGAAGAGGGCCTATGGGCGATACAAATGCGCATGCCCTGCGCGATACAGCGACGACTCGCTGAAATGATCACTCCCCAACACACGCCCCACCAGTATCAGCGCCGTACGCCGAAACCCTTTGGCCGCAACCTTCCCGGCAATATCCTCAAGCGTTCCCACAACCCAATCCTGATCCGGCCATGTCGCACGATGAATCACCGCAATCGGGCAATCCGCGCCGTAATGCGGCAGCAGTTCGGCAAGGATTTTCTCCAAGTGGCTGACCCCCAAATGGATCGCCATGGTCGCCCCGTGCTGCGCCAGGCTGCCCAGTTCTTCCCCGGCCGGCATGGCGGTTTTATCGGCATAGCGGGTCAGGATCACGCTTTGTGAAACGTCCGGCAACGTCAGTTCCGCGCCCAGAAGTGCAGCGCAGGCGGCGGTGGCGGTCACGCCGGGGATGATTTCAAACGCAATGTCGAGTTCACGCAGGTGGCGTATCTGTTCGCCGATGGCGCCATACAGGCTCGGATCGCCGGAGTGCACGCGAGCCACGTCCTGACCATTGGCATGGGCGGTCTTGATCAGCGCGATAATCTGTTCCAGGTGCAGTTCGGCGCTGTTGACCACCTGTTCGGCGCTGTGGCCTTCCAGTATCGCGGCGGGCACCAGCGAACCGGCATAAATGATTACAGGACAGCTACGAATCAGTCGCTGGCCCTTGACGGTGATCAATTCGGGATCGCCGGGACCGGCACCAATGAAGTAGACGGTCATCGTCGGTTCCTATGGGGAAAAGGAGTCAGGCAAGGCTTCAGATGAAGGCTGCTCATGATCGAATGCGGGGATTATCGGGGATTTCAAGCAGCGCTGGCCAACGCCAAAGTCGCTTGGGCATATTTTTGTCGCCGAATCAGCAGTTTCGCCGGTGCCTTGGCCAATTCTTCGGCCAAGGCCAGGGCGGCACTTTCTGCCACGCCGTAGCAGCCGGTGCGTTCGAACGCGATCTGCGAATGGTGGCTGAGCTGCGCTTGATAAGTAGCCAGCTGCTGGCTGCTGTAATACATCATCTTTAGACCAAGCTGCTCGGCCAATTCGATCAGGGCAGGTTCGTCGCGCTTCAAATCGATGCTGGCCAGGGCCTTGATCTGATGAAGTTCGATCTGATGAGCCTGTAACGCTTGGTCGAGCAGGGCTCGCAACGTGCTGACGGGCAGCCGCGCTGGCAGCCCAGGCCGACCACCAGGGTCGGCGCTGTGCTGGCATCAGTCATGCGTGGTATTGGCCATCGCTTTTGCGGCGGAACAGCCAGGCGCTGATCAGGCCCAGGGCCAGCCAGAACGCGACGTTGGTCAGCTGCGAAGCGATTTTGAACTGAGCTTCCAATGCCTCGGGAGCGAGCATCGAATGCACTTCCGGTTGCGGTGCGCCAATCACATGAGGCACGGCAAGGATCGCCACGCCAAGAACCTTCATCAGCCAGTGGCGACTGAACACAATCAGCGCGATACCGACAGCAGTAGAGGCTGCGGTGCCGATCCACCAGAGCTGCCGTTGCGCCAGATCGGCAGCAGCGGTGCCCGGCAACTCGGGCGGCAGACCGAGGGTCGGTGCCAGTACGAAGGTCGCGTAACCGGCCAGACCCCAGAGCAGGCCCTGGGAAGTCTTGGTCGGCGCGCGCAGGGTGTAGAGACCGGCGAGCATCAGGGCGAAGCCCACGGCCACCACCAGATTGCCGCCAGTGGTCGACAGCACGCGCTGCCAGCCGTCTTCCGGCTCCCAGGCTTGCGCATCGTGGGTGTGAGCGGCGACGCCAGCGGCATGCTCATGAACTTCAACGGCCGCAGGTTCGGCTTTTTCGTAGGTCTCGGCTTGCAAAATCAGTGGGGCGACCCAGAAGCTTGCAAGAGAGTCAACAGCAGGGCGGCCAGCAACCCGGTGAAACCTGCGGTTTGCGCAATACGCTTGATCATGTCGACAGGTCTCAATGGCACGGGAACGCGGAGCTGTGACGGGTGTCGTGAGCGGCGTTGTGCACCGCTTCGATATGCGAGAAACCGGCGAAGTACACAAGGCTGGCGCCGAGGATCGACGCGCAAACGGCGGCGGTGATGCGTTGGGCAAGGGTGGAAGTCGTGCTGGAGGCTGTATGGCTGGTGCTGCTGATGATCGACATGGCGTTTCCCTCTGTTCTGTCAGCGGGGGAATCAAAAGCGCATGCAAGATCCTGCGCACGACCGGGCACGCAAAGATTCGAACAGCGCCCGCCCACCGCGGGTTTGTCATTGAGTGATGTTTTGCTCACTTGGTGTTGCGGGCCGGTCTCCGGGCTCACGAGGGGCGCTGGCTTTCGCCTGCGCCAGCAAGCATCACCTTCCCATGCCGTATGGCACAGTGGATTTGACACTTCGCTCGCTTACCGTTGCGGGGGCAGCACCGGACTGACATGGCTTTAGAGTAAAGCACATGATTCACCGGTTTCCCGTTTCACCCTGTGAAGGGCACCCGTAACAAGATGCGTAGGAGAGCATGGGTGGGGGTTGGGCGTCAATTGGCAGGGGTTCTCAACTCCAGACCGAGGTGATTTCTTCGCGGGCAAGCCTCGCTCCTACAGCGAAGGCGTCCTGTCGGCGGCCACAAGACATTGACCCGCCCCAATACGATGCGTAGCCTTGCGCTTTCGAGGTTCTTCGGCGTTTGTCGAAGCTAAGAAGGGAACGCGGTCGATGCCGCGGCTGCCCCCGCAACTGTGAACGGTGATGTTCGCTGCCACGCCACTGCACGCTCATGTCCTGAGCCCGCGGGAAGGCGCAGCAAACGCCAGTCAAGTGATTGGCACACCGTCAGCCAGGAGACCTGCCTCGATACAGATTCTCACTACAACCGGGCGGGGTGATCCGGTGGCGAACGCTTCCGGCGCGTATGCGCGTTGCCGGTTCTCGTCCCGTATGCCCGCCACCTTGCCAAAGGGCATCCGATGAAAACACTGGCCAAACTCCCCGTCACCATCGTTACCGGCTTCCTCGGCTCGGGCAAAACCACCTTGCTGCGGCACATGCTCGACAACGCCCAGGGCCGCCGCATCGCGGTGATCGTCAACGAGTTCGGCGAGCTGGGCATCGACGGTGAAATCCTCAAACAATGTTCCATCGGATGCACCGAAGAAGAAGCCAACGGTCGCGTCTATGAACTGGCCAATGGTTGCCTGTGCTGCACCGTTCAGGAAGAGTTCTTCCCGGTGATGCGCGAACTGGTCGCCCGTCGCGGCGATCTTGACCACATCCTCATCGAAACTTCGGGCCTGGCCCTGCCCAAGCCGTTGGTGCAAGCCTTCCAGTGGCCGGAAATTCGTAGTGCCTGCACCGTTGATGCGGTCATCACCGTGGTCGATAGCCCGGCCGTCGCCGCCGGCACTTTCGCCGCGTTCCCGGACAAGGTCGACGCCATGCGCAAACTCGACCCGAACCTGGACCACGAATCGCCGCTGCACGAATTGTTCGCCGACCAACTGGCGAGCGCCGACCTGGTGATCCTCAACAAGGCCGACCTGATCAACCCTGAAGACCTGGCCCGTGTGCGCCTGGAAGTCGCCGAAGAATTGCCGCCCGCAGTCAAAGTCATCGAAGCCAGCAACGGTCGTGTACCGTTGGACGTGCTGATCGGCCTGGGTGCCGGTTCCGAAGAACACATCGATGGTCGTCACAGCCATCACGATCACCACCACGAAGGTGACGATCATGATGACCATGACCACGACGCCTTCGATTCCATTTCCATCGAGCTGCCGCAAGCTGACGAAAGCCTGCTGCTGGACGCGCTGACCCAACTGGTGGTCAAGCACGGCATCCTGCGCGTAAAAGGCTTCGCCGCGATCCCGAACAAGCCGATGCGCCTGCTGATCCAGGGCGTGGGCACGCGTTTCGACAAGCACTTCGACCGCCAGTGGGGCGCCGATGAAGCGCGCACCACGCGTCTGGTGTTGATCGGCCAGGAGCTGGACGCCACTGCCCTCGAAGCGCAATTGCGCGCCGCGCTCAGCGTGTAAGCCATGCACCTGCTCAGGACCCAGCCCGGCGGTTTCGTGTCGGATGACAACATTGCCGACCTTGGCCAAACCCCCGCCGAGCTGGTGATCCTGTGCAGCGGCGACTCCAGCCTGGCGCTGCTCGCTGAAGCGGCTCAGCAGCTGCCTGACGACTACCCGAGCGTGCGCCTGGCCAATCCGATGCAGGTGCAGAATCACGCTTCGGTCGACCTGTACGTCGACGAAGTGCTACGCCACGCCAAGGTCATTCTGATTTCGCTGCACGGTGGCATCGCCTATTGGCGCTACGGCGTCGAGCGCCTGGTCGAGCTGTCGCAGCGCGGGGTGCAACTGATCCTGGTGCCGGGGACGACCGTCCGGACCCGGAACTCAGCGACCTGAGCACCGTCCCCCGGAAGACCGCGACCGGCTCTGGCACTTTCTACGTCAGGGTGGCATGGCCAATGCGCTGGACCTGTTTCGCTGTCTGGCCAATCGCTGGCTGGGTCGCGACTACAGTTGGGCTGAGCCACAAACGCTGCCGCGCACGGCGATCTATCACCCGAAAAATAGCCCCGCGACACTGAATGACTGGCAAGCCGAATGGCAGCCCGATCAACCGGTAGCGGCGGTGCTGTTTTACCGCTCGCATTTGCAGGCGGCGAACACTGGTTTCATTGATGTTTTCTGCCAGCGTTTGCAGGCAGCGGGGTTGAACCCGTTGCCGATTGCGCTGGCCAGTTTGAAAGAGCCCGGCTGCCTCTCGGTGGTCGAGGACTGGCTGGATGAAGTCGAAGCTTCGGTGATTCTCAATACCACTGGGTTCGCGCAATCCAGTCCCGAAGCGCCGCATTTGCGGCCGTTTCGCCGCAATATCCCGGTGATTCAGGCGATTTGCGCCCAAGACAACGAACCGGGTTGGCGCGCCAGCGAGCAGGGCCTCGGGCCCGTGACCTGGCGATGCACATCGCACTGCCGGAACTGGACGGGCGGATCATCAGCCGGCCGATCAGCTTCAAGGATCTGGCCTGGCGTAGCGAGCGCAGTCAGTCCGATGTGGTCTGCTACCGACCACAACCCGAGCGCATGGATTTTGTCGCCGAACTGGCGCGGCGCTGGATCGATCTGGCGCGCCTGCCCAACGCTGAAAAACGCGTTGCCTTGATTCTCGCCAACTACCCGACCCGTGATGGTCGCATCGGCAACGGCGTGGGCCTCGACACCCCGGCGGCTGCGTTGAACATCCTGCGTGCGCTTCATCAAGAAGGTTATCCGCTGCCGGCTGAGTTACCAGATACCGGCACTGCACTGATCCAGCAGTTGCTCGGCGGCGTCAGCAACGATCTTGACACCCTCGACCAACGTCCATGCCAGCAAAGCCTGGCAATGAACGATTACCTGACGATGTTCAACGCACTGCCCGAAGCCAACCGCACGGCTGTACTGGAACGTTGGGGCACGCCTGACAGCGACCCGATGTGCCGAGGCGGGCGGATGATGATCGCCGGTTTGCGTTTCGGCCTGACCTTCGTCGGCATTCAACCGGCGCGGGGCTATCAGGTCGATCCGAGCGCGGTCTATCACGACCCGGACCTGGTGCCGCCCCACGCCTATCTCGCGTTTTACTTCTGGTTGCGCAACACCTACGGTGCCCACGGCGTGATCCACGTCGGCAAGCACGGCAACCTCGAGTGGCTGCCGGGCAAAGGCGTCGGCTTGTCGGAGAATTGCTGGCCGGACGCACTGCTCGGGCCGTTGCCGAACATCTACCCGTTCATCGTCAACGATCCGGGCGAGGGCGCCCAGGCCAAACGCCGTACTCAGGCGGTGATCATCGACCACTTGATGCCGCCGCTGACCCGTGCCGAAACCTACGGTCCTCTGCGCAACCTCGAACTGTTGGCCGACGAGTACTACGAAGCGCAACTGCTCGATCCGCGTCGCGCCCGGGAATTGCAGCGCGACATCCTGCAATTGGTGCGTGACACGCACATCGACCGCGAACTGCAACTGGACGAAAAACTCGACAGCGACGCCGATGCGGCGATCTGGCTGCCACGTCTGGACACGTATCTGTGTGACTTGAAAGAGTCGCAAATCCGCGACGGCCTGCATGTGTTCGGCGAGTCACCGGTCGGGCGCTTGCGCATCGATACCTTGCTCGCGCTGTTGCGCATTCCTCGTGGTGACGGGCGTGGGGCGCAGTCGAGTCTGTTGCGGGCGTTGGCCAGGGCGTTCGAACTGGGATTTGATCCACTGGACTGTGCATTGGCCGAGCCCTGGACCGGACCTCGGCCGGACGCATTGCAAGCGATCAGCGATGAACTCTGGCGCACCACAGGCGATACCCGCGAACGTCTCGAGCTGTTCGCCACACAACTGATCTCGCAGGCATTGATTGACCCATCCCAAACCAAACCTGATCCTGTAGGAGCCGGCTTGCTGGCGATGGTGTGTCAGTTGCATTGCTGTCGACTGACACTCCATCGCCAGCAAGCCGGCTCCTACAGGGGAGCGGTTGGTCTGAGGTGCAGGCCATCATCGACAACCTGCGCGAAGTAATCGCGCCAAGGCTCGACGCCTGCGGCCCGGCAGAAATGCGCGGTCTGCTCGATGCCCTCGGCGGTCGTTTTGTCCCGGCCGGCCCCAGCGGCGCCCCAAGTCGCGGACGCCTGGACGTGCTGCCGACCGGGCGCAATTTCTATTCGGTGGACGTGCGCAACCTGCCAACCACCACGGCATGGCGCATCGGTTTCCAGTCGGCCAACCTTATTCTTGAGCGCCACCTGCAAGACCACGGCGACCATTTGCGTCAGCTCGGGCTGTCGGTGTGGGGCACGGCGACCATGCGCACCGGCGGGGATGACATCGCCCAGGCCATGGCGTTGATGGGCGTGCGCCCCGTGTGGGCCACGGGCAGTCAACGGGTCGATGACTTTGAAATTCTGCCGCTGAGCCTGCTGGACCGTCCGCGGGTGGACGTCACGTTACGGGTGTCAGGCTTCTTCCGCGATGCCTTCGCCAATCTGATCCGCCTGTTCGACGCCGCTGTACAGGCAGTCGCTGCGCTGGATGAGCCGGACGATCTCAACCCGCTGGCGGCCAAGGTGCGCGCCGAACGTGAAGCGTTGCTGCGATCGGGGCTCGATGAAGACGCCGCGCGGCGTCAGGCCGGTTGGCGCATTTTCGGCGCCAAACCCGGCGCCTATGGTGCGGGTGTGCAGGGCGCCATCGACGGTCACCTGTGGCAGAGCCGCGAAGATCTGGCCGAGGTTTATCTGAACTGGGGCGGTTACGCCTATGGCGGTTCCGACGAAGGCACCGTCGCCCGTGATCAGTTCGCCCAGCGTCTGAGCCAGGTTCAAGCCGTGCTGCAAAACCAGGACAACCGTGAGCACGACCTGCTCGATTCCAATGACTATTACCAGTTCCAGGGCGGTATGCTGGCCGCCGTCGAAAGCCTCAGTGGCGAAGTGGCAGCCAGTTATCACGGCGATCACAGTCAGCCGGACCTACCGAAAATCCGCACGCTGAAGGAAGAACTGAATCGGGTGATCCGCTCCCGGGCGGCCAATCCGAAGTGGCTCGAAGGCGTCAAACGTCACGGCTATAAAGGTGCGTTCGAAATGGCGGCGACGGTCGACAACCTGTTCGCCTTCGACGCCACCACGCAGTTGATCGACGATCACCAGTACGCGTTGCTGGCCGATGCCTATCTGCTCGACCCAGGCACCCGGGACTTCGTGCGCGAGCACAACCCCCATGCGTTACGCGACATGACCGAGCGCATGCTCGAAGCGCAGCAGCGGGGGATGTGGAAGGAGCCTGGCGAGTATCGCGAGGCGCTGGAAAACCTGTTGCTGGATATAGAAGAAGATACGTAGGCTGGCTCGTTCCCATGCTCTGCGTGGGAATGCCTCAAGGGACGCTCCGCGTTCCGGCCACACCGCCAAGGTAGCGGCTGATATCGAAGGGACGCAGAGCGTCCCGGGCTGCATTCCCACGCAGAGCGTGGAACGATCAATCACAGACACCACCGACCATGACTGAGTAATGAAGATGACCGACACTCCCCATTTCCCCCTCTCCGCCGTGGTCGGCGCCGACGATTTGAAACTCGCGCTGTACTTGACCGCCATTGACCCCAAAATCGGCGGCGTGCTGATCGAAGGACCGCGCGGCATGGCTAAGTCGACCCTGGCCCGAGGCCTGGCAGACCTGCTCGCCAGCGGTCAGTTCGTCACGTTGCCTTTGGGGGCTACCGAAGAACGACTGGTCGGCACCCTCGACCTGGACGCCGCCCTGAGCGAAGGTCGCGCCCAATTTTCCCCCGGCGTGCTGGCCAAGGCTGACGGCGGTGTGCTCTACGTCGATGAAGTCAATCTGCTGCCCGATCACCTGGTCGATCTGCTGCTGGACGTCGCCGCCAGCGGTACCAATCTGGTCGAGCGCGATGGCATTTCCCATCGGCATTCGGCGAAGTTCGTGCTGATCGGAACCATGAACCCGGAAGAGGGCGAGTTGCGTCCGCAACTGCTTGACCGCTTTGGTTTGAACGTCGCGCTCAGCGGTCATACCGCACCCGCCGAGCGCGGGCAGATTATCCGTCGCCGCCTGGATTTCGACAGTGATCCACACGGCTTTTGCACCGAGTGGGAGAGTCAGCAGCAAGCATTGCGCGCGCGTTGCCAAAAGGCACGCAGCGCACTGACGAACATTCCTCTGGATGATGAAGCACTGGCGCAGATCACCGAGCGCTGCTTTGCCGCCGGCGTCGATGGCTTGCGCGCGGATCTGGTCTGGTTGCGCGCGGCTCGCGCCCATGCCGCCTGGCGAGGCGCGGATGCCATTGCCGAGGAAGATATCGACGTGGTCGCAGAGTTTGCCTTGCGACATCGTCGTCGCGAGCAGCCGCCACTGGCGCCACAACAAGGCCAGGCGCCCTCGGTTCAGCATTCCAATCCGAGCGAAGGTCAGGGCCAGTGGGGTGAATTGCCCGCCCAAGCGCTACCGACCGGCACCCGACGTGAAGTGCCGAGCTGGCCAAAAAAGCCCTAGGCATTCGCCCTCGATCTGACGCGGGGGCGAATGCCAGACCTCGCGCCGGACGGCTGGACAACGGCAAGCAGGGCAAACGTCACGCGGTCCGCAACGGATCGATCAATTGGCCTGGCACGTTGCTTAACGGCCGGCCGCGTCGACGCGAAGAACTGTTGTTCCACTTGGGCACCCGTTCGCCCCGTGAGCTGTGGCTGGTAATTGTCGATGCCTCGGCGTCGACCCGTCGCCATCAAGCCTTGAGTGATGCCAAGGGTTTGCTCGCGCAACTGTTCGACGATGCTTACCGTCAACGTGCACGCCTGGCCCTGTTGACCGCCAGCGGTGCCGTGCCGAAGTGGCAGGTGCAAGGATTGAAAGCGTCGAGCGGGTTACGCAACTGGCTCGATGGGCTCGGCGCGGGCGGCGGCACGCCGTTGCTGGCGGCGCTGGGTGAGGCGGGGCAGTGGCTGACTGCACGTCGAAAGCGCTTTCCTGCGGAGCAGCAACGGTTGCTGGTGGTGACCGATGGCCGGTTGAGGGAGTGGTCAGCGTTGCCCGTACTCGAATGTCCGGGGTTGGTTGTAGACATTGAGCGCGGCCCGATTCGTCTTGGGCGCAGCAAAGTTTTGGCTGCGCAGTTGCAGACTGAGTATCGGCATATCGATGAGCTGTTTCCCGGTTAAATTTTCCGTTGCCCTTGCTGGCGCCTTCGCGGGCAAGCCCGCTCCCACAGTGTCATGTGTAGACCACGATATTGAGTACACCCTACATCCCTGTGGGAACGGGCTTGCCCGCGAAAGCGAACTAACAGCTACCAACAATTTTGAGTTACTTACCCATGGGTGATGATGTCATTCAAGCACTAGGGCTGGTGACGGTTGTTGCAGGCCTGTTCGCGCAAGGGACAGGAAGCGGATTGCGCATCAGCGTGCCCACCACCAGCGCAGCCAGCAAGCCTGCCAGTCCCGCGACCCACAGCAACAGACTGAAACCTGCGACAAAGGACTGCCGGGCCAGTGGTTCGACAATCGCCCGTGCCGACTCAGGCAGCAGCCCCATCGCCGCACTCATGTCCCCAGCCACGACCCGCGAAGTGATGCCCTGAGTCTGATCGAGCCATGCGGCGCCGTGGGTCGACAGGTCAGTGTGCAGCTGCTGTTCGGTGTGGCCGGCGAGCAAGGCGCCGTACACACCGATGGCCAGCATCACCGCGCTGAAACGCATGGTAGTGCTCATGCCCGAAGCCATACCGGTACGCTCCCTGGGCACGCAAGCCATGATGTTTTTCTGCGTGTCGCCATTGAGCAATCCGGCGCCGGCACCGGTCACTGCAATCGCCAGGGCGAAGGGCAGATAACCGCCACTGTTGACCGCCCAGGCACTTAGCAGGTTTCCGCTGCCCACCAGTGTCAGTCCGATCGCCATCATGTTCGCCGGGGTCACGCGTCCCGTCAGCCGTGCGCCGATGCGCGGGAAGATCAACATGGTCACGGCAAACGGCAGCATGCCCAACCCGGCAGAAATCGCGGTAAAGCCCAGGCCGTTCTGCAAGTAAAACGGCAGCATTGTCATCATCACCTGGGCGCACGCTGCGTAGGAGAACATGCCGAGCAGGGCGCCGATGAAGCGTGGGTGACGGAACAGTTGCAGGTCGATCATCGGCCGCTGTTGCAGGCGCTCGATCACCACGAACAGCCCCAGCAACAGTGCACCGCCCAGCAGGCGCGCGTAGGTAACGGGATTGTTCCAGCCGATCCGGTTGGCTTCGATCAAGCCCCAGATCAGGCACAACAGGCTGGCGCTGAAAGCGAGGCTGCCCCAGGGATCAAGGCGCGCAGCCTGGGCGTCGCGCGATTCCGGCACTGCACGCCAGACCATGAACATCAGGAACAGACCGACCGGCAGGTTGAGGTAGAAAATCCAGCGCCAACCTACAAATTCGGTGATCAGCCCGCCCAGGGTTGGCGCCGCCGTCATGGCCACGCCCATGCAACCACCCCAGAACGCCCAGGCCTTGGCGCGTTCTACTTCATCGTGAAAGGTGTGGCCGATGGAGGCCAGTGCGGAGGTCAACAGCAGCGCGGCACCAACGCCCTTGATCGCCCGAGCGATATCGAGAAACAGTGCGTTCGGCGCAGCGCCGCAACCCAGCGAGGCCAGGATGAAAATACCCAGCCCCCACATCAGGATTTTCTGCCGGCCAAAGCGGTCGGCCAGGCTTCCGGCAGGCAGCAGCAACGCAGCGAAGGCCAGCATATAGGCACTGACTACCCATTCGATGTCGGCGAAGTTGGCCCCAAGATCGCGGGCGATGCTGGGCAAGGTAACGGCGACGATGTTGGTATCGAGCACGATCAGCGAACATACCGCAGAGGCAGTGAGCAGGGTCTGGCGTGGACTCACCTTGGGTTTGACGGGCATGACAGGCGTTCTCTACTGTGAGGTTGCGTGCAGCTTATCGCTGGCTGACGGTCCCGTTGTTAGGCGCGCACCATCACTTTATTACCTTTGAGCTAACGCCCCGATGGACATTCGCCACTTCCGCTATTTTCTTGCTGTCGCCCGGCATCGCAATTTCACCCGTGCCGCCGAGCAATTGGGTATTGCGCCACCGACATTGACCCGGCAAATCCAGGACATGGAAGCGGAACTGGGCGCGCGCCTGTTTCTGCGCCAGGCGCGGGACGTGAGCCTGACGGAAGCCGGGGCGGCGCTGGTGATCGAGGCCGACGCCACGGTGCGCCAGTTCGAATCGGCCCAGCGCAATGCGCAACGCGCCGGTCGCGGCGATATCGGCCACATCGAACTGGGTTACGTTGCCTCGGCCGTTTATTCCGGGCTGCTGCAAAAACAGGTGCAGGGGTTTGCCGGCGAATACCCGGATATCAGCCTCAACGTGCGGGAAAGCCCAATGGCCAGCCTGCCGAGCATGATCCTCGAGGGGCGCTTCGATCTGGGTTATATCCGCTGCCCCCTGGCCTTGCCCGAAGGCATCGAGGCTGTGCGTCTGATCGATGAAGGCTTTGTCCTGGCGCTGCAGGTGGATTCATGGCTGAACCGTTTGCCAGTGATCACCTCGGTGCATCTGCACAACGAAAACTTCATTCTTCCCGAACAGGTGGTCGGCACTTTGCAAGTCGCCAGTCAGGGTGATTTCGTACCGAAGCTGGGGGCTCAGCCGGGCGGTTTGGTGGCGGTGATTGCCCTGGTATCGCTCGGGCAGGGGTGGCGGTGGTGCCGGAGTCGGTGGTGGGGCATGTGAGTTTGCCGAATGTGGTGTATCGGCAGGTCAAGGATTGCAATGTGTCTTCGTGGTTGGCGCTGGTTCATCGGCGGTTTGAGAAGTCACCGGCGGTGAACAAATACATCGAGCGTGTGAAAAAAAGCTAGAAGCATCCTCCTACAGGGGAATGCATTCCAAGTGTAGGAGTGAGCCTGCTCGCGATGAGGACCTGAAGAACAACCAGATTTTGGACCTGTTACAGATCTTGAAATGATTTCCGGCTGTAGGAATAGTCACTACCACCTGTACGATCCAAGTCCTTTTTTCCTTTCAGGACCTGCATGAACACCCTCACGGAGCCCCCCAGTTATCCTTTCCCCTCGCGCCAACGCGCGGTCTTGATGTACGCGAAACACCCGGTCTTTTGGCTTCCGATACCCCATGACATTGCAGTTTCACGGCCTCTGCGCCGCGCCTTGCCGTGCCCGGCATTCTGAATTCACTGAAGAGATCGAGACGTTTTTATGGAATGGTTAGCCGACCCCACCGCGTGGCTGGGCTTGTTGACGTTGATTGTGCTGGAACTGGTGCTGGGCATCGACAACCTGGTGTTTATCGCCATCCTCGCGGACAAGCTGCCGCCGGAGCAGCGTGACCGTGCGCGAATCATCGGTTTGTCCCTTGCGTTGTTGATGCGCCTTGGCCTGCTGGCGAGTATTTCCTGGCTGGTGACCCTGACCCAACCGCTGTTCGAGGTGTTCGACAAGAGCTTTTCCGGGCGTGATCTGATCATGCTGTTCGGCGGTGTGTTCCTGTTGTTCAAGGCCACCATGGAGTTGCACGAACGGCTTGAAGGGCATGTTGGTGAACGTTCATCCAATACGGCCTACGCGCTGTTCTGGCCCATCGTGGCGCAGATCGTGGTGCTCGATGCGGTGTTCTCCCTCGACGCGGTGATTACCGCCGTGGGCATGGTCGATGAGTTGGCGGTGATGATGATCGCGGTGATCATTTCCATCGGCCTGATGATCGTTGCCAGCAAACCGCTGACCCGATTCGTCAACGCGCACCCTACGGTGATCATGCTGTGTCTGGGCTTCTTGATGATGATCGGCTTTGCGCTGACCGCCGAAGGCCTGGGTTTCCACATTCCGAAGGGCTATCTGTATGCGGCCATCGGTTTCTCGATCCTGATCGAAGTGTTCAACCAGATCGCCCGGGCACGGCGCAAACGCTCGATGCAAGGCCTGCGACCGATGCGCGAGCGTACTGCCCATGCGGTGATGCGCTTGCTCGGCGGGCGCAAACTGGCGGTGGAAGAGGTCGGTGAAGAGATTGCCGACATGCTCGACAACGGCGAAGCGCCGAACGAAGAACTGTTCGATCGTCGTGAACGGGTGATGATCAGCGGCGTGCTGCAACTGGCCGAGCGGCCGATCCGCAGCTTGATGACCGTGCGCGCCGACGTCGATCACATCGACCTGGCTGAAGACGCCGAGGCGATTCGTACGCGGTTGATGCATTCGTCCTACTCGCGTCTGCCGCTGATCCGCGACGGCGCGGTGGATGAACCGTTGGGTTTCGTACACAAGAAGGAGTTGCTTAAGGAATTCCTCGCCGGCAACCAGCCCGATCTTGCCCATCTGGCGCGCCAGACCATCAACCTGCTGGAAAGCTATTCGATCCTCAACGCCCTGGAGCAGATGCGCAAGGCCTCGACGCATATCGCGTTTGTGGTCAATGAATTCGGCGATTTCGTCGGCGTGTTGACGATGACCGACATCCTCGAATCGATTGCCGGCGAGCTGCCCGACGCCAGCGAAATCGAAGGTCCGGACGTGGTCGAGGATAAGGGCGGGTTCGTGGTCAGCGGCGCATTGAACCTGGCGCGGGTGCGTCAGCGCACCGGGTTTGCCGCAGAACCGACTGACGACTATCAAACCCTGGCCGGGTTGGTGGTGAGCCTGCTGGATCGGCTGCCGATGATCGGCGACAGTCATGAATGGGATGGCTGGCGGGTAACGGTGATGTCGGTTGAAGAGCGACGGGTGACGCGGGTGTTCCTGGCGCGAATCGGCGGGTAATTCTTCGCCGAGGCTGATGACCCCATCGCGAGCAGGCTCACTCCCACATTGGAATGCATTTCCCTGTGGGAGCGAGCTCGCTCGCGATGACGGCTTGAAGAACTGATGCCATGTTTCGCCTTAGAAACCAGCCTTGGATCCGCTGTTCCAACATGAATTTTCCTACAGAAATTCGGACAGAACTCACCCGATTGCAGGACATACCCGATAGAAAACACGGAAATTGAGAAGCGAGAGAACTGATACCGCTTGCACGTCTAAAAAGTTCTTGGTCACGACTCCCATGTCAAAAGCGATAATGTCAGATGCGCTTCAGAGTGCTATTTTTAGCACCTCTAAAAGCACTCTAAGGAACAACTTCATGCCACATATCGTGCTTTCGCATGTTGTAGCGAGTATCTCGGAACTTAAAAAAAACCCGATGGGTACAGTTGCTGCGGGTCGAGGGTTGTCCGTTGCGATCCTCAATCGCAACGAGCCCGCGTTCTATTGCGTCCCGGCCAAAGAATATGAAGCGATGATGAGCCGACTGGAAGATTTAGAGTTGCTTGCCCTTTGTAAAGAACGAGAAAACGACCCGACCATAAAGGTTTCGATTGATGACCTATGAGTTGGAGTTTTCTGAAAAGGCCTGGAAGGAATGGGGGAAGCTTGGAGTAAATCCAAGAGAGCAATTCAAAAAGAAACTTCAGGAGCGACTTGTCAATCCACATGTACCGGGAGACCGGCTCAGCGGGCTCGGCAATGCGTACAAGATCAAGTTGCGCAGTGCGGGATATCGATTGGTTTATCGAGTAGTGGATGAGGTGCTGGTCGTGACTGTCATAGCCGTTGGAAAAAGAGAGCGGGGTGATGTTTATAAAGACGCAGGCGCTCGCTAAGTCTTCGTAATGTGACATGTACGTTTGCGGAACACGTACGCCCCATTTGTGAACCAGATACCCGCCATCCGTAGCCAAAGGTAGCGCTTCAAAAGCGTGCCCGTCGTAACACTCTTCGCGCATTTACACGCATCCATCTGATTCAAAACACTTTTCAATCCCCCCTACATTCCCTCCACATCCTGTGGCACACTTTCTGCTGTCTGTTCCGTTGTTACATACTAAGATCCGGTATAGCGGAATAAACATCATCCTGGAGTGCTTGCCATGCATCGCCGACCATCCTTGTTCAAAGCGTGTTTTTTTCTGTTCGCAGCCTCTGCTGCTGTCATGGGTATGGCCCAGGCGGCGGACAGTAAGCTCGATAGCGTTCTGGCCCGCGGTAAACTGATTGTGGGCACCGGCAGCACCAATGCGCCGTGGCACTTCCAGGGCGCTGATGGCAAGTTGCAGGGCTTTGATATCGATATCGGGCACATGATTGCCAAGGGCCTGTTCAACGATCCGGACAAGGTCGAGTACGTGGTTCAGTCGTCCGATGCGCGGATTCCAAACCTGCTGACCGACAAGGTCGACATCAGTTGCCAGTTCATTACCGTGACCGCCAGTCGTGCCCAGCAAGTGGCGTTCACGTTGCCCTACTACCGCGAGGGTGTCGGCCTGCTGTTGCCAACGAACAGCAAGTACAAGGAAATCGATGACATGCAGGCTGCCGGCGACAAGGTTACGGTGGCCGTTCTGCAAAACGTGTATGCCGAAGAACTGGTGCACCAGGCACTCCCCAAAGCCAAGGTTGACCAGTACGACAGCGTTGATTTGATGTATCAGGCGGTGAACTCCGGTCGCGCCGACGCGGCGGCCACCGACCAGTCTTCGGTGAAATACCTGATGGTGCAGAACGCTGGCCGCTACCGTAGCCCGGCCTACGCCTGGAGCCCGCAAACCTACGCCTGCGCAGTCAAGCGCGGCGATCAGGACTGGCTGAACTTCGTCAACACCACCCTGCATGAAGCCATGACCGGCGTTGAGTTCCCGACTTACGCGGCGTCGTTCAAAAAGTGGTTTGGTGTCGATCTGCCGTCGCCCGCGATTGGCTTCCCTGTCGAATTCAAATGATCCCGTGAGAGTGGGGCGGTTATGAATCGCCCACTCAAGGTACTGCCGACCATGAACTATCAGTTGAACTTTGCCGCCGTGTGGCGCGATTTCGACACCTTGCTGGCGGGGCTCGGTCTGGGCCTCGAACTTGCGCTGGTGTCGATCGCCATCGGCTGCGTGATCGGCCTGCTGATGGCGTTTGCTTTGTTGTCGAAGCACCGCGCATTGCGGGTGCTGGCATCGGTGTATGTCACGGTGATCCGTAACACGCCGATTCTGGTGTTGATTCTGTTGATCTACTTTGCTTTGCCGAGCTTAGGGATCCGACTGGACAAGATTCCCTCGTTCATCATCACGCTGTCGCTGTATGCCGGGGCCTATCTGACCGAAGTGTTTCGCGGGGGGCTGCTGAGCATTCCCAAGGGGCAACGTGAGGCCGGTTTGGCGATTGGTTTGGGCGAGTGGCAGGTCAAGGCCTACGTCACCGTGCCGGTGATGCTGCGCAATGTACTGCCGGCCTTGTCGAACAACTTCATCTCGCTGTTCAAGGACACTTCCCTGGCGGCGGCGATCGCCGTACCGGAGCTGACCTATTACGCGCGCAAGATCAATGTCGAGAGCTACCGGGTGATTGAAACCTGGCTGGTGACCACAGCGCTCTATGTTGCGGCCTGTTACCTCATTGCCATGATGCTGCGATACCTCGAGCAGCGTCTGGCGATCCGTCGATAGGAGGCCCCATGTACGAATCCCCCAGTTGGTTGCATGAGTTGTGGGTGGCGCGGGAAGTATTGTGGCAAGGCTTTCTGACCAGTGTTCAGGCCTCGGCCCTGGCGATTCTGTTCGGCACGGTGCTTGGCGTTTTCGCCGGACTGGTGCTGACCTACGGCAAGTTCTGGATGCGCGCGCCGTTTCGTTTTTACGTCGATGTGATTCGCGGCACGCCGGTGTTTGTGCTGGTGCTGGCGTGCTTCTACATGGCGCCGGCGCTGGGCTGGCAGATCAGCGCGTTCCAGGCCGGTGCCTTGGGGCTGACGCTGTTTTGCGGCTCCCACGTTGCCGAGATCGTGCGTGGTGCCTTGCAGGCACTCCCGCGCGGGCAGATGGAAGCGGGCAAGGCCATCGGCCTGACGTTTTACCAGTCCTTGGGCTATGTGCTGTTGCCTCAGGCAATGCGGCAAATTTGCCGACCTGGGTCAACTCGTCCACCGAGATCGTCAAGGCTTCGACGCTGTTGTCGGTGATCGGCGTGGCCGAGCTGCTGCTCAGCACTCAGCAGATCATCGCGCGGACCTTCATGACCCTGGAGTTTTACCTGTTCGCCGGTTTTCTGTTCTTTGTCATCAACTACGGCATCGAATTACTCGGCCGGCACATTGAAAAGCGGGTGGCCTTGCCATGACTCAGTCTCAAATCAATCCACAAAACGGCCAACCCCTGCTGGACATTCGCGGCCTGCACAAACGTTACGACCAGCTCGAAGTGCTCAAGGGTGTCGACCTGAGCATGCAGCGCGGCAACGTCGTGACGCTGATCGGTTCCAGCGGTTCGGGCAAGACCACGCTGCTGCGCTGCGTGAACATGCTTGAAGAGTTTCAGGGCGGGCAGATCCTGCTCGATGGCGAATCCATCGGTTACGACGAGGTCAACGGCAAACGCGTGCGTCACGGGGAAAAAGTCATCGCCCGCCATCGCGCCATGACCGGCATGGCGTTCCAGCAGTTCAACCTGTTCCCGCACCTAACCGCGTTGCAGAACGTCACCCTGGGTTTGCTCAAGGTGAAAAAGCTGCACAAGGATGAGGCGGTGGCCCTGGCAGAAAAATGGTTGGAGCGAGTCGGTCTGCTGGAGCGTCGCGATCACTACCCTGGCCAGTTGTCCGGCGGCCAGCAGCAGCGCGTGGCGATTGCCCGGGCTATTGCGATGAACCCGAGCCTGATGCTGTTCGACGAAGTCACTTCGGCACTGGACCCGGAGCTGGTTAGCGAAGTGCTCAATGTGATCAAGGGCCTGGCTGACGACGGCATGACCATGCTGCTGGTGACCCACGAAATGCGCTTTGCCTTCGAAGTCTCGGACAAGATCGTTTTCATGAATCAGGGCGCATCGAAGAGCAGGGCCACCCAAGGAGCTGTTCGAGCGTCCGCAATCGCCACGACTGGCGGAGTTTCTCAAAAGCACACGTTTTTGATCCTTTAATTTTCATCAGGAGAAATACCCATGAGCATTACTCGTTACGGCACCGGCAGCACCGCCGCTGGCGGCCAACCGCGTCCTTTCGCCCGCGCCGTTGAAGCCGATGGCTGGCTGCACGTCTCCGGCCAGGTGCCGGCGGTGGATGGCGAGATCATTGTGGGCGGTATCGTCGAGCAGACTCACCAGACCATGAAGAATCTGATCGCGATTCTAGAAGAGGCCGGCTATGGCCTCGAAGATGTGGTGCGTGCTGGCGTGTGGCTGGACGATCCGCGGGATTTCTCGAGTTTCAACAAGGTCTTTTCCGAGTACTTCAAACCCGAACACGCCCCGGCGCGGGCCTGCGTGCAGGCGAACATGATGGTCGACTGCAAGGTCGAGATCGACTGCATCGCGTACAAGAAAAAGGCCTGAGATTTGCGGTGAATTCTTCGCGGGCAAGCCTCGCTCCTACAGGATCCCACCGTCTGTGGGAGCGGGCTTGCCCGCGAAGGCGGCCTAACGGTCACCGCAGCACTCTGGGTAAACTCCCCGGCGAATTGAATGGGAACCACTGACATGACCGAAGACACCATCAAGCGCCGGGCCCGCGGTCTGGACCGGGCGTTCGATATCCTCGATTTCCTCAAGGAGATCGGCCAGCCCCTGCGCCCGAACGATATCGCCAGCGGCATCGGCAGCCCCAAATCCACGGTTTATGAACTGGTGGCTTCGCTGCTGGAACGACGGATTCTGGAACCGGTCGGCAAGGACGGCCACGTGTACCTCGGTCGTCAGCTGTACTTTCTCGGCCAGGCGCATTTGCGTCATTTCGACCTGACGCGCGAGGCCGATCACGCCTTGCAGGAGATCGTCAGCCAGACCCATGAAACCGCGCAAATGTGTCTGCTCAACGGGCGCAAATACACCGTAGCGCTGATGAAAGAGGGCGAGCGGCACTTTCGCATTTCCTCGGACATCGGCGAGAACGCGCCGATCCCCTGGACCGCGTCCGGGCGCCTGTTGCTGTCGCACCTGAGCGATCAGGCAATCATCGACCTGATCGACCACGACGACTTTATCCTGCCCAGCGGCGAACGCCTGCCACTGGAGCAGTTCCTGAAGGAAATCCGTCAGGCCGGCATCGACGGCTTTTTCTCGTTCGATAGCGTTGCCGACACCTTTACCCATTGCTTCGCTGCCCCGGTCAAAGACCCGAACGGTGTGGCCATTTGCACCCTATGCATTGTCGCCCCGCGCGCGGATGCCAAGACTCATTACAACGACTACCGCCGTGTACTGATCGACAGTGCGAACAGCCTGGCCCGTCGCATCAACGAATAACAGCGGCTGCCTGCAGCCGCGTATGTGAGGAGTTCGACCATGTCTTCTGCCCCCAATACTGCCGCCGTGGAAAAGGGCTTTGCCCACACCGGTGCCAATCTGGTTCGCGACGTCAGCCTGCCGGCACTGGTTCTCCATCGTCAGGCGCTGGAGCACAACATTCGCTGGATGCAGGACTTCGTCAGCAACAGCGGCGCGCAACTGGCGCCCCACGGCAAAACCAGCATGACCCCGGCACTGTTCCGTCGGCAACTGGACGCCGGTGCCTGGGGCATTACCCTGGCCAGCGCCACGCAAACCCGCGCGGCCTATGCCCACGGTGTGCGCCGGGTGCTGATGGCCAACCAACTGGTCGGCACGCCGAACATGGCATTGATCGCCGACCTGCTGGCTGACTCGACGTTCGACTTCTATTGCATGGTCGATCACCCGGACAACGTGGCGGATCTGGGAGCCTACTTCGCCTCACGCGGCGTGCGCTTGAACGTGATGATCGAATACGGTGTGGTCGGTGGTCGCTGCGGTTGCCGCAGCGAACAGGAAGTCCTTGATTTGGCCAACGCCATCGCCGCGCAACCGGCACTGGCCCTGACCGGCATCGAGGGCTATGAAGGGGTGATCCACGGTGATCACGCCGTCAGCGGTATTCGCGCGTTCGCAGGTTCGCTGGTTCGCCTGGCGGTGCAGTTGCAGAACAGCGGCGCGTTCGCCATCGCGAAACCGATCATCACCGCTTCCGGCTCGGCCTGGTATGACTTGATCGCCGAGGAGTTCGAGGCGCAGAACGCCGCCGGGCGTTTCCTCAGCGTGCTGCGTCCTGGCAGTTATGTTGCCCACGACCATGGCATCTACAAAGAAGCGCAATGCTGCGTACTCGACCGTCGCAGCGATCTGAATGAAGGGTTGCGTCCGGCACTGGAAGTCTGGGCTCACGTACAGTCGTTGCCCGAGCCAGGCTTCGCGGTGATCGCCCTGGGTAAACGCGACGTAGCCTACGACGCCGGCTTGCCAGTGCCGTTGCTGCGTTACAAGGCTGGGGTGGTGCCGGCCAAGGGTGATGATGTCAGTGCCTGCAAGGTAACGGCGGTGATGGACCAGCATGCGTTCATGACCGTGGCGCCTGGGGTTGAATTGCGCGTGGGCGATATCATTTCTTTCGGCACATCGCACCCGTGCCTGACGTTCGACAAGTGGCGTACGGGGTGTCTGGTGGATGAGCAGTTGAACGTCATCGAGAACATGGAAACCTGTTTCTAAGGTTCAAGACCGTAGCGCGGCCTTCGCGGGCAAGCCTCGCTCCTACAGGTTTTGTGTCGTGCCGGACACGCGCATACGACGATGAACCTGTAGGAGCGAGGCTCGCCCGCGAAGGCGTCCGCACAGACAACAAAGAAACACCAGAGACCACAGCATGAACACCATCAACACCTTGGGCCCCAACACCCCACGCATCGCCCTGATCGGCGAATGCATGATCGAGTTGCAGCATCGCGCCGACGGCAGTCTGCAACAGAGCTTCGGCGGCGACACCTTGAACACCGCGGTCTACCTGTCCCGTGAACTGGGCGCTGCCGGCACCGTGGATTACGTCACCGCCCTGGGCGATGACATTTTCAGCGATGCCATGTGCCAGAGCTGGGCCGCCGAGAACATCGGCCTGGACATGGTCCAGCGCTTGCCCGGTCGTTTGCCGGGGCTGTATTGCATTCAGACCGACGCCGCCGGCGAACGACGATTTCTCTACTGGCGCAACGAAGCCGCGGTGCGCGACTGCTTCACCACCCCGGCTGCCGCGCCGATCCTGGCTGCGCTGCCGGATTACGACGTGCTGTATTTCAGCGGCATCACCCTGGCGGTGCTGGGCGTGCAAGGTCGGGAAAAATTGCTGGAAACCCTGATCGAGGCACGGCAGCGCGATGCGCGGATTGTCTTCGACAACAACTACCGGCCACGTCTGTGGGGCTCAGTCGAGGACGCGCGGGCCGCCTATCGCAGCGTGCTGCCCTATGTCGACCTGGCGCTTTTGACCGTCGATGACGAACAGGCATTGTTCCATTTTTCCGATTGCGCAGCGGTGTTTGCCGCTTACGAGCAGATCGGCACGCCTGAAGTGGTGCTCAAGCGCGGCGCCGAGGCCTGTCTGATTCGTTGTGACGGCGAGTCATTCGAAGTGCCGGCGCAGAAGGTCGAGCGGGTGGTGGACACCACGGCGGCGGGGGATTCGTTCAGCGCGGCTTATCTGGCCAGTCGGCTCAAGGGTGGCAGCCCGGTGGAGGCTGCCGAGGCGGGGCATCGGTTGGCGAGTCGGGTGATTCAGGTGCCCGGAGCACTGATTCCCAAAGCTTGAAGTGCAGTCCCTGTAGGAATGCGTGATCAATCCCGGTAGAACACCTGCACCAGGTGATACCCGAACTTGCTCTTGATCGGACCGTGCACCACCCGCAACGGTTTTTTGAAAATCACTGCATCGATCACCCCGACCATCTGCCCCGGCCGCACTTCACCCAGATCGCCGCCACGCTTGCCGGACGGGCAGGTGGAGTACTTCTTGGCCAGCACGTCGAAGGCTTCACCCTTGGCGATGCGTTGTTTGAGCTGCTCGGCTTCTTCCGAGGTTTTCACCAGAATATGGCGGGCTTGAGCTTTCATCGGTAAATACCTTGCAACGGTGGTGGCTATGTAAGTGAGAAAGGGGCGCGCGATTATGCCCTAACTCACTCGGGTTGGCCGATCATCGTACGAATCTTGTTGGCCAACAGATCAATGGAGAACGGCTTGGCCACCATGTCCATGCCTTCTTCAAGGAAGCCCTGGCGTTCGGCGGCCATTTGCGCGTAACCGGTCATGAACAGCACTTTGAGCTGCGGACGGTGCTGACGGGCGATCTCTGCCAACTGTCGGCCATTCATCCCCGGCAGGCCGACATCGGTGACCAGCAGATCGACCCGCAGATCGGATTCGAGCAAGGGCAGGGCGGTTTTCGCGTCTTGCGCTTCGTGGGCTTTGTAACCAAGCTCCTTGAGCAGGTCCATCACCAGCATGCGCACCGCCGGATCGTCCTCCACCAGCACCACGGTTTCCCCGGCATTCGCCGGCGGTGCCTCGCCGATGACCGGCGACAGCACATCTTCCGGCTCCGCCGCGAGCAGACGCGGTAAATATAGGCGCACGCTGGTGCCCTGGCCGGGCATGCTGAACAGGCTCACGTGACCGCCCGACTGCTGGGCAAAACCGTAAATCATCGACAGCCCCAGCCCCGTGCCCTGGCCGATGGGTTTGGTGGTGAAGAACGGATCAAACGCTTGGGCCAGTACCTTCGGCGTCATGCCGGTGCCGTTGTCGCTGACGGCGATCATCAGGTAATCCCCGGCCTTGACCGGTTCCAGAATGTTGACGTCGCTGCTGTCCAGATACACGTTGGCGGTTTCGATGCGCAATTCACCGCCATCGGGCATTGCATCCCGGGCGTTGATCACCAGGTTGAGCAGGGCGTTCTCCAGTTGGCTGACATCCGTGCTGACCGGCCAGATGTCTTCGGCCAGTTGCAGTGTGAGCTCGATGTGGTCGCCCTTGGTGCGGCTGAACAGGTCTTCCAGCGAATGAATCATATCGTTGGCATTGAGCGGCTTGCGGTCCAGAGACTGACGTCTTGAGAAAGCCAGCAAACGATGGGTCAAAGCGGCAGCGCGGTTAGCTGAAGAGACCGCCGCTTCGGTGAAGCGGGCGATTTCCGCCGTGCGGCCGTCGGCGATGTAGCGTTGCATCAGGTCGAGGCTGCCGATGATGCCGGTAAGCATGTTGTTGAAGTCATGGGCGATGCCGCCGGTGAGCTGACCGACTGCTTCCATTTTCTGCGCGTGACGCAAGGCATCTTCGGCGCGTTCGCGTTCGAACATCTCGTTTTGCAGGCGCTGGTTGGTCTCGGCCAATTGTTGGGTGCGGGCGGCGACCCGCTCTTCGAGGGTTTCGTTGAGGTTACGCAGGGCTTCTTCGGTTTTTTTGCGCTCGGTTTCGTCGATCACAAAAATATAGAAACCGTTCACCGCGCCGTCTGCACCGTGGCGCGGCAGGTAGTTCATCAGGGCCTGGCGGATGCTGCCGTCACGGTGCGGGGTGCTGATGCTGAAACTGCAGGGCCTGCCGGACAGTGCCTCGCAGATGTACTCGGCACGCAATGCGTACGCCTCATCGCCCAATACTTCGCGAATAGTCCTGCCGTAGAGTTCCTGGGGCGTCAGGCCATACCAATCCAGATAAGCGGAATTGTTCAGGCGAAAGCGTTCCTCGCGGTCGACGTAGCTGATCAGGATCGGCATGGCGTTGATGATTAGCTGCAACTCGGTCTGGCTCTGGCGCAGGGCCTGCTCGGTATTTTTGCGTTCGGTCAGATCCAGGGCGGCGCCAAGGAATCGGATCGGCCGGCCATGGTGGTCCTTGTAGCAACGCCCGCGGGCAAACACCCAGCGCAGCTGACCGTCGGCTTGCAGCAGGCGATATTCCTCGGCGTATTCGGCACCTTGGGTGATGCACTGCTTGATGCTACGGGCGATCAAGGCGCGGTCTTCCGGGTGGACGCCGTGCAGGTATTCGCTGATCGGTAATTGGCTGGCCATGGCCGGATCGATGCCATGCAATTGAGCGAAATGAGCATCGGCGATGAAACGGTCTTCGCCGATATCCCAATCCCAGGTGCCCACCGTGTCTGTGGCAGCGAGAGCCAGTTGCAGTCGTTCTTCTGTGTCCTGTTGCGCTTTGAGGCTAGCGGCCGAGCGTTGTTCCAGTTCCAGGGCGATGCGTCGGCGTTCGTTGGTTTCGATGGCAGTGACCAAAATTCCGGCGACTTCGGCTTTTTCGTCGCGGATGGGGCTGTAGGTCAGGTCGAGCCAGAAGTCGGAATCCTTGCCGTCGCGCTGCAGGGTGAAGCGTTGTTCGCTGTAACTGCGCACCTGGCCTTGTAGGACGGCGCTGTAAATCGGGTCGGTAAAGTCTTTGAGTTCTGGCCATGTCTGGTGTGTCGGCTGTCCGAAAGCGTGTGGATGCTTGCTCCCGGCCAGCAGGGCGAAGCCGTCGTTGTAGATCTGTGCCAGCTGCGGCCCCCAGAGCAACAGCATCGGCATCGGTGAATGGATCACGATGTCCACGGCGGTCCGCAGGCTCTGCGGCCATGTACTGGCCTCACCCAGCGGGCTGCTCGCCCAGTCCAGTCGGGCAATCAAGGCCTGGGCATCGCTGCCGGTTGGTGATGCGTTCATCAAGGTGTCCTGCAATTCAAGTCGGTGTGGCGGTGTCTACTATGCTTGCTGAGCTTTCACTGCTCTGACCCGGTGCGGGTCATTTTCTGTCAATTGAATGCTTCGCGGGTGCTTTTTGCCATGGAAATCGATGCGTTGTTCAAACGCCTGGCCAGCCAGGATGGCTCTGACCTTTATCTGTCCACCGGAGCGCCGCCGCGATGACTTAACTTTCGCCTGAGACAACGCCTTCGCCAGCAAGCTGGCTCCTACAGAGGGAGAGGTGTTTCAGGTCTTGAGTTCGGGGCGGTTGCGAAACTGCTCCAGCGCCTCGGGGTTGGCCAGTGCATCGGTGTTTTTCACCCTCTGCCCATGCACCACGTTACGCACCGCCAACTCGACGATTTTGCCGCTGATGGTCCGGGGAATATCCGTCACCGCGACAATCTTCGCCGGCACATGGCGCGGCGTGGTGTTGGCGCGAATGACTTGACGGATCTGCTGCTGCAGCGCTTCATCCAGCACCACGCCCTCGAGCAAGCGTACGAACAGCACCACTCGCACGTCGTCCTGCCATTGCTGACCGATGGCCACGCAGTCGAGCACCTGCGGGACTTTTTCCACCTGGCGGTAGATTTCCGCCGTGCCGATGCGCACGCCACCGGGATTGAGCACAGCATCGGAGCGCCCGTGGATCATCATCGCGCCATGGGGTAGTTGTTCGGCGTAATCACCCTGGGCCCAGACACCCGGATACTGACTGAAATACGAAGCACGCAGCTTTTCCCCATCGGGGTCCTGCCACAGGCCGATAGGCATCGCCGGGAAATGCCGGGTGCACACCAACTCGCCTTTTTCGCCAATCACCGGCTGACCCTCGTCGTTCCACACCTCGACGGCCATGCCCAGGCTTTTGCCCTGCATTTCGCCACGGCGCACCGGTTGCAAGGGATTGCCGTTGGCAAAGCACGAGACGATATCGGTGCCACCCGACATCGATGCCAGGCACACATCGGCCTTGAGGTCGCGGTAGACGTAGTCGTAACTTTGCGGCGACAGCGCAGAACCGGTGCAGAGCAGGGTTTTCAGGCTGCTCAGGTCGTGGCTTTGCCTTGGCTTTATGCCACTGGTTTGCAGCGTCGCGAGGTATTTGGGGCTGGTGCCGAAAACGCTGATGCACTCGTCGTCGATCAGATCAATCAAGCGTTCGGGGTCGGGCTGGAACGGCGATCCATCGTATAGCACCACGGCGCTGCCTACTGCCAGGGCCGAGACCAGCCAGTTCCACATCATCCATCCGCAGGTGGTGTAGTAGAACAAGCGCTCGCCGGGGCCGAGATCGCAATGCAGGCCATGTTCCTTGACGTGTTGCAGCAGCACGCCTCCAGTGCTGTGGAGGATGCATTTGGGCACGCCAGTGGTGCCGCTGGAATAGAGGATGTACAGCGGATGGGCGAAGGGCACGGCGACGAAGTCCGGCTCACCGCCGGGAAAGTAGAAATCGTCCCAGAGCGTGACATTGGCCTGAGTGCGGTAATTTTCGATGCGCGCTTGGGGTCGTGCGTAAGGCACGATGACCAACTGCTGCAGCGTGGGCAGACGTTCGAGGATTTCGTTGACTTTGACCGTCTGGTCGATCTCCTTGCCGGCGTAGCGGTAGCCGGCGCAGGTGATCAGCACTTTCGGCTCGATCTGGCCGAAACGGTCGATCACCCCTTGTGTGCCGAAATCCGGCGAAGAGCAGGACCAGATCGCCCCGAGGCTGGTGGTGGCGAGCATGGCCACCAGGGTTTGCCAGGTGTTCGGCATGCACGCGGCAACCCGATCGCCGAGGCCGACCCCCGCCGCGATCAAACCGTTTTGGAAACCGGCGACATGTTCCGCCAGTTCGGCCCAGGTCAAGTGTTCGCGCTGACCGTTTTCACCCACGGCCACCACCGCAATGGCATCGTCGCGACGACGCAGCAAGTGTTCGGCGAAGTTCAGGGTCGCACCGGGAAACCACTGGGCGCTGGGCATTTGCGCGCCTTCCAACAGCACCGCGTCGGGTTGCTGATGGAAGCGGATATCGAAGAAGTCGACAATCGCCTGCCAGAAATCCTGGCGTTGGTCGATGGACCATTGGTGCAGGGCAGGGTAGTCATCGATCTTCAGGTGGTATCGCTGATTGATGGCGCGCCGAAAGGCCTCCATGCGGGTTTTGCTGATGCGTTCGGCGCTGGGTTGCCACAAAACGTCTGACATAAGTGTCCCCTTATCAGATCGTTCCCACGCTCTGCGTGGGAATGCAGCCCGGGACGCTCTGCGTCCCATTGGAACGCGGAGCGTCCCTTGAGGCATTCCCACGCAGAGCGTGGGAACGATCAGTGTGTGCTGGTAGTGGCTTACTGCGCCAACCACCCACCATCAATATTCCACGCTGCGCCCCGCACCTGGCTGCCGGCCTCGCTGCACAGGAACAGCACCAGCTCACCCAGTTGCGGCGGCGTCACGAATTCCAGCGACGGTTGTTTCTCGGCCAGCAGATCATGCTGTGCCTGCTGCGGATCAATGCCGGTCGCAGCGCGATCATCGATCTGCTTCTGCACCAGCGGGGTCAGCACCCAACCCGGGCAAATCGCGTTGCAGGTGACATTGCTGGTGGCGGTTTCCAGGGCGACGACTTTGGTCAGCCCGATCACGCCATGTTTGGCCGCCACATAAGCGGCCTTGCCTGTCGAACCGACGAGGCCATGCACCGAGGCGATGTTGATCACCCGGCCCCAGCCTTTGGCACGCATGCCCGGCAGGCTCAGACGGGTGCTGTGAAACACCGATGACAGGTTGATGGCGATGATCGAATCCCAGCGTTCCACCGGGAACTCGTCCACCGGCGCCACATGCTGAATGCCGGCGTTGTTGACCAGAATGTCAACGCCGCCGAATTCACGTTCGGCGTAGGCAATCATGTCGGCGATCTGCGCCGGATCGCTGACGTCGGCCGGGTGATGGCCGACCTTGCCGCCGAATTGCTTCACTTCGGCGATCACCTTGGACGCATCACCGAAGCCGTTGAGGATCAGATTGGCGCCAGCCTTGGCCAGGCTGAGGGCTATGCCTAAGCCAATGCCGCTGGTGGAGCCGGTGACCAGTGCGGTCTTGCCCGAAAGAGTCGTCATGAATACCTCACACAATGCCAGTGGCGTAGAAAGTACCGATCACCACAAAAACCGCCAGGGTTTTGATCAGCGTAATACAGAAAATGTCTTTGTAGGCCTCGCGATGGGTCAGGCCGGTAACCGCCAGCAAGGTAATCACCGCGCCGTTGTGCGGCAGGGTGTCCATACCGCCACTGGCCATCGCGGCCACGCGGTGCAGCACTTCCAGCGGGATGTTGGCGGCATGGGCGGCATTGATGAACTGCTGGGACATCGCCGCCAGCGCGATACTCATACCGCCCGATGCGGAACCGGTGATGCCGGCCAGCAGGGTCACGGTAATCGCTTCATTGACCAGTGGATTGGGAATGCTCTTGAGCCAGTCGGCCAGCACCAGGAAGCCGGGCAGGGACGCGATGACCGCACCGAAACCGTATTCCGAGGCTGTGTTCATCGCTGCAAGCAGCGCACCGCTGACTGCGCTTCGACTGCCTTCGGCGAGTCTGCCGCGAATCGCCTGGAAGCCGAACGCCAGCACCATGATGATGCCCACCAACAAGGCTGCCTGGACCGCCCAAATCGCGGTCAGTTTGGCGATGTCGGTGGTGACTGGCGTGGCCATGCCCGGCAGCGCAAGGCTATGGGTCTTGCCGTACCACTGAGGAATCCACTGTGTGAACAGCAGGTTCATGATGCCCACGGCCAGCAACGGCGACAGCGCGATCCATGGGTTGGGCAGCTTGATATCGGCGGCGGTTTCCGGCTCGTTGCGCAGGTCGATGCCATAGCCTTCACCGGTGCGCTGAGCCTTGTTGCGCTGGCGCTGGAGAAACAGCATCCCGGCGCAGAACACGAAGATCGCGCCGATCACACCCAGCCAGGGCGCCGCCCAGGCAGTCGTGTTGAAGAAGGTGCTGGGGATGATGTTCTGGATCTGCGGGGTGCCGGGCAAAGCGTCCATGGTGAACGAGAATGCGCCGAGGGCAATGGTCGCGGGGATCAGGCGCTTGGGAATATTGCTCTGGCGGAACATTTCGGCGGCAAACGGATAGACCGCGAACACCACCACGAACAGCGAGACGCCACCGTAAGTCAGCAGGGCGCAGACCAGCACGATCACCAGCATCGCCTGGCGGGTGCCAAGCAAGCGAATGGCCGCGGCGACGATGGAGCGCGAGAAGCCCGACAACTCGATGAGCTTGCCGAACACCGCACCGAGCAGGAACACCGGGAAATACAGTTTGATGAAGCCGACCATTTTCTCCATGAACACGCCGGTGAAGGCAGGCGCAACGGCGGAAGGGTCAGTCAGCAGGACAGCGCCGAGGGCGGCAATCGGGGCAAAAAGGATAACGCTATAGCCACGGTAAGCAGCCAGCATCAGCAGCGCGAGGGCTGCCAAGGCAATGATCACACTCATGGTGTGTCTCCTGGGATTGTTATTTTTGTATGTGAATCTTTGTAGGAGATTTCTTTAGCGAGTTTCGTGCCAGTTGGTTAAGTTATTGAAATATAAGGATATATTTATGGTTGTCGAACCGGGTTCGATGGCTGTGTCTCTGTTTTGAGACTTCTATTGGTTGGACCGGCCCTTTCGCGGACAAGCCCACTCCCACAGTTTCATCGATTGGTCGGGAAGAATGCGGTCACTGTGGGAGCGGGCTTGCCCGCGAAGAGGCCTGTTCTACCAATGGAGATTTATGTCTCTTTATGGAGACTCGGCGATCCCGAGTGCCGCCATCTTCTTGTACAGCGTCGACCGTCCCATCCCCAACCGCGCGGCCGCTTCTATTACCTTGCCCTCGCAAAGCGCCAGGGCGGTTTCAATCAATTGCCGGTCAAAGCGCTCTCGCGCCGCACTGAAAGTCTCATGTCCCACAGGTTCGACGGCTAACGGATTCACACGCTCAACCGGAGTAAACGTCCCGATTGCAGCGCGAATATCCGCTGCCGAAAGCCGCAGGTCATCACTGAGCAACGCTGCCCGTTCCAATACATTGCGCAGTTCGCGAATGTTCCCCGGCCAGGCGTGTTGGCCCAGAAGCGCCAATGCTTCGCTGTTCAGTTCGTGTTGGCTGCGTAGCTCTTCAAGGATCGCTTCACTGAGGGCGGGCAGGTCGTCCAGGCGGTCGCGCAGCGGTGGAACGTGGATCGGCAGCACGTTGAGGCGGTAATACAGATCGGCGCGAAACTCGCCGCGCTTGATCGCGGCTTCCAGGTCGGTCGAGGTCGCGGCAATCACGCGTACATCGCTCTGGATCACGTCGTTGGAGCCGACCGGTTCGAATTCCTTTTCCTGCAGCACCCGCAGCAATTTGCTTTGCAGCGGCAGCGGCATATCGCCGATTTCATCGAGGAATAAAGTGCCGCCCTGGGCGATCTGCAACTTGCCGGCGCGGCCCTTGCGATCGGCCCCGGTAAAGGCGCCGGGCGCGGTGCCGAAGAATTCGGCTTCCAATAGCGATTCGGGGATCGCCGCGCTGTTGATGCTGACAAACGCCTTGTGCGCGCGCGGCGAAGCATTGTGGATCGCCTGCGCCAGCAATTCCTTGCCGGTGCCGGTTTCGCCGAGCAGCAACACCGGCGAGTCCGTGCTGGCACTGCGGCGCGCGCGGCGTTTAACTTCCAGGCTGGCGGCGCTGGTGCCGATGAAGTGGGCGAAGTTGTATTTGGTCTGCCGCGCCCGCAGCAACGAACGCGTGGAAGCAAGCTCTTCCTGCATGCTCATGTAGCGCTTGAGCATCGGCGACAGGCTGTGTAATTCGTCGAACAGGGCAAAACCGATGGCACCGATCACCAAGCCTGCGTCGTCATGAATCGGCAGGCGCATGACCACCAGCGGTTCCTTGGGGTGTCCTGCATGTCGAGCAGAATCGGCCGGCCGGTGCGCACCACTTCACGCAACAGACTGCCAGGGATGACGCTTTCACAGGCCTTGCCGATGGCCCCCTCGGCCGATTGCAGACCAAAACGCCGGGCGTAGCGCTCGTTTATCCAGACGATGTTGGCATCGCGGTCGACGATCACCGTGCCTTCACTCGACTGTTCGATGATCTCGAACAATGAACGGATCGCCAGGAGGCGAACGCGCTGGTAGTCCTTTAGGCTTTCGGTGGTGTTCATGGAGTATAGATCCTGATTGTGTGTTGCCTGTGGCGGCCCCTTCGCGGGCAAGCCTCGCTCCTACAAAGTTTATGGTTGGCGCCGAATTTGGTTCAACTCAAAACCTGTAGGAGCGAGGCTTGCCCGCGAAGGCCGCGATAGGGTCCAACGACGGGCGCAGGATTATGCCTGCCCTAAATGCGCCGCCGCCAACAGCTCTTTGGTGTATGGATGCTGCGGTGAATCGAACACGTCGTGGCTGGCCCCGCTTTCTACCACCTTACCGTCCTTGACCACGATCATATCGTGGGCCAGGGCGCGCACCACCGACAGGTCATGGCTGATAAACAGATAGGTCAGGCCATGTTTTCCTGAAGCTGACGCAGCAGCGCGACCACTTGTTTTTGCACGGTGCGGTCCAGCGCCGAGGTCGGTTCGTCCAGCAGGATCAACGCCGGTTTCAATACCAGCGCCCGGGCGATGGCGATGCGTTGGCGCTGGCCGCCGGAAAACTCGTGGGGATAGCGATGGCGGCTTTGTGGGTCGAGGCCGACTTCCTGCAATGCCCGAATCACCTCGGCGTTGCATTCTTCCTCGCTCAACTGGCTATGCACCTCCAGGCCTTCGCTGATGATCTGCGCCACGGACATCCGCGGGCTGAGGCTGCCAAACGGATCCTGGAACACCACCTGCATTTTCTTGCGCCACGGTTGCAACTGCTTCTGCGTCAGGCGTTCCAGCGCCTCGCCCTGAAAGCGGATGCCACCCTCGGAATCGAGCAGGCGCAGGATCGCCTGGCCGAGCGTGGATTTACCGGAACCGGATTCGCCGACGATGCCCAACGTCTTGCCCCGCTGCACATTCAGGCTGATGCCGTCGACGGCCTTCAAATAAGTCTTGCGCTGAAACAGTCCGCCACTGACGGCAAACTGTACCCGCAGATTGTCCACTTCAAGCACGTTTTCTCGCTCGTCACGGGGCAGCGCCTCACCTTCCGGTTCGGCGTTCAACAGTACGCAGCTATACGGGTGTTTCGGTTCGGTAAACAGGGTCTCGCAGGTGGCCTGTTCGACAATTTCGCCGGCCTTCATCACGCAGACACGCTGGGCAATGCTGCGCACCAGGTTGAGGTCGTGGCTGATCAGCAGCAGCGACATGCCGAGTCGCTGTTGCAACGATTTGAGCAGCAGCAGAATCTTGCGCTGCACGGTGACGTCCAGTGCAGTAGTGGGCTCGTCGGCGATCAGCAGTTCCGGCTCGCACGCCAGGGCCATGGCGATCATCACCCGTTGGCGCTGGCCACCGGATAATTGATGAGGATAGGCCTTGAGGCGTTCCTTGGGTTTCTGGATGCCTACCAGGTGCAGCAGCTCAAGGATCCGCGCCTGTGCCGCTTTGCCCGCCATGCCTTTGTGCACCAGCAGGGTTTCACCGATCTGCTTTTCGATGGTGTGCAATGGATTGAGGGACGTCATCGGCTCCTGGAAAATCATCGCGATGCGGTTACCCCGCAATTGACGCATTCGCTTGGCGTCGGCGCCGACAAGTTCCTGTCCCCGATAACGGACGCTGCCGGTCGTTTCGCTCTCACTCTCGGGCAGCAGTTGCAGGATCGAGTGGGCGGTCACGGATTTGCCCGAACCCGACTCGCCGACCAGCGCCAGGCATTCGCCGGGGCGGATGTCCAGACACAGATTGCGCACCACGGTCTGGCCACTGAAGGCCACGCTGAGGTCACGGATTTCGATCAGGTTAATACTCATGGCAACAGTCCGCGTCGTACTTGGTTTTCAAGATCTAGGATCAAAAGCGTCGCGCAATGCTTCGCCGATAAACACCAGTAAAGAAAGAATCAGCGCCAGGGTGAAAAACGCCGTCAGCCCCAGCCATGGCGCTTGCAGGTTCTGCTTGCCCTGGCCGATCAGCTCGCCCAGGGAAGCGCTGCCGGCAGGCATACCGAAACCGAGGAAGTCCAGCGCCGTCAGGGTCGAAATGGCCCCGGTCAGAATGAACGGCAGGTAACTCAAGGTCGCGTTCATGGCGTTGGGCAGAATGTGCCGCACGATCACTTTGCGATCGGTCAGGCCCAGTGCCCGGGCGGCCTTGACGTATTCCAGATTGCGTCCGCGCAGGAACTCGGCGCGCACCACGTCCACCAGCGCCAACCAGGAAAACAGCGCCATGATCCCCAGCAACCACCAGAAATTCGGCTCGACAAACCCCGACAGGATGATCAGTAAATAAAGAACCGGCAGCCCGGACCAGACCTCCAGCAGCCGCTGTCCGATCAAGTCGATCCAACCACCGTAATAGCCTTGCAGGGCCCCGGCGGCAATGCCGATCAGCGCGCTGACGAAAGTCAGCATCAATGCAAACAGAATCGATACGCGCGCGCCGAAAATAACCCGGGCCAACACGTCCCGCGCCTGGTCGTCGGTGCCTAGCCAGTTCACGTACGACGGCGGGCTGGGTGCGGGTTTGTTCAGGTCGTAGTTCGGCGTGTCGTCGCTGAAGGGGATTGGCGGGAACAGCAGCCAGCCACCGTCCTTCTTGATCAGTTGCTGCACATAGTCGCTGCGGTAATCGGCCTGGAACGGCAACTGCCCGCCGAACTCCTGCTCGGTATGGCGCTTGAGGGCAGGGAAGTACCACTGGCCTTGATAGCTGACAATCAGCGGCTTGTCGTTGGCGATCAGCTCGCCACCCAGAGTCAGCAGGAACAGGCCGACAAACAACCACAGCGACCACCAGCCTCGGCGGTTTTTCTTGAAACGTTCGAAACGACGACGACCCAGCGGAGAAAGCTTGAACATCAGGCATTCCTCGCGGCGAAGTCGATGCGGGGGTCAACCAGGGTGTAGCAAAGATCGCCCACCAGTTTTATCAGGAGGCCGAACAGGGTAAAGATGAACAGCGAGCCGAACACTACCGGATAGTCCCGTGAAACCGCCGCCTCGTAGCTCATGCGGCCCAGGCCATCGAGGGAAAAGATCACTTCGATCAGCAAGGAGCCTGCAAAAAATACGCTGATGAATGCCTGGGGAATCCCCGACACCACCAGCAACATGGCATTGCGAAACACGTGGCCATACAGCACCCGTCGTTCACTCAGGCCTTTGGCGCGGGCGGTGACCACGTACTGTCGGGTGATTTCGTTGAGGAACGAGTTCTTGGTCAGAATCGTCAGGGTTGCAAAGCCACCGATGACCAGCGCCGTGACCGGCAGCACCAGGTGCCAGAAGTAATCGGCGACTTTGCCCAGGGTCGACAGCGACTCGAAATTATCCGAAACCAGTCCGCGAACCGGAAACCAGTTCAGCGAAGTGCCGCCAGCGAACACCACGATCAGGAACATCGCGAAGAGAAACGCCGGCATCGCGTAGCCGATGATGATTGCGGTGCTGCTCCAGATATCGAATTGGCTGCCGTGATGCACGGCTTTGCGGATGCCCAGCGGGATCGACACCAGGTAGGTAATCAGCGTTGCCCAGAGTCCGAGGGAAATGGTCACCGGCATTTTTTGCAGGATCAGGTCGGTGACGGTGGCGCCACGGAAGAAGCTCTTGCCGAAGTCCAGACGCGCATAACTGGTGAGCATCAGCCAGAGCCGCTCATGGGCCGGTTTGTCGAAACCGTACTGTTTTTCGATGTCCTTGATCAGCTGCGGGTCGAGGCCGCGGCTGGCTCGGGAGGTACCGCTCATGGTCTCGCCTGGTCCGCCGCCGACACTGGCTCCGCCTATGCCTTGCAAGTGGGCGATAGCCTGTTCCACCGGGCCACCGGGTGCCGCCTGGACGATGACGAAGTTGACCAGAAGAATGATCACCAGCGTCGGAATGATCAGCAGCAAGCGCCGCAGTATGTATGCCCACATCAATGCGGCCCTCCGGGTTTGCCACGGCGAATGCGCTCAGCGGTCATTTCCTGATTGGTCAGCGGCGTGGTGCTCACCTCCCACCAGCTCTCGATGGCTTCGTCATTGCTGGCCTGCACGTTCGGAATGCCGAAGCGGTTCCACCACACGGTGGACGTTCCCGGCGGGTAATAATTGGGGATCCAGTAGTAGTTCCATTGCAGCACCCGATCCAGCGCATGGGCGTAACGCAACATGTCGGCCTTGGTGCTGGCGCGTACCAGTCCATTGATCAGGGTGTCCACCGCCGGGTTCTTCAGGACCATATAGTTGTTGGCGCCGGGGTCATTAGCCGAGGCCGAGCCGAAATAGTTCAACAGTTCGCCCCCGGAGAAGTGGTGACGGGATAGCCGGTGACGATCATGTCGTAGTCGCGGCTCATCAGGCGGTTGACGTATTGAGACGCATCGATGCGACGAATGTTCATGTCGATGCCGATCTGTTTGAGGGTGCGTTTGTACGGCAGCAGCAAGCGGTCCATGCCGTTCTGGCTGACCAGGAAAGTGAAGCTCAGCGGCTCGCCGTCGGCGTTGACCAGTTGATCGTCGTCGGGTTTCCAGCCTGCCTGTTCGAGCAAGTCCAAGGCTTGCAACTGTTTGTCGCGAATCAGGCCACTGCCATCGGTTTTCGGTGCCTCGAACACTTTGGTGAAGACTTCGTCGGGGATCTGCCCGCGCAACGGTTCGAGTATCGCCAGTTCGCCGGAGTCCGGCAGTTGCCGGGCGGCGAGTTCGGTGTTGGAAAAGAAGCTCTGCTGGCGGATGTACAGGTTGCGCATCATCTGCCGATTGCTCCATTCGAAATCCCAGAGCATGACCAGCGCTTGACGCACCCGGCGATCCTGAAATATCGGATTTTGCAGATTGAATACAAAGCCCTGACTTGGTTGCGGGGCTTCTGTTGCCAGGTGAGCCTTTTGCAGGCGACCGTCGCTCAGGGCCGGGCTTTCATAGCCGATGGAGTAACCGGTGGCGGAGAACTCGCGGTTGTAGTCGTAGGCGCCTCCGCGCAGGACCTGCCGCGCGACGTCGGTATCGCCGAAGTACTCGATGCTGAAATGATCGAAATTATAGAGGCCGCGGCTCACCGGAAGATCCTTGCCCCACCAGTCGGCGTTTCGCTCAAAAGTAATGCTGCGCCCGGAGTCGACCTTGCTCACCTTGTACGGCCCGCTGCCCAGCGGCGCTTCGTAACCACCGCCACCGGCGAAATCGCGGGTCTTCCACCAGTGCTCGGGAAACACCGGCAGGGTGGCGATGTCCAGCGGCAGGGTGCGGTTTTCATTGTTCTTGAAGTCGAAACGCACGGTTAGTGGCGACTCCACTTCGACGCCTTTGACGTCAGCAAATTGTGTGCGATAACGCAGGCTACCCTGGGTCATCAACAGATCGAAGGTGTAGCGCACGTCTTCGGCGGTGATGGGTTTGCCGTCGGCGAAACACGCCTTGGGGTTGAGGTAGAAGCGCAGGGACAGACCGTCATCGGAGCGCTCGATCTTCTGCGCCACCAGGCCATAGACGGTGTAAGGCTCGTCCAGCGAGCGCTGGGCCAGGGGTGAGTAGAGCATGCCGTCGATCTGCGTGACGCCAATGCCCTTGTCGATATACGGCAAAACATGGTCGAAGAGACCGATTTCGACCGCGGAGCGACGCATAGTGCCGCCCTTGGGCGCCTGCGGATTGGAGTAGGCAAAGTGACTGAAGTCGGCAGGGTACTTGGCCGGTTCGCCATATACAGTCAACGCATGTTGCGGTGCAGCATTCACACCGGCGGCGACCAACAAAAGGGCCACGGCAGTGAATAACACAGTAGGGAAAGCCAGTCGCATTGTCAGCCTTAGAGCCGGGTGGTCGTTAACGACAATTTGTACGCTAGCGGCGCGTCCCTCGCCAGCCGAATTACGTGTCTGAAACACGACGGCCCGCCAAAAGGCGGGCCGTTGTGGAGCAAACCGGGCGTCGATCAGTCCTGACGACTGGTCACTTCCAGCAGATGGTAGCCGAACTGGGTCTTGACCGGACCTTGCACGACGTTGATCGGTGCACTGAAGACCACGGTGTCGAATTCCTTGACCATCTGGCCAGGACCGAACGAACCCAGATCACCGCCCTGGCGGCTGGAAGGGCAAGTAGAGTTGGCTTTGGCGATTTCGGCGAAGTCTGCGCCAGCCTCGATTTGGGCCTTGAGTTCGCTGCACTTGGTTTCGCTGGCAACGAGGATGTGGCGAGCAGTGGCTTTAGCCATGGGAAGATACTCCTTTAAACATTCGGTAAAGTGGGGAGCCTACCGGATTCAGTGAGCTATTTCTCCTGTAGGAGCGAGCTTGCTCGCGAAAAATGTTTGGACAACGCGGGTATTCAGACAAGACGCGTTATCGTTGACGTCCATCGTCGGAACGCCGCCCGGAGCAAGCTCGGCTCCTGCAAGTGACCGGCGTTGATTATAGACCGGCTTTTTTCAAGCGTTCGGCATGCTGCACGTACAGGTCAATCGGGTCGATGATTTTCGCAGGTGGAACACCTGACTGGCGCAGGGTGCACAGATGGTCGAGGGGATAGTCGGAACGGATGATGGTGCCAAGATGGGAGCTGTAGCGGCCGACCATGCCATCGTTCTGCTCGACTTCGCTGATGAAATATCGTGAAAAGGCCTTTAAGAATCCCCGCGACGGATCAGGCGAATTGTAGCCTTCGTCCGTAAGGTTTTTCGGCAGGATTCCGCTCCAGGAGTAATAGCGGACACCGTTGACCTGTTCGCAGCCATTGCCTCCCCAGGTTTTCGGCAGCCCTTGTGGGTACTTGTCGTTGAATGCGCGTACACCCTCTGTCGTAAGCGCATTTACTGCAGCGACCGCATCTTGTGGCAGGTTTGAGTTGCCGCTGAGTAACGACAAAAATCTGCAAAGAGGGTCGCCACCGTATCGGCGATGTGCTCCGGCAGCTGTCCAGGTGTGAGGGCCTTGCGCAGGAAGTCGGCCAGCTCCGATCCATGGTTAGGTCCACTGACGGACGTCACCGATGCCGCCGACTGCGGCGCTACTGCTGCTGCGTAACGTGCCGCCAGTGCACCTTGGCTGTGGCCGATCAGGTTGACTTTGCTCGCGCCGGTGCCTTGCCGAACCCGTTCTACCTGCGCCAGCAGTTGCTCGCCTCGTGCTTCGTTGCTGTGGGTGGCCGACAGGTGTGGCACGAATACTCGCGCACCAGCGTTTCTCAGGGCCTGTTTAATGTCATGGAAGAGTTCGAAGGTGCCGATCCGGTCGAAGCCGAAGAGCCCGTGAACCAGCAGGATTGGATAATGAGTGTCTGCATTCCGTTGCATGTGTTTGTCCTATTTCAGCGGTCAGGGAGGTGCCTTGCGCCTCACTCTAGAACACTCTGACGTTGGCAAGATGTATGAAAAAGGCGCGGTTATCTGGCGAAAGCGGTATAGAGAAACGGCGAAAATTCAGCTGTGGATGAGATTCCACTCTGAATGTTTCGTCATTTTTCGGCGAGTATCGAACGCTTTCAATCACGCTCTGCGCGAAGGCGTTCCGCCCCCTGACGCAACAGTTGTTCCGTCCCGCTCCAGCCCAGGCAACCATCGGTGACCGACACACCGTACTTCAGCGTCGGACTCAACGGCTGGCACCCTTCGAACAAATGACTTTCGATCATCATGCCGATCAGCGAGCTATCTCCCTGTAAGCGTTGTTCAAGCACGTCGTTGAACACCGCTGGCTGGCGCAGCGGATCTTTACCACTGTTGGCATGGCTGCAGTCGACCATGATCCGGGCCGGGATCTTCAGTCGGGTCAAGTCGCTGTGTACCTGGGCAACGCTGGCACGATCATAGTTCGGCCCGTTATGACCGCCGCGCAATACAAGATGAGTGTCTGCATTCCCCGGTGTTTGAATGATTGCGGGGTGGCCCTGGCTATCCACGCCGAAGTGGCGATGCGGATGGGCGGCCGAACGCATGGCGTCACTGGCCACCGCGACACCGCCGTCGGTGCCGTTTTTGAAACCGACCGGCATGCTTAGGCCGCTGGCCATCTCACGGTGGATTTGCGACTCAGTGGTGCGGGCGCCAATGGCTACCCAGCTGAGCAGGTCATCGAAGTAACCGGCGGCCATGGGTTGCAGCAGTTCGGTCGCCACCGGCAAACCCAGCAGGAGCATTTCGCGCATCAGTTCGCGCGAAAGGGTCAGGCCACCAGACATGTCATCGCTACCATCCAGGTGCGGATCGTAGGCCAGGCCTTTCCAGCCGACCGTGGTGCGGGTTTTTCGACGTAGGCGCGCATCACCAGCAGCATCTTGTCGCTGACTTCGGTGGCCAGGCGAGCCAGATTACCAGCGTATTCGAGCGCCGATTGAGGGTCGTGAATAGAGCAGGGACCGACAATGACCAGTAGACGGGAGTCTTCACCGTTGAGGATCGCGCGAACCGCTTGGCGGTGGGCCGCGACTTGCTGGGTCAAAGCGTTGGTGAGCGGTAATTGCAGTTTGAGCTGCAACGAGCTGGGCAGACGCAGGGTCAGCGCTTCATTGGCAGGGCTCAGGGTGGACAGTGGCAGAGCAGAGACGGACGAGTTCATATTCGGGTTTCCTGGGCTGGCGACGGGTTTGTTCCCGCGCGCTCGGCCCTACTGGGGTGTTCGACAATTGGCCAAATTGGCTGCGTGTGTATGCTTGCCACCTGTGGGTGACCGATCGGAGGCGGCAGGCTGTCCCGAGCGGAGGGTGGTAAATCGCCAGGCGGTAAAACTGTCGTAACGGTAATAAGTGGCGTAGTTCATTTTCTTGATCCTCTAAATGTCTGGTGTTGCTAAAAATGTTAAGGGTACTTTTTTGTCGAAGCCCAAAAACAAAACCCCCGGTCGGGAGGCCGACCGGGGGTTGAGAATTCTCTGGTGGCGACCCGTTTAAAGTGGGCGCCGTGTGGGTATCAGGCGCGCCAGTGGCTAAACCAATACCCAAAATAAAAGCTGACCGGAGCACAAACGTCGTTCGCCCGGGCAGCCGCAACCGAGCGCAAGGCGCTGGCGGTACGAAGCTGTGAGAGGGCGTTGAACATGGTTTGTCTCCGATGGATGCGCCGAGCTTACTAGAGCCCGGTACGAGGATTCAATCAGAAAATGCTATCGGGCCCGGACGGCGTTTTCTATCGCTTGAGTGACTCGCAGCTTGTGACCACACTTCGTGCTCCTGAAAAGACCAAGTCGTGGAGGCTTGATGGAATTTGAATGGCGTGCGGCAACTGACCGCGATCTCGATTTTGCCCGCGAACTGACCTGCGGCAACATGCTGCGCTATTACATTGAGCACGATCTGCTGTGGCAGGACCAGGCCTTTGATGTGGCTTGGGCAGGGCGCGAGAATCGCATGATCATGCGCGGCGAGAATCAGGTGGGGTACGTCAGCCTGAGTCGAGACGCCAGGGCGCTGTACATCCGTGAGATACAGGTCGCCGAAACATTTCGCAGGCAGGGTGCCGGTTCCTGGGCGATTGATCAGATATTTGCCATGGCATGTGTGGAGCGGCGCCCGGCATTGCGTTTGACAGTTTTGAAAACAACCCGGCGCGGGCGTTGTATGAAAGAAAGGGACTACAGGTGGTGGGGGCGGACGAGTGTTTTCTGAGGATGCAGCGCGACGCCCGGGACGCTGATCGCTGAAACACGTTTGCCACAGGGCTTTCAAGATAACTGGAAACTTTTTATATGGCGCTTTCCGCTAGGTCTGCCAGTTGCTTTTTTGCTAAGGTGTCGGCAACTCAATAAGACCATATCGCGAGGTGTCTGCTTGATTAGGGTGCTAGTGGTCGATGACCATGATCTCGTTCGTACAGGCATTACACGAATGCTGGCTGACATCGATGGCCTTCAAGTGGTCGGCCAGGCTGAGTCGGGGGAAGAGTCCCTGCTCAAGGCGCGTGAGCTGAAACCCGATGTGGTGTTGATGGACGTCAAGATGCCCGGGATCGGTGGTCTTGAGGCCACTCGTAAATTGTTGCGCAGTCATCCGGATATCAAAGTCGTCGCGGTGACTGTGTGTGAGGAAGATCCGTTTCCTACACGGTTGTTGCAGGCCGGCGCTGCGGGATACCTGACCAAGGGCGCGGGTTTGCCGGAAATGGTCCAGGCCATCCGCCTGGTGTTCGCCGGGCAGCGTTACATCAGTCCGCAAATTGCCCAGCAACTGGCGATCAAATCATTCCAGCCGACCAATGATTCGCCTTTCGACGCTTTGTCCGAGCGGGAGATCCAGATTGCGTTGATGATTGTCGGTTGCCAGAAGGTCCAGATCATTTCCGACAAGCTGTGTTTGTCGCCAAAAACCGTGAATACCTACCGTTACCGCATTTTCGAAAAGCTTTCGATCAGCAGTGATGTCGAGTTGACGCTGCTGGCGGTTCGTCACGGCATGGTTGATGCCAGCCTCTGAAAATGACTGAAACCTTTGATCCAAGTGCCTTTCTGTCGACCGTCAGTGGGCGCCCCGGTGTGTATCGCATGTTCGACAGCGAGGCACGCCTGCTGTATGTCGGCAAGGCCAAGAATCTCAAGAATCGCCTGTCGAGTTATTTCCGAAAAACCGGCCTGGCACCCAGACTGCCGCGCTGGTTGCGCGAATCGCTCAGGTCGAAACGACCATCACGGCCAACGAAACCGAGGCTTTACTGCTTGAGCAGACGCTGATCAAGGAGTGGCGCCCGCCGTACAACATCCTGCTGCGCGACGACAAATCCTACCCTTATGTTTTTCTATCCGATGGCCAGTTTCCGCGCTTGAGCATCCATCGCGGTGCGAAAAAGGCCAAGGGCAAGTATTTCGGTCCTTATCCCAGCGCCGGTGCGATTCGCGAAAGCCTGAGCTTGCTGCAAAAGACGTTTTTCGTTCGCCAATGTGAAGACAGCTACTACAAGAACCGAACGCGTCCTTGCCTCCAGTATCAGATCAAGCGCTGCAAAGCGCCTTGTGTCGGTCTGGTCGAGCCCGAGGTGTATGCCGAGGACGTACGGCACTCGGTGATGTTTCTCGAAGGCCGCAGCAATGCGCTGACCGACGAATTGTCGGCCGCCATGGAAGAGGCCGCGATCAACCTGGAGTTCGAGCGTGCCGCCGAGTTGCGGGACCAGATCTCGCTGCTGCGGCGGGTTCAGGATCAGCAGAGCATGGAAGGCGGACCGGGGATGTCGATGTGATTGCAGCGTTCGTCAACCCGGGTGGTGCTTGCGTGCACTTGATCAGCGTGCGCGGTGGGCGAGTACTGGGAAGCAAGAACTTTTTTCCGCAAGTGGGTATTGAAGAGGACGTTTCCGAGGTCATGGCGGCGTTTCTTGGTCAGTACTTCATCAGCAGTCCTGAGCGCGACTTGCCAAGCGAACTGATCGTCAACGTGGTTCACGATGACTTCCCGACGCTGATCGCCGCCATCGACGAGCTGCGTGGTCGCGAACTGACCATCAGTCACCGGGTGCGCGGCACGCGAGCACGCTGGCAGCAACTGGCGGTCACCAACGCCGAGCAGGCATTGGGCGCGCGCTTGGCGAATCGTCAGCACATTACGGCACGCTTCGATGCGCTGGCCGAAGTGCTGAAGCTGGACGAGCCGCCACAGCGCCTCGAGTGCTACGACATCAGTCACTCCAGCGGTGAAGCGACCGTGGCGTCTTGTGTGGTGTTTGGCCCCGAAGGTCCGATCAAGTCCGACTATCGTCGCTACAATATTGAAGGCGTTACGCCCGGGGATGACTACGCTGCGATGCATCAGGCCCTGACCCGGCGTTTTAGCAAATTGAAGGACGGGGAGGGCAAGCTGCCGGATATTCTGCTGGTGGACGGCGGCAAGGGGCAGCTGTCCATGGCCCGCGACGTGCTCAACGAGCTGGCAGTGCCGGATCTGATCCTCCTCGGCGTGGCCAAGGGGGCGACGCGCAAGGCTGGTTTCGAAACTCTATACCTCAATGATGCCGCCCATGAATTCACGCTGCGCGGTGATTCCCCTGCGCTGCATTTGATCCAGCAGATTCGTGACGAAGCTCACCGCTTTGCCATTACCGGGCACCGTGCTCGTCGCGGAAAAACCCGTCGCACGTCTACGCTTGAGGGCGTTGCCGGTGTCGGGCCGACACGTCGTCGCGATTTGCTGAAACATTTTGGTGGATTGCAGGAGCTGTCTCGTGCCAGCATCGAAGAGATCGCCAAAGCACCCGGGATCAGTAAAAAGCTCGCAGAGTTGATTTATGCAAATCTGCACAGCGAGTAGAATGCCACCTCACCTCGTAGCCAGTTGTGCCGATGAATATCCCTAATCTGATTACCGTTCTACGCGTCCTGCTCATACCGATCTTCATTTTGCTGTTTTACCTGCCTTACCAGTGGAGCTACCTGGCGTCAGCCTCGGTGTTCGCATTTGCCGCTGCCACGGACTGGCTGGACGGGTATCTCGCCCGCCGTCTTGAACAAAGCACGCCATTCGGGGCTTTCCTCGATCCCGTAGCGGACAAGTTGATGGTTGCCGTCGCACTGGTTCTGCTGGTGCAGGAGCATGGCAACCTGTGGCTCACGTTGCCGGCTGCTGTCATCATCGGTCGTGAGATCGTTGTCTCCGCCCTTCGCGAATGGATGGCCGAACTCGGCGCCCGCGCTCACGTGGCCGTGTCTAACCTTGGCAAATGGAAAACCGCCGCGCAGATGCTGGCGCTGGTGATCTTGCTGGCCAATCCGTCGGACTTCAGCTTCTGGGTCCTGCTCGGTTATACCTTACTGATGGTGTCCGCCGGCCTGACTTTGTGGTCCATGGTCCAATACTTGCGGGCTGCCTGGCCGCATCTGAAGACCGACGTCGAAAAGAAATAAAACTTTTTTGAATCAAGGGGTTGACGGGGCTTCTGGATTCTATAGAATGCGCCACACCAAGACGCGGGAATAGCTCAGTTGGTAGAGCACGACCTTGCCAAGGTCGGGGTCGCGAGTTCGAGTCTCGTTTCCCGCTCCAAGTTTGTACGCATTTGATGTCGCGCTACTGACAGCAAATGTTTTGAGGCCGAGTAGCAAAATGGTTATGCAGCGGATTGCAAATCCGCCTACGCCGGTTCGATTCCGACCTCGGCCTCCACTATAAACAACCCCGTAGATCGATGGTCTACGGGTTTTTTATTGGCTTCAGGAAAATGAAATTTTCCGCAATTTTCTTAATCTTGACGATCACTGTAGAAACGCTTCGTAGGTCCATGATTTATGAAGTTTTTTTATTTTAGGGTTCTGCAAGATTTAGTCCGGAAAATCGCACTCGTAACCTTGCTTCACCGGGGCTGGATGTATATATTTGCCCCCTCTGATTCACCGCGCTACCGCCCGAATGGCGAAACTGGTAGACGCATGGGACTTAAAATCCCCCGCTCGTAAGGGCGTGCCGGTTCGATTCCGGCTTCGGGCACCATCTAAAATCAAGGGTTTTGCGGGCGAAAGCTAATGCAAACCCTTGTTTGTTTCTGGTCCACTATTTAGGAGTTGGATGACCGTCCAGCTCATCGAGTTGTCTACCCCAAGCAATCAGGAGCGGCGACGTGGTTGTTTGAGCTCTGTCACTCAATGTTAAGGACTGATCTGTGCCGAACTCAGTAGTTATTAAGAGAAAGGTATTGTTCGGCGACTGTGATCCGGAGGGGATTGTCTATACACCCAGGTTTTCGTACTTCGTTGTTGAGGCCGTTCATGATGCACTTACAGTTTGGCTGTCCGGTCCCGGATTAAGAACCCTGCTTGGATTTAATTTACTGCCTCCGGCAAGGGCCTTCTCGCTAGAGTTTCTTCATCCGGTCACTTGGGATGACGAACTCTCCATGAAGGTAAGTGTTTCCAGTGTTGGGCTTCACTCGTTCACATTTCTAGTCGAGGGAAATGTAGCGCCAGATGTTATGGCATTTACTTCTAGCCTTACACACGTTTGCATCTCACCGGTTACCAGGGAAGTTATAGAGGTTCCTGAGCAACTGAGGGCGTTACTCCAGTCTTGAGCGTTGTAGTTGCTCGGACGAGACAAAGCGGGCTTGGCGACGAAATCTTACGCTCTACCTCAGCCAGCCAAGGATCATTGGCTGGCTGAGGTAGATGCGCTTCATGCGGCCACCTGCTGCCGGATACGATGGGGCAGTGTCGGCGCCCGAAGTCTTCGAGGAACACTGTGATCGGATTAAGCCGCGGGGCGCCGGTGATAACCCGCTTCGTCACTGTCGAGCGCTCAACCTTCAGCGGCTCAGCGATTATGTTTTCTGTGGGTATGTGGCGTCCTATGCCGGTCATGCCCGGGCGATGGAGGGTGATGTGTTTGGTGGTCACGACCACACGATTGTTTTGCACGCCTGCCGCAACAAGGCCCTCCTGAGCTGGTGGTGGACTGCATGCATCAAGCGATGCGGTGTATTCCTCGTAGAGCTTTCCCGCGCCAAAGGCGGATGTGTGATGCAGCCTGGTTGAGTAGGCAAGAACCGCGTTTTCCTGCCTGTTGTTCCGCCCAAGCGGATGGTCGTTCTTGTCACGCTCACTTGTCATAAAATGTGAATGCGCTCGACCTTCTTGCCGTAAGCGAAGACGCGATCTACTTGCCGGGTGATGTCTGCAATCACCGCGTCTCGCGGATGCGGCATTAGCTCGGCGAACATCTCGCGCCTCCCTTCCGCCTATCGGACTTTTCCTCGAGTTGGATGGCGAATTCCATCGCTTCTCGGTAGTTGAAACGGAAGGCCCAAGTCTTGCCTGTGTATCGTTCGACGACCTGGTAGATGCCGAGCTTCTTGGTCACCACCTGGAAGCGAACACCGCGGCGCGACTTTAGTCGATCAGTACGCCAGAAAAAATCGATGCGTGCTGCATTGGAGCAGGCGAGCAGGGCGTCGAGTTCATCTAGGCGCTGCAGAAAGGATGAATGCATGTTTGATCCTCGAAGTGTGGAGCATGTATTGGTAAGTGCTCTTAGCGTTAGCTGCTTGCCTGTGGATGCAGAGGTGAGTTCTGACGAATAAAGGTAGTCGTAAAAAAGCCACATCGAAACCTGACTTTCGATTCGTTGCTAACGCCTCCATACGTGACTGGATGCGACAGCAGGGTGGTGGCAATTTGGGAGAGTCGGATTAAGGAGAGTTCAGATGGGTATCAATGATTGCTGCCAAGTGTCCATGCACCTCTTCTTGTCCGGTGGGAGCGAGGCCGACAGGCCGTAATCGCTAAAATCCCACATAGCCGCAGTCCGCAAGGGCCCGGATGACTGTTTCAAAGTCTTGAGGTTATGGGCGCCGCACTGGCGCACGTCTTCAAATTGCTGTGCATGGGGAAATCGATCGGAAAGCACAGCCCGGTTGACCGGGTTGAGTTCAACGTGCCAGGCGCTTCAGGCTTCGGATGCCATTCAAAATCAAGGATTTGCAAGCGAAAGCTAATGCAAAGTCTTGTTCATTTCAGAGTTGCAATTACTTCTGGCGCGCTCGTCATTCACATGCAGTGGTGACTGCCTTTTCGGCCCGCTGGATTTCCTGCTTTACGTCAGTGGTTATCCGCTGCTCCTTGAACTGTTGTCCAAGGAAGGGCTGATCGCCTCGTGACTTCACTTCTGCATCCGTTGCGGCAACCTGTGCCTCGACCGTGGCGGAATGCTTCGTAATGACTGCCTCCACTTCTTCTTTGGTTTGAGCGGTATCCAGAGCGTGGATGAGTTTGCCCACCTCGGCCTTTTCCGCTTCGGCGTATCCTTCGACTGACAAGCCGGCGGCCATGGCTCGCGCCTGGATTTCCACGGTCTTCAGATGTTCCTGAGCAACCTTGCACAGCTCTTCCTGTCGCCGATTCTTACTGGCCTCCCAAGTGTTTAGCCCGTAAGCCAAGGCACCTGCAAATGCCACGATGACCGTAGCGCCAATCAATCTGCCTTTCACGGTTACGTACTCTTGAAAGAGAAGGGAAGAGGAGTGATCGTTCGATTCTGTCTGAGAGTGGAAAGACTAGCTCAGTATGCGGGGGAAGGGTTACTCAGTGGATCGCAGGTATGCAAAAGCCCCCAATGGGAAGCAGACGATAGGGGTCGTGAAAGAGCAGGTCGCGGCCTCAGTAATGCTCAGCCTTCGGAGTCATTACTTTCTTGTTTATCGCCCTCATCACTGGAGTTCGAGGACTCCGCTTCTTTTTTCAGGGTTTGCGAATCAGCACCGGAATTTGAACCGGATGCTTCCTCGCCTTTTTTGTTGGCCTTGTCCTCCTCGGAGTCCGCGCCATGAGCCTGGTTGATCCCGGGAATAGCGCCAGGTAGAAGTGGGGATCCCTGCTGTTTCGTATCGGCGGCAAATGCATACAGCAAGGAACTCGATAACAGGGCTACAACCGTGAGAGCGGCCATTTTTCTGTTCATCATTTGATTCATCCGTGCGAAGAAATGTACTGCTTTGGAAGAACAGCGAAGGAAAAGGTGCCGAGCGTCTGACGAAATGGCTTACTTGCAGGCTTTTCTAAAACAAAAGCAACCGCGAGGCGGCCTGACAGCCGACCTGGTCGCGGGCCTGACTGCGATCCTATTGTAGGAGCGAGCCTGCTCGCGAAAAACCGCCAGACAACGCGATCATCCAGACAGGGCGCGTTATCGTTGATGTCCATCGCGAGCAAGCATCGCTCCTACAAGGTCAACGCATTCGCTTGAAATCAGGTCGGCTGTCAGGCCGCCTCGCTTTGTTTTTGATCCAGGCGCCCCGTTAAACGATGATGCCTGCGTTAAGGCATGCCGAGCCAGCCCACAACCTAAAGTGAACAGCATTACGGCATTGGACCGGGCTTTTTAGCATGAGTAGTTTCTACTTTGACCGATTCAACCGTCATTGCCCGGTTGAGCCTTTCGCCGATCACTGCCCGTAGGGTTGCCGCTGTTTATCAGTCTCCTTTCCAGCAAAATATTTTGCAGCGCCTGGCGGTCTGACGGGGTCAGCTGATGCTCTCGCTCCTTGAGTTCGAGCAGGATCGGGCTGGACCACTGGCGATAGGTTTGTTCGGCACTACGAATGGATGACATCTCTTCCTCCCTGATCAGGCTCCTGCCAAAAAAAGGTGCCGCAGTTCGATACGCAGGAGACCCTAGTCGAGGAAGTAGATTGTCGCCAATGCAGCACGTCGGCGCTGAAGTCTCTTCGCCCCAGACGCCCGTCGCAGCCGTGCGCCGGACATAGTCGGAAAAGTCTCGCACTGGCCGTCCCAGAGCACGCTGCACGCCATCGATAACCGGTGTGTTTCGACCGTCGAGAACAGTGGTGGGTCGAGGATGAGCCAGGGCTTCAAGCCGCTTATTCGGACGTGCATGAACACAACGACTGTATAAACCAGGTCCGATTTTCTGCGTGGGCAACATCCGGCGACCGAATCGACATCGACTCAGCCGCCGATGCGGTCGTTTAAACGAAAGGTTGGCCGGTAAAACCACGGGGCAGTCTTTGCGTGCCGGGCAGGGCAGACAGGCGCTCCGTCCAGGCCTGGCGCCAGTCAGTAACGGTATGGGTGACTCTGGCGTTGCGTACGGCGCGCCGTGCAGCGTTGCGTTGGACTTTGCGCGCATCTTGGTAGGCGTCGGTATTTCGGCAACTTCTGCATTTGACCCGGTTGAGTTCAAGGGTTGAGGTAAGGTTGTTGCCTTTGTGCCCGCAGGCCAAGTGCCCGCTGACTTTGAAGTGAGTGACCATCGTACGTCTCCTTGTGACGTGTGATTGTTTGACCTCACACGCGTGGTGACGTTCGTTGCCTGTCTTGGCAAAAAAAATCCCAGCGCTTGGCTGGGTTGAGTGGAAACGTGAAATTCTCGGGCAGGCATACCCACGGTGACGAGGATGTCGCCGCTCAAGCCTGCGCTTTCAGACCATCTATTTGCATCAGCTGTCCGGATCGACTCATCTGAACCTTGGCAGCGGCCGATCGACAGGTTTCAGCGCCGACAAGGTGTTGCGGATCAGTGGCGTATCCTTCTCGATGTCGTTCAGGCGATCGCGGATTCTGAGGGCGGTCGGATGTCCGCCTTGATGATCGACCCAATCGGCGATTTCCTTGCACGCCGCAGCCAGGCGAACCTGACGGGAATCAAGCAGGGTGAGCAGGGTGGTGATGGACTCTTTTTCGGACATGGGAAACACCTCCGTTTCCGTTGAAGATACCTGTCAGGGCAGATGTAGGAGCGAGCTCGCTCGCGATGGTCGTTAACGATTACGCGTGTCGACTGACGGTACGCGGCGCTCTTTAGTCCATCGCGAGCGAGCTCGCTCTTACAGTGATGAGTTCTTTCCAGTATACACCCGTAAAAAGCACGTCATGGCTCATCAGCCTTGACGGGCCGTCACTTGTGACCTGGCATTCAGCTGCCGGCATATGCGTTTGGCGTCTACTTCAAGTTCGTAGCCGTCACCGATGAAGCCGTTGGTTCGGGTGTCGTTTATGCGGTACCAGAAGGCGGCATCAGGGGGTGGGTGACCGGCTTCTCCGGCCCGTCGGCCATGAATGACGATCTTGTTGCAACGCTTCACGACGAAAATGTCTTCCATGGCTTCACCGCAGCTGATTCGTGTACAGATCAACTATAGAAGTCATTTGTAATCGTGCAAAAAATAGACAGGTCAATTCGTCGGCTCAGACGCCAGTTTCTCCAGCAACATCGCCAGGGCCACTTCTTCGGCACGTAATCCTTTGCGAATCCTGGGTCTGGGCAATTGGGCCAGTGCGCCCAGATGAAATCCCTCGAGTACTCCAGGATGGATATAGCACTTGCGGCAAACTGCGGGCGTATTACCCAGCTGTCTTGCGACATTTTTCACCGTCTCCACCACTTGCCGTTTCGCCTCCGATTCCGGTTGCCACTGTAATTCGCGCAGCACAGCCAGTGCCAGGGCGCTGCCGGCCCAGGTGCGGTAATCCTTGGCAGTAAAATCAGCGCCGGTCAGTGTTTGCAGGTAAGCGTTGATGTCGGCGGACGTGATCGTGTGTCGTTCCCCGTTCTCGTCGAGGTATTGAAAGAGGTTTTGCCCGGGTATCTCCTGGCAACGTTTGACGATTCGCGCCAGTCGCCGATCCTTCACGGTGATTTGATGTTCTACGCCACTTTTGCCACGAAACTGGAACTGGATCGCGCTGCCGTTAATCTCCACATGACGGTCGCGCAAGGTGGTCAGGCCGTAAGAACGATTGTCCCGAGCATACTGGGTGTTGCCAATACGGATGAGCGTGGCATCGAGCAAGGTGATGACCGTGGCCATGACCTTTTCGCGGCTGAAACCCGGCGCTGCCAATATCGCTTCCAGTTGTTTGCGCAATTTCGGCAAAGCCAGGCCGAAATCCCGCAAGCGCGAGTATTTGTCGCTGTCGCGCACTTCGCGCCAGCGCGGGTGATAGCGGTATTGTTTGCGACCGCGCGCGTCCCGGCCGGTGGCTTGCAGATGCCCGCGCGGGTCGGTGCAGATCCACACATCGGTGTAGGCCGGTGGCACCGCTAGTGCGTTGATGCGTTGAATTTCGGCAGGATCATTGATGCGTTGGCCGAGCGGGTCGAAGTAGCAGAACTTGCCTCGCAGTTTTTTGCGGGCAATTCCAGGCAGCGTGTCATCGACGTAATGCAGGTCGGGCGGCAGTGCATCGGGCATGGCGATTGTCCTGGGCGAGGAAATCCGGGGTCGTTACAGCCATTGACCCCACGCCGCCGCGGTCGTGCCAGCGAAGTTATGCCAACACGGCCACGGCTTTGATTTGCGCCCAGAACTGCTGGCCGGGATGCACGTTCAACTGGTCGCGGGAGAAACGCGTAATGCGCGCCAGAAGAGGCGTGCCCGCCGCGTCCAGACGCACCAGCACATGAGCGGCGTTGTCAGCCCCCATTTCACTGACCACGGTGACTGGCAGGCGATTGAGAATGCTGCTGTGTTCGGCGTTGTGCAGGCTCAGGCTGACATCCCGCGCTTGCACTTTGCAGCGCAATGCCTGGCCCGGCGTCATTGGCTTGTGCGTCACACGAATGTTCAGGGCCGTGTCGGGCAGTTGCAGGGTCAGCAACTGGTAATCGCTGTCATAGCGACTCACGCGGCCTTCGATCACCACACCGGCGTCATCGCCCAGCGCCAGCGGCAAGTCGAGGCGCGCGAGGGTCTGGCCGATGGGGCCGCTGGCCAGCGCCTTGCCATTGCTGAGCAGGACGATATGGTCGGCCAGCCGCGCCACTTCATCCTGCGAGTGGCTGACGTACAACACCGGGATATCCAGTTCATCGTGCAACCGTTGCAGGTAAGGCAGGATTTCGCTTTTGCGCTGGGAGTCCAGTGCGGCCAGCGGCTCATCCATCAGCAACAGTTTCGGGCTGGTGAGCAGGGCACGGGCGATGCCGATGCGCTGCCGCTCGCCGCCCGACAGGTTCTGCGGATGGCGATCGAGCAGATGGCCGATTCCTAGCAGCTCGGTCGCGTGGGCCATGTCGACCCGGCGCTGGTGTTTCGGGATTCGTTTCAGGCCGAATTCCAGGTTGGCCAGCACCGACAGATGTGGAAACAGACTGGCTTCCTGAAAAACGTAACCCAGGGCGCGTTTGTGCGGCGCCACGAAAATTTTCCTGTCGCTGTCCTGCCAGACTTCGTCGTTGACCTGGATAAAGCCCTGATCGGCCCGCTCCAGGCCCGCGATGCAACGCAGGCAGGTGGTCTTGCCCGAACCGGAGTGACCGTAAAGCGCAGTGACACCACGGCCGGGCAAATGTAAATCAACATCCAGGGCAAACCCCGAATAACTCAACTTCAGACGCGATTGAATCATTGATCAGCTCCAGCCCGGTTTGGTTTTTCGGCTGGAGTAAAGCGCCAGCAGTACCGCAAAGGAGAACACCAGCATCGCCCCGGCCAGCCAATGGGCCTGGGCGTATTCCATGGCTTCGACGTGATCGTAGATCTGCACCGAGACTACGCGGGTCTTGCCGGGAATGTTGCCGCCGATCATCAGTACCATACCGAACTCACCGACGGTATGGGCGAAGCCGAGGATGGCCGCAGTGATGAAACCGGATTTGGCCAGGGGCAGAGTCACGCTGAAGAAGGTGTCCCAGGGATTGGCGCGCAAGGTCGCGGCCACTTCCAGCGGGCGAGTGCCAATGGCGGAAAAAGCATTTTGCAGCGGCTGAACCACGAACGGCATCGAGTACAACACCGAACCGATGACCAACCCGGCAAAACTGAAAGTGAGGGTGCCAAGCCCCAGTGACTGGGTGAAGTGGCCGACAAACCCGTTAGGACCGAGTGCCAGCAACAGATAAAAACCGATCACCGTGGGTGGCAGCACCAGGGGCAGGGCGACGATCGCCCCGACCGGGCCGCGCACCCAGGATTGGGTGCGCGAGAGCCATAACGCCAGCGGAGTGCCGATCACCAACAGGATCACGGTCGTCAGGGACGCCAGTTTCAGGGTCAGCCAAATGGCGGAAAAATCGGCACTCGTTAGCGTCATTTAGAGTTGGTAACCGTAGGACTTGATGACAGCGGCGGCTTTCGGGCCCTTGAGGTAGTCAACCAGCGCCTTGGCGGCTGGATTGTCCTTGCCCTTGTTGAGAATGACCGCATCCTGTTTGATCGGGTCATGCAGGTTTGCCGGAACGATCCAGGCCGAACCGCTGGTGACTTTGCCGTCTTTGTAGATCTGCGACAAGGCAACGAAGCCCAATTCGGCATTGCCGGTGGACACGAACTGGTAGGCCTGGGTGATGTTCTGGCCTTCAACGATCTTGTCCTTGACCTTGTCGGTCAGGCCTTGCCTGGCCAGTACTTGGGTCGCCGCCTGACCATAAGGCGCGGCTTTCGGGTTGGCGATGGACAGATGCTGATACTGGTTATCGCTCAGCACTTTGCCCTTGGCGTCGACATAGCCCTCTTTGGCCGACCACAGCGCCAGAGTGCCGATGGCGTAGGTAAAGCGCGAGCCCTTGACCGTGTCGCCTTCTTTTTCCAGTTTTTCCGGGGTGGTGTCGTCCGCCGAGAGGAACACTTCGAATGGCGCGCCATTTTTGATCTGAGTGTAGAACTGACCGGTCGCACCGAACGAAGTCACCAGTTTGTGGCCGGTGTCTTTTTCGAAATCGGCCGCGATCGCCTGAATCGGCGCGGTGAAGTTGGCAGCGACCGCCACCTGGACTTCGTCCGCCTGGGCAGAGCCAAAGGCGAACACAGCGATCAGAGTCGCAAGGCTTGTAGGGGCAAAACGTGAGGCACGAATGGGCATGAAACGGCTCCGTTAAAGGCAAATGTTACAAGGGGGTGAATCGCTATGTATTTAAATATATAGCGAAATGCCTGCAAACGGAATGTGTGGTATGCGCGTTATTGAAGACGCGCATCACCCTGTAGCAGCTGGCGAAGCCTGCGTTGGGCTGCGCAGCAGTCGTAAATTCAGCTGCCTCGATTATCCTGAAAGACCGTGTAATCAGGTTTCACGACTGCTGCGCAGCCGAACGCAGCCTTCGGCAGCTGCTACAAGGTTCAGGTCAGGCGCGAGTCAGCTTGGCCAATCCTTCCTCAGCCAGTCGCCGGGTCAGTTGCGCAGTCGTCAGTTCAGCGCCTAACGTGAACGCCTGGCCGGCCCAGAGGTTGCTGAAATCCGCTTCGCCTTTGGCCCGCAACGGCATCAGCGCACCACCGGCCAGCGGGAAGGCCGGCGCCTTGGCGCTTATCGGCCCTAGCTCTCGCATCACCCGATTGAGAATCCCCCGCGCCGGGCGTCCAGTGAAAACGTTGGTGATGGCAGTCTCGCTTTCCCTGGCTGTACGCAACGCCTTGTGATGCGAAGCACTGACCTTGGCTTCCGGCGTGAACAGATACGCGGTCCCCACTTGCACCGCCGAAGCACCCAACATGAACGCTGCCGCAACCCCCCGCGCATCGGCAATGCCGCCAGCGGCAATCACCGGTACTTTCACCGCATCGACGACCTGAGGCACCAATGCAAATGTACCGACCTGGCTGCTCAAGTCATCGCTGAGAAACATTCCACGGTGTCCGCCCGCTTCGTAACCCATGGCGATGATCGCGTCGCAGCCATGCTGTTCAAGCCAGATGGCTTCTTCAACCGTGGTGGCCGAGGACAGCACTTTTGCTCCGGTGGCCTTGACCCGATCCAGTAGGGATTTTTCCGGCAGGCCAAAGTGGAAGCTCACGACTTCAGGGCGAAACTCCTCGATCACTGCGCAACCTGCGGCATCGAATGGAGCGCGATTGGACACTGGCGTCGGCGCATCGAAGTCGACACCCAACTCCCGGTAATAGGGTTCCAGTAGATCCTTCCAGTCGCGTGCGCGTTGCTCGTCGACTGGCGGTGGTTGATGGCAGAAAAAGTTGACGTTGATCGGGCGCTTAGTGTGTTGACGAATGGTCTTCAGCTCTTCGCGCAATTGCTCGATGCTCAGCATCGCTGCCGGCATGGAACCCAGGCCACCGGCGTTGCTCGCCGCGATGACCATGGAAGAATTGGTGGCTCCGGCCATTGGGCCCTGGATGATCGGCAGTTCGATCCCGAGCAGGTCAAGAATGCGGGTGTCTGGCCATTGGCTCATTTGGGTGTTCTCCGACGTTGAAACCGGGCAGGGACGGTAGATGCGGATTTGTAGCAGCAATGGCCGACGCAAGGCCAGTCAAGTTTCACCTGGTCTGCAATGGATCGTCCCGCCGTTGTGTGAATTGGATTAAAGTCGAGTACGGCAATTTTTTGCGATGTGGTATTTAAATCACACCACAACAGGTGAACCCACCAGGAGGCAGTCATGTTCCAAGGCATTTTGATCGATAAAGACGACAGCGGGTACCGGGCCACACTGCAAGAGATCAATGACGATCAACTGCCCGAGGGCGATGTGACGGTGCGTGTGGCATACAGCACGTTGAATTTCAAGGATGGCCTGGCGATCACCGGCAGCAGTCCGGTGGTGCGAAAATTTCCCATGGTGCCGGGTATCGATCTGGCGGGGACCGTCGAAGTCAGTGGGCATCCGGACTACAAGGTCGGTGACAAGGTCCTGCTCAATGGCTGGGGTGTAGGCGAAGGGCATTGGGGCGGTCTGGCGCAGAAAGCGCGCTTGAATGGCGATTGGCTGATCCCTCTGCCCAAGGCGTTTACCGCTGCGCAAGCAATGGCCATCGGCACCGCAGGTTACACCGCGATGCTGTGCATCCTCGCGCTGGAGCATAACGGCGTGACGCCCGAGCAAGGCGAAGTCCTGGTCACTGGCGCCAACGGCGGTGTAGGCAGTTTCGCTATCGCACTGTTAAGCAAACTGGGCTACCGAGTGGTTGCATCCACCGGTCGTACGTCGGAGCACGACTACCTCAAACAGCTGGGCGCCAGCGAAATTATCGATCGCTCCACGCTGTCAGAGCCAGGCAAGCCCCTGGCCAAGGAGCGCTGGGCGGCGGTCATCGATTCGGTCGGTAGCCACACCCTGGCCAACGCGTGTGCCAGCACCAAGGCCAACGGCACTATCGCCGCCTGCGGTCTGGCTCAGGGAATGGAATTCCCTGCATCGGTCGCACCGTTCATTTTGCGCGGCGTGACCCTGGCCGGCATCAACAGCGTGACGCAACCCAAAGCCAAACGCGTAGAGGCGTGGGGTCGCCTGGCGCAGGATCTGGATTTCAACCTGCTGCCACTGATCAGTCATGAAATCGGATTGAGCGAGGCTATTGATGCGGCACCGCGCTTGCTTGCCGGGCAATTGCGCGGGCGGGTTGTGGTCAACGTGAATCGCTGAGTGAGCACTGGGCCCTTGTAGGAGCGAGGCTTGCCCGCGAAGAGGCCAATGAAGCCGCCAAAAGCTTCGCGGGCAAGTCGGATCGCCGCACCGCTCGCTCCTACAGGGGATTGCATCGTTCAGAGGGGGAGGTGGTGCTTTCTCGGTCGAGCAACTGCCGTTTACGCTCCACACCCCAGCGATACCCCGACAGGTTGCCATCGCTGCGCACCACGCGGTGGCAGGGGATCGCGACTGCCAGGCTGTTCGCGCCGCAGGCTTGTGCCACTGCGCGAACGGCTTTCGGTGCGCCGATTCGCTGGGCGATATCGGCGTAGCTGGCGGTACTGCCGACGGGAATTTCCTGCAAGGCTTGCCAGACCCGCTCCTGAAACGCCGTTCCGCGCACATCCAGGGGCAAGTCCAGGCCTAGAGCCGGGGCTTCGATAAAGCCCACGACCCTGGCGATCAACTGTTCGAACGCTTGATCGGCACCGATCAGGTTGGCGCGGCGGAACCTGTCCTGCAGGTCGCAGACCAGTTGCTGCGGATCATCACCCAACAGGATCGCGCACACCCCGCGCTCGCTTTGCGCCACCAGAATCGCCCCGAGGGAACATTGGCCGACGGCAAAACGAATGTCGTTGTTCTGGCCTGCGGCGCGGTAATCAGCGGGTTTCATACCAAGCACTTTATCCGCCGCCTCATAGAATCGACCGTTGGAGTTGAAGCCGGCATCGTACAAGGCGTCAGTGACCGAGCCCCCATCCGCCAGCCGCTCCCGCACCCGACGTGAGCGATGGGCCGTGGCGTAACCTTTGGGCGTCAATCCGGTGACTGCCTTGAATACCCGATGGAAGTGAAAACTGCTCAGCCCTGCGATTCGGGCCAGTTCATTCAATGCAGGAAGTTCCTCGGCGGTTTCGATCTGGCGGCACGCGGCGGCGACGGTGGCGGCATGTTGAGCGGCAATGTCGCTTTGATCCTTGGCCGCGCGTTTGCTCGGCCGATAACCCGCCGCTTGAGCAAGCTCGGCGGTATCAAAGAACTCAACATTCTGCGGTTTCGGCAAGCGTGCCAGACTGCTGGGATTGCAGTAGATCCCGGTGGTTTTCACCGCGTAGACAAACTGTCCGTCCGCCTGTGGGTCGCGGGCGATAACAGCGGCCCAGCGTGGATCGTTTTCGGTGCTGATTTTTGTCGATTGGCTCGTCATGGCTTTACATCCGTTGACCCGTTTCCCGCAGATTAACCACCCGCCAGTACTCCCACACTCCGGCGCTTGCGGTCAAACTCGAGAGCTTCATCCTGCGGTCCGAAAGGTGAAGTTGATGCGCTGCTGACCCAAATGCGGGTGTTGCCCGTCCTTGATGGGCAGGACGCCGTGATAACGCAAGCGATCCACGCCGCCCCAGACCACGATGTCACCATGCAGCAATGGCACCCGCTGGCTTTTGTCGCTGCGGGTGAAGCCGCCGAACAGGAACATGGCCGGCAACCCCAGCGACACCGAAACGATAGGCGCTGCGTAGGACTTTTCGTCTTTGTCCTGGTGCAATGACATTTTCGCTCCCGGGACATAGCGGTTGATCAGGCAGGAATCCGGTACAAACTCCGTAAATCCTGCTTCCCGCGCTGCCGCTTGTGCCAACTGGAAAAACACATCGGGCATTTGTGGCCAGGGCAGGCCGGTCTGCGGATCGTTTCGGGTGTAGCGATAACCACTGCGGTCGGTGGTCCAGCCCCACGTGCCGCAGCTGCTCAGGGCGACCGACATGGTGAAACCGCCAGGCGTGACCATCTGGCGAAACGGCGCAGCCGTCAGCACTGCATCCAGCGCGGGCAGCAAATTGTCCAGCCAGGGCAGGGCAAAGCCTCTCAAGACAAAGGATTGCTCACCGATCTGCTCACGCCGGGGCTGCTGATCGGGCTCCGCATCGGCAAACAAGTCAAAGTTGCTCGGGTTCATGGGGCTCATGACGCATCGTGAAAGATAATGCCAAGGGTATGCCGTTTTCCGCTGTGCAAGCGACTGACGCCATGGCGCAAAGTCACCCGGTAGTAACCGCGCGCACCTATGACGGGGCGCTGGTTGACCGCAAAGATCAAACCGTCACCTTTTTTCAGACCGATGACCTGCGGGCGTGACTGCATTCGCGGGCGCTGCTCTGTCAGTACGAACTCGCCACCGGTGAAATCTTCACCGGGTTCTGACAGCAGAATCGCCACTTGCAGCGGGAAAACGTGCTCGCCGTACACGTCCTGATGCAAGCAGTTGTAGTCCTGCGGCCCATATTGCAGCAACAAGGGGGTCGGGCGTTGCTGGCCGGCGGCATGACAACGTGCAAGGAAAGCTTCGTGGCTTTCAGGAAAACGGCTCGGCAAGCCCATCTGCTCATGCCAGCGATTGGCAATCGGCACCAGTCGCGGGTAGAACGCGTTGCGCAGTCGAGCTACCAGAGTCGGTAGGGGGTAGCTGAAGTATTTGTACTCGCCACGGCCAAAACCGTGACGGGCCATGATCACTTGCGAGCGAAAGGGTTCGGATTGCGCGTACAGGGCGCTGACTTCGTCACAGGCTTTATGGCTCAACAGCGACGGGATGGCCGCGCAGCCATCCTGATCGAGTTGCTGCTCCAGCGTTGTCCAATCAAGATTGTCCAGGTATCGCTCGCTCATCGACGGGCCTCGCGGTTCAGCCGCATCGATGCGCAAAGGATGAAACGAGCGTAAGAGGTGACCATTGCTCTGACTCCTTGACCCAAAGGGGAAGTGGCCAGTCTATGACGCGCCGAAGATGCGAACACTCCGGCGCTTGCGATCGAATTTCAACGTCTGGATCGCCTTACAGCGCCTTGCTGACACTGATTTCGCTGATGACGTCTTCGCTCTGGCCGTGCAGGGCGTCCAGCGCAGCCTTGGCTTCTGCTTCGGTGCCGTTTTCCAGCTGGGCGAATTCGAAGCGGCGTTCGCCATTGAGTTTGTACTTGATGACGTATTTGGTTGTCTGGGCCACGGTCATACCTGCCTGTCTGTCTCTGTGTTTAAGAGCGGGTAGCGTCACTCAGCTCAATTTTGTGCTGGAGCGGCGGATGATCTTGATCGAGTGGGTCAGGGTCGGTTTGCGGGTCACGCTGATCGCCCGGCGGTTGACCGTGTCGATGGTGATGTTCCAGAAACCGGTGCTCGGCGCCGTGATGCGGGCCGGGAAGGTGTCGAACGCGCCGCCGTGGTAGGTGTGGCGGCCGCCATTTTTGAAGCTGCGGAAGTTGGCGTCGTTCATCAAACGGATGTTGCACATCTGCGAGCATTGAATGACGACGATGTCGTCTTCGTTGAGATGCTCGCGCTGGTGAATAAATTTCATGGGCGCCTCCAGAAGGGCTTTTTCTACAAAATCAAAACGATAGCTATGGGCGATGGGCGCAGTTTATCAGCCCGCAAGCGTTATTATCTGGGTGTCGAGATCTGTTTTGGCAATTAAAAGCGGTTATTTGGCGCTGGGTGAGGGTTAAATGCAGTGAGTACCGGAGAAAAATCACCTTGGTGCTGTCGGAGGGTCTTTAACGGGAGGTTTGGTATGAAATGGGGTATGTGGGTCCTGCCATTGGCGTTGGCGACAAGTGGTTGCGCAAGTGTCTCGGAGATCAGCGAGACGCTGCCCACCATGAACGTGATTTCAGGCAAGAAACCCCAAGAGTACGCGCAATGCCTGAGCGAAAAACTCGCCAGCAGCCGCGGCGCGTTGCAAATCGAGCCACAGAAAAACGGCGTGCGGGTGATCGTGCCGCAGAAGTTTTCATCGGGGCCGGCCGCGGTATTCGATATCGAAGAGCGCTCAGGCGGCAGCGGATCAAACTTCATGAGCGCATTTCCAACGTGCCACTGCGCCCCCGGGATGTCCGCGATGCCGCGACTGCGTGCATTTCCGGCTGATAGACTACTGGCATTCAACACACATGCCGTCAAAGCAATGCCTTGACGGCATTGTCATTTCTGGAGTCGGGCATGAAGCGAGAGCGGGTACGGGAGCAGCACGCACAAGGGCATATCTGTGCTACCATGTGATTCAAATCCAGCGAATCTTGGCGAGTGGATTGTGTTTTTCAAGAAGAGCGCCGGACGCAGTTTTTTTCTAGTGGACGATAGCGACGAAGTCGAGTCCTTTGCGCGGCTGGATGACTTGATCGAGACCTTGCGCGGCCTCGGGATCAAATTCGCCGAAATCCACATGTAGGGCAGGGCGCCTTACTTGCAGACCACCACGACATTGCGGTTCTTGTAGTTGCCGACATCAACGCCCAAGGTCTTGTCGCTTTCCTTGGAAGCCGGTGTGCCGTCGGTGCCCACGATGCGGTAACCGGTGCCGGCACAGGAAGCATCGGCCTTTTCATAGCAGGTCGCCCATGAGTTGGCCTCCCCGGAGCAATCGATGGCCAGGCCTTGTTCGCCGTTGTTCAGGTAGGTGGTTTCGGACGTCGCGCAGCCACTCAGGGCCAGTACCGCAATCAGTGGCAAAAATTTCATCATGTTGTGGTCGTCGTCGTCATAGTGATGGTGGGCAAAGGCTGTGACAGCGCCGCGGGCAAAAGGTTATAGCGATAGGCCACTTCCTTTGCGCGATCACAAAAAAGCCCTGCGCAATGGCAGGGCTACGGTCGCTTCGGCTGTCGATCAGTTCTTGTCCTTGCCGCGGCGCTTGGGTTCCGGGTGTTCAAGCTCCAATACCGATGCCACTTCAATCGCCATGGCTTCAGTCGGAAAAGGTCCGGCGACAGTTTCGCCAGCGGCGCTGTCTATCTGCCATTGGCCGTCTTTTGCCTTGTTGATCAGGAACCCGTTGACGCTTTTTGCTTCCGACATCTATCTGCCTCGTTGGCTGGTTCAATGCGCCATGATAGCGCCAAATGCACGCGGGTGCAGATGGGTGTAGGGTGGTGCGATTGTCTGTTCAGTGGCGAAGCGTGCAAACCTGCCGGTCTCTGCTATGACTAACAGGCTTCTGACGGATGAAGACCCCTTGCGGAACTATCCGCAAGAATATTTCTCTATGATGGCATCGGTTAGCCAGCGCGGGGCATTGTAAGGTGCGCGCCGCCTGATTAGACTGCGCCGAACCTCGTACACACAGCCCTTTCAAGGACTTTTATGATCAAGAAATGCTTGTTCCCAGCAGCCGGTTACGGTACTCGCTTCCTGCCAGCGACTAAAGCCATGCCCAAAGAAATGCTGCCGGTGGTAAACAAGCCACTGATCCAGTACGGCGTCGAAGAAGCACTGGAAGCCGGGTTGACCGAAATCTCCATCGTCACCGGCCGTGGCAAGCGCGCCCTGGAAGACCATTTCGACATCAGCTACGAGCTGGAAAACCAGATCAAGGGCACCGACAAGGAAAAGTACCTCGTCGGTATCCGCAAGCTGCTCGATAACTGCTCGTTTTCCTACACCCGCCAGACCGAAATGAAAGGCCTTGGCCACGCGATTTTGACCGGACGTCCGCTGATCGGTGACGAACCTTTCGCCGTGGTGCTGGCGGATGACCTGTGCGTCAACCTCGAAGGCGATGGCGTACTGACCCAGATGGTCAAACTGTACAAGCAGTTCCGCTGCTCGATTGTCGCGATTCAGGAAGTCGATCCGCAAGAAACTCAAAAATATGGCGTGATCGCCGGCGAGATGATCCGCGACGACATCTACCGCGTTCACAGCATGGTCGAAAAACCAAAGCCGGAAGATGCGCCATCGAACCTGGCCATTATCGGTCGCTACATCCTGACCCCGGACATCTTCGACCTGATCGAACAGACCGAACCAGGCAAGGGCGGTGAAATCCAGATCACCGACGCCCTGATGAAACAGGCCCAGAACGGCTGCGTAATGGCGTACAAGTTCAAGGGCAAGCGTTTCGACTGCGGTGGCGCCGAAGGCTACATTGACGCGACCAACTTCTGCTTCGAGAACTTCTACAAGACTGGCAAGGCGTACTGATAGCGCGCCGCACCTGCTTGTATTGAAAAGCCACCTTCGGGTGGCTTTTTCATTTGTCGGCTTTAAATCATTTACAGCGCTTGCCCAACGGATGCCCGCAGGTATGCTGTTCACCTGCCGAGGAGATTGAAAATGGCCTACGATTTTGACCTTTACGTAATTGGCGCCGGTTCCGGCGGTGTGCGCGCTGCGCGGTTTGCTGCCGGTTTCGGTGCGAAAGTTGCCGTGGCCGAGAGTCGCTACCTGGGTGGCACCTGTGTAAACGTCGGCTGTGTGCCGAAGAAATTGCTGGTCTACGGCGCGCATTTCGCCGAGGACTTCGAGCAGGCTTCGGGTTTCGGCTGGAGTCTGGATCAAGCGCAGTTCGACTGGGCGACGCTGATCGCCAACAAGGATCGTGAGATCAATCGCCTGAACGGGATTTATCGCAACCTGCTGGTCAACAGCGGTGTGACCCTGCATGAAGGTCACGCCAAAATCATCGACCCGCATACCGTCGAGATCAATGGTGAGCGCTACAGTGCCAAGAATATCCTGGTCGCGACCGGTGGCTGGCCGCAGATTCCGGAAATTCCGGGGCACGAACATGCGATCAGTTCCAACCAGGCGTTTTTCCTCAAAGAGCTGCCAAAACGCGTGCTGGTGGTGGGTGGCGGTTACATCGCCGTCGAGTTTGCCGGGATTTTCCACGGCCTCGGTGCCCAAACAACGCTTCTCTATCGCGGTGAGTTATTCCTGCGTGGCTTCGACGGTTCCGTGCGCAAGCATTTGCAGGAAGAACTGACAAAGCGCGGTATGAATCTGCAATTCAACGCCGACATTGAGCGAATCGACAAACAGGCCGATGGCAGTCTGAAAGTGACGCTCAAGGACGGCCGCCAGCTGGAAGCCGATTGTGTGTTTTACGCCACGGGTCGGCGTCCGATGCTGGACAATCTCGGACTGGAAAACACCGCGGTCAAACTCGACAAGAAGGGTTTCGTCGAGGTGGACGAGCAGTATCAAACCGCCGAGCCGTCGATCCTGGCATTGGGCGATGTGATCGGTCGCGTTCAGCTAACGCCAGTGGCACTGGCCGAAGGCATGGCGGTTGCTCGACGCTTGTTCAAGCCTGAGCAATACCGCCCCGTGGATTACAAGATGATCCCGACCGCAGTGTTCAGCCTGCCGAACATCGGCACGGTCGGTTTGACCGAAGAAGAAGCGCGCGATGCCGGGCACGAAGTGGTGATCTACGAAAGCCGTTTCCGTCCGATGAAGCTGACCCTGACCGAATGCCAGGAGCGCACGCTGATGAAGCTGGTGGTGGATGCCAAAACCGACAAGGTGCTGGGTTGCCACATGGTTGGGCCGGAAGCTGGCGAAATCGTCCAGGGCCTGGCCATCGCCTTGAAGGCGGGCGCCACCAAGAGCCACTTCGACGAAACCATCGGCGTACACCCGACGGCCGCCGAAGAGTTCGTCACCATGCGTACGCCGGTCGCCTTGTAGGAGCGAGCTCGCTCGCGAAAAACTCAAGGGCGCCGCTGGACATCTGACTACACGCGTTATCGTTTACGACCTTCGCGAGCGAGCTCGCTCCTACAGAGGCTTGGTCGCCAGACGTACGCTTTCCTCAAGGTCCGCCTGGGCCTTGGTCAGTTCGATTTCCAGTGACTTGTTGATGTGCAACTGCTCGTCGACATTCTGCTTGAGCGACTGGCTTTCCAGCAGGGCGACGCGCAAGCGTTCCTGGAGGAGGGTGCGTTCGCCGTCAACACGAGTGGTTTGCTCCAGCAGTTGATCCTGACGGCTGTTGCTCTGCCTGAGCTGTTCTTGCAACGAACTCAGTTCGCGCAGCGTGCCGCGGTTTTCGGTCAGTAAGCGCTCGTTGTCGCGATGCAGCTGAGTGATTTCATCCTGGCGCACCAGAGCGCTTTGCTGCGCCTGACGCAACTCCATCTGCAGTTGCTGCACCTGACCTTCATGACGACTGTGTTCCTGCTCGCGCTGCTCTTTGGCGGCGTTGCGATAGTGCTCGAGCGCGTCGCGCGCATGCAGGTGCTTCTCTTCCAGCGAGCGGATCTGCTCGTCCTTGTCTTGCAAGCGTAGTTCGAAATCGGCCAGTGCCTGGCTCAGCCCGGCATTGCGGGTTTGCTCGGTCTGCAGCATGGCTCGGGTTTCTTGCAGGGCCTGGGACTCCTGGGTAAGTGCCAGGCTCTGAATCTCGTACTGCTGATGCAGTTCGGTGTTGGCTTCCTGCGCTTGTGTCAGTTGCGTTTCCAGCGCTTTGCGTTGCTGCTCGAACTGCTCGCAGGCCTGATCGATCGGCGCTTGTGCCTGCTCCTTCAAGCGTTGCGCCAATCGCGAAACCAGTGCCATCAACTCATCGTCGATGGGCTCGGACGGTTCTGTTTCTACTGGTTGAGGGTCAACACCCAGTTCCTTCATATACCGATGAATCGTGGTTTTCGAGCCGGTATTGCCCATTTCAATCCGTACTGCATCGATGCTTGGGTTCTCCCCGCGTGCAAGGATCGCCAAACGCGCAGCTTGCACTACTGCCTTATTTACACCGCCACGGGCCATGACTTCTCCTATGATTTCGTTGTGTGGTACGTACCACTGAAATACACATTGTACCATCCATGCTAAAAAGTTAAATACGGTTAGTTATTAACACGGGATATACTGGTATTACCCATGTGAAGAGCCGAAATCGGGTTTCGGCCTGTAAAAGCGGTACGCATTCGAGAGTTGACCCCATGACCGAGCTGGATCGTTACCTGCAAGCCGCGACGCGCGACAACACCCGTCGCAGCTATCGCGCGGCCATCGAACACTTCGAGGTAACCTGGGGTGGTTTCCTGCCGGCCACCAGCGATAGCGTTGCGCGCTATCTGGTCGCTCATGCAGGCGTGCTGTCGATCAATACTTTGAAGTTGCGTTTGTCGGCGCTGGCGCAGTGGCATAACAGTCAGGGCTTCGCCGACCCGACCAAGGCGCCGGTGGTGCGCAAGGTGTTCAAGGGCATTCGTGCGTTGCATCCGGCCCAGGAAAAACAGGCCGAGCCTTTGCAGCTTCAGCATTTGGAGCAAGTGATTGACTCGCTGGAGCGGGAGGCGACAACGGCCTTGGCTCAGGGCGACAGGCCGGGATTACTGCGAGCAAAGCGCGATACCGCCCTGATACTGCTGGGCTTCTGGCGCGGTTTTCGTAGCGATGAGTTGTGTCGTGTGCAGGTGGAGCATGTGCTAGCGAGCGCCGGTTCAGGCATCACCTTGTATTTGCCACGAAGCAAAAGTGACCGCGAAAACCTCGGCAAGACCTACCAGACGCCAGCCCTGCAGCGGTTATGCCCGGTGCAGGCATACATCGCGTGGATCAGCGAAGCCGCTTTGGTGCGCGGACCGGTTTTTCGCGGGATTGATCGTTGGGGTCACTTGAGCGAAGAGGGCCTGCACGCCAACAGCGTGATTCCGTTGTTGCGCCAGGCGTTTGGGCGCGCAGGGATTGCGGCCGAGCACTACACCAGCCACTCCTTGCGCCGTGGGTTTGCCACCTGGGCGCATCAGAGCGGCTGGGACTTGAAGTCGCTGATGAGCTACGTGGGCTGGAAAGACATGAAGTCTGCGATGCGTTACATCGAGGCCGGTCCTTTTCTTGGCATGACCCGTCTCGCCGAAAAACTCTGTAGGAGCGAGCCTGCTCGCGATGGACGCTAACGATAACGCGTGCTTTCTGAAAACACGCGTCACCTGCAAGTCCATCGCGAGCAAGCTCGCTCCTACAGAGAGTTCCTGCAGATCGTTTTCTTCTATTAATACTGTTGGCTAATAGCGAAAGCCAATCAGCAGCATCAGGTTTACCAATGGGCCAACCGTCCGTCGAGTGGGTAGAGTTCACTCCATCAACTTCACAACCCCTGACGGAGAGTCAACGATGCCTATCATCAACAGCCAAGTTAAACCGTTCAAAGCGACCGCCTACAAAACGGCGACTTCGTGCAAGTGTCGGACGCTGACCTGAAAGGCAAGTGGTCGGTGGTTTTCTTCTACCCAGCCGACTTCACCTTCGTTTGCCCAACCGAGCTGGAAGACCTGGCCGACAACTACGACGCATTCCAGAAGCTGGGCGTCGAAATTTACAGCGTTTCCACTGACACTCACTTCGCCCACGCTGCCTGGCACAACACTTCGCCGGCCATCGGCAAGATTCAGTACACCATGATCGGCGACCCGACTCACGCCATCTCCCGCAACTTCGACGTGCTGATCGAAGAAGCTGGTCTGGCCGACCGTGGCACCTTCGTGATCAACCCTGAAGGCCAGATCAAAATCGTCGAGCTGAACGACGGCGGTGTGGGTCGTGACGCTTCCGAGCTGCTGCGCAAAATCAAGGCTGCCCAGTACGTTGCTGCTCACCCTGGTCAGGTTTGCCCAGCCAAGTGGAAAGAAGGCGAGGCTACTTTGGCTCCGTCCCTGGACCTGGTCGGCAAGATCTAAGTCTGTGACGCGCAACTCAGGGCGGAACTCCGCACCTTGCAAGTAAGCTGCACCGCCCAATAAAAACGCCCGGGCGAGATTCGCTCGGGCGTTTTTTTTCGAATTCAAAAAAGGAAATCGCCCGTATGTTGGACGCCAATCTCAAAGCCCAGTTGAAATCGTACCTGGAACGGGTCACCCAGCCGATCGAGATCGTTGCTTCTCTCGACGACGGTGCGAAATCCCGGGAAATGCTCGAACTGCTGAAAGACGTTGCCAGTCTTTCCACCCAAATTACCTTGCTCGATAACGGGGATGATTCACGCAAGCCATCGTTTTCGATCAATCGCCCGGGAGCCGATATCAGCCTGCGTTTCGCCGGCATCCCGATGGGCCACGAATTTACTTCGCTGGTGCTGGCCTTGCTGCAAGTCGGCGGCCACCCCTCGAAGGCCAGTGTCGAAGTCATTGAACAAATCCGTTCGCTCAAAGGCGAGTTCAACTTCGAAACCTACTTCTCGCTGTCATGCCAGAACTGCCCGGACGTGGTCCAGGCGCTGAACCTGATGGCCGTGCTCAACCCGAACATCCGTCACGTCGCCATCGACGGCGCGCTGTTCCAGGCGGAAGTCGATGAGCGCCAGATCATGGCCGTGCCAAGCATCTACCTTAATGGTGTGAACTTCGGTCAGGGCCGCATGGGCCTGGAAGAAATCATCGCCAAGATCGATACGAGTGGCATCGAGCGTCAGGCAGAGAAGATCAGCGCCAAGCAAGCGTTTGACGTGTTGGTGGTCGGCGGTGGCCCGGCCGGTGCTTCGGCGGCGATCTACGCTGCCCGTAAAGGCATTCGTACCGGTGTCGCGGCTGAGCGTTTTGGTGGCCAGGTGCTGGACACCATGGCCATCGAAAACTTCATTTCCGTACAGGAAACCGAAGGGCCAAAACTGGCCGTGGCGCTGGAAGAACACGTCAAGCAGTACGACGTGGACATCATGAACCTGCAACGTGCCGACAAGTTGGTGCCGGGCACTAACGGCGAGCTGCATGAAATCCACTTCGCCAGCGGTGCGAAACTCAAAGCCAGGACCGTGATCCTCGCGACCGGCGCGCGGTGGCGTGAAATGAATGTGCCGGGTGAGCAGCAATACCGTAACAAAGGAGTGGCGTACTGCCCGCACTGTGACGGCCCGCTGTTCAAAGGCAAGCGTGTGGCGGTGATTGGCGGCGGTAACTCCGGTGTCGAAGCGGCCATCGACCTGGCCGGTATCGTGTCCCATGTCACGCTGCTGGAATTCGACGTGCAATTGCGCGCCGACGCGGTGTTGCAGCGCAAATTGCACAGCCTGCCGAATGTCACCGTGATCACCAGTGCACAAACCACTGAAGTGACCGGCGATGGACAGAAGGTCAACGGCTTGCGCTACAAGGATCGTCAGACCGACGAACTGCGTACCGTGGAGCTGGAAGGGATCTTCGTGCAAATCGGTTTGTTGCCGAATACCGATTGGCTCAAGGGCACCATCGAGTTGTCGCCGCGCGGCGAGATCATCGTCGATGCCCGTGGTGAAACCTCGACACCTGGCGTGTTCGCCGCCGGAGACGTGACCACCGTGCCGTACAAGCAGATTGTGATCGCGGTGGGCGAGGGCGCCAAGGCTTCCCTGAGCGCATTCGATCACTTGATCCGCACGTCAGCCCCGGCATAAACGCCGACGCTGAAAACACAAAACCTTGTAGGAGCGAGCTTGCTCGCGATGGTCGTCAACGATAACGCTGGTTGGCAGAGATCCCGCGGCGTTCTCAGGTTCATCGCGAGCAAGCTCGCTCCTACAGAGAAAAACCCCATGAGCGATCATGGGGTTTTTTGTGGGTGCGCCAGGCATGGCGCGTTGCGCGCAAGCGCAACCAGCTTGGCTGTGGTGGCCTCGCTGGTGACTTGGAGGTGAAAGTCCTCTACACACCCGGCAAGGGGAAGTGTTAGCCAGAGGCAAGGGTGTCGCGGGTGACCGCGAATCTGAAGGAAGCCCGAGGCAAAATGCTGGCCTGACGAACAGGAAGCGGATAGAGGCGGCGCAGCGGGGTAAGGCGGCCCAAACCGTCAAAGCCCAATACTTGCACGGAACGCTGCGACGTAGATCCGACAGGCATAAGCAGGAAGGTCGCGCGAATCACCCTGGGAGATCTGCACGTTTGCCACTGTGCTACCGCGCGTCGAGAGGCGACGGGATGAGCGTGCAGAAGTCAGCCGAAGCCGTAGTAAGTGACGAATAACCCCGTCGCCAAGGGCCGAACAGGTTATGCCGCCAGTAGGCGTCAAAGTCTCGTTGAATACCGAAATGCAGAAATTTCTCCCAGGGAAGACTGTTACCCCGAGTCCCGGACAGTATCCGAGGATAACGGCTGGCAGCGCAAAGGTATCGGCGGCGTCTGTGACGTGGACGAACGCGGAGTCGGACATGCTTATGGAACGGGTGCTTGCACCGGCTAATCTTAGGCGTGCGTATAAACGCGTGGTCAGCAACAAGGGCGCGCCGGGTGCCGATGGCATGACGGTCGACGACTTGGCGAACTACGTGAAACAGTATTGGCCGATCCTCAAGGCACGGTTGCTGGCCGGCGAGTATCACCCGCAAGGTGTGCGCGCCGTCGACATCCCCAAACCTAAAGGTGGAACACGGCAACTGGGTATTCCCAATGTCGTGGATCGCCTGATCCAGCAGGCACTGCTGCAACAGCTCACGCCGATTTTCGATCCTCTGTTCTCGGATTACAGCTACGGTTTTCGTCCGGGCAGAAGCGCTCATCAAGCCATTGAAACTGCTCGCGGTCATGTGGCGGCAGGGCATCGCTGGTGCGTGGAACTGGATCTTGAGAAGTTCTTTGATCGGGTTAATCACGACATCCTGATGGCTTACGTGGCGCGTCAAATCGAAGATAAGCGCGTGCTCAAGTTGATCCGTCGTTACTTCGAAGCGGGAACGATGTCAGGCGGTATTGCCAGCCGACGGCAGGAGGGGACGCCGCAAGGCGGCCCGCTCTCGCCGTTGCTGTCGAACATCCTGCTCAACGAACTCGACCGCGAGCTGGAACGACGGGGCTATCGATTCGTACGCTATGCCGACGATGCGAACATCTATGTGTGCAGTCGTCGTGCTGGTGAACGAGTGATGAGAAGTGTTGAGCGCTTCCTGAATCAGCGCCTGAAACTGACGCTGAACCGGGAAAAGAGCCGTGTGGCGCGGCCCTGGGTCTGTGATTACTTGGGCTATGGGATGAGCTGGCATCAACAGCCGAGGCTGAGAGTGGCGACGACGAGTCTGGGTCGCTTGCGCGGCCGACTCAGAGATCTGCTGCGCAGAGCACGAGGCCACAAGATGGCGAATATCATCGAGCGGATAAACCCCGTGCTACGCGGATGGGCTGGCTACTTCAAGCTGAGCCAGAGCAAGCGGCCACTTGAGGAACTGGACGGCTGGGTGCGGCACAAGCTTCGTTGTGTCGTCTGGCGTCAATGGAAGCGGCCCTTTACAAGGGCGCGCAACTTGATACGTCTGGGACTCAATGAAGCGCGGGCGTGGAAATCGGCAGTCAATGGCCGAGGCCCATGGTGGAACTCGGGAGCGCCCCATATGAATCAGGCGCTACCGAAGAAGCTGTGGGATCGACTCGGGTTAGTCTCGGTACTGGATACGATAAACCGGCTTAGCCGCATAGCTTGAACCGCCGTATACGGAACCGTATGTACGGTGGTGTGAGAGGACGGCGGCTGTGAGGCCGCCTCCTACTCGATCTCCCTCACTGGGTCTGTGTTGGGGGCTTACAGCGGTGCTGGCTGGATGATCTCGACCCAATACGCATCCGGGTCCTTGATGAACGCCAGGCTCTTCATGCGGCCGTCGTTCAGGCGTTTCTGGAAGTCGCAGCCCAGTGCCTCAAAGCGCTCACACGCAGCGACGATGTCCGGGACCGAGATGCAGATGTGGCCAAAGCCGCGGGGGTCGGTGTTGCCGTTGTGGTAGGCGAAGTCCGGGTCGTTCTCGGTGCCGTGGTTGTGGGTCAGCTCGAGGATGCCGGGGATCGATTTCATCCACTCGGTGCGCGCGCCGGCATCGGCCGGGATCTGGTTTTTATCGACGAGCGCGAGGAAGTACAGGCTGAATTCGGCTTCCGGGAAGTCGCGCTTTTCCACCAGGGAAAAACCGAGGATGCGCGTGTAGAAGTCCAAAGACCTGGTGATGTCTTTAACCCGAAGCATGGTGTGGTTGAAGACAAATTGTTGAGTCGCAGTGTCTGGTTGTGCGGTGACGCCGGGGAAACTGTTCAGGTCGTGCAGGCTCATGGGCCCTCCGGAAAATATGCGGGGCTATCGATGACGGCAATGATACGCAAGGGTTCGGACATCACCAAACCCTAAGCGGCGGCTATTGCCTGACAGCCGGTCAAGGATCAGACTTTACGGCTCAAACTTTGAGTGTTTATGGCAATGATTCGATTTGGTGCATCGGTGTTCGTTCTGGTTGGCATGCTGTCAGGAGTTGCCTTCGCTCACGCCGAGGCGCCAGTCATGACCTGGCCCGCCGGCTGGCAGGTCGAAGAGATTGCGCAAGGCGATGCCTCATCCGGTGTTTCTCGCCAGCGAGCGGTGAAAAACGACGAGGGTGGCACGCCGGTTCTGGTGATGGAACTGACCATGACACAGGTCCAAAGCGGTCATCAGGTGAACCTTGAAGGCGTGTTGCTGGAAATGCGCAAGTCAGTGCAGAAAGACTTTTTCAAGGGCGGCTATCAAAGTGTCTGCACCCGGATTCATCCGACTACCCTGAGCCGATTATCGGCGCTGGAAACCACTTGCACCATCACGCAAAACGGCCGCCATGTGCTTTCTCAAACATTGGTCGCTGCTGTGGACGGCGATAAAGCCTACGTTCTTTCCTACGCGGGGCAGGCTGAAGCTTATAAGGCCAGCAAGGATGAAATAGAGGCGGCGCGAAACGCCTTGAAACTTTAACTGAAGACTTTAGTAGCTGCAGGCTTTGCGCTGGTACCGAAATATTTAGATACCCAAACGGATTAAACACAAAGTTAGTCAGCAAGTAGTGAGTTGATCGGCCAATATCGTTGCATTTAGATGGTGTTCATGAAAAAGCCCTGCATTGGCAGGGCTTTTTTTTTAGCGTGAGTGCTTAGCCACGCAGCCAGGAATCAACGGTGCCAGCGCCGTATTGTTCCTTCCAGGCTTTCAGCCCGCGATGGTTGCCGCCCTTGGTTTCAATCAGTTCACCGGTGTGCGGGTTCTGATAAACCTTGACCACGCGAGCGCGGCGGGTTTTAGGCGCTGCGGCCTGTTGCAGGCCGGATTTTGCCGGGTTCAGATCGAGGATGGCGATGATGTCGCGCAGGCTCTTGCCGTAGGTTTTCATCAACCCCTGGAGCTTTTCTTCGAATTCGATTTCTTTCTTGAGCCCGGCATCATTCTTCAGGGATTCCAGCTGCTTGAGCTGTTCTTGAAGGGCCTTTTCAGCTGCACGAAATTCAGCGAGTCTGGACAATATATTTACTCCAATAGTGTGTTTGGCTGGTACCAACCGCAACCAAAGCTATAAGCCAAGAGCCTTGAAGCGACTCGGTGATAAATGGCTCACCTGCCAATTTACCGCAGGCATGAAAAATTGTAGTAGTTAATTGGCCAAGAGTAAATCATGTCTTTTTTTCATGTAACAAGAGCAGTTTTTTTGATTCAAATTGGTGCGTTGTATCGCTGTCTCGTCGCATAAAACCGTTAGTTAATGGTCACTTAATGCACTAATGAACTCTGCACCAGACATCGGTCGGCCGAACAGATAGCCTTGCAGGAAGTTAACGTTATGGGCGGTCAGGTAATCACTTTGGGCCTGGGTTTCCACACCTTCGGCAACCATGGCCAGATCAAGCTTCACTGCAAGTTCGATGATGGTATCCAGAATGTGGCTGGACAGTGTGTCGATGCCGATCATGGCGACGAAGCTCTGGTCGATTTTGAGAAAATCGACATTGAACTGACGCAAATATCCGAGGCTGGAATGGCCGGTGCCGAAGTCGTCGATGGCGATTTTCACGCCAAGTTCGTGCAACTGCTCGAACAATTGGTGGGTAACGGCAGTGGGTTCGATCAGTTCGCGCTCGGTCAACTCAAGTACCAGGTGAATGGAACCCGGTGCGAAAGCAGCGAGGAACTGGCGGCAATCCTCAACCAACTCCAGATCCAGGCAGTGGCTGGCAGTGATATTGATGCCGATATGAAAGGGCTCATCGAACGACGCAGACAGCGGCGCGAGCAAGGCGCCGGTCTGTTGCATCAATGAGCGGGTCATCGGCACGATCAGGCCGGAGTGTTCGGCAAACGGAATAAACAGATCGGGGCGCACCAGACCTTCTTTCGGGTGGTTCCAGCGCATCAGCACTTCGATGCCCGACACCTTTTTGCTGTCGCCTTGCACAACCGCCTGGAAATACGGCACGAACTCTTCCGCTTCCAGCGCACGTTTCATTTCATGGGTCGGTGACGAGGAGCGCTTCTGCAGAGCGTGTCCGATAAAGCCGGACACTACACCGAAAAAGATCAGCAGGCTGAACAGCGGCGGGTATTCACTACTCATGTAGCGCCAGGTTTCGCCTTCTGGAAAACCGGCCACTACGCCAAAGGCATAACGTGAAGAACCGAGTCTGGTTTGTGCCACCGGAAATTCGGGTACGGCGTCATCGTGGAACTGGCCGTCGGCAGACAACCAACTAGGGCCGACTTGCAGGACCAGCAATGTGTTCCCGCCGATCATGCGCAATGTGTTACTCAGGTGGTAGCCATCCAGATAGCTCATCGCGCCCTGTTTACGTTCGCCGAGCCGATACATCAGCAATGCAGTGTCGGGCGTGACCAGGTTGCCCTTCATCAGCAGCAAGCGGCCTCCAGCGTAGTCTCCGGCGGGAATTTTCTCGTGATAGTCGCCAAACAGGGAACTGCAATAAATGGTGTCGTCCCAAATCAGATTGGTGGAACGCACGAATGGACGCCGGGTGACTTGTTGGCGCAAGGCCAGGTTGACATCGCTGCAACTTTTCCCCGCAAGCGGCAGCAACTCGTGCGCAGCCTCGGCGGTGTTGTCGAACATCAGGTCGAACTGGCGTATGGCATCTTCGGCAGTTTGTTGAACATCTTGCTTGAGTGCCCGTTCAGCCTGCATATAGAGGATGACACCACCCAGCAACACCGGGAGCAATCCACTTGCGAGGGTGACAGCAATCCTGATGCTGCGTTTGCGGGTCTTGGCTTTCAGTGGCATTCGGGAAACCTGTAACGATGAAATAGGGCTCTCAAATGCTGGCGGCGCGAAACGCCCTCCAAAAAGAGTTCAAGTCCGAGCCATGATAGTTGGCCCTTGGTACTTATGCCGCTCATCTGTAATCAAGCCGCTGGGCGAGTTTGATGAAGGCCAATGTCGCCGGCGATGCCTGGCGCTGATCGAGTACCGCCAGGCCGACCTGTCGGGCGATTGCGGGCGACAGGTTTTTTTTCACGTAGCGGCTGTCGTTGTGCTCGGGTAGAGAGCCTTCGGCAACCACGGTCAAGGCATCACCGCGACCAACCGTATCCAGAGTGCTCAGCAACTGCGAGCAGCGAAAACGGATGTTGGGTGTCAGTCGGGCTGCGTTGAACAACCGTGACACAAGCTCTGATGAACCGGCCTCGGTCAATACAAAAGGGTCATGGCACAAGTCGCTCAAACTGACGCTATCGCGAGTCGTCAGCGGATGATTGACCGGTAAAAGCGCGACCATCTGATCTTCCATCAACGCAACCGTGTCGAAACGCTCGTCGGGCAGCACTACAAACCCGATATCGATGCGCCGTTCTTGCAACCACTGGATCACCTGACGATCCGGTCCTTCATCAATGTGAACCTCGATGCCTGGATGAGCAGCGCGGTAGTGCTGGAGGATCAATGGCAACAATTTGATGGATGAAGTGGGACCGAACGAGCCAATGCGCAGGGTGCCGCGCTTCATGCCGCGAGCGTCCGCTGCCTCCTGGCGCAAGGTGTTGGCCAGCCCAAGCATGGCCCGCGCGCGTAGCAGCAACTGTTGGCCGATGTCGCTCAGTTCAACCTGCGACTGATGGCGGCGCAGCAGTTCGACACCCAACTCCTGCTCCAGCGATTTCAATGCATGGGAGACCGCTGATTGGGTAACTCCCAAGCGATTGGCCGCCGCCGTGAAGCCATGGTGCTCGGCAACGGCGGAGAAGATCTCCAGTTGAGTGAGAGTCATGAGTGTTTACTCATTTTACGATGACTGGGTATTAGCTGAATGATACGTCATCCAGCCAATCACGAAATCCGGAGACTTATGTCTACATGTGAGCAGAGCCTGTCCAGACCGTCCGATGTGCCGGTTTATCTGAAACTGGCGACAGTCACCATGATTTGGGGCGGTACCTTTGTGGCAGGGCGATTTCTGGCCGACAGCCTCAGCCCATTGTTTGCCGCCAGCTTACGTTTCCTCCTGGCCAGCGCGGCATTGCTGTTGTTCTTGCTATTGGCCCGCGTACCACTGGCGCGACCCAGCCCCAGGCAATGGCTGCAATTGGCGCTATTGGGATTTTTCGGGATTTGCTTTTACAACATCTGTTTTTTTTATGGATTGCGCTATATCAATGCTTCGCGCGCTTCGTTGATCGTGGCGCTGAATCCGGCCGTGATCGGTTTGGCTTCATGGCTGCTGTTCAAGGAGCGTTTGAGTCGGGCGAAAGTCGTCGGTATCGCGATTTGCATTGCCGGGGCAAGCCTGGTGATCGTCAGCCGTAATCCGCAACTGCTTGCCGCCAACAACGACGCCTGGATCGGTGATTTGCTTATTCTTGGCTGCGTACTCGGCTGGGGCATTTACTCGCTGTTCTCCAAGGAGCTAAATCAAAGCCTGGGGCCGCTGCAAACGGTAACCTGGTCGATTCTGCTGGGCACGTTGATGCTCTGGATGACCAGCGTGATTCGCGGTGAGGTGAGTCTGGCTGCACTTGAAAGTCTCGGTCTGAAACAGTGGCTGGGCCTGATGTATCTGGGCGTATTGGGCTCGGCGTTGGCCTACATCGGCTATTACGACGGCATCCGCAAAATCGGCGCGACGCGTTCCGGTGTGTTTATCGCCTTGAATCCGCTGACCGCCGTCATGCTCGGCGCGCTGCTGTTGGGCGAACAACTGACGCTGGCGATGTATCTGGGGGAGGGCTGATTCTCGCGGGGATTTTCCTGTGCAACAAACCCCTTGCGTCCCCGGGAAAAAGGGGGATTTTATACAGGAGGCGGACAAAATGATTTACGCTGTGTAGAATCAGGTTACGCATACAAGAATAAACGTCTTCTGGCAGCAGAAGCCTCGCCCGCAAGAGCCTTGGGTCGACAATGAAGATATTAGGGTTTCAATTGATCTACGGTGACTTCCTCGCCCGCAGCGTTCGGGGCATCTCCTGTGCGCCACCCACCGGCCTCAGCATTGCTAGCAACTAACGTTCGTTAATTTCAGTTGTTAATTCTAAAAGCATGATGAGCGCCAACCATGGCAGATTTATACGAAAACCCAATGGGCCTGATGGGCTTCGAGTTCATCGAATTCGCATCGCCAACCCCGAACACGCTGGAGCCGATCTTCCAGATCATGGGCTTCACCAAGGTCGCGACCCACCGTTCCAAAGACGTGCACCTGTATCGCCAAGGCGCGATCAACCTGATCCTCAACAACGAACCCAACAGCGTAGCCTCGTACTTCGCCGCCGAGCACGGTCCGTCGGTGTGCGGCATGGCGTTCCGCGTCAAGGATTCGCAAAAGGCCTACAAGCGCGCCCTCGAACTCGGCGCCCAGCCGATTCACATCGAAACCGGCCCGATGGAACTGCACCTGCCGGCGATCAAGGGCATTGGCGGCGCGCCGCTGTACCTGATCGACCGTTTCGGTGAAGGCAGCTCGATCTACGACATCGACTTCGTGTACCTCGAAGGCGTTGATCGCAACCCGGTCGGTGCAGGCCTGAAAATCATCGACCACCTGACCCACAACGTGTATCGCGGCCGCATGGCCTACTGGGCGAATTTCTACGAGAAGCTGTTCAACTTCCGCGAGATCCGTTACTTCGACATCAAGGGCGAATACACCGGCCTGACCTCCAAGGCCATGACCGCACCGGACGGCATGATCCGCATCCCGCTGAACGAGGAATCGTCCAAGGGCGCAGGGCAGATCGAAGAGTTCCTGATGCAGTTCAACGGCGAGGGCATCCAGCACGTTGCGTTCCTGTCCGAAGACCTGGTCAAGACCTGGGATCACCTGAAAAGCATCGGCATGCGCTTCATGACTGCGCCGCCGGAAACCTACTACGAAATGCTCGAAGGCCGTTTGCCGAACCACGGCGAGCCGGTAGGCGAACTGCAAGCGCGGGGCATTCTGCTGGATGGTTCATCCGAGTCGGGCGACAAGCGTCTGCTGCTGCAGATCTTCTCGGAAACCCTGATGGGGCCGGTATTCTTCGAATTCATCCAGCGTAAAGGCGACGATGGCTTCGGCGAAGGTAACTTCAAGGCGCTGTTCGAATCCATCGAGCGCGACCAGGTTCGTCGTGGTGTGTTGTCCACCGAGTAAGTTGCTTCACCGCTAAACCTGTGGGAGCGGGCTTGCTCGCGAAAGCGGTGTGTCAGTCACTATAAAAGTGCCTGGTACGACGCCTTCGCGAGCAAGCCCGCTCCCACATTTGTTTTGCGTGACCGTCAAGGTCTGCGATTGCGCATCAGATGCTTGAACCCTTCAAACACCAACACCAGCACGGCGAACCAGATCGGAATATAGGTCAGCCATTCACCGGGCTTGATGCTTTCCCCCAGCAATAACGCGACGCCGAGCAACAGCACCGGCTCCACATAGCTCAACAATCCAAACAGGCTGAACGGCAGCAAGCGACTGGCGATGATGTAGACCACCAGGGCCGAGGCGCTGATCAGGCCGAGTAGCGGGATCAGCCAGGCCAATGCCGGGTGCTGATCGAAGACGCCAAAACCCTGCTCGCCACCGTGCACGAACCAGTAGGCAATTGGCAGCATCAGGGTCATGTCCACCCAGAGTCCGCCCAGATGGTCAGTCTTCAGCCATTTGCGCACCACGAAATACAGCGGATAGCCCACGACCACCACCAGTGTCGCCCAGGAAAATCCGCCGACCTGATACAACTCATTGACCACGCCGAGGCTTGCGAAAAACACCGCGACTTTTTGCAGGTACGACAGGCGTTCACCGTAGGCAATTCGCCCGGTCAGCACCATGGACAGCGGCAACAGGAAATAACCCAGCGACACATCGAGGCTGTAGCCATTGAGCGGCGCCCACATGAACAGCCAGAGTTGTACACCCAGCAACGCCGCCGAGACGATCAGGACGCCGATCAACTTTGGTTGGGCGCTGAACCGGCGCAGCAGGTCGACCGCGCGCCGCCATTCGCCGGACACCAGCATGAACACGGTCATGCACGGCACGGTCAGCAGCATGCGCCAACCGAAAATCTCCACGCCGCTCAGGGGCTTGAGCAGCGAAGTGTAGTAATACATGACGGCAAACAGCACCGAGGCTGAAACCGATAGAGCAATACCTTTAGACAAACTGTCCTCGCGAAGTTGAACGTAAAACGGGGTGCGGAGGATACGTGGTTTTTGTGCTGAATATTGGCCGGACGATCAGAATTTTCTACACCCTGAGTCTGATCGTTCCCACGCTCTGCGTGGGAATGCAGCCCGGGACGCTCCGCGTCCCTTTCGAGAGCTGGAACGCGGAGCGTCCCTTGAGGCATTCCCACGCAGAGCGTGGGAACGATCATTCAATCGTGTTTCTTCAGTTTTTACGGGGATTACGACCCGACACGAAATGGCTCACGTCATTGAACCCCGGTGTCGATGCATGCCCCGGCGTCACCAGCGAATCGATAAATGCCTCATCCTCAGCCGTGATCTTCACCGCCTGCGCCTTAGTGTAGGCATCCCACTGTTCTTCGGTACGCGGGCCGACGATGGCGGATGTGACGGCGGCGTTGTTCAGCACCCAGGCGATGGCGAATTCGACGATACCGACGCCGCGTTCTTGTGTGTATTGCTGGATCTGCTGAGCAATGCGCAAGGATTCCACGCGCCATTCGGTTTCCAGAATGCGCTTGTCTGCACGCCCGGCACGGCTGTTGGCATCCGGTTTCACGTCCGGTGCGTACTTGCCACTGAGCACGCCCCGCGCCAGCGGGCTGTAAGGCACAACGCCCAGTCCATAGTTCTGCGCGGCGGTGATCTGCTCGGCTTCGGCCTGGCGATTAACGATGTTGTACAGCGGCTGGCTGATGACGGGGCGGTCGACACCCAGTGAGTCGGCCACGCGAATGACCTCGGCAATACGCCAGCCACGATAGTTCGACAAACCCCAGTAGCGGATTTTTCCCTGGCGAATCAGATCGCCAATCGCCGACACCGTGACTTCCAACGGCGTGTTGTGGTCTTCGCGGTGCAGGTAATAGATGTCGAGATAGTCTGTGCCCAGGCGTGTCAGGCTGGCGTCGATGCCGTTGAAGAGATGCTTGCGATTCAGGCCGCTGAGATTCGGCACACCGTCCACCGGGCCGAAACCGACCTTGGTAGCCAGCACCCATGCATGGCGACGACTGGCGATGGCTTCACCGACAATTTCTTCGGAACGGCCGTTGGTATAAACGTCGGCGGTGTCGATGAAATTGATGCCCTGATCCCAGGCCTTTTCGATGATCCGCAGGGAATCTTCGGTGCTGGTCTGTTCGCCAAACATCATGGTGCCCAGGGTCAGGGTGGAAACCTGCAAACCCGAATGACCCAGCGTGCGGTAGCTCATGTTGAAGTCCTTTTGTAGAAGCGAGCTTGCTCGCGATAAGGTGTGTCAGTCGACTCTAATGTAGTTGACTCACCCTCGCGAGCAAGCTCGCTCCTACAAGGGATTTGGGGTCATGCGCGCAACGTACGGGTCATGCGCAACGCCAGCACACTGCCACAGACAATCACACCCGCCAGCAAATACAACGCGGCATCAGTCGAGCCGGTACTGTCCTTGACCCAGCCCACCAGGTACGGGCTGAGGAAGCCGGCCATCTGGCCCATGGAGTTGATTAACGCAAGACCACCGGCAGCGGCACCAGCACTGAGCATCGCGGTCGGTACCGGCCAGAACATCGGCAGGCCGGTGAGGGCGCCCATGGTGGCGATGGACAGGCCGAGGATGGCGATGGCCGGGTTGGCGGCGAAGTTCACGGCGATCAGCAGGCCCAGCGCGCCCATCAACATCGGCACCACCAAATGCCAGCGACGTTCTTTGCGCAGATCCGCCGAGCGGCCGACCATCAACATGAAAACCGCCGCCAGCAGGTACGGAATCGCACTCAACCAGCCGATCACCAGGTTATCGCTGAAGCCCAGGTTCTTGATGATCGACGGCAGCCAGAAGTTGATCGCGTAGACGCCACTCTGGATACAAAAATAGATCAGGCCAAACGCCCAGATCGCCGGGTTTTTAAACACCGCCAGCAAAGAGTCAGTGGTGGTCTTCGGTTTGTTCGCCAAGTCTTCGGCGTGGTCGGCTTCCAGCACAGATCGCTCGAACGGCGTGAGCCATTTGGCTTTGGCAAAACCGTCGCTGAGCAGGAAGTAGGCGAGGGCGCCAAGGATCACGGTCGGGATGCCTTGCAGCAGGAACATCCACTGCCAGCCGGCCAGACCGCCGTGACCCGTGGCGAAGTGGTTGAGAATCCATCCGGAGAATGGGCTGCCGAGCAAACCGGACACCGGGATCGCCGACATGAACAGCGCCATGATGCGGCCACGACGGAAGGTCGGGAACCACTGCGAGAGGTACAGCACCACGCCGGGGAAGAATCCGGCTTCGGCCGCGCCAGTGAACAGACGCAAGGTGTAGAACTCGGTCGGGGTGGTAACAAACAGCAGGCAGATCGACAGCGTGCCCCAGGTGATCATCATCAACGCGATCCAGCGCCGCGGGCCGAATTTGGTCAGGGCCAGGTTGCTCGGTACGCCGCACAGCACGTAGCCGATGAAAAAGATCCCGGCCCCGAGGCCGTACACGGTTTCGCTGAATTTAAGTGCGTCGAGCATCTGCAGTTTGGCAAATCCAACGTTCACCCGGTCGAGGTAGTTGAACAGGTAGCAGATGAAGATGAAGGGAATCAAACGCAGGGTAATACGTTTGTAGACGGCGTTTTTTTCGTCAACGATGGCCTGGGTAGCAGCGGCGCTCTGTGACATGGCGGGCTCTCTCTTTATTATGATTTTTTGCGATGCAAAGGGTAACGTTGATCGCCCTGAGAGTTTCGGCCTCCCTCATGGGCTCTGTCTTTGTGCCTGAGCACAGGCTTTGTCATCCGACCCTGTGCGGGTGAACAACTCGATCCATTACGCTTGCAAGGATTCCCCCTATGTTTGAACTCGATCACGACCTGGCGCAGGACATCGTCGACCGGGCGATGGCCATCCTGCCCTACAACGTCAACGTCATGGACAGTCAGGGGTTGATTCTGGGCAGTGGCGAACCCGAGCGGGTCAACACCCGGCACGAAGGTGCGCAACTGGTGCTGGCCAATGGGCGCGTGGTGGAGATCGACGCGCAAACGGCGATTCATCTCAAAGGCGTGCAGCCGGGCATCAATCTGCCGCTGATGCTCGATCAGCGTTTGATTGGCGTGCTGGGCATCACTGGCGAACCCGAGCAATTGCGCACCTATGCCGAGCTGGTACGCATGACCGCCGAAATGCTGGTCGGTCAGCGCAATCAGCAGGCTGAGCAACAGTGGCGGCGCCAGCGTTGCGATGACCTGCTGGCGCTGTTGCTCAGCGAAGGGGGGGATTCGCCGCGGCTGATCGACGAAGCGCAACAGCTAGGGCTCAAGCCGCAGATGACGCGGGTGCCGTATCTGTTCGAACTGGGCATGGAGCAGGGGCCGGGACAAACTGTCGAGGCGCTCAGTGCCTGGCTGACCTCGCGTTACCCGGACAGTTGGTGCGTGAGTTCGGCGAAGTCGTCGTTACTGTGGTGTCGACCGGCGAGCCAGACCATCGAGAATGATCGATTGCTGGAAAAGCTCGAGGGCCTGGGCTGGAATATCCTGCGCATCGCCGTGGGCGGGCAGGCCGATGGATTGTCGGGCTTGCGTCGTTGCTATCGCCGGGTCGCTGACTTGCTGGCTTACGGACGAGAAGTGTTGCCCCGGTCACGTTTGCTGTACCTCAATCGTTATCGACTGCCGGTAATGCTCTGGCGGCACCGCAACGACGATGCGCTGGACGAACTGCTCAACCCGCTGCGCAAAGTCATCGCCAAGGACAGCAACGGCCAACTGCTGGCGACCTTGCGCAGTTGGTGCGATCACGATGGCCAGAGCCAGGCGTGTGCCGATGCCCTGGGTATTCATCGCAACAGCCTGCGTTATCGCATGGAGCGGATTGCCGAACTCAGCGGCGTCGATCCGCTACGCCTCGATGGCATGCTCGCCCTCTACCTCGGCGTCCAGCTCCTGCCCCAGTCCGACGCTAACATCAGCTCCCACCTGTAGGAGCGAGCCTGCTCGCGAAAAACGTCCGGACAACGCGTTCATTCAGGCAACACGCGTCATCGTTAACCACCATCGCGAGCGAGCTCGCTCCTACAGTGGATTGTGTGAATTTTCCGGATTTGTGGAAATGAACAATAATCCCCACAGCCGCTTGTGCAGCGGACCGGCGTTATTGTGCTTGCCGGCTGGCAGCATGGGCGCATCGGAACTGGAGAATTCCCATGAAAATCGTTATCGCCCCCGACTCGTTCAAAGACAGCCTCAGCGCTCAAGGCGTGGCCGACGCCATCGCGCTGGGACTGATGGAAGTCTGGCCCGATGCGCAATTGGTCAAGTGCCCGATGGCCGATGGCGGGGAGGGCACTGTGGAGTCGATTCTGGCGGCCTGCGGCGGTGAGCTTCAGCGGATCGCGGTTCGCGGTCCCCTGGGTGATCCGGTCGACGCCGCGTGGGGCTGGTTACCCGACAGCCACACCGCAATCATCGAAATGGCCGAAGCCAGCGGTTTGCAATTGGTCCCGGTCGATCAGCGCGATGCCTGCATCAGCAGCACCTTCGGCACCGGCGAACTGATTCGTGCCGCCCTCGACGAAGGCGCACAGCGAGTGATTCTGGCCATTGGCGGCAGCGCCACCAATGATGGTGGCGCGGGGGCGATGCAAGCCTTGGGCGTGAAACTGCTTGATGCTCAAGGCCAGGCGCTGGCACCGGGCGGCCTCGCACTCGCCGAACTGTTCCGCATCGACCTGAGTGACATTGACCCGCGACTGGCCACAGTGCGCTTCGACATCGCTGCCGACGTGAACAATCCGCTGTGCGGCCCCCACGGCGCCTCGGCGATTTTCGGTCCGCAAAAAGGTGCCTCGCCCGAACAGGTTCAGCTACTGGATCACGCCCTTGGACACTTTGCCGACCACTGCGCAAAAGTCCTGAACAATGATGTGCGTGAAGAGTCAGGCAGCGGCGCCGCAGGAGGTCTGGGATTTGCCGCCAAGGCGTTTCTCGGCGCGCAATTCAAGGCTGGGGTTGAAGTGGTCGCCGAACTGGTCGGCCTTGCAGACGCGGTCAAAGACGCCGATCTGGTTATTACCGGAGAAGGGCGATTCGATGCGCAGACCCTGCGCGGCAAAACCCCGTTTGGTGTCGCGCGCATTGCCAAACAGTACCGCGTGCCGGTGATCGTCATCGCCGGTACGTTGGGCGAGGGTTATCAGGCGTTGTACGAACATGGCATCGATGCCGCGTTCGCCCTCGCGAGCGGCCCGATGACATTGCAGCAGGCGTGCGCCGAAGCACCCCGTCTATTGCGCGAGCGGGCAAGCGACATTGCCCGGGTCTGGCGACTGGCCGCCCCCAATACCTGAAACCCCGCAATCTTGTAGGAGCCGGCTTGCTGGCGAAGGCGCCCGTCCAATCACCCATGCGGTGCCTGACGCACCGCCTTCGCCAGCAAGCCGGCTCCTACAGTGATTGCGTATCCTTTTAAAAATAAATTTCCCAAACCCCCGCGAAAATCCTCAACCCCAGCCGATACAGATATCAGGCGCACACAAATCTACAACAACAGTGCCGCCAAACTGAACGGCGCTGCCCGCCCGACAGTGATTACGGCAAGGACGCTCGATGCCTCAATTACCCGAGTATCGTCCTATGTCCCTGCGTCAACTGAACATCGCGCCTCGCGCTTTCCTGGGTTTCGCTTTCATAGCCTTGCTGCTTATTGCGCTGGGCGTGTTTTCGGTTAACCGAATGTCGACCATCCGCCAAGCCTCGATCGACATGGGCACCAATCAATTGCCCAGCGTCGGCTTCCTGGGCAATGTCACCGAAAATATTCTACGCATGCGCATCTTGTCGTTCCGCATTCTGGTCAACCGCGAGCCTGCCAGTTTGCAGGAGGCCGAAACCCGTATCGGCGTGCTGACCGACAAAGTGCGCAAGGCCCAGGCCAGTTATGCCGAGTTGCCGGCGGGCGCGGATGAAGCGGCGCTATATAAGGTGTTCAGCGCGACTCTGGACAGTTACATGCAAGCCCAGCGCGACATGATGGACCTGTCGCGCCAGAACAAAGTTGACGAGATGCGCAGCCTGATCAATACACGGATCAAGGACGGCACTGACCTGATGGGCGAGCAGCTCAACCGATTGGTGGCGTACAACACAGAGGCCGCAAAAGTGGCGGGGGTTATTGCCGAGGACAACTACAACACCGCCGTGAATGGAATCATTGGGGTGTCGGTAGTGGCGGCGATCATGACCGTGCTGCTGGCCTGGTTGCTGACCCGTAGCATCGTCACACCCTTGAACCGCGCGGTGCAGGCAGCAGAAACCATCGCCGGCGGTAATCTGACTAAGGCCATTGAGGCTGATGGCAAGGACGAACCGGCGCGCTTGCTCGCCGCGTTGTCCACCATGCAGGCCAGCCTGCGCAAAACCATCGAGCAGATCGCCGGCTCCGCGACGCAACTGGGCGCTGCCGCCGAAGAACTCAGTACGGTGACTGAAGACGCGTCCCGTGGTCTGCAACAGCAGAACAACGAAATCGAACAGGCCGCCACCGCTGTCAACCAGATGACCGCCGCCGTGGAAGAAGTGGCGCGCAACGCGGTGTCGACCTCCGAAGCCTCGAATCAGTCGACCCAGGCCGCCCGCGAAGGTCGCGACCGTGTGGTTGAAACCGTCGACGCCATCCAGACCATGACCCATGACGTGCAAAACACCTCGTTGATGATCGAAGGCCTGGCGGAGCAGGGGCGCGACATCGGCAAGGTGCTGGATGTGATCCGCGCCATCGCTGAACAGACCAATCTGCTGGCATTGAACGCGGCGATTGAAGCCGCCCGAGCGGGTGAAGCGGGGCGTGGTTTTGCAGTGGTGGCGGACGAGGTTCGGGCGCTGGCGCATCGCACGGCGCAATCGACTCAGGAAATCGAGAAGATGGTCGCCGGTATTCAAAACGGCACCGGCGAGGCGGTGTCGTCGATGCAGCAAAGCAATCAGCGCACCCAGAACACCCTGGAAATGGCCCGTGCCGCCGGTGTCGCGCTGGAGCAGATCACACAGTCGATCCACCTGATCAACGAACGCAATCTGGTGATCGCCAGTGCCTCGGAAGAACAGGCGCAGGTGTCGCGGGAAGTCGACCGCAACCTGGTGAACATCCGCGACCTGGCCACTCAGTCGGCGGCTGGTGCCAATCAGACCACCGCAGCGACCCATGAACTGTCGCGCCTGGCGGCGGACTTGAATGCGATGGTGGCGCGGTTCGTGATTTAAGTTCCTGTAGGAGCGAGCCTGCTCGCGATGGACGTCAACGATGACGTGGGACACCTGACACCCAGCGGCGCCCTCAGGTTTTTCGCGAGCAAGCTCGCTCCTACAGTAATGCGCAAATGCTTTGTGGATTACTCCGGCGGATCAATCTGATCCAGCACCCGGTTCGCCGTGATCTCCGCCAGCATCACGCTGTTGGAAATGCCCAGCAGCGCATTGCGCGATCCGCCGTCCAGATGATCCACCAACTGATGGACCATCACATCGACCGAGGCCAGTGTCTCGACCAGATAAACCATCAGGGTTTCGGTCGTGAGTTCTGGGTCCACGGTAAACATTGTGCTGGGTGAGCGTGGTGCGGCTTTGATGTCGGCAGTCGAGGGGAAGGGGACGTCGAGAGGGCGTTCGGCGGCCTCTTCGAGATTGTTTGAATCGGGTTCGTACGGGGAGGTCGGATCGGTGTCCGGGGGATTGGGTGTGACCTTGAACATAAGCTAAATTCCCTGATTGGGTGCCACCCCTCTTGCTGCTAAACGAAAGGGGAGGCAGCTGTGCGCAGGTTAGCAGACCGGGGAATTTAGCAAAGCCGGCGCGCCCGAAGGCGCCCTGCGCACAGCCACCATCGAGTGCAGGCATGGAAATGCCTGACTGACAGAGCTTGTGCAACTTTCTAAATATCCAACCGGGCTGCTAAACCCGATCACTGATGGGCAGTGACGCGAATCAAGTTACCGAGCGGCCTCAAGGCGCACAAGCCGGCGGATTCTGGCGTAAGCGTAGGCAACGACGCAAGGTCTTGTAGCCTCCAGGAAATAATTTGTAGGTCACTTAAACAAGCGCTCTACAGCGATGTTTAATGATCGGACCTGCGTTGTCTGACGCGGTGTTTCCTGCACCTGTATAGGTAACCACCTGTCAACTCTGACAGTATCGAGAATCGAAATTAACGTGCTTAATTCCGTTCGGGCCTCTTCGGCCGGGCAGAACGACAGGGCGTTATTTTGCAGTGTTAAAGCCATCAATCGAACTGCCAAAAAAGTTTTTGATGGCCATGAGTCTGCTCATGGTTGAACTCAAATAGTTTTGGAGCAATGAACATGGCAGATTCAAATAGACGTCCGTCGGACGAACAGGTACGGATTGACTATCGAAAACAAATCTTCATGCAAAAACAGCTCTCTAAGGCTGATGCAGGGTTGGCACTCAATAAACCCACCATCAGGGATCAAATTCCCGGTGATGAAGATGGCCTGATGCCAAAAGTGGAACTTGATAAGCAAGAATCCATAAAGCTACTAATACCCCTATGGCCGGACCGCCCGGATGCCGGCCTGCCTCCGGTTTTTTTTAATACTTTAACCCTGGAGTGGCGTAACCCGGCCGACGTTAAACCTGAGTACAAGGTTTTTCATACAGAACAGGTCCCTGGCCCGGATACCCTGCCTGACGCGAATTTCCCATTAACCCGGGAGTTGCCTTTTTCCGATTACCACACTATTGAGGGCAAGATTGAGGTCCGCTATCGCGTATCAGGCTGGAATGCACCCGTTGAAACGGAATCTGATCATTCACCTATCACCCTCGACAGAATCGGGCCAATAAGACCCGGTGTGCCAGAAAAAATCATCGTTAATGAGCCTTTGATCACCACGGCCATATTGGAGGCAGTTGGCGGTATTGCTTGCTTGATACCTGATTTTGATGAGGAAAAAAAGGGCTTCGTGACCCTGGCTGTTGCCTTGTTGGACAAACCACCAACCGGAGAACTCGACCCTGATGAACTCGCGTATTTGGGACCACTTCCGTTGACTCGAGCCATACTCATTCCCAAGGCCCTGGTGTACGGAATGGGTTCAATGCTGATGTACATCGTATATTTCCTGTTCGACAAGGCAGGTAATCGCAGCGACATGCCATTCCCGACAGAAGTGCAGGTCGCATTGGGAGATCTGCCCCTCGATCTGAAACCCGCCGAAGTGCCATTGGCCGCCGACGATCTTATTGATCGCGCCGACGCGGCTTTCCCGACGACAGTTCGTATCAGGCAGTTCACGAATCCTCTGGACGCAGATGGCATCCTGATCACTTGGGGTGAGAACAACCTCCCACGAACGCCAGTCAGCGCACATAAGCCATTCCCTTTGGACATTACCGTACCTTGGGAACACCTTAAGGCAGAGTATGATTTTGCGGCGGGTGGCACTCAGGAAATCAATGTGGATTATGCCGTCTTACGGGGTGATTACCCCATAGCTTCGCCGGGCGCCATTCAGGTGAAAGTCAACCTTGAGATAACAGGCCCAGAAAACCCCAATCCAGACCCGGAAAACCCCAAGTTAGGTTTGGTCAGATTCAATAGCTTCTCTAACAGCGACAAACAACTCACCCCGGCCGATATTGGCGAAGCAGCCACCGGTTATATAACCCTCACCGCAGAGATACTCGCCAGTGTGCTCGCAGACGACGTGTTGACGCTGTTCTGGAACGGTAAAGCAGTCACTTCAACGCCTTATAAGATCAAAGGTGATGAGACGGTTGATCAGGAAATTCCGCTGGTTATTCCCTGGGCTGATATCGAAGAAACCCCAGTGATGGACCAACTACCGCTGCGCTACTCCTTGACGCGCCCTGGCTTGTTTAACCCTCAGACATCACTACCAACTTTCATCGATGTCGAAGTTGAGACAGTCGATCTACCTGAACCCGAGTTTCCAGACAAGGACGCAGATCCTTACCCTATAAACTGCAACGCACTTATTGAAAAGGATGGGAAATGGGGGGTTCGAGTGCATATCCCGGCATCGGCACATTTGAAGGAGGGGGTAGAAGTCACAGCCACCTGGCAGACCTACGGCAAGGACAAGGTGACTGAGCTGCCAAATACCAGTACTTCGGACCTTCTGACTGTCAGTAAGCAGGAAGAACAGGATGGTGTCGATTGGTTCATCCCATACGAAAGGTTCCTTAAGCCTACCTATGACACGGGCGATCAGTACGGCTGGGGCAAGGTGATCTACCAAATCAAAGTTCGTGGAACACCCGTTAATTCAGATCTCGTCGAAGTCATGATCGCCGTCTTCGAGCACGGAGACCATTGCGTAATACCAAGACCCTGACTGTGTTCAGGAGCGCGAGATCAGGAGGGACCGAACGCTCTCTCCTGTTCTCGCGCTGTTTGGTTGTGGCTCATTCCTTCGGATAAGTCCTACATATTTCAGGGAGGTTTCTCTTTAGTCTTCGCCGCCTTTGCACGTTCAAGCAGAGATCGCCGGTCATGGCGGGCTCACTCTTTGACATTTATTTCTGCGGTGCCTGATGAAAACTAAACAAGTCTTTGCGTTGCTCCCCTTGTCGGTATCCCTTAAGTGGATGACCTTGATGCCTTTGCTGTTGGTCAGTACTCACTCGCTCGGCAGGATTGTCGACAATGGCGAACCGGCAGTGATCGATGGCAGCACCGCGCTGGACAATTATCTGGTGCGGAACAGTTCCAGCTTGACGGCCAATGGCGCAAGCACCACGCAAATTCGCGCCGAAACCGGATCGTCGCTCACGCTGACTGGCACCACCGTAAGCGCAAGTGCCAGCACGATCGGGGTTGATTTGGTGGACAGTAGCGCGACCATCACCGGTAGCAATGTCACGGGCCGCAGCACCGGGCTCTCAGTGGGCAGCAACATAACTGTCGGGCAGGGTTCCAAGGCAACGGTAACCAGTAGCAATGTCACAGGAGGTGCGGTGGGGGCAGTCGTCAGTGGCTTGAGCCAGCTCGACTTGAATCAAACAACGCTGGTGGGTACGTCCGGTTTCGGTTTGCAATTGGCCAACGGCCAAGTATCGGCAAACGGCAGCACGATTCAAGGGGGCATCAACGGCGTTCTGCTGACCACTGATCAGACGGTATCGCAGCCCGGACGCCTGACACTCAATGGCACTACGGTTCGGGGTCAGTCAGGCGCAGCCATCGTCGTCAATAACTTCAGCTTTGCTGCGACCACCGCTGAAATCCTGGTCGGCAACAAGTCGACCCTGATCGGCGGCAACGGCAAGGCCCTGGAGGTCAAGGGCTCATCCACGGCCAATATGGTGGTCGACAACAGTGACGTGGTGGGCGATGTCTCCGCCGATGCCGGCGCCACCGCCAACATCACCCTGCAAAACCAGGCAACTCTGACCGGACGACTCGAAAACGTTGCCAGTCTGGCGGTCAACAGTCAGGCCCGCTGGAATATGGTGGGCAACGCCAGCATCGGCAATCTGTCCATGAATGGCGGCTCAATCCAGTTTGGCAGCCCGACCGAGTTCTACAAGTTGTCAGTGGCCAACCTCTCAGGCAACGGCACCTTCCTCATGGATGCCGACTTCTCCACCGGCCAGGTCGACACCCTTGAAGTCACTGGTAACGCCACTGGCAACCACAAGGTTGTGATGGGCAGCAGTGGTGCCGACCCGACCGGCTTGAGCTCTATACCAGTCATCCATATCGCCTCGGGTGATGCGCAGTTTTCGCTGTTGAACGGTCCGGTCGATCTGGGTGCCTTTTCCTATGATTTGATCCAGCAGGGCAACAACGACTGGTACCTGAACACTGCGTCGCGGGTCATCAGCCCCGGCACCCAATCGGTACTCGCATTGTTCAATACCGCACCGACTGTCTGGTACGGAGAGCTCAGCACTTTGCGCAGTCGCATGGGCGAAGTGCGGATGGACGAAGGCAAGAGCGGTGGCTGGGTGCGTGCGTATGGCAATAAATACAACGTCAGCGCCAGTTCCGGTGTGGCTTATCAACAAACCCAGCAGGGCCTTTCATTCGGTGCCGATGCGCCGTTGCCCATTGGCGATGGTCGGTGGCTAGCGGGGGTGTTCGGCGGTTACAGCAAATCCGATCTGGACATCGGTCGTGGCACCAATGGCACAGTCGACAGCTACTCCATCGGTGCATACACCACTTGGCTACATGAAGGCGGCTACTACTTCGACGGCGTGCTCAAGTTCAACCACTTCGAGAACGAATCGGATGTTCAGCTCAGTGACGGCAAGAAAACCAAAGGCAATTACGACAACAACGGTATTGGTGCATCGCTGGAGTTTGGCCAGCATATCGCCCTGACGGACAACTACTTCATTGAACCCTTCTCGCAACTGTCGGGCGTGATCATTCAGGGCCAGGATTACGACCTGGACAACGGTTTGTCCGCCGATGGCGACCGCACTCGTTCGCTGTTGGGCAAGGTTGGCGCCACTGCCGGGCGTAACTTCAACGTGGACGGCAAGGTCGTGCAACCCTATGTTCGCGCCGCTTATGTGCATGAGTTCGCCAAGAACAACGAAGTAAAGGTCAACGACAACGCGTTCAACAACGACTTGTCCGGCTCCCGTGGAGAACTGGGGGCTGGGCTTGCCATGTCTCTGGCAGAAAAGTGGCACGCGCACGTCGATCTGGACTACAGCAATGGCGACAAGATCGAACAGCCATGGGGCGTCAATTTTGGCGTTCGCTATAGCTGGTAAATGTTTTTTCGCGGGAGGATCCATCGATTCCTCCCGTACTTGCACGGCATCACTCGCCAGGTGGATTTAGCTCGTAAATTTCAAAGGTCCTGCCGGTCAGGTGTTCAGAGGTAGTCCTACCGGCTCGCTTTAATGAGTGAGGGAATAGACATGTCCAGACATTCAGAGCCCTACCAGGAAACCAAAGTGGATCTCGCGCCGCCCGATATTATCGGAACGCTCCCGCCGATCGACGGTGGCGAAGAGAACTTGCTGCTCAAGGATGCATGGTTGCACCCGCTGCGGATCAAGTTCCCGATTTGGAGCGAGCCTGCCCCGCAATCTGGCTTTTTCGATATCGTCCAATTGTTTTTTGGCCGGGGTTCGGATCCGGTTCACGAACGGCAACTGGAAGGGCCCATCACAGATACGGAGCTCTGGCTTGAGGTTCCTGCCAAGGAGTTGAATGAAGGCGTTCACGTCTTGTATTACCGGCTTCTTCCCTGGAACGGTTCGACACCCCGCGAATGCCGGCATGTGAACGTCACTATCGATAAAAGCCCGCCGATTCTTGCTGCTGACAGCAAACTGATTTTCCCTCCTGAAGTCCTCCCTCCCAACAAGCTCACTGCCCACTACCTCGAAGGGGACGATCTGCTGCGTGCAGGTATTCGCGCTTACAGCGGTCCAAAACCCGGAGATGCCATCACTTGGTATTGGGACAGAAGCTCATCTGGAGCGACTGTCGGCGGCACCAAGGTGCTGACCGTGCAAGACTTTGACAAGCCATTGACTCTTGACATCACAGGCGACTGGATTCGGGAGCAGGGTGATGGCGACCGTTACGCCTGGTACAGGGTAACGGACCGGGCGGGCAATACCAGCGGCCAGTCTGCCGTTCAAAAGCTTGACGTTGCAGCGCAACCCACCCGCGGGTTTTACCGCCTGCAAAAGTTATAGAGGCCACGGGATCTGGCTGGCCGGTCAGGGGAACGCTCAATCCGATTGATGCCACGGACGGGGCTAACGTCATCTTGAATCCGGCATCGGTCATCTACCCCGATGAAGTACCCAAGGTGCAATGGGCGGCGGAAGGTGAGCTTGGGGCTTATCTTGCAGACCCGATCAGTGCCGGCGAGTGGAAGTATAAAATTCCAAAAAAATACATGGCACCGCATTTTGGCAAGGTCATTACCGTCATTTATCTGTTCAACGACAAGCTTGGGGAACCTCACCATTCGGACCCTTTTACGCTGAATGTACTGGGGTATCCAAGGACAGATTACAGGCGCCCCAAAGCGCGGATGGTACTCCTTTGAGCATGGCTTCGGTGCCGCCAGCGGGTGCAAGCATGACCCTTAGCAAATGGCCATTCAGTGCGGAAAAACAGCGCGTCTCGATTTTTGTCGAGGGTATGGAGGCATCAAGCGGTAAGACCATCCAATACGTTGCGCTGGATAAGTATGAGGTAACGCTTGCCCAGGCTGAAGCGGAATCGCGGCCGGTGTGGCGCTGGTCGCCAAGGCGGGCTTCCTGGCCAGAATCACACTCGGCTCGCAGCTCACGGTCAAAGCCTATGTCAGTTTCGATAACGGCCTGACCTGGGATGGGGAGTCCGCGCCTAATCCGGCAGTAGCGCAATTTCCATGGCTCAGGGTGATGTTGGTTGCTTGATGTTGAATTGACGCAAGCCCGCAATGGGGCTTGCACAAGGTTATTGATAGGTGACGGTGAAGCCCAGTGAACCTTTGGCAACGCCGCCTCGAATGCCACTGCTGTCGGCGGTCTGATAGAAGCGTGCGGTGAACGGTAATACGGTGGTGCCCGTTGGGTTGATGACCATCAACGGAACCTCCGTACCCAGCGCAACCGGTGTCAGTCCGTCGTCACGCAGTATTTGAATGCCCATGCCGACAGCGGAAGAACCATCTCCCAGGCTGAATATTCCGTCACTTCCATCACCTATGGGCAGCGAGCCTTTGACCCCATCAAGGCGAATATGCGCTGTGGCGTTGTTGCCCCCCCTGGGGTCCGACTCACAGTCGCTGAGCGTGATGGTGAAGGGCGCCGGTTTGGTGGCAAAACCCTTATGGGTAAAGTCCGATGCCGGCCAAGTCCCCAGTTGTACTGGATCTGCACTGACCGGATTGCCAAGCACGGTGCATTGCGACTGGATGACTGTGCCCGTGACTTCATAATCAAGCACCGTACTGAGGCCGGTTAAGCTGCCATTGAACAGTTTGCTGGCGAAACGGTGGGGCCCCGGTGGAATCGGCCCTGTTTTTACTATCGATACGTAGTTGTACAGGGACGCCAATGGAATAGCGGTAAAAACCCTATGGTTGGCGGTTGCCGTGAATGGAACGACAGGGGGGCCATTTGGAGTAAATGAATTTTCGGGGCCACCTTCAAATGGAAAACCTAATCGGACCCGCGCACCAATACCGTTCACGCTGGTATTGAAGACTTTTCCGTTGATGTCTTCACCGTTAATGGGCGGTAAGGTGCCTGGAAAGATTGGCGCAATGGGGTTGCTTGAAATGCCAGTTGCGCCTGGCCGTCGTTGAAGCAATTGATGGCCAGATTTTCGCCATTGCTCGTGAAGGAAAATTTGTCGAAGGTACCGATCAGACTGCCAGGCCGGGCATCCCTGGGAACATAGATAGTGCCTACATCGACCCGAAATTTCATGAGCCCGGCCGCACCCGCCCAGAAGCAGCCATTGGGTCGCCGGGTGCGGCGTTCGCCGATTGCGCCAAGGCGCCGACAGCCAGTGCTGCCAGCCCTGACAGATGTCGTACCGTCGCTTTCATGTTCTATTTCCTGAATACAAAAAGGAGTTCTTCAGACGCATGTCAATTCCTGCAAGCGGTAACCCTGTGTCGGGTCCAGGGTTTGTGGATCGAGGTGCAATTCACAGCGCTGACTGTCGTCCTCGCCCCAGCGAACATCAATCTTTTGCGGTTCAGTGGTGGTTGCCAGCATGAATTGCCCGGCTTGCCCGACGACGCCGATCGCTTCGCCCTGTGCGTCTATGACCTGCGCTCCAAAAGGCAGTGGTAGACCGTTAGCGGTAAGTCCGGTAATGACCAGTCGACTCACCTTGCGTGCGGCGAATGTGGCTTTAACCACGGCGCCCCGCGTGGGCACTACCTGAGTGGCACCATTGTCGATTTCGATTTCGGGCCCAAGTTGATCGGTCTCCAGCGCGAGCGGATTGACCCGGTAGGGACGTAAATAAGGCACCAACGCATACCCTCGTTCGTTGGTACGAACGCCAGTGGCATTGCTGACACCGATATCTGCGATACCCGGCACTTCGATCAGTCCGGCTGTTTCTCCCAGATGTGGACCCAACTCGATACCGTCGGCATGCAACAACACGGCACCGCTGGCATTGAGCGAAAGACTGCGGTAGTCGCGGCCTTGTGTCAGCCCGGCACCCAGGCTGCCATACGGTGCCTGATAACCGAGCGAAAGAGATGCCGATTGCTGTCGCTGGTCATCGTTGGCCAACGCTGCGCGATAGTTGAGGCGGCTGTCATCGGCATTACCGGACAGGCTGGCGCGCTGACTGAAGGTGTCACCGTTTTTATGAAAATCGAAAGTCGCCGAGTTGGCGAAACCGAAATCGAGTGGTAATGAGATGCTCAAACCCAGTTGTCGATCGCTGTGGTTGGTATTGTCGCTGAGGGATTGGCTGGCAAACAGGTTATAGCTGACACCCCGGTGGTGAGTGTTGAAGTTGAACTGAAACTGGCGACGCTCATAGTCGGTGCGCCAGAAGTCTTCCTGGGAAAGCGTTAAGGCTACGGAACTTTGCTTGCCTATATTTTGGTAAATCGATGCCTCAAGACGGCTGCGGCGACTGCCGTGGAACGTGGAATCACGGCTGCGCTGGCGCACCGCTTCATCGAAGTCACGATAGCCTTCAGTCGAGTAGCGATAACCGGCAAAACGTAAGTTGGTTCGGCTCTGGAAGGATTTTCCGTACTTGATTGCGTAACTCATGCCTTGAGTCGATTGAATGTTTGCCGACTCGATATCGGCGCTTGAATGGGTCACGTCAAATGCAAGCGCTCCGAACTCAGACAGGTCCCTGGCAACCCCAAAATTACCAGCCTTGTAAAATTCGCTCGCCATCAGTCCCCCATACAAGGTGGAACCCCATACAGTTCCCATGGCCAGAGTGCCCTGCCATAGCAGGGGATCTTCAAGATCGTTAGGCGAGTTGTAGCGCCCGGCGCTTGCACTGTAGCGCCAGGTGCCCTCGCGCAACAGATTGCTCAGAGTGGCGTAAGGCTGGGTAAAGCGCCGGACCTGGCCATCGGCCTCAGTCAGAACGATTTCCAGTTCACCACTGCCGCTGGCGGTGCTCAGGTCGTCGATCTCATAGGGACCTGCACTGACATAGGTGGAGTAAATTGGATAGCCGTTCTGTAACACCTCAAGCTTTGCCCGGCTCAGCGCCACGCCACGAATGATCGGGGCATAGGCTTGCATAGCATCAGGCAACATGGCCTCGTCCGATTTGACGACCATGCCCTTGAGCGGAAGGCTTTTGAATACATCACCGGGCGTGGACATTTCGCCCAGGGTCAGGTTGGCATTCATACCAGGAATATCGCGTTGGGCATAGGTATAGGCTCGGCTCCATTGGCGTTGCCCATACTCATCCTGGCGCAGGCTCTGATTGCTGCGCAGGCGCCAAGGGCCAAGATTCAGGCCACTATTCAAGTACAAATCCTGACTGCTGGAACTGCTTTGACCCCTGCTCGTACCTTGCTGTGCCGACGCCTGATAGTTAACAAATGCTGCGTTGATGCCATAGTCCCAGTCTTCGGGGTTCACCTGGCCGATCATGTCGCGACGCATGACGATCTGCGGAATGGAGATATCCAGTCGCAGGGCGCTGCCGTCGAATTCGGTTTCGGCACTCGGGATCAGGGTAGGTAGATTGATGCAGGTTGTTTGCAGCAATGCTGGATCGGCGAGGCTTTGCAGTCGTACACCGAACTCCTCCAACAGCTCGGCCGACAGGCACGGCAACAGACGATCGCCTTGCGGACTGAGTTCAAAAACGATTTCTCGCTGACCCACATACCTCTGGTTGACTTGTATATCGACCCGGTAACGTCCTGGGCCGAGGTCAGGTCCGTTGGCCAGTGCGCTAAGGGCCAGGGCACCTGTATTGCCACCATGTTCGGGGCTTTGTCGCATGAAGCCAGCCTGAAACTCTGGGGCGGGCGTCGCTTGCGCGGGCTCGACTTCCAGAAGGGCCGCGCTGCTGCCGATAACGATCAAATGGAGGAAAGGCAGGCGACCAGCCGCTTGCCGCTGTCCGGATAACAAGGTCATAAACATTTTCCTGGAAACCGTAGGCGCAGCCTCAAGGGCTTGGCTGGACCGGCAAGCGAATCGGCGCGCTGTAACCGCCGTGATCGTTGATCGCCGAGAATTCCACCTGCATGCCAGGGCCGGACTTGACGGCGCCGAGGGCATAGCGTTGGCTGGCAAATGGCTCAACCATGGCGGCATTCGTCAGTTTGTGAGCCTGGCCGCTTGCGTTGACTTCAAGTCGTGAGAAGGACACATGGAACGGGGTAGGGTTGAACACCTGTAATTGCGATTGCCCAGCGACGTGCCGGATCGACCATTGCAGGCTTTTCAGCTCAGCGATCGGATTGCCCTTTAGCTGGGTAGGGCGATAGAACAATTTGATCCGGGTGCGCAGAGCAATATTCAGCACATTGCCCTCGCTGGCTTCGACTTGCGGGATTTCCTGCACATTGAAATAGAACACCGACTCTCGGTCCGTGGGCAGGCTGTTGGGCAGGCCGTTGATCTGCACTTGCTGCTGCTTGCCCGGGTTGAGTCGGAACAACGGCGGCGAGGGAATGAATGGCACTGCGGTCACGCTATCGTCAGCCGCTGTGTTGACCCAGGTCTGGACGGCGAAGGTCTTATCGCTAGGGTTGGCGACAATCACCGAAACGCTGCGTTTGTCGCTGCCGAATACCACGCGGGTACTGCTGATGGTCAGAGCCGCCTGGCTGGCGGGTATGTAAGTCGTCAGCATGAGGAAGGTCATGCAGGCACAGAAAGCTGGCCGGCGAGCGGCAGCCTGTTTGAACAAGCCGAACATGGGGAATACCTTTCGCCCGAACACTGTCGATGCAGGTGGGCAAATTTTGAGGATGCCTCTGCGGCATGCTGTAACGACAGAACGCCGAGAGGTCTGGATGAATATCAGTTCACGGCGACGCTGAACTGGATGTCTGCGGAAGCTACACCGGCGACAACTGTTGCCAGAATGGAGCGATAGGTGGCATCGAAGCGCAGGTCGGTCGGACGGTCGCCGTAAAGCGGGTATTCATCGCTCTCTTTGCCGGAAGAGAGCAGTTTGCCAGCGCCGTCCCGGAGTGCGATCGCCACGCCTTTCGCGCCAGCGGTACCAGGTGTGACCGAGAAATAATCGCCGCTCGGGTCGGTGTTGCCGTTAAAGGTTACTTTGGCGACATTGGGGTTTGCCGGGTCCAGGACACAACCGGCGCCACCTTTGACGCGCAAGACAAACCCTTTGCCTCCGTATTCCTGGCCCACCGCGGTAAAGCGGCTGGCTTCGACGCTGGTCATCTTGACCAGATTGCCGACAGTGCCGTCGCCTGGGTTTACTACATCGATCGGGCAGGTGCTGCTGGTGATCATGCCTTCGAAGTTGATGATGCCCGGATTGGCGAAAGCCGAAGTACCCGCCAGGCCTGTAGCCAGGCCCAGAGATAGAACGAGTAGCGTTTTTTTCATGTCAATAAGTCCTGTAGTGACAGTTCCCGGTCTCTGAGGCACGAGACAGTACCGGGCAGTGCTGGAAGTGAAAAGTTGAGTTGCGGTGTCTCGGCGGGGGCGATTTTATGGAGCAGGGTGGGGTGGGGATATGAGAGAACTCTCAGTTGTTGATTGCCTTGATGACAGACACGTTACCATGTCTGCCGTCAAGGTGATTCGAGATGTGTATCGAGTTACTTGGGGAACACTAGATTAGGAGCGAGCCTTCTTATATTTTTGGTCTTGAATGTACCCGGGACGCTCACCCCTCTCACTCGTGCAATTAAGTGTAAAAGTTCCTCAGGGTCAGGTTCGCCAGGTTTCGGTTTGATTTTAAAGTTTGGAACAGTGGGTGGAGTAGTCGTAACGGAACTATTGATAGTTTCGGCTGTAGTGAAGGCTTGATTAATCTGACGCTCGAAAAGTCTGTCAGTATGCAGTGAGCTTTGTTCCAGAGTCTGAGTGCTAGCGTCGAAAAAAGAAGGTCGTCGCGGATCAGTCCCAACATCCGCAACGGATGCTCGCCGAGATTGTTTACCAACCTCCGCAGCTGTGTTCGCCGATTGGGTACTATTGCTAGTCAGGGATGGAGCGCTGTTCCTTCGTGCAGAACTACCCATCACCGCTGAGGAACTGTTTCTTCGTGCACCACCGCCGCCCAATATTGTCGGGGCGCTGGATCTTCGCACAATTATATTGGTAGTGAAGTTGTCACCTGCTTTGCTGATGTTATTGGTCACATTTTTTGCCCCTTTACCACCACCCATTGATCCGAACATGCCGATAAGTCCCGCAACCGTGCCGATTGTTGCATTGGTTTGTTTCTCAGAGTTGGTTGTTTCGCTACTGCTCACGCCTCCGCCAGCAGCCATCGTCATCGCCCCGGCAGTAAATGCAATGGGATTCAAGGTTATAACTCCGAATATCAGATCAACTGCGCCCCATATCATCAAATCATGGCCAGGGTCACCAAAACTGATAAAGTGCCCTGTCGGGTCCTTAAAGTTAACCGGATCCCCTGCGCAGTACTTGTAGGGGTTGATTCCCCCAGCGCCAAATGGACTAAATGACATCAAGTCTGGGCTTTGAAAGCGCATCAGGTCCGGGTTGTAGGCTCGGTAACCGCGTCCCAACAAGTACCAGCCGGTTTGTTCGCGGATTTCACCGTTGAAGGCCAGCTCGCACAACATTGAGTCATCGCTGCTGCGTTCGCCATAAGCGTTGTAAATCGCGGTACGTAAATCGGTCTGTTGACGCTCGCCGATCACGCTGTGTTTGCTGTCAGTCATTAATAGCAAGGTCTTCCCGGCATCGCCTGACTGCTGTTGCGCCAGAGGCTGGTCCTGGTTGTAAAGATACTGTCTATGCGTATTACCTTTCACTGTATTGCTCAGACGGTCATTCTGATAGAACCGTAAAGTTTCCGCTTCCCCCGCCCGCAAAACACCGAACAAATGATTGTGCCCATCGTATCGATAGGCTGTAACGGTTTTTGCAGTTCGATCGATGACCTTTGACAGGCGCGACTGGCTGTCATAACGCAGTCGATGCCCCTGTTCGTCGTTGATCATATTGCCGTTTTGGTCGTAGTTGAAGGTGATGTTTTGTGGAAAACAGGAAGGATGATCGTGATTGACACTTTGCAGTTGGCATGGATCAGCAGCGGCATAGGTAAAGCGGGCATTGTCCCGAGTCCCGTCTTCGAACCATGTACGACACAAGTTGACGTTGTCCATCACATCAAACGTAAAGAGTTGTTGCGTAATTCTATTGCCGTAGCGATCTACGGGTAACTCATCTCCCGAACAGGTATAGAGTTCAAGGCGATTACGCGAGTCGTAGCTGAACTCTTCCTTGAGCAGGCTTTGGTTATTTGTCTGCCGATGACGTATGTGTAAACGGTCATCGGTACGCCACGTCTGGTTAATGATGAGAGTCGCAGAGCCGCCCATGCTCAAAGTGCGCAAGATCTCCCGGCCTTTATCGTCGTAGCTCAATTCGGTGACCACAGTTGTATTTGCAGCAGTATCCTGGCAAGTAGTACGCAGCAATAAGCCGCACGCATCATATTCGAATTTGGCAAGCACATTGCCCTGAAGCATTTGTTCGAGCACCCCTGTGGTGCTTCCATAGGTATACTCGGAGTTGACATCGCCCACATCCGTACTCGCCAACTGCCGACCGTTCAATGAGTGCTTATAGTTAGTAGTCCAGGTGTTGCCATCAAACACCCGGCGATGTGTTTTCAAATTGGCCGCACTGTCGTACTCGAACTCCTGGCGGCCCTGCCCATTGTCCGAGAAGTTTAGAAGGGCGGTCTGGAAGTCATAGTCGTAAACAGACGATTGATTGCTCTCGGGAGGAATAATCTGGATGGGCTGATCCAGCAGCCCTGGTGTGTAGCGATACTGGATTTCATCACGCGCAGGTGTAATGCGTTTGCTGACCTGCATGTGACTGCCATCGTACTGGTACTGTTCGAGGCGAGGGCCAACGGTGACTTGTGTGACCCGTTCAAGGCCGTCGTACTCCTGCGCTCCGGCGTGTACCGGAGGCTGCCCTGCATCAACCGGTGTGATCAATAGCTTGATTGGCAGATCGCCACTGCTCTGCGGCGCATAACTTCTTTCCATGACATCGTCATTGGGCAATGTCGTCTTGAGCATCCGACCAAAAGCGTCATATACATAGGCCGTCTTGCGCTTCAGCGCATCGAACTCATGGGCGGTGCGTCCCAGTCCGTCGTAGTGGAAGTTGTGTTCACTGTATGGCGTTGCCTGAGGATCGCTTGGGTCGTCACCCAGGTTGAAACGCTTGACGCTATCGGGCTTGTCGAACAGGTTGTTCTGGGTGACGGACTTGGCCAGGCCGTCGATCCAGGTGGTGACCGTCTGTTTGATCGGGTTGGTGACCTCGTGCTCCTCGACCCCGTCGGGGCGGATCAGGCTGCGCTGCTGGCCCCAGTCGTCATAGAAGTACCGGCTGACCAGCACCAGGTCGTCGGCGGCTTTGGCGCTGCACCAGTCGAGTTCGGTTTCTTCTTTCAGTTGCCCCAATCCGTCATAACTGGCCCGGTAGGTATCCCGAAATTCATCGGCCTTGGCGCCACTCTGGTGGTCCTTGTCTTGCCGCTGCTCGCGGATCGGCCGGTTAAGGCCGTCGAACAGGGTTCTGGTTGTGAGCCCCTTGACGTCGGTGGCTTCCTGGCTGGCCTGGCCGCCGACACCGGTACTCAGAGAATAGCGATAGCTGCGGGTCGCCTCGTACTGGGTGTTAGGCGCGACTTTTTCGCTGGTCACCCGCAGCAAAGCATCGTAGGTAGTACGAATTTCCACGTCGTTGTCGTCGCGGGCCAGCAGGGTTTCGCCGTGCAGCAGCGAGTGTTCCTCGATCACCACCTTTTGCGTGTGCGTGCCGTTGACCCCGTGATCGTAGCCGGTCAGGGTTTGGGTGGTTTGCAGGACGGTTTCACCGGTATAGGTGCCGATGAGCGTTTTATAAGCGTAATCGGTGGTGGTGGTCAGGCTATTGAGGGTGATGGCCTGTTGTTGACGTCGACCGTGCAACAGCGGATTGGTCGGGACGTTGAAGGTGGCATAGGCGCTGAGTTGCAGTTGTCTTTCCTGCGTGCCGTTGACCTCGTACAGGGTCTCGTCGGTCAGCACCAGCCAGTCGCTGCTGGCGTCTTGAGGCGTGCCCTTGAGTGGCGGCATCAAGGCAAAGCGATTACGTGTGCGCAGCACCGGAGCACCGGCTTCGCGGCCGGGGGCGGGGGTCACGGTTTTCTGCCGCAGGTTGCGCACAAACCCTTGCGGGTCGGCCGGGCATTCGCCGGGGTGCCGAGTAGCGGGAAATACTCGAACTGCTCCTTGATGCCATTGGCCTGGACCTGCTCGGTCAGGTTGCCATGGGTATCGTGGCTGGTGAGCACCGTTTGTGAGCGTGGCGGTGTCGAGTTGTCGACCAGGCTCCAGCGGGTTTCAACGCTGCGCGGCAACTGGCATTGGGGAGGCTGGCTGGAGAATGATTTGTCGAGGTCGTCATCGGCGTAGTAGTGCGTGAGGACCTGCTGCACGTTATTGCCCTGGGTGGTTTTTTCTTCGCTGATCAGGTGGAAGCGATTGAAGGTGCGTTCGATAAAACGAACCTCCGCGCCAGCAACGAAATGCCGTTCGGTGGTGCCGTACTGGTAGCGAGAAGTGACCTGGTAGAGGTTGTCTAACCCATCATCATTCCAACTGATGGGTGAGTTATTGCCCAGAAGTTGTTATTGCCCGGCAAGTCGCGGGTGTTGTAATCGTAGTGCACCTCCAGCGCGGGCTGGCCGAAGCCCGGATTGCTGATGTGCTTCCAGACCCTGGGCAGCGATGGGCGAGCGTTGCCCGGATAATCATGACCAACGCCGGAATACTCAATGGTTTCGTGGCCGCCCATCGGGGTCCAGGCCTCGGTGATGCACAGCAGGCCGTTGACGGTCTGATAGGTGAACTGCCACTTATCCTTGTCATCGGTGGGCAAAATCACTTCGAAGACTTCATCGCCCGATCCGCTGTTGCGTAGTTTCATCTCGAAGCGCGCCAAGGCGCCGCCCGGCGTGCCGTCAGGGCGCAGCAGGATCTCGACAGCTTGAGCGGGCCGATTGATTTCCAGCAACGTGACGCCCTGGCCATCAGTTACGGTGTGCAGCCGGCGCTGACCGTTATTGAACGGCAGATAGGTGAAGCTGACCTTGAAGCCTTCGGCGCTGTAGAGGGTTTCCGGCAACGCCAGGTTGCCTTCGAGCCGCAGCATCTCGATGACGCCCGAGCTATGCACCACCCGATAGAGGGTCGGTTCATCCTGGTACAGGTGAAAGCTCTGGATTTTTTGCTCGGCCATCTCCAGGCGATTGCCGATGCTGGAAACACCGGTGATCTTGAAAGATTCACCGCTGGCCAGCGCGATGACTTGTTTGTCGGTGTCGAATTGCGACTGCGGCAACTCCCAGCCCCGGCCAAAACCCAGATCGTCTTGATTGAGAGGGTTGAATCTCAGACTCAGGGGGACAACCGGGCCGCTGAGGCCATTGGCCTTGATCTGGGGCATTGACAGGTTGACGGTGTATTGCCCGGTGCGCGGGTCAACACCGGCCTGCATGAAACTAAGAAAGTTGAAAGCATTGGAGTGCACGGCGGTAGAGGCGGCCATGGAAGTACACCTTTTAATTACGTGAATTATTTATAACTACGGCGAATCGTTCGGCGACGGACAGGAGATCAAGTCGGACTAGTCATACTTTATTTTGATACAAGTAAGCTCACGATTTACGTTGTTGGGATCGCTTACCCATCTGGATTTGACCAATACGCCGGGAAGGATGGGAGTTCCGACATGGCCATCAGTTATCTCATCGAGCGCAATGTCAGCGTTACTTGGCATGTTTTTTATAGTTCGCAGTACAAACTTGAAATTGTCGGGGTTGTCATCGCAGCCAATACCATGGCCCCACTTGTCCAGTTCGCTACTCAGTTCTACGCTGACCGCTGAGCGAACCTGATTAAATCTGACGTAGCGAATTTTATGCCCTTTGCAGGGTTGCTCGGGAGTGCCTGTGTCTCCATAGTGAATTTCATGCATGAGGCCGTCTTTTATATGAATTGTGCACTGTCCTGCGTTTTGATCGTAGACAAAGGTAAGGGAACCATCTGCATTGATTGAATCTTCCGCGAGTAGGCTGGATGTATGACTAACCAACACTGCCAGTAGAAGTATGAGGAAGCGGCATGGTGGTGTTTTCATAATGAGCTCTTGAATAGGGAGTGAAGAGGCGATCTATTGTCAGAAATGAACGCAAGTAATAGCGTTATAACCCAATCAACGGATTGACCTGTATGCACGGCTTTAATCAAATCGAATCTCGAGGCATCTGATTTGAAAGTATCCGGTTGAGTTGTTGTTGTAGATGTTTTGTAATATAAGTCCTGGAGCAACGACAGTGCCCGGGCTGGTTTCTATGACTTGGGTCATCGCTATTTCATCGGTTGAAAGGTTGTTTTTTACGACTCTTAGCGTGGCCTTGTATCCGTTATAATTCCTGCAGCCTACTGGGGCAAAGACTGCCCTTTATTTGAACTCATGGTCAGTGTGACGGCCGATCGAACATTGACCAATTTGAAGCTGCTCTGCGAAGATGGCTCGACCTTACATCCCTTATCACCGTCAAAAATATCATATTTTCCTTCTTCTATTCTGATGCTGCATTTGCGCGATCCGTCGCTGTATAAATCTATATATCCTGGCTCTGGGTCTGCTGCTGAAGTCGTTTGCAGAAATCCACACGCTAATGCGAAAAAGGCTGCATATCGCAGGTTTATCTTGTTTGTCATGTCGGCCTCTCAAAAACAAAGATTTAATTAAGCTTTTTTACCTGAAGGCAACCATAACCCTTTTCGAATCTTGACAACCTATCAGTTCTGCTAGGTAGGCAAGCTCGTTAATCGAGCGTAAAACACTTCCATCAGTAAATTAACGGCAGTGCATTACACCTCTGCCTAGCACTAACGATGGAGTCTGGATATGACCGCAGATGCTTTTCCAGCACCGAAAGTCCCGTTGAACGCCGATAACGAGTTGGATCTTGAGAAACTGGGCTCTGCTGATTTGATTACCCATGTCTGGTTTCCCGGCATTGAAACGGCCAAAGGTGGTTTCATTTATCCAAACTGGCGAGGTTGTACGGCACAAGGTGATGCCGGCGATAACGCGAACAATGCCTGGCCTATTAACGAAACCCTGGTACCTGAGGGGTTGCCGATCACGTTTCCCAACGCGCTGCTTGTTAGTCTTAAGCTGGGGTTCGTATTTTTTCTTATTCGGTCAAGAAGCCCGGCGAACCTGCAGCAGGTCCGGAATCAAAACGGTTGTTTTTTTATGTCGGTGTACGCCGGTCGCTGACGTCACACTTGCCCGTACCACAAATCCAGCAATCCCATAATTCGGAGCTGGATCCTGACAGAAACGCGATCCCTGACGTGGGCGTTACGGTTTCAGCGCCACCTTATGCCGCCATGGCAAAGGGCGACAAAGTCACACTTCAGTGGCGCGGATTCGACGATGGTGGCAGGCCCAGACCCTTGAATCCCATCCGGGAGGTACAAGAAGCGGATGTTGGCAAACCACTGACATGGCTCGTTGGCCGAAACGAAGTCTTGCTGATCGAAGACGGTCGGGTCGATTTGACCTACCTCATCAAATACGCAGGGGGCGGCGAGGATAGCGTTTCGGCACAGCAAACCCTGCGTATCGTTGCTCCGAGCCTGCCGCGACTGCCTGCACCGACCATTGATGACCACGGCGGCGGGGCGCTGGATCCTGAACATTTTCGCGGTGGGGCAACGCTGAGATTTGCGTTGCATCCCGACGCTCGGGTCGGTGACATGCTGATGCTGTACACCACTGTCAGCAGTGGCACACCCATGTTTGACGCAATTCAACTCGATCCGTCGTCGCTCGATAGCGGTTCGCTGACGTTGCGCCTGAATTATTCCTGGTTGGTTGCCAATAACGGAAAGAGTGCGGAACTGATCTATCAATTCGCACGTGCAGGCACTGTCTTGTCCGGTGAGCCACTGAGATTGCTGGTACGCAAACCCTTGGTACTGCCACAAGCGGTCATCAGCGATATGTCCGCGGAACCAGGTGATGAGCCGAACGAAGGCACAATGGATGCAGGGGACACCACCACCGGCAGCCAATCCCGAGTGCCCAATGAGGCGGTTGTCGGTGACTCCGACAAAATCAGCTTGCACTGGGGCGAACCGGGCACCCCCGGCAGTAGCGAGATCACGGTGCCAGTCGGTGGTGACTGGCGCGCTTTCCATATTCCGAAGAACGCCATTGCCATGAACATGGGGGCGGGCGTCGATACACGTGACCGACTCAAGGTGTTCTACCGGGTTGTGCCTATCGATGAACCGCCTGAAAACTATCAGGACTCCAAACCCTTTTTCCTGAAAATCGTGCCTTTTCCTCAGAGTCGCTTTCCGACAATTCAATGCATGCAGGCGCAAGGCACTGGCGGTGTTCTTTCACTTGCCTCGGTCACGGACCCAAAAGGGACCGAGTTCAGGTTAGGCAGATGGGCCTACATAGCTGAAGAGCAAATTTTGAACATCAAAGTTTTCGGCAAGGAAGATTATTTGCTCAAGGATCATCGCGTGACTAAAGCCGAAGCAGAAGCACCGCACGTATCGTCGTGGCTGCTCAAGAGCTATCTGCAAACGCAAGTTGGAGTAGGTAATAAGTTGAAGGTGACGGTCACTGTCAGTTTCGATGAAGGACGAACGCATATTGCCTTTGCGAACTCTCCGGAGGTGACGCTGAGTGCGTGAGTTGTTTGATTGATCTGGTAATTGTGTCGTTGTGCGATTGATCGGCCGGGCAGTTGGATTAAAATATTTCTAATGAAAGGAGTTGCATCATGGCAAACTCGAAAAAAGAGATACTTGAATGGTTGGCCCTTAAGCGAAGGACGGCAGGTTGGGGGGCGGTAGTCTCTTATCCTCAAAGCAAGTGTAATGCTTTGTTGTTGGATGACTACATTGCGAAATTCACAACGTCTGATTACCTGCCACCGATTAACGAGGTAGTACGCACGGGCGACACCAGCTGGGAAAGTCTCATGGACTGGATCACCGATAGGCCTCGACTGTCATTTGAAGATAGTTCCACAAGGCCCGGTGGCGAAGTCAATATGACAATGGCGGTAGTGGGCGGAATCCAAGTCTCAATCGACAATACGAGCGGCCACAAGCGCGTGAATGCCTTGAAGTATCTAGATCCCCTCAATCATCCGAAGTTTATTGCGAAAAACGTCGCGCTTTCAAAAACAGTTGGTCTAGTAGGCCAGCACACCGGGGAAGTTGTTCTAGATTTAGGCGGCGAGGAAGCCAAAGCAGCATCGTGGCAACTAACATTTGCCAATACGGAGCACGAGTGCAAAATCGGTGGTGCGTTCTTCAAACAATATTACAGAGAAGCCGACAAAGAAAAAAGGCTGTATCATCTTGGGAAAATTGCCTATATCGACAAACAATACCTTAAGCCAAAATCGTTCAAGTTGCGGACTATTACCGCGAATGGGGTAGCATCGCCAACAGCTAACGATTCCGGAAATGGGGCGGTGCAGCTGTTTGTTTGCATGGACGGTGACGAAGAGGGTGGAACTCCGCCAAGCGACGATTGGAACTCCCTTATTGCGGATAAGGAGGGCGCTGATACGGAGGATGTTACGGTGTTGCTGGACCACTCGCTGGTCATCAAAAATGTTATTATGCAAAATATAATCAAAGCATTTCGAACGGGCATGCATGAGTTAAAGCAAACAGTAGATCCTGTTACTGGATTTATCGCTGTTGATGCATTGCCCGGTAAAGGGGCAATGTCTATACATCAAATTCGGGGTGAAACGGAAAACTATCGTTATATGTTGACCGGGATTGAGATTACTTTGTTGTTAGTGATGATACTCGCCTTGCTATGAGTCACCCTTCAGAAGGTGGATAAAGATAGTGGTTGGAGGGAAGCGCAACGATAGTAAGTTCTCCATGGCCACAGTGATAGATAAAAGGACTGAGAAACAGTCTTTTGGAACTGTCGAAGCGCGCTTTTCCGTAAAAGGGAATTACGTTGCTGGAGTTGATCCGGCTTCTAAAAACTTGATTATCCATTCGACAGGGTTCGAAGTTGAATCCATGTTCTTTGCTTATGATGTGCCAGTGGAGGTTGATCGGGCCCTTGTAGACTCCAGCGGGCACGCTATAGCGGAATTGAAGAAGGGAGTTTCTTTATCGGTTAATCAGCTGTTCAATAATATTCATGAAATTAACCTGCTGTTTTTGCACAGCATTTTATTCATCGACGGAGGCGTTGTTAAAGCAACGACAGCACACTTTCCAGGTGACATTGCTGTGTTCGGGAAAATCTGTGCCCCTTTAACCATTGAACCGAAGGAGTGCCTGATGGGCCACAGCGCCACTTACCAGTTCGAGGTTTCTAAAGACTTCACTGGAAAAGTGGAATGGGGCGTAACAGCCATCCAAGGCAGCACTGGCGGAATCGGGCGCATCAATAAGGAAACTGGCCTGTATACAGCGCCCTCCGACGGCGAAATACATGGCACCTTCACCCGAGTCCGGATAACGGCCACGGACCCTGCATCCAATTACCGCAGTTCAGGCCTGGTGACTATTGTCCGCCGAGACATCACCGCCAATCCGGTGGTGCAGGTTACCTCTGCCACTGGCGACGAGCCCCCTCAAACTCGAACGCTGTCCGCCAATACCCTGGGTCAAGGCGTCCTGGAATGGAAGGTTGTGCGCGGGACGGGAACAATCCCGCTCAAAGGCGGGCCCGATGGTAAAAATATTTATACTCCGGGACCGAAAGACAACAACATTGACGGCACATTTACGATTGATCGCATTGAAGTCAAGAATCTCGCCACCGGCAAAATCCAAAATGCCCATGTCTTAGTCAACCATTTCGCATCTGAGTTGACAGTCACCATGGATATGCCTAATTCGTCGCTCCCCAACGGCAAGGCAAAGTTCAAGGCCGTGGATAACCGTGATAAAGAAGTGACTGCCATATGGAAAGTTGAAGAAGGAAATGGAGCTATTGATAGCGACGGTAATTTTACAGTCGATCCGGCCGGACCAGACCGGTATGCACTGATCACCGCACGTACAGTAGACAGTGGTGGTTACACTGACAAAGACGGCTGGATTATTGCACCGGTACCGCTCGTTGAACTGCCCGACAGGCCGATTGACACTTATTCAGATTAACTGGGAACTGGATGATTAACGTTCAATACGCTACCTCTAATACGCTGCTTTTGGAGAATCATCATGGCTGGCAACTCGCGCGCCTATATTTTAAATGAAATGAAGAAGGGGGCGATTCTTAATGATTGGGCCGCCATCTCAATAATGAATCGCACTCGCCTTAACAGGATATTATTTCAACAGTGGGTAGCCAATAATGACGGCTCCAGATATATGCCGCCCATTAACGGTCGGGCTTACACTACCGAGCAAAAAACAGAGTATGTTGATCTGCAGGATATCGTTTTAGGCCCACCAGTATTGTCATTCGAAACAGCGAGTTTCACTGACTCAGTCGCGACACTTACGCTCCCCATTATTTCGGGTACATGTACGGCTTTCGCTATCGCGAGTGCGCTAACATCGGTTTTGTACAACTATACCATCCGTGAGGAGCACGGTTTTACGGTGACGGTCAAGGTTGATCTTGCAGTAATGACCGGTGAAGTCGATAACCTCGGACGAGTTTTTTTTGATTTGAGTCGGGGTACGAATATCGAATGTAACCTGGCCGGAGCGAAACCAGCTCGCGTGGCACTTGGTAACTACTTCCAGCAACGTTTCGATGAACTGCCACCTCATCGGCGCGTGTTCGTATTGGGGATGTTTAATCGCAACGGCAACAATCCGATGACACCCAAGCGATTCGAAGTCAGGACCCAGGCGGCCCCCGGTGGGAATGATGTGATGTCTTCCACTTATCGTGACGGGGCGGTCGTGATTTTTATCCAGGTCCGAGCCAGTGAGTTTGGCGGTGGTATGCCTGCCTCCATTATTTATCTGCTTCCGGATGATCAGGGCCCCCAGGGTGACAAATATTCGGCAGCATTGTTTATTTCTGAAAAGTACGCAGACGCAACGGATGATCAACTCGCACTAATGCAAAGTTTGTTGTTTCCGGAAGACCGGAGCGTTTTTCAAGAGTTGGATCGGGATAAACCTCTCGAACTGGCGATTTTTGGCAATATCGATCCGTCCCGTACGGCGATGACTATCGAGCCTGCGATGCATAGCCTGCAAGCCGGCAGCAAACCCTTTCAGTATCGGGCCCTCCGGGACGGGAAGGCAGTCAGTGCGTCCTGGAGCGTTCGCAGCCTCAATACCCATGAGTCTGTGGGTGAAATAGGACCGGCCACAGGGTTGTATACGCCAGTGGCCAGTGATCAGGCGGGCAAAGAGACGGTACGTAATGTGGTAACAGCTACATACACCGACCCCTCGACTGGCGTTATTCACAATGTCAGTGCTTCACTGCTGGTGACAGCAGAGCCTATGGCCATTTCCCCTTCGGTCGTGCCGTGTCTGTTGCGCGGTGGGCAGCAGCCGATTACTTTCGTTGCATCGACGTTGGGCAACGCTGAGTTGTCATGGAGCCCGCCGTTACACGGCTCGTTGGTCGCCAATGGCAGCACTGCTATCTATACGCCACCCGAAAAACCATTGGCGCAGGATGTAGTGGTGCAAATAATTGAAGCCAAGAACACTACGACGGGTGAAAGTGTCAACGCCTCAGTCGTGCTGCTCAAGTTCGTCCAGGATTTCAATATCACTCCAGGATTTACGCAAGGCCTCAATCGCTCGGCAACCGTTCAGTTGAAAGAGCACGATAGAAAACCGGAACTCAAGCGTCGCTGGAGTGTTCTGGGTGAAGGGACCGTGTCGCCAAGTGGGCTCTATACGGGGCCATCAGTGTTCCGTGATCCTAATGCGGTTGTCGTATGTGAACTGCTGGATTCGAATGGGGAAGTTGACTCCTACGGCTATAGCATTGTGCAACTAACTAAAGCTATTACCGAACCTACCTGGAAGAACCTGAGCAAATTCAACATCAGTAAAGTGGTCGGTAAGGCATACGCCAACGGCATGCAACAGCAGGTGGTCAGGATTGAAGTCGAGACTGCCGCAGTGAATGGAAAGGTTCACCCCTTGACCGGCGATGAGGAAGCCACCTTGAGATTGGTCGATAGGGCAGATCGAGGCGAAATTCCCTTTATCAACAAAGGGCAGGACGGTATTGAATTCGGCAGTAAAACGCGTTGGGCGACTAATTGGCAGCAGAATCGATTCAGGGTCACGGCGCAGACTCAGGTCATTGCACCCGAGCAGTCCTCACCTGGCAACGATCTGCTCGTGACAGACAAGTTGATCTATGTGCATTGCAGGGGGGCGAACCCTACCGATACACCGTCCATCGCGCGTTATGTCGCAAGTTTTATCGGGGACGGTGACAAAGGCCAGTTTTATTCAGACAAGCATCCGGGCGAGAACAACACGGAAGATCAAGGCTTGATAACGCTGACACCCGTGGCAATTCCGGTCAAGGTGAGGGGCGACTATATCTTCAGTGGCAAGCGTGTTGCAGGCGGTGGAGCGGGCGGAGAGGGCAGGCCGACGGGACCGGGATGGCCACCGCTGCCAGAGGGAGAGGATGATTTTGAATATTTTCTAGATACCATTTGTTATTGGCTGGTGCGCTATGAGCGGGAAAAGGTACCCCGTTGTTGTTTACTCGATGCGATTTTGAAGATCATCAATCTATTTTGAAGTGGGAAAGTACTTACGACAACGAGACTATGTGCACCTTCACCGGTTTCAACTTTGGCGTTTTTGCGCCTGGCGATGAAGGAAAGCCAGAAAATCGAGTTATCCGTTATGACGATATTCTTGAAAAAAGAGCGACACCGGTACTGAAACGGGTTCTGGAAAACGGTCAAAATCCGGTCTCGGGTGAATTGCTTCTTAATTTGTGTCGTATCCAGAATCTACGTCGTTCAACTGCAACTGATCTATATGTATTGACCGATAAATCGATGGTGGCAAATTTGCTGGATCTTGAGGGCAATTTACATCGTCTGTCAGTTAACTTCCGTCCTGACAGTCGAGACAAGCTCGAACTGACCGTCCTTAATTGATCCAGGCCTGGACGTTGTGCGCGGTATTTAAAGTGCCGCGCACACGCACTTGTTTGACCAATAGCTAATTCCCCTCTTGAGGTATATCCCATGGCCGCCAAAACTGCCGTGCATTCCAATGCCTTCAACTTTCTCAGTTTCCAGCAGTCCGGTGTTGACCCGCGCACCGGGCAATATACCGTCAACCTGTCACTGCCCGAGATCAAGGCCAATGGCCTCAGCGGCCCGGTTGTGCCAATGAACCTGAGTTTCAACCCGCTCAATCAAGACGATCTCGGTTTGGCCTGGGCTGGGAGTTGCGGTTGTCTCAATTCGACACCGACAAACAAGTCATCTCACTGTTCAACGGTGAAACCTTCAAGGTCACTGGCAGCACCGGCAGTCGCCTGCAGATGGCCGAGCAAAAAATCCAGAGCTTTCACCTGTACCAAGATGAACCGACCCTCTATCGGTGGTGCATAGCTCGGGCGTCATCGAGATGCTGCGGCTCGAAGGCAACCTGGCGTTGCCGGAAACCCTCTACAGCGCCGAAGGCTTCAAGGTCAGCTTCACCTATCTGCCGTTCAATAACGGTCAGCGCCGGCTGCACACCGTAACTGATGGCCAGGGCGTCACGTTGCTGGAAATCAATCGGCCCGCTCAAGCTGTCGAGATCCTGCTGCGCCCTGACGGCACGCCGGGCGGTGCCTTGGCGCGCTTCGAGATGAAACTACGCAACAGCGGATCGGGCGATGAAGTCTTCGAAGTGATTTTGCCCACCGATGACCAGGATAAGTGGCAGTTCACCTATCAGACCGTCAACGGCCTGCTGTGCATCACCGAGGTCAAGACACCGGTGGGTGGCCACGAAACCATCGAATACGACGGTGACGGTCATGATTATCCGGGCAACGCTCGCCCACCGCTGCCCAGGGTCTGGAAGCACATCATTGACCCGCGCTTCGGCCAACCCAGTCTGGAGGTGCGCTACGACTACAACACCCGCGACTTGCCGGGCAGCAGCAACAACTTTCTGGGCAACAACGCGCCGATCACCTGGGATGATAGAGGGTTAGACAACCTCTACCAGGTCACTTCTCGCTACCAGTACGGCACCACCGAACGGCATTTCGTTGCTGGCGCGGAGGTTCGTTTTATCGAACGCACCTTCAATCGCTTCCACCTGATCAGCGAAGAAAAAACCACCCAGGGCAATAACGTGCAGCAGGTCCTCACGCACTACTACGCCGATGACGACCTCGACAAATCATTCTCCAGCCAGCCTCCCCAATGCCAGTTGCCGCGCAGCGTTGAAACCCGCTGGAGCCTGGTCGACAACTCGACACCGCCACACTCACAAACGGTGCTCACCAGCCACGATACCCATGGCAACCTGACCGAGCAGGTCCAGGCCAATGGCATCAAGGAGCAGTTCGAGTATTTCCCGCTACTCGGCACCCCCGGCGAATGCCCGGCCGACCCGCAAGGGTTTGTGCGCAACCTGCGGCAGAAAACCGTGACCCCGGCCCCCGGCCGTGAAGCCGGCGCCCCGGTACTGCGCACGCGCAACCGCTTTGCCTTGATGCCGCCGCTCAAGGGCACGCCTCAAGACGCCAGCAGCAACTGGCTGGTGCTGACCGACGAGACCCTGTACGAGGTCAAGGGCACGCAGGAAATACAACTGCAACTCAGCGCCTATGCCACCTTCAACGTCCCGACCAATCCGCTGTTGCACGGTCGACGTCAACAACAGGCCATCACCCTCAATAGCCTGACCACCACCACCGACTACGCTTATAAAACGCTCATCGGCACCTATACCGGTGAAACCGTCCTGCAAACCACCCAAACCCTGACTGGCTACGATCACGGGGTCAACGGCACGCACACGCAAAAGGTGGTGATCGAGGAACACTCGCTGCTGCACGGCGAAACCCTGCTGGCCCGCGACGACAACGACGTGGAAATTCGTACTACCTACGATGCTTTGCTGCGGGTGACCAGCGAAACCGTCGCCCCCAACAACATCAATTACGAGGCGACCCGCAGTTATCGCTACTTCCTGAGCAACGGCCCCGATGGCCAGGCCAGCCAGGTGGTAACCGACGTCAAAGGCGTCCAAACCAAAACCCTGTTCGACGGCCTGAACCGGGCAATCCGCGAGCAACGGCAAGACAAGGACCACCAGAGTGGCGCCAAGGCCGATGAATTCGGGATACCTACCGGGCCAGTTATGACGGATTGGGGCAACTGAAAGAAGAAACCGAACTCGACTGGTGCAGCGCCAAAGCCGCCGACGACCTGGTGCTGGTCAGCCGGTACTTCTATGACGACTGGGGCCAGCAGCGCAGCCTGATCCGCCCCGACGGGGTCGAGGAGCACGAGGTCACCAACCCGATCAAACAGACGGTCACCACCTGGATCGACGGCCTGGCCAAGTCCGTCACCCAGAACAACCTGTTCGACAAGCCCGATAGCATCAAGCGTTTCAACCTGGGTGACGACCCAAGCGATCCTCAGGCAACGCCGTACAGTGAACACAACTTCCACTACGACGGACTGGGACGCACCGCCCATGAGTTCGATGCGCTGATGCACAAGACAGCCTATGGATACGACCCCTTTGACAGGATGCTCAAGACCACGTTGCCCGACAACGCAGTAGTAGAGCGCCGTTATGTTTCGCATTCCAGAGAAGAACTACCTGTCTGGATTGGCGTACATGCCAACGGCAATGTGAAGGAGTTGGGGGAACAGATGTTCGATGGCATTGATCGCATGACCCAATCGATCACCGGCGGTCGCGTAACTACCTACAGTTTCAAACAGGGAGAGACTCAGCCATGCAAGGTCATCAGGCCAACAGGGGTAAAAGTTGAATATGTGTACGAGCCGAACTTGAGTGAAGAACCATTGAGTCGCACAACTTCCGCAATTGCCTCAACCTATGAGTACGATAAGAAAAATGCCCGCTTGCAAAGCAGCGAAGAAAGCGGGATCAAGCTATCTCGTGACTATCACACAACGGGGAGATTAAGAGCGAAACACGGGAACATGCCGGTCAGACATTCAAGATGTTCTACGACTACAGCCGGCAGGCACGTCTGTTGACGTACGTCGATGTGCTCAATCAGCCTCAGATTTACAACTACGACAAATCCAGCGGGCAGTTGCAAAGTACGACGCTGGGCACTACCAGCGCCAGGTTTTACTACAACGCCCAGGGTGAAATCGATCGCATCGAAACCACGGATGGTACGCAGACTCTCACAACCAAACTGACCTACGATGATCATGGCCGCGAAATGGTGCGGGAGTTTGATTTTGGCGGTGGGGTGATTCAACAGCTGAACCAGATCTACAACGTAGTCGATGGGATGGTCCAGAGCACCTTGACGGAAGCTGGAACCATCTTGCGCGACCAGACCTATAAATATGACGTCCGTTCACGTCTGGAAGAATATGAGTGCAAGGGAAAACAACCGCCGTTGGATCCCTATGGCAATGAGATAGAGATGCAACTGTTTTTCTTCGATGAGGTGGATAATATTGTGCGGGCCGACACCTATTTCCCTGGTGACCGTAACCGTGCGAACTATACCTACGACAATCCCAACGATCCGGCGCAGTTGACAGCGGTGACCAACAATCATCCTGACTATCCGAGCGTAATCAACCTGACGTACAACGCCGATGGCAACTTGCTGTGCGATGAGGAAGGACGCAGCCTTGGTTATGACGACCTTGGCCGGTTGATCAGTGTTAGCGAGCCGACAGGCGGAGCGGCGACGAAAACCTATGGCTATGATTCGTTGGATGCCCTTGCCAGTCAGAATGCAGGTGGAGGCGATCAACTGCGTTTTTATCAGGACGATAAAATCCATACGCTTCATCAGGGCGCAGAGCGCAGCACATTTGTGCAAGCGAACGGTGTTGTGCTCGCAGAGCGCCAGGCAGGTGTGGGCCCAAAGTCATGATGTTGGCCCCTGACGACAAGAACAGTGTGTTGTCGGAAGTCAGCGAGCAAAAACGCAAAGGGATCGCCTATTCAGCTTACGGATACGATGACGGAGGAGAGTCCCATCTCGGCCACAACGGAGAACTAAGGGATTCGTTACCCGGGCACTATTTTTTAGGCAAGGGTTATCGGATGTTCAATGCTCAGTTGATGCGGTTTCATAGTCCGGATGGTGCGAGTTGGAGTCCGTTTGGGGAGGGGGGCTGAATGCGTATGTGTATGTATTGGGGAATCCAATTAAATGGAAGGATGACACGGGGCATATGGTCAATCCTGCGAAGGTTAAGCCTTTGAGCTTTATCAGGGAGGCCAAGGCGGCAAACAAGGCCGAATTCGCAGCCATGTCAGCGACTCGCGTATCTTCGGGAGCGAATGCTGTTCAGACAACTGCCGGCGAGGTCAGTAAAGCAACAGGTCGTGGGTTGAAGCAGTCTGATGATTTAGTCGGAAGTTTAATTCCTGTTTCCAATGGTTCGTCAAAGACTGGACCAAAGCCACAGCCAGCTACACCGGCTTTTGCGCACAGTAATTCTCCGACAACGGCATGGGCAGAACAAAGCAAAAAATTTCCTAGTCGATACTCTGAGGAACAGGTGAGATTCAATGACCTTGGATCTGACAGCGATAGCTCTAGCTTGGCTGCTGGGGCGGACGTCTTTACGTTTAAAAAATCACCAAGCCCCGCGTCCTCTTCAAGATCTAAACCTACGTCACAACAATTAACGCCAGCTCAAAAAGCGAAAGCAAGAGATGAGAAAATAGCCGCCATTAGAAGCGCCGATAGAAGGTCAGGTAATAGTCGCCGCTAACAGTAGGAGCATTTTAGCGCCTTGGTCGTTCCCGCTCGGCGGGAACTTCTTGACTAATTATCTACATTTCAATGGGTTATGAGTTCAACCCACTAACCCGAGCAAACTCCACCAACCCACCGTCATGGCCAAGTCCCAACTTGTCCATGGCGGTTCTTTTTTGTCTGCTGATGGTTTTTTCACTTCGGTTCAACTGCGCAGCAATCTGCCGGCCAGACAGTCCCTGAACAAACAATCGCACCACCTCCAGCTCCCGCTCTGAAAGACTCACCGAAGGTCCGTCATCGCCGCAGGAATACAGGCTTTGGGCATCCAGAATCCCGGCGAAGGTAGGGCAAAGGTGTCGTCGACCTCTGGTCACACTGTTTACCGCCCGTTTAAGTTCACTCAACGGACTTCGCTTGTCGAACAGGCCGCTGACACCAGCGTTAAGCAGCGCTTGCAGCAAGGAAGGATTGCGCAACATCGTCATCACGATCAGCGGAACATGTGCGAAGTGACGCCTCAAGTACCCCATCAGCGCCAGGCCATCAGGAAATCGACCGTAGGGCATCGAGTAATCGCTGATCACCAGGTCACAAGGTGTGCACTCCAGATGAGCGATGAGTTCATCGGCATTGGTAGCCAGAGCGACAATGGAGAATGCGGATTCGCCAGACGCACGCAAGGCCGTTTCGACCCCCATCAGCACCACAGGGTGGTCGTCGGCCAGGATGATGCGCAGCGGCTGGTTAAGACGATGCCTGTGCGATACGGGTGTATCTTCACAGGCATTGTCGAGGCAGGGTTGAAACCGTATGGATCGAGGCGTGTGTTCCAGCTTCATGAAAAATCTCGACAAGGGTCAATGGCACGCTGACCGCTGAAGAGAGGTTGATTCACGAAGATTGAATCAAGCCTTGTTCCAGCGCCTTGGCCATGGCGGCCCAGCGCGATCTCACGCCAAACTTTCGGCGGATATTGCTAAAGTGGTAATTCACGCCAGCCTCGCTGCAGGCGCAGATCTGTGCGATTTCCCAGGACGACTTTCCGGCTACACCCCATTTCAAAACTTCTTTTTCCCTGGCCGTTAGCAAGATGGCTTCAGGTTGTGGAGGTGGCTGAGGCTGGAAATTGACCGGAGCTGGCGATGATCGAACTGAAGCAGTTGTTGAGCGATACATAAGCGAATCTCCCATTCATCATCATTGACGGCGTGGGCGCGGCAGAATCTTCCTACATCTTGATGGCGTGGTTCGCGCGACCGGCCTTCAGGCACCTGTACAGTGCTGAAAGCACAGTTTTCTTATATCGCGATTCTTGCACCTTGGAACCTGTCACAAATTACAGGTAGCGGACTTTAATCAGATGTCGTTGAAATGGCTGTCAGCGAAAGCGCATCAGTTTGTAGGAGTTGTCTCTGGGTTTCCTGGGCGTAGGACTGAGCGCTAATTTTCTGATTAGGCAGGTTTTTATCCTCGGGGAAGACGAGCAAGACGATAAAAACTGATGACCCGAAAATGCTTGAGGCGCTGGTGTCGATCGTTGGGCAACTTCATGGCCGCCCGTCGATTTGAAATGTCATGCTGGCGCGTTTTACGATTTCAGATAGGGTTGTGACAAGGAACACGCGCGACAGGAGACCTCATGCGCTACTCAGCTTTGACCCAACGCATCGCCGGTGACGGAGCGGCGGCGTGGCAGATTCATGATCGGGCGCTGGAACTGCGCCAACAGGGTGTCGATGTACTGTTGCTGTCGATCGGCGACCCTGACTTCGATACACCCCATCCCATTGTCCTGGCCGCTATCGACAGCCTCATGGCCGGCGACACGCACTATCCCCCTGTACGCGGCACTCAAGGGTTGCGCGACAGCATTGCCCGTCGGCACCGACAGCGCAGTGGTCAGGTAGTGAGCGCCGAGCATGTCATCGTCATGCCCGGCGCCCAGTGTGCGGTGTACTCAGTAGCGCAGTGTCTGCTCGATCCGGGCGATGAAGTGATTGTCGCCGAACCGATGTACGTCACTTATGAAGGCGTGTTCGGTGCCATCGGCGCGAAGGTGTTACCGGTGGCCGTGCGTCCGGAGAACGGTTTTCGAGTCGACCCGCAAGATGTCGCGGCACTGATCAGCCCGAAGACCCGTGCCATTTTGTTGAACAGCCCGAACAATCCGTCCGGCGCCAGCTTACCGTTGGAGGTCTGGCAGGAACTGGCATCGCTGTGTGTCCATCACGACCTGTGGTTGATCAGCGATGAGGTCTACAGCGATCTGTTGTACGAGGGCGAGCACATCAGTCCGGCCAGTCTGCAGGGCATGGCCGAGCGCACGGCAACCATCAATAGCTTGTCCAAGTCCCATGCCATGAGCGGCTGGCGGGTCGGCTGGGTCATCGGTCCCGAAACCCTGGTCGATCATCTGGACCATCTGTCGTTGTGCATGTTGTTTGGCATTCCCGAGTTCATTCAAAACGCCGCGCAACTGGCGCTGGACGAGGATCTGCCGGAAGTGGCACTGATGCGCGAGGAGTATCGTCAGCGGCGCGACCTGGTGTGTTCGAGCTTGAGCCATTGTCCGGGCATCCGGGTCGTTCGCCCGGATGGTGGGATGTTCGTGATGGTTGATGTGCGCAAGACCGGGCTGACTGCTCAGCAATTCGCCGGGCGGTTGCTGGAAGGTTATGGCGTGTCCGTGCTGGCGGGGGAAGCATTCGGGCCGAGTGCGGCGGGGCATATTCGCCTCGGATTGGTGGTTGACCGACCGAAGCTGGCCGATGCCTGCCGGCGCATTGCGCTGTGTGCGATGAATTTGCTGGAGGCGCGGCGGGCCTGAAGATTTGTGTCGATTTTGATGGCCTCTTCGCGGGCAAGCCCGCTCCCACAAGGATTGAGTTCGAACACAGATCCTGTGATCGACGCATGACCCTGTGGGAGCGGGCTTGCCCGCGAAGACTGACTGACAGACGCCGGATCCCTTAAGCCTTCCACGTTTGAGGATTCACCAGATTCCCCGGCCGCTCACCCGCCAGTGCCGCCAGCAGATTGTTTACCGCACACTCGGCCATCGCCTCCCGTGTCTCATTGGTCGCCGAGCCAATGTGCGGCGTCGCCACCACGTTGTTCAACTGCAACAGCGGCGAGTCAGCATTCAGCGGCTCGCGCTCGAACACATCCAGCCCCGCCGCGCGAATCTGCCCGATACGCAACGCCTCGATCAGCGCCGCTTCGTCCACCACTTTACCTCTTGAGATATTGATGAAGATCGTTTCCGCACGCATCAGGGCGAACTGCGCGGCACCGATCAGTCCCTCGGTTTCAGCAGTCAGCGGCAGCGTCAGGCAAACGAAATCGGCCTCCTGCAACAACGCCGGCAAACTGCGGTACTGCGCGTTGAATCGCTGTTCCACTGCCGGTTTCGGCGAGTGGCTGTGATAGATCACTGGCATGCCAAAACCAAAATGCCCACGCTGGGCCAAGGCTTCGCCGATGCGTCCCATGCCGATGATGCCGAGAGTTTTACCGTGCACATCGCTGCCGAAATGCTCGGTGCCGATGTTGCGCTGCCACTGGCCGGCGCGAACCATGGTTGCCAGTTCCACCACGCGCCGGGCCGTCGCCAGGATCAGCGCGAAACCGGTGTCGGCGGTGGTTTCGGTGAGTACGTCCGGGGTGTTGGTCAGCAGGATTCGCCGCTCGGTCAGGTAGTCGATGTCGTAGTTGTCGACACCCACGGAGACGCTGGCAATCGCTTGAAGATTCGGCGCGAGATCGAGCAGCTCGGCATCGAGCTTCAGACTGGCGCCGAGCAGGCCATGGGCGCGGGGCAGGGCCTGGCGCAATTGCGCCAAACCTTCAACGTCGAGCTTGTCGATCAACGTCACTTCAGCCTGCTCTTGCAGGCGAGCCATCAGCAGCGGCGAGAGTTTCTTGTACAGCACAACCTGCTTTTTCATCGTGGTTTTCTCTACGTCAATTCAGGAGTGGGCGGGGCTGGGCGCGGCGACCGAGGGCCGTTCCCGGTCACTGGCGCCGGGCTTGAGGAAAATCGTCAGCACCACCGAGAGCATCAAAGCGCCGCTCATCAACAGGTACGAGGCGCCGGGCGAACCGGTGGAGCTGTTCAGGTAACCGACCAGATAGGAGCCGCCGAAAGAACCGAGGGCGCCCATGCTATTGATCAAAGCCATGGCGCCACCGGCGACGTTGGCCGGGAGGATTTCCGGGATGATCGCGAAAAACGGCCCGTAAGGCGCGTACATGCAGGCGCCGGCAATCACCAGCAAGGTGTAGGACCACCAGAAATGTTCGGCGCCCAACGCGTAGGAACCGTAGAACGCAATGGAGGCGATCAGCAGTGGCGGCCAGACGAAGCGTTTGCGCTTTTGCAGTTTGTCCGAGCCCCAGGACACCAGCAGCATGCCGATCACCGCCGCCAGGTACGGCAGCGCCGACAGCCAGCCGGCTTCGATCATGTCCATCTGCGCGCCCGCCTTAAGGATCGACGGCAGCCACAGCACGAAACCGTAGACGCCGATGCTCCAACAGAAAAACTGCAAGGCCAGGATGATCACTTTCGGCGAGCGAAAGGCTTCGGCGTAGTTCTTCACCGCTTTGATGCCGACCTGTTCGGCGGCGAGGGCGCTTTCCAGGTCCTGCCTTTCCTGATCGCTGAGCCACTTGGCTTGCGCCGGACGATCATCGGCCAGACGCCACCAGATGAACGCCCAGAGCACTGCCGGCAAGCCTTCAACGATGAACATCCAGCGCCAGCTGAAATGCTGCACCAGATACCCCGAGACCACCGACATCCACAGCATGGTTACCGGGTTGCCAAGGATCAGGAAGGTATTTGCTCGCGAGCGTTCGGCACGGGTGAACCAGTGGCACAGGTAAATCAGCATCGCCGGCATCACCGCGGCCTCGACCACACCGAGCATGAAACGAATGACGATTAGCCAATAGGCGTTGGAGACGATCCCGGTCAAGGTCGCCAGACCACCCCAAAGGATCAGGCTGACGAAGATCAGTTTCTTCACACTGTGCTTCTGGGCGTAGATCGCACCCGGCACCTGGAAGAAAAAGTAGCCGAGGAAGAACAGCGCGCCGAGCATCGACGACAGGCCCGGGGTGATCATCAGGTCGGCGGCCATGCCGGAGGCGGCGGCGAAGCCGTAGTTAGCGCGGTCCAGGTACGCCAGGCTGTAGGTGATAAACACGATGGGCATGATGTACCACCAGCGGCGGGCGGCGAGCGTTGCGGTTTTCATGAGTGGTGCTCCTGAGCTTGTTGTTTTTGTCGCAGCAGGTAACGGTTTTAAATCTTCAGTGACTGTGCGGGCCTCATCGCGAGCAAGCCCGCTCCCACAGGGATTTTTGGTGACCCTCGGATTTATGTGCCACACAAAACCCTTGTGGGAGCGGGCTTGCCCGCGAAGGCGGCCTCAAATTCGATGGACATCTCGGACCGGGTCGGCAACCCCTCCATATCTCCCCGGCTCTGCACCGCCCGGCTGCCAATCCAGTTGGCGCGCTTCACGGCGTCGGCAAAGCTGTGGTTTTCCAGCAATGCGCTGATCATGCCGACGGCAAAACCATCACCGGCGCCGACCGTGTCGACCACCGTTTCCACCGGCACGCCCGCCACGAAACCTTCATTTAGATGCGTGCGGTAATACGCGCCGTGCGGCCCAAGCTTGATCGCCACGGCTTCGGCGCCCTGATCGAGGTAGAACGCCGCGATGTCGGCGGGGTCTTCGAAGCCGGTCAGCAAGCGACCTTCGCTCAGCCCCGGCAGCACCCAGTGGGCGAGGGCGGCGAGGCGGTTGATTTCGCTGATCATCTGTTGCTGGCTGGCCCACAGGCTTGGGCGCAGGTTCGGGTCGAAAGAAATGCTGCGCCCGGCTTCGCGCATGCAGGTCATCAATTCGAAGGACATCTGCCGTGCTGTTTCCGACAGTGCCGGGGGAATGCCGGTGGCGTGCAAGTGCCGCGCCTTGAGCAACTGCGGGATGATCGATTGCGGCGACAAATGACTCGCCGCCGAACCGCGCCGAAAGTATTCGACAACCGGATCATCGCCATCATCGGTGCGTGATTTGAATTGAAAACCGGTTGGATGTGCCTCGTCGATAGCGACGTGGCTGCAATCCAGACCTTCCTTTTTCAGGGTATCGACCACGAAACGACCCAGGGAATCGGCGCCGACCCGGCTCAACCATGCCACCTTGAATCCCAGCCGCGACAAACCGATGGCGACGTTGCTGTCAGCCCCGGCAATGCGCTTGTGGAAGTGATCGACGTTGGCCAGGTCGCCGTTCTGATCGGCAACGAGCATCGCCATGGTTTCGCCGAACGACAGAATATCGATCTCAGACATGAGCGTTCTCCAGGCCTGCTTTACCCTGATAACCAAAGTGACCCAGGCTGGCGAGGACCGCGACATGCTCGGTGGTGAGCTGTACCAGGTCGTCGCCTTGCAGCGGATATTCCGCAGCCCGCATCACGTTTTGGGCCATGTGCCGCAGCAGTTGTTCCCATAAATGCAGGTCGCTGTCGGCAGGCGGTATGGCGACAAGCTTGCCATCGGCCCGGCGTGAGACGGCTTTGCAATGCACATAGCCAACGTGGCGTCCGAGCAGCCGCGCCGCGCTATTGGCGGACTGGTCTTGCCAATGCCAGTTGCCGATGTCGAAGGTCATTTTGATTGGCAAATGGTGCTGCTCGACCGCTGCGAAAAAACGCTGGAACGGTTCGATGCGCCCGCCGTGCAGGGTCTGGTCGTTTTCCACCAGCAATTGCACTGTGCTTTTTTCCAATATTCGAGCGAGGGTCTGCAGGTCACTGGTGTCGGTGAAGTAACCCAGGGACACTTTCAGCCATTTGGCGCCGAATGCCTGGGCGCGTTGCAGGGTGTTGATCAGTTCCGGATTTGGTTTCGACTGGCCGGCCGGCCACAGTTCCATTGGTGAGGAATACACGCTCTCCAGACCTTGGGCCTGGGTATTGTTGGCCAGTTTTGCGGGGTCCTCGTCGGTCAGCAATTCTTCGCGCCATTCGATGCGCGTTGCGCCGGCGGCGGCCAGCACATCGATGAAACTGCCCTGTCCGCGTTGGCGCACGAGGTCGGCGCCGTAGCTGGAGAGGCTGATGGAAACGGCTGGTTTGTTCATTGTTTTTCTACCTCTGAAACCGGTTTCATTTTTGTTCAAAAAAATATTGGGGTGGTCTTGCAGACCTCTTCGCGGGCAAGCCTCGCTCCTACAAGGGCATTGCATTCCTCTGTAGGAGCGAGGCTTGCCCGCGAAGGCGGCCTCATGTTGAAACGCGCCTTGTCGTAGACCCCCGCACAATCAACCGCGCTGAAAAATCCATCGTCCGCACGGGCCCGTCATCCCCGCGCAAGCGCTTGAGCAAACATTCAAACGCACTCGCCCCGATCTCGGCAGTCGGCTGGGCGAGGGCGGTAATGCCGCTGCCTACCAGTGGATACCAATCCAGGTCATCGAGGGCGATCAGGCCCACGTCTTCAAACAGATTGCACTTGAGTTCACGCAACGCCTGGGTGCTGCCCAGCGCCGCAATCCCGTTCGCGCAGAACAGCGCTTTCGGGCCGGGGCCGGGAGTTTCGAGAAAGATTTTCAGCTTCGCCGTCAGCTCGCTGCCGGTCTCGATCAACGTTCCACGAAGCGCCGGGCGCTTGGCGATCTGTGCCTTGAAGCTGCCGGCCCGCTCGATCCGCGAACTGGTGCCGTCAAAGGGTTCGGTAACCAGCACCACATCGCGATAGCCACGTTCTTCAAGGTGGGCGAGGGCGATTTCGACGGCTGCCGGGTTGTCCAGCCCGACCATGTCGCTTTCAAGGTACTCGACCTTGCGATCCACCAGCACCAGGGGCATTTCCCGGTGCAGTTCATGCAATTCGTCGCGGTGATGGCCGAGGGTGTTCACGATCAGGCCTTCGATGTTGTAGGAACGCAGCAAGGCCAGGTGCTGGCGCTCCTGCTCGTCATCGCGATCGGTGTTGCACACCACCAGGCTGTAGCCGTGCTGACGGCAGGCGGTTTCCACCCCGTGCATCACGGCAATCGAATAAGGGTTACGGATGTCGGCGACCAGCATGCCAATCAGGCGGGTCCGTCCGCGTTTCAGGCCGCGGGCCATCTGGTTCGGGCGGTAGCCCAGCTCGGCAATCGCCTGTTCGATGCGCAAGGCAATGGCATCGGAGAGCAGGGCGCGGTCTTCGCCGATGAATCGCGACACGCTGGCCTTGGAAACCTTGGCGTGTTCAGCGACATCAAGCATGGTCACGCGGCTGCGCTGGGCGGCGGAGAAATCGTTCACGGGCGAAAACCTTGTTATTGGATTTATAAGGTCTGTGCATTTGCGAAAGCACTGAAACCGGTTTCAGAAGACACCAAAAGCCGATTCGTCGTCAAGCCCCCTGTTATCGATTGTCCGACAATGGCCGATGGATGGAGCTCACGCAAAAACACTCATCCACGCCGAACCCAGCAACAACAGGGCCATGCAGCGATTGAAACGACGCATTGCACGGGGCGAGCTCAACCAGCGGCTCGATCCGGCTCCGAGCAATGCCCAGACGGCCAGACACGGAAGCGAGATCAGAAAAAACGCCAGAGCCAGAAACAACACATGCACCAGCCGATCTTCACCAACCCCTGCAAAAACGCTGACCACGGCCAGCGCCATCATCCAGGTTTTCGGGTTGATCCATTGCAGGCTGGCGGCACCCAATGCGCCGAGGCGCGCTCCGGTTTTCTGCGCGGTGACAGCAATGGCCGGGGCGCGAAAAATCTGCCACGCGAGGTAACTCAGCCACGTCACGCCGGCCCACTGCATGACTGTCCGTATTAGAGGCCATGCAGTCAGCGAAGAACCGGCGCCCGTGCCCACCAACAGCACAAGAATTGCGGCACTGGCACAAGCACCAAAGATGATGGGCACGGCCGCAGCCAGGCCAAACCGCGCACTGTTGCTCATTACCAGAATGTTGGTCGGGCCTGGCGTAATCGAGGCCACAAAGGCAAACAGCAGAAAGGGCAATAACGTCGGGAATGTAGAGAGCATCGTAGGCAAACTCCGGTGAAGATCAGTCAGTTGATCTTCACAACACCGGGGTTACCTGTCTGGAAGATTTGAGCAGCGCTTGCGATACAACGCTGGCGTCAGCCCGTAGGCCCGCACGAACCAGCGGCCCAGATGGCTCTGGTCGGCAAACCCCAATGCCATGGCCACGGTTGCTGGTTGTTCGCCACGGGCCAGCATGCGCCGGGCCGTGGCCAGGCGCAATTGCACCAGATAAGCATGGGGCGCCATACCGTAGGCGGCCTTGAAGGCCCGAGTCAGGCGGAAGCGGTCGACGCCCGTGGCGGCCGCCAATTGGTCTAGGCCGATGTCCTCGTGAGCATGGGCGTGCAGATACTCCCGGGCCTTTTGCGCCACCTGCGGCAGGCGCGGGTCCTCGGCATAGCGTGCGCGCCAGTGCAGGTGGCTGGTGAGGCGTTCGAGCAAACCATCGAGGGCGCTTTGGCGGACGATCTTCAGTTCTCCATGATGCAAGGCTTGAAAGGCCAGGCTGGTGGCATGAGCAAGACGCGTGTCAGTGGCGAGGGTGTTGGCGAAACTCAACTCACTATTGTCTGGGGCAGTGTCGAACACGGCACCGAGTTCGCGCGTAAGCCACAGCGGATCGATATACAGCATGCGGTAGGTAAACCCGTCGTCCGTTGGCGCTTCGCCGTCGTGAATATCACCCGGCTCAAGCAAGAACACCTTGCCCGGCGTGCTCTGATGCTTCGCCCGGCGACAGTTGAATTGCTGGACGCCTTGCTCGGTAACGCCCACCAGATAACTGTCATGCCAGTGCGGGTCATAGGCATGGCCCTGGAAATGCGCGCGCAGCGTCTCAATGCCGGTGTCGGCGTCCTGGGCGAGGTCGATCCAGTTGTGGGAAGTCATGCGGCACCTGTCAGACGGATTGCCAAACTATTAAACGTCCGTATCGAGGGTGATGCCTAGAACGTTTGTGCACAGATCAGTTGAACAGCCCGGCGGCGATGTTGATGGAAAACCCCAGAATCGCCGTATTGAACAGAAAACCGATCAGCGACTGTGCCAGGACAATCTTGCGCAGCTCCTGTGTCGCGACGCCAACGTCCGACGTTTGCACCGCCACACCAATCGTGAACGAGAAATACAGAAAGTCCCAATAGTTGGGTGTCGTCAGGCCTTCAGTGAAACGCAGCGCCGGTTCCTTGCCGCTCCAAGTGTAGAACAGGCGTGCGTAGTGCACGCTGAAAATCACCCCGATCAGCAGCCATGAACCGATGACGGTCAACGCGGTGAAACCGTAATGCAGCAGCTTGGCGGTGGTTTCCAGGTGCTTGCTGCCGGCCAGTTCGAAGGTGATGGTTGCCAGGCTGGCAATCGCGGCGATGCATACCACGAGCAGTACCAACCCGGCATTTTCGTCTTCGATTTCGGCGATGCGTTTCACGTCCGGGGCTTTGGAACGCACGGTGAGCCAGAGCATCAGCACCAGGTAAGTCCAGACCCCGGCGTTCCAGCCGATGAGGATTTTGCTGATGATCGAATCGGCCGGGGCCAGAATGCCCGCCGCGACACCGAGCGTGGCGGCGACAGACAGGCGAGGGTGGGTGTGGGTGAGGTAGGGCATGGAGGCTCGATGCATAGGGCTTTGCAATCACCTTAGCCCAGAGGACGCAAATGTGACCACAATCGCCCCCTGTAGGAGCCGGCTTGCCGGCGAAGGGGGCCTCGAACATTGTGCTGTTCTTTCGGACGCCTTCGCCGGCAAGCCGGCTCCTACAGGGGATGTGGTTGGTCAGGTTTTTTTGTGGCGTTTGCGTACCAGCTTCATCACCACCACAAAAAACACCGGCACGAACACCACCGCCAGGGTCGCGGTGATCATCCCGCCGATCACCCCGGTGCCGATGGCTTGCTGGCTCGCCGAGCTGGCACCGGTGGCGATCGCCAGAGGTACCACGCCGAGGATGAACGCCAGGGAAGTCATGACAATCGGCCGCAACCGCAGGCGTGCGGCTTGCAGCGTGGCGTCGATCAGGTCGTGGCCTTCGTCGTACAGGCTCTTGGCGAATTCGATGATCAGGATTGCGTTCTTCGCCGACAAGCCAATGATGGTGATCAGCCCGACCTTGAAGAACACGTCGTTGGGCATGCCGCGCAACGTCACCGCCAGCACCGCGCCGAGCACGCCGAGGGGCACCACCAGCAGCACTGAGGTCGGAATCGACCAGCTCTCGTACAACGCCGCCAGACACAGGAACACGATCAGCAACGACAACCCGAGCAGGATCGGCGCCTGACTGCCGGACAAACGCTCCTGCAATGACAATCCGGTCCATTCCTGACCCAATCCCGCAGGGCCGAGGGCAACCAGACGTTCGATCTCGGCCATGGCTTCACCGGTGCTGTGTCCGGGCTTCGGCTCGCCGGAAATGCTGATCGCCGGGTAGCCGTTGTAACGGGTCAACTGCGCCGGCCCCTGTACCCATTTGGCCTGGACGAAGGCCGACAGCGGCACCATTTTTCCGTCGTTGTTGCGCACGTGCATTTTCAACAGATCGGCCACTTGGCTGCGCTGATCGCCTTCGGCCTGTACCACTACTCGTTGCATCCGTCCCTGATTGGGGAAGTCGTTGATGTAGGCCGAACCGACGGCGGTGGACAGTACGCCGCCGATATCGGCAAAGGACACACCCAAGGCGTTGGCCTGCTTGCGATCCACGATCAATTGCACCTGCGGCGCTTCGGCCAGCGCACTTTCGCGCACGTTCATCAGGATCGGGCTCTTTTCGGCGGCCGCCAGCAACGCGGTACGTGCTTGCATCAGCGCCGCATGCCCGAGCCCGCCGCGATCCTGCAGGCGGAACTCGAATCCGCTGGACGTACCGAGGCCGTCTACCGGAGGTGGCAGTACGGCAAACGTCACGGCGTCCTTGATTTGACTGAGGGCAATGTTGGCCCGGTCTGCAATCGAACTCGCCGAATCGTCGCTACCGCGTTCCGACCAATCCTTCAGCGTGGTAAATGCCAGCGCCGCATTCTGGCCACTGCCGGAAAAGCTGAAGCCGAGAATCACCGTGCTGTCACCGACGCCGGGTTCAGTGGCGTTGTGTGCTTCGATCTGCTCGACCACCTGCACCGTGCGGTTCTTGCTCGCGCCCGGTGGCAGTTGAACGTCAGTGATGGTGTAGCCCTGATCCTCAACTGGCAGGAACGACGAAGGCAGACGACTGAAGCAAACCCCCAGTCCGACCAGCAGCACGCCGTAGATCAACAGGAACCGACCACTGCGTTTCAGTGCGTAGGCGACCCAGCCCTGATAGCGCGCGGTGAGTTGCTCGAAGCGCCGATTGAACCAGCCGAAGAACCCGGTTTTTTCGTGATGCTCGCCTTTTGCAATCGGCTTGAGCAGCGTCGCGCATAGCGCCGGGGTCAAGGTCAGGGCGAGGAAGGCCGAGAACAGGATCGAGGTCGCCATCGACAACGAAAACTGCTGGTAGATCACCCCGACCGAACCTTGCATGAACGCCATCGGGATGAACACCGCCACCAGTACCAGCGTGATGCCGATGATCGCCCCGGTGATCTGCTGCATCGCCTTACGCGTGGCTTCTTTGGGCGACAGGCCTTCAGTGGCCATGATCCGTTCGACGTTCTCCACCACTACAATGGCGTCGTCCACCAGAATGCCGATGGCCAGCACCATGCCGAACATGGTCAGCACGTTGATCGAGAAACCCAGCGCCAGCATGGTCGCAAAGGTACCCATCAACGCTACCGGTACCACCAGCGTCGGGATCAGCGTGTAGCGGATGTTTTGCAGGAACAGGAACATCACCGCAAACACCAGCACCATTGCCTCAAGCAGGGTGTAAACCACTTTGGTGATCGAGACTTTGACGAAGGGCGAGGTGTCGTAGGGGATCTTGTACTCGACGTTCGCCGGGAAGTAGCGCGACAGGTCATCCATTTTCGCCCGCACCAGCGTTGCAGTGCTCAGCGCATTGGCGCCCGGCGAGAGTTGCACGGCAACTGCCGTGGACGGCTTGCCGTTCAGGCGCGTCGAAAACTGATATTCCTGACTGCCGATTTCGACCCGCGCGACATCGGCGATGCGTACGGTGGAGCCGTCGGAATTGGCCTTGAGCACGATGTCGGCGAATTCTTCCGGGGTCGACAGTTGCCCCTTGACCAGAATGGTGGCGGTGATTTCCTGAGTAGTGCGGGTCGGCAAATCGCCGATGCTGCCGGCAGAAACCTGCGCGTTCTGCGCCACGATCGCGGCGTTGACGTCGGCCGGCGTCAGGTTGAAGCCGAGCAGTTTCTGCGGGTCGATCCAGATCCGCATCGCCCGCTCTGCACCGTACAGCTGGGCTTTGCCGACGCCGTCCAGCCGTTTGATCTCATTCATCACGTTGCGCGCCAGATAATCGCTGAGCGCCACGTCGTCGAGCTTGCCGTCAGTGGACGTCAGGGTGATCAGCAGCAGGAAACCGGCGGAGACTTTCTCCACCTGCAAGCCTTGCTGATTGACGGCTTGCGGCAGGCGCGACTCCACGACTTTCAAGCGGTTCTGCACGTCGACCTGGGCCATTTCCGGGTTGGTGCCCGGCTGGAACGTGGCTTTGATGGTGGCGCTGCCCAAACTGCTCTGGGACTCGAAATACAACAGATGATCGGCGCCGTTGAGCTCTTCCTCGATCAGGCTGACCACGCTCTCGTCGACGGTCTGCGCCGATGCGCCGGGGTACACGGCATAGATTTCGATCTGCGGTGGCGCAACGTCGGGATACTGCGCCACCGGCAATTGTGGAATGGCCAGCGCACCGGCCAGCAGGATGAACAGGGCGACCACCCAGGCGAACACCGGGCGGTCGATAAAGAAGTGCGGCATAAACAAGCGTCCTGCTTACTGACCAGAAACCTGGGCAAGTGGAAGAGGGGTGTCGTCGATCTGCACTTTCTCGCCAGGCTTGGCGTGTTGCAGGCCTTCGATGACGATGCGGTCGCCGGGTTTCAAACCGCTGGTCACGACCCAGCGGTCGTTCTGCACCGGGCCCAGTTCGACCGGTTGCTGGCCGACCCGTTGTTCGGCGTCGAGCAGCAGCACCTGCGCAATGCCGGCGCTGTCACGCTGGATCGCCCGTTGCGGCACGCTGATGCCTTGCTGGTTTACGGCTTGCTCCAGCCGTACGCGCACGAAACTGCCGGGCAGCAGGTCAAGGTCCGGGTTGGGGAACTCGCTGCGAAGGATGATCTGGCCGGTGCCCGGATCGACCGTGATGTCACTGAACAGCAACTTGCCCGGCAAGGGGTAGAGGCTGCCGTCATCCTGAATCAGCGTGGCCTTGACCTGGTCCTGGCCGACCTGCTGCAAGTGGCCGGAACGGAAGGCGCGGCGCAGGTCGTTGAGTTCGCGGGTTGATTGGGTCAGGTCGGCGTGGATCGGGTTCAGTTGCTGAATCAGCGCCAGCGGCGTGGTTTCGTTCTGTCCGACCAGTGCGCCTTCGGTAACCAGTGCGCGACCGATACGCCCGGAAATCGGCGCGGTGACGGTGGCGTAACCGAGGTTGAGTTCGGCCCGCTCCACAGCGGCTTTGCTGGCGGCAACGTCGGCGGCGGTCTGTCGCGCATTGGCCCGGGCGTTGTCGTAATCCTGGCCGCTGATGGCCTTATCGTCGATCAACTGTGCGTAGCGCTGCTCTTGAAGCTTCGCCTGAAACGCGTTGGCCTCGGCTTTGCGCAGCGCGGCTTCGGCGCTATCAAGGTCAGCCTTGAACGGCGCCGGGTCGATGCGCAACAGCACATCGCCTTTTTTCACGTCGCTGCCTTCACGGAAGACGCGTTGCAGCACCACGCCAGCCACCCGGGCCCGCACTTCGGCGACGCGCGGCGCGGCAATGCGCCCGCTCAACTCGCTGCTGATGGTCAGCGGCCGGGCTTCGATGGTCTCGACGCGAACGCTGGCCAGCGGCGCCTGTTCTTCGGCGTTCGAGGATTTGTCGCACGCGCTCAGCGTCAACGCCAGAGCCACAAGGCTGAGCCTGGCAAGCAGATTTTTTGACATGAATCACCCCAATAATGACCCCCGAAATCCTACCGGGCGACGGCGAGGGTAGCGGTGAAGCTTTGTAGGGCTGTGTGAAATTGTGTAAGGGTTTTACTCAGGTGTGTGCGGGGCGTATATCCTTCACATCTTGATTCGTTTTGCGCCTGTTATGCCGCCTTCGCGGGCAAGCCTCGCTCCTACAAGAGCATGCGATGCCTTTGTAGGAGCGAGGCTTGCCCGCGAAGGGGCCGGACCTGTCGCCACAGCACTTTCTGGAAACACCCCCATGCCCAACATCCTCCTGGTCGAAGACGACACCGCCCTCGCCGAACTGATTGCCAGCTACCTGGAACGCAACGGTTATTCCGTCAGCGTGATTGGTCGCGGTGACCAGGTGCGCGAGCGGGCGCGGGTCAATCCGCCGGATCTGGTGATCCTCGACCTGATGCTGCCCGGCCTCGACGGGTTACAGGTCTGCCGCTTGCTGCGCGCTGATTCGGCGACGTTGCCGATCCTCATGCTAACCGCCCGCGACGACAGTCACGATCAGGTGCTGGGCCTGGAAATGGGCGCCGACGACTACGTCACCAAACCCTGCGAACCGCGGGTGCTCCTGGCCCGGGTGCGCACCTTGCTGCGCCGTAGCAGCCTCAGCGAGCCGCAGGCCGCCAACGACCGCATCCTCATGGGCAACCTGTGCATCGACCTGTCCGAGCGCACCGTGACCTGGCGCGAACAACCGGTGGAGTTGTCCAGCGGCGAATACAACCTGCTGGTGGTGCTGGCCCGGCATGCCGGCGAAGTGCTGAGCCGCGACCAGATTCTGCAACGCCTGCGCGGCATCGAATTCAACGGTACCGACCGCTCGGTGGACGTGGCGATCTCCAAGCTGCGGCGCAAGTTCGACGACCATGCCGGTGAGGCGCGCAAGATCAAGACCGTGTGGGGTAAGGGCTACCTGTTCAGCCGTTCCGAGTGGGAATGCTGAGCCGATGTTCAGAATCCTGTTTCGTCTGTATCTAGTGACCATCGTCTCGTTCAGCGCGGCGATTTATTTGGTGCCGGACCTGGTGATCAAGGTCTTCCACGAGCGCTTCCTCACCTACAACCTTGATTATTCCCGTGGCCTGCAAACCCTCATGGTGAAGCAGTTCAAGGCGGTGCCGACTGAGCAATGGCCGGCCCTGGCGGCGGAAATGGACAGGGAGTTTCATCCGCTGCACATCGTGCTCAGCGCCAACGACGACGCCGGTTTTTCACCGGATGAGCAGCAGCGTTTGCAGCGCGGCGAGAACGTCGTGCGGATCGGCGACTGGGGTTGGCGCACGCTGGCGGTGGCGCCGCTGAACGAGCGCACGGTGGTGCAAATGGTGGTGCCTCCGGATCCGACGGACGTCAGCCTGTTGTACTGGAGCATCAACGTGCTGATCGGCGCAACCATGCTCGCCTGCCTGTTGCTGTGGCTGCGCCCGCACTGGCGCGATCTGGAACGCCTGAAAAGCGCGGCTGAGCGCTTCGGCAAGGGCCACTTGAGTGAACGCACGCAGATTGCCCCCAATTCCAACATCGGCAGCCTGGCCAACGTCTTCGACACCATGGCCCGCGACATCGAAAACCTGCTGAATCAGCAGCGTGATCTGCTCAACGCGGTTTCCCATGAACTGCGCACACCACTGACCCGCCTGGACTTCGGCCTGGCCCTGGCCCTGTCCGACGACTTGCCGGCCACCAGCCGCGAACGCCTTCAAGGTCTGGTGGATCACATTCGCGAACTCGATGAATTGGTACTGGAGCTGCTGTCCTACAGCCGCCTGCAAAACCCGGCGCGGGTGCCAGAGCAAGTCGAGGTGTCGCTGGATGAATTCATCGACAGCATTCTGGGCAGCGTCGATGACGAGCAATCATCGGACATCGTCATCGACGTGCTGCTCCACGGCCTGCTCGAACGCTTCACCCTCGATCCGCGCCTGACCGCTCGTGCCCTGCAGAACCTGCTGCGCAACGCCATGCGCTACTGCGAAAAACGCATCCAGATCGGCGTGCAGGTGTGCCCCAAAGGTTGTGAGATCTGCGTGGACGATGACGGCATCGGCATTCCGGATGACGAGCGCGAGCGGATTTTCGAACCGTTCTACAGGCTAGATCGCAGCCGCGATCGCGCCACGGGCGGGTTTGGTCTGGGGCTGGCGATCAGTCGCCGGGCGCTGGAGGCCCAGGGCGGCACCTTGACCGTTGAAGCGTCGCCGCTGGGTGGAGCGCGGTTTCGGTTGTGGTTGCCGACGTCGGCTTGACGTGTGCGATCTGTCATTCCTGACAGTAGTCACCTTTTACATTTAGGCGTTTCATTGTCCCTACGCAGTCAGGCTGTCGCGCCACGCACTGATGACTGGAGGGTAGAGATGGGAGCGCCAACAATAAGAACAATGGGTAAAGGCACGATCAATGCGATCAGGAAAGTCTGGGTCGATGCAACATCGACCAAGTTTGCGATGGTAATGCCTGACGATGGATGTTCAAGGCTGGCGGTAAGGATCGGCGCTAATATCACTGCGGACGGCGAAGACTATTTTTTTGTGGGCGACAAGGTTAGATACACCGTGATCATTGGCCAGGCGGGGGAATTTCCACGGGCACAGGATCTTGTGAAGTCTGGAGCGGGTAGCAGCTCTGTCTGATCGACCGCTGTCCTGTGGCGACTGTTCCGGCCTCTTCGCGGGCAAGCCTCGCTCCTACAAAGGCATCGCGCGCTTCTGTAGGAGCGAGGCTTGCCCGCGAAGACGGCCTGAAGGTCACAGCTGCAATCAAGCCCGAACCTTCGACAGCTCATCACGCGCTCAACCGGGTGCGCAACACCTTGGCCATGCTATCCAGATCCTCCATCGGATTGCGCCCGATCAACATCCACGCATGCTCCATGTCAGCCCAATAGACGATGTTCATCTCGTGCCGGCGTTCCTGGGCAAAATGCCGACTGCCGCTGTTGGATCTAGTAATACACAGCGCTAGTGGACCATGGATCGGATCGAGATAACTGATCTGAGCGATGGGTACGCCGTCGTACTCGAGGATTTGCGCCCGTTTGAATTCGGCGCGGGGCAAGGTCAGTTGCGCGGGCGCGAGGTGCAGACCCAGGCGCGCATCGATGGTGCGCAGTTGCGTACGCTGGGCCGTTTCGTCGTTGGGCAAATGGTCGAGGGTTTGCGGCACGTAAAGCACCATGTAGTCGGCCACCAATGCGCGCCAGTTGCGTTTCTCCTGACTCGTTTGCCAGCCAAGGAACAAACGGTCCGACAGCACGCCGCCCGCCACCAGCCCGGCTGCCGCCGCAAGGAACCAGCGGCGATTGAGGGCCGGGCGGGCCGGCGAGGGCAGGGTGTCGAGCATGGCTTGCAGGCGATCCACCGGAGCCTGGCGCCCCAGTTCGTCATAGGCTGCCTTGAACGGCAGGCTGCTGCGGTTCAGCCATTGCAGGCGTAAACCAAGCATAGGATCTTCGGCGACGGCCGCTTCGATACGCTCGCGCTGTTCGCTGTCGAGTTGATCATCCAGGTAAGCCACCAGTTGCTCATCCGGAATTAACGCGTTCATCGACGTTCTCCGCTGGAAGGGTTGTGTACGGACTGCAATGGCGGGTACTCGGCGAGTTTGCCCCGGGCGGTGGCCAAGCGGCTCATGACGGTACCGATGGGCACTTGCAGCACTTCGGCAACTTCGCGGTAGGACAAGCCTTCGACATAGGCCAGAAACACCGCTTCGCGCTGGGCTTCAGGCAGCGCATCGACGCGGCGGATGACTTGCACCGCCATGACATGGGTTTGTGCCACGTACTCACCGTCGAATGACAACACTTCTTCTCCGTCTATCGTGCCTTGACCGTGACGCACTCGTCGTGCGCGCACTTCGTTGAGCCAGATCGAATGCAGAATGCTCATCAGCCAGCGGTCCATGCGCGTGCCCGATTCGAACTGTCCGGCCCGTTCCAACGCCCGCACGCAGGTGGCTTGCACCAGGTCTTCGGCGACATGCCGTTGCCTGGACAACAGCAGGCCGTAGCGCCACAAACGCGCCAGGTGTTGACCCAGTTCTGCCCGTATTGCCTGATCGCTGGCGATGGGGACCTCCGTCTGCTCGGTGTGTCAGGTTTTCGATGAGCCGTTGATGGCGTCAGCCAGGTCCTGGTATTCCTCGCAAGTAGTGTTGCCGCAGATCGATTTGATCTTCTGCAACTGTTCCTGGGCGAGATCCAGTTGACCCTTGATCACATAGGCTTCGCCGAGGTATTCGCGGACCTTGGCGTATTGCGGGTCGAGTCTGACCGATTGCAGGTAAAAACCGATGCCTTCGTCAGTGCGCCCCAGTTTACGCGTGGCGTAGCCGCGATAGTTCAAAGCCTTGGCGGTGTTGGGCTCTTTGAGCGTGTCGAGCAGTGCCAGCGCTTCTGCGTAACGCCCGTCCTTGGCCAACTGGTAAGCGTAATCGGTGCGGTCGGCGTCCGGCACCAGTTTGCTGGTTTGCGAGACGCATTTTTGCGACTTTTTGTCGAGGACCTGCCCTCTGGGGCACTGGGGGGCGGCGGGAGAGTCATCGTCGCCGTGGGCCCAGGCCTGTGAACCGGACAATACAACAGCAAGTATCAACGGTGCAGTGAATATCGAGTAGCGGCTATTCATGGGCAAGGCTCCATAGGTGTCAGGGTTGGGACATTGAACAGGCCGAAGAAACCGGCGACCAGCAAAACTCAAACACGGCAAGGTGAACAAATATTCATTTTTTTGTGGCGCCTTGCGCAATTAAAGCTGGCAGTTAAATCTGCGGGGCGGCCTTCGTGGGCAAGCCTCGCTCCTACAAAGGCATCGCAGCTTCTGTAGGAGCGAGGCTTGCCCGCGAAGGGGCCGGCATATACACCGCATAAGCAGTCCCGCTTTTGGCTGAACCACTGCCTTACTGCCAGCCTAGATGCCTTGTTATAGTTCCGTGTTACAGCTCCGACCTCTTTTTTGCCCGCAAAAGGATCACAGGCATGGCTCAATACACCGCGTTCACCGTCGAACTGGTCGACAAAATCGCTCACGTGCAGATCAACCGTCCAGAAAAGATCAACTCGATGAACGCCGCGTTCTGGAGCGAGATCGTCGAGATTTTCCAGTGGATCGACGACACCGACGAAGTGCGCGTGGTGGTCCTCAGCGGTGCCGGCAAGCATTTCTCCTCGGGCATCGACCTGATGATGCTGGCCGGCGTGGCCAACGAGCTGGGCAAGGACGTCGGGCGCAATGCGCGCCTGCTGCGACGCAAGATCCTCAACCTGCAAGCCTCCTTCAACGCCGTCGACAACTGCCGCAAACCGGTGCTTGCGGCCATCCAGGGTTATTGCCTGGGCGGCGCCATCGACCTGATCGCCGCGTGCGACATGCGTTACGCCGCCGAAGATGCGCAGTTCTCGATCAAGGAAATCGACATCGGCATGGCCGCCGACGTCGGCACGCTGCAACGCTTGCCGCGAATCATCGGTGACGGCATGCTGCGTGAACTGGCTTACACTGGTCGCACTTTCGGCGCCGATGAAGCGCGTGGCATGGGCCTGGTCAATCGCGTCTACAGTGACACTGCCAGCCTGCTCGATGGCGTCCTGGGCATTGCCCGGGAGATTGCGAGCAAGTCGCCGATTGCCGTCACGGGCACCAAAGAGATGATCAGCTACATGCGCGATCATCGCATCGATGATGGCCTGGAATACGTCGCCACCTGGAACGCCGCCATGCTGCAATCCACCGATTTGCGCGTGGCCATAGCCGCCCATATGAGCAAACAGAAACCCGAATTTCTGGATTGATTGAAAAATGACTTCACGCTGGACCACTGCGGTACTGGACACTGACCAACCCGGCGGCTGGGCCGTGGCGCGTAGCCCGGAAGGCTTCCTCTTCGATGACAATGGCGCATTGTTCCCACGGGAATGGCTCAAGCGCCAGGACTTGCCGATTCTTGCCGAACACGGCATCGGTCACCTCGACGGCGAGCCGGTGTACCTGCTGGAGTTGCGCACTCACAACGAAGTACCGGGCTGCAACTGGAAAGGTCTGCGGGCATTCATGCTTGAGGGCGATCACACGCTCTACAAGGTGCTCGGTTATGCCGCGCAGATCGGCACCTGGGCCCGTGAGCACCGTTTTTGCGGTAACTGCGGTCAGGCCATGACCCAGGTGCCGCGCGAGCGGGCGATGTATTGCCAGCCCTGCGACATGCGCAGCTATCCGCGGATTTCGCCGAGTATGATCGTGCTGGTGACCCGTGGCGATGAAGTGCTGCTGGCTCGCTCGCCACGGTTCGTCACGGGTGTCTACAGCACCTTGGCGGGGTTCGCGGAGCCTGGCGAATCGGCCGAGGATTGCCTGATTCGCGAAGTTCGTGAAGAAGTGCGGATCGAGGTCAAGAACATCCAGTACATGGGCAGCCAGTGCTGGCCGTTCCCGCATTCGATGATGCTCGGCTTCCATGCCGAATACGCCGGCGGCGAAATCGTCTGTCAGGAAGACGAGATCGAAGACGCCCAGTGGTTCAACGTTCACGCGTTGCCGCCGTTGCCGGCGTCACGCTCGATTGCCCGCTACCTGATCGACGTCTACGTGGCGCGGCGCTTAGGCCACGCTGAACCAGTGTTGCCAGGCTAACCGCACGGTCAGCCCCAGCACCACGGTGATGAACACCGGACGAATGAACTTCGCGCCGCCGCTGATGGCGGTGCGAGCGCCGAAGAAAGCCCCGACCATCACCGACAGGCCCATGCTCAGGCCGATGATCCAGTCCACTTGCCCGGAAAACACGAACACCGACAGCGCTGCGATGTTGCTGACGAAGTTCATGCTGCGCGCCACACCGCTGGCCTTCACCAGATCGATCGGATACATCAGCAGGCTGCTGACCGTCCAGAACGCGCCAGTGCCCGGACCGGCCACGCCATCGTAGAAACCGAGGCTGAAGCCTTGGGTCGATTGCCACTTCTTCTTGATCGGCGCATCGCTATCCAGCGGCGCTTTCGGCGTGCCGCCAAACAACAGGTAGACGCCGCAGGCGAACACGATTACCGGGAGCATTTTGTTCAGCCATTCGGCTGGCAGGTAGTGCGCGACCACCGCCCCGGTCAGTGCGCCGACCAGGGTGCCAACGATTGCGTGCATCCACTGCCGGGGATGAAACAGCTTGCGACGGTAGAAGGTGAAACTGGCAGTGGCCGAACCGAAGGTCGAACTGAGCTTGTTGGTGCCCAGCACCAGATGTGGCGGCAGGCCGGCGGTGAGCAGAGCCGGGGTGGTTAACAGGCCGCCACCGCCGGCAATGGCATCGATGAAACCGGCAATGAAAGCGACAATGGCCAGAATGGCCAGGGTAGTGAGGTCAACGCTGAGTTCGAAAGGCATGGAATCGGCTTAATCGGCAGGGTGCAGCGAAGGGGCTGCGGGGAAGGGCCGATATCTTACCCGTAAATTTTCCCCCTTACAGCTGATCGTTCCCACGCTCTGCGTGGCGAGGACACGCCAATGAGTCAGCAAGCCGTCAAATTGGCGGGAGTTGGAGGCCGAGGCTCACTTAAAGCAAGCCGCAGTCGCCTGAACCCCACAAAACCTGTAGGAGCCGGCTTGCTGGCGAAAGCGGTCTTCCAGTCAACGATGATGTCGACTGGAAGGCCGCTTTCGCTGGCAAGCCAGCTCCTACAGAGGATCAGTGTTTGATCGTTCTGACCCTAAATTACAGACCCAGGTCCGACAGGCCCGGGTGATCATCCGGCCGACGACCCAGCGGCCAGTGGTACTTGCGTTCGGTTTCCTTGATTGGCATGTCGTTGATGCTGGCAAACCGGTTGGCCATCAAGCCATTCTCGTCGAACTCCCAGTTCTCGTTGCCGTAGGAGCGGAACCAGTTGCCCGAATCGTCGTGCCATTCATAGGCATAACGCACGGCGATGCGGTTGCCGGTAAATGCCCAGAGTTCCTTGATCAGGCGATAGTCCAGTTCCTTGGCCCATTTACGGGTCAGGAAGCCTTTGGCTTCTTCGCGGTTGTAGGCGAACTCGGCGCGGTTACGCCATTTGGTGTCCAGGGTGTAGGCCAGCGATACACGTTGCGGATCGCGGGAGTTCCAGCCATCTTCGGCCAGGCGGATTTTTTCAATGGCCGATTCACGGGTGAATGGCGGCAATGGCGGACGAACTTCGGCGTTAGACATTTCAAGTCTCCGTATAAGTTAAAGTTCAAGCAAGTTGAAGGGCTTGAACAAGTTATTACAGGTCCAATAACTTTCGCGCCATGCATTGCGCATTATCGGCGGCACTGTGATCACCCATTACAAGCGCCACGGTTATGGCGCCGTCAATCAGGATCAGCAGCTGTTTGGCCAGCATCTGCGGATCTTCGGCGCCATGTTCGGTACACAGTTCGGCACACAGTTCGTGCAAGTAGCCGAGCAGTTTCTGTTTGTGGTCCCTGGCGACCAGGCGGACCGGGTCTTGCGGATCGCCGGTTTCGCCGCTGGTGTTGATGAAAGCGCAGCCGCGAAAGCCTTCGGAAAGGAACCACGACTTGAGCACGGTAAACAGGTTGAGCAGGCGGTCGGCCGGGGTTTTGGCCTGTCCGACTTCGCTTCTGTACCACTGCATCCAGCGTTGGTCCCGGCGTTGCAGGGCCGCGACGGTGAGCTCCTCCTTGTTGGCGAAGTAGCGGTAAATGCTCTTTCTGGAGACACCGGCGGTTTTCACCAGGAGATCCATACCGGTGGCGGCAATCCCACTTTTGTAGATCAACTTTTCGGTGACGTCCAGAATGATGTCGCGTGTGTCGTTGCTGGTTATTTCGTTCATGTAATTAACAGTAGAACGATCGTTCTCCTTGGTCAAGAAGATATTTTTCAGACAGTGTAATTGCCTTCGCGGGCAAGCCTCGCTCCTACAGAGAGCGCTGTGCTTTTGTAGGAGCGAGGCTTGCCCGCGAAGAGGCCACTACAGACACCAACAAGACCCGAACCAACCGATGGTGTAAGCTCTCAAACTCTCTGGATTCGACCCGATTGCGAGCCCTATGCCGTTGCTTTTCAAACGCTCTCTGCTGCCAAAACTGCGCAGTTTTCCGCTGACCGCCGATGCCGTCACCATCCTTTCTGGCGCTGCCGAGTTCCGTCGTTGCCTGCTGGAAAAAATCGCCAGCGCCACTCAGCGCATCTACATCGTTGCGCTGTACCTGCAACAGGATGAGGCCGGCCAGGAAATTCTCGATGCCTTGCACGCGGCCAAACTGGCGCGTCCGAACCTGGATGTGGTGGTGGTCGTAGACTGGCTGCGCGCCCAGCGCGGCTTGATCGGTGCCGGCAAGCAACCGGGCAACTCGGCCTGGTATCAGGAGATGACCCGTACTCACGTAAGCGAAGTACCGGTGTACGGTGTGCCGGTGCAGACCCGCGAGCTGTTCGGCGTGCTGCACTTGAAGGGCTTCATCATCGATGACTGCGTGATCTACAGCGGCGCGAGCCTGAACAACGTCTACCTGCACAAGTTCGACAAGTACCGCTACGACCGTTATCACCTGCTGCACAACCGCGACTTGGCCGATTCGATGCAGCATCTGGTTCAGCATGGACTTGTCGCTTCAAAAGCTGTGCATCGCCTCGATCTGCCGAACCTGCCGACCACCCGCAGCCTGCGCAACGACATCGGCGACCTGCGTAGTCGTCTCAAACATGCAGCGTACGACACCACCCAAGGCACCACGGACAAGAGCAGTCTGTCGGTCAGTCCATTGCTCGGTGTGGGCAAAAACAACCCGCTGAACCGGGCGATCTGCGAACTGATCGCCAGTGCCCAGCAGCAACTGACTATCTGCACGCCGTACTTCAACTTGCCGCTGGCGATTATTCGCGAGGTCAACCGTGCACTGACCCGTGGCGTGAAGATCGACATCGTGGTCGGCGACAAGACTGCCAACGACTTCTACATTCCGCCGAGCGAGCCATTCAAGGTGATCGCGGCGTTGCCGTACCTCTACGAAATCAGCCTGCGCCGTTTCGCCAAGCGTCATCAGCGCAACATCGACAGTGGCCAGTTGAACCTGCACCTGTGGAAAGACGGCGATCACACCTACCACCTCAAGGGCATGTGGGTCGACAAGCGCTACACCTTGCTGACCGGCAACAACCTCAACCCGCGGGCGTTCCGCCTGGATCTGGAAAACGCCTTGCTGATCGATGATCCCAAAGGTGAATTGCTTGAGCCGCGTAGTAAGGAGCTGAAAGAGATCTTCCAGCACACGACGCGTATCGAGCGGTATCAGGATCTGGAAACGCTGCTTGAGTACCCGGCGGGGGTTGCCAAGTTTCTCAAGCGTGTGAGCCGTGTTCGTATCGAGCGGTTGCTGTATCGCATTTTGTAAAGCCTGAAAAAGCTTCGCTGGCAAGCCAGCTCCTACAGGGAAACGCGTTCCAAACTGCAGGAGCTGGCTTGCCAGCGAAGGGGCCCGATCAGACGCTACAAACCTCAGTTCAAACCAAGTTTGCCACGCAACGTCGACAAATCTTCAGCCAGTGTATTTACCGGCCCAACCAACGCCTTGCGGTCGTTTTCCTTCACTTTGTCGTAAGTCTCGAAACCGCCACCCTTGGTTTTGTACTTGGCCAGAACCGTATTCACCGTGGCAAAGTTCTTGTCGACCTTGGCGACAAACGCTGCGTCCTGTTTCTCGATCTGCGGACGGAACAGGTCGACGATTTTCTTCGCGCCGTCGATGTTGCCCTGGAAGTCATAGAGGTCGGTGTGGCTGTAGCGATCTTCTTCGCCGGAGATCTTGGTGGCCGCCACTTCCTCCAGCAGCGCAGCGGCGCCGCCGACGACTTTTTCCGGCGGGAAGGTCAGGCCGGCGACGCGGCTTTGCAGGTCTTTGACGTTTTTGTCCAGACCGTCCGCCAGCTCTCCCAGGCCCTTGGCGCTGTTCTGCGAGAACAGCGAGTATTCGATGCGGTGGAAACCGGTGAAATCCTCGGCTTTCACGCCTTTTTCGTGGTCATCGACCCTGGAGTCGATGGACGCGTCCAGGTCACTGAACAGCTCGGCAATCGGCTCGATCGACTCGTAGTAGACACGGGTCGGCGCGTAGAGCTTTTTCGCGGTGGCCAGGTCACCTTTTTTCACTGCGTCGGTGAACTGCCGGGTGTGGCTGGCCAGTTCATCGAGTTGCTCGGTGACGTAGATCTTGTAGTCGGAAATCGGCTGCACCAACTCCAGCGGCGCCGTCGCCGCGAAAGCTGAAAACGGGCTATTGAGCAAACCTAGGGTCAGCATTAACGCCAGTGGCGACTTTTTCATTGGATAGCTCCTGAGATAGCCCCGCAGAAGGGTCAGGTTGTGGTTTTAGGTTGGGTAGCGTTCAGCAGCGAACGACCGATGAAATCCTGGTCACCGGTCACACCGGGCAAGGTGAAGAAGTACCCACCGCCAACCGGCTTGAGGTATTCCTCCAGCGGTTCGCCGTTGAGCCTGGTTTGCACGGTGATGAAGCCTTTCTGCAGATCGGCCTGGTAACAGATGAAGAGCAGGCCCATGTCCAGCTGACCGTTCTTGTTCACGCCGTTGGAGTAGTTGAACGGCCGACGCAGGATCAGGTTGGCCTGGGTCGCGGCAGTGCGCGGGTTGGCCAGGCGGATGTGCGCGTCGAGCTTGGTCAACTTGCCTTCGGGGTCTTTGTTGTAGTCCGGGACTTCGGTTTCATGGGCGCCGCCCATGGGCGCGCCGCTGCTTTTGACCCGGCCGAGAATGCCTTCCTGTTCCTGCAGCGGCGTGCGGTCCCAGCGCTCGACGAAGTTGCGGATGATCCGCACCGCCTGATAGCTGCCGTTGGCCGTCCAGGCCGGTTCGTCGTTGCCAGGCTGGACCCAGACGACGCGGTCCATGGCTGTGCCATCGTTGGAATCGGGGTTGGCCGAACCGTCGCGAAAGCCCAGGAAATTACGCGCGCTCTGCGCAGGTTTGCCGGGTTTCGCTGGAGCCTGGGGCGGCACGCTGCCTTCCTGTTTCCAGCGCACCAGTAGCAAATCCGGTAGGTTTTTCACGATGTCGCGCAGGGCGTGGATGTTGGTGTCAGCGGTGTTGGCACAGAACTGCAGGCTCAGGTCGCCGTGGCAGCAATCGGCTTCCAGCGCATCGTTGGGGAAGCCGACCATACGGATCAGGCGCTTGGGTTTGGCACTGGCCAGACCGAAGCGCTCGTCGAACAGCGATTCGCCCACCGACACGGTGATGGTCAGGTTATCCGGCGTGACCACCGGGCCGAGAATCCCCGAATCCACCGGTGGCAGTTTCGGATCGATTTGAGCGACCGGGCCGCCCTTCATCAGGAACGCGATACGCTCGTTGAGGGTGCGCAACAGTCGCTCCAGGTCTTCGCGATCGCTGGCCAAAACATCAAACGACACCAGCATGCCCGACGCCGGGCGCGGAGTGACGATGCCGCTCTGGTGCTTGCCGTGGAACTCGTGGCGGTCGTAGGTTTGGTCGCTGCTGGGTGCTTCGGTCACCTGCGCGGGGCTGGCGGCCATGGCCGGGCAGCTCAGCGCCGAACCGGCAAGGGCGACACCGGCGGCGCCCATGCCCATCAATACACGGCGTCGCTGGAGGTTCAATTGCTCTGAATCGTTCATCTGAAAGTCGTCTTCTGCTTAGAGGCCGCAAAGGCCAAGGGCGGGATCGATACCATCGAGTGCAGCGGCCAATGCCTTGGCCTTGTCGGCAATCTGCTTGCGCTGTTCGGCGCTGACGCTGTCGTAGCTGGCATAAGCGTCGTTGACTTTGAAGCCATTGAGTTGTGCATCGAGTGCAGCGAGTGCGCTGTCGATCTTCGGCAGCAGGTCGGCGGCGGATTTGCTCAGCAACGGGCGCAGCAGCTCGACGACTTTGCGCGCGGCATCGAGGTTTGCGGCGAAGCCATTCAGGTCGCTGTGGCTGTAGCGTTCCTCTTCACCGCTGCTGGCGTGTACGTCGCCGATGCTGTTGAGGTTGCGCACCACGATGCTGACCAGTTGCTCCGGCAGCAGCGACTGGGCCAACAGCTGTTGCTTGAGGGTGGTGACATCCGTGAGCAGGCGCTGGGTGAGCGGTGCCAGACCGTCGAGGTCGCGTTGCTGGAACAGCGCATATTCGAGGCGATGGAAGCCGACGAAGGCTGGGTCCTGTTCGCGTTTCTCGAAGTAATCGGCGCGAGCGTTGATGCTGTTGTCCAGTTCGCCCAGGCGCTGGGCGGCGGGCGCAAGCCGTTGATAAGCTGCACGGGCCGGCAGGTACAAGGCTTGGGCCTGGCTCAGGTCACCGGCTTCGATCGATTGTTCAAGCGCCGTAACGGCCTTGATCAGCGCGGTGCTCTGGCTGCTCAGGTACACACGAAATTCCGACAATGGCCCCACAAACGCCACCATCGAAGGTCTGGCCTTGGCCGCCGCGTCGGACGCCGCCGTTGGCGTGACGTGCAAGGTGCCGCGCGGGTTGCTCAGCAAGCCGCAGGTGATCGCGTAATCGCCGGGTAACAGATTGGCATTGATCACCTGGCTCAGGCCGGGGGCAATGTTTTCCCGTTCTTCAATCACCAGCACGCCGTCGAGGATTTCCCATTCAACGGCACGGTCCGAGCGGTTGACGATGCGGAAGCTGGCGCGACCGGCCGGAACGGTCAGGGCATTGGGCTCGCAACTGTGCGAGTGAATGGTCACCAGCACTTCGTCATGGTTGGCCTGGCGCTTGGCCGCGGCCATTTTCGAGGCGTAGTAGAACAGGCCGCCGGCGGCGATCATCACGATCACCGAACCGGCCACCGCCCAGCGCAAGGCACGGGGAGGGGAAGCCTGGGTTGGTGCTTGGTTTGGCATGGTTGCCCTTACTGATTGGAAACTGGAATGGTCTGACCCTGGGTCCTGTAGGAGCGAGCCTGCTCGCGAAAAACCCAAGGGCGCCGCGGGGCATCTGGTTTTACGCGTTATCGTTCACGACCATCGCGAGCAGGCTCGCTCCTACAGGGGTTGGCGTTAGGCATAGAGGCCGGGAGGAAAAACATGAACAGCGCCATCAGCAGATAAAGCAGATAAGCGCCGAGGGTGCTGGCGGTTGGTGCGTCCTGATAACCGAACATCCCGGCCAGCACCGAGCCCAGCGGGCCGTCCATCGGCAACGCCGCGCTGATGTCGAAGAGCACGGTTTGCAGGTGATTCCACACGCCGGCTTCATGCAGCGCCTGTACGGAATTGGCGAGGATCCCGGCGGCCACCACCAGAATGAAAAGACCGGTCCAGCGGAAGAACGCGCCAAGGTTCAGGCGCATGCTGCCGCTGTAGATAAGGAAGCCGACGACGATTGCCAGGATCAGGCCGAGCAGCGCGCCGATCGGAGCCGCCGGGCCTTCGCTTTGCTGGAACACGGCGAGCAGGAAAACACCGTTTCCAGGCCTTCCCGGGCCACGGCGAAAAACACCATGGCGATCAGCGCCGTCACCTGATGTTTGGAACCCGTCAGCGCCTGATCGAGCGAGACGTGCAACGCATGCTTGATCGAACGTGCCACCTTGCGCATCCAGAACACCATGGAGCTCAAGATGCCGACGGCCACCAGCCCGACCACACCTTCAAACAGTTCCTGTTGTTTCTGCGGAAACTCGGCGCTGACCAGTTCCAGTCCACCACCCACCAGCAGGGCGAGCGCGGCGGCGAGGAATACGCCGATCCACACGGCGGGCATCCACTGACCGCGTCCGGTCTGTTTGAGGTAGCTGGCGATGATGCCAACGATCAACGCGGCCTCGATGCCTTCGCGCAGCATGATCAGAAAAGGAACGAGCATTCAGCACCGTGATGGCAATAGGTAGGGGGCTAATTTGTAACATAATGACACTCATTCCCAAATGGCATTGATTGACATTTACCTGAACATAAGCTGAACAACCCTGAAGATCCCGGTCGGCACCTATCCACTGTAGGAGCTGGCTTGCCAGCGAAGGCGGCGCTTCAGTCGATATATACGTCGCCTGACACACCGCCTTCGCTGGCAAGCCAGCTCCTACATTAGGGATCTGCGTTGGGACGATGGCTGCGCTAATATGCCCACCACTCAAACAACAACACGGCTCACCTCGCTCAATGTCGGAAAAAGACACCATTTCCATTCAACTGATGCGTGAAGCGCTGTTGCAGAGTTGCGCGCCGGGCGTCGCCACCATCGAGGTGTTGAACAAAGTCGGCATTGATCCGGACCTCCTGCACGACAGCGCTGCCCGGGTGCCGGCCACCGCCTATGCGCGGCTGTGGCGGCTATTGGCGCGGCGTGGGGACGACGAGTTTTTTGGCATGGACCCGCGCAAGCTCAAATCCGGCAGCCTGGAATTTCTCTGCCGTTGCGCCATGGTCCAGCCGAGCCTGGCGGCGGGGCTCAGCAGTGGCCTGGTTTTTTTGTCGTTGATGCTCGAGCGGATGCCCGCCGAACTGGTGCGCCAGCAAAGTCTGGCGGAAATCGTCCTGCTGGAGGAAGACCACGAGCCGCGCCGCGCTTTTACTTATTTCACCTACTGGATGATCGTGCATGGCGTGGCGTGTTGGCTGGCTGGGCGGCGTATTCCGATTCTGGCCATCGAGTTGCGTTGCCCGCAGCCGGATTTCTGTGATGACTATCAGGTGATGTTTTCCGAGAACCTGCGTTTCGACCGGCCACGCACGCGGATGATTTTCTCCGCCGATTGCCTGGATTTGCCGATCAAGCGCACGGCGGAGGAGCTTAAGCGTTTCCTGGCCCATGCGCCGGCGAACATTCTGGTGAAATATCGCGATCCGCAGAGCCTGGCCAGCCGGATCAAGCACGATCTGCGACTGCTGCCCGCCGAACAGTGGCCGGAAACCGAAGGGTTGGCGCAACGCCTGTGCATGTCAGCCTCCACCCTGCGCCGGCGTCTGGCCGAAGAAGGGCAGACTTACCAGGGGATCAAGGACAGCGTGCGCAAGGAGTTGGCCATTGTCTGGCTGGCCGAACCCGCCATCAGTTTCGTGGAAATCGCCACCCGGCTGGGGTTTGCCGATGCGAGTTCGTTCTACAAGGCGTTTCGCAAGTGGTCGGGGTCTAATCCTGGGCATTACCGCAGTTTGATCCTCAACGAAACCACCTGATCCGGAATTTTTATTGCCGCGGCCGGCCTCTTCGCTGGCAAGCCAGCTCCTACAATTGAAATGCGTTCCTCTGTAGGAGCTGGCTTGCCAGCGATGGCGTCCGTCCGGGCACCGCATCTTCAAACCTTGGCCAAACCAGTCAAGCAGCTTGATAACTTTGACCATTGCCACGCACCTCGCGCGGAGCGAGTATTTCCCTGTTATTTACGGTTCCCCCAACCTAATAAAAAACACAGAGGGATTCTGGCAATGCGCGATTACTTGTCTGCTGTTTCACAGTTCAATTATCAGCACACCATCGATGCCGCACTCGCAGGTGATCTGAGCGCCCTCAATGCCTGTATCGAGTGTTGCGACCGGCATGCGTTGCCGGGCCGGATCGCGCTGTTCTGGGAAGGCCGCGATGGCTCCAGCGCGACGTACACCTTCAGCGACCTGCAGGACAAGGCTGCGCGGTTTGCCAATTTCCTTCTGAGTCAGGGCGTCAAAAAAGGCGACAAGGTCGCAGGTCTGCTGCCCCGTAACATCGAATTACTCATCACCGTGTTCGCCACCTGGCGCATCGGCGCGGTTTACCAGCCGCTGTTCACCGCCTTCGGCCCGAAAGCCATCGAGCATCGTCTCAACTCCTCGGGCGCCAAAGTGGTGGTCACCGACGCGGTCAATCGGTCGAAACTCGCCGAAGTCGCCGATTGCCCGACCATCGTCACCGTCGCCGGCCCCAAGGGGCAGGGCATCGTGCGGGGCGATTACAGTTTCTGGGCCGAACTGGCCAACTATTCCTCCAAGTGTGAACCGGTGCTGCTGACTGGCGAAGACCCGTTCCTGCTGATGTTCACCTCGGGCACTACCGGCCCTTCGAAAGCACTGTCTGTGCCGCTCAAGGCCATCGTCGCCTTCCAGAGCTATACCCGTGACGCCGTGGACCTGCGCCCGGAAGACGCGTTCTGGAACGTCGCCGATCCGGGCTGGGCCTACGGCATCTATTTCGGCGTGACCGGCCCGATGTCGATGGGGCACCCGATCACCTTCTACGATGGCCCGTTCACCCTCGAAAGTACCTGCCGGGTCATCAACAAGTACAGGATCACCAACCTCACCGGCTCGCCGACCGCTTATCGTCTGTTGATTGCCGGCGGCGACGAATTCGCCAAATCGATCAAAGGCAAGTTGCGCATCGTCAGCAGCGCCGGCGAGCCGCTGAACCCGGAAGTGATCCGCTGGTTCGCCGACAACCTTGGCGTAGTGATTCACGACCATTACGGTCAGACCGAACTGGGCATGGTGCTGTGCAATCACCACGGTCTGGAGCACTCGATTCACATGGGCGCCGCCGGTTTTGCCTCGCCCGGCCACCGCATCGTGGTGCTGGACGATGAATACAAGGAACTGGGCATCGGCCAGCCAGGCATTCTCGCCATCGACCGTACTCAGTCGCCGATGTGCTGGTTCGCCGGTTACGAAGGTGCACCGACCAAGGCCTTCGTCGGCAACTATTATTTGAGCGGCGATACCGTCGAGTGGAACCCGGACGGTAGCATCAGCTTCGTCGGCCGCAGCGACGATGTGATTACCACTTCCGGCTACCGCGTCGGCCCGTTCGACGTAGAAAGCGCGTTGATCGAACACCCGGCGGTGGTGGAAGCTGCGGTGGTCGGCAAGCCCGATCCGGAGCGCACCGAGCTGGTCAAGGCGTTCGTGGTGCTCAGCGCGCAGTACCGTGCGGCGCCGGAACTGGCCGAAGAACTGCGCCAGCACGTGCGCAAGCGTCTGGCCGCGCACTCATACCCTCGCGAAATCGAATTTGTCAGCGAGTTGCCGAAAACCCCAAGCGGCAAATTGCAGCGCTTTATCTTGCGCAACCAGGAAATCGCCAAGGCTCAAGAGGCCGCCGCGAAGAACGTTTCAGCTTGAATCCAAGGAAACAATGATGCAGATCGAAAACAAGGTATTTCTCGTCACCGGCGGCGCTTCCGGCCTGGGTGCGGCCACCGCTGAAATGCTGGTCGCGGCCGGCGCCAAAGTGATGCTGGTGGACATGAACGCCGAGGCCGTTGCGGAGCAGGCCCAGCGTCTGGGCGCGCAAAGCGTGGTCGCGGACATCAGTGACGAAGCGGCGGCCGAAGCGGCGGTGCAGGCAACGGTCAAGGCCTTTGGCGGCCTCAATGGCCTGGTCAACTGCGCCGGCATCGTGCGCGGCGAGAAGATCCTCGGCAAGAATGGTCCGCACGCGTTGTCGAGCTTCAGCCAGGTGATCAACGTCAACCTGATCGGTAGCTTCAACATGCTGCGTCTGGCTTCGGCGGCGATTGCCGAGACCGAAGCGGACGCCGATGGTGAGCGTGGCGTGATCATCAATACCGCATCGGCCGCGGCCTATGACGGCCAGATCGGCCAGGCAGCCTACGCGGCCTCCAAGGGCGCCATCGTCAGCCTGACCTTGCCCGCTGCCCGTGAGCTGGCGCGCTTTGGCATCCGCGTGATGACCATCGCCCCGGGCATTTTCGAAACGCCGATGATGGCTGGCATGACCCAGGAAGTCCGCGACTCCCTGGCAGCCGGCGTGCCATTCCCGCCGCGCCTCGGCAAACCTGCCGAGTACGCGACGCTGGTCCGGCATATTATTGAAAACAGCATGCTCAATGGCGAGGTGATCCGTCTCGACGGTGCCTTGCGCATGGCCGCCAAGTAAGGAGTATTTGTCATGACTATTGCCAACGATCCAATCGTTATCGTCAGCGCCGTCCGCACCCCGATGGGCGGCTTCCAGGGCGAACTGAAAAGCCTGACTGCACCGCAACTCGGTGCCGCCGCAATCAAGGCCGCGGTCGAACGCGCCGGCGTTGCTGCGGACTCGGTTGAAGAGGTGTTGTTCGGTTGCGTGCTGCCCGCCGGTCTCGGCCAGGCCCCGGCACGCCAGGCTGCACTGGGTGCCGGGCTGGATAAGTCGACCCGTTGCACCACCCTCAACAAGATGTGCGGTTCGGGCATGGAAGCAGCGATCCTGGCCCACGACATGCTGCTCGCCGGCAGTGCCGACGTGGTGGTAGCCGGTGGCATGGAAAGCATGTCCAACGCACCTTACCTGCTGGACCGCGCCCGCAGCGGCTACCGCATGGGCCATGGTCGGGTACTCGATTCGATGTTCCTCGACGGCCTCGAAGACGCCTACGACAAAGGCCGCCTGATGGGCACCTTTGCCGAAGACTGCGCGCAAACCAACGATTTCAGCCGTGAAGCCCAGGATGCGTTTGCCATCGCTTCGACCACCCGCGCCCAGCAGGCGATCAAGGATGGTAGCTTCAAGGATGAGATCGTGCCGTTGACCGTCACCGTCGGCAAGGAGCAGGTGACCATCAGCAACGATGAACAGCCACCGAAAGCCAGACTGGACAAGATCGCTTCGCTGAAGCCCGCGTTCCGCGACGGCGGCACGGTCACTGCGGCTAACTCCAGTTCGATCTCCGACGGTGCGGCGGCATTGGTGCTGATGCGTCGTTCCGAAGCCGACAAGCGCGGTCTCAAACCGCTGGCGGTGATTCATGGTCATGCGGCATTCGCCGACACGCCGGGGCTGTTCCCGGTGGCACCAATCGGTGCGATCAAGAAGCTGATGAAGAAAACCGGCTGGTCGCTCAATGACGTCGATCTGGTTGAAGTCAACGAAGCCTTCGCCGTGGTCGGTATGGCAGCGATGACCAAACTGGAAATCCCTCACGAGAAACTCAACGTCCACGGCGGCGCTTGCGCCCTCGGTCACCCAATCGGCGCGTCCGGGGCGCGGATTCTGGTGACCTTGCTCTGGGCCCTGCGCCAGAAAGGCCTGAAGCGCGGCGTTGCAGCGATCTGCATCGGCGGCGGTGAAGCCACAGCCATGGCTGTGGAATGCCTGTACTAAGGCAAACGGCATAACCCTTGTAGGAGCGAGCCTGCTCGCGATGGACGTTAACGATGACGAGGGCTGTCTGGATGAACGCGGCGTCCTGACGTTTTTCGCGAGCAAGCTCGCTCCTACAGGTTTTGTGCTTCAACCAATTAAGGACTTGTCATGATTCCCAATGACGAACAACTCCAGATCAGCGACGCCGCCCGGCAATTCGCCCAGGAACGGCTCAAACCCTTCGCCGCCGAATGGGACCGTGAGCACCGTTTCCCCAAGGAAGCCATTGGTGAGATGGCCGAACTGGGCTTCTTCGGCATGCTGGTGCCGGAGCAGTGGGGCGGTTGCGACACCGGTTACCTGGCCTACGCCATGGCCCTGGAAGAAATCGCTGCCGGTGACGGTGCGTGCTCGACCATCATGAGCGTGCACAACTCGGTGGGTTGCGTGCCGATCCTCAATTACGGCAATGACGATCAGAAAGAACGCTTCCTCAAACCTCTGGCCAGCGGCGCAATGCTCGGTGCTTTCGCCTTGACCGAACCCCAGGCCGGTTCCGACGCCAGCGGCCTGAAAACCCGTGCCCGGCTGGAAGGCGATCACTACGTGCTCAACGGCTGCAAACAGTTCATCACCTCCGGGCAGAACGCCGGGGTAGTGATAGTGTTTGCCGTCACTGATCCGAGCGCTGGCAAACGCGGCATCACGGCGCTGATCGTGCCGACCGATTCACCGGGCTATAAAGTCGCACGGGTTGAAGACAAACTCGGCCAGCACGCCTCCGACACGTGCCAGATCTTGTTTGAAGACGTGAAAGTCCCGCTGGCCAACCGTTTGGGCGAAGAGGGCGAAGGCTACAAGATCGCCCTGGCCAACCTTGAAGGCGGCCGTGTCGGTATCGCCTCGCAATCGGTGGGCATGGCCCGCGCTGCGTTCGAAGCGGCGCGAGATTACGCCCGTGAACGCGAGAGTTTCGGCAAACCAATCATTGAGCATCAGGCCGTTGCGTTCCGCCTGGCGGACATGGCGACCCAGATTGCCGTGGCCCGGCAAATGGTGCATTACGCTGCCGCCTTGCGTGACAGCGGCAAACCGGCCCTGGTCGAAGCGTCGATGGCCAAGCTGTTCGCCTCGGAAATGGCCGAAAAGGTCTGTTCCTCGGCATTGCAAACCCTCGGCGGTTACGGTTACCTGAACGACTTCCCGCTGGAGCGGATCTACCGCGACGTGCGGGTCTGCCAGATCTACGAAGGCACCAGCGACATTCAGCGCATGGTCATTTCGCGCAATCTTTGAGAGAAGGAAAAACCTTGTGAGCTACGAAACGATTTTGCTGGAAACCCACGGCCGCGTCGGCCTGATTACACTGAACCGTCCGCAAGCGCTGAACGCGTTGAACGCGCAGATCGTCAGCGAACTGAACCACGCCCTCGATGGCCTGGAAGCCGACTCCAACATTGGCTGCATCGTGCTGACCGGCTCGAAAAAAGCCTTTGCCGCCGGTGCCGACATCAAGGAAATGGCTGAACTGACCTACCCGCAGATCTACCTTGACGATCTGTTCAGCGACAGCGATCGCGTGGCCAACCGCCGCAAGCCGATCATCGCCGCGGTCAACGGTTTCGCCCTGGGTGGCGGCTGCGAGCTGGCACTGATGTGCGACTTTATTCTGGCCGGCGATAACGCCAGATTTGGCCAACCTGAAATCAACCTCGGCGTGCTGCCGGGCATGGGCGGCACCCAGCGCCTGACCCGCGCCGTGGGCAAGGCCAAGGCCATGGAAATGTGCCTGAGCGGGCGTCTGATCGATGCCGTGGAAGCAGAGCGTTGCGGGATTGTCGCGCGGATTGTGCCGAGTGATGAACTGTTGGATGAAGCGCTGAAAGTCGCGGCGTTGATCGCCAAGAAGTCCCTGCCGATCGCGATGATGGTCAAGGAAAGCGTCAACCGCGCCTTTGAAGTGAGCCTGTCGGAAGGTGTACGTTTTGAGCGCCGGGTGTTCCACGCGGCGTTTGCGACGCAGGATCAGAAGGAAGGGATGGCGGCGTTTATTGCCAAGCGTGAGGCCGAATTCAAAGGGAAGTGATGTAGCGTTCTCACAGACGCCTTCGCTGGCAAGCCAGCTCCTATGTATGGACTCGCCCCCACTGTCTACCCGCTTTTGAAAAACCGCCGCCCCGTTGCATCTATGTATTAGGCCTATTCGAGGAAGCCGTCTTCGGCTTCTGGCCAAAATTGGAAGAGCTCGTGGTATGCCGATTACAGTCAGGCCTCGAAGGCCAGTAGGAGCTAAGGCATCAATCCACGCCGGTCTTACCTGGGGTCAATTTTTTTTCAGCAAAGGGCCGGACAGTTAGTACCTCGGTGGCAGAACTCTGTCGCTCAGTGGCTCATCGTCGCTTGCTGGCCATCACCAGCCTGGCGACGATAAGTCTGGTCATTCTGGAGAAGCACCCAGACGATTCGCAGGTTGCGGTTGGCTAGCCTGACCGCAGCCTCCTTACGACCCAGCCGGCTCATCCAGCGCAACAAGCGGCGGTCATCGGGTTGCTGGGAATCAGGTCGTAGTTGTTGCAGCACCGCATGGGCTCCCTGGATCATCAGGCTGCGTAAATACACATCGCCTCGCTTGGTCATGTCCCCCAGCCGGACCGTTTGCCCGCTGCTGTACTGGTCAGGCACCATGCCAAAGTACGCGGCAAACTTGCGGGCATTGGGAAATCGCTCAGGCTTGGTTTCCTTGGCCACCAGTGCCGTGGCAGTGACTGGGCCGATGCCGCGCACAGTCATCAGTCGCTTCGCCGTCATGTCGGCGTTGGCGGCCACTTCCAGGCGCCCCGTCAGCACGCTGATGCGTTCGCCCAAATGGCGCCACTCGGCCAACAGTTCGTCGATCAGTTCACGCAGCAGGCCCGGCACCGGCTGGGTGGCATCTTCCAGTACCCGCGGAATTTTCTGACTGATCGCCACATCGCCCTGCGCCAAGGCCACGCCGTGCTCGAGCAGCAGGCCGCGCATCTGATTACTCACCGCCGTGCGTCGACGCACATAGCCTTGGCGGGCGCGATGCAACGCCTGCATTGCCAGCGCCGCAACGCTTTTGACCGGCACTGCGCAGATCTTTTCATCGCGACCAGCCCGCAGAATCGCCAGCGCATCGTTGCGATCATTCTTAGGCCCGCTGCGATGTGTGGCCACCAAACCGGCTGGAAGAATCCGCGCCAGATTGCCTTGGTCTTGCAGCTGCCGGGCCCAGGCTTGAGCCCCCGGGCCGGTCTCCATCAGCACCACGACATGAGGCGGCAACTGGCGGAGAAACTCATAAAACGCCTCGCGCGACTTGATCCGCTGCTCGTAGTGCACCTGGCCGAGGACGTCTTCACCGGCGACCTGAAAGACCTGCTTGGCCAGATCGACCGCCACGGTTGTGCAGGCCGACAAATCGGAAGAAGACACGGATTGATCAATCGAAGTATGCTTTTTCATGGACTCGCCCTCGCTGTCGTTGGCTGTTTAGACTGCCACCGTGGCGCATTGACGCCTCGGCTTGGGCGAGTCCATCCAATTACAGGGATACGCATTGCCTCTGTAGGAGCTGGCTTGCCAGCGAAGCTCTTAAAGGTCACACCAGATAATTTTTCAACTCGCGGGCAATCACCATTCGCTGTATCTCGCTCGACCCCTCATAAATCTGCGTGATCCGCGCGTCCCGGTAGTAACGCTCCACCGGGTAATCCTCCAGATACCCATACCCGCCATGAATCTGTATCGCTGACGAGCAGACTTTCTCGGCCATTTCCGACGCAAACAGCTTGGCCTGCGACGCCTCTGACAGGCACGGCTTGCCGGCGCTGCGCAACCGCGCGGCATGCAGGATCATCAGCCGTGCGGCGTTGAGTTGCATGTGCATGTCCGCCAGCAGGTTGGCGATGCTCTGGTGCTCGATGATCGGCTTGGCGAACTGCACGCGATCGCGGGCGTAGGCCAGCGCCGCTTCGAACGCCGCGCGGGCGATGCCCAACGCCTGGGCTGCGATGCCGATGCGGCCGCCTTCGAGGTTGGACAGGGCGATGGCCAGGCCTTTGCCGCGTTCACCCAGCAGATTGGCTTCGGGGATTGTGCAGTTGTTCAGCGTCACCGCGCAGGTGTCGGAGGCGCGGATGCCCATCTTGTGTTCGCTGCGGTCCACGGTGAAGCCTTCGGTGCTGGTTGGCACGAGGAACGCCGAGATACCGCGCTTGCCCAGGTCCGGATCGGTCACGGCGAACACGATCGCCAGTTTTGCCCGTTTGCCGTTGCTGACAAATTGCTTGGCGCCGTTGATCACCCACTGGCCGTCGCGCAGTTCTGCGCGGGTGCGCAGGTTATGAGCTTCGGAGCCGGCCTGAGGCTCGGTCAAACAGAAGCAACCGATGGCCTGACCGCTGGCCAGATCCGCCAGCCAGGTCCGTTTCTGTTCTTCAGTGCCATAGTTGAGCACCGGCCCGCAGCCTACGGAGTTGTGGATGCTCATCAACGCGCCGGTGGCGCCGTCGCCGGCAGAGATTTCTTCCACCGCCAGGGCGTAGGCGACGTAATCGACATAGGTGCCGCCCCATTCCTCAGGCACCACCATGCCCAGCAGGCCGAGTTCGCCCATCTTCGCCACCAGCGCGTCGTCGATCCAGCCGGCCTTTTCCCAGGCTTGCGCGTGGGGTGCGATCTCACCACGGGCAAAATCCCGGGCCATGTCGCGGATCATGACTTGCTCTTCGCTCAATTCGATATCGTGCATGGCTCAGCTCCCACTCTGGTCAAACCCGTTGAAGAAACTCGCCACGTGTGCGGCGTCCAGCGCCTGCAGGGTGGGCGGGTTCCAGCGCGGGTTCTTGTCTTTGTCGATCAGCAAGGCGCGCACGCCTTCGATCAGGTCGCCGCGCTCGAACCACTGGCGGTCCAGGTGCAGCTCAAGGGCGAAGCATTGTTCAAGGCTCAGGTGCCGACCGCGCCGCAACATCTCCAGCGTCACGCCCATGGCCAGCGGTGAACGGGTTGCCAGCAGGTCGGCAGTGGTCGTGGCCCACTCATGGCTGTCGGCGACCGTCACTTCCCGCAATTGTTCAACAATACTCGGCACATCGGGCAGGGCGAAGAAGTGATCGATGGCCGGGCGCAGCGCTTTCAAGGGGGCGTCGGGCAGTTGCTGCACGGCGAGTTTCGCCAGCAGGCCCTGAAGGTCTTTGAGTGGTGTGTCGTGCCATTGCAGCTGATCGAGTTTTTCGTCCAGCTCGGCCAGTTTGCTGCTGTCCAGGTACCAGTCGGCAAGACCGCAATACAGCGCATCGGCCGCGCGGACTTGCACGCCGCTGACGCCCAGGTAAATCCCCAGCTCACCGGGAACGCGCGGCAGGAAGTAACTGCCGCCGACGTCCGGGAAGTAACCGATGCCGACTTCGGGCATTGCCAGACGGCTCTTTTCGGTGACTACCCGCAAGTCGGCACCTTGCACCAGACCCATGCCGCCGCCCAGTACAAAGCCGTCCATCAAGGCCAGAACGGGTTTGCGGTAATGGTGAATCGCGAGGTCGAGGGCATATTCCTCGACGAAGAAATCTTCGTGCAGCGTGTCGCCGCTTTTGAAACTGTCGTAGAGCGAGCGAATGTCGCCACCGGCGCAGAAGGCTTTTTCGCCAGCACCGCGCAGGACCACCGCATGCACCTGCGGATCCTCTTCCCAGGCATCGAGTTGGCGTTGCAGATGGCGGACCATGTCCAGCGTCAGGGCATTAAGGCCGGCGGGGCGGTTGAGGGTCAGGTGACCGATGTGGTTGCGAACTTCGGCCAGCACTTCGTTTTGTGTGGCATCCATGGACCGGTTTCCCGGAGAAGTAACCTGAGCAGTCATCACTAACTCCCTGCTTTATTGTTCTTTATAGACAAGCTCGCACGCGAGCGATGCTGGATCGTAGCAGTGCAAATTTGTGATGTACAACGGGGATCTGTGCAGGTGCTTCCTGCATTTTTGCAGTTGATTATTTGTAGGAGCTAGCTTGCTCGCGAAAAACCTAAGGGCGCCGCGCACATCTGGTATTACGCGTTATCGTTCACGACCATCGCGAGCAAGCTCGCTCCTACAGGGGGCAGGGCTTGTTCAGCCGTTACGGCCCAGGACTTCACCAATACTGCGCCGTTTGGCATGCAACTCACTGGCATGAATCAGTTGCTCAAGGTCTTCGGGAGTAACGTCGAAGAAGGCTTCCATGTCCGCCAGTGCCAGTTTCAGGTCTTGGGCAGTGATCGCCTGGCTGTCGGTAGGCGGGTGATCGGCAGGCACCATGGCGACCGGCTCGCTGGCGCGCTTGGGGTAACGGATGCGCGTCAGGTTGTTATAGGCCAGGGCGCTGAGCAGCATGATCGAGGCGCTGAGCATTACCGGGCCGAGGGCTTGCCAGTCCATGGCAATGGTGGCCGGGTCGGCCAGAACCAGGGTCAGTGCCACCGCCCCGGCCGGTGGATGCAGGCAGCGCAGCCAGCACATCAGGATCAGCGCCATGCCCGCCGCCAGGCAAGCGCTGGACAAGGTGCGGCCGAGCACGTGAGCCACCAATAATGCCACCACCGCTGCACAGAGGTAGCCGCCAACAATCGACCACGGCTGCGCCAGGGCTCCGGAAGACACCGCAAACAGCAGCACCGCCGAAGCGCCCAGCGGACCGATCAAATGCTGCGCCACTTCAATGCCGAACACCTGGCCGCACAGCCAGACGCTGAGCAGCGTTCCAAAGGCCATGCCGATGGCGGCACGGCTCCATTCGGAGGGGCGGGTGTTGATGGCGGCGGGCAACCAGCGAGCAAGCATGATGAATACCGTTGCGTTGACAAAAACCTGAGGAAAAAAAAGGCTTGTCTGGGATACCCAGAAAGCCCTTGAAGTTGTTCCAACTATTGGGGGAGGAACGACGACAGTGTGCCGAACCTTTCCGATGCTGACAAATTCATATTAATGAAGCTTCAGTTCATTATTTCTGATGTAACGCCACGCGCCGACCACTCATGAAACACAGGAATCCGCCCATCGCGGTAAGTGCGCTCAAGGCGTAGAACATGGTCGGCGCGGGCGTGTGCATCAGCAGAAAGCCGCAAATCACCGGACTCAGGGCGCCGCCCAGGGCCGCCAGGTTCTGCGCACCGTAGTAACTGCCGCGCAGCTCTTCCGGGGCCAGGGTGTCGACAAAGAGGAATTCGGCCGGGTAAATGATCATTTCCCCAAGCGTGAAAATGAACATCGCTACGCACCAGCTGATCATGCTGTCCGCCAGACTGAAACCGATCATCCCGAGGATGAACAGGCTGGTGCCGCCGGCGATCCAGTAGCGCAGCTTTTCGCGATTGAGGAAACGGCCGATCTGGTACTGCAACAGGATCACGCTGATAGCGTTACAGGCGAGCAGCGCGGCCATGATGTCCAGGGCGCGTTTGGAATCGTGGGTGACCAGCAGGTATTGCGACAGATATAAGGTGTAACGGCCATGCACCACGGTGCTGAGCAGGCAGCCGCAAGTGAACATGATCAGGGTGCGGTCATTTTTCAGAGTCACCAGGGTCTTGAAAAAACTTTGCGGTTGGCCAATGGCCGGTGTCTGTGCGGAATCCTTTGGGATACCGATCATCAGGAAGATGCTGAAAAACGCGATGGCACCGGCAATCAGAAACGGCGCAATCGGGTAGTAACCGGCGATCACCACGCCGAGCATGGGGCCGGTGGCATAGCCGACGTTGGTCAGGGTGTAGCGCAGGGAAAACGCCTTGGCGCGTTGGCCCATGGGCAGGTTTTCGCTGAGGATCGCTTTCGAACCGATGAGAAACAGCGCCGAAGCGGTCTCGGTGATCACCAGGGTGGCGGTGGTCAGGTAGAGGTTTTCGGCGAAGGTCAGCAGCACAAAGCCGATGGCGCTGGAGAGCATGGCCAGGATCAGCAGCCGGCGCTTTTCCAGGCGGTCGATGATGTAGCCGCCATACAGCGCGAGCAGGGTGGCGATGAATACCGCGATGCCCAACAGCAAGCCAACGTCCTGTTGGTTGAGGCCCAGCTTGTTGCTCAAGAACAGCGTGAGCAACGGGCTGGTGATGGCGCGGCTGACGACGATGGTCAGCGATACGATCATCAACCGGCGGATAACGAGGGAGTAAGTGGCCACGGTGAGTGCACGAGTCCTTGTTCTAGAAATGACATTTCAGGGTTTCGATACCCTTGTAGCAGCTGGCGAAGCCTGCGTTCGGCTGCGAAGCAGTCGTGAAATCAAACAGCGCGGTTATTCAGACAAACCGGGGTGTCTGGATACGATCGCTGCGCGCTCGAACGCAGCCTTCGGCAGCTGCTACAGATTCCGTGTTCGCAACAAAAGTGTTTCCCTCCAGGCGGTTCTTCAGCCTGCTCGCTCATGACGGGTAATCCCGATAATGCCGCTCATACACCGACGCCGGATGATCCTCGGTCACTGACGCGGCCGACTCGGCCCACCATTGCGCGACTTGCGCCCCGGTGGCGATCCACACGTCGTCGTGCCGCAAAATCCCTCAAGCAGCTCGCGCAACACGCCAATTCGTCCCGGCGTCGCAATGATTTCCGGGTGCAGGCGCAGTACGTAGCACAGACCAAAGCGATGAAACCCTTCGAAGTCCATTTGCAGGTTGCCCAGAGTGTGGCTGTAGGACGCGATCCGCGATTGCGCCGGTGGCACCGCCGGGCTGAGGTTGAAGGCGAAGTAGGGTTCGTCTTCCAGTTCATAGTGCAACGGCAACTCGATCACCTGCGGCGCCGTTGGATGAGCGAAAGGCAAATCATCGCCGCGCCATGATGACGACCAGCGGATGCCCTGATCCTTCAACGCCTCGATGAAGCCCGGTGCACCGTTGCCAGCGGGGATTCGGAAACCGGTGGGACGCCGACCGGTCAGCGCAGTCAATGCCTCGCAACCCTGGGCGATGTCGGCGCTCTGCGCGGTCAGGTCGAGGGTGTCGTAGTTCTGATGGCGATACCCGGCGCAGGCGATTTCATGGCCGTGGGCCTTGATCGCGCGAATGTGTTCGGGGTTTTCCTCGGCCACGATGCCGGGGACAAACCAGCTGCTGGAAACGCCGAGCTCCTTGAACAAACCGAGTAAGCGCTCGACGCCGCGCTGGGTGCCGTAGCGCCAGACCGACAGGGTCTTGTCGCGCCCGGCAACTTCCGGCGCCTGGGTGAGAATGCCGTGGATGTCGTTGTAATCGACGGTCAGTACCACGGCGCAACGGTAGCCCTTGGGCCAGACGGTGGACTCAGCCATGATGATGCTCCTTGAGCCACCACTGGGCGACGTCGCGGCAAGTGGCGAACCACACGTCGTCGCGTTGGCGCATGTGTTCGAAGAGTTTTTCCAGCAACAGGATGCGCCCCGGCTTGCCGGTGATCTTGGGGTGGAACAGGGTCGTCAGGCACAACCCTTCGTCCATGGCGCCGTCGTATTCGCGGCGCCAGCTGTCCAGGGTCAGCTCGTAACTGGCGGTGCGGTCCAGCCCGGAGGGGAAGTCCGGCGCGCGGGTGTAGGCGATGGAGGCGTAGTCGTCCATTTCCCAGCGGCCGGGGATTTCCACCAGTGGCGTGGCGTGGCCCGGTACGTTCACCAGGTACGGGCGATCGTCACCGCGCATGCTGCTGGAGTAAGTCACGCCGGCCTCAACCAGCATCGCCGGGGTTTCGGCGCGCCAGTCGCCGGAGGGTGTGCGGAAACCTTCGGCGCGGATGTTCAGGTGTTTCCAGAACACCTCGCGGGACAGCTTCATGACGTCCTTCTGCTGGTCCAGCGTCAGGGCGTAAAAGGATTCGTGTTTGTAGCCGTGATAAGCCACCTCATGCCCGCGTTCGACAATCGCCTGGCACTGTTTTGGCCAGTTTTCCACGACCCACGCCGGGACGAAAAATGTTGTCGGGATGCGAAACTCATCGAGCAGATCGAGAATCCGCGGCAATGCCCGATACGGGCCGTATCCGCCAAAACCGAAGTACTCGGGCTTGCGCCAGATCGAGCCGTCGAGCATGGCATCGCCGGTCGGCCCATCGAGGTCAAAGGCCAGGGCCAGGCAGGCTTTGTGCTGGCCGGGCCAGGTGGGTTGGGGTGAGGAGGACATCGGGGTGCTCCAGCTATCTATCAAAAAACACCGGACCCTGTAGGAGCTGGCTTGCCAGCGAAGACGTCGGCACATCCAACGGCGATGTCGTCTGTCATGCTGCCTTCGCTGGCAAGCCAGCTCCTACAGGGGCAAGCATTACTTGCCGGCGTTGATCGTTACGGTCTTGATCGCGCCCAGTTCCAGGTCCCACTTCTTCAGGATCGCCTGGTAGCTGCCGTCGTCGATCATGCTCTGCAACGCGACTTTCACCGCTTCGCTCAATTCAGGTTTTTTCTTGCTCACGCCAAGGCCGGTGAACTGCGAGGAGATCGGCAGGCCCACGGTCTTGTACATGTCCTTTTCCTGGGTTTTCAGGTAAGGCAGGGTTTCGCTGCCCTGCATGGCGGCGTCGATGCGGCTCTGGCGCAGTTGCGCGCGGGCGTCGGCCGAGCCTTCGGTGCCGATCACGTTGATCGCAGGCTTGCCGGCGGCTTCACAGTTGGCCTTGCTCCACTCGGCGATTTCCGCCGGGAAGGTGGTACGGCGACTGGTGCCGACTTTCTTGCCGCACAGATCGACGATCTCGTTGGTGTCCTTGTTTTTCTGCAGGGTGTAGAACTGCGGGCCGCTGGTGAAGTAGTCGACGAAGGTCACGCTGGCCTGGCGTTCGGCGGTGTCGGTCATGCCCGACAGCACCATGTCCACGCGGTCGGTGGTCAGGGCGTTGATCATTTGCTCGAAACCGGTTTCCTGCCATTTGATCTTCACGCCCAGACGTTCGGCCAGGGCATTGCCCAGGTCATAGTCAAGGCCGGTGAGGGTGTTGGTGGCCGGGTCCTTGAAATCCATCGGCGGGTAATTCGGCATGATCGCGACCACGATCTCGCCCTTGGCCTTGATGCTGGCCGGCAACTCGGCGGCGAAGCTGAAGCCGGATGCCATAACGCCTGCGAGTACTGCTGGAATAACGAAGTTCTTCATGGGTCGTTCTCTTATGAGTGTTTTTTTTACGCCAACCGGCGCTTAGGTTCGAACGGCAGAAATGAAGCTTTGGGTGCGTGGGTTTTGCGGACTTATTAGTATTTCTTCGGGGCTTCCTGCCTCCACGATTTGCCCGCCGTCCATGAACACCATGCGGTTGGACACTTCGCGAGCGAAGCCCAGTTCATGGGTGACGACGATCATGGTCATGCCGGTCTGTGCCAGATCGCGCATTACCGACAGCACCTCACCGACCAGTTCCGGGTCGAGTGCCGAAGTGGGTTCATCGAACAGCATCAGCTTGGGCCGCATGGCCAGGGCGCGGGCAATCGCCACCCGTTGCTGCTGACCACCCGAGAGTTCGATCGGATAGCTGTTGCGCTTGTCGGCCAGGCCGACACGGGCCAGCAGTTCCACGGCTTCTTCGTGCGCCTCCTTGGGCGAACGCTTGAGCACCTGGCACGGCCCTTCGATGATGTTTTGCAACACGGTCATGTGTGGGAACAGGTTGAAGCGCTGGAACACCATGCCAGTGGACAGGCGCTGGCGGGCGATCTGCGATTCGTTGAGCTCGTGCAGTTTGTTGCCGACGACCCGGTAACCCACCAGTTCGCCGTCGACCCAGAGGCCGCCCTTGTCGATCTTTTCCAGCTGGTTCACGCAGCGCAACAGGGTGCTTTTGCCGGAGCCGGATGGGCCGATGATGCACAGCACTTCGCCTTGCTCGACTTCGATGTTGATGTCCTTGAGCGCGTGGTAGCTGTCGTAGTACTTGTTCAGGCTCACGGCCTTGACGATGTTTCTCATGTCGGATTCCTCAAGAACGCTTGCCGGCGCCACGAGCGAAACGACGCTCCAGACGGCTTTGACCAAAGGACAGGACGGTGACGGCGACCAGGTACCAGATACCGGCGACGATCAGCAGCTCCATCACGCGGGCGTTGGCGTAGTAGATGTTCTGGGCGTTGTAGAGCAGTTCCGAGTACTGGATCACGCTTGCCAGCGAAGTCATTTTCACCATGCCGATGAACTCGTTGCCCACCGGCGGAATGATGATGCGCATGGCCTGGGGCAGGATGATCCGGCGTAGCGCTTGCAGGCGCGGCATACCGATCGACTTGGCGGCTTCGTATTGCCCGGTGTCCACCGAAAGCAGGCCGGCACGCACCACTTCGGCGGTGTAGGCGCCCTGGTTGATGCTCAAGCCGAGCAGGGCGGCCACGAACGGCGTCATCAGGCTCACGGTATCGACTTCGAACAGGCCGGGAATGCCGATGGTGGGAAAGATCAGCGCCAGGTTGAACCACAACAGCAGTTGCAGAATCAGTGGCGTGCCGCGAAACAGCCAGGTGTAGGTCAGCGCCACGTAGCGCAGGATCGGGTTGGCCGACATGCGCATGATCGCCGTGATCACCCCGAAACAATGCCCAGGGCCATCGCCAGCACCGCCATGACGATGGTATTGAACAAGCCCCACAGGATTGCCTGGGATGTGACGAACTGGCCGATGTACGACCATTCGATCTTGCCTTCGGCGAAGGCGCGCACCAGACCCAGAATCGCGATGACGATCACCGTGGCGAAGAAGATCCGCCCGTAATAGCGCCGTGGCACGTGTTGGTACTGGGTGATGTCGAACTGGTTTTCCGCCAGTTTGCGCTCAGCCTGGAGTCGTTCTGCCTGTGTCTGGCTCATGTTTGTTTCTCCGTACACGTTATCTGTAGGAGCGAGCCTGCTCGCGATGGTCGTCAACGATGACGTTGGCTGTCTGACACCCCGCGGTATCCGTGACGCCATCGCGACGGTGCGACGATTCGACAGGCTCGCTCCTACAGGGGTTTTGCGTTTGATTCAGAGGCGGAAGCCCTGATAGTCCTCGGTCCATTTTTGCTGGGCGGCGAGGGCGGTTTTCAGGCGGCCGATCTGCTCGCGTACCCGTTGCGGCGCGGTGCCACCCAGCCACTGCGGGCGGCGATGGCGGCTTCCAGGGTCAGGCTGTCGCGCACTTCGGGCGTCAGGCGCGGATCGATCTCGGCCAGCAGCGCCGGGGAGGCTTCCCACAGTTCGATGTCATGTTTCTCGCACGCCTGGACCAGCGCGCCGGTGATTTCGTGGGCTTCCTTGAACGGCACGCCGCGCACCGCCAGCCAGTCGGCGACTTCGGTGGCGAGGGTGAAGCCCATGGGCGCCTGGCGACGCAGCTCTTCGACGTTGACCGTCATGGTCGCGACCATCCCGGCCATGGCCGGCAGCACCAGCAGCAGGGTATCGACACTGTCGAGTACGCCGTTCTTGTCTTCGCTCAAGTCGCGGTTGTACGACAGTGGCAGGGACTTGAGGATCGACAGCAGACCGGTCAGGTTGCCGATCAGGCGACCGGCCTTGCCCCGGGCGAGTTCGGCGATGTCCGGGTTCTTTTTCTGCGGCATGATCGAACTGCCGGTGGCATAGGCATCGTCCAACGCGACCCAGCGGAATTGCCGTGACGACCACAGGCAAAACTCTTCGGCGAGGCGGGAAATGTTGATGCCGAGCATGCTGGCGATAAACAGGAACTCGGCGACGTGATCGCGGCTGGCGACGGCGTCGATGGAGTTTTCGCAAACACCGCTGTAACCCATTTCCTTCGCCGATTGCTGCGGCAGCCGCGCGATGGCCGAACCGGCCATGGCCGCCGCACCCAGTGGCGACAACGAGGTGCGCGCATCCCAGTCCACCAGGCGCTGCACATCACGCAACATCGATTGTGCGTGGGCCAGCAAGTGATGGGCGAACACGATCGGCTGCGCCTGCTGCAAGTGGGTGAAGCCGGGGCAGATGCTTTCGACGTGTTGTTCGGCCTGATCCACCAGCGCTTGCTGCAAGGCCAGCACTTCGACGGCCAGGGTGCGTACGTGATCGCGCAAAAATAGCCGCAGGTCGTTAGCGGTCTGGTCATTGCGCGAACGGCCGGCGCGCAGCTTGCCGCCCAGGGCGCCAAGGCGTTCGGTCAGCAGGCGTTCGATGAAGGTGTGGACGTCTTCGTCGTCCAGGGTCGGGGCAACGCTGCCGGCGCGGAAGTCGGCACCGATACGCTCCAGGGCGTCGAGCATGGTTTGGGTTTCCTGCTCACTCAGAAGTCCTGCGCGCTGCAATTCCCGAGCATGGGCCTTGGAACCGGCGAGGTCGTACGGGGTGAGGCGGAAATAGCGCTCGGGGCAGCGGGACAGGGCTGCCAGGGCTTCGGACGGACCGCTTTTGAAGCGAGCACCCCACAGACGGTCGGTGGTTTGAGACATTATTGTTTTCCTCGTCGGTAATGCGAACGAAATCGGTATGCCAGACCTGTTATTCATGCCGAACATCATTCGGCCGACATCAGGTCAGTTGAATATCAAGGGCAGGGGACTAGCGCAGTTGCAAAAGGACGAGAGCTGATTGACGTATCAGCTTTTAATGGTTCGAAATCAGTGATTTGGCACTGAAGTTCGGAATTTGTTAGCGGTTGCCAAGTCTGGATTTCTGTGTTCATTATTATTAGGCCAGCTATGTTTTTGTTGTTGGATACAGATTGTTGAATCGGGCGCCAGAGGTAAATAAGCATTATGGAAACCCCACTTTCCAATTCCGGAAACCCGCCGCCGAAAACGCTGCAACGGGCACCGTTGGCCCTCAGCGGGCTGGACTTCAAACTGCTCAAGGTGTTCAAGGCGGTGGTCGAGGCCGGTGGTTTCAGTGCGGCTCAGAACGAGTTGAATGTGGGGCTGGCAGCCATCAGCAAACAGATCTCCGACCTGGAAATCCGTATTGGCATGCGTCTGTGTACCCGAGGGCGAGAAGGTTTTCACCTGACCGAAGAAGGGCGCCTGGTCTATCAGGCGTCCATTGATTTATTTGCCTCGGTCGACAACTTTCGCGATCGTCTTAGTTCAGCTCGAATGAACTTGTTGGGGATCTTGGAGTGGGGGTTATTGATAATACGATTTCTGATCCGGCGTCGCCATTAGTTGCGGCGCTTAGAGCAATCAATGAACAATCTCCGAAAGTAAGATTTCAACTTCAAGCGACACAACTTGACGAGGTAGAAAGGGGCGTCGTAGAGGGGCGATTAGCGGCGGGGATTGTTCCGGTTTATCAAAAGCGCGAGGAGTTTGATTACTACACGCTCTACGATGAACGCTCGGAAGTTTATTGCGCAGTCGGTCACCCTCTGTTCGCCATGGCGGACGCGGAAATGGGCGGCAGCGTGCTCAAGGATCATGAGTGCATCAACCACCGCTACGCGATTCACCGAGACAAGCTGAATTTCGCCCACTACGACAGTTTTTCCGCCTCTGCCACTCAGGTGGAAGCCGTGGCGCTGTTGATCAAGACCGGTCGTTTCGTGGGTTTCCTGCCCCAGCATTACGCGGCACCATGGGTGGCTCGGGGTGAGTTTCGTGCTGTGCGCCCGGATCTGATCAATATCGTCACACCGTTCAATCTGATTTTGCGCCACAACACGGTTCGCAGCCCGCTGGTGAAGGCATTTGCCCAGGCTTTGGGTGTTGATTTGAAGGCGTCGGTTTGAAGGTTCACCTGTAGCGAACAGTAACTAGCGAATACGACGCTTAAGGTTTCTGCATATGCAGCAGTACGAAATCGTTTTTATCGAAACGGCCAATCAATACCGGCTGTAGTGCTCCGGGAACTGTGCCTTGAATAGCCCGGTAATCGTTCAGATCCATCATCACCCAGGCAGGCGCTGCAACACTTTCCAGTCCCTGGATCGACTCGGTGAAGAGTGGTTGCAAGTCCTGCTCGATATTGACCATGAACTTGATGGCTTTGGCGTCCTTGCCCATGCGGTGCAGCACCAGAGGCGCAGGGTCTTGTTGCACCAGAGCGAATGCGCTGCGGCTGAAAGTCTGGGTGTCGTAAAGTTGGCGTTCGAGCGGCTCGAACAACAGAATGTAAAACGACCAGAGTGCCAACACCGCGCTAAAGGCCAGTGTTTGTGGTCGCCATTGGGGGCGAAACAGTACGGCCACTGCAACGGCTTGTAGAAGTCCGAGCAAGGTCATCAACGAAGCGACATGAGTCACTTCCTCGGCAAATCGTTGTCGCGCAAACAGTACAACAGCCATCAATGCAGCGGGTATCAGCAACCACAATGCTTGCATCAAACGGCGTAGCCAAACAAACCATCGACCCTGAGCCCCCACAAAGGGATACGCAGCAATGATCGCCGCCATGGGTAGCATCGGCAGCAGGTATCGGGCTTTTTTCGCCTGGGGTATGGACAGCCCGAGCATGACGATCAATCCGGCTGCCACGCAGTACTGCAGCACGCGCAATGCCGGCCCGGTCTGGCGTGGCTTGTTCAGCCAGACCGCGATCAACGCCAGCAATGCCAAAGGATAGGCCAGCGCATAGTTGCCAACAGAACCGGTGAAGTAGTACAGCGGACCGCTGGCGCCTTCGCTGCCATCCATGCGTCCGGTGAACTGCATGCGAATCACATCCTGCATAAACTCCGGACCGCCGCTGATTTTGGCCAGCCATAGCAAAAAGCCGACGCACACGGCCAATAGCAGCGCCGCCATCAGGCCGAAACCGATCAGGCGTTGCCAGTCACGATTGAGCAGGTAGTAGCTGCAGAGCATGCCGGTGGGAATCACCAGCCCGATCGGACCGCGCACGCCAAAACCCAATAGCAATAAGGCAAAGATCAACAGCCATCGGCGTGGCGCCGCGAAATGATCGGCAGCATAACCCAGGTAGAACACGGCAAACGCCACTGCCGCGAGCATCAAGTCCAGGGAGATCGCTCGTGTTTCGGTAACGAAGGTATGGGTCAGCAACATCAGGGCGATGCTCAGCAGCGCCCATTGGATAGAATACGAAGCAACCAGTCGGTACATCAACGTGACGATGACCGCCGCGGCGATGGCACTTGGCAACCAGGCACTGAGGCTGTTGACCTGCCCGAATGGCAGGGCCGACAACCAGACAAACAGTGTCGAAAGCGCCGAGTAATCCGCGTAGGGCTGACTATAGGTCGTGGGGAAAAAAGACGGCCCGTGGCGCAGCATCTCTTGTGCGAACAGTACAAAGCGCGAGTCGAAGCCGATAGGCGCCTGCTGATACACGCCTGCACTGAACAGAAGCAGCGCCAACAGTCCGACCACGAGGGACTGTCGGCGAATACCCGGTGTCATGAAAATTAAGCGACCACCGTCGCGGCCGGCCATTGCTGAAGCGGAATCGGCAACTTGCGCGACTCGCCACGACCCATCGGGAAGTACAGGAAACCAGTGCGCGACAGGCGCTCGGCGTCGTACAGATTGCGGCCGTCGAAGATCACCGGTGCATTGAGCCGTTGGCGAATCAGGTCGAAATCCGGGGCCTTGAATTGCTGCCATTCGGTGCAGATGATCAACGCGTCGGCACCGGCCAATACCGATTCCGGTGTGCCCATGAGCATCAGCTTCTCTTCATTGGGGTACAGTTTCTGGGTTTCCTGCATGGCTTCCGGGTCGAACGCCCGCACGTTCGCGCCGGCGGCAAACAACGCTTCGAGCAGCTCCCGGCTCGGCGCATCGCGCATGTCGTCGGTATTGGGTTTGAACGCCAGGCCCCACACGGCAAAGGTCTTACCGCGCAAATCACCCTTGTAGAACGCCTTGACGCGTTCGAACAGCTTGTGTTTCTGCCGCTCGTTGATGGCTTCCACCGCTTGCAGCAGGTCGCTGGAACAATGGGCCTCCTGGGCGCTGTGGATCAGGGCGCGCATGTCCTTGGGAAAGCACGAGCCGCCATAGCCGCAGCCGGGGTAGATGAAGTGGTAGCCGATGCGCGAATCGGCGCCGATGCCCAGGCGTACCGATTCGATGTCGGCCCCCAGGTGTTCGGCCAGTTCGGCGATCTGGTTGATAAAGCTGATCTTGGTCGCCAGCATGCAGTTGGCGGCGTACTTGGTCAGCTCGGCGCTGCGCAGGTCCATGAACATGACACGGTCATGGTTGCGGTTGAACGGCGCGTACAGGTCACGCATCACGTCGCGCACCTCATCGCTTTCGCAGCCGATGATGATGCGGTCCGGACGCCGGCAATCGGACACGGCCGAGCCTTCCTTGAGAAATTCGGGGTTGGAGACGATATCGAATTGCAGCTCGCGTCCGGCCTTGACCAGGCAGCTGTCGATGTGCGCGCGCAATGTATCGCCGGTCCCCACCGGCACCGTGGATTTCTCCACCAGGATCACCGGTGTTTCACGGTGCCGCGCCACGGCGTCACCCACCGACAGCACGTACTGCAAATCCGCAGAGCCATCTTCCCGGGACGGTGTGCCTACCGCGATGAACAATACCTGGCCATGTTGCACGGCAAGTTTTTCGTCGGAGGTGAACTGCAACCGCTTGGCGTCCAGGCTTTCGCGCACCAGGCTGGCCAGCCCCGGTTCGAAAATGCTGACGTGGCCTTGCTGCAGCAGCTCGACTTTTTTCTGGTCAATGTCCATGCAAACCACGTCATGGCCGACTTCAGCCAAAACGGCGGCCTGGACCAGGCCAACATAACCGCTACCAAATACACTTATTTCATGAGGCACTCCTGAGTTCGGGCGCGCGAGCAGGTCGAGAATTAATGGTGATGACGCCGAGGATGATCAAGGCCACCCCGAGCTTTTGGAAAGACTGAAATCTTCGTGGAACAGCGGCAGACTGGCGGCAGCCAGATACACCAGCGCGTAGCTGATGCTCAGCAGCGAGTACGCCCGACCCAAGGGCAGGTCCCGCAGGGCGAGGAGCCAGCTGAGCATCGACAGGGCGTAGGCAAGGATCGCCGCCAGCACCACGGCAATGGGCGCCAGGTCGAAGTCGGCACCGAGCCAGTGTTCGGGTGATGGCAGGCGACTCATGCTCCAGCGCATGCCCAGTTGAGCGGTGCTGACCAACAGCACGCTGCCCAGCGCGAAAGCGATACCGCGACGCTGGTTCATGCGTGTTGCCCCAGCAGTGCAACACCACCGATCACCAAGGCGACACCCAGCCAGTGACGGCGGTCGATGTGTTCGTGGAAAACGAAGCGGGCAGCCAAAGTGATCAATACGAAATTGAGGCTGAGCATGGGGTAGGCGATGCTGACTTCCAGGCGTTGCAACACCAGCAGCCACACCAGCAGGCCCAACCCCAACGCAGCGAGTGCCAGCCAAAGCCATGGGGAGCGAAGTTTCTCGCTCCAGCCCGATGTCTGGCCACGCCAGCTTTCCACGGCGTACTTCTGGGCGATCTGGCCCAGGCAAGTCAGCAGGCAGGCGGCCAGCAACAACAACAGACTCATGGCGCCGCCTGCGGAATGATCAAAATCACAATGTTGCCTTGTTCGTATCGCTTGCCTTCCTTGGGCAGCATTTCCAGCTCTTGCAGCTCGTCGTCACCCTTGACCCGCATGACCACGCCTACCGAGCCTTGCTGACGGGCATCCTGCATCCATTGCTGCACATGGTCGGTATCGACGCGGTGCTTCAGCGAATCGGGATAAGCAAGACCATATTTCAATTCGCCTATCGTGTTGTACAACGCCACTTCCGGGCGTTTCAGGCGCCAGGCCAGGGCAGATGCCGCGCCCAGGTCGTTGCTCAGCAATTGCCGGGTCTGGTCTAGTTCCGCTATGTGCTCGAGGATGAATTGATCGGGCATCTTGTTGGCGACCACTGATTGCGGCAGGCCGGCCGGCAGCAGTCCGATCAGCATCAGGCTGCCGAATCCCGCTGCAGCCCAGCATTGCACGGGACGGAAGGCTTGCAGCAGGTTAGCCATGATCCAGCCGATCAGGCCGATGAACACCAGCACCAGGTTGTGCAATTCGTGGTCGTACAGCGGCTTTTTCAGTTGCAGGTAGACCAGAGCCAGCAGGGTGACCAGGCCCAGGGTCAGGTTCAGCAGGCCGTTGATCCTCAGAGTGCGGCCTTGCTCCAGTTTCAAGCGATCGGCCAATGCATGGCCCAGCAGCAATGCCAAGGGCAACAGGCATGGCAGGATGTAGGCCGGCAGCTTGCCCTTGCTCAGGCTGAAAAAGAACAGCGGCATCAGCAGCCACAACAACAGGAAGGCGATATTGGCCTGGCGCCGGGTTTGCCAGGCTTGCTTCAACGCTGGCGGCAACAGTGCCGCCCACGGCATGCTGAATGCCACCAGCATTGGCAAGTAGTACCACCACGGAGCGTCGTGCTGGGCGTCGTCTCCGGCGAATCGGCGGATGTGTTCGTGCCAGAAGAAGAAGCGCCAGTAATCGGGCTCCTGGGCATGCACCGCCAAGACCCATGGCAGGCTGACGATGATGGCCACGACAATCGCCAACGGGCCGTATGTCAGCAACTCACGCCAGCGTTTTTGCCAGATTATCCAGGGCAGGGCGATCAGTACCGGTAGCAGCCAGGCGAGAAAGCCCTTGGTCATGAAGCCCATGCCGCAGGCGAGCCCCAACATCGCCCAGGCGATCAGTCGCTGACCGCGACCGCTGCTGTCCAGTGCAAACCACAGCGCCACCAGGCTCAGGTTGACCCAGAACGTGAACTGCGGATCGAGGTTGGCATAACCGGCGGCGCCGGCAACGACGGTGAAGCTCATGTACAGCAGCGCGCAGGCGAAGCTCTTGCGCGGCTCGTTCCACAAGCGGCGTGCGATCAGGTAACAGAGCAATACGCTCAGGCCAGTACTCAACGCCGAAGCGAAGCGCACGCCGAACAGATTTTGTCCGAACAGTGCCTGACCGAGGGCGATCATCCAGTAGCCGGCCGCCGGTTTTTCGAAATAGCGCACGTCCAGGAAGTGGGGTGATACCCAATTGCCGCTCAGGAGCATGTTCTGGCTGATCTGGGCGTAGCGAGTTTCGTCAGGAATCCATAAACCGTGGCTGCCCAGCGGCAGCAGGTACGCCAGCGCCATGATGACCAGCAACAACGGCAATGCCCAGCGTCTGCTCATGCGCCTTGCACTCCCAGCCAGCCTTCGCGACCTTCCAGGGTGCCACGCACCACGCGACCGTTCGGCAGGCTGCCGGGTTCTTCGGGCAGCAGGTCGCCCAAGGGTTGAAAACGAATGCCACGCTGGCGCGCATCGGCCAGCAGGTGACGAAAATCATTGGCCATCAGAATCCCTTCTACTTCGGCATGGATCGTGTAGACGTTGAGTTTTTCCGGGGTGAATCGGTCGAGAATGAAAGCGTTGAAATCCTTGGCGGCAACGTTCGGCCCGACCACTTCGTCGAACGTCGGCAAGTCTACCGGAATTTGCGGCGCGCCAGGGCGGCCATCGGCCAGGATCGGTCGGAACAGGCTTTGGCCCCGGCAATCGCTGTTGTAACGAAAGCCGAAAGCCTGCTTGGCTTCGATGACGCGTTCGTCCGCACGCCAACCGGCGGCGGCCGAACATTCGATTTTCTCCCCGAGAATGTCGCTGAGCGTATCCACACCCTGACGAATCTGTTCGATCAATCGAGTGTCATTCCAACGCCCGGCATTGGCCTGCCAGCCATGGTGATCCCAGGCGTGCAGGCCGACTTCGTGCCCGGCATCCCGGGCCTGGCGCATCAGGTGCCCCAGGTCGCGGCCGATCGGTTTGCCGGGCCAGGCAGTGCCGGCCAGCAAAATGTCCCAGCCATAAAGGCCTGCGGCATTGGAACGCAACATTTTCCAGAGAAACTGCGGACGGATGAGGCGCCACAAGTGGCGCCCCATGTTGTCCGGCCCGACGCTGAAAAAGAACGTCGCCTTGACCTGTGCTTCATCAAGGATTTCCAGCAGCCGAGGCACCCCTCACGGGTGCCTCGGTAGGTGTCGACATCGATACGAAGTCCTGCTTGCATCAACGCTTGTCCGCGATTTCGAGCATGGCTTCACGAAGGAAGAAGTCCAGAGTGTTGCCGATGGTTTCACTCATTTCCACGGTCGGCGCCCAGTCCAGCAGGCGCTTGGCGTTGGCGATGCTCGGCTTGCGATGAGACACATCCTGGTAGCCGGTGCCGTAGAACGCCTTGCTTTCGATATCGCGGAAGCCGGCGAACGGTGGGAAGTTAGCACGCAGAGGGTGCGCTTCGAACTGACGCAACAGCTCTTCGCCCAACTGACGGATGCTGGCCTCGTTGTCCGGGTTGCCGATGTTGATGATCTGGCCGTTGCAGGCATCGTTGTCGTTGTCGATGATCCGCGCCAGGGCTTCGACGCCGTCGGCGATGTCGGTGAAGCAGCGTTTCTGCTCGCCGCCGTCGAACAGACGAATCGGCGTGCCTTCCACCAGGTTCAGAATCAGCTGGGTAATGGCGCGGGAGCTGCCGATACGTGCCGAGTCCAGACGGTCCAGGCGCGGTCCCATCCAGTTGAAAGGACGGAACAGGGTGAAGTTCAGGCCTTTCTGGCCGTAGGCCCAGATGACGCGGTCCAGCAACTGCTTGGAAACCGAATAGATCCAGCGCTGCTTGTTGATCGGACCGACGATGAGGTTGGAGTTGTCTTCGTCGAAATTGTTGTCCTGGCACATGCCATAGACTTCCGAGGTCGACGGGAAGATCACGCGCTTGTTGTACTTGACGCAGTAGCGAACCAGTTTCAGGTTCTCTTCGAAGTCCAGTTCGAATACGCGCAACGGGTTGCGGGTGTACTCGATCGGTGTGGCGATCGCCACCAGTGGCAGGACCACGTCGCACTTCTTGATGTGATATTCGATCCACTCGGAGTGAATGCTGATGTCGCCTTCGACGAAGTGGAAATTCGGATGGCTGCGCAGGCGCTCGATGGCGTCCGAGCCGATGTCCAGGCCATAAACTTCGTAGCGGTCATCGCGCAGCAGGCGCTCGGACAGGTGATTGCCGATGAAACCGTTGACGCCGAGGATCAGCACGCGGGTGCGACGTGGCGCGCGACCGGACTCGGCGCCGCGCAGCACGGAGCCGTCAACCAGGCCCAGTTCGTTGGCCAGTTGCGGGCCACTCAGGTACAGGCCGTTTTCGTTGCGCTGGCCGGCGTTGATCACCAGCGAGTCCTGGCCACAGGCGATGCGCAGCGGATCGACGCTGATGACCCGGCCCGGTGCCAGGCCTTCGTTGCCTTGGGCGACTTCGGCGCTCCAGACGATCAGTTTGTGTTCGCCTACCGCGCAGAACGCCCCTGGATACGGCTGGGTTACGGCGCGCACCAGGTTGAACAGTTCTTCTGCTGGTTTGTTCCATACCAGTTTGCCGTCAGCCGGGGTGCGTCGGCCAAATACCGTGGCTTTGGATTCGTCCTGCGGCGTTTCGCTGATTTTGCCCTGACGTAGCGTTGGCAGGGTATCGCGCAGCAGATCGGCGGCGGCCACGCGCAGTTTGCCGTGCAGGCTCAGCGCGGTATCGGTGCGGTCAATCGCCACCCGTTGCTGGGCAACGATAGCGCCGGCATCGGCGCGCTTGACCATGCGATGCAAGGTCACGCCGGTTTCGGTTTCGCCGTTGACCAGCACCCAGTTGGCCGGAGCGCGGCCACGATAGCGTGGCAACAGCGAGCCGTGCAGGTTGAACGCGCCTTTGCGTGCGGTGGCCAGCAACGGCTCGCTCAGCAGGTTGCGATAGTAGAACGAGAACAGGTAGTCGGGATCGAGTTTGGCGATGCGCTCGATCCACAGCGGATGGTTGGCATCTTCCGGGGCATGCACTGCAATGCCATGACGTGCGCACAGTTGTGCCACGGAACCGTAAAAGGCGTTCTCTTTCGGATCATCGGCGTGGGTAAACACAGCCGCGATCTCAAAGCCGGCCTCGAGCAGGGATTCGATACCCGCACAGCCAATATCGTGATAGGCGAAGACAACTGCTTTTGTGCTCATGAAAGAACCTGATCTGAAGAAGTGGAAACAAGACCGTCAACGGTGACAGCGGGATTAGAAGCGGCAGGCTGGCTGCGCAGAACCTTTTCGATAAAGAACCGCGGGCGGGCACGTACATCGCTGTACATGCGGCCCAGGTATTCACCCAACAGGCCCATGCCGATGAACTGGCCACCGGTGAAAACAAACAGCACGGCGAACAACACGAACGTCCCGTGGCCAGCCCAACTGGCACCGAAGACCAAACGCAGGAAGATCAGAGTCATGGCGAACAGCACACCCAAACCGGCCATTGCGAAACCGACGATGCTCAGCAGACGCAGGGGCGTGGTGGTCATGCAGGTGATCAGGTCGAACATCAGGTTGATCAGGCGCATGGGGCTGTACTTGGATTCGCCGTGTTCACGCTCGGCGTGGGTCACAAGGATTTCCGTGGTATGACGGGCGAAGCTGTTGGCCAGGATCGGGATGAACGTGCTGCGTTCGCGGCAGGCGAGCATGGCGTCGACGATGGTGCGCCGGTAAGCGCGCAACATGCAGCCGTAGTCGCTCATGGCCACGCCGGTGGAGCGCTGCACTGCCAGGTTGATCAACTTCGATGGCCAGCGGCGCAAGGCCGAGTCCTGACGGTTGCTACGCACAGTGGCGACCACGTCGTATCCGAGTTCGGCCTGGGCCACCAATCGCGGAATTTCTTCGGGCGGATTCTGCAGATCAGCGTCGAGAGTGATTATCACGTCGCCCTTGCACTGTTCGAAACCGGCCATGATTGCTGCGTGCTGGCCGTAGTTGCGGTTGAGGATGACCGCCACCACCGGGCTGTCCGGGCGGGAGGCGGCCTGCTCCAGAAGGTCCGCGGAATCGTCACGGCTACCGTCGTCTACCAGCACGATTTCGTAGGGCTGGTGCAATTGCTGGCACGCCGCTTCAGTGCGACGCAGCAACTCCGGCAGGCTGGCTTCTTCGTTGTAGACCGGTATCACGATCGACACGAGGTTAATTGGGTAGGGTCTCACAGGCGTGTGTCCAGGCAGTTTTCAATGGCACCGACGACGCGCTCGACGTCATCGGTGGTCATGTCGGGGAACAACGGGATCGAACACAGTCGCGCCGAGTTCCATTCGGTGTTGGGCAGGTGAAGATCGGGGAAGCGCTGGCGGTAGTAAGTATGCATGTGCGTGGCAATGAAGTGAATGCCGGTGCCGATGTTCTGTTCCTGCAAGGCTTTCATGAACGCTTCGCGATCCAGCCCGCAGCGTTCGGCATCGATGCGCAGGATGAACAGATGCCAGGCGTGCTGTTGCGCATAGGTCGGGATAGCCAGTGGTTGAACCGGCAGACCTTCAAGGCGCTGCAGGTAAGTGCTGGCCAGTTGCGTGCGTTTGGCGTTGATCTCGTCCAGTCGCTCCAGTTGCACCAAGGCGATCGCGGCGTTGATGTCGGCCAGGTTGTATTTGAAACCGGGCTCTACCACCTGCGCCTGAGGTTTACGGCCATGGGTCAGGCGGTCGTACGCGTCAACACCCAGGCCATGGAACTTGAGCATGCGCACCCGGGCGGCGAGGGCTTCATCATCGCTGACGAACATCGCACCTTCGGCGCAGGTCATGTTCTTGATCGCATGGAACGAAAATATAGCGGTGCCTTTGGCACCGACGTGGCGACCTTTATACAAGGTACCTGCGGCATGGGCGGCGTCTTCGATCACCGCAATGCCGTGTTTGTCGGCCAGCGCATACAGTGGGTCGAGGTCGAACGCCGCACCGGCGTAATGCACCGGGATAATTGCTTTGGTGCGTGGTGTGATCGCCGCTTCGATGCTCGCCAGGTCACTCATCAGTGTGTCGCGGTCAACATCGACGAACACTGGCGTTGCGCCAAGCAGGCAAATCATGTTGGCGGTCGATACCCAGGTCTGCGACGGAGTGATGACTTCATCGCCGGGGCCGATGCCGAGTGCCAACAGAGTGATGTGCATCCCGCCAGTGGCCGAGGATAGCGCCACCGCATGACGGCAACCGACATAGTTGGCGAAGTGTTCTTCCAGGGCCTGATTTTTGGGGCCGGTGGTGATCCAGCCTGAACGCAGTACTTGCTCTACCGCTGCTATTTCCTCATCACCGATACTGGGGCGGGAGAAGGGAAGAAAAGCCTGACTCATGGGTACCTCTGGGCTGTAAAGGGATAGCCTTTGAGGCTAAAACGTGGATCCAATGTCAGAGTAGACGATAAAAATGAAGCTGCATCAATCAGTTAATAGACACTGGTGAGAATTTGCATCGGTTGACTTTCCCTGCTTTGGACGGCAGGTTGGGAACCCATCGAGGCTGTCCGCATCCGTAAGAGGGTAAGCCCGATTTTGTGAAAGGAACATGAAAAAACGGTGGGCGAATCGTTCATCTGCAAGTTATTAAGCCACTGTTCAGACTTCTACCGTTTATCGCGACTGATGACGGACAAGTCCCACAGAAGTATCACTATCATGTGAACCATGTTGCACTCCTTAGTTGTTTCATTGAGCTGTTTTCACTCAAGGCCGTGTCGTTTTGATTGACTTACCTGTTGCTGATTCATTTACTCCAAAGGCCAACCCGTTGACCGTGTATCTGGCGCGATTGGCGCCGTCCAGCCAACTGACCATGCGGTACGTGTTGCAGGACGCTGCCGACCGCCTGGGCTTCGAAGACGTGAACATCGAAGAGATTCCCTGGCATGAGCTGCAGCCCGAGGATGTGATCGCGCTGGTGGCCACCTTGCGCACCGATGGCTATGCGCCCAATACCTCGTCGCTATACGTCAATGCGGTGCGCGCAGTGATGAACGAAGCGTGGCGCATGAGCCTGATCAGCCAGGAACATTTGTTGAAAATGCGCTCGGTCAAGGGCATTGCCGGCACCCGATTGTCCCAGGGGCGCAATCTTCGCCGCACGCTGATCCAGGAGCTGATGGAAGTCTGCGCCGCCGATCCACGCCCCCAGGGCCTGCGGGATGCGGCGATCATCGGGATTCTGTATGGCTCGGGAATGCGCAAGTCGGAGTCGGTGAACCTGGACCTGAAGCAGGTTGATTTCACCGAGCGCAGCCTGCGGGTCACGGCCAAGGGCAACAAGCAGTTGATCAAGTACGCCCCGGCCTGGGCCTTCGCCAAACTCGATGCCTGGCTGGAGTTTCGTCGTTCACAACTGAAGGAAGGTGAAGTGGACGATACCTTCCTGTTCAACCGCATTCGCCGTGGCAGCCACATCACCCGCGAGCGCATTACCAAACATGCGATTTACTACATTGCGAGGCAGCGCGGTGCGCAGGTGGGGGTGAAAATCATGCCCCATGACTTCCGTCGTTCGTTCATCACCCGGGTGATCGAAGAACACGATCTGTCGATCGCGCAGAAACTGGCCCACCACAGCAACATCCAGACGACCGCCAACTACGACGTGCGCGATGACAACGAACGGCGTCGGGCGGTGGATCGCTTCGATCTTTGATCGTAATGCTGGTCTTGTGCTGGTCTCGTAACCCTTGTAGGAGCGAGCTTGCTCGCGATGGGCCTGAGAGCGCCGCGGTGTACCGGGCTAGCAGCGTCATCGTTGACGTCCATCGCGAGCAAGCTTCGCTCCTACAGGGGAAATGCGTTCGGACTCCCAAACAGGGAGGCGGCGGGCCCACGGGACAGGGTCAGTTTCAGCGCAATACGGGGTTCAAGGCTCGCTCAGCACGTGTGCATGGCCGATGGTCGAGACGTGAACGGCGCTGCCGGCCGGTGGCGCGTACATGCCTGAACTGCGCACCAGCAGTGATCGGCCCGAGTCTTCACCGGATGCCGAAGACTGCAACTCCACCGTAAGTGTGCAGGTGTTGCCGCTGAAATCCCGTTCGGTCACCACGGCGCGGCAACCTGCGACTTCCGCGCTATCGGGCAGGGCGCTGGCCAGTTGCAATTGCTCGGGCCGCAGCATGATCTGCGCCGCGCTGTTGTTGCGGTGGTTGTTGACCGGTATTCGCCCCAGATCGCAATGGGCCCAGCCGGCTTCGATCCGGGCAGGCATGACCACGGCGTCGCCCAGAAACAAAGCGGTTTGTTCATCCTCGGGGTAGCGGTAAAGATCCAACGGATGCCCGGACTGTACCAGCCGGCCGTGGCGCATCACCGCCAGTTGATCGGCGAAGGACAGCGCTTCACTCTGGTCATGGGTGACCAGGATGGTGGTGACGCCGGCCTCCGCCAGCAATCGCGCGACCAGTTTGCGCATGTTGGCGCGCAGGCCGGTATCGAGCGCCGAAAACGGTTCGTCCAGCAACATCAGCCGCGGTTGCTGCGCCAGGGCGCGGGCCAGGGCTACCCGTTGCTGCTGACCACCGGACAGCTCGTGGGGCCAGCGCTGGGCCATGCTCGAGTCCAGGGCGACGCTGTCCATCAGTTCAGCCACGCGTTCCTGTTTTTCGCGGCCCGTGGTCGCCAGGCCGAAGCCGATGTTGGCCGCTACCGTCATGTGCGGGAACAGCGCGCCGTCCTGTGGCACATAGCCGATCAGGCGTTGATGCGCCGGCACCTCATGGGTGCTGTCGACCAGGGTCTGGCCGTTGAGCGACAGGTATCCGGAATCGGGGAACTCGAAGCCGGCGATCATCCGCAGCAAGGTGGTTTTGCCCGACCCGGAGGGGCCGACAATCACCGTGCGACTGCCGGTGGGCACCGAAAGGCTGACATTTTCCAGGGCTTTTTGCGCGCCGTAGGATTTGGAGATCGAATGCAGTTCTAGAGCGTTCATCGGCCAGCCGTCTTTTTGGATTGGTGATAAAGGATTCCGGTCAACGGAAGCGACAGCACAATCATCATCAGGGCATAGGGTGCCGCGGCGGCGTAATCGATTTCGCTGGTCAAGGCCCAGAATCCGGTAGCCAGCGTGCGTGTGCCGTTGGGGGCGAGCAACAGGGTAGCGGTCAGTTCATTGGTGATCGCCAGGAACACCAGCGCGGCGCCCGCAGCAGCCCCAGGAGCAGCCAGACGCAGGGTAATCAGCCACAACGCCCGCGCCGGCGAACGGCCCAGGCTGCGAGCCATGTTTTCCAGTTCCACCGGCGCCTGGGCGATGCCGGCACGCAGACTCACCAGCGCGCGGGGCAGGAACATCAGCAGGTACGCCAGCAGCACGGTGATCGTGGTCTGGTAGATCGGCCGGGCAAAATGGATGGTCACGGTGACCAGGGCCAGGGCCACGACTATCCCCGGCAAGGAGCTGGTGATGTAGTTGCAGCTTTCCAGCAGCCGTTGCAGTCGGCCGGGCGAGCGAATCGACAGCCAGGCAATCGGGATGGCGGCGCAGGTGGTCAGGGCCGCGCCCGCCACACCGAACAGCAGGGTCTGTTCCAGTGCCGGCAACAGTTCGGTCATGTCCCAGACCTGCAAGCCTCCTGCAACCAGCCACTTGCCCAGGGTAATCAGCGGTACACCCAAGGCCAGGGCGCAAGTGACGATCTGCAAGACCAGCGCGAGTACCGTTGCCGGGGTGTTCAGGCCGACAACCCGTTGTTCCCGGGCACTGCCGGAACCGACGCGAGCATAGCGCGCATGACCACGGGCGGCGGATTCGGCGGTCAGCATCGCCAGGCAACACAGTGCCAGCACGCCAGCCAGCAGATTGGCGGCAGGTCCGTTGAAGGTGGATTTGAACTGATCGAAGATCGCCGTGGTGAAGGTGTCGAAGCGGATCATCGCGTACAGGCCGTATTCGGCCAGCAGGTGCAGGCCGACCAGCAAGGCGCCGCCGCAGATGGCCAGGCGCAATTGCGGCAATACCACGCGGAAAAACACCGCCCAGGGTTTTAGCCCCAAGGACTCGGCGACGTCTTCGATGGATGGATCGAGTCGACGCAATGTCGCGGCAACCGGCAGATAAAGAAACGGGAAGTAGGCGATGACCGAGACCAATACGCCGGCAAACAAACCGTGAATCGGCGGCACCAGACTGACCCAGGCATAACTGTGCACAAACGCCGGCACCGCCAGCGGCGCGGTCGCCAGCAACGACCACCAGCGCCGTCCCGGTAAATTGGTGCGTTCAGTCAGCCACGCCAGCGTCACCCCCAGCGCGATACACAAGGGAACGGTAATGACCACCAGCAGCACGGTATTGACCAGCAATTCGCCAACCCGTGGCCGGAACACCAGCGGCGCCAGCGTGGCCCAACCGGTTTGCAGGTACACGCCGATGACGAAGGCGATGGGCAGCAGCGCGAGCAATGAAACCAGCACCGATAAACCGACCACCCACGCGCCACCGCGGCTCGCGAAAATACCCCGTGATCGTCGACGCAGGTTGGCGGGTGTTGTGTCTATAACACCCGCCGGTAAGGATTCAGGCATCAATTAGAGCAGTCCCGCCTGAGTCATCAGCTCCACGGCTTTTTTGCTGTCGAGTTTCGAAGCATCGACAGCGGGTGCGTCGAGCTGCTGCAAAGGCACCAGTTTGGGGTTGGATTGAGCGTTCTTGCCCACGGCGTATTCAAACGATTTGCCATCTTTGAGGATGGCCTGGCCGTCCTTGTCGGTGATCCATTTCAGGAACGCCTGGGCTTGTTCCTTGTGTTTGCTGGACGCCAGAACGCCGCCGCCGGAGATGCTGACAAACGCACCCGGGTCCTTGTGCTTGAAGTAGTGCAGGGCGGTGTTCTTGCTGTTCTCGCCGGTCTTGGACTGATCGACGAGACTGTAATAGTGGTAGATCACGCCGCTGTCGATCTGCCCTGCATTGACCGCCTTGAGCACCGAGCTGTTGCCGCGGTAAGAGGTGTAGTTGGTTTTCATCGCCTTGAGCCAGTCGAGGGTCGCGGCTTCGCCTTTCTGTTGCAGAATCGCGGCAACGATGGCCTGGAAGTCGGCACCGCCCGGCGACGCGCCCCAGCGACCTTTCCACTGCGGCGCGGCAAGGTCCATGATCGATTTGGGCAGCTGGGCTTCAGGCAGTTTGCTCGGGTTGTAGACGAACACCGTGGAACGCGCGGCGATCCCCACCCATTTGCCGTGAGCTGGACGGTAGGCAGAATCGATCTGCTCGAGTGTGGTTTTGTCGACCGGCGCAAACAGACCTGCGTTGTCCACCAGGACCATGGCCGGGGAGTTTTCGGTCAGGAACACATCGGCCGGTGAAGCAGCGCCTTCCTGCACGATTTGGTTGCCCATTTCGGTGTCATCGCCATTACGCAAGGTGACCGGAATACCGGTTTCCTGAGTGAAACCCTCAACCCAGGCCTTGGTCAGGCCTTCGTGCTGCGCGTTATACACCACAATGCCGACGTTATCGGCTGCATACACATGGCCCGCACTCACTAGAGCGGTCGCCAGCAGGGCTTTTTTCAGGAAAGACGGGATACGGGACATCATGCGGTGAAAGCTCCTGTTTTTTTAGAATCGAGCAAGCAGACTCGACGGTAAAGACGTCGATTATTGTAGATCAATAGGAATCATTTGCATGTTTAAGGGCGGCGAATTTAGAGGGCGGAATGTGAAAAAAACGTTAAATAAACGTTTAATCCATGTCAGTCAATGGTTCTGGGAGGGGAAGTGAGCCAAGCGCAGGCACGGCATCGACACATAATTCGGGGAAAAACTCGGACCTGTAGGGGCTGGCTTGCCAGCGAATTCCTGTCAGGCGAAATATCTTTCGACTGACTAACCGTCTTCGCTGGCAAGCCAGCCCCTACAGGGTGGTGACTTATCAGGGTTGGCTTTGCGGGAAAATCAGGACTTGCAGGTTGCCACGCTGATAACGTTTGCCGTCGATGGGCAGCAGTTCCACTTCCTCAATTTCATCGACACTGTTGACCCGCATCACCACACCGACCGAGCCCTTTTTGCGGGCCTCGGTCATCCATTGCCCGACGTTTTCCCTGGTGATTTTGCGCGATGCCATGGCTGGATCGCCGAGGCCGTACTTCAGCTCGCCGATCACATTGTAGAGATCCACTTGCGGACGCTTTGTCAGCCAGGACAACGCCGAGGCAGCACCGAGGTCGTTGCTGAGCAGCGATGTGGTCTGGTTCAGGCTGTCCAGATGCTCGGCTATGAAACGGTCGGGCATTTTACTATCGACGATCTGACGTGGCATTGCTGCGGGTAACAGCGCCACCAGCAGCCAGATGCCAAGGGCCGGCATTGCCCACAACTCCAATGGGCGCAGGACCTGCAAAGCGTTGGCAATGATCCAGCCGAGCAGCACGATGAACGCCAGGGACAGGCTGAACATCTCGGTATTCTCGTAGATCTCTTTGGTGCTTTGCAGATACAGCAACGCAATCAAGGCAAGGGTGGCGACGACAACGTTTAGCCAGCCGTTGACACGAATCGTCCGGCTTCGCGCCTGTTGCAGCAGTTCCATCACCGCATGCCCCATTAACAACGCCAGGGGCAACAGGCAAGGCATGATGTAAGTCGGTAATTTACCGCTGCTCAGGCTGAAAACGATAAACGGCAACAATAGCCAGAGCAACAGAAAGCCAAACACAGGCTGGCGCTTGTTTTTCCAGGACTGGATGAAGGTCGTTGGCAACAACGCAGCCCAGGGCAAGCTCGAGGCGACTAGTAACGGCAGGTAGAACCACCATGGACGAGCGTGTTGCGCATTATCGGCGGCGAACCGGCGTACGTGCTCATTCCAGAAGAAGAAGTTCCAGAAATCCGGCTCCTGATGGTGGATCGCAATTGCCCAAGGCAAGCAGACCACTGCCGCGACAACCACCGCCAGCGGGCCGTATCGTAACAATTCTTTAACGCGACGCTGCCAAACCATATAGGGCAGGGCGATCAGTGCCGGCAACAGCCAGGCGAGAAAACCCTTGGTCATAAAACCCATGCCGCAGGCAATTCCCAATAGAACCCAGGCACTCAGCCGGCTGCGAGTGGTGCGGCCGTCGATGGCAAACCAAAGTGAGACCAGGCTCAAGTTGACCCAGAGGGTGAATTGCGGATCAAGGTTGGAATATCCGGCCTGGCCGGCGATCAAACCGAAACTCATATAAAACAGCGCACAGGCAAAGCTCTTGCGCGGATCATTCCAGAATCGACGGGCTATCAGGTAAGCCAGCCAGACACTCAGTCCGGTGCTCAGTGCTGAGGCGATACGCACCCCGAACAGGTTGTCGCCAAACACGGCCTGGCCAATGGCGATCATCCAGTAACCGGCAATCGGCTTTTCGAAATATCGAATCCCCATAAAGTGCGGAGAGATCCAGTTGCCGCTGAGCAACATTTCCTGACTGATCTGGGCATAACGCGTTTCATCGGGAATCCACAGCCCATGGCTCATCAGCGGCAACAAGTAGAACGCGACGAATGCCGCCATCAAGGCAAGCACGGCCCAGCGCTCTGCAAATACCATTTTGCGCGGATGGCTACGGGTCAGGGGGCTACAGGATCGGGTAGCGGGTGATTTGACGTCATGAGTCGGCCTTGGCTCAGAGTAAGTGATTTGATAGGTAGAGTGCGAAATCGCTCTAGTTGGAGACGAACAACTTCTAGCAGCGCTATGTAGCTGGCTGAGTCACCCAGATCTAGTGCTCAGGCATTGATGATTTGTTAGCAACTATTTCAGGAGTGAGTGTCGAGCTTATTTAAGGCTGAACACTATTTATATGGCAGTGAACTCCAATCCTCGGCTTTAACAATGCCAAGCACTTGAAGCTGACCATTTTTATCAACGTGGACAAACAACGAACTGCCATATTCACTTTTTGGCGCATGGTTGAAACCGTTCATGGCTTCGAAATCGCTGATGCAACCGCTATGGGTCACCAAGACCAGATTTCGATGGGCACGCTTGTGCGCCACAATGTCGTTACGCCAAGTGCTGCCACAGTCGGCCAACCATTCTTGCGTCTGGGCATCTTTGCCAAACATGTAATGCGCGGTTTGTGCAGTGCGGGTGAGTGGGCTGCTCAAGACGTCGGCCTGAGTCATCCCCAGACTCACCAGGCCTTGACCCACTGCCTGCGCGGAGTCACTGCCTGCACGGGTAATACCGTCCGCCGGCCCCAGACACGGATGGGTGGAGCGGTCGCAACGCTCGGCATGGCGAACCAACACGACCATCTCGCCGGCCTCCCATCCTTGAAACATTTGCGCCCTGACTGATGGTTGAGCGTTAACCAGGCTGATGGGTGATCTTGGCCACAAGACAAAGCCTGTCACCAGCGCAGTTATCAGCAGAACGCCGATGACAGCGACCAGTAGCTTTAAATGACCTGCCTTGCCGAGGTTCGGCGGCAATTTGCGCGTTGAGGAGTGGACCAAGTTTTTCACCTGCTGAAGCGCAATCAGAAATTTTGTCACGCAGTCGCATTCAAGTCGCAGTGCAGACTTGAGAACCAAACTAATTTGACAACGGTGTTGGCGGGCACAGTAAAGCTGCGCGGATGTTGGCGGGGTGAAATGATTGTGAAAAAAGTGTGAGGTGCTTTGTGCTTGTTACTGAGTTAGTTGTTGGTAATTGTTATCTTTTACTTGTATTCCGGTGGCATGCAAAAAGTCTGTAGGAGCGAAGCTTGCTCGCGATGGCATCGCCGCGTTTCAACAGATACACCGCGGTGGTCGCATCGCTGTAGGAGCAAAGCTTGCTCGCGATAGCACCGCCGCGTTTTAACAGATACACCGCGGGTGGCAGGCAATCACAGGCTTACGCCAAGTAGATCGCCGTTGAGCAAGGGAGCGACCATCAGTCCGATGGGCAACCCGGCTGTGTTCTTGTGGCGGCCTGGCTGATCAATGCGGCCAGGCGTTTGACGTTGTTCTGCTGTGCCGCCACCAAATCATCGATGGACGGACCCGAAGGCGTCTGTAACGTGCTGCGGCAAGGCAATAGGGCGTTATCGCCGGTGCGCAGGCGCCATTTCACATCGATCAGCCCGTACTGGCCGGGAATCGAATCGAAGCGCTGTACATCCAGTCGCACCGAGACTTTGCGTTGGGGATTGCTGTTGACCATCTGATCGAGCAGGGCACTGCGCAATTCATCCACCAGGCTTGCACCCCACCATTGTGTTTCGAGGATGGCCATGCCCGTATTGCCCTGACGCACGACAATCTGTGGGCGATCGACCTGGGGCGGGACGATAAGGCTCTCGATCTGGATATCGGCAGTGGTCCTTGCATTGCCGCTCATCCGGGCCGGGGTCAAGGTGTGGAACTGTATCGGGTCACTGCGGCAAGCGGCGAGCAATGACAGCACAGCGATCAACGTAACCTTCAGCGGAAAAGCCATGGGTGATGCTCCTGTGGTCATTTGCTCGGTGGCCCTTGCAGATCCATGGGCGCGGCATTTTCCGGACGGCCGCGGATCAGCGATTCGGGATGGCGTCCCAGGTAGTCCGCAAGGTCACGCAAGGATCGCGATGTGCGTCCAAGTTCGTTCAGGGTCTGATTCAGTTTTTCCCGTTGCGGCGAATCGTCGGCAATGGTCGAGTTGGCAGATTGCAGCGTCGTATTGGCCGATTGCAGGGTTTTGCTGACGTCAGTCAGAGTGTTTTGCACGCCAGGCAAAGTCTTGGCGTTGAACTGCCCAGACTTTTGCGCAGTTCCACAAGGTTGCTGTCCAGGTTGCCGGCGATCCGCTCGATGGGCAGCGCATTGATCTTGCTGACCATGGCTTCGAGTTTTTCCTGCAACTGTTCGAGGCTGCCGGGAACGGTCGGAATGCTGGGCGGGCGGGCGTTCGGATCGAAGGCAACCTTCTCCGCTTTGGGGTAAAATCCAGTGCGATGTATAGCTGGCCGGTCAAGAGGTTGCCGGTTCGGGCCTGGGCGCGCAGGCCGTTGTCTATGAACGTTCCGATCAGCCTTACGCCAGCGGCTTCATCGTTAGGGTCATGATTCAACTCCTTGAGCATCTTGGTGTGGGCCTGACCCAGACGCTGCGGATAAATCACGATGCCGACGTTGATCGGGAAACTGCGTTTTTTTGCGTCGAAGTCCAGATTGACCGACACCACTTTGCCGATTTCCACGCCGAGGAACTCCACCGGCGCATCGACCTTGAGCCCGCGCAGTGCCTGATCGAAACGCAAGGCCAGGAACTGCGGCTTGCCATTGGGTGGGGCGAGGGCGCTTTGCTGGTCGTCGAACAGTTCGTAGGCATACTCTTCCGGGGCCGGTTTATCGTTGGGGCTATATTCCGGTGCGCGAAAGGCGATGCCACCGACCAAAATGGCGGACAGGGACTCGGTCTTGACCGCAAAACCGTTGGCGCCGACGTTCACGTCAATCCCGCTGGCATTCCAGAAACGGGTGTTTTCGGTGACGTAGGCGTCGTTGGGCGAATGAATGAACAAATCGATGTTCACCCCTTTGCCGTCGGGGTCCAGGGCGTAGGCCACGACCTGACCCACCGGAATCTTGCGGTAATAAACCGGCGACCCGATATCCAGCGACCCGAGGTCCTGGGTACGCAGGCTGAAGCGCTTGCCTGGTTCGCCGTAAGTAATGGGTGGTGGATTCTCCAGGCCCTTGAAGTTCTTCTTCCGGGCATTGGCCTGGCCGATGTCGGCGCCGATGTAATCGCCGGACAGCAGGGTATCGATGCCCGATACACCACCGGCGCCAATACGCGGACGCACTACCCAGTATTGCGAGTCTTCGCGGGTAAAAGTTTCCGCCTGCTTGGCTAGTTTGATGGTGGCATTGACACTTTTGTGGTCATCGCTCAGTTCCACGTCCGTGACGTGACCGATCACCACGTTGCGGTATTTGACCTCGGTCTTGTTCGCCGTCAGGCCGTCACCGGTCTTGAAGGTGACGGTGATGGTCGGCCCTTCCTGCATGATGCTGTGCACCACCAGTGAAATCCCCACCAGTACTGCGACGATCGGCACGATCCAGACCAGCGACACGCTGAAACGGCGGGTCTTGATGGGCGCCTGGCCAGGGGCTTGCGGCCCGTCAATGGCTTGTTGCTTCATCCTTGACCTCCTCAAAATGTGAACCTTCGCCCGTGGCATCCCAGATCAGACGCGGGTCGAAACTCATCGCTGACAGCATGGTGAATACCACCACCAGGCCAAAGAACAGAATGCCCAGGCGCGGCTCGATATCGGCCAGAGCTTGAAATTTCACCAGCGAGGCCACCAGGGCGACCACGATCACGTCGAGCATCGACCAATAACCGATGACCTCGACGAAGCGGTACATCTTCGAGCGCTCTTCGCGGGCCCACAGGCTGTTGCGCTGAACGGTCACCAGCAGCAGGGTCAGGGCGACGAACTTGATGCCCGGTACGGCAATGCTGGCGATGAAAATGATCAGGGCAATGTCCCAGGCTCCGTGCTCCCAGAAATCCAGCACACCGGCCATAATCGTGCTGTCGGCGCCGTTACCGACCATTTTGGTGTTCATCACCGGCAACAGATTGGCGGGGATGTAAAACACCAGCGAGGTGAGCAAGTACGCCCAGGTCCGGGTCAGCGAGTTGGTCTTGCGCCGGTGCAGCGGGGCGCCACAGCGCTCGCATTCATGGGGTTCATGGGTCATGTCACAGGCCAGTCCGCAGGTGTGACACAGGCACAGGTTCAGATCGCTGGCGACTGGAGGTATTGTCATGGGATGTCCCACAGATCACGCACATCGCGACCGGCAATGCGGATCATCATCAGGCTGAGAATGGCCAGCGCGAACAGACCGATACCGGGCAGCACATCCAGCAACCCGGCGAGTTTGATCACCGCGACCATCGCCCCCAGCAGGCAGACTTCCAGCATGCTCCAGGGCCTGAGGGTTTCCAGCCAGCGCATGCAGAACTTGAATCCCGGCGAGCGCCGATTGCTCAGGGCGAAACTCAGGACCCAGATCAGCAGCAACAGTTGGAAAATCGGCGCGATGATCATGGCAATCGCCGCCACCATCGCGATGAAAGTGATCGGACCCAGACTCAGGGCCAGCACCGAATCCCACAGCGTCGCGCTGTTTTTCAAGCCTTTGAGGCTGATGCTCATGACCGGGTAGAAATTGGCAAAAGTCCACAACATCAGCGCAGTGAAGGTCAATGCGAGCCGCTGCTGCACCGTCAGACCGTTATAGCGCTGGAGCACGCCGCCGCAGCGTGTGCACAGGGTTTTCTGATGTTTGGCGAGCGTGACTTTCTCGTACACGCTGTCGCAGTGCTCGCAGATGATCAGTGGGTCACTCATCGCCATGGGTCAGGCTCGACAGGATTCAGGAATTGATGAGCACCCCCTCAATATAGAAGTGACTTGCAATTGAGCAAATCGAAAGGCTCAAAGGGCTCATCAACCCCGCTACTGATCGTTCCTACGCTCCGCGTGGGAATGCCTCTAGGGACGCTCCGCGTTCCAGCTCTGGAAAGGGACGCGGAGCGTCCCGGGCTGCATTCCCACGCGGAGCGTGGGAACGATCTGCGGGGGCTCAGCCGAGTATTTCGCGCATGCGGTACCAGAGCATGCCGAGGGCCAGCAGTGGCGAGCGCAGGGCGCGGCCGCCGGGGAAGGTCATGTGCGGCACGGCGCTGAATACGTCGAACCCTTGGCTGTGTCCGGCATGAATCGCTTCGCCCAGCAATTTTGCGCACCAGTGCGTCACGTTCAAGCCATGGCCGGAGTAGCCCTGGGCGTAAAACACATTGGGATGCTGGCTCAAGCGTCCGACCTGCGGGAAGCGATTGGCGGTGATGCCGATCTTGCCGCCCCATTGATAGTCGATGCGCGCATTCGCCAGTTGCGGAAAAACCTTGAGCATCTGCGGGCGCATATAAGCGCTGATGTCCCGTGGATCGCGCCCGGAGTAATGGCAAGCGCCGCCGAACAGCAGGCGCCGGTCTGCCGAGAGTCGGTAGTAATCCAGCCCGACTTTCTGGTCGCACAGCGCCAGGTTATGCGGGATCAACTGCGCGGCGAGCCCCGCCGACAGGGGTTCGGTGGCGATGATGTAGCTGCCTGCCGGCAGTACCTTGCCGCTGAGTTTCGGTTCGAGTTCTTCCAGATGCGCATTGCAGCCCAATACCAGACTGCCGGCGCGTACCGTGCCAGCGGCGCAACGCACTTGCACCGTGCTGCCATGGATCAGTTCCAGCACCGGGCTTTGTTCGAAGATCTGCACGCCAAGGGACTTCGCCAGACGCGCTTCGCCGAGCACCAGATTCAACGGATGCAAGTGGCCCGAGCCCATGTCCACCAGACCACCGGCATACACACCGGCGTTAACCACCTGCTCACGGATCTGCCCGGGTTCGACCAGACGGGTTTCATGGGCATAGCCCGACTCAAGCAGCTCTTCGTGCTCGGCCTTCAACCCGGCGAACTGCGCCGGGGTGTTGGCCAGTTCGCAGAAGCCCCAGCGCAAGTCGCAATCGATGCCGTGCTCACGGATACGCCGACCCACCAGTTCCACCGATTCGGTGCCGGCGCGCTCCATATACCGCACGCCTTCGGCGCCGACATATCGGGTAAAACCGCTGACGTCATGGCCAATCCCGCGAATCAGTTGCCCGCCGTTGCGCCCGCTGGCACCCCAGCCAATCCGCCGGGCCTCCAGCAGGATCACCGACAGCCCGCGCTGGGCCAGTTCGATCGCCGTGTTCACGCCGGTAAAACCGCCGCCGATCACACAGACATCCGCCACCAGGTCTTCGGCCAGGGTGGGGAAGGGCGCCATGCCATGGGCAGAAGCGGCGTAGTAAGAGTGCGTATGTTCCTGGGTGTACTGGTTCATTGGTTGGACTTCACTTTGCTCCAGGAGCGGGTCATCAGACGCATGATCGGCTGCGGCGGCGTGGTCGAGATGTAAAGCTTGTCGAGGACTTCCTGGGATGGGTAAACCTCGGGGTTGTTGACCAGTTCAGCATCCATGTACTGCTTGGCGGCCGGATTCGGGTTGGCGTAGCCCACCGAGGCGCTGACCTTGGCGATCACTTGCGGGTCGAGCAGGTTATTGATGAAGGCGTGGGCTTCCTTCGCGTTGCTGGCGTCGGCGGGAATGGCCAGCAGGTCAAACCACAGGTTGCTGCCTTCCTTGGGAATCGCATAGGCGATGTTCACGTTGTTCTTGGCTTCCTTGGCCCGGTTGGCGGCCTGAAACACATCCCCCGAGTAACCGAACGCAACGCAGATGTCACCGTTGGCCAGGTCCGAGACATACTTGGAAGAGTGGAAGTAGGTGATGTACGGGCGGATGCTCAGCAGCTTGGCTTCGGCCTTTTTGAAGTCTTCGGGGTTTTCGCTGCGCGGGTCCATGCCCATGTAGTTGAGTACCGCCGGGAACACTTCATCCGCCGAGTCCATCATCGACACGCCGCACTGGCTGAGCTTCTTGATGTTTTCCGGTTCGAACAGCACTGCCCAGGAATCGATGTGGTCGATGCCCAGTACTTGTTTGACCTTGTCGACGTTGTAGCCGATGCCGTTGGTGCCCCACAGGTACGGCACCGAGTGCTCGTTGCCGGTGTCGTTTTTCTCGAGCAGGGCGAGCATTTTCGGGTCGAGGTTCTTGAAATTCGGCAGTTGTGCGCGGTCCAGTTTCAGGAACGCGCCGGCCTTCACCTGACGGGCCAGGAAGTGGTTGGACGGCACCACCACGTCATACCCGGTGCGCCCGGCGAGCAGTTTGCCTTCCAGGGTTTCGTTGGAATCGAAGACGTCATAGATCACCTTGATCCCGGTTTTGGCCTGGAAGTCGGCGAGGGTGGTCTCGCCGATGTAATCGGTCCAGTTGTAGACGCTGACCTGTGGCTGAGCCTGGGCGACGGCGCTGAACAAGGCTGCGAGCGCGAGCGGGACCACGGATTTCAATAGACGCATATCGACACCTCTTTGAATGATCGTTCCCACGCTCTGCGTGGGAATGCAGCCCGGGACGCTCCGCGTCCCTTTCCAGAGCTGGAACGCGGAGCGTCCCTTGAGGCATTCCCACGCAGAGCATGGGAACGATCGGTAGTTGTTGTTTTTTTGAGGGGTTAGACGCTTAGCAACAGGAACTCGCGCTCCCAGGAGCTGATCACGCGCTTGAAGTTCTCGTGCTCGGCGCGTTTGACCGCGACGTAACCGCGCACGAACTTGTTGCCCAGGTAACGGCTGACGGTGTCGCATTCTTCCATCTGGGTCAGGGCGTCTTCGATGGTGATTGGCAGGCGCAGGTTGCGTCGTTCATAGGCGCGGCCCTGGACTGCGGCGCTCGGCTCGATGCCTTCGACCATGCCGATGTAGCCGCACAACAGGCTGGCGGCGATAGCCAGGTACGGGTTGGCGTCGGCTCCCGGTAAGCGGTTTTCCACGCGCATCGCGTCCGGGCTGGAGGTCGGCACGCGCAGACCGACAGTGCGGTTTTCTTCGCCCCATTCGACGTTGACCGGTGCCGAGGTGTCCGGCAGGAAACGGCGGAACGAGTTGACGTTGGGCGCGAACATCGGCAGCACTTTGGGGATGTACTTCTGCAAACCACCGATGTGGTGCAGGAACAGTTCGCTCATGTGGCCGTTCTGGTCAGCAAAAATCGGTTGGCCGGTGGCGATGTCCACCACGCTCTGGTGAATGTGCATGGCGCTGCCGGGCTCATCGCCAATCGGCTTGGCCATGAAGGTCGCGGTGACGTTGTGCTTGAGCGCGGCTTCACGCAGGGTGCGCTTGAACACGGTGATCTGGTCGGCCAGGTCCAGCGCGTCGCCGTGACGGAAGTTGATTTCCATCTGCGCCGGGCCGTCTTCGTGGATCAGCGTATCGAGGTCCAGGCCTTGCAGTTCGCACCAGTCATAGACGTCTTCGAACAGCGGATCGAATTCGTTGGCGGCGTCGATGGAGAACGACTGACGACCACTTTCCGCGCGACCGGAACGGCCCAGCGGCGCTTTGAGCGGCAAGTCCGGGTCCTCGCAGCGCTGGGTCAGGTAGAACTCCATTTCCGGCGCGACAATGGGCCTCCAGCCTTTGTCGGTATACAGCTGCAGGACTTTTTTCAGTACGTTGCGCGGCGACAGTTCGATGGGGTTGCCGAACTTGTCGAAGGTGTCGTGAATCACGATGGCGGTCGGCTCGATGGCCCAAGGCACCACGTACACGGCGTCGGAAACCGGCTTGCAGACCATGTCGATGTCGGCAGGGTCCAGCAGGTCGTAGTAGATGTCGTCGTCGACAAAGTCCCCGGTTACCGTTTGCAACAACACACTTTCCGGCAGGCGCATGCCTCGCTCATGCAGGAACTTGTTGGTGGGTGCGATTTTGCCGCGTGCAATGCCGGTCAGATCGCTGACGACACACTCGACTTCGGTAATCTTGTGATCTTTCAGCCAAGTGAACAGCTGATCGAAAGGGACATTCATAAAGACCTCGTTATTGGTTTTATTAACGCCAGGAGCAGCCGGTTTCATCCGCCGAGCACTTCCCCTGTAGCGCGTTGACGACTATCTTGGGCGAGCCTTGCGGTTCCATCTATCCACTTTAAGCAGCACTAAGCGCACCAAAAGAGTGCGCGAGATCACCCATGACAGACGCTATGACAGACCTTGTGAAAGTGTGCAATTCACTACAGGTTCAAGCCTTCAACACCGCCGATGTCGCCGAGCAAATCCGCGCCACACCGGGTTGGGTCCAGCATTATCAGCAGATGTCGCCGGGGCATTTCGCAGGCTTGGTGCGCTATCTGGATTTGCAGGGCGTGGAGATTTACGAAGAGTCCATGAACACTCGGGTCGAGCAGAATTTCAGCGCGCCGCAGGGTTCGCTGGCGTTCTGTTTCGATCGCAGTGACAACGCGCTGTACGTGTTGAATGGCGAAAGCCGCAACATCTGGATTACCCCGGAGAACTATCAGGAAATCGCCGTGGTGTTCGGGCCGGAGTTTGTCCAGCGTCATGCACTGGACGTTGCCAGGCTGGAAGGGTTGTTCATGGCGCCGCTCAATTCGCAGCAGAATGCGCTGTTCAGCCGTTGGCTCAGCGGCACGCTGACACGGCTGTCGCAGACGCTCGATCCACCGAGCCGTGAAGCCCTGACCGAGCAATTGCTGGACGATTGCCTGTTCATCCTCGACAACGCTTGCGTCTGTCTCGATCAAGGCGCGTTGCAGCGCCGGGCGGGGGAGCGGGCGATCATGAAGCGGGTAGGGGAATGGGCGGCGGACACCCCGGAAGAACACCTCAATCTACTGGAGTTGTCGCAGGTCGCCGGGGTTTCATTGCGCCAGTTGCAGCATGCGTTCAAGACCTACACCGGTATGGCGCCGACCCAATGGCTGCGCCTGCGCCGACTCAACAGCGCCCGCCGAGAATTGCTCAGCCGCACGCCGACGCAAACCACCGTCGCCGAAGTGGCGATGCACTGGTCGTTCTGGCATTTGGGCCGGTTTTCCAGCAGCTATCGCGCGCTGTTCAAGGAGTTGCCCAGCGACACGCTGAAACGAGTGAGCACAACGCAATCCGGTGGCCGTGGGCGCCGTTAGAAGGTCGGCGGGGTGATCACCCAAATCACCACCGCATCCACATCGCCGGGGTTGCCGTAGCGGTGTGGTTCCTGGCTCGAAAAACTGAAGCTGTCGCCTTCGTTGAGCTGAAAGTAGCGCTCGCCGACCCACAACTCGAAACTGCCCGACAGCAGATAACCGGCTTCTTCGCCTTCGTGGCTGTAGCTTTGCTGGCTGTACGTGCCCGGTGGGAAACGGGAGTGGAGCATTTCCAGTTGCCGGTTGGGTGTCGGAGTCAGCAACTGGTCGACGATGCCGTCCTCGTAATGCACGCTCAGGCGACTGTTCTTGCGCACTACCACACCATCGTCTTCGGGATTGGTGTTGGCTTCGCTGGCGAAGAACCACTGGATCGTCACCCCGAGACTGCGGGCGATATTGAACAGTGCCGGGATCGACGGGTAGGCGAGGTTGCGTTCCAGTTGGCTGATGTAGCCGGCGGTCAGCTCGCTTTGTTGCGCCAGCTCCGCCAGCGTCATGCCCCGGCGCTTGCGCAGGCCGCGAATGCGTGTGCCGAGGAAATGCGGTTCGGCGGTGCCGGTTGCGGGCTGTGTCGCGCTGCTGTTGCTCATGGTCAATTCCGAACCGGGGGGAATGGCGCAAATCCCTGTAGGAGCGAGCCTGCTAGCGATGGTCGCTAACGATAACGCTGAAAGCCTGACACCCAGCGGTGTTCTGGGGTTCATCGCGAGCAGAGCTCGCTCCTACAGGGTTGGTGTTAGCCATTAAGGTCCCGGAGTATAAACAGCCTTAAAGCTCCCACGCGACTTTCAAGCCTTCATAAATCGCTTCTTCAGCGGTTCGCGGGGCCAGGCAGTCACCGATACGGCGGTATTCCACCAACCCTTGCAACTCGGCACCCAGCGTATCCACCGGCTGATGCCCCTGGCACAGCACCAGCGTATCGATGTTTTCCAGCAGCATCGGTTCGCCACTGGCGGTGTGTTGCAGGTAGACGGTGTTGTCGTCGCAGCCGTACAGCCGTGCATAAGGGGTGATGGGAATACCAAGTTTGTGCAGTTCGCCGGCCAGTTGATCACGCACATACAGCGGCAGGTTTTCCCCGCAATGGGTGCCGTTGACCGCCAGTTGCACCTGATGCCCGGCACGGGTCAGGCGCTCGGCGATGCCGGGGCCGATCCAGTCGCAGCGCCAATCAACCACCACCACCGAACGGCCGATCTGCACCTCGTCGCGCAGCACCTGCCAGGCATCCACCACCTGCAATTCGCCGCCGCGCTCGAAGTGCGGCCAATACGGTTCGGCGCCGGTGGCCACGATCACCATGTCCGGTTTTTCCTGCTCCACCAACGCACGGTCGACTCGGGTGTTGCGCACCACGCGCACCCCGGCCAATTCCATTTCCCGTTGCAGATTGGTGCTGGCGCCGCCGAACTCGCTGCGCCGTGGCAGCAACTGCGCGAGTAGCACCTGGCCGCCGAGTTGCGAACTGGCTTCATACAGCGTCACCTCATGCCCGCGTTGGGCGGCAACGGCGGCGGCTTTCATGCCGGCAGGACCGCCGCCGGCAATCATGATGCGTTTGCGGGTTTTCGCCGCCTGTCGTTGCCCAAAAATCAGTTCACGGCCGGTTTCCGGATGCTGGATGCAGGAAATCGGCAGTCCTTTGTGGAAGTGCCCGATGCACGCCTGATTACAGGCAATGCACGCGCGCACGTCTTCGACATGGCCGGTGCCGGTCTTGTTGGGCATTTGCGGGTCGCAGATCAGCGCCCGGGTCATGCCGCAGACATCGGCCTGACCACGGGCGATCATCAGCTCGGCCTCCTGGGGCTGGTTGATACGCCCGGTGACGAACAATGGAATGTTCAGGCTGGCCTTGAACGTCCCTCCCTCCTTGGCCAGATACGCCGCTTCAATCGCCATCGGCGGCACGATATGCACCGCGCCACCCAGTGACGCCGAGGTCCCGGCAACGATGTGCACGTAATCCAGTCGCGCCTGCAGCGACTGCACGGCCGCCAGGGATTCGTCTTCGGTCAGGCCTTCAGGGTCACGCTCGTCGGCGGAAATGCGCAGGCCGATGATGAACTCTTCGTCGGTACTGGCACGCACGGCCGCAATGATTTCACGCAGGAAACGCAGGCGCTGTTCCAATTCACCGTTGTAACCATCGGTGCGGCGGTTGACACGCGGGTTGATGAATTGCGCCGGCAGATAGCCGTGGCTGGCCACCACTTCGACGCCGTCAATTCCTGCCTGATGCAGGCGCCGGGCGGCAGCGGCATAACCGGCGACAATCTCGTCGATCATCGCCTGATCCAGCGCGCGTGGCATCACCCGGAATCGCTCGTTGGGCACCGCCGAAGCGGAGTAGGCCACCGCCAGCAGGCCATCGCTGGACTCCATGATTTCCCGCCCCGGATGGAACACCTGGGACAGCACCACGGTGCCGTGGGCATGGCAGGTTTGCGCGATTTGCCGGTAGCCATCGATGCAGGCGTCGTCGGTGGCCATCAGCACATGGGAGGTGTACCGCGCGCTGTCATGCACGCCGGCCACTTGCAGCACGATCAACCCGGCACCGCCTTCGGCACGCGCCCTGTGATAGGCGATCAGTTGCTCGTTCACCATGTTGTCGGTGGGCATTGAAGTGTCGTGACCGCTGGACATGATACGGTTTTTCAGGCGCTTGCCACGGATCTGCAAGGGTTCGAACAGGTGCGCAAAGGCAGGTGTCGGCGTCGACATGGTGCGGATACTCCAGGCAGGCTGACCTGTAGGAGCGAGCTTGTTCGCGATGGACGTTAACGATAACGCGTGTTGTCTGGATAAACGCGTCGCCCTCAGGTCCATCGCGAGCAAGCTCGCTCCTACAGAGGTAGCAGGTTTTCGGCGTAGTTATTATTGCGCTATAGAAATTTACCGGCAGTAAAAAATCAACTTGTTTTTTTACTATCGCTTGCAGTAGTTTTGTTTCGAGCCCGCTCCTGGGGCCGCACCATAAACAAAAAGCCTCACTAACAATAAAAAAGGGCCAGACGGGCGTGCACCCCCGATGGCACCTGCACGAGGAACCATTGATGAAATCGAATACGCTCAAGCACGGTTTTTATCCCTTGGCATTGTCCCTGGCCATGGGCCTGGGCAGCGCTCAGGCCGCATCGGACATGGTGGTGGTCGGTTACGGCGGCGCCGGCCAAAAAGCCCAGGACGTGGCGTTTTTCCAGCCTTTCAGCGTGGTGGATCAAAGCAAAGTGATCCAGAGCGAGTACAACGGCGAGATGGCCAGGATCAAAGTCATGGTCGACACCGGCAACGTCGACTGGGACGTGGTGCAGATCGAAGGCCCGGACCTGATGCGCGGTTGCGAAGAGGGCATGTATGAGCGGCTGGACTGGAAACGCGTCGGCCACGCCGATCAGCTGATCCCCGAGGCGGCGCAGGAGTGCGGTTCGGCGGCCCTGGTGTGGAGCGTGGCGATCGCCTACGACACCGAAAAACTGGCCCAGGCCCCGACCTCATGGGCAGATTTCTGGGACGTACAGAAAACCCCCGGCAAACGCGGACTGCGCAAACGCGCGGTGTACAACCTGGAATTCGCGTTGCTGGCTGACGGGGTGAAAGTCGAGGACGTGTACAAGGTGCTCAACACGCCCAAAGGCGTAGACCGGGCGTTTGCCAAACTCGATCAAATCAAGCCGTACATCCAGTGGTGGGAGGCTGGCGCGCAACCGCCGCAATGGCTGACTGCCGGCGACGTGGTGATGACCTCGACCTATAGCGGACGTATCGCTTCGGCGGCGCAAAACGGCAGTCATCTGGGGCTGGTATGGCCCGGCAGCCTGTATGGCATGGATTACTGGGCGATCATCAAGGGCTCCAAACATGTCGATCAGGCCCAGCGCTTTATCGCCTTCGCCAATCAGCCGGATGCCCAGGTCAACTACGTGAAGCAGATTCCTTACGGCCCCACTAACACCGAGGCCGCCGCACGACTGGACGACAAACTGGCGCAATGGGTGCCGACCGCGCCGCAGAACCTCAAGGGCGCGCTGTCGATGGACGTGGGTTTCTGGGTTGATCATGGCGAAGAGCTGGAAGAGCGCTTCAACGCCTGGGCCAGTAAATAATAATCGAACGCGGCTGGACGTCTGCGCACGTCCAGCCGTACTGTCTGCCAGCCGATCCACCTAGAGAACTACAACAATGAATGAGATCGTCACCCACCTGACTGTGCGTAGCGCTACTGAGCAGCGCCTGCGTGAAGAACTGGCGGCCTGTTATCGCCTGATTGCGCATTTCCGCATGAGCGATTTGATCTTCACCCACATCTCGGTGCGTTTGCCGGGGCCTGAGCATCACTTTTTGATCAACCCCTACGGGCTGATGTTCGATGAGATCACGGCGTCCAATCTGGTGAAGATTGATCTGGATGGCCGGGCCGTTGAACCGTCGCCTTATCCGGTCAATCCTGCCGGTTTTGTGATTCACAGCGCGATTCACGGGGCCCGTGAAGATGCGCAATGCGTGCTGCATACCCATACCAAATCCGGATGCGCGGTGGCCGCGTTGAAGTGCGGGTTGTTGCCGGTCAATCAGATTTCCATGGAGTTCTACGGGCGCGTTGCTTATCACGACTACGAAGGCGTGGCGCTGGACATGAGCGAGCAGCAGCGACTGGTGCAGGATCTGGGGATAAACCGGTGTTGATGCTACGCAACCATGGTTTGCTGACTGTAGGCGAAACCGTGAGCCAGGCGTTTTTTCGCATGTATTACCTGGAGAAAGCCTGCGAAATCCAGCTGGCGGCGCAGGCTGCCGGGGAGTTGGTATTGCCGCCAGCCGAGGTCTGCGAACACACCGAGCGTCAGTTCAATGATCCTGGCCGACCACTGGATGACGGCGAGCTGAGCGATCCGGATGCGATGCAGTTGGCATGGGCTGCGATGTTTAGATTGCTGGATCGGGTGGCGCCGGGGTATCGGGATTGATCGGGACCCTGTGTTGAATGGGCTGACGCCTTCGCTGTAGGAGCGAGGCTTGCCCGCGAAAGCGGTGTGATAGGTAACAGCGATGTTGAAGCTGCCGGCCTCTTCGCGAGCAAGCTTCGCTCCTACAGGAGCTGGGGTGTACGCAACATTCGCTCTTGCTGTACAGTCGTTCAGCTCGCAGGCTTTACGCGAGCCTCAATGATTGAATCAGGAGCATGTCGCCCATGAATCAGGAAGCCCGTTTTTCCCGCATGGAACCGGAGTTGCGCAAGGCCAATCTGATCGAAGCGACGCTGGTGTGCCTCAAGCGTCATGGCTTTCAGGGCGCTTCGATCCGCAAGATTTCCGCCGAGGCGGGTGTGTCTGTAGGCCTGATCAGCCATCACTATTCCGGCAAGGACGAGCTGGTGGCCGAGGCCTACATGGCGATCACCGGACGGGTCATGACCCTATTGCGCGACGCCATGGAACAGGCGGCACCCAATGCCGCGAGCGGTTGTCGGCGTTTTTCCGTGGTTCGTTCTCCGCCGAATTGCTCGATCCGCAACTGATCGACGCCTGGCTGGCGTTCTGGGGCGCGGTGAAAACCGCCGAGGCGATCAACCAGGCTCACGATCATTCCTATGGCGAGTACCGCGGCATCTTGCGCAAGGTGCTGATGGAACTGGCGCAGGAAGAGGGCTGGGAAAACTTCGACGCCGATCTCGCAGCGATCAGCCTCAGTGCCTTGCTCGATGGCCTGTGGCTGGAGTTGGGTCTGAACCCTGGCACCTTCACCCCGGAGCAGGGCATCCAGATTTGCGAGGCCTGGGTCGACGGTTTGCAGGCCGGCGGTCGCCAGCGCTTTTGCGTAACGACAGGCTGCGTAAAGACAAGCTGCGTGCAGACGAGCAGCTGTTGATCGTCCGTTCAGCAGTGGCTACTCTCTGGCACTAATGCAACAAAACACTCTAATAAGAAATACGCCTTCGGGCCTGTGCAGGACACCCAGCAATGACTCCTCGGGTACTGATCGTCGATGACGATCCGCTGATTCGCGATCTGTTGCATGCCTATCTTTCCCAGGAAGGCTACGACGTTCATTGCGCCGCCACGGCGGAACTGGCCGAAACCTTCCTGGCCAGCCAGACAGTGGACCTGGTCATGCTCGATATCCGCTTGCCCGGCAAGGACGGCCTGACCCTGACCCGCGAACTGCGGGTGCGCTCGGAAGTCGGGATCATCCTGATCACCGGGCGCAACGACGAAATCGACCGCATCGTCGGCCTCGAATGCGGCGCCGATGACTATGTCATCAAACCCCTCAATCCACGGGAACTGGTGTCCCGGGCGAAAAACCTGATTCGCCGGGTTCGGCATGCGCAATCTCCGCCGCCCGTTGTGCCTGTCTCCAAACCGGTCAAACAATTTGCCGATTGGGCGCTGGACACCGATCGCCGGCGCCTGATCGATCCGGCTGGCAGCGAAACCCTGCTGACCCATGGCGAATATCAGTTGCTCAGCGTGTTCCTGCGCAACAGCGGCCACACCCTGAGCCGGGATCAGTTGATGGACCAGATCCGCAACCGCGAATGGGTGCCCAACGACCGATCCATCGATGTGCTGGTGGGCCGCTTGCGCCGCAAGTTGCATGACGACCCCGCCGAACCGCAGCTGATCATCACCATTCACGGCGCCGGCTACCTGTTCACGGCCAGCCTGGCAGCGTGAACGTTGTGAGGCGACTGCTCTGGCTGATGCTCGCGCTGGTGACCGGCCATGCGCTGTCGGCCGAAAAAGTGCGTTATTGCGATTACCCGGTGTACCCGCCGATTTCCTGGAGTGACGGCAAACAGGTCCGTGGCTTGGCGCCTAGCGTGGTGAAAAAGTTGTTTGGTGAATTGGGCTACGAAGTCGAGGTCGTGGTGCTGGGCAACTGGAAGCGCTGCCTGCTTGATGCCGCCGAAGGCCGGGTCGACGTGGTGCTGGCCTACAGCACCGCGCAGCGCGAACAAAGCATGCTGTTTTCCACGGTGCCGGTGCTGCGTGAAGAGGTCGCTTTGTTCATCAATCGCCAACACCCGGTGAAGTTCGAACAGGTGCAGGATCTGGCCAACTACCGTGGCGGTTTGCTGTTCGGTGAAAGCTACGGCGTGGAGTTCGATCGCATGGTTGCGCAAAACAACAACATCGAATGGGTCGCAGGCAGTCGCCAGAATTTCGGCAAGCTCATTCGCGGGCGCATCGACTTCATCACCCAGGAACGTCGTACCGGTCAGCTGTACGTGGAAAACCTGCCCGGCGCGCAAGACATCGTCGCCTTGCCCAAGGCCCTGAGCGTGGATTATTTGCGCTTGGCGGTTTCGCGTCGTTCGCCGCTGGCCAAACGCATGCCGCAGATCGACGCGCAATTGCAACGCATGGTCGATGCCGGCGATATCGAGCGCCTGCTCAATGAAAGCGAAGTCACCTATCGCGACATGATCAACCTGCCGGCCGACGCACAATGATTCGCGCACGCCCCGGTGGACTGTTGCGGCGCCTGCTGCTGTTCATTCTGTTATTCAGTCTGTGCTTCACCGTGCTGGCCAGCAGCGTGCAGCTGTATATCGAGTACCGCCGGGAAATGCGTGAGATCGACTCGCGCATGGAGCTGATCCGTGCCGGCTATCTGGCGAGCCTGGAGCGCAGCCTTTGGGATCTGAACCAGGAACAGTTGAACGTGCAATTGCGCGGTCTGGTGGATTTTTCCGACGTGGCGCGAGTGCACCTGACCAGTCCGGACTATGACTTGCTGCAAGGCAATCGCGACCCGGTCGGACCGCTGCGCATCGAGCGTTTTGCCCTGGACTACCAACCACCATCCGGCCCTTTGCGCCAGCTCGGTGAACTGGAGGTCAGCACCGATCTGGGTGCGGTGTATCAGCGTCTGTACGCCTCCGGGTTGACCAACCTGCTGTGGATGGGCGCGTTTCTTTGCGGTTTGGCGGTGGCGCTTTCTGGTCTGTTTTATCGATTGGTCACCCGCCACCTGCAAGTCATGGCCGAATTCGCCCGGCGCATTGCCGCCGGCCAATGGCACGAGCCGCTGCGTCTGGACAAGCGGCGCAGCGCGCAGGAAGACGAAATCGACACCGTGGCCCACGCTCTGGATGACATGCGTCGGGCGATCCTCAGTGACATCGACCGCCGGGAAACCGATCGCCTGGCCTTGCAGGACAATCGCGATGAATTGCTGCGCAGGGTCGAGCGGCGCACAGCGAGCCTGATGCGCGCCAAGGACGAAGCCGAAGCGGCCAACCAGGCCAAGTCACGGTTTCTGGCGACCATGAGTCACGAATTGCGCACGCCGCTCAACGGCATTCTCGGCATGGCCGAATTGCTGCGCGGTGCCAGCCTGGATCAGCAGGACAGCAAACGTCTGGATGCCTTGCACAAGGCCGGTGAGGGCTTGCTGAGCATCCTCAATGAAGTGCTGTATTTCGCCAAACTGGAGGAGGGCGCGAGCCTGCCCGAGCCGGTGAACTTCTCGATTCGCCAATTGCTGGATGAAGTACTGACCCTGCTGGAACCCAAGGCGCTGAACAACGACACGCTCCTGCATTGCCGGGTCGATCAGCGCGTGGCCGAACATCATCATGGCGCCGAGCAATTCTTGCGGCAGGTGCTTAGCAACCTTCTGGCCAATGCGATCAAGTTCACCGAAGGCGGCGAAGTCAGCGTAGAGGTGGCGTTACTCACTGAGCCTGAAGGGCAGTGCGGGCAGCATCTGCGGGTGAGTGTCACCGACAACGGCATCGGTATTGCCCCGGCGATGCAGGCGAAGATTTTCGAGCGTTTCACCCAGGCCAGCGAAGAAGTGGCGCAACGTTTGGCGGCACCGGGTTGGGCTGGCGATCTGCAAACATCTGGTGGAGCACATGGGTGGCTGCATTGGCGTCAGCAGCGAAGTCGGGCGCGGCAGTTGTTTCTGGTTCGAACTGACCTTGCAGCCGGCCAGCGATGTCATCGACGTAGCGCCGGTTCCAGGGGCGGGCCCGGCGCTGGACATTCTGGTGGTCGAGGACGTGGCGCTCAACCGCGAAGTGGCCGAGGGCCTGCTGCAACGGGACGGGCATCAGGTTTGGCTGGCCATCGATGCTGAACAGGCGTTGGTGCAGTGCGCAGCGCGGACTTTCGATCTGATTTTGCTGGATGTGCATCTACCGGGGATGAGCGGCGTCGAGTTGTGCAAACAGATCCGCAACACCGACGGACCGAATCGCCAGACCCGCATTTTCGCCCTGACCGCCAGCGTACAACCGGCACTGGTCCGCGGTTATCTGGACGCCGGTATGGATGGCATTCTGGCCAAACCGCTGAAGCTGGAAAGCCTGCGGCAAGTGCTGGCGGGACGGGCAACGGTGAAGGAACCCTTGGTGGATGGCGGGACGATGGACTGGCCGTTGCTGCAAACCCATCGCACCTTGCTGGGTGAGCAAAAGGTCCAGGGCCTGCTGGCGGTGTTGCGCCACTCGATCCTTCAGCACCGTGAAGCACTGGACGAAGCGATCGAGGCTGACGATTGCACGGAGGTTGCGCAACTGGCGCACCGCCTGGCCGGCAGTAGCGATTCACTGGGGTTTCGTGGATTGGCGTCGGTATTGCAAAGGCTGGAAACAGCGGCGCTGGACACCGACGAACCGGCGATCCGTGAACTGGCGCCGAGCGTTCAAGCGCAAATACAACGGGCGCTGCAAATCCTGGAAGATCTGTTGCAGCGCTGATGTACAAGGCTGACGAACAAATTTGTTACGACTTTGTACAACTTCGATCTTTACGTTCAACGCGAACTTACATGGCTTTCCAATAATCGACGCAACCGCCACAGCGCGGTCTTCGAAGCTTATTGGAGATAATAATAATGAATTGCCGTAAAGCTGATCCTTCCCCGCGCCATGACAGCCTGTCGTGCGCCGCTCCCCTCACTGACTACTGAGGGGACGACATGAACGAAAACACTGATCGCAAAGGCATCCAACTGACCCGTGCCCTGAAAAGCCGGCACATTTTCATGCTGTCCTGGGTGGCGTGATCGGCACCGGGCTGTTCATGGGCTCCGGTGTGACCATCAACCAGGGCGGCCCGGTGGGGGCGATTCTGGCCTATCTGGTGGCCGGTTTCCTGATGTACCTGGTGATGGTCTGCCTGGGCGAACTGTCGGTGCAGATGCCGGTGTCCGGTTCGTTCCAGACCCACGCCACCAAATTCATCGGCCCGGCCACCGGGTTCATGATCGGCTGGGTGTACTGGATGAGCTGGGCCACTACCGTCGGCCTGGAATTCACCGCTGCAGGGATGCTGATGACCCGCTGGTTCCCGGCGATACCGATCTGGTACTGGTCGGCGCTGTTCGTGGTGGTGCTGTTCGGTATCAACGCCATGGCAACCCGCGCCTTTGGTGAGGCTGAGTACTGGTTCTCCGGGATCAAGGTCGCGGCAATTCTCGGTTTCATCGTCGTCGGTGTACTGGTGATCTTCGGCGCGATACCGCTGACCAGTGGCGCACCCGCGCCGATGATGAGCAATTTGATCGGCGATTCGCTGTTCCCAACGGCATGTCGGCGGTGTTCGCGGTGATGATGACCGTGGTCTACGCCTTCCAGGGCTGCGAGATCATGGGTGTGGCCGCCGGCGAAACCGACCAGCCGGAAAAAAGCATCCCGCGTGCGGTGCGCAACGTGGTCTTCCGCGTGCTGATCTTCTATGTGCTGGCGATTATCGTGCTCTCGGCCATCGTGCCGTGGCAGCAGGCAGGGCTGATGGAAAGTCCGTTCGTGCAGGTGTTCGACATGGTTGGCATTCCGTTTGCCGCTGATCTGATGAACTTTGTGATCCTCACGGCGATTCTGTCGGTGGGCAACTCCGGCCTGTACGCCTCGACCCGCATCCTCTGGGCAATGTCGAAAACCGGCATGGCGCCGAAAAGCCTGTCGGTGTTGAGCAACCGTGGCGTGCCATTGCGTGCCTTGAGCATCACCTTGTGCTTTGCCCTGGTGTCGCTGCTGACCAGTTTCGTTGCGGCGGACACGCTGTTCATGGTGCTGATGGCGGTGAGCGGCATGTCCGGCAGCGTGACCTGGATTGTCATCGCCCTGGCGCAATACAAATTCCGCAAAGCCTACCTGCGCGATGGCGGCAAACTCAGCGACCTGAAATACCGCGCCCCGTGGTTTCCGGTGCTGCCGCTGATGTGCATCACCCTGTGCTGCTCGTTGTTCGTATTCCTGGCACTGGATGAAACCCAGCGGCCGTCGCTGTATTGGGGCTTTGGTTTTATTGCCCTGTGCTATGGCGCGTACTTCCTGTTCCATCGCAAGCGTGAGGCGGTGTTGGCGCCGAGCCTGCCGAGCGCGTAATTCCCTATAAAAGCGCAAACCCTGTGGGAGCGGGCTTGCTCGCGAAGAGGACCTGTCAGTCAACCCTGTTGGTGACTGACACTCCGCTTTCGCGAGCAAGCCCGCTCCCACAGTTGTTTTCGCCGTTCTGTAGGAGCGAGCCTGCTCGCGATGGAGGTTCGGGCGCCACGGGGATTCAGGCAGCCCGCGTTTTCGTTGACGACCATCGCGAGCGTGCTCGCTCCTACAGGGAGGGCAGTTGTTCGAAGTTGTAACAGAGTTATCTGGAAATAAACCCCGCGCAATTAAAAATCCTTTAAAACCAACAACATAACGACGATTTCACTCTGTTACAGCCTATTTCATCACCAATTGCCGCCTTACTGAACACTCGTTTAGTATGGCCTCAAGTCGCATCACCTCAGACCAATCACAATAATTCGAGGACTCGCATGACTACTCATGATTCTCTGCTCAGTCAGGTCGAAGCAGGCGTTGCCTGGATCACCCTCAATCGCACCGCTCAGCGCAATGCGCTGGACATTCCGACGCTGAAAAATCTGCACGCCTTGCTCGACACTTACAACGCCGATCCTGCGGTCCGTGTAGTGGTGCTGACCGGCAGCGGGCGTAGTTTCTGTGCCGGCGCCGACCTTGACGAATGGGCTGCCGCCGAAGCCCGTGGCGCGCTGGAGAGCTACGGCTGGACCGAAACCGCCCATGCCCTGATGACCCGCTTGTACAGCCTGGAAAAACCGACCATCGCCGCCATCAACGGCACCGCCGTCGGCGCGGGGATGGACCTGACCCTGTGCTGCGACCTGCGTATCGCCGGGCAATCGGCGCGGTTCAAGGCCGGCTACACCAGCATGGCCTACTCGCCGGACGCCGGCGCCAGTTGGCACTTGCCACGGCTGATCGGCGCCGAGCAGGCCAAGCGCCTGTTGTTCCTCGACGAATTGTGGGGCGCCGACCGTGCCCTCAACGCCGGTCTGGTCAGCGATGTCTGCGCCGACGATCAACTGCAAACCGTCGCCAGCGAACTCGCCACACGCCTGGCAGCCGGGCCGACCTTTGCCTTCGCCCAGACCAAAAACTCATGCGCGAAGGCGCCGACCGCAGCCTGCCTCAGCAACTGCAAGCGGAACTGGCCGCCGGCCTGTTGTGCGGCCGCAGCGAAGACGGCAGCGAAGCCCTGCGCGCCGCCATGGAAAAACGCCCGCCACGCTTCATCGGTCGATAAACCGAGCCGACCTGTAGGAGCTGGCTTGCCAGCGATCACCTTCAGCTTCGCCAATCATTATTTGTAAACGAACAACAGGTAGCACCATGAATTTCCAATTGACCCAAGAACAAGAAATGTTGGTGGACGCGGTACGCAGTTTCGTCACCAAGGAATTGCTGCCTTATGAAGATGAAGTCGATGCCGCCGACGAAGTGTCCCCGGAGCTGGCAGCGCAGATTCGCGGCAAGGCCATTGCCGCCGGTTTCTACGCCTTCAACATGCCGGAAGAGGTGGGCGGTGGCGGTCTGGATTACCTGTCCAGGCGCTGATCGAGCGTGAGCTGTCCAAGGTCTCCTGGGCACTGCACGTGTTCGTTGCGCGGCCATCGAAGATCCTCATGGCCTGCAAGGGCGAGCAGATCAACGACTACCTGTTGCCTTCCATCCAGGGCGAGAAAATCGACTGCTTCGCCCTGACCGAGCCGGGCGCCGGTTCCGATGCCAACGCAATCAAGACCCGCGCCGTGCGTGACGGTGACGACTTCGTCCTCAACGGCAGCAAGCACTTCATCAGCCACGCCGGCCACGCCGATTTCGCCATCGTCTTCGCCGTGACCGACACCTACGAACACAACGGCCGTCAACGCAACGCCGTGACCTCGTTCCTGGTCGACCGCAACACCCCGGGCATGACCATTCGCCGTGGGCCGAAGTGCGTGAGCAACCGTGGTTATCACACCTTCGAAATGTTCTTCGACGACTGCCGCGTGCCTGCCTCTAAGGTGCTGGGCGAAGTCGGCAAGGGCTGGGAAGTGGCTAACGCCTGGCTGACTGCCGGCCGGGTAATGGTCGCGGCCAACTGCGTCGGTCAGGCGCAACGGGCACTGGACGTGTCGCTGCAATGGGCGGCGGATCGCAAGCAATTCGGCCAGCCGATCGGTACCTATCAAGGCGTGTCGTTCAAGCTGGCGGACATGGCCACGCAAATCCGCGCCGCTGAACTGCTGACCCTGCACACCGCCTGGAAAATGGACCAGGGCACCATGACCGACGGCGAGGCCGGCATGGCCAAGCTGTTCGCCAGTGAAGTGCTGGGTCGCGCGGCCGATGAGGCGGTGCAGATTTTTGGCGGCATGGGCCTGATGAACGAAGGCCCGGTGGAGCGCATCTGGCGTAACGCGCGGATCGAACGGATCTGGGAAGGCACTTCGGAAATCCAGCGCCACATCATTTCCCGCGAACTGCTGCGGCCGTTGCTGCGCTGATCGCCCCGGAGAATTCCCATGTCGCAAACCATTCGTGACAACCTCAAACGCATGCTCGCGCCGCGCCACGTGGCGTTCGTCGGTGGCCGCAGCATGGCTCGTGCGCTCAAGCGCTGCGCCGATGGCGGCTACCCAGGGCAAATGTGGCTGGTCAATCCGCAGCACGACAGCCTCGAAGGCGTGCCCTGTGTGCGCAGCATTGCCGATTTGCCGTGCGGGCCGGACGCGGTGTTCATCGCGACCAACCGTGACTTGACCCTGACCTGTGTCGCCGAACTGGCCGCCATCGGTACCGGCGGCGCGATCTGCTACGCCTCGGGTTTTGCCGAAACCGGCGCCGAAGGCCAGGCCCTGCAACAGCAGTTGCTTGAAGCCGCTGGCGACATGGCGTTGCTCGGCCCCAACTGCTACGGCTTGCTCGACTACCTGCACAGTTCCGCGCTGTGGCCGGTGGCCCACGGCGGCAAAGCAGTGGAGAAGGGCGTGGCGGTGCTGACCCAGAGTGGCAACTTCGCCTACAACCTGTCCATGAGCGACCGCTCGCTGCCGGTAGCCTACATGGCCTCGGTCGGCAATCAGGCGCAATTGGGCGTGGCCGAACTGATGGACGTGTTGCTCGATGAGCCACGGGTCACCGCCATCGGCCTGCATCTGGAAGGCCTGAAAAACGTACCGGGTTTCGCCCGCGCCGCGCACAAGGCACTGGAGAAGGGCATTCCGATCATTGCGCTGAAAACCGGCGTGTCGCAGATCGGCGCCGAACTGGCCCTGAGTCACACCAGTTCGCTGTCCGGTTCCGATGCGCTGTACGACGCACTGTTTGCGCGCCTCGGGGTGATCCGCGTCAGTGGTCCGGTGAGTTTTGTCGAAACCCTGAAAGCCGCGGCCTGCGGCAACATGCCAGCGGGCGACAGCCTGATTGCGCTGGCCTGTTCCGGTGGCGACGCCGGGCTGATTGCCGACTATGCCGAACGCAATCAACTGAGCCTGCCGAAACTCGACGAAGGACAAGTCAGTGAGCTGGCCCAGGTGCTGCCGAGCTACGCCAACCTGGTCAACCCACTGGACTTCACCACGGCGATCTGGGGCGACGGCGAGGCGTTGAACCGCATGCTCGACAGTGCCCTGCGTACCGAAGCGGATGCGGCGATGCTGGTGCTCGACTACCCGGCGGAGTTCACCGGCGAGCGCAAGGAATGCGACCTGCTGCTGGACTTGTACTGCAAGGCGTTGGTGCGTCACGGCAAGACCGGCTTTGTCACCTCGGCCTTCCCTGAACTGTTGCCGGCCCATGCCCGCGAGCGTTTGCATGCGCAAGGCGTGGCGGCATTGCAGGGTGTCGAAGACGGTCTGGCCGCGTGGGGCCGTATCGCTGGCTACCAGCGCAATCGTCAGGCGTTGCTGGCCCTCGGCGAATCGGCACTGGTGCCGCTCTGCCCGCAGGCGCTGGAAGGCGAAGGGCAGTTGCTCAATGAATGGGATTCCAAGCAAGCCTTGCGTGTGTTTGGCCTGCCGACGCCCAACGGTGTGTTGAGTGCGCCGGACAAAGCGCTGAAGGACGCCGAAGCGTTGGGCTATCCGCTGGTACTCAAGGCCGTTAGCGCGCAGTTGCCACACAAGACTGAAGCCGGTGCCGTGGTACTGAATCTCAAGGACGCTGATGCGTTGAACGCTGCGCTGGAAAAGATGCACGCCAGCATCAAAGCGTACGCACCGGGCGTGCCTTTCGATCAGCTGTTGCTGGAGCCAATGGCCAAGCCGCCACTGGCCGAGCTGATCGTCGGCATCAAGCGCGAAAACGATTTTGGCCTGGCATTGGTGATTGGCGCCGGCGGGATTCTGGTGGAGTTGCTCAAGGACAGTCGCAGCCTGTTGCTGCCGACCACCGACGGCGCAATTCGCCAGGCCTTGCTCAGCCTGCGCAGTGCAGCGTTGTTGCAAGGCTTTCGTGGCCGTGAAGCAGCGGATCTGGATTCGCTGGTGGCAGCGATCCGCGCCGTCGCTGATTACGCCTGCGAGAACTCGGGGCAATTGCTCGAACTCGATGTGAACCCATTGTTGGTCGGTGCCGATGGCACGACTGCGGTCGATGCGTTGATTCGCATCGCTCATGCGTGAGGACCTGAACATGCAAAACAAAACCTTGACCGGTGGCCAGGCGCTGGTGCGTCTGCTGGCCAACTACGGCGTCGACACCGTGTTCGGCATTCCCGGCGTACACACCCTGGAGCTGTATCGCGGTTTGCCCGGCAGCGGCATTCGCCACGTGCTGACCCGCCATGAGCAGGGCGCCAGTTTCATGGCCGACGGCTATGCGCGAGTCAGCGGCAAACCCGGCGTGTGCTTCGTCATCACCGGCCCCGGCGTGACTAACGCCGCCACTGGCATCGGCCAGGCCTACGCCGATTCGATTCCGATGCTGGTGATCTCCAGCGTTAACCACACTGCCAGCCTCGGCAAGGGCTGGGGCATCCTGCACGAGTGCCAGGATCAGCGCGCGATGACCGCACCGATCACCGCGTTCTCGGCGGTGGCCCTGACCGCCGAAGACCTGCCGGAACTGATCGCCCGTGCCTATGCGGTGTTCGACAGCGAGCGTCCGCGCCCCGTGCACATTTCGGTGCCGCTGGACGTGCTATCGGCACCGATTGCCCGCGACTGGAGCAACGAGGTTGTGCGTCGTCCGGGTCGCGGCACGCCGGCCGCCACTGTGTTGGACGAAGCAGTGGCCAAGCTGCAAGGCGCGAAACGACCGATGATCATCGCCGGTGGCGGTGCATTGAATGCTGCATCGCAGTTGCAAGAACTCAGCACCCGCCTGGGCGCGCCGCTGTTTACCAGTGTCGCCGGCAAAGGCCTGCTACCACCGCAAGCGCCGCTCAATGCAGGTTCGACCCTGTGCGTCGAGCCGGGCTGGAACCTGATCGCCGAGGCGGACGTGGTACTGGCAGTCGGCACGGAAATGGCCGACACCGATTTCTGGCGCGAACGCCTGCCGCTCAATGCCGAACTGCTGCGGGTGGACCTCGATCCGCGCAAGTTCAACGACTTCTATCCGTGCGCCGTGGCGTTGCAAGGTGACGCGCAGCAAACGCTGGCAGCCTTGCTGGAGCGTCTGTCGCCGGATGTGCGTGATGCCGGCGTCGCCATTGCCAAAGTCGCAGCGCTACGCGAAGCGATACAGGCCGGTCACGGCCCGTTGCAGTCGATCCATCAGGCGATTCTGCAACGCATCGCCGCCGAACTGCCGGCCGACGCTTTCATCAGCACCGACATGACCCAGTTGGCCTACACCGGCAACTACGCCTTCAACTCACTGGCACCACGCAGCTGGTTGCACCCGACCGGCTACGGCACCTTGGGCTACGGCTTGCCCGCCGGAATCGGCGCCAAGTTCGGCGCGCCGCAACGTCCGGGCCTGGTGCTGGTGGGTGATGGCGGTTTCCTCTACACCGCGCAGGAACTGGCGACGGCGGTCGAGGAACTGGACAGCCCGCTGGTGGTGTTGCTGTGGAACAACGATGCCCTGGGGCAGATTCGCGACGACATGATCGGGTTGGACATCGAGCCGATCGGCGTGCTGCCGCGCAACCCGGACTTCGCAGCCCTTGCTCGCGCTTTCGGTTGCACTGTGAGCCAGCCGCAAAGCCTGGCCGAGTTGCAAACCGACCTGCGCCACGGCTTCAAGCGCAACGGCGTGACCCTGATCGAACTCAAGCATGCCTGTGCACACTGATTTTCACTTTTGTATTGAGGGGATAGGCCAATGCGCTTTTCCGATCTGACTCAACGTATCGCCGGTGACGGCGCTGCCGCCTGGGATATTCATTACCGCGCACTGGCCATGATGGAGCAGGGCAAAGACATCCTGCTGTTGTCGGTGGGCGATCCGGATTTCGACACGCCGCAGCCTATCGTGCAAGGCGCCATCGACAGTCTGTTGTCCGGCAACACTCACTACGCCGAGGTGCGCGGCAAGCGTGCCTTGCGTGAAGCCATCGCCAAACGCCACCGGCAACGCAGCGGTCAGCAGGTGACGGCGGACGAAGTGACGGTGCTGGCCGGCGCTCAGTGCGCGCTGTTCAGCGTGGCCCAGTGCGTACTCAATCCGGGTGATGAAGTGATCGTCGCCGAACCGATGTACGTCACCTACGAAGCGGTGTTCGGTGCCTGCGGCGCCGTGGTGGTGCCGGTGCCGGTGCGTTCGGAGAACGGTTTCCGCGTACTGCCGGAAGACGTCGCCGCGCGCATTACCCCGCGTACCCGCGCCCTGGCGCTGAACAGCCCGCACAACCCATCAGGGGCGAGTCTGCCGCGCAGCACCTGGAGTGCCTTGGCCGAACTGTGCATCGCCCATGACCTGTGGCTGATTTCCGATGAGGTTTACAGCGAGCTGCTGTTTGAAGGCGAACACGTCAGCCCGGCGAGTTTGCCGGGCATGGCCGAACGCACCGCGACCCTGAACAGCCTGTCGAAATCCCACGCCATGACCGGTTGGCGCGTCGGCTGGGTGGTGGCGCCGCCCTCGTTGGCCGCGCACCTGGAAAACCTCGCGCTGTGCATGCTCTACGGCTCGCCGGATTTCATTCAGGACGCTGCCGTTGTGGCATTGGAAAGCAATTTGCCGGAACTGGACGCCATGCGCGAAGCCTATCGCCAACGCCGCGATCTGGTCTGCGAAAGCCTCGCCGATTGCCCCGGCGTGCGTGCCTTGAAACCCGATGGCGGGATGTTCGTGATGGTCGATATCCGCGAAACCGGACTCAGCGCCCAGGCGTTTGCTGATCGCTTGCTCGATCGCCATGGCGTCTCGGTGCTGGCCGGTGAAGCCTTCGGTCCGAGCGCGGCCGGACATATCCGCCTCGGGCTGGTGGTGGGGGCCGACCCGTTGCGTGATGCCTGCCAGCGCATTGCCCGTTGCGCCGAGGAACTGATGGAGGCTCAAGTACATGCTTAATCACAAGTCACTATTTATTGATGGCCGCTGGCAAACCCCGTCAGACCAGGGCATCGCCGAGGTGATCAACCCGGCGACCGAGGAAGTCGCCGGCAGCGTACCGCTGGGCGATGAACGCGATGTCGACAACGCCGTAGCGGCAGCACGCAAGGCCTTTGGCCCGTGGTCGCGCACGCCGTCCAGCATTCGCGCCGGTTATATCAAAGCGCTGGCCGAACAACTGCGCGCCCGCGCCGATGAAATGGCGGCGGTGATCACCACTGAACTGGGCATGCCGGTGCAGTGGAGTCGTTCGGTACAGGTCGACGGGCCGATCGCAGGCCTTGAGCAGTACGTCGAACTCGCCGGTTTGATGGATGAAGTGCGCGAAGTGGGCAACTCGCTGGTGATCCGCGAGGCGGTGGGCGTCTGTGCGTTCATCAATCCGTGGAATTACCCACTGCACCAGTTGATCGGAAAGCTCGCTCCGGCACTGGCCGCTGGATGCACGGTGGTGGTCAAACCGAGTCAGGAAACCCCACTGCACGCGTTTTTGCTGGCACAGATGATCGAAGATATCGGCCTACCGGCCGGGGTGTTCAACCTGATCAGCGGGCCGGGTTCGAAGGTCGGCGAAGCGCTGGCCAAGCATCCGGACGTGGACATGGTGTCGTTCACCGGTTCCACCGGCGCTGGCGTGCGTGTCGCTCAGGCAGCGGCGCCGTCGGTGAAACGCGTGTGCCTGGAATTGGGTGGCAAGTCGGCGTTGCTGATTGCTGCAGACGCCGATCTGGATGCCGCCGTGCGCTACGGCGTGCAGGACGTGATGATCAACTCCGGGCAAACCTGCACCGCGCTGACACGCATGCTGCTGCCTGCCAGCCGTTATGCCGAAGCGGTTGAAATTGCGCTGCAGGAAACCCTGAGCCTACGCATGGGCGATCCGCTTGACCCACAAAGCTTCCTCGGCCCGATGTGTTCCGCCGGGCAACGTCGCACCGTGCTCGATTACATCAAGGTCGGCCAGGAAGAGGGCGCACGCCTGCTGTGCGGCGGCGATTCGACGGCGGACTTCGAGCGTGGCTACTACGTCAGCCCGACGCTGTTTGCCGATGTCGACAACAGCATGCGCATCGCTCAGGAAGAAATCTTCGGCCCGGTGTTGTGCCTGATCCCTTATGCCGACGAGACGCAGGCCATCCAGATCGCCAACGACTCGCCGTTCGGCCTGTCCAGCGGCGTGTGGGCCGGCAGCACCGAGCGGGCCTTGCAACTGGGCCGGCAACTGCGCGCGGGCCAGTGTTTTCTCAATGGTGCGGCGTTCAACTATCAGGCGCCGTTCGGTGGCTACAAACAATCGGGTAATGGACGTGAGTGGGGGGAAGAGGGCTCAACGAGTTCGTCGAAGTGAAGGCGATTCAGGTTTGACCGTTGGCCATTTGAACGATTTACGCACCGGGCCATGGCCCGGTGCCTTGCGTGGTTTTGAGCGGGTATTTCATTAGCTTTTATCAGGGGCAATGCAATGAGCGATAACAACAACAAGATTACTCAAGCGAACCATGAATTCAGTCTCCCGCGTAGAGACTTCCTTAAGTACAGCGCGGCGGCAGCTGCGGTGGGCGGGGCGCTCTCCATGGGCCTGCCGTTTGGCGCCTTCGCTGCACAAGCCACGCCCAAGCCCGGTGGCGTCCTGCGTCTGGGCCTGGCGGGGGGCAGCACCACCGACTCCAAAGACCCAGGCTCCTGGGTCGATACCTTCACCTTTGTCGGCTTCTCGGCGGTCTATAACACCCTGACCGAAATTGCCGTCGACGGCTCGGCGATTCCCGAACTGGCCGAAAGCTGGACCTCGACCCCGGACGCGCGCATCTGGACCTTCAAACTGCGCCAGGGCGTGACCTTCCACAACGGCAAGACCCTGACCGCCGATGACGTGGTCGCCTCGATTCAGCATCACCTCGGCGAAAAATCCACCTCGGCAGCCAAGACGGTGTTGGGCGATGTGGCCAAGGTCAGCGCCAATGGCACCGACAGCGTGGTGTTCGAACTGCATTCGGGCAACGCCGATTTCGCTTACGTGGCCGCCGATTATCACCTGGTGATCATGCCGGGCAAGGACGGGGTGGCGGATTGGCAGGCCGGCGTCGGCACCGGCGGCTACCGTCTCAAGGACTTCGAGCCGGGGGTGCGCATGACGCTGGAACGCAGCCCGGATTACTGGAAGCCGGGCCGTGCGCACTTCGCCAGCGCCGAGTTGATTGCAATCGCCGATGGCGCCGCGCGAATCAACGCGCTGGTCACCGGGCAAGTGGACGTGATCAACAAGGTCGACCTGAAAACCGTGGCCCTGCTCAAGCGCAATCCGAATCTGGTCATCGAAGAAACCAAAGGCGCCCAGCACTACACCTTCCCAATGCTCACCGACAGCCAAGTGTTCCTGAACAATGACGTGCGCCTGGCCATGAAGTACGCGATCAACCGCGAAACCCTGCTGGCGTCGGTGCTGTACGGCTATGGCCTGGTGGGCAACGATCACCCGATCCAGCCCGGCAGCCGCTTCATCAACTCTGCCCTGGAGCAGCGCACCTACGATCCGGACAAGGCGCGCTTTCACCTCAAACAGGCCGGCCTGGACTCGCTCAAGGTGCGCCTGCAAGCCTCCGACGCGGCGTACACCGGTGCGGTCGACGCCTCGGTGCTGTTCAAGGAGCAGGCCAAGGCGGCCGGGATCGACATCGACGTGGTGCGCGAACCGGCCGACGGTTTCTTCACCAACGTGTGGATGAAACAGCCGTTCACCACCTCGTTCTGGTACAGCAGCCTGACCGCCGACCGCATGTTCAGCATCGGTTACGCCAAGGGCGCGGCGTGGAACGAAACCCACTGGGACAACCCGCGCTTCAACCAACTGCTCAACGCCGCCCGCGGCGAGATGAACGATCCGCTGCGCCGCGAGATGTACAACGAAATGCAGGCGCTGTGCCGGGATGAGGGCGGGGCGATCGTGCCGTTGTTCGCCAGCTCCGTGGCGGCGCGTTCCAATCGCGTCGCGCACGGCGGCCAGACCGCGCCATATGGCGAGCTGGACGGGCTGCGCGTGATCGAACGCTGGTGGCAGGCGTAAGCATTCGTCAACGATGAAGAACCACTGTAGGAGCGAGCATGCTCGCGAAAAACGCCAAGGCAATGCGGGCATTCAGACAACCCGCGTCATCGTTGGCGCCCATCGCGAGCAGGCTCGCTCCTACAGTTGGAAACTGTGGTCTTCGTAAGGAATTGCGCGGTGAATAGTATTTTTAAGTTGCTACTTCAGCGTTTGGCATTGGGGCTGTTATCGCTGTTTGCGGTGTCAGTGATCATTTTTCTCGCGGTCGGCATGCTCCCGGGCGATATCGCCCAGGCCATGCTCGGCCAGTCCGCTACCCCGGAAACCGTGGCGGCGTTTCGTACGCAACTGGGTTTGGATATGCCGCCGCTTACGCGTTTCGGACACTGGATCTGGCACCTGTTGCAAGGTGACCTCGGCGTGTCGCTGGCCAACCAGCGGCCCATCGCCGAACTGGTCGGCGCACGTCTAGGCAACACCTTCAGCCTGGCGCTGCTCGCGGCGTTGGTGTCGGTGCCGCTTGCACTACTGCTGGGGATGCTCGCTGCGTTGTATCGCAACAGCTGGTTCGATCGCTTGCTCAATACCTCGGCCCTGAGCGCGGTGTCGTTTCCCGAGTTTTTCGTCGCCTACATCCTGATCCTGGTGTTCGCGGTGAAACTCAATTGGTTCCCGAGCCTTTCTAACCTGTCGTCAAACGCTTCGTTTGGCGAGGTACTGGAGCGTTCGGTGCTGCCGGTGGCGACCCTGAGCCTGGTGGTGATCGCGCAGATGATGCGCATGACCCGCGCCTCGCTGATCAACCTGCTGGCCAGCCCGTATATCGAAATGGCCCGGCTCAAGGGCATCAGCCAGTCACGGATCATCTTCCGCCATGCCCTGCCCAACGCGCTGGCGCCGATCGTCAACGTGGTGGCATTGAACCTGGCGTACCTGGTGGTCGGCGTGGTGGTGGTCGAAGTGGTGTTTGTCTATCCGGGCCTCGGCCAGTTACTGGTGGACTCGGTGGCCAAGCGCGATATCCCGGTGGTGCAGGCCTGCAGCCTGATCTTCGCCGCGACCTACATCCTGCTCAATACCAGCGCCGATGTGCTGTCGATTGCCAGCAATCCACGCCTGATGCATCCGAAGGGGTAAGCCATGAGCCTTTTAAACAAACATTGCGAGCGCCGCTGAGCGCCAAATTCGGGCTGCTGGTGATCGTGCTGTACATCCTGGTGGCATTGTTTGCGCCGGTATTGGCGCCGTTCGGCGAAACCCAGGTAGTGGGCGAGGGCTTCGCGCCCTGGGGCGGGCAGTTCCTGTTGGGCACCGATAACCTGGGCCGCGACATGTTCAGTCGTCTGGTCTATGGCGCGCGCAATACCTTGGGCATTGCGTTCCTGACCACAGTGCTGGCGTTCCTGCTCGGTGGCCTCGGCGGCTTGATCGCGGCGATCAAGGGTGGTTGGGTCGATCAGGGGTTGTCACGGGTGGTGGACATCCTGATGGCGATTCCGCAACTGATCTTCGCCTTGCTGATTCTCAGCGTGGTCGGCACCACCGCGACGTCCCTGGTGCTGGTGATCGCGCTGCTGGATGCGACCCGGGTGTTCCGCCTTTCAAGAGCGGTGGCGATGAACGTGGTGGTGCAGGACTTCGTCGAAGCCGCGCGCCTGCGCGGTGAAGGCCTGTGGTGGCTGGTGACCCGCGAAGTGCTGCCCAACGCAGCAGCACCGTTGATTGCCGAATTCGGCCTGCGTTTCTGCTTTGTGTTCCTGTTCATCAGTGCGCTGTCGTTCCTCGGCCTGGGCATTCAACCGCCCACCGCCGACTGGGGCAGCATGGTGCGCGACAACGCCGTACTGATCACTTTTGGCGACGTCAGCCCGTTGCTGCCCGCATTGGCCGTGGCGTTGATCACGGTCAGCGTCAATTTTGTCGTCGACTGGATGCTGCACAAATCCAGCGGCCTGAAGGAATGCTGAACATGACGACTTCCAAACCTTTGCTGGAAATCCGCGATCTGCACATTGAAGGCCATTACGAAGACGCCTGGCATCCGCTGATCAAGGGTATCGACCTGACGCTGCAACGGGGCGAAGTGCTGGGGCTGATCGGTGAATCAGGGGCGGGCAAGTCAACCCTTGGGCTGTCGGCCATGGGCTACACCCGCGATGGCTGCCGGATCACTGGCGGTTCGGTGCACTTCGACGGTATCGACCTGCTCAAGGCCAAGCCCGAAGCCCTGCGCAAGTTGCGTGGCTTGCGCATTGCCTACGTCGCGCAAAGTGCGGCGGCCTCGTTCAACCCGGCCCATCGGTTGATCGACCAGCACGTAGAAACCGCGGTGAAAAACGGCGGCATGAGCCGGGCCCAGGCCATGAGCGAGGCGGTGGAGCTATACCGGGTGCTGCGCCTGCCCAACCCCGAGCAGATCGGCCAGCGTTATCCGCATCAAGTCTCCGGCGGCCAGTTACAGCGAGTCATGACCGCGATGGCCATGGCTTGCCATCCGGACCTGATTGTCTTCGACGAACCGACCACCGCGCTGGACGTCACCACCCAGATCGAAGTGCTGGCGGCGATTCGCGATGCCGTGAAAACCTACGGCAGCGCGGCGATCTACATCAGCCACGACCTGGCGGTGGTGGCGCAGATGGCCGACCGGATCATGGTGCTGCGTCACGGCAAACTGGTCGAAGAGGCCGAGACCCGCAAGATGCTTGGTGACCCGCAAGAGGAGTACACCAAGTCGTTGTGGGCGGTGCGCAGTTTCCGTACCGAACCCAAGGCCTGCCCGCAGCAAGAAAATCCGCTGCTGGAACTGCGCGCCTGTTCCGCAAGCTACGGTCATCAACCGGTGCTGCACGACGTTTCATTGAAACTGCACAAGGGCCAGACACTGGCGGTGATCGGCGAGTCCGGCAGCGGCAAAAGCTCCACCGCACGCTTGATCACGGGTCTGCTGGCACCGACTGCCGGGCAGGTGCTGTATGACGGCGAGCCATTGCCGGCGGACTTCCGCCAGCGCAGCAAGGAGCAATTGCGACGCGTCCAGATGATCTACCAGATCCCGGATACGGCGCTCAATCCACGCCAGCGCATCGTCGACATCATCGGCCGGCCACTGACCTTCTATCTGGGCCTCAAGGGCAAAGCCATGCGTGCGCGGGTGGCCGAGTTGCTGGAAATGATCGAACTGGACCCGGCGACTTTCATGGAGCGTCAGCCCCGTGAACTGTCCGGCGGGCAGAAACAGCGGATCTGCATCGCCCGGGCGCTGGCGGCCGATCCGCAACTGATCATCTGCGACGAAGTCACCTCGGCCCTCGATCAACTGGTGGCTGAAGGCGTGCTCAAATTGCTCAACCGCATTCAGCAACAACTGGGCGTCGCCTATCTGTTCATCACCCACGACGTCGCCACCGTGCGGGCGATTGCCGATGAGGTGCTGGTGATGCAACGGGGCAGGGTGGTGGACCACGGTTCGCGTAGTGCAATATTTACTCCGCCACATCAGGACTACACCGGCCTGCTGTTTTCCTCCGAACCGCAAATGGACCCGGACTGGCTCGATCGCTTGCTGGCCAGCCGCGCAAACAAAAATTCATCCAATACGCTGGAAAAAGTCTAAGGAATCACCATGAAAGTACTGATCGTCCACGCTCATCCCGAGCCACAATCCTTCACCGCGGCCCTGCGTGACCAGGCTGTCGCTACCCTTCAAGCGCAGGGCCATGAAGTGCAGGTCAGCGACCTGTACAAGATGAACTGGAATCCGGTGGCCAGCGCCGACGACTTCTCGTCGCGGGAAAATCCCGAGTATCTGGTGTATGCGCTTGAGCAACGCCTGGGCGTGAAAAGCCAGTCGCTGGCGGCGGATATCCAGAGTGAACTGGACAAACTGCTGTGGGCCGACCTGCTGATCCTCAACTTCCCGATCTTCTGGTTCTCCACCCCGGCCATGCTCAAGGGCTGGATCGACCGGGTGCTGGTGTCGGGTATCTGCTACGGCGGCAAGCGCTTCTACGATCAGGGCGGCCTGAGTGGCAAGAAGGCGCTGGTGACCGTGACTCTGGGCGGGCGTGAGCACATGTTCGGTGACGACGCGATCCACGGTCCATTGCAGGAGATGCTGCGGCCGATCCTGCGCGGCACCCTGGCGTACGTCGGGTTTGATGTGCTGGAGCCTTTCGTTGCCTGGCATGTGCCGTACATCAGCGACGAGGCGCGGCAGCAATTCCTGGTTGATTACACCCAGCGCCTGCAACACCTGAGCGACGAGCAACCGCTGGTGTTTCCCAAGCTGTCGCAGTTCGATGAACAGCTCTATCCACTACAGAAACCGGCGACCGCCAATGCCTGATTAACACCACAACCCTCTGTAGGAGCGAGGCTTGCCCGCGAAGACGGCATATCAGGCAAAAATCATGTTGACTGACTCACCGCTTTCGCGGGCAAGCCTCGCTCCTACAGGGGATCAATGCCCTACCCAAAGTGGGAGCACAGCCCCATCCAATCCGAGATTGTTCTGAATACGCAAACACTGAAGTCGCCGAGAATGGAATTGTTGGCGTAGTGGCTGGCTTGTAGCCTCCATTACGCCGAACACCACGATCCGCCAACGATCGGGTGGAGCCCGGACCAGGGCTCATCAAGACAGACATACCTTGCTTTCGGCCTAATGCCCCTTCCGGGGTTTGGTGCCTAATAAAAATAAGGAAGGCAGGTATGAGTATTCGTGCATGGGGCTGTGCAGCAGTCCTGTTCGCTCCCGTTCTGGGGGCCGGCGTTTTGTTTCCCTCGATGGCTCAGGCGTCGGGCATTCCCTATGCCAGCAACCGGCCCCAAAGCTTCCAGTTCAGTTCGGACTTCACCGAGCCCTATAACTCGGTCGGTCAGGAGTTCGAATATAACGACGACCGCAAACGCTTCGACGATCATGGCAACAAGGTCACCGGCAGTGGAACCGAAACCTACGTTGGCCTGACGTCGCTGCTGCATTACTGGAAGATGGACGGGCTGCCTAATACCGGCTTCATCGCCAGTGTCACCCTCCCGGAGATCGCTGTTCGCGGTAACGGCACGCGGGTCAGCGGGCTCGGCGATCCTTTGGTCGGCGGCCTGGTCTGGTACAACCCGACCCCGCTACGCACCATCGGTGCGCAGGCCTATGTGCAGCTGCCCACCGGCGCAGACTCGGTCAGCAGCGACACCTACGCCTTGTGGCCTTCGCTGTTCTACAACGAATGGCTGGGCAAGGTGAACATCGATCTGTTGGTCGGCGCGATCATTCGCGGCGATGGCCCACACCACACCAAACCGGGTGACACGGGCCACGCCAACTTGCGCGTGGGCTACAACATCGTCGATCGCCCGACCTACCAGATCACGCCCTTCGTCAGCGCTGACTACCAGAAAACCTTCAGCTCCGATGATCGCAACAACAATTCCATCGAGTTCTCTGACTCCAACGAAACTGCGCTCGGTGCCGGCGTGCTGTTCCAGCTCAAGCCCGGCGTGCAGCAGCTGTTCGCCCAGAAAACGTGGGATCAGGTGTCCATCCACTATTCCAAAGGCGTGGAAGGGCGCAACACCACCGTCACGGACGGCCTGTTTGTGCAGTTCTGGCATTACTGGTGAGTCATCGACGCCTGCCTGTGTCCTGTGATTTGCCTTTGTGGCCGCTACTCATTCCGGAGAATAAGAAATGAATGAAGAAAACGAAAAACTTGCACTGTCACGCCGCAGCTTTATCAAGGCCGGCGCCGCCGGAACCGCTGTCGCCGCACTGTCGAGTGTCGCCGGACGGGTGATGGCCAACGACGAACTGCCGTTCGACAAAGAGCACGACATTGTCGTCGTCGGCGGTGGTGGCAGTGGCCTGCCGACGGCCTTGTTCTCCCGTTGGCTGGGCAACGACGTTGTCATCCTGGAAAAGGCCGGCAGCCCTGGCGGCACCGCGGCCAAAGCGGCGTTCTGGTACTGGGTGCCGAACAACAAGCCAATGCGCGACGCCGGCCTGGTTGATGACAAAGCCGACTACATGCGCTATGTCGCCCGCCTGACACGCCCGCAATCCTACGATGCCTCATTGCCCAAACTCGGCCTGTCGGATTGGGAATACGAAATGTGCGAAGCGATTTACGAGAGCGCGTCGCCTGCCGCCGAGCTATTGGCTGAACGCGACGCGTTGCCTTACCGCCACTGCCCGGACGTACCGGATTACTGGTCTGAGTTGCCCGAAGACAAAGCCAAGAAGGGCCGCGTACTGGTGCCCAAGGAAGCTCGACCGAGCATGTCGGACGGCGGTCGGGTGGCGATCCGCACGCTGACCGCCACCGCCAAGCGTGACGGAGTGCAGATCCGCACCGGCGAGCGCGTGGTGAAAGTGATTTTGAACAGCAAGGGCGAAGCGGTCGGTGTCGAAGTCGAAACCGAAGAGGGCACCCGCGAACGGGTCAAGGCACGCAAAGCGGTGATTTTCGCCACGGGTGGTTTTACCCATGATCCGGAACTGCGTCGCAACTTCCTTAACGCCCCGGTATACGGCGGCTGCGCGGCCCTGACCAACGAAGGCGATTTCATCCGCATCTCCAGCGAGCTGGGCGTGCAATTGCGCAACATGAACTACGCATGGTCGTGCCCGATCCTGTTGGAAAAAGCCTTGGCAAAGGACGGGTCGATGTCCGGCATTTTCACCATGACCGGCGATTCGATGCTGATGGTGAACAAGTACGGCAAGCGCGTCGTCAACGAAAAAACCGTCTACAACGAAATGGTCCCGACCTTCTTCCAATGGGATGGCGATAAAGCCGAATACCCGAACCTGGTGATGTTTTCGATCTGGGACCAGCACGCTCAGGACAACTGCGGCAGCGACGAATACGGCTCGCCCATCGTGCCCAAGGGCGGAAACGACCGGCATGTGGTCCGCGGTGAAACCCTTGAGGAGCTGGCGAAAAACATCGCCGAACGGCTCGATAAACATGCCTCCGATATTGGCGGCATGAAGCTCAGCCCGGAGTTCAATCTCAACCTCAAAGCGACGCTCAAGCGTTTTAACGAACTGGCGAAGAAGGGCAAGGATCTGGACTTTCATCGTGGCGAACTGGCAATCCAGGGTGTGTTCAACGGCCCGGTCAAAGCTGACCGCACCGGTAACCTGACGATGTACCCGTTGGCTGAAAAAGGCCCGTACTACGCAGCGTTGATTACCGGCGGCAACCTCGACACCAAGGGCGGCCCGAAAACCAACTCGGTCGGCCAGGTGCTCAATAACGCTAACGCAGCGATCCCGGGGCTTTACGGCGTCGGCAACTGTGTGGCGTCGGCATCCGGAAGAGCCTATTGGGCGGGTGGTTCGACCCTTGGCCCAATCATCGCCTTTGCCTATCGCGCGGCGAACCAGGCACACAAAGAACCGAGCCGCAGCTGAATCAGGTCCGGGCTGCGATCATCCGTGGCTCGTTGATTCCAACACCGTGATTGCATGAGAACCACGACATGAAGCACTTCCTGCTACGCGTTCCGGCACGGCTGATATTGCCGGTCACTCTAGGTCTGGTCGGCCTCGCTCAGGCTGACGATCTGGCGCTTGCACAGAAACTGGCGACCAGCCATTGCGCGGTTTGCCACACCTTCGACAAGGGCGGACCGCCGGGGCAGGGGCCGAACCTGTTCGGTCTCATCGGTCGCAAGGCCGCCAGCGAGTCGAACTTCACCTACAGCGACAACTACAGCAAAACCATGTCCGGCAAGGTCTGGGATGAACAAATGCTCGACGCCTGGTTGACCGATGCCCAAGCCGTCGCGCCGGGCAGTGCCATGGTTTATTCCCAGGACGACCCGGCCAAGCGGCAGAAGATCATCGCGTACATCAAATCGCTGCAATGACAGCTGCACCTTTGCACATTCCAAAAATAACTCCGGAGACAGCCATGATCAGCACCCTGACAATGACCGACGAGCAGCGTAAATCGGTCGCCCTGGAATACCTCAAGGCATTCGACAACGGCGGCATCACTTCTACCGGCGGCAGCATTCTCGATCTGTTCGCCGACGACGCGCAGGTGCTGTTTCCAAAGTGGGGACTGGCCACGGGCCGTGAGCAGATCGGTCAGATGTTCGGTGACCTGGGCAGCCGCTTGAAATCGATCACGCACGACTATGCGCACTTCAACTGGATACTCACCGGCACGGATACGTTGGTCTGCGAGGGCACCAGTTTCGGCGAACACGTCGACGGTCATTGGCGCGCCGGCGTGCCGACGCCGGCCGGCGCCGGTTACTGGGCTGATGTGTTCGAAATTCGCGATTTCAAGATCCAGCGCTGCTTCATCTATCTGGACCCTGATTACGGCAGCAAGGACACCGCACGCTATCCCTGGCTCAATCGCTGAATGCCTGTAAATGCCCCCTCCGGGTTAAACTGATCGTTCCCACGCTCCGCGTGGGAATGCCGCCGGGGACGCTCTGCGTCCCGCCTGCCACGCAAGGCTGGAGTCCAGCGCAAGGGTGACGCGGAGCGTCACGGGATGCATTCCCACGCGGAGCGTGGGAACGATCAAAAGCATGAGGTGCAGGGATGTGGAGTACGAGGTGCCGACAGGCTAATCTCGTTGTTCATATAAGAACAAAACATCCAGAGAGCCCGCCCCATGGATCGTTTACTCAGTGTCGAAGCCTTTGTGCGAGTTGCCGAAACCGGCAACTTCGCCAAGGCGGCCCAGCAATTGGGCGTGACCCGCTCGGTGATCACCCACCGCATTCAACAACTGGAACAGTTCATCAATGCGCCGCTGTTCCATCGCAGTACACGGCATGTGCGGCTTTCAGAGGTAGGCGAGACCTACTACAAGGAATGCGCGGACATGGTCGCCAGCTTCAACTCGCTGACCGAACACATGCGCGAGCTGCGCGCCAAACCCACTGGCAAGTTGCGTGTGCAGATGCTGCCGGGTTTTGCCATCGGTCACTTCGGCCGGATGTTGGCCGAGTTCACAAGGCTGTACCCGGACATTGAGGTGGACGTCATCGTCAACGACCGGGTAGTCGATCCGATCGAAGAAGGCTTCGATGTCGCGTTTCAGATGTTTCCGCCCATGGCGGAAACGCTGATCGAACGCAAGCTGTTCAGTGTTCGCCGTTTGTTCTGCATGTCACCCGACTATGCCGAAAAATTCGGTGTGCCCACGCACCCCCAGGAGTTGCTGCAACACAAGATCGCCCTGTATGAGGGCTATCCGTCGCGCAATCGCTGGCTGTTCAACCACGACAATGAGCAGGTAGAGCTGAGCCTGCCGGGCCAGGTGCGTTCGAACTCGGTGCATTTGCTGCGAGATTACGCGAAGACCGGGGTTTGCATTGTCTGTTTGCCGACGCTGGTGGCCAGTGACGATTTGCTCAGCGGACAGCTGATTCCGGTGCTGCCGGAGTACGCGTTGTCATCCTTCAATTTCTCGGCGGTGTATCCCGCCACCCAGCGCCGCGCCCTGAAAGTGCGCACGTTGATCGACTTCCTGGTGGAAAACTTCGGCGACGAACCGTGCTGGGACAAGCCCTTGCTGGAACGTGGCTGGGTGCGCTGATTTCCCTGTAGGAGCGAGCATGCTCGCGATGGTCGTCAACGATGACGCTGGCGGCCTGACACCCCGCGCTGCATGTGCCTCCATCGCGAGCATGCTCGCTCCTACAGGGGACCTGGGGGCCAGTGTTTGCGTTTCGCGAACACTGTTGTCGCCGGCTCTCTAATTGTTCCCGAAGCGGGTGCGACGTACTGTTTGCTCACTGTTACTACAACAACAAAACGGTGAAAACCATGAGTAGCGCGGCAATCGAAACAGTCTTCGGCTCGCTGGATAACTACCGCAAAGGGTCGGTTGAGCTCATCAGCGGCCAGGCCAGTCATTACGCCTTTTCGAACATATTCGAAGTGGCGCAACAATCCCTTCCTTATGAAAAAGTAGTGGTCGGCCTGAATCTGGGCTACGTCGTTGAAACCCTGCGCGCCGAAGGTCAATCGCCTTGGTACACGGCAGCGCACGACGAGTTCGCCATCGTCATGGACGGTGAAGTACGGGTGGATTTCCTCAAGCTCGATGCACCTTTGACAGAAGGCGAGGGCACGCGGCTGGCCGGTGAAATTCCCGCAGGCAAACCGATGGGCTACGTCCTGCTCAAGCGCGGCCATCAATGCCTGTTGCCGGTCGGTACAGCCTATCGATTCGAGGCTAGCCGTCCGGGCGTGATCCTGCAGCAGACCATCAAGGGACCTTTGTCGGTCGAGAAGTGGGCAGACATCTGCTTCAAGTAACAAGCCCAGCCACCCCAGCCCACAAAAACAAGAGGAATCCCGTCATGGCCATGCTTGAAACCGCTGCCGAATCCGCACTGATTGCCGACGATGAAGTCCAGGCCAGCGCGCCCCATGCCGTTACCGGCTACTGCTCGTTCAAACTCGGCGCTTTCGAACTGTCACGCGACGAGTATTTTGCCCGTATCACCTGGCCTGCCAAAGGCCAGACCCGCTCGCACCTGATCCCCGTCGACGCCTTCCTGCGTGCCCTGATGCGCGATGTGGCCTGGGGCTTTTTCTACGGTTGGGTCAACTTCGACCACGTCATCGGCACCCGCAACTACTACGGTAAAGTCGACCTTTACGCGGGCACCTTCAATGGCACGCTCAAGGCTGCCGGGGTCAACTACACCGAAAATTTCGAAACGCCGCTGATCATGGCGACGTTCAAGGCGATCCTGCGCGACTGGACCAATTCCACCTTCGATCCGTTCGCCGCTCCGGAAGAAACCGGTACGGCATTCGGTCGCAAGAACGGCAACAACATCGAAGCCATCGAACGCTTCCGTATCGCTACCAAACGCATGCCGGGCCTGCCGGATGACTCGCCGCTGCGCGACGATCTGCCGGTCAATCGTCAGTTCATCGATGTTTCCCAGGAAGAACCGCAAGTTCATGCCGCCGAAGGTTTCGAAGGCCAGTTGCATGCCTTCAGCCTGTTCAAGTACCTGTCGCGTTCCGACGTGACCTGGAACCCGTCGGTGACCTCGGTGTGCAAGGCCAGCCTGTTCTGCCCGACCACTGAAGAGTTCATCTTGCCGGTGTTCCACGGCAACGACCGGGTCGAGTGGTTCTTGCAGCTGTCGGACGAAATCATCTGGGATGTCGGCGACAAGGACGACGGCAACCCGCGCGCCCGCATCACCATGCGTGCCGGCGACATCTGCGCCATGCCCGCCGATATTCGCCATCAGGGCTATTCCACCAAGCGCTCGATGCTGATGGTGTGGGAAAACGCCACGCCGAACCTGCCGCAACGCTACGAAAGCGGCGAACTCAAGCCGTATCCGATCGAGTTCTAAGACCTTTGTCTTGCCCGGCATCGCGCTGGGCACAGCACTCACGAATCAAGTCGTCAGACACTGCGCCAGCGGCGCGGTGTGAGGAAAATATTATGCAAAATCAGCTCTATATCGATGGCCAATTCGTTGATGCGGTCGCTGGCGGCACCATCGACGTTGTGTCGCCCCATGACGGCTCGTTGATCACCCGTATCGCCGCCGCCGAAGCCGCTGATATCGACCTGGCGGTTGCCGCCGCCAAACGTGCGTTCCCGGCCTGGTCTGCCCTGGGCGCCGCCGAACGCGGGCGTTTGTTGCTCAAATTGGCCGACAAGATCGAAGAATGTGGCGAAGAACTGGCGCAACTTGAATCGCTGAACACCGGGCATCCGATCCGCGATTCCCGTGGCCTCGATGTACCGCGCACGGCGGCCTGTTTTCGTTATTTTGGCGGCATGGCGGACAAGATCGAAGGTTCGGTGATTCCGGTAGAAGCCGGTTTTCTCAATTACGTGCAGCGCAAGCCGATCGGCGTGGTGGCGCAGATCGTGCCCTGGAACTTCCCGCTGATGTTCACCAGCTGGAAAATGGGCCCGGCGCTGGCGGCGGGCAACACCATCGTCATCAAGCCGTCGGAAATCACCCCGCTGTCGACCTTGCGCATCGTCGAACTGATGACGGAAGTCGGCTTCCCGAAAGGTGTGGTCAACGTAGTGCCGGGTTATGGCCATACCGCAGGCCAGGCACTGGCGGAACACCTCGATGTGGGCAAGATTGCCTTTACCGGATCAACGGCGACCGGTCGCCGGATTGTTGAAGCGTCCAAGAGCAACCTCAAGCGCATCCAGCTGGAGCTGGGCGGCAAGGGCGCCAACATTGTATTTGAAGACGCCAATCTGGAAGCCGCGGTCAATGGTGCGGCCTGGGCGATCTTTCACAATCAGGGTCAAGCCTGCATCGCCGGATCGCGCTTGATTCTGCATAAAGACATCGCTGATCGCTTCCTGGAGCGCTTCATCGCGCTGGCCAAGTCCATTCGCCTGGGCGATCCGATGGACCCCCAGACCGAAATGGGCCCATTGACGTCGGCGCTCCACCGCGACCGCGTGATGGCTTACATCGATATCGCCATCGAGCAGGGCGGCAAGATCCTCGCTGGCGGCAAAGCGCCGGACGACAAAGCCCTCGCCAATGGTTTTTACGTCGAACCCACCATTGTCGAGGCCAAGCCGGGTGATCGTGTCTGCCAGGAAGAAGTCTTTGGCCCATTCGTCACTGTCGTGCGCTTCAGCACCGATGAAGAAGCCCTCGCTATTGCCAACAGCACGGAGTATGGACTGGGTAGCGGTTTGTGGACGCAGAACCTGACCCGAGCGCACAGGATGGCCGACGCGATTCACGCCGGCATGTGCTGGATCAACTGCTACAAGCGTGTTAGCCCAGGCAGTCCGTTTGGCGGTGTCGGAGTATCGGGTTATGGCCGTGAAATGGGTTTTGAGGCGATTCACGATTACACCGAAGCTCGCTCGGTCTGGGTCAACGTCGACGCCAAAATCGCTCCGTACTACACGCGCTGAGGCCAGTCATGAATCCTTTCATTTATCAAAGCCTGCCGACCCGCGTGGTGTTCGGCTGGGGCAAACTCTCGGCGCTGGCTGAAGAGATTGAGCGACTGGGCGCCCAGCGTGCACTGATCCTCACCACGCCTGAACAGCACGGGCTCGGCGAGCAGGTCGCGGCGTTACTCGGTAATCGTGCGGCGGGTGTTTACCCGCATGCGGTGATGCACGTGCCACTGGAGGTGGCGCAAGCGGCGCGGGTTGAAGCGGCGCGGCTGGATGCCGATTGCTGCGTAGCGATTGGCGGTGGTTCGACCATTGGCCTGGGCAAGGCGATTGCCATGGATTCCGGGCTGCCGATTGTGGCGATTCCGACGACTTACGCCGGTTCGGAGATGACCCCGATCTACGGCCTGACCGAAAACCGTTTGAAGAAAACCGGGCGTGATCCCAGGGTATTGCCCAAGACTGTGATCTACGACCCGCAATTGACCCTGACTCTGCCGACGCAGATATCGGCCTGCTCGGGCATGAACGCCATGGCCCACGCGGTTGAAGCGCTTTACGCCCAGGACGCCAACCCGATCATCGGTTTCATGGCCGAAGAATCGATTCGCTCGCTGGCGTTGGCGTTGCCGGGTGTGGTCAAGGACCCGAATGATCCCGAGGCTCGCGGCCAGGCGTTGTATGGCGCCTGGCTGGCGGGCATTTGCCTGGGATCGGTCGGCATGGCCTTGCACCACAAGCTTTGCCACACCCTGGGCGGGACGTTCAATTTGCCCCACGCCCAGGCGCACGCAATCGTTCTGCCGCATGCTGCGCACTACAACCGTGAAGCGGCGGCGGGGCCGTTGCAACGTGCCGCGCGCGCCTTGGGTGGCAGCGAGGCCAGCGAAGTTGGCGCCTTGTTGTACGCGCTGAACCAGAAACTGGGCATTCCACTGGCGCTGGCGGACATCGGCTTGCCTGATAACGGTCCGGCCGAAGCCGCGCAAATTGCCTGTGCCAGCCCTTACTACAATCCTCGGCCGTTTGAACAAGGTCCGATTGAAGCCTTGTTGACCCGCGCCTTGAAAGGCCAGGCGCCGGCCTGATTTCACCCTCATCGGGAATAACAACAATGACCGATCAAGACAAAGCCATCGAATCTCTGATCTCCGAGAAAGCGGTGGACAGCTTCAACGACGCGCCCAACGCGCGTTACAAACAGATCATGCAAAGCCTGGTGCGTCACCTGCACGCGTTTGTCAGTGACGTCGAACTGACCGAACAGGAGTGGTTTGAAGGCATACGCTTTCTGACCGAAACTGGCCACAAATGCGATGGCCTGGTGCGCCAGGAATTCATTCTGCTGTCGGACACACTGGGTGTTTCGATGCTGGTCGACGCGATCAACCATCGGCGCAGTGCCAGCGCCACCGAGACCACCGTGTTCGGTCCGTTCTACATCGAAGGCATGCCTGAACGCGAGTTCGGCGAAAACATGGCGTTCACCCCCGGCGAAACAGCGCTGGTGCGCGGTCGCGTGGTCGACACCCGGGGCAATCCCCTGGCCGGCGCGGTGCTGGACGTCTGGCAGACCGCTGAAAACGGCATGTATTCGGGCCAGGACACCCAACAGCCTTTCGGCAATTTGCGCGGTCGCTATCGCACCGATCCGGACGGCTATTTTGCGATCCGCACGATTGTCCCGGTGTGCTATCCGATTCCTACCGACGGTCCGGTCGGGCGCATGCTCGATGCCGCCAACCGTCACCCGTGGCGGCCTGCGCACCTGCATTTCATGATTGATGTTCCAGGGCATCGCAAACTGGTCACCCACCTGTTCAATCACGATGATCCGTACCTGGAGTCCGACGCGGTGTTCGGCGTCAAACACTCGTTGCAGGTGATCTATGAAGATCGGGTCGCCCACGATGACTTGTCCGCCGACCTAGGTATGGAAGTGCCGTTCAAGCGCGCCTGTTACGAATTCGTCATGGAGGCAGAGTGAAACATGGGCCAGTTTTTTGCGGTATTCGCCACTGATCACCCGGATGCTCTGGCCTTGCGTCAGCGTTTGCGGCCCAGTCACCAAGCCCATTTGCGTGCGAGCGAGACGCACCGGGTGGTCGTGCGGTTGGGCGGTCCGACCCTCGATGAAGCCGGGTTGGCCATGAATGGCACGTTGCTGGTGATCGAGGCGGGCAGCCTGCCGGAGGTGGAAGCGTTCATCCAGGACGACCCTTATGTCAAGGCAGGGCTTTTTGCGAGTATCCAGATTCGCCCCTGGCACTGGAGTCTCGGCAACCCGGAACTGCGCGGCTGATCATGACCCTCATCACGTTGTGCCAACGCGAAGACATCGCTGACGGTGGCGCCCTGGGCCTGCCGCAGCACCGGCAACTGCATCCCGCCGGACTGATTGCGGTGCGCCAGGGGGAGCAAGTGTGGGTCTATATCAATCGATGCCCACATTTTTCGGTGCCGCTGGACTATCGCCCGCAGGAGTTTTGCACCTATCGAGGCAAGGTCCTGATGTGCGCACATCACAGTGCCATGTTTCGTTTCCAGGACGGGCACTGCATCGACGGCCCCTGCAAAGGCGCGCAGTTGGAGGCCGTGCCCGTGCGCTGGGTGGAAAACAGCCTGATCATGGAGGTGGTCGAGGAGGGGTGATCTACAATCTTTTGAAGGGTGAACCACGCCCATCCGGAGGTCATCATGAAAAGGTTGTCACCCATCAGCCTGTGCATTGCATTGTCGGTTTTGAGTGCCCATGGATGGGCCGAAACGGTGGTGCCGATGAAAGGCCAGACTTCGCAACAGACGCAACTGGACATCAACGAATGCAACAGCATCGCCGCCAGTAGCACATCGACGTCGTCGACACCTTCCGGCGGCCGGCTCAAGGGTGCTGCAGTCGGAGCTGCCGCGGGTGCGGCTGGGGCGCAAGTACGCGGACGCCAGCATGACGAGTTCTATGATCGCGTCGATGAAGATACCCAGCAGGATTATCGGCAGAACCGCGGCAAAGAGACCGCGGCAGCAGGTGCCGTGGTCGGTGGTTCGCGTCAGCGTCAGGAACGGCGGGCGCAAGAGAAAACCGCTGCCTCGACCACCTCGACGGCCTATACCAGTTGCTTGCAGGGCAAGGGTTATCAGGTCAATCCCTGACTGATGGCTGACAACGCGTACCTCTGTAGGAGCGAGGCTTGCCCGCGAAGGCGATCTTGAGGACGCCTTCGCGGGCAAGCCTCGCTCCTACACAAATCGGTTTCAAATGCCGGGAATGGTTTTTTGCCGCTGATCAAGCAAATGCACCATCAGGCAGGCATACAGCGTCACCGCGATAAACAACCCCATGCGCACCGCAAACGCGGTGTAGACGTCCTTGCCCGCCGCACTGTCCTGCACCGACTGACCCAACAGGATAATCATCGTGATCAGGGTATTGATCCAGAAACCGGGACTGAACCGGCCTGGATTCAGCCCATAAAGCTTGCGCGCCAGAACCAGGCCAAACAACAGCATCCACAAGAAGAACATCCACAGATGCACAAACAGGCTCAGCGCACACCAAAACAGGATCGCCAGCAGTCCGCCCAGTAAGGTCGAACCGACCAGTTCGCGGCCGGCGTTGCGCGCAGAGGTGGTTTCGCTCTGCTGCCCCAGATTCACCGCTTTCAGCACGATGGGCAGGTAGCTGGCCGGATCGATCAGTGCCAGCAGGAACGCCGGTATCACAATCAAGGTCGCCCGCAACGCCACTCGGTCAACTTCGTCCGCCGCCAATGTCGGGGCAGCGGGTGGTGTCGGGGCATTGTCCTGTTCGGGGAACAGCCAGTGACTCAGTACTCCGACCATGATCGCCAGAAGCAATCCCGCGACCAATGCCTTGATGACCATCAACGCCAAATCAAAATCGGCGACCCCAGCCGAGGAGATCATGGTCAGGCCGATCGTCAGGAAGGTGACGATCAGGTTGTTGCCACCGCGCAGGCCAAAACGAAAGACCACAAACAGACAGATCCCGATCAACAGCACGCCGCTGAGCGCGTAGTAACGCAGCACCGGGATCAGCAACAGGCCGATGCCGGTGGTCAGCATCGCCGTCAATCCGAGCACCACGGCAGCCTTTAGCGAAAGTGGACGATTGATGGAAACGAGCAACAGTGCGCACAACACCGGTGCCAAAAAGGGGATCGGTAATGCCAGGCCATAACTGGCGGCCAGACACAGGGCCGTGCCGGTTGCCAGGCGCGATGCGCGTTGAACCCTTGGCGTGCGCTTAGTAGGCATACGACAGCCAGCTCATCAGCCCAAGGAACATCCGGCCCAACGGGTTCAGCAGGTTGCCTTCGGAAGGAAAGGCCATGACCTCGGCCTGACCACCAGCCCGGATGGCGCGGTTGTCACGCAGCATTGCGAATGAATCGGCGGAAAACTCGATGATCACCGGAAAACGCTGGGCCGGGCGCAGCCAGTCGCGGCTGTTCTGTACCGTGGGCAGGCTGCCGGGGGCGGCTGGCTGGCCCACGCTGACGCCGTAACCGACACTGCGTACGCGGCCTTCGAACACCTCGCCGGGCAACGCGTCCAGTACGATCGACACCGGCGTGTCGGGCTTGACCAGACCGAGGTTGTTCTCGGTCATGTCGGCACTGATCCACACATCGTGGATCGCAATCAGGGTCATGACCGGGGTGCCCGCGGCGGCGAACTGGCCGACGTCGGTGCGTAAATCGGTGATCAGGCCGGCGGAGCGTGCGCGGACCTGGGTGTTCGCCAGATCCAGTTCGGCTTTCGACAGGGCGGTGGCGGCGCTGCGCAACTGGGCGTTGTCTTCTTCGCTGCCACCTTCCTGCTCGCGGGCGCGCTGCACTTCGGCGCGGGCAGCGGCGACCTGGCTGACAGCTGCTTCGCGGTTGGCGCGTGATACTTCCAGCAGGCGCACGGAAATGGTGCCAGGGTCTTCGCGGTACAAACCCTCAAGCCGCTGGTTATCCTGGCGCGCCTTGAGCTCATTGGCCTGCGCCGCTCGCAGGTTAGCCTGCGCCGAGGCGATGCCGGCGGTGCTGGCACCGATCTTCCGGCGGGTGGATTCAAGGTCGGCATGCGCACGGTCGACCGCGATCTGGTAGGGCTGCCGGTCGATCTCGAAGATGACTTCCCCGGCCTTGACGTCCTGATTGTTGCGCACATTGACGCGAATCACCCGGCCCGCGACTTCCGCCGCCACCGGAATCACAAACGCCCCGACCCGTGCCTGTTGCGTGTAGGGCGTGAAGCGATCAGCCAACAGATACCAGGCCAGGCTAAGGACGATCAGCAGCAACACCCACTTGATGCCTTTTTTAGTCGGATCGGCCGCTGGTTCCGCTGGCGGTGGCGTAGCGTCAGTAGAGGGGGGCGGGGCTTCAGTCATGGTCTTTTACCTGATCGGGCAAAGGGTAGGCCGGTTGCACCGGGGGCTCGGCCAGCAGGTCGCCCCAGTCGGTGCGTTGTTCCATTTGCAGGCGCGTGGCGGGATCAACTTTTGCCTGGGCGCTGTACCAGCCGCCGCCCAAGGCCTTGTACAGGGCGATCGCATTGCTCACGGCATCGCCACGACTGAGCAAGTAACTGTCCTGCACATCGAGCAAGGCGCGCTGGGCGTCCAGCACCCGCTGAAAGTCCGAATAACCTTCGCGGTACAGCGCGCTGGCCAACACCAGCGAGCGTTTCGCGGCGCCTTCGGCCTCGCGCAGGATGCGTTCGCGCTGCAATGAACGGGTCAGGCCGCTGGCGGCATCGTCCGCCTCGCGCGCAGCCTGGCGCACCTTGTCGCGGTAGGCCTCGATCAACTGTTGCAAGCGCGCATCCTGCACGCGCACGTTGTTGCTGATGCGACCATAATCGAACACATTCCAGCGCAGGCTGGGGCCGCCGATCAGGTCGAGGCTGCGGGAGGTTCCGCTCAAGGTGTCGGTCGACCAGACGATGCTGCCCAGCAAGCTCAGCGACGGGTAGAAATCGGTTTCGGCCACGCCGATCAGCGCCGACTGTGCGGCGACATTCAGCTCGGCGGCACGTACGTCGGGGCGGCGCAGCAGCAGGCTGGCCGGGACATCCTGCAGCACAGCGCGGTCCACCAGCGGGATCAACCCGGTGTTCTCGACCATCATTGGTAATGCACCGGGGGGCCGGCCAATCAGCACAGCCAGCGCATTGCTGATGCGCACGAGCTGATCTTCCAGGCCGGGAATACTGCTCAGCGTGCCCAGGTACTGGGTCTTGGCTTGTTGCAGGTCGAGTTCGGCGGTCTGGCCGCTGTTGAACAGTTTTTCGGTGATTTCATAATTGCGTTTCTGCTGACGGGCGTTTTCCTCGGCCACGCGTAGGCGCGCCTGGGTGGTGCGCAGGGAAAAGTACGTATCGGCGACCTGCGCCCGCAGCAGGACCAGGGCGTCTTCATAATTGGCCTCAGCCGCGAAATAGCTGGCATCGGAGGCTTCGATGGCGCGGCTGAAGCGTCCCCAGAAATCCAGTTCCCAACCCACATCGAACCCGGCGCTGTGTTGCCAGAAATGGCTGTCCACCGGGTTGGTCCCGCCGGATTGATGACGGTTGACGTACACGCTGTCGGCGCTGACCTGCTGCAGTTGCGGATATCGACCGCTTTGCGCGATGCCCAATTGCGCGCGGGCTTCCATGACGCGCAAACCGGCGATCTTCAGGCTGGAGTTGTGGGCGTCGGATTCGGCGATCAGCTGGTCCAGCGTCGGGTCGGCGAATATCTGCCACCACTGGCGAATGTCCGGTTGCAGTGCTCGTTGGCTGGCTTGATCGAGGTTGGGGGTGTTCCAGTGATCGACCCAGGGTTCGCCGGGCGGCTGAAAGTCCGGTCCCAGACGTACGCATCCGCCGAGGGCTAGCGCGGTTATTAACAGAAACTGGCTGATACCTGAACGCATTGCGCGTTTCCGACCGAGGAATATCACAGCAGCATAGACGCCCGGATGGCGGGTAAGGCTGTTCGCTTCAGGTTGGGGGGCTGCAGGTGTGTATTTGGATTGGGTGAATATCCATTGCTGCGGTAACGGCGGCTGACGGTTTCGCCTTTACGAGTGACTTGGAAGAGCCTGTAGGAGCGAAGCTTGCTCGCGATAAAATCCCGGACAACGCGATCACTCAGACAGGCCGCGTTATCGTTGACGTCCATCGCGAGCAAGCTTGCTCCTACAGAGAACCTGCGCTCGGCCTCTCCAGGGCGCAAGAAGATCAAAAGCCAGATCAAAAGCGAGGCGGCCTGACAGCCGACCTGATTTCGCGGATGTATTCGTACCCCTGTAGGAGCGAGCCTGCTCGCGAAAAACGTCCAGACAATGCGGTCATTCAGACAGGGCGCGTTTTCGTTGACGTCCATCGCGAGCAGGCTCGCTCCCACAGGGGACAGGGGGCACCAACCCGCGTCAGGTCGGCTGTCAGGCCGCCTTGCTGTAGGTTTTGATCCAGGCGCCCCGTTAAACCACGATGGCCGAACGCAGGCATTGCTCCGTGGGTAAACCGGCAGGACGCCGGTTTAGCCGCGCTGGGCCAGGGATGGCCCATCGCGGCGACCCACGGAGCAATGCCGGAGTGAGGGCATGCCGAGCCCAGGCGAGGCACCGAGTGGTGGGGCAAGAGCGTTTGGTTACTTTGCGCTTTTCAAAGTGACCCGCTGTAAAAGCGGAACCAATAGCAGCCGTTACCGCAGCAATGGATATTCACCCAACCCAACCCAACCCAACCCAAATCGTTGACGTTCTTCGCGAGCAAGCTCGCTCCTACAGAGCGCATAAGCCCGACGGTCGGTTTTCATCGCAGATTCGACAGGATTTACTAAAGTTCAACTGTCGGCAGCCAGTCTGCCGCGACCGTGTTTGCCCGGAAAAATCCGGCAAAGCACCGGATCTCCACCTGATCAGGAGTGCACGATGGACCTCAGCCGTCGTCAGTTCTTCAAGGTCGCCGGTATCGGCCTTGCAGGCTCAAGCCTGGGCGCGTTGGGCATGGCCCCGACGCCTGCCTTTGCCGAACAGGTGCGTCATTTCAAGCTCGCCCACACCCATGAAACCCGCAACACCTGTCCGTATTGCTCGGTCGGCTGCGGGTTGATCATGTACAGCCAGGGCGATACGGCGAAGAATGTCGCGCAAAGCATCATCCACATCGAAGGTGACGCCGACCACCCAGTCAACCGCGGCACTCTTTGCCCCAAAGGCGCCGGCCTGCTGGATTTCATTCACAGCCCCGGTCGCCTGCAATACCCGCAGGTACGCAAGCCCGGCAGCGACGAGTGGACGCGCATTGGCTGGGATGAAGCACTGGATCGCGTCGCCGACCTGATGAAGGCCGACCGCGACGCTAACTTCATCGAGAAGAACGCTCAGGGCCAGACAGTGAACCGCTGGCTGACCACCGGTTTCCTCGCGGCATCGGCAGCGTCCAACGAAGCGGGCTACATCACTCACAAAGTCATTCGCAGTCTCGGCATTCTGGGGTTTGATAACCAGGCGCGTGTCTGACACGGCCCGACGGTGGCAAGTCTTGCCCCGACGTACGGCCGTGGTGCCATGACCAATCACTGGACCGATATCGCTAACGCGAATCTGGTTCTGGTGATGGGCGGCAACGCAGCAGAAGCGCACCCCTGCGGGTTCAAATGGGTGACTGAAGCCAAGGCGCACAACAAGGCGCGACTGATTGTGGTCGACCCGCGTTTTACCCGGACCGCCTCGGTGGCCGACTATTACGCGCCGATTCGCACCGGCACTGACATAGCCTTCATGGGCGGGCTGATCAACTACCTGCTGACCGAGGACAAGATTCAGTACGAATACGTGCACAACTACACCGACGTATCGTTCATCGTCAAAGCCGGCTATGGCTTCGAGGATGGGATTTTCAGTGGATACGACGCGGAAAAACGCGCCTACACCGACAAGTCCGGCTGGGGTTACGAGCTCGGCGAGGACGGCTTCGTCAAGGTCGACCCGAGCCTGCAAGACCCGCACTGCGTCTATCAATTGATGAAGCAGCATTACAGCCGCTACAACATCGAACTGGCGAGCCAGATTTGCGGCATGCCGGTCGATGCCATGCGCAAGATCTGGGAAGAAATCGCCACCTGCTCGCAACCGGGCAAGACCATGACGATTCTCTATGCCCTGGGCTGGACCCAACATTCGATCGGCTCGCAGATCATCCGAAGCGCGGCGATGGTGCAACTGTTGTTAGGCAACGTCGGAATGCCAGGCGGCGGCGTGAACGCCTTGCGCGGCCACTCCAATATCCAGGGGCTGACCGATCTGGGCCTGTTGTCCAATTCACTGCCGGGCTACCTCACGCTGCCCGTCGACGCCGAGCAGGATTACAACGCCTTCATCGTCAAACGCACGCAAAAACCGCTGCGTGCGGGGCAGTTGTCCTATTGGCAGAACTACAGCAAGTTCCACGTCAGCCTGATGAAGTCCTGGTATGGCGCCAACGCCACGCCTGAAAACAACTGGTGCTACGAGTACCTGCCGAAACTGGACATCCCACAATACGACATCCTCAAGGTCTTCGACCTGATGGGCCAGGGCAAGGTCAACGGCTACATGTGCCAGGGCTTCAACCCCATCGCCGCGTTGCCCGACAAGAACCGGGTGATGGCAGCGCTGGCCAGACTCAAATGGCTGGTGGTGATGGATCCGCTGTCCACCGAAACTTCGGAGTTCTGGCGCAATGTCGGGCCGTACAACGATGTGAAGAGCGCCGACATCCAGACCGAAGTGATTCGCCTGCCCACCACCTGTTTCGCCGAAGAGGACGGCTCCCTGGTCAACAGCAGCCGCTGGCTGCAATGGCACTGGAAGGGCGCCGATGGCCCCGGCGAGGCGCGCACCGACGTGCGGATCATGAGCGAGTTGTTCCTGCGTCTGCGTCAGCGCTACCAGGCCAATGGTGGTGCTTATGCCGATCCGATCCTCAAATTGTCGTGGGCCTACAAGATTCCCGACGAGCCTTCGCCGGAAGAGCTGGCCAAGGAAATCAATGGCAGCGCGACCACCGACTTCACCGATGCCACGGGGGCGGCGATCAAGGCCAATGCGCAACTGGCCGCGTTCAGTCAGCTCAAGGACGACGGCAGCACGGCTTCCGGCTGCTGGATTTTCTGCGGCAGCTGGACCGAGGCGGGCAACCAGATGGCCCGGCGCGACAACAACGACCCGTACGGCATGCACCAACATCAAGGCTGGGCCTGGGCCTGGCCGGCGAACAGGCGGATTCTCTACAACCGCGCCTCGGCCGACCCGCAAGGCAAGCCATGGGACGAGAAAAAACGCCTGGTGTGGTGGAATGGCAAGTCCTGGGGCGGCACCGATGTGCCGGACTACAAGGCCGACGTGGCACCGGAAGCCGGGATGAGTCCGTTCATCATGAACCCCGAAGGCGTGGCGCGGTTCTTTGCTGTCGACAAGATGAACGAGGGTCCATTCCCCGAGCATTACGAGCCGTTCGAGACGCCGATCGGCATCAATCCGCTGCACCCGCAAAACAAGAAAGCCACCAGCAACCCGGCGGCGCGGATCTTCGATTCGGTGTGGGATACCCTCGGCGTGGCCAAGGATTACCCGTACGCCGCCACCAGTTATCGGTTGACCGAGCATTTCCACTTCTGGAGCAAGCACTGCAAGCTCAATGCGATTGCCCAGCCCGAGCAATTCGTCGAAATCGGCGAGGTGCTGGCCAAGGAGAAAGGCATCGTCGCCGGTGACCGCGTACGGGTCAGTAGCAAGCGCGGGCACATCGAGGCGGTGGCAGTGGTGACGAAGCGGATCCGGCCGTTGCAGGTCAACAATCAAGTGGTGCACCAGATCGGCATTCCGCTGCACTGGGGCTTTACCGGGCTGACGCGCCACGGTTACCTGACCAACACCCTGGTGCCGTTCCTCGGCGATGGCAACACCCAGACCCCGGAATCCAAGTCATTCCTGGTCAACGTGGAGAAAGTCTAAATGGCCAGCCAAGACATTATTGCCCGCTCGGCCACCACCACCGTGCCCTCATCGGTGCGCGACCAGGAAGAAGTCGCCAAGCTGATCGACACCACCAAATGCATCGGCTGCAAAGCCTGTCAGGTCGCCTGCTCGGAATGGAACGAATTGCGCGACGATGTCGGTCACAACCTCGGCACCTACGACAACCCGCAAGACCTCAGCGCAGAAACCTGGACCCTGATGCGCTTCACCGAACACGAAACCGACGCCGGCAACCTGGAATGGCTGATCCGCAAGGACGGTTGCATGCACTGCGCCGAGCCAGGTTGCCTGGCCGCATGCCCCAGCCCCGGGGCGATCATCAAGCACGCCAATGGCATCGTCGATTTCAATCAGGACCATTGCATCGGCTGCGGCTATTGCATCACCGGTTGCCCGTTCAACATTCCGCGCATTTCGCAAAAAGACCATAAAGCCTACAAATGCACGCTGTGTTCTGACCGGGTGGCGGTGGGGCTGGAGCCGGCCTGCGTGAAAACCTGTCCGACCGGGGCCATCGTGTTCGGCACCAAGGAAGACATGAAGGAACATGCCGCCGAACGCATCATCGACCTCAAGAGCCGTGGCTTCGATAACGCCGGTCTATATGACCCGGCAGGCGTCGGCGGCACCCATGTGATGTATGTGCTGCACCACGCCGACACGCCGACACTGTACGCCGGGTTGCCGAGCGATCCGACCATCAGCCCGCTGGTCGGTCTGTGGAAAGGCGTCAGCAAACCCCTGGCGTTGCTGGCGATGGGCGCGGCGGTGCTGGCGGGGTTCTTCCACTACGTACGTATCGGGCCGAACCGGGTCGAGGAAGATGAACACCCGAGTCCGCCAGACACCTCGGTACACGTCGTCGACCCGTCGGTACATATCCATGATCCGCACCTTAATCCACATCAGGATCCACGCGGGGAGGGCAGGCCATGAGCAACAAAACGATCCTGCGCTACACCGCCAACCAGCGCACCAATCACTGGCTGGTGGCGATTCTTTTTTTCATGGCAGGGTTGTCGGGGCTGGCGCTGTTTCATCCGGCGTTGTTCTGGTTGAGCAACCTGTTCGGCGGCGGAACGTGGACGCGCATCCTGCACCCCTTCATGGGCGCGCTGATGTTCCTGTTGTTTCTCGGCCTGGTGTTCAGGTTCTGGCGCGCCAACTATTTCATCGCCAATGATCGGACGTGGCTGCGGCGCATTGACCGGGTGCTGGTCAACGATGAAGAGAGCGTGCCACCGGTTGGCAAATACAACGCCGGGCAGAAGCTGCTGTTCTGGACTTTACTGCTGTGCATGTTGGGCTTGCTGTTCACAGGGCTGGTGATCTGGCGTGCGTATTTCAGCGCGTACTTCGGCATCACGCTCATTCGCTGGGCGATGTTGCTGCACGCACTGGCCGGATTCGTGCTGATCCTGAGCATCATCGTGCATATCTATGCGGGCATCTGGATCAAGGGTTCGGTCAGCGCCATGCTGCACGGCTGGGTCAGCCGGGCATGGGCGCGCAAACACCATGAATTGTGGTATCGGGAAGTCACTCGCGACGAACGTCCCGACCCGCCGTTGAACAAAAAGGGATTGTGATTTGGCGACCATCCTCGAACCCGGACAAATCGAAGCGGCGGCCGGTTCGCCGCCGTTTCTGCACCTGCCCCCGCAGAACTTGTTCAGCCTGCGCGCCGAGCGCCTTGAGTTACTGGCCGAAGGGCACCCGCTGGCCGATTATCTGCTGCTGCTCGCCGGAGTGTGCCGGGCGCAGCAACAGGTGCTGGACGATCCGCCGTCAAGCGAGCCCCTCGACCGGCAACGCGTCGAGTTGTGCCTGCAACACGGACTGCCGCCGTTCGCCGCCGATAGCCTGACCCGAGAGGATGAATGGCAGGCGTTTCTCGATGCGTTTTTGCAAACGTATGTTGTCCCCGATCAACCCGCCGTCACCGAAACCCTCGGCACATTGCGTCAAGCCAGCCCCGGACAACGCCGCGCCTGGGCGGTGGCATTGGTCAGTGGCCAGTATTCGCTGGTGCCGGCAGCCCTGGTGCCGTTCCTCGGCGCAGCCCTGCAAACGGCCTGGAGCCATTGGCTGCTGAGTACAGCGAATCTGCAACTAATCCAAGGCCCCGGCCTCAGCCAATGTCCAGCCTGCGGTTCGCCGGCCATGGCCGGGGTGATTCGAAATCGCGGCAAGCACAACGGCTTGCGTTATCTGGTCTGTTCGTTGTGTGCCTGCGAATGGCACGTGGTGCGGGTCAAGTGCGTGTACTGCGAGCAGAGCAAAGGCCTTGAGTACCTCAGTCTTGAGGATGATCGCCACGCCGCCAATCAGGCGCCGTTGCGGGCCGAGATCTGTCCGGGCTGCAATACTTATCTGAAGCTGCTCTATCTGGAAAACGACGCCCACGCCGAAGCCCTGTCGGCGGATCTGGCCAGCCTGATGCTGGACATGCGCCTGGCCCAGGACGGTTACCAGCGGCTGGCACCGAATCTGTTGCTGGCACCGGGAGACGAGTGAACAGGGTCTACACTCTGGCGCGACGGCCACTGTTTTACGGATGTACTCGTCCCCTGTAGGAGCGAGCTCTGCTCGCGATGGTCGTGAACGATAACGCGCCCTGTCTGAATGATCGCGTCGTCTGGACCTCCATCGCGAGCAGGCTCGCTCCTACAGGGGAACGCATTCAAATGTGGGAGCGAGCTTGCTCGCGATAGGGCCGGGACAGTCACCGCAAATTCCCTGGTATTCCGGAGCGCCTGATGCCCGCAAGCCTTGTCAGCCAAACGCTGCATTTACCTTCCATCGACAGCTTGCTGCGTCACCCGGCGTGTAGCCCCTTGGCCGAGCGCTATGGGCGCGAGGCGTTGCTGGCGGCCCTGCGGCAATTGCTCGAAGAAGTGCGCGAAAGCGTGCAGCAGGGCAAAGTTTCAGATGCTGAAACCAGCCCTGAGGTGCTCGCAGGCCGGGTAGCGGAACGCCTGGCCAATCAGCACCGTAGCCACGTGCGCCGCGTGTTCAACCTCACTGGCACCGTATTGCACACCAATCTGGGCCGCGCCTTGCTGCCGCAGGAAGCCATCGACGCCGTGGAAATGGCCGCGCGCTATCCGCTGAATCTGGAATTCAACCTGCACAGCGGCAAGCGCGGTGACCGCGACGATCTGATCGAAGGCCTGATCCGCGAGCTGACCGGTGCCGAAGCGGTGACCGTGGTCAACAACAACGCCGCCGCAGTACTGCTGACGCTCAACAGCTTGGGCGCGCGCAAGGAAGGCATCATTTCCCGGGGCGAGCTGATCGAAATCGGCGGCGCCTTTCGTATTCCCGACATCATGGCCCGCGCCGGGGTGAAGCTGCACGAAGTCGGCACCACCAACCGCACCCATGCCCATGACTACGAAGCGGCCATCGGCCCGCGCAGTGGCCTGGTGATGCGCGTGCATGCGAGCAATTACAACATTCAGGGTTTCACCACAAGCGTGCCCACGGCGCAGCTGGCGCTACTGGCGCATCAACACGGCTTGCCGCTGCTCGAAGACCTGGGCAGTGGCAGCCTGCTGGACCTCACACGCTGGGGCCTGCCCGCCGAACCGACGGTGCGTCAGGCCTTGCTCGATGGGGCGGACATCGTCACCTTCAGCGGTGACAAATTGCTCGGTGGCCCGCAGGCCGGATTGATTGTCGGGCGCCAGGAGCTGATCTCACGGATCAAGAAAAACCCGCTGAAACGTGCGCTGCGGGTCGACAAGCTGACCCTGGCCGCCCTTGAAGCGGTGTTGGGCCTGTACCGCAATCCGGATCGATTGGCCGAACGGTTGCCGAGCCTGCGCCTGCTGACGCGTCCCCAGACGGACATCCTTGCTCAGGCGCAACGTCTGCAACCGTCGCTGGCGCGTGTGTTAGGCGCTGAGTGGAGCGTCAGCGCTGTGCCGGCGCTGGGCATGATCGGCAGTGGCAGCCAACCGGTGGCGCGTTTGCCGAGTGCCGCGCTGTGCCTGCGTCCACACAGCTCCAAACGTCTGCGCGGGCGATGTCTGCATGGGCTGGAGGAATCTTTTCGGGGCTTGCCGATTCCGGTGCTCGGACGCATTGATGATGACGCCCTGTGGCTCGACTTGCGGCAACTGGACGACGAACCGGCGTGGCTGGCGCAACTCGATCATTTGCACGCTTAATTACAAACAGGAGGGCCGAGCAGGGTGATTGTCGGCACCGCAGGGCACATCGACCACGGCAAGACTGCGTTGCTCCAGGCCTTGACCGGGCAGGCCGGGGATCGGCGCCGGGAAGAGCGCGAGCGCGGCATGACCATCGACCTCGGCTATCTCTATGCCGCGCTGGAACCGGGCGCGGCCCTGACCGGTTTCATCGACGTTCCAGGTCATGAACGCTTTACTCATAACATGCTTGCCGGGGCGCAGGGCATCGATCTGGTGCTGCTGGTGGTGGCCGCCGATGACGGCGTGATGCCGCAGACCCGGGAACATCTGGCCATCGTCGAACTGCTGGGCATCCCTCGGGCGCTGGTGGCCATCAGTAAATGCGACCGGGTCGAACCGTCGCGGGTGCAAGCCGTACGCGGGCAGATCTCAAACCTGTTGGCGCCCGGCCCTTATGCCGGTGCGCCGTTGATTGCGCTGTCGAGCGTGACCGGGGAGGGCATCGAAACCCTGCGTGAGGCCTTGCTGAATGCGCAGCGTGAAGTGCTGCAACGCAGCCTCGACGGTGGATTTCGTCTGTGGATCGATCGGGCGTTCAGCGTGGCTGGCGCGGGTATCGTGGTCACCGGTACGGCGCTGTCGGGCCAGGTGGCCGTGGGCGATACGCTGGTGCTCGGTCCCCCTGGCAAACCGGTACGTGTGCGAGGGCTGCACGCGCAGAATAAAGCTGCGCAAACCGCCATGGCCGGGCAGCGTGTCGCATTGAACCTCAGTGGCGAGCGTCTGGCGCTGGAGCAGATTCATCGTGGTCAGTGGCTGGTGGCCGAGTGGCTGTACGCACCGAGCCAGCGTATCGATATCGACCTGCATTTGTTGGCGAGCGAGCCCCGCGCCGTCGAGCACTTTCAGCCGGTACACGTGCATGTCGGCACTCAGGATGTGACCGGTCGAGTGGCCTTGCTGGAAGGCTCCAGCCTGGCGCCGGGAGAGCGGATGTTCGCGCAAGTCCTGCTGAATGCGCCGGTGCAGGTCGTGAGGGGCGATCCGTTGATCCTGCGCGACCAGAGCGCGCAACGTACCCTTGGCGGCGGACGGGTACTCGACCCGTTCGCACCCACCCGGCAGCGCCGCAGTCTGGAGCGAATCGCACAATTACAGGCACTGACCCACGCCACGAATCTGGAGGAGATCCTGCCGGCGTTACTGGCAAACAGCGACACCGGACTCGATCCGCAACGCCTGGAGCGCCAGTTCAATCATCGGCGCGCAAATTGGATGTTGCCTGAAGAGGTGCGCTTGATCGAGACGCGGCAGGGCCCGGTATTATTCAACGCTACGCGCTGGCAGGCTTTGAAAGTTGAATTGTTGCAGCATCTGGCGCGCTTTCATGAACTGGAGCCGGATCAAATGGGCCCGGACCGTGATCGCCTGCGCCGCTTCGCCGGGACCGCCCTTGACCGCCCGACCTTCATCAGCCTGCTCGACGAACTGCTGGCCAGCGGCGCCGTGGTTGCCAGTGGACCATGGCTGCATTTACCCGACCATCAAGTACGCCTGAGTGAAGAGGACGAAGCACTGTGGCAGCAGTTGCAGCCGCAGTTCGAAGCGGCCGGTTTTGATCCTCCGTGGGTGCGCGAATTGGGGCACGACGAAGTTACCGTGCGATTGTTGCTACGCAAAATGGCCCGGCTGGGGCTGGTGCATCAGGTGGTGCGCGACCTGTTTTACACTGACTCTATGATTCGTCGTCTGGCGGCTATGCTGATGCAACTGGCCGACGCCGACCCGGTGATTCAGGTGGCAGCATTTCGCGATACGGTGGGATTGGGGCGCAAACGCAGTATCCAGATTCTTGAGTACTTCGACCGGCTTGGGCTGACACGGCGCTTTGGCGACAAACGTCATATCCGGCTGGACAATGCACTGGCCCTGCGAACACGACACTGATTTTTCAGGAAGGTAATCGCGCCCGGTGGCGCGGCCGGGCTTCAAACCCGGTTGGGGACGGCATCCGTTCCCGGGCAGGTTCGACTCCGGCTACCTTCCGCCATTTTAAGCGGGCGCGTCTCCCTGTAGGAGCCGGCTTGCTGGCGAAGACGGCCGTCCAGTCGACACTTCAGTACCTGATGCACTGCCATCGCCAGCAAGCCGGCTCCTACAGGTCCGCGGCCACTTTGTGCTTAAAAAGGCCCGAAGTTCAGCGGGTACTGAATGACCACGTAAACCCTGTCGATGTCATCGCCAGCCTGTGCCGTGTTGGCCCGGTGCGACACATGGGACACCTGCAGGGACAAACCCTTGGCCGCTCCGGACTGCACGATGTAGTGCAAGTCAATGTCGCGTTCCCAATGTCGCCCGCCAGCACCCTGCTGCGGCGCAAACTCACCCACTGAAGGATCGAACGGGTTGTAGGCACCGCCCTGGGGGGCGTGGGTACCGTCGATCTGGCTGCCCCTGACATAACGTGTCATGAACTTCAGGCCGGGGATGCCAAACGCGCCAAGATCGAGGTCGTAGCGTGCCTGCCATGAGCGCTCCCCCGCACCATTGAAGTCGGCATACTTGATCGAGTTGGCAAGGTAGATCGAGTCACCGCCGACGAAATCGAACGGTGTGTCGCCATCGATTTTTTGATAAGCCAAGGTGAATGCATGCGCCTCGACGGTGTATTTGCCCGACAGGCTGAACGCGGTGTTATCGAGAGCGCCCGCCAGCGCCTGGCCGGTGTCCCGCGTGTGGTAGAGGTTGGCATCCAGGAACCATCGGGACTGCTTCAAGTGCAGATTTGCGTAGTACTGATGCCAAGTGTCGGTCAGCTCCGAGGCATAGAGGGCACCGCCCAAGGGGCTCTGCGTAAACAGATCGGCGCCCAGAAACGAGATGCCGCCCGCTTCGGTATTGGCCCCGTACCCGAAAAAATTGCCCTTGGCCTACGAGCCGACCTGACTCTCGCGGATGTACCCAATTCAAATGTAGGAGTGAGCCTGCTCGCGATGGCTGCGTGTCAGGCGACGTATTTTTTTGGTGTACATATCCATTCCTGCAGTAACGGCCACTAATGGTTTCGCCCTGACGGCGAGTCACTTGGAAGAGTCTGTAGGAGCGAAGCTTGCTCCGGGCGGCGTTCCGACGAAAAACGCCCAGGCAACGCGGTCATCCAGACAGCACGCGTTATCGTTGACGTCCATCGCGAGCAAGCATCGCTCCTACAGAGAACCTCCACTCGGCCTCTCGATGGGGGCAAGAAGATCAAAAACCAGATCAACAGCCAAAGCGAGGCGGCCTGACAGCCGACCTGATTGTTGCGGATGTACCCGGTTCAAATGTGGGAGCTGGCTTGTCGGAGCGCCGCATCGCAGCGAAAGCGGTGGGTCAGTCAATAAAGATGTTGAATGATAAACCGCCTTCGCTGCGGTGGGCGTTCCGACAAGCCAGCTCCTACCGAATGGTGTCGTGGCCGGGTACGGAGCCATTCCATCCCATCCAAACCCTAATGAGCGTCTATGCTGGGCAAACCAACTCCCTATCTTCGCAATGAACTGCCAGGAGACACCCATGGTGCCCATTCCGCTCACAGAGAAGACCTGGTCCCGCGGGTTGCTCGACGTCCTGATCCGCGCCGGCCTGATTCTGGTGCTGGTGCTGTTCTGCTTTCAAATATTCAGTCCCTTCCGCGACTTGATGCTGTGGTCTGTGATCCTGGCCATCACGCTTTACCCGTTGCAGAAAAGGCTCACGGGGCCGTTGGGACACAAGGAAGGACGGATCGCGACGCTGATCATACTGGTGGCCATCGTGATCCTCATGGTGCCGATCTACCTGTTGGGCACCTCGATTGCCGATTCGGTGCAAAACACCATGGATATCGTCAGGAATGAAGGTATCAATATTCCCCCGCCGGCCGACTCCGTGGCCGGGTGGCCGTTGATAGGCAAGCCGATATCGGCGATCTGGCAGCAGGCGGCCACCGATCTTCCCGGCCTGACCGCCAAATACATTCCGCAAATCAAAGGCGTCAGCCTGACCCTGCTGGGCAAGCTGGCCGGTGTCGGAATGGGTTTTCTCACCTTTATCTTCGCGCTGATCATCGCCGGGATTTTCATGGCCTACGGTGAAGCCGGCAGTCGCGCCTCGGTGCAGATCGCGTCGCGGGTCAGCGGCCCGGAGAGAGGGCCGAAAATCGCCGCGCTGTGCACCGCAACGATCCGCGCTGTGGCTCTCGGGGTGGTCGGCATCGCCTTCATCCAGATGCTGCTGGTGGGCGTGGGATTTGTGTTCAAGGGCATTCCCGGCGCCGGGCTGCTCGCGCTGGCGGTGCTATTGCTGGGCATCATGCAACTGCCGGTAACGGTGATTACGATACCAGTGATTGTCTATGTCTTCGCCACGGAGGGCGCCAGCACGACGACCATCGTATTCGCCGTCTACGTTTTTGTTGCCGGTCTGGTGGACAACGTACTCAAGCCGTTGCTGCTGGGACGCGGCGTCGACGTGCCGATGCCGGTGATACTTATCGGCGCCCTGGGCGGCATGGTCACCGGCGGCATCATCGGCTTGTTCATCGGTCCGGTGGTGCTTGCGCTCGGCTACCAATTGTTCTGGCAATGGGTGGAGGCTCGACCGCAGGAAGACACGCTATAACTCAAGTTCAGGTGGTCATGGATGCATTTTCGAAGCAGGACACCAAAAAAACCATGACCGCCTGAACCGCCGGAATGTGCCGGATGTCGTTGTGCACCAGTAGCCAGACATCGCGCGCCAGTCGCGAACCTTCGGCCTGCACTTCTTGCAGGCCATAGCGTTGGGCAAGGAAGGAGGGCAGCGCTGCGATACCGACCCCGGCCTGCACGAAATTGGCCTGGATATTCAGATCATTACTGCGCAGCAGTATCGGCCGATCTTGCGCCTGCTCCTTGAGCCAGACCTGCTGTGGACTCTGATCGAGACTCTCGTCGTAGGCTACGAACACCCGATCCTGCGGCGCCGTGTTGGCCAAATACTCCTGCGTTCCATACAGCGCGAACGATACCGTCGCGATCTTGCGCACCACCAGGTCGGGCTCCTTGGGCCGGCTCAGACGCACGGCAATATCGGCTTCCCGGCGTGACAGCGAAGCGCTGCCCAGACTGCCAATCAACTGCAAGGACAACAGCGGGTATTTCTCGCGCAATTGCTTGATTCGCGGTGCGATCAACGCGCAAGCCATCGCTGGTGGAGCACTGACGGTGACTTCGCCTGAGTAGCTTTCCTGTCCGGTTTGCGCCGTGCGCTGCACTGCGAAAGACTCGGTTTCCATGCGCTGCCCGGATTGAGCGATACGTTCGCCGTCCACCGTGAGTACATAGGAACGCGGGCGTCGGTCGACCAATTTCACATTCAGCGCGCTCTCCAAAGCACTGATCCGCCGCGCCACGGTGGCGTGATCGACATTGAGCTTGCGCGCCGCCGCCGACAGCGATTGCTCTTGAGCGAAGACGATGAAATAACGCAAATCCTCCCAGTCAAACATGGGCGTTTTCTCACATATGAGGTGAACATATAGGGAATTTTCCCCTATCGCCAAGACTGCAAGAATAGTCCAGTGCCTGATGTGCAGGCGTGAACGATTCGGCAGTCTGTCGACTGATTGATGAGGAAAAGACCATGAGCAAAGCAACCCCGCTGGCCTATGCCGGCATCCTGGGTGCCACGTTTTTCTGGGGCACCAACTTCAACGCCGGGGCCTACATCATCAAGGGCATGGCACCGCTCAGCGCATCCATTGAGCGTTTTTCCATCTCGACCCTGTTACTGCTGGTGATCTTTGGCGTGGTGGGCAAACTGCGTTTGAGCACGCTGAAGAACAATCTTGCGGCCTTCATAGGTCTGGGGCTGCTCGGATTTACCGGGTTCAGCGTAGCGACCTTCTTTGGCCTGCAAACCACAACGCCTATCAACGGTGCGCTGATCCTGGCGACCACGCCGCTGTGGACCATGATCCTGGCCGTGCTTTTGGAAGGTGAACGGATTGATCGCGGCCGCGCCATCGGCCTGGTTTTTGGCTTGCTCGGCGTCGGTCTGGTGATCACCAAGGGGGATATCCAGGTGCTGCTCGGGCTGAGAGTAGTAAGCGGTGACGCGATGATCCTCGCCGGCAGCATGGCCTGGGCGGCGAACATGGTCGGCACCCGACGTTTCGTCAAAGACTCGACGCCACTGGAAACCACCAGTTTCTCAATGTTGTTCGGCGTTATTGGCCTGATCGTGCTGGGGTTCATGTATGAGGACCCGATCGCCAGCATCCGCAACGCTTCGTTGCCGGTGCATGAAGCGGTGATCTATCTGGCAGTCTGCGGCTCGGTGGTCGCGTACCTGCTGTGGTTCAAAGGTATCCACGCCATTGGTGCCGCACGGACCTCGATTTTCTTCAACCTCGCGCCGGTGTTCACCATGCTGGTGTCGTCGGTAATGGGCGTGTTGCCGAATGTCTGGCAGCTGCTCGGTGCCGGTGGCGTGATTCTTGGGGTGCTGTTTGCTTCGGGGATGGTGTTCGCTTCAGCCAAGCCGACAGTGGTCGCAGCCGCTCAGTTAATGAAATGACCAGCCCCTTGTAGGAGCTGGCTTGCCAGCGAAGAATCCAAGAGCGATACGGTTAACCCATCAATACGCGTAATCGTTAGCGACCATCGCTGGCAAGCCAGCTCCTACAGTTGACCGTGTTTGCTTAACTTGCTTGTCTCGACGATTGTTACGTTTGAGGCACCGCCACCCCGTCAGATGCAGCCGGTTTGTTCTGGACGGCCCGATACAGCAGGCTGGATACCACGAACCCGACAATGGCCAACAGGCTCATCAGACTGAAGACGTAGTTGTAGCCCTGCTCACCGGGGAAGTGATCGAGGATCGCGCCATAGATCACGTAAGCGAACATGCCCGGCGCGTAACCAATCAGACAGCCGATACCGAAGGCTGAACCGGTGATGTGCTGGGGAATGCCGACTTCGCCCATGGGTGCCCAGAACACGCCGCGCATCGAGAAAACAATCAGCGCGAAGGAGAGGGTGGCCGCCATGCCCGCGTAGATAAAGCTCGGGCTTTTTGGAATCATCATGATCACGCCCATCAGCGGCAGCAACGCCAGGAAGGCCCATTTCAGGTAACGGCTGGTGCTCTTGAACCGTTTGTCGGCGATGAAGCCTCCGGCAGGTCCGCCGAGGATCTTGAGGAAATACTGATTGATGATGCCGTAGGCGCCCACCAGTGCCACGGGCAGTCCGTACATTTCCTTGAGGTAGGGAATGAAATAGGTCAGTCCGCAATACACGATATAGACCATGAACACGTTGAGGCTGACCAGCCAGATGCCAGGCACCTTGATGGCCTCGAGCAGATTCGACATACCGTTCTTCGGCTTGGCAATTGACTGCGTGCTGCCACCCTTGAGCAAGAACCATGTCAGCGCTCCGGCAAGAATATCGATGACCGAGTAGAACAAGATCGCCGATTTCAGACCGGCCTCGCCAGAACCCATGGCGACAAAAACACCCAGCGCAGAGAAGGCGACCAAGGTATCGATCACGCCACGCCCGCCTTCCAGCAGACCGAACAGCCGGCCTTGTTCCTTGTCGTCGCCAAGATTGCGGATGGCTTTGAGCAGCGACGGCCAAAAGATGCAGTCGGCGCAGACTGCCAACAGACTGAACACTATCAGCAGATTGCTGAAGGGCGGAAAGGTTGCCAGGTAGAGCCCCAGACTGCCGGTGCCGAGCAGACCGACGGGAATCAGTTTGCGCGTATCGAAGCGGTCCGCAAGCATGCCGCCGACGACAAAAAGCGCGGTCGCAATAACGGCGTTGGCGCTGAGCAGCAAACCGATTTGCGTGTGGGTCAACCCCATGAATTCTTGCATGGGCACATAGAAGGCGTCCTTGAGGTTCGCCAGTTTGTAGATGGTGCCACCCCCGAGGATGAGAATCAGGAATCTGAGCCATTTGGCCTTGTCACGCGTTGTCATTTTTGTTCTCCAGGCGAATTGGTAAGCAGTGCTGCGTGTCACGCTCAGGCGTCAGTCGGGATTGGCCAGGGTCAGCTCGGCCAACGTTCGAAACTCGGCCAGCAAACCTCGTACGTAGGCGACCTGGTTGTTCGCCCAGCGGTGTTCGTCGGCCAGCATCCGCTCCAGCGAGTAGCCGGTCGGCAGCGCGGTTTCACTCATTTCCCGGTAGGCGATAAACGGGTCGGCGGCTTCGTCTGTCTGGCGGAAGGCCGGGGCGACGTAGTGGTTTTCCTGCTCGAGGATGAACGCGATCACTTGCGGGGTTGAGTCGCCGAGCATCAGCAGTTCGAACAGCATGCGTGCGTTGGGCAGGTCGTCTTCGTCGCAGCCCTGCAGCACGCCGTAATGGCCGAAGCCGTTTTGCTCGGGGACGATGCGCACGCCCTTGAGGTGGGTCTGGCGGATGTGCGGCGCCAGGGTTCGCAGCGCCTGCATCGGCTGTTCGCAGGCATTGATCATGTTGCCGAAGTCGAACAAGGCATGCAGCCGGGGGTGGTTCAGGCGGCTAAGCAGTTGCGCGATTTCGGCGCTCTTGAGTTCCTCATGCTGCTCGAAGTCAAAGTACAGGTCATGCGCGTCGGCCTGCTGCGCGAGGTAATGCAGGTCAGACTCGATCATGTCCATGACCCGGGACAGCATGCCCTCGTAGCGCGAGTAAACGCGTATGTTGCGGGTCCCCAGTGCCCTGGCAATGGCGATCACCTGATCGACATCTTCTTTGCGTGTGCTACTGATTTCCAGGTGTACATCCAGCCCCAGTGCATTGGCCTTCTCGGCAAAGGCCCGGAGTTGCGCGGGAGACATCTGACTCAGGCTGTTTTCTTCACCGTCAAGCAGGTGCAGGCTCAGCCCTTGAAGTTCATGGCGATAGGCGAAGTCCAGCAGGTCGCCAGGGGTGACACGGCCATGGGTGAGGTTGGTCAGCAGGGGATAGGCATGGGCAAACAGGCGCAGTTGCCCGAGTCGGTCGAGCAGCTGGCGGGCCAGTGCCTGGGTCAGTGTGGGAGGTGTCCCGGCCTCGGCAGCCTTATGGCTGAGCAGGGCATTGAATCGCTCTTGGATCTTATTGTTCATTCGAGTCGTTCCTGGTTCAGACGCCGGGTCTACCGGCGCAGCCTTTATCGCGCCAGTCAGGAACTCTCGATAGATCCATTATTATTTAATTGATAAGACCACTCGGCTCGGCTCGTTTCGTTTCGTCGCCAGCAGGTTCAGCCGATGTACCCCAGTTTGTGCAGGGCTTGGGCAAGCGCTTCGACTCTTTCTTCGGCCATGCTCTCGGGGGTGCCGGCAAACCCGATCAGCAACGCAGGTGGCAGGTAGCGTTGCAGGCAATAATCGCTCAAGGGGTAGGTGTGAATATTGTGCCGGGCCAGGTCTTTGGCGAGGGTGTCGTCATTGACTTCGGGGGGAGCCAGGCAATCACGTGCATGCCGGCTTCCACCGGGGTGATGTTGAAGAAGTCGCCCAAACGTTGCTGGAGCTTTTCGACCAGCGCTGCCTGACGGGCCTGGTAGAGGGCGCGCATGCGGCGGATGTGACCGAGGAAATGGCCTTCACGCATGAAGTCGGCGGTTACCGCCTGGAGCAACGTTGGCGGGCTGCGGTCCATCACCGCGCGTATGGTGCAAAACGGCTCCACCAGCGCTGGCGGGAGTATGACGTAACCCAGCCGTAGTGACGGATAGAGCACTTTGCTGAAGGTCCCGACATAGATCACCCGGTCCCAGCGATCCATGGCATGCAGCGCGGGCAGCGGGCGACTGCCGTAGCGCAACTCACTGTCGCAATCGTCCTCGATGATCCAGCTTTGGTGGTGTGCGGCCCAATCGATGAGCTCCTGTCGCCGCGCATAGCTCATGGTGATTCCCAGTGGATGCTGGCGAGAGGGTGTCGTAAAGACCAGCCGTGCGTCAGGGCACTGCGCGAGACCTTGCTGGATGTCGATCCCTTGTTCGTCGATACGCACCGGCACCACCTGACAACCGTGGGCCTGGAAAGCGATGCGAGCCGCGATATGCCCGGGGTCCTCCATCCATAGGCTGTCCTGGGGATTGAGCAGGAGCATGGCCAGCAGATTGAAGGCTTGCTGGGCGCCGGAAACGATCACCACTTGCGCGGCCGTGCACTCGATGCCACGGGCATCAAAGACGTACTCGGCAATCGCCTCGCGCAGTTCCATCAAGCCTTGCAGTTCGCCGTAGCCGAGCATGGCCTTGGTCGGTTTATGCAAGTGGCGGTTCATCAGACGCTTCCAGACCTGTTGGGGAAAGGCGTCGTACGTGCTGTGACTGGGCAGGAACGAGGTGGGGCTCGCCGGGTCCCAATCGGCATAGGAAACACCACGGAAATGGTTACTGCGCAGCGACAACATGGACTGGCTCAGATCGGACAGGCGGGGAGGCTGGCGCTGCTGGTCATGGTCGGTCTTGCCATTGCTGTCCCACTCGGTGCCGACATAGGTGCCGGCGCCGGTGCGTGAAGCCAGGAAACCTTCGGCAATCAGCTGATCGAACGCGTTGAGTATGGTGATCCGCGACAGGTCCAGGTCCTGGCTCAAGGTCCGGGTCGACGGCAAACGCACGCCACCTTGAAGCCTTCCGCCGAGAATCTGCTTGCGAATCTGCAAGTAAAGTTGACGGTACAGCGGTATGGAACTGGCGCGGTCCAGCTCGATACCCGACAGCAGCAAACCAGCGGGGGATTTCATGACATGCTCGTCTGGAAGGAATGAGGCTTGGCCTGGAACACCGTCAGGCACCATGGTGCGCAAGGGTATCGACAGCGACAGATTAAGTCATCCGTCGCCGGCGTCGATACCGAGATCGATGCTCGGATCAGTGTCATGAAATGAAAAGTCGTTGTCGTCAGATGAGAAGCGATCAGACAGCCTGCGACCTACAGTCCAATCAGCGCAATTCGACGCAGCAAGCCAACATTGCAGATTGGAGAATAAGAAAACATGGCCAAAGCCATTCGCTTCTACGAAACCGGTGGTCCCGAAGTCCTTCGCTATGAAGACGTCGAGGTGGGCGATCCCGGCCCCGGTCAAGTTCGTCTTCGCCAAGTGGCGGTTGGCCTGAACTATGCCGATACCTACTTTCGCAACGGCACGTACCCGATTCCCTTGGGCAATGGAAGTGGCATGGGCGTTGAAGCCGCCGGTGTAGTCCAGGCGGTCGGCGAAGGGGTTACCAATGTGCAAGTGGGCGACCGCGTCACTTACACCGGGTTTCTCAATACCCTGGGTGCTTACAGCACCGAGCGTCTGATCCCGGCCGCGCCGCTGATCAAACTCCCGGAAACCATCGGTTTCGAGACCGCCGCGGCCATGACCATGCGCGGCCTGACGTCGTCGTACCTGATGCGACGCATTTACGATTTCAAGCCTGGCGACAGCATCTTGCTGCACGCCGCCGCCGGTGGTGTCGGTCTCATCGTTTCGCAATGGGCCAAGCTGCTGGGCCTGACGGTCATCGGCACCGTGTCCACCGAGACCAAGGGCGAAATCGCCCGCGCCCATGGCTGCGACCATGTCATCAATTACAGCCACGAAGATGTCGCCCAGCGCGTTCGCGAGCTGACTGACGGTGTCGGCGTCAACGTGGTGTTCGACAGCGTTGGCAAAAACACCTTCATGGGCTCTCTGGATTCGCTCAAGCGTCGAGGCCTGATGGTCTGCGTGGGTACGGCATCCGGCCCGATCCCGGCTTTCGATCCAGTCATGCTGGCCATGAAAGGCTCGCTGTTCCTGACCCGTCCGGCACTGGCCGATTACATTGCCGATCCTGCGGAAAAAGCGGCACTGGCCGGCGAACTGTTCGATCACGTAGGCAGCGGTCGAATCAAGATCGAGATCAACCAGCACTATGCTTTGCAGGACGCCGTGCAGGCCCATCGCGACCTGGAGTCGCGCAAGACCACCGGCTCGTCGATTTTCGTCATTTAAGGGAGCCACCTGCCGTGAAAGTCGAACAATTGACCTGCAACATCGGCGCGGAACTGATTGGCGTCAACCTTGCCGACGCTCTGCATGACGACGGTCTATTTGCCGAGATTCGTGCCCAGTTGCTCACGCATCGTGTGCTGTTCTTGCGCGACCAGGACATCAGTCGCGCCGATCACGTAGCTTTCGCCCGTCGCTTCGGCGAGCTGGAGGATCACCCGGTGGCCGGCAGTGACCCGGATCACCCAGGCCTGGTGCGCATCTACAAACGGCCGGACCAGCCGATGGATCGCTACGAAAACGCCTGGCACACCGACGCCACCTGGCGCGAGGCGCCGCCGATGGGTTGCGTGCTGCGCTGCGTGGAGTGCCCGCCAGTCGGGGGTGACACCATGTGGGCGAACATGGTCGAAGCCTACGAACACTTGCCTGAAGACGTGAAGTTGAAAATCGCCGACCTGCGTGCCCGGCACAGCATCGAAGCGAGTTTCGGCGCGGCCATGCCGATCGAAAAGCGCCTGGCGCTCAAGGCCATGTACCCGGATGCCGAACACCCGGTGGTGCGCACCCACCCGGAAACCGGCGAGAAGGTGCTGTTCGTCAACGCCTTTACCACGCACTTCAGCAACTACCACACCCCCGAGCGTGTGCGTTTTGGCCAGGACGCCAACCCGGGCGCCGGCGAGCTGCTGCGCTACCTGATCAGCCAGGCGTATATCCCCGAGTATCAGGTGCGCTGGCGCTGGAAACCCAACAGCATCGCGATCTGGGACAACCGCAGTACCCAGCACTACGCCGTCATGGATTACCCGCCGTGTCATCGCAAGATGGAACGTGCCGGGATCATCGGCGACAAGACTTACTGATCGACCACCTCTGCATTCGCACTCGTAACTGCGCCCACCGGGCATGAACCCGGCTGGGCGGAAAACCATAAGAACAGGAGTAACTCATGCAATTCTTCGACGATTCCCTGCACCCGGAAAACATGGAAAAGGTGGTCATCACCGTCGCCCCGTACGGCCCTGAATGGATGCCGGAAGACTTCCCTGAAGACATTCCGCTGACCATGGATGAGCAGGTGCAGAAAGCGGTCGATTGCTACGAAGCCGGCGCGACAGTCTTGCACCTGCATGTGCGTGAGCTGGACGGCAAGGGCTCCAAGCGTCTGTCCAAGTTCAACGAGCTGATCGCCGGTGTGCGTGAAGCTGTACCGGACATGATCATTCAGGTCGGTGGTTCGATTTCCTTTGCCCCGGAAAGCGATGGCGAAGCGGCCAAGTGGCTGTCCGACGATACCCGGCACATGCTGGCGGAGCTGACGCCGAAACCGGATCAGGTCACAGTGGCGATCAACACCACCCAAATGAACATCATGGAGCTGCTGTATCCGGAGTACCTGGAAGGCACCTCTCTGGCCAACCCGATGTTCCAGGCTGCCTACAGCGAAATGACCGTTCCGGCCGGCCCGGCATGGGTTGCCGAGCACCTCAAGCGCCTGATGGACAACGGCATCCAGCCGCACTTCCAGCTGACCGGCATACACGCGATGGAAACCCTTGAGCGTCTGGTGCGCAAGGGCATCTACAAGGGCCCGCTGAACCTGACCTGGATCGGCATCGGCGGTGGTTTCGACGGTCCTAATCCGTTCAACTTCTTCAACTTCATTCACCGTGCGCCGGATGGCTGCACCATGACTTCGGAGTCGTTGCTCAAGAACGTGATGCCGTTCAACACCATGGCGATGGCCATGGGCATGCACCCGCGCGTGGGTATTGAAGACACTATCATTGATCACAAGGGCGACCGGTTCAGCTCGGTGCAGCAGATCCAGCAAACCGTGCGCATCGCCCATGAACTGGGTCGCGAAATTGCCACTGGCAAAGAAGCCCGTGAGATCTACCGCATTGGTGTGCAGTACGAGAGCATCGAAGAAACCCTGCTGGCCAACGGCATGTCGCCGAACCGCAAGCCTGGGCAAAAAGGTGTACCGCAGCGCGGCTGACCGGCAGCGAAGGCGGGAGGTCGCTGGCCTCTCGCTCGCTGTATTGCATAACGCTCGATAACAACAAAAACAAAGTTTCGAGGAGGCGCAATGGCCTTTCACCCAATCGCCGCAGACGATGACGACTGTACCGTCACTGTTGCGCGTAAATACGCCTGGATCGTCTTCGCACTGACGTTCGGCCTGTTGATTTCCGATTACATGTCGCGTCAGGTGCTGAACGCGGTATTTCCAATGCTCAAGGGAGAGTGGTCCCTGACCGACGGCCAGCTCGGCCTGCTCAGTGGTGTCGTGGCCTTGATGGTCGGCCTGCTGACCGTTCCTCTGTCGCTGGTGGCCGATCGGTTCGGCCGGGTCAAAAGCCTGGCGTTGATGGCGCTGCTGTGGAGTCTGGCGACCCTGGGTTGTGCGTTGGCGCAGGACTACCAGCAAATGTTCATCGCACGGTTCATGGTGGGTGTCGGCGAAGCAGCCTATGGCAGCGTCGGCATAGCAGTGGTTATTTCGGTATTTCCCAAACATATGCGGGCAACGCTGGCCAGCGCCTTCATGGCGGGAGGCATGTTCGGCTCGGTACTTGGCATGGCGTTGGGCGGCACAATCGCCGCCAAGCTGGGCTGGCGCTGGTCGTTCGCTGGCATGGCGCTGTTCGGCCTGCTGCTGGCGATGCTGTATCCGCTAATCGTCAAGGAAGCACGTATTGCTCCGCAGCGATCTGAAAACAAGACCTTGGCAAAGGTCGAGCGACCATTACGCACGCTGTTTTCCAGCCGCTCGGTGATCGCTACCTATATTGGCAGCGGTTTGCAGTTATTCGTCGGCGGCACGGTGATTGTGTGGATGCCCAGTTACCTCAATCGCTATTACGACATGGCCACGGACAAAGCGGGTGGCATGGCGGCGATCATCGTGTTGTGCAGCGGGGCGGGGATGATTCTTTGCGGCATGCTCAGCGACCGCCTGTGCCGTAAATCTCCTGAGCGCAAAGTCGCCCTGGCCATCGCTTACTGCCTGGGCAGTTGCATGCTGCTGTCAGTGGCATTCGCCTTGCCGGCCGGGCCTGCCCAACTGGGGATGATCTGCCTGGGCATGCTGATCGCTGCCGGCACCACCGGCCCGGCAGGAGCCATGGTTGCCAACTTGACCCATTACTCGGTCCATGGCACAGCCTTTGCCACCTTGACTCTGGTCAACAACTTGCTGGGCCTGGCCCCGGGGCCGTTCATCACTGGCCGCGTGTCCGACGTGATCGGCCTGCACGCCGCTTTCCAGCTAGTGCCCCTGGTCAGTATCGCGGCGGCGGCTGTGTTCTTTTACGCCATGTGTCATTACCACAAAGATATTGCCCGGCTTAAGGGCCAGAGCGTGCCTGACACCGTCAGCGCAGCAGGGTTAGAGGTGAAGTTGTGAGTGTTCGTTTACGTATTGATGTGTTTTTCGATTTCATCTGTCCCTGGTGTCTGATCGGCAAGCGCCAACTGGAGCGTGCGCAGGAGCTGTTGCGCGCCCGGCAACCGGACATCGAGTTCACCACGGTCTGGCACGGGGTGCAGTTGTTGCCACAACTGCCGGTGCAGGGTGAACCCTTCGTCGAGTTCTATCGCAAACGGCTGGGCAACGCCGATGCGGTACGCATGCGCCAGGCCCAGGTGCAGCTTGCCGCAGGGGCGGTCGGGGAGACCATCGATTTCAGCCGTATTACCACGATGCCCAACACCGCCGATGCCCATCGCTTGCTGGATCGGGTCAGCGTATTGGGCAATACCCGCCAGCGTGACGCTTTGCTGGAATGCCTGTTTGCGGCGTACTTTCACCACGGCGAGGATCTGGGAAGCCGTGAAACGTTGATCGCCATCGCTCAGTCGTGCGGCTTCGAGGCCGGTTTCGTCGCTGACTGCCTGTACGGCAACGGCGAGCCTTTCGTTGGCAGCCCCGGGGCTACCGGCGGCGTGCCCTCTTTTCAATTCGACCGGCGAGTGACGGTGGTGGGCGCGCACCCCGCCGAAAACCTGCTTGGCGTCATGGAAGAGGCCTTGCTCGACCGTGCCGGCGAGCGGCAACCCTTATGAGCCTGCGTGTACTTGTGCCTGCCGCAAAATTACCGCAGGCCGGGGGCCGGTCGCTCTTCGAATTCGATGGCAAAAGCATTGCACTGTTCAACGTCGAAGGTGATCTGTTCGCCATCGACGACAGTTGCCCGCACCAGGGCGCTTCGTTGTGTGGCGGCCGCCTCGACGGTCGGGTGATTCAATGCTGCGCCCATGGGTTGCGCTTCGATCTGGCCAGCGGCTACTTGCTCAACTCCAACACACTCAAGGTCGTCAACTACCCGGTCGAGGTGTTCGACGGCCACGCATTCATTGTCATCGTCCCCGAGGAGTCCGCACCATGAGTGCCATCGCTCTGACACGCATCCACAGCCGTACGCGCGAATTGGCGCCGGGTTTTATCGTCAGTCTGATCGTTGCGGCGGCTGCGTCCTTTCTGTCCGAGCACTACGGTGCGCCGGTCATGCTGTTCGCCCTGTTGCTTGGCATGGCGCTGAACTTCCTCGCCGGTGAAGGCACCTGCAAGGCCGGTATTGAATTCACTGCGCGCAGCATATTGCGCATCGGTGTGGCGCTGCTGGGCATGCGCATCACCCTTGAGCAGATTGCCGCACTGGGCTGGAAACCCTTTGCGCTAGTGGTAATTCTGGTGGTGGTGACTATTAGCGTCTCGGTGGTAGCGGCCAAGGCTCTGGGCTTTCAGCGGTTGTTCGGCATGCTCACCGGTGGCGCAACTGCGATCTGTGGTGCTTCGGCGGCCTTGGCGCTGGCGGCGGCGTTGCCTAACCATCCGCAGAAAGAACGCGCCACATTGTTCACCGTGATCGGCGTGTCGGCGCTGTCGACCCTGGCGATGATCGTGTACCCGATGATTGCCAACTGGCTGTCGTTGTCGCCCCAAGTGGCCGGCGTATTCCTGGGGGCCACCATTCATGATGTCGCCCAGGTCGTCGGCGCCGGTTACAGCATGTCGACCGAGACCGGCGACACGGCCACGGTGGTCAAGTTGATGCGGGTCGCCATGCTGCTGCCAGTGATCATCAGCGCCGCCATGATTACCCGCATGCAGGGCGCCGACCCCACCGGCAAGCGGCCGCCGCTGCTGCCGTGGTTCGCGGTTGGTTTTCTGCTGCTGGCCTGCATCAACAGCACCGGATGGGTAGCACCGGTGGTGCAGGGTTCGGTCAATGAACTGTCACGCTGGTGCCTGGTGGTATCCATCAGTGCCCTGGGCATGAAAACCCAACTCAAGGAGTTGGCGGCGGTGGGTATCAAGCCGATTCTGTTGATGGTGGGGGAGACGGTATTCCTGGTGGTGCTGGTATTGCTGTTGTTGCGTTGGGGGATGTAAGCCCGGCACCACGGTGTACCAGATTAAGAGCGGCGCTGCATTGCGTTCCACTCCGACGCAGTGCGGCACTCGACCGGCGTCAAGAGCACCGGTTTTTTTGCGGCGACTGTACCAGCAGTCGCCGTTTTTTTATTGACCGGGTACATATCCATTCCTGCGGTAACGGCCACTACTTGGAGGAGCCTGTAGGAGCGAAGCTTGCTCGCGATGACGTCCTTCCAGCCGACCATTTTCTTGCTGGTGTACATATCCATCCCTGCGGTAACGGCCACTATTGGTTTCGCTTTTACAGCGAGTCACTTGGAAAAGCCCCAAGTAACCAAGGGCTCTTGCCCCTGTCGTTCGGTGCCTCGCTGTGGCTCGGCATACCCTCGCTCCGGTCCTGCTCCGTGGGCCCGCCGCGATCGGCCATCCTTGGCCGTGCGCGGCTAACCCGGCATCCATGCCGGGTTGCCCACTACGCAGAACCTGCGCTCGGCCTCTCGATGGGGCAAGAAGATCAAGATCAAAAACCAGATCAAAGGCGCTCGAGGCGGCCTGACAGCCGACCTGATTTCGGACGCGTCTGCGATCCCATTGTAGGAGCGAGCCTGCTCGCGAAAAACGTCTGGGCAACGCGATCATTCAGGCAGCGCGCGTTATCGTTGACGCCCATCGCGAGCAAGCATCGCTCCTACAGGGAAACGTGTTCACTTGGAATCAGGTCGGCTGTCAGGCCGCCTCGCTTTGTTTTTGATCCAGGCGCCCCGTTAAACCACGATGGCCGAACGCAGGCATTGCTCCGTGGGTAAACCGGCAGGACGCCGGTTTAGCCGCGCTGGGCCAGGGATGGCCCATCGCGGCGACCCACGGAGCAATGCCGGAGTGAGGGCATGCCGAGCCTAAGCGAGGCACCGAGTGGTGGGGCAAGAGCCCTTGGTTACTTGGGGCTTTTCCAAGTGACCCGCTGTAAAAGCGGAACCCATAGCGGCCGTTGCCGCAGAAATGGATATGTACTCGGTCAACAACATTTAAGGTCGGCTGTCAGGCCGCCTTCGCGGGCAAGCCTTGCTCCTACAGATATTAGGTAGGTCCTGCTCCGTGGGCCCGCCGCGATCGGCCATCCTTGGCCGTGCGCGGCTAACCCGGCATCCATGCCGGGTTGCCCACTACGCAGAACCTGCGCTCGGCCTCTCGAGGGGTCAAGAAGATCAAAAACCAGATCAAAAGCGCGCGAGGCGGCCTGACAGCCGACCTGATTTCGGACGCGTCTGCGATCCTTTTGTAGGAGCGAGCCTGCTCGCGAAAAACGTCCGGGCAACGCGATCATCCAGACAGGGCGCGTTTTCGTTGACGTCCATCGCGAGCAAGCATCGCTCCTACAGGGGATCACGGTATCTGCCAGAGTCAGGTCGGCTGTCAGGCCGCCTCGCTTTGTTTTTGATCCAGGCGCCCCGTTAAACCACGATGGCCGAACGCAGGCATTGCTCCGTGGGTAAACCGGCAGGACGCCGGTTTAGCCGCGCTGGGCCATGGATTGCCCAGCGCGGCGACCCACGGAGCAATGCCGGAGTGCGGGCATGCCGAGCCCTAGCGAGGCACCGAGTGGTGGGGCAGGAGCCCTTGGTTACTTGGGGCTCTTCCAAGTGACCCGCCGTCAGGGCGGAACCAATCGTGGCCGTTATCGCAGGAATGGATATGTACACCATCAAAAAATAAGTCGCCTGACACGCCGCCTTCGCGGGCAAGCCTCGCTCCTACAGTTTCAGGGGTCAGGTTTTTCTCTGATCGAAAAGGGCGGTCGTGTCCGTTGGCGCTTTTAACGTGCCGAGCTTTTGCGCGCTGCGCCATGAAGCAGGCGGCATGCCGAACTGGGTGATGAACCAGCGTGTGAACGAGCTCGCCATCGAGTAACCCAGCATGTCGGCGATGCGTCCCAGCGAGTAATTGGGATTTTCCAGATATCGCACCACCAGGTCGCGACGCACGTCGTTGATCAAGTCGTTAAAGGCGCAACCATCCTCTTTCAAACGACGTTGCAGCGTCCGTACATTCATGCCCTGGGTCTGGGCAATCTGCTCGATGGTAGCGCGCCCCATCGGCAACAGGAGGTAGATGGCCTTGCGAACTTCGAACAGCATCGAAGGCCCTTCCTGGCTCTGTAGCGAGTCCAGGTAGCGCTGGGCGTACCGCGCCATGGCGGGGTCGGCGTGGGGATTGGTGATGTCGAGGCTGGCATCGGGACAGACAATGCCATTGAACTCGCTGCCGAACTCCACTTTGCAGCCGAACAGGCGACGATGCAGTTGCAGATTGTCGGGTGGCTGATGCGTGAAGTTGACACTGTAAGGCTGCCAGTGAGCGCCGAGCAGGGCGGCGCACATACGGAACATCACACCGATGGCCAGTTCGTTGGCTTGCCGGCAGGACATGGGTGAATCAGTGACCACTTCCTCGCGAATGATCACCATCTTGCCGGCTTCTTCGATAAAGATGGCCAGTGAATCGTTCATCAGGTGCCGATAATGCACCATCACTTGCAATGCATCACGCAGCGTTCGTTGATGGGTCAGTAGCAGGCTGACGACGCCGAAATCCGAGAGTTGACGGGATTCTGCCATGCTCAGGCCGAAGTTCTGACAACCGCTGACAGCGGCCGAATCTTCCAGCAGGCGAACAGCGGCATCGATCGGAATTCGATGTTCGGGCGTGAGCAGTCGTGCCTTGCTCAAGCCGACGCTCGCCAGCAAATCGTGCGGATTGAACCCCAGGTAATGAGCTACATCCAGGTAGTTGGTCAAGACGGCAGCGCGAACAAGCTTTGTCATGCACAGGCGTTCCTGCAGTGATCCGATGGAAATGAACGTAGGACAAATATAGTCAGCACGTCATCGATTGAACAATTTTCAAGGTCACGTTAGCAGCTTCCGTCGGACCGCCAATCAGGGGCGATGCTCCTGTCATCAAAAGAAAAGTCACTGTCGTCAAATGAAAAGCGCGGCCAGCCCTGGCTCTTTAATGTCAGTCCTACAAGAAAACTTCTGGCCAATGAGTCAGTCGAGACCCGTGAGGTGTTCAAGTGGAAAAACTGCATACAGCCGCAACCGTTCTGATCGTACCAGGCCTGCGCGAGCATGTTGCCGAGCATTGGCAGACGTTGCTTGAGGCCCGCTTGAGTAAAGTACGCAGCGTTGCGCCGCTTGAAACCGACAAGCTCGACTGCGCCGCCCGCGTCCGGGCGATCCAGCATGAGCTGGAGCAAATCGACGGGCCGGTGATTCTGATTGCCCACAGTGCCGGCGTGCTGATGGTCGCGCACTGGGCCGCCCGGTTCAATCGCCCGATCAAGGGTGCCCTGCTGGCCGCGCCGCCAGATCTCGATGCCAACTGGCCGCAGAACTATCCATCCCCTCAATCCTTGAAAGCCAATGGCTGGGATCCTCTGCCTGTCGGCGCGCTGCCTTTTCGCAGCATCGTCGCGGGTAGCACCAATGACCACTTGGCCAGTCTTGAGGCCGTCACCCGCATGGCCCGCGACTGGGGCAGCGAACTGATCAATTGCGGCCGGGTAGGCCACCTTAATCCTGCTTCGGGTTTTGGCCACTGGCCGCAAGCCGAAGAGTTCGTTCTCGAACTGGATCGCTAAAAGGCGCCGGCCTGGTCATCCGCCAGCCGGTAATTTTCCACACTCCTCAAAAGCACAGGCGCTCTCACCAAGGGCCTGTGTGGGGATCCCTGCGCTTAAAACAAATAAAAAAAGGCGGAGTCAACGCAATGCATAACACCAAGAATCACGGCCACACACTTCCTTCACCTCGCAGTCTGCTGGCTCTGGCGATCCTGGCGGCTTCCATGCCAATCGCTCACGCGATGGAGCTGGACACCGGTAATCCAGACTGGAGTGTGCGCGTAGATAACACCGTGAAGTACAACTATGGCGTACGCACCGAAAACGCCGACAAGCGCATGCTGGCAACGCCGAACAACAACGACGGTGACTACAACTTTCGCAAGGCCGGGACCAACATCACCAACCGCGTCGACCTGTTGACCGAGATGGATGTGGTTTACCAGCAACACATGGGCTTTCGCGTCAGTGCCGCGAGCTGGTACGACAAGGCGTATGAAAACACCGGTTCCAATTCCAATCCGTTCGTCAACGGCAATAAAGGTACCTCGGGCCTGGTCGCCAACGACCCACGCCTTGCAGGTGTCACTAACGACAACGTCGGTTTTGGCAGCCCGCACCTGAGCAACTATGCCCAGCGTTACTACACCGGTCCGTCCGGCGAGATTCTCGATGCCTTCGTGTTCTACAGCACCGAAGTGGGCGAGGAGTCGATGTTCAGCATCAAGGCCGGGCAGCACAACGTGTTCTGGGGTGAAACCATCCTCAACCCCGTGCATTCGATCAGCTACGGCCAGTCCGGCCTCGATCTGGCCAAGTTGGCGGCATCGCCGGGTACCGAGGCCAAGGAACTGTTCGTTCCACGCAACCAGGTATCTATGACGTTCACCGTCAACCCCGAGTTGACCGTGGGCGCCCAGTATTTCCTCGATTGGGATGCGGCTCGCTTGCCGGAAGCCGGTACCTACTATGGCGGCTCTGATCTGGTCGGCTTCGGTGCGCAGTCGTTCCTGCTGGGTAACACCAACTCCATCACACCCGGCAGCCCGCTCGGTTGTGGCCTGGCGCCCTGCAACGCACTGACCAACGTGCGTCGCGGCGATGATCTGACACCGCGCAATTCAGGCGATTGGGGCGTCATGGCCAAGTGGTCGCCAGCCTGGCTGGACGGCACCCTCGGTGTCTACTATCGCCAGACTTCAGACATCCTGCCTCAGGCCTGGCTCGACGCTCGGGGGCTGAGTTCGGCCAATCCTAACGGCACGCGACCAGCGGGTCAGGTGCCGGCGGTCGTCAACACGCTGAACTCGTTAAGCACTGCGACCTATCAATTGGCCTATTCCGACAAGATCGACATCTTCGGCCTGAGCCTGTCCAAGGATGTCGGTGGCATCAGCGTCGGCAGCGACCTGAACATCCGCCACAACATGCCGTTGGCCAGCATCCCGGCAATCGTCAGTACCAACAGCCCCCTCGGACTCGGTCAAGGTCTTGGCCTGTTGCCGCCACGCACGGCAGCCACCGGCGTGATCTACGACACCCCGCATGATGGCGACAGCATGAGCGCCACGGGTGACACCTTGCACTGGACACTCAACGGCCTGATGACTTTGCCCAAGACCCCGGTGTTCGATTCGGCGACCCTGCTCGCCGAGCTGTACTACAGCAACTTGCTCAAACTCGATAGCAAGAACGAGGCGCTCTACAAGGGCAAGAGTACTTACCGCGGTATCGATGCGCCGACCCGTGACAACTGGGGCATCGCGGTCAACTTCACCCCGACTTGGTACCAGGTTTTCCCAGGCATCGACATGACTCTGCCGATGTCCGTCAACATGGGCCTGGCTGGCGTTTCCCCGGTCTCGGGCGGCGGTGCGAAAGACACCGGCAACTACGCGTTTGGCGTCGGTGCCGCGGTTTACAACAAGTACTTCGTGGATCTGAAGTACGTGGACTCCTTTGGCAAGGCTGACAAGTGCAACGTCAGCGGTAACAGCACCGGCGCGGCGAACGCCGGAAGCGGCGACGGCTCCACGCCGAACGCCTTCAGCGGTAATGAAAACTATGCGTGCTTCGCCGGTGGCTATTCAGCCTTCTCGGGTGGCGGTGCGACCACAGAAGACCGTGGCGCTGTCTACCTGACGATGAAAACCACCTTCTGATTCATCCAATGCCCGACTCTAAATGCAGAGTCACTAAGCAGGAGAATGACCCCATGAAATTCGTGCAAACTCTGCTGGCCGCGTCCCTGGCCATGGCCATCGGCGCCCAGGCGCAGGCCGCCGTTTCGACGCAAGAGGCCGCCAAACTTGGCAGCAACCTGACGCTGATCGGCGCCGAAAAGGCCGCCAGTGCCGACGGTTCAATTCCAGCCTATGCCGGTGGCCTGACCACCGCTCCGGCCGGCTACAAGTCGGGCGACAGCATGCGTCCTGACCCTTTTGCCAACGAAAAACCGGTGCTGGTGATCGATGGTAAAAACGTTGATAAGTACAAGGGCATGCTCACTGCCACCACAGCAGAACTGGCCAAGCGCTTCCCGACGTTCCGTGTTGATGTCTACCCGACGCACCGTACCGTGGCGCTGCCGCAGGCCGTGCTGGACAACAGCGTGAAAAACGCCACCGGCGCCAAATCCCTTGAAGGCGGCCTGGCCATCGACAACGTATTGCCCGGCGTGCCGTTCCCGATTCCGCAATCGGGCAGCGAGGCGATGTGGAACTTCCTGCTGCGTTATCAGGGCGTCAACATCAACTCCAAGTACGACTCCTGGAACGTCGACTCGGCCGGTGTGCCAAGTCTGGCGATTACCGGGCAGGCATTCATTACTTACCCGATCTACGAAAACATGTCGCAGCCGATCACCAGCTCGGACGTGTACTACCAGATGAAGCTGTATTACACCGGTCCCGCACGCCGGGCCGGCGAGTCCGTCATGCTCAAGGACGCCGCCAATCCGCTGCAGCAGCCGCGTCGCGCATGGCAATACCTGCCGGGCCAGCGTCGCGTCAAACTGGCACCGAACCTGGCTTATGACACGCCAAACCCGGGTACTGCCGGCGCAGGCACCTATGACGACGTGTTCGTGTTCAACGGTGCGCTGGATCGCTACGACTGGAAACTGGTCGGCAAGCAAGAAATGATCGTGCCGTACAACACCTACAAGCTGACCTACGCCCAGGATCCGAAAAGCCTGACCACCGCCAATCACCTGGCACCGGACTTCGTGCGCTGGGAGAAACACCGCGTTTGGGTGGTGGAGGGCAACCTCAAGGCCGGCGCGCGTCACGTCTACCAGAAGCGCCGCTTCTATCTCGATGAAGACAGCTGGGCCGCTCTGGCTTCCGACCAGTACGACGCACGTGGTCAGCTCTATCGTGGCTCCTTTGCCTTCCTCAGCCAGAGCTACGACAAGCAGGTACCGGACTCCACGCCGTTCATGATCTACGACCTGGTCGGCGGTTCCTACAACATCAACGGTGTGGTAGGCCCTTACGGTGGCATCCGCTACATCGACTCGCTGTCCAAGGCGCAGTGGTCGCCGGAGTCCCTGGCGGGCGCTGGCATTCGCTAAGCATGGGGTTTCAACGCCGGGTTGCACATGACGTGCGCCCGGCGCGGGTTTTCCAAGAGGACGCCGTATGTGTTCGTACAAGAAGTGCTTGCAGTTGGCGTTGGGCACGATGCTTGCCCTGCTGCAGGGCCTGACCCAGGCAGCCAGCTACGTCGACGTGCTGGACATGCCCGCCAGGATCAGCCCCCTGGCTGTGCGCAGCCCTTTGCTGGGCGCGACTCGTGCAGGGGAGCGGCTGGTAGCTGTCGGACAGCGTGGCCACATTGTTTACTCCGATGATAGCGGGCAAAACTGGAAGCAGGCCGTAGTGCCGGTCAGTGCCGACCTCAACGCGGTGAACTTTCCTTCAGCAACCCAGGGCTGGGCGGTGGGCAACGACGGTGTGGTGCTGCATAGCAGCGATGCCGGCGTGACCTGGAACAAACAACTGGACGGCCGCCAGATCGGTGCCTTGCTGGTCCAGCATTACGGTGCATTGGCCAGTGCCGAACCTGCCAACGAACAATGGGCGACACTCGCTGCTGATGGCCAGCGGATGATCGAGGAGGGTGCCGACAAGCCGCTGCTCGACGTTTGGTTCGCCAATGAAAAAACCGGTTACGTGGTCGGTGTCTTCAACCTGATTCTGCGTACCGAAGATGGCGGTCTGCACTGGACACCCTTCCAGGACCGCACCGATAACCCGCAAAGTTTGCACCTCAATGCCATCGCCTCCACGGGGGATGCGCTCTACATCGTTGGCGAACAGGGGATGCTGCTTAAGTGGGACGAGCCACGGCAACGTTTCGTGGCGCTCGACACGCCTTATCAAGGCAGTTTTTTCGGCGTGATTGGCAAGCCTGGCGAAGTGCTGGTCTACGGCCTGCGCGGGCACGTGTTTCGCAGTATCGACGGCGGCGCCAGCTGGACTGCGCTCAGTACGGGTGTGCAGGGCAGCATCACGGCTGCCACGGTGGACGACAAGGGTCGTTTCCTGCTGTTTAGCCTGGCAGGACAAATGCTGGTCCAGGCAGACAACAGCACGCAACTGATGCTGGTGCCTCAGCAAAATCTGGCCCCGTCAGCCGGCGCCATCAAGGCACCCGACGGCAACCTGGTATTGGTCGGCAGTCGTGGCGCACGCGCGCTTCACATCAAATAAGAACCGCATCCATTAGAGCGAGTACCCTGACATGGGCCACTTCAAGCAAGACACCATGCCGTGATCCGCCACTTGCGTGACTTCGATCGGCAGTCCGGCAACCGCCTGGAACGCTGGGTGTTCAACCAGCGCCCGCTGTTCATGCTGGTCATGGCGTTGATCACGCTGGTGCTGGGCTTCATGGCAGTTACCCGCCTGGAGCTGCGCCCAAGCTTCGAAAAAATGATTCCGCAGAGCCAGCCCTACATCCAGAACTTCCTGGAGAACCGCAAATCGTTGCGCGGCCTGGGCAGTTCGGTGCGGGTGGTAGTGGAAAACACCCAGGGCGATATCTTCGACCCCGAGTACCTGGCCGTGCTCAAACAGGTCAACGACGACTTGTTCCTCACCGAGGGCGTTGATCGCGCCTGGATGAAGTCATTGTGGAGCCCGGCGGTGCGCTGGAATGAAGTCACCGAGGAGGGTTTCCAGGGTGGCCCGGTGATGCCCGATGCGTACGCAGGTTCGCCCGAAGACATCGAACAGTTGCGTCAGAACATCAACCGCGCCGGCATTGTCGGCAGCCTGGTGGCCAGCGACTTCAAATCGAGCATGTTGATCGTACCGCTGCTGGACAAGACCACTGCGACGGGGCACAGCATCGATTACTACCAGTTCGCGCAGGTTCTTGAACAACAGTTGCGAGATAAAATCGAGTTTGCTGGCGACAGCAAGGCGCGCAAGGCCGGGAAGGAAGGTGAGGGAAAATACAAGGTCCGTGTGATCGGTTTTGCCAAGTTGATCGGCGATCTGATCGACGGCCTGATTCAGGTGATGATGTTTTTCGGCCTGGCCGTGGTCACCTCGTTCGTCATCATTTACCTCTACACCCGATGCGTGCGCAGCACATTGCTGGTGATCTTCTGTTCGCTGACAGCGGTGGTCTGGCAGCTGGGGATTGTGGCTTGGCTGGGTTATGCCATCGACCCTTATTCGGTGCTGGTGCCGTTCCTGATTTTCGCCATTGGCGTGTCCCATGCGGCGCAGAAGATGAACGGCATCATGCAAGACATTGCCCGCGGCACCCATAAACTGGTGGCGGCGCGGTATACCTTTCGGCGCCTGTTCATCGCCGGTGTCACCGCGTTGCTGGCCGACGCGGTGGGCTTCGCGGTGTTGATGCTGATCGATATTCCGGTGATCCAGGATCTGGCGATTACCGCCAGCATCGGCGTCGCCGTGCTGATCTTCACTTCACTGTTGTTGATGCCAGTGTCGCTGTCTTACATCGGTGTTGGCGCCAAGGCTGCCGAGCGCGCACTGAAAATCGACACCCGCGCCGCCCAGAGTCGCGGGTTCGGAAAACTGTGGGATTTTCTTGACCGTTTCACCACGCGCTCGTGGGCCACGGGCATCGTGCTCGGCGCCGTGGCGTTGGGTATCGCAGGCTTCGCGGTCAGCCAGCACCTGCAGATCGGCGACCTGGACAGTGGCGCTCCGGAGCTGCGTGCGGATTCGCGTTACAACCGTGATAACGCTTACATCACCAGTCACTATGCGCTGTCCAGCGACCTGTTCGCGGTAATGATCAAGACCCCGCCCGAAGGCTGCCTGAATTACAAGACGCTGATCCTGGCCGACCGTTTGGCATGGGAACTTCAGCAATACCCAGGCGTGCAGGCGACTTCATCGCTGGTCAACGCGGTGCGCCAGATCACGGCCGGCTCGTTCGAGGGCAACCCAAAGCTCAACAGCATCCAGCGCAACCAGAACGTACTGAACTACGCCGCGCAACAGGCCTCGGTCAACGCTCCGGAACTGTTCAATACCGACTGTTCGGTGATGCCGGTGATCGCCTTCCTCAAGGACCACAAGGCTGAAACGCTGGACGCCGTGGTCGCCATCGCCGACAAGTTCGCCAAGGAAAACAGCACCGAGGATCGTCAGTTCCTGCTGGCCGCCGGCACCGCTGGCATTGAGGCGGCGACCAATATCGTGGTGCGCGAAGCCAACCACACCATGCTGCTTTACGTTTACGCGGCGGTGACGCTGTTCTGTCTGATTACCTTCCGCAGCTGGCGCGCCACGCTGGTGGCATTGCTGCCGCTGGTACTGACGTCGATCCTCTGCGAGGCGTTGATGGTGGTCATGGGTATTGGCGTGAAAGTGGCGACGCTGCCGGTGATTGCGCTGGGGGTCGGGATCGGTGTGGATTACGCACTGTATTTGCTCAGCGTGCAGTTGCAATACCAGCGCCAAGGCATGCCATTGGCACAGGCCTACCGCAACGCGGTGTCGTTCACCGGTCGGGTGGTGGGGTTGGTTGGCATCACCCTGGCGGCCGGCGTGGTGTGCTGGGCCTGGTCGCCGATCAAGTTCCAGGCAGACATGGGCATCCTGCTGACCTTCATGTTCCTCTGGAACATGCTCGGTGCATTGATCCTGATCCCGGCGCTGTCGTTTTTTCTGCTGCGAAACATCACACCCATTCCATCTAAGTCCACCGAACGTGCGACGGAGCTTGTTGGCGCCCACTCATAAGCGTCCTCTCATAAGCGTCTTCTCAAAAGCGTCTTTTCAAAAGCGTCTTCTCAAAAGAGAGCCACTTCCATTGACCAGGGCATGTTTCATGCCCTGACATTGCCTGAGTATTTCAAACATGTCTGATTACAAAGCGCCCTTGCGCGACATTCGGTTCGTACTCAACGAAGTTTTCAACGTTTCCACGCTGTGGGCCGCCATGCCGCCACTGGCCGAGGTGGTGGATCAAGACACTGCCCATGCGGTACTCGAAGAAGCCGGCAAGATCACCGCGCAGCTGATTGCACCGCTCAATCGCAGTGGCGACGAGCAGGGGTGTTCCTGGAGCAACGGAGAAGTCACCACACCACGTGGTTTTGCGGACGCCTATCGCGCCTTTGCCGAGGGTGGCTGGGCTGGCGTGGGCGGTGATCCGGTGTACGGCGGCATGGGCATGCCCAAGGTCATCGGCGCCCAGGTCGAGGAAATGGTCAATGGGGCCAATCTGTCGTTCGGTCTGTACCCGATGCTGACCGCCGGCGCCTGCCTTGCGCTCAACGCCCACGCCAGTGAAGCGTTGAAAGCGGCGTACCTGCCAAACATGTACGCCGGGATCTGGACCGGTTCCATGTGCCTGACCGAGCCGCACGCCGGCACCGACCTGGGGATCATCCGCACCAAGGCCGAGCCTCAGGCCGACGGTTCTTACAAGGTCAGCGGCACCAAGATCTTCATCACCGGCGGCGAACACGACCTGACCGAAAACATCATTCACCTGGTACTGGCCAAGCTGCCAGACGCACCGGCGGGGCCCAAAGGCATTCGCTGTTCCTGGTGCCCAAGTTCATGGTCAATGCCGATGGCAGCCTGGGCGAGCGCAACCCTTTGAGCTGCGGTTCGATCGAACACAAGATGGGCATTCAGGCCTCCGCGACCTGTGTGATGAACTTCGACGAAGCCGTGGGTTATCTGGTCGGCGAGCCAAACAAAGGTTTGGCAGCGATGTTCACCATGATGAACTACGAGCGTCTGGGCGTTGGCATCCAGGGTCTGGCCACCGGCGAACGCTCCTATCAGAACGCCGTCGAATACGCCCGTGACCGTCTGCAAAGCCGTTCGCCGACCGGCGCCCAGAATAAGGACAAGGTGGCCGACCCGATCATCGTCCACCCGGACGTGCGTCGCATGTTGCTGACCATGAAAGCCTCGAACGAAGGTGGCCGTGCCTTTTCCACTTACGTGGCCATGCAATTGGACACCGCCAAGTTCAGCGAAGACGCCACGACGCGTAAACGTGCGGAAGATTTGGTGGCGCTGCTGACACCCGTCGCCAAGGCGTTTCTGACCGACCTCGGCCTGGAAACCACGATCCACGGCCAGCAGGTTTTTGGCGGCCATGGCTACATTCGTGAGTGGGGCCAGGAGCAACTGGTGCGCGATGTGCGCATCACGCAGATCTACGAAGGCACCAATGGTATTCAGGCGCTCGACCTGGTCGGGCGCAAGATAGTCGGCAGCGGCGGGGCGTTCTATAACCTGTTCGCCGACGAGATTCGTCACTTTACCTCGACTGCCAGCGCTGACCTGGCGGAGTTCACCAAACCGCTGAACGATGCCGTGACAACCCTCGATGAACTGACCGCCTGGGTATTGGATCGCTGCAAATCCAATCCAAACGAGATCGGCGCGGCATCGGTCGAGTATCTGCACGCCTTCGGGTACACCGCTTACGCCTACATGTGGGCGCTAATGGCCCAGGCTGCCATGGGCAAGGAAGCGCAGGACGATTTCTACGCGAGCAAACTGGGCACGGCGCGGTTCTATTTCGCCCGCCTGTTGCCGCGGATTCACTCGTTGAGCGCGTCAGTTAAAGCGGGTAGCGAGTCGCTTTTTCTGCTGGACGCTGAGCAGTTCTAAACCCGTGCACCGGAGATGATCTCCAACCAACCGAATCAGGAAGACTCAACGTGGTGACCACAAAAATAATCGAGCCTGCGCAGGGCGCCTACACCTATCCCTTGTTGATCAAGAGCCTTTTGCTCTCGGGCAAGCGCTACGCCCCCGATCAGGAAATCGTCTACGCGGACAAGCTGCGCTACAGCTATCAAACACTGAATGCTCGCATCAAACGATTGGCCAACACGCTGACGAATGCTGGCGTCAAGCCAGGGGATACCGTGGCGTTGCTGGATTGGGACAGTCATCGTTATCTGGAGTGTTTTTTTGCCGTGCCGATGATTGGCGCCGTATTGCACACGGTGAACATTCGTCTGTCTGCGGATCAGGTGCTCTACACCATGAACCATGCCGAGGATGATCTGGTGTTGGTTCACGACGATTTCCTGCCTTTGATCGAGCAGATTCAGGACCAGCTCACGACCGTCAAAGGCTATATCCAGCTCAGTGACGACGACGCGCCAACGTCCAGGCTACCGGTGTTGGGTGAATACGAATGTCTGCTGGCAGACGCTGAACCTGACTTCGACTTCCCGGACTTCGATGAGAACTCGGTCGCCACCTTGTTCTATACCACTGGCACTACCGGCGACCCCAAGGGCGTTTACTTCACCCATCGCCAATTGGTGCTGCATACGCTCAATGCGGTCGGCACTCTGGGTGTGTATCAGGGCGCGCCGTTGTTGCGTTCCGATGACGTATATATGCCCATCACGCCGATGTTTCACGTACATGCCTGGGGCGTGCCATATGTCGCGACCTTGATGGGCATCAAGCAGGTTTATCCGGGTCGTTATGAGCCCAATAGCCTGGTCAGGCTGTACCGTGAAGAGAAGGTCAGCTTTTCCCACTGCGTACCGACGATCCTGCAAATGCTCCTGGGTTGCGACGAAGCAACCCGAACTGATTTCAGCGGCTGGAAAATGCTCCTGGGCGGCAGCGCGTTAACCCATGGGCTTGCGTCTCAGGCGACAGAGCGAGGGATGTCTATCCACGCCGGCTACGGAATGTCCGAGACCTGCCCGTTGCTCTGTGTGACTCACCTGAGTGACGTCGAGCTTGAACAACCGGCGCAAGCGCAGGTCGCGGCCCGCATCAAGACCGGGGTCACGATACCGATGGTGGATTTGCGTATCGTCGACGCCAATGGCAATGAAGCCCCGCAGGACGGTGAGGCGCTGGGCGAGATCGTAGTGCGCGCACCCTGGCTGACTCAGGGTTACTTGAAACAGCCTGAACAAGGCGCGCAACTGTGGGAAAACGGCTGGATGCATACCGGCGACATTGCTTCAATCGATGCGATGGGTGTCGTGGAGATCAAGGACCGGATCAAGGACGTGATCAAGACGGGAGGGGAGTGGATCAGTTCGCTGGAGCTGGAGAGTCTGATCAGTGAGCATCCAGCGGTCGTGGCTGTAGCGGTCGTCGGCATTCCTGATGCGCAGTGGGGCGAGCGGCCAGTGGCCCTTGTCGTTTGCCCTTCAGGAGGCGTCACTTCTGAAATGCTGGTGACCCATTTGCACCAATATGTAGAGAGTGGCCGCATCAACAAGTGGGCGATCCCGAGGGAAATCAGATTCGTTGCTGACATCCCGAAAACCAGTGTCGGGAAAATCAACAAAAAGCTGATTCGTGAGCAGGAACTAAGCCAATAGGCAACGATGACCCCCTGTAGGAGCGAGCCTGCTCGCGATGTTCGTGAACGATAACGCGTAAAACCAGATGCCCGGTGGCGCATTCGGTTTTTTCGCGAGCGAGCTCGCTCCTACAGGTTAATGCGTGTCAGGCGCCGTCGCAGGTTCGGGCCGTATTCGGACGTGCTTTGGCTTTTCTACTCTGGAGGATCAATCCGATCCAGCGCCCGGTTCACCGCCAGCTCCCCCAGCATGATGACCTGCGCGATACCCAGCAGGGTATTGCGACTCGTCCCCTCCGTACGATCCGCCAGATCCATGGTCATGACATTCGCCGAAGCCAGAGACTCGCAGGCGTGAGCCAGCAGGGTTTCGGTATCGAGTTCGGGGTTGACGATGAACGTTGTGCAGAGTTTGCGTGGGGTGGCTTGGATGTCGGCGGAGGAGGGGATGCGTTCGAATGGCTCGTGGGGATTACTTGAATCGATGGATTCGGAGGGGGTAGCCGGATCGGTGTCTGGCGGATTTGGTGTTTGTTTGAACATGAGGACTTTCTCCAGTAGGGCCACTACCACCTCGCGACTAAACGAAAGGGTGGCGGCTGTGCGCAAGTTAGTCGACCGGTAAAGCCATCCCAAAACCCGGCGCGCCCGAAGACGCCATGCGCACAGCCGCCATAAAGCGAGGCAGATACCTGACTGAATGACACTTGTACAACCGAGGATAACTAGCCGGGCGACTAAACCCGATCACTGACAATCAGTGACGCGAATCAAGTTACCGAACGGCCCCAAGGCGCACAAGCCGGCGGATTCTGGCGTAACCGTAGGCAACGACGCAAGGTTCTGTGGCTTTCATCAAGTAACCGGGCGGGCTTTTAAACACGCAGGAACTTGCTCGTAAAAAGCACATTGAATAAAGGCGGTAGAACCCCACTCCCGAACGGTTTAACGCGGTCAGAAGACAGCTTTCGACACAATTGTAAAAATTCTTACAGACCCTACACACCGCAAATCCAGACGTCTCCTACGCACTTTCGCCTTTCAATTCGGCTCAGCTTCTTGAAAGCTTTCAAGCGCTTGAACGAGGGTGGAAATGACACCTCCTCGAATGCCCCAAGGAGGTCCAGACGTGAACACCCAAGTACCCGTTTTCTTCGACCACAGCCGCCACAAACTCCAGGTCGAGGATCTAGACGCCCACCTCGACGTGCTCGCCTTCGACGGTGAAGAACACCTCAGCCAACCCTACGTCTACCACATCGAATTCACCAGCACCGACCAGGACCTGGGCGCCGAACAACTGCTCGGCAAGCAAGCCACATTCAGCCTGCACGCCGTGCCGTCAAACCTGCCGGTATTCTCTTGGGCCCCGCCGACCGAGGTCAAACCGCTGCGCACCCTGCATGGCGTGATCAGCGGTTTGCAACGACTGTCTGGCTCGCGCGACGAAGCCCGCTACAAAGTCACCCTGCAACCGCGACTGGCGCTGCTCGACCGTGGCCGGCAATACCGCATTTACCAGCACCAATCGGTGCCAAAGATCGTCGAGCAGGTCCTGCGCAGCCGCCACGGTTTCGAGTATCAGGACTTCGTCTTCAATCTGAATCGCCAATACCCCCGGCGCGAACAGGTGATGCAGTACGGCGAAAGCGACCTGGCCTTCATCAGCCGCCTGCTGGCCGAAGTCGGCATCTGGTACCGCTTCACCAACCACGAACGCCTGCCGATCGACGTCGTGCATTTCTGTGACGGTCAGCGCGGCTACCAGTTCGACGTCGAACTGCCGTTGCGCCCACCGGCCGGCCTGAGCAGCGGCGAAGATGGCGTGTGGGCCTTGCAAACCCGCCATCAGGTGGTGGAAAAACACGTCAACGTTCGCGCCTACCACCACCGTGACGCCGAAGCCCACCTCGACGCCGACGTCGACCAGACCGGCGGCGCCCGCACCACTCACGGCGAGGCGTACCACTACGCCGAACCGTACCGCGTGCTTGGCGCTCGCTATGGCCATCACGAAGACCTGGAAACCGAAAGCGGCTACTTTTACGCGCGCCTGCGCCACGACCAATACCTCAACAGGCAGACCCGACTCAGCGGCGTGAGCAGCAGCGCCTCCCTCGCACCGGGTCAGGTGCTGACCATCACCGACGGCGCCCCCCAGGCCTTCACGCCACGTTGCACGCTCATCGGCCTGACCACTAGCGCCGCCCGCGACGCCAGCTTCGAAGCGAAGTTCGAGGCCATGCCCTACTCGGAAACCCTGTGCTTTCGCCCGGACATCCCAACCAAACCACAAATCGCCGGCACCGTCCCGGCCCGGGTCACCAGCGGCGAAGCCCACGACAAATACGCCGAGATCGACGTCGAAGGCCGCTACAAGGTCAACTTCCTGTTCGACCGCGACCCCTGGGAACTCGGCGAAGAAAGCCTGTGGCTGCGCCTGGCCCGCCCTTATGCTGGCGACACATACGGCCTGCACCTGCCACTGATCTGCGGCACCGAAGTGGCCATCGCCTTCGAACAAGGCGACCCCGACCGACCCTACATCGCCCACGCCCTGCACGACAGCGAACACCCGGACCACGTGACCCTCGCCAAGCGCGACTACACCCGCAACGTGCTGCGCACCCCTGCCAATAACAAGCTGCGCATGGAAGACAAGCGGGGGGAGGAACACGTCAAGCTCAGCACCGAATATGGCGGTAAGAGCCAGCTCAATCTTGGGCATCTGGTGGATGCCAAGAAGCAGAAGCGCGGGGAAGGGTTTGAGCTGAGGACGGATGAGTGGGGCAGTATCCGTGGCGGCAAGGGGGTGTTCATCAGCGCCGACGGCCAACCCAAAGCTCAAGGCCATGTGCTGGAGATGAGCGCTGCGATTGATCGTCTGCAACAGGCCGGCGAACAACTGCAAAAACTCTCGGTCGATGCGCAAGTCGCCAACGCCGATCCGGCGGATGTGCCTGCGCAACTGCAACTGCTGCGCCAAGAGCTGGAGCAGCTCAAGGCCTCAGTCTTGCTACTCAGCGCTCCGCAGGGCATCGCCCTCACCAGCGGCAAGCACCTGCAACTGGCGGCGCAAAACAACCTGATGCTTAACGCTGGCGGTGAAGCCGATGTCAGCGTGGTCAAGCGCCTGTTCATGGGCGTGGGTCAAGGGCTGAGCCTGTTTGTGCGCATGCTGGGGATCAAGCTGATCGCCAATCAGGGGCCGGTGCAAATTCAGGCACAGAACGACAAGCTTGAACTGTTTGCGCGACATGGCCTGGACATCACCAGCACCGAGGATGAAATCCGCATCACCGCAAAAAAGAAAATCACCCTCAATGGCGGTGGCAGCTACTACACCCTCGATCAGAGCGGTATCGAGTCCGGCACGGCAGGCGACCACAACGTCAAGGCGGGGCACTTCGAGTACAGCGGTCCAGCCAGTATGACCGCCACGCACCCGGACTACCCCGAAAGCCTGTCCAAACAGACGCTGCGGTTCAGTGTGGCACAAGCCCCCAATGCAAATCGCCAAGCCTGGGCAGGCATGCCCTACACGCTCTACGCCGACGGTGCCGAGCTCAAGCAGGGCGTGCTGGACGCTTCTGGACAACTGCTTATCGATCATCAGGTCGTCACGCGGGGTTACCGACTGGTCATGGCCAACGGCGTGACCCACCACATCCCTGTGCCCACCGAATACCGCAACGCCGAACAGGCGCACCTGGCCAATCGCGGCCTGCAAAACCACCCATCGCAAGCCGACGCCGAAATGAGTCAACCCATGTCGCACACCGATCACCGCGCGCTGTACGACGCGGTGCTGAAAGGAATCCATGATCAGGAAGGGAAAACGTCATGAGCCAATATGAATTCGTCTCACCGGTCGCACTCCAGCAGACCCAAGAGGTGACCTGCACGCCGCCTTGGTACGTGCGCAACACTGAATATCCGCCCGCCATGGCGACCTACGAACCTTTGATCAACGGTGAGGAGGCGTTCAGAGCTGTTCACGAGGCTATTTTCAACGCCAAGGAAACGGTCGACATCATCTGTTGGGGCTTTCAACCTTCGATGTATTTCATCCGCGATGGCGAGGCGCTGTGCATCGGCGAGCTACTGAAGGCCAAGGCGAAGAAGGGCATCAAGGTCCGGATACTGGGCTGGGAGATGCCGTTCAATAGCGCTGGGTTCGCAGGCGAGGCCAACTTGCCCGGCAAAGGCACATTCAACATTAACGATCGGGCCTTGCAGAGTTCCACCCAGGCGCAATATGACTATGACCGCCAATGGTTTGCCGAGTGTGCGGTCGCGGATGATCAGGCGGCTGAGCGCGGTGGGCTTGGACTGCCAGTGTTTGTCAGTCGCGGCTTCGATTTTAATGAACGGACGGAAATCGCCCATCAAGTGCGACGCGCACGCCTCGATCCGCAGGTCAGTGCCGCCACGCGCTTTACCTTGGCATCGACCGCGACGCACCATCAAAAAACCGTGCTGGTCGACTTCGAACTGCCGGACCGCGCCGTCGGGTTTGTTATGGGCCACAACATGCTCGACGAGTACTGGGACACCGACGGCCATAGCGCGCTGAACCGGTCCGAGGACCGCAAGCCGGCCCCCAACAAAGGCCCGCGCGGCAAGACCCCGCGCCAGGACATTTCCGGCCGGGTCAGCGGGCCGATCCTGGAAGCTTTGCACAACAATTTCGCCAAAGCCTGGCGCAAGGAAACCGGCGAGAACCTGATTGCCTCGCGCCAGTCGATGCAGATCGGCCCGCAACTGAACTGCACCCCGGATGCCACCCGGCAAATTGCACAGATCGTTCGCACCCAGGCCCAGGAAGGCAAACGCGACATCGAAAAGCTCTACCTGCAAGCCGTCAACAACGCGACCTAATTTATCTACATCGAGAACCAGTACTTTCGCTGGCCACCGCTGGCGGAACTGATCAAGGCCGTCGCCGCCGGCCAGACCAGAGCCGGGCGCGACCCGGGCATTCACGGTCCCTTGCACCTGTTCGTGATCACCAATGCCAGCGAGGACAGCGTAGGGCCCGGCGCGGTCAACACCCAGCGCATGCTCCAGAGCCTGGGGCGTGGCGACATCATTCCCCAAGTCACGAAGTTACAACGCATCGAAGAGGTGAAACAAAACGCGCCGCCCCGGCCGACCTTCGAACCTCGTGACCGCGTCGGTCAACGGGAACTGGTCCGGTGGGAGGCCGACTTGGACAGGCAAACCCGCGCGATCAAGGAAAGTACGGTTCGGCCGCAAGAGCGCGCTGGTCTGAAGGTCCACCTGTGTTCGCTGGTCGCTCCCGACTCACCGGCTGGCGACTGGATGCCGGTGTACATCCACTCCAAGCTGATGATCGTCGATGACGTGTTCACCACCCATGGCTCGGCCAACATCAACACTCGCAGCATGCAGGTTGATAGTGAGCTGAATATTGCGCATGAGTGGGCGAGTGTGACGAAGGCGTTGAGGCGGCGGTTGTGGGATCTGCATACGGCTGGGAAGGGAGCGCAGGATGATCCGGGGGAGGCGTTCGCGGAGTGGCAAAAAATCATCACTGAAAATAGAGATCGGCAGGGTGAAAGCGTTAAAGGGGCTCCATACGCCCCCCTCGTCGAATTTTATTACGACAAAGCCTCCTTGAAGAATATCGATTGATGCGCCGCATTTTCCTGCTGTCAATCCTGCTGCTGGGTGCGTGTGACAACCGCAGTGCCTTTACCTATATGAAGAAGGACCCTCATGTGAAACCACTGAATGAGATCAAGGCCGACCTGGCTTTTAGCTGTGTGCACGAGCAGTTCCCCGCGCCCACAGCCGAGGCTGATGTGCTGTTCCAATACGCGCGTTGGTTACAGAAAAACAATCAGCTCAAAGAAGATAAAAGCGTCGACATTGAGATTGAGCGGCTGTATCGCATTGCTGCTGAAAATGGTCATTACAAGGCCAATATCAATTTGCAGAATGGCGCCATGCGTGGGCACTTTCAGCTTCGTGGCGCCGAGCATCTGCGTTTGAGTGAGCGCCTGATCGGCGATGGTGTGGCGACGGGTTACTACTTTATCGGGATCTTCCTGCAACAGGGATCGGCCGGGCTGAAGGAGGATCAGGAAATGGCCCTGCGCTATTTCCGCAAGGCTGCTGACAAGGGCAATGCTCAAGCCCAGGCGTATGTGGGCAAGAAGCTGGCACCCAGCAATATGGCCCCGGATATCGCCCGGCAGATGCGCCGCTGCGCGGCTGAGCAAGGTAATGGAGAGGCTGCTGTCGCATTAGGGGTAAATCTTAAGAACAAGGCGCAGTATCAAGAAGCGCTCGAAGCCTTCCAGCTTGGAGTGGTGGCTGGTGACGATACCTCAGCAGGGTGGCTGGGAGATGCATTTCGAAACCCGCCCCCTTCGGATGAACTGAATTACCTAGGTCAAAAAGAAGACCTCGAGCGCGCCGAACGCTACAAAAAAATCTGGCGAATCCTCGCCAACTACTCCTACGCCAACCCCAAAGTCCCCGAGATCAACGAAATCCTCCCCTTGCCACCCGCTCCGTTGCCCGTCTGGGACGGCAAACTCCAATGGCTCGAACAACGCCTGGCCAACATCCCGCCAGAAAAACCCAGCAACGCGCTAATCAACCAACTCGCCAAGGCCATGGTCCTCGACCCCGCGACCGGCAAACCCATGCCGGGCTCACCCTCGTTCAGCGAAAACCAGTTTCTGGAGCCGAGTTGCGACAGCGGCAAAGCCTGCCCTGAGAGCGGGTACTGGAAAATCAGGTGGGATGGCCGCGGGCGGTATTACCTGACCGAAGCGAATACACCTCGCTATTTCAAACAAGGAGAGATCATGCCGAAGGCGAAAATGGAGTTCGATCGCGAGCGTATGTGGCCGCTATCGGTAAAGGTCGTAAAGACTGAGTGGGGTGTGACATGGGGATTGCTCGGATGATACGTAGCGCTCTGAAGTCGCGAGTAAACTGGTCAAGTTTGGCGTTAGTTGAAAATATTGCTCGATTTACCACAACACACATTTAATAATTTTGCAAAAAAGGGAAATTTCGTGCGAATACTCACAGCGATCCTACCTCTGATTTTCGCTGGCTTGGCTTCAGCAGAAACATTAAATAAAAGCTTGGAAAAGTTCAATAGTTCGCCGATATGGGAGAACGGTTCGGGTGAAACCAGCGACAATCCAAGTTGACAAAGCCATTCAAGGATAAACAATTTGTCTGTCGCGATGAAGCGGCTTTCACACCTAAAGAAAAAGGTGCGGCGTCCGCCGCATTTAGTAAATTCGTTGAGTATGCTTCTAGCTCCGATCAAAATGAAAATTTTTTCATGGATCCTGCTCACAGAAAGAAGCGTGAAACCTTGTTAGAGGCGGCGATTAAAGCTGGAAGCTGGAAAGCAAAGTACTTCGATAGCGTATGGTCTTATCGGTATACAAAAGTCGGTGATTCGAAGAAACAAGCTTTTGCTCGCCTCGTCGAACTCGGTGGACAAGGGATACCTATCGCGGCTTACAAGATAGGTACTTATTTGGAAGGCAGGATGACGGCATGTATTACTGGTTCGATGCCGCAATCGACCGAGGAAGCGTCGACGCCATGGCGGCGGTAGGATCAACGATAGTAGTACAGTCGAAGGCGCTACGACCTATCGGTAAGCTGATGCTTGAGTGTGCTGTGAGTAAAAATCATGCAAATGCTTATAAAACACTTGGCGTTTTGGCTGATATGGAGGGTCGACGATTGGATGCTTATCGACTTTGGATTAAAGGAGTCAACGAAGGATGTGAACGATGCCTGATGCATGTGGAAAGCATAGCGAGGACTCTTAACTCCAATTCCAGTGACCCAGCAGTAAGCAAAACCATCAACAACCCATCAATGTACAGGGTAGAAGACGACTTAATATCAATAAACACAACACCTGAACTTCAGCGAATAAAGAAATTTTATAAAAACAACTGGAGCTATGAAATAAGTGAGCTTCCGGCTTTCTCCCGTCGCCTGCCTGTAGAAATGGAATTTCGCCCCAGCGACGCCACACTATTACTCACGCTTGAGTTAGAGCGAAGTCAGCGCACTGAAAAGGAGTAAGGCTATTAGCTTTTATGACTGCAAGTGATTACCGAGAGGGATGACACGTGTCTATGCACCAACTTAATTTTGATGGTGTGCCAGCTTTTATTTGTAGCAGTGAAAACCATGAACTAAAGGAGCCAGAACATGAACAACTACGATGATATAACAGTAACGTTCACCCCACTGTCGCCAGGCGACAAAGTAGAGGGTTGCGCCATTGTTCAGTTCGACGACAACGGTAAATTCGTCGAAGCTCACGCCTTTGGCAACTTCGCGGAAAAAATTGAGGGCGGCGTGAGGGTAACCCGTCCGGACGGATCAACGATAACCATGAAAAACGGGGACATCACCATCGAAGATATTCTCGCGAAATCGGTAGGCATTCGGGATTTGTCTGAAGTCAAATCATTTGCAGTGCGTACGGTGGATCAAACGCGAATTTATTGCCTGGATTTTTTCGGCGGTGGTTATCTCGAGGTCGTGTATTCGCAAGACGGTCAGATGCTTGAACTCACCAGTCAAAACCTTAAACAAACACTCACTAACGATAACGAAATTATTGTCCGCCAAGGTGATTAGGCCAATGGCCAGGACGCCCGGCTGAAGCACGCTCCCGCTCAGAGCCTCTGGAAACACGTGAATGCGTAGGAGCAAAGCTTGCTCGCGATAGCGGTGTGTCATTCGACATCAGTGTTGAATGTATCGGCCTCATCGCGGGCAAGCCATGCTCCTACAGGATTGCGTGAAATCTACTCCAGGTGCTCGGGTTTGACCGGGTCGCCGGATTTCATGTTCAGTTGCACCCGCACATCTTCGAACATCGCATCGTAGTGCTTGTGTATCGAGCCAATGCTGCTCAACGCCTTGGGAATACCGTACTTCTCGGCGATTTTCGTCACGTTGCTGGCGAAGTTGTAGGCCTGATCCTTGGGCAGGTAGAACTTCTCTTCAAGCTCCTTGCCCTGAATGCTGCCGTGCATCGTGAACTGCATGCCTTTGCCTTCCTTGGGATCCTGCACGACTTGGTAATCAATACAGATGTTGTAGCTCACATCCTTATCGTTCAGCGCGTGGCGCTCGATGTGCAAATGTCCGGGTTCGAATGTAGCCATTGTCATTTCTCCCTCAAAAAGGCCTTGAAGCAGGGCAGACCCCGGGCCTGCCCCTGACGTTTCTTTCACCTATAGCTGATGCCAGGTGTCTGCGTGCTGATGCGGGTGCCAGCTTTCCCCTGAACAATCGCTTCGATATCCGAGAGTGAGCCGATCACCGCAACTTTTCCAGTGTTGCGGGCAAACTCGCAGGCGGCCTGGACTTTTGGTCCCATGGACCCGGCGGCGAAGCCGAGACGCTCCAGCTCATCGGGGTGAGCCTGGGCGATAGCTTTCTGGGTCGGCTTGCCGAAGTCGATGAAAGCCGCATTGACGTCGGTGGCGATCACCAACAGTTCGGCTTCTAGCTGTTCGGCCAGCAGCGCCGAGCACAAGTCTTTGTCGATAACCGCTTCGACGCCTTCCAGTTTACCGGGGGCCGTGTACATGGTCGGGATGCCGCCGCCACCGGCGCAGATCACGATGCTGCCCTTGTCGAGCAGCCACTTGATCGGGCGGATCTCGAAGATGCGCTTGGGTTTGGGGCTGGCGACCACGCGGCGGTATTTATCTCCATCCGGGGCAATCGCCCAGCCTTTTCAGCGGCGAGTTTTTCCGCTTCGGCCTTGCTGTACACCGGACCGATAGGTTTGGTGGGGTTCTGGAACGCCGGGTCCTGGGCGTCTACTTCAACCTGGGTGAGCAAGGTGGCGAAAGGCACCTCGAAATCCAGCAAATTACCGAGTTCCTGTTCGATGATGTAGCCGATCATGCCTTCGGTTTCAGCGCCGAGCACGTCCAGCGGTAGGGGGAAACCGAGGTGTAGGCGGCGGCTTGCAGCGACAGCAGGCCAACCTGCGGGCCATTACCATGGGCGATCACCAATTGGTTGCCGGGATGGATCTTGGCGATCTGTTCGGTAGCGATCCGGATATTGGCGCGCTGATTGTCCGCCGTCATGGGTTCACCCCGCGGAGCAGGGCGTTACCGCCCAGAGCAACGACGATACGCATAATGCAGTCCTTCCTAAAGGGAGCGGTCACGACGCCGATCGTTCCCACGGTCCCCGTGGGAATGCCGCCCGGGACGCTCCGCGTCCCACGTGACGCAGAGCGTCACTGGATGCATTCCCACGCAGAGCGTGGGAACGATCAGACGAGTCGAGTTAAACCTTTACAGGTCAGCCAGGGTCGACACCAGAATCGCCTTGATGGTGTGCATGCGGTTTTCCGCTTGCTCGAAGGCGATGCAGGCCGGCGACTCGAATACGTCATCGGTCACTTCGATGCCGTTTTTCAAGTGCGGGTACTGTTCGGCAATCTGTTTGCCGACCTTGGTGTCGCTGTTGTGGAACGCCGGCAGGCAGTGCATGAACTTGGTGCGCGGGTTGCCGGAGGCTTTCATCAATTCAGCGTTGACCTGGTAAGGCAGCAGTTGCTGGATGCGTTCGGCCCAGGCTTCGACCGGCTCGCCCATCGACACCCAAACGTCGGTGTGGATGAAGTCCACGCCCTTGACTGCGGCTTTTGGGTCTTCGGTCAGGGTGATGCGGGCGCCGCTTTCCTCCGCGTATTTATTGCAGCGTTCCACCAAATCATCGGCTGGCCAAAGGGCTTTCGGGGCGCAGATGCGCACGTCCATGCCGAGTTTGGCGCCGATCAGCAACAATGAGTTACCCATGTTGTTGCGGGCATCACCGAGGTAGGCGTAGCTGATATCGTGGAGCGGCTTGTCGGCGTGTTCACGCATGGTCAGCACGTCGGCGATCATTTGCGTCGGGTGATATTCATCGGTCAGGCCGTTGAACACCGGCACGCCGGCGAACTTCGCCAGTTCTTCGACGATTTCCTGCTTGAAACCCCGGTATTCGATCGCGTCGTACATGCGCCCCAGCACGCGGGCGGTGTCCTTCATGCTTTCCTTGTGGCCGATCTGCGAAGAGTTCGGGTCAATGTAGGTGACGTTGGCCCCTGGTCATAAGCTGCGACTTCGAATGCACAGCGGGTGCGGGTCGAGGTTTTTTCGAAGATCAGCGCGATGTTGTTGCCTTTGAGGTGCTGTTGCTCGGTGCCGGTGTATTTGGCGCGTTTGAGGTCGCGGGACAGGTCGAGCAGATAGCGCAATTCGCGAGCGGTGTGGTGTTCCAGGCTCAGCAGATTGCGGTTATGAATGTTGAACGCCATTTTGGATCTCCTAAGGTTTGGCCAGGCCGCGCATGCCATGGGGCAGCGCGGCCAAGGGGTCATGGGTTAGTAGTCGATCGGGTCGCGGATGATCGGGCAGGTCATGCAGTGGCCGCCGCCGCGTCCGCGCCCGAGTTCGCCGGCGCTGATGGTGATGACCTCCACGCCGGCCTTGCGCAAAAGGGTGTTGGTGTAGGTGTTGCGGTCATATCCGATGACCACGCCGGGCTCCACAGCCACCACGTTGTTGCCGTCGTCCCACTGCTCGCGCTCGGCGGCGAAGGCGTTACCGCCGGTTTGCACGACGCGCAGCTCTTTGAGGTTGAGGGCCTTGGCCACGACGTCGAGGAAGTGGCCTTCTTCGCGGCGGATATCGATGCCGCCTGTCTTGCTTTCATCCGGGCGCAGGGTGAAGCCGACGATCTGGTTCACCACTTCCGGGAAGATGGTCACCAGATCGCGGTCGCAGAAGCTGAACACGGTGTCCAGGTGCATCGCCGCGCGGGATTTCGGCAGGCCGGCGACGACAACTTTTTCCACGGCCTTGTGCTTGAACAGGTTGAGCGCCAGTTGACCGATTGCCTGACGGGACGAGCGTTCGCCCATGCCGATCAAGACCACGCCGTTGCCGATCGGCATCACGTCACCGCCCTCAAGGGTGGAGCTGCCGTGTTCCTTGTCCGGATCGCCGTACCAGATCTCGAATTCGGCATTGGTGAATTGCGGGTGGAATTTATAGATCGCGGTGGTCAGCAGGGTTTCCTGACGACGCGCCGGCCAGTACATCGGGTTGAGCGTCACGCCGCCGTAGATCCAGCAAGTGGTGTCGCGGGTGAATTGGGTGTTAGGCAGTGGCGGCAGAATAAAGCTGGAGTGGCCGAGGAAGTCGCGGAACATCTGGATGGTCTTGCCGCCGAAGCTGTCCGGCAGGTCATCGGCCGAGACGCCACCAATCAGAAACTCGGCGATCTTGCGGGGTTCGAGGCTGCGCAGCCACGAGCCCGTTTCATTGATCAGGCCCAGACCGACCGAATCGGCGGTGATCTTGCGCTCCAGAATCCAGTCCAGCGCTTCAGGGATGGCGACGATATCGGTCAGCAGATTGTGCATTTCAAGTACGTCGACACCGCGCTCACGCATTTTGGTGACGAAATCGAAATGGTCGCGCTTGGCCTGGGCCACCCACAACACATCATCGAACAGCAGTTCGTCGCAGTTGTTCGGGGTCAGCCGCTGGTGGGCCAGGCCGGGGGAGCAAACCATGACTTTGCGCAATTTGCCGGCTTCGGAATGGACGCCGTACTTAACTTTTTCCGTGGTCATTACAGTGATCCTCCAGATGACAAAATAATCAGGGGTTACAGGGTCAGGAAGCCCTCGTACAGACCGTAGGCCGCCACCAGGGCGCCGACGACTACTGCGGCGAAAATCAGCTTCTCGATGTTGGTGAAAACCGGTTGCTTGAGTTCAAATTTAGCCTTGGCGAACAGAATCGCGCCGGGGGCATAGAGCAGGGCGGACAACAGCAGGTATTTGACCCCGCCGGCATAGATCAACCAGATTGCGTAAATCAGTGCGATAGCGCCGATAATCAGGTCTTTCTGGCGTTCGGCGGCGGCGTTTTCATAACTTTCGCCGCGCACCGCCAGCAGAAACGCATAGGCCGCCGACCACAGGTACGGCACCAGAATCATCGAGGTGGCGAGGTAGATCAGCGACAGGTAAGTACTGGCCGAAAACAGCGTGATGATCAGGAACAGCTGCACCATGGCGTTGGTCAGCCATAGCGCATTGACCGGCACATTGTTGGCGTTTTCCTTGCGCAGGAACGCCGGCATGGTGTGGTCCCTGGCGGCGGCGAACATGATCTCCGCACATAGCAGCACCCACGACAGCAGTGCCCCCAGCAGCGAGATGACCAGCCCGACGCTGATCAACAAAGCGCCCCAATCACCGACTACGTGCTTGAGTACGGCTGCCATCGACGGGTTCTGCAATTTCGCCAGTTCCGGCTGGGTCATGATGCCCAGCGACAGCACGTTCACCAGTACCAGAATCAGCAGCACGCTGATAAAACCAATTACGGTGGCTTTACCGACATCGCTGCGTTTTTCCGCACGCGCCGAGAAAATGCTCGCGCCTTCGATACCGATGAACACCCACACGGTGACCAGCATCATTTTGCGCACCTGGTTCATCACACTGCCCAGGTCCGGGTTTTTCAAGCCCCAGATGTCAGCCGTGAAAATGTCCAGTTTGAAGGCGAAAATCGCAATCAGCACAAACAGCAGCAGCGGTACGATTTTGGCGACCGTGGTGACCAGGTTGATGAACGCCGCTTCCTTGATTCCCCGCAGTACGAGGAAGTGCACGGCCCACAGCAACACCGACGCACCAATTACCGCGGCGAGGGTGTTGCCTTGACCAAAAATCGGGAAGAAGTAGCCCAAGGTACTGAACAACAGTACGAAATACCCCACGTTGCCCAGCCAGGCACTGATCCAGTATCCCCAAGCGGAAGAGAAACCCATGTAGTCGCCGAAACCGGCCTTGGCGTAGGCGTAAACACCGCCGTCCAGATCAGGCTTGCGGTTGGCCAGGGTCTGGAAGACGAAGGCCAGGGTCAGCATCCCAACGGCGGTAATCGCCCAGCCGATCAACACGGCGCCGACATCAGCACTGGCAGCCATGTTTTGCGGCAAGGAAAAGATCCCGCCACCGATCATTGAGCCGACAACCAATGCAACGAGTGCACCCAGTCGCAACTTTCCGGGGGATTCAGACATGGTATGGCTCCATAGTGGGAGAAGAGTGAAAGCAGGTTAGTTTGGTTTGCTGTTCAATCAACTGACTTGGATCAACGGCGGGTGGCATCCGATTATTAATAAGCGACCTAACACTGCTCTGGTCAACAAAATTCATAGTCGTAAAGCCCTTTCTAGAGGCCTTGGTCAGGCAGGAGGAAACTATGTGGATCCATTGAAGTCTAGACGCTAGTTCATTTTTACGCGTTGTAAAGAACTTGATTCTGGCTTTTAAAAGAACTCTCAGGTCACAGACGAAACGGCGATTTGCGACAGGTATTTATAGACTGATTGGATATAAACGATGTTCCCGGGTGGCGTTAGTTGATAAACGTAATTACCCTTCATTCATTCAGTTAAATCGATCTATGTGACGCTCTCACGACAGGGGTCGCAGCAGCCAAGGGAGGCGCAGTAATGTCGCAACCGACGCAAAAGCTCCAATTGAGCGCGCTGATTGCCCTGGTGGTGGGGTCGATGATTGGCGGCGGGATTTTTTCCTTGCCTCAGAACATGGCAGAACGCGCCGATGCCGGTGCGGTGCTGATCGGTTGGGCAATCACAGCCGTGGGCATGCTGACCCTGGCCTTCGTGTTCCAGACACTCGCCAATCGCAAGCCGGAACTCAATTCCGGTGTGTACGCCTACGCCAAGGCCGGGTTTGGCGACTACATGGGTTTCTCATCCGCTTGGGGCTACTGGATCAGCGCCTGGCTGGGCAATGTCGGTTACTTCGTTTTGCTGTTCAGTACCCTCGGTTACTTCTTTCCGGTATTCGGTCACGGCAACACGCCAATTGCCATTGGTTGCGCCTCGGTCCTGCTGTGGGCGGTGCATTTTCTGGTGATGCGCGGGATCAAGGAGGCGGCATTCATCAATCAACTGACTACCGTCGCCAAGATCGTGCCGCTGATCATGTTCATTGTCATTGCTGCCGTGGCCTTCAAGGCCGACATCTTTACCCGCGATATATGGGGGCGCAGCAACCCGAACTTCGGCAGCGTGATGGATCAGGTACGCAACATGATGTTGGTCACCGTGTTCGTGTTCATCGGTATCGAAGGTGCCAGCGTCTATTCGGCACGGGCGCAGAAACGCTCGGACGTCGGCCGGGCAACGGTGATCGGTTTTCTCGGCGTGCTGGTACTGCTGGTGATGGTGAACGTGTTGTCGCTCGGAATCATGAGTCAGCCTGAATTGGCCGGCTTGCAGAACCCGTCGCTGGCAGCGGTGCTGGAACACGTCGTTGGCCCGTGGGGAGCATTGCTGATCAGCATCGGCCTGGCGATTTCGCTGCTCGGCGCCTTGCTGTCCTGGGCGCTTCTGTGCGCCGAGATCCTCTTCGCCACCGCCAAAGACAAGACCATGCCGGCCTTCCTGACCAGGGAAAACGCCAACCATGTGCCGGTCAATGCGCTATGGCTGACCAACGTCATGATCCAGTGTTTCTTGCTGATCACGCTGTTTTCCGCCAGTACTTACACCAGCCTGATCTATCTCGCGTCTTCGATGATTCTGGTCCCCTACCTGTGGTCGGCAGCCTATGCGGTGCTATTGAGCGGGCGCGGTGAAACCTATGAAAACGCATCAGCGGAGCGCACCAAGGATTTGCTGATTGGCGGCATCGCACTGGGTTATGCGACATGGCTGTTGTATGCCGGCGGGGTGAAATATCTACTGCTCTCGGCGCTGCTGTATGCGCCCGGCGTGCTGCTGTTCGCCAAGGCCAAGCATGAGCAAGGCGCACCGTTGTTCACGATGATCGAGAAGGGGATTTTTATCTGCGTCCTCAGCGGTGCAGGGCTGGCCGCCTATGGTTTGTACAGTGGCTTTCTGACGTTGTGAGAGGGTCGCTGGCCGGGCATTTTCGCGAAATCAAACCTGCATCAGATTTCCTCATCTTCCGCGCCGGGATAAAAACCGTGCAGCAGTTGATAGCGGTCACTGCGGATCTGATCGGCCCGGTCCTGCACCTGCTGTTCGGGAAAACCGAGCAGGATCAGTGCATGCGAGGCGAGCATCAGGCTCGATTCCATCAGTTCGGGCACTACCTCGCTCGCACCGGCTGCTTTCAACTCAGGCCCCCGACTGTCATCACGAGTGCGCACCAGTATCGGCACGCTCGCGTTGATCCGGCGTGCCGCCTGCAGGATCAGCAGGGCGGTGTCTGTCTTGTCAACGGCGATGACCAGCAGGCTGGCACGCTCCAGCCCGACTGCGGTCAACAGGTCACCGCGCTGTGAATCACCATAGTGCACGGTGTTTTCAGCGGCCGCTGCTTCCTGGACCCTTACCGGGTCGCTGTCCAGAGCGACATACGGCTGCTGGGCGTTGTGCAGGAATCGCCCGATGGATTGGCCGACGCGACCGTAACCACAAATCACTACGTGACGCTGCACCAGTGCGTTGAGCGCACTGATTTCCTCGAGTCTTGATTCTTCGTTGGGCTTGCGGTGCAAGCGTGCAGCGATGCGAGGCGCCACGCGCAGCAGCGACGGCGTGACCAGCATCGAGCAGAAGGTCGCGGCGAGCAGCAGTCCGCCAAGTTTGGTGGGCATCAGATTGTTCTGCTGCATCTGTGTCATCAATGCAAAGCAGAACTCGCCGCCCTGGGCCAGCGCAAGACCGCTGCGCCAGGCCGTTTCCCTGTCGCTGCCACGCAACTTGACCAGCAGCGCGACCACGCTGCCCTTGATCAGCAACAGCCCCAGGGTCAACCCGAGAATCAGCAGGCCGTGGCTGGCAAACAAGCGCAAGTCGATCAACATGCCGATGCTGACGAAAAACACCCCAAGCAGGATGTCGCGAAACGGGCGAATGTCGGCCTCGATCTGATGCCGGTAATGGCTTTCCCCCAACAGCATGCCGGCGAGAAAGGCGCCAAGGGCGGGGGAGAGTCCAATCAAGTGCGTCAAACCGGCGGTCAGCAGCACGATCACCAGTGCCAGCAGTACGAACAGCTCGGCGGATCGCGACGAGGCCACCTCATGAAACAGGTGTGGCAACACCCATCGACTGACCAGGGACAGCCCGACGAACAACACCATGGTTTTGCCCAGCGTCACGGGAAGTGCCCAATACCAGGCCTGATCGCTGGTGCCGGCGAACACCGGGACAAGGGTCAGTAACAACACCGCCACCACGTCCTGGAACAGCAACACACCGATAGCATTCTGGCCGTGGCTGCTGAAAATCTCGCCGAGGCTGCCCAGTTCTTTGCTGACGATGGCTGTGGAGGAAAGGGCCAGACCGCCACCGAGCAAAAACGCCGCAGCAGTTGGCACACCTGCCAGCATCAGCAAGGCGCCCAGCACTCCCCCCGATACCAATACTTGAAGGGTGCCCAACCCAAACACCACACGACGCAGCGCGATCATTTTCGACAGCGAAAACTCCAGCCCCAGGGAAAAAAGCAAAAACACCACGCCAAGCTCGGCGATCAATGGCAATGCGTCGCTATCGTTCACCCAGTCGAATGCCGTCGGCCCGACAATCAGCCCCACGCACAGGTAGCCCAGCACCGGCGGCAAGCGCAGGCGATGGAACAGGGCAATGACGACCAGGGAGGAGGTGAAGATGATCAACAGGCTGGCGAACATGGGCACTCCTTGGCGGTTCTGGTGTGCGGCTGAGCAATTGTAGTTCGTACCGACGCGCTCACTTGATCGGGAACGCCAGGAAAATTTCTTTCCGTAGCAGCTGTCGAGCAGCGCGAGGCTGTGTCAGCGATGATCCTGAACGATCCAGATGTCAGGTGTTGCGACGGCTTCGCCCTCGGACGCTGCCTCGCGTTGCTCGACAGCTGCTACAAGGGGATGTGTGTACGCTCGCATTTACTCAACTAGTGGATTAACCGATCGATGTGGCGGCAAAACGGTTTGAATCTACACTCAGGTGGGGTTTGAAAAATACCTTCAGAGTCGAATCTGCAAAGGTTGGCCGCATGCAAACAAACGGAAAAGAAAAGTCGGCGCGGGTGCTCGACCCGGTCGATCGGGTTACTGAGGTGATTTCGGCCTGCTGATGGCCATGACCTTCACCGGCACGATCAGCGTGGCAACCGCCGACCAGGCGGCCGAGCGGACAATGATGATCGCCGCGCTCGGCTGTAACCTGGCCTGGGGACTTGCCGATGCGGTGATGTATCTGCTGCGAACCCTGATTGAACGCACGCGCAACCGCACATTGTTTGCCGGCTTGTGCGCGGGGACCGATGCGGCCACCGGCCAGGCTCTGGTTGCCGATGCGCTGCCGCCGCGAATTGCCGCGGCAGCCGGACCCGAAGGCCTGGAAGCGTTGCGCCAGCGCCTGATTGCATCGCCGGCCATGCCAACGCATCCGTTTCTGGGCCTGGATGATTTCAAGGGCGCATTCGGCGTTTTCCTGCTGGTCGTAGTCTCGACATTTCCGCTGGTGGTGCCGTTCCTGTTGCTCGACCAGACAATGCTTGCCGTGCGCCTGTCCAACCTGATCGGGCTCGTGGTGCTGTTCGTGGCCGGCTGGATGCTCGCGCGATACGCCGGTGCAAAACCGTGGCAGGGCGCAGTTGCGCTGGCAGTCACCGGTGCACTACTGATCCTCGCGATCATAGCGCTCGGCGGATGAACACCGCTGCAGATTCAATCCATCGATAGTCAGCCATTTGAATGGGTGAGGTGAGGTCATGGCAAAAGACAAGAAAAAGGGTTCACGCAAAGAAGACTCCGCTGAAAAAACCAAACTGACGAACAAGGACTACCTCGCCGAGCTGCGCCGATTGCATGTCGAATTGGTCAAGCTGCAGGAATGGGTGAAGGAAAAGGGCATCAAGATCTGCGTTGTATTCGAGGGCCGTGACGGTGCCGGCAAGGGTGGGACGATCAAGGCGCTGACAGAGCGGGTAAGCCCGCGAGTCTTTCGCGTGGTGGCATTGCCCGCGCCGACCGATCGCGAGAAGAGCCAGATGTACATGCAGCGCTACCTGCCACATCTCCCCGCGGCCGGTGAAGTGGTGATATTCGATCGCAGTTGGTACAACCGCGCGGGTGTCGAGCGCGTAATGGGCTTTTGTACCGAAGAGCAGGCGGACAAGTTTCTCAAGTCGGTTCCCCTGCTGGAGCGGGCGATAGTCGAGTCAGGCGTTATCCTGCTCAAGTATTGGCTGGACGTCAGTCAGGAGGAGCAGACTCGCCGACTCGAAGACCGCATCGAAGACGGGCGCAAAATCTGGAAACTGTCGCCCATGGACCTCAAGTCGTACGGCCGCTGGTACGACTATTCGCGAGCGCGTGACGAGATGTTCAAGGCGACCGATACCGAATACGGACCGTGGCTGGTGACGAACTCGAACGACAAGCGACGGGCTCGCCTCAACATCATCACTGACCTGCTCAGTCGCATCCCCTACAAGAACGTTCCTCGCGAAAAAGTGACGTTGCCCAAGCGGCAGAAACCAGGCGGCTATCGTGAGCCCGATTATCCGTTCAGGCATATCCCTGAAAATTCTGACGGTGCATTCAAGCGTCTGCGCGTTACCCCGGAGGGCTGAAGTCCCATGAGCGATTCGGATGCTTTGCCCCCCGTCCCTGAACCGGGACGACTTGCGCGCAGGGACATTGGTGATCAAACCGGGTGGAGCCGTTGGCTGCCCGGGCTGCAGACACTACGCAGGTACAAAGCGGCCTGGTTGCAGCACGATATTGTGGCCGGGCTGGTGCTGACCACGATGCTGGTGCCCGTCGGCATTGCCTACGCTGTGGCTTCGGGCGTGCCGGGCATCTATGGCCTCTACGCAACGATCGTTCCGCTGATCGCCTATGCGCTGTTCGGGCCCAGCCGGATTCTGGTGCTCGGGCCGGATTCCTCATTGGCTGCGGTGATCCTCGCCGTGATCCTGCCATTGTCCGGCGGCGACCCACATCGCGCGGTAGTCCTTGCCGGCATGATGGCGATCGTTTCGGGGACGGTGTGCATCCTGGCTGGCGTGGCGCGTCTGGGCTTCGTTACCGAGCTGCTGTCCAAGCCGATCCGCTATGGCTACATGAACGGGATCGCACTGACCGTATTGATCAGCCAGCTGCCCAAGCTTTTCGGCTTTTCGATCGAAAGCGCCGGACCGCTGAGAAACCTCTGGGCCATCGCTAAAGGGGTGATCGACGGCAGATCCAATTGGGTCACGTTTACGGTCGGCGCCGCAACCCTGGCAGTGATCCTTCTGCTCAAGGACAAAAAGCGCGTGCCGGGTATTTTGATTGCAGTGGCCGCCGCCACTATCGTCGTGGGTGTGCTGGATCTTGCGGCGCGCGGTGTGGCGGTCCTCGGCTCACTGCCACAAGGCTTGCCGGCGTTCGCTATCCCCTGGATTACCAGCGACGATATCGTTCCGGTGTTGATCGGCGGTTGCGCCGTTGCCCTTGTCTCGTTCGCTGACACCAGTGTGCTCTCTCGTGTCTATGCGGCGCGGACCCGAACCTATGTCGACCCGAACAAGGAGATGGTGGGACTCGGTGTCGCCAACCTGGCCGCCGGCTTGTTCCAGGGCTTCCCGATCAGCAGCAGTTCGTCACGCACTCCTGTGGCCGAGGCGGCGGGCGCCAGAACCCAACTGACCGGCGTCGTCGGCGCACTGGCTGTCGCCTTGCTGCTGATGGTGGCGCCCAACCTGCTGCAGAACTTGCCCACCAGCGCGCTGGCGGCGGTCGTTATCGCATCGGCTATAGGTCTGATCGAAGTCACCGACCTGCGACGCATCTATCGGATCCAGCGCTGGGAATTCTGGCTGTCGATCGCCTGTACGGTAGGCGTGGCGGTGCTGGGCGCGATCCAGGGCATCGGCCTGGCCATCGTCATCGCTGTCATCGAATTCCTGTGGGATGCATGGCGCCCTTACTCGGCGGTTCTGGGGCGTGCCGAAGGGGTCCAGGGCTATCACGACACCAAGCGTTATCCGCAAGCTCGCCTGATTCCCGGCCTGGTGTTGTTTCGCTGGGATGCGCCGTTGTTTTTCGCCAACGCCGAACTGTTCCAGGATCGAGTGCTGGACGCCGTGGCTGCATCGCCGACGCCCGTGCGCTGGCTGCTCGTCGCAGCGGAACCGGTCACCAGTGTGGACGTGACCGCCGCCGACATGCTGGCCGAGCTGGACGAAACCCTGCACGCGGCGGGTATCGAACTGTGCATGGCCGAGATGAAAGATCCGGTCAAGGACAAACTGAAGCGATTCGGGTTGTTCGCGCAGTTTGGCGAAGAAGCGTTCTTTGCCACCCTGGGCGCCGCCGTCAGCCGCTATCTTGAGATCCATCCGGTGGAATGGAGGGAAGGGGAATACGAGGATCGCGAATAGGCCAGACAACGCGGTCATTCAGATAGGGCGCGTTATCGTTGGCGTCCTTCAAGGAGCCGTGGCCGTCAGCTTGTCAGCCTCGGTCACCCAACCTCCGCCGGTCGCCTTGTACAGATCAATCATGGTCGTGAACACTGAGGCCCGGGTACGGGTGTAATTCAACTCGGCATCAAACAGGCTGCGCTCGGCATCCAGCACTTCGATGTAGTCGGTGTAGCCGTTGTCGTAGCGCAGCCGCGCGAACCGTGCGTAAGTGCTCAGTGCCTCGACCTGCCGACCCTGGTAGGTCATCTGTTCGCGGGATTTACTGGACGCGATCAGGGCATTTTCCACGTCGCTGAAGGCCGATTGAATTGCCTGCTGGTAACTCAGCAGAGTTTGTTGCTGGAACGCTTCTGCTTGTTGCACCTGGCCTGCGATGCCGCCGGCGGTGAAGATCGGCATGCTGGCGGCGACGCCATAGGACCAGGTTTCGGCGGGCCCGGTGAACAGGTTCGATAGCTGATTGCTGACCGAACCCAGTAGCCCGGTCAGGGAAATAGTCGGGAAATACTGGGCCTTGGCGGCACCGATAAGGGCGTTGGCCGAGATCAGATTCAGCTCGGCCTGGCGCAGATCGGGTCGCCGTTCCAGCAAGTCCGAGGGCAGACCTGCAGGCACCGACGGTAGCGTCAACTGGCCCAGGTCACGACCTCGTATGATCGGCCCCGGATTGCGGCCAAGCAGTACGGCCAGCGCGTTTTCCTGTTGCGCGACCAACGGTTCGAATTGCGCTACCGAAGCCAGGGTCCGCTCGTACTCGGACTGGTTTTGGGCCAATTCCATTTCGGAAATGGTGCCGGCGCGATAGCGCAGTTTGAAAATCTCGTAGGAATCGCTTCGCGCCTTGGCGGTCGTACGGGCTATTTCCAGTTCCCGGTCAAGATCGCGCAGCGTCACGTAACTCGACGCCACCGACGACACCAGGCTCAAAATGACGCTACGGCGACCTTCCTCCGAAGCCAGCAGATCTGCGCGGGCCGATTCACTCAGGCGCCGCAACCGGCCCCAGACATCCAGTTCCCAGTTCACACTGAGAATGGCCTGATAGTTGTTGAACACCGGGTCGACGGACGAATCCAGTGGCACCGGACCGTTATTGCGGGGAGAGCGGGCGCGCTGACCTTGCGTGCCTAGCCCGACTTGAGGGAACAACAGGGAATGTGTTTGCCCGTAACGGCCCTGAAATTGCTCCACCCGTGCCGCGGCGATCTTGATGTCTTTGTTCTCCAGTAATGCTGTGCGGATCAGGTCATTCAGAACAGGGTCCTGGAACTGCTCCCACCACAGTGTATTGGATAGATCCTTTGCTTCTTTATCCGCATACCGGTAGGCGGCGGGTGTGTCGATGTCGGGGTGCTGATAGTCCGGACCCACCAGGCAGCCAGCGAGGCTCAGACACAGCAAAAGTGGGAGAGGGGATCTGCGCATTTCAATCCTCCTCATGACGGTTTTGGGCAGCCCCATCGGGAATCTGCCCAGACTGTGCAGATTCACTTGGCTGGACGGCCTTCTGGGTTGTGTCCTTTTCCCCGAACATTCGCTCTATCAGGTAATAGAACAGCGGTATGAAGAAGATCGCAATGACGGTGGCTGCCAGCATCCCACCAATCACGCCGGTACCGATGGAGTGGCGGCTGTTTTCGGATGCGCCGACGGCAATGGCTAGCGGAACGCACCCCAGGATGAACGCCAGCGATGTCATTATGATCGGGCGCAAGCGCTCCTTGGCGGCGGTCATTGCCGCATCGTAGGCCGACATGCCGTTTTCCCGGTTCAATACCGCGAACTCGAAGATAAGAATGGCGTTCTTGGCGGCCAGCGCCACCAGCATGGTCAAGCCGATCTGGAAATAGACATCATTGCTCAACCCGCGGAGCAGAACCGCAAGCAGCGCACCGAACAAGGCAAATGGCACCGCCATCAATACGCCGACGGGCAGGGACCATTTTTCGTACTGGGCGGCCAGGATCAGGAACACCATCACCAGACCGAAAATGAACACCTGAGACGAAGCGCCGCCGCTCTTTTTCTCCTCGAACGCTTCACCACTCAAGGCCAGCGAGTAATCGTTGGTCATGATTTCGGCGCTGATTTCTTCCAGCGCCTTGAGCGCCTGGCCGGAACTGTAGCCGGGGGCAGCGTTGGCGGTGAGTTTGACTGCCGGAAAGTTGTTGAAACGGGTCAGCAGGTCGGGGCCTGTGACGTAGCGGGTGGTCAACACAGACTTGAGCGGCACCATTTCGAGGTTTTTGCTGCGCACGTAAATCTGTTGCAGGTCCTCGGCCTTGAGGCGATAGGACGGCTCGGCTTGCAGGATGACCTGCCACAGGCGGCTGAATTTATTGAATTGCGAGACGTACAGCGAACCGAACATGGTTTGCATGGCGCTGTAGACATCCTCCACCGGTACACCCAGGGTCTCGGCCTTTTCCCGGTCCACGTCGACCATCAGCTGCCGCGAATGCACATTGAAGGTGGAGGTAATCGCGCCGAGTTCCGGGCGCTGCCTGGCCTTCGTCACCAGATTGCCGACCATTTCCGCCAGTTGGTCGACATTAGCGTCGCCCTTGCTCTGCACCCATACTTCCATGCCGCCGGTGGTGCCCAGGCCGGGAATCGAAGGCGGGTTAACGGGCAGAATGATCCCGCCCTGCACCGTGGAAAAAGCACGGGCGGCTTTCTGGATGACCGCAGGGGCGCTTTGTTCCTTGACGGTTTCCGAGTCCTTGTAGCGCCCCCCGAAATCCTTGAAGCCGACGAAGACGGTGGCGGCATTGTTCTTGTTCTGGCCGTCCAGCAGGCTATAGCCATTGACGATGGCGACACCTTCGACAGACGCATCATTCATGAAGAAGTCACTGGCCACTTTGCCGACCTCACCGGTGCGATCAAGACTGGCGGCATCGGGCATGATCACGGCCCCCAGCAGGTAGCCCTGGTCTTCTGGTGGCAGGAAGGCACTGGGTATGCGCTGCCCCATCAACAGGATCAGCACGATCATGCCGGCAAAGAGCAGTAGCGCCAGCACAAAGCGCTTGATCATGAACGCCACTGAGCGCGAATAGCCTTCTGTCATGCGCTCGAAACTGCGTTCGAACCAGCGGAAAAAGGCGTTCTTGTCACCGTGCTGGGGCTTGAGCAGCAGTGCGGCCAGGGCCGGCGACAGGGTCAAGGCGACCAGGCCTGAGATCACCACGGAAATGGCGATGGTGATTGCGAACTGTTTATAGAGCTGGCCGGTGATACCACCCATGAACGCCACCGGGATGAACACCGCGCACAGCACCAGCACGATGGCCACTACCGGGCCTGCCACTTCGTCCATCGCACGCTTGGCCGCGTCCTTGGGTGTCATCTTGTGCACTTGCATGTTGCGTTCGACGTTTTCGATCACCACGATCGCATCGTCCACCACGATACCGATCGCCAGCACCATGCCGAACAGCGTCAGCATGTTCACCGAAAACCCGAGGGCCGACATGCCGATAAAGGTACCGACGATGGACACCGGCACCGCAATCACCGGAATCAGTGTGGCACGCAGGCTCTGCAGGAACAGGAACACCACGATGACCACCAGCACCAGGGCTTCGAAGAAGGTGTGGATCACCTCGGAAATCGAAGCACGGGTAAACGCGGTGGTGTCCATCACGATCTTGTATTGGATGCCCTCGGGAAAGGTCGATTTCATGTCCGCCAGGGTCTTGGTTACCGCAGCGGAGACGTCGAGGGCGTTTGCGCCGGGTTGTTGATAGACGGCAATCAGCGTCGCCGGACGGCCCTGATAGGTGCTGCGCAGCGAGTAGTCTTTTTGCCCCAGCTCTGCACGTCCGACATCCCTGAGGCGAACAATCGCGGCGCCGTTGTTGCTGGCCCGCAAGATGATGTTCTCGAATTCCGCGGGTTCGGTCAGGCGGCCCTTGGTGGTCACGGCAAACGACTGTTCCACGGCCTGTCCCGTGGGGGATTGCCCGACGCGGCCTACCGCGAACTGCTGGTTCTGGTTGGCCACGGCTTTCTGCACATCGGCAGCGGTGATGCCCAATTGGGCCATGCGGTCAGGCTTGAGCCAGATGCGCATGGCGTAGTCCGGCGTGCCGAAAATACTGGCCTGGTTGGCTCCCGGAATGCGTTTGATCGCATCCAGTATGTAGAGGCTGGCGTAGTTCGCGACGTAAGTACTGTCATAACGGTCGCCTTCGGAATACACGGAAAGGATCATCATGAACGCCGACGACTTCTTCTGTACTTGAATGCCCTGGCTCTGCACGGCGGAGGGCAATTGCGGCAAGGCCAGATTGACGCGGTTCTGCACGTCCACCTGGGCCAGAGACGGATCGGTGCCGATTTCGAAGAAAACGTTCAGCGTCATGTTGCCCGTCGCAGAGCTCGACGAGTTCATGTAGATCATGTTGTCGGCGCCGTTGACCTGTTGCTCGATCGGCGCGGCCACGTTATTGGCCACGACCTGCGCATCGGCGCCGGGGTAGGTGGCTGCGACGGTGATTTGCGGCGGCGTGATATCCGGGTACTGGGCCACGGGTAGCTGGAGCATGGCCACTGCGCCGGCCAGGGTGATGATGATGGAAATCACCGAGGCGAAAATGGGTCGGTCAATGCAATAGTGGGAAATGCTCATGGCGTTTTCCCGCTGTCTGCTCCGGTCGCGCCTGCCTTCGCCGGTTGACCGGCCGCGCTACCTGCCGCTGCCGCGCCGGCGCCATCGACGATATTCAGCGGCCCACCGGGTGTGACCCTGATCGCGCCATCGACCACGATGCGCTCACCGGCCCGCAGGCCCTTGCTGATAAACCAGTCATCGCCTTGCCAATCACCCACTTCGACGATGCGTTGTTCGGGCTTACCCTCGGCGTTGAGGACCCAGACAAAATGGCTCTTGGCACCTTCCAGCACGGCCTTTTGCGGTACCAGTATGGCGTTCGGCCGGGACGCCCCCTTGGCCAGCGCCTTCACGAACTGACCGGGACGCAGCAGCCCCTTCGGATTGGCCAGCACCGCGCGGACCAGAAAGGTCCCGGTTTCCTGGCTGAAAGAGGGCGCCAGGAAATTCACCTGGCCGTGCTCAGGCGCCACGGTCCCGTCAGCCAGTACCACCTCGACGACAAAGTCACTGCGCGGCGGGAATTTAAGGCGCCCGGTGGCGATCTCGTCGCGATATTTCAGCGTTTCGTTTTCCGAGAGACTGAAGTTGACGTACATCGGGTCCATCTGCGACACCGAGGTCAGCAATCCCGACTCGCCCGGCGTTACGTAACTGCCATCCTGTTTTTTGGCATAACTGGAAAGGCCGGTGAGGGGAGAGGTGATGGTGGTGTAGCTGAGGTTCAGTTCTGCGTTGCGCACGACCCCCTCTGCGGCCAGTACGGCGGCACGAGTTCCACGCTCTTCGCCGACGGCATTGTCCAGATCCATCTTGCTGACCGCGTTTTGCGCCGCCAGTGGACGGACACGGGCCAGCGCCGCCTTGGCCACTTCCCAGCGCGCCTGTTGCTGGGCCAACTGTCCCTTGGCCGACAGCAGAGTTGCCTCGAAAGGTTTAGGGTCCATCTGGAACAGCGTCTGCCCGGCTTTCACCAGATCGCCTTCGGTGTACAGCCGCCGATCCAGAAAGCCGGCGACGCGTGCACGGATCTCTACTTCGCGGGAACTCTGGGTTTGCGCGACAAATTCGAAAGTGACCGGAGTATCGCGGGCGGTGACCGTCATGACAGTCACATCTGGGGCTTGTCGGGCGGCTGAAGCAGGCTCTTTACCGCAGCCGCCCAGCACAGTCGAGATTGCGATCAGCAAGGCAATCGGCATGCAAACGCGCTGCCTGACAACGTAGTTCAGGTCCATCACCTTGCTCCATGAAGTCACTCGAACAGAGCGTAGACACTATCTCCCCGTTGCGCTAACTCGCGGACACGTACGACAAATCAGCCGATTGGCTCTGCCGTACAGGTCATTTCCCCTGAGCCTGGCTTTTGGAAAAGGACCACTGTGCCGTTTTGCCAGAAACTGTAGTTCCCTTGGTAGTCCTTGCCGGTGTAGCGGCTACCCGAGTCATTCGGCACCTGGCTCAGGGTGATCGAGGCATTCGCCCATTGCAGGTACACGACGCCAGGCAAAGTGGTAAAGAAGGTGACGGCAAGCGGAGCGTTCAATCCTGGGCAACGAAACGCCATGGGGCCCTCGGTGATTCTGTCCGGATCTCTGGTTCTCACAATCGCCGAACCCTTGCGTAGCTGGTACGCGCGCTCGGCATAACTGCGAATCGTACATGCCTTGGGATCGGACTCGGAGGCACACTGATTGCGGTCATGGATCCAGAACTCCTGGTCGACGATGACTTTGTCAGGAGGCGGTACTGAATGTTCATCCGTGAGCGCCAGGCGATAAAGACGCATCAGTTCGACATCCATCTGCGCCAGTTGCGAATCGCGGCAGATGAGCTTTTCGATGGAGGCCGTGGCCCTGGCGCAGTCGAAGCTGGTCGTGAAGGATGCCGCGTTGGCGCAGGTGCTCGTCGCCACGCACACGCTGGCACCGAGCACAGAGGTGAAAAAGGCCGTGACCGTTTTCATATTGATTTCGCCCAGATCATTACGTGATACCCGATTGACGTGGCAAGTATTGATCCGTTGAACAGACATTCGTTCGCATGGGGTGTACGCAGTGTAAGTCAGCGCTCAAACTTGCCACACCGCCTGGCGGCTGGGGCGCAGGAGGGAGATGGCAGCGCAGGGTCCGCTAGTGATTTTTCAGGACGCAAGCCTCTGCGGAGTAACTTATCTTCAATTATGACTGATGTTAAAAAATGTTATTCCGAAAAAATACTTCACATAATCCGTTCATTGGTAGATGATCTGCCTCATCTACAACGCGGCCAACGTCCGTGCCTTGCAGACGTTGAAGCAGTCGCTGCTTTCCTCTGGAGTACCCCATGAATAACAAGAATGTCGGTGTAGTCGGTCTGGGCGCGATGGGGCTGGGCATTGCCCGCTCGTTGTTGCGCAGCGGTTTCAATGTGCATGCCTGTGATGTGCGTGCTGCTGTAACAGAGCAGTTCGCCGGGGAGGGCGGTGTTGCTTGCCCGTCACCGTCGCACATGGCCGGTGAGTGTGATGTGATCATTACCGTGGTGGTCAATGCCGAGCAGACCGAGACCGTATTGTTCGGTGAGGGTGGTGCCGTGGCCGCGCTGCGGCCGGGTAGCCTGGTGATCGGCTGCGCCACAGTCGCTCCGACTTACGCCGTGGATCTTGGCCAGCGCCTGGCCGCGCTGGGCCTGCTGTATCTGGATGCACCGATTTCCGGGGGCGCCGCCAAGGCTGCCGCCGGGGAGATGACCATGATGACTTCAGGCCCGGCCGACGCCTATGCCAAGGCGGAGTCGATCCTGGCTGGCATGGCCGGCAAGGTTTATCGCCTGGGTGACGTCCATGGCCTGGGTTCGAAGGTCAAAATAATCAACCAGCTTCTGGCCGGGGTGCATATTGCCGCTTCCGCCGAAGCCATGGCGCTGGGCCTGCGTGAAGGAGTCGATGCCGATGCGCTGTATGAGGTGATCACCCATAGCGCCGGCAATTCCTGGATGTTCGAAAACCGCGTACCGCACATTCTCAAGGCTGACTACACGCCGTTGTCCGCGGTGGATATTTTCGTCAAGGACCTGGGTCTGGTGCTGGATACCGCCCGGGCCAGCAAATTCCCGCTGCCGCTGTCGGCTACCGCTCACCAAATGTTCATGCAGGCGTCCAGTGCCGGTTTCGGCCGTGAGGACGACTCGGCGGTGATCAAGATTTTCCCAGGCATCGAATTGCCGACTGCCAAGCCCCAGCCCGTTTGAAGCCAGAGCCCGTTTGAGGGAACACCCCATGACTACCTCCACCGCACGCCCGCTGCTGGGCTGCATCGCCGACGATTTCACCGGTGCCACGGACCTTGCCAACATGCTGGTGCGCGGCGGTATGCGCACCGTGCAAAGCATTGGCATCCCGAGCGCGGAAGTTGCTGCCGGGCTTGATGCCGATGCGATCGTTATTGCGCTGAAATCGCGCACCACGCCGGTCGCCGAAGCGGTCGAGCAGTCCCTCGCCGCGCTGGCCTGGCTGCGCGAGCAAGGCTGCGAGCAGATCTTTTTCAAATATTGCTCGACGTTCGACTCCACCGCGGCCGGCAATATCGGCCAGGTCAGCGAAGCGCTGCTGGCCGCACTGGGTAGCGACTTTACCCTTGCGTGCCCGGCGTTCCCGGAAAATGGCCGGACGATCTTTCGCGGTCACTTGTTTGTGCAGGATCAACTGCTAAGCGAATCGGGCATGCAACATCACCCGCTCACGCCGATGACCGATGCCAATCTGGTTCGGGTCTTGCAATCGCAGACCCGCCTGAATGTCGGACTGTTGCGCTACGACACCATTGCCCGCGGCACTGAGCAGGTGAGTGCACGAATCGCAGAACTGAGGGCTCAGGGTGTCGGCATGGCAATCGCTGATGCCTTGTCGGACAGCGATCTGTACACCCTCGGTGCCGCCTGCGCCGATCTGCCGTTGTTGACGGGTGGTTCGGGGCTGGCGCTGGGTTTGCCGGAAAACTTCCGTCGAGCCGGCAAACTGCGTGACCTCGATGCCTCGAAACTCCCGGCGGTGTCAGGCCTGGAAGTGGTGTTGGCCGGTAGTGCTTCGATCGCCACCAATGGACAAGTGGCGGCCTGGCTCGAAGCGGGTCGACCGGCCTTGCGCATTGATCCATTGGCCCTGGCTGCCGGTGAACCGGTGGTGGCGCAAGCCCTGGCCTTTGCTCGCGCGAACGAACACACCGTATTGATCTACGCCACCAGCTCGCCGGAGGAGGTCAAGTTGGTGCAACAGCAACTGGGTGTGGATCAAGCCGGAAGCCTGGTGGAAAACGCCTTTGGCGAAATTGCCCAGGGTCTGCGCCAGAGTGGCGTGCGCCGTTTCGTGATCGCCGGCGGAGAAACATCAGGCGCTGTGGTTCAGGCGCTGGGCGTACAGCTGCTGCAGATCGGCGCGCAGATCGATCCGGGTGTGCCGGCGACTGTCAGCAGTACTGATGAACCTTTGGCGCTTGCGCTCAAATCGGGCAACTTCGGTGGTCGGGATTTCTTCAGTAAAGCCTTGAATCAACTCGCCCAGGCCGGAGGTGCGCAATGAGTCGCGCAGTGAGTAACGAAAACGCCCTGCGCGAAGAAATCTGTGAGGTGGGCCGTAGCCTTTACCAGCGCGGTTACACCGTCGGCAGCGCCGGCAATATCAGCGCGCGCCTGGACGACGGCTGGTTGATCACGCCTACTGATGTCTGCCTCGGACGACTCGATCCGGCAACCATCGCCAAGGTCAACCTGGCGGGCGAATGGGTGTCCGGTGACAAGCCTTCAAAGACCCTGGCGCTGCATCGCCAGGTCTACGACCGCAACCCGAATGTCGGCGGCGTGGTGCATACCCACTCCACCCATTTGGTGGCGTTGACGCTGGCAGGCGTCTGGCAGGCGGACGACATTCTGCCGCCCTTGACGCCGTATCAGATCATGAAAGTCGGGCATATCCCGTTGATCGGCTACCAGCGACCCGGTTCGCCGAAGGTTGCCGAACAGGTCGCCCAGTTGGCCAACAGCGTTCGCGGCGTGATGCTCGAACGGCTGGGCCCGGTGGTTTGGGAGAGTTCGGTATCCAGGGCCAGCTACGCCTTGGAAGAGCTCGAGGAAACCGCGCGACTCTGGCTGATGAGCAATCCCAAGCCAGAGCCGCTCGATCAGGCGGCGCTGGACGAGCTGCGAGAAACTTTTGGTGCGCACTGGTAAAGCGCTGGCTTGACACGACAGATCGATACCGCAGGCCCTGCCCGAGAGACGCACCGCGACTCTCGACGGACGCGGCTTGCCTGAAAAAACAATAACAACAGGAAATCCAAGCATGACTCACCTTCACTGCGGCAGGTTCAGATCCATTGGCAGCACCGTTTCATTGACCCGGCGTGGAGGGTTTTTGAAATGAGCCCTTTAGTCCTGATGATTACCGCAGGGGTGGGCATCGCCCTGTTGTTGTTCCTTGTGCTCAAGTACAAATTCCAACCCTTCGTAGCCTTGATGCTGGTGAGCATTCTGGTGGCGCTGGTGGCCGGGGTGAAACCGGCTGATCTGGTCGCTACCATCGAAGGCGGCATGGGCAAAACCCTGGGCCATATCGCGATCATCATTGCCCTGGGCGCGATGATCGGGCGGATCATCGAGCTCTCCGGTGGTGCCGAGGCGCTGGCCAAGACGCTGATTACCCGTTTCGGCAATCGGCGTACGCCCCTGGCCTTGACGATTGCCGGCTTTATGGTCGGGGTGCCGGTGTTCTTCGAGGTCGGCGTGATCATCCTCATGCCGCTGGCCTATGGTATTGCGCGGCGCGCGCGCAAGCCGCTGTTGGTGTTCGCGCTGCCGATGTGCGCGGCCTTGTTGACCGTACACGCCTTTCTGCCGCCGCATCCGGGCGCAGTCGCCGCTGCCAGTCAATTGGGCGCGGACTTGGGCCGCGTGCTGATGTTCGGGTTGCCAATCACCGCGTTCCTTTGCTATGTCGGCTACCGCGTGGCCGGGCGCATGACCCGTCGGGTGTACCCGATGACCGACGATATTCGTGCCGAGGTCTACGGTCCGCATGTCACCAATGAAGATCTGGCCGCCTGGTCCAATGGCAACGACACGAACACTTCGCAAGCTGCTGTGGCCGTATCGCACATGGGCCTGGAAGAGTCGACCAGCAGCATTGTTTCCAAATTGCCGCCGGCACCTGCACCGGGTTTTGGTCTGATTGTCAGCCTGATCCTGCTGCCCATCATTCTGATTCTGATGGGGACGCTGTCCACTTCGTTGCTGCCTGCCGAATCGACTCTGCGCGGTATCATGACGGTGCTCGGCGCGCCGCTGGTAGCGTTGCTGATCGACACCCTGCTGTGTGCCTGGCTGCTGGGTTCGCGCCGGGGCTGGAGCCGCACTCAAGTATCTGACGTGATCGGTTCGGCCTTGCCCGGTGTGGCCATGGTGATCCTGATTGCCGGCGCCGGCGGAGTTTTTGGCAAGGTACTGGTGGATACCGGTATCGGTGCCGTGGTCTCGGATATGTTGCGCACCACCGGTCTGCCGGTACTGGCGCTGGGCTTCCTGCTGACCATGCTGTTGCGCGCGGTACAAGGCTCGACCACAGTGGCCCTGGTGACCACTGCCGGCATCATCAGTCCGCTGATCGTGACCCTCAATCTCACCCCTAACCACATGGCGTTGCTGTGCCTGGCCATGGGTGGTGGCGGGTTGGCCATGTCCCATATCAATGATGCCGGCTACTGGATTTTCACCAAGCTGGCCGGGTTGAATGTGGCGGACGGCTTGCGCACCTGGACGGTATTGACCACGTTGCTGGGTACGTTGGGTTTCTGTATTACCCTGCTGATCTGGCCCTTTGTCTAACGAACTGTCGACCTGCCCTGTAGGAGCTGAGCTTGCTCGCGATGGCGTCCTTGAGATCGCCATCGCGAGCAAGCTCAGCTCCTACAAAAAAAGCCATGTATAGGAGCTACCATGCCTCGTTTTGCTGCCAACCTCAGCATGCTCTACCCGGAACATGCGTTTCTGGATCGCTTTGCCGCCGCGGCGGCTGATGGTTTCGAAGCGGTGGAGTATCTATTCCCTACGACTACAGCGCTGAAGAACTCAAGCAACGCTTGAGTGACAACGGCCTGATCCAGGCACTGTTCAACGCGCCACCCGGTGATTGGGCAGCGGGCGAGCGGGGCACGGTGTCGCTGCCCGGTCGGGAGAGTGAATTTCGCAGCGGTTTTGATCGCGCCCTGGAATACGCCAGCGTGCTGGGCAATTCACGCATTCACGTCATGGCCGGGCTGTTGCCGTCGGAAAGCGATCGCCCACGGCATCACGGCGTTTATCTGGAAAACCTTGCCTATGCCACCGCTCAGGCAGCCAAGGCAGGCGTCACAGTACTGCTCGAGCCGATCAATACGCGGGACATGCCGGGCTTTTTTCTCAACCGGCAGGATCAGGCCCAGGCCATCTGCAAGGAAGTGGGCGCCAGTAACCTGAAAGTTCAGTTCGACTGCTACCACTGCCAAATCGTCGAGGGTGACCTGGCCACCAAACTGCGCCGGGACTTCGAGGGTATCGGCCATATTCAGATTGCCGGCGTGCCGGACCGGCATGAACCAGACCTGGGGGAAGTCAACTATCCCTATCTGTTCGAGCTGATCGACCAGTTGGGGTATGACGGGTGGGTGGGGTGCGAGTATCGGCCGCGAGGCGACACGTCTGCCGGCCTGCAGTGGTTGCGGGACTGGAAGGCGCGCTAAGCGCAACACCTGAGGGGAAACGGGCTCTACTGGACGCAAGAGCCCGTTGTTTCAAGTCGAAATATTGTCAGACGGCAGCAACAGCTCGACACCCTGCTTGCGGATGCCATCGGCCGCGGCAGGGGTCAATGCATCGTCGCTGAGGATGATGTCGAACTGCTCGAGCCCGGCGATCCTGTACATACTGAATGTGCCGTATTTCGAACTGCTGGCCACGAGCACCACCTGCGAGGCCGATTGCATCGCGGCTTGCTTGACCTCCACCTTCAGCGCCGAAGGCGTAGTGAGGCCGCGACGCAAATCCCATGAGCTGGTCGATATGAAGGCGATATCGGTGACGACCTGACGCAAGGTGGCAACCGCCAGGCTGCCAACGCACGATTGATTGGAGTGATCCAGTTGCCCGCCGGTATGAATCACCGTCACATGGGGCGCTTCGATCAGTGCCTGGACAATACCGAAGTCGTTGGTCACTACAGTCATGCCGGACAGCGCCTTGATGTAGGGGACGATTTCCAGCGTGCTGGTTCCCGCATCCAGGTAAATCGTCATGTCGGCGTGCAGTAGCCGGGCGGCGAGCTTGGCCATGGCCTGCTTCTGCGGCAATTCGACCACCGCCTTGAACTGATGGCTGGGCTCACTGTGGAGCTGGCTGGCGATTCGTACTCCACCCGTTACCGAATAAGCACGACCTTCCTGTTCCAGCAACGCGATATCGCGGCGTACGGTCATGTGCGAACAGTCGAACATTTCCATTAATTGATGAACGCTCAGCACCTGATGCTTGCGCAACTGACGCAGCATCAATTCACGGCGCTGCTCAGGAATCATCGGTGCGCCGTTTTCGGCGGAAATGTCCTTTTGACTAGGCATTCTGGCTCCAAAAAAAGGAAGCTGACGGTTAAGGAAACGGTCAAGCATAGTAGCGAATCTGCGCCCGGATCAGTAGCGCGACGATGTGATGGAATCGGTGCCAGGACGCAAACGCAGACTCTCAAGCGCCCCAGCCCCACCCATCACCTACCAGGTGAACGGCGTTGCAATGCCTGGAAAACGTGTGCGACGCGGCTGCGCCAAGCTGGGTAATTTGGCTAAAGGCTATCGCGCACGGCAAGTGCCAATTGGGTAGTGCTGTTCATGCCTGCGCAAACTTCTTCAACCAACCCTCGCTGACCGGCCAGGCGTTGGGTGATGCGCTGCACTACTTCCACGCGTGCTACGGCTGCGGCCTGGATGTCGGTCATGGCCGTTAATGCGGCTGCGGACGAAGCAAGACTCACCTGGGTTGATTGACCGATATGTTCGACGCCGAGTCGCGCGTCCCTGGCCGAGTTCTGCACCCCACTGGCGATTTGACGGATCTGTTCGCTGGATTCATTCGCACGTCGCGCCAAATTTCGCACTTCATCGGCCACGACGGCAAAGCCGCGCCCTTGTTCACCAGCACGAGCGGCCTCAATGGCGGCGTTGAGTGCCAATAGATTGGTCTGTTTGGCAATGTCCTGAATGCTGCCGACAATCGAGCTGATACGCACTGATTGCTCACCCAGGTCGATAAACACTTCACCGATACGTTCCATGTAGCCTGCCAGCTCAATGATGGAGGTTTGCGAGCTGCGAATGCTGTCGACGCTGGCCACGACTTTATCTGCCGATTGACGCGCAAGGACCGTCGCTTCATGCATTTCCTGCTCACTGCACAGCGCATTTTCCAGCAACAGCTGTAGCTGGTTCTGCAGCTGCTGATGTTGGAGTAATGCATTGTCAAGCAAACCGAGTGAGCGTTCATTGCAGGGGGCATGACTGTCGGGCGACGGCAGAGGTGACACGTCTGGGGTCGCAGGCGTTGGCGAAGACAATGTGGTCCTGGGCGTCGGCACAGTTCGCAGGAGCAGAATCCCGGCCATCGTTTGTGCTGCAAACACGAACAACGCAAGCAGCGATTGAGTAGTCGACCTGCTCAAGTACGCTAATGCAAAGGCCAGACAAATGCACATCACGACCAGCACTCCAACAGTTCTGTAGTTAGTGCAGGGAATAGAGCGCTCTTGCTCTTTTATGAACATCATTAAACTCTCGAATGTCGGACATGATGAAAGACTGGAGCCGACAACAGGTCGGCTCCAGCTGATTGAATCAGAGGGCTATACAAAACATTGGCTTAGAACAAGTCTCGGGTGTAAGTGATGTATACCCGGTTCTCATCGATATCACGTTGATTGGGTACGGTACTGCGTAGCGTTGCATTACGCAGCGACAAGCTTAAACCTTTAAGTACAGGGCTCTGAAACGCATAGTTGAAATGGATGTCGCGTTCCCATTCATGCTGATCGCCAATGTCGGTTTTAACATTATCACCTCGCTGATAAGTCACGACGGTGGTCAGCCCCGGAATACCGATGCTCACAAAGTTGAAGCCGTACTGTGCTACCCAAGTGTCTTCGCCGGCCCGCTGGAAGCGCGCACCGGTTTGTCGGTCAGTGATCAGATAGGTCGATGAACCGTCACCCTGATTGACAAAAGGAAAATCACTGGAGCCAGTGAGCGCCTGATAGCCAAGACCAATAGAGTGGGGGCCCACGGTGTAGGTGAACATACCTGCCAAGGCACGGTTATCGACTTCGCCATTGTTGTGAAAGCCGCTGCTGCGGTATCCCTCTTGTCGACCCGCCTGACTTGCATTGCGGCCATCCGGGCGGCTGTCGAAGAAGCGAAGGTCGCTCTTCAAGTTGCCGACTGGCAATGCAAGGTTGTGGACCATGCCCAGGAAATGTTGTTGGTAGAAGTTCTCGAGGCCGCCGTAGTAGTACTGGAGCAACAGGTCCGGGTTGAGTTTGTAGTCGATACCAGCGAAGTAGAATTTATTGCTGCGCTTGCCGGCTGCTCCGCCTGCACCAGCAATTGCCAGGTTCTCATTGTTGGAGGAAGTGCGGCTTTTGACTTTTTCGACCTTGCCGGCGGTGAGGGTAATGTTGTCGAAATCTTGTGAGGTTATCTGCATGCCTTCGAAGGTTTCCGGGAGCAAACGACCATCGTTCAGCACCAGGACCGGCATTCTTGGACGAAGGGTACCCAGTTTTGCTTCAGTCTTGGCAAAGCGCACTTTGGCTGTCAGCCCAAGGCTACTGAAATCATTCACGGCGCGGCCGTCATTGTCGGTCGGGAAGACGAAACCGGCCTGGTTCGTACTATTGGGGTTGTAGTGGGTGCCTTTGCCGGAGTCCAGGCGAATACCGAGCATTCCCAGTGCGTCAAGGCCAAAGCCAACCGGCCCTTGGGTGAAGCCTGACGTGTAGTTAAGTATGAAACCCTGACCCCATTCCTCTTGTTTGGAGGGGGCAGCCGTACCGCTTCGATAATCCTGGTTGAAGTAGTAGTTACGCAATTCAAGTGTGGCTTTTGAATCTTCAATAAACCCGGCAGCGGAAGCGGCGAGGGGAAGTCCGCAGGATAACGTTAATAGGCCCATCAAACTCAACGGGTGCCAATGCGCCGAACCTGCACCTAAGTGCGTGTGATTGGTTTTCATGTTCTTTCCGCCATATCTTTATTTTTATTGGGACGTACGGGTAAATGACAGGCAAAGCAATAACGGCTGTCTTTATGTAGACAGAGGGGGTAATTCGTTTATGTAGAAGGTTAAAAAATACTTTCGCGAACAGAACTAATCAGATTGCTGGCGTGGTCGCTGTCTCCGGTATTTATAATTATTCGTTGAATTGAAATTAAGCTCGCTACCCAAGTGGCAGTATCCGGTTTCTGCAGATCCTTATCCCTTTTCTGCAATCTCTGGGTGCGATCGAGCGGGGGCGGGGATAAGCGTGTATAAGGCAAACCGCTCCTCGTACCGCCAAGCGTGTAGGGACGGCGGTCGGTGCCGTTGGGCGGTTTGTTCCATGCAGCGCCGCAATGACGCTTGACGTCGTCGGGCCGCAGGTGGAATTTCTTGACTAGCCAAGTCGTGGGTAATGCCGTGTCGTGGCATCACTGATTTACCGAGGCGACGATCAGAGTATTAAGTGATGGAAGAGCTGCTTACCGATCAACAAAGCGCGGTGTTCAACCTGGCCGATCCTTATGCGGTGTCGGGTTATGTCAACGAACACCTGGGCTCCCACAGCATTCACCTTTCTCGATCACAGGCGCTGGTCTCGAGTCTGCTGCACCGCAAGTTTGCCCACCTTGATCTATGCCGCATCAGCTATGGCTCTGATGTGCGTGTTACATCGCCCGCCCTGGAAAACTTCTATCACCTGCAGGTCCTGTTGCGGGGGCATTGTCTGTGGCGCAACTTCAAGCAGGAGCACTACTTGAGCGCCGGTGAAATGCTGATCATCAATCCTGATGACCGCGTGGATCTAACGGGGTCGGCCGATTGCGAAAAATTCATTCTCAAGATCCCTACGACGGTCATGGAGTCGATTTGCCGCGAACAGCACTGGTTAACGCCGGGGCAAGGTTTGCGATTTGTCGAACCGTGCTATCGGTTGAGCGAGCTCAAGGGCTTTTTCGATCTGTTGCGCATGGTGTGCGCCGAAGCCGAGGCATCCGAACATGTGCCGCGGATTCAAGAGCATTACATGCAGATTGTCGCCACCAAAATGCTGGTGTTGATGCGCACAAACCTGACGCGTCCAGAGCTCAACTCATCGCTGGCGACGTTTGAGCAGATTGCCGACTACATCAGGCAAAACCTCAAGGAGGATATTTGCGGTGACGAACTGGCCCGCCAGGCACACATGAGTCCGCGATCGCTGTACGGCCTGTTCGAGCGCAGTGTGGGGCTTACACCTAATCGTTACATCCGGCAGAAGAAGCTGGAGCGGGTCCATGCATGCCTCAGCGATGCCACGTGTGGATACCGCAATGTCACAGAGCTGGCGATGGATTATGGCTTCCTGCACCTGGGGCGATTCTCCGAGATTTATCGCAGACAGTTTGGCGAACTGCCGACGGACACCCTTAAACGCCGCCAGTAAACAGGTGCCGCCCGGCATTTGCCCTGATTCACCTCAAAAATACCTGCCCGTAAAAAACGGATAAAGGACTGCGATCTGCGGATATAGCCCGCGAGATCCCGGACCTACCATCGTGCTGCCTGAACAAAAAAACAATGGAGTCCGCAGCCATGTCACTGCGACTTTCCACAACAACAAAAAGAGCACAATGCCATGCGAAAGATCGACATCAATGAGGTTATCGACCAGGCGCGCTTCAACGCCTTTCATTGGCGAGTGCTGTTTTGGTGTGCGCTGATCATTATCTTCGACGGCTACGATCTGGTGATCTACGGCGTCGTACTCCCGGCCTTGATGAAAGACTGGGGCCTGACGCCATTACAAGCCGGTGCGCTGGGTAGCTATGCGTTGTTTGGGGCCATGTTGGGAGCAATCATTTTCGGCTCGCTTTCCGATCGGGTCGGGCGCAAATGGGTCGTTGCCATTTGCGTGATTCTGTTTAGCGGCTTCACGCTACTCAATGGGTTTGCGCGCGACAGCACTGAGTTTGGTCTATGCCGCTTCCTGGCGGGGCTGGGCATTGGCGGCGTCATGCCCAATGTCGTCGCATTGATGAGTGAATACGCGCCGAAGAAAATCCGCGGGACGCTGGTTGCAATCATGTTCAGCGGGTATTCCGTGGGCGGAATGCTGTCCTCCGGGCTAGGCATCTTTTTACTGCCGAATTTTGGCTGGCAGTCAGTTTTCTACGTTGCTGCTGTCCCCTTGATCCTGTTGCCGCTGATTTTGCGTTATCTGCCCGAATCGGTGGGTTTCATGATCCGCCAGGGCCACGAAGCAAAGGCCAAAGAGATCTTGCATCGAATCGAACCCGCTTTCGTCTCGTTACCGGGCGATGAGTTTGTCGTGCCGGCTCTCAAGGCACCGGGCGCGCCTGTTGTTCAGTTGTTCCACGAAGGACGGGGGCTCAGCACGATCATGTTGTGCCTGGTGTTCTTCTGCTGCCTGCTGATGATTTACGCACTGAACTCCTGGTTGCCGAAACTGATGATCACCGCCGGTTACGGCCTGGGGTCGAGTCTCGGCTTTTTGTTACTGATGAATGTCGGAGCGATTTTCGGTGCCGTCTGTGGCGGCTGGATGGGTGATCGCCTCGGTTTGCGCAGGGTACTGATCGTGTTTTTTCTGCTGGCAGCCGCATCGATCAGCCTCCTTGGCTTCAACAGTCCGACGGCCATTCTCTATGCACTGATCTTCATTGCGGGCGCCACGACCATTGGCACCCAGATTCTCGCGTACTCCTGCGTCGCAGAGTTTTTCCCGATGGGTATCCGTACGACAGGATTGGGCTGGATTTCAGGCATCGGTCGTACTGGAGCCATCAGTGGCCCGGTGCTTGGTGGCGTGCTGGTGAGCATCCAATTGCCGCTGCATCTTAACTTTATTGTTTTTGCCGTACCGGGTTGCGTGGCGGCGTTGGCGATGTGTTTCGTGCGTCAGCGCACTGTCAGGCTCAAGGCGCAGGGTTCGACTCAACCGGTCTGACACCGATGAGCGTCGCGCGTTGATCACAACCTTTAACCGGTGGAGTTCCAGTGGATGACAAACCCGATGAATCATCAAGAAGTAACTTCTGCAGGTGACTTGCCAGATCAGATCTGGCGCTGGGACGCAGTGGATATGGCAGCGCATATTCGCTCGGGGACAATCTCCAGTCGCGAGGCGGTGAAAAGCTGCTTTGAACGTATCGATGCCATCAACCCGAAACTCAATGCCATTGTCTTTGCCGACAGAGAGCGGGCATTGCTGGCGGCCGATGTGGCGGACACCCAGGTTCGCTGTCGAGAAACCCTGGGCGCGCTACACGGCGTGCCAGTGACCATCAAGTTGAATGTCGATGTTGAAGGCGAGGCCACTACCAATGGTGTGCCGGCCTTCGCGCAGCGAATTGCGCCAGGTGATAGCACCGTGGTGAGCAATTTGCGTAAGGCGGGTGCGATCAGTGTTGGCCGCACCAACACACCGCCGTTTTCATTCCGCTGGTTCACCGAGAACCCGTTACACGGGCGCACGCTCAACCCTTGGGATGAAACGGTGACCTCGGGCGGTTCGAGTGGCGGGGCAGGGGTCTCGGTAGCGGCGGGCATGTGTCCGCTGGCCCATGGTACTGATATCGCCGGCTCCATTCGCTATCCAGCCTATGTCAATGGCCTGGCAGGTTTGCGAGCGACGCCGGGGCGGATTCCGGCATTCCATCCCACTACCGGTCTTCGCTATCTGGGATTGCAAACCATGTCATCGCAAGGTCCGCTGGCGCGGCGAATGCGTGATGTGCGCCTGGGGTTGTCGGCCATGGCAGGCGCTGACCGTCGCGATCCCATGTGGGTGCCAGCGCATATGGACTTCCCGGACGATGCAAGCGCTGTACGTGTTGCCTTGGTTGATGACATTCCAGGCAGTTCTCTGGAGCCTGCCATCAAGGCTGCATTGAACAACGCGGCCCGCATTTTGGAAGCTGCCGGTTATGCGGTTGAACGTGCCATGCCACCAGGATTGACGGAGGGAATAGAGATCTGGCAGTCGATTGTCATGACTGAAGCGCGCATGGGGATGTTTGCGGGTGTCAAGGCGATGGGTGATGAGTCTATCCAGCGCTCGGTTGAAAACATGATGGCCGGGGCACCAAAAATCGACCTGGAAGGCTATGCACTGGCGATTGCACGTCGAGATGAACTTCGCCGCAAGTGGAACGAGTTCATGATGCGTTATCCATTGATTCTAATGCCGACGTCTTGCCGATTGCCCATGAAGTGGGGCGAAGATCTGGGCTCAGCCGAAGACATGAAAAGTGTATTGGTTGACCAAAGTCCGCTTATCACCGTTGCAGCACTCTGTTTGCCTGGTTTGAATGTCCCGACGGGCGTGATTGATGGTCTTCCGGTTGGCGTTCAACTCGTTGCCGACAGCTTTCGCGAGCAGCGTCTTTTGGTGGCAGGGTCGATCATCGAGCGTCATGTACAGATGCCGAATTTGCACAATGGGTTTTGAGCCTCACTATCGGTAGAGGCGAGCATTTACAGGTCGATATCTGACACGTCTGGATGATCTCTGGCGCCGACAATCAGGTGAATTGCTGACCGGTACGGAGATCGACGATGGCTATCAGTGTTTTGACTCGTCTGACAGGCAACAATCGCCGGTACTGCGTATTGGTTTCTGGTTGACGCAAGCCTTCAATATGTACGCTTTGGCCAATGCCCTGGAGCCATTGCGCCTGGCCAACCAGTTGGCGGGGCGCAGTGTTTGCCAGTGGCAAATGCTTAGCCTGGATGGACAGCAACTGAACGCCAGCAACGGCATCGCAACAGCCACTGCGCGACTGGATCAGGCACAAACGCTGGATGTGTTGATCCTCTGTGGTGGCGATAATCTGCATCTGCACACGGAACATCCAGACTTGCGCCCGCAGCTGAACCACTGGGCAGCACAACCGATCAGCCTGGGGGCATTGGGCGAGGCAGGCTGGCTGCTGGCGCAGATTGGCGCCCTGGATGGTTTTCGCTGCAGCTTGCCGCAGCCCCCCGCATCATTGACGTTTGCAGCTTTCAGCACGTTGACGCCGGTGGCGGCGCCGTTCTGCGTCGACCGCCAGCGTCTGACCTGCGTTGGGCCGCAGGCCGTTCAAGGGTTGATGAACGAACTTCTCGCCCGCACCCATGGCCGTGGTCTGGTACTGCGCATGGAAAAACACGCAGCACGCCAGGCCCGACCGCTGCTGCCCTTGCAGGACGCCCCGGCAAAACTTCAAGCAACCCTGGCCTTAATGAACGAGCACTTGCACCGAACGCTGGGTATCGACGAACTGGCCGAGACCATGGGCATTTCCCGCCGACATCTGGAGCGGCTGTTCAAAGGCAGCCTGGGTTGTTCGCCGTCCAGGCACTATCTGGATTTGCGGCTGCAACGGGCGCGTCAGTTGTTGCGGGCCGGTGAGCAGTCGCTGTCGGATGTCGCTGTGGCGTGCGGATTCGTGTCGCTGCAGCATTTTTTTCGCTGCTATCGGCAGTACTTCGGGGCGCATCCTCGCGAGCATATGGGGCTCACGAAGGCACAGGATCAGCGAGCATTGATGTTGAATGCACCGGCCTCTTCGCGAGCAAGCCCGCTCCCACATTTGATCTAGGCGAACACAAAGTACGGGGCTACTCAGTTCCCCTGTAGGAGTGAGCCGGCTCCGGGCGGCGTTCCGACGATGAGGCCATGTCCGGCCGACGCCAATGTTAAATTTTTCCTTTGCCAATGCCTCCGCCAATCCGGGGGCATTTGGGTTTCTGGGGGAGTGTTTTCGCAAACAGCGGATCTGACCAACTACAGGTCGGATTCGCGCAAAAAACCTCGGTTTGCATCTGTTCGAATGATCTTCAGCGGCCGCCAGATTGGCGCCATCTGTAGCTCAAACAATGACAAGGATAAATGACATGCAAATGCCGAAAACCATCCAGATCAAGAACGGCGAAAAAACCAGCCCGACGTTCTCGGTCCTGGAATATGCCAATCGCCAGGCCAAATTGCGGGCTTATCTGGCGCAGAACAATATCGACGCAGCCGTCTTCACGTCCTATCACAACATCAACTACTACAGCGATTTCCTGTACTGCTCCTTCGGGCGTCAGTACGCGCTGGTGGTGACCCAGGACAGCGCCGTGACCATCAGTGCCAACATCGATGGCGGCCAGCCATGGCGCCGTACCGTCGGCACTGAAAACATCGTCTACACCGACTGGCAGCGCGACAACTACTTCGTCGCGATCCAGCAGGCCTTGCCCAAGGCCGGGCGCATCGGCATCGAGTTCGACCATCTGAACTTGCTCAATCGCGACAAGCTCGCCAGCCGTTACCCGCAAGCCGAACTGGTGGATATCGCCGCACCGTGCATGCGCATGCGCATGATCAAGTCCGCCGAAGAACACGCAATCATCCGCCATGGCGCACGCGTCGCGGACATCGGCGGTGCCGCCATCGTCGAGGCCTTGCGTGATCAGGTGCCAGAATACGAGGTGGCGCTGCATGCTACTCAGGCCATGGTGCGCGAAATTGCCCGCACCTTCCCCGATTCCGAGCTGATGGACACCTGGACCTGGTTCCAGTCCGGCATCAACACCGACGGTGCGCATAACCCGGTGACGTCGCGCAAAGTCAACAAGGGCGACATCCTCAGCCTCAATTGCTTCCCGATGATTGCCGGCTACTACACAGCCCTGGAGCGTACGTTGTTCCTGGATCACTGCTCCGACGAGCATCTGCGCTTGTGGGAAGTGAACGTCAAAGTGCACGAAGCCGGTCTGAAACTGATCAAGCCGGGCATGCGCTGCTGCGATATCGCGCTGCAATTGAACGAGATCTTCCTGGAACACGATCTGCTGCAATACCGCACCTTCGGCTATGGCCACTCCTTCGGTACGCTGAGCCATTACTACGGCCGCGAAGCCGGACTGGAACTGCGCGAAGACATCGATACCGTGCTGGAGCCAGGGATGGTGGTGTCGATTGAACCGATGATCATGCTGCCCGAAGGCCTTCCAGGTGCCGGCGGGTATCGTGAGCACGACATCCTGATCGTCAACGAGCAGGGCGGGGAAAACATCACCAAATTCCCGTATGGCCCGGAACACAACATCATCAAAAAGTAAGACCTTGCGCCGCACAGTAACCCTGTGCGGCGTTTTATTTTGATGAGCCTTAACCCTGCCAAGTAAAACAACAGAGGGTTTTGTCATGCACTACGTCCCGATCTATCATTTCGACAACCGCACCTCTCACACCGGAGGTGCCCAATGAGCACCCAAAGCGCAAGCCTGAGCCCAACCATGGCGCAGAAACTTGAACAGACGGCCGAGCGCAAGGCCCTGCGGCGCGCAGCCAGTGCCAGCTTCATGGGCAACTTCGTCGAGTGGTTCGACTATGCGGCCTACGGCTATCTGGCGACCGTCATCGCGCTGACGTTTTTTCCGCAAACTGACAAAGCAACCGCGCTGCTGGCGACTTTTGCAGTGTTCGCGCTATCGTTTATCGTGCGCCCGCTAGGTGGACTGGTCTGGGGGCATTTCGGTGACAAATACGGGCGGCGCAGTGCCTTGTCCTGGTCGATTTTGATCATGTCGGTCTCGACCTTTTGCATCGGTATCCTGCCGACCTACAACCATATCGGCCTGTGGGCACCGGCCTTGTTGTTGCTGATTCGCTTGTTCCAGGGTTTCTCTGCTTCAGGTGAGTACGCCGGGGCATCGGCCTTTCTCGCCGAGTATGCGCCCGAGGGTAAACGCGGTTTGTACACCAGCATTGTCCCGGCGAGTACGGCGGCTGGCTTGCTGTTCGGCGCGGTGTTTGTCGCCGGCCTGCATTCATGGATGAGTGTCGAGGATCTTCACAGTTGGGGCTGGCGTTTGCCCTTTCTGCTGGCGGCGCCATTCGGGCTGGTGGGGCGCTATATCCGCATGAGTCTGCAAGACACGCCCAAATTCCTGGAGATGGAAAAACGCCTTGAGGCGAAGGAGTGCGCCACCCACGCTCCGGTTCGCGAATTGCTGACCGTGCACCGACGCAGCGTGTTGATCGGGATCGGCGTGACCTGCCTGAACGCCGTGGCGTTTTACCTGTTGCTCAGCTACATGCCGACTTACCTGTCCACCGAAATGGGCATGAGCGAGAGTGATTCGTTCCTGGCGTCGACGGTGTCGCTGGCGACCTATATCGGGCTGATTTTCCTGATGGGCAAATTGTCGGATCGGTTCGGGCGCAAGACCATGTTGGTGATCGCTTCGGTATTGTTCCTGGCACTGACATTTCCGCTGTTCGGGATGCTGGAGAATCAGCCGCTGATGGTGATTCTGATGATCCAGATCGCGTTCGGCGCAATCCTGGCGATGAACGACGGCACCTTGCCGTGCTTCCTCGCCGAGATCTTCCCCACCCGCGTACGCTTCAGTGGTTTTGCTTTCAGCTTCAACATCGCCAATGCGGTGTTCGGTGGCACTGCGCCGTTTATCGCGACCTGGCTGATTCAACTGACCGGCAACAAAATGGCCCCGGCCTGGTATCTGCTGGCGGCAGCGGCTGTGGCATTGATTGCCATGCTGGCGAGCCGGGAGACTGCGCATAAGGCTTTGCAGGACTGATAGCCTGTGGTGTTCTTGAGTAAGCCTTCGCGAGCAGGCTCACTCCTACAGTTGACCGAGTTGTCCAGACGAACGCGGTTTACTGTAGGAGTGAGCCTGCTCGCGATGAGGCCCGTCAGGCCAACCATCAAATCAATGTACGGCCGCCACCTGCTTGCGCTCACCAATGGGCGATACGCCGAAGAAGCGGCTGTAGCACTTGGAGAAATGCGCCGGCGAAACGAAGCCGCAGGCGAGGGCGATATCGCGGACCTGCGATTCGCTGCGTAGCAACAACTGTCGCGCCCGTGCAAGGCGCAGTTCCAGGTAGTACTGACTCGGCGTGCGTTGCAGGTGCTTGTGAAACAGGCGCTCGAGTTGGCGCACCGACACCTCGTTCAACCGCGCAAGCTCCTCAAGGCCCACCGGCTCCTCAAGATTGGCTTCCATGATCGCCACCATCTGGCTGAGCTTGGGTTGCGAGGTGCCGAGCTTTTGCCGCAACGGCACACGCTGTTGCTCCTGCGCACCCCGTACCCGATCACACAACAGCAACTCGGCGGCATGGGCTGCAATGTCCCGACCACCAGGTTCGCGGGCAATCAACTGCAAGGTCATGTCCATGGAGGCCACGCCACCGGAGCAGGTGTAGCGATCACGGTCCAGCTCGAACAGCTGGTTGGAAATGATGATCCCGGGGAACCGCTCCTTCAGTGCTTCGATGTCTTCCCAGTGAATCGTGCAGCGATAGCCCTTGAGCAAATCGGCGCGAGCCAACAAGTGGCTGCCGGTGCAAATCCCGCCCAGGGGCACCTGATCATGCGCCAGCTTGCGCAGCCAGTTGAGCAGTGGTCGGCTGCTGTGATTGGAGACGATCGGGTTTGATCCGACAACGAACAGTATGTCGAGCTTGGGTGCATCGTTAATGCTGTGGTCGGGCAGGATGCGCATGCCGTTGCTGGCCATGACCGGGTCCAGGCTGGCGGCGATGATGACTGTGCGGAACATCTGTTTGCGCGCGGCCAGGTTGGCCATGCGCAGTGTTTCCACGGCGGAGGCGAAGCCGATTGTGGTGAAGTTGGGGATGATCAGAAAGCCCACGGTTTTCACTGGTCTTTGTTCATTTGCCGAACGTCCTGCGGCGGGCTTCGCCACCTGGAGTTTCGCCATTGTTACCGCTCCTCGACTGCATTCTTGTGATTGGAAGCCGTGTTAGGGACTTCGGAATTTTACACCCTGTATCCGGGTGGCATTAACAAAAAAACCGGCCAGCTCCGTGGTGGAGAGTGGCCGGAAAGAGGTGATCGGAAATAGAAATCCCCTGTAGGAGCTGGCTTGCCAGCGAAGACGTCATCACATCCGATAAAGATGTCGCCTGACCCACCGCTTTCGCTGGCAAGCCAGCTCCTACAGGGGGATTAGGCGTTTTTGGCTTGAGCGATATGCACGGGCTGCTTCCTGGAGTTGAAAATTGCGCCGATACAGACGATGGACAGCGTCAGCGCACCCGTGGCAACGACCTCCATGCGATGCTGGGGCAAGATCAGCATGACTATCAGAATGCTCACGATGCAGACAATCACCAGGTAGCTGAGCCAGGGGAAAAACCACATTTTGAAAGCGATCGGTTGCCCCGAAGCGTTCATCTTTTTGCGCAGTACCAGTTGCGAAACAGCGATGACCAGATAGACCAGCAGCGCAACGGCACCGGAGCTGGCCAGCAGGAAAGAGAACACTTCATTGGGCGCAAAGTAATTGAGTGCCGTGGTCAGAAAGCCCACCGCGGTGCTGGCCAGCACCGCAACGTAGGGCACTCCTGAGGACGATGTCTTCTGCAGTACACGAGGGCCATCCCCGCGTTTGCTCAGGGAGTAGACCATGCGTGACGCGGTGTAGATGGCCGAGTTAAGGCAACTGGCGACAGCAATCAGCACGACGATATCCACGATCATTTTCGCGTGCGGGATGTTCATCAACTCAAGGGCGCGCTGATAAGAGCCGACTTCCATGAGCATGGGGTCGTTCCAGGGCACGATCGAGATGATGAGGAACACCGAGACGATGTAGAAAATCCCCATGCGCCAGACCACGGAGTTTGTGGCGCGGGTGATCTGTTTGGAGGGGTTTTGCGATTCGGCGGCGGCAATGGTGACGATTTCCGTGCCCATGAAGCTGAACACGGTGGTGAGCATCGCACCGATCACGGCGGTCATGCCATTGGGCATGAAGCCACCAAATTCATGGCTTAATTGAACGACCCCGCTCACCGCCGTATCCGGTAATGCGCCCGCCAGGGCCAGCGCGCCAAGTGCGATAAAGCCCAGTACCGCGATGACTTTGAGCATGGCGAACCAGAATTCGAACTCGCCGTAACGGGCGACACTGAACAAGTTGGTCAATGTCAGCAGGCCGGTGACCGCTATCGCGAACTCCCAGGTTTGAATGGAAGGAAACCAGGCGTGCAGGATAGCGGCAGCGGCGATGGCTTCTATCGGAATGACCAACACCCAGAACCACCAGTACAGCCAGCCGATGGTGAAGCCGGCGCTGCGTCCCATCGCCCGCTCGGCGTAGGTCGAAAATGATCCGGTATCGGGCGATGCTACCGCCATCTCTCCGAGCATGCGCATCACCAGCACCACCAGCGTGCCGGAAAAAATGTACGCCAGGATAGCGGCCGGTCCCGCCGAGGCGATGGCGTGTCCTGAACCGATGAACAGGCCGGCGCCAATGGCTCCGGCAATGGACAACATGGTGACGTGACGCTGCTTCAGGCCTGGGGCCAAGGTTGAGCTGCTGGACATGAGACTTACCCTTTTTATTTTACTTGGGGAGGGTGAAGCGTTAACCGTGGATGCATGTTTGGGCACGTCCGTGTGTTGCTTATGACTCCAATTCAAAGGCCTCGCGCACCGCGGCGCTGATGCCCGAGACACACACTTCAAGAATCAGCTCGCCTTTCTCGCGACTGGAACCTTTAGGCGATGACAGTGTTCCGCAGGCCGGTGTGCGCTCCGGGATGATGGGGAACACGTCGTAGGGCGGGAAGGTGGCGGGAGGGTGATCAACCGCGCGACTCAGATCGACCTTGTCGGGGTGCAGGGCCAGCATCAGCGACGTTTCGAAAATGCCGCCATGTTCTATATCCCAGCCGAGGAAACCGTCGGGGTATAGCTTTGCGATGACGGCGGGATCGTTGACGAAGTCCCAATAGGACAGCACGACCACCTTGAAATCATTGATGCCACCGTAGCGAAGCTCTCGCAGGGCAAGGTCGATGCCCTCGACAATGAACATCGAGTTCTCAAAGTGACCGTTCATCATCACCAGTTTGCGCGCGCCGTGGCGTGCAAGTTCGCGGATGATGTCCTGCACGGTACTGGTCAGCGTGGCACCATCGAGGCTGGTGGTGCCAGGGAAGTGGTTGCCGCCGCCTGATTTCTGCTGGGATTTGTAGCCATAGGCCAGGGCAGGCAACACCAGGCCGCTGACATTTTGCGCGACCGCCTTGCAGATAGCGGTAGGCAGCAGGACATCGACCTCCATGCACATGTGATGTCCATGCTGCTCCAGTGCACCAACCGGCAGAAAGATAGAGCAGCCGGAGGCGACCTTCTCTGCATATTCCGGCCAGGTGAGTTCTCCAATTACGACGCTGTTGTTCATTTACACACCCTTGGAAAGTGATTGACCGCTTGCTGGTTTTTAACCGGTGGTTGGGGGCGTTTGCCTGCCGTTTAGCCGTCCCTTTGGATTGCTGGAATCGAAGGCGGCGCATAGAGCAATTCGATCAGAGGGACAGGGTGGCGATTTGTCTAAATCCGACCCGTAAATGACAAATCACCCTCTGATTTGTCATTTCTGTCCGGTTATCGGATAGAGGTGTGCCGCTTTTGATGGGGAATGAGGTCGGTTCTGACAAAGTGCAGGTCGGGCGCGCACAAAAAAGGGTGATGGCGAACTGCTGCAATGTATCCAGACAGCGATCCTTTCCATCACCCAGGCGAGACAATAATGAAAAATCGCACCGACCTTTCACGCCGTACATTCCTCAAGACCACCAGCATCCTGGCAGGCACCGCAGCGCTGTCCGGTGTGCTGCCCTTGAGAAGCTTTGCCGCAGCGGAAAAAGAGCTGGTCATCCTCGCTTGGGCCGGACACGCAGAGCCGGACATCGTCGCCGATTTCGAGCGCAAGTACGGGGTCAAGGTCCGGGCCAAGTACTACACCGGCGGCGACAACATGCTGGGGCTGATCTCGCAATCGCCGCCCGGCACCTTCGATCTGATCCTGTCCGACGCCGAATATGTGCAGCAACTCAATGCCGCCGAGTACATCGAGCAACTCGACCCCGCGGACTACCCCTTTGATGACTTCTACCCGGAGTTCCAGCATTTCCCTGGCCACTGGCAGGGCGACAAGCTCTATTCGGTGCTGATCCGCTTTGGTTTCCTCGGCATCGCCTACAACACCCAACTGGTTCCCGAAGCCAAGGTGCAAAGCTATGACGTGTTCTGGGACGACAGCCTCAAGGGCAAGGTCGGGCACTTCGACTGGCATTTGCCGAACCTGGGGCAGATCAGTTTGATGAACGGCAATGCGCGGCCCTACGACATCGATGTCGCGCACTGGCAAACGGTGCAGCAGAAGATGATGAGTCTGCGTCCGCAAATTGGTGGCTTCTTCGATTACGGCGGAACCTTTTCGTCGCTGAAAAACGGGCAGATCCATGCCATGTGCGGCATCGGCGACTGGATCACCGGTGTCTTGCAACGCGCCGGCGCACCGGTGAAGACCGTGTTGCCGAAGGAGGGCGGGTTGCAATGGACGGAGTCTTACTGCATCGCCCGCAAAGCCCACAGCCCGGATCTGGCGAAAAAGTTCATCCAATACATCACCTCACCGGAAGGCCAGGTCAAGTCGGCGAAGATGGCCGCCTATCCCGCGCTCATCCCGAGCAAGAAAGGTTGGGAACTGCTGAACCGCACCGATCCCGCTGAAGCCACGCGCCAAGGCATGCTGCTCGGTCAACGCAATGTCATGGATGACATCCGCGATGGTCGCATCAAGTACCGCGAACTCCCGGTCCAGCAGAGCCTGGATGAGTGGAACGACTTCTGGTCGCAATACAAGGGTGCTTGATAAGACGCGCGGAGGTGGTCGCCATGATTTCAGACAAGTTGAAGACGTCGCCGTCGGTGCTTTCCGATAACGCAGGTGGCGAAACGCGGCGCGGTATCAAGAGGGTGTGGCGCTTGCCCATGTTTGGCCTCTGTGTCTCGATGCCGATCCTGATTTGGCAATTGATTTTCTTCGTATTGCCGCTGGTGTTTCTGGTGGCCATCAGTTTTTGGCTGGTACGCAACTTCCGGATGGTGCCGGCGTTCGAGTGGCAGAACTGGAGCTACATGCTCAGCCGCGGATTTTTTTGGGATGCGTACGTCCATACGCTCGTAATGGCGGCGGGCGCCACGGTGCTGGTCAGCCTGGTGGCCTTTCCCTGCGCTTATACGATCGCCTTCAAGTTCCGCGAGTCGGCAAAGCAGTTGCTGGTGTTGCTGCTGGTCACACCGTTCTTCACCAGCTACCTGGTGCGCACCTATTCATGGCAGGTATTCCTCAGCGACAACGGCATCTTCAATGCCGCGCTGGGTCTGCTCGGACTGGAGCCGTTTGCCATGCTGAACACAGCGTTCGGTACCTATGTCGGCTATTTCACGCTGTGCCTGCCATTGGTGGTTTTGCTGCAACTGTTCAGCCTGATGTACATCGATCGCTCGTTGATTGAGGCCGCGCACAACCTCGGTTGCGGACGAATGCGAACGGTGTTGCTGGTGGTGGTGCCGTCGGCGCGGATCGGCATCGTCGTCGCGGCGCTGTTCTGCTTCATCCTGACGTTCGGCGACTTTGTCAGCCCGCTCTACCTGGGCGGTGGTCAGCCGCCGACCTTGAGTACGCTGATCACTGACACCACCAAGTCCGGCCAACAATGGCCACGCGCGGCGGTGATCGCAACAATGATGATTGTGACCTTGCTCATCACCGCCTTTGGCGCGGTTCGCTTCGCTTACCGGAGGCGCGCATGAACGAGCATCGGCTGATCAATTTCCTGCTGCGCAGCTTTGTCGTGCTGGTGTTCATCTTCATCTTCATGCCCATAGCCGGCAGCTTCGTGTTCTCGTTCAACATCGACCGTTTTCCTTCGTTGCCACTGGGCGGTTTCAGCCTGCACTGGTACGAGACGATCGCCGCCGACCCGGCGGTTTGGCAGGCCTTCAGGAACAGCCTCACGGTAGGCGTGGTGGTGTCGCTGGTCTCGACCCTGCTCGGGTTTACCGCGGCTTACACGGACTTCCGTTACCAGTTCTTCGGCAAGTCGATCTACATGGCGCTTGCGCTGCTGCCACCGACCATTCCGGTGGTGATCATGGGGCTGGCGATGCTGGCTTTCCTGTCGCGGGTCGGGCTTTCCGGTGAGATTTACGCCGTGATGATCAGCCACATCGTGATGTGTGCACCGTTCGCCATGGCAGTCATCCGGATGCGCCTGGCGCAGATGGACCCGAACATCGAGGCAGCGGCCTGGAACCTGGGGGCCAATCAGTGGAAAGCCATGCGTTTTGTGATTCTGCCCTTCACGGCGCCGAGCATTTTCGCCGCGTTGTTCGTGACCATGGCCGTTTCCTTCGATGAGTTCGCGGTCGCCTGGTTCGTGTCTGGACTTAACGAGACCGTACCGGTGCGCATCCTCAACACCTTGCAAGGGCAGGTGAGCCCGACCATCAACGCGATCGGCACGATCGTCTTTATCACGACCATGACCCTGGTGATCCTCGCGCAGCTTCTGCTTATGCGGCGGCGCAAACCCGCGAGCGCCTGATACCACCCTGACAATTATCCGCACACGAAGGATTCAGCCATGACCCAACCGCTGGTGGTATTCGACAACGTGGTTAAACACTTCGGCAGCTACCAGGCTGTCGAGCGCATGAACCTGGAGATCTACAAAGGTGAGTTCGTCGCGATCATGGGGTCGAGCGGATGCGGCAAGACCACCACGCTGCGCATGCTCGCGGGGCTGGACAAACCCAGCGAAGGGGAAATTCGTCTTAACGGTGAGCGCATCAATGACCTCTACTCCTGGGAACGGGAGACGCCGCTGGTCTGGCAAAACCTGGCACTGTTCCCGTTTCTCAACGTGCTGGAGAATGTCGAATTCGGTCTGCGCATGAGAGGGATGGCTAAGGCCGAACGACGCAAGAAGGCGCTTGAGTGGCTTGAGCGACTGGGATTGGAGGAGTTTGCCAGCCGCGATATCAGCCTGCTCTCCGGCGGCCAGCGCCAACGTGTGGCGCTGGCACGCTCGCTGGTCACCGAACCGCCGATCCTGTTGCTCGACGAGCCCCTGAGCGCGCTCGATGCGCATCTCAGCGTGCGCATGCAAGGCGTGTTGACCGGACTTCAGAAGGACCTGGGCATCACCTTTGTCTACGTCACCCACAGTCAATCCGAAGCGTTTGCCATGGCCGATCGTGTGGTGATCATGAGTCGGGGCCGGGTCGAGCAGATCGGCTCGCCCCAGGAGGTTTACTTGGAGCCTCACAACCGCTTCGTCGCCGAGTTCGTGGGTGGCAAGAATATCCTTGGCGGCACTGTCGTCGGTTTCGAAGATAGCGCACTGGTGCGCCTCGATTCCGAGCACGGTGGATTCCTGGCGCGGTTGCCGGAGGGTAAGACGGTTGTGCCTGCCGAGCGAGTGACGGTCTGCGTCAGCGCCGAGCATATTGACCTGACCGCGCAACCCATGCGACGCAACCGGTTGAGCTGTACTGTCGTCGGTGAAGAGTTCATCGGTTCGATGGTTAACATTTATCTCGAAGCCAGCGGTGGGCTCGAACTGCAAGTGCAGAAGCTGCAAGCCGATTACAACAGGATGGGCTTGCGCTGCGGGCAAAAAATCTTCGCCGAGTGGGACGCAGCGCATGCGTTGATTTTGCGCGGGGACTGACTTTGTTGTGAGAGGTCGGTAATCGGAAGGGGGAGAGCTATGGGATGAATTCAAGCGGTTGCGCTGGCAGTGATGCACCCCCCTTTTTTTGAGCATCCATCACGGAAGCAAATCGGTAATATTTTGAAACATAAGCACAGGGGTGGGGGTCGATAGATTACAGCCCTTTAAGTATTCCCTATGAAACCTCCTCAACCCCGCGCACGCCTAGAGTCGCTCTCTCAACTCAAAAATCTCAAGATGGCGAGATCCGCGTACGCTTATGTTCGGGGCAGCACAGTTCAGTTTTACGAGTGGTTACACAGCCAATCAGGAAGGCGTCTTCCAAGCGGGCCCGCCGTTTGGATTTGCGGCGACTGTCATGCGGGAAACCTTGGGCCCACAGGCGATTTAAAGGGCCGAATCGACATACACATTCGAGATCTTGATCAGACCGTTATAGGTAATCCGGTGCATGACTTGGTCAGGCTGGCTCTATCATTAGCGACCGCAGCCAGAGGGTCGGATCTGCCAGGCGTTACGACGGCGCGGATACTTCAAGAAATGATGCGGGGCTATGAAAAAGCATTTGAAGACGACGTTGATCAAGAGCCGCCCCGGCCTGCCCAAGTCAAAGCCAGTATGCGAAGCGCAGTGCAGCGCACATGGAAAAACCTGGCGCGCGAGCGCATCGAGAACACTAAGCCCACCATCCCTCTTGGAAAGCATTTCTGGTCGCTCTCTCGGCCAGAGCGTGGCGCTCTGAAGATGCTTTGCTCCAAGCCTGAAATCCATACGCTGGTGACGTCACTCAAAGGCAGGTCTACGGATGCCCACGTCGAAATGCTGGACTCAGCCTACTGGGTTAAAGGCTGCAGCTCGCTTGGGTTGAAACGTTACGCGGTGCTTTTGGGTGTGGGTGATGGCGATGATCAGGAATATTGCCTGCTCGATATAAAGGAAGCCGTCGCGGCTGCCGCACCGCGTGCAGCGAGGGCGTCCATGCCTCGTGAAAACGGTAAGCGGGTAGTTGAAGGCGCACGGTATCTCTCACCAGCTCTAGGAAACCGTATGATCGCAGCGCGGATACTCGACCACGGTTTCTTTATTCGTGAACTGCTTCCTCAAGACATGAAACTTGAGCTGGATCAGCTCAGCCAGCCTGATGCATTGCTTGCAGCCGAGTATCTGGCCAGGGTCGTAGGGCTTGCACACGCAAGGCAGATGGACGGAGCGACACGAGCTGCCTGGATCAGCGATTTAGAGGCCTGCCGATCAAAAACACTGGATGCACCTTCCTGGCTTTGGTCGAGTGTCGTTCAGTTAGTAGCTAGCCATGAAAAAGGGTATCTGGAGCACTGTCGTCGGTATGCGCTGCAGCATTAACGGGCGGTGTGTTATTGGGTATAGCTATTTTGTGATCGCCCGGCGTCAGAATGACTTTCCTGCAATCCTCTTCCTTCTTGTTGAATATCTTGTAGCCCTCGGCGGCCTGTTCCAACCCCAGGCGATGGCTGATGATGACCTTTATTGGCACTGACTTCCTTTGAACGTTTAGAAGTCGGCACGCCTCCAAGTAGGTACGAGCTGGATTGCTCGTGTGAGTGACCTCACTCGCCCGCAAGGAGTGCGGGCTCTTTTTTTGACAAAGAAAGGCCCGGCATGAACCCCTTTCGTTCGGTGCCTCGAGGGGGCAAGAAGATCAAAAGCAGAAGCAAAACGAGGCGGCCTGACAGCCGAACTGATTAAGGGCCTTGTATGCAATTCCAATGTGCGAGCCTGCTTGCGACAAACGTCTGGACAACGCGATCATTCAGACAGGGCGCGTTGTCGTTGACGTCCATCGCGAGCAAGCTTTGCTCCTACAGGAGTTCGCGTTTACTTGAGGTCAGGTCGGCTGTCAGGCCGCCTCGCATGGCTTTTGCGGTGTACGCCCACTCGGAAGGCTTCGCTCCGACGCAGTGGCTCGCGTTTACGGATGCCGACTCTGGGCGTTTCACTGCATCGGCACCCAAAGGCTCCAGGTGAACCTCAGCTGTACTGACTTGTCGATCCAGCAGCGGGTTTGGGCTTCCAGGTGTGGGTCAGCTGATAGGCAATTGCCAACCATATGAACCACCCCGGCATGACCATTAAGGCAATACGGGTGTCAGGTCTTAATGCCAGCAAACAGAGAACAAAGCCCAGGAACGCCAAAGAGAACCAGGCCATCGGCACGCCGCCAGGCATCTTGTAGGTCGATTGCGCATGCAGGTCGGGCCGGCTTCTGCGATAGGCAATATACGACGCGAGGATGGTCGACCAAGTGAAAATCACCAGGATCGCCGACACGGTAGAGACGATGGTGAACGCTGTCATGACTTGCGGAACGATGAACAGCAACAGTACTCCCACCAGCATCAAGAGTGTGGTGAACGCCAGGCTCAGCAGAGGCACGCTATTGCCCGACAAACGCCGAAAAATCCCTGGAGCATTGTCGTGACTGGCCAGCCCAAACAGCATGCGGCTGGATGAAAATACGCCACTGTTGGCCGATGAGGCGGCAGACGTCAGCACCACAAAGTTGACGATACCTGCTGCTGCGGGAAACCCTGCAACCAGAAACAGTTCGACGAAGGGGCTCTTGTTGGGCGAAACCTGTTGCCAGGAAGTCACTGCAATAATGCAGACCAGTGCCAGCACATAAAACAGGATGATTCTCAGAGGAATCGAGTTGATGGCTTTAGGCAGGGTCTTTTCGGGGGAGCGGGTTTCGGCGGCTGCAGTGCCGATCAGCTCGGTGCCGGCAAAGGAAAAGATTGCCATCTGGAAACCGGCAAAGAAACCGAACAGGCCGTTGGGGAAGGCTGCCTGTTTATCCAGCAGGTGGTTCAGGGATGCAGTAACGCCATTGGGTGAGACGAAGGAGCTGGCAATCATCACCATGCTGACGCCAATCAAGGTGAGGACGGCAATGATCTTGATGATCGCGAACCAGAACTCCACTTCACCGAAAAGCCTGACCGTCAGCACGTTTAAGGCGAACAGCGTCATTAACATACCGATGGCCGGGATCCAGGCGGGTACATCGGGGAACCAGTATTGAAAGAAGCCGCCGACCACCACGGCATCGCCCACCACCGCGACGCTCCAGCTCAGCCAGTACGACCAGCCGAGGAAGAATGCCGCTCGCGGGCCGAGGTAGGCACCAGCAAAATCCGCGAAGGTTTTGAAGTTCAAGTTGGAGAGCAATAGTTCGCCCATGGCGCGCATGACGAAGTAGACGAACAGACCGATGATCATGTAGATGAGGATGATCGACGTGCCGGAGAGGGCGATGATCTTCCCGGAGCCCATGAACAGACCGGTACCGATGGCTCCTCCCATGGCCATTAACTGAATGTGACGATTGCTGAGCGTACGCTGCAGCGCGGGCTGTTCAACCCGCTCGGACGGAGTCGATTTCATTACAAAACCTCTTGATTTTATGTTTTTGAGTTTTGGCAGGAAAGTGGCTGTCTAGCGTTCTTGTTAGAGATGCAACGGCTACTGACGGTGTTGGTTTGCGGGTGGCAGGGTTTCGCGTTCACTACAGGGTGAGTGGCCCCTTGCCACTTTGCTCAGGGGCATCACCTATGGCTATCAGCTGGCCGTGCGCAGGCGCGAGGGGACGATTGCTGGCTGCTGATCAAGCAGTTGGTAGAGATTTTTTATGTTGGCTGGCACAGGCACCAGATGGATGCGCTCACCGATGGCATGCTCACGCGCCAGGTCGTGCACGTAGCGCAGTGACGAAAAGTCTTCGAGGGCAAAACCCACCGAATCGAACACGGTGACCTGTGCATCGTTCTCGCGCCCCGGTACTTCGCCCAGAACAATCCGGAAGAACTCGACGACGGGAAAGTCGGGCTCCAGTTGTTGAATATCGCCTTCAATCCGGGTTTGAGGTTCAAACTCAACGATGACCCGGGCATGGCGCAGGATCTCGGCGTGCAGTTCGGTTTTCCCCGGGCAGTCACCGCCGACGGCATTGATATGCATGCCGGGCTCGATCATCTCGGGCGTCAGAATCGTTGCATAGGCCTTGTCTGCGGTGACTGTGGTGACGATGTGCGCGCCCTTGACCGCTTCCCGTACCGAGTTGGCCAGAGTCACCTCAATATCCGGGAATGCGGCTAGGTTGTGCTTCAACTTAAGTGAAGCGTCGCGATCGATATCGAAAATGCGTATTTGCTTGATGGACAGCATTTCGTGGAAGGCGAGGGCCTGAAATTCGCTCTGGGCGCCGTTGCCGATGATCGCCATGATGCTTGCACCAGGACGCGCCAGGGACTGCGCGACCAGGGCGGAGGTCGCGGCAGTGCGCACGGCTGTGGTCAGCGTCAGTTCGCTGAGCAAGGTTGGATAGCCACTGTGGACATCGGCCAGGACACCGAAGGCCATGACTGTCAGCAGGTCCCTTTGACCGTTGTCCGGGTGACCATTCACGTATTTGAACGAGTACTGTTGGCCGTCGTCGGTCGGCATCAACTCGATCACACCGTCGGCCGAATGATTGGCGGTGCGCGGCGACTTATCAAACTGCGCCCAGCGTGAATAGTCAGCTTCGATGTAAGCCGCCATTTCGCGGATTGCGCGGCGGATTCCCACCTTGGCGAACAGGCGTGCGGCATGATCGACATCGATAAAAAGAGTCATTTTTTTATTCTCCGATTCAATAAGTGAAACGCTGCGATTCAGGGGACGACTCAGGCGCGTTTGCTCTCGTAACCATGCAGTACGTTGACCGCATTGATCCCGATTTCATCGACCATGTAGCCGCCTTCCATTACGAACAGGGAGGGGCAGCCCACACCTGCTATCAGCTCGCCGATGCCGATGAAGTCTTCGCTTTCCAGCAGGAAGTGGCTGATGGGATCGTCCTTGAACGTGTCGACGCCCAGTGAAATAACCAGAACTTCAGGGGCAAATTGCTGGAGTTTCTTGCAGGCGTGGAGCAGGGCGTTGCGGTAGCTTTCCCAGGTGGTGTTCTTCGGCAACGGGTAGTTCAGGTTGTAACCTTCGCCGTGGCCGGCGCCGACTTCGTGGCTGTAACCTGAGTAGTACGGATAGGACACCGCCGGTTCGCCGTGCAGCGAGACAAACATGACGTCACTGCGCCCGTAGAAAATGTTCTGGGTACCGTTGCCGTGATGAAAGTCGACGTCCAGTACGGCGACACGTTTGGCGCCTTGGGTAATGGCCTGCTGTGCGGCAATGGCGGCGTTGTTCAGATAGCAGTAGCCGCCCATGTATTCGCGCGCTGCGTGATGGCCGGGCGGGCGGCACAGGGCAAAGGCACTGTCGTGGCCTTCATCGATCAACGCCAGTCCGGTCAGCGCGATATCGGCGCTGGTTTTTACTGCTTGCCATGTGGTGGCGGTAATGGGGGAGCCGGCGTCCATGGCGTAGAAACCCAGCTTGCCGTCGATGAAAGCCGGCACTTGCTCGTTGGCCAGGTCGCGCACCGGCCATACCAGCGGCAAGGCATCGTGGGTACGTCCGGTTGCGCACCATTCAGACCAGGCGGATTCCAGAAAGGTTATGTAGCGCTCGCTGTGCGCGTTGACATAGCACGACCGGTCAAATGCTCGTGGTTCTATGATCTGACCAAGCCCTACCTGCTTGACCCGATGATGGACGGTATCGGCCCGACTGGGCTGTTCGAAGGACGGCTTGAGCACGCCGTCTTTCAATTCGGTGCCGTGGTGCAAACGGTGGGAATCACTGAAAACTGTAAACATTGTGCGCATCCGTTGATGTGAACCAGTGCAAATATTTTGTTCTGGTACGGATGCGATTTCTTTGCTTTGTTTTCGTGGTTTGGTAGATATTACGGGATGTTTTACTCAGGAATAGCGTAATGCAGAAAAAAACATCCAAACGCATCAGTCTCGACGACACCGACCTGGCGATTCTCGCGTTGCTGCAGGAAGATGCGAGTATCTCCAACGCCGAGCTCAGTGAGCGCCTGTCGTTAAGCCTTACGCCTTGCTGGCGGCGGCGTAAGAGAATGGAGGAGGCGGGCGTGATCAAGGGCTATCAGGCAAATCTTGATCGACGAATGCTGGGGCTGGACATCATGGCGTTCGTGCACATCCGTTTTTCCACCCACGCCGATCACGCTCCCGACGCCTTCGAGGCGGTGATTGCGCAATTGCCCGAAGTGTTGTCCTGTCACAAGATCACCGGGGATGCCGATTACGTTCTGCAAGTGTTGGCAGAGGATCTTGATAGCTACAGTGACTTTATCGAGCAGGTGCTCAGGCGTCAGGTGGGGATTGCCTCCATTCAGTCCAGTCTGGCTTTACGCGAGGTCAAGACCAGTAGCCGTATTGCGATACCCAAATCGAGCAAGGACTGAATGGGCAGGGGTTGGATCACCCGTGTAGGAGCCGGCTTGCTGGCGAGAGCGGTCTTCCAGTCAACAGGTATGTTGTATGTGATGCCGCCTTCGCCAGCAAGCCGGCTCCTAAAGTTGTTTAGCGAGCACATCTTTGCAGCTGCCGCCCGGGCAGCAGCGGTCAGTTTAATGGCAGTACGGTTGCCATAGTGGCTGAGGTGAAGGCTCGTGACGAATGTAAGGGTGGGGGAATAAGTAACTCGATGCACGACTCATATACGAGGCATATTTAGCAGATAAGCCTCATATATAGGTCATTGTCGGCGTTTCGACTACACTGTGACTATCTCTCTTGCTAACCATGAAAGGGCGGGGCCATGGCTAACCGGACATATTCACCTATGACGTTGAGCGCGCTGCAAATTTTCAGCCAGCTCATTCAGATCAAGCGTAAAGAACGGGGGCTGACTCAGCAGGCTTTGGCTGAACGAGTAGGTGTTTCCCGTAGCTTGGTGCAGCGTGTCGAATCCGCAGACCCACGATGCGAGATCGGAGTCGTATTCGAGATGGCATCGCTTCTGGGAATCCAATTATTCCAGGCCTCAGATAGCCATTCGACTTTGCTTGCGAGCCTGCAAGACAAGCTGGCGCTACTCCCAGCGCATATCCTGGTACCTAAACAAGAGGTGAGCAATGACTTCTGAGCACGTTGCAAAGAACTGCTTCGTCTGGATCTGGCTTCCAGGCAGCTCAGAGCCGGTGGTTGCCGGTCGCCTGGTACGGCAGCGGCAAAACGACCGGTTCGCCTTCATCTACGGTCAGAGCTACTTGGCTAATCCGCAAGCTATCGCAGTGAATTCATTAGAGCTGCCGCTAGGCACCGAGGTCATCGCCCCACCCGAAGGAATGAAACTGGCCAGTGGGCTACGCGATGCATCACCCGATGCATGGGGCCGGCGCGTGATCATTAACAGGCTGTTTGGTAAAGCCGGGCTTGAAGCGTACAACCAGGACCTCGATGAGCAGACCTACATGCTCGAGTCAGGCTCGGATCGCATTGGTGCCCTCGATTTTCAGCAGTCGGCGACGCAGTACGTTGCGCGCAGCAATGACAATGCCACATTGGCCGAGTTGCTCGACGCGGCTCGACTTGTAGAGGAGGGCATCCCCTTGACGCCCGAGCTCGAACAGGCCCTTCGTCATGGCACCTCTATAGGCGGGGCCCGTCCAAAAGCGTTGATTGAGGCGAACGACCGAAAGTATGTAGCGAAATTCTCAGCCTCCAACGATACCGTCAGCGTGGTGAAATCCGAGTTCATCATGATGCGCTTGGCGAGTCTGGCGGACTGAACGTCGCGACGGTGCAGCTACAGAGCGTGCTGAACAAGGATGTTTTGTTGATCGAGCGGTTTGATCGCTATAGGGCCGCTACCAGCGGATGGGCGAGAAAATTGATGGTTTCAGCACTTACTCTGCTGGGACTGGATGAAATGATGGCTCGCTATACGAGCTATGAAGCGTTGAGTCATATCATCCGCCGCGATTTCGACGACCCCAAGACAGATTTGCGAGAGTTGTTCGGCAGGTTGGTTTTCAACATCCTCTGCGGCAACACTGACGACCACGCCCGCAACCATGCTGCCTTCTTCGACGGCAAAGGCTATGCGCTAACGCCGGCGTATGACATATGCCCCCAGGTGCGCACAGGAAATGTGGCAAGCCAAGGCATGTTGATAATGGGACAGGCAAACCAAAGTCAGATAGCGCTCTGCCTGGATGCGGCGCACCTGTTTTTGCTCGACCGGCGTGCCGCTCGATCCATTGTGCTCGCGCAGCTTGAAACTGTGCAGCAACATTGGTCGGCTGTGTGCAACGAGGCGGGTATCAGCATCGTCGACAGGAACGTTCTGGCGACTCGGCAGATGTTGAATCCGTTTATATTCGAGCAGTTGCGGGAGGAGGATATGGATATTGGGCGAATAGCGGAGGGGATCAGGCCAGGTTTGGTGGTTGAGTCGCTGGTGTAGTGGCTGGACGTGGAACCAGCAATTGCCCGTTTCCCGACGCAAATCGCCCATTGTTGGCCGCCAGTTGTTACGACCGATGAGACCGAAAAGCTGTGTGGATTTTATTCAGAGTCAGTCTTTACCTGGTGACTGAGAAGTTCAGCCAAAATTCGTACCGGCTCGGTAAAACTCTGCCGTGACCGATGTACGAGCCCGATATCACGGTGGAAGGTGTGCGGTCCGAGGTCGAGTGCTCTTACACCCGTTGGCCATTCCTGTTGGGTTGCTGTCTGCGGCACTAGAGCTACACCGACACCATTTTCAACTAGTTTGATGATGGCCTCCAGTTCATCCAGCTCGCAAACTTCACGCAAGTTGAAATGCATCTGCCGAAGGAAGCGATCCACCTGTCTGCCCCCGAATGATGATCGGTCATACCGAATGAACGGTTGGCTAGAAAGTAGTTCTGACCAATCTTCTCCCGGCAGTTCACGCGGCACAATCAGACGGTAGGGCTCAAGCGCCAGGTTCGTCCAGCGTAAATCGCTTTGAAGCGAGAAGGGCGGACGAATAATTACGGCCATGTCGATTTCGCCGGCGTCTACGAGGTTGACTAACTCCATTGATAGGCCTGGGATTACTCGTGTGCGGCACTGTGGGCATTGTTGGTGAAACCTGGCTAATGCGTCCGGTAAAAAGGATCGCTGCACGGAAGCGATAGCACCGATGTTCACCAAGACGCTTACGGGAAGTCCGACCGTGGTGGAGCCCAAATTGTCGTAAAGGCGAAGCAGCTCTTGCGCTTGCAGGAGTATTTGGTGGCCCATCCTGTTGAGGTGGGCCGAGCGTCCCTTCCTGTCGAATATCTCAAAGCCGAGCTCGGCCTCAAGACGTTGAATCTGGGCGCTCACCGCTGCTTGGGTTAGGCCGATTTTATTCCCGGCAGCGGCAAACGTACCTTCCCGTGCAACGGCGATGAGTGTTTTGAGTTCTTTGATCATTCACAAATATTAATTGTGTTTCTAAGAAATATATATTGATTTTTTTGTTTGTTTGGCCGCCCTACGATGTACCTGTCCCCCGGCTCCTGCCCGAACCTAGAAGCCGATGTCGGCGGGATGGCGGAACTTGAACCCCCGCGAAAAACCAACGGCCAGCATTCATACGCTCCGTCCTTCACCAACAATAAACTGTATTGGAGTTCTGATGAGCCTCTCGCCTTTCCACCTAGCAATCCCCGTTTACAACCTCGCTGGCGCACGCACATTTTACGGCGAAGTGTTCGGCCTGGAAGAAGGTCGTTCCAGCAACCAGTGGGTTGACTTTAATTTTTATGGCCACCAACTGGTTATTCATGAACACCCAAAAACCGCTTCTCAGGAAAGCGTCCATAGCAACCCAGTAGACGGCCACGACGTACCTGTTCCGCACTTCGGCATCATCCTGGGCTGGGAAGAGTGGGAAGCGCTGGCTGAACGCTTGAAGTCTTTCGGCACGGAGTTTGTGATTGAACCCTACATTCGTTTCAAAGGGCAGGTTGGCGAGCAAGCCACCATGTTTTTGTTTGACCCTTGTGGCAATGCCCTGGAATTCAAGGCGTTCAAGGATATGAGCCAGCTCTTCGCAAAATAAGAAAAGTATTGGCACAACGGCGTTGTGCCATTTGAATTCAAGTGAGCTGGAAGCTCATGACTCTAGCAACTGCCCGTTAACGCAGTCCTTTCATTCCAACAAGAAGGCTAGACATGAAACGTATTCCCTTGGTGTGGCAAATAATTGCCGGGCTGTTGCTTGGCGTGCTCGTCGGTTGGTATTTCAATACTCATCCGCAGTATCAAATGTGGGTTAGTGCAGAAATCCTTAAACCGCTTGGCGATATCTTCATAAAGATGATGAAGATGGTCGTTGTACCAATCGTGTTCTGTTGCATGATCCTCGGCATCGCCGGCGGCGGCGATAACAAGTCGTTTGGCCGTATGGGCATAAAATCGCTAGGGTATTTTTTTGCGATTACCGGCCTGGCCATCGTGATTGGGTTGTGTTTCGCAAACATTTTCGAGCCTGGTACAGGCACTGATATTTCCGGCATTACCCATAGCGCTGCGTCCATCACGATGGAACCTTCCAAGGGCGCGCTGGTAATTGTGCAGAACATCGTGCCTGACAATGTCTTTGTGGCGATGTCGGAAGCGAAGCTGCTTTCGGTTCTGTTCTTCGCCGTGTTGTTTGGCATGGCCTTGAACTCGCTACCTAGAGAGAAAAGCGCGCCAGTGGTCGCGCTGGTTCAGAGTATTTCCGATGCGATGTTCAAAGTCGTCTCAATTGTTATGGCGTACGCACCGGTAGGTGTCTTTGGCATGATCGGCGCTACCGTTGCGACCTTTGGCTTTGCCTCGCTATTGCCCTTGCTCAAACTGATTGGTGGGTTTACCTGGCACTGATTGTCTTCGCATTGCTGGTGCTCGGGGGGATTTGCTATTTGATCGGCGAGAACATCTTCAAACTGATTAGGTACTTTCGGAATGAGCTGATTCTCGCGTTCTCCAGTGCCGCGTCGGCAGCGGTAATGCCGCAGCTAATGAGCAAGCTGGAGTCCTATGGCGTTCCGCGTCGGATCGTCAGTTTTGTGGTGCCGGTGGGGTATGCGTTCAATCTGGATGGTGCGTCGATTTTCCTCGGCGTGGCTACGATTTTTGTCGCACAACTTTATGGTATCGACCTGTCGCTTTCTCAGCAGATTCTGCTGGTGGTCACGATGGTGCTGACCTCCAAAGGTGCTGCCGGGGTACCTGGATTTGCCATCATTATTCTGTCTGCGACGTTGGCTTCTGCCGGTCTTCCATTAGAAGGGGTGGCGCTTATCGCGGGGATCTTCAGGATTATCGATAGCGGAACCACCACGCTGAACGTGCTGGGTAATGCCATCGCACCTTTGGTAATCGCCAAATGGGAGAGGGCGGCACTCGAGCCTTCCCGAGTCAATCCGATAGCGCAAAAGTCTAGTAATTCACGAGTTGTGGTTTGACAGGAAACGCTTACGAGTCAGTTCATCAGGTGAGCGAGAGTTACTAGGCGCCCTGTCTAATATTTGAGGTTTCAGCATGATTGATAACAGTCGTAACACCGACCTTTTTTCGCCCGTGCAGATGGGTGCCTTGCAACTGGCCAACCGTATTGTCATGGCTCCCGTGACACGCAGCCGAATGACGGAAGACGGCGTGCCCAATGAGCTGCACGCCACTTACTACGCCCAGCGTGCCGGCGCAGGGCTAATCATCGCCGAGGCCACGAACATTTCCGCTCAAGGGCGCGGTTATGCGATGACGCCGGGGATCTGGACGGAAGAACAGGTGGCAGGCTGGAAAAAAGTCACCGACGCGGTGCACGCGGCAGGCGGAAAAATAGTCAGCCAGCTATGGCACGTGGGCCGTTTTTCAAGCGTCGAGTTACAGCCAAACGGCGAGGCGCCGGTGGGTCCCTCGGCAATCAAGGCCGAAGGCACCACTTACACCAACAATGGCATGGTCGAAGTGTCCATGCCCCGGGCGCTTGAGACTTCAGAGATACCGGGGATCATCGAGCAGTACAGGCATGCGGCGCAGAATGCCAAGCGAGCCGGTTTTGATGGTGTGGAAGTCCATTCTGCCAACAGCTATCTGCTCGACCAGTTCCTGCGTGATTCCACTAACCAGCGCACTGACCTGTACGGCGGCACCATCGAGAACCGGGCACGGTTGACGCTCGACGTCACCGAAGCTGTGGTTGCGATCTGGGGCAGTGATCGGGTCGGTATCCGCCTTTCACCGGTGACGCCTGACGCAGGCAATACACCACCTGACAGCAACGTCATGGCGACCTACGGCTACCTCATTCAGCAACTGAACAGATTCAACCTGGCCTATCTGCACTTCGTCGAAGGCGCAACCGCCACTTCTCGCACCGTTCCTGAAGGAGTGGATCTGGACGCGCTAAGTGCCCAGTTTGAAGGGCCGTTCATTGGTAACAACAACTATGACCTGGATATGGCGCTGGAACGCCGGGCGCAAGACCGGATTGACGCGGTAGCGTTTGGTCGCTTGTTCATCGCCAATCCAGACCTTGTAGAGCGCCTGCGTCGTGGTGCCGAACTGATCACCGCGCCACGTGAGAGTTACTACGGCGGAGGCGCCAAGGGCTACACCGATTGGCCAGCCGCCAACTTCAACTAATCGTCAACGGTCCAATCCTCTCGCCTACTCGCCAGGAACAATCATGATCAATCCAACTTACGTCCAGGAATACAACGCAATCGTCCACGTGCTTAGCCAGTACAATGAAGGTGGCGCCAAGGCTGAAAGCTCCTTGATGAAACCCGCGTTCAACGAGCAGGCCACAATGTTTGGGGTCGACGGTGACAAGCTCGTCGGCGGCGCGATCCAGAATCTCTACGACGTCATCGACAACTCTTTCCGTCCATCCCCAGAAGCCCAAGCCGCAATCGTTCGCATCGACATCGTGGGCACTGCCGCCAGTGCTCGGGTCGACACCGACAACGTTTCGGGATTTCGCTTCACCGATTTCTTCAACCTGCTGAAGGTGGAAGGCAAGTGGACGATCGTCAGCAAGATTTACCACACCCATCCGAGCGTTTGAGTACTCGAGCGCCTCCCATTATCCGGATTTGAATCGGTAGCTACCGGGCGCAGAGGGCAGTTTTGCCATCGTTGCCCTTTGCGCCTGCGATCGGCGACGCCATCGTGTAAAAAGCCTGGCTTCGTCTTGAAGAGTAACCTCGGTTTTGGAGGCCTGTTAGCCAGAAACCCGGTTAGAGTGTTCATCAATATCTTTTCATAAGGGCCTCCACTCGATTCGCGTTGTCCCGCCAGCAGTTCCAGCGAACAAACCGGGCAAAAAACCGTATATCAATCGTATTTGAAGAAGGAATCGACCGCTGTTTATATCTCTAGATGGGCCCAAAGGAGCCGGCAAAACCACACTGTTGGAGGCCGTTACGAAAGTGCTGAGGGCAGACAACAAAAAGGTGATCCGACTTTGCGAGAAAAAAAGTGATCCCTGTAGGGGCGAAACAATGGCCCTCGTTAACAAGCTCGTCAGAAATCCCACCCGGGATTTGGAGTTGGAAGTCTGTGAGCGCTTAGCTGATAGCCGTAAATGGATTTCCCAGCAAAGGCTGACTAAACAGCCACCAGGCAGCATCATCTTGATCGATCGCTGGTATCCGTCTGATGCCGCGTTTCGCCGGCTAGTACCGTTTGCAGAGATTCTACAGTTGAACATTGATCGAAAGGTGCGAGTACCAGACCTGCATGTCGGGGTTGTCACCGCCCCTGAAATTTCATGGGCGAGGGCAGCGACACGACGGCGTGGGCTGAGCAGTACCGTGATCCATACGCTGGAAGAACATGTGGCTTGTACTCAGGCATTCGAGCGAGCGATTGCAGATCACGGCTGGGTTTTATGCCGTAATGAGGGAACGATCGAAGATGCAACGATGCAGGTGATTTCAGAGATTTATAGAGTCCTTCGATGCCTGTAGGGTCCATTTCCTCGGCGGTGGCGAAGGGTACGCGGGCCAGAACTTCCTGAGTGGCCGGGTTGACTACGTCGCGCCACTGAGTGGTGCACGATTCAACGAATTCGCCGTTGATGAGGAGCTTGACGGTTGGAATGCTGGATGAGGTCATTTTCGGGTCCTGCCTACTTTTTTTGAGTCGAGTGAGACCCCTCGGCCTGATTGGCCGAGCGGTCGCGTTTGAATTCAGAAGGGCCGGCGTACCGGCCCGGGTTCAGCCCTTGAGGTGCGGGAAGTCTTCTTCGAAGTATTCCTGCGGGCCTCGTGCGTCGCCCTGGCGACGCTGCACTTCCATTTGCCGCAATTCCACCCGGCGAATCTTGCCGGAGATGGTCTTGGGCAGTTCGCTGACGAATTCGATACGTCGCACCCGCTTGTAGGGCGCCAGGTGCTCGCGGGCGAAGGCGAGGATGTTGGCGGCGAGTTCGTAGCTGCCCGGTGCGTCATGGGCCAGGATCAGATAGGCCTTGGGCACTGCCAGGCGCACCGGGTCAGGGCTCGGCACCACGGCCACTTCCATCAATCCGAATGGGTGCCTGAAGAAGGCTATCGCTCGGAATACGAGGCCCGAGTTGATATCAACCGATACGTGGCGCGCTACAACAACGTAAGGCGCCACAGCTACAACGGTTACCACTCGCCGGTAGCAGCAGAAAAGATGGCAGCGTGAGAACCGAAAATAATGTCCAAAACTACTGGACCAGTTCACGATAGGAACAGATTGCTTGGCTGTCCAAGTTCTACCTGAGGTGAAGTCTTCCCAATACAGCTCTTTCTCTGCCACGGTATCTCCTGAATTTTGCAGCGCTAAGCTCGCGGACTTATTACAGCCAGTTAACGCTGCTCTATGATAGGAGTTCGATAGCAATCGCGGTCGCCTCACCACCACCAATGCACACAGAAGCGATGCCACGCTTCAGCTTGTTCTGCCTTAAGGCATTTACTAACGTAACAACAACACGTGCGCCTGACGCGCCGATCGGGTGCCCCAAAGCGCATGCCCCACCGTGAATATTTAATTGCTCATGTCCGACGTTCAAGTCTCGGATAACAACCATGGGCACCACGGCAAAGGCCTCATTGATCTCAAAGAGGTCAACATCTTTTATTGACCAGTTGGTTCGCTCGAGCAAGCGTTTAATCGCACCGACCGGAGCGGTGGCAAAGAGGCCGGGAGCGTGCGCGTAGGATGCATGACCTGCGACCCGGGCCAGCGGCGTGAGGCCTCTACGCTCAGCTTCAGACGACCGCATCAACACAAGTGCAGCCGAGCCGTCCGAAATAGAACTGGAGTTCGCTGCAGTCACCGTCCCGCCTTCGCGAAAAGCAGGTTTCAACGATGAAATTTTGTCGATCCGAGCCTTCCCTGGTTGTTCATCGCTCTCAATCAAAACCGTCTCTCGGCCAGACGGAGCCAGCACAGGGACAATCTCGTCTTGGAAACGCCCTTCTGTGATTGCCCTCTGAGCTCGCGTCAACGAGCTGATCGCGAACTCATCCTGCTGGCTTCGAGTGAAGCCATAACTTTGAGCACAGTCTTCAGCATATGTGCCCATGAGTCGGCCTTTCTCGTAGGCATCTTCTAATCCATCAAGAAACATATGATCGATAATTTTGCTGTGCCCCATGCGATAGCCTGATCGCGCTCGCTCCAACAGATAGGGAGCCTTTGACATGCTTTCCATACCTCCGGCAACCACCACATCCGCGCTCCCGGCATGGAGAAGGTCATGGCCAAACATCAGCGCTTTCATACCGGAGCCGCACATCTTGTTGATTGTTGAGCACACTACTTGCTCCGGAAGATTAGCCATGAGGGCTGCCTGGCGAGCCGGAGCCTGGCCTTGCCCGGCTTGTAGCACGCATCCCATGATGACCTCGTCAATGTCACCGGGCTGAAGGCTGGCTCGTTCCAGGGCAGCACGAATAGCTACCGCACCTAGCTGCGCAGCGGTGACCTCCTTGAAATTTCCAAGAAAGCCACCTAGGGGGGTTCGGGCAGCACTGACGATTACAATAGGGTCGGTATGGCTCATAACTGAATCCTCTGTTTCTTGTTTGGGGGCTAGTGACCGGTCACAGACGTTAACTCGATCTATTTCGCGGCCATTCTCAAAGCACCATCCAAACGGATCACCTCACCATTGAGCATGGAGTTTTCGATGATGTGCGCTGCCAGCGCCGCGTATTCAGAAGGTCGTCCCAGGCGGGGAGGGAACGGCACATTGGCTGCCAATGATGCCTGTACGTCCTGAGGCATACCCGCCATCATCGGGGTTTCAAATATTCCGGGTGCGATGCACATCACACGGATGCCTGAACGCGCCAGGTCGCGTGCCAAAGGCAGTGTCATGGCAGCGACGCCACCTTTGGATGCGGCGTAAGCGGCTTGGCCTGTCTGACCGTCATACGCTGCGACGGACGCCGTATTCACGACTATGCCGCGCTCTCCCTCGACATTGGGTTCTCCTCCCGCCATAGCCTCGGCGGCAAGACGAACCATGTTGAAGCTTCCGATCAAATTGATCTCCACGGTTCGACGAAAACTCTCAAGCCCATGGGGGCCATTACGACCTAAAACCCGTTCGGCTGGTGCAACACCCGCGCAGTTGATCACACCATGCAACGCACCAAAGGTGCTAACTGCAGCGGCGATTGCCGTTCGGCAATCAATTTCACTGGTGATATCGGCTCTAACGAAGATTGCACGTTCTCCTAGCTCGTCAGCGCGAGCTGCACCAGCGGCTTCGTTCACGTCAACCAGCACCACGTTTGCACCCCGGCCCACCAATTCACGCGCCGATGCCAGTCCGAGTCCAGAACCTGCGCCAGTGATCAGAAAGACTGAGTTTTCGATGCGCATGATGTTTCCTCAAAAATGGGCAGTACCGCACTAGCGGTTACTTGACAGATAAAAGGCCCAAAGGCCGGATCGGTTCACTTCAGGTGTCAGCCACGCCGAAGATTGTTGAACCGATAGTGTCGGCGGTCAGTGATCCCGACAATGCTCAAACGCCTCAGCGTGTTTGAATGCTTTGGACAATCGAGGCCAGGCATCAAGAAGAGGAGGGGGCACATGCGCTTGACATGCGATACAGGGAAGCTGGAACGTAGACAGTGAATTCAGGCTCGTCAGGTAGCTCGAAGCAGAATTGCCGAAGAGACTGAAGATCAGCATCAAGTCAGAAATCATCTGCGCAGAGGAATAAGCGTGCTCATCCAGGACAAGGGAACGACTTCAATTGGATTGGTGCTTGAAGCTCTCGATGGCGCATCGCGACGCCATCTGGACACATCCATCGCATTGCAGCAAGCGCGTATAGACCCGGAACTCCTCACTTCTCCCCAAGCCAGGGTTTCGGCTGCTGCATTCTCTCGCCTGTGGGTCGCTCTTTCAGATCAGCTTGACGATGAGTTTTTCGGAATCGATAGCCATCCAATGCGACGAGGCAGCTTCCAATTGATGTGCCAGTCTTCAATTGACTGCGAGTCGTTAGAGCAAGCGTTGCGACGGATTCTGAAATTTCTACGCCTCGTATTGGACGATATTCACGGTGAGCTGAGGCTTGAAGATGACTCCGCCGTCATTGTTATCCATGACAACGGAATTGAGCGCCGCCTCTTCAGTTACGGAACATGGCTGATTTTGGTTCATGGACTGCTCTGCTGGCTGGGGAACAGGCGCATTCCGATAAAGGAACTTTGCTTTAAACCGAATCGACCACTGGACGATAGCGACTATCGGATGCGCTTCTGTGAAGAAATCCAGTTTAGTGCTCCAGTTACGATGATTCGTTTTGACCGCACTTTTCTGAGCCTAAAGGTCGCGCAAAACAAAGCCAGCCTATCGGTATTTTTGAAAGAGTCGCCTGCCAGTCTGCTGGTGAAATATCGTAACGAGGACAGCATTAGCGCCCAGATCCGGATGAAATTGAGAGGCCTGAATCCGGAGGAATGGCCAGAGCTGGATAAGGTAGCAAACACGCTCCGCATGTCCTATTCGACGCTCCAGCGAAGGCTACAATCCGAGGGGGTTAGCTATCAGCGTTTGAAAGACAATCTGCGCCGTGACATGGCGATCAATCTGCTGTGCCAGCCGAACATGACAGTAACCGAAGTGGCTGCTCTCACGGGCTTCCAGGAAAGCAGTGCATTTCATCGTGCCTTCAAGAAATGGACTGGAGTGAGCCCTGGTGCTTATCGCCGCTCCAATGCTGACGAACCGGGCGAAATCTAAAAGCCTTTCTTTCGGAACAAGGAACTACTTCCCCGCCAGATTACGTACTGAGATCTGCAACGCGTTTCACGCGCCACATGCCGATGGACATCTACTCCCCAAAATCATCCTGTTCGTTTGTGGCCAGCTATGGGTGTCCAAATCGGTCAAGCAGAACGATGTCGTCGGGCATAGGCCGCAGCAAAGGCAACTCCTACGATGCGACGCAGGTAACCCTGGCGTCGCATATCAAGCAAACCACCGAGCCTTCAACCGGTGCGTCCTCAACCTCGATATGACTCCAAAGACCAGGTGCCTGACGACGCAGATACAAGTGCACTTCACAAAAAAAACAAGATCGAAGGAGACGCGATATGCAGCCGGTAAACGTTTATACACTCGCGGTTGAGTCGAAGTTCAACCGCTTCCATGGGCTCATTCTATTTTGGTGTGTCCTCATTCTGATAATCGATGGCTATGACCTCGCTGTAGTCGGTGCAGCCCTTCCGGCGATTATGAAGGACATGAACATTGATCCAACCAGCGCCGGCATCATGGCTGGTTCTGCGCTCTTCGGAACGATGCTCGGAGCGATATTTCTTGGAACGCTAGCTGACCGTATTGGGCGTCCCAAGATGATCGCAATCTGTGTGGCCTTGTTCAGTATTTTCACTGCTGGGGCTGGTCTCACCAGTGACCCGATCAGCTTCAGCATTTCTCGCTTCATCGCGGGCCTTGGCATCGGAGGAGTACTGCCAATTTGCACCGCTCAGATGGGTGAGTTTTCTCCACTGAAACTCCGTACTCGCCTGGTGACCCTCGTTTTCGCGGGATACTCCGTGGGCGGTATTTTGGTTGCACTAACTGGCAAGCAACTCATTGAGAGTCATGGATGGCAGTGGGTGTTTTATGTGGCGCTGCTGCCAGCGCTTCTAATTCCTATTATCCTGAAGACCATGCCTGAATCCATGGGCTACCTGCTTAAAACCGGACGTCAGGATGAGCTGCGGGCAATTGCTCATAAGCTAGACCCTACTCTCAATATTGACGAAAACACGGTGATGACCGGGAACGCCACCGTATTGGATAAACAGGAAGCGCCAGTTCGTAATTTGTTCAAGAATGGTCGAGGTTTTAGCACCGTCATGATCTGGGCTGCGTTCATGACCGGCCTGTTCATGGTCTACGCCCTTAACTCCTGGCTAACCAAGCTTATGGCGATGGCGGGATTCAGTCTTGGCTCTGCGTTGAACTTTGTGATTGTTTTCAATGTGGGGGCCATCGCCGGTGCAATTGGCGGAGGATGGTTGAGCGACAAGCTAAACATCAAACATGTACTGGTCTGCTTTTATATCGTAGGAGCAATTGCTCTAACAATTTTGGGCTATACACGATCAACAACTTTGCTCTTTCCAGTGGTGTTCATTGTCGGGGCATCGACTCTTGGTACCCAGCTGTTGGCATATGCGTACGCTGGGGATTTCTACCCGTCATCGATTCGTTCAACCGGCGTGGGTTTCGCGTCTGGTGTGGGAAGAATTGGCGCTATCGTCGCACCTGTTCTCATCGGCTGGTTGGTGTCATTAAACCTTCCGCTTGAGAAAAACTTCATGGCCATCAGCCTTGCTGGCCTTATTGGCGCTGTCGCAGTCACCATGATTAATCAGTCCCGCGCAGACTCGATTCAAGTCAGAAAGGCCTCAGCCCTGTCTAGTTAATACCATGATGCATCCGCCTGCAGCTGAATCCGTGGACTCGAAGGCATGAAAATGAATCGCTTATCCAAACCGCCAATATCGTCTGAACTTCTTAGCCAAACGGTTGATTGGGCGATAGCTTCACGACGCAGCATTCGGGCTTTTTTGCCCACTCCTGTACCACGCGAAGAAATTGAATCGATACTTGATATCGCTCGATTCTGCGCAACGGGAGTGAACATGCAGCCTTGGCGCGTCCATGTTGTTACTGGAGAAGCAAAGGCTCAGCTTTCATGTGCCATTGCGGAAATTGACAACAATCCGTCGCTTAGCAACAACCTTGAAGACGCATACGAATATTACCCACGCGAATGGACTTCACCCTACGTGGATCGGAGAAGGAAAGTAGGCTGGGAACTCTATGGACTGCTGGGAATTACAAAGGGAGACAAGCAGCGGATGCATGCGCAACACGGTCGCAATTACCATTTCTTTGATGCACCGGTCGGCTTGATCTTCACTATTGATCGAGTGCTAAAGGAAGGGAGTCTCCTTGACTACGGAATGTTTCTGCAGGCCGTGATGGTGGCAGCGCGAGGGAGGAAGTTGCACACCTGCCCACAAGCAGCCTTTTTGAAATATCACCACGTGATTTCGCAAGCCCTTGCAATCCCCGCTGATCAAATGCTGGTTTGCGGAATGAGTCTTGGATACGCCGACGAGACCAGTATTGAGAACACCTTGGTTACTGATCGGGAACCGGTTAGCGCATTTTCTACTTTTCATCACAATAATAAGGAGACAACACCATGAAGCCTGGTACTTATGGGAATGGGCTTGATCACTGCAAGGCAAACTATTTGCCGCTGACTCCACTTGGTTTTCTAGATCGCGCAGCACTTGTGCACCCGGATCGTATAGCTGTAGTTCATGGAGAACTTCGCAGAACCTGGAGTGAGACTCGCGAACGGTGCTATCGACTAGCCTCAGCACTTTCCGAAAAAGGCATGGGTGCGGGAGACACCATTTCAATTCTGTCTCCCAATACCCCTGCCATGCTCGAAGCGCATTTTGGAATTCCCCTCTGTGGCGCGGTACTGAATACAGTTAACTACCGCCTGGATGCTGAAGGCGTGGCATTCATACTTCGTCATGGGGAATGCAAGCTCCTCTTGGTGGACCGAGAGTTTGCAGCACTGGCTGATGCCGCGCTGGAGCTCCTCGAGCACCGTCCGTTGGTCATCGACATCAATGACCACCTGGCGCCCATTTGCAAAAGCATTGGAGACATCGATTATGAAACCTTCATTGGCAGCGGTAGTCCAGATTTCGAAGGAGTGTGGCCTAGCGATGAGTGGCAGCCGATAGCGCTAAACTACACCTCAGGTACAACCGGCGATCCAAAGGGTGTTGTCGCTAGCCATCGCGGCACTTACCTCATGAGTATGCTGCAGATGACTAACTGGCCGCTTTCTCGGGCTCCTCGTTACCTGTGGACACTTCCTATGTTCCACGCTAACGGATGGTGTTTTACCTGGGCTATCACTGCGGCGGCCGGCACGCACGTGTGCCTGCGAAAAGTTTCCGCAGAGACGGTGTTTGAGTCGATAGATAACTATGGTGTCGACCACTTCTGTGCGGCGCCTATTGTTATGGCCATGATTGCGAACGCCGCAGACCGTCCTCGGCTTAAAACTCCGGTTAGAGTGCTGACTGCTGGTTCCCCACCTCCGGCCACCGTACTCAACGCCGTAGTCTCACGAGGCTTCGACGTTGACCACGTTTATGGAATTACTGAAGTTTCCGGCACCCCGATTAGCTGCGTATGGCAAGACGGTTGGGACGATTTAACACCGAGTGAGCAAGGCGCTTTCCGTGTACGCCAAGGGGCTCGAGCAGCAGCCTTCGAAGGCTTGATGGTCGCGGACTCCGAAACCATGCAGCCAGTACCAAAAGACGGCCAGACAACTGGTGAGCTACTGCTCAAGGGCAACACCGTGATGATGGGTTATCTGAAGAATGAAAGCGCAACCAGAAAAGCCTTTGAAGGGGGCTGGTTCCATACTGGTGACGTAGCCGTTGTGCACCCCAACGGTTACGTACAAATTACCGACCGTTGTAAGGACGTCATTATTTCCGGAGGCGAGAATATATCGTCCGTAGAGATCGAAGAAACCATCCACGGTCATCCAGCTATTTTACATGTCGCTGTTGTCGCTCAGCCTGATGACAAATGGGGGGAGGTGCCATGCGCGTTCGTCGAATTGAAAGCTGGTATTGAGCCTCCTACCGAGGCAGAAATAATTGTGTTCTGCCAGGCTCGTCTTGCTCGGTTCAAATGTCCTCGCAGAGTGGTTTTTACGGAGTTGCCGAAAACCGCAACTGGGAAAATCCAGAAGTTTTTACTTCGAGAGCAAGCAGGCAGTCGCGATGCAATTGTCCGTTTAGCTTCAAATTGCTAGGGCGTGTTCAGCTCACCCTAGAGATAGCTGAATTGTTTGGTATGGATGAACATATAGAACTTAATTTGCACCCATAATCCTGTAAAAACCACCGATTGCATCGCCGATATACATTTGGTTCACAGATATAACTTGCGCGGTGCTACTCATTAGGCAGTGACTAATTATGCATGCTGCAAAAAACACGTAGTGCCTGCAGTGTCGAGCAGTAATAAAAGGTACTTTTGGTTCTGGTGAATGTCCCATGCGCAATTTTCAAATACGGATTTTGTAAATGGCGCAAGGGAAAGTTTGCCTGGATGTAAATCCCCCCAAATTATTCGGAGCCAGAAAGCTGGCTTGCACCTGCAGATGAGATGAGATGAGATGAAGGGCATTCCCATCGCGCTTATTAAATTGTTTCATTTGTGTTGGCGACTTTGCGTGGGGTGCGTGTGTGTTGCGTTAGTTGGAAGATCTTCTTGTTGCTTCTATTAGTTACAATAATAAAAATCGGAGCGTTATAAGTGAGCCTAAAGAAAATATCTGCAACTTTAGTGATTGGCAGCTTTGCCATAAGTGGGCAGGCGTTTGCTGACTTCCTAAGTGATAGCAAAGCTACCTTGGGAATGAGGAACTTCTACTTCAATAACGACAACCGTGATGGCACAGCTGCCCCCTCGAAAACCGAAGAGTGGGCGCAGGGTTTCATGTTGGACTTCAAGTCGGGATACACCGATGGTACCGTTGGTTTTGGTGTTGATACCTTGGGGTTGCTGGGCATTACCCTGGACACTGGCAAGGGACGACACGTCGGGAGCTCTATGATTCCCTCGGACAGTGACAACCGCGCCGTCGACGAATGGAGCCGGCTGGGGCTGACCGGAAAAGTCAAAATGTCGAAGACCGAACTACGCTACGGCACCTTGATTCCGAAACTTCCGATTCTGGTCGCCAACGATGGACGGGTGCTTCCACAAACCTTCGAGGGCGGCCAAATCACCTCGAGCGAGTTCAAGGATCTGACCCTGACGGGTGGGCGAATTGAACATGCAACAGGTCGCGGTTCAACTGATCAAACGGGGCTGGCCGCTATGGGCGGTACGCGTGAAAGCAACCAGTTCGACTTCGCCGGCGGCGACTGGAAAGTCACCAAGGATCTGACGGCTCAGTACTACTATGCCCATCTCGAGAACTACTATAACCAGCAGTTTTTTGGACTGATTCACACGCTTGCGTTCTCGGACAACCAATCCCTGAAAACCGACCTGCGCTACTTCAAAACTGACTCGTCAGGTGCAAACAGCTCCGGTACATCGGGTTACAGAATCAGTGGCTACACCAAAAACGGTGATGGCGTGATCGACAACCGTATCTGGAGTGCTGCATTGATTTACAGCCTTGGCGCTCATGCGATAACTGCGGGCTACCAGAGCGTTTCGGACGGTAGCAGCTTTACCCAGCTCAACCAAGGTAGCTTGGTAGATAAAGGCGCTGGAGGCAGCAGCTTGTACCTGTATACAGACCGTCTGATCCAGAGCTTCACCCGTGCAGGGGAGCGTACGTCATTCGGTCAGTACGCCTATGACTTTGCCGCCCTAGGTGTCCCTGGCCTGAAAGCCTCGGTCATGTACCTCTCCGGGGACAATATCAAGACGAGATCCGGCGACAATCAGAAAGAATGGGAAAGGGATATTTTTCTGGATTACGTCCTTCAGTCGGGAGCGCTCAAAGGTGTTGGCTTCGGCTGGCGTAACGGTAAATCCAATAGCGAAGCCGCCCGTGATCAAGACCAGAACCGGGTGTTTGTAAGCTACAGCATTCCGCTTCTCTAAGGGTGCAGCATAAACGTATCGCGCTCATTTCGAGAGTTCCAAGCTGGTCTACGCGTGAAGGGCTATCTCGGTGTGCCTGCGGGGCAGCGACACTCAATGCTCACGGGCATGTGAGTGGATCGTCAGGGCACTAGGTACCTTGGTGCGTTCGACCCCCCCACTTTCCAGCCACCGGAGGGTCTTCTCATAGGCACGCTGCAGCAAAGACTCGGTCTGGGCGAAGTTGAACACCGATACATCCACAGGGCAAAAGGGCGGGACGATGTGCAGGCTGGTGAGAGTGCGGAGGTGTAAGATATCGCTCACCAGTTGGCGCATGCTCATCAGATTGACGGTGTGCAGGGCTCCAAGTCGTTACCCCACTAGCGTCAAATCAGCTGTAGCCGGTGACTCAACATCAGTTCGTGCAGCTGAAATACGGACGAAACATTCCAGCCATATGATTCGCGTCACTGAAATCTAGGGGGTGGAGATGAATCGGCCATCAAGAAGCATGCGCAAACTGCTCGACTCCGTCGCTGCCAACAATGAGCACGCGGCGTTGGATGTTATGCGTGCAACTGAACAGCTCACGGACGAGGTGTTGCGGCAACGGTTGCTCAACCTGGTTCACCGGCTCAATCAGGACGCCGATGACCTGCGATTGGCGCGCGACGACATCCAAGGCGGTGCCATCAAATTCGCGTGACTGACCGCCAGCGACTTGGCGGACAGGTTGAACTAATCGTGTGTCTGGCATCGGTACGCATGGCAGCTCCGTCAACGTCGAGTCCTGGCTGGTCAAGTGATCTTGGTTTGAGTACAAAAGGGCCCGGGATAGACTGTGTGAAAACACACTAGCGGTGGCTCCAACAAACGCCCCGACATGTTCGGGGCGTTTGTTTTTGTGCTGGAAAAAAGCCTTTCAGCCAATTAATACCATCAACTGGCGGGCTCCGAGCACGCTAATCGCTCGCTTAACCGAGTTAGCATATGAGGAAACTGTCGGCCACATATCACAGATATCAAGAGTAGCTCTTTGCTGCGCCTTGATTGGTTCGATTCCGCGAGTTCACATAGAACTGTAGGTAGTGCAAAAACGGAAGGGTAGGCTTGGAGTGCGGGAATACAGCACACTTTGGGCCATAAGTGGTCGGTGACGGGCTAGTGGCAAATCGAAAGCAAGCGGGCGCGCTATCACCGAATTAACTAAATCTTATAGCGACGCCCTAACCACCAATGGACAATCAACTGGCCGGGCTCCCGATACGTCGAGGGTCTCGATCAGGTGCCGGGCAGCCTTGCGACCGATCTCGTAGTACGGCAGTTGCACCGTGGTCAGCGGCGGGATGAACAGTTCAGCAATACCGATCATGTTGTCGTAGCCGAGCACGGCGACATCGTCGGGAATTTTCAGGCCACGGCCCAACAACAGCTGATAGGCACAAAAGGCAATGCGGTCGTTGCCACAGATCAGAATATCAAATTGGGGACGACCATCAATGACGTGCCGGTCGAGGATGGCTGCTGTTTCACCATAGGCATCATGATCGGAAAGGTCGTATTGCAGGAGCGCGTCAGGCGCCAGTCCGAATGCCTGACAGGCGCGCTGCATGCCTTTTTGTCGCAGACCCCAGGCCAGACTCTGTTTTGGTAGATTGATACACAGAGGGCGCTTATAGCCGAGGTTCAACGCGTGGTGTACGGCCCGATACTGCCCCATTTCGTCGTCTGGCACATAACTGACCAGTCGACTGTCATCCGCCAGGCAATTGGCGAGTACCAGTGGTTTGCTCTTTAATCGCTCGGGAATGCACACCTGGCGCAACCCCATGGCGCTGAAGATCAACCCGTCGGGACGGTGCGATAGCATCAGGTCGATATTCTGGTCGGTGGGCGGGTTGCTTAACAGGTTGAGGATAAATACATTCCAGCCTGCTTGCTGCGCGGTCTGTTCGATGGACAGCAACAGCTCGACGGCGAACGGTGTGGTCGCGGTGTCCAGCGCGAACACACCGATGGTTCGCGACTGGAGGTTGTCGCCGCGCATCTTGCGCGCCGACAGGCTCGGTACGAATTGCAGTTCATCAATGGCACGACGCACCCGCAGAAGGGTTTCGGGGCTCAGTTTTTCCGGAGTGTTGAGCGCTCGAGAAACCGTCATCAGGGACACGCCGGCCAGCTGTGCAACGTCTTTCACTGAAGTCATGCGAAGTGGGGCCGGTCAGGTTGACGCAGAATCATGACACATGGCCCGGACTTCTCGCGACCCGAATGACGCCGCTCATAGCCATCCCGATTCGAGAGGCCATGCTTTGGGAATCGAGACACGCCCGCCACTCCCGCTTGCCAGAAGCTTCACGCCCAGACTATCGGGCCGCGGATAGAGGCGGCTGCTGAGGCTGAAGCGCCCGTTTTCGTCGAACACCTCGATGGACGAGCGATCGAGAAACACGCGCAGTTCCAGTCGCTGTTGTGTCGGGTCTATCGACACGCTGCGCTGACCTGTGACTTGCGCACCAGAGCGGCTGCGGTCAAGCACTAGACGCTGCAACGCCGCATCGTAGTAGAGCAGGGTTTGTTCATGACCATCGTCGCTGCAGCGCAACGCGATTCCCAGATGGCCGTCGGTGCAGCCGAGTAAATCCAAGTGCACATGGATTTCGAGCATATCGCCGTTCACTTGCGGCACCCACCGGGTTCCCGACTCCTCCCACCACGGCGTGCTCGGCAATGGCGCCTTGCGCAGAGCGGTAAGCTCCCGTGCCGGATACACGCAAAGGCGATCGGCGCACAGTTCAAGTTCGCGTGGCAATCCGAGCATGCCGCTCCAGTGATGGGCCTGGCTCGGCATCGGGCTTTCCCACATGTCGAGCCACCCCCACACAAGGCGCCGACCATCGGCGGCCAATAGCGTCTGCGCTGCATAGAAATCGTGGCCGTTATCCAACTCGATAAAAGGCCCGCCAGTGAAGTTCCACTCGTTGTCGAGTCGGCCCACTCGGTAACCAGTCTGGTACTTGTTAAGTCGTTCGTAACCTTTGGGTTGCATGCCTTGGGGGGAGTACAGCAGCACATCGCATCCGTTCAGTCGAAACAGATCCGGGCACTCCCACATATAGCCATCACCCTCCCTGCCGCCGGACACATAGTTAAGGAACTCCCAGACGTGCAGATCCGTGGAACGGTACAGCGGGAGCAGCGGCATATCGCCCAGACGTGCGCCGGCAATCAGGTACCAGCCGTCATCCTCCTGCCATACCTTGGGGTCACGAAAGTGCATGATCGTGTCTTGCGGCGCGGTCTCGATGACTGCGCCATGCTTGACGAACCGGATGCCGTCGATGCTGGTGGCCAGGCACTGGACTTGTCGGATCAAGCGTTCGTCACCCACTTCCCCCAGCCAGGTGTGTCCGGTGTAGATCAGTGCCAAGGTATCTCCACACACCACTGCGCTACCGGAAAAACATCCGTCACGGTCGAAGTCATCGCCGGGTGCCAGCGCAATGGGCAGGTGCTGCCAATGAACCAGATCGGCACTCTTGGCGTGGCCCCAATACATCGGGCCCCATTTCGCGTCGAAGGGGTAATGCTGATAGAAAACGTGATATTCGCCACGAAAGTACACTACCCCGTTAGGGTCGTTCATCCAGCCTGCCGGCGGGGAAATATGATAACCGGGTCGATAATCCTGGATGACGCGAGACAGGCTGTCACCCAGCGCGCGCTGCGCAAGGTCAAGGGAAGAAGACATTGGATCGCTCATGGTATTCAAAGATAAGGTCATAGGGCGCGTGCTCGGACTGAGCGTAAAGAGACGTCATCCGGCAGGGTTTCAATGGCTTGTGGGTGGCGCCTCAAGGCCGCACCGTCGGCGTCGAACAGGTGCAGGTTGTCGATGTCCAGCTGCAGTTCGACCCGATCGCCTGCCTGCCATCCGGCGTTGACTTCACAACGACAGATCAGTGGTTCGTCCTGACCTGTTTCGAGGTGCACATACGTTTCGCTGCCTAGGTATTCGACCTCGGTCACGACGATGCCTACGGCTCCCTCAGCCGCTTTGAGCGTAATGTGCTCCGGGCGAATCCCCATGCTCAGCAGCGTGCCTGCCGCCAGGTTCGAGCTGTCGAAGGGCAGGGAGGTCATACCCAAAACGGGAGTATCGACCAGGCTGGTTTCGCCCGGGGCATGCAGGCGCGCCGTCAGAAAGTTCATTCTGGGCGAACCGAGAAAGCCGGCGACAAAGCGGCTCGCTGGGCGCTCATAGAGTTCGCGCGGTGAGCCGACCTGCTCTACGCGACCGCCATTGAGCACAACAATTTTGTCGGCCAGGGTCATCGCTTCCACTTGATCGTGAGTGACGTAGATCATCGTCGAGCCCAGTCGATCATGCAGCCGGGCGATTTCGTTGCGCATCTGCACCCGCAAGGATGCATCCAGATTGGAGAGCGGCTCATCGAACAACAAAATGTCCGGCTCCCGTGCCATGGCTCTGCCCATGGCTACACGCTGACGCTGTCCTCCAGACAGTTCCTTTGGTTTGCGTTGCAGCAATTTGTCCAATTGAAGGATTTGCGCTGTTTTCAGCACGCGCTCACGCAGGCTGCTCTTTTCAGTCTTGGCCAGTTTGAGACCAAAGCTGATGTTGTCGTAGACGCTCATGTGCGGGTACAGCGCATAAGACTGAAACACCATGCCGACGCCACGCTCGCGCGGCTCCAGGTCGTTGACCCGTCGCCCGTCGATCAGCAGATCGCCGCCGCAGATCGAATCCAGTCCGGCGATCAGTCGCAGCAGGGTCGACTTTCCGCAGCCTGAAGGGCCAACAAACACCACGAATTCACCCGCAGCGATCTGCAGGCTAACGTCGCGAAGAATCCGCACGCCGCCCAATTGTTTGTTCACATTGTCTAGCTTCAATTTGATCACGATACTGTTCCTTGTACTTTTTGGGCATCAACCCTTTAACGCGCCGGCAGTGAGACCGGAAACGATTCGGCGCTGGAAGATCAGCACCAGAATCACCAGTGGGACGGTGACCAGCACCGATGCGGCCATCAACAACCCCCAAGGCAGCTCATGGGGGCTACCGCCGGAAATCAAGGCGATGGCGACCGGCACCGTGCGTTGCGTGTCTGTGAGGGTGAAGGTCAAGGCAAACAGGAACTCGTTCCACGCTGCGATAAAGGCCAACAGGCCAGTGGTGACCAGTGCGGGCCATAGCAGTGGCAACAGCACCCGGGTAAGCGTGACCCAGGGTGAAGCGCCATCCATGATTGCCGCTTCTTCCAGTTCATGTGGCAGTTGCCCCATAAACGTGGTCAGCACCCAGACGGTGAAGGGCAGGGTGAAAATCGTGTAACTCAGGATTAACGCCCAAGACGTGTTGTACAGACCCAGGGCGCGGATCACCTCGAACAGCCCCGACAGCACAGCGACCTGGGGAAACATCGACACGCCTAGAATCATCATCAATACCGTGCCACGCCCACGGAATTTCACCCTTCCCAAGGCATAGGCGGCGGTCACACTGAGGAACAGCGCCAGCGTTACCACGCAAAGCGCAACCACCAACGAGTTACCGATAGCCCGCAGGAATGAGGCTTGGTGGAGTACCGCCGCGTAATTGGAGAAGTCGGGGCTTTCGATCCAGTAGCTCACCTCGAATAAGGCACTGGATGGCTTCAGCGAAGTCACGATGGCGTAGTAGAAAGGGAAGACCGCATACAGCAGCAAAACCCCGATCAGACACCAGAACCCGAGGCGCAACAGCGCTTTTTTGAGTAGGCGCGGGCTCATGACCGAACCTCCATTTGACGGCGTCCTATGTAGAGATAAAGCATGGCGATTACCGCAACGACCAGAAACAGCAGAGTCGAGGCCGCGCTGCCATAGCCAACATCCTGGAACTCCACCAGGTGTTGGCGGGCATAAACCGACATGCTCATGGTGCTCGAAGAATTCGAGGTCAGCACATAGATCACGTCGAATACCCGCAGGGAATCGAGGATGCGGAAGATCGCCGCCACCAACAATGCAGGCATCAACAGTGGAAGCGTGACGCGCCAGAACACTTTCAGCGGATGAATGCCATCGACCCTGGCGGCTTCGTAACAATCGCTCGGCAACATCTGCAAGGCAGCCAGCATCAGTAGCGTGACAAAAGGTACGGTCTTCCAGACGTCGACGATGATGACCGCCCACATCGACAGATCCGCATCTGCCGTCCAGGCCAGGGGGGCATCAATCAGGCCGACGCTCAGCATCATGTGATTGATGATGCCGAACTGGTCGTTGAGCATCCATGACCAGATCTTCGCCGAGACAATCGTAGGAATCGCCCAAGGAATCAGAATCAGCGCACGCACCAAGGGGCGGCCGGTGAACTTGATGTTCAACAGCAACGCCACCAGTAGCCCCAGGACGACTTCCAGTCCCACCGACACCACGGTGAAATGCAACGTGTTGCGCACAGCGTTCCACCATTGAGGATCGACCAGAACACCCGACCAGTTGGAACCGTTGTGGAACAGATAATTGCTCAACCCTACGAAGGATCCACCACGAGTGTCCGCCAGGTTGGCGTCGGTCAGGCTGAACCAGAATGTCCGCAGTAGCGGCCAGGCGGCCACCAGGGCCAGACATAGCAACATCGGAGTGAGAAACAGCCAGGCGGCGCGTACTCGACGACGCTGTACAGGCGTTTCCCTGGTGAGCAGGAGCTCGTCACAGGGGGCATGGGTAGTAGAGACAGACATGGTGATTTCCTTCCTTGTGGCTTACCAGTTCCGGCGTTTGATGCGCGTGAGTTCGCTTTCCAGTTCGGCCAGCGCTTGATCGACAGGCAACTCGCCTGCCAGCACGCCATGCACTCGATCGAAGAACGCATTGGAGACCCGTGGATAGCGATCGGCGGTTATTGAGGCGGGGCGCATGACCCCATCGTTGAGAATGCTATGGAGCTGACTGTAATAAGGCATTGCCGCGAGCAGTTCGGGATCCTGATACAGCGACTCGATCACCGGGTTATAGGCGGCAGCCAGAGCACGATGTTTTTGCTGTTGGGCACTGGTCAGGTAGCTCACCAGTTCTGCGGCAAGTTTTGGATGGGCGCTGTAACGCGATACCGCCAGACCCCAGCCACCGAGGGTGGATGCATGGGTGCCGGACATGCTGCCTCGGGCAGGGGAGCGACACCGACCTTATCTTTTACGGCACTGTCCTGGCTTTGTACCAGGGCCCAGACATAAGGCCAGTTACGCATGAACAGCGCATTTCCCGACTGGAATACGCCACGTCCTTCTTCCTCGGTGTAATTGAGTACGCCACGCGGGGAGATGTCACCCACCCAGCTTTTCGCCATGGTCAAAGCAGCTCTTGAGGCCTGACTGTTGACCACGATATCTCCTCGTGGGTTGACCAGTCCGCCTTCCGGTTGGCTGCTGATCCACTCCAGCGCATTACACGTCAGCCCCTCGTAAGCGCGCCCCTGAAAGATGTAACCCCATGCATTGGGGTTCCCGGCAGTGCGCTCTGCCTGTTGAACATCCCTGGCGGTAGCGGTCATTTCCTCCCAGGTCTGGGGAACCTGCTTGTCGTACTTAGCGAGCAAGTCCTTGCGGTAATACAGCAGGCCTGAGTCGGTGAACCACGGCATCGTCACCAGCCGTCCGTTCACCGTGGCGTTATCGACCTGTGCCTGGAAGTAGCCTTGGGTAGCGTTAGCGGGCAGCACCTCGCGCAGATCCATCAGATGTTTGGCCAGCATCCCCGGCCACACCATATCGATTTGAATGATGTCGATGTCAGTGGACTGAGCACTGAGGATCTGCTGGTAGAACGACAACCTCTCGGTCGCCGAGTTAGGCGTGGAAACCACCTCAACGTTGTTGCCCGTCTGTTTCGACCATGCCTCAACAGCCTCCTTGCACAGTTGTAACTCCGCACCCACCGCACCGCACGAGATCGTCAAATCCGCTGCGCTCGAGACGGATGGAACTCCGGCGCAGAGGGTGATTAGTGCTGCTGGCAGGAGAGATTTCAGATGTTTCATTGAGTACCCTTTATTTTTGTTTTAAGAAAAGTTAACGTTAACATCGCCAAATGTAGCAGCGTATTTGCGATGAGGCATCCTTTTTTTCGTCGTTTGCGACAATTCGCACCTCACGTAAAAAGGGCCGGTCGCGGGAACTAAACAATAAAAACAAAACAGGGAATCCACATGCAGAAAGGATCAAGGTGGCTACTTGCAGGTGTGCTCGGCACATCGGCGGCGACCTCTCAGGCCGCGACTCTGGAAGAACGCATGGCCGCGTTTGAAGCCCGTGCCAGCGCAGCGGAAAAGCGTGCAGCCGCAGCCGAACAGCAGACCCAGGCACTTGCCAGGGAATTGCAGCAGATCAAACTCGCCACTCCCGCCTTGCAGCCAGCGGCGTCCACTGCGACAGCCACTGCGACAGCCATTGCGGCGCCATCGGTGGACACCCGGCTGGCAAAACTCGAAGCCCGCCAGGAAAGCATGGAAAAACAGGCCAGCACTTCAAACCTCGCTGATGGGTTCAGCTTCAATGGCTATGCCCGCTCTGGATTGCTGATCGACGAGGGGCTTGGTGGTGGTCGTGGCGGCCCTTATACAACTCCGGCCGGCTCGGTTGGTGGTGCAGTCGGGCGACTCGGTAACGAAGACGACACCTACATGCGTATAGACCTGTCGAAAGAAATCTATGCGCAAAACGGCACCCGTTCCAAATTCACGGTCTCCATCGCCGACGGTGTGGAAAGTTCCAATGACTGGACGGCCGACGAAAGCAAACTGAACGTGCGCCAGGTATTCACAGCGCTCGACCATGTCGCTGCATTCAAGGGCAATTCAGTGTTCGAGAACGCCACCCTGTGGGCAGGTAAGCGATTCGATAGAGATAATTTCGATATCCACTGGCTGGACTCGGACGTCGTCTACCTGGCCGGCACCGGCGGTGGAATCTACGATATGCAGATGAACAAGAATTGGCGCTCGAATTACTCCTTGATTGGGCGTAGCTACGGGGATTTCAGTCAAGGAGGTATCAATGCCGATGTGGCAAGCTACATCCTGACCTCCAACCAGTTCTTCGACGATGGTCAGTGGCAGTGGATGTTCAATGGCATCGGCGCAAAGAAAAACGATTTCGGTACCCGCACCAATAAAGCGGGTTTGACGCCTGCGGATTCCGGCTTGCACACCATGCTGGCCAATCACCAGAAAAATTTTTTCGGCAGAGAAGGCTTCTTCAAAACGGCGCTGCTCTATGGGCAAGGTCTGGGGGCAGAGGTCAAGAACGTCGGCTCGGATGGTGAACTGATTGAGGATGCCCGCGCTCTGCGTCTGGCACTTTACGGTGAAACATCCCTTGCGCCTGACTGGCGCATCGGGCCCAGCTTGCTGGCCGAACAGAGCAAGGATAGATACGTCAAGGGTGACGACTACCGCTGGCTGACCCTGAACGTGCGTTTGGCCAATAAAATCAACAGCAATTTCGAGATGGCCTACGAAATGAGCTGGCAAACCATGAACCTCGACCCGAAGGGCTATCTACAACGTAATGCGGTCGACGGTAACTTCTGGAAATTCACGATCGCCCCGACATTCAAACCTGACGTTGGAGACCTGCTCACTCGTCCCGAACTGCGAGTGTTCGCAAGCTTCATGAACTGGTCTTCGGATCTGGACAGATTCAGTACCACAGACTCCTTTGGCATGACGGACTTCAACGCCGGAGGTGTATGGCAATACGGAATACAAATGGAAACCTGGTTTTAATGTTTGAACGCGTCGGCCAACACGCCTTCAGCTCATCGATTCCTGCTTTTCACCAAGCGTATTGAGTAATTGATTACCGGTCAAAGCTGATCAACCAGCGGTTATCCCTACGACAAAAAATTGAGGAAATGACGATGGTATTGCCTCGCGCAGTAGTATTTGGCGAAGCCCTGACCGACCTTGTCCAAGGCACTCCTGGACAGTGGAAGGGCTACCCAGGTGGTGCTCCCTGGAACGTTGCACGAGCGCTAAGTCGCTTGGGTGTTAGCAGCGCTTTTGCTGGGGCTGTGAGCATAGATTCACTGGGTGACGAGATAGTTTCGCAGTCGGAAGCGGCAGCATTAGATATGAGGTTTATCCAACGGGTAGACCGAGATCCTTTGGTCGCCATCGTTCCATCGAGCCGTCCTCCAAGATACTTTTTTGCTGGAGATGCCGATCTGTTTTTTGATCCAGATCTGATGCCAGAAGGATGGATCAACCAAGCAGAGCTGTGTCATTTCAGCTGCATCAGTTTGGCTCGACAGCCACTCGCAGACAGGCTGGTTAAAATTGCTCAGCAGGCCAAAGAAGCCGGTAAACGGATTAGCTATGATCCGAACTGGCGCAATTTAATGGATAGCCATTATCGGGAGCAGACCTTCCCTACGATGACCACCCTTGCTGACATGATTAAGCTTTCCGACGAAGACCTTCGGCAAATTTATCCAGGGCTGACAGAACGCCAGGCAATGGATGAGCTTCGCGCTCTTAATTCTCAAGCGCAGATCCTTTTTACCCGAGGGAACACGGGATGATTCTCCACACCCCGGACAGCCAACTCGATCAGCCGGCTATTGCCGTGAAGGTGGAAGACACGGTTGGAGCCGGAGACGCTTGTATGGCTGGTTGGCTGGCTGCGGAGTTGCTGGGGATCGCAGACTTGAGAGAACGCCTGCGATTTTCAGCAGCTTGTGCATCCATATCGTGCCGCCATGCCGGAGCCCATGCTCCAGCGCTAGCTGATGTGGAAGGTTTACTGAAGCTGCTAATACATACCTGACTGTGGTTGCCGGCGCTGCAAGCTGGAAGCCAAATTCAAGATAAATAAACTGCGCCGGCTGCTCGACGAAGTGGCACCAGACTCCGACCGGAGGTACATCGATACGCCTCCGCAATGAATTTCTATGCGTTCAATGCACTGATCGCGGCGGATGCGGTTTTGATTCTATTCGATTGCGATACCTTGGCTCGCCATGCTCTTAACCAGGTGCGGACACAAGTGGCAGATCTCAAGACCGACCAGAACGAGTCGCTAGTCGACGAAGGGATTGTCATCAATCACTATTCGAGCGCCACTGGCTTCCACCAGAAACTGGTCGAGGAGCTTATCGCGGAAGGGCTGCCGGTACTTCGTCTCTTTGCGCACAGACAGCAATCGACCCATACCGGCCTGTAGCCGTCAGATGTTCACCCAGCGAACAGCTAAGGGAGATTTGGGGTAATCATGACGTAGCATGGCTACATGCTAATCAGCTTCCGATTTTATCGGGAATGGCAGTCGGGCCACTGAAGGAGATAATGTTTGGCTACCACATCACCTGCTCACACTCTGCGTGCACTGTCCGATCTTGATTACTATGACAGTAGGTCGGTTCCGCTCCCTGTTGAAATAACCACTCTTGACGCTTGGAACATCATGACGGCCGAACCGGGACTGTTCATGCGGCTAGCTTTCCGAACGAGGGACGCGATTTCCTCGTTATTTGGAGTGAAGCGGATCGGCGGGTTCTCCGGCGCTAGGCGAGAGACAGTACACGCTGGCGAACAGCTGGATTTCTTTCTGGTGGAGCATAGTGCCCCCGACATACTGGTTCTGACCGAACGTGACCGGCATCTGGATGTCATGATTTGCCTTTCGATAACAGATCGAGTGTTCACGATCACATCATCTGTCGTAACGCATAACGTCTTTGGGCGCATCTACATGTTGCCGGTAGGTCTAGCCCATAAGTTGATCGTCAATAGTGATCTCGGGCGACTGAAACGAAAGCTTGAAGGGAAGTAGATTTTGGTTGTTTCAGCTTTATCCCAGCGACCGCCCCTGGCCGATTTCTGCCTGTCTTCCAGGGTAACAATCGACTGTGTATTCAACCTGTCGAGCTTCTGCTACGCGTCATGTGTATGAGGGCCGAACGGCCGTTTCCCAAAGAAGGTCGCTCCTCAATGGCATAAGGCACAAACCCAAGCTTGGGGTAAAGCAGCAGCCCTGCCGTGTTTTCGTTGAAACAGGAAATCTGCACCTCGTTGGCTCCGTAACGCTCGAATGCCAAGCCGGTCATCGTCTCTACGATAAACGTGGCCACTCCTTCGCCCCGAGCGCTCGGCGAGACGATGACATTGCCGATACAGCAAACGCCATTGCGTTCAGCTCGATAGAAATTGGCGAACCCAACGACAGTCCCATTGATCTCCACGACGGTAGAGTCGAAGCGTTGGGAGATCGCGGTAATCAACTGCGTTTCCGTTAGCGGGAAGTGCGCCTTCGGAAACATGAAAAACAACTCTTGAGCGTTCTGAGGAAAGCCGCAGATCATTTTTACGTCGTTAGCCTTCACCGGCCTGTGGTTCAGTTTCATTGCTCGTCTCTAAGCTCCATGAATCAGTACTTTAGCTGAGTCCCAAGGCTAGCGCAGGGTGATGGAAAGCAATGGCATGTCCACAGCCGATTGTTGCCAGTCGCGAGAGTCTGCATCCGACCCGAAGCAGTCAAATAGACTTAGGCCAGTGATCCTGAATTTCATACTAAGGTGCTCGGACGCCACTCGATCCACAGCTGCCGGTAGCGTTAGTTCTGAATCAGGTTCGCAAGTCACCCGCTTTGATGAATTCGATGAGCGCTTTCAAGGCCGGTGGCACATGGCGCCGACTGGAGTAATAAAGAAAGAATCGGCTTGGCGGTGCTTTCCATTCCTGGAGTATTTCTCTGAGATGCCCGCTTCGGATTTCATCGCGCGCCAGCTCCTCGTAGACATAGGCAATACCGGCGCCATCTTTCGCCGCCTGGATCATCAGCGCATCGTCTTCCAGAATGAGCGGGCCTGTGACGGACAAACGTATCGGTTGACCGTCTGCTTGATACTCCCAGGCGTAAAGTTTGCCACTGGGAAAACGTCTGGCAATGCACGCATGGTCGAGCAAGTCGCGGGGGGCGTGCGCGATCCCCTTCGCGGCCAGATATACATCCGCAGCTACGGTCACGAACGATTGAGGTGTGCCAACTGGGACTGCGATCATGTCGCCGGCCAGGCTTTCACCAAAGCGGACTCCAGCGTCAAACCCGCCGTTCACGATATCGGTTAAACCATCATCGGTGATCAGGTCCAACTGAATACGTGGATACCTGGCCACGAAGGGCGCGAGCATTTGCGCAAACACGATGCGAGCCGCCGGACGTGCCACGTTGAGGCGAAGTTTGCCAACGGGCACTTCCTGCATCGAGGTCAATTGCGCCAATGTATCGGCAACCTGGTGCAGGCTCGGGACCAGCGTCGACAATAGCTGCTGGCCGGCCTCGGTCGGGGTCACGCTACGAGTGGTTCGGTTCAGCAGTCTGATGCCCAGGCGTGCCTCCAGCGCTCGCATCGCATGACTCAACGCGGAAGCCGAAACGCCACGCTCGTCGGCGGCCTTGCGAAAGCTGCGATGGCGAGCGACGGCGGCAAAGGCAGCGAGTTCAGAGAGATCGGGGTGATTACTCATGAGTGTCTTTCAGTAGTTCAAATCCGATTACCTATCTTATCGTCATGAGATCCCTCCCGGATACTTCTCACATCATTGGTGGAGAGGTCGCTATGCAAAAGAATCGTCTTGGATCATCGGATCTTCTGATTTCGCCTATAGGCCTTGGGACATGGGCAATCGCCGGCACCGGTTGGGAGTACAGTTGGGGAGCGCAGGATGACAAGGACAGCCTGGGCGCACTTGAATATGCGGTCGAACGCGGTGTGAACTGGATTGATACCGCTGCGGTTTATGGCTTGGGCCATGCGGAGCATTTAGTGGGGCAATTGCTGCGGCGGGTGCCGGCCTCGCGGCGTCCTTTGGTGTTCACCAAAGGTAGCCTGGTCTGGGACCCGGTCACGAAGGCGATTTCGCACTCACTGGCCCCGCAATCCTTGCTCGCCGAGATCGACGCAAGCTTGCGCCGGCTTCAAGTCGAGACTATCGATCTTTATCAGATCCACTGGCCTGCTTTCCCTGCCGGCGCAAGCAGTGAAGGTATTGAAATGGCGCTTTCGGCTTTGGCAGCCGCGCGTGATCAAGGAAAAATTCGCGCTATCGGTGTATCGAATTTCGATGTCGCTCAACTCAAGCGGGCGCAGGTGGTGACAGAGATCGTTTCGCTCCAGCCGCCGTACTCCGCCTTGATGCGGGACATCGAGAAGGACGTCCTGCCATTTTGTGAGCAGGCCGGGATGGGTGTCCTTGCCTATTCCACGCTTCAATCGGGGCTACTGTCCGGCAGCATGACGCGCGAACGCATCTCGCAACTGCCCGAAGACGATTGGCGCAAGGCCCGAAGTGCTGACTTCCAGGAGCCCCGTTTGAGTGCGAACCTGGCATTGGTTGACGTCATGGCACGCATTGGAGAAAGGCACGGGGTGGGTGCTGCTGCGGTCGCGATCGCCTGGGTTCTTCGCAAACCGGTAGTGACGGGCGCCATTGTTGGTGCCCGCCGTCCGGCACAGGTAGACGGCCTGATTGCAGCCTCTGAGTTGCGTCTTAGCAGCGCAGAAATCGATGAAATTCGACCGTTCCTGCCGTCGGGCATGGGAACAAATGTCCCTGGCGTTGCCTGACACCACTGAGCAGAGGGTGAGCGTTCAGCTCTGATTTTGAATGCAGGCGCTCAATGGGTAGCAGAGCGGTCGATCAACCACTCAAGAGCTCGACTGGATCAGTCCCATAGCGTTGCCAAGTTTCAAGAGATCCGAATCGTCGGTCAGGCGACATGCATTGCTGCAGTAAATCAGGGTGTCGCAGTCTTTGAAAACTTGAGATACCACCCATCAATCTCAACGGGCACGATGCGTGATAGGACTCACTCCATGACTGGCTGGCGGCTCTTTTTCATTACACGTGTGCCGCCAGCATTTCTGTAGCGACGATACCGAGTCACCGATACCTAGCGTGGTGGGATACTACTGTACGGGTGTGCAGAGTTCTACCAGCGTCCCGTCAGGGCATCGAACGTAGGATACGGTTTGCCCCCAGGGCTTGGTGCTGGGAGTTGCGATTTCGGTGGCGCCCGCTTTCAACGCTCTGGCATGAGCCGCTGAAACGTCCTCTGTCACCAGGCCGACTTCAATGCCTAGCGGTTTTGGGGAAGAGTGCGCTGGGACATGGCCAGTGTTGAAGTTCATCGCGGCCAGTTCATCGGCGGCGAAGGCCAGTGCCGTTTCTCCTGTTTCGAGCTCGCCATAGGTTGCGGATTCATGGAGGAATCGAATGTTGAGCCCGAAGGCTGATGAAAAAAACTGGAGTGAGGCTGCAACGTCCGGGACGTAGATAATCATGTAGCCAAATTTCATGAGCGAACATTCCTTGTCATACCAATTGAGCGGCGAATCTAGCATATTGAAGTTGGATGGTTCATCAGGCTCTCGTCCATTCGAATGCCTGGCTTCGACCATAGTCAGTCATTGAATCGAGCAGCGAACGCAGCTACTCAATTGGCATCACGATGTCGTCGTGCCCACTCATCGACGACATCCCCCATGGTTTTAGTGACTCCATTACGTACCCAGGCCATAAAATCCCTGTCAAATTTAAAGCCCGCGCCGCAGTGCTCCATCATGAATCTGCGTACATTCTGCGTATTTTTATAACTCTCACAGACGTTGGTATTTCGTTTGAGCTGGTCACTGTGCCAGTTAAAGGTCATGGATGTGGACTCCATACGCCGTGTTTTGATTAATCGATTTATAGCAGGTGTCTATCCGATGATTCGGATGGCTAACGGCAGGCAAGCGGTATCCATACATCCACGTAACCCTTCCCCTGTGATGGATCGAAATCAGAACTGTATTGCTCGAACTCAGGGGCATCGGCAAGCTCGTAGTCAGACTCAGGCAGCCATTGATTGAAGATGGTGAAGAACGTCTGATGGATCGTCGAGATATGGCCCTGATGCCGAAACACGACATGGTTTTGCTGAGGAATCCTGAAGTGTCGAAAAGCAGGAGGAAGCGCGTCGACGTGGGACACCTCGGTGCCGGCAATGTACTCAAAGCTACCATCCTCCGCAGGATTGCAGCACAGCCCATAGTTCCAGTTGTTTATCTGGCCAGGCACTCGCCCTATGTAAGGAACGAAGGCTTGCCACAAACCAACGATGCCTTCGTTTCTATCGAAGGTAAAACGTTCGCCCATACCCGCAACGACGAACTCGGCTCTGGTTTCAAAGCGGGGCTCAGACAGTGTTACGAGCTTCCTTTCTTTCATACGTAAAGGCTCTACCAGTGGCAGGTTCTCATCCTCTTGCTCGCGAACCTGTTTCGGGGTGACCCCGAACTGATCGGAGAAGGCACGCGTAAAAGCTTCATGGGATCCGTAGCCAGCATCCAGCGCCACTTGCAGGATATCCGGTGCCCCCCGACGCAAGGCCAGCGCCGCCTGGCTCAAACGCCGCGCGCGGATGTAACGCATCACCGGCCAGCCCGTCGACAGCGCGAACAAACGGGCTAGCGCAAAGGGAGACATGTTGCAATGGCGCGCAATACGTCCAAGATCCAGGTCGGATCCCAACTCCACCTCGATGTACCACAGGGCTTTTTCAATGTTCAGCATGACGACACTCCTTGAAAGTTGGAGCAACGTTAGCAAATGAACATGGCGGGCATTTGATCGTTCTTGCGATTTTCGCTTGCGGTTCAGAATGTGTAAAAACGCCTTCGCGGAAGGTCATAGTCGAGAGGCTGAGGGAATACGCAAAGCGGAGCAACAGCGCCCTTAAAATCAGACAGCCTAGAATATACCGAAGCTCAAGGAAGAGCTTTCAGGGCAGGTTGAGGAGATCTGAGATCTTGAGATCTGAACGCCATGCGCCTTCGCTCTGATGATTGAATTGGCGCAGTTTTGGGACTGCATCACATTGGCAGGGCTGAGTGCATGCCTTCATAATGACTGCTTCCAATACCACGTAAACGGAGACGGCGATGAGGGCGGAGCCCGAAGTCAGCCAGGTAAAAAGGCTGTGTCAATTCATTACCTATGCCCGGTTGGCTGCCTCCATTGTGATGATAGTCGGCATGGATGCCAAGGATGAGCAGTCGGTTGAGCTGCTCGCTCGCTGCTTCGGGCGGGAGACCGGTAAACGTTACGAATTCGATGCGGGGTAATGAGCCTTGGATTAACAGCGCAAGGAGCGCCGGCATCGTTTTCGGGCTGACGCCTGCTTCCGAAAGTCTCCAGTTTACTCTGTAGGCATGAGTGACGGACTCACGAAGCTGGTGACGACTCAGTGCGTTAGTCATGTAGTCCGCTTCTTCATTGCAGACATCAAGCATGAAGTCGATGAAAGCTAGCTGCCCACCGCCTATGCGCTTTTGAGCACCCTCAAGCCCATCTGTCTTCATGAGATCATTCATGCCTGTAGCAGATTGATATTCGTTGAGCCTTCGAACCAGGCCTCGCGAAAGCGACCACAGGTGTGGCTGAAGTCCAAGCAGTGCGAAATGCTCGAATGTAATCGCCCGCGCAAAAGCTTGGATGCCATCACGGTGTGTTGGCCTATGGAGAAGCTGATAGTGCTGACACAAGACCGCAACGATACGTCGACGAAGCTCCGGGATTTCACCAAAGGCGCTCTGATGATGCTCAAGTATGAACGCCCGATTCAAAACCTCTGGCTCAGAAGGCTCCCCATCAACCCCGCTCGAGTAATGAGCGTTGGTGATTTTAATATGCTCGCTCAAGCATGCAGCTGTCTCCGGGGCGACAAGGCCAGCGAGGAAGGCAGAACTTCTTTCAAGCTCATCTGCTCGCGCCAGTGTCGATGCAGGAATCGAATCGGGAAGGGTGGGGAGGAGCCAGCGCTCAGTCATCTGCGTGAAAATCGTAAACAAGCATCGCTTCACTCATCATCCGCTGAAAGCGGGGAATTGATGTCAACCTCAATACCGCCGACCAAGGAATCGAGGCGAGACAGGAGTGTTGAGTCGAGGGCGATCAGTTTTTCAGGGTGATTCCGGATGTCGTCATCCTGCAACGACAGAAACTCGAACATCACCTGATCATTTTCCGAGGCGTCGGTGCGCTCCGACTCGTTGCCAGAGTGGATCGTCGGAATGGATGAGGTAGGATCTGAGTCGTTCATACCCCTGACAATATCCGTGGGGGAAGTGCTTGTCATGCGCTGCTTTCGCAAGTCGCAAAGTGGTGCCCGCCGCCGAGATGGTATATCGCTGATTCGGGCCCTTGGCCCGGCTAGCCTGAGGTCTATCAAAAGGAGATGAAAGTGCTGTCATCGATCAAGGAATACCAGCCAGGAGCCCAGATCCCACATAGCGTTTGGATGACCTTCGGACTGCCATCACGCGACACCGTGCTTTATGACCTGGTTCACGAAGGACTGCCATTCCAATACCTTGAACGAATAGCGAGCCTCCTGCAGGTGCAACGAGGCGTTATCTCCAAGGCTTATCTGCATAGCGCCCTCGACGTTGGCGCGTAGAGCGAAAGCAGGGCGGTTCAACACCTTAGAAAGCGACCGCCTGGTTGCATTGGTAGCTGTCTTCGAGAAAACACTTCCCCTTTTCGAAAACAATGTCGCCGCTGCAACGGAGTGGATGAGCAAACCGGTTCGTGGGCTAGGTTCAAAGCGTCCTCTAGATATGATGAGGACGAGGGTGGAAACGAAAGCTGTCTTCGATCTAATCGGCCAACTGGAGAAGGGCGTTCTTGTGTGAGATCCGTAAGGCGGACTTTTGATAGGCTGTATCCCCCAGGCACCCTCTGACCATAGTCGTAAAAAACGCCGCCAATCACTCGCATAACAGCCTTGCCGCAATCGATTAGAGCCGGTACTTGCCTCTTCGAAACGCGTCTTCCAGGGTTCTGGGATTTGCTCATCACGCACGATTACAGAGTAGGATCCGCTGACTCCCACGATTTCTGTTTCAGGAACATATTCACGTAGTTTATCGACAGACCTGGCGGCTGCATCGCCAACAGGCTGCCGGGATTGGGGGGTAGTGTGGTGAACAGGTGGGGGCTTCTGGATTATGCCAGGGCGATCAGCTTCCCCTGCGTAGCGAGAGCCAGGTATCCCAGAACTTATTATGCGGCCCATGGTTGGTGAGCAGTAGAGAGAAGAAGAGGGTGGCGGAGCGCCCGACACCTCTGGTGTCGTTAACGCCGGCGGCTCATGAAATAGAATCGAGAACGTAGCGTTAGTAGAGGAGGGCTTTGGCGCGGAATCGATTGCACGCTCCGACTGGGAGGGTGGTGAGTGGTATGCCTTAAGCGAATGGTGCAGGCCGGTGGCGAAGGATCGTTGGATGTCGTAACTGAGGCTAAGGAGTACATCTGTACTCCTTAGATTTAGCCGCCATAAACACTAACCTCTATCCCGCGCCCCCAATCGCTTCACGGACAGTGCCCGTTCTTGATCATGCGAGTGAATAAGTGTTCTGAGTCGTTGCCAGGTTCGAGTGGCGCAGGTCGTACTGGAAATCCTTGGCGTTTCTGAACGGCGCGTCGAACGTCGCCGAGGTATGGCGGAGCCAATGAGACGATGCCACCCGCAGACTATCCATTTCGTAGGGCTCGCGTCCTTCATCGCGCATGCGTACCAGCGCGTTGTCGAACACAGCTTGGAGAAGTGCGCGCACCTGCCGGTCAGAGAGGCCTGCGCGGCCACTCAGCGTTTTCAGAAGCGGCGTCTTCTCCTGGTAGCTCGGCAAAGGGCTCAACCCAGTCGTATTTCTGCATCATGAGCGCCCAGCTGGGACTTCGGAAAGTGTCCACGTTATTGTCGGATCCGCGCAAAAAAACTCTATGGCTAGCTGAATACTACAACACCGAAATGGGGGCCTGCAGGCCAGGCTGGCTTGCAGGCCCCGGTGAATCTGCCCTTGAGGTCATCAACCAACACTCAGTTCGCGTTGTCGGAGGTAGCGTTGCTGATGCCGAAAACGCGCGAAATCCCGGAAAGTGTCCACATTATGCGATTCGACTCACGACTCGGAAAATGTCCATATTATGTGCAAAAAGCGCTGGGAGCCTCGGATTTCGTGGCCTGTAGGGACGGAGTCACCCTCGCTGAACTTGTCACAAGTGTCCAGATAGCGGAAGAATTAAGAGCAACGGTTCGAACGATCGTTTCATCCTGACGCCTAGAGAAATCAATGGGTTAGGGAAAACGCACAGGAGCAAAAGTGTCCGTATTTCGAAGGATTGAAGGCCTATTTGAGCAACGCCGAAGCGCTGGAGGCCATGTAAATAGAGGGCTCCAGGTTTTGAGGGGGTGAAAGTGTCCGCAAAACGCGACGGTGACAGATGCAACGATGCAGGTGATTTCAGAGATTTATAGAGTCCTTCGATGCCCGTAGGAGAAGCTGGCTGCAAACCGGTTGTGTTCATGAGCTTCGTTTTTCATGAATACAAGAGTGGGTCTTGGAGGAAGTTCCGCTCAGACACATCATTTAACATAATATACATTATGCGAACCTTCGTATTCTTGCGTGGGGGCCAGTAGCTGTCGTGTCGCTTTAAAAACGATAAATTTGCGGATAAAAACAATAATGGTGAAATTACATACTGTTGTGAGCAGTATCAGAGAGTCTTGATTAAGCAATTATCGTTTTTTCAAGCAGTCGTAGGTTGGAGTTCCTAGAACGCCACAGATACTGGCACCGCCTTTGCCGACGTGTAATGCCCGATTTACATCATGTACAATGAATCCAAAACATTGCCCTCGATTTGCTTGGTTTGGGTCACAGCTTACTCGTTTATTGCATTTCTTACGCTACAGGATCCCTGCAAGCACTTCGCTGTGTGAAATCTGCGGCGTTTAGCTTTGAGCTCGTGCGCTGATTTCAAGGGCTGCCACGTCTGTAAAGACAAACGCCGGCTGATTTACATGTGGATGCTGCAGATTAACGGTGCCACCTTTCGATTGAAGCTTGTGGAGCTTTTCTGCCACCAAATGCTCGTCCTGCATTACTGAATCGGCGTGTTATCCTTGATTCTCCTAGCGCCCAGGACTTTAAAGCTCCGTAATGCTGTTCGAACTCCGGGGTTTGCCATTCGAAATGTTGGCCCCTTTTATTACTTTCGTTTCACTGTCGATAGCGACCGTAATCATTGGGTTCGGCAGGAGTTTCTTCGCCTCATCTACCAAAATAACGTCGAGCTCAAACGTGCAAATTTCCACGGGCGTCTCCATTTTTAGCACCTGCTAGATTAGGTTGGAGCTCATCTAAGCGTCATGTCTGACGATTGATTTGTGCTATTAAGGATAGTCTATGCATCAGCACCCGCCAAAGGCACCTTAACAGTCTGTATACAGAGAACACTAATCAACTCAACTAAACGACTATTTAGTTGATTTAACTTTGGGATCCATATTTTTCTCAAAATCTCCTTGGCTCATCCCAGCCCCGCCGATTTTCTTGTGATCCTCGTGTCGGTTCCCGCAACGCGCCAATCCCAAGCGCGTTCACGCGACTTGGGATTGGTACCGGCGCACAACAGGTTCGGGTTTGCCCCTGCAAATTCCGGTTTTATCGGGCCACGCTGCGATGAGTTGCCCGCCGCCCCCCCCGCGTCCCACCACCAGCCAAATTTATCCTTCCTTGTGCCACGAAGATCCGCTGAGCCACGGAACCTGCGGTCAATAGATTTTCAGGTATCAATGGCTTTCAGGTCTTTCTGCACTTGAGCTAGAAACGCTTTGAGATCCGTGATGTTTTCCTTTCGTATGTAACACGCCGCTACCAGGCTGACAGGATGAACCCCCAAAACGCTGCACAACTCCTCGAGCTTTACAAGCGTCGGGCTGGTACCTCCACGCTCAAGCAAACTGACATTGGTGCGGCTGCTTACCAACGAAAAATGCTCCTGAGTCAGGCCTTTCCGAAGGCGAGCCTGTCGGAGCGTCGCCCCAAATGCTACTTTCAGTTCCATTTTGCTGTCTCACAAAAGGAACGATAAGGCGACATTGCGCAATATATGACTACAACATATATTGTTCATTCGAGATGCTGAGGTACCAGCGATGAACACGGATTATGAAGGGCCGACTATAATTTCCAGCCTTTTCAATGCTGATTTTCTGGGGCGTCCGTACATGCGGCAGACGGTAATGATCCCCTGGTTTTATCTCGAAGCACACGTTCGATACGGTAAGGAATTCGTTGGGGAAATGCTCATGGTGTCCTCATTTGAGGCACTGAAAGACATTCTCAAGGTCCAACATGAGTCATTTCGGGTGCGATCCATTCAGTACGTCACTCCTGGTTTCGTAAATGAAACCGGTCATTGGAAAATGGAGCCGCTCCTTGAGGCAAGTGAGGCGATTAATCCACAGGGGGAGCGGGTTCCGCTTTTCAAGGTTTCTGATCGCACTTACACGCACTTGGGGGTGAACACCGAGGTGAACCTAAAAAGCGTTAGGGTTCTATTTCCAGTAGTACAAAAAAAGCGCGACTGACATCGACCACAAGGCTGCTAAGCCTAAATCGTTGCAGCACCGCTTCAAACGCTCAAAACTGGTGCGTCATGTCTGTTACCGCCACTATCGTCAAACGCCTCAAGTGCACCCCGAAAGCGCAGCCTTTCAGTATCAATCGCTTTGCTAATCTAGGTTCGCAAGGAGCTGTGGCGAAAGCCTTATCTCGCCTTGCTGCATCAGGTGAGCTGGAGCGATTGAGTCGTGGTATTTACATGCGATCAAAGCTGAGTCACTTCACTGGTTATGTGCGACCAAGTACTAAGTCAGTCCTCCAAGCAATCGCTAGACATAATGGTGAGATTATTCAGGTACATGGTGCAGAGGCTGTCAGGTATTCGGATTGAGCACTCAGATGCAGATCAGACCGGTTTATTATACGAGTGGCGCTAGCCGCGAGGTGACAGTTGGGGCGAAGCGCATACGCTTGCTCCACGTTGCCCCCCAAAACTACAGCATGCTGGCACGATCGTCGGATTAGCGCTTTGCGCCCTCCTCTACTTAGGCAAAAAAGGCGTGAGTGGCACGGTCATAGCCAGTATCAAAGCTAAAATGGCTCCGTGTGAATTCAAGCAACTCGCGGACTGTGAGATTCCTACCTGGATGCAGGCCGCACTCCGTCATGCTATTTCATGGCCAACGCAGCAGGCTGTAGCGGAGCGACGCATCCGTCCTTATGGAGATGAATAATGACGATGCCAGACGAGCGTTCCCGCGCGGTGGTGCAGACCCGCGAATTTCTAGTTGAGTTAAGCCGTGATAACTCCCTACCAGATCGAGTCAGGCGTGATGCTAAGTTTTTGTTACGGCACTTTCCAACGCGAGATGACGTGGCCTTGGCAGGACGAATAGAGGAACATAGCGACACTTTGCCTTTCGGAGCTTCGGGGCCTGTATTCAGCTCTACAATTGCACGTTGAAAGCAGGCCTAAATTCGCACACGATTTGTTCTGAATGGTTTTTGATGACGGGCCCCATTCCCGGAAGGCTCTATCCAAGATTCCCGTTGCTTATCCATACTGAACCAATGAATACCCCAACGACCGCTCGGCGTCAGCTAAACAAGAAAGGCGAAATGCGTGATGCCGCTATCGCCGCATTCTGGGATTTCAGCGCCAATCGCGTTTTGCTTAAGGAATCCGAGCGATTGCTCCAGATCAAATCAGGGTTTTCTGCTCAGCTTTTCCAGGTGGTTCGCATAGCTTTTGACCTTCAGGGGCGTAGCTTGGAGACGCTCCTCAACGCGTCAATCTCCACGTTCAAGCGACGCAGCCGTGAACAAAAGCCCCTTAGCTCCGTCGCATCAGAACGGCTAGATCGAGTTGCCGTGGTCTGCCATTTGGCTGAACAGGTGTTCCAAAATAGAAACATGGCCGCATGCTGGATGTCCAAATCAAACAAAGCCCTCGGCGGAGATACGCCAGTACTGCTCTGTGGGACTGAGATTGGAGGCAAGCAGGTTCGTCGGGTACTTCAAGCGCTGGAATGGGGAGGTCCTGCCTAAATTTGGATTCAAAACGTAAGCGAACCTCTAATTGACGCCTGGGTTTTCGGAAATTCATTCGAGAGGTTTCCGGTCGGGCGCTTGCGAACTGTGTGCAGTTTGATCGGTCAAGTAAAAGCGATACCAGTTGCTCGAATAAGTTGGGCAGCGAGTTGGTTGGGGATTAAGTGAAAATAAGATCCCACTCACGCGCCAGCAAAACGCGGCACGCTTCCACGGAACCACCGAAACAGCGTTGCGATACCGTTTGCATATTGGCTTCAGTAGCGTATGTGATTACTTCGCCTCGCTCATCAAATAAAACGCCGCCCGCTCCTCTCAAGAGTGCGTGGCCCGCGACAACGTCATGTGCAGAAACCGGATAAAGAGAAACGCCACAGACCCCCTCCCCGACGGAGACTTTGGCGAGTCTGTAGGCAATTGATGGCATTGCTACAAAAGTGCTAGGTTGGCAGAGCTTGCTATTAAGTTCAGGCTTATAGATTGCAGCGGCACTGACCATCACGAACTCGTCGCTCGACAACGTTTTGGTAGTAAGCCGTGACGTGACCGACTGTCCATTGCGGCTCACCTCGGCCATCCCTTCTGCCCAAGCAATGCAATCAGGCGTTCCCTCAACGGTGACGGGGGCATACACCACACCTAATACCGGCGACTGTTTGTGCAATAGACCGATGGAAAGGGATGAGCCTTTGAGCCCCTTGAGAAAATCTGCCGTCCCGTCGTTCGGGTCAACGACCCAGCACCATGGGTGGCCCGTCAGAAGATGTCCGGTCTCTTCTCCCCAGAAGTCGCAAGGAAGCAGCTTCAGTAGGTGATGATGTAAGAACTGTTCGATTTCTTCGTCTACGGCGGCCTTTTCACCTTGACCCCGAGGTCCGTCCACTCTCGCCCACTCGGCAATCAGTAGCTCGCCGGCGCGAATAACGACCTCAATGGTCTGAGTGAGCAATCGTTCAAGGTTGGGGTTTGCACGAAATGGGAGGCCCTAGGGTTCGGTGAGGTAATGCAATTGACCTCGACCTTAAGGCAACGCGAATTGCCCCTTAGTCGTCTAATAAACTGTTAGCCAAACTGGCAACATCGCCTTTCAAAATCTGATTACTCTTCTCCCTCTTTCCGCAAGATTCGATGGACTTCGCACTCAATCTACGCCCGCAATGACTGTTGATGCTTGATAAACCTACTCGCAGTGAGGGGATTTCGCTGCCATTAAGACTCTGTCCGTTTTTGGGTTAGGGGTCGTAGAGTCAGGCTTTTCAAACTGTGCGCCCTGTTTTTTCATCCTGTACTAGCAGGCAAGCCGCTTTCCCTTTCTGGGTGATGACGAACGCGTCTGCCATTGCGCAACCAATACCAGCAGACGGCGGCGAGCCTGGCTTTTACTATAAGTGGTGCGCATGGCTAATACCCCTGACCAGATCTCGGATAGTGTAGCCTTTTATTCCATTCTGCTACCTCAGCGCACCGACGGCACCACCCAACAGATGAGGGTGGGCACAGCGCTCGCAGGCCGGTAACACTTGGAATTCCAAGCGTTATCAAGAGAAATCTGTAGTCGCGCCTAGAATCCTAGGAACTCTCTCAATGAAGTGTTTGGTGGCAAGCGGGTTGCCGGCCAAGACCTACAACACCAAGGCCGTTGCCAAGCTTTATCAGGAGCGCTGGGAGATCGAGTCGGGTTTCAGGGACATCAAGAGTTCGATGCAGCAGAACGCAATGACCTTGCGCAGTAAAAAAGTCGAGCTGAAGGTGCCCATACCAAGTGGTTTACTCATTCGACTCTGATGAGCTGATAAAGGCCCGCGCAGAATGGGCAGCGGAACTCGACAGGGATCGGAGTGGGTATGCCGAGCTATTCCAGCAGGTTTATGGGAGTGACCGGTGAGCCCTGCCTAGGATGTTAAGCGGCTGGGCGCCACCTGCGCCCCGTTCCTCGCGGTTGTAATCCGCGATCACCATTGACTTGTTTCCCACTCACTATCCATAGCCGCCCAGACGCATAAAAACCCCGGCCATGGCCGGGTTTTTGCGGTGGATAGCCTGAATTGGGTTTCACATAGCTGCTCGCAGCCTTGCGATTGACTGCAGCATTTGTCATCCCCCTCCATGCATGCGTAGGAAATTCAGCAACTGCTCGTGCCGTAGGTCCGCCTCCAACGCTGGCGCAGCGGTTCGGATGGCTTCCAGACACTTGGAAAGATCGGTGGGTGGCCACTGGGTTTGCTCACCAATCAACAGGCTCAAAAAATCCAAGGCGTGTTCAGGGAAAATCCTGCAAAGGTCCGCTTTATGAAGCATACGCACCGCGGTGTCTGGATGACCCAATGGCTGTAACCACGCACGAAGCATCTCCATAGCCGCAGGGAATGCACCGCCTGCCGCTACGCACAAACGAGACAGGGTTTCGGCAATTACCGGTGTCATAACGTCCTGGCCTTTCGGCCAGAGGTTGTTGATAAAGGGGGTCACCCGGTTCGCCCAATAGACCGCACGTTGATCGCCCGCTCCTTCCAGAGCATTAACCAACGCATTTGCGGCGTACCGCAATCCTTCTGGAGGAAGTGCGCGGACAGCGCCAGCAAGCTCGGAGGACGTGAATGTATCGCCCGGATCCAGTGCGGCATAGGTCAAAAGTGAGGCGTATTGCACACGATGTTTGCCCAACGCTTCATAGTGACGAGAGGAATCCAGAAACGAGCCCTTCAGCACCTCCATCAGAGGGCGGTATAGGCGGGGCGACCACAAAAACCCCTCCCAAGCTGCGCGAGCTTCATGCTCAGAGAGCTGCCATTCAAAGTGAGGCAGCAAGTGTTCCGTGGCCCAGTCACGGTCAACCCGGAACAATGCAATAACATGGGCCGCAAGCAAGACACGCCCATGCCGATATTTTTCAATCCTGCCATCGCAGAGTTCCGTAAAGGTGGGCTTAAGCTCGACAGACAACCCCTGCCCGTCCTCCAGTGACTGCCGGTACCACCATTGGAGCAGCGCCTCAGTGACTTGCCCCACGGGATGATTGATGGCTCGTCCAACGGGGTCGTCCGTCTCACTGCCGTCGCGGTTGTGCAATTCCAGGACGCGATGCCCGAGCGTGAAGAATTCCTCCTCGTGCCCAACAAAGGTTTTAGCGATGGTTCTCAGCCAGGAGCTCACACCTGAGTTAGTGACGCCATGGCCTCATCCGGTGCCCCAGCCAATACGGGTGCCATATAACGCCAGGCGCGTGAGACGTGCTTGCCCTCAGACCATGCCTGCAGCGCCTCGCGCCAGCGGCTTGCCGGCCAAAAATTCTCTTGCGCCAGGGCCCACAGGGCGCAGGCAGTAGTTGCAAAGTTGTCGCGGCAACGCTCCCGCCAATCATCCTGCTGGAAGTAATCTGCGTCTGGATGTTGCTTTAGCCATTGGATCAATTCACCGCGTCGGCGTGGTGTGGCAGTGAACTTTCGCCAGTCATCGTCGCTTCCGCTCCAGTATGGAAACTCATCGCTTTGATCTTGCGGCAACTCCCACTCCGGGTACTGCCGGCCGAGCGCATCCAGGCGCTCCTGCGCAACCGCGCTCAACGTGGCGCCGGCGCCGGCGACCTTAGCCAGCCGCTGCCATACCTCCCTATCCAGAACACGAGCCAGCCGGTCGGGATCGGCACCGTCATTAAACATCGTGAGAGACGGGCCGGCAAGAATGGCGCGTTCAAGCTCCAGGACCATCCCAGGATCGCCCTTCTCCGCCAGGGCAACGAGCAAGCGTGTGGATTCACGCTCAGTCTCCAACGACCAAAGCCACCAGTGGTCATCCGCTAATAGCCAGTCAAGGGCACGGCGACTGCCTATGACATCACCTTTCGTTGCAGCAAAAAAAGCCAAGCGCTTGAAAAGAGGATATTGGATGGTCCACCAGAGCTCCGCCTCGAGGGCTGCGCGCTCTGGCGAAACCGCAGCCGTGGCCAGCCAGGCATCCCGCGCCAGCTCGATGAGCGCTGTCCAGTCGTTGTAGTCGTTGTTCTGTGGGTGCACATCGATCGATGGCTGCTGCGTGTACGAGTTGTCACGCCTGTCATCAGCGCCCCCCAGTTCCCTCATCAGGTCAAGCGCGTCCCGCAACAGGCCCGTGAAATCGGTGAGAAGGCCGGGCAGTGCTCCTTGCCAGCGCTCGATACTGGAAAGATCCTTCAGGTTGGAATGGACGTCATCCGCCATCAGGACGATCTCCCATTCAACCAAATCCTTGAGTTGTTGTTGCTCTTGGCCTTCTCCATCCTCGGCGGAGGAGCCGTACGGCGCACGCAACGAAATACGTGGTGACAGTAATTCCCTGAACTCCAGACGCAGGGACGATGTAAGCCCATCACGATTGAATCGGTTTCGCCAACGGTATAAATCGAGTGCCCGCGGACTGACTTTGACGCGGCCACCGAGCAGCAGCCGCCAAAGCGTACGCATCAGAGGCCCGGGTACCGCATTGGGAGCACCGGCTCGCATGCGGGCCAGTTCGTCGGTTTTACCTTCGCGCTCGAGGGTGGCCAGCTGTTCTAAGCTGTGCTCAATCCCTGAGGCAAAATTGACGTGCAAACGGCCGCCCCAATTGATGAGCCAAAGCAACAATGCCGGGTCATCCAGGTGGCGAGTCAGCCACCGCGCCAAATGCCCCATCACCGGATCCCACAGACCGATGACACCATCGCTTTCTACCACGCTCATGAATGGGGCCAGCGGGTAAGGCAAGGGCCTGCGTATCAAGCTGAAAGCCAACTTTTTATCCAAGCGGGTATTCGGAGGAACGCCATACCGGGCAAGGTCGATATGGCCGAAGCGAGCCTCACTCAACGGCGTTAGCCAATCCAGCGAAGGCACCGGCTCCAAATCGGCAAAGCGCTTGGCAGGCAGGCCGTGACGGTCACTCAACGCCCAAAGCATGCGACCCACGAAATCGTCCTCCCTGGTACTTGCCAGAGGGCGAGCAATCGCGCTTTCAACGACGATGCGCTCCTTGCCGCGCACGCCGTCGCGGTAGGTTTCCGCCCATGCCTGCAGGGTCTTGTGCAGGTACGCATGACGGCGGTGTTCCTTGTAGAGGATCGGTGTGACGTTCTTGGCCTCCCACTCGTTGGCGCGATCTTCCTCCTCGCCTTGAGAGTAACTGCCAAACGCGAACATCTCCGGGGACGATTCGCCAAGCAGGCGGTCGGCAGCCAGAGCATCCATCATGTAACGAAGAACGGGGTCGGTGATGCTATAACCCACGAAACAAACGGTGTAATTGCGGAACAGCTCGCTCACGAATCCCGCGGCCCATCGCTCAGTGAGGTACGCCAGGCCAAAATCACCGCTGGAAATCACTAGGCGATCCAGTTCACTCGCTGTGGGGGCCTCGCTCAGTAGGCCGTGAAGATACACCACCCCGTCCCAACGATTTTTTGGTACGGGTAACAGGGGCGCTTGGAAGACGTGGACCGGAAACGTCGCCGCGGGAGTCACCTCTTCGAACAAACGGTCGAAGTTTGTAGTGATCAACCGCGTGCGCCCATCGCGAGTCCTGCCCAGGTTCAACAGGGCCTTGTGGGTTGCGGTTGCCTTGGGCGAGCTCAGGTCTGGCGTGAGAATGCTCGCCATAGTCCGCCGAACTCTCTCACGCCCGACTACAGCCTCCAGCAGTCCGACGGCGGTGTCGTATTGCTTGGACTTGATTGCCAGTTTCTGCACCCCACTCGCATTCGGCTCAAGGCGCCGATACAACTCCTCCACGAGGCCGCGGAACCCTGGCAAGCGTGCGGGGTAGGAGATGCCTGCCCCACAGAAGAACACCACTCGCCCCTCTTCATGCGCCTGCAGCAAACGTTCGGGAATGTAGGGGCCATTTTGGACGAATTGCGGCATTCAGCGGGTCTCGATAAGGGACGGGGAATGGTTGAGGTCAGGCGGAGAGGGCCAACAAGTCAAATGACTAGAAGCTGCTTGATGTCGTCATCGTTCAACATGAAAACCGGCGATCCATCTTCAGACCCTGGTGCTCCCATTAGGGCGAGGCCAGCATACATATCCCTCGATAAGGCAAAGCCTTGCTGAGCGGTCGGCGGTGTGAATTCGCCCTTGAACTCCAAGCCAGCACGCTCGTAGAACGGAACCAAATCGTGTCTGCAAAGCAGGCAAGTGCCTTGCGAATAGTTCACTACGCCATTCAGCAATTGACTACCAAGGCCATGCCCCCTGTAGGGCTCGAACACAAAGATTTTGTGGCAGTAACGTGGCATGGAGGGAACCTGGTGCACGAAGAACATGGCATAGCCATAGAGTCGGGTGTCTTCATGGCTCACTACAATCTTGAGGTGGCCTGCGCGGTAGCACTCTTCAAGGATCCCGACCACGTGACGAATCGCCCGCACTGTCTGGGCTTCTGAGAACCCCATGAAGTGCATAGCGAGCCCGGGTTGCCCCAATAAATCAGACAAAATCCCTTTCGCATCATTCTCAAGAATCGTCGGAAGAAAGGTCTCAATGATGTCTTGTGGGGCCTCTTGTAGCTGGGTCATAGTCGTTCCCTGTCAGTTTTCTCGGACGTAAACATGGACGTCCTTCTCGCTGATGAGATTATTCGATTCTGCTCAAAAATGCCGAGTAAACCGTACGCCCATACCAAAATGCCCCTTGCCCACAGCGGCGCCCACAAAGAGAAACGAAATGTCCCACGCTCAGGACCCGCTTCAAAGCCTGCTCGGCTTCCAGGAGGCTCTAACTGCTGGTTTGATCCAGCCACGCCTCAGCTCTCTGTTCCCTGACCTGATCGTTTTACACGACGATGCAGACGGCACCCCCCGATCCACCTACGCCCTGATGGAAGGGAAGGTAGTCAAGGCCGTCGCTGTGTACTTCCTAGAGAAGTCCGTGGGCAACACTCCCTATTTTGACATCGGCTATGCAGTTGCCGAGCCCTATCGACAGAAAGGCAACGCGCACGCAGTAGTCGAAAAGAGCCTGACCCAGCTCCAGCACGAAACACGGGGCAAAGTTCTCAAGCTGTACGTCGAGGCCATTGTGCCGAACTCGAACATTGCATCCCAGAAGGTCGCAGCCCGAGCCCTCTCTACCTCCCCCACCGAAATTGTGGACGGCGTTTCGGGTCTGCCTTCCCAGCAATATCTTCGGATTTTCGAGGTTTGAGGGTAGTTTTAGCCAAAGGCACCTTCCTCGTTCAGAGCTCAGGTGCCGATAATCCAACCCGGATTTAGTTGAAGGATTCGTCGCGCTCGAGGCAAGCCGTATCCAGGGACGAGTCCGCGACCGATCTGGCCAGCTTTTCGTTCCGCTAGTGGCCGGGACTTCTGCGGTGAGCGCCAGCGTATTGTTGTCGGAATGGGTGAGGATTGCCCTAGGATCTGACTGCGGCTCAGCATCAGGATCAGGATCAAAGTTTAGCCTTATGTTACGCAGGGCTTTGAATCGATTGAGCAACTCAATAAGCGTCTCGGCAAATACTAAGTAGGGATCGGCATCGCCCAGGATTCTGCTTGACACCATATACCCATCAAAATAGTCGCCAGACTCCTTCTCGTTCGCTTCTGACACCATCTGCACAATTCCAGCCTCGCCGTCATACCCTTTGCAATACGGGTAGAAATGCAGAAACCCTTTCATATTTCTGCTGAAAAGCAGTGCCGCCATTGGAGACTTTTTAGCAGAGCCTGATGGTAACAGTGCGTATTGGAGTCGATCTTCGAGCAGTTTGATGGCATCGTCGATAAGAGGAAGAACGACGCTGTCTTTGCGCGCTGTCAATGGAGTGCGCTTGGTTCGCGAGTGAAAACCGATCGACAACACGATGAGGTAGGCATCAGCCATGGTCACCAGCGGTAATAGCGCGTCACTGACGAATCGCCGAGGGGTCCGGTCAAACCGGTAGGGATTGAAAGATGACAGCGCACTCTCGAAAGCATGCTTGAATTGGGGGGTTGCTACCGTGCACATTTGCTGTGTATGCCCCAACGTATCATCTTGCTCGTGGTCGACGTACGTTTGAAAGCTGTCGATGATCGCCTGGTAGCTAAACTTGAGGTCCAGCAGGCGATTGTCTTCCAGCATTCCCTTTATTGCCCCGATGATTCGCTCTTCATCACACGTTTTTACCACCGTTATCTGATAACAATTCAGCGCTGGTACCAGGTCTCCGACGACACCGAGTTTTTTACCGTATTGGCCACCACTTTTGCGCGGGTAAATTTCATCCGCTGGGCTGACCTGGTTACCGTTGCGTAAAGCGATTGGGTTATCTGTCATGGGAATACCTCCGGAGCATTCGTTCAGCCTGGCCGTTCGGGTTCAAAGCTTATTCTACTCGATCGCTGAAATTGCGCAGGGGGCACCTGCCCGCGAATTTTGAGTGGACGCCATCGCTACCTATACGGCGAATTTGCCTCTCACATTTGTCAGCATTGGGTCGTTCGTTAGCGGCCATGGCCACGAGGTCTGCGGTCATATCCGATGCAAATGACTGGTCAGACGGAATGCTGGGCGGGCGAGTCGGTGCAATTACCCACGACGCTTTGATGATGACTAGTTAAGGTTGTAACCATGCGACCTGGTCAACAGGATTTCCTTCCAATGGCTCTCGCGGGCATCAATTTCCCCCGGCATCGCGTGCAGGTCTGCGATCTCCAGCAATGAGAATCGCAGATCTTTTTCGCGTTCGGGTGGAGCATCAATACCAAACTCCCGCTTCAGCGCCACGTTGTGGCCATGGCTGGTCGTCGAATACGTACACCAGCGCCCCCAGATACCTGTCTCCCCGTCGGCCTTGCCCACGTAGAGCTTGCCGGTATGGGTATCGGTGATGAGGTAGATACCCTTGACGCTCGAAAGGGCTGAGCGCCAGGAATCAACGTTCTGCTGGACCACCACATCGAGTTGGCTTTTGGTCAGGTTGACCTTTTTGAAGCCAGGGAAATGGCCAATGCTGAGGCGTTCGGCCAGCAGTTCAGTCACTGCCAAGTCCTCTGCCAGGGTTTGACCATACGGGTAGGAGTTACGTTTGGTGTAGCTGCTGCTCAGATACAGCCGCCCTACCCACTCTTCGGCCGCCGGCACACGCTCCAGGGTGTAGATGTAGTCAGGCTTCGGGCCGTCTCTTTCGACACAATCCATTGTCCGAAACAGACCCGCAAACAACCAGCGGGTTGGACTGCCCGCTTGAATCAGCGAAACCACGTAGGGCAGCTTAAAATTGCGGTTGCTTTGCCGACTCTGCCATACGTCGAAGCCTCCCTGTATGAACACGTCGAGCGGATGATCCTCGCCGTTGTACCTGGCCAGGTGGACCTTGGCCCGTTCCGGAGAAAACGTCGGCTCCCACAGTTTCAATAGATCGAACAGCTTCAATGCAACGCTCCCCAGGTAGTCAGGATCGCGAGTGTATTCGTTGTAGGTGAGGTGTGCATCGACGGCTTGCGCTCTGCCCGGAGCTGGTAATATAAGCGTGATAATGGCGAGTTGCCCACAGGCTTTGGCGGCGGCTTTTACGGTCAAGCTGATTTCTTGAGGCGCTCCGGACCCTTTACTAACTGACCATGGGAATCCGCTGGATCATCTGCCCGCCATTGACGCGCGGGCTCGGCGGTAATGGGGCGCAGTTTTCGCGTCCGTGAAAATGAGGGGGCAATTACGATGGACCGCGAAAAGCCAGATTATCAAGAGGTCTTCGCCCGCGTACTCCAACCGACCGTTTGGAAGGATCGCGCGACGACCATGTTTAGCGGCTTTCAGGATCGACTGCCCAAGTTTGGTCAGTACGTGCTGACGGGGCCAGGACCGGCGCCGCTGATCAATCAGATCGGCTACGTCGTGCAGATCCGACGCCGCCAAGGCATCTTCGGGTCTGATATCTACCTGTTGCGCCACTGCAGCGGTGAATTGGTGCAGCACTCCAATAATATGTACCTGCCACTGACGCCCGAAGAGAGCGACGCGGTGTTGCCGTGTTTTGGCGAAGTGAAGCCGAGCGCTGAAGGAGAAAACCCAGTCTATGGCCTCGGCGATGCCAGCACCCGCACTGCCGGGTTCTTGATCGATCCACCCGAGGGCTTTGAGACGCGAGGTGGCGATGCGGATGACCACCACCAGTGCTGATGGTAGCAAGACCCTCACTGACACCGTATTTCTGTAGAAAATTCGCACCCGGAACACTCAAGCCCTGCCGTAAAACGTGGGGCTTTGGCAGTAGCGGAATTCTACTTTTGGAGCTCCGCTGTTCAACCTTCATGACATAAGGGCACCGCATGAGCAATAAGCAGATCACCGTCCCATCTGAATATGCCTGAGTCCGTGTTGGGTCTGATCGAGCATAGCATTCGCGAGATCGGCAAGACCTACCAGGGAGCCAAGAGCAACCAAGACGATGAAGAGATCACTGCGTTCCGAGCTATGGCTCGGCAGCTCGGGAACGATTTCGAGGTTCTGTCAGTCGATGATGGTTTCGCGATTACTCGGCATGTGTACAAGCCGGTCGAGTAATTTAGACGAGGTCGCTCCGGCTCGCCGGAGCTTCTAGGACAAGGAAAGAACAGTGAACATCTGCACAGGCTGGCTACATGGAACACCTTCTACCATCAATCAGTGGACCTTGACTGGCCGTGGCGTTCTAAAGGGGCGCTCACCGCTCCACAAAGGCTTATTTTTCACGAGAAATCGTGAGTTCGCTGTGGGGAGCGCTGGAGGGCCCGATGCTAGTCCCAACGTGTATCAGGCAACTCTTAAACCGGGGGCGCATGTGCTTGATATCTCTGACCCAGGAGTGACGTGTACACCGCAGGAGTCGGAGCGTCTGCGTCAGCTTGTTGTAAGCCGCCGTCCGGGCAAGGGCAATATCCAAGCAGAGTACCAGCCCTACTGGGAAGGTGGCTGGAGGACAGGCGAGATCATGAAGTATGCAGTTAGGCCCGGAGATCTGCAGATGGCACAGATGGCGCATCTCGCTCTTTATCAGCGTGAAACCGCTGCTGGCCTGCTTGCCTGGAATCTACTTCAGCAGACGACGCGGGACTGCATCGAAGATATCGTCGATGCTTCAATTGCAGCTGGCTATCAAGCTGTTGCTGGCAACGAACGGCAGTACGGGGTGACTTATCCGATCTTGATCGTGCTCGATCCGAACATTCTGTCATCCCCAGTGAAGGTCTGACCCTACCCAGGTACACACCAGGCCCGACCGTCAAACGTTGGGCCAAAATTGTAGGTGAGCATCAAGGCGGCATTGCGGGCCGTTGAAAACCGATAGGATTTGTGTTCAAGGAGGTAGGAGCAACGTGACATCCGTATTGTTCATCCAATCAGTGATATGGGCTCTGTGCGCAACAGCACTTGGGATTTCGTACTGGAACTATTCACGCTACGTTGAGGCGAAGCGGGACCCTGAAAAATCCAGGCGCAATCTCCAAATCGCTTTGTACGCGAGAAGCGATGCAGGCATCGGAGAAGCCGAGTTTTCGAAGATTGAAAGCGCCCACTATCGTCCTTACCAGATGCGCTCCAAAGTTGCGCTGCTCGTAGGCCTGAGCTTTACGGTTGCAGCTCTGGCTCACCTGCTCACATAGCCGCGAGTACCCTCCGACTGGACCTCAAACCGATCCAGTGAACGAGACTTCGGCGGCGCATTTTTCAACGCATCTCTAGCCGATGCGCGGGGCCAGTGGAAGCGGCAAACTCGAGCGCGGTTGCCTGTCGTGGCAGATCTCGGACGTGTAGATGGATGGGTTGTTGCATCGGTGACCGGATAAATCTGAAGCTGATGAATCAAGCTGCCCCCAAGCCATCGTGGCTAAGGGGGCTACCGAAGTGTTCGCCTTATCCGGGGGTATGCCAAAACAGCCGACCCCCAGGTCGAAAGCCCGACGCCTTTACCCCACCGCTGCGAACGTTCCCAGTCCATGCTCTCAGGCGGCGGGTCGCTCGAAGCTACCGAGGTAACGCTGCGTATTACCTGTGACGTACTCGCCCATCGTGCGGTTTATCAGGTTTTCAACATTAAGGATCTTGGCCGCATCCTCCGTGATGAATCCGAATGGGATAGGCACCGGAGACAACGTCGGCAAAACCAAATGGTAAATCACGACCGCGCATTTTCCCTGAATGACCATCGCCTCAAGCGGCGCCAGTTGCTCTGACTCTACAAAGCCGCACAGAAGCAGTCTGGCATTGTTGCAGTCGCCTTTTGCGCGCTTGATCGCCGGCCAATCATCGCTGGCAGAAACAGGGATCAAAATCTTAGCGTCGAAAACAGGTTTTCCATCATTCCCGCCTCCCTTGCTTTTTGTTTTTGAGAGATCAGAAAATGCACTGCAAATCTGGGCATGCCTGGCCGAGCGGCCCCAGAGCTCGTGAGAGGCCGGAGCCAGCCAGGACAGGCTAATCGGGGCGGCTTGCGGTTCACCCTGAAGCGCTTTCTGATGTTTGCGCAGCACCGAAGAAACTCTATGCCAGTTTTGCTGTAATTGAAGCGATCCAAAAAGTCGCAGCCCGGAAGACTCTCTAACCTGTGCAACGGCACTTGCGCTGTTGTACAGAGCAGAAAGGTCCAGCCCATTTGAAGACATAAAGTCATAGGCGTCCGAATCTCCCAAGATGTCGGCGAGCTGAAGAACCTGATTGAGGTTTCCTCTACCCAGCATGCGGCCCAGCTGCTCCGTACGCTGACGCATATAGATCTCGTTTTCGCGCAGGCCTTCCTTCGCGACAAAGCGTATCTGCCGAGAGTCGGCATCAATGCTTACACGCTCTTCTATCTTTTCCCAGCCATCCCTTACTTTTTGAACGCCTGCGACCTTGTAGAGCTCCGGCGGCCCCCCATCCTGCGCCTGCCCGCCCAGGTGACCAGCGCGATAAATGTCGTAAATTTGACGCATGAACGCACCGACGGCCTTAGCACCGGACTCGGAAAGCGTATCGCTTGGCGCCTGCAATTCCAGGCAACGTTTGGAGTCGGCATCTCCAAGGCTTTTTCCAAGGCAAGTAAACGACAGGAGCTCAAACACGAACATCTGCTCGCGCTCTTCCTTGCGCTTCACAATCGGTGACTCATGGTTGCTGGCAAACAAGCCACGGCCTTTATCGGTCAGCTCTATTCGCCCATCAGGACGCGTTTTAAGCTCCCCCGTTTGTAGAAACGGTGTGATTGCAAAACTGAGCTCTTGAGCCGTAAACCCGAAATAATTGGCGATTTCAGCTGGCAGCAGCGCCGAAATTTTTAGCAGCCGCAGAAGAAATTCCGGTACGACTGGCAGGCCCCCTTTGTCCACAAGGGTGTACTCAATACGGAACTGTTGCGCGGGCACCACGACGTCCAGCTCGAATAGAACAACTGGGTTAAGCTCCATCAGACAACCCTCCTGGCCGGCGTCACTGGTTTGATGCAGTAGTTGATCGTGTCCTGTTTCGTCTGGATAAAGCTGGCTACCTGACCCAATGGAAGCCTCGCGTTCCTGCCGCTCCACATTTCAAACTGCCTACGATGACCAACCGCTCCATCGCGCGTGACATCGCGACGTTGATACGATTCGGGGTCGCCAAAAAGCCAGGTGATTGATCCGCTTTGGCCCGAGTCAGGGAGACTATGATGATGTTGTTTTCTTTACCCTGATAACTATCGACGGTCTCAATTTTTACCAGCTTGCGGAACTCCTCCGACCAGATTTTCTCGGCAAATCTCTTTCTCACTAGTTTTCGCTGATCGAGATACATGCAGATGACCCCGATTGGAGGTTCTTGCGACTCGGCCATCTCCATAGCCATGCCCGCGCAAAATTCGGTGTCCTCTGCGATTTCTTCTAGCAGCCGTATGATCGCATCCGCTTCAGCATTGTTAGACAGGCTCAGCGTGCCGCTGTCGTAGGCTTTCTTGCCTAACTCGCTGGTGTCGATCCAGGTCACCACATGGGACAGGCACTCAGGAACCTTTTGTGAAAAATAGGTAGGACTTGGTCTGTAACCGTTCTCAAGGTCGATGTCATAAAAGATCTCGTTAACCAGATCGCCAATCGCTGGAAGCATTCGATATTGCGTATTGAGCGTCGCTCGAGTGGCACGCCCATACTGGGAATGGAACACTCGCTCAAAGTCGCTGCGCATGACCTGCTGGAATTCAGCTGAGCTGGTGGTAATGCCCAGGGAACGGGCAATAGCTACCTTATGTTCTTCCTCATACGTAGGACGCAGCTGGTTGTGGTCGCCGACTAGCAGGACCCGAGAGCCCACCTGCATGGCGATCGCCAATTCACTCGGCGCCGATCGAGCAGCCTCGTCGATGATGACCCAATCAAAATGGGTTTCTGCAAGCTTGAGATGTTGCAGTCCGATACCCACGCAGGTGCCGCAAACCAATGTCCTGGACCGCATGAGGAACTCATCATAATTGGCCCTGTTGCTCGACAGGCGCTCAACGTACTCATGAGAAAGTTGGATCAGGTCAAGGCAGTGTTTAAATTCCGGAGGCCGCACGCCATGAACCGTTTGGACGTGATCATAGATGCGCTCCAGCAATTCTTGGGGTGAGCTTTCGCCCTCACCCAGCTCGCCAAGAAACAAGCTGGCATTAAGATTCAGCTCGCCCATCAGAGAGGACTTCAGCGCTTGCAAAGCCATTCGATCTGCTCCGTTTCCCTGAGCGCGCAAAATTTCCTCGTCCAGCTTTTTCAACGATCGGACCAAGTGAAACACTCGCTGATTCACATCGACCATCGTCTGGGCAAAAGCCTTACTTAAACCTAACGACGAAGCCATGAAGCCCACGCGCTCCTTAAGTTCAGCGCTAAACCCATTTCTCTGGCGGTCGACGATATTGCGAGAATAAACGTCCAGTAGCTCCTCAGAGACAACCTGGTCACGGTTACTGAAACGCACAACGTTCAGCTCGGTGTCCAGTCGACGGCAGTGCGCGCGGATCCGTTCTGCTGCAGTATTGACAGCTTCATGAGATTGGCTGACAAGGAGGATATTTCGCACCCCGACCTTGCTGATCAGATAATGGATGAAGGCCGCGATGAACTCTGTCTTACCTGTTCCCGGAGGCCCCTGCAAAAGGCCCACTGGGCCTGTAGTGATAAGCTGCGTAAATGCGGCACGCTGGGCCTCATTCAGTCCGATGACCGTGCCACTTGCAGTAGTGCGTTCGTACACTGCAAAGTCTGCATCGCTGGGCTCTTCTGCATACCCCCTTGGTGCCAGTTTGCATTTTTCGTCGAAGTAATCCATCAAATCTGGCAGCACTGACTGCCGGTTCAAAATCCGCTCCATCGCACCACGACGACGCGTCATTGATGTCTTATTTTGCCGGCTTTGGAGGAACAATTGAGAGTCAGCCTGTACGCGTTTCGAACGACTGGAGGCAAGCACGTAGACTGCATCACGCACGCTCATGCCCAGGTTGATCTCACCGATATCAATATCCTTCTCCCCGTCTCTGAGGATCAGTCGGATGTTGTCACCCGCCTCAAAACTCTCAAGGGCCTTCGCATCCATGGCGTAGGGAATCAAAAGTCCTACGCCATCCTTGTGGAAGTGTGGTTCCTCGGAAACACGGAAAGAGGGCTGGGCCTCAAGTTCAGTAGAGGTGATGGTTTTCCATATCTGACTGACAGGGAAACTGCGAACTTTCACAGCTTCTAGCTGCGCCTCATCTATGGCCAGTCCGTTGTCCTCGTCCTCACCAGTAATCGAGTCCGCTACGCTTTCACCGTCCTGAATCGCCGCTTGCTTACGCACTTCAGCGTCATGCACCTGCGCGGCGAGATTTAAAAACGCCTCGTCTTTTGCCAGAAGCTTGGTCAGCTCATAGACATTGACGCTGGTACCGCCCGAAATGCTGAACCGTGCCTCTATGTGGTGGTTTGCCTGACGCGCCAGATAGGCGGGAACCCGCATCTCCTGATTGGCCCTGAACGCATTTACAAACTGCTTGGAAGCAGGATTGAACTCGGTCAGTAACTGCCCGCCGATACCTGCGAACGTCACCTCCAAGGCTTTGGTGGGGGCTTTTTGGTCGGGTTTCACGACAACGAATACTTTCCCGTTGTCAGGTAGGATCTCAAATGCATCGCCACTTCTGTTTCTAAGGACGACAGAGACGATTTCAATGGTTTTTGCAGGCGTGAAAGCAGCTTCCAGAGCATCCTTGAAACGCTCCAGGGAAAGAAAGCCGGATTCAGTATCCATCTCGTGGGCGACGGCCGCCCTCAGGGCGGGAATGTCCTTTTGCGACGGCACGTCCCAGTCCATGTCCAGGAGCTCAAACACCATTCTCATCACAGCAAAGTTGTCTCGCTCTGCTGGGGTGCAGTTTTCCAATACGGGGCTGTAGCGGGTGTTGACCGGTGACGCGCCTGAAGCCGAGAAATCCGGACAGTCGAGCAGGTAGACTTGGGTATTTTCGGGAGCGGAATCGACATTGACTTTGACGTTGTGTGGATGCAGATCGCCGTGGCTCAATTGCTGGCCGTGCAACCCGTCAACTGCCTCGATTAGCCCGTGGGCGACGACGATACGGGTCTCAACTGACAACCCCTTCAGCTCATCCCAGTGCTCACCGTCGATATGCTCCTGGGCCAGGAATGGGTTACCGCTGCGGTCGTAACCAAAGTGTTCAATTTTTGGCAGAAAGGCGAAACCGCTTCCTTTCAGCTGTTCTAGGACTTCAAAGAAAGCCATCAACATCGGCCCTTGGCCGTCCTTGGGATCCCGGGCATTGATCGACGGCCACGATTTCACGACCAGGGCGCCGGATCGATAAATCAATTTCTCTGCCGTGTCGGCGATAGGGTCATCGTCCTCCCGGTAAGCGGAACTCAGCCGTAGATCGGTAGAGAAAACGTCCAGCTGCCGGTCATCAAACTCAAAACTGGCAGAGTTGTCCGGTGTAGACTCGCTCAATGCCTGTTGAAATGCACCGGCATGAGCGAACCGCTCCTTTGGATCATTCTGCAATGCTTGCACGAGGACGTTTGCAGGCCACTCTTCTGATGACTCAACCTGAGCTTGAATACTTGCAACGTAGGCGACATCGAGCTTCAGAGGCATTGGCCGGGCCTGAAGCAGATGCCAACCCATCAGCCCGAGCGCGAAGACATCACGACAAAATGGCGTACTGCCTTCCATCGCAGTGTCCAGGTCTTCAGGGAGCGCAATAGCACCGATGCTTAGCAGTGTACGCAAATCGCCGAGAGTACCGACAGGCTGGTAATAGGCGCTGATGAAATTGGAAAGAGCGAGCGATGACGATGGAGAGAACCACACGCTGTGGTCACCCAGATCACGATGAGCAATGTTGAATCCATGCAGCCCGGCAAATTGGGCCAGAAGAATTTTGAAAAGCTGGACACGCTCAAGCGCAGTCATCCGCTCCACAAAACGGTTGATGAACTCGTTCAGGCGGTAATGCCCGTCCGGCATTTCAAGCAATTCGGCATATTGCTCGGTGATACTGTCGGGGCTGGCATTACGCTTAGGGCGAGCACAGCGATTCATCAATTCCTGATCGCGCAGACGGAGGTAGACCATGACATCCCTCTCGCGCGACAGGATTCGGTATCGTCCTTCAGTCGTTCGAGCACGGGTGTCATCGAGCTTCGAAAAGTCCCAGAGCCGGACCATGGCACGGTCATCCTTGTTATGGATATTGACCGCGTCGTACTCTCGGTAGACTTCTGTGGGGTGTGTGAACACCGCTTGAGACTGCGCACGATAGTCATCGACAACAAGCTCTTTGGGCTTGACCGTGCCTTCATTAATGATGCCATCGAAGAAGCCGAAATGCTCGTTCAAGCCGATATTCGAGCGCGCGTTGAATCGGTCCTTAAACCGCTTAGGGTCGGCCGTTTCCAGGAAGTCGTCCAGCAGCATGACATGCTGCATCTCGACCTCAGGTAGATTCAGGGTGCATTTTCCGGTGAGCACAATGCAGAAGTCGATCCAGGGCTCTTTCCCGTTAGGCAGCCGAGACTTTAGGCCCTTGATTCGTTTCCTCAGCTCAAAGGTTTTCCGACGGGTTTTGTCTACCGGCGAGACTTCTGTTTCCTTCCCGTCTTGGTGCCATTTACCGCCGTGGTTTGTGATCTCGCCGCGCCAATGCTTAAGCTCGACAACAAGAACGAGGCTATGGGTGACGATGACAAGGTCAAACTCCCCATCAGAGCCCCGCGAGTTCGCAAAACGAAAGCCTGCGTAGCCGCGCCAAGGCCATACACCGTGGTCTGCCTCGGGTTTCTTCAGTTGTTTTAGAACGTCAAACGACTTCCCTTTCGTGGAGCCTGCCCCCGGCTCCGGGGGCAGCTCTTTGGGCCCAAATGCTTTGGCCATCTTGTCGATAGCGTCGATCTCAAAAGAAAGGAGACCTCCTTCCCAATAGCGTACGTCCATGTAATCCCCGAACTTTTTTATAATGGAGTCAATCTGCCATACGTTAAGGGAAATGGTGGCGCATTGAAATGTAAGATCGGGTAATTTAGCGATTTTGGATCCGGTTTTTTTGAGATCCGCCCAACCCACAGTTTTCGCTTTCTAGGACTTACATCGACTCGACCCGCGCTCAAAGCTCGGCGTCGTGCCGATGTCGAAGGCTAACTGCGCCAAGATCCCTTCACTCCCCAGTGACGGGCTAAGTGATCGCTAAATCCGGCAGCTGTCGGCCAAAAGCGGACCGTAAAAAAGGCAATTATCAGCTTCAATTTCAGTGTAAACCCCTGCAAGCCCTCGCGACAGGCAGCAGTCAACCCATACCAGCCGAATGACAACGCCGTTCGCCACGGAACAAGAAGCTTGAGGCAGACGCGCGTCATGTACATTGATAACACGCCGTACCGGCTTGGCCCTGAGCATCGTCCTGCGTCATCGGCTTTTCGCATTGTGGAAGCTGCTTCTCCCATTGCCGAAATTGAATCTAGGCTACGCGTGTTCGAATCAATATTGAGATTGGCTCATGACCCGAAAAATAGCTCTTCTAGTTAAGGTGTTTGATAAGGAGGAATACGCTGATGCATTCATTCAAACAGGAGAGATGTTCTGTAAAACGATTGGGCAGTTCAAACGGATAGAGGGTGATGTCGCACGAGGCGACCAATTTGAGGCGCCTTCGGATTGGCATCAACCTGACCGCATATCTCTGACGATTTCATTTAGAACGCCGGACGGGGAGGAGAAATCCTTTCCAATAGAAGGGCTGGCCGGCCCGCTAGTGATGCAGAGCACAGCGCACGATCGTCTGAATGCTTTCTGTATGTACGCTGTTACCGTACCGGACTTCGAGGAATCGTATGAAACAGAAGAGGAGCGACTGTGCGTGGTCGAGAAAATCAATTCAATGTTGAAGATACACGCAACGCTAGGCGAGGAAATGCTTTCGCTTGGAGAGCATGCCGTTCTAATCATCAAGGTCGCGGATTTCATCGATAAAGTAAGCAAAGCCGCCAAGTCGGAGGGCTATTCGTCTTGGCGAGGCCTTGTCGATTATTTTGATCCCGAGACCTTTCACGGCAGTTTCGGAGTGGTTGAGTCCGTTTTTAAAAAGCGAAACATCTACTCCTATCAAAAAGAGTTCAGATTTGTTTTCGACTCAAGCAAACCCGAGGGAGAGAAAACTCTTCATGTCGGTCCTCTGGATGGAATTGCTTTCAAGCTCAAAACCAGCGAAATCAACAGCAAGTTTGATATGAAGCTCGCCGAGGATCAACACGCCAACGGGGACTCAATTGAGTAGCAGTTTGCTGCTTTGCAGCGGGTGCTGAGACATGCCTAAAACAAGGCCAGCGAGTTGCATGGAAGAAGTCGTTTCTTCGGCGACAGCTTCTGGCCGTCTTCAGCCCTTTACGACAGGCAACAATCGGCCATAAGCGGCCTCTGAAGATCGTCCGCAATTATCGTGCACTGAAGATTGAGGCTCCTCGCCGCGATTGGTGGTGCCAGGTGTCATTCGGAAGTGAATCGCCCCCCAACACTCGTTGGCGCCCCCGCGCTGCAAGTCGTCCTTTACCCGCGTTATTCCCGTAGCATACCCATGAAAAAATAGGTACAGCCTGCAACGCGTATGGAATGTGAATGCAGGCGACAGGCGATCTGCTACTGTCGAACTTTGCGACTCATTTGCCAAGGACCGCACGCATGCACCTTTCTAAGGTTTCCCTCGTTAATTACAGGAATTTCGAATTCGCGAAATTCGTGTTTAAACCGGGTGTTAACACGATTATCGGGGAAAACGGTTCTGGAAAGAGCAATCTGTTCAGAGCTATTAGACTGCTCCTTGACTCCAATATCTACAGGGCGGCACACGAGCTCTCTGAGGGCGACTTCTTCAGAAAGAAGACCTCATGGAAAGGACATTGGATAGTCATCAGCCTCGAGTTTGATGACATTAGCACCGACGAATCCCTTCAATCGTTGTTTGTCCATCACGGTGCAATTGTCTCCGGAAACGCGATTAAAAAGGCCACGTACAACCTGATTTTCCGTCCGAACTCGTACATCAGAACTAAACTGTCAGCACTCTCAGCGGGTGACAAAGCCGGACTCGCTACTTTGCAAGAATCAATGACCATTAACGACTATGAAGTTTGGTTTACAGGACGAAGCGACGTCGATTTCACTGACCCAGCGCGTTATCGGGAGATCGTCGGTGACTTCGACGCCGTCTGGTTTCCCGCTCTCGACTCGAAGCTGATCGGTAGCAAGATTCCTCACCAGCTTTCGGTTGCCAAGGAGGTTTCGTTCACTTTCGTCAAAGCGTTGAGGGATGTGGTGTCCGACTTCAACGGTAACCGTCAAAACCCGCTTCTTAACTTGCTGACACGCAAAAGCCAAGAAATTGACAAAACCAAATATGAGACCATAACCAATACCGTAAAAACATTAAACTTAGATATTGAGGCACTCCAAGATGTTCAAGATGTCAGGGGTGATATTAGGGCGACAATAAGCGAAACCGCCGGTGACGCATACGCTCCGGCGAGTCTCCATATCAGATCGGATTTACCAAGCGAAGCAGAGAAACTACTTCAATCATTGAAACTTTTTGTCGGCGAAACAGATGAGAATTACGCTGGGGACATTTCAGAGCTGAGCTTGGGCGGCGCCAACCTCATCTATCTGACTCTGAAACTTCTGGAGTTCAAGTATCAAAAACAACGTGAAACCGCCGCCAACTTTCTATTGGTAGAAGAGCCAGAAGCCCATATTCATACACACATTCAGAAAACCTTGTTTGACAATATAAACTACAGCAACACCCAGATCATTTATTCGACTCACTCGACCCAAATAGCAGAAGTCAGTAACATCGAAAGCGTGAATATCCTTGCCCGTAAGGGTGTCCGTTGCGAATCCTACCAACCTTCAGTTTCACTCACACATCCAGAAATTGTCCATCTTCAACGCTACCTTGATGCGACACGTAGCAGCCTCTTATTCGCACGCGGAGTTATATTGATTGAGGGCGATGCCGAGGAGTTTATGATTCCGGCTTTAGTGAAGAAGGTGATCGGCGTGAGCCTCGACGAGCTGGGCATAAGCTTGATTAATATCCGTAGTACAGGCTTTGAAAACATTGCCTGCGTATTCCACCCCTCTCGGATCCGTCGCAGGTGCAGTATCGTTACTGATCTGGACATGGCTATCACTGGGACTGACATACTTGAGACTGACAGTAGCTTCGTTAGGGCATATAAGTTGAAAGTAGCGGGATCAGCAGAATCAGGCCGTACGAGAAGGACACGTCTGGAAAATTTCGGCCGAGACAACCCCTACCTGAATACGTACTACGCACAACATACCTTTGAAGTCGATTTCCTGATGGCTGACAACACCCATGAGGTTAAAAGCGTTGTCGACCGTGTTTATACTGACCTGCCTACGCGTAACACCGCGAAAATCGAACTAGAGGATGCTGAGATTGGGGTGGCTGGAAAAAGAATCCTGACGATGGCCAATCACCTCGGCAAAGGTTGGTTCGCCATATTGTTAGCGGACAGTATTACCCGGGCGACGAATATTCCTGAGTACATTCTCGAGTCTGTCTTAGGCGCATGTGAAGAACTGCCGCACAAGACAAAAATCAAGATATTGAAGTATCGAATCGTTACCCTGACCACAGAAGATTACTATGAGGAATTTTATAACTACGCCCTTCAAGCTAAGGAGTTATTAGTCCAGTATGAGGCAGGCAGCCTGTCGTTTTCCACTTTGACGGACTCACTTGGCGATCTGCTAAGTGAGGACTCAGTCTTAGCAACTTTCTTGGGCATTTAAAATGATGGACCTTTCAAGTGCGGGCCTTGACGACAAACAGCTTGCGGCCATCAACCATCCGGGCAGCGTGTTTTTAACGGCATGCCCGGGAAGCGGAAAAACAAAAACGCTTACCTATAAAGTTGCCACAGAGCTCTGGAAAATTGATGACCACCGCAAATTCGTCGTAGCCATCACCTATACTCATCGGGCTGCAGATGAAATCCTTGAACGCGTGGAGCGTCTGGGCCTAGTAACTGCACAACTCTGGATAGGTACAATACACTCGTTTTGCCTGGAATGGATTATCCGGCCTTACGCGATCTATGAGCCCCGCTTGGAGAGCGGATTCACAATCATCAATCAGCCGGATGCAGAGGCATTACTGGAGGAGCTTTGCAAGTCTACAAACTATCCAAAAATAAAAACGTATGACTGTGGCTATCACTTTATTGACGGAAAAATAGCGCTTTTATGCTCTGATATCAAAAAGCACGCAAACGTGCGCGATGTTTTAAGGCGCTACTTTGCAATTTTGAAGCAAGAAAGGAAAATTGATTTTGAGCTGATTCTGTTTTTTGCGCACAAATTAATTTCCAGTTTTCCTCTGATCGCCAAGAATCTTAGCAACTTGTTTAGTATCGTATTGCTCGATGAGTATCAAGACACTAAAGAAATACAATATCTCATTTTGTTCTGTATATTTTCTTCCCGCCCTGACCAGACACGAGCATTTATTGTGGGCGATCAAGATCAAGCCATTTTTAATAGCCTCGGTGGATATGCCATCGCGTTCGATGATTTTAAACAAAAATCGCTCCTTTCAATTGAGAGCCTCTCGCTTTCCTACAATTACCGCTCATCGACAAAAATCGTTAAGTATTTTACCAACTATAGATTGCACCCCGGGCCGATAACCGCCTGTTCCGAGCATAAGGAGTATCACAGTGTGGTTTGCTATGACCGCACGATCTCTGCGAACCATCTGGAGGACGAGGTTGAGCGGTTGATTCGCCATAGCCTGTATGAGCAAAGGATTCGCCCGGAGGAAATTTGCATTATCGGTCCGCAGTGGCAGTCATTGGCAGCCATGACCCGGCGGTTAATGAGCAGGCTTCCTGAATGTAGTTTCGATGGTCCAGGCATGATTCCATTTGGAAGGGAACTTGACAATTTTTGGTATAAAGTAAGCCGTATATGTTTATCAGATCCTGCACCGGACATGTATCTGAGAAGGGTTCGTTGGGCTACAGAGGTGGTAGATGCGCTCGCTGACGAGGGAATCAAGTGCGGTCACACTCCGAAAAGCCTGTTGAAGGAGCTTAACGCTATTCAACTCACCGAACAGAACGGGATGCAATATCTCGAACAGTACTTCCAGAAATTTCTTGAGCTGATTCGAATACCTTTACTTGATACTTATCCAAGTCTACACAATCATTATCTATCGTTTTTTGAGACTGCCCATAAAAAGATAGCGCGCGCCAAAAGTGACGGTTTAGAGTTGATCGAGGGTATTGATAACTTTAAGCGAGCTTTTCGGCCTAGGTCGGGCATTACAATTTCAACAATTCATGGCATCAAAGGCGCTGAGTTTGACAATGTGATCGCTTTTTCCCTGCTCGAGGGCTTGGTTCCGCACTGGGCAGATCCCAAGCCGCTCGACAGCGCAAAAAAGCTACTTTATGTAATTTGTTCTAGGGCTCGGAAGAATCTTTTTTTGATATCTGAGACAGCGCGAGGAAAAGCGGGCACTAGCGAACTGGTAAAGACTAATTACTTATATGACACCGTGCCATAAGATTGAGCTGATCGATTGCTGCCCCACGCTAGGGTAGCGAAGAAAAAGTGGCGGAATTCCCGCGCAGCCTGTTGAGAGGGGCTGCTTTTGGCCGACAGCTGCCTGCCATGATAGGCGGCAGATGGACAGACGCTGACGTTCGCGGGTATCTGCTCTGCCGGCCCTTTGTCACTTCAGTGTCAGACCCAACGACGCTTTACTACAGAGTCCGGCCATCCTGATAGAATCGATCAGGTTATAGATAACACCCTTCTGAGAAATGGTATGAATACGGAATTGATGGAAGATGAGATGCGCCGGGCGCTATTCGGTGATTCGGAGCCCTCTGCGCCGGCAATTAACTCAGGCGTGCAGGACACAGTCCCGGATGTTGTGATCGTGCAACCGGTGAAGGCAGCGAGGAAACAAGCAGTCTCAAAAGGCTTCACACCTAGGTTGAGAGTTACGCTCCGTGTGGGAAACGAATTTGAAGGCGAGATGCACGAGCTGGTGCATGAGGCCGATACGCTGAGCTCCCTAGTTGCAGAACAAGAAGCTACTAAGACGGCCAGAAAAAAATTCAGGTTTGTGGAAGCGGTCTCGGTCAAATCGATGTAGGTGGGTACAGTGGCAGCGCTGTGCAGCGGGGGAGGATACGTCCTGGTATGCAACTTAAAACAATTCCTAGAAATTCACAGCAGCGTTTCTTTACCCTTATACGCATCAAGGCTCGCCCCTGCTCATTTTGGGCGCCACCCTCTTCGCCTGAGACTTGATTCGCCCGGCACGCTTCAGTGGCCTCGAACAATCGTCCGAGGAAACCATCTGATTCAGGCGCTCATGCGCATATTTCAGGTCAGAAGTTCTCGTAACAGAACCGCTACGCACCGCGTCAAATTTGATCAATCTAACTCTCCTCTGCCCTTATCTAGTGGAGCTTTCTTTGTCCGTGCCTGGATGATCCTTGGATTGCCGTAGCTGAGTGAGCTCCGCAGAATATCGCTCTGACAATCTCTTGGCTTCGGCCAATTGCGCGCTTGCCTGTACCAGGTCCTCCTCTAGTCGCTTGGATTCGGCGCGCGACGTACCGAGCTGCTCTTGAAACGCTTCCTTCGCTCCGTCTGCCTTGGCAACAGCTGTCTTCATTGCAGTAATCTCACCGGTCAATCGAAGCGCCGCGTCTTGCTGCGTCGCGACCACTTTACTCTGCTGGCGAGCCTCACTCAGTAGGCGCTCGTTATCTCTATTCAGTCGAGTCAGCTCATCCTGCTTAAGCATCAAAGTCTGCTGGAGCTGTCGTAGCTCAACCTGAACTTGCTGCACTTGCCCTTCGTGTCGCTGTTGTTCTTGATCCCGCTGTTCCTTGACCGCGTTGCGGTAATGTTCCAGCGCATCACGTGAATGCAGGTGCTTATCTTCCAGAGAGCGGATCTGCTCATCCTTTTCCTGCACGCGAATTTCCAAGTCACTGCAATTTTGGCTCAGGCGGGCATTGCGGGTGAGTTCGGCTTGCAGGCTTGCCTGACAAGTCTGTAACTCATCCGCTTGAAGCCCTAACGCCCCTTTCTGACTATCCACTTCACGCTGCAAAGAGGCGAGTTCGGCATTCAAGCCGTCGAGCTTTTGCTCCAGCTCGATGCGCTGCTCGTCGAAACGCGCCTGTGCATGCGCGAGAGCTTCGCCTCCCTCCTCCGTCATTCGCTCTAAAAGGCCGGCCACAAGCTCGGTCAATTCATCGCTCAATCGCTCTCTAGAGGCGCGCGGCCTCGGGTCAAAATCTTCAATTTCCTTCAAATATCGGTGAATAGTCGTCTTCGAGCCGGTATTGCCCAGCTCGATGCGCACGGCGTCGATGCTTGGGTTCTCGCCGCGGGCGAGCAGCGCCTTCCTAGCCTCCAGGACTATCGCCTTGTTGATTCCGCCGCGCGCCATTTTCCTCTCCTACGATTTCGTACTGTTTTACATACTATGTATATACATAGCACGTTACTGCTATAAAAAGAACAATATAAGGGTGATTCTTTGATAAAATAATCGAGCGTTATCGCATCATAGAGCCGATTTTCGCCTTTTCCAGCGTCGGAAAAGGTACGTTTGGCGTAGAAGGGTTGAGATGAACAAGGCGGATCGTTACCTGCAGGCCGGCACCCGGGAGAACACTCGGCGTAGCTACCGTGCGGCGGTGGAACACTTCGAAGTGACCTGGGGCGGCTTTCTCCCCACGACCGGCGATGGCATCGTGCGTTACCTCGCTGAGTACGCCGACCAGCACACCATCAGCACGCTGAAGCAGCGCCTGGCCGCCCTGGCTCAGTGGCACATCACCCAGGGATTTCCCGATCCCACCAAAACGCCGACCGTTAAGCAAATGATCAAGGGCATTCGGACATTGCATCCTGCCCAAGAGAAACAGGCCGCCCCCCTCCTTCTACATCATCTGGAACAAGCGGTGAGGTGGCTTGAGCGAGAGGCGGCTCTCGCGGCTGAGCGCGGCGAATTTGGAAGTGTGATCAGGCATCGGCGAGACATCGCTCTGGTGCTGATTGGGTTCTGGCGGGGGTTCCGGGGTGACGAACTGGCTCGTTTGCAGGTCGAGCACACCCAAGCGGAGTCAGGGATAGGCATCACTTTCTATCTGCCGCACACAAAGGGTGATCGACAACACATGGGGACGACATTCCACACCCCTGCCTTAAAAAAACTATGCCCAGTTCAAGCCTATATCAACTGGATCACCGCGGCCGGCATTGCGCGTGGGCCGGTGTTCAGGAAGTTGGATCGCTGGGGCAATCTCGCCGAGGCAGGCATCAATTCGAACAGCTTGATACCCCTACTTCGCCGCATCTTCGAGCAGACAGGAGTTTCGGCTGATCTTTATAGCAGTCACTCCATGCGGCGTGGGTTTGCCACCTGGGCGGCGGCGAATGGCTGGGACATTAAAGCGCTGATGACCTACGTCGGCTGGAAGGACATGAAGTCAGCCATGCGCTACATCGATACGGCAGATTCCTTTGGGGACTTGGCGGCAGGTCGGCCGCTCACTTCATCAGCTATTCTTCAAGCGCATGCGTTGACAGTGGCTGAAAATCCCTAAGGTCGGATGAGGTCACATGGGTAGGGGCACGGACCTGGGTGCGACCGATTTTCGTAGACCATTGTGCCCTCGGCAGATACCGCCATAGCACTTGCGACCCAGCTCTTTTGTCGCGATGCTCAAGCCGACTTCGGCATGGTGCAAGCGTTACTCTATCGCTGACCCCTTAGGTGGATTAATACATTTCATAGAGCCATATGCCCGTGCCCCAACCAAGGCTTCTCCTATATTGGTCAAAACATGCATAAAAAACGATTGTTTGGGATGTGGCCAGAACACTGGCAAAGCTACGAGAGCTGGTGGAGCCTGGTGTCATTGGTTTCTATCGCAGCGTCGAGGTTACCGAGGTTCTCGGGGTTCAAGGTTCTACGCTTACGAATATTCTGACACACGCAGTTGCAGAGCCGCTTGATGCGCCTTCGGAAATTGATTGGAAGTCGGTTCTTCTAAACGGGAAGGAACGACATAGGGTCCCTGGAACTGAATGGAACGTTGGCATAGCGCAGTATCGTCTCTCGCTTGAGGTCTTCCTGGAGAAGCTGGCCGAGTTTGGAGAGACCGGCCAATGGAAGCCCGCGCCGATTGAAGTCCGGACGGGCACCCTGGCAGCAGTTCCTCCTCAGTTCGTCCCCGCCGACGGGCGCGACCATCACCCGTGGAACGGCGTTCTCAAGAACAACTTCTTCGAAGGTTCCCACGTACTGGAGTTGTTCGATACCACCAAGCAGCACTTACAGTTCCTGCTTGATGATTCGCGCAGGCTGACCACCCTTGCGAAGATTGTTGGCAAGTATCTGCCGATAGAGGTAGATGGGATGTCGGACCGTCTGGGCAACGTCATCATTCAATTGCCCGTGACAGTGATGTCCACCGAGGTACGCGGATCCCCGAAGGCGACCACTCTGTAGCCGTCGCTTGGCACCCGGACGTGCCCCCTCGCAACGTTCGGATTGCTGCTGAAATTTGGCAAGACTCGACAGTGACGAGCTTCGATTCGGCTGTCATTTCCACTGGCGAGGCGAAACTTCAGCTCAACTCTCCGGGTGGTGGGGCACTCACGAATGTCTGGGACGAAGAGAAGCGCATCTTACTGAGTGCCACCCCTCCAGTGAACCTCTTCACGAGCATGTCCCTTTCGATGTCGGTCGACCATCACGGGAATGAGCCGCTAAATCGCGAGTTCCTCCTGACAGACTCCGCAGGCAAGCAGAATATCCAGTCGCTGCGACTTATAAAGCCCGTCGAGCCGGGTCGACTCATTGGAAGCAGCCCCGAGTCCCCCAGGGAACCATGGGTTTCACAACGTGTCTTCAGCGAATCAGTAACCAGCCTCAAAGCACGGAAGGAATTTGTTCAGTACGGCATCGACGAGGGGCTGAACGCCTATGGGGGGATGGCCGGGAAGCTGAGGCGAAAGCTCTCCTCGATGCCTTGGACGCATTAAACCGGTCACTTGATCGGATCAGGATTGGAGAGAGTCGTAGGATTCTCCATTAAGGATACAAATCGGCTGGCGGGTTATGCGGATGAGGTAAAAGCAGGAAGGATTGTGCGGGGCAAAGCTGAGTCGAGTGCTGCCGGACTGGAATGCGCGCAAGATATAGCCATCTGGCGTGATAACCAGTTACAGGAGATCACCATGCCATTCACCCAGCTAAATCAAGAACTCAGGCACGATCTCAAGCAAGCAGCTGATCTGCTCAACTGGTGTGGCGTAGACCTGTCAAAGCTATCGGTCAGACTAAGCGAGGCCGGGCGCGAGGAGGATGCTCAGGAGGCGCTTCGGATTGCCCAGGCGCTTCAGGAGACCGAGGACAAGCTGACTGAGTATGCAGATGAGGTGAGAGTGGGACGGATTGTACGGGGGAAGGCAGAGTGATCTGACGGAGCTCGAGCGTGTAAGACCAAGTGCCCTGGGCACTACCTGTCATGCCTTCGTCACACCTGCCGAGCACAATGAGCTCAGCCAAAAGGATTTGGCCCCATCTACAAAGCCTGGCCGAATGCTAGGCTTTTCGTATCCGCCTTGCACCCTACTCCGCTTGACCTACACTGCTTCTTGCTGAAGGATATCCCTCTCCTTCAGTACAAAGAGCCAGCTCCGCGCTGGCTTTTTGCTGCCTCTGTGATAGATCCCTATTGCGCAAGAGTTCTGATAAAACCGATACGCTGTGCCTCACATGCCGTCATTCGCACCATTCATGCCTAATTTTAACTCTGAAAAAAATTGTGACAGATCGAGCTGCTTAGGCTTCATAACCTAAAATGCAGTGTGAAAGTCTTCGATCGTGCCTAGCCGGCGAAGGCGTGGGGCAGAGCCATGAAAGTGAGAGCAACCGTAATTTGCAAGCGAGACGATCAAATCCTCTACGTTCGCAAACAAAAATCAAGATGGGCTCTCCCGGGTGGAAAAGTCGAGGAAGGCGAAACACCTGAGCAAGCGGCCATTCGCGAATTGTGTGAGGAAACCGGGCTCATAGCCCAGGATTTGGTTTTTTTAGCCGAATTCGAAAAAGACAAAATTCTGCATCACGTGTTCAAGACTGTCGTCGCAGCTTCGGACAAGCCATCTCCACAGAACGAGATTGCGGCTTGCAAATGGAAGCCCTTGAAAAACCTCAGCGACCTTAAATCCAGTCCGACAACCAAGTCGATAGTGAAGTCGTTCGCCTAGCTCTCTGCTCGGCAATAGATCCCTGCTCCCCTTTGCAAAGAGCCCGCTCCACGCGCAATGCTGTTCACTTAAGCGGAGCAGCCCTGCGGTTAACTGGATACCGGGTTTTTGACATCTTCACCGCCCTGGGCCTCGCCGGTCTGGGGCGTTTTGTTATGAAGAGCACACCGACGCTGCCACGAAGCTCTTCCAGGCGTCTGGGGGTATGTGACGGCGACACGGCCCCGGCCATGACCACCAGATGACTGGCGATGTGCTGACAGGCAAACTTGAAACTCACTTCGCTGGGCGCGCTTGTGAGCAACAGCAGCCTGACTGGCTTCCCGACGCACTACGTTATAAGCCAGCAACAGCCCCCACAACTCTTGATACACCAGCTCTACGGTCTTGCTGTGGTAACGTCTAGGCATTAAAGGACTACTCTCTACTTTTCCACGGAGGAATCGCGATGTCCAACACAGACCTGCTCCCTTCCCTGCTTTTCAAAATGAACGAAAACCAACTCGCACTTGAGGCGGCCATTATGGAACTCACGCTTTGGGTCGAGCAGCGTGCATCAGACGACGTAGCCGAGAACGTTCGGGGGGCACTGGAGGCCATCGACAGGAACGAAGAGTTCATCAAATTGACCCTCGCGGTGCTTATGGCGCCAGAGTAACCAGGCTCGGCCTAAGTAACCTAAAAGCGTACTTAGCGTTACTCCGGGTAAGTCGACAATCCGACCTGGCTTTTGGGTCGCTTGTAAGTAAAAAGCTAGCCGCGACATCCGTCGCAAAGAAGCGATTTCTCCTGCCCCGCCCTCATTGCCTGCGTTCCAACCGACAATGGATTCACCCAAGGCATGCACCCGATTTGACACTTTCACCGTGTAGGAAGAAATTGATCAAACGCTCCCGCTCGACCTGCCCCCCAGTGGCCGCACTTGCAGCCCATATTCCGACATGTCGATTTCATTTTCACTAGCCGGCCACTTGCTTAGTCGATTGCTGGCGGATGGTATTTCTATAGGACTTAAAAATTGCTAACTCGCCCAGATAAAGACGCGCTTCGCGCGATGCTCGAAGCTCAAATTCAAGAAAAACTACAGCACGACCCCGATGCGGTAACTACATATGCAGCGCAGCCTAAACCGGAACGAAAGCCCTACACGAGCAAGCCAACGGTTCAGGATAAGGCGTTCCACAAAGAGCTCGATCAGATGCGTGCGGATGTTGAAGCCGGAGTGATACACACGCCTAAGCACGAGCCGGAGGAAGAGGCTGCTCTTAGCCTTAGACTTGATGATTACCCGGGTCTGTAAAATGTTCTACCGAGAACCTACAAGCGGGAACGGCTTGCCGACCGAGAGCAACCGAGACCACACGTGAGAAAGCCACCTATGAAAATCATCATCGAAGAATGGGATGGTGATGGTGATGGTGATGGTGATGGTGATGGTGATGGTGCGATTCGAATTCCGGATGAGGCGTTGCAGGAATTGGAACTAGATGTCGGCGACGCTGTGTACCTGATAGAAGAATTTGTCGGCAACACGCGCTGCCTTGTCCTATTAAAAAACCCTCAAATCGCGGATCGAATAGGCGAGCTCACTGAAGCCTGGGATAGCGGACAGCCTGGCAACGCCCAGGAGAAATGGGGAAGCCATAAAATGCTTCGCTAAACCAGTACATCAGGCTGAACGTAAGCGTCTGCCCAACACACCTTGCGTAAGTTAGGCGGGCACCCACTGATGCGGCAGCAACTGGCCGATCTCACTCGCCCGCTGCGCCGGCAACCGAGTTAGCACATCTTTGAGATAGGCATACGGATCATGCCCATTCATACGCGCCGATTGGATCAGGCTCATGATTGCAGCCGCTCGTTTACCGCTGCGCAGCGACCCGGCAAACAACCAGTTCGAACGTCCTAGCGACCATGGCCGTATCTGATTGTCGGGTAGTCAGACGCGGTTGCCCGCGTCCAACCCCCTGAGAACCGTGCATGCGAGTTTCCCAGCACACGGCTCAAGCCTCTACTAAGGCGCCATTGGGCACCCGGTTATACATCGTCGACATTGGCAAATTGCACATCCCTTGGGCAACGCAGGTGGTAGATCTCAAGATTAGCGGCCGCATCCGTCCCACCATGACTCAGCTTCACAACATGGCGGCTGTGCCATGGTGTGTCTTTGGTGACCGGTTTAAGGCATACGCAGCAGCGGCCACCTTGCTGTAGCCACACCCGATACAGCTTGGCTCGACCCTTTGGAGAGATAAGCATTTTTTTGCCCCATCGCGACTCGAAGTACTTATCCCATGCACGGTCGTGAGGGTTGGCAGTGGCCTTGATCTTGATATGTCGCACAATCGGCGTGTCCGAGGCGTCTACTAGCGTGTACTGACGCTTCCGACCATCGGCAGATTTTTCAGTACTCGAGAACACCCAACGACGCGTCCCTTGTACTTTGAAATACCGATCTTTCACCCATCGGCGTGTCTTGCGAGGGTGGCGACGTACCGCCCATCGCCAGAGCATTTCCCACACTGCGCTGTCTACCTGGTTGAAGACCTTCTTGGCGACGACATGACTGTGATAGTTCGCCAGCCCCGTAAAACCGGGTTCAGCAAACCTATCAAGTTAGCCTGTCGTATCGTTTTGTTGGTCTTGATCAACTCTCGCAGCTTGGCAAGGAGAGCCCCGATGTTCGCCTTGGACGGCTTGATCAGGAGCTTGCCGTTGTACTTGCGCAGGTTCCATCCGAGGAAGTCGAACCCGTCCCCTATGTGCGTTATCTTGGTTTTTTCTGGCGAGAGGACAAGTCCACGCTCTGCCAGAAACTTAACCACGGCGGGCCTGACTTCATTCTCCAGCCATTCTTTCGAACAGCCAGTGATGATGAAGTCATCTGCATAACGCACCACCTGCATTTTCCGGGCTGTCCACTTTGCATTGGGAAACCTCTTCGCCAGCATCGCTTCCAACCCATCCAACGTCATGTTCGCCAACACCGGGGATATGATGCCTCCCTGCGGGGTTCCTGCGTGGCTGGGGAATAGCTGATTTTGGTAGACATAACCGGCCTGGAGCCATTTCTGCAAAATCACCTTATCCATGGGGATGTTGGCGATCAACCAGTCATGACTGATATTGTCGAAACAGGCTTGAATGTCGCCCTCTAACACCCATTCCGCATTTGCTTTTCGTGACAGCACACCAAAGCACTGCGCGGCGGCATCAGCAGTTGAGCGTTCCGGCCTGAATCCATAAGAGTTCGGGTCGGCGGTGGTTTCCGCTATCGGTTCCAGAGTTAGCAAATGAAGCGCCTGCATAGCCCGGCATTTCATCGCGGGAATTCCGAGAGGCCTCGTCTTACCATTTTTCTTCGGAATGAGGACTCTCCGAAGCGGAAGCGGCGAGTAGCCTCGCCGCTTCAACGAGTCTATCGCACCGATCTTGGCCCTAGGCGTATTCCAAGTGACCTTGTCCACACCGGGGGTATTTTTGCCTTTGTTTTCAGACACACGTTTCACGGCCAATGCCTTGCCGCTGAACGAGTGAGTCAGCAGCCATTGCAGGGCTTTCACCTTGTTATGTCTGCCATCTTGTACGGCCTTCACAATACGCGCTTGCAGCCCTCTGACACGACGTTGTACGGCGATCCAATCGATGCCGTCCCACGACCTGCCGGAAGGTGCACACGCCAATGCTGCTGCGTTCATTTGCTCTCCTTCCGTTGAAAGGGTTCTACCTACTCTCGTGTGAAGAGAGACCATGAGGACGTCTGCCCGCTTTCGCGTGAAGTGATATTTCAACCTCTATCCAACCCATTACAGGACGGCGTTCGCTTTTTCCTCGTTCCTTCGCCCGCACCGCCATGGGCAGTTTTTGCAAACTGCTTTCCCAATGGGAGCGATACGGGATTTCCACGTTCCGCTTACTGAAGTACGTCGGGTTAGGTGCCTGCTATCGACCGGGAGGCATGTGGGTCACGAACGCGTAGTCGAAAGACGCTATTCCCACCTCCGTTACCTTTTGGTTCGAGCGTATAAGCCATTTCCGCTCGCTCAACTTAACGATCGTTGCGCAGATTCACATGCGTTCACCATACCGACTATCTAGCCCTTGTCCGGCTATGGCTGCCAGAAGGGTACGTCTCTCACGATTGGTACCCCGCACCTTGCGGTGCCTCGTTCCATTGTCGAAGGCGCTCTTGATTCAGCCTTCTAGATTCACCCGGTGACACGGGTGGTTCCCTCCAAGGGGAACAACTTCTGTAAGCGACTTCGTGTCGCACTTCAACTTGGTTGTTGTCGATGGGCACAGCCCTATCGTCCAGGTAGCGCGTCAGCGCTACCCAGCGTTTCAGGCTGTAATCGAGGGCTTTGGCCGTGGCTGATCCGTTCGGCACCAGGTCGAAGCTGTTCCGGCGTTATCTGGTCGAGGTTGGGCGAGAAAGTCATGCCGCCGATTGTGCCAGAGCAGCCGCGGGACGACGACAAGTAGACCGGCCAAATGGCCGGCGGTTACAGCATGCTGATCACACCGCCTGCGCCGACGCGTTGCCACGACAGGCCCAGTACCAACGCCTGGAGTTGTTCGCTGTCGAGTTCGACCTCGCAGCCTTGGCGGATGCTGGGCCAGTGGAACTTGCCTTGATTCAGTCGCCGTGCGGCGAGCCAGACTCCCACGCCGTCGTGCACTAGCACTTTCATTCGGTTAGCCCGGCGATTGGCGAACAGGTAAGCACAGTGCGGCTTCGCCGCACCAAACACCGCGATCACCCGGGCCAATGCCGTCTCGGTGCCAGCGCGCATGTCCATCGGTTCGGTGGCCAGCCAGATCGCATCGATGCGGATCATTGAGCGACAGCCCGAATAAATTGTGCGCAGCCCTCAGGATCCGAGGTTGGCCATTTCACCGTGATCAATTGCCCGGCCATGAGTAACTCAATGATCGCTGACGCTTCGGATGGTCGTTTAGGTGCGGTTTTCAGCGGAACAAATGCCGGCAGTGAGGTCGTTGCAAGCTGGTCTCGATAGAGCGGCATCCATTTGCGGATGACGTTGGCATTGATGCCGTGGCTGATGGCGACACTGGACACGGTTGCTCCAGGTTGCAGGCATTCCTGAACGACCTGGGCTTTGAATGATGTCGGATAAGAGCTTCGTTTGCGCATGGAAATCCTGGCGATAAAGGGTGATCGCGTCCGCTTAAAAATACGCGGACACCATCGCCCTTAAAGCTGGAGTTCGGAAGGTGAATTCTCCGGACGCTTACGAATGAACGCGAATCGAATCACCATATCCTGTGGCGCTATGTGATTGCAGCAAGAGTCCGAACGCCAGTTTCAGTTCACTCGGTTTCGCCCGCTGCGCTTGGCTCGATAGAGCGCATCATCGGCCCGAGTCAGAAGGCTTTCCAGATCGTCACCCGCTTTGGCGAGGGCGATACCAAAGGACGCAGTGACAGTGTCTAGCACTTCATCCGTGCCACGCACCTTGATCGTAAGCGTCTGCCCAACACACCTTGCATAAGTCAGGCGGGCACCCACTGATGCGGCAGCAACTGGCCGATCTCACTCGCCCGCTGCGCCGGCAACCGAGTTAGCACATCTTTGAGATAGGCATACGGATCATGCCCATTCATGCGCGCCGACTGGATCAAACTCATGATTGCCGCCGCCCGCTTACCGCTGCGTAGTGATCCGGCGAACAACCAATTCGAGCGTCCGAGAGCCCACGGCCGTATCTGGTTTTCGACCGCGTTATTATCTATGGGCACTGCGCCGTCCTCGATATATCGAGCCAGTGCACCCCAGCGCTTTAGGCTGTAATCCAGTGCTTTGGCGATAGCCGATCCTTCGGGCACAAGATCGCGCTGGGCCAGCATCCAGGTATGTAGTGCATTGAGTATTGGCGCCGCTTTTTCCTGACGTATTCTCCAGCGATTTTCATCGGTCATGTCCCGCGCTTGCCGTTCGATTTCGTACAACCCGCCAATCGAGTGAAGCGCTTGTTCGGCCAGTTGGCTTTTGTTGGTCGCATGCAGATCGAAGAACTTGCGGCGCGCATGCGCCATGCATCCGATTTCAGTGATGCCTTGCTGGAAGCTTGCTTTGTAGCCAGCGAAATCGTCGCACACCAACTTGCCATTCCATTGGCCAAGGAAGTTGCGCGCATGTTCGCCCGCACGGCTCGGGCTGAAGTCATAAACCACTGCCTTGAGCGGCGAAAAAGGCGTAGTGCAGTAAGCCCAAACGTAGGCACGATGGGTCTTCTTCTGGCCCGGCGCGAGCATCTGCACCGGCGTTTCGTCAGCGTGGATCACGCTTTGGGCAAGTACCGTTTCGCGTAACGCATCGACAAGCGGCTGGAGCTGCACGCCGGTTTGGCCGACCCATTGCGCCAGTGTCGAGCGAGCAATTGCCAGGCCGGCACGGCCAAAGATTTTCTCTTGCCGATACAGCGGCAAATGGTCAGCGAACTTGGCCACCATCACATGAGCCAACAGGCCTGCGGTCGGGATGCCTTTGTCGATCACTTGCGCCGGTACCGGTGCCTGGATAAGCGTTTCACACTCGCGGCAGGCCCATTTTCCACGTACGTGTTGCTCGACCGTGAACACGCCCGGCGTGTAATCCAGCTTCTCGCTGACGTCTTCGCCGACGCGCTGAAGCTGGCAGCCGCACACGCACTGGGTGTTCTTTGGTTCGTGACGGATCACAGTTCGTGGAAACTGCGGCGGCAACGGCGCACGCTTGGGCTGCTGACGCGGTTCGGCTGGTGCGGCAGGCGGATTGACCGCCTTTAACTCAGCCTCGATTGCTGCGATATCAGTATCAAGCAGGTCGTCGAGCAGACTGCCCTGATCAGGGCTAAGTTGCTCGCTGCGCTTGGCGAACTTGTGCCGTTTGAGCAGTGCGATTTCGTGGGTGAGCTGTTCGTTGACCGTTTCGATCCGCTGGATCTTCTTGCCCATCGTGTCGACCTGCGACAGCAACTGCGCAGCGAAGGCACGCAGTTGATCGGGGTCATATGATCGAGATTGGGCGAGGAAGTCATGCCGTGGATTTTACCAAAGCAGGTCGCTTTCGGCAGTAGGTCAAGGCGCGAATTACAGCCTTTTAAAGCAGTGTGATTGCACCGCCAGCTCCAACCCTTTGCCAAGGTAAACCGAGCACCAAGGCCTGAAGTTGCTCGGCATCCAGCTCCATTTCACAGCCTTGTCGAATGCCAGGCCAATGAAATTTGCCTTGGTTCAACCGACGTGCAGCCAGCCAAACGCCAATCCCGTCATGCACCAGAACTTTCATGCGGGTAGCGCGGCGATTGGCGAACAAATAAGCGCAGTGCGGCTTCGCCGCACCGAACACCGTAATCACTCTGGCCAGCGCTGTTTCAGTGCCGGCACGCATGTCCATGGGTTCGGTGGCGAGCCAGATGGCATCGATGCGAATCATTGCGTGAGCCCACGGACAAAGCGGGCGCATCCTTCAGGATCAGAAGTTGGCCATTTCACTGTGATCGATTGATCGCCAAACGGTAGATCGATGACCGCCGACGTTTCAGTCGGCCGTTTTGGCGTAGATTTCACTGGAATAAAAGCAGGTAGCATCGCTGGCGGCTGATCTCGGTACAGCGGCATCCACTTTCGAATTACGTTAGCGTTGATGCCATGGCTGATGGCGACGCCGGAGATGGTCGCGCCTGGTTGCAGGCATTCCTGAACAACCTGGGCTTTGAACGATTTGGGATAAGAGCTTCGTTGGCGCATGGAATTCCTGGCGTTAAGGGCTATAGCGTCCGCTTAAAAATACGCGGACACCATCGTCCTTAATGCTGGGGTTCGGAAGGTGTGTTCCCGGAACGCTTACCCTTGATCCGCAACGCCTGAATTTTTAGGCGCAGCTGCTCAGCAAAAGTATGAGCACTGGGGAGATCAAAACACTCTTGCAGGACTACACAGAACTCTTCACCACCATAGCGTGCCGCCAGGGCCTGAGGCGGGATTGAGTTCCGTAACACCTGACCAACATGCTCAAGTACGCGGTCGCCCAAAGGATGGCCATACCGGTCATTGAACTGCTTGAAATGATCGATATCCAACATGACCAATGCCACCCATGAGGAGCGTTGATCAATGCATGCTCCAGCAAGCGAGTGAAGGTAGCTCGGTTCAATACCTTAGTCAGACCATCCAAAGATGCAGCCAGTTGGGCTCGCTCGAGCTTGCCTCTCAGACTCTTAATTTCATTTTGCGCTGAGTGCAGCTTGGAGAGGAAAAGCTCTTGCTGATCCTGCATGACCTGGGTGCTCTGTTGCAGCTCGCTCAGAATGGCGGGCAACCTCTGGTCGACCGGCTCCGCGAGCATTTCCATGCAATGCCCAAGACTGGCTTGAAAGGTGACACTGCCATTCACGCAACGCGAGACATCACGCTCCATGTCGTCAACCAAATTGACCGCTTGTTGTTGCCCTGCGCGCGCCTCCTCCAATTCCTCACGAATGATGTAGTCGCGAAAAAGCTTCGTAGCGGATTCAGGAGGGAAACAGTCGAAGTCTTTGACCACCCTGTCCAGATGGCGATTGAGCTCTGGCTCCTGACCTTTGCTGTAGGTGTACCAGAGAGCATAGTGCACGGGATTTGGTGGAATGTTGTGACGCACCATCAGTGGTACGGCCTGTTTCAGCAGAGCCGCCGCCTCGCGGGAGTCCTCTGGATACAACGCTAGGGCAGTTGCACGCGTCTCTGATTGGCTCATAACGTCACTGTGGTTGGTTTTTATTGGCATATATGAAGTCGGGGGCAGCATATCCTTACGCACACCAAGAGGCCATACATAATGTATGCCTACTCCCTGCTGGACTAGCTATAGACCGAACATCACATTGCCATTCTTATGCATTCAAGCCGTTCCAGCCAGGGATACCAACGTAGAGGCCAACACTAATGATCAGCACGCTGGAAATCGAAAAGGGATCATAGCTTGTACTCTCTCACTGCCTGCGTTCCTGTTGATTTCGGAATCATCCCAAGCATGTACCCAATTTGACACGATCGCAGTGTTGGAGAAATCGATGATCAGCCTCTTCTCTTCGACTTGAAATCATGTGGCTGTATCTTCAGCCCAAAATTTTCGAAACGATCGATTGAATGTCCCCAACCGGCCACTGGCCCAGTTGATTACTGGGTGCCTGGTCTCCCTGAAGGCCTGCCAGCAGCGCATTTTCAGCTACGATTCCTGAGAGAAGAAATGAGGCGCCGCCCCCCGATGACTTCCGAAGGAGCCCAACTGCCCAAGGCCTGATCTTATGAAGATCAGCCATCAGCTCCTCCTACCAATCGGCTCAGCGATGTTGTCTATCGGAGGGTTGCTGGTTGGCATCACCTTGTAACAATTGAACCTGTGCGGTGACGTTTCTGACCCGAACCGGCCTGCCAATGCCACAGAGCAGGTTGAGCCAATAAAAATAAAAACAGATCAGCAAAAGGATATTGCAATGAAAGACACGCGAATTCCCATCAACCCATGGCCTGTCTCAACTTGGCTCTTGAACGTAACAACCAGCTTTTCAGCGAAGCACAAAGCTTGCGCTGCGCCGCCCTGAATATTCTTGATCGGCCGTACCTAGATACTGCAGCTTTCAGCCAGTACCAAGAAAAACGAAGACATGCCGATCTTAAATATGATGATGCCATCGAGCACCTGCGATTGCTCATGACGCAATACCACCCTCCCCGGCTCACTCAACATTTCCGATAACATAAGGCCGTTGATTTCGCATGAGCGGCCAGGGATGCCTGATTCAACAGGGAGATGGGATCGTCATGTATAAAATGAGTGCAAGCCATGCCAGCGTGCTGGTGAACATACTTTCGGCGCAAGGATTGGATGTCGACGGTCTGTGTCAGGAGGCTGGGCTTGATGTAAAACTCGCATCTATTCCGAGTTCATTCTGCGAACGAAGCACTATCTACCGCCTATGGGATCTGGCGGCTCAGGCCTCCGGCGATCCAGACATTGGTTTGAAGTCCACCGAGAGCTTCCATCCGGGCATTTTCCGGATTGTCGCCTATACCATGATGTCCAGTTCGAACCTGAAAAAGGCATTCGACCGACTGGTTCATTTTAGCCCGTTGATCGGCACGGGTTTCACTTTGTTCGTCGTCCAGGAACAACAGCATTACCGCCTGGTCACGATCGATCATCATCAGCGCGGCTCGATCAAACCCCGGCAGTACACCGATGCCAGCCTCGGAACGCTGTTAGGTGTCTATCGCTGGCTGAGCGGTGACAAATCGCTAAGACCGCTGAGTGTGGAATTTAGCTATCCCCAACCGAGAGACATCCTCGAGCATCAACAGCTGTTTGGCTGCGAACTGCGTTTCGGGGCGGCCTATGACAGCATCCTGTTCAATGGTGAGGAGCTGCTGCGTCCTTGAGCATGGCCAACGAGGGGCTGGCCAAGCTCCATGATAGTTATGCCAACGCTCAGCTTGACCTGTTAAATGACTCCACCATGGTGTGCAGGATTCGTGCGCTGATCACCGAACGCTTGAGTCAGGAGCAAAGACAGTACCAATGTGATATGGAATCGATTGCCGCCGCACTGAATATCAGCAAGCGAACTTTGCAACGGGCACTGGAGAAGGCGGGCACGCAGTTCACGGATATCCTGAACTATGTGCGCCAGCAGCTGGCCGATTTCTACCTGCGTCATTCCCATTTCAATATGCAGCACGTGACTTTCCTGCTCGGGTTTCACGACCACAGCAGTTTCCACAAGGCCTGCCTGCGTTGGTTCGGCATGACGCCCGGTCAGTATCGAGTCAGCCAATCATCGTTAGAGGCCAAATGAACACCTACATAAGATTTCTATTTGTGATGCCATAAATGCCCTTTGGCAACCTATCGTTCCCTAATGCTCAGACACAAATCTATGCCCTCTATCGCTGTCTGTAGCTTCTGCCGAAGCAGCGGGAGTTACCGTGGCTCCGACAACTAGCGGTGATGAACCAACAATTGAATTCATACTCACGGCCATTGACGATTTGATAAAGGAAATCGATCTTGCGCTAAGGTAACAGTAAGTTTGTCAGCCGGAGGGATTGTCCAAACAGACGGCAATAGCCGATATCGGCATGTGTATGTCGAGATCCGGAGGATGAGCTGTCAGGCCCGGAGTGAAGGATACGTGGTTGCCGAGTAGAAAAAACAAAGCCCCGGAGGTTCGCGTCTCCAGGGCTTCTATTTTCGTCTCCATCTCTTAATGGTTAACGAACGTGGGTAGGACACTACCAGCGTCGTTTTGATATTTCACTACGATTTTTGATAAACGTGTTCGAGAAACGTGCGTCCTTTAGCCGCAGCAGGGTTTAGGCTTGCAAGCGATCAGCTGGCCACAGAGTTGAAGAACTATTAGCAGAAAAGACGTGACTCGCAGGCGAAGCGAGCCGGACTCGTCGATTTATGGTGAGACGCGACCAGCCTCATCTGGCCTAGCTTCCTGCAGCAGAAAACAAGGTTTTAGCCCGGCCTCGTTGGCCCGAAGGAGCGACGAATAAAAGCCTCCCATACGATCACGCGAGCTTTATGGCTCCGCCCTGGATATCGTCACGCGCCGATCGTAAGTCAATAGCGTCCTGGTTGAGCCGGTGAATCATGTTGAGCAACCGTTGACGAAGCACCTCGTCTTGAAGCTGCTCTGCTGCGCGCATCACATCAAGCGCTGCTACCTCATTATTTGCTGCAACGGAGTCGAGCAGCTTGCGCATGCTTCTTGATGGCCGATTCATCGCCAATCCCTTAGGTTTCGATGGCGCGAATTATATGGCTGGAATGTTGCGTCAGTGTTTCAGCAGCAAAAACGGATGTTTAGTCGCTCGTTCTGGCTCATTTGGCGCGATCCGAGGGACGGCCTTAAGAGCGGATCCGTAGCTAAGCGGCCCGTTCCAAAGCATCCAGCAATCCAAAAATCCCGTGATAGCGTATGCCGAGGAACCAAATGGACGATAGGGACTGAAGCCTCGTGAGATCCGCGCATCTTGACGTAACTGCTTAAGTAAACCGGAAGCAGAGGCAAACTTTCGGCCACTCGCGACGCCTCACTTAGCCATATTAAATGCTCCCTGATTAATACCTGCTCTACGAGCATCACATTTGAGAACTTCATGTGCCCGTGAGTCCTACATCCGCAGCAATCTCGGTCGCTTAATGTCCGCGAATATAGTGTTCCAGTTGTCGGATCAGGTCGGCCTGTTCGACGATGGCTTCTTTCACCAGATCCCCAATCGACAAGAGGCCAATCAGTTGATCACCTTCCACAACCGGTAAATGACGCAGATGACTGTCGGTCATGACCATCATGCAACGCTCTATGCTTTGCTGACTGTCTGCCGTCACGACGGGAGCGCTCATGATGGCCCGGACTGGCGTACCGACCGAAGATCGCCCCTGTAGAACGACCTTGCGGGCATAGTCGCGTTCGCTGACAACGCCAACCACTTGCCCATCCTCTATCACAGGTAGAGCCCCACATTCTTTTCAGCCATAATCTTCAGCGCTTCATACACCATCTGATCTGGCGAGATGCTATGTACCTGTTGGTTTTGCAAGACCTTCAGTTTCAGCAATTGTGCGGCTGTTTTCATGAACGGCTCCGATGCTAATTTCGAATAAAAAAAGCAAAAAAACGCCTGAAACCATTCGGTTCCAAGCGCCTTTGCCTGTTTTTCTGCAGTGTTAAAGCCAGAGTTCTCTGTCTGAGGCACGAATGCTATTCATGGCCTGTTCGGCCCATCGATCATCATTGACCGAGTGAGGTGCCCAGAGGAATACGCGGTAGGTAAACCTGATATGGATCTTGCAGCCTTTGTGCCAGCCGGGAGCAGAGACACTCCATCCCATGTGGAAGTCAAAGCTCCTGAGCTATAGATGGTTATGACGGTGGCATCGATCCAACCGAGGTTCAGCGGGTCGAGCAGACGTCCCGCTAAAGCGAATCGCCGAGGTCAACAAACGGATGAGGTTGAGCTATGGGAGGCGAAAGTCCATCGCGCTGCTTTCGACTGGTGCACGTTCTTATGCACGGAGCTTTACAACAGTGCATGTCCTAGTTGACGCCTTGGTTTTAATGACGGGCAAACGAAGAGTTGAACATGCAGCCCACACTCATATACAAATCCCCCTTCGACAATCACCAAATCGTGAGCCAGGCCTTGCCTGAAGGGTCGAGCCCAAATGACGGCTGCTTCCTTTATCAACCTCGTAACTGAGCTATGAGCATGCCAGTGACTTGAACCGATTTGGACACAATCTCCCTCTCACCGCTGATGATATCTACCAGGTACTGAAGGACGTCGTGCTTGGGCAGGCTCCTCCTCATTCGGGCGGACGCATCGATGGCTCATTTGGTTGCAACTGAAAACCATAGCAATCCTCTACCACCATAGGACTAAAATTCCGAAACGTTCCCCGCAAAATGACAGGAGTTGTCTAGTCTGGAGTCAGACCATAAACCGGTTCCGAGCAGGAGTTTTTCAAATGCCTATTAAAGGGTTCGACGCACTCACTCAAAGACTTAAACAATTGGCTGAAGACGCAGAGGCTTTTGACGGAACGCACTCCGTGCCTCTCTCGGAAGCCCTTACGCATAGCTTTCTCTCGGAGCACAGTCGTTTTACCAGCGCCGATGATTTTCTCGCAGCCGGTGGTTTTGAACTCGAATCGGTCGATGACTTTAAAGCTATGCCCGAGGAAATGCTGGACGCTTATGTCCAATCGGAAACCTCTTTTTCTTCTTGGAAGGAGATGTTGGGTGCTGCAATGCAGCTTTGGACGAAGAAACGACTTGGGCTTTTGTAGCGATCGCGCTGTCCCCTTCTAAAACGAACTCACTTAAGCTTGGGAAAGTGGACAGTCTGGCAACACCGAGAAGAAATGAGATAGCCGCAATGCGCTTCCTTGAAGCAGTCACGGAAGGCAAAACTGTGGAGCGCCTCGCCCAAAGGTACATCACGTAAAAACGTGAGCTCGAGCCGGGGCCCTTGAAATTCGGTAGCGCTACGGCCAAAACAATCCGAGCGTTAGTGAGCTAGAAACATATCTCGGTATTATTTTCTCATAGAGGCTATAGGCCTCTACGGATGAGCTACCATAGCGTGACGGTGTTTTTTTTCAGGAGGAGATTATGCATCGATTGGTGAAGCCATCGGATTATGTTCTTCAGACTGTAATGGACAAAGCGGTTTACATCCTTCCTTGGGAACGGCGACATTGTTCCGGAAATCCTACGGATGAACCCGAGAAAGGCGCCCTGCTCTATAACAAATACATCCGGAATTTCATACATGGTGTAACACAGCGAACACCAAGTGAACGAATAACTGAAATTGCGCAATCGTGTCTGGCGTTAGCCGGAGAGCCTGCTAGGCGTTGGCAGATGATTTGTCTGCGGCCTACCTGGGCCGATACAGCTTTGCGATCGCTGACATTTCAAAATACGATGCTGAATCGAAAGAATTTCGAGGCGACCTAGCGATCTGCTCTGACGAAATTAAAAAGCTGCCAGCGAATCTCGTGATGGCTTTGCGAGCACGAGCTGCAGGACTCTTGTTACGCTGACGTCTGGGATATCTTACATCGGGGACAGGACTACCATTAGTTAGGTCTTGACCTGCTCCCCCTCATGCGCCGACCCTTGTTGACCTGTTAGCTCTGATGCTCCGAGTCCATCATTTGCCATGGCACTTACGCACAGCTCGTTTTGCGCGCCGCCATTTCAATCCTGAGTCTGCCGATCAAATTTGAAATTGCCCGACTAGACGTGAGATCCGATGCCAACACGTCGGGGACAAACAGTTCTACACGGCCAGAAACAGGCTCAACCATCTTGATCAAAATTGACCCTTTGGGGTTCACGGAGCACGTGCAGGAGCGAGGTAATAACGCGCTCTCAATAATATGTCGGAGCTCAAGAGCGGAAATCATAAGGTTCGTCCGAATGAGAAATTTCTTCTCATTCTTGACTATGAAACCAAGTAGTCAAGAAACGCACCGAAGCTGATTCACGACCAATTGTTTCCCCTACCCCTGGCATCGAGCTGTCGCAGTAGATCCTCTTGCTTTGTGTACTGCATCTCCCCAGTTTGATGGTGTGGGTGCAATGGTGCAGGACATCGGTCGTGAAGAAGTGCGAGCAATCTTAGTAGATACAGTCCCCTGCGTGTTTATTGATCGCGTCGCTCAGAGTTGCTCGACGAGGCTCGAAAGACATTCGCCTCATTCGGCCTCGGTGAACGCTACATCATTGAGTCGGGCGGCAAGTGTTATCTGATCAGCTGGATAGGTGATCATGACAACGATCACTGCGCCTGTTGCTCACCGGGTGGGGGGATGGAAGTCACGACGCGCTGTCATAAATTGTCGCAGCTCAGCCCTGCATAATTGTTGAAATCATGAAGTCATACCGGTACTCCTAGGACACTAATTTTTTGCAGGGAATGCACCATGCACGCAAGATTCAGGGTCATCGAGACCACCAGACGGGACGATGGCATTAAGCAATATCGGGTTGTAGATCTCGTTGAGGGTGGCTCAGCTAGCAAGCATGGTGTGTTCAAGGTCAGGGTGGAGGCAGACGATGTTTGTTCGCTCCTGAACGCTGAACATCCACGTCAGATTGGCGTAGGTCGTGCGCTGGGCCTACGATCCACTGGTTCAGCAATGCCAGGCGCCGGATAACTTTGTAAGACTGCTGAATGCCTATAGCGCAGTCATGGACTACTGCTCCGAAGTACGTTTTGAAGGCGCTACAGGTTAAGCCGCTGACACTCAGCCTCGGCTTCTTCTCTGTTTTGATAGGTAGTCTTAAGGCGATGCTTTTCCTCATTATCGTAGAGGTTGAAGCCTATCGGAGCGGTCTGAGAGTAGAAGCGCGATCCGTCACGCATGGATCCTGTTTCTGTAGGGATTGCAGGCACAATTACAAATCTCGAAATCATCTTCATGCCCTCTCCTGAAACCTTACTATTCGCGGCTACACGGCATCGCAGTAAGCGATCTTCATTTTTCCGATAACCAACACGAGCCCTAGGAACGGTTCGCATCTTTTGTAGAAGCGCAGCTGAAAAAAGCGCGGATCAGCTAACGTTGCACAGAACGTTCGTGGTGCATTAGTGACCATCAGCAGGAACGAAGAGTTCATCAATTTGACTCTCGCGGTGCTTATGGCGGCGGGATAAGCCGCATTCAAGGATATGGGCAACTCGAGTGTCAAACTTTTGGTGGGACATCCGAAGGGCAAGTGCTCATTCAGTCTCGCCATTAAATAATACTCGTCAAGGAGCGTGCTGAAGCATTCACAACCAGTTCTTTCTAACCCAAAGCAAGCCCGCTTCGTAACAGGCACCGGTGGAGGGTGGCGGATCTTTCACTTTCTAGCTAAGCGTCAGATGTGCTTGGAGACAATCGACGATGATGTCGTGGCATGGCAAGTCTTGATCGAGACAGCGTCGCGCTATTCGCACAGCCCTACCCTGGCAGGTACGTTGCACGTGACGACCCGCGCTGTGGGACTCGACCTCCGTTTTTTTACGAGCTATGAGATGCCAACGCCTGCGCTTGCCATAACGTCTTGAACGGCCCATCGCGCTTGAGTAAATCTTCAGGAATACCGTCCTCGACGATCTGCCCTTCGTGAAGAACGATGATGCGGTCAAAACTCACCACGGTTGAAAGACGGTGAGCAATCGCGACCACCGTCCGCCCGCGCATCAATGCCGTCAATGCAGTCCGGATGACCGACTCTGTTTGGGAATCCAGCGCTGACGTCGCTTCGTCCAACACCAGAATCGGTGCGTTTTTAAGAAAGGCCCGAGCCAGGCCGAGACGTTGACGCTGACCACCGGAAAGCCGCGCGCCACGCTCACCAATCAATGTTCCGTATCCATGGGGCAAGGCACGAATAAACACATCGCAATAGGCTTGCCGGGCTGCGCCGAAGACATCGTGGTCAGCGGCTTGTGGTTGACCATAGGCGATGTTCTCGAAAATGCTGCGATTGAACAGCGCCGCTTCCTGCGGAACGACGGCAATTTGCCGTCGGAGGCTGTCCTGGCTGACCGAGCGAATGTCGCGGTCGTCAATCAGGATGATTCCACTGCGCACATCATCCAGGCGTTGCAGCAAATGGATCAATGTCGATTTGCCTGCGCCGGATGCTCCGACCACCCCAACGGTTTGGCCCGCCGGGATGTCCAGAAACAAGTGCTTGAACACGTCGCGGCCATCGGAATAGCTGTAACTGACATCGATGAATTTGATACTCCCGCGCGGGGCCTGCATTTCTTCCGGCGTGTCGGACAAGGCATGAGGCTGAACGATGATGCGTAATGTCTCGGCGATATCCCCTAGTTGCTGCGAGGTGTCGACCAGCGCCAGTGCCAGATCCCGAGAGCCATGCAAAATGCGGAAAGTAAGTGCGCTGATCATCACCACATCACCGGCGGTGATGCCTGTGTCGCGCCAGAGGCTAATCGCCCAGATGAGCATGCCGCCAGCCATGAATGATAGAAAATATCGTGCAACAGACGGGCTTTTCCAGATAGATCCAGCTGCGACGCTGGGCTCTAGCTTCGACGCCGATGGCGCGCTCAAGCCTCTGACGCTCCCGGTTACGAGCGGAGAATGCCTTGATCGTCCAGACGTTGGAGACCAAATCGACAATCTCTCCCCGACCCGCGCCGATTGCGAAGCAAAGTCGATATGCCGCGCGCGCCCACGGATACCAAAAAAGGTAATCATCAGGCCTACAACAATCACGCATGCGATCAACGCGCCAGCCATGCCGATGCTTACCGTACACAGCACGATCACTGCACCGAGGAAATCGACACATGGCGGGATAATCTTCCACGCCAACCCACCGTAGATCGAACCTGCCGCCGCACCCGCCGATGAGATTCTATTAGCCAGTGCGCCGGCGAAATGCTGGGAAAAATAGCGCATGGGGTGGCCCGTGAGATGGCTGAATAGATCTACACGCAGATCAGCGCAACTAGCGACCACTGTACGACATCCCAGCCAGCCGCCTAGCCGCCAGAAGATGTTTTCCAGGACAATCAAACCGATGAATAGACTGAAAGGCCACCAGAGATGAGCGCTGGCCCGGTCACCCAGAGTCATCACATCCACCAGCAATTTCATGCCGTATTGCACGGCCACTGCGCAGCTGGCTGCACCAACCACCAGAAACAGCATCACGGAGAAATGCCAGGGACGCCGACGAACATAGCGCCAGAGAAACGCAACTGGCTGATCGGCTAGCGGCTCCTCTTCGATCACGTCTTCACGTTCCATGGGAATCCGTACCAAATGCAGTTTGCGCTCCGGGTCTACTGAAGCGTTGCGTCAGCACATGCATGGCCACACGCAGCGGATGGCACGGCGCACGTAGCCCTTCGCCGTCGGAATAGCCGAATAGTCCGGCGGGACAATAGCGGTCATCATCCCAACCCGGATAGTCGAGTATGGGATACCAACAGATACCCTCGATCGGCACGCCACGCCGCATCGCCTGCTCGACCTGGTCGCTGATATAAGCAAGCCACGGTACGCGTTCATCAGCTTCGGCACCGGTTTCCGACAGGAGCATCGGCCGCTCGTAACGCTGGTAAACCTCGCTGAGCATGCCCGCCAACGGGCGGTAGTCACGGGCGCCCCGAGGTATTTTCGGGCCGTTGTGAAACCATTGGTTATGCGGGTAGAAATTAACGCCGACAATGTCCAGGTAGGTTTCTTGTCCGCCCAGCCCCGGCCACTGTCTGCCGGTCAGCAGATCCCATGCGTCGAACTGGGACTGTCGGTAATTTTCGGCGGCATTGACCTGGTCGACACGGTGAGAACCGGCGATGACGTTAATCAATGGTTCGCCCTGAATAAACCGTGCTGACGGTACCTGTTCACGGATGGCCTCTATCGCCGCAATGCTCGCGCGTACCAACTGATGCTTGAGTTCGAGTCCACGTCCCTTGACTGATGGATTGAAATACCCGACCGCCCCACCCGCCCAGCTCCAAAACGAAATTTCATTGAGGGCGAATAAAATGGATGTTCAATCCCCTCCTCTCGGATCAGCCTGGCAACGGCAGCGCAGAACTTTGCGAAACGCTCGACGAACGCCGGCCTCCATATATCAAGATCGTCAGGGTAACCGTAATGGCAAAGATCCCAGATCACTTGCAGATCACAGGCCTGCGCGGCGCGCAGCATGGGCAGGAAACTGCTCCAGTCATAATGACCCGGACGCGTCTCGATCAAATGCCAACGTAGTCCATCTCTGATGCTGCGGATGCCCATTGCCGACATCTGCTGATAATCACGGGTCACCCAGCGCTCATGGCCTGTGGCATTTAACAAGTCGAGGCGCCGGCCATCATTGCGTCGGTGCGACGAACATTCGAAACCGGCTAGCAAAAAACTTTCGAAAATATCCTGCCTTTTCATGGCGCCGAAACCGGGCCTGCAGTTTTCACCCTGCTGCCATTGTTCGGCTCGGCTTCCCAGCCCGATACGTGTGCGTCGCTGGCAGCCTCGGCAATACGTTGGTAAAGGGCCAGTGCCTGGCCCACTACCTGATCCATGTTGTAATACTTGTACGTCCCTAACCGGCCAACAAATGTGACATCCGATGTGCTTTCGGCCAGTGTCCGGTAGCGTTTGTACAACTCGGCGTTTTCCGGGCGAGGAACAGGGTAATAGGGATCGCCATCCGAACAGGGAAATTCATAGCTGATGCTGGACAGTGGATGTGTCTGTCCGGTGAGATGCTTGTATTCGGTGATGCGCGTATACGGCACTGCTTCGTCGGGATAATTGACCACCGCCACGGGCTGAAACTGCGGCTGGTTAATTGTCTCGTGCTGAAATCGTAAAGACCGATAAGGAAGTTTGCCAAAGCAGTAATCGAAATACTCATCGATCGGCCCGCTGTAGACCAGGTGACCATAACGCACACAATGACGCACAGCCTTGAAATCGGTCACTAGCAGAATGTCGATGCGTGGGTGATCTAGCATGCGCTCGAACATGCGTGTATAGCCATCGCGCGGCATCATCTGAAAAGTATCGCTAAAGTAGCGGTCGTCACTGTTGGTTCGGGTCGGCACACGAGAGGTGACGGATTTATCGAGCTCTGACGGATCGAGTCCCCACTGTTTTCTGGTGTAGCCTCGAAAAAACATTTCGTAGAGTTCACGACCCACCTGGCTGACAACAACGTCTTCCGACGTGCGGACAGTGGCCACCGGCTGCGCACGGCTGGCCAGGAAGTCAGCTGCTTGCGGTTCCGTCATGGTCAATCCATACAACGTGTTCAGCGTAGTCAGGTTGATAGGAATGGGTACGCAATGCTCATCGACTTGCGCCAGTACCCGATGCTCGTACGCACGCCACTCAGTGAATCGCGAAAGGTATTGAACAATGCGCTCGGCGTTGGTGTGAAAGATATGTGGGCCATAACGATGAACCCACACACCCGCTTCATCCATATGATCAAAGGCGTTGCCGCCGATATGCTCGCGACGGTCGATCAGCAGCACGCGCTTGTCTAACCCTGCGCTTAGTCGTTCGGCCAACACGCTGCCGGCAAACCCGGCACCGACAATCAGGTAGTCGTAGAAAGGCGAAGCGCTGTCGCTATCCTGGGATGAACCGCCAGTGGCAGTCTCCAATGTTATCTGAGGCATTCGATCTGCTCCTTCATAACGGCGCAGGTTTTGTCCCATGACATCCCGTCAAGCACGGCATCGACACGCCGGGTAAAGGCAGCAGAGTCATGACTGCGATCGAGATTGCCTTGAATGGCGGCAATAAACTCATCGATCGATGAAGCGATCGCCACCACACCTGCGTGGCCATATACCCGAACCACATCAACGATGGGCGAAGAAACCACGGGGCACCCGCCCGCCAAATATTCGGGAGTCTTAGTGGGACTGATGAAGCGCGTCGATTCGTTGAGGGCGAAGGGCATCAAGGCGACGTCCCAACCTGCGAGATAAGCAGGCAGCTGTGAATAGTCCTTACAACCCAAGTAGTGGATGTTGGGATAGCGTGGCAGAGCTGCCGGATCGATTTTGACCACAGGGCCGATCAGAACAATTTGCCATTCAGGGCGCTGGCGCGCCACCTCGCTGACCAGCGCTACGTCAAAACGCTCATCGATTACGCCGAAAAATCCAAGACGGGGGTGCGCAATCGCAACCTGATCCAACGGCTGCGGCAGTGGTTGCCGCGCGGCAGCAAAATGGTTGAGGTCAACGCTGCTGGGAACTGCATGCGCGTTGTCATGGAGCTTGCTCTTGGCCTCCCAGAGGCTGAAGCCCCCGTAAAGACGACGTCAGCCCGATGCATCAATTGTTGCTCCTTCTCCACCAACTCCTTGGGTGCCCCCTTGAACGCGGACAGTTCATCCATGCAATCAAAGATGGTGACTTGTCCTTCAAGGTGCGAGGTGAAGTCCAGACTCATAGGGGTGAAATACCAGAGCAATAATTGCGAGGGCGCATGCATCGCCAGGTATGCATCCAGCAGCTCTCGCTGAGCAGCGATGGTTTGGGTTTGTTCGAGGCCTGCCGGAAGACGAGGCACCAGCACCGTCACACCCTCCGTGGGTTGGATCTGCTCCAGCCAAGGGTAGTCAATGTCGTCGTGCAATGGCTCCTCAAAAAAAAGCACATCATAGTCTTTGGCCAAGCGCGACATCACTTGCTGCGGTCTTTGATAAACGAAACCCCAGCGCAAATGCGACAGGCATAACAGCGTAGGACGAACGGATTGAGCGGCTTTTTTGTTAGCGTTCAGAAAGGCGGGGGTCAACTGCGAGTCGGGTTGCTCTACAAGGTTCATGTGCTTTCCCTCGGTCATTATCGGTAAGAAATCCGAAGCGCAGTAACAACCTGGCTTCAACACCAACTCATGCTTTCGAAGAGCGACCCGGTGATCCGATACCACGTTCTGCGCGCTTCTAGGGTGTTGGAGGAGCTGTTGCTCAAATCCGTTCAAAGACGTTTGATCCCAAGTCGATGAAGTGCATTACCGGTCGTGCAAATTCCCTGAACTACTCATCGCCTGTGACCCTATAAAAAGGAAGCGGCGCAATTTTGCTCGGCTTGGGATGAGGGCGCATCATGATCTTGGTGACCGGAGGTGCGGGGTATATCGGGGCGCATATCTGCGTCGAACTGCTGCGCGATGGCAGCGACGTTTTAATACTGGACAATCTCTGCAACAGCTCGCGCACAACCATCGAGCGGATTACCGTACTGGGAGGTATTCGCCCAGGCTTCATCACAGGAGATATGCGCAATCGCGCGCTCCTGGAACGTATATTCGATGATTACCCGATTGATGCTGTCGTCCACTGCGCCGGGCTGAAAGCCGTTGGCGAAAGTGTGCGCGAGCCATTGCGATACTTTGAGACAAACGTCAGCGGCAGCGTGAACTTATGCCAAGCGATGGCCGATGCCGGCGTCAACACCTTGTTATTCAGCTCTTCGGCCACCGTTTATGGTGAATGCGTACAGATGCCAATAGACGAATCTTGCGCCTACGGGCAACCCACCAATCCGTACGGCCATTCCAAACTAATGGCGGAAAATGTCATGACCAGCATCGCCCGATCAGACCCGCGCTGGTCGGTGGGCTTGTTGCGCTATTTCAATCCGATCGGCGCGCATCCTTCGGGGCGGCTAGGTGAAGCGCCCACTACGGCGCCGAACAATCTACTGCCTTATTTGTTGCAAGTGGCTAATAAGGAGCGTGAGGATTTAAATGTTTTCGGTACCGATTATCCGACACCCGACGGCACCGGTGTGCGGGATTACATTCACGTAATGGATCTGGCCGAAGGGCATCTGAAGGCACTGGATTACCTGCAGCGCAAATCGGGCGTGCACATTTGGAACCTGGGGACAGGTCGTGGTTACTCTGTGCTTGAAGTGGTTAGTGCATTCGAGCGTATTTCAGGAGTACCTATAGCGCTAAAAAACAGTCCACGTCGTAGCGGCGACATCGCTCAATGCTGGGCCGATCCGAGTAAGGCAGAGCGTGAGTTAGGTTGGCGCGCAGACAGAAATCTGGACGATATGCTGAGAGATGCATGGCGTTGGCAATGCCAGAATCCCCACGGTTATGAAACGGATAAGCTGGACAGTTGATCGACTGATGGTTTCTCGCCGCATTCTTGAGCGACTTGGTCAATGTCGATCAATGACCGATAGATATCTGGATCATCTGTTGGGCTGTAAGTGATACCGCTGACGGTACGCCCGGTTTCTATCAGTTCGAAATGCTGCCCATCAGGCAGTTTCAGCGTTAGCCCTACGCTTCTGTCGATGACTCCAGGTGGACTTAAGACGAGGTTCGCTCCGTCTGCGTCCCGATAAACCTTACCGTCGTAGGAAGTTTCGTACCCCCCATCCAATGTGTTGTGTAGTGGAAAATGGATCGCCCGATTGTCCTCCACAAATCCAAGGCGCCACATTTCACGACGTTGTAGGCTGACGCATCCACTTGCTGCCCGAGAGAATTAACCTGAGACAACAACTGCGCCGCGACAGGTAATCGACAAGGGCTCTTCAGCCCGAGGATCGTTTCGCACGCCGCTTTTTCTTCCCGTTGATGGAGGACACTCTGCTACGGATGGCTCAAAAATTTTGAACGACAACCGCACTCTTTTATCTCAATAGTGAGCATGTCACGGCCATTGGCATGCTGTAGCGGTAATCTTTTGCAAATTTTTGCTCGTCAACTTGCTTCAGATAGTCAACTCATCGTACGCCTGCCGGCGTGCAATTTTCTTCCCATTTTAAAGTGAGGAATTGCCATGATTTCGATTCGAAGAAATTTCAGCGCTGAGTACCCCTCGGACTTCTCACGTTTGTTCATGGTCACGGCGGATTCGTTCGAGCGGGACGCTCAGCGTCTGTCGAAACACGTGCTGCTCGCCTTACTAAAATTCCCGACTCCGCGCATATAGATAACGGCTCTTGACCATTCAAATAGCGGGGTGACCAGTGTACCCACTTCAGAAATCCGAAAAAAAGCCCGCGCATGGCGCGGGCAACGGGAGGTTTGCATGAGCGGCTCGTCCGGCGACGACGGCCTATTATTGAGAGCCAGTGTGGACAGCTGTAGTTCGATTTTTTTACAAAAGCCCTGTCGGAAGTGCGCTTCCGACAATTAAGGTTTTCCGGCGCTAGGTGCCCTCGCCTACACCCGCAACAGATTGCGCGTATAAAACCGTTGCCTTCTCGATGAGCGCTCTTCGTTCTTCAGGGCTGATAATTCCGTCTTCTTCAAAATCATCCGCGAGCCGCAGCAGCGCCTCATACTGCTCTTCGGCGTCCATCCGAATTTCGGCTTGGTTGAACAATCTTTCCCACGCCATCAATGCTTGGCTTTTACGATGGTCGTTCATGACAAAGGCCATTGAGGTGTATGCCTCGATAGATACCTGCGGATTCTGTGAAGTCCGAAGAAGAGGATAATCGGTAAAGGAGGTGTTTAGGAGGTGACTACTTTTCATCTATGCCTTTGTTTAGTGCCGCCTCGGTTGCCACACGACGAGCGCGCCCAACTCCCCAAGCGAGGGCCCGAGTCATTGATTCGCCAGGGCGGCAATCACAGATTTCTTCAAAAATGTGCATGCCGCTGGTTGCGTAAACTCCGATGAACATTTGAGTGCTACCCGCGCTGGAAAGCCTTACTTGCACATCTATGGTCGTTCCATCTTCGAGCATTTCATCATGCGTTCTGCAGTGCAGCGCCGGATCTGCCCATGCCCGATATCGTTCGCCCCGTTGTCTCATGCGCGCCTCTACATTTTTGTTCGTCGTTTGAATATAGCCGCGCGAACACTCTTTTGTCGGGCGCCCATTGTTCGCTACGACAGTTACCGACGAAGCGTGAGCATCACGAAGCCCATCCAATAGATTCTCTCGTGGGGATGCCATGTCACTGTCCTCATGGGTGAAGGTAATTAATAGAAATTCGACTTTGCAGCGGGTTCAGTCAATTTGACCAAGGCCTTTAATCCGAGCGCGCAGGGATGTGAGCGTTCAGCAGCTCAAATTTCAGCCCATTCCAATATTGCGGATTTGCGCCGCCTCACCTCGCTGAGCCCATACCGTTCGGCTTGAGACTGGGACACCACTTTCAGAGGCTCCCGTCCGAGACAAGCCTTCATGCTATGTACTTTAGAAATTCGTCCCTTAGGAGAACAAAGTTTTCAGCCCACTCGTTGCGAATGCACAGTCGATCCGGGATCCGCTCTGACGGTACGATTTTTCCACGACACGTCGAATAGTCAGTGATCCAGTTCCCAGGTTGAACGATCAGCGACATGAGGTTGACGGCCACTTAAACCGACGCCAAATGCTACGCTTGATTTATCCGAAATGAGATGAAGCGCCTTCCATCGAAACCTCACTACTCAGACATTTGAGAGTCGCCATGAAGCGGATCCTGATCGGCGTTATCACCCTTGCGACAATCGGTACGACGACCTATGGACTACTCCAATGGAGAGCTGTCGAAAAGCAAAATCAAGACGTTTTGTGTGGTGACGCTAAGCACACATTAGAAGAAGTGGAAATTCGCGCGCGCGCGTTGGCTGCCGGGATGACCGTAGATGCATACGCTAAAGCTGAAGAAGAGGAAGTGGCAAAACTAATCCGTGCTCTCGAAGGTGCGTCAAGCGACGCGGATGTTGATTCGGTCATGGAGAGTCACGCTTACTCCATAAAAACGGAGAACGCCGCTGTTGAGGCACAGGTGGACGCTAAAGGCGATCAATCATTCCTCGAACAACGATTAATCAAACAACGGATACCTGTCGAGGTTAAACAACAACTCAAACGCGCCGCGAAGGCAGTCAGTCTCATTTGTAGCTAGCTCTCAGCGATAACAAGCCCTTCGCTGAAAGGTGTCCAACTCAGATTTCCCATCTTAGCCAAATCGGCATAGGGGACGACCTTAAAGGCCGCTCCTTCCACACCACTCGGCATGTAAGTCCGAACCGGGCGGTTCGAGAGAATGAGGTTATTGAGAAACGCACTAATCCCAGCCTGTCGAACCACGCAATATAAGCACGCGATTCAGCGAAGTTCACGACGGCCCTTCCGCCGTCTGCTAATGCCCCGCACCTTACATGCATAGGCTCGGAGGTATTGTTCCTCCAGTTGACAGTTAAACCGGTTTCACCCTCTTTTTCTCGTTTGTCGCTCCAATACTCGACCAACTCACCCGTACGATCAGGGATTCGTGTTGTCTCACTGAGCACAATACAACGAGTGGTACCAACGTATTCTTCAATTAGCTAGAGCGTGTCTCCGAGTAACCGGGCAACCTCCAGAACCAAAGTCTTCGCAGCCATTGCCTGACCGAGAAACACATCGTCCCATTCAGCCCTCACGAAGTCTGAAGCCTACCAGCTATGCGCTAACGTGGATCGCACAACAGGCATGATCTTCCTTCTGTTCGCAGCTCGGTTGGCTCTCCGCAAGCGGTGAATGAGTCATTCCCTGTTTTCAAGTCAGCTTCCCCATAAATGGGGTATTTAACCCATGTCCTCGATCAACCGATTACCAGCGAATTAGCCACAGAATCAGACTGCACCGCCTCAAGCGCGACGCAATCTCAATTTCGGTCATCGCAACCAGGAATAGGAAGCTCCAAATTCTGGCATAAAGAATGCTGTGCTCCGCTCTACGCACCACTGAGCGGTTGACGCTGCTACAACAGCATTTAGCAGCACACGCACGGGGCATTTGCTATGCTCATAACCGCTGCATTGTTCAAGCGCCTGCGCCGGAGAACGGCTGATTCGATTGCGCCCACCAAGCAATTCAACCTACTACGATGGTTTTCAATCGTCAGTTTCCTTCTCATTAGCGTGATTGCTTTTGGGCTCGGCTCTTTGTCAACACGGTTCCTGGCAACGGAAAGTCTTGAGCGCGATGCCCTGATGTCAGCGCAATTCATCCAGACCATCGCGAAAGGTGAGATTCGTCACCATGGACTGACCGGAATGCAGCCCGCCGATACTGCGGCACTCACTGAAAACGGGACGGTGTCGGAGGAAATGTCGAAAAACAGGCAACGTTTGACTTCCGAGTTTCTGGATTACCTTTCGCGCCTGCCCGACTCGCTCCTGGTCAACATCTTTTCCCCACTTCGGACGGTGGTCTGGTCTACCAACCCGCAGCTAATCGGAAAGAAAATTCTGAATGATGAGCTTGAGGAGGCATTCAGCGCCAAAGACCGGGTCTCCACCAAGTACAACGAAGTGGATGCTGACCGGATAGAACAGAAATTTTTTCGCTCTCCCAAAATATTTTTCATCGAGAGCTACATCCCTCTCGTGGATGACCAGGGGAACATCCTGGCGGTGTTGACATATAGGGAGCCGCTCGACCTGATTGCACGCCTTAATCGCGGACACTGGATCATCTGGTTGTCCACAATGGGCGGTCTAGCTCTTTATTTCGGGGTCTACTGGATTGCACGACGAGCATCGATCTCGCTGGCATCACAAGAGGCCCAGCTCGTTGCCAACAAGACGTATGTTGGCTTAGGCGAAATGTCCACTGCGGTCGCTCATTGCATGCGCAACCCGCTCGCCTGCATCCGCTCAAGTGCAGAACTGGCGAAAGACATGGATGGCCAACCCGCGAAGAAAAACATCGATGATATTGTCACTCAAGTAGATCGGATGTCGCGGTGGGTGAATGAATTGCTCCTGTGTTTGAGTCCGATCCGAGGAGTGGCAGAACTGGTCGAGCCGACGGAAATTATACTGGCCACACTTAACAGCTTCAGTGCACAACTGAGCCAGTCAAAAATCCAGATCGAGTTCAAGAATGTACCCATCCACGGATAATCAGTAATTCGCTTTTGCTTTCTCAGATTCTGAATAGCATCGTTTCCAATGCCATGGAGGCGATGCCGGCAGGAGGAAAACTGACCATTCAGGCTAGCGTAGATGAAGACCAGCAGTGGCTTGATCTGATCATTGGCGACACCGGGAGGGCAGCGTTACGGCAGCAAGAAATGATGGCTTTCAAATCCTTCTACACCAATAGGCATGGCAGGTTAGGCATCGGATTGATCATGGTGAAGCAGATCATGGAAAGTTTTGGTGGAGAAGCCAGCCTCACCAGCAACGAGCAGCAGGGAACATCAGTGCACTTGCGTTTCAGGTGTTTGAGCAAACCTTGGTGAGGCTAGAATGCCGGATGCATAGACCTCATGGACGCGCGATGATATCGCAACACAGGCTAGTGAAGGCTGATGACATCAAATCTATCTGTAGCTTTCCCCTGAACGCTCAGGAACTGTTCTATATGTTCCCGAAAGCTCAATACCCTCTGACTGAAACTCAGCTGTCCAACGCTATCGCTCAACGATTCGACTCGACGGTTGTCGAGACGGGGAATAGCGTCGTCGGCTTTGCTAACTTTTATCGGGCTGAAACGGGTGGAGTTTGCTGTATCGGCAATGTCATCGCTGCCCAAGAGGCACGAGGTAAAGGTGTGGCGACCTTCATCGTGGAGACGAAGACAGCTCTGGCGTTCGACCGCTATGACGCCACAGAGGTGCGGATCTCCTGCTTCAATGAAAATACAGCAGGCCTGCTGCTTTACCCAAAACTAGGTTTCTTGCCCTTCGCTGTCGAAGAGAGAATTTCTCAGGATAGTCGTAGATCAGCACTCATCCATATGACCCGCAGCAGAGTGGGCCGACCATAATACTCACCTTGAGACCAGGAACGGACGGTAAAGTCAGTGCGGTAAGAAGGGACACTATTGGATTTTCTTCCATCGAAAGCGCTCCCCTCCTATGTCGCGCTTCGTCATGCGGTAGTCTAGCTATTCTTGTTTTGATCGAGGTGCCAGTTCAGCCTTTGTAAAATACGGCGATCTTGTTTCCCACCGGATCGCGAAGGTACGCGACATAGAAGTCATCGGTGTAGGCCTCTCTGATACCCGGGTTACCCTCCTCCTGCCCACCATGGGCAAGGCCAGCCGCATGTACCTCTTCTACCTTACTCCGAGACCTTGCCTGAAAAGCCGGCATGACGCCGTTGCCAGCAGACGCGGGTTGGCCATTGAAGGGCTTGGCGATGTGGATGCTTCCAGGCCCATTGGACTTGTCTACCGCATCGGGTAGCGAGAAGCAGCAATGCCCTTCGGAGCGCTCCTTTGCATATCCGAGTGGCGAAAGAATAGCGTCGTAGAAACGAGCGGATTCTTCCACATCATTGGCACCTATGAATAAATAGCTGAGCATGATTTCGTCCTCGAAGTGGTATTCCAATACACAGTGAGCTCCATTCCCCAGCCTGTGTCAGTTCTCGCTTTGGCGCACCAGTCGGCCTCCCGTCTGCACATACGCGCACTTACCAAATCACTGCTGTAGCTATGCCGGAGAAGGCGGTAACCCACGCACATGCGCGGAGTTAGCTAAGGATGGCTGGAGGTCAGGATGTTTCTCGATCGAATGAGGGGATGATGGGCACGTTCTGCCGTGTACGGACTCATCGACTAGGCAGGTGCACAATGCAAGGCTTCCCGGAAATCTATTCCAGCGAATCCGCAGGAACCTTAGCGCCGTTGTCTGCCAGCTTTTTCATGACTGCGGAATAGAGCCAGACGTTCATCGCTGCAGAATCCTCAGTGGAACCTGTGTAGTGCAATTCAGCAGCAAGCTTTTTTCGAGCGGACAAACTACTGTCGATGTTCAAGAGTTTGAGTAAATCTACAATCGACATACGCCAATTCAATTGCTCTCCCTCCTGGCAGGCCAACGTTTCCAGTTTTGAGGCTACATCTACTTCGCTAATCGCAGCTGTAGAAGTGGAAGGTGCCGTCTGGGGTGAGCCGGGGTGCGCCATTGACGGGAGCAGACGGAGCAGCCTCAGCTGACGGGGCTGCGTGATTAGCTAACCCAAGTTTTCCAATATCGTGCGGAACAAGCTCATGAGAGTACTCCTAGGATTTAGCTGCCAACGCCCTGATGGGCATTGGATACCTATGGATGACCCTCGGCCTTCCGATAAAGTTTTATCGCTCTTCCCAGCTGCGCGATTGCACGGACTTGCCCACCCATTTGCATTCGACCTAACCAGTCATTTGCATCGGATTTGACCAGCAAAATTCGTGGTAATGACCGGCAGAGAACGACCGATACTGTTGAAAAAGTCCGGCTTGGTTTCCACGGCAGAAAAGTACGCCCTACAATGAAACCACCTATTTGAATGCCTTGAGGAAGCGTGGTTCACCGCTCCTCAAGAACCTCGATTTAGGTTGACTGACTTCCTCAGGGCGTGAAGCTGGCTGTCGCTTGGACGAAACCTGAGCGCCTTGGCATTCCTAATAGGAATGCAGTGCATAAAATTAATGAATTTTTATTATCGCTCTTTATGACCTAACTTGATTCAAGGACATGGAGAACCGCCTTGAAATCACCACTTAACTCAGCTGAAAAGTTTGATAATGCTCGGGCCAGTGAATACGGACGACAGAGCCGTATTGCACTGGCAGGTTATGACGCCTGTCAGGACTTGGTGGCGTGCATGCTCGCGGCAAGCCTTGGAAATATGCGCTCGGCAAAAATACTGGTAGTCGGCGCTGGCGGTACGGCGCAGGAGATCATAGCGATGGCCAAGCTTGAGCCGGGCTGGCGCTTCATCGCCGTTGATCCATCTGAACCGATGCTGGAAACCGCGAAACAGCAGTTAGCCGTAAATAACGTGCTTGAAAGAACGGACGTGCACCTTGGGCACGTTGAAGACTTGGCCGCAGATGAGTCCTACGACGCAGCCACTTTGATCGGTGTACTCCATCATCTCGATGGGGATGATGCCAAGGGAGAAATTCTGCGATCCATTCGGGCTCGTCTGAAACCGGGGGCTCCGCTGATTGTCGCCGGCAATCAATATGCCTATGCCAGCCAGCCGTTGCTCCTCGCCGCCTGGGGGCAACGTTGGCGGCAGCACGGAGCCACTCCGGATGAAGTGAAAGTCAAACTTGGGAAAATTCTTCAAGGCGCTGACCCTCCACATTCTGAGGCGGCTGTTCAGAGGCTTTTGCATGATGCGGGTTTTGGGGACGCTACCCGTTTTTCAGCAGCCTGTTCTGGGGCGCCTGGTTAACGTGTAAAACGGTCTGAACGGCGATCTGAGTGTCAGCTCCTGGCCGATTCTGTTGAAAAAGTCGACCATGGTTTCCGCAGCAGAAAAGCATGCGTCCGAGAATGAAATCTTTACTTTCGGCAGAGGCTCGACTCAGATTTCACGTAGCAGTGTGCAAAAAAGGCGTTTTAACCAATCAATGACCAGGCCGTTTGTGCGAACAGACTTTTTCAACAGAATCGGCCGATTTCGGTCTGTCCCGACTGACCGAAATCGAGCCATTGCGGCCAGTCTTCCAGACTACTTCCCGGACTTCACAACATCTCTGAAATTGACCCGCGCGGTCACGCCGGCGTTGCAGGAGAACGAATTGTTAAGGTCGTCTTTTGTGGCGATTACATGTCTCTCAAGCAACCTCACGCTGCTTGTGCCGCCTGGGCATGACTCACCACTGCTGCCAGCCGCTTGAGACCTTCGTCCAGCCGTGCAGGGTCGATGTGGCTGAAGTTCAGGCGCACATACCCCAGATTATTGTCCGGTTCGGGGAAGAACGGTTCACCTGGCATGAACGCTACATCCGCCGCCAGCGCAGCATTCAGCAGTGTGCGGGTATCCAGCGGCTGCTTCAGCTTCAGCCAGAAAAACAGCCCGCCCTGCGGCACGCTCCAATCCGCCAGATCGGAAAAGTGCGCTTCCAATGCAGTTTGAAATGCGTCTCGACGAACCCGGTAAAAGTCCCGCAACTCGCTCAGGTGGTGCTGGAATTTGTCGGTGCCTATCCATTGCAGCGCCTGCCACTGACCAGCCCGATTGGTGTGCAGGTCGGCCGATTGTTTGAGTTTCAGCAAGTGCGGGAACAAGTCCGCACTGGCAATCAGGAAGCCGACTCGCAGTCCCGGCAGCAGTGTTTTTGACACGGTGCCGGTGTAGATCCAACTAGCCCTCTTCAACCGGCTGACGATTGGCGTTGCGTTGTCGCTATCGAAGGTCAACTCGCGATATGGCTCATCCTCGATCAACGTCACTTCAAACTCATCAAGTAACGCTGCCACGGCATCGCGCTTGGCTTCGCTGTAACGCACGGCCGAAGGGTTCTGGAAAGTGGGGATCAAATAGATGAACGCGGGTTTGTGTTTTTCCAGCCGCACACGCAGTTGCGTCAGGTCAGGGCCGTCTACCTCCTGCGGAACTGTTATGCAGTCAGCGCCGAACAATTGAAAGATCTGCAATGCCGCCAGGTAGGTTGGCGCTTCCAATAGTATCTCCGTGCCTTTGTCGATGTACAGCTTGGCCGCCAGGTCTAGGGTTTGCTGAGAACCGCTCACCACCAGCACCTGATTCGCCTCGCAGGGCACACTTAACGCGCGCGCCTCTGCAGCCAACGCCTCACGGAGCGCCGGCTCACCTTCGCTCATGCCGTATTGGCCCATGGACACTGGCATGTCCGCCCACTCTACTTTGGGCAGCATGGCTTCGGCCGGCAATCCGCCAGCGAACGACATCACTTCCGGGCGTTGGGCGGCGGCGAGAATTTCACGGATCAAAGAACTTTTAAGACGCGAGACGCGTTCGGAAAATGCCATGGGGGTCACCAGTAGCGAGTCTGAGGGAGAATGAGTCAAACTACTTGACCGAAATTACGATAATCGCTGTGGAAACGTCAACATGCTTGACCTTAAAAATACCGGCACACAGCAACAGGCCATGGAAGCGTTCTTCTTCGGCTACCAGGCCTTTACCGCCAAGGCGGACGAGATGCTTGAACGCCGAGGCTTGAGCCGTGTACATCAACGGATCGTGTTTTTCGTCGCCCGTTACCCACGCCTGAGCGTTAAGGAATTGCTGGCGCTGCTCGGCGTGAGCAAGCAGGCGCTGAACATTCCCCTACGTCAGTTGCTGGAAATGCACCTGGTGAATAGCGTCGCGTCGGAGACTGACAGGCGCAAACGGCTGCTGGAACTGACGGATGATGGCGCGCGCTTCGAACAGTCATTGCGGCGCGAGCAGGTTAAATTGCTGGAGCGGGTGTTTGCCGAGGCTGGGGAGGCAGCGGTGAATGGGTGGCTGGAAGTAAATCTGGCACTGGGGAAAAACCGAGTGCCAGCCGAGTAACGCTAGTTCCAAGGCTAAGCGTCACTACGACTGCGCAATACCTATAACTTGACCGGCTCAACGGCAGCTTCTGGCCGATTCTGTTGAAAAAGTCCGGCTTGGTTTCCACGGCAGAAAAGTACGCGTCTGAGATTGAAATCCTTGCTTTCAGCAGAGGCTTTCCGGACTCAGATTTTACGTAGCAGCGTGCAAAAGAGGTGTTTTCACCCACCAGTATTCGAGCATTTTGGGGAAACCGACTTTTTAAACAGAATCGGCCGATTTCTGCCTGTCACCAAGGGGCGCACCCGACCCAATACGGTCTGTCGCCGCCAGCAACTCATGCCCATCGCCGCCGCTAAGATGTGCCGTTCGCTTATGCCCGCTTGAAGATTCGGCGGAGCGCGCGGGCTCGACTCAGGGCGTAGCTGAGTCGCTCGACTTCGGCGTCAGGACTATCGCGCCGTCGATCACTTCAATCGTCAATACGTCACCGATGCTCAGTCCTAAACTAGCGAGTAGCTCAGGCGGCAAATCAATGATGACGTCGCCACTTCCATCCGCAGGATCTTGGCATTTCACTGTCCAGCGTTGGGCTTCGGTCATGATGTTACTCACACTTTGGTCTTGGCGGAGACGATTCATTATGCTCGCAATGTCTTCGCAAAGTTGAAGCGTGATGCTGACCGCTGACCGCTGAGGGCTTCTTCTGGCCGACTGCATCTGTTGCGAAGGGCAGAAAACGGCCCAGAGTGTGTAAAAACGCTTCACCAAAATTGAAGTGTGCGCGTCTCGTTAAATCTGAAAATTATCGGCACGTCAGCAGATGTGGATTTCGCGTAGAAGCGCGATTTTCAGTCCGGTTTTGAGTGGCCGAAAGAGGCGCCCCTTTTCTTTGATTAAATCTGCTCTTTGAGATATTGCGACATTTCCTCGAAACCACTCACCAGGTTGCAATCCAGAAACCTGCCCAACCCAATTCGCTTGTCGGACAAGAGGGTTGCAAATTTCCTTTCTGTAAAAAGCGCATGGGCAACTGGGAGGGCGGATACCGCAACCATGAAATCGTTTGGATCTCCATTCTTATAACGCCGGTTTTGATCAAATCGTATCAAGCCGTACACCGAGCTAAGAATGCGCAATGTCGGCAGTGGTTGCGAAGCAGATTTATGCTTGGTTTATCGCGTTCAGTGCATCCAAAGTGATTTGCTGATAATTGAAGGGCTTGTCTTCATTGAAGAACCAACATCGATGCCCCCTTTAAGTTCAAGGAAGATGCCCGTGTTGAGATTCGCAACTTCGGATTGATGTTGAACCTTGCCGGGTCCGTTATCGTTTAAGCGCAGCGTCCATAAGCACCGCTGCCGAGTGCCTATACTCCTGAGCCCGATCCTTGAAAATAGCTTCGGCGGCGGTTCTTCCAGCCTGAAGCGCGTCATGCGCCATCTTTTCCATAAGAACGGCCCGTTCTACGATGACCCGCAGGGCTATGCGAAAGGCCTCGTCAATAGAACCTTCATGCTCGTGAGCTAAGGCCTCAGCAGTATAGCCATGTCCCACCTGACAGCGAAAGCGCAGCGGCGAGCGTCTGATCTGCGACAATGTCCCTCCGCAGCCAGGACAATTAACGGCACCGGGTCTGCTATTTCGGCGATGGTGGCGCTGTCCGAGGGCCGTCCCATTGCGATTGCCACTTCAAGCGCGACGCTTGCAGGCGGAGTTAGAATCGGGCCTGGCTCTTCTCGCACGAGGCGGCTCAGCAGAGCGCCGAGATCATTGGCAGGCGCACGATAATCAATGTCGACTGCAAGCAGGGCCGTTTGGGGCATCTCGCTTTCGATGGCATCGAGTGGGTTCTGAACGACCGTTACTCCTCCGCAACGCTTAAGATCGGCCAACCCCGAAGCTCCATCATTGAGCATCCCCGAAAGCAAAACGCCAATCGCCATGGGTCCAGCGCTGATCCCGACCGACCGAAATAAAGGATCAATCGCAGGCCGCGCCATGTTCTCCCGCGGCCCCCGACCCAATCGGACAACTTGTCCATCGACCAAAAGGTGATGATCTGCGGGGGCCACATAGATACGCGATTTCTGGAGCGGTTCTCCATCGACCGCAGTGCTTGCTGGGAGCGGTCCATTGGTGTCCAAAATGCCAGCGAGGAGATTTTGGTCACCGGCTCCAACATGAACCGCAACAAGGACAGAAACATGCAGGTCCGCTGGCAACGTGCGGCAGATGTGCCGGATCACCGCGATCGAGCCGCCGAACCTCCGATTGCTATGATCTCGCGCCGGGCCATATGACCTCCACCAGTAGAGTGCGAACGCAAGTTGGTTGGGGCACACACACCGTTCGCCCGTGTCTGTCCTATCAGTTAGACAGCGCGCCCAACAATTTACTCACCTGATCCTCAAGCTCTTTCAAGCTGTAAGGCTTCATTAAACGCGGGCGGTCGCGATGCCGCTCTTCGAGCGCCCAGTCGTTATATCCGCTGCAGAAAATGAATGGAATTCCCGCTTGGCCAGAATGTCCGCGACGGGGTAGGAGTTCCCGCCTCGGATGTTGACGTCCAAGATCGCGGCATCAAGGGACGCTTCGCTGGCCAGCCGCAAGGCTGCGTCCAGGCGGGACTCAGGACCAATGACCTCGGCTCCGAGGTCAAGCAGCATCTCTTCAACCATCAGCGCTATGGTCATCTCGTCTTCAACGACAAGCACCCGGCGGCCTTCTGCGATTCGTTGAGTAGCCATTATTTTTCCCCTTGTCTTGTCGAGCGAAGCTCTCCGAGTTCCGAGGTGAAGGGAACCACGATGGTGCAGACCACACCGCTCGATGCAAAGCTACGGTCCACCTCGGCGTC
>NZ_NKJI01000023.1 GCF_002277815.1 Pseudomonas sp. ERMR1:02
GAAGACGCTGCTGGCCAGTCGCATCGCTCAGCATGAACCGCACAAGAGTGGTGGCTCGTGCTCGCGGCGCTGAAGATTCCGGGTTTCCTGACCCTGGGCCTGATCTACTTCCTGATTCAAGTGGCGTCCTACGGCTTGAATTTCTGGGCACCGCAACTGATCCGTAGCGCCGGTACCGAAAGCCCGGTGATGATCGGTCTGTTGACGGCTATCCCGTACATTTGCGGCGCCATCAGCATGGTGGTGATCGGGCGCTTGTCCGATGCCTCTGGCGAGCGGCGCAAGTTTGTCGCAGGGCTAGTCGCGGTCGGCGCGATCGGTTTCTTCTGCGCCGGGATCTTCGCCAACCATACGACCTTCCTGATTGTTGCGTTGGGCTTGCTTGGCGCCGGGATCATCGCCTCGATCCCGAGCTTCTGGACCCTGCCACCCAAACTGTTGGCCGGTGCCGGCGCAGGCGCTGCGGGCGGCATCGCGGTGATCAACACCCTGGGCCAGTTCGGGCGGCATCGTCAGCCCGGTCATGGTCGGACGGATCAAGGACCTGACCGGTAGCACCACACCGGCGCTATACGTGATAGGCGTCTGCGCGCTGATCGCAGTGGCGCTGCTGATGTGGGGACTGCCGCAGAAGCTGCGCACACTGGACAAGTTCTAACGGTTCGCAGACTACGCCGGTTCCTGCACGGACCACGCATCCGGGCAGGGGCTGGCGCAGACTGCGATTAAAGCACTGAAATCTGCAGTGCCAGATAAATCGCTTTCGCGAGCAAGCCCGCTCCCACAGTGGGTCGGTGGCGAACATAAAAATTGTGTTTCCGCAGTCCTGGTGGGAGCGGGCTTGCTCGCGAAGACGGACTGACAACCGCCATCGCACTGTCTGCTACTCACTCAACCCGCCGTTAGTAAAGCGGGTGCCTTTCTCTCTCTGCCGCGCCTGCGGCAGTGCCTTTCCCTTGATCCTCGACTCTCGAAGCCCCTGTCGGTGATGAAGTTCTTCGACGATCAGTCAGTCAACGCCCAATAACCTGATATAGACTGGCCACCATTGACCAGATAGTTCAAAAGGCCTTCCCATGACCCCATCGCTGCTAATGGCCGTGCTCGCCTCGGGTTTCATCTACGGCATCACCCCGGGCCGGGTGTGCTGGCGGGTTCGGGATTGGCGCGGCGCATGGGCGGCGGGCGGGGCGGGGTTTCTCTGCGGGCATTTGTTGGGGGATGTGATCTGGTGCAGCGCGGCGCTGGTGGCGATTGTCGGTGCGCGGGAAATCGGCAGCACCGCGTTTGATGTGCTGGGTGTGCTAAGCGGGCTCTATCTGTTCTGGCTCGGCTGGCGTGCGATGCGGGCGCGACGCAGTGGTGCGGAAGTGCCACAGGGGCCGGCGCGGCAGCCGTTCTGGCATGGCATCCTGTGGTAACGGTCAGGGATGGTTTCTTATTGCTGCATAGGTCGGAAACGTTTTTGGCGCGCGCGCATCACTTGCGTCTGGTCTGAACGTCGGCTGCCGTTCGTCGCAGCATGAGCGCATTTTTCTAAACCTTTTGGCGTGCGCAAATTCAGAATCTATGCGGGCTACTGCTCGCCGCGATTATCACCAAGAGGTAGAGAATCATGCCTAACTCAAGAAACTCGAACTCGGGCAACGCCAACGATCGAACCAAGGCGCCTGACGCTGGTCGCAAAGGTGGGAAAACCACTACCACGACTGTCGATAAAGAGCCTGCGAAACCCGACATGGGCCGTAAAGGCGGACAAGGGGAACAGAAATCCCGCTAGTGGATGAAGGTGGTTTTGATTGAGAAGCGGGGGCGAAAGCTCCCGTTTGAATTTTTAGAGGAGGGCGCGACCATGAGCCGGATGGCCACCCAATTTCGCAACACCGTTTTTGCTACTTTAATGGGGCTGAGTGCCAGCAGTGCGTTCGCCCAGACACCCACTGAATTCATCAACGATGCCTCGGCCAAAGAAGTGGCCGAAATCGAAGCCAGTCGCCTGGCGCACCAGAAATCCGAATCCAAAGAGGTCAAAGACTACACCATCGTCGTGATCAACGACCGCACTACCGCCAACCAGCGTCTGGCGAAAATCGCCAGGCAACTGGATTTGCCGGTCGCCCCGCGCGAAGAAGTGGTCGATAAAGCCAAAGCCTTGATGCCCGAAGTCATGGAAGGCGCGAGCTTCGATGAGGCCTATGCGGCCAGTCAGGTGAAAACCACCGAAGAAGCCATCGAGCAGCTCGAGCAAACGGCGCAGACCACCGACGTGCCGCAGATCAAGGCGTTCGCTGAAGAAACCCTGCCTAAGCTGCAGAATCACCTGCAGATGGCCAAAGCCTTGCAGGCCAGCCGCTAACCATTGGCGTGCGCGGGTGCCTCCCGCGCATTGCCGATCAGCATTCATTGAGATCCTGCTTGCCTTTTTCCTCGACGGCGTTGCCCTCAAGGGAAACCGTTTCGCCCTCGCCCAGTTTTCGGTATTGCTTTCTCAACGCTTCCAGCTGCTGCAGGTCCAGCGCCTCGAGCCCCAACATCGCGTTCTGAGCTTCTGTCGTCACCCGCAGCAACTCATCGATCTTCAGGTGCAAGATGTCTGTGTCGCGGTTTTGCGTGTTCTGGATCAGGAACACCATCAGGAAGGTGATGATGGTGGTCGAGGTATTGATGATCAGCTGCCAGGTATCGTCAAAATGAAAATACGGCCCACTCAAACCCCACAAGAAAATCAGGATGATCGCCCCCAGGAACGTCCTGGGATTACCTGCCCAGAGGGCGAGTTTCTGCGCAACTTTTGCGAATTTCATGGCCGTGTTCCTTATAAGAGGGCGCCTGAATTTCAGACAGTGACGGCGGGATGAAAATTCGACTGGTGTTGGGGGCTGCATTTCCTGATCGGTATCTTTCTTTGTGCCGGTTTGTGGCTAGTATCAATGGCAGTCAGTTTGCCAGCATGCAAAGACACGGATCGAAACCAGATAAGAGGCCACTCATGGAATTTTTCGAAAAGCTCGCAAGTCTCTCTGCCAAAGTTCGTCTACAGGGCGCTGCCATTCAGACTGAGGAGGCGACCAAGAATGCTTTCGTCATGCCCTTCATTAGCACGGTACTGGGCTACGATGTCTTCGATCCTACAGAGGTGACGCCTGAATTCGTTTGCGATATCGGAACGAAGAAGGGGGAGAAGATCGACTATGCAATCATGAAGGGAGGGGAGGTCCAGATCCTCATCGAGTGCAAAAAAATTGGTGAGTCGCTGCACATCAATCATGCCTCACAGCTGTTTCGCTATTTCCATGTCACCAGCGCTCGAATCTCCATTCTCACCAACGGTCAGGTCTACAAGTTTTTCACTGATCTGGATGCGCCCAATAAAATGGATGAGAAGCCCTTCCTTGAACTCGATCTGCTGGATATCGACGAGTACTCCGTCCCCGAATTGATCAAGCTCACCAAGTCAGCGTTTGATGTGGAGTCGATCATTAGCGCTGCAGGTGAGTTGAAATACGTCAGCCAAATCAAAAAGGTCATTGCTTCTCAGGTCAGTAAGCCAGACGACGATTTTGTAAAAGTGTTCGCTTCGCGCGTATACGATGGGGTGATTACTCAGAAGGTGCGCGAGCAATTTCATGAGCTAACGAGAAAGGCCGTAGTGCAGTTTCTCAACGACCAAATCAATGAAAGGCTCAAGTCGGCCATGAGTGGCGCTATCCAACCAGCGTTGGCCTCTTTGCCGGTTTCTTCCAGCGGTGCCGAGCAAACGGATGCAAGGGATGAGTCAGAGGACAAAGTTCTGACGACCTTGGAGGAATTGGAGGGCTATCACATCGTCCGGGCTGTGGTTCGATCTGTCGTAGATGCCAAGCGAATTGTTCAGCGCGATACCCAGAGTTACTTCGGCATTCTGCTCGACGACAACAACCGCAAACCGATCTGTCGTCTGCACTTCAACCGCTCGCAGAAGTACATCGGTATATTTGATGAAGAGAAAAACGAAACCCGGCATGCGATCAATTCAGTCGATGATATTTACGAGTATTCGGATCATTTGAAGAAAACCGTCGGGTATTACAATTAAGACCATTTTCCAGCGATGAAAAAAAACCGGCCAGTAACGCCGGTTTTTTGCTAAAGAGTTCACAGGCATATCCCGCCAAAGGTGGAATGGAGCTAAACCTGCGAGTGGCTGTATCGTAGCGAACCGGTTGTCTGTTCCGATTACGACAACGCACCGACAGGAGAACGCAATGAGTTGGTCCGCCAAACAATACGTCGCTTTTGAAGATGAACGCACCCGCCCCGCCCGTGACTTGCTGGCGGCGATCCCCGCCGGGGACGTGCGCTTGGTCATCGACATCGGTTGCGGCCCCGGGAATTCCACCGAGTTGCTGGTGGAGCGTTTTGCCGATGCCACGGTGCGCGGGCTGGACAGTTCGGCCGACATGATCGAAGCCGCCCGCAAGCGCTTGCCGCAGGTGCGTTTCGATATTGCTGATATTGATACCTGGAACGACAGTGGCCCCTTCGATGTGATTTTCGCCAATGCGGTGTTGCAGTGGGTACCGGATCACGCTGTGTTGCTGCCTTCGCTGGTGAACAAGCTTGCACCCGGTGGCAGTCTGGCGATTCAGATGCCGGACAATCTCAATGAGCCTTCACACCGCTTGATGCGCGAAGTCGCGGCTGATGGTCCCTGGGCGGGCAAGCTTGCCGGAGCCGCTGGGCAACGTACGGAAATGGCCGATGCCAGTGGCTATTACTCAATCCTGAAAGCCTGCTGCACCCGCGTCGATGTGTGGCGCACCACCTACCATCATCCGCTGGCGGGCGGTGCGTCGGGTGTGGTCGAGTGGTTCAAGGGCAGCGGTCTGCGGCCGTTTCTCGATCCGCTGGATGAGGCCGAACGCACGCACTATCTGAAGCAGTACCTGACGGCCATCGGGCAGTCCTATCCGGCGCTGCCTGATGGCTCGGTGCTGCTGCCGTTCCCGCGGTTGTTTCTGGTCGCGACCCGCTGATGTGAAAAAGGGACGGATGACGATAAGTGTCATCCGCCCCTTTTCTTTGTGCGCCTGGCGCTCAAGTATTCAAAAACAAACGAAGCAAAGCCGAACAACCCGATCATTGAAATGATCATGATCCCCAACTCTGAACTGTCCATGCTGACCTCTAAGCGAACGGTGAGTCGGCAGAATAGGGCATCTGCCGTCAGGCACAACACAGCGCTACGGCATCTTTACGTGTGTGCGGGGATCTATACGCAAACGATACCAATGCCTGCAAGAAACACTTGGCGCTGAGCGCCGCAAACCTTGTGGGAGCGAGCCTGCTCGCGATAGCGGTCGCACATTCGCATCTGAGTTGCCTGCCAGGCCGCCATCGTGAGCAAGCTCACTCCCACAGGGTGTTACGTCAGGACGGTTCTGCATCCATGCGTCGAGCGATAACGTCCAGCACATCGCAACCGTCACGCAAAGGCACGCAGCAGAGCAATGCAAAGTCGCTGAGGATTACCGAGTCAGTGGTGATGTCACCTCGCATTGCGAGGTTTTCAAGGATCTGCGTCACGGCTCGAATTCTGTAACTGGCCGTGCTGAGCAGGGAGTGCAGGGGTTGTGTGGTGTTGACGAACAGCGAGGGTAGATCGTCGGCGTTGCTGGTTAAAGCCATGAACTCTTGCATGAGTAAAGCTCCACTTAGTTGAGGTTTCCAGCCGATCGTCGCCAAACGAAAGGGTGGCAACTGTACGCAGGTTGGCGAACCGGAGTGGAAGCCGGCAGATCCGAAGATCTCCCGCATACAGTTGCCATAAAACGACAACTCTACAAATGCAAAAACGCCTGCAAGCAAGCCAGTGCGCTCTTGCATTCCACTTCAGGTCGCCAAACCCGACACGCCATTTTGGGCGCGCTCGGACTATAGACCTCGTGGCAAAAGCACAGCAATGCGCAAGTGTACGGACAATTCCCAGACGGTTGTAGGACGTTGCTTTATTTAAAAATGGCGTCGCCTGAGATCCAGCGCATCACTAAATGCCGTCCACAAAAAACCGGCCACAACGGGCCGGTTTTTTCGCAGCAACTCCTAAAACTGAAGTATGCCTGAAGCCTCAGGCCACGCCTGCAAGCAAGCTCTCGTAAGGAATTCGCAACCCATCGTGTAGGCGCTTGATCATCGACAGGCTCAATTTGCGCTTACGGTTCAGTACTTCGGATACGCGTCCGCTTGTACCAATAAAGGGTTCCAGGTCGCGAGGGGTCAAGCCCTGCTGATCCATGCGAAATTTAATGGCCTCAATCGGGTCGGAGGGTGGCATTGGATAATGCTCGTCTTCGTATTTCTCGATGAGCAGCGCCAAAATCTCCAATTCATCACCTTCAGGCGAACCAATCTCTGCCCCCCACAACTGCTCCACACGAGCAAATGCAGCCGTCAGATCTTCTTGGCTACGAATAGGTTTAATGTTCATTACACGGTCTCCGCGTTGATCTGATCATACTGGGCGTGGGTGCCAACAAACCGTATGAAGCCAAGCTGTCGCTGATAATCAATTGCCAGGATCACTCGGTACTTGTTGCCGCCGATGTTGAAGACAACCCTGCCGCCCTTAAGGATGCTTGCCGTTCTCAGCTCCGCCTTGACCTCTTGTGGTGTGCGATAGATGGCTTTTTCCATGTGTCGATACCATTCAGCAAGCGGTGTTTCGGCGTCAGCATGAGCTGGGCTGCTTTCCCAGAATTCCCGCAAGGTCCCTTTTGCAATCACTCGCACCGCACATCCTCCCGTTTTGGGAGATGTTAGTCTTCGCTTTGCAGAGATGCAATCTCTGATATGCAGCCAATTTGGACCACTCAAATTTAGGCCACAAAAAGCCAGCCACTTGGACCGGTTCACTGCTACCTCTACCGGTACGAAAAGACTATCGCTTGATGAAATTTGATAATAAATCGGTATTTTTCGAGAAAAACGTTAACGGATTCAGGTTGCTACCATTCCGGAAGCACTTGCAGAACAGTAGGGTGAGTTGGACCAAAATGGCGAATGACTCACTAACCCAATCCCACCAAACCCCAGATACAAAAAAACCGGCCATCAAGGCCGGTTTTTTCTTTACCTGCATCCCCCGTCAAAGAACGACGTGAGACAAAAATTCGATTGGAGCGGGTGAAGGGAATCGAACCCTCGTTATCAGCTTGGGAAGCTGGAGTAATGCCATTATACGACACCCGCTCAGAGCGGCTGACTTTGTACCAGATGTGCGCGTGGAAATGAAGTTTTTCTTTACGCCAGATGGCTTTAGCGCAGGTGAAACAAAGCGGACCGCGTTGCGGTCGTTCGCGGGCAAGCCTTGCTCCTACAGAGCGGGGCTTGCTCGCGATGACGCTGTTTCAGATGGCCAATGCATGGTGGTCCTGGACGTAGTGGTAACGCGGTCGGCTTTCGTGTTGCGAAGGCTTCAGGAATCCCAGCAGTGCATTACGGCTTTCCTGGCAGGCGGCTTTGTGTTCCATGTCGAGAAAGTGGCCGGTGGACAGCAGGGTGCTGAAAGTACTGTGTTGCACGTGACCGGCGAACAGTTGGGCGTCTTCGGCGGCGGTGTATTCGTCCCATTCGCCGTTCATGAACAGCACAGGAACATTGATCTTCTTCGCCGCGTTCAGGTAGCACTGCCGATCACTGTTAAGCACATCGCTGATGTGAAAGTGCATCTGTCCGTATTCATGCTCGGCCAGGCTGCTGACGTGACGGTAGTTGAAGCGTTTGAACAGCGATGGCAAGTGTTTGCCGATGGTGCTGTTCACCAGGTTGCCGACCCGGTCGCCGTCCCGGCTGCCGAGGTAATCGACACCGCGCTCGAGGTAATCGAGCATGTGTGCGTTGACCACCGGGGAGAACGAACTGATGACGGCTTTTTCGATGCGCCGTGGCCGTTGCGACAGCGCGACCAGGGTCGCGGCGCCACCGAAGGAAAATGACAGCACGTGTTCGGCGGCGAAGTGCTCGATCAGCTCCAGGAGGATCTGCCCTTCGATTTCCTTGGTCAGCATTTGCTCATGCAGGTTGTGGGCTTTTGACTTGCCCGCGTAAGGCTGGTCGTAGCAGACCACGTTGAATTGCGGATGAAGGTTTTTCACGGTTTGTGCAAACGACGCAGTCGTGGCCATCGAGCCATTGACCAGAATGATGGTCTTTTGCGCGGCGTCTGCGCGATAGAACTCTGTGTAAACCCGATACTGACCTTGTATATCCAGCACAGCAATTTCTGGCCTCATGTCATAAGACTCCTGGCAAGCGGGTATGCGCGCAAAAGAGATTGCACGAGCTTTGTGACAGGTAGGCATACGCCTTGGAATTTGCTGGCCCATGTCGATCCAATGCAGTCCGGTCGACGGGTATTGTTATTGGCGGGCAGTCTGCCGTATGAGGCCGGAACCCAAGGGCTCCTGACGGCAAAAAGTTTCTTGGAAGTATATTGTGACTCGTCGGTCACATTTCGGCCGACGTCCTGATTCAAGCAGGGGTCACATCATTGCGCAAGTGCTTTGGCAAATTGTTCTACAACTTCTGCTCAGCGGTAGGCTGCTTAGATCGATTCGATCTCTTCATCGCTTAACGGGCGGTATTCACCCGGTTTCAAGGCGTCGTCGAGTACCAGTGGGCCCATGCGCTCACGGTGCAGGCGCATCACTTTGTTGTCGAAGTGGCCGAACATCCGCTTCACCTGATGGTAACGACCCTCGACGATGCTCAGGCGTGCTGATTTCGGCCCCAGCAGTTCTAGCCCGGCCGGTTGGGTGGTGAGGTCTTCGAAGGCGAAGTACAGGCCCTCAGAGAATTTGATGGCGTATTCGGGGCCGATGTCCTGCTCGGTTTCGACGTAATAGACCTTCGGCAATTTGGTCCGCGGCTGAGTCAGGCGTCGTGACCAGCTGCCATCGTTGGTGATCAACATCAGGCCCGTCGTGTTGAAGTCCAGGCGACCGGCGATGTGCAGTTCGTCCTTGTTCGGCTCATGGATCAAGTCGAGCACGGTCGGGTGCTGCGGGTCACGGGTGGCGCTGACGCAACCGGCGGGTTTGTGCAGCATGAAGTGACGTAGCGGCTTGCCGGTTTGCAGTACCTCATCATCGACTTCGACGCGGCTGAACTCGCGGACTTCGGCGTGCGGATCGCTGACGATTTTTCCGTCAATCCTGACGCGCTTTTCTACCAGTAACAGGCGCACCTGCTTACGGTTGAAGCGGGGCAGGTTGCTGAGGAAACGGTCGACGCGCATGACTTAAGGATCGGTGAAGAAAGGGCCGCGCATCTTACTTGATCGGCTGGGCGGCTGCTTGCAACTGCGCCTCGACCTCGGCGCAGCGTGGGCACAGGCAGGAGGCGTTGCGCAGCTCGGCTGGCAGCGCTTGTAGCACCGCCGGGTCGATGCTGACGCCGTAGCACCAGCACGCCCGATCGGCGGTTCGCGGGTCGGCCAGGGTGCAGTCGTTGGGCGCGCCGCAGGCCGGGCAGAGATCAGACTGGTTCATAAACGGAGTGAGGCATTTCCACGCAGGTACGGTTGCGGCCACGTTGTTTGGCCCGATACATCGCATGATCGGCCCGCGACAGCAATGTGTGCAAGGTGTCATCGGCTTGCAGGGTGGTCAGGCCGATGCTGACTGTCAGCTGTAAGCTACTGCCGTTGTAGGCATAAAGCTGTAGTTCCACATGCTGACGAATTTTCTCGGCGATCATCAGACCGGTCTCACCGTCGGTGTCCTTGAGCAGCACGATGAACTCTTCACCGCCCCAGCGGCAGACGATGTCGGAGTGGCGCAGACAACTCTCCAGGTCCCGGGCGAAGCCGATCAGCACCTGATCGCCGGCCAGGTGGCCGTAGGTGTCGTTCAAGGCCTTGAAGTGGTCCAGATCCAGCAGCAACGCGGTCAGCGGTTTGGGTTCGCGCTGGGCCTCATGCATGGCTTGCGCGGCCAGCAGGTCGTAGCCGCGACGGTTGGGCAGTTCGGTCAGGCTGTCGAGAGTTGCCTGGGTCTGGATCTTGTTCTGGTAACGGTTGATCACCCGGTGGAGCAGAGCCAGCACGGTCAAGGTGACCACGAGGCAGATCAACAGGTTCAGGTACAGCGAGCGGCGGATATCGCTCAGGTCGCCATCTTCGCGTTTGTCGACGAACAAGTACCAGTTCAGTTCTGGAATGAACCGCACGTTGAGGAAATGTCCTTGGCCCTGACCGGAATATTCGTAGCTGCCGCTGTGGGGTTGGGGCAACTGGCTGACCAGGTTTTTCATGCTGTCCAGATCACTGAGGGGCTGCCCGGCCCGTGCTCCTTGCGGGCCGCCTTCGGCGCCGGTGAGCACCAGGCGTCCGAAGGTGTCGACGAAGTACACGCTGCGTTGGTAATGCTGCTGATACTTGTCGATCAGCTTGATCACCGCATCGACCGTCAGCCCGACGCCCGCCGCGCCAATGAAGCGGTTGTTGTAGTCGAAGACCTTGTAGTTGATGAAGAAGGTCAGGTTGTCTTTGTTGGCAAGATCCGGATCGACGTTTATCTCGTAGGGATCTTTCATGTCGCGCACGCGAAAGTACCAGGCATCGCGGGGTTCGGTGGCCTTGACCTGCTTGAGGACGCCCTTGGCGTGGTAGTAAGTGAGGCTGGTATTGGAAACGAAGAATGCGGTGTAGGCGCCGTAGTGGGTCATGACCTCGTTGAGGTAGCGGGTCATCTGGTCGGTGTCGCGTTCGCCGTTTACCACCCAGTCACGCATAAAGGTGTCGCGGGACATCATCGATGAAATCAGGATCGGTCTGACAAGGTCTTTCTGGATTTCCGAGTAGACGGTGTCCGATGTCAGCGGCAGTTCGGTGTTGACGATGTTGTCGCGGATCGACGTCCGCGAGGCGTAGTAGCTGAGGAAGGAGGTGGCCAGGAAACCTGCGCCCAACAATGCGACCAGCGTGAGTACTAACGAGCGTTGAGAGTACAGCGGCGAGCGAAGCGGCATGGCAATTCCATTGGCAATAATCCGATGGCGAGCATTCTAGAGGTAACTGCTGGGAAATGACCGCTGCATTTGTGGGGCGAATCGGTATGGATCAGGGTTTGGTGGCGCCTGAGCCGGCGCCTTCGCTGGCAAGCCAGCTCCAATTACAGGGGGGGCGTATTGATCGTTCCCATGCTCCGCGTGGGAATGCATCCTGTGACGCTCTGCGTCACGCCTGGGAAGGGACGCGGAGCGTCCCGGGCGGCATTCCCACGCAGAGCGTGGGAACGATCTCAGGAACGGGTATTCAGGTACGCACGCCATCCGCCCAGATGACTGATATCCACCGCACCCTCCAACCCATACCCCTCACAGATAAATCCGCTCTCCCAACGCCCATCCGCCAGTTGCACCCTACCCAACCCCAGCGGCGCTGGAATGCCGGTCAGGAACGAGCCCAATTCGCTGCTCGGCAATTCCCACACTTCCACGGCAATCGCCACACCGCCATCTTTCACCCGAACCATACCCGGACGGAATGGCGGGCCACCGGCCAAGGCATACAGGTGATAGTCGGGTGAACTGAACGTTGTTTCCACGAGTCGGGCGCTGCGCTGCTTGAGTTGCCAGTTCAACGCCAATCCGTCCAGATGCGCGCCACAGACCACCAGTCGCGCACGATCATGACGGGCGACAGCCGCAGGTGCAGGTATCGCCAGACCTTGCTGGCGCTGCAAGCCATCGGCCACGCTCAACAAGTATTGATCGGTAAACGCCCGGCCAAACAGCGTAACGCCCCAGGGCAAGCCGTTGTCCATGTAGCCGCTCGGTACCGCGATGGCGGCGTAGTCGAGCAGGTTCATGAAGTTGGTGTAGTAACCCAGTTCCGAGTTGCGCTGCACCGGTTCAGCCGCAAGCTCTGCCAGCGTGACAGGGCGACCGATGGTTGGCGTAATCACGCAATCGAGCCCTTCCAGCGCCTTGTCACACAGAGCTTTCAGGGCTTGCAACCGATACTGTGCGCGGAAGGTTTGTACGCCGCTCACCGCCGGTGCCTTGGCCAGCACGGTGCGAATCACCGGCAGCACGGCTTTGGGATTTTGCTCCATCAATTCACCGGCCACGCTGTAGCGCTCAGCCACCCACGGCCCTTCGTAAAGCAAACGCGCCGCTTCGAGAAACGGCGACAAGTTGAACTCCACCGCTTCCCCGCCCAACGCCTTGAGATGCTCGATGGCCCTACTGAACAACACCGGGCCTTGGGTGCAGCCGAAGAACTCCAGGTCCTGCTTGCGCGGTACGCCAAACTGGAATGGGCGAGGCGTGCCAAACGCCGAGCCGTCATTCCACAGTGGATTACTGCGGCTGTACTCGTCCCGTGGATCGAGGCGAGCGGTGAGCGCCAGCAACTGACTGGCCTCCCGCGCGGTTGCGGTAAACGTGGTCACGCAATCAAGTGTGCGACAGGCCGGCACAACGCCCGCCGTAGAGATCAAGCCTTTAGTGGCCTTCATCCCGACCAGATTGTTCAACGCCGCCGGCACCCGTCCGGAACCCGCGGTATCGGTACCCAACGCAAAACTCGCCACGCCCAGTGCGACCGCCAGCGAAGAACCTGCGCTGGAGCCTCCCGACGGATACTCGGGCAACACACTATTGGGGCACGCGCCATACGGTGAGCGACTGCCATTGAGCCCTGTGGCGAACTGGTCGAGATTGGTCTTGCCCAGAGGAATCGCCCCCAGTGCCAGCAACTGCTCGACTATAGTCGCCGAACGCTGCGGCACATAGGCGAACGCCGGGCAAGCAGCGGTGGTCGGAATACCTGCCAGGTCGATGTTGTCCTTGATCGCGAACGGCACGCCGTACAGCGGCAGGCTGTCGATATCGCGGCCATCGAGCGCGGCGAGGTACGGTTCCAGTTCCAGGTCGCTGAGCAAATGGATAAACAGGTGATAGTCCGGGTTCAGCGCCGCCGCTTTTTCCCGCAAATCCAACAGCAGTTTGCGCGGTGAGGTCTCGCCGGTGCGGTAGGCAATACGCAGGGCATCGAGTTGCAAATTCATGGCGTTCATCCTTTAGAAATGGGTTCAGTCGAGTTCCAGCACCACCACGCGCTGTCCGGCGCGCACCGCCGAACCGGGCTGCAGGCGAATCTCGCGCACCACGCCGGCCATTGGCGCGAGCAGTGGAATTTCCATCTTCATCGACTCCAGAATCACCAGCACATCCCCGGCCTCGACCCGGCTACCGGTTTGCACCTGGACCTGCCACAGGTTGCCGGCGATGTGGCTGTCGACGCTCATTTGATCGCTGCCCAGCGGCGCGTCTTCGGTCATTTGCGGAGCCGTTTCTTCGCTGTCGAAATGCGCCTGGCCGCTGGCAATCCAGCGCTCGCGCTCGGCGTTGAACGCGCCTTGTTGTTGAGCCCGAAATGCCGCGATGGTCTCGGCCTCTTTCGCCAGAAACGCCTGGTAATCCGCCAGGTTCAGCTGACTGTGCTCGATGTTCAGATCGAAGCGCCCGAGGGGGAAATCGCGGCGAATGCGCATCAGTTCATCGGCGCTCACCGGGTAGAAACGGATCTGGTCGAAGAAGCGCAGCAACCACGGTTTGCCATCGAACGCGGCGACTTCGCGGTAGCGGTTCCACATCTGCAAAGTGCGCCCGACAAACTGATAACCACCGGGGCCTTCCATGCCGTAGACACACATGTAGGCGCCGCCGATACCCACCGAGTTTTCCGCGGTCCAGGTGCGGGCCGGGTTGTACTTGGTGGTCACCAGGCGATGCCGCGGATCGAGCGGGGTGGCGACCGGTGCACCGAGATAGACATCGCCCAGGCCCATTACCAGATAGCTGGCATCGAACACCGTGCGCTGTACTTCATCAAGGTTCGGCAGGTCGTTGATGCGGCGGATGAACTCCAGGTTGCTCGGGCACCACGGTGCGTCCTTGCGCACGGTAGTCATGTATTTTTCGATCGCCAGCTGGCAAGCCGGGTCGTCCCAGGACAGCGGCAGGTGGACGATACGCGACGGCACTTGCAGGTCCTTGGCGGCACACACGGCATCCCATTCGCCCGCGACGATGCCCAGCAGATCGGCCAGCGGCAGTTGCTCGGGTTGGTAGTGCACTTGCAGCGAGCGGATGCCTGGGGTCAGGTCGATCACACCGTGCAGGTGTTTGCTTTCCAGCGCTTGCATGAGGGCGTGGGCGCGGAAGCGCAGGACGAGGTCGAGTTCGGGTGCGCCGATTTCCAGGAGCAGTGGGTGTCGCCGGACAGCCTCGCGACCAGACGCGTATCGTCCTGCCCGATATCCAACACCACAGGCGACACAACCCCCTGTAGGAGCTGGCTTGCCAGCGAAGAGGCGTGTCAGTCGATATTTGTGTATCTGACACACCGCTTTCGCTGGCAAGCCAGCTCCTACAGAGTTTTCGGGCGTCTTCAAGATTGACCGGCACGAACTGCACTTTGTCCCCAGCCTTGAGCTGCCCCAGTTGCCAAAGATCCGCCTCGATCACCGTCACCGGACACACGAATCCGCCGAGGCTTGGGCCATCCGGACCGAGGATTACCGGCATGTCGCCGGTGAAGTCCACGGCGCCAATCGCATAGGGATTGTCATGAATGTTCGACGGATGCAGCCCGGCTTCACCACCGTCGGCGCGCACCCATTCCGGCTTCGGTCCAATAAGACGCACGCCGGTGCGACTGGAGTTGAAATGCACTTCCCACTGCGTGGCGAAGAAGGTGCCGATGTAGTTTTGTGTGAAGTATTCCGGCGCGCCATGGGGCCGTAAATCACACGGATTTGCCTTACGACGGGCAGTTCGATGACCTGGGTTTCAGGCAGTTGTGCGCCCACGCTGCGGTCGCTCAAGGCCGGCACATGCAACACGTCGCCGGCCCGCAAGGCACGACCGCCGTGGCCGCCGAACTGTCCGAGGGTGAAGGTACTTTTGCTGCCCAGATAGTCGGGCACTTGCAGGCCACCGCGCAGGCACAGATAACTGCGCGCACCTGCACCGGCGATTGTGCCGAGGCTCAACGTAGCGCCTGCCGGCACCCGCAATGACGTGTTCATCGGTACGGTTTCGCCGTTGAGCGTCAGTGGAATTATCGCCCCGGTCACCGCGATCACGGCTTCGCAATTGAAGCGCAGCAATGGCCCGCTCATGGTGATTTCCAGCGCCGCAAAGCCTTCGTCGTTGCCCAGCAACAGATTACCCAGCCGCAAGGCCCGACTGTCCATCGGCCCCGACGGCGGCACGCCTACTGCCCAATAGCCAAGGCGGCCGGGGTAATCCTGAACGCTGGTCTGCGTGCCAGCGCTGAGCACTTCAAAGGTGTTGGCCTGATAGATCAAGCCATCAAGGCACCGGGTCCACGGCTGACCACTGGCGAACGGCACATCAAGCAGGATTTGCCGCAGGTAATCGCGGTTGGTTTCCACGCCATAGAGCAGGCTGTCGCCCAGGGCTTGATGCAGATCGGCGCGGGCTTCTTCGCGGGTCGGTGCCCAACTGATGACCTTGGCGATCATCGGATCGAAGTACGGCGGGATCTCGCAACCGGCCTCGACCCAGGTGTCGATGCGCAGATGTTTGCCATCGGTGACAGGGAAATTCACGGCGGTGAGCAAGCCGGGGCTCGGTTGAAAATCCCGGCCTGGATCTTCGGCATACAGCCGCGCCTGAATCGCATGACCCTCGGCTCGCAAGCCTCGATACAGCTCACTCAACGGCGGCAGATCACCGGCCGCCAGTTGCACCATCCAGCGCACCAGATCCACGCCCCACACCTGTTCGGTGACGCCATGTTCGACCTGCAAGCGGGTGTTCACTTCAAGAAAGTAAAAGCGCTGAGCGTCACTGTCGAAGACGAATTCCACGGTGCCGGCGCTGCGATAGTTCACCGCTTCCGCCAGTTTGATCGCAGCTGTGCACAGCTCATCGGCCATGCCGTCAGGCAGGTTCGGTGCCGGGGTTTCTTCGAGGACTTTCTGGTTGCGTCGTTGTACCGAGCAATCGCGCACGCCGAGGGCGATCACTTCACCGTGGCCGTCGCCAAACACTTGTACTTCCAGATGTCGGGCGCGCTGGATGTACTTCTCGATGAACACACCGGCATCGCTAAAATTGTTCTGGCCCAGGCGTTTGACCGCTTCGAAGGACTCACTCAACTCGGCCGCGCTACGGCACACACGCATGCCGATGCCGCCCCCGCCGGCAGTACTTTTGAGCATCACCGGGTAGCCGACCTGTTCGCCGGCGATCAGGGCCGCGTCGAGGCTGTCGAGCAGTTCAGTGCCTTCGAGCATCGGAACGCCATATTGTTTGGCCAGGGCGCGGGCGGTGTGCTTGAGGCCGAATACGCGCAGTTGCTCTGGCGTCGGACCGATGAAGGCAATATTGGCGGCTTCGCAGGCTTGGGCGAACGCGGCGTTTTCCGAGAGAAAGCCGTAGCCGGGATGGATCGCCGTGGCGCCGCTGGCTTTGGCGATAGCGAGGATTTCTCCACCGCCAGATACGTACCGGCGGCCGCGCCTTCACCGAGGCTGTGGGCCTCATCGGCTTGCAGCAGGTGCAGGCTGGCGGCATCGGCTTCGGAGTAAACGGCGACGCCCTGGACGTGCAGTTCGCGCAGGGTGCGCAGGATGCGGCAGGCAATGGCGCCACGGTTGGCAATCAGGACTTTTTCGAACATGGCAAAACCCCTGGAGGGGATGCGGGCCGTCCCGCAGTTTTTCGATGAGCGCCTGGGTCGTCCCCGGCGGAAAAATCAATTCGCTTCAGACCACCACCGAACCCCTGTAGGAGCGAGCCTGCTCGCGATGGTCGTGAACGATTACGCGTAAAACCAGATGCCCAGCGGTGGCTTCGAGTTTTTCGCGAGCAGGCTCGCTCCTACAGTGGGTGGTGGTGTTCTTGATGTTGAGGCATTGGCTGGAACGGGCCTGGCACAAGGCAAACAACCAGCGGCGCAAATGGCTGAGTTTCAGTTCCATACCAGCAGCTCCGCAGGGGTCGGGTTGTAGGCGTTGCATGGGTTGTTCAGTTGCGGGCAGTTGGAGATCAGTACGATCACGTCCATTTCGGCGCGCATGTCGACGTACTTGCCCGGGGCGGAAATCCCGTCTTCAAAGGTCAGGCCGCCGTCGGCAGTGACCGGCACGTTCATGAAGAAGTTGATGTTCGGCCCGATGTCACCTTTACCCAGTCGACCATCGTGCACACAGGCACGCAGATAGTTATCGCGGCAGCTGTGCATGTAGCGTTTTTCCAATGCGTAACGCACGGTGTTGCTCTCTTGCGCGCAGGCGCCGCCCAGGGTGTCGTGGCGGCCGCAGGTGTCGGCGACGATGGTCAGCATCGGCTTGCCGAGGTTGGAATACAGCACGCTGCCGGTGCTCAGGTAGACGCTGTTCTGCCGACGCAAGGTGCGTTGCACGTCGTAGCGTTCTTTTGGATTGGCAACGCTGTAGAACAACGTATCGACCGCCTGATTGCCTTCCAGATCAAGGATGCGCAAGGTCTGGCCGGCCTTGACCTCCATCAGCCAGGGTTCTCCGGCGGGGATGGTGGCGCGGTAGACCGCTGCTTCTGGTTGTCTGTTTGCGGCATTGCCATTAGAAGCGGCAGTAGTAGCGATGGCGAGTGACATGGCAGCGATCCTCAGGCGAACAGACGGTCGGTGTTGATGAAGCCGCGCTCGTTTTCCGGGCGCGAAGTGCGGCAGTGTTCGGCGACGCTGGCGTCGGCGTTCATCCAGCTGAGTTTCAAGGGTTTCGGCGCATATTCTGGCGCCGGGTCCATCGGGTGTTGCAGGGCGGTGAGCACCACCAGGGTGTCCATCGGCGCGTACAGCTCGATGTAATCGCCGGCCTTCGAGTTGCCTTCGACAAATTGGAAACGCCCGGCGTCATCGACGTTCACGCGGCTGAACAGGTTGAGGGTCATCAGCAAGTCCGACAGGCCCAAACCCCACTTGCCCAGTTCCACCAGCAGGTTGTCGGTGCCGTTGCGGAAAAAGCCATTGCGCAGTTCCTGATAGCGGCCCGCGCCGTATTTTTCCGCGACTTCTTCGGCGCAAAGCACGCCGCCGAGGCTGTCGCTCCAGCCGCAGGTGTCGGCAGTGATCGCCGCCAGTACCCGGCCCATGTCCGAGTACAGGCAATGGCCGGTGGTGAGCTTGGCGGTGTGTTGGCATTTGAGACTGTCGGGCAGGTTCAGGCGCTCGGTTTTTTCATTGGCGTTGAGCAGCGTCAGGCTGACATTGGCGCCGCCGCGAATGTCCGTCAGGCGCAGCAACTGGCCGCGTTTGAGCACGAATGAACGATGGCCGCCGCCGGGGAGCATTTCTTCGGCGAAGGGCGGAAACAGTTGGGTCGAATCAGTCATTTTCAAATTCCTCTAAGCGATACGAAGCGTGCCTGCCAACGTAGCCGGCAAGGCATCGACGGCGGCGCGCTGGGCACGGCGGTCGCTGTTCAAAGGGATGTCGTAAGTGATGCGCGCTCCATAGGCACCAGGCGCGTGCGGGTCGACACGGACCTTGTCGAACACCAGCAAACGGGTGCCGAGGCTGAAACCTTCGGACAGGTCGTGGGTGACCATGAACACCGTCAGGTGCGTCTCGCGCCACAGCTCCAGCAACAGGCTGTGCATGTCTTTGCGAATGCCCGGATCGAGGGCGCCGAACGGTTCGTCGAGCAGCAATACCCGCGGCTTCATAATCAGCGCCTGGGCGATGGCCAGGCGTTGCTGCATGCCACCGGAAAGCTGTGCCGGGTACTTGTCCAGCGAGTGGCCGAGGCCGACTTTGTGCAGCAGCAACGAAGCTTGTTCGCGGGCGTCTTTTTTGGCGCTGCCGAATAACCGGCCCAGTAGCGGTGAACGCGGCAGTTCGAGACCGAGGGCGACGTTGTCCAGAACGCTCAGGTGCGGGAATACCGAGTAGCGCTGGAACACCACGCCACGGCTCGCGTCCGGTTCGCCGGCCAGCGCTCGGCCGTCGAGGTGAATCTCGCCGCGACTGGCTTTTTCCTGCCCGAGCAACAACCGCAGGAAGGTCGATTTACCGCAACCCGATGCGCCAACCAACGTGCAGAACTCCCCTTCATTGACGTTCAGATTCAGGCCTTCGAGTACCACCTGATCGGCGTATTGCTGCCAGACGTTTTTCACGGTGATGAAGCTCATACCCGCGCTCCTTCGTACCAAGGGAAGGCACGCTGAGTCAGACGCTTAAGTCCCCAATCCATCAGCCAGGCGAGCAGGGTGATCCACACCACGTAAGGCAATATCACGTCCATCGCCAGGTAACGGCGCACCAGGAAAATCCGGTAGCCGAGGCCGTCGGTGGAGGCGATGGCTTCGGCGGCAATCAGGAATAACCAGGCCGAGCCGAGCATCAGCCGCAGCGAGATCAACAGGCGCGGCAGCAATTGCGGCAGCACCACTCGCAGCATCAAGGTCCAGGTTGAAGCGCCGAGGGTCTGGGCCTTGATCAGCAACTCCACGGGAATCTCCCGGGCGCGCTGTTCCAGATCACGGGCCAGGGCCGGGGTAATGCCGATCACGATCAGCATCACTTTCGACAGCTCGCCGAGACCGAAGACGATGAACAGGATCGGCAGGATCGCCAGCGGCGGTACCATCGACAGCACCGTCAGCAACGGCGACAACGGCGCGCCGAACAGCGGCAAAGTACCTGCCGCCATGCCCAGGCACAGTCCGGCCAACGCGCTGATGCCCAGGCCAATGGCCAGCCGTCGAAGGCTGGAAGCGGTGTCCTGCCAAAGTACATATTCACCGGTGCGTGTGTCGGCGACGAAGGCCAGGCGTTTCACCGCGTCGGTCATCTGCACGGCGCTGGGCAGCAGCTTGTCGTTGGGGTTTTCAGTCAGCCGCTCGGCCGAGCCCATGAAGTAGGCGAACAGCACCAGGGCGAACGGCAGGATCACCAGCAACAGGCGACTCGGGCGATCCGGGTGGCGATTGATCAGGCGCATGGCCAAGTCCTCTTCTTACAACTTGGCGTCGGCGGCCATCTGTACGTAACTCGGGTCGAAGCGCAGCTTGAGGTTGCCCTTGTCGCCGCTGGTCACGCCGTTGGCGAAGGCCATGCCGACCGCGCTGGTGTCCTTGGCGCCTTCACCCAGCAAGCCGTGCTGGAAAGAAAACTCGGCCACCTTGCGCATGGTGTCCGGCAGTTGCTTGCTGGTGCTGAACGCCAGCGCTTCCTTGGGCGTGGCGAACAATTTGGTGGTGTCCAGTTGCGCCTGGAAACCGGCCAGGTCGGTACCCGAGGCTTTGGCCATGTGTTCGAGGGCGGCGTTGCTGGCGGCGTTTTTCGCGTTCATCAATTCGACCACTTCGAACCACGCACCGGTCAGTGCTTTACCGAGGCCGGGTTGTCTTTGAGGGTCTGGGAGTTGACGACCATCATGTCCATGATTTCGCCGGGGATCTGGCTGGAATTGAAGACTTCCGTCACCGCAGGTTTGGCCTTGATATCCGAAAGCATCGGGTTCCAGGTGGTCACGGCATTGACCTGCTCGGTGTTGAAGGCGGCCGAGATGTCAGCGTCGGAGGTGTTGACCACTTTCAGGTCTTTCTCAGTGAGGTCCACCGAATCCAGGGCCCGGGCCAGTAGGTAGTGAGAGACCGATAGCTCCACCAGGTTGACGTCCATGCCCTTGAGATCGGCGACTTTTTTGCCTTCGCCCTTGAGTACGATGCCGTCGTTGCCGTTGGAGAAATCGCTGACGATCAGCGCGGTGCTGTCGACGCCACCGGCTGCCGGAATGGTCAGCGCATCCATGTTGGTCATGGTGCAACCGTCGAACTGGCCGGCGGTGTACTGGTTGATGGACTCGACATAATCGTTGAGCTGCACCACATCGATCTTGATGCCGTACTTCTTCGCCCATTTGTCGACGATGCCTTGGCTGCCGGCGTATTCCCAAGGCATCCAGCCGGCATAAATGGTCCAGCAAACGCTGAAATGGTCTTTTTGCGCAGCCTGGGAAGAGAAGCTCACGAAGGCTGCAAAAGCAGCGGCGAGCAGGGCGGGTAAACGAAGCTGGGACATGGTGATTCTCCAGTTGATCAAGGGCGGGCAGGAGTCAACGCGGCACCGCGAACGGTGGCTTGTCTCCCGGGCTTTTGTCCCGCCGTGTAACCTCAACTGGAGGTCGCTAACTCTCGGACCAGCCACTCGCGATTGCGAGCCGGAACCCTAGTCAGCCATTGCAAATTGTGGTGCCGCGAACCTGTGATGACTCCTGCACGGGTTTGCTAAAGCGAGAGCCGTGCCAAGTCCAATGGAGCGCTCTGGACCGGTGGTTTTGGATGGTTGACTCTTCGGTGGTGGAGGCAGTGTTGCCTTTAGATGGTGCGTAAATGCACCGTAATGGATCGTCGACGCCTTCCATCGGCGAGATGTTTCAACTTGTTACGGGGCCGCACCAGATTCCGAATTCGATGTCAGATATTTTGACAGTCACCGAATCATCGACTGTCGCCCGCCAGCGTCGCTGGTGTGGCTCACTCGCGGTCCAGGAGGCCGCCATGCTCTGTCGAAAGAAACTCCGCCGAATTCTACTGACTGCTGTATTGGGATTGTCCCTTGGTGGCTGCGTGCCTTATGAAGATGGAGGAGCCGGTTACTACAGTTCCGAGGTCTATACCTCGCCAGCGCCAGCCTATTATTCCGGCGGCGGGTCTTACTATTCAAACGACGGGTATTACACGCAGCCTCGCAGGTATTACGCACCGCCTGCCAGGTATTACCAGCCGACACCGCGGTATTACTACCAGCCACGGGTTTATCAGCCGGCGCCACGCTATTACCAGGCACGGCCAGATGATCGGGCGTATCAGAATCATGGTTGGGACGGTCGCCACCGTGGCAACTGGGACAATGATCATCGTGGCGGGCACAACAACAATCACGACGGTCGAGGCGACCGCGATGGGCGCGGCGATCGCGATGGCCGGGGCAACCACCGGTAGTCCGGTTTAACCGTAATCCCCCTGTAGGAGCGAGCCTGCTCGCGATGGAGTGTCAGTCGACATCAGTGTTGCTGTCACACCATCGCGAGCAGGCTCGCTCCTACAGTTTTGCTCAGTATTCCGACAAATCTGCCAGTGGATGCCTGCCTTCCCAAACCTTTTTGAAATGCGCCTCCACCACCGCATCCGGTACGTTGTTGACATCCGGCCAGTGCCAGCGAGGTTTTTGATCCTTGTCGATCAACCGCGCACGCACCCCTTCGCTGAACTCCGGATGACGACAGCAATTGAGGCTCAGGGTGTATTCCATCTGAAAGACTTGCGCCAGCGACATATGCCGGGCGCGGATGATCTGTTCCCACACCAGATGAGCGGTCAGCGGCGAACCTTCGCTCATGGTCCGAGCGGCGCGGCTGAGTAGTAGGTCGGTACTATCGCGCAACGCGCTGATCGCCTTCCAGGCGCAACGCACATCACTGACATCCAGCAGTTCATCGATCTGCGGGCGCCGCGGCAACCACTGTGCTTCGGGCATCCGGTCGACCGCTTCCTGTTGCAGGGCCTTGAGCAGACTGTTGAGCTGCATCGGCGTCTGTTCCTGCCAATTCAACTGCAACAAACCTTCGATCAATTTTTCCTGCTGCTCATCGAGCAGGAAGCGATCGGCCAGGTCCAGATCCATCGCGTCACGACCATTCATATGGGCGCCGGTCAAGCCGAGGAACAACCCGAGCTTTCCGGGCAGGCGCGACAGGAACCAACTGGCGCCAACGTCCGGGTACAGGCCGATGCTGATTTCCGGCATCGCCAGCCGACTGCTCGGGGTGACAATGCGAATGCCTGCCCCTTGCAGCAGACCCATGCCGCCACCGAGCACATAACCGTGCCCCCAGCAAATCAGCGGTTTGGGGTAAGTGTGCAGGCTGAAGTCCAGGCGATATTCCGCGTTAAAGAAGTGCGCGGCCAAGGGCGGCACTTCGCCCGGATGGACGCGACAGGCCTCCACCAGGCTGCGCACTTCGCCGCCGGCGCAAAAGGCTTTGGCACCGTTGCCACGTAGCAGGACGCAGACGATTTGCGGGTCTTTGGCCCAGGCGTCCATGTGGTCGCGCAACGCGTTGATCATCGGCAGGGACAGGGCGTTGAGCGACTTCTCGGCGTCGAGGGTGGCTATGCCGATGCGGGCGCCGTCGGTGCCGGTGAGTTCTTCGAAGTGCAGATTCATCGTGACCTCGATCGGGAATTTGAGGGTTAAGTATGATCGCTGTGTGGGAAAGTGCCGGATCTGCGTCAGATCAATTGACAAGCGCGATGGGCCTTCTTAGGGTTCGCCCCATTGTTTTTGCCGGATATGACCATGACTGCTGACGACCGTATCAAACTCGAACCGAGCTGGAAGGAGGCACTGCGTGCCGAATTCGACCAGCCCTACATGGCAGAGTTGCGAAATTTCCTGCAACAGGAGCGGGCGGCCGGCAAGGAAATCTATCCACCGGGACCAATGATTTTCAACGCGCTGAATTCGACGCCGCTGGACAAGGTCAAAGTCGTCATCCTCGGTCAGGACCCGTATCACGGCCCGGGCCAGGCCCATGGCTTGTGCTTCTCGGTGCAACCGGGGGTGCCAGCTCCACCGTCGCTGGTGAACATCTATAAAGAGTTGAAGCGCGACCTGAACATCGATATTCCTAACCACGGTTACCTGCAGAGCTGGGCCGAGCAGGGTGTGCTGATGCTCAATACCACCATGACCGTCGAGCGCGCCAACGCCAATGCGCACAAGGACAAGGGCTGGCAGTTTTTCACCGATCGGATCATTGAAGTGGTCAGCCAACAGCAACCGCATCTGGTGTTTATGCTGTGGGGCGCCCATGCCCAGAGCAAACAGAAGCTCATCGACGCGACCAAACACTTGGTGCTGACCTCGGTGCATCCGTCACCGCTCTCGGCCTATCGTGGCTTCCTCGGTTGCGGGCACTTCAGCCGGACCAACAAGTTCCTGGAGCAGAATGGCGAGACGCCAATCGAATGGCGGTTGCCGCCGGTTTGATGTGTTGTCTGTGATGGCCCTTTCGCGAGCAAGCCCGCTCCACATTTGATCGCATTCCACAGGGGGAACGCGGACAAATGTGGGAGCGGGCTTGCTCGCGAAGGGGGCGCCTCGGTCTTCAGGGTGACTCAGGCTGCCGGTTCCAATACTTGAACAACGGCTCCGCCAGAAACAACACAAACAACAACCGCATCACCTGCATCGCCGTCACCAGTGGCACCGACAATTGCAATGTCTCCGCCGTCAGGCTCATCTCGGCAATGCCGCCGGGCATCATGCCCAGGGTCAGCGACCGCAGGTCCAGATGGGTCAACGCACTCAAACCCAATGCCGCCGCAGTCGCAATCAACATGGTCAACACTGTGCCTATCAATGTCCGCCCCATGAACGACGGTGCGCGGCGGAAAAACTGCCGGTTGAAGTGACAACCCAGGCCGCTGCCGATCAGCCATTGGCCAATCTGGCTGCCGCCGTTGGGCAATCCGATGTGCAGGTCCCAACCGATGCTCACCGCTGCACTCACCAGCAACGGTCCGAACAGCCATGGGTTGGGTTGACGCAGACGCTCCCAGATCCAGGCCACTAACGCGCCAGCAGGAAACAAAATCGCCAGCCAGCGCCAATCGATGCTGCCGACGTGGGAGATCGGCGTGCCGTCGCCCAGCAAATATTTGAACGCCGCCGGCACACACAACACCACTACCAGCACTCGCAAGCTTTGCCCTGCGGCTACCCGGCTGAGCACCGCGCCGTTGCGGGCGCCGAGGTTGACCATCTCCCCGGAACCACCGGGCATGCTGGAGAAGAACGCCGTGGCGCGATCTTCACCGGTGCGCCGCATCAGCCAGACCCCGACCACTGCGGACAGGCTGGTGACCAATGCACCGAAGAAGATCAGACCGAAATGACTCAAAACCTGCTCCATCACCACGGGGGTGAAGTGCAGGCCGATGCCGATGCCAACGATCCACTGGCCGCACTTGCGACCGCCAGGGATTTCCGCCAACTGCCAGGGTGTCAGGCAGCGCACCAGGATGATCGCCAGCAACGAGCCGACCATCCACGGCAACGGCCAGCCGACCTGGCTGGCGAGGTAACCGCCCAGCAGGCCGACCAGTGGTGTGCCCCACCAGGCTTTGAACGGTGTTCGATCAGACATCGGCAATAACGCGCCGCGCCACCGAACGTTTGCGCCAGATCCGCACAACCGGCACCAGCAGCATGACCACGATCAACCCCCAGACACCGACGGTGATCCCGCTGGACCAGAGAATATCCAGCGAGCCGTTGGAGATCGACAAGGCCCGGCGCAGGTTCTGCTCCATCAAACCGCCGAGGATGAAGCCCAGCAAAACCGGCGACAACGGGAAGTCCAGCTTGCGCAGGATGTAGCCGAAGATGCCGATGCCGATCATCAGGAACAGGTCGAAGGTGGTGGCATGCACCGCGTACACGCCGATGGCGGTGATGATCGCGATCATCGGCACCAGCGCCCAGTTCGGTACGGCTAGGATTTTGGTGAAGATGCGGATCATTGGGATATTGAGGATCACCAGCATGATGTTGGCGATAAACAACGATGCGATCAGGCCCCAGACGATATCCGGTTGCTGTTGAAACAGCAGCGGGCCCGGTGTGATGTTGTACAGCGACAGAGCGCCGATCATCACCGCAGTGGTGCCCGACCCCGGTACACCGAGGGTCAGCATCGGCACCAGCGCGCCGCAGGCTTCAGCACCGATGGCGGTTTCCGGGGCGGCCAGGCCACGTTTGTCGCCTTGGCTGAATTTACCGTTTGGACCGGCAATGCGTTTTTCGGTCATGTAGGCCACGGCGCTGGCCAGCGTTGCACCGGCCCCCGGCAGCACACCCATGATGAAGCCGAGCACACCGCAGCGCATGTTCACCCAGAACACCGAAGCGGCTTCCTTGAAGTTGAACATCATCCGCCCTGTGGCCTGGAAGGCTTCCTGGCCACGGTGGGTTTTTTCCAGCAGCAACAGGATTTCGCTGATGGAGAACAGGCCCAGTACCAGCACCACGAATTGAATGCCGTCGGTGAGGTGGATGTTGTCGCCGGTGAACCGGTACACACCACTGTTGGCATCAATGCCGACGGTCGACAGAAACAGCCCGATCAGCGCGGCAATAAAGGTTTTCAGGGGACGGTCACCCGCCATGCCACCGAGGCAGACAATCGCAAATACCATCAGTACGAAATATTCCGCCGGGCCGAAGGCAATTGCCCATTTCGCCAGTATCGGCGCGAACACCACCATCCCGCAGGTTGCGATGAATGCGCCGATGAACGAACTCCAGGCCGACAGCGACAGCGCAACACCTGCCAGGCCTTGACGTGCCATCGGGTAGCCGTCGAGGGTGGTCATCACGGTGGACGCCTCGCCCGGGATGTTCAGCAGGATCGAGCTGATCCGGCCGCCGTATTCGCAACCCAGGTACACCGCAGCAAGCAGGATCAGCGCCGATTCCGGCGGCAGGCCCAGCGCAAACGCGATCGGTATCAACAACGCCACGCCATTGATCGGACCCAGCCCCGGCAGCAGGCCGACGACGGTGCCGATCAGCGTGCCGCTGAGTGCGGTTACCAGGTTGTAAGGGTCAGTGCGACGCCGAAGCCGTGACTCAAATATCCAAGCGTATCCATATCAGTTCTCCAGAACGTCGAGCAGGCCCAGAGGCAGTGGCACGTCCATGACTTTGTCGAACAGCAGGTACAGACCGACACTCATCAGGCTGATGATCACTGCGCCCGGCAACCATCGTCCGCCGTACAGGCGCGCCATCGGAATGCCAACCAGCATGCTGCTGAGGATGAAACCCAGCGGTTCGAACAGCCCGGCGAAGATCAGCAGCAACAGCACGCAAATACCGATCTTGGTCAGGGTTTCGCGATCCATCGGCGGATCTTCATCGGTGTGCTTGATCGGCGAAGGGCGATACACCATGTACACCAACGCCAGGCCCATCAGCCCCAGCATTAACAAGGGGAAGGCGCGTGGACCGATCGGTTCGTAGGAAAATGGTGCCTGATAGGGCCAGGCCATCAGCACCAGGCTGAGGCAGGCCAGCAACAGCACTGAAGCAAAAATGCGTTGTAAGAGCATGGGGAACTCCTGTGCCACGGTCCCGCAAAACGGGACCGTGGCCGCTAGACAGAGGCGATCACTGAATCAGGCCGAACTCTTTGGCCAGCACTTTGTAGTCCGCGACCTGCTTCTTCACGTAAGTGTCCAGCTCCGGGCCGGTCATGGCGAACGGGAACAGTTCACGCTGATCACGCAACTTGGCGAACTCTTCGGAAGCCAGCAGTTTGTCGAAGGCGTTTTTCCACCAGGCGTAGTCTTCGTCGCTGACTTTCGGCCCGAGGTAGAAGCCGCGAACCACCGGCCAGACGATGTCGTAGCCCTGCTCTTTGGCAGTTGGGATGTCTTTCATTTCCGGCTCGTCCAGACGCTTGTCGGAGAACACCGCCAGCAGGCGCATGTCACCGCTCTGGATGTGCGGCATGGAGTCGGAGATGTCGGTGCTGCCGACCTGGATGTGGCCGCCGAGCAGGGCGGTGGCGATTTCACCGCCGCCTTCGAGGGCGACGTAACGCAAGTCGCGCGGGTTGATCCCTGCGGCCTTGGCGATCAGCGCGGTTTGCATCCAGTCCTGGCTACCGACGGTGCCGCCGGAGCCGATCACCACTTTGCTCGGGTCTTTCTTCAGCGCCTGTACCAGATCGTCCAGGGTCTTGTAGGGTGAATCGCTTTTCACCGCGATGGCGCCGTAGCTGGTGCCGACAGCCGCGAGCCAGCGCACGTTGGTTTCATCGAAGCGGCCGAACTTGCCCTGAGCCAGGTTCAACAACGAACCGCTGGACCAAGCCACCAGAGTGCCTGCATCCGCCGGACGCTGGGCAACCACCGCGTTGTAAGCCACCGCGCCGACACCGCCGGGCATGTAGGTCACGCGCATCGGTTTGGTCAGCAGTTTTTCGTTGATCAGGGCGCTTTGCGCCAATTTGCAGGTCAGGTCGAAACCACCACCAGGGGACGCCGGGGCGATGCATTCGGGGCGTTTGGGCTCGGCCATCAATTGACCGGCAAACAGCACGCAGCTGGCGGCGAGAGCAACTTTACGCATTGACAGGTTCATTCAAGTCTCCTTGGGAGTTGTTGTTATGGACGTACTGAATTACCAAAGGGCAACGCTATAGCTCACCAGCAGACGCACTTCATCGGCATCGCGAGCGGAGTAATTGGAGCGGTAAGTGGCATTGCGCAGGCGCACGGCGACGTCCTTGAGGGCGCCGCTTTGTACTACGTATTTGATTTCGGTGTTGCGTTCCCACTCTTTGCCTTCGTCACCATTCTTGAGCTTGATGTTGTCACCGCTCACGTAACGGCTCATGAAACTCAGGCCGGGAACGCCGAGTCTGACGAAGTCGAAGTCGTAACGTGCCTGCCATGAGCGCTCTTCGGCACCGGCAAAGTCGTTGATTTGCACGAAGTTGACCAGGTACGGGTCGGCGCCATCCACATAGGGGAACGCGCTGTCGCCGGACATGTGCTGATAACCGGCGCTGAATTTGTGCCCGCTCAAGGCGTAACTCACCAGGCCGTTGAGGGATTTGTTGTCGATCTTGCCGCCACGGGCTGCACCCTCGTCATCACTGATCGCCAGGCGCAAATCAGTGCCGAACGTCCCGGGCCCGAATGGCTGCGAGGCAATCACACCGAGGAAGTGCTGGTTGTAGACTTCATCGAGTTGCGCGAAGTGATAGCTGCCGGTGATTTTGTCGGTGAACTTGTAGTCCACACCGCCGAAATCGAAATGTTTGCCGGCAACCGTACCGGCGAAGCGGCTGTTCTTGTTGTTGAGGGCGATGTCCTCGAAGTCCGTGCTGTCGCGGTCCTTGGCTTTCTCCAGACGCCCGCCGGTGAAGGTCAGGTTCTTGATCTCTTTGGAAGTCAGCAGACCACCTTCAAACGTCTGCGGCAGGATGCGCCCGTCGTTGGGTTTGAGGATCGGCAATTCCGGAATCAGGCTGCCTATCTTCAGTTCCGTGGCGGAGATTTTCACTTTGCCGGTCAGGCCAAGTTTGGAGTACTCGTCAGCCGCACGCCCGTTGTCGTGGGTCGGCAACAGTCCCGTGCCGGTGCGATCGGGGCTCGAATCGAGCTTGACCCCCAGCATGCCCAACGCATCGACCCCGAACCCCACGGTGCCATCGGTGTAACCCGACTTCAGGTTGAGCATGAAACCTTGGGCCCACTCGTCACGTTTGGATTGCTGGGCGCTGGTGCCATCACGAAAATCTCGATTGAAGTACATGTTGCGGGTTTCGAATGTGGCCGAACTGTCTTTGATGAAATCGGCCTGGCTCAACGGCGAAAAGCCCGCAAGAACGGCGGCACTGGCAAGGGCGGTGTGACTGAAACGGGAGAGGCGGGCAGGCGCGATCGCCTGGGTCTGCAAGGACTGCATAGGTGTTGTACTCCGTTTATTGTTCTTATTTGTCGAAAACGCTTCGAGGCGTTTTTCGGATCGCTGTATGGCAGCAGCGACGGCAGTCGAAACTGTCCGTAGCTGGACTCTAACGGGCTAACCTTTCGTTAACCTTTCAACGATCTTTAACATTTTTCAGACTTCACAGTGGCGGAGGCGGCTGTAAACTCCGCGCCGAAGAATGGCGTCGACCATCCCTGAATGAGGTAAAAATCCATGCGTGTTCTGCTCGTCGAAGACCATCTGCAGCTCGCCGAAAGTGTCGCCCAGGCGCTCAAGAGCACCGGGTTGACCGTGGACGTGCTGCACGATGGCGTGGCGGCCGATCTGGCGCTGGGCAGCGAGGAATACGCCATGGCGATCCTCGATGTCGGATTGCCGCGCATGGATGGTTTTGAAGTGCTGGCGAGATTGCGCGCACGGGGCAAGAACCTGCCGGTGTTGATGCTGACCGCACGCAGCGACGTCAAGGATCGCGTCCACGGTCTTAACCTGGGCGCCGACGATTACCTGGCCAAGCCTTTCGAACTCACCGAACTCGAAGCCCGGGTCAAAGCCTTGCTGCGCCGCAGTGTGTTGGGTGGTGAACGCGTGCAGCGCTGTGGCGTGCTGGCTTATGACCTGGAGACCCGGCGCTTCACCCTCGGTGAAGAGTTGCTGACCCTGACCTCCCGCGAGCAGGCCGTGCTCGAAGCCCTGATCGCCCGTCCTGGTCGGGTGATGAGCAAGGAACAACTGGCCTCCCAGGTCTTCGGTCTCGATGAAGAAGCCAGCCCCGATGCCATCGAAATCTACGTGCACCGCTTGCGCAAGAAACTCGACGGACAGCCGGTTGCCATCGTGACCTTTCGCGGCCTTGGCTACTTGCTGGAAAGCCGCGATGCATAAGCCCAGCAGTCTGCGCTGGCGCCTGCTGTGGAACCTGGCGCTGTTGCTGGTGGTGTTGATGGTGGCCAGTGGCTTGAGCGCCTACTGGAACGGTCGCGAAGCCGCCGATACGGCGTATGACCGGACCTTGCTGGCCTCGGCGCGAACCATCGCAGCGGGTGTCTCCCAGCGTGACGGAACGCTCAGTGCCGATGTGCCTTATGTGGCGCTGGACACGTTTGCCTACGACAGCGCCGGGCGAATTTTTTACCTGGTCAACGATATCCACCAGAACCTGATTTCCGGTTACGAAAACCTTCCCGCCCCACCTCCGGGAACGCCTCGCACCGATGACTATCCGGCTCTGGCGCGCTTTTACAACGCCACCTACCGTGGGCAGAACGTGCGGGTGGTCAGCCTGCTCAAACCTGTCAGCGAACCGAACATGAATGGCATGGCGGAAATTCGCGTCGCGGAAACCGATGAGGCCCGGGTCAGCATGGCGCGCAGCCTTGCGGCGGATACCTTGCTGCGGTTGGGCATGCTGGCGGTCGGTGCGCTGCTGCTGGTGTGGTTTGCCGTCAGTGCGGCGTTGCGTCCTTTGGAACGCTTGCGAACGGCGGTGGAAGAGCGCCAATCCGACGATCTGCGCCCGTTGCCGTTGGTGGAAGTGCAGCGCGAGTTGTGGCCGCTGGTGCGTGCGCTCAATCACTTTACTGAACGCCTGCGTGGGCAGTTTGAGCGTCAGGCGCAGTTCATCGCTGATGCCGCCATGAGTTGCGTACCCCGTTGGCAGCCCTCAAGGCGCGACTTGAGCTTGGCATGCGGGCGAGCGAACCTGACACCTGGCGCAGCACCCTGGAAACCGCCGCTCAGAGCACTGATCGCTTGACCCATCTGGCCAACCAGCTGCTTTCACTGGCAAGGGTCGAAAATGGCGCCCGGGCGATTGCCGAGGGCGGTGCGCAGTTACTCGATCTGAGCCAATTGGCGCGAGAGCTGGGCATGGCCATGGCGCCGCTGGCCCATAAACGCGGGGTAGCACTGGCACTGGAAGCGGATGAGCCAGTATGGCTGCGGGGCGAACCGACCTTGTTGCACGAGCTGTTGAGCAATCTGGTGGATAACGCGCTGGCCCATACACCACCGGGCGGCAACGTCATTTTGCGGGTCTCGGCGCCTGCGGTGCTGGAGGTCGAGGACGACGGCCCTGGCATTCCCTTTGATGAACGAGATCGGGTGTTCGAACGCTTTTACCGGCGCAACCAGCAAGTGGCGGGCTCAGGTTTGGGATTGGCGATCGTCGGCGAGATTTGCCGCGCGCACCTGGCGCAGATCAGCCTGCACGATGGCGAGCAGGCGGGGTTGAAGGTGCGGGTGAGTTTTATTGCGGGGGAGTGATGGCGTTTGTTCTGGCCTCTTCGTCGGAACGCCGCCCGGAGCAAGCCCGCTCCCACATTGAATCGAGTCGTTCACAGATTTTGTATCCGCTGGAGATCAAATGTGGGAGCGGGCTTGCTCGCGAAGGGGGCGACACGGTTTCTGATCAATAAAACATTGAACGCGTTTCTTCCAGGTCGGCGCACATCGCCTCGTTGTCGGGATCGATTCCGAGCTTGATAAAGGCCGGCACGCTGAAAGGGTCGATACGTGAGATCGGGTGGTCGGTGTCTCTGTGGCAATACAGGCTGGCCACCTGCACCAGATCCACATAGTCGACCTGCGCGGATTGCCGCTTGAAGTTCAGGTACAGCCGCGGGACCTGAACCAGCATGTCCGGAAACTCCCAGACCCTGAGCAATTTGTCGCCCAGCAGCGGGTGAATGTGGTCAATCACATGGTTGAGACTGACCGGATCGGAAAGCAGTTCATAGTGATCTTCGGCGTAGGTCAGGATCGGCAGTACACCGATCTGATGCACCAGTCCGCCAAGCGCCGCCTGATCGGGTTTGAGCTGGGTGTAGCTGCGGCACAATGCATAACTGACACCGGCGATTTCCAGGCTTTTGCGCCAGACATCGCGCATCTTCTGTTCCACCACCTCTGAGCGGGCATGGAAAATCTGTTCCATGACCAGGCCGATGGCCAGGTTGCTGCTGTAGTTGATGCCCAGGCGCGTGATCGCCGTGTGCAAATCGGTGACCTCCTGGGTCGCGCGCAGCAACGGGCTATTGACCACTTTGATCAGGCGCGCCGACAGCGCGGCATCGCGGCCGATCACTTTGCTCAGGGTGCTGATACTGATGTCCGGGTCTTCAGCGGCCTTGCGAATCTGCAAGGCCACTTCCGGTAACGTCGGCAGAACCAGGTCATCGTTATCGATGGCCTCAACCAAATCCTGTTGGATCTTATCCGCCAGCTCACTCATTTCGTTTCTCTAGGTGTCGCAAAAAAGTACTGCGTTTAACGCTGGATTTCGCGGTCGCGGTCCAGTTGATAAGGCAGGTCGAGCAAGTGCAGGACTTGGCCGTCGACCGCTCCGACGTGGATATCACCGGCCTGCGCCGCTTCGGCTTGTAGCACGGCCAGCAACTCAATGTTCTGCCCGGCGCGGGCGGCCAGCACCACTTCACCGATCGAGCTGCCGTGACTTGGGGAAAACAGCTGTGTACCGGGTTCAGGCAGTTCGCTGGCATCCAGCTGCACGCGATACAGACGGCGCTTGAGTTTGCCCAGGTACTGCATCCGCGCAACGATTTCCTGGCCGGTGTAGCAGCCTTTTTTGAAGCTCACGCCACCGACGGCTTGCAGATTGAGCATTTGCGGGATGAACAGCTCGCGGGTGCCCGGCATCACCTGGCCGATACCGGCGCGGATCTGGCCCAGCAGCCATTGATTAAGATCGCCTTCGGCCAGCAGGGCGGACAGTTTGCCTTTGATGCTGTCGGCTTGATCGGCGGCAACCCAAAGCTCGGCGCGTTCAGGAGAAACGCGAATGGCGATCAACCCGTCATGGCGTACGATGCTGTCGGTTTCTGCCGGCAACTCAAGCCCCAGGCCAATGAGTGCAGCATCGCCATGGTCGACGCCGAAGCGGGCCCAGGCGGCGCTTTCATCGGTCAATTTGGACTTGGAAAACACTGCGTACTTTTTCAGGTCCGCCAGTTGCGGTTCCAGCAACTCGCTGGCCATGGCCAGGAGCACGCCGTCACCTTCGAGCAGGATGCGGAAACTCGATTGCATCCGGCCTTTCTGCGTGCAGCGCGCGCCAAGGCTGGCCTGGGTGTCGCTCAGGTAATCGAGGTTGCAGGTCAATTGGCCTTGCAGGAACTTGCCGGCGTCCGCGCCGCGGACCGCCAGAACACCTTCATGAGACAGCGTGCAGAAAAAAGCGGAATCGGCCATGGGTCATCGCAGGGTAAAGAGTCTGACGGACATGATAAGGGGGCGCCTTCGAAATGGGTAGTTCACAAAGGATCGTTGGTGACCGACCAAAGCCGACTGTTCGATAGGGCGGGGGCCTGTATACTTGCGGCCTATTTGAGGAGCGCTCCATGGTCGAAGATGTTGAACTGAATCGCCTCTACTGGCACAGCCGCCGCGGCATGCTTGAGCTTGACGTGTTGCTGGTGCCGTTTGTGAAAGAGGTCTATGCGCACCTCAACGAGGTTGATCGCGCCTGCTACGTCAGGTTGCTCGAATGCGAAGATCAGGACATGTTCGGCTGGTTCATGGAACGCGCCGAATCGGAAGATCCGGAGCTTCAGCGCATGGTTCGCATGATCCTGGATCGTGTCCAGCCCAAGTAATTCGTTCGAATGCCGCTGGCATGCCTCAAGGCAGTTGCTGGCGGCGTATCTTTTGGCCCAGCTGTTCGCATTGGGCTCGCTATTTCTTCTCACTTTACCGCTCTGGGCCAGTTTGCTCGGTGTTTTGTGCTGTCTGCTGCATGGTGTTTGGGCGCTGCCTCGTCAGATTCTGCTGACGCACCCTCAGGCCTTCCGCGGTTTGCGGCGCAATACCGAAGGCTGGCAGTTGTGGAGTCAGGCGGCGGGATGGCAATCGGTGCAACTACGACCGGACAGTCTGGCGCTGCCGTTGGTCGTGGTGTTGCGTTTCCGTGTGAAGGGTGAGCGGCGAGTCAGAGCCATTTGCGTGCCCCGGGATTCGCAAGCGGCGGATCTGCACCGACGCCTGCGGGTCCGGCTCAAGTTCAGTCGGCGTAGGTGGGCGGCACCAGAATAGTGTCGAGGGCGACCGGCAGCATGTTCGGGTAGTCGAGAGTGTAATGCAGGCCGCGACTCTCCTTGCGCTCCATGGCTGACAGGATCATCAACTCGGCCACCTGAGCAAGGTTCCTCAATTCAATCAGGTCTCTGCTCACTTTATAGTTGCTGTAGAACTCGTCGATCTCGTCGAGCAACAGGCGCACCCGGTGCTGGGCCCTTTGCAGGCGCTTGTTGGTGCGCACGATGCCGACGTAGTCCCACATGAATCGGCGCAGTTCGTCCCAGTTGTGCGCAATGATCACGTCTTCATCAGAGTCGGTCACCTGGCTTGCATCCCAGACGGGCAGGGCGACGGGTGTCGAAACCTGCGGCAATCGTTCCAGAATGTCCGCCGCCGCCGAACGGGCGTAAACAAAACACTCCAGCAACGAGTTACTGGCCATGCGGTTGGCGCCATGCAGACCGGTGAAGCTGGTTTCGCCAATCGCGTACAGTCCCGGCACATCAGTGCGACCATGCTGGTCGACCATGACGCCGCCGCAGGTGTAGTGCGCTGCCGGAACCACCGGAATCGGTTGCTTGGTGATATCGATGGAAAACTCGAGGCAGCGTTCGTACATCGTCGGGAAGTGCGTTTTGATGAACTCTTCTGACTTGTGGCTGATGTCCAGATAGACGCAATCGATGCCCAGACGCTTCATTTCATGGTCGATGGCCCGGGCGACGATGTCCCGCGGGGCCAGTTCCGCCCGTGGGTCAAAGCGCTGCATGAAGCGTTCGCCGTTGGGCAGTTTCAGGTGCGCACCTTCGCCGCGCAGGGCTTCGGTGATGAGGAAACTCTTGGCTTGCGGGTGATACAGACAGGTTGGGTGGAACTGGTTGAATTCCAGGTTCGCCACCCGGCAGCCCGAACGCCAGGCCATGGCGATACCGTCACCGCAGGCGCCATCGGGGTTGCTAGTGTAGAGGTAGACCTTGGCTGCGCCACCGGAGGCTAAAATCACGAACCGCGCCCCGTAGGTGTCGACTTCGCCGGTACCACGATTGAGTACATAGGCACCCAGGCAGCGATCGCCCTCAAGGCCGAGGCGTTTTTCCGTGATCAGGTCGATAGCTACCCGCTGCTCCAGCAACTCGATGTTCGGCCGTTGTCTGGCTTGGGTCAGCAGTGTTCTGAAAATTGCCGCCCCGGTGGCATCGGCGGCATGAATGATACGTCGATGACTGTGACCGCCTTCGCGGGTCAGGTGAAACTCGAATCCACCGTCTTCAGTACCGGACTGTTCATCGCGGGTAAACGGCACGCCCTGATCGATCAGCCATTGGATCGCTTCTTTACTGTGCTCGACGGTAAAGCGCACGGCGTCTTCATGGCACAGGCCGCCGCCAGCATTGAGGGTGTCATCGACGTGGGATTCAACGGTATCGGTATCATCCAGGACGGCAGCGACACCACCCTGGGCCCAGAAGGTCGAGCCGTTGGCGAGGTCGCCTTTGCTCAGTACGGCAATGCGCAAATGACCAGGCAAGGTCAGTGCAAGGCTCAAGCCGGCAGCACCGCTGCCAATTACCAGAACATCGTGTTGAAACTGTTGGCTCATTTCAGGATTCCGCTCAAAGCGACCCGGGTCGGGATAGGCGCTGGACATCTGGAAGGCAAGGTCAGGCAACCGCACAGCCCACTAGTATATAGAGGGGGGAGCGGCACAATAGCCGAGCCCATATGGCATTGTGAAACTACTGTGACGGAAAATACCCGACGCTTCGTCGGAAGGTTTTTTGGCTGATTCGGCGACATGAGGACTGTATCGTGGATTTAACAGTCTTTTTCTCTTCACGGTTGCACAATGTCGGTGTCGCGCAGCTATAAATATTTGGAACTTTTGCCAAAGGCCCAAGATCAATAGACAGTTGCCTGATAAAAGGGACAGTGTCGGCTTCAGAGCAGGATCTGTGGATGGATCCATGCCGGCGAAACCGATGACAAGATTATTCGCGCAGCCGGGGCATCTCGCGCTGCGCTTTTCGTGCGTGCCGAATCAGAGCCCGCAGGAAACTTGCCTGGAGGGGGAGAACTTTTGCGAAAAGCCCGAGTCTATGTTTGCAAGTCCGGTCGTTTAGTTATGCAAGCCTCCTCCGAGCTTATCGAGGAGTGTTCATGCTAACCCAGGAAGAGGATCAGCAACTGGTCGAACGCGTTCAACGCGGCGACAAGCGTGCTTTCGATCTGCTAGTGCTGAAATATCAGCACAAAATTCTCGGGTTGATCGTGCGTTTTGTGCACGACACCCATGAAGCCCAGGATGTGGCGCAGGAAGCCTTTATCAAGGCGTACCGCGCACTTGGAAATTTTCGCGGAGACAGCGCGTTTTATACGTGGCTTTACCGCATCGCCATCAACACGGCGAAAAACTATCTGGTTTCACGCGGCCGCCGGCCGCCGGATAGCGATGTCAGTTCCGAGGACGCAGAGTTCTACGATGGCGATCATGGCCTCAAGGATCTCGAGTCGCCAGAGCGGGCTTTGCTTCGGGATGAGATCGAAGGCACCGTCCATCGAACCATTCAGCAACTGCCGGAAGATTTGCGTACCGCTTTAACTTTACGTGAATTCGATGGTCTGAGTTACGAGGACATTGCGAGCGTCATGCAATGTCCGGTGGGCACCGTGCGCTCCCGGATCTTCCGCGCCCGGGAGGCCATCGATAAAGCCCTGCAGCCGTTGTTGCAGGAAAACTAATGACAGCGGCGACAGCCAAGAGAGGAACGCCATGAGTCGTGAAGCCCTGCAGGAATCGCTGTCCGCAGTGATGGATAACGAAGCGGACGAATTGGAATTGCGGCGGGTGCTAAGTGCCTGCGACGATGTTGAAACCCGTGAAACCTGGGCTCGTTATCAGATCGCTCGGGCAGCGATGCACAAGGATCTGCTGCTTCCACGTCTGGACATCGCAGCGGCCGTTTCTGCAGCCCTGGCTGACGAAACCGTGCCGGCAAAAGCCACCCGTGGTCCTTGGCGCAGCTTGGGTCGTCTGGCCGTCGCTGCTTCGGTAACCGTTGCCGTACTCGCAGGTGTTCGTCTGTACAACCAGGACGAAATCGCTGGTGTCGAGCTGGCGCAGCAATCCAGCCAACAGAATCTGGTCGCTCCTCAAGTCAAGGGCCCGGCTGTTCTGGCAGGCTACAATGAGAGTTCGGAAGCCACTGGTCCTATGGCCAACGGCGTTCTGCAAGGTCAGCCAGGCTGGCACGATCAACGTATGCCAGGCTACTTGCGCCAACATGCTCAACAGGCGGCACTGAAAGGTACTGAGAGCGCTCTGCCTTACGCTCGTGCAGCAAGCCTGGAAAACCGCTAAGGAGGATCATGCGCGCCATACCTCTACTCACACTTCTGCTTGGTGGCTGGTTTGTTGTTCCAGCCCACGCCGATGAAGCCCAGGACTGGTTGACCCGTCTTGGTCAGGCCGAACAGCATCAAAGCTTTCACGGTACTTTCGTTTACGAGCGTAACGGTAGTTTTTCTACCCACAACATCTGGCACCGCGTACAGGATGGCAAAGTCCGCGAGCGGTTACTCCAGCTGGATGGCTCAGCGCAGGAGGTCGTACGCATTGATGGGCATACTCAATGCGTCAGCGGCACCCTGATAGCAGGGCTAGGGGATTCGTCAAACTCTGCAGCTCGTGCACTCGATCCACAAAAGCTCAAGAATTGGTATGACCTTGCCGTCATCGGCAAGTCGCGTGTAGCCGGGCGAGCGGCGGTGATAGTTTCACTGACGCCGCGCGACCAACACCGATACGGGTTTGAATTGCATCTGGATAAAGAGACCGGTCTGCCGCTTAAGTCATTGCTGCTGGATGACAAAGGGCGTTTGCTGGAGCGGTTCCAGTTCACGCAACTGGATACAGCCGATGTTCCTTCCGACAGCGATTTGCAACCTGGCGCTGATTGCAAGGCAGTTAACCTCGAAAGTGACAAGGCCTCGGCGGTCAAAGCCGCACAGGTCTGGCATTCAGACTGGTTGCCACCCGGTTTCGAGTTGACCAGCAGTACGGCACGTAAGGATCCTGAGACCAAAACCCAGGTCAATAGCCTGCTGTATGACGATGGTCTGGCGCGTTTCTCGGTTTTCCTTGAGCCTTTGAATGGCGCAGCAGTTACCGATACCCGCACTCAGTTAGGGCCAACCGTTGCAGTCTCCCGGCGCTTGACCACACCGCAAGGTGAGATAATGGTGACTGTGGTAGGTGAGATCCCGGTAGGTACCGCTGAACGGATTGCTTTATCCATGCGTACTGATGCCGCCGCCACGCAGTGAGCTGAGATCGAAATGTTTCGTGAGCATTTCAATTTGCAAATACCCACAAAATTTTTATAGGTCAGAGCCCCTCGGCTCTGGCCTTGTTTGTTGTTCCCGGAACAAAATACCGGCGTATCTTTCCCGGTGTTCCTTGATCCATATCGCTTAACCATGCTCGTCGTAACGGGAGCCGTATGTCGATACCACGTTTGAAGTCTTACCTCTCCATTTTTGCCACCGTGTTGGTGCTCGGTCAGGCGGTCGCTGCGCAAGCCGTCGAATTGCCTGACTTCACGCAGCTGGTCGAGCAGGCCTCGCCAGCGGTGGTGAACATCAGTACCACGCAGAAACTGCCGGACCGAAAAGTGAATCAGGAGATGCCTGATCTCGAAGGTTTGCCGCCAATGTTGCGCGAGTTCTTCGAGCGTGGCATGCCGCCACAACCGCGTTCGCCTCGCAGTGATCGCCAGCGTGAAGCTCAGTCCCTGGGTTCGGGGTTCATCATCTCGTCTGACGGCTACATCCTGACCAACAACCACGTGATCGCCGATGCCGATGAAATTCTTGTGCGTCTGGCGGATCGCAGCGAAATGAAGGCTAAACTGATCGGCACCGATCCGCGTTCAGACGTGGCGCTGTTGAAAATCGAAGGCAAGGATCTGCCAGTCCTGAAACTCGGCAAATCCCAGGATCTCAAGGCCGGCCAATGGGTCGTGGCAATCGGCTCGCCATTCGGCTTCGATCACACCGTGACCCAAGGCATTGTCAGCGCCGTCGGTCGCAGCCTGCCGAACGAAAACTACGTCCCGTTCATTCAGACCGACGTGCCGATCAACCCGGGTAACTCCGGTGGCCCGCTGTTTAACTTGAATGGCGAAGTGGTCGGGATCAACTCGCAGATCTACACCCGTTCCGGTGGCTTCATGGGTGTGTCGTTCGCAATTCCTATCGATGTGGCCATGGACGTTTCCAATCAGCTGAAAAACGGTGGCAAAGTCAGCCGTGGCTGGTTGGGTGTAGTGATTCAGGAAGTGAACAAGGATCTTGCCGAGTCGTTCGGTCTGGAGAAGCCGGCCGGTGCGCTGGTCGCCCAGATCCAGGATAATGGCCCGGCAGCCAAGGGTGGCCTGCAAGTCGGCGATGTGATCCTGAGCATGAATGATCAACCGATCGTGATGTCCGCCGATCTGCCGCATCTGGTCGGCGCACTGAAGGCTGGCTCCAAGGCCAATCTGGAAGTGATTCGTGAGGGCAAGCGCAAGAACGTCGAGCTGACGGTTGGCGCTATTCCTGATGAAGATAAAGAGCTGGATGCGTTGCCGAAATCGGGCACCGAGAGCAGCAGCAATCGCCTCGGTGTTTCGGTCGCCGAGATAACTGCCGAGCAGAAGAAAGCCTACGACCTCAAAGGCGGCGTCGTGATCAAGGAAGTTCAGGAGGGTCCTGCTGCGATGATCGGCTTGCAGCCAGGTGATGTGATTACTCATTTGAACAATCAGGCCATCGAATCCACCAAGCAATTCACTGACATCGCCAAGGCGCTGCCGAAGAATCGCTCGGTATCGATGCGGGTGCTGCGCCAAGGTCGTGCCAGCTTCATCACCTTCAAACTGGCTGAATAACCCGGTTGCTGGCTAAATAAAAAACCGCCTCGTATAAGAGGCGGTTTTTTGTGCCTGAAACTAATGGCTTCTGAAGCCATCAGCCCATCATGTCCTTGATCATGCGCTCCTGCTCCATTAACTCTCGCTGGCGGGCATCGATCCGGGACGACAGCGGGAAGTTCGTGCCGGCCTTGCGCTTGGCGAAATCCAGTTGCTGAATGGCCTGACGATAGTCACCGACCAGAGCGAAATATTCGGCACGAGCCTGATGCAGGCCGATGATGTTGCCCGACAGGCCGCGAGTCTCGGCCACCTGGTACCACACGTCCGGATCGTCCGGACGCGACTTGAGCAAACCTTCCAGCGCTTTTTCGGCGTCCGCAGCGCGGTTCTGTTTCAGCAGCAGGTCGACACGCACCTGGTTCAGCGGATAGTTACCAGGGTACTGAGTCAGCATCCGGTCCACCCGGGATTGCGCGTCCGGCAGACGATTATTGGTGATGTCCAGATCGATTTGCGCGAGGTTGTAAATGATCTCGTTTGGCGATTTGGCCAGCAGAAGTTTTAGGTTCTCCCTTGCCTCGTTCAGCTGACCGCCCTTGACCTGGGCGATTGCGAGTCCATAACGAGCGACATCGCTTTTCGGGTTTTCATCCAGTAGCGCGCGGAAGCGCTTGGCGCCCAATCCAGGAGTTTCTTCATAGATCAGTTGGACCCGTGCGCGAATCAGTTGATAGCGCAGGGTGTCTTCGATACCGCCCTGTGGGGCCTGTTCGGCGCGGTTACGGGTGTCGGCGATGCGCGATTCGGTAACCGGGTGAGTCAGCAGGAATTCCGGTGGCTTGGCGTCGTAGCGGTACTGACGCCCCAAGCGCTCGAACATGGTGGGCATTGAGCGCGGGTCGTAGCCGGCCTTTTCCAGATTGAGAATGCCGATACGGTCGGCTTCCTGCTCGTTTTGCCGCGAGAAACGCCGTTGTTCCTGAATCGCCGCCGCCTGAGTACCCGCAATGGCAGCGATCCCGGCATCGCCGGCACCGGCCGCGGCAATCACGATCCCGGCCAGCAACGCAGCCATCATCGGCACTTGCATGCGCTGCTGAGCTTCGACGCCACGGGCAAAGTGGCGCTGCGACAAGTGAGCCAGTTCGTGAGCCAGTACCGAGGCATATTCGCCTTCAGTCTGGGCGTTGAGGAACAATCCGCCGTTCACCCCGACAATCCCGCCCGGTGCCGCGAAGGCGTTGAGCTGCGGGCTGTTGATCAGGATGAACTCCAGGCGCCGGTCATTGACCTGGCTGGTTTCCACCAGTCGGTAAACGCTGGATTCGACATAGTCCTTGAGTTGCGGATCGTTAAGCTGCGACACCTGGCTGCGCAAGAGCGCAAGCCATGCGCGGCCCAACTGATATTCCTGCTGCGGCGAGACGATGGCAGAACTGGCGTCGCCGAGTGACGGCAGGTCGTCAGCGAAGCCCGGTGAGGCGAGCAGGCAAGCGAGCGTCAGCAGGGTAGGGCGCAAAAAAGTCATGCACAAAGCCTTAGTCGACAAAGACCTTACTGTAGCCGGACACCAGCCTTGCGACCAGATATTCTAGGCAACTCAACCACCTGAACCGGAGTAATGCAATGACCGACGCTGTAGCCCATGACGTTGAACTGGACGCCAGTGGCTTGAATTGTCCGTTGCCGTTACTCAAGGCCAAGATGGAACTCAACCGGATGACCAGTGGCACGATACTCAAGGTGATCGCTACCGATGCGGGCTCGCAGCGCGACTTTCGCACCTTTGCCCGATTGGCCGGTCATACGCTGCTTCGTGAAGAAGATGAGGCGGGCGTGTACCGCTACTGGTTGAAAAAAGCCTGAAGCCTGCGGCGTTTGTTCTTAAGGAAAATTGATGTTCAAAGTGCTACGCGACTGGATTCAGCGCTACTTCTCCGATGAAGAGGCTGTGATTCTGGCAGTTCTGCTGTTCCTGGCGTTTACCGCAGTGCTGACATTGGGAGGCATGCTGGCGCCAGTGCTGGCCGGCATGGTGCTGGCATACCTGATGCAGGGACTGGTGTTGACCCTCGAACGCCTGCGTGTGCCGGGTGGGCAGCGGTGGGGTTGGTCTTCGCACTGTTCATGGGGGGCTTGCTGGTGTTCATCGTGGTCGTGGTGCCGTTGCTTTGGCATCAGTTGATCACTTTGTTCAACGAATTGCCCGGCATGCTCGCCAAGTGGCAGTCGCTGTTGTTGCTGCTGCCGGAGCGTTATCCGCATCTGGTGTCCGACGAGCAGGTACTGCAGGCCATCGAAGTGGCACGGGGCGAGATCGGCAAGTTCGGGCAATGGGCGCTGACGTTCTCGCTGTCGAGCCTGCCGCTGTTGGTAAACATCATGATCTATCTGGTACTGGTGCCGATCCTGGTGTTTTTCTTCCTCAAGGATCGGGCGATGATCGGCCAGTGGGTGCGTGGTTACCTGCCCCGCGAGCGAGCGTTGATCACCCGTGTCGCCCATGAAATGAACCGGCAGATCGCGAACTACATTCGCGGCAAGGTCATCGAGATCTTCATTTGCGGTGGTGTGACCTACATCGCTTTCGTCGTTCTGGAACTCAATTACGCGGCGCTGCTGGCGTTGCTGGTCGGTGTCTCGGTGGTGGTGCCTTACGTCGGAGCCGTGGTAGTGACCGTGCCGGTGTTTTTGATAGCGCTGTTCCAGTGGGGCTGGAGCGATCAGTTCATTTATTTGATGGCGGTTTACGGAATCATCCAGACATTGGATGGCAACGTGCTGGTGCCTTTGCTGTTCTCGGAAGCGGTTAATTTGCACCCGGTGGCGATCATCTGTGCGGTGCTGTTGTTTGGCGGGTTGTGGGGCTTCTGGGGAGTGTTCTTCGCGATTCCCCTGGCGACCCTGTTTAAAGCCGTACTGGACGCGTGGCCGCGCAAGGAGCCAGTGGTGGCGCCTCTGCTTTAATCGTTAGCCTTGAAGGCCTCTTCGCGGGCAAGCCTCGCTCCTACGAATATGTGTCGTGCCCGCTTTCGCGATTGGCGCAAAATTTGTAGGAGCGAGGCTTGCCCGCGAAGGCGACAGAACAGGCGCCGAAGAAATCAGGCCTTGTTCAGCGTCTCAGCCGCAGCCAAAACCGCATCAACATGCCCCGGCACCTTCACCCCGCGCCATTCCTGACGCAACACGCCATTTTTGTCGATCAGGAACGTGCTGCGATCAACGCCCATGTATTCCTTGCCATAAAGCTTTTTCAACTTGATCACGTCGAACAGCTGGCAAAGCGCTTCTTCCTTGTCGCTGATCAGCTCGAAATTGAACGCTTGCTTGGCTTTGAAATTCTCGTGGGACTTCAGGCTGTCACGGGATACACCAAACACTTCAGTATTGGCCGCTTTGAAGGCTTCAAGCTGATCGCGAAAGCCCTGGCCTTGAGTGGTGCAGCCCGGCGTGCTGTCCTTCGGATAGAAGTAGATCACCACCTGCTTGCCTTTGAGCTCCGCCAGGCTGACGGTTTGCCCGCTGGTAGCGGGTGCTTCGAAGTCGGCAACCGGTTGGTCGATGGCAACGGCCATGAAAGCTTCCTTACATTGGGTTTTGTGGGCGCCACGGTTCGATCAGAGCATCCAGGTTCAATGCATCGGCGAAATCCAGGAACTGATCGCGCAACCAGCTGATTTGCACGCCAGCCGGCAAGGTCACGGTAAACGTGGCGTTGAGCATGGTGCCGCCGGTTTGCGGTGCCTGATAAGTGTCGCAGGTCAGATTTTCCAGCTCGACGTTGTGGTCTGTGAAGAACTGGCAAAGCTCATTGATGATGTCGGAGCGGTAGGCCGAGCTGACATAGGCAACATACGGCAGTGCCTGGGGACGATTCTCCAGGGCGGCGCTGCGCACTACGTTGACGGTGAAAGCGTGGCGTTTTGCCAGCGCCGGCAGACTTCCTTCCAGGCGCGCCAAAGCGTCCCAGCTGCCGGAGATCTCAAGGATCAGCGCACTGCACTCGCCATGACGGGTCAGGCGAGAGGTGACCACGGCGCAGCGGTTTTCATGGCTGGCGCGGCACAGGACGTTAGTCAGCTCCATGGGGTTGGCGCCGAGGGCACTGATGACAAGGAATTGTTCGCGAACTGTGGGGGTGGACATGCAGCATTCCTAAAGCGATGAGCGGTCGGTACTTCTATCGGCTTGTTTTACCAGGTTCGAGCCTGCGGATACGAACTCAGAAAGCCCCAGGCGCAGGTTGCAACGTGCTCCAGTATGGCAGGAGCGAGAGGTGGCAACGCTGGAATGGGGCTTGTGATGCCGAAAATGGAGGCTGAAACCCGATATAGGAGCTTATCAGTACCGATCAAAGTCTGAAGGGTAGCGAAAAGCGGCGCCAAGGGGAATGGCGGCAGCGCAGTACTTCGCTTGTGCAAGCATCTTGGCGCCAGTACCATTACGGCTCTCTTTTTCCGGCAGGAGCGGTTGCATGATTGCGGGCAGTATGGTGGCACTGGTCACACCCATGGATGCACAAGGTCGTCTCGACTGGGACAGCCTGAGCAAACTGGTGGACTTTCACCTGCAAAACGGCACCCACGCCATCGTGGCGGTTGGCACCACAGGCGAATCGGCCACCCTTGATGTGAACGAACACATCGAAGTCATCCGTCGCGTCGTGAAGCAGGTCAATGGTCGCATTCCGGTGATCGCCGGTACCGGCGCCAACTCGACTCGCGAAGCCATCGAGCTGACCACTAACGCGAAGACCGCCGGCGCTGACGCCTGCCTGCTGGTCACGCCGTACTACAACAAGCCGACCCAGGAAGGCCTGTACCAGCACTTCAAGACAATCGCCGAAGCCGTCGACATCCCGCAGATCCTCTATAACGTGCCAGGTCGCACCGCGTGCGACATGCAGGCCGAGACTGTGATCCGTCTGTCGACCGTCAAGAACATCATCGGCATCAAGGAAGCCACCGGCGACCTGAAGCGTGCCAAAGCAATCATCGACGGTGTCAGCAGTAATTTCCTGGTGATCTCCGGTGACGATGCCACCGCAGTCGAGCTGATTCTGCTGGGCGGCAAGGGCAATATTTCGGTCACCGCCAACGTCGCTCCGCGCGAAATGGCGGACCTGTGCATCGCCGCCCTCAACGGCGATGCCGAGAAGGCGCGTGCCATTCATGAAAAGCTGATGCCGCTCAATAAAACCCTCTTTATCGAATCCAATCCTATCCCCGTGAAATGGGCGCTGCACGAAATGGGCTTGATGCCGGACGGTATCCGTCTGCCGCTCACCTGGCTCAGCGCTGAATGTCACGAACCGCTGCGCCAGGCCATGCGCCTGTCCGGCGTCCTGGTTTAATTGAGGAAGTACAACGCATGAAGCGAATGGCCGGACTTTCCGCACTTGCCTTGATTATCTCCAGCACCAGTGGCTGTGGATGGATCTGGGGGCCGGAAGGTTATTTCCGTGACCGTGGTAGCGATTACCTGGAAGCGAAACAGACTGCACCGATGCAAATGCCACCGGATGTACAGACCGCCAAGCGCCTGGACCCGCTGCTGCCGATACCGCGCAACGTAGCGGATGACACCGTTAAAGGTGAGTACGTCGTTCCTCGGCCGCAGCCATTGTCGTCCGTTGCCGACGCCAGCGCCTACTCCCTGCAGAAGAGCGGCGATTCGCGCTCGATTCTTGCGCAGAACCCGCCAGCCCAAGTCTGGCCAGTGGCTGTGCAGTTTTTCCAGGACAACGGTTTCCGCCTGGACGAGCAGCGCCCGCAAACCGGCGAATTCACCACGACCTGGCAACATTCCGACGAACTGTCCGCAGCGATGGCCAAGCGCCTGAGCGCGGCCGGTGTCGCATCTGACAGCGAAATCCGTACCCGGGTGCGGATCGAGCCGGGTGTGCAACGCAATACCAGCGAAGTCTACGTGGTCACCGCCGAGCGTCCTGCGGGCAGTACCGCCGATGTTGCCTTCACCAACCGTTCGGTCAACACCGGTCTGGACGCGGCACTGGTCGATGACATGCTTGCAAGCATGAGCCGCATCTCGGAGAAGGGTGGTTCGGTCTCCATGCTGGCGTCCCGTGATTTCGATACCCCAAGCCGTGTCAGCCTGAGCGTGGACGGTAGCGGAAACCCTGTCCTGAACGTCGGCTCCGACCTGGATCGTGCCTGGTCGAGTGTCGGCCGTGCGCTGGAACAGGGCGAATGGCGGGTTGAAGACATCAACCGTAGCCTGGGCCTGTACTACATCAACCTGGCTGAAAAAGCCGAGAAGAAAGACGACAAGCCAGGTTTCTTCAGTGGCCTGTTCGGCAGCAAACCAGGCAAGGAGGAAGTTGAAGCTCGCGCCCAGCGTTATCAGGTTCGCCTGAGCAAGGTGGGTGATAGCGTCCAGGTCACTGTCGAGAAAAACATCAACACCGTGGCGCCGGCTGACGTGGCGCGCAAAGTGTTGACCGTGATTCAGGACAACCTGGGCTGACCACATGCGTTTTGCCGTTCTCGGCAGCGGTAGCCAAGGGAACGGCACGCTGATAGCCAGCGCTGACACGTGCGTGCTGGTAGATTGTGGTTTCTCCCTGCGGGAAACCGAAAAACGCCTGCTGCGCCTAGGTGTGAACCCTGCGCAGTTGAGCGCGATACTCGTGACCCACGAACATGCCGACCACGTGCATGGCGTGGGTTTACTGTCTCGGCGCTACAATCTGCCTGTCTACCTCAGTCGCGGGACTTTGCGCGGGATGCGCAAACCCATCGAGCCCGCGGGTTTCCTGGCGGGCGGTGAGCAATTGCAGATCGGCGATTTGAACATTGACGTTATTGCCGTGGCCCACGATGCGCAGGAGCCGACACAATACGTCTTCAGTGACGGTGAGCGACGCTTCGGCCTGCTGACCGACCTGGGTTCGTATTGCAACAAGGTACTGGACGGCTTTCGGGATCTCGATGCATTGATGATCGAGGCCAACCATTGCCGTGACATGCTGGCTCGCGGTCATTACCCGTACTTTCTCAAGCAGCGGGTAGGTGGCGAGCTGGGACATTTGAACAACCATCAGGCGGCATTCCTGGTGGCCGAGTTGGGCTGGCAAGGCCTGCAACACCTGGTCCTGGCCCATCTGAGCAGCAAGAACAACCTGCCGCAGCTGGCCCGGCAATGTTTTGTCGACACCCTTGGGTGCGACCCGGACTGGCTGCAACTGGCCGATCAAGATTCAGGGCTCGACTGGCGACATATCGCCTAGCCCACCTACTTAGCAAGCGGAGCCCATCATGGAAAAACGTGAAGAACTCTACCGCGGCAAAGCCAAATCGGTTTACAAGACCGACGACGCTGACCGCTTGATCCTGCTGTTTCGCAACGACACCTCGGCGTTCGACGGCAAGCGCATCGAGCAGCTCGACCGCAAAGGCATGGTGAACAACAAGTTCAACGCCTTCATCATGCAAAAGCTCGAAGCAGCCGGCGTGCCGACCCAATTCGACAAGCTGCTGGGCGACAACGAGTGCCTGGTGAAAAAGCTGGACATGATTCCGGTCGAGTGCGTCGTGCGTAACTACGCCGCCGGCAGCCTTGTCAAACGCCTGGGTGTCGAAGAGGGCATGAAACTCAACCCTTACACCTTCGAACTGTTCTTGAAAGACGACGCCAAGGGCGACCCGTTCATCAACGAATCCCACGTCGTGGCGTTTGGTTGGGGCACCGCCGAACAACTGGTTCGCATGAAAGAACTGTCGCTCAAGGTCAACGAAGTGCTGAGCAAACTGTTCGACGACGCCGGCCTGTTGCTGGTCGACTTCAAACTTGAGTTCGGCGTGTTCCACGACGGCACCATCGTCCTGGGCGACGAATTTAGCCCGGATGGCTGCCGTCTTTGGGACAAGGCCACCAAGAAGAAAATGGACAAAGACCGCTTCCGCCAGGGCCTCGGTGACGTCATCGAAGCCTACGAAGAAGTGGCCAATCGTCTGGGCGTACCGCTTTAACCGACGCAAGCATCTGATAGCACAGAAATATTTCGCGAAAGGGGGTTCGCTTCCGGCGAAAGTGTTGTTATGATGCGCGCCGTTGGAGAGATGCCAGAGTGGCCGAATGGGACGGATTCGAAATCCGTTGTACCTTCACCGGTACCTAGGGTTCGAATCCCTATCTCTCCGCCATACGTTTACGAAAAAGCCCTGATTATTCAGGGCTTTTTCGTTTGTGCATGTCTGAAAAAGTAATCAGACTGGGTCAGCGACGTCCCGGCAACGGTGTCAATTCGGCATCGGCGCTAACAATTAGGGCGCTTTGCGGCGAAACACACGCCTCAAAGCACTAACTTAATGGCGAGCGACAGCTTACAGCTGTCCAGGATTTCGTCGGCCAACAGCGCATCATCTGGGCAGGCCCGCGACAGCACAATGGCTCCGACCGCTTGTGCCAACAATGAAATTGCCTTGGCGCGGGCTTCCTTTTGCTCGTCAGCGGATAGCCCGGAACTCAGGTCTGAAATTAGCTTCTCTATGCCGATCTCAAACACGGACTTGATATCCTTATGTTGACGAGCAGCATCGCTTCCGAGCGCAGCGATCGCGCACCCTTGGCCTAGTGAGTCACGGTGAGCACGGGATAGGTAGTAATTGATGAAGTCACTCGTATTGGAGTCAGCAGTCAGTTGGGAGAGACCGCACGACGTAGCTTCGATCATCAGCGCCGACTTTGAGCGGAATTGGTTGTAAAACCCTCCATGGGTGAGTCCGGCGCCCGCCATCAGTTCCTTAACCCCAATACCGTCATAGCCGCGCTCGCGGAACAGCAGTGAAGCTGATTCAACAACACGTGCCCGATTTTCTCGCGCCTGTGCTTTGCTGATACTCATTTTCAGACCTCATTTGATTATCTGATTGATTAGTTGAGTTGGGACAAAGATGATAAAAATCAAAATGAACGTTGACCGGGGGGGGCTTGGTATTTTTCCAGTCGCAGATATCTCGGCGACTTTAGTGTTGGGGCGATCCATGTTCCTTTATAGGGAGCGCGCAACGCCCATTAGTAAACAAGAATAATGATGGCGTCATTCAAGAATCACGTTAAAACCGATGTGTTAGCTGTGCGGCTATAATATGAGCGCTATTGTTGTATTTGGCGCTAAATCCAGGTTGTAGACCATTTGTATCGGTTTGATTAACAGATGTGGTTGACTCCCATAGATAGGTATAGGCTACATCGATCGTCATATCAGAGTTGGGTGAATAAGCGGCGCCAAAAGCCAAGGCTTTTCGGTTTCCTACTGGAAGTCGCACGTTTCGGTCGGAGTTGCGGGCCGGCGAAGGATCAGCAGCCAAGCCACTGCGCAGTAGCCACTGTGAAGAGAGTTGGTACGAAACGCCAATAGCTGTCGACACAGTATTATGAAGTTTAAAGTCGTCTCCAACGTCACCGAATCCTAGCTGTTGGCCTAGGGAGGGTAATCCGCTGTTGATTGCTTCAATCCTCTGGATTCGACTCCACCGTGTCCAGATTGCACCTGCGTAACCAGTCCAGCGCTCATCGAAGCGATGGGTGAACGATGTATCCACTGACTCTGGTAGGGTCACATCCATCTTGTTGTTGTATTTTCCATCGAGGCCAAGCGCAGTGGGACTGTCGCTTATTTTAGTGTGGCCATCAACATGGAAGTCAAGTTTGGAGTGATAAGTTAATCCCCATGTGGTTGATTCGTTCATATCAACCATCAGGCCAAAGTTATAGCCAATGGCAGTATCATTGCCTTTTACAGTAAGCTGTGTGTCCTTCCCATCATTCAAAGCCCCTGTGGCTAAATACGACTGGAGGTTGTTCTCAATGCGATTGAATGTGGTGCCAATGCCAATAGCAACTTTATCGTTTAAGCGGAACGAGACAGCGGGGTGCAATGTTTTAACCTGAACCTTGCTGTAGGAGCCATGGTAGCGACCTTGGAAGGAACTCTCATAATCATTAACGAGGCCGTATGACGCATACAGACCAATGCCAGCGGTAAAGCGTTCGTCGATTGGCGAGGAGAAGTATCCAAAAGGAATAGCTGTAAGAGGTACGGAGTTACCGTCAGTGGTGCCCGGCGCAGTACTTCTTACATCGCTTATGTCAACGTTTGCGTCAATTAATGCCAGTCCGCCGCTTATCTCTGTTTTTTTGATTTTGCTTAAGCCCGCTGGGTTTCCATACACGGTGCTTGCGTCTATTGCTGACGAGGAGCGGCCAGCATAAGCAGTCCCTGCAGCACTAGCGCTTTGTTCATTGAGGGCAAGTCCATTTGCCCACGAAGCAGATGGAATCCCTAGTGTTAGTAATAGAGTCGCCCTGAAGAGTATTGAGCTATGCGGGGTAGGGTATGCGTTTTTATTCAGTTTAGATTGGACGTTAGGGCTGGGGGGAGATGGCACGCCAACGGATGGTTCAACAATTTTTTTTATATTCATCGGATGACCAATTTTTGTTTTTAAATGTAGGCAATGGTGCCGTTTTCCCGCTAAGGATGGCAGTTCTTAATATGTCTAATCTGGTTCTGTATTGATGTGGTTATTATCGATTGCCGAGGCGCGGTCGCCCGTAAAGCAACCTGTTATTCCAACTGGGTCATCGCAATCCGAGTCTCGACTTGAGATTCCCCTTTCGTTGGTATGTGCGACATCGCGTGTTCCGCTAGTGCAGTGATCGTCAGGCTTGGGTTCACGCCAAGGTTGGCACTGAGCATTGATCCGTCGCAGATCAGCAGGTTGCGATATCCAAACACTCTATTTTGCGCGTCCATGACACCATGGCGATCGGATTCCGCCATGGCGCAACCGCCCATGCAGTGCGCCGTTGTTGGAATGTTGAAGAGGATTTCGCTGAGGAAGGTGGTCGCTATACCACCTAGTGCCTTGGCACCCTTCTCGACGAAGGCATTCGCTTCTGGAATGAACGTAGGAATTGGGCCGCCTTCTGTCACAAGACGGCTTCCAAACGGCCAATACCATCGACGTTTCAGACGCATGTTGATATGAGCATCGGACCGTTTGCATCACCAGCAACAACATGTTTTCCCGTGCGAAGCCTCTGGGGTTGTGTACCCGTAGTGCCTGCATTGGGTGTCTGAGCAATGTCAGTATCCAAGTACCAATTCGCCTCCAGCCAGCGCGACCACCGCTCATCAGCGTCATCATCAGCCCTATGGCATCTGACCCTTCCGGATAGCGTACGACACCTATATGAGTGCGCTCGTCCAGGTAAATGCTGGCCCCGCCCGCCAAGCCTGGCGACATGCTTTTATCTGTGGAAGGGAAACGGACGCCGATAAGTGACTCGGCATTGGTGCGTATCCGTTTGCCCAGATCCTGACTGATCCGAGGCAGAGAGCCTTTCTCCCTGAGCCGGAACAGCAACTCCATCGTTCCTAACGAGGATGCTGCGAACACCACGCCTCGGGCGCGGAAGACCCGCTTATTCTTGCGGAACCAGGAAGTCGAACATTGCGTGTGGATCTCGTAGCCATCGCTGCCGTCTGCTTTGCCATTCAACGGTCGGACGTCTACGACTTGAGTTTGCGCAAAGACTTGAGCTCCGTGCTTCTCAGCCAAAAACAGGTAGTTCTTGTCGAGTGTGTTCTTGGCATTGTGCCGGCAGCCCATCATGCAGCCGCCGCAGCCCACGCAACTGCCTCGCTCAGGGCCTTCACCGCCGAAGTACGGATCGGGATAGGTTTTGCCCGCGACCTCGCCCTCTGGAGCGAAGAAGGTACCAACATTGGGTGCGTGAAAGGTGTGGGCGACGCCGTTGAGCTCCGCCATCCTTTTAAGGCGCAAATCCGCTTCTCCCAGAATTTGCCCTCAGTCACTCCCAGCATCCTTTCGGCCTCTGCATAGTGCCTTGGCATGATGCTCTTCCAATCTGCCAGACCTGCCCATGAGCCCTCGCCCCAAACCTTATCCGAAGGCCTCAGCAGTGCGTTGGCGTAAGTGATGGAGCCTCCGCCGACCGCATTGCCGCTTGCGACCACCACGTGTCGAAACATCCGCATGCTGTAGAAGCCGAACATTTTCAGCGCAGGCATCCACATCCATCTACGCAGATCCCAGTTGCTTTTCGGAAAGTCCTCGGCACGCCAGCGGCGCCCCATTTCCATCACGCCAACACGGTAGCCCTTCTCCGTCAGCCGGTGCGCCGAAACGCTGCCGCCGAAGCCCGAGCCTATGACGATGAAGTCAAAGTCGAAAGCCAGTTCCACGATACGCTCCCATTTTTATTTTTTGGAGAGGTCATGGCCTGCAAAAGCAGGGCACGGCCCAGTCACGAATTCACTATACGATTCGTATTTCATTAATGCTATATTTTTTGTATAGTAAATACCGACGGTCACAGGCTAGAATTGCTCCAGCCTCAGAATCCGAAACCGCTCGTGAGGAAAGATATGACCGATACGCATCAGACTGCCCCAACCCGCTTCAGCGAGATCGACGGTGTCCGCTTCGCCTACCGCAGGTGGGGAAATACGGCCACCGAACAGCCGCCGCTGCTGATGCTTCAGCACTTTCGCGGTGGCATGGATCACTGGGATCCGCTGATGACCGACGGCTTGGCCGAGGGACGGGAAGTGATCCTCTTTAATGGTCGTGGCGTGGCATCTTCGTCCGGCCAGCCACGCCGTCGCATTGAAGACATGGCTGATGATGCCGCCGCCTTCGTACGTGCCTTGGGCCTGGAGAAAGTCGATGTATTGGGCTTCTCACTTGGAGGCTTCCAGGCATTGGATCTGACATGGCGACACCCCGCACTTATTCGTAAGCTGATGCTATTGGGTACAGGCCCGCGTGGAGGCAACCCGGACATGGAACCCAAGGTGCTGACGACCGCGCCGCGTCCAGTTCCGACCTACGAAGACTTTGAGTACCTGTTTTTTGGCCGTTCAGAGGTGGCAAAGCGAGCTGCAAGCGAGTTCTGGGAGCGCCGGCATGAGCGCGAGGATCAGGATCCGCCTACTTCGCAGGAAGTCGCATCAGCGCAGATCGAGGCAAACATGCTGTATCTGCCGAGGGTGTCCGAAGACGATCCGTTTGCGTACTTACGTCAGATCAAGCAACCGACGTTTATCCTAAATGGCGTGAACGACGTAATGATTCCGACCATCAATTCGTTCTACATGGCGCGCAACATGCCGAACGCGCAGTTATTTATTTATCCGGATGCCGGGCACGGCGCGCAGTTCCAGTACCCGGAGCGCTTTCTCTATCACGCCGCCAGATTTCTCAGCGAATAACGTCAACCCCGATCCACCGACTCAAGGTTGTCACCATGCTCAAGTTCAAATTTCTATTATGGATGTTCACCCAGCTGCTGAAACGGCAGGTCAGGATAAACCCCAATTGCGCCCGCTACATAGAAGGCGAGGATCTTGTGTTCCAGATCCGTACCGATGCTGGTATCGGCCGCTATTTCGTCATCCGAAACGGCGCCATCCGCTCCGTTGCCGGCCTGGCCGACAATCCGCGCTTCACTTTGAAATTCAAAGACGCCGATAAGGGTTTTGCAATTCTCTCGGCCAAGGACAGCCAGGCAGCGTTCCTTAGGGGGCTGGGTAACGAGGAGTTGGTTATCAGCGGTGATTTCCTCAAGGTAATGTTTTTCCAGGGACTGACTGCTTACCTGCAGCCACCCACAGTGGTCGCTCCCTATGACCGCACTGCGTTTTAACGACGATGGCGCCTGACAAAATGCTAAACAAGACCTATGGGCAGCTTTGTCCGATTGCCAGAAGCCTCGATGTGCTAGGCGAGCGCTGGACGCTACTGGTGCTGCGCGAACTGCTATTGGGCCCAAAGCGGTTCAAAGAGCTGTTGGCGGTATTGCCGGCAATGGGGACTAATCGGTTGTCCGCACGCCTGAAGGTGCTGGTAGACAACGGAATCGCCAGGCCTGCTACAGCGCCAATTTCCGCCTACGAATTAACGGAATTGGGCGAGCAGTTGCGTAAGCCACTGCTCGCGCTAGGACTCTGGGGGCTGAGTTTGCCCGTGGACGAACGCATCGACCCCGCGACTGCACGCGCCGAACTCATAGCCCTCAGCCTTACGGGCATCGGCCGGTCCGATGCAAGCATTGGATTACGCGCCACATACGAGTTTCACGTGGGCGAGGAAGTCTTCCACATACGCGTGGACGACAGCGAGATACTCGCGCGCTCAGGTTATGCCCCTGCGGCCGATGTGGTCATCCACTGCGATCTGAATACCTTCATGGCGCTGGCCCTACGACAAATTTCGCCGGCAGACGCGTTGCGCGAAGGTCGGGCTCATCTACCGCACACACAGCTCGAAACCTTTGAGCAACTGTTTCAAGTGCTCGAATTCAATCCGGAAAACTTACCGGACGCATTGCTTGCTGCTCTTCCTCATTCCAGCCTTGTGGGAACACCAGATGAAAGCTGAAACAAACCTGCTGAACCAATCCCTGCAACTGCCCAACGGAAGCGTGCTGCGCAATCGACTGGCCAAGGCATCGATGAGCGAGACGCTGGGCACTTACGATAACCGTCCCACCCTGGGGCTGGTCGGACTGTACCGTCGCTGGGCAGCTTCCGGTCTGGGACTCATCATTACGGGGAATGTGATGATTGACCGTCGCGCCCTTGGCGAACCGGGCAATGTCGTAATCGAGGACGAGAAAGATCTGCCGGTACTGCGACAGTGGGCGAAGGTTGCTACCGACCAGGGGGCGGCGATCTGGGTGCAACTCAATCACCCTGGCAAACAATCGACAAAGGGGCTGAACGCCAGCAACCTTGCTCCATCGGCTGTTCCGTTCCGAGAGGATATGGCTGCCTTTTTCGAAACCCCGCGTGAAGCCACTGTTGCCGAGATCCAGGACATCATCGAGCGTTTCGGGCGCAGTGCCGCCATCTGCAAAAAAGCTGGTTTCAGTGGCGTGGAAATCCACGGAGCGCACGGCTACCTAATCAATCAGTTCCTCTCACCCCATCACAATCGGCGCGAAGACGAATGGGGTGGCACACCGCAGAAGCGTCGCCGTTTTGTGCTGGCCGTCTACGCCGAAATTCGACGTCAAGTCGGAGCGGACTTCCCGGTGGGGATTAAACTCAACTCGGCCGATTTCCAGCGGGGTGGTTTCACTGAAGAGGAGTCGATGGAAACTATCCGCGCGCTGATCGACGCTGGTATTGATCTAATCGAGATATCCGGCGGCACCTACGAGGCTCCAGCCATGAGTGGTGCGATGCATGAGCCGAAAAAAGGCTCTACCGTAGCGCGCGAAGCCTACTTCTTAGAGTTCGCCGCGAAGGTTCGAGCTAACGTACAAGTGCCCTTGATGGTCACAGGCGGTTTTCGCACTGCGGCAGGGATGAACGAGGCACTGCGCTCGGGATCACTGGATGTGGTCGGTCTGGCACGATTGTTGGCCATTGATCCGGATGCTCCAGCGGCATTGCTGAAGGGGAGCGACAGCAATCAACAGGTGCGACCAATCAATACTGGCATCAAGGCCGTGGATCGCATGGGGATTATGGAAATCCTCTGGTACACCGGACAACTCAAACGCATTGCCAAAGGTGGCGAACCTCGTCCCAACGAAAGTGGATTCTGGGCATTCCTTAAAGCTGCGTTCGGTAGTGGGTGGGGGGCATTGCGCACTCGCCGCTTGCGGGCACGCTCCTGAAACCGGCATAAGCTGTGGGCCCCGGGACGTGGCATTATGGAGCCCCAAACGCTGGCGATCTGGGCGCATATCGCGCCAGCACTGGTCGCGCGCGGCTGGATATTCGATGGCGGATGGGTACTTGGGATTGGAGGATGCATTGCCCCACCGTAGAGGCATGCAACCATTACGACCGATACGACTGGATTTATTCCTTCATTGGCAGGCGTGCGAGTGCTGCCGAGCAACAGGCCTCAAGGATCTCGTCAGCCAGTGGGGAGTCATCGGGACAGGCTCTTGAAAGCATGATCGCGCCCACCATCTGGGCAAATGCATCGATTCGTCTGGCTCGCGCTTCGCGCTGTGCTACCGCCCCTCGTGATCCGAGATCCTCCTCAAGTTGGGTCAGGGACAACTCAAGGCCGTCGGCGAACACTTTCTTGACCTGCTCTGGCTGGCGCGAAGCATCTGCGGACAATGCCGCTATCGTGCAACCTGCGCCGGGTTCATCGCGATGCTCACGTGACAGGTAGTGCTTGATGAACTCGGCTGGCTCGACGCCCGCTGCCAAGGATGCCGAGTACGAAAAACCGCAGGCGGACGACTCGGCAATAAGATCGGTTTTACTACCGAAGTGCTTGTAGAAACCGCCATGGGTAAAGCCTGCGGCACCCATTAGGTCAGCCAGGCTGGCCCCGTCGAAACCACGCTCACGAAACAGGGTAGAGGCTGTTTCGATGATGTGCGCACGGTTGGCCTGCGCCTGTGCTTTGGAGACTTTCATAGTGGAGTTCATTCCTGTTGATGCCAGGTTATTAGCGTCAGGATGCATGGATGTCAGTCGACATCAAAGTTTCTTGACGGTTTAGAGTTCAGTCATCATCATAAAAATCCAAGCCCATTTGAAGGTACGTGGATCATGACTGACAAGACGCTTTTCGCACCCTATCGCCTTGGCTCTTTGACATTGGTCAATCGCATTGTGATGGCCCCGCTGACCCGTAATCGCGCTGGCAAAGGCCTGGCACCGTCAGAGCTGGCAGCTACCTACTACGCCCAACGTGCATCTGCAGGCCTTATCATCACCGAGGCTACCCAGGTTTCTGAACAGGCCCAAGGCTATCAGGACACTCCTGGCCTATTCACCCAGCCACAGATTGATGGATGGCTCAAAGTTACCGACGCCGTGCACGCCAAGGGCAGTCGGATTTTTGTTCAGTTGTGGCACGTTGGCCGAATCTCACACGTAGACCTGCAGCCAGGTGGTGGCGCGCCTGTTGCCCCCTCTGCTATCCGTGCAGAGACGAAGACCTTCGTTAATAACGGTTTTGTCGATGTTTCCGAACCGCGTGCGTTGGCGCTGGATGAGCTGCCGGGCATCGTTGAGGATTTCCGTCAGGCAGCAGCGAATGCGATCAGTGCCGGTTTTGATGGTGTAGAGATCCATGGCGCAAACGGCTATCTGCTTGAACAGTTCATTAAAGACGGCGCCAACCAGCGTGCAGATGCCTACGGTGGCTCAGTCGAAAACCGGGCGCGTCTGTTGCTGGAGGTTACCTCGGCGGTGGTCAAGGAAATCGGGGCCGAGCGCACAGGCGTACGTATTTCACCAGTGTCCCCAGCCAACGCTATTTCGTGCAGCGACCCGCAGCCGCAGTACAACTACATCGCCGAACAGCTTGACGCCCTAGGCGTGGTTTACCTGCATGTCGTTGAGGGCGCGACAGGTGGCCCGCGCGATGTAGCGCCGTTTGACTATGACGCGCTTCGCACCCGATTCAAGCAAACCTACCTGGCCAATAACGGCTATGACCTTGACTTGGCCCAAGCTCACCTTGAGGAAAGCAAGGCTGACCTGTTCGCCTTCGGTAAGGCTTTCATTAGCAACCCAGACCTGGTTGAACGGTTTAAAACCGGTGCGCCACTGGCAGCTTTGAATCCAGCGACCCTCTTTGGCGGTGGTGCAGAAGGCTACACCGACTATCCATCGCTGGCCGATACCAACGCGTAATAAGCGCTGTGCAGCTGCGCTACGTACGGCTGTCGTTACCATCTTTAGCTAACTGAGAAAACTGAATCCATGAGCACGCTTACGACTGTTGTCATCACAGGCGCATCGACAGGCATCGGTGCCACCTATGCCGAGCGCTTCGCCCGCCGTGGCCATAATCTGGTACTGGTAGCGCGCGATAAATCGCGGATGGACGCACTCGCCACACGCCTGAGCGATGAAACCGGCGTTTCCATAGACGTACTGCAGGCCGACCTGACTGATCCAAACGACTTAGCCACTGTTGAAACGCGCCTGCGTGAAGATTCGCGTATCGGTATCCTCATCAACAATGCCGGGCTTGCCCAGTCAGGCGGCTTCACCGAGCAGACCGCTCAGAGTATCAACAGTCTTGTGGCCCTTAACATCACCGCCCTGACACGCCTCGCAGCGGCTATCGCACCACGGCTCGTCTCGGCTGGAGAGGGTGCCATTGTCAACATTGGTTCGGTCGTGGGCCTGGCGCCGGAATTCAACATGTCGGTCTACGGTGCAACCAAGGCCTACGTGCTGTTTCTTTCGCAAGGCTTGAGTCTGGAATTGGCATCGAAAGGAGTGTACGTACAGGCCGTACTTCCTGCCGCCACGCGCACCGAGATATGGGAACGGGCCGGGGTAGACATCAAAACATTGTCCGCTGTTATGGAAGTGGGCGAGTTAGTCGACGCAGCACTGGTCGGCTATGATCGCCGCGAATTAGTAACGATTCCGCCTCTTCACGTTGTCGAGCGCTGGGAAGCGTTGGACTCAACACGGCAAGCATTGCTTTCTGACATCCGCCAGGCACATGCGGCGGAGCGTTATCAAGCGCTCTGAACTTAACAGCCTCGTCTGGTACCTCCTACGATGAGGTACTGGACTGTGGCACCGAACTGACTGGTAAATCAAGGGGACTTGCGGTCAGGCTCCGATCAAGGAGATCTAGGTTTCAAGCGGTGAAGCTGCTCAGTCAGAGCAGCTTCGTTTCGACCGGGCGGTCTCAGGGTTGTGAGTGGCCCAGTTTTCGTTTGATCAGCTCGTAGACGTCCTTGTGAGTGGAGTTGTGCAGGGATTTGTCCTTGCAGGCGGTTGCCAGAAAGGTTTTGACCTCTTCCCTGGCGTGAGGATAAAGGCCTGCAACGTAGTCGGCTTCGTGTGCCTGGGTGCAATTGAAGTGTTTGTCGTCTTTCGCTTTGTCTCTAGCCATTGAGCGGCTCCTTTTGAGTTTGAACGATTGTGGGTAGCCAAGGCTGGATTGCCCGGCGCTTCCAGAGCTTAGGAGCGCACGTCGTTCCCGCCAGATGAGCAACAAAATCAGGAAGAGGCTGTAGGACGAGACGTGTGATCGCTTTTGCATTAAACGCAAAATGCTTCAAGCATTCGTTCAGTCGCATAGACGCCGATTGCGACACCTACCTAAACTGTCGGCAGTTACTGGGCGCGGGGTCAATGGATGAATCGCAACGAACTACGCAAGGCCGACATCAACCTGATGGTGGTGTTTGAAACGCTGATGCTGGAGCGCAATGTCACCAACGTGGCGAAGAAGCTGTTTCTAGGTCAACCGACCATCAGTTCGGCGCTCAACCGCTTGCGTACGATGTTCAACGATCCGTTGTTCATTCGCGTCGGTCATCGAATGGAGCCTACGGCGCGGGCCGAAGAGATCTTTCGGCACCTTTCGCCGGCGCTGGATTCGTTATCGGTGGCGCTGAGTTTGACCCATGATTTCGACCCGAGCAGCAGCACCATGACCTTTCGTATCGGTATGTCGGACGATGTCGAGTTTGGCCTGTTACCGCCATTGCTGCGCGCATTGCGCCAGGAAGCGCCGAAGGTGGTATTCGTGGTGCAGAATGTCGATCACTGGCGGATTTCCGATCTGCTGGTGTCCGGCGATATAACGGTCGGTATCACCCAGACTCGCGGCCTGCCGGCAAACGCCAAGCGCAAACTGCTGCGGCATATCTACCCGGCTGTATTGCGGGCCGATGCGTCCGATACACCGCTGACCATCGATGAATATTGCTCGCGCCCGCATGTGCTGGTGTCGCACATCGCCAACGTCAGCGGGTTCGCCGATGAGTGGCTGGCGCAGCTCGGCCGTTCGCGTCAGGTGGTGCTCTCGGTACCGCAATACAGCTCGTTGCCGGCATTGCTGGCCGGTACCGATCTGATTGCCAGCCTGCCGGATTACGCCGCTGAGGCGATGGCGGCGTCCGGTCAATTGTACAAGGAGCCATTTCCGTTCAAGGCTCCGACCCTCGAGCTGTCCATGGTCTGGCTCAGTCATGTCGACGGTGATCCGCCGAACGTTGGCTGCGCTCACGACTTGAAGCGTTCATGGGGGAGCGCAATCTGTTGTCGCTGACCCAGTGATCGGGGCAGCGCTATGTTTTATCTACGAACTTTCCACCTATCTACAGGAGTAACGCCATGCCACACCTGCACTTGGAGTACACCGCCAACTTGCCTGATCTGAATGCCGATGTGGCGTTGATGCGGCTCAACAACACACTGGTGGGTTCCGGTCAGTTCGGCGCCGAATTCGACATCAAGAGTCGCGCGGTGAAGGTCGAGACATTCAAGGTAGGCACTGCATTGGCTGAGCGGGCGTTCGTGCATGTGAAGCTGGCGCTGTTGAGCGGGCGTTCGCCGCAGATCAAGCAGCAGTTGTCTGAAAGCCTGTTGGCAGTGGTGAAAGATCTGTGTAAATGGCCGGCGAACGTGGAAGTCCAGTTGTGTGTGGAGATTCTTGATATCGATCGCGAGTCGTATACCAAGACTGCCATCGGCGTCTGAATTTCAGGTCGTTTGAGTCTCGGCGCAGGCCTTGATCACTTGCTCGCGTAACCAGGTGTTGGCGTTGTCCTGATCGGCATGTTGACTCCACTGCATGTCGAGGGTGAATCCCGGCAAGCCATTGGGCGCTTCACGGTGATCGAAGACGGCGTCATTGGTTAGCAATTGCTGGATGCGCCGAGGCAGAGTCAGGACGAAGTCGGTGCCAATGATCATTTTCAGTGCCGCACTGTAGCTATTGGCTCGCGCAACAATCTGCCGTTGCCGTGCTTGTCGCGCTAACCAGCCGTCGACCATGTTGGTGGTGGACGTCCAGGGTGTCGGGAACACATGTCGGTGCTCGACGAAGGTTTGCAGGCTCAAGCGCGGCTCCAGCGGGGCCGCGCGTTTATCGAAGACGCAAACCAGTTCATCTTTCAGCAGGGTCTGCGTGTTGAAGTCGCGGTGACTTCGATGAAAGTTCGGACCAAAACCAATCACCAGGTCGAGGCTACCGTCACGCAGTGCCTCTGCCGGGATGTCGGCTTCAAATTTGTGCATGTTGACCATCACCGGAAGACCGGCACAAGCGAAGTTCTTCAACAGACGGGGCAGGATCAACTGCTCGAAGTATTCCGGTGCGCAAATGTTGTAGGTCGCCGGTTGCAAGGCTGGATCGAACGTTGGCGCCCCGGCGTGACACAGGTTGATGCTTTCGAGGATCTTCAGCATATGGGGATACATGCTGCCGGCCTTGTAAGTGGGGTGCATGCCCGTGCGCGTGTTGATGAACAGCTCGTCTTCGAAGCTGCTGCGCAGTTTTTTCAAGCAGTAGCTCACTGTGGACTGGCTAACACACAGCGCCTCGGAGACTCCGGTGACGCTGTTCTGCTCATACACGGCGACGAACACCATGAGGTCCTGCATATCCAGCTTTCTTAGCGCGTTACTGTTCAGCATCCATTGCGTCTCGCGGTGTTCATTGCGCAAATCGTGCGCAATTGTGTGCGAATGATCCTAGCGGAATGAGGGCGCGAGGAGAACGTCCTGTCAGTGTTCAGTTCTGAACCGAAACGGGCATCGCGCGCCGGCCGGATATCAGCAGCGCAAGCATACCGACCCCGACTAAGGCTGCGCCCACCGCTTCCAGCGGCAGTGGCGATTGTCGCCACCAGAACCAATGAAACAATGTGATGAACAAGGTGCTCAGATAAATGTAGGAAATCACCGAGGACGGAGCGATCACGCCAATGGCTCGGTGCAACAGCCAGAAAGTCGCCAGGGTGGCAAACAGCGCCAGGTATACCAGCCAGTAAAAATCGTTCATCGTCAGCAATGATGCCGAACGCCATCCGCCGCTGAACCCGCAGAACGCCAGCAGAAACAGTGCGCCGAACAGCATGTTCCAGAAAGTCATGGACACCGGCCCGCGACCCTTGAGGCTATCGGCCTTGAGTCGCTGGCTGAGGGGTGAGTAGAGTGCCATCGCGAGGCAACCGACTCCGTACACCAACAGTGCGTACAGCGCAGGTAGTTCGCCTGGAGCGGTGCCTTTCATCACCAGCAATATGGCCCCGGCAGCGGCAATCAGCATCGGCACCACCCGATGTTTCAGGCTACTGTCAGGCATCAACACCGCTTCGAACGCCAGAGTCAGCAGTGGCACCAGCGTGAATATCGTTCCGGTATTGACTGCTGAGGTATAGCGCAGAGCCTCGAACAGCGAGCCGAAATACACTGCCAGCAACAGGCCGAGTACGGCATGGCCGAGCAGTCCTCGGGCGGTCATGGAACTATCGCCCTTGATCAGCAGCAGAGGCAAAAACACCAAGGCACAAAACAGCAGGCGCAAACCGGTCAGCAGGATCGGATCGATGGTTTGACTGACCTGCGCCGCCGCAGCAAACGAGGCGGCGATCAACAAGGCCCAAAGCAACATGCCGGCATGAGCGACGGCGAAACCGCTGTGTTTCATGATGGGTTTTCCGGTCAGTGAATGTTGCGGGCGTAGTGCCGTGGATCGAAGCGCGAGACCATCAACAGCAGCAGCGCCATGACCCCGGTGAGTGACCACCAGGCCCATTCGAAACTGCCGAGTTGATCGCGGATCATCCCGGCGATCAGCGGCGATAGACCGGCGATCAGGTAGCCGATGCCTTGCACGAATGCGGTCAGGCTACCGGCGCGGCGGGGATCATCCAGGTGGTCCAGCGACACGATCAGGCTCATCGGAAACAGCCCGCCTATACCGAGGCCCAACAGGCATGGCCACAAAAGGGACAAGTGTTGCGGACAGAGAATCAGCCCGCAGAAACCGGTCATGATCAGCGTCAGCAACACCACCAGCACTGCGCGCCGGTCACGGCTGCGATTGGCGATGGCGGGGGTCACCAGGCCCGACAGCACTTCCATGGCCGTCAAGAAACCCAACAATAGTCCGGCGTGTTGTTCGCTCCAGCCTTTTTCCACGTAATACGGAGCCAGCCAAGCCAGCACGCAGGTATAGGACGCCGTGCCCAGACCAAAGAAGATCGCGAGTAACCAGGCGCGGGAATTGGCGAAGAAGGATGCATTGCCAGATGCCTTTGCATCCTGCATCGGCGCGTTTGAACGTTGGGCGCACCAAAACAGCAACGCCAGTACCCCCAATAGCGCCCAGATCGCCAGCCCGGCACGCCAACTACCGGTGCGGGCCATCACCAGTGGTGCGAAAGCGGCCGCGATGGTGGCGCCGCCCATGATCGACGTGACGTAGAGTCCCATGCACAGGGCGACATTGTCGCTAAAGCGGGATTTGATCAGCGCCGGTACCAGTGCCTGGATCAGCGCGATGCCAATGCCGGCCAATATGGCGCTGAGGATCAGTTCGCTCGCCGAATCAAGGAACAGGCGCGACATCGTGGCCACAACGATAATCAATAACGACAGCACGACCGTGCGTTGCTCGCCGAGGCGCTGGCTGATCGCAAACCCGAAGAACATCGCCAGCCCCATGGCCATTACCGGTAGCGTGGTCAGCAGTGACGCCAGGCTGAAGCTGAGCGTGATGTCGCCGCGAATCGCCGACAGCAAAGGCCCGACCGCGGCCATGGAGGGCCGCAGGTTCAAGGCGATGAGAACGATGCTGAGCATCAGCCAGAGGGGTGGGCGAGAGGTGGCGCGAATGTTTTCCATAATCGGTCCCTGAGAAGCAGGAGCCGATTAGGCGCGCAGGGGCTGGAGGCGGCAAATCAGAAAATCCGGGGTGGTATTTGGAAATTAAATAATGCCGGGGCGACGCCGATCTGCGGGGCCAACTATTCGTTGGCTTCTTTTTCACAAAAAATTGATGGTCGGATGCTTAAAATTAAAGCCGTCGCGGAAAATGAAATTTTCACATTTGCCGAGGGTACTTCTTTTCAGGAACAGCCGATCACCATGTTGAAGATTAAAGCCGTGCGCCCAGAGTGGGTGACACTGATTGCCAGCGCCTTTTTATTGACAGCCTTCAATTTTGTTTTGTGGCAGCACCTGTTCGAAATCACGGCGGCTGACGGCAAAGGCATTGTCATGCGCGTGGCATTCGGTGCGATGATTCTCGCCGCCTTCAACATTGTGCTGACGCTGCTGGCGTTCCGGCCTGTCATGAAACCGGTCCTGACGCTGCTGTTCATGATCAGCGCAGGCGTGGCGTATTTCATGAGTCAATACGGTGTGTTGATCGATGCTGGCATGTTGCGCAACTTCGCCGAAACCAATGCCACGGAAGTGCAGGGTTTATTGTCGATAAAATTGCTTGTTTATATTGTGCTGCTCGGTATTTTGCCATCGTGGTTGCTATGGAAAACCCCGATTAATTATCGTCGCTGGCATCGTGAACTGTTAAGTAAGGCCCTGGTGAGCGTCGCATCATTTGCGGTTATCGGTGGTGTTGCGCTTGTTAACTATCAAGGCTTGTCATCGCTTTTTCGCAATCACCATGAGCTGCGCTTGATGGTGGTGCCGAGCAATTACATCGGCGCTTCGTTCGGTTACATGCGTGAACAAGTCGCGTCTGCGCGACAACCCTTTGTCAAAGTCGGTGAAGATGCCCAGCGAAAGCCCGCCTGGCAAACTCACGGCCGTAAATCCCTGACCGTGCTGGTGGTGGGTGAAAGTGCCAGGGCGGAGAACTTCGGTATCCTGGGCTATGACCGCGACACCACGCCAAAACTGAGCAAAGAAGCTGGCCTGATCGCTTTCACGGATGTGCATTCCTGCGGTACTGAAACCGCCGTGTCGGTGCCTTGCATGTTTTCCAACATGGGCCGCAAGGATTACAACGCCAGCAAGGCGAAGAATGAAGAAGGCCTGCTGGACGTGCTCAAACGTGCGGGTATTGATGTTATCTGGCGTGATAACCAATCCGGCTGTAAAGGTACTTGCGACCGCGTGACGATCGACGATGTCAGTAACTTGAAAGACCCGGTGCTGTGCGCCAATAGTGAGTGCCGTGACGAAATCCTGCTGCAAGGCTTGCAGCACTTTATCGATAACCTGGATAAAGACACGGTACTGGTATTGCACCAGATGGGCAGTCACGGCCCGGAATACTTCAAGCGTTACCCGAAAGAGTACGAACGCTTTACCCCGGTCTGTGAAAGTAATGCGCTGAACAATTGCAGTCGCGAAAGTATCGTCAACGGCTACGACAACACCCTGGTGTATACCGACCACGTGCTATCGACCCTCATCGATCTTTTGCGCAGCAAACAGGACAAGGTCGATACCGCGATGCTGTACCTGTCGGATCACGGCGAGTCCCTGGGCGAGTACAACCTGTTCCTGCACGGCACGCCTTACCTGCTGGCGCCGGAGCAACAAAAGCATGTGGCAATGCTGGCCTGGTTCTCCGACAGCTATCAAAAGTCGTTTTCGGTAGACACCCACTGCCTGCAACTGGGCCGTGAAAAGCCCCTGAGCCAGGACAATCTATTCCATTCGATGCTGGGTCTGCTAGAGGTCAACAGCAAGGTCTACAACCGGGATCTGGATATGTTTGCCGGATGTCGTGGAGCGGTGGTCGACGGCGTGCTGGCCAACGAATGAGTGCTCCAACCTTTTTTTATGTAATAGCCGCTAGTTTGCGGCTGGTGCAACGATCATAAAGAGCCATCGCACATGCCTGCCCAATCCCGATCCGCCATTGAGCTTGAGTTCGCCCGGCGCTACGACCAGGAACACGCCCGTGTCTGTTTACAACCGCGCGCGCAAGACCTGCCCGGGCGTTTGGCGTTCTGGCGTGAGGAGCAGCTGGTGCGTCATGCGCTCAAGGTCTGCGGTGAGCCGGGACTGATTCTCGATGTGGCGTGCGGTGTCGGGCGGTTCTGGCCGGTGCTGGCCGAACATGCCAATCGGGTGATTCTCGCGACTGATCCGTCCCAAGACATTCTCGATCATGCCCGAACCCATCATCCCCAGAACCTGCTGAAACGAGTGAGGACCTTTCAAAGTTCTGCTGTTTCCATTGGGCTGTCTGTGAATGCCGTTGATTGCATTTTTTGCATGCAGCTGTTTCAACACCTGGCCAGCCCCGAGCACCGTTTGGCAATGCTCGGCGAGTTTCACCGGGTCAGTCGCGATACGGTGATTGTGGCGATACGGGTTGGTGGTCGTTTCAAAGCGCGACACACAGACGTGCAGGGGCTTGCAGCCCGACCGCTGGCAAGCAAGGCTGAGGTTGAGGCCGAGTTCAGGCAAGCGGGTTTTAGCGTGCTCAGCCATCAAGACTTCCTGCCCGGCTGGGCGCCGATGCGGGTTTACGTGTTGCGTAAGGTCGGCTAATCCGGCTTTGTCGGACTATTCTTTTCGTTAAGCAGGTATTTTCGCTAACGCTCTTGTTCAGTGGATGCGCGGAAATCGCCGGGGGCGATATATACTGCGCGCCATTCTTCAAGGGAGAGCCGTGTGGCCATCGATATTCACTGGATTCGCGACAACGATAGCCTCGGCCAATTTTGCGCCGAATGGCAAAAGCTGCCATTCGTTGCCCTCGACACCGAATTCATGCGGGTCGACACCTTCTATCCGATCGCCGGCCTGTTGCAGGTGGGCGATGGCACGCGCGCCTACCTGATTGATCCGCTGACCATCGACAACTGGCAGCCGCTGGCCGCGTTGCTGGAAAACCCTGCGGTACTCAAAGTCCTGCATGCCTGCAGCGAAGACCTCGAAGTCCTGTTGCGCCTGACCGGCAGCCTGCCGTTACCGTTGTTCGACACGCAACTGGCTGCCGCTTATCTGAATCTGGGCTTTTCCATGGGCTATTCGCGGCTTGTGCAGGAAGTGCTCGGCATCGACCTGCCCAAGGGTGAAACCCGTTCCGACTGGCTGCAACGCCCGCTTTCCGAGACTCAGATCAGCTACGCCGCCGAAGACGCCGTGCACTTGGCGGAAGTTTTCGTGCAGCTTCGTCCGAAGCTGTCTGATGACAAGTATGCATGGGTCCTGGAAGACGGCGCCGAGCTGGTGGCCAACCTGCGCCGCGAGACCGATCCGTATGAGGTCTATCGCGACGCCAAGCTGGCCTGGAAACTGTCCCGCGCCCAACTCGCTGTGTTGCGTGAACTCTGCGCCTGGCGTGAGACAGAGGCCCGCGCCCGTGACTTGCCGCGCAACCGTATCATTCGCGAGCATTCGCTGTGGCCACTGGCGCGCACGCAGCCAGACAACCTCGGCGCATTGGCGAAAATCGAAGACATGCACCCGCGTACCGTGCGTCAGGATGGCGAGTTTCTGCTTGATCTGATCAAGCGCTCTGGCAGTGTGTCGCCAGATCAGTGGCCGCCAGCCGTGCCGGAGCCGCTGCCGGTAGACGCCGCTGCGTTGCTCAAGCAGATGAAAGCCATCGGCCAGGCCGAAGCCGAGCGCCTGGACATCGCACCAGAGCTGATGCTGCGCAAGAAAACCTTGGAAGCGTTGCTAAAAAGCGGCTTCCCCAATGGTCCCTACCAATTGCCTGATTCGCTGCGTGGCTGGCGCCGCGAATTGATGGGCCAGGCGCTGCTCGACAGCTTGTCCACCGCCGGAGAACAGCCTTGAAACGTATTTGCTCCATCTACCGCAGTTCGAAGAGAAACGAGATGTACCTCTATGTGCTCAAAAGCGATGCACTGGAGCGCGTGCCTGAACCTCTGATGATCGCCTTCGGTAAAGCCATCCACGCTTTCGATATGGTGCTTTCGCCCGAGCGCAAACTGTCGCGCGAGGACATCACCGTCGTGTTGGAAAACCTCGACAAGCAGGGTTACCACCTGCAAATGCCGCCGGCCGAAGACGAATACATCGAACACTTGCCGGAAGAGTTGCTGCGACGCAACGACCCGATGTAATCGGCAGAAAGGCTCTTTTCAGAGCCTTTGTGAACACTGGAATGATTTTGGCGATGGCCAGGGCGATGCAGCAGTATGGCGACGATGGCCATCTGCAGCGCTTTTTTTTAAGGTTAAAGCATGCGCGTTCTGATTGCTGAACACGACCACCCTGTGTACACCCGACTGCTGCGCGAGTCCGCGCCTGATCTGGAAGTGCTGACCAGCGGTGACTCCGCCGAATTGGCCCGCCAGGCCACCGAGTGTTCGGTCTGGCTCGGTCAACCCGACCTGCTGGCGACCCTGCTGCGTCAAGGCCACCAACCACAATGGCTGCAATCAACCTGGGCGGGCATCACGCCGCTGCTGGCTGACGGTCTGCCACGCCACTATCGCCTGACCCGTGCGGTGGGATTTTCGGCCAGGTCATGGCCGAATACGTGCTTACCTACATGCTCGGTCATGAGCGTGAAGTGTTGGCACGGCTGGTCAGCCAGGTTGAGCGCAAGTGGGACAGTCGTCATGGCCAGAGCCTGGCGGGGCGCAAGGTGCTGATCGTCGGCACCGGTGACATCGGGCAGACTGTGGCGCAGTTCCTCGTACCTTTTGGTGTCGAGTTGTACGGCATCGCCAGTGAGGCCCGTAAGCAGGCGCCGTTCGTCGAAGTCGGTGCTATGGCCGATTTGCCGCGCTTGGTTGGTGAAGTGGATTATGTAATCAATCTACTGCCAAATACCCCGAACACCCACGATATCTACAACGCGGCGCTGTTCAAGCAATTCAAGCCAACCGGGTTGTTCATCAACGTCGGGCGCGGTGTGGCGGTGGTCGATGCGGACTTGGTGGAAGCCTTGAAAGAGGGCCATCTGGCGGGGGCGGTGATCGACGTCTGCCGTCAGGAGCCGTTGCCGCAGCGCCATCCGTTCTGGACCGCCTGGGCCTGCTGCTGACCGGCCACAGTTCGGCACCGACTTCGCCGTCCTTGATGGTGAAACTGTTTGTCGAGAATCTGCGGGCGTTTCAGACGGGCGAGGCGCTGCGCGGGGAAGTGGATTTCGATCGCGGATATTGAATCCACCCGATCTACTGTAGGAGCCGAGCTTGCTCGCGATTAGGCCATCACATTCAACATCATTGTTGACTGTTAGACCGCCATCGCGAGCAAGCTCGGCTCCTACAGTAGATCTTCGTTGTGGCTTAGAGGGTGAAATCGCCTTCAGCCGCGAGTTCGCTCAGCGGACGGCGCGGGCTTGGCTCTTCACGGGCTTGCAGGTACTCAGCCAAGGTTGCCTTGTCGCCCAGTTTGCCGATCGCCACGGCGGCGTGCAGGGCATAGCCCTCGGGAATGTTCAGCTCCTTGCGGGTCAGCTCCTGATCGAAACCGGCCATGCCGTGGGTATGCCAGCCGCTGATGCTCGCTTGCAGCGCCAGGTGGCCCCAGGCCGAGCCAGTGTCGAAGGTGTGCCACAGGGCCGGGGTTTCCTCGGTGGCGCCAGGCACCGCGAAGGTGGTTTTCGAGATCACGATCACCAGTGCCGAGGCGTGTTGCGCCCAGCTGCGGTTGAACTCGTTCAACAGGCCAGATAACGCTCCCAGTTCGGCGTGTCGCGACGCGCGTAGAGAAATCGCCAAGGCTGCGAGTTATAGGCCGACGGCGCCCAGCGCGCGGCTTCGAAGAAACTCAACAGGGTTTCCTCGGGGATGGTTTCGCCGGTGAAGGCGCGGGGCGACCAGCGATCGGTGAACTGAGGGTGAATGGCGTAATCGGCAACGCGTGGGTTTGCACTCATCAAGAGATTCCTTGCTACGTTTGGAAGTGAGGGACGTCTAAACCTGCGGGCGCAGTTGAGCTGAGCGGTAAGGTTTGTCGAGAGCCTTGGCGGTTCATCGCAATGCAACGCGGTCGAGCGTTAATGGCACGCAGGTAGGGCTCCTTGCGACAGGCAAAGCTACTTGCAGATGCCAAAACTGACAAGCCCCGATCTACCGGCAGTCGCCAGTGCTTGGCCCACGGGGCTGCGGGCACTAGACTGGCGGCCTTTTCACAACCTGATGTTGATGCTCGAGCCATGGCCGCCAAAGTCGAACCGTTCTGGATACGCAAAACCCTCGATCAACTCGATCAAGAGGAATGGGAGTCGCTGTGCGACGGTTGTGGCCTGTGTTGCCTGCAAAAGCTCGAAGATGAAGACGACAACAGCGTCTATTACACGCGTATCGCCTGCAAGCTGCTGGACCTGAAAACCTGCCAGTGCAGCGATTACCCGAATCGTCGCGACTCGGTGCCGGACTGCATCCAGCTCACGCCGGGCAAGGCCGATGAATTCAAATGGCTGCCGCCGACCTGCGGATATCGACTGGTCAGCGAGGGCAAGGATTTACCGCTGTGGCATCACCTGGTGTGCGGTGATCGCGATGCGGTGCATCACGAACGAATTTCCCAGTCCGGGCGCATGCTTGCCGAAGGTAGCGTGGCCGAAGACGATTGGGAAGATCATCTGATTTTCCGCGCGGGTTAAGCGTCCAGCGAGTTCAGGTTTCAACAAGGAGTGTGTATGGCTGTGGGATGGCGGCGAGCGTTCGTGGTTGGACTACTGACCCTGAGCTCGTCCGTGTGGGCGGCCAAGAAGGTCGATCTGGATTATCACGTGCACCTTTTGCCGCAAAGCGACCAGGCGGAAGTGCGTCTGACGCTGGCGCAAGGCTCAGCGGTACGCAGCCTGGATTTCGACCTTGGCGACGGCAGCAATTACAGTGATTTCAAGGCCGACGGCCAGTGGCAACTGACACCGGGCACGCAAACCCGTGGTGTCTGGCGCCCGGCCACCGACAAGGCCAGCCTGACCTACCGCGTACGCATCAGCCACGACCGCAAGAACGGCAGCTTCGACACACGCATGACCCCGACCTGGGCGTTGCTGCGCGGTGATGATCTGGTGCCTCCCGCCAAACTCGATCAGCAGGACGGCATCGAACTGGTGTCACGCCTTGAATTCGAGTTGCCCAGCGGCTGGAAAAGCGTCGAAACCGCCTGGCCGCGAATCGGCAAGAACAAGTTCAGAATCGACAACGTATCCCGATTGTTCGACCGACCAACCGGTTGGATGCTCGCCGGTCACCTTGGCAGCCGTCGTACCCGTCTGGGGGAAACCGAAGTGACCGTGGCCTCACCCCAGGGGCAGGGCATGCGGCGTATGGATGTGCTGACCCTGCTGACGTTTGTCTGGCCGCAAGTGCAAGCTGTGTTCCCTCGTCATCCTTCCAAACTGCTGATTGTCGGCGCCAACGATCCGATGTGGCGCGGCAGCCTGGCAGCACATGAATCGATCTACCTAAACACGCGTTTGCCACTGGTCAGCGAAAGCGGCACCAGCGCGTTGGTGCGTGAGTTGGCGCAGTTGTTCGGGCGGATCAACGATCAGCGGCACAGTGACTGGATCAGCGAAGGTTTTGCCGAGTATTACGCCATCGAACTGGTGCGCCGCGCGGGTGGCATGAGTGACGAGCGTTACCAGAGTTTGCAGGGGCGTTTAGCGAAGGACAGTCAGAAAGTCACCACCTTGCGCGGCGAACAGATCAGCCCGGCGCAGATTTCAAAAGCGGTGGTGTTGTTGCAGGAACTGGATCGCGAGATTCGCCTGAAGACCCGCAACAAGCGTTCGCTGGATGATGTGTTGCGCGGGGTGATGCGTTTGGGGAGCGTGGATACCAAGGAGTTTGTTCAGCTCTCGGAAAGTGTCATTGGCGATTCTTCCAAAGTCCTTGATACCGATTTGCTGTAGGAGCGAGGCTTGCCCGCGAAGGGGCCTTAAGCCTCACTGGACTTTCCGGGTCAAACCCCTGTTTTCGGCGACTTCAACGAATCATTCCCGGTCACTGTCGCAGTTTTAGTCGCCGCTTCGGCATTGGCCTTCAGCCGGTTCAAATCTTCAGCGGCGCGCTGGATTTTCGCTCGTACGTTATCCATATCCTGACGGCTTTTCTCCAGCAAGCTTTTCGCCGAGCTATGGCCGGTGATACCGCGTGCCAGCGCTACGCCACCGATGGCCACTTGAATCAAACCGAAGATCCCGCCACGGCGCAGGCCCTTGCCCACCATGACCACGCCACCGGCCAGGGAGCCAATGCGTTCCCAGCCGTGAACGTTCTGGTCTGTAGAAGTCTGGAACGGGGTGGATTCAATGCGCTCTACGCGTTTGAGTTCGCTCATGATTTATCTCCAGGCAGGAAGGGCTGCTTCGGTAATAGATGCTTCAGGATGGATACCTAAGCTGACTGCCGTGGCGACCAGCTTGTTCCATCGAATGTGCCGTAATTCAGCGAAATTTAGGCCCTGAGCGGGTGTTGAGGCCTTTGGCCATGCGGTCATAGAGTACGACATTGACCGTGGCGGCGAGGTTCATGCAGCCGGTGGTCGGGATGTAGACCACGTCTTCACACCAGTCGCGAATCTCTTTATCCAGTGAGCCGTCTTCCGGGCCAAAGATGTACAGCGCGCGGTCCGGGTGGGTGTACTCAGGCAATGGGCGGGCGCCTTCGACCAACTCCACGGCGACCGGTACGCAGTTCAGCGGCAGAATCTTCTTCAGGTCGTCGATGCCGATCAGCGGGATGTCGTAGTGGACGCGCTTGGTATCGGTGACGAAGTCGGCGGCGCGCTCATAGCGCTTGCCGGTGTAGAACACCGAGGCCACGCCATAACAGCCAGCGGCGCGCATCACCGAACCGACGTTCTCCGGTGATTTGGGGTTATACAAACCAATGCAGCTGTACCGTTTGTCTGCCACGAGCGGGGTGCCTTTCGGGAAAAAAGCGCGATTATACGGGGATTGGGGGAGGGGTGTTCAGTTTGAGATTGGTGGTGCCAAGGAGATAGCTTTCGCGGGCAAGCCTCGCTCCTACAGGAGATGCGCAGTCCCTGTAGGAGCGAGGCTCGCCCGCGAAGAGGCCAGCATGCCCAGCGAAGATCTTCAGTCTTCTTTTTTCATCAGGCCAGCCAACGCAGCAAACGGGTTATGCGTCGCCTTGGCGATTTTCGGCGTGCTCAGCGAACCTTCGCCGAAATACTGCTGGTCGGTATAACGCGAGTGTTCGTTGTCATGGCAATAGAGGCACAACAGCTCCCAGTTCGAACCGTCCTGCGGGTTGTTGTCGTGATTATGGTCGCGGTGGTGCACTGTAAGTTCGCTCAGGCGCTTGCCGGAGAATTCGCGGGCGCAGCGGCCGCATACGTGCGGGTACATTTTCAGGGCCTTGTCGCGGTAGCCCATTTCTTTGTCGCGCTGGTTGTCGGCGAGGATGCGGTCGAGCTTCGATGTGTTGGTTGGGGTGGACGAACTCATGGGTTCACCTTTGTAGAAAGACTAATGACGGTAATGATCAGAGTTTAGCTCAGCCCTTGAGCTTCTCGGCAATCCAGATGGTGTGGCGGGTGCCTTTGTTGCCGTGGGCGAAGACCTGCACTTCCTCGGCCTTGAAACCGGCTTTTTTCAGTTTGTCGGAAAACTGCCGGTCTGCGCTGGCAGACCAGACCGCCAGCACGCCTTTCGGTCGCAGGGCCTTGGCGCAGGCGCTGAGGCCGCCGGCGGAGTACAGCCAGCTGTTGGCCTTCTGGGTCAGGCCTTCGGGCCGTTGTCGACGTCGAGCATGATCGCATCGAAACCTTGCGGCTCGGCTTGCAGTACCTTGGCCACGTCTTCCATGCGGATGACGGTGCGCGGGTCAAGCAACGGTTTGCCGGCTTTCTCGCCCAGCGGCCCGCGGTTCCATTCCACAACACCGGGTACCAGTTCGGCGACCACCACTTCAGCGCTCTTGCCCAAGTGCTTGAGCGCCGAGGCGAGGGTGAAGCCCATGCCCAGGCCACCGATCAACACTCGCGAATTCGGCCGACCGGCGACCTTGCGGCAGGGGATCTCGGCCAGGGCATCCTCGGAGCCGTGCATGCGCGTGTTCATCAGTTGTCCGCCGTCACCGCCCTGGATCTTGATGACGAAATCCTCGCCGTATTCGAACAGGCACAGGGCACCGCCGTTTTCGGGAATAGGGGTGGTGTCGAGCAGAACGAAACGTTTCATGGGGCTCACTTGAGGAGAAAATGGCAACAGGGGGAAGGCAAACGGACGCAGTTGGGAGTAGCCTGCAAATGACAACAAGGCCAACGGAGCCATTGATGAAGTGCACCATTCTAACGGTCATTGCCCTGGCCGCGCTCTCGATTACTGCAGTGCAGGCCCAACAGCTGCAAACCGTACCGGTCAGTCCTGCGTCGATGCCGGGATCGCCTGGCACCGCGACGCCCACGCCGTATCCGCAAATCACACCCGCACCTTTGCCCAAAGTCGGCCCCGGCAGCAGCGGCCCACCGTTGGTCCCGATCGAGATGCCTAGCCCGCCGACCAAGGATCAACCGGTGCCGGGGATCGAGCAGAACCCGCCGAAGGTCAAGTCTCCCGGCGGTTAGGCCTGCTGGGAAAGCAGTTGCCCGTCGGCCATGCGCAAGCGTTTGGAGAGGGAAACGGCGAGGGCGCGGATGATCTTGGCGGCGATTTTTGGTGCATCGTTGAGCATCTTTTCCAGCGAATCCTTGCCCAGGTTGAGCAACTGACAGTTGCTCGCCGCCACGCAACTGGCCGAGCGACGTTCGCCATCCAGCACGGCCATTTCGCCGAACGAGCGGCCACTGCGCAAGGTAGCAATGGTCACCTGCTGCCCGTCGCTGGTGGTCTTCTGCACGGCCACCTGGCCGGTGTGGATGATGCACATGAAGCTGCCGGGATCGCCCTCGTGGAAAATCTCTTCGCCCTGGGCAATGGTGCTGATGCTGAAATAGCCCGAGGCCGCAGCGAAGTCCGCCGGCAACAGCTGGTTGAACAGGCCGCAGTCCATCAGCCAGTCGCGAATTTCGTTGTTCAGCAAGGTCTTTTCTGACATGTCGTGCGGTCTTTATTGTTGTGTCTGATTCCGGGTTTGACATTGCCCCTGTAGGAGCGAGCGGTGCGACGATTCGACTTGCCCGCGAAGGCGTCATCAGCCTTACTGCGAATACCGAGTTTTTCCCTTCGCGGGCAAGCCTCGCTCCTACAAGGGCTCTGAGGTGTTTCTTAAGACCGGCACGCCAGCCCAAGTTCCTCAGGCAATCCCCAATACCTTGAACAAAAATGCATATTCGAGTGCTACGTCACGCAATCCCTGGTATCGACCACTCATCCCGCCATGCCCGGCGCCCAGTTCGGTCTTGAGCAGCAGGAGATTGTTGTCGGTTTTGGTCGCGCGCAATTTGGCCACCCACTTGGCCGCTTCCCAGTACTGCACTCGACTGTCGTTGTAGCCGGCGATGACCAGTGTGGCCGGATACGCTTGAGCAGTGACGTTTTCGTACGGGGCGTAGGCCTTGATCCGATCATAGACGTCCGCTTCTTCAGGGTTGCCCCACTCGTCGTATTCAGTGACGGTCAACGGCAGATCCGGGTCGAGCATGGTATTGAGCACATCGACGAATGGCACTTCGGCAATCGCTGCGCCAAACAGCTCTGGCCTTTGATTCAGCACCGCCCCGATCAACAGGCCACCGGCACTGCCACCGCTAATCGCCAGTTGTGGCGCGGTGGTGAATCCATTGGCGATCAAATGCTCGGCGCAGGCGATGAAGTCGCTGAAAGTATTGTGCTTGTGTTCCTGCTTGCCGGCGCGATACCACGCCTCACCCAGCTCTCCACCGCCGCGCACGTGAGCGATGGCAAATGCCATGCCGCGATCGAGCAGGCTTAGGCGCGCGTGTGAGAACCACGGGTCGAGGCTTTCGCCATAAGCGCCGTAGCCGTACAAATAAAGCGGAGTCGGCTTACCGAGCGCTTCGCGTTTGACTACAAGGCTGATCGGCACCTTGGTGCCGTCGGGCGCAGTAGCCCACAGGCGCTGGCTGACGTAAGCATCGGCGTCGAACGGGCCGAGCACCGGAGTTTCCTTGAGAACTTTCTGCTCACCGTTGACCAGTTCCAGCTGACGGATTTGCGCTGGACGGTTCAACGCTTCATAACGCAAGCGAATCCGCTCGCTGACGAACTCCAGGCTGTTCTGCACATGCAGGCTGTAGGCCGCGTCCGGCAGTTGCACCCGGTAGCTCGGCAAGCCCTGTGGGTGAACTTCAATGATCGGCAAGCCACCTTCACGCAGGCTCAAGGTCATGGCGCCGGCGTTCAGGCTCATACCTTCGATCATCACTGTATCGCTATGGGGAATCAGGTTCTGCCAGGCGGATTCGATGGGCGCGATGCCGGTATCAACAGCCGTGTACAAGGCGAAATTGATGCCGTCGCGGTTGGTGCGGATGAACCAGGTCCATTGACCGTCGAGCGCACCGTGGTCAACGTCGTACTCATGGTCCTCGACCCGTGGCGCAATGCAGGTGAAGGCTTGCTGTGGCTGGTTGGCATCCAGTACCCAGACTTCGCTGGTGGTCTTGCTGCCCAAGGACAGCAGCAACTGCTGTTCGGAACTTGCGCGGTAGCAATGCATGAAGAAACGGCCGTCCGGCTCATGAAACACTTCTTCGGCCGCCGTGCCATCCAGGCGATAGCGGAACAACTTGTGCGGGCGATGGGTGTCGTCCAGTTCGCCGAAAAACAGGGTCAGGCTGTCATTGGCCCAGGTCATGCTGCCGTCACAGTCCTGGAATTCCAGCTCGCTGACGCGTCCGTCGGATAATTCCTTCACGAACAGTGTGTAGATCTCATCGCCTGTGGAGTCGATGCTGTAGGCCAGGCGCTGGTGGTCCGGGCTGATGCTGAACGCGCCGAGGGAAAAGAAGCCGCCATTGGCCAGAGCGTTCGGGTCCAGCAGCAGGAGTTCCTGGCTTTCATCGAGTGTCAGGCTGTCGTCGGCCGGGCGCGGGCAACGGTAGTGCCGGGCGTATTCGTCACCCGCGGTGGTGCGGGTGTAATACAGGTACGGTCCCCAAGGGAGGGCAAAGACAGGTCAGTTTCGAGAATCCGCCCCTTGATCTCTTCGAACAGGGTCTCACGCAACCCGGCCTGATCGGCGGTCCGTGCCTCCTGATAGCTGTTTTCAGCCTTCAGGTAGTCGAGCACCGCATCGGTGTCGCGCTCCTGCAGCCAGGCATACGGGTCATCACCCTCGTCCTTGCGAGCGATCGGGGCGTCGGAAACGTTGGCAGATAAGGGCATGAAGGGCTCTCGATCAATGTACGAAATAGGGCTTCGCAACCTGTGGGAGCGGGCTTGCTCGCGAAGAGGTCAGCCCATTCAACATCTCTGTTGACTGATACACCGCTTTCGCGAGCAAGCCCGCTCCCACAGGGATTGCGCGTTGCTGTCCGGATTTGGGCAGCCTGACGTGCGAAAAGTCGTTACTATAAGCGCCTCTTTGCCTGCCTTGCCATGGACACCATGACCGAGAACGACTATCTGATCGCTTGGGGCCTTTACGCCTTTGCCGCTTTGGGCTGCCTGTTGGTGTGGATGCGCCTTACCCGCTGGATGTGGCGCTGGCTGCGTGAGCCGCTGCGGTTGCTGGTGGCCGTGCTGCTGTTTTCCCCGACCATCATCGACCCGGTGAAGGAAAAGGTCGCCCCGGCCATCGCCATCACCGCCCTCGACCTGTTGTTCAAGGTCGGCAACAACGCTTGGCGGGCGATTTCCGATCTGTTCATGTACGGCATGATCGCTTTCGGCATTTACCTGGTGTTTGTGGCAATCCGCTTCCCGATCGAGCGCGCCTCCAACGCGCGCAAGGAAAAGGCCGCTGCCGCCAAAGCAGCGTCCCTCGCTGAGGAACAGGAGGAGGATCATCCTTTCGGCGGTGCAGGCGATGATCGCTACGGTCGTCCTCCCGTGCCGAGCAACCCACAGCGTATGCGGGTCGAACCGCGTTTGTAACTTTGCCCCTGGCTTGAAGCGAGAGTCCGAGCATGTGTGAGTTATTGGGCATGAGCGCCAATGTCCCGACCGATATTGTGTTCAGCTTCACTGGGCTGATGCAGCGCGGCGGGCGCACCGGTCCGCACCGTGACGGTTGGGGCATCGCTTTTTACGAAGGCCGGGGCTTGCGCTTGTTTCAGGACCCGGCGGCGAGCTGCGAGTCGGAAGTCGCCAATCTGGTGCAACGCTACCCGATCAAGAGCGAAGTGGTGATCGGGCACATCCGCCAGGCCAACGTCGGCAAGGTCTGTTTGTCCAACACCCATCCGTTCGTGCGCGAATTGTGGGGCCGCAACTGGTGTTTCGCCCATAACGGCCAGTTGGCGGACTTCCAGCCTTCCGCCAGTTTCTACCGCCCTGTGGGCGATACCGACAGCGAAGCGGCGTTCTGTGATTTGCTCAACCGCGTGCGTGCCGCGTTCCCCGAGCCGGTCGAGGTCGAAGAGCTGCTACCGGACCTGGTGGCCGCATGCGCCGAGTACCGTAGCAAGGGCGTGTTCAACTGCCTGCTCAGCGATGGCGACTGGCTGTTCTGCTATTGCTCGACCAAGCTGGCGCAAATCACCCGTCGCGCGCCCTTCGGCCCGGCACGCTTGAAGGATGTCGATGTAATCGTCGATTTCCAGGCCGAAACCACGCCCAATGACGTGGTCACGGTGATCGCCACCGAACCCTTGACCGAAAACGAAACCTGGACCCGCTACGAACCGGGCCAATGGAGCCTGTGGCGGCGCGGTGAATGCGTCAGCCAGGGCATGACCGAATAAGGATCTGCTCCCCATGTTGCTCAGTTATCTACGGCTGGTGTTGTTTGCGGCGGGCCTGCTGATCGGTGTCCAGGTGCCGGGGTTCATCAACGATTATGCCAAGCGAGTCGAAGCGCATTTGATTGAAGCGCAGACGGGGTTGAGCGGGTTTCAGGGTACGGCCAATCAGTTCTTCAAGGGTGATATGCAGGCACTGGTGGCTCATTACCGCGCCAGCGAAGACCCGATCTTTCGCAGCGATGCCGACAGCCTGAGCAATCTGCTGACCCGTCAACTGGCGCTAGACAAGCAGTTCCAGGCAATGCAAGGCCCGTGGTACATCCGCTTCCTGCAAGTGGTGCTGGCCGCTGACCCGGACATTCGCAAGGAAACGTGGAATGGCTACAGCTACCAGATCCTGTTGACGCCACAAGCGATGATCTGGGGCATGAGCGGCGCGTTGTTGCTGTCGTTCGGGATTGAATGTCTGTTCCGCTTGATCGATTGGGTTGTGTTGGGCGGCAAGCGTCTGCGCCAGAGTCGCCCAATCGAAGAGCGGGATTTGCGGGGCCTCTAACCCGCCATACCCAGACTTTTGTAGCAGCTTGCTGCTACAAAAGGGCGAGTAACCCCGTGCCTGTTTAACTGACGGGCATTAGCTGGCTTCTTTTTTACCAATCAACCGAGTAGCTCATGCTGAGCGTGCGGCCTTCGGCGTTGGCGTACGGCGCTCTGGCATTGGCCTGGGTGAATAGGTTCTCGTACGTGCGGTTGGTCAGGTTGTACACGCCGCCTTCAAGACGACCCACCGGTAATTGCACGGAGCCAAGCAGGTCCACCAGCGTATAGCCTTCGATGTCGCGTCCGTTGTTGTCCTTGGCGGCGGCGTCGTAATCGGCCAAGCGCATGCCTTGCAGACGCAGGGTAAAGTCGTCATCGGTATAGCCGACAAACAGCGTGGTCTTGGCTGGTGAGATGCGCGTTGCCGGCAGATCAATCCATTTGCCGTTCTGCTCGGTCTCACCTTTGGCCCAGGCATAAGTGCCGCCCACCGACCAGTGGTCGGTCGCGCGGTAGGTCAGGCTGTTTTCGATGCCGCGAACTCGTTCTTTCTGATTGATCAGGCGCAATACGCGATCATTGGCATCGTAGAACTGGGTCACGTCCGAGGTGTTTTCATACACGGTGACGTCGGCCTGCCAGTCATCCCAGTTACCGCGCCAGCCCAGCTCGTAACTGTCGACCTTTATGGCTTGGGCGTTGAGACTCTGGATGTCAAAGGTACTGCTGACATCACGCATGAAGCGCTGGATATCCGGTAGCGAAAACCCCTGGCTGTAATTGGCGAAGACGTCCTGGTTTTCACTCAGGTGGTAAACCGCCCCCAGGTTGTACAGCGTGGCATCGTATTTGAGGGTGTCACCCGGCAGCTTTGCACGTATACCGGTCTGGACGATCTGACCATAAGCGATGCTGTCGGAGACCTCGCTTTCGATCCATTCACGGCGCACACCGCCACGCAAGGTCCAGTCACCGATGTCCCAGGACATCTGCCCGAACAGCGATTTGGTGGTGGTTTCGATGTCCGGGCCCAGCTCGTAGGTGGTTCCGGTCTTGGTGTACGTCAGGCCGTTGAGCGCGTACTGATCACCTCGCTGGCGGGAGCGTTCATTGTTATAATCGGCGCCCCAGACCAGATTGCCCGTGGCACTCCCGATCGCCGGCAGCGGCGTGTCGATGGCCGCGCGCAGTCCGTACACATCCTGGACACTGTTGTTGTCGGAAATCCCTGCCTTGCCTCGTGATAGGTCCGGAAAGAACAGTGCATCGGCGCGACGCCAGTAACTTTCCAGTTGCAGGCCCTGACCGTAGAAATCCGTGTCGGTGTAGTTGAGGTTGATCGCCTGGTTATGGGTATAGGGTTGGTCGTCGAGCTTCAGCCCCTGGACTGCCACGGCTTGCTGCAGGTTTTTCGGGTCTTTTGTGTAGCCAGTGTCCTGCTGGTCCTTGTAGTCCTGGAGCGACAGGCTGATTTTTTTGTCGGCATCCAGCTCGTAACCGAAACGACCTTGCAGGTCATAGGTTTCGGTATCCATGTTGCTGCCCTGGGACGTGTCTTGAGGAATGCGGTTGCCGTTGCCATCGTACTGATCGTTACGCTGGGTCAGGTCGGCTGAGACGTACCAGTCCAGTGCATCCTTGCGCCCCGTCGCACTCTGAAAGGCTTCGTACGCGAAGCCTTTACGGTTGAGGTTGTTGCCTGTGGTCATGCCCAGTTTGCTGCTGTAGGCAATGTCCTGGCCCTGATTACGCTTGGTGATGATATTGATGATGCCGCCTGAAGCACCGGCACCGTAGATGCTGCTGGCGCCGGAGATCACTTCGATGCGTTCGATGCTGGCCGGGGCAATGCTGTTGAGCTGGCGGAAGTTGTCACGCGTGGCGTTCTGCGAGACGCCGTCGATCAACACCAGCATGTTGCGCCCGCGCAGGGTCTGGCCGAAGTTGCTCATCCCGCCGCTGGACGGCGCCAGGCCGGGAACGAGTTGCCCGAGGATGTCGGAGACCCGGCGACCCGCGCCGCTCTGCTCGCGGACCTGCTGTTCGTCGATAACCTGGACCGAGCCCGGAATCGAAGCAATGGTCGCTTCGCTGCGGGTAGCGGAGACGACGGTGGCTTGCAGGTTCAAGGTACTTGGCTGCTGCTCGCTATCCTCGGCCCAGGTCTGGGCGCTGAAGGTACCGAGCAGCGGAATCAACAGGGAAGCTTTGATTTTGGACATGACGTGGTCTTTTTTTAGTTGTGATAAGTGTGAGTAGACGAAGTCGAGCGGTCAGGGACGGTGTTGAACGACCGCACCCAGCGGATCCCCAGCGCGGCTATGGCGTAGGTCAGCGCCACCAGCCAGAAGCTGTTGGCCAGACCGATCAGGCCCATGCCGATCCCGCCAAGGACGACACCGATCAGAGCGCCAGCCTTGGCCGCGCTGTTGCCGAGGCCGAGGGCGAAGCCCTGCTGGTTCACGGAAATGGTGTTGGCGATCAGGGCATAGGCGACGGGCAGCAGCGCGCCTTGCCATGCGCCCCAGACGAGTCGACTGACGAGAAACCCCAACCATTCGTTGGCCAATGCCGTGGCCGCCAGCGTCAGGGCACATAGCCAGGTCACGCCTTCGATGACGCGCAAGGTGTAGGCCGGTTGCCAGCGGTCGAACAGGCGTCCCCACAGCGGCGCGCAAATGGCCAGGGTTGCAGCGCTCGCCGCGTAGGTGGCGCCGATAAGCCAGCTTGGGGCGTGCAGAATGTTCGCGACGTACAGCGCGTAGAACGACTGTGGCATCATCTTCGCGGCCTGAATCAACACGATCACCAACAGGATTCCACCGATCCAGCCTTTGGGCAGAGCCACCGGTTCAACAGCTTTTTTCTTCGAGGTCCGAGCCTTGTCAGCTGGCAGGAAAAAACTTCCCAGTGCGCACAGCAGGCAAATCGCCGTCGCGCCATAACAGAGCAGGGCAAACCCCGAGATGTCCATCAGAAACCGCCGAGCACGGGGCCGATCAACGAGCCGACGGCGGTTGCCGATTGCAGACGGGCCAGGGTGTGTCCACGTCTGGAACTGTCGCAACAGGCCAGGGCATAGGCTTGCGCGGTCGCGAGAAATCCCGCCAATGCGCCTTGCATCACGCGAATCCCAACCAGCAGCCAAGGATCGAGAGTGATGGCCGCCAACCCTTGGCACAGCGCGAGTGCCAGCAACGCCCGAACGATCATCGGTTTGTGTCCGGTGCGATCGCCCAACTGGCCCCACATGGGAGTCAGGAGCATGGCCGCCAGCATCGGACCGGCATAGACCATTGCCGATAACAGCGCGGTGTGGCCGGCACCCTCCGGCCCCAGCAGATGCTGAATCTGCAAAGGCCAGAACGGGCCGCTCATTTCCATCGCGCCCATGGACACACACTGGATGACGATCAGCAGTCGCAAGGCACGACCGTCAGCGAGCATGGACGTTTGGTCGCAGCGGGTTATTCAGGCGTCCGACGATGTCAGCATGACTGTCGAGCAAGCGCATGCGCATGAACGATTTGGCGGGCCAATCCTGTTCCAGCAGAGCCTGACGCTCGCTTTCCCAACGGGCCGGTTCAACGCGCACGCGCAAGGTCTCGAAGCACTGTGCAACGTGCGCGGCCAATCGCTCCCAAAGGGTATTTTCCGGCACATTCCAATGGCTGGCACAGAGCAAAGTCAGCTCACCCAGGTGGCACATGAATGTCGTGTGCAGAAGTTTGTCGCGAACAAAGCCGGACTCGTCATACAGCGTCATTTTCGGATCGTGCAACTGGATATCCAGGCCCTTGGCGTGCAGGGTCTGGCGATCGATACGCACGTCGCCGAAATCTCGTAACAGCAGCCGATTCAACTGCCCGTCAGCGCCCATCACCATGAAACTGTTTTGCTGATGCGCTTCGAAGGCCACGCCATACATCAGGTAAATGCCCAGCAGGCTCGGTACGGCAATCGACAGGTAATCATCGAAAAACCTCAACATGGCCTCGCTGTTGTCATCGCCTTGAGCCAGTTTTACCCAATCACGCAATAACGGTTGTTCGAATTCGTTGACGGCGAACAGGCTGCCGACCGGCACCGCCAACTCGCCTTGTTGCAGCAGGGTAAGCGGGTTGTCGCGATACAGCACGCCAGCATGGCGAGAGCGCTCGTCATCGGCCGGTTGGGGGCGTAGTGCACGCCGATGCGCTCTGGAACGATGTTCAGCAGACGCTGGATCTGTGGTTCCCGATCGAGGATTTGCAGTATCAGTGCGCTGATGCGCGGACCCATCCGGGCCGAGCGCGGCGATACGGTGCGCTGCACGCTGGTCAGTCGCAAAGCCACCGGCAACTTGACCATCGGCGCCGTGCGACTGCCTTCCGGCAGGACCGTGCGGAAGGACATGGTCGGGTGGCCGGTAAAAGCGATGATGTCGGTGATGATCAGCAGGTTGTCGGCGATTTCGTTGGCGAAGGAATTTGGGAGCTCTTCACGGGCTTGCCAAGGGTGCGACGGGAGCGGGAGGTAGTCCTTAACTTCCAGACCCAGTTGTTGCAAGTGGCGCTGCAATTGCTCGGCGGCCTGTGGGAAGTGCCCCTGCCACCAATTCCGGTAGTCGGTGGTGCCAGCCAAGGTTTCGACATGTGCGTACTGGCGGTGCAGGGCGCACAGGACAATTGGAAAGCTGGCTTCAAATTCTGGTGAGAAGGCGATGACCTGATCGGCGCTCAAGCCCAGTTTTGTCTTGTAGTTCGGGTGCCACGGATGACCGAGAGTGCCCCACTGTTCTAGCAATGACGTGGGATTGCGGTGGCTTGGGTCGGCTTTGAGCCAAGCGAGCAGATTGTTGTCGTACTCGGTGTCGATCTGCTCCCTCAAGCGCTCGGTCCAACCGTGGTGGAACGCAAGGCAAAGGGTGTCGTTGCTGAAGCTGTCATCCAGTTCCTTGGCCAGACGTTCCAGTACTTGCGCAGAGGCTGGTGGGTTGAGCTGAGTGCTGAGGTGGGCGAGCAGTTCGCTGGGCAACTGGATCTTTTGCGGCAGCCTGTCGGGCGTATGCAGGACGATGCTGCCACGTACGTCCAGCTGTTCATTCGTCCGCCGGACAAGTGCTCGAAGTAAAGATGCGCGCCATCGCCAAGCGGCAGCCGGCAACGCCTGTCTTCGTCGTATTCACAGGCGGCGGGGTTGATCAGCTCTTCACGAAACAGCGCCTGTATCAGGCGTTGGAAACACCGCTGGGCGGCGAGCTCCAGAGCATTGCTCAAATGATCGAGGGTGATACGGTGAGACTGGAAAGCCTGAGTACCAAGGGCTTCACTCCAGCGAGCGAGCAATTGCTGTTGTTTTTGCGTGTAGTCGCGCATCAGGTCCGACTCCTTCTGGACAATTGATTAGCGCGCAGAGAATACCGTCATGAAAAAATAATGCAAATGATAGTGGTTCATATTTACAGATTGGGAGATGTCCTTCAGATAAAGGCATATGGCTTGCTCAAAACCAAAGCGCTCGCCCTAGCCATTTGGAGCTGCAAGATCGGCTATTGCCTGGATGTACCTGATAATCTGCAGGTATGTCTTACGGATATATCCGACAGCTGATAAGAATAAAGCCTAAGGGAGTGTTCATCGTGAGCCGCCTGCTATTGAACTGCGACATCGGCGAGAGTTTCGGCAACTGGACCATGGGTCTGGACGCGGAAGTCATGCCCTTTATCGATTGCGCCAACATCGCCTGCGGTTTCCATGCCGGCGACCCGAGCATCATGCGCAAGACCGTCAGCCTCGCCCTCAGCCACGGCGTGCAGATCGGCGCTCATCCGGCTTACCAGGACCTGGTGGGATTCGGCCGCCGTTCGATGGCCTACACCTCCCAGGAACTCCAGGACATTTTGCATTACCAGATCGGCGCGCTCGACGGCATCTGCCGGGCCCAAGGCGGCCGGGTCAGCTACGTCAAACCTCACGGGGCAATGTACAACGACATGATGGCCAACCCGGCGCAACTGCGCGCGGTGCTGCAGGCCGTGGCCGCTTATGACCGCAGCTTGCCGTTGATGCTGATGGCTACCCGCGACAACAGTGCCGCACAGCAGTTGGGCGATGAGTACGGCGTGACCCTGTGGTTCGAAGCCTTCGCCGATCGTGCTTACGATAGTGCCGGTATGCTGGTCTCGCGAAGCCTGCCGGGGGCGGTGCATCACGACCCGGAAAAAATCATCGAGCAGGCACTGATCATTGCCCGTGATGACCACCTCACCGCCAGTGACGGCAGCGCCTTGCACTTGCAGGCCAACACCCTGTGCGTGCACGGCGACAACGCCAGTTCGGTCGCTGCCGTGCAACGTATCCGGCAAGCTTTGAATGAGCAGAGCGCGTCATGAACTTGCGCGTGGCAGTGGTCGCGGTCGATTGCCTGATGGTGCGTCTGTTCGATGAGATCGCCGAAGCCAATATGCCATGGATGCTCGCGGCCAGCGAAAGCCTGCGGGCGGCGTTCGGCGGGCACCTGATTGATCTGGTGCCGTCCTACACGACATTGATGGTGCATTACGACCTGACCGCGTTAAGCCCGGCCCAGGCCCGGGAATTGATCGCTCAAGCACTGATCGATCTGTCGCCCAATGCGCGTACTCGCGGCGCCTGTCATGTATTACCGGTGTGGTACGACTTGAGCGTCGGTCCGGAGCTGAGTCTGTTGTCACGACGCAGCGGGCTGGCGGTGGAGGAGGTGATCCGCCGCCACAGCGAGCGTGAATATCAGGTATTCGCCTTGGGTTTCGCACCGGGGTTTGCGTTCATGGGGCTGGTGGAAGAAGTGCTCGCCGCGCCGCGTCTGAATACGCCACGCAAGAAAGTCGCCGCCGGCAGTGTTGGCATCGCCGAACGGCAGACGGCCGCTTATCCGGTGGTGTCACCGGGTGGCTGGAACCTGATCGGCCGCACGCCGGCCAAATTGTTCGACCGCAACCGGGATGGCTACAGCCTGATGCAACCGGGCGACACCGTGCGCTTCGAAGCGGTCGGTCATGCCGAGTTCATCAACCTGGGCGGTGACGACATGCCACTGGAGGCGCTGGCATGAGCCGTCTTACGATTGAAGCGAGTACGCCGCTGTGCCTGTTGCAGGATGCCGGCCGTTTCGGTGTGCGACATCTGGGCGTGACCCAGGGTGGCGGGCTGGATTGGCGATCGATGTCCTGGGCCAACTGGCTGCTGGATAACGAGCTGGATGCGGCGGTGATCGAAATCACCCTCGGCGGGTTCACCGTGGTGGCGCAAGACGATTGCGTACTGGCGCTGGCCGGGGCGGATCTGGGCGCGCAGGTGGATGGCGAGCCGTTAGCGCCGTGGCGCAGTTTCCGGCTACACAAAGGTCAGTGTTTGCAATTCACCCAGCCGTTGCTCGGTGCTCGCGCCTATCTGGCCGCGCCGGGAGGCTTCGATGCGCCGAAGGTGTTGGGCAGCAGCGCGACGGTAGTCCGTGAAGAGCTCGGCGGTCTGGATGGAATGGGCCGTGCACTGAGTAAAGGCGCGACTTTGAGCTATTCGGGCAATTCGGTGATGTTGCTGCGGGAATTGACGGCGGACCAGCGGCCCGACTTGAACCTTGATGCGCCATTGGACCTGGTACTCGGTGCACAAATCGGCGAGTTCAGCGGGCAAAGTCTGTTCGATGCATTCAACAGTGTGTGGAACCTCGACAGCCGTGCCGACCGGATGGGCATTCGCCTGTTGGGCACGGCGTTGCAGTACCAGGGCAAACCGATGATTTCCGAAGGCATCCCGCTGGGTGCTGTCCAGGTGCCGCCGGACGGGCAACCGATTGTGTTGCTCAATGATCGGCAGACCATTGGCGGTTATCCGCGTTTGGGAGCGTTGACGCCGCTTGCGCTGGCTCGGTTGGCGCAGTGCCTGCCGGGGGCGCAGGTGCGGTTGCGGCCGGTGGTGCAGGACGTGGCGCATCGCGAACACGTTGAGTATTTACGTCGCTTTTCAGGCCGTTAAAAGCTTCGCGGGCAAGCCTCGCTCCTACAAGTACAACGCATGGTGCATGTACACCGTGACCTGTAGGAGCGAGGCTTGCCCGCGAAGGCGGCATCTCAGACACCAATAATCTCTACTTTGAAAGAAACCGCATCCCTTCTTCAAGCCCCCGCAACGTCAGCGGATACATCTGGTCTTCAATCAGATCCCGCACGATGTTGGTCGACGAGGTGTAGCCCCAGGTGTCTTTCGGATACGGGTTGATCCAGATGAGTTTCTTGTACTTCTCCCTGAAACGCTGCATCCACACGTAACCGGCTTCTTCGTTCCAGTGCTCGACGCTGCCGCCAGCCTGGGTGATTTCGTAGGGCGCCATGGCGGCGTCACCGATGAAGATAACTTTGTAGTCGGCGCCGTACTTGTGCAGCAGATCCATGGTTGAGGTGCGCTCGGAGGTGCGGCGCATGTTGTTCTTCCACACCGATTCATAAATGAAGTTGTGGAAGTAGAAGTACTCCAGATGCTTGAACTCGGTCTTGCAGGCCGAGAACAGCTCCTCGCAGATTTTCACGTGAGCGTCCATCGAGCCGCCGATGTCGAACAGCAGCAGTAGCTTGACGGTGTTGCGTCGTTCCGGACGCATCTGGATATTCAGCAATCCGGCATCTTTGGCGGTGTGGTCGATCGTGCCGTCGATGTCCAGCTCTTCTGCCGCACCCTGACGGGCAAACTTGCGCAGTCGGCGCAGGGCAACCTTGATGTTGCGCGTGCCAAGTTCCACCGAGTCATCGAGGTTCTTGTACTCGCGCTGATCCCAGACTTTGGCGGCTCTGCCCTGGCGCTTGCCGGCGTCGCCGACCCTGATACCTTCGGGGTTGAAACCGCCGGAACCGAACGGGCTGGTGCCACCGGTGCCGATCCACTTGTTGCCGCCGGCATGGCGCCCCTTCTGTTCCTCCAAGCGCTTTTTGAACTCTTCAATCAGCTTGTCCAGGCCGCCGAGGGACTGGATTGCCGCCCGCTCTTCGTCGGTCAGCGAGCGTTCAAACTCCTTGCGTAGCCAGTCTTCAGGAATCAAAGCCTGCAAGTGGTCGTCGAGTTTTTCCAGGCCGTTGAAGTAGGCACTGAAGGCCCGGTCGAACTTGTCGAAATGCCGTTCATCCTTCACCAGGATCGCCCGGGACAAGTAGTAAAACTCATCCATGTCAGCGAAGGTCACGCGCTGTTTCAGCGCGTTGATCAGGTCCAGCAGCTCGCGCACCGAGACGGGTACCTTGGCGGCGCGCATTTCATTGAACAGGTTGAGCAACATGGCGTTGGCCTCTGCTTGTCGTCGCTTAGCGACTGCCGCGACGACTCATGAAAGCCAGACGCTCAAGCAATTGCACGTCTTGTTCGTTTTTCACCAAAGCCCCGGCCAGCGGCGGGATGGCCTTGGTCGGATCGCGTTCGCGCAGCACCGCTTCGCCAATGTTGTCGGCCATCAGCAGTTTCAGCCAATCTACCAGTTCGGAAGTCGAGGGCTTCTTCTTCAGGCCAGGCACCTTGCGCACATCGAAGAACACGTCCAGTGCTTCGCTGACCAGGTCTTTCTTGATGTCCGGGTAGTGCACGTCGACGATGCGCTGCATCGTGACGCGATCCGGGAAGGCGATGTAGTGGAAGAAGCAGCGACGCAGGAATGCGTCCGGCAGCTCTTTTTCATTGTTGGAGGTAATGATGATGATCGGGCGCTTCTTGGCCTTGATGGTCTCGTCGATCTCGTAAACGTAGAACTCCATCTTGTCGAGTTCTTGCAGCAGGTCGTTGGGGAACTCGATGTCGGCTTTGTCGATTTCGTCGATCAGCAGAATCACCCGCTCTTCAGACTCGAAAGCCTCCCAGAGCTTGCCCTTTTTCAAGTAATTACGAACGTCGTGGACCTTTTCCGTGCCCAGCTGTGAATCGCGCAGGCGGCTGACCGCGTCGTACTCGTAAAGGCCTTGATGAGCCTTGGTGGTGGACTTGATGTGCCAGGTAATCAGCCTGGCGCCAAAGGATTCGGCCAGTTGCTCGGCGAGCATGGTCTTGCCGGTACCCGGTTCGCCCTTGACCAGCAACGGCCGCTCCAGGGTGATGGCGGCGTTGACCGCCAGCTTCAGGTCATCGGTGGCGACGTAGGCCTGGGTGCCTTCGAACTTCATCTGCTAATCCTCGAACGGTAACGCCGACCTGAAAGAGGCAGGGCGGGGCGCAATAAATGGTCAGCCCCGACTATAACGCGGTGCCCGGTCGACTGTGAACGCAGACGGCTTATTCAGTCTCTGAATGAGGCGTCACATCTTGACTCGGTTTCGGCGGCGGGCCAGTATTGAGCTATCGCCATTTTGGCGATAGCTTGCGAGGCATGTCTACTAAATATCGATTTCGAGATACGTATCGCATTCCGTTGCGAGAGAAGGATCATCCGCCACCCCACGTCCACCTGACCGGTGGCGGACTGGATGTCATGCTCAGCCTGGAGCCCGTCGACGTGATGATGGGCAAGGCACCGCCACTGATTATCAAGGAAGCGCTGGAATGGGTGAGGGCCCATCAAGCGCAATTGCTGGAGGATTGGAAACGATGTTACCCATGAAACGACCACGGCTATTAGAGGTGCGGGCATTGTCGGATTATCGACTGGCGCTGACCTTTATCGACGGACAGCAACTTACCCTTGATCTGAGCCGCGACCTGCTGGCCTTTCCAGGATTACGGCCATTGCAGGGGCGCGCCTTCGAAGTTGCGGTGGTGGGCGATGACGGCTGGTGTGTGGAATGGCCTGAACAGGATATCCAGATTGGTGCCGACACCTTGTATCTGGATGCATTGGCGCAAAACGCATCCGACGAAAATACCCGCATCTTCATCGACTGGCGCGCTCGCACCGGATTACCGCTCAATCAGGCAGCTGAAGCACTGGGCGTCAGTGCCCGTAGCATCAGCCGCTACAGCAGCGGCCGCGAAGCTGTGCCGCGTTCTTTGGCCCTCGCCTGTCTTGGCTGGGATTTCCTGCAACAGCAATCGTCGAGGGCCGCCGAAGAGAATGGTCGGTACACCGTCACTCGTAAACGCTAACCGGCATCCGGCTTCGGCCGTTCATAGCGGGCAGTAAATGCCTGAATGAAGCCATTGCGTAAAATCTGCAAAAACGCCTCGAACGCGTTGATATTTTTCTGGTGTACGTTACCGCTCAACTCTATTCGGGTGGCGAACTGGTTCTTGCCCTGGTTTTTCAGCACGGTTTCGGAGCCGCCGACGATGGCCTCCCAAATGGAGCGGAAAATACCCTTGTCCTTGTTTTCCACGTCCTGGTGCCAATTGAAAACTTCGACATCTTTGAGTAGCGGTTTGATATAGCCGGTCAGTTTGGCCTTTTTGGCTTGCGCTTCTATCACCACGTCGCCATGACCGGCGTTGAAATCAAACTTGCCGTACGCCGAAGCGAAGTCGTTCATGCGTTTGAGCTCGATGTCCTTCGCCCTCAGACGGAATTCGAAGTCCTCGAAATTACTCAGCGGGTCAAAAGTAGCGGTGGTTTCCAGAGGTGCGTGCCCCAGCAACAGGGCTTTACCTTCAAAGCGGGCGTCGCGTTTGCCTTCGGTGTCGACCACGTTGGTCAGGTTGTAAATGCTGGCGTTGACCTTCGTGGCGTTCATGTTCACAGGTGGTTTGGAGTTGAAGTTTCGAAAGCTGATCTTGCCGTCATCGATCCGCACTTCATTCAATGTGATTGGCAGCAGTTTTCCAAGTTGGGCACGCCAGTCGGTGCCCTTACCGGTCTGGGAGTTCTTTTTGTTGGCGCCGCCGTCGACAAAATTGACCTCGGGATTGACGAACCTCACCTGCGCCACCACCGCATGGTCGTACCAAAGCGAATGCCAGCTGACTGCAAGGTCGATCAGCGGTGCGTCGATGAACGGCACCGGTACCTTGCCGTCAACCTTGACGATTTTCAGACCGTTGATTTTGTAGGCGCCACGCCATAGTGCAAGGTCGACATCAGTGACCTGTCCGCGGTATTCGCCCATGTCCGCCAGCTTGTCATTGAGGTAGTCGCGGACAAGGTAGGGCAGGGCGACGCGAAGGGTGATCAGCAGCACAACGAGGGCGGCAAGGGTCCACAGCAGCCAGCTGTATTGACGTTTCATGATGGCAAATCTCTGGCGATCTAAAGCCATTGACTGCGCTGATGACCGGACGTTCGACCTGACTGGACGACCACGGGCAACAGGCATACCTTTGTCCGCTTATTAATGCTGTATCAAGGACCCAGCCATGAGTCGTATTTTCGCTGACAACGCCCACTCCATCGGCAATACGCCGCTGGTGCAGATCAACCGTATCGCGCCGCGCGGTGTAACCATCCTGGCCAAGATCGAAGGGCGCAACCCGGGTTATTCGGTCAAATGCCGGATCGGCGCGAACATGATCTGGGACGCCGAAAGCACCGGCAAACTCAAGCCTGGCATGACCATTGTCGAGCCGACCTCCGGTAATACGGGCATCGGCCTGGCCTTCGTGGCGGCCGCGCGCGGTTACAAATTGATGCTGACCATGCCTTCGTCCATGAGCATCGAACGACGCAAGGTGCTCAAGGCGCTGGGGGCGGAACTGGTGCTGACCGAGCCGGCGAAGGGCATGAAGGGTGCGATCGAGAAGGCGGGTGAAATCGTTGCCAGCGATCCGTCCAGATATTTCATGCCGGCGCAGTTCGATAACCCGGCCAATCCAGCCATTCACGAAAAAACCACAGGCCCGGAAATCTGGAACGACACCGACGGTGCCGTTGATGTCCTGGTTTCAGGTGTCGGAACCGGTGGCACCATCACCGGCGTTTCGCGGTATATCAAGAATACCCAGGGCAAGCCGATTATCTCGGTGGCTGTGGAGCCAGCCGTATCGCCAGTGATCACCCAGGCGCTGGCCGGTGAAGAGATCAAGCCCAGCCCGCACAAGATTCAGGGTATCGGTGCCGGTTTTGTGCCGAAGAACCTGGACCTGTCGATCGTCGATCGGGTGGAATTGGTCAGCGACGAGGAGTCCAAGGCCATGGCCCTGCGGTTGATGCAGGAAGAAGGGATTTTGTGCGGTATCTCGTGCGGGGCGGCAATGGCGGTGGCGGTTCGGTTGGCCGAGACCCCGGAAATGCAGGGCAAGACCATCGTGGTGATTCTGCCGGATTCCGGGGAACGTTATCTGTCGAGCATGTTGTTCAGCGATTTGTTTACCGAGCAGGAGAACCAGCAGTAACGTGTGGGATGGTTCGCGCCAGTGCAGGCGTTAACGCGGGCGTTGGTCTGTAGGAGCAAGGCTTGCCCGCGACTGACCGCGCAGCGGTCACAAAAAAAGCGTGACTCAGATCAGCGGACGTTCAGCCGTTCTGTGTTAAGAAAGTTTTATTGCGCAAACCTTAATACAGAATGTTGGAACACGCGGGTTTTTCCCGAGGTTGGTAGTGTTTATCATGCTGGATGTCACGTCGTGTAAATGGCGTTGCGCAAAGTGTCTAATACCAAGGAGTTGTTGATGACCTTTTCCTTTGCCGCGAAAGCGTCGGTGTTGCTGCTGTTTCTCGGCAGTACGCTCTATGTGCATTTACGCGGCAAGGCGCGATTGCCGGTCCTGCGTCAATTCGTCAATCATTCCGCGCTGTTCGCACCCTATAACGCGTTGATGTATATGTTTTCCGGCGTGCCTTCCAAACCCTATCTGGACCGCAGCAAGTTCCCTGAACTGGACGTGCTCAAAGACAATTGGGAAGTTATTCGCGACGAAGCGATGCACCTGTTTGACGAGGGCTATATTCGCGCCGCCGAAAAGAACAACGACGCCGGTTTCGGCTCGTTCTTCAAGAAAGGCTGGAAGCGTTTCTACCTCAAGTGGTACGACAAACCGTTACCTTCAGCCGAACTGCTGTGCCCGAAAACAGTGGCACTGGTCAGTAGCATTCCCAACGTCAAAGGTGCCATGTTCGCTCTGCTGCCGGGCGGTAGTCACCTTAATCCGCACCGTGACCCGTTCGCCGGTTCCCTGCGTTATCACCTGGGCCTGTCGACACCCAACTCTGACGACTGCCGCATCTTCGTCGACGGTCAGGTCTACGCCTGGCGTGACGGGGAGGATGTGATGTTCGATGAGACTTACGTGCATTGGGTCAAGAACGAAACCGACAAGACCCGGGTCATTCTGTTCTGCGACATCGAGCGGCCGCTGAGCAATCGCCTTATGACTCGCATCAATCGCTGGATCAGTGGCCTGTTGGGCCGCGCAACAGCGCCGCAGAACCTCGATGATGAACGTGTGGGCGGGATCAATCAGGCCTATGCGTGGAGCAAAAACTCCACTGATAAGGTCAGCGGCGTAGTCAAGCAGTGGAAGCGTCGCAACCCTAAAGCCTATCGTGTGTTGCGGCCGGTACTTGCTGTGGTGGTGTTGACGCTGTTGGGGTACTGGCTGTTTGGCTGAGGATTGTTGAAAGAAAAAAACCGCTATTTGGAAGCGCAGTGACGCGGCATTGTAGTTTACGGCGATCGGACCACCGCTTTCGCTGGCAAGCCAGCTCCCACAGGTCGTGCGCATAAGCCCTGTAGGAGCTGGCTTGCCAGCGAAGGCGTCATCACCAGCACTACATAATTACCGGACAACCGCCTCAACCTTCTTCACCGCCGCCGGCTTCAACACCAACCACAACGCCGCTGCAATCAACACCCCACCATAAATATGCGCCATCGACAGCGGCTCATCGAGAAACAGCGCCCCCCACAACACTCCGAACGGCGGGATCATGAAGGTCACGGTCATCGATTTCACAGGGCCGATCGAGCTCAGCAAGCGGAAGTAAATGATGTACGCAAACGCGGTGCAGCCCAGGCCCAACCCCAGCAAAGACAGCCAGACATTCCATCCGCCCCAACTCGCCGGTGGCTGGCTGATCACGCTGTAGCCGAATAACGGCAATACGAACAGTGTCGCCCCGAGCATGCTGCCCAGCGCAGACAGGCGACTGTCGAGGCCACCGGCCTGATCGAGCCAGCGGCGGGCGAGAAACCCGGCGAAGCCGTAGCAGGTGGTAGCGAGCAGGCAGGCGACGGCGCCCATCAACAGTTTCATGTCGAACGCCATGGGGCCGGCACGGGTCAGGACACCGACGCCAAACAGGCCGAGAAATACCCCGCCCAGCTTGGCGGGGGTGAGCCGTTCACTGAAGAACAGGCCACCGATCAACACGCCCATCAACGGCGTGGTCGCATTGAAAATCGCCGAATAACCGGCCGGCAGCACCAGTGCCGCGACGCTGTAAAGCGTTGCCGGCAGGCCCGAGTTGAGCACCCCGAGCAGCAGCACGGTCTTGAGCTTGCCCTTGAAGTCCCAACGGATACGCATCAGGCCGAGTATCACCAACAGGCCGACAGCGGCAATCGAGACGCGGAAAAAAGCCGTGGGAACTGTGCCAATCACCGGGGCGATGATGCGCATGAACAGGAAGCTCGCGCCCCAGATAGCCGCCAGTGTCAGCATACGAATAATATCGACAGGGCTCACGGTGTACTCCTCCTTGTTGGGGACGAGAGTGTTGCCGAGCGTCTTGAGTCTGGCAACCGCAAAACGGGCATTAAACTCTCCAGAGCGTCGATGACGCGGCGGCTGGAAAATTACGCTTCTCCTGCACCCGTTTCACTGGCTAAGCTCAGGGCTCACGAATTCCCGCAGAGGTCTCAACATGCCGCAACACTGGCCAGCCGCCGATATCGCCCGACTGATCCTCGATGGCTTTGATGATTACCGAGAGCATTTCCGGCAGATCACCGACGGTGCCCGGGCGCGATTCGAGCAGGCCCGGTGGCAGGAGACGCAAGTCGCCTCGGCGGCGCGGATTAACCTCTATGAAGAGAAAGTCAGCGAAACGGTCGACCGGCTGCGCATCGCTTTCGACACCGACACGCTGGATGTCAGCTGCTGGCCGCTGGTCAAAAGCGCCTATATCAGCCTGATCGACCTGCGTTTCGACGATGAGCTGTCCGAGACCTGGTACAACTCGATTTTCTGCGGGCTGTTCAGCCATGACCTGATCAGCGACGGCTGCATGTTTATCCATACCACCCGACCAAGCTTGCGTCGGGCCCGGGCTGCGCAAACCCGCACCTACAAACCCCAGGGCCAGTTGTCGGCCATGCTGGCGAGCATCTTCGCCGACTACCGCTTCAGCGAGGAATACGCCAATCTGCCCGGCGATCTGCGCCGCCTCGAAGCGCAACTGCGCGAGAATCTGCCGGACTGGGTATGCAAGGATCCGCAATTGAGCGTCGAACTGTTTTCCTCGGTGCTCTACCGCAACAAGGGCGCCTACCTGGTGGGGCGCATCTACACCGCCGATGAACAATGGCCGCTGGCGATTCCGCTGCTGCACCTTGAAGGTCGCGGCATCCAGATCGATGCACTGATTACTGACGAAGCCGACGTGTCGATCATTTTCTCTTTCACCCGTTCGTATTTCATGGTGGATGTGCCGGTACCGGCGGAGTTTATCGGCTTCCTCAAACGCATCCTGCCGGGCAAGCACATCGCCGAGCTGTACACCTCGATCGGCTTCTACAAGCACGGCAAATCGGAGTTTTACCGTGCGCTGATCAATCACCTGGCCAATACCGACGATCAATTCATCATGGCCCCGGGCGTACGCGGGATGGTGATGAGCGTGTTCACCCTGCCGGGGTTCAACACCGTTTTCAAAATCATCAAGGACCGTTTCTCTCCATCGAAAAACGTCGACCGCGCCACGGTGATCGAGAAGTACAGACTGGTGAAAAGTGTCGATCGGGTCGGGCGCATGGCCGATACCCAGGAATTCGCCGACTTCCGTTTCCCGCTGAGTAAGTTCGACCCGACGTGCCTGGAAGAGCTGCTGGAAGTCGCGCCGTCCACGGTATCTGTGGAAGGCGACACAGTGCTGATTCGCCACTGCTGGACCGAGCGGCGGATGACGCCGTTGAACCTGTACCTGGAAAACGCCAACGAGGCGCAGGTCCGCGAGGCACTGGAAGATTACGGTCTGGCGATCAAGCAACTGGCGGCGGCGAACATCTTTCCCGGCGACATGCTGCTGAAAAACTTTGGCGTTACCCGTCACGGCCGCGTGGTGTTCTACGACTACGACGAGATCTGCTTTCTCACCGAAGCCAACTTCCGCCACATTCCGCAACCGCGTACGCCCGAGGATGAAATGGCCTCGGAACCGTGGTACTCGATCGGGCCGCTGGATGTATTCCCGGAAGAATTTCCGCCGTTCCTGTTTGCCGATTCCGGGCAGCGCAAGTTGTTCGACCAGCTGCACGGCGAGTTGTACAACGCCGATTACTGGAAAAGCCTGCAAGAGGCGATTCGGGCGGGGAAGGTGATTGATGTTTTCCCTTACCGCCGCAAAGGCCTCGATACCGAGTAACGCCGCAATACCCTATAGAAGCTGGCTTGCCAGCGAAGGCGGCCTGATAGACACCCACAATGTGACTGTTACACCGCCTTCGCCAGCAAGCCGGCTCCTACAGGGGATCTCGTTCGTCCTTCAAATCTGCGACAATCGCCCCCCTGCGCCACTAGACGACTGAATTGCGTACCCGATGACCGACGAATCGCCCTCCATCGACAAACTGCTGAAAACCTCGATCACGCCATGATTGCCGACCGCCACCGGCTGCGGCGGCAGTTGCTTGAACTGCGCAAGAACCCCGATGAGGCCAAACTGGCCCAGTGGGTGGCGCGCATGCAGGCGTCCTCTGATCAGGTGCTGGCGCGCAAGGCCAGTCTGCCAGTGATTCGGTATGACGACAGCTTGCCGATCGCCGCAAGCGCGACGAAATCAAGAAAGCGCTGGAAAAGCATCAGGTGCTGATCATTGCAGGCGAAACCGGCTCGGGTAAAACCACCCAGTTGCCGAAGATCTGCCTGGAAATCGGTCGCGGCCAGCATGGCTTGATCGGCCACACCCAGCCGCGCCGGATTGCTGCACGCAGCGTGGCAAGCCGGGTGGCCGAGGAACTGGGCACGCCGTTGGGCGCCTTGGTCGGCTATCAGGTGCGGTTCGAGGATCAGAGCGATTCCAATACCCTGATCAAACTGATGACCGACGGCATCCTGCTGGCGGAAACCCAGAACGACCGTTATCTGGAACGCTACGACACGATCATCGTCGACGAAGCCCACGAACGCAGCCTCAACATCGATTTCCTGCTCGGTTATCTGAAAACCCTGCTGCCGCGCCGTCCGGACCTGAAAGTCATCATCACTTCGGCAACCATCGATCTGGAGCGGTTCTCCAAGCATTTCGATGATGCGCCGATTGTCGAGGTCTCTGGCCGCACCTTCCCGGTGGACACCTGGTATCGCCCGCTGACCCTGGAGCAGGACGAAGAGGGCAACCGCGTCGAAGACGACCTGACGGTGGATCAGGCGATCCTCGCCACCCTCGACGAAATCGCCGCTTTTGAGCGCAGTGAACGGCGCAGTCCCGGCGATGTGCTGGTGTTCCTGCCGGGCGAACGGGAGATTCGCGACGCCGCCGACATGCTGCGCAAGGCCCAGCTCAAACACACCGAGATTCTGCCGCTGTACGCGCGCCTGTCACCGGCCGAGCAGCAGCGGATTTTCCAGTCGCATCCGGGGCGTCGCGTGGTCCTTGCGACCAACGTCGCGGAAACCTCGCTGACGGTGCCGGGCATTCGCTACGTGATCGACAGCGGCACTGCGCGCATCAGCCGCTACAGCTACCGCGCCAAGGTCCAGCGCCTGCCCATCGAAGCGATTTCCCAAGCCAGTGCCAACCAGCGTAAAGGCCGTTGCGGCGGGTCGAGCCGGGCATCTGCATACGCCTGTATAGCGAAGAGGACTTCCTCGGGCGCCCTGAATTCACCGATCCGGAAATCCTGCGGACCAACCTCGCGGCGGTAATTTTGCAGATGCTGCATCTGCGCCTCGGTGAAATCACCGCGTTTCCGTTTATCGAGCCACCGGATGGCAAGGCCATCAGCGACGGTTTCAACCTGCTGCAAGAACTCTCGGCGGTGGATCGCAACAGTCAGTTGACCCCGCTTGGTCGCCAGTTGGCGCGGCTGCCGGTGGACCCGCGCATGGGGCGCATGCTGCTGGAAGCAGCGAAGCTCGGCAGCTTGCAGGAAGTGCTGATCGTCGCCAGCGCCATGTCGATCCAGGACCCGCGCGAACGCCCGCCGGAGCGTCAGCAGGCAGCGGACCAGGCCCACGCGCAATGGAAAGATGCTGATTCGGACTTCGCCGGGCTGGTCAATCTGTGGCGTGGTTTCGAGGAACAGCGTCAGGCGCTGACCGCCAGCCCGTTGCGTAATTGGTGTCGCAAGAACTTCTCAATTACCTGCGTTTGCGTGAGTGGCGCGATTCCCATCGCCAGTTGAGCCTTATCTGCCGTGACATGCAGCTAAGCCTCAATAAAGAGCCGGCGGATTACCC
>NZ_NKJI01000024.1 GCF_002277815.1 Pseudomonas sp. ERMR1:02
CTTACAGCGGGCAGGATGTCAGCATGAATCCGGTCGACTTCGAGCCCGCCAAGCCTGGCAAGCCCGAGGGCAAGTTCATGATCCCCTGCCCTTGCACCGTGATGACCCTGCCGATATCGCCCGGCTTGCCCAAGCACGGCACCGCACCTTTATCTTTGGCCGCTCCGACGGCACAGATTTTTCGCCCTGGACGATCAAGACCGATGGCGGCGAAGGCTTCAACATGGACCCGCGCCGGATTTCAGCCGCGCCACAACTGGCCACTGGCCCGACATCGGCAGGGTTCAAGGGTGAAGGCACGCTGGAAGTCTGGAAGTTCCAGAACGGTGGCAATGGCTGGAATCACCCGGTACATGTGCACTTCGAGGAAGGATCATTCTCAGTCGAGGTGGGAAAACACCACCAGAATGGGAGAAAGGGGCGCGCAAAGATATCTACCGTATAGGCTCCGATCCTGACAGCCTCGACAATGTCGAAATGGCCCTGCGCATCCGTGAGTTTGCCGGTACCTACATGGAGCACTGCCACAACACACAGCATGAGGACACGTCGATGCTGCTGCGCTGGGACTCTGAGCACCCGGGCCAGTTCCAGTTGATGCCCACACCATTGCCCAGCTGGGACGGCGTGAAATTCGTGAACTCGGTTGCGTTACCGAAATTCCGTACGGGGATGGCGTCGGACCACAGGTCAAGGTCAACAATAACCAAGGAGATAACAGCACCAGTGTCAGCGCAGGCAAAGGCTAGCGACTTCGGCACTCAACGTTGTATCTCGAAAACCGGATCAATCGGAACGAGGAGGCCCGCCAATTTCGAGCCTCCTCAGAGGGAATGGGTCAGCTACATGACCGCAGCGATTTGCTTCGCACGACGGTTCTGTTTGCCAATCAGAAACACCAATAGCGATCCGATAGCGGTCAATGCACAGAGCGGCATCAGTGCGATAGGGAAGCTCCCGGTCTGATCACGCAGTACACCGATCACCGAGCTCATGGCACCGGTACCCAAGTGGGCAAAGGTATTAATCGCTGCAATTGCGGTGGCCAAAGTCGCTGGCGGCAGGGATTCGGAACACAGTGCCCAGAACGGCCCCTTGATCGCATAGTTGCCCATCAATACGAGCGTCAGCAGTATCAGCGTAATGGTCAGGGAGTCGGTGAACAGTGTGGCGGCGAAACTCACTGCAGTAATGGCCAGCGGAATAGCAGTGCTCTTGATCCGTTCCCCGCTCTTGTCCGCACGCAGTCCCCAAAAAATCATGAACGCGGCTGCCATGCCGAACGGAATCATGTTCAGCAGACCCGTTTGCATATTGGTCAAATGAAAGGATTTCAGGATCTGCGGCATCCACAACGAAAGTGTATTGCTGGTTGCCGAACTGCCCATATAGATAAACGAAAGCACCCATACATATTTGTTGGTAAACACCGCCTTGAGGGTGCCGCTTACGCTATGTGCATGCTGAGGAATTGCGCTTTCGCGCGCAGCCTTATCGTTGGTCAGTTGCTCGCTCAGCCAATCCTGCTCCTGCCGAGTCAACCATTTCGCTTCGCTTGGCCGATTTGGCAACACTTTCAGCGCGAGCAATCCCAGGGTAACGGCGGGGATAGCTTCAAGCATAAGCAACCACTGCCATCCCTTGAATCCTGCCACACCGTCCAGTTGCAACAGCAGTGCCGACACAGGTGAGCCGAGAAAGTTGGAGAGTGGTATTGCCACCATGAACAGCGCAACGATTCGAGCCATGTACGCTTGGGAATGCACTGCGTGAGGTAAAGAATGACCCGGGAAAGAAGCCGGCTTCGGCTGCACCCAAGAGGAAGCGGGAAATCGAATAGGATATCGGCCCGACCGCAAATGCCGAACAGAACCCGACGATGCCCCAGGTGATCATGATGCGCGCGATCCACCGCCGGGCGCCAAAACGCTCCATGGCCATGTTGCTGGGCATTTCGCAGAGTACATAAGCAACGAAAACAGCGTGGCGCCGAATCCGAAGGCGCTGGCCGTCAGGCCGATGTCCTGGTTCATGGTCAGGGCAGCGAAGCCGATATGACCCGATCAATGTAGGCGATGAAATAACAGAGTACGAGAAAGGGAATCAGGCGATACCCTAACTTGCGCATCGTCGAACTTTCAATTTCAGCATTGGATGGCTTGTTCATGGAAACCACTCTCTTGTAATTGGAATAGGCTGCTCTTGCGCAGAACTTCTCGATGCGGCACGAGAGGTTGACTGCAACGTCGAATTTCAAACGTTCTGCAAGTTATCGTTACAAATGGATAGGATGAATGGGCTTCTGCAAATGCGCGGGTGAACTTCAGCCTTCGCCTTTAGCAAAACCGAATAACTTTCGAGGTGCTTGCACGAGCAACGAATAAATAAGCTGCGTCGAACACTCCAGGGCTTGCAGCTGATCGATTACTGTGCCGAAACCGATGCTTTGCTCATGCTGCGTATGCGGCCAGTCGCTGCCCCACACCAATTGGCTACGGCCGAAACTTTGCTCCAGCAGCGGTAACGCCATTCGAGCGAAATTGATGTTCTGTTGTGGCGTACTCCCAAACGATAGATTCCCGATACCTTCATCCAGATTGACCCCTTGACCCAACTCCAGTAACTCGCAAAACCCTGGCTGATCGACGCCCGAATTGGCATCCGGCCGGCCGAAGTGATCAATCACCAATTTCAAACCGAACGGCGCTAATTGATTAATCAGTACCGGCAAATCCTTTACCTCCCGATGCAGTTCGACATGCCAGTCAAGATCAGCGATGTGGCGGAAAAACTCTCTCCAGGCACTGTTACGAAAATCAGGTAACGCCTTGCCCATCAGGTTCAAGCGAACGCCGACCACGCCCAGATGATCCATGTCATTCAACGTGGCGCGACTAACGCCTGGCTCCAGCACGACCACGCCTCGCAACTGCTCCGGCGCCTGCCTCAACGCCCCCAGCAGGTAGCTATTGTCGGTGCCGAGAAAGCTCGGCTGCACCAATACGCCATGACTCAAACCATGGGCACCCAGGTGGTTCAGATACTCGGCAAGCGTGGCATCGTAGTCAGGTGCGTAGCGCCGTGTAGCGGCCAGGTTTAATCCCGACTAAAGACATGAGCATGGGAATCGACGCCAGTGATCGATGTAGAACAGGTATCAGACATGGGTTTCATCTATCGCAAGTGAGGATCATCACGCTCGGGCGCTCTCGCCGTTAACCGGGACGGATGAGGTTGTGGCTTCGAGACTGCGACCACGGGTTTCCGGCAGGCAGAGGGCGGCGACTACCGCCACGCCGTAAGCGATCCCGGCGTCGATGCCAATGGCCGAGCCCAGCGACATGGAGTCACTCATATGGCCGACCAGAAACGGGAACACCGCCGAGAGCACTCGGCCGAAGTTGTAGCAAAACCCCACGCCAGCGCCGCGCACGTCCGCGGGTACAGCTCGTTGAACAGTGCACCCAGGCTTGCCGGAATGCCCGCCGCGAAGAAGCCGAGCGGAAAACCGAGGAACAGCATTTGGGTATTGGTCAGGGCATGAATACGTAGCACTGCACGGTAACGACACAGCACAGGGCGAACAGCACGATGTTTTTGCGGCGGCCAATACGGTCGATCAAGAATCCGCTGACGACGCAGCCACACCAGAAGGCAAAGATGATCACGGCCAGGTAGCCGCCAGAGTTCAACACCGACAGGTTGCGTTCGGTCTTGAGGAAAGTCGGCAGCCACGTCATCACGGCGTGGTATCCACCGTGTGCGCCCAAACCCAACAACCCACCGAACAGCGTTACGCGGATCAGTTCAGGACGGAAAATACCAGCCAGGGATTTGAAGAAGCTCTGAGGAATAGCGTGTTCTTTTTGCAGACGCTGAAAACTGTCGGGCTCCTCGACATTACGCCGCACCCACAGGATCAGAAACGACGGCAGCAGGCCAACGATAAACATCACACGCCAGGCCATGTCTTGCGGTACGAACGTATAAATCAGCGCAAATACCCCGACCGCCAGGCCCCAACCGACGGCCCAGGCACTTTGTACAGTGCCCATCACTTTGCCTCGGAATTTCGGGTTGATGGTTTCGGCCATCAGTACCGCGCCCGCAGCCCACTCACCTCCAATGCCGAAGCCTTGCATTGCCTTGACCAACAGCAACTGATGGAACCCGGTGACGAAAGCGGACAGGAAGGTGAAGAAGGAGAACCACAAAATCATCCACTGCAACGTACGCACCCGGCCGTAGCGGTCGGACAACGTCCCCCTACCCAACCGCCGATGGCCGAAGTGACCAGCGTGACGCCGCTGATCAGCCCGGCATCACCCTTGGTCAGGGCGAACGCGGCGATCAACGCCGGAATGGCCAGTCCGAACATCTGTACTTCCAGTGCGTCCAGCGACCATCCGCCGAAGCAGGCCCAAAACGTTTTGCGCTCCCGAGGAGTGACTTGGCGATACCAGCTGAACATGATTTCTTATCCTTATAAGTGGAACGTGAGGCAGCCGAAAGCGAACCGCGCCGCTACGAGGCCGGGGATGGCAAGCAAACGATGAATCCGGCGGTGATCAGGCGCCGTTGGGCGATCCGCTATTGAGGCAAGGCGCTAGCGAATATCCACGCTGTAGCGGAAATGCTCGGCGTGCCCACGCGAGCGTCGCCACTCCAAAGGTGTACCGGCGTAGTCACGCGCCAGACGCTCGATCACCACCACGGGACTGTTGACCGGTACTTGCAACAATCGCGCATGCACGTCGTTTACAGACTCGGCGGTGAGTGTTTCTTCGGCAGAGGCGACGACTTGACCGCAGACTTCTTCGTAAATCGGGTAAAGCAATGGCCCTTTTCGGCTCAGGTCAATTTCCAGCAGCGGCTGAAACCGGCTGCGAGGCAGCCAGATTTCTTCGGCAAGCACCGGCTGAACATCGAGAAGACGTACGCGAACAATGCGAATAACCGGCGCGTCGATTGGCAGGCCTAACGTTTGTGCCACAGCCGAGGGTGCGGCCACCGGCTCAATCGACAAGATGCGACTCTGCGGCACCTGGCGTTCGCCCGCGGCGGTCTGGAAGCGGAAGAATCGGAACAGCGAAGATTGAAACTGAGGCCGACGGACGAAGGTGCCTCGACCTTGCTGACGCTCCAGAATGCCTTCACTGACCAGCGCGTCGACGGCTTTGCGCACGGTGCCAGTGGACAGTTGGTACTCCGCTGATAGCGCGGCTTCGGTGGGAATGGCCTCTCCCGGACGCCAACGATTGTTGGCAATCTGTTCGGCCAACTGATCTCGTAGGCGTTGATAAAGCGGTAGGCGGACATCACTGGACAAGGAATTCATCGACTTTATTCACCTTGTTATCTAGTCATATATATGAATCTTGGAGCGAGTATTCTCCTGATGCATTTTTCTGTCAAGAAGGGTTACCGAACCTGGCGGACGAATGGTGCGCGGAGCGGCCATAGGAGGTACCGAGACGTCGAATCTGGTTTGTTACGGGTTAACCATTGCTCCGGGAATTGCATCCCGGGTCGACAGTTGCCCGTCGTGGTAACTCGCTGGTGGGTTCGGTGGAACAACCCCAAAGTGGTGGTTTTTTCTGTTTGGCTGGCCTGGAGAAAGTGACCATCCCGGCGACTATGGAATTGCCAGGAATGACACAGACAAGTCGCCCCTGCGGCAGACCTGTTGCTGGTGACAAAAAAGCTACGTCGGAATCACGAGAGCCTCAATGCTGCAATGGAAAGGTCAAGCCTGCTTGTATCCGCGCACTTCATCCACACCACGATTCGCCAGCTGGTCGGCCCGTTCGTTGCCGTGGTGGCCGATGTGCCCGCGTACCCATTTCCAGGTGACGTTGTGGCGATTGACCTGCTCGTCGAGCATCTTCCACAGGTCGGCGTTTTTCACCGGTTCTTTCGCGGCGGTTTTCCAGCCGCGTTTTTCCAGTTGGCCATCCACTCGTTGATGCCTTTCATCACATACTGCGAGTCAGTCACCAGCAGCACGTCGCACGGTCGCTTAAGCTCTTCCAGGCCGCGGATCGCGCCCATCAGCTCCATGCGGTTGTTGGTGGTGTTGACTTCGCCGCCCCAAAGTTCCTTTTCAACACCCTTGCACACCAGCAACGCACCCCAGCCGCCAGGTCCAGGGTTGCCTTTGCAGGCGCCATCGGTGAACAGTTCTACGCTATCGCTCATGCCAATCTATCCAGAAAATGCGGTGGCTCGCCGATCGGTGATCGACAATGCCCGAGACCGGGGTAACCCCGGCCAGAAATATATAGAGGTATTACGGTTCGATGTGACGGCGGTTGACCTTGGCCATCGGCAATGGAATCAGCTTGCCCATCGGTTCTCGGCGCTCCTGACGGACCGGCCGCAGGCCCACTACGATCTTGCGTGCGACCAATAAGTAGAAGCCGCCACCGGACAATTGCCAGTCACCGGCCTTGCGTTCCCAACCGGCCAGACGGGCCTGCCAGGCGGGCGAAGCAAGCGGCGGACGATAGCACCCGAAGCGGCGTTTCTCCAGCGCGAAGCCTAGCAGGTTCAGCCAGTCCGCCACGCGCGACGGCGAAATGCAGCGAGCCTTGCGCAGAGCATCGTGGGCAAACGCATGACGCAAACCCCAACTGCTCCAGGGGTTGATCCCGACGATCAACAGATGCCCGCCGGGCCGCACACTGCTCGCGGCTTCGCGCAGCAGACCGTGGGGTGACAGGCAAAAATCCAGCCCGTGCTGCAATACCACTACATCGGCGGCATGTTCGCTCAATGGCCAGGCCTGTTCTTCGCAGACAATTTCGACCCCCGGCAACGGCGCACCCAGGCGCACGTTGCGCTGGACCTGCGGCGCCGACGGCGGCGTCTGGGCCGACGGGCCGTAATGCACCAGATAGCCGCCGAAAAAGCGACCAAGCTCTTCTTCGAGCATGCGCCGCTCTTCATCCAGCAAAAACTGCCCGAGAGGACCAGACAGCCACTCGCGGGCCGCGCTGATCAATGCCAACCAGTCAGGATCAGCCTGAGCGAACGCTTTATCGGTCATTGCATTCTCCAACGCGCCAGGAAGTTCTAAGATGCGCCATTGTTTACCGCTTGGCGAATCCGACGATGATACAGATCACAGCCCTGCCCGCCTTTACCGACAACTACATCTGGTTATTAAAAGATCACAACACCCGGCGCTGCGCGGTGGTCGACCCGGGCGATGCCGCGCCCGTACAGGCCTGGCTCATGTCAAATCCGGAGTGGGTGTTGAGCGATATTTTGATCACTCACCATCATCATGACCATGTCGGCGGTGTTGAACAGCTAAAAAAAACGACGGACGCGAAAGTCTACGGTCCGGCCAGCGAAAACATTCCGGGGCGGGACATCGCGCTTAAGGATAACGACCGCATTAATGTACTGGGCCATGACTTCAAGATCATCGCCGTGCCCGGCCATACCCTGGGGCACATTGCCTATTATCATAGCGGCCTGCTGTTTTGTGGCGACACCCTGTTCGCCGCCGGTTGCGGACGCCTGTTCGAAGGCACGCCCCAACAAATGTACACTCGCTGTCACGCCTCGCGGCGCTTCCCGAAGACACGCAGGTGTACTGTACCCATGAGTACACCCTGAGCAATTTGCGCTTCGCCGCCGCTGTCGAACCGGGTAATCCGGACACACTTGAACGCCTGGCTACGGTCACCCGACAACGGGAAGCCGGAATCATCACGCTGCCGTCTACTGTGGGCCTGGAAAAGCGTACAAATCCGTTTTTGCGTTCCGCAGAAACATCCGTTAAAGAAAAAGCGGACGAACGGACCGGCACTGATAACTCTCGGCCCGATATGGTTTTTGCAACTCTAAGGCTTGGAAAGACAAGTTCTAAACACCTTGCACGAGGGTACGAAATCACGAATGGTTGACCGCAGGGGGTGTGCTTTCTAGAATCGCCCGACATTTTTGCCCGAAACTTACTTCCAGCCAATGTCGCCATCCATTCGTAAGGCCATCAATTCGGACGCTCTGACCCGTCTGGCGCAAGCCATAGCGGTGGCTGTGTCCGCGACATTGGCGGGCTGTTCCAGCCATGTACCGCAAACCGATGCGGCACATACTCCGAATATTGCCGCGCGTGCCAAGCAAAAGCCCGTCTGGCTCAGCGAAAAGCCGAGCCCGCAGATCCCCCAGGATGTCTGGGAGCGCATGCGCCAGGGCTTCCAGTTGCAGGATGGCCTGGGCGTCAACCCGCGCATCGAGCAACAGCGCCTGTGGTTCGCCAGCAATCCGTCCTTCCTCGAAAACGCCGGCGAACGCGGCAGCCTCTACATTCATTACATCGTCGAACGCCTTGAAGAACGCAACATGCCGCTGGAACTGGCGCTGCTGCCAGTGATTGAAAGTGCCTACAACCCGATGGCCTATTCCCGGGCCGATGCGGTTGGCTTGTGGCAATTTATCCCGTCCACCGGACGTTACTTCAACCTGCGTCAGACCCGTTTCTACGATGGCCGCCGCGACATTACCGCTTCGACCACCGCCGCAATGGACTACCTGACCCGCCTGCACGACATGTTCAACGGTGACTGGCTGCTGGCCCTGGCCGCTTACAACGCTGGTGAAGGCACGGTCAGCCGGGCCATCGAGCGTAATGAAAAGCTTGGCCTGCCGACCGACTACTGGAACCTGCCGCTGCCCGCCGAAACCCAGGCCTATGTGCCGAAGCTACTGGCGCTGTCGCAAGTGGTACTGGCGCCTGAAGCCTACGGCGTGAACCTCAACCCGATCGCCAACGAACCGTACTTCCAGGTCGTCGAAATCAACCAGCGCATGGACCTGTCAAAGGTTGCCGCGGTAGCCAACATCGACGAAGACGAGCTGTTCCAGCTCAACCCGGCCTTCAAACAGCGCACCACCATCGACGGTCCCCAGCATTTGCTGGTGCCGACGTCCAAGGCGCAGTTGCTGACCACCAGCCTGCAGACCATGCGTCCTGAAGAGCTGATCAGCAAAAAGCAACTCAAACCGGTGTTTGAAGGCGCAGACAGAACTGCCGTGGCGAGCGTAAAACGCAACTACCGGGTCAAGCGTGGCGATAACCTGGGTACCATCGCCAAGGCCAACAACGTCGACATCAAGGATTTGCAGCGCTGGAACAAGCTGAGCGGCAAGAACCTCAAGCCCGGCCAGACCCTGGTCATACAGGACACCAGCAAACACGGCTCTGGACGCATCAACACCATGGTCGCGACCAACACCAAAACCAAGGGCGAGACAAAGAAGCCGCAGTCCCAGTACAAGGTTCAGCAAGGTGACTCGCTGTACATCGTGGCCAAACGCTTCAACGTTGAAATGCAGCACCTCAAGCGCTGGAATCCGCGCGTCGGTCAGGCGCTCAAACCGGGGCAGATGCTGACGGTTTCCAATCCGCACTAAAAAAGAGCCCCTGATTTTTCAGGGGCTTTTTTATCCGCGAGACTTGCCTGCCCCCTGTAGGAGCGAGCTTGCTCGCGATGGACTTGAGGGCGACGCGCTTATTCAGGAAACACACGTTATCGTTCACGTCCATCGCGAGCGAGCTCGCTCCTACAGGGGATCGGTTTGCTTCTCTAACCGATATCAGCATTATCCCCCCGTCTTTTTCCTGTCCTTACAAGCTGTTACTGTACCGCCACAAAGCCCAAGCCGCCTGGATCGAATTCCTTACTTGAAGCGTCCCCTCCTCTCGCTCCTGATCAGCCTGGCCTTGAGCTCCACCGCAAGCGCGACGATCAGTGAAAGCCATGGTTATGCGCAGTTCGGCATGCTCAAGTACCCGGCCAGATTTACCCACTTCGACTGGGTCAACCCGCAAGCGCCCAAGGGCGGGACGTTGCGGGTGATGGCGTTTGGCACGTTCGATACGCTCAATCCGTACACCTTCAAGGGCACCAGCCCGGTTACCACACCGAACTTCCTGCAATACGGCATCAACGAGCTCAACGAGCCGCTGATGGTCGGCACCGGCCAGTACGCGCCATCCGGGGACGAGCCGACTTCCAGTTATGGCCTGATCGCCCAATCGGTGGAGTACAGCGAGGACCGCAGCTGGGTGGTGTTCAACCTGCGGCCCGAGGCGCGTTTTCACGATGGCACGCCGATCACCGCCTACGACGTGGCGTTCTCCTACCGCTTGTTGCTCAAGGAAGGCCATCCGCAGTACCGCACCAGCCTGCAGGAAGTATTGCGCGTCGACATTCTCAACCCGCAGCGCATCCGTTTCGTGTTCAAGCGTGCCGGCAATCCATTGCTGATCCTGCGTCTGGGCGAGTTACCGGTGTTGCCGCAGCATTACTGGAAAGGTCGCGACTTCAAGGCAACCACCTTCGAGCCGCCGCTGGGTAGCGGGCCGTATCGCATCACTTCGGTCACGCCGGGGCGGCAGATCGTGTTCGAACGAGTCAAGGATTACTGGGGCAAGGACCTGCCAGTCAATCGCGGCAAATACAATTTCGATCGCATGGAAGTCGAGTTCTACCGTGACAGCGATGTAGCGTTCGAAGCGTTCAAGGCGGGCGAGTTCGATATCTATATCGAGCATCAGGCAAAAAACTGGGACAACGGCTACAACTTCCCGGCGATACGACGTGGCGACGTGATCAAGGCGCAGATCCAGCACCAAATCCCGACCCAGACTCAGGGGTTGTTCATGAACAGCCGCCGGCAAGCTTTTTCAGAGGCCAGGGTCCGTGAAGCGCTGGGATTGATGTTCGACTTCGAGTGGACCAACCGAACGCTTTTCAGCGATGCCTACAAACGTGCGATGAGTTACTACCCCAATAGTGAATTCTCGGCCACCGGTTTGCCGGTCGGTCATGAATGGCTATTGCTCAAGCCCTGGCGGGACCAGTTGCCCGCCAAGATGTTCACCGAGCCGTTCAGCCTGCCGCAGACCCAGGGCCGCGGCATTCCCCGTGACACCCTGCGCAAGGCCCTCGGCCTGCTCGCCGAGGCCGGCTGGAAGCTCAACGGCCAGCGCTTGCAGAATGCCGCCGGGCAACCGTTGCGCCTGGAGATCCTGCTAGTCAATCCGAACCTGGAACGCATCCTCCAGCCCTACGTCGAGAACCTCGCCAGCATCGGCGTCGATGCGCGGCTGCGCACGGTGGATCGCGCGCAATACAAACAGCGCCTCGACCAGTTCGATTTCGACATGATTCTGATGACGCTCAACCAGACCCTGAGCCCCGGTCTGGAACAGTGGCAGTACTTTCATTCCAGCCAGGCCGGGGTCAAGGGCAGCAAGAACTACGCCGGCATCGCCAGTCCGGTGGTCGATCATTTGCTCGAACAATTGCTCGCGGCGCAGACCCGCGACGAGCAAGTCGCTGCCGGCAAGGCGCTGGACCGAGTGCTGCTGTGGCAGCACTACATGATTCCCAACTGGTACCTCAATTATCACCGCCTGGCCTACCGCAACCGGTTCGCCTTCGTCACCACGCCGCCCTATACCCTGGGCCTGAGTGCGTGGTGGCTGAAATCTTCGGAGAAAGATCAATGAAACCCGTAAGCGCCCTGCTGTTGCAGGCCAGCGCCTTGTTGTTCGCAGGACTGGCCTGTGCCGCCCCGCAACATGCCCTGACCCTGTACAACGAGCCGCCGAAATACCCGGCCGACTTCAAGCACTTCGATTACGTCAACCCGGACGCGCCCAAGGGCGGCATCTTCCGCCAGGCCGGTTTCGGTGGTTTCGACAGCCTCAACCCGTTTATCAGCAAAGGCGTTCCGGCCAACGATATTGACCTGATCTACGACACGCTGGCCAAGCAGGGTCTGGATGAGCCCTTCACCGAATACGGCCTGATCGCCAGCAAGATCGAAAAAGCCCCGAACAACGACTGGGTGCGTTTCTATCTGCGGCCAGAAGCACGGTTCAATGACGGCCACCCGGTGCGTGCCGAAGACGTGGTCTTCAGCTTCCAGACCCTGATCAAGGATGGCGCGCCGATGTACCGCGGTTACTACAACGACGTCGAAGACGTGGTGGCCGAAGATCCGCTGACAGTGCTGTTCAAGTTCAAGCACAGCAACAACCGCGAACTGCCGCTGATTCTTGGTCAGCTGCCGGTACTGCCCAAACACTGGTGGGCAAATCGCGACTTCAGCAAAGGCAACCTGGAAGCTCCTTTGGGCAGCGGTCCGTACAAGGTCAGCGAAGTGAAGGCCGGACGCTCAGTGCGCTATGAGCGGGTCAAGGACTATTGGGGCAAGGACCTGCCTGCCAACCGCGGCTTTTACAACTTCGATGTCATGACCACAGACTACTACCGCGACAACACCGTGGCGCTGGAAGGTCTCAAGGCCGGGCAGTTCGATTACTGGCTGGAGATGACCGCAAAGAACTGGGCCAATGCCTACAACATTCCGGCCGTCACTGAGGGCCGCCTGATCAAGGAACAGATTCCCAACGGCAACCCCACCGGCATGCAAGGTTTCGTGTTCAACCTGCGCCGCCCGGTATTCCAGGACGTGCGCGTGCGCCAGGCCCTGACGCTGTTGCTGGATTTTGAATGGACCAACAAGCAACTGTTCAACGGCGCCTACGCACGCACCCGCAGTTATTTCGAAAACTCGGAAATGGCCGCCACCGGCCTGCCGGACGCCGATCAGCTGGAAATTTTGAATCCATTGCGCGGCAAGATTCCCGAGCAAGTATTCAGTGAATCGTTCCAGAACCCGGTGACCGACGGCAGCGGCATGATCCGCACCCAGCAACGCAAGGCCTATCAACTGCTGCAGGATGCCGGCTGGCGCATCGTCGACGACAAAATGGTCGACGCCACCGGCAAACCGGTGAGTATCGAATTCCTGCTGGCGCAGACCGAATTCGAACGGGTGCTGCTGCCGTTCAAGCGTAACCTCAGTGACCTTGGCATCGATCTGGTGATCCGCCGGGTCGACGTCTCGCAGTACGTCAACCGCGTGCGCTCTCGGGACTTCGACATGATCGTCGGCAGCTTCCCGCAATCCAACTCGCCGGGTAACGAACAACGCGAGTTCTGGATGACCGCGGCCGCCGACAAACCCGGCAGCCGTAACTCCATGGGCCTGAAAGACCCGGTGGTGGACCAGTTGGTCGAGCAACTGATCAACGCCGATTCACGCAAAAGCCTGGTGGCCCACGCCCGCGCACTGGACCGGGTGCTGCAATGGGGCTATTACGTGATTCCCAACTGGCACATCAAGACCTGGCGCGTGGCCTACTGGAACCACATCGGCCACCCGAAGGTCTCCCCAAAATATGACATCGGCACGGCCACCTGGTGGGTCAAGCCCGATGCCAAACCGGCCATAGAAATCGAAACCAAATTGCAAGCCGACCCTGCGGGCACGGAGTAATCAGATGCTGGCGTATATTTTTCGGCGACTGCTGCTGATCGTTCCAACCTTGTTCGGCATTTTGCTGATCAACTTCGTGATCATCCAGGCCGCTCCCGGCGGGCCGGTGGAACAGATGATCGCCAAGCTCGAAGGCTTTGAAGGCGCCACCAGCCGCATCGCCGGTGGCGGCGCGGAAGTGTCGGTGGCCGGTTCCGCCTATCGCGGCGCACAAGGTCTGGACCCTGCGCTGATCAAGGAAATCGAACACATGTACGGCTTCGACAAATCGGCGCCGGAACGCTTGTGGATCATGGTCAAGAACTACGCCACCCTGGATTTCGGCGACAGTTTTTTCCGCGACGCAAAGGTCATCGACCTGATCAAGGAAAAGATGCCGGTGTCGATCTCCCTAGGGCTGTGGAGCACGCTGATCATGTACCTGGTGTCGATCCCGCTGGGGATCGCCAAGGCCACGCGACATGGCAGCCACTTCGACGTCTGGACCAGTTCGGCGATCATCGTCGGCTACGCAATCCCGGCGTTCCTGTTCGCCATCCTGCTGATCGTGGTGTTTGCCGGCGGCAGCTATCTGGACTGGTTCCCGCTGCGCGGCCTGACGTCGAACAACTTCGATGAGCTGAGCATGGGCGGCAAGGTCCTCGATTACTTCTGGCACCTGGCGCTGCCAGTAACCGCGCTGGTGATCGGCAACTTCGCAACCATGACGCTGCTGACCAAAAACAGCTTCCTCGATGAAATCAACAAGCAATACGTGGTCACCGCCAAGGCCAAGGGCCTGACCAATCACCGCGTGCTGTACGGCCATGTGTTCCGCAACGCCATGTTGCTGGTGATCGCCGGTTTCCCGTCGGCCTTCATCGGCATCTTCTTCACCGGCTCGTTGCTGGTGGAAGTGATCTTTTCCCTCGACGGCCTGGGCCTGATGAGTTTCGAATCCGCCATCAACCGCGATTACCCGGTGGTCTTCGGCACGCTGTTCATCTTCACCCTGCTGGGGCTGGTGGTGAAACTGATCGGCGACCTCACCTACACCTTTGTCGATCCGCGCATCGACTTCGAAAGCCGGGAGCATTGAGATGAACCTGTCCCCTCTCAATCGCCGCCGCTTCGAACTGTTCAAGGCCAACAAGCGCGGCTGGTGGTCGCTGTGGCTGTTTTTGATCCTGTTCGGCGCCAGCCTCGGCGCCGAGTTAATCGCCAACGACAAACCGCTGGTAGTGCACTACGACAACGGCTGGTATTTCCCGGCCTCAAGCGTTATCCGGAAACCACCTTCGGCGGCGAGTTCCCGCTGGAAGCCAACTACAAGAGCCCGTATATCCGCGAACTGCTCAAGGCCAAGGATGCCTGGGTGCTGTGGGCGCCGATTCCATTCAGCTACCAGAGCATCAATTACGACCTGAGAGTACCGGCTCCCGCGCCGCCGTCGGCGGACAATCTGCTGGGCACCGATGACCAGGGCCGCGACGTGCTGGCCCGGGTGATCTACGGCTTCCGCGTTTCGGTGCTGTTTGCCCTGACACTGACCATTCTCAGCTCGATCGTCGGCGTCATTGCCGGCGCCTTGCAGGGCTTCTACGGCGGCTGGGTCGACCTGGCCGGCCAGCGTTTCCTGGAGATCTGGTCCGGCTTGCCGGTGCTGTACCTGCTGATCATCCTCGCCAGTTTCGTCCAGCCGAATTTCTGGTGGCTGCTGGGGATCATGCTGCTGTTTTCCTGGATGAGCCTGGTGGACGTAGTCCGCGCAGAATTCCTGCGCGGCCGCAACCTTGAATACGTGCGTGCGGCCCGGGCGCTGGGCATGCAGAATGGCGCGATCATGTTCCGCCATATTCTGCCCAACGCCATGGTCTCGACCATGACCTTCATGCCGTTCATCCTGACCGGCGCCATCGGTACGCTGACCGCCCTGGACTTCCTCGGCTTTGGCCTGCCCGCAGGCAGCCCGTCGCTGGGTGAGCTGGTGGCCCAGGGCAAATCCAACCTGCAGGCGCCGTGGCTGGGCATCAGCGCGTTTGCCGTGCTGGCGCTGATGTTGAGTTTGCTGGTGTTTATCGGCGAGTCCGCTCGCGATGCCTTCGACCCGAGGAAGTGAAATGAATCAGAACAATCTGATCGAAGTGCGCGACCTCGCCGTCGAATTTGTCGTCGGTGACCACTGCCAGCGTGTGGTCGAAAATGTCAGCTTCGATATCAAGCGCGGCGAAACCCTGGCGCTGGTGGGCGAAAGCGGTTCCGGCAAATCGGTGACCGCCCACTCGATCCTGCGCCTGCTGCCCTACCCGCTTGCCCGGCACCCCTCGGGCACCATCGAATATTCCGGGCAAAACCTGCTGAACCTGAAAGAGAAAACCATTCGCCACATCCGTGGAAACCGGATCGCGATGATCTTTCAGGAGCCGATGACCTCGCTCAATCCGCTGCACTCGATCGAGAAGCAGATCAACGAGGTACTGGGCATCCACAAAGGCCTGGTCGGCAAAGTGGCGACCAAACGCACCCTGGAGCTGCTTGAGATGGTCGGCATTCCCGAGCCGCACAAGCGGCTCAAGGCCCTGCCCCATGAATTGTCTGGCGGTCAGCGCCAGCGCGTGATGATTGCCATGGCCCTGGCCAACGAGCCGGAATTGCTGATCGCCGATGAGCCGACCACCGCGCTGGACGTGACCGTTCAGCTGAAAATCCTCGAATTGCTCAAGGAATTACAGGCTCGTCTGGGCATGGCGCTGCTACTGATCAGTCACGATTTGAACCTTGTGAAAAGAATTGCACACCGCGTATGTGTCATGCAGCGCGGTCGCATCGTCGAACAGGCATCGTGCGAAGAGCTGTTCCGCGCGCCGCAGCATCCGTACACTCGGATCCTGCTGGCAGCAGAGCCCAGCGGCAAACCGGCGACCAACGTGATCGGCCCGCCATTACTGGCGGTCGATGACCTGAAAGTCTGGTTTCCGATCAAGAAAGGCTTGCTCAAGCGCACGGTGGATTACATCAAAGCGGTAGACGGCATCAATTTCAGCCTGCCCCAGGGCCAGACCCTGGGGATCGTGGGCGAAAGCGGTTCCGGCAAATCGACGCTGGGTCTGGCGATCTTGCGGTTGATCGGCAGCAAAGGCGCCATCCGTTTTGAAGGCAAGCAGCTAGACTGCCTGACGCAGCAACAAGTCAGACCGCTACGGCGGGAGATGCAAGTGGTGTTTCAGGACCCGTTCGGCAGTCTGAGCCCGCGGATGTGCGTGAGCCAGATTGTTGGCGAAGGCCTGCGGATCCACAAGATCGGCACCGAGGCTGAACAGGAACAAGCGATTATTGCGGTACTCAAGGAGGTAGGACTGGACCCGGATACCCGGCACCGCTACCCCCACGAATTTTCCGGCGGGCAACGGCAGAGAATCGCCATTGCCCGGGCATTAGTGCTAAAACCGGCGTTGATTCTGCTGGACGAGCCGACTTCGGCCCTCGACCGGACAGTACAGCGCCAAGTGGTGGAGCTGCTGCGTTCACTGCAAACCAAGTACAACCTGACGTATCTGTTTATCAGCCATGACCTGGCTGTCGTCAAGCACTGAGCCACCAGTTGATGGTGGTCAAGCATGGCCAAGTGGTCGAACAGGGAGACGCGCAAGCATTTTTGCCGCCCCCAACATCCGTATACACAGCAGTTGCTGGAAGCCGCTTTCCTGGCTCCGGACACTGCGCAATAACCTGAAAGAGAGGAGCAACACATGGGTTTTCTCGCCGGTAAGCGCGTACTGATCGTCGGTGTCGCCAGCAAGCTGTCCATCGCATCCGGCATCGCTGCCGCCATGCATCGCGAGGGCGCTGAGCTTGCCTTCACTTATCAGAACGACAAACTCAAGGGTCGTGTCGAAGAATTCGCACAAGGCTGGGGTTCGAGCCCTGAGCTGTGCTTCCCGTGCGACGTGGCCAGCGATGCAGAAATCGCCAAGGTCTTCGAAGAGTTGAGCAAGAAGTGGGACGGCCTGGACTGCATCGTGCACTCCGTCGGCTTCGCCCCGGGCGACCAACTGGACGGCGACTTCACCGAAGCCACCACCCGCGAAGGTTTCCGCATCGCTCACGACATCAGCGCCTACAGCTTCGTGGCCTTGGCCAAGGCTGGTCGCGAAATGATGAAAGGCCGCAACGGTAGCCTGCTGACCCTGTCGTACCTGGGCGCCGAGCGCACCATGCCGAACTACAACGTGATGGGCATGGCCAAGGCATCCCTGGAGGCTGGCGTTCGTTACCTGGCCGGCTCCCTGGGCCCGGACGGTACTCGCGTCAACTGCGTATCGGCTGGCCCGATCCGTACCCTCGCCGCTTCCGGCATCAAGAACTTCCGCAAGATGCTGGCCGCCAACGAAGCGCAAACCCCGCTGCGTCGCAACGTCACCATCGATGAAGTCGGCAACGCCGGCGCGTTCCTGTGCTCGGACCTGGCGTCCGGCATCAGCGGCGAATCATGTACGTGGACGGTGGTTTCAACACCACGGCCATGGGCAACATCGAAGAGTGATTTTCGGTTAGCCACTAAAAACCCGCCTCTTCTGGCGGGTTTTTTATGTCTGCATTTTCAGCCCTGATGCAATCCAATGTGGGAGCGGGCTTGCTCGCGAATGCGGTGTGTCAGTCGACATTTTCTTTTACTGATACACCGCATTCGCGAGCAAGCCCGCTCCTACAGGGTTCAGTGTTGTGTCAGACAATTTGCGAATAACTGCTGAATCGGCTGCTGTCGCTGGCTGTATCGCTGCAACAGGACTATTTCACGGTAAAAGGTCAACTCGCCCAACCGAATCACCCTGACCTTCGCCCCATGCTCTAGCCACAGCCCTGCCTCGGGCAACAATGAAATCCCTAATCCACATTCGACCATTTTCACAATGGCTTCCAGCTCATCCAGCTCCAGGGCACGTGCACGTCGATCTGCTGTTCACGCAGAAACCGCGTGACCAGGCGCCCGCCGAAGGAGTTGCGGTCGTAGCGCACATGGGGATGTTCGGCGAGCAACTTAAGCGGCTCGTCACCTTCGAGGTCCGCCGGCACAATCAGCACGAACGGCTCGCGGCGGATCACTTGCGCTGACAGCTCCTTGGGCAGTTCAACGGCGGTTTGATCATGATCGCCAGGTCCACTTCGCCAGTGTCTACCTGGCTCAACAGGTTGAGGGATACGCCGGGCACCAGTTTCGGTTCCAGCCGCGGCGCCTGCTGACGCAACCGCAACAATGCCTGTGGCAACAACCCGGTCTGTACCGTGGCCACGGCGCCGATCTTCAACTCGCCACGGTACTCGCTGACATCATCGCTAATTGCCATGCGGCTGAAGGTCTCCAGCATCTCCCTGGCCATCGGTATCGCGCGCTGCCCCGCCGCATTGAGCAGCGCCTGACGCCCAGTGCGATCGAACAGACGAATGCCCAAGGCTTGTTCCAGATTGCGAATCTGCGCGCTGACCGCCGACTGCGTCAAACCGATGTGTATGCCCGCCGCAGCGAAGTGCCGTAACGCGCCACCGCGATAAAGGTTTTCAGTTCTCGCAGCATGGCGGCCTCAATTGATCGAAATAATTTGTGCTCGATGCAAAAATATCGTCTTTCAATCTAAAAGCACAGGGATAAACTCAGCCTCATCTTCCAAAACCGAGGCACGCCTGATGCAACTTTCCCCTTTTCACCTGGCCATTCCGGTTTATGACCTGGCCGCCGCACGGCACTTCTATGGCAGCGTGTTTGGTCTGGAAGAAGGTCGTTCCAGCGACCACTGGGTCGATTTCAATTTTTTCGGCCATCAACTGGTGATTCACCTGGCGCCGAAAAACGCCTCGCAAGAAGCCGCCCACACCAACGCCGTCGACGGTCATGACGTGCCGGTGCCACATTTCGGCGTGGTGCTGGGGATGGCGGAATGGGAGGCGCTCGCCGAACGGCTGAAATCGTTGGATACGCGCTTTGTGATTGAGCCGGGGATTCGTTTTCAGGGATTGGTGGGTGAGCAGGCGACGATGTTTTTGTTCGATCCTTGTGGGAATGCGCTGGAGTTCAAGGCGTTCAAGGATATTGGGCAGTTGTTTGCCAAATAGGTGTTGAATGTCAGGACGCCCCCCTGTAGGAGCGAGGCTTGCCCGCGAAGAGGCCCGCAAAAAATACGTTGGACTACCGGCCCAACACCGTTTCCGCCTCAACCAAAAGCGCTTCAACCGAGTCATGATCCACAGGGTCATACTCGATCTGCCCAATGCTGAAGCGAATGTCATAACTGCGATGCGCCGTGGCGTTGCGTTCATCGAGCATCTCTTCGAGCCGCGCCCTGATCGCCGTAATATCCACGCCACAAGAGCCCGTCAGCAAAGCAACAAAGGTGGCACCTTCCAGCCGGCCGATCACATCGCTTTCCCGAAAACCGATGCGCAGCACATCGGCATAGGTTTTCAGTGCGTTGTCGCCTTCCGCACGGCCATACAGGTAGTTGATACGCTTGAATTCATCCAGATTGAAAAACAGCAGGGTCGCCGGTCTCTCCAGTTGCATGCAGGCCTCCAGCCCCAATTTAGCCAGGGCAATGAAGCCGTGTCGGTTGGGCAGCAACGTCAACTCATCCATGCTCGCCATCTGCACCCCGATCAGCTCTTGCTCGGCCTTACGGGCGAGATCGCGCAGAAGCTCGCGCTCCTGTTGTGACGTCCCTGCACATACACCTGTCTTGTGCGGTTTGCCTGGAATCAGCATCACATACTCCCATGGAGGGTATGTTCTTTAGAGTCCTCGACACCGGTTTGACTCCGTGTTCATTGACCGATGGTCAAGTACCTAACACCGGGCAAGGCCCTCCTGCCTCGGCCCAGAGCTTGAACTGGGTGACAAAATATCGTGCGGCACCGGCACCGGTGCGCGATTGCCGCCCGGATTCCAGCCCCACAGCACCAGTTTGTCTTCGCTGACGTGCTTGATCAGCGCCGCGAAATCCCGGTCGCCATTGCTCGCGCGGTCCTTGATCATGCTGCACAGTTTGTCGGGCGGCAGGCCGATCCAGGCCATTTTGTGCGCCGCCGGCGGCAGGCTCCAATGCGGTGCGCCCGGGGGTGCCTTGGGACCGTAACTGGCCGGCGGATTGGCATCGGCATGGCAAGTGGCACAGGGCAAACCCACTGCCCCTTTGCCGTCCATGCCCCGCACCACGTTCATCGCGTGGGGAGTTCCGGCATCGAACTGCAACGGTGAGTCGCCGGGAATGTGGCAGTTTTGGCAACGTGGACTCTGGAAGACTTTCTGCACGGTATCGAAAGCCTTTACGGCCTCCTTGTCGTCGGCGAACAACTCCGTTGCATAGATGAAAAGGCAAATCAGGATCACCGCGCCGAGTACCCAGTGATGTCGTTTCATCTCACACCCCCGACAGCTGCAGCGGCAGTTCCCGCAGGCGCTGCCCGGTCAGGGCGAACACCGCATTGGCCACTGCCGGCGCCGTGGGTGGCACACCGGCCTCACCGATGCCGCCGGGTTTTTCGCTGCTGGGCAGGATATGCACTTCGACCACGGGCATCTCGTTTAGCCGCAACACCTGATAATCGTGGTAGTTGGACTGCACCACCTGCCCGTCCTTGATCGTCAGTTTGCTGTGCAAGGTGAAGCTCAGGCCGAAGGCGATGCACGACTCCATCTGCGCCGCGATGCTTTGCGGGTTGACCGCAATCCCGCAGTCCACCGCACACACCACCCGATGCACGCGAATCGCCAGGTTGTCCTGGGACACTTCGGCGACATGGGCCACGTAACTGCCGAAAGATTCATGCACCGCCACGCCCAAGGCATGGCCGTCCGGCAACGGCCCTTTCCAATTGGCCTTCTCCACCGCAAGGTTCAGTACACCAAGGTGCCGAGGATGGTCCTTGAGCAAGGTGCGCCGGTACTCCACCGGATCCTTGCCCGCCGCCGTGGCGAGTTCATCGATCAGCGATTCCATGACGAAGGCGGTGTGGGTATGCCCCACCGAACGCAGCCACAGCACGCTGATACCGGTCTTTGGCGAGTGCAGGTCAACTTGATGGTCAGCCAGACCTTCAATGTAGGGACTGTCCGCCACGCCTTCCACCGAGGTCCTGTCGATGCCGTTCTTGACCATGGCTGCTTCGAGCGAGGTGCCGGCCATGATCGACTGCCCGACCAGCACATGTTTCCACGCCATCGGCAGGCCATCAGCGCCCAGACCGACCCGCGCCTGATGCAGGAACGCCGAGCGGTAATAACCGCCACGGATATCATCCTCCCGCGCCCACACGGTTTTCACCGGCCCGCCTGCGGCTTTAGCGACCTGTACTGCTTCCGCGACAAAGTCCGAAGTCGGGTTGGCCCGTCGGCCGAAGCCACCGCCGAGGAACTCGGTGTGAATCTCGACCTGTTCGGGTTTAAGCCCGGTGATTTTTCCGGCGATCATCTGGTCCAGGGTCTGGAACTGCGTACCGGTCCAGATCTCGCATTTGTCCTGGGTGATTTTCACCGTGCAATTGAGCGGTTCCATCGGTGCATGGGCCAGGTAAGGCACGCTGTATTCAACGTCCAGGGTCTTGGTCGCTTTGGCCAACGCCGCCTTGGTATCACCGGCCTGGCTGGCCGGGAGGCCTGGGGTGGCGGCAAGTTTGCGAAAGCTCTCCAGCAGTTTCTGACTGTCGAGCCCGGTGTTCGGCCCCAGGTCCCATTCGACCTTTAGCGCATCACGCCCCAGTTTTGCCGCCCAATAGTGATCGGCGATCACCGCCACGCCGGTCGGCACCTGTACAACTTTGTGCACGCCGGGTACTGCCAGCGCTTCGGCGCCTTCAAAGGATTTGACGCTACCGCCGAACACCGGCGAACGGGCGACCATCGCCGTCATCAGGCCATCGAACTGCACGTCCATGCCAAACTTCGCGCGGCCGGTGATTTTCTCCGGTGTATCCAGGCGCTTGGTGGGTTTGCCGATGATTTTCCAGTCTTTCGCGTCTTTAAGTTTGATCGATGCTGGGTCCGGTACCGGCAGCTTGCCGGCGTCATCGGCCAGTTCGCCGTAGGTGGCGCTCTGATCGCTGGCAATCACCACGCCCGATTCGGTGCGAACCTGCGAAGGCGCGACATTGAAGCGCTTGGCCGCCGCCTCGATCAACATCAACCGCGCCGCCGCACCAGCCTGGCGGTAGCGATCGAACTCCATCCGGGTCGAAGTCGAGCCGCCGGTGATCTGCATGCCGCCGAACCCGGCCAGACCATAGTCCTTGGCGGAGGCCGGGGAATGTTCGACGCGAATTTTCGACCAGTCGGCGTCCAGTTCTTCAGCGATCAACATGGTCAGGCCGGTCCAGATGCCCTGACCCATTTCCGAATGGCCGAGCAACACGGTGACGCTGTTGTCATTGCCGATGCGCAAAAAGGCATTGGGCGCGAACACGTCACCCTGATTCTCGGCGCCCATGGCAAAGCGGTGTTTACCTGGGATGACAAACGCGACCACCAGCCCGCCGCCAAGCACAACACTGCCCTTGAGAAATCCTCTTCGTGACAGCAGATTGAGGCTGTTCATGGCCATCAAGCCAATTGGGCGGCGCGTTTGACCGCGGCGCGAATTCTTGGATAGGTGCCGCAGCGACAGATGTTGCCGGACAACGCCTGATCGATGTCGCTGTCGGTCGGTTGCGCGATCTTCGCCAGCAACGCTGCCGCCGACATGATTTGCCCGGACTGGCAGTAACCGCACTGGACCACATCGAGCTCGGCCCAGGCTCGCTGCACCGGGTGCGAACCATCAATCGACAGCCCTTCGATGGTGAGGATTTTCTGGCCATGGGCCACGGCTGTGACGGGCGTGATGCAGGAACGTAGCGGCGCGCCGTCGATGTGCACGGTGCAGGCGCCGCACTGGGCCATGCCGCAGCCGAACTTGGTTCCAGTCAGGTGCGCGACATCACGCAGGACCCAGAGCAGCGGCATGTCCGCGGGGACATCGAGTTCCTGGTCCTTGCCATTGATGTTGAGGGTCAGCATTGCGAAGGTCCGCCGTTTTTTGTAGGAGCAAAGCTTGCTCGCGATGGCGTCGGCACAAACCACATTGATGACAACTGAGCCACCGCTATCGCGAGCAAGCTTTGCTCCTACGGACGGCGGGTGCGTGCGCCTCGGGTTGTCTTTACAGCTAAGTCCAATTTGCCCGGCAAGCCGAGGTCTATCGACCACCGGTCACCATAGGAGCGAGCCTGCTCGCAAAAAACGCCAGGACAACGCGGTCATTCAAGCGGGGCGCGTTATCGTTGGCGAACATCGCGAGCAAGCTCACTCCTACAAAGAATGCCGGTATAACGCAGCAGAAACAGTCCGAACGCCGAGCACCAGAGCAATGCAGACACCCCCAACCCAAACCCGGAAAACGGCACCAGCAACACCCGCGACAGCCCAGCCATCAGCACCAAGGCAAACCCCACGACAATTGCTTTCGAAGGCTGCAACGCTCGCCCTGTATGACCCAGGCTGACCCGGGCAATCATCGCCAGAATCAATCCGCCCACACCGCCCACCGCCAACGAATGAGTGGCCAGACTCTGTTGCTGCATCCAGCCTGCATGCCACGAGGCCATGGCGAAAGCCGCCACCGCCAGCCAGACGTAGGACAGATACAGCGACCACAACAGCGGCACGCGCCACATGCCCCGATCGTGCCAACGCCACAACCGCAGCAGATGCAAAACGCCCATCAGCACAAACAGCGCCGCCAGCCAAAGCCGGGGAACGTCTTTCATTCCCAGGGCAAACGTCAGCGCCACAAGCAAACCACTCACCAGCAGGATCCGGGTCGGCCATGGATTGGCTGCAGGCTGTGCCGGACGATTCAAACCACGCTGAATGAAGAACGGGATCACTCGCCCGCCAATCACACTCATCAGCGCGCCCACCAGCCACAGAGCGGCCAGCACCCCACGTCGTTGCAGGCCAACGTCGTCGGTCGCGATGCCCCATAGCGTCATGGCCTGACACCCGGCCAACAACATGACCATTAGCAGGATCGGATAGTTGTCGCGCTTGCCGGCAGCCACCAGGTCACGTCCCAGCACCGCGGCCAGCAGCGGCAAAAAAGGCAGCTGCAAAAGAAGCAAAAATCCGCAAGGAATCGGCATAAGCCAAGCCAGTCGCGCCAGCAGCCAGACAAACATCAGCCCGATCAACGGCCAGCCATTGAGCCCCGGTCGACCGGTCCAGTTCGGCACCGCCGTCAGCAGGAACCCGGCAATGATCGCCACGGCAAACCCGAACGGCATTTCGTGGCGATGCCAGGCCAGCATGCCGCCCACCGGCTGTGCGCCGGGCAAGCGGCCATACAGCCACAGTGCCCAGATCGCCACCGCCAGCACGGCGAACATGGCCCCCGCCAGAAAGAACGGGCGAAAACCAAGACTGAAGACAGGTGCCGCGACCAGTTTGCGCATCAGGCCAGCGCCCCAGCCACCAGCATCGCCATGCCGACGCCGAGCACACGACTGCAAAGGTGCGGAACATTCTGAGGATTGCTGAAGAAATCGAACATTTTCCGTAGTCCTGTGCAGTTCAGTTGTACGTTGGATGTATCAAGTCTCGTGCCAGATATTTACCCCATACGAATCAAGCCTTTGAGATGAACATGTCAAAAAGACTCTCCAAAAAACGGGTCAATTCGACTCGGCGCGCAGTCATATTGACTAATGCCAATCCTGTAGGAGCTAGCTTGCTCGCGATGATGGCCAAGATGACGCGCACAGCCTGACTGGACGCGGCGTCCTCGGGTCTTTCGCGAGCGAGCTCGCTCCTACGAAGAGCAGTTTTATGCCCACTTGGCGATCTACGGCACAACCAGGCGACCGGAGGCTGGCTACGCTGATAATCCAGCATGCAAAAACCTGCCAGGGAGACCCGCCATGCTACATGTTCAAAAACTCACGCCCTGCCTGTGGTTCGACGATCAGGCAGAAGAGGCTGCAAAGTTTTACTGTTCGATCTTCGACCATTCGAAAATCACTGCGATCACCCATTATGGCCATGCCGGTTTCGAGTTCCACGGGCGACCCGAAGGTTCGGTGATGACGGTCAGCTTCGAGCTCGAAGGGCAAACTTTCACTGGCCTTAACGGCGGTCCGATGTTCAAGTTCAGCGAGGCGGTGTCGTTTCAGGTCAATTGCCAGACCCAAGAGGAAGTCGATCATTTCTGGGGATCCCTGTCAGCCGGCGGCGTGCCTCAGGCTCAACAATGCGGCTGGCTCAAGGACCAGTTCGGGTTGTCGTGGCAAATCGTGCCTGTGGCATTGATGGACATGATGAAAGACCCCGACACGAGCAAATCCCAACGTGCCATGGAAGCGATGCTGCAAATGAAAAAACTCGATATTGCCGCGCTCAAGCGAGCCTTTGACGGTGAGAGCTAATACACTCAGGCGCTGACCAGCCAAGGATCGACCATGAAGCTCGCCAAGCCCAAGGACACCGACAAGGCCCCGCGCTTCTGGCGCGATGACGCCCTGCCCTTCATCGAGGCGCGCTCCATCGCCGACGGGCGCGAGGTCTGTTACACCCGACATTCCCACGCGCATTTTTCCATCGGCGCGATCACCGCCGGGCGCAGTACGTATGTCCATGAGCAATCGCAGTTCGAAGTCAGTGCCGGCACCGTGGTGCTGATGAACCCCGGTGATGTCCACGCCTGCAATCCGATTGACGACCAGCCCTGGTCGTACCTGATGCTCTATGTCGACGCCGCATGGCTCACCGACTTGCAGCATCAGCTCGGGTTCAGCGACGATCTGGCGTTTCGCCGCTTTGCCGTCACCCATAAGCCGGACGCCTACCTGTTTGATGGCTTGAACAATTTGTATGAAGTCCTGGTCGATCAGCAGCAGGATTTCCTGCGCAAGCACAGCGCAGCGGTGGAGTTTTTCACCGAGGTGCAACTACGGCTGAACCCGGTCGATCAACCGTTGCGCGAGCCCAACTTCAAACTGGAACGCGCCGCCGACTTCATCCGCGATCACTGCACGCAAATGCTCAAGCTCGAAGACATTTGCGAGGAGGCGCAATTGTCACCGTCCTATCTGATACGAGCCTTCAAGCAGCATTACGGCATGACGCCCCACGCCTTCCTGGTCAACCAGCGCATCCAGTTCGCCCGGGATCAATTGCGCAACGGCAAGCTGATCGCCGATGTGGCGCTGGAAGCAGGATTTTCCGACCAGGCGCATTTTCAGCGGGCGTTCAAGCAGCATCTGGCGGCGACACCTGGACAATATCGCGGCTGAGTGAATGGCGCCCTGTATGTAGGAGCCGGCTTGCTGGCGAAAGCGGCGTATCAGTCAACATGGATGGCGCCTGACACACCGCTTTCGCCAGCAAGCCGGCTCCTACAGGTCTACGGAATCAACAAATAAATGGCACTCACGGCCAGCATCAACGCCATCCCCCGATTGAACCAACGCATCCCCGCCGGGTTGTTCAAGTAACCGCGCAAAAACGTCCCGGCGTACGCCCAACAACCGACTGACAAGTAGCAGATCACCAGATACACCGCCGCGAACTGCCACACCAACCGCGCTTCGCCATCAGCGACAAACGCCCCCATACCCGCCACGCAGGCCAGCCACGCTTTGGGGTTGAGCCATTGCATCACCGCGCCGTACAGCATCGACGGCGCACGGCCCGAGTCCTTCGCGTCAAGTTGCCCGTTGTCCGCCGCCAGTTTGAATGCCATGTACAACAGGAACGCCACACCGGCCCACTGCACCACTTGGGTCATGGCCGGCCAAAGCTGCAACAGCTCATGCAACCCCAGCCCCATCAGCACCAGCAGCAGGACAAACCCCAGGGTCGCCCCGGCCACATGCCGCTGACTGGCGCGAAAGCCGAAGCGCGCCCCCGAACTCAACGCCACGATATTCACCGGCCCCGGCGTTATCGAAGCAACCAGCGCAAACGCCGCCATGGACATCATCAGACTCATCGCACACCTTCTTCCTGTCAGTTGAACCAGGCCTCAAGGTAAAGAGCCCTCCGGTGCACGTATTGAAGAAAACTGCCCTGCGCGCCTAATGCCTCGGCCCCTTGTAGGAGCTGGCTTGCCAGCGAAGAACCCAAGAGATACACGTGAAGCCAGTCAATACGAGTCATCGTTGACGACCATCGCTGGCAAGCCAGCTCCTACATTCTGAACTGACCACCACCCAGTACTGCTAAGAATAAAAGCCAACCACCCTCTTCACTTTCACCAGCGCTTCGCGCAACGAAACCATGTCCACCGAGCCTAGCGCCAGGCGGATGGCGTGCGGTACATGGGTGGTTATCGCAAAGGGCTCGGCGGGCGACACCGACACCTGCTCGCGCATCAACGCCATGGCGATCTGGTCGGCCCGGGCGTCTTCGGCCAACGACAACCAGATGAAGTACGAAGACGGATGGCTGATGTATCCAAGTCCTGCCAATACCTCGCGAGCCATGGCTTGGCGGGCCTGTGCGTCGGCACGTTTTTGCGCCTCCAGTCTGGTGACGGTGCCGTCGTCGAGCCAGGCCGTGGCAATGGCCGTCATCACGCCTGGGGTGTTCCAGGTGGTCGCCATGATTGTGCGTTCAAATCCCGCGATCCAATGCTTGGGTGCGGCAACAAAACCGACGCGCAATCCGGTGGCTACATTCTTGGATAAACCTGAGACGTACACCGTTCTTTCCGGCGCCATTTCAGCCAGGGGTGGTGGCGCGTTTTCGGCCAGAAAAGCGTAGGCCGCGTCCTCGATGATCGTCAGGTCGTACTGGCGCGCAATCGACACCAAGCGCTCGCGCTGATCGGCGTCCATCACCCAGCCCAGGGGATTGTGCAAGGTCGGCATCGAGTAGACGGCCCGAACCGACCGGCTCCGGCACAGCTTTTCCAGCGCCTGCAAATCAGGCCCCTTGTCCGTGACAGGAATGGGCAAGACTTCAAGGTGCAGCGTTTCCGCCAGTGTCTTGAACCCCGGATAGGTCAAGGCATCGGCGGCGATCACATCACCCGGCTTGAGCAGCGTCATCATGACCACCGCCAGGCCATGCTGAGCGCCACTGACGATCAACACCTGTTCGGCCGGCACATTCAGGCCGCGTTCGCCCAGATGACGCGCGACCGAGGCCCGCTCATGCAGACGCCCGGCATGGGGCTGGTAGCGCAAATGCGATTCGAGGTCTCCGGACAACGCGAGCTGGCGCAGGGCATTGCGCAACAGGTCGGCCTGACCGGGCAACGACGGGTAGTTGAAGTTGAGGTCAATCATCCCCGCCGCCACCACGGACTGCGAGATGCCCTGACCAGGCGGTAGTGATGTTTCCCTGACAAAAGTCCCACGCCCGGTTTCGCCGCTGATCAGACCCATGCCCTCAAGCTCGGCATAAACCCGGCTTGCGGTGACCAGCGCCAGTCCTTGCTCACTGGCCAGTTGCCGATGAGTCGGCAGGCGCGTACCGGGTGGCAGACGCCCTGAGCGGATGTCGGCGGCAAAGGCATCAACCAGCGATTTGTACCGGGATCTAGACATGTCGAGATGTATCCATGACAATTTTTTGATTGTATCGATAGTCGGTCATACGATGGGTTTCGTGCAATCAAACTTTGAGCGTGAGCGAAATGGAACGGACTTCGAACCTGCAAAACCGGGCGCTGGAAAGCGGTACCAGCGGCTGGATCAACGGCCTGATCGGCGTGATTATTTTCAGTGGCTCACTGCCCGCGACACGGGTGGCGGTGCTGGAGTTCGATCCGGTATTCCTGACCGTGGCCCGCGCGACTATCGCGGCGATTCTCGCGCTGTGCCTGCTGCTGTTGTTCAAGGAAAAACGCCCTGCGCACAATCAAATTGTGCCGTTGACCATCGTCGCCTTGGGCGTGGTAGTGGGGTTTCCGCTGCTGACTGCGCTGGCGTTGCAGTACGTGACGTCGGCGCACTCCATCGTGTTCGTCGGCCTGTTGCCGCTCGCGACGGCCGTGTTTGGCGTTTTGCGCGGTGGCGAACGCCCGCGACCAGTGTTCTGGATTTTCTCGGTGCTGGGGAGCCTGCTGGTGGTCGGCTTCGCCGTTGCCCAAGGCCTGACTGCGTCCCCCAAGGCGATATCCTTATGCTGATGGCGATCCTGGCTTGCGGTCTGGGTTATGCCGAAGGGGCGAAATTGTCTCGCACGCTCGGCGGCTGGCAGGTGATTTCCTGGGCGCTGGTGCTGGCGTTGCCGGTCATGGCGGTGCTTAGTTTGTGGCGGATGCCGGCGTCGTTCAGCGGCATCAGCACGCCTGCCTGGTTCAGCCTGGCTTACGTGTCGCTGTTCAGCATGTTGATCGGCTTTGTGTTCTGGTATCGCGGGCTGGCCCAGGGTGGAATTGCCGCCGTCGGCCAACTGCAATTGCTGCAGCCGTTTTTTGGCCTGGCGCTGGCGGCGACTCTGCTTCACGAGCACGTCAGTATCGGCATGCTTGGAGTGACCGTGGCGGTGATTTTTTGTGTGGCCGGGGCGAAAAAGTTTTCTCGCTAGCCCTGAATCTTTTCTTTAGACCGCTGCCGGTAAATCCCGGATAAAAATACTCCGCAGTGTTTACTACGGAGTATTTTTAACCGCTGAAACACAACGCACTTACTATTAACTACTCGGCAGAAAACTTCAGACCGACAATCTTGTTATCTGCAAACTCAGCGTTAATGTAGTTAACTTTTTTTCCCGTTGCCTTATAAGTACGCAGAGTGACCGAATTGTCCTTTTCTTCATTCACCTGCACCAGATTAGTATCGGGGGTTACTTTAATAAAAGACGACTCGATCTCCTCGACGTGTTTATTGTCAAAAACCTTGTGAATATCGCTGCCCAACAATGGATCATTGCTCCCATTCATAAGTGCAATAATCGCGCTTTTGGTTTTTTGAGTCTCTGCTGCGGACCCTGCAATTTCTTTTTCGAGTGGCAATAGACCTGGCTCGATAATGCCTGCGACCCGCCTGACGATATAACTGCCACGTGCGGACTCAAGGTTTGTCAGCAAGGCGACCGAGAGACCATTCTCGAATCGGGCGTAGTGCGCGCGAAAACCCTGGAACGATCCTGAATGGTCAATTACCCGATGTCCGTTGACAACATTGTTACGCCAGCCAGTTCCATAACCGGTGACTGGCTGAGTGCCGTCGGGCATCAACGGCACTTCCCACTCGGTAGCAACAGATTCTCTAGTCAGTGGTTTGTTATTTGATAGACAGGCATCCCATGCAGCCAGGTCATTTATGGTCAGCAACAAGCTTCCATCGGCGGTCTCAGACAGAGTCTGGGCGACTGGTCCCGGATTCTCAAGCGGGCCTTCATTGGAAACGTACCCTGCCGCACGGTTCGGGATAATGCTTTTCAGCACATTGACCTGTGCCGTTTTCATATTGCACTGACTGAATAGCCTTTCCTGAAGGAGATCACCATAGAATTTTCCGCTTGCCCGTTTGATCAGTATTCCCAGCGCAATGTAGCCAGAATTGCTGTAGCGATACTGAGTACCCGGAGGAAAATCCAGCGCCTTGGATGAAAGAAGACCAATGAGCTGCTCGTCGGAGTAATTCTGCTTGATATCGATACTGTTGAATTCCTCATAGTCACGTATGCCGGAGCGCTGCAACATGACCTGTCGTATGGTTATGCCGTCCCACACGCCTTTGACTTCAGGAAAAAACGGGGCAATAGGGTCATCGAGCTTAATCTTGCCGTCTTGAACCAAGAGCATGATCGCGGAGGAAGTAAACATTTTACCGACCGATCCTGACTGGAATACGGTCGCGGTCGTTGCAGGTGTTTTGGTTTCGAGATTACTGATTCCATAGGCCGCGGTATAGAGCGGCTTTCCATCTTTGAGGATCGTAACTACTGCGCCCGGAATGTTCTGCTGACTCATGAGAGAGCGCATCGTATCGTCAACTTCACTCGCCTTCTGAAAAGCAGGCTCGGCATGACTGACTGTTGCCCATACCAGGCTTGCGAGTAACAGAGGCATTGAGGATACAAATGTTCGTTTCTTCGAATTGTTATTCATTGTAGAGCTCCAGATAATTTTTGATAGCAGACCTGTTTTTTGTTTATTTTTTTAGGTTTCTTCAATGGCTATGAATTCATTTCTCCCTTCGAAAATGATCGTCACTCATTAATTCATGGCAAGCCGATATGGAAACTCAGCGCCGGAATTTGTAAGTCTTCGAGCACTGAACGTCGAATCCGAATTCATGCGATACGATTGAGTCTACAATGGACTTGTAAGTCCATGATGGACAGGCAAGTCCATTTCGTCAAGCGCTCGAGAAAGTAGATTTTTTCTCCCAGTAGCGACTGCTATGGCGCTTGTGGTCATGACTGTACGAGGCTGTCCCCTCGACAGCCGTGATAAAAATACGGCTCTCGCTATAGGAGCCAACCCATGGACCTCGCCACCCTCACCCTTTTCCTTCCGGCCTGCTTCGCCCTGAACATGGCGCCAGGCCCGAACAACCTGCTGTCGGTCAGCAACTCGACCCGCTACGGCTACCGTACCGCGTGTGTGGCCGGGGTCGGCCGTTTGCTGGCGTTCGCCGCGATGATCGCCCTCGCCTCGGCGGGCCTGGCGGTGGTGCTGCAAACTTCGGAGCTGTTGTTTTACGGGATCAAGATTCTGGGGGCGGCGTACTTGTTCTACCTCACGTGGCAACTGTGGCGTGCCGATCCCGGCGTGGAAAAAACCGTGACCGGCGCGCCGGTGGGCACGTGGGCATTGGCCCGGCAGGAGTTTCTGGTGGCAGCAGGCAACCCGAAAGCGATCCTGATCTTCACCGCGTTCCTGCCGCAGTTCGTCGATTCCACCCGCGCCATCACGCCGCAATTCGCGGTGCTGGGCGCGCTGTTCCTGGTGCTGGAATGGATCGCTATCGCGGCCTATGCGTATATGGGCCTGCACATGCGCCGCTGGTTCGCCAAACCGTCGGGCAAGCGGATTTTCAACCGTTGCTGCGCTGGACTGCTGTCGGCGGCGGCTTCGGTGCTGCTGATGGCTCGGCGTGCCTGATTGGTTTCAAACGTACCACTACCCTGACACCGGGCAGGCCTATACTTCAAAAGTCGGCACACTCGATGTGGTATGCAATCGTGTTTGATGTATGGAAGTAACGCGTCGAGCGATCGCTCACGCAGGCCACGGCCTGCCTTCGTCGTAGGGAGGAGAACATCATGGCGCGCAAATACATCGACTGCCGCGAGTTCCCGAGCGATTCCAAATGCTCGGTCGCGCTGTCCGCAGACTCTGAAAACGAACTGCTTGAGGCTGCCGCACAGCATGCAGTCAAAGTTCACAAGCACACCGACTCACCGGAACTGCGAGCTCAACTGAAGACAATGTTTCACGACGGCACCCCGCCTGTTGAAGCACCACGTCCTGCTTAGTACGCAGGGGTTTCAGAGAAGTGAATGGGAGCGAGCCTGCTCGCTCCCACATTGAACTGCAGTGATCTCATGGCGAATGAGGGGAATTCCCTGTCGATTTTCCGGTGGAGGCGCTCCCGACCCCGTCCTATGCTGCGTCCATGAACCTACAACACACGCTACTGCCGCCCCACGCCGAGATGGTCCGCGCCATGCTCGAACGAGACACCGCCTACGAGGGGGTGTTTTTTACGGCGGTTAAAACCACCGGGATCTTTTGCCGGCCCAGCTGCACGGCGCGCAAGCCGAAGCCTGCGAACGTCGAGTTTTTCGCCCACGCCGAGCAATGCCTGTCGGCAGGTTACCGCGCCTGCCTGCGCTGCAAGCCGCTGGATGCAGCAGACATTGCGCCGGACTGGGTACAACGGCTGCTCAAATCGGTGGACACCGATCCCGAGCAACGCTGGACCGACGCCCAGTTACTGGCAGAAGGCATCGAACCGCTGAAATTGCGGCGCTGGTTCAAACAGCATTTCGGCATGACCTTTCATGCCTGGTTGCGCACCCGGCGCTTGGGCGTGGCACTGGGCGGCATCAAACAGGGCGACTCCATCGACAGCGCGGCATACGACTCGGGCTATGAATCCCTGAGCGGTTTTCGCGATGCGTTTCAAAAGTCCTTCCACATCACGCCTGGCCGCGCCGCCAACAGTGAACCCTTGCTGTTCACCCGGCTGACCACGCCGCTGGGGCCGATGATCGCCATGGCCGAACGTCGCGGGCTGGTGTTGCTGGAGTTTCTCGACCAGCCTTCACTCACTCGCGAAGTCGAGACCCTGCAAAACCGCTTCGGTTACGCCGTGGCGCCGGGGCATAACGCACATTTGCAGCAAATCGAAGAGCAACTGGCCGCCTATTTTTCAGGCATTCGCACCCAGTTCAGCGTGGCCCTGCACATGCCTGGTAGCGAGTTCTCCCGCCAGGTCTGGGCCCAGCTGGCGAAAATCCCCTACGGCCAGACCACCACCTACGGCGCTATCGCCGCCCTGCTGGGCAAGCCCGGCGCCAGCCGCGCGGTAGGCCTGGCGAACGGTCACAACCGCCTATCTATCGTGCTGCCCTGCCACCGGGTGATCGGTGCCGACGGCTCTCTGACAGGCTACGCTGGAGGCCAACCGCGTAAGGCATATCTGCTAAGGCTGGAAAACGCAGCGGTGCAAATCACCCAACAGCTCGCATTCTGATCCCCGCGTATTTTTCATAAGGAAGGAAATTCGATGGACAGGCTCGACACTCAACTTCATCAACTGCATCAGGACGGTCTGCTGATCCTCACCAACGTCGCCGACGCCGCCGGGGCGCGGCTGGTAGAGCAGCTTGGCAACAAGGCGGTGGCCACCAGCAGCGCGGCGGTGGCCTGGGCTCATGGATACCCGGACGGCAACGCCCTGCCCCTTGAACGCCTGGTATCGACGGTCGAATCTATCGCCCGGGTGATTTCGGTGCCGTTGACCGTGGACATCGAGGCCGGTTACTCCGATGACCTGGCTCATGTTGCAGAGGTGGTAGACGCGGTTATTGCCGCCGGTGCGGTAGGGATCAATATCGAGGACGGTGCCTCCCCGCCTGAATTGCTCGCCCACAAGATCGAAATCGCGCGACAGGTCGCCGATCGTCGCAACGTGAATCTGTTTATCAACGCGCGCACCGATGTGTACCTGAAGAGCCTGGTTCCCGCCGAAGATCGCGTGGCGGAAACCCTCAAGCGCGCCGCGCTGTATCAAGCGGCCGGTGCCAACGGGTTGTTCGCGGCGGGCGTTACGTCGGAGTACGAGATCGCAGCACTGTGCAAAGGCACGACACTGCCGTTGAATGTGCTCGGGTTGCCTGGCCTGCCGTCGCCTGAAGCGTTGCAGGCTATCGGCGTGCGTCGCCTGAGCGCCGGTTCAGGTATCGCCGAATTTCTTTATGGCGCCATGGCTTCAGTGGCTCAAAGCTTTCTGCAGACCGGCAAATTCGACAACCATGGCATCAAGGCTCTTACCTATGGCGAAGTCAACGCGCTGTTGAAACCGTCCGGGAAAGCCTGAGCCCATGCCCGACAGCTACCAGCCAGCCAGCGAGTTTTTATCGTCGCTCGACGAGGACTGGCGTCGGCATATCGACGCCATCGGCCCGTGCCTGCATCAACCTCATGCCGCCCGCGACCCCTATGAGTCGCTGGTCAGGGCGATTGCCTACCAGCAGCTGCACGCCAAGGCTGGCGATGCGATTGTCGGTCGCCTGCTGGCGTTGTTCCCGTCGGTGTCGTTTCCGAGGCCTGAACAGATAGTCGCCACGGATTTCGATCAACTGCGCAGCTGCGGGTTTTCCGCGAGCAAGATCGCGACCATTCAGGGCATTGCCCAGGCCGCGCTGGATGGCGTGGTGCCGGATTACGCCACGGCGCTGGCCATGGACGATGAAGCACTGATCGAGCGCCTGATCACTCTACGCGGCGTGGGGCGCTGGACGGTTGAGATGCTGTTGATCTACAGCCTGGAGCGGCCGGACATTTTGCCGGCTGATGATTTTGGTGTGCGCGAAGGGTATCGACGGCTCAAGGGGCTGGAGGTGCAGCCGACGCGTAAGCAGATGATTGAGATCGGGTTGGTGTGGAGTCCGTATCGGACGGTGGCTTCCTGGTATTTGTGGCGGGTGCCCACCCGTTAGACCGCGTTATCGTTCTTCGCGAGCAAGCCCGCTCCCACATTTGACCGAGTTCTCCCATGAGAATGCGGTCAAATGTGGGAGCGGGCTTGCTCGCGAAGGCGCCAGAACAGTCGCCACATCAACTCGGTCCTTTGACAATCCCGACTTCAACCGACTGAACGCCCGAATCAACGCCCGGTTGAACGCCTTGCCATTGTCATATTTGCTGTACAGCGACGCGCGCACCTGCGCTGATGGATAAGTCCCCGGATCATCGCGAATCGCCCGGTCGATCAGGGTGTCTGCGACGGTAATCGCATTGGCGTAATGGATGGTATCGGTGATCGGTGAGATCACCTCCACTGACAGTGGAGGACATTGCGGGGAAGGCTTAGGAAAAAATCAGGGCAGATTCAGGGCCGCCATAGGCCGCAGCACGCTTCGTTATCCGGGCACGCTCGGTACATCAAGCCCTACTTTCACACGATCCAGCGCCACGATTGTCTTGAACCAGGTCACGTTGGCATTTTCGGCAAACAATCGCCGCGCCAATGCCTGGTATTCCTGCATGCTGGCAACGGTTAACACCAGCACGAAATCCACTTCGCCGGTGACGTAGTAGCATTGCTGAACTTCGGGCACCGCGAAGTGCAACTTCATTGCCTCCAGTGCCTCGATGCTCGTGCGCTCGGCCATCACTTCCACAATGATCGTGATCGGCCTTCCTACGGCGGTCGGGTCGACGATGGCTACATTGCCGGTGATGACACCTCTTTCTTCCATCCGCTTGATGCGGCGCTGCACGGCAGCCGTGGAAAGATTGACCTGCTCGGCCATCAGGCGCAGCGGCGTGGTGTTGTCGCGTTGGACGAGGTCAAGGATGGCACGGTCGAATTTATCCAACGGTTCAGAGTCAGCGTGGTTTTTTACCATGGGAGGCCTGCGAGAAATTTTCTCGAAAACTACCAGAAAACTGCGACCCTTTATCTAGTCACGAGAAATATTATCTTGCCTGCAATCTGCATACGCAGCCTTTGTCGGGACTCACACAGGATATTATTGGCATGCTCGCACTGTTTCATCTTTCCCCAGTCCTGTTGGTGACAGCCATGCTCGTCGTGCTGCGCCGGCCGCCCGTTCATGCCGCCATCGCCGGCACGCTACTCGTCCTTATGCTCTGGCTCGTCGGCGCTGCAGACGCGTGGAGCCCGGGTAGTATGATGGCCGCCGCTCAAGATACGGTTGTGCTGTTTGCGAGTACGGCCTTCGTGATCGTGCCGGGTCTGGCCTTCGTGATTTTTATCGAACGCCTCGGTGTCAACCTGGCGGTTAGTCAATGGGTGCGTTCATTGGGCCTGGGACGGGGGGATCAGGCAGTGTTTATTGTCCTCGGGCTGGCACCGTTACTGGAAGCGATGACCGGCTTCGGCGTGTCATTGATCGCAACGGTGCCCCTGCTGCTCAGCCTCTTCGAGCGCCGGGTCGCGCTGCGAATAGCACTGACCGGCATGGCAATCATGCCGTGGGGAACGCTGGGCCTGGCATCGGTCATAGGCGCCTCCCTGGCTCACTTGGACGCCCCCGCGCTGGCTTCGACCTCGGCACTGACCAGCGCACCGGTTTTTTTGGGCCTCAGTGCGATGGCGCTGTATCTGGCTGGCGTTTGTGAGTCGCGGGAATGGAGGGCACTGGGCGCTTTCTGGCTGCTGTTCGTGGGTGTGCTTTACGGTGCCAGTCGTTGGATCGGGCCGGAAGTGGCCGGCGTTGCGGCGGGCCTGGTGACGGCAGCTGCTGTGCTCTTTGCCGGGCTGTGGCGACTGCGTCGCAGCAATAGCGAGCGCGGTGCGGTGCAATGGCCGCGTCAGGCATGGCCGTATCTGTTGCTGATTGTCTCCATCATCGCGTTGAAAATGGTGTGGACGATCACCTCCTGGCAGGATCTCTGGGTCGTACAGGGCGCCCAGGTCATCTGGAAACCACTGGCTTCACCTGGCCTGGCACTGATTCTGGTGCTGATCGGGCTAGGGTTTCACACGCGCAATACACAACGCCAGACAGGGCCGGACGTCTGCATGCCTGCTGCGTTGGCGGCGCGGGCGAAGCGGCCATTGTTGACCATTTTCTTCTTTCTCGCGATGTCGCAGATGATGGTGAAGGCCGGCTTCCTGGCGGGTTTGATGCAATTGCTGGCGGGCCTGTCGCCTACCGCCGCGACATCGATGGTTGCCATGCTTGGCGCGCTGTCAGGCTACATGACCGGGTCGAATGTTGGCGGCAATGCGATCTTCATGCCGGCTATCGCGATGTTGCCCGAATCATCTCGTCTATTGTTGGCAGCGGTACAGAACAGCTCCGCAGGGCATGCAGCACTGGGCTCTCTGTCGATCGTCATGCTGATCCTGGGACTTGCTAAAACCCAGGCTACGGAAGAAGGCGAACTGGTAAGGTTTGGCTTCGCGCTGGCCTGTCTGAATACCGCGTTAGTCGCGTTGGGCGCAGGGTTGCTGAGTGGATGGTTTGGATAGCATTGCACTGGCTGATGGGCATCCCAACGAGCAGCGCGCAGATTAGCAACTGCAACGACTGCTTCACGCCCTGAGGAAGTCAGTAAACTAAATCGAGGTTCTTGAGGAGCGGTGCAGATCCAGCACCCTGTTAAATCCAAACGAAGTCAATTCTAGTTAGCGCGCATGCGCTTGATATCTCTCTGCGGCGGCTCCCCGAACAGCCGGCTGTACTCACGACTGAACTGGGAGGAGCTTTCATATCCTACGAGCCCACCAGCACTGCTTGCGTCCACATTTTGGCTCAACATCATTTGCCGAGCTGCCTGTAGTCTGAGCTGCTTCTGGTACTGCAGAGGGCTCATTCCGGTCACCGCTCGGAAGTGCTGGCGGAATGTGGAGGGGCTCATGTAAGCCGTCGCAGCCAAATCATCCATCCTGAGTGCCTGGCGAAAATTGAGCTTCAACCACGCCACGGCCTTGGCAATATGCTGGCTGGGTGAGCCGGCACTGACGACATGCAGAAGCTGTGAGCCATGGGCTCCACTCAGTAGACGTATGACGATTTCCTCTGTGATCAGAGGCGCCAGGGAATCAATCAAGCCTGGTTCGTCCAGCAGCCCCACCAGACGCTCCAGCGCGCCCAGCAGACTTGCGTCCAAAACCTGGACGGTGACGGGGCGAAATCCTTCATCTTTCATTCGCTGAGACAGCTGCAAACGCTCCGCGATTTGCATGACCATGGCGCTATCGAATGTCAGTATCATGCCGAGGAATGGTCGAGCCATGCTTGCCTCGGTCACATTCGCAATAACGGGAATGTCGATACTTGTGACCATGGACTGTCCGGGGCCGTAAGTGAGCACTTCCTCCCCCACCATGACCTGCTTGCTCCCTTACAGAGTCAGGCCAAGCCCAAGCCCATAGATACAGTGCAAGGGGACAGTCACCGTATTACGGCGGTGGAAGCTGAGACCAGGAACCTTGCTGTAATGGTCGCCCTCAGTTCGAATGATCTGCCCTACACGTTCTGCCAGATGGCCTGTAGCACTGCTGGTGAGACTATTTTTAGAAGCAGCGTTCATAGTCATTTCCCAAATCCCGACGCTAAAGTGCGCCTTTAACAATCCCGTTACTCACACGAACGATATCGGACATGACAGCCAGCGCGATCTCGGCAGGTGTTTTGCTGCCCAGGTTCAATCCAATCGGGGCGTGGATGCGCTCGACAAGTTCATCGTCCAGCTTTCCTATGCGCCTGACCCGCTCCAGGCGCTTTTCACTGGTACGCCGTGAGCCCATGGCGCCAATGTAGAACGCAGATGTCATCACTGCCTCCAGAAGCGTCAGGTCATCCAGACGGGGGTCATGTGTCAGTGCCACAACCGCAGTAGCATCGTGACAGCCTCCTTGAGCAATATAGGTTGCTGGGTGCATCTCGATCAGCTTTGCGCCTGGGACTTGAAAATTCGCTGTCAGCTCAGTACGCGGGTCGCACACGACAACCTCATATCCCAGGGCTACAGCAAAACTGGCGCAAAATTCTGCTACCGGTGATAGCCCTGCAATCAGAAGTCGTCGCACCGCACCTATTCGCAGACGTACATGATCAGTCCCAACAGAGACAGGGGCACACCCTATGGAGCAAGTCTCAATACGCACCTGGCGTGTTCCCAACGTGACATGCCGCACTATCAACTGGTGGCCCTGCAGAGCGCTCAAAAGCCTCGCAAAATGCTCATGACTCTGGCAGTCAGGTTCGAAGTGTTCAATGAGCACATCAAGCACGCCGCCACAGGGTAGCTCTAAGGAAGGAGCAAGCCCGCCCTCACCGTAGCGGATGATTTGGTTGCAAGCCTTGAACTCCTCGCGACCGAGCCTCTCCAGAAAATCCTCCTCTACACAGCCACCCGACAGCGATCCGCAGAAGTCGCCGCATCGCAGAGCAACAAGCATCGCTCCAGGGCCACGGGGAGCTGATCCGTAGGTCGACAGGACGGTGCAAAGCCACACGTTTTCACCCTGTTCGAGCCACCTTGATGCTTGCTCAATCACCTGTATATCTAGATTCTTCATCGATTAGGCAAGCAGCTTGTCCATGGTAATCGGCAGATCGCGAATACGCTTTCCAGTGGCATGGTAAACCGCGTTACTTATCGCTGCCGCCACCCCTACGATTCCTAGCTCGCCAACCGCTTTGCCGCCCAGTGCACTGGCCTTTAAATCCGGTATACCGACATCGATCGTGACGATTTCAGGGACGTCGGCATTCACTGGAACGACGTAGTCAGCCAAGCTTGCGTTTACGACGCGACCGTCACGCCGGTCAATGTGACCTGCCTCAAACAAGGCTTGACCAAGCCCCATGATCATGCCGCCCATCCACTGGCTCTCGGCAAGCTTAGGGTTGTACACCTTGCCGCTATCGAACGCGGCAACCATACGCTTGACTCTGACCGTACCGAAGTCCTCGTCCACCCGAACCTCGACGAAATGCACGCCCCAGCTATGGGCCGATACTCCACCGCTTGTCGCCGATTGCATCTGGCTAAACCCATGCGCTGCCGCGTCGCGATCAGCCTCCGTAGCGCCTGCCTTGAAAGTGTCCGAGGATATCTCGAATCGATCCTTGCCAAGCGCCTTCAACAGATCTGGCAACGCTATGCCGTCGCCCGGTCTTTGTGAGGGCTTGATGCGTCCGTTCTTGAACACCAAGTTGCCGATATCCATACCGTGAAGCGGCGACTTCGGGTCGGTTGTGGCGAGCCGCAGCAGTTCGTTGCGTGCGACTTTCGCCGCCTTGTACACGGCGCCAGTAAGATTGTTCGCAAGCTGCGAGCCTCCCGCGACGGGTGCACGGGGCAAATCTGTATCGCCAAGGCTTACCTTGACCGAACTCGTCAGAACATCCAGTACCTCGGCGGCGGTCTGCGCAAGGATCGTGTAGGTGCCTGTGCCCAGATCGGTGCCTCCACTACACACCTCGATGCGTCCATCTCGATGGATGATGATCTTGGCTTCTCCGGGGGTACGCCAGACCGGGTAAGTACCTGCTGCCATCCCCCAACCAATCAGCTCGCGACCTTCGCGCATTGAGCGCGGCTGCGGATTCCGGCCGCCCCAACCAAATGCGTTAGCACCGGCGGCATAGCCCTCCCTAAGACGCCGTGTCGACCACGGGATGTTGGCTTTCGGATCTTGAGAGGCCCAATTGCGCAGCCTTAACTCAATGGGATCGAGCCCGACTTCATAGGCCAGTTCATCCATGGCTGTTTCAAGCGCATAGGTGCTGATGTTTTCACCAGGTGCACGCATCCAACCTGGATTGACGGTATTCACCGGAATAATGCTGTGGCGAGCGAGCATATTAGGCGTGGCGTACATAAGCGCCGTCACTGAAGTGCTTGGCTCCAAATGAATATCGTCAATTGCGGTCTCGTTCCAACCCTCATGCACCACCGAGACAAGCACGCCCTGCTTCGTGGCACCCAGCGCCAGTCGTTGGCTGGTGCGAGGCCGACCACCGTACCCAGTGAACGTTTGTGGACGTGTCAGCGACACCTTCAAAGGCCGACCCAATGCCTTAGATGCCGCGCAGGCCATAGCGACATGCGGGTGTGGCGCCACTTTGCAACCAAACCCACCACCGATAAATGGAGAAATAACACGGACGTTTGCCATGTCCACCCCCATCCACTGAGCGATAACATTGCGGGCACCGCCCACCCACTGGCTCGACTCGTATACCGTCAGATTGTCTCCATTCCAATGAGCTATGCACGCATGGGGCTCCATCGGTACGTTGTACTCGCGGGGCGTGGTGTAGACGCCTTCTACCTTGACCGCAGCTGACGCCAGGGCAGATATCGCGTCGCCCCATTTGGCTTGAAGATCATCAGTGGGCTGAGGCTTTGCGCGTGGATCATCCGGGTCAATGATCGCATCGGTTTGCTCATAGCTGACCTTGACCAAGCTCGCGGCCTCAGTGGCTTGTTCGAAGCTTTCAGCAACTACAAAGGCAATATGCTGACCATTCCAGCGCACCAGGTCATCCTGCAAAGGTGTGAAGTTTTCGGTGGCGGCTCCGCCCTTAATAAAAGGTGTGGCTTGCTGAATCGCCAGTCGGTTCAGATGCGTGTAGATGGCAACTACACCGGACGCTTTTTCGGCCAGGCCAGTGTCGATACCAGCGACCCGCCCGGCAGGAATGGTCGATTGCACCGCCACGCCGTACAACATGCCGTCGATGGCATGCTCAATGGCATAGCGCGCTTCACCTCGCACCTTAAGGCCGCCCTCTTGCCTGGGTGCGCGCTCACCAAGAGAGCCATTCGGCTCTTTCTCAATAAGCGGCGCCGCCTCCCCGGTCAACGGGTTGAAGACGAGGCCGGTGTACGCGACAGCAGATCCTGCAGCGGCAGTTTTCAGCAGTGTCCGCCGATCAATTTTCGGGTTGAAGAGATCGTTCATGACAAGCCTCCGACGGTCATCAGTGCTCGCGCGACAACGCGGGGTGCCAGCACTATTTTGAAGGCGTTGTGCTCACGAACTTGAGCACCATCGACGGTATGACGAGCTGCATCACGCAGTACCTTCTCAGTAAACGGCTTACCAATAAGAGCTTGCTCGACCTCACGTGCTCGCCAAGGCTTCGTGCCTACTCCACCCATGGCAATGCGGACATCTTTGATGGTTTGGCCATCGTCTTCAAATTCGACACCGACTGCTGCGCTGGCGGCAGCAAATTCATAGGAAGCGCGATCACGCACCTTGAGGTAATGAGAGCGTTTGAGAGCTGGCACCATGGGGACTTCCACCCCGACAATCATCTCTCCTGCGGCCAGATCATGCTCAATGTCTGGGCGGGCTCCAGGTAACCGATAAAAGTCATCTGCCGCCACTTGGCGATCTATCGCACCACGAATTAAAACTTTGGCATCGAAAGCAACCAATGCCACAGCCAAGTCACCGGGATAGATGGCGATGCAATCATCGCTTACCCCCAGCACGGCATGGTTGCGGTTAATCCCGTTGAGAGCCGCACACCCAGACCCTGGGTTGCGCTTATTGCAGTGGGGGTAGGCCGCAGGATCGCGAAAGTAGGTACACCGGGTACGTTGTAAAAGGTTGCCGCCGATCGAAGCCATATTGCGCAATTGCGGGGAGGCAGCACGCCACAGGGCTTCACTCAGAACGGGCGCCTGGCTCTCGATCTGAGCATGGGTTGCAACATGGCTCATCTTCGCCGAGGCACCAATATGGATCCGCTGAGTGCCGACAATGATATCGCTCAAACCTTGTAGATGGCTGATGTCGACCAAGCGTGCTGGACGCTCAACTCCACACTTCATCAGGTCGAGTAATGTCGTTCCCCCTGCCAGGAAGCGAGTCTCGGGGAGACCAAATTCCTGGAGCGCGGTACTGATATCGTTGGCACGAACGTAATCGAAGGCTCTCATGCCTTGCCCTCCTGCAAACGTGCCGCTGCAGTGCGCACTGCCGTGACGATGTGCGGGTATGCGCCACAGCGGCAGATGTTGCCGCTCATGTACTCACGTATGGCATTGTCCGACCCCGTGTGTCCTTCACGTATGCAAGCAACAGCTGACATGATTTGGCCAGGAGTGCAGTAACCACACTGGAAGGCATCGAACTCCACGAAGGCGGCCTGCACGGCATGTAAAGTGCCGTCAGCCTGAGCTAACCCTTCAATGGTGGTCACGTTACGCCCTTCAACCTGTGCTGCGAGGGTAAGACAGCTCAATACCCGCTCGCCGTCGACATGCACCGTACAAGCCCCGCACTGCCCCTGATCACATCCCTTCTTGGTTCCCGTGAGAGAGGCATGCTCGCGAAGGGCATCCAGTAAAGTGGTACGAGAGTCGAGTTCAAGGGCCCAATGCTCGCCATTGATCGTGAGCTGAAACCTGTTACGGTCTGCCATAGTGGCCTCTCCAATAAAATCCAATAGCGCTTAGCCCGGCGAGTACAAGCGCCAATTCCAGGTTTGAGTATGCTTCGCTAAGGGCCGCGAGAATTGCCTGATCGGCGGGGTTTGTTGCCTGATCCGATGGAGATTTTTTAGGCATGGTGCCCGCAACAAGATGTTACGGAGCAGGCCAATGCTCGAAACAACGAGCGTATGTGCCATCCCCAAAAGCCGGCTCAGCATCGAGTCCGTATGTCGGCGGCAACAATGAAGGTGCGCAAGATCATGGCGCTGGCCTGTAAATCGCTCGCAATCTGGAAGAGATCCGGCTCACCGTCTTTTGCCTTTGCCAAGGCTTCTACACCGTGCTCCCTGGATACCCAGTTGAGCTGCATGTGGACTGCATCCTGCTGCTCGCTCACCTGCACGAGCGCCCCGATAAACCCTGAGTAGGTGCGAGTGAATTGATCTATCCGCGCTGAAAGCACGCTAACTAGCGCTGGAACAATGAGCGGACGGACTACGATTTCAACTGATTGGGTAAATCCAACTGGGTACGGTGAACGACTCATGGATGCTCTCCAACTAAGCTATCCAGCGACAAAAGAGACTATGCGAGGGCCGACATACGCTTCGCTGACTCCCGAATCTATAAGGTCGAGTCAGGAGCGCCGCGAAGATTCAACCAGCCCAGTTTTGCAGCCAATAGGCGTATGGCGTCGGAAGTACAGAGGTTGGGTCCGGGATGTTCAATTTGCGAGCCGCTTGAAATGGCCAATGGGGGTTGGCTAACAGCGTCCGTGCAAAGCAGACCAGGTCGAGCTGACCATCTCGCACGAATCCATCCGCTTCATGGGCGTCAGTGATCATCCAGCTTGCACCTACTGGCAATCCAGTCTCGGCGCGCACACGCTCGGCATATGGCACCATGAAGTTGGGCCCCCATGGCACGGATTCACAAGCTGTTGCGAGCGAGAGAGAACAATCTACAAAGTCCACCCCAGCGTCTTTCAACCATTGAAGAACTTGAATTGACTCCGCCATGGATTCTTCAAGATTGTCTCCGAAATCGACAACACCAAAACGGACAGTTAACGGGAGGTTACTTGGCCATATCTTCTTCACTGCATCGATGGTTTCCAGCAAAAACCGCGCACGATTGGGCAGCGATCCACCGTATTGATCCGAGCGTGTATTGGACTTGGAAGACAGAAAGCTCTGGCCGAGAAAACCGTGTGCAAAGTGCAACTCCAGCCAGTCAAACCCTGCTCTGAAAGCCCGTGATGCGGCGTGCATGAAGTCGTCCTGGGTACGTCGAATCTCGTCTACAGTCATTTCACCAGGTATGTGGGGAGAATCGGGCATGTATGGCAGAGCACTCGGGGCAACGGGCTGCCAAGCCTGCGAGTCAGATTCCGGCAGTGGATGCCCACCAAGCCAAGGTGGGGTACACCCAGCCTTGCGTCCCGCATGACCTAGCTGTATGCCAGGGACAGCTCCGGCGTCCTTGATGGCCAACGCAACGGACGCGAGATTAGCAATGTGAGAGTCGCTCCATATCCCGGCATCTCCGGGAGTGATGCGCCCCCGGGGACAAACAGCGGTAGCCTCTACAATTACCAAACCCGCACCGCCCTTGGCCAAGGTTTCATAATGGGTTTGGTGCCAATCGGACAACAGCCCGTCATGAGCTTGGTACTGACACATCGGCGAAGCCACGATACGGTTGCGCAGCGTGACATCTTTTAAGTGATAGGGTGAAAACAGAGAGGTCATTGATCTATCCACGTCGAAATTGGCTGAGTGGATTATGAAGCTGACAGCCCCTTTTATTTTTGCCTGATAAGAGCGACAAATTGCATTATCTGACGAGCTTCTAAGTGACGCGGTGCCTACACGCCTGATATTTCAAGATGTTCGTAACTACGTATTGCAGTATTTTCCCTGCGCGTCCTCGACCTGTTTTCCCACGGGCAAGAGCGGTTGGTAACGCTACATTCTGGCGACGTGGCTCCGTCGAAAATGATGTCGTGGGAGACACGAGGGCGGACTGCCCATTCCATGGGATGGTTGCCTGTTCCAATTGAAATGCTGTTGATCTAAGCCGCCGGCTTCCGGCAATGATGCTGACGGCGATTCGATTCGTCGTTTTAGGCAATCTTTTACCCAAACCATGCAAACCTTCGCACCTTCTGAACGAGAGAATGGATCGTCCTGGTGACCGGGCGATACGGGGCCCCGGCCAGACCAGACATAAGATCCTCAACCTCTAAGGAAAATCGTATGGCTGACAAAAAGGTTTGGCTCATCACTGGCGCAAGCAGAGGCCTTGGCGTCCATTTGGCTCAAGTGGCTTTGACTGCAGGTCACGCCGTAGTCGCCACCGGACGCGACCCCAAGAAGGTGGAGGCTGCCGTAGGTGCCCACAAAAACCTTCTGACGGTGAAGCTCGATGTCACCAATCCTGAGGATGCAAAGGTAGCTGTAGCAGCTGCTGTCAGCGAGTTTGGCCGGATCGACGTATTGATCAACAACGCCGGCAATTTCTATGCTGGGTTCTTTGAAGAGCTCACGCCCGACCATGTTCGTAGCCAGATCGAAACCGTGCTATTCGGCCCCATGAACGTGACACGTGCGGTATTGCCCGTTTTTCGCAAGCAACGGTCTGGCTTGGTGGTGACCGTATCCTCCACCGCAGGCATCGTCGGCGGCACCTTCTGCAGCGCCTATGCAGCGGGCAAATTCGGGGTCGAGGGATGGATGGAGTCGCTGGCCCCGGAGGTTGAGCAATTTGGCATCAAGACCATGCTGGTCGAGCCTGGCTTCTTTCGTACCGAGCTACTCAGCACTGACTCCACTACCTTCGTAGAGCCGGCAATCGAAGATTACGTGGAAAAGACGCTTGAAACCGTCAAAGCCTTAAGCAGCCTGAGCGGTACGCAAAGTGGAGACCCTGCGAAACTGGCAGTCGCCATTGTTCAGCTTGCCAGTAGCGAAGCCCCGCCAGCTCGATTCATTGCTGGCGCAGATGCAGCCGAGGCTACCGAAAACAAGGCTAAGGTGCTTCTCCAGCAAGTGGACGCCTATCGTTCACTGTCATCCTCACTGGCACACGATGATGCCTGATCTGAAGTAGCCAGAGTGCAACAGCCGTTCAGCGCGAGGGGGAGCTCGTCGTAGCCGCTGCATTGCAGGTGGTTGACGGTTTCTCGGCGCATAGAGGTGCGCCCCGCGAACAACTCCAGAAGTTTATCCATGGACAGCAATAAGCCAGCATCCGATCAGGGAGAATTTTCCAAGCTGAAAGTGCACGGCATACGAATGTCTGACATGCATATGCAGCAGATTGATCCAAACTGAGCCGTCGTAGCTTGTTGCCATTTGCCTGGGTTTAGCAACGGTAACGGTGTGAGAAAGAGCTGCGCCAAGGCTCGGAGAGTTGCCGGCGGCGCAAATTTGTTTATCTAATAAAAAGGGTCCTCGAACGGCTAATGCCAGTCAGTTAACTGACTGGCACACCGTAACGCGTATCGGCCAGTTGTAGCGTTCCCTTATAGGTAGTGGCAATCAATTTCCGATTGACACTCCAAAGAAACCTGACGAAATGCAGGATTAATGCAACAACGAGCGGCGCCTCGCATAGGCGAAGTAGATCACCAGGCCAATTGCCAACCACGCCCCAAATGCCAGCCAGGTCGTCTGCTTGAGGAAGGTCATCAAGGTTACGCAGAACGCGATGGCGAGCAACGGAACAACGGGCACGCCAGGGCATCTGAATGCGCGAGGGAGATCGGGTCGGGTCTTGCGCAATACGATCACTGCCACCGAGATCAGACTGAATGCGGCCAACGTACCGATGTTGATCAGCTCGGCGAGGACGTTCAGCGGAATCAGGGCCGAGATCAGCCCGAAGACTATTCCGACCATCCAGGTGGCGAAAAATGGGGTGCCAAATCGTGGATGAACCCTGGAAAGGCGCTGGGGAAGCAGTCCGTCGCGCGACATCGCGTAGATGATCCTGGTTTGACCGTAAGCCATAACCAGAATGACGGTCGTCATGCCAACGATTGCGCCTAAATCAACGAACCCGGCAACCCAGCTTTCACCGGCATATTGCAACGCCAATGAGACCGGATGATCAACGCCAAGGAATTGGGCATAGGGCACGATGCCGGTCATGATCATTGAAACGGCAACGTACAACACCGCACAAACGGCCAAGGAACCGATAATACCGATGGGGAGGTCACGCGCCGGTTTTTTCACTTCTTCGGCGGCAGAGGAAACCGCATCGAAACCAATAAAAGCAAAAAAAACCAAGGCCGAAGCACTCAAAATGCCACTGGTACCAAAGGGAGCGAAAGGTTGCCAGTTAGCCGGCTGAACATGTCGCACACCCACGGCGATGAAGAGCAGCACCACGGCGATTTTGATGATCACCATCACGTTGTTTACGCGCGCGGACTCCTTGATGCCCATGGAAAGCATCCAGGTGATTGCCAGCATAATCACCAGCGCGGGTAGGTTGAACCAGGTTTCCACACCGGGCAAAGAGCCTGGAGCCGCCGTAAGCACAACCGGAAGACTCAGCCCAAATCCGCTCAGCAGGGACTGGAAGTAACCCGACCACCCAACAGACACAGCCGAACTGGCCAGTCCGTATTCGAGCATCAGATCCCAGCCGATCATCCAGGCCACCAACTCTCCCAGCGTCGCGTAGCTATAGGTGTAAATCGAGCCTGCTACCGGTACAGATGAAGCGAACTCGGCATAACAGAGCGCTGCAAATGCACAGGCCAACGCCGCTATCAGGAATGAAACCGTGAGGGCCGGTCCCGCAGTCAATGCGCCGGTTCCGGTCAATACAAAGATGCCCGTCCCCACGATTGCACCGATACCAATCAAGACCAGATCCATCGGCCCCAGCACTTTTTTCAACCCGGCAGGAGCTCGGGCAGCAGCAATCATTGCGTCCAGGTCTTTTGTTCTGAAAATGCTCAATATTGCCTCCGTTGTTACTTATTTTTGTTGTCAGAGCCAGTGGCTTGGGTGTCGGAAACGACAAGAAATTGTATTTCAGCGCCTCGAAAATTAGCTTCGAAACGGGTCTGTATTTAATTTTTTTTCAGACGTTAATTATCCAAAATGTTTTCTTTATGTAATTTTCTTTCTAATATTTTTAGGTTCTAGAAATGGATGTTTGATCAAGGACCTGCGGGATGGGGCCAATCGCCCTACCGCGTACTCATTGTTAAAGGGAGAGAACACATGGCGGAAATGGATAAGGTTGATCGTTCGATTCTGGAAATTCTGCAAATGAATGGTCGCCTGACGAACGCCGAGATCGCCGTTCGTGTTTGCCTGTCAGCGCCAGCCTGCTGGAAGCGCCTGAAGCGCCTGGAAGAGGAAGTGATTGTCGGGTATCACGCGCACTTGAACCCAAAGACCATGGGGCTGGGACTTTTTGCTTTCATCAGCGTCACCCTCGATAGTCACTCCGAGGACGCCATGGAGCATTTCGAAGCGGGCGTTCTGGCGCTGCCCAACATTATTGCCTGTCACAAAGTGTCGGGGAAATACGACTACCTCTTGCAGGTAGTCGTCAAAGACATGGAGGCATTCCATGAACTCGCCATGCATCGCATACGTACGCTCGGCAATATCAAGGAAATGTACACCGGGTTTTCGCTCAAGGAGATCAAGCACTGCAATACCTTGCCACTGTAAGTGCCTGGACTTGCCCCTTATTCAGGACAAGTCAAGCACTACAAAAAAGCCCTCAATTTCGAGTCGCACATGCTGAACCGGCCATCGGCGGGCGTCCCGTGGGACCGAGTCATCGTTCATCGCAGGCAAGCCTGCTCCCACAGGGAACGCATGTGAACAGCAATATTGTGTTCGGCGCATAACCTGTGGGAGCTGGCTTGCCTGCGATGGCGGCGGCACTACCAGCAGATGTCTTCTAGTCTGAAACAAGCAAATTCAGCCACCGGAGATCACCATGCATCTCGAAGGCTCCTGCCATTGCGGCGCGGTGTCGTTCAGCCTGACCAGCGCCCACCCCTACCCTTATCAACGCTGCTATTGCTCGATTTGCCGCAAGACCCAGGGCGGTGGCGGGTATGCGATCAATATTGCCGGTGATGCCAACAGCCTGAAAGTACGCGGGCGCAAGAACGTCGCTATCTATCATGCACTGCTCAAGGGCGAAGGCGAGCAGCGTGCCCACCGCAGCAGCGCCGAGCGGCATTTCTGCTCGGTTTGTGGCTCAGGTTTGTGGCTGTTCAGCCCCGAATGGCCGGAGCTGATCCATCCGTTTGCGTCGGCCATCGACACGCCGCTGCCGATACCGCCGGAACACACGCATCTGTCACTCGATTCCAAAGCACCCTGGGTGGAAGTTGATATCCAGCCTGGCGATAAACAATTTGATGAGTATCCGCAAGAATCCATCGCTGACTGGCATGAGCGCCTGGGGTTGAGTCGCTAGGCCCTTTCACAGTCTTTGACAGTTTCCCGACAAAGCTGCCAAAGACTGCGAATCGGCAGCTACCTAGCATGGGCATCCAATTTCCCCAAGGGTGCTCCCATGTTCCGTTCGTTGTGTCTGTCATTGACTTCTTGTTGCCTGCTCCTGCCCTTCGACTCAGCGCATGCCGAAGACTGGCGCTACAGCCTGCGCGCCGGTGCCGCCAGCGCACCGCGTTACAGCGGCAGCAAAGAACAAGTGGTGGCGCCGCTGGTTGGCGGTGAGATCGTCAGCCCTTATGGAATATTTATCGACACCGAAAAGGGGCTGGGCTGGGCCTTGGACAATGATGATTTCGGCCTCAGCGTGCACATCGGCGCCAGTGACGTGCGCAAGGATCGAAAAACCGGTTTCAAGGGCTCGGACGAGCTCAACGGCATGGGCTCGATCAAGTCGCGCCCGGTGCTGGGCCTTGATGGGACGTATCACATGGGCCCGATCATTCTCGGTGCGGAATTTGAGCATGCGCTGGAAAAGGACGATGACGACCATGACACTGGTTCGGCCTGGAACCGCTTGAAATTGAGCATCAGCGCACCCTTCTATGACGGCAATTACGGCAAGGTGGTGGGCAGCCTCAATAGTCAGTTTGGTGATGGCGACTATGTGCGCACCTGGTATGGCGTCAGTACGGCGCAGGCGTCGCGCAGTCAGTTCAAGGCCCATGACACTCGTGGCGGATTGGTCAGTCGCGGGGCGGATCTGACCTGGTCATTGCCGCTTGATGAGCAGTGGAGTGTTTCGACGGTGCTGGCGGTGCAGTATCTGGCGGGTGACGCGGCGGACAGTCCGATTGTCGAGCGGCGGATGCAGACTTCAATGGCTGCGCAGGTGCAGTACACCTTTTAAGCTGTTGTGTGGCTGATGGCCTCTTCCCGGGCAAGCCTCGCTCCTACAGGATTAGCGCAAATCCTGTAGGAGCGAGGCTTGCCCGCGAAGGCGTCCTGCAGAATTACACAATTAATCCAGATGCGCCCACGTCATGCGAAACGACGCCCCGCCCCACGGCGAGTCCGCCACTTCCACTTGCCCGCCATGGGACTGCGATACACGCCTGACCAGTGCCAGACCCAGGCCGAAACCACCGGTTCGTCGGTCACGGCTGGCGTCGAGGCGCGAGAAGGGCTCGAAGATTTTCTCGCGACCGTGCAACGGCACGCCCGGACCGTCGTCGTTGACCCGGACTTCGTAGTGGTCACCGTTACGCACCAGCGACACCTCGACCCGGTCCTTGGCATAACGTATGGCATTGCGCAGCAGGTTGATCACCGCCCGCGCCATGAAGCGCGGCTCGATGCGAACCTCATCAACCTGACACTCGACAATCAGCAATTGCACCCCGGCCGCTTCAGCCTCAAGGGCCACACTGCCAACCACGCTGTCGAGCCAGCTCGGCGCCTGAATGTTTTCCCGGGTGATGACCGTAGCCCCGCGCTCCAGGCTCGCATAGGTCAGCAGTTCCGAAACCATTTCTTCCAGCTCGCCGAGGTCGGCGTACATGTCAGCAATCAACTCGCGGTTCTGGCTCGGGTCAGGTTGCTGCTTGAGTTGGTCGAGTTCGAATGACAGCCGCGCAATCGGTGTGCGCAGCTCGTGGGATACCGCGTTGGTCAATTCCCGCTGGTTGGCGATCAAGCCTTCGATGCGCGCCGCCATCAGGTTGAAGTGTTCGGCGAGGTCGCGGATGTTCGAGCGTTTTGACAGCTGGATGCGCGCCGACAGGTCGTTGTCACCAAAACGTTCGGCCGCCAGACGTAGTTTCTCCAGATCGCGCCAGTGCGGCCGCACCCAGAAAAACAGCACGACACCGATCAAACCGGCCAGCATCACGTACGCGCCGGCAATGTAGAACGGCATCAGGCTCGGTTCGGCCGGCAACTTGATGCTCAGCAGTTGGGTTCCGCCGTCGATCGAGCAGATGAACTGCGTGTAGTTTTGCCGGATCACCAGCGTTCCTTCGGCCAACAAGGCCTTTTCCTGATCATCGAGGTCCATTTCACCGGACTGCACCAGATTCAGGCCCAAGCCGTAATGCGGGCGCAGCTTTAGCAATTGCTTCTCCCGCCCGGGGCCGTCGAGCTCACGCAACTGCTCCACCAGCGACCAGGCCTGCCCCGAACCGCCTCTCGGTTATACGCCTGCATCTGGTTATCGAGCAGCGCGTTGAAGGTGTGTTCGACAGTCTGCAATGCCAGCACCAATCCCACCGCCAGCACCAGGTACAACCCCAAAAATAGCCGCAGCATTTACAACTCCCACGCAAACGGATTGAACAGATAACCCTTGCCCCAGATGGTCTTGATGCACACCGGCTCGCGGGGGTTGTCTTTCAACTTGCCGCGCAACTTGCTGATGTAGACATCCACACTGCGGTTGAGGCCGTCGAAGGCAATGCCACGCATGCGGTTGAGAATGTCATCGCGGGACAGGGTCTTGCCAGCGGAGCTGGCCAGCAGCCACAGCAGTTCGAATTCCATGGTGGTCAACTCGATGCCCTCGCCCGCCAGCCGCACTTCGCGGCAGCTGCGGTCGATGCTCAGGTGGCCGAACTCCAGAGCGTTGCTCACACCACTATCCGGGGTTTGCCGACGCTGCAATGCACGCAGGCGTGCCAGCAGCACCGGAGGTTTGATCGGTTTGATCACGTAGTCGTCAGCCCCGGATTCAAGGCCGAGAATATGATCGAGGTCGTCTTCCTTCGCCGTGAGGATAACGATCGGTGTATCGGATACGCTGCGGATCTCGCGACAAACGTGCAGGCCGCTCTGGCCCGGCAGCATAAGATCGAGTACTACGATATTCGGTTTGAAATCGAGGAACACGGCCAGCGCGAGGTCGCCACGGTGTACTTGCTTCACCTCGAAGCCGTGTTGCGACAGGAAATGCGCGATCAACCCGGCGAGCTTTTCGTCGTCCTCCACCAACAGTACTTTGCCAAAACCGAGGTTTTCCATAACGAATGTTTGCAACCCTTGAGTGAATGGGCCGCATTATGCCGCCAATTAGTGCCGGGACGGGTAAGGCGGGCAGCAAAAACCGGCCGCGAAGGCCGGTTTTCAGTAACCTTTCATTTTCTTAAGAGTTTTTAACATTTGCATCGTATTGATTCGCGAGGGCAAGTTCCTTGAAATAGACAGATATTATTCAGCCTACCAGTAATCTCCTGGCAGCTTGCTGTCTCCTACCGAAACTTTTACCGTCTGACTTGCAAACGCAAACTCCATTAATCTCTCATTAGCTTTATCATTGACAAAACAACCAAGGAATGGTTATGAACAACAGGCACATGGCAATCACATGCTTACTAACCGGGTCGTTATTTTTATCGGTAAACATTTCTGCGACAGATCTCGGCAAGGGACTGATCAATGGAACTGACTCGGTATATTTAAATAACCAAAACAACGAGTACAACCAATGGAACGGCATCGGGCAAATTTATTGGGGAGACGATCCACAATGCACCGCCAGCTTGCTGGACACTCGAGACAAAAATAATAATGCTGTGGGCCCTGGTTATTTACTGACCGCGGCAGAGTGTGCAATAGGGGTGAGATTCGCCCCTCACATACTCCAGCCACAACCCGTACCAGAGACGGTTAGATTCAATCTCTTCAATGACACACCGGACGGCTATAAAAATTATAAAATCCGTAAAACAACCTGGACAAATTACGAACGTATCAATCTCGCGATCCTGGAGCTGGAGTCTCCTCTTGCCACATTACTGGAAGATGGGATAACACCGATCAAAATGGCACCGCAAGTGCAAAAGGCACCCAGCGACGTGCTGGTTTTCGGTACTGGAAATAAACATCAGGAAGCGGGACTGCGCGTAAAAGCGTGTCTTCAGGAACCTACGGGGCACCTTTGATCGAAGGGGACCGCATCTACCTGAACACCCTGAAAAACCAATGCAAGGAAGAGAATTTTTACTCCGCAGGGGCTCCCGTACTTGACCGCAAGAGCGGAAACATTCTCAGTGTGCTGACGAAAAATACATATGGATCGACTATCGATAAACAATGCTTCGACGATGCCCCGTGCGAAGTAAAAAATGGTCAGCCCGAATGGTCACCAGAGACTCAATATGGCGCCCCCGTCGATTCATTGGGGAGCTGCTTCAGCGAAGGTGTCTTCACTACCTCCTCAAACTCGTGCACATTTGAGAGCACTTTCAAAGTGACGGGTTTGGACAATCGCTCGCGATACAAAGTTGTATCCCCAACCGCGGAAAAAACAAATTTACGCGCTTACTTTTCCTTGAGCACTCCTTATTATCGATTCAAAACCGTACGCGACCCCATGCAATGCAGCCTGCCCAATGGTTACAGCAATAGCAGCAGCGCAACCGACGCAGTTATTAGAGCGCCAGTAGCCCAGGAACCAGGCATGCATTTTGTTTGCATTGCAGGTATTGAATCTGAAGCACAAACGCTCACCACCGAGCGACTGAAAAGCACTTTGATCCTTCCAGCTCAACTTGTAAAAAGCATACCAGTCAGAGTTCCACTGGAGCCAAACTATGTCTATTTCCCCGACAAAACCTATGGCCTGCAATTCGAACAGGAACTGCCATTCAATGTTGGAATTTATTACTATAAAAGCCCAATCAAGGATTTAGACTGCGGCACCATAGACAAAAAAGATTATTCTTTTACAAATGTGAGCATTACGTTTAAAGCCGAAGAATTCCCGTTCACGCTATGCAGCAAAAACATGGACCTGAGTTATCGCATTTCCGCAGAGGTTCGTACTGATTACTTCAAGCCGGATGGCCGACTGACTCCGAATATACGTTAATAGCAAACTCCGTCAGTCTGATCGGGACTGACGGAGCTTTTTCCATTCTGATCAGGCGACCGACGCAAGCGCTGGCACACCACTGTGAAAGCGAAACTCCACATCCGGCGACTCAATCAACTCCTGTTCTGCAGCACGAACCTTATCGATTATCTGAGCAATGTCCTTGGCATCCCCATACTGATAAGCCAGTTTCAGATAGCCCTGGAAATGCCGAGCCTCGCTTTTCAGCAGGCCGAAGTAGAACTTGCCCAGTTCTTCGTCCAGATGCGGCACCAGTGCCTCGAAACGCTCGCAACTGCGGGCCTCGATGAACGCGCCGACCACCAGTGTATCCACCAGCTTCACCGGTTCGTGACTGCGCACCACTTTGCGCAGCCCCGAAGCGTAACGCCCGGCGGACAACTGGCGCAGCTCGATCTTGCGCTTTTTCATCAGGCGCATGACTTGTTCGTGGTGCACCAGCTCTTCCCGGGCCAGTCGCGACATCATGTTGATCAGGTCGACGTGGGAGTGATATTTGGCAATCAGGCTCAGCGCGGTGCTGGCCGCCTTGAATTCGCAATTCTTGTGGTCGACCAGCAGGGTTTCCTGATCGGCGAGCGCGGCCTGGATCCAGCCGTCAGGGGTGCGACAGCCAAGGAATTCGTGAATTTCGGGAAGGATCATGGGGCCCACGGGATAAAAGGTCTAAAACGAAGGGCGCCGATTATACCGGCCTGCCGACAGACCACCAGTCGCCGGGCGTTGATATGTATCAACACACCGGTCGACGGGCAGCAACTATAGTTGTGCAACGCCGTGCTTTTTTCATTTTCAGGAGATCCCGCTCATGCAAGCCATACGCAGCATCTTGGTGGTCATCGAACCCGAACACTCGGAAAGCCTGGCGCTCAAACGGGCAAAGTTAATTGCCGGCGTGACCCAGGCGCATCTGCATCTGCTGGTGTGTGACCCCAGGCATGATCACAGCGCCATGCTGAGCGTGCTCAAGGCCGCTTTGCTCGAGGACGGTTACAGCGTCACCACCGAGCAGGCATGGAATCAGAGCCTGCATGAAACCATCGTCGATGTGCAGCAGGCGGAAGGCTGTGGTCTGGTGGTCAAGCAGCATTTTCCCGACAGTGCGCTGAAAAAGGCGCTGTTGACCCCCGCGGACTGGAAGTTGCTGCGCCACTGCCCGACCCCGGTGCTGCTGGTAAAAACCGCCGGCTCGTGGAAGGACAAGGTGATTCTGGCGGCCGTCGACGTCGGCAACGCAGATCCTGAACACCGCCACCTGCACAACTCCATCATCGACTCCGGCTATGACATCGCCAGCTTGGCCAAGGCTCACCTGCATGTAATCAGCGCCCATCCTTCTCCAATGTTGTCTTCACCCGATCCCACGCTGCAGCTCAGCGAAACCATTGAGGCGCGCTATCGCGAACAGTGCAAAGCGTTCCAGGCGGAATTCGACATCGACGATAAACACCTGCACATCGCGGAAGGTCCGGCGGATGTACTGATTCCGTTCATGGTGCACAAACTGCAGGCGGCAGTGACGGTGATCGGCACGGTGGCGCGTAGCGGGTTGTCGGGGACGTTGATTGGCAATACGGCGGAAGTGGTGCTTGATGAGGTGGAAAGTGATGTGTTGGTGCTCAAGCCTCAGGAGGTTGAGGATCATCTGGAGGAGATTGCCGGCAAGCATTGAGATTTACGGCGCCAGTTCTATCGCCTTCGCTGGCAAGCCAGGTCCTACAGGGGTACGCGTTCATGTAGGAGCCGGCTTGCTGGCGAAGCTTTTCAGCCGCCAAACGCATCCTTGAGGAAACCGGGCGCGATATACCGGTGGTAATGCGCCTCGGAGAGCAGGAAAAACTCCCGATCGATGGCATCGCGCAATTCAGGCAGGTTCCACTCGCGGAACTCCGGCAGCAGCACCATCCCGTAGGCTTCCAGGTTATTGATGACCCGCGCCCCCCGGGCGATCAACTGGTATGCCCAGCAATAGGCCGACTGATGCGGCACAAAACGGATCTTTCGTTGCTCCAGCTGGGTTTTCAGCAGCGACGCATCGAAAATTTCGACCTTGGCCGCCATCACTTGGGACAACAGCTGCTCAAGACGCAGCCATACCGCACGTTTTTCTTCTTCGTTGTAGCCGTTCCAGTGAATCACTTCATGGTGGAAACGCTTGCAGCCACGGCACACCAGGTCACCGTAGACAGTGGAGCAAAGGCCGACGCACGGCGTCTTGATGGTCTGATTGGGCATAGGTAGGCAGAACACGAAAAAGCAAAACAGGCCGGCATGTTAGCCCTTTGTCTGAGATTCATCACCCCTCAAAGTGCAGGGGCGCAGGGCCTGGCGGGCTTTGGTGACGACCGCCACCAAAGTCCAATAGGTCCTGACTTACCTTTAATTTTTTTTTGCCGTAGAATCAGCCTGCCTTTTTAGGCGCCAATGTCCGTTAGAAGCTGTTTTCAAAGCGTCACGAGCACAGTCGTTCCTTCAGAGCGGTGTTGGCGATGGGTTTTTCCAGCGGGGAAAAGCCTAACGCCAACCCTCATCAGCTCCCGTTCTGCAGGCGTAAAACTTTGAAAGCAGCTTCTGTAAGGAATTGTCGGTAATTCTGGCTAAGTGGCCCACAACGCCCTGCAGCGCATGAGTACGGCAATTTCGGGATGAGCGTCCCGGACACCCATTTGGGACCACTGATGAGGGTAATAACTGTGCTTGAAGCCTACCGCAAACATATCGAAGAGCGCGCAGCACTGGGTATCGTTCCCCAGCCGCTTAACGCCGAACAAACTGCAGGCCTGGTCGAGCTGCTGAAAAATCCCCCGGCTGGCGAAGAAGCTTTCCTCGTTGACCTGATCACCAATCGCATTCCACCAGGCGTGGACGAAGCTGCCTATGTCAAGGCCGGTTTCCTGTCTGCCTTGGCCAAGGGCGAAGTCTCCTCCCCTCTGCTGGACAAGAAGCGCGCTGTTGAACTGCTCGGCACCATGCAGGGCGGCTACAACATCGTGACCCTGGTTGACCTGCTGGACGACGCCGAGCTGGCGCCAGTCGCTGCCGCGCAACTCAAGCACACCCTGTTGATGTTCGACGCCTTCCACGACGTGGCCGAAAAAGCCAAGAACGGTAACGTTCACGCTCAAGGCGTGCTGCAATCCTGGGCTGATGGCGAGTGGTTCAAGAACCGCCCGACTCTGGCCGACAAGATCAGCCTGCGCGTGTTCAAGGTGACTGGCGAGACCAACACCGACGACCTGTCCCCTGCTCCTGATGCCTGGTCCCGCCCGGACATCCCGCTGCACGCCCTGGCCATGCTGAAAATGGCTCGCGACGGCATCGTGCCAGACGCACAAGGCGTCACTGGCCCAATGAAGCAGATCGAAGAAATGCGCAACGCCGGCTTCCCGATCGCCTACGTAGGCGACGTGGTCGGTACCGGTTCTTCGCGTAAATCGGCCACCAACTCGGTACTGTGGTTCTTCGGCGACGACGTTCCTTACGTGCCGAACAAGCGTGCCGGCGGTTTCTGCTTCGGCAGCAAGATCGCTCCGATCTTCTACAACACCATGGAAGATGCTGGCGCACTGCCTATCGAATTCGACGTTTCCAACATGCACATGGGCGACGTGATCGACCTGTACCCGCATGCTGGCAAAGTCTGCAAGCACGGCACCGACGAAGTCCTGACCACCTTCGAAATGAAGACCCCGGTTCTGTTGGACGAAGTACGTGCCGGCGGCCGTATTCCGCTGATCATCGGCCGTGGCCTGACCGAGAAGGCTCGCGCCGAGCTGGGTCTGCCACCGTTCGACCTGTTCAAGAAGCCGGAAGCACCGGCCGAAAGCACCAAGGGTTTCACCCTGGCGCAGAAAATGGTCGGCAAGGCGTGTGGCGTAGTGGGTGTGCGTCCTGGCACCTACTGCGAACCGAAAATGACCACCGTGGGTTCTCAGGACACCACCGGTCCTATGACCCGTGACGAGCTGAAAGACCTGGCGTGCCTGGGCTTCTCGGCCGATCTGGTCATGCAGTCGTTCTGCCACACCGCGGCTTATCCGAAGCCGATCGACGTCACCACCCACCACACCCTGCCTGACTTCATCATAACCCGCGGCGGCGTTTCCCTGCGTCCGGGCGACGGCATCATCCACTCGTGGTTGAACCGTATGCTGCTGCCAGACACTGTCGGTACCGGTGGTGACTCGCACACCCGTTTCCCGATGGGCATTTCGTTCCCTGCCGGTTCCGGTCTGGTCGCGTTCGCCGCAGCCACTGGCGTTATGCCGCTGGACATGCCGGAATCGATCCTGGTGCGCTTCAAAGGCAAAATGCAACCGGGCGTCACCCTGCGTGACCTGGTTCATGCCATTCCTTACTTCGCGATTCAGTCGGGCCTGTTGACCGTCGAGAAGAAAGGCAAGAAAAACGCTTTCTCCGGCCGCATCCTGGAGATCGAAGGCCTGGACAACCTGAGCATCGAACAGGCTTTCGAGCTGTCCGACGCCTCGGCCGAACGTTCGGCTGCCGGTTGCACCATCAAGCTGTCGAAAGAGTCGATCACCGAGTACCTGCAATCGAACATCACCTTGCTGCGCTGGATGATTGGCGAAGGCTACGGCGATGTACGTACTCTGGAACGTCGCGCTCAAGCGATGGAAGCCTGGATCGCCAACCCTGAGTTGATGGTTGCCGATGCCGACGCGGAATACGCCGAAGTCATCGAAATCGACCTGGCCGACATCAAGGAGCCAGTACTCTGCGCGCCGAACGATCCGGACGACGCCCGTCTGCTGTCCAGCGTTGCTGGCGAGAAGATCGACGAAGTGTTCATCGGTTCCTGCATGACCAACATTGGTCACTTCCGCGCCGCCGGTAAACTGCTGGAACAGGTCAAGGGTCAGCTGCCTACCCGTCTGTGGCTGTCGCCGCCGACCAAGATGGACGCTCACCAGTTGACCGAAGAAGGCTACTACGGCATCTACGGCAAGGCTGGCGCGCGCATGGAAATGCCAGGCTGCTCGCTGTGCATGGGTAACCAGGCACGTGTAGAGCCGAATTCGACTGTTGTGTCGACTTCGACCCGTAACTTCCCGAACCGTCTGGGTGACGGCGCAAACGTCTACCTGGCTTCGGCCGAGCTGGCGTCCGTGGCTTCCATCCTGGGTCGCCTGCCGACCGTCGAGGAGTACATGGAATACGCTGGCAAGATCGACAGCATGGCGGCCGATGTCTACCGCTACCTGTCCTTCGACCAGATCGCCGAGTTCCGTGAAGCTGCAGCGAACGCCAACATTCCGGTCGTTCAAGCCTAACGTTACACAGCAATGAAAAACGCCGCCCATCGTCAGATGAGCGGCGTTTTTTTATACCTGTACATTGATCAAATGTGGGAGCGGCGGTGCCGCTCCCACAGGTCATGCGTTCAATTCGAGCGCCTGCTGCACCGCACCGTCCACACTCAACCCACTCAGAATCACGCCTGTGGCCTGCACTTCGGGGAGCTCCGATAGCGCGCTTAGCACTTTCTCCTTAAGACGAGCCAGAATCAGCCGCTTGCCTTCGAGATGCACACGCACAAAAAACTCCTGCATCGCCTCAATGCTGGTGCCATCCAGATCAGGCGACTCTTCCAGACTGATAATCACCGTATGAATCGGCGCTTGTGAATGCCGAATCAAGTGCAAGGCTGCGCCGAGAATCCGCTCGACGTTGGCAAAGAACAACGCTTCGCCCGGACGGACAATCAGCACGCCCGGTTCCGTTTTCGCCGTTGGATGTCGTTGCAGGTCGACAAAATCGTGGCTGTCATCAATGCGGCCGAGAATCTGGATATCCGCTGCCGACATTTGCCTGAGCATCAACAACACACTGATTGCCACCGCCACCAGCAAACCGTCGAGTACACCCAACACCAATACCGCCCCCACGGCGCAAATCACCAACAGTCGGTCACGATGCCAGATGAAATAGCGCCCCAGCGGTTGCAGGCTCAAGCCACGACCCAGTGCGTGGATGACGATGGCGGCGAGGATCGGCTCCGGCGTCAGGGCGATAAAAGGCAGCACTGTCAAGACGATGAGCAACACCACCAGCGCCGCCACGCCACCGGCCAGGCGCGAGGTCGCGCCTGCGGCCTCATTGGCTGATGTCGCCGAATACCCTGCTCCCACGGGCATGCCGTGGAACAGGCCGGACAGCAGATTGGAAGCACCGAGCGCCAGCAGGTCCCGGTTTGACGTGATGCGATCACCGTGTTTAAGCGCGTAGGAACTGATGGAACCGTAGGACTCCGCGTACAGGATCATCACCATGGCAAACGCCAGTTCACCCAGACGCAACCAGTCAGCGAACGGCAGCACCGGAAACCTTGGCACGTCCAGGCTGAGGTCGATCACCCCGATCAACTTCACCCCATACGCCGGCAGGTTCAGCCAATGGCCAGCGGCGATGCCAATCACCACCACCAGCAAACCGCCGGGAAGGCGTCGAAACCTTGCAAACAGCCGTAACAACACCAAAGCCACGGCGGCAACACCGACTGCGACCCAATTCCATTGCGGCAGTTGTTCGAGCAGTTGCGGCAGAAACCGTACCAGGTTGGCATCGTTCAGATGCACACCAACCACACTGGCGATCTGCTTGAAAATGATGGTCAGCGCCAGGCCGAAGGCAAAACCGCGCAACACGGGTTTGGCGATGAACGACGTCACGCTGCCGAATTTGAACAGACCGGCCAGCAAAAACAATACACCGGTCATCAGCACCAGTCCGATCGCCAGGGTCGAGCGCAATTGCGGGTCGCCATTGGCCAGAGTCGCGGTCGCGGCAGCCAGGACGGCGGCTGACGATGAGGTCGCCGACACAATGGCAAAGCGGCTGGTGCCGAATAGGCCATAGCACAACAATCCGGCGAACAGGGCGATGACTCCGGCCTGGGGGGCGAGTGCCGCAATGCTCGAGTAAGCGACCGCTTCGGGCAACAGCAGACCGGCAATCGACAACCCGGCCAGCAGGTCCTGCCATCGATTGGGTTGCTCGGAGGGGTTTTGAGGCGAGGCGCTAGACAATCCGCTGTCTCCAGGCGAAAAAAAGCCGCTGCACGTATAACGCGCAACGGCCACTGTAGCTGTCATTCCGGCACGACGCGAGCCGCGCCGAACGATCACGCACTCAGCGAATAGATCAACGCCGAAATCGCCACCAGACCTACCGCCACCACAAACACGTTCGACGCCTGGCCGCGATAGCGCGCCATGGCCGGCACCTTGCGGATGGCGTACATCGGCATCAAGAACAGGATCGAAGCAATCACCGGGCCGCCCAGGGTTTCGATCATGCCGAGGATGCTCGGGTTCAGGGTGGCGACGATCCAGCACACCACCAGCATGAAAGCGGCGGTCATACGGTCAAGGGTCTTCGCCGACGGACGTTTGCCACTTTTGACGATCAAACCCTTGAGGCCTTCGCTGGCGCCGATGTAGTGCCCCAGGAACGACTTGGAAATGGCCACGAACGCAATCAACGGCGCCGCGAAGGCGATGGTCGGGTTGCTGAAGTGGTTGGCCAGGTACGACAGGATCGACAGGTTCTGCGCTTTGGCTTCGGCCAGTTGCGCCGGCGTCAAGGTCAGTACGCAGCTGAAGACGAAGAACAGCACCATCACCACCATCAATGCGTGCGCGCGGGACAGGATCTGCGAGCTGCGCTGTTCGGCGTGATCGCCGTAACGACGCTTCTGGTCCACCGCAAACGCCGAGATGATCGGCGAGTGGTTGAACGAGAACACCATCACCGGAATCGCCAGCCACAGGGTATGCAGCAACGCCGACGGCTCAGGCAGCGTGCTGGCCGTGGTCAGGATGCCGCCGTTCCAATGGGGAATCAGGAACACCGCAAGGAACAGCAACGCAACGATAAACGGGTAAACCATCAGGCTCATGGCCTTGATGATCATCTGTTCGCCGCAGCGCACAACCGCCAGCAGGCCGAGGATCAGCACCAGCGACAGCACCGCGCGCGGTGGCGGCGTGATGTGCAGTTGATGTTCGAGGAAGCTGCCCACGGTGTTGGTCAGGGCGACGCTGTAGATCAGCAGGATCGGGAAGATCGCGAAAAAGTACAACAACGTGATCAACGCGCCAGCCTTGATGCCGAAATGCTCTTCTACGACTTCAGTGATATCAGCACCTTCACGGCCGGACAACACGAAACGGGTCAGGCCACGGTGTGCGTAGAAGGTCATCGGGAACGCCAGCAACGCCAGGACCAACAGCGGCCAGAAGCCGCCCAGGCCTGCGTTGATCGGTAAAAACAGGGTGCCCGCACCAATCGCCGTGCCAAACAGGCCCAGCATCCAGGTGGTGTCTTGGCGATTCCAGCTCGAAAGGGTCGCTGGTGTCGCTGCTACATAGCGTTCGTTGACGCTATTGGCCTGATCATTCATCCGGTGGGATCTCCACATTCCGGTCACTTGCCACCCGGCCAGAACGCGTCGGAGTACCCGACAGGCAGCGCCCTGGCCGAAACAAGCGCGCGATTCTCCGGGATTAATGAGCAGAAGCAAAGACTTAGGTGAGGAACGGTGGTGCCAGATTGAAACCCTGTAGGAGCGAGCTTGCTCGCGAAAAACCCCAGGACACCGCGCTTACCCAGGCAGCCCGCGCCAATATTGACGCCCATCGCGAGCAAGCTCGCTCCTACAGGGAGTTGTGCAATGTCTACCACCACCCGACGACCCGCACTTGATAAAGGTCATTCATAATGTATTTTTAATGATCCCACTCTCGATCTGGAGTCATCCCATGCCACTAGTTCGCGTCGAAATCAAAAAGCAACAGGACCCCACCTACGCCAAACGCATCGGCCAACTGATCTACGCCGCCATGCACAGCACCATTGGCGTGCCCAAAGACGATAACTTCCAGATCCTCGCCGAACACGATGAGCATCACTTCGTCTTTGATCCGCAATACCTGGGCATCCAGCGCACCGACAACCTGGTGGTGATCCAGATCACCCTGAGCGAAGGTCGCACCGTCGAGCAGAAGAAACTTCTCTACAAGACCATCGCCGAAAGCCTGAACAAAGAACTATCGGTGCGCCTGGAGGATGTTTTCATTAATCTGGTGGAAGTGAAGAAAGAAAACTGGTCGTTCGGCAACGGCATCGCCCAGTACGCCCTCTGATTTTCAATTTTGATACCTGCGAGCCGCCAATGCCTCGAGTTTCCCGCAAGCAAGCCGACCTCAACCGAGAAATCATCGTCGACGCCGCTACACGGCTGTTCCGCGAACGCGGCCTGCATGGGATCAGTGTGGTCGATGTGATGGCCGCTGCCGGCCTGACCCATGGCGGTTTCTATGGTCACTTCGAGTCCAAGGAGGCCTTGGCCAAAGAGGCCAGCGAAAGGGTATTCAAAGAGGTGGGCGCGCGCTGGCGGGAGCGTATCACCACGACCGGCGATAACGCCGCTGCGCGTCGGGCACTGATCGAACCGTACCTGTCCGCTCACAGCCGCGACAACCCCGGTGATAGCTGCCCGGTGGTGGCTTTCGCTGGCGACATGTGCCATGAGAGCGCCGAGAGCGGCTTGCGCGAGCCGTTCATGGAAGGCCTGAACCGGCTGCTCGACTCGTTTGGCAAGCTGATGGATTCAGACGATCCCGTCGAAAATCGGCAGCAGGCACTGGTGCAGTATTCGCTGATGGTCGGCGCCCTGACGTTGGCCCGCGCCACCCGGGGTGATGCCCTGTCGGATGAAATCCTCGATGCAGCGCAGCGCTTTCTGACAGCAGAACAGCCCGAGCCCCCCTCCCCGGCCTGAATATTTAGTGCCATCAGAAAAAGATCGCAGGCTTCGCCAGCTCCTACAATGATGGGCATGGCTCCAAGTGATGTTTGCCAAAACGTCCCGGAGCCAGCAATCTCAAGCGACGTTCGAGCCCTATTTCGCTGCCCACAGGAGCCCAGCATGCCCGCAACCGTTCTGGTACTGGTTGAAACCATCAATGATTACCTGCCCATTCTCGAACATCAGGGCTTTCACCTGATTCTGGCCCCGACCCCCACCGAGCGCGCCGCAGCCATCGCCCGCCACGGCGGCCAGATCGACGCTGTCCTGACCCGCGGCCCACTGGGCCTGTATGCCGATGAAATTGCCGCCCTGCCTAAGCTGAAGATCATCTGCGTGATCGGCGCTGGCTATGAAATGGTCGACCTGCAATCGGCCGCCAACCGGGGCATCACTGTCACCAATGGTGCTGGAGTCAATGCCTCGTCCGTCGCCGACCACGCCATGGCCCTTCTACTGTCCCTGGTGCGTGATGTGCCTCGCTGCGACGCCGCCGTACGCCGGGGCGAGTGGCCAAAAATCATGCGTCCGTCCCTCGCCGGCAAACACCTGGGCATTCTCGGCCTTGGCGCCGTCGGTATGGCGATTGCCAAACGCGCCGCGAACGGCTTCGACATGAGCGTGTGTTATCACAATCGCCAACATCGCAGCGACGTGCCCTACGACTACTGCTCGACCCCGACCGAGCTGGCGCGCGCCTCGGATTTTCTGATCGTCGCTACCCCCGGCGGCCTGGGCACCAAACACCTGATCAACCGCCAGGTACTCGAGGCCCTCGGCCCCAAGGGCTTCCTCGTTAACATTGCCCGGGCCAGCGTAGTGGCCACCGCCGACCTGATCACCGCGCTTGAGCAACGGCGCATCGCCGGTGCCGCGCTGGATGTATTCGATGCCGAGCCCCACGTTCCGGACGCACTCAAGGGCCTGACCAACGTCATCCTGACTCCGCATGTCGCCGGATTGTCGCCCGAAGCGACTCAGGGCACCGTCGAACTGGTGGGCCGCAACCTCGTGGCGTTCTTTACAGGCCAACCGGTATTAACCCCGATCGAGTTGCCGAACAGCAGCATCAACGCCGTTGTGTAGGGCAATTCAAACAGGCGTATCAAATACAATGATTGCCCGGCAACACGCTCACCTATAAGGGTCGTTCGTGGTTGTGGGTGCCGGGAGCGCGGATTAGATTAGCCAATAGTTTCAGGCCTCCAAAATAAGCAGAAGGGATAAGCATGGCGCTTACTGACCAGTCCACCCGTATCCGCTCCGGCGAAGAACTCGATGCCAGCCTGATCGATCCATACCTCAAGGCACACATTCCGGGCCTCAGTGGCAAGCCTGCGATCAGCCAGTTTCCGGGGGGCGCTTCCAACCTCACGTATTTGCTGGAATACCCGGAACAGGAATTCGTCCTGCGTCGGCCGCCGTTTGGCCACAAGGCCAAGTCCGCCCATGACATGGGTCGTGAATTCCGTATCCTCAATCAACTGCGCGACGGCTTTGCGTATTGCCCGAAAGCCTACGTGCACTGCACTGACGAATCGGTAATCGGTGCCGAGTTCTATGTGATGGAGCGGGTCAAGGGCATCATCCTGCGCTCCGATCTGCCACCGGAACTGGGGCTCGATTCAGCGAAAACCGAAGCCCTGTGCAAGAGCTTCATCGACAAATTCGTCGAACTGCATCAGGTCGACTACAACGCCTGTGGCCTGGGTGACCTCGGCAAGCCCGAAGGTTACGTGGCGCGGCAGATCAAAGGCTGGAGCGATCGCTACGAGAAGGCCCTGACCCCGGACGCACCGCAGTGGGAAGTGGTGAAAGCGTGGCTCAATGACAAGATGCCAGCAGATCACCCGACCTCCAGCATCGTGCATAACGACTACCGCTTCGACAACGTGATCCTCGACCCGAACAACCCGATGCAGATCATCGGCGTGCTCGACTGGGAACTGACCACCCTCGGCGACCCGTTGATGGACCTGGGCAACACCCTCGCCTACTGGATCGAGGCCAGTGACCCGGCGCCGGTGCAAATGATGCGCCGCCAGCCGAGCCATGCACCGGGCATGCTGACCCGCCGCGAATTCGTCGATTACTACGCCCGGCGTTCCGGTATCGAGATCGACAATTTCGATTTCTACTACACCTACGGCCTGTTTCGCCTGGCCGGTATCGTGCAGCAGATCTACTACCGCTTCTACCATGGCCAGACCCAGGACAAACGCTTCGCGCAGTTCATTCACATGAACAAACTGCTGGAGCAAATGAGCTTACAGGTCATCCAGAAATCCAGCCTCTGATCCTGGAGATCCACTGTAGGAGCGAGCCTGCTCGCGATGGTCGTAAACGATAGCGCGCGCTCACTGGCCAAACGCAGCAAGCCCGACCCACCGAACAGCACTAGCCGGCCTTTCACTCAATAACAAGACTTCATTACAAGAGAATCCCATGTCCAAGACTCAGTTGTTCGACCTCGACGGCAAGATCGCTTTCGTTTCCGGCGCCAGCCGCGGCATCGGTGAAGCCATCGCCAAACTGCTGGCGCAGCAAGGCGCCCATGTGATCGTTTCGAGCCGCAAACTCGACGGCTGCCAGCACGTGGCCGACGCGATCGTCGCCGCCGGCGGCAAAGCCACTGCCGTCGCTTGCCATATTGGTGAAATGGAACAGATCAGCCAGGTTTTCGCCGGCATCAAGGAACAGTTCGGGCGCCTGGACATCCTGGTCAACAACGCGGCGACCAACCCACAGTTCTGCAACGTGCTGGACACCGACCTCAGCGCGTTCCAGAAGACCGTCGACGTCAATATCCGGGGCTATTTCTTCATGTCCGTGGAAGCCGGCAAGCTGATGCGCGAGAACGGTGGCGGCAGCATCATCAACGTCGCTTCGATCAACGGCGTCTCGCCGGGCGTGTTCCAGGGCATCTATTCGGTAACCAAGGCCGCCGTGATCAACATGACCAAAGTGTTCGCCAAGGAATGCGCACAGTTCGGCATCCGCTGCAACGCCCTGTTGCCGGGCTTGACCGACACCAAGTTCGCTTCGGCACTGGTAAAGAACGAGGCAATCCTCAACACCGCATTGGCGCAGATCCCGCTCAAGCGTGTGGCGGACCCAAGCGAAATGGCCGGTGCTGTGCTGTATCTGGCCAGCGATGCATCAAGCTACACCACGGGCGTTTCGCTGAACGTGGATGGCGGTTTCCTGTCCTGATCCATGCTCACCGATTGTGCCCATGACGTGCCTGTAGGAGCTAGCTTGCTCGCGATGGACTGAAAAACTGCGCGTTATTCCAGTAAGCGCGCGTTTTCGTTCACGACCATCGCGAGCAAGCTCGCTCCTACTGGGTGATGCACCTTGTCGTGGTGGTTTCTCGCGTCACCTGCCCTTCGGCCCGCATATCGCCCATCACTTGGGTGTTATCCGAGGTTTGACAGGTACGCTCAGGGGGTGGAGGCGGTGCGGCCGGAGGCGGAGGCGGCGGACTGGCACAGCCACCGAGAATCACCGCACAGAGAGCAAGCGGTGTGAAAACGCGTTTCCCAAGACTTTTCATAGGATGACCCGCATTAACGATTGACAAGCTTGTGACAACAAAACACTGCCAAAAAGTTCACGGGCGAATATCAGACAGGCTGCTTTTATGGGTCTTCAGGTCCGGTCGGTAGTCAAAACCGACAAAAACTACAACACGGAATCTGAGCGATGCAGGGTGTTGCTCTCCAGTTCGTAACGCAGCTCTTCAATGAGTACCGCGACCGATTCAGGGGATTGTAACGTTGCCACGTTTAAACCGCTGACTACCAGATCAACTTGCCCGGACGCTGGATGGTAAAGCTTGATGGTCAAGGAATGATCTCCTGTGACATTGCACTCACAGGCCAGCGGCGAAAAAGTACGCTCAAGCTGCGTCCGCAATTGCGCCAGATAAATCATTGCGACAGACCCTTACAGCAAGGTACTGCGGTGGTGATGCGTTGGAGGTGCATGGCTTTTCCTTCATCGACTTCAAAGGGCGGGCGAACAATTCGCACAGTCGCAGCCTAAGCCTTGCCACCTGACTCCAAAACATGAATTTGCACCACTATAATTAGTGCATTTGCACCCTAGCGCTGATGCCTGGATTGCCTTGCACTGGAGAACAAACCGCGCTCGCGCGCCCAGACAATCGCCTCGCTACGGCTGTGCACATCGAGCTTGGAATATACCGTCGCCACGTGATTTCGCACCGTGTTCGGCGCCAGTTTCAGGCGTGCGGCGATTTCCTTGTCGGCCAGACCTTCGCAAATCAAACCCAGTACATCACGCTCCCGCGCCGTCAAATCGGTAAAGGACACGCTGGGTAACCGGAGTGAGTTGACGCTTTTCACATTGGCGAGTTTTTCGATCAGCGTACGGCTGAACCACGAGGCGTCTTTCATCACCTCTTCAATGGCCGCCACCAACTCAATCTCGGTGCGTTTGCGCTCGGTGATGTCCATCAACACCAACAGGTAGCAGGGATTATCCTGAATATTCACGGTGTCCGCCGACACGGCGCAATCAATCAGTCCCGCATCTTTCTTGCGCACCCGAACATCAATGCGATCCAGGCTTGCAGATTTCTCCAGTGCTGCGAAAAGTCGCGTCCGTGCGCCTTTGTCATCAATGAAGCCGATCTGCGCGATGCTTTCGCCCAGGACTTCTTCGCTGGGATAGCCCAGGGTATCGAGGAACGCTTCATTGACGTCCAGCACCACCAGATCACCCGCGCCGCATATCAGAATCGGCACCGGCGACAGACGAAACGCCTTGGCAAAGCGCTCTTCGCTCTGGCGCAGGGCGGTTTCGGCCTTGTGCCGGGGCTCCATGTCGACGAAGGAAAACAACATGCAGGGCTCGTCGTTGAGTTCCAGGGGTTGGCCGGCGACGATCACTTGCTTGCTGCCGCCGTCGGGCAATTCCAGTTCGGCCTGCATTTGCGGGATGGTTGCCCCCTCGCGCAGGCGCTGTTTTGCCAGGTCTTTGTTTTCGGCGCCTTCGAGTACGTCCAACTCATAGGTCGAACAACCAATCACCTGTTCACGCACGTACCCGGTCATTTCCAGAAAACCGGAGTTGACTTTGATGTAGCGCAAATCACTGAGTCGGCAAATCACCGCGGGGGCCGGGTTGGCGTTGAAGGTCTTTTCGAAGCGTTGCTCGGCGCTGGCCCAGTCGGTGACATCGTCCATGATCAGCACCAATGATTCCGGTTCACCTTGGCTGTCGGTCACCACCAGGCTGCGTACCCGATGGACCCAGCTATGCTCTTCGTCATGGGCCGGGGTCAGCTCGACCAGTACATCGCTGAAGGTCTCGCCGCGAGCGACACGATTGATCGGGTAGTTGGCAAACGGGACCGGGTGATTGTTGCGATAACGCAAGACAAAGCGCCGCGCGTACTCCTTCGCATCAGCTCCCAGTTCCTGGACTTGCTCGACGCCGTGCATGGCCAGCGCGGCGTCATTGGCCCAGACAATCGTCCGGTCCAGCTCCAGCAGAATCACCCCATCGGACAGGCCGGTGATGATCTGCTGCAACTGACGGCGAGTGGTTTCGGTGGTCAGGACGTCCTGGCTCATTGGATCTCCACGGGGTGACGGCATTTTGAAGATGTCGACCGCGGGCGTATGAGATCGTGCGACAAACACGCCCCCTGTAGGAGCGAGCCTGCTCGCGATGGTCGTCAACGATGACGCTGGATGCCTGAGACCCCGCGTCGGTCTCAGGTTCATCGCGAGCAGGCTCGCTCCTACAGTGGGGGGGGCAATCTTTATGCAGCCAATTCCCCCCCGGCAATCGCCGCCGAAGCCGCCAGCATCGCCCGCAACAACACCGCACACCCCGCAGCCAGATCATCCGGCGCGGCGTTTTCGATCTCGTTGTGGCTGATGCCGCCTTCGCATGGCACGAAGATCATCCCGGCGGGACCGAGTTCAGCGAGGAAGATTGCGTCGTGCCCCGCGCCGCTGACGATGTCCATGTGCGACAGGCTCAGGCTTTGGGCGGCACCGCGTACCGCTTCGACGCAGCCCTTGTCGAAGTACAGCGGCGGGAAGTCGGCGGTGGGTGTCAGCTCGTAGGTCAGGCCGTGCTCCTCACAGGTGGTTTCGATGACTTCGCGGACTTCGGCGATCATCGAGTCCAGCCGTGCCGGCTCAAGATGCCGGAAGTCCAGGGTCATGCGCACCTCGCCGGGGATGACGTTACGTGAACCCGGATAGGCTTGCAGGCAACCGACGGTGCCGCAGGCGTGGGGTTGATGGCCGAGAGCTGCGCGATTGACCGCGCCGACGATAACCGCAGCGCCGACCAGCGCATCCTTGCGCAGATGCATCGGGGTCGGACCGGCATGGGCTTCGACGCCGCGCAGTTTCAGGTCGAACCATTTCTGCCCGAGGGCGCCCATTACGACACCGATGGTTTTGCGTTCGTCTTCGAGTATCGGGCCCTGTTCGATGTGCGCTTCGAAGTAAGCACCGACGGCGTGACCGCTGACTTTTCGTGGGCCAGCGTAGCCGATGGCATTCAGCGCCTCACCGACCGTCACGCCTTGCGCATCGACCTTGGCAAGGGTTTCTTCAAGGGTGAATTTCTCGGCGAACACGCCAGAACCCATCATGCACGGGGCAAAGCGCGAGCCTTCTTCGTTGGTCCACACCACCACTTCCAGCGGCGCTTCGGTTTCCACGCCCAGGTCATTGAGGGTGCGCAGCACTTCGACGCCCGCCAGCACGCCGAAGCAACCGTCAAACTTGCCGCCGGTGGGTTGGGTGTCGATGTGGCTGCCGGTCATCACCGGTGGCAGGTTCGGATTGCGTCCGGGACGGCGGGCGAAGATGTTGCCCACAGCGTCGATGCTGACGGTGCAGCCTGCTTCCTCGCACCACTTCACAAACGTATCGCGGGCCTGGCGATCAAGGTCGGTCAGGGCCAGGCGACAGACGCCGCCCTTGACCGTGGCGCCGAGTTTGGCCAGTTCCATGAGCGACTGCCACAGGCGATCGCGATTGATGTGCTGATGGTTGGACTGCAGAACGTCTACGGCAGCGTTCATGATGATCTCCTCAGGCTGTGTTGTTCTGATAGTTCCCACGCTCTGCGTGGGAATTCATCCATGGACGCTCTGCGTCCTGGCTTGGGACGCTCTGCGTCCCGGGCTGCATTCCCACGCAGAGCGTGGGAACGATCATTACAGGGGTGACTTGGCAACCACGGGGTTAGGCCGCATCGCGCACAACCCGTAATAAATCAACCCACCAAGGGCCGAGCCGGTAAACCAGCCATAGCTGTAGAACCAGCTGAACGCATCGCTACCCAGCGACATCAATGTCAGCACCACCGGCACACCGAATGCGAGAAATCCGTTCCAGTTCCACGCCGGATACACGTCATCGCGATAGAGCCCGGCAAGGTCCAGTTGCTGTTTCTTGATCAGGAAATAATCCACCACCATGATCCCGGCAATCGGCCCCAGCAGGCTGGAATAGCCCAGCAACCAGTTGGAATAGACGGTTTCCAGGCTCACATCCGAGACGATCAGGCCAAGCTTCTTCAGCAGTTCATGCCCCATCAACAACAGGCCGACAAACCCGGTGAGCATCACCGCTTTGGTGCGGTTGATCACCTTGGGTGCGATGTTCTGGAAGTCGTTGGTCGGCGACACAATGTTGGCCGCGGTGTTGGTGGACAGCGTGGCGATGATGATCAGCGCCATGGCCAGCGCGACCCAGACCGGGCTCTGGATATGGCCGATCAGCGTCACCGGATCGGAAACCGTCACGCCCACCAGCTTCACCGAGGCGGCGGTCATGACCACGCCCAGCGAGGCGAACAGGAACATGGTCAGCGGCAGGCCGATGATCTGCCCGACGATCTGATCCTTCTGGCTTTTCGCGTAGCGGCTGAAGTCCGGGATGTTCAGCGACAGCGTGGCCCAGAACCCGACCATCGCGGTCAGCCCGGCGGCAAAGTAACTGACCACGCTGACCCCTTCAGGACGCTTGGCCGGAATCGCCAGCAATTCAGTCATCGACACGTTCGGCATCGCCCAAACCAACAGCCCCACGCCCACGGCCACCAGCAACGGCGCGGACAGGGTCTCCAGCCATTTGATCGACTCGGCACCGCGAATCACCACCCACAGGTTCAGTACCCAGAACATCATGAAACCCAGGACTTCACCGGTACCACCCAGGGACTTCCAGCCATCGAAAATCGAACCCAGAAACAGGTGAATGGCCAGGCCGCCGAACATCGTCTGGATGCCGAACCAGCCGCACGCCACCAGCGCGCGGATCAGGCAGGGGATGTTGGAACCGAGGATGCCGAACGACGAGCGCAGCAACACCGGGAACGGAATGCCGTACTTGGTGCCGGGAAAGGCGTTCAGGGTCAGGGGAATCAACACGATGATGTTGGCAAACAGGATCGCCAGCAGCGCTTCGCCAACGCTCAGGCCGAAATAGGCCGTCAGTACGCCGCCAAGGGTATAGGTCGGCACGCAGATCGACATACCGACCCACAAAGCGGTGATGTGCCATTGGTTCCAGGTTCGTTCGCGCACCTTGGTCGGTGCCATGTCGTGGTTGTAACGGGGACTGTCGAGGACGTCTCTGCCGGCTTCCAGCTCAAACAAGCCGTCGCGCTCCGTCACTTGCGATCTGATCTGTTGCATGGCCGCTCCACTGTTTTTTTGATTATTTTTGCTCATCAGGGGCTGGCGGCATCAATAAGCGTGCCGGGCACCCCGTCTGCGCATCGGGCAGTTCCATAAAACTTTTTAAGTAACTGATGTTTATCAGCTTTATTTTTACAACTATTGAATCCTCCGGTTTCTTGTGATGCCACTCAGGCCGAATGCCAGGCAAGTTGTCCGTACAGTCAGGACTCAATCTGGTGCGTTGATCTTTTTTTCAAAGTTGCGCATCAACCATAGACCACTCTCAAACAGCTGATTTCACATAGGAAATCTTGACCATATTTCGATCCTGTCAAGTGCGTCAAAATGGTGAGAGGCCTCACCATTTTGGTGATTTTAGATTTAAACCGTTATTTATCAGTTGGTTAAAACAGTCATAAGCTTATAAAAAATATTCTTGCTGATTCCCATAACAGCAGCTAGCGTTTATTCCTGACAACGTTGACAGGAATACACCTGTTTTCGATGGCTTCATATAAAACATTTAGAACCGGCATCAGTCGGTCATGCCTGCGAGGAATCCGGAATGTCTCTGTTGATCCGTGGCGCCACCGTTGTTACCCATGATGAAAGTTATCGCGCCGATGTGTATTGCGCAGACGGCGTGATCAAGGCCATCGGCGAAAACCTCGACGTACCCGCAGGTGCGGAGATACTCGACGGCAGCGGCCAATACCTGATGCCCGGAGGTATCGACCCGCACACCCATATGCAACTGCCCTTCATGGGCACCGTGGCCAGCGAGGACTTTTTCAGCGGCACGGCGGCAGGTCTCGCCGGCGGCACTACTTCGATCATCGACTTCGTGATTCCCAATCCTCAGCAGTCCTTGATGGAAGCCTTCCATCAGTGGCGCGGCTGGGCCGAGAAATCGGCGTCCGATTACGGCTTTCATGTCGCTATAACCTGGTGGAGCGAACAGGTTCGCGAGGAAATGACTGAGCTGGTGATCCATCACGGGGTTAACAGCTTCAAGCATTTCATGGCTTACAAAAACGCGATCATGGCGGCGGATGACACGCTGGTGGCGAGTTTCGAGCACTGTCTGGAATTGGGCGCGGTGCCCACCGTGCACGCGGAAAACGGCGAGCTGGTCTATCACCTGCAACGCAAGCTGATGGCTCAGGGCATGACCGGACCAGAGGCGCATCCGCTGTCGCGTCCTTCCCAGGTGGAAGGCGAAGCCGCGAGCCGGGCCATCCGCATCGCCGAAACCCTGGGCACGCCGCTGTACCTGGTGCACGTTTCGACCAAGGAGGCCCTCGACGAAATCACCTATGCCCGCGCCAAGGGCCAGCCGGTCTACGGCGAAGTGCTGGCCGGGCATTTGCTGCTGGATGACAGCGTCTATCAACACCCGGACTGGCAGACCGCCGCCGGTTACGTGATGAGCCCGCCGTTCCGCCCGCGTGGCCATCAGGAAGCGCTCTGGCATGGCCTGCAAGCGGGCAACCTGCACACCACCGCCACCGATCACTGCTGCTTCTGCGCCGAGCAGAAAGCCGCCGGCAAGGACGACTTCAGCAAGATCCCCAATGGCACGGCTGGTATCGAAGACCGCATGGCCGTGCTCTGGGATGAAGGGGTGAATACCGGGCGGTTTTCGATGCAGCAATTCGTCGCCCTCACCTCCACCAACACCGCAAAAATCTTCAACCTTTACCCACGCAAAGGCGCGATCCGCGTGGGCGCCGATGCCGATCTGGTGCTGTGGGACCCGCAAGGTACACGAACGATTTCGGCCAAGACCCATCACCAGCAGGTCGACTTCAACATCTTCGAAGGCAAGACCGTGCGCGGCGTGCCCAGCCACACCATCAGCCAGGGCCGGGTGGTCTGGGCCGATGGCGACTTGCGCGCCGAGCGTGGTGCCGGGCGGTATATCGAACGGCCGGCATATCCGGCGGTGTTTGATTTGCTGAGCAAGCGGGCTGAGTTGAATCAGCCGGTTGCTGTGAAACGCTGATCTTGCACCCATGATCGTTCCCACGCTCTGCGTGGGAATGCAGCCCGGGACGCTCTGCGTCCCATTGGAACGCGGAGCGTCCCTTGAGGCATTCCCACGCAGAGCGTGGGAACGATCAGCCCACCAGAGGCATAACCTCAATCCCCGTGAGGCCCAAAACCGTGATCAAGACCCTGACCCACCTCCCGCATCCCTACGAGAACGCAGCCGCCCTCGCCGGCCATTTCACCGATCTGGCGCCGCCGCTCAATGACCGACAGGCCCACCTGGAAGCCTCGCGTTGCCTGTATTGCTACGACGCGCCATGCGTGAATGCCTGCCCCAGCGAGATCGATATCCCGTCGTTCATCCGCAACATCCATCAGGACAACGTTCAGGGCGCGGCGCAGAAAATCCTCTCGGCCAACATCCTCGGCGGCAGTTGCGCCCGGGTCTGCCCGACGGAAATCCTTTGTCAGCATGCCTGTGTGCGCAACAACGCCCATGAGTGCGCGCCTGTGTTGATCGGCCTGCTGCAGCGCTACGCCGTGGACAACGCGCATTTCAGCCAACACCCGTTCTCCCGCGCCGCTGCTACCGGCAAGCGCATTGCCGTGGTGGGTGCAGGTCCGGCCGGGCTGTCCTGCGCCCATCGCAGTGCCATGCACGGCCATGACGTGGTGATTTTCGAAGCCAGGGAAAAGGCCGGCGGCCTTAATGAATACGGGATCGCCAAGTACAAACTGGTGGACGATTACGCGCAGAAGGAGCTGGATTTTCTGCTGGAAATCGGCGGCATCGAAATTCGCCACGGGCAAAAACTCGGGGACAACCTGAGCCTCAGCGAACTGCATCAGCAATTCGACGCGGTGTTCCTCGGCCTCGGCCTGGCCGCCAGCAAGCAACTGGGCCTAGCCAACGAAGACGCGCCCGGCCTGGTGGCCGCCACCGACTACATCCGCGAACTGCGCCAGGCGGATGACCTGACCCAATTACCTCTGGCTGACCACTGCATCGTGCTCGGCGCCGGCAATACCGCCATCGACATGGCCGTGCAAATGGCCCGCCTCGGCGCCCATGACGTCAATCTGGTGTACCGCCGTGGCGCCCCGGACATGGGCGCCACCCACCACGAACAGGACATCGCCAAGGCCAATCAGGTGCGCCTGTTGACCTGGGCACAACCGGAAGAAGTGTTGCTCGATGATCAGGGCAACGTACGCGGCATGCGTTTCGCCCGCACCCATCTGGTGGAGGGTCGCCTGCAAACCACCGGCGAAACCTTCGAGCTGGCCGCCGATGCGATCTTCAAAGCCATCGGCCAGAGCTTCGATTCAAGCGCCCTGGCCGACCCACTCGCTCGCGAGCTCAAGCGTCAGGGCGACCGGATCGAAGTGGATGCAAACCTGCGCACCAGCATCCCCGGCGTATATGCCGGCGGCGACTGCACCAGCCTCGATCAGGACCTCACCGTGCAAGCGGTGCAGCACGGCAAACGGGCCGCCGAGGCCATCAGCGCTCAACTGATGCTCAATGTGGAGGCTGCGTAAATGGCCGATCTGTCGATTGTCTTCGCCGGCATCAAGTCCCCCAACCCGTTCTGGCTGGCCTCCGCGCCGCCGACCGACAAGGCCTACAACGTGGTCCGCGCCTTCGAGGCCGGCTGGGGGGGCGTGGTCTGGAAAACCCTGGGTGAAGATCCGGCGGCGGTCAATGTGTCGTCGCGCTATTCGGCGCACTTCGGACCTAACAGAGAGGTTCTCGGCTTTAACAACATCGAGCTGATCACCGACCGTTCGCTGGAGATCAACCTGCGGGAAATCACCCAGGTCAAAAAGGACTGGCCGGACCGCGCATTGATCGTGTCGTTGATGGTGCCCTGCGTCGAAGAGTCCTGGAAAAACATCCTGCCGCTGGTGGAAGCCACGGGCGCCGATGGCATCGAACTGAACTTCGGTTGCCCCCACGGCATGCCGGAACGCGGCATGGGGGCGGCGGTCGGCCAGGTTCCCGAGTACGTCGAACAGGTCACGCGCTGGTGCAAGACCTATTGCTCGCTGCCGGTGATCGTAAAGCTCACGCCGAACATCACCGACATTCGTGTGGCCGCCCGCGCGGCACACCGAGGTGGCGCCGATGCCGTATCGCTGATCAACACCATCAACTCGATCACTAGCGTCAATCTGGAGCGCATGGTCGCCAATCCGATGGTCGGCAGCCAGAGCACCCACGGTGGTTATTGTGGTTCGGCGGTCAAGCCGATTGCCTTGAACATGGTCGCCGAAATCGCCCGCGATCCGCAGACCGCAGGACTGCCTATCAGCGGCATCGGCGGTATTGGCAACTGGCGCGATGCGGCGGAATTCATCGCCCTGGGCAGTGGCTCGGTACAGGTATGCACGGCGGCGATGCTGCATGGCTTCCGGATTGTTGAGGAGATGAAGGATGGTCTGTCGCGCTGGATGGACAGTCAGGGTTACGCCAGCATCTCTGAGTTTTCCGGGCGGGCGGTGGGTAATACCACGGACTGGAAGTACCTCGATATCAACTATCAAGTGATCGCCAAGATTGACCAGGAGGCTTGTATCGGTTGCGGCCGTTGCCACATCGCTTGCGAAGACACCTCACACCAGGCGGTGGCCAGCCTGAAAAAAGCCGATGGAACCCATGCGTATGAAGTGATCGATGAGGAATGTGTGGGCTGCAATTTGTGCCAGATCACCTGTCCGGTGCAGGACTGCATCGAGATGGTGCCGGTGGAAACCGGCAAACCGTTTCTGGATTGGAATCATGATCCGAGGAATCCCTACCACGTCGCCGTTTGAGTTCAGCAGCGCCTGAACGGACGCCTTCGCGGGCAAGCCTCGCTCCTACAGGTATTACGTCGTTCACATAATCGTGGGTTGACTTCAATCCTGTAGGAGCGAGGCTTGCCCGCGAAGAGGCCAGCAGCTACAACGCCAACCTCAAGCCCCCTCACCTATCAGTTCTGCTAGTAGACGCCACTCGAAATATCTTCGAAGCTGACACACATTCAATTCGTCAGCGAGAACCTCGTCATGTCGGTCTCATCACTGAAAATTTTGTGCCGCTATCAGTACGACCCATTGGACCAGCTCACAAGCCTGGGGCTTCTGCAACGCTTCTACCAAAAGGGCCGCCTGGCTACCGAGTTGGATCAACAGATACAACGAACAGTCTTCCGCCATCAAGCGCAGCCCTTGGCGCTGCAACGGAGCGAAGCTGGTGTTAGGGAAACCTCGTTGTTGATGACCGATCAAGCGAACTCGCTGCTGCGAACTGTCTCGGGGGTTAATCCGCAGCAATTTGCCTTTACCGCCTACGGATATCACCCGGCCGAAAGTGGTTTAAGTCGTTTGCTCGGGTTCAATGGGGAGTGCCCTGATGAAATTACTGGACACTATCCCCTAGGCCAGGGCAATCGTTTTTTTAATTCTGCCTTGATGCATTTTAACAGCCCGGATGTGAAGAGCCCTTTTGATCAAGGGGCATTAATTCGTATGCTTACTGCAACAATGACCCTATAAACTATTTCGATCCGACTGGTAATGCGCGCTTTCCTTTATTGACGAAATTATTCACGGACCAAAATTCTAAAACTCTTCGAACAGCCAGCAGTATCAACCGATCTAGCTCACCATACAAACCGATATCGAACAGTCTAATGGAGGGGCCAAGTAGGGGCGCACCACGCCCACCACCCCGCACTTCAAAGTACGCTTCTCAGCTAGCTAGTATTGACTCCCAATTACCTGACACTAAAGAGCTCATGAGTTATATTCCCGACCCATTAAGGCATACACCGAAGTATGAACACCTAGAATTCATGGGAATAAAATTTGACTACTTAAGATCGAATAACCCCAATTTTCAGCCCGTCGCTACCAAGCAGCAATTTCAAAACGTAAAAAGCCATCAAAAAAGTATTACTACTGCCAAAAAAGAAACCACCAAACAGCATCACGCCCAGCAACTTTCAAAATTATATCTGGAAATAAAGAGTGGCAACGTAGTTCATTTCCGAGCATCAATAAATCAACAAATAAGGAGCTAAGTAAGTGCCGAAGCGCCAGGAAAACTCACGCGATAGTGCGCAAACTACGGCTCCAACCCAATCCCCCGCAATATCACACTCGTCACCGTCTGCACCGCCCGCTCGAACTGCATGTCCGACAGCGGCTGATGATCATTCAAATATTCACCTGATGATCAAAGTCGGCATAGTGCTGAGTCGAAGCCCAGATCATGTACAGCAGGCTCGAGGGCTCCACCGGCAGGATGCGTTTGTCGTCCACCCACTGGCGAATCTTCGCTTCTTTCATCTTGGCCCAGTCGTACAGACTGGCGTCCAGCGCCGAGCCCAGGGTCGGTGCGCCGTGGATGATTTCGTTGGCCCAGACTTTGGAGCCGTAAGGCCGGCTGCGGGAGTGGTTCATTTTGGCGCGGATGTAGCTGCTGAGCACCACGCGCGGGTCGTCGAACATCTCGAAGCACAGTGCGTCCTGCTTCCACACTTCCAGCAGGTCGAACAGCACGGCGCTGTATAACTCGGTCTTGGTGCTGAAGTAGTAATGCAGGTTGGAGCGCGGCAGCTGCACTTCGGCGGCGATGTCGGCCATGGCGGTGCTGCCGAAACCTTTTTCGGCGAAGACTTTCTCGGCCCCCAGCAGAATTTTCTCGACGTTACTGCGACGTATCTCGATCTTGTGATTGCCCATGAGGGCTCCCTGACAACAGCGTTAAACAAGACTAGCATCCGCTCTACCTCGCGGCGACAGGGGAAAAGCAAACTTCGTACAACGCGCCCGGTGCGGCTAAACTTGCGCCCACATCGAACTTGCCGCCGAGGGATTGAACATGCTCTTGAAGAAAACCCTGACCACCGCCGCCCTGCTCGGCTCGCTGCTCGCCGCTTCGTCGGTATTTGCCCACGCGCATCTGAAAAGCCAGACGCCCGCCGCCGACAGTACCGTCAAAGCACCAGCGGAACTGAGCCTGGTGTTTTCCGAAGGTGTCGAAGCCGACTTCTCCAAAGTCACGATTACCAAGGACGGTGCCGACATTCTGGTGAAAAGCCTGGTCACTCAAGGGGGCGATAAAAAGACCCTGATTGTCACTCCGGCCGTACCCTTCACCGCAGGTGGCTACAAGGTCGAGTGGCACGTTGTGTCGGTCGATACCCACAAAAGCGAAGGCGCTTACGCGTTCAAGGTTGGCCAGTAATTCATGACGAGCGCGATGGTGCTGTGCCGTTTCCTGCATTTCACCGTGGTGCTGATGCTGTTCGGGGCGTGGCTGTTCAGGGCGTGGCTGTTCAGGCCGTTGTTGTTGGGGCGCGGCACTACGCTGGATCAACCGCTGGACCGTGTCGGTCATTGGCTGGCGGCCGTGGCGCTGGTCAGCGGTGTCGGCTGGTTGCTGTTGGTCACCGCCAGCATGGCCGGCGCCTGGGATGCGGCGTTCGAGCCATCGACCTTGCGCCTGGTGCTGGGCCACACCTTTTTTGGTCAGGTCTGGCGCTGGCACCTGCTGCTCAACGCGTTGCTGGTTGCGTTGCTGCTGACACCGCTACGCGCCAACCGGCCCTTGCAAATCATCCTCAGCGGCCTGCTCCTGGCGACCCTGGCCCCCGTCGGCCACGGCGCCATGCTCGACGGTACGGAAGGTCATTTGCTGATCCTCAATCAACTGGTGCACCTGACCTGCGTTGGTGCCTGGCTCGGTGGCTTGATGCTGCTGATCATGATCCTGGGCCGACCTGACGGGCATTGCATCAACGCGCTGTTGCAGCGTTTCAGTGGCGTCGGCTACGTCTTGGTGGCGGGGCTATTAATCACCGGGTTGATCAATGTGCGGGTGCTCACCGGGGCCTTTTGGCCGACGCCGTTGTTCACCGGGTTTGCCTTGATTCTGTTGATCAAAGTCATGCTGGTAGGCGCAATGCTGGGTTTGGCGTTGTTCAATCGGTTGCGGGTCAACGTCTGTCAGAGGCGAATGGCAACGTTGCGTGCCAGCGTGATGCTGGAATGGCTGCTGGGGATGGGCGCGGTGGCCGCGGTGTCTTTACTCGGCACCATGCCGCCGATGACTCCTCCTCTGTAGGAGCGAGGCTTGCCCGCGAAGGCCACACCGCGGTCAATCTGACCCACCGCATTATCGTTCTTCGCGGGCAAGCCTCGCTCCTACAGCCAGCCTACATGATTCAAACCGCACCAGGTCATCGTACAACGGCCGCGGTTTCTTTACTCGGCACCATGCCGCCGATGACTCCTCCTCTGTAGGAGCGAGGCTTGCCCGCGAAGGCCACACCGCGGTCAATCTGATCCACCGCATTATCGTTCTTCGCGGCAAGCCTCGCTCCTACAGCCAGCCTACATGATTCAAAACGCACCAAGTCATCGTACAACGGCCGCGGTGTCTTTACTCGGCACCATGCCGCCGATGACTCCTCCTCTGTAGGAGCGAGGCTTGCCCGCGAAGGCCACAACGCGGTCAATCTGATCCACCGCATTATCGTTCTTCGCGGGCAAGCCTCGCTCCTACAGTCAGCCTACATAATCTAAAACGCGCCAGGTCATCGTACAACTTCTGATTGACAACACCCAAAACCCTCGCAAATAATCGCCTCCGTGTTGTACGACGACGTATGACAAAAATAAAAACAAGAAAAGTAATGGAGCGCCACAGTGAGCAAACTCGCCCGCAATTCGTCCGTCCGCAATGCACGTCCCACCCTCTCCCGCCGTCATACCCTTAGCCTGATCGGTTGCAGCAGCCTGGCCCTCGCCCTGCCCATCACCTGCCAGGCCGAAGGTTTTACCGATGACGCCAAGGCCACGCTGAACCTGCGCAACGCCTACTTCAATCGCAACTACATCAACCCTGCCTACCCCAGGGCAAGGCTGAAGAGTGGACGCAAAACTTCATCCTCGATGCCAGGTCCGGTTTCACCCAAGGCCCGGTCGGCTTTGGCGTGGATGTGTTGGGGCTGTACTCGCAAAAACTCGATGGTGGCAAAGGCACCGGCGGGACGCAGTTGTTGCCGATCCACGGTGATGGGCGCCCTGCTGACAACTTCGGCCGACTGGGCGTGGCGCTCAAAGGCAAGATTTCGAAAACCGAGTTGAAGGTCGGCGAATGGATGCCGGTGCTGCCGATCCTGCGTTCCGACGACGGCCGCTCGCTGCCGCAAACCTTGCGTGGCGCTCAGGTGACTTCCACTGAGATCAGCGGCCTGACGCTCTACGGCGGCCAGTTCCGGCAGAACAGCCCGCGCAACGATGCGAGCATGGAAAACATGTTCATGAACGGCAAAGCGGCGTTCACCTCGGACCGCTTCAACTTCGGTGGCGGCGAATATGCCTTCAACGAAAAACGCACCCAGATCGGCGTGTGGTACGCCGAACTCAGCGACATCTATCAGCAGCAATATTTCAACCTGAGCCACAGCCAGCCGCTCGGCGACTGGACCCTGGGCGCCAACCTCGGCTACTTCATCGGCAAGGAAGACGGCAGCGCCCTGGCCGGCGATCTGGACAACAAAACCGCGTTCGCCCTGCTCTCGGCCAAGTACGGCGGCAACACCTTCTATGTGGGCCTGCAAAAACTCAGCGGCGACGATGTCTGGATGCGCGTCAACGGTACCAGCGGCGGCACCCTGGCCAACGACAGCTATAACTCCAGCTACGACAACGCCCGGGAAAAATCCTGGCAGGTGCGCCATGACTACAACTTCGTCGCCCTCGGCATTCCAGGCTTGACGCTGATGAACCGCTATATCAG
>NZ_NKJI01000027.1 GCF_002277815.1 Pseudomonas sp. ERMR1:02
GGGCAAAAAGCGCGATTGTACTGATTCCGGCATTGAACGCACTGAAAAAGTAATCATTTCGCCATCAGGACGATGAAACACTTGTTTAACCACCGCCGTAGCCCGTTCCAGAGCCCTGTAGGAGCGAGCTTGCTCGCGATGGACGACTAGACACTGCGGGCATTCAGGCCCCCCGCATTATCGTTGACCACCATCGCGAGCAAGCTCGCTCCTACAAGGGCCAAGGTCAGTTGTGTTGTTCAAGCTGCCCATCCCAGCCACCACCCAGCGCAGCTATCAACTGCACGCTGGCAATCAAACGGCTCTGCAACAGATCCAGCGCACTGCGCTCGTTGTTCAATGCCGCCGCTTGAACCACCACCACATCCAGATAGGCAATCACCCCGGCCTTGTACTGATTCTGGGTCAAGCGCAAGGATTCGCGTGCCGCGTCCAAGGCTTGCTGGCGAACGACCGCTTCGTTCTCCAGGACCTTGAGTTGCACCAGGAAGTTTTCCACTTCGCGGAAGCCATCGAGCACGGTCTGGCGGTATTTGGCCACGGTTTCGTCGTAGGCCGCTTCGCTGCGGTCCACTTCCGCCGAGCGTTGACCGCCGTCGAACACAGTCATGGCCAGTTGCGGACCAACCGACCAGAAGCGGTTAGGCAGGCTGAACAAGTCCTTCGACGTACTGCTGCTGTAACCACCGTTCAGACTCAGGGTCAGGTCCGGGTAATAGGCAGCCTTGGCCACGCCGATGTTGGCATTGGCGGCCATCACCGAACGCTCGGCGGAGGCAATGTCCGGACGGCGTTCCAGCAACTGGGAAGGCAGGCTCAGCGGCACCTCGGGCAAGGCCGGAATATCCTCGGATTCAGCCAGCTTGAACTCGGCTGGCGGCAGACCGATCAGTACCGCGATGGCGTTTTCGAACTGGGCGCGTTGCCAGATCAGATCGACCATGTCTGCCTCGGTGCTCTTGAGCTGCGTCTGCGCCTGAGCCACCGCATCCTTGCCGGAAACACCGGCACGGTACTGGTTCTCGGTCATTTTCAGCGAGCGCTGGTAGGCCTCCACGGTCGATTCCAATAAGCGCTTCTGCTCATCGATGACCCGCAATTGCAGGTAGTTCTGCACCAGTTCCGACTGCTGGCTCAAACGCATCGCCGCCAGATCGGCGAAGCTGGCTTCGGCGTTGGCTGTGTCGGCTTCGAGACCACGGCGTAATTTGCCCCAGATATCCGCTTCCCAACTGACGCCGGCCTGTGCCGTGTAGGTGTTGCGGATGCCGCTGGAAGAGCTGCTAAGGCTTGAGCTACTACTGCCGGTGCCCCGACCGGAGCGGGTTTTCCCTGCGGTCAGGTCCACCGTCGGGAAAAACGCGCCCCGAGCGCTACGCACCAAGGCCTGAGCCTGACGGAACTGGGCCTCGGACTGGGCAACGGTCTGGTTGGAGCTGTTGAGCTTTTCGATCAGGCCATTGAGCTGCTGATCGCCATACAGTTCCCACCAGGCTCCGCGGGCCAGGGCATCGCTCGGATTTGCCTGACTCCAGCCGGCCGCTTCCTTGTATTGCGCCGGATCAGCAGTTTGCGGGCGCTGGTAATCCGGGCCGACGGCGCAGGCACTGAGCATCGCCACGCACAGCGACAGGCTCAGCAACCGCGAGCCTCGAGCGGTGTTCAGCGGTGTGGCCAGGTTGAACAGCGAACGGTCAGTCATAGCGGAGTATCCAGAGCAGCATCGGTACGCACCCCACGCCAGTGGTTGAAGCGATGGCGCAGTTTGTCGAGATAGAGGTAAACCACCGGGGTGGTGTAAAGGGTCAGCACCTGGCTGAAGATCAGTCCGCCGATGATGGTCAGGCCCAGCGGCTGGCGCATCTCGGCCCCTTCGGCACGGCTGAGCAGCAACGGCATGGCACCGAGGATCGCCGCCAGGGTGGTCATCAGGATCGGCCGCAAACGTTGCAGGCACGCATTGCGAATCGACTCCAGCGGCGCCATGCCTTGCTGGCGTTCGAGTTGCAAGGCCAGGTCGATCATCAGAATGGCGTTTTTCTTCACCACGCCGATCAGCAGGAACAGCCCCAGCAATGAGATCAGGCTGAATTCACCGCCCAGCGCATAAATCGACAGCAACGCGCCGACGCCCGCCGACGGCAAAGTCGAGAGAATGGTCAGCGGATGAATGTAGCTTTCATACAGCACACCGAGCACCAGATAGACCGCCACCAACGCGCCAAGGATCATCCACGGCTGGCTTTTCTGGGTCGCGGCAAAGGCGTCGGCGGTGCCGGCCATTTTCACGATCACGTCTTCCGGCATCCCCAGCCTGGCAATCGCACGCTCGATGGCCGCCGTGCCCTGCTCCACCGTGACCCCTTCAGCCATGTCGAAGGAGATACTTTCGGAGGCAAACTGACCTTCGTGGCTGACCCGGTCGTCTTCCAGGCTGTTTTCGTAGTGCGCGATGGTCGACAGCGGAATCCGTGCCCCTGTGGCGGTAATTACCTGAACCTGCTTGAGGGTGATCGGGTCCTGGGCGTATTTCGGATTGACCTCCATCACCACCTGGTACTGGTTGAGGCTGTCGTAGATGGTGGAAATCTGCCGTTGGCTGTAGGCGTTGTTCAGTACCGCCGTGACCATGTTCATATCGACGCCCAAGCGTTTGGCCTGGTCGCGATCAACAATCAACGTGACCTGTTGGGCACCACGGCCTTCGCGAGCGTCAATCGCCGTCAGCTCCGGCAAGGCCTTCAGCGAAGTGACGACTTTCGGATACCACTCGCGCAGCTCGCCAAGATCAGCGCTTTGCAGGATGTAGGAATACTGCGACGTGGTCTGCTCGCGGCCACCACCGAATTGCAGGTCCTGGTCAGCCATCAACATCAGTTGCGCGCCGGCGACTTTGGGCATTTCCTTTCGCAGGCGCTCGATGACCTTTTGCGCGGAAATATTGCGTTCCTTGATGGGCTTGAGGCGCACCAGCATGAAGGCGTTGTTGGTGCCGTTGTTGCCACCAATGAAACCGGCGACGCTTTGCACTGCCTCGTCCTTGAGCACGGCACGCCGGAACGTCTCCATTTTCGGCTGCATCACGCTGAACGACAGGCCGTCGTCACCGCGTACGAAACCGATCAATTGACCAGTGTCCTGCTGCGGTAAAAACGTTTTTGGAACAACAACATACAGCGCGATGTTAACGCCAACTGTCACAAACAGACTTAGCAGCGTCAGCCGGCGATGACGCAGCACCCAGTCGAGGCTAGTGGCGTATTTGCCGACCATCCATTCATTGGCGCGCTGACTCCAGCGTTGCAGAAGGTTTTCCTGGCCCGGCGTGTGCGGCTTGAGCCAGCGGGCGCAGAGCATCGGGGTCAACGTCAGTGAAACCACCAGCGACACCACGATGGATGCCGCCAACGTGATGGAGAACTCGCGGAACAGGCTCTCGATGATCCCGCCCATGAACAGGATCGACAGGAACACCGCCACCAGCGACACGTTCATCGACAGCAAGGTGAAGCCGACTTCCTGGGCGCCGAGATAGGCGGCCTTCATCGGTTTGATGCCTTCGTCGATGTGTCGGGAAATGTTTTCCAGCACGACGATGGCGTCATCCACCACCAGTCCGGTGGCCAGAATCAGCGCCATCAGCGACAGGTTGTTCAACGAAAAGCCGTAGAGGTACATCACCGCAAAGGTGCCCACCAGCGACACCGGCACCGCCAGGGTGGGAATCAACGATGCACGGAAATTACCGAGAAACAGGAACACCACCAGAATCACCAGCGCTACGGCGATCAGCAGGGTCATTTCCGCTTCGTGCAACGTGGCCTTGATCACCGGCGAACGGTCCATGGCCAGGTTCAGTTTGACGCTGGCCGGCAGCACGGCCTGCAACGCCGGCAACTGGGCTTTGATCTCGTTGACCGTCTCGATGATGTTGGCGCCGGCCTGGCGGTTGATCACCAGCAGCACCGCCGAGTCGTCGTTGAAGAAGCCGCTGTTGTAGCGGTCTTCAACGCCGTCGCTGACCTTGGCCACATCCTTGAGACGCAGGGCCGCGCCATTCGCGTAGTGAATGATCAGCGACTCGTAGTCCTTGGCTTTTTCCAGTTGGTCATTGGCCTGCACCTGCCACAGACGCTGGCCGTCTTCCACCGAGCCCTTGGGCCGGCGCACGTTGGCGTTGGCGATGGTGTTGCGCACATCATCCAGTGCCACGCCGTACTGGTTGAGCGCCTGGGGTTCGAGCTCGATGCGCACCGCTGGCAAGGAGCTGCCGCCGATCTGCACTTCACCGACGCCCTGCACTTGCGACAGGCTCTGGGACAGGATGGTCGAGGCCAGGTCATACAACTGGCCTTTTTCCAGCACATCCGAGGTCAGCGACAGCACCATGATCGGCGCTTGGGACGGGTTGACCTTCTTGTAGGTCGGCATGCTGCGCATACCGCTGGGCAATAGGTTACGCGAGGCGTTGATCGCCGCCTGCACTTCACGTGCCGCGCCGTTAATGTCGCGGTCGAGGTCGAATTGCAGGATCACCCGGGTCGAACCCTGGCTTGATCGGCTGCTCATGGTGTTGACCCCGGCGATGGCACCGAAGGATCGCTCCAGGGGTGTAGCCACCGTGGAGGCCATCACTTCGGGGCTCGCGCCAGGCAGGCTGGCCTGAACCACGATCACCGGAAAGTCCATTTGCGGCAGTGGCGACACGGGCAACAGGCCGAAACTCACACCACCCAGCAGCATGATCGCCAGGCTGAGCAACATGGTTGCCACCGGGCGCTTGATGAAAGGTCCCGAAAGGTTCATGGCTGCTCTACCGCTTCCACGGACTCAGGCTTGCGACTCCAGCGCCGACCGAGGCGGTCGAAGTACAGGTAAATCACGGGCGTGGTGAAAAGGGTCAGAACCTGACTCACGAGCAACCCGCCGACCATTACCAGACCCAGCGGCTGGCGCAGTTCCGCCCCGGAACCGGTGGCCAGCATTAGCGGCACCGCGCCGAACAATGCCGCCAGTGTCGTCATTAAAATCGGCCGAAAACGCAGTAGTGCGGCCTGATAGATTGCCGTTTCCGGGTCCATGCCCTGATTGCGCTCAGCATCCAGCGCAAAGTCGATCATCATGATCGCGTTCTTCTTCACGATGCCGATCAGCAGGATGATGCCGATGATCGCGATCATGCCCAGGTCATTGCCGCTCAACAGTAGCGCCAGCAAAGCGCCGACCGCCGCCGACGGCAAGGTGGACAGGATGGTAATCGGGTGGATGTAGCTCTCGTACAGCACGCCCAGCACGATGTACATGGTCACCACCGCCGCCAGAATCAGCAGCAAAGTGCTCGACAGTGAGGCCTGGAAGGCTTCGGCCGCGCCCTGGAACTGGGTCTGCACGCCAATCGGCATGCCGATGTCCTTCTGCACCTGCTCGATAATCTGCACCGCATGCCCCAGCGCCACGCCGGGCGCGAGGTTGAACGACATCATCACCGCCGGGAACTGACCGATGTGGGTGATCGCCAGTTGCGCCTGACGCTCTTCGATGTGGGCCAGGCTGGACAGGCGCACCTGACCACCTTCGGTGGTCTTGACATGAATCTGTTCCAGCGCCTGCGGGCCGATCTTCTCGCCGGACTGCGACTGCAGCACCACACGATATTGACTGGCCTGGGTGTAGATCGTGGAAATCTGCCGCTGACCGAAGGCGTCATACAACGCATCGGTAATGTTCGACACCGATACCCCTACTCGTGACGCAGCGTCACGGTCGATCACCAGATAGACCTGCAAGCCCTTGTCCTGCAAGTCGCTGGCAACGTCGGTCAGCTCCGGGCGATCCGCCAGGGCCTCGACCAGCCGCCCGCTCCACAGGCTGAGCAATTCGGAGTCCGGCGACGACATGCTGAACTGGTACTGCGTGCGGCTGACCCGGTCCTCGATGGTCAGGTCCTGCACCGGCTGCATGTACAGGCGGATGCCGACCAGTTTGTCCAGTTCCGGTTGCAATCGGGCAATCACGCCGGTTGCGCTCAGATCGCGGTCGCCGTGGGATTTGAGGTTGATCAGCAGTCGACCGCTGTTGAGCGTCGAGTTATCGCCGTCGACACCAATATAGGACGACAGGCTCTCCACCGCCGGATCGGCCAGGATGACTTTGGCCAGTTCCTGCTGACGTTCACTCATCAAAGCGAAGGAAATCGACTGCGGCGCCTCTGAAATGCCCTGGATCACCCCGGTGTCCTGCACCGGGAAGAAGCCCTTGGGCACCACCATGTACAGGAATACCGTCAACGCCAGGGTGCCGATAGCCACCAGCAGCGTCAGCGGCTGGTGCTTGAGCACCCACTGCAATTTGCGTCCGTAGGCGGCGATCATCCAGTCGATTGCAGCGCCACTCGCGCGGTAGAAGCGGCCCTGTTCTTCTTCCTTGGGTTCGCGCTTGAGCAATCGCGCGCACATCATCGGCGTCAGGGTCAGGGATACCACCAGGGAAATCAGGATCGCCACCGCCAGGGTTATCGCAAACTCGCGGAACAACCGCCCTACCACGTCAGCCATGAACAGCAGCGGAATCAGTACCGCGATCAGCGACAGGGTCAGGGAAATCAGGGTAAAGCCGATCTGCTTGGCGCCCTTGAGTGCCGCGTTCAGCGGGCTGTCGCCCTCTTCGATGAATCGGGAGATGTTCTCCAGCATGACAATGGCATCGTCCACCACGAAACCGGTGGCGATGGTCAGGGCCATCAGGGTCAGGTTATTGACCGAGAAACCGGCAAGGTACATCACCCCGAAGGTGCCGATCAGCGACAGCGGCACGGCCACTGACGGAATGATCGTTGCACTGGCCCGGCGCAGGAACAGGAAGGTGACCATCACCACCAGGGCGATAGCGATCAGCAATTCGTGTTGCACATCCTTGACCGAGGCGCGGATGGTCTGGGTGCGATCGGTCAATACAGTGACGTCGAGACCGGCAGGCAGGTTGTCGGTGATGCTCGGCAGCAAGGCCTTGATCCGGTCCACCACCTCGATGACGTTGGCCCCTGGCTGGCGCTGGATGTTCAGCAGCACCGCCTGGTTTTCGTTGGCCCATGCCGCCAGACGTTCGTTTTCGGCGCCGTCGACGATCTCGGCCACGTCCTTGAGCCGCAACGGCGCACCGTTGGCATAGGCCAGGATCAGGTTGGCGTAGTCCTGTGGCGAGGTCAGTTGATCGTTTGCATCCAGCATCGACACCCGGGTCGGGCCGTCGAAGTTGCCCTTGGGCTGGTTGACGTTGGAAGCGCCGATCAGGGTGCGCACGTCCGACAGGTTCAGACCGTTGGCTGCCAGGGCTTCGGGATTGACCTTGATCCGCACCGCCTGACGCTGTCCGCCGGCAATGCTGACCATGCCGACGCCGCTGATCTGGGCGATTTTCTGCGCCATGCGCGTATCGACCAGATCGTTGAGCTTGGGCAACAGCATGGTCTTGGAGGTAATGGCCAGGGTCAGGACCGGCGTATCGGCCGGGTTGACCTTGTTGTACACCGGTGGCGCTGGCAAGTCCTTGGGCAACAGGTTGGTCGCGGCGTTGATCGCGGCCTGCACCTGCTGCTCGGCAACGTCCATGTTGATGTCGAGGCTGAAACGCAGGGTCAGCACCGAGGCGCCGCCGGAGCTGGTCGAGGCCATCTGGGTCAGGCCGGGCATTTGTCCGAACTGCCGCTCAAGCGGCGCGGTCACGGCGCTGGTCATGACATCGGGGCTGGCGCCGGGATAAAGCGTCATGACGCGAATGGTCGGGTAATCGACCTGAGGCAATGCTGAAACCGGCAACAGGCGATAAGCGATCACGCCGGCCAGAACGATGGCCAGCATGCTCAAAGTGGTCGCTACCGGGCGAAGGATGAACAGCCGCGAGAGGTTCATGCGCCGCCCTTTTTCGCCTTGTCGGCAGGCGCGGGCTCAGTCGAGTTGACCGCCGATTTGCCTTGCAGGTGGCCAGCGGGGTTGGCCGGCACCTGCTGCGGGTCGTTGACCACTTCTACGTCGCTGCCGTCCTTCAAGCGGTCGGTGCCCTCCAGAACCACGCGATCACCGGCGGCCAGGCCATCGGTGATCACAGTGTTTACGCCGTCGCTGGCGCCGATTTTCAGCTGGCGGATCTTGACCTTCTTGTCGCCGTCCAGGGCATAGACGAACGTGCCATTGGTGCCGAACTGGATCGCGGCGGACGGTGCGAGCACAACGTCCTTGAGGGTGTCCGCCAGCAGGCGCACATTGACGAATTGGTTGGGGAACAGGGCCTGATCGCGGTTGTCGTAACGGGCCTTGAATTTCAGGGTGCCGGTGGTGACGTCGATCTGGTTGTCCAGGCTCTGCAACACGCCAGTGGCTTGCAGTTTGGTGTCACCACGATCCCAGGCTTCGGCCGGCAATTTGGCACCGCTGCGGTAGCGCGCGAGCACGGTGTCGAGGCTGTTTTCCGGCAGGGTGAAGGCCACGCTGATTGGTTGGGTCTGGGTGATGATCGCCAGCGCTGTGGTGTCGTTGGCCGCTACCAGGTTGCCGACGTCGAGCTGGCGCAGGCCGACGCGTCCGGCGATTGGCGCGCGAATCTTGGTGAATTCGAGATTGAGCTTGGCATCGTTGACCGCCGCCTGATTGGTCTTGACCGTGCCCTGGAATTGACCGACCAGCGCAACGGCGGTGTCCAGGGTTTGCTTGGCGATGCTGTCTTCACGGTACAGTCCCGTATAACGCTCGACATCCACCTGGGCATTCTTCAGCTGTGCCTGATTCTGCAGCAAGGTGCCTTCTGCCTGGAGCAAGGCGTTCTGGAAGGGTCGTGGGTCGATTTCGGCCAGCAGGTCGCCAGCCTTGACCATTTGCCCTTCCTCGAAATAGATCTTGACCAGTTCACCGCCGACGCGGCTGCGCACGTTGATGGTGTTCAGCGCGGTGACCGTGCCCAGCGCCTTGTAGTACAACGGGAAGTCACCCTTGACCGCCGGCGCCACACGCACCGGAACCGGCCCCGATGCACCGCCGAACCCCGGACGCATTGCCCCCGACCTGCCGGTGTGCCCGGCCACGGCTTTCGGCTGCGCACCCTCTTTCGGCACAGCGCCGCCGGGCCAGAATTTCCAGCACAGGGCGGCGATGACCAACAGGACAAGCAGGCCAAACAGCCAGCGACGTGGACTACGGGAAGCGGAGGATTGCATTGAATGATCAACCATTGGGCGCGTGGGCTTCTTTTACATGAGGCTGAACGATAAGCACTGGCGGGTCTTAAGCAAAGCGCCTTTACCGGCAATTTACCTTTGGCTTACGTAACAGGAGATTTATCCAAGACACTGAAACACAAATGAAAACGGCCTGGACAGGGCCAGGCCGTTAACAATTGTAAAACTCTACTTATTTCAAGACAGCGAGCGCTGCTTCGTAGTTCGGTTCTTCAGCGATTTCCTTGACCAGTTCGCTGTGCAGCACGTTGTCGTTCTCGTCCAGTACCACGACAGCACGAGCGGTCAGGCCTTTGAGCGGGCCTTCAGCGATGGCAACGCCATAGTTCTCGATGAACTCGGCACCGCGCAGGGTCGACAGGTTCTGCACGTTTTCCAGGCCTTCGGCGCCGCAGAAGCGGGCCTGGGCGAATGGCAGGTCAGCGGAGATGCACAGCACCACGGTGTTTGCGACGTCATTGGCCTGGGCGTTGAACTTGCGTACCGAAGTGGCGCAGGTCGGGGTATCGACGCTTGGGAAGATGTTCAGCACTTTGCGCTTGCCTGCAAAGTCTTTCAGGGTGACGTCGGACAGATTGCCGGCAACCAGGGAAAAGGCTGGCGCCTTGGAACCGGCTTGAGGCAGTTGGCCGTTGACTTGAACCGGGTTGCCTTTAAGAGTGACTTGAGCCATGAACGGAGTCCTTCTGTACGTTGTTGTTGAGAATTTTGAAGAGGCCGAAGTTAACCATGAAATTGGTGAACGACCTACTGCGGATACTACCTATCCATAATCAACACAAAACCCTGTGGGAGCGGCGGTGCTATCTGAGTAACCGCAACATATTGCGATGCCGCGCCTCGAAGATCCGCCGCATATAGGCATTCACCAGCAGCGCTTGGGCCAACACACCACCCATCGCCGAATACGTCACCCGATCGGTATACAGCGTACCCCCTCTCCCACCGCTACCCGATGCTCATGACGAAAGGCACGCATTGGGCCCTTGAGCATTTCGTCGATGAAATGTGCATCGCCAACCTCACGAATCACCACCGTCCAGTTCGACGGAATGAAGTTGAACATCCAGTGCCGAAAGCGGAACTGCCGCCCTGCTTCGATACGCAGATTATTCAGGTCGATATCGCCCAGCGGTGTGATGCGCTCGGGAAAGATTTTCGGGAAATTCACGCCGTCGAGGCAGAAGTCGAGGACCTCTTTGGGCGTGCGATCGGGAATTAGCGTTGTGAGTTCTAGAACGGGCATAGATGAGGGCATTCCATTGACCAGGTAACTCACAGACTACCATCCCATAGGAGCTGGCTTGTCGGGTCGCCGCATCGCAGCGAAGGCTGGTATGTCAGACGGACCGAGTTGCGGCGTTCGCCAGCAAGCCGGCTCCTACATAAGGGATTGGGGGTATCACCAAATTTGTTACTACTTTCTGTGACTGCGTTGTCGATTCAGCCGGTGATCATTCGACTATAAGTGAGCAATCCAAATCCAACGGAGAAAACACCATGCGATTCATGATCATTATCAAAGCCAGTCAGGACTCCGAAGCCGGCATCATGCCCAGCACCGAACTGCTGACCGCAATGGGCAACTACAACGAAGAACTGGCCAAGGCCGGCATCCTCGTCGCCGGCGAAGGCCTGCACCCGAGCAGCAAAGGCGCCCGTGTGCGTTTCTCCGGCGACAAACGCTCGGTGATCGACGGTCCGTTTGCCGAAACCAAGGAACTGATCGCCGGCTACTGGCTGTGGCAGGTGAAGTCGAAGGAAGAAGCCATCGAATGGGTCAAGCGCTGCCCGAACCCGATGCCGGGAACGGAAGCCGAGATCGAGATTCGCCAAGTGTTCGAGATGGAAGATTCGGCGCAGAACTCACGCCGGAACTGCGCGAGCAGGAAGAGCGCGCGTTTGGGCAAGGGAAGAAGTGCTGAGTGTCGAATGAAGCTGGCAATGATTGCAGAGACAGTGATCTTTTGCATCAAAACGCCATCTTCCGGGGCTACAGCGCCTTGCGGCATTGCCAACAACTACGCCGATATCGACAACCACACCCTGCTGGAATACGCCTGCGTATCGCTGACCTCGGCCAATGTCATGGCCAGTGATTTCGCGCGGGATCTGAAGGGATCGCAGGGCATCACTCTGCTGGGGATTCAGCAATCGATCATGCTGGGGAAATGGCGGTGAATCGGGTGCTGGATAATCTTGATCCGCCTTAGTCGGCGCTGAGTTATCGACCCCCGAAGTTTCTTCAGGGATACCGCGTTATCGTTCTTCGCGGGCAAGCCTCGCTCCTACGGATCCCACTGACTGTAGGAGCGAGGCTTGCCCGCGAATGCGTTTTCAAGCACACCACCTTTTCGAATCTTCCCTCAACCTCCTGATTCGTATTAACTTTTAGTACACACAAATATCGAAAACTTGCAAACAAAACCAAGGAATCAAGGCCTCCGACTGGCTAACCCCCATTTAGCTGCTAGCTTCAAGAAATGTCCTACAGGCTTGATAAGAAAGAGATTGACCAAAGGCGTGCAGTTGGGTATCGGCCCGCAGATTACCGTTCCCTTCGCCGATCGGGACGAACTGGGGACGGGCAAATGGCAGGCCGGTCTGGCCGCAGTAGCCATCGACTCCTCGCCTCGCGGCCTGTTGGGCGCGCTGGTGTAATACCAGAGTTCATTCGCTGGCGATCACGACCGCGAACAAGTCGAAACCGCCACCTTGCAGCCCTTCATCATTCACAACCTGGAAGACGGATGGTACCTGCGCTCCACCGGCATCTGGACCTACGACCTGAAGAACGACACCCACTACATCCCACTCGGTTTGGGTGGCGGCAAAGTCTGGAAGTCCGGGCGTAATATTCTCAACGCCTTCATCGAGCCGCAATGGACAGTCGACCACAAAGGCGCTGGCCGGCCGAAGTTCACGCTATTCGCCGGGCTTAACGTCACGTTTGGAAAATGAGGACACTGCCATGCACATTGCAATTCGCACAGCCGGATTCAGCATGATGACAATGTTTGTCAGTTGCGGCGTGGGTGCCAACTTCACCGCCACCCCGCAAGAGGCCCGGGGCATCGCCAAGGAAGCCTATTTGTACGGCTTCCCGGTGGTGGAAATGTACAAGACCCTCTACACCCAGGCCGTGGACAAGAAGAGTTCCAATTTCAAGGCGCCGTTCAACCAGATCGGCAACACCGCCAAGGCCTTCACGGCCAAGGATACCGCATTCGTCTCGCCGAATGCGGACACCCCCTACTCCTTCGTCTGGATGGACCTGCGCGCCGAGCCATTGGTGCTCACTTTGCCGCGCATCGATGAGCACCGTTATTACTCGGTGCAATTGATCGACGCCTACACGCAGAATTTTGCTTATCTGGGCACCCGCAGCACGGGCAACAGTGGCGGCCATTTCATGGTTGCGGGGCCGAACTGGCAGGGTCAGCAACCGCTGGACATCGACCGCCTGCTGCGCAGTGAAACCAACATCGCCTATGCGCTGTATCGCACGCAGCTGTTGGATGAAAAGGACCTGGCCAAGGTCAAGCAGATCCAGAAGGGCTACAAGGTTGAAACCCTGAGCCGGTACGACAAGCACAAGGCACCGCCTGCCGCAGCGAAAATCGACTGGCCGAAACCCATGCCAACCATGAGCGACACGCCAGATCTGTTTCGCTACCTGAATTTCATGCTGGCCTTCGCACCGGCCCAGGACGTGGAAAAAGATCTGCTCGCACGCTTCAAGACCATCGGCATCGAAGCCGGCAAGCCGTTCGATCTCATCAGGTTGAGTGCCGATCAGCGCAAAGCCCTTGAGGATGGCATCAGCGACGCCAAGGCTGAATTCGCCGAATTGCAGAAAACCAAATTCGACACCCACGAACTGTCCAGCTCGGTCGCGTTCGGCACTCGCGATCATCTCAATGGCAATTACCTGTACCGCTACGCCGGCGCCAACATGGGTATCTTCGGTAACTCTGCCGAAGAGGCGAATTACATCCCCTATTTCGTCGACAAGGACAGTAAACCGCTCGACGCCTCGAAGCACGACTACACCCTGCATTTCGACAAGGGCGCCCTGCCCCCGGCCGAGGCCTTCTGGTCGCTGACCATGTACAACGCGAAGAACAAATTGCTGGTAGCCAATCCCCTCAACCGCTATCTGATCAACTCGCCGATGGTGCCCGACCTCAAGGTCGATGCCGATGGCGGCCTGACCCTTTACCTACAGAACAAGGCCCCGGCCAAGGACCTGCAAAGCAACTGGTTGCCGGCACCCAACGGGCCGTTCTACAGCGTGCTACGCCTGTACCTGCCAACACCTGCAGTCGCTAGCGGCCAATGGCAAATGCCGTCGCTGACGCCTGTAAACCAACAAAAACAGTAAGCGGAGTCATTCATGGTCAGGCCTTTCGTTTTTCCTCCGACATTACCGGCGCCGAGGTGAACCCGGCGATGATTGCGGCACCTCGACTGGCGCGCCTCGGTACGCACTGGCAAACCGGTGGTGCGTACCTTCACCGAAGAGGGCGACCGCCCGGCGTTGATCCTGGTCGATCAGCGCATCAGCATGTTTTTCGGCTCGCAACGCAGCTTCAAATCTGCGGTCGACGCGGAACTTGGCGCACTGGCGGCGTGGATGGTGTTCAACGCCGGCGACCGGGTCGGCGGGCTGGTGTTCAACGATCAGGCATCGACAGCGTCGCGCCGCTGCGCAGCCGCAAGCGAATCGAAGCGCTGTGCAGCCGCATCGTCCAGCAGAAACAGCAATTGAACGCAGCCAATCCGGACGCCGAAGGCGAAGACCAGCTCGACAAGGTTTTGCAGCAATGCCTGGCCTTGGCGGGGCACAGATCATTTGATCTGTATCGTCAGCAACCTGCACAGCGGATCACAACCGTCATTTGACAGACGCCGGGCATCCGGCAAAGCTGCGTCGAGCATGAACGCGCGCCTGACGGCAAACGCACCTGGACTACGGAAGTCGTAATGCCGAAAGATAAAAATAAAGCGATAGCCCCAACCCCTGATTCGCAACCGAACCTGATCAATCGCTACCTGTTTCCTGTCACCATCGGCGTGCTGCTTCTGGCGGTTATGGGCATCGGCTGGTTTCTGTTCAGCAGCAAACCGGTTCCCGTGACTTACGCGCCGGCCGGCACGCCTGTCGCTCAAACCACCCAGCCGAAACCGGTGGCCGCACTACCAGAGATGGCGCCGGCAACAGTGCCGGCGAAAATGGTCGACGAGCAGCAATGCCAGGCATGCCACAACACCCAGGTCAAGGACTGGCAAGGCTCCCATCACCAATTGGCGATGCAGGAAGCCACCGCTGAAACGATGCTCGGAGACTTCAACAACGTCACCTTCAAGGCGCAAAAGGAAACCACCCGCTTCTCACGCAAGGATGACGGATTCTGGGTCAATACCCCCGGCATCGACGGCAAAAACGCGGACTTCAAGGTCGCCTACACCTTTGGTATCGCGCCGTTGCAGCAATACCTGATTGCAGTCGGCGACGGTCGCTTGCAAGCCCTGGGCGTGGCCTGGGATACCGAGAAACACCGCTGGTTTCATCTCTATCCGGGCCAGGGCGTGACCTTCAAGGACCCGTTGCATTGGAGCAAACCGAGCCAGAACGCCAATTTCATGTGCGTCGAGTGCCACACCACCGGTTACAAACGCAACTTCGATGCGGCAAAAAACACCTTCGACAGCCAGTGGAACAGCCTCGGTGTCGGCTGTCAGGCCTGCCACGGTCCGGCCTCCAATCATCTGGAATGGACGGCGAAAAAAACCGATCTGATCCACGCTGGTTTTGCCGTCGACCTCAAGGACAAAAACGCCACCGTCGAAATCGAAACCTGCGCCCGCTGCCACTCTCGCCGCGCACCGCTGGGCGATGGTTACACTGTCGGCAAGCGCCTGATGGATGACTACCTGCCGAGCACCCTGACCCGTGAGTTGTATGCCCTGGATGGCAAGATCAAGGATGAAGTGTTCGAACACGGCTCCTTCGCGCAAAGCAAAATGTTCGACAAGGGCGTGCGTTGCAGCAATTGCCACAACCCCCACAGCACCCAACTCAAGGCACCCGGCAACGGCGTCTGCCTGCAATGCCACAACACTGCCGGCAAGACCCCGGTGGAAGGTGTCGATGGCAAGGGCCTGCAAGCGAAGAACTACGATTCCATCGAACACACCCGCCACACCATGGGCCAACCGGGTTCGCAGTGCGTGGATTGCCACATGCCCGGCAAGTTGTACATGGGCAACGACTTGCGTCATGACCACAGCTTTAGCATCCCCAATCCCGAACGCGCGAAGAAACTCGGCACGCCGGACGCCTGCCTGACCTGCCATCAGGGCAAGGCCGGGGACAATGCCGGTAAAAAAGTCACCGAGCAGTTCAAGCTGTGGAACACCGCCAATGCCGGCACCCCGCAGGCCCCACGCTACGACGAAAGTCTGTGGCTGATTCGCAATGGTCAACCCGGCGCAGCGCAAGCCTTGTTCGAGCAACTGCAACGCAGCAACCTGCCGGCGATTGAGCGGGCGACTCTGCTCACCGAATTGCCGTCGTACCCGAGCGATCAGGCGCTGAAACTGGCGACCAAGGATCTGAGCAACCCGGCACCGCAAGTGCGTGAGAGCGCTGTGCGCGCGCTCAGCGCATTCCTGCCGCCCGCGGAACGTGCGCCGCTGTTGACGCCGTTGCTGAGCGACCCGGTGAAGGCCGTGCGCATTGCGGCAGCGCGGGACTTGCTCGGCGTGGCGCGTGACGGTCTGGGCAATGCTCAGGGCAGCTGGAACAGCGCCATCGCCGAATACGAGGCGGTGCAGAAAAGCCTGGCCGAACGCGCCGAAGCCAACCTCAACCTGGCCATGCTGTATCAAGCCAGCGGCCGCAGTGGCGAGGTCGAAAGTCAACTGCGGACTTCCCTCCAGCGTGATCCGGATTTCTACCCGGCGCTGGTGACACTGGTGCAGTGGCTTGAGGCCAATGGCCGCAACCAGGAGGCTCAGGCGCTGCTCGCACAAAGCCTGAAGGAACACCCGGACGCCGCCCTGCTGCAACACACTCAGGGCCTGTCGCTGGTGCGTGCCGGTAAATCGGAGCAGGCCATGCCGTTCCTGCGCAAGGCGGCGCAACTGGAACCGCAGACTGCGCAATACGGCTACGTGCTGGCGGTGGCGTTGCATGACAGCGGCAAGGTTGATGCAGCGTGCCAGGAGCTGGAAAGATTGTTGAAGGTGCAGCCGACCAACCGCAATGCACGACTGGCGCTGATCCAGTACAACCTCGATAACGGGCAGGAGCCCAAGGCGCAGGTGCTGCTACAGGGCTGGAAGAAAATGAACATGGGAGATCCGGCGTTGAAGTGATTGGGGGGAAGGCCCCTTCGCGGGCAAGCCTCGCTCCTACAGGTCTAATGTATGGCCGAACCCTGTAGGCGCAAGGCTTGCCCGCGAAGACGTGCGCGCGAACAACGCCATCCTCAAGCCCAGATCGATGCATGCCCTCGTAGCGATAAAAAATTCCTACGATTTTTAGTGATATCACAGTGATATCACTGTTAAAGTTCATGCCGCGTAAACACACCCCCAAATAATCACCTCGTGGCCTGCATGAAGCACGCCCCGGCCAATGACGGCACAGTCCAGTCGCAAGGAAAAAAATGGTAGTTATCCGCAAGCTTTCACCGTTACAGCCCTGACCGCCACCCTCCTGACTTCCGGTTGCGCAAGCATCGTCGGGGACAGCAAGTATCCGGTGAACCTATCGAGTACCCAAGCGGGGCCAACTTCACTATCCAGAACAAGGCCGGTGTCGTCGTTCATAACGGTTCCACGCCCAATACCGTGACGCTGCCTTCGGGTCGTGGCTACTTCAAAGGCGAGACCTACACGGTTACCTTCAAGAAAGAAGGCTACGCCGATACCACAGCACAGCTGGAAACCAGCATGAGCGGCTGGTACTGGGGCAACATTCTGATCGGTGGGCTGATCGGCATGTTGGTAGTCGATCCGTTGACTGGGGCGATGTACAAGCTTCCTGCTGACGCCGCAGGCAATTTCGGTAAACCGTTGACTGCAGACGCTCCCAAGGACCTGACCCTGCTCGAAATCGATCAGATTTCACCGAGTGATCGGGCAGCTCTGATTCGCATCAATTAAGTGCACCCGGCGCATCCTGCCCAAGGATGCGCCCTCGTCGTCGACGATCTACTGCCGTCGCCGAAACAACGGCCGCGGCTCAATCACAGAACGCCCGTACAGCACACTCATCCCCGCCAACCCCTTCAGTGCATCCTCGGCGGATTTATCCTCGCGCACCGCGAAGCTGTCGAAACCGCACTGGCGCATGTGGCTGAGCTGGTCGCGCAGCACATCGCCGATGGCACGCAACTCGCCCCTCCAGCCCAATCGACTGCGCAGCAGATACGCCTGGCTGTACGCGCGCCCATCGCGAAAACTCGGGAAATCCAGAGCGATCAATGGCAGCTGGGCAAACCACGGCTTGAGGCTTTCCACTTCATCGTGCGGGCCGAGCCAGACGCCATTGGGGTGAGGGTTTTCCAGCCAGCGTACCAGCGGCAAAATCAACGCCTGCGCCGGTACAAACTCTTGCAGATCGCGCACGAGTATCCATGGATCATCAGAGATGATCCGCGCTTCGCCCTCTTCCAGCCGCAACACATTGTTCATGCCGACACCTCCAGCACTTTCGGATAAACCGACTCCTTGAACGGCTCAAGGCCGATGCGTTGGAAAGTGTCGACAAACAGTTCTTCACTCTCGCGGTAACGCACGAAGGTCTCGATGATGCGCTCGATGACCCCGGGCACCTCGACGGCGCTGAATGATGGACCGATGACCTTGCCCAATGCACTGTTCTTGCCCTGGGCGCCGCCGAGGGTAATCTGGTACCACTCGCTGCCGTTTTTATCGACACCGAGGATGCCGATGTTGCCAATGTGGTGGTGACCGCAGGCGTTCATGCAACCGGAAATATTGAGGCTGATGTCGCCCAGGTCGTGCAGGTAATCGAGGTCTTCGAAGCGCGCCTGAATGCCTTGGGCGATGGGGATTGACTTGGCGTTGGCCAGCGCACAAAAGTCGCCACCGGGACAGGCAATGATGTCAGTGAGCAACCCGACGTTGGCGCTTCCCAGATTGTGTTCGCAGGCCAGACTCCACAGCGCGAACAGCTCGGCCTTCGGTACATCCGGCAGGACGATATTTTGTTCGTGGGCAATGCGAATCTCGGCGAATCCAAAGTGCTCGGACCACTCGGCCACCGCTTCCATTTGTGCGGTGGTGACATCGCCCGGTGGCGAGGCGTTGCCGGGTTTGGTCGACAGCACCACGCTGGCGTAACCCGGCACTTTGTGCGGCTGCACGTTACGCAGCACCCAGCGTGCGAACGCCGGACTCTTGGCCAGATGCGTACCGAATTCGAGATCGGTATTGGCCAGAGCACGATAATCGGGCGCGATGAAGGCACTGGCCACGCGCTCGTACTCATCAGCAGTCAGTTGCGCCGGACCGTCCTTGAGGTACTGCCACTCCTCCTCCACTTCCCGGGCGAAGGCCTCAATGCCCAGGGCTTTGACCAGAATCTTGATCCGCGCCTTGTACTTGTTGTCGCGCCGGCCATGGCGGTTGTACACGCGCAACACCGCCTCGACGTAGGACAGCAGGTGCTGCCACGGCAAGTTTTCGCGGATCTGCAAGCCGAGGATCGGCGTGCGTCCCAGACCGCCACCGACGATCACCCGCAGCAGCATTTGCCCGTCCGCGCCTGGGTAAAGATAGAGGCCGATGTCATGCATCATGATCGCCGCCCGATCCTGCTCGGCCGAGCAGATGGCGATCTTGAATTTGCGCGGCAGGAACAGGAATTCGGGGTTGATGGTCGACCATTGCCGCAGGATTTCGGCCAGCGGTCGCGGATCGATCATTTCGTCCGCCGCGACTCCGGCGAAGGCTTCGGTGGTGATGTTGCGCACGCAGTTGCCGGACGTCTGGATCGCGTGCATTTCCACCTCGGCCAAGCGTTCGAGGATGTCCGGCACCTGGGCCAGTTCGATCCAGTTGAACTGCATGTTCTGCCGGGTGGTGAAGTGGCCGTAACCGCGATCGTAATCCCGGGCGATGCTCGCCAGCGTGCGCATTTGCCTGGCGCTCAACGTGCCATAAGGAATCGCCACGCGCAGCATGTAGGCATGTTTTTGCATGTACAGGCCGTTCTGCAGGCGCAAAGGCAGGAACTCTTCTTCGCTCAGTTCACCGGCCATGAAACGTTCGACCTGATCACGAAACTGCGCAACCCGTTCGAACACCAGCGCCCGGTCATAGTCGTCGTACTGATACATGTGGCTACCTCATCAGGATTGGGCACGTAACCCTGTAGGAGCGAGCTCGCTCGCGATGGAGTCAATGGCGACGCGCTCATCCAGAAAGTTCGCGTTTTCGTTAACGACCATCGCGAGCAGAGCTCGCTCCTACAGTGGTGGCGACTATGAGCTTTCGGCGCAGTACGTTACAGATCCACCTGAACACTAAAAAACCGTATCAGAACGCGGCAGATAGCCGCAGGTATGCCCAATACCTGATCCGGACAAATGAATTTTTCCTGAGCCTGTTTTGTTTTACCGGTGTTTTTACAGTGCACGCCATTGCAACCGTGGAAGCATTGAGCATGAGCACAACAACTATTGGACAGGCCTATAACTACAAGGTCGTCCGCCAATTCGTCGTGGCGACCGTATTCTGGGGCGTCGTGGGGATGGCGATGGGCGTCTGGATCGCGTCGCAACTGGTGTGGCCCGAGATGAATTTCGACCTGCCATGCAGTTTCCGCCGCTTGCGTCCGCTACACACCAGCCTGGTGATTTTCGGTTTCGCCGGCAGCGCGCAATTCGCCGCCAGTTATTACGCGGTGCAGCGTACCTGTCAGGTGCGGCTGTATTCGGACAAACTCGCTGCCTTCACTTTCTGGGGCTGGCAGTCGGTAATCGTGGTGATGCTGATCAGCCTGCCGCTGGGCTACACGACCACCATTTGCCGATGATCCGGAGGTGGCGCGGCGGGTGGAGTTGGCAATGGGTAAAACCGTGAACGCCGTTTCACCTGAAGTACCGAAGCCGGGTTGGGCTAATCTCGAAATCTGATGCACCACAAATCCAATGTGGGAGCGGGCTTGCTCGCGAAGGGGCCGTATCAGTCAACATTGATGTTGACTGATATTCCGCTTTCGCGAGCAAGCCCGCTCCCACAGGGGGATGTGTGGTGTCCAGAGAATTCAGCTGCGCTCGCGGGGTATCAGGCTCTGCAATTGCTGAGCGAGGAAGTCCGCATCAAACGCAAAGGTATCCGGGTCTTTCAAACCATTGGTCTTGCGCCACTGCCAGCCATCCGACGGCGGCAGGCAGACCAGCGAAACGCTGCCATAACGCGCGGCGGTAAAGCCCATCACCGCCACGGAAATCTGACCACCGACACCCATCACATCCGGCACAAATTCCACCGGCTTACCAGCAATCAAAATGGACAGCTTCTCGGTCCTGAACGTCGACGTCTCGACCGGCACACTCGGCCCGAACGCAACATACTGTTCGCGACTCACCTCAAGCAGATTCGGCGTCAGCACCGGTTCCAGCCATTGCTGGATCTGATCGAACAATTCACCAATGAGCGTCGCCCACACGGCCGATTGCGATTCAAACAATTGCTTCTTGTGCGCTTCGCTGTCTGCGTAGTGGCGAAGCATCTCGCCCAGTTGCTGTACATCGTCCATTGCGGTGTTCCTTTGGTTGAAACGGTGCTGCGGACTTTGAGCATGGCAGATGCGCGCGGATTGCGTACGACTAAACGCCGGGAGGTATCAGCCGGGCATGCGCCGCAGGCGCGCCATGCTCAGGACGTCAACCCACTGGCCGTCACGCAGCCCGTAGTCGCGTAACTGCCCTTCGGTTTCGAAACCGAATTTTCGGTACAGCCCAATGGCGGCTTCGTTGTCAGCATAAACGGTCAATTCGACACGGCGCAGGTTCATCCAGTTGTCAGCAATATCCAGCGCCGCCGCCAGCAGCATTGAACCCACGCCTTTGCCCTGCCACGCCCGCGCAACGCCCATGCCGAAGCTGCCGGCGTGGCTGCGGCGGATGCGCGAAAACTGCTCAAGGCTAATGTTGCCGATGACTGTTCCTTGATGCAGCGCCACCAGTTGCACGACCCGCTCGTCGTAGGACGCCAGGCGTTTACGCCAGATCTCGGTGGACAGAAACGGCATTTGCAGCGTCTGACGCAAAACCGCCGGTTCGTGATAAAGCGCGGTAATGCCTTCGAGGTGGGATTCGTTTAGGCGTTCGAGGGTGATGACCGATTCAGAGACGGGCATGGGTGATTCATCCTTGATACAGACATGGTTTGTCACTCTACAACGCATGCTTAGGGCAATGCGAGAACCCTTGTAATTGGATGGACTCGCCCAAGCCAAGGCGGTGTGTCTGGTTCACCGTGGTGTCTGGTTCGCCAGCAAGCCGGCTCCTACAGGGTTGTGGATGGCGCAGGACTTGTATCAGGTGCTGGGAACTTGCCGAAAGCTCACGGCCAGGCGATTCCAGCTGTTGATGGTGGTGACGGCGATGGTCAGGTCCACCAATTCGCCTTCACTGAATTGCTCCCGCGCCTGTTCATAGACGTCATCCGGCACATGGTTCTCCGAGAGCAGCGTCACCGCCTCGGTCCAGGCCAGTGCTGAGCGTTCGCGTGGGTTGAAGAAGTTGCTGTTACGCCAGACCACGATGGAATACAGACGCCGGTCGGTCTCACCGAGACGCCGGGCATCCACCGAGTGCATGTCGGTGCAGAATGCACAGCCATTGAGCTGCGACGCACGGATCTTGATCAGGTGCAGCAGCGCCGGTTCGATGCTCAAACTGCTGGTCAGGGCCTCCATGGCGATCATTGCTTTCATCGCTTTGGGGGAAGCGCTGTAGTAATCCAGACGGGGGTTCATGGAGCGACCTCGGGCAGCGATGATGTGCTCTCACGGTAGTGGTTGATACGTGCGCGTTACAGATCCAATTCTACGGAATATCCATGGACCACCTAGTGCATGACCAATTGACGGTTTTTGCGCCACGCAACTTCTGTATGGCAGCCGGATGAGGGTACTCTGGCGCGACGCACACGCGCCTTCACTGCTGCGGAGCTTTGCCGGTATGGAACTACATGTTGTCATCAACGGACGCAAGGATCTGTCGGGCCAGTTGTACAACCAACTGCGCAGTGCCATCGAATCGGGTCGCCTGGCAGCAGGGACGCAGCTCCCACCCAGCCGCCTGCTGGCCGAGCAACTGGGCATTTCGCGCAAGACCATTTCCGATACCTACGCCCAGCTGACTTACGAAAACTTCCTCACCGGAGTGATCGGCAAAGGCACCTACGTCAACGCCCGGGCCTCGAAGGTCGAGCGCAAGCAGAGCCACTCCGAGCTGGCCGGTTTCGAGGTGATCGAGTCCTGGCGCAACCTGCCGGTATTTCTGCGCCACCCGACGCTGGAAGGCTCGCTGCGTTATGACTTCATTGGCGGCGCCACCAGCAAGGGCCAGTTTCCCCAGGACGATTGGCGACGCTGCACCTCCCACGCCTTGCGCCAGATAGCCGCTTCCAAAGGCTTTTACAGCCTGGCCGAAGGCCTGCCGGCGTTGCGCAATGCCATCGCGCGGCACATCTCGTTTTCCCGCGGAGTCAATTGCCAGGATGAAGACGTGGTGGTGTGCAACGGTGCCCAGCAAGCCCTGGACCTGATCTCCCGCGTGCTCACGCGGTCCGGCAGCATCGTGGCCATGGAAGACCCCGGTTATCCGCCCGCACGCCTGTTGTTCGGCACCCACGGCGCCACGGTGATCGGGGTTCCGGTGGATGCCGAGGGCATCCAGGTGGACAAAATCCCCCTCGGTACACGGCTGATTTATGTCACCCCTTCGCACCAGTTCCCCCTCGGCATGCCCATGAGCCAGGAACGACGGGTGGCGTTGCTGACCAAGGCTCATGAACTGGGGGCAATCATCATCGAGGACGACTACGACAGCGAATTCCGCTACGAAGGTCGACCTACGGACTCGCTGCAAAGCATGGACGAGCGCGGGATTGTCGCCTACGTCGGGACCTTTTCGAAAACCCTGCTGCCGGAACTGCGTCTGGGTTACGCGATACTGCCGCCAGCGATCCTCGAAGCGGTGATCCGCGCCAAGCAACTCACCGATCTGCATACCTCCACCCTGCCCCAGTGGGCGCTGGCCAAGTTCATCGCTGAAGGTTGCCTGCTCAAGCACATTCGACGCTGCCATACGATTTATGCAGGCAGACGTGACCGGATCCTGGCGCGCATGGCCGGTGATCTCTCGCCATGGCTCGAAGCGGTGCCAACCAGGGCCGGTTTCCACATGGTGGTGCTGTGCAAAGTGCCAATCGACGTTCCATTGGTGATCGAACTGGCGAAAAAGGTTGAAGTCGGGCTCTATGCCATCGACAGCTTTTTCTACCAGCAAGCGCCGCAAGCCGGGTTTTTCCTCGGTTTTGGTGCCATTGAAACCCTGGACATCGACATCGCCCTGGACCGCCTTCGAGACATTTTGCAGCAGGTTGCCTGACGGATTGGACTGCGGCTTTATCCCGCGATTGGCTATTGGTGGTCCGGGAGTGCAGGCCTATCCTGCATAGGCGTTATCCCTCAATGAGCAGGATTCGTCCGGCCTGATTCAGGAGTGTGAGCAATGTCCTACAACGTGATCAATACCGTAAAGGTGCAGGCCGTCTCCGGCCGCTCGGAAGAACTGGGTAAGCAATTGCAAAAGATTGTCGACACCCTGCGCGAACTACCGGGCTGTGACTCCTATATGGTCGACCGCTGCCCTGAGGACAGTAATCGCTGGACTGTCAGCGCCCACTGGCAATCGGAAGCAGCCATGCAATCGCATTTCAACAGCCCCCAAGTGCAAGGCTTTATCGACCTGATCGATTGCCAGTTGGCCAATGCCGTCGACTTCAACAGCTTTCCGATCCGATAGAAAAACGGTTAAAGATCGCAGTCTTTTGGCTGTTCTTGCAGGGTATGGGTACCTCTGCAGAAACTGCCGGAGGCTGCGATCTTTTTCGTTTACGGCCCCTGCATTGGTCCCCTGACCTTCCCGAATATTGGCTGTTTGTTTGTCACTCGTAGCGGACTAGATTTGTCCCTGACAACTCGTCCAACGCAGGTAATGAACATGAACGTTTTGCGCTTCTGTGCCGCTCCCCTTGTCGCCCTGACCCTGACCGTTTCCGCCTCGGCATTCGCCCATGACCCGTCGGAAAAGGTCACGGTTTTGCAAGACCAAATGCTGAAAAACGTGCCGGGCAAAAAAGCGCTGATGATTGAAGTCGACTATAAGCCCGGCCAATCTTCCATTGCTCACAAGCACGACGGTACCGCCATGGCCTACGTCCTCTCGGGATCTATTACATCCCAGGTCAAAGGCGAGAATGAGATTACCTACAAGGCAGGCGAGTATTGGTATGAGCCGGCAGGCTCCGAGCATCTGGTCTCAAAAAACGCCAGCGCCACCAAGCCTGCCAGGTTGCTGGTATTCATGGTCTTGTCGCCGGACGAGAAAGTGCTGGTCCCATTGAAAAACTGATCGCTGAACGGACAGCTATAAATAAATAGGCCTGAATCATCAATTCGGGCCTTTTTATTTCTCCGGGTAATTAACCAGATATCTTTACACCAAACAAAACTATTGCCCACTTAATAAAGGCTGATATTGGCTATTTCATCGCGCCGCTCCAGGTTTAGTCTGAATGCACTGCCGGTTATCTCCGGCTTAATAACTTCCCGACTGATGTTGTTTCACTGGAGAAACACCATGAAACTTGCGCTTGTCAGTACGTTGACGATAACGACTCTTTTGACCGGCTGTTCGATTCCCACTGCGCCTTCGGCGGTTTCTTCGCTGGACGGTATCTTCAGCAAGCCGGTGGGTCGCAGCAGTGCAACCAGCATTCCCAACGGGGCTAAAGTTTCTCTGGGCGTGGTGTACAGCCGCAATACCCAGGCCAACCGTGCCTATTTGCAGGATTACCAGGCCAATGCAGGCACCGGTTTCGGCCAAAGCTTGCTGGTGCAATCGATTCATGATGCCTATGTAGCCACCTCCAACCCTGATATGGCCGTGGATGGGGTCAAGGCCTCCCTGCAGCGGCAGTTCGGTTCGGTCACGGTGTATCCGGACATGCAAAGCCTCAAGGCAGCCAAACCGGACGTCGTCGCGGTGATCGACAGCCGCAGTCAACTCATGACTTCGCGCAGTTCGGACATCAAGGCCGATGTCAGTGCGGACTTCTACGACAGCAACTTCAACTACATCGGTACTGCACAGGGGCATGATGCCAAAGCACTCAGCCCGGTATGGGCGGACTATAAACGCAGTGAAGAAATTGTCGCCGATATTAACGAGCAGCAGAATGTGCAAGTAAGGGCACTGCAGAAGTTTGACCAATCGCTCAGTAATTTATTGACCAGGCCGACAGATAAGGTGTCAATGATCGATAATAAAACAGGCATGAATTTGTATTGATTTAAATGGCCCCATCGCGGGCAAGCCCGCTCCCACATTGGTTTTGTGCATGACGCAAATCCAATGTGGGAGCGGGCTTGCTCGCGAAGAGGCCCGAACAGGCAGCATTAATCCTTCGAAGCAATATCAGGCAACCATTTTCCGTTACCACTCGAAATCGACATCGCTATCCTGACTTCTCGCACGACGCGAATCACTCAGCACATGGAGTTTTTTATGAGTACGGAACAGGAAAGATCATTTATCGCATGCATCCGCTGCGACGATGCAAAGATGAAATTTTTCGATGAAATGCCTTCCCGCAGCGCAGGCCAAGGGAATCTTCTCACGAGCTATCATCATTATTCTGAAATCAGCAAGGGGATGGTCAAGATTCAGAGGGCTCTTCCCGCCACTCGCACTCGCTCGGACGAGATGATTGCGTTTTTCGACTGCTACGACGACTACTACAACATCCAGATTCTCAGCGAAGCGTACCTCGGGAAATACCTCAGCAAAAACACTAATGGCATTCTCGGCGCGTTTCCTGCCGCCGGCGGTGATACCACTTCATTTAATTTGCTGAATGCCAATCAAGACATCATTACCCTGGATGATCTCAAGACTGACACGGTCAGCGTCTATCTCAAGGCCCGCAACACAGGCATGGTGAAACGCCAACTGATGCAGAATCCGAATCTGTATTGCTTTGGCGATCAATCCGGGGAGTCCGTGAAGTTCACTCTGAGTATCCTGGAGCGGAACGTTCCCCTTAGGACCATTTCTGAACCCTACCCCTTGTACATCGAGCCAAGGCTTCAGGATGACGACGAGGATTGATCAACCCGTCATTCGCAGGAATCCCCCGTAACGCTTGAAATCGGCATAGGGGGCGGCCTTCATAGGCCGCTCCCCTGCCACACCACCCGGCATGCGGGTCCGCACCGGGCGGTTCGAGAGATTGAGGTTATGAGAGTCGCACCAGACCCAGTCTGTCGAACCACGCCACATTCAACACTCGATTGAGCTCAAAGCGGCTGTTACGCCACCAGCTATGAGAGTTGGCCGCCACTTTCCGAGCCGTTTGGCTGCTGGCTCCCAACCCCCGCAGTTCGCGGTAAATCGTCGGACCACGCCTCCATTGTTTAAGCTGGATCGCTCGCAATCGGTGTCGCATCCACTCGTCCAGCTCTCGCCAGATTTTCGGCGTTTGTGACAACCCGAAGTAAGTTTTCCAGCCCATAAGATAAGGGCGTAGGTTCTCGACAACTTGTCGCAGACTGCGACCGCCTGAGCGACGGGTGAGTTCGCGTATCCGTTGTTTGAACTGCTTGCGCGCCTTGACCGCCACTGCTCTTTTGACGCCTTGTGGAGAAGCCCAGAAGGCGTATCCCAGAAACTTGCGGCCAAACGCGCTCGCCACCGCACTCTTGCTCTCGTTGACGCTCAAGTGCAGCCTTTCATACAGACGCTTCAGCAAGTCCATCACCCGTTGCCCCGCCTTATGACTGCGGACATACACATTCGCATCGTCGGCATAGCGCACGAAGCAATGACCTCGACGCTCAAGCTCCCGATCCACTTCGTCCAGCAGCACATTCGCCAGCAACGGCGACAGCGGACCGCCTTGCGGCGCCCCGCAGCGGCTTTTCTCGACCACGTCATTGATCAGCGTTCCCGCATCCAGATAAGCCCGGATCAAGCGAACAACCGCCCGGTCCGCGATCCTTTTGCCTAGACGATCAATCAAAATGTCGTGATCGACCCGGTCAAAGAACTTCTCCAGATCAACATCCACCACCACTCTGCGCCCTGAAGACACATGACGCTGAGCCGCTAGAACGGCATCCTGCGCCGAGCGCCCCGGGCGAAAGCCGTAGCTATGTTCACTGAACGTCGGATCGAGTATTGGCTGCAAGACTTGCAGGAACGCTTGTTGGATCAAGCGGTCGGTGACCGTGGGAATACCCAACTCGCGCTGACCGCCGTCAGGTTTGGGAATGACCACTCGGCGTACCGGACTGGGCCGGTAGACACCTGATAGAAGCTGTTCACGAATTGTTGGCCATCGAGTCAGCAGATGCTCGGCGGTCTGTTCAATATCCAGACCGTCGACTCCCGCCGCACCTTTGTTGGCCTTGACCCGCTTCCACGCCCGTTTCAGGTTTTCTCTCGCAAAGGCCCGCTCCAGCAGCCCTTGCCCTGCGTTGTCGGGTTCATTTTGCGGGCGATTGACCTCGTCGCTGACGGAGCTTCTCACGGTTTCACCGTTCGCAGTCTCTATCCGCCCCGCGTTTGGCAGGCATCTGACTTCCGGTCGTTCGCATCAACATGGCCTATAACGCTTTCTCTCGTTCGGCCCTTCGTCAAAAAAAAAGACTACTACGGCCTCTGCTGACTTCTCGCTCCGGCTTACGCCGTCGCCCTTTCAGGCACGAGGCGAGATCTCCCCAGGTAAGAACGCAATCCTTCCCCGCACAACCGCCGGATTTACGTTGCCGCCCTTTGACCACAAGAGCTTTGCGATTTATTGCCCGCTCGCCCTGGTCGGCATCGCCTTATATCCGGTTCTTGTCCATCGGCTCACGGTTTCGATTCACGCTTCCTCCCCACACTCGGTCACCCTCATGCAGTTGCGCTTCACTTCGTTCGCTGTGGTCAGCTCACGGCGGGACTTTCACCCACAAGATTGCGCCCATGCTGGGCGCACAATAAAAAAGCCCCGTATCTCTCGATACGGGGCTTTTTCATTCAACGCCTAATCAGGCCGCAGGCTCCAGTTCGGCGCTGGCCGCGGTAGCGGCGGCGGCAGGTACTACTGCTTGACCGCTCAACGCCACGTCCAACAACTCCCGGTTGGCCACCGCGTACATGGCGTAGTCCGTGCCGCTGGCGGCACGGATTTCCACCAGCATGGCACGCCAGCGTTCGATCGTGCTTTCGTGCTGCGCCATCCATTGCTCCAGGCGTGTTTCCACATTCTGGGTGCCACCGCCCTGTTGCAGGACGGAGATGGTGATCGCACGTTGCTGCCAGTCGACGTCATCGCGGAACGCTTCACGGGCCAGTGCCTGCCAGTTATTTTCAACCGGCAGCGCGCTGATCTGTTGCAGGTACCAGGTGATGTCCAACGCACTGCCCACGGCGAAGTAGGCCTTGGCCACGTCCGCAGGGTCCTGGCCGGTCACATCGGAGGCTTCGATGATCGGCAGCAAGGTGTACAGGTGCGTGGTGCCAGCCACCATGCGCGCCAGCAACTCAGGCACGCCAGCCGCAACGTAAGCCTGATAACGGGTCTGCCAGGTTTCGCGGATCTCGCCACTGAGCAGTTCGTCGAGCTTGAGGCCCAACGCCGCCAGATGCGGACCGAAGTGCGCGACGTCACGAGCGGCGTTCTGCTCGTTGCGACGGGCACGCAGGAACCAGCGCGTGGCGCGACGGCCCAGACGCATCAGCTCGTCCATCAGCTCCAGTTGCACGTCGGCGGAAACCTTGTAGTCCAGGTTTTCAATCTGACGGAACCAGTGCGGGAGGTGGAAAATGTCACGCACGATCACGTAGGCACCGGCCACGTTCGCCGGGCTCATGCCGGTCGACTCTTTGAGTCGTTGAACGAAGGTGATGCCCATGTGGTTCACCAGATCGTTGGCGATCTGGGTGCTGACGATTTCGCGCTTCAGACGGTGCCGGCGCATGGCTGCGGAGAACTTGCTCACCAGGGTCGGCGGGAAAGCGGTTTCCATGTCGCGGGTCAGGTAGTCGTCATCCGGCACCAGGGAGCCCAGCAGCTGCTCCTTGAGGTCGATCTTGCTATAGGAAATCAGCACCGACAGCTCGGCACGCGTCAGGCCATGACCGGCCGCGATGCGTTCATTGATCTGATCTTCCGCCGGCAGGAACTCGATGGCGCGATCCAACTTGCCTCGAGCTTCCAGATCGTTCATCAGACGCTTGTATTCAGCGATCCGTGGCAGGGCACGACGAGCCGCCAGCGACAGGGCCTGAGTCTGCTTGTAGTTGTTGCCCAGCACCAGACTACCAACTTCGTCGGTCATGCTCGCCAGCAACTGGTTACGTTGCTTGTCGGTCATGTCGCCAGCCTGAACCACTTCGTTCAGCAGGATCTTGATGTTCACTTCGTGGTCGGAGCAGTCCACGCCACCGGCGTTGTCGATGAAGTCGGTGTTAGAGCCGCCGCCATTGAGGCCGAATTCCACACGACCCAGTTGGGTCATGCCGAGGTTACCGCCCTCGCCCACGACTTTGCAGCGCAGTTCATTGCCGTTCACGCGCAGTGCATCGTTGGCCTTGTCGCCGACATCGGCGTGGCTTTCGCTGCTGGCTTTGACGTAAGTACCGATACCGCCGTTCCACAACAGATCCACAGGTGCCTTGAGCAAGGCATTGAGCAATTCGGTCGGGGTCAGCTTGTCGGCCTTAATGTCGAAACGCTCTTGCATCTGCGGGGAAATCGCGATGCTCTTCGCGCTACGGGAGAAGATCCCGCCGCCTTCGGACATGATGCTGGTGTCGTAATCCGACCATGCCGAACGCGGCAGGTCGAACAGACGCTGACGCTCGGCGAAGCTGTTGGCCGCTTCCGGGTTCGGATCGATAAAGATGTGCAGGTGGTTGAACGCTGCGACCAGTTGCAGCTTGTCGGACATCAGCAAGCCGTTACCGAACACGTCACCGGCCATATCGCCGACGCCCACCACAGTGATGCTGTCTTCCTGGACATTGATGCCGCGCTCGCGGAAGTGGCGCTGTACGCCAACCCACGCGCCCTTGGCGGTGATGCCCATTTTCTTGTGGTCGTAACCGGCCGAACCACCGGACGCAAACGCGTCACCCAGCCAGAAGCCGTAGTCGATGGCAATGCCGTTGGCGATGTCGGAGAAGGTCGCAGTGCCCTTGTCCGCTGCTACCACCAGGTACGGGTCATCGTCGTCATGACGCACGACGTTGGCCGGCGGTACCAGTGCGCCGTCTTTCAGGTTGTCGGTGATGTCCAGCAGACCCGAAATGAAGATGCGGTAGCAGGCGATGCCCTCGGCCGCGATCTCGTCACGGCTGCCGCCCAAAGGCAGGCGACGCGGCAGGAAGCCGCCCTTCGCGCCCACCGGCACGATCACCGAGTTCTTCACTTGCTGGGCTTTTACCAGGCCCAGGACTTCGGTACGGAAGTCTTCTTCACGGTCAGACCAGCGCAGACCACCGCGAGCGACGTTGCCGAAGCGCAGGTGCACGCCTTCGACGCGTGGCGAGTAAACGAAGATTTCGAATTTCGGTACAGGCTTCGGCAGTTCAGGGATCAAGTGCGGGTTGAACTTGAAGCTGAAGTACGACTTGTTATGGCCGTTGGCGTCAGTCTGGTAGAAGTTGGTCCGCAGGGTCGCCTTGATCAGGTCCAGGTAACGACGCAGGATGCGGTCTTCGTTGAGCACCTGGACGTCGTCCAGAGCGCTGAGAATCGCTTGTTCCAAACGCTGTTCGAGGTCGTCGCTGCTGAGCTTGCGCGCCAGGTAGAAACGGGTCTTGAACAACCGGGTCAGTTCGCGAGCGATGTCGGTGTGGTTGTTCAGGGTGCTGGCGATGTAGCCCAGGTCGAAGCCCAGGCGGATCTGCTTCAGGTAACGGGCGTAGGCACGCAGCAAGGCCACGTCGCGCCATGGCAGGCCGGCGGTCAGTACCAGGCGGTTGAACGCATCGTTCTCGGCATCGCCGCGCACGATATGGACAAACGCGTCCTGCAGGGTGTCGTTGAGTTGCTGGATGTCCAGATCCAGGCCCTCAGCGGCAGTGAACGCGAAATCGTGAATCCAGAACTCGCGGCCGCTGTTGTGACGCAGACGATACGGGAACTCACCCAGCACGCGCAGGCCGAGGTTTTCCAGGATCGGCAGGACGTCGGACAGGGCCAATGGGGTATCGGCGTGGTACAGCTTGCAATGCAGCTCGCGCTGACCGGAGACCTGGCCTAGTGGCTGATAGAAGCTCATCACCAGCGGATTTTTGTCGTTGAGGTTCAGCAGGTGCTGCATGTCGACCACGGCCGAATGCGCTGCGAAACGCTCGCGGTAACCGGCCGGGAAGCCTTTCGGGAAGTCGGCCAGCACGTTGGTGCCCTGGGCTTCGCCGAAGCTTTCGACGGTCAGTGCGGAGTAGTCGTCCTGCCAGCTGCGGCAGGCCTGGATTACTTCGTTTTCCAGCTGTTGCGGGTCGATGTCGAGGCGGTTTTTCGGGTCGACGCGCAGGATCAGTTGCACGCGGGCCAGCACGGACTCGGAGAAGAACGTCCAGAACTCGCAATCCGAGGCTTTCAGGCGATCCATCAGTACTTGCTGGATCTTCTGGCGCACTTCGGTGGAGTAGATATCACGCGGCACATAAGCCAGGCAGTAGCAGAAACGGCCGTACGGATCTTTGCGCAGGAAGACGCGAATCTTGTTGCGTTCCTGGATTTGCACGATTGACATCACGGTGCTGAACAGCTCGTCCACCGGAGTCTGGAACAGATCGTCGCGCGGCAGCACTTCGAGCACTTGCGCCAGTTCCTTGCCCAGGTGAGCCTTGGACTGGAAGCCGGAGCGGTGTTCGATTTCCGCAACCTTGCGGCGGATGTACGGAATGGCGCGCACGCTCTCGCCGTACACCGACGAGGTGTACAGGCCCATGAAACGGCATTCCTTGATGACCTTGCCATCAGCGTCGATTTCACGGATCGATACGTAGTCCGGGTAAGCCGGACGGTGTACACGACTCGGATGCGCGGCTTTGGCGAACGTCAGCAGTTTCGGCTCGCGCAGGTAATTCACGGCGTAGTCTTCGATGCGCAGGTCATCGTAGGTCATGCCGGTACGCAGCGATTTGGTCAGGCCCAGGAACGAGTTCTGGTCGTAGACGATGTGACCGCCATCGGCCTCATCGCTGACCACGAACTCTTCGTAGCCAAGGAAGGTGAAGTGGTTGCCCACCAGCCATTCCAGGAAACTCTTGATTTCGCTCTTTTCGTCGGCATCGACAGCGAACCGGCTGTTGTCCAGGTTGGTCAGGATTTCCTGGACCTTGGCTTTCATCGGCTCGAAATCAGTTACCGCGACGCGCACTTCACCGAGCACCTGCTCCAGCTCTTTGGTCAGCACGTTCAGTTCGGCTGGGTTGGCGCAACGGTCGATTTCCAGGTACATCAACGACTCTTGCAGCACGTCGTCGCCCTGGGTGCCTTTGGGCAGGATTTCCAGCAACTCACCCTTGCTCCCGCGACGTACGCTCAGCACGGTGGTTTGCAGGGTATGAATGCTGAAGCCGCGACGGTTCAGCTCGGTACGCACCGAGTCCACCAGGAACGGCAGGTCGTGGTGCAGCACTTCGACCGCGGTGTGGGTCGACTGCCAGCCGTGACGTTCGTAATCGGGGTTGTAGACGCGCACTTGCGGTTGCGCATGATCGAAGCGCTCAAGCAGGCGCCACGCAGAAAGGGTACAGCCAGCGAGATCGGACAACCGACGTTGGGTCAGTTCGTCCAGGGAAATGATGCCAAAGAATTGTTCAGCGAACAGCGCCACTTGTGGCAGTGCCTGTTCACTGATGTGCTGCGCCAGTGCCGCTTGCAGTTGGTGCTGGAAGTCGGCTTTGCTGGCTGCGGTGAAGAACGCCATCTGTGGTACTCCGCTTGGGCTTGTTATTGATGGAAGCGTCGCGTGCAAAACCCCTGATCGGGGCTACCCGTCACCCTGCTCCTGATTCTCGGGCAGAGGAAACAGGATGACAGGTGGGTGAAGCTGGTCGAGACACTCAGGTCACATTCACCTTCCATGAATGGGCATCTGCAAAAGCGACTGGGCTGCGGGCAACGCAATGCCTTTACAGGTGCTCATCCGTTGCGCAGCTTAACGAGTGCGGCAAGGCCCGTGCTTGCGAAGCTGCGACATATTCGGTCAACGGTATGCAGCTTGGTGGCGGTGCATCGAAGAACACTAGCAGTCGTACGGAAAAATGTCGGGTTTCTGTCCGGTTTTGCGGTACATCCGTACCAGAAATGACCAACAACACTTTGGCCAGTCACAACACATCCTTCGACACTCGGGCGAGCAGAAATTCACTGAGGCTGGCAGAATCGCCTTTTGTACGCCTTCATTACGCCCACCGAGCCAGGAATTCCCCATGCAAATGACCACCGCCCTCTTGATCGTCAACCCGTGCGATGACGAAGAAGACAACATGGCCATGCTCTGCTGCCACAGCGACAAGGGCGAAATGTTCCTGATGACCCGTTATCCGGACGAAGACGAGCTGGAAATCACCCTCGACGGCGAACCCTCGACGCTGGATGGCGTGAAAGTCACCCTTAGCCCTACGCGACTGCTGATCGAAATCGCTGCGGCGGATGCTGATGTGCTTAATGGTGATGATGTGCTGGAAATCACTCACGACACCGATTCGAGTGATCTGGCTGAGGTTGAAGAGACCTTGCAGAACATTCTCAAGGGGACTGGGACTTACATCAGCCAGCTTTGATGGTGCCTGAGCGTGCCTCTTCGCGGGCAAGCCTCGCTCCTACAGGGATTGAATCGGACGCGATATCTGCGGACGACATCGACACCTGTAGGAGCGAGGCTTGCCCGCGAAGAGGCCCGAATGAACGACGTCTCCCTCTCGCCCGTACAAACATCCAACAGTTTGCCAATCATTTCCCGCCCTTTGCACAAAATGCCGTTAGTCGCCGCCCCCCGCGATGGATTAAAGTAACGCCCCCAGCCCTGGCGTTATACGAACGTCTTCGGTCACCCTTTCCAGGAACAGTCATCGATGGAACATCGTGAAGCGCTGCTCGCGCTGCGAACCTTTCTTTCAACGCAGATTCTCGGCCAGGAAAAACTCATCGAGCGCTTGCTCATCGCCCTGCTTGCCGACGGCCATATGCTGGTCGAGGGCGCCCCTGGCCTGGCCAAGACCAAGGCCATCAAAGAACTTGCCGAAGGCATCGAAGCCCAGTTCCACCGCATTCAGTTCACCCCCGACCTGTTGCCTGCCGACATCACTGGCACGGAAATCTATCGCCCGGAAACAGGCAGTTTCGTGTTCCAGCAAGGTCCGATCTTCCATAACCTGGTGCTGGCGGACGAAATCAACCGTGCCCCGGCCAAGGTTCAGTCGGCATTGCTCGAAGCCATGGGCGAGCGCCAGGTGAGTGTCGGACGCAGCACCTATGAACTGTCGCCACTGTTTCTGGTGATGGCCACGCAAAACCCTATCGAGCAGGAAGGCACGTATCCGCTGCCCGAAGCCCAGCTCGACCGTTTCCTGTTGCACGTGAAGATCGGCTTCCCGGATGCCGCCGTCGAACGCCGCATCCTGCAGCAAGCCCGGGGCGAAGCCCTGCACGGCGAGGCCAAACCCGAACGCCGGGTCAGCCAGCAGGCCATTTTTGCCGCGCGCAAGGAAATTCTCGGCTTATACATGGCCGATGCAGTGGAGGAATACCTGGTGCAGTTGGTCATGGCCACGCGCACCCCGGCCAAGTTCGACCCGGAAATGGCCGAGTGGATCGCTTACGGCGCCAGCCCTCGCGGCTCCATCGCCCTGGACCGTTGCTCCCGGGCCCACGCCTGGCTGGCCGGACGCGACTTCGTCAGCCCGGAAGACATTCAGGCGGTGCTGTTCGATGTGTTACGCCACCGCATCATTCTTTCCTTTGAAGCCGAAGCCGCTGGCATCGATCAGGACCGGGTTGTCCAGCGGATCCTCGACGTCGTAGCCGTCGCTTGACCCCGATGAACGCCCTCCTGCCGCCCCAACCAGGTGTCCGCATCACGCTCGCCGAGATGATCGAGATGCGTCATCGCGTGCGCGAAGTGCAACTGTTCTCCACGCCGAGCCAGCGCAGCCCGCTGATCGGTCTGCACCACTCCAAGCTGCGCGGACGTGGCGTGGACTTCGATCAGGTGCGGGTCTATCAGGCAGGCGACGACGTGCGGACCATCGACTGGCGCGTCACCGCGCGGACCCAGGAGCCGCACACCAAGCTATTCCACGAGGAACGCGAACGACCGATTTTCATCATGGTCGAGCAGAGTCGCCGGTTGTTTTTCGGCTCGGGCCTGATGTTCAAGTCGGTGCTTGCCGCCCAAGCCGCGAGTCTGATCGGCTGGGCTGCGCTCGGGCATAACGATCGGGTTGGCGGGCTGGTGTTCGGCGACAACGAGCACTACGAAATCAAACCCCGGCGCAGCAAACAGAGCCTGCTGCAACTGCTCAACCGGCTGGTGCGGGTCAATCAGTCGTTGAACACCGAAAGCGAGCCGGACCGCGATGCATTCGGTATTGCCCTGCGCCGCGCCCGGGAAGTATCGCGCCCCGGCAGCCTGGTGATTGTGATTTGCGATGAGCGCGCCTTGTCCGAGAGCGCCGAGCAGCAACTGAGCCTGTTGTCGCGACATTGCGACCTGTTGCTGCTGCCGGTGTCAGACCCGCTGGATCACGCCCTGCCCGCCGCCGGTTTGCTGCGTTTCGCTGAGCGCGGTGCGCAACTGGAACTCGACACGCTTAATTACGATCTGCGCCAGACCTACCGCGCGCAGGCCGAAGTGCGCATCGCCCGCTGGGAACTGCTCGCGCAAAAGCTGCGGGTGTTGCTGATGCCGTTGAGCACCCAGAGCGAAATGGTCGAGCAACTGCGCGAGTACCTGAACCCTCAAAAGCCGGGGAAAGGTCGATGAACAGTCTCGAACAACTGCAACCGCTGATTTCCCCGCCTCCGATCGAATCCTGGCCGCCGGCGCCGGGCTGGTGGTTGTTGCTGTTGCTGCTGCCCGTGATCGGCTTCGGTCTTTGGAGACTTCGTCGATTCATTCCGCAAAAGCGCCCGATCGTGCGCGCCGAACAACCGTTGGACCCGGTGCGCGTCGCTGCACTGGCAGAACTGGCACTGATGCCCAAGCCCTACGACGGCGCCCCCGCCGGCGCATGGCTGCAGCAACTCAATGGCCTGCTCAAGCGTCTGTGCCGCAACCATTATCCCTATAGCCAGAGCCATACCCTCAACGGGCGCAAGTGGCTGGCCTTCCTCGACAACCGCTGCCCGGCTGCCGGGCTGACCCGCTGGATGGTACTGGTCGAAGGCGCCTACAAACCCGAATGCAAGCTCGACGACAAGGCCATCGCCGGCTTGACCCAGGCTGTCGAAACCTGGATTCGCAAACATGTTTGAGTTCGCCTGGCCGTGGATCTTCGCCCTGCTACCGTTGCCGTGGCTGATGCGTATCGTGCTGCCGGTAGCCGACAGCGGCGAGCCGGCGCTCAAAGTCAGCTTCCTCAGTGACCTCGAAGGCCTGGTCCGACGCCGCGCCCGAGCGAACCTGCCGGCATGGCGACAACAGGCGCCATTCCTGCTGCTGTGGTTGCTGCTGCTGACCGCCGCAGCGCGCCCGCAATGGCTCGGCGAACCGCTGCCGATTGCGGCCAGTGGCCGTGACCTGCTGGTGGCGGTGGACGTGTCCGGCTCCATGGATTTCCCCGACATGCAGTGGCAGGACGAAGACGTCAGCCGCCTTGCGTTAGTCCAGCATTTGCTCGGTGACTTCCTCGAAAGCCGCGATGGCGATCGGGTTGGCTTGATCCTGTTCGGCAGCCAGGCCTACCTGCAAGCGCCGCTTACCTTCGACCGGCATACCGTACGCGTCTGGCTCGACGAAGCGCGTATCGGCATCGCCGGCAAGAACACCGCCATCGGCGACGCCATTGGTCTGGCCCTCAAACGCCTGCGGCAACGCCCGGCACAAAGTCGCGTGCTGATTCTGGTGACCGATGGTGCCAACAACAGCGGTCAAATCGACCCGCTCACTGCGGCGCGCCTGGCGGCCAGGGAAGGCGTGAAAATCTACCCGATCGGCATCGGCGCCGATCCGGAGGAAAGTGGTACCCAGGGTTTCCTCGGTATCAATCCGAGCCTGGATCTTGATGAGCCTTCCCTGAAAGCGATCGCGCAGGCGACCGGCGGCCGTTACTTTCGGGCGCGAGATGGCAAGGAACTGCAAGCGATCAAGGACACCCTCGACCAACTGGAACCCGTGACCCAGCAACCGACCCAGGCCCGTCCGGCCCAGACGTTGTATCACTGGCCGCTAGCGATGGCGCTGTTATTGAGCATGCTGATGGTGGCCCGCGAGCTCTGGCCGGACAATCCGCTGCAGCGTCTGTTTAGCAAGAAACTGTTTTTGCCAACGCAAATGCCTGACTGGCGCCAGCGTCTCAAGCGTCTGCGCCTTCGGAGACGCCGATGAGCGCGCTCTGGCCGTACTGGTTCCGCCCCTGGTGGCTGTTGTTGTTGCCGCTGCTGGGCTGGTTGCTGTGGAAACTCTGGCACCGCCAAAAGCGCGCCGGGCGTTGGCAGATGATTCTGCCGCCGGCCTTTCATGCGGCACTGCTCAGTGGTGGCAGCGGACGCGACAGTAAACTGCCATGGGTGGCCTTGGGTGTGGCGTGGCTTCTCACCGTACTCGCGCTGCTTGGGCCGAGCTGGGAGCGTGTCGAGCAGCTCGCCCAGAAACCCGCCGACCCATTGGTGGTGATCCTTGAGTTGACCCCGGAAATGCTCGCCACCGACGTTCAGCCCAACCGTCTGGAACAGGCACGGCGCAAGCTCTTCGACCTGCTGCAAAACCGCAGCGACGCGCAGACCGCCATCGTCGTATTTGCCGGTAGCGCACACACGCTCGTGCCGCTGTCGGACGATCTGGCCACCAGCCACAATCTGCTGGATGCCCTCAAGCCGTCGTTGATGCCCGAAGCCGGCCATCGCGCCGATCTGGCGGTGATCAAGGCCCTGACCCTGCTGGAACAAGGCGCCCTTGGCGACGGCCGGATTCTACTGATCGGCTCGACCCTGACGGAACAGGAACGCCTGGGGATTCGTCGTGCACTGAGCGGCAAATCCACCCAGTTCCTGATGCTTGGCATCGGCACCGCCGAGGGCGCGCCGATCACCCAGGAGGATGGCAGTTTTCTCAAGGACGAACAGGGTGCGATTCTGGTGCCCCATCTGGACGAGCCGGGCCTGAAAGCCTTCGCCGATGATCTGGACGGACGCTATCGCCACGCGCGCCTGGCTGACAGCGATCTGCGGGCTCTTGGCTTGCTCGATGGCCCGCGCAACCTGCGCAACGACGGCCAGACCTTGCGTTTGGACAGTTGGGCCGATCAGGGTTACTGGTTGCTATTGCCGCTGTTGCTGCTGGCGGCCTGCGCCGGTCGTCGTGGCTGGTTGCTCTGCCTGCCGTTGCTGCTGGCGCTGCCACAATCAAGCTATGCCTTCGATTTTCAGGATCTGTGGTTGCGCCCCGACCAACAAGGCATGCACCTGCTCAAGCAGCAACGCCCGGCCGAGGCCGCTCAGCACTTCGAAGATCATCAGTGGCAAGGCGTGGCCCTCTACGATGCCGGCGATTACAGCGGCGCCGCCCAGCGGTTCGCCGAAGGCAACGATGCCCATGCCCACTACAATCGAGGCAACGCCCTGGCCAAAAGTGGTGAGCTGGAGGCAGCGCTGGATGCGTATGAACAGGCACTTGAACGCCAACCGGACTTGCGCCCGGCGTTGACCAACAAGGCATTGGTGGAAAGCCTGCTCAAGCAGAAAACCACCCCGCCCACCGCCGAGCCAGACAAAACCGCCAACGAGGAGTCCCAGACTGCTGCGCAAGAACCACCACCTGGCGCTGCCACGCAGGCGCAGAGCCCGGGCGAGCCGAAAAACGCTGAGCAACAGTCTGGCTCCGATACCGAACAATCGCCCAAGGCGCCGCCAAAGGCTGGCACCAATGAAGTTCCGGGCAGCGAGTTGGGGGACGAACAGCACACCACGCCGCCCATGCGACCGGCCAGCGACAGCATCGAGGGCGAACAGCAGCAGGCACTGGAGCAATGGCTGCGGCAGATTCCGGATGATCCGGGGGAATTGCTCAGGCGCAAATTCTGGTACGAACAGCAACAACATCAGGATCAGGGAAAAATTCGATGACCCGCTTCACCGCTTTCATGTTCGCCATTGTGTTGTGGACCACTCAGGCCCAGGCAGCCGAGTTGGTCGCCAGTGTCGATCGCACGCACCTGAACTCCGGCGAGACGATCGAACTGACCCTGGAATCCAACGACGTGACACAGTTCGGCAAGCCTGACCTGACGCCACTGGCGCCGCTGTTCGAAGTGCGTGGCACCCGCCAGGTCAACCAGTTGAACACCCTCAACGGCGACAACCGCGCCACCACTCGCTGGATCGTCACCCTGCTGCCGCTGCAAAACGGCAGCGTGGTGATCCCGTCGCTGAAGCTGGGCGACGTCCAGAGCCAGCCGATAACCGTGCAAGTGGTCGAGAGTCAGGCCCAGGAGAATCCGAACAAACTGGCCGCGGTGTTCATCGACGCCAGTCTCGATCAAACCAGCGTGTACGTGCAGGCCCAGGCGATCCTGACCTTGCGTATCTACCATTCGGTGTCGCTGTACGACGACAGCAGCCTGCCGCCATTGCAGATACCCGATGCGCGCATCGAGCAGTTGGGCGAATCACGAACCTACGAAAAAGACATCAACGGCGTGCGCCACGGCGTGATCGAAATGCGCTACGCGATCTACCCGCAACACAGCGGTGAGTTGATTATTCCAGGGCAGATCTTCAATGCCGCGCTCGTGGATGCGCAACCTATCAAGGACGCTGCATCGCAGACACCGAAGTCCGGCAAACTGATGCGTGTCAGCTCTGGCGAACTCCTGCTGACGGTCAAGGCCAAACCCATCACCTACCCCGCCGACCTGCCCTGGTTACCGGCTCGCAGCCTGACGCTCAGCGAAACCTGGAATCCGGAGCCGGAGCACGTTCAGGCGGGCGACTCACTGACCCGCAGTCTGACGGTGAAGGCCGAAGGCCTGGCCAGTTCGCAACTGCCGCCGCTATCGGGCACCGAAGTCAGCGGCTTGCGCCGTTATCCGGATCAACCGGTGCTGGGCAACCAGAACAGCGAGCGTGGCCTGGTCGGCAGTCGCGAGGACCGCGAAGCGCTGGTGCCGGCCCGCAGCGGTTCAATTGAGTTGCCGTCGGTTGAAGTGGTCTGGTGGAACACTTTCGAAGACCACCTTGAACACAGCAGCCTGCCGGCCAGAACCCTGCAAGTGGCGGCCAATCCGAGCCTGATGGTCGACACACCGGCCGGCACCTCACCACTCAACGCATCTGCCGACAGCGAAACCCTGTGGCGCTGGAAGCTCAGCAGCCTGATCCTGGCTTGCACCACCCTTCTTGGCTTCGGCCTGTGGTGGCGAGCGCGCTGGCAACCGGCAATCCTGCGTGCAACGCAAGCCGGCCCAAGCCCGCGCACCGTGCTCGACGAGCTCAAGCGCGCCTGCCAGGCCAACGACTCCCACGCCACCCGCCAGGCCCTCGACGCCTGGGCCCGGCAGCAACCGGAAACCCTGGCCGACATGGCCGCCCGTTTCGTACCACTGTCCGACGCGCTGGACGGCTTGAACGGTGCGCTGTACAGCGAGACCGGCCAGCATTGGCAGGGGGAAGAACTGTGGCGGGTGATTCGTACGATCCCGATAACTGAACGGGCTCAGGACCCAACTGGCGACAGTGGGCTGCCACCGCTTTATCCCAAATAGAAGCCGCCCCCCCTGATCGTTCCCACGCTCCGCGTGGGAATGCCGCCTGGGACGCTCCGCGTTCCGCTCGCGACGCACGGCTTGAGACTTGCGCAATGGTGACGCGGAGCGTCACGGGATGCATTCCCACGCGGAGCGTGGGAACGATCAGTACGGTGAACAGTTCGCAAGGTCGTGACTGTCGGCGGCTGGCCACATTGAACGCGTTTGCCAGTAAACTCTCTCCCCTTTCGCCGCTGTCATTTCCTTCGCGGCCATCACCTTTCAAGTAGCGGAGTTCGCCTTGCGTCTGTTCCACACCTCCGACTGGCACCTTGGGCAGAACCTGCATGGCCAGGATCGCGATTTCGAGCACGGCTGTTTTCTCGACTGGCTGCTGCGTCAGCTCAAACTCGATCAGCCCGATGTGCTGCTGATCGCCGGCGATATCTTCGACACGGTCAACCCACCGGTCAAAGCCCAGGAACGCCTTTACGACTTCATCGTCAGCGCCCACGAGCAGCAGCCGCTGCTGACCATCGTGATGATTGCCGGCAACCACGATTCCGGCTCGCGGATCGAATTGCCCGCGCCGTTGATGCGCCGTTTGCGCACCCATGCATTGGGTCGGGTGCTGTGGCTGGATGACGGTCAACTGGACGCCGAACGCCTGTTGCTGCCGTTGCCCGATGCCAGCGGCAACATCGCCGGCTGGTGCCTGGCGCTGCCGTTCCTGCGTCCGGCCGAAGTCACCGGTGCGCATCTGGGCGACAACTACCTGCGCGGTATCGGCCAGGTTCACGAATGGCTGATCGAAGCGGCCAACGCCAAGCGCCAACCGGGTCAGGCACTGATCGCCATCAGCCACGCGCACATGGCCGGCGGTTCGGTGTCGGAAGATTCCGAGCGCAGCCTGATCATCGGCAACGCCGAAGCCCTGCCCGCCAGCTTGTTCGGGCCGAGCATCAGCTACGTCGCCCTCGGTCATTTGCACAAGCCGCAGAAGGTCAATGGTGAAGAACGGATTCGCTACAGCGGTTCGCCGATTCCGCTGTCGTTCTCCGAAATCGCTTACCAGCACCAGATTCTCGACGTCACCCTCGACGGCGAATCGCTGATCAGCATCGAACCCAAACTCATTCCCCGCGCCGTGAATCTACAACGCATCGGCCCGGCGCCATTGGCGGACATTTTGCTGCAACTGGCCGACCTGCCGAACATCGACCTGTTGGCCGACTACCAGCGCCAGCCATGGCTGGAAGTGCGGGTGCGCCTCGACGAACCACAACCGGACTTGCGTCACCAAGTGGAAACCGCCTTGCAAGGCAAGGCCGTGCGCCTGGTGCGCATCGCGGCCGAATACGCCGGCAACGGCAGCCGTGAAGGCAACGATGACGGTGCGACGCTGATCGAACTGGACCAACTCACGCCCCAGGAACTGTTCAGCCGCGCCTGGCAGGACAACTACGGCAGCGAGGTTGACGAACAAACCCTCAAGGACTTTGCCGAGCTGCTGCAAGATGTGCAGATGGAGAGCGAACAGCCATGAAGATCCTCGCCATTCGCCTGAAAAACCTCGCCTCGCTGGCCGGCCCTTTCGAGATCGACTTCACCGCCGAACCGCTGGCAAGCGCCGGCCTGTTCGCGATTACCGGCCCGACCGGCGCGGGTAAGAGCACGTTGCTCGATGCCTTGTGCCTGGCGTTGTTCGGCACTGTGCCGCGGCTCAACAGTGTCCAGCCATCAGCCAAGGCGCCGGACGTTGACGGCGAAATCGGCACCGGCGATCCACGCACGCTGTTGCGTCGCGGTACCGGTGAAGGCTACGCGGAAGTGGATTTCGTCGGCATTGACGGTCGCCGCTATCGCGCTCGCTGGGAAGCCAACCGCGCAAGGGAGAAAGCTGGTGGCAGGCTGCAAGCCAGTCGGCAAAGCTTGCGTGACATCGACCAGGATCAACTGCTGGCCAGTCAAAAGCTTGAGTTCAAAAGCAAGATCGAGTCGGTACTGGGCCTGAACTTCGAACAGTTCACCCGCGCCGTGCTGCTGGCGCAAAGCGAGTTCAGCGCCTTCCTCAAAGCCGATGATAACGACCGCAGCGAACTGCTGGAAAAACTCACCGACACGGCGCTCTATACCCGGCTGGGCCGTCGCGCTTTCGACAAGACCAAAGAAGCCCGCGAAGCGCACAAGCTGCTGCAGGATCAGGCCAACGGCGTCACGCCGCTGGCGCCCGAAGCCCGGGCGGAACTGGATGAGCGCTTCAACGCAGCAAAACAACATTTGAAATTGCAGCAGGCCCAGCTCAAGCAGCTTGAGTTACAGCACACCTGGCTCAAGGAATTGCGTCAGTTACAGGACGCGCAACACAGCGCCACCGAACAACGGCAAGCGGCTCAGACCCATTGGCAAAGCCTGGCCGGCGAGCGCTTGAAGCTGACCCGCCTGGAGCAACTGGCGCCGCAACGGCACCAGTTTGCCCGCAAAGCCCAGATCGACGCGTTGCTAACACCCTTGGCGGCGCACATTGCCCAACATACGCAACAGCATGGCGAATTCGGCGAGCGCCAAACGCAGCTGGAGCAACGTCTCAGCGCAACCCGGATCACATTGGGCGAAGCGCAACAGCGGCAAACCGATGGCGCACCGTTGCTGCGCCAGGCCTTCGAAGAGCAAAGCACCCTCGCCCGTCTCGCCAGGGATGCCGCCCTGAGCGCTGAAACACAGCACAAAGCCGAACTGGCCTGCACCCAGGGCCAGAGCGCGATTCAAACCTTGCACGAACGGCAAATCCAGGTCGCCGAACACTTGCAGCGCATGGCCGCCGCGCTGGAACGAAGCGTCCATCTGGCGCCGTTGAGCGATGCCTGGCATGCCTATCGAGATCGCCTGCAACAGTTGATGTTGATCGGCAATCGACTGAATCAGGGGCAGGCCGAACTGGCCAATCTCGAACTAAACGCGACGCGTACCGCACAAGCGCTCACCGCGCAGAAACAGCAGCTGGAAGTGTTGTTCAACGAGGCCGGTGCCGAACCGGATGCCGTCGCCGAGCAGATCGGCATTCTCGGCAACCTGTTGCAGGACAACCGCAAACAACTGCGCGCCATTGAAGACTTGACGCGGTTGTGGGCCAGCCAACAGGAACTCGACAAGCGCGCTGCCGAGTTGCAACAGCGCCAGCTCATCGCGCAACAGGAACGCGAGCGCCTGACTCAGGACGGGGTAAAAACCAAGTCTGAACTGAGCGTCGCCGAGCAGACCCTCAACGTCACCCGCGATCTGCTGGAGCGTCAGCGACTGGCGCGTAGTGCCAGTGTCGAAGAATTGCGCACGCAGTTGCAGGATGATCAGCCATGCCCCGTTTGTGGCAGCCACGAGCATCCGTATCACCAGCCCGAAGCGCTGCTGCAAAGCCTCGGCCGTTTCGATGAAAGCGAACAAGCCAACGCCCAGAAAGCCGTCGACCTGCTCAAGGAAAAACTCACCGATCTGCGCGCAGAAGTCGGCGGCCTGATCGCTCAACAAAAAGAGCTGCTGCAACAGCAGGAGCAATTGGCAACCCAGCAACAAGCCTTGTCGCCGAGCCTTGAAGCGCATCCCCTGACAACCCAACTGTTGAGTCAGGACGTCGACAAGCGCGACGGATGGCTGACCCGGCAAAACAGTCAGTTGAATCAAAGCATCACCCAGGATGAGCAAAGACAAACCGCCCTACTCACCCTGCAACAGGATGCCGCGCGCCTGACTCAGCAATTGCGCCACGCCGAAACCGCGCATCAGCAAGCGGCCCGGCATTTGGACAATCAACAGCGCGAACTGAGCAGTGACCGTCAGCGTCTGGACGAAGAACTCACCGCGTTCGCCAGCCTGCTGCCGACCGAAACCCTGCAAGCGCTGCGTATTGAGCCGGCCGCGACCTTCATGCAACTCGATCGGCAGATCACCGAGCGCCTGGCGCAACTCGATCAACAGAAGGAAGAGCTCGCCGAACAGCAACAGCGTCAGCAAAACCTCGAGAAGGAACAGGATCGGCAGCAAACCCGCGTGCAACAGTTACAAGCGGCCGAACAGCAGCTCAATGCGCTGACTGAACAAAAACGGGCGTGCCAGCACACGCTCGGGCAGTTGCTCGGCGAGCACGGCAGCGCCGAGCAGTGGCAGCAGCAACTGGAACGGGGTGTGGAAACCGCACGCAGCGCCGAAACCACGACCGCTCAGGAGCTGCAAAGCGTCCACACGCAACAGGTGCGAATCGCCGCCGAACTCAAGTCCCAGCAAGAGCGTTTGCAAGCTCTGGAAAGCGAGGGCACGGAACTGGCCGGCAACATCGCCGACTGGCGCGCCCGTCATCCGGAGCTGGATGACGGTGGCCTCGAAGACCTGCTGCGCGTCGATGACGCCCAGGTCAGCGAGCTGCGCCAACGCTTGCAGCACAGCGAAAAAGCCATCGAACAGGCCAGCGTCCTGGTGCAGGAGCGCGACAAGCGTTTGCTCGATCACCAGGCGCAGCACAACGGTAACCTTGACGCCGAACAACTCGATACCGCCCTCCCCGAACTGCAAAACCAGTGCGCCGTCAGCGAACAGCTTTGCGCCGAACTCCGCGCCCAACAGGCCGAGGACCAACGCCGGCAGAACGCCAATCAGGCGTTGGCGCAGCAAATTGCCGAGGCTTACACCGAGTATCAACGCTGGGCACGCCTGAATGCATTGATCGGCTCGGCCACCGGCGACACCTTCCGCAAGATCGCCCAGGCCTACAACCTCGATCTGCTGGTGCACCACGCCAACGTGCAACTGCGCCAACTGGTGCGGCGCTATCGCCTCAAACGGGGCGGCAGCATGCTCGGGCTGTTGGTGATGGACACCGAGATGGGCGACGAACTGCGTTCGGTGCATTCGTTGTCCGGCGGTGAGACCTTCCTGGTGTCGCTGGCCCTGGCGTTGGGTCTGGCATCGATGGCGTCGAGCACGCTGAAAATCGAATCGCTGTTCATCGACGAGGGCTTTGGCAGCCTTGACCCGGAATCTTTGCAACTGGCCATGGACGCCCTCGATGGCTTGCAGGCCCAGGGGCGCAAGGTCGCGGTGATTTCCCACGTACAGGAAATGCATGAGCGGATTCCGGTGCAGATTCAGGTTCACCGTCAGGGCAATGGCCTGAGCACCCTGGAGGTGAAATGACCACGCTGTATTCTTTTCGCCGCTGCCCGTACGCCATGCGGGCGCGCATGGCCCTGCGTTATGCGGGGGTTGCCGTGAACATCGTCGAAGTCAGCCTCAAGGCCAAACCCGCCGAGATGCTCGCGCTGTCGAGCAAAGGCACGGTGCCGGTGCTGAGCGTTGAAGGCCGGGTCATCGACGAAAGCCTGGAAATCATGCGCTGGGCCGTCGCGCAGAATGATCCGCAGGACTGGTTGCTCAAGGGCGATCAGCAAGGGCAACTCGCCATGGCGGCGTTGATTGAGGAGAACGATCAGGCGTTCAAGGTGCATCTGAACCGCTACAAGTACGCCGAACGCTATCCCGATCAACCGATGGCGTTTTATCGCGCCGAAGGTGAGGTGTTCCTTCGCAGACTTAATGAGTTGCTGGAGGGGCGCGACTACCTGCTGACCGGACATCCATGCCTGGCCGATGTGGCGTTGATGCCGTTCATACGGCAATTCGCCCATGTCGATCGTGAGTGGTTTGCGCAGACGCCATATCGACGGTTGCAGGCGTGGTTACAGCGGCTTCTTGAGTCGGACCTGTTCACCTCGATCATGAAAAAATAACCAATCCCCTGTAGGAGCGAGCATGCTCGCGATGGTCGCCAACGATTACGCGGGAAGCCTGACACCCCATGGTGTTCTCAGGTCCATCGCGAGCATGCTCGCTCCTACAGAGGGTTGTGCTGTTACGCCAACACTTCACACATCCCAATCACCGAGCAATCAATCTGGAAGGGGCCGAAAAAGGCCATTTCAGGTTTGACCGGCGGGTTGCCGGCCAACATGCCCATGGCGCTGGCTGTCTCGATGTTGCGCGCGATGTTGTGATTGGCCTCGATGGCCCGTGCCACCCCACCTATCGAACCTTGCCCGATCCCCAGCAAGGAAAAGCCATTGGTAATGAATGCCAGGAAGGCGATGAGCAAAAGTTTGCAACGGTTCATGCTCCGCCGACTCCCACGAGATCAGCCTGATCAGCCATCGCCTGTTGCGCGTGGTGTTCAAACTGGATGCCAGGATGTGCGACTTGAATAGGCGCTTCGAAGGATTGTTGCGACTGCGGCGAAAGACTGAAAACCAGCACCATGACCAGGTAAAGACCGATAGCCACATAGGCGCCGTGTTTGGCAGAAGTGATGATTGCGCTGGCCATGATGTACTCCGTGGACATGTTTCAGAGTCCACAGAATCGATCAAAAAGGCATCGATAACCAACAAGGCTTGTCTATAGCAACTATCAGCTGCGTTGATCATTAAGCGAGACTATTTCAGTCTTCAATAAAACTCATCAAGCGCTCGCGGGCAGCGTCCGGCTCCCTGGAAATGGGCTCGGCAGCGGATAAAATCGGGGTGGAATAGAGGAACAGCAGCACCACGGCCAGACGCATTGCCATATCGTCGATCCTTTTCTTGAGAAGGAGTCAAAAAATCCGCGTCAAATTTAAACTGGTGGCTAGGTGATATCAAGCGAAACATTGATGGCAATATGATGCTGTCGTAAACGCGTTATGCAGGAGCGACATCACTTCAGTGCTTTTCGAACTTTCAACGCTCGATCGGCAAGTGACTTCGCTCCTGCATAAAGGGTGCAGGGAGGACATTTCATTGCTGGGCTTTGTGATCCAGCGCGGCGTAGAAGTTGGCGCTTTGTTGCAGGTATTTCTGGGTGTAGCTCTGGGTGTGGGATTTTTTGTCGCTGATTTCAACGTTGGCGCTCGCTGGCAGCGCAACAGTGGCAGAGATGGCGGAAGCGGCGATTATTGAGAAGAGATTGAAGTTCATGCTGTATTCCTCGAAGTCAGTTGGCTTGCTTGACCGGTGGGGCCGTGAAGCAAACTTAACCCTCGATGAACGATGCCTTGAAATGCTTTGTAGCATTACCAAATATCAGCCTCATTGATAGAAAGCTACAGGCCCCGCGAACCGGGGCCTGCGGCCTAATGTCACAGCATGAACTTGAGGTCGCTCGGCGCGTCCATCGCCAGTTTTTGCACGGTTTTACCCAGCAGACCGGTCTTGGCATCGCGCTCGACGACGACAATTTGGTTGCTTTTCTGGTTGGCGATCAGCAGGAATTTGCCACTGGGATCGAGACTGAATTCCCGTGGATGGTCGCCTTCCACTGTTCGGCGCTGCAGCTCCTTAAGGTGTCCGCTCAAAGGGTCGATGGCGAACACCAGCAACTGATTGGCGGTGCCACGATTGCTGACGTAAAGGAACTTGCCGTCCTTTGATGCATGCAACGCAGCGGCGGCCTTGTCCGAAACAGGCTGACCGGCGGCCAGATCGACCATTTGCGTCTGCTCAAGCTTGCCGTCACGGTAATCGAACACGGCCACCTGGGCGCTCATTTCCATGGTCAGCCAGGCGTGCTTGCCATCAGCGCTGAACAGCAGATGACGCGGACCGCTGCCTGATGGCAACTGGACAAACCCCGGCGTGGCCGGGGTCAACGGCAGGTCAGGATTGGCCTTGGGGTCGAAACGGTAGGCAAAAACCTTGTCGGCCCCCAGGTCGTTGGAAAACAAGTATTTGCCATCCGGCGATGGGATAGTCGAATGCACGTGCGCCGACATCTGCCGCTCGGGATTGACCCGACTGGCCGGATGACTGCTCATTTGCACCACCGGCTTCAGCGTGCCGTCGGCGCCCACCGGCAACACCGCCAGGGTGCCGCCCGGGTCTTCGGCCACCGAGTAATTACTGACGAACAGGTGGCTGGCATCAGCGCTGAGGCTCGAATGGGTCGGCTCGTTGCCCAGGCTCTGTACCTGACTGATCAGGCTCAGCTCGTGGGTCTTGGGGGCGATCGCATAACTGCTGACACGTCCCACCGGATCGGCCTGGCCCGGGCCATTTTCGTTGACCACGAACAAGCGTCGCTGATCCGTGGACAGGGTCAGCCATGACGGGTTTTCGCTTTTGATCACTTGCAATGGTTTGGCGTTGATTTGCCCGGTCGCGCTGTCGAAATTCAGGCGATAGATGCCCTGACTTTGCCCGGCGGTGTACGAACCCACGAGCAATTGATAGTCGTCGGCAGATGCGGCCTGAACACCCATCGCGCCGATGCTGCCGGCGATCAACAGCGGCCAGAGGTTACGCATCCTCTTGTTCATCGTCTTCGTTGTCACCGCTAACGACGTCGCCGAGGCACACCAGTCGGTGCTCGCCGCCACTGTCATTGATCAGCCAGCTCTGCAAAGTTGGATCGAAGGTTGCGGCTTGAATCTGCGCGGGAGTGAATTCCCAGTGCAGTGCGTTTCGACCATCCATGCATTCGATATGCAGGTTATCTTCTTCATCGAGGGAAAATTCGAAGGCGTGTTTCCCGTCGATTTCGACCATTCCGCAGTGTTCGAGGGCGTTGAGCAAGGTATCGGTTGCAGCAGTCATGGCAGTCAATCTTTGAATGGGAAAGACCCAATGATAGCTCATGCCTCCACTGATCGTTCCCATGCTCTGCGTGGGAATGCCTCTTCGGACGCTCCGCGTTCGGCTCGGGAAAGGACGCGGAGCGTCCTGGGCTGCATTCCCACGCAGAGCGTGGGAACGATCGGTGTGGCGGGAGGTTAAAGTGTGACGACCGTGCCGGGCTCGAAAGCCGCTTCAACCGGCGCGATGCCATTGATCAACGGCGCGCCGAATTCGGCCTGGCTGATTTCGAACACGTCGCCAGGCTGCGTGCGAATCCCGTCGGCGAACGACAGGGTCGCGGTGCCGAAGAAGTGAATGTGCACATCCCCCGGACGCAGGAACTGGCGGTACTTGAAGTGATGGAACTCCAGGTTCGCCAGGCTGTGGCACATGTTGGCCTCGCCGCTGAGAAACTCGTTCTGCCACAGCACTTCACCGTCACGCAGGATGCGGCTGGTGCCGGCCAGGTGCTGGGGCAGTTCACCGACCCGCAGCTCCGGGCCATAGCTGCAACTGCGCAGTTTCGAGTGGGCCAGATACAGGTAGTTCTTGCGTTCCATGATGTGATCGGAGAACTCGTTGCCCACCGCAAACCCCAGGCGATACGGCTTGCCGTCGTGGCCGATGACGTACAAGCCACTCAATTCAGGTTCCTCGCCGGCGTCTTCGGCAAATGGCGGCAATGGGAACGGCCGGCCCGGACGCACGACAATGCTACCGTCGCCCTTGTAGAACCATTCCGGTTGCACACCGGCCTGCCCCGCTGCCGGTTTACCACCCTCCACGCCCCACTTGAAGATGCGCATAGTGTCGGTCATCGAGGCTTCATCACCGGCCTGCTGATGCATCTTGTCCCGGGCTGATGCACTGCCCAGGTGGGTCAGGCCGGTGCCGCTGACCAGCATGTGCGCCGGGTCCGGGTGATCCAGCGGCGGCAGAATGCGCAGTTGCGCCAACAGCTCGGCGTAGTCGTGGCTGATGCCGAGCCCCAAGGCGTGCACCTGTTGCTCAAGGTTGACGCCCGCCTCAATCGCCGCCAGGGCCAGGTCGCGAACGGTGCGAGCGTCCTGAACTTCACACACCAACCCCTCCTCGACCACGCCCACCCGGCGTTCGCCGTTACTCAACTCAAATTGAACCAAACGCATGAATTTCTCCTGTAAACAAAACTTGAAAACACCGCATGCCCTGAGCTGGCTTGCCAGCGAAAGCGGAGTGTCAGTCAATATCAAAGAATCGGCCGGGCAAGGTCCAGAACACCGCGGTACAGGAAAACAGCGCAAACGCGACCAGGCACAGCGCTATCAATTGCAGCACCGGAAACGACAACCAGGCACTGAGGAACAGGCCGATGTCGGCGCCCATGTGCAATTTGGCGAACCCCACTGCGGAGCGATCCACATAGGTGATCAGGTACAGCAAGATCAGGAAGGGAATCAGTTTCAGCGTGATGCGACGTATAAGCCGCAGTTCCGGGCTCATGAGATCGGTCTCCGATTGTTGTTCTTATAGAACCTCGGGAGACACCTCTCACGGTAAACCGCCAGGGCCATCCCTTCGCTGGAAACGACTATATAGTAATACTAATTACCCAACAACACTTCAAAATAGGCATATTTTCGCTTATGTTACGTCCATACCTATACAATATAGTCATACAATAAGAGAATTGATCATGTCTGATAAGAAACCCACCCTGCGCTCCGCCTCATGGTTTGGCACCGCCGACAAAAACGGTTTCATGTACCGCAGCTGGATGAAGAATCAGGGCATCGCCGACCATCAATTCCACGGCAAGCCGATCATTGGCATCTGCAACACTTGGTCGGAACTGACCCCGTGCAACGCGCATTTCCGCCAGATTGCCGAGCATGTGAAACGCGGGGTGATCGAGGCCGGGGGTTTCCCGGTGGAATTCCCGGTGTTCTCCAACGGCGAATCCAACCTGCGTCCCACCGCCATGCTCACCCGCAATCTGGCGAGCATGGATGTTGAAGAAGCGATTCGTGGCAACCCGATTGACGGCGTGGTCCTGCTGACCGGTTGCGACAAAACTACCCCGGCATTGCTGATGGGCGCGGCCAGTTGCGACGTGCCAGCCATCGTCGTCACCGGCGGGCCGATGCTCAACGGCAAGCACAAGGGCAAGGACATCGGTTCCGGTACCGTGGTCTGGCAGCTCAGCGAGCAGGTCAAGGCCGGCACCATCACCATTGACGATTTCCTCGCGGCCGAGGGTGGCATGTCCCGCTCGGCGGGTACGTGCAACACCATGGGCACTGCCTCGACCATGGCCTGCATGGCTGAAGCGCTGGGCACTTCCCTGCCCCACAACGCGGCGATTCCGGCGGTCGATGCACGTCGGTATGTGTTGGCGCACATGTCCGGCATGCGTGCGGTAGAGATGGTTCGCGAAGACTTGAAACTGTCGAAGATCCTGACCAAGGAAGCCTTCGAGAACGCCATTCGCGTCAACGCCGCCATCGGCGGTTCGACCAACGCGGTAATCCACCTCAAAGCCATCGCCGGGCGTATTGGCGTGGAGCTGGATCTGGACGACTGGACCCGCATCGGTCGCGGCATGCCAACCATCGTCGACCTGCAACCGTCGGGGCGTTTCCTGATGGAAGAGTTTTACTACGCCGGCGGTTTGCCAGCGGTATTGCGTCGCTTGGGTGAAGCCAATCTGATCCCGAACCCGAACGCCTTGACCGTCAACGGCAAGTCAATCGGCGAGAACACCAGGGACGCGCCGATCTACGGTGAGGACGAAGTCATCCGCACCCTCGACAACCCGATCCGCGCCGACGGCGGGATCTGCGTGTTACGCGGCAACCTGGCGCCACTGGGGGCCGTGCTCAAGCCGTCCGCCGCCACGCCAGAGCTGATGCAGCACCGTGGCCGTGCGGTGGTGTTCGAGAACTTCGACATGTACAAGGCGCGGATCAACGACCCGGAACTGGACGTCGACGCCAACTCGATTCTGGTGATGAAAAACTGCGGGCCGAAGGGTTATCCAGGCATGGCCGAAGTCGGCAACATGGGCCTGCCGGCCAAGCTGCTGGCCCAGGGCGTGACCGATATGGTGCGCATTTCCGATGCGCGCATGAGCGGCACGGCGTACGGCACCGTGGTGCTGCATGTGGCGCCGGAAGCGGCGGCTGGCGGACCTTTGGCGACGGTGAAGGAAGGCGACTGGATCGAGCTCGACTGCGCCAGTGGCCGTCTGCACCTGGACATTGCGGATGCCGAACTGGCGGCGCGCATGGCCGACCTGCAACCGCCGCAGCAATTGTTGGTTGGCGGATATCGTCAGCTGTACATCGACCATGTGCTGCAAGCGGATCAGGGTTGCGACTTTGACTTCCTGGTCGGTTGCCGCGGAGCCGAAGTCCCGCGCCACTCTCACTGACACCACCGCCCCCTGCCTTGATCGTTCCCACGCTCTGCGTGGGAATGCCTCTTCGGACGCTCCGCGTTCGGCTCTGGAAGGGACGCGGAGCGTCCCGGGCTGCATTCCCACGCAGAGCGTGGGAACGATCAATTCACGAGTAGACCCGCTCCCACATTTGATTCGTGCCCACCTCAAGAATGCGCCGTGCCTGTTATCATGCCAGGCACCCCTCGCACAGGACCGCGCCGTTCCCCATGGATTACCGCAAACCCTCCGACCGCAAAAGCATGCATTCGCGCATCGTCCAGGAACTGGGCATGCAGATCGTCTCGGGACGCTTCCTGCCAGACGACAAACTGCCCGCCGAAGCGCTGTTGTGCGAAGAATATGCCGTCAGCCGGCCAGTGTTGCGCGAAGCCACTCGGGTCCTGGTTGCCAAGGGCCTCGTGTACTCCCGCCCTCGGGTCGGCACCGTGGTCAAGCCGCGCAAGGACTGGCACATGCTGGATCCGGATGTGCTGCATTGGTTGATGCAAAGCAGTCCGCAAAATGAGTTCTTCGACTTGTTGACCAGCGTGCGCAGCATCATCGAACCGGCCGCCGCGGCCCTGGCTGCGCAGTTCGCCACGGAGGCGGACATCGCTTCCATTGGCGAAGCCTACCAACGCATGGAAGCCGCGCCGACCCCCGAAGCTTTACTGCAACCGGACCTGGATTTCCACAGCCGTATTGCCGATGCAACCCACAACGACCTGTTGGCCAACCTGTGCAACATGCTCTCGGTGGCGATTGCCGAAGCCTTGAAGCATTCAAACCAGCGACCGAATGTGCATGAACTGGCGTTGCCACGACACAAGGCGATTCTGACCGCGATCGAGAATCGTGATGCGCTGGGTGCGCGGCATGCCACGCTGGTGCAGCTGGATGATGCGCGCAGTGCGCTGAATGTGGTGCTGGGATCCAACCCTACTTAATCACCGCATATCGCCCGTAGGAGCGAGGCTTGCCCGCGAAGAGGCCATCACCTTCACGATTAATGTCGACCGATAAATCGCTTTCGCGGGCAAGCCTCGCTCCTACAAGGGCTGATGTGAATTTGATATGCAAAAAAGCCGCAACCAGGGTTGCGGCTTTTTTGTATGAGCTGTCTATCAGTGAGCGAACAACGAATTACCCTTCTGCCCCGCCAGTTTCTCCGGTTTGATCAGGAACCGCGCCAGCGCAGGCAGCAGCCACAGTGCGCCGAACATGTTCCACAGCAGCATGAAGGTCAGCATCAGGCCCATGTCGGCCTGGAACTTGATGGCCGAGAAGATCCAGGTGCACACGCCAATGGCCAGGCACAGACCGGTGAACAGCACGGCTTTACCGGTGGACTTCAGCGTCTGGTAGTACGCCTCTTGCAGTGGCATGCCGGCACGCAGGAAGCTTTCCAGACGGCTGTAGATGTAGATGCCGTAGTCCACGCCGATCCCCACACCCAATGCCACCACCGGCAGAGTCGCGACCTTCACGCCGATGCCCATGAAGGCCATCAGGGCGTTACCCAGCACCGAGGTCAGCACCAGCGGCAGCACGATGCACAAGGTCGCCGCCCAGGAACGGAAGGTGATCATGCACATGACCGCCACGCAGATGTACACCAGGATCAGAATGGTCAGCTCGGACTTCTTGATCACTTCGTTGGTGGCCGCCTCGATGCCGGCGTTACCGGCGGCGAGGATGAACTCCAGGCCTTCTTTGTTGTTTTCCTTGGCGAAGTCCTGCACCGCATGCACCGCGCGATCCAGGGTTTCAGCCTTGTGATCGTTGAGGAACACGAGTACTGGCGCCAGGGAGCAATTGTTGTTGTACAGGCCATCGGCACGGGCAATGGAGTTGTTCAACACGTCCGGGTTACGCGACAGGGTTTCCCATTTCAGGTTGCCCTCGTTCATGCCCTTGATCATCTGCTTGGACACGGTCACCAGGGAAATCGCCGACTGCACGCCCTCGGTGTTCTGCATCTTCCACATCAGCTCATCGATTGGCGCCATGGCTTCGTAGCGCGAACAACCTTCGGACTTGGTCTTGACCATCACCACCAACACATCGGAACTGGTGGAGTAGTTGCTGATGATGAAGTTGTTGTCCTTGTTGTAGCGCGAGTCCGGACGCAGCTCCGGTGCACCCTGATCGAGGTCACCGATCTTCAGGTTCTGGCTGTACCAGAGACCGCCGCCAAAGGCGATCAAGGCCAGCAGGATCGAGACCGGAGCGACTTTAGCGCTGGCAAAGTTCGCCAGTAGTCGCCAGAACGGGTGTTCGCGGTGCGCGTCTTTCTTGCTGCGCTCGACTGCTCGTTTGCTGATGCCGACGTAGGAAATCGCCACTGGCAACAGGATCAGGTTGGTGAACACGATCACCGCCACGCCAATGGACGCGCCGATGGCCAGCTCACGGATCACGCCGATATCGATGATCAGCAGTGTGATGAAACCCACCGCATCAGCGAGGATCGCGATCATCCCCGGCAGGAACAGTTGACGGAAGGTCCGGCGTGCCGCGGTCAGGGCGTTGTCCGCCTCACTGGATTGCAGGGCGATACCGTTGATCTTCTGCACGCCGTGGGAAATACCGATGGCGAAGATCAGGAACGGGACCAGCATCGAGTAAGGATCCAGCCCGAACCCGAAGAAGTGCATCAATCCGAGTTGCCACACCACCGCCACCAGCGTCGTGCTCAACACCGCCACGGTGCTACGCAGGCAGTTAGTGAACCACAGCAGCAGGATCAAGGTGATGACAAAGGCAATACCGAAGAACATCACCACCATGACCAGGCCATCGATCAGGTCGCCAACCTTCTTGGCGAAACCGACGATGTGAATCTTGACGTTGGGGTTCTGCGCTTCGAACTTGTTGCGGATCTTGTCTTCAAGTTCGTGGGAAAACTTGCGATAGTCCAGCGCCAGCAACTTGCCCTGGTCCTGCGGGTCCGGGTAGGACTCCAGCAGCGGGATATCGACGATGCTCGACTTGAAATCGTTGGCCACCAACCGCCCGACCTGCCCGGACTTGAGCACGTTGTTGCGCAACGTATCCAGACTTTGCTGCGAACCGTTGTAGCTCTGCGGAATCACTTCACCACCGGCGAAGCCCTCTTCAGTCACTTCGGTCCAGCGTACACTCGGACTCCACAACGACTTCAGGCCGGAACGATCCACGCCGGAGATGTAGAACACCTCGTCGTTGATCTGGCGCAGCGTCTCCATGTATTCCTTGGAGAAGATGTCGCCGTCTTTGGCTTCCACGGAAATCCGCACGGTGTTGCCCAGGTTCGCCAGATCGTTGCGGTGCTCCATCATCTTTTGGATGAAGGGATGCTCCAGCGGGATCATTTTTTCAAAACTGGTGGACGGCCGGATCAGCGTCGCCTGCCAGAACAGGAAGATGCTGACCAGCAGGCAGATCGTGATCACTGCCGGGCGGTTGTTGAAAATCAGGCGTTCAAGAAACGTCGCCTTGTCCTGATGATGAGTACTCAAGGAAGTCATAGCCCCGCCTTCTTATTATTAACCTGGCTCATTTGCCCAGCTCGGCGCCATTTGGCGAAGTGGCGCGAACGCCGCCCTGTCCACCCAGAATCAGATTGCCATTCCCTGCGCCAACTACCGAAGAGATGGAAATACGATCCCGCCGGTTGAAGACGCTGAATGTCTCGCCGTTGTTGCTGCTGCTGATCACCGAACCACCGTTGCCGACGATCACGATGGAACCATCGTCGAGCAACGTACCGCCGGACAGACCGAACTCCAGGGCACCGCGTTCAGCCTTGAGCTCGACTTGCTCCCAAGTGCTGCCGAAATCCGTGGAGCGGTAAAGATTGCCGCGCAGGCCATAGGCCAACACCGTATTGGCCTGCGCGGTGCCGATCACACCGAACAGCGAACCTTGGTACGGACCTTCGAGTTTTTCCCAGGTCTGACCCCAATCGGCGGAACGGAACATGCTGCCCTGCTCGCCAACGATGAACAGTCCAGCATCCTTGACCGCGGTGATTGCGTTGAGGTGGTACTGGTCTTCGTTGTCGAGGCGGTCGCTGACGTCTTGCCAGTTTTTCCCACCATCGGTGGTGGCCATCAGCGCACCATAAGCGCCCACGGCAAATCCACTGTTGACGTCCTGAAACCAGACGTCGAGCAGCGGCGATTCGCGTTTGAGATTTTCAAATTGCTTGCTCCAAGTGACACCACCGTCCTCGCTGGCGAGGATCTGCGCGTCATGACCGACGGCCCAGCCGTGCTTGTCATCGACAAAGAACACCGAGGTCAGCAATTGCCGGGTCGGCACCTTGGCCTGGGTCCAGGTCGCGCCCTGGTCATCGGAATAAAGAATATGCCCACGATCCCCAACCGCCACCAGGCGCTTGCCTGCATGTACAACATCGAGGACCAGGCTTTTGCTGGCCTTGGCCGATTCAACGGAATAAACAACGTCGGATGCCGGCGCGTCAGCCGCCAGCACTGATCCCGACCACACGGTACAGCCCAACAGCGAGAGCGCTGTAGCCAGCAACGCGAATTTGCGTAGTGCCGGTGGGCGGCAGATACCCACACCCATGACAGGCTCACTCATAGACCTTCCTCTTTATTATTGTTGGGTCGTTCAACCTTTCAGGGCGCCGCGAGGGTCCTCGTCGGGATGACCTGTTTCAGAGCATTGTCCTGAAACCCGCAATCCAGAGCCCCTTCGGAAGCTGGCTTATCCTATCGGTGTTATTCGAGGGCTGACAATCGACGGTGCGTTATGTTTTGTTAACCAGAGGGGGTATGGGGGTTTTCTGAATGGGTCGGTATTTGCTGGGGTGATGGTGATGGTGGTTGGTGTACATATCCGTTTTTTCGGTAACGGCGGCTGGCGGTTTCGCTCTTACAGCGAGTCCCTTTTTCAAACGCCAAAAAGGAACCAAAAGGCTTCGCCCCGGCGTACGGCACCTCGCCGAGGCTCGGTGTTCCCTCGCTACGGTGCCCATCAGGGGGCATCGCCTCCGGTTTGCTTCGCTGCACCTCCTCTCGATGTGTGCGGCTTCGCCGCACGGCGCTGCGCGCCTAACCCCTGATGAACACCTACGCTCGGCCTGCCGAAGGGGCGAAAGATCAAAAGCCAGATCAAAATCAAGAGCCAGAGCAGATCGAGGATCTCTGTAGGAGCGAGCCTGCTCGCGATGAACGAGAGAACACCGTTGGGTGTCAGGCTGCCAGCGTTATCGTTGACGATCATCGCGAGCAGGCTCGCTCCTACAGGGGAACGCGTTCATCCGCGAAATCAGGTCGGCTGCCAGGCCGCCATCGCGAGCAAGCCCGCTCCCGCCGAAAGCAGACCTGCGAACACCCACTCATCAGGCCGAGCGTTAGCTCGCCTTAAGCTTTTGATCTTGATCCACCCGCCCCTTCGGCAGGCTGAGTGGAGGTGTTCATCCGGGGATTGGCGCGCAGCGCCGTTCGACGCAGTCGAACACATTGCATGTAGGTGCAGCGAAGCCAACCGGAGGGCAATGCCCCGGATGGATACCGGAGCGAAGGAACCCCGAGCCTTGGCGAGGGGCCGGACGCCGGGGCGAGACCTTTGCTTCCTTTGGGGCGTTTGCCAAAGGGAGTCGGCCGTCAGGGCGAAACCATAGGTGGCCGTGCCCCAAGGAATGGATATGTACTCAGTCACCCAAGAACCTGGTCGGCCCGAAGGCCGCCAAGTCCAAGGCCAAACCAAGTATCAAGCCAGGCTCTTGCTGACCACCTCAAACACATCACTAGACAACTGGCCCGAAGCCCGAATCCGCTCCAGCTCCCCTTTCATCAACGCCTGACGAGCATCGTCATACTTTCGCCACCGCGTCAAAGGCGCCAACTGCCGAGAAGCAATCTGCGGATTGAACCCGTTCAGCTCGATCACCAGATCCGCCAGGAAGCGATACCCGGAACCATCCGCCGCATGGAAGTTGATCAGGTTCTGCCCGGCAAACGCACCGACCAGCGCCCGCACCTTGTTCGGGTTCTTGATGTTGAACGCAGGATGCTGCATCAACTGACGAACCCGCTCCAGACCACCCGGCATCACACTGCCGGCCTGAACGCTGAACCACTGGTCCATGACCAGCGGGTTGTCACTGAAGTGCGCGGCGAAGCTGGCCAGTGCCTTGGCTTTCTGCTCCTCGAACGGCGAGTTGACCAACACCGCGAGCGCAGTCAAACGCTCGGTCATGTTGTCGCACGCGTCGAACTGTTCCAGCGTCGCCGCCAGAACTTGCGGCTTGCCGCTGAGCATCAGGTACGACAGCGCAATGTTCTGCAACGCACGACGGGCGAAATGTTCGGCCTCGGCCACATACGGGGTAAGCTTGGACAGATCGCGGTTGGCCTGATAACGCAGCCACAGGCCTTCGAACAATGCGTCAGCCAGTTGCTTGCGGGCGAACTCGCGGGCGGTGTGAATGGCTTCAACGTCCGCCACTTCGCTGATTTCAGTCAGATACGCTTCGCTTGGCAGTGACAGCATTTCCGCGACCATGGCCTGGTCTAGCGTCTCGTCGGACAGCACAGTACGCAAGGCCGAAACCAGACGCTGATCAAGTACCAGCGCTTCGCCTTGCTGTTGCTGGGCAATCAGTTCTTGCAGCACCTGCACCGACAATTGCTGGCCGGCATCCCAGCGATTGAAACCATCGCTGTCGTGCTGCATCAGGAACATCAGCTGGTCGCGGTTGTAAGGAAAACTCAGTTTCACCGGCGCCGAGAAGCCACGCAGCAATGAAGGCAGCGGCTGTTCGGCGACGTCGATGAAGGTGAAGGTCTGCTCGGCCTCGGTCACGGAGATGACTCGCGAAGTGCCTTGCGCCGAGGCTTCACCGTTAAGACGCAGGGCAATCTCGGCGCCTTTGCTATCGAGCAGGCCGAGTTCGACTGGAATCACGAACGGCAGTTTTTCCAACTTGTCCGGGGTTTGCGGGCAGCTCTGACGGAACGTCAGGCTGTAGGTTTTCGCCGCCGTGTCGTAGGACTCGCTGACCGCCAGACGTGGCGTACCAGCCTGGCTGTACCAGCGCTTGAATTGCGTCAGGTCGACACCATTGGCGTCTTCCATGGCCTTGATGAAGTCATCGCAGGTCACGGCCTGGCCGTCGTGGCGTTCGAAGTACAGGTCACTGCCTTTACGGAAGCCTTCGGCGCCGAGCAAGGTGTGGATCATGCCGACCACTTCCGAACCCTTTTCGTACACGGTCAGGGTGTAGAAGTTGGAAATCTCGATGAAGCTGTCCGGGCGCACCGCGTGGGCCATGGGGCCTGCGTCTTCGGCGAACTGATGGGTACGCAGATAGGCGACGTCCTGGATACGCTTGACCGTGGCCGAATTCATGTCGGCGGAGAAATGCGAATCGCGGAATACGGTGAAACCTTCCTTGAGCGACAACTGGAACCAGTCGCGGCAGGTCACGCGGTTGCCCGACCAGTTGTGGAAGTATTCGTGGGCCACGATAGCTTCGACCCGCTGGTGCGCGGCGTCGGTGGCGGTTTCGGCCTTGGCCAGCACGGCGCTGGAGTTGAAGATGTTGAGACCCTTGTTCTCCATCGCGCCCATGTTGAAGTCATTCACGGCGACGATCATGAAGATGTCCAGATCGTACTCGCGGCCGTACACCTCTTCGTCCCAGCGCATGGATTTCTTCAAGCTGTTCATCGCGTGCTGGCACTTGTCGATGTTTTCCGGCTCGACGTAGATGCGCAACGCCACGGAACGCTCGGTCATGGTGGTGAAGGTGTCTTCGACGCACCACAAATCACCGGCCACCAGTGCGAACAGGTACGCCGGTTTCTTGAACGGGTCTTCCCAGGTCGCCCAGTGCCGGCCGTCTTCGCCAGGACCACTGGCAATCGGGTTGCCGTTGGACAGCAGTACCGGGTAGCTGTGCTGCTCAGCGACCACTGTGGTAGTGAACGTGCTCATCACGTCCGGGCGGTCGAGGTAATAGGTGATCTTGCGGAAACCTTCGGCTTCACACTGGGTGCAGAACATCGTGCCGGACTTGTACAGCCTTCCAGCGCGGTGTTGGTTTCCGGGTGAATGCGCACGCTGGTGTCGACGGTGAAAGTGGTGCTGGTCGGGTGCAGGGTCAGGTGATTTTCGGTGAGCTGGTAGTCGGCAGCCGTCAGCTCGCGGTCGGCCAGATTTACCGACAGCAGGTCAAGATGCTGACCGTCCAGCACCAGCGGCGGCAGGCCCGGGCCACGCTCGGGGTTGCGGCGCATCACCAGTTGCGCATGGACCAGGCTGTGGTCCTCGAACAACTCGAAGGTCAGGTGTGTTTCGTCGATCAGGTACTCGGGCGCCTGATAGTCCTTGAGGTAGATCATCTTCGGTTGTTCGGTGCGCATGCTGGAGTCCTTACTGATGCACGGCGAGCTGGTAGGCCGTGTATTTACGAATATTGATCACGCCGGTATCAAAGATCAGGTACTGGCCCTTGATCCCCAACAACGTGCCTTCGGCAATCGGGTTCTTGTCCAGGTTGAAGCTGACAATCTTGGCCGGGTACTGCTCGACCGGAAAACGGATTTCCAGCGGTTCGACATCGGCAATCGTCTGGATCGCCTGTAGGCCGAATCGCTCCTGCAACGCTTGCAGACCTTCGGCGCAGCTGTCGAACAACCGGTCGCGAACCTCGGCCAGGTCCACCGAAACCGCATCGCCCTTGAGCAAGGCACGCCAGTTGGTCTTGTCGGCGACCTGACTGCGGAACAGGTCCTCGACGAAGCCCGATTGCTGGCGGGTCGCGACGCGCATGATCGGCAACGCCTGACGTGCGCCCTGATCGATCCAGCGGGTCGGCAGCTGGGTGGCGCGGGTAATCCCGACTTTCACCCCGGATGAATTCGACAGGTAAACGATGTGATCGGTCATGCAGAACTTCTCGCCCCACTCCGGCTCGCGGCAGGTGCCGGCGTCGAAATGGCAGCGTTCCGGGCTCATGATGCACACGTCACACTGGGCCAGCTTGGTCATGCACGGGTAGCAGTAACCCTGGCTGAAACTGGTTTTGGTCTTGCGTCCGCAATGGGTACAGTGGATCGCCCCCAGGTATTCCAGGCGCACCGTGGTGCCGATCAACGGATTGACCGGAACCTCGACGTCGCCCAGACGAAATGCGTATTGCACGTTCGGCCCGTCCAGGCGCGCCGACATTTTACTGATTGCACCGCGGCCAATCTCGATCAATGGATGGCATCCGACTTGAACAGGATATTGGGCACTTGAATCGATTTGGAGCTGCATTCCTGCGGACCCATGTAACCGGTGCGCTCCTCCTCGGGCAGGTTCTGGACCTCCCAAGCGATCATCGCTTGCAGCGACAGTTCGCGTTGCTCGGAGGTGAGCTTGCCACCGTCGGACCATTTACCGATTTCCACCGCCAGTTTCAGGCTTTGGTAGATGTCCGGGGTAATGTTCTTGATCATTTCGTTAAAAGAGGACATTCAGTCTCCGCGTTCTCTATTACATAATTTTCAGGCGGCCAGTTTACGGCGGTTGTACAAACCACCCAACAAACCGGTCAAGCATCCGACGAGCAGCCCGCTGACATGGGCCGCGTTGGCGATTTCACCGAAGCCGATCATCGAGACCAGGCCGGACAGGCACAGCAGCAACCAGACCAGCATCATCACCAGAACACCACGAGGCAGGCGATAAGCGGCGTTCGGCGCCAGTAGCTGGAATATCCAGCAATGCCCGAGCAGGCCGTAAAGCACGCCGGACAGCCCGCCGAACAGGGTCGGGCCACTGAAAAGGTATTGGGTGTATTGGAAGCCAGGCTGAACAACAGGGTCAGGCCGATCAGGTTGAACTGCCCTGACGCGACTCGATGCGCCGCCCAACTCCCAGTACCACATGCCGTTCATCGCCAAGTGCAGGATGCCGAAGTGGATGAGCATCGGCGTCACCAGTCGCCACCACTGCCCCGCCGCCAGGCTGTCGGCCAGGGGGGTGAAGTGGATGTATTCGCCGACGATGCGAAAATCGAGGAAGGTCAGCCAACGCATGGTGTCGAAGTTGTCGCCCAGCATCGTCAGCGCGCCGACCAGCACGCTCAGCAACAACACTGTTGCCGTCGCTTTGGCGTAGCGAACCTGCTCGACGAAGCCCGGCCGGTGAACGGTTTGTGCCACCGGTATATCCAGCTGTTGATCAGGATCGCCCGCTGGAAAACGCTGGTACAAGGCGCGCACGTCTTCGCTGATGTTGTCCGCACCCACAACACTGCTCGCCCGCCTCTTCGCTG
>NZ_NKJI01000031.1 GCF_002277815.1 Pseudomonas sp. ERMR1:02
CGGTCTGGTCGACGTCGGCGTCGAGGTAGGCTTCGGCGTCACGGTGGTGGTAGGCGCGGACGTTGACATGTTTTTCCACCACCTGATGGCGGGTTTGCAAGGCCCACACGCCATCTTCGCCGCTGCCCAGGCCGGCCGGTGGGCACAACGGCAGTTCGACGTCGAACTGGTAGCCGCGCTGGCCGTCACAGAAATGCACGACGTCGATCGGCAGGCGTTCGTGGTTGGTGAAGCGATACCAGATGCCGACTTCGGCCAGCAGGCGGCTGATGAAGGCCAGGTCGCTTTCGCCGTACTGCATCACCTGTTCGCGCCGGGGTATTGGCGATTCAGATTGAAGACGAAGTCCTGATACTCGAAACCGTGGCGGCGGCGCAGGACCTGCTCGACGATCGCCGGCACCGATTGGTGCTGGTAAATGCGGTATTGCCGGCCACGGTCGAGCAGGGCCAGTCGCGGTTGCAGGGTGACTTTGTAGCGGGCTTCGTCGCGGGAGCCGGAGAGTCGTTGCAAACCGGTGATCACGCCATGCAGGGTGCGCAGCGGTTTGACCTCGGGCGTCGGGGCCCAAGAGAACACCGGCAGGTTCGACGGCACGGCGTGCAGGCTGAATGTGGCTGGCTTGCCGAGCAGTTGTTCGGCGGCCAGGTCCTGGTCGGTGCTGGTGAATTCGATGTGGTAGACGTAGGGTTGGCTCAGGTGTTCCGTGCCGTCGAAGGCGAGGACGTCGAGGTGGGCGTCTAGATCCTCGACCTGGAGTTGTGGCGGCTGTGGTCGAAGAAAACGGGTACTTGGGTGTTCACGTCTGGACCTCCTTGGGACATTCGAGGAGGTGTCATTTCCACCCTCGTTCAAGCGCTGTCAGCTTTCAAGAAGCTGAGCCGAGTTGAAAGAGGATGTTTCGTGAAAGTGCGTAGGAGGCGTCGGGATTGGTGGTGTGTAGGGTCTGTAAGAATTTTTACGGTGTTATCAAAGCAGGATTAAAAGATCGTCCGAACGCAACGATCTTTTGATCTTAATGCCCCCAGATCAGCGCTTCGGTCCACCCCAACTCGGCAAAATCCTCGGCCCGCAAGTGCGACTCACCAATACAGAAAAACTCGTCCAGTTGCGGCGGTTTCACCGATGTATCGCTGAGCATTGCATGGACCTGACCACGGTGATGAATCTGGTGCTCGAACAAGTGCGACAGCATGCGCAGGCGGCTTTCATGTTGCGGCGTGTCCCGGGCGATGGTCACCACTTTTCCCAGGTCGGCATCGCGCATTTGTTCGCAGTAGGCGATCAGGCGTCGGTCGACCTGGGCCTGCTCGCGCTTGAGGTCCAGGGCATCGGTGAACGGTTCGTCGTCCGTGAAAAATACGTAGCAATCGGGATGCGGATCATCGCCGCGCAACTCACGCTCTAGGGCATCCACGTAAAACCAGTCGCACGTCAGGATGTGGTTGAGGGTCGTGCGTAGGCTGGGAAAGAAGCTGACGCGAGGGGCTGCCAGATCATCCGCACTCAACTGACACCAGGCTTTGGCCAGTCGGTGATTGGCCCAGGCGTTCTGATAAGCCATGGTCAACAAATGGTGTGAAAGAGGTTGATTCATGCTCATGCCTCCTGAAACTAAAGCCTGCTGAATCTCAAGGCTCCTGATTCTCAAACTTGCGCGAAACGTTGCAGCTGCATCTCCTGCAAGCGACTCAGGGTGCGTCGGAACGGGAATTCCAGGTAGCCCTCGGTGTAGAGCGAATCCATCGGCACCTGCGCTTCGAGGTATAGCGGTACCTTGCGGTCGTAGCATTCGTCCACCAGGGCGATGAAACGCCGCACACCGTCGTCATGCACCGACAGCTGCGGCAATTGGCGATCCCCTGCCTCCACTCGCACGGCGCCGTCTTCAGTGCCCCGGGCAATGCGCCCTGCACGTTTTTGCGCGCTCAGGTTGGGGACATCACTCAACAGGATAGCGCTGAAGGTGTCGCACAGGACCATGAAATCCATCGCGGCAAACGGCTGCTCACAGAGATCGGCGTAACGACACCAGAGCACGGTTTTGCTCGCCTGCACCACATCCAGCGAACGGTAACCGACCTTGACCGGTTCGCTGGACACCGGTTGGCCAATGGTCAGCACCTTGAACACATCATCCAGTGCGCTGGATTGTCCCGGCACGGCCACCCAGTAACGCTGCAAACCCTGCCCCGGATGCAGACGGTGATCTTCGCCGCCGTTCACCGCTATCACCTGCATGTGCTGTTTGATCGCGACGATGGCGGGCAGAAAGCGGTCGCGGTTGAAGCCATCGGCGTACAGCTGGTCCGGGGGCAGATTGGAGGTGCAGACCACCACCACGCCTTGTTCGAACATCACTTGGAATAACCGCCCCAGAATGATCGCGTCACCGATGTCATTGACGAACAATTCGTCGAAGCACAGCACCCGCACCTCTTCGCTCAGTTCGCGGGCCAGGGCCTTCAGCGGGTCGGCGGTGCCGGTGAGCTGAAACGAGCGCTGATGCACCCAGCCCATGAAGTGGTGAAAGTGTTGACGCCGGGCAGGAACCCGCAGATGTTGGTAAAACTGGTCCATCAACCAGGTCTTCCCGCGCCCGACCGGGCCCCATAGGTACACGCCAGTAATCGGCACGCGCCCCTCATGCAGCGCTTCATGGCACTTTTGCAAGGCCCAGACGGCATGTTCCTGGGCTTCGTCCTGGACGAAACCCTTTTGTTCGATCGCGTGTTGCCAGGCGCTGAGGGGAGAGTCGACATTCATGCGCGGCAGTATAGTCCTGTAGCAGTCGCCGGTCGGCCGATTTCCAAATAAGAGCCTTGACGACATATATGATTAACATCATATTTAATAAATGCCGTGCAACATCTATTAAATTCTCGATCGTTACTTCAGGAGTCATCCCCATGCATTACAAAGTTTTCGGCCGCAAGACCGGCCTGCGGGTTTCCGAACTGGCACTGGGCGCCGGCAACTTTGGCACCGGTTGGGGCCACGGCGCCGAACGTGACGAAGCCAAGGCCATTTTTGATGGCTACCTGGAGGCTGGCGGCAACTTCATCGACACCGCCAACGGCTATCAGGGCGGCCAATCGGAAACCATGCTCAGCGAGTTCATCGCCGCGGAACGGGATCACCTGGTCATCGCCAGCAAATACACCTTGGGGACTACACCGGCAGCCGGCATTTCCCACACCGGCAACAACCGCAAGAACATGGTTCGCGCCGTGGAAGAGAGTTTGAAACGGCTGAAAACTGACCACCTCGACCTGTTCTGGGCCCACATGAGCGATGGCGTGACACCGATGGAAGAAATTCTGCGTGGTTTCGACGACTTGGTACGGGCCGGCAAGATCCATTACGCGGGTCTGTCGAATTTCCCGGCGTGGCGTATCGCCCGGGCCGATCTGCTGGCCGAGATGCGCGGTTTTGCGCCGATTGCCGGGATTCAGGTCGAGTACAGCCTGGCCGAACGCACTGCGGAGCGCGAGCAATTGCCGATGGCCGAAGCGCTTGGCCTGGCCGCGACCTTGTGGTCTCCGTTGGGTGGTGGCTTCCTCACTGGCAAGTACCGCAACACCGAGGGCGACAACCGCGCCAGTAAACTCGGCATGCTGGTTCACGCCGAGAAAAGCGCCCGTGAAACTGCCCTGCTCGATACTCTGCTGGCCGTTGCCGAGGAACTGGCAGCCAGCCCGACCCACGTGGCCATCGCCTGGCTGCGTGAGCAAGCCAGACGTTCGACCACCACGCTGATTCCTATTCTCGGCTCACGGACCCGTGTACAGCTGGACGCTACTTTGGGGGCGTTGACCGTACAGCTGAACGCCGAGCAGTTGGCACGCCTCGATGACGTCAGCAGCGTGGCCAAAGGCGTGCCCCATGAATCGATTTCCGGTTCTGCTGCACGGTTTAGCGGGGGCGTAACCCTCGACCTGCCGAAAATCCCCGTGGCCTGAAAAAGCTTCGCGGGCAAGCCTCGCTCCTACAAGTGCACCGCTCACCCTGTAGGAGCGAGCTTGCCCGCGAAGAGGCCGTAACAGGCACTACAAAACTATGTTACCGATCGACCTTATGCTTGGCCGCATAAAGGCACAGCATCTCCATCGCCAGCGTCGCCGCCGCCAATGAGGTGATGTCCGCACTGTCATACGCCGGCGCCACTTCCACCACATCCATGCCCACCAGATTGATCCCGCGCAAGCCGCCGAGGATTTCCAGCGCCTGCACCGTGCTCAGGCCGCCACACACTGGTGTTCCGGTGCCCGGAGCGAAGGCCGGGTCGAGGCAGTCGATGTCGAAAGTCAGGTACACCGGGTTGTCACCGACCCGAACCCGAATGGCCTCGACAATCGCATCAACCCCGCGCCGATGCACCTGCCGCGCATCCAGTACCTCAAAACCCTGATGATCATCGTTAGTGGTGCGCAAACCGATTTGCACCGAACGCGACGGATCGACCAGGCCTTCCTTGGCGGCATGCCAAAACATGGTGCCGTGGTCGATACGCTTGCCCTCTTCGTCCGGCCAGGTGTCGCTGTGGGCGTCGAAGTGGATCAGTGACAACGGGCCATGCTTGCGTGCGTGAGCCTTGAGCAGCGGATAGGTGATGAAGTGATCGCCACCGAAGGTCAACATCGCGCTGCCCGCGTTGAGAATGTGTTCGGCGTGGGCCTCGATGCTTTCCGGGGTCGACTGCGGCGAACCGTAATCGAAGTCGCAATCGCCGAAGTCCACGACCGCCAGATGATCGAACGGGTCGAAGGTCCATGGCCAGTGACGCTCCCAAGCAATCCCGGTAGACGCGGCACGAATCCCCCGCGGTCCGAAGCGCGCGCCGGGACGGTTGCTGGTAGCGGTGTCGAACGGCACGCCGCTGACCGCCACGTCGACACCGCGCAAGTCACGGCTGTAGCGACGGCGCATGAAACTTGTGATGCCGGCGTAGGTACTTTCGGCGGCAGTGCCGTACAGGCTGTCGCGGGTCATGGCCTGATCGTTTTGCATCGGGACGTCCATCTCGGGTTCCTTATTATTGGCGGCTACGGTTTATTGGCGGCTACGGAAAGCGGTCCACAGTCGGGTGCGCTGACGCATGTCCTTGAGGCTCATGCTGCGGTCGGCGTACAACCGGTCACGTATGTCAGCGGGTGGGTAGATGTCCGGGTCGGTACGCACCGCCTCATCGACCAGCGGCGTCGCAGCCTGGTTGGCGGTGGCGAAGAACAGGGTGTTGGTCAGCGCGGCAACGGATTCGGGACGCAACATGAATTCAATGAACTGGCGCGCGGCTTCGGGGTGCGGCGCGTCCTTGGGGATCGCCAGGTTGTCCTGCCATACAAGGGTGCCTTCCTTCGGAATCCGATAGGCGATTTCGTAGGGCTTGTTGGCCTTGCGCGCCTGGTCGGCGGCCATGCTGGTATCACCGTTGTAAGCCAGTGCCAGACAGACGCTGCCGTTGGCCAGATCGTTGATCTGACGGCCGCTGGCGACGTACAGCACCGAAGGTTGCAGCTTGTGCAGTAGTTCTTGTGCCGCGTCGAGATCATTCTTGTCGGTGCTGTACGGATCTTTGCCCAGATAGTGCAAGGCCAGGCCGATCACTTCCTGTGGCGAATCAATGATCGCAATGCCGCAGTCCTTCAATTTGCTGGCGTACTCCGGCTTGAACAGCAGATCGAGGCTGTTCAGCGGTACGTTCGGCAAACGTTTGTGCACCGCCTCGACATTCATTCCAAGCCCGAGGGTGCCCCAGGTATAGGGCACGCCATATTGATTGCCGGGATCGACAGCTGCGAGTTTGTGCAGCAGATCCGGATCAAGGTTGGCGTAGCCCTTCAAGCCTTCATGGGGAATGGCTTTCAAAGCCCCTGCCGCCAAGCCGCGCGCCAGAACGCTGGACGACGGCACCACCACGTCATAGCCACTGCCGCCGGTGAGCAGTTTGGTTTCCAGCACCTCCGGCGCATCGAAAGTGTCGTAGCGCACGTGAATGCCGGTTTCCTTCTCGAAGCGCTGCAAGGTTTCAGGGGCGACGTAATCAGCCCAACTGTAGAGGTTGACGACTTTGTCCTCGGCCTGGGCCGCTGCGGCCATGGCGAGGAACAGCGCGGGTACACATAACTTGAACACTGGAGCCATGACGAACACCTGACCGGAGGAAGTGGATACAGCATGCGTCGTCGGATACATTGATAAAATATAAAGATTATTAACCTGACATTAGCCTTGAGTAATGTTTCATGCTCGGACAACTTCATGATCTGGACCTGCAACTGTTGCGTCTTTTTGTCAGCGTGGTGGAGTGCGGCGGCTTCAGCGCGGCACAGGGTGAACTGGGCTTGAGCCAGTCGAGCATCAGCCAGCAAATGGCCAAACTGGAAACCCGGCTTGGCTACCGGTTGTGCAGTCGGGGCAAGGGTGGATTCAGGGTCACGCCCAAAGGCGAACAATTGCTCAGCGCCACCCGAGGTTTATTCGAATCCATCGAAGCGTTCCGCCATAAATCTAATGGCGTGGCCGGGCGTCTGATCGGTGAAGTGCGCCTGGGCTTGTCCGAAGCGCTGGATCAATCGGTGCTGCAACGGGTGGCCGAGGCGATCCGGCGTTTTCGCGAACGCGACGAATCGGTACGTATCGAATTGATGAGCGCCATGCCCGGTGAAATGGAGCGCTTGCTGCTGCAACAGCGGCTGGACCTGGCCATTGGCTATTTCTCGCAGGTACAAAGCGCCTTTGACTACCGTGAACTGTTCACCGAAACCCAACATTTATACTGCGCCGCCGGCCATCCACTGTTCAGCAATGACGCGCCGGATGACCAGGCGTTGCAGGCTTGTGATCGGGTCGATCACCCCTACCGCTTCCTGCGCAGCGATGAGCCCTTTCAGGGAAAACTGTGTTCGGCGCGATCGGAACAGGTCGAAGGCACCCTGGCCTTCATTCTGTCCGGCAAGCACGTGGGCTATCTGCCCAATCACTTTGCCCGTGGCTGGGAAGACAAGGGTCTGCTGCGGGTCGTACGCCGCGAAGGCATGAGTTTCGACGTGGCATTTCACCTGGCGCGCCATCGTGCGCAGGTGCCGGGGGATGCACAGAAGGCGTTTGAGGAAGACTTGTTGGCGGCGTTTGCCTGAACCTCCTGTGTCTGCCAGTTCTTATAGACTCGATTCTGCAGGTCATGGAAAATCCAAATGTCCAGGTCTTGGGTGAACCTGCCATGCCGCCAGGTGTCGCACAGTTGAACCGTCAGACAACGCTCAAGGGCTGAGCCGCGCCGGCCCATCCCTTTGTTTACCTATGAGAGCACGTCCATGCGCAGCGTCCACGCGGTCATCCTTTCCCTTCTGTTGCTCTCCCTGAGCGCCTGTGCCCTGTTCCCCAATCGTGATCCACTGAACATCAACGTGGTCGGCATTCAGCCATTGCAAAGCCAGGACATGGAAGTACGCTTTGCCGTGAAAATTCGCGTGCAAAACCCCAACGATACGACCATCGACTACAACGGTGTAGCGCTGGACCTGGAGGTCAATGGTCAGCCGCTCGCCTCCGGCGTCAGCGATCAATCGGGTTCGATTGCGCGTTTTTCCGAAACCGTGCTGACGGTCCCGGTAAGCGTGTCGGCGTTCTCGGTGCTGCGCCAGACTTTCGGTTTGAGTCAGATGCAAACCCTGAACAACATGCCCTACGTTCTGCACGGCAAACTGGCCGCAGGCTTGTTCGGCACGATGCGTTTCGTCGATAGTGGCAAGCTCAGCCTGCCGGGGCCTACGACCGGCAGCCTGTAGGAGCGAGCTTGCTCGCGAAAAACCCAAAGGCACCGAGGTAATCCAAGGCACTCGGCGTCGGAACGCCGCCCGGAGCAAGCCTCGCTCCTACAGGGGTTATGTTGTGAATTTCACGCCCGGTTTGGCCCGCTCATCCACGCTCAGCTCGAACACATCGGGACGAGCGTAATGCCCGACCACGTCGAAGTCATAGCGGGCGCGAATCAGATCATCGGTGTCGATTTGCGCCGTTAGCAAACCCGCCTGACCACGCATCGGCCCGGCCAGAATATCGCCCATCGGACCTACGATGACACTGCCGCCGGCAATCAATGGTCGATCCGCCGGCCAGTTGGCGACCTCCACGCCAAGCGCCTGCGGCGAGTCCTGAACCTGACAGGCGCTGACCACAAAGCAGCGGCCCTCATGGGCGATATGGCGCATGCTGACCTGCCACATCTCCCGCTCGTCGACCGTTGGCGCGCACCAAACCTCCACGCCTTTGGCGTACATCGCAGTGCGTAACAGCGGCATCATGTTTTCCCAGCACACCACCGCGCCAATCCTCCCGACCTGGCTATCGATGACCGGCAAGGTCGAACCATCTCCCTTGCCCCAGATTAGCCGCTCGGTGCCGGTTGGCATCAATTTACGGTGCTTGCCCACCAATCCCGCCTGTGGGTCAAAATACAGCGCAGTGCAGTACAACGTGCTTCCCGCCCGTTCGATAACGCCGATTACCAGATTGGCGCCAGTGCGCGCCGACAGCCCGGCCAGTGCTTCGGTTTCCGCGCCGGGCACATCGATGGCATTGGCGAAATAACGGGCAAAGGCCTCCCGTCCTTCCGGCAGCCGATAGCCCAATTGCGTTCCAAAACCCTCGCCTTTCGGATAGCCGCCAAGCAGCGCTTCGGGCATTACCACTAATGCGGCACGGGATTCGATGATTGCGTTTTCATAGGACAGGATCTGTTCCAGGGTCTGTGCCTTGCCACCGGGCAAGGCGCCTATTTGAAGCGCGGCAACAATCGATTTAGGCATCACGTCAGCTCCGTTGGCATCAGGTGTTGCTCATTCTCAAACGCCACGGGATCATGAATAAAGCCCCATTCACTGCTAAATGATATGAACCAGATGAATATCGTCGACATCGATCTAAACCTGCTCAAAGTCTTCGAGGCGCTGCACGAGGAATCCAGTGCCAGCCGCGCCGCACTGCGCCTGGGCGTGACGCAGTCGGCGGTCAGCGCGGCGTTGCGCCGGTTGCGCGAGGTGTATGGCGATCAGTTGTTCGTTCGCACCGGACGCGGCTTGGCGCCGACGCTCAAGGCCAATCAACTCAAACCCGTGGTCAGTGACGCCCTGAACAAATGCCGCCAGAGCCTGGCGATGGTCGACCCCGACGCCAGCCATTACGACGGGCGATCCGTGACCGTGGGCATGTCGGATGATTTCGAGATTGCCTACGGCCGGCGACTGATTGAAGAAGTCGCCCGCAGCGCCCCGAAGCTGCGCCTGATCTTTCGCCAGACCCACAGCCAGATCGTCGCCCAGGCTTTGATGGAGCGCAGCATCGACCTGGCAATTACGGCCGGCGGGTTTGCCGAACGCATGCTCAGTCGTCAGGTGTTGGGGGAAGGTAATTATGAGTGCCTGGTAGACCCGCTCAGCCTGGAAGCGAACCAGCAAAGCATTGGCCTTGAAGAGTTTGTCGCCCGCGAACATATCCTGGTGTCTTCGGGAGGCTTTATCGGCATCACCGACGAGGGACTGGCGGCGTTGGGTTTGAGTCGAAGGGTTTGTGCCTCGACCACTCATTTTGCGGCATTGCCATACCTGCTCAAGGGCAGCCGGGCGGTGGCGACCATTCCGGCCCATGCAGCCCGCAGCATCGCGGCAATCAGCGGTCTGGCGCTGCTGCCCTGCCCTCTGGCGTTGCCGCGCTACCCGATCGAGCTGGGTTGGCGCACCAGCGTCCAGCTCGATCCGGTGGTGTTGAAAGTGCGCGAAGCGATTGTCGCGAGCTTTGCGTAGCCGTTACTTGGCGGCCATCAAGCGATTGACTTCACTGCGCACCATGTTTGAGAACTCCGGTGGCGACATGCCGTCCAGCTCGGCGCGGACCCACTCGGCCCATTTGCCTTTGCGTTTGGCACGCTCACCGAACAACCGGGCGGCTTCGCCTTTGGCTTTGCCCAGGTTGTTTTGCCAGAGCTCGAACAGACGGGATTTTTCATCTTCAAGCGCCGCGCGCTCGGCAAGGGATTTGTCGGCCAGATTGAAGCTCATGGGAATTTCCTGCTGCGTAAATAGCCGACATCTTACACTGTAGGACGAATCGTCCTGCTCGGGATTTTCACCGGGATGGCGCTAGCGCGCAAAATCACTGCAACTTTTTCAGTCGCCGCGCACTCCATTGTTCACTGTTCACTTAACTGCAAGGAGTACTTCAATGGCCCGCAAAACCGCCATGCAAGCCGCCGAAGACCAAATCAAGGATCAAGCCTTCAGCGAACTTCAGTCTTTGATAGAAGAGTCGGAAAAACTGCTCAAAAGCAGCGCTTCACTGGTGGGAGAGGAAGCGGAGACACTGCGCGGGCAGATCGCCCTGAAACTCCAGCAGGCCCGGAACTCGGTAACCAGTGTTCGTAACCGCACGCTGCCCGCGGTCGAAGCCACCGAAACCTACATCGGCGGTCATCCATGGCAACCGTGGCGGTTTCGGCCGGTTTTGGCCTGGTGGTCGGGTTGTTGCTGGCCCGGCGTTAAACACAGCCATGCATGCCCCTGTAGGAGCGAGCTTGCTCGCGATGAATTTGAAAGCGACGCATTTTTTCCGCCTGCAAGCGTCATCGTTCACGTTGATCGCGAGCAAGCTCGCTCCTACAGGTTCTACGTCTTAATCTCCAGCCAGCTCCCGCAAACTCGCCAGCGTCCGCGCATCCAGCGCAATACCACTGGCTTGCGATTTGGCCCGTTGATAGTGACGTCGATCCCCCGGTAACCGCTTTAACCCACACCATGCATCTGCCGCACCAGTTCCTGGCTGCGCTCGGCAAAGCCCTGTCCGGCGGCCTTGCTTGGATCGATGACGATCAGCAATTGGCCGGTCCACGGCGTCTTGGCACCGGGGTGATTCTTCCAGTCAAACTCGAATGAAAAATTGCCCCCGGTCAACGCCGCGGCCAACAACTCCACCATCATCGACAGCGCCGAGCCCTTGTGCCCGCCGAAAGGCAACAAAGCACCGCCTTCCAGAATCGCTTTCGGGTCCTGGGTCGGCTGACCGAGGCCGTCCACGCCCATGCCCGGCGGTAAACGCTCGCCTTTGCGCGCGGCAATCTGCACATCACCATGGGCAATAGCACTGGTAGCCAAATCGAAAACAATCGGTTCGCCATTGGCACGGGGCGCGGCAAAAGCAATGGGGTTGGTACCGAACAACGGGCGATCGGCACCGTGAGGCACCACACAGGTCATGCTGTTGACCACACTGAGCGCCACCAGTCCTTCATAAGCGAACGGCTCGACATCCGGCCACAACGCGGCGAAATGGTGGGAATTGCGGATGGCAAGTACCGCGATGCCGGCGCTGCGGGCCTTCTCCACCAGCAAGGCTCGTGCCGCCGCGAGAGCCGGTTGCGCAAAACCGTTGCCGGCATCGACCCGGACAAAACCCGATGCCACGTCCTCGACCAGCGCAACGGCCTTGCCGTTTACCCAGCCGCTTTTCAACGTCGAAACATAACCGGGAATGCGAAACACCCCGTGACTGTGGGCACCGTCACGTTCGGCGCCAGCGCAGTTTTCAGCCAACACCCTGGCGACGTCAGCCGAGGTTCCATGGCGCAGGAATATCTTCTCAAGCAATGCCGTCAGTTCAGCGAAGGACAGGTTTTGCGAGACATCAGTAGACACTTGATCGTGTGGCGCAGACATCTGAAGCTCCAGACTAATTATTGGAGGGGGCAACAGCGTATGTAGACCGCCGATTAACAACGCGCGGCGAGGGACCTGTCAACCCCTTCGATTGCGCCTGTTTGCACGAACACCGCCCGCCCGTGCGTTAACTATCTACCACCTGTGCCCCGGCACGCACTTCTAGTCTCGACGCTCCATCCACTGGCGCGCTGCGCCGCGCCTTGCACGAGACTCGACGATGTCTACATCCACTGCTCCACTGTTTTTCCCCGAAGCCCTCCAGTCCCCCGGCCTTTGGACGGCACTTGGCAAAACCCACGGACTGACGCGAAAGGACTTCGAATGGTTCAGCCACCTTCAGTTAAGTACCCATGAAAGTCGCAATCAACAAACCCCGCCGATGCTCGCCGAGAAAGTCCTGGTCAGCACGGGGACGTTGTCCCTCCCCCTGGCTGGCTGCTTTGTGTTGAGCTCCACGCCCGATGACAAGGGGGAAATTCTCTACACCCCATACGCAGGCATAAAGAAATTCGACAGCCGCACGGCCTTGTCCAGGCAAATCAAAAGCAAGTTGGACAGCGCAGGCGAAGACCATGACTTGCTGGCGTTCATGTCATTATCCGCGCGCAAAACCCTGGCGGCGGCCACCGACATCAAAGTGACTTTCAAGACCATTGCCGGGGACGTTTTCGAAGATCAGCGCGCAGATATCGAAAACAGCCAACGTAGTAACAATCAGGCCATGATCGACGAACTGCAGAAGCTGCCAACACTCAACGCACTGCTAGATACTGTGCTCGATGAATTGCTGAAAGCGGATTTTCCAGGGCTGGATCAGCGCCGGACCCAAGTCAGTTTTTATGCCGAAACAGCGAACAACCTCGCCGATGCGCAAAGCTCAAAGTCACGACAATTGACCCACTCCATGTCCCTGAGTGAAGCGGCACTGTCGTATTACCGCCATCAGCGCTGGCCGATCGGGCAGCGTGCTGAATACTCTCATCCACAAAGGAAGGCGCTGGCCGCTGACCAACAACGCTGGGAAACGGCGATCAAGCGCGCTGCCAATGACCTGATCAGTCGACTGTCCAGCCAACTGCAACGTTACTGGAACCAAGCGAGCGCCGACGGAGCCACGCGCCGGGCGTTCGTTTCGCGGGCCATCGGTGAAAAGGCGCGAGCAGAACTGCTACTCAAGCGCGAAGACCAGGTGATCACCCCGGAACAAAGCCGTGCCCTTGACCCGCTGATCAATCCAACGACGGGAACAAGCACCACACTGACCGTCGAAACCGTGCGGCTGTGGGAGTACCAGGCCAACTATGTAGAACTCGCCGGCTCGCTGATGATCAGTCAGGACAGTTCCAATGCCTTTCTGTATACCCCCGCCCATGGGCTACAGGTTCTGAAGGACTATCAGGACCTGAAAGCTACCCTGCAGAAAAAATCCATGGTGGCCGGGCACGACGATGAGCTCTATGAGCTCCTGAGTCTGGAAGAACGGCAGCGCTTCATCGGTTTCGATCAGCCGCAAGTGTCTGGCGCCGTGGTTAGCGGCTCGGTATTCACGACACTCTTTGAAACGGTCATTACCAAACAATTGCAAAACATGGAATACGCCTTTCAGGTCTTGCGCCACAGTGACGGCGCGGTAAATATCCAGGCCTACTTCGACAAGGCTCTGGACATACGCTCCATGATCGGCGAACAACTGCTGACGCTGGAAACCCAGGGTCGCTGGAGCACCCGCCCCGTATTATCGGGCGAACAACCTTCCATGGTTCTGGGGACACGGCGGCGGGTTTCGTGAAGACTTTTCGCTCTGTCGAAGGGCCGATCCGCGAAGAGTTCGAGGCCCAACCGCTGCGCACTCTGGCGATACAGCAATACCACCTGGCAGCCATGAAACCGCGACTGTCCCACGCCCTTTCCGTAGGCGTGCGTGGCGAGGCCACCCTTCGGGAGTTGGGTGGCACACTGCGAAACGCCGATTGGGTCATCGTCGATACGGTCTTCAACCCGGAACGTCCGGACCGTGCACGTCGACCCGCCGTCCGGGGTTTCCACCCGGATGCTTTCTCGCTGGTCCTTGACTGCGCTGGCGAAAAGGACGTTGTGCGCTTGGCTAACTGCGTCTTGTTGACCGAGCGTGGCGGGCTCGATGTCCAGCATTCCGGGCGCGCGATCCTGTGGACACCGGCGGCAGGGCTGGAAGTCTTCAAGACAGTCGCCAGCGCCCGCCAACAGCTGAACCTGCGCCTGCTCGACCCTGACGAACGCCTGGTACTGTTGGAGAACCTTTCCCCTGTCCAGCGCAAGTACCACCGGCGCTACTCGCTTAACTCGTTACGTCTGATCGAGGGCGATGTCTTGCAGCACATCGTGCAATCGGGCACTGAGCTCTTTCTGGCGCGATGCGAGCACATGCGGTCCTTGGAGTTGACCGCCACCAAACAAACCAAGGCACTTGAAACGTTGATGCGGCAAACAGGCATCGAGACCAACTTGCACAGAGCCACCCAGATTGCCCAGGCCATCAGCCACCAGCAATCTCTGCCAGCCTGGCTCGGCCTGGCGCCCGTCGAAGAGCAGAAACTGCACATCGAATTGCTGGAGCAATATCGCAACAATGTCACCGACGACAAAGACTACCTGCACGGGCTGCAGACGCTTGAGGAGTACGTTCGTCAAACACTGAAAACGTTGCTGACGGCCCGATTCCCGAAAAAATCCATTGATCCCGACTTGATCGAGATCACGCCCAATCTGGCGTTGGCAGGACCTGCGCAGACCCTCACCCAATTCGCCTTGAACCACGTCAATATCGCCCATGGCACGGGATTCCGGGTCAGCTCCAGCGCCCCTCAAAAACTGCCTGAAGACCTCAATCAAGCCGCCATCACTCAGCTTTTACTGTCACTGAACATTCAGCGAGATTATGCAAAACAAGTCACAGAAGCCTTGTCGGGCGCCGCTGCCGCCCCCCGACATTTGCGATTCGTTAAACAAGTCCCGTGGCAATTGCTGCAACACGCCCACGCCCTGAAATTGCAGCGACATCTGTCCTCCAGCGCTTTCGATTTGATTTCCCAGGTTCTGGACATGCCGGACGCCGTTGCCCGGTCAGCGGTGGCAGGCGCTCACGCCATCGTCCGGCCGCTGGAGCTGATCACGACCACCGGCTCCACCGCCGTCCAGGCCAAGGGCCTGTACCTGATCAGCCCTGGCGCTGGAAAAAAGGGGTCGCACATCCTGTATGCGCCCTACTCCCCAGGTTCGTTGTTTACTGAATTCGCGGACGAGACTTGCGTAGTCGCAGCAATTAACACGCCTGGCGCATTGCAGGACCTGATCGTTCGTCGCCTGCCTGTAAACGAGCAGGCGTCGTACCAAAGCCTACTCAAGTCCAGCATCGGTGAGTTAAGCGAAATCACCCTCGGGTCTACGCCCATAGGCGGCAACCTGCTGACGCAGTTATTCGATGACAACACCAGTGTGCTGACGCAGTTGCTCGGTAGTCAGTCGCAAGCCACTGGCCAGTCTGACTGGGAGCAAGCCAAACAGTTGTTCAGCGCCGGCATCAAACTGATCGCCAGTCACTTGCCCGGTAAACTCGCCTACGTCCGTTTTTTGTGGCAAGCGTTCGAAGACTTCCTGGATTCTGCCGAGGCATTGCAGGATCACCATTGGACACGTGCCTTGAAGAGTTTCATTGACGGTGCCGCGCAGATGGTGACGCTGGGAGAACTGTCGCTGGAGGATCTGGACGGCATCGAACCCGTGTCGACCCATATCACACCCGTCAAGACACCGGTCGCCGAACCACAGTGGTCGCGGATCAAACCGACAGCGTCGACACGCACCCTGTTGCAGCCTTTCGAGGGGTCAACCGTAGCCCTGAAGGACTTGACCAAAAACACGGCCGACGGCACTTACGATGATCCCGTCAGCAAGCTGCGTTATGCCCCCGTCGCCGGGAAAGTCTATGCCGTTGAAAAACCCGGCGATGTCTGGCAAATCAAAAAGCCTACGTCCGCGGGCCCTCGCTTATGAAACACCAGGCCAGCAAATGGTGCTCGACCCGGACCTCCATACGGTGCACTACGGCAAGGGCATGTCGAAGATGTACAACGAGTACGTGGCAGACAGTGGAGTTCGCCAGATTATCAATATCGAAGCCCGAGGTATGACAAACATCCGCGCCAAATTCCCGTATAAGGCCCGCATGATCGTGCAGGCCATCGATATGGCGCGCTACTACGTATTCAATAGCTTGCACAATCTGGTGCAAGCCCGACGCCTTGAAAAAGGCACACGGCTGGAGGGTTTCTTGAAGTCTTCTTTGATGTCGCCGAGGTCGATACCGACCTGCTTGATAAGATAGGAAAAGTCATCGTTCCTATCTGCCAGGCACTGGTGAACGAGAACGATGAGTTGTTGAACTCCGAGCGCTTTATCGTTGGCTCGCTTCGCACCCCACAGATAACACGAGTGCTTTTGTAATCGATGACGATGAGCGCCGGCATGTGCATTTCACCGAGCATTTCTTCGATCCACAACTCACTTTTTACACGCCCTTCCTGACGGAAAATTTCGATGTCGACGGCCACGCTCAGGCCGCCACGCTCCTACACGAGTTCGCTCACCTTTTTTCGGAAGCGGTCGATATGACCTATCTTGAAGCGAGAAGACCCTTCAGCGATCTTATCTCGCCTATAACCAGCGTGGCCGCAAACATTAAACGCGAACAGGAAGAGTTCCAACGAGAAGCATTGTCCCTGGATACTCCGCGCGAAGAACTGTTCTCCCGATGGAACAGAGAATTGCAAGAGTGGGTCAGCCTGGATTCGATTCCAGGTGTCAAACATGTGGGCAAGGCAATCCTGAAAGTAACCGGATGCCAGAACATGGATGAAGCACGAACCGCTTTCAGGAGCCGGGCCAATTCAGACGCGCGCATCGCCACCATTTTGCACACGCCGACTCGATCGCGCATTTGATCTGCCAGATGGGTCGACAGCTCGATCCGGCTCTACCGCCTGCTTCCTGATCGCCATTTATAGGCGCAGGACACGTGTTCTGCGCAGCGCAGCGTCACTATTGAGCTAATAGAAATCGTTTTGATCATTTTTCACCTCACCTATGGATACTGCTGCCCGCTGAACAGCATTTGCGCTACACAAGCGGAAAATAAATACACCTTGATGTTTAATTGCCATGAGCGATGTTCTCGCAGCTGCCCTCAAGGTTAGAATGGCGCAAATCAGGATGAGTCAATGACCGACCACTCTCTCTCCCCAGCCGAATTCGACGACATCACCGATGCCGCGGCGCACTGGTGCATGCGCATGCATGCCGATGACTGCACCCCGCAGGAGCGCCTGGCGTTCGAGCAGTGGCTGGATGCTCATCCGCTGCACGCGTTCGAGTACGAGGCCATGCTGGAAATCTGGGATGTCGCCGGTGATTTGCCGCGTCCTGAACCTGTCGTCGTGCCAATGGTTGCGGTGAAACCCCAGACACCCTGGCGCACCTTTGGCATGGCCGCCGCCGTGTGTGCACTGGCGTTGCCTTTGGCGGCTTACAGCGGCTGGAATCTGGGCTGGCTGCCCAATTCGTACCAACACTTCGAAGCGACCGACAATGTGCGTCAGGTCACCTTGAAGGATGGCAGTCAGGTCGAACTGAACCTGGGCAGTGAACTGACCTACAGCAACTACAAGGATCATCGTCAGGTCACCCTGAAAAAAGGCGAAGCCTTCTTCAGCGTCACCCACGACACCAGCCACCCTTTCCTCGTCAAGGCGGCCGAAGGCAAGATCCGGGTCACCGGGACCAGGTTCAACGTCTGGATGTATGAAGACCAGGTGAAAGTGAACCTGATCGAAGGCTCGGTGCTGGTCAGCAGTAATGATGACCTGCCGGGGACGGATTAAGGCTGGACCCATCGATGCAGGCGAGTTATCGCCAGGGCGATTTTATTCCGCGGATCAGCCAGACCTACGACGGCGACAATTCGCTGGCCTGGCGCAGCGGCAAACTGGTACTCGATGATCTGGCGCTCAATGATGCGCTGCCCCTGATCAATCGTTACCTGGAAATCCCGCTGATGGTGGCCGACAACAGCACCGGCGCGATCCGTATCGGCGGCATCTACAACATCAAGGAACTCAACACCCTGGTGGCGACTCTGCCCAAGGTGCTACCGGTTTACCTGACCCGCAACAAGGACGGCAACCCGGTCCTCAATTCCATTCCGCAACGCACTCCGAAAAGCTGAAGGCCGCAACCCTTGCGGGGTGCGGCCTTCGTCCATCGTTCAACTACCCATTACTCTATTGTGTAGCCACCTTCCCGGCCTTCTCATCCTGTTCGCGGATCGACTGTGCCTGGTATTGCGGATCGGACGTGATCTGCTGTTCGGTGAACGGCAACACACTCAACTGCTTCTTCGAAAACGCCAAGGTCTGGTCCCGGGAGTATTTCGAGGCCGGATCACTGGAGAGCGAGAACGCCAGCAGCCCCTTGGCCTGCGGGCCCTTTTCATCGAAGGTCACGACTTGCAGGTAGCTGGTGCCGCTGACCACTTCGCGCTTGCCGTCGGTCCGGGGCACGCTCTGAATGGCGTTGTACACGCCCAGCATACCCGGCCCGCCGTGGATCGGCGTTTGCTGGCCGCCACTGCTGACCACCTGAATATCGCCCCAACGGCTATCCTGCTTCAGCCCTGCCGCATTGACCTGCTCCACCGACGCCAGCATCGCCTGACGCAATACCTGCGCCACTGCAGGCCGGTCGACAGCCAGGCCACGCGGAGTATGTTGCGGGTCCTTCGGATCAAACGCCACACGCCAGATATCCGCGGCCTGTTCCAGAGGCGCCATGACATTCTGGAAATGCACGAAGCCCAGGCCGCTGTCGAGATTCGCCTTGCGATCCCACGCCTTGAGGCTGGCACACAGCGGCGCCAGGATTTTCGCATCGGCGCCCAGATCCGCCGCGCAAAATTGCAGCAGGTCCGGCATCACTTGCGCCGCCTGATAAACCTGATCGTCCATCACCATCTGTTGCAGATCCGCTGCCCCAATCGGGCCGGCCTTGGCTAGCGTGCTCAGGCGATCCAGGGCAAACCGCGAGCGCAAGCCCAATGGCTGGCTATCCTGGCTGATCAATGGCGAAAAACCGCTCAGCGGTTGCGCCGGGTTGACCATCCACGCGGAATCGTTGGAGTGCTGCACGAAGTCCTTGCGCAATAGTTGCGGCAATTTATCCGCCGCAAAAATGCCCTTTTGCGCGGCCTGCGGATCGATGTCCCAGGCGCAAGCGCTGTTGGATCCGTCGAGGACAATCATCTGCAACCCGATACGCGGATCGCTGCACTGCGCCAACTTCTCGGCACTGACGTTCGGCACAACCGACAGGTTCATGTATAGCGTTTGTCCCTGATCGTCCGCGGCCAGGGTGTTGACCCACGGGATGCCCTGGATCTTGTGGACCGAGTCCTGAAATTCCTTGAGGCTGCCGGCACGATTCATGGCGTACCACTGCTGCAGCACACGGTCGTTTTCCAGGTTGGCATCGCGCAAGCTGTAGGCAAACTGGTTGTCCCAATCCAGCCTTCCTGGCCACTGCACGATCGGGCCGAACCGCGAGCTGTAGACCACATGGGAAACCGCTTTGACCGAACCGTCCGGCTGCTTCACGTCAACCGTCAGCGTCTGTTTCTGCATGGGCAGGGATTTGCCGTCGAGCAGGTAACGGGTCGAATCCCTGGGGTCCAATCGCAGGCGGTACAGGGTGAAATGCCTGGACGAATCCACGGTGTGGGTCCAGGCCAGGTGCTGGTTGAAACCGATGTTGATCATCGGCAGGCCGGGCAATGCCGCGCCCATCACGTCCAGCTTGCCGGGAATGGTCAGATGCATCTGATAGAAGCGCATCCCGCCAACCCAGGGGAAATGCGGATTGGCCAGCAACATGCCGCGATCATTAAAGGAGCGATCGCTGCCCACCGCGACGGCATTGCTGCCACGGTCCAGGGCAAACCGCTGCATGCGCACTTCGGCCACCTGGAACGCTGTCTGTTTACCTGCATGCCCGGCGACCGCAGCCGGCGGCGTGGCACCCGCCAGAGCTTCGGCAAACTGCCCGACGCCACCTTCTACCAGAAGGCGGCGGGTCAACTTGAGCAGATCCTCGGCGGTGATTTCCCGCACCCATTCGCCCTGGCACTGCTGCGGTAGCCCCTGGGCCCGACGCTCTGAAAGGGAGCGGTTGTAGCCGGCTACATAGCCTTCGATCAGCTCTCGCACTTCAGGGGTTTGCGCCTGCCAGAACCCGGCAACTGCCTGCTGCGTGTTCAACCAGTTGAAAAACAGGTCGCTGACCAGGTTCTCGCGCTCTTCAATCGTGAATTGATCCGGACCGAAAAAACGTGAACGTTGACCGTTCACCGTGGCGATCTCATTGGCCAACAAACACAGATTATCCTGAGCGTAGGCATAGCCGATTCCATAACCGAGCCCCCGTTCGTTCTCGGCACGAATATGCGGCACACCGAAACTGGTCCGGCGGATTTCGGCACTTGCCTGCTCAGGCGGGTTACGCGCATTCGCCGCAAGACTCAGCCCCAGCAACACACCCGCCAGGCTCAACCTGCTTAACTGACTGGAAATAATCACACTCGCTCCTGATCGAAAAAACGATGGTCACAGTTCTGCGTACCGGCACGCACTGCGCATCCTTTCAGGGACGAAACAAACGACAAAAATTTAGGCGATTGGAACGCTATCCAGCGGCGTCTAACGGACTTGTGACGCCATGACAACGAAATTTCTACATTTAAGTCTTCATGATTTGTGTCACTGATACGTCTTGTTATGCAAGAGCGCCCATTTTCCTGATCAGGCTCTGAAAAGGAGTTTTTGCAATGTACAACTCGCAACTACCAACGGACGGTAGCAACGCGCCAAAGGGTACTTCCATTGGGGTTGAAGTTTTCGACCAGCGTACCGATCGCCGCGGCAACGAGCGAATTCGTCTGTTGCTCAAGAGCTTTGGCCTGCGAACCAGTCTGATTCGTCTCAAAGTCATCGACGCCTTGCTGACAGCCGCTGAAAGTGACCGCAGCCTGGGCGTGCGGGGTGTGCATACTCATTTGCTGGAGCTGGATATTCCCCTGTCCTTCCTAAGCGTGCGCGAAGTGCTGAAACGCCTGTGCAGCGAAGGCGTGATCGTTCTGAACGCCGACAAAAGCTACAGCCTGGACCCACGGGCCATCGCCGTTCTGCGCCACCACTGATTGTAGGAGCAGCCGGTCGACTGCTCGCGAAAAACATCCGGAAGCACACCTGTGTAGGAGCCGGCTTGCTGGCGAACGCGGTGTGTCAGGCACAGACAAGGTGACTGAACTGACGTCTTCGCCAGCAAGCCGGCTCCTACAGAAGAAATGCGAACGACCTCCCGACCAGGTCGGCGGTAGGCCGCCATCACCTGAACAATGGATATACACCCAACATCAATAGCTCAGGGCTTGACCTTGCGGCGCATCACACCATTGATAACCACCACGATCACCGCCACGCCAATAGCGATGTACTGAAACAGTTTTTCGCTGATAACCCCGGTGTTCTGCAAATACGACAGGCCAAACATGATCCCCAGCACCACCAGGGAGATCAGAATCGAATATTTCAAACGTTGCGACTGGGTCATTGCGAGTTCCTGAACATGAGCCTGAATGAAAGCCTGTATCTGAAGTAAATGTATCCACTTTGTATCCGGATGCATGCCAAGCCCCTACCGTTTTCCGGGGATGGGGCGCTGCAAACGGGGTCTCATGTTACAGCCGATGAAGAGTTTTGGCTTCATAGCGGCGATAACCATGAGGATTTTCAAATGTTGCGTCGAATCACACTGCTGATTCCCCTGCTGGCCCTGCTGTCCCTGAGCGGCTGCATCGTTTTCCCCCACGGTGGCTGGCACCATGACCACCATTACGACGATCGGGGCGGACCCGGTTACTACCAGCATCGTTAACAACTCTCACTTATTCAACACCCTGAGCGCCTGATCCGGCGCTCAGCGGCCTTCCTGACAATCTTGTAATGTCTCCCTCATCTGCCTGACAGCTTTGGTCTACGATCATAAAGCCGCCCAGCTTGTAGTAATTCGAAACAAACCTTGAATGTCTGGCCGGGAAAACCGGTCAGAATGCGTTTTTTCGCCCGTAATCCGAGACACATTCCGACATGCGAACCCACCTGCGTCTGATCGCCTTGAGCGCCCTGTTCATTTCCTCCCTGGTCCAGGCCGCCGACTTGATTCCCATCGAAGTCCATCGCGACGCCAACTGCGGATGTTGCAAGAAATGGATCAGCCACCTGGAGGCCAACGGCTTCAAGGTCGATGATCATGTCGAAGCCAATATGAGCGAATTCAAACTACAGCATGGCGTACCCCCGCGCCTCGCGTCCTGCCATACGGGCCTGATTAACGGCAAATTTGTCGAAGGTCATGTGCCGGCCGATCAAGTCCTGGCCCTGAGCAAACGTGATGACCTGCTCGGCGTAGCGGCCCCCGGCATGCCCATGGGTTCGCCCGGCATGGAAATGGACGGGATGAGCGATGCGTATCAAGTGATCGGCCTGAAAAGGGACGGTACGGATGTGGTCGTGGCGGATTACCCGGCCCATTGATCTTCGGCGCCTATATCGGCTTGTTTCTGGCGGCCTTCGGTGCCGCGACGTTGCTGCCCTTGCAATCCGAAGCGGTGCTGGTGGGATTGCTGCTCAGCGACAAGTATTGGCTGTGGTCGCTGCTGGCGGTGGCGACACTGGGCAATGTCCTCGGCTCGCTGGTGAACTGGTGGCTGGGGCGCGCCATCGATCGCTTCCGTGACCGGCGCTGGTTTCCGGTCAGCCCCTCTCATCTGGAAAAAGCCCGAAACCATTATCAACGTTACGGACATTGGTCGCTGCTGCTCAGCTGGCTGCCGGTGATCGGCGATCCGCTGACGCTCGTCGCCGGCGTGATGCGCGAGCCGCTGGGGCGTTTTCTGCTGATCGTGACCCTGGCCAAAGGAGCCCGTTATGGCGTGCTGACACTTGCCACTGTGGGTTGGATGGGTTGAACCAACCGCGGTGGCGATTGCCTGCTTAACGTCGCCCTAATCATGCCGATCCAGCATCGACGGATTTTCAACGGAGTTCACCGATGCCCATCACCTTTACCCGCTGGTTGCCCGGCCTGCTGTTGACCGCCGCGCTGCCTGTCATCGCTCACGCCCAAGCTCAATCCCAGGCCCCGGAATATGGCCCGGAGCTGCAAGGTTTCGAGTACCCCTACACCGTCAAGCATTTCGCCTTCGAATCCCAGGGCAAGTCCCTGCAAATGGGTTACATGGACGTCGCCGCCCATGGCAAGGCCAACGGCCGCAGCGTGGTGCTGATGCACGGCAAGAATTTCTGTGGCGCGACCTGGGACACCTCAATCAAGGCGCTCAGCGACGCCGGTTTCCGGGTCATTGCCCCGGACCAGATCGGTTTCTGCACCTCCAGCAAACCGGACCACTATCAGTACAGCTTCCAGCAACTGGCGAGCAACACCCAGCAATTGCTCAAGGCCCTCGGCATCCAGAAAGCTACCCTCCTGGGGCATTCCACCGGCGGCATGCTCGCCACCCGCTATGCACTGCAATATCCCGAACAAGTAGAACGACTGGCGCTGGTCAACCCGATTGGCCTGGAAGACTGGAAGGCTCTGGGCGTGCCTTATCGTACAGTTGATCAATGGTATGAACGCGAGCTGAAGGTCACTGCCAAAGGCATCCACGACTACCAGCGCAGCACCTATTACGATGGCCGCTGGAAACCTGAGTTCGACCGTTGGGTGGACATGTACGCGGGCATGGCCAAGGGCCCGGGCAAGACCCAGGTGGCGTGGAACTCGGCGCTCATTTACGACATGATCTTCACCCAGCCGGTGTATTACGAGTTCAAGGATCTGAAGGTGCCGACCCTGCTGCTGATTGGTACCGCTGATACCACGGCCATCAATAAGGACATCGCCTCGCCCGAGGTCAAGGCAAAATCGGCCACTACGACGTCCTCGGCAAACAAGTGGCAAAACTGATTCCCCAATCGACCCTTATCGAATTCCCCGGCATGGGCCACGCGCCGCAGATGGAAGAACCGACGCAGTTCCACAAGGCGCTGCTTGGCTGGCTGAACAAAACCAACCCCGTGCATTAATGAGGTAAGGCTGATGGCGGTGCAGATTGCGGTGATTGACGATTGGCAGGATGTGGCCTGTGACGTGGTCGACTGGTCGCTGTTGGACGATATCGGCCAAGTAAGCTTTATCCACGACTACCCTGCCGACAATGAGACGCTGGCAGAACGCCTGGGTGAGTTTGAAGTGATTTGCGTGATGCGCGAGCGCACCCGGTTCGATGAAGACCTGTTGCGGCGCTTGCCGAAGCTCAAATTGCTGGTGACCGGCGGCATGCGCAATGCCGCCCTCGACTTCAAGGCTGCTGCCGGGCTGGGCATTCAAGTGTGCGGCACCGACAGCTACAAACACGCGGCGCCGGAACTGACCTGGGCCTTGATCATGGCCGCGACCCGCAATCTCGTGGCCGAAGCCAATGCCTTGCGCGCCGGTAAATGGCAGCAAAGCCTGGGTGGCGATCTGCACGGCAAGACGCTGGCAATCCTCGGCCTCGGCAGCATCGGCCAGCGTGTCGCGCAGTTTGGCCAGGTATTTGGCATGCGCGTAATCGCCTGGAGTGAAAACCTCACCGCCGAACGGGCCGCCCAGGTGGGCGTGACCTATGTCAGCAAGCAGCAACTGTTCGAGCAGGCTGATGTGTTGTCAGTTCACCTGGTCCTCAGCGACCGCTCCCGGGGACTGGTCGACGCCGAGGCTTTGGGCTGGATGAAGCCCACTGCGCTACTGGTCAACACCGCACGCGGGCCAATTGTCGATGAAGCGGCGCTGATCAAGGCCTTGCAGAAACGACGTCTGGCGGGCGCGGCGCTGGATGTGTTCGATGTCGAGCCGTTACCGCCCCATCATCCGTTCAGGACTTTGGAGAATGTGCTGGCCACGCCGCATGTGGGGTATGTGAGCCAGCAAAACTATCATCTGTTTTTCTCGCAGATGATTGAAGATATTCGGGCTTGGTCTGCGGGGGAGCCGATTCGATTGCTGAACTGATATCGCGTTATCGTTCATTCGCGAGCAAGCCCGCTCCCACAGTAGATCTTCATTAGACATAGATTTTGTGCCCGACATAGATCCACTGTGGGAGCGGGCTTGCTCGCGAAGAGGCCCGCATCAACAACACACCACCCAAAAACACGCACCGCAATGGTGCAGTTCAACTGTTCACCCACGCACACCGATGTGACAGTTCTGCTTCTTTTTTATCCGTTTTGATAAAAAAACCTGCACTTCGTCGGTGCGTTTGCCTCGTTATCCGGCACGTCCGTACCTCTTTGGACCGATTGTCGAACAATTTTGCCATATGGGCTTTACCGCTCTAAGTTCTGGTCTAGGCTCATTTTCTTGGGGCGAAACTGATCGGTCACAAAGCGGAAAAATAAAGAAACTTTCGCTGTTGGTGGTCGGTCGACTGAAAGGCAGGTGCGTTGCGACTGGTGCAATCCTTGCAATGGTCCTTGCAATGGTTACTTCACCCATTCTGCTTCAGCGCATTGGGCAGCGCTTGCTCACCGATGCGTAGCGCTTTTGCGCCGGGCCACAGGATTTGGCCACGAAATACCGTTTGCCAGACCTAAGAATTAGATCAACAACACGGGAGATTCATATGATCAGTGCGGCTTTAGATGCTCAGGGAGAACGTGCTCATCAGCATGTCGGTGAATCGAGCGCCGTAAGTGCTCCCACAGCCCAGTCGATCAGCGTTACCGGTACCAGAACGCTGACACCGGTGGCCAGTCAGAACCCCAACAGGAAGAAAGTGCTGTTCGTCACATCGGAGATCGCCGATCTGGTGAAAACCGGCGGTTTGGGAGACGTTTCCGCCGCCTTGCCACGGGCCATGACCCATCTGCACGACGTGCGTGTGCTGATCCCCGGTTACCCGCAGGTGCTGCACAGCGAAAACCCGATTCATATCATCGGTGAGCTGGGCGGACATGCCGCGCTGCCACCCTGCAAGATCGGGCGCATGGACATGCCCGATGGCCTGGTCATTTACGTGTTGATCTGCCCTGAGCTCTACGAGCGCGAAGGTTCGCCCTACGGCGCCAACAACGGTCGCGACTGGCCGGACAACCATATTCGCTTCGCTCGCCTCGGTCTGGCGGCTGCCGATATCGCCGCGAACCTGGCGCAAATTCACTGGTGCCCGGACCTGGTGCACGCCCATGACTGGCCAGCCGGTCTGGCGCCCGCGTACATGCACTGGCGCGGGCAACGCACGCCGACACTGTTCACCATCCATAACCTGGCGTATCAGGGCGTAACCAGCCTGGGCTCGTGCCCCGAACTGGGCATCCCCCTTCACGCCCTGCAACAGGAAGGCATGGAGTTCTACGGCAAGATGTCGTTCCTCAAGGCCGGCATGGCCTATTCGAGCCACATCACCACGGTCAGCGCGACCTACGCCCAGGAAATCACCACCCCGGCCTTCGGTTGCGGACTGGACGGTTTTCTCGCCTCCAAGACCCAGCAAGGCTTGCTCAGCGGCATTCCCAACGGCATCGATGAAAGCTGGGACGCCTCCACCGACGCGCACCTGTTACGCCCCTTCAGCATCGGCGACTGGGAAGGCAAAGCAGTCAATGCCGCCCACGTGCGCCAGTTGTTCGGCTTGAACGAATCCGAAGGCCCGTTGTTTGCCGTGGTTTCGCGACTGGTCTATCAGAAAGGCCTGGACCTGACCGAAGCGGTCTCGGAATACATCGTCAAATCCGGCGGGCAAATCGCGATCATCGGTCGTGGCGAACCGGAAGAAGAACAGGCGATGCGCGAACTGGCCCTGCGCTTTCCCGGTGAGATCGGCGTGCGTATCGGCTTCAATGAAACCGATGCGCGCCGCATGTTTGCCGGCAGCGACTTCCTGTTGATGCCTTCGCGCTATGAACCTTGCGGCTTGAGCCAGATGTACGCCCAGCGTTTCGGTTCGCTGCCGGTGGCGCGCAACACCGGCGGTCTGGCCGACACCATTGAGAACGGCGTGACCGGTTTCCTGTTCAACGAATCCACGGTGGAGAGTTATCAGGAAGCCCTGAGCCGCGCGTTCAAGATATTCGCCTTCCCGAACTGCTGAACGCCATGCGCTGCCGGGCCATGACGCAGCCTTTCAACTGGTGCCAGGCGGTCGAACCCTACGCCGAACTTTACGAACAGCTTGTGGCTAAAGCACTGGGGAAATCGCACAAACAGTAAGAGGCTTTCAAGATGCCGTTACGGACCCTTGAGACCTGGCCCCACGGCGCAATCATGCTGGACGCTGAGCACACGCAATTTGCGTTGTGGGCGCCAGATGCGTTCTACGTCAGTGTCGAACTGGAAAATGGACAGTCCTTGCCGTTGCTGCCTCAGGCTGACGGCTGGTTCGTGACCAATACCCGTTGCCCGGCGGGCACGGGTTACCGATTCAACATCGACGGCGAGCTGGAGGTGCCCGACCCGGCCTCCCGCGCCCAAGCCGGGGATATCCATTTGCACAGCGTGGTGGTCGACCCCCACGCTTATCGGTGGCAACACAGTGCCTGGCTGGGCCGACCCTGGAACGAGGCGGTCATTTACGAGTTGCACGTCGGTGCGCTCGGCGGTTTTCAGGCCGTCGAGCAACATCTGGCGCGCCTTGTCGAGCTGGGTATTACCGCCATCGAACTGATGCCTGTGGCGCAGTTTCCCGGTGAGCGCAATTGGGGCTACGACGGGGTGCTGCACTACGCACCCCAGGCGTCCTATGGTTCGCCCGAACAGCTCAAACATCTGATCGACAGCGCCCATGGCCACGGCCTGGCGGTGATACTCGACGTGGTCTACAACCACTTCGGCCCGGACGGCAATTACCTGCATCGCTACGCCAAGGGATTCTTCAATGAAGACAAACAAACGCCTTGGGGGGCGGCCATCGACTTTCGACGGCGCGAGGTGCGCGACTTCTTCATCGACAACGCGTTGATGTGGTTGCTGGAGTACCGGTTTGACGGTTTACGCTTTGACGCGGTGCATGCCATAGAAAGCCCCGACTTTCTTCAGGAAATGGCGCAGCGCATCCGCCAGCAGACCGATCCGGCGCGGCACGTCTGGCTGATGGTGGAAAACGAACACAACCAGGCAAGCCTGCTGGAGCAAGATTACGACGCGCAGTGGAACGACGATGGCCACAACGCCCTGCATGTATTGTTGACCGGCGAAACCGATGCCTACTATGCCGATTATGCGCAAAACCCCACTGAACAATTGGCGCGCTGCCTGAGCCAGGGCTTCGTGTTTCAAGGCCACATCAATCGCCATGGCAAGCCGCGCGGCGAACCCAGCGGACATTTGCCACCCAGCGCCTTCATTCTGTTTTTGCAAAACCACGACCAGATCGGCAACCGCGCCTTTGGCGAGCGCCTGCATCAACTGGCCCATCGCGATGCCTTAAAAGCCGCCACCGTGCTCTTGCTGCTGTCACCGATGATTCCGCTGATGTTCATGGGTGATGAGTGTGCCGCCGAGCAGCCGTTCCTGTTTTTCACCAGCCACCACGGTGAACTCGCGCGATTGGTGCGCGAAGGGCGGCGTAACGAGTTTGCCGCGTTCAGCGCCTTTGCCGATCCGCAAAAACGCGAACGGATTCCCGACCCGAACGCACCACAGACTTTCGAAGCGTCCCGGCCCACCCTGACGGCCAACGACGCTTCGGCCACCCAAGATCTGTATCGGCAACTGTTGCAGATCCGTCATCGGCAGATCATCCCGCGCCTGCCTGGCGCCCAGGGACTGAGTGCCGAGGTACTGGCTGATGGCGCGGTGTCGGCGCGCTGGTTGATGGGCGATGGCAGCGTGCTGCGCATCGACCTGAACCTCGGCGGCACGCCAGTGGTCCACACTTCACAGGCCGATGCGCTGTTGTTGTTCGAGCATCCTCCACAATCCTTCGGCCTGTTGGAACAGGGCACGCTTGCCCCTATTGCGCGCTAGTCACCCTCAAGGCCGCGGCCCCTTTGCTACCCCCGGATGGAGAGCGTCAATGAGCGATGCGCAACTTGAAATTCTGGCCAGCCGGGCAGGCCTGGCAGTCGACTGGATCGATGCCAACGGCCGCCCGCAAAAAGTCGCCCCCTCGGTTTTGCGCAATGTCCTGACCGGGCTCGGCCACCCGGCTGGCAGTGCGCAGGAAATCGACGCCAGCCTGCTCCAATTGCAGCAGGTGCAACAGACCCGACACTTGCCGCCGTTGATTACCACCGATTTCGGTGTCGGCCTCAACCTGTCCCATTACTTCGAACCGCAAACGCCATGCGAGATTCACCTTGAAGACGGTTCGCGGCTCATGCTCAAACTGGACGCCGAAGCGACGTTGCCGGGGCTGATTCCGGTCGGCTACCAGCATGTCAGCATCGATGGCCAGACTTTCACCCTGGCGGTAGCGCCTGAGCGCTGCTACAGCGTGGGAGATGCGGTTGAAAACCCGATGCCGCGTGCCTGGGGTTTGAGCGTGCAACTGTATGCGTTGCGCCGAACCGGTGATGGCGGATTCGGCGATACCCAGGCCCTGGAAGATCTGGCACGGGTGGCGGGTGAACGCGGCGCCGAAGCGCTGGCGATCAGTCCGCTGCATGCCATGTTCGCCAGCGACACCCAGCGCTACAGCCCTTACTCGCCGTCCAGTCGTTTGTTCCTCAACAGCCTGTATTGCGCGCCCGGCGCGATCCTCGGCGAACGTGCGCTGCGCTCGGCCATCGATGCTACCGGCCTGACTGCCGAACTCCAGCATCTGGAAGAACTGCCGTTGATAGACTGGCCGGCCGCTGCCGAAGCCAAACATCGGCTGTTGCAGGCACTGTACGAAGGCTTCGTTCAGGGCGAACACCCGTTGCACGCCGACTTCAGCAGCTTCCGCCACGCCGGCGGTGAGGCACTGGAAAATCACTGCCGTTTCGAAGCCATTCAAGAGGCCCGTGCCGCCAAGGGTGAAAGCCTCGACTGGCGCCAATGGCCCGAGCAATGGCGCAATCCGCGCAGTACTGCCCTGGCCGAATTCGCCGAAGAAAACGCCGGACGCATCGGCTTCTTTGCCTTCTGCCAATGGCTGATCACCCGGTGCCTGGAGCGTGCGCAAGCTGCCGCGCGCTCCAGCGGTATGAGCATTGGCCTGATTGCCGACCTGGCCGTCGGTGCCGATGGCGGCGGCAGCCAGGCCTGGAGCCGTCAGGATGAACTGCTCGCCTCCCTTACCGTGGGCGCGCCACCGGACATTCTCAACCGCACCGGTCAAGGTTGGGGGATTTCCGCGTTCTCTCCCGAAGGGCTGGTGCGCCATGGCTTTCGTGCCTTCATCGAAATGTTGCGCGCCAACTTCGCCCACGCAGGTGGTCTGCGCATCGATCATGTCATGGGCCTGCAACGCTTATGGGTGATCCCTAATGGCGCACCGCCCGCCGATGGCGCTTACCTCTATTACCCGGTGGACGACCTCCTGCGCCTGCTGACTCTCGAATCCCACCGCCATCAGGCTATCGTACTCGGCGAAGACCTCGGCACCGTGCCGGACGGCCTGCGGGAAAAACTCATCGCCCGTGCGATGCTGGGCATGCGGGTGCTGCTGTTCGAGCAGGACAACACCCACTTCAAACCGATCCTCGACTGGCCGGACAACGCCCTGGCAACCACCAGCACCCACGACTTGCCGACCCTCAACGGCTGGTGGCACGGCCGCGACATCGACTGGAACGCCCGATTGGGCCTGATCGATGCCAACACTGAAATCGAGTGGCGCCGCCATCGCGAACGGGAACGCGAAGGTCTGCGTCGCACGTTGACCCAAGACCCGCAGAACTTTCGCGAAGAGTCCCATGAAACCGACCAGGTGCTCGACGCCAGTGTGCGTTTCCTTGGCCATACCCGTGCACCGCTGGTACTACTGCCGCTGGAAGATGCCTTGGGCATCGAACAGCAGGCCAACCTGCCGGCACCATCGACACCCATCCCAACTGGTCCCGACGACTGCCCGGCGACAGCGAAGCCCTGCTCGATAACCCGGACGCCGCCCGACGCCTGGAGCTGCTCGCCTGTGCGCGACTTCAGGCGGCCGAGCGTGATCAATGACTCAAGTGTCTACTCAACCGCCTGTGCAACCCTTGCGGGCCACCCTTCGCCTGCAATTTCACAAAGACTTCACCCTGGACGATGCGGTGCCGCTGGTGCCGTACTTCGCGCGCCTCGGCATCAGCCACGTTTATGCCTCGCCGCTGCTGAGCGCTCGCGCCGGGTCGATGCATGGCTACGACGTGGTCGACCCGACCACGGTCAACAATGAACTGGGCGGTGAAGCAGCGCTACGTCGACTGGTCAGCGCGTTGCGCAACCAGAACATGGGGCTGATCCTCGATATCGTGTCCAATCATATGGCCGTCGGCGGTAGCGACAACCCGTGGTGGCTGGACTTGCTCGAATGGGGACGGCTAAGCCCTTACGGCGAGTTCTTCGATATTCAGTGGCACTCGCCCGATCCGTTGATGGAAGGTCAACTGTTATTGCCGTTCCTCGGCAGCGACTACGGCATCGCGTTGCAGGACGGCACCCTGCCCCTGCGCTTCGATGCGCAGCAGGGTGCGTTTCATGTCGAGCACTACGATCATCACTTCCCGATTTGCCCCAGCCACTACGGCGAACTGCTCAAGGCGGATGCTGAACCGCTCAAATCACTGGCGGACCGCTTCAGCACACTGAGCTATCAGACGGATGCTCACAGTCTGGCGATGCCGTTGAAAGACCAGTTACGCGAACTGGCCCGCGATCCGGCCATTGCGCAAGCCATCGAAGACAACCTGAAAAGTTACGACTCATTTACCCCTTCCGGCTTCCAACGACTACACAATCTGCTGGAACGCCAGAGCTATCGTCTTGCCAGTTGGCGCACCGCCGCGGATGACATCAACTGGCGGCGTTTTTTCGATGTCAACGAATTGGGTGGGCTACGTGTTGAGCGTCCCGCCGTATTTGAGGAGACCCATGCGAAGATCTTCCAGTTGGTGGCGGACGGCTTGATCGACGGCCTGCGCATCGACCATATCGATGGCCTCGCCGACCCTCGGAGTTACTGCCGCAAACTGCGGCGTCGGGTCGACAGCCTTGCGCCGGGCCGGCACCTGCCGATCTATGTCGAGAAAATCCTCGGCGAGGGTGAAACCCTGCACCGCGACTGGTCGGTGGATGGCACCACCGGCTATGAATTCATGAATCAGCTGTCGCTGCTGCAGCACGATCCCCAAGGTGAACAGATCCTGGGCGAGCTCTGGCATCGGCACAGCGAACGCCCGGCCGATTTCCGCGAGGAAGCACAACTGGCCCGTCAGCAGATCCTCAACGGTTCCCTGGCCGGGGATTTCGAAAGTGTCGCCCATGCCTTGCTTCAAGTGGCCCGCGACGATCTGATGACCCGCGACCTGACCCTGGGTGCAATTCGTCGTGCATTGCAGGAATTGGTCGTGCACTTTTCGGTGTACCGCACTTACATCAGTCCTGTCGGGCGCTCGGCTCAGGACGAAGCCTTTTTCCAGCAGGCGATGGCCGGCGCCCGGCAAACCCTGGGCGAAGCGGACTGGCCGGTGCTCGATTGTCTGGCCGGTTGGCTGGGCGGCGAATCCTGGCGCAAACATCCGCCGGGCCGCCCGCGCAAACGGCTCAAACATGCCTGCGTGCGCTTTCAGCAGCTGACTTCACCGGCGGCGGCGAAAGCCGTGGAAGACACCGCGTTCTATCGTTCGGCGGTGTTGCTATCGCGCAATGACGTTGGCTTCAGCACCGAGCAGTTCAGCGCGCCGGTAGCCGAGTTTCATGCCGCGTGCGCACAGCGCCTGGCCGAATTCCCCGACAACCTGCTGGCCACCGCCACCCACGATCACAAACGCGGTGAAGACACTCGCGCGCGCCTGGCAGTGCTCAGCGAGCGCAGCCAGTGGTATGCCGAGCAGATCGGTCTGTGGCGCGCCCTCGCCCGGCCGTTGCGCAACGATGATCAATTGCCGTCGGCCGGGGATGAGCTGATCCTGTATCAAGCGATCCTCGGCAGTTGGCCGCTGGACTTGCGCAGTGATGATCCACCGGCCCTGGAGGACTACGCCAGGCGACTCTGGCAGTGGCAACAAAAAGCCCTGCGCGAAGCCAAGTTGCAGAGTAGCTGGAGCGCGCCTAACGATGCCTACGAACAAGCGAGCGAGGAATTCCTGCGGCGCCTGTTAGTGACGCCGGACGGCGAGCTGCTGCGCTGCGCTCTGGGCAAGGCCGCTCAGGCCATTGCCACGCCGGGCGCACTCAACGGATTGGCGCAAACCTTGCTGCGCATGACGGTGCCGGGTGTGCCGGATCTCTATCAGGGCAATGATTTCTGGGACTTCACTCTGGTCGATCCGGACAACCGCCGGCCAGTGGATTACGCCAGCCGCCAGCAGGCCTTGCAGCAACCTTTAGACCTGCCTGATTTGCTGGCGAACTGGCGTGACGGGCGCATCAAGCAGACGCTGATTGCCCGCACGTTGAACCTGCGCGCCGAGAATCCGGAGCTGTTTCGACGGGGGAGTTACCAGCCCCTCGAAGTCGTCGGCAGCCAGGCGCATCGGGTGCTGGGATTTGTTCGAGAACATGAAGGCGAACGGGCTATCGTCATCGTGCCGATTCGTTGCGCGGCCCTGCTGGAAAACAGTGCAGTACCGCAGGTTGGCGCGCCGCAGTGGGGCGATACGCGGGTTCAACTGCCATTTACTACCGCCGGGAAAAGTCTCAAGGGACTTTTTTCGAGCGATGTAGTCACAAAAAACAGGGAGCTGATGATCAGCGCCGCGCTGGGGGATTTCCCGGTCAATCTGTTTATCCAAACTACCGACACTTGAGTTGTTCAGGAGCATTGCGATGAGTACCGAAGACAAACGCATCCGCGAGTTTGCCTATCAGATATGGGAGTCAGAAGGCAAACCCGAAGGCGAGGAAGCACGCCACTGGGAGATGGCACGCAAACTGGCTGAAGCCGAGGCGCTGGCGCCCAAGAAGTCACCGCAAGCGGCGGGCAGCAAGACCGCAGCCAGCAAACCGGCTGCCGGCAAAACTCTGAATGGCAAGGCTGGCGAGCCTAAAGCCAAAGAAGCCAAGGCCAAGCCTGCTGCAGCTTCCAAGGTGATTCCTTCGGGGGAAAAAGCAGTAGAGAAGAAGCCTCGCACAGCGCGAAAACCGCCTGCTGTCTAACGGTTTAACGATTGTCCTGAATGACTACGTGGCGAGCGTGCTCGCCACCGAGGGATCGCTCGTTCTCCGGAAAGCCTCTTGTGGGAGCGGGCTTGCTCGCGAAAGCGGTGTAACAGCCAACACTGATGTCGACTGACACACCGCTTTCGCGAGCAAGCCCGCTCCCACAGATACCAGGTACAAACGTGTGGAATTTGGAACCATCGCGAGCAGGATCGCGCCCACATTTACCGCGCAGTTGTCCCCCCTTTGCAGGAGCACCTATGACCCGTCCAAAGAAAGCCGCGCCAGCACCTCAAGCCGAGGCCTCCTCGCGCATCCGTGAAGGCCTGCCCTTTCCATTGGGTGCGACCTGGGATGGGCTGGGGGTCAATTTCGCCTTGTTTTCCGCCAATGCCACTCGCGTTGAACTGTGCATTTTCGATGATGCCGGCGAAGTGGAATTAGAGCGCATCGAACTGCCGGAGTACACCGACGAGATCTACCACGGCTACCTGCCCGACGCCCATGCGGGGCTGATCTACGGCTACCGCGTGTACGGCCCGTACGACCCGGCCAACGGTCATCGCTTCAATCCCAACAAACTGCTGATCGACCCTTACGCCAAACAACTGGTGGGCAAGTTGAAATGGTCCGAGGCGTTGTTCGGCTTCACCATCGGGCATCCAGACGCCGACCTCAGTTTTGATGAACGCGACAGCGCACCCTTTGTGCCGAAATGCAAGGTGATTGACCCGGCGCACACTTGGGGCCACGACCATCGGGTCAGTGTGCCGTGGGACAAACCATTATTTATGAGACCACGTGCGCGGCATCAGCATGAGTCACCCTACCGTCCCCGAGAACGTGCGCGGCACCTTCGCCGGGTTGATGGTCGACGACGTGCTGGAACATATCCGCAAGCTCGGCGTATCGACTGTGGAATTGCTGCCGATCCATGCCTTCGTCAATGACCAGCACCTGCTGCACAAGGGTATGACCAATTACTGGGGCTATAACAGTATCGCGTTCTTTGCCCCCGACCCGCGCTACCTGGCCAGCGGCAAGATCGCCGAGTTCAAGGAGATGGTCGCCCACCTGCACGAAGCCAATCTCGAAGTGGTTCTCGACGTGGTCTACAACCACACCGCCGAGGGCAATGAACAAGGTCCGACACTGTCCATGCGCGGTATCGACAACGCTTCGTACTACCGCTTGGTGCCGGACGACAAGCGCTTCTATATCAACGATTCCGGCACCGGCAACACGCTCGACCTGAGCCACCCGTGCGTGCTGCAAATGGTCACCGATTCCCTGCGCTACTGGGCCTCGGAAATGCATGTGGACGGTTTCCGCTTCGACCTGGCGACCATTCTCGGGCGCTATCACGATGGCTTCGACGAGCGCCACAGCTTCCTCGTGGCCTGCCGCCAGGACCCGGTCCTGCGTCAGGTGAAAATGATTGCCGAAGCCTGGGACTGCGGCCCCGGCGGCTACCAGGTCGGCAATTTCCCGCCCGGCTGGGTTGAATGGAACGACAAATTTCGCGACACCGTACGCGCGTTCTGGAAAGGTGATGACGGGCAACTCGCGGACTTCGCCAGCCGCATGACCGGTTCCGGCGAGATGTTCAATCAACGCGGTCGGCGTCCTTATTCTTCGCTGAATTTCGTCACCGCCCACGACGGCTTCACCCTCAACGATCTAGTGTCGTACAACGACAAGCACAACGAAGCCAATGACGAGAACAACCAGGACGGCAGCAACAATAATCTGTCCTGGAACCATGGCGTCGAAGGCCCTACCGACGATCCCGAGATCAACGAGCTGCGTCTGCGGCAAATGCGCAACTTCTTCGCCACTTTGATTCTGGCCCAAGGCACGCCAATGCTGGTGGCCGGTGACGAGTTCGCCCGCACCCAGGAGGGCAACAACAATGCCTATTGCCAGGACAGCGAAATCGGCTGGGTCAACTGGTACATAAGCGAAGACGGCAAAGCCCTGCTCAAGTTCGTCAAACGCCTGATCGAGTTGCGCCTGGCTTACCCGATCCTGCGTCGCGGGCGCTTTCTGGTGGGCGATTACAACGAGGACATTGGCGTCAAGGACGTCACCTGGCTGGCAGCGGACGGCAGCGAGATGACCACCAAGCATTGGCACGATGCGCACAATCGCTGCATGGGCATGTTGCTCGACGGCCGCGCGCAAGAGACCGGCATTTGCCGCAAAGGCGCCGACGCCACTTTGCTGCTAGTGGTCAATGCGCACCACGACGTCGTCAACTTCCTGCTGCCGGAGGTGCCCGACGGTGGCTTCTGGACCTGCATGATCGACACCAACCAACCGTCGATCCGCGGCCAGGAACGCTTCGAGTTCGGCCACGAATACTCGGTCACCGGCCGCTCGCTGCTGTTGTTCGAACTGCAGCATGAGGAAGAGGAATAACCTGAGCCCCTGTAGGAGCGAGCTTGCTCGCGAAAAACGTCCGGGCAACGCGGGCATCCAGACGCCCCGCGTCATCGTTGACGTCCATCGCGAGCAAGCATCGCTCCTACAGAGGGAGTGCGGATAAAAAAACGTACCGCCGGCAACATCGGGGCGACGAATAGCATGACATGAGCAATACTCTGCCCGCGGCAGTTCCAGGGTTCGGAACGCGGCCAAACGCTTTCAACGAGAACAAGGACGTCGCCATGAAACCGCTCTCTCTCCTCGAAAACAGCCTGTCGGCGCAGATCTGGAACAGTGCCCCGCAACTGGACAATATCCCCGTCATCAACACCCAGTCCCTCGTTCCCGCCGGCGCCCGTGCGGTGGTGATTGCCCCGCATCCGGGCGATGAGGTGGTGACATGCGGCGGCCTGCTGCAATTGCTCAGCACCATGGGCCATCCCTTGCAATTGATCTCGGTCACCGACGGCAGCGCCAGCCATCCGGGATCCCAGCAATGGTCGGAGAAACGCCTCAGCGTGTTTCGCGCACAGGAAAGCGTCGAAGCCTTGCGTCGCCTGGGGTTGCCGATGCACAGCCTGAAGTGGATTCGCGGCGGCTTCACCGACAACACCCTGAACGAGCATGAGCTTGAACTTACAAAGTTCATCGCCCGGTATTTGCGGCCCGGCGACGTGGTGTTCAGCACTTGGTCCGAAGACGGCAACAGTGACCACGATGCCGTCGGCCGCGCCTGCGCCAACGCCGCGGCCATCGCCGGTGCCGATTTCAACGAAGTACCGGTCTGGGCCTGGCATTGGCCAACGCGCGAACGCGGCTTGATCCCCTGGCATCGCGCCCGCAAGGTCCGTCTGGACACCTGGACGGTCGCGCGAAAAAGCCATGCGACCCACGCCTACGCCAGCCAACTGGACGGCGAACCGGCCATCGGCATCGCCCCGCTGCTGCCACGGGTGCTGCTGCAGCGGATACGCTTGCCCTATGAAATCGTCTTCGTCTGACCCACAGCGCTCAATCTGTAGGAGCGAGGCTTGCCCGCGAAGAGGCCTGAACATTCACCATCATCGCTGCCTGTGAGTACGTCTTCGCGGGCAAGCCTCGCTCCTACAGGGATCGGTGCCATCTACATTGTCACCCAGACTGAACTGCCCGCCCCCACATCAGTCGCATGCATAAGCCTGCCTTGATTCAGAGGAGTGAAAGTGACCCGTACCTCCAAGCCGCAGACGCTCGAATCAGTGCCGTTGAACAAAACCCCGGCCATCCATCGACTGCGTGTGCTGACCGTCAATACCCACAAGGGCTTTACCGCCTTCAACCGACGTTTCATCCTGCCCGAATTGCGCGAAGCGGTGCGCAGTACCTCGGCGGACCTGGTGTTCTTGCAGGAGGTGGTCGGCGAACATGATCGCCACTCTTCGCGCTTCAACGATTGGCCAACGACCTCGCAATACGAGTTCCTCGCGGACAGCATGTGGAGCGATTTCGCCTATGGCCGCAATGCGGTCTACCCCGACGGTCACCACGGCAACGCGCTGTTGTCCAAATACCCGATTCGCGAATACCGCAACCTCGATGTTTCCATCACCGGACCCGAGCGCCGCGGGCTGTTGCATTGCGTGCTGGACGTGCCTGGGCACGCCGAGGTCCATGCGATCTGCGTTCATCTGAGCCTGCTGGAAAGTCATCGACAACTTCAGTTGCAGTTGCTCTGTCAGCTGCTTGAATCCCTGCCCGACGATGCACCGGTGATTATCGCTGGCGATTTCAACGACTGGCAGCTCCAGGGTAACGCCGCCCTCGCCCGTCGCGACTACCTGCACGAAGCCTTCGAACGCCATCACGGCCGTCCCGCCAAAACTTACCCCGCGCGGTTTCCGCTGCTGCGCCTGGACCGCATTTATCTGCGCAATGCCAGTAGCCATGAGCCGAAAATTCTCGGGACCAAGCCATGGACGCACTTGTCGGATCATTTGCCGCTGGCCGTTGAAGTACACCTCTGAACCCTGTGCCGATCATGTCGAAAAATCACTCATGATCGACAGCTAAAACGTTTCACCTGTTACTTTTGACAGTAGATACGCAAAAAAACTGCTGCTACGTTGCACTCGTCCATACACCTGAACCTATGGACGTGCGACTCATAGTGGCCGTCGTTGCTGAACGTTATCGGTTTCGGGTGACTGTTCACCCGATGCTGTCTCGCAACTCGCGCTGCCGATGGCGTCTGATGCCTTGCCATTTCTGACATGTGGCAACTCAGTCGCCGATCCATAAGCGGAGACGAGCATGAAGTTTTCCAGCGATCTGCCCATGTACCGTTACAGCGCCTGTGCCGTTTCAATCCTGTTCTGCATCGGCTGGCCCCAACCCACCCAAGCGGCGTGTACGCTCACCCCCACCGCCGGTAACGATAACTACGTTTGTGACAGCGCCAGCAATGGGCCGCTGACTGACCTGGCGGGCAATAACCGCCTGACCTTCCCGGCCAATGGCTCCGGCACGATCAATGGCAACGTCACGTTCGGTGCCGGCACCGATACGGTCAACATGAATTCCGGGCGCATCGTCGGTGTGCTGGATCAGGGTGACGGCGCGGACGTCCTCAACATCAGCGCCGGGCAGATCACCGGGGCGGTCCAACAAGGCAATGGCGTCGATAATTTCACCATGACTGGCGGCATTATTCAGTCCCTGGCTCAAGGCGACAGCCGCGACTCTTTCCTGATGACCGGCGGCACCATCGTTGGTGCTTTCGAGGATGGCGATACTGCCAAGATGACTGGAGGCACCATCGGCCGGGTCGACATGAAGCTCGATAACAACCTGTTCGACATGTCCGGCGGAAAGATCCTGGGCAATCTGGTGACGGGCTTCGGACGCGACACCATCATCGTATCCGGTGGGAGTATTGGCGGGTTCATCAGCGTCAGCGGTGGCGACGACAGCATTAAAGTGACCGGTGGCGAGGTCTTTGGTGAGATCCGCACCAGCGTCGGCAATGACACTTTTGTCTGGGATGGCGGTGGCATCCTTCACTCGGCAATTCTGATGGAAGGCGGCGACGACAGCGCGACTGTGCGCAATCTCGACGAGAGCACCCTCGCCCAGACCCCGAGCCTCAACGGCGGCACCGGCAACGATGTGCTGACCTTCGATCACACCACAACCACGGGCGCTGGCCGCTACGTCAATTGGGAAACGGTCAAGCTGAGTAACAACTCACGGCTCGATCTCGCCGATAACTTCGTACTGGGTGACAGCGCATCCCGCACTGGTGTGTTCAACATCGACGGCAGCAGCGTCCTGACGTCGACGCAAGGCAGCATCTCGCCCTTCACCGCCGGCCAGCGTGCGACATTGAACAACGCCGGGATCATCGACCTTGGCAACGGCAATACCCGTACCAGCGACACCCTGACGGTAGAGGGCAATTACGCGGGAAGCGGCGGTCAACTGCTTGTGCAAAGTGTGCTTGGCGGTGACAACTCGCCCAGTGACAAACTGGTTGTCAATAACGGTTCCCTGACGGGTACCACTGCAATCAGCGTCACGAATCTGGGTGGCGCTGGCGCGGCAACTTTGCAAAATGGCATTCAGGTAGTCCAGGCCCAAGGCACGGCAACCAGCGACAATGGCGCCTTTACGCTCAAGACCCCGTTGTCGGTCGGCGCCTACGATTACGTCCTGTACAAGGGCGGTGTAACCGCCGGCAGTCAGGACAGTTGGTACTTGCGTTCGTCCGTCGTGGCGCCGCCACTGGTAGCAGTGACCGCAGCCAACCCCGCCCCGGCCCTGCCGCCGGTAGCCAACCCCGCCCCGGCTGTGCCACCGGTGGGCAACCCCGCCCAGCCGTGCCATCGCTGCCCAACCCCGCGCCGGCCGTGCCACCCGTGGTAGAACTGGTGCCTTTGGTGGCGATACCCGTGGCCGCCGCCGGCAGCCCGCCGTTGCCAACGCCCGAACCCGGTGCTGCACCGATTCCGTTGTACCGCATGGAAGTGCCAACCTGGTCGATATTGCCGTCAGCGGCTGCGCAAATGACCCTGACCGCCCTCGGCACCTTCCATGATCGCCAGGGTGATCAGAGCCTGCTGACTGAAACCGGAACCTTTGGCGCAGGCTGGGGGCGGGTCTATGGCAAGGACCTCGACCAGACATGGGCCGGCACCGTCACGCCACGTTTCGACGGCTCAATTAAAGGGTTCCAGGTGGGCAACGATCTGTTCGCCTCAGAAACGTCTGGGGGACAAACCCAGCGCAGCGGTTTCTTCGTCGGCCAAAACCGCATGAAGGGTAATGTTGACGGCTTCAACCAGGGTTACGAAGGTAAACGCGCCGGCAAAGTCGAACTTGAAGGCAACAATCTCGGCGCCTACTGGACCCTGACAGATCCTAAAGGTAGATACTTCGATGCGGTGGCGATGTACACCTGGCTTTATGGCGATAGCCATTCCGATCGCGGCCTCAAAATCGACAATCGCGGTCACGCGCTGACCCTTTCATTGGAGACAGGTTTTCCCTTCACGCTGGCGCGCAACTGGGTGATCGAACCCCAGGGGCAAATCATCCGCCAGCAGGTTGATCTCGACAGTCAGAATGACGGCATTTCCCGAGTGTCTTTGATTCCGACGCGGCATTGACCGCTCGACTCGGCGCGCGGCTCAAAGGCAGCTTCAAAGCCGGCGGCCTGCCGCTGGAACCCTGGCTGCGTGTCAACGTTTGGCACGCTTTTGAAGGCACTGACACAGTCACTTTCGCCAACACCACCGATATCGATACAAAGCAGAAATCTTCGTGGGCTGATGTCGGTATTGGCGCGACCCTGAAGCTCGCGCCAAGCGTCGGCGTATATGCCAATGTTGATTACAGCAGCAATCTAGACGCTAACCAGCAACGCGCAATGGCCAGCACGCTGGGTATCAGGGTCAGCTGGTAATACCGAGCAAAGGCTCTAGCACGTGCGTTTTTTTGACGTTTTTTCCAATAAACAAGAACTTAGGTACGCGCCGTAAATCAGTCACTTATACGACCTGAAATACCACTACCACTGATCGGCCATTTTCTTGACGCAGTGGCGGGGGTCTTCTTGACTTCACGGTACTACCCCGGAATCATTACCAGGGGCAAGCCCCCAAGACACCCGCGCGATCGGGCGCCCCCCCGGCTTGCTCCAAACCATTCGGTCGCCCCTCGCTCGGGGTAGGAGAGACGCCAAGGCAAGTACGGCACGCGATTGCAAGGTAGCCCCGCCATGAAAACCTCCCTAACCCAACACGAGATCAAAATCACTTTTTTGCACTGTCTCGAGCTCACTCCTGCTGTGCTCGTCCATGGAAGTGCAGGCAACACCTGCCGAAGAAGATACAACGCCCTGGTTCGGCCAGGACATCCCGACGCTCTCCTTGCCTGCTCTCGCGAATACGTACCCCGGGCGTTTCAGCCCTGCTACCGATATGCGAAGCAGTTACTTCACCACCGAAGACGCCACCCCCTTCGCCTGGGATCAGGTCTACGGACAGGCCTCCCGCCTGGCCCAAACCGATGCCTTGGGCCAGGGCGTTTCCAATCCCGGCTCAGGCGAAGTCAAAGGTCCGGCGATCCTGACTGTGCAAAGCGGCAGCGGCCAGACCCAACAGGTCGGCCTGATTAGCGGCACCACCCAGTTGCAGGGCAATAGCAGTGGCCTGCTGACCAACCGCGCCATGTCCGACCCGACCACCGATACCCTCAACCTGCAAGGCCAAAGCCTCGGGCCTACTGGAGCCTGACCGGGGCACAGGGCTGGCACGTCGACCTGTCGGCCAGCGGCGGCCGTGTAAGCGGGTTCAGTCGCAACGAACAGGGCGCCCGGCAAGCCACCGAAGGCAGCGCGATGACGCTGTCGGTGGAGGGTGGTTTTCCGATCGGTATCAGCGAAAACTGGGTGGTTGAACCCCAGGCGCAATTGATCAACCAGCGGATCACCCTCGATACGCCCTATGCGGGCTCGGGCAACGCTTCTTCCTCCGACGTGACGGCATGGAGCGGCCGTGTCGGTGCCAAATTGCAAGGTAGTTATGACATCAGCGGCCTGCCCGTCGAACCCTATGTACGGACCAACTTGTGGCACACGGTGTACACCGGCAATACCGTGACGCTGGATCAGGTCGACAAGATCACCAGCAGTCGCAA
>NZ_NKJI01000026.1 GCF_002277815.1 Pseudomonas sp. ERMR1:02
GCCCGTCGTCCATTGGCTGCTGGTACTGCGCGAGGCCGACATCCTCTGCTCGAAGGTCAGCGACTACAACGACGTGCTGGCCGATCCGCAAATCGCCAGCAACGGCATGCTGGTGGATCTGCATCACCCGCAGCATGGGGTGGTGAGGGTGCCTGGGTTTCCGATCAACCGTTTGGAGGCGGCGCAAGTGCCTTATGCACCAGCACCGGGGAATGGCGAGCATTCGCGGAAGGTGTTGCGGGAATTTGCCTTTTCCGAAGAAGAAATCGAAGCCCTGCTAGCGTCTAACGCTATGCGCTGCCCGGAGCAAACCTTGGCCTGAACGGCCAACACCCAACCTGTAGGAGCAAAGCTTGCTCGCGATAGCGCTCTCAAGAACGCCATCGCGGGCAAGCCGTGCTCCTACAGATTTTGTGTCGCCATAACCAATGATTTCAAAGCCCAAATCTGTAGGAGCGAGCTTGCTCGCGAAGGTCGTGAACGATAACGCGTAAAACCAGATGCCCAACGGCGCCCTCTGGTTCTTCGCGAGCAAGCTCGCTCCTACAGAGTTTCAGTGAGAACAAATACATCGCACCCCTAGCAGTTCTGATAGTTCCCACCCTGCGCAAAACCGCCAATACTGGCTGCCAGTACTGCTAACTCTCGGAGCGCGTGCGATGCACCCTCTACCCCAAACCGTGCTCTGCCGTTATGGCTATGATCCCCTGGATCGATTGACCAGCCACACACTGCCGGGTAACACGGAGCGTCAGCGTTTTTACTGTAAAGGCGATTGGCCACCGAGATACAGGGTGCACTGCACTATTCAATTTTCCAGCAGGGCGAGCGGTTGCTGGCGGAACAGCAAAGCGAGGGTGGTGCACTCGACACAACTTTATTAGCCACCGACATGCAACGCTCGGTATTGCAGACGCTCAAGGCCAATCATCCGCGTCGACCCATTGCCTATACACCGTATGGTTATCGACATGCCGAAAACGATTTGACCAGTTTGCTGGGGTTTAACGGCGAACGGCTGGATTCGGTGACGAGCAATTATCTGTTGGGAAATGGGTATCGCGCGTTTAATCCATGGTTGATGCGGTTTAATAGTCCAGACAGTTTGAGCCCATTTGAAAAGGGTGGTTTGAATGCATATACATATTGCTTGGGAGATCCAATTAATAGGCTAGACCCCAATGGACACCTCTCATTTAAGACAGCGGCAAACATATTGACTCAACTTAAAAAGCTTAGAAGACAAGCTGCAAATGCTCTAAGCTTACCCCCACAAGCGCGCATCCAACACATAAAAGAATTTTATGAAAAAACAAGAAACAACCACCGAAATTTACTAATCTCAAATCATCAAAAAAAACTTGAAACACCAAATTTACAATCATTAGCAGGTGAGACTATACGCACTAAAAACATTTCACCTGAGGGAGCACCAAAGAGAATCATAGATATAATCAACCTCCCTGGCCGGAAGGATTTTATGGAGGTCATAGATATGTCTTGGGAACGATCGATTACAGACGCTGACATCAAATTATCTACAATAGACTTTGATCGCTTAGAGTTATTATCAAAGCAAGCCACTCCAAGATTACGACAAGCCGCTCAATTTTATTATAACTTACTAATGGAAAACGCCCCATTGAGGCCTCGATTACTCGACGAAGTTAACAGGCTAAGGGCCTCCACGTAGCAAATCGCAACAACGTTCGCCCTGGACGTTCACCCCGATGTAATGACCATGGATTTGGCCGACCGTACCGAAAGAACCAGCCGCAACACCCTGCTGGGCATCACCTAAGTCATCATGCTCGGCGAGCTGGCGGTAAACCGCGCGCTGGACCAACTCGACCCGACCAAGTAAAGCCAACACCAATCTCGTAGGAGCAAAGCTTGCTCGCGATGGCAATTTCACAGACGCCATCACCGGCAAGCCGTGCTCCTACGGGTTTTGAGTCATCCCAACCAAAGCTGACACCGCCCAAAACTGTAGGAGCGAGCCTGCTCGCGAAGGTCGTCAACGATTACGCGTAAAAACAGATACCCTGCGGCGCCCTCGGGTTTTTCGCGAGCAGGCTCGCTCCTACAGGATTTCGGTGAGGACAGATACAAGGCAAACCTAGCAGTTCTGATAGTTCACACCCTCCGCGAAACCGCCAATACTGGCTGCCAGTACTGCTAACTCTTGGAACGCGTGCGATGCAACTTCTACCCCAAACCGTGCTTTGCCGTTATCGCTATGATCCCCTGGATCGATCGACCAGCCACACAGTGCCGGGTAACCCGGAGCGTCAGCGTTTTTACTGTAAAAGCCGATTGGCCACCGAGATACAGGGTGCACTGCACCACTTAATTTTCCAGCATGGCGACCAGTTGTTGGCACAGCAACTACGCCAGGAAGGCGAAGTCGGTACCACATTACTGGCCACTGATACGCAACGCTCGGTATTGCAGTCGCTCAGTGGCGATCAGCAGCGGCAGCAAATTGTCTACACACTCTACGGATATCGCTCAGCCGAAAGTGGGTTAACCAGCCTACTGGGGTTCAATGGCGAACGTGCCGATCCGGTGACCGGGCATTATTTATTGGGGAACGGGTACAGAGCGTTCAACCCAATATTGATGCGATTTAATAGTCCCGACAGCTGGAGTCCATTTGCTAAAGGGGGGTTAAACTCGTATGCATATTGTTTGTTGGACCCTGTCAACCTAATCGACCAAAATGGGCATAACCCGTTTAAAGCGATTAAGACTTTTTTTGGAAACCTCATAAAGTCTAAAAAATCCGCAGCCAGTAGCACGTCAATACATCGCACACCAAGTTTCAATGGCAGGTCACCTGCGCGAAGACACTCATCGCCATCGCTTCTAACTGCGTCACCGTCAGATGATCAACTCACTGACTGGGACTTAATTGGACATCATGGAACCAGCAGCAACTATAGTGGTAGTTTGATGGCTGGTCTTGATCCAAAGTTCATGGGGAAAAGTACCAACATGATGCTTGGTGACGGGTTTTATTTCGGGACGCGAGATATTGCTGAGGAGTTCTCCTTTCGTGTAGCAGACCCTTATGGACCGTCGAACTCTAGATTTGGACAACCTAAGGTGCTTGGTGTCTATACCGAAAATTTTGACAGGTTGAAGCCAGGCGAAGATTACTTGGTATCAAGATCTGTAAGTATTTATCGTACAAACCCAAATGGAAAGTTTGGCATATGGAACTATAGGGAAATTGTTGCAAAAGAGCATATTTACACAGCTTAGTAATAAGAGATGCTGGTTTTCAAAGGAAAACTATCAGCCCTAGACCTTATGAAACTCCCTTGTCATCTAGGGCCGTTGCAAATGTAGAGAGGGTGCGCAGTCTGTTTTTCAATAAAACCTTCCGTCGATGAGAGTCCTTTTCTCTCCCCTATGGTCGTGTTCTACGGTTCTGAACAACAGATAAAAAATTGGCGCCGTAGTTGACCTTTTCACGCCATCACTATCAATGCTGGTTTGGTGCTTTACTAAAGAGCTTCTGCACCCTGCGAGAGTCCCACCATGAACCGCAACGACCTGCGCCGCGTGGACATGAACCTGTTGGTGATTTTCGAAACCCTGATGTTCGAAAAAAACCTGACCCGGGCCGGGGAAAAGCTATTCCTCGGCCAACCCGCCGTAAGCGCGGCGCTGGCGCGGTTGCGGGATTTGTTCGATGACCCGCTGCTGGTACGCAACGGCCGGGTGCTGGAGCCGACTCAGCGGGCTCTGGCGATTCTCCAGGAATTGAAACCAGCGATGGACACCATTTCCGGCGCGGTCAGCCGGGCCAAGGATTTCGACCCTTCAACCAGCCGCGATGTTTTTCGCATTGGCCTGTCCGACGACGCCGAGTTCGGCCTGTTTCCGCCGTTGCTCAAGCAGATACGCGAAGAGGCGCAGAACGTCGTGGTGGTCGTGCGGCGGGTGAATTACTTGTTGATGTCGTCGATGCTCGCCACCGGGGAGATTTCCGTTGGGATCAGCTACACCACCGAGTTGCCGGCCAATGCCAAGCGCAAGAAGCTGCGGGACTTGAGCGTGAAGATCCTGCGCGGTGATGACCGGCCCGGCACCCTGACCCTGGATGAGTTCTGCGAACGTCCGCACGCGTTGGTGTCTTTTTCCGGCGATTTGACCGGTGCGATCGACACCGATCTAGCACGCATCGGTCGTTCGCGCCGGGTAGTTTTGGCGGTGCCGCAATTTTCCGGCTTGCGCGCCCTGCTCGCCGGCACCGATATGCTCGCCACCGTGCCGGATTACGCGGCGAGTGCGCTGATCGAAGGTAGCGACCAGTTACGTGCCGACGACGCGCCGTTTGAGATCAACCTGTCCGAACTGTCCATGGTCTGGAACGGCGTCAACGATAACGATCCGGCAGAACGTTGGTTGCGCTCGCGAATAGCGGAGCACATGTCGGCTCCACTGCCGGGGCATTGAGCGAATGGAATTTCGGGTCGGTCTCGCGTAGATAGATCGGCAGGTCGGTCATGGGCGGCATGGCCGGGATTTCGAAGTACATCTGGATTATCCAACCCCTGTGATAACCGGAGTGGTTGACCACATGCAACAGCATCGCACCAGCGCTCATGGTGCCGCTTTCCCCGGAAATGAAGGTGAACCGCACGGGCCTGTCCAGCGAGGCATCGGTTTGCCGGGCCGCCCAGTCGCAGTACCAATGATCGACATTCTGTTGCGCCGAGCGCAGGTCTGCCAATGCGGGATAGATCAGATCATGGGAAGTTGTAAAGCCGTGCCCTCGGCCTTCGAGGTGGGCCTGCCAGAGACAGTCCACTACATAGATGTGGTTCAGTGTGCCGATCATGTTCTTGAAAATGCCGGCGCGTTCTTTTTCGACTTCGCCCGGTGGCAGTTGCGCCAGGTTATCGAAGAGGCGCCGGTTAGCCCATTGTTTGTAATCGGCGAGCATGCGGGCAGTGCGTACGTTGATCATCAGAAGTCTCCGATGGCGAAGAGCACATCTTCCAAGGATAGCGCTATCTGCGAGCAGCGGCGCGGGCGCTGATCATCGGTAAGAACGCGCACTTCGACTGGGGAACTCCTGACGACCGCCGTGCATCCAAAAAATACAAGGTGCTTACTTTTTGCTGCACGCTTTCAGAGGACACCATCATGCGCCGTCTGATTCTCGTTTCTTCCCTGCTGCTGTGTTTACCCTTCGGCTCTGCCATGGCCAAAGTGAACGCGGAGGATGTTGCCACATCGGCCGGCGTTTCCGCTTCTTTGTACTCAACGTTCAAGAACCACAAATTGATGATTCCCGCCCGAGACGACGCCTCCAGCTTCGTCGCCAGTGGCGGCACGATCCGCGGCGCGTACCTGGAGTCAGTACTCCAGCAGCTGCGGCAGAATCATCCCGAACTCAACAACGCAAGCGACGAAGACCTGGCCCGCGCCATCCTCGTCCAGGACGGTGTTGCCGCAGATCAATAGGCCACGCCAACCTCAGCAGTGGGGCTCGTGACACGTGAAAAGCGTTTGCGGCCCTGCCATGCTTCAGGTTCATCGTGGCTTGTGTTTCAACGAGCCCAGCCAGCGACCAGTTGAGCGCTGATGCTGACCCCGCCACATACCACTATCACCACGTCGTGTGCTTCGGCGATAGACGGGTGGTCCAGGTAGGCGATTGCCAGCGAAACACCGCAGGCGGGCTCGACCAATTGGCGCAAGTCGCTGGCGTAACGCACCACGCCCATGATCGCTTCCTCGTCGCTGAGAATGACCAACTCGTGGGGAAAATCGAGAATGTGTTGTACCGGCCACGCAGCCACCAGAGAGGCGCCGAGCGACCTGGCGACCGTATCGATCCGGGGGAACTTGACCGGATGTCCGGCACTGACAGCGGCGGCGAAAGACGCTGAACCCTGTGTTTCACACGCGATGATCCGGCAGTCCATGCGATTGTGGCGGATCAGTCCGGTGAGAATTCCCGCCAGCAAACCACCGCCCCCCACCGACGTCACCAGCGCATCGACCTGCGGACAATCCTCTAGAATTTCATCGATCATCGTGCTGTGCCCTTCCCACAGCACCGGATGGTCGAAGGCGGGCACGTATTCGGTGTCCACGCCTTGCGCCAACTCCTTCGCTCGTATATTGGCCTCGTCCCAGACCTTGCCATGGACGATCACCTCGGCACCGGTTTTCTTGATCCTGGCGCGGGTGGATTCAGGCGTCGTGTGTGGTACCACGATGCAGGCCTTCAACCCCAGCCGGGCGGCGGCCACGGCGGTGGCGAACCCGGCGTTGCCGCCAGAAGGACAGATCACCTTGCGCTTACCCTGCGCTGCCGCCTGGCTGCACAAAAGCCCGATGCCGCGCAGCTTGAAGGAGCCGCTGGGTTGCAGGTTTTCCAGTTTGAGCCAGATTCGGCGCGATGGAGTCGACAGGTCTGGATGCAGGATCAAGGGCGTTCTGATGTGAAGCATTTTGGGCTCCTGTTGCACGCCGTTGGCCCATCGAGTTTTCCACGGGTCAGCGGTGAACGGTGCTTTTTCAAGCTTAGTTCATGCGGCGTCGCTGATGACCCCATCACTGTAGGAGCGAGCTCGCTCGCGAAAAACCCAAAGACACCGCTGCGCATCTGGTTTTACGCGTTATCGTTCACGACCATCGCGAGCAAGCTCGCTCCTACAGTGAAGGCGACCGCTAGAACACCATTGATTTAACGGTAACGCGGTGCCGCCGTGGAGTTGCCGAACAACCCGCAAAGCACTTGGCGCTGGGCTTCGTATTGGTCCCACTGTGCGCCGTCATGCAGGCTCGGAATGGTCACCACTTCCCCGTTGGCCAACCCCACCAGCGCGGCATCGACCATGTCTTCGGCGGACATCACGATTTCCTTCGGCAGGTTTTCGACCGGGTGACCGGCCTCAGTCCAGAAGTCCGTGGCGGTGGCGCCCGGCAACACAGCCTGGATGCGCACGCCTTTGTCGGTCAGTTCGCGGTGCATCGACTGGCTCAAGGCCAGGACAAACGCCTTGGTCCCGCCGTACACGCCGTTGAGGACTTCCGGGGCGAAGGCGACGATCGAGGCAATGTTGATCACCGTCCCGTTGCCGCGAGCCACGAAACCGGGCGCCACCGCGTAAGCCAGACGCGTCAGCGCGGTGATGTTGAGGGTGATCATGTCTTGCATATCATCCACGGGACTGCCGAGCAGCGGCATGACCGCGCCGACCCCGGCGTTATTGACCAGCAGGGTGATGCTCGCGTCGGAGCGCAGAATCTGTTCGATCCGCAGCAAGTCAGCCTTGTCTTTCAAATCAGCGGCAACCACTTCCACGTTGCGCCCGGTTTCGTCGCTCAAGCGGTTGGCCAGGGCATTGAGTTTTGCCTGGCTGCGCGCCACCAGAATCAGGTCGTAACCCTGACGGGCAAGACGGTCGGCATACACCGCGCCAATGCCCGACGAGGCGCCGGTGATCAATGCAGTACCTTTGGATGAAAGCGCCATGTTCAGTTTCCTTTACGGTGAGGCGAGATATTCGCCGGGTGTGAGCCGTTATAAATGGACTGACACGCGTCGCAAATGACGTTTAAAGTACGTTTTTCGGACATGACCGTTTGAGGACATAGCGATGATCAGCGTGGCGTTTGTGGTTTTCGAGGGTTTCCAGTCCATGGCGCTGGCGGCGATGCCGGTGTTCGAGTACGCCAACTTCAGCGCCGGCGAAGCGCTGTACGAGGTGCGCGTGCTGTCCGAGGACGGCCGCACGCTGCGCGCCTCCGGCGGGTTGACGGTCGGCACTGAGGCGTTCGATGAACGGGTGATCGATACGGTCATCGTGGTCGGTGGTGATGCCATCCTCGAACAGGCGTCCGAAGCGGTACTCGATTACTTGCGTGCCAGCGTCAAAACCTCGCGGCGCACGGCGTCGATCTGCTCTGGCGCCTTCGTCATGGCCCAGGCCGGTTTGCTCGACGGACGGCGGGCAACCACGCACTGGGCCTATGCGCGGCAATTGCAGGAACGCTTTCCGTCGATCAAGGTGGAAGCCGACCGCATCTACGTGATTGACGATTCGATCTGGACGTCTGCCGGGATGACCGCCGGCATCGACCTGGCGCTGGCCATGGTCGAAAAGGACCACGGTGCCGATCTCGCCCGTTCCGTGGCGCAGAAACTGGTGATGTACCACCGCCGATCCGGCGGCCAGTCGCAACACTCGGCGCTGCTGGAGCTGGAGCCGAAATCGGACCGCATTCAAACCGTACTCGGCTATGCCCGGGAACACCTGGCCCAGGCGCTGTCGGTGGAACAACTGGCAGATGTGGCCCGCCTCAGCCCAAGGCAGTTCAGCCGCGCCTTTCGCGCTGAAACCGGACAATCGCCGGCCAAGGCCATCGAAAACCTGCGCCTGGAAGCGGCACGGCAAATGCTCGAACGCGGGCGCCTGACGCTTGATCAGATCGCCCTGGAAACCGGCTTCAGCGACCGCCGCCGCATGCGCGAAGCGTTCCTGCGGGCGTTCGGGCAACCGCCGCAGGTGATTCGGCGTAGCGCAAGATCCGACGTTTGATCGTTCCCACGCTCTGCGTGGGAATGCAGCCCGTGACGCTCCGCGTCACTGGACGCGGAGCGTCCCTTGAGGCATTCCCACGCGGAGCGCGGGAACGATCAAGATCAAAAGATCGCAGCCTTCGGCAGCTCCTACACTGTATTGATGGAGGAGTTATGAAAATCTCGGCCAAACTGGCGTTTTTTGCCATCGTCAGCACCCTCGCCTACCTCGGTCTGGCCATTTGGGGGTTGGGTGGCTTTGGCGCTTTTTTCTCACATGCCGCGCTGGTAGTTGTGGCGCTGGCAACGCTGGTCATGGCCATCGTTTCGCTGTTTTCCGAGGTCAATCTGAGTTCCGGTGTACGTGAAGACCGGGACAATCGCTGGGTGATCACGGTTTTCGCGGCGATCGGCTTGTTGAGCGGGTATTTGCCGGCTTACACCGACCGTATCGATTTCTGGACCCTCGGTGGCGAAGGCACGCGTTGGCTCGGGGCATTGCTGTTCATCATCGGCGGCGCGCTGCGAATGTGGCCGGTGTTCGTGCTGGGCAAGCGTTTCAGTGGACTGGTGGCGATTCAACCGGGGCATCGCCTGGTCACCGACGGCATCTATCGCAATCTGCGCAATCCCAGTTATCTGGGGATGCTGGTCATCGGCGTGGGTTGGGCGCTGGCGTTTCGCTCGGGGGTGGGGCTGTTGCTGGCGGCGTTGACGCTGATTCCGCTGATTGCGCGGATTCATTCCGAAGAGGCGTTGTTGCGGGCGCAGTTCGGGGGTGAATATGAGGCTTATTGCGCCAGGAGCTGGCGGCTGATTCCCGGGATCTACTGAACTGTCTGGCATTCCCGAAACCCCGTAGGGACCCCCGCCGCCTGCGCCGCGAGTATTCCCACCGTTGCATCCTCGAAAGCATTCCTGTCGGCGGGAGTCTTGAGGAATGCACACGATCCCTGTAGGAGCTGGCTTGCCAGCGAAGAGGTCCGAAAGCCATGCATCGAATGAACGGACGCCTTCGCTGGCAAGCCAGCTCCTACAGGGTTCGCGGCGATTTCAGGGCGCTTTGCACGCAATCCAGCAACTGCCCCAATGCCCAGGGTTTCTTGATGAACGAGACGTCGTGCCGCACGCCGGAGCTTTCCGGGGTTTCGAAGCCGGACATGATCATGATCGGCTTTTCCGGCCAGTGATCGCCGAACAGGTTGGCCAGGTCCGCGCCGTTGAGCGTGCCAGGCATGGTGATGTCCGTCAGCAACAACCCGACCTCCGGTGCATGGTGCTGCAAGTACAACGATGCGGCGTCCGCATTGGTCTGCGGTTGCACCACATAGCCTTCTTCCTGAAGAATTTCACAGAGAAATTCCAGAATCAACGGGTCGTCTTCTACCACCAGAATCAACCCGCACGGAAGATCTCCACTCGCCGTCGGTACTCCACTCATGACCTTGCCGCTCCCTGTTTGCAACGATGATTTCGCGGGCTCTAATCCGCTACCTACAGGTATGAGCAGCGGCGTCGACGGAAATTCATCTTTTCTACAGGGATAGGACGAAATCAGGCGTCCTGCAAAATCAGATCGGCGCCCTTCTCCGCCACCATCAGCACCGCGGCATGAGTATTGCCGGAGGTCACGTTGGGAAAAATCGACGCATCGACGATGCGCAAACCGTCCAGGCCATGCACCTTGAGGCGCTTGTCCACCACTGACTTCTGCTCATCCGCGCCCATGGCGCAGGAACCGCACAGGTGATAGATCGAACCGCTGTTTTCACGGAAGTACTGCAACATCTGCTCGTCGGTCTCGACCACCGGGCCTGGCAGCACTTCTTCGACGGTGATGCCCTTGAGCGCCGGTGCATCCATGATCTTGCGCATCAAGCGGCTGCCCTGGATCACCTCATCGATGTCCTTCTGGGTGCTCAGGTAGTTGGGGTCGATCAGCGCCGCGTCCCGAGGGTTTTTCGAGGCGATTTCGATGTGTCCACGACTGGTGGGCCGGCACGGGTTGAAGCACAACAGGAAACCTGAATACGGCTCAGGCTTGAGGCTGGCCTTGTTGTTTTTGGGGATCTGGTACGACAGGGGGTTGAAGTACAACTGCAGGTTCGGGTTGGCTTGCTGCGCGTTGCCACGGAAGAATCCCCCCGCCTGATTGACGCTCATGGCCAGCGCGCCTTTACGGGTTAACAGGTATTTCAGGCCGAGCTTGAATTGGCCGAACAGCGAACTGAGCTGGTCATTGAGCGTCGGGATATTGGCCTTGTAGTAGTAACTGGCGCACAGGTGATCCTGCAGGTTCTGGCCCACCGCCGGCAGGTGCTTGACCAGCGGGATGTTGTGTTTGGCCAGCAGCGTCTGGTCGGCGACGCCGGACAATTGCAGAATCTTCGGCGTGTCCACGGCGCCGGTGCAGAGAATCACTTCCTTATTCGCGGTAAAGGTGCGTACCACGCCGTGCTGGGTAATGGAAATTCCGGTGGCGCGCTGTTGCTCGTCGTCGAACAGCACACGATCGACCAGCGCGTAATGCTCGACGGTCAGGTTTGGCCGGCTCAACGCCGGATGCAGATGGGCAAAGCTGCTGGAGCAACGCTGGCCGTCGCGAGTGTTGACGTCGTAGATCCCCGCGCCTTCGAACGTCGGCCCGTTGAAGTCCTCGCTCAGCGGATAGCCCAGCTCACCGCAACCCTTGAGGAACACGTCGCAGATCGGATGGGTCTGGCCCTTCATCGGGGTGATGCTGATCGGGCCGCTCGCGCCGTGGTATTCGCTATCGCCTAGCGGGTGGTTTTCCAGTTTGCGGAAGTACGGCAGCACGTCCGAAAAGCCCCAGCCGTCGTTGCCGTCGGCCGCCCAGTCGTCGAAATCGTGGGCCTGGCCGCGCACGTAGATCATCGCGTTGATCGAACCCGAACCACCCTGCACCTTACCGCGCGGGGCGTAGATTTCACGGTTGCCCAGCTGCTTTTGCGGCTGGCTGTAGTACATCCAGTTGAAGGTCGGGTTGTAATACATTTTGGCGAAGCCGACCGGGATCTTGAACCACAGGGAACTGTCCTTTCCGCCCGCTTCCAGCAGCAGCACCGTGTGTTTTCCGGAGGCCGAGAGGCGATTGGCCAGAACGCAGCCTGCGGCGCCAGCGCCAGCGATGATGTAGTCGTATGTCATTCACGGTTACCGCTTAAGTCGTTATACAAAAAACCGAAATCGGTCATACCCCTGTAGGAGCGAGCCTGCTCGCGATGAACTCGAGGGCGCTGCGGGAAATCAGGCTCACAGCGTCATCGTTGACGACCATCGCGAGCAGGCTCGCTCCTACAGTGGACATTTCCCGTCATGGGCAAAAATCCCGTCAGCCCCTGGCCGGCGATGTGTCTTTGACGTCAGCCGGGGTCGACGCCATTTGCAGGTGCAGGCGTGAACCGGTGTACGGCGAATGCTTGCGCACCACGTCCATGTTCAGCTCGACACCAAGGCCCGGCTCGGTGGACGGGATGATGTAGCCGTCCTCCCACTGCAACGGCTTGGTCAGGACCTCGGCATGGAAACCGCCCAGGTCATGATGCTTTCCTGGATCAGGAAGTTCGGCGTGCAGGTGGCCAACTGGAAACTCGCCGCAGCGCCAATCGGCCCGTTGTAGAGATGCGGCGCGATCTGTGCGTAGTAGGCCTCGGCCATGCTGGCGATCTTCTTCGCTTCCAGCAGACCGCCGCAGCGGGCGACGTTCATTTGCAGGATCGACGCACCGCCGGCCTGCAGCAGCTTGAAGAACTCATACTTGGTGGTCAGGCGCTCACCCGTGGCAATCGGGATGCTGGTCTTGGCCGCGACTTGCGCCATGGCCTCTTCCTGGCCTGGCGGCACCGGTTCTTCGAACCACAGCGGGTCGTATTTTCCAGACGCTTGGCCAGACGAATGGCCGACGACGGCACCATTTGTCCGTGGGTGCCGAACAGCAAATCGCACTTGTCGCCCACCGCTTCGCGAATCTTGCGGCAGAAGGTTTCGCAGCGCTCCAGAACTTCCAGTGAGATCTGATGCCCGGAGTACGCGGTGTACGGCCCCGCCGGGTCAAACTTTACGGCGGTGAAGCCCTTGTTCATGTTCTCGATCGCGCACTCGGCGGCCAGGTCCGGGTCGTCGTAGTCGTATTCGCCTTTGCTGTTGACCGGATACAGGTAGGTGTAGGAACGCAGGCGTTCGTTGACCTTGCCGCCGAGCAACTCGTACACCGGCTTGTTCGCCGCTTTGCCGATGATGTCCCAGCAGGCCATTTCCAGGCCGCTGACCACACCCATCATGGTCAGGTCCGGACGCTGGGTGAAACCGCTCGAATAGGCCTGACGGAAAAAACGCTCGATGTGGTGCGGGTCCTGGTTTAACAGGTAGCGTTCGAACACGTCTTCGATGATCGGCAGCATGGCCTTGGGGCCGAACGTCGCGGCGTAAATCTCGCCCACGCCTTCGATGCCGCAATCGGTCTTGATCTTGACGAACAGCCAGTACATGCCGCCGATGTGCGGCGGTGGTACGGCAACAATGTGGGTTTCAAGGGCGACGATTTTCATCTCAGGCACCTGCCTTGTTCAAAGATGTCTTGTTCAGTGATTTACGATTAATGCGTGCGCGCAGGGTCAGGGCCGCGAAGGTCCCGAGCAGGCCGACGAAAGCGATGTAGCCGAAATACAGCTTGTAACCAAAGGCGCCGGGGAAATGCTCGGTGAGGTAGCCGTTGATCAACGGAATGAACGCGTCGGGCAGGTAACCGACCACCGAGACAATGCCGATGGCCAGACCGGTGATGCGTAGTGGAATGTTGCAGGTGTCGAGGATCGCCCAGTACAGGCCACGAATGGCGTAGGTCATCAGACCGATGAAAATCACCGTGCCGATCAGCAGGCCCATACTATTAAGTGCCGGGAACACGATCAGGCCGACCATCGCCAGGGTCGCGAGGAACAACGCGACGACCAGTACCGAGATGTTGGAGAACTTGTCACCCAGCCAACCACCGCCGATGCCGCCGATAGGACGCATCCACAATTTGATGGTGGTGATGGTGCCAGCCATGACTGCGGTCATGCCGCCGCCCTGCAGGTAATCGGAGAAGCTGTAGGTGGCCCAGAAGATGTGATACCCGCAGAACACAATGGCAGTGACCAGCCACAGCTCAGGGATCTTCACCAGTGTCGCCAGGTCACTGAGCAGGTTGTACTTGCCCTTCTCCACCGGCGCGGTGTCTTCCATCGACTTCGGATCCTTGATCAGCACCAGCACACAGCCGATGGCGATACAGGTGAAGGCATACAGGTAGACCACATGCTTGAAACCTTCAGCCGCCGACTCGCCCCGGGTTTCGGTGGCGAAGGCGAACAGGCCCAGGGCAACCGTCGCCAGCAAGGCTTCCACCAGCCCGCGACCGCCGTCGAGGACACCGAAGAACCGTCCTTGTTCGGTGTGATGGGCGATCATCTTCACGCGCTTGAGTACCGAGGCCCAGAAGGTCAAACCGGTGGTCAGGCCCCAGCAACCGAAGATGATCATCAGACCGGTCATCGAAGGTGCGGTGGAGTACCACAGGCCCAACGCGCCGGTTGCGACCAGCGAAAACAAAATCAGGAAACGCGGCGCGATACGGTCCGCCAGCCAACCGCTCGGCAAGTAACTCAGGAGGAAAATCGTACCGAGCATCGAGTACAGATAACCAGCTCGCTGTGGTTGATCTGGAACACTTCGAGCATGGTGGTCTGGTAGACCTGGCGCAGGTACAGGATCGGATAGATCGCACCGGCGGCAAGCACCAGCAGCATCAGTTGGAAATAGCGACTTCCCTTGTCACTGTGGCTTTTCTCAGCCGAATTGGAACCCTGAACAGCAGCAGTGGATGCTTGCTTGGACATTGAGCAGACCTCTGGCGCCCGGTGGCCCGGGCGCTCTGATAATTGTTTTTATGTTTGAAGCGTAGGCGTGTTGCAGATGGATCAATACTTCATGACAACCAAACGGGTCTGGGTGAATTCGAGCATGCCGTGCTTGCCGTCATCGCCGCCCAGGCCCGAGCGTTTCCAGCCGGCATGAAAACCCTGATACGGGTCGGCCGGGGTGCGATTGACGTACAACTCGCCGGCCTCGATGGCGCTGGCGACTTTCATCGTGGTGCGGTAGTTCTCGGTGTAGAGCACCGAGGACAGGCCGAACTGGTGGTCGTTGGCCATGGCCAGGGCTTCGTCGATGTCGCGGTATTTAAGTATCGGCAGCACCGGGCCGAAGATTTCTTCCTGGATGATTTCCATGTCCTGACGGCAACCGCTGAGCAGGGTCGGCGGATAGAAATGCCCCTTGCCTTGCGGGATAAATCCGCCGGTTTCCAATACCGCGCCGTCGGCGATGGCGCGTTCGACCATGGCGTGGATGTTCTGCCGGGAACTGGCGTTGACCAACGGCCCCATGAGGCTGGCGTCGGTGACGCGGTCGCCGAACTGCACGGCACTGATTTTTTCTTTCAGCAGGCCGAGGAATTTGTCGTAGACGCTTTCCTGCACATAGACCCGCTCGACCGCCGTGCACAACTGACCGCAGTGGGTGGTCTTGGAGGCCACGATAGCGGTGGCGGCGGCTTCAAGATCGGCATCGGCTTCGATGATCGCCGGGGTCTTGCCGCCCAGCTCCAGGGACGGCTTGGCGATATTGGCCTTGCAGTAATCGAGCACGATGCGGCCGGCGTTGACGCTGCCGGTCAGGGTGATCAAACCCACGGCCTTATGGGTGCAGACAGCGGCGGCGGTGGCGTGGTCCATGGTCAGGATGTTGATCACGCCCGCCGGCATGCCGGATTGCTGCACGGCCTTGGCGATTTCGAACGCCGAAGTCGGCGTGTTGTTGCTCGGACGAACCACTACCGTGTTGCCGGCAATCAGCGCCGGGGCGATTTTGCGCAGCAAGGTGTAGACCGGGTAATTGAACGGAATCAGGCAAGCGACCACGCCAATCGGTTCGCGGTGCAGGAACAGGTTTTCGTTCGGCGTGTCGCTGGGAATGATCTCGCCTTCGATACGGCGCGCCCATTCGGCGTGGTAGCGGGTGATTTGCGCGGCGTAACGGGCTTCGTTGCTGGCGTCGCTGACGCTCTTGCCGGACTCGGCGGCCAGGGCTTCACCGATCTGCTCGGCGCGGGCTTCAAGGGCATCGGCGAAGGCTCGCAGATGTTCGGCGCGCTCGATGCTGGTGAGTTTGCCCCAGACCTTCTGCGCCTTTGCGGCCGCGTCGACGGCAGCCGTGGCTTCATCGGTATTAGCTGCACAAACCTGGCCGATCTGTTCTTCGGTCGCCGGGTTATAGACTGCGATCAGCGCAGCGCTGGCCGGCTCAATGAATTGCCCATTAACAAAGTTTCGCTCGAGTCGCATGTGAATCGCCCATCGTTGTTTTTATCCAGTCCGAGCAGTCTTGGCATCTGCCCGGCGTTGAACAAACGATTTATTGCGCGATGAAACATTCGAAAAATGCAGGTTACCTCAAAAACGCACGCCCCCCCCCTGTAGGAGCGAGCCTGCTCGCGATGAACCCGAGAACCCCGCGGGGCATCAGATACCCAGCGTTATCGTTGACGACCATCGCGAGCGGGCTCGCTCCTACAGGGACGTGGTGGCTGTGGAAGGCTGCAGTTGCCGCTGCGCCAACCAGATTTCCTCTTGCAACCACTGGCTGAACACCTGCAACTGCGGCATCTCGGTCTGCTCAGGCCGGGTCACCAGCCAGTAGGATTGATGCCCGTCGACATGCACATTCAGCACCTGGGTCAATTGCCCGCTGGCCAGCTCCGAGGCGACCATGTGCCAATCGGCGATGGTGATACCCAAACCGTCAGTGGCCGCGCGAATCGCCAGGTCGAGCAAGTCGAATTCGTAGCCGCCCTGGGTGTCGACACCGGTGATCCGTGCCGCGTCCAGCCAATGCTTCCAGGTCAGGTAGCGTTGGTCTTCCCGGGCCAGGACATGCAGCAGCGTCAGTCTATTGAGGTCGACGCCTTGCTCGCTCCACTCTCGCGAATACAAGGACGGCGCGCACACCGCGATATGCCGCTCCTGGATCAACAACGAACTGTCCAAGCCGTCCCATTCTCCATCGCCGAAACGGATCGCGCAGTCCAGCGTGCTGGTTTCCGCCAGGCTGTCCTGCAAGCGCGTGGTGATACTCAGCTCCAGGTCCGGGTGCTGCTCGCGCAGTCGCCCCAGGCGCGGCATCAGCCAGCGGCTGGTGAAGGTCGGTGGTGCGTTGATGTGCAGGCGATTGGAGTGAGTTTTCTGCTGGATACTGCGCACCGTCAGCTCGATCTTGTCGAACGACTGGTGCAGCGCCCGCAACAACACGCGGCCGGCGCTGGTCAGGTCGAGGTGGTGATGACGTCGCTCCAACAGGTTTTCGCCCAACTGCTCCTCAAGCTGGCGAACCTGGCGGCTGACGGCGCTCTGGGTGACATTGAGCAACTCGGCGGCACGGGTGAAGCTGCCGGTACTGCCGGCTACTTCGAAGGCTTTGAGGGCGTTCAGGCCGGGCATTTTGCGTTTCATGAAAGGCACTCGTGGAAGGCTGACCAGATGCAAAGCATCCCACTCTTTGTAGGATTTTTCCTGAGTAACGTGCATTTTTGTGTTGTGTAGGACAATTTCCCGCTCGCCCCGACCGCCTCCTGTGCGAGATCGGGCTCGCGCTCAACCCGTCTAAATCGGGCGCCGCCATAGCCACTCGCCAGTAACTTGCATTTATCGAACGTTTAAACGCTGAATTTATCGTTTGTCGATCTTTGTCCGGATAAGAAAACTGCGGCCATCTCAAATAAAAACAACATGAGAGCTGCCCCATGCCCCATCTCGACGAGTTGAAAACGCTGGACGGCAATGCACCGCACCCGGCGGTAAATGACCTGTGCCACCAAGTCAAAAGCGGCGAGATCAATCGCCGGCAATTCCTGCGTACCGCCGCCCTGCTCGGCGTCACCGTCGCCAGCGCCAGCACCTTCATGGGCTCGGCACTGCTGAGCGATTCGGCTTTCGCCGCCCAAGAACAACCACCACGTCAGGGCGGCAGCCTGCGCTTTGCCTGCGCCATCCAGGAAATCCAGGACCCGATGCTGATCACCTGGATCGAAGCCTCGAACCTGCTGCGCAATTCCCTGGAATTTTGACCTGGGTGGACGCCGACAACATTACCCACCCCTACCTCGCCGAAAGCTGGAGCCCGTCCGAAGACCTCAAGGTCTGGACCTTCAATCTGCGCCAGGGTGTCAAGTGGAGCAACGGCGACGAGTTCACCAGCGATGATGTCGAGCACAACATCAATCGCTGGATAGCTGCTGGCTCCAAGTCGGTCAACCGCACCGCGTTCCAGGACATCGCAGCCTTCGAAAAAGTCGGCCCGTACCAGTTCCGCCTGGTGCTCAAGCGCCCGATCCTGGCCGTGCCGGAAATGCTCAGCGCGTTCACCTGCACGCTGGTGCACCGCAGCTTCAAGGCCGGTGACGACTGGACCAAAAACCCCATCGGCACCGGGCCGTTCAACCTGGTTTCCTTCTCGGTCAACAAGCAGGCCACCTTCGCCAAACGCGCCGATTACTGGCGCAAGCCGGCCAATCTCGACGAGCTACGCTACGTCGACATGGGCACCGACATTCCACCCATCTGGCGGCATTGCAGGCAGGCCAGGTCGACGTGCTGTACCGCGTGACCGTGGCCGAACTGGACCTGGCCAAGCGCTTGCCGGCGCACAGTTGCTCAGCTGCAAGTCGGCGCAAACCGTGGTCATGCGTATGGCCTGCGACCAAAAGCCGTTCACCGATGTACGCATCCGCAAAGCCGTGGTGATGTGCGCCGACAACGCGCAGATGCTGAAGATCGCCTATCGCGGCATGGGCACCCTCGGCGAAGACCATCACGTCGCACCCTCCCACCCGGAGTATTCGCCGCTGCCCAGGCGCGAACGAGATGTCGCCGGAGCGAAAAAACTGCTGGCCGAAGCCGGTTACGCCAATGGCATCGACATTGACCTGATTGTTGGCAACACCCAGGGTCGCTACGAACAGGACTGCGCGCAGATCCTGCAACAGAACTGCCTGGAGGCTGGCATCCGCATCAACCTCAAGGTGATCCCGGCCACCCAGTACTGGCCGATCTGGGACAAAGCCGCGTTCAGCCTCACCTACTGGGCACACCGTCCGTTGGGCGTGATGTCTTTGGAGCTGGCCTACCGCAGCGGCGCTGCCTGGAACGAAAGCCACTACAGCGACCCGGCATTCGACGCCGCGCTGGACAAGGCCATGGGCATTATCGATCCCAAGCAACGCGCCCTGGCGATGCAGGACGTAGAGCGCATCCTGCAGGACGCCGCGGTGATGGTGCAGCCGTTCTGGGCTGACAAATTCACCGCCACCAGCAAGAAAGTCCAGGGCTTCAAGGTTCACCCTTCGGACTTTTACCCAATGGATGAAGTCTGGTTGAGCGCCTGACGCGCAGCCCCACACGCGCTCGCCCACCGACCGGTGCGGCGGGCCGGCATCCTATGATTAGCCGGAGCCTGCAAGCATGGCTGAATTTCTGTTACGCAAATTACTCGCGCTGATCGCGACCCTGTTGTCGGTGTCGCTGATCGTGTTCGTCGCCCTCGAACTGAATATCGAGGACGTAGCGATCAACGTCCTTGGCCCCTACTCCGCCGCCGACCAGCGTGCCGCCTGGCTGCTGGAACATGGCTACAACCAACCGTTCCTGTGGCGCTATCTGGTATGGCTGAAGGATTTCGTCACTGGCGACTGGGGCACTTCGGTGCACTTTCGCGAACCGGTGATCAACCTGCTGCTGCCTAACCTGGCGCAAACCCTGATCCTCGCCGGGCTGGCGTTGCTGGTGATGGTGCCGGTGGCGTTGACCCTGGGCATTCTGGCCGGTATTCGCCAGGGCTCGGTGGTTGACCGTTTAGTGTCGTTCCTGTCGATCGTCACCACCTCGATCCCGGACTTCGCCAGCGCGGTGTTCGTCTCGGCGATCTTCGTGTTCTGGCTCAACTGGCTGCCGGGCGTGAGCAGCATGAGCGATGGTTTCAACGCGGCCGAGTTGGCGCTGCCGCTGATGGTGCTGTGCCTGTTCGGCATCGGTTACCTGGCGCGGATCACCCGCGCCTCGATGGTCGAAGTGATGCAGGCGCCGTACATCCGCACCGCTCGCCTCAAGGGTGCGTCGACTTCACGCATCGTGCTGCGCCATGCCCTGCGCAACGTACTCATCGCACCCATCACGGTGATCATGCTGTACATCCCGTGGCTGCTGTCGAACGTGATCGTGGTCGAGGTGTTCTTCGCCTACAAAGGCTTCGGCTCGTTGCTCTACACCGCGTCCCTGAACCACGACGTCTACCTGATCGAAGCCTGCGCGATGATCAGCGGCGCAGTGGTCGGCGCGACGAAAATCTTTTCCGACCTGGCCTACACCTGGCTCAACCCGCGCATCACCCTGCGCAGTCTTGGCGGAGGTGGCCAATGAGCTTCCTGCAATCGTTCAAACACCCCTGGCGTTGCTCGGCTTGCTGCTGGTGGGCGGCTGGGTGCTGGTCGCGGCGTTTGCGCCGTGGCTGGCGCCCCATGATCCGCTGGCCAGCTTCAGCCCGCTGCTCACGCCAATGACCGCTGATCCCGACGGCCAGAGCTTCCTGCTGGGCACCGATGTGATTGGCCGGGACATTCTTTCGCGGCTGATCTGGGGCACTCGCACCGTGCTGTTCTGGTCGATCCTCGCCACGCTGACCGCGTTCGCCGTGGGCATTGCCATGGGCTTGTGCGCCGGCTATTTCAACGGCAAGGTCGATGCCTTTCTGTCGTACGTCGCCGACACCGTGCTGTCGTTCCCGGTGCTGGTGCTGTACATCGTGATCATCATCGCCCTCGGCGCTTCGGCGCTGAACATCCTGATCGCGGTGACCTTCACCAGTGCCCCGGCGATCTTTCGCATCATGCGCGCACTGACCATCGACATCCGTTCGCGCGACTACGTGCTCAGCGCCATCACCCAGGGCGAAGGTTCGCTGCGCATCATGCTGGTGGAAATCCTGCCCAACTGTGGCGGGCCGCTGATCGTCGATTTCTGCCTGCGCATCGGCTACACCGCGATCATGATCGGCGCCCTCGATTTCCTCGGCCTCGGTCTGCCACCGCCGACCCCGGACTGGGGCGGCATGATCAACGAAGGTCGCAGCATGGCCATCGCCTTCCCGCACCTGGTGATCTTCCCGTGCATTGCCATCTCCACCCTGATGCTGGGCCTGAGCCTGCTGGCGGACGGTCTGGACGAACACGCGCAGAAAGGCGCAAGGAGCTGAGCATGAGCAACCTACAGAACCTGCAACAAGTGCTGCGCGTGGAGAACCTCTCCATCGAACTGCCGACCGGCGCCGACCGTAGCCACGCCGTACAAGGCATCAGCCTGGATGTGCGCAAGGGAGAAATCCTCTGCGTGATCGGCGAGTCTGGCTCGGGCAAATCGGTGCTGTCGGCAGCGATCATGGGCGACTACGCCAAAGGCCTGCGGCATAGCGAAGGGGTGATCGATTTCCTGGGCGACGACATTTGCCGCATGCCAGAAGACACCTTGCGCAAACTGCGCGGCAACCGCATCGCGATGATTTTCCAGGAGCCCATGGCGGCCCTCAATCCGGCGATCCGCATCGGCCAGCAAGTCGAGGAAATCTTCGACATTCATGCACCGCAAATGCCCGCCGCCGAGCGTCGTGAACGCATGCTCGCGCTGCTCGATTCAACCCACTTGCCCGACCCACCACGGATTGCCAACAGCTTTCCCCACCAGCTCTCCGGTGGCCAATGCCAGCGTGTGGTGATTGCCATGGCCCTGGCCATGAACCCCGATCTGTTAATCGCTGACGAACCGACCACTGCCCTCGACGTAACCACCCAGGCGCAAGTACTCAAACTGGTGCGCGAACTACGCGGGCGTGGCCAGCACGGGATTCTGTTTATCACCCACGACTTCGGTGTGGTCGCGGAGATCGCCGACCGCATCGCCGTGATGGAAGGTGGACGCCTGGTGGAAATCGGCTTACGCGACCAGGTGCTCAACGCCCCGGTACACCCCTATACACGCAAACTGATTGCCGCCGTGCCAGCGCTGCACCCGGAACTGCACAAGCCCAGCGCCGACTCTGAGCTGGCGTTACGCATCGAGCACTTGAACAAAACCTACAACGTCGGTGGCCGTTCGGTGGCCGCGCTCAAGGATGTCTCGCTGCAGCTGCCACGGGGCAAGACCCTGGCGATTGTCGGTGAGTCCGGCTCGGGCAAGAGCACCCTGGTAAAGGCCGCGATTCGCCTGGTGGACAGCGACAGCGGTCACGTCTGGGTCGGTGACACCGACTTCCTAGCCTTACGCGGCGGGGCGCTGGCGGCCAATCGGCGACGCATCCAGATGATTTTCCAGGACCCTTACGGCTCGCTCAATCCGCGCCACCGGGTTGGCGACATCATCGCCCGTGCCGCGCAACTGCGCGGGCTGTCCGCCAAAGATGCCTGGACCGAGGCTGGCGACTTGCTGGAGCAGGTCGGGCTCAAACGTGACGCGCTCAAGCGCAAGCCCCGACAGTTTTCCGGAGGTCAGCGCCAACGCATCGGCATTGCCAGGGCACTGGCGATGCGCCCTGAAGTGTTGATCGCCGACGAAAGCGTTTCGGCGCTCGATGTCTCGGTGCAGAAACAGGTTCTGGAGTTACTCGCGCAGCTGCAACAACGACTGAACCTGAGCATTTTGTTCATCACCCACGACCTGCGGGTCGCGGCGCAGATCAGCGACTACATCGCGGTGATGCGCCAGGGTGAAGTGGTGGAATACGGCACGGCGGAACAGGTGTTGCTGCGCCCACAAAACACCTACACCCAGACCCTGCTGGCTGCGGCTCCTGGCGCTTCGGCGATACCGGTGGCGCCCGTCCCGGAACAACCACTGAGGCTGATCAGACCTCAAGCCAACTGACCCGCACAACCCTTTCCCCATGCCGCAGCGTTTGCTGCGGCCCGGGCTGCTGTTGCCAACAATAATCAGAAACAGGGAGTAAGACTTTGCGCACATCCACCCCTCGCGCTATCAGTTCCATCGCTTCGATCGCACTGTTTGGTGCCTTCGCTGCACCCGCCATGGCGATCCAGGTCACCGACAACCTCGACCTCGGCGGCGCCGTTCGTGCCCGCTGGGATTACGACCCGGATCGTGACATCCAGAGCTTCGGCCTGGACACTGTGTTCCTCAGCGCCAAGTACAACTCTGACACCTGGATCGGTGACGCCCAGTACCGGTTCTACGGACGCTCTTATCCTTACAAGTACACCAAGAACTACGGCGATATCCAATTCGCCAAGTTCGCGTGGGCCGGCTACAAGTTCAACCCCGACCAGCAGGTACAGGTAGGCCTGAACACAGTACCGTTCGGCCTGCAGCCGTACTTCGGCAGCACCTTCTACGAAACCCTGGGCAACGTCATCGGCCTGGAAGACGTCCAACAGATCGGTGCCAAGTACATCCAGCAAAGCGGCGACTGGAACGTCCAGGCCGGCTACTACCTGCGCCCCGCGTGGCAGGGTAAAGGCACCAGCAACGGCGTGACCTACTCAAGCGTAGTGTCCGAGGCTGACAGCTATGTCACCGACGGCAGTAATAACCAGGAACGCAACACCGTGGTGCTGCGCGTCGCCAAGGCTCTGGACCTGGGCCCGTGGAAGTCCGAAGTCGGCGTGTCGGGCCTGACCTCGTCCCTTGAGAACAAGGACACCAACAACGATGGCCGGCGCAATGCCGTGGCGGTGCATTACCTGGGCAAGAACGGCCCGTGGGGCGTGCAGTTGCAGGCGGCGCGCCAGCAGATGTCACCGCGCAACCCCGGTAGCGACGAACTGGTGACCCTCGGCGGTTACGACGGCACCTACAACGTCGCCAGTCGCGGCAATCTGTACGTGGCGGACCTGAGCTACGACGTTGGCGGCAAGTACCTGTTCGATCAGATCAGCGATGTGAAGCTGTATGCCAACTACAGCGCATTCGACAAATCCGCCGACGAGTTCAAGACCTCACAACGGATGATCTTCGGCACCTCGTTCGCAGTCAGCAAATTGTGGGTCTACACCGAATGGCTGTACGGCAAGAACGACCCGTACATTGGTGGCAGCAGCTATACCCAGAGCCTGGGGGCTGGCGGGACGGATCATTGGGAGAATCAGCTGTACATGAACATTGGGTATTACTTCTGATCCCGAATATTTGGCGTTCTTGAGGACGCCTTCGCGGGCAAGCCTCGCTCCTACAGGGGATTTTTGCCCCCCCTGTAGGAGCGAGGCTTGCCCGCGAAGGCGTTTGCCCAAACAACACTTGCATCGGCTCCTTGCCAATAGTCAGATAGGCACCACAAAGCACTCTAAAAAAACAATAAACGAGCCCCCTCCCATGCGTCAACTGCCCTCGCTCAACATGCTGCGCGTCTTCGAAGAGGTCGCGCGGCACCGTAGTTTCAGCCAGGCAGCCCTTGGATTGAACGTCACCCAAGGTGCGGTGAGCCGACAGATCAAGCAACTCGAAGACTATCTCGGCGTGGCGCTGTTCATCCGTACGCCACAAGGCCTGTCACTGACCGAAGCCGGTCTCGCCCTCTCCCCACAACTAAGCGACGCCTTCGACCACCTCGAACGCGCCCTGCAAGCGGTGCGTGTGCCCAACCTGCGTCAGCGCCTGAGGATCGTCGCACCGCCGACCTGGGCGACCCGTTGGCTGTCGGCTCATCTGCGCGCATTCGTCCAGCGCTACCCCGACATCAGTCTTAGCGTGACCAACCAGATGGGCCATGAAAGCCTCGCGGAAATCGACTGCCACATCCGCTTCGGCCTCGAAGCGGCCGGTCATTGCCACAGTCAGTTGCTGGTGATGGAACGTCATATCGCCGTCGCCAGCCCGGAGCTGTTCAACGGCGAGCAGCCGCCGGACCTGCGTCAGTTTCCATTGCTGCACATCCTGCATAACGGCAAGCGCTTGAAGGTCTGGGAAAACTGGCTGACCGCGATGGGCCGGGAGGACGTCGATGCAGAACAAGGGCTGGAATTCAGCACCCTGGACCAGGTGATCCACACCGCACTGGCGGGTGGCGGATTAGCCGTGATCGACCGGCAGATGATCGAAAAGGAACTGGCCAATGGCAGCCTCGTGCCAATCACCCCGGTGGAAGTGATCGGGCCGTATGGCTATTGGCTGGATGTGGCGAACGACAAATGGGGGTTGTCGAAGGTACGGTTGTTTACCGAGTGGCTGGAGCTGGTCAGCAATCCTTGAAGCAACTTTGCCCCCTGTAGGAGCGAGCCTGCTCGCGATGGTCGTCAACGATAACGCTGAGCACCTGGCACCCCGTGGCGCGCTCTGGCTCATCGCGAGCAGGCTCGCTCCTACAATGGAACGTTGCCAGCGTGTTAGACCGGCGTAGCCATTTTCACTGCAACGGCAGCATCCGCCTCCACCGGACTCTGCGCCTTGCACGCCTGGCTCAAGGTCAGCGACTTGGTCTCCGGCGCCCAGGCCCAGGACAGCAACGCGCCAATCGCCAGGATCGCCGCCAGAATGCCCATGGTCGGGCTCAGGCCGATCCCCGCCACACTCACCGGCAACAGGAAGGTGCTGACCGCCGAACCCAGACGGCTGACAGCGGTGGCCAGACCGATGCCGCTGGCGCGCACTTCGGTCGGGAAGCTCTCGGCTGGGAACACACCTACCAAATTACTCACCGCCGACAACACCAGGGTAAACAGCCCGAACACCAGGACCATCAAGGACGCCGCACTGCCCGGCAACGCCGCCAACAGGAACAAGGCGACGGCGAGGATGATGAACGAGTTGATCAGGAACCCACGGCGAGTGAATTTTATCGTGCACCAGATGCCGATCAGCGCACCCAGAATCAGCAGCATGTTCAGCATCAGTTCGGTGCCAAAACCTTCGGCCAGACCCATCTTCTGCAGGATCGACGGCAGGAAGGTGTAGATGGCGAAATACGGCATGACGATGCAGACGAAGAACAGGCAATTGAACGCAGTACGTTTGCGGTATTCACGACTGAACAGCACCGCGTAGCCGGAGCGGGTTTCGGTGGATTGGGTTTCGTCGAGTTCGACGTTGTCGCCCAGGTGTTTCTTGACGATCGCTCGCGCCTCGGCGATGCGACCCTGATTGACCAGCCAGCGAGGCGACTCCGGGGTGCCAATGCGTGCGATCAGGATCAGCGCCGCCGGGATCGCCGACGAAGCCAGCATCCAGCGCCAGGCATCGTCGCCAAGGCTGAGCATCGCGGTGCCGACGAAGGTCGCCGCGACGTAACCGAAGGTCCAGATCACGCTGAACGAACCGAGCAACACCCCACGGTGTTTCTTCGGTGCGAACTCGGCCAGCATGGCGTGACCGACGCTGAAGTCACCGCCAAGACCGATACCGATCAACACTCGACAGAGAAACAGGCTCATCGCCGTTTCCACGTAGAACTGCATCACCGACGCGATGGTGATCAGCACGAAGCTGACCAGGAAGATTTTCTGCCGCCCGACCTTGTCGGAAATCCAGCCGAAAAACAGACTGCCCATAAACAAACCGATCAGCGCCGAAGCCCCGATCAGCCCTTGCCAGAAGGCATCGAGTTGCATCTGCGGGCTTAGCAGGGTGAAGGCGATACCGATCAGGCCGAGGATGTAACCGTCAGTGAAATGCGCACCGAAGGTCAGGCCGGCGATTTTGATGTGAAAGCGGCCGATGGGCAGGTCGTCGATTTTTACCGGTTGTACGGACATGTAAGTCTCCAGTTGTTGTTATTGACGGAGAAATGAAACCGATCGCTTTGGCTTTTTGCTTTTGGGCTTTTGTAGGAGCGAGGCTTGCCCGCGAAGAGGGAGTGTCAGCCTACATTTTATTGCCTGACACACCGCCTTCGCGGGCAAGCCTCGCTCCTACAGGAGGCGTTTTTGCCGTTACAGGCCACCCATCAGCAGGTATTTGATTTCCAGGTAGTCATCCAGACCGTACTTCGAACCCTCACGACCCAGGCCCGATTCCTTGATGCCGCCGAACGGCGCCACTTCCGTGGAAATGATCCCTTCGTTGATCCCGACCATGCCCGCTTCCAGGCCTTCGGCCATGCGCCACACGCGGCCGATGTCACGGCTGTAGAAGTAGGCCGACAAACCGTATGGTGTGTCGTTAGCCCGTTGCAGCACTTCGGCTTCGTCCTTGAAACGGAAGCAGGCAGCTACCGGGCCGAAGGTTTCGTCCTGGGCAATCAGCATTTCGTTGCTGGCTTCAACAAGGATGGTCGGCTCATAGAACGTGCCGCCCAAGGCATGCCGGCGACCGCCGCACAGCAGCTTGGCGCCCTTTTCCAGCGCGTCACTGACGTGCAATTCGACCTTGGCCAACGCTGCTGCGTTGATCAACGGACCTTGTTCGGTGTCACCTTCCAGGGCGTTGCCCACGCGCATCGCCGCCACCGCTTCAGCGAGTTTGCCGGTGAAGGCTTCGTACACGCCGTCCTGAATGAAGAAGCGGTTCACGCAGACGCAGGTTTGCCCGGTGTTGCGGAATTTCGAGGCCATCGCGCCCTTCACCGCCGCGTCGATATCCGCGTCGTCGAAGACGATGAACGGGGCGTTGCCACCCAGTTCCAGCGAGACCTTTTTCAAGGTGTCGGCGGCCTGGCGCATCAGCAACTTGCCGGTGCGGGTGGAGCCGGTGAACGACAGTTTGCGCACAATGCCGGAGGCTTGCAGAGCGCCACCAATCGCCACGGCATCGCCGGAGACCACGTTGAACACGCCAGAAGGAATGCCCGCCTGCTCGGCGAGCACCGCCAAAGCGAAAGCCGACAACGGCGTTTCTTCCGACGGCTTGAGGATCATCGTGCAACCGGCCGCCAATGCCGGGCCGACCTTGCGGGTGACCATGGCCAGCGGGAAGTTCCACGGGGTGATCGCCGCGACTACACCGATGGCTTCCTTGACCACGATGATCCGCGCATCCGCCTTGTGGCTCGGAATTACATCGCCGTAAGCGCGCTTGGCTTCTTCGGCGAACCACTCCAGAAAACTGGCGGCATATACCACTTCGCCCATGGCTTCGGCCAGCGGCTTGCCCTGTTCGCGGCTGAGCAAGGTGGCCAGATCCTTCTGGTTGCTCAACATCAACTCGCCCCAGCGCTTGATGCGCTGGCTGCGCTCCTTGGCTGTCAGCTTGCGCCAGGCGGGCAAGGCGCGATTGGCGGCAGCAATGGCCAGGTTGGTTTCTTCGGCGCCGGCCTTTTGTACATCGGCGATCAACTCGCCAGTGGCCGGGTTCAGCACCGGGTAAGTCGCACCACCGCTGGACCCCTCACCGCTAAACCAGTGTCCGTCGATGAAATTGCCGTGTCGAATCAACGCGCTCATGCCACGGCCTCGGTCAGGGTGAAGCGCTCCGAACCCGGACGGGCCGAACGCAGGATTCGTTTACCGGCGGTGTAATCGTTGATCACATCGCACGGGGTGTAGTTGCGTTCCAGCTCATGCAGTTCTTCGGCATCGAGTTTGGTCTCCAGAGCCGCCAGCGCACTGTCGAACTGCTCTGTGGTATCGGCGCCGACCAGCATGCAATCCACGCCCGGATGATTGGCGACCCAGGCCTGGGCGATCTGCGCGTTGGACACGCCGCGAGCACGGGCCACACGCTGTACCGAATGGGCGATTTCGAACGACGCTTGGTCGCTGTACATCTGCTGGGTGAAGAAGTCGGTCTGGTTGCGGGTCGACTGCGCGTCACCGGTCAACAAGCCACGGGCCAATGGACTGAACACCGAAACGCCCAGGCCCTGATCACGGCAGAACGGAATCATCTCGCGCTCTTCTTCGCGGTAGGCGCAGTTTAGTTGCAGCTGCATGTTGATCGGCTTGACCCAGCCATTGCGCTCGCAGGCCATGAGGATTTTCGCCAGTTGCCCGGTGAGCATGGTCGACACGCCGATGTAGCGCGCCTTGCCGGAGCGCACGATGTCGTTCATGGCGCTCATGGTTTCTTCAACCGGGGTGTTCACATCGAAGTAATGCAGCATGAAGACGTCGACGTAATCCATGTCCAGGCGTTTGAGCGAGGCATCGATGCTGTCCATGATGTGCTTGCGCGAGTGGCCGCTGGCGTTGATCCCGGTACGGGTGCCGTAACCGACCTTGGTGGTGATCACCAGGTCTTCGCGACGGGCCAGGCGCTTGACGATGCGCCCTACTACTTCTTCGCCAACGCCTGCGGAATAGAAGTCCGCCAGGTCGATGAAGTTCACGCCGTTGTCCAGCGCGTGTTTGACGATCGGCTCGCTTTTCTTCTCATCGAAGATCCACGGTTTCCAGTCCGGGGTGCCCATGTTCATGGTGCCCAGGCACAGGCGGGAGACTTGCAGGCCGGAGTTGCCCAAACGGATGTATTGCATGGCGCGGACCTCAGGCTTTTGGCGTGTAGAAAGGGTTGCTGATGTGATTGACCACATCGGCCAGTTGCGCGGTTTCCGGCTTGCCGGTCAGGGCGGCGCGGATCGCCGTGCGGCAGGCGTTGTAGTTGTTCAGGTACACCGCATCGAGGTCGTCGCAGGCCGGGTTGACCCAGTTGGCGGTGACGATGGCCCACTCGTCTTCCGCTTCCGGCGGCAGGGTGCCGTCGAGCAGCGCTTCGAGCACAGCCTTGGCAATACCGGCCTGGGAGGCGCCCCAGGTGGCGTTGCCGTGCAGGTCGCTGCTGATCGCGGCTTTGTTCACATACAGGGTCATCGGCTTGACCGGGATGTTCGGCTGGGCGATCACCATGAACGGGCAATGACCCTGGCTCGGCGATGCCAGGCTATTGGCGAATGCCTGGCCGGCCGGGCCATTGCGCGGACCGATCAGGATGTTGATGTGCGCGGCGTTCACGCCAGGGCCTTCGAAACCTTCACCGATGTACAGGTCGAGTTGTTTCATGAGTCGTTACTCTTCAGGGATTTGGGTTGATCAGAGGTGCACGCAAGCCGAGGGGATTGCGTGGCAATTGTCAGGATTCGAAGAGCGCAGCGGGTTGCTGGCGAGGACGCGGCAGGGATGATTGATCATGGTTGCAAACGCTCTTTTTGTTGTTGATGAGCTGGTTTGCGATTTTTAGCACTGGGGGCTGGCGGGGCTGTAACCATATAAAATCATGGGGGCATGACTTCAAGTAATACCCCTGAATAACCCGACTCCCTGTAGGAGTGAGCCTGCTCGCGATGGTGTGTCAGTCGAAGACAGGTTGACTGACACACCATCGCGAGCAGGCTCACTCCTACAGGGGGTCGGGTGTGTTTGGGCTTACTGGGACATGTTGTCCTTTTTCATGGCGTCTTTTTTCATGGCGTCCTTGCTCATCGAATCCTTGGACATGCTGTCTTTCTTCATCGTGTCCTTGGCCATGGAATCCTTTTTCATAGTCGCGTCTTTTTTCATGGTGTCTTTGGACATAGCGTCCTTTGACATAGCGTCCTTGGACATCGAATCGTTGCTCATGGTGTCGGCAGCGAAGACGCTGGCGGCGCCCATCGCAATGCACATGGACAATACGGCGGTAGCCAGTTTTTTCATGATCAATCTCCTTGAAGCTCAGGTTGCGAATGAACGCAGCGAATACTGCGCCGTGACGTTGAGAGGCGCTCATCAGCTACCGCCGAACCAGTTGTAGCCCTGGTCTTCCCAGTAGCCACCGCTGTAGGTGTTGCTGACGAAAATCGCCTGAATGTGTTTGGGGTTCTTGTAGCCAAGCTTGGTGGGCATGCGCAGTTTCATCGGGAAGCCGTACTGGCGCGGCAATACCGTGCCGTCCCAGGTCAGCGCCAGCAGGGTCTGCGCATGCAGCGCGGTGGCCATGTCGATGCTGGTGTAGTAATCGTCTGCGCACTTGAATCCGACATACTTGGCATCGGTGTCGGCGCCGATGCGCTTGAGGAAATCACTGAACCGAACGCCGCCCCAGCGCCCGATCGCGCTCCAGCCTTCGACGCAAATATGCCGGGTGATTTGCTCGGTCTGCGCCATGGCGCGCAACTCTTCGAGGCGCCAACTGCGCTTGTCCGCGACCAGGCCTGTGACTTCCAGGCGATAACCCTCCTCTTCCACCGTCGGCGCTTCGTCGATGTCGTAGAAGGCATTGAAGGGAAATGGCCGGGTGATCATCGACGCCGGATAAGTCGGTGCCATGGCATTGGGATTGAACAGCCAGCCCTGCACCCGATCGTTGAAGCGCGACATGGACGACAACGCGGTCTCGACGCTTTCGCTGTCGGTCAGGTTGCAGCCGGACAACATGGCCACGCCGCCGAGGGTCAAGCCACGCAGCAGGAACGAGCGGCGTGAACGGTCCTCGATCTGGGGCGCGAGGATTTTCCGGGCGTCGGTCAGGATGGACGACTCGTCCAGGTCCGAGCCTTGAATGGGCTTTTTCATACGTGCTCCTTGCGACCGACGATCATCGCCACCAGCGTTTTCGGGACCAGCGCAACCATCACCAGATGCACCGCCACAAAGGCTACCAACAGCGCCATCGCGATGAAGTGCACATGCCGCGCCGTGTCGTAACCACCCAGCAGCTCACGCAACAGCGGGAACTGCACCGACTTCCACAACACCAATCCGGAGATCACCAACAGCGTGATGTCGACCATCACGAACAGGTACGCCACCCGCTGCACCTGGTTGTAATGACTCAGGTCGGCATGGCCCAGCTTTCCGCGCAACGCTGACCAAAGGTCATGCAGTACGCCTTTGGGCGAGACCGGGAAAAACCGCCGTTTCAGGCGGCCACTGAGGAGGTTGATGATCAGGTAAATGAGGCCGTTGATCGCCAGGCACCACATCGCCGCGAAGTGCCATTGCAACGCACCGCCGAGCCAGCCACCGAGGGTGATCGATTTGGGGAAGCTGAAATCGTAAAGCGGTGAGGCGTTGTAGATGCGCCAACCGCTGGTGACCATCACCAGCACTGCCAGTGCGTTCAGCCAATGGGTGAGCCGTAGCCAGCGTGGGTGGCTGGCCTTGGGTGAAGCAGTTGACTGCGACATGTCCGGGCTCCTTGTTGTTGTTCGTTGGAGCCGAGTATGTGAGCGACAAGATCGCCAAATCCTCACGCAGAGTTAAATTATTTGTGATAACTGCCCTACGAACCCTTGTAGGAGCGAGCCTGCTCGCGATGGACGTCAACGATAACGCGGGCTGTCTGGATGAACGCGTTGTCTGGACGTTTTTCGCGAGCAGGCTCGCTCCTACAGGGGGTTTTGGTGCTCCGACCAGGGCTCAACTATGTTTAAATGCCGCCCCCCGCAAATTGCCGACCCTGACCAATGAACACCGAAGCCCTCGCCACGCTCAACGAGCACCTGCTGACCGCCCTGGCGGCCGCCCCTGCCGAAACCCGTCGCTTGTTCCACGGCCGTGGCCGCTGCTGGCCGGGGTTGGAGCAATTGACTGTCGACTGGTTGCAGGGCGTGGTACTGGTAGCGTTGTTCAAGGAGCCGCAAGCGTCGCAGCTGGACGATTTGAAGCAGTTGCTGATGGCAATCACCCAGTCAGTGCAGTGGGCACAATCCGGCGCCCATACGCTGTTGCTGCAACATCGCTACCTGCTGCAAAGCACCACCGAATGGTTGCTGGGGGAAGAAATCGACGAACTGACCATCACCGAAGGCGGCTTGAAGTACCGGGTGGACCTGGGCCGCAAGCAGAACACCGGTCTGTTCCTCGACATGCGCTATGGCCGCGATTGGGTGCGGGACAACGCCCAGGGTAAACGGGTGCTCAACCTGTTCGCCTACACCTGCGGTTTCTCGGTGGCGGCCATCGAAGGTGGCGCGACGCACGTGGTCAATCTGGACATGTCCAGCCCGGCCCTGAGCCGTGGCCGCGACAATCATCGGCTCAACGGGCATGACCTGAGCAAGGTCACGTTTCTGGGGCACGATCTGTTCAAATCCTGGGGCAAGGTGATCGGCAAGGGCCCGTATGACCTGGTGATCATCGACCCACCGTCGTTTCAGAAAGGCAGTTTCCTGCTGACCAAGGATTACCAGCGCGTACTGCGCCGCCTCCCGGAATTGCTCAGCCCGCAAGGCACGGTACTGGCCTGCATGAACGACCCGGCGTTCGGTGCGGACTTTCTTATCGAGGGCGTTACCCGCGAAGCGCCAGGCCTGCGGTTCGAGCAGCGGCTGGACAATCCACCGGAGTTTCCGGATGCCGATGTCGAGTGTGGGTTGAAGGCGTTGGTGTTCAGGCTCCTGTAGGAGCGAGCATGCTCCGGGCGGCGTTCCGACGATGGACGACAGAACACCGCGGAGTGTCAGGTTGCCAGCGTCATCGTTGACGACCATCGCGAGCGTGCTCGCTCCTACAGGGAGAAGGTCTATCACCGCGGTTGCAACACCAACGCAAACAACTCACCACGCCCGTTCACATTGAGCTTGTGATAGAGGTTGCGCCGATGCACCTTCACCGTCTCCGGGGAGATGCCCATTGGCTGGGCGATGGCCTTGCTGGAAAAGTCCTGGAGAATCAGCCGTGCAGTTTCGATTTCCCGCACTGACAGGCGCGCGTCGAAGCGGTCGAGCAGGGTTGCCAGATCACCCGCCACCGGCTCGGCAATCGGGCCTTCAGGCGGCAGCAATTTCAGGTGTCGGCGAACGGCAGCCAGCACCCAGTCGCGCACGCACAGCAGGCACATCGACAAGGTGCGCGCCGTGCTCGGCGACAAGGCGCCGGTGGATTCCTGGGACCTGGTGTTCAAGGAAGAAAACCTGACCAAGCTCGGCGAGTGCGGTGTGGCGATGCTCGACTCGCGCCTTCATCGACTACCTGATGCGCGCCGAGGTCATCGCCCCGGTCAGCAGTCCCCTCAACTACCCCAACGGCAACCGCAACGCGACCGCCCTGGTGTCCGAAGCGACCCGCATCAATCCCGCCGTTTATCCATCGGCCGAAGCCCTGGCCACGCTGTTCACCCTGCAACCTTTGCCGCCGGCTACCGAGCGCGTGCGTACGCGGATCTGGAGCAAGGTCAAAAACGGCCAGTAAGCCCAACCACAATCCCTGTAGGAGCCGGCTTGCTGGCGAAGGCGGAGTGTCAGTCGACATCTTCTGTACCTGATACACCGCCTTCGCCAGCAAGCCGGCTCCTACAGGTTCCGTGTACGAACCAGACGATTTTTTCTGCCACGAATCAAAAAAGAGAGCTGCCCATGAAACCACGTGCCCGCGACTTGAACATTCAGTTTGGCCAACTGCAACCTGGCCCTCTAAACGCCATCACCGATGTACCCGGCGTGCGGGTCGGCCACTGCAGTGTGCGAGGTCGTACCGCCAAGGGTCGTGACATCCTGACTGGCGTCACCGTGATCGAACCGTGTGCTGGTTCCACCAGTCAGCAGCCGTGTTTTGCCGGCGTCCACGTGCTCAACGGCAACGGCGACGCCACGGGGCTTGAGTGGATTCGCGAGGCCGGTCTGTTGACCAGCCCGATCGCCTTTACCAACACCCACAGCCTGGGCGTGGTGCGTGATGCGTTGATCGTGGTGGATCGTGAGCAGCAACCGGACGACGGGCGGCTCTACTGGAACAAATGAGGACCACAGCGGCGACATTTTCATCGCATTCGCCACCGGTAATTCCCACGTGCCACCCGCCGCCTACGAGAGCAAACGCGCACCGACCACCGACAATCTGAGCATGGTCAATAACGATCACATCAGCGAATTGTTCATGGCAGCCACTGAAGCCGTGGAGGAAGCCATCATCAACGCCCTGCTGGCCGCCGAAACGACCGAAGGTAATGGGCATGCCGTGCCGGGGCTGGACGCCGAAACCCTGCTCAAGGCTCTGGATCAGGCCGGTTGGCCGGGTGAACGTAATCGCAGAAGCTGACAGTTGTGGGGGGATTCGACTAGCGGTACTTGAGGGCGAACCCCCAACTTTCTACGATGGATATGCGCAGCCGCTTGCTTGCCCAAGCCGTTGCGTAGGTGGTGAGTGCATTGAACCCCTATCAAGCTCACCGCCTGCTTCATGCGCATCTTGAGCCTCAATGGCTCCACTTCTCCCCATCAAAGAGCTTTGAGGCTCTTTTTTAACCGCATGAAATCCAGACACTCAAAAGCCCGGCACCAGGCCGGGCTTTTTGCATCTTCAAGACCACCAAAATCCCCTTGTAGGAGCGAGCCTGCTCGCGAAAAACGTCCGGGCAACGCATTCATCCTGACAGCCCGCGTTTTCGTTGGCGACCATCGCGAGCAAGCTCGCTCCTACAGTGGATCTGTGGATTAAATTAACCGCGATCAGACCAACCGAAGTCGAGGCCCGTTGGCCGGCACTGCATCCTCGCCCAACCGCTCGCGAACGAACTCACTGGCCTTGCGGGTCAATTGATCCAGGTGCCGATCCCGCTGTTTTTCCGCATCGAGCATTGCCCGCTTGCCGTTTTTTTGCAGCAGATACGTATGAATCTGCCGCACCTCCAGCGAACTGTAAATCGGTGCCACGTCCAGCAACGCCATCAAGCCGTCGCTGCCGTGGTCGCGGGTGTTCATCAACACCTGGGTTGCGCGCACGCCTACCACTTGAAAGCCCATCGCCTCGAAATACGGCACCTTGGCCACCGCGCACGTCAGTTCGGCATGGGGGTAGCGGCCGACCATCTCGCGCAGCATCCGGCGCGCGATTCCCTGGCGCCGATGGCTGGCGTGCACCGCCATATACGCCACGCCGCAGGCCTCGGGATCGTCCTTGACCGGCAGGTACAGCAGGAAACCGATGACCTGTTCAGGGTCGTCCAGATCGGTGGCAACGATCAGTTCCACATCGATCCCTTTCGCCCCGTTCAACGCCTCCAGATACAGGTGCACCTCAAAACCGATCGCGTACTGGTACACGTTGTACAACAGATTGCTTGGTGGGATCGCGACCATGCTGATATCGGTCAGGTTATCGACCACCATCTGCAGGATCTGGCTATTGATGTGCTCGGGGCACGGGGTTTTGAAGTGGGTGATCTGGGGCATTGCGGGGGGGTGGCTCCGGTACAAAGCGTGGGTGGCACGGCTGCCTATGATAGCGCGACTGGCCGAAGGACTCGCTTTGAAGTTCCAGTGTTGGGGGACTCAGGCCTACCCGCGAGTGGTGAAAGCAACCCAATGAAATAACGGATTTTCCCCGCAAATGAGGAATATGCCCCACTGCTGACTTAACACACAACTGAGACAAGTTATTATTAAACTTGAGCTTTGGATCCCATTTCAGTGATGGCCCAACAGTTGCACTGGCCCCTTTTACCCGCAGCTATCGTCCGAACGGAGGATGGCGGGTTTCGCCGATTTCGGCATGAGGCTAGGGGAACAAAAATGAAAGTTGTCATATCGCAGTACTGCCCATTCAAACTCCTACGCAGGTCAGGTCTGGCCTGCGTGGCATTTATCACCGCCAGCATGACCTCGGTCAGTGCGGCGCCACTGGACGATGTCAGCCAGCCGCCACCAACGGATCCGTCGGCGTACTCTAATCCGCCCGCCGACCCCAAGGCCGCGCTGGAAGCTTTGAAAACAATGCCGCCGGCCAACCAGGGCGCGATTGCCCTGCCCAACGGCGTGTTTGGCGACCGGGACACACCACGCGCCGACAACGTGCTGCCACCGACCGCGCAGACCTCGTTCAACTTTCCCACCAACGGCAAACCCAGCCCGTTGTTCGGGGCTCAGCCGTTCAGCCAGCAGCTGCTGTTGTTCGAAGAGTTCGGCCCGGAAAAACTCGACCCGACGACCCCGCCACCGACCCTGACCTTCCCGGTCCCCACCGTCGGCCCGGCACCTCAACAAGACCCGAACTTCGTCTCCCGTAGCGGCCCTTCCAGTGCCGCGCTGGATGCCTTCATGCGTCAACCGGGGTTGTTTCCGTATCCGTCGCAGTACTCCAACGTGCTGGACCGCAACCCCTGGAAGGCGCAGATCGAAGCCTTCCTCAACCGCCATCCGGTAGGTTCGCCGGCCGAAGGTCGTCCGCCAGGAAAAGGCTGGTCGCATCAGCGCTGGAACGAGTTCTACCCGCAGAACGCTTACAAAACCGTGCAAGCCGGCGCCAGGACCAACCTGGGATTGCGTGACCGCAAGCAATTGCATAACTACGCCGTCGGTGAATTCGGTCCAGGCGGGCTCTACTATCAAACCTCCGACATTCCGGCGACGGCGGGCACCACCAAGGGCATCGACGTACGATTCCATTCGAATATGCCGATACAGAATCACAACTCGCTGTGGACGTTCGACGGCACCGTGCCGCCCAAACTGCTCATGGTCCGCTACGGCCAACCGTTGCTGATGCGTCACTACAACGCCCTGCCGATCGACCCTGCGGCCAACATGGGTTTCGGCCTGCACACCATCAGCACCCACGAACACAACGGCCACTCCCCGGCCGAGAGCGATGGCTATGCCAACGCATTTTTCTTTCCGGGGCAGTACTACGACTATCGCTGGCCGATGCAACTGGCCGGTTACGACACCATCAACACCGACGCCCATGACCCGCGCGCGGCGTTCCCTTGCTCGCCGGGGGAAACGCTGTACGTCAACGACGCCACGCCAGGCCTGAAAACCTGCCAGAACGGCAGCATCAAGATCCGCGGCGACTGGCGCGAAACCATGAGCACCCACTGGTTCCACGACCACATGCTCGATTTCACTGCGCAGAACGTCTACAAGGGCAATGCGGTGATGATGAACTACTACAGCGCACTGGATCGCGGTAACGAAGCGCTGGAAGACGGCGTCAACCTGCGCCTGCCCAGTGGCTCGGCACTGCCGTGGGGTAACCGCGACTACGACGTCAACCTGGTGGTGGCCGACAAGGCCTGGGACGCAAATGGTCAGTTGTGGTTCAACCCGTTCAACACCGACGGCTTCCTCGGCGATCAGATCCTGGTCAATTGGCAGTACCAGCCAAAACTGAAAGTGCGCGCGCGCAGTTATCGCTTCCGCATCCTCAATGGCTCGGTGTCGCGTTATCTGAAGATTGCCGTGGTGCGTGAAATTGCCGGTAACGGCGGCGAATTCCCGGGGCCATCCGGCTCCGGCGTGTCCTACGCCCGCGTACCGTTCCACATGATCGCCAACGACGGCAACCTCATGGAACACGCCGTGCCGTTCGACGGCAGCATGGACCTGGACGGCGATGGCGATAAGCAGGACCACAACGCCATCCTGCCGACCCAAGCCATTGCCGAACGCTACGACATCATCGTCAACTTCGCGAAAAACGGGATCAAGACCGGCGACAAGCTGTACTTCGTCAACCTGATGGAACACAAGACCGGCAAAGGCCCGGAGAAGAATGAGCTGAAACTGGCCGACGTGCTGTCCGAAAAATACAAAGCGGTGCTCAAGCAGGGCAGCAAAGGGCCGCAGTGGGACAAAGGCGACCCGGTGGTGGGCAAGTTCCTGCAATTGGTGGTGCAGCCTTATAGCGGCACGGATGTGAGCATGAACCCGGCCGATTACGAGCCAGCGAAACCGGGCAAGGCCGCGGGCAAAATCATGATCCCGCTGACCGTCGATCGCGACAGTGTGGCAGACCAGGCCAAACTCAAGGCTGCGCGGCATCGTGAGTTCATTTTCGGTCGCTCCGATGGTACAGACGAAGCCCCATGGACCGTCAAGACCGACGGCGGGATGGGCTACAACATGGACCCGCGGCGCATCAGCGCGGCCCCGCAACTGGCCACCGGCCCGACGGATGCCGGGTTCTCCGGCGACGGCACTCTGGAAGTGTGGAAAATCAAGAACGGCGGCAACGGCTGGTCACACCCGGTGCACGTGCATTTTGAAGAAGGGGTGATCCTCAGTCGTGACGGCAAGGCGCCACCGGAATGGGAAAAATGGGCACGCAAGGACGTGTACCGCATCGGCGAAGAAATCGACAGTTCGGTGGATGTGGAAATGGCGATTCACTTCCGCGAGTTCGCCGGGACCTACATGGAGCACTGCCACAACACCCAGCACGAGGACAATTCGATGCTGCTGCGCTGGGATGCCGAGCATCCCGGTCAGTTCCAGTTGATGCCAACGCCGCTGCCCGGCTGGGACGGTGTCACCTACGTGAACTCCGTGGCGCTACCGACTTTCCGCACCGGTGGAACCGGTGATGACGACAACCAAGGCGAGAACAAAAAACCGGTGGCCAACCCCGACAGCGCTGCCAGCGCCAACGGGCAGCCGGTGACCATCAACGTGTTGGCCAACGACACCGATCCGGACGGCAACCTGCCACTTAAAGTGGTGGGCCTGAGTCAGCCGGATTCGGGCACGGGCACGGTCACCACCGACGGTGTGCGTGTGATCTACACGCCTCCAGCCAGCGCCGCCGCGCCGTTCACCGCGACCTTTACCTATCAGGCCAGCGATGCCAAGGACGCGGTATCGCCACCGGCAACCGTATCCGTGGCGGTGACCCCGGCGCCGGTGGTCAACGAAGACCTGGTGGTGTCCAGTGCGACCGTCACGGTGCGTGGCAACAACCGCTACACCTGGGACCTGGCCGGGACCACGTCACGGGGTACGGGCAACACCCTGACGGTCACGGCGACGACGACCTCCGGGCCGCTCAACCTCGGTAATGCGATCCTCACGCCAACCGGCACCGGGGCTCGCTGGAGGGTGTCGGCCAGCACCACCGGTGCTGGCCCGACTCCGAGCCCGACCGTCACCATCAACTCGACCTTCGGCAAGTCGGTGACGGCGCCAATAACAGCGAAATGAGGTGATTCGATTGGCGCCCGGTCCATGCAATGTGGATTGGGCGCCGGGACACTTTTTATGATGGTACTGAGGTTGGGTTTACCCGGTGCGCCGCAGATCAGCCGATTTTGTTCACCGGTATATAAGTGCCGACCAAGTAGATATCCACGGGATTTTTCGGTCGATACGTCGATGAAGCCACAACCCGCTGCTGCACGCTGTCATCGAAGCACTCCTGGCCGAAGGGCGTTTTGCCGATAGGCCGGAAGTACCGGGCATTCAACAGTCGGTAAGTACCACCGAGGAAATCTTCATAGGAGTCAGTGATGTCCGCCAGTGCATTCGCTTGCTTGGGGATTTTCTTCGGGTTCAATTCCAGACCGCAGTCCATGATTTTGCTGGCCATCCAGCGCAGCGGGACATCCGACAGGTTGTTATCGGTATACCCGCCCCCCACGTTGGCATGCGCTCCGCAGAACCAGACCTGCTCCATGACTTGATTCGGCTTGGCAATCGGGTCCCAAAGCGTACATTCGTAATTGACCCGATTTTCATCAATGGCGACTGCATGGAAGGCATTGCGCACAATGCCGCTGAGTTCCGTATCGTGAAACTCATAAAATTCCTGGTTGAACCACTCAGCCGATTTGAACGGAACACCTAACGCACCGACCGTATCCCAGACACCCAGAAAGTGAATATCGATTTCCCGGGAGTAACTCTGGCGAAAGAACCTGGCGTTTTCCGTATCCGCGCTGGAATCACGGGTGCGGTAAAGGCTGTACGCTTCATCGATGCGATCGATGTGCGTTTTCGTCAGCAACCCGACGTTGCGGATCAGCCCCACCAGGCTTCGCGCGGAATAGGCCCCGCGACTGAAACCGAAAATGAAAACCTGATCACCCTCTTCGTAGTTCTTGGCCAATTCAACGTAGCCTTCCTTGATTTTCTTCGACAGGCCAACGCCGAATGCCCCGCCCTCGAGTTTGTCGTACCAATCGGTGCCTACGCCGGCGATATAAATTTTCTTCTGAACGGTCCCGTCTTTTTGGCTGGCCAGGATCGCATCATGGAGCTTGACCACATTGGTGTTGGCATCGCCGTCGATCTCCGGCTTCTGATCAGGCAAGTTCCAGGTTCCGTCGAAGGCAACAATGATATTTTTCGGCATGTTCCTCTCCCTTCACTTTTGACTACCCCGGCACGCCCGCTAGCGCTGCGGCGCGACCATCCGAAAGCGGATATTGATTTCGTTGGACACCACCGTATTTGCCCATTCGCCCTCACCGATTTTGAAGTCATTGCGTTCGAGGGTCAGCTTGCCATCAAATATGCCGACGGCGTTTTCCGCCTTCAGCAACACCGGTACAGCCACTTCGCGGGTAACCCCCCGCAGCGTGAGATTGCCGGTGATCTGGTAGCGGTGGTTGCCGAGGTCTTTGAACCTGATCGACTCAAAGGTCGCCACCGGATATTTGGCAGTGTCGAACCACGCAGGCTTTTGCAGTTCTTCATTGGCGTCGCTGCTGCCGGCATCGATGCTGTCCAGGTCGATGGTCAATTTGGCGTGGGCCGCTTCGGGGTGGCGGGTATCGAAATCGAGGGCGCCTTCGAACTTGCTAAAGGTGCCGTAGACCCTCGACCCCATTTGGTTGTAGGTAAAACTGATGGTGCTGGCCGTCGGATTCACGTTGGTGTACTGGACCGCGAAAACGCCGGGGACGACACCGAACGCTAGAAAGGCAGCCAGTGCGGTGAAAGGCAAAAAACGAGGGCTCATGCAACTCTCCGGACGGGGCTCGCGCGATGAGAAGTGGTGCGTATCGACAACTCAATGACTATAGATACCGATACCTATCCGAACAAATCCTGCAGATATAAACATCAGGTCAATTTGGAATAATTGATACCCCCGACAAAACTATAATTAGTCAGGCGTTAGTTATCGACAAAGATACAACTCATTCAACCCCTTTTTATTCAAGCCTGCATTGTCGATGGAGGCAGTCATGAGCATTCAAGTAGACCTCGCGCAAATACTGAAGCTTGCACCCAGTGCAAGAACCAGCTACCGCGAGGCGTTCGAGCAAAGCCAACCTGTCCTCGATCATTACGATATTTCCGGTAACTCCTTGCGTGTCGCGCATTTCATGGCCCAGGTTCTGCACGAATGCGGGGGTCTTACAATCCAGTTCGAAAACCTCAACTACAGCCCGGAGCGACTGCCCAAAGTCTGGCCAAGCCGCTTCCTGCCCAATGGCCCTCTCGACCCTCAAGAGTACGCACACAACCCGGAAAAACTGGCCAATTCGGTCTATGGAGATCGCATGGGCAATCAAAAGGACACAAACGATGGTTTCAACTATCGAGGTCGCGGGTTGCTGCAGCTCACAGGCAAGGAGAGTTACGTCAAGGCCACGCAACTGCTACGCCAGTGGCAAGCAGACGCACCGGATTTCAGCGCATTACCAGACGAGGTCATCAGCGCGCAGTGGTGCGTGGCTATCGCGGCGGCAGAATGGGATGCCAAAAACTGCAATGGACTGGCCGATGAAGACAGCATTCGCAAAGTGACACTGGCTATCAATGGAGGCTTGATCGGTCTCGCAGAACGCCAGGAATGGCTGCGTCGAACCAAAAACATCTGGTCATTCACGAACGCATCCCAGCCTACCCGGGTTCTCGCTGCCACGCCCGCTGCAGCAAGTCCATGACTTCCTTATCCGAAGTCTGGGAAAAATTCATGTACCAATAGCCGATCGACATCAGCCAATCGGGGATCAGCGGGCAGATCAGTTCATCCACTTCTCTGCGCAACGCCTCGGCGGTTTCAATCGGGGCTACGGGCACGGCGACGACGATGCGCGCCGGCGCTTGCACCCGTACCGCTTCGATCGCGGCCATCATCGAAGCGCCGGTCGCCAGGCCGTCGTCGACCAGGATCACCACCTGATCCTTGAGTTGCAGCGGCGCGCGGGATCCGCGATATACCTGTTCGCGCCGCACCAACTCTTGGGTTTCCCGAGCGACCACGGCATCGAATGCGGCCTTCTCGATTGGATGTGCCCGCAGTGCATGTTCATTGAGAATCTGAATGCCACCACTGGCAATCGCACCCATGGCGAACTCCGGGTTCGACGGCACGCCGAGCTTGCGCACCAGCATCAGATCGAGTCGCACGCCGAGGGCCGTGGCCACCTCATAAGCCACTGGCACTCCGCCACGGGGCAAGGCAAGGACGATGACATTCGGACGGTGGGCGTACTCGAGCAACGACTCCACCAAACGTCGACCGGCAGCGGCGCGGTCCTGCAGGATGGTTTGTGATAAGGGACTCATTTGAACACCTCCCCAGGCAATCACGCCTGTCGGTTCGCACTTCCCCCACCCATCAATTGTCGGCGTGACAGTACCTGGCATCAAGCCTGGTCACGCCTGCCACCTACACCAACCGCTCAATCTTCTGATGCTGCCACACCATCTTGTAATACAGCGTCTGCAACGCCAGCATCCCCAGATACGCCACCGGAAACGCCATCCACACCCCTTGCAACCCGAACCGCGCATCCAGCAGATACGCCACCGGCAACTGCACGCCCACCACGCACACAATCGAAATCGCCACCGGCACCATCACCGTGCCGCTGGCGCGCATAATCCCGCCAATAATCGCCTGGAAGCCGAACACCAGCAGGCTCCAGAGCATGATGTGCAACAGATGGTCGGCCATGTTCAGCGTCGCCTCCTCGGTGAGAAACGAGCCCAGCAACCGGTGCGACAGCAAATACCCCAACACCACCAGCCCACCGGTCAGGCACACATTGATCATCAACCCCGTACGCAGAATCGGCCCGATACGCTCGATGCGCCCTGCCCCGATCGCCTGCGCCCCAAGGATCGACGCCGTGATCGCAATCGACAGCGCCGGAAACTGCACGTAATTGACGATCTGCGTCACCGCACCATACGCCGCCGTCGCCTGGGAACCGTGCTGGTTCACCAACGCCAGAATCACCAGCTCCGACAGCGACAACACCACCATCTGCAACCCGGTGGGCAATCCGATGCGCAACACCTTGCCGAGAATCGCCATGTCCAGCTTCATCGCCGCCAAAAATTCGCGGTCCGGCGCCAACGGATGCCCCTTGCGAATCAACCGCCACGCCAGCCACCCCATCGCCGCCAGGTTCCCCGCCAACCCGGCAAACGCCGCACTCTGAATCCCCAGCATCGGCAGCCCGAACCACCCGCGAATCAACGCTGGCGTCAGCGCCAGCCCCACACAGGTCGACACTACCAGCGCCAACAACGGCGACAGCGTGTCACTCACCCCGCGCAACAACTGCGTGAACAACACAAACACCAACAGCAAGGGCATGAACCACAACATCACATGGGCATACGAAACCGCATCGTCCAGCACATCCCCAGGCGTCCCCAACCCCAACAACGCCGACCGCGCAAACACACTCCCCAACACCGCCGCCACCAACCCGATCAACACCCCCAACAACAACGTCGCCCCGGCGATGGCCTTCACCAGATGCAGTTCGCGTGCCCCCCAGGCTTGACCGATCAACACGCCCGCGCCGGCGCCGAGGCCGATGACCAGGGCGATGAAGAAAAAGACGATGGGGAACATGCCCGACACCGCCGCGAGCGCTTGAGTGCCGAGCATTTGGCCGATGTAGATGCTGTTGACGGTGCCGGACATGGATTGGAGGAAGTTCGACAGGACCATTGGGGCGAGGAAAAGGAGGTAGGTTTTCCAGAGAGCGGGTTGGGGTTTGGGTGGGGTTTGCATTGGATGGAGGTCCGTCTCGACTGCTGGGAGGGTTGCTGATCTTAGCTACAACGGCTTGAAACAGAAATACGCTGACACATCCCTTGAGTCACGGTTTTGAAAAAGGCACCTACGCTCAATCCAGCTCAAGTCGAGCTTCGCTCACCACCATAGGAAGGTACTTATGATTTACATACCCTGTATGAAGGTAGGTCAAAATGATGTAAAGGCGCTCATAAATCTGGAAGATCATCGAAAACAACTAGTATCTCCGCTCCTTAATATGAGAGGCATAGAACGCCACCTGAATGATTTTCTTGCAAACTGGGGCGACCATCCTTATTTAATGGATATATCTAGATCTACGCTAGATATCGCGGATGGCATCATAGCAGAAAGAGACTTACACAACCCCGCCAACCACTTCGAGAACAAACGAGCCTGGCTCAATGAAATAAAAGCTCCAAACAACTTACTAATACCAGTTGTATCCTGGCTTGACACAGACAATCCACGCAATATCATACAACAAGCAAGATTGCTACTAGCAGACTTTGAAACCATCGCGATCAGAGTAATTTGCTCTACCGAAATAGCAGGAGCTAGCTGGGATAGAGCAATAAGCATTCTTGACGCTATTGCAAACCCGGAAAATATAATTGTAATTCTAGATTTTGGAGATAGGTCGCCATTCTCCACTATAAATGGCGGCGCTCTCGACCATAGTTTTTCCACTTTGGTCACCTACGGGATACATAGCGCAACTTTGCTTAGCTCATCTTTCCCAAGTCAGAAACCTCAAGCGGGAACCTCCAGCACAGCTATTTGCCATGACATCGTTTGGCAAGCCGAAGCACAACATCTAAACAGTTCAATAAATTTAATTTATGGCGATTACGCCGGAACAAACCCTGGCGCAGCTGTGGAATATATCCCTGGCATGGCAGTCATACCTTTTGCAAGTTACTACACACCTAATGAATGGTGGTTGAAGCGGCTTGGAAGAGATAAAGAGTTTGAGAATTACGTTCAGCTAGCAAGAGATATTCGTCAGTTACCCGACTACCACGGAGACGAATTTTGCTGGGCAACCAGAGAGTATGCAAGGATTAGCCAGACGAATGAGCGCTATGGAAATAATGGAGTATGGAACGGGCTAAGAGCTAATCAGCACATTTGCGCAACGCTCCAGTTTCTTCAGCATGAAGATAATGGCGACAATGTATCCTTCGACGACATATTTTGACTCACAGAGTAACGATCCTTAAGCCGATTTAACACCTTATCTCGAATAGGTTCCCAATCAAGCGCCTCGGCCACTTCGAGGCGCACTTCTTTGATTTTCATAATACTTTTTGTTTTAACCTTATACTCCCTACAGATTTCATCCAGCTCCGATCGCCACAAAAGACCTGTGAGAGTAAATTTGTCACGCAATTTGTTGTGTGCGGCTCGTCTAACAACAGCAATAGACCCAAGATCGTCAACCACAAGAATTCCGACGCTCCTATGAGTAACGTCAAACGCTTTCTCTATATGTTTGGAATGACAGCATAGCCAAACCTGATCAAAGCAACTCAGATACGCACTCTGTTGGCCTTCCCATCTGGATAGGCTATCTGCGGCCGACTTTATTTCAAATGCTGTCAGCTGCCCGTTCGCGTGAACAAGGTCTGCACGCCTCGCTTTGTTGATAAAGCAAAGCTCTCCGATGAAAACATCATCTTCAGTATGAGGCATGGTCCGGGTGACCCATGTCTTCAGTAATTCGCGGATATGATCTGGATTGTGCATGGCGACGGAGTATAGCTTCTCTCCCTCTTGAAGCCTATGAGTACGACAATCCATCGGAGGAGCGGCATCTCCCAATAGCGAGAATGTGATGACTGTGCGGCTCGGCTCGCTACGTATTCCAGCCGCCCGATGACAATTTGAAAACCTCATGAAAAAATGTGAACTCAACTCAGGCCGATGACCAGGGCGATGAAGAAGATGATCGGGAACATGCCGGATACGGCGGCCAGCGCCTGGGTGCCGAGCATTTGGCCGATGTAGATGCTGTTGACGGTGCCGGACATGGATTGGAGGAAGTTCGACAGGACCATCGGGGCGAGGAAAAGGAGGTAGGTTTTCCAGAGGGGGTGTTGGGGTTTGGGTGGGGTTTGCATTGAGGGTCCGTCTCGGGTGCTGACGTGTTGATAGAGGATAGCTTCGGTGGCTGAATCCACGGGGGCGATGACCATCTCAGGTCTGTGTTTGGAATTCCAGTGAAGTGAGGTGAAAGGTCTGAGGTTTTATCAATGTGGGTCCTACATGAAGTTCGGAAGTGCTCACCTGTCCTGCTGATCTGAGGCGGCTTATAGTCTGTTCCGTCGCCCAAATGGCGATTCAGGTTTGGCGACCTGATCACAGAGAATGCGAGAGCTATCCGCTTCATTGCAGGTATCATCGCACCCGCAAAGCCGCTGTTATGGCGGCTGTGCGCGGGAGACCTGCGGGTCTGCCGGTTTCTCTGTTGCCGGTTCGCCAACCTGCGCACAGCTGCCACCCAATCGTTTGGCGACGACTGAGTGACGGCCTCAAGCCAATCAAACAGAGATCTTCAAAATGAATCGATATATGCCCCTCACCGGTATCGACCTGGTTCCGGCCTCCCTGCTCATTGATACCGAAGCCCCACTCGACGTCCTGCAAGCCGCGGCGGATTACCGTATTCGTGCGGTTACGCAGGTGTTGGAGAATATTGCCTTTCGTGCCGAGATCGGTTGCGACACGGTGGTGTTATCGGACTTTTCCAAACTGCTGGCCATTCCACTGAGGGATGGTTGTGACTTGATGGATGTGATTGGGCGGCGTTTGCGGGCGCAGGCGGCGGAGTAAATGAAAACGGGCGCCGAGGGCGCCCGTTATTTCCCCGACCATTAAATAAGCCCGACCCCGGCTTTTGCTCCCGCTGTGACGCTTTGACCTTCATACATACTTTCGAGCCGCGATGGATACATAATAAAACCCTGTACCGCTGGCCTGAGTTCCTTAAAACCGCGTCATGATCTCATCCATAATCCGATTCTGAGTTTCAACACTGGGTCTGTGGCGATAAGCCACGGCGAAAAAAGCAACGCCTTCGTAGTCGCAGCGAATTGAAAACGTCATGCCTTCACGCAACCCAAAGATTGAGCGTTCCCCTGCGTCAACAAAGTATTTCGCTTGTGTCAGAACTGCTTTGGCGTGCTCCATGCACCCCACTTTGCTAAGCGCGTGCTCTTTCCAATTGGTAGTGATACGCACAGTCGAAGTTTCACTGTCATCCTCAGGTGGCCGAATGATTTGTTTAGGGGGTGCGTTGCTGGAGCAAGCGGTCAGCCCCATTGTTACAACACTCATTAAAAAACAAAAACAAAGTCTCGAATGCACAAGTGAACTTCGCACCATGAGGCCTCCCTATGACAGCCTGCCATCAGTGAACTGTAGCTTACTAATGTAATAGCAGATCTCCGGTTTTTTGCGGTGAGGCTGTAGAGCAGGCAGGTCAGTTCGCACGAATGACCCGGCCTGATCAGCCGGGTTTTTCATGACTTTTGATTGGCGCCTACACTTCAATGGTCAGAAGAACACCTGATGCCCGTCACAGTGCAGTAGCCACTGGCGTAACGCACAGCCTGTAGCAGCTGGCGAAGCCTGCGTTCGGCGGCGCAGCCGTCGTAAAACCTGCGCGTGCGGTTTTCCTGAAACACCGCGTAGCCTCATTTCACGACTGCTGCGCAGCCGAACGCAGGCTTCGCCAGCTGCTACAAGGAGCGTGTTACGGCGTAACTGATCGGCATTAGCCTCAATATAAAATGTGCAGATTTTTTTGTTTGAAGAGCCGAAATCACTTCTGCAAGCCAATAAATTAGCGCTTATTAATCGGATCAGTATGTGAAATAAAATGTGCAGACTTTCCATTCGGTACAGGTGTCAGATGGCTCGATCATGCAGCCCCGGCATCCTGCGGTCGGTCACAGGTCAGAACGTCGTCGTTGGTAACCATGATGCACCGGACGCTTGCGCTGTCGGCGGAATGCTGGGACACCTTCAGGCAGGCTTCAGTCAGCAGACAGACCCGCGCCGTCAGAATAAAGGGACGGATTTATTTTGGCTGGAATTTTGCTCCTTTCGGGAAAGTAAGATCTCTGATAACACATCAGCAATCTCACGATTTCTTCAATAAACGAGTTACCCACATGGAAGTTCCCAACCAGTTGCAACCCGCTGAGTGTGCAGGAATGGAGGACATCAGGCGCGAGATCGATGCCCTCGATCAGGCCGTTATCAAGCTGCTGGGTAAACGCTTTCAGTACGTACTTGCAGCTTCGAAATTCAAGACCTCTGCAGCCTCGGTGCGTGGGCAGGGGCGATTCAACAGCATGCTTGCAACACGTCGTGAGTGGGCTGAGGCGGAAGGCCTGAGCCCGGATGCAATCGAAAAAATGTATAGCGACTTGGTTAACCATTTTATTGCCGAAGAGATGAAACACTGGTCGGCGCAAATACCCGAGATCTGATCCGATGTATAGGTGTCCAACACAAAACTTGGCTGCGTAAGGCTTCATTTTCCCGGTTCCACACTCGCTCTCCGGCATCCTGCCTTTTTCCTCACTATTGGACAGATGATCCACTGTAGGAGCTGGCTTGCCAGCGATGATCGTTAACGATTGCGCGTATTGATTGGTTAACCGTGTTGCTCTTGAATTCTTCGCTGGCAAGCCAGCTCCTACAAGGGGCCGATCAGCTCCTTAGCTGAATGGCATTACGCCAAAGGCACCCGTTTTTTTGTTCGCTTTTCTTACTTCGAAGTATTACGAGGGTCATCATGACTATCGATATACTCAATGCCCAGCGGGCCGACTCCGTAAACTTGCGAGATGTACTCTCCTGATCTGGCCCAGTGGAAGTGTGGTGTATTAGCCGGCAGTATCACTACGCTGCCCGGACCGTAAGCAACCAGCTTATCCGGATCAAAGACAGAACCGAAACCAATGTAGAAAACTCCTGACATGACGGTATAGATACGGTCTTCAGGATGTGTATGGGGCATTAATTTGATGCCGTTTGGCACTTTGACTCGCACAACGTAGGGCGCTGGTTTGCTGGGGTCGCCGACCAGGACAGCCAGTTTTACTTCTTTGGGGAAAGCCGGAAAGCTGCGCCACTCCACGTCTTCATTATGTAAAGCACCGGTTTTACCGAGTGGCAATGGTTCTGCCTGGGCGAGTGGCATTGACGCACCTGCAACAAGAAGTGCTGTCAGGCAAGCAGTTTTCATAATGTTCTGAATCATGAAAGACACCTTAAAAGTCGGGGCGAGACGCGGCTTAATACAGAATAGTTTGACTCACTGTATTTGTGATTTGTGTTGATGATAACGGCGTCATCGCGCATTACTGTTAATACGCAATGTAATCAATGCGGTAGCGAATCATCACGCCACCCGAGGTGTGTCGCGCGCCCTATCAATGCCATCGATGTTCACCATCACATCAATGAAGTTCTCTTAAAATCCTGCGGCGTAACATCTGCTCCATACCAACCGATAACACCCTGGAGCACACGATCATGAAACGCCAAACCATCCTCAGCATCGCTTTCTCGGTTTTCGCAGTTAACGCTTTCGCCGCCACTTCTGCTCAACCTGTAGTCGCCGAAGGTGGCTCGGATCGTCTGATCGAAAGCCGTGTGGCTGAAGGTGGTTCTGATCGCCTGCTCGAAAAACGCGCTGTTGCTGCCGATGGCTCCGATCATCTGCAAGGCAACACCGTTGCCTAACTAAATCGCTACACCGCACCACCCAAAAAGCCCGGCCTGATCAGCCTGGCTTTTTCGTGTTTGTAAGCGAGATCGATTGCAAGACGGTTAGTTCCCAACCCCACCCTGTCGATTCAGCATTACTTGCCTCTATTTCGGACAAAGTGTCCTGCGCACGACGTCGCCCGCTCCAAAATGATGGCAAACAGCTACGCTCTCCCCGACCTCTCCATACACGACTCAACCCAGCCAAAACCAACAAATGACCCTGTGGCGAGGGAGCTTGCGCCCGTTGCACCGTTCCCGTGCTCGGGCGCAACAGGCGCAAGCTCTCTCGCCACAGGGTCAATGTCTCCCCGCGCAGCACAACTCAGTGGAAAATCAGATTCGATATCGCCTTGGGTTCAAAGTCCTCTGTGGTCACGACCATCAGCACTTCGTTGGGGGCATTTCGCAAAATGGCGATTACCAGGATTTCATTTCCCCAGTCCGTGACGAGTGCTTGAGCTTTCGACCCGCGAACCGGGATCAGTCCAGTGGTCCAGTTGTCGCCATTGAGCGTAACGTAATCGTCTGGGTTGATTCGCCCTGATTTGAAATTCGCAGCCTGCGGATGCCCTTGGTCTTTAAGTCGCAGGCGTCGCAAACGAGTGATGAACTCGTCATCCTGGCTGAGGACTCTATTCCCCAGAAACGGTGCAAGTGCTTCTGGCAGTTTGTCCGGCGGTGCGGTGAGCCACGCCTTCAGAAATCCCCGAGCATAGGCTTGCGCCTGCGGCGACGCGCGGGTTTGCGGATTCATCATCAGCGCTTTGAGTTTTTCATCTATCTCGATAGCCGGCAGCCAGCCTGGTTCCTGTTGCTCATACTCGGGAACGTTCGCCGCAACTGTATTGAGCGAGGGAACGCCACGGCGCAAATCAATCCTGGGCGCCTTGTAGAAACTGTGGCCGCCGTCATCCAGGCTGGTGTTTTTCGCGATGGCCTCGGCCTGGGGTACGTGCTCGGCCTTGAACCAATCTGCTTTTTGCACCTTGGTCGACGCCCGGCAGAAGGCTTCAACCGGCGCCACCAGGTCGTTCCAATCCTTGGGTTGAGTACCGAGTGTCATCGGTGCTCGAAACCGTAACAGGAGGTCATAGGTGCTGGAGGCTGCCATCGTGCATTTCTTCACGTCCATATAGGTCTGATCCGCGGCGTGCGAGAACACACTGCCCTTGTCGACCGGATGCGACCAGATCCAGTTGTCCGGGCACAGGAAGAAGGTATTGCTGACGCCAGCGTGGGAAAAAGAGTCCTGCCAGCCGTGGAGCGCCTGACCGAATTTGCTCTGAAGATCGGGGTCTTCATGATGGCCCTCGACGATCATGCTGTTCGACTGCCCCATTGCGTAGGCAGCGGTGGAATTGACCGGCCGCTCTGCCGGATTCGCCGGCGGTTCACGCTTGGCACGAAAATGCAGTGCTCGGGTCTGCAAGCTGGCTTTTACATCCTGCAAGATGCAGAGGTCCCAGATGATGGCATGCTTGGCGTCGAGCATGCCCGTGTCGGTGAGTTCGTTTTGCCGTGCGATTTCCTGGCTCTGGAGGGCATCGTAGCCCGCTTGAGTGGCCAGCCAGTATGTCAGTCCATAGTGAAGATCGGATTCATAAGCGTGAGCGCAAAGGCTTGCGACAGTCAGCGCCAGACCGAGGGCAATCCGTTTGACTGGTTTCATCCGCGCCGACTCGTGCGAAGTCATCGAATCCAAATCGCCGCTGCCGATTGCGGCGTCCGTGGCTGAGTGTAGTCCGAATCCCGCATCGCTCGGATTTTCCGGTACCGTCAAAAGCAGATCCCACGGGGCTTGCCCCAAGCGAAGTCTTGCTCACATTGGATCGATAGTCGGCCTATGCACACATTGATATTTGTTCTCGCATCACCCAACGGAGCAGATGGAAGCCTCTCCACCATCTCCCTGAGCAGAAGTGATCGCGCCATCTGGAATTGACCCACATGTCCTCAAGCATGAAGCCGTTGCGTTGGCTGGCCTGAAGGCCCAGGGCGGCGTATTGGTGGACGGTGCCTTGCATACAGCGAGGTATCACACTGAATCCTTCAGCGGGCGTCACTGACAACACCCCTTCCCAACCCGACAAAAGCACGACGCGGTAATCGACATATCCGCCCGAGCCATGGCCAGGTCCAGACGGATTTGCGCAGCAGCCGCTTCAGCATCCCGGCCTAGTCGTTTCAAGCATTCGACGTAGCCATGCAAACTCCACACGTTGTCCAGATGCCAGGACGCGCGGCTAAGGGTGTTGTCCAGGCCGAGGTCGGCGCGGTAGGCCTGTAAGGCTTCTTCGACCCTGCCCTGCTCCAGCAGCAGTGCACCCAGTGCATGACGCACCGGTTGCATCCAGCCCCAGGGTTCGTCGTATGGCAGGTTGTCGTCCAGTGATTGTGCCTGGCGCAAGTGTTCGAAAGCACAGTCGTGATTGCCTTTGCGGTATTCGATTTCCCCGTTCAACATGGCGCCGGCCACGGCAAGGATGTCGATGCATTGGTTGTTGAACAGGTAGCGAGTTTCCGGCACACGGGCCCAGGCTTCGAGGAACAGGTGTTGTTCGGTTTCGGCGGCGGCGACTTGCCCGGTGGCGGCAAAGGCCACGCCTTTGGCGTAGTGCAGCATCGCGGTGGTCACGCAGTACAGCGTCTGGTCGTCGGGCAACTGTGTTGCGAGGATGTCTTGCCATTTGCCGAAGCGGATCTGCACGTGGACCTTCATCGACACGAAGCTTTCCAGCCAGTCGGCCATCGGCGGTTGTTCCACGCGCAGCAGTTCTTGCTTGATGGTTTCGATCAGTTGATTGGCGGCTTCCAGGGCCGGCTGGTACTGGCCGAGGAACATCGCCGAGTAGAGTTTGAAATGGTAGTTGTGGCTGCGGTACAGGGTGTAGAAGTTGATCGGCCCTGCCTGTTCCAGGTATTTGCGATCGGCCTGGATCGCCCGGTGATTGGTGATCATGGCGCCGCGGTAATCGCCGCAGAGCACATCGATGTGCGACGGCATGTGACGCAGGTGCCCGGCGTCCGGCACCAGGTCACGCAGCACATCGCCGGCGCGCAATGCACGTTCCGGGTACGGCGACATTTCCATGGTGTGGACGTACATGTGCAGCACGCCGGGGTGCGGTGCGTCGCCGTGCTGCTCCATGCGTTGCAGGGCTTTTTCCAGCACGGCGACGGCTTCGAGGGTGTCGGCGCCCGCTGCCGGTTGAGCGGTTTTCAGATCCCACAATTGCCAGGGCGTGCGATCGATCAGCGCTTCGGCAAACAGCGCCACCACGTCGGGGTCGTCGGCAAAGGTTTGGTAGACATCGCGCATGGACGCAGCAAAGGCATCGTTCCAGCTGAAGAGTTGCTCGATGCTAGCCGCCTCTTCAGCCTGGTAGCGTTGCTCCAGCGCACGGATCAGCGCTTTTTCCACCGGTGATGCGTCATCCAGATGCGCCAGCGCGGTTTGCGTCGCCCGTCGGGCCTGAGCCACGGCCTCTTTCAGCTCTTGCTCGATAAAGGCGTCCCAGCGTTTGTTGTAGTTGGGGCCCGAGGCGTAGGCGATGCCCCAGTGGGCCATTGCGCAATCGGGGTCGTGTTCGAGGGCCTTGTGGAAACAGCGGATGGATTCGTCGTGGTTGAAGCCGTAGCACCACACCAGTCCACGGTCGAACCAGAGTTGGGCCTGCGGCGAACGGGTGGTCACTGGTCGGCTGTAGGTGCCCAAATCGTAGTAGTCGTGCATCGGTTTATCCTCTCGATCAGAGCGTGGAATTTGCGGAGGTTCAGCATACCCCCGCGGTTCTGGCCGGACGACAGAACCGACGATAGGCTGCGCCGTCTCATCACGCCCACGAGATGCATGCAGCTCGGCCTATCAATGCAGTCGATGTTCACCATCACGTCAATGAAGTTCTCTTAAAAATTCTGCGGCGTAACATCAGCTCCATACCAACCGATAACACCCCGGAGCACACGATCATGAAACGCCAAACCATCCTCAGCATCGCTTTCTCGGTCTTCGCAGTTAACGCTTTTGCCGCCACTTCTGCTCAACCTGTAGTCGCTGAAGGCGGCTCGGATCGTCTGATCGAAAGCCGTGTGGCTGAAGGTGGTTCGGATCGCCTGATCCAGAATCGTGTTGCTGAAGGCTGTGCTGATCGCCTGCTCGAAAAACGCGCTGTTGCTGCTGATGGTTCGGATCGTTTGCAAGGCAACACCGTTGCGGCGGATGGCTCCGACCGCCTGCAAGGCAACACCGTTGCTTAAACAAATCGCTACACCGCACCACCCAAAAAGCCCGGCCTGATCAGCCGGGCTTTTTCGTGTTCGCTGCATTTCACCTTGATCGACTATCCTGAGCCCCCGATTCAAACCATGACCGGAGACACCTGTGCCGCCCCTGACCGCCCGCGAGGTTTACCAGCAATTGCGCGACGCCGCCCTGGGCCTTCGCCTGCTCAAATGCGTTGATCAACAGCCCGAATCCGGTCCGGTTCAGGTTGATATCGAGGGCTGGCTTTTGACCCTCGATGTCGACGGGATTCATCTGCGTCACTGCCTGCATTGCCAGTGCCCGGACGGCCGGGCGTTCGATGGCGGGCAGCGCTACGGCACCGACCCGGTGAGTTTGCTCAGCACCTGGGAGCTGGCGCAGATCGAGCGCTTGCTCACTGCCGAGTGAGCCACCTGTTCAATCCAGCAACCCGTCAAAACGCCGCAACGAAAACGCCGACAGATCCAGCTCGCTGCGCCCCCGCACACACCACTGCGCCAACGCCTCGCCCAACGCCGCGGAATGCTTGAAACCATGCCCCGAGCAGGCGGACACCACCAGGGTGTGTTTCAGCGTCGGGTGCTCGTCAATGATGAAGTCGCTGTCCGGGGTGACGGTGTAGGCACACACCGCCGATTTGGCCAGCCGCGAAGTGACGCCGGCGATTTTACCGCGCACGTGGGTGTCGAACATGTCACTGGCTTCGGATTCGCTGATGGTCCTGTCCAACCTGTCTGGCGAGGATTCTTCACTGTATTGCTCGGTGCCGATCTTCAGGCTGCCCTCGCCGGGTAAAGGTGGAAAACCGTAGCTCATGCCTGCATCGCCGCCGCCATGGTAGTAGATGAAGGTCGGCGACACCGGGGCAAAGCGGGCGTTGTCTTCCAGTTCGAACCAGAACAGCTTCTGTCGGCAGACCCGGAGCAATCGGTCGAAAGGCTTGCCGAGCAAGTCCCTGGACCACATGCCGGCGCTGATCACTACCTTGTCGGCGCGGATCGTGCGCTGGTCGGTGAGCACGGTCACGCCCTGCTCATCCGAGGTGATTTGCGTGACGGTTTCGCCTTTGAGCAGCGTTGCGCCACGTTCCTCGGCTAGTTTGAGTTGCACCGCGATGCAGCGCTCCGGCCGGACATAACCGCCGCCGGGCTCGAAATAACCGACGGCGCTATCCTGCACCGGGGAAAACTGCGGGAAGCGCTGGCGAATCTGTTCGGCCGACAGCACTTCATGCTCGATACCATAGGTATTCGCCAGATGCAGGGTACGCTGGGTGAAGTCGGTTTGATCGTTCGCGTCATAGTCGGGGCTGGAGGTCATGACCAGCACGCCGCACTGCTCGAACAGCGACTCACCGGACAACGCTTCGAGCTCGCGCCAAATGCGGTGGGAGTTACGAACTATGGGCAGGTATTGCGCGCCTTCGCCGACCGAGAGCCGGGTGATTCGCGTGTCGCCATGGCTTGAACCTTGATCGTGCGGTGGATGGTGACGGTCGACGCCGATCACCTTGACCCCGGCTTTCGCCAATTGATACAGGGCGGCGGCACCCATCGCTCCCATGCCCAGCACCGCTACGTCATACCGGTCTTTCATCTACGCCTCCCTTGGCAAAAACGATAAGGTTACAAGCCTGCACCAGAATCGGTCCTGTACGAAAGAGCCCGCTGAACTATCGTTCATCTGGCTCAGCTGTGCTACATAAGACCTGATGTGCGTCCCGTGCCCAAGAGGTTTGCTTATGTTCCACTGCCCACGCTTGCCGCTACTGCTGACCTGCGCGCTTTGCAGCTTACTTGCCGGCGTCGCCCACGCTGCCACGCCCTCCCCGGCACCCGATTCCTTGCAGCCGTTGCTGTCGACCATCAACGAGCGCCTGAACATGGCCGATGAGGTGGCGCTGTCTAAGTGGGACAGTGGCAAACCGATCCAGGATACCGCCCGGGAAGCGTTGGTGATTGCCAACGCGCGGACGCAGGCCGTCAAGCACAAACTGGACCCGGAAGAAGCCGCCGAACTCGTTGCCGCGCAGATCGAAGCCAACAAGCTGGTGCAGTACGGATTGATCGCGCTATGGCAAGCGGCGCACAAGGCGCCTGACGTGCCACGACCGGACCTCAATCAACTGCGGCCAAAACTGGATGAGCTGCAAACCCGTCTGTTGCAGCAATACGCCGACTTCGAGCCCTATCGCCATGACCCGCAATGCCCGATCTGGCTGGCCGAACAGCGTTCCAGTCTGATCAAGGACGCCCTGCATGGCCAGGCCTTGATTCGCGCCACGGGTGAGTTGTGCGTCACGAAGCAATGATGGCCCTGTAGGAGCAAAGCTTGCTCGCGATGGCGTCATATCAGCCGACATCATTTTTGAATGTTCCGGCCTCTTCGCCGGCAAGCCGGCTCCTACGAAGAGCGGGTCCGTGCAGTCATTGACTGCGTCAATAGTCACCATTGACTCAATCGAGTTCTCTTAAAAACTGTACGGCGTAACATCAGCTCCATACCAACCCATAACACCCCGGAGCACACGATCATGAAACGCCAAACCATCCTCAGCATCGCTTTCTCGGTTTTCGCAGTTAACGCTTTCGCCGCTACTTCTGCTCAACCTATAGTCGCTGAAGGCGGCTCGGATCGTCTGATCGAAAGCCGCGTGGCTGAAGGTGGTTCGGATCGTCTGATCCAGAATCGTGTGGCTGAAGGCGGTTCTGATCGCCTGCTCGAAAAACGCGCTGTTGCTGCTGATGGTTCTGATCACCTGCAAGGCAACACCGTCGCTGCCGATGGCTCCGACCACCTGCAAGGCAACACCGTTGCCTCTGACGGCTCCGACCACCTGCAAGGCAACACCGTTGCATCTGATGGCTCGGATCACCTGCAAGGCAACACCGTCGCTGCCGATGGCTCCGACCACCTGCAAGGCAACACCGTCGCTGCCGATGGCTCCGACCACCTGCAAGGCAACACCGTTGCCTAAGTAAATCGCTACACCGCATCACCGAAAAGCCCGGCCTGATCAGCCGGGCTTTTTCGTGGCCGGGTTTTAAGCGAATCTACGACTTCTCTCTCAGGAACTCCCGGCATGAGCAAAACCGAAACCCTGGCCAAAATCATGCTCGGCCCCGTACTACTGATGCAGGGCCTTTACACGCGTCGGGTCACGCCGAAATTACCGGAAGCCGAGGGCGAACGCGAAGGCGTGACCGGCAATGGCGAAACCCTGCGCTTGTTGATCCTCGGCGACAGCGCGGCGGCGGGTGTCGGGGCATCGAAACAGACCGAAGCCCTGAGCGGCCAGTTAGTCAGCCGCCTCGCCAAGGCGTATCAGGTCTGCTGGAAACTCTGGGCCCAGTCGGGCCTGGACTCGCAAACTCTGCTGGAACTGCTCGAACAATACGCGCCAGAAACCTTCGATGTGGCGCTATTGTCCATCGGCGTCAACGATGTCACCGGCACCCTGAGCGCTGCGCAATGGATCGCACGGCAACAGCAGTTGATGGACATGCTGATCGACAAGTTCGGCGTCAAGCTGATCGTCATCTCCCCTCTGCCACCGATGCACCTGTTCCCGGCATTGCCGCAACCGCTGCGCTGGTACCTGGGCAACCGGGCAGCGCGTTTCAATGCACGCCTCGCCCTGCTGGCAGACCGCACGGATCGCTGTACGATGCTGACAACCCGTCTGGCGCCCGTGGCCGGCGCAATGGCTCGGGACGGTTTCCATCCGGGCCCGGCGATCTACAGTGTCTGGGCAGACGACGCCGCACAGGTGATTGCCCGACACCTTGGTAACACCGCATCAGGCAAGCTTTGAACAACAACAAAAAACAGGAGTTGAATATGTCTGAACTGCAACTGCACCCCAAAGCCTCTGAGTCCTTGAGCCTGTGGCACGCGATGATCCGCACCGGCGATCTCAAGGCCCTGCCCGCGTTGCTGGACCCGCAAGCGGTGTTCCGCTCGCCGATGGCGCACACGCCGTATCCGGGCGCGCCGGTGGTTTCGATGATTCTCAACACGGTGTTCAAGGTATTCGAAGACTTCACCTACCACCGTGAACTGGCGACTGCCGACGGCTTGAATGTCATCCTCGAATTCAGTGCCAGGGTCGGTGAGAAACAGCTCAAGGGCATCGACATGATCCGCTTCAACGAGCAGGGAAAAATCGTCGATTTCGAAGTAATGGTCCGGCCAATGAGTGGACTGCAGGCCCTGGGCGAGGAAATGGGCAAGCGCCTGGGCGCTTATCTGGCCGCCAGCAAAGCCTGATCGTTGTGCAGTGCCGGTCGAAACATGGGCACCACCTGCAACTCGACCGGCTCACACAGAAAAGCACAGCACCGCGAACGCAGCCAGCGATGACCGGGATCGTTGTGCGCCGCTGCGCGTGTGCGCATTTATAGCGTCGATGGCATCATCTGGCATGCCGTGGCAGAAACCGCCGCTGTCCTGATCGACCAAGGAAGTCTTGCAATGCATATGAACTCACTGCCGACCTGTACCGCTGGATTTGCGCAATGACGGCCATCGTTCGGCCGCGGCCGATGCTGATCACCCTGGGTCTTTTGTTGGTGCTGGTGTTCTGGCTGTCCCTGGCCCTGGGGCCGGTGAGCCTGCCGCTGGGCGATACCTTGGTGGCCGGGCTGCGTCTGCTCGGGCTGCCGGTTGACGGCGGCGACACGCAACAGGCGCAGTTGATCCTCGGCCAGATCCGCCTGCCGCGCAGTTTACTCGGCATCGCGGTTGGCTCGGTGCTGGCCCTCTCTGGCGTGGCCATGCAAGGGTTGTTTCGCAACCCGTTGGCGGATCCGGGGTTGGTGGGGGTGTCCGGTGGTGCAGCGCTGGGTGCAGCTTTCGCCATTGTCGGCGCCAGCATGCTCGGCGGTTTGCCGCCGGCCATCGAACCGTATCTGCTGTCGGTTTGCGCCTTCGCCGGTGGCCTGATCGTCACCGCGGTGGTGTATCGCTTCGGCCGCAGCAATGGCCAGACCAACGTCGCCACTATGCTGTTGGCGGGCGTGGCAATGACGGCCATGGCCGGTGCCGGCGTCGGTTTGTTCACCTACCTGGCCGATGACGCCACGTTGCGCACCCTGACCTTCTGGAACCTGGGCAGCCTCAACGGCGCCAGCTACCCGCGTCTGTGGCCGTTGCTGATCGTGGCGGTGGGCGTGGCGTTGTGGTTGCCGCGTCGCGCGGCAGCACTCAACGCGATGCTGCTGGGGGAATCCGAAGCGCGGCACCTGGGTTTCAATGTCGAGCGCATCAAACTGGAACTGGTGTTGTGCACGGCGCTGGGCGTCGGTGCTGCAGTGGCTGCAGCGGGTCTGATCGGCTTTATCGGTCTGGTGGTGCCGCATCTGATGCGGCTGCTGGTCGGTCCGGATCATCGGGTGTTGCTACCGGCGTCCTTGCTCGCCGGTGCCAGCCTGTTGTTGCTGGCCGACCTGGTCGCCCGCCTGCTGCTGGCGCCTGCCGAGTTGCCTATCGGCATCGTCACCGCACTCATCGGTGCACCCTTCTTCCTTTATCTGCTGGTACGGGGGCGTTCCTGATGCTGCGGGCAAACAACTTGCTGGTCCGGCGCGGCAGTCGCACCGTGCTGGCGGACATCGATATCGAGTTGCGACCGGGCAAGTTCTCGGCGTTCTGGGACCTAACGGCGCCGGTAAAAGTACCCTGCTCGCCGCCCTGTGCGATGAGCTGCCGGCCAGTGAAGGCAAGGTCAGCCTCGACGAGCGCCAGCTCGCTGACTGGCCCGGTCAGGAACGGGCCAAACGCCTGGCGGTGCTGCCCCAGAGTTCGAGCCTGAACTTCGCTTTCTCGGTCAATGAAGTGGTAGGCATGGGTCGCTTGCCCCATGCCAGCGGTCGTGTGCGCGATGCCGAAATCGTCGCCCAAGCGCTTGGTGCCGCCGACGCTTTGCACCTGGCCGGGCGCAGTTATCTGGCCTTGTCCGGCGGTGAACGCCAGCGTGTGCATCTGGCGCGGGTACTCGCGCAACTGTGGCCGGGCGCCGAGGGGCAGACCCTGCTGCTCGACGAACCGACCTCAATGCTCGACCCGTTGCACCAGCACACCATTCTGCAAGCGGTGCGCGACTTTGCCGGGCGCGGCGCAGCGGTGCTGGTGATCCTGCACGACCTGAACCTGGCGGCGCGTTATTGCGATCATTTGCTGTTGTTGCACGAAGGTCGTTCGCACATTTACGGCACACCGCACGAGGTCCTGACTGCCCAAGCCGTGCAGGCAGTGTATGGGCTGCAAGTGCTGATTCACCGGCACCCGGAGCTCGGGCATCCTTTGATTATCGCGCGCTGATAAGCGTCCAGAGAGGAACACCGATGCGCACTCTGCTGTTATGCCTGTTCAGCCTGCTGACTGCCTGCCAATCCCATTACGTAGCGCCACCTCCGGCAGCGATTGCACCGCAAGGTCGGGATCATGCCGATCTGGGCGTGATCCGCGAACTCGCCACCGGACGCACCCTGACGCCGCAAGAGCTGGTCGAACGCCTGGCCGGCGCCCCACGGGTGTTGGTCGGCGAACAACACGACAACCCCGATCACCATGCCTTGCAACTGTGGCTGCTGCGCGAACTGGCCAAACTTCGTCCGCAAGGCAGTCTGCTGATGGAAATGCTCAACCCCGACCAACAGGCCAAAGTCGATGCGGCGCAGGTCGCCACCCGTGCCGGCCAACCACCGGCCGACCCTTACCAGGCGCTGTCCTGGCAAGCCAACTGGGATTGGGGCGTCTACGGCGCACTGGTCACCTACGCCCTGCGCCAACCCTTCCCGTTGCTGTCGGCCAACCTGGATCGGGCGCAGATCATGCAGATCTACAAACAGCGTCCGACGCTCACCGGTGAAGCGTCCACCACCCAACAGGTGCAAGCGACATTGCTTGCGGACATTCGCGAGTCCCATTGCGGCTTGCTGCCCGAAACGCAAATGCCGGCGATGCTCGCCGTGCAGCAGCAGCGTGACCGGCGCATGGCCGAGCGCCTGTTGGCAGCGCCGACGCCTGCGGTGTTGCTGGCTGGGGCGTTCCATGTGCGCAAGGATCTGGGCGTGCCGCTGCACTTGAAAGACCTTGGTGCAGGTCAGGGTAATGCGGTGCTTGTTTTGTCTGAGGTGGGCAGGACGGTGAGCGCCGAGAGTGCGGATTACGTGTGGTATACCGCAAAGCAGCCGGAGCAGGATAACTGCGCTAATTTGCGTCGTTAAAAGCAATAGATCGCCGTCTTTTATGCTCGTTCCCACGCTCTGCGTGGGAATGCATCAACGGACGCTCTGCGTTCGGCTTTGGATGGGACGCGGAGCGTCCCGGGCTGCATTCCCACGCGGAGCATGGGAACGATCAATGTCACGGGGCTGGAAAGGTCTCCAGATAAGCCAGCAGATCATCGATTTTCTCCTGATCGCTGATCCCCCAGAAAATCATCCGCGTACCCGACACCACAGCCTTCGGATTCTCGATATACGCCGCCAGTTGTTCCCGCGTCCAGACAATGCCGGATGACATCATGGCGTCAGAGTACTGATAGTCCGTAGTGCTTCCCGCAGTCCGCCCAACAATACCGTTGAGCTGCGGACCAAAAAAAGCCCGCGCCGACTCCCCGATCTGATGGCAGCCGCCGCACATCCGCTTGAACAGTTTCCCGCCCTCCTCGGCATCACCCTGCGCGTTCGCTTGTGCGGCAAACAGGCCTGCACCGAGGGTCAGGACAAGGGTCATCGCGGCCGCTTTGTTCATTTACAGCTCCAGATCAGGCGTTGCCTACAGCAAACAATAGCCGCCATTTGATCATGACCTGGTCTCTATGCCGAAGTTTTTCAGATGCGCGATATCAGAGCCTGCCGTCTATCCCGCCAATGCACGTCGCGCTGCCGCGCGCCTAGACTAGCCTATCAATGCGCCTGATCCACACGCGTCGACTCACCAAGGCCGCCGGGATCAAACATCACGTCGCGCTCTCGGTGGTGGGCACGGAACGGATACGCCAGCCAGGACAAACCCGCCAAATTCGTGGTCTTTCTGTTGAAGGACCAGAACAAGCCGCCGGTGCTGCCTGCCAACTGACCAACTCCGGCCATACCGGCTCCTACAGGGATTCGGCGTTTTGCATCACTCCTTGAAATCGGTAGACAACGCCAACTCATTCCACTGCGCCAACTCCTCGGCAACAAAGCGATTTTTCGCTTCAATGCGCGCGATGGTATCGCTGCCCAGTGCCAGACGTTGTGGCGGGTTCGGCGTGTTGACCAGGGCCAGCATGGCTTCGGCGAACTTCACCGGATCACCGGGTTGGGCATGGTTGGCGGACTCGGCGTATTTGCGCATCGCACCCACCGTTTCATCGTAGTCCGGCAATTTCAACGCGGTCTTTACCAGCGACTGCTCGTCGAGGAAGTCGGTGCGGAAAAAGCCCGGCTCTACAACCGTGGCGTGGATGCCCAGTGGCGCCAGTTCCTGATGCAGCGCCTCGGTGATGCCTTCGACTGCAAATTTGGTGGAGCCGTAGACACCCCACCCCATATAAGCCTGATAGCCGCCGATGGAGGAAATGTTGATGACATGCCCGCAGCGCTGGCGGCGCATGTGCGGCAGTACTGCGCGGGTCACATTGAGCATACCGAAGACGTTGGTGGCGAACAGACGCTCGGTCTCGCTGGCACTGGTTTCTTCCACCGCCCCCAACACGCCGAACCCGGCATTGTTGATGAGCACGTCGATGCGACCGAAACGCTTGATGCCTTCTGCCACAGCCTGATGCGCTTCTTCCTCGCGGGTCACGTCCAGACGCACGGCCAGCAGGTTCGGATGATCGCCCAGGCGGGCGGTAATTTCTTCGGGTTTGCGAGCCGTGGCAATCACCGCGTCGCCAGCACGCAGAGCACGTTCTGCGATGAGAGTACCAAAACCACGGGAAGCCCCAGTAATGAACCAAGTACGCATTTCAACTCCTCCTGTCAGCAACCCGAGCGTTAGTGCCGGGCCTTCTTGATGAGTTGACGCAACCTTAAAACTCCACTACTGATGTGATAATCCCAATAATTTTGCATGGCTTTGTGAAGGGCATTCATATATGAAATCACCTTCAGCGGCTGATCTCTCGATCTTCCTGTGTGTGGCCAGCCACCTGAACTTCAGCCGGGCGGCGGTGGAGCTGAGCGTGACGCCTTCGGCGCTCAGCCATTCGGTGCGCACCCTGGAGAACCGCCTCGGCGTCCGGCTGTTCAACCGCACCACCCGCAGCGTTGGCTTGACCGAGGCTGGCGATCGACTCTATGCGCGGTTGAAACCCGCCTTTCGTGACATCGACGATGCGCTGGAAGATCTAAACAGTTTTCGCGACAAGCCCTCCGGTAGCCTGCGCATCACGGCCGGTCGCCAGGCTGCGGAACTGGTGCTGCTGCCGCTTGCCGGTCGGTTCCTGGCGGTTTATCCGGATGTGAAACTGGAGATCGTGGCGGACGACGGTCTGGTCGATGTGGTCTCCGGCGGTTTTGATGCCGGGGTGCGCTTCGGGGCACGGCTGGAGGCCGACATGGTCTCCTTGCCCATCGGTTCCTACCTGCGCTCGGTGGTCGTGGGTTCACCAGCGTTCTTTAAGCAGCATGCCGTCCCGCACAAACCCGAAGACCTCCATGGCCTGCCGTGCATCCGCCATCGTTTCCCGAGTGGCGCGCTGTATCGCTGGGAATTCGAACGCGGCGGTATCGAGGAGGAAATCGAAGTGGACGGCCCGTTGACCTTGGGCGACGTGAGCCTGATGGTCGGCCCGGCGCTGCAGGGCGTCGGCATCGCTTACATCTTCGAAGACATGGTCAAGGCGCAGGTGGCCAACGGCAGCCTGATGCAAGTGCTGGGTGACTGGTGCCCCTACTACCCGGGACTGCACCTCTATTACCCGAGCCGTCGCCATGTGCCGGCGACGCTCAAGGCTTTCATTGAGTTTGTTCGTGCCGCCCGGGAACAGATTTTGTAGGAGCGAGCCTGTTCGCGAAAAATGTCCGGACAACGCGATCATTCAGACAGCCTTGCGTTTTCGTTGACGTCCATCGCGAGCAAGCTTTGCTCCTTAACCACCCACTAACCCTGTCAGAGAGAAAACACATGATCACGTGCTACCTGAAATATGTACTCGACCCGTTCAAGCTCGAAGCGTTCGAGCATTACGGCAAGCTGTGGATTCCACTGGTGGAAAAATTCGGCGGCCAGCATCACGGCTACTTCCTGCCGTCCGAGGGTGCCAACAACATCGCCATGGCGATGTTTACGTTCCCCAGCCTTGCGGCCTACGAAACTTACCGCCAACAGTCGATGAACGACCCCGAATGCATCGCCGCGTTCAAATACGCAGAAGAAACCCGCTGTATTCTCAGTTATGAGCGCAGCTTTTTCAGGCCGGTGTTTGGTGACACCGGGGTTGATGCCCTACGGTGACCTGTAGGAGCCGGCTTGCTGGCGAAGGCGGTACATCAGTCCAAATATATATCGCCTGATACACCGCTTTCGCCAGCAAGCCGGCTCCTACACCGGGTGTTTTAGATTTAGGCAATAGGTGTAGTAACCCGGGTCGCGTGCATATCCCAACGACTCATACAACCGTTGCGCGCTGTAGTTGTCGGTGGCGGTTTCCAGGGTCATGCCCTTGGCGCCCATCAACCGCGCAAAGTCGCGGGCGGTGTTCATCAGCAGCGTGCCGACGCCTTTGCCTCGGGCAGCGGGCGCGGTGAACAGATCGCCCAGCAGCCAGGTGCGGTGGGCGTCGATGGAGGAAAACGTCGGAAACATTTGCACGAAACCCAGCGTTTCACCGTTGGCGTCCTCGGCATAGAAAATCACCGACTCGTCCCGGGCAATGCGCTCGGCGATGAAGTCACGCGATTGCGGCAGGTTCGAAGGCTGGCCGTAGAAGCCTCGATAGGCGTCGAAAAGCGGGGCAATTTTTGCGATGTGGGAAGCGTCGGCGCGCAGGGCCAGAATAGCCATGAGGGTGCTCCATTGCGGTTTTGGGGAGCATTAGCCTAGCAAAAGATCTTTCAGCTGACTTTGATCACCTGTAGGAGCGAAGCTTGCTCGCGAAAGCGGAGTATCAGCCGACATCAATGTTTGATGTGCCGGCCTCTTCGCGAGCAAGCTTCGCTCCTACAGGGATTGGGGATCAAACCCGAACGTTACGCCCAGGCAACGACGACCGCTGGCTGGTCTCCCAGTTCTCCACCAGCCCGACCGGCACGTCCGATGCCGGCAGCATTTTCACCCCACGAACCAGATCCGAAGCCCGTTCAGCCAGCATGATGGTCGGTGCATTGAGGTTGCCGTTCGGCTCGGTCGGGAACACCGAGGAGTCGATCACCCGCAATCCGGCGATGCCGTGCACCCGCAACTCGGAATCCACCACCGCCATGTCGTCTTCGCCCATGCGGCACGAGCCGCAAGGGTGGTAGGTGCTTTCAAGGTTTCACGGACGAAGGCGTCGATCTGTTCATCGGTTGCACCAGCGGCCCCGGGGCGATTTCGCCGTCGCGGAAACGTCCATCGCCTTCTGGCCGATGATTTCGC
>NZ_NKJI01000029.1:0-60000 GCF_002277815.1 Pseudomonas sp. ERMR1:02
CCGCAAGCATTCGATTTCGGTCTGCAATTCGGCCAGGCGGAAGTGAATGACCTGGTTGTCGATCAGCGCATACCGAACGTCTTGCGCTCCTTGCAGTATTCGATGGTGCTGTCGACGCAGTACTCCAAGCCCTTGATCATGTTCGCCGCGCCGAACAGGCGTTCCTCCTGGAACTGCACCATCTGCATCATGAACCCCGCGCCTTCATGGCCGATGCGGTTGCGCTGCGGCACGCGCACGTTGTCGAAAACACTTGGGCGGTTTCCGAACTGCGCATGCCGAGCTTGTCCAGGTGTGAACTGAGGCTGATGCCAGGCGTGTTCATTGGCACCATGATCAGCGATTTGTTGATGTGCGGTTTGTCGTCCGAGGTGTTGGCCAACAGACAAATGAAATCGGCGCTCGGTGAGTTGGTGATCCACATCTTGCTGCCGTTGATCACGTAGTCGTCGCCATCCTTGCGCGCGGTGGTTTTCAACCCGGCAACGTCGGAACCGGCACCGACTTCGGACACCCCGATGCAGCCGACCTGCTCGCCGCTGATTGCCGGGCGCAGAAACTCGTCGCGCAGCTCATCGGAGCCGAAACGTGCAAGGGCCGGGGTGCACATGTCGGTCTGTACACCAATGGACATCGGAATGCCGCCGCAATGAATGGTGCCGAACTCTTCGGCGGCGACAATCGAGTAGCTGTAGTCCAGCCCCATTCCGCCGAATTTTTCCGGTTTGGAAATCCCCAGCAGGCCAAGGTTGCCGGCCTTGCGGAAGATTTCGTGGATCGGAAAACGCCCGGCCTTTTCCCATTCCTCGACGTGAGGGTTGATCTCGTGATCGACGAATTGGTGGATGGTGCGACGCAGTGCTTCGTGTTCCTGGGTGAAGATCATTTTTATTGTTCTCCTGACGAACCCGATCGTTCCCACGCTCTGCGTGGGAACGCCTCAATGGACGCTCTGCGTCCGCTCTTGGGACGCAGAGCGTCCCGGGCTGCATTCCCACGCAGAGCGTGGGAACGATCAATCAAAACCGGGCGACACCAAAACTGTTGGCTTGCAGCGGCCGCACCTCGGCCTCATGACAAATATCCAGCAAATACCCGAGCAAGGTCCGGGTATCGCGCGGATCGATCAAACCGTCGTCCCACAGGTTGGCACTGCCGTAGAGCGCCGTGGACTGACTGTCGAGTTTCTGCGCGGTCACTTGTTCCAGCATGTCGAGCATTTTCGGGTCGGGCACCAGGCCATCCTTGGCCTGTTTGGCCTCGGTGACGATCCGCAGCACCTTGCCGGCCTGGGCGCCGCCCATCACTGCGGTGCGACTGTTGGGCCAGGCGAAGATGAAGCGCGGGTCGAGGCCGCGGCCGCACATCGCATAATTGCCCGCCCCATAGGAACCGCCGACCACGATGGTGAGTTTCGGCACCCGAGCATTTGCTACTGCCTGGATCATCTTGGCGCCATGCTTTATCACGCCTTGCTGTTCCGATTCAGTGCCGACCATGAACCGGTGGTGTTGTGAAAAAACAGCAACGGCGTCTGGCTCTGATCACACAGCTGAATGAACTGTGCAGCCTTGCTCGCACCCTTGGGCGTGATCGGGCCATTGTTGCCAATAAAGCCGCACGTGCGACCCTGGATTCTCAAATGACCGCAAACGGTCTGCTGATCGAACTCGACCTTGAATTCGAGGAAGCTCGAGCCATCGGCGATACGGGCGATGATTTCGCGTACGTCGTAAGGTTTTTTCGGATCATCCGGGATCAGCCCCAGCAGTTCATCGATGGGATAGAGCGGTTCTTCCCACTGCGGTTCAGGGAGCCACGGCAGTTGATCGTTCCATGACAGCAGGCTGACGATCTCGCGTACTGACGCACACCATCGGCATCATTTTCGGCCAGGTATTCGGCAGTGCCGGCGATTTGCGCGTGCATCTCGGCGCCGCCCAGTTCTTCGTCGGTAGCGACTTCGCCAGTGGCAGCCTTGAGCAGCGGGGGACCAGCGAGAAACAGCTTGGCCTTGCCGCGCACCACCACCATGTAGTCCGACAACCCTGGCTGATACGCGCCGCCCGCCGTGGCCGAGCCGTGCACGACGGTAATCTGCGGCAGGCCCATGGCCGACATCCGCGCCTGATTGGCAAAGCTGCGCGCGCCTTCGACAAAAATCTCCGCCGCATAGTTGAGGTTGGCGCCGCCGCTTTCGGCGAGGGTAATCACCGGCAATTTGTTTTCCATGGCGATCTGTTGCAGGCGCAGGGATTTTTTCAAACCGCTGGGGGAGATGGTCCCTCCCTTGATCGCGCTGTTGTTAGCCACCACAAGCGCACGCACGCCGGACACATAGCCGATACCGGCGATCAAGCCGCCACCGGCCGAGCTGCCGTCCTTATCATCGTGCAGCTTATAGCCGGCCAGGCTCGCCAGTTCGAGGAACGGCGCGCCGGGGTCCAGCAGCAGGTTGAGGCGTTCTCGGGGCAGCAATTGCCCGCGCTTGTCGAACTTGGTTTTGGCCTCGGCTGCCTTGTTCAACAGGTTCTGTTCGAGCGCTCGGACTTGCTCGATGCCCACCAGCATCGCCGCGCGATTGCGGGCGAACTGTTCGCTGTTGGGGTCAAGTTGCGACTGAATCACCGGCATGGGTTATTCCTTGTCCTTGAGGACGTCCGGAAGGTACGCGCGATGAAAACCGTTGTACGACTCACTGTTCGTCGCCTTGTGAATCGGCCACGCCCGCCCGCCGAGGCTAGCCGCACCGTCAATGCGCAAAGTGCTACCGCTGATAAACGCCGCCGCCGGGCTCAGCAGAAACACGATCGCCGCGCTGACTTCCGATTCGGTGCCGATGCGCTTGAGCGGCACGTGTTCGCGCAAGGTCGGAATCACCGCCTTGAATGCACCTTCGTAGGTGTCCATGCCGCTGGAGGCGACCCAGCCCGGCGCCACGGCGTTGACCCGGACCCCGGCATAACCCCACTCAAAGGCCGCAGTCTTGGTCAGGTTGTCCATGCCCGAACGCGCCGCGCCGGAGTGACCCATGCCAGGCATACCACCCCACATGTCGGCGAGCATGTTGACGATGGCGCCACCGTGCTTGCTCATTGACTGGTTGAACACTTCCCGGGCCATCAGGAAACCGCCCACCAGATTGGTGCGCATCACGGTTTCGAAACCTTTCTGGTTGATCGACGCCAGCGGCGACGGGTATTGCCCGCCGGCATTGTTGACCAGGCCGTGGATCGGTCCGTGCTTGCGGACCAGTTCGCTGACCAGGTACGAAACCGCTTCTTCCTCGCGGATATCGCAGGTGCTCCAGTCAGCCTTGCCACCGTCTTCAGCAATCTCGGCGGCGACAGCTTTCAGTTTGTCGGCCTTGCGCCCGACCAGCAGCACATGCGCGCCGAGGGCCGCCAGTTCGTGAGCGGTGCAGCGGCCGATGCCACTGCCGCCGCCGGTGACGATGACGGTAAAGCCTGCAACAGATCGGCTTTGAAAATCGAATCGTAGGCCATGGCGGCAGTCCTCTAGTTGACCTGGTCGGCGATGCGCTGCGGCACCGGAATCTGGATTTCCAGCAATTGCTGGGCGAAAGCCTTGCCTTGCGGGTCGATGCGCAGGCTGGCGACGCCACCGCCACCGAGGGCGTTTTCCAGGAGAAAATTAAGGCTATGGGTGGCGGGCAAATACCAGCGCTCGACGCGTCCGTGGATCGGGTCGAGGACATGGCTCATCCAGTCGACGATCACTTCGGGAGTCAACGCCTCGGCGATCCACGGCAGGAACTCGGGATCGCGGGCCATGACCCCGATGTTGCTGTGGTTACCCTTGTCGCCCGAGCGGGCCACGGCGAGTTTGACCAGGGCGACGCTGGCATCGGCCGGGCCATTGGTTTGGGTGGTTCGAACGGTGCGGGCAAGTCGCGGGTATCGAGCACATCCAGCGCGGGCAGGGCGCATGGGTGGCACTGGCCCATAAGATCAATTTCCATCGTGCAGGTAGCTTTGTCGACAAGGAATGAGAACAGCCGGATCAGCGGATACACCGTCGGCCGGCCGCCGACGATACCGGTCAGCCCTGGCGCCATGCCGGTGGCGGCCTGGGCGATTTCCCGGGAGAACACAATCAACGCCTGCTTGTCCGGATGGCGCACGGCGAGCTTGATCACCACTTCGCGACTGTCCTGGCGCTGGCCGTGGGGGCCGTAGGTGGCTTCACTGCCGAGTAGTTCGATGTTCACCTCGCTGTATGGCGCCCAACCGCGTTCAGCGAATATTTGCGAAGTCTTGTTGATGATCGCCGCGCTCACACGCCGGGCCTTGTCGACCGCATCAATACCCGCGATCAGGCAACTGGCGGTGCAACGAAAGCCCTGCGGATACGTGGCGCTGACCTTGTACTGATCGGTCGGCGGTAAACCTTTTGCGCCGTGCACCTGAACGGCGTTTTTGCCTTGCTGCACGAGTTTGACCCGGGTGAAATCACAAACCACGTCGGGCAGTAGGTAGGCGCGAGGATCACCGATCTCATAGAGCATCTGCTCGCCGACCGTCAGCGGCGTGACCAAACCACCTGTGCCTTCGGGTTTACTGACGATGAACTGACTGTCGGCGCTGACTTCGACGATGGGAAAACCGATGTGCTCGTAGTCGGGTACATCGCGCCAATCGGTAAAATTGCCCCCGGTGCACTGGGCGCCGCATTCGATGATGTGCCCGGCCAGCGCAGCCTGGGCCAACTTGTCGTAGTCATGCCACGACCATTTGAACTCATGCACCAGCGCGGCGCTGACCACAGCGCTGTCGACCACGCGCCCGGTGATCACGATGTCCGCCCCCAAACGCAATGCTTCGACGATGCCCGGCGCGCCGAGGTAGGCATTGGTCGAGACGCACATCGGTGGCAGTGGGGCGCCGCTGAACATTTCATGGATGCCGCGAGTGCTGAGCTGTTTGAACTGCGGTTGCAGGTCGTCACCGAGCAACACGGCGATCTTTAATGTGACCCCGGCCTTGTCGCAGGCCGCTTGCAAGGCGGCGGCGCAGGCCTGTGGATTGACCCCGCCGGCATTACTGATGACGCGGATTTTTTGCTCCGCGAGTTGTGTAAGCAGCGGGCTCAAGACTTCGACGAGGTCGCTGGCGTAACCGGAGTGGGGATCTTTCATCCGCGCACCGGCCATGATCGACATCGTAATTTCAGCCAGGTAATCGAACACCAGATAGTCCAGGTGTCCGCCTTCCACCAATTGCGCGGCGGCGGTCGAAGTGTCGCCCCAGAAGGCGCTGGCGCAACCGATGCGAATTGTTTTGGGCGCAGTCAATTCCATAACCACCTCCGACAGACGTGTTTCGAGACTACCAAGCAAGCGCTTGGTTTGTAAATGCCTGAAATATCTTCAGCCCGAGCGCTTGCTTGGTTGCCAATGCCAGCTTAAATTGCCCGCGCAACCGCACGAAACTGTAGGAGCGAGCTCGCTCGCGAAGGATGTGAGGACGCAGAGTGCATTCAGGCTGAACGCGTCATCGTTAACGTCCATCGCGAGCGAGCTCGCTCCTACATGATGGGTGGCGTATAGATTGATCGACTGTAGGAGAGAACGGGTGGACGAGCAAAAAGCCCTGAGGGTCATGCGCGATTTGGTCGACAACGGCCAGTTGACCGATCCGGACAGCGCCCGTGGCAAGCTGCTGCAAGTGGCGGCTCACCTGTTTCGCAATAAAGGCTATGAGCGCACCACCGTGCGCGACCTGGCCGGCGCCGTGGGTATTCAGTCCGGGAGCATTTTCCATCACTTTAAAAGCAAGGACGAAATCCTGCGGGCAGTGATGGAAGAGACGATCCGCTACAACACCGCGTTGATGCGTGCGGCCATCGCCGAGGCCGACAGCGTTCGCGAGCGAGTACTGGCGCTGATCCGCTGCGAATTGCAATCGATCATGGGCGGCAGCGGCGAGGCCATGGCGGTGCTGGTCTACGAATGGCGCTCACTGTCCGAGGACGGCCAGGCAAAAGTCCTGGCGCTGCGGGACATCTATGAAGACATCTGGCTGCAGGTGCTGGGTGAGGCCAAGAGCGCCGGTTTCATCCGCGGTGATGTATTTGTCACCCGGCGTTTCCTCACCGGAGCGCTGTCCTGGACCACCACTTGGTTTCGCGCCGATGGCAGCATGAGCCTCGATCAGTTGGCCGATGAGGCGCTGATTCTGGTGCTGGAGGAAAAATAATAAGTTTGTGTTGGTCGGCAGGAAACTGGCTAACTGTGCAAAACCTAGCGTGAATGCATTGATGCAGTATTTTGGGGAGTGGGTCGTTTTGATGTCTTCGCCAATTCGGACGGCTTTGCGGCTTTTGCTGGCAGCGCTTGCGGCGTTATGGGTGATGCCGTCCCAGGCTGCACAACTGGTGCGCATTGGTGCCGCACACTTTCCTCCTTATACCGTGCGCCCGGAAACCGGCGCCGACACGGGCCTGCTGCCGCAACTGGTCGAGGCGCTCAATGCCCTGCAAAGCGACTATCAATTCGTGTTGGTGCCCACTTCCATTCCCAGGCGCTTTGGTGACTTCAAGCAAGCCCGGGTGGATATGGCGATCTTCGAAAACCCCGAGTGGGGCTGGAAAGATATCCCGCACATCGCTGTCGATATGGGCCTGGAGGACGCTGAGATATTCGTCGCGCAGCGCCAGCCCGAAGGCCGGCCGGTTCGCCAGCAAGACTACTTTGATGACCTGACGGGCAAGCGTCTGGCGCTGTTCAGCGGTTACCACTACGAGTTCGCCAGCTTCAACGCCGAACCCAAATACCTCGCCACCCACTACAACGCCACGTTGACCTACTCCCATGACAGTAACCTGCTGATGGTGCTGCGAGGCCGCGCCGACATCGCCCTGGTCACGCGCTCCTACTTGAGCGACTACTTTTTACGCAATATGAAAGTCGCTGATCAGTTGCTGGTGTCCGATCGTATCGACCAGCTTTATCACCATTACGCGATCCTGCGCCCGACCGCACCGATCACTGGCGAGGCGTTCGGCAAATTGCTTCAGGGGTTGCGGGACAATGGCCAGATGCTGAGGATTTTTGATCCATACAAGATTGCAATTGTGCCGGTTCCGCGGTGACTGCCTCAGACACATTGGGATTGGGTGAATATCCATTTTTAAGGTGATGGCTGCTGGCGGTTTCGCTCTTACAGCGAGTCACTTGGAAGAGCCTGTAGGAGCAAAGCTTGCTCGCGATGGCGCCTGGTACGCCGCCATCGCGAGCAAGCTTTGCTCCTACAGAGAACCTGCGCTCGGCCTCTCGATGGGGCAAGCAGATCAAAAGCCAAATCAAAAGCGCGCGAGGCGGCCTGACAGCCGACCTGATTGCGTGGATGACTCGTTCCACTGTAGGAGCGAGCCTGCTCGCGAAAAACGTCCAGACAACGCGTTCATTCAGACAGGTCGAGTTATCGTTGACGTCCATCGCGAGCAAGCATCGCTCCTACAGAGGAACGCGTTCATTCGAAATCAGGTCGGCTGTCAGGCCGCCTCGCTTTGTTTTTGATCCATGCGCCCCGTTAAACCACGATGGCCGGAGTGAGGGCATGCCGAGCCACAGCGAGGCACCGAGTGGTGGGGCAAGAGCGTTTGGTTACTTTGCGCCGGGCGGCGTTCCGCTTTTCAAAGTGACCCGCTGTAAAAGCGGAACCTTAAGTCGCCGTTACCGAAGAAACGGATATGCACACCGACTTAATCGGATTCTCTTAAATTTCCCGCCTCGGCTCACGTCCCATCGTTGAACTGTCGACGATTATCGTGAGCCCGACCCATGTCCAATCTGAATGACCTGACTACCCTGGCCTTACCCACAGGCGGCAGTCTCGTAGCTGATGAAACCGAAAACCGGCTGAGTCTGAGCCTCGAAGGCCAACCGCTGATCGAGCTGCAGCTAACCCGAGACCCCGAGCTGCAGTTGCAACTGGAAGAAGGCGGCCGCCCTGCCAACCAGGCCATCTGGGCTGCCTGTTACTGGCTGTTCGCCCGTGACCCGGCTCGCCAACGCCTGACCTGGCGACTCGATGAAACCCCGACTGAGGCGTTACTCAGCGGCCTGCTGATCCCCACCGAAACGGTTGGTCAATATCGCTGCGAGCGCACCTTGTTCTGGCAGTTGCCGCAACCCTGGCTGGCGCTGCCCAGCAGTTATCCACAACAAATGGTCATCAGTGGCGGCAAGCGTCATCCGCTGCGGCCGTTGAAGCCACGGGGCGAGGTCTATCGGCGTTTCGATGTGCGGTTGGGGATGTGGATTTCCCTGCGTACGGTGGACATCGACCTGGACCTGACCCGTTTCAATCGTTGGCAGAACAGCCCGCGAGTCGCGAGTTTCTGGCAGGAGGAGGGCAGCCTCGAACAGCATCGCGAGTACCTGAGCAAACTCGAAGATGACCCTCACACCCTGACACTGATCGGTTGTTTCGACGATCAGCCGTTCGCCTATTTCGAAGCCTATTGGGCCAAGGAAGATCGCATCGCACCGTTCTTTGATGCCGGTGATTACGACCGTGGCATTCACATGCTGGTGGGCGAAGAAAACCAGCGTGGCCCACATAAGGTGGCGAGCTGGTTATCGGCGCTGGTGCATTTCCTGTTTCTCGATGATCCGCGTACCCAGCGGGTGGTCGCCGAGCCGCGCGCCGACAACGGCAAGATGATCGGATACATGCAGGGTCAGCGATTCCATTGCGAGAAAGAATTCGACTTCCCGCACAAGCGCGCCGCGTTGATGGTGCTGGGGCGTGAGCGGTTTTTTGAACGGTGTGAGTTGGCTTGATACGGTGGGCTCAAGATCTGTATTGATCTTGAGTCAGTCTTCGCGGGCAAGCCTCGCTCCTACAGGTTTTGCGGCTGGATCATAGATTTCGATTCACCGCAAAACCTGTAGGAGCGAGGCTTGCCCGCGAAGCTTTTAACGGCGCGCGATGGCATCCGCGCGACTCCCCGATACCTTGCGGCAATGCACCAGCGCATCGCGAATCATGAAGTTCACCAGGGTCGGGGAGACGCCGAGTTCCTTGGCGATGTCCTTTTGCGGTACGCCGTGCAGGCGGTACATCTCGAAGGCGTAGCGGGTGCGGCTCGGCAGTTCGGTGAGCGCGTCGGCGATGTTTTCCAGGGTCGAAAAATTGATGTGCGAGGTTTCCGGTGAAGCCCCCTGAATCACCACGTTCAGCCCTTCCTCTTCAGGCCCGGAATACTTCTGTTCCAGCGCCTGTTTGCGGTAGTGATCGATCGCCAGGTTACGCACGATCTGGAACAAGTAGCTGAGCTGAGCCTTGAAGGAGGATGTGATCTGCGGCGCCGATTGCAGTCGGAAGAACGCGTCCTGCACCACATCCTCGGCACGCGAGCGGCAGCCGGTGATGCGGGCTGCAATCTTGACCAGAATCAGTCGATTGTCGACGAAGGCCTGAAGTAGCGGCGAATCGCACCTGCTTGTGGACACTTGTTCCATCATGGAAATCACCCTGCTGCCAAATAGGTTGGTGGGACGCCAGAGACCTTGGCTGTCCTACACATCGAGCGACAAATTATGTTGAATGATAATGATTGTCAATTGAGAAAGAGAACTAATGCTCCACGGAAGTGCAGAGTAAGAACTTCGACACGCTGACTCATCCCGTCCTAATTATTTCAAGACGCTATCCGTTCTCTTTGGTGAATGACACAGCGCAATCCCCATCACCCTGTAGGAACAGCCTGCTCGCGATGGTCGCCAACGATAACGCTGGGTGCCTGACTCCCCGCGGTGTTCTCCGGTTTTTCGCGAGCATTCGAGCGTCGACCGGCTGCTCCTACAGGGAACGTCGTGACATACGAAAACCGATTCCAATTGCAAGCCGAATTCAGGCAGGAAACCTCATGACCGACGCGTTCGAAATCCCCAGCACACTGGTCCAAGCCCTTCAGCGTCGCGCGGCGCTGACGCCGGATCGGGTGGCCTTGCGTTTTCTCGCCGAAACCCGGGATCAGGCTGTGGTGCTCAGTTATCGCGAACTGGATCAACGAGCGCGGACGATTGCCGGCGCGTTGCAGGCCGAAGCCGGTTTTGGCGATCGCGCGGTGCTGCTGTTTCCCAGCGGCCCGGATTACGTCGCGGCGTTTTTCGGCTGCCTGTATGCCGGTGTCATCGCCGTGCCGGCTTATCCTCCGGAGTCGACGCGTCGTCATCATCAGGAGCGACTGCTGTCGATCATCGGCGACGCCGAACCGCGCCTGCTGCTGACCAGCTCCGGTCTGCGCGATGCACTGCTGGAAATTGAAGGCGCGCCGCCGCTGCTGTGCGTCGATAACCTCGACAATGCGCTGGCCGAACGGTGGGTCGCGCCGGACCTGGCCGATGAGCACATCGCGTTCCTGCAATACACCTCCGGTTCCACAGCATTGCCGAAGGGCGTGCAAGTCAGTCACGGCAACCTGGTGACCAACGAACTGCTGATTCGTCACGGTTTCGGCATCGACCTCAATCCCGACGACGTGATCGTCAGCTGGCTGCCGCTGTACCACGACATGGGCCTGATCGGCGGTCTATTGCAGCCGATATTCAGCGGCGTGCCGTGCGTTTTGATGGCGCCGGCGTGCTTCCTCGGCCGACCGTTGCGCTGGCTGGAAGCGATCAGTGAGTACGGCGGCACCATCAGCGGCGGGCCGGATTTTGCCTATCGACTGTGCAGCGAGCGGGTCAGCGAGTCGGCGCTGGAACGGCTCGACCTGAGCCGCTGGCGCGTGGCGTATTCCGGGTCCGAACCGATCCGCCTCGATACTCTGCAACGCTTTGCCGAGAAGTTCGCCACCTGCGGTTTCGCTGAAGACAGCTTCATGGCCTCTTATGGTCTGGCCGAAGCCACACTGTTCGTCGCCGGTACAACCCGCAGTCAAGGCATCGGCAACCTGCGTGTCGACGATCAAGCCCTGGCGCAGAACCGTGCAGAAGCGGGCGAGGGCAGCGCGATCATGAGCTGCGGCATCAGTCAGCCCGATCATGGGGTGCTGATCATCGACCCAGTGACGCTTGCCGAACTGGCAGACAACGCAGTCGGCGAAGTCTGGGCCACCGGCCCGAGCATCGCCCACGGCTACTGGCGCAACCCGGAGGCGACCGCCAAGACCTTTGTCCAGCACGCCGGCAAGACCTGGTTGCGCACCGGTGATCTGGGCTTCATGCGGGGCGGTGAACTGTTCATCACTGGTCGCCTGAAAGACATGTTAATTGTGCGTGGTCATAACCTTTATCCACAGGACATCGAGCAGACCGTCGAATGTGAAGTGGAGGTGGTACGCAAGGGGCGCGTCGCTGCTTTCGCAGTGAATCTCGACGGACAGGAAGGCATCGGCATCGCCGCGGAAATCAGCCGCAGCGTGCAAAAAATCCTGCCGCCCGAAGCCTTGATCAAAGCCATCCGTCAGGCCGTGGCCGAGGCGTATCAGCAAGCGCCGAGTATGGTGGTTTTGCTCAATCCGGGCGCATTGCCCAAGACCTCCAGCGGCAAATTGCAACGCTCGGCGTGCCGTAATCGACTGGTGGATGGCAGCCTCGACAGCTATGCGGTTTTCCCTTCGACCACTGCCGAAGAACAAAGCCAAACCGAATCGGGTACCGATCTGCAAAACCTGATCGGCCAGATCTGGTGCGAGCAGTTGCAGGTCAAACAGGTCGCCGCCGACGATCACTTCTTCCTGCTCGGCGGCAACTCGATCACCGCCACGCAGGTGATTGCCCGGGTGCGCGAAGAACTGGGCCTGGAGCTGAATCTGCGTTTGCTGTTCGAGGCGCCGACCCTGGCCGCGTTTGCCGCCGCTGTGGTGCAGCAGCAACAAGACGGCGGCAGCGCTCAAGGCACAATCACCGCTTTGTCGCGCACTGAGGCTATGCCGCAATCCCTGGCGCAAAACCGCCTGTGGATAACCTGGCAACTCGATCCGCAAAGCAGCGCCTACAACATTCCCGGCGCCTTGCGCCTGCGCGGCGAGCTAGACGAAGAGGCCTTGCGCGCAAGCTTCCAGCAGTTGATCGAGCGCCACGAATCCTTGCGCACGCGCTTCTTTGAGCGCGACGGCGTAGCTCTGCAACAGGTCGATGCCGCTGGCGAATTCAACCTGCAATTGATCGACATCAGCGATCTGCCGGGCGTCGAGCGTGAAGCGCGTGCGCAGCAGATCCGCGAGGACGAAGCACGCACTCAGTTCGATCTGGAAAAGGGCCCGTTGCTGTGGGTGACGTTGGTGCGTCTTGACGAGGAAGATCATCAGCTGTTGGTGACCCTGCACCATATCATCGCCGATGGTTGGTCGCTGAACGTGCTGATCGACGAGTTTTCCCGGTTATACGCGGCGGCCTCTCAAGGGCAGCAAGCGGCACTCGCGGCATTGCCCACGCAATACGCCGATTACGGCAGCTGGCAGCGCCAATGGCTGGCGCAAGGGGAGGGCGAGCGTCAGCTGGCTTACTGGAAAGCGCAACTGGGTGACGAACACCCGACGCTCGAACTGGCCACCGATCATCCGCGTTCTGCCAGGCAAACCCACAGCGCCGCCCGCCACACCGTGCGTCTGGGCGCGCCCCTGAGCGAGGCCATTCGCCAGACCGCCCACGCCCATGAATCGACAACCTTCATGCTGCTGCTCGCAGCGTTCCAGACCCTGTTGCATCGCTACAGCGGTCAACGCGACATCCGCATCGGCGTGCCCAACGCCAACCGCCCGCGCCTCGAAACTCAGGGTCTGATCGGCTTCTTCATCAATACCCAAGTATTGCGTGCCGAGCTCGATTCGCGTCTGCCGTTCGCGCAACTGTTGGGTCAAACCCGACGGGCCGCACTGGACGCGCAAGCGCATCAGGACCTGCCATTCGAACAACTGCTCGAAGCCTTCCCCCAGGCGCGCGAACAGGGCTTGTTCCAGGTCATGTTCAACCACCAGCAGCGCGACCTCAGCGCCTTGAAGCGCCTGCCGGGGCTGCTGGCTGAAGAGCTGCCGTGGCATAGCCGTGAAGCCAAGTTCGATCTGCAATTGCATAGCGAAGAAGATCGCAACGCTCGCCTGACCCTATCCTTCGACTATGCCAATGAACTGTTCGACGCCGCGACCATCGAGCGTCTGGCCGAGCATTTCATCCATCTGCTTGAAAGTATTTGCACGCAGCCGACCACCGCTGTCGGCGACCTGCAATTAATGTCTTCAACCGAACACGATCAACAAGGCGACTGGGGCGTCGCCCCTTGCGATCCGGCGCAAAAGTGGCTGCCGGAGCTGCTCAATGAGCAGGCACGCCAGACCCCGGAACGCACCGCGCTGCTGTGGGACGGCGGTCGCCTGGACTTCGCCGAACTGCACGCCCAGGCCAACCGCCTGGCGCATTACCTGCGCGACAAAGGCGTTGGCCCGGATGTCTGTGTGGCCATCGCCGCCGAGCGTTCGCCGCAACTGCTGATCGGCCTGCTGGCGATCATCAAGGCCGGTGGTGCGTATGTGCCGCTGGACCCGGATTACCCCGCCGAGCGCCTGGCCTACATGCTCAGTGACAGTGGCGTCGAATTGCTGCTGACGCAGACCCAATTGCTCGATCGCTTGCCGGCCAGTGATGGCGTCAGCGTGATCGCCATGGACGCCCTGCATCTGGAAAACTGGCCAAGCCATGCGCCAGGCCTGCATTTGCACGGCGATAACCTCGCGTACGTGATCTACACCTCCGGCTCCACCGGCCAACCCAAAGGCGTCGGCAACACCCACGCGGCGCTGGCCGAACGTCTGCAATGGATGCAGCGCACCTATCGCCTGAACGACAGCGACGTGCTGATGCAAAAGGCGCCGATCAGTTTCGACGTGTCGGTGTGGGAGTGCTTCTGGCCGCTGATAGCCGGCGCGCGCCTGCTGATCATCGGCCCCGGAGAACACCGCGATCCGCATCGCATCGCGCAGCTGGTTCAAGAATATGGCGTGACCACGCTGCACTTCGTGCCGCCGCTGCTTTCGCTGTTCATCGACGAGCCGCTGAGCGCCGAATGCACCAGCCTGCGCCGCGTGTTCTGCGGCGGTGAAGCCTTGCCGGCCGAACTGCGTAACCGCGTGCTGGCGCAACTGCCGGCGGTACAACTGCATAACCGTTATGGTCCGACCGAGACCGCAATTAACGTCACCCATTGGCATTGCAGTGTGACTGATGGCGAGCGCTCGCCGATTGGCCGACCGTTGGGCAACGTGATTTGCCGAGTGCTCGACAGCGACTTGAATCCTGTCCCGGCCGGCGTGCCGGGCGAACTGTGCATCAGTGGCGTTGGTTTAGCCCGTGGTTATCTCGGACGACCGGCGTTGACTGCCGAACGCTTCGTGGTCGATGCACTAGGCGAGCAGGGCGCGCGTCTGTATCGCACTGGCGACCGTGCACGCTGGACCGCTGACGGCGTGATCGAATACCTCGGCCGTCTCGATCAGCAGGTCAAACTGCGCGGCTTTCGTGTCGAGCCGCAAGAAATCGAAGCGCGTCTGCTGGCTCAGGACGGCGTTGCCCAGGCCGTGGTGCTGGTGCGTGAAACCTCGGCCGGTGGACAACTGATCGGTTACTACACCGCGACCGATGCCACTGAAACCGAAGAGATTCAAACCACGCGCCTGAAAACCGCACTGGCGGCTGAGCTGCCTGAATACATGGTCCCGGCGCAACTGATGCGTCTGGACGAAATGCCCCTCAGCCCGAGCGGCAAACTCGACCGTCGCGCCTTGCCGGAGCCGCAGTGGCAGGTTCGTGAGCACGTTGAACCCGTGACTGAACTGGAGCAACAAATCGCCGGCATCTGGTGTGAAGTGCTGGGTCTAAAACAAATCGGCCTGCGCGATGATTTCTTCGCACTCGGCGGTCATTCACTGCTGGCCACGCAAATCATCTCCCGCACCCGTCAGGCCTGCGACGTCGAACTGCCTCTGCGTGCATTGTTCGAGAACAGTGAACTGGGCGCGTTTGCCGAACAGATCCGCTTGATCCAGGCCAGCGGCCACACCAACAAACAGCCGCCGATCGAGAAAGTCGACCGCAGCCAACCGGTGCCGCTGTCCTATTCCCAGCAGCGCATGTGGTTCCTCTGGCAAATGGAGCCGGACAGCCCGGCCTACAACGTCGGCGGCATGGCGCGTCTGCGCGGGGTGCTGGATGTCGGGCGTTTCGAGGCAGCGTTGCAAGCGCTGATCCTGCGTCACGAAACCCTGCGTACCACGTTCCCGAGCGTCGACGGCGTGGCTCGTCAGCAGGTGCATGCCGAGACGGCTGTGCGCATGGATTGGAAGGATTTCTCGACACTGGCCGCTGATGTCCGCGAGCAGCGGGTGCAGCAATTGGCCGACGATGAAGCGCACCTGCCGTTTGATCTGGAAACCGCTCCGCTGCTGCGCGCCTGCCTGGTCAAGACCGCAGAGCAAGAGCATTACTTCGTGCTGACCCTGCACCACATCGTCACCGAAGGTTGGGCGATGGATATCTTCGCTCGCGAACTTAGTGCGCTTTACGAAGCGTCCGTCGACGGCCGTGAATCGCCGCTGGCACCGCTACCGGTACAGTACCTGGATTACAGCGTCTGGCAGCGTCAGTGGCTGGAGTCCGGCGAGCGTCAGCGCCAGCTCGACTACTGGACCGCGCAACTGGGCTGCGAACATCCGTTGCTGGAATTGCCCGGCGACCGTCCGCGTCCGCCGGTGCAAAGTCATCAGGGCGAACTGTTCCGATTCGACCTGAGCGATGACCTCGCGGCACAGGTCCGCGCCTTCAATGCGCAACAGGGCCTGACCCTGTTCATGACCATGACCGCCGCGCTGGCCGTGCTGCTATACCGCTACAGCGGCCAGACCGACTTGCGCATCGGCGCGCCGGTGGCCAACCGCATCCGCCCGGAAAGCGAAGGGCTGATCGGCGCGTTCCTCAACACCCAGGTGCTGCGTTGCCAGCTCGATGGCCAGATGTCGGTCGGCGAGCTGTTCGAGCAGGTGCGCCACACGGTGATTGAAGGCCAGTCCCATCAGGATCTGCCGTTCGATCATCTGGTCGAAGCCTTGCAGCCACCGCGCAGCGCCGCGTACAACCCGTTGTTCCAGGTGATGTGCAATGTGCAGCGCTGGGAATTCCAGCAGAGCCGCACCCTTGCTGGCATGACGGTGGAGTACCTGGCCAACGACGCCCGCGCGACCAAGTTCGACCTCAACCTGGAAGTCACCGATCTCGACCATCGCCTGGGCTGCTGCCTGACTTACAGCACCGATCTGTTCGACGAGCCGCGCATCGCGCGCATGGCCGGACATTGGCGCAACCTGCTGCAAGCGCTGATCACCGATCCGCAACAGCGTCTGAGCGAACTGCCGCTGCTCGACGCGCCGGAACAGCAACAGCTGCTCGACAGCCTCGGCGTCGAGCCGGGCGAGCATCGCCTCGACCAGTGCATCCATCAGCTGTTCGCCGAGCAGGCGCTGCTGCGCAATGATGCGCCGGCCCTGACCTTCAACGGGCAGACCTTAAGCTATGCCGAACTCGACAGCCGCGCCAATCGCCTGGCCTGGATGCTGCGTGAACGTGGCGTCGGGCCGCAGGTTCGCGTCGGACTGGCGTTGGAGCGTTCGCTGGAAATGGTCGTTGGCCTGCTGGCGATCCTCAAGGCTGGCGGCGCCTACGTGCCGCTGGACCCGGAGTACCCGCTCGATCGCCTGCATTACATGATTGAGGACAGCGGTATCGGCCTGATGCTCAGCGATGCGGCGATGTTCAAGGCTCTAGGTGATTTGCCGCAAAACGTGGCTCGCTGGTGCCTCGAAGAAGACGCCGCCGAACTGGAGAATTACCCGGCCACCGAATTGCCATTCATCAGCCTGCCGCAGCATCAGGCGTACCTGATCTACACCTCGGGTTCCACCGGTAAGCCCAAAGGTGTGGTTGTGTCCCATGGGGAAATCGCCATGCACTGCCAAGCAGTGATCGAGCGCTTCGGCATGCGTGCGGATGACTGCGAACTGCATTTCTATTCGATCAACTTCGACGCCGCCACCGAACGTCTGCTGGTGCCTTTGTTGAGTGGCGCGCAGGTTGTTTTGCGGGCTCAAGGCCAATGGGATGCCGAAGAAATCTGCGGGCTGATCCGCGGTCACAACATCAATATTCTTGGCTTTACCCCAAGCTACGGCAGCCAGTTGGCGCAATGGCTGGCAACCCGCAATGAAATCCTGCCGGTGCGCATGATCATCACCGGCGGCGAAGCGCTGACCGGCGAACACGTGCAACGGATTCGCGCGGCGTTCAAGCCCGGCCTGTTCTTCAATGCCTATGGTCCGACCGAAACTGTGGTCATGCCATTGGCCAGTCTGGCTCCCGAGGTACTGGAAGAAGGCGCCGGCAGCGTGCCGATCGGCAGCGTAATCGGCGATCGCGTGGCGTACATTCTCGATGCCGATCTGGCTTTGGTGCCGCAAGGTGCTACCGGCGAGTTGTACGTCGGCGGCGCTGGCCTGGCCCAGGGTTATCACCAGCGTCCGGGCATGACCGCCGAACGGTTTGTGGCGGATCCGTTCGCCAACAATGGTGGGCGTCTGTATCGCACCGGCGACCTGGTGCGCCAGCGCGCCGATGGCCTGGTGGAATACCTCGGGCGCATTGACCATCAAGTGAAGATTCGTGGTTTTCGCATCGAGCTGGGCGAGATCGAAACCCGACTGCTGGAACATGTATCGGTGCGTGAAGCGGTTGTCCTGGCGCTCGATGCACCGAGCGGCAAGCAGCTGGTTGGCTATCTTGTATCCGATGTCGCCGAACAGGATGAAGCACAACAATTAGCATTGCGCGAAGCGCTCAAGTCGCACCTCAAGGCACAACTGCCGGACTACATGGTGCCCACGCACCTGATCCTGCTGGCGAGCATGCCGTTGACCGCCAACGGCAAACTCGACCGCCGCGCACTGCCGGCACCGGACCCGGAGCTGAACCGTCAGCAATACGTGGCGCCGGGTAATGAACTCGAGCTGACCTTGGCGCAGATCTGGTGCGAAGTGCTCAACGTCAAACAGGTAGGCCTCAACGACAACTTCTTCGAACTCGGTGGCGACTCTATCCTGTCGATCCAGGTGGTCAGCCGTGCGCGACAGCAGGGCATTCACTTCAGCCCGCGCGACCTGTTCCAACACCAGACCGTGCAGACCCTGGCAGCCGTGGCGACCCGCACCGAACTGGTCGCCGCCGAGCTGGTTATTGCAGAGCAGGGCTTGATCACCGGCGAGTCGCGCCTGACGCCGATCCAGCATTGGTTCTTCGACACCGACATCCCGCAGCGCCAGCACTGGAACCAGGCGTTGCTGTTGCAACCGAGTGTGGCACTGGAGCCCCATCGTCTGGAGCAAGCGCTGCTGGCGGTGATTGAACAGCATGACGCCTTGCGCCTGCGCTTCAGCGAGGTCGCCGGCCAATGGCACGCCGAACACCAGGCGATTACCGATGCGCCGGTGTTGTGGCAGGTGCGCGTTTCGTCCATGGACAAATTCGCCGCTCTGTTTGCCGACGCGCAGCGCAGTCTCGACCTCGAAGAGGGACCGCTGATGCGCGTGCTGCTGGTCGATGGTCCTGAGGCGCAGCAACGGCTGTTCATCGCCATTCACCACTTGGTGGTGGACGGCGTTTCGTGGCGCGTGCTGCTGGATGATCTGCAAACCGTGTATCGCCAACTCGACGCGCAGCAGTCGGTGAAACTGCCGGCGAAAACCAGCGCATTCAAGGACTGGGCCGCGCGCTTGCAGGCCTATGCCGGTAGCGAATCCCTGCGTGAAGAACTGAGCTGGTGGCAGACGCAATTGGCAGGGCCGAGCGCCGAATTGCCGTGTGATCGCCCCGAAGGTGGTCGACAAAATCGGCATGCGCAAACCGTCAGCGTGCGCCTCGACAGCGAGCGTACCCGGCAATTGCTGCAACAGGCACCAAGCGCCTATCGCACCCAGGTCAACGACCTGTTACTGACCGCACTGGCCCGTGTGTTGTGCCGCTGGAGCGGTCACGCATCGGCGCTGATTCAACTGGAAGGGCATGGCCGCGAGGCCCTGTTTGACGAGATCGACCTGACCCGTACCGTCGGCTGGTTCACCAGCGCTTATCCATTGCGCCTGACCCCATTGAACATCGAAGAGGCGGCCGGGCAGGGCGCCTCGATCAAGGCGATAAAGGAACAATTGCGCGCCGTGCCGCACAAGGGCCTGGGTTACGGCGTGCTGCGCTACCTCGCCGACGATCAGTGCCGCCACGGCATGGCGGTGTTGCCGGTGGCGCCGATCACCTTCAACTACCTCGGCCAGTTTGACCAGAGCTTCGGTGCCGATGCATTGTTCCATCCGCTGGACGAAGCCATCGGCGCGGCCCACGATCCGCGGGCGCCGTTGCCGAACGAGTTGAGCGTCGACAGTCAGGTCTATGGCGGTGAACTGGTGCTGCGCTGGACCTTCAGCGCCGAGCGCTTTGATCCGCAAACCATCAGCGATCTGGCCGACGCCTACGTGGGCGAACTGCAGAGCCTGATCGAACACTGCTTGCGCGATGGTGCGGGCGGTCTGACGCCATCGGACTTCCCGCTGGCCAAACTGAACCAGACACAACTCGATGCGCTGCCGGTATCGGCCGCCGTCATCGAGGACGTCTACCCGCTGACCCCGATGCAGGAAGGCATGCTGCTGCACACCTTGCTGGAACCGGGCACCGGCCTCTATTACATGCAGGACCGCTACCGCATCAACAGCGAACTCGATCCGCAGCGCTTTGCCCAGGCCTGGCAAGCGGTGATTGCCCGCCATGAAGCCTTGCGTGCATCGTTCTGCTGGAACGTCGGCGAAGACATGCTGCAAGTTATCCACAAGCCGGGCAGCACACCGATCGAGTACCTCGACTGGAGCGATATCGCCGACGCGGAGCAGGAACCAAAGCTGCAAACCCTGCTCAAGAGCGAGCGCGAGGCCGGCTTCGATCTGCTCAATCAGGCCCCGTTCCACCTGCGTTTGATCCGGGTGGGCGCGGAGCGTTACTGGTTCATGATGAGCAACCATCACATCCTCATCGATGCCTGGTGCCGTTCGCTGCTGATGAACGATTTCTTCGAGATCTACACCTCTCTGGGCGAAGGCCGGGAAGCGCAGCTGGCCGTGCCGCCACGTTATCGCGACTACATCGGCTGGCTGCAACGCCAGAGCCTGGCCGAAGCGCGGCAGTGGTGGAAAATCAACCTGCAAGGTTTCGAACGGACCACGCCGATCCCCAGCGACCGGCCGTTCCTGCGCGAACACGCTGGCGACAGCGGCGGCATGATTGTCGGCGATCGCTATACCCGGCTCGACGCCCGTGACGGTGCGCAACTGCGTGAACTGGCCCAGGCCCATCAACTGACCATCAACACTTTCGCCCAGGCGGCGTGGGCCCTGGTGCTGCGGCGCCTGAGCGGTGATCGCGACGTGCTGTTCGGTGTCACGGTAGCCGGGCGCCCGGTGGAAATGCCCGAGATGCAACGCACCGTCGGCCTGTTCATCAACAGCATCGCGCTGCGGGTGACGATGCCCCAGGACGATCAACGATGCAGCGTGCGCCAGTGGCTGACGGACCTGCTCGACAGCAACATGCAGTTGCGCGAGTACGAATACCTGCCACTGGTGAGCATTCAGGAACAGAGCGAATTGCCCAAGGGCCAGCCGCTGTTCGACAGCCTGTTCGTGTTCGAAAACGCCCCGGTGGAAGTCTCGGTGCTGGACCGTGCGCAGAGCCTCAATGCGACCTCGGATTCTGGCCGCACCCACACCAACTTCCCGCTGACGGCGGTGTGCTATCCGGGCGATGACCTGGGCTTGCACCTGTCCTACGACCAGCGTTATTTCGATGAATCCACGGTCGAGCGCATGCTCGGCGAATTCAAGCGCTTGCTGCTGGCACTGGTCGAAGGGTTCCATGGTGACATGGCCGATCTGCCATTGTTGGGGGGCGAGGAACAGGATTTCCTGATCCATGGCTGCAACCAGAGCGAGCACGAGTATCCGCTGGAGCAGAGTTACGTTGCATTGTTTGAAGCACAAGTCGCCGAGTATCCGCAGCGGATCGCTGCCAGTTGTCTGGACCAGCAGCACAGTTACTTTGAACTGAACCAGCGCAGTAACCGTCTCGGTCATGCCTTGGTCGCTGCCGGTGTCGGGCTGGATCAACCTGTGGCATTGCTGGCTGAGCGCAGCCTTGGTCTGCTCGGCATGATCATCGGCAGTTTCAAGGCGGGGGCGGGTTATCTGCCGCTGGATCCGGGGCTGCCGGGTCAGCGCCTGAGCCGGATCATTGAACTAAGCCGCACGCCGCTGCTGGTGTGCACTCAGGCATGCCGCGAGCAGGCTGTCGCGCTGCTAGAGGAATTCGGCTGCGCCAGTCGTCCTCGGTTGTTGGTTTGGGAGGAGGTGCAGGCAAGCGATGTATTGGTGAGCAATCCAGGCATCTACAGCGGTCCGGATAACCTGGCGTACGTGATCTACACCTCGGGTTCCACCGGATTGCCGAAGGGCGTGATGGTCGAACAGCGCGGCATGCTCAATAACCAGCTGAGCAAGGTGCCGTACCTGGACCTGAGCGATGCCGACGTGATCGCCCAGACCGCTTCGCAAAGCTTCGATATTTCGGTCTGGCAGTTCCTCGCCGCGCCGCTGTTTGGTGCGCGGGTGGACATTGTGCCGAACACCATCGCCCACGATCCGCAGGGCTTGCTGGCCCATGTGCAGAGCCAGGGCATCAGCGTGCTGGAAAGCGTGCCGTCGCTGATCCAGAGCATGCTCGCCCAGGAGCGCATGAGCCTCGACGGCCTGCGCTGGATGCTGCCGACCGGTGAGGCGATGCCGCCGGAACTGGCACACCAATGGCTGTTGCGCTATCCGGACATCGGGCTGGTGAATGCCTACGGGCCGGCGGAATGCTCGGATGACGTGGCGTTCTTCCGCGTGGACATAGACTCGACCCGCGGCAGCTATTTGCCGATCGGTACGCCGACCGACAACAACCGTTTGTACCTGCTCGATGGCGCGCTGGAACTGGTGCCGTTGGGTACAGTGGGCGAGTTGTCCGTCGCCGGTACCGGCGTGGGTCGCGGTTACGTCAGCGATCCGCTGCGCACCGCGCAGGTGTTTGTGCCCAATCCGTTTGGCGCACCGGGCGATCGTCTGTATCGCACAGGCGACCTGGCTCGCCGTCGTAGTGACGGCGTGTTGGAATACGTCGGGCGAATTGACCATCAAGTGAAGATTCGCGGCTACCGCATCGAACTGGGTGAAATAGAAGCGCGACTGCATGAGCAACCGGAAGTCCGTGAAGCGGCGGTCGGTGTGCAGGAAGGTGTGAACGGCAAGCTTCTGGTCGGGTTCCTGGTAGCAAGCATGGTAGCGGCGGATTCCGCGCTCAATCCAGCTGAACGCCTGGAGCGCATCAAGCAACGCCTGCGCGCCGAACTGCCGGAATACATGGTGCCGCTGCACTGGCTGTGGCTCGACAAGATGCCGCTCAACGCCAACGGAAAACTGGACCGCAAGGCCTTGCCGGTCTTGGAGATCGGCCAGTTGCAGAGCCAGGACTATGAAGCACCGCGCAGTGAGCTTGAGGGGACTTTGGCCGCTATCTGGGCCGAGGTGCTGAAGGTCGAGATGGTCGGTATCCGCGACAACTTCTTCGAACTGGGCGGGCATTCATTACTGGCCACACAGATCGCGTCGCGGGTGCAGAAAATCCTGCAACGGGATGTGCCGCTGCGGGCGATGTTCGAGTGCAGCACGGTGGAAGAACTGGCCGGGTATATCGATGGGTTGACGGCCAGTGACATTACCGAGGAGAAGGTGGATCGGTTGAATGATCTGATGGCGGAGTTGGAGGGGCTTTGATTCTTGGGCGCCTGTGATGGCCCCTTCGCGGGCAAGCCTCGCTCCTACGGGTTTTGTGTGGTTGCGAATGCACCACGATCCCCGTAGGAGCGAGGCTTGCCCGCGAAGGCGTCGGCACGGTTTGTACAATTTTCGCGTTGACTGCACTGGATTGCCGCTTCAGCCTTCCGGCTCCATTTTTTCAAACGGAGCCACCCGATGCCCTTCGTAACCATTGACGGACAACCCCTTCACTACATCGACCAAGGCACCGGCCCTGCGGTCCTGCTGGCCGGCAGTTATCTGTGGGACCAGGCCATGTGGGCGCCGCAGATCGCATCGTTGTCGCAACAGTATCGGGTGATCGCGCTGGACCTGTGGGGCCACGGGGAATCGGGACCGTTGCCCGACGGTACGACGTCGCTGGACGATGTGGCACGTCAGGCATTGGCGCTGCTCGATCATCTCGATATCGATCGCGTGACCCTGGTCGGCCTGTCGGTTGGCGGCATGTGGGGCGTGCGGTTGGCGTTGTCGGTGCCGCAACGGCTCAACGGGTTGGTGCTGATGGACACCTACGTCGGCGTCGAGCCGGAAGCGACCCGCCAGTACTATTCCTCGCTATTCAAAATGATCGAAGAAAGCGGCGTGATTTCGCCACAGTTGCTGGACATCGTGGTGCCGATCTTCTTCCGTCCGGGCATCGATCCGCAGTCGGCGCTGTACCAGGATTTCCGTGCCAAACTTGCGGCGTTGCCACCCGAGCGTCTGCGCGAAAGCATCGTACCGATGGGACGAATTACCTTTGGCCGGGATGATCTGTTGCCGCATCTGGGCGAGCTGAACGCCGCGACCACGCTGGTGATCTGTGGCGATCAGGACAAGCCAAGGCCGCCTTCGGAAGCGCGTGAAATGGCGGAGTTGATTGGTTGTCCGTGTGTGCTGGTGCCGGAGGCGGGGCATATATCCAATCTGGAAAACCCGGAGTTTGTGACAGAGGCGTTGCTGGCATTTTTGTCCGAGCGTAATCCGCTATAAACCTGTAGGAGCGAGCACGCTCGCGATAAGCCCGAGAACGCCGCTGGGTGTCAGGCTGCCAGCGTAATCGTTGGCGACCATCGCGAACGTGCTCGCTCCTACAGATATTGCGCCGGAGCTGTCGCTTATTTAGGCCCGAGAATTTTCGCCAGTTTGTCCGGCGATGGCGCGCCTTGCTGCTGTTGCAGTTCGCCCTTGTCATCCATGTAGAAAATCGCCGGGGTGGCGGACAGCTCCAGCTCCTCCATCAATTGCATGTTGGCTGCGAGCTTCGCCTGAATCGCCGGCGGTACTTCCTTCAAGGCCTTGAGCGAGCTGCCTTTGCCTGCGGCCTCGTGGTCTTGCAGGGCCTTTTGCGGGTCCTTGGCGGCGAGCAGCGCGGCGGATTTGCCGGGGCTGTCTTCGCGAATGATGCCGACCATGATGTGGCGCAGCTGCACCTTGCCGGCCTTGACCCAGGGCCGTGCCTGTTCCCAGAACATGTTGCAGTAAGGGCAGTTCGGGTCGCTGAACAGGTAGATGACTCGCGGCGCATCCTTTTTGCCATCGGCGATCCAGTTGCTTGCTTCCATCTTGCCCCAGACTTCCTTGGCCATCGGCGCGTACACCAGTTTTTGCAACGGCGCGCTGCTCAAGTCGTTGCCTTCGGCGTCATACAGATTGCCCAGCAGCACATGCTTGCCATCCGGCGTCAGGTACAGCGCCATGCCGCGGTTCTGGTACTGCGCCGCATAACCGCGCAAACCATCAGGCGCATCGAACTGGCCAACGATTTTCGCGCCTTTGGCTTCGATCTTCTTGATCGCATCGGGCAACTCTTCGGCCTGCAGCGACGGCAGGTGCAGCAGGGCGGCACCCAGGGTCAGGGTCAGCAGGTGGCGGAGGCGGGGCATGGCGGTTTCCTTGAAGAGGTGGCAGGTGCGGAGTCGAAACTTTCCAGGGCGCGGGCCAGACTGGCTTGCGACAGTTCGCCCAAATGGCTGCCCAACAGGCGACCGTCGGGGCTATAGAACAGCGTAGTTGGCAACGCCATCGAACCGACGGCCTGGCCCAGACGACCACTGCCGTCGAACAGCACGTTGGACAGGCTCAGGCCCTGGGTTTCCAGAAAGGTGGCGACGCTTTGCATGCTTTCGGCCTGATTGACGAACAGAAAAGTCAGGTCCGGACGCTGTTGCTGGGCGTTTTCCAGTACCGGCATTTCCCGGCGGCATGGCGGGCACCAGGTGGCCCACAGATTGATGACCAACGGGCCGCCCTTGTAGTCAGCCAGTTGCACGGTTTTACCGGCGGCGTTGCGCAGAGTGATTTCCGGCAGGCGCGTGCCTTGTTCATAAATCGTCAGGGAGAAGGTCGCCAGCAGCCAGAAGGCCAGGCCGCTGGCCACGCCAAAGCCCAACGGGCGGCGCAGCCCCGGGCGACGCCAGCCTCGGTACAGCGTGGCGAGTACCAGCGCGATCACCCCCGGCCAGGCAAGGAAACCACCGTCGCGCAGATCGATGATCTGCCACGGATCGTTGCGATAGTGCGTCCAATAAACCGCAACGAAACTGATCCGAGCCGCGAGCATGCCAATCAGGAACAGGCTGAACAGCACCGACTCGGGGTTCTCGCCACCGCGCTTGGCCACCCGCCAACCAATGAACGTCGCCAGTGCCAATGCACTGATCAGCAGCAGGTGGTTAAGCGCAATGGCAAAGGTGCCGAGGGTGAAGGTCAGCATTAACGGGCGTCTCGGGTGGTGGTCCAGCGTTGCAGGAAAGTGTCGGCATCGACCTCACCGGTGATGCGCTGGCTGCGACGCTCAAAGCCGTCGGCACCGATCCACAACAGGCTCGGTGGCCCCGGCACTTTATAACGGCTGAGCAATTCGCGGCTGGCGGCATTGTCGGTGGTGACGTCCAGTCGCAGCAAGCGCACATCGCTGAGAGCTTCCAGCACTTTGGCCTTGCCGAATACCTGTTTTTCCATGACTTTGCACGACACGCACCAGTCGGCGTAGTAATCCAGCAGCACCCATTGGCCCTGCGCTTGCGCCGCATCGAGTTCGCGCTGCAGCACGGCAGGGTCCTTGATGGTGGTGAAGGCGTCTTGGCCCGTTGGGACGGCGGCGATGGCCGAACCTGCGCTGCGGAAAACCTGCAACGGTTTGAGCAGATCATCGCTACCGCCTGCAGCACCGATCACCAACAAGCTGCCCCACAGACCGAGCAACAAGGAGCTGGCCCCGAACAGATGTGCAATGCGTCCAAAACCCTCCGATTGCTTCCAGGCGCTATAGGCCGCGATCACCAACAATGCGCCGCACAAGCCGACCCACAGCGATTCATCCAGTACCGGACGCAGCATCAGCAACGCGGTGGCGAGGAACAGGAAGCCGAAGATGCCCTTGAGCAGGTTCATCCAGGCGCCGGGTTTGGGCAGAAAACGATTGCCGACCGTCACCAGAAGCAACAGCGGCACGCCAATGCCTATGCCCAAGGCGAACAGAATCAGCCCGCCGTGCAGCGCATTGCCGCTTTGGGCGATGTAGAGCAGCGCGCCGGCCAGCGGCGCGGTCATGCATGGGCCGACCAACAGACCGGACAAGGCCCCCAGCACACCAGCGCCAACAAGGCTGCCGCCGCGCTGATTACGCGAGACATTTTCCAGCCGATCACGCACGGCCACCGGCAATTGCAATTCGAAGAAGCCGAACATGGGCAACGCCAGGAGAACGAAAATTGCCGCGAAACTGCCCAGCAACCAAGGGTTTTGCAGCAGCGCCTGCAGGTTCGCGCCAAGCAGCGCCGCCAGCACGCCCATCGCCGCGTACACCAGTGCCATGCTCACCACATAACTGCTAGCCAAGGCAAAACCGCGCTTGGGCGAGGCGCCGCTGCCAACGATCAGCCCGGCCAGAATCGGTAGCATTGGCAGTGAACATGGAGTGAAGGCCAGCAGCAGTCCCAAGCCGAAGAACACCAGCAGACTCCAGCCCAGCGCCCTTTGTTGAAGGTTGCTGGCCAGGGCCTGATCCGGTGCTTCATTCGTCGCGGAAACAGCAGCGCTACCACCAAGGTCCACGACCTTGGTCTGTGGCGGATAACACAATCCGGCATCCGCGCAGCCCTGGAAACCGACTTTGATCTGGCCGGTTACGCCAGCCGGAATCTTCAGCTCCAGGCCTTGGCGATACACCTGCTGTTCGCCGAAGAACTCGTCGCTGTGGGATTCGCCTTCAGGTAAGACAGGCTGATGCTCAGCGGGAAGGCCATCGAATTTCAGGCGTTTCTGATAGAGGTAATAACCGTCGGTGATTTGCCAGTAGAGCTGTGTTTCACCTGATTCAAGGCGCTCGGAGGTGAAGACAAACGCTTTTTCCACCGGCAGGAACTCAGGTTTGGTCTCGAATGGATTGGTCCCTGCATGGGCCACACCCGAGATCAAGAGGACAAAAAATAAAAACAGTTGACGCATGGGTAAGCCTTAGCCAGGTGCAAGTGAAGTGCACAATGAAAGGCTGCGATTAACCGATGATTAACCGCGTCCACGAGCCGACTGATTGCTCCTGTTGTCACACACCTTTAATCGCGTAGCAGACCAGGCCATGTGCCGTCATCAATTTTGCGTGGGCCGGTATCGACCCGGCTGTCGTCGATGCTGTACCTGATGTACTCGTTATTGGTCAGGAAAATATAGTAATAACAGTTGAAGAGAGGCTGGTCGTTTTGAACGGCTGCAATGATTCGATTTTTGTAAGGCTCGAGGCCTGGATAGTATTTGTCGGTGATGGGTAGGTGGGTGATGGGGGGGAGCTTCTGAGTGACGGCTTGAGGTTGGAAGTCTAGATTGAGGAAGGTTCCGTCGTTCAGCAGAAATCGAAATGCGTGCTCATGGCGAGATGTTTTCCACCATGTACCGGCGACGATCCGATCGAAGTAGGGTAGTAAAGCGCGCCATTTCGAATCTTTTACGCTATGCACACTGATGACTTTGTCCAGGTCTTGGTCGTATCGACAGACTGTCGGTATCTCATCCATATAATAAAAGAGCCATAAGATATCGAGTTCCAGCTCGCTCATAGTGGCTGCGCCGTCCAGTTTCGAATTATGCGCCGTAGTCGTGAATCCAAAGCGCAGGTCTTTGGCATGAGAATGAAAGGCTCCCCAGTTAGTCGCTTTTATGTCCGTGGGCCCCGCTTCGACAAGATTATCGGCAAGATCAAATCGAGAATATTTGTTGATGTCTTTAAAAAAGAAGTAAATCTTGTCTTTGCCTGCGCGCCAGTCGACGGCAACAAAGTTCTTGAGTGCTGGCATTTTCAATTTCCTTTTGATTGGGTTGGTAGTGTGGGTTGCAGGTTGAAATTACTATCCTTCATGTGGGTTATGTTTTGATTTTTGTATAGGGCTGTTTCGGGGTTGAATGCGGTTTTAAGTTTTATTGTTGGTTAGTTTTAGATGGCAAGTATTTGGACTGATATAAACAGCCACTTCGCAGCAAGGCCAATACGTCAGGGGGATTTGAGCTTCTCTCACACCGCATTCACCGACATAATCCGGACTTAATTTGGGTTTGATTGACTCGAGTTTTTTATGGAGCTGCCCATGCACGTACTGGTTTGCGAAGACGATGAGTTGATCGCCAGCGGCATCGTCGCCGGCTTGACCGCCCAGGGCCTGACTGTGGAGCACGTGGCCACGGCGTCTGCTGCCCGGGCGATGCTCAAGGTGGCGGAGTTCGACGTAATGGTGCTCGACCTCGGCTTGCCCGACGAAGACGGTCTGAAGTTGCTGCAGCAGCTGCGCCACAATGGCCTGGAGCTGCCGGTGCTGATCCTCACGGCCCGGGACTCGGTCACCGACCGTGTCGACGGTTTGCAGGCCGGCGCCGACGACTACCTGCTCAAGCCTTTCGACCTGCGCGAATTGGCCGCACGCCTGCACACTTTGCTGCGACGGGTGGCGGGGCGCAGCGTCAACCTGATCGAGCACGGTGCCCTGACCTACGACCCGAGCAGTCGCGAAACAACGCTCGCCGGTCAGCCGGTTGATCTCTCGCGCCGCGAACAATCGCTGTTGCAGGCCCTGCTGCATAACCGTGGCCGCGTGTTGTCGACCGAGCAACTCAAGGACAGCGTCTACGGCTTCAACGACGAGCTGGAGAGCAACGCCCTCAACGTGCACATCCATCACCTGCGGCGCAAACTCGGCAATGGAATTGTCGAGACTGTGCGCGGCCTGGGTTATCGCCTGGGCCCTGCCGATGGCGGAGATCAATCGAAGTGATGAGTCTGCGTTTGCGCCTGAGCCTGACACTCGGCGCCGCGTTTGCGCTGATCTGGGCGCTGGCGGCAGCCTGGATGCTCAGCGACCTGCGCAATCAAATGATGTTTTCCCTCGACCAGCGCCTGGTGGCTTCAGCGCGGATGGTTGCCGGGTTGATGGAGCAATTGCCGCCGTTGCCGAACAAGGGCGAGGGCACCCATTTCGGTGCCGAACAGCTGAATATTCCTGGCGGCATGGCGTGTCAGGTCAGCTCGTTGCGCGGGGAAATCCTCGCCCGCAGTCACAGCGATCCGGGGCAACCCCTGGAAGCCGAAAAAATGGGCTTCCACGATCAGATGATCGATGGTGCACCGTGGCGCAGTTTCACCCTGGCCCGGGGCGATCTGCGCATCACCACCGCCGACCGGCAGATTGAGCGAGAGGCATTGAACATGTCGATCCTGCTGGCCGCCTCGGTGCCGGTGGGTGTGGCATTGCTCGGTTGCCTGTGCCTGCTCTGGCTGGGAATCGGCCAGGGGCTGGCGCCGCTTAACCGCATGCGCGATGCCTTGATGCGCCGCAGCCCCGACTCCCTGGAACCCTTGCAGGTCCAGCCATTGCCCAGCGAATTGCAACCGTTGCTCGACACGCAGAACCAGTTGTTCCAGCGAATCGGCAAGACCATCGAACGCGAACGCCGGCTGACCGGTGATGCTGCCCATGAACTGCGTAGCCCGCTGACCGCAATCAAGACCCATCTGCAAGTGGCGCGCATGACCGTTGGCGCGGCCCGGGATCAATCCCTGGCCCGGGCCGAGGAGGGCGCCGACCGTCTGCACCGCACGCTTGAACAATTGCTGTTGCTGGCGCGGGTCGAAGGCAGTCTGTCGTTCGATGACGGTGTGCAATGCAGCGCTGAACAAGTGGCGAAACTGGCGATTCAGGATACGGCCGGCGGTGATCGCCAGCGCATCAGGTTTGCGGTGCCGGCCAGGTTCTCACACGCTCCGGTGCAAATGCCGGCGGTGCTGTCGATCGCCGCGCTGCGCAACCTGCTGGACAACGCCCTGCGCCATACGCCCGGCGACGGGCCGGTGGAACTGAGTTTGCAAACCATCGGCAACCGCGCGCAGTTCGTGGTACGCGATCACGGGCCGGGCATCGCCCAAGACGACCTGCAACATTTGACCCAACGTTTCTGGCGCAATGGCCAGAGCACCGGCTGCGGCCTCGGCCTGGCGATTGTCCAGGCCATCGTCCAGCGTTGCGGCTGCACCCTGCATTTCGACAGCCGGCCAGACGGGTTGCGGGTTGAGCTGAACATGCCGTTGCAACCGGCTTAACCACACCGATCCCTTGTAGGAGCGAGCTCGCTCGCGAAGAACGCCTGAACACCGCGATCATTCAGACAGATCGCGTTTTCGTTGACGTCCATCGCGAACGAGCTCGCTCCTACAGGGGATTTGTGTCGCACATCAAATGTAACTTCTCTCCATTGGCTGCCCGGACCTCGCGGGACTATCGTTCCTCGCACTCAATGGATTGAGGTAACAGCGCCATGAATGAACCGATTCACACCTGCAAGGCAACCCCGGCCGACGCCGGCATCATCAACCGCATCATCGAGCGTTCTATCCGCGTCGGTTGTGCTCTCGACCACCGCAACCATCCACAAACCGTTGCCACCTGGACTCACAACAAGACCATCGAACACATCCAGCCCTGGCTTACGGACCAGCGGCTGTACCTGAACATCGCCCTGTTGCAGGACAAACCGGTGGGTGTTGCGATGGCCTCGATCAATGGCAAGGTTGCGTTCTGTTACGTACAACCGGAATGGTTTCGCCGGGGCGCCGGACAAGCCCTGGTACAGGATCTCGAAGGCTGGTTGCTCGGTCAGGGCCTGCATCAGGCCCGACTCAACAGCACCCGTACCAGCGAAGCGTTTTACCGGCATTTGGGCTATCAGCCATGTGCCCGAGCCTTCATGGTCGGGGGGCTCCAGGCTATCCCCATGCACAAAGGCCTGTCATCACCCTCATGGAAAGCGGATCGAAGGTCTAAATCCTTGAGCCGCTGATGCGTTTCCAGAACAGGAAAACCTGCAAGTGCGCCCCGAGACTGGAACGCGCACCTGCGAGGTGTGCAGTTTTGGTCACTATCCACAGCGTATTGAGGGGTCGAGAGATGTCAGTCGCTACCAGCCTTATCGAAAATCAGTCGACCCGGGTCGCTTCGACCGAGACGCTATATCAGTTCAACGAATCGCCGCTGCTGGCCCGTCAAAACCAGCAGGAATCCAATGCCCGCAGCTACCCGCGACGCATTCCCCTGGCACTCAAGCGTGCCAAGGGCATCTATGTCGAAGACGTCGAGGGCCGCAGCTTCATCGATTGTCTGGCCGGTGCCGGGACATTGGCCTTGGGGCATAACCATCCGGTGGTGATCGAAGCCATCCAGCAAGTGTTGAGCGACGAACTGCCGTTGCACACGCTGGACCTGACTACACCCGTCAAGGACCGGTTCGTTCAAGATCTGTTCGGTCTATTGCCACCAGCACTGGCCGCGCAAGCGAAGATCCAGTTCTGCGGACCCACCGGCACCGACGCGGTGGAAGCCGCACTGAAGCTAGTGCGAACGGCCACCGGTCGCAGCACCGTACTGTCATTCCAGGGCGGTTATCACGGCATGAGCCAGGGCGCGCTGAGCCTGATGGGCAGCCTGGGACCGAAAAAGCCTTTGGGCGCCTTGCTCGGCAACGGCGTGCAGTTCATGCCGTACCCTTACGATTACCGCTGCCCGTTCGGTCTGGGTGGTGCACAAGGGGTGAAGGCCAACCTGAATTACCTGGAAAACCTGCTCAATGACCCTGAGGCCGGCGTGCAACTACCGGCGGCAGTCATTGTGGAGGTGGTGCAGGGCGAGGGTGGGGTGATTCCTGCCGATCTGGACTGGTTGCGCGGCTTGCGCCGTATAACCGAAAAGGCTGATGTGGCATTGATCGTCGACGAGATTCAGAGCGGTTTTGCCCGCACCGGCAAGATGTTCGCCTTCGAGCATGCCGGGATCATTCCGGATGTGGTGGTGATGTCCAAAGCCATCGGCGGCAGCCTGCCGCTGGCGGTGGTGGTGTATCGCGACTGGCTCGACACCTGGCTGCCGGGCGCCCATGCCGGGACCTTCCGCGGCAACCAGATGGCCATGGCCGCTGGCACTGCAGTGATGCGCTACCTGACCGAACATAAGGTTTGCGAACACGCCACCGCCATGGGCGAGCGCCTGAGCGAGCATTTGCGCATCCTGCAGCGGGATTTTCCCCAACTGGGCGACATTCGCGGTCGCGGCCTGATGCTTGGCGTCGAACTGGTCGACCCGACCGGCGCGCTGGACACTTTGGGCCATCCGCCAGCGTTTGCGCGCCTGGCTCCGCTGGTGCAGCGCGAATGCCTCAAGCGCGGCTTGATCCTCGAACTGGGTGGTCGTCATGGCGCAGTGGTGCGTTTCCTTCCGCCGCTGGTGATTACCGCCGCGCAAATCGACCAAGTGGCCGAGATTTTCGGCCGTGCATTGGCCGCTGCCACCGCCGGCCTCTAAATTTTCCGGACCCTGCAACGTTCCCTTTACACAGCAACGTTCCTTCTACATACCGGCTGCACGCGGCGTGCAGCCCACCTTATAGTGATGGAGAGACAGCATGACGTCAGTATTCGACCGCGAGGACATCCTCTTTCAGGTCGTGGTCAACCACGAAGAGCAATACTCGATCTGGCCCGACTACAAAGCCGTGCCGGAAGGTTGGCGCACTGTAGGCAAAAGCGGACTGAAAAAAGAATGTTTGGCTTACATCGAAGAAACCTGGACTGATATGCGTCCGCTGAGTTTGCGGCAGAAGATGGACGAGCAGGCAGCTGTGGCTCACTGATCGACGCGTATCTGTAGGAGCTGGCTTGCCAGCGAAGGCGTTTTTTCAGGCGATAATTATGTCGACTGACCCACCGCATTCGCTGGCAAGCCAGCTCCTACATGGGATTGGGGACGTCTGTAAAATGAGGTCGGCTGGCAGGCCGCCTCATATTTCGTTCAGTCCTTTAATGAGCAAATCCACATTCCACTCCAGCTCAGCCACCGGATCCTCGGCATCGGTACTCAACACCACCAACCGACTCCCAGCTTCTGTAATTACCGTTTTCACCGCATCCGACGGCTGTCGATGGTGCAACACCACCGCCACATCATTGTCCTTGAGCGTCGCACTCAAGGCCTTCAACGCCTCAGGAGTCCATTCGGCATCCGGCCGAGCATCGAGACCCACCAGCTCCAGATTGAGACCACCGATCAAGTAACCGAAGTGATCGCTAAGGCTCATCACACTTAGGTTGTCGGCATTGGCCAGGCGCGTTTCGCTGTCAGCGCTGAGCTTGAGCAACCGCTGCTTCAATGCTGCCAGATTGGCCTCGATCGCAGGCTTGGCCGCAGGCGCCAGGCGCACCAGGTCTGCCGCCATCACATCAGCCATGCGTCCCATATTGTTGCTGGCCAGCCATGGCTGACTGTTCAAACCATCGACCTTGTTGCTTGGCTGCACGGCGATGCCGGGCAGGGCGCCGTCCACCGGGCGGGCGGCGTCAACTTCGACGATGCGGATGTTGCTGCGCCGCGCAATCGGGTACAGCGGATCATCCGGCCACAATGAACGCAGGCCGATGACCGCATCGGCCTCGGTCGCCAGTTTGGCCAGCGCCGGCGCGCCACGGCCGGTGAAGTAAGCGGTCTGCCGGCTGCCGGGCAGGTTGGCCGGGGCTGCGCGTTCGAGGTTCACATTGGTGCCTCTGAGCAGCACTTCGCCCAGGCCATAGGTGACCGGCAGGGACGCGAGCACTCGCAGCGGTTTGGCGCTGTCAGCCGCGAATGCTGCGTGGGCCAGCCCGCAAAGGGCTACGGCCAGGGTCAGTTGTCGCAGAGAAAATGACATTTATCCAAGGTTCCCTTTCAGGCTGGGGACGACACCGCGAGCGATGGCGGACAGGGCGAAGGCAATACCGGCCACCAGAATGATCGCGGCACCCGATGGAATCGGCAGGTCGAAGACAATTGGCGCGAGAATCCCGCACAGCGTGCTGACGGTTGCGATCAGCACAGAGCACCAGAAAAAGCCCTTCAACGATTGGCTGAGCAAGCGTGCCGCTGCCGCAGGGATCACGAGCAGGGCCCCGACCAGAATCGCGCCGATGACTTTCACCGCGGCAACGGTGATCAGGGTCACCAGAATCACGAACAGATAATCCAGCGTCTTCACCGCCACACCGCGCACCGTCGCCAGTTGCGGGTTGAAACTGGCGAGCATGATGCGGTTGTACAGCGGCAAGGCCAGCGCCATTACCAGCGAACCAACGATGGCCAACACCAGCAGATCGTTGCCATTTACCGTCAGCACCGAGCCGAACAACACGTTTTCCAGAATGTGCACGTTGATCTTGCCCGCCAGAATCAGCAGCAGGCTCGCACCCAGGGCCAGGGACACCGAGAGGAACACGCCGATCAATGTATCTGGCGCCAGACCGGTGCGGTTGCGCAGGTAGTTGAGCAGGATGCCGAACAGCAGGCAGTAACCGAACAGGCTGCCGTAGGGACCGGTGTAGGGTTCGCCGAGCAGGATGCCAATCGCCACGCCGGTCAGCGCCGCGTGGCCCACCGCTTCGGAGAAAAACGCGAAGCGCTTGACCACCACCAACGTGCCCAAACCGCCCAGCACCGGGCCGATCAGCAGCCCGGCGAGCAGCGCGTTGACCACAAATCCATAGGCCAGCGCCTCGGGCAGATAACCCGACGAGGCCCAGCCCTGGATCATCAACCGAAAGGCTTCGTAACTCATCAGGCAAGGCTCCGTGGATGGGTCGAAAACAGCGTCAGCAGGCGGTCCGGCGTCAGTGCCTGTTGCGGCGTGGCATCAAACAGCACCCGGCGGTTGAGCCCGGTGACGTAGTCCGCCAGCCGCCCGACCGCTTCCAGGTCGTGCTCGATCCACAGCACAGTGATCCCCGCCGCCCGCCAGTCACCGAGCAAGCGTGCGAACACCTGGATGCCGGCCTCATCGAGAGCAGACATCGGCTCATCCAGCACCAGCAATTGCGGCGCCGGAATCAGCCCCTGGGCTAACAACACCCGCTGGCGCTCGCCACCGGACAGCGCCCCCATGCGTCGTTTGCGTTTGTCCTGCATGCCGACCCGTTCCAGCGCTTCGCCAATCGCAGCCGCGTAGTGCTTGCTCAAACCGAGAAACGCCGGGCGCCGCTGGCACATCGCTGCCATGAAATCGTCGACAGTAATCGGCAGGCCACGGTCGAATTCCAGTGCCTGCGGGACGTAGCCGATGGTGCCGGACTCGCCCGGCCATTGCAGGCTCAAGCGGCCCTGATGCGGCATCTGTCCGAGCAGGGTCTTGATCAGCGAACTTTTGCCGCCGCCGTTGGGGCCGACCAGTGCATGCACGCTACCGGGTCGGACCTGAAAGGTGACTTTATCGAGGATCGTTGTGCGGCCTAGGGTCAGGCTGACGTCGGCGAAATCCAGGGTCGGCCCCGGCCCCTGTAGGAGTGAGCCTGCTCGCGATTGCGGTGTGTCATTCGATATTGATGTTGACTGAGCGGACGCTTTCGCGAGCAAGCTCGCTCCCACAGGGAACTCGACTTCTTTTGAGGTCATGCGCCTGACTCCTGAATCGCCCGCACCACGGTATTGAGGTTGCCGGTCATTTCCTTCTCATACTTGTCGGCGGTGTATTCGCCGTAGGAAATGTGCGACAGCGGGTACAGCTTCACCCCGGATTCACGCTGAATGGTTCGACGTAAGTGGACGGAAAATCCATTTCCGAGAAGATCACCTTCACGTCCAGTTCCCGCAGTTGGTCGATGGTCTTTTTCAACTGGCTCGGGCTTGGCTCAATGCCATGGGCCGGTTCGACCACGGCGGTGACTTCCAGGCCAAATTCGCGCAGCAGGTAGTCGTAAGCCGCGTGCACCGTGGCCACGCGCAGTTCGGCGTTGGGTGCCTGGGTCAGTTTGCCCAGGGCGTCGGCGCGCATCTTGCGCAGGCGTTTGCCATAGGCGCGGGCGTTCTCGGTGTAGGTCTTGGCATTGGCCGGGTCGAGCTTGCCCAGTTCCCGGGCGATATTGTTGACCTGGGCAATCGAGGCGCTGATCGACAGGAAGGTATGTGGATTCACCACCTTGCCGGCGCCGCGCGCGGCAACGCCGGTGGCGGCCAGCAGCGGCACGTTTTCGTTGGCTTCGATTACCTTGATATTCGGCGTTTCGCTGGCGGCGATCATGCGGTCTGCGAAGTCATCATGGCCGACGCCGTTGAGCACGATCACATCCAGCCCACTGATGCGCTTGATGTCTTCGGCCCGGGGTTCGTAGGCGTGGGGGTTGAAGCCGGCAGGAATCAGCGGCACCACATCGGCCTTGTCGCCGACGATGTTGGCCACGTAGCTGTAATACGGGTGCAGAGTGATGCCGATGCGTAGGCGCTTGGCCTCGTCGGCGCTGGCCAAGGGTGTCAGCAGGCAGGCCAGCAGGCCGATCAGCGTCAGGCGCAGCGCAGAGCGTAGAGATGAAATGGGCATGGGAAAGCGATCTTCTCTGGGGTGAAGGCGAAGGTTCAGTGCCGATGCTGGCGGGTCACGCCAGCATCGAATTGCGCGACGATCTGCTGCCAGCCGGCGCTTTCGAGCGCGGCATCGGTGACATCGGCCGGGGCCTTGATGTCTGCGGCGCGGCTAAGCCAGATATCCGGTGCATCGTCGGCAGCCTTCAGGCGCATCAGAAATGACCCTGCAATGGATGGCGTCTGGCTCTGTCCGAAATAAATCTTGGTGTCGAGCAACTGCCAGGCATGGTCACCGCGACTCACAGAGCTGGCATCCTGAGCAAACGGCGCGAAGCCTTCATCGGCAAGGGCTTCAGGTGTCGGCAGGGTTTGCTGTTCCTGACGCAGCAGATGAATCTCGTCCAGTGTCACCCGCAAATCGGCATAGATGCCTTGCTCGGAAGCGCTCAGATCGCGGCGGGCATCCAGTTGATGGCTGCTCACATGGGTCACGTCCTGCGACTCGTGGCGCCAGGCGACCACCGAGCCGGCAATCGCCAGGATCATCAGGCATAACAGCAACACGTAGAGGGTTTCATGGCCCGCACCGGCCGGGCGAACGACTTGCGTGGTCGGGCTGTTCATGCTCATGTTCCAGGCGCCTCGATGTCCGCTTGGTCGATTTCGACGACGTGGCCGGGACCTGCGTCGAACAGCACATAGAACTCGGCACCGGGCTTCTTGAAGGTCAGGGTCGAGTCGGCGCCGAGCTTGCCTGGCACGAGGATGGTTTCGTCGTAGCCGATCACGTCCAGGGTCACGCCCGGCGCGCCGCTGCCGTCAGAAAAGCCGCCTGTGCACTTGATCTGCTCGGCGTCGATGGCCTTGCATTCGCACATCGGGTTGTGGGCCAGGACGTTGGCGCTGAAGCCGGCGCAGAGGAACAGCAGCGCGGCGTGCAGAGGGCGAATGGGTTTGATCATGGTTTGCCTCCTTGAGTGTTCAACCAAGCGAGGGTGGCAGGAGAGGCCTGGCTCAGAGGAATGGATGCCTGATGCATGGAGCCGTCCCAGCCTTCCATGGTGATCCACAGTTCGGCATCGGCTTTGGTCTTTTCCGGGATTGGCACCATGGCGCCCATGCGGTAAGGCGTGCCGAAGAAAATCACCCCGGCGGCGCGCAGGCTGCGGGGTTTGCCGATACGCAGGTAAGTGGCCTTGACCTGCTCGCGGCAGCTGTCGCACAGCGCCGCGTTGAAGCTCTTCATATAGCCGGCGGGGCCATCGAGCCGCGGTGCTTCATTACGCAATTCGGCAAGGCGCAGGCTCCACGGACCGACCTGGATATCACCGATTTCCTGCTCGCCCAACCCGGTATCACCACGAAACAACGCGGCGTCGGCGAAGTACTTGGGCATGAAGCCCAGCGGCACCAGCAACAGCAGGACGTTGATGTGGAAGCGCCATTTGTGCCAGAAACGGCTGAGTTTCGATGGCGGTTTTTCAGCGCAGACCTGGCTCATTGGCTGACCTGCGTGGCTTCACGGCTAGTGATCGGAGCAGTTTCATTGCGAGGGATTTTTTTGCTGCGCTTGAGGGCGTTGGCCGTGGCAAGGGCGGTGCGCTTGGTCCAGATCAACAGGCCGCTCAGCACCATCATGCTCAGCAACAGGCCGAAGAAGAACCAGATTAACTTGATCCAGATCCCGCCGAAATCGCCGGTGTGCAACGGACGCATGGACTCGGTCACGAACTCCAGGCCCGAACGGTCAGAGAGCCGGCGCGTGGCGGCGATTTCGCCGGTGTACGGGTTGATATCGGCAGTCTGGTACATCAGCGGATACCAGCTACGCCCACCCACAGACAAGTAGCTGTAGGCGTTGGCTGGCATGCTGACAAAACTTTCGTCGAGGCCGGGGATGCGTTCCTTGGCTTGTTGGATCGCTACTTCCAGGCTGATCATCGGCGCTGGCGAGCCGTCGGCGGTAAGCGGCACGCTTTCGCGTGGGACTACGGCGGCGACCGGTGCGGTCGAAATGGAAATCTGGTTATCGAACATGAATGCCTGGATCAGGAACCAGGTGCTGGTGATGGAAATCACCGCGATGAACCAGATCGACCAGATGCCGCTGAGTCGGTGGAAGTCGCCCCAGAAAATCCGCGCGCCATGGCGAATGCGCAGGGTCGGACGCAAGAAGCCTTTCCAGAAACGCTTGTATACCACCAGCCCGGTCACCAGCGAGGCGAGCATCGGCAAACTCAGGAACGACACCAGGTACCAGCCCCAGCTGTAGCCATTGGTGAACGGCACCAGCCACCAGCCGTGCAGGGCGCGAGTGAATGCCTGGAAGTTGAATTGCGGCGCGGGGCCCTGGATTTCGCCGGTGTACGGGTTGACGTACACCGTCACCGAACGGCCGTCGGGGTAGCTGACACTCACGTCCAGGGCAAAGTGCGACTCGTCGGGGCGGTTGATGCCCTCGACCAGCGTGTCGGGCTCGGCCTTTTTGATCGCCGCGACGATTTGGTCGTAGTTCAGGCGCGGTGCGTCGTCCGAGGGCTGGCTGGCGCGCATTTGCGGGTTGGCTAGCCAGACGATTTCCTGGCTGACCACCGCCAAGGTGCCTGTCACGCAGACGATCAGTACGAAAAACCAGATCGGTAGCGCCAGCCAGCTATGGACCAGAAACCAGATTTTGGAACGGGATTTCTTCGACATGATCAAGGGTCTTGTTTCGATGAGAAGGCTTCTACTACGGGCTTCGCAGCGATGAGGTCGATAAAAGTCAGGTCGTGGCTTTTGCCTACGCGACTGGACTGCATCTATATAGGACGGATGAGCATCGGAAATCCCGAAGGGCGATATGAAAGAAAATGTTTCGTGTTCCGCGAAGCCTGATCTTTCTTCGGGCAAGACAATGCCCGCAGGCCGTTGACGGCCCGCGTGATAGGAAGAGTCAGTTCAACGAGGCGCCGGGGTCAGCGCAGAAAATCCAGCACTTCGGCGAGGAGCAGTTCGGGCACTTCTTCGGCGATGTAATGGCCGGCGGGTAGTGCCCTCGGGGGCTGATGCCGCCTTCGCGGGCAAGCCTCGCTCCTACAGAACGAACGCGATCAACTGTAGGAGCGAGGCTTGCCCGCGAAGAGGCCCTGACAGGCACTAAGATCTTAACCTTGCTGAAATAACTCCTTCGCCCGCTGCTCGATCTGTTCCTGAGTCAGATCCTCCTTGCGCGTGGCCAAAAACCACAGATGGCCGTAGGGATCCTTCAAAGTCCCCGAACGGTCGCCATAAAACTGATCCTTGACCTGCGACACCACGATGCCACCGGCAGCAATCGCCTGTTTATAAGACTTGTCCACATCGGTCACATACAAATGCAGACCCACGGACGGCGATTGGTCCGGATTGCTCAACGGCCCTTGATCGCACGGCGTGCCAAGCATGATCGGGCAGTCGCCGATGCGCAGTTCGGCGTGGCCGATACCGCCGTCGGGCATGGCCAGGCGCATGACTTCGATGGCGCCGAAGGCTTTTTTATAGAAATCGATGGCTTCAGCTGCTTTTGCGATGCCCAGGTACGGGGTAATGCTGTGATAACCCTCTGGAATGGGTTTGACGCTCATGGTGGTTCTCCCTGTTGTTGTGAATTCGCTGCCTTGGAGCAGAACAAACAAGTGTAGGAGCTGCCGAAGGCTGCGATCTCTTGAATTTGACTTTCAGCATGTTTCAAAAAAGATCGCAGCCGGCGACAGGCGTGACCCGTGCACCAGCGCCATTGTTCAGCCATCAACAGCGAAGCAACAGATTGCTCCGCTTTGTCATCTAAAAGCCCACGATATCGCCCTGAAACGTCCGAAAACACAGGCTCACACAGTTAGGCACAGAAGCTGCAAGACCAGCGATAAACACCTTGTCGAGAGTCTTGTATGTCTGCCTTGTCCAACTCAGCCGTCTATCCGATCAACCCGCCGGCCGCCCACCGCATCGCCGACGAAGCCGAAGCGCTGCGAGTAGCCGAGCACGTCGCCGCGATCCTCCTGGAGCAGGACGCCGAGCGCGACCGCACCCGCCAGGTGCCCGCCGAGATCGTCGACCTGTATTCCAACAGTGGCCTGTGGGGCATCACCGTACCGAAAGAATTCGGCGGCGCGCAGGTGTCCTGCGCGGTGCTGGCGCAGGTGATCGCGATCATCTCGGCGGCCGATCCGTCCCTGGGGCAGATCCCGCAAAACCACTATTGCCTGCTGGAAGACATTCGCCTGCAAGGCACGCCGGAGCAACAGGCGCGTTTCTTCGCACTGGCGCTGCAAGGTCATCGTTTTGCCAACGCCTTGTCGGAAACCGGCGGCAAAAACGTGCAGGACATTCAGGCGACCATCCGCCGTTACGGCGACGGTCATCTGATTAACGGGCGTAAGGGTTACTGCACCGGTTCTCTCTACGCTCACTGGCTGGCGGTGCTGGCGCTGGATGAAGAGCAAAAGGGCCAACTGGCTTTCGTTGAGCGCGGCACAAATGGACTGGTGATCGTCGACGACTGGGACAGCATCGGTCAGCGCACCACGTCCAGCGGCACGGTGTTGGCCAAAGATCTGCACGTCCCGGCCTTCAACCTGTTCCCGACGCATCGTTCCTATGAAAACCCGACTCTGGCCGGCCCGTTCGCCCAGTTGACCACCGCCGCCATCGATGCAGGCATCGCCCGCGCCGCCCTGCGTGACACCATCGCGTTCGTCCAGCAATTCGCCCGGCCATGGATCGACGCGGGCGTGGAAAAGGCTAGCGAAGACCCGCTGACCATCATTCAGGTCGGTCGCCTGGAGATTCGCCTTGAGGCGGCCGAAGCCTTGCTGGAACGGGCCGGTCGCGCGCTGGATGCGGCACGCCCGGCCCCTGATGAAGACAACGTGGCCCGCGCCTCCCTGGCCGTGGCCAAAGCAAAGGTGCTGACCACCGAAATCGCCATCGAAGCGACCAACAAACTGTTCGAACTGGGCGGCACTCGCTCGACCCTGAAGCAGCACAACTTCGACCGCCACTGGCGCAATGCGCGGGTGCATACCCTGCATGACCCGGTGCGCTGGAAGTATCACGTGGTCGGTAACTGGCTGCTCAACGGCGTGAAACCGCCACGCCACGATTGGTCGTGATCATGGCCGAATTGTTCAAGAACATTTATTGGGCCGACATCGGCCAGGCCTGTCTCGACACCCTGAGCATGCTCGGCGCGGCGCTCGGTTTTACCGTGCTGCTGGGGCTGCCGCTGGGGGTTCTGTTGTTCCTCACCGGCAAGCGCCAGTTGCATGAGGCCGTCGGGGTTTATCGGGTGTTGTCGGTGATCGTGAACATGCTGCGTTCGCTGCCGTTCATCATTTTGCTGATCGTGCTGATTCCCCTGACCACCTTGCTGGTGGGCACCTCGCTCGGTGTGCCGGGCACCATTCCGCCGCTGGTGGTGGGATGCACGCCGTTCTTCGCGCGACTGGTGGAAACCGCATTGCGCGAAGTTGATCGCGGGGTAGTGGAAGCGACCCAGGCCATGGGCGCGAACACCTGGCAAATCATTCGCCACACCTTGCTGCCCGAAGCCCGAGGAGGGCTGTTGGCGGCGGTCACGGTGACCGCGATCGTGCTGGTCGATTACACGGCGATGGCCGGGGTGATCGGTGGCGGCGGTCTGGGCGATTTGGCGATCCGCTATGGCTACCAGCGCTTCCAGACCGACGTGATGGTAGTCACCGTGGTGCTGTTGCTGATCCTGGTCCAGGCCCTGCAAATGAGTGGCGACCGCTTGGTGGCGCGTTACAGCCATCGATAACGATTCGATTCAACAATCAAAAAACGCGGCCCCACGTCCACCCCACGACGGCCACTTGAAACTGCCTAGGAGCACAGTATGAAAAAGACCCTGGCCATTCTGGCTGCCTTAGTTTCGTTGAGCGTTCACGCCAATGAAAAACTCACCGTTGGCGCCACCCCCGTGCCGCACGCGGAAATCCTCGAATTCGTCAAACCGACCCTGGCCAAGGAAGGGGTGGACCTGGACATCAAGGTTTTCACCGATTTCATCCAGCCCAACCAGCAGTTGGCCTTGAAGAACCTCGACGCCAACTATTATCAGTACCGGCCGTTTCTCGATGACTACAACAAGACCCGCCACACCAACCTGGTGCCGGTGGTCGGCGTGCACATCGAACCGTTTGGCGCTTACTCGACCAAGATCAAAAACATTTCCGAGTTGAAGGACGGCGCCACTGTATCGATCCCCAACGACCCGGTGAACACCGGTCGCGCACTGGTGCTGCTGCATGAAGCCGGGCTGATCAAACTCAAGGACCCGAGCAATACTCTGGCGACACAACGGGACATCGCCGAAAACCCCAAACACCTGAAAATCCGTGAGCTGGAAGGTGCGTTGCTGGCGCGCTCGGTGAGCCAGGTCGACTTGGCGTTCGTGTTTGCCAACTACGCGCTGGAAGCGGGAATCGACACCAACAGTGCGTTGATCGTCGAGAAGGGCAAGAGCCTGTACATCGAGTTCCTGGTGGCCCGCCCGGACAACATCAACGACCCGGGCCTGCAGAAATTGGCCAAGGCGTTGAACTCCGATGAGGTTCGGCAGTTCATTTTGACCCGCTACAAAGGGCAGATCGCGCCGGGGTTCTGATTATTGGTTGACAGGGAGGACGCGTTCGCGGGAGTGTCAGATATTTTGTGTGCGGGCCGGTAACGGCCTGCCGTCAGGCAAGCCCTCATTTCACCAGTTTGACCTGGTAAATCGATCTCCATAAAGAATCGCAAATTGATTCATGGCTGTCTTCCAGTCGTGCGCCGCGCTGCCCCAATTGGCAGTGATGTTTTGCAGTGCCAGCCAATCAGCTTTGTTGCCGCATCGTCAGTCGGGAAGTGGCCTCTTGTCTTGATGATCTTGCGCAGCTGAGCATTGATGCTCTCGATGGCATTGGTGGTGTAGATCACTTTTCTGATGCCAGGCGGGAAGACGAAAAACGGGATGACTCGATCCCAGGCGCGTCTCCAAGCGGCTACGACTGTGGGGTACTGCTTGCCCCAAGGCCCGGTTTCGAATGCGTCCAGCGCTTGCTCGGCAGCTTCTACATTAAGCGCTTGGTAAATCGGCTTGAGGGCTTTGGCCAATTCACGGCGCTTGTCCCAGGCGGCGTAATCAAGACTGTTGCGGATCAGATGCACAATGCAGGTCTGCAAGGTCGCTGTCGGATACACCGCGCTCAAGGCTTCTGGCATGCCTTTGAGGCCATCGGTCACCGCGATTAGCACATCTTCGACGCCTCGGGTTTTGAGGTCGTTGAAGACCTTCATCCAGAACTTGGCCCCCTCAGTGTTCTCAATCCAAATGCCCAAGATATCTCGGGTGCCGTCTGGCAGTACCCTAACGCCAGGTAAATGGCCTTGTTGCGAACCAGCCCTTCCTCACGGATTTTGACCCGCAGAGCATCGAAGAAAATCACCGGATACATCGGCTCAAGTGGGCGTTGCTGCCAGGCAGCAACTTCCTCTAAGACCGCGTCGGTGACCGAGCTGATGAAATCATGGGAAACGTCAGTCCCGTACTGCTCCGAAAGGAATGCCCGGATCTCGCGAACGGTCATGCCACGGGCGTACATGGCAATGATCTTGTCATCGAAACCCGTAAAACGACGCTCGTGTTTGGGAATCAGGATCGGCGCAAAGCTGCCGTCGCGATCCCTCGGGATGTCCAGCCGCAGCGGGCCATCGTCGGTCAACACGGTCTTGCCGCTTGTGCCGTTGCGCTGGTTACTCGTCTCTTCAGGGCGCTGTGCGCCCTGAAGATAGCCAAGGTGGTGACCCAGTTCGGCGCCAAGGGCTCGTTCAATCAGCGCCTTTTTGAACGCCATCGCGGCGTCCTGAATCGCCTCGGCGCTCATTGGACCTTTGACGAACTGATCAATCAGCTCCTTCGGGATCGAAGGAAGCTCGGGTTTGGCCTCCGAGGCCGTTTTCTTCTTGGTCGGCATACATGCTCCTTTTCAACATGTTATGCCCGAACACAAAATTTCTGACAGTCTCGCGTTCGCGGGCAAGCCTCGCTCCTACAGATTTGTGTAAGATTAAACAACACGCAATCCTGTGGGAGCGAGGCTTGCCCGCGAATGCCGCACCACTATTTCGGATCTGTCCCCGATTCCAGCAACTGCGCCCCGGCCCCTGTTCCCCCAACACATCCCCAAAATTGCGCAACGGACACGCCTCCATCGACAAACACCCACAACCAATGCAGCCATTGAGCCTGTCGCGTAACAGGGTTAACTGCTGAATCCGATCATCCAGATCGCGACTCCACTGCGCCGACAACACCTTCCAGTCCGCCGCCGTCGGTGCACGATTATCCGGCAGGGTTTTCAATGCCTCGCCAATTTCCACCAACGGAATTCCCAGACGCTGGGCGACTTTGATCAACGCCACCCGCCGCAGCACCTCCCGCGGATAACGCCGCTGGTTGCCCTGATTGCGGTTGCTCTTGATTAACCCCTTGGATTCATAGAAGTGCAGCGCCGTAACCGCCACGCCGCTGCGCGCCGCCAATTGGCCTACGGTGAGTTCTTTATGCAGGTTTTCCGAGGTGATCATTTAAAAATTGCCCCTTGACCTCTACTTAACTAGAGGTTTTAACCTGCACACCTTCGGATCGCAAGATCCGTCTTACAGGTAGTGGGGACTATTCATGCAAGTGCCAGAGAAAAATCGCAGCTTCACTCAGTTGATCGAATTCGAGATCGAACCCCATCAGCAACCGGCACTGGTGTCGGCGCTATCGCAGCAGACCGAACGTTTGGCCCAGCATTACAGCGGTTTTCTGAGTGCGAGCATCCAGGCCAGCGACGACGGCCGGCGGGTGCTCAATTATTTGCAATGGCAAACCCGCGAGGCCGGGGAAGCCGCATTTCAGAGCTTTGAAAGCGGCGAACTGGATTTCTGGCAGTTGATCCGTGCCCACCAGGCGAAAACCGTGACCTTTGGCTCGTTCCAGGTGTTGCACAGCCTTGAACGCAGCCATGACCACGCGCTGCATTGCAATCTGGTGCAGTAAAGGCAAGCGCTTAAATCGACAACTGCATCAAACGCTCACCCTGCACGTTTTCCGTGGGTCGGCGCTTGTTAACCGCCAGTTCACCGATTTTGATCAGGCGCGTGCGGGTCACGTTGCGGCTCAGCCCCAGAAGGGCAGCGGTATGGACCTGGTTGTAATGGCTGAAGCGATAGGCCGCCCGCAGCAAGGCATCTTCGACCTTCTCGTGCAACGCACCGGCCTGTTCTTCGAAGAGCTTTTGAAAGGCTCGCTCAAGCAGCGCTTCGGTGGAGTCGTCGACCTGCGCGTGGTGGTCATCCTGACGCTCGATACGCATGTTCGACAGGCGCAGATCGTCGCGCTCGATCACGCCATTGCGGCAAATCAGCAGGGTATGGTGAATGACGTTTTCCAGTTCGCGAATATTGCCCGGCCAACTGTAACTGCGCAGTTTCAGTTCGGCCTCTTTGCTGATGGTGATGTTGCCGTAGCCCAAGCGCTGGCTGTAGGCGTCGATGAAGTGGCGGGTCAGCGGCAGGATGTCGCCCGGACGATCGCGCAGGGGGCTTAGCTCCAGGCTGACCACGTCGAGCCGGTAATACAGGTCTTCGCGGAAATGCCCGGCGTTGATGGCTTTTTCCAGTTGCACGTTGGTCGCCGCCAGCACCCGCACATTGATGGGAATGCTCTTGCGCGAACCCAGGCGCACCACTTCGCGTTCCTGCAATACCCGCAGCAACTTGACCTGAATCGCCATTGGCAGATCGCCAATTTCATCGAGGAACAAGGTGCCGCCGTCGGCCTCTTCGAACCAGCCGGCCTTGGCGCTCAATGCGCCGGTAAACGCGCCTTTTTCATGGCCGAACAGCTCGGCCTCGACCAGGGATTCGGAAAACGCGCCGCAGTTCACCGCTACGAATGGCCGGTTGCGTCGGGCGCTGAGGTTGTGGATATGTCGGGCCACCAGCTCTTTGCCGGTGCCGGTTTCGCCAATGATCAGCACGCTGGCTTCACTCGGGGCGACTTGTTGTAGATGCGCGAGCAAGGCCTGGGATTTCGGGTCTTCGAACACCTGGGCCGTGGCACGAATCGACGTGGCCAGAGCGGGCGAGGGCGGTAAGGTCAGCAGTTGCATGGGGCACGCTCCCTGTAGGGCAGGCTATGAATAGAAAGTCGGAATCGGCAGGGCCTGGTTCAGCGCCCAGTCACCCAGCTCCTGGAGTTTGTAATCCACCGGGTCATGCAGGGTTTGTGTACGCAGATTGCGCCAGTGACGGTCCAGGCGCAGTGAGGCGTGGGTCGAGCGCGCGCCGGTCACTTCGAACAAGCGGCTACACAACTCCAGTCCATTGCGGGTCGCGGCGACTTTGGCCGTGGCGATGGCGGTTGCCAGGTGTCCGCGCTCCTCGGCGCTGAGGTCCGGACCTTTTGCCCAGGCCTTGTCGAGCAGCTCGCCAGCACGTTCCACCAGCAACCTGACGCCTTCAAGAGCCACCCAGAATTCGCCGTAGTGGCCGAGTACATAAGGGTCCTGGCGTACATCCCGAGCAGTGGATTTGTGCCACGGTCGGGTCTCGATCAGCGTGTATTGCCGCGCTTCTTCGAAGGCGCCTTCGGCGATGCCGAGGAACATGTGGGTGAAGGTGAGCTGAGCGATCAGCGGGCGCAGGCAGGCGAACGGCGTGCTCAACGGACCGGGGTTCAGCAGCAGTTCCGATTCTTCGACGCGAACCCGTTCGAACGTGGCGCTGCCGCTGTCGGTCTGACGCTGGCCCATGTTGTTCCAGTCGTTGTGCAACGTGATGCCACTGCGACCGCTGGGAATGGCGGCGATCAGCAGTTTGCCGCCAGCGCTTTCGTCCACTGCCGAGGCAATCAGCATCTCGGAATCGCTGGCGCCGGAGCAAAAGCTTTTCTTGCCGGAAAACTCACGCCAGCCACCGAGGTTTTTCACCACGGTGCGGGTGTCCAGCGGGTTGAGGGCATTGCCCCAGAACCAGTTCTTGCGCGCAGTCTGTTCAAACCACGGCTGCCATTGCTCAGGTCGGGCGAACAGGCGCACGGTGGCGAGCATCAGGTGATGGAAGCCGAAAACATGGGCAATCGAACTGTCGACCTTGGCGAACTCGCGCACGATGGTCAGGGTTTCACTCCAGTTCGCGCCGAGTCCGCCGAACCGGGTGGGAATACTTAACGCCAGCAGACCGCTTTGGCGCAGGGCATCACGCTCGGCCTTGGGCGTACCGCCACGCTCGTCGCGTTCGACGGCGGTCAAGGCAAAACCGGCGGCCAATTGGCGGGCGGTCTGCAGCGGGGATATCAGGGCGCTGTGCGGCTTGGCAGTCACGCGGGTTTCCTTCTTGTTGTGGTCTCTGTAGGAGCGAGCTTGCTCGCGAAAAACGTCTGAACAACGCGTTCATTCAGATGGCCCGCGTTACCGTTGACGTCCATCGCAGCCTGCGGCAGCTCCTACAGGGACCAGGATCGGCATCAGGCTTTGGCGGGGAGCACATCATTGGCAATCATTTCGCCAAACGGCCCGGTCAGGTTGGTGACGCCGCGCCCGGCAAGGCTGGCGTACGGCTCGGGCAGCAGCGGGAACACCAGCTCGGCAAAGCGATACGCCTCTTCGAGATGCGGGTAGCCAGAGAAGATAAAGCTCTCGATCCCCAGGTCCGCGTACTCCTTGATGCGTGCTGCCACCTGCTGCGGATCGCCCACCAGCGCCGTGCCAGCACCACCACGTACCAGGCCGACACCGGCCCACAAATTGGGTGCGATCTCCAGGTTGTCGCGACGCCCGTCATGCAGCGCAGCCATGCGCCGTTGACCTTCGGAATCGAAACGCGAGAACGACTTCTGCGCGGCGGCGATGGTTTCGTCGCTGATGTGTTCGATCAATTTGTCCGCAGCTTTCCACGCTTCTTCGGTAGTTTCGCGAACGATTACATGCAGGCGAATCCCGAACTTCACCGTACGCCCGTGACGTGCCGCACGCTCGCGGACATCGGCCAGCTTTTGCGCCACGGCGGCCGGCGGTTCGCCCCAGGTCAAGTAGACATCGACCTGCTCGGCGGCCAGGTCATGGGCGGCATCGGACGAACCGCCGAAATACAGCGGCGGATAGGGTTTCTGCACCGGCGGATACAGTGCCTTGGCGTTCTGCACCCGCAGGTGTTTGCCCTCGAAATCCACTGACTCACCTTGCAACACCCGGCGCCAGATCTTCAGGAATTCGTCGGTGACTTCGTAGCGCTCACTGTGATCGAGGAAGCTGCCGTCGCCGCGGTTTTCATCGGGGTCGCCGCCAGTTACGACGTTGATCAGTAAGCGGCCGTTGGACAGGCGATCGAGGGTGGCGGCCATGCGCGCCGACACGGTGGGCGAAATGATTCCGGGGCGGATCGCCACCAGATAACGCAAGCGTTCGGTCAGCGGCACCAGTGCCGAAGCGATCACCCACGAATCTTCGCAGGAACGCCCGGTGGGGATCAGCACGCCGTGGTAGCCCAGGCTGTCCGCCGCCTGAGCCACTTGTTTCAAATAGTTGAGGGTGACGGGACGTGCGCCCTGTGTGGTGCCCAAATAATGACCGTCGCCGTGAGTGGGCAGAAACCAGAAAACATCCATGAACAAGTCCTTAGGCGATTTTCAGCAGATTGTTGGGGTACGCACCGAACAACGGCGCGGCGCGTTCTGCAGCAAGACGAATGCGGGCCTTCAAGGGTTCACTGGTTATCTGGTAATTGGAAAAATCAGCTTCGGTGGCATACACGCCAATCGGCAAGGTCAACGCCTGGAAGAAACTGAACAGCGGCCGCAACTGATGATCGAGCACCAGCGCATGACGCTCGCTGCCACCGGTGGCGGCCAGCAACACCGGGGTGTTGATCAGCGCATTCAGATCGATCAGGTCGAACAAATGCTTGAGCAGGCCAGGGTAGGAACCGCGATAAACTGGCGCGGCGACGATTAGCAGGTCGGCGTTTTCGATGGCTTGGAGTTCGGCTTCGATGTCTGCACTCACTTCCTGACGGGACAGCGCCGCGCCCAGTGGGCGGGCGATGTCACCCAGTTCGATCAGCTTGCTCTCGATCGGCAGTTGCTCGGCCAATTGCGCCAACAGCGCTTGGGTCAGCACCAGGGTGCGGGAAGGACGCCAGGTGCCGCCGGAGAGGGCAACGACTTTCAATGGACGCGACATGTGATCAGTTCCTTTTTAAACAGTTGCTGGGGGAGCAGTGAGTCATCACTGGGCTTATCCCCTTTGAGCAAGAGCTGTACCAATCCCTCGAAGCCACGGTTTACGGGGCTTGCAGCGCGTTGATCAGTCCGCGCTGTTGATTTTTCAGGGCTGTTTGTTGAATGACTGTTGCCTGACAAACAGTTGCGTGAGCAACAGTTCGTCGGCAGATGGAGCAGTTATAAAGCTTCGTTTTTATTCAGTAAAAGAAGTTAAATAAATATTTATAGTTCTTTATGGAATATGAGGGTGATGGCTGCACTGGAATCAGGAAAACTCGATAGCCACTATCGAGAGCGTTGATTTCTACCCATCCAATGGCGCGAGTAGCCTGTGTTCATTGCCCCGAACCAGATTGCCAGGATGCGCGACATGAAAACCCCAATCACCACTTTCCTGCTGCTGACCCTGTCCGTTCTTGCCGGATGTGCCAGCCATGTTTCCCCGGAATTGCGCCCCTACACCGCAGAAGAAACGCGGGAATTGGCGCTTGAGGCGTTGAATCGTCGCGGTTTGTCCTTCGACGAGTACCACGCGAAAAAGGCCGAATTGCTCGGTGAACCGCGCAAGACTTTCGGCTTTGAGAAACAGGGTGAGATGAACGCCCAGCGAGGTGTACAGCTGCACGGTCGTCCTAGCTGAGCAAGAACTGTACTGCTCGAACTTTCACCTAACTGTCCATGGGATTGCGCCGAGGTGTGCGATAGGGTCAATACCTGACCGACACTGATGGACTGCCAACCATGACACTCTCGCTCGATCTGCTGCTGGGCTTCTCACTGTTTGCCCTCGTCACCTCTATCACGCCCGGCCCGAACAACACGATGTTGCTGGCATCCGGCGTGAACTTCGGCTTTAACCGCACCATCCCCCATATGCTCGGCATTACCTGCGGCTTCTTCGTGCTGGTCGTGGCGGTGGGTTTCGGTTTGGGCGCGGTGTTCAAGACCTACCCTTTGCTCTACACCGTGCTGCGATACGTCGGTGCGGCGTATTTGCTCTATCTGGCGTGGAAAATTGCCCATTCCGGGCCGGTCTCGGACAGTGAGAAAGGTGAGGGTAAGCCCATCAGCTACCTGAGCGCCGCCGCGTTCCAGTGGGTCAACCCCAAGGCCTGGATCATGGCCATCGGCGCCATCAGCACTTACACGCCGATGCAGGGCTACTTCACCAATGTCATCGTGATTGCCGCGGTGTTCGCGATCATCAACCTGCCGAGCGTTGGCGTGTGGGCCGCGTGCGGCACGCTGTTGCGCAACGTTCTGAAGGACCGCCGCTGGTTGCGCCTGTTCAACTGGGGCATGGCCGCGCTGCTGGTGGCTTCGCTGTATCCGATATTGCTCGAAAGCTTTAGCTGACGCATTGCTTCAACCGGTCGCCCGATGCCTGTTAAGCTCGCTTTTCAGGAGCGTTCCAACGCACTTTTAAATGAAGTGGTACTTCTTTAACGGCATCCGATCAGGTATTGGTAACGTTCTGAAACCGGGCGCAGCTCACGAGGCTGCGTCTTGGCGTTTACAGTCACGAGCCTCCTGATCCCGGAACACGCTCTGCGAGTCTTTTATGAATAAACGTCCGTTGTATTTCGACTACGCCGCCACCACGCCGGTGGATGAGCGAGTCATCAAGGTCATGGTCGAGTGCCTGGGTTTTAGCGGCAATTTCGGCAACCCGGCCTCCAGCTCCCACGCCTTTGGCCAGCAGGCCCGGCAATCGGTCGAGCAGGCGCGGCGCCAGGTCGCTGAGCTGGTCGGCGCCCTCCCTGCGCAGATCGTCTGGACTTCCGGTGCCACCGAATCCAACAACCTCGCCCTCAAGGGTGTCGCCCAGGCGCGCGGCGTTGCCGGGGGTCACATCATCACCAGTCAGATCGAACACAAGGCTATCCTCGACACGACGAAGCAGTTGCAGGACGCCGGCGTCGCGGTGACGTATCTGGTACCGGACGCCGATGGCCTGATCACTGCGCAAGCGGTCAGCCAAGCCATGCGCGAAGACACCTTCCTGGTGTCGCTGATGCTGGTTAACAACGAACTCGGCACGGTCAACGACATCCCGGCCATCGGCCAGGTGGTGCGTGACCGCCATGCGCTGTTTCATGTCGACGCAGCCCAGGGCGCAGGTAAAGTGGCGATCGACCTAACCGAGTGGCCGGTGGACCTGATGTCGTTTTCGGCGCACAAACTCTATGGCCCCAAAGGCATTGGCGCGCTGTATGTCGGCCCGCGGGCACACCAGCGCTTGCTGGCGCAGATCCACGGCGGTGGGCACGAGGGCGGTTTGCGCTCCGGCACTTTGGCGACCCATCAGATCGTCGCCATGGGCGAGGCCTTCGCATTGGCAGCGGCTTCGTTCGATGAAGAAAAAGCCATGATCGTACGTCTGCGTGAACGCCTGCTCGATCAATTGCTCAGCATTCCAGGCGTGCGTCTCAATGGCAGTCAAAGCCAGCGGATCCCGCACACCCTGAGCCTGACCTTCAGCGAAGGCGAGTTCAATTCGGCGGCATTGCTTGCTTCAATCGCATTTTCCGCGACCTCGGCCTGCAATTCCGCAAGCAATGCGCCGTCCCACGTGTTGCTCGCTCTGGGACACGATGCCCGCCTGGCGGGTCGCACCATTCGCTTGAGCCTGGGACGTTTCACCACCGAGCAGGATATCGACCAGGCGGCACAACTGATTAAGGCGGCCTGCGCCAGTGCTCCGGCATTCTGGCAATAGGGCGATATGCGCCGGCATTGATCGGCGCTACACAACAACACAATAATGATGAGTGGTTAGCAGGAGTTACGATGAGTACGCAGTCTTCGATCAATGGATCGGTGCCCCAGCGCCTTGCACAAACCCGCGAACTGATGAGCCGGGAGGGCATTCACGCGCTTCTGGTGCCGTCGGCCGACCCGCACCTGTCCGAATACCTGCCGGGCTACTGGCAGGGGCGGCAGTGGTTGTCGGGCTTCCATGGCTCGGTCGGCACGCTGATCGTCACGCCAGATTTTGCCGGCGTCTGGGCCGACAGCCGTTATTGGGAGCAAGCGACCAAGGAACTCAAGGGCAGCGGCATCGAACTGGTCAAGCTGCAACCGGGTCAACCGTCGCCATTGGACTGGCTGGCCGAGCAAACCCCTGAGGGCGGCGTGGTTGCAGTGGATGGTGCGGTGATGGCCGTGGCCTCGGCGCGTACCCTGGGCAGCAAACTCGAAGAGCGCGGCGCACGTCTGCGCACCGACATCGATCTGTTGAACGAAGTCTGGAGCGATCGCCCGATTCTGCCGAACGAACCGATCTATCAGCACTTGCCGCCGCAAGCCACTGTCAGCCGCGGCGACAAACTCGCCAAGCTGCGCGAAAACTTGCAGGCACGTGGTGCCGACTGGCATTTCATTGCCACCCTGGATGACATCGCCTGGCTGTTCAACCTGCGCGGCGGCGATGTGTCGTTCAACCCGGTGTTTGTATCTTTCGCTTTGATCAGTCAACAGCAGGCGACCCTGTTCGTGGCACTGAGCAAGGTCGATGCCGAGCTGCGTGCAGTGCTTGAGCAAGACGGCGTGACCCTGCGCGATTACAGCGAAGTGGCGGATGCCCTGCGCGCGGTGCCTGACGGCGCGAGCCTACTGGTCGATCCGGCGCGAGTGACCGCGGGCCTGCTGGATAACCTCGATAGCGGCGTCAAGCTGATCGAAGGCCTGAACCCGACCACCCTGGCCAAGTCGCAGAAAAGCCTGGCCGATGCCGAGCACATCCGTCAGGCCATGGAGCAGGACGGGGCGGCGCTCTGTGAGTTTTTCACCTGGCTCGACTCGGCGCTGGGCAGTGAACGCATCACCGAACTGACCATCGACGAAAAGCTCACCGCCGCGCGTGAGCGTCGTCCGGGTTACGTGTCGCTGAGCTTCAACACCATCGCCGCGTTCAACGCCAACGGCGCCATGCCGCACTACCACGCTACCGAAGAGGAACACGCGGTCGTAGAGGGTGACGGCCTGTTGCTGATCGACTCAGGCGGCCAGTATCTGGGCGGCACGACCGACATCACGCGGATGGTTCCGGTCGGAACGCCGACTGCCGAGCAGAAGCGCGACTGCACCCGAGTGCTCAAAGGCGTGATTGCCTTGTCTCGCGCGCAGTTCCCTAAAGGTATTCTGTCGCCACTGCTCGATGCCATCGCCCGCGCGCCGATCTGGGCCGAAAGCGTCGACTACGGCCACGGCACCGGTCACGGCGTCGGCTACTTCCTCAATGTTCACGAAGGTCCGCAAGTCATCGCCTATCAAGCCGCACCTGCGCCGCAAACCGCGATGCAGCTGGGGATGATCACCTCCATCGAACCGGGCACCTACCGTCCAGGCCGCTGGGGTGTGCGCATCGAGAACCTGGCGATGAACCGCGAAGCAGGCAGCAGCGAATTTGGCGAGTTCCTCAAATTTGAAACACTTACCCTGTGCCCGATTGACACCCGTTGCCTGGAACCGTCGCTGCTGAGTGAAGAGGAGAAGCAGTGGTTCAACGCTTACCACGCCCAAGTGCGTGAACGCCTGAGCCCGTTGCTTGAAGGTGCGGCCCTTGAGTGGCTGAACACTCGTACGGTGGCTATTTGATTGGTTGGAGCTCTGTAATGGGTTGTAGCTCAGGCGCTGATTCCAGCGCCTGGCTCATGTAGTCGACGAAGGCTTTAACCCTGGCGGATTGGCGACGATTCGCCGGGGACACGGCATGTATCGACAGCGACTGCGCGGTGTATTCCTGCAAAATCGCTATCACTCTTCCAGCCTTCAGATCCTCGCTGAATAGCCATACCGGCGACAAAGCAATTCCCAATCCTCCCAGCACCATCTCGCGAATCGCTTCAGAGTTGTTGCTTTGCGCATTGCCCTTGATCCGTACTTCGTGACGCCGGGCAGCTTTCTGGTAGATCCACTGATTCTGACTGCTGAGCAGGTTGAACAGCAGGCAGTTGTGGCCGCTGAGTTCTTCGGGCGTTTGCGGCTTGCCGTGTTGCGCCAGGTAATCTGGCGTTGCGACAGTTACCCGGTGGGTAGTGCCGACATGGCGGGCAATCAAACCGCTGTCGTTCAATTCGCCGATCCTGAACGTGACATCCAGACCTTCGCTGACCAGGTCCTGATTCTGATCGCTCAGTTGCAGATCGATCTGAACCTCTGGATGGCGCCTGAGAAATTCCGCCAGACGCGGCGCAATCTGTAAACGCCCGAAGCTGACCGAGGAACCGATTCTCAGCGGTCCGGCGATGGTTTCCCGTCCGGACTGGAAGCTGTGCTCCGCGGCGTCCACCGCTGCGAGGATTTGCCGGCATTCTTTGTAGTAACGCTGGCCTTCATCGGTCAGGGATAACTTGCGGGTGCTGCGAGCGATCAGCTTTCCCCCCAGCCCGGTTTCCAGCGCTCGCAGCACTTTGCTGATGGTCGGCTGACTGGTCTGCATTTCCCGGGCAACAGCGGAAAAACTGCCGCGTTCTACCACCCGGACGAAAATGGCCATTGCATTGAGTTTGTCCACGGGGTTTCTCATTCATGCCAGATGGGCATGCTTACTATAGCTATACCGCGTCTTATCGGCATGAGTGGGTTGGCGCAAGATCGGTCCTGCAACCACCTCTGACGGAGATAGGCGAAATGACTGACTCACTGCAAATGCGCGCGCTGATTGTTGACTCCGCTAATGGACCGCTACGCTTGGCCTCCATTCCCAGGCCTGCACCTGGCGCCGGGCAGGTCCGGGTGCGGATCGCGGCCAGCGGGGTGAACCCGTTAGACGGCAAGATCCGTTCGGGCCAGGCCACTCATGCGCGCCAACCGTTACCAGCAGTGTTGGGTATGGATCTGGCGGGAACAGTGGAAACATTAGGGGAGGGTGTCAGTGGCTGGATGCCGGGCGATGAGGTCTACGCCATGGCAACGGGTATTGGTGGAGCTCAGGGTTCCCTGGCTGAATACGCAGTGGTAGATGCACGACTGCTGGCGCGTAAACCGAGCAATATAAGCATGTGTGAAGCGGCGGGGTTGCCGTTGGTTCTGATTACGGCGTGGGAAGGATTGGTCGACCGGGCTCGGGTACGGGCGGGGCAGAAAGTGTTGATTCATGGAGGGGCGGGTGGTGTAGGGCATGTCGCTGTGCAAATCGCTCGCGCATTTGGCGCAGAGGTGTTTGCTACTGGCTCTGCGCGGCAGCAAGGAATCATAGAAGGCTTGGGTGCGACCTTTATCGATTACCGCAAGTCTTCAGTCGAGGACTACGTGGCTGAGCACACGGCCGGGGAGGGCTTTGATATCGTCTATGACACGGTGGGTGGCGAAACTCTGGATGCGTCTTTCAAGGCTGCGCGGATTTATCACGGTCACGTGGTGAGTTGCCTGGGTTGGGGTCAGCACAGTCTTGCGCCGCTTTCATTTCGCGGGGCCAGCTATTCCGGTGTATTCACCTTGCTGCCGTTGCTGACGGGGCGGGGGTGTGAGCATCACGGGGAAATCCTGCAGGAGGCGGCGCTCTTGATCGAGGCGGGCAAGCTCAAGCCGATTCTCGATCCGCGGGGGTTCACTCTGGAAACCGCCGAAGCCGCCCATGAGCTGCTTCTGTCGGGAGCGGCACAAGGGCGGTTGGTCATCGAGATTTAACTCAGGGCTTCGCGGACGAATTCCAGTCGGTCCTGGCCGAAGAACAGCTCATCATCGACAAACATGCTAGGGGCTCCGAAAACACCGCGCTGCACCGCTTTCTCGGTGTTGTCCTTGAGGGTGGCTTTGACTTCCTCATCGGCAGTCAGGGCGAGTACTTCGCCCGGATTGAAGCCGTTCTGACTTAATACAGCGGCGACGGTTGCCGGTTCATTGAGATCCCGGCCGTCAACCCACAGCGCTTTGAACAGGCAATCGATGAATGCGCCAAAGCGCTCGGGATGGCGCAACTGCATGCCGGTGACGGCGCGCATGAGCATCAGGGTGTTGATCGGGAAATGCGGATTGAACTTCAGCGGCACGCCATAGCGTTTGGCATAACGGTCGAGGTCCTGAAACATGTAGCGACCCTTGGCTGGAATGGCCGCCGGGGTGGCGTTGCCGGTGGCTTTGAACACGCCGCCGAGCAGGATCGGGATGTAAATCAACTGGCTGTCGGTTTGCTCACAGATTTTTGGTAGCTGGGTGTACGCCAGGTAGGTGGCGGGGCTGCCCAGATCAAACAAGAATTCCACGGTTTTGCTCATGGTCGATGCGCTCTGCTTGTTGTTGTAGGGGAGGGCTTACCAGCGTTCGCTCCAGGGGCGAAGGTCCAGTTCGAAGGTCCAGGCGTCACGGGGCTGGCAGTGCAGGTACCAATAATTCTCGGCAATGTGTTCGGGGTTGAGAATGCCGTCCTGGTCCTTGGTCGCATATTTTTCGGGGAAGCTCTCGCGGATGAAATCGGTATCGATGGCTCCGTCGACGATGATGTGCGCGACGTGAATGTTCATCGGCCCGAGTTCACGGGCCATGCTTTGCGCCAGCGCGCGGATTCCGTGCTTGGCGCCAGCGAACGCGGCAAAGCCGGCGGCACCCCTTACGCCGGCGGTGGCACCGGTAAACAGGATCGTACCCCGTTGTCGCTTGGCCATGCGCCTGGCCACTTCACGAGCATTGAGAAACCCTGAGAAACAGGCCATTTCCCAAATCTTGAAATACTTGCGAGCGGTTTCTTCGAGAATACTGCAGGGCACGTTGGCGCCGATGTTGAACACGAACGCTTCAATGGGACCAATTTCCGATTCGATCTGCTCGACCAGTGCTACCACCTCTTCTTCCTTGCGGGCATCGCAGGCAAAACCGTGGGCCTCACCGCCACTGGCCCTGATGGTATCCACCAGTGGCTGGAGTTTATCCGCGCTGCGGCGGGTGACACAGGCTACAAATCCTTCCTGTGAAAAGCGCTTGGCAATGGCGCCACCTGTGGCATCACCTGCGCCGACAACCAGTACGACCTTCTTGTTATTCATGGGCAGTTCTCTTTGGTAAACGATCGTTAACTAAACGAACGTTATGCTACGATTCGCGCAACGTCAAGGCGATCAACTCTGAGGGAAGGGCAATGCGTTACTCGGCCAATCACAAGCTGGAAACCAGGGACAAGCTGCTGCAAAGCAGCGCGGTGTCTGCCAAGAAGTCCGGTTTTTCCACGGTGGGTGTGGACGGCTTGATGAAAGCGATCGGTTTGAGTGGAGGTGCTTTTTACAGCCACTTTTCGTCGAAGGACGAGTTGTTTGCTTCAATAGTCGAACATGAGTTGCGCCAGAGTCTGGAACGATTGGGCGCTGGTCAGGATCGCGACAAGCTTGAGCGCTGCTTGAAGCGCTATCTTAGTATGTCCCATGTCGAGAACCCGGAAACCGGCTGTGCATTGCCCGCACTGGGCGCCGAGATTGCCCGATCCGATGTAATGATTCGGCAGCAGGCAGAGCACTGGATTTGTCAGCTTCAGGAGAGTTGGGCGCAGGTGCTGGAGAGCGACAGCCTGGCCTGGGCCATTCTGTCGCAATGTATCGGTGCGTTAGTGGTGGCGCGAATGCTTGCCACGCCGGATCTTCAGGGTAGGGTGCTGAAGTCCAGTTACGATGAGATCGGCCGTCAGATCGCAGGTCGGAGACCCTGACAGCGCGCTATCAATTTACTTGCAGATGACGATCATACTGCGGCTGGTGTAGCCCGCAGGGTTGAGGCCAAACGGATAATCACCGGGTTCTTCCACGGCATCCCCTGATTTGGCGATGACCTTGTATCCCTTGGGCGCACACGAGTTGGCGGCGCTGGTGTAGCACTTTTCCCAGGAGGATGACAGTCCTGAACAGTTGATGTGCAGGCCTTTCTTGCCGTGTTTGATCTGGGTCTTCGATGTCGCCGCGCAGCCCGCAACTGCGAGTATGGCGATCAGTATCAAAATTCGTTTCATTGCTTTCCTTGGTGCATTTCCGGGTCTGGCGCCCGGTCTGGCAGTATTCGGTTTTGCATGAAGTGTTCTGATATCCCTATCTAGAAAAATTCATGCCTGACACCGGGTTGCTGACCTAAACATGGCCTAAATGAGCGGTAAATACCAGTGTCTCGTCAAATGTTGCGTTAATCCGCCGCAATTACAGGCTTTGTGGCGCTCCCCATGGTCATGGTGGCGCCGACGGAAGCCAGAATGATGCACAGGATAGCCATCCACTGGGACAGGGAAAGGTATTCATGGAGGAACAGCAAGCCTGATAGTGCGCCAAAGGCGGGTTCAATACTCATCAATGTGCCGAAGGTCCTGGCGGGCATGCGCGTTAGAGCGACCATCTCCAGCGTGTAGGGGAGCGCCGTGGACAGGATGGCAACACCGATGGCGACCGGGATCAGTGACGGCGTCAGCAGCGCGGCCCCCGCGTGAACAATGCCGATGGGGGCTACGAACAGTGCGGCAATGATCACGCCCAGCGCTGCGGTCTGCACGCCATTATCAGCGCCGGCCTTTTGACCGAAAAGGATGTACAGCGCCCAGCAAACCCCAGCACCCAATGCGTATCCTGCGCCTAACAGATCGATACCTGCGGTCGTCGCCCCCGTGGGTATCAGCAGGAGCAAGCCAACTGCCGCGAGAGCGATCCACAGAAAGTCGATTGCCCGACGCGAAGCGTAAATGGCAACGGCCAATGGCCCGGTGAACTCCAGTGCCACAGCAATGCCCAAGGGAACCGTGCGCAAGGACATATAGAAGAGGAAGTTCATGCCGCCCAGAGCCATGCCATAGACAATGACAGTGCGCAGAGATTTGGCTGTAAGCTTCGCTCGCCATGGTCGCAGTAGTAGCAACATGATCACGCTGGCAAAGATCAGGCGCAGGGTGGTAGTCCCCTGAGCACCGATTACCGGGAACATGCTTTTGGCCAGGGAGGCACC
>NZ_NKJI01000028.1 GCF_002277815.1 Pseudomonas sp. ERMR1:02
TGTTCGGGCTTACGGGTAGCAAATGGGAATCTGGAGAAAAATAAGATGGGATTAGTTAACTGGATGACGACCCTCACCGACAGGGAGGTTTATGCTTTTGTATGGGGCTTGGTTGTCGTATTAGTCCATGGCTGTACAGAGAGTGGAAAGCCTACAATGAAAAAGCAAAAGCATCTACGATGAAGTTTTATTAATTGCAAAGAGCAACATTTCTAACATCCTAAAAGCTTCTAATGAAACGTTCGAGTTTCTTCATCGCCTAAGAAAAAATCGCCGTCCACACCCGTTATAACTGGCACCATAAAATATCTGGAGGACGTCGATAGCAAGGTTATAAATCCGGCGTACAAATCCGCAGAAGAATTTCATGCCGCACTACTAAATTATGACAAGAGAAATATAAAGGAACTTAGGAAATATCTAAAGCGTGCGAAGGGAATGGAATTCAACACTGGAGAGTCGCTGAATGGCATGATTAGGAAATATGCAGTATTGGAGGAAACGGTTGCCGGTAGTCCTAAGATCCAATAGCACCAACAACGGTGGCCATAGGAAAGCTTAACCGTTAAAATTCACGCAATTCGAACGCTAGACAGGGTTAAAATCCCCCCGGCTCCACCATTAGAGACACCAACGAAGCCCGCCCAGTGCGGGTTCGCTGCATCTGGGTTTCAAATGTTGCTGAACATTGTTGTGGATTCATGTCGATTCATACAGGCTTCAGCGAAATTTCAGCAACGTCCTCGGTGGCGCCCTGCCTGGCGAAAGTCCAACACAAGATCACACCTCAGCAATGCAGCAGTATCCGAAGCTGCCGGCGGTTCGCCATTCAAGGGCACGAACAGCCCCACCATGTCAAGGTGACCTCGAAACCAACACAAGAATATGATTTACAAGGAAAAATGTAATATTTTCCGGACGTGAAAAACAGCCACATCCCCTATAAGAATCAACAACTTAGCGTTGTATATTCCTACAGTAGTCCCCTTCCCCGGCGTTCTGCCGACACTCATGTAGCGACAGCCCGGCCGAGCAGGTCGGAGAGCACCATGGCGGGCGGGTGGTTGCTGTGAATCTGGTGAAAGCATCTGTACAAGTGGCAGAATGCCGCTTCTAGGATACACAGCCGTCAGGGAGTCAAGTAATGCTCGGAGTTGAAGTTTTTGAAACCGCCTACCATGAGCTGGCCAGCAGATACGAAAGCCTGACTAAGGATGTGTATCTGGTCCCGGCCGATCAGATGAGGGAATGCTCCGATCTGCTAGGTCTCTGCCAAGTTGAATACGACGAAAAACTCTACTTCAACGACGAATCGGCGGACATAGAGATTTACGGTCGGGGAGACGCCGGAGGCGTAACCATAAATTTCCTCTTGAAAGGGAAGGCCGCAGCGCCGTGTTCATCAACGAAAATTGTCTTCCCGATGGAACTCGCGAAGATCTCATCTGGCTGTGGCGGTACAACTCACTGCATCATGAGCTGATGCATGCGCTTGATTTCAACAAGCAAAAAAATTTCAACACTGCTCGCCGGACACTGGACCTTGTTGGCGCCGAGGTTTTTGCTGATCACAAGACACTTATGCATCTTAAGTCCAAGAGCTCGTGCGGGTTCATGAAAATTGCGTTGCAGCAATACGCTATCAATACCCAGTCAATGGGCGAAAAAGGCGGAATCAGATCAGATATCTATGCCCGACTTACCAGAAAGATCGATAGTAAGACCATTGGTCACTGGGCGACAATGAAGATCTAAATAGCAAATACCCGGCACGCTGCGGTCGCAGCCTCCAGCAGCTTTTCAGATCCTACCCGCTGCCTTCTCTCAGCCAGCAGAGCTCGCACCTTCACATCCAGGCTGTCGGTCTTTCGCAGGCCGGCATCCGCTCAAAGTGGTATCGCTAATTCCGGCACACGACATGGCACCTGCACTTGGACCTCGACGCGAACGTACTGGATATGCGGCCGGGGTCGAGCAGCGCGGATCTGCGGAAGTCACCGACAACGTGCGCCGAGCCCTAGTCGCAATCAATCGCTATGAGGAATCAAGAGGACGCTTGCGGTGATTATGGCGCCAGAGTGACAATCGACAGGAACAGAATTACACCGCGATTCTAAAGGGGTAAGGCAAAGTAACAATAGTCAATGAATCCGGTCACTTGCTTACTCAGACTTACCCGGTTTCGACCTGCTTTACACGGTCATTGGTACAAAATTGGTACGAGCTTCATTCCCTCATCCGGTGCCCTGCCGACCGTTCGTCAGTTTGTTAAAGGTGCTACGCTCTTTCTCATCAGCTGAGGATTTGCCCGTGCCGAACTCCGATCTGCTCCCTTCCCTGCTCTTCAAGATTAACGAAAACCAACTCGCCCTCGAGGCAGCCATCATGGAGTTATCGAATTGGGTCGAGCAACGTGGCGCGGCCGATGTTGCCGACAACGTGCGCGGTGCCCTGGAAGCAATTGACCGCAATGAGGAGTTCATCAAGATGACGCTCGCGGTGATGATGGCGCCGGAGTGATCACCTCGAGCAGTCTCTTCGCCGTTATGTCTTCAGGCATGCCGCATTACTGATGATTCGGCGGGGCTATGGTCGTTGGCTGCTTTGCCGGATGTTGCGGCTGGCAAAATGCAGAATTGCTTGAGGCGCTTAGAAAGCCCTTGGCCAACGCGATGAGGCTTCTAGAATTTCATACTTTGCCTCTTCGAACTGCTTCGTAGATTCAAATTTACGAGCAAAAACCCACAGCTTTTCATGCCCCCTATGAACAGTGCTGCCATCCTCTCTAACAAATCAGGGCAGCTCTCAGGGTAGATATGAACTACGAGACCTTGCATATACAACCGGTAGAACTCAACTGAGCGCGTACCCTCTTCAAACTCTAGATCCATCTTCTGAAGAGTTGGAGTGTAATTATGGCAAAAACCCAATGTACTCATTTGATCCAAAACAATTGGATGATAGCCAAAGTGACCCGAATTTTTCTCTACTATCATTCGACCAATTCGTTCTAGGTCGACACCATTATTTGGCAAATAGGAAAATTCTTTAATGGTGGTTTTCAGCGACCGCCACAAAATACTGAGAAAAAACAATCTCAGCTTTTCGGAATTCACACCGTCTAAAAGACGAACTCCCATACTGGACCCTTGTTCAGGCGGGACGGCATAATCCGTCAACTTTAGTTTCTCGCGTCCTTCCCACCCGCTCCATATCAACTTATGCCTTCTCAGCTCCTCTATGCCAGCGGTATCAATCTCACTGAGAATTTTTTCACCATCTCGACTTACAAGCTGCTGATCGTACCAACTAGTAAAGCGCCGTATCGGGCGCGAGCCCCTTCCCGACTCGATAAACCTTTCCCCTTTTATTGAAGGAGATGTCAGAGACAAAGGGATCAAGTGTGATTTGGCGTAGGTGCCTTCTACCCCCAAGAGCGCGCATACCCCCGTTTTCGGTAAAGTATTAGCTTTCTTCTTCTTGCGATTTTCGCTTGCCATATTCACTGCCTAGCACGGAACAAAGCAGGATCATAAATGTTAATGGCAGAAAAATGGCAACTTGAGCATTGTATGCATGAGCTACGTGGATTAGACCGAACACCACCTCCGCCAATCTGCCCCCCCGTCGCTTCACTCTCGCGAAAATCCGAAACCTCGATTACTGTATATCCAAACAGTACAATCAAGGCGTGATCGTGGAACCGTACGAAATCGAAGATACCAGCGGCTGGCTCGGTTGCCCGACGCCGCTCGAAACCTGCCGGCATCAACTCCGCATGCTTGAGAACGAAGTCGAGGAACTGACCCTGCAACTGCGCCAGGCGCGGCAAAACATCTTCAAGCTGGTTGAGATGCACGCCGAAGCCATCAGGCAGCGGGATGATGCGATGGGGAGTTTGCGGGAAAGATCCGGGGAATCGGCGACCCTGTGCAAGCAACTGTACGATCTGGACATCTCAGCGAGACTTCATCAGCGTGAGTCTGAGCGACTACGCGGGATATTGGACGGGCTGATCGCTCAGCCGAAAACGGTTCCGTGAACACGCAGTGGTTATAATTAGCGTGACATCCAATACATCACTGCCACCACGCCGATCACCCAAGCAAGTGTTAGTAGAACCGAAAGGCCAGCGAGTTGCTTGTTCATGTAACGCCTTAATGTACTGGGTGCAAAGTATCGCCAAGAATAGCTCACAGCATTTAGCGCGGCCGGATTCACGGCACGTCTTTGAAAAAGACGTGCCCGCCCAGCTTGAGGGCCTGCTTCGCCTTCGCAGCCCAAGCCGGTGGCGTTTTCATGCTTGTCGCGTAGTAGTGCGTGGCGCCGCCGGTGGGATCCGGCACTTTCCCGTCGATCACCTGTTCAGCGGCGATTCTCGCCTGGGCGAGTTCGCGAAACGGGATCTGCTTGGCGCCAGCCAGGTAGGCGTAGTTCGGATCGTTCCTGTTCCAGCAACTGAACTGATACGGTTTCTGGCACACGCCGGAATAGCCTTCACCCCACCAGGACTTGGCCTTGCCGTCGTTCACCCGGTTACGGATGGTCCAGGCTACGGCGATCTGGCCGGCCAGGGATTCGCCGCGGGCCTCGCCCCACAACGTGCGAGCGAGGATGTCGCGGTCTTTCTCGGATACGGTCATGCTTTTCTCCAGGCATGAAAAAGCCCGCAACTGGGCGGGCGATAATAAATAAGAAGGGTCGGAGCGGACTAAGTGACAGCCACCTTGGCTACGCTGTAGCCCGTGGACTTCACCGATAGACCAGTTGGAGGGACATACCCCGACACGGTCATCCCGGTCCCGTCCAGGTTGGTCTTGTGGTTGAGATCCGCCAATGCCGCGGCGACTTTTGCCGATCCGGCCGACGTCATCGCAACAATGTAGCCAGGCACGCCGCCGTTGTAGTAACGCTGGGCCAGGTCAGCAGCCGCCGACAGGCTCGGCGAGAAGATATAGCCGCCGCGCCAGTTGTCGTAGGCGCCGCTCGCCAACGCCAGAGGCTTGCCTTGTGCCAGCAGCTGGTGATAGGCCTTCTTTGAGTTCGCTTGGTGGAACATCAGCCCGCTTACGCCGCTGGCCGGCAGATAACCCGGTGCCGCGATGCCGTAGCTTCTATCCATCCATAACGTCAGATTGCGCTCGCTGCCGCGAAGGGACATCCCCAAGCATTCGGGTAGGTCGCCGGATTGCCGGAGTACTGGGCTACCGTGGGCGTGATCGCCACACGCCCGTTGTCTTGGCCGTTGAAGAAGTGAATCGTCTGGTCGTGTCCGGGGTCGTAGCACTGCAATCCGAAGTAGTTGCCAATCACAATGTCTTCGAGCGCGGTGATTTCTCCATGCACCTCGAAAGACCCGGGGCGGATGCGCAGCATAAGATCCTCGCGCAGGATATAGCGCCGCGCCGTGGTCATGGTGTTGTGACCCATGACGCGGTTGGCCCACTTGATCACCATTTCATCCGCTTGGCCATTGCCGGTAACCAGCAAGCCGCCGTCAGCATAGACAGACCGCTCAAGCTGCTCGGCAGTTGGCGTGGTGGTGTTGTTGATTGGGTGGTTACCACCGGTGGATTGCACGGTACCGCCGCCGTCACCGTTGTTTACCGCCGTCACCTGGTAAGGGCCAATCCAGTCAGTAAAGCGCGCTGCCAAGACGGTCCAGGTTCCGGACAGGGTTAGGGTGCTGCTCACTTGCTCGGCGATTTCCCCGATGTCATTCAGCAGGTTCGGGCCATAGCGCCCGATCTTGATCCGCATCAGCTTGGTATCTGAGTATCGCCATACCACCGTCAGTTCGTCCGCCGTGGCCGAATAGAGCAGACCCTTGGTTTTGGCGGCGACCGGCTTCTCTGCCGGACGATAGCAGGCCGGGTCGAAGATCCAGCTGTAGGCCGGATAGGACTGGTTGTTCAGTACAATCGGCGTGCCGTCGATCTCAGCCAGCACGGCCTTGTCGTAAGTGATCGCGACAGTAATGCCGCCCTGTGCCTGCGTAGTCTGCCGGTAATAGCGCGTGACCAACGTGCCTTCGCCAGGCACTTCCTGCCAAGAGTCCAGGCGATTGATCAGTGGAACGGCCGTCCCGGTGGTGTTGTAAGTAGCCGCATCGGCGATTTCAAAGATCATGCCGTAGTTCGGGCCGCCACCAAAGGCGGTCGTGCCGTTGGCCACGTAGGCCAGGCGCACCAGCTTTCCGTCTTCCACGCCGGTGATCTTGGCGTCCAAGATGGCTCGGTTCAGCCGGGACTCTGCCGCGCTAACGGCGCCCGCACGGCTGTAGCTCGCCAGTGGGAAGTTGACACCGACGTTAACCTTGAGCGAGTCCAGTACGCGAGCGGGCGCCATCGGCAGATAACAGACCGGGTCGATCACCCAGCTGTAACCGGGCAGCGTAGGGCCGTTGAGGACCACAGCCGTGCCTGCGGTCTGGTCAAACACCGCTTTGTCGTAGGTGATGGAAATCAACAAACCATCTACCGTGGTCGTACGGTAGATCCGTGTCACGATCGTTCCGCTGATCGCGACCTCAACCCAGGGAGTGACACGCGTGATGACCTGAGTCGCCACGCCGGTGCTGCCATACGTCGCAGTATCGGCCGCCTCAAAAATCATGCCGTAGTCAGGGGCACCGAACGCCGTAGTGCCGTTGCCGTACCACGCAAAGCGCACGAACTTACCCGCTGGGTTCCCGATCACTTTGATGTCGAGGACCGCCTTACTTGCTACCGGTAACTCAGCGCTGACTGAGCCGGCACGGTTGGCCGACTTCAAGGGGAACGCTTTCCCGGCGTTGATCGTCAAGGCGCTGACGGCGGCGTTCATCGCTTGGCCGATAGCTACTGCAGTGCCTGCGTCATTGCGGTACCGAGTATCAAGGTTGTCACCACCCGAGACGGTGAAGAAGCGATTGTTTGTGCCAGTACCGTTGGTTGCGGCCAGGCCATCGGCAATAGTGAGATATACACCGACGCTGGCTAGAAACTCGGCGTAGATCTTTTTCAGGGTTGGTTTGCTGATGCCGTTAATAACGACAAAGTCAGCGTTCGAAAGGAACAGCTCGTTGGCGTTCAAAACCAGCTGCTCAAACAATTGAAGGTCGGAAGCTCCGCTCATTGCGTGCCCTCTATAAATGCAAAAACCCGCACAGGCGGGCTCAAAAAAGCAGGTGGATGAAGTGGAGTTACAGGGCTCCGGGCCAGCTCTTCGTGTACCAGGCGTCGAGCTGATCGCGTAGCTCAGCGTTCATCACAGTAATGTCCAGTCCGGCGAGCAGGCTAACGAACTCGGCCTCGTCGACGATCGGGATTTCGAACAGTTCAGCCGGCACTGAAAAGCGCCAGTGATCCACACCTACGAGATCCGGCCCGCTATAGATGTCGGTGAAGCGAACTTTCGTCGGTGTAAGCCCCATCGGGCTCTTGATCGGACACCGGAACCAGTCGATGTAGTTGACCCCCCATTTGAACCAGCCCTGGAACAGCCGGGCTTGCTTCGCATCCAGAACCCAGGACAGGGTGACCGCAGTGGGAAAGCTTCGGAATCTGATGCGCTGAATCGCCCTTCCGCTCACAAATTGCGATCGGGCAATCGGGCTGACCGTTCTGAAGCCGTATCCTTCCCGTAAGGGAAGCGGCAGGTTGTCAGGGTATGTGAGCATAAGCTCGTCGTCCTTTTGTTAGAGGCCCCCATATCAAGCAGGTGCCGCGCTGCCGTCGTAGGTGTAAACGCGGGCATCGTAGGGCATACCCTTCATTGCCACGTTGCCGTTGGATGGAGATGAGCTATTGACCAAAACTGGATAAGCCCACTTGCTCACCGGCCCGACCAGCAACTGAGGCAGCTCCAAGGTCATGCTGGTGTCCGGCGCGAAGTCGAGATCGGCGATCTGCAGGTGGTATTCGTCAACCGCGATGACTGGGAACGGGCCAGAGAGAGAACCATCAGGACGACTAATGCCGACCCGGTACGCCTCGGGTGCCGACCAGTCGATCGGCTCGGATGACTCCAGCAGGAAGCCGCCGGTAACCGCCTGCACGCTGAGCAGTAAAGCGCTTTGGCAGAGGCCCGGAGTATCGCTGGCGACGGCGCAGAAGCTCAGGTAGCCCGAATTCATGCCGGCCAGCTCGGTTTCCCATGTGTAGGTGTCCTGGCGAAACAGCTGATGCCCGCGACGACGCATACCGAACTGGTACGCACGGTTACGATCACCTACCCCGGGCAGTTTGATTTTCTCGACCTTCAGTCCAGCATCTCCCGGCCAGCGACATGGCACCGTTCCCATGCCCACGTCAGGTTCGAGTAATACTCAACGTCGACCCCGTCGAAGTCGTTGATCGATGGCAACGGACCGTCGATCTTCAGGGGCTTGGTCATGTTCTGCGGTGAGTAGGTCTGCGTCTTCGGCCCGTAGGTGATATCGAATGCCGCGCGCGGTTCGTCACGCACTAGGCTGACCAAGCCGTTTTTGATGGTCAGCTCGGCATAGCCGCACGCCAGCGCGTCGTTGATCCGATCCTTGGCGGTGCTGGTGTCGTCGATCACCTCGTCGTAATACTGGCCGGCAGCCTCGAATACCGTGTGCAAGCGATCCCACTCGGGCAGGTCGATATCGGCGTCGGTGTATCCGAGCGACTTCAGCACGTTCAGGCACCAGGGCACAATGCCGCGCGTGGGTTGCGGCGCAGTCCAGGCACCACCGGTGTAGACCGGCAGAATCCGGGTGCCGATCAGATTGGCCTGACTTTCTGACTGAGCCGACAGGCGATCACCGCCGCGGATCTGCATCGCCATCACGGTCATGCCAGGGTAAGTGGTCGGTCGGATCTGACGCAGGCTGCGCAGGCTGTACCAGCTGATATCGTCCTGCTTTTCCGAGTCGATGTTGCCGGGTTGGCTGACGAAACGTTTCTTGATTCGTGCTTCTGGTCGCATCGGGTAAGGCAGGGTCGCTCGGTAGGTAACCCCTTGCGCGTCCCGCGTGCCGCCCCAGTGCTCCTTGTCGAGCACCGTCCATGCCCCGGCCGCATCCATGTCCCTGTACTCGAAGGTGTGAAACGAGCGGATCTCATAAATCTGCCCTTCACGACCGATGCCGCACAGACCATTGGCGTGAAACACAGTCCATTCAAGCTCTGTGACCAGCTCGCCCTTGGGTGCGCAGCCAAACGGCCCGCGATAACCGCCCGCAAGATTCGACGGGTCAAGGGTGATCAGGCCGTTTACCGTCTGCATCAAATCAAACCCTGGCCATGCAGTATCAGTCGATCCGCTTGATGTTAGGCGCTCGACCGTAATGAGCGATGCGCTGAAGGCCGTGATGCGATAGCGAAGCCCGCGCGGCCCGATGGTTACCAAGCCAACCCCAAGAGAAAGACCAACTGCAGGCTGTCCTCCGTCATAGTTCAGGGTCATTTCTGCCGACTGCTCAGGCGTGCCCGAGGTAGCTGCCGTGCCGGTGGTATTGATCGGGCTGGAGCCGAGCACGTCAGCGCCGCCGGACGAGACCAGGGCCCGCCCGTTGTTGGCTCCTGTTTGCGTCAGCAGGACTTTGCCCGCCGAGGCGCTGGCTACGAACGGGGCGCCACCCTTGGCCGTGTTGATTGTAGAGACCAGCCCAGCCAGATCGGTCGTTGCCGTATTCAGCGCGACAGAATATGGGGTAGAGCCCAGCGAGACAGTGAAGGTCAGCGGCGTCACGTTGTAGTCGTAGCGCACCGGAATGCTTGAGCCGAGAATCGTCGAAGGCGTGCCGGCTGACGGCGGAACTGGGGCGACATACGGGTGTACGAACTAACCGAATACAACCCCGAGTTCGCGCCTTGAACCTCAATCAGCATGGCCGGAACTGGATTTAGCATCGACAGCGGCCCGCGAACTATGTCACGCCCAGCTCCCCCGTCCACGACGGTGTACTCGTATGGCGCCAATACGCGAATGATCAAGCCTGTTTGCCAGTCACTCGGAAAGGTGCCAGCCCCAAGAGGAATAGATATTGAATTCCCGCTGAACTGGTAAGCCGACGCGACCGCAGTCTGTGTCAGCGCGGTAGCTACGGTCATTTCCAAGCCGGCCGAACCGCTGGAACTGGCGCCGACCTCCTTGACGTTATACCAAAGCATAGAAGCGGTATTGCCTGACACATCAGCACCAGGCGGGTAGATATTGCAGATGGCGTCAGAGCCCAGCGAGATAATCGGAGTTTCGCCGACCTTGATGTCGCTGGTGGCGACCTGCACGCTGCCGGCCGAGACGTAGAGCAGCATTTCAGTCCACTGCTCACGCGGGGCTGCAAACCAGGTGCGCGGCTCAGCCAGATAAGCCGGGAACAGCTTTTGACGGCCTGCCAGGTTGCGCACCGGGTCGCCCAGCTTGACCTTGTTGCCCTTGGCGCTCGCCTCGTCGATCGGATCGCCCTGCGCGGTGGTGCCAGTCGATGGCATGCCCGCATTTTCGGCATCAGCATCTTGCCAACGGCCTTCACACCTTTGAACAGCAAGGCGGTGATAGTGAACGGGTCGGTGCCTTCGGCTCGCGCCAGATCTGGACGTTGTCCGACGGCTTGAATTTGACCTTGTGCCAGAGCGTAGGACAGATCATTTCATCGTTGATCACCACACTGATCGGCTGCACCGGAGCACGCTGGTAAGCCGACGTCTGCTGCTGCACCCAGGCTTCGATCGTCATCCGCTCGCGGGTGCTGAAGGTGGCCAGTGGTGCCGTGTTGGCCAGCTTGTTCGGGAAGAATTCGATCATCGGTAATACACCACTCGTTGATAGCACGACTCGAAGTCGCGTACTGGTCGAATGCGCGGCCCACCCGGATTGGTGTCGAGCACCTTCATCTGGCCATCCAGATGCACGACCACGCCGACGTGCTCCAGATAGTCACCGGCAAAGGCAGCCGCTATGACCCCAGGCTCTGGCGCGCACTCTTCCATGGAAGTCTTGATCTCCCAGTAGGCCCGGGTGTTTGCGCGTAGCCTGCCCCGCCCCACGCCACCCAGCGATGGCAGCAGCGGCAGGTCGAATACTTCATGCCGAACAGCAATGACCAGCCCATAACAGTCGAAGGCCAGCGGGCCGCGCGCGCCGTCCTTATAGGGGGCTGACAGGTACTTGCTGATAGGGCTCATATGTAGAGAAGTCCGGGGCAACGCTTGGGATCAGTTGCTCGCGCGGGTGCGCAGTGCCGAGCAGGTCGAACAGACCGCAAGTCAGGGTGGCGGTGACCGATTCGTACTGCCGGTTCAACAACGACATGCGATAGCGCTCAGCCGGGTAGGTCAGGTTGTCTTGCAGATAGCGGCGAAAAGTCAGGGCAATCCTGGCGTTCGCTGCCTTGGCTTTTCGATCTGGAGCTGTACCGCCCGGACGTGTTGTCCAGGGCGAGAATCAGGTTTTGGAATCCGCTGTTGTCCTGATTGGGCAGAGCGTGCTCCAAGGCCATGGCGGAGAACACGAGTACCCGAGAATCCTCGGTACCGCAGACGCGATCCTCATATCCGTCGCAGACCAGGATCGGGGTCGACCAGACAGGACAGGTCGCCTCGATGGTGTTGATCGGCAGCAGCCCACCCGAGGCGTAGCAGACATTTATTGGATTACTCATCTGCTGCTCCAGATATCAATATGCTGCGCATTCAAGCGCCTTGAGACTTCAGGCCGTACTTGGCCTGGTTGACGTCGTGGATATCTCCCTCGCCGCGAATGTTGGCTACGTAGATGTCGATGACGTCCTGCTCGGAGAGTTGCCGACGATTGACCTGGCCCGCGCGACTGGCGTCCTCGAACAGGTTAATGACGGGGCCGCTGTCGAGTTGTTGTTGCTGCGCCCCTTGCTCACCTGCTCGAGCGTCCGGTCTAGCTTGGCGCTGGTTCCTGCGGTGGTTACCCGCTCACCTTTCTGCAAAAGCCAAGTGCCCGTTTCAGGTACCGAGTCAATGCCGTCGTGCGCCATACCCGCGACAGAACTGATCGTGCTCATGAAGCTGCCGGCGGATCCCAGAGCTGAAGCTGCGGCGGCAGGTGCCGCGAAAGGCCCGACTATGGGAATGGCTGCTGTTGATGTGAAGGCGTTCAATGCGGCCATCGCCACTTGAGCCGTACCCCACTGGATGAGCATTCGCAGAGCGCTCTCAGCGAACATCGATGCCATGTCCGAGAATGAAAGCTTTCCGGTCGTAACGAAGTTGTACAGCGAGTCATTCATCCCGGCGAAAGCATCGGAAAACATGTCCTTGGTCTGGCCGGAGATATCCCGACTCTGATCCAGGTAGTTGTTCCAGGCATCACCCACACCATCCAGCCAATTGCTCTGGGCAGCGTCCAACTGGTTGTAATAGTCCTGCTGAATCACCATCCGCTCAGCCAAGGCCTCGCTGAGCATCTGGGTTTCTGTGTCGTAAAGCTCTTTGCTGATATCGCCGCTGTTATATTGCTGCTGCAATTCAGCCATCTGCTGATTGAAGTCTTGCTGAATCTGCAGATCTTGCTGCAAGCGCTCGCGAGCTTTATCACCCAGCCCGGCGCCAGCCAACTCCATGCCAAAGCCTTCGCGTGCAGTCTGGTTCGACGTATTCAACGTGGCCGCGTATGCCGCCGACTTAGCTGCATCTTCATTGGCGAGCTTGAGTTTTTGGAGACGATCCAGCTCTTCCGCCAGCCCCTTCAACCGCTCCTGCTGCAGCGTATTGATCCCGACCAACTTGCCAGACTCAATTTCAAACTGAAGCTTCGCGACCTCCGATGCGTTTTTCCGTTTATCCACCTCGGTGTTGATGAGAGCGATTTGTCGCTCATAACCCTCCTCTGATGAATCGAATGCTGCCTGGATCTTCTTTTGCGCGGCTTCGGCAGCTTTGGCGGCGGCCTGCATTTCAGCAGTAGGAGCTTTGAACGTGCCCGGTTTTACCGGCTCGCTGACTTTATTCAGCGCCTCAGATATCGCCTTCAGGTGGCCGCTGGCCTGTCCATTCGACCCGGCATCATCGATGCGCTTCCAGAGGTCGTTGTATTTTTTGTCCAGCCCATCCAGATCGTCACCGACGATCAAGGCGGTGCGCGATGAGTTTTCTCCTATCTTCTGAATCGCATCGATTGGACTGGATAAGTCCACGCCATCAAACGCAGACGTCACGATTGCAACCACACCAGCAATCGACTTGCCCACCAACTCGAAGGCGTAGGAAATCCCGACAGCTGTTTTTGCCGCAAGCTTAAGAACGGTGTTGAGACCATCGGACAGCAATGAAACAGAAGCGGTGTCCTGGCTCAGGTCGAAAAGAATGTCGGCATAGTCACTCAGCGCCGGCATCAGCGATGCTGCTACTTGATTCTTGATGCCGGTGAGAGACTGCTCAGCGAGCCATCCGGCAGCAGCCAGGCCCTGAGTAGCCTTGATGGTTTTCTCATCCATGATCGCGCCGGCTTGCTGCGCGGTATCACCTAAAATTTTGAAGGCGTCACCGTTGTCCCGCAGCAGGGGCAGCAGCAGTGTCGCGTCGTTTGCCAACGCCTCCATCTGTTGCGTCATCTCAGCTTGGCTGAGCCCTGCCTTTTGCAGGCTGCTCGTGAATAGCTGCAATGCCTGGGGGCCAGAGAGATTGCGAAACTGCTCAGCGGTCACGCCCACTTGTGGCGCGATCGTTTTGAAGAAGTCCTGCAGCTCGCCCCCGCCGTTGAGCAGAAAGTCGCCGACCTTGTCGTTCACATCCTTGAAGATATCCGCGAGCTTATCTTGCTCGATGCCGACGGTTTTGGCGCCAATGGCGAACTTCTGAAATTCGGTTGTTCCGGTTCCGGCAAGACCTGCAAGACGCGTGATTTCGCTTGCCGCCTGGACAGTCGAAACAGTGAACGCTGCAAGCGCCACTGCGCCGGCGGCAAAACCGGCACCGATTGCGATGCCGGCGGCCTGGGCATTTTTCTCGACGGTCTTGCGCCATTTTTCCGAACTACGTTCGGCCTGACCCATGCCGGAAACAAAACCGCCTACCTTGGCGATGAGGTCAAGCGTAAGGGTGCCGAGGGATCGTGATGCCATTGCATGGCTCCAGAGCTTCCCGCGAATGCGGGGATATAGTCGCTACGCCCAGGACTCCATTGCCTGTTCAAGTGTGATCGGCTTCTGGGAATCGTGGGGCATGAAGTCAAAAATGCTGAATGGCTCTGGGCGCTTTTTCGGATCGCGGTCTTTGTTCGCCAAGATGGAGGCCAAAAGAGCGAACCCACGCTCTACCCGCATGCCCACATGCAGCGAACCGCGCAGCTCCCTGAACTTCGCCCATGAACGAAACTCGCGTAGGCTTAGCCTTTCCTTGGCCTCCGCGATGGTTTGGCCACCGATCCCGCAGAGGACGAGCTCGTGCCAGAACTCTTCGAGGTCGGTGAGCTCGTCGTCTTTCCCAGGTTGTTCACCTCATGAATAACGGCCAACAACGAAACAGTCAGCCCGCCATCAAGCGCGCCCAAGCGCTTGGTGCTTTCCGGATCTTTGGCGAGCTCAGCAGGGTCCAGTGGGCCATGAACGATGTCAGCCACGGTGAATACCGGGTTTCCATCTTCATCGCAGATGCTCGCCGCGATGCGCCCTGCCACGCTGTCCTGTTTGCCGTTGATCGCAAGCACATCACTGACTGCGGCCTGGTATCCCAATGGGCGGACAAATACCGTCGCAGTGAATTCGTTTTTGCCTTGTTTCCAGGAAATCGACTTTTCCACCGGGCGCCCTGTGAAGGCACCGGCCTGTTTAAGGTTTTCAATGCTGAGTTTCATGTCTTAAACCTTAAGTTGATTTGCGGATCCAGGCGGAACCGCCGGAGCGCTGAATGGTGGCAGCTGTGGTGACCACAGTATTGGCGGCAAAGTCGAACGGAAAGTCGCTGACATAGCCGTCGAAGAGGAACCAGGTGCGGGTCGTTGGAAGAACGAAATCATCCCCAGCGACGTTCAGCGTCGGAGGCGCAATACCATCAGACCAGCCGACTACCCAACTCACATTGCCGATGTCGTCGTCTTCCGACAGCTGATGCAGGCGTACGTGAGAAGCGTTGCGCGGATCGGCGTTCAACGTCAGGGTTGCTTGGCCCGGAGTACGCAAGCCGCGCAGGTACTTGCGAACCTTGTCGCTGAGACAGGTATCTTCGATCTGGTCAGCAGGGTTACCACCCGGGCTGAACGCCGTCGCGCACTGAATCTCGATCACTTCGAGAGTGGACGGATCAGCAACAGTTGGCACCAGCGCATAAATTTGCGTGCCTTGGGTCAAAATCGACATGGCTTTCTCCAAATGTCGGGCATAAAAAAACCCGCACATGGCGGGCCTGGGATGGGGATTGATCTATCTGGGTACAAGCCAGTCGATGTCGAAGCTCGACCAGTAAAGCTTTGTCGCCGTGTCTTTGCTCTCGCCGCCCCAGCGGACGACGTAGGCCTTCAGTTCAATGGCGCGGGCTATGGCGTCGGTGACGGACCGGGCAGAGGTTGCGGTAACGGCATACACGTCGACCTGCAAAGTGAATCCGTCGATGTCAGCGCGCCCTGCTAGGTAGTTTTCCGGGCTGCCAGTGATCAGTTGCCAAACAGCATACGGCTTGGCCACACCCTCTGGCGCCTCGCCGAATGGATACAGACGGTGAGGTGTAACCCCGAGCAGCGCCTGGGTGCCTGCATCTGCTGCACACACAGCGAAGATTGGTGCTGCTGGCATCAGCTTCTCCCTGCAGCCTTGGCCGCGCGTTTAATCGCACGATCAATGGCTTTTTCATATTCAGTAGTGAAAGTGTCTATCACCTCGCTGATGTTGTCGGCCAGCGCTCTTCGCGCGAAGGGCTGTGCGCGCATGTTTGCTGTGCCGAACTCAATCAAACGCCAGTGTGGCGTCGGCGAGTTGGCCGATGTGTCACCGCCGTTTTTCAGCACAGCGCCATGCTGAACGCCAATCCTGAAACCGAGATCGCCCGCTGATTTGAACAGCCGGCCATTCCACCGCAATGCGACGTTGTCCGCGATAGATCGACCCGTTACAGGATCATCGATGTTCCGGGCGCCCTCTTTCATCTTGCCGGCAACCACCTGTGCTGCCTTGCGCAGTGCCGACCTGCCTCCCTTGCGCTTCAGGTCGTAACTAATAGCTTCGAGTTTTCCGATCAACGAATCCATGCCGACCAGGCTGAACTCGATGTTGTCAGCCATCGTTCACCCCCTTCGCCACCAGAATGGTGATGTACTCAAGGCCCGACTCCGGGTCAGGCAGGGGCTGGCCTTGGATTTCGTAAATGTCGCCGCGATGAAGGATTCGCATCGTAGACAAAACTCCGGCGCGGTACCGGATCACTACGCGACCTGAAGCCTCAGACTGGCCCGCCTGAGCCGCAATCAAATCACGTGCGCTCAGCGGTTCAACGGAGGCCGGCACTTTCTCCCAGACGGTCTCCCATCCCGGCAGCATCTCGCCGGTACCGGGATCTTGAACCAGCCCAGGTGATTGAAAGGTGATCCGGTGACGCAATCGGCCGGCGCGCATCAGGCACCCATCCCGACGCGATCTGGCGTCAGCAGAGCCTTGGAGGCTTGCGGCAATTCCGTAGCAATGGTGCCCGTGACGACCTCTTCCCGGTTGGCGAATAGGTGACCAAGCTTCAACAGGCAGGCAGATTGAATACTGGGCTTGATGACCATCCCCCGTGCTACTCGGGTGGCCGCATCCAACGCCTGGGAGAGCGAGAAATTCGCATCAGCCATCGCTTCACACCGCAATAACTGATCATCAATCAAAGCGGCATCGGCCATGGCCACATCATATTGCTGACGTGCCACGCTTCGCACATCTGGCACCTGCATGCGGGCAGCATCAAGAGCGGCCTGATCAGCAAAGAACGAGCGCTGGAGATATGCCATTGCGGCACTCTCGGCACCGTCCAGTTGCGACTGAACGAGATCCTGATCTTCTGGTTCTGCCAGAAGGTGCTTCATCGCCAGTTCGATGCTGATCACGCTCATGATTACTCGGCCTTTTTCTTAGTGCTGGGCTTGGGTGCCGACTTGTTTTCTGGATCCGGAGCCGATTTGTTTTCGGGAGACTCTGCGGCTTTGACGGTGTAGTCCTCGACCAGCCCATTGCGAAGCAACTCGCGAGCGTCCAATTCCGAGGCTTCAATATCCGATCGCGGCGGAGCATAAGCACCGCGCCACTCGAAGCCCTTGATGGTTTTCAGTTTGATGTCGGTCATCAGATCAATAAGCCCGGTTACCCGGGCTCTCCTTCAGCAAGTGCCCATGGGCCTTATGGCGTTGGGTCAGTGAAAGGGCCGTGGACGAACGACTGCGGACGGTACACCGCCAGCGCAAGTCGCTCTTCAGCACGAATGGTCACCATGTTTTTGGTGAAGTTGTCGGCGTCTTCGGTCGAAACCTCGACGTTAGCGTCTTCACGGTCGAACACCTGGGCAGCCATATCGAAGGCGCCAACCATGAACTCGCCTTGCGGCATGGCATTGGTATCAACAACCGGCAAGCGCCACATGCGAGGCTGGCCACCTTCCTGCACATTGACCCAGATGTAGCTGCCGGTGCTGTCCTTAGCCAGCTCCATATCGGCCCAGTCGACCGGGTTCAGTACGATTGCACTGGCGCGGTATTCGGCGATGCGAACCTGCAAGATGGCCCGGCGCAGTAAGTCGATTTTGGTGTCGCCGGACTTGCGCAGCGCTTCGTTGAACGGTGTGGCTTGAGGGATCAGGCCCAGCAGGTTCTGACCAGTGCCGTTACCGGCGAGGATCTGGTTTTCCTCGACGTACTTCAGGCCGTAAATCGCGCGACCGTCGATGTAGCTTTGCAGCAGAGGTACATCGGCCAGTACCTGCTTGGATGCACGGAACCAGTGCGCGATGGTCTTAACAGTGGTGGTGATCAGCTCGTACGACAGGTCGGACTGAGGTTTCGCCAGGGTCTCGCCAACCGGCGCCGCCATGTTCTGGAAGCCCGACTCCCGCACGTACTCGATTGCGTTGGAGTTGGTTCGACCAGGCATGATCAGATCACGAATGGTGAACGGACGATCCGGGCCTTGAATGATGCCAGGCACGCGAGTCGGCTCGATGGCAACGCCAACACCACCGGTGCCGGTGGTTGCGCTGGTAATACTGGTAACGGCCTTCAAGCGCATCCGAGCAACACCGCGACCTTTTTCCGCCAAGCCTTTGAAGTCGTCGCCTTCGGTGAACTGCTCGCCGATGGACTTGACGCCTTCGTCGTTCGCCGCGCCGCGGCGGCTCAGCTTCTGCTCGACTTCGTTCAGACGGTCTTGCAGGCCAAGGCCATCTTTCACCAGGCCATCGAGAATGGTCTTGGTGTCGTCGAGGATTTTGCCGTGACTTTTGATTTCTTCGCCGGCTTTCTCGGCAAAGGTTTTGATGTCCTGATCGCGCTTTTGCAGCGCGTCCATCACATCTTTCAGTTCCAGTTGATCATCAGCACGCTCTTTGCGCTGAAATTGGCGATGCTCGCTGCGAGCTTCGTTACTCAGGTAATTCATGGTGAATCCTCAAAACGATGGGAGAGACAGGCCTTGGCTCAACTGCGCGTGCAGTGCCTTGGCAACTTGGGTTCCAGCCTGGTCGCCCACGGACTCACTCCGGAGCAGATGCTGCAGACCGCGATTGGCAATCACCGCGGACTGAGTTTTCGAGAAACCTGCCTCGCGCAGGAGCAACTCAAATTCAGGGAGCGAAGGTAAGCCGCCATGGGCCAGCTTCGACTTAATGGTGTCGGTGCGGGCTTCGTCATTTGCGGGCACCGTCACAATGGAAATCTCGACCAGGTCCAATTTGGTCAGGGTTCGAATCCGGGTCTTCTCGTCGAAGCTGGATTCGCGAACGTAATAGCCGATCGACAGCCCGGTGATGGCCCGGGACTTCATGCCCCTGTAGGCGATTCGCGCGTAGGGCGCATCGGCCATCCAGAGCTCGCCATCGCCGAAAAGGCCCTTGGCGTCTTCTTTCAGCGACTCAAGAGACCAGGAGCCGATGGGCTCGGCCGTGCGGTGCTGCCAGAGCACAGGAAGCGTTCTACCTTTCGCCTTGAGTTCGGCGATGGAGTCGAGAAAGGCGCCCGGGGCGACCACCTCGTTGTAGCTGTCGATCACGCCGAACACGGAACCGTAGCCAGAAAAAAGGCCGTCATCGCTGACAGCCTTCACGTCGTAGTCGAATGAGCGGTATTTCACCGCCACCGATTGGTCTTTTCGCTTCATTCTGAATTACCTTTCGGCTTGTCATTGAGCCAGTCCAGCAGAGCCGAGCGCGCTTGCTGAGCATCGCCGGCATCACCACCGAGCTTGTCGATGGGCAGCATGTTCGACTGGACAGTGAGTTTCGCGGCGTTTCCACCCATGGGCGCCAGGTTCTCTTTGATCCGGCAGTCGTCGCGGGTGTAGATACCGTTCTGTGTCATCGAGCTGTAGAACGCCGCACGGGCAGCACTGTCAGCGCGGAGCAAACCTTCGGGGTTAAACTTGGCGTAGAAGCGTCGGCGCTCACCAGGACGAAGCAGGCGGCGATTGATGCTCTGCTCGATGCGTTTCATCCAGGGCAACAGCGTGAAGCTGAGAAAGCCCAGCATCTGCTGCTCCATGCCCGTTCCCCAGCTCGTACTGTTGGAGGTGTGGCCCACCATCCAAGGCGGTGTGCGGAACCAACGGCAGATCTCTTCGACATTGAAGCCGCGGGTTTGCAACATCTGGGCGTCTTCTGGAGTCAGGGATACCTGCTGATACTTCATCCCAGCTTCCAGAACCATCGTCTTTCCGGTGTTCACAGCGCCGGCGAATTTGGCCGCCATGTCCTCACGAATGTCTTCGCGCTGCGCCTTGTTCAATATCTGGTCGGTGGAAAGCACCCCGCCCAACTTCATTCCATTGGCGAACATCTTGCTGGCCGATTCGTCAGCGGCCATCGCGGCACCGAACACATTGCGGCCCATGGCCAATGGGCTGAGCCCGCACAGTGGATCAGTGCCGAAACCGCGGGTGTGCATCATTTGTTCATCGAGCAGGGTGTGCGACTTGCCCAGGCTATCAATGAAGCGATATTCGATCTCACCGCTGCTTAACCGCCGTGGGGGCGATACAGCTTGCGGCAAGATGAACTCCAGAGAAGAGAGCTCGGCCCCCACCCAATGTGGCTCGTTGAAACTGTTTCCGTTGAGCAGGAGACTCGCGACCACGCACTCCCAGAACTCGACCGGTGTCTGATCAGCATTCGGTTGCTGGCTGATAACGCGATGAACCGGATGGGTCGTAGCTACCACTGGCACGCCGTTTTTATCTTCGTAAAGCGCGATCGGAAGCGTGGCCAGCGTTTCGGCAATCAGACGAACGCAGGCCCATACCGTGGACAGTTGCAGCGCTGTTTGTTGGCTTACAGTCTTTCCGGAGGCTGAATCAGTACCGTAGAAGCCGTTCCAGAAAGCTTTATCACCCAGGCCTATTCGACGACCGATCCAGCCAGCCAGCGACGACTTGACCAAGCTTGGCTCTGCCGACTTGAACATAGCCTGACGCAGCACAGATTTGAGTGGTTTAGTCACCGGTCAGCCCCTTGCGGATGAAGCCAGCAACGCCAAGGAACGACACAGCGGCAGCCACAAGAGACCATCCGAGACCAGCCAAAACGTAGATGCCAGCAACGAACAGGCACAGCGCGGCCGCGGCCGTCACGATAAAGAGGATCAGGCCTGTATCCATGGGTGAGTTATCCAACAATGATTGGTTTCGAAAAGAAGTCGCTGATGTTGCCGCTGTTATCGTTGACCAGAATCAGCGCTCTGCCGATGGTCATAATCAAGGCGACGGCGCCGTCAATCTTGTTGTCATCGCCTTGCTTGATCGGTCGGACGACGTCGTCATTACCTGGCATGTTTTTGCCGATCACGTTAGCGATACACCAGGTCATGATCGGATTGCCGTCATGGTGGAACCTGCCCGCGGTAATTGCAGCTTCAAGTTCTTTCATTGCGTCAGACATGTTGGTGTAGTTCTGCGTGATCGTGACCGGATTGAAACCCTCGTCGTCGAGGTCGTGGCTCAGACCGGTCGCACCGTGCGGATCGATTGGGCACTCACGAATTGGTGCCTGATGGTTGGCTTCCTTCGTGTCTTCGAAGATCTCGCGGTAATCGATCTCGGCGCCGTCGGTGACCTCCAGATGTTTGGAGTTGATCCAGGCTTGGAACCGTTCGGACATGCGCTTGTTATCGCTGTCATACGCGGTGTCATAGGGCACCCAGAACTTAGGGGCGATACTGTAGTAGTGAGTTTTCCCATCAATCACACGCCAGAAAAGACGTGCCCGGGAGTTCATGTCCAACTTGCGCGCCAGGTCGAAGCCTGCAATCCACTCTTGACCCTCGAACTGCTCAAGGGTGAGCGTGGTGTCCTCGCATGATTTCCAGTCTTCCATGTTGAAGAAGCCGGATTTAGCGCTGACCCATAGGTTCAGGTGCTTCGTTTTGAACGTGTTCGTAAAGCGTGCAGAGCGGATCGCCCTCGCCTGCTGGCTCTCTAGGTACTCCTGGAACACCGAAACCCCGTGGTTCGGGTTGGCCTTGGCCAGCATCTTCGGATCGGTCCAGTCATCACCATCGTCGAGCGTCCATATCCAGCCGAACAGCTCATCATCTGGCACAGTGCCTTCGAGCATTTCGATGACTTGGCGGCGCTTGTCATAGCATGGGCCCTCGATGTCGGCGCCGGCGGTGGTGATGATGAACATCAGCGGCTGCCGCCGGGCGCCCATGCCGGTGAGCATGGTGTCGTACTGGGCTGAGGTTGGGTGCTCGTGGTATTCGTCGACGATGGCGCAGCTGGGGGAAGCGCCGTCGCCCGGGTTGCCAATCAACGGTTCGAACCGGCTGAAGTCGGACGGGATATTCATGTTCGAGGCGTTGACCTCGATGCCCGCAGCCTGCATCAGCATCGGCGACTTGCTCACCATCAGCTTTGCCGGACGGAAGACTTCCCACGCCTGCTTCTCAGTGGTCGCGCCAGAGTAGACCTCGGCTCCGAACTCGCCGTCGGCTACGAACATGCTGATACCCACCCCACCGGCCACCACGGACTTACCGTTCTTTCGCGGCACTTCCCAATAGCTTTCGCGGAAACGGCGGTGCCCGCCCTTCTTCTTGACCCAGGCAAACGTGACGGCCAGGCCGAAGAGCTGCCACGGCTCCAGGCTGATCAGCTGTCGCTTGAATGCCCATTCGCCCTTGGTGTGCGGCAGGAGCTGGATCAGCTTCAACTTCTTCTCGGCCTTGGCCGGATCAAACTTGTAGCGATACCCGCGTTTACGGCTGGCTGCCAAGTCATCGAAGTGACGCTGCACTGCCTGGTGAATGTAACGGCAGGCCGGGACCTTTCCACGGAGCAATGACCGACCCCATGCCATCGCCTTATCGACGTTGGGATGGGCAGATTTGGTCATCAGCTACTCAGTAGTTTGGCGAATTCGTTGGTTTCTTTCTCCTTGTTGCCGCCTATCAAACGCGTGCGGCTGGCCGGATCAAGGCCGAGCATCGACCCGAAGGTCACCATCTGGCGCATCGTTTCGTTGGCAGCGGTCAGCGCAGGATTCTTCATCGGGCCGCCAGTAGCTCCGGTGACGACGATGCCGTGCGCTTTGATCGACTCTTGCGCATAACGCCAATTGTCATAGGCACAGCAGAATGCTTCGACGTTATGTAGATCCGTGATCGCGACGACGTTCTCGCGCAGAAGCTCTGGGACAATCATGTTCCACATGATGGCGGCCCGAGGACTAAACCACTCCGGCGGGTCGATCTGGGTGATCTTGGAAAACTGGGGCTCGGCCTTGTTCAGGGCGCGCTTACCAGGATTTCCGGCCAGTGCTTTTTTGGCCGTAGGCTTGGGTTTGCGACCACGGCCGGCGACCGTGGCGGTGCCTCCCATCGCGCAACTCCTGGATTTTTAATTTCGCGGGTGTGAAAAAACGATTGAGGGCGCGGTCTAGAAAAAATATCCCCCAGACTTTCGACCCTCCCCCTCCCCCATGAGTGAAAATTCCTCTCATTTCTGTCATTTTCGACCATTTTGATGAAAATCCGTGAGATTCGTTCTCATTTCGGTAATTTACCGGGGATTTCCGTATCCTGCCGCACCGCATTGCCCCATCCGCCGTCCTCAGCCGCCGTCTTGCGGCTGTGGCAGGGACGACACAAGCCTTGCCAGTTGGACCGGACCCAGAATGCGTCCTTGTCGCCTTTGTGCGGGATGATGTGGTCGAGGTCAGTAGCAACCACCACCAAGCCTTGACGCTCGCACTCAGCACACAGCGGATGCTTGGCCAGGTAGGACTTGCGGGCCTGCTGCCACTTGTAGCTGTACCCACGCTGACTGCTGGTCTCTCGCTGCTTCTCGCGCTGCTTCACCTCGAACTGCTTGCCCAAATCCGCATGGGCCTCACAGTATCGAGGGTTACGAGTCAGGACGTTGCAGCCCTGCGCATTGCATGGCTTCTGCGGCCTCAGCGGCATGGCATGCCATCCATATAGGTCTCCGGCATGGCATCAGGGTCAACATCATCCTCGTCCGCCATCGCCTGGATTAGAAGCAGTTGCTGCTCTGCCATCCTGTTGAGGATCGCTGTCTGCTGCTTCTGCTCTGCTAGCACTTGGATCAGCAGGCTTTCCAAGGAGTTCTGCTGCTCGCTCATATGCCACCCTCGTCCACTTGGTGATCCACTTTCTGCGAGCTTCACAGCCTGCGCAGCCCATGCCTACTTTCTCAGCTTCTTCTGGACGATAACGCGAGCGATCATCACCAGTAGACCCAGTGCGCCATAGGCAATCGGTGGTAGCAAAGCCTGCAGCGAAGGCATCAGCTGCTCAGCGATCCCCAGCACAGCAACTGCGCCGCCCGCCTGAACGCTGGTCATCGAGAGCGCGTCCTTCCAGTTGTCGATCAGTTGCATCGGTCACTCCTGCCGCTTGGGCAATTTGAAGTCAGTGAATCGGTCGGCCAAGGCAGCCACCTTCTTCACCCCCAGAGTGCCGATGATGGCGCCGAGGGCTGCTGCCAGACTTGATGGAAGGTTGAAGTATTCGAGCAACGGAAATGCACCGGCTGTAATCGCGCCGCAGAGGCAAGATTCCAGCAGCGCCTGACGCCGGCCTCCACCGCCGTAGATAACGCGTAGGAAGGCGATCCAGCACGATAGCGCCGCGGCATAGAACATCGGGGAATGCTGACTCAGCCAGGCGAGTACAAGTAGCCAGGTGTCTGGTTTGTCGGGCATGTTCGGCATCTCAGATCTTCCCTGACGGGAGCGCAATAAAAAGCCCGCTCAGTGGCGGGCATGGAAGTAGTGACAAAAGCGATTGATCTATCAATTTCAGAGCTGGGCATCTCGGATGCGATCAAGAAGGTTGTGACCTTCCCAAGTCAGACCGCGCACATTCCCCGTGCGATCTTCATCCCCATCTACGAAACCGCTAATTATCAATAAGTTAAGGTGCTTAAAGGCAAGGGCGAATTGTGCTTCGCAGTCTTGCTTGATTTGGAAGTTTTCGACGTATTCGGGAAACATCGCATAAAAATTTCCGCTGTCGCTGAGATCCTCGATTCTCTTCAAAATCAGTCGAATCAGGTTCATATCACGCCGCATATAGACATCCTTGCTAGTAGATAATGGCAAGAAGCCATTTTATCAGGTCCTTCAAAGCAAGAAAGCAAAAAGCCCGACACGATGGCTGGGCTTTTTATGGTCACTCCTCAACACGCGCAGGAATGACAGGATAGGATTAATTTCGCTCATCCGCTCACTGATGTCAACAACCACTCACGCGGCCTTTTCGATGAGCAACCCTTCCGCCTCAAGAATCTCCCCGGCATGTGCAAGTGCTTCGTTGACCAAATCGTCTGCTGCCTGATTAATCGACTGACGCCACCGACGCCGGGTTGACTCGGGCGCGCCGTCGTTATCCCAGGTGTTCATGTCGTAGAAGCTGTCCTTTAACACGATCATATCGGCGGATCGGGATTCATCCTTCTTGGCCTTGGCTTTCCCAGCAGCCACAGCCGCTTTCACCATGACTTCGCGGCGCCATGCCGGGGCATCCAGCGGAATCTCGACAGATACCGAACTCACAACTTTTGGCCGAGCGCCCTTCAATTGCGGGATCGCCCAGGCAGTGACTGCCTTATAGAGGAACAACTTCGGCGCCGGGGTGGTGATGATGGTTTGCAGCGCTGCCAGTGCTTGCACTTTGCGGCCCTTGTGCGTGCTGTATTTGGCGACCAGGGCATCCCAATGCTTCGGCTCCAGCCCATGATGCAGCCTGGCCGAAACCCAGCAATCCACCTGCGTGCGGTCAATGCTACTGACACCGCGGGAACGAACCAGTGTCGCCAGATCCCCGCCCTCTTCCTCGTCGGCAGAGTTGTACAGCTTCTGCCATGCCTGTTTGCTAGTGTTGTCGATGGCTTCAGCTGTCAGGGCCGAAACAACTGCATTCAGAATGCCTGGATAGATCATTGTTCAATCCCCCTTGTAAGACGAGCGACCGGCGCCGCGGTTATTGCTCTGCTGATACTGCTCAACGGTGTCGTTCGCCGCCGGAGCCAGGGTTGCGAGGTGACGCTCCCGGCGCAGCAGTATGCCCAACTGCACCACCAGGTCTTCCACCGGCAGCGGCTCCAACGTCACCGCATTTACCTGGCCGGAGGCGTGGCAACCGATGCAGTCGAGCTGGTGAAAAACACCCTGGATAACACCTTTACCAGCGCACGATGGGCAGTCGGTGAGCGGGATCAGGCAGCGCACAAAGGCGGGGCCGTGAGTCCTTTTATCCATTTTTAAACCTCGCCTATGGTTGATTCGTGAATGGCCTCGCAGGCCTTGTTTTCTGCGGCTTCCAGTGCATTACAGGAATCTCCGAATCTAAAGCCGGTCAATCCGTGAATCAGGGCGAAACCCTTCTGGTCTAGATGGGCGTGCCACTGCTTCAGGGCATCCCGCTTGCGCCCCATCACGTCCGACTGGATGTACACCTTCACGTTGTGCCCCATGGCGTGGTTGATCAGCAGCTCACCGATCAGGTGGTCGATGCCGAGGTCAGCCCAACCGGTACGGGCAACCTTGCGCAGGTCATGACTGGTCCACTCGCCCTGCCCCAGCCGAGCGAACACGGCACTGGCCTGACCTTCACTCAACGCCTTTCCGTTGCGTGCCGGGAACATGAACTGGCCGTCGTAGCCCTTGGCGTACTGGCCTTCCCGGTAACTGACGAGCAGTGCGCAAACTTGTTCGGTCAATGGCAGGTGATGCTCCACGCCGGTCTTGGTGTGCTCGGCTGGAATGAACCACTCGCGCTCAGCCAGGCTGATGTGCGACCAGCGCGCCTGCCGGGTTTCGCCGATGCGCGTGCCGTGGCAGAGCATCATCAGGGCGAGCATGGCATCCAGCGGCGCCGACACCATGACGGCCGTCAGTTGCTCCAGCAGGCCCGACAGCTGCACCCCACGCAGGCGCGACGGCTTGATCCCGACCTTGGCTTTCGAGAAGTCGTTGAACTTGATGGTCGCCATCGGGTTGGCCGAGATCAGCCCCAGCTTGAACGCCTGCCGGAAGGCCAGGGCCAGCAGCTGGAACACCGAGCGCACGTAGTCGATGGAAATGCTTTCCTGCAGTGGCCACATGAGCTGGCTGTCGAGGGTCGCCTTGTCGATGCCGGTCAGTGGCAGGTCACCCAGGCGCGGCATCAGGTGACATTTGATTGCAGAAGCACCGGTCTTCTTGCGCTTGCTGGAGAGGTTGCGGTCGCGGGACATGCGCTCTGCGTACCAAGACAGCAACTCACCGACGGTGACCCACTTCGACAGATTGGCGCCGGCGCCGGCCTCCAGACGCAGGCGGATGGCCGGCAGCGCTGCAACGACCTGCTTGGCGTTGAGGTCGGGAAAGGCGCCAATACGCTTCCACTCGCCCTTCACCACTAGATACCAGGACGCACGCTCGCGAGCCTGGGTGAAACGCAGGTACAGACCGCGATTTTCGATGTCGCGCAGATCCCGCACGTCCCCGGCAGCCTGCCGCTTGATCTCGGCGTCGGTGATCTTCACGGCAGCACTGCTCACGCCGCCACCACTGTAGGAGTGAGTCGCAGGTAGGCGCGGATCTGCTCCATCGTGTCGAAGTGGCCACGGCAGACCACCGCGAGGTAGCCCTGCTCATTGAGCTTGCGAATCCGCTCATGCTGGCTCGGCGAAATGGCGGCATCATTCGGCGGTGTGGCCTTGAACTCGATGTACAGGCCAAAAAACCCGCCGCGCGCCATGGTCAGCACCAGGTCGGGAATACCGGCCACTACGCCCTGCTGTTTCAGCTTTGCGGCCACGGACTTGAGGCGGTGCCCGCCGTTGGGGACGTGATAGATCAGGTCAGCAATTTCCGGCATCCGGATGCGCAGCTCGGCCATCAACGCGGCCTGCTCCTGTCCCTCACGGTCGACTGACTTGGCGCGCACTGGCTTCTGTTTGAATACCCTGAGTTTGGCTGGCGTCATACTTGCTCTCCGGTAAATCGGTCAATCACTTCAAAGGTCGTAGGCCACATCCGTGCACCGTAGGTTTTGGCCATCTCGGCGCATCTGAAAACTGCGACAGCTCGGTCTTGCTCATAGGCGAGATCCAACTTGTAGCCGCAGCAGTGGACGGCGAAGCGGTATTCGGCAGGGTCTGTGGGAGCGAGATACGGGTTAGGCATGCTTGGTGCCTCCAACAACTCGAGCGGAAGGCTTCAACCCAAAACGTCGCAACAGCTGCTCACGGGCTGACTGACCATCCGCAGGAATGCCCATGCGCGACACCTGGGCCAGCGCAACGCGCTCGGTCAGTTCGGATGCCCACTCAACTGCCGATTTCTGGCTGTCGTGCCCGATGCCGATGACGATGTCTTCCAGCGGAAGACCGGCGACCAGCCGGCGGATGGTGATTTCGTAGGCCCTATCGAAGACCTCGCTGGCTTTCTCGGGCTGCAGGTCGCCCAGATTGTGCATCTCGCACTGCAATGCCGCGTGCCGGATGGCCGGGTGAGACCAGACGCGGGCACCGAAACGGCTCGGGTGCGCATTCTCCAAGGCCTCACGAAACGCCCGGTCACTGGAAGGTATGCCTAACATTTCCGGGGTTGGCATACACAGCTTGATGAATTTGCCCACGCTAGGGATGAAATCGGTCCCCAGCTCGCGGCACCGCTCGACACCGAACTGGATTTGCTCAAGCTGCGTGATCTTGGCAACGATGAAAGCTTTGACCCAGCTGCGCCGGGCGGCCTGCAGAGAGGGATCATCTGGCCAGGCTTGCTTCCAGGCGGGGAAAATACTGCGAAGCTCCTTGAACAATGCGTTAACGACCTCGACCGTACCGGATGGCAAGGATTCCGGCATAGGCATTGGCGCTGGTGACTGGTAGTTACCAACGGCAGAACGGAGGTCTTCGGTTGCACCTGCCAACTTCAGCAGCTGACCTGCGCTGCGCGGAGCCGTTGACTTGGCGCTCATAGACCACCCCCGAAGTCATCAGCCCAACTGGTGTCATCAAAGTCAGGTCCGTTGGACTGGCGCGCCGGAAACTGGCGAACGTTCGAAGCGGCAGCTCGAGCATTGTCGGTGAGCACCCACTTGACCAGCATCTGCACCCATTCGGCCTGGGTGTTCACCTGTCCACGCGATTCGTAGTGCGCGGTGAATGCGCGGCGCACCTCATCGGTGAACATGGTAAGGACCACGCCAGAATGGGTGGCATAGGTCTTCAACAATTTGGCGTCAGGCTGCCAGTCGAGGGTCATCTCGCTTGGCATGCGAGGATCAACTTGCTCACGCGCAGAGAGAGGTTCTTTATTCTTCTCTACATCTTCTTTAGGTAACGCACCGCTAACGTTCGCAGCGTTACTTTTACCGTTACTCGCCTTGTGGTTTGCCACTCGCTTTGCCGTGAGAAGCCTGTTTTTAGCGGTCTTGCCATTGTGGCGGTCGAAGTGAGGAAGACTAATCACCCCTTCCTCCTCGATCATCCAGTCCACCAATTTCATGTATTCACAGAAATCGATAACGCCTACCAAGCGATCAAGTAACTTTTTACTAACGCTGGGAGCGTTACCGTTTTGGGTTTGTTGATCGAACCAGCCCCAGACGCGCATCAGCTTTCCGACCACAGCATCAGGATCGATGCCGGCAAAGTCAGCGATCTGGCAGACCTCAGGTTTGTCCAGGGTGGTGAGTTCGAATTTGATCCAGTCGCCGGCCATTACGCGGCCTCCTGCAGAAGTTCAGCGAGGCGGGTTAGGCCTTTAGGGGTGACCATTGGGTCGAATGCAGCTCGCTCAATCCCGGTTTCTGGATCAGGCTTCAAGGCTGTGACTTTGTGGGTCATGTGGCCGGAGGAAATGCGTGGCTGGTAGGCAACCCAGCGCTTTCCTCCGTGGCGCCGGAAGATCCAGCGGTGCTGTTCCAGCCAGGCGAACAGGCGCGCCGGAGCCAAACCGAGCTGCTTGGCTGCATCAGTGATGCAGATCGCGCCACCAGCTGCAGCGAGCCTATTGATAGCGGCGACCTTCGGGGCCTGAACTGAAATCAGACGCTGAAGCTCGCCGTTCTTGTCTGCGAGATCTGCGGCAAGTCGGAGGGCTTCTGGTAGGGATTGCGGGATCGAGACAACCTGTCGCGACACGTTTTCTAGTTCGCCCAAACGTGTCACGACACGATGGCGAAGCGAAATGCTGTAACCGGTCAAAAGGGTTTCAGTCAGGACGCGATCAAGATGGAATTCTGCGGTGTAATCCCGCCCATCCTTCACCTCCCGGAGATGGCGCAGATCTGCGCCATCATCTGCAAGCGCCTTGCGCATCACGCGAATGTCACGGATGACATCCTTATGCTGCTTGCCAGTGAGGTCTGCGATCTCACGGCTCGACATGGTGACCGTATTGCTTGGAGCGACGATCGTGTTCATAATGTCCCCACAAGTGTTTTACTGCTGTTGAAAAAGCCGACCTCGAACGTCGGCTTTTTTGTGTCTGCGATTCAGGCGACCTTCACCGACTGTTCCATCACGTCCAATTCGTGGCGGACATGCCCGATTTCTTTGCGGATTGCCTGCTTCTCGATTTGACTGACGTGACCGTCGTGGAGAGCCGAATGCACCGCGATGGTCAGGTCAGCGATTTCCTTGCTGACATGCATCATCGAAGCCGTGAGTGCCTCCGGGGCCGGGGCTTCCTTTTTCACCAGGTCGAAACCGAAGTGATCAGCCAAGGCGGTGAGCGGACGCATGTCGCCGGTGTGCAGCAAGATCCCGAAAAGGTGCTCGATGGTCAGGTGATGCGCATCGTTGTCGGGGTTGGCACGCTGCAGCAGGCTGACGTGGGGAACTCCCATCTGGCCGGACAGTACCTTCGCTTCGTTGTCCAGGACCGCGCTTTGGCAAGCCCGCAGAAATTCGTCCATTCGTAAAACCTCTGTTTTGTTTCCGTGGCTGCATGCCACAACGGGTTGCAAAATGTTTCTCACTGGCTAAGCGGCGCTAACCGATGGTTTAGGTTCGGCGCAGAGTTCGCGGGCGGTGATCAACCCATTGGTCAGCTCTTCTGCCTTGAACGCAGTTTTCGCGCTCATTGAGTAAGCACCAGTGACCCAGTAGGAAACCGCAGCTTGAGTAACCCCCAGCGCCAGAGCTGTTTTGGTTTGCCCGCCGAAGTGCTCGACGAGCCTTTCGATAGGGGTCATAGAGAGCCCTCCTGATAAGCACGCTTATATCGTAGGGAGAAGGAGGCTTATTTGCAAGAGCATAAGGGAACTTATAAATTTACGGGCATGACGACATTAGCCGAACGCATGAAGCTCGCACGCAAGCATGCAAACCTGACTCAGAAAGCACTGGCCGAAAAGGCTGGCGTTGAGCAACCCGTGATCTCGCAATTGGAGACGGGAAAGAATCAGCAAAGCGCCCATCTTGCGAAACTTGCACATCTCTGCGGCGTCAGCGCAATTTGGCTGTCTGACGGGATTGGGTCGATGACCGATAAATTATCGGGCGACTCAAATGTGAGAATGGCCAACCAGCCCGCAGCGCTTTATCGCTACCCTGTAATCAGCTGGGTTTCTGCTGGCTCTTGGGAGGAGGCAGTGCAGCCCTACCCCGATGGGTTTTCTGACCGTTACGAGCTTTCTGACTATGACTCCAAAGGTCCGGCGTTTTGGCTTGAAGTAAAAGGCGACTCAATGACGGCGCCTACCGGTACAAGTGTTCCTGAAGGAATGCTGATTCTGGTAGACACTGAGGCCGACGTTAAGCCAGGGAAGCTGGTGATTGCCAAGCTACCAGCCAGCAATGAAGCCACCTTCAAGAAGCTTGTAGATGACGGTGGAGTGAGATATTTAAAGCCGTTGAACCCGGCTTACAAGATGGTTGAGCTAGATGAAAGCTGCAAGATCATCGGCGTTGCAGTGCGTATGACCGGGAAGCTGTAAAGGCCCAGACTTACGAAGCAACGTAACAACACAAGCCCGCCCAGTGTGGGCTTTTTCTTGTCCGCCCCTCAAAGAGTACAAATGTACTCTTGTCGTATTGCCGTTTTCCTACGAATCAAATACTGTTTATTCATACAGTTAACCAAGGAGGACTACATGAACCAGAGCGCAACCAACATTACTTTCGTACCCAATTCCTACGAGCACGTGGGTCGTCGAATTCAGAAAATGGTTTCAGACCCCAAGGTGCAGAAGCATCAGGCAGTAAGGATTACCAGGCGAGAAGACGAGGCGCCCGAAGCGTGGGAGCGAGTACTCCAGGAGCTGGATGAAACTGATGGGATTACGGTTGAGCGCTTGGATCAGGATTGCGTGCATATCGAATGGAGGAGCTATATCGACTTCTGAATTAAGCCCGCGCAATGCGGGCTTTTTATCGCCCCCAAGAAATTTTATAAGCCTGCTTATTGACGACCATTAATAAGCATGCTTATATTTATCTCAAGCCAACGCATAACCGGCCCAGCAGCGAAAGCCGCGCCGCTCTTTAACAGTCAGCGCAACAAACAACAGACCGCATTGCCTCTACCGGCGACCGGCGTGCAGACAGGCCCGAAAGCCTGCCAACGACAGGAACAACCTGGACGGCTGCTCGATGGTGAAACGCCTTAACCGTGTGAATGACCCGGCAAGCAATGCGCCCCGCCCCTTCCGGCGGCAATTGGACGGACAGCATCACTGATGCACCTTGGCGACAGGGTGCAGCGGGATGTAACCCAACCCAGAGGAATAGCCATGTTCGGCAAATTGTTTGGCAAGAAATCCAGCGAAGCCCGTCAGGCCCTGGCCGTGATGACCAACCGCGATCTGATGCAGGCTTCAGTCTACGGCGTCTTCTACGTCGCTTCCGCTGATGGCGAAATCGAAAAAGAAGAGCTCGAAAAGATCGAGAAGCTGATCAACAACTCCCCCGCCCTGAAAGGCTTCGGCGCCGAGCTTAGCAACACCATCGACCGCGCCAAGGCTGACTTCAACGAAGGTGGCCCGCGCATCATCCGTCAGAACGCAGAGAAGGAACTGAAGGACCTGGCTCACAGCGTCGACGACGCGGCGACCGTACTGAACTTCATGCTGACCGTGGCCGAGGCTGACGGCGAGATCGAAGACGCCGAGATGGTGGTGTTGGAGAAGGCCGCCAAGATCATGAACCTCAACCTCAAAGACTACCTGTAGCCATGTTCGGCAGGTTCAGCAACAAAGCACGCTCGCTGGCCGCCTACGGGCTTGCTGGCGGAATCGTATTCGTCGATTCGGCTAGCCGCATCCTTTCAATGGTTGGTGACCTGGTACTGGTCGCACTGCTGTTGATGGTGCTGATGGTCGGCAAAACGAAGGACAAACCGTAGGCATTACTTCTGCCCATTCATTGAGTGGGCAGCGGGATGCAGGCAAATCTTTAACGTGCAGCGCGGCCCATCACTTCAATGAGCCGCAGCGAAGCATTTCGATGGAGTCAGCTGTTTTTTGAGTTCAGCTTGCGAAGCTCCTCATAGGTAGCCGACTGCACAAACCAGAAACCGGAGACGATGCACCAGCTCAGGGTTCCGACGACAAATGTGCCAAGAGCGGCTAGAAAACTCTTGCTCAGCATGATCGCCGCCGCGATCCAGATGACCGCGAGTGCAATGTAGAGGACGGTGTTGTTTACGCTGATAACGAAATCTTTCATGGGCATTCCTTTAGTTTGATTTCCTCTGGCGTCCTATAGGCGGTGCCAGTGACGGGATCATATTGCCATCGCCACATACTTCGCTAGCACTTAGATCATCTCTCAACCCGTCGCGAAAGCATCACTGAAGCACCTTCTTACGAGGGTGCTTTGGGATGATCAAGAGGATGTCTACATGTACCAGCCACAAAGCAGAACAGCTGAGTTGCCGAGGGTTGAAACCCCTACTCTTTCAGCACGAATAGAGGCGGCGTTCATGACCCTGGCCCAGCAAGGCGAGCCAGGTCTTCGGACCAAGATGACGCTAATGCACCCAAGCACTGAGCTTGATAAGGAAAGTTGCTTGAAGTACTCGACGATCGTGCTCAGTCGGACAATAGCTGCTTCATTACAAGCTTTGCCTCTTCAGGATCTTGAGACGACTTCGAAAGAGTTAGCTGAATATCTCTCTTCAGAATTCGAATGTCCGTGACCCCATACCAGAAGCCATCCACCAACTCGATTGCGTCACCGACTTTGATCGGCTGATCAGTCTCATAGTGCGTTGGATTCATGTCGTCAGAGTCATGCTTGAACTTCAGTTTGAACTTGCGCATTCGCCGTAAGCCCTCCTTTGCAGGCTGTGTTGTGTGAGAGCACTCAGCCTAGCGCAAAGCCCGTCACCTGGGCAGTGGTGAGCTGGCCGCCGGCCTTGCGACCAAACCGGAAAGAAATTGCACCTAACTGGAATAGTTTTTCCACCTCAAGCGCGGAGGGTTTGCACCAATGCAGCATTAACCGCTTCACCCGCGTGGCGCAGTAAGCCTGAAGGCTGTGCCCATCACCCTGGCAGGCAGCGGACATCTTGGCCGTCGGTGTCACCGCGCACCGGCCGAGCAATCGGTAGGCCTACCCCAAAGTTCAAGGTCACCGCTAATGATTCAAACCCAGGCTGTCGCCAGTAGCGGGTCTGGGAGGCTCTCACGTAGGGAGGTCTTCGTGACGCCAACCAAAGCCCGGTTCCGATCGGGCTTTTTTTCGCCTGCCTTTATCCGCCAGCACTATCCCCTGCGCCCAACGGCAACCAGCAGAAGGCCAGAGTGCTGACGGATACACGCAACCCACCCCGAGGAATCAGCCATGCAATCACTCATGCAGCAGCGCATCGACGGGCTTCAGGCTCTGCGTCTTCGCGCAGTTATCGCAACGTCCGAGTTCTACTCAATGATCGGCAAGGAATCGCCTGTGCAGCAGGTTCGCTTTCAGGTGAAGACGGTCGGGCCAAAGGCGTACCACATCGTCGATCGGGTCACCGGCAAAACCTGCGGCTTCCGCTTCGAATACGTTCGCGCCGTCGACTACGCTAAACAGCTCGAGGAAAAGGCCAACCGGCCCGGAGGTGCGCAGTGATCGGCGTACCTATGCCCAACCCGCGAGACTCAATCATCGCAAACCTGAACCAGCAGTTGGATCAGTTCTTCGGCGCCGGCCGCACCGTGCAGGAAGTCAAAGCTGGCGTCAGCGGCGAGGTCAGTCTTTCCGGCGCCAACGGCCACAGCGAACGCCTGCGTAAAGAGCGAGACAAGCTCGCACCTATGCTCAAGGCCTTGGCAGAGACGGGCATCACCTCCAGCGCAGCGGCAACCCAAACCCGTATCCGGCAAAAGCGCATCGAGCTGATCGCCAGAGAGAACGGCTTCAAGTTCGCCTCGCCCAAATGAAACGAATGATCAACCGGGCGCACCTGCGCCGACGACAGACCTGGCTGGACTTGCCGGCAAGCGGAATTGAAGAGGTAGGCCATGACCAAGAGCAACGCAGATATTCAGCGGGACAAGCGCGCCAAGGAGAAAGCCTTGCTGGACCGGATCGGCGCCGAGAAGCGCACGTTGATTGTGTCGAAGGCGCTTGCTGATGCACTTCAGGTGCTGGGCGAGCGCCACGACTTCGAGGAATGGCAGGAGACGGTGTCGACATTCATCCTGAATCTTGCGGCGGCGCCGGCCGGAGACTCTGCCCGGTTCGCAACCATGTCGCGACACGAAATCACGATCAGCGAAAACATGTCGCGTAAGTTGGAGATCGCCTACAACCGAGAGATGCTACGTGTCATTCCCGACTAGTCAGAATGCTGCCGGAATACCTAATGCCAATCCACCTAAGGTGATTAGACCTTGAATCACGGTGACAACATTGGCGGATCGCTCGATGAATGGCCATAAAGATGATTTCTTTATAGCCTCAAGCTTCTCCTCCTCCGCCGCGTCTTTCCTTTCCTGAAGAGTTCGAATGACCGTGATGATCTCATGCACGGGAGTATCAGCAGGAAGCCCAAGGCTTTGTACCAGCCCCACAGGATCACGCTGCACTATTGCCTGCTTGCAGTTGATTAGATCGTTGTTGCTGAAAATAAGCTCGGCATCAGTTCCGTGAGGAACGGAAACAGCAGTGTCCACGTTCTGAAAAGTATTTCCAAAAACATCCATTTTAAAAACCATGACTTCCTCCCAGTTATAGAGCTGTACGTTCTGTAATACCCCATACCAATTCAATTTGCCATCATCCGGTCACGGAGGGCGGCGCCTGACTGGAGAAATCCATGATCGAAGTCACCGAAATGCAGCTCAGCCTGCTTTGGCACACCCTAGGGCTTCGCCCAGACGATGGCCGTCACCGCGAGATTAGCCGGAACTACTTCCTGACCAGCCCGGGCTATGACGACGCGAACAATCTCGATGTGCTGGTTGAAGCCGGCCTAATGCGCAGAGGCAAGGCTCCGGCTTTCTGCGCTGACGATGAGGTGGTCTATCGCGCGACCGACGAGGGCGAGTTGTTTGCTTTGCGGAAGATGCCGCCGTTGCCGCCTCCGCCCAAACGCACCAAGTTTGATGCCTATCTTGATGAGTGCGAGTGCTACGACGGGTTCGCCCACTTCCTCGGCATCAATCAGCCGAAGTTCCAGCAACGTGGCGAGTGGGGGAAATGGGAATACAGAATGGTGCGCTATCCGCGTGGCAGCGCTTATCGCCATTCCAGATCCTCTTACTGGTCGCCATACGAATCGCTGGAGATAGCTGGTGAGTGGGCTCAGACCATGAAGGCGGCAAAGGCTAGCTATAAGGTCGCGCTGAAGGAATTTCGCCAGCGTCCGCGCCATCCATTGAGCGACTTCGACCGGGCCTATCTGGCCTGATCCTCCGGCGCCAACCCCAGCGCCTCACAACTTCAACGAATCACGCCAGCCGGCGAGGCAGGCGCCTGCCTGGAGAACACCATGGGAATTCCTGCGAACGCTTTAAAGGAAGACGAGCTTTTCCATTACGCCGCCCTGGAGCCAGGCGCAGCCGATGAACTCGCTCGCCGCATAGCCGTGGGCGAAATAGACCCAAACGCAGGCCTGGAAGATCTTCGAGATGACATTCGCTTGCTCGAAAGCCAAGCGGATGACGCCGAGGACGAAGCGAATCTGCTTCGCACCTATATGTCGGACGCCTGCGAATTCATTCGGCGCGCAATGAGTCCGGAGGAAAAGCAATTTTCAGTAAACGAGCTGCTTCAAAAAGCTCTCGACCGCCTGGAGTGATCCCATGAGCACATTTGCCGTATTCGGAATGAGTGAAAACTGGGCTCGCGAAGAGGCCAAAGAAAACACCAACACCTACAAGATGGACAACGGAAAGATGGTCGAGCGGACCATAGTGGAGTGGGAGCAGGCGGTAGAGGCCGAGGTAGCGAGAATCATGGCCGGCAAAAAATGCGTTCGCCTATCTCCGATGTTCGATGCCCCCCAGTACGCCCAGAAGTTTATGGAAATGGCGAGATCGAGCATCGTTTGTCGCGACTTGAAGATCCGGACAAAGGCAGTGCTGGTCGACGCAAAGAACAAGCCGATCCTGAATGCCAAAACCGGTGTGCCCAAGGTCGGGTTTGCTGACTGGGCTCCAGAAAAATCGCACGCCGCCTGATCCGTCCCACCTCTCAATCACTCACTCTCGAATCGCGCCAGCCGGCGAGGATGCCCTATGTCTGCACACCAGAAATTACCCCTGCTCATCCATGGTCAGCAAAGCATCGGCCTGCCGTTCGAAAAGGAACTGGTGGTGGACCTGTTCGCCGGCGGTGGTGGTGCCAGCACCGGCATTGCCCGCGCGTACCGGGAGCCGGATGTTGCGGTAAACCACAACCCGATCGCCCTGGCCGTGCACCGCGCCAACCACCCGAAGACGGCGCACTACGTAGCCGATGTGTACGAGGTGGACCCGCGCGAAGCCACCGGGGGGCAGCCAGTCGCAATCATCTGGGCGTCACCGGACTGCCGCCACCACAGCAAAGCCAAGGGTGGCGCGCCGCGTGATCGAGGTGTTCGCGGGCTGGCATGGGTAGTGATCCGCTGGCTGTTCATCACCAGGTCTCGCCTGCTGTTTCTGGAGAACGTCGAAGAGTTCTGCGACTGGGGGCCGATCAATGATGAAGGCCAGCCGATCAAGGCCGAGCGCGGGCGGACCTTCAAGGCGTTCATCGCAGCAATCAGCACCGGGCTTCCGGCCGATCACCCGGATATGCCGGAGATCATGCAGGCCATCGGTGAGTTCGTACCGATGGAAGCATTGGTTCGCGGCCTGGGCTACAACGTCGAGTGGCGCGAGCGCATCGCGGCAAACTCCGGAACGCCGACCATCCGCAAGCGTCTGTACCTAGTCGCGCGTCGCGACGGCAAGCCGATTGTTTGGCCGGTGCCGAAGCACCATAAAACGCCGACAGGGAAACAGCAACCATGGCGCTCTGCGGCAGAGTGCATCGACTGGACCAACCTGGGTCGGACGATTTTCCGAGACAAGCCGATGGCCAAGAACACTATGCGCCGCGTAGCCAAAGGGTGCTGGCGGCATGTGATGACCAGCGCGAAGCCGTTCATTGTCCCCATGCGAGGAACATCGGAGGCACACACAAGCACCCACGGTACCGACGAGGCTCTGTCGACCATCAGCGCTGGCGGCACGCACCACGCACTCGTGCAACCGGTAGCCGCGCCATTCCTCACCGAATGCGCCAACGGATCATCGCAGCGTAACTTCGACGTGCAGGAGCCATTGCGCACACAGGTAGCACAGGTCAAGGGTGGCCACTTCGCGATGGCTGCGGCGAACATGGTCACCCTGCGCAAAGGCTCAGTCGGAGCTGAAGTAACCGAGCCGCTCAATGTGGTGGCCACCAGCACCGGTCACCACGCGGTATCAGCCGCGTTCTTCGAACAGGCGAATGGCGGTTTCTACAAAGGCGACGGCCGATCGGCTTACGACCCTACCTCGACCATCTGCCAGTCCGGTGCCAACCAGCGCCTGGTGAACGCCTACCTGGTGAAGTACTACGGCAACGAAAAGGACGGGATATCGCTCGCCGAGCCGATGCACACGCTGCCAACGAAAGACCGTGTTGCGCTGGTCGAGGTTGTGCAGGTGCCGAACACGTTGACGCCGGAGCAACTTGAAGGCGCCCGCCGCTGTGCCGCTTTCATGCATGAGTACCTGCCGGAGCATTTCAAAGACCCGGCCGAGATGGTCATGGTCGGAGGCTACGTGCTGGTGGATATCACCCTGCGCATGCTGCAACCGCCAGAGCTCAAGGCGGCTCAAGGATTCGACAAGGACTACATCATCGACCGCGGGCTATTCGTCGACCCTGCCACCGGTGCCGAAGAATGGCGCGACATCAACAAGACCGACCAAGTGAGGTTAATCGGCAACAGCGTCTGTCCGGACGAAGCCGAGGCACTGGTCGCCGCCAACGCCGCCGACATCATCGAGCTTTACCAGCGCCTCGCCGCATAACTCTACCCCACTCCACCGCCCGGGCAAGATCCGGCATAGGACGCCCCATGCCCACAGAGAGCAAACGCGCCCAGCTTACGCCGAGCCTGGCAGCCGGTGCCGACCTACTCGTCACCCGCCGTCCGCCAAAAGATCGCAGCAGACCGTGGCCACCAGTGCAAGCGACCCACGTGACTGAGGCACTGCTGCAGTTCTGGTGGGTACCGCTCCAAAACCGACGCAGAGGCCAGCACGAAGAGTTACGTTGCCTTGAATCCCATATCGGCCGTAGTGTGCCAACTGGCTGGTCGTACATTGTGCCTAGAAGCCCTCCCTCTTAGGTAATCGCAAAGCCCACCCCATCCTCGGCGAAGTGCTTAAACAACGCGAAATGCTGCGCGCCTTGCCTTCCATTAACTTTTTCATAACTTATCGAGAGTTTGTATTCCTGATTAACAGGGAGACCTAAAGTATTCCTGAATTCTTGGGGGATATCCTTTGCTAATGGATTAACAACTATGCCGTGCATTTCTTGACCCGCACCAAAGAACTGCGCCGTTACGTTGCGGCAGTACGCTCCTCGGTTTACTACATGAAACCAATCCACTTCCAAACCGTATAGATTGCCTGGCCCTTTGTATGTAACTTCCAGCAGCGGCTCCAGTGAGCGCTCATGGTTTTCCAAGGAGATTTTCTGAGCTTCTACCAGAGCCGTCTGCTGTTGCACAGATGCTTTCAGTTCTACCGCCTGCATCCTAAGGGCCTCTGAGCTGAGGCGAAGCTCGGTACCCTGTTGCATGAATCCCAGAATCAACCAAAAAAAAGCTATGGGACCAAATGCCCCGGCTAGAAAGTCTCCAAAATTATTTAGCGCCATTGTTTGAAGCTCTGGCAAGCGTCCGAAAACAAACCATGTAAACCCTACTAAATAAATTGCCGTAATTACTGAACCAATCCAAGCAAGTCGGTTACGCATACATCCCTCATGCAATAGCTGAAAAGGGACCGATCATATTCGATGCAGAAATGATCAGCTACCTCCCTCCCCCTTCAAAGTCAGCCGCTATAGCGGCAAAGGAACAGTCATGTCTAAAGAACAGCTCGCGGCAGAACTAAACGGCATCCAATATCCGGCGCATCGCTCGATCACTAAAGATCAGATCGCTTCGGCCAAGGCTGCCGGGCTGGTGATTGTCTTCGGCGCCAGCGATGACCTTATGGAGCTCGAAGGCGCTATCCGCGACGAGTTCGGCTGCTACGACGGCGGAACTGCGCTGATCGATGCCCAAGGCTTGCTACCCGACAGGGAAAACATCGAAGACGACGATGAGCTTCAGGCTTACTTTAAGCGAAAGCCTTTGGCACAGAAAATCGAGGCACTTTGGTGCAAGGAAGACGGTTATTCGTGGACCTACTCGACCGATATTCCGCACTCCACGTTCGACGTATTGGACGGCGAGGACCACTATTGCCGCGGCATTGTATTTGCCCTGGCGGATCTCGGCTCGCAGGTGACGCCATGATCGCCCTCGCCTGGTTCGCCTACGTGTACTGCTACAAGGGGCCATGGCGCTAAGGGTTCACCCCGCCAGTCACCTCAGGGGAGAAAGCGTGTACGCAACTGGCGAGGCGAACCAATAAACCGTAGCTCACCCGCTTAGCTCGCCTGACACCCCTCATCTGATTTCACAATCCACTTACCAGCCCGCCGATAAGCGGCGGGCGAGGAAGCCCTATGTCTAATCGAAGCGCGGCCCAAGTCGCGCCCGTCCCTCCCCGTTTTATCCGAGCCATGGATGCACCTGGTTACCTCGGCATGTGCCGGGACGTATTCAACAAAACTGTCCGGCCGAACGTTCGCGAATTTCCCATCGGAAAACAGGGCGTTGGCTTCGACCGGATTGAGCTCGACCAGTGGGCGGATGCCTACATCGAAGCCATGGCAATTGAAAAGGCCGCAAATCAGGACAACAATCGCCCTCGCAGCGAGCGCCAGGGCAAGAAACAAGGAGAATTGCCATGGCCCAAAAAGCAATCACAGGCCTCCAGCAAATGCCGAACGGCATCTGGAAGATTGACAAAAAGTACAGAGGAGAACGAATTCAAGAGAGTACTGGCACTTGTAACCGCGCCGAAGCAGAGCAGTACCTGATTCACAAGCTGGAGCAGCTTCGCCAGCAGAAGGTGTATGGCGTTCGGCGGGTCAGGACGTGGCGGGAGGCGGCAACTCGCTTCCTGCTCGAAGTGAAGGACCAGGCTTCGATCCACATTTCGGCTACTTACATGGAGCAGCTCGACCCGTACATTGGCGAAATGCCGCTCACACACATCGACGACGACGCGCTCGCCCCTTACATCCAGTCGAAGCTACACCCGGCTGAAGGCAGGCCCGTCACAAACCGTACGGTGAACATCGCGCTGCAAAGGGTGATTCGAGTGTTGAACCTTTGTGCGCGGAAGTGGCGGGATGAAGAGCGCCGGCCATTGCTCGATGTTGTGCCGATGATCTCTCTGCTGGACGAGAAAACGAACAGCCGGAAGCCCTACCCCCTTTCGTGGGAAGAGCAGTCGATCCTGTTCGCCGAACTCCCGGCGCACCTTCAGACCATGGCCATGTTCAAGGTCAACACGGGGTGCCGGGAGCAGGAAGTTTGCAAGCTTCAGTGGAATTGGGAGATTGCGGTACCGGAACTGGGAACGAGCGTGTTCCTGATCCCGGCAGGATTTGGCGGGAGAAGCGCCAGGTCTGGGGTGAAGAACCGAGACGAGCGTCTGGTCGTTTTGAATGACGTGGCCAAATCGGTGATCGAGAAGCAGCGCGGCAATCATCCGCTCTACGTGTTCCCGTTTGGCAAGCCTGATGGCGAGGGGAATGAAACGACGGTTCACCGCATGAATGACTCGGCCTGGAAGAAGGCAAGGATCCGCGCGGCGAAGAAGTGGCAGGAGAAGTTCTTGCGGCCGGCACATGATGGCTTTGCCAGGATCCGTATTCACGACTTGAAGCACACCTTTGGGAGAAGGCTACGCGCGGCAGGCGTGACTGAGGAGGATCGGAAAGCACTGCTCGGCCACAAGAACGGAAGCATCACCAGTCACTACTCGGCGGCGGAACTGGATCAACTCATTGCGGCGGCAAATAAGGTATCAGCAACCGATTCGCGCGCACCAGCGCTGACGATTCTGAAAAGGAGGGAAGCGTGAACAAAAAGGCCAGGGTCACTCGAAAAGTCACTATGGCAGAAACGACAAAGCCGCTCGAAAGCGGCTAAGTCATTGAATAATATGGTCGGGACGGAGTGATTCGAACACTCGACCCCTAGCACCCCATGCTAGTGCGCTACCGGACTGCGCTACGCCCCGACTAGGCGTGAAACTTGTTCCTCTTCTCGAGGAACGCTCAAGAATATATCGCAAGCTTTTGAAAACTGGAAGTATTTAAAAGCAGGAATTTATTTCTTGAGGACCACCAGAACATCTTCCAGCTCAGCGATCATCTGGCGAATCATTTGTTTGTATTGAGTGGTGTCGTCTTTGGCCTCGTCACCGGACAAACGCAAGCGTGCGCCGCCGATGGTGAAACCCTGATCATAAAGAAGCGCGCGGATCTGCCGGATCATCAGCACGTCTTGGCGCTGATAATACCGGCGGTTTCCGCGGCGTTTGACGGGGTTGAGTTGAGGAAACTCCTGCTCCCAATAGCGCAGCACGTGCGGTTTTACCGCACACAACTCGCTGACTTCACCAATGGTGAAGTAGCGTTTGCCTGGGATGACGGGAAGCTCGTCGTTATGACTTGGTTCCAGCATAAGCCTCAACTCGGGCCTTCAACTTCTGCCCTGGACGAAAGGTGACGACACGGCGAGCCGTGATCGGGATTTCTTCACCGGTTTTCGGATTGCGGCCAGGCCGCTGGCGTTTGTCCCGCAGGTCGAAATTGCCGAAACCGGACAATTTGACCTGCTCGTTGTCTTCAAGAGCGTGCCTGATTTCCTCGAAAAACAGTTCGACCAATTCCTTGGCTTCCCGCTTGTTCAGGCCCAGCTCTTCATACAGACGTTCCGCCATCTCAGCTTTCGTCAAAGCCCCCATACGTCACTTCCTTAACGTGGCGTCCAACCTTTGTTCGAGCGAGGTGAGGATGTTTTGCGTCGTGGAATTCACCTCATCGTCATTAAGAGTGCGCGATGGATGCTGCCAGGTCAAGCCGACTGCGAGGCTTTTTCTATCAGGATCAATGCCTTTACCCTGATACACGTCAAATAGCCTGAGGTCTGTCAGCCATTCGCCTGCATTTTCACGGATTACGTCCAGTACGGCCGAGGCCGCTACGTCTTTACGCGCAATCAGTGCCAGGTCACGACGCACTTCAGGAAAGCGCGATAACTCGTGGAATTTAGGCATTTTGCCCGATGTCACTTCCGCCAGAACCAGCTCGAAAACGAATACAGGACGATCCAGACCCAGGGTTTTCGACAGTTCCGGGTGGATGGCGCCGACGAAACCAACCAGATGCCCCTCACGCTCAATGCGCGCGGTTTGACCCGGATGCAGCGCTGGGTGCTTGCCCGGTACGAAAGTGAACGCATCCAGAGCACCGGCAAAGCCCAGCACCGCTTCAACATCAGCCTTGACGTCGAAGAAGTCGACAACATCGCGACCTTGCGCCCAGCCTTCCGGCAGACGACTACCGCAAACCACACCCGCCAGCATTGGCTCTTGCTTCAACCCGTCGAGCTGACCGACGAAGCGAAGGCCACTCTCGAACAGGCGGACGCGATCCTGTTGACGGTTCAGGTTGTGCTGAAGCGCCTTGACCAGACCTGGCCACAGCGACGAACGCATGGCAGCCATGTCGTTGGAAATCGGGTTAGCCAGCAACAGCGGTTCGACACCCGGATTAAACAACTCGAATTGTTTCGGATCGATGAAACTATAGGTGATCGCTTCCTGATAACCACGGGCGACCAGCAAACGGCGCAGCTCAGGCAGATCGCTGCGCGCTTCAGCCTTGGCTTGAGGCGCCAGACGCGCTTGCGGGTAACGAACCGGCAGGCGGTTGTAGCCATACAGTCGGGCCAGCTCTTCGATCAGGTCGACTTCCAGGCTGATGTCGAAGCGATGGCTTGGCACTTCTACGCGCCACTGCCCTGCTCCGTCGGCGGTGATGGTCAGGCCCAAAGCGCTGAGCAGACGCTCGACTTCGGCCGAATCCATTTCCATGCCCAGCATTTGGGTGATGCGCTGGGCACGCAGGGTCACCGGCGCGATCGACGGCAAGTGCTGTTCGCTGACAGTTTCGATGATTGGGCCGGCTTCGCCACCGGTGATTTCCAGCAGCAGGCCAGTGGCGCGCTCCATGGCTTCACGGGCCAGTTGCCAGTCCACGCCGCGCTCATAGCGGTGCGAAGCATCGGTGTGCAGGCCATAGGAACGGGCCTTGCCAGCGACAGCGATCTGATCGAAGAACGCACTTTCAAGGAAAATATCGCGCGTGGTCGCGGTGTTGACGCCGCTGTGCTCGCCCCCCATGACGCCGGCAATTGCCAGGGCGCGGGTATGGTCGGCGATCACCAGCGTATCGCTACGCAGGCTGACTTCCTGACCGTCGAGCAGAACCAGTTTTTCGCCCTCTTCGGCCATGCGCACGCGGATACCACCGTTGATTTCGGCGAGATCGAACGCATGCAGAGGTTGACCCAGCTCCAGCATCACGTAGTTAGTAATATCGACTGCGGCATCGATGCTGCGCACGTCGGCACGACGCAGGCGCTCGACCATCCACAGCGGAGTTGGCCTGGACAGGTCCACGTTACGGATAACACGACCCAGGTAACGCGGGCAGGCAGCAGGTGCCAACACTTCGACCGAACGCACTTCATCGTGAACGGCTGGAACGCAAGCAACTACTGGACGGGACACAGGAGCGGCGTACAGCGCGCCGACTTCACGGGCCAGGCCCGCCAGGGACAGGCAGTCACCACGGTTCGGGGTCAGGTCGACCTCGATGCTGGCATCGTCCAGGTTCAGGTATTCACGAATGTCCTGACCCACTGGCGCATCAGCCGGCAGCTCCATCAGACCATCGTTGCCCTCACCTACCTGCAACTCGGCTTGCGAGCACAGCATGCCGTTTGACTCGACGCCACGCAGTTTGGCTTTCTTGATTTTGAAGTCGCCCGGCAGTTCGGCACCGATGATGGCGAACGGGATTTTCAGGCCCGGGCGCACATTTGGCGCTCCGCAAACGACCTGAAAAGTCTCCGAGCCATTGCTGACCTGGCAAACGCGCAGCTTGTCGGCGTCCGGATGCTGTTCGGTGCTCAGCACCTCGCCCACGATCACGCCACTGAATACGCCGGCGGCCGGCGTAACGCTATCGACCTCAAGACCGGCCATCGACAGACGAGCAACCAGCTCATCGCGACTTACCTGCGGGCTAACCCAGCCACGCAGCCATTGTTCACTGAATTTCATCCTGCTCTCCTAAGAATTCGTTACGACTAGCGAAATTGCGCGAGGAACCGCAAGTCGTTGTCGAAGAACAGACGCAAGTCGTTCACGCCGTAACGCAGCATGGCCAGACGCTCAACGCCCATGCCGAAGGCAAAGCCCGAAAATTCTTCCGGGTCGATCCCGGACATGCGCAGCACGTTCGGGTGAACCATGCCGCAACCCATGACTTCCAGCCAGCCAGTCTGTTTGCAGACGCGGCAGCCTTTACCGCTGCACATCACGCATTCCATGTCGACTTCGGCCGATGGCTCGGTGAACGGGAAGTACGAAGGGCGGAAACGCACGGCCAGTTCTTTTTCGAAGAACACGCGCAGGAACTCTTCGATCGTCCCTTTCAGGTCGGCGAAGTTGATGTCGCGGTCGACCAGCAGGCCTTCGACCTGGTGGAACATCGGCGAGTGGGTGATATCGGAGTCGCTGCGGTACACACGGCCTGGGCAGACGATGCGGATCGGCGGCTGTTTCGATTCCATGGTGCGGACCTGTACCGGGGAGGTATGGGTGCGCAACAGCATGTTGGCATTGAAATAGAAGGTGTCATGCATCGACCGGGCCGGGTGATGGCCTGGATGTTGAGCGCCTCGAAGTTGTGGTAGTCGTCTTCGACCTCAGGGCCTTCGGCGATGCCGTAGCCAATGTGGGTGAAGAACTGCTCAATACGTTCCAGAGTCCGGGTAACCGGGTGCAGGCCGCCTGAGGTCTGGCCGCGGCCAGGCAGGGTCACGTCAATGGATTCGGCGGCGAGTTTGGCCGCAAGATCGGCCTCCTCAAACAACGCCTTGCGCGCATTGAGAACCTCTGTGACACGCTCCTTGGCAACGTTGATCAGCGCGCCGACTTGCGGACGCTCTTCTGCCGGCAAATTCCCCAGGGTCTTCATCACCTGAGTCAATTCACCCTTTTTGCCAAGGTAGTGAACCCGGATTTGCTCCAGGGCATTGATATCTTCAGCGCTTTGCACAGCCTCTAGTGCTTGAGAGACGAGCGCGTCCAGGTTTTCCATGTACAGACTCCAGATACAAAATAGGGGAAGAGCTTGAAGGCTCTTCCCCTATTTATGACGTTTAACACCTGACCCCACAGAGGTGAGGCCGGGTGACTGTCGGGGGTACTTAAGCCAAGGTGGCTTTAGCTTTCTCGACAATCGCAGCAAACGCCGCTTTTTCGTTCACTGCCAGATCAGCCAGAACCTTACGGTCGATCTCGATGGACGCTTTTTTCAGGCCGGCGATGAAACGGCTGTAGGACAGACCGTTGATACGAGCACCAGCGTTGATACGAGCGATCCACAGAGCGCGGAACTGACGTTTTTTCTGACGACGGTCACGGTAGGCGTATTGGCCTGCCTTGATTACCGCTTGCTTGGCAACACGGAATACGCGCGAGCGAGCGCCGTAGTAGCCTTTAGCAAGTTTCAGAATTTTTTTGTGACGTTTACGGGCAATGACGCCACGCTTTACACGAGCCATGAGTTACTTCCTCTATTCTTGACTAAAATTAACGAAGGCGCAGCATGCGCTCGACTTTTGCCACGTCAGACGGATGCAGCAAGCTGCTACCGCGCAGTTGACGCTTACGCTTGGTCGACATTTTGGTCAGGATGTGGCTCTTGAAAGCGTGCTTGTGCTTGATACCGTTAGCAGTTTTCAGAAACCGCTTAGCAGCACCACTTTTGGTCTTCATTTTTGGCATGTTCGGATACTCCGCATTCAGTTGATAAACATAATCAGAAGGCCTGCCGTGCCCTGTTGATTACTTCTTCTTTTTCGGGGCGATGACCATGATCAGCTGGCGTCCTTCCATCTTAGGATGCTGTTCGACCGAACCGTACTCGAGCAAGTCACCTTCAACTCGCTTGAGGAGTTCCATCCCCAGCTCCTGGTGGGCCATCTCACGGCCGCGGAATCGCAAGGATACCTTGGCCCTGTCCCCGTCACTCAGGAAACGTACCAGGTTGCGCAGTTTTACCTGGTAATCCCCTTCCTCCGTCCCTGGACGAAACTTGATTTCTTTAACCTGAATCTGCTTCTGGTTTTTCTTGGCCGCGGCAACCTGCTTCTTCTTCTCGAAGATCGATTTGCCGTAGTCCATCAGTTTGCAAACAGGGGTACTGCATCGGCGGAAATTTCCACCAGATCCAGTTTGGCCTCTTCAGCCTTAAGAAGCGCGTCTTCAATTGACACAATCCCAAGCTGTTCACCTTCAGCCCCAATTAACCGAACCTCGCGTGCCGAGATATTCTCGTTGATCGGGGCTTTCGGTGCAGCTCGTTTATCTTGTCTCATTTCACGCTTAATAATAATTACTCCGAATCTGGGCGACCACGCCGGGAAACCGCTTGCGCGAGAAACTCAGCGAACTGGGCGACGGGCATCGAGCCCAGGTCAGCACCTTCACGAGTACGCACAGCGACAGTCTGCATCTCGACTTCCCGATCTCCGATAACCAAGAGATAGGGAACCTTGAGCAAAGTATGCTCGCGGATTTTAAAGCCGATCTTTTCATTTCTCAAGTCAGACTTGGCACGAAATCCGCTTTCGTTGAGAGTTTTTTCAACCTCGGCGGCAAAATCGGCCTGTTTGTCAGTGATGTTCATGATCACTGCCTGGGTCGGAGCGAGCCACGCAGGGAACGCACCCTCGTAGTTCTCGATCAGGATTCCGACGAAACGTTCGAAGGATCCGAGGATCGCCCGGTGCAACATTACCGGGTGCTTGCGACTGTTGTCTTCGGAGACGTATTCGGCTCCCAGACGGACAGGCAGGTTAAAATCGAGCTGCAGGGTACCACACTGCCAGACGCGACCAAGGCAATCTTTCAGCGAAAACTCGATCTTCGGACCGTAGAACGCACCCTCGCCGGGCTGCAGATCGTACGGCAGGCCAGCGCTATCAAGGGCTGCAGCCAGTGCCGCTTCGGCGCGGTCCCACAATTCATCGGAACCGACGCGTTTTTCCGGACGAGTGGACAGCTTCATTTCGACATCTTTGAAGCCGAAATCGGCGTAGACGTCCATGGTCAGCTTGATGAACGCAGCGGACTCGGCCTGCATCTGCTCTTCGGTGCAGAAGATGTGAGCGTCATCCTGAGTGAACGCCCGTACGCGCATGATGCCGTGCAACGCACCCGATGGCTCGTTACGGTGACAGGCACCGAATTCAGCAAGACGCATCGGCAGCTCGCGGTAGCTCTTCAGGCCTTGATTGAACACCTGCACGTGGCAAGGGCAGTTCATTGGCTTGATGGCGTAGTCGCGGTTTTCCGACTGTGTGGTGAACATGTTGTCGGCGTAGTTGGCCCAGTGCCCGGATTTTTCCCACAGGCTGCGGTCAACGACTTGAGGCGTCTTGATCTCAAGGTAACCGTTGTCACGCTGCACCTTGCGCATGTATTGCTCGAGCACTTGATACAGGGTCCAGCCGTTCGGGTGCCAGAACACCATGCCCGGCGACTCTTCCTGGGTATGGAACAGTCCCAGGCGCTTGCCGATCTTGCGGTGATCGCGCTTCTCGGCTTCTTCGATGCGCTGGATGTAGGCTGCCAGTTGCTTCTTGTCAGCCCAAGCAGTGCCGTAAACGCGCTGCAATTGCTCGTTCTTGGCATCGCCGCGCCAGTAAGCGCCGGACAACTTGGTCAGTTTGAAGGATTTCAGGAAGCGAGTGTTCGGCACGTGCGGACCGCGGCACATGTCGACGTATTCTTCGTGATAGTACAGACCCATGGCCTGTTCGTTCGGCATGTCCTCAACCAGACGCAGTTTGTAGTCTTCGCCGCGGGCCTTGAACACTTCGATCACTTCGGCGCGCGGAGTGACTTTCTTGATTACGTCGTAATCTTTCTCGATCAGCTGCTGCATGCGCTGCTCGATGGCGGCCAGATCGTCCGGAGTGAAGGGACGCTCGAAGGCGATGTCGTAATAGAAACCTTCGTCGATGACCGGACCGATGACCATTTTGGCCGTCGGATACAACTGCTTGACCGCATGACCAACCAGGTGGGCGCAAGAGTGGCGAATGATCTCCAGCCCCTCTTCATCCTTTGGCGTGATGATTTGCAGCGTAACGTCGCTGTCGATGATGTCGCTGGCGTCAGCCAGCTTGCCATTGACCTTGCCGGCCACGGTGGCCTTGGCCAGACCGGCACCGATGGATGCGGCGACCTCGGCGATGGATACCGGGTGATCGAATGAACGTTGACTGCCGTCGGGAAGAGTAATAGTTGGCATGGCGCCTCCTCTCCTAGTGGTGACCCCTACCAAAGGTCACGTGGGTTGGGATGAGCCAGTACAAGATCCGATCCAGGCCATTCAATGACGAACGCCTGCCTTACAGCGGCAGGAGCCTTGCGGCCAACCGGAAACCGAACCAGAGTGACTGGGATTCAAATCAGGATTATTCGGGCATTTGCCACAGCCGGGACTGAAGGTCGACCGGCGCCTGCTAACGCCCGAGCGCAGCATGCTAGCACAGATGAACGGTCGTGGCGGCGCGCAGGGTTCTGCCAGGGCAAATCCGGCGTTTTTATGCCAGAGTGCTGAACTTGATCCCCGCTTTACCCCTCAGATAACAAGACATTGACCCACAAGGAGCATCCTGGCATGCGTCTGAATCGTTTGTTCGCAGTAGTCGCACCCATCGTATTGTTGCTGCCGCTGGCCGCCCACGCCGATTGGCCGAAGGGTGTGCGCGAGAAGTACATGGCGCAGTGCGTTCCTGCGGCCGCACAACAGATCGGTGAGGCCGCGGCCAAAGCCCACTGTGCTTGCGGCGCCGACGCAATAAAAACGTACCCGGCCAAAGACCTTCAGTCGTTGATGGATAACCAGGCCAGCGACGCCCTGAAGCAACAGGCGCTGACTCAAATTTCCAGATGCAAGGCCACTAACCCGGCGAAAAATTAAGCCCGCAAAGCGTTTTGCGCCGGTAAAAAGCACCTGAAAACCGCTTTTTCCGACAAATTATGCAGGTTTTACAGCTTTTTTTATCGTCTTTACTTTCGGCTGAAAGCCTTTTAAAACGGGGCTTTCAGCCAGATCAGGCAACAAAGAATGTGCGACTGTAGGGCAAACAGCACCTGCGGGGGGCTCCCAAAGCGAACATTTCGACTATGATACTCCGGTGTGCCCAGTTGGCCTGAGCAGCACAGTACTACTGAAAATATATGTTTCTTGGAGATACACCATGTCTAATCGCCAAACCGGCACCGTTAAATGGTTCAACGATGAAAAAGGCTTCGGCTTCATCACTCCTCAAGGTGGCGGTGACGACCTGTTCGTACACTTCAAAGCTATCGAAAGCGACGGTTTCAAAAGCCTGAAAGAAGGCCAGACCGTTTCCTTCGTGGCTGAGAAAGGCCAAAAGGGTATGCAAGCTGCTCAAGTTCGCCCAGAGTAATTTCCAGGCGCACTAAAAAAACCCCGTCCATGTGACGGGGTTTTTTATGAGCGACGCAAAAGCCTGAGCAATCAGCCGCAGTTGACGCGAGTGACGACCCGATTGGCATCGGTGTTGAGGTTCAGACGGTCGGAGCGGTACTCCATCGTTACCATGTCGGTAGGCAGGAGGAACCGTGCGTTCTGTGCGCCGGCACGTGTACGCGCCTGCTCCAGCAGTTCGGGCGACGCCTGTTTGCCAATGGTGAATTCCGCCGCTTTGGCCTCGCAACGGCTGTAACCTGTGTCAGTCGTCGTTACAGGGTCTGTTGCCGACTCGTTGGTGGCAGTGCTGCAACCTGACAACATGGCAACGGCTAACAAAGTACCCAATGACGCGAACTTCCAAGGCATGGAGCCTCCTTTTTCGAGAGTTAAGCTGAGATCGTGCGACCGCCATTCCAGCGTTCGGTTTCACGAGGAGAACAGGCGACCTGTCTTTTCGCCGCAGACAAAGGGCAAGTTTGCCTGAGCATCGGCCTGCCCTTCATCCCTCAATCGTGACTGAATATGAACAGCGCTCAATAGACGTCGATATAGTCGAAGGCCGGTTTCGGCCAATTCTGCTTCAGCGCATTGAAGATCTGCATGACCCAGACCTCGTCACTGGCCGCGACCCGTCCGACATACCCGGAACCCTTGGCCCAGGTTTCCAGGCGAAAAAGCAACCCGTCGATCTCGGTGCCGCCCACGACCCCCGATGAAATATAGGCGATGCCGCCCTTGGTCACACGCAATTGCGTGTGTTCATCGTCGCTGGCAGACGCCAACAGCTGGCGCACGGCTTCAAGCGTCAAGCCGTCAGGGGTGTTCAAATCGATCTGCACAGCGCAATCCTTGAAAAGTCATCAAAGACCAAGTGTCGCATAGCACTGCACTCATTTCTAAGTCGGAGTGCCAAAAGCGCCGCAAAATGGTTAACTCCTCGCTCAGACCTCTCCGACTGCACGAGCCTCATCATGACCACCGTAAGCATCGAAGCCGACATCAAAGCCAAGTGGTCAGAGGGTCACAGCTCCTACAGCCCCGGCAGTCCGGAAGAGCTCGCAATCATCGGTATCGATCTTTTGGTCAAGGAACTGGGTACCGAGGCAGCCCAATCCTTCATCGAGCAGATATTCGAGAAATACCCGACAAACCACGGTGCCGGGCATTCGGAACCAGCGTAAAGGCACCTGCGGGTGTGAGGACTACTTCAGGAGAGCCAGACGCTCTGTCAGCAGATCGAAGAAGCCCTGGGCGTCGCCGTTTTCAACCCAGAACGCATTCTTCGGTGCCTTGAGCCCGTCGTTCCAGTCGACGATGGTCTGGCCGAACGTCGGACCTTCGCCACTATCAACTACCACACTCACCTCACGACCGCTGAACAGCTGCGGCTTGAGCAGATAGGCGATAACCGTTGCATCATGCACCGGACCACCCGGGATGCCGTAGTGCTCCATATCGGCCTTGATGTAGTCATTCAGAATATCGACCACCAACTTGCTTGCGTTGTTGTTCAACGCGGCGATTTTCTGCAGGCGCGCGTCGCTGGTGAGGATCTTGTGTGTCACGTCCAACGGAAGGTAGGTCAGTTTCACGCCACTCTTGAGCACCACCTCGGCCGCTTGCGGATCGGCGAACAGGTTGAACTCTGCCAGCGGCGTAATGTTGCCACCGTTGAAGTGCGCACCACCCATCATCACCACTTCCTTGATGCCCTGAACGATTTTCGGCTCTTGGATCAGCGCCAGGGCCAGGTTGGTCTGCGGCCCGAGCATGGCAATGGTGATGCTGTGGGGCTTGGCTGCCATCAGGGTAGCGATCAGATACTCGATCGCACTGCCCTCGGCCAGGCCCCTCTTCGGTTCATAGACAGTGATACCCGACAGCCCTTCCTTGCCATGAATGTCCTCGGCATAGATAGGTTTGCGCATCAGTGGTTTCTTCGCTCCGGCGTAGACCGGCACCTCCTCACGCCCTGCCCACTCGCGAGCCAGCCGCGCATTACGCGACGTCTTGTCCAGGCGCACGTTGCCGGCGACGGTGGTCAATGCGCGGATGTTCAACTCCTGCGGCGATGCCAACGCAAACAACAAGGCAACCACATCGTCGGCACCGGGGTCGGTGTCTATGATCAAGTCGATTTTTTCCGCCGCGTGGGCGCCGGTTGCGGTAATCACGGACAAAAGCAGCAGACTCCGAAGCAGATAAGGCAGTTTCCAGGCATAACGATACATGGCGCACTGCTTGCGCAGGGTAGAAAACAAAAACGAGTCAGAACGTTACTCCGGCAATCAGCACGATATTGCAGTACGGCTGGCATTCGCCGGTCCGGACAATCGCCCGGGCCTGCCGGCTGAGAACCTTGAATTGCTCATGACTGAGCAACTCACGTCGCCCCAGCACACCCTCGGCATTCAGTTCATCCAGAGCAGCCAGTGCCGACGGCTTTTTCTCCAGCATTTCCTGGGCCAGCACATGGCTTTCGACCTGCATTTCGCTGAGCACAACCTTCAGGGTGCTGATGAAATCTGGAATGCCGTGGGTCAGGGCCAGGTCGATCAACTCGACGCCGGGCGGCACCGGCAGCCCCGCATCGCCGATCACCACCTTGTCGCCGTGGCCAAGAGAGGCGATCAGCCGCGACAGTGCAACGTTAAGCAACGGTGTCTTTTTCATGGTGCATTGAACGCCTGTACTTCGGACAAGGTGGGAATCGAGGGTTGCGCGCCGGCCCGAGTGACCGACAACGCAGCGGCGACCTGGCCGAAACGGATCGCTTCAGCTTCGCTTTTACCGTTCGCCAGCGCGGCGGCAAAACCACCAACGAACGTATCGCCCGCCGCCGTGGTGTCGACCGCCTTCACGGTCGGTGCAGGGAAATGCTCGAAGCGTTGGCCATCGGCGAACAGAGAGCCCTGGGCACCGAGAGTGATGATCACCTTGCCGGCGCCCATCTCGATCAAACGGGTCGCGGCGGCTTGTGCAGTTTGCCGAGAGTCCACCGCAAAACCGCTCAGTGCCGACGCTTCGCTTTCGTTGGGAATCAGATAATCGATGTTCGCGTACCAGCCCGGTGGCAATGGACGGCTGGCCGGCGCGGGATTGAGGATCATGGTCTTGCCCAGTTCACGACCACGCTTGAGCGCATGGCCCACCGTGGCATCCGGCACTTCCAGCTGACAAATGATCACATCGGCGGCCTGCAGGACCGAATCGAAGCAGCCGATCAGCGCCGGCGTCAGTGCACCGTTGGCACCGGCAACGATCACGATGGCGTTCTGGCTGTTGTCGCCGACCACAATCAACGCCACGCCACTGGAACCGTCCACGGTGCTAACCGCCTGACAATCGATCTGCTCGACCAGCAAGGCCGCACGAAGCTCTTCGCCATAGGCATCTGCGCCCACACAACCAACCATCGATACCTGCGCGCCCAGTCGCGCGGCGGCCACTGCCTGATTCGCACCCTTGCCACCGGATACCGTGGCAAACGAATGACCGATCAACGTTTCACCGCCCTGAGGCAGTCGTGGCGCCCGGGTCACCAGGTCCATGTTCAGGCTGCCTATCACCACTACTTTTGCTGGCATTCATTGCTACTCATTTGTTCGGTTTTAGCGGGAGCTTTTTGTTTAACGGCTTTTCTTTTAACGGCTTTTCTTTTAACGGAATTGGGCAAACACACCCGCCAGCGGCGCAGTCGATTCGCGCATGACGATACTAGGCGTCACGATCCGTTGCTTAGTGACCAGCTCCGGCGTGGCAATCCTTTGCAGCAGCACTTCGGCTGCCATCTCGCCAAGCTGCAGGATCGACTGCCCCACGGTCGTGAGCGCTGGATAGACATAGCGGCTCATCTGGATATCGTCGAAGCCAATCACCGACAGCTCCGTCGGTACGCGAATGTTGCGCTCGGCAGCGGCCCGCAGCACGCCGATGCCGATCATGTCGTTGGCGGCGAAGATGGCGCTGGGCGGGTTGCGCTCCAGCAGGATCGCCGCAGCGTTGTAACCGCCGGTGCTGGTGAAGTCGCTTTCCAGCATGCGCTCGCCTGGCACCTCGATACCCGCGTCTTTCAGCGCCCGACAAAAACCGGCCAGACGCATCTGCGCCACGCTGGTGGTCGCCGGCCCGCTGATGGTGGCGATGTCCCGATGCCCCAATTCCAGCAAGTGCCGGGTCGCCAGGTAGGCGCCATATTCATGATCGATGCGCACCAGATCCGCATCGACACCTTCCAGCCCGCGGTCGACAATCACCATCGGCGTGCGCACGCCCGACAAGCCCTGCGCCAACCCGCTGTCACCGCCCGCCGATGCGACGATCAGCCCGTCGATGCGTTTTTCCAGCAGCACGCGCAGGTAGCTGCGTTGCTTGTCCGGGTTATCGTCGGAGTTACAGAGGATCACGCAATAGCCATTGCGCTCGCAGTAATCCTCAATCCCGCGGGCCAATTCGGCGAAGTACGGGTTGAGGCTGTTGGGTACCAGCAATCCGATGGTCGCCGTGGTTTTGGCTTTGAGGGACCGCGCCACGGCGCTGGGGACGTAGTCCAGGGTTTTGATCGCCGCCTCGACCTTGACCCGTACTTTTTCGCTGACCGGCCGGGTCTTGTTCACCACATGGGAAACCGTGGTGTAGGAAATCCCCGCGAGCGCTGCCACATCTTTGATAGTTGCCATGATTCAAGTCCGCCGGCTTGCGCGTTGACTGCGGTAGGTATCAAGCACCACTGCGACCACGATCACCGCGCCGGTGATGATGCGCTTGGTGGGTTCGGTTGCGCCGATCTGCGCCAGACCGGCCGCCAATACGGAAATGATCAACACGCCGAAGAACGTGCTGATCACCGAGCCACGCCCACCCATCAGGCTTGTGCCACCGATCACCACCGCGGCAATCACTTGCAGTTCCAGACCGGAGCCGGCGTTCGGGTCCGCCGCTTCCAGGCGCGAAATCTGAAACAGCGCGGCGATCCCGGCCAGCAAGCCCATCAGGCTGAACACCAGGATTTTGTAGGGCTTGGGATTGATCCCGGCCAGCCGTACCGCCTCTTCGTTGGTGCCAATGCCGATCAGGTAGCGACCGAACACGGTGCGGGTCAACACAGCCTGGGCGACGAAGATGATGAGCAAGGCAATGATAAACGACGGCGAAATCCCGAAGGCGATCGGGTTGGATAACCAGGCGAAGGCATCGCCGATGTACGCCGTACGCGAACCGGTCATCTGATATGCCACGCCGCGGGCCATTTCCAGCACGCCGAGGGACACGATGAACGATGGAATACGCCACGCCACGGTGATCGAACCGGTGATGGTCCCGGCCAGTGCCGCCGCCGCCATGCCAAGCAACGCCGCGGGCAGGACACTCCAACCCCAGCCGAGAATCGCCACGCTGACCGTCGACGCAGCGAGCGCCAGTACCGAGCCCACCGACAGGTCGATGCCGCCGATGATCAACACGAACGTCATACCGACCGCCAGCACCATAAGGTCCGGAATCTGGTTGGCCAGCGTACTGAAGGTGTCGTAAGACAGAAAATGGCTGCTCAGGATCGAGAACAGCACAACCATCGCCAGCAATGCACCGGCCAGGCCCAGATAGGTGCCGAGGCCATAAAAGTTGCCGCTGCGTTTGCCGGCTAAAGATGCGGTATTCATGGAAGATCCCTAGGCGCTGCTTCGTTGAGCAGCGCATCACGTTTTTGGTAGCCGGCAAATGCGGCGGCAAGCAAATCATCCTGGGTCCAGTTGTCCCGCTCGAAGGTGTCGATCAGACGCCCCGCCGACAACACACCGATCCGATCGCAGATCAGCATCAATTCGCGCAGGTCGCTGGACACCACCACCAGTGCTTTGCCCTGACGGGTCAACTCACCGAGCAGCGCATAAATGTCGAACTTGGCGCCGACATCGATACCCCGGGTCGGCTCATCGAACAGCAGCACCGAGCAATCTCGCTCCAGCCAACGGCCGATCACCACTTTCTGCTGGTTTCCGCCGGACAGTTCGGACACCAATTGCGCCGGGCCGGAACTGCGGATGCGCATGGCATCGATCTGACGTTGGGCCAGAGCAGCCTCGTGGCCATGATTGACGAACCCTGCGCTGGAAATGTCGGGCATGTTGCCCAGCGCGATATTGGCGCTGATCGACTGCGTCAATAGCAGGCCTTCACCTTTGCGGTCTTCAGTAATCAGGGCGATGCCGTGCCCGACCGCATCCACTGGAGAACGGATGCTCACGACCTGCGCCGGCGTACCCAGCGCTACCGAGCCACTGTCTGCGGTATCGGCACCGAAGATCAGGCGCAGCAATTCAGTTCGCCCTGCCCCGATCAGGCCGGAAATGCCGAAGATTTCGCCGGCACGCACTTCGAAGGACACATCACGAACCTTGTCGGCGCGGGTCAAACCCTTGACCGTCAACGCCGGAGCGCCGATGTTGCGCGCACCCATGTCGATGTGTTCGCCAAGCTCACGACCGACCATCAACGTGACCAGTTGCTCGCTGTTGTAATTGGCCATCGGCTCGACGCACACCAGATTGCCGTCGCGCAGTACCGCAATGCGCTGGGCGACCCTGGCCAGCTCTTCGAGGCGATGGGAGATATAGATGATTGACACGCCGCGCGCCTGCAGACGGGTGATCTGTTCGAACAACATTTCGACTTCGCGTGCCGTGAGCATCGCGGTCGGCTCGTCGAGGATCAGCACGTGGCAATCGCCGATCAGGTTGCGGGCGATCTCGACCATTTGCTGGTGACCGATGCCGAGTTCACCGACCAGGGTGTCCGGATCGATCGCGTCGAGTCCGACCTGGGCCATGGCTTCGATTGCCGCCTTGCGCAATTGCTTGCGACTGATCCAACCGCCTTTGCTGGGTAGGTTATCGAGAAACAGGTTTTCCGCCACCGACAGCGTCGGCAACAGATTGAGTTCCTGCATGACCATGCGGATGCCCAAGGCTTCAGCCTGGGTGCGGCTCTCTGGGCGAAAATCCTGCCCCTGAAATTGCATCTGACCAGTGGTCGGCGTGACCAGACCGCCAATGATTTTCGACAGCGTGCTTTTGCCTGCGCCGTTCTCGCCGGTCAGCGCCAGCACTTCACCGCGCACGAGCGTCAGGTCGATGCCAGTAAGGACCGGTTGGGCGTAGGTCTTGCCGATTCCACTGACCGAGAGGACAGCGTTCGGGGCGTGAACGGACATAAAAACTCTCCATGCGCTCGCCCGGACAGGCGAGCACCGTTGTGTCGCCAGAGGATTACTGGGTAACCAGCTCTACCGGCGTCTCGATCACGCCGTTAGCGCTGTCGACTTTCTCGCCCTTGATGATTTTCAGCGCGGTCTCGATACCGAACACTGCTTGCCTGGCGGCAAACTGGTCGGCGGTGGCCAGCACACGGCCATCCTTGAGCATCGGCTTGATGGCGTTGATGTTGTCGTAACCGACCACTTGCACCTTGCCGGCCTTGCCTGCGGCGCGCACTGCCGACACTACACCGACTGCCATGCTGTCGTTACCGGCCAGCAGGGCCTTGATCTGCGGGTATTCGCTGAGCATGGCGGAGGCAACCTGGTTGCCTTTGTTGATCTCCCAGTCACCGGACTGAACGGACACCACCTTGATCTGCGCAGCTTCCATTGCATCCTTGAAACCTGCGGTGCGGGCCTGGGCGTTGGTGGTGGTGGAGACCCCTTCGATGATGCCGACTTCGTCACCGGCCTTGAGCTGCCTGGCCAGGTAATCACCCACCAGGCGTGCGCCTTTGCGGTTGTCCGGACCTACAAACGGAACGCTGATGTTTTTGCTTTTGACCACCGCCGGGTCAAGCTGATTGTCGATGTTGATCACGGTGATACCGGCATCCATCGCTTTCTTGATCACCGGCACCATGGCCTTGGAATCAGCGGGTGCGATGACCAATGCATCGACTTTGGATACGATCATCTGCTCGACAATACGGATCTGGTTGGCCGTGTCCGTTTCGTCCTTGATGCCGTTGGAAATCAGCTCGAACTCGCCGGAGTGGTCTTTCTGGTAAGCCTTGGCGCCGTCCTCCATGGTCAGGAAGAATTCGTTGGCCAGGGATTTCATGACCAGCGCGACTTTGGGTTTTTCCGGGGACTCGGCGAAAGCCGAAGAGAGAGGCAGCGCGGCGGATGCGGCAACCAGCATAGCGACAGCAAGAAGACGTCCAGCGAATGGCAGCTTCATGGTTCACTCCGATCTTATGATTATTGTGAGCAACGCTTGCGCCGGATTGAGCTGTGTGGCGTTCGTCGATGGATTTAGCCACCGAGAGCACTGCGCAAACGTTTGCGTAGAACGAACTATGCGAATCTTGTCAAAATTTGTCAACGACCGGAAAACGCTCTTCGCGGGGCGACGGATAGAAAAAGCAGACGGTTTTTATCATGCCGTCGTACTGATCACGCTTCCCGTGCCGGAGACCTTGGTCAACTCCTTTACCAAGGCGGCGGCCACTTGCGACAGGGCGGCCGAGGTATCGGCAATCTGGCTCTGGATCGCCATCACTGCCGTCGACTTGGCTTGCGGCGTTGGAAACTCCGCTGCTTGCGTGGCCGCCAGTTGCTGCTGCTGTTCGCGCAGTTGCTGTTGCAGTTCCTGCATGCGTTTGAGCAACGTCTTCACCGCAATGCTTTGACTGCCGGCGCTTTCAGTTTCAGAACCGCGAACGTCGCCGAGGCTGACTGCCTTTTTCTCGCCTTCCTCCAGACCCGGCGGCTGCTGCGCGGTGTCAGACGTCGCTTCATTCAAGGCCTCGACGGACGCCGGCGATTTACCGCCGATGTTGATCACGGACGCACTTGGAAAACCGACAGTCAATGACATGTGAACTCCCTGATTTAAAGATTCCTCAGGAGAGAGATCGACCTGCACATGGGTTTCTTTAACCCTGATTCACCATCCAGCTTTCGGTGAACCGAACGCAAATAGGAGAGATAGTCGGAAACCCGGACAGCTCAGGGCCACGCCATAGTGCACAGCACGTTTAAATGTTTAAACAAATCAACAAGTTAAACGTTTTTTCTCCACGCAAAACATGACTGGTACAGATCCTGCTCTTCTCTAGTGCCCCAAACGCTCGGATTCGTTTGGGGCGCATCTGATGAACCTGCATCAGCACCGTCACTACAAGAGAGAAAAAAATGACATCTGCTTTGAAGACTTTTGTTCCGGGCGCCTTGGCCCTCCTGCTGCTCCTGCCTGCTGCCCTTCAGGCAAAAGAAGTCGAAACCCAACAGAAACTGGCGAACGTGGTGATCCTGGCCACCGGCGGCACTATTGCCGGCGCGGGTGCCAGCGCCGCCAACAGCGCGACCTATCAAGCGGCGAAAGTCGGTATCGACAGATTGATCGCCGGTGTTCCGGAGCTCACCCAATTGGCCAATGTTCGCGGCGAACAGGTCATGCAGATCGCGTCCGAGAGCATTACCAACGACAACCTGTTGCAACTGGGTCGCCGCGTGGCCGAACTGGCCGACAGCGACGACGTCGACGGCATCGTCATCACCCATGGCACCGACACCCTGGAAGAAACCGCCTACTTCCTGAACCTGGTGGAAAAAACCGACAAGCCGATCATCGTAGTCGGCTCCATGCGCCCGGGCACCGCAATGTCGGCCGACGGCATGCTGAACCTGTATAACGCCGTGGCCGTGGCCAGCAGCAAAGAGGCGCGTGGCAAAGGCGTGCTGGTGACCATGAATGACGAGATCCAGTCGGGTCGCGATGTCAGCAAAATGATCAACATCAAGACCGAGGCCTTCAAAAGTGCCTGGGGCCCGCTCGGGATGGTGGTTGAAGGCAAATCCTACTGGTTCCGCCTGCCAGCCAAGCGCCACACCATGGATTCTGAGTTCGACATCAAGAACATCAAGAGCCTGCCTGATGTGGAAATCGCCTACTCCTACGGCAACGTCAGCGACACTGCTTACAAGGCATTGGCTCAGTCGGGCGCCAAAGCCATCATCCACGCAGGCACCGGCAACGGCTCGGTGGCTTCGCGGGTTGTTCCAAGCCTGCAAGCCCTGCGTAAGGACGGCGTGCAGATCATTCGCTCTTCCCATGTCAACGCCGGCGGCTTCGTACTGCGTAACGCCGAACAGCCTGACGACAAGTACGACTGGGTCGTGGCACACGACCTGAACCCGCAAAAAGCCCGCATCCTGGCCATGGTCGCGCTGACCAAGACCAACGACAGCAAAGAGCTGCAACGGATGTTCTGGGAATACTGATTCGCCCTCGCCCGAGCGATTCCGCTCGGGCACCGCTTTACCACTCGCCAGCCTTGGCGAGTGGCTCCCACTCTCCCGCCTGACAAAAATCACCCTCGTCCCACACCAAATGGAAAAGTCGCTGTCAGAGGATTTTCTTGAATTTTAAGCAGTTGCGAAAATGCCTACAGTTAAATACTGTATGCACGTACAGCTTAATAAGGATAATTCCGTGGACACCACCTCCGCCTCACCTGACTCCTATGTCCGCATGGGCCTGCGCGTTCAAAAATCATCAACTCCCCCACCGCCCAAAAAGCCAGGGCAGCACTGATTTTCCGTCTCCCGGATGAGTCCGTGGATGAATGGGAGCGCTTGCTCGAAGAAATCGATGAAACGACAACGTCACCCTCGCCTATCGCGACGATGGCGGTGTACAGATTTTCTGGGTTGTGCCGAAGGAAGACTGATTCAATGAGTGTCCGCTGTTTTGCATTGCTGTTTCTGTTGTTCGCCATGGGCGCTCAGGCCGACGCGCCGCGCACCTTCGATGAAGCCAAGAAAGTTGCCTGGAAACTGTACGCACCACAATCCACCGAGTTTTATTGCGGCTGCAAATACACCGGCAACCGGGTGAACCTCGCTGCATGCGGATATGTGCCGCGTAAAAATGCCAAGCGCGCTGCCCGCATTGAATGGGAGCACATTGTTCCGGCCTGGCAAATTGGCCATCAGCGACAGTGCTGGCAAGAAGGCGGGCGCAAGAACTGCACGCGCTACGATCCTGTCTACCAGAAGGCCGAAGCCGATCTGCATAACCTGGTACCGAGCATCGGTGAGGTGAACGGTGATCGCGGCAACTTCAGTTTCGGCTTGCTGCCGGAGCAATCGGGTCAATATGGCTCCTGCCTGACTCAAGTCGATTTCAAGGCAAAGAAGGTCATGCCGCGCCCGTCCATTCGCGGCATGATCGCCCGGACTTACTTCTACATGAGCAAGCAATATGGTTTGCGCTTGTCGAAACAGGATCGGCAATTGTATGAAGCCTGGGACAAAACTTATCCGGTTCAGGCCTGGGAACGTCAACGCAACCAGAGCGTGGCGTGCGTCATGGGGCGCGGCAACGAGTTTGTCGGTCCAGTGGACATGAAACCTGCGGCTGATCGTACGCTAAAAACAAAAAAGGCCTCGGGTTCATCCCCGAGGCCTTTGTGTTTCTAACCACTGACCGGCCGCTCCAGCACCAGCAGCTCGATATTCTGCTTCTTCGCCTTGGTGATGGCTGCACCCACCTCCGCCTGCTTGGCCTCGGCTTCGGCTTTTGAATTGAACGGCCCCATCAGCACCCGGACCTTGCCGTTTTCCCGGACGACATTGGACATGAAGTTGTGTTCAATCAACCAGCCGCTGAGGTCACTGACTGCCTGTGGCGTTTCACCCCGCACTTCCAGATCCCATTGCGGCGCCGATGCCTGCGCGGGTACGGCTACCGTTGCCGGCGCAGGCTTTGGCGCATTAATACGCTTGCCTTCACCGCATCCCGCCAGCGCTAGTACCGCCATTACCAAGACCATTTTGCGCACAGCTTTACCTCTGAAGGCTTAAAGTGCGGATTTTAACACTCATGAATAGTTCCAGAGTGCCGCAAAATGGGCGCAAAACTACGAGAATGATGGGTGCGGCCTCTGTATAGTTACGCCTTGGGAATTAATGCTGCATCTGCGCGTCAGAAAGAGGCACCCAAACCGTGAGACTTCGCACTAATCTATACATACCACCGACCTCTGCACTGTCCGAATCAGGTGCCCCACAAAGCAATCAAGGAGAAGACCATGCTGATACTCACCCGCAAAGTCGGTGAAAGCATAAATATTGGTGACGACATTACGATCACCATCCTCGGCGTAAGCGGCCAGCAAGTCAGGATCGGCATCAACGCTCCGAAAGACGTTGCGGTGCATCGCGAAGAAATTTATCAGCGCATTCAAGCTGGCCTGACCGCCCCGGCCAAACCGCAAACACCTGAATCCTGATGTAGTCAGTAGCCAGCCCGTTCGCTGCGCAACGACGGCTGGCTAAAGATTCATGTGCGGTAACGCCCTCGCTTCACTCGCTCGCCCCATTCTCGGCAATCCATGACACTTCTCTACGCTTGAGAAGTGCCTGATCACATTCGACTAACCAAACGTAACACCCCGCGCCATCCCAGTGGCTGCAACGACCATCAGCAACACCAGCAACGCTTCGACATGACTGATCCGCGCAAACAACGTCGCGCGCCTGGTATCAATTGCCGCGCCACGTGATACCCGCCATTTGATCAAGGTCACCATTGGCGCCACTTCAAGCAGCAGGATAAGGACGAAAAGCGTCATCTTGAGGTGGAACAACGGCTGATGCAGGTAGTAATCCGTACCTTTTTCGTAGCCGCCAAAGGCTCGCATCCCACCGGTAACCAGCAGAATGAGCGCAGAAATCCCCCAAAGGTTGTCCGAGATCAACACGCTGCGAGTCTCCCCCGCGCCGACTGCCAAACGCCGAAAATTCGTACCGCGAACCAGTACCGCCCAGAACCCCAGCGCAAACGCCAATAGGTGAACCGCCGCAAGAAACCAGTGAGTCAGCATCAAGAAACTCCTGTCAGGACGAACTTGGAACAACCTGTCAGTAGTAGCGCATGAATCAACGGCCCGCCCCCCCCCCCCAACTCTTCACTGTTTGCTGTGTTCCGCTCAACCGATCCATCCCGGAGGCGGCGAAAAACATGGCGTTACAGCAGTCGACTAGACTCCAACACGCCAGTGCTACATGTTCTAGGAAGCACTGTCCAACCGCACTTATTCCAATCAAATTGACCTGAGTACACAAATCATGTGTGAATCATGTGATTCAAAATCTGCTTCAAACACCAATGAGCGCCGTCGTTTTCTTCGACTTGCCGGGTTAGGAGCCGGTGCCCTGCTACTTGCCGGTGCACTACCCAGTCGAATCATTCAGGCAGCAGAAAAGACCTCCGCCCCCCAAAACCAAAAAACGTGATCGGCCCGGACGAGGCCCTGAAAAGGCTGATGAAAGGAAATCAACGATATGTCAGCGGCAACTCCAAGACGCACGACTTCAAGAGCGAACGTGAAGCATTGGTCTCAGGCCAGAACCCGTTCGTGGCGGTACTGAGTTGCTCCGACTCTCGCATCGCCCCGAGTACGCTTTCGATACCGCACGGGGCGATCTTTTCGCCGTACGCGTCGCTGGCAACTTCGTCACAGACGAAGGACTGGCAAGTCTTGAATACGGTGTTGCCGTGCTGGGTGCACCGCTCATTCTTGTATTGGGGCATGAGAGCTGCGGCGCCATCGAAGCCGGCATTAAGCCGTAAAAGATCACACGGTGTTCCCTGGGCAAATCCCGAAACTGACTG
>NZ_NKJI01000025.1 GCF_002277815.1 Pseudomonas sp. ERMR1:02
CCGCCGAACTGTAACCGGGAGCCCACCCATGATTCTCGACTACAACCTGATCTGGGAAAACCTGCCGCTGTATTTCAATGGCGCATTGGTGACCTTGAAAGTGCTGCTGATTTCCCTGGCCGCTGGACTGGTGCTGGCGATTCCCTTGGCGCTGATGCGCGTATCCCGGTCACCGCTGATCAACTTCCCGGCCTGGCTCTACACCTACGTGATTCGCGGTACACCGATGCTGGTGCAATTGTTCCTGATTTATTACGGGTTGGCGCAGTTCGAAGCGGTACGCCAAAGCGCGCTCTGGCCTTACCTGTCCAGTGCAACCTTTTGTGCCTGCCTGGCCTTCGCGATCAACACCAGTGCCTACAGCGCGGAACTGCTGGCTGGCAGTCTGAAGTCCACGTCCCACGGCGAGATCGAAGCCGCCAAAGCCATGGGCATGTCGCGCATTACCTTGTACCGCCGCATTCTCCTGCCCTCCGCCTTGCGCCGGGCACTGCCGCAGTACAGCAACGAAGTACTGATGATGCTGCAGACCACCAGCCTGGCGTCGATCGTCACGCTGGTGGATATCACCGGTGCCGCGCGGACTGTCAGTTCGCGGTTCTACCTGCCGTTCGAGGCGTTCATCACTGCCGGCCTTATCTACCTGGCCATGACCTTCATCCTGGTTCGTCTGTTCAAGCTGGCCGAGCGCCGCTGGCTGGCCTATCTGGCACCGCGCAAGCACTAAGGAGCTGCTATGGAGCACATTCAATACCTCTTGCCGTGGAGTGCTCGGGCACGGAACGCAAGCTTGCACTGTTTCGTTTGGCAGCGGCCCGCGCAAGGCCTATATCCAGGCCTCCCTGCATGCCGACGAACTACCGGGGATGCGCGTCGCCGTCGAACTCAAGCGCCGTCTGCAAGAGCTGGAAGAACAAGGCGCCTGACCGGGGTGATCGAATTGGTGCCGATGGCCAATCCGATCGGTATCGCACAGATGTTCCAGGCCACCCATCAAGGTCGTTTCGAGTTCTCCAGCGGGAAGAATTTCAACCGCGATTTCCCGGAGCTCGTCGAAGCCGTAGTGCCGATGCTGGAAGGTCGCCTGGGAGACGATGCCGACACCAATATCGCGCTGATCCGCCGCGCCATGGGCGATGCCCTCGCCCACATGCCGGCACCGACATCGGAACTCGACGGCTTGCGGCGCCTGTTGATGCAGCATGCTTGTGATGCCGATGTGGTGCTGGACCTGCACTGCGATTTCGAGTCGATCATGTTGCTGTATGCCATGCCGCAAAACTGGCCGCGCTTGCGCTCCTTGGCCGCCGTCTTGGCGCTGGCGTTGCCTTGCTGGCGGAGGCCGCCGGAGGCAACGCCTTCGATGAAGCCTGCGCAATTCCCTGGCTGCAGCTGGCCGAGCGTTTTCCTCAAGCCAATATTCCGCTGGCGTGTGTCGCCACCACAATCGAATTGCGCGGCATGGTGACACCGAACGCGAGCAATGCGTCGATAGCGCGCAGGCCATTCTCGGCTATCTCGCCGAGCAAGGCCTGATCAGCGGTGACTGGCCTGCCGCGCCACCGAGCCGTTGTGAAGCGACACCGTTCGCCGGCGCGCAGTACGCCTATGCGCCGCACCCGGGTGTGGTGAGTTTTCTGCAACCGTTGGGCGCCCACGTCAAGGTCGGCGATCCGCTGTTCGAAGTGTTTGATCCGCAGACCGATCAGCACAGCGTGGTGCACGCCAGCACCGACGGCATCCTTTATGCCGCGAACGTCTGCGCTTTGCCCAGCCCGGTTTGTGGCTGGCCAAAGTGGCCGGCAGCACCCCTATCCGCCAAGGCCGCTTGCTCAGCGACTGATTCCAGAGAGTTGAAACCATGTACAAACTTGAAATTCAGGACCTGCACAAGAGCTACGGCACCCACGAAGTGCTCAAGGGCGTATCCCTGGAAGCGAAAGCCGGTGACGTCATCAGCATCATCGGCTCCAGCGGTTCCGGCAAAAGCACCTTCCTGCGTTGCATCAACCTGCTGGAACAGCCCAACGCCGGCAATATCGTGCTCAACGGTGAGCAGCTCAAGCTGGTGACCAACAAACTCGGCGGACTCAAGGCGGCCGAACCCAAGCAGCTGCAACGCATGCGTTCGCGGCTGTCGATGGTGTTTCAGCACTTCAATCTCTGGTCGCACATGAGTGCCCTGGAAAACGTCATGGAAGCGCCGGTGCATGTGCTGGGCATCAACAAGAAACAAGCGCGGGAAAAAGCCGAGCACTACCTGAACAAAGTCGGCGTGGCGCACCGCATGGACGCCTGGCCGGCGCATATGTCGGGCGGTGAGCAACAGCGTGTGGCTATTGCCCGCGCACTGGCCATGGAACCTGAAGTGATGCTGTTCGATGAGCCCACTTCCGCACTCGACCCGAGCTGGTCGGCGAGGTGCTTAAAGTCATGCAGGATCTGGCACTCGAAGGTCGCACCATGGTGGTCGTGACCACGAAATGGGCTTTGCCCGCGAGGTGTCGAACCAGCTTGTGTTTTTGCATAAAGGCCAGGTCGAAGAGCGAGGCGACCCGCGTGAAGTGTTGGTCAAACCGCAGTCCGAACGCCTCCAGCAGTTTCTGTCCGGCAGCTTGAAATAATCATACACTCCAGCAAACTTATCCCCCCGCGCAAAATCCTGTGGGAGCGTGCGGGCGGCGTTCCGACTTGCCCGCGAAGCGAACACCGCGATTTTCAGGCATTGCGCGTTATCGTTCTTCGCGGGCAAGCCTCGCTCCTACAGGCATTAAGGCCAGCGCCATCTCTAACCCTCAGGAAGTGTTGAACCGGATATGCCGACTCCCTCGAATAACACCACGGTCTATGCCGCGCCGGTGATGCGCAAACTGGCGCAAATCGCTCCCGAATTACAACCTTCACTGCGCAAGGTGGCGGATTTTATCTTGCGTCACCCGCTCAGGGCCGCGACGCTGACGATCGAAGAAATGGCCATGAAACATCCACTTCGCCTGCAGCGGTCAATCGTCTGGCCAAGGCTCTGAACCTGGGTGGCTATACTGGCATGAAGGCCGAGCTGGTCGCGACGTTGCAGCAAATGGTGTCGCCGGTCGACAAGCTTCGCAACGAACTGGCCCATCGTCCTGGCGGCGCATTTGGCCTGCATGAGCAAATCCAGAGCGCCACCAGCAACCTCGCCACGGCGGCAACCAATAACCATGCAGACACCTTTGAGGCTTTCATCACCTGCCTGACCAAAGCTCGCAAAATTTACATCCTGGGCTTTGGCAACAGCGTCTACTTCGCTGGCCTCGCCGCCTCAACCCTGATGCCGTTCTGTGCGGACGCCACGGCCATCAGCATGGAGGGAGGCAACGAAAACGCCGCATACCGCCTGGCTGCCATCACCGATCAGGACGTATTGCTGGCGATCTCCCTGCCACGCTATTCCCTCGACACCCTGCAACTCGCACGTTTTGCCAACGAGCGCGGCGCCTCGGTGCTGGCAATCACCGACTCACCCGCATCGCCTCTGACCGGCATTGCCGAACACGTGCTGTTTGCCCCCGCCGACCATCCGGTAATGACCAGTTCCAACATTGCCGTGCTCGCATTGATCGAGGGATGGTGCGGGCGTGATGGCTCGCAATAAAGAAGCCGTCAAGCTGGCGACCGAACTGACCGAGAGTGTGATGTCTTATCTGCATATTCCCTCCAGCGGTAAATTGCCGAAGAAGTGATGGTTCATTCTTAAGGTGTGATGGGACGGTGTGCATATCCATTGCTCCGGTAATGCCGGCTTATGGTTCCGCCCTTACGGCGGGTCACTTTGAAAAGCGCAAAGTAACCAAACGCTCTCGCCCTGACGTACGGTGCCTCGCCTAGGCTCGGCATGCCCTCGCTCCGGTCCTGCTCCGTGGGCCCGCCGCGATCGGCCATCCTTGGCCGTGCGCGGCTAACCCGGCATCCATGCCGGGTTGCCCACTGCGCAGAACCTCCACTCGGCCTTCCGACGGGGCAGATCAAGATCAAAATCAAGAGCCAGAGCAGAACCAGAGCCAGAGCCAGAGCCAGAGCCAGAGCCAGAGCCAGAGCCAGAGCCACAGCAGAAGCGATTTCGGCGTTTACACAACGGTGTGGAAAACACGCGTACCTGTAGGAGCCGGCTTGCTGGCGAAGGCGGCGTATCAGGCACTGCATGGTTAACTGGACGGCCGTTTTCGCCGGCAAGCCGGCTCCTACAGGGGGACGCGTACCTACCTCAACCAGGTCGGCTGTCAGGCCGCCTCGCGCGCGTTTGATTTGGCTTTTGATCTTCTTGCCACATCGAGAGGCCGAGTGCAGGTTCTGCGCAGTGGGCAACCCGGCATGGATGCCGGGTTAGCCGCGCTGGGCCAAGGATGGCCCATCGCGGCGGGCCCACGGAGCAGGACCGGAGCGAGGGCATGCCGAGCCACAGCGAGGCACCGAACGAAAGGGGCAAGAGCCCTTGGTTACTTGGGGCTCTTCCAAGTGACCCGCTGTAAGAGCGGAACCATAAGTGGCCGTTACCGCAGCAATGGATATACACCCAATCCATATCCACGACAGCTAAACGTTACTTCGCCACATATTTCCTGCCGTGCGGATCGTTAAGCTTTGCCTGCAACATCCCCCACTCACGCTGAATGATCGAGTAAGGGACAAAGATGCTGATCCTCTCAGCTCCCTTTACGCCGGAGTTAATGCTCACATCGTTCAGTGTGGTTGAGTAGAAACCGATATTGATGCCAACAACACTGCCGTCATTGGCGATGACCGGCCCACCCGACATTCCCTTGACCAGCGGGGCATCATGGATGCCATAGAGATCACCGCTGTGTTCATCGGCATTGATGAAAGGCGTTTGATACACCTTGCCTTTCCCGGTGGTGGCCACGAGGTAAGGACTGACTCCCACGGCAGTTATACTCTCGCCCACGCGCGGTGCGCGCCATGATGGGTAATGACCGCTGGCCTTGTGCTGGATGAAGACAAGATCGCAGAGTGTGCTGCAGCTATATATCACGTTGGGAATGAACGGAGTGTGGCGGGTGGTGACGGCGTAGTCATCGTTCCATTGCGTGGCCGAGGCCATGTAAAGATACGGCACAGGAAAGCCAGAGAAGACTAAAAAGTATGAATCATTAACAGCGCCCGAAAAGTCGGGCTTTACGATGCCGTTGCATCCTGCAGTTACAACTCCTATTAAAAAGTAGGCCATGATCTTGATCATGATGTATCCCGACTTATAGGAAGAATGTGACTGTTTTGGTTATCAGTATTTTTTATTTTGTGAGGATGCAGTACACCTCGCTCTTTGATTTAGTTGAACGCCTTGTTACTTATGGCTCAAGTTCAATACCGCGCATGAATAAATCGCGCTAAGGCCAATCGCTTTTTATTCAACCTGAAGAGTGCAAAATATTTGGCGCCAGAAAAACGTTAAAAGCGAGAATATACCAGTAACAACTAAGTAAAAGAGGACAGCGGTATTCCTGGAAAAGTCGGCGATACCAGGAAGTTTAGTTTGGATCCAATTATCTCACCCATTTACGTTAAAGCGCTGACCACAAGGTACTTTCACATTTTTAGAGTTTGGAATTGGAACGCTGTACGACTGCCAAAGTTGACACCCCCAACTACCTACTGCCGGTGAGCGGCGCGCGAGACAAAGCTATGCCAGAATTTAAGGGAACACCTGTGCAATGAACCACTGATGGCGAATATGGCAACTACCATGCAGCCCTTGCTGATGCTGAGCCGGTCATCGCCAAAGCAATAACCTGACCGCCTTCTGCCGCGCCGGAGGATCCGATGTACGAAACTACCGAGGTGTCGCGCGTGAAGCATTTCGCCGCGAATACGGCTGGCCGGGATTTCGCGGTCGGCGACATTCATGGCCACTTCACCCGGCTACAGACTGCGCTGGATGCGGCCGGTTTCGATCCTGCTGTTGACCGCCTGTTCAGCGTCGGTGATCTGGTTGACCGGGGGCCTGAGTCCCTGGATGTCGATGAATGGCTACTGCACAAGCCCTGGTTCCATGCAGTGCGTGGCAACCATGAGCAGATGACTGTTGATTCGCACGCCGCCGGCCGCACCAGCAATCAACGCGCCATGCACTTCATCAATGGTGGTGGGTGGTTCTACGGGATATCCAGCATCGAGCAAGACTTCTACGCCAGCATCCTGGAGAACCTGCCTCTGGTGATCGAAGTCGAGACCGCACAGGGCCTGATCGGCATCGTGCACGCCGACGTTCCGTGCGCAAGCTGGGGAGAAATGATTACCGCGCTTTCTGGATCGGCGATGGAGGCCGACCACGTTGCCGCCATACTTCAGTGGTCACGCAAGCGCCTGACCGACGAAAACCGCGCTGGCGTTAATGGTGTGCGAGCCGTAATCGTGGGCCATACGCCACTCAGGCAGCCGGCCATACTCGGGAATGTCTACCACATCGACACCGCAGGCTGGATGGACGGGTATTTCACGCTGCTGGATCTCGCCACGCTGCAATGCTTCCCGCCAATCGACCCCGCGCTCGATTACAACCGGGATTAAGCACCTTCTGCCGCCATGTGAGGAATCGACCGAGCTGTCGCGCCAAGCCCTACACTGAATCATGGACAACGACATCCAGATCAGCGGATCAGCCTGGTTCACCACAGGACAAGGACAAGCCATGGCGGCTTCAGCAACGACGTTATTTGTCCTTAATTAAATGCAGCGAGCGGAGCGCTATACCCTCCTCTCGCTGCCCTCTTTGACGACCGCCCGTTGAGTAATCCAGATGAAATAAGAAGAATCGTGACCGGCCGCGACGAACAGGGTAACTCTGTGTTCGTTTCAGACGACTTTGCCCCAAGAGCCCAGTCCTTTGCCTCGATTCCGGGGCAAGCGATGGCCCAGCTATGGTCGACCCCCGCCTCTCCTGCGCTCGTCGAAAAAGGACGCGATCCAACCCTTGATCACGCTTCGCTGATTCCTCCACCGGGAGGTACAAGCATTGCCATGTTTGATTTTCCACCGGACACCGTCATGCAGAATCTCGTCGATGGCGCCCAGGCCTTTGGCGAACTGAGTGCAGCACTGCCTGGCTTGATCGAAAGCTTCGAACCGGACCATCCGGGCATGCACACCACCGCCACCATTGATTACGGAATCATTCTGGAAGGTGAAATGTGGCTAGAGCTCGATAACGGTGAGAGTCGCCTCGTCAAGGCGGGCGATATCGTGATTCAAAATGGCACACGACACGCGTGGCGAAACAAAAGTGACCGGATTGCCCGGGCACTGTTTGTGATGATCGGTGCGCCACTTCCCGAGAGACAGGCTGTGTAGTTTTTAATTATTCATTTATCGTCCAACGAGGGCGGCGGCTTTGCTTTCCCGGGTGTAGGTCAATACGAAGTGCGCCACGAGGCCGAAGATCAAACCCCAAAACGCAGCGGCCAAACCGAGGAAGCTCATGCCCGACGCCGTCACCAGGAAGGTAATCAGCGCCGATTCCCGTTGTTTTTCGTCTGCCATGGCGCCGGTCAGCCCGGCGCTGATTGCACCGAACAAGGCCAGGCCGGCAAGGGAGGCAATCAACTCTTTGGGCAGCGCGGAAAACACCGAAGCCAGGGTCGCGCCGAAGGTGCCCATCAGAATGTAGAACGCCCCGCAGGCGATCCCGGCGATGTAGCGTTTGTCGCGCTCTTCGTGGGCTTCGCGGCCGGTGCAGATCGCCGCTGTAATCGCTGCCAGGTTAAAGCCGTGAGAGCCGAACGGCGCCATCAGGATCGAGCCGATCGCGGTGACCGAAATGATCGAGCGTGCCGGGGTGTTGTAACCCGAGGTGCGCAACACCGCCATACCCGGCACGTACTGACCAGTCAGGGTCACCAGCGCCAGTGGCAGGCCGATGTTGATGATCGCGTGCCAGCTCCACTCGGGGGCAATGAAGACCGGATGGGCCACGGCGATGGTGATCGAGCCGCTGTTGAGTTCACCGAACGAGGCGGCCACCGCACAGCCGACAATCAGTACCGAGAGAATCGCGTAGCGCGGCGAAAAGCGTTTGAAGATCAGGTAGGTCGCGATCATCGACAGCACCAGTTCCGGTTGCAGCTTGATCGAAGTGAACAACTCGGCGCCGAAGCGGAACAGAATGCCCGCGAGCATCGCGGCGGCGATGGCTTTGGGCAGGCGGCTCATCAGTTTGTCGAACGCCCCGGACAAACCGACCACGGCGATGATCACCGACGCCACTACATAGGCGCCGATGGCCTGGGGCAAAGTAACGGTGGGCAACATCGACACCAGCAATGCCGCACCCGGCGTCGACCACGCGGTGATCACCGGAACTCGCAGGCGCCAGCTCAGGAACAAGCCGGTAATACCGCTGCCAATGGAAATGGCCCAGATCCACGAAGACACCACGTCGTTGGGCAGGTGCGCTTCCTTGGCTGCCTGAAACACGATGATTAAGGGGCCGGCGTAGGAAATGATCACGGCAATAAAGCCCGCGATAACGGCTGACAGGGATAGATCCTTTCTGAGTGTGTCCATGGTGTCTCGACTTGGCGCAACAGAGTCGCGCAGTGAACAGGGGAGGATTGAGTCGATTGATTCGATGCGATATGAGTGTATTTGAAAGAATTGAGTTGATTCAATAGATGACAGGGTTGTTACGAGATGTTTTTTTGCTAGCAGTGACAGCTTTTTGCGGATAATACGTTTAATTCATTGATTTATAAGGTTATTATTTTTCTGAAAAATCTCCTGCTTGGACATTGAATATCGACTCAATCAACGAATCAATCGAATCAATTTCTCGATTAGGTCGATTTATTAGTCGCCTAACCTCCATGTGATATGCTCGGATATTCATCATTTCTACGATGGGCAGCGATCATTCATGTGGGTTCCCCAGCTAAGCGAGTTCAACCAGCCGATGTATTTGTCGATTGCCGATGCGTTGGCGCGCGATATAAGCAACGGCGTGTTGAATGAAGGCGATCGCCTGCCGACCCTGCGGGAGCTGGCCACTACCCTGAATGTAACGCCGGGCACTATCAGCCGGGCCTATAGCGAAGCCCACCGACGTCGCCTGGTGCAGGGGAAGTGGGACGCGGCACTTATGTGCTCAACCAGAAGCAGCTCGAACTGCCGGCGAGCAACAGCACCGCGCCACTCAATCTGGGGCAATCCGAGTTACTCGATCTTTCGATCATCAAGCCCTACAGCGAAACCCTGGAGTACTGGTTGCGCGGCGCTCTGGTGGGGATGGCCAAAAGCACCGATTTCGCCCGAGCCCTGGATTACGCGCCGGACGGCGGTCACCCGGCGCATCGCGAGGCGGGCGCGCAGTGGTTACGCCATTCGTTGCCCGATGCGCAATGGCAGCAAGTGGTGATCACCGCCGGGGCCCAGCATGGTTTGATGGTCGCGATGAGTGCCCTGACCAACGCCGGTGACCTGGTGCTCTGCGAAGCGCTTTGCTACCCCGGCATTATTTCCCTGGCCCACGGTCTCGAGCGCCGCCTGCGTGGCGTACCCATGGACGACGAAGGGATCATTCCCGAAGCGTTGCGCGAACTGTGCGAGCGAGAGAAACCGGCGATGCTGGTTTGCGTGGCGACCTGCCAGAACCCGACAGCGGCGATCATGTCGCAAAAGCGCCGGGCCCAAATTGCGGCACTGGCCGAAGAATTCGACTTCATCATCCTCGACGATGATATTTATGGCTTCCTCGCCACCGACCCGTCAATCAAGCCGCTGTCGGCATTTGCGCCGGACCGTTCGGTGTACCTGACCAGCTTGTCGAAATCGGTCATGCCGGCGCTGCGCGTCGGTTATATCTATAGCCCGCCAAAACTGCTGTCACGCCTGACCTCGATGGTGCGCAGCAGCGTCTGGATGCCGTCGCCGTTGACCGCGCAACTGGCCAGCAATGTGATAACCGAAGGCCTGGACAAAAAACTGATCCGCATCCAGCGCAACGAAGCCGCGGGGCGGCAAGCGATTGCCCGGGAAATCTTCGCCAATTTCGAGCTCAAGACCCAGCCCTATTCGTACCACATCTGGTTGACGCTGCCCGAGCCATGGACCAGCGACGAGTTCACCATGCTCGCCCGGGCCAACGGTGTGCTGGTACTCAGCGGCACCCAGTTCCAGGCTGAACGCTCCGGGATTACCCGTTGTGTGCGACTGGTGTTGATGTCGCCCACGAGCCAGGACGAACTGCGTTTCGCCCTGACCAAACTGGCCAGCCTGATCGATTCCGACCCGCGACGGTACTACTGAGCCGCCGCAGGGCCGCTGGATCCCGTCGCAGAGTTGAGTCCCCTGATCAGCGCCAAAAAAGCTCAAAGCGTTTCCTTTGACGTCGGGCAGCTACCCGTCAATACCGATGGTATTCCTGACCTCCGTGGTCACCTCCATAGTAGCGATCATGGTCACGTCCGTGTCCATCACGGTAAGGCCAGCAGCCGCCAAGTAGAACGGTTGCAGATATCACCAGAACCAATACAGTTGTGCGTTTCATTTGATCATCTCCGGACAGGCTAAACCTGAAGCTGTAAACGTTTGATTGCGCCTAATTTGAGATGGTTCAAACAGTCCCTTTACCCGGTGCCGATCGGAATTTTTAACGCCTGCTTTTATGCGTCAGCACTCTCCCCTACGCCCAACGGCAACCAGTAGGCGGCAGAGATCACCGCCCAGCGCCGCACCGATATCCTCGATATGAAGCCATCATCAATCGCCTCTCATGTACGGATTGATGTTGCTACCCCTGCCCTCGCAACACCGCAATATCCTCTTGGGGGTACGCCAAACAGCCGACTGTATTCGCGACTGAACTGAGACGGGCTTTCATATCCGACCTTGAAAGCCGCACTGGATACGTCCTGGTGTTCATTGAGCATCAATCGCCTTGCCTCATTCAGTCGCAGCCACTTTTGGTACTGCAAGGGGCTCATTGCGGTGAGTTGGCGGAAGTGGTGGTGAAAGGTCGGGGTGCTCATCTGCACTCGGGCCGCAAGATCATCGACGCGAAGCGCCGAGGTGTAATTCAACTTCAGCCAATCGATGGCTTTGGCGATCCGATAACCTTGGCCATCGACAGAAGTTATTTGTCGAAGCCGGCTCGCCTGATCACTCTGCAAGAGACGGTAGTGAATCTCGCGCTGGATCAAAGGGGCGAGAACTGGAATGGACTCCGGCTCATCGAGCAGTGCCAATAGGCGCTCAAATGAGGCCAGCATTGCCGGGGTCACTGAACCAATTCCTACCCCTTCGCAATTGAACGATCACGGGTGGGCGGCAGATCACTTTGCGCTATCAGCTCAGCCAGCATGCGCAGATCGAGTTTCAACGTCAGCCCCAGGCATGGCTGCACCGGGCTTGCCGACAGCACTTGTGAATTGGCAGGCAAGTCCAATGAGGTGATCAGAAATCGCGAGGTGTCATACAGGTAGCCCTCGCCCCCCACCCAGAGCTGCTTCTCACCACGGGCGACGAGAATGATGCTTGGCTCAACCATGCAGACGATGGGCGGCGCTGGATGTTCGCGCCTGAAAAAGCCGAGGCCAGCAATGGCCGTTCCATAATCACCTGGTTTCGAGATCTGCGCGCCGATGATCTGCGCAAGCCTTTCTTGTGGCGACGCCTGTTGAGGAGCTGTGTCGGGGTTGTTCGTCATATTCGTCTTGTACCTCTTCACTGAACTCTAACTCGCCAGCTCCCGAGCGTCCTGCAAAAAAACGGAGAGTCATAGAATCAGGCAAGTAATCCAGCGCAATGCACTACAGAGAGCCTTGGTAGACCGGGAAAATGTCCATCCGACAAATCCTTTGAGGTCTTCGCCATGCTTGTACAAGCCCATGCCGGCCCAATACAGAATTCAAACAATGACTGATCACACCATCCCAGTGCCCCATAAATCATGGGGTGCCATATTCGCCATGTCGCTCGCCGCCTTCGTGCTTGTGGCATCGGAGTTCATGCCCGTCAGCCTGCTGACGCCAATTGCCGCCGATCTGCATATCACCGAAGGACAAGCCGGTCAGGGTATTTCCGTTTCGGGGCTGTTTGCCTTATTCACCAGCCTTCTTATTCCGCAGGTGGCGACGCGGGTTGACCGTAAACCGCTACTTCTTTCACTGACGCTGTTGATGATCCTTTCCGGAACAGTGGCCGCGTTCGCACCGAACTACGGGGTATTCATGATCGGGCGCGCGCTGATCGGTGTTGCGATTGGTGGCTTCTGGTCACTGTCGGCGGCAACCGCCATGCGCCTTGTGCCTGATAACCAGGTCACACGTGCCATGGCAATCGTCAACGGCGGCAACGCTTTGGCGACTGTCATTGCAGCACCATTGGGCAGCTTTCTCGGTGCCTTGATTGGCTGGCGCGGTGCATTCTTGTGCGTCATCCCGGTCGCGACAGTTGCTTGTGTATGGCTGTCTGTAAGCCTTCCACCGATGAAATCGCAAAGCGGTTCAGGCACTGGAAACGTCTTCAGGTTGATGAAAAGCGTACCGGTCGCGTTAGGCATGGTGGCGGTCAGTGTGTTTTTCATGGGCCAGTTCATGCTGTTTACCTATTTGCGCCCGTTTCTTGAAACGGTCACGCACGTCAGTGTCTCCATGCTGTCGTTGATGTTGCTCGTCCTGGGTCTTGCGGGCCTCGCGGGAACCTTCCTGATTGAAGCGTTGTTGAAAAATGGCCTGCATCGAACCCTCATCGCCATCCCGATCTTGATGGCGGTGATTGCACTGGCACTGGTTTCATTCGGTAGCTCGGCGGCCACCACGACTGTCTTGCTGGGCTTCTGGGGACTGGTTGCGACTGCAGCGCCCGTGGGATGGTGGACATGGCTGGCGAGAACGTTGCCAGACTCTGCTGAAGCGGGAGGCGGCTTAATGGTGGCGATCGTCCAACTGGCAATCGCCTCTGGGGCAACCGTTGGTGGGCTGGTCTTTGACTTTAGCGGCTATCGAGCGACCTTCGAGTTGAGCGCCATCTTGCTGGGTGTGGCGGCCTTTCTTGCCTTCTTGGCTGCTCGCGCAGCATCGCGGGAGTCACTTGCAGTGGCGATGCCCTTCTGAGCGCCGTCGAGTTTGCGCTGCAATGTAAGCGATGAACAATCACGTGTTGGACGGCGATTGCGGCGTATCAGGATTGAGTTGCTGACGCCTGAATTGCCCTGGAGGCTGGCCGTGGATCTGGCGGAAGCGTCGCGAAAAATAGGCCTCGTCGGCGAAGCCACACAATCTCGCCACTTCCCCCACCGGCCGCGTTCCATTGAGTAAATAATTGCGTGCCGCGTGCATCCTGCGCTCGAGCACCAGTTCAGTGAAAGTCTTGCCGATTTCCTTGCGCAACCAGTGCGTCAGGTACGTCGGTGACAGGTACGTCGCAGCGGCAACCTTGATCAGGTTGAGGTCGGGGTCGGCGATGTTCTTGCGCAAGTATTCCGACATCCTGCTCAGTGCGTCGCGTCGGCTGACTTCAGCGGCGTTCTCTTCGGCCAACCGTTTCAGCGGCTCGGCATACAGGGCACAGACGCTCCCCACCAATTGCAGCAGCAAGCCCTTGAGCATCTCCCGGGTACCGAACTGACGGTTTTCATCGAGCATGCGCATCTGTTCGATCAGGGCACAGACTTTGCTGAAATCTTCATCGGCCAGAATGAAATCCAGATGCTCCTGAAAGCGGAACGGCGACAACTCCGGCGCCAGCAGAATCGAGACTTCCTCCAGATCCATCGGATCGCACTGCAAGTGCGGTAGCAGAAAGGTCTGGGAAAAATTGATCACCATGAAATTGCTGTCGGCCGGATGCGGAATCACGTGCACGCGATGCGGCAGGATGAAGGCCAGCGTGTTGCGCGGAAACGGGCGTTCGACGTTGCCAATGTGCTGCACCGTATCGCCACCGAGGTTGATCTGGATCTGGAAATACTCGTGGCGATGGGGACTGGTTTCGGCACGCCGGCCCTTTTTGTCGCGAATGTAGAAGTCCGTCAATTCGCTGCGTTGCTGCATGACGTAGGTGGGCACTCGATCGGGTGACGACATCTCCTGAGGATCCTCGGCGGGTACATGGACAGGTTGTCATCACGCTGAGATGCAGGCGGCGACGTGGATGATTGTGTAGGCGTATACGACAGAATCTAACACGTCATAGGATGACATCAAAAATCAGAAAATTAATTGTATCCGTGTGTGCTACATCGTCTGTCCAAAAAACATGAACCAGTGCAAATACATTTAATCGCTAATAATCAAACACTTAAAAACATTACTGATCAAAACTCCGATAACGGATTGATTTGATTTTTCTTGGACACCTGCATTAATCGCTGTTTTAAATAGAAAAAACGATCTAACGCCTGCGTTGATTTTGAAAGGTTGTACGACCACTGTGACAGACATGCAGCCCGACCCTTCCAAAAACAATCAAAAGGTCTCCTCATGTCGAACTCGCAAACCTCCCCGTCCACCGCGCCGTCGGTGAGCGTCGGCGCCCAGGACGCCGCACTGTCCCAGCGCCTGCCGACACGTCGGCGCTGGTTCATGCTGTCATTGCTGCTGATTGCGACCATCATCAACTACATCGACCGCGTGAACATCTCGATTGCCGCACCGTTCATGGCCAAGGATCTGGGCCTGGACAAGATCGAAATGGGCCTGATTTTTTCCGCATTTGCCTGGACTTACGCGCTGGCATTGGTACCCGCCGGGTTCATCGCCGATCGTTTCGGTTCCCGGTTCACCTACGGGGTGTCGCTGATCAGTTGGTCGACGGTCACCGTGTGCCAGGGCTTTGCCACAGGATTCGCTTCGCTGTTCGGACTGCGCCTGGCCGTCGGTGCCATGGAAGCTCCAGCGTTTCCGGCCAACAGCCGCGCGGTCACGGTGTGGTTCCCGGCCCGCGAACGGGGCCTGGCCAGCAGCATTTACGTGTGCGGCCAATATCTGGGCACCGCGCTGTTTACCGGCGCGCTGCTGTGGCTAGCGACGACCTATGACTGGCGCCATGTGTTCTACAGCACCGGGATTCTCGGGATTGTATTCGGTGTGATCTGGCTGTGCCTGTACCGCGATCCGCTGAGTTGCAAGAACGTCAGCCCGGAAGAATTGAAGTACATCGAAGCCGGCGGCGGACTGGTCAAGAGCAGTCAGGAACGCACCAAGTTCAACTGGCGGCAGATCGCCGAGCTGTTCAGCTATCGGCAGATCTGGGCAATTTGCATCGGCAAGTTTGCCAGCACCTCGGCGCTGTATTTCTTCCTGACCTGGTTCCCGACGTACCTGATCGAGGAACGCAAGCTGACCATGATCAAGGCCGGGATCTTCGCGGTACTGCCGTTCGTGGGTGCAACGGTCGGCATTCTGCTGGCCGGCATCGTCTCCGACTTGCTGATACGCCGTGGTTACTCAATGTCCTTCGCTCGCAAGTTGCCATTGGTGGTCGGATCGATGCTGGGTATGTCGATTGTTCTGGTGAATTTCACCGACTCGAACGTGATCTGCATTGCCGTGCTGACCATTGCCTTCTTCGCCCAGGGAATCGCTTCGTCGTCGTGGGCGGCGGTGTCAGAAGTTGCGCCCAAGGAACTGATCGGCCTTACCGGCGGGATCACCAGCCTGGCCGCCAACATCGGCGGGATCGTCACCCCGATTGTGATTGGCGGCATCGTCCACGCGACAGGCTCGTTTGCCTACGCCTTCTGGTTCATTGGCGGCGTGGCGTTGATAGGTACCTTGTCCTATTCGTTGCTGCTCGGTCGCTTGTACCGCATCGAACTCAAGCCGCGCTGAGCCAAAAAACCGTTTTTCTCCAACACAAGGCGGCTTTCGTCCAACTTTGCAAAAGATTGCCGCCGTACGCTGACGCTTCAAACAGGACGACTACAAAAATGACGATGACCGAGTACGTGTTTACCCCGGATCTGCCCGTGACCTTGCCGGTTGCCGGCAGCCAGCAGCGCTTTCCCGTTGGCCGGGTATTTTGCGTCGGCCGCAACTACCCTTGGCCAGACACCCAAGGCCAGTCCCGCCAGCCGCCAGTGTTCTTCATGAAACCGGCGAGCAACGTGGTGGATGCGGCGGGTGAAGTGACTTTCCCACCGTTGACCGAAGAGTTTGTCCACGAAGTCGAATTGGTCGTGGCCATCGGTGAAGGCGGCGCCAATATTCCGCAGAGTCAGGCGCTGGCCTATGTCTGGGGCTATGCCGTCGGTCTTGATCTGACCCGTCGTGATGTCCAGCGCTCGGCCAAAAGCAATGGCTTGCCGTGGGAAGGTGCCAAGGTGTTCGACGGCGCCGCGCCAATGACCGCCATTGTGCCGGTGACTCGTGCAGGACACCCGGACGGCGATTTGTGGCTGAACGTCAACGGTGAGGAGCGCCAGCGCGACAGCCTCGACAGCCAGATCTGGTCGGTCAGTGAAATCATCAGCCGCATCTCGCAATCGGTAGCGCTCCGGGCGGGTGACTTGATCATGACCGGCAGCCCCGCAGGCGTCGATGCGCTGCAACCGGGCGACATCATTAACGCCGGGATCGACCGCATCGGCCAACTGGAAATGCGCGTCGGTCAGCGACCTTGAACCCGGCATACGCTCTCGTGAATTGAAAAAAGGAGATAACAACATGTCCAGTCCTTTGAAAGTGGCCCTGGTCACCGGCGCCGGTAGCGGAATCGGCCGCGCCGTGGCCCTGGCTCTGATGGCCGACGGATTTACCCTGGTATTGGCCGGACGTCGGCCGGAGCCATTGCAGGCCTTGGTCGAATTGGCGCTCAGCGAAGGACATGAAGCGTTGGCGGTGCCCACTGATGTGCGCGACCCGGCCAGTGTCGATGCGCTGTTTGCCACCATCTCGGAGGTGTATGGCCGCCTGGACGTGGTGTTCAACAACGCCGGGGTCAACGCCCCCGCCGTGCCGCTGGATGAGCTGACGTTCGAGCAATGGCGAAACGTGATCGACACCAACCTCAACGGCGTTTTCCTATGCGCCCGTGGTGCCTTCGGACTGATGCGCCGGCAACAGCCACAGGGCGGACGCATCATCAATAACGGCTCGATCTCGGCGCATACACCCAGGCCGTTCAGCAGCGCCTACACCGCCAGCAAACACGCGGTGCTGGGCCTGACCAAATCCTTGGCCCTGGACGGTCGAGAATTCAACATCGCCTGCAGTCAGATCGACATCGGCAACGCCCTCACCGAAATGTCGGTGCGCATGACCAAAGGCGTGCGCCAGGCCAACGGCACCATCGCCGTGGAGCCAATGGTGGACGTCAAGCATGTGGCCGATGCCGTGCGCTACATCGCCGGTCTGCCGCTGGAGGCGAACGTCCTGAACATGACCGTCATGGCCAGCGCCATGCCGTTTGCCGGTCGCGGTTAAACCGGCCTTTTTATTCCGTTACGCGAGGTTTACATGAAGCCAGAAGTCTTGCAGCTCAGCCCGATCCTGATCCCTGAAATCAACGCGCGGCTCGATGAGCTGTTTACCGTCAGACGTTACTTCCAGCAGGCCGACAAGCCAGCTTACTTGCAGGAACACGGCGCGAACATTCGCGGGGTGATCACCGGCGGGCATACCGGTATCAGCCAGGCGCTGATGGAGCAGCTACCGAAACTGGAAGTGGTGGCGGTCAACGGCGTGGGTACCGATGCGGTGGATCTGGCTTACGCCAGGGATCGCGGGATTCGCGTGACCGCAACCATCGGCGCGCTCACCGAAGATGTCGCCGACCTGGCCATCGGCTTGTTGATTGCCGTGTGCCGCGGGCTGTGCACCAGTGATCGTTACGTGCGCTCGGGGCAGTGGCCGCACAGCCCGACGCCGTTGGCCCCGTTGCCGTTGGCGCGTCAGGTGTCCGGCATGCGCATCGGCATCGTCGGCATGGGCAGGGTGGGTCGTGCCGTGGCAACCCGCGCCGCCGCATTCGGCTGCCCGATCAGTTACACCGATCTGCAGCCGATGAGCGATGTGAACCACACGTTCATCGCCGATCTGAAGCAGTTGGCCAGCAACAGTGATGCGCTGATTCTCGCGGCCGCTGCCGACAAGGCTGAAGCCATCATCAATGCCCAGGTGCTGCAAGCGTTGGGCACAGGTGGGTATCTGATCAATGTAGCGCGAGGCAAGCTGGTCAACGAGGTCGACCTGGTGTCTGCACTTGCTGCCGGTGAGATCGCAGGTGCGGCGCTGGATGTATTTGTCGATGAGCCGAACGTGCCCGAAGCGCTGTTTGGTAACGAGAACGTGGTGCTGCAGCCCCATCGCGCGAGTGCAACGCTGCAGACCCGCACGCGGATGGGCGAGATGGTGGTGGCAAGCCTGGTGGACAGTTTCGCCGGGAAGATACCCCAGGGCTGTGTGACTGACTGAGTGTTGGCCACCCTGGGAAGTAGCGATCCCTCGGAAGTGGAAAAGCCATTGCGCGTGAGGTCGACAAGGTAAATCACAGTGGGCGCTTGATGCTTTGATCGTCACCTTTGGGTCCAGGCTGTGTGAAAACTCATGCGCCGTTTTGAAGTCCGCGTTACTACGTAAAATCTGCCAGCGGTTGGTTATCAGCAGGCCGTAAGTTTGCGTAGGAACGCGATTTTTCCGCCATCTGAGCAATACTGGAATCGAGGGAGACATCTGGAATGCAGATTTGCGTTGAATTTTCCAAGACTGACTTTTGATGTGCCCAGAGACGTGCATCGCAAAGCAATCCGGGGATGAGCACGAGCGGCAAGCTGTTGAAAGACAACGGTGGGTTCCCTCAAAGGTTCGTGGTCAAAGATTGGTCGTTGTGACTTGGGGACTTACTGACGGGTCGATGTTTTGATTGCTCAAAGCATGTGCCCTGCCCAGATTTTGCGACTTACCAGGTCGGCGGCAATCTCGATGAACGCATCCCCAACAAATTTTGCAGCCGGACTAACTCGCCTGTCCGCGGGAAAGACCTGGACCAATTTACGCATGGGAGTGGGGTCGACCAAAGGCGCAGCACTGAGCAAGCCAGATTCGATTTGCGCGTAAATCGATGCCAATGGCAAAGCGGTCAAACCAAAGCCATTGCGGACCAGGTCGATCATCGCGCCGAAAGAGTCAGCTTCAACGCTGGTCTTTAGCTTGATTCCTACTTCACGCGCACAATTGTCCAGAATGACGCGAAGACTGTGTCGAGCGCTGGGCAATACCAATTGTTGGTCCGCCAAAGATTCGAAAGACACTGGCGTATCAATGCGCAGGTCAGCGCTGGCGGGACCAACCAGCAGCAGGTTTTCCATCATCACCGGCACGATTCGAAGCGTATGTAGCGGTTGCGGGTCATAAGAAATCGCAAGCTCCAATTCGCCACGCTGAACCCAATCCAGCAGGTAACCGCTGAAGGCCGAGGAAAATCTGATGGCTAGATTCGGGTGTTCTTCCTTGATTTTTCGAACCAACGGAACAGTGACAATTTCCGCTACCGTCGGCGTTGTACCGATTACCACTGTGCCCCGAAAAGAAGACTTCCCGCCCACAACCGAACTTCGAATGGATTCCATCTCTTCCATGATTCGGTGGCATGCGCCAACACTTCACGGCCGGCATCGGTGATTTCCATGCCTCGACCATGCCGATCAAAGAGGTAGGTTCCGAGTTCTTTTTCCAGCAAACGAATTTGTCTGCTCAAGGCCGGTTGTGCAATGTGAAGGCGGTCAGAGGCCTTGCTGAGACTGCCAAGCTCGGCAACATGGATCAGTGTTTTGAGTTGAACGACATCCATTAGCGGGCCAGTCGAATCGGGCTCGGCGCGAAATGCGTCGAAACTAGTGTGAGTGTAAACGCATTAGCGTCACCGGGAATGCCACATTCCCCCGTTGCGTAGGACATGCAGGCTTGTGAGCAGGCTGTGTACCTTGCCCCGCCGGGGCTGCGAGGCAAGCTATAAAATTTCGGTATATCAGTTAGGCCTGGCTGACGGCTTATTACCCTCGTGACTCTGCGGTAGCGTGCAATCAACGTCGACGCCAAGAGCTGATCGACTGACTACAAGAATAAGATTCGAGGGCTTGCGCCATGACTTACTTCATTTCTCGTGACCTGACCGACCCGCCTTACACGCTCAGCGAACAGCTGACCTCTCGCGTACATCCCCCCTCTTCATGTGCCTTGGCCAACACAGGATTACAGCCGCTGCGTTAAGCAGATCAACACATCGAGCTAGCAACGTCGGACACGCATCAGCGTGCGCCTCGTATCGTCTTGCCTTGAAAAAGGGTGAACTAAATGTTCGCATCAACCAGCGACTCAACAATCCACACTGCAAAGGCCGATCAGATGAAAAGTCCGAATCGCGTCAGAGCAATCATGGGTGCCTGTTCGGGTAATCTTGTGGAGTGGTACGACTTTTTCATTTACGCCTACACCGCCATCTACTTCGCGGCTTCGTTTTTTCCCAAAGGTGACACCACGAGCCAACTGCTCGCTACAGCCGGCGTTTTTGCCGTCGGTTTTTTCATGCGTCCTCTCGGTGGCTGGATTTTCGGCTGGATCGCTGATACTCGCGGCCGAAAAGTGTCGATGATTATCTCGGTGTTCATGATGTGCGCCGGCTCCCTGCTGATTGCCGTCATGCCAACCTATGAAACCATCGGTGTGGCTGCGCCGGTTTGCTCGTGGTAGCCCGACTGATTCAGGGCCTGTCCGTAGGCGCCGAGTACGGCACAGGTGCCACCTACATCAGTGAAATCGCGACACCTGGTCGTCGTTGTTTTTATGGATCGTTCCAGTACTTCACCATCATCGCAGGTCAGCTTCTTGCCCTGATGACCGTGGTCATACTTCAACAAACGCTTACCGGCGAGGAACTGCGCGAATGGGGCTGGAGAATTCCGTTTTTCATCGGTGCCCTGAGTTCTATCGTGGTCGTGTATTTGCGCCGCGCGATGCATGAAACCGCCACCAAAAAAGACATGAACCGTAAAGATGCCGGTTCGCTGCGCGGCATGTTCAAACATAAACGCGCAGTGGCACTGGTGGTAGCGTTTACCATTGGCGGTTCGCTTACTTCTACACCTTCACTACCTACATGCAGAAATTCCTGGTGATCTCTGCGGGGTTTAGCCCGGAAACAGTGAGCTTCATCATGACGGCGGCACTGGTTGGCTTTATGTTCTGCCAGCCAATCTTTGGTCTGCTCGCCGACCGTATCGGGATCAAGGCTCACATGTTGATGTTTTCCGGATTGGCCATGCTGATGGTGATCCCTCTGCTCTATTCACTGCAATCAGTCAGCAGTCCGTTTACAGCGTTCCTGTTGGTATTTGGCGGTTTGGCTATCGCGTCGCTGTATACCCCGATTGCCGGTATCGTCAAAGCTGAACTGTTTCCGCCAGCGGTTCGAGCATTGGGAGTGGGCTTTCCTTATGCCGTCGGTAACGCGGCGTTCGGCGGCACCGCCGAGTACGTCGCCTTGTCGCTTCGCTCACAGGGGATTGAGGAATATTTCTTCTTCTACGTCGCGGCCGTAGTAACCATTACTTTCATCGCCGCAATGCTGATGCCGAACCTGTCCCGCTATGGTTACATCAGCGGATCTGGTGAGATCGAAGAGCGCACCGGGCTGAGGGACCGCGTCAAATCACAGGCTGCCGGGATCTGAATCACGGACGATTACTGCGATTATTTAAAAGGGCCCATGATCATCCATGGGCTCTTTTTTTGATTGGGGAGCGCGTTTTAGTGCGCAACCGGTCAATTATTTCTTCCACCTGCGGATTAGGCCGATCAGCATTCCAGGCTACCGCAGTCGTGACGACGTTGAGCTTCTGACTAAGCGGTCGAAACACTACGTTGTCGGGGGCCAGTTTTTTCAGCGACGCTGGCACCAGTGCGATGCCCTGACCGTAGCTGACAAAGGCGATCTGAGAGGCGACAGAGCGCACTTCATGCAATACGCGAGGGGAAAAACCACTGGCTCGGCAGGTGGCGATGAGATTGTCGAAATACACCGGGCTGACCTTTCGGGAAAACATCACCAAAGGCTCGTTGGACAGACTGGACAGACTGATTCGAGTGCGCGAAGCCAAGGGGTGATCACTGGGCAAAGCCACCACCAGGCGATCTTCCAACAGCGGCAGTGACTTGATCGAGGCTCCCAAATCACCATCCAGGCGGGCGAACGCCAAGTCGATATCTCCGGCTTCCAGCGCCGGAACGGCTTCAACGCTGTCGATTTCCCGCACAGACACGGTGAGGTGCGGATAGTCGTTCTTCAATTGCTCGATCAACCCCGGCAAGACATCGAACATTGCCGTGGAAATCGCTCCAATGGTCAACATCCCCGACTGACCCGCCACTGCCTCTTCCACGGCAAGTTCCAGGCGCTCAAGTTGGTCGGCGAACTTACGCACGGCCGGCAGAATCGCCGCCCCACCGGCGTCAACTTTGCACCACGTCGCGAGCGGTCAAACAATTTGACCTTGAGCGCCTGCTCCAGTACCTGAATCTGCTCGCTCAACGGCGGCTGGACATTCCCAAACGCTTGGCCGCACGGCCAAAATTCTGTTCTTCGGCAACCGCCAGAAACAACCAGAGATGACGAATCAGACGAAAGTTGATCATGATTAATCCATAGGTTTAACGTATCTAATGCTTCTGTGATTAGTAATATACCTATCAAATTGTCTCACCGACACTGGGCGCCTCGTCACTAGAGGGGCTACCCCATGATCCATGAGAGTTTGCTAAATCGCTTGGCAGCGCTGGATACCAACACGGTGTCCGATGCGCTCGACTTCCTTGGCCTGCCTGGCGCCACTGTGGGGCTGCGCCCACTGTGGAACTGCCCAAAGATCGTTGGCCGCGCCAGTACGGTACAACTGGCCCGGAAATCTGACAGTGCACCTACAGTGCATCTGATTACCCCAGTGGTTGAACAGATCGATAGTGACGACCGTGTACTAGTGATCGCCGGCGGTATCGAGGGCATCTCCTGCTGGGGCGACATCCTGGCCAACGCGTCGGCCCGCAAGAAAGTACGCGGCACTGTGATCGATGGTTTCAGTCGAGACATCGATGGCAGCGAGTCGATTGGCTACCCGGTTTACGGACGCGGGGTCACCATGATCAGTGCCCGCAATCGAGTCATTCAGATCGACGCGGCCGTGACCATAAAAGTGGCCGGCGTCGACGTCAGTGAAGACGACTATGTCATTGCCGATACCTGCGGAACTGTGTTCGTCCCACAAGCCTATATCGAGAAAGTGGTCGACCTTGGCGAGCGCATCGCCCGCCGCCAGGACGCAATGGTCGAGGCAGTGCGCAGCGGCCGTTCGGTAGCCGAGGTCATGCATGACACCCAATTCGAAGCGATCCACGTGGAGCACGCCTGATGAATCTTGAAGATCAAACCCTGGTCGCCTTATTTGAAGGCCTCGACACCCCAGGCGTCTCCGATGCCCTGGACAAACTAGGCCTGCCCGGTCCATGCCTCGGCGTGGCGCCGCTGGACAACTACAGCAAGGTTATCGTCGGCCCGGCCTTCACCGTGCAGTACGTCACGGCCAGCGTACCTCCGGGCACAGTAGGCGATTTCATCGAAGACGTGGCACCCGGCGATGTGGTGGTCATCGACAACGGTGGCCGCACTGACTGCACCGTCTGGGGCGACATCATGACCCAATACGCCGGTACTCGGCAGATCGCTGCCACTGTCATTGACGGTGTTGCCGTGACGTGAACAAAGCACTGGGCGATGGCTACCCGATCTTCAGCAAAGGCCGCTTCATGCGCACCGGCAAAGACCGTGTACAGGTTCAGTCGGTCAACCAGCCAGTGTCCATCGGCGCCGCTCGAGTATGTGCTCGCGACATCGTGGTCGCCGACGCCAACGGCGTGGTGATCGTCCCCCGCGCTCGTGCAGCTGAAGTGGCTGCGTGTGCTCGTCAGATCGAATCGGTCGAAGCCGACATTCGCGCCCTGATCGCTCAAGGCAAAACCCTTAAAGAAGCCCGGGCCGCATTGGGTTACCACAGCTTGCAGAGGAAAGTCTGATGACCACGCTCCCCCTCCCCCTGAATTTCCACGAACGTGCAAAAGTGTTGGGCAGCTCGACGCTGTATGAAGCGTCCCATCTTCCTTGTGCGGTCGACAGTGCGATCCGTCCAATTTGGGACGGCGCCTTCATCGCTGCCCCCGCCTACCCGCTGGAATGTTCGCCGGGTGACAACCTCGCTCTGCACTTGGCCATGGAACGAGTGCCTCGTGGCAGTGTATTGGTTGTAGGTACAGGTAGCTTCATCGCCGGTTACTGGGGCGAAGTGCTAACCGTGGCGGCTGAAGCGGCTGGCGTGGTCGGTCTTGTGATTGATGGTGGCGTTCGCGATATAGCGGCCCTCAAGAAACGTCAGTTTCCAGTATTTGCCCGCGGCATCTCGGTCAAAGGCACCGTTAAGGCCAGCGCTCCCTCGGTGGGCCAAGCGTTTGATTTCAACGGTGCACACGTTGCACAGGCGATCTGGTGGTGGCCGACGATGACGGCGTGATCATCATTCCCAAGGCGGATGCGGCACGCACTCTGGCTGAAGGCGAGGCGCGCGCGAGCAAGGAAGCGCAGATGATGCAGGCATTGACCGAAGGCCGTTCGACACTGGAACTGATGAACCTGACTGAGTGGAGAACCCGCGCATGAGCGTCGATATCCAACGACTGAATCAACGTCTGGCCAGCGCACGACCATCAGCGACTTATCGGATCATGGACCGTGTGGCGGAACGTCGGGCACAAGGCGCGAAGATCATTTCGCTATGCGCCGGCGAGCCAGATTTCGATACGCCCAAGCATGTTCGCGAAGCGGCAATCATCGCCATCGAGCACGGCCATACCCGCTACACCCAAGTTGCCGGGGTCCGTTCACTGCGAGAAGCGGTGGCCGCCAAGTTCCACCGCGAGAATGGTCTGGATGTCACCTGGCAGGACACCCTCGTCTGTAACGGTGGCAAACAGGTGATCTACAACGCCTTGGCTGCGACCCTTAATGAGGGCGATCAGGTCATCGTGCCGGCGCCGTACTGGGTCAGCTACCCGGAGATGGTTCAATTGTGTGGAGGTGAGGCCCGGATCGTGACGTGCGATTCAAGGACCGGCTTCAAGCTAACACCAGCCGCGTTGGCCGCGGCGATCACGCCGCATACCCGCTGGTTAATCCTCAATTCGCCGTCCAACCCGACCGGCGCGGTGTACAGCCGGGACGAACTGCAAGCTTTGGCTGAGGTGTTGTTGGCTAATCCTCACGTGCTGATTCTGGCTGATGACATCTACGAGCATCTGATCTTCGACGACCAAACTTTCCATACCCTGGCCCAGGTCGAACCGCGGCTGGCACCGCGAACCCTGACCATGAACGGTGTGTCCAAGGCCTATGCCATGACCGGTTGGCGCATCGGCTTTGCTACGGGACCACGCTGGCTGCTGGAGGCTATGGAAAAACTGCAAGGTCAGCAAACCTCTGGCGCCAGCTCGATTTCGCAACAAGCCGCAATTGCTGCTCTGGACGGCCCCAAGGACTTTATCCGTGAAAGCCGTGCCGCTTTCCAGAGTCGTCGCGATTTGATGGTGGCGCTGCTGAACAACACGCAAGGTCTTGAATGTGTCAGTCCGGCAGGGGCTTTTTACGCGTTCGCCTCCTGCGCCGGATTGATCGGCCGTACCTCACCGGGTGGCCGAGTACTGCACACCGACGAAGATGTTGCACATGCGCTACTCGATGAGGCCGATGTGGCCGTGGTGCATGGCAGTGCTTTTGGCCTTGGTCCTTACATTCGTATTGCCTATGCACTGGACGATGCTTCATTGCGCCGGGCTTGCGAGGCGATCCGTACATTCTGCACCTCTGTGCGTTGATCATTCTCCCTTCCCATAAAGCGTGGCTATCGCATTTGCCCGGCATGCCACGCACACCTCAACCAGCTATACAAAATGGGCATATCTCAAAGACAAAAACGGTAGTCGTCCTTCTCCTCCATCCCTCCCAGAATGTGTGAAAACACAAAAGCAGCACTGCTTGGGAGATGGGTATGTCAACAGAAGCTGAACAAACCGTAGGACAGGATTGGCAGGAGGACGTGTTCCGCGTGCTCAAGGCCCACAACGTCAAACACGTGGTCTTCGTACCGGACGCAGGCCATTCCGCGGCCATCCGAATGTCCTATGCAGACCCCGACATCAAGGCCGTCGTCCTTACCACTGAAGAAGAAGGCATCGGCTATCTTGCTGGCGCCTGGCTTGGAGGGGAGCGCGGAGCCCTCTTGATGCAGTCCAGCGGCGTCGGAAACTGCATCAACACTCTGGCTCTTCAAGTCTGCGCCGGCTTCCCGCTGTTGATGGTTGTCACCATGCGTGGCGACTGGGCCGAATTCAACGCGTGGCAGAACCCTATGGGTCAGGCAACCGAAGCCTCTCTGAACCTGATGAAGGTCATGACCTGGCGCGCGGACGTCCCGGAAGACGTCGCTCCACTTCTTCACGGTGCCGCGACCATGGCATTCAACGGAGATTCCTCCACTGCCCTGCTGCTCGGTCAGCGCCTGATTGGAGAAAAGAAATGGGTCAAGTAAGCGCAAACCACATTCTGTGCCGCCGCGAAGTGGTTAAAACCCTCCTGGCCGACCGCAAAGACGTGCTGGTCGTGACCGGCCTGGGCTCGGCGTCCTATGACGTCATGGCCGCTGGGGACAATGATCTGAATTATTACCTCTGGGCCGCCATGGGCAGTGCCATTACGGTTGGCCTGGGTCTGGCTAATGCACAGCCTGACAAGTCGGTGGTGGTAATCACCGGTGATGGTGAGTTGCTCATGGGCTTCGGCGCCCTGGCCACCGTCGCGCTTCAAAAGCCCGCCAACCTGACTATTGCGGTGTTGGATAACGGTCACTTTGGCGAGACCGGTATGCAGGTCAGCCATGCGGGGTTTGGAATTTCCCTGGACCAGGTCGCGAAAACTTGCGGCTTCAGCTGGACCGATGAAATCCGTGACATGGAAGGCGTACACAACCTGCGCGAGCGCTTCGCAACACGCGATGGCGTCAAGCTCGCAACGATCAAGATCAAAGCGGAAAACCCGCCACGCGTGCTACCACCGCGTGATGGTCACTACGTCAAAAATCGCTTTCGTGCTGCGCTGGGTTTCAACCCGATCTGACAATTCTATGCCCGTATCCGGTCACGCAGGGCAGTTGTCATGCGTGACGCGTTGAGGAGAATAATAATGACTGACCGCAACTCTGACGAACTCAATGCCATCCGCGAGGGCGTACGCGCTCTTTGCGCTGAATTCGATGCGGCTTACTGGCGTAAAGTCGACGAAGAAAAAGGCTTTCCGGAAACCTTCGTCAAGGCCCTGACGGACGCAGGTTGGCTGGCCGCGATGATTCCTGTCGAATATGGCGGCTCCGGCCTCGGACTGGCCGAGGCCTCAGTAATCCTGGAAGAAGTGAATCGCTGCGGTGGTAACTCCGGCACCGTCCACGGGCAGATGTACAACATGTTCACCCTGCTGCGTAACGGTAGCGAAGCGCAGAAAAGCTATTACCTGCCGAAACTGGCCAGCGGCGAATTGCGCCTGCAATCAATGGGTGTGACCGAGCCTACTACCGGCACCGACACCACAAAGATCAAGACCACAGCGGTCAAACGCGGCGACAAGTACGTCATTAACGGGCAGAAGGTCTGGATCTCGCGAATTCAGCATTCCGACCTGATGATCCTGCTAGCGCGTACTACCCCTTTGGCCGACGTGAAGAAAAAGTCCGAAGGAATGTCGATCTTCCTCGTCGACCTACGTGAGGCCATCGGTAACGGCCTGACCGTGCAACCTATCGCCAACATGGTCAACCACGAAACCAACGAGCTGTTCTTCGACAACCTGGAAATTCCTGCCGATAGCCTCATCGGCGAGGAAGGCAAAGGTTTCCGCTACATCCTGGATGGCCTGAATGCTGAACGCACACTGATCGCCGCCGAATGCATTGGCGACGGTCGCTGGTTTATCGAAAAAGCCAGCGCCTATGCGCGTGATCGCGTCGTGTTCGGACGCCCTATCGGGCAGAACCAAGGCGTTCAGTTCCCCATCGCTGAAGCACACATTGAAATCGAAGCGGCTGACTTGATGCGCTGGCGTGCTTGCGAGGAATACGACAGCGGCATCAACGCCGGGGCCAGCGCCAACATGGCCAAGTACCTGGCGGCGAAAGCCTCTTGGGAAGCCGCCAATGCGTGCTTGCAGACTCACGGCGGTTTTGGTTTTGCCTGCGAGTACGACGTCGAGCGCAAATTCCGTGAAACCCGTCTGTATCAGGTTGCTCCCATCTCCACCAACCTGATCCTGTCGTACGTTGCCGAACACCTGCTTGAACTGCCGCGCTCCTTCTAAAGGAACAGCGTAAAGCCCAGTGCGTCGGCTTAAGCAGGCGCGACTGGGGAGCCATGACAAGAGAGATAATAATCATGAGCCAACCCAAAGGTATCCGTCCGCTCGATGGCATTACCGTCGTCAGCCTTGAGCATGCGATTGCGGCGCCCTTCTGCACCCGTCAACTGGCCGACCTTGGTGCGCGTGTGATCAAGGTCGAACGCCCCGGCACGGGGGACTTTGCCAGAGGTTACGACCAACGCGTCAACGGTCTCGCCTCGCACTTCGTCTGGACCAATCGCTCGAAAGAAAGCCTGACCCTCGATCTGAAACAGGATTCGGCCACCGAGGTGCTGGACAGTTTGCTGGCCACCGCCGACGTCCTGGTGCAGAACCTGGCGCCGGGTGCGGCAGCACGAATGGGACTTTCATTTGAGGTTTTGCATCAGCGGTTTCCGCGCCTGATTGTCTGTGACATTTCAGGCTACGGCGCAGGCGGCCCCTATGAAAAGAAAAAAGCCTATGACTTGTTGATACAGAGCGAAGGTGGATTCCTTTCGGTCACCGGCGGACCGGGTGAGGAAGAAATGGCCAAGGCCGGTTGCTCGATTGCTGATATCGCGGCCGGCATGTACGCCTACACCGGAATTCTATCCGCCTTGCTGTTGCGTGGACGCACTGGCGAAGGTAGCCACCTCGATGTGTCGATGCTGGAAAGCCTGGTCGAGTGGATGAATTACCCGATGTACTACGCCTACGACGGCGCTACACCTCCCCCCCGCGCCGGCGCCGCGCACGCCACGATCTACCCCTATGGCCCCTTCCCCATCGGTGACGGCACAACAGTAATGCTGGGTTTGCAGAACGAGCGAGAGTGGCAGCTGTTTTGCGACAAGGTACTGCTTACTCCTGAACTGGCGAAAGACGAACGTTTCTCTGCCAACTTCAAGCGCGTCGAAAACCGCCAAGCGCTGCGGGCACTCATCGTTGAATCGTTCTCCACACTCAATTTCGATGCCGTGTTTGATCGGTTGGAGCATGCGCAAATTGCTAATGCTCGGGTCAATGACATGCAAGGTGTTTGGGACCATCCGCAACTTCAGGCGCGTGATCGCTGGCGGGAAGTCGAAACCTCTGCCGGCACCGTTCCTAGCTTGATACCTCCCGGTAGCAACAGCGCGTTCGAGCCACGTATGGATGCCGTACCGGGCCTCGGCCAGCACACCGAACAGGTGCTCAGGGAACTGGGGCTGGGTACGGATCGTATTGAACAAATGCGCACTGCCGGGGCGATTTAGCCTTGATCTGAAAACAAAAGGCCTGCCTGCAACGATCAAAGTTTTTGAGAGAACACTGCCCAATGAAGATCCTGGTAGCTGTGAAACGAGTAGTCGACTACAACGTGAAAGTTCGCGTCAAAGCAGACAATTCGGGCGTCGACCTCACCAACGTCAAGATGTCGATGAACCCGTTCTGCGAAATCGCAGTGGAAGAAGCCGTACGCCTGAAAGAACTCTCTATAAAAGAAGGGCGCGTTGCGACTGAAATCGTCGTCGTCTCCGCCGGCCCGTCCACCGCTCAAGAGCAACTGCGCACTGCGCTGGCTCTGGGTGCCGACCGCGCCATCCTCGTCGAATCCGCTGAAGACCTGACTTCCCTGGCCGTTGCCAAGCTGTTGAAAGCGGTGGTCGACAAGGAACAGCCTCAGCTGGTGATCCTTGGCAAACAAGCCATCGACAGCGACAACAACCAGACTGGCCAGATGCTCGCTGCATTGAGCGGCTACGGTCAGGGTACGTTCGCCTCCAAAGTCGAAATCAGCGGCGACAGCGTTGCCGTGACTCGCGAAGTCGACGGCGGCGCACAGACAGTTTCCCTGAAACTGCCGGCCATCGTCACCACCGACCTGCGTTTGAACGAGCCGCGCTATGCGTCCCTGCCAAACATCATGAAAGCCAAGAAGAAGCCTCTCGAAGTGCTGACTCCGGACGCTTTGGGCGTTTCCACCGCCTCCACCAACAAGACCGTGAAAGTCGAAGCGCCTACTGCACGCAGCGCGGGTATCAAGGTCAAGTCGGTGGCTGAACTGGTCGAGAAACTGAAAAACGAAGCGAAGGTGATCTAAATGACTATCTTGGTTATTGCTGACTATTCAAATGACCAGCAGGACAACAAAGTGCTGGCTCCAGCCACGCTAAACACTGTGGCTGCCGCTACCGAAATCGGTGGTGACATCCACGTGCTGGTAACCGGCGCATTCGTGGGTGCCGTAGCTGAAGCCGCGGCAAAAATCGCTGGCGTGGCAAAAGTGTTGGTGGCCGACAACGCTGCATACGCCAACTTGCTTCCAGAAAATGTCGCCCCTTTAGTCGCCAGCCTGGTGATCGAGCAGCAATCGATTTACAGCCATGTCCTGGCCTCCGCCACCTCAAACGGTAAAAACATCTTGCCGCGCGTTGCCGCTCAGCTGGATGTTGACCAGATCTCCGAGATCATCTCGGTCGAAAGCGCTGACACCTTCAAGCGCCCGATCTACGCCGGTAACGCTATCGCTACCGTGCAATCGAGCGCTGCGGTGAAAGTCATCACCGTGCGTGCCACTGGTTTCGATCCGGTTGCCGCTGAAGGTGGTTCGGCTGCCGTTGAAGTCATTGCCACTGCCCATGACGCTGGCGCTTCCAGCTTCGTTGGCGAAGAACTGGCCAAGTCCGACCGTCCGGAACTGACCGCTGCCAAGATCGTCGTTTCCGGCGGTCGCGGCATGCAGAACGGCGACAACTTCAAACACCTGTACGCCCTGGCCGACAAGCTGGGCGCTGCTGTCGGTGCTTCCCGCGCCGCGGTCGACGCAGGTTTCGTACCCAACGACATGCAGGTCGGTCAGACCGGGAAGATCGTTGCTCCACAGCTGTACATCGCGGTCGGTATCTCCGGCGCGATCCAGCACCTGGCCGGCATGAAAGACTCCAAAGTGATCGTTGCGATCAACAAGGACGAAGAAGCGCCGATCTTCCAGGTGGCCGATTACGGGCTGGTGGCGGATCTTTTTGAAGCGATTCCAGAAATGGCTGCCCTGGCCTGATCACTGACCGACTGGAGCAAAGAATATGAGCAGTTCCGATTTTTCCGCCTGGATTGGACGACGTCAGGAAAGCCAGGACCGGATCAGTTTCACTCTGGTCAGACGCATTGCCGCGACATTGGGCGAGTCGGCTCCACAACCCGGTGAGCCACTGCCGCCCCTGTGGCACTGGGCATTTTTTCAGGAGCCGGTGGGTGCCAGCGAACTGGGGCCGGATGGCCATCCAGCGCTTGGGGGCTTTTTGCCGCCGGCCCATAACCGCAATCGCATGTGGGCGGGCAGCCGAATCGAGTTTTACCAGCCGATAAAAGTGGAGGCTGAAGTGACCTGTCTATCGACCATCCTCAACGTCGAGGAGAAGCACGGTCGCACGGGTTCCTTGCTGTTCGTCACGGTACGTCATGAGTTTTTCCAGGACGGCAAACTCGCCCTGCAAGATGAACAGGACATTGTTTACCGCGAACCTACCCCGCCCAAACTGCAGGGCACCGAAACGTTACCTGAAGGCCAATGGCAGGAACGGATCGAGCCTTCCCCAACCCTGCTGTTCCGTTATTCCGCAGTCACCTTCAATGGCCATCGAATTCACTATGACTGGCCTTATGTGACAGAGAGCGAAGGTTATCCAGGGCTGGTGGTACATGGTCCATTGATCGCAACGTTGAACTTGCGTGCCTTCACCAAAGCGCATCCAACTGCGCGCCTGGAGCGTTTCACTTTCCGTGGAGTACGGCCGCTGATTTCGCCACAGCCTTTCGAGGTGGGCGGACGTCTAATCGAAAACGGCAAGGCGCAGGTTTGGGCTGGTAATCAGGACGGCACAGCACAGATCGGAGAGATCGAGTTCAGCAATGGAGCAACGCCATGAGCCAATCAATTGTTCGCTCCGCCCTGTTTGTGCCGGCCACTCGACCAGCGCGCATCCCAAAAGCTATTGCCACTGGTGCGGATCGGGTCATCGTTGACTTGGAAGATGCCGTGCAAGAAAACCTCAAGGAGCAGGCGAGGGATAATCTTGACGCTTTCCTGAGCGAAGCTCCGGATGCACGGATTCTGGTCCGTGTGAATGCCCCGGATCACTGGGCGCATGTTGCGGATCTGGACCTTTGCCGGCGCCACGCCGGCGTGATCGGAATTCTGCTACCCAAAGCAGAAAGCGCGGAACAGGTCATCACTGCTGCTGGTACCGAAAAACCGATTTGGCCAATCATCGAGAGCGCCAAGGGCTTGTCAGCACTCAACGAGATTGCCGGCACTCTAGGCGTTGAACGCTTGTCGTTCGGCAGTCTGGATCTGGGTCTGGACCTGAACCTGACTACTGGCAGCCCTGCTGCTGAAGAAATCCTTAGCCATGCTCGCTACTCCGTTTTGCTCGCCACCCGAGTTGCAGCGCTCGCTCCAGCGCTGGACGGCGTGTTTGCGTCGATTCAGGACACCGCAGGGCTGCTGCGCGCTGTTCATTTTGCACGCGACATGGGCTTTGGTGGCGCGCTGTGTATCCATCCAACCCAAGTCGCGATCATTCATCAGGCGCTAAAACCCAGCCTGGAAGAATTGCACTGGGCGCAATGCATTATCGAAGCCGCTCGCTCAGGTGAAGGCGTTTTCGTGCTGGATGGGCAAATGGTCGATGCGCCGGTTATTGGTCGCGCACAATCCATTTTGGCTCGCGCGATCTGATTCAACACCGGCGCTGTTGCTTAGAAGCTATGCATCCAATCCCACCCAGCAGGACGGTGTCATGACTAACGTTTCCAGCCTTACCCATGCCATTTCGATCAACCCCGCCAATGGTGAGCAGATCGGCCAGTACCCCTTCGAATCCGCAGCGGAACTGGAGGCGTCACTGTCACGTGCGATTACAGGGTTTTCCACCTGGCGTAGCCAACCCGTCGAAATGCGCTCGCAAGCACTGATCGCTTTGGCGAGGGCATTACGCGACAACGCAGAAACGATGGCGAAGATGATCACGCAAGAGATGGGCAAACCCACCACTCAGGCGCGCGGTGAGATTGAAAAGTGTGCGCAGCTCTGCGAGTGGTACGCCGAACACGGCCCCGCCATGCTGACCGCCGAACCCACACAGGTCGAGGGCGGTAAGGCACGAATTGAGTATCGTCCACTGGGTCCGATTCTCGCCGTGATGCCGTGGAACTTTCCCATCTGGCAGGTGCTGCGCGGCGCCGTTCCTGCGTTGATTGCCGGAAATACCTACGTCTTAAAACATGCGCCGAACGTGATGGGATGTGCCTACCTGCTGCAAGATGCGTTCAAACGCGCCGGCTTTGCCGAAGGCGTGTTTGAAGTCATCAATGTCACGGCCGACGGTGTCTCCACTGCGATAACAGATACTCGCATTGCCGCGGTCACGCTCACTGGCAGCGTCCGAGCGGGCATGGCTATCGGCGCGCAGGCGGGTGCAGCCTTGAAGAAGTGCGTGTTGGAGCTGGGTGGCTCAGATCCCTTCATTGTGCTCAACGACGCCGACTTGGACGAAGCTGTGAAAGCTGCTGTGGTTGGCCGATACCAAAACACCGGACAAGTCTGCGCGGCTGCCAAACGCCTGATTGTGGAGCAAGGTGTTGTCGAGGAGTTTACCCGCAAGTTTGTCGAATCCACCTCCAAGTTGGTCATCGGCGATCCACTGGCCACAGACACTTACATAGGACCCATGGCCCGCTTTGATCTGCGCGATGAACTGGATCGTCAGGTCCGAGACACCCTGGAAGAAGGTGCGACCTTGTTGTTGGGAGGCAGAAAGGCCGAAGGCCCTGGTAACTTCTACGAGCCGACGGTATTCGGTGATGTCACCGACCAGATGACATCATTCAAACAGGAATTATTTGGGCCCGTGGCTTCGATCATCACCGCGCGGGACGCCGCACACGCACTGGAGCTGGCCAACAATAGTGAATTCGGGCTTGCCTCGACCATCTACACACGCAATGTCGAACTGGCCCAGAAGCTGGCCGGCGAACTGGAAACCGGAGGCGTATTCATCAATGGCTATTGCGCAACCGACCCACGCGTCACTTTCGGCGGCGTGAAGAAAAGCGGTTTTGGCCGGGAACTGTCGCATTTCGGTGTGCGCGAATTCTGTAATGCGCAGACCGTCTGGTTGGACCGTCACTAACAATAAGCAAGACGCCAGGAACTGCGAGACCTTTCGCCAAACCAAAGATGGGCGAGTCCGGAAAAGATTCGCCTTGCCCTTATGAGGAGCTTTTGATGCGTACCTTCCCTGCAATGCTGGGCGTTACTCTGACGGCTGCGTTGACCTTTACTCCAGTAATAGCTGCCGAACTTACAGGAACACTTAAAAAAATAAAGAACTCGGGGACCATAACCCTGGGCCACCGGGACTCTTCAATTCCGTTTTCCTACTTCGCCGACGCTTCCGGCAAACCAGTTGGCTACTCCCATGACATCCAGTTGAAAATTGTCGACGCTATCAAGCAAGAACTTGAGATGCCCGAACTGAACGTACGGTACAACCTGGTGACGTCACAAACGCGCATCCCGCTTGTGCAAAACGGTACTGTCGATCTGGAGTGCGGTTCTACTACCAATACCGCAGAGAGAGCGCAGCAAGTCGAATTTTCAATCGGCATCTTCGAAGCCAGCACTCGACTTTTGGTCCGAAAGGATTCGATCTACAAAGACTTTGACCATCTCAACGGCAAGAACGTCGTGACAACTGCTGGCAGCACTGCCGAGCGGATGCTCAAGGTAATGAACGCCGAGAAAAAGATGAACATGAACGTCATCTCTGCCAAAGACATCGGTGAGTCTTACCAAATGCTGGAGTCCGGTCGTGCCATTGCTTTTATGCAAGACGATGCGTTGCTGGCAGGCGAGATGGCCAAAGCTAAGAAACCAGAGGATTGGATGGTCACAGGAACGCCGCAATCCAATGAAATCTACGGCTGTACTATGCGTCGAGGTGATCCAAGTCTCAAAAAAGTCGTCGATGATTCGATCAAAGCTCTTTTCGTCTCAGGTGAAATCAACACGATTTACGATAAATGGTTTACTCAGCCTATCCCCCCTAACGGCTTGAACCTGAAATTCCCCATGAGTGCAGAACTCAAGACAATTATTGCTAAACCCACTGACCAGCCTGCGCCGGTAAAATCCCAGTAATCGTCGTATTGTAAAAAATTGATTAACACGCAAACGCCACCCGTCAGCACTCCGATCAACTGAGTGTAACCACCAATATGGCCAGCGATAATCAACCGCGACAGCAACTCTTCGATGGCGAATATCGGCAGTGGCTCCATTCCGCGCAGCGGGTTTCGGGTGTGATCCGCTGCGCGAGAGTAGGCCAGCAATAGTCTGCTTTGGAACCAGTCGCGCTGGGGACTTTCCAAAAACCTGGTTCTAGAAGATTTATTTGCACGGACGAATCAGTCAGTTAATTTCTCGATTACACCAATGCACCGCGACGCTGAAAGTCGCCTGTCCCTATAGCGAGTCAAGTCCGAACTCGAATCGTACCGCTTGGGCGATACCACCGATAACATCATTCACCAACCACCTTCCTTTCTCCGCGCTTGAGTCCAGTGCAGATGACAGCACCCCACTGGCTGGTACCCATTCAGTGCGCGCGGGGTACATGTCGTAAACTGGGAACTGCGCCGGTCCGTGATCAGGAATCTGGTCAAGGCACACCATCTGCGGGTAGTAATGCAGCATCATCGATGTTTCGATGACCGCAGCATGTTCCAGCGCAATCCCAGGAAAACCGTCCGGAAAAATTTTGTCGAGTGTCTGTGATTTCACGAATTCCCAATGCTCGAGGCGCATGACTTCTAGTCCGCTATTCGGACCAATATCGCGCATGGCCAGTTCGATGCCTTCGGTGACAAACCACTGGTTTTCATAATGACCGATCACCAACACCAGACGCTTCACTCCATGGCGATGAAACTCGCGTACGGCATCGCGTACCATGGCGATCAGAGTGGCGCCGTCCACGCTGGTGGTCCCGCAGAAGTGCTGGCCTCCTCCACATTTTGGCTGTGACTTGTAGCCGTAGGACAGTGCCGGGGCGACGAGGCCGTCTATCATCTTGGCGACATCTTCACTGATTGCACTGGCCAGCAACGCGTCGGTGCCCAAGGGCAAATGAGGTCCGTGTTGTTCAGTTGCGCCGATAGGCAGCATGACCACCGCGCCTGATTGCACGCGGCGCTCATAGTCGACCCAACTGATGTTATCCATCCTGACGTTATTCATAGCGTCGCTTCCGTTTCGGGGGTTGATGGTGAACGTCCCGGCGCCCGGCCGCACCGAGATGATCACGCGCTGGCTTATGCTCGCGCCGGATACCAGGCTTCGGGTTCCGGGTACAAGAGGGGTCATACCCAGTTTCCTCTCTAATCATTCAATAGACGAACACACAGCGATTACTTGGCCAGCACTGAAGTGCTGACAACTTCTGCACGGCGTGAGCGATGCAGTAAATAGTAAATACCGCCGCCCACACCAAACCCCGCTAACCAGGACAAATCAATTCCGCCCAATGCCATTGCGAGCGGACCTTGCAGTGATTTAATTGTTCCGACCTGAAATAACCAAGCTGCAAATACGCCCACGGCCAGTGCAAATACGCCTCTCCAATTCACATCAGAACAGGCACTTAAAGAGTGATGGCAATACAGCGATTTCAAATCGACCTGACCACGGCGAATCAGGAAGAAATCGACCAGCGTGATACCCGCCCACGGACTGATCCATACGACAAAAAAGACCATGAGGTTTTCAAAGGCATGCACAAACTCGGCGGATTGCAGAAACAGGTAGAGCATCAACAGCGCAACCACGCCTGAGACCATCGAAACCGCCCAGCGTGGAACACGCAAATCCAGCGACAACGTCGCCAGCGCTGCGGAATAAATAACCACGATGTTGGTGGCGACCGGGCCATGCAACAGCACCAGCAACACCGGTAACGCCATCGTGCCGAACACCGCGATGATCAATTGCGCAGGATCCGAACCTCCGCCCCCCGAAGCAATGGCAGCGCCCAGAAAAGCCAGCCATACAGTGGGCAGAAACATGCCTAGGAACGTCGATCGAAAAACTTGACCATCAGACAATCGACTCTGGGTGAAGCGGGTGTAATCCGACGCGTACACCAGCCATGAAATACCCCAGCCGATCCCGATCGCCGTCATCAGGCTGCTCATTGCCGACAGCTTGCCGAAACCCTGAAGGGTGGACGCCTGCCACTGGATATCCACATGGGCAAAAGCCAGAGCGGTCATTGCCACCATGATTAACAGAATCACCGGCATGGTGTAACGCTCGAAGCACTTGATGGCATTGAAACCCCAGGCCGCAATACCCACCTGAAGAATCATGACCGCCAGAGCGATTCCATACTTGAGTTCCATACCACCACTGATGCCGATTTTTTCCAGAGCCGCCACGGCAAGATCGAGGACGATCCAGGTGTTAGTGGCCACCCAACCCATTGGCATGAGCACTTGCATGATGGTAGGGAGGTAAGCGCCGCGACGGCCAAACGCCAATCGTGATAGCACCATCTGCGGCACGCCGGTGCGGTGCCCCATGATGCAGATGCCGCCGAACAGAGCCGCGCCCATGAGGTTGCCTACCACCACCACGAATAACGTTTCCCACAGGCTCAGACCCAGCTGAATACCGATGGCGCCGAGCACCCAGTTGATGGGTGCGACGTTGGCTCCGGCCCAGATCCAGAACTGGTCCAGCGGTGTCGACGTACGCTGACTATCGGGCACCGGCGTGATGCCCAGCGCATCATAATTGGCTTGGTTGGTTAATTTTTTTTCAGCATTGCGATGGTTTGACATTGTTGTTTTCCTCGCTGACCGGCGATCGTGTAAATCGCCCCGGACTATTAAAGCGAGGTCTGTACGTTCAGGTAATTGATAATAACTAAAAGAGCTTTTAGAAAAATTACCGCATTAAGTTTTACTCAATGGCGCAGCAATTTACCCGATGAAATGGCTTCTAACGGTTAACAATTCATGCGCGAATTCATGCCCGGACATGAAGCTCAATGATTGAGCTTTACTCAACTCGCTTCAAATATTAGTCAATAGCGTGACCCTCCATGGTCGTGGCCAAATAATGCAGCCATTAAGGCAATATCGCCTCACCTGCAAAGGAAGTATCACATGACTACCCTTCTCCATATTGATGCCAGTGCACGATCCGATCGTTCGCTGAGCCGCAAACTGTCCCAGGCATTTGTCGACGCCTGGGTCGATCGCGACGAAAAGACTCACGTCATCACCCGTGATGTTGGGCACAACCCTCCTCCGTTCACGACTGAGGCCTGGATTGCCGCAGTATTTACTCCCGAAGAGCAATTGACACCGGAAAAACGCCTGGAGATTCGCCTCTCGGATGAGTTGATCGATGAGATTGACCGCGCCGATGTCATTGTCATGGGTACGCCGATGTACAACTACGGAATGCCGGCAGCCCTCAAGTCCTGGTTCGACAAAGTCATTCGCATCGGCAAAACCTTCACCTTTGATCTTGAACGCGGTGATTTCCCACTCGAACCGATCATGAGCGGCAAAAAACTGATTATTTTATCTTCCCGGGGGGAGTTCGGATTTGGCCCAGGTGGAGTGCGCGAATCCATGAACCACCTCGATACTCATATACAGACCTGTGCTCATTACTTGGGCGTGACCGAAACTCACGTCATTTCCATCGACTATCAGGAGTTCGGCGACACCCGCCACGAAGCGTCGATCGCTGATGCATTTGATGCAATTGCAGTGCTGGTCAGGCAATTGGTCGAAGATCGCCAACGTCAGCTTTCGCCTGCTTGATGACCAGGTATCGCCGAAAAAAAAAGGAAAAAACATGATCACCCTGCTGCAAACCGCTGAGCGATTGAGAAAAGGCCTGACGACGCCGAATGAGTTGATCGAATCTGCACTAGCGGCGATCAACAACTCGGCGCATGTGTTCATTACCGTACTGGAACAGCGCGCTTTCGACGATGCGAAAGCCTCGACACGACGTTGGCAGCAAGGGGCGCCTTTGAGCCCTTTCGACGGGATTCCCTACGCGGTCAAGGATTTGCTGGATGTCGTCGGCAGTCGAACAACCGCCGGTTCCATAACCCGCATCGATGCACCGATTGCGGTCGAGGATGCGCACGTTATTGCAGCGTTGAGCGCACTGGGGATGATCCCGTTGGGGAAAACTAATCTGACGGAATTCGCTTACTCCGGACTCGGACTGAATCCGCATTTCGGCACTCCGACCTGCGATGTCCCAGTTGGCGAAAGCCGTGTTCCTGGCGGATCTTCCTCGGGCTCGGCCATCGCTGTGCAACGCGGGATCGTCAGTTGCTCCATTGGCACCGACACGTCTGGTTCGATCCGCATTCCGGCGGCGTTCAATGCGCTGGTCGGTTACAAGGCTTCCACCGGTCGCTACAACATGACAGGCGTGCACCCCCTCGCTATCACGCTCGATAGCCTGGGCCCGCTTGCCCATACCGTAGCGGATTGCGTCGCGTTGGATGCAGCGATGCGTGGCATGCAGGACGTCGCCATCGAGGCAGCTGACCTTTCCAGGCTGCGCTTTGTGATCGACGACGGGGTCATGTCTGACCCTGCGTTGCAACCCGCCGTCCGGCACAACCTTGTTTTGATGATGGAACAGCTTCGAGCCGCCGGCGCGGAAGTTGAGCGGCGGACGGTGCTGGCTGTTGCCCGCACCAGAGAACTCATTGCGCGAGAGGGCTGGCTTGGTGCAATTGAAGCATGGCGACTTTTGGGAACGATAGTCGAAGGTCCGCAAGGGCACAGCATGGACAGGCGCGTACTTCATCGTCTGCGCGCGGCTAAAGAGATCGAACCGGCCAGCGAATCCCGGATCCGCCATTTGCGCACGGAGCTGATGACAGCCATGGAACACGAGCTCGATGGCGCCATTCTGGTCCTGCCGACGGTCAAGCATGTCGCCCCGCCGATGGCGTCACTGTCGGAGGACGACGAGCTGTTCGCGCGTGTTAATCTCGAGACCCTGTCACTGACCATGATTGGCAGTTTGCTGGATATGCCGGGTGTGGCCATTCCGTCCGGCAAGGACAGCATCGGCCTTGCCACATCGACCTTATTTGCGACGACCGAGGGCCGCGACGACGCATTGCTCGGTGCATGCTTGGCGATCGAAGCAGGCCTTCGCCCCCCATGCTTGCCAGCCACGCGGTAGCGCGATATCAGTCGATCACCGCCGAATTTTGCGCTGATCTCTCATTGAGGGCATTTTCACGGAAGGATTGGGCTTCGCTCAGGATCCAGTCCCGGAACAACGCCAGGCTGCGGCGCGCGCTGCCGGGGCTCTGTTCAATAAGGTGGTAGGTGAAACCCGGCAAGCTCGGACCATGTATTCGCTGCATTTTCCCGGAGCGTAGCTCTTCGTCGATCAACACATTGCTGCACAACAGAGGCCCCAACCCGCGCTCAACCGCATGCAGCGCCAGGGTTTCTTCGCTGTACCAGGAAATCCGGAAGTCCCGCGATAAGTCGTGGTCCACGCGCGCCAGCCAGGCTGACCACGAGGGTGCTTCAAGCGCTTGATTCTTCCATTTGAAGGCAAGCAGCGAGCTATTGTGAAAGTCGCTGATGGTCGCAGGACGGTCAGCGGGACAAATGCTTTTGTCCGCGACTGCGATGTATTGATCTTTAAACAGCATCCCAGCCAGGCTGTCCGCATCAAGCGGGCCATAACGGATCGCCAGATCGACTGGCTCGGAACGCAAGTCCACGACTTTCTCCGAGGCATGGATGGACACGACGATGTTGGGGTAGATAGCGTTAAACTTCGCCAGTCGCGGCATTAACCATCGCTCCGCAAACGCGCGCGTGGTGGACACCTCAATGGCATCCCCTGCTTTCGGCGATCCAAGCAGGGCAAACGCTTGGGCAATTTGGTCAAAGCCGTCGCGCAATAGCGGATAGATCGCTTTGCCGGAGTTCGTAAGGGTCACGGTTCGCCCCCTTTCCAAAAGCTTTTGCCCCAGTCCGTCTTCCAGTTGCCGGACCTGATGGCTGACGGCCGCGACGGTGACCGAAAGCTCATTGGCCGCTGCGGAAAAACTCTGGTGACGCGCTACCGCTTCAAACGCGCGCACAGAACTGAGTGGAGGTATTTTGCGCATGGCTTTCTCCGCACACCTGATTGTGTGCTGAAAACGGATTTCAGCCTGCCGGCCAACAACGCATACCGGCAGGTACTTCGACATTAGAAGACGCTGTAATGAACATCCTGGGGCTGCATGCCGTTAACCGCCGTAATGTCCTGAGGACAGGCAGAGAGCACCACAATAGCGTCCATTTCGGCTCTGAGGCACACGTATTGCCCTGGCTTACTGACTGGCGTGGCGAACTCGATGCGCCCGTCCTGCCTGACTGGAACATTCATGAAGAGATTCAACGGGCTTGGCGTTTCGCGGACGGTCAGGCCGAGCACTTCGAGGGCGTGGAAAAGGTTTTCATTGCAGCTTTCGTGATGGCCGACAACCCCCAGTTGCACGTAGCGCGTCGGGTCACACGCGGCGACCAGCGTGTCGTGCACACCGGGTGTTGTGTCCTCGGCAAGCGTGACAATTGCCTGCCGCTTATTGGTCAGGAAACTGTCGCCCGTGCTGGGGTTCAGCTTCAACCAGAACGCACGGCTGTGCTCCATTGACATGGCTTCCGAGAGGTCCTCCGGGTTGAAGGCCCAAGTGTCGACAACCTGCTGGCCATGAGTATTGATCAGTTTGAGGGTTTGCCCACGGTTCAACCTGATCGCGACACCCCGTCGCGCAGGCAAGCGGGTCAACGTACCGGGATGTACCAACGATATTGCGGTCATGTTTTTTTCTCCTGTCTGAGACTGATCAACGGCGCTTCGGGTTATCAGGACTCAAGGAAAACACAGCATCACTATGCAAACCAATAATATAAACTGGGTTCGGTATAAGCTAAAACTATAGGATGATCCATGCGAATCCGGCAGCTTGAGTGCTTCAGAACGTTGATGATTCACGGCACGATGACGCGGGCGGCTGAGTTGCTGGGTATCTCCCAGCCTGCCGTCAGTAGCACCATCGCCAATCTGGAACATGAGACGGGCCTTACATTGTTTGTGCGCAAAGGAGGCCGATTGCAACCTACGCCGGAAGCCCGGCTGTTCTTCGTTGAGGCTGAGCGGGCGCTGGAGGCCGTTGAGAAAACCAATCGCATCGCTAGGGAAATCCGAACCGGCAAACGAGGCCATCTGGCAATCGCCGCCTATGCCAGCATCTCGATCAGTCTGTTGCCACGCCTGATGGCCGAGTTCGCGAAAGATCGCCCAGGACTTGAGCTGAAAATCATCACTCGAAACTCTCAATCTGTCCGTGAGTTGATGACTACGCAGCAATTCGACCTGGCCATTGCCGAACTTCCCCTCGACTACCCGTCCTCGAACATGCATGTTATTTCGTACGAATGTCGGTGCATGGTACCGCCAGGTCATCCTCTCGCAGAACTGGAGCGGATTACCCCAGCGGACCTGGATGGTGTGCCTTTCGTTTCCCTGTTCAAAGGCGACCCCATCTACCAGCAGTTGGCCATGGCTTTTTCCGCGCATGGATCAGCCTGGAACGTTGTGGCCGAGACGGAATTCTTTTCGACGGCTTGCGAATTGGTGAGCGCGGGCATGGGTGTCGGGATCGTCGATCCGGTGATCAGTCGCCCCTTCACGGAAAATCTGGTGCTCTTACCCTTTTCGCCCGCTATCAAATACGAAGTTGCGCTCTTGCTCCCCACACAGGAAGCGCCTTCGCAACTCGCACGGGAATTTGCCGATTTCCTCACGCACCACCTTTGACAATGTCACCGAGGGTGGAGAATTGGCCATAACCTAGCCTGGCGAGCGGCCGGATTCTGGAAAGGTCGATTCGACCTTCAGTGAGGCAGGCATCATTAATGTGGACGCCAACCACTCGCCCGATGATCAGCAGGTTCTCCTCCAGCTCCGAAGGAAGCTCAACGGTTTTCCACAACACGCATTCGATGTGGATGGGAGAGGCTTTGACCCGTGGAGGCTTCACCAGTGAGGACGCTTCGAAATCCAACCCGGCCCGTTCGAACTTATTGATGTCGGGCCGGCCGCCTTCGCTGGTCGTGCGAACCTGAGCGTGCAAGTCAAAGGTGGTCATGTTGCAGACGAATTGGCCGGTTTCAAGGATGTTCTTGGCGGTGTCTTTCCTTCCGTGTGCATGGCGACCATTGGAGCCAAACGCCACAATTGGCGGGTTCTCCGACAGCGCATTGAAAAAGCTGTAAGGCGCAAGATTCGGTATGCCGCTCGCACTAACTGTTGAAACCCACCCCACCGGTCTCGGGACCACACAACTCATCCAATGCAGATTGATCTCTTCGTCGTCGCGGCCAACTGCAAGAAACATACGGCACCCTCCCGAGCTAAGTAATAACGGGAGTGAAACAGCATTGCCGGACTATAAATAATAGTGAATATGCCATCGACTATAAGTGTGCCTTATAGGTCCGAATGCTTACGCGCGAACACTGGACGGTGCATCCCGTGACCGATGCGATCAAAACCCAGTCATAGAAATTCCGCGCAATCAAATCCTCAACGGTGCGGGTGAGCAAACGATAGACGGTATCGGCCAGTTGCGAGGAGGTAGCGGTGTCGCCAGCGGTGAAAACCGCCTGGTTCGCCAGTTTCGGATCGAGCACGATGGCGCCGGTCTGGCGGCCAATGTCTTCAGGCGTGCTGACGATCACTACGTATGTCCAACGTTAAAATTAATTCGGTAACGTTTCAGCTGCGCTGTCATGCCAATAGAGCAAAGCTCGAAACTCTCAGTACCATGCGCCACCCGTGTCTTGTCGATCTTTCCAGTGTCTGCTTTTGGCCGCTAGATGCCCTTTGCGAAGGGCAGCTATTGGCCGATCTCCGCCCTCCACGAAGGGCGGCTTTGCGTCGAATTCCGTCGGTCGCGACAGGCAGAAATCGACCCAATGCAGTCATTCAGTTTTGCGCAATAAAGCCTGACTTTGAGAGATAGGTAGGCATTCGTCTGATGTGGAAGCGAGGCGGAGGCGAAGCCGATTGTCTTGGGAACAGACACCATCATGAAACGACGGATTTAGCTCTGCGTGTTCAAAAACAGTGAGAACAGCTCGGACTGAGATTTAATGCCGAGCTTGCTGTACATGTGCTTGCGGTGGACCTTCACAGTCTCCGCGGAAATCGCCAGCTTGCGCGCGATCTCCTTGTTCGAGCAGCCGCTGAGCATAAGCCGGCCGACGTCCAGTTCGCGGGCGGAGAGCGGCGTGTCCAACTGCTGGTCCGTGGAGTCCAGCCAGCTCTGCCAACTTGGTGTCGGCGACGCGTTCTGCTCCAGCGCCTCCCGCTCGAATGCCATGCGCTGACGCATCAGGGCGGCAACCCAGGACTGGATGAGTGTGAGTAGGGCGATCTGCTCTGCACTGAAGAGACACTCACTTCCCAGCGACAGACTGAGAGTGCGTTCTGCGTCGAGCTGGACGTTTATATGTACTTCGTCGGCAACGACATTGAGGCGGAAGTAGCGTTGGTAGTAGTCGGTTTGTTCGAAGCACTCCGGCGCCACGTCGGCAAGCCAAAACAAACCATTCTGCGGTGCTTCTCGGTTGGCCAGGTAAAAGGGGTCGAGCAGATACAGGCCTTTGAGGTAATCCTGAAAGAGCGGGTCTGGCCCGCCATCCCTGCCTGGGCATTCTGCGAGCACCTGCGGACGGCCATTGCTGAAAATCAGCACGACCCAACTGTCCACCGGAATGTATCTATCCAACAGACGCACCAGGGCCAGCCAGAAATTAGGACGATCAAGTGCCTCAATCAGCCTGCCAATCGCCTGGTGCCAGGCCATGTCCTGCAATGTAATGCTCACGTTTCTACCCATATGGGGTTACCCCATCGAAGTGATTACTTTCCGTTTTATGGCTATCCATACTCCATTCAGCCCTGGCGGGTGCTGTTCAGTTTGGCGATTGCGAGCCCAAATACACGTGAAAGGATCACCGATGAAGATTGAACTTGTACAACTTACCGGTCGCGATGGCGATACCGCTTATAACCTAGAGCGTACCTTGCAGGCCATCGCTACCTGCGCCGCGGATACCGATCTGCTGATTTTTCCAGAGACACAGTTGATGGGTTTTGCCAGCGCGCAGCAGCTCGCCGAGGTCGCCGAGCCCCTGAACGGACCAAGTGTGCAGGCCGTGCAGCGCGCCGTACGCGAACGGAACGTCTCAGTGCTGGTTGGCCTGGCTGAGAACGACAACGGCACCTTCTACAACACCTCCTTGCTGGTAACCCCACAAGGGATCGCCTTGAGTTATCGCAAGACTCACCTTTGGCCGTCGGAACGCGGCCTGTTCCAACCAGGAGACCGCTATGCCACTGCGCTCTGGAAGGGCATCCGTGTCGGCATCCTGATTTGCTACGACATTGAGTTGCCGGAAAGTGCTCGGGCGCTCGGCCAACTCGGCGCCGAGCTGATCCTGGTCACTAATGGCAACATGGATCCCTACGGCCCTGTCCACCGCACCGCGATCATGGCTCGCGCTCAGGAAAACCAAGCATTCGCGGTGATGGTGAATCGAGTCGGCGACGGCGATGAGGGCCTCGTATTTGCCGGTGGGAGTGCAGCAATCGATCCCTTCGGGCGCACGCTATTCGAAGCGGGGCGCGCAGAGTGCCGTCAGGTGGTAGAGCTGGATCTCGACCTGCTGCGCACTGCCCGTCGCGAATATGACTACCTCAGTGACCGCCGCCTGCTCCTGACCGGAGAGCAGGTTGAGCATGGTGATGGTCGACGTGAACTACTGATCCCCTGAATCAGGCACGAGAGGTGTAACCACACCACAGTGAGTGTTCCGTCTTAACGCCGATCTCGACCCTGCCACAACAATAATTCACAAACTAGCAGGAGCAGTGCTCGGGTCCCTGGACTCGGTGCTAAAGCTCTGGAGCATCCCCATGAAACCAACTCGTTACATGCAAATTGCACTGGTCTCGCTGTTCAGTTTCGGTCTGGTCTGCGCCGAGGCTGATGAAGCTGGCAAGCACAGTGTTCATATTTACAACTGGTATGACTACATTGCCCGAACACGATGAAAGACTTCGAGAAAGAAGCGGGCATCAGCGCTGTGTACGATGTGTTCGACAATAGCGACGTCATGCAAAGCAAACTGATGGCCGGCCGCAGCGGCTATGACGTAGTGGTAGCTAGTGGCGACCTGCTTCCGAACCTGATCAAAGCGGGTGTGCTAAAAAAACTGGATCGCACCAAGTTACCCAACTGGTCCCACCTCGATCCCGACATCCTCGCCAAGTTGCAGAGCAACGATCCCGCAAACAGCTATGCGGCCCTTATCTATGGGGTACCACTGGCATCGGCTATGACGCGGACAAGGTTAAATCGATACTTGGCCCAGATGCGCCAGTTAATTCTTGGGATCTGATTTTCAAAGAAGAAAATTTGGCCAAACTTAGTCAATGCGGTGTGGCCATGCTGGACGCTCCTAGCGAGGTTATTCCCATCGCGTTGCACTACCTTGGACTGCCATACAACAGCCAGAACCCGGACGATTACAAAAAAGCCCAAGAACTACTGCTGAAACTGCGTCCCCATATCGTCTACTTCGATTCTTCCAAGTTCATCTCTGATCTAGCCAATGGCAACATCTGCGTCGTGCTGGGCTGGGCGGGTGGTGTCGCCGATGCGCAAAAAGCCTCCGAGCTGGCTGGCAACCATCGCAACCTTGTCTACAGCATTCCACGTGAAGGTGCCCCGGTATGGGTGGAGAGTCTGGTACAGCTCAACGATGCGCCGAACCCGGAGCAAGGGTTAGCCTTCATCAACTATATGCTGCGCCCCGAAGTCATCGCTGAGTCATCCAACTACCTGAGCTATCCGAACGCCAACAAGGATGCCACCGCGCTTGTCGAGAAGAAAATCCGCGACAACCCAGGGGTGTATCCGTCCAAGCAAGTCTTGGACACGCTATTTCCGCTAGAACCACTCCCGCTGAAGATGGAGCGCGTGCGAACCCGTGCGTGGAACACGGTCAAGACCGGCGCTTGAAAGGCGGACTTGGCTCTGCTGATCGTTAGCCAAGCCTCGTCATTAAACCAATCCAACAAGAGAGAAATCATGAAAGAGACGATGAAACCACGCGCCCGCGACCTGGACATTCAGTTCGGCCAACTGCAACCCGGCCCCTTAAATGCCATCACCGATGTGCCGGGCGTACGGGTTGGCCACAGCAATGTGCGAGGGCGCACCCCCCACGGCCGCGACATCCTGACCGGTGTCACGGTCATCGAACCGCGTGCCAGTTCGACCAGCCAGCAACCGTGTTTTGCCGGCGTCCATGTGTTGAACGGCAACGGCGACGCCACCGGTCTGGAATGGATTCGCGAAGCAGGTCTTTTGACCAGTCCCATCGCCTTCACCAACACTCACAGCTTGGGCGTGGTGCGCGATGCGCTGGTTGTGCTGGACCGTGAACAACAGCCGGATGATGGCCGTCTCTACTGGAACATGCCGGTGGTGTTGGAGACCTATGACGGCCTGCTCAGCGACATCAACGGTTTCCATGTGAAACCCGAGCATGTGGCCGAAGCCCTGAGAAATGCGGTGGGCGGGCCCGTGATCGAAGGCACGGTCGGTGGCGGCAGCGGCATGATCTGCCACGAATTCAAGGGGGCATCGGCACCGCTTCGCGGCGTCTGAGCAGCACTCAGGGCGGCTGGACCGTTGGCGCCATCGTCCAGGCCAATCACGGCATCCGTAACGAACTGCGCGTCGACGGCTACCCGGTCGGACGCTACATGGAACAGGCCGACTCGCCGTTCCTCAAGGCTTCGCTGCCGCACCCGGGCATGGGTTCGATAGTCGTTTGCCTGGCCACCGACGCGCCGTTGTTGCCGCACCAATGTACGCGCCTGGCGCAACGTGCCAGCCTCGGCCTCGCCCGCACCGGTGGTGGTAATGAAGACCATAGCGGTGACATCTTCATCGCCTTTGCTACCGGTAATCATGTGCCGCCGGCCGCTTATGAGAGTAAGCGCGCGCCGACCACCGACAACCTGAGCATGGTCAACAACGACCACATCAGCGAGTTGTTCCTGGCAGCCACCGAAGCGGTGGAAGAAGCCATCATCAATGCCTTGTTAGCCGCTGACACCGCCGAAGGCAACGGGCATGCCGTGCCGGGACTGGATTGTGAGACGCTGCTCAAAGCGTTGCATCAGGCCGGCTGGCCGGGAGCGGCGAATGGTTAACTGACCTAGCGATATTGAGGTGGTGTGCTTGTTCCGCATTCATTCCACCTCGAACATATTGATTGCATCTTCAGGTTCCAGGGAAGACATCGCAACCTCAGGCTCACGCGACGTTTAAGTGAGAGCTGTCAGTCTTGGATAGACCTAAAATGCAGGCGTCCTACTGCGGCGATGCTGACTGGTAATGACCTGAATTGTGAATGTAAATTAAGAAATACCACTTACCTCCGCGGGCCAAATGATCATCGTCGACGACTCCCCAGCACGGCGTATCAACAGCGGGCAAACATCCTCTTTGGTGTCTGCAACTCATGCATAGAACAGCGCATGCCGAAATCATCGACGTTGATGTCGACAGTTTTGAATGACTGCTCCTGGCCGATTTCTGCCGGTGCCCACCGGCAGCTTCACGCCCTACTGGTCGACAAAACTCTATTCCCGTTTTTCACACTGACAACAACAGTTTTGAAAAATCACAACAGGCAACCGCCAGTTCTGCGACGTTCTGGTTCAGGCCGAACTGTCGATCTGTGCGGTGCAGTGCGGTGTAGCGGATCCGCGGCAATCCGGGTGTGGTGACCAATGCCCGCAACGCACCACGCTCGATCAAATGCGACAGACACGCCTTAGGCAGATAACTCACGCCGACGCCGGACAACGTCAACCCGACCTGCACCAACAAATTGTGGTGATCAAGCTTTGCTCGTAATCACCATGGTTCTGACTTCAAAGGGGGCTGCGGGCGTACCGGGATTCATGTTCGTGATTCTTTCGGCCACCCTGGCGAGTGCCGGGCTGCCACTGGAGGGCATCGCTTTTATTGCCGGCGTCTATCGGTTGATGGAGATGCCAACCACTGCCCTGAACGTACTAGGCAATGCCCTGGCACCTTTGGTCATCACCAAATGGGAGGGCCGCACCGCGCATTGTTTGAAGGCTACACCTGCCTGAACGATAGTTGGCAGAAGTGAAGGCCCCTCTTGAAAAGGGGCCTTTTTTTCAAGTCAGTATCACTTGGCTGAATGAAACTGCCGAAATCTGGACATTGCACCCGATAGCGTGTGACGCCAGAACCTAGTGATTATCGATAGAAGCGAGTCACAGTTACTTCGCGAAGTCCAGGTGTAAAACTGCAAGGAACGCTCGCAGCCCTCCGGCTTACCGTGCGTGGCAGTAAGCCGAAGGGCCGAAAGCGTAACTGCTAACCCAGCTCGCGCTTGAGCTGCTCCCTGTCTAGCGCACCATCCCAGCGTGCGACGAACAGCGTAGCTACGCCATTGCCAATCACGTTGATCAGCGCACCGCCTTCGGAAATGAAGCGGTAAACACCTAAGACCAACACAAGGCCTGCGGCGGGTATTACATCTATGGACCCCAACGTCGCAGCCAGAGTTATGAATGCCCCTCCAGTCACACTCGCTGCTCCTTTGGAAGTCAGCAGAAGGATGAACAGCAACGTTACCTGGTGATAAAGAGACACGTCGATATCCAGCGCCTGGGCGATGAAAATCGCCAGCACCGTCATGTTGATGCAGCTACCGTCGAGGTTGAAGCAGTAACCCGAGGGTACCACCAGGCCCACAGTGGATTTTTCACATCCGAGCTTTTCCAGCTTGTCCATCAGACGGGGAAGCGCGGACTCAGATGATGAAGTACCCAGCACCAGAACCAGCTCCTCACGGATGTACTTGAGAAACTTCCACAGGCTGAAACCGGCCAGTCGAGCCACAAGGTTCAACACCACGAAGACAAAAACCAGCCCCGTGATGTAGTAGCAGACCAGTAGGTTTGCATAGGCACCCAGTGACTGGACCCCATATTTGCCTACCGTAAATGCCATGCCGCCAAACGCACCCAGTGGCGCGAGGTACATCACGATTTTCAGCATGCGAAAGAACGCTTTGGCCACCAGATCAATGGTGTTCAAAAGTGGCTTTCCTACCTCCCCCAACAGCTGCAAACCGAAGGCAAACAGCACGGAGATGAAGAGGACCTGCAAGATGTCCCCGTCGGTAAAAGCACCGAACACTGTGCTCGGAATGATATGGGTCAGAAAGCCTACAACGCTTTGGTCATGTGCCGCCTTCGCATACCCGGCAATAGCGGAAGAGTCCAGGGTAGCTGGATCGATATGCATCCCCACGCCAGGCTTAAGCAGGTTCACACCGATCAATCCGATCACCAGCGCGATGGTGGTAAGCACTTCGAAGTACACCAGCGACTTGAACCCGATTCGTCCAATGCGCTTGAGATCACGCATGCTGGCAATACCGCTTACAACGGTGCAGAAAATGATCGGGGCGATGAGCATCTTGATGAGCTTGATGAACGTATCGCCCAGAGGCTTCATCTGCTCACCAAGCCCGGGGCTGAAATGCCCCAGGACTATCCCTAACAGGATGGCCGCCAACACCTGGACATACAGGTGCTGATAGAAGGGCTTACTGCGAGGCACAATCACGTCGGGCGTTGCGTTCGAAGAGCTAATTGTTTTTGTCATGGCTCCACCTATGGATTTTTATGAGGTCGACTATGTTTCAGGTCACCACGTTGATCGGTGTACCCGCTGCGAACGCCGCAATGTTTGCCGCCAGTACGCTTTTCAGCCTTGCCACGCTGCTCTGGCTCGCCCAGGCCACATGAGGAGTGACGATCAGGTTGGGATGCTCGCTGTGAAGCAGCGGATGGTCGGCGCGAGGAGGTTCTGCGTAGAGCACATCCAGCGCAGCGCCACCCAATTGGCCGTTAGCGAGACCTGCCAGCACCGCGTTTTCGTCGACCAGAGGACCGCGAGCGGTGTTAATCAGTAATGCACCGGGTTTCATTCGAGAAACTTCAGTAGAGCCAATCAGGTAACGCGTCTGAGGCGTCAGAGGGCAATGAAGGGTCAGCGCGTCAGCGTTAGCGAGTACCTGATCAAACGCCGTATACCCTTCGCGAACCCGCTGAGCGCCGCGATGCTCCGCAAACAGCACATTGATCTCCAGCGCCCGTGCCAGACGTGCGACACGACTGCCGATATCACCCCGACCTACGATTCCCAATGTTGAACCTTGTAGATCCTGGATCGGTGCACCGTGGACGCAGAAGTGGGACGAGGTTGGCCAGTCCGTCGCAGAGGCGGCTTGATAGGCACGCAAATGACGACGCAAGGCGAAAAGCGATCCAATGACCGACTCCGCCACACTGACAGCGCTGTACGCCGGAACATTGCAAACCGTGATGCCTTGATCGCGGCATGCGGCGATGTCCACACAGTCGTAACCGGTAGCTGCCACACAGATGAGTTTAAGACGCGGCAGTTGCTCCAACGCAGAGCGATCAATCCGGACCTTGTTTGTGATCGCCACGTCAGCGTCAAACAGCGCTTCTGTCACTTGTTCAAGGGAAGTCTTTTCGCGTTCAGTCCAGCGAGTGGCTTCAGGCGGACACGTCATTGGAGACGGCAGACTGGCGCCGTCGAGGAAAACAATGTTCATGGCGAATGCTCTCTTCAGCGTGGGGAAGTATCAAGTGGCTCGCAGATTTCGATCAGATTCAGGTCTGGGTCACGCACATAGACAGAGCGGATGGGGCCTATGGCACCGGTTCGCTGTACGGGCCCCTCTAGAACCGGCCATTGTTCGCTCTCCAAATGGGCAACCACAGCATCCAGCCCTCTGCTGGCGATGAAGCAAAGGTCGAGAGCGTCTGATACCGGTAGATGCGCCTTGGGCTCGAACTCGTGGCCACGCACGTGAATGTTGATCTTCTGGTTGCCGAAGCAGAACGCCAACCGGCCATTGCCGAAGGTTTCCAGGCGCATGCCCATGACTCGGACGTAGAAATCCTTGCACGCCTCAAGGTCAATGGTGGTGAGCACTAGATGGTCGATATGATCGATCATTGCCCACACCCAATCTCGGCGTTGGCCACCTGCTTACTGAGACTGTGCACATGCTCAGGGATTGGATGCAGATCCAGACGTTTGCCCGCTCTGAGTATCTGGCTTGGAGTGTCATGACCAATGAGGCCAGGAAGACGCGCCGATGCAGCGAGGACTCGATCAATGTCCATACCGGTCTGATAGCCCATCAGATCGAGCATGTGCACCAAGTCCTCCATGCACACGTTGCCGCTCGCGCCTGGCGCATAGGGGCAGCCACCAAGTCCGCCTAACGAGGCATCGAAACGATCAATGCCTGCCTGAAGCGCCGCCAGCGTATTGGCCAATGCCATGCCACGAGTATTGTGCAAGTGCAGAGTCACTTGCAGATCTGGAAAACGATCGCGGACATGCTGAGACAACGCTTGAACCTGTGACGGATAAGCCATGCCTGTGGTGTCACACAGCGTCACGCCACGTACACCGAGCGCGGCGAAACGCTCTACCAAGCGCAACACATCGTCGGTCGGGACATCACCCTGCATAGGGCAACCAAACACCGTCGACAGCGACACATTGACTGCAACGGGACCTTGTCCGATTACACCGACGACATCTTTCAACTGTTCGAAAGATTGCTCGCGGGTCATGCGCAGATTCGAACGGTTGTGAGGCTCGCTGACTGACATCACCAGGTTGGCTTCGTCGATCCCACACCCGAGTGCACGCTCTGCGCCTCGAACGTTAGGCACCAGTACGGTGTACTCCACGCCGGGCTCACGTTTGATGCCCGCCATCACCGCCTCCGCATCCCGCAGGGCCGGGATCGCCTTGGGCGAAGTGAACGAGGTTACTTCGATCTTGGCGTAGCCGCATTGGCTCAGCTCATTGATGAGGACAATTTTGTCTTCAGTTTCAATGAAAGTTTTTCGTTCTGGAAGCCGTCACGGGTTGCGACTTCCTGCATGAACAAGCGTTTCATTCAGGCTACTCCTGATTATTAGATAATGCCGCGATCGCGCCACTGCTCACGTGTCTGGGCACTGATACCCAAGCCATCAAGTACGGAGTCGGTGTGCTGCCCCAACGTCGGTGCACGGGATCGTATTTGCCCAGGTGTTGCTGCAAGTTTGGGGACGATGCCCGGCAGGGTTACAGGCGTGCCGTCATCCAGCTCGCTGGGGAGCAGCATTCCCCGTGCCTGGTAATGGGGGTCGGAAGCAATGTCCGCGGCGTCGTAGATTTTTCCGGAGGGGATGTTTGCGTCTTTCAGCGCGGCCAGCACATCGTCGAGAGATCGCTCTGCGGTCCATGTAGAAATAGCCGCATCGATCCTGGCAACATGGCGTACACGACCATCGTTCTGCTGTAGTTCGGGCTCATTGGCCAGATCCAGGCGGTCGATCTTCTCCATCAAGCGCTTATAGATACTGTCGCCATTGCCCGCTATCAATGCGTACTTTCCATCCTGGCAACGGTATGCGTTAGTGGGTGCAATACCTGGCAGGCTGCTGCCCGCAGGCTCGCGCACAGTTCCGAACACCGAATGCTCCGGGATCAGGCTCTCCATCATGTTGAACACTGACTCGTAGAGCGCCACGTCGACCTGCTGACCCGCACCGTGGTTTTGCTCACGGTGACGCAACGCGAGCAGTACGCCGATCACGCCATGTAGCGCGGAGAGTGAATCACCAATCGATACGCCGACGCGTACAGGCGTTCGCCCGGGCTCACCCGACAGGTGACGTAAACCGCCCATGGCTTCTCCGATAACACCGAAGCCTGGTAGGTCTCGATAAGGGCCAGACTGGCCGTAGCCTGACACGCGCAGCATGACCAGTCCCGGATTGATGGCACTCAACTTATCCCAACCCAACCCCCATTTTTCAAGGGTTCCAGGGCGAAAGTTTTCAATGAGGATGTCGGCATCCTTCACCAACTGCATGACCACGTCACGGGCTTCAGCCTGATGCAAATCGAGGGTGACTGATTGTTTATTCCGCGACTGAGCGGCCCACCAAACGGATGTACCGTTGTGGAGCAAACGCCACTTACGCAGTGGATCGCCGGTAACCGGCGGTTCGATCTTTATAACTTCGGCACCGAATTCGGCAAGGATCTTCGCGGCGAATGGCCCGGCTATCAGTTGGCCCATTTCGACCACCTTAATGCCATCCAGAGGTAGGCTCATGACGGTTTCCGTTCTTGTTGGAGGTGTTGGCCGGATCATCTCCCTAAAACATCGTCGTGAGAATTTCAAAGATTTCCACTATCCTTTCCAAAATGGAAACGGAGCGGATGACGATGCTAAATTTACTTCAGCTTGATTTGGTGTCACTGCGCCTGCTGGTTCTCACTGCCGATTGTGAAAACTTGACCAGAGCTGCAGATAGCGCGCACATGACAGTTTCCGCAGCCAGCAAACGCTTGGCAGAACTTGAGAGGGTGACGGACTGCACTTTATTCATCCGAGTGCCGAGAGGGCTGCAATTGACGCCCGCTGGTCGAGGCCTGGCAGAGCATGCACGAAACATTCTGGAAGGTGCTCAGCGAATGGCCCATGACGCCAGTGACTACGCCAATGGTGTCAGGGGACATGTAAGACTATTCGCCAACACTTCCGCCGTGATTCAGTTTCTACCTAAAGATCTGACAACGTTTCTCGCATCCAACCCACACGTGCGCATTGGTCTGGAAGAAGCCCTCAGCGATATGACGATTCAGGCAGTGGAAGATGGGCGCGCCGAAATCGGTATTTTCGCCGATAACATTCCTGCGCTCAGGCTAGAGACACGCCCTTATAGACGAGACAAGCTGGTTGTCCTCGCGCCACAGGACCATGTGCTTGCGCAGCGTGAAAACGTGACGCTGGCTGAGACGTTGGATTTTGACTACGTTGCGCTGAACCAGGGCAGCTCCCTACTTCGCCGCATCAATGATGCAGCAGCGACTACCGGAAAACTATTAAAGGTCCGCATCCAGGTAAGCAGTTTTGACGGTATCTGCCGCATGATCGACGCAGGGCTCGGGATCGGAATACTACCTCTCGGAGCGGTCCATCCCGAGCTGCTCGTATCGAAGCTTCGCGCAATACCCATCGAAGGCGACTGGGCGTCACGTACGCTTTATGTCGGAGTCTCTGACGCCGCGCGTCTTTCACCGGAAGCAGCAAATTTGTATAGCTTTTTGAGTGGACTTGAGTAACCCACGCTCCTTGCCCCTAACACCCCATGCACGCAGGACCTCGGCAAGACCCTTTGTTTAGCCCGTAATCATTGGCGCTCGCTGCAATCGAATGCCTACAAGTGCTCACAAGCGCGTGAGAGAGTCACGCAAAAGTCACGCACGCTTTTTCCCTCCCGGCGTCCTGCCGACCGAACACACCTCTTTCCACCTGTAACTTTTTCGTTGGCCGTGGTTTGACCAACTCCGCATTCTTAACGGCAACGAGGAGGCTAGCTAGCGGTCGCTTGAGCATCAAGCTGAAGCGACCGACCGACCGACGGTTTCAGCGATTGAGTTTAGTAATTTTTGATCCCTGCAATCCCAGCCCAGCCATTAAGCCCTTCTGATCAAAGATGAACGCATAGATGTCGGACTGAAGCGTTGAGGTGGTCAGCGACTTGGCCATGCCTGAGTCAACAACCACAATACTTGGGCCCACGCCTACCTCAAATCCGTTACCAGTTTTCAGATCGTTCAGCGCGGAACTGGTCATGAAGAACATGGCGTACCCAAACTTCTGCGCGCCCGCCTGAAGACCGTATGAAGCTGCAGTGGTCGAGTAGTATCCCGTGACTTTGCCGTTCTCGATCAATTCGCCTTCGCCATGCTGAGCACCGACGATGAGACCCGCTTTCAGCACATCCGGGAAAACGAGGATACCCTTTGCTCGCTGCGCTAGGACACGCGCTTGCGGCGTACTGATATATAAACTCTTTAACGCTGCTTTCGCTTCCTGATCCATCTGAGCGTCCGCAGCCATCGCACCAGAGGCGGAAGTTGATTGATCCGTTTGGCAGCCCGCAGTGATCGCGAAGATAGAAATCAATGCCATTATTCGAAGGTGTTTGATCATGAGGAATACTCTTTTTCTACCCTCGCCACTGAATGAACCTGCGTGACGACAGCCGTTGCTGATTAACGTCTAACAGATCCGACCTTTATTACGTCGTACTCACAAACAATTGGACTTTAGCCCTGCCAAGCGTTTGGTCAAATACAATGCGATGAACGCTACGGATCGCCCCAGCAAAACCAAAACAGATCGCGGTGGTTTTAGACAGCTTCTGCCCCCTCCCCGGCGTTCTGCCGACCGAACACATCCCTATTTCGCAATACCGTCATACGCCTGCTCGCAGGTCATACCCCTGCCTCTGGCTTGGTCAGCAACTTCAGCCAGGTCGCCCGCTCGCTGGTCAGCGCGCTTGAGCACGTCGGCAAGCACCATTGCGGCGCGGGCAGCTGCCTTGCCGATCTGGGCGATGAACGCGGCCACGCGCTTGACCCCGACAATCTGAAGCCGCTGCTTCGCCGTGTTGAGGACAGGTGCAAAAACGCCGGCTTGTTTGCCGGCGTTCGGGAGGATCTGCAGCAGTTGCTGCGCGGTAATGGGCATGGCTTTTCTCCGGGCAAAAATAAACCCGCTCGATGGCGGGCGATTTCGGATTTTTGGTGTAAAAATGCAAAGCTCAGCCATATATTTAGGAATGCTCGCGGATGACCTCGACACGCTCACCATTCCCTGCGGACTCTTTCAGACTTCTCGCTGCCGAGGAAGCTAAACACTGGTGGTTTCGCGCTAGAAATCGAGTTCTTCTTTGGGCCCTCAAAAGCAAGATCGGTCAATTCAGCAATTTTCTAGAAATTGGCTGCGGAACTGCTTTCGTACTTGAAGGGGTTAGAAACAGCTATCCAAATGCTGACCTGTATGGATCGGAGTATTTCGAAGAAGGTTTGATCCATGCTAAAGAGCGAATTCCATCAGCGACTTTCGTTAAGCTCGATGCAACTGCAATGTCAGAGGAATCTCACTACGATGTCATTGGAGCATTCGATGTTATTGAGCATATTGAGCAAGACCAATTAGTCTTGAACAACTTGGCTCGAGCATTAAAGCAAGGCGGCTCTCTACTTATTTCAGTCCCTCAACATCGCTGGCTGTGGTCACATGTTGATGAGTTCGCTTGTCATGTCCGGCGTTACACACGGCCAGAGTTGATAAAAAAAGTGAAAGCAGCAGGCCTTGAAGTGAAATACACCACTTCGTTTGTGAGCCTGCTTGTACCTCTAATGTGGATATCTCGGTCTAAACCACATGAAGGCGAATATGACCCGATGACAGAGTTTAAGATTCCGCGCTGGCTAAACAAAAGTCTGGAAATGGTAATGAGACTTGAGTTTATGCTACTAAAGTGCGGAATCAGACTGCCCGTCGGCGGATCTCTTCTTCTTGTTGCTACAAAAACCCAATAAAACTAGGCGGTTGCTCATAAGCGGGCGCCGAGCGAAGTGAGTTTCAAGTTCGCCTGTCGGCACATCGCCAGCCATCTCGTCGTCATGGCTGGAGCAGTGTCGCCGTCACACACACCAAGACGCCTGGAGGAACTTCGCGGCAGCATCGGTGTGCTTTTCATAACAAAACGCCCCAGGCCGGCGAGGCCCAAGGCGGTGAAGATGTCAAAAACCCGGTATCCGGTTAACCGCAAAGCTGCTCCGCTTAAGTGAACAGCATTGCCATTTATTGGGGCCTTTTGCTTTTAGCCGTTTTTGTTCCCCCACTTGTTCCCCCACTCTGGCCGTGCGATGAGCCGGTGTGGGTTCCACATCCACGATGACACCGTGCTCGGTATCGATCAGATAATTCGTGGAGTAAGCGTAGAACGCTGGGCCACCTGGAGCTGCGGTCCAGCGGGCTTGAGGATCAGTCAGCGATAGGCGCTTCGGTAGCGTTTCTGCCAGAGCCTCTTCATCGAGTGCCTCAAGATACTCACGCACGGCACGGGTGCTCAGGGCCGGATCGCTCCAGTTGACCTGTTCATCGCCCGGTACACCGCGCTGCCGGCTGGCATCCGCTTTGATGATGCTGGCGTCCACGGCAAAGCCTTCACCTTTGACCAAACCTGCGTCCATGCAACGACGCAGCACTTCATTGAACAGCCAGCGAAAGAGATCGCTTTCCCGAAAATGACCGTGTCGATTTTTGGAAAAGGTCGAGTGATTGGGGACTTCATCTTCAACGCTTAACCGGCAGAACCAGCGATACGCCAGGTTCAAAAGGGTCTCTTCGCACAGCCGCCGCTCGGAGCGAATACCGTAGCAGTAGCCGACGATCAGCATGCGGATCATCAGTTCAGGATCAATCGAAGGACGCCCTATCGGGCTGAAGAAGTCGGCGAGGTAATGGCGCAGGTCGCTCAGATCGAGACATTGATCAATGCTGCGCAGAAGGTGATTGGCTGGGATGTGGTCTTCAAGGTTGAACGAGTAAAACAATCGCTCCTGCCCCCTCGATAACTGTCCCATCATGCTGTGTGATCCCCCGCCGGCCAATGAAGAGATTTGCCGCAGGACAGACAAGGGAGCTACTTTTTCAACAGAATCGGCCAATAGCAGACGCACGTTGCGCAGTACGCAGCCTGGCCACGCTACCGTGGTTTGCCGCGGTCGGAATGTTGCTGGCTGAACGCTTTATCCAGAAGTCGCTGGTGCAGGTCACGCGCTACTTCATTGATCCGGCCATACGGGACGCGGCCATCGAATCAGTCATGGCACTGATCGGGCCGGAGACCAAGGTTCTGATAGGCCACTCCCTGGGGTCCGTGGTCGCCTACGAAGCAGCGCATCAATTGCATCAGCGACTGCCCTTGCTCGTGACTCTGGGTTCCCCCCTGGGCTTGCACTCGATCATCTATCAGCGGCTAGTGCCACAACCGCCCTGCTATCCCCCGATGGTACAACGCTGGGTGAATGTCGCCGATGTCAACGACCTCATAGCCGTCGAACCGGACCTGAGAGGGATGTTCGGTATTGGATTACCTGCGGATTCGATTTTCGAGAGTGAGTCCACTGTCGACAACGGTTCCGAACCCCACCGGGCTGATTTCTATCTGGGCAAGCAGGCTGTAGGCATTTTCTGCCGGCCAACTCACCACAACTACGCCTTTTGAATAAGGTACTTCGATTCGGATCGTAGCGGGAAGAGCTTGATGCGTCGCTATCGACGGCGCTGCCTTGACCGGAATAAACGCAGTTTGCAGTGCCAGGTTTTTCTGCGCGTGCACCCGAATCCATTTATGGACAAGGTTGGCATTGAGGTTGTGGCTCAAGGCGACATTAGCAATTGAAGTGTCAGCCTGCGCGCACTCTGCAATGACCTGGGTCTTGAAGGATTTGGAATAGGAACGACGTTCTTGTTGCATGGGCGTCCGCTTAAAAAGGCTAATAATGGTGTCCACTTAAATTTAGGTGGACACCATCGCCTTAAGCGAATGCGTCAGGAAGGTGTGTTGGCCGGACGGTTACTCCTCCGTTTCAAAAAAACAAGCTCCTCATTTCATGGGCACGGGAGAAAATTATGGGTAAGCGCCAAGCCACAGGGGTAGATCAAGCCTCTTCAAATAAATCCGAAATTCCCGATATCACTAAGCGCTCAGATGCCGGCCTGACTGACGACCAGCGAGTCAGTCGTGAGGAGTCTTCAGTGGATGGCGTACGAGTGAAGCTTGGCCCTGCTGACGTAGAAAGGATTCGAGATAAGTAGTCTGAACATTTTGAAAGCATGGCGTTAGTTGGTACGCCTCACCAGATAAGGGAGGTCGTCGATTGATGGCGATCTGGATAGTGGAGGGAAAAATGCGACCGCAAACCTCGTTCATTTTTGACCTGGACGGCACTCTGACTGACAGCGTTTATCAAAACGTAACAGCTTGGAAGGAAGCTCTCGACTCGGAAAACATCCCACTGTCGATGTGGCGGATTCATCGCAAGATCGGTATGAGCGGCGGGTTGATGCTTAAAACTTTATCCCGCGAGACAGGGCTGGACATCACTGATGAGCAAGCTGATCGGCTTAGCAAAAAGCATGCAGAAGCCTATAAGGCCATGCGCAGCAAAATTATGCCGTTGCCTGGTGCTATAGAGCTGTTATCGATGCTCACCAGCGAGCGGTTGCGTTGGAGTATTGCAACCAGTGGTGGCATTGAAACTGCTGAAATTAATCTCAAGGCGTTAGGCATCGCGGATGCGAAGCGAGCCGAAGCAACTCAGATATGGGTTCGCGCAAGACGGTTAATGAGTCAGGAGTCTCCTGTTTAATTACGTTAGAACCGAAAATTACCATCGATCAGGCAGCGAACCGAATACATCGGAATGATGCCGCGCAAACGGGCAGTCATGTTAAGGCCCACGACTGCCTGAAGGGCTTCATCAGCCCGGAACCAGCAATCATGGTCACTCGCTGAATGACAATGGCATTCGCGCGCAGAGAAATGGGGCTGCAAATCCCTTTGGAATTGGGAGATAGCTACCGCCGCAAGCATTCGTATCAGCTCGCCAGCAAATATCCTGAACTGTTCCTTACCTGGGGCTTCTATCGATAGAGATAGTTTGTCATCCGTCCTTTCCGAATCTTTTCCAGGAGTGTTTGATCATGACTGATCAACCCGTGAGCGGCAGTGCATCAAGCCAAGATCGTCCAGCTAGCCGCGTCAGTGAAGGCCTACCCTATCCATTAGGCGCAACATGGGACGGTTCAGGAGTTAACTTCGCTATTTTCTCCGCGAACGCCACCAAGGTCGAACTGTGCCTGTTCAACGCTGACGGCCAAGAAGAAATCGAACGCATAGCACTTCCGGAATTCACCAATGAAATTTGGCACGGATACCTTCCCGACGCCCGACCGGGAACGCTCTACGGATATCGCGTGCATGGCCCGTACGATCCGACAAACGGTCACCGCTTTAACCATAACAAGTTACTGATTGACCCTTACGCCAAGCAGATCTCAGGTGAGTTGAAATGGGACGACGCGCTGTTTGGCTATACCGTAGGTCACGAAGACGGCGACTTGTCATTTGATGAACGTGACAGTGCTCCATTCATGCCCCGTTGCAGAGTCATCGACCCGGCGTTCTCATGGGGCAACACCGCAAAACCGTGTGTGCCCTGGGAAAACACTGTTTTCTACGAGACTCATGTACGCGGTTTCACCATGTGCCATCCCTCGGTACCAGAGTCTGACCGCGGCACCTTCGCGGCCTTCCATCAGTACGACGTGGTGGAATATATCCGCTCACTTGGCGTGACATCTGTGGAACTGATGCCGGTGCATTACTTCCTGGATGACAACCATCTCCTTGAAAAAGGCCTGCGCAATTTTTGGGGCTACAACACGCTGGGATTTTTTGCCCCGCACGCGCGTTACATGGCGGGACAGTCCATTGGCGAGTTCAAGATCATGGTTGCGCGCTTTCATAAAGCGGGGTTAGAGGTAATTCTCGACGTCGTCTACAACCACACTGCCGAAGGGAATGAAATGGGGCCTACCCTTTCACTCAAAGGTATCGACAACGCTAGTTACTATCGCCTGATGCCTGACGATGCACGCTACTACATCAATGATACGGGTACAGGCAACACACTCAACATGAGTCATCCTTGCGTATTGCAAATGGTGACCGACTCCTTGAGGTACTGGGGCTCGGAGATGGGTGTAGATGGATTTCGATTCGACCTGGCCACGATTCTCGGTCGTGAGCCTGAGGGATTCAGTGAGGGCGGCGGTTTCCTCGACGCTTGTCGTCAGGATCCTGTCCTGGCGAAGGTGAAGCTTATCGCCGAGCCATGGGACTGTGGCCCAGGAGGCTATCAGGTCGGCAATTTCCCTCCAGGCTGGATGGAGTGGAATGACAAGTTCAGAGACGTCTCTCGCGCTTTCTGGAAAGGTGACGACGAAATGCTGGGCGAGTTCGCCAAGATTTTCTTGGTTCTGGTGAGCAATTCAATCTACGCGGCCGTAAGCCTGCTTCATCGGTCAACTTCATCACCGCCCATGACGGCTTCACCTTGAATGACCTCGTCTCCTACAACGACAAACACAACGAGGCCAATGGCGAGGACAACCGTGATGGCCATTCTGATAACCGCTCGTGGAATTGCGGTGTGGAGGGGCCGACCGAAGACCCTGCCATCATCGAGCTGAGGTATCGGCAGATGCGCAATCTTCTGGCCACGCTGTTCTTGGCCCAAGGCACACCGATGCTTCTGGCGGGTGACGAGTTTGCTCGTACCCAAGGCGGGAGCAACAACGCCTATTGTCAGGACAGCGAGATCGGCTGGGTGGATTGGAATGTCAGTGAAAAAAGTAGCGAACTACAGGAGTTCGTCAGATACCTGATCGAGCTACGCAAACGCCACCCTCTGCTTCGTCGCACCCGCTTCTTCACTGGCGAGTACGATGAAAGCCTCGGCGTTAAGGACGTGAGCTGGATCCAGCCAAGTGGCGATGAAATGGGCATGGAGCAGTGGCAGGACGGCAGTAACCGCTGCATGGGCATACTTCTAGATGGTCGTACCCAAACAAGCGGCATTCGCCGTGAAGGTGTCGATCATTCGCTACTGATCATCGTCAATGCTCATCACGATGTGGTGAGTTTCTTACTGCCCGAAGTGCCACAGGGCCAAGAGTGGATCCTTCAACTCGACACCAATCAGACGGAGCTAGACCCTGGTGAGACATTTGCCTTCGGCGATGAATACCAAGTTACAGGGCGCTCAGTGCTGATGTTCGAATTGAAAAAGCCTGCCAAGAGAAAACGTCACTAAATGATGATGAACACCGCCGTCGCATTCATGCACTTCGGTGTTCTCATAATGATCATCAAGAGCAGGTTCAGCCAGCCTTTCGATATCTTCGGCCATGAGTTCATTATGTGAAACCAACCAAAAAGATCGCCATCATGAAAGTTTTCAAAATTCTGCCAATCACTTTCTCACCGGGCTGGGAGTTCGAAAACATTTCTCACCGCCGTCGTATTGATCGTCTTCAAGACGCCGGTCAACTCCCCTTTTTTCGTCACGCGATCCAGGATGGGGTATGCAAAAGCCCCAGAGCAACTGGCGGCTAACGAGAGGCTTAAGGACAACAATGCCGTGGTTTTCCAGGCAAACCATCCGCGCATGAGCCATGAATAGTGCGGGTCAGTCAGTATTGAAAAAAACATCGGGTGTCACGGGACGAGCAACGTCACCCGATGTAAGGTCGACGGTAATTAGCTACTTTGATGGCTCAACCCATTTCATTGATGCAAACCACTTTGGGCTGCGTCATGTCCTCATAGGCAAACCGAACACCTTCTCGCCCCAGACTTCCGTACTTGAAGCCACCGAAAGGCATGGCATCGAACCGATAATCGGAAGAATCATTGATCATCACGCCACCGGCTTCAATTTGGCGCGCCAATTTCAAGGCCTTGGAAAGATCGCGTGTGAACAGACCCGCGTGCAAGCTGTATTCCGGCGCGTTGGCCAGAGCAACGGCATCATCCAGGTCGTCAAACGGCTCCAGGATGACCACCGGCGCGAAGACTTCCTGCTGCCAAATTCGACTGTTATGGCTTACACGCTCCAGAACAGTCGGCGCATAGCTTCCCGCCTGGCGTTGGTGGCCGCAGAGAAGAAGAGCCCCCTCGGCCAGCGCTTCGTCCACCAATTGTTCGGTGCGACGAGCCGCCTGCTCCGTAATCATCGGGCCAACATCTGTTGCTCGCTGATCAGGATCACCCAGTACCAATGCACGCGTTTGACTGACGAAACGCTCACGGAAATCATTGTAGATTGAACGGTGTACGAGGATGCGCTGGGTGCCGATGCAGTTCTGTCCTGCTGCCCAGAAGGCGCCAGATACACAAGATTCTACGGTCGGTTCGAGATCGCAGTCTTCGAGCACGAGAACCGGTGCATTCCCCCCAAGATCCATGGCCAGCTTCTTCAAGCCTGCACTACGAGCAATGGACTCCCCTGTGGCAAAACCACCCGTGAAGGAAATCATCCGCACTTCGCGCAGCTCCACCAATGCTTTCCCCAGATCGACGCCTCCGGTGGCCGGGGTTACCACAGACGAAGGCAGCCCCGCTGCCACCAGGCATTCAACCAGCTTGAGAGCAGACAACGGTGCGAGCTCTGAGGGTTTCAGGATCACGGCATTGCCACCGGCGATGGCCGGGCCCAGTTTATGGGCGACCAGGTTCAGCGGATCGTTGTACGGGGTGATCGCGACAATAAGCCCCAACGGTTCGCGAGTGAACCAGCCTTGGCGCGATTCGGAGCCTTCATATGCCTCAAATGGAATCACTTCCCCGGCGTTACGACGAGCTTCTTCCGCCGATAGCTTCAGCGTGTTCACACAACGCTTCACTTCCTTCTCTGCTTGTCGCAGCGTCTTTCCCGCCTCTGCAACAATGAGTTTGGCAAACGCTTCAGCCTCAAGCTCTACACGCCGGGCCGTTTCCTCAAGGATGCGTGCACGAAGGTGACGAGGCATTGCCGCACTTTCACGCACGCCAATTCGCGCACGCTCCAGCAAGCCAGGAACAGCGGTGGCATTGAGACAAGGGACGCTTCCCACCAGGCGACCATCGAATGGACTGAACACATCAATCTGTTTGGCATCAACAAGCTGGATGCTGGCCATGCTGGATACGCTCATGACTACTCTCCTATTACTTGCCGTGGGTGGTATGGATGGCGATGATGTCTGACAGCAATGCAAAGGCAGTCTCAATACGACCTGCTCCAGGGCCAGATACAGTGACGGCACCCAACAGCGCAGTATTGAACGACACCGCGTTCGTTGCACCGCAAATACCTGAGAGAGGATGCGAGCTCGACAGCAATCGAGCCTCAACACGCGCTGTAACCGAGCCATCAATTTCGCGATTGGCAGCACCGATCAGTTTCCAGCTTGCACCATTGGCGCTTGCCTGGGCGATGTCTTCTGGACTGATGCTGCTAATCCCTGAGCAAGCCACATCGCTGACGCTCAATCGAGCATTGAGCAGTTCGTTGGCGAGGATCACCACCTTGAGGCGCACGTCAAACCCCTCCACATCGGCAGTTGGGTCAGCCTCGGCATAACCGAGCTGTTGAGCCTCGGCGACTGCGTCGTTAAAAGTCAGGCCGTCCTTCATGCGGGTCAGCACGTAGTTGGAAGTCCCATTGAGGATGCCTTCAAAGCCCTGGATTTCTGCACCTGCCAGAGCCTGTCTTGCCAGGCGAATCACCGGCGTACCGCTCATAACCGAACCTTCGTACTCGAAGGCAACACCATTGCGACGGGCCAATTCCTTAAGCTCAGCGCCATGCAGCGCAATTGGGCCTTTGTTGGTCGTCACGACATGGATGCCGCTTTCCAGAGCCCAGCGGCAAAACGTAGTCGCGGGCTCACCATCGACAGGATTGGTGAAGGTGGCTTCAGCGATCATGTCAGCACCCGAATGCTTAATGATGGTTTCGTTCAGCGCCTCGGTGGTGCCTCCTGGCAGTTGAGCGAATGCTCCCTTCTCGATAGGCAGAGCGACCAACTCCTTTGCATCCAGACCATCCTTAGCAACGATGGAACCGAGAAAAAGATCCGTCACACCGACGATTTTGATACCAAAGCCCAGAGATGCTTTCCACTCGGCGTTGCAATCTGCGATCAGTTGAGCCAAGCCACGGTTGACGCCACCAAAACCCACCAGGGCAATTTTGTATTCAGTCATGAAAGCAGTCCTCTTAGACGTTGTTCGATAGGAACATCGTAAGAGTCGGGCTCTGGCAGTTGAATATGGCAGAGTGCTGTATTAGTTGGCCGTTTTGCTCGTGCGCAGTGTCACCCCGACGGATTCCGGGAAGCTCGCATGCAGTCCCCCTGTAGGAACTGGCTTGCCAGCGAAAACCCGAGAGCGATACGGTTCCCATCAGTGCGCGTAATCGTTCGCGACCTTCGCTGGCAAGCCAGCTCCTATTACAGGGAATTGGGCGCGTCGGCAAAAGTCCGGGTGGCTATCAGCGTTGTGTTCAAAACACTGCAGAAAGGACGAATGAGGTGACGGTGTTCTCCACCCCAGGCATCGCAGAGATTTCTTTCCAAACATGATGAACGCGTTCGGGAGAAGCAGCATTGACTCGAAGCATCAAATCAAACTCACCGCTCAATACTTCACACTGAACCACCTCGGGGATTGAGCGCAGCGCAGCAAGAACCGCTTCTCCACGCATGCGGTCGTAGCGGTAGACAAAGATCACTGCGCTGATCAGCGATGAGGGCTTTCGGGAATCACCGAGACGTACCGTATAACCCTGGATGGCGCCGTCTCGCTCAAGACGCTCAATGCGCTGGCGCACGGCATTGCGAGACAAGTTAACCTTGGCACCCAGCTCGACATGGGCGATTCGAGCATTCGCTGTAAGTTCGGCAAGTATGCGTTCATCCAGCGGATCCAGAATGCGCTTCATGCGTGCCTCTGCTGCGCAAACAAGAGGGCCCGGCAAAGACCGTCCAGATCGCCTTTAGCCAAACTCGGTGGCCGAGCATGCACGTCCGCAGGCGTTGGCACCTCTCCCTGCCAGACACCCAACTCGGCCAATAGCGCCGCAGACCTGGCCGGAGCAATTTGCCCAAAGGTCACCATAGGCGCCCCTAGACTGCGTCGATGAATTCGGCCAGCCAGCACGCCTACAGCGGTATGGGGATCGATTGCAGACCCGGTCTCACGGAACAATTTGACGACTTCGTCGCGAACCTGTGCTTCGTCTACTGCATAGGAATCGAACAGAACCCGGGCTCGGAGCCATTGCTGGTTGCCAATACTCAACTCGCCGCAGTCTTCAAAGTGCTCCATTAGCGCCTTCGTTGAGCGCCCATCGTGCCCATACAACTCCCAAATGAACCGTTCCAGGTTTGAGTACAGGGAGAAATCCATCGCAGGAGATAACGTTCGGTTGCTCGCTCGGGTCGAGTAGCGATTGCGATGAATGAACTGGTGAAGTGCATCATTACTGTTCGTGGAAATGATCACCTGATTGATGGGTAATCCCATTTTCTGAGCAATGTAGCCGGCGTAGATCTCGGCAGAGCTGGCTGCTGGAACGCTGAAGCCTACAGGACGTGTCCCGCCGCCCAGCTGCAGGGCAGCGTGGAAATAAAATACGATCTGTGCGAGGACGCCGACCCAGTTGGTGGAGTTGAAACAGATCGGTATGACCCCGTCTAACGGCCAGTCGCGCAAGAGCCGAGAGACCAACGTCTGGCAGTCGTCGAAATTACCGTCTACTGGAAAAAGCTGAACCCGCTCAGGGTCTGCTGCCTGCAGGGCAGAGAGTTGCTCAGCCGATATCCCATTGCGTGGATACAGTATCGCCATGCGCGTGCCGGGCAGTCAGCAAACGCCTCAAGCGCAGCCAGTCCGGTATCACCATTGGTCGCACCGACGATCAGCGCTTGTGCACCGACCTCACCCAGGAAATGCTCCACCAGGCGCGATTGCAGTTGCGCAGCGAAATCTTTGGAAGAATGGGTTGGGCCATGAAACAGCTGGAGTATCCACTCGTTATGGCCAATCTGTTCAAGTGGCGTAATGGCGCGGTGGTTAAAGTTTCGATAGCTGTCGCTCAGCAAGGCACGCAGAGTGCTTTCGTCCATGGTAGAGCCAACAAAGGGCGAGACCACGCGCCAGACCAGCTCATCGAATGGTAGCCACGACCAATTGGCAATCTGCTTCTCGGTGAAGGCAGGCAAACTTGCCGGGACATAGAGTCCGCCATCTTCGGCAAGCCCCGACAACACCACACTGCGAAAGTCCGCCCCCACGTCTGCGCCGCGTGTGCTTACGTAATGCATGAAGACTCCAGATCAGAATTACAAAAGGCGGTGGGCTTGAGCCACCAACCAGGTAGAAAAAGTCGCGGCGTCAGGCGAAAGAACATCGGCCTGCCCGCGCACTAGATAAAAAGACTCGCTGGCCTCGATTCGGTGACTGAATGGAGCAATCAGGTGCCCACTCTTGAGCAAATCCTCCACGACGGAAGACCGCGCCAAGGCAACGCCCTGCCCCAGTTCTGCCAGGCGAATGGTGGAAATAAGTGTGTCGAACTGAAGACCACGGGAATAATCGACATCGTCTGCTCCAACCCGCTTCAACCAGTAACCCCAACCTTCCTCGTACCCCAACACATGCAGCAGAGAATGGTTCATCAAATCGCGCGGCTCACGTATCGGCGAGCGGGCCATGAGCGCTGGCGAGCAAACGGGCTGGAGGACGTCCCAGGTTAATCGCTGAGAGTGCAATCCCGACCACTCACCACATCCCCAGCGAATCTCCAGGTCATCTTCTCCGTCCGGTTCCTTCACCCAAATGTTGCTGATATATCGGATGTCGATATGGGGAAACTCTCGGCAAAAATCCGCGAGTCGAGGGGCCAACCAATAGTGAAGAAAGGACAGGCTGCCACGCACCTTCACATGCCTGCGATTGTGCTGGCCAAAAATCTCGTTGGTACCCACGGCAAGACGACTGATCGCGTCTTGTACTACCGGCAGGTACGACTGCCCTTCTTCAGTCAAGCCAAGCCCTCGGGGCAGGCGCTTGAACAGCGCTACCCCAAGGTGACCCTCCAACTGACGGATCTGCTGACTTACCGCACCTTGAGTCAGGTGCAGCTCCTCGGATGCATGGGTGAAATTCAAATACCGCGCCGACACTTCAAATGCCCTCAGCCAATTCAAGGGCGGTAGTGTTTTTTGACTCATCGGCGCAACCTCTTCGGGAATTATCTGTGCTCAATCATCGCCTGAGCCATTCACGCTGCGCCAGCGGGATGATGTGCCGCTGCTTCCAATGCCAAGCGCTCTTCGCGCTTCTTGCGAGTGATCCAATAAACGAAGTAGCACCACGCGATAAATGGAAGACCGAAGTAAAGCGCTACTCGCTGCTCAGGATCAAAAGCGATACCCACACAGGCCAGCAAACAACACAACAGAGCACCGATAGGAACCCAAGGGTAGCCGCGCACACGGAAATGCAGATCCTCGACTCGCCCGCCATTGGCGACGTACTGGCGTCGGAAAGCAATTTGGCTCGCGGCGATGCTCATCCACACGATCACGACCGCGAGACCCGATATCGACACCAGCGCCAGGTAAACCGTATCAGGGGCAAGCACGCTGCTGAGCAGAGACGCCATCGCCCCCGCCATACTCAAAACAATCGCGTTGACCGGTGTGCCCCGGCGCGAAAGCCTGGCGTAGCGCTTAGGCATGTGGCCCTGATCACTCAACGTCCAAAGCATGCGCGAAGCCGCATACAGCCCCGAGTTGGCGGCGGAAATCAACGCCGTGAGAATGACGAAGTTCATAATGTCAGCTGAATACGGGATGCCGATCAGGTCGAACACCATCACGAAGGGACTTTCTACCACTCCCGCCTGCTCGCGGGGCAACAAGGTCGCCAGTACGAAAATCGTGCCCACAAAGAACAGCGCCAGACGCACCACCGTCGTACGGATCGCCTTGGGTACGCTTGTCTGTGGATCCTGCGCTTCACCTGCCGCAATTCCGATAAGCTCAGTCCCGGAAAATGCGAAAGAGACCGCTAGAAGTGTCATCGCAATGGGCAAGAGCCCGGTCGGGAAAAGCCCTTCACGGGTAAAGTTCGAGAGCCCGGCACCTTGCAGGTGCTGTACCTGGAAGAGACCGCAAATAGCCCCACCACCAATGACAATAAACGCAATGACGGTCAGCACTTTAATGAGCGAAAGCCAGAATTCGGTTTCTGCAAACAAACGAACAGAGACAACATTGCTTAAAAAGACCGCAATGGCAAAAACCGCGCTCCAGATCCACACCGGTGTATCAGGGAACCACCGAACCATCAGGATGCCCGCAGCCGTAAATTCAGAGCCGATAGCGACTGCCCAAGTGAGCCAGTACAGCCAGGCCACCGTATAGCCCGTACCTGGGCCCAGGTATCGAGTTGCGTAGCTACTGAAAGATCCGGTTTCTGGCATCTGCACCGCTAATTCACCAAGACAGACCATTACCAGATACACCATCACCGCACCGATCATGTAGGCAATCACTGCGCCGAGCGGCCCGGCTTGATTAACGGTGTAGCCGGAGGTAAGGAATAATCCCGTACCGATTACGCCGCCCAACGCCAACATGACGATGTGGCGGGTTTGCATTTCTTTTTTGAATTTCAATCCTGGGTCGGACTGATCATTGTTTGTCTGGATAGTCATAGCGATATTCTCATGAAATGTTCGGACAACAATTTCTTGTAACCGACTATTAGTCAGCACAATTAACTGTCGCTAGTTGTTATTGTTTTCACTATTCATGAAGGACTATCCGGTATTAAAACCGGACGTCTTACCCGAGTCAGATTCCCACCTCAGTGAAAGCCTCGGTGTTTCCAGCGTGGAGACTTGCATGACCTTGTTTACTGCGAACTAACGCAAATGCTTGTTTAAGATCAGCCAACAAATCGGCCGTATCTTCAATACCTACGGAGACCCTGACCAAACCCTCGGAAATTCCGAGCGCCTTGCGTTCCTCCAGGGTGTTTTCCACGTGGCTGGTTGTCCGTGCCGGCCCGTAGATGGTTTCAACCGCTCCCAGGTTACCCGCCCGATGTGCATACTTGAGCAGCGGTAACAAACGCGTCACTGTGTCCATGCCGCCTACCAGCACGAAGCTGACAATGGCGCCAAATCCGCGCATTTGCGAGCGAGCAATCGCATGCCCTCGATGTTGAGGTAGTCCCGGATAATTCACAGACTCCACCAGCGGCTCGGTGCACAGGTACTCTGCCAGTGCTTGTGCGCTCGCCTGTTGCTGGCGAAGACGCAAAGCCAGAGTCTTGATGCCCCGAATAATGAGATAAGCCGAGAACGGATCCAGCGAGGCCCCATTGATTTCGCGGTAATGGCGGACTTGAGTCATCAGATGCTCGCTGCCACAGACCACACCGCCAAGCACATCGCCATGACCGGACAGGAACTTGGTCGCACTGTGCACGACCACATCTACCCCGAGAGCAAGGGGATTCTGATTCAAAGGGGTCGCGAACGTATTGTCTGCTATGACCAAAGCCCCAACATGCTTCGCCGCCGCCACCAGACGTCGTATATCCAGAACCTTCAGTGTCGGGTTCGTCGGGGTTTCCAGGTAAAGGACATTGCAGCCTTTAGCGATCTCATGCTCGATAGCTTGCGTATCGTGGGTATCGCAAAGCGTGATCTCGACGCCCATGCGAGGGAGAAACTCTTCAAAGATCTTGTTTGTACCACCGTAGCTGTCACGGGTAGAAACCACGCGCTGACCACAGGACAGGAAGGTATGCAGCACACCACTGATGGCCGCCATCCCGGTACTGAAAGCAACAGCCGACTCTGCGCTTTCCAGTTCGCAGAGTTTGTCTTCCAGGACAGAGACAGTAGGGTTGCTCATGCGGCTGTAAATGAAGCCAGGCTCTTTACCCAACGCCACGTCATACCATTGATCGATGTCTTGGTAACCGTAGGCGGCACTGACTACGATGGGCGTCTGGGTAGCGTTGTAGGGATGCTGAACTTGCTCCCCTCCCCACACCACTCGGGTCCCCAAACCAGCACCCTGGCTCAGGCCAGGTTTTAACTTGTCATCCATAAATCTATCTCGCATCGATGAAACACATAGGTGTTCCGATTGGGATTGCGATGACTATAGGGAAGGTCTGAGCGTGTGAAAAATCATGTTATCTGGGGCTAAGGGGTGCTTTTTTTAATGGGTGTTCGATATGAAAGGGCCATTGTGTGCTTTGACCCCTCCTCCAGAAAATTGTGGGAGCCAGAGAGATCGCCGACATTCGAAAATTTGGGGCTTTTCAATTAGGCAGCTCGTTACCGGCTTCCTGTCGTGGGGATTCCATGCGCACTTGGACACTCATTCCACGAGCACTTGGACAGTGATCTCTCACTGATCCGACCCAAGCTCAGGCAGGCAGCAACGCAGGATTATTCACTACCATCGACCTCTTTTCTCGAAGCGAAGAGGTCGTCGTGGAGCGTATATCCATGCGTAAAATCCGATGCCTGTACTGGCATCGGATTTTTTTATGCGTCTCGCTCGGGCATTGGAACTCACCCACAACATCGTCTCCACTCCAAATTCAATCGAGGGATTGGACTCCTTGCTCGATCCTCTTTGGTCGAGCAGGCACTGGAACAGGCAGGCGTAGCGACCTTGCGCAAGCGGCGTTTGCCATTGGAAATGATGCTTCGGTGCGTTATCTCCATGGCGTTCTTTCGGCGCATGTCGGCGTGGATGTGGTCAGCCGCATGAACATCATGCTGCCGGGCCAGCGCCCGTTAGTGGCACCCAGCGCTGTGGTCCAAGCCCGTCAGAGATTGGGCAGCGAAGCTGTTCGACAGGTCTTCGATCTGACTCAGAAAGTTGACGACTGATAGATAATGAACCCGTGGCGCCACGCTTCGAAATGCTCAACAACATGGGGGATTTATCACTTCAGCAGCCATCGCGAAACCTGCGTTGGAACTGATGCATTGACATTTTGGAGCAATCAATCATCAGTACCGCAAAATGACGACGGTGAATCAAGGGTCCACAAAGTATCTCTAACGTCAATCCAGATCGCAGATACAAGTCGCTGACCATTCAAAGCTCAAACCGCACCCAAGTTTTCAGGTAATCCGCAATTGCGCCCGCCGTCCCTCACTCTCGTTGAGCATTGATCTGTCCGCACGCAACCCTCGACCATTCACGACAAAATGGGCCGATTCCTTAGTGGGGGTAAAAGTGGGGGGATTTTTCTAAGCATGAAAAAGCCCAACCTTTTCAGATTGGGCTAAGTCATTGAAAAATATGGTCGGGACGGAGTGATTCGAACACTCGACCCCTAGCACCCCATGCATGCGGAGATCGCTGTAACCCGCTAAATCAAAGGCTCCGCGCTTGGCGCTCGCTGCAACGATGCCCAACAGTGCGCAACCGCGTTTTACAAAGTCACTAGGAAAGTCACTGAGACTTTTTGGCCCCTC
>NZ_NKJI01000035.1 GCF_002277815.1 Pseudomonas sp. ERMR1:02
CGCACATTATCCGCCGATTCTGTTAAATGGGAATTAATAGCGCCTAGAGTTTCCAGTCCAGGCTCAGGGTCACCGTGCGCGGGTCGCCCCAATACCACCGTTGTAAAACCCGACGTTGTCGTAATACTTCTTGTCGAACAGGTTGTTGACGTTCAACGCGGCCCGACAGGTGCCGGTCGAATTCGTAGCGCGACATCAGGTTGACCACGGTGTAGGCGTCTTGACGGATGGCCGTGCGCTCAGTAATCAGACTGCCATCGGCGCGACGCCCGACCGGGCGATTGGCGAGGCGGTAAATGTCACTTTGCCAATTCACTGCAGCGCCCACCGTCAGCGCCTGCCACTCACCCGGCAGGTGATAGGCCGTAGAGAACCGGAACATGTTCAACGGCTGGACCGTGTTAATGCGCTGTTTCTCACCGTCAACCGAGTGGGTGTAGGTGTAACCGGCGGTCATGTTCCAGCCCGTCATGACCTCGCCTGACAGCTCGGCTTCGAAGCCTTGCACCTTGTTGCCTTTACCGCCCGATTTGAAGAACTCCTCGCCGGTGACCGGATCCGGTGGCACCGAGTCGTCCAGCTCCGCGACGTTGTCCTGCTTGCTCCAGAACAGCGCGGTGGCCAGGTTCAGTCGTTCTTCCAGCAGACTGCCCTTGAGGCCCAGTTCATAGTTACTGCCAACCACCGGTTCGAGGTATTTGCGACTGCTGTCGCGCTCGGTCTGCGGTTTGAAGATATCGGTGTAGCTGACGTAAACGGTGTACTCCGGGGTGAGGTCGTAGAGCAGGCCGGCGTAGGGCGTCCACATATCATTTTGTTGCTGGCTGCTGTGATCGATGCTCGACAATTGCAGGTTGTCGTCGTAGCTATTAGTGGTGCTCGAGGTTTTCCAGCTGCCGTAGCGGCTGCCGAGGACAGCGTGCAGTTCATGGGTGAGGTTCAGGCGCGTGGCCAGGTAGCCGGCCTTCTGCCGGGTATAGTCTTTCGAGCCCGTCAGGCGGTGACGGTGTCGGGAAACTTGCCGATGTTACCCATGTATTTCCAGTCAGGGATGTTTTCATAATCCGCCGCTCGCGGGCCGTCTACCGTGTAAGGCGAATCCTCGCGACGCTCGGCCTCGCCGTAACCCACCATCAATTCGTGATCCCGGCCAAACAATGAGTAGGGGCCCGAGACATTGAAGTCATAGGCCTGCATTTTTTGCGTGCCGATCATATGGCTGACGTTGGCGACCATGCCGCTGCGATCCGCGTTCGGGAAACCGCCACCGCCGTAATAGATCTTGCCGTCGGTATCGCTTTCGCGGTGGGTGTACGCCGCCTTGAGCTGCCATCCACCGCCCAGTTGATGATCGAGGTTGGCGAACGCGGTTTGTCCTTGAGCGGCCAGGAACTCCAGGACGTGGCCATGTTGGTCGAGCGTCCAAGGTTGGCCTTGCTGCCATCTGAGTTCCAATAAGGCACGGTGCCCCATGAGGTGCCCTGAACGTGCTTGTTCTGATAGTCGTAACCCACCGCCAGTAGCGTGTCGTCGGTCAGGTCGGCTTCGAGCACCCCGTAACCGACTTCCCGTTGCAGCTGGTATTTGTCCCGGTAAGAATCGCTGTCGCGATAGGCCACCACGCCGCGTCCGCGCAGGCGTCCGTCGAAGGCCAGCGGGCCGCCGACGTCGAGGTAACTGTAGTAATCGTCATAACTGCCGCCGCTGACGCCGGTCTTGGCTTCCCACTGTGACGTAGGGCGTTTGCGCACCATGTTGATGGTGGCCGAAGGATCACCGGCGCCGGTGGTCAGCCCCGTCGCACCGCGCACCACTTCGATGCGGTCGTAAATGATGGTGTCGGAATCGGACTTCATGTAGCTGAAGGTATTCAACATGCCATCAATCTGGAAATTGTTGATCGAGTAGCCACGCGAGGAATAGCTGACCCGGTCGGAATCGTTGTGCTGCACTACCACGCCGGTGGTCTGGCTCATGGCTTCGGACAGGGTGCCGAGTTTGAAGTCGTCCATTTGCTGGCGTGTGACCACCGAAACCGATTGCGGGGTTTCCTTGATCGACAGGTTCAGGCGGGTGGCCGTGCTCATGGCGCCGGTGGTGTAAGAGTCGGTATTTTCGGTGGTGCTGCCCAGGCTCTGGCGGTCACGTTGGTGGCACCCAGCATGAGGGTGGGCGCCAATGGCGCGGCCTCGGCCTCGGTCTCAGCCAGCAAATCCGGGCTCAGTGCGGCACCGCACAGGCCGAGGGTGAAAGTCATGGAACGGGTGATAGGCGCGAACATCGCAGCCGACTCCTTGTCGTCGTTGAAAATTTCCGTTTGCTCAAAGACGAAGGAGGGGGGAGGGATTTAGGGTTAAACGAGAATAATTACTATCTTGTGGGGTGTTGCTGACACCTAAAACCCTGTGTGGGAGCGAGCAAGTCGAGTCGTCGGGCTATAGCTATCGGAAGCAGCGCTATGCTGCTTCCGATTCAAGCGAGAGAGTCAGGCGAGGGAGCACGTTAGTCACGGGTAAGGTTGTTGGCCCTGGATCAGTAAGCGCAGTTGCGCAAGCTCCTGCTTCAGCTGGTCGCGCTCGTCTTTCAACTGGCGCAACTCGTCGCGACGGATAGTGACGTAAAGGGTTTGTGCTGGCAGTGCGGTGTGTACTGTGCCCATTGCTCACCTCGCAAATGGCGTGTCTCAACTGTAAATCTGCCCCGGATCGGAGCCTGATTTACTATCGGCGCCGATTTTGATTTCTTTTGCCCGTGAAGGGAACTTTTTTATTTCCCGTTGTCGTTGTGTCTTCGGCGTGATTCCCGACGTTATCTGTCTGGATCGGGCACAATGCCCGGAAACTTCGTGCCCCAAGGCTGGACTAAACCGAATGGGGCGCCTTGGGCTATAACCTTTGACACACATTTATTTGTAGTAGGGAGCATCAGCACATGCAACTCGGGATTATTGGACTGGGCCGCATGGCGGCAATATTGCGCGGCGCCTGATGCTCAACGGGCATACCACCGTTGTATTCGACCGCAATACCGCCTTCGTCGACAGCTTGACCGAAGAAGGCGCCACCGGCGTTGCCGATTTGCCAGCCCTGGTCGCTGGCCTGGCCAAACCGCGAGCGGTGTGGGTCATGCTGCCGGCCGGCGCACCGACCGAAGACACTATCGACACCCTGAGCACCTTGCTCGAAGCCGGCGACACCATCATCGACGGCGGCAACACCTTCTATAAGGACGACATCCGTCGGGCGAAAACCCTTTCGGAAAAAGGCCTGCACTACATCGACGTCGGCACCTCCGGCGGCGTCTGGGGCCTGGAGCGTGGTTACTGCATGATGATCGGTGGCGATGCCGAGACCGTTATGCGTCTTGACCCGCTGTTCGAAAGCCTGGCACCGGGCCTGGGCGACATCCCGCGCACCAAGGACCGCAAATCCGACGACGATCGTGCCGAGCGCGGTTACATCCACGCCGGCCCTGCGGGCTCCGGGCATTTCGTGAAAATGATCCACAACGGCATCGAATACGGAATGATGCAGGCCTTCGCTGAAGGCTTCGACATTCTCAAGACCAAAGCCAGCACCAACCTGCCGCAAGACCAGCGTTTCGACCTGAACGTTGCTGACATCGCCGAAGTCTGGCGTCGTGGCAGCGTGGTGTCGTCCTGGCTGCTCGACCTGACCGCCGATGCGCTGGCCAGCGATCCGAAACTCGACGGTTTTGAAGGCGCTGTAGCGGACAGCGGTGAGGGTCGCTGGACCATCGAAGCCGCCATGGAACAATCGGTACCGGTGCCAGTGCTGTCGAACTCATTGTTCTCTCGCTATCGCTCGCGTGGGCAAGGCACCTTTGGCGACAAGATTCTCTCGGCCCAGCGCTTCGGCTTCGGCGGCCACGTGGAGACGCCTAAAAAATGACTCATGCGATCCGCAGAAAATCCAAGACTGAACCCGCTCCACCGACCACGCTGTTTCTGTTTGGCGCTCATGGTGATCTGGTCAAGCGTCTGCTGATGCCGGCGCTGTATAACCTCAAGCGCGACGGTTTACTCGGGGATGGACTGCGGATCATCGGCGTTGACCACAACGCCATCAGCGATGAAGGCTTCGCGAAAAAACTCGAAGACTTTATTCGCAACGAGGTGGCCAGCAAAGTCGGCAAGGGTGATCAATCCCTGGATCCCGGTTTGTGGGCCCAACTCGCCAAAGGCATCAGCTACGTCCAGGGCGACTTCCTGGACGACAGCACTTATCAAGCGCTAGCGGCAAAAATTGCCGACAGCGGCACTGGCAACGCGGTGTTCTACCTGGCCACCGCGCCACGTTTTTTCAGTGAAGTGGTACGCCGCCTCGGCGCTTGCGGTTTGCTCGAAGAAAGCCCCGAGGCGTTCAGAAGGGTGGTGATCGAAAAACCCTTCGGTTCCGATCTGCCAACGGCCGAAGCCTTGAATGCCTGCTTGCTCAAGGTCATGTCGGAAAAGCAGATCTACCGCATCGATCATTATCTGGGCAAGGAGACCGTGCAGAACATTCTGATCAGCCGCTTTTCCAACAGCCTGTTCGAAGCGTTCTGGAACAATCACTACATCGACCACGTGCAGATCACCGCCGCCGAAACCGTCGGCGTGGAAACCCGCGGCAGTTTTTACGAACACACCGGCGCCCTGCGAGACATGGTGCCCAATCACCTGTTCCAGTTACTGGCGATGGTGGCCATGGAGCCACCAGCCGCCTTTGGTGCCGATGCGGTCCGTGGCGAGAAGGCCAAGGTGGTCGGCGCGATTCGTCCCTGGTCGGTTGAAGAAGCCAGGGCCAATTCGGTACGGGGTCAGTACACCGCTGGCGAGGTCGATGGCAAATCCCTGCCGGGTTATCGCCAGGAAGACAGGGTCGCGCCTGACAGCAATACCGAAACCTATGTGGCCCTCAAGGTGATGATCGACAACTGGCGCTGGGTCGGCGTGCCGTTCTACCTGCGCACCGGCAAGCGCATGAGCGTGCGCGATACGGAGATTGTCATCTGCTTTAAACCGGCGCCGTATGCTCAGTTCCGCGATACCGAGGTCGATGAGCTCGCGCCAACCTATCTGCGTATCCAGATTCAGCCCAACGAAGGCATGTGGTTCGATCTGCTGGCCAAGCGGCCGGGTCAGTCCCTGAAGATGGACAACATCGAACTGGGCTTTGCCTACAAGGATTTCTTCGAAATGCAGCCGTCCACCGGCTACGAAACCCTGATCTACGATTGCCTGACCGGTGATCAGACGCTCTTCCAGCGTGCCGACAATATCGAAAACGGCTGGAGCGCAGTTCAACCGTTCCTCGATGCCTGGCAGCAGGATGCCACGGTGCAGGGTTACGCCGCGGGTGAAGACGGGCCGCAGGCTGCCGAGGAGTTGCTGACTCGCGACGGGCGCGTCTGGCACGGCCTCGGATGAGTGACGCCACGCCACATCCCATCCGTTTTTTGCTCAGCGACATGGATGGCACATTGCTGCTACCCGATCACAGCCTTAACCAGCGCACCGTTGACGCGGTCCGCTCGTTACGCGAGGCCGGCGTACTGTTCAGCCTGGCCACGGGGCGCCCACCCAGGGCGATGTTGCAGACAATCGAAGCCCTGGGCGTCGACCTGCCAACGGCAGCCTTTAATGGCGGCACTCTCGTTCATCCGGATGGCAGTCTGCTGGTTGCGCATTACCTGCCGGCTGCGGCGGCGCTGACCACGCTGGCACTTTTTGCCGATCAACCGGACATCGAGGTTTGGGTGTTCAGTGGTGGCGACTGGCTGGTAAAAGACCCGAACGGCCCCATGGTGCCCCGCGAACAGGCCGGGCTTGGATATCCACCGGTGGTAGTCGAGAGCTTCGAACCGTTTCTGGTACGCATCGACAAGATCGTCGCCGCCAGCAACAACACACAGTTGCTGGTTGCGCTGCAAACGCAGTTGTTGCCGAAGGTGGACGGTGAGGCTCAGGTCTCACGTTCGCAACCGGTGTATCTGGACGTGACTGCAATGCAAGCCAACAAGGGTGAGGCGTTGGTGACGCTTGCAGCGTTTCTGGGTGTGCCGCTGGAGCAGACGGCTGCAATCGGCGATGGCGGCAACGACCCGGCGATGTTTCAACGCGCCGGGCTGTCGATTGCCATGGGGCAGGCACAGGAGGAAGTGAAGCGTCAGGCGGATGTGGTGACTGCAAGCAACAGCGAAGACGGTTTAGCGCAGGCAATCGAGCGGTACATCCTTAACGCAGGTTGAACTGCGTTATCGCTCTTCGCGGGCAAGCCTCGCTCCTACAGATCTTGTGCCGTTCACACGCAACGCGAACGGCACTGAATCTGTAGGAGCGAGGCTTGCCCGCGAAGGCGTCAGACCTGCTGCCTTAAAGCCAGAACACGCTCGGCATGTCACCAGCCCCCGCCACCAGTACCGGCAGCGAAACGCCGACAGAAACGCCGACAAAAGCAGAACATCAAGGCCAGGATTGCCTTGGAGCGCACACCCAGCAGCAGGCGCGAGAAAACAAACAACAGCAGGTCCTTCATGAGATAGATGCCGGCCACCATAAACATCAGCAGCAGGATCACCGCAAAGTTGATAATTAGAAAACCGACAATACAGAGTTTGTACCAGCGAGGTGAGTGGCCGAGAAAGTTATGCGCGAACGCCTGGGCCATGGAGCCGCACATCGGCTATTCCTTGTATTAAGAAGTGCGCAAGTTGCCGTAAGCGAAAGTGAAGATCAAGTACAGGAAAAACAACATGGATCAGGCTAAATAACGTGCGACGACTGCTCGATAGTTACCGTCCAGTGAATAACCTCCAACGACGATATTTCCATCGGCCTGAACAGCCAATGAAGTTGCTGTATCGAGGTTGTGCCCGAGTCGGGTGCGAACAAACCCGGCGCCATCGCCAAAGCCGCAATCGAGCTGCCCGTCAGCCCGGAAACGACCCAGAATAAAGTCGGCCTCGACACCACCAATGGTTGCACCGACCGCAACCACACGGCCATCCGCCAGTGCCTGAGCAGCGGTCCATTGGCAGCCACTGCGGCCGATGTCCAGCAGCTGCGGTTGACCGTCGTTGCAATGCATGTCCGGGCGGCCATTCAAGTGGATTTTGAGAGAGAGGCAGCGCATGGGATCACGGCTGCTGCCAAAGCACTGCAACTCGCCATTGCCCTGCTGGATGATTTGGCTGACGTGGGCACTTTGCCCCTGGGCCTTGAAGCTCATGAAACCATCCAGGGCAAAGCGATTGTCAAGGGTACCATTGGCGCGATAGCGGGCCAGCAAACCTTCCTCGGGGAAGTTGATCGAACCGCCCACCAGGATCCGGCCGTCGTGTTGCACCCTCACGCTGCTGAGCCAGGTGTTCATCAGCAAGTGTCTGACGACTACAAATCCACGGCCATTGAATGTGTAGTCCAGTGTGCCGTCAGGGTCGAGCCGTATAAGCATGCCGGCATGATCGGCCAATTCGAAGTGATGGTTGCATATCAGCACTATGCAACCGTCCTCCTGGACGCAGGCATCACACACTTCGGCACCCGGTACCCCGGGAGGCAGCCAGGTATCGCGAATCCCGTGGGACAAATTGCCCGGCAGGCGAACGACACAGTGCCCGTTCTCGCCAAACCGCTGGACCGGGCAGCCTTGCGTGTCAAACAACGCTACAGCGGGGAGGGTACGGTGTGCATTTTCATAGTGCTGGCCGGTTAGCAGAATGTGCCCGTCGGGCAACACGTGAACCTTGCCGGCCATGGCTTCGAAGCCATTTTCGAATTGCCCGATAACGCTGCCTTGATTGCCGAAAGCCAGATCAGCCGAACCATCTACCAGCAAGCGGGCCAGGCCAAAGCGGCTGCCGCCCGGCGTCCCGACCTTTGCCGCTACCAACAAGCGGCCGTGCGAATCGATGGCGACGCCGTTGGCCATGCTTGAAATGCTGCCGGCGAAGTACACTTGGGTTTTGCCGTGGGTGGCGAAGGTGGTATCAAGTTTGCCAGCGTTACTGTTTGTAGTCGGAAAGGCTAAAGCGGACTGGATTGGCATACACGCATCTCCTTGCGAGTCGTCCTGATCCAAAAGTTGGGGTGGCGACTTTATAAGAAGAACATTCAATCCCTGTATGCCTGCATGCACAACTGACAGAACTAACAGGCGGAGCGTCGTTGTGTGCCACAACAGTGTCTTTTCGAACCAGTGGCAAGCCTGCACAGGATTAAATGTGCGCTAGTTCAAATAACGATGTGTCGCAAGTGCAGTTAGCCCTGAAAAACAGGCAACTTACGACAGGGGAAGGAGGGCGCGGACTACCCCGGAGTAATCCGCAAAACGATTAGTGCGGCATGGACCACGATTGCAGTTTGTAACCTTCCTTGCTCAGCTCTTCTCGGGCCTGTTCAAGCAGGCGTTCAAGTTGCTGCGGGTCGGTGTAGGTGCTGCTCGGGATCTGCTTGCGGCCTATACTGTTGTTGGTGCGGTCGATAACGGTCAGGCTGAGTTCGCCGTTGCCGTCCTGTGGCGCCCAGGCCACGCACTGGAAAGGCTGAAAGGCGCGGTCGGCAATCAAAAGAGCTTCGTTGATACGGAGCGGGGCGTTCATAGGATGTTCTCTCAATATGCCCAAACAAGTGATGTGCCGACAGTTGGGCTTACCGTGCGGCATGTTACTTGTACTGATGCCCGCAACCGGGGTTCGGGTCACACATAAACAAAAGATTTTTTATCTTTCTTTCAAAGGCACATCGCAAGCGCATGTTTTGAAAGCTGAATGAAAGGTAAGACTCGTTAGGTAACTAACAAATAGTTTCTTATAACTATTTACACGGCAGTCCTATAGTCAAACGGTACAAGGCCCCGTCAAATTCTTGCTAATGTTACAGCCAAGTCCGCCAAATGACTGTTTTTAATAATATTTCATAAAATTTGGCGTCAAGGATCAGTCATGAGCGAAGCGCCTGCCTTACGACGTCTATTAGTGGTTGATCCCTGCGACGACTGCCATCGTCTATTACCAGGATTACGCTCCGTGGGTTGGGATGTTGACAGCTGCTCGCTGGAAAATGCCGCCGACCGGGCGTGTGATGTGGGTTTGTTGCGCTTGCAGCCCTATCATCTCGAGCACCCCGATGCTGTCAAAGAGGTGATCAGCCGCAGCGGTACCGAGTGGATCGCCGTGCTCAACCAGGAAGTGCTGCGGCTACAGAATGTCGGGGACTTTGTCTGCGAGTGGTTTTTCGATTTTCACACCTTGCCGTTCGATGTCTCCAGGGTCCAGGTCACACTGGGACGGGCCTTTGGCATGGCGCGCCTGCGCGGGCAGGGCACGGTTCATATCGATCAGCCCGAGCACGAACTGCTGGGCGAAAGCAAACCTATACGCGAATTGCGCAAGCTATTAAGCAAACTGGCGCCCACCGAGTCGCCAGTGTTGATTCGCGGCGAAAGCGGAACAGGTAAAGAGCTGGTCGCCCGTACGCTGCATCGGCAATCCCTGCGCCACAGTAAACCCTTTGTCGCGATCAATTGTGGCGCGATCCCCGAGCATCTGATCCAGTCCGAACTGTTCGGCCACGAGAAGGGTGCCTTTACTGGCGCCCATCAACGCAAGATCGGGCGGCTCGAAGCGGCTAACGGCGGCACGCTGTTTCTCGACGAGATCGGTGATCTGCCCCTAGAACTGCAGGCGAACCTGTTGCGTTTCCTCCAGGAAAAGCACATCGAGAGGGTGGGTGGCAGTCAGCCTATTCCTGTGGATGTGCGGGTGTTGGCCGCGACCCATGTTGATCTCGAGGCCGCGATCGAGAAAAAACGCTTTCGCGAAGATTTGTATTATCGCCTGAACGTGTTGCAGGTAGCGACCGCACCCCTGCGTGAGCGCAATGGCGATCTGTCGATGCTGGCCAACCACTTTTCCCATTTCTACAGCCTTGAAACCGGTCGCCGTCCGCGCAGCTTCAGTGAAGACGCCTTGATTGCCATGGGCAATCATGACTGGCCGGGCAATGTTCGTGAACTGGCCAACCGGGTACGTCGCGGGCTGGTACTGGCCGAAGGCCGGCAGATTGAAGCGCGAGACCTGGGGCTGATCAGCCATCAGGCCGTTGCCTCGCCGATGGGCACGCTGGAAGAGTACAAGCACCGGGCAGAGCGGCAGGCCTTGTGCGATGTACTTAACCGCCACAGCGATAATTTGAGCATCGCCGCCAAGGTGCTGGGGATATCCCGGCCTACCTTCTACCGTTTGCTGCACAAGCATCAGATACGGTGAAACCACTGTGTAGGAGCGAGCTTGCTCGCGATGGACGTGAAAGAAAACGCGTACTTTCTGAATGATCGCGTTGTCCTGACGTTTTTCGCGAGCAAGCTCGCTCCTACAATTAAAGCCCCGCTGCGATCTGAATCGCAGCGGGGCTTTTTGTTGGTGCCGGATTAGAAGTAGTACGGGAATTTCAGGCTGAAGGAAAAATCTGGCGAGTCGTCGGTCAGGCCGATGGCCAGGTTGGGAACGATCGTCAAGTTATTGGTTGCTGCCAGGGTCATGCCGATGTTGAAGTTGGCCGAGTTGTAATCGCTGTTGGTGATCGATTGCCAATCACCACCGTCCGGCTTGATCTTGCTCTTGCGGGCGAACTGATCGGTGAATGAGAACGACATACTCATCTTCTCGTTCAAGGCGAATGCAATGCCGGCGCCGACCTGCCAGGAATCGCCCAGTTTCACGTCTCCTTTTACTTTGGAGTTGACCTGAGGGCTGATATCGCTGAAAGACTCTTCCATGTTGTAGGTGTAGGCCAGACTGCCGAACAGCACGGCCGGGTCGAAGGTCTTGACCAGCGAGATACCCGGGGTGATCGACCAGACACCATTGCCGGTAGGCAAGCTCTCGGGTACCGAGAGGTTATCGTTGTTCGGGGCCTTGACCAGTTTGATGCCGTAAGGTTCAGCACCGGTCGGCGCCTTGACGCGCAGGGTCGCGACCGCGTCGGGCAGGTTGGCCGACTCATCCAGAAACTTGTAGGCAACGCCAAAGTTCACATCGCCGATGGCCGGGTCGCGAGTAACCGATGCATCTGTCGTCACCGGGCCTGCGCCACCTGCGCCGCCGGAGGAATACGTAGAGTCGCGATAAATCACGGGGACGTTAATGTCGAACTGCCAGCGTTGTGCCACGTTGTAGCGGCCGGTGAGGTCGAGTGTCCAGTTGTCGGCCTTGATGCGGTCGATATCGATGTTACCAAGGAAAATCGAGTCCAGTGCCAGGAAGCCGTTGAGTGTCAATGCACGGGTATCGTAGTGCGTGTAGGTCAGGCCGGTTTCCACGCTGAACTTGCCGCCGCCGAAGAACCCACTGGCTTCGTCATACAGATTGGAAACGCTTTGTGCCGGTTCTGAGTCATCCTTGAGCGACTGCCCGTAGGAACTGCCCGTGGTTCCGGGTGCACCTGTGGCCACCGCCTGACCACCCTTGGCCGGTTCGGCGGGGGATTTGGTCAGGCGTTTGGGCGGAGGTGTCGCAGGTGTTTCTTCGACTTGGCGAACGCGCTGCTCAAGTACCATCAGCGCGTTCTGTTGTGCTTCGTACCGCTGTTTCAACTCCATGAGTTCTTGTTTTAGTGCTTCTACCTGGGGATCCGGTGCTGCGTATAGCAATGTTGCCGGGGCCAGGCTACTCAAACAGACAATAGCTCTGAACGTTAACGATCGGTGCATGGGTTAGCCGTCCCTTCTGACTACATATGATGAGACTGAGCGTAGATCAGAATCCGATAGTGCGAATACCTTTAAGCTGGTCCAGGTTGCCATTCAGCGACCCGGCGGACGCCACGTTGTCACGCAGCACGACATTGAAGGACGTGAGGTTTCTGACCTGGTTGCTGGAGCCTAGCAAAGTCGTATTCTGCATCAGCCCACCCTGGGCCAGGCGTTGTACAGTGCTGCCCTGGTTGTTGTTGGCCACGATGTTGAGTTGCACGCCAGTACCGGTCGCGGAAATGCTCAGCTCGCCCGCGCCATTGGCGCCGGACAACGTCGAGCCTGCGGCCAATGCCTGGCCTTGCTGTTGCGTTGCAGGTGCCTGGTTAGCCTTTGTGACGTTGATATCAACGTTGTTGTAGGCAGTGTTATTGTCGCCGGCAGCACGCACGACTTGAGTGACGCCTTCGGTACTGTTGAGGCCGCTGCCGCCAGTGACGGTACCGGTGCCGGTGCTGCTGCCTGAGCCAGATCCTTTTTCGTCGATCATCGACACATAGAACTGCGGCTTGATGGTCGATTGTTGAATTTGCATCGAGGAAGTTGCCCCGATCACTTCACCCTTGGCATTTTCCCAAGTGCTGGTCATGACAACGCCAAAACTGACGATTCTTCCAGGCATGACAAAGCGGCCTCGAAGAGTTGCGAGTTCCTGGTCCTTGAGTTCGATGGGTTTGAACGTTTGCGCCTGGGTCGGCAGGCTGGCAGCCAGGCAAACCACAGCCAGCCAGATTGGAGTCTTCATGGAATGCTCCCGGAGCATCATGCTCCCTTGTTATTAGAAGAAGTCGCTTTGGATGAATCCGAAATCCATCAACTCTGCGTCTTGCACCGGGTTGAAGTTGTTGATTCGGTTCTTGGCGGTCAGTGGCATGGGTGGGTCGAGTAACGCATTGGTTTTGTCATAGCCCTGGCCGATGACGGCAAAGATGATGCCGTTCCAGCCTTTGACAAAGTCGTCGACTTTGTAACGTTTATGACCGAGTACCGGGTCTCCGATATAGACCCAGCCGTCATGCACTCTTTGCATGACCACAAAATGTTTGTAGCCACGGATATCCATGAGGACGACAACCGGAATTTTGATGTCGTTCAACGTTTCCGGCGCTACCCGGTAGCCACGGGCCCGCATGCCGATACTTTCCACGTAACGCTTCATGTCGAGCATGGAGAAGCCCTGGACGCGGACAAGATTTTGATCGGAGTGTGCCAGCATGCCTTCGATGATCTGTTCTTCACTCACGTCCAGCCAATAGGCCTGGCGTAATATGGTCGCCAGCGCAGCCGCGCCGCAACTGAAGTCGGTTTCTGTTGAACCAGGTCGGCAAATTTACGCTCGCGTATGCTCTGGATCGGCTTGTACACCACCGCACCGCCCGGCAGGACGGAAAGCGGCATTTGTGCAGCCTCGCTCACACTGGCCACGCAAAGCAAAAATGCCAAGGCGATAATGCGCATGGTAGGACGCCTTCTGGTTGTGTTGAAAAAGGCCCCATCAGGGGCCTCAAGAGACAGCCATTAGAACGACTGGTTGGCGATCGACAGCGAGTTGCTTTGTTGGTTGCCACACCCGCAGCCACGTTGACGCCCAGGTTGCCACTGCCGCCATTCACCGACCCACTCAGGGTAGCAGTGTTGGTCACAGGGTTTGCCCAGCCAGTTGGAGTCAGCACTTGATAAGAGTAGGTGTTGCTCAAATCAAATGAACTGCTCTCACTGTAGCTCTTCGATACGTCTTTCGAAGACTCTTTCGATTTGCTACCCGATTTCTCGAACGAAGAGTCGAACGATTTTTCGAACGATTTTGACTTCGATTTATCGAACGATTTATCGACCGCTACGTCGAGCGATGCATCAACGAATGCGTTCAGCGTAGCGTCAGAAGACGAACTGCTGCTCGAGTGGTGATAGCCATTGTTCGACGAATTGTGCTGGGAAGCCGATGCAGCGGCGTCCAAAGTAGCACTCAAGGTAGCGCTCAAAGAAGCACTCGAGGAACCGCTTGCGTGAGAGTTGCTAGAGCCACTGGCATCAAAGCTTTTGGAACCTTTCACGTCAAAGCTCGAAGAAGAGCTCTTATCAACGCTCAAATTGGACGACTTATCGTAAGCAGCATGACCGCTGGCCGATTTGGTAACGGTCAAAGTATCCACGCGATAAGTCCGATCGGCGTTGTTATTCACAACCAGGCCAGGACCGCTTTGATTAGCGGAGGCGCTGGCTGATGCGCTACCCAGCGCGGCATTGCTGTTGGCGATTGCCATGGTGTTTTTCTGTTGGTTAAGATCGCCGCCAGCAATGTTGATACCCATATTGCCGCTGCCGCCGTTGCCCGATCCGCTCATCGTAGCGGAGGCGGTGCTGCCGAAGTTATCGACCCTGTTATGGTTGCTGGTTTGCGTGACGCTAGCGGTGGCGGTGGCAGTGCCGAACACGAAGCTGTTATCGAGACTCGAGGTTGCGCCAGCGTTTGCGATGGCGGCCGCGTTGTCTTGTTGGTTGCCGTCACCACCCGCCACGTTGACGCCGACGTTGCCGCTGCTGCCTGAGGCAGAACTGCTCATCTCGGCGGAGTTCTTGGTCCCTTCATTCCAGATACGGTTGTTGGTACTGCTCTGCGTATCGGTCGCATTGGCTGTCGCGGCGACAGTGATTTTTGTTGGTGGAGGAGGAGGAGGAGGGGTGTGGTGGTTGTTGTGATGATGACCATTGTGGTGGTGACCATAGTCATCGCTCTGCCCAGCTTGTACAGCTACAGCCATGACCGCAGCAATTGCGAAAACCAGAGGCTTGAGTGCCATCGAAGGTTTCATGGTGATTCTCCGTACTTTATTTTAGGTTAAGTGTTGTTATTACCTGTTTGGGTCAATCCACGACCCGTACGCTCAGGGTGTTGGCCGTTCGGTTTCCCACCCCGGCGCTCTGATTCAACTGAATTACCCCACGGCTACCGGTGAAGGCCTGGTCACTGGTAGTGACCTGGCGATAGCCTGGTGCAGAGTCAGTTGGATCGGAGTTATTGAGCAGCGCCACGTTCTGTTGCATGAGGACGCTGTCATCGATACTTTGCGGCTGAGCACTGACGCTGATACGCAGTGCGTTGGCTTGCTGGTTGCTGGCACCCGAGCTCTGGTTGACGCCCAGTACGCCGTTGCCGTGGCTGAAGGAGTCGCCCTGAATGCTGGACCGGGCATCGATCCTGGGGTCGACATGCGTACGCAGCCGTTGGCGAATCTGTGTGGTCGCGCTGGCTCCATGACCAATGGCGATGGCCCGGGCGTTGGCCTGTTGCTGCTGATCGCCCGCAGCCTGGTTGACCGAGAGGTTGCCCTGGTATTGCGTGCCCGAACCGTCGATTTCGGCGTTATTGATGACGGGAGGTTGGGCAAGGGTCGATGCACTGCAAAACATGGCGATAATCAGGAGCGTACGATTCATCTTAACGGTCTCCCGTTATGACTTTCAGAGCGCCCAAGCCTTGCTGGACGCTTGAATTGACCATGTTGGCAATACCGTTGCCCGAATTTCCCGAGCGCCCACCAGACATATTGGTAAGTTGGGTCTGGTTGGTGACATTGCCGCCCAGGTTGTTGGTGTTTTGAGTGACCAGGCGGGAAATGCCTGCACCACTGGCGACACCGGCAAAGTCGCCGTCGCTCAACTCGTTCGTTTGCCCGAGGACATATTTGGAAGGGTTGGCATTGACGGTCGTGGGGTTAGGATCGGGAATCATCGGCGGACGCGTTGCCATGCGCGGCTGGACATCTCGTTTGATGATAATGATGCCGTTGTCAGCCTGGACAGGTAGGCAAACACTTGAGCCCACTGCGCATCCGATCAGCAGCAGGCAATAGAATCTTTTATCAAATTTCCCCACGGCGGCAATTCCTTCTGTGAGTGGAACGCTGGCCCTTATCAGCGTTGCGAAGAAGAGAGCAGAAGGTGTGCCGGATTTTGTTTTTCTTTTAAAAACAGTTGGTTGGTATTAATCATGGAAGTAGTCAAAAATTTTGTGTATCACCACTGAGACAGAGCCACGCAAAAGCGCCGTCCGTGCTGGCGGCATCGCTCAACAAGCGCGCTCAAGGCAAGTTGTATCATTGGCTTAACATTTTTTGCCAGAGGGCTTTGGCCGCTTTAGCTCGCGGGTTTACGCAATGGTGGGTGTTTCAGGAATGGACATTTGCTGCAGGGCGAGGTACCCATGTCAGGTCTTGAGCAAGCGCGTCACAGCCTCGAATGCCGCATCCTTGCGCTGTTTCCAATCACCTTGCAGTTCCTGGCATGGCTGGTGGTGCAGATCAAGCCATTGGCGGCTGGCCTGGAAAAACGCCTGGCGTTCTGCCAGTTGGGGTTGGCAACGCTGCCCGTCGTCATGCCAGGGCACAGTTTGAGGGCTTAGCAGCAAATGCAGGTCATAGTGCCGTGCCAGCAATGCCTGCTCGATCCACGTCGGGCAAGCGTCAAACAAAGTACGACTCCACAGGATATTGCTTAAGAGGTGCGTATCGAGAATCAACAGTGATGGTTGTTTGGCGCGCGCTTCATCTTCCCAAGTCAGCTGGCCATTTGCTATTGATGTAATGTCTTCGTAGCACGTTTCGCGGGCTTCACATTCGATGAAATACCGAACGTACTCGCCGACCAAAATGCCACCAAAACTGGCGTGAATTTCGTGCGAAAGCCAGCTTTTTCCGCTGGATTCAGGCCCCGCCAGTACCAACACCTTCATGGACACAGCAGCAGATCGCTGCGCCATGTGCGCCAGCCTTGAATGGCCAGCAGGGTGAACAAGCCATACAGGGCAGCAGTCAGGTACAAGCCCTTGTACAGGAACAGGCCGACGAAAATACAGTCCAGGACAATCCACAGCGGCCAGCATTGCACGCGTTTTTGCGCCATCCACAGTTGCGCCACGAGGCTGAAACCCGTGAGTGCCGCGTCGAGCCAGGGTTGAGCGGCGTCGGTCCAATGCGCCATGGCGGCGCCCAGCAACAAACTGCCAATGGCGCCGATGCTCAGGCCGAGCATCACCGATCGACCCTCAAGCCGGCTGACCTCGCGCCCATGCCGCCCCTCACCTGCACGTGTCCATTGCCACCAGCCGTAGATCTGCAGGGCGGCATAGATCACTTGCAGCAGCATGTCCGAATACAGCTTCACCTCGAAAAAAATCCAGCTATATATCAGCACCATGACCAGGCCAATCGGCCAGCACCACGGGTTCTGTTTGACCGTCAACCAGACGGCAATCACACCGAGGGTAGCGGCAAACAGTTCAAGCCCGGACATTGAGGTTCCTTGGGGGAATTCGAAGAGGGGGCGGATTGTAACGGCAGGCGCTGCCAAGTAGAACCGGCAAGTAGCAGCTGCCGAGCCTGCGAGGCTGCGTTCGACTGCGCAGCAGTCGTAAACCCTGCATGCACATTTTTCCTGATACACCGCAGTGCCTGATTTCACGACTGCTTCGCAGTCGAACGCAGCCTCGCGAGCTCGGCAGCTGCTACAAAGGCGTGTTAGACGTGGAACTGGTTTTCTGTTTTTAGGAGAGCTTGTTCTTGGGAGAGCGTGTTCTTGTAATAAATGAAAGCCAGCATCCTGTCAGACCGGATAACGCGGCAGCGTAATCCGGGCTTGTTTGTGAAGATTTCGGCCCCGCGCTGAAAAACCTGAATACAAATTGATTTTCACGGAATTTTTCGCGGCCTGCGGGTATCTTGTGCACGCGGGTTTTCAACCACGCTGAACGCTTTGAAAAAAACTAACGAGGCATGCGCTGATGCATAGCCTTTGGGGGATTGATGGATCTTTGGACTGCCTTTCAGGCGTTGATTCTTGGGGTTGTGGAAGGGCTGACCGAGTTTTTGCCGATTTCTAGTACCGGGCACCAGATTATTGTGGCCGACCTGCTCGATTTCGGTGGCGAGCGCGCCATGGCGTTCAACATCATTATCCAGCTCGGGGCGATCCTGGCGGTGGTGTGGGAGTTTCGTCGCAAGATATTCGACGTGGTCGTCGGGTTGCCGACGCAGCCAAGTGCACGACGCTTTACCGCCAACCTGCTGATTGCCTTCCTGCCGGCGGTGGTGCTGGGGGTGATTTTCGCCGATCTGATCCACGAGTACTTGTTCAACCCGATAACGGTTGCCAGTGCCTTGGTCGTGGCGGTGTCATCATGTTGTGGGCCGAACAGCGCCAGCATCAAGTGCATGCTGAAACGGTTGATGAGATCAACTGGAAAGACGCCCTGAAAGTTGGCTTTGCTCAGTGCCTGGCGATGATTCCGGGCACCTCGCGCTCCGGCGCGACGATCATCGGCGGTTTGCTGTTCGGCCTGTCACGCAAGACGGCTACCGAGTTCTCGTTCTTCCTGGCAATGCCGACCATGGTCGGTGCGGCGGTGTACTCGGGCTACAAGTACCGCCACCTGTTCGTGGCGTCTGACTTCCCGGTGTTCGCGCTCGGCTTTGTCACCGCCTTCATCTTCGCGATGATTGCCGTCAAGGGCTTGCTCAAGTTCATCGCCAGCCACAGCTATGCGGTGTTCGCTTGGTACCGCATCGCATTCGGCCTGCTCATCCTGGCTACGTGGCTGTTCGGCTGGATCGACTGGACCTCGGTCAAGCCATGAACGACGCCAGCGCGCGCAACAGTCCCGGACGAAACTCCGGGGCAGAAATCCGCAATATTCGGCTGAAATTGCTGGTGTTCGCGATCCTGTGCGCGCTGCCGCTGTTCGGTTCGATGTCGTTGTGGCTGCGCGGTATTTCGCTGGTTCCCCTGGTGGCCTACGGCATCGTCAGCGTGCTGGCGTTCTTGCTGTACTGGAGCGACAAGCACAAGGCTCGCACTGACCAGTGGCGAACTCCGGAAAACGTACTGCACGCACTGGAGTTCGCCGGCGGCTGGCCGGGCGCCTTGCTGGCGCAGCAAGTGTTTCGGCACAAGACGCGCAAGATCTCGTTTCAACTGGTGTTCTGGCTTATCGTGCTGCTGCACCAGGTGTTCTGGATCGACATGCTGTTTCTCGGCGGGAGCCTGCTGGCCCTGCTTTGATGATGCCTCTGTATCTGTAGGAGCGAGCATGCTCGCGATGAACGTGAACGATGACCGGGGCTCCTGGATAAACGCGGCGCCTAAACGTTTTTCGCGAGCATGCTCGCTCCTACAGCAGCAACCCGATCTGCGTACGCTTGGGCAACTTGCTGACTACCAATTGATGGGAACGCTGCAACAAGCCTTGCAGCTCTTCGGCGCCCAGCGGGTAGGGCGTTGCCATGATGATCCACTGGGCTCGTGCCAGATAAGGCGCCGGATGAATGCCCGGACGGTCGCAGTGACCAAGAAACAGGTCCTTATCGACCTTGAATGCCAAGGAGTCGCCACGCAGGTTCTGCAAGGCGAACATCTTGTTCCCGGCAATGGAAAATACCCGCACTCCACCCCACTTGTAGTCTTCCCGAGCACCGGGCAGCCCCAAGCAAAACGCTGCCACGTCAGACTCGTTCATGCGCCCGGTATTCATATCAGACGGTCCCCACAGGCATTGAAGGTTTCGATCAAATGGTCGAGCCAGGCACGTACCGCGGGCATCACTCCGCGTCGGTGAGGGTAAACTGCTTGCAGCCACCCCCCGGCAGCGACCATTCGGGCAGTAATTGCACCAGCGAGCCGTTTGCCAGTTCCTGTTCGCAATACATCATTGGCAGCGTGGTAAAACCCTGGCCGGCGAGGGCGCAGGTCTTGCGCACGATGAAATCGTCTATGCCCAGTCGTGCTTCAAGTGCCAGATCGTAGTGTTTGCGCTGTTGATCGACCAAGCGAATGTGCACCATGCGATCAGGTTCGAGGGCGCCTAGTACTGGCAGACTTTTCAGGTCATCCGGATGATTGATTTCATGTCCGAGCAGGAACGCGGGGCTGGCCACCATCAACACCTGTGCCTGACGCAGGCGGCGCGTCACCAGCAACGGGTCTTCATCGCCCGGTTCGCGCACGCGCAGGGCGACGTCCACGCCCTCGGTCACCAGATCGACGCGGCGATTGACCAGCATCACCTCCAGTTGCACTTGCGGGAATTTCTCCAGAAAGCTGCTGATCACGCCGGGCAACATCTCGTGAGCCAGCCCGACGGGGAGGACACCCGCAACCGGCCACGCGGCTCGCTCGACATGCTGGCCACGGCTTCATCGGCCATTTCCGCCTCCAGCAACATGGCCTGACAGTGCCGCAGGTAACGCTCGCCCACGGCCGTCAGCTTGAGCTGGCGTGTGGTGCGTTGCAGCAAGCGTGCGCCCAGGCGCTCCTCCAGTTCGGCGATGCGACGAGACAGTCGCGACTTGGGAATCCCCAGCAAACGCCCGGCGGCCGCGAATCCACCGGCCTCAACGACTTTGGCGAAGTAATAGAGGTCATTAAGATCTTGCATTGGTGCTTTCTCGATCGTTCTATCAGTGAGACAAACTATCGCATTGTTGCAGGCTAATCAGCTATTGGTTTCGTCTGTAGGATTGTTTGCATCAGGTCGCCCTGGCGGCGATCCTCACTTGGAGATCCCACATGAAACTGCTGCATATCGATTCGAGCATTCTTGGTGACAACTCGGCTTCCCGTCTGCTGAGCAGCGAAGTCGTAAAAGCCTGGCAAACCGCCGAGCCAACTGCCGTGGTGACCTACCGAGACCTGGCCGCCGATGCCATCAGCCATTTCTCCTCGACCACCCTGGTTGCTGCGGGCACTACTGCAGAACTGCGCAACGCAGCCCAACAGCACGAGGCTGAGCTGAGCGCCTCGACCCTGGCCGAATTCCTCGCTGCTGATGCCGTGGTGATTGCAGCACCGATGTACAACTTCACCATCCCGACTCAGTTGAAAGCCTGGATCGACCGCATCGCCGTTGCCGGTCAAACGTTCCGCTACACCGAAGCCGGCCCTGAAGGTCTGTGCGGTGGCAAGAAAGTGGTGATTGTTTCGACTTCCGGTGGCCTGCACGCCGGCCAGGCAACCGGCGTCGCCCATGAAGAGTACTTGAAAGTGCTGTTCGGCTTCATCGGCATCACCGATATCGAATTCGTCCGCGCCCACGGCCTGGCTTATGGTGACGAAGTGCGTACCAAAGCCATGAGCGATGCCCATACGCAAATCAGCGAGCAATTGTTCGCCGCCGCGTAAGGCTTGCGTAAAGACGTCAAACGACGCAGGCAATACCCAAAAAACTCTGTATTCTGATCATGTAAGTGTCAGATACGGAGTTTTTTGTTTCTGGCTATTACATGTTTTGTTCAATAGTGGCCCGGGTTATGCAGTCGAGGGGAAACGTCTCCGATCCGGTAACAAGGTGGGCATCCCATGATGCGTCTTTGTGCAACTTTACTGATTTGCCTGTTCAGCAGCCTGAATTCAGTGCACGCCGCCCCTGCGCCGCATCCTCACTGGAGCGTCGGCTACCACGAGATGAGTTTTCTCGATCCGCTCGATCTGCAACCGATGCGAGCCATCGCTTTCTATCCCTCCAGCGAAAAGAGCACTCCAGCAGGCTTGAGGGCTACACCGTCGAGGCCGGCGAAGACACCAAAGTCGCCATTGGCCGTTTCCCAATGCTGATGTTGTCCCATGGCAATACCGGAACCCCGCTGGCCCTGCACGACCTGGCCACGTCGCTGGCACGCAAGGGTTTCGTAGTGGTGGCCGTGATTCATCCGGGCGATAACTCAAAAGACCATAGCCGTCTCGGCACCCTGAGCAACCTGTACGGGCGCCCGCTCCAGATTTCCGAAGCCATTACCGCGGCCTTGGGCGATCGCATGCTGGCGCCTTTCGTTAATGCCGATCAGGTCGGGGTCATCGGTTATTCGGCGGGCGGGGAAACGGCGTTGATACTGTCCGGCGCGACGCCGGACCTGGACCGCCTGCGTCGTTACTGTCAGGAACGCCCGGACGATCGCGATGCCTGTAACACACAGGGTGAACTCATTGTCGACCGTGATGATTTGCAACCGGTGGCCGACCCGCGCGTCCATGCGTTGTTGCTGATGGCGCCGCTAAGCCTGAAGTTCGGCCGTCATACCCTGGCCGATGTCCATGTACCAGTGCTGCTGTACAGCGGTGACGGTGACAAGCTGGTGGCCTTCGACAAAAACGCCGCCGCACTGGCGCGCAAACTGCCTGTCGCGCCGGACTTCAAATTATTGGCCGGGCAGGGCACTTCGTGTTCATGGCTCCGTGCAACGACGAACAGATCGTCATCACGCCGGCACTGTGTACCGATGCCGATGGTGTCGACCGTCAAGACATTCACCGCAACCTGATTTCCGAAGCCGGGCGCTTCTTTTCCCACACCTTGGGCAAGGCAACCCGGGCGGGATGCAAACTGCCGATCAATAACCCGGATTTTTGCATCAATGCAAAACCCTGTAGGAGCCGGCTTGCTGGCGAAGGCGGTCTATCAGGCACTGCATTATTGACTGGACTGCCGTCTTCGCCAGCAAGCCGGCTCCTACAGGTTGTAGGCATCATGCGTTGGCGCGGCGCTTGAGCAGCAAGGTCAACGCCAAACCGCCCACCGACAACAGCGCTGCACAGAAGAAAATCCACGAGTACCCAAGGTTCAACGCCACGGCGCCCATCAAGGGCCCGGCAATCGCCAGTGCCAGATCGAAAAATACTGCATAAGCGCTTAACCCCGCGCCACGGCTGGAGTTGGGCACCTGCTTGATCGCCTCGACACCGAGCGCCGGGTACACCAGCGACAGGCCGAACCCGGTCAAGCCGGCACCGATCAAGGCGTAGCCTGTCGAAGGCGCGAGCCACAGCAATGTCAGGCCGACAGTCTCGATGGTCATGCAGGCAATGGCCGAGGTAAACCCGCCGAAGCGGCTGATGCTGGAAATGAACAACAACCGCGCCAGAATGAAACACACGCCGAAGACTGTCAGGCAATACGCCGCACCGCTCCAGCCAAGGTTGACGTAATACAGGGTGATGAAAGTTGTCAGGGTGCCGTAGCCGATGGAAGCCAGGCTCAGGCTCGCACCAAATGGCGCAATACGCCCGAACACAGCCCAAAACGGCAAGCGCTCACCGCGCACCACCGGTACTGAGGGTTTGTTACGGATCAGCACCAGCGCCAACGCGGCCAGCAACGACAACGCGATTCCCAGGCTAGCGAATCCCAACTGATCGACCATCACCACCCCAAGGGCGCACCGATGGCAATCGCGCCGTAGGAAGCGATACCGTTCCACGAAATCGAACGTGCGGTGTGTTCGGCGCCCACTTGGCCCATGCACCAACTGATGGTGCCGACCCCGATCAAGCCTTGGGCGATCCCGAGCAACAGGCGGCCGGCAATCAGGATCAACAGGCTCACCAGCGGAAAGCTTTGCAACAGGGTCGACAACAATGTCAGCGCGCCGCTCAACACAATCCCGGACAAGCCATAAACGATTGCGCGCTTGGTGCCGACGCTATCGGACATGCGCCCGGCCATCGGGCGGCTGAGCAGAGTGGCGAGGTATTGCGAGCCGATGGTCAACCCCGCAATGACCGCACTGAACCCGAGTTGTTCGTGAACGTAACCCGGCAACACCGCAATCGGCAGGCCGATGCAAAGGAAGGCAATAAAGGTATAGAAGACGATTGAGACGATCTGCAGGGTGATCGCCTTGGAGCTTTGCGGTAGCTGTTGCGGCGCAGACATGAGGGCTCGTTCGCGGGCGGCGGTGGGAGAACTGCATGATGGCGCGGGTGTGGAGCAAATGAAAGCAGGCTAACTATATTTCGTGTGTTGCCTGACTGTAGGAGCGAGCTTGCTCGCGAAAAACGTCTGGATAACGCGTTCATTCAGGTTGCACGCGTTATCGTTGACCTCCATCGCGAGCAAGCTTGCTCCTACAGCTGCTCTTAGAACACTACGCCTTGGCTACGCAGGTAATCGTCATAGGTGCCGCTGAAGTCGGTCACGCCATTGGGGCTCAGCTCGATGATGCGGGTGGCCAGGACGAAACGAACTCGCGGTCGTGGCTGACAAAGATCAACGTGCCCGGGTAGTTCTCCAGCGCCAGGTTCAGCGCTTCGATGGATTCCATGTCCAAGTGGTTGGTCGGTTCGTCCATTATCAGTACGTTCGGCTTTTGCAGGATCAGCTTGCCGAACAGCATGCGACCTTGTTCACCACCGGAAATGACCTTGACCGACTTGAGGATCTCATCGTTGGAGAACAGCATCCGGCCCAGAGTGCCGCGAATGACCTGCTCGCCTTGGGTCCACTGGCCCATCCAGTCGAACAGGCTGACGTCGTCTTCGAAGTCATGGGCGTGGTCCTGGGCGTAGTAGCCCAGCTCCGCTGCGTCGGTCCACTTCACGGTGCCGGCGTCCGGGGTCAGTTCATTGACCAGGGTGCGCAGCAGGGTGGTTTTACCGATACCGTTCGGGCCGATGATCGCAACGCGCTCGCCAGCTTCAACCTGGAAGCTGAAATCCTTGAACAGTGGCTTGCCGTCGAAGCCTTTGGCCATGCGCTCGACGATGACCGCTTGACGGTGCAGCTTCTTGGTTTGTTCGAAACGGATGAACGGGCTCACGCGGCTCGAAGGCTTGACCTCGGCCAGCTGGATCTTGTCGATCGCCTTGGCGCGGGAAGTGGCCTGCTTGGCTTTCGAGGCGTTGGCCGAGAAGCGGCTGACGAACGATTGCAGTTCCGAGATCTGCGCTTTCTTCTTGGCGTTGTCCGACAGCAGCTGCTCGCGGGACTGGGTCGCCACGGTCATGTACTCGTCGTAGTTGCCCGGGAACAGGCGCAGCTCGCCATAATCCAGGTCAGCCATGTGGGTGCACACGCTGTTCAGGAAGTGACGGTCGTGGGAAATGATGATCATCAGGCTGGAACGCTGGGTCAGCACGTTTTCCAGCCAGCGGATGGTGTTGATGTCCAGGTGGTTAGTCGGCTCGTCGAGCAAAAGCACTTCAGGATCCGAGAACAGCGCCTGAGCCAGCAATACGCGCAGTTTCCAGCCAGGGGAAACTTCGCTCATCGGGCCGAAGTGCTGCTCGATGCCGATACCCAGGCCCAGCAACAATTCGCCGGCACGGGATTCGGCGGTGTAGCCGTCCATTTCGGCAAACTCGGTTTCCAGCTCGGCCACGGCCATGCCGTCTTCTTCGGTCATTTCCGGCAGCGAGTAGATGCGGTCGCGTTCGGCCTTGACCTTCCACAACTCTTCGTGACCCATGATCACGGTGTCGATCACGGTGAATTCTTCGTAGGCGAACTGGTCCTGGCGCAATTTACCCAGACGCACGTTCGGCTCGAGCATGACCTGGCCGCCGGAAGGGTCGAGGTCGCTACCGAGAATTTTCATGAAGGTCGACTTGCCGCAGCCGTTGGCGCCGATCAAGCCGTAGCGGTTGCCAGCGCCGAATTTGACCGAAACGTTTTCGAAAAGCGGCTTGGCGCCGAACTGCATCGTGATGTTAGCTGTAGAAATCAAAGGTTTTTCCTGCGAAGCATTCAAAGTAGCTAGGGTGCGGCAGTACCGAATCAGTACCCATTTGCGCGATTCGGATCACGGAAATTCATCCCGGTCAGAAGCGCAGGTTCCATCTGGCAATAAGTGGACAGCAGCATGTTGAGCGCTTGGCCCGAGTCGAAGTGCGCTGAGGCCGGGGCATTCCCGTCATCAACCAAGGGGGCGCGTAAAGTTTGGCGGCGATTGTACTGGTCTGGCTCTTTAAACGATAGGGCATTGAGGCCGTACAGACACTTTGGTCGTATCAGCGGACAGACTTTCACACTTGATTGCTAGCAACTGGTTACATGCGATGGCTAAAGTGCCATCTTTCTACCTGATGCCGGGATTTGGCATCGGCTCAAGGATGCACCGTCGAAACCGCTGTTTCGTTTGCAGACGCTGCACAAGACCTGCAGGCCGCTGGCTGGCAAGGGGGCTCAGTTTGTTCACTTCTAAGGTGTGACGATTTCCGTGAAACTCATCATTGCGGCTATTTACGTTGTATCCATCGCGTATGTGCATCTGCGTGGTCGCGTGCGCCACAAGCTGGGCCGCCAACTGAGTGATCACTCGACGTTTCTTGCGCCGATCAATTGTTTCCTTTATCTGTTCTCGAAGATCCCCAACAAGCCATACCTCAACCAAGCGGATTTCCCCGACCTGACTCCATTGCAGACCCACTGGGAAGAAATCCGCGCCGAAGGCCAGAACCTGCTGCGAGCCGGTGAGATCAAGCGTTCGAACCAATACGATGATGTTGGCTTCAACTCGTTCTTCAAGACCGGCTGGAAGCGCTTCTACCTCAAGTGGTACGGCGACAGTCACCCGTCGGCGATGAAGCTGTGCCCGCGCACCACCGAACTGGTGCAGAACATCGGTTCGATAAAGGCCGCCATGTTCGCCGAGTTGCCACCCGGTTCCAAACTGGTGCGCCACCGTGACCCCTATGCAGGCTCCTACCGCTATCACCTGGGCCTGGAAACGCCCAACGATGCCGGTTGCTACATTAATGTCGACGGTGAGAATTACCACTGGCGCGACGGTGAAGCGGTGATGTTTGACGAGACCTTCATTCATTACGCCGAAAACTCCACTCGGCAGAATCGCATCATTCTGTTCTGTGATGTCGAGCGTCCGATGAAGTATCGCTGGGCGGCGGCATTCAATGGCTGGTTCAGCCGCAATGTCATGTCGGCTGCGGGCGCGCCGAACGAGGCGGGCGACAAGACTGGTGGCCTCAATCGCCTGTTCAGCAAGATTTACAGGATTCGCCTGCGCGGAAAGGAATTGAAAAAGCGCAATCGCAAACTCTATTACCTGGAAAAATGGGCGATTTTTGGTGGTTTGCTGGCGATTTTTATCCTGATCTGAAGACGCCTTCGCGGGCAAGCCTCGCTCCTACAGTTCACCGATTTCTGTAGGAGCGAGGCTTGCCCGCGAAGAGGCCGGAACATTCAATACATCACTTGCTGACTTTTTTCCTCGCCGCAGGTTTGCCTGCCGCTTTCGGCTTGGCCGCTGGTTTACTCACCCCCTTGCCACCCAGACTCCGCTTGAGCAACTCAGTCAAATCAATGACATCCGCAGTCTTACGTTCCTCTTCTCCAGTTGCTGTCTCAACATCTTCGATCTTGCCTTCATGGGCCTTTCTGTCCACCAATGCCATGATCTTGTCTTCGAATTCATCCCGATAATCGTCCGGCGACCATTCGGCGCTCATGTCTTGCACCAGCCGTTTGGCCATATCCAGCTCGCCCTTGGCCAGTTCGGCCTTGGTGACGTCCGGCCCTAATGCCAGTTCATCCAGGCTGCGCACTTCCGCCGGCCAGCGCAGTTTCACCAGTACCAGCGCCGATTCCAGCGGCATCAAGGCCGCGAGGTACTGGCGGGTATGCAACACCACGCGGGCAAGTGCGACTTTGTTGGTTTTGGTGAGGGTTTCGCGCAGCAACGCATACACCTTGCCGCCACGTTTATCCGGCGCCAGGTAATAGGGCGTGTCGATGTTCTGCAACGGAATCTGTTCGCTGTCGACAAAGGAAAAGATATCGATGGTCTGGGTCGACAGCGGATGCGCCGAGCGGATTTCCTCTTCGCTGAGCACCACGTACCGACCCTTTTCGTAAGCGACACCTTTGACGATGTGCTCCTTGGTGACTTCCTTGCCGGTGACCTTGTTCACGCGCTTATAGCCCACCGGGTCCATGCTGCGGCTGTCGAGCCAGTCGAAGTCCACCCCTTGCGAGGAGGTCGCCGAGACCAATGCCACGGGGATATGCACCAGCCCGAAACTGATTGCGCCCTTCCAGATTGCCCGCGCCATGGTCGTATTCTCGAAAGTGATGATCAGGTGACCCGCGGTCTCGCGCAAAAGTTTCAGCGGCTTGCGGCCCGGTCCTGGCGGCGATCAACGTTGTGTTACATCTCGCCGTGGAGGTTTTGGTTAACAAATTCGAGCCCTGGGCGTAGCGTGATATCGAAGACCCTATCCACGCATTCGACGAGAGGCTCCCCCATGAACCGATGCGTAACCGGCCTCATTATGCTGGCCTTGAGCGGCATTCTCGGCCAACTGGCGCAGGCGCAAAACCTTTCGCCACACGTGCCGTTGAACCTTGCCCAGAATCTGCCGAACAGCGGCAATAACAACCCCTACAACAGTCCGATCCGCCGGGCCAACCCCAACAGCATGCAGGGCACGCAACCCGGTGCTCCGGTCTTTCTCGGCCCGAACACTGTGCCGGTACCGCGACCGCCGACCCTCGACAACGGCGGCATTGGCAATCGCTATCCTCAGGAGCGATCGGCGCCCGCCAGCCAACCGAAGTTCCTCCCCAATCCACCTCAACGGGACGCGGACACCAGCAATCGTTGAACCATATGGCAATGCTCCTGTCAGCCCTCCACATGACAAAAGGAGCCGTGCATGTTGCGTCCAACCCTCCTGAATCCCTTCATGGCCACAGTCTGTGCCAGCATATTTTTGGCCGCTACGCTGCCCGCCTTGGCGGCGCCCACTCAGGACATGAAAAGCGAACAGGGTACCCTTGAGGTCACGCCGATCGTCCAGGGGCTGGAGCATCCCTGGGCGCTGGCGTTTCTTCCTGACCGCAAGGGCATGCTGGTGACGGAACGGCCCGGCAACCTGCGAGTAGTGACCGCTGACGGCAAACTCTCCGCGCCCATCAATGGCGTGCCAAAAGTCTGGGCCAAAGGGCAGGGCGGTTTGCTGGATGTAGCGTTGTCACCGGATTTCAGCCAAGACCGCACGATCTATCTGTCGTACGCCGAAGGTGGCGGGCAGGGTGACAAGGCGGGCACTGCCGTCGGCCGCGGGCAATTGTCCGAAGACCTGACGAGCCTCAGGAATTTCTCGGTGATTTTCCGTCAGGAGCCCAAGCTTTCAGTCGGCAACCATTTCGGTTCACGTCTGGTGTTCGACCGCAATGGCTATCTGTTCATCACCTTGGGTGAAAACAATGATCGCCCGACCGCACAGGACCTCGACAAACTGCAAGGCAAGATCGTGCGGATCTATCCGGACGGCAAGGTGCCAGAGGACAACCCCTTTGTCGGCCAGGCCGGTGTGCGTCCAGAGATCTGGGCCTATGGCATTCGCAATCCGCAAGGCGCAGCGCTCAACCCGTGGAACGGCACCCTTTGGGAAAACGAGCACGGTCCGCGGGGCGGTGACGAGGTCAACATCATTGAACGGGGCAAGAATTACGGCTGGCCCCTGGCCACCCATGGCATCGACTACTCCGGCCAGCCGATTCCGGAAGCCAATGGCAAAACCGCCGAAGGCACCGTCGGGCCGCACCATGTCTGGGAAAAATCCCCGGGTCTGAGTGGCATGGCGTTCTACGACGGTGATCGCTTCAAGGCCTGGCAGCACAACGCATTTATCGGTGCGCTGGTGGCTCAGGAATTGATCCGCCTGCAATTGGACGGCGACAAGGTCGTTCACGAAGAGCGCTTGCTGAGTGAACTCAACAAGCGCATTCGCGATGTGCGGCAGGGGCCGGATGGGTATTTGTATGTGTTGACCGATGAGGAGGATGGGGCTTTATACAAAGTCGGATTAAAGTGAAACGCTTACACCGCTTTCGCGAGCAAGCCCGCTCCCACATTCGACCTGGATCTAATGTGGGAGCGGGCTTGCTCGCGAAAGCGCCAGTGAAGCCACAACAAAAAGTAGTGCCTAGCGCCGTCCATACAAAATCACAGCCGCCCTTAATTTGTCCCACCCAAAACTGCACATCTTTTCGAACTCCCCATGGCTGACCGGTGCTCAAGGATGCGCTTCTCCAGGCGCAGCGCATCGACATGATCCTGGTAATAGTCGTGAATCAGGGCGAAGCGCCGATAACCGTTGCGCTCATACAGGCTAATAGCCGCCGGATTGTCGATACGTACCTCCAGCCTCAGATAAGCGCAATTGTGCTCAAGGGCGCTGGCTTCGACACGATCGAGCAATTGCTTGCCCAAACCATTGCCCCGCGCCTGGGCAGCAATGGCAATCGAATACAGACGCGCCAGCGACGTACCCCGATGAAAAAGCACCACGGCGTAACCCAGCAGATGCTCACCGCACTGGGCTACCAGCAGTTCCCCGTGCGCGCGGGTGATCATCCATTGAAAGCTGCGACTGTTGAGCCGATCGGTGGTAAAGCATTGCTCTTCCAGTTGCAGTAGCGAGGGTAAATCTTCCATTACCGCCAAACGAAAAAGCGTATTCATATGACCGCCGTAAAAGTTGCGTAACGAAACGGGACTTTCGAAAAAGTTCGTGCTTAATAGGAAAGGTCTTGTTCTCCAACGGATCAATCACTATGTCAGCGGTACAAGGTCATTGGCGCGAAGTATCCGAGCAAATTTTGCCGGCAGCAACTTATTTAAATGACACTAACAGAACTTCCAGCCAATTGATTATCATCGTCGAACGCAAGGAAGACTGGGCCTCTTACTTTCCCAGCGAAGACATCGTCACGGCTCAGGAGTACCTGGAGCAAACCCGCGACAATGAGCAGGGCAAGCGTGTTCAGGTCATCAACCTGTGCCGCAGCTACAAGTACCTGGGGCACGGGTATTACTGCTCGCTGCTGGCCGAAGCGCGTGGGCATAAGGTCATTCCGTCGGTGCGAACCATCAGCGAACTGACCCGCAAGTCCCTGTACGGATTGGCATTGGATGATCTGGATAAAACCCTGGAAAAAGCCCTCAGTCATCATGCTTACAGCGATACAGAAGGTTTTACCCTGACGCTTTATTTTGGCAAAACCAATATCGAACCCTTGCAGGATTTGGCAAGGCAATTATTTGAAGTGTTTGCCTGTCCGATCTTGTTAGTTGAGTTTCGTCGAAATAACGGCTGGCACATCGAAGGCATAAAGTCCGGTGCGCTGCACAAGTTGCGCGAAGATCAGGAAGATCAATTTGCCCATTCCCTTGACAATTTCAGTCGCAAGATCTGGCGCCTGCCACGTTCAAGGCGGCTGGCCCGTTACGACCTGGCGATCCTGCACGATCCTCAGGAGGCCTTGCCTCCGTCCAATGCCAAGGCGTTGGACAACTTTGTCAGGGTCGGCAGGACGCTGGGCATCGACGTCGAACTGATCGAGCGCAAGGACTATGCACGGATTGCCGAATACGACGGTTTGTTGATTCGCGAGACCACCAGCGTCGACAACCACACTTACCGCTTCGCCAAGAAAGCCGAGAGCGAAGGGCTGGTAGTGATGGACGACCCGGCGTCGATTTTACGCTGCACCAACAAGGTCTACCTGACTGACCTGCTCAAGAGCCACCAACTGGGCATGCCCGCCACCGAAATCCTCTACAAGGAGCGACCGGAAGATTTCGAACGGGTTGGCGAACGTCTGGGTTTCCCGCTGGTTCTGAAAATCCCCGACGGTTGTTTTTCCCGGGGCGTGATCAAGGTCGAAAGCCAGCAGGCGCTGCTGGAAGCCACCGCTGAGCTGTTCGAACACTCGGTGCTGTTGCTGGCACAGGAGTTCTTCTACACCGAGTACGACTGGCGTATCGGCATACTCAACCGCAAACCGATCTTTGCCTGCCAATACTTCATGTCCAAGGGCCACTGGCAAATCTATAACCACAAGGCCAAGGGCCAGGATATCAACGGCGAATGCCGCACCCTGGCGGTTCACGAAGCGCCGCGGGCGGTGGTGGAATTGGCGGTGAAAACGGCCAATCTGATCGGCGATGGCCTCTACGGAGTCGACCTCAAGCAGTCGGGCGACAAAGTGGTGGTGATCGAAGTCAACGACAACCCGAATATGGACGCCGGCATCGAAGACGCTTACCTGCAGGACGATCTGTATTCACTGGTGCTGGAAGAGTTCGTCCGCCGCCTGGAACTCAAACGTCGCGGCCAGGCCTGGTGAGCGGCCGATGATCAAGCGTTTTCAATTGGCTGAAGGCACGTTGCACGCCGTTGAACGGCAGGACGCAGACGTCATGCTGTTCAGCAACCCTGATGCCGCCGAGCGGGACCTGCTGCACAGTCACTTCAAGCTCGATGACCATGCCTTGGCTTCGGCGCTGGACCCCGACGAGGTTTCAAGAATCGAGTTCCACCCCGACAACCTTTTTCTGATCTGGAAGCGTCCGGAAAACTATTCGGGCGCCGGCAGCCTGTCCTTCGAAGTGTCGTCCTGCGGCTTGCTGTTTTGCCCGCACCGCTTGCTGGTGATTGCCACCGACGACACCCCGCTCAACGGGCTCGGCAAGCGACAGGCCCTGCACTCGCCGCTGGATGTGTTGCTCGATCTGCTGTTCAACAACATTCATCACTATTTAGGCCACCTTAAAGTCATCAAACTGGTTGCCCGGGAGTTGCAGCAGAAATTCAATGCATCGATGCAAAACCAGCATCTGATCCAGATGTTCAACCTCAGCGAAAGCCTGATCTATTACATCAACGCGATCCACAGCAACGGCGCGGTCCTGACCCGACTGCGCAATCATGCGCAAAAGGAACACTTCGACGCTCATGCCATCAGCCTGATCGACGACCTGATCATCGAAAACAACCAGTGCTACAAACAGGCTGAAATCTACTCGACGGTGTTCTCCGGGCTGATCGACGCGCGGGGCAACCTGATGAACAACAGCATGAACAACCTGCTGCGCAAACTGACGCTGATCAACGTGGTATTTCTGCCGCTGAACCTGATTGCGAGTATTGGCGGCATGTCCGAGTTCAGCATGATGACGGCAGGTACGCCGTGGTGGGTGTCTTATCCGTTGTTTTTGACGGCGATGATGTTGGGGGCGGGGGTGATGGTGCTTGGGCTCAAGCGCTTGGCGAAATGAATTGGGTGACAGTCAGACCGCTTTCGCGAGCAAGCCCGCTCCCACAGGTTCTGTGAACGCTGCAGATCCACTGTAGGAGCGAGCCTGCTCGCGAAGGCAATTTCAAACTCAACACAATTCCCGGATCAGCTCTGTTGAGTCACAGCAGCAGATCTCTTCCGGTTCTGCAGGTCCCGTACCACCAGATACAACAACGGCCCAACCGAGACAAAAACCGTTGTAATCACCAGATAAGGCACAACCGACCAAACCGACCGCCCACGCTTGCGCACATCCTGGTACATCCAGATGCCGGCCAGCGCCGCGAGCAAGTAAAGATCGATCACCACCTGCGCGGTATCCGGGCGGGACATCAGGCTGATACCGAAGTCAATCAACGACTGTTCGGCCTGGAGCATCACCGAAACGGTGTAGCCGGCGAACGCGATCAGGGCAATAAGAGGCAGCACAACAGATTTCATGGTTTCCTTCCCTGGAACAGTGAACTGAATGAGGGTTATTCCGAAACGGCTTTCTCGACCTTGCTCGACGCCGACCAGATCCGGTAGCGCACTTCGACGTCTTTGGGCACGTAAAGCACAATCGGCAGTTTACTGTTGTAGCGCAGCGAGAAGCCATCACCCACCACCGGTACGAAATCCTGTCTTTTCTTGCCGTCCGGGCAGGCCATTTGCGTGCTCATCGGGCCGATGACTTTTTCCAGGTGGTAGTACGGATAACCCCAGCCTTCGAGGTTTTTCTCTTCAAGAATGCCACCCAGGCGTTGGCGATTGCAGTCGACGGTCAGGGTTTTTCCAGCGAGGATCTCGACCTGGAAATCGTCTTCCCGGGACTGCGGGGCCAGGTGGATGACTTGGCGCGTGAAGTCTCTTTCGGCTTTCGGATAGGGCGCAATTTCTTCGAGTTTTGCTGCATTTACGACGCTCGACAATGCGACAAAAATCAGCCCAGCGGTCGTGTTACAGGTCAGAGAACCCATGATGCCTCCTTGCGAATGTGTGGGGTCAGCGGATACTTAATCGGCTGGTTTCTATTTTTGATGCCACCAGCGGTGAATGCAAATTTGTCGCTGTAGTGTGCAAATCGCAAGGCTGCCGGGGGCCTTTTTTGCGAAATGCACGGTCGTTTTTACTGCCCACTCAAGCAAATCCTTGATTTACCGATGAACTGCACAGCAAGATTCCAGGCATGTTTTATGCTGTATCTGTTCTTGAGCTGACCGGGATTTCAAACGAGCCAGCGTCGTTAGTTGATTGGCAGTCTCAAAAAAGGAGAGGGTCGCCATGTTTCTTTCTGCCTTGGAACTTCGCAATATCATTGAAAGCAGTTTCCTGCCGAAACGCTGCCAATGCACGCTGTCGCCTGAATTGTCGATGACCGTAAAAGTGTATGCCGATGGTCAAACCGATCAGCTGGAACTATTGAAGACGGGGATCAATGCCCAGCGCCTCAATGGCTGTAGGGAAATCAATGACCTGATTGCAGAGTTACGTACCGATCTACAGCATCACCATTTAGAACCGGCACATAGCCCCATAGCTCGTAAAGTGTTTTAACCCGCGGTTTCGAGCTCAACCGACACGCGCCGGGTCTGGAAAAAGCCAGGCCCAGCGCCAATTCAGCACCAACAGCGAGCAGGATGCCCGGACCGGCATGGCCGTTTAACCATTCGCCGAAGCCCAGAATTGCCAGCCCCCAACAGCCGACCATAATGCCGCTGCTCAGCGCACTGCGGGTCGCGGAGGGCGCCTCGTTACGCACCAGAAAAATCATCAGACCCAATGCTGCAAACAATACTGCCGTGCGTCGTGCGATCAGACCCACCGCCAGTGAGTATTCGACATCCCAGGTGGCCAGCATCCAGTCGGGCACGAAACCCCAGACCAGCGCCAGTAACAAGCAAAACGCGGCGGTGAACGTAGACAACGTCCGAAACGATAACTGCATGGCTGATCCTTGCGGCAGTGAGGGAGTTAGAGCATAGCGTCAGAACTCCCACACGAATACCGCAAGGTGTTATTTCAGACTTTTCCGTCAGTTCTGGTAACTGCAGGCGTCAGATAGTTTTCGATAGGCGAGTACCGCAGGTTTTCCCGACTGGTCATCGATGTACTTCATTGTCGCCGTGACCACCTCGCAGTCCAGGGTGGTGGGTTCGGTCAATTCAATGATCTTGCCCACGTGCAGTGGCATGCCGTAGTGGTAGGAGGGGATAGCTTCGGTGGAAGCAGTGTCGCTGGCCTGGGCCATAACGGCAAACGGGCACAGACGAGGGCAGCGGAAACGAGCATGGCGCGCGAGTTCATGGGGCGGTCTCCAAGTGCAGGCGGAAGTCAGCTCGACGTGTCGTCGAACCTGCCGCACTGGGCGTCAGAGGACTCTGAGGGCGTGCGGTCCAGTAAGTGTTGGACTGCACGATTAAGCATTGGTTAACCCGCCTGAACGCCACCTGTCGCTTTGCCACTACCGTTCGGCGGATGCTGTGTAGGAGCGAGCTCTGCTCGCGATGGACGTGAACGATAACGCGTGAAACCAGATGCCCAGCGGTGCCCCTGAATTTCTCGCGAGCCAGCTCGCTCCTACATTTAACCGAGTTCTTTCCGGACAACTACGGTCAAAATTGTGGGCGCGGGATTGCTGGCGAAGGGACCCTCGAAATCAGCGAAGCTCTAATTGATGGCGATACGGCAAATCCGGCCCGGTCTTGCCGCAGGTCAGCGCCGCGGCCTGAACTGCAAACCTGACCATCGCTTCGATTTGCTCGCGGCTCAACTGACGCAAGCCCTCAACCGAATCCAGCTGCTGCTCGGTCAACCAGGTAATCAACGCCGCCTGAAACGTATCCCCAGCCCCCACGGTATCGGCGATCTGCACCGAACAGGCCGGCTCCGACCACGAACCAAGAGCCTTGCTGAACACGGTAGCTCCCGCGCCACCACGGGTCAGAAACACCAACTGACAGCGGTGCTGCAACCAGCCGTCGATGACCCGTGCAGGCTCCTGCCCGGGATACAGCAGGCTCAAATCCTCGTCGCTGACCTTGATCAGGTCGGCATGCTCGACCAGCGTGGCAATCCGCGAACGCCACAGCTCGATATCCGGTTCGGGATTGAGACGCACGTTCGGATCGAGGCTGATCAGGCGCTTTCCGCTCTCTCGCTGTACCAAAGCCAGCAAGGTGTCGGCAATCGGTTGCACCACCAGCGAAAACGAACCGATGTGCAATCCTCGAACCTCAGGCCCGAGCGTCGGCAGATGTTCGAGCCTCAGCTGCCGATCAGCGCAGCCTTCGCCACGGAAACTGTAGTGCGGCGAGCCATTGGCGCCGACCGCGACCATCGCCAAGGTAGTGGGCGCCGCAAAATCCAGCAGATAGTCCGTGCGTACACCTTCATCCTGCAACACTTGCAGCAACCGCCGGCCCAGGTAGTCGGTGGACAACCCGGCAAACAGCGCTGCATCCACGCCCAAACGGCGAAGACCCACCGCGACATTGAACGGCGAGCCGCCGGCAATTGCCTTGAAATTCACTTTTGAAGCCAGATCGCTGGCGTCGTTTTCACTGAAGAAATCGAACAGCGCTTCGCCACACACCAGATACATAGTTGTTCACTCTTTAAAAGGTTGCGACATGCTGTTGATAGCGCATCAGTTCCATGGCCTTGCGGATGGTGTGCTTGCTGCGAAACTGGCTGATCCAGTTGTGGGGTAGGTTGGGCCGGTGAGAAAAAGGGATTCGGGGTAGAAGTTACCGATGTAGTCGCCAATAAACACCTTGCCGGTGGTCGTTCATCAATTCGTAGGAAGGGTGGGTGACTCTGCCGGTGCGGTTCATATCAGGGCACTTTTGTTGTTATCGCACCCTGATCATGCCTCGTTCGGGGCAGGCAATGCCACACTGCGTTCATCTTGAATCCTGTAGGAGCGAGCATGCTCGCGATGGACGTCAACGATAACGTGGGTTGTCTGAATGCCCGCGGTTTTCAGACGTTTTTCGCGAGCATGCTCGCTCCTACAGTTGTCCGTGTTCGGTGAAATCAAAGCACGCGGTTTTTCGCCTCGATCCATTGCGCCATGTATTGAGTGCTCTTGTGATGATGATGGCGCAGCATACTGCCGGTGAAGTTCTCCCTTCTGATTGCCGGCAGATGTTGCAGGCAATGCTCGAGCCGGGTGATCAAGGCAGGACCATGAATGTCCTGCTGGTAACGATTGGCCAACAGTTGCAGTCCGTGCGCCTGCGCCTCGAGCCATCGGGGCTTGTCTTGATGGAGTTGCACGGCGTGGTCGGCGAACGCCGGGCTGTTCGGGTGATCGCACCCGGCCATGGCTCCTCGCCATGCATCGCTTCTGCGCCAATCGGCGTCGTGACATTGGGCGTGCCACAAGCATCGCATCAACAATTTTGCCTTTGACCCCTGCACCGAAACGCAGCGGCGCCATACACACCCTGGCCGCAGACATCACTTGCAGTGCATCTTCTGCCCAGTTCATCACATGAAAACCCTGGCCGGGTTGTTCAGGGCAGTCGCCTTGGGCGGCGTGTAAGCACCATAGATGTGCAGTTGAGCGCCGGGCAGCTGCTCGCGGATCAGCGGCCAGATAGTGGTTTTCAACCAGAGCACCGCGTCCCAGTTGGGCGCATGGCGGAAGTTGCCGATGTGCAGAAAGTGTGCACG
>NZ_NKJI01000032.1 GCF_002277815.1 Pseudomonas sp. ERMR1:02
TCTTCGAATGGCACGGGCGGATGATTCGGCAGATCGACCATCAGCGGGCACCAGTGCAGCAGGTCCCGTGGCAGTTTGAACTGCTCGACCAGCAACTCGATTTCCACTTCAGAGATCATCAGTTCAAGTCGCACCGATAAATCGCCGCGATCTCCCGTTTGGCCAGATCAGTGTCGGCCATGAACTCGAACTCTTCACGCAACGCCGGGGCGAACAGTTCGCTGAAGTCATTGGCGTCGTCGCTGGTCTTCAAACGCTGCTTGAGCCGCTGATGCCGGGCATCGCGCAGGCTTTGCAGGTCCGATGTCTCAAGGACACGCAGCGCATCGGGGCAGTGCTTTTCAACCGCGCCAGCCAAATTGCTCTTCCATCATGAATCGATCGAACAACACCACATCCGGGCCAGTTCGCTGATGAACGTGTCGAAACTGCTGTTGTTTAACTCGATCAGTACTTCGCGAATGCCAAGCGCCAAGGTCAGCGCGGTGTTCACCGGAACGTGCGGGACTGCTGAACGTGATGTCCCAACCCTGTTGCAGAAAGTCTCGAGTATTTGCATCATGTGCCGCCTGCCGCTGAAGAGCGGGGTTCGGGCCAGACGTAACCAATGACCAGGACTTTGGTTGGCGGAGGGGATTCATCAGGGCTTTTCCTTGAGGCGGGCAGGGCGGAACGGGCAGGATGCCAATTAAATCACAGGTGCTGTGGAAGGCGGGTTGGTTGGGTCCGTTTCGAGCGATGTGGCGAACCGCAGAGGTTGACGCTCCCTGGCAGGGAGCGTCGGTCTGGATTGATTCTGGTGTGATTTCAGGGGTTTTTTTCGAATTCGATTCTTTTGGACCATCGATGACCTTTTCGATCCAGTTCTTATCCATCGATCCATCCATCGAGTAACCGGTGGGTTGACTCCCCAGTCGGTGGCAATAATCTGCCTCCCCTCAGCACTCCATTTGGCCATTTGATCCTTGAGTTTTTCCATGTATTGGGAGGCCGGGCAACTGATATTTGCCCATGCATCGACAACCCATGCGTTCATAAATTCAGGTTCACTAAAATCGATGGTTGAGTGATGAGTTCCATCGGAATCCCGATGACTGTAAAGGCGTGCGCTCCTGGCATTCGCCAAAGGCTTGCGTCACCGCCATTGTTGAGGACGATTGCAGCGCTTACATAGGCCATCTGGTCGCAGTTTCCCGCACCGGTCTTCAGTATTGTTTCAGGATAGTTGGGTTTTCCAATTCTGGAGTACTCCCACAAGACAACCGTTCAGTTAGTGCGACTCGCTGCATGTCAATCGGGTCATGCGGCAATTGTTGATTGAAGGGCCTAATCCGGTGGCCTGTATTTGGCTGTCTACTTCTGTTTTTGCAGTATTCGCATAAAAGCGATTTTGCTGTACTCAGAGAGCTTTTCGAAGCCCGGTTGTTTGTTGGCTTTGTTGATCTTTATTGGCATGACGTAGACTTCGATGTCTCGAATTTCATTTTTATTCCAGACATCAATGAGAAACTCGCGCTTGGCTTCGTCCGAAAATAACTCGACCTTCTTTTTTAACTCTTCAATCTGATCAGCTGTAAATCCTTTTTTGTCGATAAGTGTGCTGTATAAATTGTCCAGCGTTGGTAGTGCCATAAAGGGCCGGCTGGGTGCGCCTTGTCCAGCCATTAAGAAGGGATCTTTAAGTTTGTGGTATCCCTTGATCAAGTCGGTGGCAAGACCGTCGTCAGTAAAGTCTATTTTCATAAAATTGATATTGTTTATTTCGTTTTTTTTGTAGGCGCAATAGTAAAACAGCCCGGCGTCAACTTCTGCGACCAAATATTCGTATTTGCCCCATATCCAGCCTGGAACGTCTACCTTGAATGCTCTTACCTCGCGCATGTCGTCAACGCCGTTGACAATGGCGTTGATTTTTACAACGCAAGTGGCTTTCTCGATGTCATCGACGGTTGTTTGGGTAGGAAACCGAAATTTTTGTCGTTGACAATGCTACCTGTTGTTTCGGATTTGAACTCGAGAGGCTCGTTGGTAGGTGCAGCATTAGCTTTTCCTTTAACACCATCGAAATTGAATATACGTCGCTCATGTACCACCTGAGGATTCGTACCCTTTGATGCCCAAAGACGTTTGTGGTCAAGCGCTTGTGCGAGTTTCTGATCGTCTGTTGCTGTGTCTCCTACGAATTTCGAGAGACACGTCACACCTCTCTTGGACTTACCCCTTACGCTGCATACCGCATCGAACCCTTCAAGTTCCCCTGAATAGAGCGGTGATGTCAGGTCTGTGAGGGTTTGCGGTTGTTCAGGATTGAATCGATAGACATTATCGCCAACGACAACGTCAACCTCGCCGGACAAGCGTTGAATCGTGTGAGGCTCGGAATCGAAAAGTCTTGATGGCGTGAACGCGGTTGTTCCATCGCTGAACGTAGTCGTTTCCAACGGGATCGAACTGGCGGGTCTGAAGTTATCAAGGGGTGGGCCATACGCTCGATTTCCAGCGGCGTCAAAGGCATACCATTTCCCTTCTTTGAACAAAGCCGTGACCGGGCCGGTCTGACCGGCTGTACTGGCAAAGCCTTGCGCGATATTGGAGCGTTTGACCAGTTGCGCACGATCGATGGCCTTGGTGCTGCCATAAAGGCTCTTGATTTGATCGATACCCATGCCCGCAGCTCGGTAGGCCTGGGTTCCCAGTGCGCACACCGCATTTTTCCCGTATCTCAACAGGTCGCCAACGCCATCGAGCGGGTTTGCATTGGAAATGAGGGTGCTAGTCATGATCCAGGTCATCTGCAACGCTTTGGGTATGAACTTCCCCGCCGATTTTGCGACTTTTACAGCCTGGCCGGCCGCTACTCCACCGGGTATGACGAACCCCGCTGCGTCCAATGTGCAGTCCAGTGCAGCTGCGCGGACGTCGCCCTGGATGATGTTGTCGATACAGGATTTGAAGGGCACGAGACTGAGGAAAAAATCTTTTATGTTGTTCTTGAGATTTTTTCATTCTCCGAATTTGTAGAACCTCGGGCAAAGTTTTCCAACGTGTCCCGGCCAACCACGAAATGTTCATTAACGACGACTGAGGCCAAATGGTTAACCCGGGAGTTCGGCGAAAATGCGTCAGGTACTTTGGTGAAGTCGTAACCGGGCGGGTAGAACACAACCTCTTGGTTCGTTGGCCTTATTTCTTCGATGATGACGTCGGAAGAAACCCCGTTTCGTGGCCCTGTGCCTTTTTCATAGGCGTCCCAATCAATATGTTGAGGCGTGGCGCATTGCTTTTCTATGTAACCGCTAGGATCTTTCATGCTCCTGAAAGTCTTAAGTTCGCCATTTAACGAAAGCGTGTCAGGCAGGTTCGTGTTTTTACGAATCTCTACTGCTCCGGGGAATACTTCGTAGTAAGTGACTTTTTGTTGATATTCCGAACGTAGCAAAATTCCGTGGCGGCCCTTGTGCGCTTCGATTTTTTCCGGGGTTTGAGAATACCTGTCTTCATCGATCGCACTGCGCACGGAATAAAATCTTTGCTTGCCATATTCCAGGCTTTGTCGATCTTCCAGCGGCAATTGTGAAATGAGGTACTTGAATATCGAGCCGGAACCCGTGCGCAAGTTGTCGAAGTAAGAAGTAAAGCTCTCCTTGAATAGCGACTCAACGGGCTTGAGCTGCTTAAACTTGTTCTCAAATGTCTGGAGAGGGATCTGTGCGTTGTAGGAACTCCACGTTCCAGTTTTCAGTTGCCCGGTGATATAGAGGTCAAGGAGTGAGTACATCGAAGACTGTAAGTTTTTGGGAATGCTTTTTCGACGAATACACAGGTCTTCGTATGGAAGTCCTTTACCAAAAACCCGTTCCAGCTCCGCCAGCGCCAGTCCTTCTCTTGTCGGCACGGCCGACGATAACGAACCCAGAGCCTCGGCCAGCTCCGTTCTGACGGCGTTGAATTTCTCACGAGCGATGTCCAGCTGCGAGGCTGTGTAGCTATCGCTGACATTGCGCCCGAGGATCCCATTCGCTATCGCCCAGTCGATCAGTGGATCCACCGAAGCCGACTGCACGGCAATTTCCTGGCCGGCGGTAATGGGGGAAGTACTGCCATAGCTCATGACTTGCTCGAAAGTCATGCGAATGGCTGCCCCAGGATTGAGCTGTTCAATGCGTGCGACCGCGATCCTGAAGCTTGTCCAGGTATGGCTGCCGCAGACCAGATTGTCGGGCATATCGCGAACCAGAAACTCCGGGGCGGTGCCAGCCAGCAAGTGGTAGGCGGCGACGGGTGCGGTGGTGGATGTGACTTTTCCACCCGCTACAAGATGCGCCTCGAGTCGCGTGACGACAGTCGATGGTTTCGCCCCCCAATTGCCCGCTTGCGTGAGGTTGTAACCCGCGACATGGTTGCGCGGCAGTCCAGGCGTAGCATCAAGGTCGAGCAACAACGCCGCCATGACCCACTCGGCCGCACTGTTTGGCGTAGTGATGGCATTAAGACTGGACTCCAGAGCCTCGCCCAGCAGTTTGGCTTTGTCGCTGTTGAGGGCGATATTCAACCCTTGAGCAGGACCGGTCACTGACTGTATTGCAGGAGATTGTTAAGCAGGCCGCCGGCAAGTGGCTTTTCGAAACGATGGACGGGTCCCGGATGGTTTTTATTTGGGCAGACGTCAGGGGGCGCGGATAACCCAAGGCTCCTTGGTAGTTGGCCCTCTCAGAACTCTCGGGAAAAGCAAAGGTTAAAACATTTATTAAGTTACTGACCTCTCCCACGGTTTTCGGCACGGTCCAGCCCATGGCGCTGATAAACCGTTGCGCAGTGATCATGCGCCGGGCTTCTTGCGGATGTTTGATCGCAAACAGCGAGTCCTTGTGGGTGGCTAATATTCCTGCGTTGAGATTTACGGAAGCGCCATCGGGTTGGTCGTTGATAATGCCGGTCAGTGTGATTATCAAGGCGTGGTTGGAGTAGAGGTCACCCAAACGTTGCCTTTGTTTTTCAACCTGAGCTTCGGATCTTGATTCCCGTGGTCTGACCGGGTCGGGTTCGATTTGGGTAAATGCCTGGTCAGTATCCAATTCCTGGGCGCGCTGGCGTGCTTGAGGCCGGTCCGGCGCCGAGCGTTCGCCATGGAACCCGCTGACCAGCGCAAGAGGAACTGACGAACTGGTCGGATAGGCCACGCCAATGTAGGTTGGGTCGACGATGCCAACCGTCCTCAGTATCGGGCCGGCGACATTGGCCCAGCCGCTGCCGTCATTCAGGGTGAATGTCGTTTCGACGCCCTTGACCTTGCCGGTCAGCGTGTTGTCCGCCGTACGGATTTTCACAGTGGCAAGGTCAAGGTTTGCCTGCTGGGCCCAATCAATAAAGAACGGGTTTTTGAAGGCGTTAACAAAGTTCAGCCAGCACTGGCCAAAGGTTGAATGCATGGGGACCGGGACAGTCGCTGCACCGTAACTGACCTTGCCGTCGGCATAGTTCGTCAACGCGCTCGCGTAACGGCCAGCCAACTGCGTATCACCATCGGCCCGTGAAGCATCGGTCCAGCCTGCAGCGCGCCTGTGACGCAGCAGGCTGATCACCTGTTTCGCCGTATCGGTCGCCGAATCCGAAGAGCCTTCATTGATCTCTTCGTCGGTCGCGCTAACAACACTTCCAGCTCATCCATCGTTTTGAGGTAATGGGTGAGGGTCGCCACTTTTTCCGATTCGCTTTCTTCGATGTCGGGCGTCGGTTCAACGCCTTGCGACGGGACGCTGAGTAACAAAACGTTTGCGTCAACTGCCGCAGTATCGCGCTTGCTGACATGATGAGCGCTCGATATTGGCCCAGCATGCTCCGCTGCCTGCACCTTGTGGATCAACTCAAGGTAGGTTTTGCCGGATCTTGTGGACTAGGTCGTTGTAGCTCGTACGCAACGTCCTGGATGAGTTGCTCATCGTCGAGCAGGTCATGTTCCGTGGACTGGTACATGCGCTTGAGTATCGTCTGAAAAAGGCCAGGCTCACCCGCCGCCACGGGTTTCCCCAGAATTTGCTCTATATCGTTCTCCAGCCGTTCCTGGTGCAGCGCCGGGCTTTCGGTGGCAGGGAGGGCAGTGCCGGGAGCGGTTGGGTCCTGAAGGGTTTGGCGATATTCGTTATAGAGTGCCGAGACGGCGACGAAGGCGGTCGTGACGCTTGCCCCGGGATTGTCCCTGATCAGTTGCAGGGCTGAAGAGGCAGCCCCGAGCGAGTAAGTGGCGAGGGCCGTGGTTATTCGGAACAGATAGCTGTTTAACTGCTGCGCAATCGGTGCCCACCATGAATCCGGCGTTACCTGCATAGGTCCGATGGACTCAGCCTGCGCCAGTTCTTCGAGGGCATCCGACGTTTCCTCCAGTTTCTGCAACAGCTCTTGAAGTTCATTAGCCGAAGCCGATGGAAATGTCAGTGCATAGTCGATCCTGCTCGAGAAGTCGCTGATCGCCTGCGCTATCTGCTCAAAGTCGAGTCCGTCCATTGCCGAAGAAGTGGGTAGTGACGATGCCGATGGTTTGGGATCATCACTGATATCCTCGCGTGTGCCGGTTGCGGATGACCGTGAGTGGGACGCAATGAAGTCGTTGACCTCCTGTTCCAGATCCGCCACAGCATCAAGCCACTGCCCAACGTTACGTTCCGGGACGGCCTCGGCAGGCGGCTGGGCATCTGCCTCAGCCTCGACAGGTGACGGTAGGACATCGACAGGCGAGGCGGGGGCAGCAGGCAAATGTGGGCGAATTTTTTCCGCGATGCCGAGCAATCCAACCGTATCCAACCCATTGGCGACGTATAGCAATTTCCCCCAGAATCCACCGGTGTAGCGAGGTCCTGTGGTGATGACTTCATCATGAAAACTCGACGCCTTTTCAATCTCTTGTAGCTTCAGCAGCAGTTCTGAGTCAGCGGGTGTGTTATCTGCCTTCTGCTCGGAAACGTGTTTGAAATCAGCACCAAAGATGAAGTAACAACCAGCCTTGGTGAGCACGGTACTCACGGCGCTCTGCAGTTCATCACCAACGTCTTTAAATGACATTGAGCCCAGTTTAGTGAGTGCTGCGGTCATCGGGGTCGCGATTTTCGATAGTGTCGAATGCACTACCTCGGTCAGTTCCGGCCGGTTGTCGTTGATCTCGATGGCCTGCAAACGAGCGTGAAGCGCATGGGCGGTGTCTGCGAAACGTCCCGGCCAGCGCGGGCGTTGACCCGGATCAGGGTTGTCAAGCGCTGCGACGTAAAGAGCCACAAGCATTTGGGCGTGCTTGGGTGATGGCCTGACATGAACGTGATCTTCAAGTTGACGCAGGTGTATGTTGAGTGGCCCTTCAGCCGACTTACGAACGTATTGGCGCGCTTGCGTGGTTAAGTCACGCACTGCTTTCCACGTGTCGTTATCGAGTAGCTCGCCATCGGCGATCTGTTGCTCTCGTAGCATGCGTGATTGCGTCAGCTGATCCTGAATAAATCCATGCACGCCTTCGCCATTTCGGCCACGAGGGAAATTGACGTTTTCGCCGAACGCATCCGCCCATTGATGCGGGGGCAGATCACAAATGACCACGACGATCTCACGCAGTTGTTTTGGAGTGAGTCCGTCCAGTGGCTTGATTGACCGCAGGATAGCGTCAACGAATAGCGGTGCTAGCCTCTTGCCGGTGGGAGTCTGCAGAAAACCGGTCTTGAGCGTTTGCAGAACGTCTTCTTCAGTGACGGTCTGGGTTCGTAATTGAACTTCAATTAACGACCAGTCCCGTTCGAGTGACTTCTGATCGTAGATCACCTCATTTTTCAAACTGTCGGGAAGATCTCGGATTGTGATGCTGCTGTATATAGGGCACGGAATCGGCAGCTTTGAATCCGTTGAAACGAGCTTTTCTCCGACGGTTTGGGGTGACCACCTGATACCGCTGGCCGCTGAATTGCGGACATAAGCACCCGATAGTCTGAATGTCGAGAGTGCAACTGGCGGTGGGCTGTTAGTGAAAGCGGAAGGTGTGGCTGCTGTGGCGTTTGCTGGAAGCATGAAGGTCCTTATCGAGACGCGAGATAAAAAATGCCTCAACGTTCAGTACATTCAGGCAAGCATCAACTCGCAACGATAGGTGCCACAAGAGCTTCAAACATGATGGAATTATGGACGCTCTTCTAACGGATGATGCTTTTAACCTTATCCCGCAACTGATCAATGGAAAACGGTTTGCCGATCACATGCATCCCTTGCGGCACATCAATGTTCTCGGCATAGCCGCTTGCAAACAGAATTGGCAGCGCAGGGCGCAGCGTATGCGCCACGTTGGCCAGTTCGCGCCCGTCCATGCCCGGCAGGCCGACATCGGTCATCATCAGGTCGATGTGCCGGTTAACATCCTTGAGGAACTCCAGTGCCTGCTCACTGCCATCGGCCTCCAACACATTAAACTCCAGGTCCTCCAGCACATCGACAATCAACATGCGCACGATGTCATCGTCTTCGACGACCAGGATGATGGAGGCGTTGGTGGACATAATGGCATTCTCGAAAATGGATGGGCGGTCGCCGGCCGATCGAAATCGCGGACCCTACTGCATGAGTAAGTGGCGGATCCCGACAAGTTCCCGACGCGCTATAAAAAGAATTGTGGAAAGGATAACCGCTCCCCTAGCCATGGGAGCAGCTCAATGTAGGACTTTGCTCGAAACTGCGTGAGAAAATTGGATAGAAACGCCAGTTTTGGGGCAAACTCCTTGGTTTTCACCCGTTCAAAAAGGCTTGATTATGACCTCTGCGTCTTCAGTTGATGAGCAACGGTTTCGTAAACTCCTAAGCCGCAACATCAGCCTGCCGCTGGGCGTCGGCGCCATCAGTGCAGTTTTTTTCGTGTCGCTGATTATGTATCTGCTGTCGACGATCCAGTGGGTCGAGCACACGGACCGGGTGATCAATAACGCCAATGAGGCGGTCAAGTTGACGGTCGATCTGGAAACCGGAATGCGCGGTTTTCTACTCAGTAGTGACGACAAGTTCCTCGAACCCTATGAAACGGCCAAGCCGCGAATCGAGGTCGTGCTCAATACCTTGCTGGAATTGACCGCCGACAATCCGGTGCAGACTGACCGCCTGCACCGGTTGCAGTCGTTGCAGCAGGAGTGGGCCAGTTACGCGCAAGCCATGATCGACTTGCAGCGCAGCGGCGGCGATTACCGCAGCGTGGTTCGGGCCGGAAAGGGCAAGCGCCTGACTGACGAAATCCGCAGGCAATTCGAAGACGTGATCGACATGGAGCAGCAGTTGCGCGCCACGCGCAATGAGGAAGTGCGCGGTACCACAGTCTGGAGCATCGTCCTTTATCTGTTGTTCATCGCCGCTATTAGCGGGTTGCTGGCGTATGTTGGCCGCCGTGATCTGCTCAACCTTTCGCAAAGCTACGGCGCCAATCTCTCTGTTGCACAGTCCAGCGCCCGCCGCCTGGAAAAGCAAGCCTGGCTGCGCAATGGCCAGACCCAACTGGCCGAACAAGTGCTGGGGCAACTGTCCCTGAACTTGCTGGGTCGCAACATATTGCAATTTTGCGCGCAGTATCTGGGCAGCGCCGTGGCGGCGCTTTATGTCCGTGAGGAACACGGTGGGCTGCGGCGCGTAGCGTCTTACGGTTTCTCCCGTGAACAGGAAGCGCTTGAACAGCATATTTATAGCGAGGAAGGCATTGTTGGCCAGGTCGCGCAACAGGCGCGGCTGATTCGCCTGGATAACGTGCCCAATGACTACTTCAAGGTCACTTCCGGCCTCGGCGAAGGATTACCGCACAGCGTGCTGGTGGCGCCGACCAGCGACGATGATCGGGTCAACGGTGTCATCGAGCTGGGTTTCCTGCGTCCATTGGACGAACGTGATATCGAGTTGCTCGAGCTGATTTGCGGCAATATCGGCACCTCCATCGAAGCGGCGCGCTATCGCCAGCGCTTGCAGGAAGTTCTGGCGCAAACCCAGCAACTCAATGAAGAGTTGCAGGTACAGCAGGAAGAGCTCAAGACTGCCAACGAAGAGCTCGAAGAGCAGTCGCGGATTCTCAAGGAATCCCAGGCACACCTGGAAACCCAGCAGGTGGAGCTGGAGCAGACCAATGAGCAACTGGCCGAACAGGCCGAGATTCTGGCCGCGCAACGCGACGCCATGGACCTGAAGAACAACGAACTGAATCAGGCCCAGACCCAGCTCGAAGACCGGGCCGATGAGTTGCAGCGCTCGAGCAAATACAAGTCCGAGTTCCTTGCCAACATGTCCCACGAGCTGCGCACGCCGTTGAACAGTTCGCTGATCCTGGCCAAGTTGCTAGCGGAAAACCCCCAGGAAAACCTCAGCACCGAACAGGTCAGGTATGCCGAGTCGATCTATTCGGCTGGCAACGACTTGCTCAACCTGATCAATGACATTCTCGATATTTCCAAGGTCGAGGCCGGCAAGCTGGAAATCCGCCCGGAGAACACTAGCGTGGCGCGTCTGGTGGACGGCTTGCGCGGGATGTTCGAGCCACTGGCGACGGACAAGCAGCTGCAATTGCACGTGGAGTTGCAGGACGGCTCACCAGCCATGATGTTCACCGACCGCCAGCGCCTGGAGCAGGTGCTCAAGAACCTGCTGTCCAACGCGGTGAAATTCACCGAGCAGGGCAGCGTCAGCTTGAGCGTTGCCAGCGCGCCGAACGAGGGCATTGCGTTCATCATCCGCGACTCCGGGATTGGCATTGCCGAATATCAGCAGGAAAGCATTTTCGAAGCCTTCCGCCAGGCCGACGGCACCACCAATCGTCGTTACGGCGGCACCGGGCTGGGCTTGTCGATTTCCCGCGACCTCGCGGCGTTGCTCGGCGGTTCCATCAACGTGTCCAGCGCGCCGGGGCAGGGCAGCGTGTTTACCCTGGTGTTGCCGCAACAGTATGTTGAGCGGGGAGAAGACCCCGTCGAACCGGTGCGGGCGCTGCCGGTGGCGTCAGCACCCAGCGTCGCCGCTCCCCAATTGAAACCGTTGATCGCTGAAGTCGATATTGCGCGTTTCAACGATGACCGCAGCAAGGCACCGTTCACCACTCGCTGCATTCTGGTGGTGGAAGACGAGTCGAATTTTGCCCATATCCTCTACGACCTCGCCCATGAACTGGGTTACCAGTGCTTGGTGGCCCACGGTGCCGACGAAGGCTACGACCTGGCCAGGCAATTCATCCCCGATGCGATCCTGCTGGACATGCGTCTGCCGGACCATTCCGGGTTGACCGTGCTGCAGCGCCTGAAGGAACACGCTGAAACCCGACACATTCCAGTGCATGTGATTTCGGTTGAGGACCGGGTGGAAGCAGCGATGCACATGGGCGCCGTCGGTTATGCGGTCAAGCCCACTACCCGTGAAGAGCTCAAGGACGTGTTCGCGCGTCTGGAGGCCAAATTGACCCAGAAGGTCAAACGCGTACTGTTGGTGGAAGACGATGATTTGCAGCGCGATAGCATTTCCCGGCTGATCGGCGACGATGACATCGAAATCACCGCGGTGGGTTTTGCCCAAGAGGCGCTGGACCTGCTGCGCACGACGATATTCGACTGCATGATCATCGACCTCAAGCTGCCGGACATGCTCGGCGGTGACCTGCTCAAGCGCATGTCCACCGAGGAAATCTGCTCCTTTCCGCCGGTCATCATCTACACCGGGCGCAACCTGACCCGGGACGAAGAGGCCGAACTGCGCAAGTATTCACGCTCGATCATCATCAAGGGCGCGCGCTCGCCCGAGCGCTTGCTTGATGAGGTGACACTCTTTTTGCACAAAGTCGAATCGCGGCTGTCTCATGAACGACAGAAGATGCTCAAAACCGCCCGCAGTCGCGACAAGGTTTTCGAGGGGCGCAAGGTGCTGCTGGTGGACGACGATGTGCGCAATATCTTCGCCCTCACCAGTGCGCTGGAGCAAAAGGGTGCAGTCGTGGTGATTGGCCGAAACGGTCGTGAAGCGATTGATCGTTTGAATGAAGTCGAAGACATCGATCTGGTGCTGATGGACGTGGTGATGCCGGAGATGGATGGTTTCGAAGCCACCATCGAAATTCGCAAGGATCCGCGCTGGCGCAAGCTGCCGATCATCGCGGTGACGGCCAAGGCCATGAAGGACGATCAGGAGCGCTGCCTGCAAGCGGGTGCCAACGATTACCTGGCCAAGCCCATCGACCTGGATCGCCTGTTTTCGTTGGTTCGAGTGTGGCTACCGAAAATGGAACGCATCTAATGGAACGCTCCTAGTGGAAAGCGCCTAATGGAAAAGAATGTCGAAATCGAATTGCGCTTGCTCATCGAGGCGATCTACCTCAAGTACAGCTACGATTTTCGCGATTACTCCGGCGCGTCGATCAAGCGCCGGGTGACCCACGCGTTGAGCCAGTTCGAGTGCGGCACTATTTCGGCCTTGCAGGAAAAGGTCCTGCACGATCCGGCCGCATTCATGCAGCTGTTGCAGTTGCTGACGATTCCGGTCAGTGAAATGTTCCGCGACCCTTCGCACTTCCTGGCGATTCGCCGGGAGGTGGTGCCACTGCTCAAAACCTACCCGTCGATCAAGATCTGGATTGCCGGTTGCAGCACCGGCGAAGAGGTTTATTCAATGGCCATCCTGCTGCGCGAAGAGGGCTTGCTCGACCGCAGCATCATCTACGCGACCGACATCAATCCGCGCTCGCTGGAGAAAGCCAGGCAAGGGATTTTCTCGATGGAGAATGTCCGCGCCTACACTTCTAATTATCAGCACGCCGGTGGCCAGCGTTCGTTCGCCGACTACTATACGGCGGCGTACGGTTACGCGATTTTCGACAAGTCGTTGTGTGAGAACGTGACCTTCGCCGATCACAGCCTGGCGACCGACAGCGTGTTTTCAGAAACTCAATTAATATCTTGTCGTAACGTATTGATTTATTTCAATAAAAGTCTTCAGGACCGCGCGTTCGGCCTGTTTCACGAGTCACTGTGCCACCGAGGTTTTCTGGTGCTGGGCAGCAAGGAAACCCCGGATTTTTCAGTCTTCGGCAATCAGTTCGAACCGTTGGTCAAACAAGAACGGATCTACCGCAAATCATGAACAGTGCGAAAGATTTGCCTTCTATAGAAGCGATCGTGATCGGCGCTTCGGCCGGTGGGGTAGAGGCGTTGCTGAGTATTCTCGGCCCGCTGCGTGAAGGTTTCGCGTTGCCGATCATTGTTGTCCTGCATCTGCCGAACGAGCGCCGCAGCCATTTGGCGGAAGTCTTTGCCCGGCGGGTTGCCCTGCCGGTTCTGGAGGCCATCGACAAAACACCGATTGAAGCCGGAACCCTGTATTTCGCTACGGCCGGTTATCACCTGTCGGTGGAACTGGACCGCAGCTTTTCCCTGAGCCTGGAGGACCGCGTGCATTACTCGCGTCCGGCCATTGACTATCTGTTCGAATCGGCCGCCGATGCCTACGGCCCGCACCTGGCCGCTGTGTTGCTGACCGGCGCCAACCGCGATGGCGCCTACGGCCTGGCGCAAGTCAAACGGCATGGCGGCCTGACCATTGTGCAGGACCCGGAAGAGGCCCAGGTTGCGACCATGCCCCGGGCGGCAATGGATATTCATCAGCCCGACCACATTCTTTCTATCCGCGGCATCGGCCGTCTGCTTGTCGAGCTGGAACAAATCGCATGCTAAGTAATATCCAGGCCAAACTGCTGATCGTCGACGATCTGCCGGAGAATCTGTTGGCACTTGAAGCGCTGATCAAGCGCGAAGACCGTGCCGTGTTCAAGGCGCAATCGGCGGACGAAGCCTTGTCGCTGTTGCTCCAGCACGAATTCGCCATGGCCATTCTCGATGTGCAGATGCCCGGCATGAACGGCTTTGAGCTGGCCGAGTTGATGCGTGGTACGGAAAAGACCAAAAACATCCCGATCGTGTTTGTCAGCGCCGCCGGCCGCGAGCTGAACTATGCGTTCAAGGGTTATGAAAGTGGTGCCGTGGACTTCCTGCACAAACCGCTGGACATCCATGCGGTCAAGAGCAAGGTCAACGTGTTTGTCGAGTTGTACCGTCAGAGCAAGGCCATGAAGCAACAGGTAGTAGCGCTGGAGCAGAGCCGCCGTGAGCAAGAGGCGTTGCTTGCGCAGTTACAAAGCACGCAACGGGAACTGGAGCAGGCCGTGCGCATGCGCGATGACTTCATGTCCATCGTCGCCCACGAAGTACGCACGCCGCTCAATGGCCTGATCCTCGAAACCCAACTGCGAAAGATGCACCTGGCCCGGGATAACGCCGCCGCGTTTACCCTCGACAAAATGCACGCGATGGTCGATCGCGACGAACGGCAGATCAAAAGCCTGATCCGCCTGATCGAAGACATGCTTGATGTGTCGCGCATTCGCACCGGCAAGCTGTCGATCCGACCGACGTGTTTTGATCTTTCGGTACTGGTTAGGGCGTTATTACAGAATTTTGCCCAGCAGATCGACACCGCCGAGGCTTCCGTTACCCTCGAAGCCGGGCAACCGGTGATCGGCAACTGGGACGAATTTCGCATTGAACAGGTGATTTCCAACCTGCTGACCAACGCCTTGCGTTACGGTGCAAAGAGCCGATCAACGTGAGGGTGTACAGTGAAAACGGTGAGGCACGGGTGGAGGTCCGTGATCACGGGATTGGCATCAGTGAAGAAAACCAGCAACTGATTTTCCAGCAGTTCGAGCGGGTTTCGGTCAAGCAGGCCGTCGCCGGACTGGGTCTGGGATTATTTATTTCCGAACAGATAGTCACCGCCCATGGCGGTACCATTACCGTCGAGAGCCGGATTGGCGAAGGCGCCCTGTTTCGCGTTTGTCTGCCGCTGTAGGAAAACAGCCCGATAAACGCAACCTCTGATCGACCCCACGGTCGTATCAGCAGCTATTGACCGAACAAAGGCTTCCCATGAGTGAAGATGCACAAGATGTAGTACTCGTCGTCGAGGACGAGCCGGTTATCCTGATGGTGCTGACCGACTACTTGTCGGGGCAGGGGTATCGTGTGCTTCAGGCGGAAAACGGCGAGCAGGCCTTCGAGATTCTCGCCAGCAAACCCCATCTGGACATGTTGATTACTGATTATCGTCTGCCGGGTGGCATCTCCGGCGTGCAGATCGCCGAACCCGCGGTAAAACTGCGACCGGACCTGAAAGTGATTTTCATCAGCGGCTATGCGAAGGAAATCCGCGAAACCGGTAGCCCGATCACGCTCAAGGCGCCGATCCTGGAAAAACCGTTCGACCTGGATGTATTGCAGGACATCATGCAGGACCTGCTTTCGTAGGAGCGAGCTTCCCTGATCGTTCCCACGCTCCGCGTGGGAATGCATCCCGTGACGCTCCGCGTCACCATACGCAGGACTTAAGACTTGCGTCGCTATCGGAACGCGGAGCGTCCCAGGCGGCATTCCCACGCGGAGCGTGGGAACGATCATTAAGCCGAGGGTAGAGGTGCTCAGATCCGAATCATCTCCCGCACCTTCGCCGTCAACAGGTCGAAGGTGAACGGCTTGGTAATCATCTGCATGCCTGAATCCAGGAAGCCTCCGCGTACCGCAGCGTGCTCGGCGTAACCCGTGATGAACAACACCTTGAGTTCAGGCCGGTATTGCCGACCGATTTCCGCCAATTGCCGGCCATTCATTCCGGGGAGACCGACGTCACTGATCATCAGATCGATACGCTGCCCCGAATCGAGTATCGGCATGGCACTGTCCGCATCACCGGCCTCGACAAAGGCATAGCCCAGCTCGCTCAGCACCGTACTGACCAACAGCCGCACGGCGGGATCATCCTCGACGATCAGCACCGTTTCCCCATTCCGGGCAAACAGCGGGTGCTGGTTTTCTACCGGTTGGTCCTGCGGCACATCGCCCCCGAAACGCGGCAGATACAGGCTCACCGTGGTGCCTTTGCCTACTTCACTCTGTATGGCGACGTGACCGCCTGATTGCTTGCTGAAGCCATAGATCATCGACAACCCCAACCCGTGCCGTGGCCGATAGGTTTGGTGGTGAAGAACGGATCGAACGCGCGGTTAATGGTGCTTTGCGCCATGCCACAGCCATTGTCGGTCACGCTGAGCACCACGTAATCGCCCGGATCGAGATTGCTGTGGAGGTCGGTGAAGTTCGCGTCCAGATGCCGATTAGAGGTTTTCACCACCAGGTTGCCGCCATCGGGCATGGCATCACGGGCATTGATCACCAGGTTGAGCAGGGCGCTTTCCAGCTGATTGGGGTCGGCCTCCGCTACCCACAGTTGCTCGCTCAATTGCATGTCCAGGCGAATGCTTTCGTCGATGCTGCGTTGCAGTAGTTCGCCCATGGCCACCACCAGGGTGTTGATCTCCACAGGTTTGGAATCCAGCGACTGCCGGCGGGAAAACGCCAGCAGGCGGTGAGTCAGACCCGCTGCGCGATTGGCGGATGTCACGCCGAGGTCGATCAGACTGTCCAGGTCCTCGTGGCGCCCCTTGGCCAGACGCCGGCGCAGCAACTCCAGGCTGCCGATGATGCCGGTCAGCATATTGTTGAAGTCGTGGGCGATACCGCCGGTGAGTTGTCCGACCGCTTCCATTTTCTGCGACTGACGCAACACCTCTTCGTTGTGGCGCAACTGTGCGGTGCGCTCCTCAACCTGCTGCTCCAGGGTTTCCAGGGTGTTTTGCAGGCGCAGCTCGCTTTGACTCAAATCGATCAGCCGGTCCCTGGCTTCGTACTGTCGTCGGCGTCCGCGCAATGCGGTGGTCACCAGACTGATCAACGTCACTGGGTGAAAAGGGCGTTCAAGGAACGTGACGTTGCCCAATTGCGAGCCGAAACGTGATGCAGGGTTCTGTGCCGGGCCGCCATGGTGAGTCAGCAGTACGATCGGCAGGTCGGACCAGGCCGGCTGCTTTTCGATCAGTCTGAGCAGTGGTTCAAGATCCTGACCCAGCAGCGCTTCGCAAGACACCAGCAACAAGCCCGCCCCTTGCTCCAGTTCGCTGCATAGTCCGCACACATCCCGGCTGATGACGCCGTTGAAACCTGCTTCATTAAGCATCGTCAGTGCAATCTGGCTGTCGCGGCCCACCGGCGCCAGAATGATCGCGCGCTCGGACGTCGCAGACTGGAGCATCACGGGTTTTCATCCACGAGCAAGGGCATGCTTGCACCGTGATAAGTCGGCACCCCCCGCAGTACGCCCTGGAAGGCTTCCAGCGGTTCACCAATGGTCATTCCCTGCGAGCTGATCCGATATTCACGGATGGTCGATTCATGGCTGCCGGTACGTTTCTTGATGATTGAAATGGCGCGGCGCACCTTGCCCAATGCTTCGAAGTAACGCAGCAAGATGACCGTATCCGCCAGATAGGTGATATCCACCGGCGCCTGCATGTCGCCGACCAGACCATGCTGGGCGACAGTCATGAAGGTCGCGGCCCCTTTACGGTTCAGGTAAAGCAGCAACTCGTGCATGTGCAATACCAGGGCATTCTCTTCGGGCATCGCTGCTTGATAGCCGTTGATGCTGTCAATGATCACGGTCTTGATGTCGCCCTGGTCAACGCAGCGCCGCACTCGGTGGGAAAACTCGCCAGGGGACAATTCAGCGGCATCCACTTGCTCGATCATCAGATTGCCGCTGTCATGCAGCGCCTGCAAGTCGATGCCCAGGTATTTCATGCGGTCGAACAGCAAGCCCATCTCCTCGTCAAAAATGAAGAGCGCGGCCTTTTCGCCCCGGGCCACGGCGGCGGCGGCGAAAATCATCGTGATCAAGGATTTGCCGGTACCGGCCGGCCCCAGAATCAAGGTGCTGGACCCCGTCTCGATACCGCCGCCAAGCAGGGCGTCCATTTCCGGGATGCCGCTGGTCAACTGCTGTCGCTGGTAGGTACCTCGGTGTTCGGCCGCCACCAGGCGCGGGAACACATGCACGCCATCACCCATGATGGTGAAGTCATGAAAGCCCCGCGGTATTTCTGGCCACGATACTTCACCACCCGAATACGCCGCCGTTCAGCGCCATAGTTGGGCGCCAGTTCCTCCAGGCGAATGACCCCGTGGGCCACGCTGTGCACGGTTTTGTCGAGGGACTCTGTGGTCAGGTCGTCCAGCAGCAGGACCGTGGCGTCGTAGCGCACAAAGTAATGCTTGATCGCCAGGATCTGTCGGCGATAACGCAGTGAGCTCTGCGCCAGCAAGCGGATCTCGGACAGGCTATCGAGAACCACGCGGGTCGGCTTGACCCGTTCGACCACTTCGAAAATCTGCTTGGTGGCTTCGCCCAACTCAAGGTCGGATGAGTACAGTAGCGTCTGCTGGTGCTCGGCATTGAGCAGGCTTTCCGGCGGCGTCAGTTCGAAGATGCAGACGTTGTCGGGAAGTTCCCAACCGTGGGACCTGGCCCCCTGGCGCAACTCGTGCTCGGTTTCGGACAGGGTGATGTACAACGAGCATTCACCGGCTCGGGCGCCGGCCAACAGAAAGTGAAGTGCAACAGTGGTCTTGCCGGTGCCCGGCTCGCCCTCCAGCAGGAACAAATGGCCACAGGACAGCCCGCCATCGAGGATGTCGTCCAGACCTTCAATCCCGGTGGCGGCTTTTACCCTGATCAACTCGTTGGATGTAGACAAAAAATGCCCTCTTGACTAGGGAGACGAGGCAGCAGGCGCTGAGTTCCTGAACGGGCTGCCTGTTCACTTGACCTTTGGTCGAGACGAGCGTTCAACCTTTTGTTAACTGTAGGAGCCGGCTTGCTGGCGATGGAGATGTGTCATGCGATATCAATATTGATTGATACGCCGCCATCGCCAGCAAGCCGGCTCCTACAGGATTGGTGGCGTCCACAAAATAATCATGTGCACGCGTTTGTGTAGGAGCTGGCTTGCCAGCGAAGGCGATGTGTCAGGCAGACCGCGTTGGGGCGGCGGGGGCAGCCATTTCATTAGGTTTCAGAGGCCTTGCTGCAGGGCCGGATCGTCAGGATTGAGCTGTTCGAGCTGCGCCAGGAGAATCTGCACATTCTGCAGCTGCCCGCTTTCTTTCCAGTAGTTGATCAACAGCACCCGAGCCTTGCGATCGTTGGGGTGGCGCTGGACGATTTCCTGCAGCTGCTTTTGCGCGGCCTCCAGCTCCTGCTCACCATGCAGCGTGGTGGCCAGGTCATAGCGGTAATCCTTGTTGTTCGGCTCAAGTTCCACGGCCTTGGACAGACCGAGCAGGGCGAACTCACTTTGACCGTGATGCAGCAACCAGAGCCCAGGGCATGTTGCAGATAGGCTGAATCGGGCTGCGCCTTCAGTTGTTTGGCCAATAGCTGACGGGCCGCGTCACTTTGGCCCTGTCTGTCCAACACGTCGATCTGCATCACCAATGCCGGCAGATTGTCGGGTGCGAGGCGCAAGGTGTGTTCGAGTTCCTGCTGGGCCTCTTTCAATTCGGCATTGTGCAAATGCAGGCGCGCCAGTTGATAGTGGTTGTCGGCACTTTCCGGCGCGCTTTTGAGCACCTGCTGCCAGGCATCGATGGCCTGTTCCAGCGGCCCGAAAAATAAACCGAGATCATCCGGTGACAACCCCAGCAGTGCATTGACCGCAGCCAGCCGGACGCTCTGATCGCTGTCATCGAGCAACGGCCCCAACAACAGGCTGCGCTGACCGCTGGGCACCAGGCCGCTGACGCTTTTGATCGCGGCAATGCGCACCTCCGGCGACTCGTGCTGCAAATCCGCACCCGCCAGTTTCAGGGCCACGGAGCTTGGGTAGTTGGGTAGTTCGGCATGCAGCCAGATGCGCCGTTTGGGCGAAATGTCCGCACGGGCCAATTGCTGGTAAAGCACCCGCGCAGCGCCAGGCTGGCCGGCGCGGGCTTGGGTCAGCGCTTCGCTGTAACCACGCTTGATCGCCTCCGGCACCACGGGAGCTGTGCTGCGCATGAAAAACCACCCAAGGCCGATGGCAAACAGGGCGCAGAGGCTGATAAGCAGAAAACGGCGGGACTTTGGCATGCAGAATCCGGGAGCTGAGGCAAATACAAAAGAGTGTCAGCTTTGATCAGTCTGGGGCGGGAGTCAAACCTTGGGAGGCTCAAGGTCGGGTCTCAAGGTCATAGCTTTGGGCATCATAAGCGTTTTTTGCAAGATATTTACGGGGCAGGTATCCAGGCTTGGCAAATGATCCAGCTGAAACGGAAAGTTACTTGATGCCCCCCTTTCTTAATGCAACAGGCGTGAGTCACGCGCCGCCGATATCTCCATTTGCCGGCGTCCAGGTTGCGCAAACGCCACTCTCCGGCGGGCTTCTGCGAGCGGGGAACATTTCACAAGCCATGTATGGACTCAATGCCAACATGCCCGCAGCGACTGCCAGCTTTAATCCAGACATTCCTCCACCCGTCCTCGCTTGCAAAGCGTTCATCACATCCCAGGGAGAATTCAGAGATCAGCGCGACCTTGATTATCAGTGGACCTCACTTCTAGAGCAGCTGATGACGGTAACACTGACTGAGCAGGAAGTACTGGCGGTTCTGGCTAGTGGAGTTCTGCAAACGGCGACGGGCAAAGTCATTGCAGAGCTGTTCGCCAGCGCGCTGTGGCGTTCGGTCAAGCCGTCTGGAACTTTGACCCAAGAGCGTTTGGACGAAATCGTTAAAGCGATCTGCCATTTGCCACCCGCCCAATGGCAGGCTGCGCTTGGAGAGGATCTGAGGTTTACCAAGGGACAAAACACCGAAGGGTTAACGGGATTCATCCAGTCACATCTGGATCGTTCAAGTGCTCTGCGGGACGAGCGGATTGCGAACGATGAGTTGATTACGGATGCTCAGTGGGAGACCTTGAACAAACTCACAAAAACAGGTCGCCAATACATTCGCTCAGGTGATGGCGAGGTCGACCATTCTTTGCTGATGCTGGAAGACGCACGAGACCTGCGGCCTTCGCCAAAGGATGTGCACACGCAGTTGGAAAATTTTATCCGTCGTCTCGAGGAGAAGGACGTAAAGCGAGTGCGTTGGACAGAACATTATGTAACAGAAGTTAAAGCGCTTCGCGATCAAGTCAAACCCGGTGAAGTCGAAAAACCTGGCTGGCTGGAGTGGATAATCGGCCCAAGTTGGCTGGAAAGCCTGTTCGATCGTCCCGATTCGTCGTCAGCGTCGAACCACTCATCACAAGCGCAGGCAAAGAAAACTGCGCCGAATGACCGCTCCGAGTGGCTACTTTCAGCCATGCAGAAATTTGAACGCAACGCGGACTTTCTTTCGAACATCAACACAAAGGGGCAGCATAAACCGGAGACTTTGATGGGCAAGCTCTTGCTCGTCTGCAATGCGTTGGACACGTTCGGGTTGTTGAGGTGGGACAGCAATCGTTTTTCAACGGCTGGACCTCTTTCCTCACCAATTGACGCTGCGACTGAAGACGACATTACTGGCCTACCAACGCAGCCGATCCGCCCATCCACAAATACATCTGGGGTCGCGGCTTCTGTAATCCCATCGCTGGCGACTCTAGATCAGTTTGCCGCACAGGCTGATGAAGTTCTGTCCCGGTTTATGAATAACATCATGCCGTGGAACAGTGCCTCCGCCACGGAGCATATGCTGGCAGAGGTAGTCGCCATATGCCGTGATGTCAGCTGCGTGGAGACAATAGAAGTCCGCAGTTCGTACATGGCGATTCTGGGAAAATCACTCAACACAATGATTGCAAGCCTGTTAGATTCGAGAGTTGCTGTTTTACTAGAGCGAAATCCGGTTAAGGCTGTTGGTGTATTTGCTGCGTATCTGGCGCTCAGCAACTTATACGCCAGTTGGTTTCAACCCGAACCAGAGCCAATGGTAGATTCTTTGCAGGGGGTGGAATTTAATCCAGACACTGAAAGCTTGGTAATTTTCGATGTTATAGACGCAGAACTGGATGGATTGCTCGGTGCTGAGTCGGATTTGGCAACGCGCCTGGCACTACTCGTCGATAATTCCGAATTCTCTGGTCTCGCCGCCGATAATGAACTTGTTGCCGGCGTTGAAAAACTATTACAGCAGCCAGTGCCAGGCAATCACAATGTGACCTATCAAGATTATGTAGATGAAATCATCGAGCTAGCGCTGTTAGATTATGACGAGGAGGATGGCACGGTTGATGGATCAACTACCGAGCCAGCTTCCACACCCCCAGCCATACCGTTGATTTCATCTGAGCTCGAAAAAATTCGTTCCAGACGCAGTCTGGTTGACGACTCAGGTGTTGCGCACTCCAGAGCACAGTTGCTGATTCAGGCAGCCTTGCGAAGGGTAGACCGTAATACGCACCTGCAACCGGGGGAAGAAATTGCGCCCGGTGTAACTGTCGAGCAGGGCGCGGATTTGTTCATTAAATCTTTCGTTGACATTCAGACGGCTTCAGATCCCCTGTTGTTTATGCAAAAGATTATTAACGAAACAATTGCGAATTCTGATCTGCCTCCATTCATAAAAACAAAGCTCGACATGAATACAATGTTCGATGTTGAATTTACCAATCCCAGGGGGGTGCAAGAGGATCATTTGCCACTGCGTGAAGTCAGATACGAGTCTTTAAGTCTGTTGGAGTTGTTTTCCGGGCAGCACGATCGAGACAAAAAATGGGGTGAAAGTATTTCGATACAGTGGCCTGTTGGTTATACGGACGGCTTCATAACCGCGGTGGCCGATAATAATTTCCAGGAGCGGTTTTCAGAGAGTTTAGCGACGTTGCTCGCACGCTCAGATATATCCGAACTTTGGAAAAATATTAAAAAAAACGAGCTTCACACAACAATTGAAAGTTATTTGGCAGGGGGCGACATATCCGCTCAAGGTAGATATATTGCAAATGAGTTCTTGAAAGGGCGTGTCAATGTACGTCCCGTAGACATTCGTAATGGTGCGATGGGTGATCGTATTCAGGTGTCTAATGTGGTTTATCTGTCGAAAGAAGGTAAACAGGGTGGTGTATTCGTTTTTCTTGGCGGAAAAGGAGCAGTCATTGAGTGTCCACTCGATCTATTTAAAAACCCGGGAAAATCAATAGAGGAGTTTCCGGAGCTTAGGGAAGAGCTATCCAAGCGAATTAATATAAAGGAATTGTTGGCGCGTGATGACGACGATTTTAAATACAGTCAGGGGAAATTTGAGTTCGGTGACGGGTTTTTTGTTCTGCATGGCATGACTTTGAAGTTTCCTTATTGGCCCATTTTGTTTGGATTGGTGGATGGCGTTGATTACGAGGCTATTGGAGAGCCTTATGATGTCTTTGGCGAACTGTATAAGCGGCAGGTGGGTAAGGTTCAGTCCGATATTGATACGATGACATCAACAAGAAATGAGCGCATGACGGACGTTCTACTTGAACTTCTAGTCGAATCATTGTCCATGTTGTCGGCGATGATGTTGCGGCCTGAGGGTGGTGCGGTAATGAAAGGTCTCGCGATATTGTTTGGCTTCAGTTCGTCAGCAGTGAATTATGGGCGGGGACTCGTGAATGACGATCCCCAGCAGGCTGATCACCATAAGGCCAATGGAATACGTGGGATGGCTTTTGAAGTGGGAGCACCTTATGTGGGAAAAATGTTGGGAATGGTTTTTTCCACGGCGATGAAGTCCCGCATCGCGGGGACTATTATTGAGCGCTTGAAGTGGTCAGGGTATCTGCCGAGTGGAGTAATAAAATACCTGCCTCGATATGCCGGGGTGCCGCGGGCTATCATTAAACAGGTGCGCTCCCCGAGTAAATATATTCCTCCCATAGTAAAAGGTTTAGAGGTCATTCAGTCAAAGTTTGATGATGCCTTTAGATCAAAATTGGTTATGGATAGATTAGCAACGCTAAGCAATGGGCCCAAGGTCGCGCAAAAACTAATGCGCAGCACGGGTGTGAAATATTTTGGCGGTGAACGGAAGGGGTATTTGTATCGCGGGGTAGTGATGAGAGGAGACATGCGGCCGCCAGAAGACGTTTTCAGAAGTGGGTTCAAGTTGCCTGCGCCCATCACCGATCTCAAGCAGGCTAATGGTATGAGTGGTTCGATTCCTGGCGAGTCCATGGGTATATCAACATCACCTTTCTATAAAAATAACGGCATGGGAGCTTATTATCAGGGTGGTGAAAAAGGCGGTTATACATATGTCATTGATGCTCGGGGCTTCGATGGCTATGACGTGTCCAGGAATAACCAATGGGTCAACCAGCCTGGATCTAAAGTAGGTACCACTCCCTATCTGATCAACTATGGACGAAATATTCCATCTGGAAAAATACTGGGTGCTTACGATCCAGGCGGTAAATTCATACCCAATCCCAATGCTATCGAAAGCAGCCTTGCCGTGAGCGTTCCCAGAGGCTCTTTCAAGGTTCCTGTACCGGTGAAATCGTTTTTGACTCCTCCCAACGTTCCCTCGGCTACTAACTCATCATTTTTTGAGCCTTTGTAGAAGCACAATCTGTTGGCGCTGTCTGTCGATTGCGCCGTCACTGAAACCTGTCGAGTCACCCAAGCAGTGACTACGCTTGCTGAATAACAGTCCATGGACGTTCCCATGCAAGCGCTGTTGCAGTACTTCAAGGCACTCATCAACCCCAGTCGCGGGGTGCTGCTGTTTGCCTTGAGAACCATTACGGCCGGGCTATTGACGCTGTACCTGGCCTTTGTGTTCGATCTGGACCAGCCCAAATGGTCGATCATGGCCGTGGTCATCGTCAGCCAGCCCTTGGCCGGCATGGCACTGGCTCGTAGTTTTGGTCAGATCATCGGCACCACGCTAGGCGCGGCCGTGGCCGTGGTGATCATGGCGATCTTCCCCCAGGCGCCGGTGCCTTTCCTTATTACCTTGTCCCTGTGGCTGGCGCTGTGTACCGCCGGTGGCACGCTGTTGCGCTACACCAGTTCCCAGGCGTTTGTGCTCAGCGGTTATACGGCGGTGGTGGTGGGACTGCTGGCGGTGCCTGATCAGGATGGCACCTTCCTGCTGGCCGTGACCCGCGTGACCGAGACGCTGCTGGCGGTGGCCTGCGTCTGTGTCGTCAGCCTGTTGACTGCGCGACCGGAGGCGGTCGCCAAGGATTACTTTGCCAGGATCGATCAAGTGATCAAGCTGCTGGCGACCCACGCCAGTGCCGTCATTCGGACCGAGGAAAGCGAGGCCGATTTCCACCGTCGGCAGATGCAGCTGCTTGGACAGATCAGCGCGCTGGAGGGCGTACGTCGGCATTTGTATTACGACGCGCCGCGTTTGCGCAGTTCTGACGATCTGGTGCAATTGCTCGGCAACCAACTGTTGCTGCTGACCGCGCGACTTACCGCATTGCGCCACCAGCGCGAGCTGTTGCTCGAACGCTGGGAGGGCAAGATACCCGACGAAATACAGCAATTACTGACCGAAGAACTGGTCTTTCTCGATGAGCTGGCGCAACAGGGGCGCGCGCTGTCCAGTGATCAGCGGCACCAGTTTGCAGCGTTGCAACAGCGTTTCGATGCATTGGCCTATCGTGCCGAACAACTGACCGAGCCCTTGAAGGCTACCTTGCGCTCACTGTCATGGTCATTGCGCTGGGAACAGGCGCGAATGCTTCAGCAGCTTGAAATGATTCTGGAATTGAGCGATGCGATCCAGAGCGGACGCAAGGCCAGCAGCATGTTTCGCGGTAAGGCCAGCCCGCTGCACCTGGATTTCACCTTGGCGGCGATGAACGCCATCCGCGCGTACTGCGCACTGATGGTGGCGGGCATGGTATGGATCGAAACCGGCTGGGACGGCGCCCGCGGCGGGATGATCGTGGCGGGGATTCTCTGCTCGCTGATGGCAACGTTTCCCCGGCCGCTGCTGGCGGCCCAAAGCTATGCCCGGGGTCTGGGCCTGGCGCTGGTGGTGTCAGCGGTGCTTCAGTTCGCGCTGGTGCCGATGATCAGCAGTTTCGAACTGTTGGCTTTATTGCTGGCACCATTGCTGTATGCCGTCGCCGTGGGATTATCCAGCCCGCCGACCACGGGCACGGGGATTGGTCTGGGGCTGTCGACGTTTTTGTTACTGGGCCCCACAAATTACGGGCTGGGGCAGAACAGCGCGAGCCAGTGGTTCGAATTTGCCGGCGCTTACGTCTGCGCCGCCACGCTGGCGTTGAGTGTGTATGCCTTGATCTTCCCCTTCAGGCCCGTGTTGCGCATTCGCCGGCTGCACCAGGAGAACTGCGAGCAGGTCTATGCCCTGTTGAAAATGCCCGCCACCGATGAAAACCAGTTTGCCTTCGAGAGTCGTATGGTCGACCGCCTGACCATGATGCTTGGGCTATTGCCAGCCATTGAGGACCAACCATCGCGCGACCTGTTCCAGGTTAGCCTCGGGTATCTGGCGCTGGGCACTGCCTTGAACCAGCTCAGGCAGCAGGGGCAGAACAACATTTTGTTGAGCTCGCAGACGCAAACGAGGCTTTTGACCACTGTTCGCGAAACCGGACGGCTGGTCGCCGGTCGGCCCGATATCGAAGTGGATCGTGTGCTCGACAGCCTGCACGCCCTGGGCGATGAACTCGATACGCTGCACTCCAGCGTCCATGAGCACCTGTGGTCGGTGTTTCGCATGCGCGTGGCGTTGTTGATCGTGGTGTCGTTCCTGGAACGCCACCGTCGCCACTTTGAGTCCACCCACCTGCAAGGGGTACCGGCGCTTGCCCATTGATCTGGAAATAGGCGGTGTCTACCTGCCGCCGATTGCCCAGGCGTTACTGCTGGGCTTGCCGGTTTTCCTGGTGCTGGACTGGATCCTGCGGCGCCTTGGCGTGTTGCAGTTTGTCTGGCATGAAGCCTTGTTCGAAGGCGCGTTGTACGCCTGCGTGTGCGCGACGTTGATTCTGGCGATGGGAGCCTGATGCCTTGAAGAAATTCCTTGCTCAACTCACGACGCTGGCTGTGGTCGCGCTGGCTTTTGTGCTCGGCTGGTTTGCCTGGGAGCATTACACCCGCGCGCCCTGGACCCGGGACGCACGGGTGCGGGCCGATGTGGTGACCTTGTCCGCTGATGTCGCGGGCCGCATCGTCAGCCTTGGCGTGCAGGATAACCAGCATGTGGACAAGGGGCAGTTGCTACTGGAAATCGATCCCTCGCGTTATGCCTTGGCGGTGGATCATGCCAAGCGTTCGGTGGAGGTGGCTAAAGCCTCACTGGGGCAATCGCAAGCGACCATCGTTGCCAGCCAGGCGCTGCTCCAGCAACGTCAAAGCGAGGAGCATCGGCGCCGGACCCTCAAGGAGCGCTCGGCGATCTCTGGCGAAGAGTGGGAAAAATCCAGCACCGAGGTGGCGGTGGCCCAGGCCGACTTGCTGCGCAATCAGGCCAACCTGGGTTTCGCCCAAGCCAACGTGCAACTGGCCATCGCCGCATTGGCCGAGGCCCAGCACGACCTGGAGCGAACCCGGGTCGAATCGCCAGTCAGCGGCTATGTCACCAATCTGCTGACCCGGCAGGGCGACTACGCGACTGCGGGTGGTCCGTTGGTGGCGGTGGTGGACAGCGACTCGTTCTATGTCAGCGGCTACTTCGAAGAAACCAAACTGCCGCGAATTGGCGAGGGCGATCGAGTCGACATCGAATTGATGAGTGGCGAACGTTTTGGCGGTACCGTGCAAAGCATCGCCTTCGCCATCGCCGACCGGGAAAACCTGCCCGGCGGGCGATTGCTGGCCAACATCAACCCGAGTTACACCTGGATCAAACTGGCGCAACGGGTGCCGGTGCGCATACAGATCGATGCGGATTACGCCGGTAAAAACAATCTGCGGGCGGGGACAACCGCCACCGTGACCGTCCGGGAAAACCACAAATCCCAGAACCACCACCAACCCCTGTAGGGGATTTGCGTCCGCGTGAGAGTTTTGTCTCGGCAGCGCACCGGCTTCCAGTGTTACCCGTCGCTTTTCACGTTGGGAATGAACGCGGCACTGCCTGATTCATGAGCGTGAAACAACTGGGCCCCGTTGTTTGGCTTGGTGGTAATCAGCTGATGGTCGGCAGTCAGATAATCCAGGGGCAATTGTTTGATGTCCTCGAATTGCTCCACGATGATCGTGCGTTCAGGATTCCAGGTCTCGCCACTTTGTTTTTCCAGCCACGCCATCAGTGCTGCGCTGTCGCCTGTTTGTGGAATGTCTGAATCCGGGAGCACGTAGTAGAACGGTGAGCCATGATTTTGCAGGTACATGGGCAGCTTATTGTCGACATCCACCAAGACCATGCGCCATTCGTTCCACGGCGCAGTTTTGATGGCTTGCGCACGCACATCTTGAGCGAACTGTACGACACCGCCACCTCCACCGTTGGTCCAGGGATAGACAATACCAAGTATCACAAATAACAGCCCGGCCGCCCCGGCAATACCCTTTGTCCAACCGGGCCCGCTGACTTTACCGGCAGCCTGGCGCTCGGCCATTCGCCGGGTGACCCACCAGGCTGCAAGCAATTGGGCAAATGGCACCAGAGGCAATACGTAGTAGCTGCGCCGGCTGCCACTGGCGGTGAAGAACAAGAACAGTAATGCCAGGCCCCAGATCAGCCAACGAATGTTGGGTTCGGTGTGCTTCCAGCTGCGCACTGCCACCCACAGTCCGAGCATCCAGCAGGGTGCCCAAGGCAGGGTGTAGACCGGCAGATAGAGCAGATAGGTATAGATCGGACCTATGTTGTCGAAGGGTTTGAAAAATCGAACCACGTTTTCCTTGAATACCAGGCCAAGCCCACTCTCCCCATAAGTAGGCGCGCCATAGCGGTGCGACAGCATGAACGGCACCATGTAGACCACGCCCGCCACCAGCATCGCCAGGCACATGCGTCGATTGAGATGGCTCTTCCAGCGTCCCTCGCCAAGCAGATGCGGCAGCAGCAACAGCCCTGGAAGGATGAATCCGATCAAACCCTTCAAAAGCGACGTCAGTGCCAGAATCAGGAAAAAAACGATGTACCGACTCAGGCGCGTGTCGTCCGGGCCGCGCCAATACCACCAGACGGCTGCCAGGACACCGCAAACAGTCAGGATGTCCGCCGTTGCTACCCGAGCCCAGAAAACGAAAAAGAAAGTCGTCGCCAGAAACCAGCCGGCTATCAGGCCGGTGCCTTTATTAAATAACTGCTCACCGATCAGGTAGACCATCCAGATGCTCAGCCAGGCTGCCATGACCGTGGACAGGCGTAGCGACCAGTGTCCGAGGCCACCCATCAGGTGGGCAGTGGCGGTAATCAGCCAATAGGAAGGCAGGGGCTTGTCGTAATAGGGCGAGCCCTTGAGGTAAGGGTCGAAATAATCGCCTGTTTGCAACATCTGCAGGGCGATGTTTGCCCAGCGCGTTTCTGCGCCCCAAAGCTCTCTTGCCCCCAACCCGAATAGCAGCAGAAGCGCAGATACACCCAGTAGAAGTATCAGCGCACCTTGGTCACGTTTGAAAAATCTGACTAATGAGTTGTTCATGGCTATTTCGCATTTTGCGCTCGCTGTGGCATCGGCAAGCGGCGGGAGCGTTAAGCTATCCGGCGAAATGTGATGAGAATGTCAGTAGATTGCGAATAAACCATTAGTTTTAATTTGAACGTGTTTGCTACAACGATTGACATAATGCTGTGATTGGCTGTCTGACAAATTACTTGTTGTTATTTGTCAGTGTGTGAGCCTTGTAAATGTAATTGTCTTCACCAAACGTTCACTTCTTTTTAACAAATGCCACTCCAGACTCCGCGCTCCAGACTGCGCAATGTTGGCAACGGAATATGATCAACTCGGGTGGAGTGGATTCACCCGGATTTGTTCGTAGCGCGGCGTCATTGAAAGCGTACGGCTCACGCTAACTTGCGTGCATTCAATACAGGGATCAACAACATGTCTTCCCCTTCAATCCTCCAGCCGTCAACGGCTATGCGTCTGCATTCGTTCGCGCTAGGTATCTTTACTCTGCTGCTATTTGTGATGGTGAGCAATCATCAGGCGTTCATCGGCTTCGACTCTCGGTTCGTGATGTTCGCTCAGGAAATGCTTCGCCATGGGCCGAGCATTTTCCCGACGACCTACGGTGAGCCTTATGCTGACTACAGTGCAATGTCGACGCTTTTCATCTATGTGCTTTCGTTGCCTTTCGGGCATGTGACGAGCTTCACGGCCTGGCTGCCTACCTCGATTGCCGCAGCGGTGATCGTGACGCTCATGTATCGCCTGCTCGCGCCGTACTCACCGAAATGGGCGCTGGCCAGTATTGCGTTGATGCTGCTGAGTGTGACGTTCATCAGTGAGGTAAGGGCGGTATCGCTGGACTTGATGCTTGCTGCGGTTTCATTCGCAGCTTTCTACCTGGCCTATGCTGCAGATCACTTCAATGCACGCAGGCGTCTGGGTGGGTTGTTGGCTTTGTTGATGCTGGGCTTTGCCATTCGCGGGCCGATCGGCCTGGTCCTGCCTACCGGCATGCTATGCAGTTATTACCTGTTCAGCGGTCAATACCGGCGGATGTTCAGCTTTGGTGTGGTTGCCCTGGCGCTGCTGGTCATCTGTATCGGTTTGCTCTTGTGGCTGGCCGATATCAGCGGTGACGCAGCCTTTGTGAAGGATGTTATTCGCATGCAGGTAACCGGGCGTATCGATGGAAGCGAAGGCTCCAGCGATGTGTTGTTTTACTTCACCAGTTCCCTGGGCAATTACGCGTTGGCTTATCCACTGGCATTACTGACATTGGTTGGCGTTCTGGTCGGTGGTAGAAGTGATCGCGGGCCGCAATGGCGATTGATGATGTTTTGCACGGCTGCAGGTTTAATCGTGCTGATCGGGCTTTCGATTCCTCAGGCTAAAAAAGCTCGCTATCTGTTGCCGATGTTGCCGATGGCAGCCATTGTCGCGGCTTATCCGTTCCAGGCAGCAAGCGGTCGAATGTTTGCCGGCTTGAGACTGCTGATACAAGGGCTCTGGCTGGTGCTGCCAGGCGTGCTGTTCGGTGTTGTGCTGGTTGCGCAGCAACGGCTGCCGGATGCATTGCCCTCCATTGGTTTGATCCTCGGGCTGCTGATTTTCTTGCAGATAGCCGCATTGGTCTCGATGTTTAAACCACCATTGAGAGTGCCAGGTCTTGCTTGTTGTGCGGTGCTGGCCGTGTGGTCGGTCTTCATCCTGTACGTTGAACCCATTCAACGAGGAATGTATGACACGCGCCAGTTCTCTCAAGCGGTGCTTGACCGGATGCACAGTGATTCGGTACCGGTGGTGCTGCATGGCATGGGCAAAGACGCGAAAGCAATCAAGTTCATGGTCAATGCAGATACTGACGTTCGACCGATTTTCACCGAGACGCCCGAACAGCTGGAGGCTGTCAAAGCCCCCGCCTATATAGTCATGAGTAAACAGTCTTACCAGAAGCTCCCATCATCGCAGGTCTCTCCACTGGCGCTGGTGTTGAATGGTCGTTTCGACAAAGATGACTACGTGCTGCTGCATCTTGCACCTTGATTCGTTGCGCCTTGATGCTTGATGCCTGAACGGCCGCCGCCTTCACGGGCAGGCTCGCACTCTCAGGCTTCTGTTGGAACAGCATATAAAAGGATTTTCAGGCAATCCTGGGAAACTGTAGGAGCGAGCATGCTCGCGATGGACGTCAACGATGATGCGGGATCCTGGATACACGCGTTGCATTAGAGATCATCGCGAGCATGCTCGCTCCTACACGGAAAAAGCCCAAAAAAAAGCCCCGCGACCGAATGAGGCGCGGGGCAAAGTATTGGTTGGTTACGGCCAACCAAAGGAGCTCTGTCTTGCTCTGGGCGGCGTTCCGACGATGGTCGTGAACGATAATGCGTTAAATCAGATGCCCCACGGCGCCCTCGGGTTTTTCGCGAGCATGCTCGCTCCTACGGGCGACTGTCTCCGGTTGCCAGCCGCCACCAAGGGCCTTGTAGATGGCGACGATGCCGCGATACAGATCGACTTCGGCCTGGGCCTGGGTGTCTTCCGCCGCCAGACGTTCACGCTGGGCATCGAGCAGCACGAGGAAGTCGGCGGTACCTTCGCGATAGCGGATCTCGGCAAGATCGGCAGCGGAACGGCTCGATTCGCTTTGCCGAATCAACGAAATCAGCCGCTGCTGACGTTTGCCATAGTCGCTGAAGGCGTTTTCTGACTCTTCCAGGGCCAGCAACACTTGCTGTTCGTAGGTCGCCAGGGCGCCTTCGGCATCGGCGTCGGCACCGCGCAGACGGGCACGCACACTGCCCAGATCAAACGCCGCCCAGGTGATGCTCGGGCCCAGTGCCCAGGCGTTGGCCGCCGAGGAACCGATCTGCGAACCTCGCCCGGCGGTAAAGCCGAGGAAGCCGCTGAGGCTGACACGCGGGAACAGGTCGGCCTTGGCCACGCCGATACGCGCCGTGGCCGACGCGAGTTTGCGTTCGGCACTGAGAATGTCCGGACGGCGTTGCAGCAGCTCCCCCGGATCACCGATCGGCAGGGCCTTGGCTATCGCCGGCAAGTTCTTTGGACTCAGGTCCACAGTCAACTTGTCCGGGCGCTCGCCGAGCAGGGTGGCGATACGGTTTTTCTGCCGAACCTGTTCGGCCTGCAATTGCGGCACGCTGGCTTCGACCGCCGCCAGACGGGCATCGGCGCGCTCCACATCGAGCTGATCGCCAACGCCGGCATCGCGCAGGCTGACGGTGATCTTGCGCGACTCCTGCTGGTTGTTCAGGTTGGCCAGGGCGATTTTTTCCCGCAGCTGCGCACCGCGCAGTTGACCGTAGGCGTCCACCAGCTCGGCAATCATAGTGACTTGCAGTTGGTACAGATCGGCTTCGAAAGCTTGTTGCTCAGCGTTGGCCGATTCCAGGTTGCGCTGGATACGGCCAAACAGGTCGATCTCCCACGCCATGTCCAGGCCCAGGTCATAGCGCTCGCTATTGACCCGTTTGGTGGTCTCGCCGGGAATCTGTCCTTTGCCCAAGTCACTGCTGACACGGCTGGTGATGGTCGGCATGGCGTCATTGCTGACGTCATCACGGATCGCCCGGGCCGCTTTCCAGCGGGCGAAGGCGACGCGCAAGTCACGGTTGCCCTTGAGCGACTCGGTCACCAACTGGTTGAGGGTCGGATCTTCGAACTGCTGCCACCAGATGCCTTCGAAACGCGAACGGTCGAAGTTCTTCTGACCCGCCGCACCGTCGGTGGCGGTGGTGATGTTCGCGGGTTCAGTGGCTGGGGTCTTGTAGTCCGGGCCGACGGCACAGGCGCTCAGCGCCAGTACCAGCAGGCTCGGCAGAAAGGCTTTCAAGCTCATTAATGCGACTCCAGGTGCGAATCCACTTTCAAGGCTTTGGCCGCTTTGCGCGCTTGACCGCGCTCGACAAAGTTGCGAATCAGGACGTAGAACACTGGCGTCAGCAACAGACCGAAGAAGGTCACCCCGAGCATCCCGGAGAACACCGCCACACCCATGGCGTGACGCATTTCGGCACCGGCACCGCTGGAGAACACGAGTGGCACCACGCCCATGATGAACGCGAAGGAGGTCATCAGGATCGGCCGCAGACGCAGACGGCAAGCTTCGAGCACCGCAGCCAGCGGGTTCATGCCTTCTTCCTGTTTATCCTTGGCAAACTCGACGATCAGAATCGCGTTCTTACAGGCAAGCCCCACCAGCACGATCAAGCCGATCTGGGTGAAGATGTTGTTGTCACCGCCGGAGGCAATCACCCCGGTAATGGCCGACAGCAGGGTCATCGGTACGATCAGGATTACCGCCAGTGGCAGGCTCCAGCTTTCGTACTGGGCCGCGAGCACCAGGAACGCCAGCAGTACGCAGAGCGGGAAGACGAACAGCGCAGTGTTGCCAGACAGAATCTGCTGGTAGGTCAGGTCGGTCCACTCGTAGGTCATGCCGTTCGGGAGTTCATCCTTGAGCAGCTTCTCGATGGCTTTTTCGGCCTGGCCAGAGCTGTAGCCGGGGGCTGCCGCTCCGTTGATTTCAGCGGTGATGAAGCCGTTGTAGTGCATCACGCGGTCCGGACCCGAGGTGTCGCTGACCTTGATGAAGGTCGCCAGCGGGATCATCTCGCCTTTGTTGTTGCGCACTTTAAGCTGACCGATCTGATCGGATTCGAGGCGGAACTGCTGCTCGGCCTGAACGTTGACCTGGTAGGTGCGACCGAAGCGGTTGAAGTCGTTGGCGTACAGCGAACCCAGGTAAATCTGCAGAGTGTCGAAGATGTCGCTGACGGCCACGCCGTGGGTCTTGGCTTTTTCCCGGTCGATAGCGGCATCGACCTGCGGCACGTTCACGGTGTAGCTGGTGAATAGGCCGGCCAGTTCCGGAACGCTGTGGCTCTTGGTAATGATGTTCATGGTTTCCTTGTACAGTTCTTCGTAGCCCAGGTTGCCCCGGTCTTCGATCTGCAGGCGGAAACCACCGATGGTGCCCAGGCCTTGTACCGGCGGCGGCGGGAAGATCGCCATATAGGCTTCCTGAATCCCGGCGAACTGGCCGTTCAAGGCACCGGCAATGGCACCGGCGGACATGCTCGGGTCTTTGCGTTCGTCGAATGGTTTCAGGGTCACGAACACGATGCCGGCGTTCGGGCTGTTGGTGAAACCGTTGATCGACAGGCCAGGGAACGCTACGGCGCTTTCCACGCCCGGCTGTTTGAGGGCCAGGTCGGACATGCGCTTGATCACGTCTTCGGTACGGTCAAGACTCGCCGCATCCGGCAATTGCGCGAAGGCCACCAGGTACTGCTTGTCCTGGCCGGGCACGAAGCCGGTCGGGGTGCTGGAGAAACCGAAAAACGTCAGGACCATCAGGCCGGCGTACAGCAGCAGGGCGATGCCGCTGCTACGAATCACGCGGGTTACGGTGCCGACATAACCATGGCTGGCCTTGTCGAAGAAACGGTTGAACGGACGGAACAGCCAGCCGCCGAAAATCTTGTCCAGCCCCCTGGAAAAACGATCTTTGGGTGCGTCATGAGCCTTGAGCAACACCGCCGCCAGCGCTGGCGACAGGGTCAGCGAGTTGAAGGCCGAGATCACGGTGGAAATTGCGATGGTCAGGGCGAACTGCTTGTAGAACTGCCCGGTCAATCCGGAGATGAACGCCGCCGGAATAAACACCGCACACAGCACCAGCGCCGTGGCGATGATGGGCCCCGTCACTTCACGCATGGCGCGCTTGGTCGCTTCGACCGGGTTCAAGCCTAGCCCGATGTTGCGTTCGACGTTTTCCACCACCACGATCGCATCGTCGACCACGATGCCGATGGCCAATACCAGCCCGAACAGCGAAAGGGCGTTCAACGAGAAACCAAACAAGTGCATCACGGCGAACGTACCGATCAGCGAGACCGGCACCGCCACCAACGGAATGATCGAGGCACGCCAGGTTTGCAGGAACAGGATCACCACCAGCACCACGAGGATCAGTGCTTCGAACAGGGTGTGAACCACTGCCTCGATGGAGCCGCGCACGAAGATCGTCGGGTCATAGACGATGCTGAAATCCATGCCTTGCGGGAAGTTCTTCTTCAGCTCGGCCATCTTCGACCGTACTTCGTTGGAAATCTCGATGGCGTTGGAGCCAGGGCGCTGGAAGATCGGGATTGCCACCGCCGGTTGGTTGTTCAACAGCGAACGCAGCGCATATTGGCTGGAGCCCAGCTCAACGCGAGCGATGTCTTTGAGGCGAGTGATTTCACCGTTGTCGCCTGCGCGAATGATGATGTTCTCGAATTCCTCCTCGGAGACCAGACGGCCCTGAGTGTTGACCGACAGCTGGAAGCTTTGGGCATTCGGGGCAGGGGGAGCGCCCAGTTGACCGGCCGCGACCTGGCGGTTCTGTTCGCGAATGGCAGTAACCACATCAGTGGCGGTCAGATTGCGCGAAGCGGTCTTGTTCGGATCGAGCCACACGCGCAGCGAGTAATCGCCCATGCCGAACAGTTGCACATCGCCGACACCGCCCAGACGAGCGAGCTCATCCTTGATGTTGAGGATCGCGTAGTTGGACAGGTAGAGCATGTCGTAGCGCTTGTCCGGCGAGGTCAAGTGCACAACCATCGTCAGATCGGGCGATGCCTTGTCCACGGTGATACCGATGCGCGTCACTTCCTCGGGAAGCTTGGGCTCGGTGCGGGTCACGCGGTTCTGTACCTGAACCTGTGCGTTGTCCAGGTCAGTGCCCAGGGCAAAGGTGATGGTCAGGGTGATCTTGCCGTCGGCGGTCGACTGCGAGGACATGTACAGCATGTTCTCGACGCCGGTGATCGCTTGCTCCAGTGGAGCGGCCACGGTTTCACCGATGACTTTAGGGTTGGCGCCGGGGAAGTTGGCACGGACCACAACGGTCGGTGGTACCACTTCCGGGTATTCGCTGATCGGCAACTGGAACAGCGAGATGGCGCCGGCGATCAGGATCAGCAGCGACAGTACCGCTGCGAAGATCGGCCGTGAAATGAAGAATTGGGAAAAATTCATCGGAGTCGTTGTCCCTTAACCGCGTGGAGTCGCAGCAGCCAGTTTCACAACCGTGCCCGGCGCGACCTTGGCAGGTGCGACTTGTGGCAGGTTGCTGGCTTCCAGCGCTTGTCGTTGTTGTGCAAGGGCCGCGAGAGTTTGCTCGCTGGCCATCGGGATCACTTCAGGGTGACTGGCGAACCGGGACGTACCCGTTGCAGGCCCTTGACGATGATGGTGTCGTCCTTGTTCAAGCCGTTGCGCACGATGCGCAGGCCTTCGATTTTCGGACCCAGCTCGACCGCGCGGTAGGCGGTGTTGTTGTCGGCATCCATCACCAGCACAAACTTCTTGCCAAGGTCAGTGCCAACCGCTTCATCGTTGATCAGCATGGCGTTGTAGGTACCGCTGCCCACCAGCTTCAGGCGTGCGTAGAGGCCCGGGTGTAGCTGCCGTCGCTGTTGTCGAACACCGCGCGACCACGGATGGTGCCGGTTTTCGGGTTGACCTGGTTGTCGACGAAGTTCATCTGGCCCTGATGCGGGTTGCCGTCTTCGTTGGACAGGCCCATGTAAACCGGGGTGGTGGCGCCGCGTTTACCCTGGCGGGCGAGCTGGGTGTACTTGAGGAACACGCGCTCGTCAGCGTCGAAGTAGGCGTAGACCTTGTCAGTGGAGACCACGCTGGTCAGCGCGGTGGTATCAGCGGTCACCAGGTTGCCGGCGGTGATTTCAGCACGGCTGACGCGGCCGCTGATCGGTGCGGTGACACGGGTGAAGCTCAGGTTCAATTTCGCCAGATCAAGCTGTGCTTGAAGGGCGCCGACTGCGGCGCGAGCTTCCTGGGAAGCACTGGTACGCGAATCGGCCAGTTCGGCGGAAATCGCATTGCTGGTGCGCAGGCGTTCACCGCGCTGGGCTTCGTTTTCACTGCGGGTGGCATTGGCGCGGGACTGTGCGACCAACGCTTCGAGGCGGCGGACCTCAGCCTGGAACGGACGAGGGTCGATCTGGAACAGCAGATCGCCTTTCTTGACCAGTGCGCCTTCAATGAAAGCCACTTCATCGATCTGACCGGAAACCCGTGGACGAATCTCGACGGTTTCCGGCGCTTCAAGGCGCCCGGTGAATTCGTCCCACTCGTTGACCGGTTGCTCCAGCACCTTGGCCACGCTGACCTTGGCTGCAGGCATAGTGGCGGCCGTTTGCGGAGCCTTGCCGCATGCGCTGATCACCACTACGGCCAACAGAGCCAACGGGAAGCGCAAATGTTTGAGTGATTGTTCCATGGATGCATCCGCCAATGTATTGAGATTGGCGAATGATGCGCGGCGGGGTTGTATCGCACGAATCGAACGAGGCGAAGATAACTATCATTCGGAATGATATGAGACCCGGGGCAGCGCTCTAGCTTGCGCCTTTCGCAAGGTATCGATCAACGAGGTCGATGGCAATTGTGTGTTTCCAGATCTGCAAGGGTCAGGCGTGAAACCGAGTTGTCCCCATCGCGAGCAGGCTCGCTCCTACAGGGGGGGGCACACAATCAAATGTGGGAGCGAGCTTGCTCGCGAAGAGGCGATCAGTATCGATAATACAAATCACAATCAGGCCAGACTGTCCGGATCCACGAAAAACAATATACAAAAGATATCGTTAATTCCAATAAACTGTTGATAAAGTAGGATTTGCCAAATAAAACACAATATCAGGGAATTAAGCGCGTTGAATTGGTTAATTCTATAATATGGGTATTAAGCGGTGAACAGCGACGGAAGACACGTTATGTTGGATTTGAGCTTTAGTAAGCCGAGTGAGATCGTCAAGAGACTTTGCGAACGCCTGCGCACGGAGCGGCTGGCATTGCAGATGACGCAAGCCGATGTGGCCGGTCGCGCCGGTATCGGGACCAATACCGTGTCCAACCTCGAAGCTGGGCGCAATGTCGGGTTCGAGAATGTGGTCCGTGTGGCAATGGTCCTTGGACGAACGAAGGAGCTTGAAGGACTGTTCTTGCCAAGCTGGACAGCCTTGAAGATATTCGCCGATACGAAACAGCGTCAATCGTCATCGTGCCAAGAGGAAGTCCGACAATGCTTGAGCAGGTTGACGTCTACTACGAGGGTTGGGGTGAGCGTTGGCTGTGGGGCACGCTCGTGTCTACGACCGCCATCACCGGTCGCCCACAGATTATGTTTGAGTACAGTAATGAAGCGAAGAGTAGAGGCTTGGAACTGTCGTCCTACACACTTCCATTGGAAGGTCCCAAGTTACGTCGAGGCTTTGCGTCCCACCAGTTGGGCCTGCCAGGGCCAGTCTATGACTCGTTGCCTGACGGTTGGGGCATGCTGCTGATGGACCGGTTGTTCAAGCGTCGCGGCCTCAACACCGCACGCATAGGACCTCTGGAGCGGCTGGCCTATATTGGCACAAGCCATGGGAGCAATGTCGTTCGAGCCCGTGGCGCCCGAGGGGCAGGAGCCGCAAGCGCATATTCCCTTGAGCTGCTTGCGGCTGAGATTAAGGAAGTTCTCATGGTGAGGGTGGAGAATTCTGCAGACGTTACTGCTGGTGGGGGGCTCGCCTCAAGGCGCCAGGCCAAAGGCATTGGTCTATCGCGATTCTCAAACTGGAGCTTTTACCACCGCTGCCAAGCCGGCTTTGAAGCCTGGCTGATTAAGTTCCCGGCCAAGCAGACATCCCGAGGTATGTGCTATCGAAATGGTCTATGCCGAGTGCTTGCGCATGTGCGGCATTCAGACCCCGGAGACTCAGCACTTCAGTCTGCCCAATGGGCTGGCAGCCTTCGCGAGTAAACGCTTTGATCGTATAGACGGTCAGCGCGTGCCCATGCAAAGCCTTGCAGCCTTTACCGGGCCGACTACACGTCACCGGGGGCCCTGGACTATGTCAATTTCTTGCGTGCGACACAGATGTGCACCAATGATGTGCGGGAGAAAGCTATCGCCTTCGAGCGTACAGTCTTCAATGTCGCGTTCAACAATCGAGACGACCACCCCAAAAACTTCGCCTACGTCATGTCGCCGTCCGGTGCATGGCAGCTGGCGCCGCCTACGACGTGACTTTCTGCGAGGGGCCGGGCGGTTATCACCAGATGGACGTGATGGGCGAGGCCTTGGAGATTGACCGAGAGGTGATGGTCAGACTTGCAGAAGAAGCAGAGCTCTCAGGGGAGACTGCTGACGGCATCATTGACAGAGTTTGCCGCGTCGCTAGCCAGTTTGCGGACATCGCCATAACATGTGCCCACACGCAATCACCCAAGACACCCTGATATCATTCAAGGCAGAATCGACGAGAACGTCGACCTGCTGCGCTAACGCCGCCTTAAAGACATGACCTACCGAACATCGCTGGAGGAGGGCCTGCGCTGTGGGCTGATTTCGTTCGACTAAACCATGCGCAGCAACCTGTCGGTGGCCTACATGTCGGGGCCCACCAACAAAACTGACGTGTCACCTCTTTTACAGTCACCGCCCGGACTTCTGGGCGGTTTGTCTGCTGCTGAGTCGGCTTTCTTGAACGACCTTGGGTTGGTCAAGTTGCAACCGTCCGCGCAACACCCTGGTGGTCGAACGCAGCAGATATTGCGGCACACGTATGTCGAACACTGGAAGCCGAAGGATTAAAATCGTCAGCTTTATTTGAAGCGTATAGGGCTGAATTAACCCGGCGGATGTTGGAAATGAAGTTTGAGGTCATTGAAAGCCTGATCGAGATCGTCGAACGGTCACAGGTTCTGAAGCTGGAATGCAGCGAGGGCGATTGCCGGGTGCGATGAACAGGCAGTTGTTGTGGGTTCATGCCGTGATAGAGAGGTAAAATTGAAACTTGCAGACTATTCTATTGACGCTCTGGAGCAGTTACATGGCCAGCCAGGTTGAGTACCTTCGTCTGGCGGAGCGCAAGCTGTCGATCAATTTGGCTAGAGGCTTTCCCGGTTCCGAGCAACTGGACCTCTCTAATGCTTGCTCGAGCATTCACTGGCGGGCGACTTCCTGGCTGAAGATGGCACCGACTGTCGTAACTACATGGGGCAGCAAGGTCTGCAGAAGCGCGTCGATTGTTTGCCCGTTACTCGGATTGCCAGCTGAACAGACAGTGGTTTCTGGAAATTCAAGCCTTGCACTGATGCATGACTGCCTGGCCTTTGCCATGCGCAACGGCTTTCCTGAATCGTCCGTGCCTTGGCAGCAGAACTTCAAGGTGTGGCTTTTATTTGTCCAGTACCTGGCTACGATCGGCATTTCGCCCTGTGCGAGCCATTTATGTCCGGATGATCCCGTGCCGTTGCTGGAGGATGGTCCGGACATGGATGCGGTGCGCAAACTGGTTTCTGAAGACTCGACATCCGTGGTATGTGGTGCGTGCCTAAATACAGCAATCCTACCGGCGCTGTTTACAGCGAC
>NZ_NKJI01000006.1 GCF_002277815.1 Pseudomonas sp. ERMR1:02
CAACTGGAACATCACCTTGGCCTGGGGCCGGGATTTTTCCGATGTGTCGCCGCTGCGTGGGTGATTCTGGGGGGCGGTAATCATGACCCCGAGGTTCGAGTCACCGTGATGCCATTGGATTAATAGAGATCCGCGTAGGAGCGAGCTTGCTCGCGATGAACCTGAGTGCGCCGGGGGGTATCAGGCTACCAGCGTTATCGTTGACGACCTCGCGAGCAGGCTCGCTCCTACACAGGAGTTTGCAATGTTTTGGATTGGGGTATTTCAGATCGACCTGTGAGGGTCGGCAGCAGCGCTGCCAACCCTGGACACAGATCCGGTGGGCCCGATCAGTTCATCCGGCCCGGAGGGTTCAGGCGTCGGGCGCCTGATCTTTCGGTACATCAACATCATCTTCTGCCGCGACTTCACTTCTGCATCCGGGTTCAGTGCTGCAGCATCTTCTTCAGCCATCGCTTTCTTGCGCTGAAGCTTTTCCTCTTTCTTCTGCTCCTTGGCCAAGTCACGCTGACGTTTGGCGAAGGAATAATTGGGTTTAGCCATGGGCGATCCTCTGGGGTCGAAGGTGAGGTTGAGCGGCGCGTATTCTGCCCTGTATCGGTGCCTAGTCGTTAGTCGGGTTTTTGCTCGACCCACTTTGGCGGTACGGTCGGTTGCCAGCTATCGAGGGCGTCGAGCAGCGTCTGTGGCGATTCGCTCACCTGCAGCATGTCACGGTGCGCCTCGCGAACGAAGCCTTCACCGACGATGTGATCAAGAAAACCGGTGAGTTTGCTGTAGAAACCGTTCACTTCCAGCAAGCCCAGCGGCTTGCCGTGATAGCCCAGTTGGCCCCAGGTCCAGACTTCGAACAGTTCTTCCAGCGTGCCCAGGCCGCCGGGCAGAGCGATGAACGCATCGCTGAGCTCGGCCATCCGTGCCTTGCGCGCATGCATGCCGTCGACTACTTCCAGGCGGGTCAGGCCGCTGTGGCCGATTTCCTTGTCCTTGAGGCTTTGCGGGATGATGCCGATCACTTCACCGCCGGCTGCAAGCGCGGCGTCGGCCACGATACCCATCAGGCCCACGGCACCGCCGCCATACACCAGCGTCAGCTTGCGCTCGGCCAGAGCTCGACCCAAGGCCACAGCCGCTTCACGATAGGCCGTGTTGGTGCCGGTGCTGGCACCACAAAATACACATACAGATGCTAAAGACATGCCTTACTCCATGGTCGATCAGGACCACAGATTAAAGGCAGGCGCGTAGCACTCCAAGGGCTAAACTTCCCGTTTGGGCGTTTCATAAGTGCCGCTGGCGCCACAGGCATAGGCGGCAAGCAAGCTGCACAACAGGCTATTGAGGGACATGTCAGGCGCTCCAGTCAGTAGTGATGGCCTGATCATAGGGCCGGGCCAGACGCCTGGCTGGTAGATTGTTTCGATCGGTGTCATAGCCTGAAAGTTGTATACAATTTTTGATTCAAGTCATATGAACTTGCGAAGTTTTCAGGCAGTCTTCTGTCCATTCGCATTTTTCGTTAACCCTGCCTTGGAGATTCACCATGTTTGCCAAACTTGTTGCGGTATCCCTGTTGACACTGGCCAGCAGCCAATTGATGGCTGCGGAGTGCAAAGTCACCGTTGACTCCACCGATCAAATGTCCTTCAACACCAAGGCCATCGAAATCGACAAGAGCTGCAAGACATTCACTGTCGAACTGACCCACTCCGGCAGCTTGCCGAAAAACGTCATGGGCCATAACTGGGTGCTGAGCAAAGAAGCCGACATGCAGCCGATTGCCACCGATGGCCTGAGTGCTGGCATTGACAAGAACTACCTGAAAGAAGGCGACGCCCGCATTATCGCCCACACCAAGATCATCGGCGCCAACGAAACCGACTCGGTGACTTTCGATGTGTCGAAGCTTGATGCTGCCGAAAAATACGGTTTCTTCTGCTCGTTCCCGGGCCACATCTCGATGATGAAAGGCACCGTTACTCTGAAGTAATCAGATTTCGCATATAGAAAAAGCGTCCGCTCTGGACGCTTTTTTGTGCCTGGCGAAAGACCGAGTCATCGTTCTTCGCGGGCAAGCCTCGCTCCTACAGTTCCATGTCGATCACGGGATCAATGAACGGCACGAACCCTGTAGGAGCGAGGCTTGCCCGCGAAGGCGTCCGCAAGAACGCCACTTGGGTCACGGTGCGAAAGGCATCACCCGCTTGTGATGGGTCTTGTTGTACGTATCGCAAATGATTTTGAACGCTTCCTCACGCACCGGGTTGCCGTGCAGGAAGGCGTCGATCTCGGCGTAGGTCACGCCGTGGGATGCTTCGTCCGGTTTGCCGGGCGACAGGTCTTCGAGGTCGGCGGTCGGGACTTTTTCCACCAGTGATTCCGGCGCGCCGAAGCTGCGGGCAATCGCTCGAACCTGGTTTTTCACCAGGCCGCTGAGCGGTGCCAGGTCGCAGGCACCATCACCGAACTTGGTGAAGAAACCCATCACCGCCTCCGCCGCGTGGTCGGTGCCGATCACCAGGCCGTGGGCCGCGCCGGCGATGGTGTACTGGGCGACCATGCGCATCCGTGCCTTGGTGTTACCGAGCACGAAATCCACCGAGACCGCATGTTTGCCTTCGAACGCCGCGACTTCGTTGGCCAGGGCTTTGACCGCCGGACCGATATTCACGGTATGGCGCTCGTCCGGGGCGATGAAATCCACTGAGGCCTGGGCGTCGTGTTCATCGAACTGGGTCTCGTACGGCAAGCGCACGGCGATGAACTTGTAGTTGCCGTCCCCGGTGCGCTGGCGCAGCTCACGCATTGCACGCTGGGTCAGCAGGCCGGCGGTCAGGGAGTCGACACCGCCGCTGATGCCAAGCACCAAAGTCTTGAGCCCGGAATTTACCAGGCAGTCCTGAATGAAGGTAATGCGCCGCGCAACTTCCGCCTCAAGGGCGGCCTCGTCGGCGAACGGCGGTTGAACCTTGAGCTGCTCAGCAATCTCACGCTGTACGGCTTGCATGAATTCACTCCTTGCTTGATGTGCTGGAAAGGGTGGCAGGTACTTGGAAAACGTGGCGCAAATAGGCGACGAAATTCGGATCTTTGCAGTGAGTCTTGCCAGGCTCGTCGGAGACCTTCGCCACCGGCGCGCCGTTGCAGGCGGTCATTTTAAGCACGATGCTCATGGGTTCGACACCTGCAATATCACACGTCAGGTTGGTACCGATGCCGAAGCTGACATTGATCCGGCCACGCAGCGCCCGGAATATTTCCAGGGACTTGGGCAGCGTCAGGCTGTCGGAGAACACCAGTGTCTTGCTCATCGGGTCGATGCCGAGTTTGTGATAGTGCGCGATGGCTTTTTCCGCCCACACCACCGGATCACCGGAATCGTGGCGCAAACCGTCGAAGAGCTTGGCGAAAAACAGGTCGAAATCGCCGAGGAAAGCATCGGTGGTAATGCAGTCGGTCAGGGCGATCCCCAGAAGACCGCGGTACTCGCGGACCCAACAGTCGAGGGCGGCAATCTGGCTGTCGATCAGTCGTGGGCCGAGTTGCTGGTGGGCCATGATCCATTCGTGGCCATGGTGCCCAGCGGCTTCATGTCCAGTTCGCGGACAGATGCACGTTGCTGGTGCCGACGAAGCGCCCAGGAAAATCGTGCTTGAGCACGTTCACCACTTCTTCCTGAACGCGGTAAGAAAAGCGACGGCGGGTGCCGAAATCGGCTACCTGTAATTCAGACAATTCGTCGCTGCTTGCGTTGGCGGTCAGCCAGTCGAACTTGCGATAGAGCTGCTCCCGGCCTGTTCCAGAACAGTTTCCCGGTAGCGATAGCGGTTACGCACTTCGCTGACGATCGCCAGTATCGGCACTTCGAACAGGATCACGTGCAGCCACGGCCCCGCAGTCGGATAAACAGTTCACCGTTTTCAATGCCGGTGTGGATGTAGCGCAGGTTGAAGCGAAACAGTCCGAGAAAACGCAGAAAATCCGGCTTCAAGAAGGTGATGCGCTCCAGAAAACTCAACTGATCGGCGCTTAGGTTCAACTCCGCCAGGCGCTCGATCTGAAAGCGGATTTCCGCCAGGTACGGACGCAAATCCTCACTGTTACGGCAGCGAAACTCCCATTCGACTTCCACGTTCGGGTAGTTGTGCAGCACCGCCTGCATCATCGTCAGTTTGTAGAAGTCGGTGTCGAGCAGGTTCTGCACGATGCGATCGGCAAACACACTCTCGCTCATAACGGGAATCTCCAGGCGGGTCGCGGCCCAGTGGCAGCGACGTTGCATCTGTTTCAATGATGGGGGCTAGTGGCGCATATCAGCGGCAGGTATTGCCAGCGTTTCTGCATCGCGGAAGTCCCTGTGGGAGTGGGCTTGCCCGCGATGGGGATCTACAAGTTGAAATTGATGTTGGATGTGCCGGCCTCTTCGCGGGCAAGCCCGCTCCCACAGGTTTTGAGTCAGATTTTAAGTCTGCGGTGTGTCCGGGCTGTCGACCTGCTCCAGCATCCACTTCACAAAGTCCGCACTTTCGGTACTTCCGCCGAATGTTCCGGGTACGCCAGGTAATAGGCATCGGTGCTGGGCATCGCGTGGCGCCAAGGAATGACCAGCTTGCCGTCCGCCAATTCCTCTTCCACCAGAAACCGTGGCAGCAACGCCACGCCGCAGCCGACCTGTGCGGCGCGGATGCACATATAGAAAGTTTCGAAGCGCGGGCCGTGGTAGCTGTGTTCGGTGTGGTAGCCCTGGCTGTCGAACCAGTCGTGCCAGGCCTGGGGGCGCGAGGCGTTTTGCAGCAGGACCAGGTCAGTGAGTTGCGTCGGATCGGTGAACGGTTCGGCGGGCAGGCTGCCCGGGGCGCAAACCGGTACCAACTCTTCACCGAATAGCTTCAGGCATTCCGTACCGGGACGTGACCCTTGGCCGAAGTAGAACGCCAGGTCGCTGCGACCCTGCAACAGATCATCGGCTTCTTGCTCGCTGCACAGGTCCAGATGGATCGATGGATGGCGCAGGCGCCAGCCTTTGAGCCGTGGCACCAGCCAGCGCGCACCGAAGGTCGGGGGCGTGGAGACGCGCAGGACTTCTGTTTCGCCGCCGTAGGAGCGCAGGTAATGAGTCGACATCTCGACCTGTGTGAGGATTTTTCGTACCTCGACCAGGTACAAATCGCCTGCCGGAGTCATTTGCAGGCGTCGGCGCACCCGGCGGAATAGTAAGTGCTGCAACAGCTCTTCCAGCTGCGCGACTTGCTTGCTGACGGCGCTCTGGGTCAGATTCAACTCTTCGGCGGCCCGGGTGAAGCTCAGATGCCGGGTCACGGCTTCGAAACACTGCAAGGCAGCGATCGATGGCAAATAGCGTTTGTTCAGCATGGGCGGTCCTTTGTTCTTGTCTCTTTATTGCCAGCAATGCACAGCATGAATAAACGGAATGATATCTCTCTTAAAGGTCGTTTGTTGAGTAACCTGCGGGGAGCTAAAACTACAGGTCTGATCAGCCGTGATCGCGCGGCTGCACACGTACCGTTTTTTGCTTGAGGAGTAACCCATGGTTGCCGCATTGCTTGATCGTCTTGGTGTGAACCCGGCCCTGTACCAGAACGGCAAAGTGCCGGTGCATTCGCCCATCGATGGCAGTCGCATCGCCGCCGTGAACTGGGAAGGTGCCGCTGAAGTCGAGCAGCACATCAGTCGCGCAGATCATGCGTTCGAACTGTGGCGCAAGGTTCCGGCACCGCGCCGTGGCGAGTTGGTGCGCCAACTGGGCGACATCCTGCGTGAATACAAGGCCGATCTCGGCGAGCTGGTGTCCTGGGAAGCCGGCAAGATCACTCAGGAAGGCCTGGGTGAAGTACAGGAAATGATCGACATCTGCGATTTCGCCGTCGGCCTGTCCCGTCAGTTGTATGGTTTGACCATCGCCTCCGAGCGTCCTGGCCACCACATGCGTGAAACCTGGCATCCGCTGGGCGTCGTCGGCGTCATCAGCGCATTCAACTTCCCGGTGGCGGTGTGGGCCTGGAACGCCGCGCTGGCGCTGGTCTGCGGCAACCCGGTGATCTGGAAACCGTCGGAAAAAACCCCGCTGACCGCACTGGCCTGCCAAGCGCTGTTCGATCGCGTGCTGAAGAATTTCAGCGACGCACCTGCGCACCTGAGCCAGGTCATCATCGGCGGTCGCGATGCCGGCGAAGCCTTGGTCGATGACCCGCGTGTCGCGCTGGTCAGCGCCACCGGCAGCACCCGCATGGGCCGCGAAGTGGCACCGAAAATCGCCGCGCGCTTCGCTCGCAGCATTCTGGAACTGGGCGGCAACAACGCGATGATCCTCGGCCCAAGCGCCGATCTGGACATGGCCGTTCGCGCGATCCTGTTCAGCGCCGTCGGTACCGCCGGTCAGCGTTGCACGACATTGCGCCGCTTGATTGCCCACGAATCGGTGAAAGAAGAAATCGTCACCCGCCTGAAAGCCGCCTACTCCAAAGTGCGTATCGGTAATCCGCTGGAAGGCAATCTCGTCGGCCCGCTGATCGACAAGCAAAGCTTCGAGAACATGCAGGACGCGCTGGAGCAGGCTCTGAGCGAAGGCGGCCGGGTGTTCGGCGGAAAGCGTCAGCTGGAAGACAAATTTCCGAATGCCTATTACGTTTCGCCGGCCATCGTCGAAATGCCGGAGCAGAGCGATGTGGTCTGCCACGAAACTTTCGCGCCGATCCTCTACGTGGTCGGTTACACCGATTTCAACGAAGCCCTTCGCCTGAACAACGCCGTGCCGCAAGGCCTGTCGTCCTGCATCTTCACCACCGATGTGCGTGAAGCCGAGCAGTTCATGTCGGCGGTAGGCAGTGATTGCGGCATCGCCAACGTCAACATCGGCCCGAGTGGTGCCGAAATTGGTGGTGCGTTTGGTGGCGAGAAAGAAACCGGTGGCGGTCGTGAGTCCGGCTCTGATGCATGGCGTGGGTACATGCGCCGTCAGACCAACACCGTGAACTACTCGCTGGAATTGCCGTTGGCGCAGGGCATTACGTTCGACTGATCGGTGATCCCCCTGTAGGAGCGAGCTCGCTCGCGAAAAACGTCTGGACAACGGGTTTATGCAGCAAACACGCGTTATCGTTGACGTCCATCGCGAGCAAGCTCGCTCCTACAATTGAACTGTGTGTTGGTTAGGTTTCTGTTGGAGTCTGGCAATGCCGTTACGCGAAGAATGTCTGTGGGAAAAGCTGACGCCGCAAAGGCCTGACAATGCGGCGCTCAAAGGTGAAGTGAAGGTAGATGTCTGCGTCATCGGCGCCGGTTTCACCGGGCTGTCGCGGCGGTACATCTGCTGGAACAGGGCAAGACGGTTTGTGTGCTGGAAGCCCATCGCGCCGGCCATGGTGGATCGGGTCGCAACGTCGGGCTGGTCAACGCCGGGATGTGGATTCCACCGGACGAGATCGAAGCCGGGTTTGGCGAAGCGGTCGGCAGTCAGCTCAACCGCATGTTGGGGCGGCACCTTCCCTGGTATTCAGCCTTGTCGACAAATACAACATCGATTGCCAGTTACGCCGTGAAGGCACGCTGCACATGGCTCACAACGCCCGTGGCGAAGCTGATCTGCGCAGTCGTGAAGAACAATGGAAGCGTCGTGGTGCGCCGGTTGAACTGTTGACCGGGCAAGCTTGCGAGCAGGCGACGGGTACCAAAAAAATTGCCGCCGCGCTGCTCGATCGACGCGCCGGCACTCTCAATCCGATGGCCTACACCACGGGCTGGCCAAAGCGGCCATCGGCCTCGGCGGTCAGCTGTTCGATCATTCGCCGGTGACCCGCCTCGAACGTCAGGGTCAACGTTGGTCGGTGCAGACAGCACAGGGTTCGGTACTGGCCGAGCAAGTGGTGATCGCCTCCAACGCTTATACCGAAGGCGATTGGACCGAGCTGCGGCGTAATTTTTCCCCGGTTATTACTACCAAGTGGCGTCGGTCCCGCTGACCGAAGAAGCCGCACAGCAAATCCTTCCCGGTGGCCAGGGTTCCTGGGATACCCGTCAGGTACTTAGCAGTATTCGTCGGGACAAAGATGGCCGCTTGTTGCTCGGCAGTCTGGGAAACGGCAATCAGAAACCAGCGTGGTTCCTGAAGGCCTGGGCCGATCGCGTGCAGCAGCATTACTTCCCTTACCTGAAACCGGTGGAGTGGGAATGCACCTGGACGGGGCGCATTGCCTTCACTCCGGATCACTTGATGCGCCTGTTCGAACCTGCGCCCGGAATAGTGGCAGTCACGGATACAACGGTCGGGGCGTGACCACGGGGACAGTGGTCGGCAAGGCCTTTGCCGATTATTTGTGTAACGGAAATCCTCAAGCGCTACCTATTCCCTTCGCTCCAATGCAGCCACTGGCCGGGGTGGGATTGCGCAGTTGTCTATACGAGCCGGATTCTCGCTGTATCACGCAGGCCAGTGCTTGCGGATCGTCATTTGATTGTAGAAATTTGTTGCTGGAAGCGGCGCTTTTCGGCGTTGCGGCTAGCCTGTAGTGGTGCGTGTTGTAGCAGTTGCGCACCAGCAGTGTGCAGTTCGGTGACGTGCGTTGTTACAGCTCGGTTGCACGCCGTTTAGTGTTGCGGTTGCAATGATGGCGCAGGAGGGTTGCGCCTCGAAAAAGTTTAGGGTTTCACCTTCCGCGGTTTAGACGGTTGCACGTCCAATGAAAATGGGCTCGAAACAGTCGAAATAACAATAAAGCAGCGACTTTTTTCAGAATAAAAAACCGATGGCACGGCCCTTGCTCTGAGCATTCAGTGAAGTCGCAGTGCCAATTAAAAAAAAACCTTGGAGCACCACCTCATGTCCCAGACGTTTTACAAAAAAGGCTTTTTGGCCCTCGCAGTGGCAACTGCGTTGGGTGTTTCTGCGTTTGCTCAAGCTGATGTCAAAATCGGCGTAGCGGGTCCAATGACGGGCGCCAACGCAGCATTTGGCGAGCAGTACATGAAGGGTGCACAGGCAGCGGCCGATGCGGTCAACGCAGCGGGTGGCGTGAACGGGGAAAAAATCGTACTGGTCAAGGGCGATGACGCCTGCGAACCGAAACAGGCTGTGACGGTCGCCAAGGACCTGACCAACCAGAAAGTAGCCGGCGTGGTCGGTCACTTCTGCTCTTCGTCGACCATCCCGGCCTCCGAGATCTACGACGAAGCGGGCATCATCACGATCACCCCGGGTTCCACCAACCCCAAGGTGACCGAACGCGGCCTAAGCGCCATGTTCCGTATGTGCGGTCGTGACGACCAGCAAGGCATCGTGGCCGGCGACTACATCGTCGACGTGCTCAAGGGCAAGAAGGTGGCCGTGCTGCACGACAAGGACACCTACGGCCAGGGCCTGGCAGATGCCACCAAGGCTCAACTGGTCAAGCGCGGCGTAACGCCGGTGCTGTATGAAGGCCTGACCCGCGGCGAGAAAGACTTCAGCGCCGTGGTGACCAAGATCCGTGCGGCCGGTGCCGACGTGGTCTACTTCGGTGGCTTGCACCCTGAAGCCGGTCCGCTGGTTCGTCAACTTCGAGAGCAAGGTCTCAAAGAAGCCAAGTTCATGTCTGACGACGGTATCGTGACCGACGAACTGGTGACCACCGCTGGCGGCCCGCAATTCGTCGACGGCGTGCTGATGACCTTCGGTGCCGACCCACGCTTGCTGCCAGACAGCAAGACTGTAGTGGACGAGTTCCGCAAAAAAGGCACCGAGCCTGAAGGTTACACCCTGTACGCCTACGCTTCGGTCCAGACCCTGGCGGCTGCCTTCAATGGCGCCAAGTCCAACAAGGGTGAAGACGCTGCAAAATGGCTGAAAGCCAACCCGGTCAAAACCGTCATGGGCGAGAAGACCTGGGACAGCAAGGGCGACCTCAAAGTCTCCGACTACGTGGTCTATCAGTGGGACAAGGACGGCAAATACCACCAACTGGAAAAACAGAAGTGATATGAACGGCTGATTTGCCCGGCGTCTTGCGCGCCGGACAATCCTGAAACATGTCCGTGCAGTACCTGTCTTTTCTCGTAGAGCTGCACACAACCGTTTTGCGTCGGCGGCTGAACCCCGGTCCGTCGCATGCGGTTTCTGTGCAGTCTCTCAAATGCGTGAGATTGCGTTATGGATGGTATTTTCCTGCAGCAACTGGTCAACGGCCTGACCCTCGGGTCGGTCTATGGCCTGATCGCCATCGGCTACACAATGGTCTATGGCATCATCGGCATGATCAACTTCGCCCACGGCGAGGTTTACATGATTTCCGCTTACCTCGCGGCGATCAGTCTGGCTCTGCTGGCATACTTCGGTATTGAATCCTTCCCTCTGCTGATGCTCGGTACACTGGTCTTCACCATCATCGTCACGGCGGTGTATGGTTGGGTCATCGAGCGCGTCGCCTACAAACCGCTGCGCAACTCCACCCGACTGGCACCGCTGATCAGCGCCATCGGTATCTCGCTGATCCTGCAAAACTATGCGCAGATCGCCCAGGGCGCCCGCCAACAGGGTGTACCGACACTGCTCACTGGTGCATGGCGCGTTGACGTAGGCACTGGCTTCGTTCAGCTCACCTACACCAAGATCTTTATTCTGGTCGCAGCGTTTGTCGGCATGGCCCTGCTGACCTACGTCATCAAGTACACCAAGCTCGGCCGCATGTGCCGCGCGACCCAACAAGATCGCAAGATGGCCTCGATCTTGGGGATCAACACTGACCGGGTGATTTCCTATGTGTTTATCATCGGTGCAGCGATGGCGGCCCTGGCCGGCGTACTGATCACCATGAACTATGGCACGTTTGACTTCTACGCAGGCTTCGTCATCGGCATCAAGGCGTTCACTGCCGCGGTGCTTGGCGGGATCGGCTCGCTGCCTGGCGCCATGCTCGGCGGGATCATCCTCGGCATCTCCGAGTCGCTGTTCTCTGGTCTGGTGAACTCGGACTACAAAGACGTTTTCAGCTTCTCGCTGCTGGTTCTCGTTCTGGTCTTTCGGCCTCAAGGCCTGCTCGGCCGTCCTCTTGTGTCGAAGGTGTAAGCGATGTCTTCAACCACTAAAGAAACCATTGATATCAAAAAAAGCCTGGTTGACGCGATTCTTGCCGGCCTCATTGCCCTGATCGTGTTCGGCCCGATTGTCGGTATCGTACTCGATGGCTACGGCTTCAACCTGGAGCCGACCCGAGTTGCGTGGATCGTTGCCATCGTCATGGCCGGTCGCTTTGCCCTGAGCATGTTCCTGCAAACACCCAAGGGCCTGAGAATCCTCGAAGGCTTTGAAACCACCGGCTCAGGGGTTCATGTACTGGCCCCCGATTACAAATCCCGGTTGCGCTGGATCATCCCGCTGATGATCGTCATTGCTGTGGTGTTTCCGTTTTTCTCCAACTCCTACCTGCTGGGCGTGGTCATCCTCGGGCTGATCTACGTGCTGCTGGGCCTCGGGCTGAATATCGTGGTCGGCCTGGCCGGCCTGCTCGACCTGGGTTATGTGGCGTTCTACGCCATCGGCGCCTACGGCCTTGCGCTCGGTTATCAGTACCTGGGGCTGGGTTTCTGGACGGTGCTGCCACTGGCGGCGATCACGGCCGGCCTGGCCGGATGCATCCTCGGTTTCCCGGTGCTGCGCCTGCACGGTGACTACCTGGCGATCGTGACCCTGGGCTTCGGTGAAATCATCCGCTTGATCCTCAACAACTGGCTGTCCCTGACCGGCGGCCCGAACGGCATGCCGGCACCGTTGCCGACCTTCTTTGGCCTGGAATTCGGTAAAAGGGCGAAGGATGGTGGCGTGCCTTTCCATGAGTTCTTCGGCATCGCCTACAACCCGGATATGAAGTATTACTTCATTTATGCGGTGTTGTTCCTGGTGGTTCTGGCTGTGCTGTACATCAAGCACCGCCTGACTCGCATGCCCGTCGGCCGGGCTTGGGAAGCCTTGCGCGAAGACGAAATCGCCTGCCGCTCCATGGGTCTGAACCATGTATTGGTCAAGCTCTCGGCGTTCACTATCGGTGCGTCAACGGCCGGCCTGGCCGGTGTGTTCTTCGCCACCTACCAGGGCTTCGTCAACCCGACTTCTTTCACCTTCTTCGAATCGGCACTGATCCTCGCCATCGTGGTACTCGGCGGCATGGGTTCGACCATCGGCGTGGTGATTGCAGCCTTTGTGCTGACCGTGGCCCCGGAGATGCTGCGTGGCTTCGCCGAATACCGCGTGTTGCTGTTCGGCATTCTGATGGTGTTGATGATGATCTGGCGACCGCGCGGCCTGATTCGGATCAGCCGTACCGGTGTGACCCCGCGTAAAGGAGTAGCGCCATGAGCGAAGTCGTACTCTCGGTAGAGAAGCTGATGATGCACTTCGGCGGCATCAAGGCGCTGAACGATGTCAGCCTGAAGGTCAAACGCAACTCGATCTTCGCCCTGATCGGCCCCAACGGCGCCGGCAAGACCACCGTGTTCAACTGCTTGACCGGGTTCTACAAGGCCTCCGGCGGCAAGATCGAACTCAACGTGCGTGGTGAGAAGACCAACGTCATCAAATTGCTGGGCGAATCGTTCAAACCGACCGATTTCGTCTCGCCGAAATCCTTCGCCAGTCGGCTGTTCTACAAGGCATTCGGCGGCACCCATCTGGTGAACCGCGCCGGGCTGGCGCGGACCTTCCAGAACATTCGCCTGTTCAAGGAAATGTCGGTGCTGGAGAACCTGTTGGTGGCCCAGCACATGTGGGTCAACCGCAACATGCTGGCCGGCATCCTCAACACCAAGGGCTACCGCAAGGCCGAAAGCGATGCGCTGGACCACGCGTTCTACTGGCTGGAAGTGGTGGACCTGGTGGACTGCGCCAACCGTCTGGCCGGTGAGCTTTCCTACGGCCAGCAACGCCGTCTGGAAATCGCCCGTGCCATGTGCACCCGTCCACAGATCATCTGCCTGGACGAACCGGCCGCCGGCCTCAACCCTCAGGAAACCGAAGCGCTGAGCGCGATGATCCGGTTGCTGCGCGACGAGCACGATCTGACTGTGGTGCTGATCGAACACGACATGGGCATGGTAATGAGTATTTCCGATCACATCGTGGTGCTGGACCACGGCATCGTCATCGCCGAGGGCGGCCCCGACGATATCCGGCATGATCCGAAAGTGATTGCAGCCTACCTGGGCGCCGATGAAGAGGAGCTCGTATGACTAACGGTGCCATCCTCGAACTCAAGGAGCTGGACGTGTTTTACGGGCCGATCCAGGCCCTGAAGAAAGTCTCGCTGCACATCAACGAAGGTGAAACTGTCAGCCTTATCGGTTCCAACGGCGCCGGCAAGTCGACGTTGCTGATGTCGATCTTCGGTCAGCCACGGGCGGCAAACGGTCAGATCATCTATCAGGGTGTGGACATCACCCACAAGTCGTCGCACTACATCGCGTCCAACGGCATCGCGCAGTCACCGGAAGGCCGGCGGGTATTCCCTGACATGACCGTCGAGGAAAACCTGCTGATGGGCACCATTCCGATCGGTGACAAATACGCCAAGGAAGACATGCAACGCATGTTCGAGCTGTTCCCGCGGCTCGAAGAGCGGCGCACCCAGCGCGCCATGACCATGTCCGGTGGCGAGCAGCAAATGCTAGCCATCGCACGTGCATTGATGAGCCGGCCGAAGCTGCTGCTGCTCGACGAGCCGAGCCTTGGCCTGGCCCCGATCGTGGTGAAACAGATCTTCGCCACCCTGCGGGAACTGGCCAAAACCGGCATGACCATTTTCCTGGTAGAGCAGAACGCCAACCACGCCCTCAGGTTGTCGGACCGGGCGTACGTGATGGTTAACGGTGAGATCCGCATGAGCGGCACTGGTAAGGAGCTGCTGGTCAACGAGGATGTGCGTAACGCTTATCTTGGCGGGCACTGAGTTTTTGTTGTTATGCACAAGCCCCGGCGCGAAAGCTCCGGGGCTTTTTTTCATCTATCAAACGCCACTGCCCCTGTAGGAGCCGGCTTGCTGGCGAAGACGGTGTCACATTCCACATCATCGGCACAGTTTCACCGCTTTCGCCAGCAAGCCGGCTCCTACAAGAGGGCAGTGGTGTGAGGTAAACGGAAATTGTGGACAACAATATTCGCAAGCTTCCAAAGCGCGACATAAAGCCGCTGCAAATAGTTGTTTTGTCACGGGTTTGACTTGTCCCCGTTTGCTGTGGAGCTGGCTGTGAATAACGTGGGAGTATCTGGCTGAAAGCCTTTAAAACCGTGGCTTGCAGCGCGGTGATTGTTTTTTGATCAGGCGTTTTTACCGGGCTTCAGGTTGGCTTTGTCAACTTTTTTATTGATGACGAAAGCGCGGCGAATTGGTGTGAACAAGCCTGTGGATAAGTCTGTGATTAAACTCTGGAAAGACTCCGCTGAAGGCCGTGGTTACTGGCTTGCGGCCATCGTCTGTTTGACCGGCGGGTCGAGAAAATGGCCATGGGCTACACCGCAGACCGATGAGGGTCAAGCGAAAAAGTTTTCAAACTCCTCGCAAAGCCTTGTGGATAGCGGCTTGCAGCTTTCCACTTGCCCCCGGAATGTGTGGATGGGGCTGTGGATAAGGTGCGGGTACATGGCTGCAAGCCACGGTGCATAAGGGGGAGCGTGATTTGATTGTTTTTTGTACAGCTAGTGCGATGGTTGCCGCTGTGTGCAAGGCCGGGCATGCTGCCTGCAGATTTTCTATTCCAATGGCTGAACATCAGCCGAAGCAAGGAGAACACGATGTCCAACACCCTGTTTATTACCGGCGCGACTTCCGGTTTTGGTGAAGCCTGTGCCCGTCGTTTTGCCGAAGCCGGCTGGAAACTGGTGCTGACCGGTCGTCGTGAAGAACGCCTCAATGCGCTGTGCGCCGAGCTGTCGAAGCATACTGAAGTGCATGGTCTGGTGCTCGATGTACGTGATCGCAAGGCCATGGAAGAAGCCATTGCCAACCTGCCGCCGTCCTTCGCCAAACTGCGCGGGCTGATCAACAACGCAGGCCTGGCACTGGGCGTTGATCCGGCCCCAAAATGCGACCTGGACGATTGGGACACCATGGTCGATACCAACATCAAGGGCCTCATGTACAGCACCCGTTTGCTATTGCCGCGTCTGATCGCCCACGGTCGCGGGGCCGGTATCGTCAACCTGGGTTCCATTGCCGGCAATTACCCGTACCCGGGCAGCCACGTGTATGGCGCCAGCAAGGCATTCGTCAAACAGTTCTCCCTGAACCTGCGCTGCGATCTGCAAGGGACTGGCGTACGGGTCAGCAACATCGAGCCGGGCCTGTGCGAGAGCGAGTTCTCGCTGGTGCGTTTCGCCGGTGATCAGGAGCGTTACAACGCCACCTACGCCGGTGCAGACCCGATCCAGCCGCAAGACATTGCCGACACCATTTTCTGGGTCCTCAATGCCCCGGCGCACATCAATATCAACAGCGTGGAGTTGATGCCGGTGAGCCAGACCTGGGCTGGTTTTTCGATTGATCGCAGTGGTGGCAAAGCGTAAGACCGCATCACGGCTATTCGCGGGCAAGTCGGAACGCCGCCCGCTCGCTCCTACTGGATTTCCGCCGTCTGTAGGAGCGAGGCTTGCCCGCGAAGGCGATTTATCAGTCAGCTAAGATATTCGGCCAACCCGCGATAACAGGTCGCCAGGTGATAAGGCGTGGTCGACGGCATGTCCTGACGGCTTACTTCACCCTGTTCATCCCGACACTCATACCAGCCTCCCGCGTGCAGCGAGCGCTGCTGCAGCGCCTGCAATTGGCGCATTACCGCGGCCTCGCTATCCGGACGCAGGGTCAACGCGCGCAGATACTCGGCTTGAGCCCAGATACGCTGGGTAGCGTCACGAGACCCGCCATTCGGCCCCAGGTCAAGCATGGCCCTCACGGTACCGGTCTGTTGGTCGACGCCCAGTTGTTCGGTGAAAGCGAACGCCCGCTCCAGCGAAGCATGCAGTTTTGAACCGCGCAGCAAATCGGAAGACTCAAGCAGGAAATACCACTCGAACTGATGCCCCGGTTCAAACCAGTTATCCATAGCGCCCAACGGTTTCTCCATCAGCACGCCGTGTTGCGGATCGATAAAACGCTTCTGCATGGCTGTGCATAACTCGACAAGCCCCCGTTGCACAGCGAGGTCTTCGCGTACCGACAGGGTGGCGAGGAAGGCTTCGGCCAGATGCATCAAAGGGTTCTGCAGCGGGCCGGTTTCCAGGGTTTTCCAGTCACGATCAAGGCTGGCTTCGTAGAGGCCATCGCCGGTAGCGAAACGTCGGGCGATCACTTCCAGGGCTGCGTTGAGTACGACTCCACCAACGGCTCGCGGACTTTTCCCCAGTAGTGGGCGCAGGCGAACAGGATGAATGCGTGGGTGTAGAGGTCTTTGCGCTGATCCAGCGGCGCTCCGTGCGGGTCGATACTGTAAAACCAGCCGCCGTGTTCGGCGTCGTGGAAATGCCGTTGCAAGGAACGGAACAGCGCCGCAGCACGCTCTTCGGCGGCTGGCACTTGGCCGATCAGGCTGGCAAACAGATAAAGCTGCCGCGCGCAGGCCATGGCCCGGTAGCGCTGGGGAGGCAGCGGCTGGTGCTCGGCATCCAGCGCCTCAAACGGCAACGCCATGTCGGCATTCCAGCCGGGACCTTGCCACAGTGGCACGATCACGTTCAGGAAGTGCTGTTGCACCGAAGTGAACAGATCGGTCAATTCAGGCTGAGAGGCGGAGCGGGAAACATGCGGCATTGGCTGGCGTCGTCACGGCAGGTTAATTGCGCGACATGTTAGCAGGCCTTAGAGATGTGGTGTCTGTCAGGCCGTCTTCGCGAGCAAGCCCGCTCCCACAGGTTATGTGTCGTCCACAATTGCGATGCAGCACAAATCCTGTAGGAGCGAGGCTTGCCCGCGAAGAGGCCATCACTGGCGCCAAGGAATCAACCCGCCAACAACCAGACCCCAGTCGCCGCCGAAGCCGCACCCGCCAGTCGAACCAGCGGAGCAGCCGCTTGCGGCAGCACTCGCACCATCGCATAACCAGCCGCATGCAACGCCGCCGTCGCCGCGACAAACCCCGCCGCATACGCCCAAGGACTCGACATGTCCGGCAATTCCAGCCCATGCGCCACGCCATGGAACAGCGCAAACAACGCCGTCGCAGCCACCGCCAGGCTCAACGGCGGACGCACCGCCAAAGCCACCGCCAGACCCAGCGCCAGCACAGACGTGGCAATCGCGCTTTCCAGCGCAGGCAGGTTCAAGCCTTCAAAACCCAGCAACCCGCCGAGTAGCATGGTGGCGACAAAGGTGCACGGCAGCGCCCAACGTGCCGCGCCTTTTTGCTGCGCCGCCCACAGGCCGACCGCAAGCATCGCCAGCAAATGGTCAAGGCCGTCGATTGGGTGGCTGATGCCGGCGATCAAACCATTGTCGCCATGTCCCGGGTGGGCGAAGGCGATGGCTGGGGTCAGCAACAGGGCCATGGCGCCCAGAATGCGTTTCAGTGTCATGGGTAAGCTTCCTTGTTGATCAGTCGTGTTCAGGCTGCAGTCAGCAGGCCCTGGCGTTCGATGAAGGCGATGATCTCTTCCAGACCCTGGCCGGTTTTCTGGTTGCTGAAGACGAACGGCTTGCCGTTACGCATGCGCGTTGTGTCGCTGTCCATCAAGGTCAGCGATGCCCCACCAGCGGCGCCAGGTCAATTTTGTTGATCACCAGCAGATCGGATTTGCAGATGCCCGGTCCGCCCTTGCGTGGCAGCTTGTCGCCGGCGGAAACGTCGATCACGTAAATGGTCAGGTCGGACAGTTCAGGGCTGAAGGTCGCCGACAGGTTGTCACCACCCGATTCCACCAGAATCAGATCCAGACCGGGAAAACGGCGGTTCAACTGATCCACGGCTTCGAGATTGATCGAGGCGTCTTCGCGGATCGCCGTGTGCGGGCAGCCGCCGGTTTCCACGCCAATGATGCGTTCCGGCGCCAGAGCCTGGTTACGCACCAGAAAGTCGGCGTCTTCACGGGTGTAGATGTCATTGGTCACGACGGCCAGGTTGTAACGGTCGCGCAGGGCCAGGCACAGGGCCAGGGTCAGGGCGGTTTTACCGGAACCGACCGGGCCGCCGATGCCGACGCGCAGAGGTTGTGTGTTCATGTGCTTCTCCTAAACAAGGGGGCCAAATTAGGGGCCCTAGGAACGGAACAGTCGGCTGTATTGGCGCTCGTGGGCCATACACGCCAGGGACAGGCCGAAAGCGGCGCTGCCATAATGTTCAGGGTTGATGTCGGTGGCGTTCTGCTGGGCTTGTTGCAACAGCGGCAGCAGTTCACTGGTCAGGCGTTGGGCTGCTTGCTGGCCCAGCGGCAGGGTTTTCATCAACACCGCCAACTGGTTTTCCAGCCAGCTCCAGAACCACGCGGCCAATGCATCCTGCGGGCTGATCTGCCAGGCGCGAGCGGCCAGCGCCCAACCCAAAGCCAGGTGCGGTTCGCAGCGTTGTTCGAGGAAGCCACGGGCCGTTGCATCCAGCTCGGGCAAACCGTTGAGCAATTGTTGCAAGGAGTAGCCCATCTGCCGGCTCTCCTGATACAGCTCGCGGGTTTCCCGGCTGGCGCGGTGTTCTTCGCAGCGTTGCAGCAGTTCGCACCAGTTCTCTTCCCAAGCGGCCACGCAATGGGCGAGCAGCAGCGGGGCTTCGAAGCGGGCGAGATTAAGCAGCAGTTGATCACTGATCCAGCGTCGCGCGCTGGCGAGATCGTTCACTCGGCCGTTCTCTACCGCCATTTCCAGGCCCTGGGAATAGCTGTAGCCGCCAATCGGCAATTGCGGACTGGCCAGGCGCAGCAGCGCCCAGGCGGGGTTCATGAGCGCAGACCGAACTGGTGCAGTTTGGGCGGGTAGTTGAAGTCTTCATCGCCATGGCGCGAATGATGATGGCCGCCACCATATGCGCCGTGCTCAGGCTGGAACGGCGCTTCGATGTTCTCGGTGGTGGCGCCCAGTTGTTCGAGCATCGCCTTGAGCACGTAATCGTCAAGCAGGCGCAACCAGCCGTCGCCAACCTGCAGGGCGACGTGGCGGTTGCCCAGGTGATAAGCGGCGCGGGTCAATTCGAAAGCGTTGGCGCAGGTGACGTGCAACAGTTGCTCGGCGCGCGCGCAAACGCGGACGATGCGCCCGTCTTCGGCTTGCAGGCATTCGCCGTCATACAAAGGCGATTGACCGCGCTCCAGAAACAACCCGACGTCTTCACCTTCAGCACTGAAACAGCGCAAACGGCTTTTGCTCCGAGCTTCGAAGGTCAGGTGCAACTCGGCGGCCCAGGCAGGTTGAAGATCGATTCTGCGATGAATAACCAGCATCGGAAAGCTTCCAGCAATGGACAATGCTCCAGGCTAGAGCAAGGGGCTTGCCAAGCGGGGGGTGTGTAGGAAATGGCTGTAAGGAGAGTAGGGCGAAGCTATCGGAGGCGGGGGGCTGGATTAAGTTGGTGCGTGGCATTTGAACGTGCACCAAGTTGAGGCAATCTACGATTCAAGCCCTGATCGTTTCCATGCGCAGCAAAGGAATGCCTCAACGGACGCTCCGCGTTCGGCCTTTTGGGACGCAGAGCGTCCCGAGCTGCATTCCCACGCAGAGCGTGGGAACGATCAGATCAGTGACAAGGGATTATTCGGTGCTACCCAGGCCCTGCCAATGCTTCAACCCGATAAAGATAAACCGCAGCTGCTGGGTGATTTTGGCCTGAGGCGTCAGGTGTTCAGGCAGGGCCTCGACCGGTGGGTCGATGATTTCCGGCAAGGTGGCGAACACGCTTTTTACGATCAGATCCGCCATGACGCTCAGGCCGGCGATGTCCAGGTGTTGCAACTTCGGCATCAACGACAGGTCGGCAGCGAGGTCCGAACTGATATCTTCACGCAAGCGGCCAATGGCCAGGCGCACCGGGAGCGAGCCTCCGTACTGCTCGCGGGCAAGAAACAGAAACTGCGAACGGTTGGCACTGACCACATCAAGAAAGATCCGCACGGACGCATCAATGATGCCGCCCATGACGAATTCGTTGTGCCGCACCAAACGGATGGTTTCACGGAAGGTCTGGCCGACCTCGCTGACCAGAACCAGTCCCAGTTCATCCATATCGGCGAAATGCCGGTAAAAGCCGGTAGGGACGATCCCGGCGGTTTTCGCCACTTCGCGCAAACTCAGGCTGCCGAATCCTCGGCCACCTTCCATCAAGTGGCGGGCAGCGTCCATCAGGGCGTTGCGGGTTTGTTGTTTCTGTTCGGCGCGGGGCAGCATCGCAAGGGCGTTTTCTGGAGAAGGAGAGCGGCGCACTCTAGCAAATCGGCTTTGCCTGCGTCGAACGTCGAACGTTGATAAAGGAGATCAAGCGGGGAGGCGGTGCGTCTATAGAGTGAGGAGCCAGAAAGTCAAAAGCCCAATCCGGTGATTGGGCTATTTTCAGGGCCGCCATGGGCTTAGCTCGTAGCGCTGTTGCGTTCGATTACACGGTCACCACCGCCTTCGGCCAGCGTTTGACCTTGTGGGGTGCGGTCCGAGCCGTCAGCGGCCAGGGTTTGACCTTGTGGAGTGCGGTCCGAGCCGTCAGCGGCCAGGGTTTGACCTTGTGGGGTGCGCTCCGAGCCGTCAGCGGCGAGGGTTTGACCTTGTGGAGTACGGTCAGAGCCATCTTGAGTGATCAGGCCTTTTTCTTTCAGGCGATCGTTACCACCTTCGGCGAGGGTCTGGCCTTGTGGGGTGCGGTCGGAACCATCAGCGGCGACGGTTTGGCTGAACACTGAGTGGTTGTCTTTCACTTGTGGGGTAGCCTGGTCGGCAGCTGGCAGTGCGAATGCAGTGCTGGCCAGCATTGAGAGGGTAAGGCTAAGCAGCAATTGGCGTTTCATGATCGGATGCTCCGTAGGAGGGCGATAAAGTGGGTACGAGTGCAATGCTACTCTCGATAAGTCGATATAAAAGTTCATAAACGCAATGATAATAATCAACGAAATTGATTGTTCTCTGGAGCCCTTCTAAACCGGGCCTTTCCGGCGGATGCATTTGCACCGAGGTGGGTATTTTCGACTCACTTGCGCCACGCAAAAGTGCGGGTCCGGTAACGCTAAATAGGAGAGGAGAGCACTGGTCGACCGGTCAATTGCGCCAAAATCGTTTTTTGATTAAACCTGCGGACGGTTTTCCAGTCGTAGATTCCATAGCGGGCCGGTTCTGGCTCTGCGTTTTTTATGTGCGTCGCAGTCGGGGCGCTCAGTCGTATCAGGAGCCCTGTGCAATGACGCGCACTCGTAAAATTCTCGCCTGGACCATCACCAGCCTCGTTGTCCTGCTGGCCGTGCTGGTGGCGATCATCGTGTTCTTCGATTGGAACCGGATCAAACCACCCCTCAACGCCAAGGTGTCCGAGGAGCTGCACCGACCATTCGCCATCAACGGCAACCTGGCGGTGGTCTGGCGGCGCGAGCTCGAAGAGGGCGGTTGGCGCGCCTGGGTGCCGTGGCCGCATGTGGTGGCCGAGGATCTGAGCCTGGGCAATCCGGACTGGTCGAAGGCACCGCAGATGGTCACCCTCAAACGCGTGGAACTGCGCATCTCGCCTTTGGCCTTGTTGGCGCAACGCGTGGTAATCCCGCGTATCGACCTCACCGAGCCCAATGCCGAGCTGCAACGCCTGGCCGACGGTCGCGCCAACTGGACGTTCAAGTTCGATCCGAAAGACCCGAACGCCAAATCTTCACCGTGGGTGGTGGATATCGGCGCGATCGGCTTCGACAAGGGCCACGTCACCCTCGACGATCAGAGCCTGAAGACGCAGCTCGACGTGCTGATCGATCCGCTGGGCAAACCGATTCCGTTCAGCGAGATCGTCGGTGACAAAGCCGCAAAAACCGCGCAAGAGCAGGGGGCGGCACCGCAGGACTACGCGTTTGCCTTGAAGGTCAAAGGCCAGTACCACGGACAAAAACTGGCGGGCCAGGGCAAGATTGGCGGCCTGTTGTCCTTGCAGGACGCTGCCCGGCCATTTCCGTTGCAGGCTCAAGTGAAGATCGCCGACGCCAGCGTCGAGTTGGCCGGCACCCTGACCGATCCGATGAACCTCGGCGCACTGGACCTGCGCCTGAAACTTGCCGGTACCAGCCTGGGCAATCTCTATCCGTTGACCGGCGTGACGCTGCCAGATACGCCGCCATATGCGACTGACGGTCAGTTGATCGCCAAGCTGCATGAGCCGGGGGCGCAGTGTTTCGCTATGAAGGATTCAACGGCACCATCGGCGCCAGCGATATCCATGGCAACTTGAGTTATGTCGCCAGCCAGCCACGGCCGAAACTCAGCGGTTCGCTACTTTCCAATCAACTGTTGTTTGCCGACCTGGCGCCATTGATCGGCGCCGACTCCAATGCCAAGCAAAAGGCCCGTGGCGGTGAAAGCAAGCAGCCGGCGGACAAAGTGCTGCCGGTCGAAGAGTTCAAGACCGAGCGCTGGCGGGATATGGACGCCGATGTCGAGTTCACCGGAAAACGCATCGTCCACAGCGAAAAAATGCCGTTCAGCGATCTCTACACGCACCTGCTGCTCACCGATGGCGTGCTCAGCCTGGAACCGCTGCGGTTTGGCGTGGCGGGCGGCAAGCTGGATGCGCAGATTCGCCTGAACGGTCAGACCGAGCCCCTGGAGGGCAAGGCTAAACTCACTGCACGCGGCTTTAAGCTCAAGCAGTTGTTCCCGACCTTCGAGCCGATGAAAACCAGTTTTGGTGAACTCAATGGCGATGCTGACATTACCGGACGCGGCAACTCGGTGGCCAAGTTGCTGGGTAGCGCCAACGGCAATCTGAAAATGCTGATCAACGACGGGGCAATCAGTCGCGAGTTGATGGAACTGGCCGGGTTGAACGTCGGCAACTATGTAGTGGGCAGGATCTTTGGCGACAAGGAAGTGAAGATCAACTGTGCGGCCGCCGACTTCAACATCAGAAGCGGTCTGGCGACCACGCGGCTGTTTGTCTTCGATACCGAGAATGCGATCATTTATATCGATGGCACGGCGAACATGGCGACCGAACAACTGGACCTGACCATTACCCCGGAATCCAAAGGCTGGCGTTTGATTTCGTTGCGTTCACCGCTGTATGTGCGGGGCAAGTTCATCAAACCCGATGCTGGAGTGAAAACCGTGCCATTGCTGTTGCGCGGGGCCGGGATGGTTGCGCTGGGTGTGATCGCCGCGCCAGCGGCGGGGTTGCTGGCGTTGGTGGCACCGAGCGGCGGCGAACCGAATCAGTGTGCGCCGTTGCTGGAGCAGATGAAGGCGGGCAAGGCGCCGAAGACGGTGAAGAACTGAGGCGTGTTTGAAAGGATGGTTGATCGCTCTCGCAGCTTAGATCCGAGAGCAATCAAATTATTGTGTCAGCCCAAACGGTTGGGTGTTGGGACATGCAGCAAATCGGTGTTGATGTGATTGCCGATTTTTTTTATCACACTAGCTCTGATCTTGTCGTACTGGCGCGCATCCAGCGAACTATTCAACAACCACATATTGGATTTTCCATCCTTGAGGGAGTTTAGGAGGGGTTGATCCAGGATGTCCATGCTGATTCCACCGCATGTTTTGAATTTAACCTGCAGGGTGATGATGCTTGCATTGTTGCGAACAACGGTCAGCCGGGTTGAAGTGGCCACCGGTTTTTGCGTTGAGAGGACGCAATTGATTTCGTTGACTGGGATAAACGTGTTCGCTTGAAGTTTATCGAGAATTTTTTGGATAATCGGTGACTGGGTTGGCGGCTTCTTCAGTTGCAAAAAAGCGTTAAGTAGAAATTGTTTTTCCTCTTTGGTCAGAGAAGTTCCCATGCCTAGTTCGACGATTTCCAAGAGGCTTTTGTTGGAAAACTCGAATTGCTTAATCGTTCGGGCATTTTCAATCCAACCCAATTTTCCGACAGTGTTTGCATATTCGGAGAACAGTTGTTCTCGGTTGTTTGAGTGTTTTGAAGTCGATGCGAGATCACCGAGAAGACTGGAATTCAAAATGTCCTGTTTATAGTCTTCGCCGTGCGCACCAAAAAAAACGGTGATGGTGCCGTTAATCAGGTAAGTGTCATAAGTGGATGCTTCCATGGTTTGGGTACTCGAAGTGTCGTACGAAAATTGTTTAAATCGGCAGAGGTGTACCGATTTAAACAGTCATTGATTTTAGAAGTCAGGAAGGTCGTCAATGAATTTTTTGCCGGCCTCGCTGTATCTACTCAACAACCTGGCACGTAGCCCCGAGAAAACGTTGTTGTCCAGATAGCAGCGCACAGCTCCGGTTTTTATGGAAGTGGATTGTCGTGTGGACTTCCAGAATAGGATTCCGCGGCTGCTTTCGCGCGCATCGAGAGAGATGCAGTTAAGTATCATGTTCGCTTGCCCGTTGCCATCGACCCAGACGGGGGCGATGTCGAACTTGGCTTGCGTGCCAAGCTTGGAGCCACTGTTAAAGATGTCGATCGCCCGAGGGCTGCTTTGCACGGCTTCTACAGCTTGTTTGCCGACATTTGCCAGAATGCTAGCGCCTGCGGCACCTATGAGTCCCCTGGAAACTTCCAAGGCTACCTGGTCCATCGTCAGCCCGGTTCTCCTGATGGTGACCTCTTGGATGTTCTTGTTTTGAATAGTCCAGCCTAGATTTGACAGGCCATCCACATAATCTTTGTACCATTCAAAGAGCTGTTTCTCTTCGGGGTATTTTATAGTGGCCGCTCGCTGCATTACCAACTTGCAAAGGTTGACGTCGTCAATGGTTTGTTGCGAAACGCCCGGTAGATACGCATTAATCGTGTCGGGCATGACACTGGCGGTTGATTTACTGACGTCGTGCGGCGGCGTGTCTTCCGAGAAGCCACCAAATGCCCGCGGCATCATGATTGGTGGTAACGATGGCAGGGAGTCAATGAAATCGAGACGTTGTTCAAGATGCATAAAAGTATTCCTTTACTTGGTTATGTGAACAACCAGATGGTTGTAATGGCTAGATTAAGTTTATGCTGAGAAAAGTCCATTTGAGGTTTGTAACTTTGAATGGTAAAGCGGTAGATAGCTAAAGTGTCGTCGCGATCAATATAATTTTATCTTCGATGTTTTCTTGATCCGATCACACGTTGGGCACGGTGTTTCTCGGGTTTGCGTTGCTAGGCGAAAGCCTGACGGCGGTCAAGTCGCTGTCGGTAGGGTTGATCGTTGCGGGGGTAGTGGGGCTGAAGTAGCGAATGTCATAGACTGGTCGTCGACTTGTCACGTTCGCTGCAGATGCTTGGCGGATGTCATGCCTCGCGCCTTGCGTCAACGCTCACTCACAACCCTCGATCACAAGCCTCGATCACAAGGAAGTCCGCCCATGTCGCAAGGTTCGGCCACGCGTTATCCGCTGGTGCTGGTCCCGGGAATGCTCGGGTTTGTCCGGCTGCTGCTTTATCCGTACTGGTACGGATCATTTCGGCGCTACGCCGGGGTGGTGCGGTGGTGTTTGCAGTGCAGGTCTCGCCAATCAATTCCAATGAAGTACGCGGTGAACAGTTGCTGGCGCGGATCGAGGAGATTCTGCGTGAGACGGGGGCCGAGAAGGTCAACCTGATCGGCCACAGCCAAGGCTCGCTGACTGCCCGGTACGCTGCCGCCAAGCGCCCTGATCGGGTGGCGTCGGTGACGTCGGTGGCGGGCCCAATCATGGCTCCGAACTGGCGGACTACCTGCACAAACATTATCCCCATGACAGCGCCAAGGGTCGATTGCTGTGCTTTTTGCTACGTCTGGTCGGTTCGCTGATGAGTCTGCTGGAAACCGGTTATCGCGGTCCGAAGCTGCCAATGGATATCCACGGCGCTCACCACTCACTCACCACAGAAGGCGTGACGCTGTTCAATCAGCGTTATCCACAGGGGCTGCCGGAGATCTGGGGCGGGCATGGGCCGCAAGAGGTGAACGGCGTGCGTTACTACTCCTGGTCGGGCACTTTGCAACCGGGCAAGACCGATCGCGGGCGCAACCTGTTCGATGGCACCAACCGCAGTTGCCGGCTGTTCGCCAGGACCTTCGTTCGCGAAGCCGGACATTGCGACGGGATGGTCGGACGCTACAGCTCGCATCTGGGGACGGTGATTGGCGATGAGTATCCGCTGGACCACTTCGACATCGTCAATCAGTCGTTGGGTCTGGTGGGGAAGGGGGCGGAGCCGGTGCGGTTGTTTGTCGAGCATGCTGCACGGCTAAAAGCCGCCGGAGTTTAATGGTCAGACCGTATCATCGTTCTTCGCGAGCAAGCCCGCTCCCACAATTGAAATGCATTCCAAATGTGGGAGCGGGCTTGCTCGCGAAGAGGCCAGATCAGGCGACGCTGACCTTACGGCCCAACACAGTGGTCCAGCGCTCGGAAAGTATCACGCCACCTAGCGTCAACATCCCACCCACCAGGTGATACATCGCCAATTGCTCATGCAGCACCGCCGCCGCAATCAGTGCGGTCATCACCGGCAGCAAATTGAAAAACAGCGTGGTCCGGCTGGGTCCCAAACGGACCACGGCCTGCATCCACGCCAGTGGCGCCAGCATCGAAGCCAGCAGGCAGGCGTACAACACCAGCGGAATGTTCTGCAGGGTCAGGCCGATTTTCGGTGAAGCGAGGAACAACGGAAAAAGCACAACCACCGCCACCAGCACCTGCAAATACAACAACACCAGCGGCGGCAGTTTCAGCTGCCATTTCTTCAGCAGTGTGCTGTAAATCGCATAGGCCAGCGTGGCGACCAGCATCATCGCATCACCCAGGTTCACCCCGTGCTCCAAAAGCACGGCGAGGCTGCCTGACGAGACGACCACCAATACCCCGGCGAACGACAGCACTGCACCGGCCAGTGCGCCGACGGTCAGGCGCTGGCCGAGGCTGATGATCGCCATGGCCAGGGACATCAATGGCATCAGCGACAGGATGATTCCCATGTTAGTGGCCGAGGTCAGGGCCGCGGCGAAATACGCCAGGCTTTGATAGACCGCCATGCCGAGCACACCCAGGATGAAAATCTTGCCCAGATTCGGGCGAATCGCCGGCCAGTGGGCGATCACCGGTTTAAGCATGAAGGGTGTGAACAGCAGTCCGGCGAGCAGCCAGCGGTAGAAACCGATCTCGGCGGGGAAGATCGCCCCGGCTGACATTTTTGTGATCACGGTGTTGCCGGCCCAGATAAAAATGGCCAGCAGGGGATAAGCGTATTGCATCGGGGAAAACCAGAACGTTAATGAGCGGTGATTATCCCCTGTCTGGATACAAGCCTATACTTCGATCCAGACAACCCACCCCTGATTCCGGACAGCATGACCAGTAAACCCATCAATCTGCTGGATTTCAGCGAATTGCCTGCCCGGTGTACTTTCGCTACGCCGATTTTGATGCGCACCGCTTTGCCTCGGCTCATCGGCATCCGTGGGGCACGCTGGAATATTCGGCCCATGGCGTGCTGCACATGGAGATCGGCGGCAGCCGCTTCATGTCACCGCCGCAATACGCGGTCTGGGTGCCGCCCGAGACCGAGCACAGTTTCTACAGCAACCAGCCGATCAATTACCGCGCGGTCTGTCTCGCGCCGCCCCTTTGCCGCGACTTGCCACAGCAAGCCTGCACACTGGCCATCAGCGACATCCTCAAGGCCATACTCAAGGATTTCGCCACCCGTGACGTAAAAATTCCCGAGCAGGACGCGGACCAGCGCCTGGCCCAGGTGTTGGTGGATCAGTTGCAACAGGCGCCGGTGCATGAGTGCTACCTGCCCTACGCCAGCAGCGCCGGGTTGCTTGGCATTCTCGAAGCCCTGCAGAACGTACCTGGGGACAACCGGCCGTTGGCGGACTGGGCGGCGCTCATTCATGTGAGCGAGCGCACCCTGGCGCGGCAGTTTGTCCGCGAGTTGGGCATGAGCTTCGGCGAGTGGCGCCAGCGACTGCGGTTTCTCGCCGCCATCGAAGCGCTGGACAGTAATCGCAGCATTCAGGAAGTCGCCTTCGACATGGGCTACAGCACCGGCTCGGCATTTATTGCGATGTTCCAGCGCCAGGCCGGGTGTACGCCGGAGCAGTATCGACGTAGCCATCTGGAGAGCAGGAAGGCGTAACAGGTGTTGTCTACACTCCACTGCGAGGCCGTTCCTCTCGGTACGGCGAGAAGGAGAAAACTCCATGAAGATGTTGCGTGTCCCTTTGTTGATGATCGGTTTGCTGCTCTGCTCCCAGAGCTTCGCCGCCACTGAACAACAGAACAAGATGACCACCTGCAACGCCGACGCAACTGCAAAAAGCCTCAAGGGCGACGAGCGCAAAGCCTTCATGAGCACCTGCCTCAAGGCGGCACCGGCAGCAAACGATGCCGGCAAAGCCTTGACCCCGCAGCAGGAAAAAATGAAAACCTGTAATGCCGATGCTGCGACCAAAGCCTTGAAAGGCGATGCGCGCAAGGCGTTCATGAGTGATTGTCTGAAGAAAAAATAATCACTGGGCCGGGATGTGTGGAGGTTGTAATGGCCTCTTCGCGGGCAAGCCCGCTCCCACAGGGTCTCTGTGCTGAACAGAGAATGTGCCGTTATCCGAGATCACTGTGGGAGCGGGCTTGCCCGCGAAGGGGGCGGTAAGAACACTGCAAAAAATCGAGCAGCCCCCGACCAAGGTCGCCCCACACAATCCCTAGTGCTGACACCGGATCGCTGGCAGACTGCCAATCCTTTTTACGCCGTTTGTTTTTGAGGCTGTATGCCAACGTTTTCTCAGCGTCATGTATTGCTGTTCATCAGCTGGGTCATCATCTTTGGCGGACTGCTGCTGGTCATCCCGCTGCGATTGTTGCCTAGCCTGCTGGCCGGGTTACTGGTGTTCGAACTGGTCAACATGCTCACCCCGCAATTGCAGCGGTTGATCGAGGGTCGGCGTGCGCGCTGGGTAGCGGTGGCGTTGCTGGGGACATTAGTGGTCAGTGTGTTGACGCTGATCTTCGCCGGCGCCATCAGTTTTCTACTGCACGAGGCAGAAAACCCCGGTGCTTCACTCGACAAATTCATGCACGTGGTCGACCGCGCTCGCGGCCAGTTGCCGCCATTCCTTGACGCTTACTTGCCGGCCAGCGCTGCGGAGTTTCGCGTGGCGATTGGCGAGTGGATGAGCAAGCACCTCAGCGATTTGCAGCTAGTGGGCAAGGACGCGGCGCACATGTTCGTGACCTTGCTGATCGGCATGGTGCTCGGCGCGATCATCGCTTTGCAGCGTGTGCCGGACCTGACCAAGCGCAAGCCTCTGGCCGCGGCGCTGTTCGACCGGTTGCATCTGCTGGTTCAGGCGTTTCGAAACATCGTGTTCGCGCAGATCAAGATTTCCCTGCTCAACACGTTATTCACGGGAATTTTTCTGGTAGTGATCCTGCCGCTGTTCGGCATCAAACTGCCACTGACCAAAACCCTGATCGTGCTGACGTTCCTGCTCGGCCTTTTACCGGTTATCGGTAACTTGATGTCGAACACACTGATCACCATCGTCGGTCTGTCGCTGTCGATCTGGGTCGCCGTGGCGGCGCTGGGTTATCTGATCTTTATCCACAAGCTGGAATACTTCCTCAACGCGCGCATCGTCGGCGGGCAGATCAGTGCCAAGTCGTGGGAGTTGCTGTTGGCGATGCTGGTGTTCGAAGCCGCGTTCGGCCTGCCGGGGGTGGTGGCGGGGCCGATTTATTACGCGTATTTGAAGAGTGAGTTGAGGCAAATCGGGATGGTTTGATCCGAGGGATATGTTGCCTGGTAGGGCCCCTTCGCGAGCAAGCCCGCTCCCACAGGAACCTACACAATACTGTAGGAGCGAGGCTTGCCCGCGAAGGGCGCACCTCGGTTTTGGATCAGTCCATCGAACCGTAGCGCTTGGCGGCTTCGATCGCCAAACCACTACCGATACTGCCAAAGATATTCCCTTCCACATGCCGCGCATTCGGCAGCATGGCCGAGATACTGTTGCGCAGCGCCGGAATCCCGCTCGAACCACCCGTGAAGAACACTGTATCCACCTGGTCGACCCGCACATCGGCGTCTGCCAGCAACTGGCTGACGCTGTTGCGCACCCGCTCCAGCAAATTCTCGATAGCCGATTCGAATAGCGCGCGGCTCAGTTCCACGCTCAAGCCGGGTTCGATGCGATCCAGTGGCACATGGCGAACGTCAGAGTAGGTCAGTTCGATCTTGGTTTCCTCAACGAGCATCGCCAGCCAATGCCCGGCGCGCTGTTCGATCAGCTTAAACAGGCGATCGATGCCGCCAGTGTCTTCGATGTCGTAGCGCATGCTGCCCAGCGCCAGTTGGGACTTCTGCGAATACACCGAGTTGATGGTGTGCCAGGTCGCCAGGTTCATGTGGTGGCTGGTGGGCATGTAGGCGCCGCTCTTCATCCGGCTGCCGTAGCCAAACAGCGGCATCAGGCCTTGCAGGCTCAGTTGCTTGTCGAAATCGGTCCCGCCGATATGTACGCCGCCAGTGGCCAGAATGTCTTCGTGACGGTCATCCACACCCCGACGTTCAGGGGACAGGCGCACCAGTGAGAAGTCCGACGTACCGCCGCCGATATCCACAATCAGGACAAGCTCTTCTTTCTCGATGGTCGATTCATAGTCGAAAGCTGCAGCAATCGGTTCGAACTGAAACGAGACTTCCTTGAAACCGATTTTGCGCGCCACATCCACCAGGGTATCTTCGGCTTCTTTGTCGGCCATCGGATCATCGTCGACAAAGAACACCGGGCGGCCCAGCACCACTTCTTCGAACTCCCGACCGGCGGCGGCTTCGGCGCGGCTCTTGAGCTGGCCGATGAAGAGCCCGAGCAGGTCCTTGAACGGCATCGCCGTGCCGAGAACGCTGGTGTCGTGCTTGATCAGCTTGGAGCCCAGCAGGCTCTTGAGCGAGCGCATCAGGCGGCCTTCGTAGCCTTCCAAATACTCATGCAGCGCCAGTCGGCCGTACACCGGGCGGCGTTCTTCGAAGTTGAAGAAGACCACCGAGGGCAGGGTGATCTTGTCGTCCTCCAGCGCAATCAGCGTTTCCATGCCGGGGCGCAGCCAGCCGACGGTGGAGTTGGACGTGCCAAAGTCGATACCACAGGCACGGGCTGGAGATGCGTTTTTCATGACTTTCGAGTTCCGGTTAAAAAACGGCCGCGCAGTGTATGCCAGTGCGGCACAGAATCGTAGGCCGACTATCCGCTAAATCTTGCCGATCAACGCTTGAAAGAAGTGTCATCACCCCCAAACTACCCTGCATCAACCGGACAGGCGCGTGGCGAGTACAAGTCGCCCCGCCCGCTGCCGATAAACTTCTGATGCGCTGCCCGGTCACAACCTTGAGATCGGTCAACCCCTGCGCTGTAAACGAGCGCATGCTGTGGCAGGTGGCGCGACTTCGATAACGGATGGTGATTCCCGCGATGGACTTCAAAGACTATTACAAAATACTCGGTGTGGAGCCGACGGCCGACGACAAGGCGATCAAGGCTGCCTATCGCAAGCTGGCGCGCAAATACCACCCCGACGTCAGCAAGGAAAAGGACGCCGAATCCAAGTTCAAGGACGCGTCTGAAGCCTATGAAGCGCTGAAAAGCGCCGACAAGCGCGCTGAATACGACGATTTGCGCCGTTATGGTCAGCATGGCCAACCGTTCCAGGGACCACCGGGCTGGCAGAGCCGTGGCGGGTTTGGTGGCGGTGGCCAGGACACTGGCGATTTCTCGGACTTTTTCAGTTCGATCTTCGGCAACCGGGGCCCTGGTTTTGGTGGTGGTGAACAGTCGCGTCGCAGCACCGGGCGTCGAGGGCAAGACGTGGAAATGGAGCTAGGCGTTTTTCTCGAAGAAACCCTATCGAACGAATCGAAGAAGGTCACCTTCCAGGTGCCGCAGTACAACGCGGCAGGCCAGCACGTCAGCAATACCAGCAAAAGCCTGAACGTGAAGATCCCCGCCGGCGTGACCGACGGCGAGCGTATCCGCCTCAAGGGCCAGGGTGCACCGGGAGTCGGTGGCGGCGCCAATGGCGATCTTTACCTGACGATTCGTTTTGCGCCGCATCCCAAATTCGACGTCGAAGGCGAGAACCTGATCATCACGCTGCCACTGGCGCCGTGGGAGCTGGCGCTGGGCGCTGAAGTCGCGGTGCCGACCCTGACCGGCAAGATCAATCTCAAGGTCCCGGCTGGCAGCCAGAACGGCCAGCGCATGCGCGCCAAGGGCCACGGCTTGTCGAACAAGGCCGGCGAGCGCGGTTACCTGTTTGTGCAACTGAAGGCTGTCATGCCGAAAAAATCCGACGATGAAATCAAGGCCCTGTGGCAGGAACTGGCGAAAAAAGCCGCCTTCGACCCGAGAGAGAATTTCTGATTTGGAACCAAGGAGTCACTGACTATGAGCAGTCCCCTGATCGTTCAACTGGACATGGCAGAATTCTGTGAGGCGACCGACCTGTCGGACGTCTACGTGATCGAAATCGTCGAGCACGGCATCCTCGAACCTCAGGGCACCGTGCCCAAGGACTGGCGTTTCAACGATTTCGAGTTGGCGCTGGCCAAACGCGCGGCCAAGTTGCGCCACGATCTGGAACTGGACTGGGAAGGCGTCGCTCTGGCGCTGGACCTGCTTGAAGAGGTCCAGCAGTTGCGGGCGGAGAACCGGATGCTCAAGCAGCGATTGGGGCGGTTAGTAGTGGAGTAGGCGATTTGTGTTTTGCCCCGCCGACCTGCTGATAGTCGGTACGCACTTACCCTGTAGGAGCGAGCCTGCTCGCGAAAAACGTCTGGGCAACGCGATCATTCAGGCAGCACGCGTCATCGTTGACGTCCATCGCGAGCAGGCTCGCTCCTACAGGGGGGCGGCACGATGCGCATTTATCAGGGTGGTAAATAAATATATTTACTCCCCTGTTATTCGAACGATCAGCGTCTTCCTGTCTCTTTAATGAGCAGTTATTCAGGCTTTTGTTTTACTGGCGTGTGAATAGTCTATTGGCTTCACTATTCATATTAAGGTTTGAGCCATGTCTGACTTGCAAGGAAGCAATTCGATAAATAAACACTCGGCAATCAGGGCCAACGAGAGTGTTCACGCACAACGAATGACCGAGGTCATTCCCGCTGCAATAAAAAATGCATCACCAGCATTGCTGGAATCAATGTTGCCGCTGACGGCAACGATGCCGGATTGGTACTTGAGCACGCGGGCAATGGATCGTCTGCATCTGAAAGATCTGCTCAATGAACGCTGGCGCTTGCAAGGCGAACTGGATGAACTGCTAGGGGATCTACAAAGCGATATCGATGCCTTCGGCAAACGCTTGCTGACGCTAATGCTGCAAACAAATTTCAATACTTACGAAGATCCCGAAACACTGTCGCTGCACCTGTATGTCCCGGACACCATTATTTTCGGCATAGATAAGGCGCCAGTCGTATACGGCGCAATTCGTTACTCGCCGCGGCGCTGCACAACTTTGAAGAATCAGAAACCAAGGACGGTGCCTTCAGAGGCGAGTCGGGAGTTTTTCGCCAGGATCCCAAAGGTCAACCACGACAAATCAAGATAATCACACCCGCAAAATTCGCGGCTGTGTGCCGCAGGCTGGACATCGGTGGCCAATATCAAACCCACATCAAAGCCAGGCTTTTGCCGACGAATCCCGAGGCGAAACTCAGGCTGCAAACGCGTTCAATTGCCAGTGAAAAAGCAGCCTTCAAGTCATCGGCCTTTATCGCTCGTCTGAAGGGCGACATCAGTGCGTATGCCTACCATCGCCTGTCGGAAGTGATCGAAGAAAAAAAAGATGTCAGCTTCCATGGCCTGCCCCTGCGCAGCCATCGGTTGTCGTTAATGGGCTTTCGCCTGACATCGATCGTGCTGTTCAGTGCCGTGGGCGAGGCGTCGGTGGTCAAGAAGGCCGTCGATGCCCTGACTCCTGATAGCGTGAAATTCTGGTTGGACTGGTCTCGGCGTATTCCGCTGTTACCCGGCAGCGAGTATGAGAAATACAAACTGATCCAGTCCTTTTTCGCCAATGGCCCTACCGGTGTCGGCGACGAAATGCTGCGCAACGAAGACATTTATCAACAGAGCCGCTTGACCGGCCCCCTGATCGCCTATGTTCCGGATGACCCCGACCATCCGCTAAAAGAATATGCCTCGCTGGCCGAGTTCATGAAGGCATTGATCAGCCAATTGCTTGACTCTGATTACCAGGCGTTTTTCAGCCGGTTCGTGGCACAAAAAGACAAGGGTCATTTTTTCCGCCGGGTCAACGAACGTCTCAAAACCATGACCTGGCAACAGCGAGAGCCCCTCGACATGGGGCCATGGTGGCGCGAAACCGCGATCGAAAATCCCAACGCAGAACCCATCACCAATCTGATCACTAATAACCTGTGGATCACACTGTTCGAGGAGCGGCGGGACAAGGTCATTGGCGATGCGCGATTCATTGCCGTGCCGACCGGTGATGAAGACGCAGCCAGTCGCTGGAAGCGTTTGACCAGCTATCTGGATATCGGCTGGAACGTATTCAGCTTTGCCGCGATGCTGGTGCCCGGCTTGAACGAGGCTGTGCTGGGCATCATGGTCGCGCAGATGCTGGCGCAGGTGGCTGAGGGCGTTGAGGACTGGAGCAAAGGGGACAGAGAGGAAGCTTCGGCCGTTCTCAACGGCGTGTTGATCAACGCCGCGCAATTGGCGCTGATGGGCGCGACGCATGTCTTGCCGAAAACGCCGATCGCGCCGGTTGCGGTTTCTCCCTTCGTCGAGAACCTCAAGGCCGTGCGGATCAATGGCAAAGAGCGCCTCTGGAACCCTGACCTGTCACCTTATGAGCACGCTGTGAACTTGCCGTCAGCCTTGTCCCCCGACGAGTTGGGCCTTTACTCACATGAAGGCAAGGATGTATTGCGACTCGATGACAAGCATTACGTGGTGACGAAGGATCCAGAGACCGGACTGCATCGCCTCAAGCACCCTGAACGGCCAGACGCCTATCAGCCCCTGCTGGAGCATAACGGTGCAGGAAGCTGGAAGACTGAACTCGATCGTCCTCTGGAATGGAACAGGAACCTCTTGTTAAGGCGAGCAAGCGGCGTGACGAATGAGTTGTCCGATGAATCCCTCGAGCAGATCCTGACCATCAGTGGCGTCAAGGAAGACGCGTTGCGCAGGATGCATGTCGAGCACGAGGCACCTGCGGCGATGTTGGTCGACTCTCTTAAGCGCTTCAGGATTTACGCCGACGCCGGTGAGCTCGGAGAGCAAATACTGGCCGACCGGATTCCCGAAAGTCTGGAAAATTCGATACCCGCCTTCCTGATCGAGCTACCGCGCTGGCCTGAGTCTCGAGCAATTGCGCTGTTCGACGGGCCAGGGCTGAAGGGTACTTCTTACGATTTTGGTAACGTCCTGGTCAAGCCTGAACGACAGATCAAGCTGACGCGCGCTGAGCTGCGGGCTGGTCGATTGCCGCAACGGGTGATCGAAAACCTCAGCGAACCGGAAATTCATGAATTGCTTGGTCAGGGTATTTCGAGTGACAGGCAAGTACGGATAGACGAGTTGCGCAAACGCCTGGCCGAACAGGCCGAGAGCAATCGCCAGAGCACATTTGAGACCCTCTACAAACAACACGATGTGAGCGACGATTCCCAGGTGCAGTTACTGCGCAATGCCTATCCACAAATGCCAGTGGTGGTAGCCGAAGAACTGTTGCGTGATGCCAGCCCCGAGGAGCTGCGACACCTTTCGGAAAGACGCCGAGTCCCACTGAGCCTGCGCGAGCGGGCACGAACCGCACAAGCCCAGGTTCGGTCGAGCCGCGCCTTCGAAGGGCTTTATATGGAGTTACTGGAAGGCGGTGATACACGCAAGTTGGAGTTGGCGTCGCTGGCTGCGATGCCGGGTTGGTCGACCGAGGTGCGCATCGAGATTCGCGCCTTTTCATTCACCGGTGAATTGCAGGTCAGTGTTGGCCCCGAAGAAGCTCCAATACGCAAAGTCCTGTTTTTCGATGAGCAAGGTCTTTATCACGCACGGGACGAACAAGGGTTGCAATTGCACGGTGGCGACAACTTTTACGCATCCGTTTTACATGCGTTGCCGGACAGTGAGCGCACAGCCCTCGGGTTTGAAATTCATCAAGGTGACAAGCTCAAGCAGGCACTTCAGCGCTCGCCGCTGAGCCATGAACGTTTCGCCCCGGTGCTGGAACAGCATCCGGTTCGAAAGCCGGCCTACGACCCGCAAACCATGCGCCTGCGTGGCGGCATGCCGGGGTATGCGCGGCAAATGGGCGTCGAGACAATGCGCCAGCGCCTTGGCTGGTTGTATCCGGGATTCTCCGAAACGCAAGTGAGTGAGTTGCTGAGTAGTTTCGGAGTTACAGCGCCCGACCGTCTCAAGGCTCTGGAAACTGAATTCGACCAATTGGTACTGTCGCTCAATCGCTGGGTGAACGCACCGGCGACCATGCCGAGTACCGGTGTGGCGGCCTCGTTGGAAACCAGATCCAGGCAACGACTCAGTGCGACCCTCAGGCAATGCTGGCAACGGACCGGTCCGGCAGGTATCGAAGCCCCCGGTATCGTCCGTCCGCAGGCGCTCATTCTGGATGGGCAATCCATGAACCGGCACATTGCGAGCATGCCAAGGCTGACTGCCAATTTCGACCACGTCACCCGCCTGAGTGTGCGCCAGGCCGATATGCTTGCGAGTCAGGCGCACTTTCTTGAGCCTTTCCGTCAACTGCGCTCCCTTGATGTCACCGGTAATCTGCTGAACCGCTTGCCGCCGGCCATTGGCGAAATGCATTTCCTTGAAGATCTGGGTTTGAGCGACAACCGAATCGAGCTGACCCACCAGGCGGTGGATCGTCTGAAAGGCTTGATCCGTCTACAGGTCTTGGGTTTGCGGGGTAATCCGTTGCGACTGCTGCCTGACATCAGCCGGATGCCGGACCTGCATATGCTGAATCTTGAAAACACAGGTATCGATAGCTGGCCAACAGGGCTGTTCGCCCAGCCTCGCCCGCGCAATATCTATCTGGATCTTCGCAACAACCGGATCAGCCGGATACCGGACGTTGCTCCGGGTTCGTTTCGTGCCGAGTTGCTGTCTCGCACCTTGTTGAGTCGCGGGCCCGAATGGATATCCCCGGAGCATCTGGACACGCTGAGGCTGTACTCCGAGTCCGTCGGACTGGACCCCGAGCGGCCCTATCCACCCAGGGGAACCCTGGACAGCATCGAGTGGGCAGCGGGTATGCCCGATCAATGGCAGATCAGGCAAGCAATCTGGGATGCGGTCGAAGATGAGTTCAATTCCGAGCATTTTTTCAATGAGCTCAGGCGGTTGACTCGATCAGCCGACTTCATGGCCGGTGGCCTTTATCGGCAAGAGCTGACGGCCAAGGTCTGGCGCATGTTGGAGGCCATGGAAGAGGACAGTGAATTGCGCACGACCATTTTTGCCGAAGCCGTGGCGCGTACGCAGTGTGTGGATGGGGCTACGCAGCTGTTCAACGTATTGGGCATGAAAGTGCTTGTTCACGAAGCGTATGCGTTGGCGAATCCTGGCTTGATTGAAGCCGAGCTCGTCAGCCTGGCCAAGGGTAAGTCACGACTGGACGAAATCGAGAGGATTGCCGAGCACCATATCGCGGAGCGCATCGCGCAGGGTGAGCAGATTCAACGGGTGGGTGCCAACGGCAACGTGAGAGGGACCATTGATGTCGTCGAAGTTCATCTGGCGTATACGACCGAACTGGCGAAGCCGGAGTCTCTGAACGGCCTCGACTTGCCCTGGCAGTCCAGGACGATGCAATTTCGCAATATTGCGGGCGTCAGTCTCCAGGAGATCGAAAATGCCCGGCTCAGGGTTTTGGAACTGGAGGAAGGGGATCTGCTGCGTGATTCGATCGCCGAACAGCCCTTCTGGAAATCCTATATGCAAAGGGCTAACCGCGCGCGCTTCAGGCAGCTTGACCGGAAAATGGACGCACTCTATGAGTTCAAGATCGCGCTGGATGAAAGGGCTGACGGTGCTGCCCTGTTGCCAGAGGAAAAAGACCGGTTGAAAACACAAATCAGAACGCTGGCTTTTGAGCTGAAAAAACCTGAAAGCGATTTTGCGCCGGGTCGGGTCATGACCGACGACGAGTTCGCAGAGCAATACAATGTGCTAAGAATCGAGAAGGAAAACCTGCTCAAGGAACTCACCCAACAGGCCATGGATCGGGCGAAGGTGCAAAGGGTCGAAATCCCTTTCACCGTTGAATCGAACGGTTGATCGGATGCCAGGAAGGCGATGGCTCGAGGGCCATCGCTTTTTTGTGGTGCTGCGTAACGTTACCGCCAAGCCGCGACCGTGGACGAATCAACCCTTCACACGTTCTCCACGCGATAACTATGTACCGCAGATGACGCCACTGGAAATGTTGTGCTGACACTTCATTTTCCAGGAGAGTCATTATGTCCGATACCTTTACGTCTGGCCGCGAAATGGCCCGGCATCCCTCAAGTTCAATGAGCAATCCGGCCGCCGATACCAAACCCTCAACCACTCAAAGTCTTCACGGCGAGCTACTTGAGCAGACCATACCCGGCTGGCTGACTGGTGCCACTACGGAGCGTCGCAACGCGCTGAAGGAAGCCAATGTGTCCTTGCCGGTCTGGTATCGGCAAGCCTCCGGGCAGCAGCGCAAGGCCTTGAACGAAAGCGTCACCGCAAGCTTCAATGCACAGACCCGGCTGGATAAGGTCATGTCCGGTCTACAGGACATCGACACCTTCGCCGCGCCGTTGCTGATCAAGGCATTGAAGGATCAGTTCAACGTAGAGCTGGATATCAACAAGACATTCCTGCGGCTAATCAAACCGCTGGAAATCGGTATTCTCGGCATCGATGTCAGCAGCTTCGAAGCTCTGAAGCTGCCATTGCTGCAGGCTGCGCTGCATAACTTCGAGGCCGCTGAATGTGAAAGCGGGGCCTTCCATGCGTCCTCAGGTTTTCAGGTCGAAAGCTCGACGCCCGGTACGCTGGAATCCGCTAAAACTCAGCTGACGGTCGAGCAGTTCACCAGCCTGTGTCGAACGCTGGATATCGGCGCCAAGTATCAGCAATACCTCACGGACTACCTGAAGCCAAAGGATGCGGTGGCGGATCATGTGTTTCGTGAAAAGTTCTGCACGGCGCAGAAGACAGCCTTGCGAGCGGCGGCTGAAGGCGCGTTGCTGCAAAAGGATATCGAGCCGCGGGATTACACCTCGATACTGTCGATTATCGAAGGAGACATTCAGCCTCGCCAGGGCAACAAGCAGATATGGTTTCGCGATCTGGAACTCATGAAGCACCGCATGACCGGCTGCGTGTTGTTCTCGATTTGCGAGAAGTATCGCTACTCAGATGAATTGATTCTCTACATTCCCAATGACCCGCATCATCCGTTGAAGCGCTATACCTGGGCGCAAGTCAAGGCGATGTTCAAGCAGTGTTTCACCGAACGGGGTGGCGCGCCCGCCGATGGTGGCGGCCCGACGGCCTATCAACGGTTTTTCAGTCAGTTCGTGGCCTATGCCGATCGCCCGAATTATTTCAGTCAATTCACCGTCGATACACCGGACAAGACGTTCAGCCAAACGATCGCGCCTTATGCCCCTTTGCTCAATAAGTTGATCAACGGCGTCAGTCCATTCAGTGTTTTTTCCGTCAGAGAGTTGCCCCCACTCCTCAGGTTGCGCAGGTGCCCAACCATGATCCTTATCTTGATCCGAGCGGTATTACCCGGCAGGGCCATGGCCTTTGGGCCGACAACGTCGACCTGTGGAATTATCTGTTCGAACAGCATCGCGACAGGCTTATGGCCGATGCTCGAAGCCACGCCGTGCCCACGGCGGACGTCGACGCCAGGGTACGCTCGGAAAAAATGGCCGAGTTGCTGAACATTGGCGTGCTGGTGTTGACCACGGTCTCGATGTTCGTGCCAGTGATGGGCGAGGTGATGATGGCGGTAATGGCCGGGCAGATGCTCGAGGAAAGCTTTGATGGGGTGATCGAGTGGAGTGAGGGCGACCGCAAGGCAGCCAAAGAGCACTTGACGGACATCGCGGAGAATCTGGCTTTGCTCGCTTTAATGGCCGGTGCAGGCAAGGGCCTGGCCAAACTGACAGCGGTGAAAGTCGAACCGTTGATCGAAAACCTGCGTCCGGTCACATTACCCAACGGCCAGAAAAAGTTATGGAAGCCAGATATTGCTCCATACAAGGCCACTGTCACATTGCCGCCTGAGGCCAGGTCCGACGAGCTTGGCCTGTATGATTACAATGGCCAGACGGTACTGCCCCTGGACGGTGCCGATTATGTAGTCAAGCAGGACGCGGCCAGCGAGCAATACCGTATCCAGCATCCGACCCGTCCCGAGGCCTATGCACCGGAGCTGGTGAATAACGGCGAAGGCGCATGGCACCATGAACTGGAACGCCCGCTCACCTGGAAAGGCCTGACGTTGATGCGCCGATTGGGGCGACTGGTCGATGGTTTCAGCGATGCGCAGCTTGAGCAAGTCCGCACCGTCAGTGGTGTTGACGACGATGTACTGCGACGGTTGCATGTCGAGGGCGAAAAGGTCCCTGCGGTACTGCTCGATACCCTCAAGAAATTCAGCGCTTATGGCGATGCAGCTAAGGTAGAACGCGGCATTCGTGAGGGCTCACTCTCCAGCGAACTGTGCGGTTATGCCGCTTCCCTGGCGGTTGAATTGCCGGGCTGGCCGGCGAGCAAGGCGATTGAGGCTTTCACGGCGGACGGTTTGAGCGGGCCTTCGGTGAAATATGGCAACTCCGATGCATTGCCGAAAAACATCCTCAAAATTACTCGTTCGGACCTGATGAGCGGTCGTTTGCCTGAAAATATCATCGCGTCCTCCAACGAGGAGGAAGTCAAATCGCTCTTGCCCCATTACACACCCAAGACCACGGAGGAGCGCATTACCGCCCTGCAAAAAAAACTGGAAGAGCACGCCGTCAGTGCCAGGGCGCGATTGACGCGCAGCCTCTATACCGAGCAACAACCCACAGCCAACGCGGCGGTTGTTGTTGTGCAGCGGGATTTCACTGGCTTGCCCACGGCGATGGTCGAGGAACTGCTGGCCGACGCCACGCTCGCCGAGCTCGAAACCCTGACCACAGCCAAGCGCGTTCCATTACGTCTGGCCGAGGGCGCGCGGCGTTTACAGCAGCAGATGCGTCTGACCCACGCTTATGAGGGGCTATACCTCGAGGCGCTGGCCGACAGGGACACCGAAATCCTGGCGCTCAATTCACTGAAAGCCTTGCCGGGCTGGTTGGACGATCTGCGCCTGGAAGTGCGCGTGGGGGATATCGAGGGAGAACTGCGTGCCAGCGTCGGTCCCGAGGATGCCACTGAGCGCAAAGTGCTGCTGCGCAAGCACGACGGGCGTTACGAGACGCGAAGCGACCGCGATGAACAACTGCACGGTACCGATGATCTCTATTCTTCTATCCAGCACGCATTGCCAGACCGGCAGCGCCAAGCCATCGGGTTGCCCCATGTTTCGCAGGGCGAGCAGTTGAGGGCAAAGATCATCGAACATCAGTTGCCCCGCGATCAGCTTCGTCCATTGTTGAAGATGCAACCGCGCCAACAACCTCTCTTTAAATCGCCGACGCGCCTGTCCGGTGAACGCATCGGCTACCCGTTGAGCGATCACCCACGAACCACCCAGTGGCAGCGCATTGTCCAGGAGCGGGTCAATACGCTTTATCCCTTGATGACGTTGGAGGAAATCGATGCCTTTATCGCAAGTATGGGCGACAGGCTAGAAACAATCTTGAAGAGCCGGGAAAGCGAGTTCAAGAAACTCAATCAAACCTTGCGACGCTGGCAACGGGCGCAACTGGACGGGGTGTCGGACGAAGAGCGCGGGACGGAGGAGTTTGTCGAGCAGCGGAGCGCACGACTGGCAATCATCAAAGCCCTCCAGCAAGCGTGGCAGCGCACGGGAGAACCAGACCTTGATATCACTGACCGGCCCCAGGGCCAATACCTTGATTTGTCCGACATGGATCTTCTGGGGCAACTCAATGAGTTGCCGCCGCTCACGGCCAATTTCGATCATGTCACTCACCTGAATTTATCGGGTGCCGGCATTGAAGGTAACGTGAACGGGTTTTTGCGTTACTTCCGGCGCCTGCACGGGCTGAACCTGAGTAATAACAAGCTGGTCCAGCTGCCTGAAACCCTGGGCCAGATGAAACGTCTGACGGAGCTTGATCTGTCCGACAACCTGATCGAACTGGACGCGCCGGCTGTTGCCCGATTGCGCGGGCTCGAACGCCTGCAGTTCCTGGGGCTGGAGGGCAATCCATTGGGGCTGTCTCCGGATATCGGGCAGATGCCGGACCTGAATATCGTGATGCTGGCTCACACCGGTCTGACCACTTGGCCTGTGGGTGTGTTCGAACAGTATCGAGGCCGAACGTTTAACCTGGATTTGGGTGCCAATGTGCTGGAGGAAATACCACAAGTGACGCCCGGATCGGCTGAGGCCGAGGTGGTGGCGCGTACGATCATCAGTCATGAGCCTCGCTATATTTCCGACCAGAATCTGCAAATTGTCAGGGGCTATCGAGAGTCGGTGGGGCTGGAGCCGGATCGACCTTATCCTCCGAGGGGAATCCTCGACAGCATTGATTGGAAAGCGGGCCTTTCTGACGAGCTATGGCAGGCTAAACAGGATGTTTGGGACAGCCTCGAACATGAGCACGGCTCTGAGCCGTTCTTCAGGGAACTGAGAAAACTGGCGCAATCGGCAGATGCGCTTGCCACGGAGGAGTCGGCGAGGGCCGACCTGTGCCGAAAGGTCTGGGAAATGATCGAGGCCGCCGCCGAGCACAGCGCGTTGCGGGAAAAACTGTTCCGCATGGCCGCTGCCCCCACCACCTGCGTAGATGCCGGAGCGCAGGTGTTTAACGCCATGGGCACAGAGGTTCTGCTGGCGCAGGCCTATGAGCTGGCTTCGTACGATCTGGTCGAGACCGCGTTGCTGGAATTGGCACGTGGCAAATCGCGTCTGGATGAGCTGGGCAGAATCGCCCGGGAGAGGGTCGGTGCGCTGCTAGAGGAGGGGCACTTGTTTCCCGAATACGACGAGGAAGGACTGGTCATACCTCGTTTTGATGCGCAGGGACGTCCGGTCACGGACATCGACGAGGTGGAGATCCATATGATCTACGCCACTCAATTGGCGGATCGCCTGGATTTACCTTGGCAATCCCGGCAAATGAGGTTTCAAGTGCCCGATGTGTCAACCAAGATGATTGACGACGCTTATAAGCGGGTACTGGAAAAAGAGCAGGGGCCACTGTTGCAGGCCCGGCTGATAGAGCAACCCTTCTGGGTTGATTACCTCAAACGATATCACTCTGAGCCGTTCAAGACTTTGTACGCCAAGGCCGAGCTCCTGCTGGATTTGCAGGACGCGCAACAAGCCTGGGTCGACAGCGATTCGTCGGTGCACAAGATTCATTGGCGTTCGGAGGTGGTCCGGTTGGCGAAACTGCTGGGCAAGCCGGACAGTGAGGTAATGCCCGGCATGGTGATGAGCGATGCGCAGTATTACGCCGAGATGGACACTTTCGAAACGCAAGAAAAGGCGCTGATCGGCAAACTGACCGGCGAAGCGATGCAGCGCGCCAAGCTGCAACGTGATGAAACATCTTTCCGGGTTCAGGGTAATACAGCCCCTCGAACCTAATCGGGTTCCAAATCTCCACCGCTGCGCTGACCGTGCTGCGGTGGGGTCGAACCTGTCCCTCGGACCGGCCTCTCGGACCTGCCCCTCAGAACAAGAAATAACGCTGCGCCATCGGCAGGGTTTCTGCCGGCTCGCACCACAGCAACACCCCGTCAGCCTTGACCTGATAGGTTTGCGGGTCGACATCGATATTCGGCAGGTAGTCGTTGTGGATCAAGTCGGTTTTCTGCACTTCGCGACAGCCTTTGACCACGGCGATTTTCTTCTTCAGGCCCAAGGTTTCCGGCAGGCCTGCTTCCTGCGCGGCCTGGCTGATGAAGGTCAGGCTGGTGGCGTGCAGCGAGCCGCCATAACTGGCGAACATCGGACGGTAATGCACCGGTTGCGGCGTCGGAATAGATGCGTTGGCATCGCCCATCAGGCTGGCCGCGATGGCGCCGCCCTTGAGGATCAGCGTCGGCTTGACCCCGAAAAATGCCGGGCGCCAGAGCACCAGGTCCGCCCATTTACCCACTTCGACCGAACCGACCTCATGGCTGATGCCATGGGTGATCGCCGGGTTGATGGTGTACTTGGCGATGTAACGTTTGGCGCGGAAGTTGTCGTTGCCTGCGCCGTCACCGGGTAGCGGGCCGCGCTGCTTTTTCATCTTGTCGGCGGTCTGCCAGGTGCGCGTGATGACTTCGCCGACCCGGCCCATGGCCTGACTGTCAGAGCTGATCATCGAGAACGCGCCGAGGTCGTGGAGGATGTCTTCGGCGGCAATCGTCTCGCGGCGGATGCGGCTTTCGGCGAAGGCCACGTCTTCGGCAATGCTCGGGTCCAGGTGGTGGCAGACCATCAGCATGTCGAGGTGTTCATCGATGGTATTGCGGGTGAATGGCCGGGTCGGATTCGTCGAACTCGGCAGCACGTTGGCAAAACCGCAGGCCTTGATGATGTCCGGGGCGTGCCCGCCACCCGCGCCTTCGGTGTGGTAGGTGTGGATGGTGCGGCCCTTGAACGCGGCGAGGGTGGTCTCGACGAAACCGGACTCGTTGAGGGTGTCGGTGTGAATCGCCACTTGCACGTCGTACTGATCGGCGACGCTCAGGCAATTGTCGATGCTCGCCGGTGTGGTGCCCCAGTCTTCGTGGAGCTTGAGGCCGATGGCGCCGGCCTTCACCTGTTCGATCAACGGTTCCGGCAGGCTGGCGTTGCCCTTGCCAGTCAGGCCGATGTTCATTGGGAACGCATCGGCGGCCTGGAGCATGCGCGCCAGATGCCATGGCCCGGAAGTGCACGTGGTGGCGTTGGTCCGGTGGCCGGGCCGGTGCCGCCGCCGATCATGGTGGTGACGCCGCTCATCAGGGCTTCTTCGATCTGCTGCGGGCAGATGAAGTGGATGTGCGTGTCGATGCCGCCGGCGGTGAGGATCATGCCTTCACCGGCAATGACTTCGGTGCTGGCGCCGATGGCGATGTTGACGTTGGGCTGAACGTCCGGGTTACCTGCCTTGCCGATGGCTTTGATGCGACCGTCCTTGAGGCCGACGTCGGCCTTGACGATGCCCCAATGATCGATGATCAACGCGTTGGTGATCAGGGTATCGACGACTTCGGCGGCGAGCAGTTGACTCTGGCCCTGGCCGTCGCGGATGACCTTGCCACCGCCGAACTTCACTTCTTCGCCGTAGGTGGTGAAGTCCTTCTCGACTTCGATCCACAATTCGGTGTCGGCCAGGCGGACCTTGTCACCGACGGTAGGGCCGTACATGTCGGCGTAGGCCTGACGGGAAATTTTCATCGTAATTCCTTGCACAAATTGATCGTTCCCACGCTCTGCGTGGGAATGCCGCCATGGACGCTCTGCGTCCGCCGTTATGTGACGCGGAGCGTCACGGGATGCATTCCCACGCAGAGCGTGGGAACGATCAGTCAGTCGAGGTCGCCCATGATCCTGCCGGCAAAGCCGAACACCCGACGATGCCCGGCCAAATCCACCAGCTCCACCTCGCGCCTCTGCCCCGGTTCGAAACGCACCGCGGTGCCGGCGGGGATGTTCAGGCGCATGCCGCGGCTGGCGGCGCGGTCGAACGTCAGGGCGTCGTTGGTTTCGAAAAAGTGATAGTGCGAACCGACCTGGATCGGTCGGTCGCCGCTGTTGGCCACCGTCAGGCTGACGGTGCGGCGGCCAACGTTGAGTTCGATGTCGCCGGGCTGGATCTGGTATTCACCGGGAATCATCAATGGGCTCCTTGGAGAATCTTGTAATAGAGAGCGGTCGGTTTGTAACGGCCCCGGGGGTCGCAGGCGTAGTCGGGGATTTCTCCGGCGCGGATGTAGCCCAATGCCTTGTAGAAATCTTCAGCCGCGGATCCGGCCTCGGTGTCGAGAAAAAGCATGCCGCGCTTGTGTTGCAGGGCGGCCTGTTCCAGAGCCGTCATTAGCTGTTGGCCCAGACCGCGACGCCTTGCCTCTTCGCGCACCAGCAATTTCTGCACCTCGGCGCGGTTCAATCCATTGGCTTTCTGGCACAGGCCGAGCTGCACGCTGGCCTGTACTTGTTCATCCTTGACCACTACCCAAAGCAACACATTGCCCTTGTTCAGGTTCTCCTGAACTTCATCGAAATACGCGCGGGCCTGCGTGGCATCGAGATCGGCCATGAAGCCGACACTGGCGCCATAGCCGACTGCATCGAGCAGCAGGTCAATCAAGCCCTGACGATAGTGCGCAAAGCTTTCAACGTTGACGCGTCGCAGTTGGGCGGGTTCATCGAGTATCACTCCTTGCTGGCAGTTGGAGGTTCGGCGCCAGGATTGAGGGTTAGTTGCATAAAGGTCAGGTCCAGCCAGCGACCGAACTTGGTGCCCACCTGGGGCATCTGTCCGGTGGTCACGAAACCGGCGCGCTCGTGCAGACGGATGGATGCGACGTTGCCGCTTTCGATGGCGGCGACCATCACGTGTTTATCGCAGCCCCTGGCGCGTTCGATCAGGGCATCCATCAGTTTCGGGCCGAGGCCGTTGCCCCGCTGATCGCTGCGCACGTATACCGAGTGCTCGACGGTGTGGCGGAAACCGTCGAACGGCCGCCAGTCACCGAATGAAGCGTAGCCCAGCACGCTGTTGTCGGCGTCGACGATCACCAGAATCGGATACGCCTGGGCCTGCCGGGCGCTGAACCAGACCTGACGGTTGCCGAGGTCGACGGCCTGTTCATTCCAGATCGCCGTAGTGTTGAGCACCGCGTCGTTATAAATGTCACGGATCGCCGGCAGGTCGGCATGCACGGCATCGCGGATGTGATAGGTCATGGCGTGGCCTCAGGCGATGGGTTGATGGACGGTAACCAGTTTGGTGCCGTCGGGGAAAGTCGCTTCGACCTGGATCTCGGGAATCATTTCCGGGATGCCTTCCATCACTTGTTCACGACTCAGAAGAGTGGTGCCGTAGTGCATCAATTGCGCAACGGTCTGGCCATCACGGGCGCCTTCGAGCAGCGCTGCAGAGATGTAGGCCATGGCCTCCGGGTAATTGAGTTTCACGCCGCGGGCCAGACGCCGCTCGGCCACGAGGCCGGCGGTGAAAATCAGCAGCTTGTCTTTTTCACGTGGGTCAGGTCCATCGTTGGAATCCATCAGGGCAGATAAAAAGGTATTCGGATCTGTAAACACCGATCCCTGTAGGAGCGAGGCTTGCCCGCGAAGCTTTTGGCGGCCTCAAGGTCCCCTTCGCGGGCAAGCCTCGCTCCTACACAGGGGATCGGTGTTCAGGTGCTCCAGATTCTGGGTGGGACTGCTTCGCGGCCGAGCAACGCTGGCCTGAGCAATCGCCATAATTCAATCAACCATCCCCGCGCCAATAGCGCTTCACTGGCCAGACACCGGGCAACCAGCAGCCCCGGCAATTGCGTCAGATCCCCGCGCACGTCATTGGGCAGCGAACGGCACTTCTCCAGCAGTTCGCTTTCAATCTCGCCAGTCACCAGCAGGGTGGCAAACACCGGTTGCCCGTCCAGGCCAATCGGCGAATCGAGCAAACCATCGCCCCCGACAATGCGCTGGCGTTCATGCCAGAGCAACTGACCGTCGCGGCGAATATCCAATTGCGCCTGAAAATGCCCGAGGTCGAAGCGCTCGCCACTGGCCGGCCGGCCCAGCGCCAACACATCCCAGTAGAACAACCGGCCATCGCCCTCAAGGTCGATGCAGGTGCTGAGTTCAGCCTGCGCCGCGCTGAAAATGATCGTCTCCTGAGGCAACCATTCCAGTGTCGCACCGGCCGCCACCTTGAATTTCAGCTGCTGATAAGCGGGCCGGCGGCGCGGTACCACTTGGCTGCGCCTGGACTGGTGATCTGCGCCCAGGCATCGCTGCCGACGCTGGCCGAAATGTCCAGGCGATCACCCCCGGCGATCCCGCCCGGCGGGTGGACAATGATGTGCTGGCAAACCTCGGGACCTTCGGCATACAAGTGTTTCTGCACGCGCAAAGGGCCAAGATGCCGGCGCTGTACCGGGCCGTGCTGTCACCAAACCGGGCGTAGCCCAGTTCCAGCTCGGCGTGCCAGCTGGGGGTGAATAGCGTTGTGGGGGCAGGTGAATTCATGGTTTCTAATTATCGTTAGGTTGCTACAGATTAAATCGTACTCTTATATCGTAACCAGGCCACGCACACCTTCGGCTTCCATATTTCACCACGACCTTGCTGCACGATCTCGCCCCGGGACATCACCAGGTATTGGTCAGCCAGTTCGGCGGCGAAGTCGTAGAACTGCTCAACCAACAGAATCGCCATGTCTCCGCGTGCCGCCAGCTTCTTGATCACTGCGCCGATTTCCTTGATCACCGATGGCTGGATGCCTTCGGTGGGCTCATCGAGGATCAGCAGGCGCGGACGGCTGGCCAGTGCTCTGCCGATGGCAAGCTGCTGTTGCTGTCCGCCGGACAAGTCACCGCCGCGCCGTTGCTTCATTTGCAGCAACACCGGGAACAGTTCGTAGATGAAGGCCGGGACTTCCTTTGCCTCGGAGCCTGGGAAACGCGACAGGCCCATCAGCAGGTTTCTTCCACGGTCAGCCGGCCAAAAATTTCGCGCCCCTGTGGCACATAAGCGATCCCGGCGTGCACCCGTTGATGGGGTTTGAACGTGGTGATCGGTTTGCCTTCCCAGTTCACCGTGCCTTCTTTGGCCGGCAACAAACCCATCAGGCACTTGAGCAGGGTGGTCTTGCCCACGCCGTTACGCCCGAGCAGGCAAGTGACTTCGCCGACCTTCACGTCAAACGTCAGGCCGCGCAGGATGTGGCTTCCGCCGTAGTACTGATGCAGCTTGTCGACTTGCAGCATTCCAAATTCTCCCCCAGCGATCGTTCCCACGCTCTGCGTGGGAATGCATCCCGTGACGCTCTGCGTCACACGTGCGCAGGACTTGAGCCCTGCATTGTCAGCGGAACGCGGAGCGTCCCCGGCGGCATTCCCACGCAGAGCGTGGGAATGATCAGCGACCGAGATACACCTCGATTACCCGCTCGTTATCCTGCACCTGCTCCAGCGATCCCTCCGCCAGCACACTGCCCTGGTGCAACACAGTCACGTGGTCGGCAATCGAGCCGACGAAGCCCATGTCGTGTTCCACCACCATCAGCGAATGCTTGCCGGCCAGGCTCTTGAACAGCTCGGCGGTGAATTCGGTTTCGGCGTCGGTCATGCCCGCCACCGGTTCGTCGAGCAGCAGCAATTGCGGGTCCTGCATCAGCAACATGCCGATTTCCAGAAACTGCTTCTGGCCATGGGAAAGCAAGCCCGCCGGACGATTGACCGAGGCGGTCAGGCGGATGGTGTGCAGTACTTCGGCGATGCGGTCCTTTTGTTCACCGTTGAGTCGCGCCCGCAGGCTGGCCCACACCGATTTGTCGGTTTTCTGCGCCAGCTCCAGGTTCTCGAACACGCTCAGGGCTTCGAACACCGTCGGCTTCTGGAACTTGCGGCCGATACCGGCCTGGGCGATCTGCACTTCACTCATCTGCGTCAGGTCCAGGGTTTCACCGAACCAGGCCTTGCCGTGACTCGGGCGGGTCTTGCCGGTGATCACGTCCATCAGCGTGGTCTTGCCCGCACCGTTGGGGCCGATGATGCAGCGCAACTCGCCGACGCCGATGTACAGGTTCAGAGCATTCAAAGCCTTGAAACCGTCGAAGCTGACGCTGATGTCTTCCAGGGTCAAAATGGTGCCGTGGCGGGTATCCAGGCCGGGACCAACGCGCTGGCCGAGGCCGATGGCGTCGCGGCTGGTGCCGGCGTCCTTGTTCGGCTGCGGTGGATAAAATGCCGGTTCGAGCATGAATTCAGCCGTCGCAGTCACTCTCATTGGTTACCCCTTTTCTTCAGCAGGCCGATCACGCCTTTGGGCAGGTACAGGGTCACGACGATGAACAGCGCTCCGAGGAAGAACAGCCAGTACTCGGGGAAGGCCACGGTGAACCAGCTTTTCATGCCGTTGACCACGCCAGCGCCGAGCAGCGGGCCGATCAGCGTGCCGCGACCGCCCAGGGCGACCCACACAGCGGCTTCGATGGAATTGGTCGGCGACATTTCACTCGGGTTGATGATGCCGACTTGCGGCACGTACAACGCACCGGCCAGCCCGCACAACACCGCGCTCAACACCCAGACAAACAGCTTGAAACCCCGTGGGTCATAGCCGCAGAACATCAGGCGATTCTCCGCATCCCGCAGGGCGGTCAACACCCGGCCGAACTTGCTCTGTGCCAAACGCCAACCGATGAACAGGCTCGCCACCAGCAACAACACCGTGGCGAAAAACAGCACCGCACGGGTGCCCGGTTCTGTAATGCCGAAACCGAGGATGCTGCGGAAATTGGTGAAGCCGTTGTTGCCGCCAAACCCGGTCTCGTTGCGGAAAAACAGCAGCATCCCGGCGAAGGTCAGGGCCTGGGTCATGATCGAGAAATACACGCCCTTGATCCGCGAGCGGAAGGCGAAGAAGCCAAACACCAGTGCCAGCAAACCCGGCGCCAGCACCACCAGGCACATGGCCCAGAGGAAGCTGCTGGTGCCGGTCCAATACCAAGGCAATTCGGTCCACGACAGGAAGGTCACGAACGCCGGCAAGCCATCGCCCGAGGCCTGGCGCATCAGGTACATGCCCATCGCATAACCGCCGAGGGCGAAGAACAGTCCGTGACCGAGCGACAGGAGACCTGCGTAACCCCAGACCAGATCCAGTGCCAGGGCGACGATGGCGTAGCAAAGAATCTTGCCGACCAGCGTCAGCGTGTAAGCCGAGACGTGCAACGTGCTGTCCGCCGGCAACAGCGACAGCAGCGGCAATGCCAGCAGCAGAACGAGGATCACCGCACCGAAAGCAATCGTAACTTTGGGGCCGGCTTTTTGTGTCGCGGTAACGAGCAGGGGCTGGTTCATCAGTCGATCACCCGTCCTTTGAGTGCGAAGAGACCTTGCGGACGTTTCTGGATGAACAGAATGATCAGCGCGAGGATGAGGATCTTGCCGAGTACGGCACCGATCTGCGGTTCGAGAATCTTGTTGGCGATGCCCAGGCCGAACGCTGCGAACACGCTACCGGCCAGTTGCCCGACACCGCCGAGTACCACCACCAGGAACGAGTCGATGATGTAGCTCTGGCCGAGGTCCGGGCCGACGTTGCCGATCTGGCTCAGCGCCACGCCACCGAGGCCGGCAATGCCTGAGCCGAGACCGAAGGCGAGCATGTCGACGCGTCCGGTTGGCACGCCACAACAGGCGGCCATGTTGCGGTTTTGAGTGACCGCGCGAACGTTCAAGCCCAGGCGAGTCTTGTTCAGCAGCAGCCAGGTCAGCACCACCACGAACAACGCGAAGGCAATGATGACGATGCGGCTGTACGGCAGCACCAGATTCGGCAGCACCTGAATCCCGCCCGACAACCACGCGGGGTTGGCCACTTCAACGTTCTGCGCACCGAACACCAGACGTACCAACTGGATTAGCATCAGGCTGATGCCCCAGGTGGCGAGCAGGGTTTCCAAAGGACGACCGTAGAGGTGACGAATAACCGTGCGTTCCAGCGCCATGCCGATCCCGGCGGTGACGAAAAACGCCACCGGCAACGCGATCAGCGGATAGAACTCGATGGCCTGCGGCGCGAAGCGCTGGAACATCAACTGCACTACATAGGTCGAGTAGGCGCCGAGCATCAGCATCTCGCCGTGGGCCATGTTGATCACGCCGAGCAGGCCGAAGGTGATCGCCAGGCCCAGCGCCGCGAGCAGCAGGATGGAGCCGAGGGACATGCCGCTGAATGCCTGGCCGAGCAGTTCGCCGACCAGCAGTTTGCGTTTGACTTGAGCGAGACTGGTTTCGGCGGCGGTACGCACATTCGCGTCGGTTTCCACGCCCGGCTCCAGCAGGCTTTCGAGGCGTGTACGGGCCAGCGGATCGCCGGTTTCACCGAGCAGGCGCACGGCGGCGAGGCGTACGGCCGGATCGGCGTCCACCAGTTGCAGATTGGCCAGGGCCAGGCTCAGGGCGGCGTGGACACCTTCATCTTTTTCGCCAGCCAGTTGCCGGTCAAGGAATGCAAGCTGCGAGGGTTTTGCGCTTTTCTGCAGTTGCTGTGCGGCGAGCAGACGAATTTTTTCGTCGGCGGCGAGCAGTTGATGACTGGCCAGCGCGGTGTCGATCAGACCTCGCAGGCGGTTGTTCAGGCGCAAGGTTTTCGGCTGACCATCGACCGTCAATTCACCTTGTTGCAGGGCGTTGACCAGTTCGATGCGCGCCGGATCGGGCTGCGCGGCCCAGGCCTCCAGCAGTTTGGCTTGCTGCACGGGATTGGCGGCGACGAAGTCTTCGGCGTCGCTGGCAAAGGAAGCCATTGGCAACAGAAGTGCGATGGCAAGAAACATACGATAAAGGGACATGGCTACGTCCTGAAGTGCGATGAGGAACCTTGTAGGAGCGAGGCTTGCCCGCGAAGAGGACCGCAAGGCCGCCAAAAGCTTCGCGGGCAAGCCTCGCTCCTACAGGTTTATGTGTCCCTTAGTTACTCTTCACCGCGTACTCAGGCTTTTTGTCGTTGCCCGGGATGAACGGGCTCCACGGCTGGGCGCGGATCGGTCCTTCGGTCTGCCACACGACGTTGAACTGACCATCGCCCTGGATCTCGCCGATCATCACTGGTTTGTGCAGGTGGTGGTTGGTCTTATCCATGGTCAGGGTGTAGCCGGATGGCGCGGCAAACGTCTGGCCGGCGAGGGCCTCGCGGACTTTGTCGACGTCGGTGGACTTGGCTTTTTCAGCGGCCTGCGCCCACATGTGGATGCCGACGTAGGTGGCCTCCATCGGGTCGTTGGTCTCGGCTTTGTCGGCCCCCGGCAGGTTGTGTTTCTTCGCGTAGGCTTTCCAGTCATCCACGAACTTCTTGTTCACCGGGTTCTCCACCGACTCGAAGTAGTTCCACGCCGCGAGGTTGCCCACCAGCGGTTTGGTGTCGATGCCGCGCAGTTCTTCTTCGCCGACCGAGAACGCCACCACCGGAACGTCAGTGGCTTTCAGTCCCTGGTTGGCCAGTTCTTTATAGAACGGCACGTTGGAGTCGCCGTTGACCGTGGAGATCACTGCGGTCTTGCCACCGGCCGAGAATTTTTTGATGTTGGCCACGATGGTCTGGTAATCGCTGTGGCCGAACGGGGTGTAGACCTCTTCGATGTCCTTGTCGGCCACGCCTTTGGAATGCAGGAACGAGCGCAGAATCTTGTTGGTGGTGCGTGGATAGACGTAGTCGGTGCCTAGCAGGAAGTAGCGCTTGGCGCTGCCGCCTTCTTCGCTCATCAGGTATTCAACGGCCGGGATCGCTTGCTGGTTCGGCGCGGCGCCAGTGTAGAACACGTTAGGCGACATTTCTTCGCCTTCGTACTGCACAGGGTAGAACAGCAGGCCGTTGAGTTCTTCGAACACCGGCAACACCGATTTGCGCGACACGGAAGTCCAGCAACCGAACACCACTGCGACCTTGTCCTGGGTCAGCAGCTGCCGGCCTTTTTCCGCGAACAATGGCCAGTTCGACGCCGGGTCCACCACCACCGGCTCCAGCATCTTGCCGTTCACGCCACCCTTGGCGTTGATCTCATCGATGGTCATCAACGCCATGTCCTTGAGCGACGTTTCGGAGATCGCCATGGTGCCGGACAACGAATGCAGAATCCCGACCTTGATGGTCTCGGCGGCCTGGACAGTCCAGGTCATGCCCATCGCGGCAATGCTTGCCGAGAGTGTGAAAGCCTTGATCAAACTGCGACGCTTCATTGTGCGATCTCCATGAACTTATGAATTTTCTTGGTGGCAGATGCGGACTACTGAAGGGTCTTTAGCAAGGGCTGTGCCCGGTCGGGAAAAGGTAGGGAAATGTCGGTTTAGAGCGGTTGCAGGGGTTGGCGGCGCACCATCAAGGACCGCGGCTGGCGCGTTGGTGCGCAGTGCTGCGCCAGATTGGGGCGTAGTATTGCAATCCACGTCCCTGTAGGAGCGAAGCTTGCTCGCGAAGGCGGCCGCACATCCAGAATCAATTTGTCTGAAGGACCGCTTTCGCGGGCAAGCCTCGCTCCTACAGGGAAGCAAAGGCTCAGCGGCGGCGCATCAGGCCGATGAAGAACAGGCCGCCGATGGCAGCGGTGGCGACGCCGATGGGTAAGTCTTCCGGGGCGATCATCGTCCGGGCAGCCACATCCACCCACACCAGAAACACGCTGCCGAGCAACACGCACACGGGGAGCAACCGACGGTGTTCGGCACCCACCAGACGCCGCGCAATGTGCGGCACCATCAGCCCGACAAAACCAATCGAGCCGCTGATCGACACCAGCACCCCAGTCATCAGCGAGGCAATCACAAACACCCACAGCCGCACCGTCCGGGCGTTCAACCCCAGCGTCACAGCCGTCTGCTCACCCGCCATCAAGGCATTCAACGACCGCGCCATGCCCAGCAGCAAAACCAAGCCAAGCAGGACGCTGGCAGCAGGCACCGCGAGCAATTCCCAGCGCGCCAGCCCAAGCCCGCCGAGCATCCAGAACATCACCGCGGAACTGGCGCGGTGATCGCCGAGAAACAGCAGCAGGTTGGCGATTGCCATCATCACGAATGACACAGCCACGCCGCACAGCAGCAGGCGATCACTGTCCAGGCGACCGTGGCGGTTGGCAATCATCAACACCACCAGCATGCTCAACAACGCTCCGATAAATGCGGCAATCGGCAAGGTCAGCAGGCCGACGATTTCACCGACATGCAGCACCACGATCACCGCGCCGAGGGTGGCGCCGGAGGTCACGCCGAGCAGATGCGGATCGGCCAGCGGGTTGCGCGTCACCGCTTGCAACACCGCGCCGATCAGCGCCAGCCCGGCACCCACCAGCGCACCGAGCAACATCCGCGGCACGCGGATCAGCCAGACGATGTGTTCCTGTCCGGCGCTCCAGTCGGGCACGGCGAAACCGAATAGCTTGTGCAGCAAAATCCCCCACACCACGTCCACCGGAACCCGCGCCGGACCAAAACCCAGCGACAGCACACACGACACTAGCAACAGCGCGGCAAGGGCAATCAGCATGAACGCGTAGCGACGGTTTTTCATTCGCCGTGAAAGCCCTTGGCCAGGGTTGCCACTGCCAGCACGTTGTCGATGCCTGGCGTGGCCTGCACGTACGGGATGACGATGAAGCGTTGGTGTTTGATCGCATCGACCGATTGCAGCGCTTTGTTATTCAGCAGGTACTGCACTTTTTGTTCGGCGGTGACTTCACCGTAATCGACGATCACGATCACTTGCGGATTGCGTTCGACCACGCTTTCCCAGTTGACCCGGGTCCAGCTCGCGTCGACGTCGTCAAGAACGTTGCGTCCGCCAGCGGCATCGATCAGGGCTTGCGGCATGCCCAAGCGGCCTGAGGTCATGGCCCGGTCTTCGCCGCTGTCGTACAGAAATACCCGTGGCTTGTCGGCCGGCAGGTCTTTGCGAATCCCGGCGACTTGCGCCTGCATCTCACGGATCACAGAGTTGGCGCGATCCTGAACGTCGAAGATTTTCCCGAGATTGCGCAGGTCGTTGTAAGTGTCCTCCAGTGTGGCCGGTGGACGCTTCATCACGAAAGCGCAGGACTCGGTCAACTCATAGACATTGATGCCCAGTGGCTGCAGGGTCTGCGGCGTGAGGTCACCGCCCACGCGCATGCCGTAATCCCAACCGGCGAAGAAGAAATCGACGTTGGCGTCGAGCAGGGTTTCCACCGATGGATACTTGGCCGCCAGTTCCGGCAATCCATCGAGGATGCTGTGCATTTGTGGCGTCACCGACTTCCAGCCAGACACGCCGCTGTAACCGGCCATCTGCGATTTGAGGCCGAGGGCGAGCATCATCTGGGTCATGTTGATGTCGTGGCTGACCGCGTGCTTCGGCGCCTGCTGGAAGGTCACTTCGCGGTTGCAGCTCTGAATCGTCAACGGGTAGTGCGTGGCCTCGGCAAACGCCTGGGCGCTGGTCAACAACAGGATGAAAGAAAGGCAGGAGAGCGGCGGGAAACGCAAAATCATGGTTGGGTAATCCAGGTAATTCGTGGGTAACCGTGCAAGGGGTGTTCATCAATCAGTGCTTCGACGCCGAATACGTTGCGCAGCAATGCGCTGGTCAGGACCTCTTTTGGCTTGCCGCTGGCGACGATGCGGCCGTGGTTGATCACATACAGCCGATCACAGAATGCGGCGGCCAGATTGAGGTCATGGATGCTTGCCAGGGTGCCGATCTTCAGGCGCCTGACCAGCCGCAATAACTCAAGCTGATAGCGCGGGTCGAGGTGGTTGGTCGGCTCGTCCAGGATCAGCAATTGTGGTTGCTGCGCCAGGGCGCGGGCGAGGATCACGCGCTGCTTTTCACCGCCAGAGAGAGTAGAGAAGGCGTGATCTTCGAAGCCTTTGAGACCGACCGATTCCAGGGCTTGGGTCGCGAGGTTTCGATCCTCGACAGTGTCACCGTCGAACAGCCCCTTGTGCGGCGTGCGGCCCATCGCGACCACCTCGTCGACGGTCAGGCCAAAGGCGTCGGGGAATTCCTGCAACACCACGGCGATGCGCTGCGCGCACCAGCGTGAGGATTGTTTCCATACGTTGTGGTGATCAAGTTTGACCTCGCCACTTTCCGGTTTGCTGAAGCGCCAGGCGCAGCGCAACAGGCTGGTCTTGCCGCTGCCGTTGGGGCCGATCAAACCGACGAATTCACCAGCAGCCACGTGCAACGAAGCATCTCGCAGCTGGAACTGGTGATGACAGTGGCCGTGGCCCAGGGGAGACCAGGTGAGATTTGTGAGGTTCAGCGAGGTCATGCAGTTGCTCTTGGGGTGTTGCTGATGGCCTCTTCGCGGGCAAGCCTCGCTCTGTAGGAGCGAGGCTTGCCCGCGAAGGCGTCATTGGCAGCGCGGAGTTGGCAGGTGATGCGCGGGCAGTTTACAGACCCTTGAGTCCCGCGCATCTCGCCTGATTCATGATGAAGTTGAGGCGCTTTCAGTCTGTCGGGTAAAGCGCGACAGCAGCAGCTTGTCGAGCACCCAGACCACCACCAGGGAGGCACCCACCAACGGAAATGCCACCGCCAGGGCGAACATGATCACCATTGCGGTTTTCCATTTCGGCAGGTCGTGACGCAGCGGCGGCACACCGAGCTTGCCCTGCGGGCGACGCTTCCACCAGATCACCACGCCGCTGACGGCACTGAGCAGGATCATCAGGCAAATCAGCAGCACGACGATCTGATTGAACACGCCGAACATCTTGCCTTCGTGCAGCATCACGCCGATTTCCGTGGCGCGGGCGACAGCGCCGTATTGCTCGTAGCGCACGTCGGCAAGGACCTTGCCGCTGTACTGATCGACATGCAGGGTGGCGTCGTTGCGCGGGTCATCGGCGAATACCGAAATGGTGAACACGCCAGTCGCGTCTTTCGGCAGGGTGATGCTGTAACCGGGTTCGACCTTGTTCTGCGTGGCGATGTTTTGTACATCTTGCAGGCCGATGGTCGGCGCGGCCGGGCCGGCTTGCGCACCACCGTGGGCCATGTGTTCGGCATGGTCGCCAGACATCGGCATCGGGGTGTTTTCCATCGCCCACGGCACGGTCTGGCGCGTGGCGCTGTTGAGGCTGCGCGCTTCAATGTCGGACTTCGGTACGTTGTCCCACATCGCTGCCGGAAAGACGTTCCACACGGCCGCGTATTGCTGGCCCCAGAAACCGGTCCAGGTCATGCCGCTGAGCAGCATGACCAGCAGCAGCGAGGCGCCCCAGAACCCGGTGACGGCATGTAAGTCGCGCCACAGTACCCGGCCGCGACTGCTCAAGCGTGGCCACAGAATGCCGGCAGCCTGGCCGCGCGGCCACCACAGGAACACCCCGGAAACCACCAGCACCACGCCCCAGCCGGCGGCCAGTTCTACCAGTCGGTCACCGACGGTGCCGATCATCAGTTCGCCGTGAATCGCACGTGCGATGGCTTGCAGGTTTTTCTTGGCGTCTTGCTCCCCGAGGATATCGCCGTGGTACGGGTCGACGAATACGTTCAACTCTTTGCCGCTGTCGAGCACAACAAACTCGGCGCTGCGTTCAGCGTTGACCGGTGGCAGGTACTGTTTGATGGTTCCTTGTGGATACGCGTCTTTCACGCGCTTGAGCAGGTCATCGGCGGGGATGCTGTGATGCCCGGCCGGGACGTTGAGCAGGCTGTTGTACATCAGCGAGTCGAGTTGCGGTTTGAACAGGTAAATGGTGCCGGTCAGGGCCAGCATCACCATGAATGGCGCTACGAACAATCCGGCATAGAAATGCCAGCGCCAGGCCAGGTTGTAGAAATTCACTTTGGGCTGATTCATCACGTGTGCTCCGCGTGCTTCGGATCTTTTAGTTATGGTGTGCGGGACTACACGATGATGGGCGGGGCGCGGGTGCGGGCACCGGGGAAAGTAGTTTGCCGGGCATGGCCCAGACGCGGGAACGGGGTAGTGAAGTTGCTGGCGTGCGGGGTGTCGAACCCGGTGAATGACACACCACCGGTGAGCGCAGGGCAATTGAACAACAGGCTGCAATAGCCGCATTTTTCCCAGATTGCATGATGTGCGGCTTGCGGCGGGCATTGTTCGGCGTCGGATTGCGCGCCATGCTCTGCATGGTCCATCGCCGGCATATCCATGGGCATGTCCATCGACATGTTCATCGACATGTTCATGGCCGCGCGCGAGTCCATCGGCATCGACTGAGAAATCAGTGGACCGATAAAGATCATCAACATGGCGAACAGGCTGATCCAGCTGCCGCGTGTCAGGTTCGATGGCTGACGACGCGATCCGGATGCCCTGGTGCCGAGCGGGCGCATGGGTGTTTTCAGCTCGGCCGCTTACTGGGCGTGCCCGTGCTTTTGCCCGTCTTCAGGCGCCTGCTTCTGCACCGCCACTTCGACCGTCACGTCACCGGACTTCTCGAAGTGCAGGGTCATCGGGAAGCGCTTGCCGTCGCTCAGCAGGCTACGGTCTTTCAGATTCAAGAGCATCACGTGGTAAGCCATCGGTGCAAACGTGACTTCGCCACCCGCGGGGATTTCCACGCTCGGTACGTGCTGCATTTTCATCATGTCGTTTTGCATTACGTGCTCGTGCAGTTGCGCTTCGCCTGAAATTGGCGACTCGACGCTGAGCAGTCGGTCGGCAGTTTTACCTTCGTTGTGAATCACGAAATAGGCAGCAACGTTCGGTGCATTGGGGGCAACTCTTGCGACCAGGGATGAGCGATTTCCAGCTCCCCGACCTTGTACTCGTGAGCATTGGCAAAGCAGGCAGGCAGCAGCAACGCAGCCACAACGATGAGTTTGTTCAGCATGATGGTTCTCCAGAACGATTCAAAACGCAGGTCAATTGCGAGAAGGAATCACACCAGAGGGGAAGCGCGGGGTTGAGGCTCGGCCATTGCTGGCGCGGTGTCGGCGTGTTGAGAGAGGTGGGAGGCAGGCTTCGATTGGCTTCGAACTGCGCGAAATACAGCTGTGGCACATGCCCGGGCAACGCCACCAGCGGTGCGGAGCCGGAACAGCACCAGCAATGCTGCATGTTGGAATGATCGTCGCTCTGCGAGGTTTTTTTCTCGATGCTACCCAGGGATATCGCGACCATTTTGGTGCCGCTGGACGAACAGAAACTGCCCCACAACAACTGTTCCGCAGGCGACTTCGACTGCGCCATCGCCCCGCTCATCGGCATGGCGAGCATGTTGAACAGCACTGCGAAGCAGGCTATCCAGGCAATTGCGAGCCGTTGTCGGGACATGAGACAGATCCATTGGGTGGGCGATCAGGCGCGGCTATTTAGCCTGATCAATGCCGATAAGTAAAAAAGCGGCGTGCGGTGTGGTGTCGCAGCGCCTGAGTTAATAGACGCAACATCCGGTGAGCCATTTCTGGCTCGCCGTTGTAAAAGAGTGTAGCGACTTCGATTCGTAATGCCTGGGCAAATGTTGGATCAGTTTGGATTCGTGCGCAGATGGTGTGTTTGACGTCTCTGAGCGCGAGACGAATGAAACGTCCGTCCCCCAAATCCTCCTCCTCACTGGCCTTGAGATAATTCCACATGTCGGAAGGTGTCAGTAGGTACTCAGCGATATCGAAACGAGTGAATTTTTCAGTCATTCGGTACTCCTGGCTCTACATTCGTGGGGCAAGTAAAAATAGAGACAAGGTTTGGCCGCGACTAGTCAGCTATTTTGGATGATGCTATGTGCAAGATCCGATAGTTACGTAGGACATTGCGCTTTTTTGTAGCAGCTGCCGAAGCCTGCGTCCGGCATGTAGGAGCGAGCTTGCTCGCGATGGTCGTTAACGATAACGCGGGGCTGCAGGGTAAACGCGGCGCTTTTGAGTACATCGCGAGCAAGCTCGCTCCTACATGCCGGACGCAGGCTTCGCCAGCTGCTACAGGTTATGTATCGGTCTCTGCTGACAGCGCTGCCAACAGGTCTGTCGCCGATTCAAACTCCCGCTCAACCCCCGGCAAAATCGGCCGCTTCAAAACCAGCACCGGCACCCCACGCTCGCGTGCCACTTCCAGCTTCGGTTCAGTCGCGGTGCTGCCGCTGTTCTTGCTGATTAGCACGTCGATCTGCCGACGCTCGAACAACTCGCGTTCATCGTCGATCAGGAACGGCCCACGCGCACCGATCACTTCGCAGCGCTCGTTGCCCGGATACACATCCAGTGCGCGCAAGGTCCAGAACTGGTCCGCAGGGATTTCGTCCAGGTGCTGCAAGGGCTCGCGGCCCAGTGTGAACAGCGGTCGCCGAAAGGGTTTCAGGGCTTCGATCAGCTCTGCCCAGTCGCTGACTTCGCGCCAGTCGTCCCCGGTCTGTGGCTGCCACGCCGGGCGTCGCAGCGCCCAGCAGGGAATCCCGCTCAATTGCGCGGCACCCGCAGCGTTCTGGCTGATTTTTGCCGCATAGGGATGGGTGGCATCCAGCAGCAGGTCAATCTGTTCATCGCGGATGAATTGCGCCAGGCCTTCGGCCCCGCCATAGCCGCCGACGCGAACCTGGCAGATCAGATCCGTTGGCACCCGACCGATGCCGGCCAGGCTGTAGATGTGTTCTGGACCAAGGGTTCGGGCGATGGCCAGAGCCTCGGTCACGCCACCCAGTAGCAAGATTCGCTTCATGGAAAAGCTCCGGCATGGCCAACAATCCCGCCCTGGCGGTCGATGGCAAATACTTCGACCTGAACCTGTGCCGGCACCACGCTGCGGGCAAAGTCCAGGGCGTGACGGCACACCGCGTCACCGAGGGCCACGCCAGCGGCGCTGGCCATGGCAAGAGCTTGCTGACTGGTGTTGGCTTCGCGGATGCCTTGTTGCAATAACGCATCGGCGCCCACCGCTGCGGCCCAGTCCGCGAGTTGCGGCAGGTCGATGCTCGAATGCCGACTGTGCAAGTCCATGTGCCCGGCCGCCAGTTTGCTGATCTTGCCGAAGCCGCCACAAATGCTGAGTTTATCCACCGGCACCTTGCGCAAATGTTTGAGCACCGCGCCGACGAAGTCACCCATTTCGATCAGGGCGATTTCCGGCAGGTTGTAGACCCGGCGCATGGTGTCTTCGCTGGCATTGCCGGTGCACGCGGCGATGTGCAGGTAACCGTTGGTTTTCGCCACGTCGATGCCTTGGTGGATCGAGGCAATATACGCCGCGCAGGAAAACGGCCGAACAATGCCGCTGGTGCCGAGGATCGACAGACCGCCGAGAATCCCCAAGCGCGGATTCATGGTTTTCAACGCCAGCGCCTCGCCGTTTTCGACGTTCACCGTTACTTCAAAACCGCCGCGATAGCCCAATTCGCCAGCGAGCCGGGTCAGGTGATCGGTGATCATTTTGCGCGGCACCGGGTTGATCGCCGGCTCACCGACACCCAGAACCAGGCCGGGGCGGGTGACTGTGCCGACACCGAGTCCGGCATTGAAACCAATGCCTGGCTCGGCGCGCAGTCGCACCTGGGAATAAAGCAGGGCACCGTGGGTGACGTCGGGATCGTCTCCGGCATCCTTGATCGTGCCGGCCTCGGCGCTGTCGTCCGTCAGCCGGCAGAACTCCAGGCGCATTTGTACCTGTTTGCCCTTGGGCAAGACGATTTCCACCGCGTCGGCCGTGTGGCCCGTGAGCAGCAGGCGAGCTGCCGCGAGGCTGGTCGCTGTGGCGCAACTGCCCGTGGTCAAGCCACTGCGTAGCGGCGCGGGTTGTTCGGCAGTTTCGTCACGCATCGAGAGGTTTCGTCATATCCAGAACGGTAATCGGCAATGCCTGGCGCCAAGTGTCGAAATCGCCCAGCGGTTGCGCCTGGGCGATATGAATGCGCGTCAGCTCCCCGCCGTGCTGTTCACGCCACGCCATCAGGGTCATTTCACTCTGCAGTGTGACCGCGTTGGCGATCAGTCGACCACCCGGTTTGAGGGCGTCCCAGCAGCTTTCCAGCACACCTTCGCGAGTGACGCCGCCACCGATGAAAATGGCGTCTGGACGTTCGAGCCCATCGAGGGCTTGTGGTGCACGGCCGCGAATCAGTTGCAGGCCGGGCACGCCGAGGGCATCGCGATTGTGTTCGATCAACTGCTGACGTCCGTCATCGGCCTCGATTGCCAGCGCCCGGCAACTCGGGTGGGCGCGCATCCATTCAATGCCGATCGAACCGCTGCCGGCGCCGACATCCCACAACAGTTCGCCGGGTACCGGTGCCAGGCGCGCGAGGGTGATCGCGCGCACGTCGCGCTTGGTCAGTTGGCCGTCATGTTTGAACGCCGAATCCGGCAGCCCGGCGAGGCGCGACAGGCGTGGCGTATTCGGTTCGGCGATGCATTCGATGGCGATCAGGTTCAAGTCGGCGATGGCGTAATCGGTCCAGTCGCTGGCGAGGCCGTCGATACGCCGCTCGGCTTCACCGCCCAGATGTTCCAACACGGTGAGGCGGCTTGGTCCGAATCCACGTTCACGCAACAGCGTGGCGATGGCGGCGGGGCTGCGACCGTCATTGCTCAACACCAGCAAGCGTACGCCGCTGAACAACTGGGCGCTGAGTGCCGCAACGGGGCGGGCAACCACCGACAGTGTGACCACATCCTGCAATGGCCAACCCATTCGGGCGGCGGCGAGCGAGCAAGAAGAAGGGGCGGGCAGAATCAGCATTTCATCACACGGCAATTGTCGGGCGAGACTGGCACCCACCCCGAAAAACATCGGATCACCGCTGGCCAGGACGCAGACAGGCTCGCCACGCCTGGCCAAAACTGGCTCAAGGGTAAAAGGACTGGGCCACAGTTGCCGGTCGCCACGGATGCAGACAGGCAACAAATCCAGCTGCCGTTGAGCGCCAATGATCCGTGTAGCGTTCAGCAAAGCGTGTCGGGCATTTTTGCCAAGCCCCTTGAAGCCTTCTTCTCCAATGCCTACCACTGTCAGCCAGGGGGTCATGCTGTTCCTCTTCTATCAATCCAGGCCATCACCGCTCCGATCTGTATCGGTCTGGCGGAAGCGCATCATAGCGCGCCGACAGTGATAGCAGCCCTTCAACGCGGCAGGGAATTTACCCTGTTCGTTCTTTACGCAGATTGAATCTCGTCATTCCGATCTCGAGCCTCTTTTTCTCGAGGAGCGCTCTTTTGTTTCGAGTGTGCGTTTATCCAGCTTGAGATAAGCCCGTTGCTGGATGATTTTGAGGTCTGATCTTCCGCGTCCAGGAACAGAAAATTGCTTTTTCTTGTCTGTGTCACCAACTCAAGATTGAAGACTGCTATTTCGAGAAAACCCTTTGAGTCGTACCGGGCAGGTATTACTTGGAAACGCTCTCCCAAAAGACTTTCTTCATCCAGCGAATGGAGCGCCGGTTTGTCAGGTTGAAGCACATCGAGCGTGTCAATCATGGCGTTCCCTTGTCGGGAGTCCCGCATGCGTTGGGCGCTTTGGATCAAAAACTCCGCAACGCTTTTCGAAATGTTGTAACGGGTGCGGGTAGTAACGGCATCTTCAAATACAGACCACCCCAGAAAATTCAGGGTGTTTACATATTCATGTAGCCACTTTGCCGAGTCGACGAAACGGCTGCAGATCATATCGGCGGACTTTGTGGCTAGCTGTGTGCAATGGGTAAGGTCGTCGTAATCCTGCGGAGAAATGTCGCCTATGCATGAAACAAGATTGTGGCCGGTCAAGATTCCATTCAACGTCTGTCTGTCCATATGTTGCTCCCTGGATATAGCTGTCTGGTGAGATGGGTTGTTTGATTACCTATAAAAAGTACAGCGGGCGGTGGGTGGTTTAAATAAGAGCGGTTTGGGGAATTGATTCTTGTTGTTAGTGTTTGTCGCGAAGTTGGCCTCAAGACACAGCGTCAGGATCCAGCGCTTTTCGTCGTCAACCCACCTGGACTTTTCATCCCGCCAGACAAAGCAGGCATAATGCTGCCCTTCATCTCCTGCCGGTCATCCTGTGAACTCTCGTCAGAAATCCAACCCTTTACGTCCATCGGCCTGTCCCGGGTTGTTGCGTATCGTCCAGGCGTTGGACGGCGGTATCTGTCGGATCAAACTCAATGGTGGTTCGATCCGCGCACAGCAGGCGGTAGCTGTGGCTGACGCAGCCGAGCGGTATGCCGGTGGGGTGATCGAGGCGACCAACCGCGCCAACCTGCAGATCCGCGGGATTGGCTGCGAACAGGCAACTTTGATCAACGGTCTGCTTGCTGCGGGGCTGGGGCCGAGTAATGCGGCAGGCGATGATGTGCGCAATCTGATGCTCAGCCCTGCCGCCGGCATCGATCGGCAAATGCTGTTCGACACCCGGCCGTTGGCTGAACAGATCCTTGCCACGGTGCAACGAAACGAACGTTTCCACGACCTCAGCGCCAAATTTGCCGTGCAGCTCGATGGCGGTGAAGCCTTGGCGATGCTTGAACATCCCCACGACCTGTGGCTCTCGGCCTTTGAGCGAGACGGCGAGCGGCGGTTGGCGTTTGGTCTGGCCGGGTGCCCCACGGACGCGGCCGCAGGCTCCGTCGCACTCGACGATGGCCTTGGCCTGGTGGTCGCGGTTCTTGATTTATTCCTTGAGCTGGCGCGTCCCGAGCAAACGCGGATGCGTCATTTGTTGGCTGAGCACTCAATCGAAGACTTTCTTCATCGCTTGGCCGAGCGTGCCGCCATCCAGGTCGCGACCGATTGGCGACGTAGCCCGGATTCGAGTGTTCTGCATATTGGCGCTCATCCCCAGGCCGAAGCAGGTCTTGTATACGTGGGTGCGGTGCCGCCGCTGGGACGGCTGAATCCAGCAATGCTGCGTGGCGCTGCACAGCTGGCGGACGAGTTCGGCGACGGGAGCCTGCGGTTCACACCTTGGCAAAGTCTGCTGCTGCCCAATATCCGCAACGAACACGGCGCTGAAGTCATTCGGCGTCTGGAACTGCTGGGATTGCTGTGCAGCACCGATCAGCCGTTGACCCGGATGATCGCCTGCACCGGTTCAAACGGCTGTGGCAAAAGCCTGGCCGAGACCAAGGGCGATGCCCGGCAATTGGCCGCACTGCTGCAACGTCACGGGCATGCGCTGAGTGTGCACCTGAGCGGTTGTCCGCGCTCCTGTGCCGCCGCGCATACCGCGCCGGCCACGTTGCTGGCCGTCGCACCCGGCCACTACGATCTATATTTTCGCGATGCAGCGCAGTCCGGTTTGGGCGCTCTGCACGCAAGTAATCTTACTATTGAAGCGGTCGCAGCCTTGCTCGACGCCCGCTCACGGAGCCCCCTCGATGCTTGATTACATCCGCGACGGTCAGGAGATCTATCGCAATTCCTTCGCGATCATTCGCGCCGAGGCCAACCTCGCGCGAATCCCGGCCGATCTGGAAAAACTCGCGGTGCGGGTGATTCATGCCTGCGGCATGGTCGACGCCATCGACGGTTTGCAGTTTTCCGAAGGCGCGGGCAAGGCCGGGCGCGATGCGCTGGCGGCCGGTGCGCCGATTTTGTGTGACGCGCGGATGGTCTCCGAAGGCGTGACCCGCGCACGGTTGCCGGCGAACAATCCGGTCATCTGCACTCTGCGCGATGAAAGCGTGCCGGAGCTTGCCCGCGAGCTGGGCAACACCCGCTCCGCCGCCGCACTGGAACTGTGGCGCCCACATCTGGAGGGCAGCGTAGTAGTGATCGGTAACGCGCCTACAGCGCTGTTCTATTTGCTGGAAATGCTCGACGCTGGCGCGCCGAAACCGGCGCTGATCCTCGGCTTCCCGGTGGGCTTCGTCGGCGCCGCCGAATCCAAGGCGATGCTCGCGGCGGACAGTCGTGGTGTGCCTTTCGTAATCATGCAAGGTCGCCTGGGCGGTAGCGCCATGGCAGCCGCCGCTGTCAATGCCCTCGCCACGGAGATCGAATGATGCAGCAACCTGGACGTTTGATCGGCCTTGGCGTCGGCCCCGGTGATCCGGAACTGATTACGGTCAAAGCGTTGCGCCTGTTGCGTGAATCGCCGGTGGTGGCGTACTTCGTCGCCAAGGGTAAAAAGGGCAATGCCTTCGGCATCATCGAGGCGCATTTGCAGGACGCACAGACCTTGCTGCCGCTGGTTTATCCGGTGACCACCGAAGCACTGCCGGCGCCGCTGTCCTATGAGCAAGTGATCAGTGATTTCTACGATGCCGCGGGTAAACAACTGGCCGTGCATCTGGACGCGGGTCGCGACGTGGCTGTGATCTGCGAAGGTGATCCGTTCTTCTACGGTTCCTATATGTATCTGCATGACCGGCTCGCAGAGCGCTATCAGGCCGAAGTCGTGCCGGGCGTGTGTTCGATGCTCGGTGGCGCTTCAGTACTCGGTGCGCCGCTGGTGTATCGCAACCAGAGCCTGTCGGTGCTTTCCGGTGTGTTGCCGCACGACGAGCTCAAGCGTCGCCTGGCCGATGCCGATGCTGCAGTGATCATGAAGCTGGGACGCAATTTTCCCAAGGTCCGCCAGGTGCTGGAGGAGCTCGGGTTGGCAGACCGGGCGCTTTATGTCGAGCGCGCGACCATGGCCAACCAGAAATCGTGCCGCTGGATCAGGTTGAGCCGATGTCCTCGCCGTATTTCTCGCTGATTATCGTTCCCGGTGAAAGGTGGCAAGGCTGATGACCCGTCCAGTTCCGGCAATTGTCATTCTCGGCAATGGCAGTCTCGCCACCGCACGCAATATTCAAAAGCTCTATCCCGGAGCGCTGATCCATGGGCTGGCCGAGCGGGTCGACGGCGCGGACTGTGTCTATCACGAGTTCGGTGCGACCCTGCGTGAGTTTTATCAGCAGGACACGCCGATCATTGCTCTGTGCGCCGCCGGGATCGTGATCCGGACCCTGGCGCCGCTGCTGCTGGAAAAGGTGCCGAGCCACCAGTGTTGGCCGTGGCTGAAGACGGCAGTGCGGTCGTGCCGTTGCTTGGGGGCTGAGCGGTGTGAACGTGATGGCGCGAGAGATTGCTGCGGGCTTGAACGTGGCGCCGGCCATTACCACCAGCGGTGAGCTGCGTTTTGGCACTTGCCTGCTCAATCCGCCCAGTGGCTATACCCTCGGTGATCTGGAGTTGGGCAAGCGGTTTGTCTCCGACTTGCTGGCCGGTGAAACGCTTCGCATCGAAGGCTCTGCACCGTGGCTGGCCCAGGCGCAGTTGCCTGAGGATGCTCAAGCGCGACTGGCGGTGCGTGTCAGCCATGTCGAACGTTTGCCTGCGGCCAACGAATTGCTGATCTATCCACGTAATGTGTTGGTGGCGGTCAGTGCCGGCGTCGCAGATTTGCCGAACGGTGTTCGCGAAGCTTTGCATCAGGCCGCAATCGCTTTGCAATCGGTGGCTTGTCTGTTGGCGGCTGATACCGATATGGCCAGCCCGGCGCTGCGCGAAGCCGCGCGTGAGTTGGGTGTGCCATTGCGATTTGCCAAGGCTGACGTGGGCATGGGTGAGTTGGCCCGCAACGCTATCGGGCAACCTGTCTCCATTCTTGGCGACAACTTCATTGCTATTGCAGTCGCCGAACAGCCACTGGACCCGTTGCATATCGGTCGACCCCGCGGACGCCTCGCAGTGGTGGGTCTGGGACCGGGTGCGGCCGAACTGATGGTACCAGCGGTGAAAGCCGAACTGGCTCGCGCCAATGATGTGCTGGGTTATGAAACCTACGTGCGCATGGCCGGACCGTTCCGCGACGATCAGGTGCTGCATTGCACCGACAATCGCGAAGAAATGCAGCGTGCACGCCATGCCTTCGAACTGGCGGCCCAAGGGCGGTCGGTGGTGGTGGTGTCGTCTGGCGATCCGGGCGTGTTTGCCATGGCTGCTGCCGTGCTCGAAGCGCTTCATGAGTCCACCGATGTTGCGTGGCACAGCGTTGATCTGGAAATCCTGCCGGGCGTCTCCGCTTCGCTGGCGACGGCTGCCCAGGCCGGTGCGCCGTTGGGTCATGACTTCTGCGTGCTATCGCTGTCGGACAACCTCAAGCCCTGGTCGATCATCGAGAAACGTCTGGATCTGGCGGCTCAAGCCGATCTGGCCCTGGCGTTCTACAATCCGATCTCGCGTTCACGTCCATGGCAACTTGGACAGGCGCTGGACATCGTTGCCCGTCATCGCGAGCCTCAGACACCGGTCGTGCTGGGAAGAGATATCGGTCGTCCAGGTCAAACTTTACGAGTGACTACGCTCGGTCAACTGAGTGTCGATCAAGTGGACATGCGGACAATGGTAATTATTGGGTCTTCGACGACACGTGTGATTCCTTGCCTGGATGGTCGTACATGGGTTTACACGCCCCGTAGCTATGGCGACAAACTCGCTCCCATATGATAGTTGGTTTTGTGTCTATTATCTAAATCGTGAAGCCAGGTCGCCAAAGTTGTTTGGTGATCTGGTAAGCGCGTGCTGATCTGAATTTATTTTGTGTTGCTCCGTGGTTAATGCGCATGCGCTGATCAGTAGTGGTCGGTTTTATACATATAATGTATTTGGTTGTGGTTGTTGGTGAAAGTAAGTTGAGTTAGGTTCGTGGTGTTCCGGGATGGAACGCTTGTTAGTCAATAAAGGAATATTCTGTATGGCTATTTTTGAAAGTTCGGTAAGTGTTTCTGAAAGTGTAGTTTTTGTTAAAGCGTGTGTGGAGAAACGCAAACGTGGGGTGGCTGCCAGGCCGCGCGCGCGGTCGCTGGTATCCACGGTGACATCCAATCCCACAAAGGAGCTGGATGCACTGGTACTGGGCAATAGTCTGATTGGTTACGGTGACAAGATAAGCATCGAAAACATGGCGATCATTGAAAACCTGATTACCATGTCGAAGTTGGAGGCCAATTACGAAGTGCCTGGCAATAAAGATCCCAAGGCTTGGTACCATGTATTTACCGAGTGCATGGAAGCACTTGGGTGTTTCGTGGCTGATAATGGTTATTCTAAGTACAGTGCTACTACGCTTAAGGTACAGATGGATAATGTCATGGTAGATATTATTCAGGCGGCAATCGAGGCGGCAAAAGCCGCGATTCCTGGCGCTACAGTACTCAGTGCGGTAACAAACTCTACACTGGATGCTTTGAAAAAAGAGCCTGAGGCGATCAACTTGCTGAATATTGAATCGAAAAATGCAGAAGGCGTGCGGTTGTCAACTATTCCCTGTGAACAGATGGCGAATGGAATTATTCTGATTGCGATAGCCGCAGTGGATCATCAGGGAGAGAGTAATGATGGCGGGCTACTGTTCGTTGACTGGAAAACTTCTTCACTCGACGTGTTCCATGGGAAGTCGTTCATTACTTTCAATCCTGCCCGTTACGCGGAAATAAAGTCGACTGTCGAAGAATATCTGGGCCCTCATCGTAAGGAAGTTCTGCTCAAACGCTTCAGTCGGCGCAAGTGACGGGGTAAGGTCAGAAATTTGTTATCTCTGACCTTCCATCGCAATGAGAAAGTCCCGATGACAGCAACAACGGCTAAGGAACCAGGTAGCCCTTGACCCCTGTAAAAATAATCTGTGCAGCCAGCGCACACACGAACAACCCCATCAACCGGCTGACAATCTGCAGCCCCTGATCGCCGAGAATACGCTCGATGCGGTTGGACAGATACAGCACCACGCCAACCGTGAAGCTGGCCAGGGCAATGCTGACGATGGCCATGAGCTTGTCATCCCAATGCGGCTGGCTCACGCCCATCACCAACAAGGCACCGATGGTGCCAGGGCCGACCGTCAACGGGATGGTCAGCGGGACGATGGTCACATCCTGCTGCACGTTGTCGGTCTGCACCGCCGACTTGCCCTGGGCCATGCCCAGTGCCGAGATGAACAGCACGCTGCCGGCACCAATACGGAACGCGTCCACGGTGATGCCGAAGACGCTGAAAATCACCCGGCCGAACAAGTACAGCAAAACACTGGAGACCAGCGTGGCGATCGCCACTTTCCAGGCCAGCCGACGTTGTTCCTTGCGCGAGTAGCCGCGGGTCAGACTGATGAAGCAGGACAACACGAAGAACGGGCTGTAGAGCACCAGCATCTTCAGGTAAACACTGAACAACACGTGGAGCATGGTGCAGGCTCACTGGCGAGGGAAGTCGAGGGGGAGTCTATCAGGCGTCGCGCAGTCTGTCGGCTCAGGACGTTGGTGTCGCCGTGCGGCTCTGCAGATCGCGCTGGGCAACCCAGTGTTCGATCAGTTCGCGCAGCTGCGAGAGCTCGACCGGTTTGGCCATGTGCCCGTCCATGCCGGCCTGACGCGCGCGTTCCTTATGCTCGGCGAGGATGTGTGCGGTAAGCGCGACCACGGGGGTACGGGTCCGCTGGTTGCCCACTTCCCAGGCGCGCAATTGCTGGGTGGCCGAGAAGCCGTCCAGGATCGGCATTTCACAGTCCATCAACACCAGGTCGTAACGCTGGGCCTTCATTGCCTGCAAGGCTTCTTCACCATTGCTGGCGGTGTCAGGTTGCAGATTGAGCTTGCCCAGCATGCCGCGGATAACCTTGGTCGAGATGCTGTTGTCTTCGGCCACCAGAATACGAAAATCGCTGGGCACCTTGATTGGCAGTGTCGGGCCGGAGGGTAGTTGTTGCATAACTGCGAGGCCCTTGTTGCGTTGGTTCAGCTCTTCGGCGAGGGTCGTTTTTAGGGTGTAACCGGCCACCGGTTTGGCGAGGATGCGTTTGATCCCCGAGTTGCGCGCGATGATTTTGCTCGGTGCATTGCTGATGCCCGTGAGCATGATCAGCAGGATGTCGTGGTTCAGGCTTGGGTCTTCCTTGATCTTGGCGGCCAGTTGCATCCCGGTCATGCCGGGCATGTTCTGGTCCACCAGGACCACATCGAAGTAGTCGCGCAAGTGTGCCTTGGTGCGCAGTAGCGCCAGTGCTTCCTTGCCGGATGCAACAGCGCTGACGTTCAGGCCCCAGGCGCTGCATTGTTGCACCAGCACCTTGCGACAGGTGTCGTTGTCATCCACCACCAATACCCGTGCACCTTGCAGCGGGCCATCGAGGTCGGAGGTCGGGTGTTCGAGCCGGTCAGGGTCCAGCGGCAACGTCAGCCATAGAGTGCTGCCCTGGTTGCTCCCGCTCTTGATGCCGAACTCGCCTTGCATCAAGCGAATCAGTTGACGGGCGATGACAAGCCCCAGATTGCCGCCCAGGCGGTTGGCCGAGAGAAAGTGCTTGCTGTGGAGCTCGGCGTGCATCAGCGCATCGCGCTCTTCGGCGTCCATGGGTTCACCGCTGTCCTGCACGGCGATGCGCAGGCGCGGTTTGGCACTGCGCTCGTCGAGCGCGACGACGATCAGGATCTCGCCTTCGTCGGTTTTCTTCAAAGCGTTTTCAAGCAGACTCAAGAGGGTCTGGCGCAGGCGTGTCGGATCACCACTTATGACTCGCGGAACTTGCGGCTGGATGAAACTGATCAGCTCGACGTTCTGTTGTTCGGCCTTGGCGCGGAAGATGTTCAGGCAGTCTTCGATCAACGCGTTGAGATCGAACTGCACATCATCGAGTTCGATCTGTCCGGATTCGAGCTTGGATATATCGAGGATTTCGTTGATCAGCGTCAGCAACTCGTTGCCGGCACTATGGATAGTCTGCACATAGTCGCGCTGCTTGACCGAGAGTGGCGTACCCAGCAACAGCTCGGTCATGCCCAGCACACCATTCATCGGGGTGCGGATCTCGTGGCTGATTTTCGCGAGGAATTCAGCCTTGGCGTTGATCTCCGCGTTGCTGGCCGCCAGGTCGCGGCTGATGCTGAAGCGATCTTCAGTGATGCGGCGCCCGCGCTCGCTCAGGGCGATGCTCATCAGCAGGCCGCTGATACAAATGAACGCCAGAAGGGTGGTGATCAGGCCATGAGGCTCGATCAGGGTCAGCCCGAGCAGCGCAGGCAGGATGATCAACGTACCAAGGTTGAACACCACCATGGCCGCCACGAACAGCCGTGCAGGGCGATAGCCTTTCTGCCAGTGATAGGCGCTGGCGAATAACATGGTCAGGCCCGCAAGGGCGACCAGGCCGTAAGTGATAATGTTCAGCGGTAGAGTGTTGACGAAAAGCAGTAACAGACCGCAGATCGTGATGAATAGAATTTCGGCCAGTATCAGCTTGTTCAGCGGGTGCGGGCCGAGGGGGGCGAAGAAACGATAGGCGAACATAAGGCCGCAGGGGGCTGTCAGTAACAAGGCGAGGTATGCCCCCGGCGCTTGCACGGCTTGCCAGTCCGGCAGCCAGGACCCCGCCAAATTCAGCAACAGCACAAGGCTGAGCCCCAACAAACCTTCGCAAGCCGCCAGCCAGGCACTGCTGCGCGAGCGGGTGTACGCATAGCGGATAAGGTTGTGCAGGATCAGCATGCCGATACAGCCCAACAACAGGCCATAGATCAGCGACTGGTTCTGACTGGCCGCGGCCATGACTGCCGATTGCAGGCTGATATAGGGCCGCAGCTGATGTTCGGAGACCAGTCGCAGGTATACATCAAGGGGCTTGTCGATTTGCGGCAACGGCAGCATGAAATCGCTGCTGGGCAGTGGCCGGTCAGCCAGGGACTGTTTGTTACCGGTACTCGACTGCTCTATCAGCTTGTCGCCGTCCAGCACATACATATTGAGTTGCAGCAGATCGGGTGCGAACACCCTCAGCAGCTGTTCATGCTTGCCGGGTGCGAGGCGAAAGCGTAGCCAGAGTGCGCCGTCGGGCTCGGCTGCCGTTACGCGTTCGAGATCGATAGGACTGAATTGGTTGGTGTAGCGGGAGGAACGGATGTCGCTCAGTTGCAGGTCGCCCTGTTCGTCGAGCAATACCGCTAAGCCACTGCCTTGCCCGGCCTGAGCCGGGAGCAAGCAGAGCAGGGTCAGCAGTGTGACGGTGAAGCCTATGGCAATCCTGAGCCAGCGCACGGCGAAATCCCTTCGTAGGTTGATGCCAGAATATAACTATGCGCGGCGCCGGAATAGTCAGGCAAGGGCCCAAGGCCCTTGCCCGGCCGAATGGGTAGCTTATTCCTGATTTTCGCCACGCTCGCGGGCAATGGCACGATAGCCAATGTCCTTGCGATAGAAACAGCCTTCCCAATCAATGTTGGCCGCCAGCTTGTATGCCTGCTGTTGAGCAGCATCGACGCTGGCGCCCATGGCAGTGGCGCAAAGTACCCGACCACCGGCCGTTACTACTTGACCTTCCTTGAGTGCAGTACCGGCGTGGAAAACTTTACCTTCCAGTGTCGCCGCTGCATCCAGGCCTTTGATGGCCGCGCCTTTGGCGTAGTCACCAGGATAGCCGCCGGCGGCCAGCACGATGCCGACGCTCGGACGTGGATCCCATTGTGCCTCGACCTTGTCCAGCGCCTGTGCCAGGGCCGCTTCGACCAGCAGCACCAGGCTCGACTGCAAACGCAGCATGACTGGCTGGGTCTCAGGGTCGCCGAAACGGCAGTTGAATTCGATAACTTTTGGGTTACCAGCCTTGTCAATCATCAGGCCCGCGTATAGGAAACCAGTGTAGACGTTACCTTCCTCGGCCATACCGCGAACCGTCGGCCAGATCACCAGGTCCATGACACGTTTGTGCACTTCATTGGTGACTACCGGAGCCGGGGAGTAGGCACCCATGCCACCGGTGTTCGGACCGGTGTCGCCGTCGCCGACGCGTTTGTGGTCCTGGCTGGTGGCCATCGGCAGTACGTTCTTGCCGTCGACCATGACGATGAAGCTGGCTTCTTCGCCGTCCAGAAACTCTTCGATCACGACGCGCGAACCGGCATCACCGAAGGCATTGCCCGCCAGCATGTCGCGCACGGCGTCTTCGGCTTCGGCCAGGGTCATGGCAACGATTACGCCTTTACCGGCGGCAAGGCCATCGGCCTTGATCACGATCGGCGCGCCTTTTACACGCAGGTAAGCCAGGGCCGGCTCGATCTCGGTAAAGTTCTGGTAGTCGGCGGTCGGGATCTTGTGGCGGGCGAGGAAGTCCTTGGTGAACGCTTTCGAGCCTTCCAGCTGAGCAGCACCAGCGGTTGGGCCGAAGCAATCCAGGCCACGGGAGCGGAACAGGTCAACGACGCCAGCGACCAGCGGCACTTCCGGGCCGACGATGGTCAGGGAAACGTTTTTCTCGGCGAAGTCTGCCAGTTGCTCGAGGGCCAGTACGTCGATATCGACGTTCTCGCACTTGGCTTCAATGGCGGTGCCGGCGTTGCCCGGTGCCACGAAAACTTTCTGCACGCGCGAATCCTGAGCCACTTTCCAGGCCAGGGCGTGTTCACGGCCACCGCTGCCAATGATCAAAACATTCATTTCAAAAACCTCGGATGACGCAAATTCTGGGAAGCATCGCGCTGGATGCTTTTGTAGGAGCTGGCTTGCCAGCGAAGGGGGCCCCTCGGTCTGTCTGACGGACCGCCTTCGCCGGCAAGCCGGCTCCTACAGTGGGCGTGTATCAATGACGGAAGTGGCGCATGCCAGTGAAGACCATGGCGATTCCGGCCTCGTCTGCCGCAGCAATCACTTCATTGTCACGCATCGAGCCACCAGGCTGGATCACTGCGGTGATGCCGGCCTTGGCCGCGTTGTCGATGCCGTCGCGGAACGGGAAGAATGCGTCGGACGCCATGACCGCGCCCTGTACCTGCAGGCCTGCGTGTTCAGCCTTGATCGCGGCAATACGTGCGGAATTCACGCGGCTCATCTGGCCCGCGCCGACACCGATGGTCTGGCGGTTCTTGGCGTAGACGATGGCGTTGGACTTCACGTACTTGGCGACTTTCCAAGCGAAGATCAGGTCGTGGATTTCCTGCTCGGTCGGTGCGCGCTTGGTAACGACCTTCAGGTCATCGGCGCCGATCATGCCGATATCGCGGCTCTGCACCAGCAAGCCACCGTTGACGCGTTTGTAGTCCCAGGCAGCGGCTCGATCCGCCGACCACTCGCCACAGGCCAGCAGGCGTACGTTGGCTTTTGCCGCCACGATGGCACGGGCTTCTTCGCTGACGCTTGGGGCGATGATCACTTCGACGAATTGACGCTCGACGATGGCCTTGGCGGTTTCAGCATCCAGTTCGCGGTTGAAGGCGATGATGCCGCCGAATGCGGATTCGGTATCGGTGGCGTAGGCCAGGTCGTAGGCCTTGCGGATACCGCCTTCGGCGTCCGGGCTCACGGCTACGCCGCACGGGTTGGCGTGCTTGACGATCACGCAGGCCGGTTTGACGAAGCTCTTCACACATTCCAGCGCGGCGTCGGTGTCGGCCACGTTGTTGTACGACAGTTCCTTGCCCTGCAGTTGGGTCGCGGTGGCGATGCCGACTTCGGCAGGCTTGGCCTCAACGTAGAACGCCGCGCTCTGGTGCGGGTTCTCGCCGTAGCGCATTTCCTGGGCCTTGATGAACTGGCTGTTGAAGGTGCGCGGGAATTCGCTGCGACCTTCGGTGCTGAGAGTGTCAGCGGCCTGGTTCACGGTGCCCATGTAGTTGGCGATCATGCCGTCGTAGGCAGCGGTGTGTTCGAACGCCTTGAGCATCAGGTCGAAACGCTGAGCGTAGGTCAGGCCGCCAGCCTTGAGGTTTTCCAGTACGTTGGTGTAATCGCTGGCATTAACCACGATAGCCACGTCTTTGTGGTTCTTGGCCGCGGAACGGACCATGGTCGGACCGCCGATATCGATGTTCTCGATCGCGGTCGGCAAGTCGCAGCCTGGTTTGTTGATGGTGGCTTCGAACGGGTAGAGGTTGACCGCTACCAGATCGATCGGCTTGATGCCGTGTTCGTTCATGATCGCGTCGTCGATACCGCGACGACCGAGAATCCCGCCGTGTATTTTCGGGTGCAGGGTTTTTACCCGGCCATCCATCATTTCCGCGAAACCGGTGTAATCAGCGACTTCCACTGCGGCAACGCCGTTGTCCTGCAGCAGCTTGAACGTCCCGCCGGTTGAAAGGATCTCGACGCCCAGGGCTTCAAGCTCTTTGGCAAATTCGAGGATCCCGGTCTTGTCGGAAACGCTGATCAAGGCGCGGCGGATCGGCAGGCGGGTAGTCTGGTCGGTCATCTCAATTTCCATCAAAAGCAAAGGAGTCAGCAAAAAAGGCGACCGGTTTTACGCGGACGCCTTTCTGGTTTGATTGAATGCTTACAACAAATCGTACTGCTTGAGTTTCTTGCGCAGCGTGCCCCGGTTCAGTCCGAGCATCTCGCTAGCCTTGGTCTGGTTGCCCTTGACGTAGTTCATCACGCACTCGAGCAGGGGAGCCTCGACTTCGGAGAGCACCAGGTTGTACACATCCGTGACGGCAGCGCCCTCAAGGTGGGCGAAATAATTGTGCAGCGCTTTCTCGACACTCCCGCGAAGGGTCTGACCTTCTTCGCTCGGAGTATTGAGGTGCTGTTTCAAATTCACGTTGTCGCTCACGGGTGTAGTTCCACTCACTAAAGTCTCGGTCATCATCGTCATGCGGCCACCCCCTCTCCGTCCCCTGTCAGGCTCTTATAACGTTCGGCGAAGAAGTCCTGAACGTTGGCGCATTGTGCTTCCGTATCTTCCAAACGATTGAAGTGGGCGCGAAACTCCCTGGCGCCCGGCAAGGTTGCGAGATACCAGCCCACATGCTTTCGAGCAATGCGTACGCCCATCACGTCTCCATAGAAGGCGTGCAGCGCAGCCAGATGCTCTAGCAGAATGTGTTCCACTTCGATCAGCCCTGGCGCCGGGAGCTTCTCGCCGGTACGCAGGAAATGGTCGATCTCACGAAAAATCCATGGCCGCCCCTGGGCAGCCCGGCCAATCAGCAGGCCGTCGGCACCGGTCGCGTCGAGCACGTAACGGGCCTTTTGCGGCGAGTCGATATCGCCGTTGGCAAAGACCGGCATCGACACCGCCTGCTTGATCGCGGCGATGGTGTCGTACTCGGCTTCACCGGTGTACAGGTCTGCACGGGTGCGGCCATGGACCGCCAACGCCGTAATGCCTGCCTGCTCGGCGATCTTTGCCACCGTCAAGCCATTCTTGTTGTCCCGGTCCCAGCCGGTACGGATCTTCAGGGTAACCGGCACATCGACCGCAGCCACGACGGCCTGCAGGATCTCGGTTACCAGTGCTTCATCCTTCAACAGTGCGGAACCTGCAGCCTTGTTGCAGACCTTCTTCGCCGGACAGCCCATGTTGATATCGATAATCTGTGCGCCCGACTCGACGTTGGCCCGGGCCGCATCCGCAAGCATCTGTGCGTCGCCACCGGCGATCTGTACCGAGCGTGGCTCGGGATCACCTTCGTGGATCATGCGCATCCGTGACTTGCGGGTGTTCCACAAACTCATGTCGCTGGTGACCATTTCCGAGACTACTAGCCCCGCGCCCAATCGCTTGCACAGCTGACGAAAGGGCTGGTCGGTGACGCCCGCCATAGGGGCGAGAATCAAGCCGTTGTGTAATGTGTATGGACCGATGCGTACCGCCGACATAGGGCTTCCCTGTTGTGGGGCCGGATCATGAGAGTTCGAAAAAGGGTTGGCATGATACCCGCTCTCGATGACTGGATAAAGGCTGAATTGAACAAAATCTGAACAGTTATTCTGTTATCGCCAGCGGTTTGGTCCGCGTGGGTGAAGTCAGAAAGCCGTCGTCAATTGGGGGTCAGTGAATCGTTTCACTCGGGCGAGTGGAAACTCAGGCTGTAGTTCACCGCTTTGGCGCCTGGGTCGAGAATGTCCAGTGCGATGTGGATCGGCGTTTGCGGAGGCATTTCCACCATGCCTTCGAGGTCGCCGTTGAGGTACTCGCCAGGCTTGAAGCGACGGCTGGCGATCAGATGGCCGTTGAGATCGGCAAAACGCAGCTCCAGCAGCGGGAAAGGCTGGGAGAAGGGCGCGCGGTTGTAGATGATCGCATCGACCACCAGTGCGCCGCTGAATTCCGGATGGCTGCGTACGACCAGGTTGCTGCTTTTGATTTTCGCGATGTCGACCTTGGATGGCACGATGCAACCGATTTGCGGGCACAGTTGCAGGAACCACGGGCGGTATTGGTCCTGGCGCGCCAGTTCGTCGAAGTGGTAGGCGACATATTGGCCGACGAGTGCGCCGGCGCCGAGCAGGATCAGCAGCAGCCAGAAGAATCGACGGCCCCAGGGAGAGCGGCGTTTTTGCCAATCCAGTTGCAGCGGATCATCGGTCAAGTCCGGCAGAACCTCGGCGCGAACCCCCGGTTCGCTGCGTTCGCGTCGTTTGCGAAGCGGTTCGATTGAGGGCAGGTCGTCGTCACTTTCATCGCTTGTCGTAGCTGACAGGCGTTCGTGATGTAGAGGGGCGTCCAGTGGGTCATGCAGACGAAGCTGCGGCGGCGGTTCGTCGTCCAGCTCCACTGGTTCCAGCGAGAGCGATGGTTCGGTGCGCGAGAGTATGCTGCCCGGTTCATTCACCGGTTCAGCGGTGTCTAGCGTTTCGAGAGCGTCGAGCGTATCGAGATCGTCAAGGTCGTTGACCGCTTGCGCGCGGTCGGCCGCTGATTCGCTGAACAGGCTGTTGGAAGTCCAGGGTTCTTCGTCGTTTTCGGCACTGTCGCGGCGCGCGCTGAGGGTGTCTTCGCGGTGCCGGCCGAACTCGGTGGTCGGCTGGATTTCCCGCTGTTCGAGCCGGGCGAGTTCTTCGTCGAGGTCGAGGCTGTCCAAGTCAAGTTCGGTAGCGGTCCATTGCTTTTGGCTGATGGCCCGGGGCGCCGCGGATGCTGGTTCTTCTACGATGGTTGGCGCGACAGGTGCGACGGGCTCTTTGCCAGCCTGCTCAAGCAGTTGCTTGGCAGCGTTGAATACCTGCAGGCATGAGCCACAGCGAACGACACCGCGAGCCACGCTCAACTGAGCATGGCTGACGCGGAAGCTGGTTTGACAATGCGGGCACTGGGTGACGAAGCTGTCGGTCATGCGGCGATCCGGTCTATGCAGACGTTCATTCTAGCGCCGACGGCCTGTGATGCGCACCCAGCCATCGCGATTGGCGATGGGGTCCAGGTCGAAGTCTTTGGCATAGGCGGCGGCGACTTCTTCACCTTGCTCGGCGAGGATGCCCGACAGTGCCAGGCGACCACCGGCCTTGACCAGGCCAGACAATTGTGGCGCGAGGGACACCAGCGGACCCGCGAGGATGTTGGCCAACAGCACGTCGGCCTGAACCTGCGGCAGGTCTTGCGGCAAATACAGTGGGAAGAGTTCTTCGGCAATATTGTTGCGTCCGGCGTTATCGCGAGAAGCTTCCAGCGCCTGCACGTCAATGTCGGTGCCCACGGCCTCTTTGGCGCCAAGCAGCAGGGCGGCAATCGCCAGAATCCCCGAGCCGCAGCCGAAGTCCAGCACGTTGCAGTCTTTCAGGTCCTGACCATCAAGCCATTCCAGGCACAGTGCGGTAGTCGGGTGGGTGCCGGTGCCGAACGCCAGGCCCGGGTCCAGCAGCAGGTTTACCGCATCAGGCTCGGGGGCAGCGTGCCAGCTCGGCACAATCCATAGGCGCTGGCCAAAACGCATCGGCTGGAAACCGTCCATCCAGCTGCGTTCCCAGTCCTGGTCTTCGATTACTTCGCTGTGATGCTCGGGCAGCGGGCTGCCGGTCAGCAGTTCCAGATGGGCCAGTACCGGGGCAGCCTCGGTGCCACCTTCGAACAGGGCCAGCAGGTGGGTGTGCGCCCACAGTGGCGTGGTGTTGAGTTCCGGCTCGAAGATCGGCTGATCCTCGGCGTCCATGAAGGTCACCGACACGGCGCCCACTTCAAGGAACGCGTCTTCGTAGGTTTCGGCTTGTTCTGGGCTGATGGCGAGACGGACTTGCAGCCAAGGCATGGCGGGCACCTTTGAAAAATATTGATTGCAGCCTAGCGGGCTGCGAGAAGCGCGTAAGTTTACGCGAGCGCGACGCAGAAGACGATAAGGCCTACACGTAGGAGCGAGGCTTGCCCGCGAAGAACGATCAATCGGTGAGTCTGACACGCCTCAGCGTCTGGTTCGCGGGCAAGCCTCGCTCCTACAGGGGGCGCAGACACAACAAAGCCGCCCGAAGGCGGCCTTGTTGATCTGCAGCGAAGCTTAGTGCTTCTCGGCAGCCAGCTTGTGCTCGAGGTAGTGAATGTTCACGCCCCCTTTGCAGAAGCCTTCATCGCGGGTCAGGTCGCGGTGCAGCGGGATGTTGGTCTTGATCCCGTCGACCACGATTTCGTCCAGCGCGTTGCGCATGCGCGCCATGGCTTCGTCACGGGTTGCGCCGTAGGTGATCAGCTTGCCGATCAACGAATCATAGTTCGGCGGAACGGCATAGCCACTGTACAGGTGCGAGTCGACGCGAACGCCGTTGCCGCCTGGAGCGTGGAAATGCTTGACCGTGCCAGGGCTTGGCATGAAGGTTTTCGGGTCTTCGGCGTTGATCCGGCATTCCAGTGCGTGACCGCGGATGACCACGTCATCCTGGGTGAACGACAGCTTGTTGCCGGCGGCGATGCTGAGCATCTCCTTGACGATGTCGATACCGGTGACCATTTCTGAAACCGGGTGTTCGACCTGAACGCGAGTGTTCATCTCGATGAAATAGAACGCACCGTTCTCGTACAGGAACTCGAAAGTCCCCGCGCCACGGTAGCCGATGTCGATGCACGCCTTGACGCAGCGGGCGAAGACTTCCTGGCGAGCCTTCTCGTCGATGCCCGGTGCTGGCGCTTCTTCGAGAACTTTCTGGTGGCGACGTTGCAGCGAGCAATCGCGGTCACCCAGGTGGATGGCATGGCCCTGGCCATCGGAAAGCACCTGAACTTCCACGTGACGTGGGTTGGTCAGGAATTTTTCCAGATAGACCATCGAGTTGCCGAACGCTGCGCCCGCTTCAGAGCGGGTCAGCTTCGCCGAGGAAATCAGGTCTTCTTCTTTATGCACGACGCGCATGCCGCGACCACCACCGCCGCCAGCGGCCTTGATGATCACCGGATAACCGACTTCACGACCGATGCGCAGAGCAGTTTCTTCGTCTTCCGGCAGCGGGCCATCGGAACCTGGAACAGTCGGTACGCCGGCGGCGATCATCGCGTGCTTGGCCGAAACCTTGTCGCCCATCAGGCGGATGGTTTCAGCTTTCGGGCCGATGAAGGCGAAGCCGGAGTTCTCGACTTGTTCGGCGAAGTCGGCGTTTTCCGCGAGGAAACCGTAGCCTGGGTGAATGGCGGTGGCGCCCGTCACTTCAGCTGCGGCGATGATTGCCGGGATGTGCAGGTAGGAGTGGGCGGCCGATGCCGGACCGATGCAGACGGATTCGTCTGCCAGGCCCAGGTGCATCAGTTCCTTGTCAGCCTTGGAATAAACGGCGACGGTCTTGATGCCCATCTCTTTGCAGGCGCGCAGAATCCGCAGTGCGATCTCACCGCGGTTGGCGATCAGAACTTTTTCCAACTTCGCAGTCATCAAAGGCTCTCCGCGGTTCAAACGATGGTGAACAGCGGTTGGTCGTACTCAACCGGCTGGCCGTCTTCGACGAGGATGGATTCGATCACACCGCTGGTTTCAGCTTCGATGTGGTTCATCATCTTCATCGCTTCAACGATGCACAGGGTGTCGCCTTTCTTCACGGTCTGGCCGACTTCAACGAAGGACGGTGAGGTTGGCGAAGATTTGCGATAGAACGTACCGACCATTGGCGAACGGGCAACGGTGCCGTTCAACACTGGGGCGGCCGGAGCAGCAGGGGCAGCGGCAGCAGCCGGAGCAGCAGCGGCAGGCGCGGCAACCGGAGCAGGCATTGGAGCCGGTGCGTAGTACTGCTGAGCCGGGGTTTTGCTATGACGGCTGATGCGTACGGACTCTTCGCCTTCCTTGATCTCGAGCTCGTCGATGCCGGACTCTTCCAGCAATTCGATCAGTTTCTTAACTTTACGGATATCCATGAATCATCAACTCCCAAGGGTCGGTCAGGGGCGTTTAACGCTTGTTGTTCAAGCTGTTGCCTGTATTTCAAGCTGCTCTAGGGCGGCCTCCAGGGCCAGTCGATAACCGCTGGCGCCAAGGCCGCAGATCACTCCCACCGCTACGTCGGAGAAGTAAGAGTGATGGCGGAAAGGTTCGCGTTTGTGCACGTTTGACAAATGCACTTCGATGAATGGGATGCTCACCGCCAGCAGCGCGTCACGTAATGCGACACTTGTATGTGTAAAAGCTGCTGGGTTGATCAGAATGAAGTCCACACCTTCGCTGCGAGCGGCGTGGATGCGGTCGATCAATTCGTACTCGGCATTGCTTTGCAGGTGCAGCAAATGGTGGCCGGCTTCACGGGCACGGCGTTCCAGGTCCTGGTTGATCTGCGCCAGTGTCGTGGCGCCATAGGTGCCCGGTTCACGGGTGCCAAGCATGTTCAGGTTGGGTCCGTGCAGAACCAGTAGCGTCGCCATCGGCTGTTCCCTTGTTTTAACGGTGTGCAATTGTCAGAACCCGGCGACTATGCCGCAAAGCCTTTGCGACTGTCCAGTTCTCTGCAATAGCCAGCACGATGCCCGATGTTTGCGCGAGATATGTGACCGCTTGATTAAATCCGGTCATTCGCTTTGGCGACACGTTCGGCGAAGTCCGTGGCATTGATCTCGCCGATCACCCGCACATCGGCGCGTTCGACCCCGTCCTTGCCGAAAAACATCAAGGCCGGAGGACCGAACAACTTGTAACGGTCCAGCAGCGTCCGTTGTTCGGCGTTGCTGGCGGTGATGTCGAAGCGAATCAGCCTATAGCCCTTGAGGCGTTCGACGACGGTGGCGTCGTTGAGGACTTCGTGTTCGATGACTTTACAGCTGATGCACCAGTCGGCGTACCAGTCGAGCAGCAGCGGTGTGCCGGACGAGTGCGCGTCGGCGAGTGCGCGATCGAGGGCTGCCGGGGTACTAACGGTTTGCCAAGCGCTGGTGTTGGACGGCGACTCACCGACGACTGTGCGTGACTGGCCAATCGGATTGAACGGATCGCTCTGGCCGCTGAAGCCGCCATACCAGCAGGCCAGTGCATAAAACAGCAGGAACATGCCGAGCAATTGGCCCAGGCGTTTTCTTGGCGGCTTATAGACGAACTCCAGCGCGCCCATGAACAAACCGACGCCGCCGGAGAGCAAACCAATGAGCAACAAAGTGATCTGGCCCGGCAATACCCGGCTGAGCAAACCGATCGCCAGCCCCAGCAACAACACGCCAATCGCATTCTTCATGTAGACCAGCCACGGTCCGCTTTTCGGCAACCACGCCGCGCCGCCCGTAGCCACCAGCAGCAGCGGGGTACCCATGCCGAGTCCGAGCATGAACAGTTTCAAGCCGCCGCCCAAGGCATCGCCACTGGCGCTGATATAAAGCAACGCTCCGGCCAGTGGCGCCGAAACGCAAGGCGAAACCAGCAGGCTGGAGACCACCCCAAGTACCGCGGCCCCCCATAGCGAACCGCCTTCGGTGCGTCCGGCAATGCGGTCCAGCCGACTGCTGATCGCATGAGGCAATTTGAGTTCGAACACACCGAACATCGCCAAAGCAAACACCGCAAAAAACATCGCGAACGGCACCAACACCCATGCCGATTGCAGGCGCGCCTGCAAATTGAGCTGTGCGCCGAACATCCCCATCAACGCTCCGAGCAGGGCGAAGCAGGCAGCCATCGGCAGTACGTAGGCCAGCGACAGATTGAAGCCGCGCAGGCCGCCGACCTGACCGCGCAATACCACGCCCGAAAGAATCGGCAGCATGGGCAGCACGCACGGCGTAAAGGTCAGACCCAGGCCCGCAAGGAAGAACAGCGCCAGTTCGCGCCAGCCCCAGTCATGACGTGTTGATGCGCCGTTGCCATTGATGCTCAAACGTTCCGTTTCGGGCGGATAGCACAGGCCTTTGTCCGCGCAACCCTGATAGGTCACGGCCAGAGTGAAGGTGCGTTGATCGGTGCGCGGTAGCTCTACGTCGAGAATGCCGTGGTAGACCTCGACATCGCCGAAGTACTCGTCGTGCTTCTGTTCACCTTTGGGCAATTGCGCGGGCCCGAGCGTGACATCGCTCGGGTCGGCGCGGAATTGAAAACGGTGGTGGTAGAGGTAATAACCCTCGGTGGCAACGAAGCGCAGTTTGATCGATTGCGGCGTGCTTTCCACCAGGCTCAACTGAAAGGCTTCGCGCACCGGCAGGAAGTCTGCGCTGTTATTGATCGAGCCCAGGGTCGAGCTGGGACGACTCTCCAGTAATCCGGCGGCGGTGGCCGGCAGGGCGAGCACTAAAAGCAGCAGGCAGAGCAAACGGCGCATGACGGTCTCGCGTATCGGAGTTGTGGGCATGATAGCGGACAGCAGCGCGAATTACCCCGTACCTGTAGGAGCGAGGCTTGCCCGCGTAGGCGTCAGGTCAGTCAACATTGATGTTGAATGTGCCGCCGTCTTCGCGGGCAAGCCTCGCTCCTACAGGTATCGGGATGATCTTTAGACGCGGAAGGCCTGGACGGCGGTATGCAGGCGTCCGCCCAGCACCAAAAGATTCTCCCCCTGCTCACGTCCTTGACCGATGCGCAGCAAGTTATCCCCACCCAATTGGTGAATCCGTTCGCTGTGATTGCGGATTTCGCTGACGGCACCGCTCTGCTGGGCGGTGACATCGGCAATGCGTACGGCTGTGTCGGAAATGGTCTGGATTGCCCCGACAATTTTATCCAGCGCGCCGTCGGCGGCCTGGGCCTGGTTGGCCGTAGCTTCGGCATGCTCGACCTGGGCGCGCATGCCTTCGACCGATTGTCGCGCCGCGGTTTGCAGGCCGGCGATCAAGGTCTGGATCTCGGCCGTGGCCCCGGCGGTGCGTTGGGCCAACGAGCGGACTTCTTCTGCCACCACGGCAAAACCGCGGCCCATTTCCCCGGCACGGGCGGCTTCAATGGCAGCGTTCAGCGCCAGCAGATTGGTCTGGTCGGCGATCGAACGGATCACTGTCAGCACGCCGCCGATGGTCGCGGACTCTTCGGCCAGGTGCTCGATCATCTGGGCGTTACCCTGTACTTCATCCACCAACGCATGCAAGCCAGTGAGGCTCTGGCCGATGACTTTCTGCCCGTGCTCCACCGCCAGCCCCGCATGGCGGCTGGCGTCGGCGGCCTGGCTGGCATCGCCGGCGACTTGCTGGATGGTCGCTTCCAGTTCGCCCAGGGAATCGCGGATCAGCGCCGTGTCACCGGCCTGATGTTCAGCGCCGCTGTGCAGGTCGTTGCTCAGCTCGGCCAGGGTTCGGCTGCTGCCGGCGACCTGCTCGGCGTTGAGGCGAATGGTCCCCACCAGGTCCACCAGGTAGGCACGCAAGCGGTTGAGCGAGGCTTCAATGTCATGCAATTCGCGGTTGGTCTTGCCCAGTTGGATGTCCTGGCTGAAGTCGCCCTCGGCCCAGGTCGAGAGCGCGGGTGCGAGATTGGTCAGCGTCCTGGCAAGGCGGCGTTGCAGGGTGTCGATGAGCAATGCGATCAGCAGAATCAGGCCGATCATCACTCCTTGCATCAGCCGGACTTCACCCTGGATCTGCCCGTGCTGGGCGCGCACAGCAGGCTCCAGGCCGGCAATTGCTTGTTGTACGTCAGTGATTTTCAGGTGGGTCGCGGTGCTGAGGTCAGCGCGTTTCTGGATCTGATCGCGGGTGCGGGCCAATTCCGCCGGGTAGCGGTTGAGCAAGCTGTTCAGCTCGCGTTTGAAATTGACCCCGGCGTCTTCGGCGACGGTTTTTTCGGCGTTTTCCAGGCCCATCATCGCGGCGAAATCATCGGTGTTCGATTCACCGCTGGCAGCCACGCCGAGCAATGGCAAGGCGTCCAGTTGTCCGGCCTGGGTGCGGATGTTGCTGACTTCGCGTTCGACATCGACGGCCAGTTCGCTACGACCGCTGCTGACCAGTTTGTCTCGGGCCAGCGACAGCTTGCCCAGATGCTGGGCGGCGGCGAGCAGCGGTGTCAGATAAGTCGTGTTGCCGCTGGCGTACTGGCTGAGCTGATCAAGGCTGGCGCCCAATTCGCGCTCGGCTTGCAGCAACAGGGCTTGCGGGTCGCCCGCGAGTTTGCCGGCGGCCAGCAAGTCGGTTTTGCTGAATTCGTTCAGGTTCGACAAGCTGGGGCGCAAGGTTTCAGCCAGCACCGGTGGCAACTCCCCGAGTTCCTTTTGCAGGTTGTCGATGGCCTGGCTGGCGCTGCTCAAGCGCAGGGCATCCCCGCTGGCGAGGTAATCCTCGATGTTGCGCGCCACTTCATTTTGAAACTGCTGGGACAAACCCAGGTAGCGCTCCATTAATAGATAGGGGCGCTCGAGGGCTTTTTGCGACCACCAGAGCGTGGCGCCTAGGGCCACGCATACGGCGACTAAAAGGAGGGTGTTGAGATTGGTCAGCAGCTTCAGGCGCATCGCGGGACTACCAACGGCAAAATGGTAAGTACCTGAAGTTATTGCGTTTCTGTTACAGGGTTATGACGGAAGGGTCGATCAAGATGAAAAAGTGGCACTTTGCTTTGACGGCCGCGCGGCTTGAACGCGGTTGCGCCCGGCGCCTTTGGCTCGATACAGCGCCTCGTCTGCCTGATTGGCCATTAACAGGCCGTCGGAGTCTTCGCCCAGTTCGACCACCCCGGCGCTGAAGGTGCACCACAGATCCTGCGGCTGGGCAGGGTAGTGAATTTCGGCAAAACGCTGACGGATTTCATCCAGTACGTTGTGGGCCGCTTCAAGGTCGGTGTCGGGCATGACGATGGCGAATTCTTCGCCGCCGTATCGGCCGATGAAATCGGTCTTGCGCAACCGCTGTTTGAGGAACAGCGCCAGGCTTTTGATCACCCGGTCGCCCATGGGGTGGCCGTGGCTGTCGTTGACCCGTTTGAAGTGATCGATGTCGAGCATGGCAAAGCTCAGCGGCTTGTTCTCGCGGCGGGCGCGGAACGAGCAGTCTTCGAGCAATTGCAGAATGTGGGTGTGGTTGTACAAACCCGTGAGGCTGTCGCGGACCATTCGCGCCTTCAGATTACGCGCCCTTGCCGCACGGTTGCGCACGGTGGTGATCAGGTGCCGGGGCTTGATCGGCTTGGTCAGGAAGTCGTCACCACCCTCGCTCATGGCGTCGAGCTGCTTGTCCAGATCGTCCTCGGCCGACAGGTAAATGATCGGCACGCTGACATAGCGGTCGTTGTGGCGGATCACTTTGGCCAGTTCCGTACCGGTGCAGGCCGGCATGTACATGTCGAGGATGATCAGGTCCGGTTGAAAATCCGCCAGCTCGGCCATCGCCTGGATCGGCTCGATCAAGGTCCGGGTCACGATCCCAGCGCTGTTGAGCAGGCGTTCGGTGTGCAAGGCCTGGGCACGGGAGTCATCGATGATCAGAACTTTATAAGGTTCGTACTGGGCGACGCAGGTCAGGACTTCGATTTTCTCCAGCAGGCTCGACGCTTCGAGGGTGCCGGTGAGGAACTCCTGGCCTCCGGCACGCACGGCGGCAAGGCGGGTCGGGGTGTCGGTTTCGTGCAAACTGAAGAACAGCAGCGGCAAGTGTTGATCGAGGCCTTCCTGGGCTTGCGCGGCCAGTTTCAGGCCTATGCCTGGGCCACTGAAGTCCACGTCCATGACAATCGCTGCCGGCAGGCGCTCAACCATGGAGGAGCGGAACGCCGACACGCTATCCAGGGACTGGGCACTGAGCCCGAAGAATTCCAGTTGCTTGGCCAGGCGCTCGGCACGGTCGTGATCCTGCAGCATCACGTAGATCGGCTTGCGCAGAGGCGGCAGGAGTGTTTGATCGAGCTGATCGCCATGTCGCAAACCGGTGCGTGACAGGCGCTGCATCAATCGGTTGAGGTCAGTGATCAGTCCACTGCTCAGGCGTCCGCGATTGGCGTCGACAGCCTCCAGCGACTGACCGATGTGGCGTGCCAGTTGAACGTGTTCCGGTTGTTCGAAGCGCTCGGCGAACCGCAGCAGGCGCAGGTTGGCCTCGCTCAGTTCCGACAGGTCGAGGGTGGACCACTCACTGCGTTGCAGGCGTTGCCATATCTCAAGTATCTGACGTGCCTGATGAATTACCCGCTGGGCAAAGTGATGCTTGAGGCGCTCGCGGCTGGGGTCTTCTGGCTCGGTCATATCCTGACTACTGGTTAGGGGGCGCGCTGAGGTCGACTGGTGGCTCTATGCTAGCACCTCTTTTCGATTGCATGAGTGTTGTGCGTCAATAATCTGCAAGGTGGAAGCATTCAGTTTATGACTGCATGGTCTTTAATTGGATGACTATTCTTAACAAGGTCCCATGAACCGGGGCTTTCAGGGTTTTGCCCACAGGGCATGTAGCGCCCTTCACCGGGATGATGAGCCTCGTTGTCGGATGGACTGTCGGCTTGAATGGACGAAGGAATTCTCGAGCGAAGGGGTAGGGGAATCCCTTAGGGGTTAATGCCAATCTGTAGCAGCAGGCTTCGCCAGCTGCTACAGAGAGCGTGTTGCCTGTGTGTTCTGTTTATACCTGTCGGCAGGCTAATTTCCGACATGAACCTAACGGCGGGTGCCGGGCCAAGGCACGTTGTTGTATGGTTGTGGTCGAACCGATGAACCCAAGAAATTGAAAGGATATCGCCATGCTGGACTGGAAGAACCGCGCCGGTAGCGCGCCTGAACGTGCCGCTGAACCGAAATCGGCTACCCGCAGTTACCTGGGTGGTCTGCTGTTCAGCCGGGCGCTGGCCACCTTGGTCGGCATCTACCTGCTGGTGACAATTGCCCTGGGCTGGTACTGGAGTGAGGAACCTGCACTGTTCCCGGTTCAGCAAAACGCCCAAATGGCTGCCGAGAAAGAAGGCAAGCAGATGGTGGTCGGCTACACCACCGTGGAAACCCTCAAGACTGTTGCCGGCACCTTGCTGACCAAGCCTGGAGGCTACATTTCCAACGACCGTTTTCCGCCGGGCCTATGGATGGACAACATGCCGAGCTGGGAATATGGCGTGCTGGTGCAGGTGCGCGATTTGAGCCGTGCGATGCGCAAAGATTTCGCCCGTTCGCAGTCGCAGTCCGCTGAAGACGCCGATCTGGCCAAGGCCGAACCGCGTTTCAACTTCGACAACAAGAGCTGGGTGCTGCCGTCCAGTGAGTCCGAATATCAGGAAGGCATCAATTCCCTGAGTCGCTATCAGGCGCGCCTGTCCGATCCGAACCAGAAGAGCGCACTGTTTTATGCCCGCGCCGACAACCTGAACAACTGGCTGGGTGACGTCGGGACTCGACTGGGTTCGCTGTCGCAACGACTGTCGGCCAGCGTTGGTCGGGTCAAGCTCAACACGGCGTTGAAGACTGAAGTCGTGGCGCCGGGTGTCGCGCCTCAGGTCGACGAAGAAATCGTCGAAACCCCATGGATGCAGATCGACAATGTGTTCTACGAGGCTCGCGGCCAGGCTTGGGCCTTGTCGCATTTGCTGCGTGCCATCGAAGTCGACTTCGCCGATGTGCTGGCCAAGAAGAACGCCACGGTCAGCGTGCGTCAGATCATTCGAGAGCTGGAAGCTTCGCAGGAACCGGTATGGAGCCCTATGATCCTCAATGGCAGCGGCTTCGGTGTGCTGGCCAACCACTCTCTGGTCATGGCCAACTATATTTCCAGGGCCAACGCGGCGGTGATCGATTTGCGTCAACTGCTGAATCAGGGCTGAGTCATGGTCGACAGTTCCATCGATAGTTTGCGCGAAGCCGCCCACCGGGCGGCGTCCGATGCCGAGCAAATTGCCTGGGTCGACGAGCAGGACAACCTGCTTGGCTCCCTGGTCCGCTCCGACCTGCGCGAGCGCGGGCTGATCGGGCGCGGCACCTACATTATGTTGTTCAACTCCGCCGGTGAGCTTTGCGTGCACCGCCGCACCCTGAGCAAGGCTATTTATCCGGGTTATTGGGACGTGGCGGCAGGCGGCATGGTGCTCGCCACTGAAACCTACGCCGAGTCGGCGGCCCGGGAGCTGGAAGAGGAGCTGGGTGTAAGTGGGGTGGAGTTGTCCGCCCATGACCACTTTTTCTTCGAGGACACCGGCAATCGACTCTGGTGTTCGGCATTTTCGGCGGTGTGGGACGGTCCGTTGATCCTGCAACCGGAAGAGGTGCTGGAAGCGCGCTTTTTACCGATCGAAGAAGTGCTGCGGGAAATCGACGAAAAGCCTTATTGCCCGGACTCTCTGGCAGCGTTGAAACGTTATCTGAAGGCTCGTGGGGAAGACGTCGCAAAAGAGCTATAAATTGGCGCCGATTGGCTCTTAGCAATCGGCGTTTTTGCCGTTACACTGCGCGACCTTTTCAAACTGTAACGGCATTGCTGTTGTTGTAGGAGCGAGCTCACTCGCGAAAAACGAATGGACGACACGTGCTGTCTGATGCCGCGCGTTATCGTTGACGTCCATCGCGAGCGAGCTCGCTCCTACAGTGAAATGTAGGGTTGTACCGTTTCAGTAGCGCTGCCCCTGCCTGAGTGGGGCTTCGCGGTCGATAGCACTGCCCAAGCGCTGCGACCAGTCTTTGTCCTCCCAAGAGGATTGCCGGTGGCCAAAAAAGCCGCATCCTTCGCCGCCCTTGGTGGCCTGGTATTTTCCACCGACGCAGGTCGTCATTGCCCGGAATGCAGTAAACCGGTGGACGCCTGTATCTGCAAACAGACCGTTATCCCGGTCGGCGACGGCATTGCTCGCGTGCGTCGCGAAAGCAAGGGCCGTGGCGGCAAGACGGTGACTACCATCACCGGCGTGCCATTGGCCGAGGACGCGCTCAAGGAACTGGCGACCACGTTGAAGAAACGCTGTGGTACCGGTGGAGCGTTGAAAGACGGGATCATTGAAATCCAGGGCGATCATGTCGAGCTACTCTTGGCCGAGTTGATCAAGCACGGTTTCAAAGCGAAGAAGTCCGGCGGCTAGCAGCCTCTGTGAAGACCACCTGCGGCTTGATCCAGTCCTGATTGCCTCAAGGCCTGGCGTCGTCACCATGGTTTTCACAGAGCCTGTTCATGACCGGTTTCTAAACTCGTTGCGGTCGGCGGGGTCTATCCCTCGTTGATGAACCGTCATTTTCATTCTTTAGACTGCGCCAGCCTGAATCCAGGCGACGCACTATGACTTCTTTATAGGGGACTTCGATGTCCGTACGACGCACACGCAAAGACGATGGCAGCCAATGGACAGTTGCGGACAGCCGCAGTGTTTACGGGATTCGCCATTGGGGGCCGGGTATTTCGCGATCAATGACGCCGGTCGCGTCGAAGTTCGTCCGAACGGTCCGAGCAGTCCGCCTATCGATCTGTTCGAGCAAGTCGACCAGCTGCGCAAGAGCGGCCTGTCGTTGCCGCTGTTGGTGCGTTTCCCGGATATTCTGCAAGACCGCGTGCGTCAGCTGACCGGCGCGTTCGATGCCAATATCGAGCGCCTGGAATACCAGAGCAAGTACACCGCGCTGTACCCGATCAAAGTTAACCAGCAGGAAGCGGTGATCGAAAACATCATTGCTACCCAGAACGTGTCCATCGGTCTGGAAGCCGGCTCCAAGCCGGAGCTGCTGGCGGTGCTGGCACTGGCGCCGAAGGGCGGCACCATCGTCTGCAACGGTTACAAGGACCGCGAGTTCATCCGTCTGGCGTTGATGGGCCAGAAGCTTGGCCACAACGTGTTCATCGTGATCGAGAAAGAGTCCGAAGTCGGCCTGGTGATCGAAGAAGCTGCCACGCTCAAGGTCAAGCCACAGATTGGTCTGCGAGTGCGCCTGTCGTCCCTGGCATCAAGCAAGTGGGCCGACACCGGCGGCGAGAAATCCAAGTTCGGTCTGTCTGCGGCGCAACTGCTGTCGGTGGTCGAGCGTTTCCGCACGGCGGGCCTGGATCAGGGCATTCGCCTGTTGCACTTCCATATGGGTTCGCAGATCGCCAACCTGGCGGACTACCAGCACGGCTTCAAGGAAGCGATCCGTTACTACGGCGAACTGCGCAACCTCGGTCTGCCGGTGGATCACATCGACGTCGGTGGCGGCCTGGGCGTGGACTACGACGGTACGCACTCGCGTAACGCCAGTTCGATCAACTACGACATGGACGATTACGCCGGTGTCGTGGTCGGGATGCTCAAGGAATTCTGCGACGCGCAGAGCCTGCCGCACCCTAACATTTTCTCCGAAAGCGGCCGTTCCCTGACTGCGCACCACGCGATGCTGGTGATTCAAGTGACCGACGTCGAGAAACACAACGACGACGTGCCGCAGATCGAGAACAAGGAAACGCTGCCGGAAACCGTGCAGTGGTTGGTGGATCTGCTGGGTCCGACTGATATCGAGATGGTCACTGAAACCTACTGGCGCGCCACGCACTATATGAGCGATATCGCCGCCCAGTATGCAGATGGCAAGCTGACCCTGTCCGAAAAAGCCCTGGCCGAGCAATGCTACTTCGCTGTATGCCGTCGCCTGCATAACTCGTTGAAGGCGCGTCAGCGTTCCCACCGTCAGGTGCTGGACGAACTCAACGACAAACTGGCCGACAAGTACATCTGCAACTTCTCGGTGTTCCAGAGCCTGCCGGACACCTGGGCCATCGATCAGGTACTGCCGATCATCCCGCTGCATCGCCTCGACGAAGAGCCGCTGCGCCGTGCGGTACTGCAGGACCTGACCTGTGACTCCGACGGCAAGATCAATCAATACGTCGACGAGCAGAGCATCGAAACCAGCCTGCCGGTGCATGCGCTGAACGAAGGCGAGGACTACCTGCTGGGTGTGTTCCTGGTCGGTGCCTATCAGGAAATCCTTGGCGACATGCACAACCTGTTCGGTGACACCGACTCGGTGAACATCTACCAGAACGCCGATGGCAGCGTGTACCACGCCGGTATCGAAACCCACGACACCATCGAAGACATGCTGCGTTACGTGCACTTGTCGCCTGAAGAACTGATGACCCACTATCGCGACAAGTGCGCCAATGCCCGCATCAGCGCTACTGAACGCACCCAGTTCCTCGACGCCCTGCGTCTGGGCCTGACCCGTTCGTCCTACCTGTCTTCCTGAGGTAGGTCACGCTCTCATCAGGTTGTCTGAAAATGTACCGCAAGCTGCGGAAATTTCAGATGACCTGGTGAGGCGATTCTCTTTTTTCAAGCGAAACGACCTACGTCTTCGGCTATTCAGGTCATTGGTCCTCTTTTCGCGTAGGTCATTTCCCAAGTTGTACTTCCCCTCTCTACTCGGCCATGTCTCTCGGCGAAAATCCCCGGCCGCCCCTCCTGTAGAGAATCGCCGATGTTCGATCCAGTCAACGAACCCGAATTTCGTCTGGACGTCGCAGGTCTGTCCGACGCCTTTGAGGTCCTGGCCTTTACCGGTAGAGAAGCAATCAGTGAGCCGTTCGTATTCGACGTCGATCTGCTGATCAATGACCCTGCACTCGACCTCGCCAGCCTGCTGTACCGCCCGGCTACCTTGCATTTTGGGCTGGTGGGAAACAGCGTCCACGGACAACTGCATAAACTGGTTCAGCGCGACCACGGTTCGACAATCAGGCTTTGCCATGTGCGTCTGGGGCCGAAGCTGGCATGCCTTGCCCAGCGTTTCAGCCAGCGCATCTTCAGCGCCCGCTCGGTGCCGCAAATCATTAGTCAGGTGCTCAAGGAGCACGGGATTGTCGGCCACGATCGGCGTTTCGAGCTGGGCGGTGATTATCCGCTGCGGGATTTCTGCACGCAGTACCGCGAATCGGATCTGCAATTTCTTCAACGCCTGTGTGCCCAGGAACGGCTTCACTACCACTTTGAGCCTCGGGCACGGGGGCACTGCGTGGTGTTCGCCGATGGGCAGGAGCATTTTCCTGTGGGCGAAACGGCGGTCTTCGAGGGCGAACAACCCTCGGTGCGTCGTTTCGAGCTTCGGCAATGCGCCGTCAGCGCGCAGCAAAGTGCGCAATTTCAAACGGATCTGGCGACATTGCGCAGCGGGCAATTGATGCCGCTGGCCGAGCATCCGGTGACCGAATGGAATCAGCTGTGGCTACTGACCCATGTCGAACATCAGGGCAGCCAGGATCCGCTCATCCCTTACAGCAATCAGGTGCGCGCGATGCACTGGTCAGCCCCGTTCGAGTCAGGCCATTGCGCGGTCAAGCCCAAAATGCACAGCCTTCAGCGGGCGTGGGTGGTGAACATTGACGAGTCTCAACCGGATCCGTCGCGACCGGTGGCCGTGCAGTTTGACTGGTCGTATGAGGGCGAAGGGGCGACGCCCAGCCACTGCTGGCTGCCATTGGCGCCGCAACTGCACGCTGCCATTGGCGCGCCGTTAAGCGAAGGTGCGCAGGTGGTGGTGAGTTTTATCGAAGGCGATCCGGATCAGCCGTTGATTACCGGGGTTCTTCACCTGCCACAGCCTGTTGAAGAGGCTGATACGAAGGACGCCACGTCCACCGATCGATATCCGCCTGAAGCTGTGCAGGATTGGTTGCGTTCGGGCGAGCCCTTACTGATGTTGTGTCTGTTGCCAGGTGGCGGCAGCTTCAATCATTGTGAGCAGGCGCTTTGCACTTGTCGGGCGGCCATGCGGTTTGGCCAGAGCGGTGCAGCATGACTGCCGTGCACGCGGTCGAGACGATGCCGCAATGGTTGTTGCTGGATGTCCCGGGCTCACCACAGGTGGGTGTGACGTTAAAGCACAGCTTTGACCAGGCCCGGAGATTCTGGCTGTTCGAAGGCACCGAATGGCATGCAATGCGCGAACAAGGGCCGCTGCTGATCAACCTGCGGACCTGCCCGATGCTGGCCGAGGTGTGCCAGCGCGATGCGCAGCACTGGCGTGGCTTGCTGCTGATCAGCGAGGCGTCTGCGTCGACATTGCTGGCGCACTTGCGGCGCATGCTCACGGTCAGTTTCGGTCTGCACCATCGGGCCTTGCTGAGTTACTACAACCCGCACACCGCCAGTTACTTTTTCGATGCCTGCGATGCCGGGGAGCTGAGTCGCTGGCTGGGGCCGATCAGCCAGTTGCGCTGGTTTGGCGGCACCTGGGCCGACCGGGCGTTCGGCAGCCAGGGATGGCAGAAGTTGTTCAATCCCGGGCTTGCCGTCGACCCTTTGGCTGTCGAAGAAAACCTTAGCACCCGGCAGCGGGAAAAACTGCAAACCTGTTTGCTGGAGCACCATACCTGGCGATGGTGCAAATCCAGCGGCACCGATTACTCCACGCAGTGGTCCCACCTTCAGGAAGGGCTGGCGCTGGGGTTCAGCGAGCGTGCGGTGCTCGATGGCTGGTTATGGCTACGCTTGCAGTACCCTGACGCCTTGCCTCAACTACCGCTGTCGGGCGCTACTCAGCAAGAGCGCCTCGATAGCCTGGGCAACCGTTGGCAGAACCAACAATCCTGAATGTGAGGTTAGACACCGATGGCAAGCAGGATTCGGCGGTTGATCAACGTAGCAATCGGCAGCGTGTTATTGGCGGTGATGGCCGCGTGTTCGCCGCTGAAAATACTCAATGCCCTGACTCCCGACGGGACGTTCGACAAGACCGAGGGGATTGCTTATGGCCGCGATCCTCGACAAAAGCTTGATGTGTATGTGCCGCGCCATCCCATGTTAAACGCTCCGGTGGTAGTTTTTTTCTACGGTGGCAGCTGGAACAGTGGTTCGCGTAGCGACTACAGCTTTGTTGGTGAGGCGCTGGCGTCCCGGGGGATCGTCGCGGTCCTGGCGGACTATCGGTTGTATCCGCAGGTGCGTTATCCGCTGTTTCTCCAGGATGCCGCCGGGGCAGTGGCCTGGACCCATGATCACATCCGGCAGTACGCCGGAAACCCGCAGCGCCTGTACCTGATGGGCCACAGTTCCGGGGCCTACAACGTTGCGATGCTGGCGCTGGACCCTGGGCTGTTGGGGGCGGTGGGCCTGTCGCCGCACAACCTCAGTGGGTGGATCGGTTTGGCCGGCCCTTATGATTTTCTGCCGATCAAAAATCCGGAAGTGCGCCCGGTGTTTTTCTGGCCAGACTCACCGCCTCAATCGCAACCGATCAATCACGTCAGTCGAGGCGCACCGCCGGCGTTGTTGATGGCATCAACGAACGATGACGTAGTCAACCCGACTCGCAACACGGGAGGTCTGGCACTCAAGCTGCGTGAGGTGGGGTGCCGGTACAGGACTTGTATTTCTCCCGCACCAGCCACGCCACGCTGGTGGCGGCATTGTCACGCCCCATGCGCAGTTGGGCGCCGGTGTTGGACGAGGTCACCTCGTTCGTCAGGGCAACCCCGACTCAGTGAGCTCGGGCGAACCAGCCGTCGTTGAGACGCAGACGCCAGGCGATGGCGCCAAGGGTCAGGCTGCGCAGCAACATGAACAGCAGGAAGGTTATCCACAGGCCATGGTTACCCAACCCTTGCAGGGCCCAACCGAACGGTACCAGCAAGGCCACCGTCAGCAGCATGCCGTTGCGCATTTCCCTGGCGCGGGTGGCGCCGATGAACAGTCCGTCAAGCAGGTAGCTCCAGACCGCAATCAGCGGCAGCGCGGCGAGGTAGGGCAGGTAGATGAACGCGGTGTCGCGTACGCTGGCAATGTTGGTCTGCATCTCGATGAACAGGTGCCCGGCAAACAGAAATAACACCGCAAAACCCAGGCTCGCCAGCAACGACCAGCCGCAGGCCACCACCAGGGAACGGCGCAGGGCATCACGGTCGCGAGCGCCGATGGCATGCCCGCACAGGGCCTCAACGGCGTGGGCCAGGCCATCGAGCGCATGGGCGGTCAGCAATAAGCCGTTGAGCAGCAAGGCGTTGGCGGCGACGGTGGCATCACCCAATCGCGCGCCTTGCACGGTGATCAGAAAAAACACCGATTGCAGGGCCAGGCTACGGATGAAGATGTCGCGGTTTACCGCCAGCAATGGCCGCCAGCTCTGCCACAGCCCCAACGCAGCCCACATGATGTGACCAGGGTAAGCACGCAGGGCCTGGCGGGTCATCAGTAGTCCGATCAAGGCGCCGGTCCATTCGGCGATCACCGAGGCCCTGGCTGCGCCGACCACGCCCCATTTCAGGCCGAGGACAAACCACAGGTTCAGGGCGATGTTGACCAGGTTGGTGCTCAGTAGAATCACCAGCGGTGCGCGGGCGTTTTGCGTGCCGAGGAACCAGCCGACCAGCGCGTAACTGGCCAGCGCCGCAGGCAGACCGAACAGTCGTATATTGAAGAATTCGCGGGTCATCTGGTCCAGTTCCGCCGACGGCTGCATGAAATGCAGTGCGACCCCGCTTAACGGTACGCCCACTGCACCCAGCACAATCGCCAGTCCCATGGCCAACAGCAGACCCTGCAATAGAATCTGCCGCAGCGCCGCGCCATCGCCACGCCCGGCGGCCTGAGCAGCAAACCCGGTGGAGCCCATGCGCAGAAAGCCCATGGCCCAAGCCAGAAAGGTATATAGGCTGGCCCCACCGCAACTGCGCCGAGTTGATGGGCATGGGGCAGGTGGCCGATGACGGTACTGTCGACCAGCGCCACCAATGGTACGGAAATGTTCGAAAGAATCATCGGCGCAGCCAGTGCCCAGACCCGACGGTGGGTAGGGCGGTCGCGCCAGTCGGCAATCAGGTTGGACATGCAGGCTCCTTGGGGGAGCGGGCATTGTAGCGACACATTTTGCAATCTGCCGCGATCCATTATGGGGAGGGCTCGCGAAGTGGCCTTCAGATATTTTCCCGCTTTTGAGAAAAACGCTCTTTTTTCTAACAAGGTTTCCGAATGTTTCCCACTTAACACCCAGAAGCGTCTGATATCGCTCGCATTCAACCTATAGAAAACTTCCAGTCCCGAGGACCAGGTCGGAGGCACACCCTCTTCCTGAGCGTCCCAATACAGACCAGGAAGGCCTGCCCATGTCTCTTTTTTTCGACCATAGCCACCACAAACTCCGGGTCCACGATCTCGACATCGATCTGGACGTTCTCGCTTTTCGCGGCGAAGAACACCTCAGCCAACCCTTCAGCTATTGCATCGAATTCACTTGCAGCGAACTCGACATCGCCGCCGATCAAGTGCTCAGCCACAGTGCCCGTTTCAGCCTTTACGCAGCCAAACAACTACCGGTGATAAAGGGCTTGCCGATCCCGGAAATCAAACCCCTACGCACCCTCCATGGCGTCATTACCGGTTTCAAGCGCCTGTCCGCTTCCATCGACGAAGCCCGCTACGAAATCACCCTGCAACCGCGCCTGGCGCTGCTCGGTCGCGGCCAGCAGTTTCGTATTTATCAGGACAAGTCCGTGCCGGAAATCGTTGAGCATATTCTGCGCAGCCGACATGATTTCGAAGGTCATCAGTTTCTCTTCAAGCTGGCGCGTGAATACCCTCGCCGCGAGCAAGTCATGCAATACGGCGAAAGTGACCTGACCTTCATCGCCCGGCTACTGGCCGAAGTCGGCATCTGGTATCGCTTCTCCAGCAACGAACGTCTGGCTGTGGATGTCGTGGAATTTCACGACGATCAACGCCATTACCAGTTCAACGTCCAACTGCCGTATCGCCCGCCCGCCGGCCTGAGCAGCGATCAGGATGGCGTATGGGCCCTGCAAACGAGCCATCAGGTGGTGGAACAGCACGTCAACATCCGCGCTTACCATCACCGTGACATCTACGCCTACCTGGACGGCGAGATCGACCAGACCCGCGGCGCCAAAGCCACCTACGGCGAGGCCTATCACTATGCCGAGCCCTACACCGTTCTCGGCGATCGCTATGCCCAGGATGAAGACCTGCAAAGCGAAAGCGGTCATTTCTACGCCCGGCTGCGCCACGAACGTTACCTCAACCACCAGACCCGGCTCAGCGGTACCAGCAGCAGCGCGACGCTGGCGCCGGGTCAAGTGCTCAAGATCACCGATGGCGCGCCCAAGGCCTTCGCCCTGGGCACCGTCATCACCCACCTGATTACCAGCGCTGCGCGGGATCGCAGCTTCGAGTGCAGCTTCCACGCAATCCCCTATTCGGAAACCGTGTGCTTCCGACCGCCTCTGCTGCCCAAGCCGAAAATGGCCGGCACCGTGCCCGCCCGGCTGACCAGCCCCGTCGCCAACTACCCCTACGCCGAACTCGACAGTGAAGGACGCTACCGGGTCAGCTTCATGTTCGACCGTGACACCTGGCAGCCAGGTGAGGAAAGCCTGTGGCTACGCCTGGCCCGGCCTTACGCTGGCGATACCTACGGCCTGCACCTGCCATTGATTCCAAGGACCGAAGTGGCAGTGGCCTTTGAACAGGGTGATCCGGACCGCCCCTACATCGCCCATGCGTTGCACGACAACGAGCATCCTGACCATGTGACCCTGGAAAACTACCGGCGCAATGTCCTGCGCACGCCAGCCAATAACAAGCTGCGGATGGAGGACGATCGTGGTCGTGAACACGTCAAACTCAGTACCGAGCACAGTGGTAAAAGTCAGCTCAACCTCGGGCATCTGGTTGATGCGAAGGATAAGAAGCGTGGTGAGGGTTTTGAACTGCGCACGGATGGTTGGGGGCGGTTCGGGGTGGAAAAGGTTTGTTCATTAGTGCCGATGAGCAGCCCAAAGCCCAGGGCCAGCAACTGAACATGAGCGCCGCCATCGATCAGTTGGAAAGTGCGCTGTCATTAGCTCGCTCCCTGGAGCTGGCCGCGCGTAACGGACAAGTGACGCCTGGAGACATCGCGAGCCAGGAACGCCTGAACGACGCCCTTAAGGGGTTGGCGCAACCGGGCGTGCTGCTCCACGCGCCGGCAGGTGTCGGCGTACTCAGCCCTAAAGCGGTGTGCGTTTCTTCAGGCACTGAAAGCGTGGGCATCATGGCCGCGCACAACGTCGACCTCAGCGCGGGGCACGATATCACCGGCACCGCAGAAGGCGGCGTCAGCCTGTTTGCGCAACAGCAGGACCTGCAGCTTAAGGCGGCCCACGGCAAGGTCGAACTGCATGCACTGAACAATCTTTTACATGCCCTAGCCAAGCACGACTTCAAGATCGAAAGCGTCGAGGGCCGCGTGGTCATCAGTGCTCGTGAAGAAATATTGCTCAAAGTGGGTGAGTCCTTTTTCAGTCTCACGGGCAGTAAGGCCGAGTTAGTCGTTCCACCCGGCGAAATTCTCCTCAAGGCCCTGCACGTGCGAAAGATGGGCGGGGTTGGCAGCGACACAGTGGGCACGCCACTGCCCTCGGGTTACTCCGCCGGTTACACCCTGCTGGATGAAATGGGGGAGCCGCTGCCGTTTGCCCGTTACCGAATCACCACTCAACAAGGTGAAGTGTTCAAAGGAGTGACTGACAAGGATGCGCAGACCATGAGTGTGCATACCTTGCTGCCGGCGAACTTGACGCTTGAGCGTACCAACGAAAAACCAGGGTCTGGTCCGGGACATTGGGTGACCGTTGATCATGATTATCAAGGCCTGCAAAACACCGCTCACATGGCAATCAATCGCCTTATGTCCATGGGGGATGAAGGCCGACTTTTTGGATCGGAAGGCAAGGACTACATGAACACCAAGCGCGACAAGGTTCAGATTTGGACGCGCTTGCCTGAAGACGCTGGTGAAGTTCTTGCGATGCAATCTGCGACTTATAACTACGGAGAAGAACGACGAATAACCCAAACATATCTAGAGGGGGATGATTCTTGGGCCACGGGTGGGAAGTCTTGGTATTGGCAGCCAGTAACGGCCGATGACGTATACGAAAAAGAGGGAGAAGGTAAATGAGGTCGGGATGGCTTTACATGTTTTGGGGTGGGATGGACTTATTTTACGTCGTCCGCTTCTGCTACCTCAATGTATCTCGTGGGAATGTTCCGCTGTATACGGACGTGCAGTCATTTATATTGTTAAGTTCAGAGCATGGAGTGGCGTCGCTTGTGTTTTTTCTGTTAGGCATTGTACTAAATGTCTCAATTGCTTTTTCAATGTTGTTGTTTTTTCTAAATTCACGCGCCGCACCCTATGTAGCCTATGCTCAAATTCCGCTCCGAATAATATTGACTATTCCCTCTTTGTCGTTTCTTTTTTGGGCTTCAAAAGTTACAGGCATGACATCCGCAACGCTGGTGCTTGGTCTTCTATTGCTTTCGGAAATCATAAAGTTTTGTACGATTTATTTTCGAGAAAGGCTGCGCTTGATTTAGTGGTGATCGCTACTGATTAAATATCTAATATTCAAGGACTGACATGAATAACACCCTACACCGTACGGATACATTGAATCCTTTTAAAACCGTTGCCATCGGGGATAAGCCCATCCTCCACTGGATCGAATTTCAATTATTGGACGAACAGGGCGAGCCCCTGGCAAACATGCCTTATCGGGCTGTGAACGAGGCCACTCGCACCGGCGTCGCTGAAGAATATGTTGGCATCAGCGATGCCCAAGGCGTGATCCGCATCGATGGCCTACATCCGTTGGCCATCACCCTGAAGATTGAGGCTGATCCGCTGGCCGAGCAACTGCAGACTCGTCGTCTACGTGCCGAACGGGCGGAACCACGCCGTCCCGCCATTGGTGACCGGACTCCGCTTTATGGTCCGCAACGCCCGGGGTTTTCGCCGATTGAGAAACAGGCGCTTGCGGTGGGGCATGGCTACCACTATTTGCGAATTGGTCAGTTGTGTGATGAGGAGCCAAAGTTCGCGCCGACTTCAGCAGATCCCGAGCAACTTTCGGCCTTTCATTTTCCGGATCCGGATTTCAGTGGTTTTACCGTTGGCGACGATCAACTGAATCGACGTCATGTGCTGGAAGTTTGTCCGTTCCGCGCCTGGTCGCTGGTGTTGCACCATCAGGCCGAATACAGCCTGGCCAATGCTTACAACCTGGGGTTGATGAGCATTCTGGCATACAGCAAACGGGCCCAAAAAGACCATGGGTCCCCCGAGGAGTTTTTTGAACAGCAATGCTTAGACCTGTCACGCACGCCAAGGGTGTGGGACGACGGCCAGAATTGGCCTTGTCTGGTCATCGATGTGCCTTTTAAGGATTGCTATGTAACGGTTAAACCATTGGACACCGCCAAGGCCGAGCCGCCAGAAGGAAACACCCAATTGTTTTACGCCATCAGCGCATCCCAGGTGCTGGTGGCGTGGCGTGGTACTGAAATGGATGGTCTGGCTGATCTGAGCACCGATCTGACCTTTCGTCCCGTAAGACCGGAGGTTGCTGCCGTATGTGAGCCCAAGGTGCCCTGTGCTGATCTGGTTCCGGCGGGCAGTGTACATCTGGGTTTTCGCGATGCGTTCGAGGTGGCTAGGAGGGTTTATTCAATAGATTTGGGTAAAGCAATTCCTGAAGCTATTGAAGGTAGAGGGTTGTTCATCTGCGGACACAGTCTCGGCGGTGCCCTCGGGCTGGTTCATGCGGTATCGCTGAAAGACAAGAACCCACTGCTGTACACCTATGGAATGCCGCGCACTTTTACCCTCAAGGCCGTGCAGTCTTTGAGCGGATTTCAGCACTTTCGACACGTCAACGATACTGACCTCGTACCCAGCGTTCCACCCGAGGCGGCGCTGGATAACTATCTGTACGACTTGTATGGCCCACTAGGCTCTACCTTGGGGTTTACTTGGTCGTTAGTCCAATTAACGGCAAGTTCGATATTCAAACACGGCGATCCTTACTGTCATCACGGCGAAATCGCCATGTTTTTCAAGGCTGAGCAGCACGTGCATGAGCGCGGCTCTGACTACCCTGCCTACCGCAACAAAGAGGGGCTCGGCGCGCCTTATCACAACAGCATTGCCTACCGATTGCAGGAAAAGGCCAAGTTGTACCTGGTACCCCATCTGGATCCGGAACACGACCAGCAAGCCGAGCAAGCTCATGAGCGCCTCTTTAAATCGTTGAATACTGAAAGTCGCAACAGGTTCTTCCCGCCCCATGGCAATCCGAAGGAAGGGCGCGTAGTCGGCCTCGGTCATCACTTCATGTCGAAATACCAACCGTTCATGTACAGCCAGTTGCTTGAGTCGATCACGCCCGAGCGTGAGCCCTTGCTGAAGTTGCAAAAGGAAAGACGCAAGTTCGAAGAGCAGATGAAAGCCCATTACGGAAGGATTCCAGAAGACGAGTTGTTTCGTAATCGCCTCTTCCTTGAATTGCATAGCCAGGTGGGCCATGCCCTGCGTGTTACGCAAGAGCTTGAGGGCGGTGTCGAGTCACTCCAGCGCTTCGACGCCGTGGCCGAACCCGACGCCTATTACCCGAAAACCTACGAATGAACGCGCTATTGCAGCCAAGGACGCGACCATGATCGCAAAGTTGCCCATTGCTTTACTCACTTTGTTATTCAGCCTGAGCGGTTGCGCCAAGGATTACAGCCTGGCCCCTCCCGCTGACAGCGAGCAGATCACCGTGACCGTGAAGCTGCCCAAGGAACTGAAAACCGAAACCATGTGGGTCATGTATCGCTCCACCACTTGCAAAAGCATTAGCTATGGGGCCAGTGGCCAGCGGCATGAGCTCGATGGTCATCATTCCGTCTATAAGGAGTTCCAGCGTCAGGGGGAAAGTGACCTATATCAAATCGAACTGCCAAAGGATGGGGGGGCGCGTGCAAATGGCATCTGGCCAATGTGACCTTCGGTGTCATCTATGGCGATACGGGGCGTTTTGGCGAGAACGTGGCTTCAGGTGGGGGTGGAGGTGTTGTAGTGATATTCGATCACAACAATTCGCCAAGAGGTGGAGCTGATACAGAAGTAGAAGGTGATTTGACTATAAAGAAAGAATATTACCCTTGGTGAGTGAGAACTTTCTGGGTGGTTATAAGAAATGGATCAGTCTGGCTGGAAGGGGTGATATCTACCTCAGCTATCAAGCATTAACCGCACGAAAGGTATATTTCGAGCCTGTCTTGTACTCTGACTATGTGGTTAGTTCAGAGGGTACAAAAGTACATAAGATAGGCAGTTTTGCTAAGTTCATCTACCCCGACGGCAGCGTCGTAGCTGACGGTAAATGGCGCCCCGACTTCCTGAAACTACAAACCATCCGCACCGGACGTCACCGCGATTGCTTCACCCCAGGGCGTTACGCGAACTGCCCAGACCGTCGCCCACAATTATTGCCCGATTGGCAACCCGAGCCCGACAACCCGGGTTACGGGCATTACGTCATCGTGGACGAGTGGGGCAATAAGCTAAGGGCGTTTTCCTATCGACTGGTTGGCCAGGACGGCCAGATTTTTCAGGGCAAGAGCGGTGCCAACGGGCGTACAAAACCATTGCCTGCCAGCGCACACCCGTTGCGCGAGATCCAGTTTCCCGTGGAGGTGTGGTGATGCCACGTACGCACATCTGGCGTTCGCCACATCGCACGCAAACGCGCTTTTCACCCAATCCAGAACAATGAATTTTTAGTGGCCCAAGGATGACAGCGTCATCCATTTCAAGGCCTGAAGAAAACACTTGCGTGCATTTCACGCGCAAGCAGCTGACCCATGGAGTTCAATATTTATGTCTCAAGGATTTGTTTTGTTGGGTGATAAAACCACCCACGGCGGAGAAGTGATTTCTGCGTCATCGACCACGTTTGTTCAGGGAAAGCCTGTGGCCTTGGTCGGCGACGAAGTCAGTTGCCCGATACCGGGGCATGGCGTGAATCCCATTGTCGAGGGCTGTGCAGACTGGTCCGAAAATGACCGAGCCATGGTGATCAATGGCTGTCGCAGTGAATGCGGTTGCCAGGTGATTTCCAGCGCCCCCGATTGCGCGGTGGTTTGAGCCATGGGTTGGGATCGTCGGGCAGCCGATGTGGGGCAAGCACCGGAGCCTGTTGTGTTGAGCCGATGGATGTTGGCGGCAGGGGTGGCATTGCTGGTGGGTGTGTTGCTTTTTTGGCTGCATGCCTCCGGTCAAGTACCGCTGTTGCAGGTGTTGAATATCTGGGCGTTGGCCGGCTCGCCGCTTCTCCTCTGGTTATTGATTTTCAGCGCACGTGCCTATGCCTACGGCGGGGCGTTGAGTCATCACCAGTTTCTGGAGGACGAGGCGCAAAACGCGCAGGAGTCTTGGCAAGACTGGGCGCGGCGCTCTGTTGCCGTGCATGCCTGTTGTGCATTGCTGCCGGATCAGGTGTCCGCTGCGGTGCTCGCTCGCGGCCGCACCGACTTGCCGCCTCGCACCGGCCAGGCGCGACGTATTTCAGTTTTGCCTTCTGCAGGCGACCGCACACAGGCCTCACTGCAATTGTTGGTTACGGCGGTGGCGACAGCCCTTCACGCCTTGCCGGCCACGCAGGAATTGCGGGTCACCCTGTTAAATGATGCCGGCGCCGGCCAATACGACGCATTGCGCGATGCATGGCAGCGGATCTGGGCTAGCGAAAAATTCAATCTTCAGCCAACGACGATCACGTTGACCGATCAAATGTCCCTTCAATGGATCGACGACGTGCTGAAAACGGGCAGCACCGCCTTTGAGCTGATTCTGGTGCTGCAAGTCAACGGCAAGGCGGCGTATTCCGATGGGTTGGCGGCGCTGCTGCTGTGTTCGGACCAACTCGCGTCGGCTTGCAAGCTGCCGGTATTGGCGGATTTGTTGCGCCCGATGCCGTTGGACGTCACCACGCTCCACAGCGAGCTACCGCTGTTGTTGCAAACCCAGACCAGCGCCCGACTGGCGACAGGACTGTTGGCCGATGGCGCGCACTGGCAGCCCACAATTAACGAAATTTTCGCCATCGGCCGCGCCCATGGCGCTGCGGTGAAGGTGGAGCAACAGTGGATTCAGGAACGGCTGTGCGGTCTGACGGGGCCATTCAGTCACTGGTTGATAGCAGCACTGGGCGTGGAAATGGTGCTGCATCAGCCACAACCGCTATTGCTGTTGGCTGAAGAACAATCACAGCACTGGATCAACACTGTGATCAAAAGGGAGTTGGCATGAAAAACCGGGGTAATGGATGGCAGCGTGGCGGCGCGATGGTTTGGATATTCGCGCTTTTGGTGGCGCTCGGATGGGTGATTTGGGTGTATGGCGATCAAATAGGGTTGGTGGAAAACCACCACAAGTTGTTCGCATTTTTATTGATCGTTGCCATCGCCATGGTGGGGCATTTGACCCCGCGATTGTTGATGTACCTCAAGCTGCAAAGTCATCGTGAGCAGGGACTGGCGAATAAGGTTTTTCCGCAGGCGGATACGAATCCAGTACTGACCAAAAAATCGAGTTTCTCGCTACCCAAAATGTTGGAGTATTTGCGCGAAAACCACGGCTACCTCTGGCGCCGAAAAATGCGTCTACTGCTGGTCGTCGGTGAACCAGAGCAGATCGAAGCCATTGCTCCCGGCCTGGCCGAACAGCAATGGCTGGCTGGCCACGATACCGTCCTCCTCTGGGGCGGCAGCGTACAACAACCACTGGATCAATCATGGCACACACGCTGGTACGGGCTGACCCGCTGGCGCCCGCTGGACGGCGTGGTCTGGGCGTTGAACAAACAGCAAAGCGCCGACATTGCGGCGATGGACGTCGGAGCACGTCACCTGAAAGAACTGGCGCTCAAGCTGCGCTGGCAGTTGCCGCTGCATCTGTGGCAGGTCTGCAACAGTCGTTGGTCGCAGGTCAAGCGCCAGACTCAGCCGGTCGGTTGTCTGTTGCCATCACCCGCGACGGCTCAGGCCCTGGAAACTTCACTGGATAGCCTGCTCGATCCCTTGCATCGCACCGGTTGGGGACAGATGCGCGACTCAATGAGCCATGACTTCCTGATGCGCCTGTCCCGCGATTTGCAGGTCGAGGGCAATGCCCGCTGGCGACAGGCATTGTCGCCGTTGTGGCGGGTGTTTGCCCGTGGTGTGTCGTTGCGCGGGTTGTGGTTTAGCTTGCCGTTGCGCGGTGGTAACGAACATTCAGGCAACTTTTGGTTAGTGGAGTCGGCTTGGGAAGGCGTGCTTGGTGACAAGGCTGTTCAGCATCGCCGTCTGGGCTGGGGCGCCCCGCGCATCGCTTATACCTTCACGCTCGGCCTGGCGTTGGTCTGGGGTGTTGGCCTGTTGTTGTCGTTCGCCAACAACCGGGAGCAGATCGGGCAGGTACAGACCGCGTTGACGGCGTTGCAGCAAGCGCAATCAGCCGACGAACAACTGCTGGCCTTCAACGAGGTCACGCGGGAAGTGGGACGTGCCGACTACCGCGCCGAACACGGCACACCCTGGTATCAGCGCTTCGGCCTGAACCGCAACGATCAACTGCTGGCGACGCTGTGGCCACACTACATCGAGGCCAACAACCGCCTGATGCGCGACCCGGCTGCGGCCCATCTGCAACAACAACTCACGGCACTACTCAAGCTGCCGCCGGACAGCCCCGAGCGCATCCAGCGCGCACCTGCGGCCTACGCGCAACTCAAGGCCTACCTGATGCTGGCCCGCCCGGAAAAGGCCGACGCCGTATTCCTCGCCCAAACCCTCGGCGAGACGCAACCGTTGCGCGCCGATACCTCGCCGGACCTCTGGAAATTGCTGTCGCCAACCCTGTGGCAGTTCTACGCCGAGCAGCTGGCGGCGCACCCGGACTGGCGCATCGAAACCGACAAACGTCTGGTGGCCCAGGTCCGCCAAGTGCTGCTCGGCCAGCTGGGCCAACGCAACGCCCAAGCCAGCCTCTACCAAAAAGTCCTCGACGACGCCGCCAATCATTACCCGGCCTTGAGCCTGCAGCAGATGGTCGGCGAGGCCGATGTGCAAGCGCTGTTTTCCAGCAAAAAGAGTGTCCCCGGCGTGTACACCCGCCAGGCCTGGGAAGGCCACGTGCGCCAGGCCATCGACGCCATCGCCGAGGCACGCCGCGAGGAAATCGACTGGGTGCTCAGCGATAACCAGACTCAGATCGCCGCCGAGCTGACCCCGGACCAACTCCGAAACCAGCTAACCGAACGTTATTTTCAGGACTACGCCAATGCCTGGCTGGACTTCCTCAACACTCTGCGCTGGCAACCGGTCGACAGCCTGGGCGAGGTGATCGATCAACTGGCGCTGATGAGCGACGTGCGCCAATCGCCGTTGATCGCGCTGATGAACACATTGGCGTATCAGGGTCAGGCCGGCGCACGCGGACAGGCGCTGGGCGATTCGCTGGTGAAATCCGCGCAGAAATTGATCGGCCAGGACAATGTGCCGATGATTGAGCAGCAAGCGCCGAGCCATCCGCTGGATGCCAGCTTCGGCCCGTTGCTGGCCTTGCTGGGCAATGAAAATGCCGAAGGCAAGGACGAGCGCCTCAGCCTGCACGCCTTCCTCAACCGCGTAACGCGAGTGCGCCTGAAACTCCAGCAAGTCAGCAACGCCCCAACCCCCAAGCCATGACCCAGGCCTTGGCGCAAAGCGTTTTCCAAGGCCAAAACGTCGACCTCACCGACACCCAATCCTACGGCAGCCTAGTCGCCGCCAGCCTTGGTGCGGAGTGGGATCGCGTCGGCCAGACCCTGTTCGTGCAGCCACTGGAACAAGCCTGGCAACGCGTGCTGCAACCCTCGGCCGCCGGTCTCAACGCTCAGTGGCAGCGCGCAATCGTCAACGAATGGCACGGCGCCTTCGCCGGCCGCTACCCGTTCGCCGTCACCGACAGCGACGCCTCGTTGCCAATGCTCGGGCAAATGATCCGCGCCGATTCCGGGCGCATCGAACAGTTCTTGCAACAGCAACTGGGCGGCGTCCTGCGCAAGGAAGGCAGTCGCTGGGTGGCCGATGCCCGCCATAGCCAGGGCCTGCGTTTCAACCCGCAGTTCCTCACCGCAATCAACCAGCTCAGCCATCTGGCCGACGTGCTCTACACCGACGGCGGTATGGGTATCAGCTTCGAGTTGCAGGGCAAAGCGGTGCGCGACGTGGTGGAAACCGTCTTCGTCCTCAACGGCCAGAAACATCACTACTTCAACCAGAAAGAAAGCTGGCAGCGCTTCAGCTGGCCCGGCTTCAGCAGCCATCCCGGCACCAGCCTGACCTGGACCAACGTGCGTGCCGGCGATCGTCTGTTCGGCGATTTCCAGGGCACCTGGGGCCTGATCCGCCTGCTGGAAAAAGCCCGGGTCACGCCGTTGACTGACAGCGGCAGCCACTACCGCGTGCAAGTGAAAGCGCCAGACGGTCTGGAGTTGACGTGGAACCTGCGCACGGAACTGGGGGCGGGGCCGTTGGCACTGCTCAAGTTGCGGGACTTCAAGTTGCCGACGCAGATTTTTCTGAACAGCGCTGCCTCGAAAACGAATCTGTAAGCGCCGGCTGCGCACTAACCACATTAAAAGGACGCTATTGATGAACAAGGACAATCTGACATTGCAGTATTTCGATGCCGAAATGCGCTACCTGATTGAGGCCGGCAAGGAGTTTGCCGAAGCCTTTCCCGATCGCGCGGCACAACTGAACCTGGATAAGTCCGGCGCTCGTGATCCCAGCGTGGAACAGCTGTTCGAAGGCTTTGCCTTCCTGATGGGACGGTTTCGAGAAAAGCTCGACGATGACTTGCCGGAGTTGACCGAAGGCCTTATCAACCTGCTGTGGCCGCAGTACCTGCGTACCATTCCATCATTGTCCATCGTCGAGCTGGCTCCCGATATCAGGCAGATGAAACGCAGCGAGCGGATCGCTGCGGGTTTTGAGGTGATGTCACAACCCATCGGCCCGCAACGCACCCGTTGCCGCTACACCACCACCGAGGGCGTGACGTTGCAGCCGCTGGAAGTGGAGGATGTGCAGCTTGCCCACGAACCGGACGGACGCTCGCTGCTGCGACTGCGTTTCGCCTGCGGCGCAAGGTGCGACTGGAACGAGATCGACCTATGCCGCCTGCCGCTGTACCTGAATGCCGACGCACCCCTGGCCAGCGCCTTGCATCATGCGCTGACGCTCAACACCGATGAGATGTATGTACGTTTGCCGGGCGATTCGCAGCGTCATCCATTGGAGGGTATTTCGCGCCCAAGGGCTTCGCCGATGAGGATCGCCTGTGGCCCACTGGCGACAGCGCGTACAACGACTATCAGTTGATGCTCGAATACTTCACCTTTCGTGAAAAATTCATGTTCGTTCACCTGCGCGGGTTGGAAAATCTGAAACTCACGCTAGGCATACCCTGGTTCGAAGTGGAGGTGATACTGCGCGAACCCTGGCCGCAAGCGTTCACTCTGAAAGCCGAGCACATTTGTCTGAACGCGGTGCCGGTGATCAACCGGTTCGCGCTGAACGCCAAGCCGCTGAGTCTGGATCCTTTGCAAACTGACTATCTGCTTCGCGGTTCGTGTTTGCAGGACGGTCATACTGAAATTTACTCAGTGGACCAGGTCAGCGCCTCGAAAAACACCGCAAGACACGACTATGTGCCCTTCAGCAGTTTCCGTCACAAGGGTGGCATGCTGCGCGACGAGGAGCCCGAGCGTTACTTCCATACGCGGATGAAACGCGGTGTCAACGGTCTGAATGACACTTGGTTGATCCTGGGAGGCGAGGGGTTCAAGGAAGATTTGCTGGTCGAAAATCAGAGCCTGTCATTGCGCATGACCGGTACGAACGGCCAGCTCCCGCGCAAGGCCCTGCAAAGCACATTGCTCGACACACTGGCGCAAACCTCCAAGACCGGTTTGCGCGTGCGCAATCTCTGCGCACCCACCTTGCCCTGCTACCCACCCAACCGTGACCGCTTCCATTGGCGCGTGCTGAGCCACCTGGGTTCAAATTTCCTGCCAATGCTCGACAATGCCCAAGTGCTGCGCGGTACCCTGTCGCTTTACGACTGGACCGGCAGTGAACTGAATGAACGCCGCCTCGCATCTATCATCGAAGTGAACCACTATCTGCTTGAGCGCTTCGAGAAAGGCTTTCTGCTACGCGGCGTGGACATCGAAGTCACCCTGGACACCAACGGCTTTTGCGGCGACGGCGACATCTGTCTGTTCGGCGAAATGCTCAACCGTTTTTTTGGCCTGTATGCCGATATTCATCTGTTCAACCAGCTCACGCTGATTATGCAGCCTGCGGGAAAGTGCCTGCGATGGAGCGAGAACCATAGTCAGCGTGTTCCCGGTTAAAGGCGGGTGGGAGCGGCGCACCGCCGCTCCCTGGGTCAGTGCATGATCCAGCTGAGCAACCACAACCCAGCACCAGCCAGATGATCCCCATGATGATCGACGCATTCATGAACGCGCGGATCGCCGACCACAGCAGTATCAGGCCAAGGATCAACGTGATGATGCTGATGATCGACGTGTCCATGCCCAGGGCGCGGGACAAGCCTTCGATAAAATTATTGCTGGCACGGCTCACCAGCTGGAACAGGCCGCTGAGGCCGTCAACGATGAACCGGATGACTGAGCCCAGCGCCTGACCGAGCCATTCGAAAAAACCTTCTACCTGCATGGAATGAGCGTCCTGATCAAAAAAGAGGCGTGGTTGCCGGAGTTGAGGCTTGGGCTGCCGACAACGGTACCAAGTTCCCTGTAGCCGGAATCGTTTGAGTATGGCGCAAGAACCTTGTAGCAGCTGGCGAAGGCTGCGTTCGGCTGCGAAGCAGTCGTCATTAATGAGCCCCATTCCAACCAACAGAACACATTGCCTGATTCTGCGACTGCTGCGCAGCCGAACGCAGGCTTCGCCAGCTGCTACATAGACCTTGCCTTGATTGAGGATCCCCCGAAGCTATACGCCTTCAGGAGAGCCCGATGAACCTTGTTGAACTGACCGAACGCCTGCACGCCATCCGTGACCGCAATGAGTGGCAGCCATTTCACAGCCCGAAAAACCTGGCCATGGCCGCGAGTGTCGAAATGGCCGAGCTGGTGGAGATTTTCCAGTGGCTGACCGAAGACCAGTCGCGGCAACTGCCAGCGGATAAACTGGCCCATGCCGGGCAGGAAATCGGCGATATCGTGCTCTATCTACTGTTGCTGTGCAGCGAGTTGGGCCTGGATATGAATGACGTGGTGCGCAGCAAACTGGCCGACAGCGAACGGAGGTTCAGCTGATGAGCGACCGTCATTTCGATCAACTGGCGACACGCTTCGCCCAAAAATCTACGGCGGAGCCAAAGGCGCGATTCGCCTGGCAGTACTGCAGGCCGACCTGGCCGAGATCTTGCCGGACCGACCGTTGCGGGTGCTGGATATCGGCGCCGGCCTTGGCCACATGTCGCTGTGGCTGGCCGAACGCGGGCATCAGGTGACATTGGCCGAGCCTGCCGAGCCCATGCTCGAAGGCGCCCGCCAGCGCTTTGCCGAGGCGGGGCAGACGGCAACGTTCATTCAGGCGCCGTGGCAGGAGCTGCTCGGTCAGCTCACCGAACCCTACGATCTGGTGCTGTGCCATGCCGTGCTGGAATGGCTGGCCGAACCGCATGCGATCCTGCCGGTATTGCATCAACTGACCAAGCCGGACGGATGGCTATCCCTGGCCTTCTACAACCGCGATGCGCTGATTTATCGCAACTTGCTCAAAGGCCACTTCCGCAAGATGCGCAAGAACGACATGGCCGGCGAAAAGCAGAGCCTGACCCCGCAACAGCCGCTTGATCCGCGGGAATTGGCGGCGCAACTTGAGGGGATGTGGCAGGTCGAAAGCCAGAGTGGGGTGCGGGTTTTCCACGATTACATGCCCGTGGAATTCCAGGCCCGCGCCGAACTGGTGGATTTGCTCGAAATGGAGCTGGCGCACCGCCGTCACCCAAGCTTTGCCGGACTTGGGCGTTACTTGCACTGGATCTGCCGGCCAGTCTGATCGGAGCGAAAAATGAAGAACCGTTCAGGGTTGTTGGTTATCTGTCTGGGTCTGGCTGCCTGCCAAGGCAGCAACCCGTATGTGGCGTCCTCCAATCCCATTCCACCTGCACCGCCGCAGGCGGCCAACACTTTCGATCACAGTGCCTACCCGGCGGCACCGCGCGACTACGGGCGCTATCGCAGCTGGGCCTGGCTCAACGGGCACCTGCCAACGGGGACCGTGTGGGCGGACTCGGCGCAGGTCGCCGAAGCGGTCAGCAATGCGCTCGATCAACGTGGCCTGCGCCCGCTGCATGACAATCGTCCGGCGGATCTGTTTGTCAGCGCCGATTTGCGTATGGAAACCCGCTTGCGCCAGGTTCAGGACGACTATGGTGCGTACGGCGGTTACGGTGGCTACAACCACTATGGACATGGTCCGGGTTACGGCATGTACGGCAGTGTGCCAATCGTGCGGACTTATGAGGAACAGGTGGTCGTGGTGCAGGTAGAAATGTTCGACGCGCAAAGCGGTCAGCCGGTATGGAGCGCCAGCGCTGAAACCAGCCATCGTGGTACACAGAGCGAGCAAACAGATGCCATACGCAAGGCTGTAGAAAAGGCGATGTCGGCGTATCCTCCCAGTTAGCTTCTGTTGTCAAGAAGCATTCAGGTTCATGTCTTCAATCGGAGAATCATCATGTTCCGCCGTTTCGCTTTACTGGCAGTGATCGCGCTGCTCAGTGCCTGCGCCGCCAACCAGGTCAATCATGACTTCGATGCCAGCCGTGACTTCGCGGCCTATCGCAGCTGGAGCTGGAAAGAACCCGCCTTGCAATATCGCCCCGATGACCCTCGTATCAAGAGCGACTTGACCGAACAGCGAGTGCGCGAGTCGGTGGCCGATCAACTGGATCAGCGTGGCCTGCGTCCGGCCGCGGCCGGTGCCAAAGGTGATTTGAATGTGCAGACCTACCTGATTGTCGAAGATCGCCAGCAACAGGTGACGACCAACTATGGCGGCGGCTGGGGTAATCCATGGAACGGCTACTGGGGCGCGCCGATGTACAACGAAACGCGCCTGGTTTCCTACAAGGTGGCAACCATCCAGATCGATCTGCTCGATGGCAAGGATGGCAAACTGGTGTGGCGCGGCAGTGACGAGCAGATGCTCAGCCGCACAACGAATCCCGCCGATCGCAGCAATGCGATACACGAAACGGTCACCCGGATATTGGCCAACTATCCCCCCACAGCTAAACACCACACGACCTGTAGGAGCGATGCTTGCTCGCGAAGACAGAGTGTCAGTCGACATTTGTACTGACTGAACGGACGCCTTCGCGAGCAAGCATCGCTCCTACGGACTGTCAGGCAACCGGCCGCCAATGCCCCACCATGTGTTCCAGATCCCCAGTACCGATCAATTGCAGATCTCCGCTCGAGCCCGCCGCGCTGGCCAGTAACGCCACCTCGCTGGGCAGGCGCACCGGTTTCTTGAATTGCACCGCGATCTCGATGTTCGCCGTCGGCAAATGATCTGCCAGCGCGGCCAGCGTGCGGGCCTTGTTCCATAACCCGTGGGCGATGGCCGAAGGAAAACCGAATAGTCTGGCGCTGGCCGCACTCAGGTGAATCGGGTTGTAGTCGCCAGAAACCCTGGCGTATTGCCGGCCGATGTCCGAGGGCGCTTTCCATTGAGCGACTTGCGTCAGTGCCAGCGTTGAAGCCAACACGTCTTCGACAGGCTCACCCTCAAGCTTGACCCCACGACAAAGCATCTGGCTCTGCGCCTCCCACAACGTCCCCAGCTGATCATCCAGCGTCGTCACCAAATCGAATGTCGCGCCCTTGGCATGGGGTTGCAGATTTGCACCTGCACGCTTGCTCGCACTCGATTGACCCCGCCCAAGGGGCGCAGCACGCGAATGCGATTGCTCAGGTGAATCAGCCCCAGCAGCGGGAACGGGAACTCTTTGGCCGTGAGCAATTGCATCTGCAATGCGAACGCGAGGATGTGTGGATAGGTGGGTGGCAGCAGGCTGTTGTCGGCGAAACCACACACTTTTCGATACGCCGCCAGACGTTCGGGATCGACCACGACCCAGCAGCGCAATCCCGAATCGGGCAAGGTGCTGCCAGTGATTTTTCGCCGCGTCGCAGCTTTCATATACAACGCCGGCAGGCCGGGTTCGCGGTTGAGTGTGTGCCAGTCGGTGATCATACCTAAGCCCCCAGAACACTTTGCCCGCAGACGCGCAAGGCCTGCCCGGTGAAGGCGCCGGTGCCCGGTTGCGCAAGCCACGCCACCGCTTCAGCCACGTCCTGCGGCAGGCCACCCTGGCCCAGCGAACTCATGCGTCGCCCGGCCTCGCGCAGGCCGAACGGAACGCGTGCGGTCATTTGGGTTTCGATAAAACCGGGGGCTACGGCGTTGATGCTGATGCCCCGTTCCTGCAGCAAAGGCGCCCAGGCTTGCGCCAGACCGATCAATCCGGCCTTGCTCGCCGCGTAATTGGTTTGCCCGCGATTGCCGGCGATGCCGCTGATCGATGCCAGCAGAATCACCCGGCCGTTGTCGCGCAACGTGCCGTTATCGAGCAGGGCTTTGGTCAGCACTTGCGGGGCGTTGAGGTTGACCGCGAGCACCGCGTCCCAGAAATCCGGGGTCATATTGGCCAGGGTTTTATCCCGGGTGATACCGGCGTTGTGCACCACGATATCGATGCCGTCGGGCAACTGTTCGACCAATTGCGTGGCGGCATCTTCGGCGCAAATATCCAGCGTGATGCTGCGCCCGCCGAGGCGTGCGGCGAGGGCTTCGAGATCGCTTTTGGCCGGTGGGACATCGAGCAGGATGACGTCGGCGCCGTCACGGGCCAGGGTTTCGGCAATGGAGGCGCCGATGCCTCGTGCCGCGCCGGTGACCAGTGCCTTGCGCCCGGCCAGCGGGCGCGTCCAGTCCGTGACCTGTGTGTCACAGGCATTCAGGCGAATCACTTGCCCGGAGACGAAAGCGCTTTTTGGCGAGAGGAAAAACCGCAGCGGGCCTTCGAGTTGATCTTCGGCGCCCACACCGACGTAGACCAGTTGCAAGGTGCCACCGCTGCGCAGTTCCTTGGCCAGCGAGCGGCTGAAACCTTCCAGGGCACGCTGCGCACTGGCAGCGAACGGGTCGCTCAAGGTCTGCGGATCACGGCCCAAAATCACCAGGTGCGCACAGTGATCGAGGTTCTTCATCAGCGGCTGGAAGAATTCGCGCAGCTGTTTGAGCTGGTCGGTCTGCAGCAGATCGCTGGCATCGAACACCACGGCTTTGAGTTTCGGGCCGTGGCCGGGAATCCAGGCCGTCGCCATCGAAGGGTCTGTGCCGTAGCTGAAGATCGCGTCGGTCAGGCGGTTGGCAAACGCACTGACTTTCTCCGCCAGCGGCCCGCCACCGATCAGCAATGCACCGTCGACCGGACGCAGCCGGCCCGCTTGCCAGCGTTCCAGGCGAACCGGCGAAGGCAGGCCCAAGGCCCCGACCAGACGATGACCGATGGATGAATTGGCGAATTCGATATAGCGGTCAGACATGGAACGCACTCCAGCAGCTGGGGTTCAAAGTGTGGACCATGAATGGCGATCAGTCGTTCGATCCACGGGATAAGGCCTACGCTCAGGTGATGGCAACGCAATCCCTGTAGGAGCGAAGCTTGCTCGCGAAGGTGTGTCAGTTGAAATGAATGTAGCTGACACACCGCCTTCGCGAGCAAGCTTCGCTCCTACGGGGATCGGTGATCACGTACTCATCAGGAGCTTTTCATGACTCAACTGCGCCGCGTCGCGATCATCGGTGGTAACCGGATTCCCTTCGCCCGTTCCAACGGGCCCTACGCCACCGCCAGCAACCAGGACATGCTCACTGCCGCGCTCGAAGGTTTGATCGAGCGCTACAACTTGCACGGCCTGCGTATCGGCGAAGTGGTCGCAGGGGCAGTGCTCAAGCTGTCGCGGGACATGAACCTGACCCGCGAGTGTGTGCTCGGTTCGCGGCTGTCGCCCTCGACGCCCGCCTATGACATTCAGCAAGCCTGCGGCACCGGGCTGGAAGCGGCATTGCTAGTGGCGAACAAGATTGCCCTGGGCCAGATCGAGTGCGGCATTGCCGGTGGCGTCGATACCACCTCCGATGCGCCGATCAGTGTCAGCGAGGGGCTGCGCAAAGTCCTGCTGCAAGCCAACCGCGCCAAGACCGCCGCCGACAAACTGAAAACTTTCCTGCAATTGCGCCCCCGACACCTGATCCCCGAGTTCCCGCGCAACGGTGAGCCGCGTACCGGTTTGTCCATGGGCCAGCATTGCGAGTTGATGGCGCAGACCTGGAGTATTTCCCGTGAAGCACAGGATCAACTGGCCCTGGAAAGCCATCAAAAAATGGCCGCGTCCTATGCCGAGGGTTGGCACAACGATTTGATGACGCCGTTTCTCGGCCTCAACCGCGACAACAACCTGCGCCCGGACCTGACTCTGGCAAAACTCGCTTCGCTGAAAACGGCGTTCGAAAAAAGTGCCAAGGGCACCCTGACCGCCGGTAACTCCACACCACTGACCGATGGCGCGTCGCTGGTGCTGCTGGGCAGTGAGGAATGGGCCAGAGAACGCGGCTTGCCAATTCTCGCCTACCTGCGCGACGGCGAGGCGGCGGCAGTGGATTTCGTCAACGGTGCCGAAGGATTGTTGATGGCGCCGGTGTATGCGGTGCCGCGATTGCTGGCGCGCAACGGCCTGACCCTGCAGGACTTCGACTACTACGAATCCACGAAGCCTTCGCCGCGCAAGTGCTGTGCACGCTGAAGGCCTGGGAGGATCCGGACTACTGCAAAAGCCGCCTCGGCCTCGATGCGCCGCTGGGCTCGATCGATCGCAGTCGACTCAACGTCAAAGGCAGTTCGCTGGCGGCGGGGCACCCGTTCGCCGCCACGGGCGGCCGTATTGTTGCCAATCTGGCGAAGCTACTGGATGCGGCCGGGAAGGGGCGGGGCCTTATCTCAATCTGCGCTGCGGGTGGGCAGGGTGTGACCGCCATCATTGAACGATGATGAATACCCGGTGTTGAATAGATTTGTAACATGGCTTAGCGTCGCCTCATGAGTCGTCCAGCAACATAAGGCCAGTCAATGCCGACTAACGGACAAACATCCCTCGAGCGAAGCATTCCACCCATTACAGCCCTGCCGCGCCCGCTGTACGCCCGTGTAGAGAGCCTCAATGCCGGTTCTTGGACAGCCTCCCATCGCCACGACTGGGTGCAGTTTTCGTACGCCATCAGCGGCGTTCTCGGCGTGCATACCGCCGAGGGCAGTTTCTTTGCGCCGCCGCAGTGGGGGATCTGGATTCCGGCGGATCTTGAACACCAGGTGGTGACGTCGATGCGTGCCGAGATGCGCAGTCTGTATGTGCGTCGCGAGGATTGTCAGTGGGCGGACGGCCGGTGCCGGGTGCTGGAAGTGACGCCGCTGGCGCGGGAGCTGATCAAGAGTTTTTGCCTGCTGCCCGCGGAGTATCCGCAGGGCGACAGTCAGGAAGCGCGATTGGTAGGAGTGTTGCTGGATCAGTTGGCGACGTTGCCGGAAGTCGGGTTCTCCCTGCCGTTGCCCCGCCATCAACGGTTGCTGGGGTTGTGCAACGAACTGATCGAAAACCCTGAGCGCAACGTGACCTTGCAGGAATGGGCAGAGCGTTTGGGCATGTCGGAAAAAACCCTTATGCGCCTGTTCCAGCGCGAAACCGGATTGAGCTTTCGTGGCTGGCGTCAGCGCATGCGGTTGTTGTCGTCGTTGAGTTTGCTGGAGGAGGGGGACAGCGTGACCAATGCCGCGCTGGCCTGTGGGTATGACTCGACTTCAGCGTTTATTGCGGCGTTCAAGGGGTTATTCGGATTTACCCCGGGAGAGTTGTTTCGGCAGTGATGGCCCCTTCGCGGGCAAGCCTCGCTCCTACGGAATGAGGCGTACCCTTGTAGGAGCGAGGCTTGCCCGCGAATGGCCTTGGATCAGGTACGGAACCGGCGCACCAACCCGTCCAGCTCATTCGACAACCCGGCCAGGCTCTGGGAATCCAGTCGCGCCGAGTTCGCCAGTTCCGCCACCAATTGCGCATCGCCATGGATCTGGCTGATGTGCCGGTTGATGTCTTCGGCCACTTGGTGCTGTTGCTCCGCCGCCGTGGCGATCTGGGTGTTCATGTCGCGGATCACGTCCACCGATTCGCGAATCTGCCCGAAACTGCTGCGCGCTTCACCGATGCGCGTCACCGATTGCTGCGACACTTCCAGGCTTGCATGCATCTGCTGCGTCACCTGGCTGGTGCGTTTGGCCAGATTGCCGAGCAGCCCGTCGATTTCCGCCGTGGAATCGGCCGTGCGCTTGGCCAGCGCCCGCACTTCGTCCGCCACCACCGCAAAACCACGACCTTGCTCACCGGCGCGCGCCGCTTCAATGGCCGCGTTCAGCGCCAGCAGGTTGGTTTGTTCGGCGATCGAGCGAATGGTGCCGAGGATTGACTGAATGTCATTGCTGTCGCGCTCCAGCTGTTGCATCGACTGGGCCGACTGTTCGATTTCCTGGCTCAGGCGATCCACGCTGCTCACAGCGGCATCGATCTGTTGCTGACCTTCGCGGGCCTGACGCTGGCCACTGTCGGCAGACTCGGCGGCCTGGCTGCACGAGCGCGCTACTTCGTTGGCGGTGGCGACCATTTCGTGGAACGCCGTGGACACCATGTCCACCGCTTCACGCTGGCGCCCGGCGGCTTCAGCCATGTCGCTGGATACCTGGGTCGAGCTTTTGGAGGTGGCCAGGATTTTGGTCGCGGCGCCGCCGATGTTCTGGATCAGGTTGCGGATCGCGGTCAGGAACTGGTTGAACCAGTTGGCCAGTTGCGCGGTTTCGTCGCTGCCACGGATTTGCAGGTTCTTGGTCAGGTCGCCTTCACCTTGGGCGATGCCTTCCAGGCCGTCGGCCACGCTGCGAATCGGACGTACGATGACGCTGGCGAAACTGGCGCCGACGATGGCGAAGACCACCGCCAGCACGGCTGCGATGATCGCGATCAACCAGGTCAGTTGCGTCGCAGTGTTCATCACGTCGTTTTGTTTGATCAGGCCGACGAAGGTCCAGCCCAGTTGCTCCGACGGCCAGACATTGGCCATGTAGCGTTCGCCGTTGAGTTCGACTTCGACCATGCCTTTGCCGGCCTTTGCCAGTTGTGCATAGCCTTCGCCGAGGCTGCTCAGGGCCTTGAAGTTGTGCTCCGGTTGCTTCGGATCGACCAGCACGGTGCCGGTGTTTTCCAGCAGCATCAGGTAGCCGGTTTCGCCGAGCTTGATCTGTTTGACGATTTCGGTGAGCTGCTTGAGTGTAACGTCGATGCTGACCACGCCACCGTTGGTGCCTAACTTGTTGTCGATGGTGCGCACGGTACTGACGTATGTCGCATCATCCTGGGCCCAATAGTAGGCTTCGGTGCGCAACGGCTTGCCCGGTTTGGCCTGGGCCGCCTTGTACCACGGGCGCTGGCGCGGGTCGTAATTGCTGAGCTTGGCATCGTCCGGCCACGACACATAACCACCGGCAGCGGTGCCGAGAATGGCATAGGCGTAGGACGGATGGCTGTTACCCAGGTCCTGCAGGAGGCCGAAGACTTTTTTGTCCATCTCGCCCTGAGGAATGCTTTCAGCGTTGGCACTCATGTAGGTCTTGAGGCTGTCGTCGGAGTTTTTGATCAGCGGTTGTTTGGCCAGGTACTCGACGTTCTGGCTGATGCCGTCGAAGAACAATTGCATGGCATTGCTGACCTGACGGATTTCGCGACCGCTGCTATCGACGAATTCGTCCTTGGCATCACTGCGCAAGTTCAGCACGACGAGGGTGGCGACCAGCACCACGGGCAAACAGGCGATTATTGCAAACGCCCAGGTCAACTTCTGTTTGATGTTCATCCGCGCTCCAGATTTTCTTGTAGGCCCACGCAGTGCAGATGACTCGCGGTTTATTGGCAGCCGTAAACGTTGTCTATCAACCCGTTTCCGTGAGTGCGGCATCGTTTTTGTCAGGGAAACGATTGTCGGACAAATCAGTTTGTCACTCAGGACTTCGGCTGTTGCCTGCGGAAATTGAGGGCTGTCGTGAAAAAACCCGCGAACGGTACGTCGGCACCCCCTCCCCCGATTGGATGGATTGCCGTATAACGAATGACTTTCGCGTGTTTGGTAATAAAGGACCCACAATAAAAGCTGATGAAGACTCCAAAACGCATTGAACCCCTGATCGAGGACGGTCTGGTCGACGAGGTGCTGCGCCCACTCATGAGTGGTAAAGAAGCAGCTGTTTACGTGGTGCGCTGCGGTAACCAGTTACGTTGCGCGAAGGTCTACAAGGAGGCGAACAAACGCAGTTTTCGTCAGGCGGCCGAGTATCAGGAAGGCCGCAAGGTGCGCAACAGCCGTCAGGCCCGGGCGATGGCCAAGGGCTCCAAGTTCGGCAAGAAAGAAACCGAAGACGCCTGGCAGAACGCCGAAGTAGCGGCACTGTTCCGTTTGGCTAATGCCGGTGTGCGGGTGCCAAAGCCTTACGACTTCCTCGAAGGCGTACTGCTGATGGAGCTGGTGGCAGACGAGTACGGTGATGCCGCGCCGCGTCTGAACGACGTGGTGCTGGAGCCGGACCAGGCACGCGAGTATCACGCGTTTCTGATTTCGCAGATCGTGCTGATGTTGTGTACCGGTCTGGTGCACGGTGACCTTTCCGAGTTCAACGTGCTGCTGACTCCGACCGGCCCGGTGATCATCGACCTGCCGCAAGCGGTGGACGCGGCGGGCAACAACCACGCGTTCAACATGCTGGAGCGGGACGTGGGCAACATGGCGTCCTACTTCGGGCGGTTTGCGCCGGAGTTGAAGAAGACCCGGTATGCCAAGGAAATGTGGGCCTTGTACGAGGCGGGTACGTTGCACCCGGCGAGCGTCCTGACCGGCGAGTTCGACGAACCCGAAGAGTTGGCCGATGTGGGCGGCATCATGCGCGAGATCGAGGCCGCACGCCTGGATGAAGAGCGCAAGCAAGCGGCCCGTGCTGCGGACGATGCGCCACCGGGCAAAACCGAAGAACCGCCTCCACCTTGGATGCAGTGATTGGTTGATCGAAAAAAAACCGGCTTCGGCCGGTTTTTTTGTGAATGCGGGTTCGATCAATGTTGCCTGACAGACCGCCATCGCGGGCAAGCCTCGCTCCTACAAGGATGACGCGTGCTCCTGTAGGAGCGAGGCTTGCCCGCGAAAGCGTCCGTTTATTCAACACTTATGTGTCATATACGCACCAATTCAGCACAACACCCCGACTCCAGATTCTTGAGAATCGGACAATCGGGCCGGTGATCGCCCTGACAATGCTCGACCAGATCCTGCAGCGTATCGCGCAATTGACCGAGTTCACGGATCTTCTGGTTCAGTTCTTCGATGTGCTGTCGGGCCAATGCCTTTACATCGGCGCTGGCACGCTGTCGGTCCTGCCAAAGCGTCAGCAGCTTGCCGACTTCTTCCAGGGAAAATCCCAAGTCCCGGGAGCGCTTGATGAACGCCAGGGTATGCAGGTCATCGTCGCCGTACACCCGGTAACCGCTGTCAGTACGATGGGCAGTCTTGAGCAAGCCGATGGACTCGTAATAACGGATCATCTTCGCACTCAGGCCGCTGTGGCGGGCCGCTTGGCCGATGTTCATCGGTTGTCCTCCATTTCCTCGGGTTTCCAGGTTTTCAACAGTAGCGCATTGCTCACCACGCTGACGCTCGACAACGCCATCGCCGCACCGGCCAGCACCGGGTTGAGGAAGCCGAAGGCCGCCAATGGAATGCCGATGAGGTTATAGACAAAGGCCCAGAACAGGTTTTGCCGGATCTTCGCGTAGGTCTTGCGGCTGATCTCCAGCGCCGCCGGCACCAGGCGCGGATCGCCGCGCATCAGAGTGATTCCGGCGGCGTGCATGGCCACGTCAGTACCGCCGCCCATGGCGATGCCAATATCGGCGGCCGCCAATGCCGGTGCATCGTTGATACCGTCACCAACCATTGCCACCACACCGTTTTTTTTCAGCGCAGCGACCTCGGCGGCTTTGTCCGCCGGTAGTACTTCGGCATGCACGTTGGTGATGCCCAAAGCATCGGCCACCACTTTGGCACTGCCACGATTGTCACCGGTCAGCAGGTGGCAGCTGATGTGGCGCGCGCTGAGTTGTTGCACGGCTTGCAGCGCGCCGGGCTTGAGGGTGTCACCGAAGGCGAACAGGCCTAATACTCGCGGCACGGGGCTTTGCTCGATCAGCCAGGACAGGGTCCGACCTTCGGTTTCCCACGCGATGGCCGAATCGGCCAGATCACCTGCGCTCAATCCGCTCTCTTCTAAAAGACGTCGATTGCCGAGAGCCAGCCGCCGGCCATTGAGACTACCGGCAATGCCTCGACCGGTCAGGGATTGGCTGTCAGTGACATCGGCCACAATCAAACTGCGTTCATTGCACGCGTCCAGCACAGCCTTGGCCAACGGATGCTCGCTACCGCGTTGCAGGGCACCGGCCAATTGCAGCAGGCTGGCATCGTCGCCGTCGATGGCACTCAAGTGTGCGATGCGCGGGGCGCCCGAGGTCAGCGTGCCAGTCTTGTCAAACACCACCGAACTGACTTCGTGTGCGCGTTCCAGCGCTTCGGCGTCCTTGATCAGAATCCCGTAACGCGCCGCCACCCCGGTGCCGGCCATGATCGCCGTCGGCGTGGCCAGCCCCAGCGCGCAAGGGCAAGCGATCACCAATACCGCGACAGCATTGATCAGCGCGGTTTCGAGGGGCGCGCCGTATAGCCACCAGCCAATCAAGGTCGCCAAAGCCAGCAGCAGGACTACCGGCACGAAGATCTGGCTGACTTTATCCACCAGTTTCTGGATCGGCGCTTTAGCCGCCTGAGCGTCTTCCACCAGACGAATAATCCGCGCCAGCACGGTTTCCGCGCCGAGCGCCTGAGTGCGAACCAGCAAGCGACCTTCGCCATTGATCGCGCCGCCGGTGACTTTATCGCCGGGTTGCTTGGGCACCGGCAGGCTTTCGCCACTGATTAACGCTTCGTCGGCATGGCTCTGGCCTTCGACCACTTCACCGTCCACCGGGAAGCGCTCACCGGGTTTGACCAGGACCAGATCATCAAGGCGCAGGCCGCTGATGGCGACGTCCTGCTCGCGGCCGTCAATCACCTGAATCGCCCGCTCCGGGCGCAGCGCTTCAAGGGCGCGGATGGCGCTGGCGGTCTGACGCTTGGCGCGGCTTTCCAAGTATTTGCCCAGCAACACCAAGGCGATGACCACCGCAGAAGCTTCGAAATACAAGTGCGGCATGCGCCCGGCGGCGGTGGCCCATTCGTAGACACTCAAGCCATACCCGGCGCTGGTGCCCAGGGCGACCAGCAAATCCATGTTGCCGGCACCGGCGCGCACGGCTTTCCACGCAGCGACGTAAAACCGTGCGCCGAAGATGAATTGCACCGGCGTGGCCAGTGCGAACTGCGCCCAGGCCGGGAGCATCCAGTGCACGCCGAACGGTTGCAGCAGCATCGGCAATACCAGCGGCAAGGCGAGGGCGATGGCCGCAATCAAGGCCCAGCGCTCACGGTGCAGGCGGGTCTGTTGGGTATCGGTGGGTGGATGATCGGCTTCCCAGACGCTGGCGGCGTAACCGGCCTTGGTCACAGCGGCGATCAAGGTTTGCGCATCGACCTGTCCGAGCAGTTCCAGATGCGCGCGTTCGTTGGCCAGATTCACGCTGACGCTCTTCACCCCCGGCACTTTGTTCAGCGCCCGTTCGACGCGGCCTACGCAGGAGGCGCAGGTCATGCCATCGATGCTCAGTTCCAGACTCTGCTGCGGCACGCTGTAACCGGCATTTTCCACGGCCTCCATCAAGGCCGGCAGGCTGCCGGTTGGCGCCTGAACCCGCGCCTGTTCAGTGGCCAGATTGACACTGACGGCACTGGCACCCAGGACTTTGCTCAAGGCACGCTCGACACGCCCGGCGCAACTGGCGCAGGTCATGCCGGCAATCGGCAGATCGAAAGTAGTGGATTCGGACATGGGGCACGCTCCCTGTAGAAGATGTCTACAGGATCAACCTTGCCATGCTGGCAAGGTCAAGCACCAATCTGCAAATTGTCGCAGTTCCCACAGGGTTTTGTGTTAGTAACCCAAGCCTGCGCGCTTGAGGTACATCCCTTCCTGCGTCATCGCGATCCGGTACTTTTGTACCTCCCCCGCGCGCAGCGTGATGTTCTGCGATCCCGGCGCCAGTATCCCCGGGTTGCAGCCCGGTGCCTGGCCCGGTAGCAGCTTGAGGCGCAGGGACACATTGCCCGGCGGCAAGTTGAACGAGGTGCTTTGCTCCGGGAACAGCCGCGCCGACAGCTGATCGTGGATGTACACGCCGATCTCGCAGTTCGTCGCGACTTCAAGCCGTTCACGGGAAATGATCAGCACGCCATAGTCTTCCCCGGCGGCATGGGCCGAAGGCATCGCGGCGAAAAGGCTGAGGAAGCCAAACAGGCTGAAAGCTGACCAGCGCATGGCTGAATCTCCCGAGATCGAGTCATTGATGGACGCAGCTTGGCCGAGCGCAGCACCGATTGCCAGCCCGGCAGATCACTGCAGAACTTGACCTTGCCATGGTGGCAAGCTCGACACTGCTCGCAACCTCACTCGAAAGCCTCATTATTCGGAAGCCTCATTTAAGGAGCCATCCCATGCAAGTGTTCAATGTTGAAGGCATGTCCTGCGGTCACTGCGTCAAGGCCATCACTCAAGCTGTGCAGGCCAAAGACCCGGCGGCCAGTGTGCGCGTCGATCTGGGGGCGAAAGAAGTCGGCATCGAGTCGGTGTTGAGCGCCGACCAGGTGATCGCGCTGATCAGCGAAGAAGGCTACGGCGTGAAGCTGGCCTGACCTTTTTAATAGTTAGCGAGCTATCGGAATGTTCAAGGCGTCCATGCGCGGCTAGACTGTCGGGCTGCCGACCTCTGTCCAACTGGATGCCTGATGAACTTACGTATTATTCTCATTCTCGGTGCCTTGAGCGCTTTCGGTCCGCTGGCGATCGATTTTTATTTGCCAGCGTTCCCGGCCATGGCGCTGGCCTTCGGCACCGACGAAAAACACGTTCAGTTGACCCTGGCGGCGTATTTCCTCGGCTTGTCCATCGGTCAACTGGCTTACGGACCGGTGGCGGATCGTTTCGGTCGACGCATTCCGTTGCTGACCGGTGTCGGGCTGTTTACCGCGGCTTCGTTGGCGTGCGCTTATGCGCCAAACCTTCAATGGTTGATCGCTGCACGATTTATCCAGGCGCTGGGTGGCTGTGCAGGGATGGTGATTTCCCGGGCGGTAGTCAGCGACAAATGCGATGCGGTGGGGTCGGCAAAAGTCTTTTCGCAATTGATGCTGGTGATGGGACTGGCGCCGATTCTCGCGCCGATGCTTGGCGGCTTGCTGGTCAACACCACCGGTTGGCAGTCGATCTTTCTGGTGCTGACCGGTTTCAGCGCATTGGCGGGATTGGCCGTTGCCCTCGGCCTGCCGGAAAGCTTGCCGGCTCATGTGCCACGTCAGCCGTTGTCCGGGGCGCTGCGTCAGTACGGTAGGTTGCTCGCGGACCCGGTATACCTCGGCCATGCCTTGACCGGCGGTATCGCCATTGCCGGCATGTTTGCCTACATCGCCGGATCGCCATTCGTCTTCATCAAGCTCTATGGCGTTGCGGCCGAGCATTTCGGCTGGTTTTTCGGCACTAATGCCGCCGGCTTCATTCTGGTGGCGCAGCTCAACGCGCGGCTGCTGGCCAAGCGCGGGCCGGCGTTCCTGCTGGCGCGTGCAGTATGGGTTTACCTCGGTGCTGGTCTGACCCTGCTTGCCGTGAGTGCATTGCACACTACTCAACTGTGGCCGCTGCTGATTCCGCTGTTCGTTTGTATCGCCAGTCTCGGTTGCATCCTTCCCAATGCCTCGGCCTGCGCCATGAACGGGCAGGGCGCTCGCGCCGGCAGTGCTTCGGCGTTGCTTGGTTGCCTGCAATTCAGTGTGGCGGCCGGCGCCACGGCGCTGGTGGGCGTTTTGCACGACGGCAGCGCCATGCCGATGGCCATGGTCATCAGCCTGTGCGGGATTCTGGTGGTGAGCGCAGCGATGCTCACCCGGCGTTTGCAAAATGCCCGGGCACTGGTGCAAGCCCAGGTCTGAGGACGGACTCAGCCAACAGCACGCTGCTGACGGTCGGGAATCTGATGGGGCGCGTGCAGGCGCGCTTCAAGAGTATTGGTGAAGGCTCGAGCTTCGGCTTCACTGCGGAAAGTCACCGCATGTTGGTCAAGACGGACCTGCCACTGGGATTTTGCCAATTCTTTTATCAGGATCTTCATTACTGACCTCCTCAAGTAAAAGAGTGTCTCGCAGAGATTTCGATTGTAGTCCTGAATACGATCACCATTGTGACATGGGTCAACCTTCGGACTGACGGCAAAAATCGCCGCCGTAGCCGCAATACAAACTTGTAGGAGCTGGCTTGCCAGCGAAGACGGCAGCCCAGTCAACAATGACGGCGCCTGACCCACCGCCTTCGCCAGCAAGCCGGCTCCTACAGGCTTAAAACCCTTCCAGCACGATCTTGCCCTTGGATTTTCCGCTTTCCAACAGGGCATGCGCACGACGCAGATTGGCGGCATTAATGGTGCCGAAGTGCTCGCCGACCGTGGTTTTCAACGTCCCAGCGTCGATCAACTGTGCCACGCGGTTGAGCAGTTTGTGCTGTTCGATCATGTCCGCGGTTTCGAACAGCGAGCGGGTGTACATGAACTCCCAGTGCAAGGACAGGCTCTTGCGCTTGAGCTTGGTCACGTCCAGGGCTTTCGGGTCATCGATCAGTGCCAGTTTGCCTTGCGGCGCCAGCGCCTCGACCAATTGATCCAGGTGATGATCGGTCTGGGTCAGGCTGGCGACGTGAGACACCTGATGGATGCCCGCGCGCTTGAGTTCTTCACTCAGCGGCTGGCTGTGATCGATCACCCTATCGGCGCCCAGGTCCTTCACCCAGCTCTGGGTTTGCGCACGCGAAGCAGTGCCGATGACCTTCAGAGCGGTGAGCTGTTTCGCCAACTGCGTAAGAATCGAGCCAACACCGCCGGCGGCACCGACGATCAGCAGGCTCTGGCCTTCATCGGTCTTACCTTCACGTACTTGCAGACGTTCGAAAAGCAATTCCCACGCGGTGATCGCGGTCAACGGCAGGGCGGCGGCTTCGGCGAAACCCAGGGTTTTCGGCATGTGGCCGACGATCCGCTCATCCACCACATGCAGTTCGCTGTTGCCACCGGCGCGGGCGATGGAACCGGCGTAGTACACCTTGTCGCCGGCCCTGAACAGCGTCACTTCACGGCCGACTGCTTTGACGACACCGGCCACATCCCAGCCCAGCACTTTTGCTGCGCCACCTTCAGGCTGGACATTCTGGCGGACCTTGGTGTCCACCGGGTTGACCGAAATGGCTTTGACCTCCACCAGCAAGTCCCGAGGCCCGGCGACGGGCGCCGGCAGTTCGATGTCTTGCAGGGATTTTTCGTCGCTGATCGGCAGGGATGCGTAATAGGCGATGGCTTTCATGAGGGCTCCAGACAGTAATAAAGCAGAGATGTCGATGGGGCAGATGATTGGCTATTTCTCCTGAAGATAAAACCCGCTAAAAGAGCAGTCTCTTTCAATGTTTTTTTGATAATTGGAGCTTGCGATGCTGCGTTTCGATGACTTGCAGCTGTTCGTTCGGGCGGCGGACCTGGGCAGTCTGTCGGCGGCGGCGCGGGGCATGGACATGTCGGCGGCGGTGGCCAGTGCCGCATTGAAACGCATCGAACAGCAGCTCGGCGCACGCTTGCTCGCCCGTTCGACCCGCAGCCTGCGCCTGACCGCCGAAGGCGAAGGTTTCCTTGAATATGCCCGGACGGCCCTGAGCAACCTCGACGAGGGCCGGCGTTTATTGGCCAGTAGCCAGGATCAGGTCAGCGGCGTGTTGCAGTTGTCGGCACCGTCGGACTTCGGTCGTAACTTGCTGCTGCCCTGGCTGGACGAGTTTCAACGCGAGCACCCCAAGCTCACCGTGCGCTTGTTGCTCGGTGACCGTATCGCTGATCTGTTCCGGCAACCGGTGGACATCGCCCTACGCTACGGGGAGCCCGAGGACTCCAGTCTTGTGGCGTTGCCCATTGCCCCGCAGAACCGGCGCGTGCTCTGCGCGGCACCGAGTTACCTGACACGGCATGGCGAACCGCGGCAACTGGAGCAATTGGCTCAGCACAATTGCCTTCTGTTCATGCTCGGAAGCCGGGTCCACGATCACTGGAGTTTCCACGACGGCAAACGCGAGGTCGGCCTGACCGTCAGCGGTGATCGTTTCAGTGACGATGCCGATGTCGTGCGGCTGTGGGCCGTGGCGGGCGCCGGGATCGCCTACAAGTCCTGGCTCGATGTGGCCGGCGATGTGCTCGCTGGTCGACTGAAAGTGTTGATGCCGGAACTGCTCTGCGAGAGCGCACCGCTGAATTTGTTGTGCGCCCATCGCGCACAATTGAGTAAGCCGGTGAACCTGTTGCGGGAAATGCTTGCCAGCCGATGCGCCCTGTTGAGCAGTCATTTTCCGGGGATCTCGGGAATCGATCCTTAGTCGCATGAAAAAAGCGAAATTTCCCGCAGGAACTATCAGCTTCAACGGTTTGCGGAGGACAGGAACCGGTGATCCGCACGCCTATACTAGCGCTCGCCTCATGTACGCGCCGTCAATCGCAGTAGCGAAGCCACGCGGGATTCATCCTTGTCCCATGCCTCATCGCCAGACCTCTTCAAGCGTTGCCCGAAGATGGCTGAGGTGGACGATGGCTTTGCACGGTTTATGGCGGTTTCTTCGTCTTGGCCGACGGCACGTTTCTGGTCAAGATATCTCTGAGCAGTAGACGAAACGATTCAACAGGGAGTGAATTCATGGAACATGCACCTTGCATCAGCCAGATAGCCACGTTACTGGCTGACCCAAAGCGCAGCGCAATAATGTGGGCCTTGATGGACGGCTCGGCGCGGCAAGCCGAAGATCTGGCCCTGTTGGCCGGTCTGTCCCCGTCTTCGGCCTGCGCCCACCTCGGACGCTTGTCCGCCGGTGGTCTGTTGAAAGTCGAGACCCGGGGACGCAAGCGCTTCTTCCGCCTGGCCGCCCCCGAAGTCGGTGCCGCGATCGAAGCACTGGCAAGTGCTACGTTGGCCAGCATGCCCCAGGAAATTCCTGATATTTTCAAACACACCGCGCCCCTTGCTAAACCTCAGGCCAGGCAATCGTCCTTGTTGCGTGCCCGGCTTTGCGACGACCATCTGGGAGGTACGCTGGCCGCGGACCTGTACCAGCGTTTGCTGGATGCGGGCTGGATCGAACAGTTCGATCGGCGGGTCACGATTACACTCAAGGGCTCTACCGAGTTGGCGGCGCGAGGTGTATTCATCCAGGCGCTGGCCCATCGCAATGGCAAGTCTGCGTGTGCGTGTCCTGACTGGAGCGAAAGACGCCCGCACATGGGCGGGTCACTGGGTGCGGCGTTGTTGCAGTTGTTCATGCAGTCCGGCTGGTTGAGCCTGCCCAGCGATTCGCGGGCCTTGCACGTTACCGCTGCCGGTCAGCGTGAAATCCTCCGGTTCGCCAAGGAAACCGAGCTGGAAATGGCGCTCTAGGAGCGAAGCTTGCTCGCGATGGAGTCTTGATCGTTCCCACGCTCCGCGTGGGAATGCAGCCCGGGACGCTCCGCGTCCCACAAGCGGACGCAGAGCGTCCGTAGAGGCATTCCCACGCAGAGCATGGGAACGATCAGTGGTTGAGGCGAGGCTTACGGTTTGACCAGTCGCGCATCCAGGCTGTTCTGTGCCAGTCGCTTGGCCTGGTCCTGGGTCATCCCCAGATCGGTATACAGCGCATGGAAGTTCTCGGTGACATAACCGCCGAAGTACGCCGGGTCATCAGAGTTTACGGTCACTTTCACGCCACGTTCGAGCATGTCGAGAATGTTGTGCTGCGACATGTGATCGAACACGCAGAGCTTGGTGTTGGACAGCGGGCACACGGTCAGCGGGATCTGCTCGTCGATGATGCGCTGCATCAAACGCTCATCTTCAATGGCGCGTACGCCATGGTCGATGCGCTGGATTTTCAGCAAGTCGAGGGCTTCCCAGATGTACTCCGGCGGGCCTTCTTCACCCGCGTGGGCGACGGTCAGGAAGCCTTCACCGCGCGCGCGGTCGAACACGCGCTGGAACTTGCTCGGCGGGTGACCCATCTCGGAGCTGTCCAGCCCAACGGCGACAAAGGCCTCGCGGAACGGCAGCGCCTGGTCGAGGGTTTTCTCGGCTTGCTCTTCGCTCAGGTGGCGCAAGAAGCTCAGGATCAGACCGCTGGTGATACCCAGTTGCTGCTCACCGTCCTTTAATGCGGCGGCGATACCGTTGAGCACCACCTCGAACGAGATGCCTCGGTCGGTGTGGGTTTGCGGGTCGAAGAACGGTTCGGTGTGAATCACATTCTGTTCTTTACAGCGCAGCAGGTAGGCCCAGGTCAGGTCGTAGAAATCCTGGGAAGTGCGCAGCACGTCGGCGCCCTGGTAATACAGGTCGAGGAATTCTTGCAGGTTATTGAAAGCGTAAGCCTTGCGCAGGGTTTCGACATCACTCCACGGCAGGGCGATCTTGTTGCGTTCGGCCAGGGCGAACAGCAACTCGGGCTCCAGCGAACCCTCCAGGTGCAAGTGCAGTTCTGCCTTGGGCAGTGCGTTCAGCCAGTCGTACATATTCTTTTCTCATCAGGTGCAGATGGCGGGCATTCTACAGGTGCTTGCAGAAACAATTGGCAAAACCTGACCGAAAGGTTCATTACACCGCTTCCTGTTCCCGTCGATAAGCGTAGGTAGCCGCGAAGCGTGAGAGCAGGAATTCGGCGCAAGTGGTTGTCGGATATTTCGCCGGATGCCGTTTGTCCTGACAACCGGGCAGGCATTCGATGCGGGTGTCGGGGTGCGGCTCGGCGAAGAACGGCATGGAATAGCGATCTACTCCCAGCGGACTGATCACCCGGTGCGGCGTCGACAGATAACGATCATTGCTCCAGCGCGCCATCATGTCGCCGAGATTGACCACGAATGTGCCTTCGATCGGTGGGGCATCGATCCATTCCCCTTTGACGTTCCTGACTTGCAAGCCACCGGCCGAATCCTGGTAGAGCAGGGTGATGCAGCCGTAGTCCGTATGGGTGCCGGCGCCTTGTTGCTCGACGGAACTGGCGGTATGGCGCGGGGGGTAATGAATCATCCGCAGCACGCTGACTGGCTCAATGAAACGCGAATCGAAAAAGTCGCGTCCGATGCCCAGTGCCAGGGTCATCGCCCGCAACAGCGTTTGCGCGAGCGCCTGCATATCGATGTAGTGCTGCTCCATCAACGCTTCCCATCCCGGCATCGTCGGATGGCGGTTGGGGCCGCGCAAGGGTTTTTCCGCAAGCACGTCGGGATGGTCGGCCGGCAGGTGCAGGCCCATGTCAAAGGTTTCTTTCAGGTCACTGGGTTTGCTCGGGTCGAGCTGCTCGGTGGCAATCGCGCCGTAACCGCGATGGTGGCGGGTCTGGGTGATGTCGATCTTGAGCTTCTCGGCGGCAGACTGGGCGAAAAAACGCTTGGCGCTGTCGAGCACCGCGTCGATGCGCGCGGCGGAAATCGGATGGCCCTTGATGTAGAAAAAGCCCCACTCGCGGCAGGCGTGGTCAATTTGTGTGGCGACGGTTTGCCAGGCGTGTGCGTCTTCGCCGTAGAGCGGGGTGATGTCGATGACGGGGAGCTGGTCCATGTTGAGCTATCTCGGTAATGATCGTTCCCACGCTCCGCGTGGGAATGCAGCCCGGGACGCTCCGCGTCCCTAAAGCGGACGCAGAGCGTCCATTGAGGCATTCCCACGCAGAGCGTGGGAACGATCAGAAAAGGGGGATTACTTCGGTATCTCGGCCTTCATGCCTTCCACGTAGTAATTCATCGATGCCAGTTGCGCATTCGTCGCGCTCACGCCCGCCGGAATTTTCTCGACCCCGGCCTGATCCTTGATCGGCCCGGTGAACGGATGCAGTGCACCGCTCTTGATATCGGCGATGATCTGCTCGGCTTCGGCTTTCACCGGCGCAGGCACTAGATCGCTGATCGGCAATTCAACCGTGCCTTCCTTCAAACCACCCCAGTAGTCCTCGGATTTCCAGCTGTGGTCAATAACGCTTTGGGTCGCCTGAAGATAGTGCGGCGCCCAGTCATTGACGATGGAAGTCAGCACCGCTTTGGGCCCAAAGTGCGCCATGTCCGAAGCGTAGCCCACGGCATACACACCGCGACGTTCGGCGGCCTGGATCGGTGCCGGGCTGTCGGTGTGCTGGAACACCACGTCCACGCCCTGGTCGATCAGCGCGTTCGCGGCGTCGGCTTCCTTGCCCGGATCGAACCAGGAGTTGACCCACACCACTTTGATCTCGGTGCCGGGGTTGTACTTGTTCAGGGCCAGTTGAATGGCATTGATGTCGCGGATCACTTCCGGGATCGGAAACGAGGCGACGTAGCCGATTTTTTTGCTCTTGGTCATCTTCGCCGCGAGAAAACCGCCGACGTAACGGCCCTCGTAGGTGCGTGCCAGATAGGTGCCAAGATTCTTGTCCTGCTTGTAGCCGGTGGCGTGTTCGAAGGTCACATTGGGAAATTGTTTGGCAACTTTGAGCGTGGGGTTCATATAGCCGAAGGACGTGGTGAAAATCAGGTCGTACTTGTCCTTGGCCATGTTGCGGATCACCCGCTCGGCGTCGGCACCTTCGGCGACGTTTTCCACGTAGTTGGTGGTGATCTGCGCGCCGAGTTTTTCCGCCAGCGCCTTGCGCCCCTGTTCATGCTGATACGTCCAGCCGTGGTCTCCGATCGGACCGATATAGACGAAGCCGACTTTCAGCGGGTCGGCGGCGCTGGCGGTCAGGCTGGCGCTCAGACCGATGGCCGCCGTAATGGCGCAAAGCAGCTTCTTCAATGGACGTTTGTGCATGAATTCGAACTCCATGTTGTTGTGAGGTTGGCAGGGTCAATGCAAATTGCTGACCAACAGGACAACAATGTCGAAACCGCGTGATGGCCTTCGCGGGCAAGCCTCGCTCCTACAAGAGCGAGCCAATCCTGTAGGAGCGAGGCTTGCCCGCGAAGAGGCCCGCAAGGCCAACAAAGTGCAAATGCCAAATGGGATGCCATCCACTGGTGCGCTAAGGTCTAACGAAACGTTAGCGCCGCGCCGCAGTCAGTCGCTTATCCGCTCCTCCACGGCAAAAGGCCCGCCATGCTCACGATTCTCAAGCAAGAAACCTTTCTGCTGCTGGCCCTGATCGCCGCCATTGTTGCGTTCCCGCTGGAACATTGGTTGCTGCACAACGGGAAGAGCGTCGCGCTGAGCGGCGGATTGGTGCTGATCGCGTTCATCGTTGCCGCTTCCATGCGCGTCGCCCATCAGGCCGAACTTCTGGCGGAAAAAGTCGGGGACCCTTACGGCACGATGATCCTGACCCTGGCCGCGGTGCTGGTGGAAGTGGTGATACTGGCGATCATGATGAGCAATGAAGCCTCCGCGACCCTGGTACGTGACACGATCTATTCGGCGGTGATGCTCGACATCAACGGGATCCTCGGCCTGGCGGCGTTGATGGGCGGGCTCAAGCATGGCGAACAGTCCTACAACGATGACTCGGCGCGCAGTTACAGCGTGATGATCCTCACCGCCATGGGTGTGTCGATGGTGGTGCCAGAGTTCATTCCCGAAGCCCACTGGAAGCTCTATTCGATGTTCACCATCGGCGCGATGGTGGTGCTATACGCCTTGTTCCTGCGCATGCAGGTCGGTCCGCACAGCTACTTCTTCAGCTACAGCTATCCGGACAAGCGGCGCAAGAAAGAACCGCAGGAAGTGGAGCCGGCACCGGTCAGCCTGACACTGTCCATCGCCATTCTGGTGTTCGGCGTGGTGGTGATTGGCGCATTGGCCGAGGTGATGTCCAAGACCCTTGATCTGGGGCTGGAAGGAACAGGTGCACCGCCAGTGATCACGGCGATCCTGGTGGCGGCGATCTCCGCGGCGCCAGAGATTTTGACCGCGTTGCGTGCGGCGCTGGCCAACCGCATGCAGTCGGTGGTTAACATCGCCTTGGGCGCATCGCTGTCGACGGTGATTCTGACGGTGCCGGTGATGGAAGCGATGGCACTCTACACCGGCCAGCCGTTCAGAATGGCCATGACCCCGGTGCAGACCGTGATGATCTTCATCACCCTGATCGTCAGCGCGATCAATCTCAACGATGGCGAAACTAATGCCATCGAGGGCATGACTCACTTTGTGTTGTTTGCGACATTCATCATGTTGTCGTTGTTGGGCATGTAGTTGATGGGTGATCGTTCCCACGCTCTGCGTGGGAATGCCTCAATGGACGCTCTGCGTCCGCTTTGGGACGCGGAGCGTCCCGGGCTGCATTCCCACGCAGAGCGTGGGAACGATCAGTTCCTCAGGTGCCCGCGATCAACTGTCGAGCCGCCTGGCTGTGATCCGCAATCAACCCCTTCAGATCCAGCCCTTCAACCTGCCCATCGATCACCCGCCACTTGCCGCCGACCATCACCCGGTCCGCCCGGTCCGCGCCGCACAGCAGGAGCGCCGACACCGGGTCATGGCTGCCTGAGAAGCGCAGCTCATCCAGTTTGAACAGCGCCAGGTCAGCTTGCTTGCCCACGGCCAGTTCACCGATATCGCTGCGACCGAGCAACTGCGCCGAGCCTTTTGTAGCCCAGCCCAGAACGCGTTCCGGGGTGATCTTCTCGGCGCCATAACGCAGGCGCTGGATGTACAGCGCCTGACGCGCTTCGAGAATCATGTTCGACGCGTCGTTGGAGGCCGAGCCGTCCACGCCTAGGCCCAGCGGCGCACCGGCGTCGGTCAGCTCGATGCTAGGGCAAATGCCGGAAGCCAGGCGCATGTTCGAACTAGGGCAATGGCAGATGCCGGTGCCGGCGGCGCCGAGGCGGGTGATTTCATCCGGGTTGAAGTGGATGCCGTGGGCCAGCCAGGTACGTGGCCCGAGCCAGCCTACGCTGTCCAGATAATCCACGGTACGCAGGCCGAAGCGTTGCAGGCAGAAGTCTTCTTCGTCGAGGGTTTCCGCCAGGTGCGTGTGCAGGCGCACATCGAGTTTGTTCGCCAGTTCAGCGCTGGCGGACATGATTTCCGGGGTGACGGAGAACGGCGAGCAGGGCGCCAGGGCGATCTGGATTTGCGCACCGTCGCCACGTTCGTGGTACTCGGCGATCAGACGCTGACTGTCGTCGAGAATCACCTGGCCTTCCTGCACGGTTTGCTGCGGTGGCAGCCCGCCGTCCTTTTCACCGAGACTCATGGAGCCGCGAGTCAACATGGCGCGCATGCCCAGTTCGCGAACGGTCTCGACTTGCACGTCGATCGCATTTTCCAGGCCTTGTGGAAACAGGTAATGGTGGTCGGCGGCAGTGGTGCAGCCGGACAGCAGCAACTCGGCCAGCGCTACTTTGCTGGCGAGGGCGAGTTTTTCAGGGGTCAGGCGTGCCCAGACCGGGTACAGGGTTTTCAGCCACGGGAACAATGGCTCATTCACCACCGGGGCCCAAGCGCGGGTCAGGGTTTGATAGAAATGGTGATGGGTGTTGATCAGCCCCGGCAGGATCACATGCTCGCGGGCGTCGAAGACTTCATTGCAAGGTGTGGAAGGCTGCTGGCCCAGGCCGAGCACCTCGACGATCACACCGTCTTGCAGCACCAGACCGCCACGGGCATCGAGGCCGTTAGCCGTGAAAGTGGCGAGGGGATTTTTTAACCAGGTACGGGTCGCAGGCATGTTGGCCGGCTCCTCTGAAAGTTGGGTTCAGGGTTGCCAGCTCAGTGTTGCCCTGTCTGCTGATCCAGGGTCGCCGGGGAGGCGAGGTGCGAAGTGTCGAACAAAAGTACATCGCGGGGCAAGCCCGGCCCGACCAGACGACGCGAAACCCCTGTAGCTGGCAAGCCAGCTCCTACAGAGGGGGCGATGGTGTTTACCAGGGAATGGTTTCACCCCGGTAATTCACAAAATGATGCCCACCCTTGCCGACATACGCATTCACCTGATCAACCAGTCCGCGGGTGCTGGTCTGCACATCGATATCGGCGCCTTCACCGCCCATGTCAGTTTTCACCCAACCAGGGTGCAGCGACAGCACGGTGAGTTTCTGATCGGAAAATTGTTCGTTCAGCTGCGTGACGAAACTGTTGGTCATGGAGTTCAGCGCGGCTTTGCTGGCCTTGTACAACGCCAATTCCGGGGCGTCCGGCATGGTCACGCTGCCGAGCACCGAACTCATGAACGCCAGCACGCCAGTCTGCGGACGAATCTGCCTGACAAAGCGCTGGGCCAGGTTGATCGGCGCTACGGCATTGGTGAAAAACAACTGTCCGACTTCGGCCAATGTTGCGCCGCCTGGCGTCTGCACGTCCGGCCCTTGACCCCGGCATTGACGAACAGCAGGTCGAACACTTCGCCTTTGAGTTGCTGGTTCAAGGCGATCACCGCTTGCTGATCGTCCATGTCGAGTTTCTCGATCCGCACCTTGCCCAGGGCCTGCAAGGCTTCGGCATTTTGCGGATTGCGCACGGTGGCGGTGACTTGCCAGCCATCGGCCAGCAGGGTCTTTACAAGGCCGAGGCCCAGCCCCCGGGAGGCACCGATGATGAGTGCGGTTTTTGCCTTGGACATGAGTGGCTTCCTTGATGAATGAGGATCGTGGAGTCAGTAGACCGCGTTGGCCAGGACTATGCTGCAACGCCTGGCGCCAGGCGTCGAGTCCATTGTTGTCTGTTCGGACGCCTTCGCGGGCAAGCCTCGCTCCTACAGGTTTTGGGGCGTACCACAATGGTCTGTACGGCTGAAACCCCGTAGGAGCGAGGCTTGCCCGCGAAGGGGCCCTAATGACTAACGCTAACGCCCAGCCTGCCACGGCTGCCCCAACGACACCGGCGCGTACAGCCGCGTGCGTAACGCATCGCGCGACAACAACACCAACACCCCAATGGTCGCGACATACGGCAGCATCGCCAGCAGACTCGACGGAATCGCCAGCCCCAACCCCTGCGCCACCAGATGCAGGATGCTGGCGAGCCCGAACAGGTACGCGCCGAGCAACAAGCGCCACACTCGCCAACTGGCGAACACCACCAGCGCAAGGGCGATCCAGCCGCGACCGGCGCTCATGTTTTCCGCCCACATCGGTGTGTAGGCCAGGGACAAGTAGGCTCCGGCCAATCCCGCCATCGCTCCGCCGAACAGCACCGCCAATGCCCGTATGCCCAACACTGGCAGGCCCATGGCACTGGCCGCGTCCGGGTTTTCGCCGACCGCCTGAACGATCAGCCCGACACGGCTTTTAAGAATCACCCACGCCACCAGCGCAAACAGTGCGAACGACAAATACACCAGCAAATCCTGAGCAAACAGCATCCGCCCGATCAGCGGAATTTCACTCAAATACGGGATCGCCACCGGCTCGAAACCCGCCAGCGGTTTACCGACCCACGCCGCCCCGACAAAAGTCGAAAGACCTACGCCGAAAATCGTTAACGCCAACCCGGTGGCCACCTGATTCGCGTTGAACACCAGCGCCACCAACGCGAACAGCGAGGACAACAGCATCCCGGCAAGCATCGCCAGCAGTACGCCGAGCCACAGGTTGCCGGTGCTGAACGCGACGATAAAACCGATTACCGCGCCAAACAGCATCATTCCTTCCTGGCCCAGATTGAGCACGCCGCTTTTCTCGCAGATCAGTTCACCCAGCGCCACCAGCAGCAAGGGCGTGCCGCAGCGGACCATGGCGTAGAAAATATTGCTCAGCAGATCAATATCCATCACAGCGCTCCTGCCTTTACGGCGTTGGCGGGTGCGCGGCGGGTCCAGCGCAGGTTCAACCGCGGGCGATAGAGAATCAGCACATCACTGGCCAGCAGGAAAAACAGCATCATTCCCTGGAACAACTGGGTGATGGCTTGCGGCAGATTCAGGCTCATCTGTGCGCTTTCCCCACCGATGTACAGCAGCGCCATCAACAGGCTGGAAAACAGAATGCCGATCGGATTCAACCGCCCGAGAAATGCGACCGTGATCGCCGCGTAGCCGTAGCCCGGCGAGACCTGCGGCACCAATTGGCCGATTGGCCCGGTGACTTCACAGACCCCGGCCAGTCCCGCCAACCCGCCACTGATCAACAGCGCGAGCCAGATCAGGCGCTTCTCGCGGAAACCGACGAACCCGGCCGCGCGCTTGTCCAGCCCGAGCACTTTGATCTGGAACCCTATGAAGCTCTTCTGCAACAACACCCACACCGCCACCAAGGCGAGCAGGGCGAAATACACGCCGAAGTGGGCGCGTCCGTCCTCCATCAACAACGGCAACCGGCTGGCATCGCCGAACATCGCCGACTGCGGAAAGTTGAACCCGTCCGGGTCCTTTAGTGGCCCGTGCACACAAAACAGCAGCAGGTTCAGGGCGATGTAATTGAGCATGATGCTGGTGAGGATCTCGTTGGCGTTGAAGCGCGTGCGCAACCAGGCGGTCAGCCCGGCCCACGCGGCACCGGCCAGGGTGCCGGTGATCAGGATCAGCACCAGCGCCCAGCGGCTTTGCATGTCGATGATGTTCACCGCCAGCGCGCTGCCGGCCAACGCGCCGAGCAGCAGTTGACCTTCGGCGCCGATGTTCCAGATCCGCGCCTGGTACGCCACTGCCAGGCCTAGCGCGCAGAGCAGAATCGGCAACGCTTTGACCAACAGTTCGCTGACGCCATACAAATCGCTGACCGGGGCGATCAGCAACGTATGCAGGGTCAGTAGTGGATCGTGGCCAAGTGCGATAAACAGCAGAGAGCCACAACCCAGGGTCAGGGCAGCCGCCAGCAGCGGCGAGCACCACAGCATCAGGCGCGATTGCTGGCCACGGGGTTCAAGAGAAAGCAGCATGTGAGACTCCGTTACTGCGTTGCGGATGCGGGTGATTCAGGGGCGTCGAATCGACCGGCCATCCAGCCGCCGACATCGATCAGACGGGTGTCGACCGTGGCCCTGAGTGGCGACAGCCGTCCGCCGCACAAGGCACCGAGTCGATCGCTGATCTGGAACAGTTCGTCGAGGTCTTCGGAGATCACCAGGATCGCCGCGCCAGCATCGCGCAAGGCAATCAGCGCCCGGTGAATGGTTGCAGCGGCACCGACATCCACGCCCCAGGTCGGGTGCGCGGCCACCAGTAGTTTCGGCTGCTGAAGGATTTCCCGGCCGAGAATGAATTTCTGCAAGTTGCCGCCGGACAGGCTATGGGCCGCGGTTTGGCTGTCAGGAGGCTTGACCCCGAAGCGATGGATGATGTCTTCGGCCAGTGCTATGACTTTGCTGCGTTGCACCATCCCGTTGCTCACCAGTCCTTGTTGAAATGCAGTCAGCAGAGCGTTGTCCGCCAGGCTCAGTTCCGGCACTGCGCCATGGCCCAGCCGTTCGGCAGGCACGAATGCCAGTCCATGCCGACGTCGAACATCCGGATGCAAATGCGCGACCGGCTCACTGCCGAAACTGATCGTTGCGCTTTCATCGCGAACCAACCGCTGTTCGCCGCTGAGCAAGGCCAGCAATTCATCCTGGCCATTGCCCGCCACCCCGGCGATGCCGACGATTTCGCCGCTGCGCACTTCAAGATCAATGTCTTTGAGCGAACAGCCAAACGGATCCGGGTTGCGCCAGGACAGTCCCTTCACCTGCAAAAAGGCCTCGGCACCCGTCACTTTCGGATAGTCGGTGATCAGCTGCGCCGCTTCGCCGACCATCAACCGCGCCATTTGCTGATCCGAGCACTCGGCGGGCATGCAACGTCCGGCCACCCGGCCGCCGCGCAGCACGGTCGCGCTGTGGCACAGGGCGCGGACTTCGCCGAGTTTGTGGCTGATAAACAGAATGCTGCAGCCTTCGGCAGCGAGTCGGCGCAGGGTGAGGAACAATTCGTCGGCCTCCTGTGGGGTCAGCACCGAGGTCGGTTCGTCGAGGATCAGCAGGCGGATGTCCTGCATCAGGCAGCGAATGATTTCGACCCGTTGCCGCTCGCCGATAGACAGGCTGTGGACAAGTCGCTGCGGTTCCAGCGCCATGCCATAACGCTGCGACACTTCCCGAATCTTCGGTTCAATTTGGTTCGGCGTGCCCGCCGCGGCGCCCATGGCCAAGGCGATGTTCTGCGCCACGCTTAAGGTTTCGAACAGCGAGAAATGCTGGAACACCATGCCGATCCCGAGACCGCGAGCCTGGGCCGGGTTGCGCATCGTCACGCGCTGACCTTGCCAGAACAGCTCCCCGGCATCGGCATGGACGACGCCATAGATGATCTTCATCAGTGTGCTTTTGCCTGCACCGTTTTCGCCAAGAAGGGCATGAATTTCACCAGGCGCGATGCTCAGGTCGATGGCATCGTTGGCCAGGCAGCCGGGATAGCGTTTGGTGATTCTGCGCAGTTGCAGTCGGGGCGTTTTATCGGGAATCGGCACGGAGTTGGGCATGACAGGCTCAAGGCGATTGGACTTATACCTGTGGATAAAGCAATTTCCTGGCCATTGAGTCAGGAAAGCTTGAAAGTCATGTAACCCAAGGTGTTGAGTCCGGGGCTTCGCTCCAGTTTGGCTTCCCAACCGGCACTACTTGGGGGCATAGCGGCTAAGTAAGCTCTATTTTTGCCCTCTATTTATTGGTCAAAAAATGAGCAGTTGAGCGCGAGCCATGTCAGGCATGGTGCCGCGACAGGAATGAACGGGTTATCCACAGATTGCTCCACAGTATTTGTGCGCAAGCGCAAAGGTCGGGCATAAGCGGAGGTCGGCTATCTACTAAAGGTGATAAACCATTCTAAGTGACTGTTTTCATGCGGATTTTGTATTGTTGATGGCAGTTTGGACGAAAAGTGAACAAAGCCCGCAAAGCCCCATGACAGAAGGGTTACAGCGGTATGTGCTCAGGTTATCCACAGCCGGGTGCACAGCAGATGTGGGCAACTGTTGGGGGCACCGATATTCGGAACTGCCCCAAAAGATTGCAGCCTCAGCGCTGCAACAAAATGCGCCCACGGCTCAAATCGGCGAGCTGACTTTGCAGCCTGTTTATCTGCCCTTCACCAACAGCCAATTGGAGTTCCACGCCATTGGCCGTGAAATCCTCTTGAACAACCAGCCCACCGAGTTCCGCGACCCGCAGTTTCACCAAAGCCAGTTCACTGAACGAGCAGGCACATCGCAGTGGCACCCGACTGATCAGCTCGATCTTCATTGCTGCTTGCAGACATTTGTTGGCGCCTCCGCCATAGGCCCGGGCGAGTCCGCCGGTGCCCAGTTGAATGCCGCCATACCAGCGAATCACCAGCACCGCGACCTGATCGCAATCTTGCGCGTCGATCGCCGCCAGAATTGGCCGGCCAGCGGTTCCGCCTGGCTCGCCGTCATCGGTGCTGCGATATTGATCGCCGAGCTTCCACGCCCAGCAATTGTGCGTGGCGTTCAGGTCGCTGTGTAGTTCGATGAAGGCTTGGGCTTCAGCGGGGCTGCCGATCGGCGCGGCGAAGGTAATGAAGCGGCTTTTGCGAATCTCTTCGCGGTATTCGCAAAAGCCGCTGAGGGTAAAAGGCATAAGAGTCTTAAATGGTTGGCTTCAGGCCGCAGCCTTTGAGAATGATGCGGATCAGGTTGTTGCCAGCGTCTTCCATATCCTGCTTGGTCAACTTGCTGCGTCCGCTGACACGGCAAATCTGGGTGGCGAAGTCGGCGTAGTGCTGAGTGCTGCCCCACAACAGGAAAATCAGATTAACCGGATCGACCGGGTCCATTTTGCCGGCATCGATCCACGCCTGGAATACCGCAGCCCGGCCTTGGAACCAGGTGCGGTAGTCCTGATTGAAATACTCGGTCAGGCATTCACCCCCGCTGATCACCTCCATGGCGAAGATCCGCGAGGCTTGCGGTTGGCGCCGGGAAAACTCCATTTTGGCGCGGATGTAGCGGGTCAAGGCTTCGGCCGGATCATCTTCGGCAGTCAACGTGTTGAAGGTGCTGTCCCACAACTGAAGGATGTTGCTCAACACCGCCACGTACAAACCGAGCTTATTGGTGAAGTAGTAGTGCAGATTCGCCTTCGGCAACCCTGCGTTTTGGGCGATGGTGTTCATGCTGGTGCCTTTGAACCCATGACGGGCGAACTCGTCTTCGGCGGCTTTGATGATGGTCTCTTCGTTCTTCTGACGAATTCGGCTGGCAGGCTTGCCGCCATGAGCTGGGACTTCAAAGGTCATAGGCACTTCCGATCAGGTGGGTGGGGGCGGCTGAAGCGTTGATAGCGCACCCATAGGCTACAGACAAGTCCTGATACGATAAAACCATGTACATCTAAATCCCTGTGGGAGCGGGCTTGCTCGCGAAGGCGGCGTGCCAGCTGCATTAATATCGACTGATCCGCCCTCTTCGCGAGCAAGCCCGCTCCCACAGTTTTATTATCGCGTCGCGGCCAGGCTCTCCAGAAAACTCTCCAGCACCAAATGAGGCCGGCGTCCCTTGCGTGTAACAGAGGCGAGGCTCAGGTCATAGAAGCGTGCGGTGGGTTTCAGTGCGCGCAATCGGCCCTGTTGCACCCAGAGGCTGGCGTAATGGTCGGGCAGATAACCGATGTAGCGCCCGGTCAGAATCAGGAACGCCATGCCTTCACGGTCCGACGCACTGGCAGTGCAATTGAGTGCCTGGTAATGGGCCTGAATTTCCGCGGGCAAACGGAAGGTCGGGGCGATGGCGTCCTGACTGTTGAGGCGCTCATCGTCCAGTTGCTTGTCATCGACATAAAAAAGGGGATGGCCAACCGCGCAATACAACAGTGAGCGTTCGCTGTAGAGCGGTTGATATTCCAGCCCGGACAGTGCGCTTGCCTGCGGCACCACACCGACATGCAAACGACCATCCAGTACACCTTGCTCCACTTCGTTGGGTGCGATCATGCGGATCTGAATCTGCACGTCCGGCCCGCGTTCCTTCAATTGCGCCAGGGCATGGGTGATGCGCATGTGGGGCAGGGTGACCAGGTTATCGGTCAGGCCGATGGTCAGTTCACCGCGCAAGTGTTGGTGCAGGCCATTCACCTCAGTGCGGAAACTTTCCAGCGCACTTAATAGCTGCAACGCCGATTGATAAACCTCGCGGCCTTCCTCGGTCAGGGAAAATCCGGCACGACCTCGCTGGCAGAGGCGCAATCCGAGGCGCTGCTCTAGATCGCTCATCTGTTGACTGATAGCCGAGCGACCAATGCCAAGCACGCTTTCGGCTGCCGAGAAACCACCGCATTCGACGACGCTGCGAAAGATCCGCAACAGGCGTATGTCGAAGTCGCTAACTTGCGCCAGTGGATCGGGGCGGCGGCTGCTCATGCTGGGTACTCTAAAGTTTAGTGAGTGGCTGACTGAAGGTTACAAAAGTTGGATTTCACCGACTTTATCTCCGTGGCAATTTAGCTGCAACAAAGGTTTTCAATCCCTACGCCGCTTATTGCTTTGCGAGGTTTCGCCAATGAATTTGCCTGAAAACGCCCCGACTTCTCTGGCTAGCCAGCTCAAGCTCGACGCGCACTGGATGCCTTACACCGCCAACCGTAACTTCCAGCGCGATCCGCGCCTGATCGTGGGTGCCGAAGGCAGCTGGCTGATCGACGACAAGGGCCGCAAAGTCTATGACTCGCTGTCCGGTCTGTGGACCTGCGGCGCCGGGCACACCCGTAAGGAAATTCAAGAGGCGGTGGCCAAGCAACTGGGCACCCTCGATTACTCGCCAGGCTTCCAGTACGGTCATCCGCTGTCGTTCCAGCTGGCTGAAAAAATCACCGACCTGACTCCGGGCAACCTGAACCACGTGTTCTTCACCGACTCCGGCTCCGAGTGCGCCGACACTGCGGTGAAAATGGTGCGTGCCTACTGGCGCCTGAAAGGCCAGTCGACCAAGACCAAAATGATCGGTCGTGCCCGTGGCTATCACGGTGTGAACATCGCCGGCACCAGCCTCGGCGGCGTCAACGGTAACCGCAAACTGTTCGGCCAGGCGATGATGGATGTCGATCACCTGCCGCACACTTTGCTGGCGAGCAATGCTTACTCCCGCGGCATGCCGGAGCAGGGCGGTATCGCCCTCGCCGATGAACTGCTGAAGCTGATCGAGCTGCACGATGCCTCGAACATCGCAGCAGTGTTCGTTGAGCCATTGGCCGGTTCCGCTGGCGTACTGGTTCCGCCACAGGGTTACCTCAAGCGTCTGCGCGAGATCTGCGATCAGCACAACATCCTGCTGGTGTTCGACGAAGTGATTACCGGTTTCGGCCGTACCGGCAAAATGTTCGGTGCCGACACCTTCGGCGTGACCCCGGACTTGATGTGCATCGCCAAGCAAGTCACCAACGGCGCGATCCCAATGGGCGCGGTGATTGCCAGCTCCGAGATCTACCAGACCTTCATGAACCAGGCGACGCCTGAATACGCAGTGGAATTCCCCCACGGCTACACCTATTCCGCCCACCCGGTGGCTTGCGCCGCGGGCCTGGCAGCACTCGACCTGCTGCAAAAGGAAAACCTGGTGCAAAGCGTGGCCGAAGTCGCACCGCATTTCGAAAACGCGCTGCACGGCCTCAAGGGCACGAAAAACATCATCGACATCCGCAACTATGGCCTGGCCGGTGCGATCCAGATCGCGCCACGTGACGGCGATGCCATCGTGCGTCCGTTCGAAGCCGGCATGGCGCTGTGGAAAGCCGGGTTCTACGTGCGCTTCGGCGGCGACACCCTGCAGTTCGGCCCAACCTTCAACAGCAAGCCGCAAGACCTTGATCGTTTGTTCGATGCGGTTGGCGAAGTGCTGAGCAAGATCGACTGATTTCTCCTTCTATATACCGATAAACAACGGGCGCGCCTGATCGGGCGCGCCTGTGGGCAACTTTTCAGGAGCTTCCATGAGCGTTATTCCGCATTTGATCAATGGTGAGCTGGTGACCGAAACTGGTCGTAGCACCGACGTATTCAACCCGTCCACCGGTCAGGCGATCCACAAGCTGCCATTGGCGAGCCGCGAAACCATTCAACAAGCGATCGACGCGGGGAAGGCAGCATTCCCTGCCTGGCGCAACACGCCACCGGCCAAACGTGCCCAGGTGATGTTTCGCTTCAAGCAACTGTTGGAACAGAACGAAGCGCGTATTGCCCAACTGATCAGCGAAGAACATGGCAAGACCCTGGAAGACGCCGCCGGTGAATTGAAGCGTGGTATCGAGAACGTTGAGTTTGCTTGCGCGGCACCGGAGATTCTCAAAGGCGAATACAGCCGTAACGTCGGCCCGAACATCGACGCGTGGTCGGACTTCCAACCGCTGGGTGTAGTGGCCGGTATTACCCCGTTCAACTTCCCGGCGATGGTGCCGCTGTGGATGTACCCACTGGCGATCGTCTGCGGCAACTGCTTCATCCTCAAGCCATCCGAGCGTGACCCGAGCTCGACGCTGCTGATCGCGCAATTGCTGCTGGAAGCCGGCCTGCCGAAAGGTGTGCTGAGCGTGGTGCATGGTGACAAGGTAGCAGTGGACGCGCTGATCGAAGCGCCAGAAGTCAAAGCGCTGAGCTTCGTAGGTTCGACGCCGATTGCCGAGTACATCTACGCCGAAGGCACTAAGCGCGGAAAACGCGTCCAGGCACTGGGCGGGGCGAAGAACCATGCGGTGCTGATGCCGGATGCGGATCTGGATAACGCCGTCAGCGCATTGATGGGTGCTGCTTACGGTTCCTGCGGCGAGCGCTGCATGGCGATCTCGGTCGCTGTCTGCGTGGGTGACCAGGTTGCCGATGCATTGGTGGCCAAACTGACGCCGCAGATCAAGGCATTGAAAATCGGTGCAGGCACTTCGTGCGGTCTGGACATGGGGCCTCTGGTCACCGGTCAGGCGCGCGACAAGGTCAGTGGTTATGTTGAAGACGGCGTGGCCGCGGGTGCCACGCTGGTAGTGGACGGTCGTGGGTTGAGCGTAGCCGGTCATGAAAACGGCTTCTTCCTCGGTGGCTGCCTGTTCGACAACGTCACCCCAGAGATGCGCATCTATAAAGAAGAGATCTTCGGGCCGGTGCTGTGTGTCGTCCGGGTCAACAGCCTGGAAGAGGCAATGCAGCTGATCAACGATCACGAGTATGGCAACGGCACTTGCATCTTCACCCGTGACGGGGAAGCGGCGCGGTTGTTCTGCGATGAGATCGAAGTCGGTATGGTTGGCGTTAACGTTCCGTTGCCGGTTCCAGTGGCTTACCACAGCTTCGGCGGCTGGAAGCGCTCGCTGTTTGGTGACCTGCATGCTTACGGCCCGGATGGCGTGCGTTTCTACACTCGCCGCAAGGCCATCACCCAACGCTGGCCGCAGCGCGCGAGCCATGAGGCTTCGCAGTTCGCGTTCCCTAGCTTGTAAGTAGAAGGGTAGAAAGGCCGGCTCCTTCTGTTATAGGGGGCCGGCCTTTTGCGTTTCTGGGGCTTTTCGACCTATATGAAAGTTTTATGAAAATAGGTGTTGACGGCAGATTCTGGAGGCCTATAATTCGCCCCACTTCCGGCGCAGTCGAAACGGAAAACTCCTTGGTAAACAATGAGTTACGCAGTTTTCGGCAGTGAGTTGCTTCAGGTCATCGAAGCCGAAAGGAAGTTGAAAAAGAGGTGTTGACAGCAGCGAGTAACGCTGTAGAATTCGCCTCCCGCTGACGAGAGATCGAAAGCGCAAGTGGTTGAAGTTGTTAAGGAAATCCTTGAAAACTTTTGAAATAATCACTTGACAGCAACAGAGGCTGCTGTAGAATGCGCGCCTCGGTTGAGATGAAAGATCTTAACCAACCGCTCTTTAACAACTGAATCAAGCAATTCGTGTGGGTGCTTGTGGTATCAGACTGCTAGTCAACAGATTATCAGCATCACAAGTTACTCCGCGAGAAATCAAAGATGTAACCAACGATTGCTGAGCCAAGTTTAGGGTTTTCTCAAAACCCAAAGATGTTTGAACTGAAGAGTTTGATCATGGCTCAGATTGAACGCTGGCGGCAGGCCTAACACATGCAAGTCGAGCGGATGAGGAGAGCTTGCTCTCTGATTCAGCGGCGGACGGGTGAGTAATGCCTAGGAATCTGCCTGGTAGTGGGGGACAACGTCTCGAAAGGGACGCTAATACCGCATACGTCCTACGGGAGAAAGCAGGGGACCTTCGGGCCTTGCGCTATCAGATGAGCCTAGGTCGGATTAGCTAGTTGGTGAGGTAATGGCTCACCAAGGCGACGATCCGTAACTGGTCTGAGAGGATGATCAGTCACACTGGAACTGAGACACGGTCCAGACTCCTACGGGAGGCAGCAGTGGGGAATATTGGACAATGGGCGAAAGCCTGATCCAGCCATGCCGCGTGTGTGAAGAAGGTCTTCGGATTGTAAAGCACTTTAAGTTGGGAGGAAGGGTTGTAGATTAATACTCTGCAATTTTGACGTTACCGACAGAATAAGCACCGGCTAACTCTGTGCCAGCAGCCGCGGTAATACAGAGGGTGCAAGCGTTAATCGGAATTACTGGGCGTAAAGCGCGCGTAGGTGGTTTGTTAAGTTGGATGTGAAAGCCCCGGGCTCAACCTGGGAACTGCATTCAAAACTGACAAGCTAGAGTATGGTAGAGGGTGGTGGAATTTCCTGTGTAGCGGTGAAATGCGTAGATATAGGAAGGAACACCAGTGGCGAAGGCGACCACCTGGACTGATACTGACACTGAGGTGCGAAAGCGTGGGGAGCAAACAGGATTAGATACCCTGGTAGTCCACGCCGTAAACGATGTCAACTAGCCGTTGGGAGCCTTGAGCTCTTAGTGGCGCAGCTAACGCATTAAGTTGACCGCCTGGGGAGTACGGCCGCAAGGTTAAAACTCAAATGAATTGACGGGGGCCCGCACAAGCGGTGGAGCATGTGGTTTAATTCGAAGCAACGCGAAGAACCTTACCAGGCCTTGACATCCAATGAACTTTCCAGAGATGGATTGGTGCCTTCGGGAACATTGAGACAGGTGCTGCATGGCTGTCGTCAGCTCGTGTCGTGAGATGTTGGGTTAAGTCCCGTAACGAGCGCAACCCTTGTCCTTAGTTACCAGCACGTAATGGTGGGCACTCTAAGGAGACTGCCGGTGACAAACCGGAGGAAGGTGGGGATGACGTCAAGTCATCATGGCCCTTACGGCCTGGGCTACACACGTGCTACAATGGTCGGTACAGAGGGTTGCCAAGCCGCGAGGTGGAGCTAATCCCACAAAACCGATCGTAGTCCGGATCGCAGTCTGCAACTCGACTGCGTGAAGTCGGAATCGCTAGTAATCGCGAATCAGAATGTCGCGGTGAATACGTTCCCGGGCCTTGTACACACCGCCCGTCACACCATGGGAGTGGGTTGCACCAGAAGTAGCTAGTCTAACCTTCGGGAGGACGGTTACCACGGTGTGATTCATGACTGGGGTGAAGTCGTAACAAGGTAGCCGTAGGGGAACCTGCGGCTGGATCACCTCCTTAATCGACGACTCAGCTGCACCATGAGCTCCCACACGAATTGCTTGATTCATTGAAGAAGACGATAAGAAGCAGCCCTAACGGGTTGTAGCTTAATTGGTTAGAGCGCACCCCATGCTTTGTGGTAAAGAGCAGGGTGAGGTCGGCCTTGTAGCTCGAAATTGGGTCTGTAGCTCAGTTGGTTAGAGCGCACCCCTGATAAGGGTGAGGTCGGCAGTTCGAATCTGCCCAGACCCACCAATTTTGTGTGGGAACCTGTAGAAATACGGGGCCATAGCTCAGCTGGGAGAGCGCCTGCCTTGCACGCAGGAGGTCAACGGTTCGATCCCGTTTGGCTCCACCACTACTGCTTCTGTTGTAAGAGCTTAGAAATGAGCATTCCACCGAGACGGTGATGAATGTTGATTTCTAGTCTTTGGCTAGATCGTTCTTTAAAAATTTGGGTATGTGATAGAAAGATAGACTGAACGTTACTTTCACTGGTAACGGATCAGGCTAAGGTAAAATTTGTGAGTTGCTCTTAGAGCAATGCGAATTTTCGGCGAATGTCGTCTTCACAGTATAACCAGATTGCTTGGGGTTATATGGTCAAGTGAAGAAGCGCATACGGTGGATGCCTTGGCAGTCAGAGGCGATGAAAGACGTGGTAGCCTGCGAAAAGCTTCGGGGAGTCGGCAAACAGACTGTGATCCGGAGATGTCTGAATGGGGGAACCCAGCCATCATAAGATGGTTATCTTAAGCTGAATACATAGGCTTAAGAGGCGAACCAGGGGAACTGAAACATCTAAGTACCCTGAGGAAAAGAAATCAACCGAGATTCCCTTAGTAGTGGCGAGCGAACGGGGACCAGCCCTTAAGTGGCTTTGAGATTAGCGGAACGCTCTGGAAAGTGCGGCCATAGTGGGTGATAGCCCTGTACGCGAAAATCTCTTGGTCATGAAATCGAGTAGGACGGAGCACGAGAAACTTTGTCTGAATATGGGGGGACCATCCTCCAAGGCTAAATACTACTGACTGACCGATAGTGAACTAGTACCGTGAGGGAAAGGCGAAAAGAACCCCGGAGAGGGGAGTGAAATAGATCCTGAAACCGTATGCGTACAAGCAGTGGGAGCCCACTTTGTTGGGTGACTGCGTACCTTTTGTATAATGGGTCAGCGACTTATTTTCAGTGGCGAGCTTAACCGAATAGGGGAGGCGTAGCGAAAGCGAGTCTTAATAGGGCGTCTAGTCGCTGGGAATAGACCCGAAACCGGGCGATCTATCCATGGGCAGGTTGAAGGTTGGGTAACACTAACTGGAGGACCGAACCGACTACCGTTGAAAAGTTAGCGGATGACCTGTGGATCGGAGTGAAAGGCTAATCAAGCTCGGAGATAGCTGGTTCTCCTCGAAAGCTATTTAGGTAGCGCCTCATGTATCACTGTAGGGGGTAGAGCACTGTTTCGGCTAGGGGGTCATCCCGACTTACCAAACCGATGCAAACTCCGAATACCTACAAGTGCCGAGCATGGGAGACACACGGCGGGTGCTAACGTCCGTCGTGAAAAGGGAAACAACCCAGACCGTCAGCTAAGGTCCCAAAGTTATGGTTAAGTGGGAAACGATGTGGGAAGGCTTAGACAGCTAGGAGGTTGGCTTAGAAGCAGCCACCCTTTAAAGAAAGCGTAATAGCTCACTAGTCGAGTCGGCCTGCGCGGAAGATGTAACGGGGCTCAAACCATACACCGAAGCTACGGGTATCACTTAGGTGATGCGGTAGAGGAGCGTTCTGTAAGCCTGTGAAGGTGAGTTGAGAAGCTTGCTGGAGGTATCAGAAGTGCGAATGCTGACATGAGTAACGACAATGGGTGTGAAAAACACCCACGCCGAAAGACCAAGGTTTCCTGCGCAACGTTAATCGACGCAGGGTTAGTCGGTCCCTAAGGCGAGGCTGAAAAGCGTAGTCGATGGAAAACAGGTTAATATTCCTGTACTTCTGGTTATTGCGATGGAGGGACGGAGAAGGCTAGGCCAGCTTGGCGTTGGTTGTCCAAGTTTAAGGTGGTAGGCTGAGATCTTAGGTAAATCCGGGATCTTAAGGCCGAGAGCTGATGACGAGTTACCCTTTGGGTGACGAAGTGGTTGATGCCATGCTTCCAAGAAAAGCTTCTAAGCTTCAGGTAACCAGGAACCGTACCCCAAACCGACACAGGTGGTTGGGTAGAGAATACCAAGGCGCTTGAGAGAACTCGGGTGAAGGAACTAGGCAAAATGGCACCGTAACTTCGGGAGAAGGTGCGCCGGTGAGGGTGAAGCACTTGCTGCGTAAGCCCACGCCGGTCGAAGATACCAGGCCGCTGCGACTGTTTATTAAAAACACAGCACTCTGCAAACACGAAAGTGGACGTATAGGGTGTGACGCCTGCCCGGTGCCGGAAGGTTAATTGATGGGGTTAGCTAACGCGAAGCTCTTGATCGAAGCCCCGGTAAACGGCGGCCGTAACTATAACGGTCCTAAGGTAGCGAAATTCCTTGTCGGGTAAGTTCCGACCTGCACGAATGGCGTAACGATGGCGGCGCTGTCTCCACCCGAGACTCAGTGAAATTGAAATCGCTGTGAAGATGCAGTGTATCCGCGGCTAGACGGAAAGACCCCGTGAACCTTTACTATAGCTTTGCACTGGACTTTGAATTTGCTTGTGTAGGATAGGTGGGAGGCTTTGAAGCGTGGACGCCAGTTCGCGTGGAGCCAACCTTGAAATACCACCCTGGCAACTTTGAGGTTCTAACTCAGGTCCGTTATCCGGATCGAGGACAGTGTATGGTGGGTAGTTTGACTGGGGCGGTCTCCTCCTAAAGAGTAACGGAGGAGTACGAAGGTGCGCTCAGACCGGTCGGAAATCGGTCGTAGAGTATAAAGGCAAAAGCGCGCTTGACTGCGAGACAGACACGTCGAGCAGGTACGAAAGTAGGTCTTAGTGATCCGGTGGTTCTGTATGGAAGGGCCATCGCTCAACGGATAAAAGGTACTCCGGGGATAACAGGCTGATACCGCCCAAGAGTTCATATCGACGGCGGTGTTTGGCACCTCGATGTCGGCTCATCACATCCTGGGGCTGAAGCCGGTCCCAAGGGTATGGCTGTTCGCCATTTAAAGTGGTACGCGAGCTGGGTTTAGAACGTCGTGAGACAGTTCGGTCCCTATCTGCCGTGGACGTTTGAGATTTGAGAGGGGCTGCTCCTAGTACGAGAGGACCGGAGTGGACGAACCTCTGGTGTTCCGGTTGTCACGCCAGTGGCATTGCCGGGTAGCTATGTTCGGAATAGATAACCGCTGAAAGCATCTAAGCGGGAAACTAGCCTCAAGATGAGATCTCACTGGGACCTTGAGTCCCCTGAAGGGCCGTCGAAGACTACGACGTTGATAGGTCGGGTGTGTAAGCGCTGTGAGGCGTTGAGCTAACCGATACTAATTGCCCGTGAGGCTTGACCATATAACACCCAAGCAATTTGCGTCGAAAGGCCAGATTGCGGTGTGTGAAGACGCAATGAACCGAAAGTTCGCACAACACACAAATCTATTACATACCCAATTTGCTGAAGCGTCGAAAGACGGTTCGGTACCCGAATTTCTTGACGACCATAGAGCATTGGAACCACCTGATCCCATCCCGAACTCAGCAGTGAAACGATGCATCGCCGATGGTAGTGTGGGGTTTCCCCATGTGAGAGTAGGTCATCGTCAAGATTAAATTCCGAAACCCCTATCTGCGTATGCAGGTAGGGGTTTTGTTTTGTCCGCAGGAAAGTGGCACGCAGCAATACCGGACGGATCCCCCGCTGTCACAGTCTCCCGACAATGCTAAGGTTCGACCCTAGCATTAGTATTTTCCAAGGAAGCCTTTATGCCGGACGCGACGTCCCTCAATGCTGGTTTTATGGTGGTTCACGGCAACCGCCTGGACGAGTTGCGCAGCCTGGTGGTTAGCTGGATGCGGCGTTACCCGCTGGCTCCCCTGGAGAATGAGATAGCTCTGGTGCAGAGCAACGGCATTGCACAATGGCTGAAACTGGCCCTGGCCGAAGACGCTGAAGATGATGACATGGGAGGCTGCGGAATCGCCGCTGCCATCGACGTGCAGTTGCCTGGTAGCTTCATGTGGCAGCTCTATCGCATGGTCTTGGGGCGTAACGAAATTCCAGTCAAGTCGTTGCTCGATAAAGCTCCTCTGACTTGGCGCCTGATGCGCCTGCTCCCACAATTGATCAATCAACCGCACTTCGAACCCCTTCAGCGTTTTCTTACCAATGACACCGATTTGCGCAAGCGCTATCAGTTAGCCGAGCGGTTGGCCGATTTGTTCGACCAATATCAGGTGTACCGGGCAGACTGGCTCGAAGACTGGGCGGAAGGTCGTCATCAGTTACGCAACGGCAGAGGCGAAGTTAAAGCGCTGCCCCCGGCCAATTGCTGGCAGGCTGAGTTATGGCGTGCATTGTTACTGGATGTCGGTGAAGAGGGCATGGCGCAGAGCCGTGCCGGCGTCCATCAGCGGTTTATCGAACGCATCAACAGCCTCGATGCAGCACCCGAGGGACTACCCTCCCGAGTGATTGTTTTCGGGATTTCCTCTCTGCCTGCTCAAGCCTTGGAAGCCTTGGCCGGGTTGGCTCGATTCAGTCAGGTGTTGCTGTGCGTACATAACCCCTGTCGTCACCACTGGGCGGACATCGTCGCCGATAAGGACCTGTTGCGGCATCAATATAAACGCCAGGCACGCAAGAGCGGCACACCGGTTGTCCTTGATCCACAAACCCTGCATCAGCATGCCCACCCTTTACTTGCGGCATGGGGCAAGCAGGGGCGCGACTACATCAATCTGCTCGATAGCTACGACGATCCGAACAGCTATCGCTCAGCGTTTCGCGACGGTCGCATCGATTTGTTCAGCGACAGCTTGCCACTGAACACGCTCAATCAGTTGCAGGATGACATCCTTGAATTGCGTCCATTGAACGAGACTCGTGAACGCTGGCCAGCCGTAGATCTGAAGAAGGATGAGTCGATCCGTTTTCACATCGCTCACAGCGCCCAACGCGAAGTCGAGATCCTTCACGATCAGTTGCTCGCGCGTTTCAGCGCCGATCAACACCTGCGTCCGCGCGATGTGATTGTGATGGTCCCGGACATCGACAGCTATGCGCCGCATATTCGCGCAGTGTTTGGTCAACTCGATCGTCACGACCCGCGCTTCATCCCCTTCACGCTTGCCGACCAAGGGCAGCGCGGTCGCGATCCGTTACTGATCGCGGTCGAGCATCTGCTCAAGCTGCCTGACAGTCGTTTCCCTGTCAGCGAGATCCTCGATTTGCTGGACGTCCCGGCGTTACGCGCGCGCTTCGGCGTAGAGGAGCGCGACCTGCCAACCCTGCATCGCTGGATCGAAGGCGCAGGCATCCGCTGGGGTATGAATGCCGAGCAACGTGCGGGTCTCGGTTTGCCGCAGGCACTGGAGCAAAACAGTTGGCGTTTTGGTCTGCGACGCATGTTGCTTGGTTATGCCGTTGGCAGTGCCAGTGCCTGTGGCGGTATCGAACCCTACGACGAGATAGGTGGTCTGGATGCCGCGCTCATAGGCCCGCTGGTTGCTTTGCTGGATGCGTTGGAAATTGCCCATCAGGAGCTCACGCAGCCGGCATCGCCCCAACAATGGAGCGTGCGCTTGCAGGCATTGGTGTCGTTGTTCTTCCAGGCCAGTAACGAGCATGACGACTTCTTGTTGACTCAACTGGAAGAGTTGCGGGAAACCTGGCTCGAGAATTGTGAATCGGTAGGTTTGCAAGACGAATTGCCGCTGACCGTAGTCCGTGAAGCCTGGCTCGCCGGGCTCGATCAGGGGCGTTTGTCCCAACGCTTTCTCGCTGGGGCGGTGAACTTCTGCACCTTGATGCCAATGCGAGCCATCCCCTTCAAGCTGGTGTGCTTGCTGGGAATGAACGATGGTGACTACCCGCGAGCGCAACCGCCGCTGGACTTCGACCTCATGGGCAGTGACTACCGCCCGGGCGATCGATCGCGACGAGAAGATGACCGCTACTTGCTGCTGGAGGCTCTGCTCTCGGCGCGTGATCAGCTCTATATAAGCTGGGTCGGCCGCAGCATTCGCGACAACAGTGAACGACCTGCGTCGGTACTGATCGGCCAGCTCCGTGATCATCTGGCCAGTGGCTGGCGATTGAGCGATGCCGACGAAGACTTGCTTGAAGCCATCACTCAGGAACACCCGCTACAACCCTTCAGCGCCCGTTACTTCCATGAAGGCGATGACCTTTTCAGCTTCGCCAATGAGTGGCAGGTGCTTCATCAGGTTACAGAACAAGCGGCTGATATCCGAATCCTTGATCCCCACGTTCAGGAAGAACCGTTGAGTCTCGGTCAACTCCAGGATTTCCTGCGCAACCCGGTGCGGCACTTCTTCAGTCAGCGTTTGAAGGTGTTTTTCGAGGCTGCCGAAATGCCTTTGGCGGATGAGGAGCCCTTCGTACTCGACGCGTTGCAACGCTACAGCCTCAGCGACAGTTTGCTTGAAGCCGCACTGAATGAGTTGGATGACAGCGCCAAGGCGCTCGAGACGCAGGCCCGGCGCCTGCAAAACAGTGGGCTGCTACCCCTGGCAGGATTCGGCGAATGCCTTCAGCGCGAACTGATCGAGCCGTTGCCGGATCTGCTGCAGCGCTATCAGCAGCTTCCGGCTCTGTGGCCAACGCCACTGACCAGTGCGCTACCGGTAAATCTGGAGTTGCATGACCTGCGTCTTGAAGGCTGGCTCAGTGGCCTGCATCAACGTGCTGATGGTGGTTTGCTGTCCATCACCACAATCCCTAACAGCATCGGTTCGATCAAGTCGCGCAAATGGCATCGCCTGACGCGACCCTGGGTCAATCATCTGGTCGCTTGCGCCAGCAGTCTGACGATGACAACGGCTTTGGTGGCCAGTGACGACAGTCTGTTGCTCGCTCCAATGGAGGCGGATACAGCTCGACGGATTCTGGGTGACCTGTTGCTGGCCTGGCAATCGGGCATGCGCCAACCCCTGCCGATCGCGGTCAAGACTGCCTTCGCCTGGTTGGGTCAAACCGACGCAGTCAAAGCAGAAGCCGCTGCTCGCAAGGCGTATGAAGGCGATGGCTTGACCACTGACGGTGAGCGACGCGAAAGCGTGGCGCTGGCTCGCCAATTTGCCGATTACGATGCTTTGCTCGCCGACGAGACATTCGTCGATTGGTGCAACGCTCTGTACCGACCATTACTTGAAGCCCCCTGGCGTTCGATGTCCAGCGAGGAGGCGCGCCCATGACCAGCAAAACACCTTTGGCTCTGGCGTTTCCGCTGCGCGGCAGTCAACTGATCGAAGCCAGCGCCGGGACCGGCAAGACCTTCACCATTTCGGCACTCTACCTGCGACTGGTCCTCGGCCATGGCGGGGAAACCAGTGGCTTCGGGCGCGAGTTGTTGCCTCCGCAAATCCTTGTGGTGACCTTTACCGATGCCGCCACCAAAGAGCTACGCGAACGTATTCGCACCCGTCTGGCTGAAGCCGCCCGTTTTTTCCGCGATGAAACTCCCGCACCTGACGGCCTGATCGCCGAACTGCGTGAACAGTACTTGCCCGAGCAGTGGGCCGGCTGCGCTAACCGTCTGGACATCGCCGCCCAATGGATGGACGAAGCGGCCGTTTCCACGATCCACAGTTGGTGCCAGCGCATGTTGCGCGAACACGCCTTCGACAGTGGCAGCCTGTTTACCCAAACCCTGGAAACCGATCACAGCGATTTGCTCGGTGAAGTCCTGCGCGACTACTGGCGGTTGTTTTGCTATCCGATGCAGGGCGATGCGCTGAACTGGGTGCGTAACAATTGGGGTGGGCCGGCGGCATTGTTGCCGCGCGTTCGCGGACTGTTCGCCAGCGAACGGGACAACGTTGAAGGTAAAGAGCCTGTCGAGCTGATCACGGAATGTTTGCAGGAACGGCGGGCTGTGTTATTGGAACTCAAGATGCCCTGGCGTCAGTGGGCGGATGAGTTGCTCGCCATCTGTCATGAGGGTGTCGCCAGCAAGAGTGTCGACGGTCGCAAGATGCAGGCGCGTTACTTCGAGCCCTGGTTCGAGAAAATCAAAGCCTGGGCCGAGGACGAAGCCCTTGAGCAACTGGACATCGGAACCGGCTTCACGCGCCTGACCCCCGACGGCATGGCTGAAGCCTGGAAGCAGGGCGAAGTCCCCAATCATCCGGGCCTGGGCGCAATGCCCGGCCTGAAAGCCTGTCTTGACGGCTTGCCGACGCCCGATGCTGCTGTTCTGCAACACGCCGCCCGTTGGGTGGGTGCACGCTTCGAGGAAGAAAAGCGTCGCCGTGCGGAAATGGGTTTCGATGACATGCTGTTACGCCTCGATGCGGCCTTGCAAGCCGATGGCGGCGAACGCCTGGCAACCTTGATCCGCGAGCAATTTCCGATAGCGCTGATCGATGAATTCCAGGATACCGACCCGGTGCAGTACCGGATCTTCGAGACCATCTACCGCATCGAGGATAACAATCCTGAAAGCGGCCTGTTCCTGATCGGTGATCCGAAACAGGCGATCTATGCCTTCCGCGGTGCCGACATCTACACCTACCTTCGCGCCCGACAGGCTACCGCTGGACGTCTGCACACCCTTGGCACCAACTTCCGTTCGAGTCATGGCATGGTCGGTGCCGTAAACCATGTCTTTAACCGCGCCGAGACTCGCGAAACTGGACGCGGTGCCTTCCTGTTCCGTGAAAGCAATGGCAATAACCCGGTACCGTTTTCGTCCGTCGAGTCCCAGGGCCGCAAAGAAGTTCTGCACATCGAAAATCAGGTCGTGCCCGCGCTGAACATCTGGCATTTGTCTGCCGAGCAGCCCTTGTCCGGTGCTGTGTATCGACAACAACTTGCCGCCGCTTGTGCCGGTGAAATCACCGCATTGCTCAACGGTGGGCAACAAGGCCATGCAGGGTTCGTGCAGGACGGCAAGGACTTCAGAGGCCTGCTACCTGCGGATATCGCGATCCTGGTTCGCGATGGCAAGGAAGCACAGGCCGTGCGTGCCGAGCTCTCTGCTCGCGGTGTGCGTAGCGTTTATCTGTCGGACAAGGATTCGGTGTTCGCCGCCCAGGAAGCTCACGATGTGCTGACCTGGCTCAAAGCCTGCGCCGAGCCGGATGTCGAGCGACCACTGCGGGCAGCATTGGCCTGCATCACGCTGAACCTGTCGTTGGCAGAGCTGGAGCGGCTCAATCAGGACGAACTGGCCTGGGAAGCACGGGTCATGCAGTTCCGCAGATATCGCGAGATCTGGCGCAAGCAGGGCGTGTTACCCATGTTGCGATGCTTGCTGCATGACTTCCAGCTGCCCCAGACATTGATTGCACGTAGCGATGGCGAGCGGGTGTTGACCAACCTTTTGCACCTGTGCGAGTTGCTGCAACAGGCGGCTGCCGAACTGGATGGCGAGCAGGCCCTGATCCGCCATTTGTCCGAGCATCTGGCGCTGTCCGGCCAGGCCGGCGAAGAGCAGATTTTGCGCCTGGAGAGTGATGAACAACTGGTCAAGGTCGTGACCATTCACAAGTCAAAAGGATTGGAGTATCCGTTGGTGTTCTTGCCGTTCATTTGCTCGGCGAAACCGGTGGATGGCAGCCGGTTGCCGTTGCATTACCACGACGCCACGGGCAAGGCCCAAGTGACCTTGAACCCGACCGCCGAGTTGATTGCCCTGGCCGATGATGAGCGATTGGCGGAAGACTTGCGCTTGCTCTATGTGGCGCTGACCCGCGCGCAGCATGCCTGTTGGCTGGGTGTGACGGACCTCAAGCGCGGCAATACCAACAGCTCGGTGTTGCACCTGTCGGCGCTGGGTTATCTGCTGGGCGGCGGCGCTGCCTTGACCGAATCGCCGGGTTTGAAGCGTTGGCTTGAAGACTTGCAGCAGGATTGCCCAGCACTGGGTTACAGCAAAATGCCTGAAGCCACCGCTGAGCATTACCATCCGCCGCAGAACGAAGCGGCGTTGCGCGCGCCGTTGATTCCGAAACGCAAGGCCAGCGAAAACTGGTGGATCGCTTCATACAGCGCCTTGCGCCTGAGCGACATTCTGAGCATTGGCAGTGATGAGGCGCCGGAAAGTCCGCAGGCCCAGAAACTCTTCGACGACGAACGTCTCGATCCGCAGGCACCTCGGGAAATGGCCGCTGGCGGCGCCGATATCCATCGATTCCCCCGTGGCCCGAATCCGGGCACCTTTCTCCATGGCTTGCTTGAGTGGTCCGGCGATGAAGGCTTTACCACCACGCCGCAAGCCGTGGAAGACGCCATCGCCCGTCGCTGCAATCGCCGTGGCTGGGAAGGCTGGATCACCACGCTGAGTGACTGGCTGCAGCATCTGCTCAAATCACCGATGCCTGTGGGGACGGGCAAGCGCCGGTGATTCTCGAGCGGCTGACCCAATACCAGGTCGAAATGGAGTTCTGGTTCGCCAGCCATAAGGTCGATGTGCTCAAGCTCGATGCGCTGGTGCGTCAACATACGCACAACGGCGTGGCCCGGGTGGCCGCCGAGCCGGTATTGCTCAACGGCATGTTCAAGGGTTTTATCGACCTGACGTTCGAACACAACGGCCGCTACTACGTCGCTGACTACAAATCCAACTGGCTCGGCGTTGATGATTCGGCCTACACCGAGCATGCCATGGAGCAGTCGATCCTCGACAACCGATACGACCTGCAATACGTGTTGTACCTCCTGGCCTTGCATCGCCAACTCAAGGCCCGGCTGGCCGATTACGACTACGACCGGCATGTCGGTGGTGCGTTGTATCTGTTCCTGCGAGGCACGCGCGCGCCCAGCCAGGGTGTGTATTTTGCCCGTCCGCCCAGAGAGCTGATCGAGCGACTGGACCGACTGTTTCAGGGTAAAGCAGAACCGAAGGCCGAACCGGCATGGGAACAGGGAGTATTGCTATGAGCCGCACCTTCGCCGATTTGCTGCCCACCTCGCTGGTAGCCGACAGCCTGGCGGATCTCGCTCCATTGAGCAGCGCTGACGATTTGCTGCTGTTGCTTACGCGCTGGGTCGAACGTGGCTGGCTGCGTGCGCTGGACAAAGCCTTCGTTGCTTTCCTTCACGAACTGGCACCGGACGATGACCCATTGGTGTTGCTGGCGGCGGCGTTGACCAGTCATCAACTGGGCCACGGGCATGTTTGCCTGGATCTGTTCGAGACGTTGAAAGAACCAGACTTCGCCCTGTCGCTGCCTCCGGAAGGCGATCTGCACAGTGGCGCGATGTTGCTGCCATCACAGTTGCTGGAAGCCTTGGACGGCGCCCATTGGTGCAAGGTGCTGGCTGCCGGCAGCCTGGTCGCATTGGCGGCCGACGGGCGTGAAGCGGTGCAGCAGCGGCCATTGGTGTTGTCGGGCAAACGCCTGTACTTGCGCCGCTACTGGGCGTACGAGCGGCGTATCGACAACTCGCTGCGTCGACGTCTGGCAGACCATGAAGTCACGCCAAGTGACTTGCCACAGCGCCTGAGCGGTTTGTTCGGTGCGGCCAGGCCCGGTGAAGTCATTGACTGGCAGAAACTCGCCTGTGCCCTCGCGACCCGCGGTGCTTTCAGTATCGTCACCGGTGGTCCGGGCACCGGCAAAACCACCACAGTCGTGCGCTTGTTGGCCCTGCTGCAGGCGCCAGCGGTGGAAGCTGGCAAGCCGCTGCGCATTCGTCTGGCCGCACCGACCGGCAAAGCTGCGGCGCGGTTGACCGAATCCATCAGCCAGCAAGTTCGTACGCTGAAAGTCACAGAAGACATACGCAACAAAATCCCGTCGGATGTCACCACCGTTCACCGCCTGCTCGGCAGCCGTCCCGGCACGCGACATTTCCGTCACCATGCGGGCAATCGCTTGCCGCTGGATGTGCTGGTGGTGGACGAAGCCTCGATGATTGACCTGGAAATGATGGCCAACTTGCTTGATGCGCTGCCGCCCCATGCTCGTCTGGTGTTGCTTGGAGACAAGGACCAGTTGGCATCGGTAGAGGCCGGTGCGGTACTTGGCGATTTGTGTCGCGACGCCGAGGCCGGCTGGTACAGCCCGCAGACACGTCAGTGGCTGGAGTCGGTCAGTGGCGAAAGCCTGGAGACCAGTGGCTTGCAGGAAGACACCCAGGGCACTCATCCACTGGCCCAGCAAGTGGTGATGCTGCGCCACTCGCGACGGTTCGGCGAAGGCAGTGGAATTGGCCAGTTGGCCCGTTGGGTCAACCAGCAGCAGCCCGAAGAAGCGCGCAAGTTGCTGTCGACTCGAAGCCACGACGATGTGTTTTGCCTGTCCCTCAAGAGTGAACAGGATCGGGCGCTGGAGCGTTTGCTGCTTGAGGGGCATGGCGAGGGGCCGCAGGGCTATCGGCATTATTTGGCACTGCTGCGCACTCAACGACCAGCGCTCGACACTCCACTGGATGATGCGCGCTGGATGGATTGGGCTCGACAAGTCTTGCAGGCCTTCGATGCCTTCCAGTTGTTGTGCGCGGTCCGCAAAGGGCCGTGGGGTGTCGAGGGGCTGAACCAGCGAGTGACCGAAGCGTTGCTCAAGGCCCGGCTGATCGACAGCGATCAGCAGTGGTATGAAGGCCGGCCAGTCCTGATGACGCGCAATGATTACGGCCTGGGCTTGATGAACGGCGATATCGGCATCGCGCTCAAACTTCCCGAGCGTGATGGACCTGAAGCCGGCAAGCAGGTGCTTCGCGTGGCATTCCCGCGCAATGACGGGCAGGGCGGGGTGCGATTCGTTCTACCGAGCAGGCTCAATGATGTCGAAACCGTTTACGCCATGACAGTGCATAAATCCCAGGGGTCGGAATTTGCCCATACCGCGCTGATCCTGCCCGATGCCCTGAATCCGGTGCTGACCAAGGAACTGATCTATACCGGGATTACCCGGGCCAAGGACTGGTTCACCTTGATCGAACCGCGTACCGGCGTATTTGAAGAGGCAGTGAGGCGCAAGGTCAAACGCTTGAGCGGGTTGATGCTGGAATTGAAAGAGGGCGTGGATACGTCGGATTGACGGTCGCGATCGTGGTGAACGCCGATTAATCGGCGAACAGCATTTCGCGACTTGCGCCCATCAACAAACCTTGATTCTGCTCAGTCACGCTGCGGATGTAATCCCACAACAGGGTGATCCGCTTGAGCTTGCGCAGGTCCTCGCGGCAGTACATCCAGAACTGCCGGGTGATATTGATCTCCTCCGGCAACACCGGCAGCAAACGTGGGTCCTGCGCCGCGAGGAAGCAGGGCAGGATTGCCAGCGATCGCCCTTGCTGCGCCGCCACGAACTGCGCGATCACGCTGGTACTGCGCAAGTTGGCGCTGGCGCCGGGCAATACGTTGGCCAGGTACAGTAGCTCCGAGCTGAACGCCAGGTCGTCGACATAACTGATGAATGAATGTTTAGCCAGATCTGCCGGGCGGCGGATGGCCGGGTGTTTGTCCAGGTAATCCTGGGTCGCGTACAACTGGAGACGGTAGTCCGTCAGCTTGCAGCAAACGTAGGGGCCATGCTCCGGGCGTTCCAGGGCGATGACGATGTCCGCTTCGCGCTTGGACAGGCTGATGAAGTGCGGCAGTGGCAGGATGTCCACCGAGATTGCCGGATAAGCGTCGACGAAGTGGCTTAGCTGCGGGGTGATGAAGAAGCTGCCGAAACCTTCGGTGCAGCCCATGCGCACATGACCGGACAGCGCCACGCCGGAGCCCGAAACCTGCTCGCAGGCCATGTGTAGCGTGCTTTCGATCGACTCGGCATAACCCAGCAGGCGCTGGCCTTCAGCGGTCAGGACAAAGCCGCTGGTCCGGGATTTCTCGAACAATAGCGTGCCCAATGACGCTTCCAGCGAGCTGATACGTCGCGACACGGTGGTGTAGTCGACCGCCAGGCGCTTGGCGGCGGTGCTGGCCTTGCGGGTTCGGGCCACCTCGAGGAAAAACTTGAGGTCATCCCAGTTCAACGAGCCTAACGACGTGATGTTTTTTTGCATGTTGGACCGGCTTTTATGTGCGTTCTTATCAGAAGTTTGCACATCTATACTCCAAAAACAGCCCGACAACCAATTCGCGGCACACGTCTCAACTCAAGGCGACTTTCTCGCCTTGGCTCCCCCGATAGCTCTCTGAATAAGAACAACGTCCAGGAGACCCACCATGAACGCATCGCTTACGCCTAACGAAACGACCGTGCAAAAGGTCAAGCTGTTGATCAACGGCGAGTGGGTCGAGTCCAAGACCACCGAATGGCACGACATCGTCAACCCGGCGACCCAGCAAGTGCTGGCCAAAGTGCCATTCGCGACCGCTGAAGAAGTCGACGCGGCGATCAGCGCAGCCCATCGCGCCTTCCAGACCTGGAAGCTGACCCCGATCGGCGCGCGGATGCGCATCATGCTCAAGCTCCAGGCGCTGATTCGCGAACACTCCAAGCGTATCGCCGCAGTCCTGAGCGCCGAGCAGGGCAAAACCATTGCCGACGCTGAAGGTGACATTTTCCGTGGCCTGGAAGTGGTCGAGCACGCTTGCTCCATCGGCTCCCTGCAAATGGGCGAGTTCGCTGAAAACGTCGCAGGCGGTGTCGACACCTACACCCTGCGTCAGCCTATCGGCGTATGCGCCGGCATCACGCCATTCAACTTCCCGGCGATGATTCCGCTGTGGATGTTCCCGATGGCCATCGCCTGCGGCAACACCTTCGTACTCAAACCGTCCGAACAGGACCCGATGTCGACCATGCTGTTGGTGGAACTGGCTATCGAAGCCGGTATCCCGGCCGGTGTACTGAACGTCGTGCACGGCGGCAAGGACGTGGTGGACGGGCTTTGCACCCACAAAGACATCAAGGCTGTTTCCTTCGTCGGCTCGACCGCAGTCGGAACTCACGTCTACGACCTGGCTGGCAAACACGGTAAACGCGTGCAGTCGATGATGGGCGCGAAAAACCACGCAGTGGTGCTGCCCGATGCCAATCGCGAGCAAGCGCTGAATGCACTAGTGGGCGCCGGTTTCGGCGCGGCCGGGCAGCGCTGCATGGCCACGTCTGTGGTGGTGCTGGTGGGTGCGGCCAAGCAATGGCTGCCAGATATGAAGGCGCTGGCGCAGAAGCTTAAGGTCAATGCCGGCAGTGAGCCAGGTACTGATGTCGGTCCGGTCATTTCGAAAAAGGCCAAGGCGCGGATTCTCGAACTGATCGAGAGCGGCATCAAGGAAGGCGCCAAGCTGGAACTGGACGGTCGCGAGATCACGGTTCCCGGTTACGAGAAGGGCAACTTTGTCGGCCCGACCTTGTTCTCCGGCGTGACCACCGACATGCAGATCTACACCCAGGAAATCTTCGGCCCTGTGCTGGTGGTGCTGGAAGTCGCCACTCTTGATGAGGCGATTGCCCTGGTCAACGCCAACCCGTTCGGCAACGGCACAGGCCTGTTCACCCAGAGCGGTGCGGCGGCGCGTAAATTCCAGACCGAAATCGACGTCGGCCAGGTCGGTATCAACATCCCGATTCCGGTGCCGGTGCCGTTCTTCAGCTTCACCGGTTCCCGCGGTTCGAAACTCGGCGACCTCGGCCCGTATGGCAAGCAAGTGGTGCAGTTCTACACTCAGACCAAGACTGTCACCAGTCGCTGGTTCGATGATGACAGCGTCAATGACGGCGTAAACACCACCATCAACTTGCGTTAAGGAGCCGGGTATGAAAATCGCTTTTATCGGTCTCGGCAACATGGGCGCGCCGATGGCGCGCAACCTGATCAAGGCCGGTCACTCGCTGAATCTGGTCGACTTGAACAAAACCGTGCTGGCAGAGCTGGAGCAACTGGGCGGCAGCATCAGTGCCTCGGCCCGTGAAGCGGCACAGGGCGCGGAACTGGTGATCACCATGCTGCCGGCTGCTGTGCATGTGCGCAGCGTCTGGCTCGGTGAAGACGGCGTGCTCGCCGGTATCGGTAAAGGTGTGCCGGCAGTGGATTGCAGCACCATCGATCCGCAAACCGCCCGTGACGTTGCCGCCGCTGCGGCCAAACAGGGTGTGGCCATGGCCGATGCACCGGTTTCCGGCGGCACTGGCGGTGCGACGGCCGGGACACTGACCTTCATGGTTGGCGCCACGGCGGAACTGTTCGCCACCCTGCAACCGGTGCTGGCGCAGATGGGCCGCAATATCGTGCATTGCGGCGAAGTCGGCACCGGGCAAATCGCCAAGATCTGCAACAACCTGCTGCTGGGGATTTCCATGGTCGGCGTCAGCGAAGCCATGGCGCTGGGCGATGCCCTGGGCATCGACACCAAGGTGCTGGCTGGCATCATCAACAGCTCGACCGGGCGTTGCTGGAGTTCGGAGATGTACAACCCGTGGCCCGGCATCGTCGAAACGGCGCCGGCCTCGCGCGGTTATACCGGTGGTTTCGGTGCCGAATTGATGCTCAAGGATCTGGGACTGGCCACTGAAGCGGCGCGACAGGCGCACCAACCGGTAGTACTCGGCGCGGTGGCCCAGCAGTTGTATCAGGCGATGAGCCTGCGCGGGGAAGGGGGCAACGACTTCTCTGCGATCATCAACAGCTACCGCAAACCGCAATAAAACCTGTAGGAGCGAGCCTGCTCGCGATGGTCGTAAACGATAACGCGGGGAGTCTGTTTCCCGCGTTGCTTTCGAGTTTTTCGCGAGCGAGCTCGCTCCTACAGGAGTGGCACATACGCATCGACATTTACCGGGAAATCACATCAGGTGATCTCCCGGTTTTTTTGTATCAGGCAAAAACGAAATACTTGCGCACGGTTTCCACTACTTCCCAGGTGCCTTTCATCCCAGGCTCGATGACGAAAATGTCACCGGCACGCAGGTGAATCGGCTCCTTTCCTTCTGGCGTGATGATGCAGTACCCCTCGCGGAAATCGCAGTATTCCCACTTCACATATTCCACATACCACTTGCCCGGTGTGCAGATCCAGGTGCCCATGATCTTGCTGCCGTCTTCGCTGGTGTAGGCGTTGAGGTTGACGGTGTGCGGGTCGCCTTCGAGTTTTTCCCATTTGCAGGCGTCGAGTACAGGCAGCGGATGGGTGTCGCGAAGAACGGTAATCGGTGCGGTCATGATGACTCCGGGCGTTGGGGGAGAGCTGAAGACGCACCCTATCGGGCTTGGCCCGGTATCAGTTGTCTGTGCTCGACACTGAGGTATCCATAAACGCAGTAGCCACGGCCTGCTCGCGCAAGGCGGGTGGATAAAATCGGCCGCCATCCTCGTTGAAATTTCCTGTTGATAAACTCGCGTTTGCTGGCAGTTTTTGCGAAAGCGTCAGGTGTTGTTAGATGATTTTGCAAGAATCTTCACGGGCATCGCTCGTATCATTCATCTCGGAAAAGTCCGAGAACGTTGCAATGAATAAAACAATGTCGTGGTGGGACATCAGCCCGCCCTTGAGTGCCGCCACACCGACCTGGCCGGGGGATACGCCGTTCCAGGAAGAACGCGTCTGGACTTTCGGGCCCGAGTGCCCGGTGAATGTCGGGCGCATCACTTTGTCACCTCACACGGGTGCCCACGTTGATGCACCGCTGCATTACAGCGCTGATGGCATGGCCATTGGTGATGTGTCGCTGGATATCTACATCGGGCCTTGTCGTGTCTTGCATTGCCTGGACAGCGGTCGGCTGGTGCAGCCGGAGCAACTGGCAGGCCGATTGGCAAACCTGCCCGAGCGCGTTCTGCTACGCACCTATCGTCAAGCGCCACTCAGTACCTGGGACCCCGACTTTACAGCGGTCGCCAAAGAAACCGTCGACCTGCTGGCCAGTCTTGGCGTGCGCTTGATCGGCATCGACACGCCATCGCTGGACCCGCAACAATCCAAGACCATGGATTCACACAACGCGGTGGCCCGTCACGGCATGGCCATCCTTGAAGGCATCGTTCTGGATGAAGTCCCGGAAGGGGATTATGAGTTGATCGCGCTGCCGCTGCGCTTTGCCCATCTCGACGCTAGCCCAGTGAGGGCTATTTTACGACCACTGACTTTGCCGCAACGCGAGGAGATTGCCCAATGAGCCAATGCCCTTACTCATCCGCCAACGCTACAGAAGAATGGCATAACGCTGAACTGAATTTTTCCGATTCCATGAGTTACGGCGACTACCTGGACCTGGGGCGCATTCTCAGTGCCCAGCACCCCTTGTCACCGGACCACAACGAGATGCTGTTCATCATTCAGCACCAGACGTCCGAGCTGTGGATGAAGCTGATGTTGCACGAGCTCAAGGCCGCCCGCGAACATGTGCGCCTCGGTGAATTGCCGCCGGCTTTCAAGATGCTGGCGCGAGTCTCGCGCATCTTTGATCAGCTGGTGCATGCCTGGACAGTGCTGGCCACCATGACGCCCACCGAGTACCACTCGATACGGCCATTTCTGGGGCAATCATCGGGTTTCCAGTCTTTTCAGTACCGGGAAATCGAGTTCATTCTGGGCAACAAAAGCGCAACCCTGCTGCGGCCCCACGCCCATCGCCCGGAGCTGCTGCAGGAGCTAGAGAAGTCGCTGGCAACCCCTTCGCTGTATGACGAATCGATTCGCTTGCTCGCCAATGCCGGCCTGAAGATTGACCCGCAACGCTTCGAACGTGACCCGGCCCGCCCGACTGAGCATGACAGCTCGGTCGAAGCCGCCTGGCGTGAGGTCTACACCGACCCGTCGCGGTATTGGGACCTTTATCAACTGGCGGAAAAATTCATCGACCTCGAAGACTCGTTCCGCCAATGGCGCTTCCGGCATGTCACCACGGTAGAGCGGATCATCGGCTTTCAACCGGGAACCGGTGGCACTGATGGGGTAGGTTATCTGCGCAAAATGCTCGATACCGTGCTGTTCCCCGAGTTATGGCGGCTACGTTCGACGCTCTGAAAACGCACATGAAAACGCCCCGGCATTCATTGAATGCCGGGGCGTTTTTTTTGCGTGGTTATTGCGCCACGGGCAAGTCGCGATGCTTTGCGATACGCATCCGATAGAACAGGTAGATGACCGATATCCACACCGGAATGGCAAATACCGAGGCGCGTATCCCCGGAATCATCCACATGACGATGATGATCATGGCCATGAACGCCAGGCACAGATAGTTGCTGAAGGGAAACCAGAACGACTTGAAGCCCGGCACGATGCCGCGTTGGCCCATGGCCTTGCGAAACTTGATATGGGTCAAGCTGATCATCGCCCAGTTGATCATCAGCGAGGCGACCACCAGTGCGAACAGCAGCTCAAGCGCTTCATGCGGGGCCAGGTAGTTGACCAGCACAGACAACATCGTGATCAACGCCGAGACGCCCAGTGCCAGCAAGGGCACACCCTGTTTGTTCAGCTGCATCAGTGCCTTGGGTGCATCGCCTTGTTCGGCCAGACCGTAGAGCATGCGGCTGTTGCAGTAGACGCCGCTGTTGTAGACCGACAGCGCGGCGGTGAGCACCACGAAATTGAGGATTTGCGCCGCGGTGTCGCTGCCGATCAAGGCGAAAATCTGCACGAACGGGCTGCCGCTGTAGGCATCGCCGGAAGCGCCCAGTGTCTGCAACAGTTGGTCCCAGGGGTACAGCGACAGCAGCACGGTGAGTGCGCCGACGTAGAAAATCAACACCCGGTAAACCACCTGGTTGATGGCCTTGGGAATGACCTTCCTCGGCTCGCTGGCTTCAGCGGCCGTGATGCCGACCAGTTCCAGGCCGCCGAAGGAGAACATGATAAACGCCATCGCCATCAGCAGACCGCTGTAGCCGTTGGGGAAGAACCCGCCGTGGTCCCACAGGTTGCTCACCGATGCTTGCGGGCCGCCAGTGCCGCTGACCAGCATGTAGCAACCCAGGGCAATCATGCCAATGATCGCCACGACCTTGATGATCGCGAACCAGAACTCCATCTCGCCAAAGACTTTGACGTTCAGTGTGTTGATCAGGTTGACCAGCACGAAGAACACCGCCGCGCTGACCCAGGTCGGTACTTCCGGCCACCAGAACTGCACGTACTTGCCGACGGCTGTCAGCTCGGCCATGCCCACCAGCACATACAGCACCCAGTAGTTCCAGCCCGACAGGAAACCGGCAAAGCCGCCCCAGTAATTGTGGGCAAAATGACTGAAGGAGCCGGCGACCGGTTCCTCGACAATCATCTCGCCCAACTGGCGCATGATCAGGAAGGCAATGAAACCGGCGATTGCGTAGCCGAGGATCATCGAAGGTCCGGCAGACTTGAGCACCCCGGCCGACCCCAAAAACAACCCTGTACCAATCGCGCCACCCAAGGCGATGAGTTGAATATGCCTGTTTTTCAACCCCCGCTTGAGTGTTCCCTGTTGCAAGATTTCGTCCGCCATGGCGTTCCCTTTTGATTGTTGTTGTCAGGCCTGAATTGAGGGGTCAGATATTACTCTCAGTGAACTTTTCGTAATACAGGTGCACGTTCTCCAGTGTTTGGTCCTGCAACCAGCTCTTGATCGATTCGACCATCGGCGGTGGCCCGCAGACGTACATATCGGCCTCGCCATCGCGCAGTTCACTGGTATTGAAGTGCTCGGCTATGTAGCCGCGTTTTCCCGTCCATTGCGGCGACGGATCGCTGACCACTTCGGTGTAGCGAAAGTCCGGGATGCGTTCGGCATAGGCGTCGATGCGGTCGCGTTCGCACAGGTCGGCAGCGTCCCGCACGCCGTAATACAAATGCACCGGTTGCCCGCAGCCGCGTTCGGCCAGTTCGTCGAGCATCCCCAGTAATGCCGAAAGTCCGGTACCGCCCGCCACCAGAATCAGCGGTTTGGCAACATGGCGCAGATAGAAGGCGCCCAACGGTGCTTCCAATACGATTTCGTCGCCGACCTGACAGCGTTCACGGATGTAGTTGCTCATGACCCCGTCGGGCAGCAGGCGAATCAGGAACTGCAACTGATTGCTGCTGCTCGGCCGGTTGGCGAACGAGTAGGAACGCATGCTTTGCGTACCGGGAATCAGCAGTCGTGCGTATTGCCCCGGCAGGTAATCCAGAGCTTGGGTTGCAGTGCCGAGGTCCAGATGCAAAATCGCCGTGCTGGCCGAAATCTGCCGCACATCAGTGACCGTCGCACTGAGTCGGTCAGGGCCGCTGGCGTTGCACAGACTGGAGGCGAAGTCGAAATAAAACGCCGCGTCCGACTTCACCCGGGTTTGGCAGGTGAGCATTTTGCGCTGCTGCAGGTCCAGGCTGGAGAGGGCTTCCTCATCGACATAGTCCTGACTGTAGTCGCCGGATTCGCAGCGCCCCTGGCAGGTTCCGCAGACACCTTCGCGGCAATCCAGGGGAATATTGATGCCGTTGCGTAGGGCGGCGTCGAGCAGGATTTCGTTAGGTTTTACGGGAAAGAACAGCGTTTTGCCGTCGGCAAAGCTGAACGCTACTTTGTGATTCATGCCTCGGTCTCCATGGATTCAGAGGTGGTAAAAGTCGAGTACCGAGTTGATGGTGTCGTTGAGCAGCAACACATGCTTGCGGCTGATCAGCCAGCTGTCAGCGTGGGGCTTGAGTCGATAAGTCGCGCGGCCATAAAACTGCTCGGAGGTGGCCAGGCGATAGAACAGCGTGTGCCAGTTCAGGCGCACCTCCAGTTCTCCGTTTTCGAGTTCGCCGATGCGCACGTTGTTGATCAAGTGCAAGGTGCGCGGCATCGGGGTCGAGGACGCAGATTTGCCCGTGCGCAGGCGGAACACGCGGTCCTCCAGGCCTGAACGATTGGGGTAATAGATCAGCGACATTTCGCGTTTGGGGTCACGGGTGTAAACGTGCTCGGAGTCCCATTGCGGCAGATGGAACTCACTTTGCTCGTCGAACAGCTTGATATAGGCGTCCCAATCCTGGGCGTCGCACAGTTCGGATTTGCGATAGAAAAACTGTTCGATCTGGTACTGCAATTGCGCATTCATCATTGCACCTCACGCAGTTTCAGGGATTTCGCATCCAGGCCATCGAGCAGGAATTTCTGCCAGTTGCTGTGCTGGTTGACGTAAAGCCCTTCGTGGGTGAACTCAGTGCCGGTCATGGCCGGGACAATACCGATCGACTCGCTGTTTGGCGTGGCGCCGGTGGCCCATTGATGACTGCCGCGGGAAATATCGCTCCAGCGTTCCAGGCGCGCCTGAAAACCACGCTGGGCCTCACGGAATTCCACCAGGTCATCCGGTGTGCCCAGGCCCGAAACGTTGAAGAAATCCTCGAACTGGCGAATGCGGTTTTCGCGGTCGGCATCCGATTCGTTTTTAACGCCCAGACACTGGCTGATGATCTCGGTCTTGTTCCACGCCACCGGGCGGATGATGCGCAGTTGCGAGCTGATCTGATCGAGGAAAAACAGGCTTGGGTAGATGTTCAGATTGCGCAAGCGATGCATCATCCATTCGGCCTTTTCCTGACCGTGTTCTTCGACCAGTCGCGGCATGATCGTCGCATAGCCAGAGCGTACCGTCGGGTTCGGCATGTCACTGAACAGCAGGCTGTGGCCGTTGTTGAAGGCAAACCAGCCGTCATCAGTATTGGCATCGCCTGCCCCCAGTTTGCTGTAGTCGAGGGTGCTGCCGCTGCTGGTACCGTTCTCGCTGTTGACTTGCTGGCGATGCTGCACCGTGGCCACGTAGTTATAGTGAACGGTGCTGACGTGGTAGCCGTCGAGGCCGTTTTCGTTTTGCAGTTTCCAGTTGCCGTCGTAGGTGTACGCCGACTTGCCTGGCAGCACTTCCAGCTCACCGGTAGGCGACTGGGCGACCATCATGTCGAAGAACACTTTGGCGTCACCGAGGAAGTCTTCCAGGCTGTTGTCCGCGTGAACGTCCAGACTGATGAACACGAAACCCTTGTAGCTCTGGATACGGGCTTTCTTCAGGCCACGGGTGGCTTTGTCGAAACCTTCCGGGTACTCGCCTGGCGCCTTGACCTTGACCAGGCGACCGTCGCTCTTGTAGCACCAGGCATGGAACGGGCAAGTGAAGGTCGACTGATTGCCTTTGCCGACACGGGTCAGGGTGGTGCCGCGATGCTGGCAGGCGTTGATCAGCGCGTTGAGCTGACCGTCGCCGTCGCGGGTGATGATCATCGGCTGACGGCCGGCGCGCATGGTCACGAAGTCGTGGTTATTGGCCAGCTCGCTTTCATGGCAGGCGTAGATCCAGTTCTTCTCGAAGATCAGTTCCATCTCCAGATCGAACAACTGCGGCTCGGTGAAAATGTCCCGGGCGATCCGGAACACGCCCTCTACCGGACGGAAATCCAGACAGCCTTGGATAAACGCTTTCCACTGCTCGACGTTTTTTTCGCCACTCATGGGTGTGTACCTGTTTTTATTAGGGCTAATCGGTGTGCCCATTAGAGGGAGTGGGGCGGGTGGGGGTCTATCCGGTTTGTCGGCGAAGGCAGTCCAGAAAATTCGTGGGGTAACACCCTCCAGGTATCAAGCTGGGCAGCGGCTACTCAAACTGCGCACCAAACGATGAACGGCTGCACCTGTTTGCAGCAATCAGGTACTGTTTTGTGAGGCATCGAGTGCTGTTTGACAGCGTTTGCATGCCTCTGGCCGGCTGCGTTATCCACTTAGTCGAGGATTGTTATCCACTAAGTTGGCGCTGGCTTCTTGTGGCTTGGAACTTGCCTTTTTCAAGTCGGAGACGCGCCGTCAGAGCGCGCCAGAAAAATAGCCCGTGGGTGCACCGTGATGACCAGCAACACTGATTCGCAGTTTCGCGACATTCGTGTCGACAGCGATGACCTTGAGGCCGCCAGAAGCTGGATGTCCGGTATCTGCGGGCCCCATCGACTCGTGACCGCGACGCCCGAGCGGATCCGCTTTCATCACAACGCCAATATGTTCAAGTCGATGGCCACGACCCTGGGCACCATCGAATACGGCACCGATGTCACCATTGATATCGAAGATGCCGAGCACTTCAGCAGTTACAGCCTGAGCTTGCCCCTGGTGGGCGAGCAGGAGTTGAGCAAGAACGGCAGCGTGGTGAAGTCTGACCGCGACCAGGGGGTGATCATTTCCCCGAATGAAAATCAGCTGCTGGCTATCTCCGGGGATTGCCGCAAGGTCCAGGTGGTGATCACCCGCCTTGCGATGAGCGAATCCCTTGAAGGTCTGCTGCAACGCCCGTTGGATGCACCGCTGCGCTTCGAACCGGTGATGGATGCGGTCGACGGCGCGTCGGCCTCGTGGTGGCGCATGGCGCGTTACTTCATTGCCGAACTGGAACGCAGCAGCGAGCTCTACGAGCAGGTGGCCTTCACCCGGGACATCGAAAGTTCGCTGATCAAGGGCCTGATCCTCGCCCAGCCGAACAACTACTCAGAAGAGTTGCGCGAGGTGTTGGGCGTGAAGCTGCCGCACTACCTGATCAGGGCGCGGCAATACATCCACGACAACGCCCGCGAGGCGCTGCACCTGGAGGACATTGAAGCGGCGTCTGGGGTTTCGCGCTTCAAGCTGTTCGAAGCGTTCAAGAAGTACTTTGCGTTGTCACCGATGGTCTACCTGAAAAAATACCGCTTGAACGCCGTGCGCCAGGAGATTCTTGAGCATGGCTCAGCGCGTAATATTTCGGGGATCGCCATGGGTTGGGGTTTCACCCACCTGGGTCGTTTTTCCGCCGAGTACCGCAAGCTGTTCGACGAATCCCCCAGCATGACCTTGCAGCGCAACGAAGCCCGACGCATGCGCGGCTTCTGAGGGGCGCTTGTAGGAGCTGGCTTGCCAGCGAAAGCGGTTGCTCGGTCGACATCTTCAGCGGCTGAAAGAACGCCTTCGCTGCGGTGCGGCGATCCGACAAGCCAGCGCCTACACAAATGCGTACACACTAGGACCTTTTGGACACCCCCAAATCTGTAGGAGCCGGCTTGCTGGCGAAGGCGTTTTCATTGGCGCTGCACGACGCAAGGCCGCCTTCGCTGCGGTGCGGCGATCCGACAAGCCAGCTCCTACAGTAAATCGATGTAAGCCCCTTACTTGCGCACAACCAGATCCAGCAACTCTTCCCGCTCCTTGATTTTCTGCAGGACGATTTCCGAGCGGATATCGGTGACACCCGCCGTGCGGTTCAGGTGGTTGACGATGAAATCGGAGAAGTGTTTGAGGTTGCGCGCCTGGACCCGCAGCACATAGTTGCTTGCCCCCGTGATCACATACGCAGTAACCACTTCCGGCCATGACTGGACCTTCTTGATGAAGGTCTCGTGCCAGCCCTCGACGTCCTGTCGCAATGACACATGGACGATGGCTTCCAGTTCGATTCCCAGCCGCTCGGCATTCAGCACGGCGCGATAGCCGGTGATGATTCCCTCGCTTTCCAGCAGGCGCAATCGGCGTAAACAGGCCGACGGCGAGAGGGCAACTTTCTCCGCCAGTTCCTGGTTGCTGATACGGCCATCCTGTTGCAGTTGATGGAGGATTCGCAGGTCGGTCGAGTCGAGATTCATGGTTGAAATAAATCCGCGGTTAATGGAGTTGGATTCGAATTTTCTGCGAGATAACTACTATAAGGCCGCTTACTTTGCACGAAAATTCTCCAATGCTTCGTTCATTATCTCTCCACCGAAAAGGCGCAAATCTGGCCTGAAATACGAAGTAGAACCTTCTGCCCGCCCCGACGTTTGCGATCTGCCCGGACGGCATGTCTTTCAAAAAACAGGACTCTCAATGACTACAAGAAACGATTGCCTGGCGCTTGATGCTCAGGACTCTTTGGCTGCGCTGCGTCAGCAGTTCGCGCTCCCTGAAGGCGTGATTTACCTCGACGGTAATTCCCTGGGCGCGCGGCCCGTCGCGGCATTGGCCCGGGCTCAGGCGGTGATCGCCGAAGAATGGGGCAATGGCTTGATCCGTAGCTGGAACAGTGCTGGCTGGCGCGATCTGTCCGAGCGTCTGGGCAATCGCCTGGCCGGGCTGATTGGCGCCGGCGACGGTGAAGTCGTGGTGACCGACACCACCTCGATCAACCTGTTCAAGGTGCTCAGCGCCGCGCTGCGTGTGCAGGCTACCCGGTCGCCAACGCGGCGGGTCATCGTCACCGAAGCCAGCAATTTCCCCACGGACCTGTACATCGCCGAAGGTCTGACCGACATGCTGCAGCAGGGCTACACCCTGCGACTGGTGGACAGCCCTGAAGAGCTGCCGCAGGCAATTGACCAGGACACGGCGGTGGTCATGCTCACCCATGTCAATTACAAGACCGGCTACATGCACGACATGCAAGCCCTGACCGCGCTCACTCACGAGTGTGGCGCGCTGGCGATCTGGGACCTGGCGCACTCCGCCGGGGCGGTACCGGTCGATCTGCATCAGGCGGGTGCCGACTACGCCATTGGTTGCACGTACAAATACCTCAATGGTGGTCCCGGTTCACAGGCGTTTGTCTGGGTATCGCCGCAGCTGTGCGATCTGGTACCGCAGCCGCTGTCGGGCTGGTTCGGCCATTCGCGGCAGTTCGCCATGGAGTCGCGCTACGAGCCGAGCAATGGCATCGCTCGCTATCTGTGCGGCACTCAGCCGATTACTTCTCTGGCGATGGTCGAGTGCGGGCTGGATGTCTTCGCCCAGACCGACATGGCCAGCCTGCGCCGTAAGTCCCTGGCCTTGACCGACCTGTTTATCGAACTGGTCGAGCAACGTTGCGCCGCTCATGAATTGACCTTGATCACCCCGCGTGAACACGCCAAACGTGGCAGTCACGTCAGTTTTGAGCACCCCGAAGGTTATGCAGTGATTCAGGCCCTGATCGCCCGCGGCGTGATCGGTGATTACCGCGAGCCGCGGATCATGCGCTTCGGCTTCACCCCGCTGTACACGACCTTCACCGAGGTCTGGGATGCAGTGCAGATCCTCGGCGAAATTCTCGATGATAAAACCTGGGCGCAAGCGCAATTCCAGGTTCGCCACAGCGTCACCTAATCCCTCCACCGTTCACGTCTTGCTGCCGGGACCTTCCTGGCAGCAAGGCTTCGGTCGTCGCCAATAAAGAGTTCTGTGCAAACACAATAATAAGGAGCACGCAGAATGAAGTTGTCCCTCTGGCCCGCCTTGCCGCTCGCCATCACCAGTTGCCTCGGGCAAATATCCTATGCCGCCGCCGACAAGGGATTCGTCGAAGACAGCAGCCTGACCCTGACCAACCGTAACTTCTATTTCTATCGCAACAACCTCAACAATCCGGGTGGCCAGAATTATCGGGATGAATGGGCCCACGGGATCATGCTCGACTACCGTTCCGGTTTTACCCAGGGCACGGTGGGTTTCGGGGTCGATGCCTATGCGCAGTTGGGGATCAAACTCGACAGCGGCAGGGGGCGTACCGGCACCGGTTTGCTGCCGGTCGATTCAGATGGCCGTCCCGAGGATGAGTACTCCGAAGCGGGTGGCGCACTCAAGGCGCGGATCTCCCGTACCGAGCTCAAATACGGCAACCTGACCCCGCTCAACCCGGTGTTCGGCACCGGCAATGCGCGACTGTTCACCTCCGTGGCCAACGGCTTTCAGTTGACCAGTAACGAACTCAAAGCACTGCAACTCGACATCGGTCATTTCACTTCCGGCAATGACAGTAACTCGACCAACGCCGATGGTGCCCTCAAGGCGCTCTATGCCGGGGTGGAAACCCGCAGCGTCGATTATCTGGGGGGCAGTTATGCCGTAAACGATCAACTGAGCGTCAGCCTGTACGGTTCGCAGTTCACCGATATCTGGCGGCAGTACTACGCCAACACCAACTACACCTTTGCCCTGAGCGAAGGCCAGTCGCTGAACCTGGATTTCAATATTTACCGCACTAACGACGATGGCCAAAGCCTGGCCGGCAAGATCGACAACACCACCTGGTCGCTGGCCACTGCCTACAAGTTCGGCGCCCATCGATTGACCCTGGCGTATCAACGCGTCGATGGCGATGAGCCGTTCGACTATCTGGGGTTCGATCAGCAGCCGGGCACTTCGATTTTCCTCGCCAACTCGGTTCAGGTGCTCGACTTCAACGCCCCCAACGAACGTTCCTGGCAACTGCGCTACGACCTGGATATGGCGGCGTTCGGGGTGCCGGGCCTGAGCTTCATGTCGCGCTACGTCAGCGGTGACCATATCGACGACAGCCACTACGACGGCGGCCCCAACGGCGCCTATGGACGTTACGGCGATGACGGCAAGCGCTGGGAACGCGACATCGAAGCGCGCTACGTCGTGCAGTCGGGCTCGGCCCGTGATCTGTCGGTGCGGGTGCGTCAAGCCAGTGTGCGTTCGACCGCTCAAGTGGCCCGGGCGGACACCACGGACAACAACGAAATCCGCGTCATTTTCGAATATCCACTGAGTATTTTCTGATCCGTGTCCTGCTGTGCGTGGCTGATCCCCACCGCTGATTCCCAACCGCAGTACCAACGACGTGCTCTTCAAGAAAGACAATATTCAGAGGACATAAAAATGGCTGATAACGCCGGATTTGAAACGATATCCAACCGTGAGCAGGGCCTGCGACGTCAGTTGACGTCGGGGCAGATGAGCATGATCGCCATTGGCGGTGCGATTGGCACCGGGTTGTTCATGGGCAGTGCCTACGCGATCGGGTACGCCGGGCCGAGCGTGCTGCTCAGCTACGCCATTGGCGCCATCATCACGTTGCTGTTGATGGGTTGCCTGGCGGAAATGACCGTGGCCCATTCGACTTCGGGTTCGTTCGGTGCCTATGCCGAATTCTATGTCAGCCCGCTGGCCGGGTTCCTGGTGCGCTATGCCTATTGGGCGGCGATCGTACTGGCGGTCGGTACCGAAGTGACGGCCGTGGCGATGTACATGAAGTACTGGTTCGCCAATGTGCCGGAGTGGATCTGGATAGTCTCGTTTTCCAGTGTGCTGATCGTGCTGAACGCCATCAGCGTGAAGACATTCGGCACCTTCGAATACTGGTTCTCGACCATCAAGATCGGCGCGATTGTCGGCTTCATCATTCTCGCGGTGTATGTGGTGTTCGGCTCCGGCAACCCGGAATACGGCGTACACAATTACACCGCGCATGGTGGCTTTTTCCCTCATGGCCTGCAAGGAATGTGGGTCGCGGTGATTGTGTCGATCTTCAGCTACCTGAGTGTGGAGATGATCGCGGTAGCCGCCGGCGAAGCGCAGGACCCGGAGCAGGCCGTGAAGAAGGCTTTTCGCGCGACCATCGTGCGACTGGTGGTGTTCTATCTGCTGACCCTGGCGCTGATGCTGGCGATCGTGCCTTGGGTCCAGGCCGGTCACGCCCAGAGCCCGTTCGTCACGGTCATGCAAGCCATCGGTATTCCCGGCGCGACCGGCGTGATGAATTTCGTGATCCTGATCGCGGCGTTGTCAGCGATGAACAGCCAGTTGTACATCACCACGCGCATGATGTTCAGCCTGTCCCGTGGCGGTTACGCACCCAAGTCCATGGGCAAACTGAGCAAGACCGGTATCCCGCTGAACGCATTGTTGCTGTCCAGTTCGGGCATTGCCCTGGCGACCTTGCTCAACATCCTGTATCCGGATAGCTCGTTCACCTTGATGATGGCGATCTCCATGTTCGGCGCCATCTTCACCTGGTTCATGATCTTCCTGACGCACTACTGTTTCCGCCGTTATCACCAGCGCCATGGCGAGCGCAAACTGTCCTTCCGCATGCGTCTGTTTCCGTACACGACGTTGCTGGGTTTGGTGCTGATGGGCGCGGTGATGATCACCACCTACTTCACCGAAGCCTTCAGGATGACATTGGTTTTCGGTGTGCCGTTTCTGCTGCTGCTAACGGTTGTCTACGGCCTGTTTTCAGAAAGCCCAAGACCGTCGCGGCGTTGAGTCCACTGCCGAAGGCGTAGACCGCGGGCTTCATTGCCGGACGGTGGTCTTCAACGACTGCCGAGCCGGCATTGATCCTCGGCATGAGCGAGACTGGCCTCGAAGGCCTCCAGCTCGCCATGCAGCCGTTGCAGTGAGTCGATGCTGTTCATCAGTTCGCGTTTCTTGTCCGCAATGGCTGCCCGGGCCAGTTCCAGGGTAAGTACTTCGCCTGGGTGTCGGTCGAACATTGCCTGCATCTCCTTGAGCCTGAAACCCAGTTGCTGGGCACACTTGATGAAAATCAGCAGCTCCACGCTTTGCTCGGTGTAGATCCGGTAGTTGCCCTGGCGTTGGGCGGCGGGTAACAAGCCGATGGCTTCGTAGTGGCGGATACTCTTGACGGTACATCCCGATAGCTGCGCAGCCTTGCCGATGAACATGAAAAATCCTTCTTCGAATGTCCATGTCAGTGTGCCCGAATGGGCGGCCCGCCGCATTCAACCATGGGAGATAGCCTGCGCCTGTTTTAGCCAGATATCCCTTTGCGTGGCCTTGGAGCCGAGAATCGGGCCGAAGGTCAGGGTTCTAGTCGGTTTGATGCCGCAAAACTCCAGGGTGGTCTTGCGAACCTGGTGCAGCCCGGGCATGCGGTAAAACCAGCGGTAATACCAGGGCGGTGTGTCCATGGTCACCAGCAAATGAGCCGTACGGCCTAGAAGGAGTTTGTCGGGAAAGGCTTTGCCCTGGCGATATTTGAAAGCGAAACCCGGCAGGAACACCCGATCGAAAAAGCCCTTGAGCAAGGCCGGAATCCCACCCCACCAGATTGGATAGACCAGCGTCAGGTGTTCGGCCCACAGGATGTCTGCCTGCGCCTGAAGCAAATCGCCTTCCAGTGGCTGGACCTGTTGATAACCTTCACGCAGCACCGGGTCAAATATCATGTTGCCCAAAAACAACTGGCGTACCTCATGTCCGGCGCGCAACGCCGACTGTGCGTAGCGCTCGGCGAGGGCGCCGCAGAAGCTGTGGCTTGAAGGGTGGCCGAGAATGACCAGTATGCGTTTGCCCACGGTTCTGTCCCTGAAAATGAAACCTCAAGGGTAAAGTCTGCCCCTCAGGGGAGAGTCAAGGCGTGCAGCAAGGCCTTGGCGTAACCGGGCAACGTTGCGAAGTCGCGGGCGCAGATCAAGAGTTTGCGTTGGGCCCAGGGCTCTTGCAGGACGAGGCTGGTGAACGGCTGTTTGCCAGACCCGCGTTCGACCGCCGCAAGGGGCACTATCGCCAGCCCCGCCCCCCGGGCCACCATGCGCATCACCCCATCGAAACCCTCGGCGCGGATGCGGATCTGCATGCGTGAGCCGACGTGCAGCGCCTGTTCCTCCAGATACACGGCCAACGCGCTGTTGGCGTTCAAGCCGACGTAGTCGTAATGCAGTGAGTCGGCAAAACTTAACGATGCGGCGTTTGCCTGCGGGTGATCTCCGGGCACGATCAGCACCAGCGGATCATCGCGAAACGGCACTGTTTGCAGGTCATCGGTATCGACCGCGTCGGACACGATACCCAGGTCCGCCGCACCTTGGCGCAAGGCGTGGGTGATGCGCGAGCTGGGCATTTCTTGCAAATCGATGTCGAGGTTGGGGTGATCGCGCAGAAAATCGGCGAGCAGCTCCGGCAGGTATTCGGTGATTGCCGTGGTGTTGCACAGCAAGCGGATCTGGCCTTTGACACCGTTGGCGTATTCGGCCAGGTCCTGTTGCATGCGCTCGGCCTGTTGCAGCAGGGTGCGGGCGTGCTGTGCCAGGGCTTTGCCGGCAGGTGTCGGCGTGACGCCGCGACGGCCGCGCTGCAGAAATTCGATGCCCATTGAAGCTTCCATGGTCCGGATACGCGCACTGGCGGCCGCCAGGGACAGGTGACTGCGAGCGGCGCCGGCGGTGATGTTGCCGGTGTCGAGGATGTTCAGGTAGAGGCGCAGGTCGGTCAGGTCGAAGTGCATTGTGGCAATCCAGAGAGGTGTGGCGTCAGTGCGGACGCCTTCGCGGGCAAGCCCGCTCCCACAGTGGATTTGTGTTGGATACAAAATTTGCATTCGCCGCAAAACCCTGTGGGAGCGGGCTTGCCCGCGAAGGCGTCGGCAGCTTCAACTTATGCCTCTTGTTATGGCAGAGGCACCCTCAGTATATGGCAGATTTTCAACCGGCCATTCCAGGCTCACCATAGCCCCATGAATACACTCGCCGCGTTCTACCAAAACCTCGGTCTGGCCCTCTCTATGCTGGTCATCGCCACCTTCCTACTGGCTGGCATGATCAAAGGTGTGATCGGTCTCGGCCTGCCGACCATTGCCATGGGCTTGCTCGGTCTGGCTATGGCGCCGTCGCAGGCTGCGGCGCTGTTGATCATCCCGGCCACGCTGACCAATGTCTGGCAATTGGCATTCGGCGGGCATCTGCTCGGGCTGATCAAACGACTGTGGCCGATGTTGCTGGCCATCTTCATCGGCACCGGTGCCGGCACGCTTTGGATCGGCATGGCCGGTGGGCATTGGGTGGTGCGGGGATTGGGCGCGGCGTTGTTGCTCTATGCCTTGAGCGGATTGTTTCTGCCGACCTTGCGCGTCAGCAGGCGCAGCGAACACTGGCTCGGTCCGCTGTGCGGCATGTTGACCGGCATCATCACCTCGGCCACGGGCGTGTTCGTAATCCCCGCGGTGCCATACCTGCAAGCGCTGGGTTTGAGCAAGGATGAGCTGGTGCAAGCGCTGGGATTGTCGTTCACCGTCTCCACCCTGGCATTGGCCGGCGGGCTGTTATGGCGCGGCGCCCTCGGCGGTGGCGAGTTGAGTGCGTCGCTGCTGGCGCTGATCCCGGCGGTGCTCGGCATGTGGCTGGGGCAGTGGCTGCGCCAGCGGATCAGCGCCGTGTTGTTCAAGCGCGTGTTCTTCATTGGCCTTGGATTGCTGGGCGGTCATTTGTTGATCAGCAGTTAGCGGCTAGCGGTTATTGGACGGGGGGCTGATCATCTCGATGGCGCGGATCTCGAAATCCCGCTCCAGATATTCATCGCGCTGCTCAAGAAACTGCTTCATGTGCGGCAGATTCGAATGCACATCGAGGTGAGCCTGGGACTGCCAGATTTCATAGAAGATAAACAGGGTCGGGTCCTGTTTATCGCGCAGCATGTGGTACTCGATGCAACCAGGTTCGGCGCGACTTGCTTCTACATAACTGCTGAAAAACCCTTCGAAGGCGTCGGATTTTTCCGGACGGGTCTTGGCGTGCAGGATAAAGCCTTGCATTTCACTCATGAAAATCGCTCCTCAGGTCAGAATCGGCGCCAGTCTAAGGCAACAATCGCCTGATGATTCGTGCGTATGGGTCAAATGAATGTTGCGCAACGAGCGCTTTTTCCGCGTGAACCAGATCGTTAATCTGCCGCCATCCAGTTTCTGACCTTCCCGAGATCACTGATGAAAAAAGTACTGTTGCTCAATGGCGGCAAAAAATTCGCCCACTCCGATGGCCTTTATAATTTCACGCTGCACGAGGCCGCCTTGAGCGTGCTGGACCGTGGCGGTGTGGATGTGAAGACCACGTTCATCGACGAGGGCTACGACGTCGCTGAAGAAGTCGCGAAATTCCTCTGGGCCGACGTGATCATTTACCAGATGCCCGGCTGGTGGATGGGCGCGCCGTGGACCGTCAAGAAGTACCTCGACGAGGTTTTCACCGAAGGTCATGGCAGCCTCTACGCCAGCGACGGCCGTACCCGTTCCGATGCGTCGCAGAAATACGGCAGCGGCGGCCTGATTCAGGGCAAACAGTACATGCTGTCGCTGACCTGGAACGCACCGCAGCAAGCCTTCGACGACCCGACCGACTTCTTCGAAGCCAAGGGCGTGGATGCGGTGTACTTCCCGTTCCACAAGGCCAACGAATTTCTTGGCATGACCGGGTTGCCGACCTTTCTGTGTGTGGACGTGATGAAACGCCCGAACATCGAGGGCGATGTGGCGCGGTATGAGCGGCATTTGACTGAGGTGTTTGGCCTTAAGGCGTAACGCTCGGCTACTATCGAAAGCCTGAGCCGGGCCGCTTCTCGTAGGAGCGAGGCTTGCCCGCGAAGGCGCCCTCAAGATCGCCTTCGCGGGCAAGCCTCGCTCCTACGCAAAGCGGTTCAGCGGCATTAATAGGCGGGGCTACTGATAAAGGGACGCACGTGAAAGCCAGATCCGATGAGTTGCAGATCTTCGTCTGCGTAATTGAGTGCGGGTCGATTTCGGCTGCGGCCGAGCAGGTCGGGCAGACGCCGTCGGCGGTCAGCCGCACGCTGTCGCGGCTGGAGGCCAAGCTCGATACGACGTTGATCAACCGCACCACTCGGCGCATGGACCTCACCGAGGAGGGCAAGTATTTCTTCGAGCACGCCAAGCTGATTCTCGATCAGATGGATGAACTCGAAGAGCGCTTGTCCTCCCGCCAGCAAACACCGTCCGGGCGTTTGCGCATCAATGCCGCATCGCCTTTCATGCTGCACGCCATCGTGCCCTACATCGACGAATTCCGCCGGCTTTACCCCGAGATCCAGCTCGAACTCAACAGCAACGACCTGATCATCGACCTGCTTGAGCAAAGCACCGACATTGCCATCCGGATCGGCATACTGGCCGACTCGACCCTGCACGCTCGGTCCCTGGGGAGCAGCCCGCTGCACATCGTCGCAAGCCCCGGCTACCTGGAAAAGCATGGCACGCCGATGGAAGTGGCCGATCTGACCCACCATACGCTGCTGGGCTTCACCCAGAACGAAGGCCTCAACCAATGGCCGTTGCGCTATGTACACGGTGATCGCTGGCCGATCGAGGCGTCGCTCAGCGCATCCAGCGGCGAGACCATTCGCCACCTGGCGCTGGAAGGGCAGGGCATCGCCAGCCTGTCGCATTACATGACCATCGAAGACATTCGTGCCGGGCGCTTGAAAGTGTTGCTGGCAGAGTTCAATAGCGGTTATCGCCAGCCAATCAACGCGGTGTACTACCGTAACTCGCAGCTGGCCTTGCGGATCCAGTGTTTCCTGGACTTCATCCAGGGCAAGTTGGCGCTGTACGCGAGTTCGGATTTCAAGGACTGATGGGGGATCCCTGCGCAAGGTGCTGAACCTGCGTGAGCCGTGGTGGAGTGGATTCGCAGCGAGATGGTGTGAGTTCGCTTTAGACCGCGTCATCGTTCTTCGCGGGCAAGCCTCGCTCCTACAGCGAAGGCATTTCTGAAGTCCCAAAAACTGGCCGGGTTGCCCTCGATTCCGTAACATCCGCACATTCTTTCTCGCTAGTCCCCGCGGTCCTCCATGAAACCAAAACACCTGCGCGCCGATGCCCTGGCCGGCCTCACCACGTCTTTTGCCCTGTTGCCCGAATGCATCGCCTTTGCGCTGGTGGCTCACCTCAATCCGCTGATGGGGCTGTACGGCGCGTTCATCATTTGCACGCTGACCGCACTCTTCGGTGGTCGGCCGGGGATGGTGTCCGGTGCCGCCGGATCGATGGCGGTGGTGATTGTCGCGCTGGTGGTGCAGCACGGTGTGCAGTACCTGCTGGCCACCGTGTTACTGGGCGGGTTGATCATGACGGCGTTCGGCTTGCTCAAGCTCGGCAAACTGGTGCGAATGGTGCCGCATCCGGTGATGCTCGGTTTCGTCAACGGCCTGGCGATCATCATTGCCCTGGCGCAGTTGGAGCATTTCAAAAGTGGCGAGAGCTGGCTGAGCGGTACGCCGCTGTACATCATGATCGGATTGGTGGCGGTGACGATGGTGATCGTCTACGTGTTGCCCCGCCTGACTCGCGCGGTGCCGCCGGCACTGGCGGCGATCCTGGGTGTCGGCCTGGCGGTTTATCTACTGGGCCTGCCGACCCGCACCCTCGGCGACATGGCGCATATCGCTGGCGGTTTGCCGACGTTTGCCTTGCCGGACATTGCGTGGAACCTGCAAACCCTGCGCATCATCGCCCCGTACGCGATCCTGATGGCACTGGTCGGTCTGCTGGAAACCCTGCTGACCCTGAACCTCACTGACGAGATCACCGAAAGTCGTGGTTACCCGGACCGCGAGTGTGTCGCGCTGGGGGCGGCGAATGTGGTGTCCGGCGTGTTCGGCGGCATGGGCGGCTGCGCCATGATCGGCCAGACCGTGATCAACCTCAGCTCCGGCGGGCGTGGGCGCTTGTCCGGCGTGGTGGCCGGGGTGTCGATTCTGCTGTTCATCTTGTTTCTGTCGCCGCTGATTGAGCGCATTCCGTTGGCGGCGCTGGTCGGGGTTATGTTCGTGGTGTCGCAGCAGACCTTCGCCTGGGCTTCGCTGCGGGTGGTGAACAAGGTTCCGCTCAATGATGTGCTGGTGATCATCGCGGTCACCGTGATCACGGTGTTTACCGACCTCGCCACGGCCGTGCTGTGCGGGATCATCATCGCCGCGCTGAATTTCGCCTGGCAGCAGGCTCGCGAACTCTATGCCGACAGCCACCTTGAAGCTGACGGCAGCAAGCTTTACCTGCTGCATGGCACGCTGTTCTTTGCCTCGACGACACCGTTCCTCAATCAATTCGATCCAGCCAACGACCCGTCGGTGGTGACGATCGACTGTCGCCATTTGAGCTTCGTCGACTACTCGGCCATCGCCGCACTCAAGACGCTGCGCGAACGCTACGAAAAGGCCGGCAAGCATCTTCGGGTGCTGCACCTGTCCGAGCGTTGCAAGAAACTGCTCAAGCGTGCGCGGGTGGATCACGAATGACTAACCGACCAACTCACCAACCAACTAACCACCGACACTGATCGTTCCCACGCTCTGCGTGGGAATGCAGCCCGGGACGCTCTGCGTCCCCTTCGAAAGCTGGAACGCGGAGCGTCCCTTGAGGCATTCCCACGCGGGAGCGTAGGAACGATCAGGGTCGAGCGTCTGCGGCGGATTAAACTCGCCCTGGACGATTACCGCGGCGGCGACGATCACTTGCCGCTGGGAGACTGACATGATGTACGACACGCTGATCCGCAACGCCCTGATCATCGATGGCAGCAACAGCCCCGGTTACCCCGCCGACGTGGCGATTCTCAATGGTCGTATCGAACGCATCGGCGACTTGCGCGACGCCCGCGCCACTGAGGAAATCGACGCGCAGGGCCACGTGCTGGCGCCGGGTTTCATCGACGTGCACACCCACGACGACACGGTGGTGATCCGCCAGCCGCAGATGCTGCCCAAGCTCAGCCAGGGCGTGACCACGGTGATCGTCGGCAACTGCGGGATCAGTGCAACGCCTGTGAGTTTGTGCGGTGATCCACCGGACCCGATGAACCTGCTCGGCACATCCGCTGCGTTTGTTTATCCGAAGTTCAGCGATTACCGCGCTGCTGTCGAAGCGGCGAACACCACGCTGAACGTGGCCGCCCTGGTCGGTCATACCGCGTTGCGCAGCAATCATCTCGATGACCTGTTTCGCACCGCCACATCTGATGAAATCGCCAGCATGCGCGAGCAACTGCGCGAGAGCCTGGAGGCCGGCGCGTTGGGCTTGTCCACCGGTCTGGCCTACGCCAGCGCCTTCTCGGCGTCTACCGACGAAGTCATGCAACTGACCGAAGAGCTCACGGCATTCGGCGCGGTTTACACCACCCATTTGCGCAGCGAATTCGAACCGGTGCTGGAGGCCATGGACGAAGCATTCCAGATCGGCCGCCATGCGAAATCCCCGGTGATCATTTCCCACCTCAAATGTGCCGGTGCCGGTAACTGGGGACGTAGTCCGCAACTGCTCGCATCCCTTGAACACGCGGCGAAAACCCACCCGGTTGGCTGCGACTGCTATCCGTATGCCGCCAGTTCTTCGACCCTGGACCTCAAACAAGTCACTGATGCCCATCGCATTACCATCACCTGGTCGACGCCGCACCCGGAAATGGGCGGTCGCGACCTGATGGACATCGCTGCGCAATGGAACCTGTCGCTGCTCGACGCCGCGCGCCAACTGCAACCGGCGGGTGCGGTGTATTACGGGATGGACGAGGCCGATGTGCGCAGAATCCTCGCGCATCCGCTGTCGATGGTCGGCTCCGACGGCTTGCCGGAAGACCCGTTTCCGCACCCACGCTTGTGGGGCGCATTCCCACGAGTGCTCGGACATTTCAGTCGTGACGTAGGACTGTTCCCGCTGCACACGGCTGTACACAAAATGACCGGGCTGTCGGCGGCGCGATTTGGCTTGAAGGGCAGGGGCGAAATCCGTGAAGGGCATTGGGCGGATCTGGTGTTGTTCGACCCCGCGACTATTCGCGATGTGGCGGACTTTAACGATCCACAACAAGCGGCCGAAGGCATCGAAAGCGTATGGGTCAACGGCGTTCTGAGCTATCGCAACGGTCAGGCGAACGGGCGCAGGGAAGGACGGTTTCTGGCGCGGGAAGGGGATTTGCGCGACGGGTTTTAGAATGATTTGGGCAGTGCGTCACGGTGATGGCACATTGAGATTAAAGAATGCCCTCACCAAGCCGACTTGCTGACATACAGCCCGGCTACACTGTGGGCTATTTCTGTCTGGGAGCAACTTGATGAGCTTCGGCAAAACCACTCCGATCCTGCGCATCTTCGATGAAAGCAAGGCCGTTGAATTCTACGTCGACTTCCTTGGGTTCAAGATCGACTGGCAGCACCGCTTCGAAGCCAACTTCCCGCTGTACCTGCAAGTCTCCCGCGGCGAATGCGTGTTGCACCTGTCCGAACACCACGGTGACGCGACACCGGGCTCGGCCCTACGCATCGAGACCGATGAGCTGGAAGCCTTCCAGCAGCAACTGCTCGCCAAGGAATACCCGTTCGCCCGCCCGCAAATCCAGGCGATGCCGTGGGGTAGCCAGGACATGACCATCAGTGATCCGTTTGGTAATAGGTTGGTGTTTACCAATGCGATTAGTGTTTGAGTTTTTTCGCTGACACTCATCGATCTGTAGGAGCCGGCTTGCTGGCGAAGGCGGCGTATCAGTCAACATTGATCTTGTCTGACACACCGCTTTCGCCAGCAAGCCGGCTCCTACAGGTTTTGCGCAATCCAGTGGAGCGAGGCCGTTCGGCAGCTTGGTGGTTTTTACTGAGGTATGATGTGCTAGCCTGCAATCAATGATTTCATTGATTGCAGGAGGCATCATGGCCAGCATCACAATTCGAAACCTCGACGATCAGATTAAAGAGCAGCTGCGCATTGCGGCCGCTCATAACGGGCATTCAATGGAAGAGGAAGCCCGCCTTATTCTGGGCAGAGCATTAGCTCCCGTCGATCGTGCAGGAGGGCTTGGCAGCAGAATCCGTAACCGTTTCAGTACTTGCGGTGGGGTAGAGCTCGATCTGCCTGTCCGGCAGGAGAAAGCGACCGCGGTGGACTTCTCCGAATGATAGTGCTCGATACCAATGTCCTATCAGAGTTCATGCGGGTCGAGCCTGACATTCAAGTTCTCGCTTGGGTAGATGCACAACCTGCGATGGAACTGGCAATTAGTGCCGTCACCGTGGCGGAGATTCTCCACGGGATCGCCCGCCTCCCGTCCGGCAAACGCAAACAGAAACTTGAAGCACATGCGATGGCGATGTTTGAAGAGGACTTTGCCGGAAGGATATTGCCCTTCGATGTCCATGCTGCGGTCGAGTACGCGACGCTGGTAGCGGCTTGTGAAGCTAAAGGACGGACAGCGGGAATGGCTGACGCGCAGATTGCTGCCGTCTGCCGAATTCACGGAGCACCGATTGCCACTCGCAATGTTCGGGACTTCGAGTTTCCCGGGCTGGAGGTGATTAACCCGTGGGAAGCCTGAGTGCATTCATTGCCAGTTAGATCGCGTTCGCCAGCAAGCCGGCTCCTACAGGTTTTGCGCAATCCTGTGGGAGCGGGCTTGCCCGCGAATGGATTTGTGATTCGCCGCTAGCCGAATGTCAGACGCGGAAGTGGCTCACCATCTGTTGCAACTGATTCCCCAATCGCGCCAGTTCAACACTGGACTTGGCCGTCTCATCGCTGGCCGCAGCGGTCTGTTCCGACACGTCGCGCACGTTGATGATGCTGCGGCTGATTTCCTCGGCCACGGCGCTTTGCTGCTCGGCCGCGGCGGCGATCTGCTGGTTCATCGACTGGATGTTGGACACCGTGCGGGTGATGCTTTCCAGTGATTCGCCGGCCTTGCGGGTCAGGGCCACGCTGCTGTCGGTGAGGACACGGCTGTTGTTCATCACCGCCGACACTTGTTGCGTACCGTTTTGCAGGCCGGCGACCAGGCCTTCGATTTCTTCGGTGGATTTCTGCGTGCGTTGGGCCAGGCCACGCACCTCATCGGCCACCACCGCAAAACCACGGCCGGCTTCACCGGCGCGGGCCGCTTCGATGGCGGCATTGAGGGCCAGCAGGTTGGTCTGTTCGGCCACGGCCTTGATCACGTCCATGACGCTGCCGATCTTGTCGCTTTCCTTTTGCAGCACGCTCATGGCTTCGGTGGATCGCACCACTTCGCTGGCCAGGCGCTCGATCTGGGCAATGGCTTCGTTTACCACTTTGTCACCTTCACGGGCTTCGTCGTCGGCAGCGGCGGCGGCTTGCGAGGCTTGTTCGGCGTTGCGCGCGACTTCCTGAACGGTGGCAGTCATCTCGTGCATGGCTGTGGCGACCTGATCGGTCTCGACCTTCTGGCTGTTGACCCCGGCGCTGGTTTGCTCGGTCACGGCCGACAGTTCTTCGGCGGCGCTGGCGATCTGGGTGACGCCGTCGCGGATGCCGCTGATCAGGTCGCGCAGGGTTACGCCCATGCGGGCGATGCCTTGCTGCAATACACCGAGTTCGTCGCGGCGGGTGACCTTGACGTCATGGGACAGGTCGCCGCTGGCGATGCGATCGACCACGGCCAGGGTATCGCGCAAGGGACCGGTGATCTGCCGGGTGATAAGGACGGCGGCAATGATGCCCACCAGCAACGCCAGCAATGTGCTGACCAGTTGCAGGGTCTGGGCCTTGGCGCTTTCGGCATCACGGCGGTCGAGCTGGATTTGGTACAGCTGCTCGCTCAGGGAAACGATGGCGGCGCCTTCGTCGGTCATTTCCTGGCGCGCCTGCACTACATCGATGTTCGCGGTTTTGTAAGCCTGCAAGGCGCTGCGGTAGTTGCTCAGTGCGCTTTCCAGTTGACGCAGGGCGTCCGGCTGAACGTCGGCGAAATGCGCGTTGAGGGATTTCACGCTGGCGATAGCCGCATCCAGTTGCGCGACGGCTTTTTGCTCGGTCTCGGCGTTGGTGGTGGCGGTGTAGCCCCGCACTTCGTAGCGGGCCAGCAGGAACGCTTCCCTGGCCGCCGTGATGGCCTGGAATTGTTCGAAACGCTGATCGCTCGGCGGCAGTTGTTGTACGCGGGTGTTGATGTCGTTGATCAGCGCGTAGGCGGTTTGCGCGTTGGCGGCCATGAGATCGCGTGCGCTGTTGCCGGCGCGGTAGGCACCACGCATTTTGTTCAGCGACGTTTTGTAGGCGTCGATGACGGCGCCTTGCTCATTGAGCAACTTGAGATTTTCCGGGCTCTTGAATGTCACCAGCAGGGCTTGCTGCTGAGCCGAAAACGCTTCGAGGGTGGTCTGCACTGTCTGTGCGGTGGTTTCGTCGCCGTTGGTCATCATGTATTGCAGGCGCACCACGCGCAGTTTGGTCAGGCCGGCGTTGAGCTGGGTGATGTCGCTCATCCAGTTGCTACGGTCGATCAAACTGCCGAGGCTGGTCCAGCCGGTCAGGGCGAGGACGCAGGTCAGGGCCAGGACCAGGCCAAATCCCAGCCCCAGTTTCAGGTTCACGCTGATATTGCCGAACCAGCTATTCATCAAAATTCCTCCAGTAACGTGGTGCTTCTCGATCGTCGGTTGGCTGGAAGATTGTTGTTTTTAGGTGCCAGCAAGCTGTGTAGAAGGTCTGTATCGGCCGCAATCACGAGAGCTGAAAGGATTTTGTCGGCATGATTATGTAACAGGACGTTTGTGCTGGTTTTAAGCTTTTTTTCACATATGTTTCACTGCCTGCCTACGCCCGTCTCTCTAACCTCCGCGGATTAAATGAAGTGGTGCATGCCGGCGAGGCGGCTTGATGTGGAATTGAGACTGAGTCTTTTCGGTAGAAAACGCTCGATCGATCTTGGCCGTTTGGGCCGGTATCGCAATGCAGCGGTTGTGCTGGTCTCGGCGCTGCTGGTCATCCCGTTGACCGTGTTTTTGCTGCGGCCTGCTGCCGTGCCCGACCTGGCCAATGGCAACGTCGCTGGCGCACAGGCGTTGCGGGCGGGCTGGGCCAAGGGCGACATGATCGTGTTGGTGCGCCATGTCGAGCGCTGCGATCACTCCAGCGCCCCTTGCCTGAGCGGTAACGATGGCATTACTGATCGTTCGCGTAGCGTCGCGGTGGCTGTCGGTGCACAATTTGAGCAGTTGGGCCTGGACAAGGCCGATATCTACAATAGCCCGATGATGCGCACGGTGCAGACCGCGGGCTTCATGTTCAACAAGGTCAGTGTCGGTGACGAGTGGTTGATCAACTGCAAGGGCACCATGCTACGCGATGCCCTGGCACACAAGGTTGCCGGGCGTAACCTGATCCTGGTGACTCACAGTGAATGCATGTCGCAACTGGAGAAAGACATGAAGCTGCCGACCTCGACTTTGGGTTATGGTGCTTCGCTGTTTATTTCCACTGCCAGCCCTGCCGCCCCGCAGATGCTTGGTTATATTGAAGCCTCAGACTGGCGCACGGTGACCACCCAATGACCTCACGTTTTTATGCATCCAACTTCGGCATCCCGCTGGCCTGTGCCGTGCTGGTATTCCTGATGTTTGACATGACCAGCATCGACGTCGCTTTCAGCAACCTGCTGTTTGATCCGCTGACCCATTCTTTCCCGCTGGATCACAACCACTTCTTCGAGAAGCTTACTCACAAGTGGGCGCGGATCATTCCGAACTGGACGGCTGAAATTGCCTTGATCGGTGCAGGGCTGTCGTTCGTATGGCCGCTGGTCAACCCGCAAAAGCGTCCTCGACTCGGCGGTTTTCTCGAACGCAGCAAGGTCGCGCCAGTACTACAGTTTGCCGCGGCTCACCGTCGGGATTTTCTGTTCGTTGTGATCGCATTTGCGCTTTGCACAGGCGTGATCCATTTCCTCAAGTCCCACACCAGTGTTTACTGCCCGATCGAGACCACGATTTACGGCGGAAAAATGGCCCATATCGAGTGGTACAACAACTTTCAGTTGTTCCAGGAAGCAGGTGATGGACGCTGCTGGCCGGGTGGGCATGCGTCGGGCGGCTTTACCATGCTGGCGTTGTACTTCGTGGCACGCCGTTACCGCTGGCGGTTTTCCAGTGCAGTGCTGTACGGCTCGCTGTTGCTGGGTTTCGTATACGGCACAACCCGGGTCCTTCAGGGGTGGCACTACATGTCTCACACCTTCTGGTCCGGAATCTTCGTGTGGCTGACCTGTTTGCTGACAGCCCTGGCGTTTTATGGACGGGCGCGGCTGGATCAACCTGTGTTGAAAAAACATGAACGAGCGCAATTGGTGGCCCAGGCTGAACCTGTGAACTGAAATATTTGTTGCATGGCGAAACCCGCATCCTGAGTCAGGGGTGCGGGTTTTTTGTTGTTTGGGACATAGCTTTCGCGAGCAAGCCCGCTCCCACAGTTGGCCTGAGTCGTACACAAATCAAACGTGGGAGCGGGCTTGCTCGCGAAGAACGATAATGCGGTGGTTCAGGCTTACTCCTGCGGATCGAGGTTATCCAGCGCCCGATTCACCGCCAGTTCCGCCAACATGACGATCTGCGCAATGGCCAGCGCGGTGTTGCGCTGTGGGCCGTTCAGGTAGGTGGCGAAGTCGTTGAGCATCACGTTGGCTGACGCCAATGACTCGCAGGCGTGGGCGAGGAGGTTCTCGGTTTTTATGTCGGGAAGGACGGTGAAAAACGTGGTGGGGCTGTAGGGTCTTTCGGTACAAGGGGATCAGGAATTATCTTATCCATCTAAGTTCTCCACTCGGTTTTAGAACCACCACTCGCCGGTCTCACTCGGCGAAATGGGTGGCAGCTATGTGCGGAGTGAGATCACCGGGAGCAGAGAACCGGTCAGACCGAAGTCTGCCCGCACACAGCCGCCATAAAACATTGCGGACAGCGGATAGCTGGCGGCAATTATGGTGGTACTGGTACTAGATTCATACTCTCGGGATCTCACACCCGGTCACTGAATTTTTCAGCGACCGCCATAGACTATTGAGCCCACTTCCGACCGACAACCTGAAAGACCTGTGGGACCTTTCTTCTCATTCCCACCAAACGTAGGACTTGTCCTGCGACTCACTCCTCGACGAAGTAATACGCCTGGCGCCCCACCTTCATCGTCTTGAGCACTTTCAACGGCGCCAAAGGCTCGGTGTCGCCGGCAATGACTGCGACATGCGCAGGCGATGCACTCAGAAACTCATGAAGCTGCTCCTCGGTATCGAGCCCCTTGAGCAGGCTACGGGTGTAGAACACGATGGCGCCACCCAGCCGCTCATTGGCCTGGAACAGCGCGACTTGCTGCCCGTTGGCCTGCATCGACTGGATCTGTTCGGTCAGCGGCAGGAAAGACAACTTGCGATCGGCATGGGGCAGCAGCCATTGAGCGGCCGCCAGGTAGCTGCCGATGACCACGGCCAGTGTGCCGATGGCCAGGCCGTGGCGATATTTGACGAGGCGATCCAGCCAGGTCGAAGCGCCTTCCCCGGCCCTCAGGCGTTCGAACAGAACACGGGCGTACTCGGCCGCGATCACCGCCGCTGCGGGCGTGATCGACATCAGATACACCGTGCGTTTGCTCGACGCCAGCGTCAGCATCACAAACTGCGCCAGTACCCATAGGGTGAAGAACAGCAAGTAACGGTTAGCCACCAGGCTTTTGCGAAAGTGCCACAGCCCCAGGTACACCAGAATGTTCCAGGGCAAGAACGCTTCCGGCAATTTGGCGAGATAGTAATAGAACGGTTCATAGTGCCCGGCCTCGACGAAGGAGCCGCTGAATCGACCGACGCTGTTGGTCAGCAACACATCGGTCACCGCCTGGATGCCCTCGCGCTGATACAACACCGCAAGCCAGATCATCAGCGGTACCAGCCCCAGCAATGTCAGCAGCCCTGGCCGCAGCCAGTCCGTCAGCTTTACGCGTCGGTCCAGCAAACTCTCGGTCAACAGGTACGCGAAGATCACCACCCCCGGCATGGCCAGGCCCAGTACGCCTTTGCTCAACGTTGCGATCATGATCCCCAAGGCAAACAGCAAACCGTTGCCAACGTCCGCTCGCCGTTGCCCGGCAAAGAACGCCAACAGGGCCGTGCTCACGCCGAGCGCTAGCAACGCATCCTCACCGACACCGCGCACGTTACTCCAGTAGCTGGCCATGGTCGTCAGCAGAATGGCGGCGGTCCATGCGACGCTGACGGGCCGGCCGTAGCGGCGCAGCATCCCGTACAAAAGCATCACGCTGAACAATCCGGCAAACGCCGATGTCAGGCGCACGGCCCAGGGTGTGCCGCCGAATGCACGGATTGCGGCGGCATCGAGCCACAGGCTCAGGGGCGGTTTTTCCAGAAAGGGTTCGCTGAACAGACGGGGCGTCACCCAGTCGTTATCCAGGTGCATTTCCATGGCGATCCCGGCGACCCGGGCTTCGGTGGAACCTTGTAACTGGTGATTCCCCAGGGCGAAGAAAAACAGCATGGCTGCAAGCAGCAAGAGCGAATAGGCGGGGCGTGACATGGGCTACTGGTGACCGAAGAAGGACCGGGAAACCCAGCATACGAGGCGATAACTTAACGGAGCGTGAACGGCGTGTGAAACTTACGAAAGCTGTCGCGACCATTGCCGATCCGGATCCTCCCAAACCCTGCTGACCAGCGCCGTCAGCACATGATCCTGCCAGCGCCCGGCAATGTTCAGATAAGCCTTGGCATACCCTTCGCGCTCGAAACCCAAACGTTCGAGCAAGCGCGTGCTGCGATCGTTGCCCGGGCGCTCCGGGCGCGTTGTCCCATGAATGGAAAGAATGACGAGCAATCTACAGGCAAAAAAAAGCCCGCGGGAGGGCGGGCAAACCGTAGTTTCTTGAATGAGCGAGGGAAATGTACAGCTAGTGGCATTAAGGTGGGGTGAAGAAAAGTTCATGTCCCGGCCGATATGCGGCGCTACCGCCGCTTGTGAACCAGGTTCAGGGCAAATGATCCGCCGCAAAGTCGGCTTCGGAGCGTGCGCGTAAAGTCCCCTTGCGGCAGGCTTGCTGGAAGCGTTCGAAGTCGCGTTCGTTCTGCTCGGTATAACCATGAGCATACTTATGAAGCGCATCGGCCAATGCCTCGCCTTTGCCGATATAGCCGCTGATCACTGCCGCGTGTCCCGAAGACTTGGCGTGCGCACGGGCCAGTGCCCGACCGCAGAGCCGCCCGTAGGCCGCAAAGGTCTCTCCATCGAAGGTTTCGAGCTCGGCCGAGATTTTCATATCGCGCAATTGCCGCACGTAAAAGTGACGCCCGCTGGGACCGGTGGTCCAGCCGAGGAACAAATCACTGGCCGATTGCATGAGCCGCTGGCCATCGACGACGCGCTGGCCTTCATGCCGTGTCCGCGTCTTGTTTTTCACGTAATGGGCCAGTACCGAGGGGCGTGCTTCCTTAAATTGCAGGAATAACGGGAAGTTCTGCCCGTCGGTCAGCAGCGCCACCAGGCAGCGGGTGCCGACGCTGCCGACTCCCACCACTTTGAACGCCATGTCCTGAACCTCAAAGCGTGACAACAGTTCGCGGCGGTCGGCTTGCAGCGTGACGCGATAATCGCGCATGAGCGTGTCGAATAGTGGTCGCCAGTCGAGGCGCAGCCACTCATCGTCGGCATCGAGTAGCGTGGTGCTGTTTTGCAGGTGGAATATTTCCGGCAGGTCATCGCGAATGATCAGGCGACCGTTGGCGTCGCGCTCACATATTTTCGGCAACAGTTCGGCGTGGGTGCGCCGTTCGGCTTTTTCGATGGCGCGCTGCACATGCTCCAGCGTGCTTTTGTTTGCCTGCTGCAGCAGATCGTCATAGCTGATGGATTCGTACCAGGTTTCCAGCGCGCTTTGTTCGGCGCACTCAAGCATGGTCTTCTGATAGGCGCCCACCACTTCATGGCAGACCGCTTCTTCAACCGAACTGCCGTGACGCAGGTCGCGGGCGGCCACCAGAAAACTCGCGACCAGGCGTTTCAAGTCCCACTCCCAAGGCCCCGGATGGGCTTCGTCGAAATCGTTGACGCTGAACAGCAGATTGCGCTCGGGTGTGGCAAAGCCACCAAAGTTCATCAGGTGACAGTCACCGCAAATCGGCGCAACCAGCCCCATATTCGGTGTGCCTGCCAGGTCGTGCGTCTGCAGCAATGCATTGCCACGGTAGAAGCTAAACGGCGACACCAGCATGCGCCCGTAACGCAACTCGACCAACGACTTGACCCGCCCCTGACTCGACGCCTTGATCAACGTAATCGGATCGCGATTGGCTTTGCCCAGTGACGCCTGGGCAGTGCGCGGGCACTTCTTGCGCGCGTCCTTGCCTTGTTTGAAGCGGTCTTTGAGGGTGGTCATGAGGGCTCGTTTCGGCAGGAGGTGAAGGAGGGCTGCCGATTGAGTGTAGAAGGGGGCGAGGTTTTTTTCGAAGTGGTTCGGGGCAATCTCGCCGGACCGCCGCGATGGAAGGCGCAGCCTTCCCTTGCGATGTCTGTCCGATGCGGGGGCCGCTGCGCAGCCCATCGCGGGCATCCTGCGATTCGTCATAGGTTCGCTCGACCGCCACACTGCTGAACGGGTGCGTGATGTTGTGGCAAGTGCCGCGAAAGTCCGAGCGCGTGTGCAGAGGGGAATATACGGTGTCGTGATAGGGCGAAACGGCATCTTTGCGCGGGCCGAACTTGGTCGGTTTGCCGTGCGCGCGAGGGCTCAGGACATAGGCGCCGTTATCCAGGCCCGTGCGGGCGCTAATGTTGTGGCAGGTCTCGCAATCGACCCCGGGCATCGGATGATTTTTCGCACTGTCTTCAACTGAGGAGCGGTTGACCTGCGAATTGATCTGCCCGGTCGTGAGACCGATCGGGGGTATGGCAGCCGGTGCAAAAGTTATCGACCTTGCCCTCGGTGGCCGAACTCGCACGCTTGAGCAAGGCCCGATAGATGGGTTCATCCCAGGCTTGGGACATCATCGACGAGCGCCACTGCTTGTAGATCTCCGTATGGCAAGCGCCACATACCTTGGCATTGTCGAAGTCTTTTACATTCAAGACCAGGTTGCCGGGGGTATTGGCCGATGCGGAAAGAACGGCATCGCGCCATTTACATGCATGAGTTTGGAGCGTGCCGGCTCCAGCCACTTCTCATTTGCCTGATTGTCATTGCCCTGAGGCTCGTCGGCCGCCACCAGCGTTACCGTCAGCAGGCAGACTAGAAAGCACAAAAAACGGAGAACTAAAGGTCTGTGCCTGGGCGAGTATTTGCGTATCTGGTTAACGCGCAAACCTGCACGCACCACGAAAAACGGCATGAACAATGTCGTCAGCGAAATATTCAAGTCGATAATAGTTAGCCAGACATTCTCCGATACATTAAATAAGGCTGCGTAAGAGCTGGTGCATATTATCCATAGAATATTCAAAGCCGATAAGCCGTGCAGCGCTACTTGCCCAAGCGTGTATTTAGGGTGGTTCATGAAAGTTTCCCCAAGGCGATTGCAGAGGGTGACTGCAACACGTCTATTGAGTTGACGGAGGTACTTCATGATGCATATCAACGGTTATATGTAATCACTCAATGGGGTACTTACAACTCCCCCGACGCTCCACCTTTCATGAACGGGACAAGCTCATTCAGCAATTACTCTGCCAATTTGTTGCAAGATATGTCTAGCAGCCTGAAAGCCCCGTAAACACTGGCTGTTGCCTGAGTTTTATGTCCGTAAAGACGCGAATACTGCTGGGTGATGGCACCCATTAGTGGAGGTAGTGGGGGGGAATTTACACCGGAATTGGGGGTTTGTGTGACCGCTCTTTCTGCCCGTCGCTGCTCATCTTTGCCCGGCAGATTTTTAAACTAACGAGTGGCTCGCTCGACACACAAGATTTTAAAAAATTGACTACTAAAATTTTCCACTGCAGCTAGAGTTGGTCTAGGCACCCGCTACATTGTGACAGGAGGGCATTCCAATTGAGCATATAAAATAGCGCTTCGCCTGATTTAACTACGCTTTATGCCAGCCAACTTCGAGTCGACGTGATAACTCGCGCCAACAGAAAGATTTCTGGCCAGGAATTCATTTCGAAAAAGGACAGCCCCCGAACTCGGTAACCCCAAACTGGATCGAGTAATATCATCATGAAGAAACACTTGAGCATCCTTCGAACTATCAGCTTGACCTGCGCGGTCGCAGGCGGACTGGTTGCAGTCAGTCTGCCCTACAAGAGTGCCTTCGCTGCTAAAGGGTCAGCGCCAGCAACCACACCACAGCCAGCAACCGAGTCGGACTCATCACTCAAGCTGCAGTCCCTACGCGGCATGACGCCGCCCGACCCCTCGGGAACCGAGGGCGGACGCAAAGTCGATCTGATGACCGACTACGTGCAAAATCGCGCAGCGGCGATCCAATTGGGCAAGGCCCTTTTCTGGGACATGAACATCGGCAGCGATGGCCAAACCGCTTGCGCGTCTTGCCACTTTCACGCCGGGGTTGATCACCGGATCACCAACCAGCTCAATCCCGGCGGAAATAACACCGATGCGAACGTCGCGTCGCTCTTCAACAAGCCGTTCGCAGCGTCCAACATTCCTGGCGACGTGGCCTCATACACGACCCGGTCCGGTGGCAAGGGCGGCCCGAACTACATGCTCAAGAAAACCGACTTTCCGACCCATGTGCTGGCTGATCCGCTCGATCACAACTCGGCGATCCTCTACTCGAGCGACGATGTGACCGGCTCACAAGGTGTTTTCAACGCCAAATTCATCAAGGCGTCTCCATCGCGTTTCGACGACTGCACGCAGCTGCTGGACGGCAACTTCCATGTGGGTGCCATGAATGTGCGTCGTACTACCGGGCGCAACGCACCTTCGGTGATCAACGCCGCCTTCAACTTTCGCAATTTTTGGGACGGCCGGGCCAACAACGTCTTCAATGGCTTCTCGCCGTTCGGCAATCGCGATCCCGATGCTGGCATTTTCGTCACCAACGATGCCAGCGGGGTAGCGGCCAAGGTGCGGCTAGCACTCGACAATGCTTCTGCCGCCTCGCAGTCCGTGGGCCCTCCCGGCAACGGGACGGAAATGTCCTGCGGCGGACGGACCTTCGCCGACATCGGCCGACGCATGCTCGACAGGCAGATGCTCGCCCAACAGAAGATCGCCCCAACCGATTCGGTACTGAGTGCTTTCTCCGGGGCAAGCCGACCCACCTACCGTGACATGGTCCAGAAGGTCTTCCAGCCACGACTGTGGAACGCAAAGCAGCAGGTTTCGCTGGGCGGCACGCCGTATAGCCAGATGGAGGCTAATTTCCCGCTCTACTTCGGGCTCGCGATCCAGATGTACGAATCCACCCTGGTCTCTGATAAGGCGCCGCTGGATGACTACTTGAACGGTAATCGTCAGGCATTGAATGACCAGCAAGTCAAGGGCATGAACATTTTCACTGGCAAGGGCCAGTGCGTCAAATGCCACGCTGGACCGGAATTGACGACCGCAGCCAGCCTTTCGCGGCGCCTGCCCGGTGCGCTCATCGACCGTATTGAGATGGCTGACAACCTGACGACGCTCCATGACAGCGGCTTCTTCAACGTAGGTGTGCGCCCGACTTCGGAGGACCTGGGGAACGGCGGCACGGACCCATTTGGTAACCAGTTGTCTTTCACCCGCCAATACAACACCGTGCTGCAAGGCGGAAAAGTGCCTGATCCGTTTATTGTCGACGTTTGCACATTCGAAGTGCCATTGAGCCCAGCTATACCTTGTGACTCGACGCTCAAGCCCAAAGTCGGCTTCCGCGATTCTGTCGATGGGTCCTTCAAGATACCAACGCTGCGCAACGTCGCTTTGACCGGGCCCTATTTCCACAATGGCAGCCGGGCGACCCTCCAACAAGTCGTGGAGTTCTACAACCGAGGTGGTGACCAGCGCGGTCGGGATGCGAACAACACCACCGGATTCGACCATCCCAGCGTAAATCAGCACAACACATCAAACCTCGCTCCGAGAATAAAACCCCTGAGCCTTTCCTCCTCTGACATAGACGCACTGGTCAAGTTCTTGGAGGTCGGGTTGACCGATCCGCGAGTCGCATGGGAGCGAGCTCCATTCGATCATCCGGAGCTGGTCGTTTTGCAAGGCGCAGTGGGTGACGAAAACAGCGTGACCCCACAGGCGGCTGATACGTCATCGACCCAACGGGCGGCAGATGCGCAAGTGGTGATTAAACCCGTCGGCGCAGAAGGTCGCACAGTCAGTCAGGGACCTTTGCTGCCGTTCAACAACGACCTGCCCTGATTTGGATACAGGGTCCGAAGACTGCAACTCCCGAAGCTAGTGATGTCAGCCACCAAAAAGCCCGCCAAGTGGATCTTGTGCGGGCTTGGCTGCAGATTGACCCTTCCGGGCGTGCAGGGGCTGACCACTGCCGGGACGTCTCTGGACGCTATAGGTGCTGAAGGTGTTGTATTTACTGGATTTCAGGCACAAAAAAAGACGTCCGTGGACGTCTTTAGATGTGTGTTTGGTGGAGCCGGGGGGATTTGAACCCCCGTCCGCCAGTACTCCGCTGTCGGTACTACATGCGTAGCCGTGTCTATTAAGTTAACCCTCAGCGACCCGACGGGCAGGGTGCTTTGGGCGAGTTGTGTAAGTTTTAGCCGCTTCGTCCACAACGTACTGCACGGCGATTCTGTTCTATATGACAATCATTTTGGGTTTACAGACATCCCCTGATGATTGCTGGACCCGAAGGTACCAGAAGCTCAGGTCTAAGGCTGCTTACGCAGCGATAGCGAATTCCTGGCCGTGGTTATCGTCATTGGCAACTATAAGTAGTTGCAACAGTGGATTTACGAGTTCTGTTACCAACTCGGCATGCACCTAAAGTTTCGCGACCGGCGTCGAATCCTAAACGGCCCCGAACTCATTGCTCGTAAATCACGATGAGCAACAAGCCTGTACAGTCTACGTCAATGTGGCCCGGAAGGCCAACCCAAAGGTTGGCCCTGAGCTGAGAGTTACTTTCCGCCTTTGCTCGCGTTCTTGAGGTCTTGGATGGTTTGGTTGGTCTCGGCGACGCAATCATCAACGCCTTGTTTGGTGCCTTTTGCATGGTCGGCTTGGGCTTTCTCGACAGAGTCCGCTACTTGGTCAGTCATTTCGGGTGGAATCTGTGTCTTTGCGTTTTCGATGGTTAGCAGATTGATCGCGCATTGATCTTTTTCGGCGGCAAACGAGGGGGAGGCCAGCATTGAGGCAGTAACGAACAGACCAAACAGTACAGAACGTTTCATGAGTATCTCCTTGAACTGAGTGGCCAGGCATCGCTGGCCATCAGGACGGGCTGCCGAGTATTGGGAAAGTCCCGCATTGGCGGGACCTGATCGGTGGACTGCGGCGACACGTCAGGGTTCTGTTTTTCTGTGTTGATACCCGCAAGAAACTACTGAACAGGCGCTTGAATGCGTCTTCCTTGAGGCCTTGTCATCAGGTCACCCTGGCCTGGGTAACGCGGTCCACCAGATAGACTAGCCCGTGGTAGTCAATTGCGCCGTGTTGCGTCAGACCGATCTCACAGGTGCGGCTGGTAGAAATCCCCTCGCTGCATTGCTGCACTGCGTCCTTCAGGGTCCTTAAAGAATGCGCGTTCAATTCCGGCGTGGTGAAACCCTTGTCGCCGGCAAATCCGCAGCAGTGAATGCCTTCGGGGATGACCACGTTCTTGCTGCACTTGCGCGCCAGATCGATCAATGCCTGGCTTTCCCCGAGGTGCTGGGTGCTGCAGGTGACATGCACCGCGATCGGCGTGTCCTGCGGCGTGAAGTCCAGTCGATCCATCAGATGCGTGCGGATGAAACGCACCGGGTCGTACAGGTCCAGGCGCGTATCGCCAAGGTCCTGGGCCAAGCGCAAGGTGCAGGGGCTGGTGTCGCAATAGATCGGGTCGAGCCCGCCTCGGCTGGCGTGGAGCAGGGCGCCGATCAGCTCCTGGCGTTTGTGTTCGGCTTGCTCGGCGTAGCCTTTGGACGCGAACGGCTGGCCGCAGCAAAGGTTGTCCAGGTTGTCCGGGAACACCACTTGATAGCCGGCCTTTTCCAGCAGACCGCGGGTTTTGTCGTACAGCGACATTTGTTCCTTGTCGCCGGCCGCGGGCCCCATGGTGCGGGAAACGCATGCGGCCAGATACACCACGCGCGGGCGCTCGTCGGTCACAGTCGGGCTGAAACGGATCGCCCGTTCAGGCTGCGGCATGGCGTTGGTCCACTGCGGGATTTGCCCTTTTGACAAGCGGGTCACAGTAGCCGAAAGCCTTGCCAGTCGCGGTGCACCCAGCAACATCCGCGCACCGTTGGCCACGTGCAGGGTGAAACGAGCGCCTTGCAGCGCCGTGGCGAAATTTCCTTCCAGCCAGTTGGCGGTCTTCGTATGGGTTGCGTGCTGGCCGCGAAGCTTTTTCACTAGCTCTCCGGTATTGATGCCTACCGGGCAACGTTGCGCACACAGACCGGTGGCAGCGCAGGTATCGATGCCCTGATATTCATACGCCGCTTCAAGCTCGCGGGTGTCGACCCCGGCGCGTTTCTTCGCCTGAATGTCCCGCCAGATCACAATGCGCTGGCGCGGGCTCAGGGTCAGGCCTTTCGACGGGCAGACCGGTTCGCAGAAACCGCACTCTATGCACTTGTCCACAATCTCGTCGGCGGCCGGTAAAGGCTTGAGATGCTTGAGGTGAATTTGCGGGTCTTCGCTGAGCACCACATCCGGATTGAGAATGCCGTTGGGATCGAGCAGGTGTTTGAGTTGCCACATCAACTGGTAGGCATCGCTGCCCCACTCCAGCTCAACGAATGGCGCCATGTTGCGCCCGGTGCCGTGTTCAGCCTTGAGCGAACCGCCAAACTCCACCGCGACCAATTGCGCCACGTCGTCCATGAACGCCTGGTAGCGCGCGACTTCTTCCGGGTTGTTGAACCCCTGGGTAAAGACGAAGTGCAGATTGCCTTCCAGTGCGTGTCCGAAAAGGATCGCTTCCTCGTAGTGATGTTTATCGAACAACTCGATCAGGCGGTTAACGCCGATGGCCAGTTGTTCCACCGGGAAGGTCACATCCTCGATGATCACTGTGGTGCCGGTTTTGCGCACCGCGCCGACGGCGGGGAAGGTGTCTTTGCGGATTGCCCAGAGGCGGGCGTTTTCCAGCGGGTCTTCGGTGAAGTCGACCTGCTTCTCCACCGGGAACGACGCCAGTGACGCCATGATTTGCGCCAGCTGTTCCTGCAGCAATGTGGACGACGCAGCGCGGGATTCGATCAGCAAGGCACAGGCATTGTTCGACAGATGCTGTACGAAAGCGGGCATGCCGGGTTTGTTCTGCACCGAGCGCAGGCTGCGGCGATCCAGCAGTTCCACGGCTGACACCGGTTGGCTTTTCAGCACGGTGACGGCATTGCAGCAGGTCTCCACGTTCGCAAAGACGATCAACGCCGAGGCTTTGTTCGGGTGGTCGATCACCGTGTCGTAAGTCACCGCGCTGATGAAACCGAGGGTGCCTTCGGAGCCCACCAGCAAGTGGCTCAAGATATCCACAGGCTCGTCGTAATCCACCAAGGCGTTGAGTGAAAGGCCGGTGGTGTTTTTCAGACGATATTTGTGGCGAATTTTTGCGGCGAGTTCGGCGTTGGCGCGGGTCTCACGGCCCAATGTCGCCAGGCGCTCCAGTAACTGTGCATGGCTTTGGCGAAACGTCGAAACACTGGCGGCATCTTCAGTGTCGAGGCGGCTGCCATCGGCCAGCACCAGGCGAATACCGGCCAACGTGTGATAGGTATTTTGCGCCGTGCCACAGCACATGCCGCTGGCATTGTTGGCGACGATGCCGCCGATTTTGCAGGCGTTGATCGACGCCGGGTCGGGACCGATCTTGCGCCCGAACGGCGCCAGCCAGGCATTGGCCTGTGCGCCGATCACACCCGGTTGCAGGCGGATTTGCGTGCCATGGTCACGGATTTCGCGGCCGTTCCAGTTATCCCCAAGGACGATCAAAACCGAGTCGCTAATCGCCTGGCCGGACAGGCTGGTACCGGCTGCGCGGAAGGTCACCGGAACCTGGTCGCGCTGTGCCAGCTCCAGCAGTGCCACCACTTCATCTTCAGACTCGACGCGGATCACCAATTGCGGAATCAGCCGATAGAAGCTAGCGTCGGTGCCAAAAGCCAAGGTCGACAACGGGTCGTCGAAGCGACGCTCCCGGGGGATCAGTTGCTGCGCATCACGCAGGAAAGCGGCCGGTAGACTCATTGGTCCTCCAGGATCAACACCACCAGGTCTTTCGGACCGTGGGCGCCGTATGCCAGGACCTGCTCGATGTCGGCTGTCTTCGACGGGCCGGACACCAGCAACGCATTGGTCGGCATGCCTTGGGCCCATTCGAACTCCTGCTGCACCTGATAGAAGTTATCGCGGATTTCGCTGGCCTTGAGCAGGGCGAAATGCACCGGTGGCGCCAGGCTCATCAAACGTGGTTCTTCCCGCGTCGGCCAGATAATCAGGCTACCTGTCGCAGCGATTGCGCCGAGGGTCGTGGTCAGGCTCGCCGGCGTGTCGTTGAACAGTTCGGCTTTCCATTCTTCCACTGGACGGTCGTAGGCCTTGAGTGTCGGCAGGTGCGGATTATTCACCCAATGCTGAGTGACACGTTGACCGTGAGGTGTGGTCGGCGCGATCAATAGGCTCGGAAGCTGACGATCCAGCAGCAGTTTTGCCAGCAATGCCGGCCAGTCTTCTCCAGATGTCAGATGGATTTCCGTGTGCACCGCTTCCATCAGTTTGCGCAGCTGCGGGATGCGTTGTTCCGCGGTGTAGGTGTAAGGCGCGGTCACCAAATCGACATCGAAGTTGTCCGCCACGGGTGTGGTGCCGGTCAGACTTTTACGCAATTTGCCGAGGATATTTTGTTTGGCGCTCATCAACGATCTCCCTGTTTGGCCAGATGCTCGCGAGCCATGTCATGTAGTGAACGGGCGGCGGGTTTTGGCGCGCTGTGGTTTTGCGTCCACGGGCCGACATTGTTCGGCGCGAATGCGCGCAGGCGCGTGGCGAAGAAACCGAACAGGCGATACAGCCTCGGCGAACTGTTGAGCCTGGCCCAGGCGTTCCAGATGAACCGTTCCTTGCGCGAGTACTTGCTGCCCTGACCGCGCATCGCTTGATGCGGGCTATCGGGCGCTTTGACGTTCTCTTCGCGCAAACGCCGCAGCAAAGAAGGTATCGGGATTTTGACCGGGCACACTTCACCGCAGGCACCGCACAACGAGGAGGCGCTCGGGTGGTCCGGTACTTTCGCCAGGCCGACCATGTGCGGGGTGATGATTTTTCCGATAGGACCGGGGTAAACCTCACCGTAGGCATGGCCGCCGATGCGGGTGTAGACCGGGCAATGATTCATACAGGCGCCGCAACGGATGCAATTCAGAGTCTGGCGCAATTCGCTGTCGGCAAAAGCCTGGCTGCGACCGTTGTCCAGCAATACCAGGTGCACTTCCTGCGGGCCGTCGAGCTCATGCTCCTTGCGCGGGCCGGAGATCATGTTGACGTAGGTGGTGATCGGAATGCCCAGGGCCGAACGGGTCAGCAGCGACAACAGCGGCACCACGTCGCGCAGGTTTTCCACAACTTTTTCGATGCCGGTGACGGCGATGTGCACCGGTGGCACCGTGGTGGTCATGCGGCCGTTGCCTTCGTTTTCCACCAAAAGCAGGGTGCCGGTTTCGGCCACGGCAAAGTTGACGCCGGAGACGCCGATGTCCGCTTCGAAGAATTTCTGCCGCAGGACCCTGCGACCGATCTGAATGAGTTGGTCAACGTCCTTGGTATATTCCACGCCAAGTTTGTCGTGGAACAAGGACGCGACCTGACCGGCATTCTTGTGGATCGCCGGCATAATAATGTGTGAAGGCTTCTCGTGGTCGAGCTGGACGATGTACTCGCCCATGTCCGATTCCAGGCATTCAATGCCCTGTTCAGCGAGGATATGGTTCATCTCCATCTCTTCGCTGACCATCGATTTGCCCTTGATCACTTGCCGCCCCTCGTGAGCGCGGATGATCGAGAGGACGATGCCATTGGCCTCGTCCACCGTTTCCGCCCAGTGCACTGTCACACCGTTGCGGGTCAGGTTCTGTTCAAGCTGCTCGAGCAGGTCGGGCAACTTGGATAACGCACGGGCGCGGACAGCATTGCCCAGCGCTCGCAGATCTTCTCTTTCATGGGCATCGCTGAAAGCCGTTGCCCGTTTTGTCATCAGTGAATCCATCGCCTTGCGAAAGTTGTTTCGCAATTGCGCGTCACCCAATGCCTTGTGAGCACGGGTTCGGAAATCTTCTTCTACGGCGACCGTAGGAATAATCGCGGAAGCGTTCATTGCGCGCCTCCGGTTCGCTGCCAGAGGAAGCTCGCCAAGTGTTGGCCACGCAACGCTTCTTTCTGTTTCTCCAGCGAGCCGTTGATATTCATCAGGCAACCGCAGTCGGCACTCAGCACCTTGTGCGCACCGGACTCCTTCAACGACCGGGTCTTGTCAGCCACCATCGCCCCGGAAATGTCTGGCATACGGACGCTGAAAGTCCGCCGAAGCCACAGCATTCGCTTTCGTGATTGTGCTCGACCCGCTCCACGTTGCTCAATTGCGACAACAGCTCGCGCCCGTGCAAGTGGGTATTCATTTCACGGCGTGCCGAGCACGACGTGTGCAGCGCCACTTTCACCGGTGTGCCGCTGTCCTTGAGCTGCACCTTGCAGACGAACAACAGGAACTCGGCAAGTTCATAGGTTCTGGCAGCCAATGCCTGAACCTGTTTCAACATTTGCGGCTCGTCCTTAAACAGGTCGGCATAGTGCTCGCGCAACATGCCCGCGCAGGAACCGGATGGCACCACTACCGGATAATCCCCAGCAAATAGCGCCAGTTGCGAGCGTGCGACGGTTCTGGCCTGCTCGGTGTAGCCCGAAGTGTAGGCCGGTTGTCCGCAGCAACTTTGCCCTTGCGGGTACTCGACACGGATACCTTCGCGCTCCAGCAAGCGGATCGCGTCCATTCCGGCTTCCGGGTAGAACAAATCCACTACGCAAGTCCCGAACAGATACACCCGTTGCGGTTTCTCACTGGGATATTGCCGAGGCTCAGGCAGTGGCGGGGCGACACGGGTCGCATTCGGCACAGCGTTGTAAAAAAGCTCGCTCATCAGGCGTGTCTCTCGGCCGGTTATCCGTCCGCTGAGGCTGCTGAATATAAAGAGAGATTCTTTCAGCAGCCTTACAGACCGGGTAGTGAATAGCTGACCGGAATCGTGATCCGGCGTCGGTTTTTTCTGACGTACTCATGTAGCTGCGTGTAGTACTTAGTGCACCAGCATGCCGGTCAACCAGTAGGCCTGAGCCAGGGTGATCAGGCCGACGATGGTTGCAAAGAACAGGCTGTGCTTGAGCGTGAAGCGGAACAGATCCGATTCCTTGCCCACCAGGCCGGTCGCGGCGCAGGCCACGGCGATCGATTGTGGCGAGATCATCTTGCCGGTCACGCCGCCGCTGGTGTTCGCCGCTACCAGCAAGGTGTCGTTGACGCCGATCTGATGTGCAGTGGTCGCTTGTAACGAGCTGAACAGCGCGTTGGACGAGGTATCGGAACCGGTCAGGAACACGCCCAGCCAGCCGAGGAACGGCGAGAAGAACGGGAAGGCTGCGCCGGTGGCGGCCAATACCAGCGCCATGGTCGACGACATGCCTGAGTAGTTGGTGACGAAGGCGAAGGCCAGCACCATGCCGATCGACAGAATCGGCCAGCGCAGTTCGTAGAAGGTCTCTTTAAAAGTGGTCAGACCAGTTTTGATGTTGATCTTCAAGATCAGCATGGAGATCAGCGCCGAGAAGAAAATCGCCGTGCCGGTCGCGGAAATCGGGTCAAGTTTGAACACCGCTGGGATAGCGGTTGGAGCGGCCACGATCGGCGCTACCTTGATCACCATCTGGTCCAGGTGCGGAATGGCGAAGTTGAACACCCAGCTGTACATCGAGCCGCCGGCGGCAAACATCGCCTTGAACGGTTTCAGGGTCCAGATGGTGACCAGCACGGTGAGGATCAGGAATGGCGACCAGGCCTTGAAGATTTCACCCAGGCTGTAAGGCGAAGCTGTGGTCGTGCGCTTTTGGCCAAAACCACCGACGCTTGCGGTTACCACGGAGGCAGAGACGGCACCGGCAATGTGTTGGCCAGAGGCGCGTTTCGGCTGCCAGATTTTCAGGAACAAGGTCAGGGAAATCAGGCTGACCAGGGCTGAAGTAATGTCCGGCAGTTCCGGGCCGATGAAGTTCGAGGTGAAGTACTGGGTCACGGCAAAGCTCAAGCCGGCCACCAGTGCTGCAGGCCAGGTTTCGCGGACGCCGCGCAGGCCATCCATCATGAACACCAGCCAGAACGGCACGAACAGCGACAGCAGGGGCAATTGACGACCGGCCATGGCGCCGATCTTGAACGCGTCGATACCGGTCACTTGCCCGGCAACGATGATCGGAATGCCGAGGGCGCCGAACGCCACCGGAGCGGTGTTCGCAATCAGGCACAGACCCGCGGCGTACAGCGGGTTGAAGCCCAGTCCGACCAATAATGCGGCGGTAATCGCTACCGGCGCGCCGAAACCCGCTGCACCTTCGAGAAAGGCGCCGAAGCAGAAACCGATCAGCAGCACTTGCAGGCGCTGGTCATCGGTAATCGACAGCACCGAACTACGGATCACTTCGAACTGGCCGCTCTTGACCGTGAGTTTGTAGAGGAACACAGCCGCCACGATGATCCAGGCAATCGGCCACAGACCGTAGGCGAAGCCATATCCGGCGGCGGCGAATGCCATGTCAACTGGCATCTGGAACGCAAAGATTGCCACCAGAATCGACAAGGCCAGGGTAATGCTTCCGGCTACGTGACCTTTGAGACGGAACACGGCCAGGGCCAGAAAGAAAAACACGATTGGGATGACGGCTGCTAGCGCGGATAAACCGAGGCTGCCGAGAGGGCTGTAGAGCTGTTGCCAGGTTTGCATATGGGGTGGCCCCTAATTGTTGTTGGTCAGGCACTGATCAGCGTTCTTGGATAATTGGTAATACCAATTTACAATCGCTGTTGGCTAGGGTAAAAGCCTTGTAGGTGGTGTGTCAATTTGCCGCCCTAAAACTTTTGTCGAATGCAGGTCTCTCAAGATCATCTGATCCAAAGGGGGAAATGCTGGCTGGCAGGTGCCGCGGCCGCATGGATAGGCCAGAATAGAGCCCCGGCGAGCCGTCGGGTCGTGGAGATATCGAGTTATGGGGTTTGATCAGATTCGTCAGCGCCGTTTGTCTGACGATATTGTCGAGCAGTTAGAGGGCATGATCCTCGAAGGCACACTAAAGGCGGGTGAGCGCCTGCCGGCCGAGCGCGCATTGGCCGAACAGTTCGGCGTGTCGCGCCCTTCGTTGCGCGAAGCCATTCAGAAACTGGTCGCCAAGGGCTTGCTGGTCAGTCGCCAGGGTGGCGGCAATTATGTGGTGGAATCCCTGGGCACGACCTTCAGCGATCCATTGCTGCAACTGCTTGAAAGCAATCCCGAGGCTCAACGTGATCTATTGGAGTTTCGCCATACGCTGGAAGCGTCCTGTGCTTATTACGCCGCGTTACGCGCAACGGATGTTGATCGCGAGCGGCTGACCGCGGCCTTCAACGAGTTGCAGGACTGCTATTCGCGCCACGATGAAGTCAGTCGGGCCGAAGAGGGCGCGGCAGATGCGAAATTCCATCTGGCGATTGCCGAGGCCAGTCACAACGCGGTGCTGCTGCACACCATTCGCGGTTTGTTCGACCTGCTCAAGCGCAACGTGGTGACCAACATTGGCGGCATGTACAAGCAGCGCACTGAAACCCGCGACATGCTGATCACGCAGCACCGGGAGTTGTATCTGGCGATTATCGAAGGCAGGGCGGAGCAGGCGCGGGAAGTCTCCAGCCGCCACATTCTGTATGTGCAGGAAGTGCTGGAAGAGGTGCGTCAGGAAGTGCAGCGCATGGCTCGGGCGGAGCGGCGCAAGGGGACGTAGTCAGATTAATTTGCGGTGAAACATTCGCGGGCAAGCCTCACTCCTACGGGATTGCGTTGTTCCGTAGGAGCGAGGCTTGCCCGCGAAGGGGGCCTCAAGGGCGAAAAAATTAATCTTCCTTGCCCTTGTTCCGTACCGCGCGCTGCAGCTCGCGACCGGCGTCGCGTTCGCGCTCGGTATCACGCTTGTCGTATTCCTTCTTGCCCTTGCCCAGAGCAATCTCGCACTTGACCATGTGCTTGCTCCAGTACCAGGACAGGCATACGCAGGCGTAACCTTTTTGCTGTACGGCGGCGGCCAGCTTTTCCAGTTCGCGTCGATTAAGCAGCAATTTTCGCGTGCGGATCGGATCAGCGATGACGTGGGTGCTGGCGGTCGTCAGGGGCGTAATGTGGCTGCCGAGTAGCCATGCTTCGCCATCCTTGAGCAGTACATAACTGTCAACCAGTTGTAGCTTGCTCGCCCGCAAACTTTTACTTCCCAGCCGGCCAGGACCAGACCAGCCTCGAAACGATGTTCGATGAAGTAATCGTGTCGCGCCTTTTTATTTTGCGCGATGGTCCCTGTGGGGTGTTTCTTCTGTTTAGCCATAGGGGCGGCATTATAGGGAGTTGCACGCGAGTCGGCTACGGTGATGCTACGTGCTTGAGCAGGTTGATTGAATCCCGGACAATGCGTGCTCTTTTTTGAATGCTTGGTCGTAGTAACGATGTCGACAGACAAGGTTTCTGTCCACGGCAGTTGGGCTAGCCGTTGGGTTTTCATACTCGCCGCGACCGGTTCGGCCGTAGGGCTGGGTAGTATCTGGAAATTCCCGTACATGGTCGGCGTCTATGGTGGCGGCGCCTTCGTGTTGGTGTTCCTGGTCTGTATTGCACTGATCGGCATCCCGGTCATGCTGGCGGAAACCCTGATCGGCCGGCGTGCCCGGCAGAGTCCGGCCAATGCCTTGAAAGCACTGGCGCGGGAGGCGGGGCATTCGGGCAGATGGTCCTGGGGCGCGTTTGCCGGAATGATCACTGCATTGCTGATCCTGTCTTTCTATAGTGTCGTCGGCGGTTGGTCGCTGGATTACATTATCGACATGGGGCGTGGTGACTTCCAGGGGGCGACACCCGATCAGGTCGGTGCCTACTTTGGCAGCGTCATTGCCGACCCGTGGCGCCTGACGCTTTGGCACACGATTTTCATGCTGCTTTCGGCGGTCGTGATCGCCAAGGGTGTGGTCGCCGGGCTTGAGCGCAGCCTGCGAATCATGATGCCGTTATTGTTCGTGATGGTGATTGTTCTGCTGGGCTACAGCATGACCACCGGGCATTTCATGGATGGTGTGCATTTCATGTTCGACTTCCATCCGGAAAAAGTCCTCGACGGCTTGTTGCCGGCCATGGGGCACGCGTTCTTTTCCCTGAGCGTAGGCGTCGGTTCGATCATGATCTACGGCGCTTACATGCCAAAGAGTTCATCGATTTCCGGGACCATCGTTGGCGTGGCTCTGCTCGATACTTTTGTTTCCCTGGTGGCAGGCCTGGCATTGTTTCCGATTGTGTTCGCCGCAGGGCTGAACCCAAGCGAAGGCCCAGGTTTGATGTTTGTGAGCCTGCCGTTTGCCTTCGGTAACGTAGCATTCGGCCAGTTGATGGGCGTAGTGTTCTTTGTGCTGGTGGCGATTGCCGCCTGGAGTTCGGCTATCTCGCTGCTCGAGCCGATGGTGGCGTACCTGGTCGAGCGGAGCAAAGTCAGCCGCGCCTGGGTGACCTTCTGGCTGGCATTCACCTGCTGGTTTGTTGGTCTGGGTACAGTGTTTTCCTTCAATGTCTGGAAGCAAGCCAGGTTTTTCGTGAACGAAGGCGGCTTGTTCCATCTCTACCAATGGGGCGCCGCGGGCGGGCTGGATTTCTTCGGTGTGATCGATTTCTTTACCTCGCGGATCATGTTGCCACTCGGTGGTTTGTGTTTCGTGGTATTTGCGGGCTGGGTAATGGGTCGGGAAGCGGTGCGCGACGAACTGTCGATCCGCAACCCTGCGTTGTTCGCCCTGTCTTTGTTCTTGATGCGCTATGTGGCGCCCATCGGCATTCTCGTAGTATTTGCCGCCCAGCTGTGGAAGTGACGCTGACATGACGACACACATTTCACGTTCGGCCTTGCTGCCGTACCCGGCGCAAGCCTTGTATGACCTGGTCAACGACGTGGCGCGGTACCCGGAATTTCTGCCTTGGTGCTCAGCGGCCGAAGTTCTGGAAAGCTCCCCTGAACATATGCGCGCGAGCGTCGGCGTAGCTAAAGGTGGGCTCAGCCAGCATTTCGTGACGCGCAATACCCTTGTTCCCGGTCAGTCGATCGAGATGAACCTCGAAAAAGGGCCGTTCACTCAGTTACACGGTGTCTGGGTGTTCAAGCCATTGGGCGAGAAGGCCTGCAAGATCAGTCTGGATCTGTCGTTTGATTACGCCGGGCCCATTGTTCGTGCGACTCTTGGACCATTGTTCAATCAGGCGGCCAATACGCTGGTGGATGCATTCTGCCAGCGGGCCAAGCAAATGCATGGTTGAGGCGGGGGTCGATGTCGAGGTGGTGTACGCCGCCATTGATCGTCAGATGCTTCTGCCGTTGACCGTGCCGTCAGGCACAAGCATTCGGGTGGCGTTGCTTGAATCTGGCATTGGCCAATCGTTTCCAGAGCTGGATTTGGCCACTTGTCCCGTGGGGATCTTCGGCAAGGTGATCGCCGACCCGGAAAGCCGTCTGGTTCAATCTGGGGATCGCATCGAAATTTATCGGCCATTGCTGGCTGATCCAAAAGAAGTTCGCCGGCTGCGTGCGGCCAAGGCTGCCGAGGCGAAAAACCGGAACCAGTAAACTTCCATGCGCCAGACAATAAAAAACCCGGCATGCCGGGTTTTTTATTGAGTAGCAAATTATTGCGGCGTGGTGTCCAGCGGTTCTGGAGTCGGGACTGGAGTAGTTTCTACGCCGTCCACTTCCTTCTGGATTTGATCCAGCAACGAACCCGGCTTGACCGGTTTTTCCGGCTTTGGCTTCTCGGCGTTTTCTGCTGGTGCGGTCACTGTCGTGGCGCTGTCCTTGCCAAGGATGGCCTCGTCGCGGCTCACACCTGGCATGAAGTCACCGGAGAGGCTGACAAGCTGATCATTTGGGTTGAAGATAATGCTAATGCGTTCCTGCTGGCGTTCACCGCCACCTGGTTGCAGGCTGTACAGGTAATCCCAGCGATCGGCATGGAACGTGTCGGTCAGCAGAGGGTTGCCCATGATAAACCTTACTTGCTTACGGGTCATTCCCGGGCGTAACTGGTCTATCATGTCCTGCGTGACGACATTGCCCTGCTGGATGTCGATTTTGTAAACCCCGGGGAATGAACAACCGGCGAGTGCGAGCAGTCCCACAAAGGTGAAACTGGTTAGCAAGAGCTTGGTGTTTTGCATCGGTGGGCGACTTCCACTATCTTGGCTGGGACAACGTAAACGCCGATCATACCCGCATTAAGAGAAGCTGCGAAGCAGCATCGCGAGAAAGCTGACCATGGTTGAAAATAGCGAACTACGCAAAGCCGGCCTCAAAGTGACCCTGCCACGGGTCAAGATTCTGCAAATGCTCGACTCTGCCGAGCAGCGCCACATGAGTGCCGAGGATGTCTACAAGGCACTGATGGAGGCTGGCGAGGACGTCGGTCTGGCCACGGTTTACCGTGTACTCACTCAGTTCGAGGCAGCTGGCCTTGTGGTGCGGCACAACTTCGACGGAGGCCATGCAGTCTTCGAACTGGACGACGGCAAGCATCACGACCATATGGTCAACGTCGAGACCAGTGAAGTGATCGAATTCTTCGACGAAGAGATCGAGCGCCTGCAGAAAGCAATCGTCGACAAGTATGGCTTCGAGATGGTTGATCACAATCTGGTGCTATACGTACGCAAGAAAAAGTAAGCATGTCGCGCGAACGCAAGGTTCGCGAAACGAACGAAGGCGACCCCAGGGTCGCCTTCGTGCTTTCTAACGGACTTAAATTTTTGCAGTGATCACCATTTTTTTTGCGTGAGCCAAGGACTCCTTGGTGAGATCGATGCCGCCCAGCATTCGAGCTACCTCCTCGACACGATCGTTCTTGCTCAATTTGGAGACAGCAGTACGCGTGGCATCCTCGTCTCGCACTTTGTGCACAAATAAATGTTGATGACCTTGCGCTGCTACTTGTGGCAAGTGGGTCACGGTCAGAACCTGCCCTCGCTCCCCGAGACGACGCAACAACTGGCCGACGATCTCGGCCGTTGGGCCACCAATACCTACGTCCACTTCGTCGAACACCAGGGTTGGCACGCGAGAGGTTTGTGCGGTGATCACCTGGATGGCCAGGCTTATCCGTGACAGCTCGCCACCCGACGCGACTTTCGCCAGGGCTTTCAAAGGTTGTCCCGGGTTGGCACTGACCAGCAGTTCTACCTGCTCAAGCCCGTTAGGTAGCAGTTCGTCGCTGCTGTTGGAGCGTAGTTCGATGGTAAAGCGACCGCCGGGCATGCCCAGTCGCTGGATTTCCTGTTCCACGGAGCTGGCCAGGCTGCTCGACGCCTGATGGCGCAAGTCACTCAGCTCGCGGGCCTTTTCCTGGTAATGGCGAGCATAGGACGACAGTTCAACGCTCAGTCGCTCGATGGATTCGTCATTGGCATTCAGGGTTTCGATTTCATCAAGTAGCTTCTGCTGCATTTCGGCGACTTCGGTCGGCTGGATGCGGTGTTTGCGCGCAAGGGTATAGATAGCATCGAGGCGTTCTTCCAGGTATTGAAGACGTGATGGGTCGGCGTCGAAATTGTCGAGGAAGCGGTTCAGTTCACCCACAGCTTCTTCAACCTGGATCTGCGCGCTGATCAGCAGACTGCTGGCCTCGCCCAGCGCGTCGATCGAATTGTTCACGCTCGACAGGCGGTTGAGGCTTGCCGTGAGCGCGTTCAGCACGTTGCCGGAGTCACTTTCGCTGCATTGCTCGACCACTTGCCGGCAGATAGCCAGCAGGGTTTCAGCGTTGGTCAGGTTCTTGTGCTCCTGCTCCAGCTGCTCCAGTTCATTGTCGCCAAGGCCCAGGTTTTCCAGCTCTTCAAGTTGATAACTGAGCAGTTGGTGACGAGCGCGCTGCTCGTCACCTGAGTTGGAGAGTCGCTCCAGTTCCTGGCGAGTCTGGCGCCAGCGTTGGGCAGCCAGCTGTACCTGGCGGGCAAGGTCCGTCGCGCCGGCGTACTCGTCGAGCAGACGACGGTGGGTGTCGGTCTTGAGCAGGGATTGGTGTTCGTGCTGGCTGTGGATATCGATCAGCAGCTCGCCCAGTGCCTTGAGGTCGCCCAGAGGGCAGGGCGTGCCATTGATGTAGCCGCGCGAGCGTCCTTCTGCCGTGATCACCCGGCGCAGGATGCACGGGCCATCGTTCTCAAGGTCGCGTTCCGCCAGCCATGTGCTGGCTTCTGGAATATCGGCCAGATCGAAGGTTGCCAGGATGTCGGCCTTGTCTGCCCCGGGTCGGACCACGCCACTGTCGGCGCGATCACCGAGCGTCAGGCCCAGGGCGTCGAGCATGATCGACTTACCGGCGCCGGTTTCTCCTGTGATCACGCTCATCCCGCGATCGAGTTCGAGATCGAGATGTTCAACGATGGCGTAGTTATGTACGGACAGGTGCACCAGCATAAAAGCCGCTCCCAGGCATTAAGTCTGGTTATTTATACAGTGTTTTGTTTCGGGCTGACAATGCCTCTCGCTAGCTCGATTTGCTTGATCCGACGAAATCCTTAGCGCGTTCTGGAATGACAATACAGGTGTTTTTGTAGGGTTAATGCGCGAGCACCCCTTGAAGCTCATTTTTGCGGCCCCATATAGCTGGGCAGAAGCGCGAGTCAGGCTCGCGGACGATATTGAAAGGAGAATTCTATGGCTGACGAACAGACAGTGGATACGCAAAATCTAGACGCCGATCAGGCTCCCCAGGCTTCGGGTGATGACCTGGCGGCTCGTGTACAAGTGCTCGAAGAGCAACTGGCAGGCGCGCAGGATCAGGCTTTGCGTGTTGCCGCCGATCTGCAGAACGTCCGCCGTCGCGCCGAGCAGGATGTAGAAAAGGCTCACAAATTCGCGCTGGAAAAATTCGCCGGCGATCTGCTGCCGATCGTCGATAGTCTGGAGCGCGGTCTGGAATTGTCCAACCCGGATGACGAAAGCATTCGCCCGATGCGCGAAGGCATCGAGCTGACCCTGAAAATGTTCCAGGACACCCTGAAACGTTATCAGCTGGAAGCGATCGATCCGCATGGCGAACCGTTCAATGCCGTTCTTCATCAGGCAATGGCCATGCAGGAAAGCGCAGATCTCGAGCCGAACAGCGTACTCAAGGTGTTCCAGAAGGGCTATCAGCTCAATGGTCGCCTGCTGCGCCCGGCGATGGTCGTGGTCAGCAAGGCACCGGCGCCGGTTTCGCCTTCGATTGACGAGCAGGCTTGAAATTAGCCGCAAGGCCCCCATTTAGAAGTCAAGCGTTTAAGTGCTACCGCAGTTAGCCACCACTGCTGCGGCAACCAAATCCAAAGTTTCGGGAGAGTGAACATGGGCAAAATTATCGGTATCGACCTGGGGACTACCAACTCCTGCGTCTCCGTGCTGGAAAACGGCAAAGCCAAAGTTATTGAAAACGCCGAAGGTGCGCGCACCACGCCGTCGATCATCGCTTACGCCAACGATGGCGAAATCCTGGTCGGCCAGTCCGCCAAGCGTCAGGCAGTGACCAATCCGCACAACACCCTGTACGCGGTGAAGCGTCTGATCGGGCGTCGTTTCGAAGAAGAAGTCGTACAGAAAGATATCCAGATGGTCCCTTACAAGATCGTCAAGGCTGATAACAACGATGCCTGGGTTGAAGTGAACGGCCAAAAAATGTCGCCGCCACAAATCTCGGCTGAAATTCTGAAGAAAATGAAGAAGACCGCCGAAGATTACCTCGGCGAGCCAGTGACCGAAGCGGTGATCACCGTTCCGGCCTACTTCAATGACAGCCAGCGCCAGGCGACCAAAGACGCCGGCCGCATCGCGGGTCTGGACGTAAAACGTATCATCAACGAACCTACCGCAGCTGCTTTGGCTTACGGTATGGACAAGGCGAAGGGCGATCACACCGTGATCGTTTACGACCTGGGCGGCGGTACTTTCGACGTTTCCGTGATCGAGATCGCTGAAGTCGATGGCGAGCATCAGTTCGAAGTATTGGCCACCAACGGTGACACGTTCCTGGGTGGTGAAGACTTTGACATTCGTCTGATCGACTACCTCGTCGACGAATTCAAGAAAGAAAGCGGCATGAACCTCAAAGGTGACCCGCTGGCCATGCAGCGCCTGAAAGAAGCCGCTGAAAAAGCCAAGATCGAGTTGTCGTCGAGCATGTCGACCGACGTGAATCTGCCGTACATCACTGCAGACGCCACCGGTCCTAAGCACTTGAACGTGAAAATTTCCCGCGCCAAGCTCGAAGCGCTGGTAGAAGATCTGGTTCAACGCACCATCGAACCTTGCCGCATTGCTCTGAAAGACTCCGGTATCGACATTGGCGCGATCAACGACGTGATCCTGGTCGGCGGTCAGACCCGTATGCCACTGGTTCAGAAACTGGTCACCGAGTTCTTCGGTAAAGAAGCTCGTAAAGACGTGAACCCGGACGAAGCCGTTGCCATGGGTGCTGCGATTCAGGGTGCCGTTCTGGCCGGTGATGTTAAAGACGTTCTGCTGCTCGACGTAAGCCCGCTGACCCTGGGTATCGAAACCATGGGTGGCGTGATGACCGCGCTGATCGAGAAAAACACCACGATTCCTACCAAGAAATCGCAAGTGTTCTCGACTGCCGACGACAACCAGGGTGCCGTGACCATTCACGTGCTGCAAGGTGAGCGTAAGCAAGCGGCGCAGAACAAGTCTTTGGGCAAGTTCGACCTGGCCGAGATTCCGCCAGCACCACGTGGCGTGCCACAAATTGAAGTGACCTTCGATATCGATGCCAACGGCATCCTGCACGTAGGTGCTAAAGACAAGGCCACCGGCAAGACTCAGTCGATCGTGATCAAGGCCAACTCCGGTCTGTCCGAGGAAGAAATTCAGCAGATGATTCGTGATGCTGAAACCAACGCCGAGGAAGACCGCAAGTTCGAAGAGCTGGCTGCTGCCCGTAACCAGGGTGATGCACTGGTTCACTCGACGCGCAAAATGGTTGCTGATGCTGGCGACAAAGTGAGCGCTGAAGAGAAGACTGCAATCGAAGCTGCCGTGGTTGCCCTGGAGGCCGCTGTCAAAGGCGACGACAAGGCCGCTATCGAAGCCAAGGTTGAAGAACTGTCCAAGGTCTCCGCCCCAGTGGCTCAGAAGATGTACGCCGAGCAGGCCCAGCCAGCTGAAGGTGCCGCACCGCACGCTGAATCGGCTCAAAAGGCTGACGACGTGGTCGATGCAGAGTTCGAAGAAGTCAAAGACCACAAGTAAGTTGTTGGTCGGCCGGTTGACTGCCTTCAGGCGGTGACTGGTAGGATGTCGCCGCGCGGGAGCTTGCTCCCGCGTTGGCGTGTCTGGAGTAAGCGAATTTTTACAGCATGCGACAGCGTTCGCGTGCTGGCGGCATGGCCGGGAATGCTCCTGCTTTCCGAGTCAAAAGTGCCATATCGAAACAAAGACCAGGATCGTTGAATTGACGTGAGTTGGGTCCGGGCCTGCATTGGGGCTCAACGAGTTTGGCAAGGCTCAGGAGAGGTTTGCCAAACGTCCTCAAGAGTGCAAAAGACTTATGGCAAAGCGTGACTATTACGAAGTATTGGGTGTTGAGCGAGGCACAAGCGAGGCGGACCTGAAAAAGGCCTACCGTCGCCTGGCGATGAAGCATCACCCGGACCGTAATCCCGATGACAAGGCGTCGGAAGATAAATTCAAGGAGGCCAACGAGGCCTACGAAGTGCTGTCCGATTCCAGCAAGCGTGCGGCCTACGACCAGTACGGCCATGCTGGTGTCGACCCGAGCATGGGTGGCGGCGGTGCCGGTTTCGGCGGTCAGAACTTCTCCGACATCTTTGGCGATGTCTTCAGTGACTTCTTCGGTGGCGGTCGCGGTGGTTCCCGTGGCGGCGCTCAGCGCGGCAGCGATTTGCGTTACACCCTGGAGCTGGATCTGGAAGAAGCGGTGCGCGGCACAACCGTGAATATCCGTGTTCCGACGCTGGTCAACTGCAAGCCATGCGACGGCTCGGGTGCCAAGAAAGGCTCCTCGCCCGTGACTTGTCCGACATGCGGTGGTATCGGCCAGGTGCGCATGCAGCAAGGTTTCTTCTCGGTGCAACAGACCTGCCCGCGCTGCCACGGCCAGGGCAAGATCATTTCCGATCCGTGCGATTCCTGCCACGGCGAAGGTCGTGTCGAAGAGTACAAGACCCTGTCGGTGAAAGTGCCGGCCGGTGTTGATACTGGTGATCGCATTCGTCTGTCCGGCGAAGGTGAGGCGGGCGCTCAGGGTGGGCCGACCGGCGACCTGTACGTGGTGATTAATGTGCGCGAGCACTCGATCTTCCAACGAGATGGCAAGCATCTGTTCTGCGAAGTGCCAATCAGCTTCGTCGACGCGGCGCTGGGTGGTGAGCTGGAGATTCCGACCCTTGATGGTCGAGTCAAGCTGAAGATCCCTGAAGGAACTCAGACCGGCAAGCAGTTCCGCGTGCGTGGCAAGGGTGTCGCGCCAGTGCGTGGCGGTGGTGCTGGTGACTTGATGTGCCGTGTAGCGGTCGAGACTCCGGTCAACCTGAGTCGTCGTCAGCGCGAAATGCTGGAAGAGTTCCGCAGCTCGCTGGCGGACGACAACAGCCATTCGCCAAAAACCACGGGCTGGTTCGAAGGCGTGAAGCGCTTCTTCGGCGATTTGTAAGGAGGCAGGTATGCGACGTATAGCTGTGATGGGCGCCGCCGGGCGCATGGGAAAAACCCTGATCGAAGCCGTGCATCAAGCGCCGGGTGCGGGTCTGACGGCGGCAGTGGATCGTCCTGACAGTACGCTGGTCGGCGCGGATGCCGGTGAGCTGGCTGCGCTGGGTCGTATCGGTGTGCCATTGTCTGGTGATCTGGATCGTGTCGTTGACGAGTTCGACGTGCTGATCGACTTCACTCACCCGACGGTGACCCTGAAAAACCTCGCTTTTTGCCGCAAGCACGGCAAGGCGATGATCATCGGCACCACCGGTTTCAGCGTTGAAGAGAAACAGTTGCTGGCAGAAGCGGGCAAGGATATTCCGATCGTATTCGCGGCCAACTTCAGTGTCGGTGTAAATCTGTGTCTGAAGCTGCTCGACACCGCCGCTCGTGTGCTGGGTGATGATGTCGATATCGAGATTACCGAAGCGCACCATCGGCATAAAGTCGATGCGCCGTCGGGTACTGCAGTTCGCATGGGCGAAGTGATCGCCGATGCCCTGGGTCGTGATCTGAAGAAAGTGGCGGTTTACGGTCGTGAGGGTCAGACCGGCGCGCGGGATCGCGAAACGATTGGCTTTGCCACCGTGCGCGCCGGCGACATCGTGGGTGATCACACCGTGCTGTTCGCTGCTGATGGCGAGCGTGTCGAGATCACTCACAAGGCGTCCAGTCGCATGACCTTTGCAAAGGGTGCGGTGCGTGCTGCGTTGTGGCTGGATGGGCGCGAACCTGGTCTATACGACATGCAAGACGTGCTCGACCTGCGTTAAGATGTGCCCGAAATCGGGCTTGAACCTAAGGTTTGGGCCCGGTTTTACTCCGCCAAGCGACGACCTGTCGCATTCTCCGGCCTTTCTGGCTCATTGGCGGTAGACCAAAAATGCCTTTTTCTGTAAGCTACAGCTTTAGTGTGTTCACTAAAAGCGCGCAGAATAATTCAGTGAATGAGCGGGGTGACGTGTCCATACGTCACTCCGCTTTTTTACAACTGCGATCGCCCTTTCAGGCTTTATTTACGGGAGGTCTTCTTGACTAAGCCAGCCATACTCGCCCTTGCTGATGGCAGCATTTTTCGCGGCGAAGCCATTGGAGCCGACGGTCAAACCGTTGGTGAGGTGGTGTTCAACACCGCCATGACCGGCTATCAGGAAATCCTTACCGATCCTTCCTACGCCCAACAGATCGTTACCCTGACTTATCCGCACATCGGCAACACCGGTACCACGCCGGAAGACGCCGAGTCGAATCGCGTCTGGTCCGCTGGCCTGGTTATCCGTGATCTGCCACTGGTAGCGAGCAACTGGCGTAACACGATGTCCCTGTCCGACTACCTGAAAGCCAACAACGTTGTGGCAATCGCCGGTATCGACACCCGCCGCCTGACGCGCATCCTGCGTGAAAAGGGCGCGCAGAACGGCTGCATCATGGCCGGTGACAACATTTCTGAAGAGGCAGCCATCGCCGCAGCCCAGGGTTTCCCAGGCCTCAAAGGCATGGACTTGGCGAAAGTCGTCAGCACCAAGGACACCTACGAATGGCGTTCGACAGTCTGGGACCTGAAAACTGACAGTCACGCGACCATCGAAGCGTCCGAACTGCCTTACCACGTTGTCGCTTACGACTACGGCGTCAAAGTCAACATCCTGCGCATGCTGGTCGAGCGCGGTTGCCGTGTGACTGTGGTGCCTGCGCAAACCCCGGCCTCCGATGTGCTGGCAATGAAGCCGGATGGCGTGTTCCTGTCCAACGGTCCTGGCGATCCGGAGCCTTGCGACTACGCGATCCAGGCGATCAAGGATGTGCTGGAAACCGAGATCCCGGTGTTCGGTATCTGCCTCGGTCATCAACTGCTGGCCCTGGCCTCCGGCGCCAAGACCCTGAAAATGGGCCACGGCCACCACGGTGCCAACCACCCGGTCCAAGACCTGGATACCGGCGTTGTGATGATCACCAGTCAGAACCACGGTTTTGCGGTAGACGAGACGACCCTGCCAGCCAACGTCCGTGCGATCCATAAATCGCTGTTCGACGGCACCCTGCAAGGGATTGAGCGTACCGACAAGAGCGCCTTCAGCTTTCAGGGTCACCCTGAAGCCAGCCCTGGCCCGAACGACGTAGCGCCACTGTTTGATCGCTTCATCAACGAGATGGCCAAGCGACGCTGATCGCTCGCCCTGATGTAGCAAAGCTTGAGGGTGGTCCCGACACCGGTGGCCCCCTTAAGTCTTCAGAGATTGAACAAGACGGCTTGCCGACTGACCTGCGGATTTGAGTGACAAACCCATGCCAAAACGTACAGACATTAAAAGCATCCTGATTCTCGGCGCTGGCCCGATCGTGATCGGCCAGGCCTGCGAATTCGACTACTCCGGCGCCCAGGCCTGTAAAGCCCTGCGCGAAGAGGGTTACCGCGTCATCCTGGTGAACTCCAACCCGGCCACCATCATGACCGACCCGGCCATGGCCGACGCCACCTACATCGAGCCGATCAAGTGGCAGACCGTTGCCAAGATCATCGAAAAAGAGCGTCCGGACGCGCTGCTGCCGACCATGGGTGGCCAGACAGCTCTGAACTGCGCCCTAGACCTGGAGCGCGAAGGCGTTTTGGAGAAGTTCGGCGTAGAAATGATCGGTGCCAACGCCGACACCATCGACAAGGCTGAAGACCGTTCGCGTTTCGACAAGGCCATGAAGTCCATCGGCCTGGCGTGCCCGCGTTCCGGTATTGCCCACAGCATGGAAGAGGCTAACGCGGTTCTCGAGAAGCTCGGCTTCCCGTGCATCATCCGTCCGTCCTTCACCATGGGCGGCACCGGTGGCGGTATCGCTTACAACCGTGAAGAGTTCGAAGAAATCTGCGCTCGTGGTCTCGACCTGTCGCCGACCAAAGAACTGCTGATCGACGAATCGCTGATCGGCTGGAAAGAGTACGAGATGGAGGTTGTCCGCGATAAGAAGGACAACTGCATCATCGTCTGCTCCATCGAAAACTTTGACCCGATGGGTGTGCACACCGGTGACTCGATCACTGTTGCTCCTGCGCAGACCCTAACCGACAAGGAATACCAGATCCTGCGTAACGCCTCCCTGGCGGTACTGCGTGAGATCGGCGTCGAGACTGGTGGTTCGAACGTACAGTTCGGTATCTGCCCGGACACTGGCCGCATGGTCGTGATCGAAATGAACCCGCGTGTTTCGCGTTCGTCGGCTCTGGCCTCGAAAGCCACCGGTTTCCCGATCGCCAAGGTCGCGGCCAAACTGGCTGTGGGTTACACCCTGGACGAACTGTCGAACGACATCACCGGCGGCAAGACCCCGGCGTCCTTCGAGCCGTCCATCGACTACGTCGTCACCAAGCTGCCACGTTTTGCCTTCGAGAAATTCCCGAAAGCTGACGCCCGCCTGACCACTCAAATGAAGTCGGTCGGTGAAGTCATGGCCATCGGCCGTACCTTCCAGGAATCCCTGCAGAAAGCCCTGCGCGGTCTGGAAGTGGGCGTTTGCGGTCTTGACGAGAAGCTCGACCTGAGCAACCCGGAAAGCATGAGCGTGCTCAAGCGCGAACTGACCGTTCCGGGCGCCGAGCGTATCTGGTACGTGGCTGATGCCTTCCGCGCCGGCCTGTCGGTCGAAGACATCTTCGGCATGAACATGATCGACCCGTGGTTCCTGGTGCAGATCGAAGATCTGATCAAGGAAGAAGAGAAGGTCAAGACCCTGGGGTTGGCCAGCATCGACCGCGACGTGATGTTCCGCCTCAAGCGTAAAGGCTTCTCCGACATGCGTCTGGCCAAGCTGCTGGGCGTGACCGAGAAAGCCCTGCGTCGCCACCGTCACAAGCTGGAGGTTTACCCGGTCTACAAGCGCGTTGACACCTGCGCAGCCGAGTTCGCCACCGACACCGCTTACCTCTACTCGACGTACGAGGAAGAGTGCGAAGCCGCACCGTCGGGCCGCGACAAGATCATGATCCTCGGCGGCGGTCCAAACCGTATCGGCCAGGGTATCGAGTTCGACTACTGCTGCGTACACGCGGCACTGGCCCTGCGCGATGACGGTTACGAGACCATCATGGTCAACTGCAACCCGGAAACCGTTTCCACCGATTACGATACCTCCGATCGCCTGTATTTCGAACCAGTGACTTTGGAAGACGTACTGGAAATCGTTCGCGTCGAGAAGCCGAAAGGCGTGATCGTCCAGTACGGCGGGCAGACTCCGCTGAAACTGGCTCGCGCTCTGGAAGAAGCTGGTGTGCCGATCATCGGCACCAGCCCTGATGCCATCGACCGTGCCGAAGACCGTGAGCGCTTCCAGCAGATGGTCGAGCGTCTGAACCTGCGTCAGCCACCAAATGCCACTGTGCGTAGCGAAGACGAAGCGATTCGTGCCGCCGCCAAGATCGGTTACCCGCTGGTGGTGCGTCCGTCCTACGTACTGGGCGGGCGTGCGATGGAAATCGTTTACGAAGAAGAAGAGCTCAAGCGCTACCTGCGTGACGCGGTGAAGGTGTCGAACGATAGCCCGGTGCTGCTCGACCACTTCCTCAACTGCGCCATCGAAATGGACGTGGATGCGGTCTGCGACGGCACCGACGTGGTGATCGGCGCGATCATGCAGCACATCGAGCAGGCTGGTGTTCACTCCGGTGACTCCGCGTGCTCGCTGCCGCCGTACTCGCTGCCTGCACATATCCAGGACGAGATGCGCGAACAGGTCAAGAAAATGGCCCTGGAACTGGGCGTGGTCGGCCTGATGAACGTTCAGTTGGCGCTGCAAGGCGAAGACATCTACGTCATCGAAGTCAACCCACGCGCTTCCCGTACCGTACCGTTCGTGTCCAAGTGCATCGGTGTTTCCCTCGCAATGATCGCGGCGCGCGTCATGGCTGGTAAAACCCTGAAAGAAATCGGCTTCACCAAAGAAATCATCCCGAACTTCTACAGCGTGAAAGAGGCGGTGTTCCCGTTCGCCAAATTCCCTGGCGTTGACCCGATCCTTGGCCCAGAGATGAAATCCACCGGTGAAGTGATGGGCGTGGGTGACACCTTCGGTGAAGCGTTTGCCAAGGCCCAGATGGGTGCCAGCGAAGTGCTGCCGACTGGCGGTACTGCGTTCATCAGTGTGCGCGACGACGATAAACCACTGGTTGCAGGCGTGGCTCGTGATCTGATCAACTTGGGCTTTGAAGTGGTTGCCACTGCCGGTACTGCCAAGCTGATTGAAGCCGCAGGCCTGAAAGTGCGCCGCGTGAACAAAGTCACCGAAGGCCGTCCGCACGTGGTTGATATGATCAAGAATGACGAAGTCACCCTGATTATCAACACCACCGAAGGTCGTCAGTCGATCGCTGACTCCTATTCCATTCGTCGCAATGCCCTGCAGCACAAGATCTACTGCACCACCACCATTGCTGCTGGCGAAGCCATCTGCGAAGCGCTGAAGTTCGGTCCCGAGAAGACCGTGCGCCGCTTGCAGGATCTACACGCAGGATTGAAAGCATGAGTATGACCAAGTACCCAATGACCGTTCAGGGCGCTCGCGCCCTGGAAGAAGAGCATGCTCACCTGACCAAGGTCGTTCGTCCGAAGCTCAGCCAGGACATCGGTACGGCCCGCGAGTTGGGTGACTTGAAGGAAAACGCCGAATACCATGCTGCTCGCGAGCAGCAGGGTATGGTCGAGGCGCGTATCCGTGATATCGAAGGCCGGATTCAGAATCAGGTCGTCATCGATGTCACAACTATTCCTCACACCGGTAAAGTGATTTTTGGCACCACGGTTGAAATCGCCAACGTCGAAACCGACGAGCGCGTGACCTACCACATCGTCGGTGAAGATGAGGCTGACTTCAAACTCGGCAAGATATCTGTCGGTTCGCCTCTTGCCCGCGCCTTGATTGCCAAGGAAGAGGGTGACGTAGTCGCCGTCAAAACGCCTGGCGGCGTTATCGAGTACGAGATTGTCGAAGTTCGCCACGTCTAAAGGCAGGCGCCCGCTCCGTGCGGGCGCCATGCTTTGGCAACTGGCCCAGATGTTGTGGGTCGGCGGCCTGTGGTTATTGCACATCGGTCTGCTACCGGTGCTAGGGCGAATTGGCCTGGCGCCGCTGCTGATCGACGAAATTGCAGGCATGTTGAATGCGCTGATGGTGGGATTTGCCGCAGCGTGTGTGATTTTTCAGGCTTTGGTGCTGATTCAGGCCGAGGGCCTTGCCAGTCTATGGCGGGATATTCGCGGGCAGCTGTTGTTGATGGCGCTGTATGCGTGCGCGATGTACTTCGTGGTGCGTATCGGTTGGCCGGATGCGACGCGATGGCAGGTATTCAGCTACCTTGTCCTGGGCTTTTCCGGGCTGATGCTGGTATTGCAGCCGGTGCCGGGATGGAGTGGCAGGGTGCGCGAAGCACACCCTTGACCCTTGTCATCACTTGAAGCGATGGACGTTCGACAGCTGCTTGTTGACGCTGAAGTTCTTGCGGTAAATCAGTGCCATCTTGCCGATGACCTGAACCAGATCCGCTTTGCCGACCTTGCACAGTTCTGCAATGGACGCCAGACGCGATTCGCGATCCAGGATGTTGAGCTTGATCTTGATCAGCTCGTGATCCGCCAAAGCGCGTTCAAGTTCGGCTAAAACACCCTCAGTCAAACCGTTGTCAGCCACAATCAAAACTGGTTTCAGATGGTGGCCAATGGATTTGTACTGTTTCTTCTGCTCTTGAGTGAGCGGCATAATCTGACCCTTTCGTCTGGATTCTGTAAAATGGCGGCCATTTTACCCGAGGGTTCGTGGATCCGCCCAATTAATCACGACCCTTATCATCGAGGTGCCCAATGGCGCGTTCCAAGACAAGCCTTGGTTGGCTGAAAAGACATGTCAATGATCCCTATGTGAAGCAGGCGCAGAAGGATGGCTACCGCTCGCGTGCGAGTTACAAGCTTCTGGAGGTCCAGGAGAAATACAAGCTTATCCGTCCGGGCATGATCGTTGTCGACCTGGGGGCGGCGCCCGGTGGCTGGTCGCAGGTGACTAGCCGGCTGATCGGTGGCCAGGGGCGTCTGATCGCCTCGGACATCCTGGAAATGGACAGCATTCCGGACGTGACTTTCATCAAGGGTGACTTCACCCAGGACGTAGTGCTCGCTCAGATCCTTGAGGCCGTGGGTAATTCGCAGGTGGACCTTGTGATTTCCGATATGGCCCCCAATATGAGTGGTACGCCTGAAGTAGATATGCCAAAAGCCATGTTTCTTTGCGAGCTGGCGCTTGATCTGGCGGCTCGGATACTCAAGCCGGGTGGTAATTTCGTGATCAAGGTTTTTCAGGGTGAAGGGTTTGATGCTTACGTGAAGGACGCTCGTCAGAAATTCGACAAGGTCCAGATGATCAAGCCTGACTCTTCCCGTGGAAGTTCCCGCGAGCAATACATGCTGGCTTGGGGCTACCGGGGGCGTAGCGAGGAATGAGAGAATTTTCGACCGGGGCGATAGGAATTTCGTATTTCGCCTTGTGAGAATTAGCGAATATTGTGTAGGAAGTGTTTCACAAAGGGTTACAGACGGCGCCTGCCAGAGTTGTAGGTAATGTAGTAAGTTAGGCCGGTGAATATCATGCGAAGCGCGCGCCATATGCGGCGCTTGCTTCAGAGGGTAGTTAATTGAACGATATGGCAAAGAATCTGATCCTGTGGTTGATCATCGCGGCTGTCCTGGTGACGGTGATGAACAACTTCTCCAGCCCTAACGAGCCGCAGACCCTCAACTATTCCGACTTCATCCAGCAGGTCAAGGATGGAAAGGTCGAGCGCGTGGCGGTTGATGGCTACGTGATTACCGGCAAGCGCAACGATGGCGACAGTTTCAAGACCATTCGTCCTGCAATCCAGGACAACGGCCTGATCGGTGACCTGGTCGATAACCACGTCGTGGTCGAAGGCAAGCAGCCTGAACAGCAAAGTATCTGGACTCAACTCCTGGTCGCGAGCTTCCCCATCCTGGTAATCATTGCCGTGTTCATGTTCTTCATGCGGCAGATGCAGGGCGGTGCCGGCGGCAAGGGTGGGCCTATGAGCTTTGGCAAGAGCAAGGCGCGCCTGCTCTCCGAAGATCAGGTCAAGACCACCTTGGGTGACGTTGCCGGTTGCGACGAAGCCAAGGAAGAAGTTGGCGAGTTGGTCGAGTTCCTGCGTGATCCGGGCAAGTTCCAGCGCCTGGGCGGTCGCATTCCTCGCGGCGTCCTGATGGTCGGCCCTCCGGGTACCGGTAAAACCTTGCTGGCCAAGGCGATCGCCGGCGAAGCAAAAGTGCCGTTCTTCACCATTTCCGGTTCCGACTTCGTCGAAATGTTCGTCGGTGTTGGTGCCAGCCGCGTTCGCGATATGTTCGAACAGGCCAAGAAACACGCTCCATGCATCATCTTCATCGATGAAATCGACGCCGTCGGTCGCCACCGTGGCGCTGGCATGGGCGGCGGTCACGATGAGCGTGAGCAGACTCTCAACCAGTTGCTGGTAGAGATGGACGGCTTTGAGATGAATGACGGCATCATCGTGATTGCAGCGACGAACCGTCCTGACGTGCTCGACCCTGCGCTGCTGCGTCCGGGTCGTTTCGACCGTCAGGTTGTGGTTGGTCTGCCGGATATTCGTGGTCGCGAACAGATTCTCAAGGTTCACATGCGCAAAGTGCCAATGGGTGACGACGTCGCTCCGGCCGTGATCGCTCGTGGTACTCCTGGCTTCTCTGGTGCTGACCTGGCCAACCTGGTGAACGAAGCTTCGTTGTTCGCTGCACGTGCCGGCAAACGCATCGTCGAGATGAAAGAGTTCGAGCTAGCCAAAGACAAGATCATGATGGGTGCAGAGCGCAAATCCATGGTCATGTCCGAGAAAGAAAAACAGAACACCGCTTACCACGAGGCGGGTCACGCCATCGTTGGTCGCGTCGTGCCTGAACATGATCCGGTTTACAAAGTGTCAATCATCCCGCGCGGTCGAGCGCTGGGTGTGACCATGTTCCTGCCGGAGGAGGATCGTTACAGCTTGTCCAAGCGTGCCTTGATCAGCCAGATCTGCTCGCTGTACGGTGGTCGTATCGCTGAAGAGATGACTCTGGGCTTCGATGGTGTCACCACTGGTGCATCCAACGACATCATGCGTGCCAGCCAGATTGCCCGGAACATGGTGACCAAGTGGGGGCTTTCGGAGAAGCTGGGTCCGCTGATGTACGCCGAAGAAGAGGGTGAAGTGTTCCTCGGTCGCGGCGGCGGCGGCCAGAGTGCAAGCTTCTCGGGTGAGACAGCGAAGCTGATCGACTCTGAAGTACGCAGTATCATTGACCAGTGCTACGGCACGGCGAAGCAGATTCTCACGGACAACCGTGACAAGCTCGATGCCATGGCTGATGCCCTGATGAAGTACGAGACGATCGATGCCGAGCAGATTGACGACATCATGGCGGGGCGTACTCCTCGCGAGCCTCGCGATTGGTCAGGTGGTACCGGTACTTCCGGAACGCCTCCGGCGGTACAGGATGAGCGTCCGCAAACACCTATCGGCGGTCCCGCTGCTGACGTTTAAGGTTTGAAATGACTTTTGTTCAGTCCTCGACCCGGTTGCCTTGCGGCAACCGGGTTCTTGATTTGGCCCAGACGCATGTCATGGGCATTCTCAATGTCACTCCCGATTCTTTCTCCGATGGCGGCCAATACAGCCAGCTCGACGCGGCCATGCGCCACGCCGAAGCCATGGTGGTGGCTGGCGCGACACTGATCGATGTCGGTGGTGAGTCGACGCGACCGGGCGCCAGGGCGGTTTCGCCGCTGGAAGAGCTTGAGCGTGTCGCGCCGATTGTCGAGCGGATTCATCGCGAGCTGGATGTGATCATCTCGGTCGATACCTCCACGCCAGCCGTCATGCGCGAAACCGCACGGCTGGGAGCCGGATTGATCAATGATGTGCGCTCGTTGCGCCGCGATGGTGCGCTGGATGCAGCGGCGGCAACGGGTTTGCCGGTCTGTCTGATGCATATGCTCGGTGAGCCGGGCGACATGCAGGATAATCCGCAGTACCAGGACGTCACGAGAGAGGTGGGCGAGTTTCTCGCTGAGCGCATGGCGCAATGTGCGTCGGTCGGCATTCCGGCTGAGCGGATCATTCTTGATCCTGGCTTTGGTTTCGCAAAAACCTTGCAGCACAATCTAAGCTTGTTCAAGCATATGGATGCTTTGCATGCCTTGGGGCGCCCGCTGTTGGTCGGAGTTTCGCGCAAGAGCATGATAGGCCAGGCATTGAATCGTCCGGTGGATGAGCGCCTGTATGGCGGGCTCGCCCTCGCGGCGCTAGCTTCGCACAAGGGGGCGCGTATATTGCGCGTCCATGATGTAGCTGAAACAGTCGATGTGGTGAAGATGATCGCCGCAGTGGAATCAGCCGAATAAGAATGATGGAGTGTTTATGACTAGGAAATATTTTGGTACTGACGGTATTCGTGGTCGTGTCGGTGAATACCCGATTACTCCTGACTTCATGCTCAAGCTTGGCTGGGCTGCGGGTATGGCATTCCGCAAAATGGGTGCCTGCAAGGTACTGGTCGGCAAGGATACTCGGATTTCCGGGTACATGTTCGAATCGGCACTTGAGGCCGGGCTCACGTCGGCGGGCGCCGACGTAATGCTCTTGGGGCCGATGCCCACCCCGGCCATTGCCTACCTGACGCGCACCTTCCATGCTGAAGCCGGCATCGTGATCAGTGCTTCGCACAATCCTCATGATGACAACGGCATCAAGTTTTTCTCGGGTACGGGCACCAAGCTTCCGGACGAAGTCGAGCAGATGATCGAAGAGCTGCTGGACACTCCGATGACTGTTGTCGAGTCGAGCAAGATCGGCAAGGTTTCGCGAATCAACGACGCCTCTGGCCGTTATATCGAATTCTGCAAGAGCAGTGTGCCGACCGGCACCAGTTTTTCGGGTCTGAAGATCGTTATCGACTGCGCCCATGGTGCGACTTACAAAGTGGCCCCTAGCGTGTTTCGCGAGTTGGGTGCCGAGGTCGTAGTTCTGTCTGCGCAACCCAACGGATTGAACATCAACGACAATTGTGGTTCGACCCACATGGGGCAATTGCAGGCCGCAGTCCTGGCTGAACACGCCGATCTGGGTGTTGCATTTGACGGTGACGGCGACCGCGTTCTGATGGTGGACCACACTGGCACCATCGTCGATGGTGATGAGCTGCTTTACATAATCGCTCGCGATCTACATGAGCGCGACAAGCTACAGGGCGGCGTGGTGGGTACGCTGATGAGTAACCTGGGTCTGGAGCTGGCTCTCGCGGATCTGGCGATTCCATTTGTGCGCGCCAATGTCGGTGACCGTTATGTGATCGCGGACTTGCTGGAGCGCAACTGGCTGGTGGGTGGTGAGAATTCAGGGCATATCGTTTGCTTCAATCACACCACTACCGGTGATGCGATCATTGCTGCGCTACAGGTGCTGATGGCACTGAAGCGACGCTCGGAAGGTTTGGCCCAGTCTCGTCAGGCGCTGCGCAAATGTCCTCAAGTGCTGATCAATGTGCGCTTCGGTGGCGGTGCCAATCCTCTCGATCACGCGTCGGTCAAGGAGGCCAGTGAGCGTGTGACCAAGGCCATGGCAGGTCGCGGGCGTGTGCTGTTGCGCAAGTCTGGAACTGAGCCGTTGGTGCGCGTGATGGTCGAAGGTGAAGACGAAACGCAGGTCCGCGGCTACGCCGAAGAGCTGGCAAAACTGGTTGCTGAAGTTTCTGCCTGATTTTGGCTTGCCAGCCATGATTGTGTTGGGTAACATCTGCGCCCACTTTGACCGACGAGGTACAGCATGCGTCGCCCTATGGTAGCTGGTAACTGGAAGATGCACGGTACCCGCGCCAGCGTCGCTGAGCTGATAAATGGCCTTGGTCAATTGGCCTTGTCGAGCGATGTTGATGTAGCGGTATTCCCGTCTTGCCTGCATATCAATCAAGTGATTGATGGCTTGAAAGGAAAGTCGATTTCGGTCGGCGCGCAGAACTCTGCGGTGGAATCCATGCAAGGCGCATTGACCGGTGAGATTGCTCCGAGTCAGTTGGTGGATGCAGGTTGTTCCCTGGTCCTTGTTGGGCACTCCGAGCGCCGCTTGATACTGGGCGAGCAAGACGGAATGCTGAATCGCAAGTTTGCAGCGGCACAGGCATGTGGCTTGATTCCGGTGTTGTGTGTAGGGGAAACCCTTGAGCAGCGCGAAGCGGGGAAAACTCTTGAGGTTGTCTCGCGTCAGTTGGGCAGCATCATTGACGAGTTTGGTGTCGGTGCGTTTGCAAAGGCGGTAATCGCTTACGAGCCGGTCTGGGCCATTGGTACCGGGCTGACTGCTTCGCCGCAACAGGCGCAGGATGTGCATGCAGCCATCCGCGCTCAGTTGGCGGCAGAGAATTCTGAAGTCGCGCAAGGTGTGCGGCTTCTATACGGCGGCAGCGTGAAGGCGGCCAATGCGGTCGAACTGTTCGGCATGCCGGATATCGATGGGGGCCTCATTGGCGGGGCTTCCCTGAATGCAGATGAGTTCGGTGCGATTTGTCGCGCCGCGGGAAACTGAAAAAATGCTGGAAACAGTCGTAGTCGTTTTTCATCTGCTGGGTGCATTGGGCGTAGTGGCTCTGGTATTGCTGCAGCAGGGTAAAGGTGCGGATGCTGGTGCGTCTTTCGGAGCAGGTGCTTCAAATACTGTGTTCGGAAGCCAAGGTTCCTCTACCTTTCTTAGTAAGTTTACTGCTATACTTGCCGCAGGTTTTTTCATAACCAGCTTGGGGTTAGGTTACTTTGCTAAAGAGAAGGCTCACCAGCTGACTCAAGTAGGTCTCCCAAATCCAGCGGTGCTGGAAGTTCCAAAGCAACAACCGGCTTCTGACGATGTTCCGGTGCTTCAAGAGCAAAAGTCGGCTACTCCAGCGACTGACGTGCCTCCAGCTCAAGAGCAAAAGTAAGAAGGGTTTCAAACGTAGTATTGCCGAGGTGGTGGAATTGGTAGACACGCAACCTTGAGGTGGTTGTGCCCATAGGGTGTAGGGGTTCGAGTCCCCTTCTCGGTACCAATTAGTCAGGAGAGCCCGCTGTTGCGGGCTTTCTTGCAGGTGGAAGGTTACATTGACCCTGTTAGGGATCGGTCGTATACTTCCGCCCCAGCTTTGTCGCGGGGTGGAGCAGTCTGGTAGCTCGTCGGGCTCATAACCCGAAGGTCGTCGGTTCAAATCCGGCCCCCGCAACCAGTTTAAGGAGCCCCTTTTAAGGGGCTTTTTGTTAGCTGGATACTTTCAACGCCGCTGTTCGACGGCGTTTCAAGGATGGGCGTTTAGCCCATTTTTTTTATTTTGCAAAGCATGCACATACATGCACTAGGGGGTTCAGGTGTCGAGCAAGCTAGAAGAGTTGCAGGCCTTGCTGGCCCCGGTGGTCGTGGCCCTAGGCTATGAATGCTGGGGTATTGAGTTTTCGGCTCAAGGTCGTCACTCAATGTTGCGCGTTTATATCGATAAAGAGGGCGGCGTGCTGGTGGACGATTGTGCCATCGTCAGCCGTCAGATCAGCGGTGTTTTGGATGTTGAAGATCCAATCTCCGTTGAATACACCCTTGAAGTTTCCTCGCCTGGCATGGAACGCCCACTGTTCACTCTTGAGCAGTTTGCCAAATTTGCCGGTGAACAAGTGAAGATCAAGCTGCGCTCGCCTTTTGAAGGACGGCGCAACTTTCAGGGCCTTCTGCGCGGTGTAGAAGAGCAGGATGTCGTGGTGCACGTAGATGACCATGAATTCCTGTTGCCGATCGATATGATCGACAAGGCCAACATAATTCCCAGTTTTGACTGAGACGCGGATCCCGCGGATCCAATGGCTTGCGAAAGGCGAGGCGTACGATGAGCAAAGAAGTACTGCTGGTTGTTGAGTCGGTATCCAATGAAAAAGGCGTACCGGCAAACGTAATTTTTGAAGCGTTGGAACTGGCTCTGGCCACTGCTACCAAAAAGCGTTTCGAGGACGAAGTTGATCTGCGTGTGGAAATCAATCGCCACACCGGCGCTTACGAGACCTTCCGTCGCTGGACGGTCGTCGAAGAAGCAGACCTGGACGATCCGGCCATCGAAACCTGGCCGAGCAAGGTTGCCGAAACGCATCCTGGTGCCAAGGTCGGAGACGTCGTCGAAGAGAAGATCGAGTCCATCGAGTTCGGTCGTATCGCTGCACAGACTGCCAAGCAAGTCATTGTGCAAAAGGTTCGCGAAGCCGAGCGCGCTCAGGTTGTTGACGCTTATCGCGAGCGCCTGGGTGAAATAATCTCCGGCACCGTGAAGAAAGTGACCCGCGACAATGTGATCGTTGATCTGGGTAACAACGCCGAAGCGTTGCTGGCTCGTGAAGACATCATTTCTCGCGAAACCTTCAGGGTTGGCGTACGCCTGCGTGCACTGCTCAAGGAAATCCGCACCGAGAACCGCGGCCCGCAGCTGATCCTGTCGCGTACTGCGCCGGAAATGCTGATCGAGTTGTTCCGCATCGAAGTGCCGGAAATCGCTGAAGGCCTGATCGAAGTAATGGCTGCGTCCCGTGATCCGGGTTCGCGTGCCAAGATCGCCGTCCGCTCCAAGGACAAACGCATCGACCCGCAGGGTGCTTGCATCGGTATGCGCGGTTCGCGTGTCCAGGCAGTGTCGGGCGAGTTGGGCGGTGAGCGTGTGGACATCGTCCTGTGGGACGACAACCCGGCTCAATTCGTAATCAACGCCATGTCCCCGGCTGAGGTTGCGGCAATTATCGTTGACGAAGATGCCCATGCCATGGACATCGCCGTTGGCGCAGACAATCTGGCTCAGGCCATCGGTCGCGGTGGTCAGAACGTGCGTCTGGCTAGCCAATTGACTGGCTGGACCCTGAACGTGATGACCGAATCAGACATCCAGGCTAAACAGCAAGCAGAAACCGGCGACATCCTGCGCAACTTCATCGACGAGCTGGAAGTCGACGAAGATCTGGCACAGGTACTGGTTGATGAAGGCTTTACCAGCCTGGAAGAGATTGCCTACGTACCGTTGGAAGAAATGCTCAACATCGATGGCTTTGACGAAGACACCGTCAACGAGCTTCGCGCTCGTGCCAAGGATCGTTTGTTGACCAAAGCCATCGCTACTGAGGAAAAGCTGGCAGACGCCCATCCGGCCGAAGACCTGCTCTCGCTTGAGGGTATGGACAAGGATTTGGCGATGGAACTGGCGGTGCGCGGCGTAATTACCCGCGAAGACCTGGCCGAGCAGTCTATTGACGACCTGCTCGACATCGACGGCATTGACGATGATCGTGCCGGCAAGTTGATCATGGCCGCCCGAGCCCACTGGTTCGAGTAATTAGGCGCGGCCTGAGGAGAGAAATGCATGACGCAAGTCACGGTGAAACAACTGGCCGATGAGGTCAAAACACCGGTAGAGCGCCTGTTGCAGCAGATGCGTGAGGCAGGTCTGCCGCACACCGCCGCCGAAGAAAGTGTGACTGACAGTGAGAAGCAATCCTTGCTGACTCACTTGAAAAGCAGTCACAAGGCGAAAGTGGAAGAACCACGCAAGATCACGCTGCAGCGTAAAACCACCAGCACCCTGCGTGTTGCTGGCAGCAAAAGCATCAGCGTTGAAGTACGCAAGAAGAAAGTCTTCGTACAGCGCAGCCCGGAAGAAATCGAAGCCGAGCGCAAGCGTGAACTGGATGAACGTCGCGCAGTAGAAAGTGCTGCACGTCAGAAGGCTGAAGAAGAAGCCAAGCGCCGCGCCGAAGAAGAAGCGCGTCGCCAGCCAGTTGCTGCGCCGACCGCTCCAGCCGCACCTGCTGCGGTGGCCGAGCCTGTACGCGAAAGCGCACCGGTTGTGGCTGTCGCTCCGGCTCCTGCGGCCGATACTCGCAAGCGCGACGAACAGCGTCGTCCGGACAAGCCACGTGCCGACGATAACAGTCGTCGCGGTGGTGGCGATGGCGAGCGCAAAAACGCTCCGCATCGTGCTTCGGTCAAGGAAAAAGCGCCTGCTCCACGCGTTGCCCCACGTACTACCGACGAAGAAAGCGATGGCTTCCGTCGTGGTGGTCGCGGCAAGGCCAAGCTGAAGAAACGCAATGCTCACGGTTTCCAGAGCCCAACCGGCCCTGTCGTGCGCGAAGTGAAGATCGGCGAGACCATCACTGTGGGCGATCTGGCCCAGCAGATGTCGGTCAAGGCTGCTGAAATCATCAAGTTCATGTTCAAACTGGGTACTCCAGCCACCATCAACCAGGTACTCGATCAGGAAACTGCTCAACTGGTTGCCGAAGAGCTGGGCCACAAAGTGACCCTGGTCAGCGACACCGCCCTGGAAGATTCCCTGGCCGAGTCCCTGAAGTTTGAAGGCGAGGCAGTTTCCCGTGCGCCAGTCGTGACCGTAATGGGCCACGTTGACCACGGTAAGACTTCCCTGCTCGACTACATCCGTCGTGCGAAGGTAGCTGCTGGCGAAGCCGGCGGCATTACTCAGCACATCGGCGCATACCACGTTGAAACCGACCGTGGCATGGTGACGTTCCTCGATACCCCTGGTCACGCCGCGTTTACCGCAATGCGTGCCCGTGGTGCCAAGGCAACCGACATCGTGATCCTGGTGGTTGCAGCGGACGACGGCGTGATGCCGCAGACCATCGAAGCTGTTCAACACGCTAAGGCCGCGGGTGTTCCGCTGGTCGTGGCGGTGAACAAGATCGACAAGCCGGGCGCTGATCTCGATCGCATCCGCAGCGAATTGTCGGTGCACGGCGTGACGTCGGAAGAGTGGGGTGGTGACACTCCATTCGTACCGGTCTCGGCGAAGATGGGTACCGGTGTCGACGAATTGCTCGAAGCTGTTCTGCTGCAAGCCGAAGTTCTGGAACTGACGGCTACGCCTTCGGCTCCTGGCCGCGGCGTCGTGGTTGAATCGCGTCTGGACAAGGGCCGTGGTCCAGTGGCTACCGTTCTGGTTCAAGACGGTACTCTGCGACAGGGCGACATGGTCCTGGTCGGTTCGAACTATGGCCGTGTTCGTGCCATGCTCGACGAGAACGGCAAGCCAATCAAGGAAGCCGGTCCTGCCATCCCTGTCGAGATCCTCGGCCTGGACGGTACTCCGGACGCTGGCGACGAGATGAGCGTTGTGGCTGACGAGAAGAAAGCCCGTGAAGTGGCTCTGTTCCGTCAAGGCAAGTTCCGCGAAGTCAAACTGGCTCGTGCTCACGCAGGCAAGCTGGAAAACATCTTCGAAAACATGGGTCAGGAAGAGAAGAAGACGCTCAACATCGTCCTCAAATCCGACGTCCGTGGTTCGTTGGAAGCGTTGAACGGTGCCTTGAACGGCCTGGGTAACGACGAAGTGCAAGTGCGTGTGGTCGGTGGCGGTGTCGGTGGTATCACCGAATCCGATGCCAACCTGGCACTGGCCTCCAACGCTGTACTGTTCGGCTTCAACGTGCGTGCCGATGCCGGCGCTCGCAAGATCGTCGAGCAGGAAGGTCTGGATATGCGTTACTACAACGTGATCTACGACATCATCGAAGACGTCAAGAAAGCCCTGACCGGTATGCTTGGCAGCGACGTTCGCGAGAACATCCTCGGTGTGGCCGAAGTACGTGATGTATTCCGTTCGCCGAAGTTTGGTGCGATCGCCGGTTGCATGGTTATCGAAGGTAATGTTCATCGCAACCGTCCGATTCGTGTACTGCGTGAAGACATCGTTATCTTCGAAGGCGAGCTGGAATCCCTGCGTCGCTTCAAGGATGACGCTTCCGAAGTACGTGCCGGCATGGAATGCGGTATCGGCGTGAAGAGCTACAACGACGTCAAAGTCGGTGACAAGATCGAAGTCTTCGAGAAGGTTCAGGTTGCTCGCAGCCTCTAACTCGCGCACTTCAAGGGCCACGATGGGCCGTTGCATGCAAATGCGCGGCACAGCGTCAGGACTCTAAACGCAACGCCCGGTCTGGCTTTTGTCAGGCCGGGCGTTTGCCGCTTTCAGACCCTTCGGGTTTCACCGTGGGGCAGTAACAGGTAACAAGACATGGCAAAAGAATACAGCCGTACCCAACGTATCGGCGATCAGATGCAGCGTGAGCTGGCACAGCTGATCCGTCGTGAAGTCAAAGACCCGCGCGTCGGCCTGGTCACCATTACCGCTGTTGAAGTCAGTCGTGACGTCGGTCACGCCAAGATATTCATCACCGTGATGGGGCAGGACAGCAGCGAAGAAATTGCACAAAGCATCAAGGTGCTCAACTCCGCCGCTGGCTTCCTGCGCATGCAGTTGGCTCGCGAGATGAAGCTGCGCAGCGTTCCACAGTTGCACTTCCACTACGACGAAAGCGTCGTGCGTGGTGCGCATCTGTCGGCCTTGATCGAACGCGCAGTGGCTGAAGACAATCAGCATCCGGTTGCGGCAGAAGCCGAAGACACCAAGGAGTAATCGGTGGCTCAGGTCAAACGTATCCGTCGTAACGTCAGCGGCATCATTTTGCTCGACAAGCCGCTGGGGTTCACCTCCAACGCGGCCCTGCAGAAGGTCCGCTGGTTGCTAAACGCCGAGAAGGCCGGACACACCGGCAGTCTCGATCCGCTGGCTACCGGCGTGTTGCCGTTATGCTTCGGTGAAGCCACCAAGTTCTCGCAATACCTGCTCGATTCCGACAAGGGTTACGAAACCCTGGCGCAACTGGGCAAAACCACAACCACGGCGGATGCCGAGGGTGAAGTTTTGCAGGAGCGCCCGGTGACCGTTGGTCGCGCCGATATTGAGGCCGCGCTGCCGAAATTTCGCGGACAAATCAGTCAGATACCGCCGATGTACTCGGCCCTCAAGCGTGATGGTCAGCCGCTGTACAAGCTGGCCCGTGCTGGCGAAGTAGTGGAGCGCGAACCGCGTTCTGTTACTATTGCGCGCTTGGAATTGCTGGCCTTCGAAGGTGATACTGCGCGACTTGCAGTGGATTGCAGCAAAGGCACCTATATCCGCACCTTGGTGGAGGATATTGGTGAACAACTCGGTTGTGGCGCTTACGTTGCAGAACTGCGACGTACCCAGGCCGGACCTTTCACGCTGGCCCAGACGGTTACCCTGGAAGAGCTGGAAGCGGTACATGCCGAAGGCGGCAACGAAGCGGTTGATCGCTTCCTGATGCCATCGGACAGCGGTTTGCTGGACTGGCCACTGCTGCAGTTCTCGGAAGCGAGCGCGTTCTACTGGCTCAACGGCCAGCCGGTACGCGCCCCGGATGCACCGAAGTTCGGCATGGTACGGGTACAGGATCACAATGGTCGCTTCATCGGTATCGGTGAAGTGAGCGAAGACGGGCGTATCGCGCCACGTCGCTTGATTCGGTCAGAATGACCGAAACCAGTCTGTGTAACAGCAGGCTGGCGAGGGTGGCTGTTAACAGGCACGGTCACTACTCATTTTTAGATACAGGGATTTGTCCCTGGCCTGTTGAAGCTGTTTTTCTGAAACAGTTTCCTGATAAAAGGATTGCCTCATGGCTCTCGACGTTCAAGAAAAAGCTCAAATCGTAGCTGACTACCAGCAAGCTGTTGGTGACACTGGTTCGCCAGAAGTGCAAGTTGCACTGCTGACCCACAACATCAACAAACTGCAAGGTCACTTCAAGGCCAACGGTAAAGATCACCACTCCCGTCGTGGTCTGATCCGCATGGTTAACCAGCGTCGTAAGCTGCTGGACTACCTGAAAGGCAAGGACGTGAGCCGTTACAGCGCTCTGATCGCTCGCCTGGGTCTGCGTCGCTAATAAGCGATTGCGCTAGAGGTTGGTTGTCTGTCGTGCGTCAGCGGGTTTCCCGCTGGCACATGGCAGGCTCCCAGCCTCAAGTTTTATCTGGATATACGTTTTACCCTGGACAGGCGTTGGGCCGATACCCGGCATTGCCCAAGAATTTCGCAAGAAACCCGTTTCCCAAAGAGCCACAAAAGAAGGTAGGACACCGTGAACCCGGTAATCAAAAAATTCCAGTTCGGTCAGTCGACCGTTACCCTCGAGACTGGCCGTATCGCCCGTCAGGCCTCCGGCGCAGTATTGGTCACCGTTGACGACGACGTCAGCGTATTGGTGACCGTAGTCGGTGCCAAACAAGCCGATCCAGGCAAGGGCTTCTTCCCTCTGTCTGTTCACTACCAGGAAAAGACTTACGCTGCCGGTAAGATCCCTGGCGGTTTCTTCAAGCGTGAAGGCCGTCCTTCCGAGAAAGAAACCCTGACTTCCCGACTGATCGACCGTCCGATCCGTCCGCTGTTCCCAGAAGGCTTCATGAACGAAGTGCAGGTTGTCTGCACAGTCGTTTCCACCAGCAAGAAGACCGATCCGGACATCGCTGCGATGATCGGTACCTCGGCTGCTCTGGCCATCTCGGGCATTCCTTTCGATGGTCCGATCGGCGCTGCCCGCGTTGCTTTCCACGAAAGCACCGGTTACCTGCTGAACCCGACTTACGAGCAACTGGCTGCTTCGAGCCTGGACATGGTCGTTGCCGGTACTTCGGAAGCCGTTCTGATGGTTGAATCGGAAGCCAAAGAGCTGACTGAAGACCAGATGCTGGGCGCCGTACTGTTCGCCCACGACGAATTCCAGGTTGTTATCCAGGCCGTCAAAGAACTGGCCGCAGAAGCTGCCAAGCCAACCTGGACCTGGGCTGCCGCGCCAGAAGCCACCGCATTGCTGGGCGCTATCCGTGCCGAATTCGGCGAAGCGATCTCCCAGGCCTACACCATCACCATCAAGGCCGACCGTTATGCTCGCCTGGGTGAGCTGAAGGATCAGGTCGTTGCCAAGCTGTCCGGCGAAGAAGGTCAACCTTCCTCCAGCGAAGTTAAAGCTGCTTTCGGTGAAATCGAATACCGCACCGTTCGCGAAAACATCGTAAACGGCAAGCCGCGTATCGACGGTCGCGATACTCGTACCGTTCGTCCGCTGAACATCGAAGTCGGCGTTCTGCCGAAGACTCACGGTTCGGCGCTGTTCACCCGTGGTGAAACTCAGGCTCTGGTAGTCGCGACTCTGGGCACCGCCCGTGACGCACAGCTGCTGGACACTCTGGAAGGCGAGAAAAAAGACCCGTTCATGCTGCACTACAACTTTCCGCCGTTCTCGGTGGGCGAGTGTGGTCGCATGGGTGGCGCAGGTCGTCGCGAAATCGGTCACGGCCGTCTGGCCCGTCGTTCGGTTCAGGCCATGCTGCCAGCCGCTGACGTGTTCCCGTACACCATTCGGGTTGTATCGGAAATCACCGAGTCCAACGGTTCCAGCTCCATGGCTTCTGTCTGCGGTGCTTCCCTGGCGCTGATGGACGCTGGTGTGCCGATGAAGGCGCCGGTTGCCGGTATCGCCATGGGCCTGGTTAAGGAAGGCGAGAAGTTCGCCGTTCTGACCGACATCCTGGGCGACGAAGACCACCTGGGCGACATGGACTTCAAAGTAGCCGGTACCGCCAAAGGTGTGACCGCGCTGCAGATGGACATCAAGATCAAGGGCATCACCGAAGAGATCATGGAAATCGCCCTGGGCCAAGCCCTGGAAGCGCGCCTGAACATCCTTGGCCAGATGAACCAGATCATTGGCCAGTCGCGTACCGAGCTGTCGGCAAACGCACCGACCATGATCGCGATGAAAATCGACACCGACAAAATCCGTGATGTCATCGGTAAAGGCGGCGCGACCATTCGTGCGATCTGTGAAGAGACCAAGGCTTCGATCGACATCGAAGACGACGGTTCGATCAAGATCTTCGGCGAAACCAAGGAAGCGGCTGAAGCTGCACGTCAGCGCGTTCTGGGTATCACCGCCGAGGCCGAGATCGGCAAGATCTACGTCGGTAAGGTTGAGCGCATCGTCGACTTCGGCGCATTCGTCAACATCCTGCCTGGTAAGGATGGTCTGGTTCACATCTCCATGTTGAGCGACGCTCGCGTTGAGAAAGTGACTGACATTCTGAAAGAAGGTCAGGAAGTGGAAGTACTGGTACTGGACGTGGACAATCGCGGCCGTATCAAGCTGTCCATCAAAGACGTAGCAGCAGCCAAGGCTTCGGGCGTTTAATCAGCCCTCAAGCCTGACCGCTTCAACGTTATAGAAATGCCCCGCAGTTAAAGCTGCGGGGTATTTTTTTGCCTGCAAAAAAAAGAGACGAGTCATGAAGTTGCCTGACCCCATAGTCAGTGCTAGGTTTAGCCCACTGCCCGTGTAGCTCAGTTGGTAGAGCAGCGCACTCGTAACGCGAAGGTCGCAGGTTCGATTCCTGTCTCGGGCACAAGCGACCCGTTGTTTTCAGATGATCCCGAATGGTTCTGAAGGCCAGAAAAGCCGGGCTTCAATCGGTTTTTTTGCGTCAGAGAGATCCTTGATGATCCAGATCCATCTTCCATTCCCCAGATCAAAGAGAACGCCATGACCGTAAAATTGACCCAAGAAGCCAGACACGAAGAAGCACTCAAGAAGTACGCGCTGGACGCGCACGAATTGCTGGAAGAGATCAAGGACTTGCCAGCCGATGATCAGAAAGACCAGATCCAGTGGGCGTTCGAGGATGAAGCCGAAGCCCAGGGCTTGCAGCCGTGGGAGCTTACGCTCAAGTACACCTCGAGCCCGGAAGAGTACGAAACCGAGCGCCTGAAGCTGCACAAGGAAGCGGCAGAGGTGTTGGGCGTCGAATGGGAAGAGTACTGCGAGATGAATAACCTGGTGGTATGACAAAAGCGCAGGCTGGAGCGCTTTTGTAGGAGCATGGCTTGCCAGCGATTGCGTCCTCGAGATCGCAATCGCGGGCAAGCCTCGCTCCTACACGCTTGCTTGGCTTTATCAGAGACTGAGACGCATCGACAAATCTACAGCCTTCACATCTTTGGTCATTGCACCAATCGAGATGTAATCCACGCCGGTTGCGGCGATCGGCAGCAAAGTGCTTTCGTTGATCCCGCCGCTAGCTTCCAGTTTTGCCTTGCCGCCATTCAGGCGCACGGCTTCGCGCATGTCTTCCAGACTCAGTTCATCAAGCATAATGATGTCGGCGCCGGCTGCCAGGGCTTCTTTGAGCTCGACCAGGCTTTCCACTTCGATCTCCACCGGTTTGCCCGGTGCGATTTTGTGTGCGGCAGCGATGGCCTGTGCGATACCTCCGCAAGCGGCGATATGGTTTTCCTTGATCAGGAAGGCGTCATACAGGCCGATGCGGTGGTTGTGGCAACCGCCACAGGTCACGGCGTACTTTTGCGCCAGGCGCAGCCCCGGCAAGGTCTTGCGGGTGTCGAGCAGCTTGACCTGAGTCTGGGCCACGAAGTCCGCCAGGTACTGCGCGCGAGTGGCTACGCCGGACAACATTTGCAGGAAATTGAGCGCGCTACGTTCACCGGTCAGCAGCGATCGAGCCGGGCCTTCGAGGTGGAATAGCACTTGATTGGGTTTGACCCGCTCGCCATCGGCAACCTGCCAGTGCACCGCAACCCGCGGGTCCAGTTGCCGAAACACGGTATCCACCCAGGCAGTACCGCTGATGACGGCGGCGTCGCGGGTAATGATGGTGGCTTTGGCCAAGCGTTCGGCCGGGATCAATTGCGCGGTGATATCGCCGCTGCCGACATCTTCGAGCAACGCACGGCGCACGTTGGCTTCGATTTCGGCGGTCAAATCGGCGAGACGTAGATTCGGCATAACGAGCTCCACAAACAAAGTGGCCCGATTATAGGGCCATGGCGCGAGGCAACCCAAGGCATCCGCGTTCTTCCGGTCGCTCAGGGCCTGTATTTGGTCGATTTCCGCCAGGGGCCGGGCACCCGGGAAACCCCGCTGATGTTCGAAGTCAGTCGGTGATCGGCAATCTGCGACGCCTCAATCGCGGCAAGTGATCGCGTCCAGAGGGGCTATCGCGGCATACTGAGCACCAACACAGTCGTCGTTGAAGGAATCGGTATGCAGTTGGACTCCGCGAGCGGTTGGTGTCAGGACGTGCGTTTGTGCCCCTCGCCCAACTTCAATGCGCGCCCCACGGGCGAAATTTCCCTGCTGGTGATCCACAACATCAGCCTGCCGCCGGCGCAATTCGCCACCGGCAAGGTGCAGGAGTTTTTCCAGAATTGTCTGGATGTCACGGAGCACCCTTACTTTAAGGGGATTGCCGAGCTGCGGGTGTCTGCGCATTTTCTGATCGAACGTGATGGTGCCGTCACCCAGTTTGTCTCTTGTCTCGAGCGCGCCTGGCACGCTGGGGTTTCAAGTTTCGAGGGACGGGAAACCTGTAACGATTTTTCCGTGGGCATCGAGCTGGAGGGCACGGATGATCTGCCGTTCACCGATGCTCAGTACGACGCGTTGATCGCCCTGACCCGGCAGCTGCAAAGCGCGTTCACGGCCATCACTCCCCAGCGCATCTGCGGGCATAGCGACATCGCGCCCGGGCGCAAGACCGATCCGGGGCCGGCCTTTGACTGGGCACGCTACCGTGCAGCCCTGGCGAAATCCGCTCTGGAAAAAGAGGAACAACAATGAGTTTTCTGGTGTTGCTGTTGGCGGTATGGATCGAGAAGTTCTCGGCCCTGCGCCACCAGATTCAGCGAGATGGCGGTTGGGTGCGCGAGTTGCACAAACTTGAATCCGGTGCGCGACTGGCGAAAAGTCCATGGCTGGTTTTGGTCGTGCTGGTGTTGTTGCCGGTCGCGCTGTTGGGTTTGCTTTTACTGGTGCTGAATCCGGTGGCCTACGGTCTGTTGGCGTTGCCGGCGCACCTGCTGGTGGTGATTTACAGCCTGGGACGGGGCGATCTGCTGGGTGGTCTCGGTCCGTTTCGCGATGCCTGGCGCCGGGAAGATTTGCAAGCGGCGGCGCATGTAGCCAAGCGTGACCTCGATATCTGTGCCGACAGCGGCGAGCAATTGCTGGAACGGGTCGAAGGGCATTTGTTGTGGGAGGCTTATCAGAGCTTTTTCGCGGTGATTTTCTGGTACTTTCTGTTGGGTCCAGTCGCCGCCCTGAGCTACCGACTGCTGGCCCTGGCTGAGGAGCACGGGCAAAACCCGGCGCTGGTCGAGCGTGCCGGGCAATTGCGCCATGCGTTCGATTGGATACCGGTGCGCTTGCTGGCGGCGAGTTTTGCCTTGGTCGGCAACTTTGTCGCGGTCAGCCGGGTGATGTTGCACGAGCTGCTGAACTGGAACATCAGCGCCGCCCAATTGATCGAGAAGGCGGGACTTGTGGCTGCCGAAATCCCGGCACCGTTGGTCGGTCCAGAGGGCATCAACAACCTCGACCGGATCTGGGAGTTGCTGCTGCGGGCGGCAGTGCTCTGGTATGCAGGGTTTGCGTTGTGGACTGTGTTGCCCTGATACGTAGATCACGATCAAAAGAACGTCCGAACGCGACCCGAGCCTTCGGACATTCTTTTGTCGTTAACCTTAAGTTACAAAACCCTCCCCTGATTTGAGATATACAGGGATAGCGCCCAATGGTGGCTATCTGCTGTCGAGCTGCGCCTGCCAATAAAAATAAGAATCAAAGGGAGACTTCCAGTGAAGAGCTTGCTCTATCCCGCCGTCGCGCTGATGAACCGCTTGAGCTTTGGCATGAAGTTCAGCCTGATCAGCGTGCTGTTTCTGGTACCGATGCTGGTGACCAACTTCTACCTGGTACGTGATTCCTATCGCGAATTTCAGGCTACTCGGGTCGAACTGCAAAGCCTCGACCTGTTGGGCAGCAGCCTGAAGCTGCGACGCGACCTGGAGACTTTGAATAACCTGGTGCAGATCAATGTCGTCCTCGGTCAGTCCGGCAAGGCCGGCAATGCCGAGTCGCAAATCAGCACCCTGGAGCAAAGTGTGCTGGCGCACCTGCAAGGGCTGACGGCGATGACCACCGATCCGGAACAGATCGTGGTGTTCGATGGCAAACGCGATGAAATGATCGCCGCGTTCAAGGCTCAACAAACGGAAAAATCCCTGCAAAGCAAAAGTGCCTTGATCGGCAAATTGGTGGGCAGCGCGCAGATTTTCAGTCAGATCATTGCCAGTCAGGCCGGTTTGAGCCGCGATAATCAGAGCGACATGCGTCAGCTCAGTGAACTCATCACCAGCGTTACACCAGCGGTTACCCAGCTCTTGGGCGACGGCCGGGCGATGGGCTCTTACTCGTTGGGACAGGGTTTTCTCAATTCATCGTCGAGCACCCGTTTCGATGAGCTGTTGGCGCAGATCGAAAAGCTCCAGGCCGAATATGGTCTGAAGTTGCAGGACGCGTTGGCTTCCAGCAAAGCCGCGCGGGAAACCCTGGCCGCCCAGGCCGATAGCAGCAAGGCGTCGCTGAAAAAGGCCAGTGAGCTGTTTGAAGAGCAAGTGGTGATGGCCGACACGCTGGATGCGCCGTGGCAAGGCTTTTACGATCAGGTCACGGGCCTTATGGATCAGACCTACCAACTCAACGAGGCCACCCTGACGTTTCTCGGCAATCAGTTGCAGCAGCGCCTGGAGCAGAACCGCACCCACATGATCTTGCAGGCGGTGGCGTTGTCGGTAGTGTTTGTATTGATTTTTTACCTCTACGGCGGTTTCTACGCCTCGACCCGCACTACGCTTAAACGCCTTGGCGGGGTGATGGACAAAGTGGCGGCCGGCGACATGACGGTGACCTTCAGCGCCAACAGCCGCGATGAGTTGGGCGAGTTGGGCGAGGTGTTCAACGGCACCGTGAAAAAATCCATGATCTGATCGAACGTGTTGGGCAGACCGTCAGCGAGGTCGAGCGCCAGGCCGGGCAAGTGGAGAGCGTCTCCGCGCAAAGCAACCAGGCCGTGGCTGGGCAACGTACGCAGATCGAGCAAGTCGCCACGGCAATGAACCAGATGTCTGCAACGTCCCTGGAAGTCGCGCGCAGTGCCGCCGCAGCGGTCAGCAGTGCCCACAGTGTCAACGACGAAACCATCAGCGGTCGCGGGCTGGTGCAATCCCAGCAAGGCAGCATCGCCGCGCTGGCCAGCGAGATCGATCAATCGGTGCTGGTGATCAATCAACTGGCCAGTGACAGCCAGTCCATCAGCCGCGTGCTGGAAGTGATCAAGAGTATTGCGGAACAGACCAACCTGTTGGCGCTGAACGCCGCGATCGAAGCGGCGCGGGCCGGGGAGCAGGGGCGTGGTTTTGCGGTGGTGGCGGATGAGGTCCGAACCCTGGCAAAGCGTACCCAGCAGTCGACCGAGGAAATCGAGCAGATGATCGCCAAGCTCCACGGTGGTGTCGGCGCCGCGGTGAAGGCGATGGGCGTCAGCCACGAGATGGCGAGCGGCACAGTAGGGCAGTCGGAAAAGGTCCAACTGGCACTGGAAAATATCCTCGGCGCGGTGGGCTCGATTGTCGATCAGAACCAGCAGATTGCTGCGGCCGTGGAGCAGCAGACTGCCGTGGCCCACGACATCGACCAGAACATCGTCGAGATCAACCGCGCCGGTGAGCGCACCGCCGAAGGTGCGCATCAGACTGAGAATGCCAGTCGGGCGTTGTCGGCACAGGTGGTGGAGTTGAAACAGTTGATCAGTGCGTTTCGGGTTTAACGCCGCGACGTGGATCAAATGTGGGAGCGGCGGTGCGACGCCGCTCCCACATTTGATCTATTTCCCACAGAAGATATCGCTGAATTTCCTGTAGTATTTTTCCCCAATCTTGGTGGGCATCCTATTGTTTTTCCCCAGGTTTTGGTTTTTAGTCTTCAATGAAGGAAGATCCACGTTACTAACCACATGGAAGAGTCCCGGTTATGTCTGTTGCAACGCTTGGAATCCAGGGGCACTGCGCCCATTGCCAGTGCACGCTGTTACTCAAACCCTGGCAGCTCAATGCCATTGCCATCAATGAGCCTTTCACCTGCTCCCACTGCCAGAAAAGCTTGCAGCTGAACGACCCGAAACAGATCAAACGCTTCAAGTCCCTCGACTCGTTGGCCATGTTGAAGGCGAGTCTGTTGGTCATGGTGTGCACCGCGTTAATGGTGGCGCTGGTGTTGGAGTGGATGGCATTGCTCAGTGTCGTTGAGCAGTTGAATGTTTCGCTGGTGGCGATTTTCGTCTACTTCATCGCCCTGCGATTTGCCCGGCAGCGTCAGCACATGACGCTGATTCTTGAGGCCGCCAAGTCTTACGCCGACTGACAACCAGATTTTGAACTGCGGTGGATCTTCGTTCCACCCCGGCAGGTTCCAATGCCCCTTCTCAATAGTCCTTAGTGAACCGTTCGTCAGGACTGTCATTTTTTATAGGTTTAAAAGGATGAGCAGCCGAGCTTTAATAACTTGAGAGGTAATCATGAAATAAAACTGGAGTCAGAGATGAAAACTACAGAAGAGAATTTGTCGAGTTCTGAATCCTTGGAAGATGTATCTATTGTCAATTCGCTATCAGATGAGCAGTTTAAGGAGATGTCAGAAGGCAAAGCGATAAAGAAAGGGACACTGGAGATGTTCTGGCAAAGTGTTATTTTTGGTTATGTACACTATGAATACCACTGGACTCTTGAGGGGGGCTGTTTATTTGTAAAACTACCGGATATAGCATTCAGAATAAGTATGGTGGTATGGGGAATAAGTCGAACTTGAACTTTAAAATTAGCGCACTTCAATCTTGGGACAACGACTCGCCGGATAATCTGCGTTCAGATGGCATAAGGCACCCATATTACGTTGGCGGGATGGTGAATGCGAATAAAAGTGCGAGAATTTCTGCTACGTTCACGTTTGACATAAGTAGGTTGCCAGATCCAAAAGTTTCGGCATCTACAGTTGTACATTACTAGGCGCCTTATCCCTAGGTAAACGAAGTGGTACTTCAAACTTTGTTCTGTGGCACTTGTATGCAGATATCCGCGAATGACCAGTTGAACAATTCACAAGCGTTAGTAGTGCTAGCATCAGCCAGTCGTTCGGGGCTGACCGCCATGATCCCGGCCAGCGCTTCGCAGATTGCCGGCAAGTGCGCTGGACTGTTGCGTTGACCGGCAAACATGGCGGGCGCCATGTCCGGCGAGTCGGTTTCCAGTACCACCGATTCCAGTGGCAACTCGGCCAGCACGCGATGCATGCGCAGTGCCTGAGGCCAGGTTGCGGCGCCGCCCAGGCCCAATTTGAAACCGAGCTTGATATATTCCCGGGCTTCTTCGTGGCTGCCGGCGAAGGCGTGGATGATGCCGGCACGCTTCAGGCGAAAGCGTTTAAGCGTGGCGATCACCGCCGCATGGCTGCGCCGCACATGGATCAGCGACGGTAAATTGAAATCAGCTGCCAGTTGCAGTTGTGCATCGAACAACGCTTGTTGGCGGTCACGGTCGAGGGTTTCGATGAAGTAGTCCAGGCCGATTTCGCCCACCGCGCACAGTTGTCGATGACCGGCCAGGCGCGCCAGCCATTCACCGAGTTCCGTCAGATGTGCAGGGCGATGATCGTCCAGGTACACCGGGTGCAAACCGAGTGCGGCATGCAGGTCGGGATCGCTTTGCACCAGATCCCAGACCCGCTGCCAATTGCCCTGATAAACCCCCAGCACCACCATTCGCCGCACGCCGAGGGTGCGGCTTTCGGCCATCAGTGCCTGACGATCGGCGTCGAAGTCCGGGAAATCCAGATGGGTGTGGGTGTCGATCAGCTCCACGATTCAGTCCTGGCGGATACGCTGCTTGAAGGTGCGCGCGATGGCCTGCACGCCGGGTTGGTAGTCGGACTGCTCAATGGCCGCCAGAGCCAGTGCCAGCGCTCTATCGGCAATCAGTTGGTGCTGCTGGGCCATTGCATTGACCGGCAGCGGCAGGAAGTCCAGCAACTGCGTGTCGCCGAACGTGCCGAGGCGCAATGGTCGGGTTTTTAGCGGGAAATCATGCAAGGCATCGAACACGCCCTGGAGTAGCACGTAGGACGTAGTTACCAACGCTTCGGGCAGATGCCCTACACGCTGGAGTAATTCTTCCATCAACTGTTTGCCGCATTCCCGACTGAACGATTCGCCGTGTTCAATCAGCACCTCACCCTTGTACCCGGACAACGCCTCTTTGAAACCGGCGGCCCGTTCCTGGCTGATGCTCAGTTCCGGGCGGGCGCCGATCAAGGCGATCTGTTTGGGCAGCGGGTCGAGCAGGCTGCGGGTCAGTTGCAGGCTGGCTTCGCGGTCGTCGCTGATTACCGAGCAGAAATGTTCCGGCTCCATAACCCTGTCGATGGCAATGACAGGAATGCCTTTGGCCTGCAACTGGCGATAGCTGTCGTCGCCGGTCGGCAGACAACTGGCGACGATCAGCGCGTCACAACGCCTGGCGCGGAACAGTTTCAGCAACTGCCGTTCGCTGTCCGGCGCATCGTCGGAACTGGCGATCAACAACTGATAGCCGCGAGCCCGTGCGCCTTGTTCCAGCAGTTTGGCGATTCGCGCGTAACTGGGGTTTTCCAGATCCGGCAGAATGAAACCCAGGGTGCGGGTGTGGCGACTGCGCAGCCCGGCGGCCTGGGGATTGGGCGTGAAGCCGTGTTGATCGACCACCGCGCGCACGCGCTCGACGGTAGCGCTGCTGATGCGTTGCTGTTCGGCCTTGCCATTGATGACATAGCTGGCGGTGGTAACGGACACACCGGCCAACTGGGCGATATCACTGAGTTTCAACCCGTTAATTCCTTGTTTTTTTAAGCATGCCCGACATTGTCGCTAATCCTACCCGATTCAGGCAGTCGACCATTGTCGCGACGCATCCGACAATTGGACTTCAAGAGTGAGAGATTATCGAGTAACGTGCCAATCACTCTAGATTAAACGTTTCAGCAGGCGTATTTTCTACGTTATTCGTACCTTTGGTCGGTTCTGCCGCGATACCGCCAAACACTGTCATGAGACAGGTGCCTAAGCTGAATCATTCAAAACAATACCTGGCGCCAACAGGCGCCAAAAAGGAGAAAGTATGCTCGAGCTCACTGTAGAGCAGATATCCATGGGCCAATCGGCTGTGGATAAGTCCGCAGCGTTGCAGTTGCTGGCCCGGCATCTGGTTGCCGATAAGCTTGTCGCCGAGGGTTACCTCGCCGGTTTGCAGGCGCGCGAAGCCCAGGGCTCGACCTTTCTCGGTCAAGGTATTGCCATTCCCCACGGAACGCCGGAGACACGCGATCAGGTGTTCACCACCGGCGTGCGCCTGATGCAGTTCCCCGAAGGCGTGGATTGGGGCGACGGACAGATCGTCTACCTGGCGATCGGTATCGCCGCCAAATCCGATGAACACCTGCGCCTGCTGCAATTGCTGACCCGTGCCCTCGGCGAAACCGATCTGGGCCAGGCCCTGCGTCGCGCCAGTTCCGCCCAAGCCCTGCTTAAACTGCTGCAAGGCGCGCCGCAAGAGCTGGCGCTGGATGCGCAGATGATCGGCTTGGGCGTTGCCGCCGAAGATTTCGAAGAGCTGGTTTGGCGTGGGGCGCGTCTGTTGCGCCAGGCCGACTGCGTCAGCAATGGTTTTTCCGCGGTGTTGCAGCAGGTCGAAGCGTTGCCGCTGGGCGATGGCCTGTGGTGGTTGCACAGTGAACAAACGGTAAAACGTCCGGGACTGGCGTTCGTCACCCCCGACAAGCCGCTGCGTTACCTCGGTCAGCCGCTGAGCGGGCTGTTCTGTCTGGCCAGCCTTGGCGAGGCCCACCAAGCCTTGCTCGAACGCCTTTGCGCACTGCTGATCGAAGGTCGCGGCCATGAACTGGGCCGCGCCACCAGTTGCCGCGCAGTGCTTGAAGTACTTGGCGGTGAACTGCCGGTGGATTGGCCGAGCGCCCGCATCGCGCTGGCCAACGCCCACGGTTTGCATGCGCGTCCGGCGAAGATCCTCGCGCAACTGGCGAAAAGCTTTGAAGGCGAGATTCGTATCCGCATCGTAGATAGTCAGGACAGCGCGGTGTCGGTGAAAAGCTTGAGCAAGTTGCTCAGCCTCGGTGCCCGTCGCGGTCAGGTGCTGGAAATCATCTCCGAGCCGAGCATTGCCGCCGATGCGTTGCCCGCGTTGTTGGCAGCCATAGAAGAGGGCCTCGGCGAGGAGATCGAGCCGCTGCCAGCGGTGAGCCAACCCCGTGAAGAAGTTGTCGAGATAGCCCAAGTGCTGCTCGCTCCGGCGTCCGGCAGCCTTGTACAGGCCATTGCCGCCGCGCCCGGAATTGCTATCGGCCCGGCACATATTCAAGTGCTGCAAGTCATCGATTACCCGCTGCGCGGTGAGTCCGCTGCCATCGAGCGTGAACGTCTCAAGCAGGCGCTGGCGGATGTGCGGCGTGACATTGGCGGCTTGATCGAGCGCAGTAAGGCCAAGGCGATTCGCGAGATTTTCGTGACCCACCAGGAAATGCTCGACGACCCGGAGTTGACCGATGAAGTCGACACCCGCCTCAAGCAGGGCGAAAGCGCCGAAGCGGCGTGGATGTCGGTGATCGAAGCGGCAGCCCGACAACAGGAGTCGCTGCAGGACGCGCTGCTCGCCGAGCGCGCCGCTGATTTGCGTGATATCGGGCGTCGCGTGCTGGCGCAACTGTGCGGAATCGAAACGCCTGGCGAACCCGAGCAACCATACATTCTGGTGATGGACGAAGTCGGACCGTCCGACGTGGCCCGTCTTGATCCGGCCCGTGTCGCCGGCATTCTTACCGCCCGGGGTGGTGCCACCGCCCACAGCGCGATTGTTGCCCGAGCCCTCGGCATCCCGGCATTGGTCGGCGCCGGTGCGGCGGTGTTGCTGCTGGCGCCGGGTACGCCATTGTTACTCGATGGTCAGCGTGGTCGGTTGCACGTGGACGCCGACGCGACGACCTTGCAGCGCGCTATTGAAGAACGCGATACCCGCGAGCAACGGTTGAAAGCGGCCGCCGAACAACGCCATCAACCGGCACTGACCACTGACGGTCACGCGGTCGAAGTGTTTGCCAACATCGGTGAAAGCGCCGGCGTTACCAGCGCGGTAGAGAACGGTGCGGAAGGCATCGGTCTGCTGCGTACCGAATTGATTTTCATGGCCCACCCGCAAGCACCGGACGAGGCGACTCAGGAAGCCGAATATCGCCGCGTGCTCGATGGTCTGGCCGGGCGGCCGCTGGTGGTGCGTACCCTCGACGTCGGTGGCGATAAACCGCTGCCCTATTGGCCGATCGCCAAGGAAGAAAACCCGTTCCTCGGGGTGCGCGGCATTCGCCTGACCTTGCAACGGCCGCAGATCATGGAAGCGCAGTTGCGCGCCTTGCTGCGGGCCGCCGACAACCGTCCGCTGCGCATCATGTTTCCCATGGTCGGCAGTGTCGATGAATGGCGCCAGGCTCGGGACATGACCGAACGCCTGCGCCTGGAAATACCGGTCGCGGACCTGCAACTGGGGATCATGATCGAAGTGCCATCGGCGGCATTGCTGGCGCCGGTGTTGGCCAAAGAAGTCGATTTCTTTAGCGTTGGCACCAACGATCTGACGCAATACACCCTGGCCATCGATCGTGGTCATCCGACGCTTTCGGCCCAGGCCGATGGCTTGCACCCGGCGGTGCTGCAACTGATCGACATCACCGTGCGTGCGGCCCATGCTCATGGCAAATGGGTTGGCGTGTGCGGTGAGCTGGCGGCCGATCCACTGGCGGTGCCGGTGCTGGTCGGTCTCGGCGTGGATGAGCTGAGCGTGGGCGCACGCAGCATCGCCGAGGTCAAGGCGCGGATTCGCGAACTCAACCTGACCCAGACCCAAACCCTCGCCCAAGAGGCACTCGCCGTGGGTAGCGCCAATGAAGTGCGCGCATTAGTGGAGGCCCTGTAATGGCCAAGATATTAACCCTGACCCTCAACCCCGCGCTGGACCTCACCGTGCAGTTGCCACACCTGGAACCCGGTCAGGTCAACCGCAGCGACGCCATGCACACCCACGCCGCCGGTAAAGGGGTAAACGTGGCGCAAGTGCTGGCGGACCTCGGGCATCAAGTGACGGTCAGCGGTTTCCTCGGTGAAGACAACCTGCAAGCGTTCGAAACGCTGTTCGCCAAACGCGGGTTCACCGACGCGTTTATCCGCGTGCCCGGCGAGACACGCAGCAATATCAAACTGGCGGAAAGCGATGGCCGCATCACCGACCTCAACGGTCCGGGGCCACTGGTCAGTGCGGCGGCGCAGCAGGCATTGCTTGATCGGCTCGACCGGATTGCCCCGGCGCATGACGCTGCCGTCGTCGCCGGCAGCCTGCCGCAAGGCGTCAGTCCGCAGTGGTTGCAGGCGTTGATCCTGCGCTTGAAAAGCCTCGGTTTGAAGGTCGCCCTCGACACCAGTGGCGAGGCCTTGAAGGCAGCGCTCAAAGCCGCTCCATGGTTGATTAAGCCCAACACACAAGAGCTGGCCGAGGTGCTGGGTTGCGAGGTGGTTTCGGTCCTGGCCCAGGCTGAAGCGGCGAGCCGCTTGCACGCCCAAGGCATCGAGCATGTGGTGATTTCCCACGGCGCCGAGGGCGTGAACTGGTTCAGCGTCGGCTCGGCGTTGCACGCAACACCGCCCAAGGTAAGCGTCGCCAGTACGGTTGGCGCGGGTGACTCGTTACTGGCGGGCATGCTCCACGGTTTGCTCAGCGCCGATACGCCTGAGCAGACCTTGCGTACCGCCACGGCGATTGCCGCGATGGCGGTTACCCAGATCGGTTTCGGTATCGGCGATTCAGCGCAGTTGGCACAGCTCGAACAGGGCGTGCGCGTGCGTCCCCTGACAGAACAATAAGAGGGTTTGTCATGAAGTTAGCCATTGTTACTGCCTGCCCGAACGGCATGGTCACCAGTGTGCTGTGCGCACGCTTGCTTGATGCCGCGGCCCAGCGTCAGGGCTGGAGCACCAGCGTCGAAATCAGCGATGTGCTGCATCCCGAAAGACAATTGTCGGCGGTCACTATCGAAGCGGCCGAGTGGGTGTTGCTGGTGACAAGCGCACCGGTGGATATGTCGCGATTTGTTGGCAAGCGAGTCTTCCAGAGCACCCCGGCGCAAGCCCTGCAGGATGTGGAAGCGGTGCTGCGACGTGGCGCCGAAGAGGCTCGGACTTATCTTGCGCCTGAGGCCGCCGTCGAGCCTGTTGCCGTCGCCAAAAATGCCCCGCGTCTGGTCGCGATCACCGCGTGCCCGACCGGCGTCGCCCACACGTTCATGGCAGCCGAAGCCTTGCAGCAAGCGGCCAAGCGCCTGGGCTACGACCTGCAGGTGGAAACCCAAGGCTCAGTCGGCGCGCGTAATCCCCTCAGCGCACAAGCGATTGCCGATGCCGATGTGGTGCTGCTGGCGGCGGATATCGAAGTCGCCACCGAGCGTTTCGCCGGCAAGAAGATTTACCGCTGCGGCACCGGCATTGCCCTCAAGCAGGCAGAAGCGACGCTGAATAAAGCGCTGGCCGAAGGCAAGCAGGAAAGCGCCTCGACCGGTACCAAAGGGCCAGTCAAGCAAGAGAAGACCGGGGTCTACAAACATCTGCTGACCGGTGTGTCGTTCATGTTGCCGATGGTGGTGGCGGGCGGTCTGATGATCGCCTTGTCGTTCGTGTTCGGCATCACTGCGTTCAAGGAACCCGGCACGCTCGCGGCGGCGCTGATGCAGATCGGTGGCGACACGGCGTTCAAGCTGATGGTGCCATTGCTGGCGGGCTACATCGCCTACTCGATTGCCGATCGTCCGGGCCTGGCGCCAGGGATGATTGGCGGTCTGTTGGCAAGCACCCTGGGCGCCGGTTTTATCGGCGGGATCATTGCCGGTTTTATCGCCGGTTACGCGGCCCAGGCGATCAATCGTTATGCGCGGTTGCCGCAAAGCCTTGAGGCGCTGAAGCCGATCCTGATCATCCCGTTGCTGGCCAGTTTGTTCACCGGTCTGGTGATGATCTACGTGGTCGGCAAACCGGTGGCCGGGATGCTCGAAGGGCTCACGCATTTCCTCGACAGCATGGGCACCACCAACGCGATTCTGCTGGGTGTGCTGCTGGGCGGGATGATGTGCGTCGACCTCGGCGGGCCGATCAACAAGGCGGCGTATGCGTTCTCTGTCGGGCTGTTGGCGTCGCAGAGTTACGCACCGATGGCGGCGACCATGGCGGCGGGTATGGTGCCACCGATTGGCCTGGGGATTGCCACGTTCATCGCCCGGCGCAAGTTCGCCCAGACCGAACGCGAGGCCGGTAAAGCAGCGCTGGTACTGGGCTTGTGTTTTATCTCCGAGGGCGCGATTCCGTTTGCCGCCAAGGACCCGCTGCGGGTAATCCCGGCGAGCATCGCCGGCGGTGCTCTGACCGGTGCGTTGTCGATGTATTTTGGCTGCAAGTTGATGGCGCCCCACGGCGGGTTGTTCGTGATGATGATTCCGAATGCGATCAATCATACGCTGCCGTATTGCTGGCGATTGTGGCGGGGAGTTTACTGACAGCGGTGGTGTATGCGCTGGTCAAGCGGCCTGAGACGGTTGAGTTGGCGTTGGAACCAGCCGAGGCCTGACACCGATCCCCTGTAGGAGCGAGCTTGCTCGCGATGGTCGTGAACGATAACGCGTTGAACCAGATGCCCAGCGGTGCCTATGGATCTTTCGCGAGCATGCTCGCTCCTACAGAGGTCGAGAACACCATGAGCGAATTTGACCTCGGCCGCCGTCGAGTCATACAAGCTGTAGGCGCCGGGCTGTTGCTGCCGGGGCTGGCGCCAGCGGTGATCGCTTCGGTCAAGGATCGTCCACAGCTCACTGACGGCGTGCAATCGGGCGACTTGCTCGGCGACCGCGCAATCATCTGGAGCCGTTGCGATCGTCCGGCGCGGATGGTGGTGGAGTGGGATACCCGCAGTCTGTTTCCCAACCCCCGTCGATTCGTTTCGCCCCTGGCCGATGCCGGCACGGACTTCACCGCCCGGGTTGAGCTCACCGGGCTGCCCGCCGATCAGGCGATTTTCTATCGTGTGCAGTTTGAAGATGCCCAGACCGGCGTCGCCAGCGAGCCCTGGTTCGGCCATCTGCGCAGTGTGCCGCAGACCCGTCGCGACATCCGTTTCGTCTGGAGCGGCGATACCGCTGGTCAGGGCTTCGGCATCAATCCGGACATTGGCGGCATGCGCATCTACGAGGCCATGCGCCTGCGTCTGCCGGATTTTTTTATCCACAGCGGCGACACCATCTACGCCGACAACCCCGTGCCTGCGCAGCTTGTCACCGAGAGCGGCCGGGTGTGGCGCAACATCACCAGCGAGGCCAAAAGCAAAGTCGCCGAAACCCTCGATGAATTCCGTGGCAATTACCGCTACAACCTGATGGACGAAAACATCCGCCGCTTCAACGCCGAAGTGCCGCAGATCTGGCAGTGGGACGACCACGAGGTGGTGAACAATTGGTCGCCGGGCAAACAACTGGATGCGCGCTACAAGAGCAAAGATATCCACAGCCTGGTGGGTCGCGGGCGTCAGGCCTGGCTCGAATACGCACCGATGCGTTGGCAAATCGCCGATGGCGGCGGGCGGATTTATCGCCAGCTCGCCTACGGGCCAATGCTCGATGTATTCGTGCTCGATATGCGCAGTTATCGCGGTGCCAATGACGACAACCTGGGCGACGTCAAACCTTTCCTTGGACGCGAGCAACTGGACTGGCTGAAGGCTTCGCTGAAAGCCTCCAATGCCCAATGGAAAGTCATCGCCGCCGACATGTCGATTGGGCTCGAGGCACCGGATGGCGAGGTCAGCCCCGGTGTGAGGCGCTGGGAAGCGGTGGCCAATGGCGACCCCGGACCGGCCCAGGGGCGCGAATTGGAAATTGCCGAGTTGCTGGGCTTTTACGGGCGCAGCAAGTGCGCAATTTCGTGTTCCTGACGGCGGATGTGCATTACTGCGCGGCGCACCACTATCACCCGGACCGTGCCGCGTTTCAGGATTTCGAGCCGTTCTGGGAGTTTATCGCCGGCCCTCTGAATGCCGGCAGCTTCGGACCGGATACGCTGGATAAAACCTTTGGCCCTGAGATGGTGTTCCAGAAAGCACCGCCCGCGCAAAACACCTCACCGTTTGCCGGGTTTCAGTTTTTTGGCGAGGTGAATATCGACGGGCAAAGCGGGGAGTTGAGCGTGATATTGCGGGATCTGGATGGGGTAGCGGTGTTTGAGCAGAAGTTGCAGCCGGTTTAATGTCGCGCGTTGATGCTGATCGTTCCCACGCGGAGCGTGGGAATGATCAGGCGTGGGGTGTCAGTAAACGTCGCGGCGGTAGCGGCCCTGTTCGATCAGGCGCTCAACCTCGGCGGCGCCGAGCACTTCATTGAGCACTTGATCCACGCCCGCCGCCATACCCTGCAGGCTCCCGCAGATGTAGATCACGGCACCCTCCGCCAGCCATTTCTTCAGTTCATTGGCCGATTCACGCAGGCGATCCTGTACGTAGATCTTCTGTGCCTGGTCCCGTGAAAACGCCAGGTCCAGGCGCTGCAAATCGCCGGAAATCAACCACTCTTCCAGCTCGTCGCGACACAGGTAGTCGTGCTCCCGATTGCGCTCGCCGAACAGCAGCCAGTGACGTTGTTGGCCATCGGCAATCCGCGCCTTGAGCAAACTGCGCAGCCCGGCCAGCCCGGTGCCGTTGCCTAGCAGGATCATCGGCACCGGTTCGTTCGGCAGGTGGAAACCGCTGTTGCGTCGAACCCGCAGGCTGATGCTGCCTCCCAGTGGTGCGTGTTCCGTGAGCCAGCCGGAGCCGACGCCCAGGCTGCCATCGGCATGCTGCTCCTGGCGCACGATCAATTCCAGGATGCCGTCGGCGGCAGTCGAGGCGATGGAGTATTCGCGCATGGCCAGTGGCACGAGGGCATCCAGCAGCGCTTGCGCGTGCAAACCGACCAAGTGGCTGCGGTTTTCGGGCAGCTGTCGGCTGGCAAGGGCTTGTTCCAACGGTTGCGACAACCCATCGAGCGCAATCGTGGCCCGACCGTCAATCCCCAAACCTTCGAGGAAATGCTCGATCGCCCATGGGCAATTGCGCGGCAACACTTCCACCAGGTCGCCGGCCAGCCAACTGCTGGTGGTCGGTGCGGTGAGACCCAGCAAGTAGACCGCCGAACCACTACTGTCGGGGTTGAGCAATTCGCGGCGGGTCAGGGTCCAGTTGTCGTAGCTTGGCGCTTGCCAGGTGTCCACGGGCGCCTGGCCGGTCAATAGACCCAGTTGCTGTTGCCAGTGACGCAAGGCGTAAGGGTCTCCGCTGTCGACTTCCACAGGGGCGAACAGGGTCTTGCCACCGTGTTTGCCCAGCCAGGTATGCAGGCGACGGGCGAAACCGCAGAAGTGTTGGTACTGCCGGTCACCGAGGCCGAGCACGGCGTAGTTCAGGCTTTCCAGGCTCAACGTCCGGCCCAGTACTTTGCGCTCGAAACCACGGGCGCTGTCCGGCGCTTCGCCGTCGCCGAAGGTGCTGACCACGAACAGCGCGTTGCTTGAATCACGCAGGTCCTGTTCGCTGACGCTCGCCAGCGGCTGTACTTTCACCGGCAGACCGGCAGCCTGCAATTGGCCGGCAGTCTGCCACGCCAGTTGCTCGGCGAAACCGCTCTGGCTGGCGAAGCCGATCAGCCACGCCGGGACGTCGCTACCTGGTTGGGCGAGACCTTCGCGGGCGTCCTTGATCCGGCGTTTTTTGCGACGACGATCGAGGTAGAGCATCCAGCCGGTTATGAAAAACAGCGGCATGGTCAGGGCGGTGATCGTCAGGATGATGCGCCCGCCAATGCCGAAGTAACTGCCGACGTGCAGCGCGTAGATGCTGGTCAGCAACTGCGCCTTGAAGCTCTTGTCGCTGTAGCGGTCGTGCCGTTTGATCTCACCGGTGAGCGGGTCGAGGGTAATCTGGTTCAGCGCGCGGTCGTGGGGCGAGTCTTTCAACAGGTAATACACAGTCGCCGGTTGTCCGGCCACGGGTGGCATGCGGGTGTTGTAGAAACGCAGGTCGGGACCTGCCGCACTATAGATGCTGCTCCACATGGCCGAGTAATCGGCCGTCGGCGCCGGGCCGCTGGGTGCCGGGCCACGACCACCGCGAACGCGTTCGTTCTGCGGCGAGTCGGAGAGTAGTTGCGTCAGGCCCTTGTTGTACCACTCGTAGGACCAGGACAGCCCGGTCAACGCTGCCAAGAGGTAAAACACCAGGCACCAGGTGCCGGCGACCGAATGCAGGTCCCAGTTGAAGCTGCGGCCTTTTTTCTTCCAGTCCAGGGTCAGCCAGGCGCGCCAGCTTTTCCACTGGCGAGGCCAGCGCAGGTACAGGCCGGACAGGCAGAAGAACACCAGGATCAGCGTACAGGCGCCGGTGATCTGCCGACCGGTGTCGCCCATGGCGAGGAAACGGTGCAGTTGCAGCATCAGGCCGAAGAAGTCCTGGCCGGTGGCGTCGCCCAGTAGTTCGCCGGTATACGGGTCGAAGTAACGCATGGGACCGCGACGTTCACCCGGCGCAGGGGTGAAGAATGCACGTGCGGCTACGTCGCTATCGATGTCGACCGAGAGCATCGCGACTTTCAAGCTCGTTTGCGCTTCGACTTTTTCCACCAATTCGGCGGGCGGCAGCACACCGGCGACCTGCTTTTGCACCTGCAACACAGAAGGGTTCAGCGCGTACAGGATTTCATCCTGAAACGAAACCGTTGCCCCGGTGATGCCCATCAGGGCCAGGACGAGCCCTGCGCTGATGCCAAAAAACCAGTGCAACTGGAACAGGGTTTCTTCAACACGTCGCTCGCCTTGTTCGTTCAAAATAGTCATCACGGCGCGCATTATGCCGTGGGTTTTCGAGAAACATTCTTTTTTACACACAAAAGCCCCATTCACCTGGGTGAACGGGGCCTCTGCTTTCGCGCTCTCCTGTAGGAGCGAGCATGCTCGCGATGAACTCGAGAACGACGCGGGGTTTCAGGTTTCCCGCGTCATCGTTGACGACCATCGCGAGCATGCTCGCTCCTACAGAAGGGGTTTCATGTTCACGTTTCCATTAGAAGTGGAAGTTGGTGCTCAGCAGCGCAGTACGGCCCGCCGCCTGGTTGGCGAAGTGAGTCGAGAAGGCCTTGTCGTAGTAGGTTTCATCGGTCAGGTTCTGCACGTTCAGTTGCAGATCGATGTTTTGGTTAGCTTGTAGGCAGCCATCGCATCGTAGCGAACGTAGGAATCGACCATGGTGGTGTTGGCCACACTACCGAATACGTCGTCGACGTAGAACGCACCGCCACCGATGGTCAGCTTCGGAGTGACCTGATAGGTCGTCCACAGGCTGGCGCTGTTTTTCGGCGTGTTAGGCAGTTCGTTGCCGTCGTTGGCTTTGTTGGCCGGCAGGTCACCACCATCGACTTGCTCGCTGTCCATGTAGGCGTAGCCGGCGAAGACTTGCCATTTATCGGTGAGCTTGCCGGTGGCCGACAGTTCGAAACCTTGAACGCGGGTTTTGCCGACGTTTTGGTACGTCGTGGGGTCGATTTGCACACGAGCATTGTCTTTCTCGGTGCGGAAGATATCGGCAGTCAGCGACAGACGATCATTCATCAGGTCCCACTTGGTACCGATTTCGTAGTTCTTGGTGGTTTCCGGCTCCATGGCGCTCCTCAGCAGGTTGCCGTTGCGATCCGGAGTGCCGCCCAGCGGGTTGCCTTCTTGACCTTCACCAAGGGCGTTGCCCGGTGGGGTGGCGGAAGTGGCGTAGGACGCATAGATGCTGCCGTTTTCTGCTGGCTTGTAGACCACGCCGAACTGACCAGTAACGAACTCGCTGGTATCGTCGCCCTTGAACGTAGTGTTGCCTGCGGCTGTGTAGGTTTTGTAATCGGTGTCGAAGTGGTCATAACGCAGCCCCATGTTCACCAGCCACTGCTCGGACAACTCCAGGGTGTCGAACACATACAGAGCATACGTGTTGGCCTTGGTGTCGGTGCCGGCGTAGTTCCGCGAAATGGCACCGTTCCACGGGTCGTTCGGGTTCGGGTTGGACAACGAGGTGCAGTTGTAACCGCTCGGAGCGCCGATCAACGCTGGCGAGCAGTTGGTGGTTACGGCCGCTGTGCCAGGTGTGGTGTCAGTGTTGACGTTGTACGAGGATTTTTGCTTTCCTCACGGCTTAACTCGATACCGGTAGCAAAGCTGTTCTTGAAGCCGGCGATGTAGACATCACCAAACAGATCGGTCTGGTTGGTCGTTGTTTCGGTGTTGCTGACACGGGTATTCGCCCGACGCCAGACGCTGCCATTGTTGACGTTGCCTTTGCTGTCGTCCGGCTGGGTCAGGATGTAGTCCTGCATGTTGGTGCCGTGGCGCAGGGTGTTCTTGACGGTCAGCGCGTCGTTCAGGTCGTGTTCGATGGCGATAGTCGCGGTATCGGTACGGCCCTTGCGGAAGTCGCGGTTGTTCAAACCGTAGAAGTTGCTGCTGTCGCCGCCGTCGTTGGGCTTGTCCGGGTTGGCCTTGGTACGGGCCGTCGAGCCTGCGGTAGGGATCGAGTACGGAATTCCAGAGTCCGGCGTGTCGTTGTTTTCCAGATGGTAGTAGTCAAGGTTGACGCGGGTGTCGGTGCCAAGACCAAAAGCCAGGGAAGGCGCAACGCCCCAGCGATCGTAATCGACACTGTCGCGACCGGCGACATTGCTTTCGTGGCTCAACAGGTTCAGACGGCCGGCAACGGTGTCGGAGAATTGATAGTTGCCGTCCATGGTGTAGCGTTGGGTCTGGTCCGAGCCCCAGGTAAAGCCACCATCAAACGAGTTGCCCAGGTGCGCTTTCTTGCTCACCAGGTTGATGCTGCCGCCAGCCGCGCCACGGCCGCCGATGGCCGAGTTCGGGCCTTTGCTGACTTCGATCGATTCAACGGCGAAGATTTCGCGGCTCTGCGAACCTGTATCGCGCACGCCGTCCAGGTAGGTATCGCCCTGGGCATCGAAGCCGCGAATGAATGGACGGTCGCCCTGAGGGTTGCCGCCTTCGCCCGCGCCGAAGGTGATGCCTGGAACGGTGCGCAGCGCGTCCTGCATGTTCAGGGCGCCGGTGTCCTTCAGGACCTGTTGCGGGATGACCGTGATCGAGCGCGGTGTGTCTACCAGTGGTGCGGTGTATTTGGGCGAGGAGGCTTTTTCGACGTTGTAGGAGGTCGCGTCCTGGGCTTCGCCGGTGATCGCGGTAGCGCCCAGCGAAATGGAGTTACTCGGCGCTTTCTCGTCGGTTTTTTCAGCCGCGAAAACCATATGGCCCGCAGAGCCGGCAGTGATTGCCACGCCAATTGCAGAAGCGAGCAGACGTGGTGAGCTGACCGGTAATTGTGGGTGTTGACGTGACATTTTTTATTCCCCTCCCCAAGGATTTGAGGCGGCGGAATATAATGTAAACACGTATTTGTATCAATTGCGATAAATTGCTATTTGCACTGAATTTACATTCTTTACAATTTAGCCTTACGGTTTTTGCTGTTTCGTTCGTCTAGCGGGTTTTACACGGGCAATAAGAATCAATACCATTGGCGCCCCTTGGTTCTCAGGCGTCCTTCCCATGCTGTTGCACATTCCCGGCTTGTTCGACAAAGAAGAAGTGCAGCGCATTCGCGAGGCTCTGGAACAGGCCGATTGGGCCGACGGCAAGATCACCGCCGGCTATCAGTCGGCCAAGGCCAAACACAATCTGCAATTGCCGGAAGGTCATCCACTGGCCAAGGAAATCGGCGCAGCCATGCTGGAGCGGCTGTGGAAAAATCCGCAGTTCATGTCAGCGGCGCTGCCGCACAAGGTCTTTCCTCCGTTACTGAACTGTTACACGGCCGGTGGCAGTTTCGACTTCCACATCGACAATGCCGTGCGTCAACCCCAGGGCAGCATCGAGCGTGTGCGCACCGATCTGTCGGCGACGCTGTTTTTCAGTGAGCCGGAGGATTACGACGGCGGCGAGCTGGAAATCCAGGACACCTTCGGTACCCAGCGTGTGAAGTTGCCGGCCGGCGATATGGTGCTGTACCCCGGCACCAGTTTGCACAAGGTCAACGCGGTTACCCGAGGAGCGCGTTACGCCTCGTTTTTCTGGACCCAAAGCCTGGTGCGTGAAGACAGTCAGCGTGCGCTGTTGTTCGAGATGGACGGCGCGATCCGGCAACTGACCCAGGATGTGCCGGAACATCCTTCGCTGATCCGCCTGGCCGGCACCTACCACAATCTGTTGCGCCGCTGGGTCGAGGTATGAGTTTTCAATTGCGCCGCGAGGAAGTGCTCGACGGTGAACGCCTCAAATCCATGCTCGATGAAAGCCCTGCGCATGCTGCCCAGGCGATTCTAATGGCGGCCCGTGAAGGCGTTGTCGATGCTCAGGCGTTGCTCGGGCAGATTCTGCTGGACGGGCGAGGGATAGCGCAGGATCAGCCGCTGGCGCTGCGCTGGTTCGCCATTGCCGCCCGACAAGGGCACCTGATGGCGCGCAACATGCTTGGGCGCTGTCATGAACATGGTTGGGGTTGTGCTACCCAGGCTTCGGTGGCCGCAGGACATTATCGGGTCGCGGCTGAAGCCGGCCTGGACTGGGCTATGTACAACTACGCCAATCTGCTGGCGACTGGGCGAGGGGTGAGTGAGGATCAGGCAGGGGCGCTGAGTCTCTATCAGCGCGCCGCCGAACTGGGCCATGCGAAATCGATGAACCTGCTGGGGCGATATCTGGAAGAAGGGCGCGTTTGTCCGACTGATGCAAAAGCGGCTCGCGACTGGTATCGACGTTCGGCGATCGGCGGAGATTTTCGTGGGCAGTTCAGTTATGCAGCTGTGCTGGCCGGTGAAGGAAATATCGATGAGGCGTTGGTCTGGCTGCGCAAGGCTCTGGCCGGCGGGAATCTGAATTTCCTGCGGGTGGCGAGCAAAGCGCTGTTGAGCGCAACCGATCCAAAGATTCGTGCCTTGGCACCCGCTTATGTCCAGCGACAAGCCGAACTCGAGCAGCAACTCAAACCCCTGTAGGAGCGAGCATGCTCGCGATGGGTGTCAACGATAACGCTGGCGGCCTGATGCCCCGCGATGTTCTGGTGTCCATCGCGAGCGTGCTCGCTCCTACAGCGGGGGGCGTGGCGATCTGGCAGGCACAAAAAAGCCCATGACATGTCATGGGCTTTTTGATTTCTGCGTGTGGTTTACACGTAGAAGGACTTCAATGGCGGGAAGCCATTGAATTCAACTGCGCTGTAGCTGGTGGTGTAGGCACCGGTCGACAGCCAGTACAGGCGATCACCGATGGCCAGGTTCAGCGGCAGGCCGTATTTGTAGTTTTCGTACATGATATCGGCGCTGTCGCAGGTCGGGCCGGCGATGACCACTTCTTCCATCTCGCCGTTCTTCTCGGTCCAGATCGGGAACTTGATGGCTTCGTCCATGGTTTCGATCAGGCCGGAGAACTTGCCCACGTCCGTGTACACCCAACGCTCTACCGCGGTACGCGATTTGCGCGCGACCAGTACCACTTCACTGACCAGGATGCCGGCGTTGGCGATCAACGAACGACCTGGCTCCAGGATGATTTCCGGCAGGTCATCACCGAAGTCTTCCTTGAGGAAACGGATGATTTCTTCAGCGTAGGTTTCCAGGCTGTTGGTGCGGGTGATGTAGTTGGCCGGGAAGCCGCCGCCCATGTTGATCAGCTTCAGGTGGATGCCGTCTTCTTCTTTAAGGCGCTCGAAGATCACTTTGACCTTGGCGATCGCGGCGTCCCAGACACTGATGTCACGCTGCTGCGAGCCCACGTGGAACGAGATGCCGTAAGGCACCAGGCCCAGGTCACGGGCAAGAATCAGCAGGTCCATGGCCATGTCGGTCTGGCAGCCGAATTTGCGCGACAAAGGCCAGTCGGCTGTGGTCGAGCCTTCGGTCAGGATGCGCACGTAGACTTTCGAACCCGGCGCGGCCTTGGCGATGTTGCGCAGGTCGGCTTCGGAGTCGGTGGAGAACAGGCGCACGCCCTTCTCGTAGAAGTAGCGGATGTCCTTGGATTTCTTGATGGTGTTGCCGTAGCTGATGCGGTCGGCGCTGACGCCACGGTCCATCACTTTATCCAGCTCGTAGATCGAGGCGATGTCGAAGCTCGAGCCTTTTTCTTTAAGCAGGTCGATGATTTCGACGGCCGGGTTGGCCTTGACCGCGTAATAGACTTTGGCGAATTCGAAACCGGCGCGCAGGTCGTCATAGGCCTGGCTGATCATCGCGGTGTCGATCACCACGAACGGGGTTTCTTGTTTGTCGGCGAACGCCTTCATTTTCTGGAAGGTTTCGCGCGCGAAATAGTCTTCGACCTGGATCGACATACTTGGGAGCTCCTATTGGCAAACGGGTAAAAACAATGGGTGCAAATGAACGTCCTCCGTATCCCCACTTTGGTTCGCCTACTTCCCAAGGCATGTCGCCGAAAGCAAAAAGGCCATGGGAAGCGGTGCTTTCCCTTGGCCTTGCTGTCTCGTCGTCAGTACTTGAGCCGGATGGATCGTTTCCAGCATGGACGTTCGGCGCGAACTTTAGGGCGTGAGGGGCTTGAGATCAACAAAAAATGTCGCGTTGTTGCACGCTTCCGTCGTGCGGTCCCTGACAACTAGTGATGTAGCTGACCTGTGTGACGGTGTGATGTTCCCGTTGGAGGGATATTTAGCGGGGGTTCAGGGGAATTCGTGGCGCCCCAATCGCGGGCAAGCCCGCTCCCACAAGGACGGCGGTGATCCTGTGGGAGCGGGCTTGCCCGCGATGGCGTCCGTCAGGCCAACGCGGTCTCGGCTGGCGAAACAATACTGGTCTTGCCCCCACGGGACTTACCGGAGCTCAAATACTCGGCAATCGATTCCTGCGTAACCTCGCCCAAAAACACCCGTTCGGCGTCCATCACCGGCAACCATGCACGATTGAACTCGTACATCCTCGACAGCAGGATGCGCAAATGCTCGTCGTACGCCGCCGTGGCGTTGAACTCGCGCAGGTATTGCCCGCAGGTACCAGCCTGACGGTGCAAGTCGCGACGTCGTACATAACCCTGGGCCTTTTTCTCACCGTCGGTGACCACCACATAACGTCGGTCATGCTCATCCATCAATTCCAGCGCTTCGGCCACCGAAGTGTCCGGACTGACGGACGGTGCGTTGTCCGCCGCGTCTTCGGCCTTCACCAGCAACAGGCGCTTGAGGGTGCTGTCCTGGCCGACGAAGTTGCTGACAAAGTCATCTACCGGGTGCGCCAACAGCGTGTCCGGATGGTCGATTTGCAGGAGCTTGCCGGCGCGGAAGATGGCGATCTTGTCGCCGAGCTTGATGGCTTCGTCGATGTCATGGCTGACCATGATCACGGTCTTGTTCAGCGCTCGCTGCATCTCGAAGAACTCGTTCTGGATCATCTCACGGTTGATCGGGTCGACCGCGCCGAACGGTTCGTCCATCAGCAACAGCGGCGCATCCGCCGCCAGCGCCCGAATCACGCCGATCCGTTGCTGCTGACCGCCGGACAGTTCACGCGGATACCGGTGCAGATACTGCTTGGGCTCAAGCTTGATCATGCTCATCAGTTCGCGGGCGCGGTCGTGGCATTTCTGTTTGTCCCAGCCAAGCAGCTTCGGTACGACCACTATGTTCTCTTCGATGGTCATGTTCGGGAACAGACCGATCTGCTGGATCACGTAACCGATGTTGCGCCGCAGCGTCACTTCGTCGAGACCGGTGGTGTCTTCGCCGTTGATCAGGATCTTGCCCGAGCTGGGTTTGATCAGGCGGTTGATCATTTTCAACGTGGTGCTCTTGCCGCAACCCGATGGCCCGAGGAACACGCAGATCTCGCCTTCATTGACGGTCAGGCTTACCGAGTCCACGGCTTTCACGTCTTTGCCGTTGCTTTGGAAGGTCTTGCTGAGGTTTTGAAGTTCGATCATTTCAGGAGTCCTTTTGGGGTCAGCGAGCGTTGCAGCCATTGCACAAGCAGGTCGGCGAAGATGGCCAGCAGGCTGACCAATACAGCGCCGACGATCAGCATCGACATGTCGCTGCGGCTGATGGAGGCGAGGATGAGCACGCCGAGGCCACCGGCGCCGATGGTGGCGGCGATGGTCATGACGCCGATGTTCATCACTACGGCGGTGCGCACACCGGCGAGGATCACCGGCACGGCGATGGGCAGTTCGACCATGCGCAGGCGCTGGCCAAAGGTCATGCCGATGCCGCGCGCGGCTTCGCGGATGCCTGGTTCGACGCTGGTCAGGGCGAGGTAGGTGTTGCGCATGATTGGCAGCAGCGAATAGAGAAATACCGCCGTGATCGCCGGCATCGGGCCCAAGCCCTGGCCGAACTTCGAGTAGAAAGGCAGCAGCAGACCGAACAGGGCAATCGACGGCACGGTCAACAGTACCGTGGCGCTGGCCTGCAAGGGGCCTGCAAGCGCCGGGAAGCGGGTCATCAGTATGCCCAGCGGCACGCCGACCACAATCGCCAGGGTCACGGCGATGCCAACCAGCGTGATGTGCTGCCAGGTAAGCTGCATCACTTGCTGCCAGTCGAGATGGGAAAAGACGTTCAAGAATTCCATGACTTTTCCTCCTCAGTTGATGGGGTGTTGGCGCAGAAAGTCAGCGGCCACGGCGGATGGGCTTTCGTGGTCGACATCGACCCGTGCATTGAGCTGGCGCATGGTGTCGTCGTCGAACAGTTCGGCCAGCGGCTTGAGTTCTTCGGCGAGTTTGGGATGAGCATCGAGAAACGCCTGACGCACCACGGGCGCTGCGGTGTAGTCCGGGAAGTAGTGCTTGTCGTCTTCGAGCAGTTTGAGCTTGAAGGCGTTGAGGCGTCCGTCGGTGGTGTAGACCAGACCGGCAAACACCTGACCGTTGCGCAACGCGCTGTAAACCAGCCCGGCGTCCATCTGGCGGATGTTGTTGCGGGTCAGGTTCATGTCGTACAGCTGCACCATGCCGCCCAGACCGTCAGAACGGTTGGCGAATTCGGTATCCAGTGCTACCAGATGATTGGTCTTCGCCTCGTCACGCAGCACGTTGTTCAGCTCGCTGATGGTGTTGATCTGCGGGTATTGATCGGCGACGCTTTTCGGCAGGGCGAGGGCGTAGGTATTGCTGAATTTCGACGGGGTGAGCCAGACCAGTCCCTTTTTCGCATCGAGTTCTTTCACCCGGGCGTAGGATTGTTCGCTGTCGAGTTTTTCAGTGACATGGTTGTAAGCCACCAGCGATACGCCGGTGTATTCCCACAGCATGTCCAGTTGCCCGCTTTCGTGGGCACTGCGGGCGAGGTTGCTGCCCAGACCGCCGGTCACTTGGGCGTCGTAACCCTTCGCGCGCAAATATTGCGAAGTGATTTCCGCCAGCAGGGTCTGTTCGGTGAACACCCGGGCGCCGATGCGGATCAGCGGTTTTTCAGCCGCTTGGGCAAATCCTGCGAACAGCAGGACGCAGCCTAGTAAAAAGCTTGATGTCTTCATGATTATTCCTTTGCCGAGGCTTAAGACGGGCGCAAGCCGCGTTCGAGCCAGAGGCGGCTGGCCAGTGTCACCAGGCCGTCGAGCAACAGGGCCAACAGCGCAGTGCAGGCCGCGCCGAGTAGTAGTTGCGGCTGATTGTTCAAGGCAATGCCGGGGAAAATCAGGCTGCCGAGACTGTTGGCGCCGATCAGGAACGCCAGCGGCGCCGTCCCGACGTTGATCGCCAGCGCCACACGCACCCCACCGATGATGATCGGCACGGCGTTCGGCAATTCGACTTTCCACAGCACCTGGCGCGGGGTCATGCCGATGCCGACGGCGGCTTCCTTGAGCGAGCCGGGCACGTTTTTCAGGCCTTCATAGGTGTTGCGCACGATTGGCAATAATGAGGCGAGGAACAGGGCGAAGATCGCCGGACCGCTGCCAATGCCGAGGATGCCCAGGGCGATGGCCAGCACGGCCAATGGCGGAATGGTGTTGCCGATGTTGAAGATCTGCATGAAGCGTTCAGCGCGGTCGACCCGGGTCGGACGGCTGAGGAAGATGCCGGCGGGAATGCCCACGACAAGGGCGGCCAGCATGGATGCGAGGACGAGGATCAGATGAGCTTGCAGGTAAAACAACAAATCGTCGCGGTAGTGTTCGATCGTATCGATGCCGATCCAGTGGATCAGCAGGGCCAGGAGAGCGATTACCAGCGCACCTCCTATCAGCCCTTTGCCATAGTGGATAGCCACAGGCGGACTCCTTTTTTTCTTTGTCGGCGAACGCAGCTTCGTGTGGCAACGCCATTCCTGGCTGCCGAAGAAAACGTTCGCGAGAAGCAGCTCATGCCGAACACGTTCCCCTGTAGGAGCGAGCCTGCTCGCGAAAAACGCCCAGACAACGCGTACATTCAGGTACCCAGCGTTATCGTTGACGTCCATCGCGAGCAGGCTCGCTCCTACAGGTGAATCTGTACGGCTTATCGAGCCATAAGCGCAGCCTCGTCAGGCTGACTTGCTGGTTTTTCGGCCCCTGACGAGTGGTCGTAGCAGGGGAGTGGACGCCTCCACCTTTTAAAAGGTTCCATAATCGACAGCATTTGGCCACCGCGCATCGCGTTTTGCTTCACATAGCAGCTGCCGAGGCACGAGGCTGCGTTCGGCGGCGCAGCCGTCGTAAAACCATGCTCTGCGGTGTTTCAGTTGCACCGGGACCGCTGATTTGACGACGGCTGCGCCGCCGAACGCAGCCTCGTGCCTCGGTAGCTGCTACAGGGCGAATGGTGGTCCGTAGGTCACGTTTTAAGCTATACTCGCCGCCCTTTTTTGAATCACCTGCCAGGCGATTTCCCATGACCAACCAGGCCGCCGAAGTCGCGAAACGCCGCACTTTCGCCATTATTTCCCACCCCGATGCCGGTAAAACCACCATCACCGAAAAGCTCTTGCTGATGGGCAAGGCGATTGCGGTGGCCGGCACGGTGAAATCTCGTAAATCCGACCGCCATGCCACCTCCGACTGGATGGAAATGGAAAAGCAGCGGGGTATCTCGATTACCACGTCGGTCATGCAGTTCCCCTATCGCGAACACATGATCAACCTGCTCGACACCCCGGGCCACGAAGACTTCTCCGAAGACACCTACCGCACTCTGACTGCGGTTGACTCGGCGTTGATGGTGCTCGACGGCGGTAAGGGCGTAGAGCCACGGACCATCGCCCTGATGGACGTCTGCCGTCTGCGTGACACGCCGATCGTCAGCTTCATCAACAAACTCGACCGTGATATTCGCGATCCGATCGAACTGCTCGACGAAATCGAAGCCGTCCTCAAGATCAAGGCTGCGCCGATCACCTGGCCGATCGGTTGCTACCGTGATTTCAAAGGCGTGTATCACCTCGCCGATGACTACATCATTGTCTACACCGCCGGTCACGGCCACGAGCGCACCGATGTAAAAATCATCGAGAAACTCGATTCCGATGAAGCCCGCGCCCACCTGGGTGACGAGTACGAGCGTTTCATCGAGCAGCTCGAATTGGTGCAGGGTGCTTGCCACGAGTTCAACCAGCAGGAATTCCTCGACGGTCAGCTGACGCCGGTGTTCTTCGGTACAGCACTGGGCAACTTCGGTGTCGATCATGTCCTCGACGCCGTAGTCGACTGGGCGCCGCGCCCACTGGCGCGCGTAGCGAACGAGCGCACCGTGGAGCCGGTTGAAGAGAAGTTCTCGGGCTTCATCTTCAAGATCCAGGCGAACATGGACCCGAAACACCGCGACCGTATTGCCTTCATGCGCATTTGCTCCGGCAAGTACGAAAAAGGCATGAAGATGCGCCACGTACGCACCGGCAAGGACGTACGCATCGGCGACGCTTTGACGTTCTTCTCGTCGGAGCGTGAGCAACTGGAAGAAGCCTTCGCCGGCGACATCATCGGTCTGCACAACCACGGCACCATCCAGATCGGCGACACCTTCAGCGAAGGTGAAGTCCTGGGCTTCACCGGCATCCCGCACTTCGCCCCGGAACTGTTCCGCCGCGTGCGCCTGCGTGACCCGCTGAAATCCAAGCAACTGCGCCAGGGCCTGCAACAGCTGGCCGAAGAAGGCGCGACCCAAGTGTTCTTCCCTGAGCGCAGCAACGACATCATCCTCGGCGCCGTCGGCGTGCTGCAGTTCGATGTGGTCGCCAGCCGCTTGAAAGAGGAATACAAGGTCGAGTGCTCCTACGAGCCGATCACGGTCTACTCTGCGCGCTGGATCGAATGCAGCGACAAGAAGAAGCTCGAGGAATTCTCCAACAAGGCGGTGGAAAACCTCGCGCTGGACGGCGGCGGTCACCTGACCTACCTCGCCCCGACCCGGGTGAACTTGGCGCTGATGGAAGAGCGCTGGCCGGACGTGAAATTCCGTGCGACGCGTGAGCATCACTAAGCGCTGAGTTGCAAAGTACAAAAAGCCCCGACGCGAAAGCCTCGGGGCTTTTTTAGTTCTGCCTGATCGTTCCCACGCTCTGCGTGGGAATGCAGCCCGGGACGCTCCGTGTCCAAAAAGCGTAACGCAGAGCGTCACAGGAGGCGTTACCACGCAGAGCGTGGGAACGATCATCAAAGCTGAGGGAGAAGTGTTCCCTGGTGGAAAACCATCTGCCATTGCTCGCCCTGCCTACGCCAGATCGAACTGCGCAAGCTGTTGGCTGAGCAGCGCTGGCCATTGGCGGTAGCGTGACAGCGGTAAGTCACCAAGACTGTGTGTTCAGACAGATGTTTGGCGATGAACTCGCTGATGGTGCGCTGGGTGAACGCCTCATGAGGCAGCTGCTCGACCACTTCAGACTTGGTCCAGATGCCGCCACTGGCGCCGAACTCGATGAAGTCGTCAGCGAGCAGGCGTGAGATTTCTTCTGCATCGCAGCGGGTTGCCTGCGACAGGAGGCGTTGTTCGAGTTTCAGCAGTGTCGGTGACAGTTCCATGGCAGTGGCCTTTGTCTGAGTTGTTCGGGTTCATGATCGTTCCCACGCTCTGCGTGGGAATGCAGCCCGGGACGCTCCGCGTCCCAACAGCGTGACGCAGAGCGTCACAGGATGCGTTACCACGCAGAGCGTGGGAACGATCATCAATGCAGCCCGGGATGTTAGCGGTTTCGGTTATAGGCGTTATTCAAAACCAATCTCGGCAGCCAGCGCATTCCGTCCCTTCGTTAGCGTCCTATCTGGAGAACCCGGCTGATCGGAACTAAATTTCATTCAGCGCCAGCCAGGCATTTGTGTTTCACCCGCGAAGGATGGATTCGGCTATGAACAAGTTGTTACGTGTCTTATTGCTGTTAAAGGTGGTGGTGATGTTGTCCCTCGGCAGTTCGGCGGTGTGGGCCGAGTGCGAGAATCACGACATCCAGGCATCGAACGGTCAGGTGGTGCAGGGTGATCAGATGCTGGCCAAGTCCGAGTCCGAGGGGGGCGACCAGGATCAGGGTGGCAGCAAGGGTGACGATGATTCGACCACTGACGAGCCGGATTCAGATGACGAGGATGAAGGCGACAGCCAGACATAAATCGCAGGCAAAAGAAAACCCCTTCTACCCCGGCTGATGCGCAATCGGAGTGGAAGAGGTTTGGTCAACACTTTCTCAGCATGCAACACGATTCCTGTGGGAGCGGGCTTGCCCGCGATAGCGGTGTGTCAGTCGATATATGAGTTCGCTGATACGACGCCATCGCGGGCAAGCCCGCTCCCACAGGTTTTTTCAAATCACTGTCATGCCGCGCCGTCGAGGAATTGCTCGGCGTAGTGGCAAGCCACCTGGCGGTTGTCGAGCAGGCGCAGGGCCGGCTCTTCAGTGCTGCAACGCTCGGTAGCGTACGGGCAGCGCTTGTGGAACGCGCAGCCGGACGGCGGGTTCAGCGGGTTGGGCAACTCGCCGACGATCTTGATTTTCGGCTTGTTCGGGTCCGGGTGGATGGTAGGTGTGGCTGACAGCAACGCCTGGGTGTACGGGTGCAGAGGACGGGCGTAGATGTCGTTCTTCGGGCCCATTTCCACCGGGCGGCCGAGGTACATCACCATCACGTCATCGGCAACGTGTTGCACCACGGCCAGGTTGTGGGAGATGAACACGTAGGCGGTATTGAACTCCTGCTGCAAATCCATGAACAGGTTCAGCACCTGCGCCTGGATCGATACGTCCAATGCCGAGGTCGGTTCGTCCGCCACCAGCACTTTGGGTTGCAGCATCATCGCCCGGGCGAGGGCGATCCGTTGGCGCTGACCGCCGGAGAACATGTGCGGATAACGCTGATAGTGCTCAGGGCGCAAACCCACCTGCTTCATCATCGCCTGCACTTTCTCGCGACGTTCCGAAGCGCTCAGGCTGGTGTTGATCAGCAATGGCTCGGCCAGCTGATCACCGACTTTCTGCCGAGGATTCAACGAGGCGTACGGGCTCTGGAACACCATCTGCACGTCTTTGCGCAGTTGCTTGCGCTGGGCCTTGTCGGCGCCGGTCACTTCCTGGCCGGCGATTTTCAAGGAGCCTGAGGACGGCTCTTCGATCAGGGTCAGGGCGCGGGCCAGGGTAGACTTGCCGCAGCCCGACTCACCTACAACGGCGAGGGTCTTGCCGGCTTCCAGCTCGAACGACACACCGTTAAGGGCGCGTACGGTGGCGTGTCCCTTGAACATGCCACGGGACACTTCGTAGTGACGGGTCAAGTCGCGGGCGGTAAGAACGACGGCCATTACGCCACCTCCTGGTTCAGCGGGTAGAAGCAGCGGGCGAGGCTGTTGCTTTTCGGGTCAAGGGCCGGACGCTGCGTGCGGCAGTTGTCCTGCACGTACGGGCAGCGCGGCGACAGCAGGCAGCCCTGCGGACGGTCGTAGCGACCAGGCACGATGCCCGGCAGGGTCGACAGGCGTGAGGCGCCCAGGCTGTGTTCCGGAATCGCCTTGAGCAGCGCTTCGCTGTAGGGGTGTGCCGGGATATCGAACAATTGCGGCACCTGGCCGACTTCGACGGCTTGACCGGCGTACATCACGCACACGCGTTGAGCGGTTTCGGCCACGACCGCGAGGTCGTGGGTAATCAGCACCAGGCCCATGTTCTGCTCTTTCTGCAACGCCAGCAGCAGGTCCATGATCTGCGCCTGAATGGTCACGTCGAGGGCGGTGGTCGGTTCGTCGGCAATCAGCAGTTTCGGCTCGCCGGCAATTGCCATGGCGATCGCGACACGCTGACTCATGCCACCGGACAGTTGATGAGGGTAGGCGTCCATACGGCTGGCCGCGCCCGGGATTTCAACTTTTTCCAGCAGTTCGATGGCGCGCTTGCGAGCGGCCTTGCTGGACATTTTCAGGTGCAGGCGCAGCACTTCTTCGATCTGGAAGCCCACGGTGTAGCTCGGGTTCAGCGCGGTCATCGGGTCCTGGAAGACCATAGCCAGGTCTTTGCCGACGATTTTGCGACGCTGACGGTTGTTGAGCTTGAGCATGTTCTTGCCGTCGAAATTCAGCGCGTCGGCGGTGACGATCCCCGGATGCTCGATCAGGCCCATCAGCGCCATCATGGTCACGGACTTGCCGGAACCCGATTCGCCGACGATGGCCAGGACTTCGCCCTTGTCCACGGAAATGTCGAGGCCGTCGACCACCGGAACAGCATTGGCGTCGCCGAAGCGAACGCTGAGATTCTTGATTTCTAACAGTGACATTTGAATCTCCTCAGGCGGCGTTCTTGAGTTTCGGGTCCAGCGCATCGCGCAGGCCGTCGCCCATCAAGTTGATTGCCAGCACGCTGAGCAAAATGGTCAAACCAGGCAGGCTGACTACCCACCAGGCGCGTTCGATGTAGTCACGGGCCGAAGCCAGCATGGTGCCCCATTCAGGGGTCGGCGGTTGTACGCCAAGGCCGAGGAAGCCCAGAGCCGCGGCATCGAGAATCGCCGAAGAGAAGCTCAAGGTCGCCTGAACGATCAGTGGCGCCATGCAGTTGGGCAGCACAGTGACGAACATCAGGCGTGGCAGAGTGGCACCGGCCAGGCGTGCGGCGGTTACGTAGTCGCGGTTCAATTCGCCCATCACCGCGGCGCGGGTCAGACGAACATAGGACGGCAACGAAACCACGGCGATGGCGATGATGGTGTTGATCAGGCCAGGGCCGAGGATGGCGACAATCGCCACGGCCAGCAGCAAGGACGGCAGGGCCAGCATGATGTCCATCAGGCGCATGATGGTCGGGCCGACCACGCGCGGGAAGAACCCGGCGAACAGACCCAGCAGAATCCCCGGGATCAGCGACATGACGACCGACGACAAGCCGATCAGCAGCGACAGGCGCGAACCGTTGATCAGACGCGACAACAAGTCACGACCCAGTTCATCGGTACCCAGCAGGAACTGCAGTTGCCCGCCTTCCAGCCAGGCTGGAGGGGTCAGCAGGAATTCGCGGTACTGCTCGCTCGGGTCATGTGGCGCGACCCACGGGGCGAAAATGGCGCAAAAAATCACCAGCAGCATGAACAACAGGCCGGCAACGGCGCCCTTGTTCTTGGAAAACGCTTGCCAGAATTCTTTGTACGGCGAGGGGTACAGCAGGCTTTGATCCACGGCGGTGGTGGCGGTGGCTACTGAGGATGTTGGAGTGCTCATGGGTATTGACCTCAGCGCTGATGACGGATGCGTGGGTTGGCAAAGCCGTAGAGGATGTCCACTACGAAGTTGACCACAATCACCAGGCAGGCGATTAGCAGGATGCCGTTTTGCACAACCGGGTAGTCCCGGGCGCCAATGGCTTCGATCAGCCATTTGCCGATGCCCGGCCAGGAGAAGATGGTTTCGGTCAGGACCGCACCGGCCAGCAGGGTGCCGACTTGCAGGCCGACCACGGTCAATACCGGAATCAGCGCGTTACGCAGACCGTGCACGAACACCACTCGAGATGGCGACAGACCCTTGGCCTTGGCGGTACGGATGTAGTCCTCACGCAACACTTCGAGCATCGAGGAACGGGTCATCCGCGCAATCACCGCCAGCGGGATGGTGCCGAGCACGATGGCTGGCAGGATCAGGTGGTGCAGGGCGTCGAAGAATGCCCCGACGTCATCGGCCAGCAGTGTATCGATGAGCATGAAACCGGTGCGTGGCTCGATGTCGTACAACAGGTCGATCCGCCCGGACACTGGGGTCCAGCCCAGGGACACCGAGAAGAACATGATCAGGATCAGGCCCCACCAGAAGATCGGCATCGAGTATCCCGCCAAGGAGATACCCATCACCCCGTGGTCGAACAGGGATCCTCGCTTGAGTGCCGCGATCACCCCGGCCAGCAGGCCCAGGACGCCGGCGAACAATAGGGCGGCCATGGACAGTTCCAGGGTCGCGGGGAATAGGGACGTGAACTCGTGCCAGACGCTTTCACGGGTACGCAGGGATTCCCCGAGATCGCCGTGGGCCAGTTTGCCGATGTAATCCAGGTACTGGGCGTATAGAGGTTTGTTCAGACCAAGGCGTTCCATTGCCTGTGCATGCATCTCGGGGTCGACCCGACGTTCGCCCATCATCACTTCCACGGGGTCACCGGGAATCATGCGAATCAACGCGAAAGTCAGCAAGGTGATGCCGAAGAACGTGGGGATCAGTAACCCCAGTCGGCGGGCAATAAAACTAAACATCGTGTGGTGTACCTCATCAGCCGGTTAGGCGTGCCCGGCATGCCTGGGTCAGGGATGCCGGGAGTTTTCTTATTTACTTCACCTGGGTGGTGGCGAAGTTATTCGTGGTGAGGGGGCTAATGTGATAGCCCTCTACGTTGTTGCGCATTGCGGTAAACATTCTAGTGTGCGCCAGGCTGATCCATGGCTGGTCCTGGTTAAAAATAACCTGAGCCTGTTCGTACAGTGCTGCACGTTCGGCCGGGTCGGTTTTTTCACGGGCCTGGTCGATCAGGGCCTGGAATTTGTCATTGCACCAACGTGCATAGTTTTCGCCGTTCTTCGCGGCCTCGCAACTGAGCATAGGCGTCAGGAAGTTATCCGGGTCGCCGTTATCGCCCGCCCATCCGGCGGAAACCATATCGTGCTCGCCGTTTTTGGCGCGTTTGAGCATTTCGCCCCATTCCATGACGCGGATGTCGATCTTGATCCCGACCTTGGCCAGGTCGGCTTGCATCATCTGCGCGCCGAGCATCGGGTTCGGGTTGGTCGCACCACCGCCATTGCGGGTGAACAGGGTGAATACTGTGCCTTCCGGTACGCCGGCTTCCTTGAGCAGGGCGCGAGCCTTGTCCAGGTCGCGGGTCGGGTTTTTCAAGTCGTGGTTGTAGCCCAGGAGGGTGTCCGGGAATGGGTTGACCGCCGCGGTCGCATTGCCTTTGCCGAACAGGGCGTTGACGGCCGCTTCCTTGTCGAAGGCGATGTCGATGGCTTTACGTACCCGCACGTCACTCAGGTATTTGTGCTGGGTGTTGATAGCGATATACGCGACGGTCATCGCGTTCAGTTCGTCGACCTTCAGTTTGGTGTCTTTCTTGATGCTCGGGATGTCATCCGGCTTCGGATACAGCGCCACCTGGCACTCGTTAGCCTTGAGCTTTTGCAGGCGCACATTGTTATCGGTGGCGATGGCCAGGATCAACGAGTCAGCCGGTGGCTTGCCGCGGAAGTAGTCCGGGTTGGCCTTGAAGCGAACCTGGGCGTCCTTGTTGTAACGCTGGAAGACGAATGGACCGGTGCCGATCGGCTTGTTGTTCAGGTCGCCGGTCTTGTTGGCCTTGATCAGCTGGTCGGCGTACTCGGCGGAGTAGATCGAGGAGAACGCCATGGCGATGTCGGCCAGAAACGGCGCTTCGCGGCGGGTCAGGGTGAATTTGACCGTATTTTCGTCGACTTTCTCGACGTTTTTCAGCAGTTCTTTGAAGCCCATGCTTTCAAAGTACGGGAAGCCTACGCTCGATAGTTTATGCCATGGATGGTTCGGGTCCAGCTGACGCTGGAAGCTCCAGACCACGTCGTCGGCATTCATGTCGCGGGTCGGCTTGAAGTATTCGGTGGAGTGAAACTTGACGCCTTTACGCAGGTGGAACGTGTAGGTGAGACCGTCTTCGCTGATGTCCCAGGATTCGGCCAGTGCCGGAATCACCTCAGTGGTACCAGGCTTGAAGTCCGCCAGGCGATTGAAGATGGTTTCGGCCACAGCATCGGCTGTGACTGCAGTCGTGTACTGGACCATGTCGAAGCCTTCGGGGCTGTTTTCGGTACAAACCACCAGGGGTTTGGCCGATACACCAACCGCGACACTCAGCAACGCGGCCGCGATGGCCGCACGTAGGGGAAGCATTTTCATCGAGAACCCTCTGCAATCGGTTAGAAGGACTAATGCCGCACGGCCGATTCATCACTGAATCAGCCATGCGGCCGGTGCATTACAGAATGTTGAACGGAACAGTGGTCACGAGACGGAACTCGTTGATGCTGCCGTCAGCCTGGTTTTCACTGGCACGGTGAGCGGTGTAGGTCGCACGAACAGTAGTGGCCTTGAGCGGGCCGCTCTGTAGGGCGTAGGTAGCACCGATACCGTATTCGTAATGGGTTTCGCCATCCTGCGACTGGATACCGTCATAACCCTTGCCGGCCACACCGCCGTTGCCGGTGTAGTGAGTACCGTCGATCCCCAGCCACGCGCCTGGTAAATGTTGAACTTCAGGCCTGGGACGCCGTATTCGGCCATGTTCAGACCGTAGGCAACCTGGAAGGATTTCTCGTTCGGGCCGTTGAAGTCCGACAGCAGGGAGTTGGCCAGGTAGATGCCGTTGGTTTCGTGCAGGTAGTCGAAGTACTCGTTACCGTTCACTTCCTGATACGAGAAGGTCAGGCTGTGAGCCTGGTGAGTCAGGCCGAACGACAGGGAGTAGGTGTCGTTGTCGATGTCGCCAATCAGCGCCTTACCTTGTTCCTTGGTTTTGTAGTAGTTCAGGCCGGAGGTCAAGCTCAGCACCTGGCTGTCGCCCAGTACGTGGGTGGCGCCGAAGTAGTACTGGTTCCAGATGTCTTCGGCCTGGGTCGCCCAAAGGCTGGTGGTCAGGCTGGCGAACGGGGTGTAGGTGATACCGCCGGTGTAGACGTGGTCGGTCTCAACGATTCCGTTGGCGTATTCGGTGCGGAATTTGCGCTGGCTTTCTTCGGTACGCGGGGAGTTGCGATCGAAGGTGGCCAGGTCGAATGCCAGGTTGTTCAGCTCTTCGCTGTGGATCGCCACACCCTCGAAGCTCGAAGGCAGCGCACGGTTGCCTATGACATCGACCATCGGGCTGCTGAAGTTCATGCGGCCAGCGGTCAGTGTGGTATTGGAAACGCGAGCCTTGACGTTGGCCAGGCCCAGTTTGCTCCACTGGCCTTGAGCGTCACCGCCTTCTTTGGTCAGGGTCCGGTTGTTGCCCGCGCCTGGTCGAGTGCCAGGTGCGCCACCGTTGTTGGAAGCCAGGTCCTTGCGGTCACGATCCAGGGCGATGGCGTTGTAGGCCGCCACTTCAGTGCTGAAACCGACAGTGCCTTCGGTGAAGCCCGAGTTGTACTTGACGATCGTGCCCTGAACCCAGTTGATGCGACGGTCAGTCGGGGTCGATACGCCGTCTTTCTTGTAGGTGAAGTTGCCGCCGCGCTTCAGTTGTTCGTTGGCGTACCAGTTACGGGTAGTGCCGCTGATCGACTGGCCTTCGAGGAAGCCGGTGGCTTCGCCCTGGGCGCTTTTTTCATTCACGGTAACCGGGGTATACGCCTGGCTTTGGGTTTCTGCGTAAGCCGTGGCGGTTACGCTGCTGATGGCCAGGGCCAATATTGCGGTGCTGCTCAGTTTCATGGGTGAAGCTCCTTACTTTCTATTATTAATGCCGACCTTTTTGATGGTTCGGCTATTTGCTTGGAACTCATTTGCGCATCGCAAACGTTTGCTCGCCGCCGGATGGGCGAATTACGGCAATACGCCTGCATGAGGGCGTTATGCGCCCCCAGCGTTTTAGCTACACGGTTTTATTTATCGATGCTGACACCCGAGAACACGTTGCGACCGAAGGGGCTGACCTTGAACCCTTCGATTTTGGCGCTCAACGGCTGGTTGACCGTCGAGTGGGCGACTGGCGTGATCGGTACCTGCTGTTTGAGTAACTGCTGCGCCTGTTTGTAAAGCTGGGTGCGTTGGTCGCGGTCGGTCACGACTTTGGCCTGCTTGATGATCTTGTCGTAAGCCGGATCACACCACATGGAGTAGTTGTTGCCACCAATGGCGTCGCAGCTGTACAGCGTGCCGAGCCAGTTATCCGGATCACCGTTGTCACCGGTCCAGCCGATCAGGCTGATGTCGTGCTCGCCGTTCTTGGTGCGCTTGATGTACTCGCCCCATTCGTAGCTGACGATCTTGACCTTGAGGCCGATCTTCGCCCAGTCAGACTGAAGCATCTCGGCCATCAACTTGGCGTTGGGGTTGTACGGGCGCTGGACCGGCATGGCCCACAGGGTGATTTCTGTGCCTTCCTTCACGCCAGCAGCCTTGAGCAGTTCCCTGGCTTTTTCCGGGTTGTAGGCGGCGTCTTTGATGGTCTCATCGTATGACCACTGGGTCGGTGGCATGGCGTTGACGGCCAGTTGTCCCGCGCCCTGGTAAACGGCGTTGAGAATGCTTTGCTTGTTCACCGCCATGTCCAGCGCCTGACGTACTTCGAGCTGGTCGAAGGGTTTGTGGCGCACGTTATAGGCGATGTAGCCGAGGTTGAAACCCGGTTTCTCGATCAGTTGCAGTGCCGGGTCGTTCTTCAATGCGGCCACATCGGCAGGGCGCGGGTGCAGGGTGATCTGGCACTCGTTGGCCTTGAGCTTCTGCACACGCACCGAGGCGTCGGTGTTGATGGCGAAAATCAGATTGTCGAGCTTGACCCGGGTCGGGTCCCAGTAGTGCTTGTTGCCGGTGTAACGGATGTTGGAGTCTTTCTGGTAGCTCTTGAACACGAACGGCCCGGTGCCGATGGGCTTCTGGTTGATATCGCTCGGCTTGCCCTCGGCCAGCAGCTTGTCGGCGTACTCGGCGGAGAGAATTGCGGCGAAGCTCATGGCGATGTTCTGGATGAACGCGGCGTCCACGCTGTTGAGCGTCATGACCACGGTCAGCGGCCCGGTCTTTTCGACCTTGGCGATGTTCTTGTTCAGGCTCATACCGTTGAAATACGGAAACTCGGTCGGATAAGCCTTACGGAAAGGTTGTTGCGGGTCGAGCATGCGATTGAACGTGAACAGCACGTCATCGGCGTTGAAGTCGCGGGTCGGTGTGAAGTACTTGGTTGTATGAAATTTCACCTCAGGGCGCAGGTGAAAAGTGTACTTGAGGCCGTCCTCGGAAATATCCCAACTCGTGGCCAGGCCCGGTACGACATTGGTCGCGCCTTTTTCAAACTCTGCCAGTCGGTTGTACAGCGGCTCGGCGGCGTCGTTATCGGTCGCAGTGGTGTACTGCGCCGTATCGAAACCGGCGGGACTGCCTTCAGAGCAGAACACCAGGCTGTTGTTGGCGGCCTGACTCATGGAGGTGACGGCCAACAGGCCGGTGCCCAGCAATGCGGATAAAGCCAAGGTATGGCGCATGACGCTCCCTCTCGTTAGGTGTTTTGACAATGAGCCTTCGTCCCGTCCGGGGACGTGGAGGCTTCACTGGTTTCAAGCCATGACGTGCAGCAAAAAAAACCGATGACCCACGCATGAGCTGGTCGGATCCCGACGGTATGAACCGTGAGTCCGGCAGTAAATGCGAAAAGTCCGAAAGACTTGTGGGAAAAGTCGACGCGTCCTAGCGTTCTGCTGTAGTCAGCAGTCGGTTTGGATGTAGGTGGTTTCCTGCTTTCTCGGTAGATAAAGCAACGGCGACGTCAGAAACGTCGCCGTTGCCAAACCTTATTTGCTGACGCTTACGCCGTAGAAGGAGTTCAAGCCAAATGGGCTGATCTTGAAGTCCTGCACTTCGGCGCGCATGGGTTGGAACACCGTCGAGTGAGCGATAGGTGTCATTGGCGTCTGATCTTTGAGGATGTGTTGCGCCTGCTTGTACAGATCGGTGCGCTTGGCCTGATCCGAGGTGCGCTTGGCTTGTTTGACGATGTCGTCAAACGGCTTGTAGCACCACTTGGAGAAGTTGTTGCCTTCCAGCGAGTCGCAACCGAACAGCACGTTCAGCCAGTTGTCCGGATCACCATTGTCGCCACTCCAGCCAATCAGCATTGCCTGGTTTTCGCCACCTTTGGAGCGCTTGATGTACTCGCCCCACTCGTAGCTCTGGATCTTGACCTTGAGACCGATCTTGGACCAGTCGGACTGCAGCATTTCTGCCATCAGCTTAGCGTTCGGGTTGTACGGACGCTGTACCGGCATCGCCCAGAGTACGATTTCGGTGCCGTCTTTCACGCCGGCTTCCTTGAGCAGCTCTTTGGCTTTCTCAGGGTTGTACGGCGCATCCTTGATGGTGGTGTCGTAGGACCACTGGGTCGGTGGCATGGCGTTGACGGCCAGTTGGCCGGCGCCCTGGTACACGGAGTCGATGATCTGCTGTTTGTTGACCGCCATGTCCAGTGCCTGACGCACTTTCAGTTGGGCCAGCGGATTCGGCTCGTTGCTGCCCTTGACCTTATCCATCACGTTGTAGGCGATGTAACCCAGGTTGAAACCAGCCTGGTCAGGCAACTTCAGGGTCTTGTCTTCGCGCAGTGCTTTCAGGTCGGCTGGACGAGGGAACAGAGTGATCTGGCACTCGCCCTTCTTCAGCTTCTGGATACGCACCGACGGGTCGGTGGTGATGGCGAAGATCAGGTTGTCGATCTTGACGTCTTCAGGCTTCCAATAGTCCTTGTTCCCGGTGTAGCGGATGTTGGAGTCTTTCTGGTAGCTCTTGAACACGAACGGGCCGGTGCCTACCGGCTTCTGGTTGATGTCGGCGGCCTTGCCTTCCTTGAGCAGCTGGGCAGCGTACTCGGCGGACTGGATCGAGGCGAAGCTCATGGCCATGTTCTGGATGAACGCGGCATCAACGTCTTTGAGGGTGAACTTGACAGTCTTGTCGTCGACTTTATCGATCTTGGTGATGTTGGTGTCCATCCCCATGTCGGTGAAGTACGGGAATTCGGTCGGGTACGCTTTGCGGAACGGGTCATCCTTGTTAATCATGCGATTAAAGGTGAACAGAACGTCGTCGGCGTTGAAGGTACGAGTCGGCTTGAAGTACGGGGTAGTGTGGAACTTGACGCCTTCGCGCAGGTGGAAGGTGTAAGTCAGGCCGTCGGTGGAGACGTCCCAGCTGGTCGCCAGGCCAGGAATAACGGCGGTGCCGCCGCGCTCGAACTGGGTCAGGCGGTTGAACATGGTTTCTGCAGAGGCGTCGAAGTCGGTTCCGGTGGTGTACTGACCTGGATCGAAACCGGCCGGGCTACCTTCAGAGCAGAACACCAGGTTACCCGCAGCTTGAGCGAACGGCGCGCTAGCCAATAGGCTGGCGCCAAGTAAAAACGGAATGACCGCGTGTTTAAGCATGGTGGCCTCATGATTTTGTTGTCATTTTTTAATTTGAGGACGACCTCGTGAGTCGTGCCTGCGGATACTTATGCAGGGGCCATACCCAATGCAAGATCCAGAGCGACTACAAGCCTTAAACGGTGGCACGAACGTACCTTAATGTCGCATTTGTGTAAAAACTGACGCATTTTAACGTTTGCGCGGCTTTTTTGTAGTGCAACTGGCGCACCTTTATGGTGCGCTCAAGCGTCGGGATGCCCGTGGGTGGGGCGGGGGTGTTACCTATTTATACCCTCGTCCTGTGGGGGTGAGTATGGGTGAATGGGAGTGGTTATCGTTGTCTTGGTATGGGTCGATCACAGTGAGTTTTACCAAGTGCAACTGATGTCGTTTTTTGGGGTGTGCCCGCCCATCCCCAGATTCAGCATAGACGCTGATTGCAAAAAAAAGGCGATCACCGGGGTGATCGCCTTTTTTGCCTGCGGGTTAACGAATCAAGGCATCAGCACTTCAATCGAACCATCGGCGGTCATGCTGACCTGGCTGGTGCCGGCTTCCACTTCCGGGGTCACCGGTGCGCTGTCCATGCTGGCGGCTTTCATCATCATCGGTGCGCGCATGTACGGTTGCGGGTAGCCGTTGCTGTTGAGGTTCATATTGACGATCTTGTAGCCCTTGCCGCCCAGAGCGTCGGTGGCGAGTTGGGCGCGAGCCTTGAAGGCAGTCACCGCGTCCTTGAGCAGGGCGTCTTCGCTGGCCTTGCGGGTCGGTGTGGCGATGGCGAAGTCCATGCCGCCCATCTTCAGGTCGTTGAGCAGTTCACCGGTCAGCTTCGACAGTGCGGCGAAATCGGTGCTTTCCAGGCGCAGTTCAGCGCGCTCTCGCCAGCCAGTAATTTTTTGGCCCTTGGTGTCATAGATCGGGTAGCTGTTGCGGCTGCCCTGGCGCAGGGTGATGTCTTTAACCTGCCTGGCCTGGGCCAGCGCCTTGTTCATGGTGGTGCTGACGTCGGCGGCGAGCTTGGCCGGATCGGTGTTTTGTTCTTCGGTGTAGAGAGTCACGATCATCAGGTCGCGAGCCACTTCCTGGCTGACTTCGGCGCGCAGGGAAATCTGGTTGTAGTGAAGCTCGTCGGCAGCCAAGGCCGGGAGGCTGGCGATAGTGCCAACACTCAGGGCGAGGAGGGCAGCGCTGCGGCGGAATGTGTGCATGAAGGCTCCTAAGGTGGTGCGCAGGAAATGGTCCGGGCCTGCGTGAAATCATCAGACTCTAGCTTCAATGATCCGGTTCGCACAGTTACAACTTCTATACAGATCGACGCGATCCTTTGTAGCAGCTGCCGAAGGCTGCGTTCGGCTGCGAAGCAGCCGCAGATCCGGTATGCGCGGTTTTCCTGAAGTACCGCAGTGTCGGATTTTACGACTGCTTCGCAGCCGGACGCAGGCTTCGCCAGCTGCTACAAGGGACGTGTTTCGCCGATGACCATGTGGCGGTTTGCCGCACTTTTGCCTGTCAGCCCTTGTGCTTGGTTATACTCCCTGCGATCCGCCTGGAGCGCTCATCAGGAGAGCTCATGCTCGCCCCCGTTCAAATCACTTCCGCCACTCGCCAGAATCTCTGGCGGCTGACGTTCATCCGCACGTTGGTGCTGGCCGCCCAGGCCGGTTCCGTGGGCCTGGCCTACTGGCTCGAACTGCTGCCACTGCCCTGGTTTCAACTGGCCGCGACCCTCGGTTGCTCGATGTTGCTGTGTGCTTTCACAGCGATTCGCCTGCGTACTACGTGGCCGGTCACCGAACTTGAGTACGCCGTGCAACTGGCTTGCGATCTGTTTATCCACAGCGCCTTGCTGTATTTCTCCGGCGGTTCGACCAACCCCTTCGTCTCCTACTATCTGGTGCCGCTGACCATTGCAGCGGTGACGCTTCCGTGGCGTTATTCGGTGGTTCTGTCGGGCATCGCGCTAACGATGTACACCCTGCTGCTGGCGCGGTTCTATCCGTTGCAAACCTTCCCGATCGCCCGGGAAAATTTGCAGGTGTACGGGATGTGGCTGAGTTTCGCCCTGGCGGCGGCAGTCATAACGTTCTTCGCCGCGCGCATGGCTGAAGAACTACGCCGTCAGGAAGAATTGCGGGCGATCCGCCGCGAAGAAGGCCTGCGCGATCAGCAATTGCTGGCCGTCGCCACACAGGCGGCGGGCGCCGCCCATGAGCTGGGGACGCCGCTGGCGACGATGAGCGTACTGCTCAAGGAAATGCGCCAGGATCATCACGACCCGATGTTGCAGGACGACCTCAGCGTGCTGCAGGATCAAGTCAAACTGTGCAAGCAGACGTTGCAGCAACTGGTACGCGCCGCCGAGGCCAATCGCCGATTGGCGGTAGAGATGCAGGACGTCACCGATTGGCTCGATGAAGCGCTCAATCGCTGGCACCTGATGCGCCCGGAAGCCAGTTATCGCTTCCAGCGCCTGGGCCAAGGCACGGTGCCGCGCATGGCGCCCCCGCCGGACCTGACCCAAGCGCTGCTGAATTTGCTGAACAACGCGGCGGATGCCTGTCCTGAAGGACTGCAAGTGACCCTGGACTGGAATGCCGAAGATTTGACCATCAGCATCCGCGACCACGGTGCCGGTGTGCCGCTGGCCATCGCCGAGCAGATCGGCAAGCCGTTTTTTACCACCAAGGGCAAAGGTTTCGGCCTGGGCCTGTTTTTGAGCAAGGCCAGCGTGACACGCGCCGGCGGCTCAGTGAAACTCTATAGTCATGAGGAAGGCGGCACGCTCACCGAGCTGCGCCTGCCCCACGGCGCCCGAGGAGACCAACATGAGTGACGAAATCCAGGTTGAAGGCGAAGAACTGCCGCATTTGCTGCTGGTCGACGACGATGCGACCTTTACTCGGGTGATGGCCCGCGCCATGGCTCGCCGTGGCTTTCGCGTCAGCACCGCAGGTTCCGCCGAAGAGGGGCTGACCATCGCCCAGAATGATCTGCCGGACTACGCTGCGCTGGATCTGAAAATGGACGGCGATTCGGGCCTGGTGCTGTTGCCAAAGCTGCTGGAAATGGACCCGGAAATGCGCGTGGTGATTCTCACCGGTTATTCGAGCATCGCAACCGCCGTGGAAGCGATCAAGCGCGGTGCCTGCAACTACCTGTGCAAACCGGCCGACGCCGACGACGTGCTGGCCGCGCTGCTGTCCGAACACGCCGACCTCGACAGCCTGGTGCCGGAAAACCCGATGTCCGTGGACCGCTTGCAGTGGGAGCACATCCAGCGCGTACTGACCGAGCACGAAGGCAACATCTCCGCCACGGCCCGCGCCCTGGGCATGCACCGCCGCACGCTGCAGCGCAAACTGCAGAAGCGTCCGGTTCGTCGCTGAACCTGCGCTGAACGAATGCGGGCCGTTCCTCGCGACAATCCGAACCGATCATCTATGATCGGTTCGTGCGTGTACTTTTCTTTATTGAGCCTTATCCATGAATCAGAACGCTGAATATTCCGCGGTCAACGATGCTGTGCGCGGGCAGTTTTTTCGAAAAGTCTGGGCGATGACCACGCCTTACTGGCGCAGCGAGGAGAAGGGCAAGGCCTGGACGCTGCTGATCGCGGTGATTGCATTGTCGCTGGTCAGCGTAGGGATCTCGGTGTGGTTCAACACCTGGTACAAGGATTTCTACAATGCCCTGCAGAAGAAAGACGAAGCGGCGTTCTGGCAGTTGATTCTGTATTTCTGCGCGATCGCAGCCGTCGCGATTGTCGGTGCGGTGTATCGGCTCTACCTGACGCAGATGCTGACGATTCGCTGGCGGGCGTGGCTCACCGAGAAATATTTTTCCCGCTGGCTCGGCGACAAGAATTACTACCAGCTGGAGCAGGGTGGCTACACCGATAACCCGGACCAACGGATTTCCGAAGACCTCAACAACTTCACCTCGAACACGCTGGAACTGGGCATTGGTTTACTTCGCAACATTGTCAGCCTGGTATCGTTCTCGATCATTCTGTGGGGCGTGTCAGGCAGTATCGAAGTATGGGGTTTCACCATTCCCGGCTACATGTTCTGGTGCGTACTGGTTTATGCCGTTGTGGGCAGTTGGCTGACGCATTTGATCGGTCGTCGCTTGATCGGCCTGAACAACCAACAACAACGCTTCGAAGCCGATTTGCGTTTCTCCATGGTGCGGATTCGCGAGAATGCCGAAAGTATCGCGCTGTACAACGGCGAACCCAACGAACATCGTCGGTTGAGCAGTCGCTTCGGGATGGTCTGGCATAATTTCTGGGACATCATGAAGGTGTCCAAGCGCCTGACATTCTTCACTGCCGGTTACAGTCAGGCCGCCATCATCTTTCCGTTCATCGTCGCTTCCCCGCGTTACTTGTCCGGCAAAATCGAACTCGGCGAGCTGATGCAGATCAGCTCGGCGTTCGGCAACGTGCAGGAAAGTTTCAGCTGGTTCATCAGTGCATACCAGAGCCTCGCCTCCTGGCGCGCCACCTGTGATCGTTTGCTGAGCTTCCGTCAGGCCATGAGCGACAACGAAGAACGTGCGCCAGCCATTGACGTGCAGAATCAGGGGGATGCGTTGAAAGTGCACAACCTTGGCCTCGATCTCGCGGACGGTCGTCACTTATTGACCAATGCCGACATGACCGTAGAAGAGGGCGAGCGGGTCATGCTCAGCGGTCGTTCCGGCAGCGGCAAGTCGACCCTGCTACGGACAATGGGGCACCTGTGGCCGATGGGACACGGCAGCATTCGCTTGCCAGCGGCGCGTTATCTGTTCCTGCCGCAAAAACCTTATTTGCCCATTGGCACCCTGCGTGAAGCGCTGAGTTATCCACAGGCCAGCGACACCTATCAGACCGAGCGATACGTGCACGTACTGGAAACCTGCCGCTTGCCGCATCTGGTAGCGCGTCTGGACGAAGCCAATCACTGGCAGCGCATGCTCTCGCCGGGTGAGCAACAACGCCTGGCCTTTGCCCGCGCGCTGCTTTACGCACCGCAATGGCTATACATGGACGAAGCGACATCGGCGATGGATGAAGAAGACGAGGCGTCGCTCTATCAGGCGCTGATCGATCAGCTGCCAGGGCTGAGCATCGTTAGCGTCGGCCATCGCAGCAGCCTCAAGCGTTTCCATCCGCGGCATGTTCGAATCGACAACGGCCATCTGGTGGATCAGACCGTGACCGCATAAACCCCACAGCCCCAGTAGGAGCGGGGCTTGCCCGCGAAGAACGATAACGCGCTCATAAATAGAGACCGCGTAACGGCCTTCGCGGGCAAGCCTCGCTCCTACGAGAGGGAGGTGGTGGTGATCGTACAACCGCGTTGAGCTATGATGCGGTTTCAGCCGAATTTTTCGAGACAGATGTTCACCATGGAAAACCCGATCGACGCACCACGCCTCCCTCGCAAGCGCCGCAGCCTCGCTCAGGAACTGGTGACGGTGCTGTCCGAGCAGATTCGCGACGGTCACCTCAAGCGTGGCGACAAATTGCCCACCGAGTCGGCAATCATGGACGCCCATGGCGTTAGCCGCACGGTGGTGCGCGAGGCGATTTCCCGTTTGCAGGCGGCCGGCCAGGTTGAAACCCGCCACGGCATCGGCACCTTCGTGCTCGATACCCCGAGCCCGAGCGGTTTTCGCATCGACCCGGCGACCGTGGTCACCTTGCGTGACGTGTTGGCGATTCTGGAACTGCGCATCAGCCTGGAAGTGGAGTCCGCAGGCCTCGCCGCGCAACGCCGCAGCGCCGAGCAGCTTGGTCTGATGAGGGCTGCACTGGATGCGCTGAATGAAAGTGTCTCCCACGCCAGCGATGCCGTGGCCTCGGACTTCCAGTTCCACCTGCAGATTGCGCTGGCCACCGGCAACCGTTACTTCACAGACATCATGACTCACCTGGGTACCAGCATCATCCCGCGCACCCGTCTCAACTCCGCGCGGCTGGCCCATGACGATCAGCAGCACTACATGAATCGCCTGAGCCGTGAGCACGAGGAGATCTACGACGCGATTGCCCGCCAAGACTCCGACGCCGCCCGCGCGGCCATGCGCCTGCACCTGACCAACAGCCGGGAACGGCTACGTCATGCCCATGAAGAGGCTGAGGCGCAGCGGGGGTAAGATTTCAGGCGAGGTCATTTGTCGCCTTTCAGATTGCCTTCGCGGGCAAGCCTCGCTCCTACAGGTTTGCGCCGTTCCTGTAGGAGCGAGGCTTGCCCGCGAAGGGGTCATACGTCATCCACAAAACCGTCAGCCACTCCACTGATTGTCTGGCCGAATCTCCCGACAACGTATCTCTGTAGAGCCGTTTGTCGCACCAACTCCGCCCCCCCCACTCAAAGGCCATGAAACCCGGTCTTCAAACGTTCTTGTCGAACAATTTTCACCCACAGCGATGAAATGCAGTTGACGGTTGTATTTTAAGTTGTACGATGACCTACAACTTCAGCGCAGGCTGATCAGTCTTCTCACAAACGTCGCTACCCAGGGTGTTCGAATAATGAATCCACAAGAACTGAAGTCCATCCTTTCTGCCGGTCTGCTGTCTTTCCCGGTCACCGATTTCAATGCTCAGGGCGATTTCAACCGCGCGGGCTACATCAAACGTCTGGAATGGCTGGCCCCATACGGCGCCTCGGCCCTATTCGCCGCAGGCGGCACCGGTGAGTTCTTCTCCCTGGCGGCCAGCGAATATTCGGAAATCATCAAGACCGCCGTCGACACCTGCGCTACCAGCGTGCCGATTCTGGCCGGCGTTGGCGGTTCGACCCGTCAAGCCATCGAATACGCTCAGGAAGCCGAGCGTCTGGGCGCCAAAGGCCTGTTGCTGCTGCCGCACTATTTGACCGAAGCCAGCCAGGACGGCGTTGCCGCCCACGTTGAAGCCGTGTGCAAATCGGTCAACATCGGTGTTGTGGTTTACAACCGAAACGTCTGCCGCCTGACCGCGCCGCTGCTGGAACGCCTGGCCGAGCGCTGCCCGAACCTGATCGGCTACAAGGATGGCCTGGGTGATATCGAATTGATGGTGTCGATCCGTCGCCGCCTCGGTGATCGCTTCAGCTACCTGGGCGGTTTGCCAACCGCCGAAGTCTACGCCGCGGCCTACAAGGCACTGGGTGTGCCGGTCTACTCCTCGGCGGTGTTCAACTTCATCCCGAAAACCGCGATGGATTTCTACCACGCGATCGCTCGCGAAGATCACGCCACCGTCGGCAAGATCATCGATGACTTCTTCCTGCCGTACCTGGACATCCGCAACCGCAAGGCCGGCTACGCCGTGAGCATCGTCAAGGCCGGGGCAAAAATCGCCGGCTATGACGCAGGCCCTGTGCGTGCACCGCTGACCGACCTGACCGGCGAAGAGTACGAAATGCTCGCCGCGTTGATCGACAAGCAAGGTGCGCAGTAACACATCAAATTGAACGAGGCCGCTGAGTATTCAGCGGCCTTTTGCGTAAGGCTTTTTGTTTCGAGGGCAGTCCCGTGACAGATGCAAAACGTTACGACAACTACATCAACGGTGAATGGGTCGCCGGTGCCGATTACTCGGCCAACATCAACCCGTCGGAATTGAGCGACACCATCGGCGACTACGCCAAGGCTGACCTGGCCCAGGTCAACGCTGCCATCGACGCTGCCCGTGCCGCATTTCCAGCGTGGTCCACGTCCGGTATCCAGGCACGTCACGACTCCCTGGATAAAGTCGGCACCGAAATCCTCGCCCGTCGCGAAGAGCTCGGCACCCTGCTGGCCCGGGAAGAGGGCAAGACCCTGCCCGAAGCCATCGGCGAAGTGACCCGCGCCGGTAACATCTTCAAATTCTTCGCCGGTGAAACCCTACGTCTGTCCGGCGACTATCTGCCGTCGGTGCGTCCGGGTGTGAACGTCGAAGTGACACGTGAAGCATTGGGTGTGGTTGGCCTGATCACTCCGTGGAATTTCCCGATTGCGATCCCTGCGTGGAAAATCGCCCCGGCTCTGGCCTACGGCAACTGCGTCGTGCTCAAGCCTGCGGATTTGGTACCGGGTTGCGCCTGGGCACTGGCCGAAATCATCTCTCGCGCAGGCTTCCCGGCCGGCGTGTTCAACCTGGTGATGGGCAGCGGTCGTGTGGTCGGTGAAGCGCTGGTCAACAGCCCGAAAGTCGATGGCATCAGCTTCACCGGTTCCGTTGGCGTCGGTCGTCAGATCGCCGTTAGTTGCGTGTCGCGTCAGGCCAAGGTCCAGCTGGAAATGGGCGGCAAGAACCCGCAGATCATTCTCGACGATGCCGACCTCAAGCAAGCGGTCGAGTTGTCGGTGCAGAGCGCGTTCTACTCCACCGGCCAACGTTGCACCGCTTCGAGCCGCTTTATCGTCACTGCCGGCATCCACGACCAGTTCGTTGAAGCCGTGGCCGAGCGCATGAAATCGATCAAGGTCGGCCACGCGCTGAAAGCCGGCACCGACATCGGCCCGGTGGTTTCCCAAGCGCAGCTTGAACAGGACATGAAGTACATCGACATCGGCCAGTCCGAAGGTGCACGTCTGGTCAGCGGTGGTGGTCTGGTGACCTGCGACACCGAAGGTTACTTCCTTGCGCCAACCCTGTTTGCCGACAGCGAAGCATCGATGCGCATCAGCCGCGAAGAGATCTTCGGTCCGGTGGCCAACGTCGTCCGCGTGGCTGACTACGAAGCTGCATTGGCCATGGCCAACGACACCGAGTTCGGTCTGTCGGCAGGCATCGCCACCACATCGTTGAAGTACGCCAACCACTTCAAACGCCACTCCCAGGCCGGAATGGTGATGGTCAATCTGCCGACCGCCGGCGTGGATTACCACGTTCCGTTCGGCGGGCGTAAAGGTTCATCCTATGGATCACGTGAGCAAGGCCGTTATGCGCAAGAGTTCTACACAGTCGTAAAAACCAGCTACATCGGCTCGTAATGCAACACCGCGGTATCGGCATCGATACCGCGATTCCTGTAGGAGCGAGCTTGCTCGCGAAGGTCTTGAGGTCGCGGCGGTCAACCTGATGCCCCGCGTCATCGTTGACTCCCATCGCGAGCAGGCTCGCTCCTACAAGGAGCGATAAAGATTCACCCCGCATAAAAATAATCAGTGGGAGTACATCTACATGCAATCGACCCAGAAGCCGACTCACGTCCGCTATTTGATCCTGCTCATGCTTTTCCTGGTGACCACGATCAACTACGCCGACCGGGCGACCATCGCAATCGCTGGCTCCAGTCTGCAAAAAGACCTCGGCATTGACGCGGTCACTCTCGGTTACATCTTCTCCGCATTCGGTTGGGCCTACGTGGCCGGGCAAATTCCCGGTGGCTGGCTGCTTGACCGTTTCGGTTCGAAAAAAATCTACGCGCTGAGCATCTTCACCTGGTCGGTGTTCACCGTGCTGCAGGGTTATGTCGGCGAGTTCGGAATGTCCACGGCGATCGTTGCGTTGTTCATGCTGCGCTTCCTGGTGGGGCTGGCCGAAGCACCGTCCTTCCCCGGCAACGCACGCATCGTCGCGGCCTGGTTCCCGACCGCTGAACGCGGTACGGCCTCGGCGATCTTCAATTCGGCGCAATACTTTGCCACGGTATTGTTCGCACCACTGATGGGCTGGATCGTCTACAGCTTCGGCTGGCAGCACGTGTTCATCGTCATGGGCGTGATCGGCATCATCTTCTCGCTGATCTGGCTGAAAGTTATCCACAGTCCGCGCCAGCACCCGAGGATCAATGACGCCGAGTTCAAGCACATCGCCGACAACGGCGGCATGGTCGACATGGACCAGGACAAAGGCAAAGGTAAAAAGGTCGACGGTCCGAAGTGGGACTACATCCGCCAGCTACTGACCAACCGCATGATGCTTGGCGTGTACCTGGGTCAGTACTGCATCAACGGCATCACCTACTTCTTTCTGACCTGGTTCCCGGTGTACCTGGTGCAAGAGCGCGGCATGACCATTCTCAAGGCCGGGTTCATTGCCTCGTTGCCGGCGATCTGCGGCTTTATCGGTGGTGTGCTTGGCGGCGTGATTTCCGATTACCTGCTGCGCAAGGGCCATTCCCTGACCTTCGCCCGCAAGGCGCCGATCATCGCCGGTCTGTTGGTCTCCAGCAGCATTGTGGCCTGTAACTACGTCGACATCGAATGGATGGTCGTGGGCTTCATGGCCCTGGCGTTCTTTGGCAAAGGCGTGGGCGCACTGGGCTGGGCCGTGGTGTCCGACACATCGCCGAAACAGATCGCCGGTTTGAGCGGTGGCCTTTTCAACATGTTCGGTAACCTCGCCTCGATCACCACCCCGATCGTCATCGGTTACATCATCAGCTCCACCGGTTCGTTCAAATGGGCGCTGGTGTTTGTCGGTTGCAACGCACTGGTCGCGGTGTTCAGCTATCTGGTCATCGTGGGTCCGATCAAGCGTGTGGTGCTCAAAGAGCCACCGCTCAATGGTCCAGAAACCAACAATAAATTGTCTCAAGCGCATTCCTGAGGAGCGGCGTCATGCAGTTGATTGAACATTCCGACTCGCCGCGCTACATCCGCCTGCACGAGCGGGACAACGTAGTGATCGTGGTCAATGACCAAGGCGTGCCCGCCGGCACTGAGTTTGCGGATGGCCTGGTCACCGTGGACTTCGTTCCACAGAGCCACAAGGTCACCCTGGAGGACATTCCCGAGGGTGGCCAGGTAATTCGTTACGGCCAGACCATTGGCTACGCGTTGCAGCCGATACCGCGCGGCAGCTGGGTCAAGGAAGATCAACTGCGCATGCCGACCGCGCCGCCGCTGGACAGCCTGCCGCTATCCACCGAAGTGCCGGCCGCGCAAGCACCGCTGGAAGGCTATACCTTCGAGGGTTATCGCAATGCCGACGGAACCGTCGGCACGCGCAACATTCTTGGCATCACCACCACGGTGCAGTGCGTGACCGGTGTGCTGGATCACGCGGTCAAGCGCATCAAGGACGAGTTGTTGCCCAAGTACCCACACGTCGATGACGTGGTGGCGCTGACCCACAGTTACGGGTGTGGCGTGGCAATTACCGCCACTGACGCGTACATCCCGATTCGCACTGTGCGCAACCTGGCGCGCAACCCGAACCTGGGCGGCGAAGCGTTGGTAATCAGCCTGGGCTGCGAGAAATTGCAGGCTGGGCAGGTGATGCACGAAGGCGACAGCTCGGTGGATTTGAGCGAGCCGTGGCTGTATCGCCTGCAGGATTCCAGTCACGGTTTTACCGAGATGATCGAGCAGATCATGGCACTGGCTGAAACCCGCTTGAAGAAGCTCGATCAACGCCGCCGGGAAACCGTACCGGCGTCCGAGCTGATCCTGGGCATGCAGTGTGGCGGCAGTGATGCATTTTCTGGAATCACCGCCAACCCGGCCTTGGGCTATGCCTCGGATCTGTTGTTGCGCGCCGGTGCGACGGTGATGTTTTCGGAAGTGACCGAAGTGCGCGACGCGATCTACCTGCTGACTTCACGGGCGCAAACCAGGGAAGTCGCTCAGGAGTTGGTGCGGGAAATGGATTGGTACGATCGTTACCTGGCCAAGGGCGAAGCGGACCGTAGTGCCAACACAACGCCGGGCAACAAGAAGGGCGGGTTGTCGAACATTGTCGAGAAGTCGTTGGGCTCGATCGTCAAGTCCGGCAGCAGTGCGATCACTGGTGTGCTCGGCCCTGGCGAGCGTTTCAAGGAGAAAGGTCTGATCTTCTGCGCGACCCCAGCCAGCGACTTTGTCTGCGGGACGTTGCAGTTGGCAGCGGGAATGAACCTGCATGTGTTTACTACCGGTCGCGGCACGCCTTACGGGCTGGCCATGGCGCCAGTGGTGAAGGTGTCGACCCGGACTGAATTGGCGCAGCGCTGGCCGGACCTGATCGACATCGACGCCGGGCGCATTGCTACCGGACGCGCTTCTATCGAAGACCTTGGCTGGGAGTTGTTCCACTACTACCTGGACGTGGCCAGCGGCAAGAAGCAGACATGGGCGGAGCGGCACAAACTGCATAACGACATCACCCTGTTCAACCCGGCGCCGATCACCTAAGACCGAGTCGCCTGCTTCGCGAGCAAGCCCGCTCCCACATATAATCTGCGTCGTATGGAGATCCAATGTGGGAGCGGGCTTGCTCGCGAAGGCAGACTACCAGACGCCGATGTCCTTGGTGGCTTATCATTAGCCCCTAACGACGCCCACCTCAAGGTCCTCCCCGGCATGCTGGCAATCTTCCTCGAAACCCTGAACATCACCGCACCGGTGTTTGCCATGCTGTTTCTGGGGGTGTTGCTCAAGCGCATCGACTGGATCAACGACAACTTCATCCACACCGCATCGTCCCTGGTGTTCAACGTCACCATGCCGGCATTGCTGTTCCTGGGCATTCTGCATGCCGACCTGAACGCTGCGTTGCAACCGGCGCTATTGATCTATTTCTCCCTGGCGACCCTGGTGTGCTTTGCCATTGCCTGGGTCTGGGCAATTATCAAGTGTCCGCGCGAAGACCGCGGGATCTATACGCAGGGAGCTTTTCGCGGCAACAACGGGGTGATCGGCCTCGCGCTGGCGGCGAGCATGTACGGCGACTACGGGATTTCCCTCGGCGCGATTCTCGCGGCGCTGGTGATCCTGTTCTACAACACCTTGTCGACCATCGTCCTGGCGGTGTACAGCCCGGTGATCAAGTCCGACCCGTGGAGCATCTGCAAAAGCGTATTCAGCAATCCGCTGATCATCAGTGTCATCGCGGCGGCGCCGTTCGCGTATTTCAAGATCGGCTTGCCAGGATGGCTGGAAACCTCTGGCCAGTACCTGGCGCAAACCACGTTGCCATTGGCGCTGATCTGCATCGGCGGCACGCTGTCGCTGGCGGCGTTGCGCAAAAGCGGCAGGTTGGCGCTGAGTTCAAGCCTGGTGAAAATGCTCGGCCTGCCAGTGCTCGCAACACTGGGTGCGTGGCTCTGGGGCTTTCGCGGGGCGGAGCTGGGGATTCTGTTTCTGTACTTCGGCAGCCCGACCGCCGCGGCGAGTTTCGTCATGGCCCGGGCGGCGAATGGCAACCATGAGCTGGCGGCGGCGATCATCGTCATCACCACGCTGATGGCGGCGATCACCACCAACATCGGGATCTTTTTGTTGCAGTGGGGTGGGTGGATCTAGCTTCAGAATCATCAGTGTTCTTTAGATCCATTCGCGGGCAAGCCTCGCTCCTACAGGGATCTGCGCAATCCTTGTAGGAGCGAGGCTTGCCCGCGAAGGCGATGGGCCTGCTTACTCCGGCTTCTGGTAGCTATCAATCACTTCCTGAGCCGCCCGAAATGCATCGATCGCCGCCGGCACGCCGGCATACACCGCGCAATGCAGCAGCGCCTCGCGAATCTCTTCCACAGTGCAGCCGTTGTTCAGCGCACCACGCACATGACCTTTCAACTCCTGCGGACACTTCAACGCCGTCAACGCGGCAAGGGTGATCAGGCTACGGGTTTTCAGTGGCAACCCTTCACGATTCCACACACCGCCCCAAGCATGCTCATTGACGAAATCCTGCAGCGGCTGGGTGAATTCGGTGGCATTGCCCAATGCGCGGTCGACGAAGGCGTCACCCATCACTTGGCGACGTACTTCAACGCCGGTTTTTTTATTTTCGGTCATGGCAATTCCCTCTTGTGGTGTTGGCGACGCCAGGCGCGCAGCGAGGTGAATAGCAAGTACGCCACCAGCGCCGGCAGGACGAAAAACAGCATCAGATGTTCAAGCTTGCCCGCCAGCGGCATGCCGGTGGTGAACGACACCACGTGCAGACCGTAAGCCAGGTACAAGCCCAAAAACAGCAGACCTTCGGCGCGGGTCACCCGGTAACCGGAATAGAACACCGGCAGGCACAGCGCAGCGACGCCGAGCATCACCGGCAGGTCGAAATCCAGGGCGTTGGGCGATACCGACAGCGGCGATGGCGCGATCAACGCTGTGACGCCCAGCACACCCAAGAGGTTGAACAGGTTGCTGCCGATCACGTTGCCCACGGCAATCTCCCGCTCACCGCGCAACGCGGCGATCAGCGAGGTAGCGAGTTCCGGCAGCGACGTGCTGATGGCGACGATGGTCAGACCGATGATCCGCTCCGACAGCCCGAGGTCGGTGGCGACCGATACCGCCGCACCCAGCAGCAAATGCCCGGCGTATACCAGCATTGCCAAACCGACGGCCATCATCAGCAAGCTGCTGATCCACGGTGCTTGCTCCATCTGGTCATGACTGGATACCGGACGCACCGAATGCCGCGACTGGCGCAGCAACAAGGCGAGATATAGCAGCAGTGCTGCCAACAGCATCACACCGTCAGCTCGGGTCAGTTGTTCATTCCACGCCAGCACGAACACCAGCAGGCTGGCGCCGATCATCAGGGGAATGTCCAGGCGCACCAATTGCCGTGAAACCCGCAGCGGGATGATCAGCGCCGACAACCCGAGGGTGACGAGGATGTTGAAGATGCTGCTGCCGATCACGCTGCCGACGGCGATGTCGGCGTTGTGCGCCAGGGTCGCTTGCAAGCTCACCGCCATCTGCGGTGCGCTGCTGCCGAGGGCGACGATGGTCAGGCCGATGATCAGCGGTCGCACATGCAGGCGCGCGGCCAGGCGCACCGCGGCGCGCACCATCATTTCGGCGCCGGCAATCAACAGCACCAGCCCGCTGAGCAATTCGATCACGCTGATCAGGGGTAAATCGGCTAGTCCGAAAATGGTCGGGGCTCCGTCTTTCAGTCGAGGGCTTGCACGCGAACTCGTGCGGTGCCGCTCTTGAGCATGCCCAAACGTTCGGCGGCTTCATGGGACAGGTCGATCAGGCGCCCACGGGTGTGTGGCCCACGATCATTGATGCGCACCACGCAGGACTTGTCGTTGTTCAGATTAGTGACTTTCACCCGCGTGCCGAAGGGCAACTGGCGATGGGCGGCGGTCAGGGTATTCTTGTCGAAACGCTCGCCGCTGGCGGTGCGTTTGCCTTGGTGTTTGGCGCCGTAATACGAGGCCATGCCGGTTTTATCGTATCCGTGTGGATCGATGGTGTCGGTGCTGGCGCAACCGGCCAGCAGAGAGAGCAGGGCGCTAGCGATGAGCAGACGCTTCATAGAAAGATTTCCCGAAACAATTGTAGGAGCGAGCCTGCTCGCGATGGTGTGTCAGCTACATTGATGCCGGCTGACACTCCATCGCGAGCAAGCTTGCTCCTACAAGGGGTTGAGCCAGGCGTAATATCTGGCTCCATTCTCATCAGCCTTCGAGCTTGCTTTTGAGCAGTTCGTTGACCTGTTGCGGGTTGGCCTTGCCTTTGGAGGCTTTCATGGCCTGGCCGACGAAGAAGCCGAACATCTTGCCGCGTTTGGCTTCGTCTGCCGCGCGATATTGCTCAACCTGTTCGGCGTTGGCCGCCAGCATTTCGTCCAGCACGGCCGAGATCGCACCGGTGTCGGTCACTTGCTTGAGGCCGCGCTTGTCGATGATCTCGTCCGCGCTGCCTTCGCCGTTGGCCATGGCTTCAAACACTACCTTGGCGATCTTGCCGGAGATGGTGTTGTCCTTGATGCGCAGGAGCATGCCGCCCAGAAGCTCTGCGGAAACTGGCGACTCTTCGATGTCCAGGCCTTGCTTGTTCAACAGGCTGCCCAGTTCAACCATGACCCAGTTGGCCGCCAGCTTGGCGTCGCCGCCGATGCTTGCGACTTTTTCGAAGTAATCGGCTTGCTCGCGGCTGGTGGCCAGGACGCTGGCGTCGTAGACCGACAGACCGAACTGCTCCTGGAAGCGCTCGCGTTTCTGCGGCGGCAACTCAGGCAGGGTGGCGCGCACGTCATCGAGGAACGAGTTCTCAATCACCACCGGCAGCAGGTCCGGATCGGGGAAGTAACGGTAGTCGTTGGCTTCCTCTTTGCTGCGCATCGGACGGGTTTCGTCCTTGTTCGGATCGTACAGGCGAGTCTGCTGGATCACCTTGCCGCCGTCTTCGATCAACTCGATCTGACGCTGAATTTCAGTGTTGATCGCCTTCTCGATGAAGCGGAACGAGTTGACGTTCTTGATCTCGCAGCGGGTGCCGAACTCGACCTGACCTTTCGGACGGATCGACACGTTGCAGTCGCAACGCAGCGAGCCTTCGGCCATGTTGCCGTCGCAGATGCCGAGGTAGCGCACCAGGGCGTGGATCGCCTTGACGTAAGCCACGGCTTCCTTGGCGCTGCGCATGTCCGGTTCGGAGACGATTTCCAGCAGCGGTGTGCCGGCACGGTTCAGGTCTATGCCGCTGGCACCGCTGAATTCTTCGTGCAGGCTCTTGCCGGCGTCTTCTTCCAGGTGCGCACGGGTGATGCCGACGCGTTTGACCGTGCCGTCTTCCAGAGCGATGTCCAGGTGGCCCTTGCCGACAATCGGCAATTCCATCTGGCTGATCTGGTAGCCCTTCGGCAGATCCGGATAGAAATAGTTTTTACGGGCGAACACGTTGTGCTGGCCGATCTCGGCGTCAATTGCCAGACCGAACATCACCGCCATGCGCACCGCTTCCTGGTTCAGCACCGGCAATACACCAGGCATGCCCAGGTCAATCAGGCTGGCCTGGGTGTTCGGCTCGGAACCGAAAGTGGTGGAACTACCGGAAAAGATTTTCGACCGGGTGGTGAGCTGGGTGTGAATCTCCAGCCCGATCACGACTTCCCATTGCATGTGTGTCTCCTCAGAAGCCGGTTGGGGTGCGGGTGTGCCAGTCAGTGTTCAACTGATACTGGTGGGCAACGTTCAACAGGCGGCCTTCCTGGAAATACGGGGCTAGCAGTTGCACGCCGACCGGCAGACCATCGACAAACCCGGCAGGCATGGACAAGCCCGGCAGGCCGGCGAGGTTGGCGGTGATGGTGTAGACGTCTTCCAGGTACGCAGCGACCGGGTCGCTGTTCTTGGCGCCGAGCTTCCAGGCCGGGTTCGGCGTGGTCGGGCCGAGGATGATGTCGACCTCATTGAAGGCTGCCATGAAGTCGTTCTTGATCAAGCGACGAATCTTCTGCGCCTTCAGGTAGTAGGCGTCGTAGTAACCGGCCGACAGCGCGTAGGCACCGACCATGATCCGGCGCTGCACTTCCGGGCCGAAACCTTCGCCACGGGAACGCTTGTACAGGTCTTCCAGGTTTTTCGGGTTTTCGCAGCGGTAGCCGAAACGCACGCCGTCGAAACGCGACAGGTTCGAAGAGGCTTCCGCCGGGGCGATCACGTAGTACGCAGGAATCGCGTGCTGCATGTTCGGCAGGCTGATTTCCTTGACCACGGCACCGAGCTTTTCCAGTTCCTTGACGCTGTTATGGATCAGGTCGGCGATACGCGGGTCGAGGCCGGCACTGAAATACTCTTTAGGCACACCGATACGCAGGCCTTGCAGCGAACCGTTCAGGCTGGCGCTGTAGTCCGGTACGGGTTCGTCGATGCTGGTGGAGTCGTTCGGATCGAAGCCGGCCATACCTTGCAACAAAATTGCGCAGTCTTCGGCTGTGCGTGCCAACGGACCGCCCTGATCGAGGCTGGAGGCGTAAGCGATCATGCCCCAGCGCGATACACGACCGTACGTCGGTTTCAGGCCAGTGAGGTTGGTCAGTGCCGCGGGCTGACGAATGGAGCCCCCGGTGTCGGTGCCGGTGGCCGCAGGTAACAGACGAGCGGCAACCGCAGCAGCGGATCCACCCGACGAACCGCCCGGAACGTGCTCCAGGTTCCACGGGTTTTTCACCGCGCCGTAATAGCTCGACTCGTTGGCCGAGCCCATGGCGAACTCGTCCATGTTGGTCTTGCCCAGGGTCACGGCCCCGGCAGCGGCCAGCTTGGCGACGACGGTGGCGTCGTACGGTGCTTTAAAGTTGTCGAGCATCTTCGAGCCGCAGCTGGTACGGATGCCCTGTGTGCAGAACAGGTCTTTGTGGGCGATCGGTACGCCGAGCAGGGCGCCGCTCTCACCATTGGCCCGGCGTGCGTCAGCGGCTTTCGCCTGCTGCAGCGCCAGGTCTTCGGTGATGCTGATGAAACTGTTGAGCTGAGGATCGAGCTGGGCGATGCGCGCCAGCAGGACTTTGGTCAGTTCTTCGGAAGAAAATTTTTTATCGGCGAGTCCGCGGGCGATCTCGGCCAGAGTCAAATGATGCATTGCAGGCTCTTTCCCTTTAGTCGATGACTTTCGGAACCAGGTACAGGCCGTTTTCGACCGCTGGTGCGATGGACTGGTAAGCCTCGCGATGATTGGTCTCGGTCACGACGTCCGCACGCAGGCGCTGGCTGGCTTCCAGTGGGTGGGCCAGCGGTTCGATACCGTCGGTATTGACCGCCTGCATTTCGTCGACCAGTCCGAGAATGCTGTTGAGGGCCGAAGTGATATGTGGAAGATCGGCATCATTGAGGCCAAGACAGGCCAGATGAGCGATTTTTTCCACGTCGGAGCGTTCTAGTGCCATCGGGATTCTCCAGTGGAAAACAAAACGGACGGCGTCCGTGTGTTAGATTGTCGGAACACTACCGCACTTCTACGGTCATAAGGCCGCGATTGTGGGGCTTGGTGCACAGAAAAGCGGTCAATTTAACATATTGGCGCCTTGCCCAAAATCCCTGTCGTTGTTAGAGTTTGCCGCACTTTTTTACCCACGCGTTGCCTAGGGTCCCTTTCCCATGTTCAAGAAACTGCGTGGCATGTTTTCCAGCGATCTTTCCATTGACCTGGGCACTGCCAACACCCTTATTTACGTGCGCGAGCGCGGTATCGTCCTGAATGAGCCATCGGTTGTGGCCATTCGGACACACGGTAACCAGAAAAGTGTTGTTGCTGTCGGCACCGAAGCCAAGCGCATGCTTGGTCGTACGCCGGGCAACATTGCTGCCATTCGTCCGATGAAGGACGGCGTGATCGCCGACTTCAGCGTCTGCGAAAAGATGCTGCAGTACTTCATCAACAAGGTTCACGAAAACAGCTTCCTGCAGCCTAGCCCTCGCGTGTTGATCTGCGTTCCTTGCAAATCCACCCAGGTTGAGCGTCGTGCCATCCGTGAGTCGGCCCTCGGTGCCGGTGCCCGTGAGGTATTCCTGATCGAAGAGCCGATGGCCGCTGCGATCGGTGCCGGCCTGCCGGTGGAAGAAGCTCGCGGTTCGATGGTGGTGGATATCGGTGGCGGTACCACCGAAATCGCGCTGATCTCCCTGAACGGTGTGGTTTACGCCGAATCCGTACGGGTTGGCGGCGACCGCTTCGACGAAGCGATCATCACTTACGTTCGTCGCAACTATGGCAGCCTGATCGGCGAGTCCACTGCCGAGCGCATCAAGCAGGAAATCGGTACTGCCTACCCGGGCGGCGAAGTTCGTGAAGTTGACGTTCGTGGCCGTAACCTGGCCGAAGGCGTTCCACGCGCATTTACCCTGAACTCCAACGAAGTGCTGGAAGCTCTGCAAGAGTCCCTGGCTACCATCGTTCAGGCCGTGAAGAGTGCACTGGAGCAATCGCCTCCGGAGCTGGCGTCCGATATCGCCGAACGTGGTCTGGTACTGACCGGTGGTGGCGCCTTGCTGCGTGACCTCGACAAGTTGCTGGCCCAGGAAACCGGTCTGCCGGTGATCGTCGCCGAAGACCCGTTGACCTGCGTTGCTCGCGGCGGTGGCCGTGCATTGGAAATGATGGATAAACACACCATGGATCTGCTTTCCAGCGAATAAGTCGCCGGATCGCCTTCATGCTGTTGAGCGCGCAGGCGGCACTTTGCAGTGCTGCCTGTTCGCGTTTATCTTCTGTCAGTCTGCATCCAGGCCGGTTTGATGCCGTATGAATAAAGAGAACATTTGCCTGGGAGGAGCGGCTTATTAAACCGCTTTTCACCAAGGGTCCCTCACTGGGCGTGCGCTTGTTGGTGCTGGTCGTGCTTTCGGTCGCGCTGATGGTGGTCGACGCCCGCTTCACACTGCTCAAGCCAGTGCGTAGCCAGATGTCGCTGGTGCTGATGCAGTCTTACTGGATCACCGACCTGCCACAGCGGCTATTCCAGGGTGTGGCCAGCCAGTTTGGCAGCCGCACCGAACTCGTCGCCGAAAACGAAAAACTCAAAAGCGAAAACCTGCTGTTGCAGGGGCGCATGCAAAAGCTTGCCTCCCTGACCGAGCAGAACGTTCGGCTGCGCGAGTTGCTCAACTCGTCGGCACTGGTCAACGAAAAGGTTGAAGTGGCCGAGTTGATCGGCATGGACCCCAACCCCTTCACCCATCGCATCATCATCAACAAAGGTGAGCGTGACGGCGTAGTCCTCGGTCAGCCGGTACTCGATGCCCGTGGCCTGATGGGTCAGGTGGTCGAGTTGATGCCCTACACTTCCCGCGTCTTGCTGTTGACCGATTCCACCCACAGCATTCCGGTGCAGGTCAACCGCAATGGTCTGCGGGCGATTGCCAGCGGCACCGGTAATCCGGAGCGCCTTGAACTGCGTCACGTGGCGGATACCGCCGACATCAAGGAAGGCGATCTGCTGGTCAGTTCCGGCCTCGGTCAGCGTTTTCCGGCGGGCTACCCGGTGGCCACGGTCAAGGAAGTGATTCACGACTCCGGCCAGCCGTTTGCCATCGTCCGCGCGGTGCCAACCGCGGCCCTGAATCGCAGCCGTTATCTGCTACTGGTGTTCAGCGACAACCGCACGGCTGAAGAACGTGCCAACGACGCCGCGCAGGCTCAGGAATCCCTGGATGCTCAGGGCGGTGGGCCGATCATCCCCGCGACCGTGCCGAAACCTGCGATTGTTCCGGCCGCCGTTGCGGCGCCCGCAACTCCAGTTGCTCCAGCGACTGCCCCTGCTGCTGCCGCCCCGGCCAAGCCTGCCGCCACACATCCCGCCGCAGCCAAGCCGTCTGCGGCCAACAAACCAGCGGCGGCTAAACCCGCTGCCGTGAAACCTGCTGCCAAACCGCCTGTCTCCGCGCCGGCTACTACTGGGGGACGAGAATAATGGTCGGTGTCAAAGCCTCCCGAAACGGCTGGATAGTCTGGCTGACGTTTGCCATCGGCATGCTGCTCAGCGTTTCGCCGCTGCCGCAATTCATGGAAATCCTTCGCCCGCTGTGGCTCGCCTTGCTGCTGGCGTTCTGGGCGTTGGCCCTGCCGCAGAAAGTCGGGATGGTCACTGCGTGGTGCCTGGGCCTGGCTGAAGACGTGCTGTACGGCACGTTGCTGGGCCAGAACGCATTGATCCTGACCCTCATCACCTATCTGGTGCTGGCGCTGCAACAACGCTTGCGGATGTTCCCGATGTGGCAGCAGAGCCTGGTGCTACTGGTGATCTTCGGCCTCGCGCAGCTTGTTCAACTATGGCTGAGCGCCCTGACTGGCAATCGTCAGCCAACGCTGGCACTGGTATTGCCGGCACTGGTCAGCGCGTTGCTCTGGCCGTGGGTCAGCTTCGGTTTGCGCGGATTGCGCCGACGCTACAAAATCAATTAATTCGGTCAGGCATTTGCCCATACCACGACAGGGAGATGTCTGATGAAACTTTACCTCGCCTCAGGCTCGCCGCGTCGGCGTGAACTGCTCACGCAGATCGGCGTGCCGTTCACCGCCATCAGTGCGGACATCGATGAAGCCCCCTCACTAACGAATCCCCTTCGGCCTATGTCGAGCGTCTCGCACGCGGCAAGGCTGCGGCTGGGCGCGATGCTGTGGTGTCCGATGCTCCGTTCTGCGTACTGGGCGCCGATACCGCCGTCGTGCTCGACGGCAAAATTCTCGGCAAACCGGTTGATGAAGCTGACGCTTGCGCCATGCTGAAGATGTTGTCCGGGAATGAACATGAAGTCCTGACGGCCATTGCGCTGCTCGACGGTGAGCGTTGCGAGTCGCGAGTGGTGCGCAGTGTGGTGCGTTTTCGCCCCATCGGCAGCGACGAAGCGGTGGCCTACTGGGCTAGCGGCGAGCCGCAGGACAAGGCCGGTGGTTATGGAATTCAAGGACTGGGTGCGGTGTTTGTCGCCGGGCTCGATGGAAGTTACTCGGCGGTGGTTGGACTGCCGCTTTGCGAAACCGCGCAACTGCTGGGCCATTTCGGCATACCCTGTTGGCAAACCCTTAACGCGCGCTGAGCGTCGTACTGACAAGATGCGGCCATTATCGTGAACATGCCTGAACGAGACCCTGCCATGAGTGAAGAGATCCTGATCAACATCACGCCGATGGAATCACGCGTGGCGGTGGTCGAAAACGGTGTCCTGCAAGAGGTCCATGTCGAGCGCACGCAAAAGCGCGGGATCGTTGGCAATATCTATAAAGGCAAAGTCGTGCGGGTATTGCCGGGCATGCAGGCGGCGTTCGTCGATATTGGCCTGGATCGCGCTGCATTCATTCATGCCTCGGAAATTTCCCTGCGTGAAGGTCCTGCGGTAGAGAGCATCAGCTCTCTGGTGCACGAAGGCCAGAGCCTGGTGGTGCAGGTCACCAAGGACCCGATTGGCTCCAAGGGCGCGCGCCTGACCACTCAGTTGTCGATCCCGTCGCGCTATCTGGTGTACATGCCGCGCACCGCACATGTCGGCATTTCGCTGAAGATCGAAGACGAAGCCGAGCGCGAACGCCTCAAGCAAGTGGTCAGTGACTGTGTTGCCAAAGAAGGCATCAAGGAGGCCGGCGGTTTTATCCTGCGTACAGCGGCTGAAGGCGCCGGGGCAGACGAAATCCTCATGGACATTCGCTACCTGCGCAGACTCTGGGATCAGATCAACGCCCAAATCCTGACCATCAGTGCGCCGAGCGTGATCTACGAAGACCTCGGCTTGGCGCTGCGCACCCTGCGTGACCTGGTAAGCCCGAAGATCGAGAAGATCCGAATCGACTCACGGGAAACCTTTCAGAAAACCACGCAGTTCGTCGCCGAACTGATGCCGGAGATTGCCGATCGTCTTGAGCATTACCCCGGCGAGCGGCCGATTTTCGACCTGTACGGCGTCGAAGACGAAATCCAGAAAGCCCTGGAACGCAAAGTCCCGTTGAAGTCCGGCGGTTATCTGGTGGTCGATCCGGCGGAAGCCATGAGCACCATCGACGTCAACACCGGGGCGTTCGTCGGTCATCGCAACCTTGAGGAAACCATCTTCAAGACCAACCTCGAAGCCGCGACCGCCATCGCTCGCCAACTGCGCCTGCGCAACCTGGGCGGGATCATCATCATCGACTTTATCGACATGGAAGATGAGGAGCACCAGCGCCAGGTGCTGCGCACATTGGAGAAACAGCTCGAGCGTGATCACGCCAAGACCAACATCATCGGCATCACCGAGTTGGGCCTGGTACAGATGACGCGCAAACGCACCCGCGAAAGCCTCGAACAAGTGTTGTGCGAGCCGTGCTCCAGTTGCCAGGGCCGTGGCAAGTTGAAGACTCCGGAAACCATTTGCTACGAAATCTTCCGCGAAATACTCCGGGAAGCTCGCGCCTATCAGGCGGAAGGCTATCGTGTATTGGCGAACCAGAAAGTCGTCGACCGCCTGCTCGATGAGGAGTCGGGCAACGTCGCCGAACTGGAAGTATTTATCGGACGCACCATTCGGTTTCAGGTAGAAACCATGTATTCCCAGGAACAATACGACGTGGTGCTGCTCTGATTCGCCATGTCTTAATTTTTCCTGCACGGCTGGCCTCAGCTTTTTGCAAAACTTTTGCCATGGGAGCCAACTGACATGGAGCGTCTGACACGCATTTTGGCTGCACTGACCCGCTGGGGTCTGGGCCTGTGCGCGTTGGTTTTGGTCTTGATGGCGTTGTACGTCAGTCTTGGTCGGGAACTCGCGCCGTTGGTGGCCGAGTACCGTGCCGAAGTCGAAACCCGGGCCAGCGAGGCCCTTGGCATGCCACTGCAGATTGGCGAGCTGGAAGGCAGCTGGAGCGGATTCGCACCTGTTCTGTCGGCACACGATGTGACGGTTGGCGAGGGCGCCAATGCCCTGCACCTGGAAAATGTGCGCGCGGTGCCGGACCTGTGGGCCAGCCTGTTGGCCCGTGAAGTGCGCATCGCCCATCTGGCGTTCAGTGGCCTGAAGATCAGCCTCAAGCAGGGCGATGACGGTCAGTGGGCGCTGGAAGGCTTGCCGGTCCAGGACGAGCAGCCTTTGGACCCGGAGCAGTTACTCAATCGCATGCAAATGATCCGGCAGTTGTCGGTGCTCGACAGCCAGGTCACTTTGCAGCCGTGGGGAGCGTCACCGCTGACCCTGACATACGTCGGCCTGAATCTGAAAATCGGTGCCACTCGTCAGCGACTCGATGCCCGGTTGACCCTGCCCGATGGCCAGCCGGTGGCCATGAGCCTGCGGACCCGCATTCGTGCCAGTCAGTGGAAGGACGGTGAGGCCCAGGTTTACTTGAGCCTGCCGCAAAGCGATTGGTCGAAATGGTTGCCTGAGAGCATCAGCCAACAGTGGAATTTTTCCGAGATCAAGGCCGGTGGCGAGTTGTGGGCGACCTGGGGTCAGGGCGTGTTGCAAAGCGCTGCGGTACGTGTGAATGCGCCGCAACTCAAGGGCTCCTATACCGATCGAAAGCCGGTCAAGATCGACAATCTGGCGCTCAACGGCTATTTCCAGCGCAGCGACGACGGCATGTTGGTGACGGTGGATTCCCTGGCCATGAGCCTCGGCGAAACCCGATGGGAATCACATCTGCAAGTCAAGCAAACGGCGGCTTCCGACAAATCGCAAGAGCTCTGGCATCTGCAGGCCGACCGTATCGACCTCACTCCACTTACACCATTACTTAACGCCCTGGCACCCTTGCCTGAAGGCTTTGCCACGGTTGTAGAGCGACTCAAAGTCACGGGTGGACTTCGCAATGTGCTGATCGACGTGCGGCCCAATGCCACCGACGAAAGCAAGTTCAGCTTCGCCGCCAACCTCGATCGAGTCGGTTTCGACGCCTATCATGGCGCTCCGGCGGCACGAAACGTCACGGGCAGCATCAGCGGCGACCTTGGACACGGCGAATTGCGCATGGACAGCAAGAATTTCATGCTGCACCTGGACCCGATTTTCGCCAAACCCTGGCAATACATTCAGGCCAATGCTCGCCTGACCTGGAAGCTCGACAACGAAGGCTTCACCCTGATCGCGCCCTACCTGAAGGTGCTGGGCGAAGAGGGCAAGATCGCCGGCGACTTCCTGATTCGCCTGCATTTCGATCACACCCAGGAAGACTATATGGACCTGCGGGTCGGTATGGTGGACGGTGACGGTCGCTACACCGCCAAGTACTTGCCGGCAGTCCTCAGCCCGGCGCTGGACGAATGGTTGCGCACGGCGATTCTCAAAGGTGCGGTGGACCAGGGGTTCTTCCAGTACCAAGGGTCGTTGAACCATGACGCAACAGATACGGCGCGCAGCATCAGTCTGTTTTTCAAGGTGCACGATGCCGAGTTGGCGTTCCAGCCCGGTTGGCCACACGTCAGCAAGGTCACGGGTGATGTGTTCGTTGAAGACAGTGGCGTGCGGGTTCTGGCCAGCAAGGGGCAATTGCTCGATACCCAGGTCAGCGACGTTTACGTCAATATTCCCCACGCGCCGGAGGGGCAGAGTACTCACCTGTTTCTCGATGGCGGGTTCGCCGGGGGCTTGGGCGATGGCTTGAAAATCCTTCAGCAAGCGCCAATCGGCACCGCAGACACCTTTGCCGGTTGGGAAGGCGAAGGTGACCTGCAAGGCAAACTCAAGCTGGATATCCCGCTGGTCAAGGGCGAGCAGCCGAAGATCCTGGTCGACTTCAAGACCGCAAAGGCCCGCCTGAAACTGGCCGAGCCACCCTTGGAGCTTATTCAGCTAAAAGGCGATTTCCGTTTCGACAGCGCCAAGGGGCTGAGCGGGCAGAACATCACCGCGCGCGCGTTCGATAAACCAGTGAGCGCGCAGATTTTCGCCGATGGTCGCGAGGGCAAGCTCAACACCCGGGTCACCGCTTCGGGGCAGGTCGAGGTCAAGAAACTCGCCGACTGGCTGAACGTCACCCAGCCGTTGCCGGCGAGCGGCGTGATTCCCTATCAATTGAAACTGACCCTGGATGGCGCCGATAGCCAGTTGATGGTCAATTCCAATCTCAAAGGCGTCACCGTTGATTTACCGGCACCTTTCGGCATGGCGGCGGATGCGGGGCGCGATACGACGTTGCGCATGACCTTGCAGGGTGCGGAGCGCCGCTATTGGGTGAACTACGGCGAGTTGGCCAACTTCACCTTTGCCGCACCGGCCGGAAATTTTTCCGACGGTCGTGGTGAGTTGTTCCTGGGTAATGGTGAAGCCGTGCTGCCCGGCGCCAAGGGCCTGCGGTACGTGGCGTGCTGTCGGAACTGGACGTCGGCCCATGGCAAGATCTTGTAAGCAAGTATGCCGGCAAGACCCGGGTGGCAGCGCCAAACAATTGCTCAGTGGCGCGGATTTCAAGGTAGGCAAGCTCAGTGCGCTGGGCACAACGCTCGATCAGGCATCGGTACAGTTGACGCGCAAACCGTCCGCCTGGGCTTTGCAACTCGACAGTCAGCAGGTCAAGGGCAGCGCCAGCATCCCTGATGCGAAAGCCGCACCGATGGTGATCAATTTGCAAACCGTGCGTCTGCCCGCACCTGACCCGACGGTACTGGCTGATGAAAACTCGCCGGACCCACTGGCCTCGGTGGATCCGACCAAGATCCCGGCGCTGGATATAACCATCAACCAGTTGTTCCAGGGCAACGACCTGGTCGGTGCCTGGTCGCTGAAGGTACGTCCAACGGCCAAGGGTATCGCTCTTAATTCGCTGGACATGGGCCTCAAAGGCATCCTGTTGCAGGGCAGCGGCGGCTGGGAAGGCACGCCGGGGCCAGCACCAGCTGGTACAAAGGCCGGATCAGCGGCAAGAACCTCGCGGATGTGCTCAAGGGCTGGGGCTTTGCGCCAAGCGTCACCAGCCAGGAGTTCCATATGGATGTCGATGGCCGCTGGCCCGGCTCACCGGCCTGGCTGGCCTCCAAGCGTTTCTCCGGCACTCTCGACGCTTCGATGAAGGAAGGCCAGTTTGTTGAAGTCGAAGGCGGCGCTCAGGCGCTGCGAGTCTTCGGTTTGCTCAACTTCAACTCCATTGGCCGGCGATTGCGCCTGGACTTCTCCGACCTGTTCGGCAAAGGCCTGAGCTATGACCGGGTCAAGGGCCTGCTGGTGGCGACCAATGGCGTGTATGTCACCCGCGAACCGATCCAGATGACGGGGCCTTCAAGCAATGTTGAACTCAACGGCACCTTGAACCTGGTGGGCGAACAGATCGATGCCAAATTGATGGTGACCTTGCCTGTGACCAACAACTTGCCGATTGCCGCACTGATCGTCGGTGCACCGGCCATTGGCGGGGCACTGTTTCTGATCGACAAGTTGATCGGTGATCGCGTGGCCCGTTTCGCCAGTGTGAAATACACCGTCAAAGGGCCGTGGAAAGATCCGAAAATCACCTTCGACAAGCCGTTTTGAAACGCCATCCTTCGGACCTATGGAGTAGCATGGCCCCTACGGTGCCGCCTATTCCTGTAGGAGCGAGCTTGCTCGCGATGGACGCGAACGATGAAGCGTGCTGCCTGGTTGAATGCGGTGTCATGACATTCTTCGCGAGCAAGCTCGCTTCTACAGGTCTGTATTAAGGATTAAGTCCATGTCTGTTGCGGTGATTCAAATGGTCAGCCAGAGCGATGTGCTGGCCAACCTGGCCCAGGCCCGTCGTCTGCTTGAACAGGCTGCGGCCGCGGGTGCCGTGCTAGCCGTGCTGCCGGAAAATTTCGCCGCCATGGGCCGGCGGGATATTGCCGATATTGGTCGTGCCGAAGCACTGGGAGAAGGTCCGATCCTGCCCTGGTTGAAACAGACCGCACGTGACCTCAAGTTATGGATAGTGGCCGGCACCTTGCCCTTGCCGCCGGTGGATCAACCGACGGCCAAAGTGCATGCCTGCTCGTTGCTGGTCAATGATGAGGGCGAAATGGTGGCGCGCTACGACAAGTTGCATCTGTTCGACGTGGACGTGGCTGACAATCGTGGCCGTTATCGGGAATCCGATGACTATGCTTATGGCAGTGGAGTCGTGGTTGCGGACACGCCGGTAGGGCGAGTCGGCCTGACGGTCTGTTATGACTTGCGTTTCCCTGAGCTATACAGCGAATTGCGTGCTGCCGGCGCGGAACTGATTACCGCACCGTCGGCCTTTACCGCCGTGACCGGCGCTGCGCACTGGGACGTGCTGATTCGCGCGCGGGCCATCGAAACCCAGTGTTATGTGCTCGCGGCCGCCCAGGGTGGGACGCATCCGGGGCCGAGGGAGACCTGGGGCCATGCGGCTATCGTCGACCCATGGGGGCGTGTGTTGGCGCAACAGGATCAAGGCGAGGCCGTGCTGTTGGCCGAACGTGACAGCAGCGAACAGGCGTCCATCCGGGCGCGGATGCCGGTGTCCAGTCACCGGCGCTTTTTCTCGCAGGGCGCCCAGCGACCTGCATCAGAACGACGAATTTAAGGCGTAAAGCATATGAGCGAGTTGTTGTCCTCAGTCAGTGAACACCTCCTGGCGCCCGGCGGCGTAACGATCGAAAGCCTGCAAGGTGTACTCGGCGATCTGGCCGGCCCGGGTATCGATGCTGCCGACCTGTATTTCCAGGGGCAGATCTCCGAGTCCTGGGCGCTGGAAGACGGGATCGTCAAGGAAGGCAGCTTCAACCTCGATCAGGGTGTGGGCGTGCGGGCGCAATCCGGTGAAAAAACCGGTTTTGCCTACAGTAACGCGATCACCCTGGAAGCCTTGGGCGCGGCGGCCCGTGCCGCCCGTTCGATTTCCCGCGCCGGGCAAAATGGCACAGTGCAAGCGTTCACCACTCAGGATGTTGCGCAGTTGTACGCGCCAGACAATCCTCTGGAAGTGCTGACCCGTGCCGAGAAAGTCGATCTGCTCAAGCGAGTCGATGCTGCCACTCGCGCGCTCGATACGCGAATCCAGCAAGTCACCGTGAGCATGGCTGGTGTCTGGGAGCGGATTCTGGTGGCGTCCACCGACGGTGGGCTGGCGGCGGATGTGCGGCCGTTGGTGCGCTTCAACGTCAGTGTGATCGTCGAGCAGAATGGCCGTCGCGAACGCGGGGGTCATGGCGGTGGCGGTCGGACCGATTACCGTTATTTCCTCGGTGAAGACCGTGCCATGAGTTATGCCCGTGAAGCGCTGCGTCAGGCGCTGGTCAATCTGGAAGCCATTCCTGCGCCGGCCGGTACCTTGCCGGTGGTACTCGGTTCCGGCTGGTCGGGCGTGCTGCTGCACGAAGCTGTCGGCCACGGTCTGGAAGGCGATTTCAATCGCAAGGGCAGTTCGGCCTATAGCGGGCGCATGGGCGAGATGGTTGCGTCCAAGCTTTGCACCATCGTCGATGACGGCACCCTGTCCGGTCGTCGTGGCTCCTTGAGCGTCGATGATGAAGGCACCCCGACCGAGTGCACCACGCTGATCGAAAACGGCGTGCTCAAAGGTTACATGCAGGACAAGCTCAATGCGCGCCTGATGGGCGTGGCCCGTACCGGTAACGGTCGCCGCGAATCCTACGCGCATCTGCCGATGCCACGCATGACCAACACCTACATGCTGGCCGGCGAAAGCGACCCGGCGGAAATCATCGCCTCGGTGAAGAGGGGTATCTACTGCGCCAACCTCGGCGGCGGTCAGGTCGATATCACCAGTGGCAAGTTCGTGTTCTCCACCAGCGAGGCGTATCTGATCGAAGACGGCAAGATCACTGCCCCGGTCAAAGGCGCGACATTGATTGGCAACGGCCCGGAGGCGATGAGCAAAGTGTCGATGGTCGGCAACGATCTGGCGCTGGACAGCGGAGTGGGGACGTGCGGCAAGGACGGGCAGTCGGTGCCGGTGGGTGTCGGCCAGCCAACGCTGAAAATTGATGCGATTACCGTGGGAGGCACGGGCGCATAAGATGACAGGCGTAGGAGCTGCCGCAGGCTGCGATCTTTGCTTTTTTCAAAGATCAAAAGATCGCAGCCTGCGGCAGATCCTACAGGGCGTTACTTAACGCAAACCGCGTTGAGTCTCGTCCAGCTCACGGATGTACTTGAAGATTTTACGGCTGGAAGCAGGAGGCTTGTTTTGCGCAACCTCGTGCTGGGCCTGACGGATCATGGAACGCAATTGCTGGCGATCGGCGTCCGGGTAGTCGACGACGAATTTTTCCAGAACGGCATCGTCACCGGCAATCAAGCGATCACGCCAGCGCTCCAGATTATGGAAGCGCTCGTTGTACTGGCGAGTGGAGGCATCGAGTTGATCGAGCAAAACCAGAATGGCGTCAGTGTCCTGATCGCGCATCAGTTTGCCGATGAACTGAAGGTGCCGTTTACGCGCGATATTCGCGGTGTGCTTGGGCGCATCGGCCAGGGCCCGGCGCAGGGCGTCGGTCAAGGGCAGTTTTGCCACCAAGTCAGGCTTGAGTGTTGTAAGGCGCTCGCCAAGGTCAACCAGAGCATGCAGCTCGCGTTTAACCTGGGATTTGCTTTTTTCTCCCGTATCGAGGGAGTCGTCGTAAGAATCAACCATGGTGGCCGTCCGCAAGAAAACGCCGCCATGATAACCAGTCGGGGGCCGCTTGTCCGGCCCGGTCGCTCGATGACCGTTACCGAAAGCAGAATTTGAGTGGAGAACAGCATGAGTGCAGTTGAAAGCGTCGGCCCACAAGCATTGCCGGCACTGCAAGAGCAAGTCGAGCAGATCATCGCTGAAGCCAAGCGCCAGGGTGCCAGTGCCTGTGAAGTGGCGGTGTCCCTGGAACAGGGGCTGTCGACCTCGGTACGCCAGCGTGAAGTCGAAACAGTCGAATTCAACCGCGATCAGGGCTTTGGCATCACCTTGTACGTGGGCCAGCGCAAGGGCTCGGCCAGCACATCGGCCAGTGGTCCGGACGCCATCCGCGAAACCGTCGCCGCCGCGCTAGCCATCGCCAAACACACCTCGGAAGACGAAGCCTCGGGCCTGGCGGATGCCGCGTTGATGGCTAGGGATCTGTTAGATTTCGATCTGTTCCACGAATGGGACATCACACCTGAGCAGGCCATCGAAAAGGCCTTGCTCTGCGAAGCCGCGGCATTCGATGCCGATGCAAGGATCAAGAACGCCGACGGCACCACTTTGAGCACCCATCAGGGCTGCCGTGTTTACGGCAACAGCCACGGCTTCATCGGCGGCTACGCTTCGACCCGACACAGCCTGAGTTGCGTGATGATCGCCGAGGCCGACGGCCAGATGCAGCGCGATTACTGGTACGACGTGAACCGTCAGGGCAATTTGCTGGCCGACCCGGTGAGCATCGGCCAGCGTGCTGCGCAACGCGCCGCGAGCCGCCTGGGCGCGCGTCCGGTGCCGACCTGCGAAGTGCCGGTGCTGTTTTCCGCGGAGCTGGCCGGTGGTTTGTTCGGCAGTTTCCTGTCGGCGGTATCCGGCGGCAGCCTGTATCGAAAATCGTCGTTCCTCGAAGGCACTTTGGGCCAGAAGCTGTTTCCGGAATGGCTGACCATCGACGAGCGTCCGCATTTGATGCAGGCCATGGGCAGTGCGGCGTTCGATGGTGATGGCCTGGCAACCTACGCCAAACCGTTTGTCGAAAAAGGCGTATTGGTGTCCTACATTCTCGGCACTTACTCCGGTCGCAAACTCGGGATGCCGAGCACTGCGAATGCCGGCGGTGTGCACAACCTGTTCGTCACCCACGGTGATGAAGATCAGGCTGCCTTGCTGCGCCGCATGGGGCGCGGCCTGCTGGTCACCGAACTGATGGGCCAGGGCCTGAACATGGTGACCGGCGATTACTCCCGCGGCGCGGCGGGGTACTGGGTGGAGAACGGCGAAATCCAGTTTGCGGTCCAGGAGGTGACCATCGCCGGCAACATGCGCGATATGTTCAAGCAGATCGTAGCCGTGGGTAATGACCTGGAACTGCGCAGCAACATTCGTACAGGTTCGGTATTGATCGAGCGGATGACAGTCGCTGGCAGCTAACCGCCAGCCGCTGCACAAAAAGGCGCGCCACCCATCGGGTGGCGCGCCTTTTTTATGATCGCTACGCCGTCCCCTGTGGGAGCGGGCTTGCTCGCGAAGGCGGCGTATCAGCCAACCCATCTGTTGAAGGTGATGGCCTCTTCGCGAGCAAATCGAATCGTCGTCAGGCTTGGTCGAGCCGGTATTCGCCCGTTGGATACAGCGTTGGGCTGAAGGGCGGACGCAGATTTTGTAGCAGCTGGCGCAGCCTGCGTCCGGCTGCGGAGCAGTCGTAAAATCAGGCAATGTGGTGTGTCAGGCAGATCGCGGTTGCAGGATTTACGACTGCTGCGCAGCCGGACGCCGCCTTCGGCGGCTGCTACAGGGCGAGCATTACTCGCCTTCGTCGAAGTAGTTGTTGATCAACGCCACCAGCGCATCCATCGCTTCCTGTTCCTGCTCGCCTTCCGTGCTCAGATGGATTTTGGTGCCCTTGCCGGCGGCGAGCATCATCATGGCCATGATGCTTTTACCGTCGACGGTGGATTCCGGCGTGCGTCCTACCCTGATCGTGCAATCCTTGAATTGGCCGGCAACCCCAACGAATTTTGCAGACGCCCGGGCATGCAGGCCCAGTTTATTGATGATTTCGATTTCCAGAGCAGGCATCGCGATGTGAATCCTTTAGCTGAGGTCGCGGTGGCGGACCTGGACGTTCTTCAGGGATTGTTGCAGGGTCTGGCCCAGGCGTTCCGTCAGGTAGACAGAGCGGTGATGCCCGCCAGTGCAACCGATGGCAATAGTGACATAGGCACGGTTACTGGCAGCAAAGCGGGGTAACCATTTGAGCAGATAGGTGGAGATATCCTGGTACATCTCTTCGACATCCGGCTGGGCCGCCAGATACTCGGCAACCGGTTGATCGAGTCCGGACTGCGCGCGCAACTCCGGCTTCCAGTAGGGATTGGGCAGGCAGCGCACATCGAACACCAGGTCGGCGTCCACCGGCATGCCTCGCTTGAAACCGAAGGACTCCACCAGGAACGCTGTACCGGGCTCCGGCTGGTTCAGCAGGCGCAACTTAATTGTATCGCGCAGCTGATACAGGTTCAGGTTGGTGGTATTTACTTTGAGATCCGCCAGGTCGGCAATGGGGCCGAGCAGGTTCGTTTCATCGTTGATCGCCTCTGCAAGCGAACGATTGGCGTTGCTCAGCGGATGGCGGCGTCGGGTTTCCGAAAAGCGTTTGAGCAGGGTCTCTTCGTCGGCATCCAGATACAGGACATCGCACTGGATGTGACGGCTGCGGACTTCTTCCAGCAGCTCCGGGAACCGCGACAAATGACTTGGCAGGTTGCGGGCATCGATGGATACGGCAACCAGTGGTTGTGACAGCTCGGTATGAATCAACGCGCGTTCGGCCAGTTCCGGCAGCAACCCGGCAGGCAGGTTGTCGATGCAGTAGTAGCCGTTGTCCTCAAGAACATCAAGGGCGGTACTTTTACCTGAGCCGGAGCGGCCGCTGACGATGATCAAGCGCATGATTAGTGCCCGTTTTGCTCGTCCAGGACAACCTGATACAAGGCTTCATTGCTCGGGGCGCTGCGCAGTTTGTCGCGCACGTCCTTGCGGTCGAGCATGCTGGCGATCTGGCGCAACAACTCAAGGTGCGCATCGGTAGCGGCTTGCGGGACCAGTAACACGAACAGCAGGTCAACCGGGGCGCCGTCGATAGCGTCGAAATCGATAGGGGCGTCCAGGTGCATCAAGGCACTGATGGGCGAGTCGCAACCCTTGAGACGACAGTGAGGAATGGCGATGCCGTTGCCAAAACCGGTGGAGCCGAGTTTTTCGCGGGCAATCAAAGCTTCGAAGACATCTTGCATCTCCAGATCCGGCACTTCGCGATGGATGAGGTTGGCAATTTGCTCGAGGGCTTTCTTTTTGCTGCCGCCCGGCACGTTCACCAGGGAACGGCCGGGGGTCAGGATACTTTCAAGTCGGATCATGGGTTGGGAGTGTTAACGACCGGTAGCGCCCTGGAGGAGGCTCAGGGTCTTTTCCTTATGCTTTTTGAGTTGTTTATCCAGCTTGTCAGTCAGTGCGTCGATCGCCGCGTACATATCAGTATGTTCCGCGTTGGCGACCACTTCATTGCCGGGAATATGCAGCGTGGCTTCGATTTTCTGCTTCAGCTTTTCGACTGTCATCGTGACCTGCACGTTGGTGATCTTGTCGAAATGTCGCTCTAATCGTTCGAGTTTTTCGCCGATGTAGGTGCGAAGAGGTTCGGTCACTTCCAGTTGGTGTCCACTGATGTTGACTTGCATACAGCTTCTCCTTCGTTGCCAGTGCATAAAGCGGTAGATCAGATGATCTACCACTGGAACGCTGTGGCGTGGCTCTACATCAACCGCTTACGTTCGCTCGAAGGCGCGATCCCCAGAGATTCGCGGTACTTGGCGACGGTGCGGCGAGCCACCTGAATGCCTTGTGCCTCCAGTAAACCAGCGATCTTGCTGTCACTCAACGGCTTTTTCTGATTTTCCGCAGCAACCAGTTTTTTGATGATCGCGCGTATCGCCGTGGACGAGCATTCGCCGCCTTCGGAGGTGCTGACGTGGCTGGAAAAAAAGTATTTCAGTTCATAGATGCCCCGAGGGGTATGCATGAATTTCTGTGTGGTCACCCGCGAGATCGTCGATTCGTGCATGCCAACCGCTTCAGCGATGTCATGCAGGACCAGCGGCTTCATGGCTTCATCGCCGTACTCCAGGAAGCCGCGCTGATGCTCGACGATCTGGGTGGCTACTTTCATCAGGGTTTCGTTGCGACTTTGCAAACTCTTGATGAACCAGCGGGCTTCCTGCAACTGATTGCGCATGAATGTGTTGTCGGCGCTGGTATCGGCGCGGCGTACGAAACCGGCGTACTGGGCGTTGACCCGCAGACGTGGCACCGACTCCTGATTGAGCTCCACCAGCCAGCGCTCGTTGTCCTTGCGCACGATCACGTCGGGGACGACGTACTCGGCTTCGGTGGACTCGATCTGCGAACCTGGGCGCGGGTTGAGGCTCTGGACCAGTTCGATCACCTGGCGCAGTTCGTCTTCCTTTAGCTTCATACGGCGCATCAGCTGGCTGTAATCACGGCTGCCAAGCAGGTCAATGAAATCGGTGACCAGGCGCTTTGCTTCGGTCAGCCATGGCGTCTTGGCTGGCAACTGGCGCAACTGCAGCAGCAGGCATTCGCCCAGATTGCGGGCGGCGATGCCAGCGGGTTCGAATTGCTGGATGCGATGCAGGACGGCTTCGATTTCGTCCAGTTCGATGTCCAGTTCCGGATCGAAGGCTTCGAGGATTTCCTCGAGTGTTTCGTCCAGATAGCCCTGATTGTTGATGCAGTCGATCAGGGTCACGGCGATCAGGCGGTCGGTGTCGGACATCGGCGCCAGGTTCAACTGCCAAAGCAGGTGGCTTTGCAGGCTTTCGCCGGCCGATGTGCGAGTGGTGAAATCCCATTCGTCGTCATCGTTGCTCGGCAGGCTGCTGGCGCTTGTCTGGTAGACGTCTTCCCAGGCGGTGTCGACGGGTAGTTCGTTGGGGATGCGCTCGTTCCAGTCGCCTTCCTCGAGGTTATCAACCGTCGGCGCGCTTTCCTGGTAGGAGGGTTCCTGAATGTCGGTGTTGGGCTTCTGTTCAGCGTTGTCGGCCAAAGGGTCGGCGTTATCGAAGTCGTCGCCTTCTTCCTGGCGCTCGAGCATCGGATTGGACTCCAGGGCCTCCTGGATTTCCTGTTGCAGGTCCAGGGTCGACAATTGGAGCAGGCGGATGGCCTGTTGCAGCTGCGGTGTCATCGTCAGCTGCTGGCCCATTCTCAAGACTAGCGATGGTTTCATGGCAGGGGCTTAACACCTTATTCGCCGGCGCACATGCGCCATCCACTCTGGGGCGCCGGAGCGCCAAACATAAGCAAATTATATGCCCGAAGTTACAGGGTTTGCCTAGAGCGCCGTAACAATAAAAAAGTGTTGATTTTTTATCGAGACAAGCGCTCGGTCGACCAAGTCAGGCATCTCAGCGCTTACAGGCGGAACTCATGGCCCAGATACACTTCCTTGACCAGGTCATTGGCCAGGATGGTGTCCGAGTCGCCTTCGGCGATCAGCTGGCCATCGTTAACGATATAGGCGGTTTCGCAGATGTCCAGAGTTTCACGGACGTTGTGGTCAGTGATCAGCACGCCAATGCCCTTGGCCTTGAGGTGGTGGATGATCTGTTTGATGTCGCCCACTGAAATGGGGTCCACGCCGGCGAATGGTTCGTCGAGCAGGATGAATTTTGGGTTGGTCGCCAGCGCACGGGCGATTTCCACGCGGCGGCGTTCGCCACCGGAAAGGCTCATGCCGAGGTTGTCGCGGATGTGGCTGATGTGGAATTCCTGCAGCAGGCTCTCCAGTTCCTTGCGACGACCGGCCTTGTCGAGTTCCTTGCGGGTCTCGAGGATAGCCATGATGTTGTCGGCCACCGAGAGTTTGCGGAAAATCGATGCTTCTTGCGGCAGATAGCCAATACCGGCCTTCGCACGACCGTGCATTGGCTGGTGGCTGACGTCCAGGTCGTCGATCAGGACGCGGCCCTGATCTGCTCTTACCAAGCCGACAATCATGTAGAAACAGGTGGTTTTGCCGGCACCATTGGGGCCAAGCAGGCCGACGATCTGACCGCTGTCGATGGACAGGCTGACGTCACGCACGACCTGGCGGCTCTTGTAGCTCTTGGCCAGATGCTGAGCTTTCAGAGTTGCCATTACTGGGCCTTTTGCTCGTCGGTTTTCTTTTTCGGCTGGATCACCATATCGATGCGCGGACGCGCCTCGGTGACCTTGTTACCCGTCGCGCGACCGGCGCTCGCAAGCTTCTTGACCGTGTCATAGACGATTTTCTCGCCTTGGGTGTGTTGTTGTCCTTGTCGATGACTTTGGCGCGATCAATCAGTACGACGCGGTTCTGCGTGGCGTGGTACTGGATAGTCACTCCCCAACCCTGGACGGGCTTGGTGTCACCTTGGGTTTGCAGTTGCTCGAAGTAGGCCAGGTTGCCCACCGATGTCATTACGTCGATATCGCCCGCAGGGGTGCGGGTGATGGTCACGGTATTACCGGTCACCTTCATCGAACCCTGGGTAATGATCACGTCACCTTTATAGGTGGCAATGCCATTCTTGTCGTCCAGTTGGGCATCGTCGGCCTGGATGCGGATAGGCTGCTCTTGATCGTTTGGCAGAGCCCAGGCGCTCACGCTTCCCAGTGCTGCGCCCAGACTGAGCAAAATAGGGAGGGTTTTAACGAGCCTCATACTGTCCTCTTACGTTCGAAAGCAGGTGTATCCTGCTTTCTTTCAAATACGCTTTCATTCCAGTGCCAGTCGATACACCGCCAGCGCCGTCGATTCTAACGGGTTGCTCGGTCTGCGCATATTGCTGCTGCGGGAACACCGTCATGCGAGTGGTGGTGATCAGGGTTTTGCGGTTTTTCTCGTCGAAACGCGTGATGCGTACCGAATCGATCAGTTCGACCTGTGTGCCGTCCGGGTTGACTTCACCCTTCTCGCTCTGGACATGCCACGGGAATTCGGTGCCGCGGAACATGTTCAGGTCGGGATTGGTCAGCAATGTAACTTCGCTCGCTTTCAGGTGTTCTACCTTGTCCGAAGTCATCTCGTATTGCAGTTTTCCGTCCGGCAGGAACTGTACGCTGTGGGCGTTTGTGGCGTAATAGTCGATCGCGCTGTTGTCGACTTGCACAACCGGCTTGTCGAGGAAGCGTTCCGGGCTGATATTCCAGTAGCCGACCGCGGCGAAAATAGCCGCGATGCAACCGAACACCAGGAATTTGCGAAACTTTTTGCTCAGCATGTTTGGCTCACAGGTACGCGGCGTTGGCCGCATCGAGGCGGCCCTGGGCGCGCAGGATCAATTCGCAGAATTCGCGGGCGGCACCTTCGCCACCACGGGCCTGGGTAATGCCATGAGCGTGTTCACGTACGAAACTGGCAGCGTTGGCCACCGCCATGCCCAGGCCCACGCGGCGAATTACCGGCAGGTCAGGCAGGTCGTCACCCAGGTAGGCGACCTGTTCATAGCTTAGGTTGAGTTGGTCAAGAAGCTCGTCGAGCACTACCAGTTTGTCTTCGCGTCCTTGATACAGATGCGGGATGCCGAGATTCTTCGCGCGTCGCTCGACCACCGGGGTCTTGCGGCCGCTGATGATGGCCGTCTGCACGCCGGCGGCCATCAGCATCTTGATGCCCTGGCCGTCAAGAGTGTTGAACGTCTTGAATTCGCTACCGTCTTCGAGGAAGTAAAGGCGCCCGTCTGTAAGAACGCCGTCGACGTCGAAAACCGCCAGTTTGATCTGTTGACCACGTTGCAGCAGGTCGTTACTCATTTACATTACTCCGGCACGCAGCAAGTCGTGCATGTTCAAGGCGCCGACCGGGCGGTCTTCGCTGTCGACCACAACCAGCGCGTTGATTTTATGGTCTTCCATGATTTTCAGGGCCTCGGCGGCGAGCATCTCGGCGCGGGCGGTCTTGCCGTGGGCGGTCATGACCTGATCGATGGTGACACTGTGAATATCGATGGTGCGGTCCAGCGTGCGGCGCAAATCGCCGTCGGTGAAGATCCCGGCGAGCTTGCCATCGGCCTCAAGGATCACTGTCATGCCCAGGCCCTTGCGGGTCATTTCCATCAGCGCATCCTTGAGCAGGGTGCCGCGCTGAACCTGCGGCAACTCTTGACCTGCGTGCATGACGTTTTCCACTTTCAGCAACAGGCGTCGGCCCAGTGCGCCACCAGGATGGGAAAAGGCGAAGTCTTCGGCGGTAAATCCGCGGGCTTCCAGCAGTGCGACGGCCAGGGCATCGCCCATGACCAGCGCGGCGGTAGTCGAAGAGGTGGGCGCCAGGTTCAGCGGGCAGGCCTCATGCTCGACGTGAACATTGAGGTTGACCTCGGCGGCCTTGGACAGCGGCGAATCGGGATTGCCGGTCATGCTGATCAACTGAATGCCCAGGCGTTTGATCAGTGGCAGCAGGGTCACGATTTCATTGGTCGAGCCAGAGTTCGAGAGCGCCAGGATGATGTCGTCGCGGGTGATCATGCCCATGTCACCATGGCTGGCTTCAGCTGGGTGGACGAAAAATGCCGGGGTGCCGGTGCTGGCCAGGGTGGCGGCGATCTTGTTGCCGATATGCCCTGACTTGCCCATGCCGACCACGACTACGCGGCCTTTGCTGGCCAGAATCATCTCGCAAGCGCGTATGAAATCTGCGTCGATATGCGACAGCAAACCTTGTACGGCTTCCACTTCGAGGCGGATGGTGCGCTGGGCAGATTGAATCAGGTCGCTGGATTGGCTCATGTCAGAAATCATTTAGCCTGATGAAAAGGCGGCGATTATAACGGTTATGATCGAAACCCTCACGCAAGTTCGTCGCGCATCGTCATTCCCTGTTACCGAATCCTCTAAATGGAGCTTTTTGCTCGTCATGCCGCACAACTTGGTCCGGCAATGACCTTGGGCGCGTGGCGTTTGCAGTGATATAGTTCGCCGCCAGTTCGGCCCGCCCGGGAGGTATGTGCTTTCGTCAGAAAGTCAGGCGTCCGAGTGAGAGGCTGCATCGCAAGGAGTTTAGATGAGTGCCGATAACGCCTACGCGGTCGAGCTGAAGGGACTGTCCTTCAAGCGCGGTGCGCGCAGCATTTTCAATAACGTCGATATCCGTATTCCCCGCGGCAAGGTCACCGGCATCATGGGACCTTCCGGGTGTGGCAAGACTACGCTGTTGCGGTTGATGGGCGCACAGTTGCGACCTTCCAGGGGTGAAGTCTGGGTCAACGGTCAGAACCTGCCGAAGCTCTCGCGCAGTGATTTGTTCGATGCGCGCAAGCACATGGGCGTGCTGTTTCAGAGTGGAGCACTGTTTACCGATCTCGATGTGTTCGAGAACGTGGCTTTTCCACTGCGCGTTCACACCGAACTGCCCGAAGAAATGATCCGCGATATCGTCCTGCTCAAGTTGCAGGCCGTGGGTTTGCGGGGTGCTATCGACCTGATGCCCGACGAACTGTCCGGTGGCATGAAGCGTCGTGTCGCACTGGCACGGGCAATTGCGCTCGATCCGCAGATTCTCATGTATGACGAACCCTTTGTCGGCCAGGACCCTATCGCCATGGGCGTACTGGTGCGCCTGATCCGCCTGCTCAACGATGCGCTGGGTATCACCAGTATCGTGGTTTCCCACGACCTGGCCGAGACCGCGAGCATCGCCGATTACATCTATGTGGTGGGCGACGGGCAAGTCCTGGGGCAGGGTACGCCTGAAGAATTGATGAATTCGGACGAGCCGCGAATCCGTCAGTTCATGACCGGTGAGCCTGATGGTCCGGTCGCGTACCACTTTCCAGCGACGGATTACCGCGCAGATCTTCTGGGGAAGCGTTGATGCGCAAGATTTCACTATTAGAACGAGTGCGTCGCTTCGGTCACGCCGGCATTGATGTGCTGGCGGTGTTCGGACGTTCGACGCTGTTCCTGTTTCACGCGCTTATGGGTCGCGGCGGCATCGGTGGTGCTTTTGGTCTGCTGGTCAAGCAACTGCATTCCGTGGGTGTGATGTCGCTGGTGATCATCGTGGTCTCCGGCGTTTTCATCGGCATGGTGCTGGCGCTGCAGGGCTTCAATATCCTGTCCAGTTACGGTTCGGAGCAGGCGGTAGGGCAGATGGTTGCGCTGACACTGTTGCGCGAATTGGGGCCGGTGGTGACGGCTTTGCTGTTTGCCGGGCGTGCCGGTTCGGCGTTGACGGCCGAAATCGGCAACATGAAGTCCACCGAACAACTGTCCAGTCTGGAAATGATCGGGGTCGACCCGCTCAAGTACATCATTGCCCCGCGCCTTTGGGCCGGCTTCATTTCCCTGCCGGTGCTGGCGATGATTTTCAGTGTGGTGGGTATCTGGGGCGGCTCGTGGGTGGCCGTCGACTGGCTGGGTGTCTATGAAGGTTCCTACTGGTCGAACATGCAGAACAGCGTGACCTTCGCTGACGATGTGCTCAACGGCATCATCAAAAGCATGGTTTTTGCCTTCGTCGTGACCTGGATCGCCGTATTTCAAGGCTATGACTGCGAGCCCACTTCCGAGGGGATCAGTCGTGCCACTACCAAGACCGTGGTGTATGCCTCTCTGGCTGTGCTCGGCCTGGACTTTATTCTGACCGCCTTGATGTTTGGAGATTTCTGATGCAAAACCGCACCCTGGAAATCGGTGTCGGCCTTTTCTTGCTGGCTGGCATCCTGGCTTTGCTGTTGCTGGCGCTGCGGGTCAGTGGCTTGTCCCCGAGCCCGAGCACCGACACCTATAAACTTTATGCGTATTTCGACAATATCGCCGGATTGACGGTCAGAGCTAAAGTGACCATGGCCGGTGTGACCATCGGCAAGGTCACAGCGATCGATCTGGATCGCGACAGTTTCACCGGTCGAGTGACCATGCAGCTGGAAAAGCGCGTAGATAATCTGCCGGCCGACTCCACTGCATCTATCCTGACCGCTGGCCTGTTGGGCGAGAAGTACATCGGGCTTAGCGTGGGCGGGGAAGAAACCCTGCTCAAGGATGGCGGGACTATTCATGACACGCAGTCGTCGCTGGTGCTTGAAGACCTGATTGGTAAGTTTCTTCTCAATACCGTTAGCAAAGAAGCCAAATGAGGATTGTTAAATGATCTCTACCTTGCGACGTGGCCTGTTGGTGTTGCTCGCGGCCTTGCCGTTGGTGGCTAACGCAGTGGCGGCGCCTTCCGCGCACGAGCTGGTACAGGACACCACCAACCGTATGCTGGCCGATCTGGCAGCCAACAAAGAGAAGTACAAACAGGATCCGAAGGATTTTTATGCGGCGCTGAACAGCATCGTCGGGCCTGTTGTGGATGCCGAGGGCATTTCGAAAAGCATCATGACGGTCAAATACTCGCGCAAAGCCACGCCTGAGCAAATGAAGACCTTTGAAGAAAACTTCAAAAAGGGTCTGTTCCAGTTCTATGGCAATGCCTTGCTCGAGTACAACAACCAGGGCATCACTGTTGATCCTGCCAAGGACGAGTCGGGCGACCGGACGAGCGTCGGCATGACCGTCAAGGGCAGCAGCGGCGCGATCTACCCCGTGTCCTACACCCTGGAAAAGGTCGGTGGCGAGTGGAAGCTGCGCAACGTCATCATCAACGGCATCAACATCGGCAAGCTGTTCCGCGATCAGTTCGCCGATGCGATGCAGCGCAATGGCAACGACCTGGACAAGACCATCAATGGTTGGGCCGGGGAGGTTGCCAAGGCCAAGGAAGCCACCGACAAGAAGCCAGGGCAGCAAGCCCAATGAGTGAGTCGGCCGTTCAGATGGGCGAAGCTGGCGAGCTGCGGCTCAGCGGTGTGCTGGATTACCGCACCGGCCCTGGTCTGCGCGAGCAGGGGCAGGCGCTGATCAAGGCGAGTAATGCCGCGGCACTGGTGGTCGATTGTTCAGCGGTGACGAAGTCCACCAGCGTCGGTCTGTCGTTGTTGCTGTGCTTCATGCGCGATGCGCAGGCGACCGGCAAGGCGCTGAGCATCCGAGGGATGCCAGAAGACATGCGCGAAATCGCTCAGGTCAGTGAGCTGACGGAGCTGTTGGCGCATCCCTAACCCGCATCGATAAATAAGCCCCCCGTCAGAGTCCTGCTCCGCGGGGTTCGCAGGCGCGGGGCTTTTTTGTATGATGTCCGACCCGCGCGCACATGGCGCCGATTGAGGTTGAGCATGCAGGCCGTAGAAGTGAAAAGCTTCCTTGAAGCAAAGCTGCCAGGAACGAAGGTGGAAGTTGAGGGCGAAGGCTGCAATTTCCAGCTGAACGTGATTAGCGATGAACTGGCGGCATTGAGCCCGGTCAAGCGCCAGCAGCAGATCTATGCCCATTTGAACCCATGGATCACCGATGGCAGCATCCATGCGGTCACTATGAAATTTTTCAGCAGCGCGGCCTGGGCCGAGCGCACCTGAGCCCAAGGGCGTCGAGATTCTTATGGATAAATTGATTATTACTGGCGGTGCTCGTCTTGACGGCGAAATCCGCATCTCCGGGGCAAAGAACTCTGCCCTGCCGATCCTGGCCGCCACGCTGCTGTGCGATGGTCCGGTGACCGTTGCCAACCTGCCACACCTGCACGACATCACCACCATGATCGAATTGTTCGGTCGCATGGGGATCGAGCCGGTGATCGACGAGAAACTGTCCGTCGAAATCGACCCACGCACCATCAAGACCCTGATCGCTCCGTACGAACTGGTTAAAACCATGCGTGCGTCGATTCTGGTACTGGGCCCGATGGTTGCCCGTTTCGGTGAAGCCGAAGTTGCGCTGCCTGGCGGTTGCGCCATCGGTTCGCGTCCGGTTGACCTGCACATCCGTGGCCTGGAAGCCATGGGCGCGGTCATCGACGTCGAAGGCGGCTACATCAAGGCCAAGGCCCCTGAAGGCGGCCTGCGCGGTGCGCACTTCTTCTTCGACACCGTCAGCGTGACCGGTACCGAAAACATCATGATGGCCGCTGCGCTGGCCAAGGGCCGCAGCGTTCTGGCAAACGCCGCTCGCGAACCTGAAGTCGTCGACCTGGCGAATTTCCTGAACGCCATGGGCGCCAAGGTTTCCGGCGCTGGCACCGACACCATCACCATCGATGGCGTTGAGCGTCTGCACACCACCACTTACAAAGTGATGCCTGACCGTATCGAAACCGGCACCTACCTGGTTGCCGCTGCCGTGACCGGCGGTCGCGTGAAGGTCAAGGATACCGATCCAACCATCCTCGAAGCCGTTCTGGAAAAGCTTCGTGAATCAGGCGCTGAAATTACCTGCGGTGAAGACTGGATCGAGCTGAACATGCACGGCAAGCGGCCTAAAGCCGTCAACGTGCGGACCGCTCCGTACCCGGCGTTCCCGACCGACATGCAGGCGCAGTTCATCTCCCTCAACGCCATTGCCGAAGGCACCGGTGCGGTGATCGAGACGATCTTCGAAAACCGCTTCATGCACGTTTACGAACTGCACCGCATGGGCGCCAAGATCCAGGTCGAAGGCAACACTGCCATCGTCACCGGTACCGAAAAGCTCAAGGGCGCGCCAGTCATGGCCACCGACCTGCGTGCTTCGGCCAGCCTGGTGATCTCGGCGCTGATCGCCGAAGGCGACACCCTGATCGACCGCATCTACCACATCGACCGTGGTTACGAGTGCATCGAAGAGAAACTGCAGATGCTGGGCGCCAAGATCCGTCGCGTTCCGGGCTAGTTTCTGCTGCATGGGCATAAGGACATGCCCGTTGAATTGTTCGAAGTCGAGGGTGGTTGACACCCTCGATGTGTGTCCGGCGCCGTTTGCGTCCGGGCATGAGTACCTTGATAAGGACTGACGTTTCCCATGCTGACTATCGCACTGTCCAAGGGCCGCATCCTTGACGACACCCTGCCGCTTCTGGCTGAAGCGGGCATCGTGCCGACCGAGAATCCGGACAAGAGCCGCAAGCTGATCATTCCCACGACCCAGGAAGATGTACGCCTGCTGATCGTGCGTGCCACCGACGTGCCGACTTACGTCGAGCATGGCGCCGCCGATCTTGGCGTCGCCGGTAAAGACGTGCTGATGGAATATGGCGGCCAGGGCCTGTACGAGCCTCTGGACCTGCAAATTGCCCAGTGCAAACTGATGACCGCCGGCAAGGTCGGCGCGGTCGAGCCCAAGGGCCGCCTGCGTATCGCGACCAAGTTCGTCAATGTTGCCAAGCGCTACTACGCCGAACAGGGCCGCCAGGTCGACATCATCAAGCTGTACGGCTCTATGGAGCTGGCGCCGCTGATCGGTCTGGCCGACAAAATCATCGATGTGGTCGACACCGGCAACACGCTGCGGGCCAACGGCCTGGAGCCACAGGATTTCATTGCTGCCATCAGCTCTCGCCTGATCGTCAACAAAGCTTCGATGAAAATGCAGCACGCCCGTATCCAGGCGTTGATCGACACCCTGCGCAAGGCAGTGGAGTCTCGACACCGCGGCTGATTCACTTGCGCGACCGCAAGGCGCGCCCGTCTATCCGCCTCATAGCCAGAATTCTCAGGTGCCCAAGCGGAAACGACTGCTAAGTTAGGGCGCCTGAGTTTTTGCCAATTCTATGAGGCTCTCGCTATGACCGCACCGACTGCAATTCGCCGACTCAACGCTGCTGACCCGGATTTCGCACATCATCTGGATCATCTGCTGAGCTGGGAGAGTGTGTCTGACGACTCGGTCAATCAGCGAGTGCTGGAGATCATCAAAGCCGTGCGCGAGCGTGGCGATGCGGCGCTGGTGGAATTCACCCGTCAGTTCGACGGGCTGGACGTCGCGTCCATGGCTGACCTCATCCTGCGGCGCGAACGCCTGGAACTGGCGCTCACGCGCATCACCGTGCCTCAGCGCGAAGCCCTGGAAAAAGCCGCGGCGCGCGTGCGCAGCTACCACGAAAAGCAGAAACAGGATTCCTGGAGCTACACCGAAGCAGACGGCACTGTGTTGGGCCAAAAGGTCACGCCGCTGGATCGCGCCGGTCTGTACGTGCCGGGCGGGAAGGCATCGTACCCGTCGTCGGTACTGATGAACGCGATCCCGGCCAAGGTCGCAGGCGTGACCGAAGTGGTCATGGTAGTGCCAACGCCGCGTGGTGAAATCAATGAACTGGTGCTCGCTGCGGCCTGCATCGCCGGCGTCGACCGCGTGTTCACCATCGGCGGCGCTCAAGCCGTTGCCGCGCTAGCCTACGGTACCGAAAGCGTGCCGAAGGTCGACAAAGTAGTGGGCCCGGGCAACATCTACGTGGCCACCGCCAAACGTCACGTGTTTGGCCAGGTCGGTATCGACATGATCGCAGGTCCGTCGGAAATTCTCGTGGTGTGTGACGGCAAGACCGACCCGGACTGGATCGCCATGGACCTGTTCTCCCAGGCCGAGCACGACGAAGACGCACAGGCGATTTTGGTAAGCCCGGATGCTGCGTTTCTCGACCAGGTTGCCGCAAGTATTGCCAAACTGCTACCGACCATGGAACGCGCCACCATCATCGAAACCTCGATCAATGGCCGTGGGGCGTTGATTCAGGTGCGTGACATGGAGCAGGCCATCGAAGTCGCCAATCGCATCGCGCCGGAGCACCTGGAGTTGTCGGTCGCTGACCCACAAGCCTGGTTGCCACAGATCCGTCACGCTGGCGCAATCTTCATGGGTCGTCACACCTCTGAAGCCCTCGGTGACTACTGCGCAGGTCCTAACCACGTACTGCCAACTTCCGGCACCGCACGGTTCTCTTCGCCACTGGGTGTGTACGACTTCCAGAAACGCTCGTCGATCATTTTCTGCTCCGAGCAAGGCGCGTCGGACCTGGGCAAAACCGCTTCCGTGCTGGCTCGCGGCGAGTCGCTGACCGCCCACGCCCGCAGCGCCGAATACCGCATCATTGACGAAAAGCAGGGGAACTGATCATGAGTAAATTCTGGAGCCCGTTCGTCAAGAATCTGGTGCCTTACGTACCTGGCGAGCAGCCGAAACTGGCAAAACTGGTGAAGCTCAACACCAATGAAAACCCGTACGGGCCATCGCCGAAAGCCTTGGCGGCGATGCAAACCGAACTGAACGACAACCTGCGCCTGTACCCTGATCCGAACAGCGACCTGCTGAAAAACGCAGTCGCCAAGTACTACGGTGTACAGAACAATCAAGTCTTCCTCGGCAACGGTTCCGACGAAGTTCTGGCACACATTTTCCACGGCTTGCTGCAGCATGATCAGCCGCTGCTGTTCCCGGACATCAGCTACAGCTTCTATCCGGTTTACTGCGGGTTGTACGGCATCAAGTTCGATGCTGTGCCGCTGGACGAGCAGTTCCAGATCAACCCGGCGGACTACGCCAAACCGAATGGCGGGATCATCTTCCCCAACCCGAACGCTCCGACTGGTTGCCTGTTGGCGCTGGACGCCGTTGAGCAGATCCTCAAGGCCAGTCCCGATTCGGTGATCGTGGTGGATGAGGCTTACATCGACTTTGGTGGGGAAACGGCGATCACTTTGGTGGACCGTTATCCGAACCTGCTGGTGACGCAGACCCTGTCCAAATCCCGTTCGCTGGCCGGCTTGCGGGTCGGCCTGGCGGTAGGGCATCCCGACCTGATCGAAGCGCTGGAGCGAATCAAGAACAGTTTCAACTCCTATCCGCTGGATCGCATGGCGAATGTCGGTGCTGCGGCGGCGTTCGAGGATCGTGAGTATTTCGACAAGACGTGTCGTCTGGTGATCGAAAACCGTGAATGGGTCATCACGCAGTTGCAGGCCAAGGGTTTTGAAGTGCTGCCGTCGGCGGCGAACTTCATTTTTGCGCGTCATCCGAAGCACGATGCGGCGGGTCTGGCGGCGAAACTGCGCGAGCAAGGTGTGATCGTCCGGCACTTCAAGCAGGAGCGGATCGCGCAGTTCCTGCGGATCAGCATTGGCACGCCTGAGCAGAATCAGGCGCTGATCGACGGCCTCGGCGACCTATAAACCGCTTTCGCGAGCAAGCCCGCTCCCACACTTGAACTCTGTCGGACACATATTCTGTGTTCACTAGAGATCAAATGTGGGAGCGGGCTTGCTCGCGAATGGAGCACCACCGACTTGAAGCCTTATTCGTGATGCGGTTCGCCCAGGAACGTCAGCGAACTGAACAATCCGCGACTGCTCACGTCAGCGCTGTCTGTCACTGGCACTTCCACCTGCGCCGAAATCACATTTAACCCTTCATTACGCACCAGCACCTGCGCCCGACCATCAGCATCGGTCTCGGTACTCAAGGTGTTCGGCGCGTTGCGATAGTCGCCAACCAACTTCACGCCCGCCGCCGGTTTGCCATCCAGTAGCACGCGGACCGGTAGCGAGTTGCCCGGCCCGACGGTCAGTGGATCAACCTCGGGCAGTATCAGCAACTTCAGCTGATCAAGTTTCGGCAGCTTCGCCCCCGGCTGATCAATTGCCAGGCTGTACTTGAACGTCTGTGTCGATTCGATCGCCCCCGGCACTTTGCTGCGCCCTTCGTTGATCCACTTCTTGTCCGCGGTTTGCGACCACATGCCGTTATCCAGCGCCACGGCCATCACCGCCGGTGGTTTCAGTGGTTGCAGGCGTGCGTGATCGGCCAGGCGCTGAACCGTCACCGGAATCATTTTTCCGTTGCCGTCATAGGCCCAGGCGCCGCTGATTTTTTTCGCTTTGAAAGCGTTGTCCTCAGCGCCGTGGCCGTAGACCACTTCGATGTTGCCGCGGCGTTCTTCGGTCCACAGGCCATGGGCCGAGACCTGTGTGGCGAACAGCAGGCCGAGCAGGGCCAGGGGGTTCAGAGGGTAAAAAAGCCTGGCGCAGGCGAGAGATGCATTTGTTCGAGACGACATGTTATGTTGTTCCAATTGCTAGAATTGAAACAATATAACATGTCTAATGAGAATGTCTTCCAATAGCTCGAGATTCTCGAGCCAGGCTTAGTTCTCTTCTTTTTCCTTGACCGGCGCGGGCGGTGGACGCAAGCCGATTTCCGCCGTGAGCTTGAGTTCCTTGCCGTTGCGTATCACCTGGACCGTGACCTTATCGGTTGGTTTGATACGTGCGACCTGGTTCATCGAACGGCGGCCATCACCGGCCGGTTCACCATCGATGGAGAGGATCACGTCGCCCAATTGCAGGCCGGCTTTCTGCGCTGGACCATCACGGAAAATCCCCGCGACGACGATGCCCGGACGCCCCGACAGGCCGAACGATTCCGCCAGTTCCTGGCTCAGCGGTTGCACCTCGATACCCAGCCAGCCGCGAATCACCTGGCCGTGCTCGATGATCGACTTCATCACCTCCATTGCCAGTTTGATCGGGATCGCAAAGCCGATGCCCTGTGAGCCGCCGGACTTGGAGAAAATCGCGGTGTTAATGCCCGTCAGGTTGCCGCTGGCGTCTACCAGCGCACCGCCAGAGTTACCGGGGTTGATCGCGGCGTCGGTCTGAATGAAATCTTCGTAGTTGTTCAGGCCCAGCTGATTACGCCCGGTGGCACTGATGATGCCCATGGTCACGGTCTGGCCGACGCCGAACGGGTTGCCGATGGCCAGCGCGACATCGCCGATGCGGATATTGTCGGAGCGGCCGACAGTGATCGAAGGAAGATTTTTCAAGTCGATCTTCAATACCGCGAGGTCGGTTTCCGGGTCGCTGCCGATCACCCGGGCCAGGGTTTCACGACCGTCCTTGAGTGCTACTACGATCTGATCTGCGCCGGTGGTCACGTGGTTATTGGTCAGGATGTAACCTTCGGGGCTCATGATCACGCCGGAACCGAGGCTCGACTCCATCCGTTTCTGCTTGGGCGAGTTGTCGCCGAAGAAACGCCGGAACTGCGGGTCTTCAAACAGTGGATGGTTGGGTTTGTTGATGACTTTGGTGGTGTACAGGTTCACCACCGACGGCGCGGCGGTGATCACCGCGTCGGAATAGGACACCGGACCTTGCTGCATGCTCGTGGTTTGTGGGGCTTGTTGCAGATTGACGTCGAGGCTTGGAAGCCCGACCCACTGCGGGTAACGCTGGATGATTAACAGAGCGACAAGCACGCCGGCCAACAACGGCCAGCCGGAAAAACGCAGCGCCTTGAGCATTAAGCACGTCCTGAAAGGTTGCAGGCGGTTAGGGACCGCCCATAATGTCGCGCATTATACGAGGCCGCGCGTGCCTCTGAACGGGATATTTAGGAGTCTTTTATGGCCGTCGCCCTGAGCACACTCGTCGAAGAAGCCGACCGTTACCTGAACAGTGCAAAGATTGCCGATTATTGCCCCAACGGCCTGCAGGTCGAAGGCCGGCCGCAGGTGATGCGCATCGTCAGCGGCGTCACCGCCAGCCAGGCCTTGCTTGATGCCGCGGTTGAAGCCAATGCCGATCTGGTGCTGGTGCACCACGGCTACTTCTGGAAGGGCGAAAACCCGTGCATTACCGGCATGAAGCAACGCCGGCTGAAGACTCTGCTCAAGCACGACATCAGCCTGTTGTCCTACCACCTGCCGCTGGATCTGCACCCGGAGGTTGGCAACAACGTGCAGTTGGCACGTCAGCTCGACATCACCGTCGAAGGCCCGCTGGATCCCGACAACCTGAAAATCGTCGGTCTGGTCGGCTCGTTGAGCGAACCGGTGACGCCTCGGGATTTCGCCCGCCGCGTGCAGGAGGTCATGGGCCGCGAGCCGTTGCTGATTGAAGGCAGCGCGATGATTCGCCGCGTCGGCTGGTGCACCGGTGGCGGCCAGGGCTATATCGATCAGGCGGTCCTGGCCGGTGTCGATCTGTATCTCAGCGGCGAAGCGTCCGAACAAACCTTCCACAGCGCCCGTGAAAACGACATCAGCTTCATCGCCGCCGGTCACCATGCCACCGAGCGCTATGGCATTCAGGCGCTGGGGGATTACCTGGCGCGGCGGTTTGCTCTTGAGCACATTTTTATCGATTGTCCGAATCCCATCTGACTGCCGCACCTTGATCCTGTAGGAGCGAGCATGCTCGCGATGAACCTGAGTACGCCGCTGGCTGTCAGGATTCCCGCGTTATCGTTGACGACCATCGCGAGCATGCTCGCTCCTACAGGGGGCGATTGCACCCAAACGCGGAGGCATATTCATATGCCCTTTCGATCTAGCTGGCGTCCTGATTAGAAGAGGGTCGCTGTGCTAGGATTCCCCGCTCGAACACGGCCCGCTGGCCGTTCCTAAGAAAGATTTCGTGAGTAGCCATGGTCGACAAACTGACGCATCTGAAACAGCTGGAGGCGGAAAGCATCCACATCATCCGCGAGGTCGCCGCCGAGTTCGACAACCCGGTGATGCTGTACTCCGTCGGTAAAGATTCCGCCGTAATGCTGCACCTTGCACGCAAAGCATTCTTCCCGGGCAAACTGCCGTTCCCGGTAATGCACGTCGACACCCGGTGGAAGTTCAAGGAAATGTACGCGTTCCGCGACCGCATGGTCGAAGAACTCGGCCTGGATCTGCTGGTGCACGTCAACCCCGATGGCGTGGCGCAGGGTATCAATCCGCTGACCCACGGCAGTGCCAAGCACACGGACATCATGAAGACCGAAGGCCTCAAGCAGGCCCTCGACAAGTACGGCTTCGATGCCGCTTTCGGTGGCGCCCGCCGCGACGAAGAGAAATCCCGTGCCAAAGAGCGCGTGTATTCCTTCCGCGACACCAAGCACCGCTGGGATCCGAAAAACCAGCGTCCAGAGTTGTGGAATGTCTACAACGGCAACGTCAACAAGGGTGAATCGATCCGCGTTTTCCCATTGTCGAACTGGACCGAACTGGACATCTGGCAGTACATCTACCTCGAAGGCATTCCGATCGTGCCGCTGTATTTCGCCGCCGAACGCGACGTCATCGAGATGAATGGCACCTGGATCATGATCGACGACGAACGCCTGCTCAATCACCTGAGCGATGAAGACAAGGCGCGTATCGTCAAGAAGAAGGTCCGCTTCCGTACGCTTGGCGACTACCCGCTGACCGGTGCGGTCGAGTCCGAGGCCACCAGCCTGACCGACATCATTCAGGAAATGCTCCTGACGCGAACTTCCGAACGCCAGGGCCGGGTCATCGATCACGATGGCGCAGGCTCGATGGAAGAAAAGAAACGTCAGGGTTATTTCTAAGGGTTGTCATGTCGCACGTATCTGATTTGATCAGCGAGGACATCCTCGCCTACCTGGGCCAGCACGAACGCAAGGAAATGCTGCGCTTTCTGACCTGTGGCAACGTCGACGACGGCAAGAGCACCCTGATCGGGCGCCTGCTGCACGACTCCAAAATGATCTACGAAGATCATCTGGAAGCCATTACCCGCGACTCGAAAAAGTCGGCACCACGGGCGAAGACATCGATCTGGCATTGCTGGTCGACGGCTTGCAAGCCGAGCGTGAGCAGGGCATCACCATCGATGTCGCGTACCGCTATTTCTCCACCGCCAAGCGCAAATTCATCATCGCCGACACCCCTGGCCATGAGCAGTACACCCGCAACATGGCCACCGGTGCGTCCACCTGTGACCTGGCGATCATCCTGGTCGACGCCCGTTACGGCGTGCAGACCCAGACCCGTCGCCACAGCTTCATTGCCTCGTTGCTCGGCATCAAACACATCGTGGTCGCCATTAACAAGATGGACCTTAACGGCTTCGATGAAACGGTTTTCGAGTCGATCAAGGCCGATTACCTGAAGTTCGCCGAGGGCATAGCCTTCAAGCCGACCACCATGGCTTTCGTGCCGATGTCGGCACTCAAAGGCGACAACGTGGTGAACAAGTCCGAGCGTTCGCCGTGGTACACCGGCCAGTCGCTGATGGAAATTCTGGAAACCGTCGAAATCGCCAGCGACCGCAACTTCACCGACCTGCGTTTCCCGGTGCAGTACGTCAACCGTCCCAATCTGAACTTCCGTGGTTTCGCTGGCACACTGGCCAGCGGTATCGTGCACAAGGGCGACGAAGTCGTTGTGCTGCCGTCGGGCAAAAGCAGCCGCGTGAAATCGATCGTAACTTTCGAAGGTGAGCTCGAGCACGCCGGTCCAGGTCAGGCTGTCACGCTGACCATGGAAGACGAGATCGACATCTCCCGTGGCGACTTGCTAGTGCACGCCGACAACCAGCCGCAAGTGACCGACGCCTTCGACGCCATGCTGGTGTGGATGGCGGAAGAGCCGATGCTGCCGGGCAAGAAATACGACATCAAGCGCGCCACCAGTAACGTGCCGGGTTCGATCACCAGCATTGTCAACCGCGTTGACGTGAACACCCTGGAAGAAGGTCCGGCCAGTTCGTTGCAGTTGAACGAGATTGGTCGGGTCAAGGTCAGCCTCGACGCGGCTATCGCGCTGGACGGTTACGCGAGCAACCGCACCACCGGTTCGTTCATCGTTATCGACCGTTTGACCAACGGCACCGTCGGCGCCGGCATGATCGTCGCGCAACCGGTGGCGCATGGCACCAGCACGCACCACGGTAAACTGGCCCACGTCGCCACCGAAGAACGCGCACAGCGCTTCGGCCAGCAACCGGCGACCGTGTTGTTCAGCGGCCTGTCGGGCGCGGGCAAAAGCACCCTGGCCTACGCCGTTGAACGCAAGCTGTTCGACTTGGGCCGTGCGGTGTTCGTGCTCGATGGCCAGAACCTGCGTCACGACCTGAACAAAGGTCTGCCACAGGATCGCGCCGGGCGTACCGAGAACTGGCGTCGTGCCGCGCACGTGGCGCGTCAGTTCAACGAAGCCGGTCTGTTGACCCTCGCGGCGTTCGTAGCACCAAGTGCCGAAGGTCGTGAACAAGCCAAGGAACTGATCGGCAAGGAGCGTCTGGTGACGGTCTACGTCCAGGCCTCGCCGACGGTCTGCGCCGAGCGTGATCCACAAGGTCTGTACGCGGCGGCCGGGGATAACATCCCGGGCGAGTCTTTCCCGTACGACGTGCCGCTGGATGCCGATCTGGTGATCGACACCCAGTCCGTGTCGCTGGAAGAAGGCGTCAAGCAAGTGCTGGAATTGCTGCGCAAGCGTGGCGCGATCTAAGCGCTAGCCGGTAAAAGAAACCCGCCGATGAGTGATCATCGGCGGGTTTTTTTGTGTCCGGTAGGGCGCCTTCGCGGGCAAGCCTCGCTCCTACTGAAGCACCACAATCCGTAGGAGCGAGGCTTGCCCGCGAAGAGGCCGGAACAGGCGCCTGTTTACTTCGCTGGATACTCGCGATGCATCTGCCCCAACAAAGCATCCTTGTCCTGCCACATCTGATTGATCCAGCCCTGGAACTGCAAGCGGTACTCACCATCCTGGTCGTAGTTCTTGCCAATGAACTGTGGTGGAATCTTCAGCTCTTGAAAATGCACCACCACATCCTTCACGTCCCCGCACAGCAAATCCCAGAAGCCTGGACGCCCTGCCGGGTAATGGATGGTCACGTTGACGATCGATTCAAGCTGCTCGCCCATCGCGTCCAACACAAAGGCAATGCCGCCAGCCTTGGGTTTGAGCAGGTAACGGAACGGTGATTTCTGCTGCACATGCTTGCCTTCGGTAAATCGCGTGCCTTCAACAAAGTTGAAAATGCCTACCGAGTCGTTGCGAAACTTCGCGCAGGTATTGCGGGTGGTTTCCAGGTCCTTGCCTTTTTTCTCCGGGTACTTTTCCAGATACGCCTTGGAGTAGCGCTTCATGAACGGAAAGCCGAGCGCCCACCATGCCAGTCCAATCACCGGCACCCAGATCAGCTCCTGTTTGAGAAAGAACTTCAGCGGCTGGATACGTCGGTTGAGCACGTATTGCAGCACCAGAATATCGACCCAGCTCTGGTGGTTGCTGGTGATCAGGTATGAGTGCTGGTAGTCGAGGCCTTGCAAACCGCTGACGTGCCAGCGAGTGCGACGGACCAGGTTCATCCAGCCTTTGTTGAGACTGATCCAGGCTTCGTGGGTATGGCCCATCAGCCAGTGCGCGATACGCTGGGTGAGGGCGAACGGCAATGCCTTGACGAGCGCCACGCAGAACAGAAACGAGCAGAGCAAAATCGTGTTCAGTGCCAACAGCAGCGCGGCGATCACGCCGCGCACGGGGGCAGGTAGAAAATCCAGCATTTATACATCCATAGGTCGGTTGGCAGCCTGGATCGCGGTCAACGCGATGGTGTAGACGATGTCATCGACTTGCGCGCCGCGCGGCAAGTCGTTCACCGGTTTGCGCAGGCCTTGCAGCATCGGACCGAGGCTGACGCAGTCGGCACTGCGCTGCACGGCTTTGTGGGTGGTGTTGCCGGTGTTGAGATCGGGAAACACGAACACCGTGGCGCGACCGGCCACCTGACTGTTCGGTGCCAGTTGCCGAGCCACGGTTTCGTTGGCGGCGGCGTCGTACTGCAACGGGCCGTCGATCAGTAGCGAGTTTTGCTGTTCATGGGCGAGCAACGTCGCTTCGCGCACTTTCTCGACTTCTTCGCCGCTGGCCGATTCACCACTGGAATAGCTGATCATCGCCACACGTGGGGTGATGCCGAAAGCCGCCGCCGAATCGGCGCTTTGCAGGGCGATCTCGGCCAGTTCGCTGGCGCTCGGGTGCGGGTTCATTACGCAGTCGCCGTATACCAGCACTTCTTCGGGAAACAGCATGAAGAACACCGACGACACCAGGGTGCAGCCTGGCGCTGTTTTGATCAGCTGAAGGGCCGGGCGAATGGTGTTGGCTGTGGAGTGAATGACGCCGGATACGAGGCCGTCGACTTCATCCAGCGCCAGCATCATGGTGCCGATTACCACGGTGTCTTCCAGTTGCTGCTCGGCCATCGGCGCGTTGAGGCTTTTAGTCTTGCGCAGCTTCACCATCGGCTCGACGTAGCGCTCGCGGATCAGGTCCGGATCGAGGATTTCCAACCCCGGTGGCAGTTCGATGCCCTGGGCGCGAGCGACCGCTTCGACGTCGGCCGGTTTCGCCAGCAACACACAGCGAGCGATGCCGCGAGCCTGACAGATCGCCGCGGCCTGTACGGTCAATGGCTCGCTGCCTTCTGGCAGGACGATGCGCTTGTTGGCGGTCTGGGCGCGCTGAATCAATTGATAGCGGAACACGGCCGGCGACAGGCGCATTTCCCGAGGTGTGCCGCAGCGTTGGTGCAGCCAGTTGGCGTCCAGATGGCTGGCAACGAAATCGGTGATGATCTCCGCGCGCTCGCGGTCGTCGATCGGGATTTCCTTGTTCAGGCCGTTCAACTGGTTGGCGGTGTCGTAGGAGCCGGTGCTCACCGACAGCACGGGCAGGCCAGCCTGCAAGGCGCCACGGCACAGATCCATGATGCGCGGGTCGGGCAGGGTGTCGCTGGTCAGCAACAGGCCAGCCAGGGGCACGCCGTTCATTGCCGCGAGGCTCACGGCCAGGATGATGTCGTCGCGGTCGCCGGGGGTCACCACCAGCACGCCGGGCTTGAGTAGCTCCACGGTGTTGCGCATGGTGCGCGCGCAAATGATGATTTTGGTCATGCGCCGCGTTTCATAGTCGCCGGCGTTGAGCACCTGGGCGCCCATCAGGTCGGCCACGTCGCGGGTGCGCGGTGCGTTCAGTTCCGGCTGGAACGGGATACAGCCCAGCAAGCGGAAATCGCCACTGCGCAACAGCGGCGAATGTTCTTTGAGGCGCGCGGCGAAGGCCTCCATGCTCTCGTCGGTCTTCACCTTGTTCAGAATCACGCCGAGGACTTTCGGGTCTTTCGGGCCGCCAAACAATTGCGCCTGCAACTCCACGCGACCGGACAATTCGGTCAGCACTTCGTTTTCCGGCGCTGACACCAGGATCACCTCAGCGTCGAGGCTCTTGGCCAAATGCAGATTGACTCGTGCGGCATAACTGGCGCTGCGGGTCGGCACCATGCCTTCGACGATCAGCACGTCTTTGCCAATGGCAGCCTGCTGATAGAGGGTGATGATCTCTTCGAGCAACTCGTCCAGCTGACCGTCGCCGAGCATGCGCTCGACATGGGCCAGGCCCAGCGGTTGTGGTGGTTTCAGGCCGTGGGTACGAGCCACCAGTTCGGTGGAACGCTCGGGGCCGGTATCACCCGGATGCGGCTGGGCGATCGGTTTGAAAAAGCCGACCTTGAGGCCGGCCCGCTCGAGGGTACGCACCAGCCCGAGGCTGATGGAGGTCAGGCCCACGCCAAAATCGGTGGGAGCGATAAAAAAGTTTGCATGCGGATTCTCTAAGGGAGCATGGCAATGGCGAACGCCTATGGCTGGCGATCTACCTAAATTCAGTCGCCAAGGTTATCGCTAACCGAGCCTTGTGCGCACCAACCGCAATCAAAGGGCTGGCCTATTTTTTCATGACGCTGCACAGGATCCATGACCCAGGCCCGGGATTGCCAGGGCGGCTGGTGGCGCAGGTGTTGGGTGTGACCGCAGGAAAGTTCGGCCACCCAGTGCCCGTCCTCGTCCTGATGAAAGCCTGTGACCGTCGAATTCCGTCTGTCCGGGTTGTGTTCGCTTTCGGGCGATTGCTTCGCTAAACTGGGTCTTTCATTATTCTTTTGCAAAAGGTCTCGCCCCATGCTGATCGCCGCCAATAAGGCTGTCTCCATCGACTATACCCTGACCAACGACGCTGGTGAGGTCATCGACAGCTCCGCCGGCGGCGCGCCGCTGGTCTACCTGCAAGGCGCAGGCAACATCATCCCGGGCCTGGAAAAGGCTCTGGAAGGCAAAGCAGTCGGCGACGAGCTGACCGTAGCCGTTGAACCTGAAGATGCCTACGGCGAATACGCTGCCGAACTGGTCAGCACCCTGAGCCGCAGCATGTTCGAAGGCGTCGATGAGCTGGAAGTGGGCATGCAGTTCCACGCTTCCGCTCCGGACGGCCAGATGCAGATCGTTACCATCCGCGATCTGGACGGCGACGACGTTACCGTTGATGGCAACCACCCGTTGGCCGGTCAGCGCCTGAATTTCCAGGTCAAGATCATCAGCATCCGTGACGCCAGCCAGGAAGAAATCGCCCATGGTCACGTCCATGGCGAAGGTGGCCATCACCACTGATTTCTGCGCTAAGCTTTCCGATAACTGGAGAGGCGCCCCGAGGGCGCCTTTTTAGTCTGCGGCTGTCCCAGGCGACACCGCCAAGTAGTTGTTTCGAGAAAAACACGGGAATCTGGAGTACGTCATGAGTGCTTTTCACGACCTTAATTTGACAGCCCTGAATGGTCAGACGCTACCTCTGGCGCCTTTCAAGGGGCACGTCGTGCTGGTGGTCAACGTTGCCTCCAAATGTGGCTTGACCCCACAGTACGCGGCGCTGGAAAACCTCTACCAGCAATACAAGGGTAAGGGTTTCAGCGTACTTGGCCTGCCGTGCAATCAGTTTGCCGGGCAGGAGCCGGGTTCCGAAAAAGAGATCCAGGAGTTTTGCAGCCTCAACTATGGCGTGACTTTTCCGTTGTCCAGCAAGCTGGAAGTCAACGGGCATGAGCGGCATCAGCTGTACAAACTGCTGGCGGGCGAGGGCGCCGAATTCCCCGGCGACATTACCTGGAACTTCGAAAAGTTCCTGTTGGGTAAAGACGGGCGTGTGCTGGCGCGGTTTTCACCACGTACGGCGCCGGACGATCCGAGCGTGGTTCAGGCGATTGAAAAAGCGCTGCGCTGATATCCCCCTCTCTCTGTAGGAGCGAGCTTGCTCGCGATGGTGGTAGGAACACCGCGGGGTATCAGACCGCCAGCGTTATCGTTGACCACCATCGCGAGCATTCGAGCGTCGACCGGCTGCTCCTACATCACCAAAATCAATAGTGCTGTTCAGCGCGCGCCGACCTCCATATTATCGCCGTCATAAAGTCTATTCCCGTGGAGCGTCCCCATGCCCGTAAAAGCCCTGTTCAAACCGTTCCACCTCGGCACCCTCGAACTGCCGACCCGTGTCGTCATGGCACCGATGACTCGCTCTTTCTCGCCGGGCGGCGTGCCTAATTCCAAAGTGATCGAGTACTACCGTCGTCGCGCTGCGGCCGGCGTTGGCCTGATCATCACCGAAGGCACCACCGTCGGTCACAAGGCTGCCAACGGCTACCCGAACGTCCCACATTTCTACGGTGAAGCGGCGCTGGCCGGCTGGAAAAAAGTCGTCGACGCCGTGCATGCCGAGGGCGGCAAAATCGTTCCGCAACTGTGGCATGTCGGCAGCGTGCGTCGCATCGGCACCGAGCCGGATGCCAGCGTGCCGGGCTACGGCCCGTCGGAAAAAGTGAAGGACGGTCAGGTCGTGGTTCACGGCATGAGCCAGCAGGACATTAAGGACGTGATCGCCGCCTTCGCCCAGGCGGCCAAAGACGCCCAGAGCATCGGCATGGACGGCGTGGAAATCCACGGCGCCCACGGCTATCTGATCGACCAGTTCTTCTGGGAAGGCAGCAACCAGCGTACCGACGAATACGGCGGCAACCTGGCCAACCGTTCGCGTTTCGCCATCGAGCTGATTCAGGCCGTGCGTGCCGCGGTCGGTGAAGGCTTCCCGATCATCTTCCGTTTCTCCCAGTGGAAGCAGCAGGATTACACCGCGCGCCTGGTACAAACACCTGAAGCGTTGGATGAGTTCCTCAAGCCGTTGTCCGATGCCGGCGTGGATATTTTCCACTGTTCCACACGTCGTTTCTGGGAGCCGGAATTCGACGGCTCCGAACTCAACCTGGCAGGCTGGACCCGCAAACTAACCGGCAAGCCGACCATCACCGTGGGCAGCGTCGGCCTGGACGGCGAGTTCCTGCAGTTCATGGTCAACACCGACAAGATCGCCCAACCGGCCAGCCTGGAAAAACTGCTGGAGCGTTTGAACAACGATGAGTTCGACCTGGTTGCAGTGGGTCGTGCGCTGCTGGTAGACCCGGACTGGGCGCAGAAAGTGCGCGACGGTCGTGAGGAAGATATCCTGCCGTTCAGCCGTGAGGCGTTGATGACGCTGGTTTAAGGGCCTATTCGCTGGCAAGTCAGCTCCTACAGGTATAGCGCAGGACCTGTAGGAGCGAGGCTTGCCCGCGAAGCTTTTAAGGCAACAACGCTGCATCGGGTATGGTTTGCCCTTGCACGCAAGCCCCCCGCAACTGCCCCTCGAACTGCTCGATAATCGCCGCCCACCCCTGTCGACTGGCGTGCTGGCGCGCATTAAGCCGCATGCAGCGCAAGGTTTCCCGCTCTTCCAGCATCCAAGCCGCCGCATCACAAAACGCGTCTTCATCCCCCGGCATCGCCAATACACCGTTGTAGCCATGGCGAATATGCTGCGCCGCCGCAGCCTGATCGTAAGCCACCACGCCCAGCCCGGAGGCCAGCGCCTCAAGCACCACATTGCCGAAGGTTTCAGTCAGGCTGGGAAACAGAAACACATCCCCCGACGCATAGTGACTGGCCAGGGCTTCACCCCGTTGGCTTCCACAGAAAATCGCTTCGGGCATTTCGCCTTCCATGAGCAGGCGTTGCGGACCGTCGCCCACCACGATCAGCTTCAGGGTGCGCTGTGGATAAGTCGCCTTGAGAGTGTCGAAACAGCGCTTGAGCAAGCCCAGATTTTTCTCCGGTGCCAAACGTCCTACATGGATAACAGCAATGTCGTTATCGCCCAGCCCCCATTGTTCACGCAGCGCATTCAAGCGTTTGGCCGGGTGAAACAGCTGGCTGTCGACGCCGCGGGACAGCAGTGCCAGACGCTCAAACTGCCGACGCTCCAGCTCCATTCGCTGGCTGACACTGGGTACAAGGGTCAAGGTCGAACGATTGTGGAACCAGCGCAGGTAGTGGGTCAGCAGGCGCGTCAGCAGGCTGAGGCCGTACTGATTGGAATACTGCTGGAAGTTGGTGTGAAAGCCGCTGACCACCGAAATCCCCAGGCGCCGTGCCGCACGCAATGCCGATAACCCGAGCGGTCCTTCAGTGGCGATGTACAACACGTCCGGGCGATGACGCTTCCAGCGTCGCAGCAGCTTGTGCATCGACGACTGGCCCCATTGCAGACCGGGATAACCCGGCAGCGGCCAGCCTCGGCACAGCAGCAGTTCGTCATCGCTGCCCGCCGACTGATCGCAAACCTGACGGGGTCGCACCAACTCCACCTGATGCCCGCGCGCGCGCAAGCCGTCGCACAAGCGACCAAGGGTATTGGCCACGCCGTTGATTTCGGGAGGGAAGGTTTCGGTGATCAGGGTGATATGCAGAGCTGTCGTCATGACCTCAGTGTCGGCTGAGGCCATGTCGTCGTTGTGACGATCAGATGATGGATTTATGAACGCTTGTGTAGGTATGGCTCAGCGCTGGCTCACCAGGTTCTCGGCCCCACGCTCGCGGACCCAGAACAAGGTCGCCCCAGCCACGGCGGCGGGCATCATCAGGACGTTGACCAGCGGAATCAGCAGCACCAGATAGACGATCCCGCCGAAACTCATGCTCTGCCAGCGCTTCTGCCGCAGCCAGGCGAGCATCTCGTTCCAGCCCAGCTTGTGGTTGTCCGCCGGGTAGTCGATGTACTGGATCGCCATCATCCACACTCCGAACAGCAGCCAGAGCGGTGCGGCGATGATGTTCACCACCGGGATGAACGAGAGGATGAACAGCCCGATGGCGCGCGGAAGGAAGTAGCCGAGCTTGCGCATTTCCCGGGCCAGGGTCCGCGGGATCATCGCAATCAGTTCGCCCCAGCTGAAGGTAGGGAAGTCGTCGGTACCGCGCACCACTACTTCGACTTTTTCCGCCAGAAAACCGTTGAACGGCGCAGCGATCACGTTGGCGAGCATGGTGAAGGTGAAGAACACCATCAACACCACCAGGACCACGAACAGCGGCCACAGTACATAACTGAGAAAACTCAGCCAGTCGGGCAGCGAAGGCATCAGCGTATCGACCCACAGGCTGAATTGATGGCCTGCCAGATAGATCAATCCGACGAACAGCACCAGGTTGATTGCCAGCGGCAATAACACGAACAAACGCAGGCTTGGGCTCAGGACGAGCTTGAGGCCTTCGCGCAGGTATTGCGGGCCGGACAGTACAGGGGCGGGCATAACGTGCTCCGAGCAGAGGGAAAACGCGCCGACCTTACCGGCTTTGCCTGAGAGGCGAAAGCGCGGCAGCGGGATCGACATTAACTGTAACAAAGGCGTCCTGATAATCACGCTGACGGGATAGAGACCACCTATGAGCTGGATTGTTAAACCGTATTTCCTTAATCTTCGCCCCCTCGATACGCTGCACCCATTCTTTTACAGGACTGTCGAGTTCAAGCCTTCCCCAAGTGCTTTCAATGGTCCTTTTTTATTCCCGCCGGCAATCCGGCGTTCCGCGCCAGGTGTTCCGGGCCGGTCAACAGGAGCAGGTCATGTCTGAAGTCCGTCATTCGCGAGTGATTATTCTCGGTTCCGGCCCTGCCGGTTACAGCGCCGCGGTCTATGCCGCCCGTGCCAACCTCAAGCCACTGCTGATCACCGGCATGCAGGCCGGCGGTCAACTGACCACCACCACCGAAGTCGACAACTGGCCGGGCGATGTCCACGGCTTGACCGGCCCGGCGTTGATGGAGCGCATGAAAGAGCACGCCGAGCGCTTTGAAACCGAGATCGTGTTCGATCACATCAATGCCGTGGACTTCGCTGCCAAGCCGTACACCCTGATCGGCGATAGCGCGACTTACACCTGCGACGCCCTGATCATCGCCACTGGCGCCAGCGCTCGTTACCTGGGCCTGCCGTCGGAAGAAGCGTTCATGGGCAAAGGCGTTTCGGCCTGCGCGACTTGCGACGGTTTCTTCTATCGCAACAAGCCAGTGGCTGTGGTCGGCGGCGGCAACACCGCTGTTGAAGAAGCCCTGTACCTGGCCAACATCGCCAGTACCGTGACCCTGATTCACCGTCGCGAAACCTTCCGCGCCGAGAAAATCCTGATCGACAAGCTCAATGCCCGCGTTGCAGAAGGCAAGATCATCCTGAAGCTGAACGCGACCCTGGACGAAGTCCTGGGCGACAACATGGGCGTGACTGGTGCCCGTCTGAAAAACAACGACGGCAGCTTCGACGAAGTGAAAGTCGACGGCGTGTTCATCGCCATCGGCCACACTCCGAACACCTCGCTGTTCGAAGGCCAGCTGACCCTCAAAGACGGCTACCTGGTTGTGCACGGCGGCCGTGACGGTAACGCGACGGCCACCAACCTCGAAGGTATCTTCGCGGCGGGTGACGTGGCTGACCACGTATACCGTCAGGCCATCACCTCGGCCGGCGCCGGTTGCATGGCGGCACTGGATGCCGAGCGTTATCTCGACAACCTGCAGAACGCTTGATTCTGTAGAAACGAAAAAACCGGCTCAGGCCGGTTTTTTTATACCTTCGCAAACGCACGTATTCCTGTAGGAGCGAGCCTGCTCGCGATGGTCGTCAACGATAACGCTGGTGACCTGACACCCCGCGGAGCTCTCGATTCCTTCGCGAGCGGGCTCGCTCCTACAGTTGGCGGTGTGGATCAGGTTAATTTCTTCAGACATTCTTCAAGGATGTCGAGGCCTTCTTCCAGCACAGCCGCTTCAGTCGTCAACGGCGCCAGCAGCCGAATGATGTGCCGCGATTTACCGCTGGGCATGAGCAGCAAACCCGCCTCCCGCGCCAGAGCCAGCAGTTGCGTCAACTGCGCCGAAGCCGGCGTGCCATCGGCCTTGGCCAGCTCAATACCGCGCATCGCACCAACCCCGGTCAGGCGCCCGAGGTACGGTGACAGCTTGCGATCACGCCAGGATTGGTAGCGACTGACAATCGCCTCTTCCTGCTGCGCGCCCCAGGCTTGCAGATGGGTATCGGTCATTTCATCCAGGGTCGCCAGCGCGGCGGCGCAGGCGATGGGGTTGCCGGAATAGGTGCCGCCGAGTCCACCCTTGGGCAAGTTGTCGAGCAGCGACTTGCGCCCGACCACCGCACCCAGCGGCACGCCGCCGGCGATGCTTTTGCCGAGCAGGATCAGGTCCGGTTCGATACCCAGTCGCGAGAACGCAAAGCGCTGGCCCGTACGGCCGAAACCGGACTGGATTTCATCGGCGATCAGCACAATGCCTTTCTCGTCGCACAAGCGTCGTAGCATCTGGGCAAACGTCACGTCCATGGCCAGGAAACCCGCTTCGCCCTGCACCGGCTCGACGATAAAGCAGGCCACGTCATCGACGTCGATTTCGACGCTGAACAGGCGCTCCATGGCTTTGAGAGCCTCGGCGCAGGTTATCCCGTTGTCCTCGCTGGGGAAGGGCAGGTGATACACCGGTCCGGGCAACACACCGACTTTCTGTTTGTAGGGCGCGACTTTGCCGTTGAGATTGAGGGTGGCCAAGGTACGGCCGTGGAAGGCGCCATCGAAGGCAATGACTGCCGTGCGGCCAGTGGCACCACGAACGATCTTCAGTGCATTTTCGGCCGCTTCTGCACCGCTGTTGGTGAGCATGCCGCTGACCGGGTAGTCCACAGGAATGAACGCCGTCAGACGATCCATGAGTTCGATGTAGGGCGTATGGGGAGCGGCGTTGAACGCGTAATGGGTCAGTCGCGTGGCTTGTTCTTGAATGGCCGCGACGATGCGCGGATGGCAATGGCCGAGGTTCAGTACGCCAATGCCGCCGACAAAGTCGATGTAGCGTTTGCCATCAGTGTCCCAGACCTCGGCGTTTTTTCCGTGGCTGAGCGTGACAGGGTGAACGATGTTGATCGACTGACTGATGGTTTCGCTGCTCATGGATGACCGGCTCGCAAGAAGGAGGACTTCTTTTTATCTAAGCCGCGAGCAGCACTGACCGGCAAACGAAATAAAGTCGCCGGGTCAATCTTAAAATTCGGGATGTAACGTAGAAAACTTGTAGGAGCGAGCCTGCTCGCGATGGTCGTCAACGATAACGCTGGCTGCCTGACACCCCGCGGTGTTCATGCGTTCATCGCGAGCGTGCTCGCTCCTACAGGTTTCAATCAGCGCCGGGTCAGGGGCTGTTGGGTAAACTTCACCCCAGCCAGACCATGGGCGATCAGCGCGCGGATATTGCCGTGGTCAGTGCCTTCAGGTGTGGCAACCACCGATCGGTAATGCTCACCGAACGCCAGCAGGGCTTCGTCATCGCTCAGACCTTCCAGCAGCGCCAGACCCAACGTCTTGCACGAACCTTCATTCTGCCCGGCAGCGTTTTCCACCCCGCCATTGTTGAAAGCCTGGGGCTGGTAATCGTAACCGGCAGCGATGAACGCCAAGGTGTCGGCGAAGGCGTGTTCGCCGCTTTTGAGGCTGGCGCGCAGGGTGTTCAAATCACTCATTGGGTTTTCCTTTGGCGAACGCCGCTTGTTGTTCGGCGCTGGCTTCTTGCTGATATTGGGCTTTCCACTCGGCGTACGGCATGCCGTAAACCACTTCGCGGGCGTCATCGAGGCTGACTTCGATCTGGCGTTCATCGGCGGCGGCCTTGTACCACTTGGACAGGCAGTTGCGGCAGAAACCCGAGAGGTTCATCAGGTCGATGTTCTGCACGTCCTTGCGGCTGTCCAGATGGGCCACCAGCCGGCGAAAGGCGGCGGCTTCGAGTTCCAGGCGTTGTTGATCGGTCATAAGGATCTCTGCGAGACAGCTGCAAGCGGCAAGCTTCGAGCTGCAAGATGGATTGCGGTGAGTCGAAGTTTACAGCTTGCCGCTTGAAGCTTGTAGCTAGCGGCTCGCTGCAAGCGTAATCGACACCGACTCGGCGAACCGCAGGGCGTGAGGCTTGTCGACTTCGACCTCGGCGTACAGCACCGACTCGTTGGTCATGACCAGGTCCAGCAACTCCTGGGTCAGCCGTTCGAGCAGGGCAAAGCGATTGCCCTCGACGTGAGCGATGATCGCCTTGGTGATGGTCCGGTAGTTCAGCGCGTGATCGATATCGTTGTCACGCACCGCGTCCTGGGCCGCGTAGAGGATGGTCAGGTTGATCAACACATCCTGCTTGTTGAGGATTTCATCCTCATTGATTCCGATGTAGGTGCGCAGGCACAGGTCCTTGACCCGGATGCGCGCCATGCCTGGTTGAAGTTGTGGCATTACTACTTGCTCCGTCCAATCAATTGCAGGAACTCCTGGCGGGTATTGCTCGACTCGCGGAAGGCGCCGAGCATCACCGAGGTGTTCATGGTCGAATTCTGTTTCTCGACGCCGCGCATCATCATGCACATGTGCTGAGCCTCGATGACCACTGCGACACCGGCCGCACCGGTCACCTGTTGCACGGCGTCGGCGATTTGCCGGGTGAGGTTTTCCTGGATTTGCAGGCGACGGGCGAACATGTCCACCAGTCGCGCAATCTTCGACAGGCCCAGCACCTTGCCTGTTGGAATATAAGCCACATGCGCCTTGCCGATGAAGGGCAGCATGTGATGTTCGCAGAGCGAATACAGCTCGATGTTGTCGACGATCACCATTTCATCATTGTCGGAAGCGAAGAGCGCACCGTTGACAATTTCTTCGACGCTCTGCTCGTAGCCGTGACATAGGTACTGCATGGCCTTGGCCGCGCGCGCCGGGGTGTCGAGCAGGCCTTCGCGGTCGGGGTTTTCACCGAGGCCGATGAGGATCTCGCGATAGCTCTTGGACAGCGAGTTCTGGGGCAGGGGTAACGTCATGGAAAATCCTCGCGGGACACTTATTTGATGTGCCTTCCGCCGTTGACGGTCAGGGTCGTGCCAGTGACATAAGGGTTGTCGAGCAAATAGCGCAAGCTTTGATAGATCACTTCGCTGCCGGGCTCAATGCCCAGCGCGGATTTGGCCAACACCTTGGCGCGATAGACCGCGTCGTCATCGGGATTGAACAGTAGCAGGGCCGGGGCGATCCCGTTGACCTTGATGCCAGGCGCGTACTTGGCGGCGAATGACAGGGTCAGGCTGTCGAGCCCGGCTTTGCTGGCGCAGTAGCCGATGTGCCTGCTGCTGCCCTTGCGGGTCACGTCATCGCTGATATGCACGATGTCGGCGGGGCTCGAGCGTTCGAGCAGGTCGGCACAATGCAGATTGATCAGGTAGGGCGCCAGCATGTGCACGCTGAACATGCGGGTGAACGCCGCCGCGTCGGTGTCCGGGGTTTCCGCCAGCCATTCGGAGGCGTTATGGACGATTGCCCGCAGGCTGTCGGTATGGGTTTTCAGTTCGCTGATGAAAGCGAAGATCCCTGCTTCGGTTGAGAAGTCCGCGAACACCGCTGTCGCCCCCAGATCGCGCAGGATTTGCACACCAGGGCGTTCACTGCGATAGCTGAAGATCACGCGATGGCCGTCTTCGAGCAATCGCTGTGCACAGTGCAGGCCGACACGCTGGCCGGCACCGGTGATGAGGATCGGGGCTGCGGAAGAAGTCATGAACGGCTCGCGTCGCGGTGAGAGCAAAACTATACCAGCGACACGATGTGTTCACCTATGGGCCTTTGTAGGAGCGAGGCTTGCCCGCGATGGACGTCAACGATAACGCGGGCTGCCTGAGTGATCGCGGTGTCTGGACGTTTTTCGCGAGCAAGCTTCGCTCCTACAGGGAGATCCCGATCACTGGTTTTGGGTGGAGGGTTCGGCGGGCAATGGTCGTGCCGGTGTGCTGTTCAACCAATTCGCCAACAGCCGGGTCGACAGCGGAATGAAGAAGTAGACCATCAACGGCGTCAGGCACAGGGTGCTGATGAACACCCGAGGCAGCAGCGAAATTTCGCCCAGCAACGGCCCCAGTACAAAGTTGAACAGCAAGGACACTGGAAAGAACGCCAGCCAGATTGCCACCGCCTGCTTCCAGCCTGGCGGCCGATGGCCGGCAGCGCCGAACCAGCCTTCGATGCCACTGACCCGATGTTCCGTCGGATGGGCGAACAAGTCGCTGCCGCGTGCCAGCCATGCGGTGCGCGACGCGGAATGCTCCCAGGCATGCAGGGTCGGTTCGTCGACGAAGCGGAAGATGATCTGGAACTCGTCATCGTCGGGCGGCGGAGCCAGCACGCCGGAACCGAGATAACCGGGGAAGTCTGTGGCCAATTGTTCGCCTTCGCGCAACCAGGCGATCAGGTCCTGATAACGCCCATCGGCGACACGGCGCGCGACCATCAGCGTGACGGGTGAGGTAGACATTATGTATCTCCGTAAACAAACGCGTCGCTCCGGGTAGGAGTTTCGCCAGACGCAGCGCCGGGGTGGTGGGCCGCGTCTCGTGACAAGCAAGGATTATTCCTGATTCTATTCGCGACGTCTGTGACCTGCGTATCAATCAATGGCTTGAACCTTGATGGGGCGAGAGAGTTAGAATGGGATCCAACCAACACAGGGCCCTCCAGATGCCTGTTCTGACTGACATTGCTCCTGGTGAGTCGCCTACGCTTTCTCTTGAACGGGAAGAGCTTTTTCCCATTCGCGAGGTGGCGCGGCTGACTGGAGTCAACCCGGTCACGCTTCGCGCATGGGAACGACGTTATGGCCTTATCGTGCCAACACGCACCGAAAGCGGGCATCGCCTGTATTCCATGACCGATATTGAACGTGTGCGCAGCATCCTCGACTGGATCGAGCGCGGCGTGGCGGTCAGCAAAATTGGCAAGATACTGGCCAAGGCGGCACCGCTTCAGGCGCTGTCGCACATCATCCCCAACGACCTTGTACAGGCCGATTACGCACAATGGCAGTTGCAGGTCCAGGCCGCGGTGAATGCCTTCGACGATGCTCAACTGGAGCGGGTCTACGGACAGATTTTTTCCACTTACTCCCAGGCGGTCGTGTTCCAGGACATCCTTATCCCGCTGTGGAAGCACTTGCTGCAACGCCAGGATTCATTTGGCAGGGCCAGCGAGTGGCTGTTCCTGGATAGTTTTCTGCGCTCACGGGTTTTGCAGCGTTTGATGTTGATCCGTGACACGCAACCAAGGCGAGTCATCGTCAGTGCTCTGGCAGGCCAGTGCCGGGAGCTTGAGTTGCTGATCGCCGCCCTGTTCCTGAGCAGCGGACAGACCGGTGTGCGCGTGTTGACCATCGGCCAGCCGTTCGACGAATTGACGCTGGTCTGCGAAAGAATCAAGCCTAAGGCGCTTGTGCTGTTTTCCAATCACGTACCCGCCCCCGAATTGCCACGACGTTTGAATCGCCTGGCGATGAGTCTGGATTGTCCGGTGTTGCTGGCCGGCGACGCTTCCGATCTGGCTCAGCAAAGCCTGGCCGGATCGTCGATCGGCTGTCTGGGCAATGAAGGCATGGTGATGCGCCAGCGACTGAAACTGTTCCTGGCGGGCAACCTGGATACCTGAAGTCAGAGATGCATGGCGGGGTGGGTCAACCGGTGCTGCTGCAGGATGTACTGACGCAGGCGTTCGGTTTCATCGTTGTCGCTCTGGCTTAACTGGTAAGCATAGAAGCCCTGCTCGGTTTCTTTCTCGAAAGTGCCGCGCAAGGCGATGCGCTCATAGCCTGACGGACTGAACCATAACGCGAAATGTTTCGGCGCTTTGGTCTTGTTGCGAACCTCCAGCAAAACACCCTTGAACGACACTTCGTGCACCCACATCGTGCCAGGCTGGCCCTGGGCGTTTTCCAGCGCTACCGGTTCGTCGAGCACCAACCGCCATGGTCGAACCAGCGGCCCGTCTTCATAGATGCTCGGAACGCCCAATCGCAGATGCAGCGCATGAAACTCGTCTTCCACCAGATGCAGAGGAAAAGTCATTTGCTGATTTTCGAAGTTGGCTTGAATGGTGACTTGCTCATGGGCAGCAAGGCGCGTGAGCAAGTCACGGATCTGCGAACCACCGTTGACGAGCAGACTCGACGTCGCGTCCCGCACATTGAGTTGCGGGTTGTGTTGCATGGTCTGGATAAAATCCAGTTCGTCCTGGGTCAGGAGCGCGTCGCGTTGCATGGCAGGCTCGAAAGAAAAAGTTACAAAGTCATTGGTGATTGTAGTTAATGACATTTAATTCGCTGATTTGTTTGAGCCGTTCGTCGCCTTGAGTGCGGCAAGCTCGGCCTGGACTTCGGCCAATTGCGCTTCAAGCTGCACAACCCGCTGCTGAGCCTTGACCTGCACGGTCACATCTTTCTGCACGCCGATAAAATAGACCTGTCCGTCATTCGGGTTTTTCACTGTCGAAAGGGACAGCTCATTCCAGAACGGTGTGCCGTCCTTGCGATAGTTGCGCAGGATTTCCCGGCACGATCCTTCACTATTCAACGCGTCCCGAATCTTCGGCAGCGCGTTCTGATCGCGGTCACCGGATTGCAGGAAACGGCAATCCTGATAGAGGATTTCTTCGCTGGAATAACCGGTCAGGCGTTCGAACGCCGGGTTGACGTAAATCAGGATCTTGTCTTGATCGCCTTCCTTTTCGGCAATCACGATGCCGTCGTTGGAAGCATTAATGGCCAGTTGCAGCAGTTTGGCGTTGATCATCGGTGAAACCCTTCCTTGTTGGTTGTCTGGGTCATTCTAAAAGAACAATGCTGACCGTGCTGTTAATATCCCGGTCTTTTACTCAGCTTCAGGATCAGATTGATGAAAGTCGCCATCATTTCCGGCTCGGTGTACGGCACGGCAGAAGAAGTTGCCCGCCATGCCGCGAACATTTTGAAAGCCGCCGGTTTCGAAACCTGGCACAACCCGCGTGCAAGCCTGGTCGATATTCAGGCTTTTGCCCCCGAAGCTTTCCTGGCCGTGACCTCGACAACCGGCATGGGCGAGTTGCCGGATAACTTGCAGCCGCTGTATTTCGCGATTCGCGACCAGTTGCCGGCAGCATGGCGTGGTTTGCCGGGTGCGGTGATCGGTCTGGGCGATGCAAGTTATGGCGATACGTTCTGCGGCGGCGGCGAACTGATGCGTGAGTTGTTCGGCGAGCTGGGCATCCGCGAAGTCCTGCCGATGCTGCGCCTGGACGCCAGCGAAAGCGTGACCCCGGAGGCGGACGCCGAGCCCTGGCTGGCGGAACTGGTCGTCGCGCTTAAAGGCTGATCGACTGACACGGGCGCTCGCAACGGCGCTCGTCATGCTTCTGACGGGGCAGCTCAAAACATGCCCCGCATCTTCTTTGGCGGCAGTCGTTTGACATGGATCCAAACTTCATGCCCCGCTGACTCGTTCGGCCATCAAGCTGGCTGCGAATGCAACTACGCGAACCCGGATGGCTGACTAGACTCGATAGTCATTGGAAACACTCCATAATAAAAACCAGAGGTTCCTAGCCGTGAGCGTAGCCCCCGTCCAATCGCCACACAGTGTCAAAGAGCTGGTCAGCCCCGCCGAATGGCAGACCCGCGTCGACCTCGCTGCCTGTTACCGCCTGGTGGCCCAGCATGGCTGGGATGATCTGATTTTCACCCACATCTCCGCCAAAGTACCCGGCACCGAAGACTTCCTCATCAACCCGTTCGGGCTGATGTTTCACGAAATGACTGCGTCGAGTCTGGTCAAGGTTGATCAAGCCGGCAACAAGCTGATGGACAGTCCCTACGAAATCAATCCGGCCGGGTACACCATCCACAGTGCGGTGCATGAAGTCCGTCACGATGTCGTCTGTGTATTGCACACTCACACGGCGTCCGGCGTTGCGGTGTCGGCGCAGAAACAGGGCGTATTGCCGATCAGCCAGCAGTCGCTGTTCGTCCTGTCCAGCCTGGCATATCACGCCTACGAAGGCGTAGCGCTTAATCATGAAGAAAAAGCGCGACTGCAAGCCGACCTTGGGGAAAACAATTTCCTGATGCTGCACAACCACGGTCTGCTGACCTGTGGCAGCACCATCGCCGACACGTTCCTGATGATGTTCACCTTCCAGCGTGCATGCGATATCCAGGTCATGGCGCAGACTGGTGGCGCGGAGCTGATCGCTATCGAGCCGCAGATTCTGGCGGGTGCAAAGGCGATGATCGCCGGCGTCACCAAAAGTGCTCAAGGGATGGGCGGAGCGTTGGCCTGGCCAGCGCTGCTGCGCAAACTCGATAAACAAGACCCCGGTTATAAACTCTGATGGCGCTCGCCGAGATTCCCCTGTCTGTATGGCGCAAACGCAGCCAGACGTTTGTGTTCCGTGACCAGACCATCCGCTACTGGACGGCGGGGCAGGGTGAGCCGCTGCTGCTCATTCATGGCTTCCCAAGCGCCAGTTGGGACTGGCATTACCTGTGGCAGCCACTGACTCAGCGCTATCGCGTAATAGCCTGCGACATGCTTGGTTTTGGCGACTCGGCCAAACCGGCGAACCACGAATACAGCTTGATGGAGCAGGCCGATCTGCAACAGGCGCTGCTGGCTCACTTGAGTGTCGAGCAGCCGCTGCATTTGCTGGCCCACGACTATGGCGACAGCGTGGCTCAGGAGCTTTTGGCCCGGCATTACGAATCGAAGATCAATCTCGCAAGCTGTGTGTTCCTCAATGGCGGGTTGTTTCCGGAAACCCATCGTCCTGTCCTGATGCAAAAACTGCTGCTCAGCCCTCTGGGCTGGGTGATCGGTCGCGCGTTCAGTCGTGATGGGCTGGTGAAGAGTTTTCGCCAGATCTTCGGTCCGCACACCCGTCCCAGCGAAAGCGAGATGGACGACTTCTGGAGCCTGGTCGAAACCAATAACGGCCCAAAGATCATGCACAAATTGATCACGTACATTCCCGAGCGACGAGCGCAACGTGAGCGTTGGGTCGCAGCGATGCAGCGTGGGGACGTGCCGCTGCGGGTCATTGATGGCGAAGTCGACCCGATCTCAGGCGCGCACATGGTCGCGCGTTATCGGGAGCTGATACCCGACCCGGACGCCGTGTTGTTAAGCAACATCGGCCATTACCCACAGATCGAAGCACCATGCCAGGTGCTCAAGCACTACCTGGCGTTTCGTGATCGGCTGATGTTGCCACCACTCAAAGTAGCCTGCTCATAGTACTTGTAGGAGCCGGCTTGCTGGCGAAACGGTGGTGGCCTTGACGACGCCTTCGCTGGCAAGCCAGCTCCTACAGGACTCCTGCTTGATTGGGGTGCGACACATATCTGTAGGAGCCGGCTTGCTGGCGAAGCGGTGGTGGCCTTGATGACGTCTTCGCTGGCAAGCCAGCTCCTACAGGGTAGCCATCATCCCCCTGCCTTATCGCACACCATTCAGCCTCCCCGCTGTTCATTGTGACCCGCAGCGCCGTGCCTGAAACTCCGGAGTAATGTCCTTGGCCTGCTGGAGTTCCCCATGAATGAGTCTGTGCGCTTCGAAGATAAAGTCGTGATCATCACCGGTGCAGGTGGCGGCCTGGGACGGGCGCATGCACTGTTGTTCGCCAGGCAGGGCGCCAAAGTGCTGGTCAACGACCTTGGCGGCTCGACCCAGGGCGAAGGCGCCAACGCTTCGGCGGCAGATCGCGTAGTGGCGGAAATTCGCGACGCCGGCGGCACCGCCGTGGCCAACCACGACTCGGTCACCGATGGCGACAAAATCGTGCAACACGCCCTCGACGCTTTCGGTCGCGTCGATGTCGTTGTCAACAACGCCGGCATCCTGCGCGACAAGACCTTCCACAAAATGGAAGACGCCGACTGGGATCTGGTTTACCGCGTCCACGTCGAAGGCGCCTACAAAGTCACCCGCGCCGCGTGGCCACACATGCGCGAGCAAAACTACGGCCGAGTGATCTTCACTGCTTCCACATCAGGCATCTACGGCAACTTCGGCCAATCCAACTACGGCATGGCCAAACTCGGCCTCTACGGCCTGACCCGCACCCTGGCCATCGAAGGCCGCAAGAACAACATCCTGGTCAACGCCATCGCCCCCACCGGCGGCACCCGCATGACCGAAGGCCTGATCCCGCCGCAAGTATTCGAACAACTCAAACCTGAACTGGTCAGCCCGCTGGTGGTGTACCTGGCCAGCGAAAACTGCCAGGAAACTTCCGGCCTGTTCGAGGTTGGCGGCGGCTGGATGGGCAAGGTTCGCTGGGAACGCAGCCTTGGCGCCGGGTTCGACCCACGGGTTGGTTTCTCCCCGGAGGATGTCGCGGCGCATTGGCAGCAGATCTGTGATTTCGAGGGGGCGGCGCATCCGAAGGACAATATTGAAGCGTTGAAGGAAATGATGGGGAATTTGCAGAAGTACTCGCTCTGATTCCGCTTTGTCCGGCAGGGCCTGCGCGGGTCCTGCCATCCCTCCGATTTGCCCCTTCGCTTGAAACCCACCGCCCATAAAAAGGCCGCTGCAAACGCAGCGGCCAAAGCAAGACGTTGGATCCAGGAGCTACAAATCAACGTCGGTGTACACGGGGCGATGACTCGAAATCTTCAAATCATCTGAAATCTGTGAAAGCCCGGCAAGAATAAGTCTTTGCTGGCAAAGGAAAAACAGCGATTCCAGACATGCTCTGTTACAGGGCACGCAACAGTCGAATTTCCTGACAGCACTTTCACTGTAGCAGCTGCCGCAGGCTGCGTTCGGCTGCGTAGCAGTCGCTGGATAAATAATTTCGGTGTTTCAGGATTACCGTGCTCGCAGGTTTTGCGACTGCTGCGCAGTCGAACGCAGCCTTCGGCAGCTGCTACAGAGTGTGCGTTTTTTATGGCTCATGCGTTCGGCTAATAGCGCTCCATCGAGGCGATCCATAGTCGCCGCAAAACCCCATTCCATGCACTCGATAATCCTTTGGAGGTACACCTCAAATACCTCCTTGGTGCGCTTATCGCCCTTGGCAGGCGGCAGTAGGGTGAGGCCTTCTGTCACTCACCGGGGAAGACGCATGACAAAAACAACAATGCGCGCCATCTTCAAACCGCAGGCGCTGGCCGCTGCGGTGGCCTTGGGTTGCTGTGCCCAGGCGCAGGCTGTTTCATTCAACATTGGCGAGATCGAGGGCACGTTCGACTCTTCGCTGTCGGTAGGCGCGAGTTGGGGCATGCGCGATGCCGACAAGTCGCTGGTGGGGATCGTCAATGGCGGCAGCGGGCAAGCTTCGACCGGTGATGATGGGCGCCTGAACTTCGGAAAGGGCGAAACCTTCTCGAAGATTTTCAAGGGCATTCATGACCTCGAACTGAAGTACGGCGACACCGGTGTGTTTGTCCGTGGCAAGTACTGGTACGACTTCGAACTGAAGGACGAAGACCGGCCGTTCAAACAGATCAGCGATCACAATCGCAAAGAAGGCGCCAAATCCTCTGGTGGGCAAATCCTCGACGCCTTCGTTTATCACAACTACTCACTCGCGGACCTGCCGGGCACTGTGCGCGCCGGTAAGCAGGTAGTCAGTTGGGGTGAAAGTACGTTTATCGGTAACTCGATCAACAGCATCAACCCGGTCGACGTCTCCGCGTTTCGCCGTCCCGGTGCCGAGATCAAGGAAGGCCTGATTCCGGTCAACATGCTATTCGCCTCCCAGGGCCTGACGGACAAGTTGACGGTCGAAGGCTTCTATCAACTGGAGTGGGATCAGACCGTTGTCGACAACTGCGGCACCTTCTTCGGCGCCGATGTGGTGGCCGATGGGTGCAACAAGGGTTACACCGTCGCCAGCCCGGCCATTGCGCCGTTGCAGCCGATTGCTGCGGCATTTGGCCAAGGCTTCGAGGTCGGTAGGGAGGGTGTGATCGTACCGCGCGGCGGCGACCGCGATGCGAGAGATTCGGGGCAGTGGGGTACGGCGCTGCGCTGGTTGGGGGATGACACCGAGTACGGCCTGTACTTCATGAATTACCACAGTCGCACGCCCAACGTCGGCACGACCACGGCCGGCCCCGGCACGCTGGCGAGCATTCCGGGGATCGTTGCCGCCGCCAACCGAATTGCACCGGGCAGCGGTTCGGGTCTCGCGCAAAGTGTGATGCTCGGGCGCGGCCAGTATTACCTCGAATACCCGGAAGACATTCGCCTGTACGGCGCGAGCTTCTCCACCACTTTGCCCACCGGCACGGCGTGGACCGGCGAGATGAGCTATCGCCCCAACTTGCCGGTGCAGGTCAACAGCACCGACCTGACCCTGGCCATGCTCAACCCGATCGCAGGAGGCGCGGCGTCACCGATTGCGACGTCGCCAGGCGCCGACAACAAGGGCTATCGGCGCAAGGAAGTGACACAGATCCAGAGCACCCTGACGCACTTTGTCGATCAGGTAGCAGGAGCGGATCGCCTGACGTTGGTGGGCGAAGCGGCAGTGGTTCATGTGGGCGGTCTGGAGGCTCGCAGCAAGCTGCGTTATGGCCGCGATTCGGTGTATGGCCAATATGGTTTCGGCGGTGATACCGACGGTTTCGTGACCTCGACCTCGTGGGGTTATCGCGCCCGGGCGATCCTCGATTACAACAACGTGATCGCCGGGATCAACTTCAGACCCAACCTGTCGTGGTCCCACGACGTTTCCGGTTACGGCCCCAACGGCCTGTTCAACGAAGGCGCCAAAGCCATCAGCCTCGGCGTCGATGCGGACTACCGCAACACCTACACCGCAAGCCTCAGTTACACCGACTTCTTCGGTGGTGACTACAACACGCTCGAGGACCGCGACTTCGTGGCGTTGAGCTTTGGCGTGAACTTCTGACCTGTCTGAGAAGGATGATTTCCATGCGCAAGATGACTCTGCAATTCAGTGCCTTCCTGGCCCTGAGCCTGCTGGCTGTCAACGTGATAGCAGCGGTGTCGCCGGAAGAAGCGAACAAACTGGGCACCAGCCTCACTCCGCTGGGTGCCGAGAAGGCCGGTAACGCCGATGGCTCGATTCCGGAGTGGACCGGTGGCATCCCGAAAAACGCCGGCGCGGTCGATAGCAAGGGCTTCCTGGCTGATCCGTTCGCCAATGAAAAACCGTTGTTCATCATCACGGCGGCGACGGTCGACAAGTACAAGGACAAGCTCTCGGACGGGCAGATCGCGATGTTCAAGCGATACCCCGAAACCTATAAAATTCCGGTGTATCCGACCCACCGCACCGCGGCACTGCCAGCGGAAATCTATGAGTCAGCGAAGCGCAGTGCGTTGAATGTCACCCCGATCAACGACGGTAATGGACTGGCCAATTTCACCGGCAATCGCTACTACGCCTTTCCAATTCCGAAAAACGGGGTCGAGGTGATCTGGAACCACATCACCCGTTATCACGGCGGCAATCTGCGCCGCACCATTACCCAGGCGACGCCGCAGTCCAATGGCGATTTCACCGTCATCCGCTTCAAGGACGAGGTGGCCGTTCCCTCACTGCTGGGGGACTTGAAACCGGGGAGCGATGACAACGTGCTCAACTATTTCAAGCAGGAAGTGACCGCGCCGGCGCGGCTGGCGGGCAATGTGCTGCTGGTTCACGAGACCCTTGACCAGGTCACGGAACCGCGCAAGGCCTGGATCTACAACGCCGGCCAGCGCCGTGTGCGGCGTGCACCGCAAGTGGCCTATGACGGCGTGGGCAGTTCGTCCGACGGTCTGCGCACCACCGACAACTTCGACATGTTCTCTGGTGCGCCAGACCGCTACGACTGGAAGCTGATCGGCAAGAAAGAAATGTACATCCCGTACAACAGCTACAAACTCGACTCGCCAGACCTGAAATACACCGATGTGATCAAGGCCGGGCACATTAACCAGGACTTGACCCGCTACGAGTTGCACCGGGTCTGGGAAGTCGTCGCCACGGTCAAGCCCAACGAGCGGCACGTGTACGCCAAGCGTCATATGTACCTCGACGAGGACACTTGGCAGGTGGCACTGGCCGATCACTATGACGGTCGCGGCCAGCTCTGGCGGGTGGCCGAAGGGCATGCACAGTTCTACTACGATCATCAGGTTCCGGCTTATACAGTTGAAGCGCTGTATGACCTGATTGCCGGTCGCTACATCGCGCTGGGGATGAAGAACGAAGAGAAACGCAGCTTCGAATTCAACATCGCGGCAAAAGCTGGGGACTACACGCCGGCAGCCCTGCGGAGTACGGGTGTGAGGTAGTCTTCCTACATGCTCCTACACAAAAAGGTGACTTCACGGTCACCTTTTTTATGGGTGCAAATAAACCTGCTGAATACTTCTTCAACAAGCGCTCCAGAGGGGGCTAGGGTGGCGCCACAACTATAAAAAGGCGCACCACTATGACTGCCATGACGACGTGTCTGGACCGTCCTGGGCTTCTGCCTCGCTTGTCTTCCCATCATCTGTCCCGCGAGCGACTGGTCGAGCCGATGCTGGTTTCCACGGCACGGGTGAAATTGCTTTGCGCACCGGCTGGCAGCGGCAAGAGTGCGCTGCTCACCGAGTGCCTGTTGCGTGCGCCGACGCATTGTCGGGTGTACTGGTTGCCGTTGGCGGGCGAGGCGTTGAGTGCTGCCGATTTCCAGCAGAGGCTGACGCAAGCGCTGGGGCTGCCATCAAAGGACGAGCCAGCATTGCTGGATCACCTGAGCCGGTTGCAGGCGCCAACCTGGCTGTTTATCGATGATTACTGCCGCAACCCCAACCCTGAACTCGACCGTCTGTTTGACCGTTTACTGGCCGTCAGAAACCCTGCGTTGAGTTGGTGGCTGGGTTCGCGTCGACGTCCGTCCTGCAACTGGCCGCGGTTGTTGCTCGATGATGAGCTATACGAGTGCGACGGTCGTTCACTGGCGTTTAACGAATGTGAGGTCGAGCAGTTGCTCGGCCACATAAAGCCGTCGCGGGCGGCAAGCGTGGCCAGAAGAATCGTTCAGCGCAGCGGCGGATGGTGTGCCGGCGCGCGCATTGCCCTGCTCGACGGCTGTCAGTGGGCCGCCGGGCAGGACAGCAAGCAGGGGCGTTCGACGACGCTACTCGATTATTTGCAGCATGAACTGTTCAACACATTACCGCCGGAGCTGGTTGAAGCCTGGCAGGTGCTGGCCCATTTGCCGCGATTCACTGCCGGCCTTTGCGAGCATCTGTTCGGTGCCGGAGAAGGTGCGCAGTGGTTGCAGACCTTGCAGGACATGGGGTGCTTCATCGAACCCTGGGAAGACTCCGTCGACTGGCTACGGATCTTCGTGCCAGTGGCCCGAGCCCTGCGTGACGAACAGGGTTCGGCCGGTCGCTCCTGGCATCGTCGCGCGTGCCAATGGTTCTGCGCCGGGGAGGACTGGCAGGGGGCGTTCGAACAGGCGTTGCTGGCCGAAGAGTTCGAGGTTGCGGTCAGTCTGTTGCAGCACTTCAGCTTTGAGCATTTGTTGCGGCGCGAGAATGTGCGCCTGTTGCTGAATCTGCATGAACGCCAGGGTCAGGAGTTGACCCTCGGTTCGCCGCAATTGGTCGGTTTGATAACCGCAGCGCTGTTGTTTGCGGGACGCTTTGACCAGGCAGCGGTGTGCATCGAACAAATGGCAAAGTTCGCACCGCAACCGACGGCGGATTTGCAGCGGCAATTACTGGCACGCTGGCAGGCGCAGCAAGGCTGGTTGCTGCATTTGCAGGGGCGCAGCGAGGCGTCTCGCGGACACTTTATCGATGCGCTGGCGGAGTTGGGAACAGACGCCTGTCCGGCACGTTTGTTGTGCCTGTCCGGGCTGACCCAACAGGCGTTGCTCAACGCCGAGCTCGATGCTGCGCAGGCTTTCAACCGAGAGGCGCTGTGTCTGGCGCGCGCACAAGGCTCGTTGCTGTTCGAAGGCTTGCTCGAACTCGATCACGCGCAATTGCTGGAACAGCGCGGCGCTCCCCGGCGCGCCGACAGCCTGTTGGCCGATGTGCATGAATTATTGAGCCGACAGGCCGATCGGCCGACGCCGCTGCTGGGGCGCATTGCCTTGCGACGCGGGCGTCTGGCGCTCTGGCAGGGGCAGGACGAAGTGGCTGCCGAATTTTTCCACAGCGGTCTCCAAGACTGCCTGCACAGTCAGGACAAACGCGCGTTATATGGCTTTCTCGGCCAGGCCCAGGTGGCAGCTAATCAACGCAATTACGCCCACGCGTTCGACCGCTTGCGCGATGCCGAGCGGTTGATGCAACAGCGGCAGATTCCCGACACGGTGTATCGCGGTGTTCTGCTGCAAATCAGCAGTCACTTCTGGTTGCAGCAAGGCCGGCCGCAATTGGCCCGTGAAGCCTTGACCCGTGTCGTGCGCCACTACCGTGGGCCCCACGCACGGCAGGCACCCCCGGCCACTGTGGAGCTGATTGCGCGAGTTGAGTACTTACTGGTGCTTGCCGAAACTCATTTGCATTCGGCCAAGCAACCGCTGGAGCGGCTCAAGGCCTTGCTCGATCACGCGCAAGAGCATGGGATGCTGGCGCTGGAAGCGGAATTGCAGTTTGCTATCTGCGAAGTGGCGGACCTGATCGGTGAGCCTGAATTGGCGAAGTCGGCGTTGCAGGCGGGTCTGGAACTGGTGAGGCGTTGCCATTTGCAACAGGCCTTGTGCGACCTACGGTTGCGTCAGCCGACATTGCTCAATCGCCTGGGCGTGGACGACGAGCCTGCGACGACACTGGACGCTAATCCGTTGAGCGGACGAGAGCTGGAGGTGCTCGGCCTGATCGCCCAAGGCAACTCCAATCAACAGATCGCCGAGCAGTTGTTCATCTCATTGCATACGGTGAAAACCCATGCGCGGCGCATTCATAGCAAGCTGGGCGTTGAACGTCGGACTCAAGCCGTGGCCACGGCCAAGAAGCTGGGCTTGATTGCACAAGGGTGAAAAGCAGCGCTATGGGTTCGGGCCAATATCCGGTTCAAAACCCATTCGCCAACTCACCGCGCGAGTGGCGGCTAGCAGGCGTTGGGCCGCCGGGCCGTCTTCATCGGCATGAAACAGTGAGGTCGGGCCAACCACGGTAAGTACCGCCACGACCTTCCCCATCGCGTTGAACACCGGGGCCGACAAGGCATCCACACCTGGCATCAGCAAACCATGCACATGGTGCAGGCCGCGTGCGCGGATCTGTTCGCACATCTGTGCATAGGTCCGGTCGTCTGCCAACGCATGGTCGGCGTGGGCCTGCAGTTCCTGTGCACGCAGATCTACGGTTTCGCGCTTCGGCAAATAGGCGCCAAACACCAGTCCTGTCGATGAGCTGAGCAACGGCAACACCGAGCCCAATTGGGTCACTACCGTGACCGCACGCACCGCCGGCTCGATGTGCACCACTGTCGCGCCCTGGTTGCCCCATACCGCCAAAAAGCAGGTTTCGTTCAAGTCGTCGCGCAATTCGGCCAAGGGCAGGGCGGCAACTTTCAGCACGTCCATACTGTTGAGTGCCGCCAGCCCCACGCGCAAGGCTTCGCGGCCCAGCCCGTAGTGGTTTGTCGCGGGATTCTGTTCGGCAAAGCCGCTGGCGATCAGCGCCTGCAAATAGCGGTGAACCTTGCTCGCCGGCATCTGCACGTGCTCTGCCAGGCGCGAGAGTGACGTCGAGGGCGACAACTCGGCCAACGCCTTGAGGATGTCGGTACCCACCTCGGCGGAGCGGACTTTCTGTTTACCGTTGCTGTCGCTCGTGGGCTTTTCCATGGTGGCGCCGTCTTTCAAAGGATGAGTTCCGGGGATGAATGGGCGTCTTTATAGCTTGACGGTCAATACCAATCAAATTACGTTATGCGTAATCTAATTACGATAAAAACAACCCGGGCGTGCCGAATCCTCCGAAAAAGAGCGACCGGCCACTGTCGACTCCCTGTTCAGGAGGCTCCATGAACCTCGATTCAACGACGCCAGCGCTGGCTTATCAGTCAGGCTTTGGCAACGAATTCAGCAGCGAAGCGTTGCCCGGCGCACTGCCGGTCGGCCAGAACTCCCCGCAAAAAGCCCCTTACGGCCTCTACACCGAACTGTTTTCCGGCACCGCATTCACCATGGCCCGCAGCGAATCGCGGCGGACCTGGATGTATCGCATTCAGCCATCGGCCAATCACCCGGCGTTCGTCAAACTCGATCGGCAACTGGCCGGTGGCCCATTGGGTGAAGTGACGCCTAATCGTCTGCGCTGGAATGCCCTGGATATTCCCGCCGAGCCGACCGATTTCATTGATGGCCTGGTGAGCATGGCTGCCAACTCCGGCGCGGACAAACCGGCCGGGATCAGCATCCTCCAGTACCGCGCCAACCGTTCCATGGAGCGGGTGTTCTTCAATGCCGACGGCGAAATGCTGCTGGTGCCGCAGCAGGGGCGTTTACGTATTGCCACTGAACTTGGCGTGCTGGAACTGGAACCGCTGGAAATCGCCGTGCTGCCACGGGGTTTGAAGTTCCGCGTCGAGCTGCTCGACCCACAAGCCCGCGGTTACATCGCCGAGAACCACGGCGCGCCTTTGCGCCTGCCGGATCTAGGGCCGATCGGCAGCAACGGCCTGGCCAACCCGCGGGACTTCCTGACCCCGGTCGCCAGTTACGAACATCTTGCGCAACCGACTACCCTGGTGCAGAAATTCCTCGGTCAGTTGTGGGGTTGTGAACTCGATCATTCGCCGCTGAACGTGGTCGCCTGGCATGGCAACAACGTGCCGTACAAATATGACCTGCGCCTTTTCAACACCATCGGCACGGTCAGCTTCGATCACCCGGACCCGTCGATCTTCACGGTCCTGACTTCGCCGACCAGCGTTCACGGTCTGGCCAACCTCGATTTCGTGATTTTCCCGCCACGCTGGATGGTCGCCGAGAAAACCTTCCGTCCACCGTGGTTCCACCGCAACCTGATGAACGAATTCATGGGCCTGATCCAGGGCGAGTACGACGCCAAGGCCGAAGGCTTCGTCCCCGGCGGCGCGTCCTTGCACAGCTGCATGAGTGCCCACGGCCCCGACGGCGAGACCTGCACCAAGGCGATCAACGCTGATCTCCTACCTGCAAAAATCGACAACACCATGGCCTTCATGTTCGAGACCAGCCAGGTGCTGCGCCCGAGCCGATTCGCCCTCGATTGCCCGCAACTGCAAACCAACTACGACGCTTGCTGGGCCACGCTGCCCGCCACTTTCGACCCGACCCGGAGATAACCCATGACGCAGACATCCATCACTCGCAGCTGGGTTGCTTCGGCCAACGGCCATGCTGATTTCCCGCTACAAAACCTGCCGCTGGGCGTGTTCAGCGTGAAGGGTTCGGCGCCACGCAGCGGCGTGGCCATCGGTGAACATATATTCGACCTGGAGGCTGCACTCGATGCCGGCCTGTTCGACGGTGCAGCAAAAACTGCCGTCGAAGCCACCCGTGGCGGGCAGTTGAATGCGTTCTTTGCGCTGGGTCGCGAGGCTCGCGTAGCCCTGCGCCAACGCTTGCTGGAACTGCTACGCGACGGCAGCACCCTGCACGGTAAGATCGAAGCCCAAGGCGCAAAACTGCTGCCGCTGGCGGCGGATTGCGAGATGCACCTGCCGGCGAAAATCAGCGACTACACCGACTTCTATGTCGGCATTGAGCACGCGCAGAACGTCGGCAAACTGTTCCGCCCGGACAACCCGTTACTGCCGAACTACAAGTACGTGCCGATCGGCTACCACGGCCGCGCCTCGACCATTCGCCCGTCCGGCACCGACGTACTTCGTCCGAAAGGCCAGACCTTGCCGGCCGGTCAAACCGAGCCGACCTTTGGTCCGTGCGCGCGGCTGGATTACGAACTGGAGCTGGGCATCTGGATTGGCCAGGGCAACGACATGGGCGACTCGATTGCCATTGGCGACGCCGCCGATCACATCGCCGGTTTCTGCCTGCTTAACGACTGGTCGGCGCGGGACATCCAGGCCTGGGAATACCAGCCGCTGGGGCCGTTCCTGTCGAAGAGCTTCATCACCAGCATTTCCCCTTGGGTCGTGACTGCCGAAGCGCTGGAGCCGTTCCGCCGTGCCCAGCCTGCACGCCCGGAAGGTGATCCGCAGCCGCTGCCTTACCTGTTCGACAAGCGCGACCAGGCCGAGGGCGGCTTCGACATCGAACTGGAAGTGCTGTTGCTGACCGAAGCCATGCGCGAACAGAACCTGCCGGCTCATCGCCTGACATTGAGCAACTCGAAACACATGTATTGGACCGTCGCACAAATGGTTGCGCATCACAGCGTCAACGGTTGCCAATTACAGGCCGGTGATCTGTTCGGTTCGGGCACTTTGTCGGGGCCGGAAAACGGTCAGTTCGGCAGCCTGCTGGAAATCACCGAGGGCGGTAAAAAGCCGATCGAACTGGCGTCGGGCGAGGTGCGCAAGTTCCTTGAAGACGGCGACGAAATCATCCTGCGTGGACGTTGCAGCCGCGAGGGTTTTGCTTCCATCGGGTTTGGCGAATGCCGCGGCAAAGTGCTGCCGGCGCGCTAAGGGGAACGGGTCATGGAACTCTATACCTACTACCGTTCGACCTCGTCCTATCGGGTGCGCATCGCACTGGCGTTGAAGGGGCTGGATTATCAGGCGCTTCCGATCAACCTGATCGCGCCGCCCGGTGGCGAACATCGCCAGCCATCGTATCTGGGCATCAACCCGCAAGGCCGCGTGCCGGCCTTGCGCACCGATGAGGGCGAGTTGCTGATCCAGTCACCGGCGATCATCGAGTATCTGGAGGAGCGTTATCCACAGGTGCCGTTGCTGTCCAAAGACCTCGCTGCCCGCGCCCATGAGCGCGCTGTGGCGGCGGTGATCGGCTGTGATGTGCATCCGCTGCACAACGTCAGCGTGCTCAATCGTCTGCGGCAGTTGGGGCACGATGAAACGCAGGTGGTGGAGTGGATCGGCCACTGGATCGGTCAGGGTCTGGCGACCGTTGAACAGCTGATCGGCGATGAGGGTTACTGCTTTGGCCCGCAGCCAGGCTTGGCCGATGCCTACCTGATTGCGCAGTTGTACGCGGCCGAGCGCTTCAACATTTCCCTTGAAGCCTATCCGCGAATTCGTCGAGTGGCGGCACTGGCGGCTGCACATCCGGCATTCATCAAGGCCCACCCGGCTAACCAGCCAGACACCCCATGACGCCTGCCCCCGCCCCCCTGTAGAAGCGAGGCTTGCCCGCGAAGAACGATGACGCGGTGCGCCAGACGGACCGAGGCGACCGGTTCGCGGGCAAGCATCGCTCCTACATGCGCAGTTGTACGCGGCCGAGCGCTTCAACATCTCCCTTGAAGCCTATCCGCGGATTCGTCGAGTGGCGGCACTGGCGGCTGCACATCCGGCATTCATCAAGGCCCACCCGGCTAACCAGCCAGACACCCCATGACGCCTGCCCCCGCCCCCTGTAGGAGCGAGGCTTGCCCGCGAAGAACGATGACGCGGTGCGCCAGACGGACCGAGGCGACCGGTTCGCGGGCAAGCCTCGCTCCTACAAAGAGCGGGATCAGTGGACGATTGAGTTGGGCGGCAAATGCCCCAGCCGCTCCGTCAAACGAATCCGCTGGATCGGGTCGTCGCTGAGCAGCAGGGCATGTTCCAGGTCGAAGCGCTCGGCGTTGGGGCATTCCAGCCGTTGGTAGAGGCTGGCCCGGGCCAGGTAATCCGCGGCTGTGCCGTTGCCCAGTTCCAGCACGCGTTCGGCGTCGACCAGGGCCCCGATGTAATCGTCATTGGAAAGGTGTAGCTGGCGCAGGTTGCGCGACAGACGTTGCAGCATTTGCACGGGCTCGGCGGTGATCAGGTGTTCGGCGCTGAGTTTCAGGTTCGGGCCGTACTGGCGGTGCAGCAGTTCCCGGCAATCGTTGGGATAGAGGCGACGGCCGCCGCACGGATCGAGCAAGTGATCGGCGCCCGGTACGCGCAGTAGAAAATGGCCGGGGAAGTTGACCCCGACCAAGGGGATTTCCAGACCTCTGGCCAACTCCAGTGCGATCAGGCCCAAGGCCAGGGGTTGCCCGCGCCGGCGTTCCAGCACTCGATGGAGTAACGCCACTTGTGGCCGCAAGGGAGTGGAGTCGTCCTGGGCGAACCCCAGGTCATTCATGCGCCGCAACAACGGTTGCGCCAGCTCGCTCACCGGCAACATCGGCAGGCTGCCACTGATGCGCTGTTGCAGCTCTTTGAAGTTTACCAGCAGCGTCCCGAGGTTCACCTCGCTGTCATGTTCGGCGGCAATCCAAAGCGCCGCCTCGAACAGCGCGGGCGGTGAACGTTGCAGGCAGGCGAAAAACGATTGGCGCGGGGTCATCAAAATCTCCGGGCAATGCCTCGTTTTAGCCCCGTCTCTGCCATTCGTCCAGTACTGTGCAGGGGTGTTCACGGTTTATTTCCGAATGACTGAATGGCCGCTCCGCTTATTCCGGTGCGCTTCTGCATTTTTTTAGCGCAAGCCTATACTGGCGACTACAAGAAGTGATTCGGGAGCCTTACGATGTTCGCTCTCATGCAAAGCACTCGCCTTGAATCGCTGCATCTGAGCGTCGACCCGGCCACCGGGTTGAAGGCGGTCATTGCCATTCATAACAGTCGCCTGGGGCCTGCCCTGGGTGGTTGTCGTTACCTTGCCTACCCCAGCGACGAGTCCGCAGTCGAGGATGCCGTGCGCCTTGCCCAAGGCATGAGCTACAAGGCGGCACTGGCCGGCCTGGCCCAGGGCGGCGGTGTGGCGGTGATTATCCGCCCGGCTCACGTGGCGAACCGCGCCGCGCTATTCGAAGCTTTCGGGCGCTGCATCAATCAGCTCGATGGCCGCTACATCACTGCCATCGACAGCGGTACTTCAGTGGCGGATATGGACTGCATCGCCCAGCAGACCCAACACGTCACCAGCACCACTTCGGCGGGTGACCCTGCGCCCCACGCGGCAATGGGTGTGTTCACCGGCATTCGTGCCACCGCCATGGCGCGGTTGGGCAGCGATAACCTCGAAGGCCTGCGCGTGGCTATTCAAGGTCTGGGCAATGTCGGTTTTGCCTTGGCGGAACAGCTGCATGCCGCCGGTGTCGAACTGCTGGTTAGCGATATCGACCATGGCAAGGTGCAACTGGCGATGGAGCAACTTGGCGCTCACCCTATTGCCAACGACGCGCTGCTCAGCACGCCTTGCGACATTCTCGCGCCGTGCGGCCTGGGTGGCGTGCTCAACAGTCATAGCGTGACGCAATTGCGCTGCTCGGCGGTGGCGGGTTCGGCGAACAACCAGTTGACTCATCTGGACGTAGCCGATCAGCTTGAGCGGCGGGGCATCCTGTATGCGCCGGATTACGTGATCAATGCCGGCGGGTTGATCTACGTCTCACTCAAACACCGTGGCGAAGAACTGTCGACCATCACCGCACACCTGTCGAAAATCAGCTCGCGACTAACGGAAGTGTTTGCCCATGCCCAGGCGGAAAAACGTTCGCCGGCGCGGGTGGCGGATGAGTTGGCGGAGAAAGTGTTGTACCGATAGCAAGGTCAGAAAATCACAGACATGAAAAAGGCCCTGAGCCATCGACTCAGGGCCTATTCAATTCGAGTGTCACTTACTTTGCGGCTTTAGCGGCCTTGGCTGGCTTGGCCGGGGCAATCGGCTCAACGGCTGCCTCTTCAACAGGTGCTGCCACTTCAACCGGTTGCACGACTTCAACAGGCGCGGTGAGCAACTCGGACAAGGCGTCCGGCTGGCTCTTGAACGCCTTGGCGAACACATCGCGATTTTTTGCCATGTAGATCCCGGCTTCTTCCACTTGCTGCTCGGTCAGGGACGGAACGGCTTTGTGCAACACTTCAGCCAGCAACTCGGCCAGCTCGAGCATTTTGTCATGACGGTCAGCTTCGGCTTTATCCATGAACAAACGCTCCAGATCTCGGCTGCTGCGGTATACCACTTCGACGGCCATTCACCACCTCACATGCCTTCACATTTTGTTGTCTGATTCGGCTACTGTATTTATATACAGCGAAAAGGATAAGCGAATCGCTAGGGTTTGGGTAGTGGCTTTTTAATGTAGACCGGATTGGGGTTTGGCATTGGGAACGAGTCGTCACATTCGCGGGCAAGCCTCGCTCCTACAGCGAAGGCGTACTTCCCGGTCACCACCAACGTGTCTCATCCCACGTGGCCATCATCTCACCAATAAGCCACTGGCCTTGTTTCTGCATGCAGAACAACCGTCACGTCCAACCCGCATTATTCGGTCAAGCCGACCTAAGGAAGCATCATCGTGAAAATCAACTGGGCCGATAACCTGCGGCAAACCGTGCATGAACTGGCGGAGTCCCTGGGCAACCTGTTCGTCGAGACCTTTCACTACCTGGCACTGTTCGCCATTGGCGCCGTGACCGCGTGGGCAGCGGTGATGGAATTTCTCGGGATGATCGAAGCAGGACACATCAAGATCGATGACATCTTGCTGCTGTTCATCTACCTCGAACTGGGGGCGATGGTCGGGATTTACTTCAAGACCAACCACATGCCGGTGCGCTTCCTGATCTACGTGGCGATTACCGCGCTGACACGCCTGTTGATCTCCAACGTATCGCACCATAACCCGCCTGACCTTGGGATCATCTACCTGTGCGGGGGGATTCTGCTGCTTGCGTTTGCGATTCTGGTGGTGCGCTACGCTTCGTCGCATTTCCGTCGGTGAAGATTGACAACCCGCAGCGCAAGACCGGTGCGGGATCCAGTGAACATCCGGAAGTAGAAAAGGGCGAGATTTAAAGCCCCATGGCGGGTCGGGGCCGGCCCTTGACGGACGGTGGCGGCAGGTTGCGTGTGCCGCCATCGGTCATGGCTTCGAGGATGGCCACCGCGCTGTGGCCCTGTTCGATGGCGATGCCGAATTGAATGCTTTGCACCAGGCGTTTGAGGCGCTCGGTGTCATTGCGTTGTTCGGCACTGATCATGCGCTTTGCGACTACCCGGCCACTGTTGGACAGGGTCAGCATGATGCGGCCGTCCAGACCCTGAATGCTCAGGTTGATCTGATAATCCGCTGCAAAGGCATCGGTAATGAGCTGAAAGGGGTTGTCCATGATGCGTCACCGCCTGATTGAACGTGCAATTGTTGACCGGTCGATATCGGGGTTAGTTCGCAATACCAGACCATCGGCCATTCCGTGGCCAGATCGTCTTCAATGCTTGCAACAGGGGTGTAGCAAGGGGCATGCCGGATTAATTGTGGGACAATTTAATCCTGTAGGAGCGAGCCCTGCTCGCGATGGTCGTGAACGATAACGCGTAAAACCAGACAACCCGCGGCGCCCGTGGGTTTTTCGCGAGCAGGCTCGCTCCTACAAGTGCCCGTTTCAGGGCAATAAATATCGGCATGCCTTCAAACCGGTCAACACTCCACCCAGCTCACCGCCAGGCCGCCCCGTGACGTTTCTTTGTATTTGTCATGCATGTCGGCGCCGGTATCGCGCATTGTGCGGATCACCCGGTCCAGGGAAATGAAGTGTTTACCGTCACCGCGCAGGGCCATTTGCGTGGCATTGATTGCCTTCACCGCGGCAATCGCGTTGCGCTCGATGCACGGCACTTGCACCAGCCCGCCGACCGGGTCGCAGGTCAGGCCGAGGTTATGTTCCAGGCCGATTTCCGCGGCGTTTTCCAGTTGCTCCGGTGTGGCGCCCAGCACTTCTGCCAGACCAGCGGCGGCCATGGCGCAGGCCGAGCCGACTTCGCCCTGGCAACCGACCTCGGCACCGGAGATCGACGCGTTTTTCTTGCAGAGGATGCCGACGGCTGCCGCGCCCAAAAAGAACGCCACCACATCATCGTCCGACGCCTCCGGATTGAATTTCATGTAGTAGTGCAGCACCGCCGGAATGATCCCGCCGCGCCGTTGGTCGGAGCGGTAACCATGCGTCCACCGGCAGCATTTTCTTCGTTCACTGCGAGGGCGAACAGGTTGACCCACTCCATGGCCGACAGGGTCGAGGTGATGACGTTCGGCTTACCGATTTCCAACAGGCTGCGGTGCAATTTCGCCGCGCGACGCGGAACATTCAGGCCGCCGGGCAGGATGCCTTCGTGCTGCAGCCCTTGCTCGACGCACTCGCGCATCACCGACCAGATGTGCAGCAGGCCCTGACGGATTTCTTCGTCACTGCGCCAGGCCCGTTCGTTGGCCATCATCAATTCGGAAATCCGCAACCCGTGCTGGTTGCAGAGCTCAAGCAGTTCGACAGCGCTGGAGAAATCGTATGGCAACACTACGTCGTTGTCGGGGGCAATACCGGATTCGGCTTCGGCCGCTTCAATGATGAAACCGCCGCCGATCGAGTAGTAGGTTTGCTCGAACAACTCACCGGTTTCGCCGAAGGCTGTCAGAGACATGGCGTTGGGGTGGTAGGGCAAGCTCTCGTCAAGCAGCAGGAGATCGCGCGACCAGTCGAAGGCGATGGTCACCTGGCCGGCCAGGGACAATTCGGCGGTTTCGCGCAGGGTGTGGATTCGGCTGTCGATGGTGGTGGGATCGATGCGGTCCGGCCACTCACCCATCAAACCCATGACACAAGCGCGGTCGGTGGCGTGACCGACGCCGGTCGCCGACAGGGAGCCATAGAGTCGGATTTCTACTCGTCGCACGTCAGACACACAACCCTGATCGACCAGCGCCTGGGCGAAGGTCGCCGCAGCGCGCATCGGACCAACGGTATGCGAACTGGAAGGGCCGATACCGACTTTGAAGAGATCAAAAACACTGATAGCCATGCTAAAGCCTATTCCTGCAATGGAAGATGAATCGCTGCCATTTTTGTAGGACAAGCGCACTTTCAGCGATACTGCCAACATGGGTCCTACGTGACCAACGAAACTTCCTAAGACAGCCTTTAGCAGGACTAAACGATGAGTCGTCAATTGCATGCCCAGACTTATGTGTGGCTGCAGGTGTTTTCCTGCGCCGCCCGGCACTTGTCGTTCACCCGCTGCGCCGAAGAACTGCACATCACGCCGGGTGCGGTCAGCCAGCAAATTCGTCAACTGGAAGAGCGCCTGGGCTTTCGTCTGTTTCATCGGCGTGCCCGGGGCGTGGAGCTGAGCGCCGAAGGCCAGCGACTGGCCATCACCGTCAACGAGGCCTACGGCAGCATCGATGCAGAATTACGCAGACTGGACGCGGGCATGATCAGCGGGACCCTGCGGGTGCGTTCGATTCCGTCATTCCTGAGCAAATGGCTGACCCCGCGCCTGCCTCGCTTACAGCAGCGTTTTCCGGACATCCAATTGCGTCTGGTGGCTGAAGACAGCAGCGTGCCGTTACATGAGGGGGATTTCGATCTGGCCATCGACCTGAACGACGGCAGCTACCCGGACTGTTATCCACAGCCTTGCTCGATGAACAGATTTTTCCGGTCTGTGCACCGGGCCTGCTGCGCGGTCGTCCGCCGCTACATGGCCCCGCGGACCTAATGCATTTTCCATTGCTGCACGACATTACCGCCTGGCGCGGCAGTTACGAATACGCGGAATGGGAGTTCTATCTCAATGCCATCGGCTTCGAAGGCGCGGATGTGCGCCGAGGGCATACGTTCAACCGCAATCACCTGACCATCGAAGCGGCCATCGCCGGGATGGGCGTGGCGATTGCGCGGCGAACGCTGTTGAACGACGAGTTGGAGCGTGGGGCGTTGATCGTGCCGTTTGGCCTGGCGGTGCCCAATCACAAGCGCTACATGTTGCTCTATGCGCCGGGTGCGCTGAGCCATCCGGGCGTGCGTGCGGTGCATGACTGGCTGGTGGAAGAGGCGGGGATTTTTCGCGGCTTGCACCCGCTTGGGGAGCAGCAAATGTGAGAATTTGTGACAGAGGGGCGGGGCGAATCAACTCCCGACCTTAACAGCGCTTTTACCGGTTGTCCGGCTTTTTCTGCGATTACAAATTATCTTTTTTCAGGGGTTGAAATGTTCAGCGTACAGACCGATTGTGTAACCAAGAGGTCACGGTGATGACGCCCAAGGGCTTAGCTGACCGGCCTCTCGCGAGCTAGCTGAAATAAGGGATGAACTATGCAAATCCAAGTCAATAGCGATAACCATATTCAAAGCAGCATCCGACTGGAGGAGTGGGTACGAACCACCATTGAGAGCACGCTCGAACGTTATGAGGAGGACTTGACCCGAGTCGAGGTTCACCTGCGGGACGAGAACGGCGACAAGCCTGGTCCCCACGATTTACGCTGCCAACTGGAAGCGAGGCCAAAAGGCCACCAACCGATTTCTGTCACCCATAAAGCCGCCAGCCTGGAACTGGCGATCGATGGAGCTGCCGAGAAGCTCGAGCATGCGCTAGAACACTTGTTCGGCAAATTGCGCGGCAAACCACGCGCCGCCGTAGTGCCATTCGAGCGCAGGCCGCACGCCGATAAGCTGCTGGAAGAAGAGTTTCTTGAAAACGAACAGGCCGCCCAAAACGCTTGAAGCCTGATTTAACTTCCCAATGAAAACGGGCCTGCTTTGCAGGCCCGTTTTGTTTCCGGTATTCCCCAATTTCCTGTAGGAGCCGGCTTGCTGGTGATAGCGGTGTGTCCGTTGTCATCATTGTTGATAATGCGCCGCGATCGCCAGCAAGCCGGCTCCTACAGGGTCGAGCACTTGGCAGCATGCGGTGAGCAGATCTCATTCGACACTTTTGCGTATGAGAATATTTATCATTAATATTGCGCCCTTACTGGCCCCGTGATGTTCATATGGCCTGACCCAGTATTGAATCGATGATCAGCCATCCTCCCCAGCTCTGTGAAAAAGAACCCCGTGACATCGAGCGTGATGAACCGCGTGGCGACCGTGCGCATTTTCTCCAGGTATTCCTCTCGCAACGGTCGCAAATGGAAGCGCTGGTGAACCGCCGGGTTGGTTGCCGGGCGACGGCCGCGGACCTGGTGCAGGATTTGTTCCTGCGTTTCTGGCGGCGGCCGCTGGTGCAGGTCGAAGAGCTCAACACCTACCTGTTGCGCTGCGCCGGCAATATTGCCATCGACCATTTGCGCAGCGAAGGCACGCGGGCGCGGGCCAGTGAAGGCTTGATGGCGCAGCCGTCGGACAGCTTGGGCAGTGAGCCGCAAGCGGCGCTGGAGGCGGGTAACGATTTGCGGCATGTGGAAGCTGCATTGCGCGCGTTGCCCGAGCGCACGCGGCAGATCTTTTTGCTCAACCGTATCCATGGTCGCAAGTACGCCGAAATCGCCAAGGCCATGGGCCTGTCTCAAAGTGCCGTGGAAAAACATATGATGCGCGCGCTCGAGGCCTGCAAGGCCAGCCTGCGGGAATTGGAACCGCGTATGCCAGGGAAAGCACCGTGAACAATGTCCAATGCGTCACTCCGACGCCCGCTCAGGAGCAGGCCGCGCTGGCTTGGCTGAGTCTGTTGCATGACCAGCCGAGCAGTCGCGAACAGGCCGCCTTCAGCCAGTGGTTGCAGGCTGACCCAGCGCATGCCGAGGCTTACTCCCGTGCGCAAGTGCTCTGGGAATTGAGCGAAGTGCCTGCGCGTGCCCTGGCCGATGAGGACGCATTTGCCCTGCAGGGCTACCTCAACGCCATGAATCGCTCGCGCCGCAACAGCGTTCGGCGCTGGTCGGGTGCGCTGGCGATGGCCGCTTGTCTGGTGCTGATGATCAGTCTCGGCACCGATTGGCAGCCGTCGCGCTGGATTGATGACCTGGGCGCCGATTATGTCTCGGCACCGGGGGAAATTCGCACCGTCACGCTGGCCGATCAATCGCAAGTCACCCTCGACACCGACAGTGCCATCGCCGTGGATTTCAGTCGCGGTGAGCGGCATGTGCAGGTGCGTCGGGGTGCCGGCTTCTTTAGCGTGACCCACACCGGCGAGCCGTTTGTGGTCGACGCCGAAAAGGGCCAGGCACGGGTGCTGGGCACACAGTTCGAAGTGCGCCTGCAACCCCATGGCGCGCAGGTCACGGTGTTGTCCGGTCGGGTCGGGGTCACGGCGGATAAAAACGCCGCGCAACAAATCCTCACCGCTGGCCAGCAAGTGGCCTATGGCGAAGGCACGGCGCAACCGCTGCACGCGGTGGACAGCGAAGCGCAACTGGCGTGGCGCCAGGGTTGGCTTAACTACTACAAGGCGACGTTGGCCGATGTGGTACAGGATCTGGGGCGGTATTACCCGGGGCGGATCGTGTTGCTCAACGATGAACTGGCCAAGCGACGGGTCAGCGGCAGCTTTGCGAACAAGGACCCGCAGGCGGTATTGAGTTCGTTGCAGGGGTGTTGGGGTTTGAGCAGCATAGCGTTCTGGGGCATCTGATCATTTTGCGTTGATGCGGCCGGCCCTTTCGCGGGCAAGCCTCGCTCCTACAGGTTTGCGTCGAGCACAACATTGTGGATCCCCCAATTCTGTAGGAGCGAGGCTTGCCCGCGAAGACGTCAGCTCCGACACCTCATCCCCGGGCAAAAATATTTTCAACTTCTGCTGAGGTAAAACCAAACGCCATCCGTGTAGTGACTGAAACTGCGAGTCATTCGCATCCGTTGCGGTTCTACACAGGTCATGAGTCATGAAGTCCAGGGCAAAATCGGGTTCGGTCAAACGATGGTTGAGTGTTTCTGCGTTGAATTTTTCGGCTCTGGCGCTGTTGCCGCTGAGCGTGGCGATGGCCGCTGAGGCTGGCAGCAGTCAGCAACGCGAGCAGTTCAGTTTTTCGATGGCCGCCAAACCGCTACCCAGGCATTGAGCGATTTCAGCCGGGTGACCGGTATCAGCGTCGTCTACACCGATGAAGCGCCCTACGGTCTCAAAGCGCCGGCGCTTAGCGGTCAAATGAGCGCCGAACAGGCACTCCAGCGTTTGCTCAGCGGTTCGGGCTTCACCTTCCGTCGTACCGATAGCCACACCATGGCTCTGGAGCCGCTGCCCACCGAAGGGGCCTTGAACCTGGATGCGACCACCATCTCTTCAGTGATGGACCCATCTACGAGCTACAACCACCGCCCACCAGCTCGGTGATGCGCTCCTCGACTCCAATTCAGGAAATCCCGCAGACCGTCAACGTGGTCGCGGCACAGGTCATTCGCGATCAGGCGCCGCGCAATCTGGATGATGCACTGGCCAACGTCAGCGGCATTACCCAGGGCAACACGCTGGGCAGCACCCTGGATTCTGTGATGACCCGCGGTTTCGGCGACAACCGCAACGGTTCGATCATGCGTGACGGCATGCCGATCGTGCAGGGCCGTGGCATGAACGCCACGGTAGACCGGGTCGAAGTGCTTAAGGGACCGGCCTCGCTGCTCTACGGTATTCAAGACCCGGGCGGCGTGGTGAACATGGTCAGCAAAAAGCCTGAGCTTGAGCAGTACAACGCCTTGACCCTGCGCGGCTCGACCTATGGCGAAGGCAAGAACGGCAGCGGCGGCATGTTCGACAGCACCGGTGCGTTGGGGACTTCAGGGTTGGCCTATCGCATGGTGCTGGACCACGAAGACGAAGATTACTGGCGCAACTTCGGTGTTCATCGCGAGAGCCTGGTGGCGCCATCTCTGGCCTGGTTCGGCGAAAGCACCAAGTTGCTGTTTGCCTATGAGCACCGTGAATTTTTGACCCCGTTCGACCGTGGCACGGTGATCGACCCGCGTGATAACCATCCATTGGATATCTCGCGCAAAGAGCGCCTCGACGAACCCTTTAACGATTTGGAAGGGCGTTCGGACCTCTATCACTTCGAGGCCGATCACGAGCTCAACGACAACTGGAACGCCCACTTCGGCTACAGCTGGAACCGCGAAACCTACGACGCCAGCCAGGTGCGCGTGACCGCCATCGACACCAATAAAGGCACGCTGGCCCGCAGCATGGATGGCACGCAGAATGCGATCAGTACCGACCGCTTCACCACGGCGAGCCTGGAAGGCAACGTCGTTGTCGCGGGCATGCAGCATGACTTGGTGTTCGGTATCGATGACGAGTACCGCAAGATCTACCGCGCCGACCTGATCCGCCAGAAAAGCCTGACCACCTTCAGCTATCTCAACCCGGTGTACGGCCGTGAAGTCGAAGGCACCACCGTGAGCCCGGCCGACAGTGCCCAAACCGATTTGCTGCGCAGCGACTCAGTGTTTTTGCAGGACTCGATCCACCTCACTGACAAGTGGATTCTGGTGGCTGGCGGACGATTCCAGGAGTACGACCAGTACGCCGGCAAAGGCGTGCCATTCCATGCCAACACCGACAGCAACGGGCAGAAATGGGTGCCGCGGGCGGGTCTTGTGTATCGCTACACCGACGCGTTGTCGTTCTACGGCAGCTACACCCAATCTTTCAAACCGAACTCGACCATCGCGCCATTGAGTGGCAGCAATGTCGTGCTCGATGGCAGTGTCGCGCCGGAAGAAGCCAAGTCCTGGGAAATCGGCGCCAAGCTCGATCTGCCGGGGCGCGTAACGGGCAACGTCGCACTGTTCGACATCAAGAAGCGCAACGTGCTGATTGCCAACTCCGAAGGCCCGGTGACGATCTACAGTGCCGCCGGTGAAGTGCGTTCCCGTGGTCTGGAAGTGGATTTGAGCGGCCAGCTCACGGACCGCTGGAGCATGATCGGCAGCTACGCCTATACCGACGCCGAGGTGACTGAGGACCCGGACTACAAAGGCAATAAGCTGCAAAACGTGGCGAAGAACAGCGGCTCGCTTTCAGCCGTATACGACTTCGGCAGTATCATCGGCGGCGATCAACTGCGAGTCGGCGCGGGCGCGCGTTATGTCGGGGAGCGCGCGGGCAACGCGGTGAACGATTTCGACCTGCCGAGCTACACCGTCGCCGATGCGTTCGCCACCTACGACACCGAACTCGACGGGCAGAAGCTCAAGTTTCAGCTCAACGTGAAAAACCTGTTCGACCGCACCTACTACACCTCGGCGGCGAGTCGGCTCTTTGTGTCGATGGGGGATTCGCGGCAGGTGATGTTGTCCAGTACATTGGAGTTCTGATCGCAGACCGCGTTATCGTTCATCGCGGGCAAGCCCGCTCCCACAAGGATTAGCGGTGTTCACATATTTGGTGGCCAACCTCTTACCCTGTGGGAGCGGGCTTGCCCGCGAAGGCGATCTGACCGGCGCTGAAATCCCGGAATTAACGCAAAAACGCCTGCCGATACTCCCCGGCGTACCGCCCAATGTCTGTCGAAACCGATTGGTAAAATGACTGGCACTGGCAAACCCGCAAGCCAATGCAATGTCCCCAATGGCTGCGATGTCGAGCGCAGCAAATCCCGCGCCCGACTCAGCCGCCGCGCCAAAACATACTGATGCGGCGGCAAGCCGAAGCTCTCGCGGAACATCCGTGCGAAATGGTATTCCGACAACGCGCACAACGCCGCCAGTTTTCCCAGGCTGATGGCGTCGGCCAAATGGCCGTCGATGTATTCCACCAACAGCCGCCGTTGATGCGCTGCCAGACCACCCTTCAGGCGTAAGCCAGGACGATTGCTGACCTGGCTGAGCAGGGCATGGCTGAGCATCTCGTGGGCCAGGCTGCTGGTGAGCAGCCGCTCAGCCGGTTCATCCCAGTTGAGGTTGATCAACTGTCGAAAACGCAACGCTTGCTGCGGGTCATCCAGAAAGGTTTGCTCGCGCAGCTGCAATTCCCGGGGTTCACGATCGAGTAGCGTTACGCAGCCAAGGGCAAATTGTTCAGGGCTGAATACAGGTGAGCCAGGCGAATGTTGCCGTTGATTACCCAGCCTGACTGATGATCGGCTGGCAGGATGCACAGCTTGTCCGGGCCGCCCTTGGTGTCGGGCTGGTCGCGGCGAAAGGTGCCGGTGCCGCCGGCGATGTAGCACGACAGCGTGTGGTGGCTCGGCGCTTCGTAGTCCTGGGCGTCGTGATGGTTGCTCCACAAGGCTGCAGACAGGCCGTCACCGAGCTCGGCGCTGTGCTCCAGGCGAGCATTGGGCGAGCGGTTAAGGGCTTGAAAGACTTGTAGGGTTTCCAGTGCGGACATGTTCGCTGCTCTCTAACGCCTTGCATCCTACTCCGTAGGCCTTGGCCTGGCAGCCCGCCGCGCGACAAAAGCGCAAGTTTATGCAAGTGCGCCAAGGCTGTACGCAGGACACTGGGCACCTATCGAGGAGCCTTTGTCATGAACCTTTCGTTGTATCTGCTGACCGTGCTGATCTGGGGCACCACTTGGATTGCCCTGAAATGGCAGCTGGGCGTGGTGGCGATTCCCGTGTCGATCGTCTATCGCTTCGGCCTCGCCGCGCTGGTGCTGTTCGTGTTGCTGTTGCTCAGCCGAAAGCTGCAGGTGATGAACCGGCGCGGGCATCTGATTTGTCTGGCGCAGGGGTTGTGCCTGTTTTGCGTCAACTTCATGTGTTTCCTGACCGCCAGTCAGTGGATCCCCAGCGGTCTGGTTGCCGTGGTGTTTTCCACGGCGACCTTGTGGAACGCCCTCAATGCACGGGTGTTCTTCGGCCAGAAAATCGCCCGCAATGTGTTGATGGGCGGCGCGCTGGGCTTGCTTGGCCTGGGCCTGCTGTTCTGGCCTGAACTGGTCGGCCACACCACCAGCCCGCAGACCCTGCTCGGCCTGGGCCTGGCGCTGTGCGGCACCTTGTGTTTCTCGGCGGGCAACATGTTGTCGAGCCTGCAGCAGAAAGCCGGGCTCAGGCCGCTGACGACCAACGCCTGGGGCATGGCTTATGGCGCGGCAATGTTGTCGGCGTGGTGCCTGGTCAAGGGCATCCCGTTCGACGTGGAGTGGAATGCACGCTACATCGGTTCATTGCTGTACCTGGTCATTCCCGGCTCAGTGATCGGTTTCACCGCTTACCTGACGCTGGTCGGTCGCATGGGGCCGGAACGTGCCGCATATTGCACTGTGCTGTTCCCGGTGGTGGCGTTGAATGTCTCGGCGTTCGTCGAAGGCTACCAGTGGACTGCTCCAGCACTGGCGGGGTTGGTGATGGTGATGCTGGGGAACGTGCTGGTGTTCCGTAAACCCAGGCCAAGTGTGAGCCCGGTGGCGGGCAAGTTGGCATAAACAGGGCGTTTAGTTGTCCTTGGCCACCAACAGATAGATCAGGCCGAGGAACATGTATTCAATGTTGCTTCTCGCCCAGTCAAAGGCATTGCGCTGGGCGGAATACTCCATGTCGAACCATTCGTTGAGAATGATCACGTATAAAGTCTGGTAAACGAAAAGTGCGGTGCTGAAACCGATGATGGCGAACTTTTTGGCTTCGTGGAATTCACTGCGGGGGCGGAAAGTTTGCGATAGAGCTGATAAGTGCCGACCAGAAAACTGAAAGTGAAGATGATCTCCAGCGTGATGATTGCCCAGTAAAAACGGTGGTGGAAGATCGTGGAAGAGACCGCGCGGTAGCGCCTGGAATCATTGCCGACGGTATCGCTCATGCTGATGATTCGCCCGATGTAGTCGGAGTAGGCCGCGTAGTCGGTGAAGTTGTTGATCAGGGTCATGAGTCCGAATAGAGAGGCCATCAGGACGATGAGTATTTTGCTCCGCCTGATAACGCCGGCGGTGGTGAAGTTATTCATGCAAGTACGCTCCGAATACTGTTATTTCGTCGGAGTTTATAGCCGTTCCCTGCAAAGTAATCGGGCACTGAGTTGCAAGTTATGTCGTTACGACGTACCTGTAGGGGCTGCCGCAGGCTGCGATCTTTTGATCTTTTTTTAAGATCAAAAGATCGCAGCCTGCGGCAGCTCCTACAAGGAAATACGTTTTAACCTTTCCAGACCTGCGGATTGACCAGATCCTGCGGTCGCTCGCCCAGCAGGGCACTGCGCAAGTTGCTCAGGGCGCGGTTGGCCATCGCCTCACGGGTTTCATTAGTGGCCGAGCCGATGTGCGGCAGGGTCACGGCGTTTTTTAGTTGGAACAGTGGCGACTCGGCCAGCGGTTCTTTTTCGTACACATCCAGCCCTGCACCACGAATCCGGTTGCTTTGCAGCGCTTCGATCAGTGCCGGCTCATCCACCACCGGGCCGCGGGCGATGTTCACCAGGATCGCGCTCGGCTTCATCAACGCCAGTTCGCGATGGCTGATCAGGTGCTTGGTCTTCTCGCTGAGCGGCACCACCAGGCAGACGAAGTCGGCTTCGGCCAGCAGTTGATCAAGGGTGCGCAACTGCGCGCCGAGCTCATGTTCCAGCGCGGTCTTGCGGCTGTTGCCGCTGTAGATGACCGGCATGTTGAAACCCAGGCGACCACGACGGGCGATGGCCGCACCGATGTTGCCCATGCCGACGATACCCAGGGTTTTGCCGTGGACATCGCAACCGAACAACGGCGCGCCGACAGTGGCTTGCCATTGACCGGCCTTGGTCCAGGCATCGAGTTCGGCCACGCGTCGGGCACTGCTCATCAACAAGGCAAAGGCCAGGTCGGCGGTGCTTTCGGTGAGCACGTCGGGCGTGTTGGTCAGCATGATCCCGCGTTCGCTGAGGTAGGCGACGTCATAGTTGTCGTAGCCCACCGAGACGCTGGAGACCACTTCCAGTTTGGCGGCGTTCTCCAGTTGCGCACGACCGAGCTTACGACCGACGCCGATCAAGCCGTGGGCGTGGGGCAAGGCTTCATTGAACTGGGCATTGATGTCGCCGTTTTTCGGATTCGGCACGATGACGTCGAAGTCTTGTTGCAGGCGTTCGACCATTTCAGGCGTGACGCGGCTGAAAGCGAGGACGGTTTTTTTCATGGAGGCGGGCTCTTCGGGCGCAGGAGAATGCTTAGCAAGCTACAAGTTTCTAGCGACAAGCCGCAAGTCTAAAGCTTTTAACTTCAAGCTTGCTGCTTGAAGCTTGTAGCTGCTGTTCCGTTATACTCCCGCCTTTCGCGGCTCGCTGACCGAGCCCGACATATTACGCATCACCCGGAGCTTTCATGACTTCCCCGAAACAACCGCCGGTCGCCGACGCCTTGAGCGACGAGCAGGCAGAGCTGCCAGACAGCGTCGACTCCAGCGCGGACAGCGAAACCCAAGCCGCGATCCCGGCATTCAAATTTCCATTCAAACCGGGTGAACTGGCGGGCGCCAAAGGCTCCAACCAGCCGTGGTACAAGAACGGCGCCAAGAACGGTCACACCAAGACGCCGGGCATGGCGCCGCCGGGGACTCGGCGGTCGATGGGCAAGCGTTAAGATCCATATTTTGCGGTGACAATTCTGCCATCTTCGCGAGCAAGCCCGCTCCCACATTTGAACCGTGTTCGCAGAACAAATGTGGGAGCGGGCTTGCTCGCGAAGAGGCCCTCACAGGCACCGAATCCTTCGGATCAAGCCGCCCGCAACGAAATAAACGCATAGTTCGCCGGCTCACCCGTCACCACCTGCGCACCCGCCGCCACTACCTGCCCGGCAATATCCTCACTCGATACATGGAACAGCCATTCGCTACTCCACTGCGGCAACGTCTGCCCGGTCAATTCATCAATGATCGTGGCGAACTCGTTCATGTCCGGCAGATAAGCGGTAAACCCATCGCCCTTCAGCGCTGTCGTCCGAATCCCCATTAACGCGCAGATTGCATCCTTCATCAGGATGTCATCGCGATCCGCCTGACGGGAACGCTGGATCAATTGCGATAGCTCCCGGTCGACCAGTTCACCGCCGACAATCAACTCCGGTCCGTTTTCCCACGACTCGGGCGGACATTCCTTCAAGGCGGTGTTCAGGGGATGTGCGGATTGATTTCCATCGGGTAGATGCGGCACACCAGCGGCCGACGTTCATAGATGCGGCAGCGGTTGTCTTCGTCAAGATTCCGGCAGGCACCGACGTTGTAAGCGGCGAATGTAATGGCGACCAAGGCCTCTGCGTCGGCGCTGCGAACCACCGCAGAACGTCGTTCGGCGTGTTCACGTTGCTGTGCTGGCAGGCCCAGGCCGTTGCTCAGGAAGGCCTCTACCAGCACGATAACTTGACCGCCGTCGGCTGCCCACATGCGGGCTTCGGGCAGGGTCAGGGAGACATGGTGATCATTGCAGCATTTGCCACAGCCTACGCAGGAAAACGTCGTATTCATTGAGCGGTCAGTCGCATCCGAGGGCATGAAACGGCGACAGAATGTCGCCGCAAAGGCCGCTATCGAAGCAAGTTATGCGCCACTCACTGTGCCTTGGCGGTCGGGCGGATGGAGTCCCATTCGGTGACATACGCGGTTTTGCTTTGTTTGTTGTAGAGGCACAACTCGGTGCCTTGCGCGCCTTTCATGTGTTTTTGCGGATACTGACCTTGCAGCAGGAGTGCGGTGTAGCCGACTCGGTCATCGAACTGCGCGGCGTTGCCGACAGGCTTGGCATTCTTCAGGCCACTGGCCTTGGTGCAACTGGCGACTACGGCTTTGTCGTAGGCGGCCCAGGCGTCGGGGCTGGAGGCGTGGGCTTGGGTGGCGAGGGCGGTGAGGCAGAGGAGGGTGAGGGTTGCGGCTTTCATTGATCAGGAATCCTTGGGCGGGAGTAGCCAAGATATGAGTATGCCTGATGGTTTGATAGGGGAATCGATAGCCTCTTCGCGAGCAAGCCCGCTCCCACATTTGGCCCGTGTTCGCAGAACAAATGTGGGAGCGGGCTTGCTCGCGAAAGCGGTGTATCAGGCTGGAACCGGTTCCCGGCGGACCACATACATCCCGACACTTTCATACAATCGCCGCGCCCGCAGGTTGTCTTCCAGAACCTTCAAATCGACAAATCCTTCACGGCGCTGCTGAAACACTTTGAATGCATGCAACAGCAACGCGCGACCCAGACCTTGTCGCTGAGCCCTTGGATGCACCACCAGATCTTTGATGTAGGCACTGGTCCAGCACTGGCAAACAGCGACCACGCCTTCGGCATCCAGGGCAATGAAGCACAGGTCGGGATCGTATTCAGGATCTGTTTCAAATCGTTGTTGCCAGACGCTCAACGCCGCCACCCGACCGCCGCCGTCGCGATAACCCAGTTCCATCAATTGATGCACGGCAGTGGTAAGTTCAAGGCGGTAGTGGGTCAATTGAATGCCGGTTGGCCAGCGGTGGGCCGGCACAACTTCAGCGAGGTCGCGCCGCATCAGCCAGCAATAGTCCTCTTCCAAGACTCAATGACCTTGTTCGGCCACAGCCTTGGCCGCGTCGATGAGGCATTTGGTCAGCTCCGGCGAAGAGAACTTGGTCAGCACTCCATTCGCACCAGCCAGACGCGCTTTTTCGCTGTTCATCGCACTGTCCAGCGAGGTATGAAGCAATACATAGAGATGCGCGAAGTCCGGGGTTTCGCGCAGGGTGCGGGTGAAGGCATAGCCGTCCATCTCGGACATTTCGATGTCAGAGACGATCAAGTTGATCTGCTGCGCGGTGCCTTGCAGGTCCAGCAAGCAATCGATGGCTTCCTTGGCACTGCGCGCGGTGTGGCATTGCAGGCCGAGATTGCGCAGGGTGTGCACCGATTGCTGCAGGGCGACCTGGCTGTCATCGACCACCAGAATTCGCGCGTTACCCAGCACTTCGGCATCTTCCATGCTCAGTTCGGTCGGTGCCATGTCGATCTGCACCGGAGCGATGCCATGGATGACTTTTTCGATGTCGAGCACCTGCACCAGGGTCCCATCGACCGAGGTCACGCCGGTGATGTACGAACGCACGCCGCCGGAACCAAGGGCGGTGGACGGATGTCGGTGGTCAGGCAGTGGACGATCTTGCTCACCGCCTGAACGTGCAAGCCCTGCTTGGAGCGGCTGACGTCGGTGACGATCAGGCAGCCGCCGTTCGGATCTTCCAGTGGGCGCTCGCCGATGGCGCGGCTGAGGTCGATCACCGACAGCGAGGCACCGCGCAATGTGGCGATGCCTTTTACGTGGGGGTGTGACTCCGGCAGCTTGGTCAGCGGCGGGCAGGGAATGATTTCACTGACTTTTAACAGGTTGATCGCCATCAACTTGCCACTGCGCAAGGTGAACAGCAGAAGCGAAAGTGAATCTGCGCGGGCTTTGGTGGAGGACATAAAACCTTCTTTGGAAAAGGTGGCGGGCGACCGCGAAGATCGCCAACAGCTATCAATGCCGGGTTATCGACTTATATGGGGCAGGCTTTAGAGATATTCGGCCGCCAAGTCTGCGAATGCGTTCCCTGTAGCAGCTGCCGAAGGTTGCGTCCGGCTGCGAAGCAGTCGTAAATCCTGAACCCTCGGTGCATCAGATTCAACGCGGTGAATGGTTTGGCGAGGACTGCGCCCTCGAACGCAGCCTTCGGCAGCTGCTACAGGGTTCTTCACTTCATACCTAATCGCTTGGCCATCCGCCCAAGATTCGCCCGATCCAGTCCCAACTCCCGCGCTGCACTGGCCCAATTGTTGTGATGCCGTTCCAGGCACGCACCAATCAACTGCCGCTGATAATTCTCGGTGGCTTCGCGCAAGTCCCCGTCACCAACGCCACCGCGGCCGCAACCGGTTGCTCGGCGGTGACTTCAACACTGCCATCGGGCAGGTCCAGGTCGGCTGCACTCAAGCTGAGAATTTTCGGCCGTTCCTTGCAGTTGCCCAAGGCCTTCAAGGCACTACGGCCGATCAAGTGTTCCAGTTCCCGCACGTTGCCGGGCCAACCGTATGCCAGCAAAGCAACCTGGGCGTCGCTGTTCAGGCGCAAGCTGTTGAGACCCATACGCGAGCGGTTCTGCTCCAGGAAGTATCCGCTGAGCAGCAGCACATCGCGGCCACGATCACGCAGGGCCGGCACTAATAACGGGTAAACACTGAGGCGGTGATAAAAGTCGGCGCGGTAACGACCACTGCGCACTTCTTCGGCCAGATCTCGGTTGGTCGCCGCAATCAGCCGCACGTCGACCTGATGCTCCTTGTCCGAACCCAGGCGCTGCAGCTGACCGCTTTGCAGCACGCGCAGCAATTTGGCTTGCACCGTCAGCGACAGTTCGCCGACTTCATCGAGGAACAGCGTACCGCCATTGGCCAGTTCAAATTTGCCGCGTCGGTCATTCAAACG
>NZ_NKJI01000033.1 GCF_002277815.1 Pseudomonas sp. ERMR1:02
CCAGGTCGAAACCGTAGACGTTCAGCATCTCGACCAAATCGCGGCCCTCCCCTTGCAGGCACACCAGAAACGTTGGCGGTACCGGCAGGGATTTGTAGCCAGCGGCGTGTGCCGCAGCTTCATCGGTGTAGATCGGATCGGTCTCGCCAATGGCCTTGGCGAAGAACGCAGCCGGCCTTTTTCCACTTCGGCGCTGGTCACACCCAGCGAGCGGCCTATAAGGCTCTTGTCTGCCATGTCACTTGTCTCCTGTCAGGTTCTTCAAATCACGTGTTCACAAACACAGACGCAATGGATCAGGCACGGCCGTACAGCGTCACGACGCAGGCGCCGCCCAGACCCAGGTTGTGCTGCAAGGCATGACGTACGCCTTCAACCTGGCGGTCCTGGGCGGTGCCACGCAGTTGGTGAGTCAGCTCGTAGCACTGCGCCAGTCCGGTGGCACCCAATGGATGCCCTTTAGAGAGCAGGCCGCCGGACGGATTGGTCACCACCTGGCCGCCATAGGTGTTGTCACCATCGAGCACGAAACGCTCGGCGCCACCTACCGCGCAGAAACCCAGCGACTCATATGTCAGCAGCTCGTTGTGCGCGAAACAGTCGTGCAGTTCGGCGACACGGATGTCCTGGGGGCCGATACCGGCTTGCTCATAGACTTCACCTGCCGCGCGTTCGGCCATGTCGAAACCGACCATCTGGATCATTGACGGCGGCTCATAGGCAATCGGTCGATCAGTAGTCATCGACTGCGCCAGAATCACTACGTCAGCGCGCAGGCCGTGTTTTTTCGCGAACGCGTCAGTGCAGATGATCGCCGCAGCTGCGCCGCAGGTCGGCGGGCAGGCCATCAGACGGGTCATCACACCCGGCCAAACAACCTGGTCATTCATGACGTCTTCGGTGGTCACGATCTTGCGAAACAGGGCCAGCTGATTGTTCGCCGCGTGACGACTGGCTTTAGCGCGGATTGCAGCAAAGGTGCTCAGTTGCGTGCCGTATTTGTGCATGTGCTCACGACCAGCGCCGCCGAACATCTTCAGGGCCATTGGCATTTGCGGCACATCGCTGGCCAGTTGCTCGGCAATATCCAGCCCTTTACCCATCACTCCCGGACGGTCATCCCAGTTGTTTTTCAGGGCGCCGGGCTGCATCTGCTCGAAACCCAACGCAAGGGCACAATCGACGGCTCCGCTCTCCACCGCCTGACGTGCGAGGTACAGGGCACTGGAGCCGGTCGAACAGTTGTTGTTGACGTTGACGACCGGAATGCCGCTCATGCCGACTTCATAAAGGGCGGACTGACCGCTCGTGGAATCGCCATAGACGTAACCGACGTAGGCCTGCTGCACCAGCTTGTAATCTAGGCCGGCATCCTTCAGGGCCTGGCGAGTCGCCTCGGCTCCCATCTCAATGTAGGTACCGCTGGCGCCTGGTTTCAGAAACGGAATCATGCCTACGCCGGCTACATATGCTTTGTGCGACATCTTGTTCTCCATACGGGATTGTTTGTGCTTCGTGACTTGACCACGAAGCGACGCGGCGGCTGGGCCGGCTCACATCTCGAAGATACGTAGGGTGTCGACCAATCGACCTGCCCCGGAAGAGTGGTGGGTGGTGGGTTGCCCTGCCAGGCACCTGTTCGCCGACATCCCCCTCCCTGTGTGCCACTCCCCCGGAGTGGGTCCGATCAATCAACGCTGGCTTAGCTTCTGCTGCCATACCCGGCGATTGCAGGCCGATTACTTACCGCAAGGCATGCAGCGCCCTACACGGGCTGCATCGAGAATGCACTGAGGAGTTTCCATGACGGTTCTACAAGGCAAAGTCGCAATCGTGACCGGAGGGGCATCGGCATCGGCCGCGCCACTGCGCTGTTGTTCGCACGCCAAGGCGCCAAAGTCGTGGTCGCTGACAGGAGCGAGGCAGTCGGCCAGGAAGTGGTGCAGTTGATTGAGCAAGAAGGCGGCCAAGCTTTTTTTCATACACTGGATGTGCGCAGTGACGAGAGCTGCGCCGCATTGGTCGCGGCAACGCTGGCGCGTTATGGACAACTGGACATTGCCTTCAACAACGCTGGTGTGTTTGCAGCACCGACGCTGACAGAAGACCAGGGCCTGGATCTCTGGCAGCGCATGCTCGACGTCAACCTGACCGGCGTTTTCAATTGCATGGTCCACGAACTGCGCGCAATGAAAGAGCGCGGCGGTTCCATCATCAATACCGCCTCCGTGGCCGGGATCAGCGGTACGTACGGCGCGGCTGCCTATACCGCCTCCAAGCATGGCGTAATCGGCCTCACGCGCAGTGCAGCACTGGAATATGGCAAATACGGCGTGCGCATCAACGCTCTATGCCCAGGGCTGATCGAGACGCCGATGACCGTCGGGCCGGACAGCGGGTTCAACGAAAAAATGATCAATGCCGGTGTAAGGAGCTCAGCGTTACGTCGTCAGGGCCGCCCTGAAGAGATGGCCGAAATGGTCTTGTGGCTGGCCTCGGATAATTCGTCCTACGCCACCGGCGGGCATTTCGTGGTCGACGGTGGATTATCCGCTTAAGCGCTCCCCCCTCCTTAATACGCGGACCCGAATGATATGAAGCTATTGCAGAACAAGGTTGCAATCGTCACTGGTGGCTCGTCCGGCATCGGTCGTGCCACAGCGCTGTTGTTTGCCCGCGAAGGTGCCCGCGTGGTGGTGGCGGACATGAACGATAGCGCAGGCCAGACGGTAGTCGATGAGATCCGTCATGCAGGCGGCGAGGCCTTTTTCCGGCATGTCGACGTGCGCAGCGACGAAGATTGCGCCGCGCTGGTCGAAGTGACACTGGGGCATTACGGCCAGCTGGACGTCGCCTTCAACAATGCCGGCATCGGTGGCAAAAAGCACCGGTGGAGAACCAGACACTGGCGCAGTGGCGCAACGTGCTGGATGTGAACCTGACTGGGGTTTTCAACTGCATGGTCCATGAACTGCGGGCGATGAAGCAGCATGGCGGCTCGATCATCAACACCGCGTCGATCATGGGCTTGCAAGGCCTCGCAGGTGCTGCGGCCTATTCGGCCGCCAAACACGCGGTCATCGGCCTCACGCGCAGCGCGGCGCTGGAATACGGCAAATACGGCGTGCGAATCAACACGCTGTGCCCAGGCTTTGTCGAGACGCCGATGATCGCCGGCGCTGACAGCGATTTCGATCCGCAGACACTGGCCGTCCTGCACAAGACCATTGCCCAGCGGCGCTTGGGTGATCCGTGCGAGCAAGCGCAGATGGTGCTTTGGCTGGCCTCTGCCCAATCCTCCTATGCCACCGGTGGGCACTTCGTTGTCGACGGCGGCGCCACGGCTTAAGCCTCGGTTTATTACAGCATCCGATATTGAACAGTTTTTGAGGACTTGCTCGATGGACATTCGCTATACACCTGCCGAACTCGACTTCCAGGAGGAAGTGCGCGCGTTTTGCAGGAAAATCTGCCGGCCGCCATTGCTGCTCGCGGTCGCCATGGCAAACGATTCAACAAGCAGGACCAAGTCGCCTGGATGCGCCTGCTCAACAAGCGTGGCTGGCTTGCCGCCAGTTGGCCAGTTGAATTCGGCGGTACCGGCTGGGGCGTGGTTCAAAAGCACATTTTCGAAGAAGAGTGTGCCGCCTTCGGCGCCCCGGCCATTGTGCCGTTTGGCATCAACATGGTCGGCCCGGTAATCATTAAGTTCGGCACGCCTGAGCAGCAGGCGCATTTTCTTCCGCGCATCCTCAACAGTGAAGACTGGTGGTGCCAAGGATACTCCGAGCCAGGGGCCGGTTCCGACCTGGCCTCGTTGAAGACCCGTGCCGTGCGCGAGGGCGACCACTATGTGGTCAATGGCCAGAAAACCTGGACCACGCTGGCGCAATACGCCGACTGGATCTTCTGCCTGGTACGCACCGATCCCGACGCGCAACAACAACGGGGCATCAGCTTCCTGCTAATCGACATGAAAACCCCGGGGATTACCGTACGCCCGATCATCACCCTCGATGGTGAGCATGAAGTCAATGAAGTGTTCTTCGACAACGTGCGCGTACCGGTGCAAAACCTTGTCGGCGAGGAAAACCACGGATGGACCTGCGCCAAGTACCTGTTGACCCACGAACGCACCAGCATCGCCGGCATTGGCCAGGCCAAGCAGATGCTGTCACGCCTCAAGAAGATTGCCCGTGCGGAGTTGCGCAACGGCCGCCCTTTGATCGAAGACACCCTGTTCCGATCGCAGATCGCTGATGTCGAAATTCAGCTGAAGGCCATCGAAATGAGCAATCTGCGGATCGTTGCTGCTGCCCGTGATGGCGGCGTCCCAGGCCCGGAAAGTTCGTTTTGAAGATCAAGGGCACCGAAATTCGCCAGAGCATCACCTACCTGATGAGCAAAGCCGTGGGTCCCTACGGCATGCCGTTTATCGAGCAGGAACTGGGCTATGGCAAGGGCGAAAACCTCTACACCCAATACAGCTCCACGCCGACCGCTCAGTACCTGGATATGCGCAAGGCGTCGGTCTATGGCGGCTCCAACGAAATTCAGAAGAACATCATCGCCAAGATCATTCTTGAGCTGTAGGAGACTTGAATCATGGACTTTAAACTTTCCGAAGAGCAGCAAATGCTGCAGGAAACATCCCTGCGCCTGGTTCGTGACGCCTATGGCTTCGAACAACGCGAACAATTTTCTAAAACCGAATCAGGTTTCAGCGACAGGTTCTGGCAGCAACTGGGGGAACTGGGACTGACCGCCGTACCCTTCCCCGAAGAGTTGGGTGGTTTTGGCGGCAGTGGCGTGGAGAGCATGTTGATTATGACCGAGCTGGGCCGGGGTTTGTGCCTGGAGCCCTACCTGCACTCGGTCATTTATGCGGGCGGCCTGATTAGTCAACTCGGGAGTGATGCGCAGCGTCAAGAGCTCATCCCCCAAGTGGCCAGCGGTCAGCTACAACTGGCCGTCGCCGTTGATGAACCCACCAGCCATTACCAGCTCCATGATGTGCAAACCCGCGCCGAAGCGGTTGCGGGCGGCTGGAAACTTAACGGACGCAAGTCCGTGGTGGTGGCCGGGCAAAGTGCCGGGCTGCTCCTGGTGTCGGCGCGCACCGCCGGCGCCGACCGTGATGAAACAGGCATCAGCCTGTTCCTGCTCGACCCTGCCGCCCCCTGTGTGCATCGCCGCGCCTACCCGACCATGGATGGGCGCAAAGCCTGTGAGTTGTACCTTGAAGACGTCATGGTCAGTGCCGGGAATTTGTTGGGTGAACCGGGCGTGGCCCTGACCGCGCTGCGCTACCAGCAGGGTCGTGCGATTGCTGGGCAGTGCGCCGAAGCGGTTGGCAGTATGGCTGCCGCCTGCGACCTGACGCTGGAATACCTGAAGACCCGCAAGCAATTCGGTCAGGTGATAGGCAAATTCCAGGCGTTGCAGCATCGCATGGTCGATATGCGGATCGAACTGGACCTGGCCACGTCCATGACCATCCTCGCCGCCTGTGCGGCTGATGAACCCGACAGCGACGATCGCAGCAGAACGCTGGCCGCTGCCAAGTGCTACATCGTTCGGGCGGCGCGCTTCATCGCCGACCAGAGCATTCAGTTGCATGGCGGGATCGGCCTGACTTGGGAATATGTACTTTCGCATCATGCCAAGCACCTGCTGATGCTCAGCCATCAGTTCGGCGATGACGACCACCACCTAGACGCTTATAGCCGCCTGATGGACGTGGCATGAGCAACGTCCTGTTCTTTCACCCGATTCTGTCTGCGCAATTAAGGTGATTCCATGCTGCAAGGCATCAAGATAGTTGAAATTTGCGGGATCGGCCCCGGGCCGTTCTCCGCCATGCATTTGGCCGACCTGGGGGCCGAGGTGATCGCGATCGAGCGCGATGCCGGCGGTGCTTCGCGGGTCAACCTGCTCAATCGCGGCAAGCGTTCGGTCATCGCAGACCTGAAAAGTGCCGTGGGTCGTGAACTGGTACTGCGCTTGATCGAGGATGCCGATGCGCTCATCGAAGGCATGCGGCCGGGTGTGATGGAGCGCCTCGGGTTGGGACCGGAGCAGTGCCAGGCACGCAACCCGCGCCTGGTCTACGGTCGCATGACAGGCTGGGGCCAGAGCGGGCCGCTGGCCAAAACAGCCGGTCATGACAACAACTATTCATCGTTGTCGGGCGCGCTTTTTCACAACGGCACACCCGATGCGCCGCCCTCCTCCGCATTCGCCACCCTGGGTGACATCGGTGGCGGCGCGTTGTACATGACCATCGGGTTACTCAGCGGCATTCTGAATGCGCGGGCAACCGGCAAGGGTTCGGTAGTAGACGCGGCCATTGTCGACGGTTCAGCGCATATGCTGCAGCTGATGCTCTCGACTCGCAACATCGGCTACATGACCGACGAACGCGGCAAAAACATTCATGACAGCTCACCGTTCTACGCGACCTATCGTTGTGCGGACGGAGGCTTCGTCACACTCGGGTCCATCGAGCCGCAGTTCTATACCCTGCTCCTTGAAAAGCTTGGACTGCAGGGTGATTCGCGCTTTGTCTGGCAATGGGATCGTCGGCACTGGAAGCAACAGCACCAGCATTTCACCGAGCTGTTTGCCAGCAAAACCCGTGCTCACTGGTGCGATTTGTTCGAGGGCACCGATGCGTGCTTCGCTCCTGTACTGCCCCCACACGAAGCCGCGTTACACCCGCACAACAAGGCACGCGGCACGTGGTTCGAGCGCGACGGTTTGCTGCAAACAGCCGTGGCACCGCGCTTCAACGGTGAGGTGGTCACGCCAGGGGAAATACCGTCACCTGGGGAACATACCGAGCAAATCATGGGCATGTTGAATGCGCCCTCAAAAGGCTCGGTCTGGCGCTCCGCCTGATGCTCTGGCTCGCCGGGTCGGTAAGACCTGGCGCTTGTACTCCCGACATTCTGAAAGAGACTGCCGTGTCCCGTACCGATCAGACTCACCAGCAGCCAACGCAAGCAGACCCCGATGCCGGTTTTCCGGCTGGCGTCGCCTTGCGTGCGCTCAATGAAACACAGCCTCTCGACTGGCTTACCATCAATCGCTATTTGCACCAGCAAGGCCTGCACGTCGATTCACACTTGGTGCCTCGACAATTCGTCGGCGGCCTGGCCAACCTTAACTTTCTGTTGCGGGTCAATGACGAATGGGCGGTCCTGCGCCGCCCGCCGTCGGGCCCGCTGCCGCCTGGCGCGAACGACATGCGCCGGGAGCACAGAATTTGTCGCGGCTATCACAAGGCTTTGCCCTGGCTCCGCGCAGCTTTCATCTGTGTGAAGACCCCGGCATCGCCGGCGCGCCTTTTCAACTGATCGAGTTCCGTGCTGGCGTAGCGATACGTGGTAATCAGCTCGCTCCTTTGGCGGCTACCACGGAGGTCGGCGAGCGTCTGTCGCTGATGATGGTGCAGACCCTCGCTGCGCTGCATGCGGTTGACGCTGAGGCCGTCGGGCTTGGCGACCTGGGACGCCCAGACGGCTTTTTTCGCCGAACCACCGAAGGCTGGATCAAGCGCTGCGAACTGATTAGCGAAGGTGATCCCGGCGCAGCCGCCCGTGAAAGTATCCGCTGGCTGACCCGAGTTACCGACCCGTCAGCCACTGCACCTGTACTGCTGCATAACGACTTCAAACTGGACAATATCCTACTGGATCGTCACACGCAGGAGCCGGTAGCCATCGTCGATTGGGACATGGGCACCCGCGGAGATGCTTTGTTCGACCTCGCGACCCTGCTCAGTTACTGGAGCGAAGACGGCGATACATCCGCTATGCAACGCCTCAAACAAATGCCCACCGCGCACCCGGGGTTCCTTAGCCGCGAGCAAGTGGCCCAACGCTACGCGCACGCCACAGGGCGCTCCATCGACGAACTCAAACCCTGGCGCGTACTGACCCAGTTCAAGCTCGCCGTGGTTTTCCAGCAGTTGTACCAACGCTATCGCAGCGGTGAAACCCAAGACCCGCGTTATGCCGACTTCGGCCGCCTGGCGGATGAACTGCATGAGTTCACCCTCGCCATCATCACCGGCAAAACATTCTGAGAGACGACACCATGGACTTTTCATTAGCACCAGAGCAGTTGGCGTTGCGCGACAAAACCCAAGCCTTTATCCGCGACGTGGTCATGCCCTATGAACGCGATCCACGCCGCACACCACACGGACCTGACCTCAGCCTGCGCCAGGAACTGGTCGAGCACGCCCGCGCCGCCGGCCTGCTTACCCCTCAGGCAAGTAAGTCACTGGGCGGTTTGGGCCTTTCTCATCAGGATAAAGCGGTGATATTCGAAGCGGCCGGTTATTCCATGCTCGGCCCGGTCGCCCTCAACTGCGCAGCGCCAGACGAAGGCAATATGCACATGTTGGAACAGGTCGCCACGCCGACGCAGCAGGCTCGCTGGCTACAGCCAATGGTGGATGGCAAGACCCGCTCGTGCTTTTGCATGACCGAGCCGCATCCCGGTGCTGGCGCAGACCCGTCCCAGATGAAGACAACCGCCGTGGCCACCGCCGAGGGTTTCCTGATCAACGGCACCAAATGGTTGATCACCGGTGCTGAAGGCGCTGCATTCAGCATCATCATGGCGCGCACATTGGTCGATGGTGTGGACGTGGGCGCTACCATGTTTCTCATTGACTTGCCGAACCCGGGTTTCCGTATCGAGCGCACCCTCGACACGCTGGACTCGTCCTTCCCGGGTGGACATGCGCAGATCGTTCTCGACAACCTGTTTGTCCCCGCCGACCAAGTACTCGGTGAAGTCGGCAAGGGTTTCCGCTATGCCCAGGTCCGCCTGGTACCCGCCCGCCTGACCCACTGCATGCGTTGGTTGGGCGCGGCAAAGCGCGCGCACGACATCGCCACCCAATACGCCCGTCATCGCCAGGCATTCGGCAGCCCGCTGATTGACCACGAAGGCGTCGGGTTCATGCTCGCCGACAACGAAATCGATTTGCACCATACGCGTCTGGCTGTCGCACATACGGCCTGGCTGCTCGATCAAGGCGAACGCGCAAGTACCGAGAGCAGCATGGTCAAGGTGCATTCCGCCGAAGCAATCTGGCGCACGGTCGATCGTTGTGTGCAGATCCTCGGCGGTATGGGTGTCACACGCGACACTGAAGTTGAGCGCATTTTTCGCGACGTTCGAGCCTTCCGTATTTATGACGGTCCGTCGGAAGTCCATCGCTGGAGCATCGCGCGCAAACTGGCCAAGGCTGCATCATGAACAGCGCAACTCAGGCGGCGGGCCTGGAAAACAAAGTGGTGATCGTCACCGGTGGCGGGCGCGGATTGGGTCGCGCGATTTCCGCAGGCTTCGCTCAGGCCGGTGCTCGGGTAGCGCTCGTCGGTCGTGACGCCGCTACCCTGGCACAGGCCAGACATACGATTGTCGAAGCCGGAGGTCAGGCCGAAGCCTTTCTCGCCGATGTGTCTGATGAAAGCAGCGTCGAGGCCCTGTGCAAAGAGGTAGTCGCGACTTGGGGATGTATCGATGTGCTGGTCAACAATGCCGGCATCAATCCTTGGTACAAGCCTGCCGAAGACACCGCTTTGACGGAGTGGCGCGCAATTATCGACACCAACCTGACCGGTGTATTTCTCACCTGCAAACACGCAGGCAGGCATATGCTCGCAGCGGGTCGAGGCGCAATTATCAACATCACATCGGTAGCCGGCCGTGTCGGCCTGAGCAAAACCACTGCCTATTGCGCGGCCAAAGGTGGGGTTGAACTAATGACCCGGCAACTGGCGATGGATTGGGCACAACGGGGTGTTCGGGTAAACGCCGTGGCGCCGGGTTACTTCGCTACCGAACTCACCGAAGGTATGCGTCAACACCCTGTGTTGGGTAAACGGGTGACCGACCGCACGCCTATGGGGCGCTTCGGTGAACCCGATGAAATTGTGGGCGCCTGCCTGTTCCTGGCGTCCCCGGCGGCCGGATACATCACTGGTCAATCGCTAGGCGTCGACGGGGGCTGGACGGCTTGTTGATCTAAGCCCAAATACATTCGCCACTGCCGTTTTGTTGATTGGACAAAGCCCGCTCTTGAGCACTCTTGAGCGGGCTTTGTCGTTTTTGTCGATCCACCTACCCCTACCCACTCCTTTTCCCCTCCTCATGGGTGGACGTGTCAGGCAGAGGCGAACTTAGCATCGGGACGGCACAGAGAACCGATGGCCAGGCGACCGGCATTACCGCCTGCTGCCTCTGCGCTTTTAACGCTTATGACCCTACTCGGAGTACCGCATGACAAAACAACAATGCGCGGAATCTTTCGGCCGCATTTACTGGCCACTGCAGTTGCCCTGGGCATCAACGTGCAGGCTTACGCTGTCAATTTCAACATGGGTGAGATAGAGGGTAGTTTCGATTCATCGTTATCGTTGGGTTCCAGCTGGGCCGTACGCGGACCTGACCCGGATTTCATTTCCAACTTCAACTCGCAGGGTGTCAGGGGCAATGCATCGTCGCGCACCAACGATGACAACCGCCTGAATTTCAAAAAAGGTGAAACCTTCTCGAAGATCTTCAAGGGCGTGCATGATCTTGAATTGAAATACGGTGATAGCGGTGCCTTCGTGCGCGGCAAGTACTGGTACGACTTCGAGTTGATGGACGAAAGTCGTCCGTTCTACGACATCGATGACCACGGCCGCCAGCGTGCGGCCAAATCATCCGGGCGATGTTCCTCGACAGCTTCGTCTACCACAACTACACCATCGACAATCTGCAAGGCAATGTGCGTCTTGGCAAGCAGGTGGTGAGCTGGGGCGAAAGTACCTTCATCGGCAATTCGATCAACAGCATCAACCCGATCGACGTGGCGGCACTACGCCGGCCCGGCGCAGAAGTGAAGGAAGGCCTGATCCCGGTCAACATGTTCTACATGTCCCAGGGGTTGTCCGAGAACGTCACCGTCGAAGGCTTCTATCAGCTGGAGTGGGCACCCTCGGTACTGGATAACTGCGGCACATTCTTTGGCAACGACGTCACGCCTGAAGGCTGTAACGATCGTGCGGTGATCGCGGGTCTTGATTTGGCGCCAGGCGTTGCGACTAATAGCAAATCAGGCTTGGCCGTGGCGGGCACGGCGGCTCAAGGTGGGGGTTTCGACGATGCCTACGTGACCCGCACCAAGACCAAGGATGCCCGTGACAGTGGCCAGTTCGGCCTGGCGTTGCGCTGGTTCGTACCGGATTTCAACGACACCGAGTTCGGTGCCTATCTGATGAACTACCACGCCCGTAACCCCAACCTCGATTTCACCCGTGCGACTGTGACCGCCAACACCGGGGCAGGCGCAGCCACCGTCCCCGGCGCTATCAACTCGATCAGGACCGCGACTTACAACGTGGTCTACCCGGAAGACATCCGCCTGTATGGTCTGAGCTTCTCGACCAACATTGAGGGTACTTCGCTGGGAGGGGAAATCAGCTTCCGGCCGAACATGCCGCTGCAACTCAACGGTGCCGATCTCAACCTGGCCGCTGTTGGTAACAAAAATTCCCCGCTGTTCGTATCCGGTGCATCGCAGAACGTCGCCGGAGCGCCGCTCACGGGTTACGCGCGGATGCCCGTTCTGCAAACACAAATGACCGCTACCCGATTCTTCGACCAGGTGATGGGCGCGAGTCGCCTGACTGTGATCGGTGAGGTGGGCTACAACCGCATCAACGGTCTGGGCGATTCAGATGGCAACGACTTGCGCTTTGGCCGCAGCACGATATTTGGCGCTGGTGAACTGGTCACAGGAGCCGGTGCGGGTGCGACAGGGCCACAAACCTGTGCGGGCGCTCCGAGTCAGGTTCCAGGCGCCGCAGCAGGGGTCACCCGACCTAGCAACCCGCAACAGGAATGCAACAGCCACGGCTTTTACACCACCGATTCGTGGGGCTATCGACTGCGTGGCAAGCTGGATTACCCGAACGTGTTCGCCGGCATCAACCTGTCCCCCAACATCGCCTGGTCCCATGACGTTGACGGCAACGGACCGAACTTCGAGGAAGGTCTCAAAGCCGTCAGCCTGGGGCTGGATGCCGACTACGCCAACCTCTACACCGCCAGCCTCAGCTACACGGATTTCTTCGGCGGCCATTTCAACACTAACGGCGACCGCGACTATGTAGCGCTCAGTGTCGGCGTGAATTTCTGAAAGTCGATAGACAGAGGATGAACAGAATGAAAAAGAGCAGCATTTTGACTGCCGGCGTGCTGGCACTGACCTTATTGGCCAGTAGCGTGATGGCAGCGGTTTCGCAACAGGAGGCCGACAAACTCGGCACTGTACTCACCCCATTCGGTGGGCAGAAAGAAGGCAATGCCGACGGCAGCATCCCTGCATGGACCGGTGGCCTCAAAACCAACGCAGCGCCGGTTACCAACGATTTTATCGGTAACCCTTTCGAGGGTGAAAAGCCGCAGTTCGTGATTACCGCCGCCAATGCCGCGCAATACAAGGACAAACTGACACCCGGCCAAATGGCGATGTTCCAGCGTTATTCGCAGACCTACAAGATCCCGGTTTACAAGTCCCAGCGCACAGCCTCTTCGACCCAGGGTGTCTATGAGGCCGTCAAAACCAGCGCACTGAACACGGTGCCTGTCAACGATGGTTATGGCCTGCAGAACTTCGAGAAGTCGCACTACTACGCGTTCCCGATTCCGAAGTCCGGCCTTGAGGTGGTCTGGAACCATCTGACCCGTTATCGCGGCACCAGCTTCATCCAGAACCTGATTCAGGCTACACCCCAGGTTAACGGCAGCTACACCCTCGTCAACGTCCAGCAAAGTGCCGGATTTCCCTGGCAGATGAAAGATGCCGATCCGCAGCAAAGCGCTAACATCCTGTTCTACGTCAAGCAGGAAGTAACGGCGCCGGCGCGCATGGCGGGCAACGTGCTACTGGTGCATGAAACCCTGGACCAACTGAAGGAACCACGCATGGCCTGGGCCTACAGTGCCGGTCAGCGTCGAGTACGCCGCGCGCCGCAGGTAGCCTATGACGGACCAGGCACAGCCGCCGACGGCCTGCGCGTAGCCGACCAGAACGACATGTTCAACGGTGCCCCCGATCGCTACGACTGGAAATTGATCGGCAAGAAAGAAATGTATGTCCCGTATAATAACTACTCGTTGTTCTCACCCAAGGTGAAGTACGACGAGATCATCAAGGCCGGGCATATCAATCAGGACCTGACGCGTTACGAGCTGCACCGGGTGTGGGAAGTCGAAGGCACGCTCAAGGCAGGTGAACGGCACATTTATGCCAAACGTCATATGTACTTCGACGAAGACACCTGGGCTATTGTCGAAGTCGATCATTACGATGGTCGTGGGCAATTGTGGCGGGTCGGCGAAGGTTTTCTGGTCAATGACTACGTGCAGGGCACCGCGAACTACGCCGCCGTCACCGTGTATGACCTGATTGCCGGCCGCTATATCGTCTCCAACCTGCAGAACGAAAACAAACGTGGCCAGGACTATAGCTATCGTCCAACCATGACTGACTTCACCCCGGCTGCGCTGCGTAACGCCGGCATTCGCTAAACATCTCGCTCCAATGCCCCCGGTAGTTCGCCTTGTCAACGGGCGAATTACACGGGGCAAATGCTGAGGAACTGTAATGATCGTTACAAGATTTACACTCCCTATTAGCTTCTGTTTGGCGTTACTCCTGCCGCTTCATGCGCAATCGGCTAGCAGCGAATCTCAAACGCCCCCAAGCCTTACGGCGACACAGGCCCGTGAAGAGAACGCTTACACCCTTGGCGTGCAGGCTTATTTGTGGGGCTACCCGCTGTATTACTACGATGCTTCTGCGGCCAAATCCCTGCAAGCGGGCGCAGTCTCCATGAACGCCTTTCGCAAATACAGCGCGTTGAAAACCGCCAAGGACCGCACGATAGTCACCCCAAACAACGTGACTATCGATGCCTATGCGCGCTTCGATGTCTCCAGGGAACCTGTGGTGATACATGTACCGGCATTGACCGAGCCCCGGTGGTATTTGACTCAGATCGGCAACATGTTTGATGAGGTCAGCCGCAACATCGGCGGCGTGAAAGGTCAGCAACCGGGCGACTATCTGGTGACAGGTCCAGACTTTCGCGGCCCGGTCCCACCCGAGATGACCCAAGTACCGATTCGCACCCAGAGCGGTATCGCCGCTGTGCGCATCTTCGCCAACAGCGAGCAGGATGTCGACGCCGCAGTCCAGGCGCAGAAAGGCTTTCAGTTAATGCCTCTGTCGGCTTATCTACGCGAAGGATTGCAGTACAAACCCGGCAAATCGGACGTACCGCCGCTCTTCATCAGCAGCGCGCCAGAAGGCGTGCGCTACTTCGATCAACTCGGCCACGCCATGCAACAGTACCTGCCCGCGGGCGGTGATCAGGACGATGCACTCATTGCACAGTTCGCATCAATCGGTTTGAGCAAGGGCAAGGGTTTTGACTGGCGCACGCTGGACGAAGCAACTTTGCGTGGCCTGACCCGCGCGGCCATCGCCGGACAGCAGATCATCGATCAGCGTTGGAAAAACGTCGGCGAAGTCACTAACGGCTGGCGATATTTCCTTCTCGGTGGCCGTGCCGGAGGCGACTTCGCCTTGCGCGCCGCGCTGGCTAAAAACGCCATCGGCACCCAACTATCGGAACAAGTGCTGTATCCCAATACGCAAGTCGACGACCAAGGCGCCGCACTGGACGGCAAACACAAATACATCCTGCGCTTCGAAAAAGGCCAGCAGCCACCGGCCTCGCTGTTCTGGAACATGGCGATGTATGGCAGCGATATGCTGTTTGTCGAAAACACGTTTGGCCGCTACAGCATCGGAAGCACGACCGACGGACTCAAACCGGACACGGATGGTTCGTTAACGCTATTGATCCAGCAGGGGCGCCCGAGCGAAACCGCCAACTGGCTACCCGCCCCGGCCGGGCCGTTCAATCTGACAATGCGTTTCTACGGTCCTGGACCATCAGTGCTCGACGGTTCGTATCGCCTTCCGGCGATCAAGCGTGTGGACTGAGAAATAAATTCCAATATAGGCGTATTGCTGTTCATTTATCCGGTTCTTGTACATCGGCTCATGGCTTCGATTCACGCTTCCTCCCCACACTCGGTCGCCCTCATGCAGTTGCGCTTCACTTCGTTCGCTGTGGTCAGCTTACGGCGGGACTTTCACCCACAAGATTTCGCCCATGCTGGGCGCACAATCGAGTAGGAGGCGGATTTACATCCGCCGTCCTCTCACACCACCGTACATACGGTTCCGTATACGGCGGTTCAGGTTATGCGATTAAGCCGGTTTATCGTATCCAGTATTGAGACCAGCCCCAGACGATCCCAAAGCTTCTTCGGCAGCGCCTGATTCATATGTGACGCTCCCGAGTTCCACCATGGGCCGCGACCGTTGAACGCTGATTTGCAGGCGCGTGCTTCGTCGAGCCCCAGACGCATCAGGTTGCGCGCCCTCGTAGAGGGCCGCTTCCATTGGCGCCAGATGACGCAGCGAAGTTTATGCCGCACCCAGCCGTCCAGCTCCTCAAGTGGCCGTTTGCTCTGGCTTAGCTTGAAGTAGCCAGCCCAACCGCGCAGTACGGGGTTTATCCGCTCGATGATATTCGCCATCTTGTGACCCCGCACTTTGCGCAGAAGGTCTCTGACTCGGTCGCGCAAGCGACCCAGGCTCATCGTCGCCACTCTCAGCTTCGGTTGCTGATGCCAGCTCATCCCGTAACCCAGGTAATCACATCCAGGACCCGGCTACTCGGCTCTTATCCCGGTTCAGCGTCAGTTTCAGGCGCTGATTCAGGAAGCGCTCAACACTCCTCATCACTCGTTCGCCAGCACGAGGGCTGCGCACATAGATGTTCGCATCGTCGGCATAACGCACAAAACGATGACCCCGTCGTTCCAACTCGCGGTCGAGTTCGTTGAGCAGGATGTTCGACAGCAACGGCGAGAGCGGGCCGCCTTGCGGCGTCCCTTCCTGCCGACGACTGACGAGTCCGTCCGACATCGTTCCCGCTTCGAGATAACAACGGCTCAGCCTGAGCACGCGTTTATCTTCGATTTGGCGCGCCACGTACGCCATCAGGACATCGTGGTTGACCCGGTCAAAGAACTTCTCAAGATCAAGTTCCACGCACCAGCGATGCCCTGCCGCCACATGGCCGCGGGCTGTTTCGATGGCATGGTGGGCGCTGCTCCCCGGTCGAAAGCCGTAGCTATAGTCCGAGAACAGCGGATCGAAGATCGGCGGTGAGCTGTTGCAGCAGGGCTTGTTGGATCAGGCGATCCACGACGCAGGGAATGCCCAGCTGTCGGGTGCCGCCTTTGGGCTTGGGGATGTCGACGGCGCGTACACCTTGCGGGTGATACTCGCCGGCCAGCAACCTCCTCTGGAGGGTTGGCCAATACTGTTTCACGTAGCCCGCCAAGTCGTCGACCGTCATGCCATCGGCACCCGGCGCGCCCTTGTTGCTGACCACGCGTTGATACGCACGTCTGAGGTTGGCAGGTTTAAGCACCCGCTCCATCAACGTGCCCTGCTCCGCGTTCGTCCCCGTCACAGATACCGTCGATACCTTTGCGCTGTCAGCCGTCATCCTCGGATTCTGTCCGGGACTCGGAGTAACAGTCTTCTCTGGGAGAAATTTCTGCATTTCGGTATTCAACGAGACTCTGACGCCTACTGGCGGCATAACCTGTTCGGCCCTTGGTGACGCGGTTAACAGCCACTTACTACGGCGTCGGCTGACTTCTGCACGCTCATCCCGTCGCCTCTCGACGCCCGGTAGCACAGTGGCAAACGTGCAGATCTCCCAGGGTAATTCGCGCGACCTTCCTGCTTATGCCTGTCGGATCTACGTCACAGCGTTCCGTGCAAGTATTGGGCTTTGATGATTTTGGCCATCTCACCCCGCTGCGCCGCCTCTATCCGCTTCCTGTTCGTCAGGCCAGCATTTTGCCTCGGGCTTCCTTCAGATTCGCAGTCACCCGCGACACCCTTGCCTCTGGCTAACACTTCCCCTTAGAGGACTTGCACCTCCAAGTCACCAGCGAGGCCACCACAGCCAAGCTGGTTGCGCTTGCGCGCAACGCGCCATGCCTGGCGCACCAAAAAAAGGCGCCACCAGGGCGCCTAAAACCGCCTCCCAACCATGGGAGCAAAAAGGAAGCGGTGACCGCCTGGTCAGCGACCGCATTGAACAGGGTTCACGAACTCTAAGCGGGTCGGTTCAGAAGTGCCACTCCAGATGCACGGTCGGTGCGTAGGTGTCGGTACCCGGTTTGTTGATCGCTCCATATTTGTGTTTCCAGTACTCGTAGCCCGGTCCGATCAGCAGTTTGTTCTTGCTGCCGAAAGTCATTTGCCCCACATCGACCATCAACGAAGCCCGAACCAGGCTTTCCTCGCCTGTGTCCTGTTTAAAATAATCCTTGCCCTTCTGCGTCTTGTAGCTGGCGAAACCCTGGAATTTGAATGGCACGCTGCCCATTTGAAATGGGAAACCCCACACCATGTGCAGCACGTAATAAGGATCAAACTGAATGTTCTCGGTCTGGCAAGCGTTCAGCCCGCAATGGTTCCATTCCATGGCGTAAAGCAGGCTGACATCCAGGTACCCGGGCACGTCGAACTTTAGTGTCGGGCCAACCACCAGCATGCGCTTACGGGTCGCGAACTCGGTGTTCTTGTAGTTGAGTTCGACCCCACTGCTCAGCGCCACTTCCTTGACCGGACCGAACGCCATTGAACGGTCAAAGACCTTGCTCAGAAACAGTTGATGACGATAGACCAGGTAGGCTTCTGTCGCGCCGGAGTTGCTGTCCTTCTTCGGGTCATTACTGTCGGACTTCAGGACGTCCAGATTGAAGAAGTTGGATCCCGTGTCATTGCCGCTAACATGGCCCAGTTGGTAGATCTCCTTCTGGACCTTACCCCGGACGCCGGGCTCGGTGAAGTCGGTACCATAGCGAAACCCAACAAAAGTATCGTTCCAGTCCTTGGCGTTTACGCTGGTCGTGGCCAGGCTCATTACGCCAGCAGCCAGAAGTGCCTTGAAATACGTTTTTTGTAGTTGTTGTACGTACATAGTCAGGATTCCAATTAGTTCAGCCATGTGTTGGCCGCATGAACAGTGCTTCAAGGGCTATGGATTTCAGGCATAGGCAAGCCGTGCCCGCTTAGCCATAACGACCGGGATCAAATGATCAAATGCACTGTCAGTGACTGAAAACTGTCGGGCGCAGACGATGAAACAGCTGCGCGTTGAAAACCATCTTCAAACTTTAGAATATCGAGTGGACTGCCAGGCCATCATTTGCCAACCAACGTCGCCTTTTCTCCAGACGCTGATATAGCGCGAGTTCAACAGCATGGGCTCACCCCGAATAATCACATCCATGTCGATCAGCCCGGTGATGACGGCGCAGGTCCCCACCATACGAATGTGCTCTTGCTGGCTTTCGAAACTTCGATAGATCCAAATTCCTGCGCGCATCCCCTGGAGATACCCTCTCTTGCTATCGCTCTTGCCATCGGAGTGGCTATAAGTGAGATCGTCGGTATAGATGCCTTCCAGAAAGTCCATGTCCCAGTCGATCATCGCCTGACGACGGCGTGCTTCAAGTACTTCAATGTGTTGCTTTACATGTTGCTCTAGCATGCTTAAAACTCCGTGCTTGGCAGTTGATCGCGCGTACGCGGATAGCGGGGATAACCAAATGAGGGCTCTCGACTACGAATGGCTGGTACCCAGTGGCACACTCTGCGCAGGATTTACCTGGGGGATTTCCGCATGGGGCATGAAGAACATGGTGATCGTTGCCAAGGCAAAGAAGCCTGCGCAGACCAGCAGCCCCAATGCCAGGCTGTAACTGGTGGCAATACCACTCAACAGTAATGGGGCAAACGCCGCCAGGCCGCGGCCGAAGTTGAAGCAAAAGCCGGCGCCAATAGTGCGCACCCGGGTGGGGTAAAGGGCGCTGAAGTACGACGCGAAGAGGCTGGCAAAGGCATAGAAGAAGGCATAGACCGGCCCCAGCCAGAACAGGATGGCGTTCTGTGTGGTCAGCGCATAAATCGACAGCATGACGGCACTGCCCAGCAGCGAAAGCAACGTAGCGTTTCTTTTACCGATGTGGTCGGCAATAAAGCCGAACGCGTTAATCCCGATGAACGCGCCAATGTTCAGGATCGCCATGAAATTGGCCATCATGCCAATGTTCAGACCGCGCTCTTGCACCAGGTAGGTCGGCAACCAAGTGCTCGCGCCCCAGAAGCCGATGACTGCGCAACTGGCTGCCAGGGTACCCAACAGGGTCAGCCGCAGCAGTTCAGGGGAAAAGATTTCGCTGACCGAGACGCGCATTTGAAGTTTGGGGTTGGCAAGGCTCTTGGCCTTCTGCTCTTGCCATTCCCGGGATTCAGGAACAAAGCAAAAGAGGTAGGCCACAGGAATCAGCGTCGAGATACCCGCCACCATAAACAGCATCTTCCAGTCCGGCAGGTAGCTTGCCGCGGCCATTGCCGCGATCGCGGCTCCGATCGGGAAGGAACTCAGCACAAAACCGGTCGCTCTTGCACGCTGATGCGCAGGCCAGGTCTCCGTCACATAGGCCGAGACAATGCCCCAGACACCCCCCAGCCCCAATCCGGAAAGGAAGCGAAGCAACAGAAGCAAGGCCCAACTGTGGGTAGTTGAAACCAGGGTGGTCAGTACACCAAACACAATCAGCGATATGAGCAGTGCCTTGCGTCGACCAAAGTTATCGGAGTACCAGCCGGTGGTGATGCTGCTAAAACCGATACCCAGCAGTGTCGCCGAAGCGAGCATACCGGCCTCGTTGAAGCTCAGGCCGAGATCCTGACGGATCACCGGCAGCGCGATGGTCAGCAGGATGATCTCCATGGCATCGAACAGATACGCCAGGAAACCGCCGACAAGCACATGCCATTTCGAAATGGATTTCATCGTGTTTTTCCTTGTTTTTGTTGTTGTTTTGCCAGTCCGATTGATCGGGCGCGATGAGCCATGACGCGCAATCAGTCGGGCTGGAGGATTTGCTCGTTCACAGGGTGGGTGGAGCGTTACAGCAGCGTGCAGGCCTCCTCGAAACCCAGGCGAGGGCTTCGCGAAAACAGCTTGGCGGGGTCGCCATAACCGAGGTTGCAGAGGAAGTTCGACTTGACCTGCATGCCCGGGAAGCTGGCTGCCTGACCGTTATCGGCGGCGAAGAATGCCCTGTCGACCTGGTCATGATCGAAGCCGGACATCGGCCCACAGTCCAGTCCCAGGGCGCGCGCCGCGAGGATGAAGTAGCCGCCTTGCATCGAACTGTTGCGTAGCGCCGTGGACTCGATCAATTCCGGCTGCCCGGCGAACCAGCCGCGCACGCCGGGGTTGTGTGGAAACAGCTTGGGCAACAGCTCGTGGAAGCGTGTGTCATAACCGATGATGGCGGTCACTGGCGCGCTCAACGTCTTTTCAATGTTGCCGGCGCTCAGTGCCGGAAGCAGGCGCCGTTTAGCCTCGGTGCTGCGCACAAACACGATACGTGCCGGACAACCATTAGCGCTGGTCGGGCCCCAACGCATCAGGTCGTACAGGTTTTTCAGTGTGTCATCGCTCACGGGCTGATCCAGCCAGCCGTTCTGACTTCGGGCCTGGCGAAACAGCAGGTCGAGCCCCTGCTCTGTCATTGCTTTATTCATAGCATCGGTCCTCTTGAGATAGGTCAACTGCGCCGCTGGCGGGACGCCGTAGACCGGGGAGCGGTGTGCTGGGCTTCGCATTTACCGCCCAGGAAATACTCCACCGACATGGGAGGGCCCCACTGGTAGAGACTATCGTCGCAGGCTTGGGTGAAGCCGGAAGGTGAGTCCTGATTAAACAAATCGCCGTCGGTAAAATGCTCGATGAGGTTGCCGGACGGGTCACTCCAGTAGTCGAAGATCTGGCTGCCCAACACATGTCGGCCAACGCCCCAAAATGGCGACCAGCCTTGTTGGGTCATCCAGGCATGTCCCAGGCACTGTGCGTCGAAGTCTTGAACCTCGTAGGAAACGTGATGGACAAAGTCCTTTTCCGCCTGGAACAGGGCGATGGTGTGATGGTCGGTCCATGCACTCCCACGATTCAATCGCAGGAAGGCTGCAGCCGGGCAGTCCCGATTTGGTTCTTCAACCACCAGATCGGAGGGCAGCATGCCAAGCACCTGCTTGTACCAGTCCAAGTGCGCGACCATGTCTTGCACGCCGATTGCCGCATGGCCGAGACGCAACACTTGCGCGGCGCCTTTATTGGGCCGTTGCACATCGCCGAAGCGCTGTTTCTCTTGCGCCGAGTTGAGAGTCAACGCCGCGCGCAGGGTTAATGAACCCACCGTTTCAATGCCGTGGACCAACTCGATCCGGCGGCCGGACGGGTCGTGCAGCGCCACGTATTGCCCACCTCCGGGGCCATCCAGTGCGTGGATGGCTGATGCCCCCGGCAGCTGTGTTGCCTGGTGCAGGTCGTCGAGACTCTCGACGGCGAACGCAATGGCACCAAAGCTGCTGTGTTCAGATTTCTCGGCGATATACACATAGGGCAGCGAACAAGCGCCACGCAGGTAAAGCCGCTGTTCGGTTCGGTGCATGACGACCAGACCGAAATCAGTCAGAAAACGTTCGATCACGGCGAGATCGGGATGACGGTAGACGACGTGGTTGATGTCTTTTATCTGCAACACGATAGTTCCTCCACGGCCGCTTCCAGAGTGCTGTCTCTAAAAACGGGCCGTCAGCAAAAATCAAGGCAGCCGGGTCCGTGAACTGCAAAGCAATTCGCAAGAAAGGTGGCCACCATGAATCGGAGAGTCAGCGGTCGACCCAGTCGGGGCAGTGACTCCGCTATCTCGAAAGTAAGGCTGACGCTTGGCTTCAGGCCGGTGATTGTTCGTCGGCGATCAGATTGCTCAGCGTGCCGAGCCCTTCGATCTCTACGGTGCACAGATCGCCAGGTTTCATGAACAGTGGCGGACGACGCGCCCAGCCGATCCCCGCGGGTGTACCGGTGACAATGACATCACCGGGCTCCAGGGTGACCGCTTCACTGAGGATGGAAATCAGGTCGACGACGCTGAAGACCATGTCGGCGGTGTTGCCCTGCTGCACGATTGCCCCATTGAGGCGCGTCACCAGATTCAGGCCGCTTGCCCCTGGCGGCAGTTCGTCGGCACTGACGAAGGTCGGGCCAAACGCGCCGGTAGCATCGAAGTTCTTGCCAATCGTCCATTGCGGCGATTTGAACTGGTAATCACGGATCGAGGCTTCGTTGAAGATCGCATAACCCGCAACATGATCCAGAGCACGATCCTTGGCGATATGTCGGCCACCGGTACCGATGACGACCGCCAGCTCACCTTCGAAATCCAGTTGCTCGGAGATACGGGGACGAATGATGGGTTCGCCATGGCCAATCAGGCTAGAGGCGAAGCGAGGAAAAAACGTTGGGTAGGAAGGCTGCTCGTACGGGCTTTCCCTGGTGTGATCGGCATAATTCAAGCCGACACAGACTATCTTGCCCGGACGTTCGAGAGGTGGCAGGTAACGTATGTTTGACGGATCAAGCAAACGCGCATCGCTCAAGCGCTCATGGGCGGCTTTCAATGCGCCCTCGCCTGCCGCGAGCAGATCATGGAGCGAGCCCGGGTAGCCGGTTTCGTTTTCGTTCAAGCCGCGCAGAATGCCCGCTTGCTCAATACCCAGGCCTTTGGTAGTGCCTTCTACGAATTGTACAAAACGCATGATCTGTACCTCTATTGTTCTTATGTATTTTTGTAATGGTACGGTACGTTACCGTACCCTGTGGCGAAAAATGCACCCAAACGAAAGACTGGTCAAGAGTGCTGACCACCTTTTTTATAAATTTTTTGCGCTGACTTATACGCACGATGCACGCCTGTCCGGCTGGAAGGCATAACTAGAGCGGCGTAGGCTATGGCGAACTTCGCAGCCTACAATTCAGGAATACCCGAGCCACATGGAATCACCTACCCCCAAACAGGCAGCAAAGCGTCAAAGCATTCTCAAAGTAGCGACCGACATGTTTCTCACGGATGGCTATTCCGGGGTCAGCGTCGACGGGCTTGTCGCAAAAACCGGCGGATCAAAGCGCACGATCTATAGCTATTTTGGCGGCAAGGAGGGATTGTTCGCCGCGATTATCGAGCAGCTCTGTGCAGAGAACGTCAGCCCCCTCACCCATATGGATCTCAAGCAAAGACCCTTGCAGGAAGCTCTGTCGACCATTGCGGCGATCTTCCTGGACGTTGTGCTTTCGCCGCGTACCATTGCCCTGCACCGCCTGATCGTTGCTGAGGCGCTGCGTGCTCCGGAAGCGGCGCAGTCGTTCTTTGACGCAGCACCGGCGACGGCTTACAACTGCCTGGCGGAGTATTTCATCTGGGCCGAAGAATCCGGGCTGATCGCTCCGGGCAACGCCCATACGCGCGCGAAGATTTTCCTCGACGCCCTGACAGGCGATCTGCAACTGCGCTGCTTGCTTGGGCTTGGCAAGCGCCCTTCGAAATCGGAGCGCGAGCACTTGATCACTGAGACCATCTCCATTTTCATCAACGGGTTGTTGCCAGTGGAGCGAGAATCAGCCCTCCTCTGATCATTGTGACAACCATCACCTCTTCTGGGTTTTCCCTGCCGAGCCAGCGCTGACCTGGAGCAACTCATGGGTCAGAACCCGCTGAGTGGTTTCCTCATAATGTGCAGAGAGAATTTCACACGCCGCCTTGATGTCCTTACTCAGAGCAGCTTCAAGCAGGCTCTTGTGTTCTCCCCGTACGTCGCGTGAATCGCTGTCGGAGTAATGCATGGCAAGCAGACGATAACGCGCCGTCTGGTCGCGCAGCGTTGCGGCAAAACGCAACAGCCAAGATGAGCCGCAGCTGGACAATAGTGCTTTGTGAAAGGCGTCGTGGGCGACTTCCCACTCAGGTTTAAGCAGACGCTCCGCCCCCTCGATGACTGGCAAACGATCAAGGCGATGATGCGCAGCGATCACCCTGCTCTCCCACTCCACATCGCCCTGACTGATCGACAAAGTCAGCGCCCTGCATTCGATATGCAGTCGAGTGTCCGTGATGTCACGGATCTCCTGAGCGGAAATGTGGCCAACACTGAAGCCTTTCTGGTCCTCAGCATCGACGAATCCCGTCGCCGCCAATCGCGATAGCGCCTCGCGCAACGGAATTACCCCGGCGTCATAGAAGTCCGCCAACTCTTTGAGGCGCAATCGGCTGCCGGGCATCAGCCGCCCATTGATGATGTCCTCGCGAACTTGCACCTCCAGCTGCGACGCCATGGTGCGCTTCTCGAGAGCTTCACTTCTATTGGGCCATTGTTCGGGTTGATTCATGGAAAAGCATCATCCAGCGACGGTTGTGACCAAATCATACACAGGGCACAGATTAATAGAAAATAACTAAAAAATATATTGTAGTTGACGGTATATTTTATGGCGTTAGCTTTTTGTCCTACAAGCCATCCCATTTCTGGTGCGGCTTCAACCACAACAAGAGGCTCAACCCCATGCGATACGTTTACTTCAACCATCAAGGCCGAGCGGTGCTTGGTGTACGCACTGCCGATGGCGTCAAAGTGCTGGGCGAAGAGACGCTGGAGTCATTGCTCGAACGTGGTGTGGACCTGGCTACCTATGGCGCGAACGCCCAAGGCCCTATTGTCGAAATTGACGAACTGGACTACCTGCCGTTGATGTGCAAACCGGGAAAAATCATTTGTGTAGGCTTGAACTACGCCGATCACACCAAAGAGTCTCCCTACGCTCAGCCGGACTACCCAACGCTTTTCCCGCGGTTCAACAGCAGCCTGACGGCGCACAACAAGCCACTGGTTCGTCCGAAAATATCCGACACGCTGGACTACGAGGGCGAAATGGCAGTAGTCCTGAAGAGCGGTGGTCGCCACATTCCGAAAGATAAAGCCCTTGACCATGTCGCGGGCTACGCACTGTTCAATGAAGGGTCGGTGCGCGACTACCAGTTCAAATCGCCGCAATGGACCGTAGGCAAAAACTTCGACGACACCGGTGCATTCGGGCCCGATTTGGTCACTGCCGATGAATTGCCAGCTGGTGGCAAGGGTTTGCTGCTGGAAACCCGAGTGAATGGAAAAGTCGTTCAGTCCGCCAACACCAATGACATGCTTTTTGATGTAGCGACTGTCATCTCCACCCTCAGTGAAGCGGTCACTCTGGAAGCCGGCGACGTAATTGTCAGCGGCACCCCGGCGGGCGTCGGCTTCGGCATGAACCCCAAGGTCTACCTCAAGCCTGGTGATGTCGTCGAGGTGTCAATCGAAGGTATCGGCAAGCTGATCAATCCGGTGATCGACGAAGCGTAGTGATAAAAACAGCCCATGCCGACCCGCATGGCTCGACAACAAGAAGGCGGCCCGATGCAGGCCGCAAAAGTTGGAGGAATACGTAATGACCTTGTTAGACAAGGCATTGGACGGTTCGCCCCGCCCGTTGGGGGTCCACTCGCTGGACCACTACGCCCTGGATGTGCCCTGCCTGGAAACCGCCCGGGATTTCTACACCTGCTTTGGCCTGGATGTCCGCGAGGAAGCCGATACGCTGGTACTGCGTACCTTCGGTGATCCGCACCCGTGGGCTTACCTGCACAAAGGCCACTCCAAAAATCTGCGGCACATTGCCTTCGGAGCCTATGCCGAGGATCTGCTCGCATTACGGGAAAAAGTGATATCTGAAGGTTGCGAGGTGTCGTTACTCGCTGATCAAGGTTTCCGCTTCGTGGCCCCGGATGGTGTTTCAGTCGAGGTGCGGCGCGCTGCCAAAGTCACTCCCGACTGCAAGCCTGCCGTCAGTTTCGAAAGCTGCGCCGGTGGCGAGCGCGGGTCGCCCTATCGCCGTCATGCGGCGCAAGTACGACCACGACGTTTGTCACACATCATGCTGTTCACCCCGGACCTGGCACGGATTATCGAGTTTTACAAACTGGCACTGGGTATTCGCCTGTCGGACCGCTCGGAACACATCGTCGCCTTTATGCACACGGTACATGGCGCGGACCATCACACCGTTGCCTTTGTGCAGTCGCAAGCCCCCGGCTTCCATCACTGCAGCTGGGACGTCGCTTCGGTCAATGAGGTGGGCCTGGGCGCCATGCGCATGGCCGATCAGGGCTGGAAGCAAGGATGGGCTTCGGCAGACACGTGCTGGGTTCCAACTATTTCTACTACGTACGTGACCCATGGGGCAGCTACAGCGAGTACTCCTGCGACATCGACTTTGTCCCTCCTGGCATTGAATGGGAAGCCGGGAACCATCCGCCCGAGGATTCGCTGTATCTCTGGGGGCCGGATGTGCCTGACGAGTTCATTGTCAACTACGAAGCCCTATGAGTCGGTCCGTTACACAAGAACAAGATCGCGGAGCAAAGAAATGAATCAGCAAAACTCTACCGAAGTCCTTGAAGTACCCGTATTGATCGTTGGCGGAGGGCCATCAGGTCTTGCTGCCTCGCTACTGCTGTCGCGTTACGGCATCAAAAGCCTATTGATCAACAAGTACCGCTGGACGGCCAACAGTCCACGGGCACACATCACCAACCAGCGCACCGTCGAAGTGTACCGTGATGCCGGTGTTGAAGATTCGGTAGTCGCCGCCGCCACGCCGCATGAGCTGATGGCCAACAATGTCTGGGCCACCAGTTTTGCGGGCCAGGAGCTGGGTCGCCTGCTGACTTGGGGTAATGCCATCGAGCGTAAGTCCGACTATGAGATGGCCAGCCCTTCGGCGATGTGCAACATCCCCCAACACGTGCTTGAACCCATTATCGCCAACGAAGCGTTGCGAGCGGGTAGCGAAATGCGCTTTAACAGCGAGCTGCTCGACTTCACCCAGGATGCAGACGGCGTCACCGCTCGCATTCTCGATCGTACCGTGGGCCACGAATATGAGGTTCGCGCCCAGTACATGATCGGTGCTGACGGTGCGCGCAGTCGTGTGATGGAACTGCTTGGAATACCGCTGGAAGGCGAAATGGGCCTGGGTTGCGCGGTCAACGTCTGGCTGCGCGCCGACCTGCGCCGTTACTGTGAGAGCCGTCCCGGCGTACTGTACTGGATGGTCCAGCCGGGCAACGACTACTGGGTGGGCAGCGGCACCTTCATCTGTGTAAAACCCTGGACTGAATGGGTCATGCTCTACATGTACGACCCCACCCAGGGTGAGCCGGACCTGAGTGAAGCGGCCATCATCGAGCGCGCGCGACGGGTGATCGGCGACGCTGAAATCCCCGTCGAAATTCTCTCCACCAGCAAGTGGCAGATCAACCATGTTGTCGCCAACCGATACTCCCAGGGGCGGGTGTTCTGTGCGGGCGATGCCGTGCACCGCCACCCACCGGCCAACGGCCTGGGCACAAACACCTCGGTGCAGGACGTGTACAACCTGGCCTGGAAGCTCGCGATGGTGCTCAACGGCCAGGCCGGTCCCGGCTTGTTGGACAGCTACAACACTGAGCGCCAGCCGGTCGGGCGGCAGGTCGTTGACCGGGCGATGGGCAGCGTGCGCAACATGCTGCCGATTGCCAACGCCTTGGGTTTCAAACCAGGACAGAGCGAAGAAGAAGGCTGGGCCAGCCTGGGTGAGCTGTATGCCGAAAGCGAAGTCGGTCGCGAGCGGCGCGCCGAGTTGAACCAGGCCATCGCCTTGCAAAACTACCAATTCAATTGTCATGGCGTGGAACTGGGCCAGCGCTATCGCAGCTCGGCTGTTATTGATGATGGCAGCGAACAACCAGCCTATACACGAGACCGCGAATTGTATTACCACGCCACCACCTGGCCCGGTGCGCGCTTGCCCCATGCCTGGCTGCATGATGCCCAAGGTCATCGAGTGTCGACGCTGGATATCTGCGGTAAGGGCCGTCTGACCCTGCTTACCGGTCATGGCGGTGCGGTCTGGAACGAGGCCGCTGAGGCAGCGGCCCGCGAGCTGGGCATCGAGTTGCAAGTCAGGCGTATCGGTATCGGCCTCGAATACGCCGACAGCTATGGCGACTGGGCTCGCTTACGCGAGATCGAGGAAGACGGCTGCCTGTTGGTGCGTCCGGATAACCACATCGGCTGGCGTGCACAGAGCGCCAAACATGCCAATGGGGCGGTCCTGCTCGACGTGCTCAAGAGCCTGCTCGACCGCCGCTAGTCCTTTACACCCTCTGAACGCATGAACTTTCGCGCGGGTCGGCAACGGCCCGCTACGGACATCGTTTGCCCGTGAAACAGGCATGCGCGACGGCTTTCGCGTCACCCGCAATAACAACAATAAAAGAGGCTGGTCATGTTGAACATCGGCAAAACAATGCTCGGTACGGGTTTGCTCGCCCTCGCATCACTGCATTTACAGGCGCAAGAACAGGAAAAGGGTGAAGGCTCGCTGGTACGCAGCCTTTTCGGCCCAAGCCTGGAACAGGATTATGGAATCAAGGTCTCGGGGCTGCTCGACATCGGTTACGTACGCAACAACCGTTCAACCAGCGATGAGCGCGATGACGGCCTGAGCAACCTGCCGCTGACCGGTTATTCGGACGAGGGCCTGGAGCTGGCCTCGGTGCATTTGTTTATCGACAAGCCACTGGTTGCCAACGTTATCCCACGCGTCACTCCCCTGCCGGGGCCAAGCCCTGAGCAGTTTTCCTTCGGTTTCAGCATGGAAACCCTCTACGGGCGCAACGGGCAATTCGCCCGCACGTTCGGCTGGGATATGCACTGGGATGCCAACTCGCCCGGCGATGACGACCCCGACTCGGCCAAACGCCACAAGCAGAAGTTTGTCGCCACCCCCAACTTGTTTGCATCTATATACATGCCCTACGGTCCCGGCGTCAGTTTGATAGCCGGCATCTTCGGCCCAGCCATCGGCTACGAAATTCCACCGAACATCCGTGAGTCGCGCAACCCGTTCGCCAGCAAGACCTACGCTTTCGTCACTGAGCCCAGCACTGTGTCCGGCATCCTCGCCAGCACCCGTCTTTTCAATGGCGATAGCGGTCTGCTCGGGGCAGAGCTGGGAGTTGTACAAGGCTGGAACAACCTGCGTGACAACAACCACGGCAAGTCACTGATGGGCGCCCTGCGTTGGCGCACCGCCGATATGGGCACTTGGGTCGACTACGAGTTCATGGTTGGCGACGAGGAGAACCATAACGTCGATGACGTACAGGCGCCCACCGCACGGCTGATTTCACCCCGCGGTCAGCTTCGCCAACAGCACTCACTCAATGGTTGGCACACCTTTGATAAGCAATGGTCGATGGGCGCCGAATTGGTCTACGGCCGACAGTCCGGCGACGGCAAAGCCGATACCGTGGACATCGTCACCGGACCGGGCTTCGATGGTGCTTCCTGGTGGGGAGTCAACAGCGTGTTGACCTACCAATCGCGCCCTGATTTGGCGTTCTCGCTGCGTGGTGAGCACTTCCGCGACCATGACGGATTGTGCTGTTCCCCACCAGCACTGCGCAGGGCGACTTCAATGCCTTGACCGTCGGCCTGCGCTGGGACGTCAGTAAAAACGTCAGTTTGCGCCCCGAGCTGCGTTATGACTGGTTCGAGCCGCTTGACCACGATCGCATCTACGGCAACGGCCGCGACCGGACACAAATGACCGGGCTGGTCGAAGCGCTGGTTTATTTCTAACCCTTCCGTTGTGCGCCGGCTGTCGGCGTCATGTCCACCCATGCCCGCAAGGGCGGAGAACTGTCATGAACAATAAGAAATGGGACTCAGCTTACGAATGGAAGGCCGTCGCGCTGCTCGCGCTGGGTTTTGGTCTGGTCGGTCTGGATCGCTTCATCATTCTGCCGCTGTTCCCGGTGATGATGCGCGACCTCAATCTCAATTATCAGGACCTCGGCAACATCTCTGCGGTGCTGGCGCTCGCGTGGGGGATTTCCTCGATCTTCATGGGGCGTTTATCTGATCGCATCGGTCGGCGCAAGGTGATCATCCCATCTGTGATTGTGTTTTCGTTGCTGGCCGGTTTGTCGGGCCTGGCTACTGGAGTCGGCGCGCTGCTGTTGATCCGCGCTGTCATGGGCGTCGCAGAGGGCGCTTTTACTCCCACCTCTATCGCCGCTACCGCCGAAGCTTCGCATCCCAAGCGACTGGGCATGAACATCGGCATTCAGCAGTCATTTTTCCCTTTGCTAGGCCTCGGCTTGGCACCCATTGTTGCCACCCAATTGCTGCTGATCGTCCCGTCCTGGCGCTGGGTATTCGTGCTGGTGTCGGTGCCCGGGTTTCTGATCGCTTGGGCGCTGTACCGCGTACTACGGATAACCGCCAGACAGTGGCGACTGCGCAGCACGACGAGTTGCCTCGGACCAGTTGGAAGACCGTGCTTCGCCAACGCAATGTGCTGCTCAATATCGCGTGCATGTTCTGCATGCTGACCTGCTTGTTCGTCAGCTCGGTCATGCTGCCGAACTACCTGACTGACTTTCTGCATATGGGTATACAGCAGATGGGTTTCGTCATGTCAGCCATCGGTTTCGGTGGCTTCTGCGGCATGGTGCTGATGCCTACCCTCTCCGACCGTCTGGGGCGAAAACCTGTCGCCCTGCTTTCTTGTCTCGCTACAGGCGTGGCGCTGTGGCTGATGATTCAAACCGGTGCCGAACCGTTGAAACTGTTTCTGTTGTTGTTCGCGACCACCTTCTTCAACTTCAGCATGATCTGCATGACCGTCGGTCCGCTCACCAGCGAGTCAGTATCGCCTGCGCTGGTCTCCACGGCCACAGGTCTGGTCGTCGGCATTGGAGAAGTGTTCGGCGGTGGCGTGGCTCCCGCGTTGGCTGGTTACATTGCCCAACACCACGGCATCGAAAACACGCTGTACCTAGCCTTGAGTGGCGCGGTGTCCGGCCTGATCATCGCGTTATTCCTGCGCGAAACAGCCCCCGGCCGCGTGATGTTGAAAGCAAAAGTCAAAGAGGAAGCTGCATAGAAGAACGACGTCTTTCCAGGAGACAAAAGGGAAACATCATTAACGCTCCAGCGGGAGAAGACAGGACGTCGGAATGGAATCTGCTCTTGTGGAAAGGCCAGGGTGGGGCCCCGACCATGTGCATGCTATCGCCCGGAGTCACGAACGCCGCCCATAAACTCAAATTGCACAATGCCAATCATGGCTAACTTCTGCTTTCGGCCTCGCTCGGTTCGCTAAAAAAACCGAGCTGATGCCGAGTGCCTTGATTAACCTGCCTGGTGCGCAGCTGCTCTTGCAAGATAACGCGGTGTTATCCAGTCATCTGGCGGAGGCCAGAACGATAAATCTGAACCTACAATTTGCATCTGAAGCTTTGCCCGACAATAAGGATTAAGGAGTCAGAGCAATCATCGTGGGCGAAACTTGAACCGTAAACAAAGCACAATAACAAATTCCATTATGTAGCTCTTTGATTCCCGCATTTCAATAATGAGTGGCGCGTATATCTACGTGCTGAACATCACCAGTTTTCAGCTCCAAACCAATGCAGTCATCAATTGAAAGATGAACTTATCCGTTGACCACCCACCTTCGTGCCAGAAACGGCACTTACTCCGATGCCCGCCGCAATAAATGGTTTGAAGTTTTCGCCTGATAATTCATAAACGAACACAGATGAAAGCGAAACAGAGTGGCGGCCGCCTGCTCTCCCCTTCTACTAATACTTATAGCCTATATCTCAGTAACCACTCAGCGCATCGCTTTTATCCCCCCGAGAAACCCCATTCACTGCGGCAAATCAGATCGCCCTGATTCGACAATCCTACCGCTCGTGAAATTCCGGAAACAAGTCCATGAAATTAACTTCCGGCAACGAGGAGAATCGAAATGACTGCTGCCAATAGAGCTCTTAATCAACTCCTAAACCGATCATAGTTGTTGAATAAACCAATATCGCCAAAGCATTTGCTTGATGGTCTTTTATAAAAACCCAGATCCCAGCCTCAGATTAAAACATATTGAACACTGCTTTTAATACACCACAAGTCAGCGCCACGACGAGAATCGAAGCGATATAAATTAAAACAGCCCACAAAATTTGGCACTTTAGTGGTGAGTACGGCTTGCGCGGCATAAACATCGTTTAATCTCCCTTAACGTTACTTGCTTTACCCCGAAAAACCCAGTAAGCAAAAGCGTTGTACCCGAGAACAACCGGCAACATAACCGCTGTTCCAACGATCACTATAAGTTGACTTTCACGCGAAGCTGCTGCCTCTACATATGTCATGTTATAAGGTACTACATACGGCCACAGTACGCTCACGAATCCAAATAACAATACAAGCACGGCCCCATACTGAAAAACAACGGCCTGCAATCCGACTTACCGTCGACAGACCTTAAGGCAAGTGCCCATAACACGAAACTCAAAACCGCAACTACAATAAGCATAGTTGGTTGACTACTCCACAGCTGCTCAATACGGAAAGCCCCAAGTGAGAAGGTACAGGTCAAAACGGTTAGTACCAGAAAAGCGATTAACGCCTGTCGCAGCAGCAATTTTTGGAGATGCTGCAACTGCCCCTCGGTCCTCCAGTACGTCCAACCCGCACCGAGCGCTGCATAAGCAGTCACTGTCGTAAGGCCCACCAGCATATTGAACCAAGTGAATACATCAAGAGTATTGCCGGCGAAGCGTTCATGATCGACCACTACGTCACCAGATAACAGTGCGCCAGCAACCAAACCTTGACAGAAGGCAGCGACTATCGAACCGATGCTAAACGCATAGTCCCAGAAGTGTTTGAAGCGCGTTTCTGAACGAAATTCTATGGATACCCCTCGGAAGCCCAGTGCAACCAACATCACCAAAAATGGTAAATAGAACGCCGGCACCAAGACAGAGTAAGCGGTGGGAAAGGCCCCAAACAGTGTGATAGCAGCCAAGATGAGCCAAGTTTCGTTTCCATCCCAAATCGGTGCAATCGTCTCAACCAGTTCGTCGCGCTCATCCAAATCTTTTGTGATGAGTAACAGGATGCCTATCCCCAAGTCGAAACCATCTGCGAGCACATACATCGCAAGGGCAAAGACAGCAATTAGAATGCAAATAACACTCGTTGTCGCATTGATGTCCATGATGAAACCTCTTTATTTAAACGTATGGCGTTTTGTTACCAGGCTTCGCTATCATCAACGCTCTTTTGAGAGAGCCTCCATACGGCGAATGTGCAGCTATGTCGCTCGGCCCCTTTCGAATCACGTTGCAAGTTATTGCTATAAAGCTTACTAAGAATACCGTGTACGTGATAGCAAACAATATTAAGGTGAACAGCATACTGTTGGCAGGGACAGGTGATACTGCGTCTGCGGTGCGTAAATATCCGTAGATCACCCACGGTTGTCGGCCGATCTCCGAGGTATACCATCCCGCAACCGTGGCGATGAATCCAACGGGAATCATGTACATCAGAAGTCGGTGAAACCATGTTGCACTGAACAATCTCTTGCGTAATCGCAACCAAATACCTAAGGATGCCGTAGCAAACATCAGCAGGCCGAGCAAAAACATCGTTCGAAATGCATAAAACACCGCCCCCATTGGCGGCCGATCAGGGGCCAGTGTTTCCTTCAGTCCATGCACGGTACCTGTAAGCGAGTGCGTCAGCATGAGGCTGCCGAGATAGGGAATTCCAAATTGAATGCCGTTGCGCTCTTCCTGCTGATTGGGAGTAATAAACAACAGATATGCAGCGTTCGCCGTCGGTTCCCAGTACCCCTCCATTGCCTGAAACTTGGCTGGCTGATAGTCGGCCATTCGAAACGCCAAAGTGTCACCTAAAGAGAGCTGTGCAGCAATCGCTATGGACCCGAAACCAAGACTGAGCGATAGTGTTCGTCGCGCAAAATCCAAGTGTCGCTGCCGTAGTAGGTAGAACGCAGCAACACCGGCAATGAAAAAAGAGACCGCAATGTAGGCGGCTAGCAGCATGTGGGGTAGACGCACTAAATAGGACGGATTGAAGATAACTTGCAGACGGTCAATTACTTCAAACTTGCCGGCGATGGCGTCGTACACAACACCGTGTGGTGTATGCATCCAGGAGTTTGCCGCTAGAATCCACGCCGCCGAAATAGTAGTGCCCAGTGCGACCATTAGGGTCGCGAAGAAATGTAACTTTGGCCCTACCCTACCCATACCAAATAGCATAATACCAAGAAAGCCAGCCTCTAGAAAAAAGGCGGTGAGCACCTCAAGCGCAATCATCGGACCTATTACTGGACCTGCAATGCGTGAAAATCCGGAAAAATTAGTACCTAATTCGAACGATAGGACAAGCCCGCTTACTACCCCTACACCAAAGCCAAGAGCAAAAATTTTCAGCCAAAAGCGATATATACGGAGATATAGTTGATCTCCGGTCTTCAACCACACCCCCTCAACGATCGTGAGAAAGGCAGCCAGCCCAATTGACATCGTCGGAAAGATAATGTGGAATGTTATTGTTAGTCCAAATTGTACTCGGGCAAGAAAAACTGGGTCGAGCAGCATTGGTTATACTCTCCGCGATAGAAGTAATCGATAGCGCTGTATGGAGTTACCAGATATTTTTCTCAGCCTTAGTAACCACTTTAATTTGAGCAACTGGACAGTCATAGCCTCAATCACCCTCATCTACGTTTATATTAGTTCGTCTCCAAGCGTAAATTGACAGGGCAACAAAGGCAAGTAGCGTGGATACTCCGACCCACTCTCCGAACATATTGATTAACGCTCCAGCCATAACTATGCTGCTAAAAGCAACAATAATTATGCCTGCGCCGCTTTTCCGGATTCTACCGTTCATAGAGTTTCGCTTCGAGGTGTCGAATTCATGTGCGTTCAGTTCTACACTCTAAACATGTTGCTTAATGACCTGGACGCACGCTGGCGCAACAAATACAGGCAAAGCTGTTGTGAATTATTTGTTGTTTTTTCATAACTGATACAAGTCTCCTTTCAAAGACTCATCATCCTGGTATTGAGTAATTCTCGGGCTGGACTGTTGCGATCAGCAATTAGTGGTGTGTCATAGCCTGGGTGCAATCCTTCGTGATCGCCTCAAAGTGTCAGCGAGGGTGCAGACCAACATCGCAATGATGCTTTGGCGCAGAAGGATCGTTTGATCCGGCATAGTCCCGCAGAAGAGGCGGACTGGTATCCAGGCCATTGTGCTATCGGAACTAAGCAAACGAATGGGGACTCCGTCACCCACCCAAGCTCGTGGGCTACAGCGGACCTCCAGAGCAGTCTTCATCGCGCGTACACTGCAAAACGTGATGGACTCACATTAGTCGTCACGCTGCGTCTTCGGTAGTCATTGGATTAAGCTTCACCGTCTCAAAACTGGAACGACTAGACAAAAACGCGTTTATGACTCAAGCGCAAGGATTGCCGCGGGTGTCCCTAGACTTGCCGAATAAATGTTAGCGGTTGAGTTTGGCGGTTAATTTAGCGACGTACTCGCCCTGGTGACGAGCGATATCCAGTTCACGCTCGTCGGGTAGACGAGAGCCATCGCCGCCAGCAATGGTTGATGCACCATAAGGCGTTCCGCCACCCACTTTTGAGATATCGAAGAGTGCTGGATTGCTGTAGCCAATAGGCACAAGGACCATGCCGTGGTGTGCAAGGGTAGTCCAGGTTGAGATGATGGTCATCTCCTGGCCACCGCCGGTTCCGGTCGAGGTGAACACGCTGGCTAGTTTTCCAACCAAAGCACCTTTGACCCAGAGACCACCGGTCTGATCGAGAAAACTGCGCATCTGCCCGGACATGTTGCCGAAACGAGTCGGCGTGCCGAAGATGATCGCATCATAGTCGCCGAGTTCGCCGGGGACTGCGATTGGTGCGTCTTGGTCTTCTTTGCCATGGGCCGCTTTGAAGGCTTCGGCGCTCATCGTTTCAGGCACACGCTTAACGGTGACCTCTACCCCCGCGACACTGCGAGCGCCCTCTGCAACGCTCTGTGCCATGGTTTCGATATGGCCATACATCGAATAATAGAGCACGAGTAGCTTAGCCATTTTGACGTCCTCTTTGAGTGTGTTAACTGCGGGTTATGACCGTTATTTGTACAATCAAATCAGTGGGCCATCTCACTATAGTTTCTCCATTGCGGGGCACATAAAAACCATCAGAATAAATCCAACACGCAAGTGGCTGCACCGAGAGTCGGGTTGGGTAATTGCTACGCTGCGGCGCAGAGACTTAACCGGATACCGTCTATCTCTTCGATGTATAGAGCTGTTGAATGGGCTTGTTTAAGTGCGGGGTCGGTCAAGACATTGATCATTAAGTTTTGTCTGATACCGGCAGCTCTTTAGCTTTTCTGATCAGCGGTCTGACCGCACACAGCGCTAAAGGTCAAAGCGCAGCGACCCTAGGCCTATTCTTAAGCCTCTGACGCCAAACGGGTACGCACATCTGCGACGGCCCCTGCTTGCAATATGATCAGCTTCGGATGGACTACACTTTTTGCAGGCCGGCTGCAGCGTTGCATCCAGCTTTTTCAACCGCTCCGATTGGAGCCTGCCGATCCACCCGCCTGCTTCATGATCGAAGTGGAGTTCATCGGTGACCTCGCGTTGCGGTTCGTTTGCTGGCTTTACTCTTGGCAGCAATGCTGTTTGTCGAGTTGCTCGACCTCAGTGAAGATCTATGCTGAGTACCAACTTCGTGCCATTTGACAGCTGCATTTCTGCACATGGTCAGCCCTTAGGGTCACCCCCTCACCCGGAGGAATGATGCAATGAGTGACTTCTTCGTTTTTGCCGTCCTATATGCAAAAAAGGGTCAGGAAAAGAAGCTGCAAGAAGATCTGACTGCTCTGGTAGGGCCTTCCCGCAAGGATGAGGGCAATCTTGCGTACGATCTGTTTGTGCAACAGGACGATCCATGCCGGTTTGTGTTCCTGGAGCACTGGAGTAGCTCAGAGGCGCATCACAAGCACGATACCGAGACTAAGCACATCCAGCGTTTTCGTGCAGGGGGGATTGATGCGGTGGAGCGAACAGAACTGTTTTACACGCTTGACCGGATCGCCTGACTCGATCGCCACCGTAACGTGGCATTGACCGAACGAACGCGGAACCCGACCCAAACAAGGTACACCCGACTCGGGCCTGCCCGCTCAGCTGTTGCGGCACTCTCGCAAACACGCGTGCTGCGTTTCAGCACATTCCACTCACTATGGAGAAATACCATGGCAAGTGAACCCCTCCGTGATCCTGCAAAGGATCACCTACTCACACCGCAGAATTCAGCCTTCATCGTCATTGACTACCAGCCAGTGCAGGTGAATTCGATCGCCTCGATGGATCGACAACTGCTGGTCAATAACATCGTCGGCGCCGCGAAGGCGGCAATGGCTTATAGCCTACCGATCGTACATTCGACAGTGAACGTCAAAAGTGGCCTCAACAAGCCGCCGATTTCGCATTTACGCAAGGTACTCGAAGGCATCCCTACCATTGATCGCACCACCATCAACTCTTGGGAGGATGTGGAATTTGTGCAAGCCGTCAAAGCTACCGGCCGCAAAAAGCTCATCATGACCGCGCTATGGACCGAGGCCTGCCTGACCTTCCCAGCGCTGGACGCGCTCAAGGAAGGTTATGAGGTCTACGTTGTAGCCGACGCTGTCGGTGGCACCTCGGTCGCCGCGCACGAAATGGCCCTGCGTAGAATCGAGCAGGCGGGCGGTAAGATGATAAGCGTCGGGCAACTGTTCTGCGAACTGCAGCGCGACTGGAAGCGCACTGAAACCGTGCCTGCTTTTATTAGTCTCTTTATCGAGACCGGCGGGACTATGGGGATCCAGCTGTCCTACGATAGCGACTAAGCAATAGGGCGTGGGTGGTCGGGGCAAGACCTGAAAATTTTGCCCCGCTCCAGCTAATTCTCCATAGGCGTCACTTTAAACGTAGCCGATGGGATTGGTATCAGTTTGTCTCCTGGGCGTTGCTGTTTGCCCGTATCGGTAAGTGCCACGCGCTTTAATGCCGAAGTGAACTCATTGAGGTGGTTGGTAATGATGCCCACCTTAATACTTCACATCGTTCCAAAACCAAGACTCTGAGGCTCATTTATTCGCCTACCCAGTAGGGGTGTATCCGGTTATTTTCTTTCCAATATTGGCATCGCCGAAACTGTTAGGAGAGCAGTAGTGAGGTGCGTCAAAAAGTATTTGACTGCTCCAATACTCGTCGCAGTCGATGAATACTGTTCAGTCCCCTCCCTTTTTTTCCGACAACATTTTGCTCACATCTTCATAGATCCATCCCTGAGCCTGTTCTTTTGTAAGCGCTTGCGTCCAGATTGATAAATAGAAAGTACCCCAGCGACTCAGGAAAAAACTCTTCGAGAATGCAAAAACGCATCGTTAGGATCAACACCAAACTCTCAATACAGCACGATGAGTTAAATCGGTGTGCAAACGGTCTCTGACTCTAAAGACCTTTAACCCTGGAGTAAGCCATGCAAGACCTCGATCCCGTCGAAACCCAGGAATGGCTGGACGCCCTGGAATCGGTTCTCGACAAAGAAGGCGAAGACCGTGCTCACTATCTGATGACCCGTATGGGCGAACTCGCGACCCGTAGCGGTTCGCAATTGCCGTACGCCATCACCACGCCATACCGCAATACCATCCCCGTCACCCACGAAGCACGCATGCCTGGCGACCTGTTCATGGAACGCCGCATTCGCTCGTTGGTACGCTGGAATGCAGTGGCCATGGTCATGCGCACCAACCAGCAGGATTCCGACCTGGGCGGTCATATATCCACTTTTGCCTCTTCAGCGACATTGTACGACGTTGGTTTCAACTACTTCTTCCAGGCCCCGACCGACGAACACGGCGGCGACCTAATCTACTTCCAAGGCCCTGTCGCTCCAGGCGTCTACGCCCGTGCGTTCATGGAAGGCCGCATCACTGAAGACCAGATGAACAACTTCCGCCAGGAAGTCGACGGTCAGGGCCTGTCGTCCTACCCGCACCCTTGGCTGATGCCTGACTTCTGGCAATTTCCGACGGTATCCATGGGGCTGGGCCCGATCCAGGCGATCTACCAGGCACGTTTCATGAAGTACCTGGAAGCCCGTGGCTTCATTCCTGCGGGCAAGCAAAAAGTCTGGTGCTTCCTGGGCGACGGCGAGTGCGACGAGCCGGAATCCCTGGGCGCGATCTCGCTGGCTGGCCGCGAGAAGCTCGACAACCTGATCTTCGTCATCAACTGCAACCTGCAGCGCCTCGACGGCCCGGTTCGCGGCAACGGCAAGATCATCCAGGAACTCGAAGGCGTGTTCCGCGGTGCTCAGTGGAACGTGACCAAAGTTATCTGGGGCCGTTTCTGGGACCCACTGCTGGCCAAGGACGTCGACGGTATCCTGCAACGCCGCATGGACGAAGTCATCGACGGCGAGTACCAGAACTACAAAGCCAAAGACGGCGCATTCGTACGTGAACACTTCTTCAACTCGCCAGAACTCAAGGCGATGGTTGCTGACCTGTCCGACGACGAAATCTGGAAACTCAACCGTGGCGGCCACGACCCGTACAAGGTCTACGCGGCGTACCACGAAGCGGTCAACCACAAAGAACAACCGACCGTTATCCTGGCCAAGACCATCAAGGGTTATGGCACCGGTGCCGGCGAAGCGAAAAACACTGCGCACAACACCAAGAAAGTCGATGTCGACAGCCTGAAGTTGTTCCGCGACCGCTTTGATATCCCGGTAAAAGACGAAGAACTGGAAAACCTGCCGTTCTTCAAGCCGCAACCGAACAGCGCCGAAGCCCGTTACCTGGCCGAGCGTCGCACTGCACTGGGCGGATTCGTGCCACAGCGTCGCGCAAAAAGCTTCAGCATCCCGACTCCGCCACTCGACACCCTCAAGGCGATCCTCGACGGTTCGGGCGACCGTGAAATTTCCACTACCATGGCTTTCGTGCGGATCCTCGCGCAACTGGTCAAGGACAAGGACATCGGCCCGCGCATCGTGCCGATCATTCCGGACGAAGCCCGTACCTTTGGTATGGAAGGCATGTTCCGTCAGTTGGGCATCTACTCGTCCGTCGGCCAACTCTACGAGCCAGTCGATAAAGACCAGGTGATGTTCTACAAAGAGGACAAGAAGGGCCAGATCCTCGAAGAAGGCATCAACGAAGCGGGCGCCATGAGCTCCTTCATCGCTGCCGGTACTTCGTACTCCTGCCACAACCAGCCGATGCTGCCGTTCTACATCTTCTACTCGATGTTCGGCTTCCAGCGTGTCGGTGACCTGGCCTGGGCCGCTGGCGACAGCCGTACCCGTGGCTTCATGATCGGCGGCACCGCCGGCCGGACCACGCTGAACGGTGAAGGCCTGCAACACGAAGACGGTCACAGCCACCTGCTGGCTGCCACCATCCCGAACTGCCGCACCTTTGATCCAACCTACGGCTATGAGCTGGCGGTGATCATTCAGGACGGCATGAAGAAGATGACCGAAGAGCAACAGGACGTCTTCTATTACATCACCGTGATGAACGAGTCCTACCAGCAGCCAGCCATGCCGGCCGGTGCCGAAGAAGGCATCAAGAAAGGCATGTACCTGCTCGAAGAAGACACCCGCGAAGCGGCGCACCACGTTCAGCTGATGGGCTCCGGCACCATCCTGCGTGAAGTCCGTGAAGCAGCGAAAATCCTGCGTGAACAGTTCAATGTCGGCGCTGACGTATGGAGCGTTACCAGCTTCAGCGAACTGCGTCGCGATGGCCTGGCCGTCGAGCGCGCCAACCGTCTGCACCCGGGCCAGAAGCCTAAGCTGAGCTACGTTGAAGAGTGCCTGAACGGCCGCCAAGGTCCGGTCATCGCCTCTACCGACTACATGAAACTGTTCGCCGAGCAGATTCGTCAGTGGGTACCGTCCAAGGAATTCAAAGTCCTGGGCACCGACGGTTTCGGCCGCAGCGACAGCCGCAAGAAACTGCGTCATTTCTTCGAAGTTGACCGTCATTTCGTGGTGTTGGCAGCCCTTGAAGCACTGGCTGACCGTGGCGATATCGAACCTAAGGTGGTGTCTGAAGCCATCGCCAAGTTCGGGATCGACCCGGAAAAACGCAACCCACTGGACTGCTGAGGAGAGATTCTGTGAGCGAACTCATTCGCGTACCTGACATCGGCAGCGGTGAAGGTGAAGTAATTGAACTGTTTGTGAAGGTCGGCGACCGTATCGAAGCCGATCAGAGCATCCTGACACTGGAATCGGACAAGGCGAGCATGGAAGTGCCTGCGCCGAAGGCCGGTATCATCAAGAGCCTGAAAGTGAAGCTGGGCGACCGCCTGAAAGAAGGCGACGAACTGCTGGAGCTGGAAGTCGAAGGTGCTGCTGCGTCCCCTGCGGCTGCCGCTGCGCCTGCTGCGATAGCAGCGGAAAAACCGACCGCTGCGCCAGCGCCGGCTGCTCCTGCTGCTGCGCCTGCTGCCGCTTCGGTTCAACAAGTGCACGTGCCGGATATCGGTTCGTCGGGCAAGGCCCAGATCATCGAAATCCAGGTCAAGGTTGGCGACACCGTCGAGGCTGATCAGTCGCTGATCACCCTGGAATCCGACAAGGCCAGCATGGAAATCCCTTCGCCTGCCGCTGGCGTAGTCAAGAGCATCAGCGTCAAGCTCAACGACGAAGTCGGCACCGGCGACCTGATCCTGGATCTGGAAGTGGCGGGTGCCGCAGCACCGGCTGCTGCAGCTCCAGCTCAGGCGGCTACTCCGACTCCTGCCGTGGCACCGCCTGCCGCGCCAGAATCTGCTGCAAAAGCCGAGGCTGCTCCAGCTGTTCCAGCACCAAGCGGCGCCAAGGTTCACGCCGGCCCTGCCGTGCGTCAACTGGTCCGCGAATACGGCGTCGAGCTGAGCGCGGTGAGCCCCAGTGGCCCGCACAGTCGCGTGCTCAAGGATGACGTGCAGGTTTACGTCAAAGCCATGATGCAGAAGGCCAAGGAAGCGCCAGCCGCTGCTGCCGGCGCAACCGGTGGCGCGGGCATCCCGCCGATCCCGGTCGTGGACTTCAGCCGTTTCGGTGAGACCGAAGAAGTGCCGATGACTCGCCTGATGCAAATCGGCGCGTCGAGCCTGCATCGCAGCTGGCTGAACATTCCGCATGTGACTCAGTTCGATTCGGCTGATATCACCGAGCTGGAAGCGTTCCGTAACGCTCAGAAAGCCGTCGCAGAGAAGGCCGGCGTCAAGCTGACCATCCTGCCGCTGCTGCTCAAGTCCTGCGCGCACCTGCTCAAGGAGCTGCCGGACTTCAACAGCTCGCTGGCACCAAGCGGCAAAGCGATCATCCGCAAGAAATACGTGAACATCGGCTTCGCCGTCGATACTCCAGATGGCCTGCTGGTACCGGTCATCAAGAACGTCGACCAGAAGAGCCTGTTGCAGCTTGCGGCTGAGGCGGCTGCGCTGGTTGCCAAGGCCCGCGACAAAAAGCTCACCGCTGACGACATGCAAGGCGCCTGCTTCACCATTTCCAGCCTCGGTCACATTGGCGGCACCGGCTTCACGCCAATCGTCAACGCGCCGGAAGTGGCGATCCTCGGTGTTTCCAAGGCAACCATCCAGCCAGTCTGGGACGGCAAAGCCTTCCAGCCGAAACTGATGCTGCCGCTGTCGCTGTCCTACGATCACCGCGTGATCAACGGCGCCGCTGCGGCACGCTTCACCAAGCGTCTGAGCGATCTGCTGGCGGACGTTCGGATGCTGCTTTTATGACGGGTTCGATGTTAGGCCTGTGGTGCGGGATAAACCTTGTACTCACCCCCACATCGCGCGATTCACTGTTGGTGTGATGCATGGAGAGCAGACGGCTTCACGGGTACAAGGACAACCCATGCATGTCGTCGAGCCCCTGCGTATCTGCGGTGACAAAAAACACAAGGGTGTTTTTTCCAGGCTCTGTCGCGTAGCGAGATCAACAAGCACTGCATCATCAGCTGTGTCGTCTAGTTCGGCGCGTATGTGTAAGGTCGATTCACAGAGAAATTTCAGTTATGCATAATCCGCTATCGGTAGCCCTGGCACTCATTGCTTTAGGCTCAATCTCTGCTTGTTCCACGCAGCTGACACAAAAAGGCTCGAAAGTTGACTTGGTCACGGCATCTTCGTCGGATGGTTGCATCCTGATCAAGATGTTCACCGTAAAAGGCTCAAACCGAGACGAAACGTTACGCATGGCTTTTAATGAGGCAGGCGTCCTGGGGGCAGACAGCATGGCTGTGGCGGACGGCAAGGAAATCGCCACTGGAGCCGAGATAAACGGTGTCGCCCTAAGTTGCCAGAAGCGAACGGACGACACTAATGGCCCTCAATAAATCAGCGCTGGACTAAATGCGTGGAGGTAACGCAGCGTCACCTGTGTTCCCTGTGAGCGATTTTCAGCACCGCTTTCAAAATACAGGTTGGCAAACAGTGTCTGCTTGCCTTGCTGATACATCACACCCGGCCCGAGGCCCACCACTTGCTCCCGAGAGTCTTTTTGCCGATGACCATCGATCCTATCATTGCTGATCTGTTTGAGCTGGTAACCGGCCACCCCTACCCGCCAGCTATCAGAGACGGCATAGGGAACTGCGAGATTGCTATGAATAGCCTCGCCCGGCTGGATGCTGTCGGCCATTAATGCGGACGCCGGATCGTTGTTGCGACTTGACCTCGCATAATGAAAGCGACCGCTTCCGAGTACCGAGCGAGGCGCCCACTGCAACTGAAGCGGGCTGATGACCATGTCGCCCTATCATGAACGACTGCCATCAGGTCCGTGGTCGATATCCAGGTCCAGATGTAACGAGTGGCAACCGCATTTCCGCACTATAGGTAGCCCCCCGAACAGTGTTGGAGCTGATGTAGGCAAAATGCGGAAGCACGGTCGTACTGCGGACTTTTTGCGATCCCGGTTTCGAGTGGCCTCGAGCATTATTCGCCGAGTCGCTGCGATAGTTTGCGCGGGCAATTCGAAGAGCATTCCCGGGCCTGGGCGGCAAACCAACGTTATCGGCCTCGCTCGTTGAACAAACAAAAAACGAGCTGATGCCGATTTCCTTGATTAATCCTGCCTGCTGTCGCCTGTCATACCCTATTACGCTATTTGTTAAAAAATGCTGAACGGATAGTCCACGATCACGCGGTACTCATCGGCGTTCGAATTGCCACGGGTGTTTCCCGGAGCAGTGTAACCGTCACCCGTGCGATGCGCGGCCCAGCGCAGTGTCATGTTCAAACCCTTTGCCTTCCCGTCGGGCACGGCATAACGCAAAGCGACGTCGCGCTCCCAATGATGAGCATCCTTTGCGGAAGCGTTGAAGATGTAGCCATACCCTTTACTCGCGGGATCCACGCGGGTCAGATCGGCTTCGCCTCGGGTATAGGAAGTGCTGAACTGGACATTCGGTGCATCCAGAAACTTCAGGCTGGTCTGATATTGAAGCTTCCAGGATTTTTCCCCAGGCCCGTTGAAGTCTGCGTACTGCTGAGAATTGCTCAGGTAAAGGAACGACCGGTCATCCTGGGCTATGTAATCGAAGGGTGTATTGCCGTCGATTTTTTGCAGGCCCAGGGTCAGGCTCTGGCCAGCGCCCGACACCGTAAGGCCGCCGCTGTAGGTGTCATTGTCGATGCTACCGAGTTGACTCTGACCCTGATCACGAGTTTTGAAATAATGCAGATACGGCGTCAATGTCAGCGCTGGCGTCAATTTCAATGGCCAGCTCGCTCCCGCGTAATACTGATCCAGATATCGCTCAACTGTCCGCCATAGACCGTCAGCGTAAGAGCTCCCGGCACACTGTAAACACCTCCGAGCCAACCCATGTACGGGCTTTCACGGTCGGCAGGCAATCCCGCCTTGTTGCTCGCGCCATAGCTGGTGACAAGGTGGCTTTGACCACTCTGATTACGCAAGCGTGTGGAATCGACCCAGCCGACGTCGAGGGTCAGGTCCGGCACGCTATAGTTTTTCAAGGTAACGCCACGAAAGGTCTGGGGAAACACCCGGCTAACGCCACCCGCTACGACAGGGTTCTCAAGGTATTGATCGCCAGCCTGGACCAGACTGTCAAAGCCCCGCAATTTCAACGCGGCTCCGGCGGCAGAGAAGTCCGATTCCGGCTCTTTTTCGAGTTCAGCGGGAGTAGTCCTGCACCTCCGCTGCCCCCTCCACCATCCAGTTTGAGCCCATAAAACCCATGAACATCAATCCCGACGCCGATGGGCGTATCGGTATAACCGGAGCGAAAAGACAGATAAGCACCTTGTACCCACTCACGCTGGTCGAGCCTGGCCGGGGTGTTGTGATTATCGCGACTGAAGTAGTAGTTACGCAACAGTCCATTGAGTGAAGAGCCACTGACAAAACCAGCCGGCACCGACATTTCGGCCTTCTGCCGATCATTGATTCCGGTGCTAAGGTTATCCCGTTGGCCCAGGGAGTTATCGGCAAAGGCGTTACACATTGCCAGCGAAATACCAAACGGTATCGAGATTCCCACAAGTTGCTTCAAAGGGTGGCTCATCAACGCGGCTCCGTCTTATTATTGGGAGGTTTCCAACACCGTTACCGTGGCCGTGGTACCTGCACGCAGACCTTTCCCAACGTACTCCGGATCAATCTGGATTCGTACGGGGACGCGCTGAGCCAGCTTGACCAAGTGTAGCTAGGGTTGATATTGGCGAGTAATCGATTGCCCGGCGAGTTCTCCCGATCGGTGATAGCGAAGGCGATACTTTGCACCACCCCCCGAAAGTCTCGCCACTCATCAACTGAATCCGGACCTTGTTGCCCTCCGTGATTCTCGGCAGCTTGGTTTCTTCAAAGTAGCCACTGACATAGAACGAGTCACTGTCGACCAAGGCCAGCAGCGCACCAGCGGCACTGGCGTAGTCGCCTTGACGGGTCAGAAGATTGGTGACATAGCACTCACGGGGGCCACAACCCGAGTGCGTTGCAAGTCGAGCTCCGCCTCGGTCCTTGCAGCGATGGCCAGTTGCACGTTGGCTTGCGCAAGCCCCAGATTCGCCTGATTTCGTAACAACTCGGCCTGAGCCACCGCCACTTCGGTGCTGGATTTCTCCCACTCTTCACCTGAGATTGCGAAACCTTGTTTAAGGGTGCGACGACGGTGCTCTTCGCTCTGACGTTGCTTGAGCAAGGCCTCGCTGGCAATGATGGCCGCCTGGGATTGCCCCAGCGTGGCTTTGGCTACTTCGACTGAACGTTTGGCATGTTCGACAGCCAGCGTGTAACGCGCCGGATCAATCTCTAATAGCAGGTCCCCCATCTCGACATGCTGGTTGTCCTGCACGCGCAAACTGACGATGCGACCGGAAACATCAGCGGATAAGGTCACCACATCTGCCCGTACTCGCGCATCGCGAGTCCAGGGTGAGCGGGTGTAGTGCTCCCAGGCAAACCAGCCGAGTATTAACGCCAGCAAGACAACAACAAGGGTCACCAGTTGGGCAAGGCTTTTTTTTAAGGTCATGGAGTTCCCATCAATAAAATCACAACGGCACAGACGCAGGCATAGAGCGCGCCTTCAAACAATGCTTCGTGCCAGACGAAGCGCAGCACGCCAACTCGGCGCATACCCCAGTCGAGCAGTATGAAAATCGGCAACGCCAGCAACAAGGCTTGGGCAATGGGTGGCAAGTAGACGCCACCCATCTCGAATCAATGGGCAAGGACCGACACTCCTACTTCAGAAGGTTCAATAAGCTCGCGATAACGCTCGATAAATGACGCCACAATCAGCAATGCGACGCGGATCCGAAACACCGAACGCAGGTGTTCGTGGGCGGACAGCAACTCTTCGGAATACAGGTCGTCCAGCTCATCACCCAAGGTTCGCAAGTTGTCGAGCAAGGCATTCAGATCGATGTCCGCGCGGCCTGCGATATACCTTCCGCTCAGGCGTAAGATAGACTGCAAACGGCCTTTTACCTCGACCGTCAACAAGGTATTGCGCTGGCCCTGTTGTTTGAGTTGATTGAGTGCCACCCCAGTGCCATACACGCCAGGCTGACTTCGAACAGTTCACTAGAGCGCCGGTTATTGGCGCCGGCAACAGCCCCAGCATGATGGTCAGGCAATCGACCATGCGGCTTTCAAACGCAAACTGCTGTTCGTCCGCCGCCGACGTTTTCAGCAAGGCATACACCTGTTCGCGAGCTTCTTTGAACAATCGACGGATGCGCAGC
>NZ_NKJI01000030.1 GCF_002277815.1 Pseudomonas sp. ERMR1:02
TGAGGTATTTCTTGTCAGGATCGGAGCTTTCAATGGATTGAAAACTTGCATGGATGATTTGATCAAGGAAGTGATTCCGCTACTCCAGTATTTGATTCCGGGATTTTTAGCCGCCTGGATCTTTTATTCACTGACAGCCTTCAAGCGGCCAGACACCTTTGGACAAATAGTCAGGCGCTGATTTTCACTTTTGTATCCAGTCGCTTGTTGTTGGTTTGGGAGCGTTGCTGTTGGTTACAGGAGAGCGCTTTTTTTCAGTCGGGTTGTGGGACAGAAGTCAGAGACCTTGTGGTCAGCGGTGATTGCAGTGCTGATGGGGTTTATTTCCTGCCACATTGCCAGTAGCGACAAGCTTCATGCTCTCCTGCGCAAGCTGAACATAACCCGGCAATCTTCATATCCTTGCGAGTGGTACAGTGCTTTTTCAACTCGGCAAAGACATGTCGTGCTGCACTTGGTCGATGGTAAACGCCTGTTTGGCTGGCCGATAGAATGGCCGGCGGAGCCTGCAAGAGGGCAGTTCGTTCTCGAGCACCCTCACTGGATTGAAGATGCAGACCAGAGATTTCACACCGGGGCCGAAGTGATTGTTATCGATGTTTCAAAAGTGCAATGGGTCGAATTCCTGAAAACAATAGGGTGATCAAATGACAAGCAGAGCACCGCAAGAAATGCGCCTGAAGTGCGGCGGCTAATGGAGGACTGGATTAACGGCGGTCTCCTCCCCGGGGTTGGTGATTCCACTCGGCCCTCCACCTTCAAGAAAGAGTCTGAGGGACCGCGTCGGCGCAACAGATAAATATGCCCGCGGTCCTTACCCGTTTCTCCTCATTGCTCGACCAGGCCCGACGCGCCTTGCTGCTGGTCTGGGGCACCTCCCGCGGCCTGTTCCTTGGCCTGGTGCTGGCAACGCTGATCGCCGGGATGCTACCGGCGTTGGCGGCGTGGTTGGGACAGCGCATTGTCGATGCGGTGGTGTATGCCATGCAGTTGCATGCGCAGCAGGGCAGTGCGCCGTTATGGCCAGTGCTGCGTTATGTGCTGTTCGAGGCGGGCGTGCTGGCTTTGCTGTCTGCCACCCAGCGTGCACTGTCGGTCCAGCAGTCGTTGTTGCGCGTGCAGTTGGGGCAGAGGTCAACACGATGATTCTGGAAAAGGCCCAGACGCTGTCGCTGGTGCAGTTCGAGAATTCCGAGTTTTACGACAAGTTGGTGCGGGTACGGCGTGAAGCCTCGACCCGGCCGTTGGCGCTGGTAATGAAGTCGCTGGGGCTGATCCAGAACCTGATCATGTTGACCAGCTTTGGTGTGTTGCTGGTGCATTTTTCGCCTTGGGCACTGGTGCTGTTGGTGGTCGGGGCGTTGCCGGTGTTTTTTGCCGAGGCGCATTTTTCCGGGGATGCTTTCCGCTTGTTCACTCGCCGTGCACCGGAGAGTCGACAGCAGACTTACATCGAGACGCTGCTGTCCCACGAGGCCTACATCAAGGAGGTCAAGCTGTTCGGTTTCGCGCCTCTGCTGTTGCAGCGGTATCGCGATACGTTCGCCCGCCTCTATGCCGAGGACCGGCGATTGACCTTGCGCCGCGATGGCTGGGGATTTGTCCTCGGTCTGCTCGGCACCACAGCGTTTTATCTGGCTTATGCTGGGTAGTGGTCGATGCGGTGCACGGCAACATTACACTCGGCCAGATGACCATGTATCTGGTGCTGTTCAAGCAGGGGCAGTCAGCGGTGAGTAGCAGCTTGAGCGCCATCAGCGGCCTTTACGAAGATGGCCTCTACCTGTCCAGTCTCTATGAGTACCTGGCTGAGCCCGTGGTAATCGACACCGCAAACCTCACCATGGGCGCGGTGCCCGGCGACGGTTTACGTTTCGAGAGCGTCGGTTTCCGTTATCCGGGCGCCAGTCGTGCTGCGGTGGAAGGTGTCAGCTTTCATCTTGCACCGGGGCACAGCATGGCGCTGGTGGGGGAGAACGGTTCGGGCAAGACCACTCTGATCAAGTTGTTGACGCGTTTATACCGCCCCGATCAGGGACGGATTCTGCTGGACGGCAGCGACTTGCAGGCATGGCAGGAAGACGCGTTGCGACGTCGCATCGGGGTGATTTTTCAGGATTACATTCGTTACCAGTTCTCCGTCGGCGAGAACATCGGTGTGGGCGACACTTTGGCGTTCAACGATCAACAGCGTTGGCAGGAGGCCGCGGCAGAGGGCATGGCCGCGCCTTTTATCGAGCGTCTGGATCGCGGGTATGCCACGCAACTGGGGCGATGGTTTGCCGGTGGGCAGGAGCTGTCCGGTGGGCAGTGGCAGAAGATCGCATTGTCCCGTGCCTATATGCGCCGCAACGCCGATATCCTGATTCTGGACGAGCCGACCTCGGCGCTTGATCCGGCGGCGGAAGCGGCGGTGTTCGAGCATTTCAGCCAGAACACTCAAGATCGCATGACTCTGCTGATTTCCCACCGTTTTTCCAGTGTGCGTAACGCCGATCACATCATCGTGCTGGATCAGGGCAGGGTTCTGGAACGCGGCGATCACGACAGCCTGGTCGAGGCGGGTGGGCGTTATGCGCAATTGTTCGATTTGCAGGCGCGGGGGTATCGATAACCCTCAGGAGTCCTGCGCGCCTGGTGAAACCGTCGGACCGGCGATCTGTGGTTTTGCCTTCATCAAACCGTCGAGTGCCTGGCGATACTGGTTGCCACCCAGGCTCATGCTGTTGTTGTGCGTCCCGCCGGGGATCAGTAGCAGGCGCTTGGGTTGATTGGCGGCATTGAACAACTGCTGACTGAAGCGCGATGGCATGAACGGGTCGGCCAGCCCATGGACCACCAGCAGCGGCATGTCGATGTCGACGATCTTGTCGATGGAGTCGAATTTCTGCGACAGCAGCCAGCGCACCGGCAGCCAATTGACGGGCAGGTTGTTGCCGGCCACTTCCGCCACGGCATCGCCCAGCGAGGTGAAGGTGGACTCGATCACCAGACCGCGCACGGGCACGGCGACATGCGCCTTTTTCGCCTGTGCGGCCAGGTCCGCCGCGAGGTCGATGGCCACCGCGCCGCCCAGGGAGTGGCCGTAGATCAGGCGCTTGCTGGCGTCCGGTTGCATCGCCGTGAAGCGCTCCCAGGCGGCTCGGGCGTCTTCGTACACGCTGGCTTCCGACGGCAGATCGCCTTTGCTCTGGCCAAATCCGCGGTAGTCGATCGCCAGCACCGAATAGCCCATGGCGCGCAATTGCTCGATGCGAAAGGCTTGGCCGGTGAGGTTCCAGCGCACACCGTGCAGATAGAGGATCGATGGTGCGTCGCGACGCGCGGCGGGCCACCACCAGGCATGTAGATTTTGCCCTGCCTTGAAATTGGCGGGCTTGATGTCGAATTCCTGAACATCCTGCGGCAAGCCGCGATACCAGCCTGCCGTACCCGGTTCAATGCGGAACAGCAACTCGCGCTCTTTATACCTGAGCGCGCCACAACTCACCGGCAGGCCAACGACCAGCGCAGCCATGCACAGCAGCGCCAGCCAGCGTCGGTGCAGACGGGTGAGAAGGGTAGAGGGCATCGGGTGGTTTACCGGGAAAGACATGAAGTCCGCGTTTTAACAGATGCGTGCGTGGGATGGGAATAATTGCGACAGCCGTTCACCGGCCTTCTGTAGGAGCGAGCCTGCTCGCGATGGCGTGTCAGTCGACATCAATGTGGCTGATACACCATCGCGAGCAGGCTCGCTCCTACAGGGGGTGGATCACTCCACCCGCAACACAATCTTGCCAACGTGATCGCCCGCTTCCATTCGCGCATGGGCCTGCGAGGCTTCTTCGAGCGTGTAGACCTGATCGATCATCGGCAGGCAACGACCGGCCGCCAGCACCGGCCAGACGTGTTCGCGCAATTGTTGTGCGATCACGGCTTTTTCTTCCAGGGTGCGTGAACGTAACAGCGAACCAGTGACTATGGCGCGTTTGGCCATGATCGCCGGCAGGTCGACATCCTTGGCGATCGCGCCGCCGAGGAAGCCGAGCATCACCAGCCGACCTTCGAGCGCCAGAGCCGCGACGTTACCGTTCAAATACGAGCCTCCCATGATGTCGAGCACCACATCGACACCGCGGCCCGCGGTTTTTTCGGTGATGACCTGAGCGAAATCCTGATCGCGGTAGTTGATCGCTTCGGCACCCAGTTGGCGAATCACCGCACACTTTTCTTCACTGCCGGCCGTGGCGAAGGCCTCGATGCCAAATTCACGGCAGAGCATCAGCGCGGTGGTGCCGATGCCGCTGGTGCCGCCGTGAATCAATGCGCGTTTGCCTTGGCGGGCGCCGCCCATCTCGAACAGGTTGGCCCACACGGTGAAGAACGTTTCCGGAACCGCCGCCGCCTGTTCCCAGTTCAGGCCTTCGGGGACCGGCAGTGTCTGGCTGGCTGGCACCGCGCAATATTGCGCATAACCGCCGCCATTGGTCAGTGCACAAACCTTGTCGCCAATGCAGAAGTCGCCGACACCTGCGCCGACGGCGACCACTTCACCCGCCACTTCCAGCCCGGGGATCGGGCTCATGCCGGGTTTCATCGGGTATTTGCCGGCGCGTTGAATCACATCGGGGCGATTGACCCCGGCGGCGTGTACGCGGATCAGTACTTCACCGGCGCCAGCCGTAGGCACGGGCGCCTGGCGCGGTTGCAGGACTTCAGGGCCACCGGGTTGGGTGATTTCGATGAGCGTCATGGTTTGTGGCCGCTTCATGTTGGATACCTTTAAGGAATGGATTCAGATCAAAACTGTGGGAGCGAGCTTGCTCGCGATGACGGCAGCGCATTCGACATCGATTCGCCTGATACACCTCCATCGCGAGCAAGCGCACCGCCAGCACCAGGCGTAAGTGTTCTCTGGTGTCCAGCATAACGAGGTTTTTCGATGCAATAATGCTGCGATTTCACGTGCCAGTGATGCATATGTGCATCGCTAAGGAGGAGCCATGAATTGGGATGACGCGCGGGTATTTCTCGCGGTCTGCCGCGAGTCGACACTGCGGGGTGCGGCACGGGTGCTGGGCGTGGATCAGGCCACGGTCGGCCGACGGATCACGGCGCTGGAAAAGTCATTGAGCGCGACGCTGTTTCTGCGCACCTCCGAAGGCTATGCGCTGACCGCCGTGGGTGAAGCGGCGATGCGCGCCGTGGAAAAGATGGAGCATTCGGCGCTGGAGCTGGAGCGGCGGATTCAGGGCCTCGACGATCGGTTGACCGGCATCGTGCGGGTCACCACCACCGACTCCCTGGCTATCGACTTCCTGATTCCGGCCATTGCCCGTTTGCATCAGCGACACCCCGATGTGCGGGTGCAACTGGACGCCTCGACACAATTCCTCAGCCTGGCCAAACGCGAGGCCGATATCGCCGTGCGCAATACCCGGCCGGACAACCCGGACCTGATCGCCAGGCGAATCGCCCGTTGGCCAGTAGGCCTGTTTGCCTCGCAAGCGTATGTGGATGCCCACGGCGTGCCGGAGCCGGGATCGGCGTTCGAGGGGCATGATCTGGTGGTGTATCAACCGTATTTGCAGGGCACCAAGGACATGACACTGGTCAGTGAACCACTGGGACGCGGGCGGATAGTCTCAAGCCTGAGCTCCAGCCTGCTGGTGCGCCGATCCATCGCGGCGGGGCTCGGAATTGGGGAATGTCAGTGTACATGGGACAGAAGGACGGACTGGTCAGGCTGTGGCCGGAACGTACCCGACCGCTGCCCTACGACGTGTGGCTGGTGACCCATGCCGACCTGCGGCACACCGCCAGGGTGCGGGCGGTAATCGATGAAATTGTCGAGGAGTTTTCCGAGGCCCTGTAGGAGCGAGCTCGCTCGCGATGGATTCAGAAACGCCGCGTGTAACCAGAAAGCACGCATTATCGTTAACGACCATCGCGAGCGAGCTCGCTCCTACAGAAGAATCAAGGCATTTCCGGCAATTCCTGCGGGCGCAGATCGAACACCAGCACTTCAGCATCCACACCATTGCTCAAAGTCAGCAACTGTTCTTCGCGAACCCGCACACCGTCACCTTCCTGCAAGCGCATGCCATTGAGTTCGACACTGCCCCGCGCCACATGCACGTAGGCGTAGCGATTGGCGGCCAATTCCAGGGTGGCGCTCTCCTGGCCGTCGATCAGGCCGGCATATACTCGCGCATCCTGGCGCACCTTCAGCGAACCCTTGGCCCCGTCGGGGGAGATGATCAGTTGCAGGCGGCCGCGTTTCTTTTGCGGGCTGAAGTGTTCTTGTTGATAGCGCGGTTTGGCGCCACTGACTTCAGGCACGATCCAGATTTGCAGGAAGTGCACCGGGCGCTTGTCCGAGTGGTTGTATTCACTGTGCGCCACGCCGCTGCCGGCACTCATCAACTGTACATCGCCGGGACGGATCACCGAACCGGTGCCCAAGGTGTCCTTGTGTTCCAGCGCGCCGTCGAGCACGTAGGAGAAAATCTCCATGTCGCGGTGCGGGTGCTGGCCGAAACCTTTGCCGGCTGCCACACGGTCATCGTTGATCACCAGCAGATCTGAAAAGCCTTGTTCTTTCGGGTTACGGTAGTTGGCGAAGGAGAAGGTGTGGAACGACTTCAACCAGCCGTGGTTGGCCATGCCGCGATCAGAAGCTTTGCGAAGGGTCAGCATGATGAAATCTCCTGTGGGGACGTGAATTCGTCCGAGTGAGGAGAAGGTTAATGGTTACTGATTGGTTCAATAAGTAGCTGAAAATTGAAATACTGTCTCCTTCAGGTTGACAGTTATTTGCAGACGACGCTGGCTACACACTTCGCCATAATGCATAGCATCGCCGTACACATAACCCCTGTAGGAGCGAGCCTGCTCGCGATGAACCCTGACCACCGTGGGGTTTCAGACAGCCAGCGTTTTCGTTGGCGACCATCGCGAGCAGGCTCGCTCCTACAGGGGCCGGTGACTTTTCTTAAGACCTAAGTGATATCCAACCCATGAAAACCGTGGCAATGGTGCTGTTCCCAACTTTCTCCTGCTCGACATGGCCGGGCCCATGGAGGTGTTCTCCATTGCCAATCGCTATCTCAAGCCTGACGACCACTATGTACTGACGACCATCGGTACCGAGCCCGGTGCACTGCGGGCGTCTAACGGCGTGAACGTGCATGCCGATATGCATATCGATCAGGCCTGCGGCGGCTTTGATTTGTTGTTGGTACCCGGCGGGCCCGGTGCCTACAACGAAAAACACCCGCCGTTGCTCGACTGGCTTAAGCACAACGTCAGTCAATCCAGGGCTTATGGTTCGATCTGCACCGGTGCATTCGTATTGGGGCATGCCGGTTTGATTGACGGCTACCGCGTGACCACCCACTGGCACTACACCGAACGCTTGATCAAGGCTTTCCCCCGGACCATCGTCGAAACCGACCGCATTTACGTTCAGGACCGCCACCTCATCACGTCCGGCGGCGTAACCGCCGGCATTGACCTGGCGCTTGCGGTGGTTGCCGACGACCATGGCAAGAAAGTCGCACAGGACGTGGCCAAGGTGTTGCTGGTGGTAATGAAACGCCAGGGCGGCCAGGCGCAGTTCAGCCCGTTGATGGCGGCGGTAGCGCCCCATGAAACGGCGATCACCCGGGTGCAGAATCATGTACTCGAACATCTGGACGAAACCTTCAGCATCGAACGCATGGCCGGTCTGGCGACCATGAGTGCGCGCCACTTCGCCAGGGTCTTCGCCCGTGAGGTGGGCATGACGCCCATGGAGTTCCTGCAAAGTGCGCGTATCGATTGCGCCCGCAACCTGCTGGAAACCACCGACTTGCCGCTCAAGACCGTGGCCTTCAAAAGCGGCTTCGGCAGCGTGCGCCACATGCGTTTCCTGTTCAGTGAAAAACTCGGCCTGACGCCGAGCCAGTACCGCGAGCAATTCAGCTAACGCCCTTGGCCGTTGTGCGCACCGTAATGGCCGTGACGCTCCCCCGTGGTGGTTGTACCGTCACTTAGGCCTGCCAAGATAGCCATGAACTCATTGCAAGGAAGGTACGGGAGCCTGGATGGACTCGCGTGCCGAGCAGGCTCCCGGCGGGTGAAGGTCTATGAATAGCCTGAGAGACATACACAGCGACACGGTGCTGCGATTCGGCCCCTACGCATTCCACCTCAATCAGCGACTGGTCCTGGAAGGCGATCAACCGCTGCGTCTGGGCGGGCGGGCCCTGGATATTTGCAGGTGCTGGTCGAGCGCGCGGGCTCGGTGGTCAGCAAGGACGAAATCATCGCTCAGGTGTGGCCGCGGTCGGTGGTCGAGGAAATCAATCTGCGGGTGCACATTGCCGCGCTGCGTCGGGCCTTTCGCGACGGGCAGGACGGCCGCTGCTTCATCGTCAACATTCCCCAGCGCGGTTACAGCTTTGTCGCGCCGGTTCAGCAAGTATCGGAGCCCACGCCGATCTCATTCGAAAGTTTGCACAAGCCCCAACACAACTTGCCTGCACGGCTGACGCCGGTCACTGGCCGCGATGCGGTGGTGGGCGGTCTGGTGCGGCAATTGCCGGTGCGACGCTTCATGACCCTGGTCGGGCCGTGCGGTATCGGCAAGACCACCGTTGCCCTGCGGGTCGCCGAACTGTTGTTGCAGCATTATCGCGACGGTGTATGGCTGGTGGATCTGGCGATAATCGATGACCCGGCGCAAGTGGTCGATCACCTGACGCGCACCCTGGAACTGGATGTCGGCACCCACCTGGAGGCGTTGGGGCAATGGCATGCGCTGGTGGTCCTCGATAACTGCGAACACTTGCTCGAACGTTGCCGGACCCTGGTTGAAACGCTGCTGGCGTCGGCGCCGCGCCTGTCGATTCTGGTCACCAGTCGAGAGCCGTTGCTGGCAACCGGCGAAACACTGCTGCCGTTGCCGCCGCTGGTGGTGCCGCCGGCGTCGGCTTTGTGCAGTATTGATGAATTCATGGGGTATTCGGCGGTGCAGCTGTTCGTCAGCTGTGCGCGCGCCCGTCAGCAAGGGTTTGCCCTGCGTGAACAGGACCTCCAGGCCGTGCGTGAAATCTGTCGGCGGCTCGATGGTTTGCCCTTGGCGATAGAGCTGGCGGCGGCGCAGATCGATGCGCTGGCGCTGGTGGGTCTGCAAGCGCAACTGGATAACTGCTTTCAATTGCTGACCCAGGGGCGGCGCACCGCAGTCCCAAGGCACCAAACCCTCAAGGCCGCGCTGGACTGGAGCTACGAACGGCTGAGCCCGGCGGAGCAAACCGTGTTGCAGTGCCTGGCAGTATTCAAGTCGGCATTCACCCTGGACGCAGCGAAGGGCGTGGTCAGTTGCGCCACGCTGTTGCCCGCCAGCCTGACCAGGGTGCTGGAAAGTCTGGCACTCAAATCGCTGCTGTCGCAGGAGCAGATCAACGGCGTAACCCGTTATCGCCTCCTCAACACCACCCGCGGCTATGCCCTGGAAAAACAAAAAATGTAGGAGCGAGCCTGCTCGCGATGGTCGTTAACGATGACGCGTGATTTCTGGTTTTACGCGGCGACCTCTAGCCCATCGCGAGCAGGCTCGCTCCTACACAGGACCACGTTTGGGCATCAAATCCGAACGTTGTCCTGCAACTCGCCGAGTAAGCGGCGCACGGCGATCAGATCCGGTGTGGCATGACCTTCGGTGAAGCGCTGGTAGATCGGCGTCAACAGCTCATGGGCTTGGCGGTAGCGACCCTGACGCTGCCAAAGCCGCGCCAGCGAGGTGGCGCTGCGCAGTTCCCAGGCCAGTGCGCCCTGGGATTTCGCAACGTTGAGCGCCTTGATCAGCACGGTTTCAGCGGTGCAGTTTTTCACCGGGCAATCGGCCGTCAGCAGCGCATCGGCCCGGGCCCGTAGAATCTCCGCAGTGCTCCAGCCTGCCGCGCCGCTGTCGGCGCGCGCAAGCAAGTCGTCATCGACGAAAGCGCTGTCCAGCGTGACCATTATCTCCTTGATCAAGCCGACGCCCGGACGCCGTGATGTCTGTGCATCGGCACTGTCGATGACTTGCGCATAGTGTTGCGCCCAAGTGTAGAACAGCAGCACTGAATGTTTCTGCGCCTGTTCCAGCAGCAGGCGCAGCAGTTCGCGGGCGGTGCCGGTGTCGCCGTTGTAGTGGGCGATCAGGCAACCCGAGAGGGCCAGGGTGTAGCAGATGGACGTGCCGTGATTGATCTGCAGGGCAATGTCCAGCGCCTGTCGGGCCGTGCGCCAGGCCTGTTCCGGTTGACCCTGCAACCAGAGGATGCGCGCCAGGATCGTCAAGGCGGCGACGCTCTGGTCGTACTGCACGCCGAAACCATGGGTGAAGCGGTTAAGGTGGCCGCTGTGGGCCATGCGCTGGATCACCTCATCGGCATTCACCCGCGCCCGTGCCTGATCCCCGGCAAAGTGCAGCGCCAACACCCGCAAGCGATGCGTGCTGAGGGACAGCACGGGGTCACCGTGCAGACCCAACTGGTCGAATTGCTGGCTCTGCTCCAGAGCCATCTGATATTTGCCGCAAAGGAGGTTGACTGCCAGATACCCGGAAACGGCTCGAAGTTCTCCGACCACGTCATTGCAATGTCTGGCCAGGGTTCGGGCGGTGACGAAAGCGCCGATGGCTTCAGCGGTTGCGCCCTGAACGTGGTAACAGGCGCTGCCGAGAGCCAGCTTCAGGGTCATTTTCAAATGCGCGCAGGGCTCGGGCGCGGCATCGAGCAATGCCAGGGCCTTGCGCACATAACCGCCGTGCTCCTTGAGCAGTGACAGTTCTTGCCAGAGTGGCGTCGACGCCGCCGTTAAGCGGATCGCCAGCGTCTTCGGGCCCTGTGCATTCAGGCCCCAATCGAGGGCCGCGCGGATGTCTTCCAGGCTGCGGGCATATCGCTCGATCCACAACACTGTCGGAATCTGTTCCCATTCTTTCTGCGCCTGTTGCATCAAGGCCAGGCAGCGCTCGGCGTGACGTTCCCGGGTGTCGGGCAGCTCGGCGGTCTGTTCGAGTTTTTCCAGGGCATAGTGGCGGGTGGTGTCGAGAAGGCGGTAGAACACTTCTTCATCGCCGACATCCACGCTCAGCAGGGACTTGGCCACCAGTTGCATGATCGAGCCAAACACCTCGCGGTGTTCGATGTGTTCGCCAGCGATCACCGCCGCTGCCGACTCAAGCGTAAAGCTGCCGCGGAAGACGCCCAGTCGACGCAGGCAAGTCTGTTCGCAGGCGCTGAGCAGTTTGAAGCTCCAGTCCAGCGTCGCGCGCAGGGTCTGATGCCGGCCCAGGGTCGACTGGCTGCTGTGGGTCAGCAGGCGAAAACTGTCTTGCAGTTGCGCGAGCAAACCGTCGAGACCAAGGCTGGTGACTTGCGCCGCCGCCAGTTCCAGGGCCAGTGGAATGCCGTCGAGGCGTCGGCAGATGTCGATCAACAGCGGCAACTCGGCATCGCTCAGCTCGAAGCTGTCGTGGCTGGCCATGGCCCGCTCGACGAACAATTGCAGCGCGGAAAAGCTCAGGGCCTGGGCGCGGTCCAGCACGGCGATGGGTGGAGGGCAGTCCAGGGATTCCAGGCGCTGGACGAATTCGCCCTCGGACCGCAGGCTTTCGCGGCTGGTGGCCAGAATGTGCACCTGCGGCGCGCCACGCAGCAGGGTTTCACAGAGCAGGGCCACGCTGTCGAGCAGGTGCTCGCAGTTATCGATGACCAGCAGCATCTGCCGCTCGCGCAGGAACAGGGCGAGGCTATTCAGCGGTTCGGCGTCGTGCAGGGACACCTCCAGCAGCGTGGCCAGATGACCGGTGATCATCAACGGGTCGTTGATTGGCGCCAGGTCCAGCAAGCGAATGCCGTCGCGATATTGACCGATAAGATGTTCGGCGACGCGCAGGGCCACGGTGGTCTTGCCGATGCCACCGGGGCCGACCAGGGTGATGAAGCGCTGGCGCGGCAGTTGTGCTACCAGGTTGTCGACCAGTGTTTGACGACCGATCAGGCGAGTGCGGCGCAGGGGCAGATTGTGCCGACTCGATTCAGCGGGACCGCGTTGTGGGCGTTGCTCGACGTGCTCCAGGGCAATGGGCGCGACGAAGCTGTAGCCGCGCTGCGCCACGGTGATGATGTAGCGCTGGCCGGCCTGACCGTCGCCGAGGGCCTTGCGCAGGGCCGCCATGTGCACCCGCAGGTTGATCTCTTCCACCACGCTGTTGGGCCAGACTTCGGCAATCAGTTGTTGCTTGCTGACCACGTTCCCGGCGTGTTCCAGCAGGATCAACAGGATGTCCATGGCCCGTCGGCCCAGGCGCAGGGGCTCGTCGGCCTCCATCACCAGGCGTTGTCCGGGGTAGATCCTGTAAGGGCCGAAATGCACAGCCTGTTCGAGGGAAAGGGTCAACGGGTCACTCCTGTCTGCAGCCGTCTAATTCGCGGTTTCCGAGCATATTCCTCAGGTTTTTTCATCTGCGCAATGCGTCACTTGACTGACTTCGGGTGTTCGCTTCGCCTGCCGGTTGCCCGGTACTGATAGTAGCTCCGTATATATTGGGCACGGTGGCTATGACGGGGCGTCAGTGCTTTAGGCGCGTCATGAAAAATTAACAACGTTTAACTCGTCCTACGCCCGCTCTACGCCCAAAACTCGTTCTTTGTAGGAGCGATGCTTGCTCGCGAAGGTGTGTCAGGCGACATCAATGTGACTGACACACCTTCGCGAGCAAGCATCGCTCCTACAGGTACAGAGGGATTTAACTCATCACAAGGACACCGTAATGAGCAACGTGGTGGTGGTCTATCACAGTGGCTACGGGCATACCCGCGTCATCGCCGAAGCCGTGGCCAAGGGTGTTGAACGCCATCCGGGCAGCACCTGCCGCCTGATTTCCGTTGAAGAGGTGGACGAACACTGGGACCACCTGCACCACGCCGACGCGATTATTTTCGGCGCCCCGACCTACATGGGCAGCGCCTCGGCCGCCTTCAAGGGTTTCATGGAAGCTACGGCAGCGTTCTACCTGGCGCAACCGTGGCGCGACAAACTGGCGGCCGGCTTCACCAATTCCGGCTGCCTGTGTGGCGACAAGCTCAACACCTTGCTGCAGATGGCAGTCTTCGCTGCCCAGCATTCGATGATCTGGGTCGGCCTCGATTTATTGCCGGCGCGTTCCGGTACGGGCGTGTTCGATGGGCAACTCAATCGCCTCGGCAGCTCGCTGGGCGCCATGGCCCAGTCAAATGTCGAACAGTCCCCAGACCTTGCACCGCCCGCCGAAGACCGCTGCACTGCCGCGCATCTGGGTGAGCGGGTAGCGCGGCTGGCCGAGCGCATGGGCCGCGCATCTGATTGATTCAACTCAACCCAACCAACCACACCCCACGTTAAGGAGCACTCCCATGAGCACGTTCACCACCCGCGACGGCACCGAGATTTACTACAAGGACTGGGGCAGCGGTCAGCCCATCGTATTCAGTCACGGTTGGCCGCTGAATGCCGACAGTTGGGAATCGCAGATGATTTTCCTCGCTTCCAAAGGCTACCGGGTCATCGCCCACGATCGTCGGGGCCACGGCCGCTCCAGCCAACCGTGGACCGGCAATGACATGGACACCTACGCCGATGACCTGGCGCAATTGATCGAGTTGCTCGACCTCAAAGACGCCGTGCTGTTTGGCTTCTCAACCGGTGGCGGCGAAGTGGCACGCTACATCGGTCGCCATGGCACCGACCGCGTAGCCAAGGCCGGGCTGATTTCCTCGGTACCGCCGCTGATGCTCAAGACCCAAGCCAACCCCGGCGGCCTGCCCATCGAAGTGTTCGACGGCATTCGCCAGGCCTCGCTGGTGGATCGCTCGCAGTTGTACAAGGACCTCGCCAGCGGTCCGTTCTTTGGCTTCAACAAACCCGACGCCAAACCTTCGCAGGGCATGATCGACTGGTTCTGGATGCAAGGCATGACTTCCGGCCACAAGAACGCCTACGACTGCATCAAGGCGTTCTCGGAAACCGACTTCACTGAAGACCTGAAGAAGTTCGACGTGCCCACGCTGGTGGTGCATGGCGATGCGGACCAGGTGGTGCCGATCGAAGCGGCGGGTATCGCTTCGGCAGCATTGGTGAAAGGTTCTACCCTCAAAGTCTACCCCGGTGCGCCCCATGGCTTGACTGATACCCACAAGGATCAGCTCAACGCCGATCTGCTGGCGTTCCTCAAGGGTTGACACAATACCTGTAGGAGCCCGGCTTGCCGGCGATGGCGTCCATGAAATCGCCTTCGCCGGCAAGCCGGGCTCCTACAGGGTGGCGTGGTGTATGGAACGTACGGTCCGGCAACGCCAGGCGAACGGATTGATGCCTTCGCTGCGGGTAAACATGTGGCAGAAGTGCGCCTGATCGCAGAAGCCGCATTCCAGGCTGATTTGCGTGAGACTCAGGTCCGTGTGCTGGATCAGCAGCTTGGCCCGGGCGATGCGTTGCTGGCGAATCCAGTCCTGGGGCGATAAACCGGTGCTGCATTTGAAGGCGCGGGAGAAATGACTGCGCGACAGCGAACAGGCTCGGGCCAGTTCGGTCACTTCCAGGGTTTCGCCGAGGCGCTCGAGGATCAGTTGTTTCACCAGCCGTTCGCGTTGCGCACTGAGGCCGCCGGCGGTTTTCTTTTGCGTTTGCGTGACTGTCGCGCGGGCGGCGTTTTGCTGGAAGGGAGCCATGGCGAATGTCCGTGTCGGTAGGACTCATTCTTGAACCCCAGGGCTCTGGCTTGCGAGTTAAACGTTGTTAATTACACGTTCATTGCGCGAAGTCTTGAGCAAAGTCAGACACAATCGTCACTCCTGCGTCTGGCTCAATACACAAGGAACCCGTGCCTATGAACCGAAACGATCTGCGTCGCGTCGACATGAACCTGCTGGTGATTTTCGAAGCGCTGATGTTCGAAAAAAACCTGACCCGCGTTGCGGAAAAACTGTTCATGGGCCAGCCGGCGGTGAGTGCTGCCCTGGGCCGGTTACGCGATCTGTTCGATGATCCATTGCTGTTGCGCAACGGTCGCGGCATGGAGCCGACGGGGCGGGCGCTGGCGATTCTCAAGGAGCTGCAACCGGCGATGGACACCATCTCCGGCGCGGTCAGTCGGGCCAAGGAGTTCGATCCGACAACCAGTTGCGATGTGTTTCGCATCGGGCTGTCGGACGATGCCGAGTTCGGTTTGTTTCCGCCGTTGTTGCGCCAGTTGCAGGAAGAGGCACCGGGGATCGTGGTCGTGGTGCGCCGCGCCAATTACCTGTTGATGCCGGCATTGTTGGCTTCCGGGGAAATCTCCGTGGGCGTGAGCTACACCACGGACCTGCCGGCCAATGCCAAGCGCAAGACACTGCGCGACATCCCCTGCAAGGTGTTGCGCGGCGACACCCGGCCAGGGCCGCTGACCCTCGACGAATACTGCGCGCGGCCCCATGCGATGGTGTCGTTTTCCGGTGACCTGAGCGGCAACATCGACCTGGATCTGGCCAAGGTCGGGCGGTGTCGTAAGGTGGTGCTCGGCGTGCCGCAATTCAGTGGCTTGCGCGCGTTGCTGGCCGGAACCGAGATGATTGCCACCGTGCCGGATTATGCGGCTTGTGCATTGGTGGAGGGGTGTGGCTTGCGTGCCGAGGATCCGCCCTTTGCGATTGAGGCGGCGCAATTGTCGATGGCCTGGAGCGGGGTGCATGACAACGATCCGGCGGAGCGCTGGTTGCGTTCGCGCATCAGTCAGTTCATGTCGGCACCGTTGGAGATTGCCTGAATCTCACGGTTGTCCCCGATCAAACTGTAGGAGCTGGCTTGCCAGCGAAGGCTGCGTGTCAGGCGCCGTATTTTTTTGGTGTACATATCCATTCCTGCGGTAACGGCCGCTATCGGTTTCGCTTTTACAGCGAGTCACTTGGAAAAGCCCCAAGTAACCAAGGGCTCTTGCCCCTGTCGTTCGGTGCCTCGCTGTGGCTCGGCATGCCCTCGCTCCGGTCCTGCTCCGTGGGCCCGCCGCGATGGGCCATCCTTGGCCCAGCGCGGGTAAACCGGCATCCATGCCGGTTTACCCACTGCGCAGAACCTCCACTCGGCCTCTCGATGGCGCAAGAAAATCAAAAGCCAGATCAAAAGCGATGCGGCCTGACAGCCGACCTGATTTCGCGGATGTATTCGTACCCCTGTAGGAGCGAGCCTGCTCGCGAAAAACGTCCAGACAACGCGATCATTCAGACAGGGCGCATTTTCGTTGACGTCCATCGCGAGCAGGCTCGCTCCCACAGGGGATCACAGGCAAGTCAAAAATCAGGTCGGCTGTCAGGCCGCCTCGCGCGCTTTTGATTTAGGCGCCCCGTTAAACCACGATGGCCGAACGCAGGCATTGCTCCGTGGGTAAACCGGCAGGACGCCGGTTTAGCCGCGCTGGGCCAGGGATGGCCCATCGCGGCGACCCACGGAGCAATGCCGGAGTGAGGGCATGCCGAGCCGAAGCGAGGCACCGAGTGGTGGGGCAAAGCCTTTTGGTTCCTTTTCGGCGTTTGGAAAGGGACTCGCCGTAAGGGCGAAACCATAAGCCGCCGTTACCGCAGGAATGGATATGCACACCATCAAAAAACCCATCGCCTGACACGCAGCCTTCGCGAGCAAGCCCGCTCCCACAGGGGATTTGTATGGGCCTGAAGATCTTCGTGCCCTCCCAAAAAGAGCACGTACATCCAATTTTTTCCTTCCCCGTCCCCGCACTATCCAATCCAGTCTTTACTTCATTCTCTACCCAGTCTCGCCGGAGCCCTTCGCCATGCCTGAAGTCCATACCCAGAGCACGCAAGCGCCGGGGTTCGATGAAATCGTGACACTGATCGTCAAGCATCGGATCAAGGCCGGTTTTGAAGCACCCTATGAAGCCTGGTTGCGACGCATCGTCGGCATTGCCGCTAAGAGCGAAGGGCATTTGGGCGTCGACGTGATTCGCGGCAAGCAGGCTGGCCTGCAGATGTTTACCTGCGTGCTGCGCTTTTGCACCACCGAGGCCATGCAGCGCTGGCTCGATTCGCCGCAGCGCCAGGCGTTGGTTGATGAAGCCGTGCCGATGCTGGCGGACGGCGACCAGACCGAGGTCAATCCGGTCAACGAGTTCTGGTTCGCACCGCAGGCTGATGCAGCTTCGCCGCCGCCGCGCTGGAAGCAGGCCGTGGTGACATTGCTGGTGATTTTGCCGCACACCTTGCTGGTGCCGCTGATCTGGGGGCCGCTGTTGCAGCTCAACGCGTTGCTCTCCAACTACGTGGTCGCGACCTTCCTGATCACCCTGACCATCGTGCTGTCGGTGGTCTACGTCTTCATGCCGATGGCGACACGCTTGTTCGCGCCCTGGCTTTCCCCTTCCACTCAGTCCAAGGAAACGCGATGAACGCCGATCTGATTTTGTTCAATGGTCAGTTTCATACCGTTGACCGCGAAAAACCGCGCGCCAGCGCCGTGGCCATCCGCGATGGTCGCTTCGTTGCGGTCGGTAACGATGCCGAGGCCATGGCATTACGCGGCTCGGGCACTCAGGTGATCGACCTCAAGGGCCGTTGCGTGATTCCCGGCCTCAACGACTCGCACTTGCACCTGATCCGCGGCGGTTTGAATTACAACCTCGAACTGCGTTGGGAAGGTGTGCCGTCGCTGGCCGATGCGCTGCGCATGCTCAAGGAACAGGCTGATCGCACGCCGACGCCGCAATGGGTGCGGGTGGTGGGGGGCTGGAACGAATTCCAGTTCGCCGAAAAACGCATGCCGACCCTCGAAGAACTCAATCAGGCCGCACCTGACACCCCGGTGTTCGTTCTGCATCTGTACGACCGCGCGCTGCTCAACCGTGCCGCGTTACGCGTGGCCGGTTATACCCGCGACACGCCAAACCCGCCGGGTGGCGAGATCGTCCGCGATGCCAATGGCAACCCCACGGGTATGCTGGTGGCGCGACCGAACGCGATGATTCTGTATTCGACGCTGGCCAAGGGGCCGAAGCTGCCGCTGGAATATCAGGTCAACTCGACCCGCCAGTTTATGCGCGAACTCAATCGCCTGGGCCTGACCAGCGCCATCGATGCCGGCGGTGGTTTTCAGAATTATCCGGACGATTACCAGGTGATCGAGCAGTTGGCGAAAGACCAGCAACTGACCATTCGCATCGCCTACAACCTGTTCACCCAGAAGCCCAAGGAAGAGCTGGCGGATTTCCAGAACTGGACCGGCAGCGTCAAGTTGCATCAGGGCGACGATTACCTGAGGCACAACGGCGCCGGGGAGATGCTGGTGTTCTCGGCGGCGGATTTCGAGGACTTCCTCGAGCCGCGCCCGGACCTGCCGCAAAGCATGGAAGACGAACTGGAGCCGGTGGTGCGCCATCTGGTCGAGCAGCGCTGGCCGTTCCGATTGCACGCTACGTACAACGAGTCCATCAGCCGCATGCTCGACGTGTTCGAGAAGGTCAACCGCGACATCCCGTTCAATGGCTTGCCGTGGTTTTTCGACCATGCCGAAACCATCACCCCGCAGAACATCGAGCGGGTGAGGGCGTTGGGTGGCGGCATTGCGATTCAGGATCGCATGGCGTTCCAGGGCGAGTACTTCGTCGAACGCTACGGCGCCAAGGCTGCCGAAGCCACGCCGCCGATCCAGCGCATGCTCGCTGAAGGCGTGCCGGTGGGTGCCGGCACCGATGCGACGCGGGTGTCGAGTTACAACCCGTGGACTTCGCTGTACTGGATGGTCAGCGGTCGCACCGTTGGTGGTCTGGCGCTGCACGCCGAAGGCCTGCCGCGACTGACCGCGCTGGAACTGTTCACCCACGGCAGCGCCTGGTTCTCGTCCGAGCAGGGCAAGAAAGGCCAGATCAAGGTCGGGCAACTGGCGGACGTGGCCGCATTGAGCGCGGACTTTTTCAGCGTCGACGAAGAAGCGATCAAGTGGATCGAGTCGGTGCTGACCGTGGTCGGCGGCAAGGTCGTGTACGCCGCGGGTGATTTCGAGAAGCTGGGCCCTGCCAGTGTTCCGGTGCTGCCGGACTGGTCGCCGGTGGTCAAGGTCCCGGGTCACTGGCGGGCGAATTCACCGATGCAAGCTATGGTTCACCAGTGCAGCGGGCCATGTGGGGTGCATTCCCACAGCCATGAACGGGCACGCCTGTCGAATGCGCCGGTCAGCGATTTCGCGGGTTTCTGGGGCGCCTTCGGCTGCTCGTGCTTTGCGTTCTGACGAATACCCAAAAGCGCCGGGGTCAATACCTTCAGTTGAGGGACCGGCGCAGCAAGTTAAAACCATCCACCAAGGAGTTTTTCATGAGCAACGTTCCGTACTCTCGCTTGAACAAAGACGACGCTGTTGTGCTGCTGGTCGATCACCAGACCGGCCTGATCTCGCTGGTGCAGGATTTCTCGCCCAACGAATTCAAGAACAACGTGCTGGCCCTGGGCGACATCGCCAAGTTCTTCAATTTGCCGACCATCCTCACCACCAGTTTCGACCAGGGCCCCAACGGTCCGATCGTACCGGAGCTCAAGGCGCAATTCCCCGACGCGCCGTTCATTGCCCGTCCGGGCCAGATCAACGCCTGGGACAACGAAGACTTCGTAAAAGCCGTCAAGGCCACCGGTCGCAAGCAACTGATCATCGCCGGTGTGGTGACCGACGTGTGCGTAGCGTTCCCGACCCTGTCGGCCATTGCCGAAGGTTTTGAAGTGTTCGTGGTGACCGACTCTTCCGGCACCTTCAACACCACCGTGCAGCAGGCGGCCTGGGCGCGCATGTCGGCCGCCGGTGCACATTTGCTGAACTGGTTCTCCGTGGCTTGCGAGCTGCAAGGCGACTGGCGCAACGACATGGAAGGCCTGGCCAACCTGCTGTCGAACCGCCTGCCGAACTACCGCAACCTGATCAACAGCTACACGACGTTTACTGCCAAGTAAGCGTTCTCTGGCAAGACGCATAACCTAATGTGGGAGCGGGCTTGCTCGCGAAGGCGATGGATCAGTCAACATCTATGTTGAATGTGCTGCCGTCTTCGCGAGCAAGCCCGCTCCCACATTGTTTTGTGTTATTCACTCGAACAGGGTGATGAAAAGGGTAAAAACAGCTATAGAGTGCCTGACTGTCAACCAAGGCATGACAATGAACCCGTTCGAAGATATGCGTCTTTTTTGCCAGGTCATGGACTCCGGCAGCTTCACGGCCGCCGCCGATCAACTGGGCCTGTCCAAGCAATTTGTCAGCCGACGCTTGATGCAGCTTGAAGAGCGCCTGGGCGTGCGGCTGCTCAATCGTTCGACCCGGCGCCTTGACGTTACGCCCCTGGGCCAGAGTTATTACGAATCGGCCCTGCGCCTGCTCAGCGAAGTCGAGCAAGTGGAGCAGGGTATCGCCGGGCAAACCACCGAGCCGCGCGGCACTATCCGCGTCAGCGCGCCGCTGTCGTTTGCACTGGCGCATCTGGGATGTCTGTTGCCGCAGTTCTTGGCGCTCTATCGTGACGTCACGGTGGAAGTGGATTTGAGCGATCGCCCGGTGGATTTGCTCGGTGAGGGTTACGACCTGGCCCTGCGCATCGGCATTCTCGAAGACTCGACGTTGATCGCCCGCCGCATCGCGTCCATCGAGCGCGTGTACTGCGCGAGCCCGGCTTACCTGGCCGAGCGTGGCACGCCGCTCAAACCGGAACACTTGCTCACCCATGACTGCCTGCCTTACGGCCACGGTCGTCAGGTGCAATGGCACTTTGCGGGGCAGGGCAAGCCGCTGGCCGTCAACGTCACGGGGCGGATGCGGGTCAACAATGGCGAGTTGCTCAAGGATGCGGCGATTGCCGGGATGGGGATTACTTACCTGCCGACTTTTATCGTCGGTTCGGCGCTGAAGGATGGGAGGCTGGTGCCGGTGCTGGATGAGTTTCGGCCGCAGGCGTTGACGCTGTCGGCTGTGTATCCGCAACACCGTCAGTCATCGCGACCGGTGCAGGCGTTGATCGAATTTTTGCGCGAGCGATTGGACAGTTCACACGCCCCCCTGTAGGAGCTGAGCTTGCTCGCGATAGCGGTGGTTCATTCAACATTAACGTCGCCTGACACTCCGCCATCGCGAGCAAGCTCAGCTCCTACAGGAGGAGCGTTCTCTGTGTATGCATTGTGGGAGTCAGTTCACGCCTTTGTCATCACCAGGCTCACCAGCTGCATGCACTCCGCGATCGTCACCGACTTCGCCAGCGCGATGAACTCCATGGTCGTCAGCGACTTCACCGGCACGATGAACGCCGTGGTCATCGCCGATTTCACCCGCACGATGAACGCCATGATCGTCACCCGGCTCGGCATGGGTGCTGCTGCGTCCGGAGTTTGAAGCTGTGTCGCCGGTGTGTCCCGGGCCATGGTCGCTGTCACTGTGATCACTGCCGGCGCTATCGCCACCGTGACCACTGCCGCTTCCACCGCCATTGCCGCTTCCACCCCCACTGCCGCCGCCGTTACCGCCGCCGCCGCCGCCGCCGCCGCCGCCACCGCCACCACCGCCACCGCCACCGCCGCCACCACCACCGCTGCCGCCGCCACCACCGCCTTCTTTCGCGTGGGCGCTCGACACGTCGGACAGGCTGTCCGGAATCAGAACGGTAGACGCCGACAAAACCGCGCCAATAGCTACAGCAAGTAAAAGCTTGTTGATGTGCATGTCGTTCTCCGTTTCTTTTTTCAAGTTGGAACGTTGATGAGCAATGCAACGTGCTGCCTGGTTCCTTTATTCACTCGGTTCCTTTATTCGGTAGGAACGTTGATAAACACTGCAACGCACTGATTTATTCAGTGGGTCAGTGAATGCTTGAGGCCAGCTCGAAAATCGGGATGTACATCAGGATCACGATCACCCCGATCAGCAGGCCAATGAAGGTCATGAGCAACGGTTCGAACAGCCGCACGAACCACTCGATCCAGCGGCTGATTTCTTCGTCGTAGAAGTCGGCGCTGCGCTCCATCATTTGCCCCAGGTTGCCGGACTGTTCGCCGGCGCGCAGCAGGCGCAGGGATACCGGGGTCACCAGGTGGTTGAGTTCCAGCGCGGTCGATAACGATTGCCCCTCGCGCACCCGCTCACAAGCCTGATCCAGGCGCGTGCGGGAAGCCACGGTCAGCAGATTACGAACCATGCCCATGGCGGTGACGAGGGGAATACCCCCTTGCAGCAGAATGCCCAGGGAACGGTAGAAACGCGCCAGTTCGTACATGAAGATGCGCTGATGCACGGCCGGGAGTTTCTCGATCACGCGATCCACGCCACGACGGAAGGATGGCTGTCGCTGGAGCAGGGTAATGGTGACGATGAAGGTCACGAAGGCGCCGAAGAATTCGGCCTGGTGGGCGTGCAGGAACATGCCGCTGCTCATCAGGATCTGCGACAGCCACGGCAGGTTAGACCCCAGCCCTTCAAACACCAGACTGAAGCGCGGCACTACATAGCCCATTAAAAACAAAACCACGCCACCGCCCACCACCAGCAACAACATGGGGTAGATCGAAGCGCTGACGATCTTCTGGCGAACCTCGTCCATGCGCTGGCGATAGCTGACATATCGGCCCAGGGCATCGCCCACGGCACCGGTCTTTTCACTGGACTGTACCAACGCAACGTACAGGGGTGGGAAAACAGCTGATAGCTGGCCCAATGCCTGAGAAAAAGATTTGCCTTCGTAAAGCAGGCGCACCAGCTCGTTCAAGGTTTTGCGGGCGTGTGGCGCGTTTTCCTTTTCCGCCAGGCTTTCCAGCGCATCGATCAACGGCAGCCCGGCATTGAGCAGCGTAGTCAGTTCCTGGCTGAACAAAACCAGGTTGAACGTCTCCCGCTGTTTGAGGCGCAACGCCCCCCAATGTCGCTCGGCGTGCAGGCTGACCACCCGCAGACCCTGGTCTTCGGCGATTCGTCGGGCTTCGCCATGGCCCGGCGCATCGACGGTCATGGATACCACACCGGCCTTGCCTACCGCTTTGAGGTGAAAACGCATGGTCGCCATCCCCGTCATTGCCAGCTGGTGATTTCGGCGTTTTCGCCTACGCCGCCGGGTTGGCCACTCTTGCCCATGGACAGCAGGTCGTACTCGCCGTTCTCACCGGGGCAACGGTAGGTGTAGTTCCGGCCCCACGGGTCCTGCGGCAGTTTTTTCTGCAAGTACGGGCCGGTCCAGTGGGGTTCGTCGCTGGGCGCGGTGATCAGCGCCTGCAAACCCTGTTCGGTCGTCGGGTAATGGCCGACCTCCAGCCGGTACAAGTCCAAGGCCTTGCCCAGGCCTTCTATCTGCGCCTTGGCCACCTTCACTTCGGAACGGCCCAGCTGCGCGAAATACTTCGGCGCGACGATGCCGGCCAACAGCCCCAGCACCACCAGCACCACCAACAGTTCAAGCAGGGTGAACCCGCGCTGGGTTCTGGGGAAAGAATCACGTGGGGCGCAATACAGTCGCTGTTTCATGATGACCTCACACAGTCGGCAGAAGGGTCGCAAGAAAGGCTTATGCAATTGCCATGCAAAGGACTGGTAAAGGTTGAGGCTTGCTTCTACACCCCCCGTGCTACGGCCATTTGCGCTTTCGGCACAGTGCTTGCGTATGGCTGATAAACGACCGGCCATTGGGGCAATACCCCCATTTTTCGGGGCTGGGCAGGGGAGGTAGAACAATGAAAACTCTCACCGCAGGACTGCTCGGCTTGACGCTGCTGGCAGGCACTGCCCAAGCCGACGTGTTCGTTTCGGTGGACGCCAGGGGCAACTTCGTCCTGTCCAATGTCCACCGCCCCGGTCGCCACTATCAGCGGGTCATTCACGAGCCCGAAGCGGCGGTGGTCAGCATCGACCGGCAGCCGCAGATGATTGCCGCGCGGCCCTATGCCGCGCTGGTATCAAAGGCGGCCACGGACAACAAATTGCCCGCAGCCCTGCTGCACGCGGTGATCCAGGCCGAGTCCCACTATGACGCCAGGGCCTTGTCGCCCAAGGGCGCGGGCGGGTTGATGCAGTTGATGCCCGACACCGCGCGCGAGATGGGCGTGACCAACGTTTACGACCCCAAGGCCAACATCCAGGGCGGCGCCCGATACCTCAAGCGCTTGATGACGATGTTCGACAACGACATCACCCTCGCCGTAGCCGCCTACAACGCAGGTCCCCAGGCCGTGCTCAGCCGTGGCGGAGTGATCCCGCCGTTCGCCGAAACCCAGCGTTATGTACCCAATGTATTGAATCAGTACCGGCGTTTGCAGGGCTGTCGGCAGATGCCCCGCTGTAACCGGAACTCCGGGGGTGGGTTTCCCCAACTTTGGGGGATGGTAGCCCCAGCGAAAAATTGGGGAAAAAGTGGGGAATATCCCCCTGCGTATCAAGTTCTGATCATAACTTATTGAAAATAAACAAAATTAATTGTGGCATGCGGATTGCTGTGCAGATTTGTCGAGAATTATTCCCTGTGCGCACCCACAGCGAGGCCCGTGATCATGACCGGCATACACCATATTCCATCCATTCTTCCCTGGCTGTTGTTGGCTGCATCGGTGCTTGGTATCGAGTTCGCCGAAGCGGCTGCGCGTTGTGAGCGCAATCTGGTGGCCAACGTCGTGGCGCTGGATCAGCCGCTGATGTTCAACCGCCTGGGTGCGCAGAACGTCAACGGCATGATGTTCGCCCTGCGCCGCGACGTGGTCGACGACCACCAGATTTCTTTGGCTCAAGGTGGTGCTGCGGTGCCGGGCAAGGTTTCGCTGCGGGCCGACAAGCGTCCGCGTCCGCTGGTCCTGCGGGTCGCCGCCGGTGACTGCCTGACGGTCAACCTGCAAAACCTGCTGGCCTACCAGGCCAACCCCGGCTCCCATAGCGAAGGTGGCGAAATCCGCGCTGGCGGTGAAGCGTTCAAGGTCGACGAGCAGGTCGCAGACCGCCATGTCGGCTTCCAGGTCAACGGCATGCAAGCGGTCAACAGCATCGATGACATCTCTTCGTACACCGGGCGCAACGCCAATACCCTGGTCGCTCCTGGCGCCAGTCGTTCCTACACCCTGTACGCCGAACGCGAGGGTGCGTTCACGGTGAGCAGCCGCGGCGCGACGTTCGGTGGCGAGGGCGCGGCCGGCAACAACGCCAACGGCCTGTTCGGCCAGGTGGCGGTCATGCCCAAGGGCGGTCGCAGCTACCGCAACACCATCACCGAAGAAGAGATGCGCCTGGCCAGCACCGGCCGCACGCCGGCCGGTCATCCGATCGTCGATTACCAGGCGCGCTATCCGCAGCGTCAACCCTGGATTCGCGAAGGCAAGGCCGGCAAGCCGATCATCAACATGGTCGACGGCAATGAAATCGTTTCCAGTGAAGCCGATGCAATTGTCATGGGCAGCAACGCCGACGGCAGTTTCCCGGCCTCGACCTATCCGCTGGAAAGTATGGGTAAACGTAATCCGGCAATCCCTAATCGGCTGGAGCCGTTCCGCGATTTCTCCGCGCAGTTCCAGGATGAAACCGCAGTGACTCAGGCGTTCCCGGCGTATTTTGCAGACCCGGTCATGGCCCACGTACTGGAGCCGACCCGCGATTCGTTCATGATCAACTACGGCTCCGGCGGCATGGGCGCCGAGGTGGTTGCCAACCGTTTGGGCGTGGGGCCGATGCACGATTGCCTGTCCTGCGCCTATGAAGAATTCTTCCTCAGTGCCCACACCGTCGGCGACGTGGCGATGCTGGTGGACGTACCGGCCAACGCCGGCCTTGAAGGCATCACCCCCGGCCAGAAGCCGAAGGCCGATCAGGTCGGCGTCAAGGCGACCGCGGCGTTGTACCCCTCGGAGCCGTCGAACGTTGCCCACAGCTACATCGGTGACTTCGTCAAATTCCGCAACACCCACAACGGCTACGAGCACCATATTTTCCACTTGCACGGCCACCAGTGGCTGTTCAACCCCAACGATGACAACTCCGACTACGTGGACGCCCAGGGCATCGGTCCGGGCGCCGGTTATACCTATGAAATCGCCAACGGTGGTTCGGGTAACCGTAACCGGGTAGCAGGCGATGCGATTTATCACTGTCACTTCTACCCGCACTTCGCCCAAGGCATGTGGGCCATGTGGCGGGTGCACGATGTATTTGAAGAGGGCACCAAACTCGAAGTCTCGCAACAAGGCGCCGACGGCTTCCACACCGAACCCTATGCCCTGCGCAACGGTAAACCGGCGGCAGGTGCACGAGCCTTGCCCGATGGCGAAATCGTTGCCGGCACGCCGATTCCAGCCGTGGTGCCGCTGCCTGGCAAAGCCATGGCGCCGATGCCAGGCAAAGTCGCCGTCGTACCGAAAATCGGCGAAACCCTGGTGGCCGCCAACGACGATGACCATGACGAAGTAGGCGACGATGACGGCGAGCATTATGGCGGCGGTGCTCATACCAACAGTGCAGCCATCGGTTCCCTCGCGCTGATCGATCGCAGCGAAGCCAATCGCAATGCCGACGGCACCCTGAAAAACCCAGGCTATCCATTCTGGATCGGCGGCATGGAAAGTTCGGTCGGCCAACGCCCGCCGACTCCACCGCTGGACATGCTCGATGCCGCCACGGCGCAAGCCTTGAAGGCCAGTGGCAAAGCCTTGTGGCCAACCTGGACCCTAATCAATCCGGTGGCTGGAACGGCGGCTTGCCGCGCCATGCACTGGGCGGTGTATCCGAGGGTGGCGAGGCCCAGACCATTACCACGTCGCTGGACTTCTCCAAGTCGGTGACCCGCGCCAAACCGATTTACCTGCCGGAAGAGGGCACTGAAGTCGAACAGGCGGCCATGGCCTTCCACGCGAAAAAGGATCACCCAAGCTACGCCGTGCTGCCAGGCAGCCAGATCGTGGCGCGCAACTTCCGCACCAACGGCGCTTTGCCGATTGCCGGTGCGCCGTACTACGAACCGTGCATGGATGACCGGCAAAAACGCCTGACCAGCAGCGCCGGCACTGGGGAATTCAACAGTGGCGAGCGGCTCGACGGCATGTCTTTCATCGGTTCCTCGACCTTTACCGCCGACCGGCCGCGGGTCTACAAAGCGGCGAATATCCAGTTCGACGCGGTGTACAACAAGGTCGGCTACCACTTCCCGCAAGCGCGCATCCTGGCGCTGTGGGAAGACGCCTGGCCGGTGATCACCAAGCAGCGTCCGCCAGAACCGCTGGTGATGCGCATGAACACCTTCGACTGCGTGCAGTACCAGCAAACCAACCTGGTGCCGGCCACCTATGAGATGGACGACTATCAGGTGCGCACGCCGACCGACGTGATCGGTCAGCACATTCACCTGCCGAAATGGGACCTGACCGCCGCGGACGGTTCGTCCAACGGCTGGAACTATGAAGACGGCGTGCTCTCCCCAGGTGCCGTGCAAGAACGCATCCACGCCATCCGCGAGTACAACCAGTGCAAAGGCACGGACCCGCGTGACGGCACGCCAGCCTGCCCGAAAGCCAAAAATCACCCGTACTTCGGACAGTTCGGCCGGGCCGACTGGGTTGGGGCGCGGACGGCCATGCAACGCTGGTTCGTCGACCCGGTGGTCAATACCCAAGGTGTTGACCGTGGCCTGGGCACCATCTTCACCCACGACCACCTCGGCCCATCGACTCACCAACAGATTGGCCTGTACGCCACCGTGCTGGCAGAACCAGCCGGTTCGACCTGGTTCCACGCCGAAACCGGCGAGCCGTTGTACAGCGGCGCGCGGCAGGACGGCGGGCCGACTTCATGGCAGGCGGTGATTTCCACCGGTGACCTGGACAATGACGGCAAGAACGACAGCTTTCGTGAGTTCTTCCTCGAATACAGCGACTTCCAGCACGCCTATGAAGCCGGTGTGTACGTGGGCGCAGGCCCTAATGGCGTACCGAATCGGCAAGCATTCCCGGCCACGGCCGACAGCTTCCGCTACGCGATCAATCCGCCGGTGCGCGACAACACCAGCCAGTTGCTCGAAGCGGTGGTGGAGCTGCGTGGCGGCGTGAAACCAGGTTGCCCGAGCCGGCCTTGTCCACAAGCGATCTCGGTGGATGATCCGGGCATGTTCGTCGTCAACTACCGCAACGAACCGCTGGCCCTGCGGGTGTTCGACCCGAACAAGGTCGGCCCGGACGGTAAGCGCGGCATGCAGGCCGATGGCCTCGGCGGTGACCTCGCGTACGCCATGCAAAGCCGCACCGACCGTGCGATCCCGGCGATGAACCTGGCGCCGAACCTGATCACCGCGGCCACCGGTCCAACCGGTGGCACCACGCTGTTCCCGCCGCACATCAACAAGGGCGGCGCGGAGCCGGGCGATCCGTTCACCCCGATGCTGCGCACCTACACCGGTGACAACGTGCGGCTGCGGGTGCATGCGGGCGGCCACGAAGAGGAGCACAACGTCACCCTGCACGGCGTGAAATGGCTGCAAAGCGGTTCCGGTTTCGGCAACAGCTCCAACTCCGGCTGGCGCGCCTCGCAGATGGTCGGGATTTCCGAGCAGATGGGCTTCAATGCGCCGGTGTCGATGATCTCCAGTGCCGCGGCGACCACCGGTGACTATCTGTACACCATGGACGCGTCCATCGAGGGTTACTGGAACGGAATATGGGGTGTGATGCGCAACTACACCGCGCAACGCAGCGATCTGTTCGCGCTGCCGAACAACGCGAAACCGACCGGCATGCGCAACACCGTGGCGTTCGACGGCATTTGCCCACGGATCGGCGCCAACCCCAATGGCATTGGTACCCGGCCAACCGTGCAACGCAATTACGATGTGGTCGCGGCGCTGGCCAATGACATCCTGACCAACCCGTTGGGCCTGTCCCTCGGCGACCCGGCGGGTATCGGGCAACATGTCGGCGGGCCGTTGAAACCGACGGGGGGCACCCTGGTGCTGAACTCGCGGACAATGAGCATCCCGCAGGTCACGGTGACCGATCCTGAAGATGGCGAGACCTTCACCATCGGCGGGAAAAGCGGGCCGCTGCATGACCCGACCGCGATCCTGTATGTGCGCAAGGGCGACCTCGACGCGACTACCGGCAAGCTGAAACCCGGTGTGCCTGTCGAACCGTTGATCCTGCGTGCAGCGGCCGGTGATTGCATCAACATCACCCTGGAAAACCGCCTGCCAACGGTGATGCCGGACCTGGCCCAGACCGCGATCATGCAGGGCCTGGCCAAGCGTGACCGCAACGACGGCATGGGCTCGACCACCTTCAACAACAACCTGTTGCGGCCATCGAGCCATGTCGGCCTGCACGCACAATTGCTGGCCTATGACATCACCAAATCCGACGGCGCCAACGTCGGCGCCAACCCCATCCAGACCGTGCCGCCTCGCGTTGGCAACACTGGCGCATACCCGACCCGTACCTACCAGTACTACGCCGGGCACCTGGAGCGTGAAGGCAAACCGATCACCCAACTGGGGCGCAACGTCGACAACATCAACGCCACGGCGGTGGAATTCGGCGGGTTGAACTTCACCCCGGCGGACGTCATCAAGCAGCCGCAAAAGGGCCTGGGCGGTGCGATGAGCGTGCTGCCGGTCGGCGCCACCTGGGTCGAGGATGCCAAGCGCGCGTCGGCCACGGTCACGGCGTCGGGCCAGACCACCTACCGCGATTTTGCGATGGTCTGGCAGCGCGCCTTGAACACGCGCTGGGCCAATGGGCGGCCGGTGGAAGGCATTGCTTCGGAAGGCAACGGTGTACCGAACGATCCGAAAGACAACGCCAGCATGGCCATCAACTACAAGGTCGAACCGATGTGGTTCCGCTTCGGCCTGGCGCCGGATGCACCGTTCGGTCGCGCCGATGGCCATGGCTACGGCGATGTGCCGAACGTGCACATGGCCTACAGCAACGCGCTGGTGGGCAGCGATCCGCAGACGCCGGTGTTCTACGTCAAACCGGGGCAACCGTTCCGTACGCACATCCTGATGCCGTCCGGTGGCAGTCGCGGTTCGACCTTCCAGCTCGATGGCCACCTCTGGTCGGTCAACCCGTTCCAGTCGGAGAAGAGCGATGTGGGCGGCTACCCGATGGGCACGCCGGGGGTCGGTTCGGTGAAGTTCGGGCTTAACCCAATGTCGATGTACATCGGCGCCCGGGAAAGCGTGTTGCCAGCGGCGCACTTCAGCTTCATGCACCCGAGCGCCGGGGGCAGCAATGCGATAGCGGGGGATTACCTGTACCGCGACAACGCTTCCTTCGGTAATACCGCCGGGTTATGGGGATTGCTGCGGGTGACCAACGAGCTGGAACCGGCACCGGTGCCGTAACGCCGGAATGGGAACAACACCGTTCCCTGTAGGAGCGAGGCTTGCCCGCGAAGGGGTCGCCTCGGTTTGTGATGGTGCGGCAGATGACGCCTTCGCTACAGGCCGCTTTTGTAGGAGCGAGGCTTGCCCGCGAAGGGGTCATCTCGGTTTGGCGGTGTGGCGGATGACGTCTTCGCGGGCAAGCCTCGCTCCTACAGGGCGAGGTGGCCTCGGTTTGTGGTGGTGCGACAGATGACGCCTTCGCGGGCAAGCCTCGCTCCTACAGAAGAACGGCGGTGAGGCAGGTACAGATCTGTAAAGGGGAGAAGTGACATGAACAGGACCATCAAATTCGCCAGTTGTGCGCTAGCCGTCGGGGTGGCGCTGATATGGCTCGGAGTGTCGCGCACGTCCCCCCGGTCATGCTCAACGAGGTTGCGCTGCCCAACACCTGGACCGGCCAGACCCTTGAACGCGACGGCGTATCGGTGGTTCTCGACGTGCGGCCACTGGCCGAGGACGGCGTGCTGCGCGAAGGTGAATTTGCCGACGTGCAATTTCGTGTCACAGACAAGGCATCGGGACAACCGCTGGCGGGCGTCGCCCCCGGCGCCTGGCTCGACCCTGAAGCCACTGCTGCCGACCAGGCCCAGGGCCGCGAAAAAAGCTGCAAGTCCCGGGTCGGCGTGTTTCTTAAATCAAGCATCGGCGCGCGGCCGCTGCTCGATCTCAACAGCTACTTCCTGCTGGTGATGAACCGCGATGCCAGCGTTTCGGTAATCGATCCTTCAGTGTCAGTGGGCGGCATCACCAGCACCATGGCACGGATCGACATCAAGCAACCGCCGATGGATTGGGTCAACCCAAGAGACAACAAGCGAGTCTTCGTGTCGATGCCGACCGCCAATGAGGTCGCGGTGATCGACAGCGAACAGTTCAAGGTGGTCGACTCGGTAGCAGCCGGCAGCAACCCGGTGCGCGTGGCCCTGCAACCGGACGAACGCCTGCTGTGGGTCGGCAACAATGCCAAATCCGCGGAGCGATCCGGGGTCACGGTGATCGACACCGCCAGCCTGAAAACCCTCAAACACCTGGCCACCGGTGGCGGGCACCACGAAATTGCCTTCAGTAAGGACAGCCGCTTTGCTTTTGTCACCAATCGCGACGACGGCACCCTGAGCATCATCGATATCGCCAGCCTGACCCTGATCAAACAGCTCAAGACCGGCTCGCACCCGTTGTCAGTGGTGTACTCACCGCTGTCCGGCGCCGCGTATGTGGCCGATGGCAAGGACGGCACGGTCACCGTGGTCGACGCTGCGAGCCAGTCAGTGCGGCGGGTGATCAAGATGAAGCAGGGTATCGGCCCGATGGGTTTCAGCGCCGACGGACGTTTGGGCATCGTGCTCAACACCCTGGAGAACCAGGCCTCGGTGATCGACGCGGCCACCGATTCGCTGATCCATGAACTGGACGTGTCCGCCGAACCCTTTCAAGTGGTATTCACCAAGGCCTATGCCTACGTTCGCGGGCTTGCATCGCCCAAGGTGACGATGATCAACCTGTCGTCGCTGGGTGAGGGCCGCAAGCCGATCAGCCAGGGCTTTGAAGCCGGGACCCAGCCGCCACGGCTGGCTGGTGATCTGCCGCTGGCGTCGAGCCTGGCGGTATCGCGGGACGAAAATTCGGTGTTCGTGGTCAATCCGTCGGACAACACCACCTACTTCTACGCCGAAGGCATGAACGCGCCGATGTCCGGCTACCCCAATCGCGGGCAAGTGGCGCGGGCGGCACTGGTGATCGACCGCAGCCTGCGCGAAATCGAGCCGGGGCTGTACAGCGCGCGGATCAAACTGCCACCGGCCGGACGTTTCGACGTGGCGTTCCTGCTCAATCAACCCAACATCATCCATTGCTTCAGCACCGTGATTGAGGCGAACAAGAGCACTGCGCAACACGCAGGCGTGCCGAAAGTGGAATTCATGCTCGATAAATCCACCGCGGCACTGGGCAGCCCTTACACGGTGCGTTTTCGCATCGTCCAGGGCAAACAGAAGGCCGAGCGCAGCGGGGTCAAGGACGTGCAGGTGCGCTACTTCCTGGCACCGAGTTCACGGCCTCGGCTGGTCGCGGCACGGGACGTCGGCAACGGTGTTTATGAAGCCCCGGTGACCCTCGACCAGAAAGGCGCCTGGTACCTGCACGTGCGTGCGGCATCCCTGGGCGCGACCTTCGGCGACCAGACGTTTGCCAGCGTTCGGGTACTGCCGAGCGACGCTCATTGAAGAGGACATCGACATGAACCGATTTGCACATCGTGGACTGCTGACGCTCTGCCTGTTGGCCGTCGGGATCGGCCAGGCCCTGGCTCACTCAGCGGATGAACATGCCGGCCACACACCGGCCAAAAGCGCCAGTTCGGAGAGCGCCCAGGTCAAGTTCGCCGACGTGGCGCTGGTGGACCAGAACGGCAAGACCGTACGCCTGGAAAAAGACCTGGTGAGCAACAAGATCGTGGTCATGAGCTTCATCTACACCAGTTGCACCACGGTCTGCCCGGTGGTGTCGTCGATCATGGGCAAGGTGCAGAAACACCTGGGTGCACGGGTCGGCACCGAGGTGCAAATGGTGTCGATCAGCATCGACCCGCAACGCGACGACGCCAAACGCCTGAATGAATACGCCCGCAACTTCCAGAGCGGTCCGGGCTGGAGCTGGCTGACCGGCTCCCCGCAGTCGGTCAACGAAACCCTCAAGGGGCTGGGCAGTTTCAGCGGCGACTTCAAGAACCATCAACCCTTGATCCTGGTGGGCGACGGCAACAGCCGCCACTGGACCCGCTACTACGGTTTCACCGACCCGGCCGTGCTCAGCCGTGCAGTCGAGAAGCTCAGCGGCCAGCGCAACACCCACGCCAAGCACACTGCCATTGCCATGGAGCAACAGCCATGAAAGCACTCGTGTTGATCCTCCTTACCATGTGTTATTGCGTTATCAGCTTCATGGCCTTTGCCCACGAAGAGCATGGACAACCCGCGCCTGCCTCTGAAGCGGCCGCGCCAGCAGCGGTTGCCGCACAACCGGCGGGTGGCACCCGGGACGCGAAAACCTGGTTCACCGATACGCCGTTGCAGGACCAGAACGGCAATACCCAGCGCTTCTACAGCGACGCGTTGCAGAACCGTGTGGTGCTGCTCAATGTGATTTTACTAGTTGCGACGATGCCTGCCCATTGATCACCCAAAAGCTCAAGCAAGTGCGTGAAGTGCTGGGCGACAAGGCGGACGGCATCACCTTTATCTCCCTTACCAGTGATCCGCTGCGGGATACTCCGGCGGTGCTCAAGGCTTACACCTTGAAACAGGGCGTCGATGGGCCCCACTGGCTTTTTCTTACTGGCGACAAGGCACAAATGGATCTGGTTCTGGGCCGTATCGGCCAGATCGTGCCGACTCCCGAACAACACTCCACGCAGTTGATCGTCGGTGATGTGGCCAACAAACGCTGGAGCAAAATTCGCCCCGACGCCCCGGCCGCCGTCATTGCCCAGCGCTTGCAGCTGCTGGCAATGCCCGTGGCCGGTCGTTGAGCTGCGCCATGAAAAACGCCCTCAACGCCGGCCTGTTCATGCTCGCTTTGCTTGTTCTGCAAAGTGCCAGCGTGACCGCCCAGGCACTGCCGCTGACCCCCAGCGAAAGTGCCGGCAAACGGCTGTACCGCGAGGGTGTGTCAGCGAGTGGTGAGCCGATCATGGCCCGGGTCGGGGCGGCGGGCATGTTACTGCCGGCGACCAGTCTGCCGTGCGCCAATTGCCATGGCGCCGATGGTCTCGGGCGTCCCGAGGGCGGGGTGCGACCACCGGATCTGAGCTGGTCGCGGCTTACCAGCACCTATGGACAGCAGCAGATCAACGGGCGCACCTACCGGCCTATACGGAAACCACATTGGCCAAAGCGGTGCAGGAGGGGCGCGATCCCGGCAACAATCGCCTCGACCCGGCGATGCCGCGCTTCGTGCTGTCGATGCGTGATCAAAGCAACCTCACGGCGTACCTCAAGCGTCTGGCTGATGACCGCGATCCGGGCTTGAGTGCCGACAGCCTGCACCTGGGCACGTTGTTGCCGAGCACCGGTGCGTTGGGCGAAGAGGGCGCCACGGTGGCGTCGGTGCTCAAGGGTAGTGTGGCGCGCATCAATGAAGCGGGCGGAATTCATGGACGGCAATTGCGCCTGACCATCCTCGACCCGGGTCCCGACCGAGCCAGCGCCGAGCGGGCGCTGAATCAACTGATCGAACAGGAACAAGTGTTCGCCCTGATCGCCCCGCTGGTGCCGGCACTCGATTCGCAGCTCGCGCCGCGTCTGGAACAGGCCGGTGTGCCCCTGATCGGCCCCCTGTCATTGCAAGGCACGGCCCAGGTCAGCCGGCAGATATTCGAACCGCTGCCGGGGTTGCGCGAGCAGATGATCGCCCTGGCCAATTACGCTGCCGCCAGTCTGCGGGTGCTGCAGGGGCCGACGCTGATCGCCTTCACGGACGAGCCCGGCCTCCGGCTGGCAGCGGAAAAACTCGCCCGGTACCTGCAAGACAACGCGTGGCAAAAAGTGCGCCTGCAAACCTACCCGTTGGCGCATAACGAATTGCCACTGGGCTCACGCTCGGTGTTCTACCTGGGCAGCAGCAACGGTTTCAGTCGCCTGGCCGAACGCTTGCAAACGGCGGGGCAAGTGCCTTACCTGTTCGCCGCGTCGAATCAGGTCGCCGGTGACCTGTTGCAAATACCCGACGATTTTTCCCGGCGAGTGTTTCTGGCCTATCCGTTCGTACCCAGCGACTGGACGATCGCGGGGCGCCTGGCCTTGACCCAGTTACGCCAACACCAGCGGCTCGGCGGTGAACATGCGGTACTGCAGGTCGGTGCGTTCAGTTCGATGATGTTGTTCAGCGAAGGCATGAAGCAGGCCGGGCGCGATGCCAGCCGCGAAAAACTGGTCAGTGCCCTGGAGGGCCTGCATGACTTCGATACCGGCCTGACCCCGCTGATCAGCTTCGGACCGGGCCGCAGGCTGGGCCTCAATGGCGCCCATGTTGTCACGGTGGACCTGTCCGACCAGCGTTTCTACCTGGTTGCCCCTTACAAGCCCATTGCCGCCATGCCCTGATCGGAGGCTGAAGATGAAGCTCAATACTTTGCTGGTGTTGTTGACGTTGCGGGTGCCGGCGGCCTTTTGCAGCAATAGCCAGGTCGCGGCACGGGTCAATGGCGAGGAAATTTCCCAGCTGCGCCTGGAGCGCTATTTCACCGAGTATCTGGAGGATCAAGGCCGGGCGGTCGCCAGCATCCGCAGTCCCAGCGCTTACAAACAGCTGCGCAAGGCTGCGCTGGATGCCTTGATCGACAAGGAATTGCTCTGGCAGGAAGCGGTCAAGCACGGGGTGGTGATCAGCGATGCCACGGTACAAGGCCAGGTGGATCAGACGCGTCAGGCCATGGGCGGCGCGCAAGTGTTCTCCCGCCGCCTGGAAGACGCCGGTTTCGATGAGGCCGCTTATATCGAGTACACCCGCCGTGATCTGGCTGCGCAGCAGATGTTTGCCGAACTCAACATTGCCGAGATCAAGAGAGTCGGTGAGCCGGACGAACATCAGATTCGGGCGTTTTATGAAGAGTACCGCGCGCAGATGAACCGGCCTGAAGAGATACAGGTCAGGCATATCCTGATCAAAGTGCCTCAGGGTGCGGATGCTTCCACTGTCGAGGCAGCGCGGCTACGCTTAGAGGTGATGCGTAAAAACATCGGAAAGGGAGCAGACTTCGCCAGTGTCGCCCGCAGCAGTTCTGAAGACGCTTCGGCCAGCCAGGGGGCGATCTGGGCTACTTTCCCCGTGGTCGAATGATGCCTGAGTTCGAAGCGGCTGCCTTCGCATTGGCACCGGGAGCGGTTAGCGAGCCGGTACGCACGGCGGTGGGCTGGCATCTGATTTATGTACAGAACCGAATGGAGGCTACCAATGTCACAGAGTTGCAAGGACTTGACATGGTTCGGGCTTACCTTGCCCGACAGAAACAGATTAAAGCTCGTCTACAGGTTCTGGCACAACTGCGTTCCAGCAATCAAATCGAAAGGATCGACGATGATTGAGCGGTCCCCCAAAAGTGGGGGAAAGCTTCAATGCACACCCGTTCGGTATTCCCCGCTTTTGGGGGGTGAAATACGTGGACGAAAAGGCATTGTCAGTAGATTCAAGGACATGAAGACTTAAAATTACCGTTGTTCAGCCTGGCATGAAGTGTGCGTTAGACCTATCAAGGCGCGCACTCCGCCAGGTTCGGAATTCGGATCTGCGGTTTCAAGGAGTCCACCTTGTTAAACAAAGTACTGGTTGTTGAAGACGAACAGCTGCTGGCGGAAACCTCCAGGGTTACCTGCAGGCGCAAGCGCTGGAAGTCCGGATAGCTCACAACGGTGAGACGGCGATCGGCGAAGCCGAAAGTTTTTCTCCCGATGTGATGGTGTTCGATTACCACTTGCCCGATATGAAAGGCTTTGAGGTACTCGATGCCGTCCGCCAGAACAGGAATTGTCATTTTGTGCTGATCACAGGGCACCCGACCGCAGAAGTTTGCGAAGAGGCCCGGAAACTGGGAGTCAGCCACATCCTGTTCAAACCGTTTCCGATGGCGGAATTGGCCCGGGCAGTCTGCGATCTTCTGGGGATGCAGCGCGAACCCAAAGCGGGTGCGAGCACTTCACAAGGATTCGTCGAACGACGCCAGAGCAGGACCGAAAGTTTCCCGCTGCAGTTGTACGACGGTAGTTGGGTGCTTGCAGATCGCCGACGAAGTACGGTCTCCAAGTCGCCAGACGACGAACAATTGCTCACCGGGGAGTAGTGGCGCGACAAGACGTTCCGGCACCCGCCGCAATTGCTCGCCGCGCCGACAGGGCTCAAAGCCCCGGGCGTTGGAGAGCAAGCCATGGACCGTCTATCACTTGTCATCGATGCAGTGCCGCTGGATTGTGTACCCACCCGTTTTTCCAGTGAACAACTGGTCCAGGCGCGCTCCCTGGCCGCCAGTTCTGGCGAGCGAGTCCTGGCAGCCCTCGCGCAGCTGTGTGAACTGCCCCCATGCCCTTCATCCAGTGCCTGGGCGCTACCCTGCATTATCCGGTGCTCGACACCGACAGCCTGTTTCAATCCACCCCGGTGTTCGACCGGATCACCCTGGCCCAATGCCTTAAGCGTGAATTCATGCTGCTGCGTCACGACGACGCGGTCATCGGCGTATTTGCCGACCCCTTCGACACGGCTCGCCTGGCCTGGATCGACGATTGCCTGCACGGCGCGCCGTTGTACCTGGTGCACACCGACGACCTGAAAGCGTATCTGGCGCGCCACGAAGAGAGCTTTCACGCGGTGGAATCGCTCAACGCCCAGGCCGACGGCAATACCGAAATCGATACCCTGCAAAGCCTGTCACTGACCAGCATCAGCGAAGACTCCAGCGTGGTGGTCAAACTGGTCAACTCGACCCTCTACGACGCATTGAAAATGCACGCCAGCGACATTCACCTGGGCACCACTGGCAGCGGCCTGGTGATCAAGTACCGCATCGACGGCGTATTGAACAACATCAGCAAAATCCAGGGGAGCGAGTTCGCCGAACAGGTGATTTCCCGGGTCAAGGTCATGGCCGAACTGGACATCGGCGAGAAGCGCGTGCCTCAGGACGGTCGTTTCAAGATCGGCATCAGCGGCCGGCAGATCGACTTCCGGGTTTCGATCATGCCAAGCATTTTTGGCGAAGACGCGGTGCTGCGGGTGCTCGACAAGCAGGACCTGGCCGACAAGGTCAGCGGCGTGCAACTACAGGCCTTGGGTTTCGAAGAGGACACCCTGCGCCAACTGCGCCGCCTGGCCGCCGAACCCTACGGCATGGTGCTGGTCACCGGCCCCACCGGCAGCGGCAAGACCACCACGCTGTACGCGATGATTACCGAGATCAACCACGGTGTGGACAAGATCATCACCATTGAAGACCCGGTGGAATATCAACTGCCGGGCGTGTTGCAATCCCCGTCAATGAGAAGAAAGGCCTGACCTTCGCCCGCGGCCTGCGCTCGATCCTGCGGCACGACCCGGACAAGATCATGGTCGGTGAAATCCGCGATCCCGACACCGCGCAGATCGCCGTGCAGTCGGCACTGACCGGGCACCTGGTGTTCACCACCATCCACGCCAACAACGTGTTTGATGTGATCGGCCGTTTCACCCAAATGGAAATCGATCCCTACAGTTTGGTCAGCGCGCTCAATGCCGTCCTGGCGCAGCGCCTGATTCGCCTGGTCTGCGCCAGCTGCAGCAGCCACTACACCCCGAGCGAAGAAGAGCTGGAAGCCTCGGGGCTCGATCCGCAACAGGTCGCGCACTACCACTTCGTCCATGGCAAGGGTTGCGGTCATTGCCGCGGCACCGGTTACCGCGGGCGCAGCGCGATCGCCGAGCTGCTGCACCTGGACGACGAACTGCGGCAAATGATCGTCGAGCGCCAACCCATTTCAAAAATCAAGGCCCACGCGTGCAAACGTGGCTTGCGCCTGCTGCGCGAATCAGCGCTGGAACTGGTGCAACAAGGCCGGACCACACTCGAGGAGATCAATCGTGTCACTTTTATCTCGTGAGCGTTATGTCGCCGTCATCGGCGCCAGTGGTGTCGGCCTCGGCCAGCGGCAGGGCAGTCAAACCCTGTGGTTGGGCAGCGTCGGCTTCATCGATGAAGGTTTCCATGCCTGGACCGTGGCCCTGGAAACCCTCGATTGCCTGCTGGGCGAACATGCCCGCGCAGGCTCCGACCTGACCGTGGTGATCTCCGGCCACTTCAGCCGTTTTTGCCTGGTGCCCTGGAGCGACCAGATCAGCAGTCCTGACGAGCTGCAAGGCTTTGCCCAGCTGTGCTTCGAAGACCTTTATGGGGCCCCGGGCCAACCCTGGAGCCTGGTGCTTTCAGCCGAGCCTGCAGGCTACGACCGGATCGCCACCGCGCTGCCGCAAGAGCTGCTGGAGCGTCTGCGCACCCTGGTCAGCGGTCGTGGCCTGCGCCTGCGTTCGGTGCAGCCGTACCTGATGGCTGCATTCAATCATTTCGATAAAAGCCTCGACGCCGGGGACTTCCTGTTCGTGGTCGCGGAACCAGTGCGCAGCGTGTTGCTGGTGGCCCGCGAAGGGCGCTGGGCATCGGTACGTTCGGTGGGCAGCAGCGATAGCGATGTCGCACTGGCCGCGCTGATCGGCCGCGAAAGCCATTTACAGGCCTCCACCAGCGAACGGCCGCTGAACGTATACCTGCACGCTCCGGCGCGCATCGACTCGCACCCGGACGTTCCCGGTGTGCACCTGCGAACCCTCGAAGAGGACCGGACATCCGTACACGATTGCCTGTACGTCATGTCCCGGGCGGTGGCCTGACATGCGCGCCTTGACGCTCGACTTTCAGCCGCGCCGCCGCTCGACCCCTCTGGGCTGGAGCCTGCTGGCCGGTGGCGTGGTGCTGGCGCTGACCTGCATCGTGATCCAGCAACACCTCAGCGGAGAGGTCGAGCTACAGCAAGGTCACTTGCAAACCACCCAGCGTGTCCTCAGTGGCGATACCAGCACCGGCTCTGGCACCAAGGTCAGCCTGACCCCGGCGGAAACTCGCGAGCAGGCGCAGAACCTGGCCGAGATGCGCAAGGTGTCGCAGCAACTTCGTCGTCCCTGGGAACGTTTGTTCGCCACGCTCGAAGCCATGCCCCGCGACAACATTGCCTTGCTGACCCTGACCCCTGACGCCCGAAAAGGTCAGGTGCGAATCAGCGCCGAAGCGCGGGACCTGGAGGCCATGCTCGACTTTCACCGGCGCCTGGAAGCCACCGATGAGCTGTCCGATGTGTCGCTGCTGAGCCACGAAATCGTCGCGAACGTGCCGGAGCAACCGGTCCGTTTCAACCTGTCGGCTACCTGGGAGATTGGCGATGCAAATCCCTAGATTGATCGTCCACGAATACCTGCAACGCCTGGGCGTGCCCGGTCTGGCAGGTTTGGCCCTGGTGGTGCTGGCGCTGACCTGGGCCTGGCCGGGCTGTTGCCGGACTGGCAGTCACTGCAAGGCCTTAGCCAGCAGACCCGCGAAGCCCGCGAGTACCTGGCCAAGGTCGAAGACGGCACGGTGGCCGCCCCGGTTGTTCCGCAACGTCAGCTCGATGATTTTCGCAGCAAGTTGCCCTCCCAGCCTCAGGCCACCATCGCCATCGACAAGATCTACGCGCTGGCCGCCCAGGAGCGCATCACTCTCTCTCGCGGTGAGTACTCGCTGGGCATCGATCCCAAGACGCACCTGGCCCGTTATCAGATTCTGCTGCCGGTGCGTGGCAGCTACCCGCAACTGCGGCGCTTCATGCACGCCTTGCTTGCCCAGTTGCCGGCGGTGGTGGTGGAGGACCTGGAGCTGCAACGCAAGAAGATCGCCGACACCGACCTGTCCGGGCGGATCCGCATGACCCTTTACCTGTCGAGGTCATGATGAACAACAAACGAGTAGTGGGTTGGGTGGCATTCCTCGGTGTGGCGGCGGCGCTGACCTGGTTGCCCGATTATTTCAAGCAGGCCGACGACACTGACGTTGAAGTGAGCGCGGCAGCCACCTCTGCCAAGGGCAAGACCCATGGCGCGCTGTCAGCCGCCAATGCCGCCAAAGCTGTAGGTGCGCCAGTGGTGATCAAGGATCTGAGCCCGGCCGGCGACCTGTTCGCCGCCCGCAGCTGGAACGCGGCGCCGACCCTGGCCAGCGTCGACGAACAAGCTCTTAACGTAGCCCCGGTCGCGCAGGTCCCCACTGCACCGACCATGCCTTTCCAGTTCATCGGCAGGATGGATAACCACACCGACCTGCAAGTGTTCTTGCAGAACGGCGAGAAAATCTACGTCGTGCGCAAAGGGGATGTGATCGACGAAACATGGAAGATCGAGGGGATTCCGACATGGAACTGAGCCTGGTCTATTTGCCTCTGCATTTGTCCCAGACGTTGTCTGTGGGGAGCGCGCAATGAACAAATTCCGTTTGCTGTTAAGCATTGGTCTGTGTGCCGGGCTGGCCGCGTGCAGTTCTTCGCAGGTTGCCAGGGACGAAGCTTCGAGCCTGATGGAGTCGGGTCAGTACGAAGCCAGTCTGGCGCGGATTCAGGAGGGGTTGCGGGAAAACCCTCGCGATACCGAATTGCACCTGGCACTCAACACCAACCGTGCCCGTGCGGTGACTGCACTGTTGACCCAGGGCGACATGGACCGTGCCCAGCGCGATTTCGCTTCGGCCCGCACGGCTTACGGCCGGGTATTGACCATTGAATCGAACAACCGCCGGGCCCAGGACGCGCTGCGCCAGCTTGAGCACATGCGCAATCTGGATGAAAAACTCGAACTGGCCCGTGGCGACCTGCGTCGCGGCGACATTACGCCGCAGACCGTCAGGTGAAACAGATCCTCGAACTGGACCCGAACAATGAAGGCGCCCTGGAACTGCAGAGCAATGTTCGCCTGGTACAGAGCCGCAACGTGGTGCCGTATCCGCAACTGCGCACCCGCCTGGACAAACCGGTGACTCTGGAATTTCGCGACGCCAACCTGAAAACCATTTTCGAAGTGCTGTCACAGGTCGCCGGTCTGAACTTCATCTTCGACAAAGACCTGCGCCCGGACATGAAAGCGACGATCTTCGTGCGTGACGTGCGTATCGAAGATGCCGTGGAACTGCTGCTCCAACAAAATCAGCTGCACCAGAAGGTGGTGAACGAAAACACCCTGTTGATTTACCCGGACTCGCCACAGAAGCTCAAGGATTATCAGGAGCTGGTGATGCGTACTTTCTACCTGACCAGCATTGATGCCAACACCGCGCTCAACATGGTCAAGACCATGCTTAAGACCCGCGACGTATTCGTTGATGAACGCCTGAATACCCTGACCATGCGCGACACCGGTGACGCTGTGCGCATGGCGGAAAAACTTCTGCAATCGCAAGACCAGTCAAACCCCGAAGTGGTGTTGGAAGTGGAAGTGATGGAAGTCGCCACCCAGCGGATTCTCGATCTCGGCCTGCAATGGCCGAACACCTTCGGCGTGCTCAACAGCGACGGTTCGGCGGTGACCCTGCTTGACCAGCTCAAAGGCATCGACTCCAGCCGGATCACCATCAATCCATCGCCTCAGGCCAAGATCAACGCCCAGGACAAGGACATCAACACCCTGGCCAGCCCGGTGATCCGCGTGAGCAACCGCGAACAGGCGCGCATCCACATTGGTCAGCGCGTGCCGATCATCAGTGCCACCTCGGTGCCGTCGACCCAGGGACCGGTGATCACCGAAAGCGTGACTTATCTCGATGTCGGTTTGAAACTGGAGGTGCAGCCAACCGTGCACCTGAACAACGAAGTGGCGATCAAGATCGCGCTTGAGGTCAGTAACGCCACGCCGCTGGAACCGACCCGCCAGGGCACGATTCCGGTGCAGGTCGATACACGCAACGCCCAGACCACACTGCGCCTGCACGATGGCGAAACCCAGATCCTCGCCGGGCTGATGCGTAACGACCATGGCGCCACCGGCAACAAGATTCCTGGCCTGGGCGACATTCCCGGCCTGGGTCGTCTGTTCGGCAGCAACAAGGACGACGTCAGCAAATCCGAGCTGGTGCTGTCGATCACGCCACGGATCGTGCGCAACCTGCCGTACCAGAGCCCGTCGGACATGGAATTCACTACCGGCACCGAAAGCAGCATGCACATCCAGGCGCCGGATCGCCGGCTGGAGTCTCCGGAACAACCTGAGTCTCCGGAACAACATCTGTCTTCGGTACAGGCTAAGTCTTTGGTACAGGCTAAGCCTTCGGTACAGGCTAAGCCTTCAGTACAGGCTAAGCCTATCGGTCGGCCAGTCGCCGCAACCAACGTGCAAGTCAGCGTCGGGAAGCCTTGATCATGAACGCCTCGCAACGCGGTTTTACCTTGATCGAAGTCGTGGTGACGCTGGCCTTGATCGGCCTGCTGGCCGGCATGGCCGCGCCGCTGACCGAGACCGTGGTGCGCCGGGGCAAAGAGCAGGATCTGCGTACCGCGCTGTACCAGATCCGCGATGCCATCGACGCCTACAAACGCGCTTTCGACGCGGGTTATATCGAAAGACGCTCGACAGCAACGGCTACCCGCCGAACCTGAAAGTGCTGGTCGATGGCGTGCGTGACGTGCGCAATGCCAAGGGCGCCAAGTTCTACTTTCTGCGGCGCATACCCCACGACCCGCTGACGCTGAGCAAGCGTGACGACGAGGGTGGATGGGGCTTGCGCTCCTATGACAGTTCGGCCGAAAACCCTCGCGATGGCGAAGACGTCTTTGACGTCTACTCCAAGGCTCGGGGCAAGGGTCTCAATGGCATCGCCTACCGGGAGTGGTGAGCATATGCGTCGGGAAAAGGGTTTTACCCTGCTGGAATTGATGGTGGTCATGGCAATCATCGCAACCCTGATGACGATCGCCTTGCCACGCTATTTCAACACCCTGGAGGCCTCCAAAGAGACCACCCTGCACCAGAGCCTGTCGGCGATGCGCGAAGCGCTGGATCACTACTACGGCGACACCGGGCGTTATCCCGATTCCCTTGAG
>NZ_NKJI01000034.1 GCF_002277815.1 Pseudomonas sp. ERMR1:02
GACTCGCCGTTGATCTGTAACGACTCGGCGGCTTCGGCAACACCGGCCATGGACTTGGCCTGACGCACTCGCCGGCGGCCATGGCCATGGTCGGGCTGCCTTGTACGGCGAGATCGATCCAGCGGTTCAGTTGCGGTCGCCATAGGCCTGCCACCATTGGGCGGTGGGCCAGTGCGCATCCTGAGCGGCGCTCTGGATGGCTTCGTCGGTGGCCAGTGAATTGGCCTCCAGCGCGTTGCCCTGCGGAGCAATACCTCCGGTTCGATGCAGCCGCTGATTGCCAGGGTTAAAGCCAGAATACTGAGCGGCTGAAGCGCTCTGCTGATGCGACGCGGCACTGCTGAAAATTCCTGAAATGAGGGAGATTCGGCGCAATTCTATGGGGCGACCGGAATGGCGATAAGTCGGGATTCCTGTGAATCTTTGTTACCGTTAACGCGATAATCCCTTTGTCGGGGTCTCAGACTCTGAAACTTCGTGTCACAATTTGCCATCGAACCCGAGAGCACCCCATGGACACCCTGCAAAACATGCGCGCCTTCAGTTACGTGGCCGAGGCTGGCAGTTTCACCGCCGCCGCCGTGCAACTGGACACCACCACAGCCAACGTCTCGCGCGCGGTCTCCAATCTGGAAGCCCACCTGCAAACCCGTCTGCTCAACCGAACGACCCGACGCATCGCCCTGACCGAAGCCGGCAAGCGCTACTTGCTGCGCTGCGAACAGATCCTGGCCTATGTCGAAGAGGCCGAAGCCGAAGCCAGCGACGCCCACGCGCGCCCCGCCGGACTACTGAAAGTGCACACCATGACCGGCATCGGCCAACACTTCGTGATCGACGCCATCGCCCGCTACCGCAAGACCCACCCGGACGTGACCTTCGATCTGACCATGGCCAACCGAGTGCCGGACCTGCTGGATGAGGGCTACGACGTGTCGATCGTGCTCGCCAGTGAACTGCCGGACTCGGGTTTCGTCTCCCAGCGCCTGGGCATCACCTACAGCATCGTTTGCGCCTCGCCGGCCTACGTCAAAGCCAACGGCTGCGCACAAAGACCCGTCGACTTGCTCAACCACGCCTGCCTGCGCCTGGTGAGCCCGGTCATCCCCCTGGAAAAATGGGCCTTCGACGGTCCCGATGGTCAGGAAATGGTGACCATCAACAGCTCACCGTTCCTGGTGAACTCCGCCGACGCCATGAAAACCGCGATCACCAGCGGCATGGGCGTCGGCGTACTGCCGCTGTATGCGGCGATCGACGGCCTGCGCAATGGCTCGCTGGTACGGGTGATGCCCAAGTACCGCTCGCAGGAGCTGAACCTGTATGCGATCTATCCGTCGCGGCAGTATCTCGATGCGAAGATCAAGACCTGGGTGGAATACCTGCGTGGGTCGTTGCCGGAGTTGTTGGCCGCGCATCAGGCGGAATTGGCGGCTTATGAGTTGAGCGGGAGTATGGCGGGGGCTCGAGTGGCGAATTGATCGCCTGAATGATCGTTCCCATGCTCTGCGTGGGAATGCCACCAGGGACGCTCCGCGTTCCGTTGACGACGCAGGACTTGAGCCCTTCGCAATGGTGACGCGGAGCGTCACGGGATGCATTCCCACGCGGAGCGTGGGAACGATCAAGGCCAAGAGCGTACGAAACTGACAGCGCCGTCAGTTAGCAGTCACCTTCCTGACTGCCAAACAGGTTTATAAAGGAACATACGAACCTGTCGATTACCCACCCCTGGCGCCTCACTCGCATGCGAATCCAGCACAAACCCGCCCTGCTCGTCGCCCTTCTGATCCTCCTGGCAGCGCTGGGCCTGTGGTACGCCAGCAAACCCGCCAAGGTCAAAATCGCGGCCCCCAGCGCTATCCCCGTGCGCGTCATCAGCGTCGCCCAAAAAGACGTCCCCCGCTATGTCAGTGGCATCGGCTCGGTCCTGTCGCTTCACAGCGTCGTGGTCCGCCCGCAAATCGATGGCATCCTCACCAAAATCATGGTCAAGGAAGGCCAACTGGTGAGCAAAGACGACCTGCTGGCCACCATCGACGGCCGCACGATCCGCGCCAACCTCGACCAGGCCCGGGCGCAACTGGGCGAAAGCCAGGCGCAGTTGCAAGTGGCGCTGGTCAACCTCAAGCGCTACAAACTGTTGAGCGTCGACGACGGCGTGTCGAACAGACTTATGACCAGCAACAGGCGCTGGTCAACCAGCTCAAGGCCACCGCCCAAGGCAACCAGGCCTCGATTGATGCGGCTCAGGTACAGCTTTCCTACACGCAGATTCGCTCTCCGGTCAGCGGCCGTGTCGGTATTCGCACGGTGGACGAAGGCAACTTCCTGCGCATGACTGACACCCAAGGCCTGTTCACCGTCACCCAGATCGACCCGATCGCCGTGGAGTTCTCTCTGCCGCAACAAATGCTGCCGACCCTGCAAGGCCTGATCAGCGATCCGCAACATGCCCAGGTCAAGGCCTACATTGGCGCCGACACCGATGGCGAAACCGGCAACCTGCTGGGTGAAGGCCACCTGACCCTGATCGACAACCAGATCAACGCCAACACCGGGACCATCCGCGCCAAGGCCGAATTCAACAACGCCGGGCAGAAACTCTGGCCGGGCCTGTTGGTGACGGTAAAAATTCAGACGGCGCTGGATAAAGATGCGCTGGTGGTACCGCCCACCGTCGTACAGCGCGGCCTCGATCAACCTTTCGTCTACCGGATCAAGGGTGACAAGGTCGAAACCGTGCCGGTGCAGATGGTCTATCAGGGCAGCGCCCAGAACATCATCAAGGGCGTACAACCGGGTGACGTGCTGGTGAGCGACGGCCAGTCGCGGCTCAAGCCCGGCTCCACCGTGCAAGTGTTGACCGACCCACCGCAAGTGGTGCAATCGGAGGCCGAGCAATGAAAGGCCACGGTTCGATATCCGCCTGGTGCATCGACCACCCGGTGGCGACGGTTTTGCTGACGTTTGCCCTGGTGCTGCTGGGCGCAATCGCCTTTCCGCGCTTGCCAGTGGCGCCATTGCCCGAAGCAGAATTCCCGACCATCCAGGTAGCGGCACAACTGCCCGGTGCCAGCCCGGAAACCATGGCATCCTCGGTGGCCACCCCCCTTGAAGTGCAGTTCAGCGCCATCCCCGGTGTGACGCAGATGACGTCGAGCAGCGCCCTCGGTTCGACCAACCTGACCCTGCAATTCACCCTGAACAAGAGCATCGACACCGCCGCCCAGGAAGTGCAGGCCGCGATCAACACCGCCGCCGGCAAGTTGCCCAAGGACATGCCGAACCTGCCGACGTGGCGCAAGGTCAACCCGGCCGACAGCCCGGTGCTGATCCTCAGCGTCAACTCCTCCCTGATGCCCGGGCCTGAACTCAGCGACCTGGCGGAAACCCTCCTATCTCGCCAGATCAGTCAGATCGACGGTGTAGGTCAGGTCGCCATCACCGGTCAGCAACGCCCGGCGATTCGTGTCCAGGTCTCGGCGGATAAACTCGCGGCCATCGGCCTGACGCTGGCGGACATCCGCCTGGCGATTCAGCGAACCAGCCTCAACCTGGCCAAAGGTGCGCTGTACGGGGAATCGAGCATCTCGACCCTGTCGACCAATGACCAGTTGTTCCATCCCGATGACTACAGCCAGTTGATTGTTTCCTACAAGGACGGAGCACCGGTCCATCTCAAGGACGTCGCCAAAGTCGTCAACGGTTCGGAAGATGCCTACGTCCAGGCCTGGGCCGGCACGCAACCGGGGGTCAACCTGGTGATTTTCCGCCAGCCGGGGGCCAACATCGTCGAGACCGTGGATCGCATTCAAGCGGCGTTGCCGGGCCTGGAAGCGATGCTGCCGGCCTCGGTGCAGGTCAAGACGTTGATCGACCGCACCCAGACCATCCGCGCCTCGCTGCATGAAGTGGAAATCACCCTGCTGATCGCGATCCTGCTGGTGGTGGCGGTAATGGCGCTGTTCCTGCGCCAGTTGTCGGCGACGCTGATTGTATCGGCGGTGCTCGGCGTGTCGCTGATCGCCAGTTTCGCCCTGATGTACGTCATGGGTTTCAGCCTGAACAACCTGACGCTGGTGGCGATTGTGGTGGCCGTGGGGTTTGTGGTCGACGATGCGATCGTGGTCGTAGAGAACATTCACCGCCATCTCGAGGCCGGCGACGGCATGCGCGAAGCCGCGATCAAAGGCGCCGGGGAAATCGGCTTCACCGTGGTGTCGATCAGTTTCTCGCTGGTGGCGGCGTTCATTCCGTTGCTGTTCATGGGCGGCGTGGTTGGGCGGCTGTTCAAGGAATTCGCCCTGACCGCTACCTCGACCATCCTGATTTCGGTTGTCGTTTCCTTGACCCTGGCGCCAACGCTGGCGGCGCTGTTCATGCGCGCCCCGGTGCATGATGCCCACGGCAAGAAAGGTTTCGGCGAGCGTCTGTTGGATCTCTATGAGAAAGGCCTGCGCCGCGCCCTCGGCCGTCAGAAACTGATGCTCGGCATCTTCGGCCTGTCAGTGGCGCTGGCCGTCGGCGGGTACATCTTCATTCCCAAAGGCTTCTTCCCGGTGCAGGACACCGGTTTTGTCCTCGGCACCACCGAAGCGGCTGCAGACATTTCCTACGGCGACATGGTGAAAAAACACCTGGCGATGGCCGAAATTGTCGCCGCCGACCCCGCGGTGGAGACGTTCTCGCACTCGGTCGGGGTGTCGGGCAGTAACCAGACCATCGCCAACGGCCGCTTCTGGATCGCCTTGAAAAAACGCGGTGACCGCGATGTCTCGGCCAGCGAGTTCATCGACCGGATTCGCCCGCAATTGATGAAAGTCCCGGGCATTGTCCTGTACTTGCGCGCCGGCCAGGACATCAACCTCAGCTCCGGCCCAAGCCGTGCCCAGTACCAATACGTGCTCAAGAGCAACGACGGTGCCGTTTTGAGCACCTGGACCCAGCGCCTGACGGAAAAACTGCGCAGCAATCCGGCATTCCGCGACGTTTCCAACGACCTGCAACTGGGTGGCAGCATCACTCACATCAACATCGACCGCAGCGCGGCAGCACGCTTCGGCCTGACCGCCAGCGATGTCGACGAAGCGCTGTACGACGCCTTTGGCCAACGCCAGATCAATGAATTCCAGACCCAGATCAACCAGTACAACGTGATCCTGGAACTGGACACCAAACAGCGCGGCAAGGCGCAAAGCCTCAACTACTTCTACCTGCGCTCGCCCTTGAGCGGTCAGATGGTGCCGCTGTCGGCGCTGGCCCGATTCGATGCGCCAACCATCGGCCCGTTGTCCATCGCCCACGACGGCATGTTCCCGGCCGCCAACCTGTCGTTCAACCTCGCGCCCGGCGTGGCGTTGGGCGATGCGGTAATCATGCTCAACCAGACCAAGGCCGAGATCGGTATGCCGGTGGCGATCAGCGGCAATTTCCAGGGCGCAGCCCAAGCGTTCCAGAGTTCGCTGGCTAGCCAGCCATTGCTGATTTTGGCGGCGCTGGTGGCGGTGTACATCATTCTTGGTGTGCTGTACGAGAGCTTCGTGCATCCGCTGACCATCATCTCGACGCTTCCCGCCGCAGGGCTTGGCGCGGTGATCATGTTGTGGATCTGCGGCCAGGACTTTTCGATCATGGCGCTGATCGGCCTGGTGCTGCTGATCGGCATCGTCAAGAAAAACGGCATCCTGATGATCGACTTCGCCCTCGATGCGCAGCGCAAAGGCGGCTTGCCTCCGGAAGAAGCAGTCTTTCAGGCCTGCCTCACGCGGTTCCGGCCGATCATCATGACCACCCTCGCCGCCCTGCTCGGCGCCCTGCCACTGATGCTCGGCTACGGTACCGGTGCCGAACTGCGCCAACCGCTGGGGATCGCGGTGGTCGGTGGTTTGCTGGTGAGCCAGGCGCTGACGCTGTTCACCACGCCGGTCATATACTTGTGGCTGGAGCGACTATTCCATCGGCACTCACCCACACCCGCGCCCGCACCGGCGTTGGCGACCACAGACTGAGGCGGGGTCATGCGCGTTCTGATTATCGAAGACGAGGAAAAAACCGCGGATTATCTGCACCGCGGTCTGACGGAGCAGGGTTACACCGTGGACCTGGCCCGTGATGGCGTGGAGGGCCTGCACATGGCGCTGGAAAGCGACTACGCGGTGATCGTCCTCGACGTGATGTTGCCGGGCCTGGACGGCTTCGGCGTACTGCGCGCCTTGCGTGCGCGCAAGCAAACCCCGGTGATCATGCTCACCGCCCGCGAGCGGGTCGAAGACCGCATCAGGGGCCTGCGCGATGGTGCGGACGATTACCTGGGCAAACCGTTTTCCTTCCTCGAACTTGTGGCCCGCCTGCAAGCGCTGACCCGGCGCAGCGGCGGCCACGAACCGGTGCAAGTGAGCATCGCCGACCTGTGGATAGATTTGATCAGTCGCAAGGCCACCCGCGCCGGCACGCGCCTGGACCTGACCGCCAAGGAGTTCTCGCTGCTCAGTGTGCTGGCGCGCCGCCAGGGTGAAATCCTGTCGAAAACCGCGATCGCCGAAATGGTCTGGGACATTAACTTCGACAGCGACGCCAACGTCGTCGAAGTCGCGATCAAACGTCTGCGGGCCAAGCTCGACGGGCCGTTCGATGAAAAACTGCTGCACACGATTCGTGGCATGGGTTATGTGCTGGAGAGCCGTGGTGTCCAGTAACAGCATTGCGCTGCGTCTGAGCGGGATGTTCACGCTGGTGGCGCTGTTGGTGTTCCTGTTGATCGGCTGGGCGCTGTATCAGCAGGTCGATAAAGGCCTGGGTTTGCTGCCCGAGGCCGAACTGGATGCGCGTTACAGCGTGCTCGAATCCACGGTAGGCCGTTACGGCACGCCGGAGCATTGGGTGAAGATCAACAACAAACTCAAGCTGCTCGGCGAAGAGGACAAACGCATCAGCTTCTGGATCATCAGCGGCGATCCGCACTACGAATACGGCAACCTGACACCGCAGATCCGCGAATTTGCCCAAGGGCCGCTGGGCATGCGCGACATGACCCTGCCCAATCACCCTTACCCGCTGAAAGTGCTGGTCAGCCAGTTCCCGGCCAAGGACCAACGGCCGCCGCTGCGTTTCATGATCGGCATCGATACCGAGACGTTTTTCCAGACTCAGCATCAGTTGCTGATCGCCCTGATCAGCCTGGCGATTGTCGGCGTGCTGCTGGCCTCGGCGCTGGGTTACTGGGTGGCGCGAATCGGGCTGAAGCCGCTGATCAAGCTGTCGCAGGAAGCCCAGCGCCTGGCTCCGCCCTTGCATTCGGGACGCTTGCGGCTGTCGCCGCTGCCACCGGAGCTGGATCAGTTCGTCAATTCGTTCAACTCCACGCTGGAGCGAGTCGAGCAGGCTTATTCGCGACTGGAATCGTTCAACGCCGATGTGGCCCATGAATTGCGCTCGCCACTAACCAACCTGATCGGCCAGACCCAGGTTGCGCTGACCCGTGGACGCTCGGCGGAGCATTATTTCGAGGTCCTGCAATCGAACCTCGAAGAGCTTGAGCGACTGCGCTCGATCATCAACGACATGCTGTTCCTTGCCAGCGCGGATCAGGGCAGCAAGGCCACCAAACTGACGTCCACTTCGCTGGCCGATGAGGTGGCGACGACTCTGGAATACCTGGATTTCATCCTCGAAGATGCCCAGGTTCAGGTACAGGTCAGCGGCGATGCTCAGGTGCGAATCGAGATCGCACATCTGCGGCGGGCGCTGATCAACCTGCTGAGTAACGCGGTGCAGCACACCGAACCCGGACAGGTGATTCAAGTGCGGATCGAAGCCGAGGAGCACCGAGTCAGCATCGGGGTCGCCAACCCCGGTTCGCCGATTGCCCGCGAGCATCTTTCACGCCTGTTCGAACGTTTCTACCGCGTCGATGCTTCACGCAGCAACAGCGGTCACAACCATGGGTTGGGGCTGGCGATCGTCAAGGCGATTGCGCTGATGCATGGCGGGGATGTGTTTGTACGCAGTGACCATGGCATGAATACTTTCGGCATCCACCTTCCCGTCTGACCTCCTTTCTGATCGTTCCCATGCTCCGCGTGGGAATGCAGCCCGGGACGCTCTGCGTCCCATCCAAAGCCGAACGCGGAGCGTCCGTTGATGCATTCCCACGCAGAGCGTGGGAACGATCTGTGACAGGCTATCGCAGTCGCACTATTGCTCTTTGCGCAACAGTCCTTTCATGAATCCGCTCTTTTTCCCATCGCCCGACATCCTTATCTTTGCCCGCACCAAACAGCACTTGCCAAGCAAGAAGGTTTTAAAATGTCCAACAGTATGGGTATTGCCAGCGCTTTCGTTTTGTCCTCTTTGTTCGTGTCTTCGTTCGCCATGGCTGAAGAGTCGCAGGCTTTCGTCGCACAAAACGCCGCACGCGCTGTCGCTTACGAAGAACAGACTGAGATGACGGCCAAAGCTCAGCAATCCACTCTGGCCCCGCAAGCATCGAGCACTCAGGCCCAACCACAGGCCGAGAAAGACAGCTGATTTACGCACATCGCTCCTGTTTCCCTCGACACTTTTCATCGGTTCTTTCCTTGAAAAGTTGTCTTCCAAGCCGCTGCTATCAGCGGCTTTTTTTCGTTCGCTGCAACGATGACCGTCAGCACTCCCCAACTGCAGGAGCGAGCTTGCTCGCGAAAAAGCCACAGGCGCCGCTGGGTATCTGGTTTTACGCGTTATCGTTCACGACCATCGCGAGCAGGCTCGCTCCTACAGTTATAGGGCTACGCTTACCGAGTCATTCAAGCGAACTTCAGCCCCATGACCGTACGCCGTACTCCCAATCGTTCAAGCAGCCCCGGAAGACCTGAAGTCCTGGTGATCCTCGGCAGCAGCCTGACGGTCATTGCGATTATCTGCATCGTCACCTTTCTGCTGATCCGCGAACACGCCAACGCCCAGCAAGCAGCCACACGCAGCGCGACCACCATCGCGCAATTGATCAATGCCGACGTGCTGCGTACGGTGGAGCTCTACGACTTGACCCTGCAAGGCCTGATCGCCGCCGCGCAACGGGATGACCTCAAGCAGGTTTCAGCGCAAATACGTCATCTGGTGCTTTTCGACCGATCCACCACGGCACGCTACAAGAGTGACATCCTGTTGCTCGACAAGCATGGCGAAGTGCTCGCCGACTCGTCGTTGATTGAACCCAAACCGGGTAACTTCGCTGATCGCGATTATTTCCTCGTCCATGCCTTCAACCGCGACATGGGCATGTTCATCAGCCGTCCGTTCAAGGCTCGCTGCGACTGCGATTACAGCGATGAATGGCAAATCAGCTTCAGCCGGCGTATTTCCTCGGTCACCGGAGAGTTTCTGGGCGTCGCGGTCGCATCGATGCGCCTTGCGTATTTCGATCAGCTGTTCAACAGCCTGGACATCGGCACCGGCAGCACGCTGGCCATCATCAACGACGACGGCGTTCTCTTGGCAAAGAAGCCGTTTCTGCAAGACAACTCCATAGGCAAAAGCTTCGCCGGCCGGCCCAACGTCGTGCGTATGCTGCGTGAGGGCAGTGGCAGCTTCGACGGCGTGTCGAGCGTTGACCGGGCGCAACGCCTCTACACCTTCAGCCGGGTCGGCAACTTGCCGCTGACGGTGGTCGTCGCCCTTTCCGGTGACGAAGTTTTCGCCACATGGAGGCGCACGGCCATTGTGATCAGCGGAGCATCCGGCGTCCTGTGCCTGGCGTTGCTCTGGCTGACCTGGTTGCTCTGCCGCGAACTGCGACTGCGCTATAGCGCCGAGCAGGAACTGGCGCAACTGGCTGCTACCGACGCCTTGACTGGCGTGGCCAACCGCCGAACCCTCGATCAGACTTTGCGTCACGAGTGGTTTCGGGCGCAACGCTCCGGCAAGCCAATGTCGGTGCTGATGATCGATGCCGACCACTTCAAGGCCTTCAACGATCGCCATGGCCACCAGGCCGGCGACGAAGCCTTACGCGCACTGGCCGAGGTCATTCGCGCCAATATTCATCGTCCGACAGACCTGGTGGCCCGTTACGGCGGCGAGGAATTTTCAGTGATCCTGGCTGAAACCGACAACGATGGCGCGCGTCAGATTGCCGAGCACATCCGTGAGCAGGTGGAACAGTTGCCATCGGTGGCTGGTGATGACCAGCCGATGACGGTCAGCATCGGCATCAGCACCTGGACGACAGCGAGCGATATCAGCCTGGAACAGCTGCTGTTTTCGGCGGACAAGGCGTTGTATCAGGCCAAGGAAGGGGGGCGAAATCGGGTGGTTAGCACCTGAAATCTGCGACGAGCCTACCGGCCTCTTCGCGGGCAAGCCTCGCTCCTACACCGCAGACATAAAAAAAGGCCACCCGAAGGCAGCCTTTAAAAAACTAGAGAGGTTTTTTACTTACACGGCCGCAACAGGACGCATGTAAGAGATCGGGGCAGTGCTGGCGTCTTCGAACGTCACGACTTCCCAGGCATCTTTCTGCTCAATCAACTTGCGCAGCAGCTGGTTGTTCAGTGCGTGACCGGACTTGAAGCCCTTGAACTCACCAATCAGGCTATTGCCCAGCAGGTAGAGGTCACCAATTGCATCGAGGATCTTGTGCTTCACGAATTCGTCTTCGTAGCGAAGGCCGTCTTCGTTCAGTACACCATCCGCGTCTACCACAATAGCGTTTTCAACGCTGCCGCCGAGTGCGAGGTTGTGCTTGCGCAGGTACTCGATGTCACTCATGAAACCAAAGGTACGGGCGCGGCTGACTTCTTTTACGAACGAAGTGCTGGAAAAATCCACGCTTGCACTTTGTGTGCGGTCACGGAAAACCGGGTGATCGAAATCGATCTCGAAGCTCACCTTGAAACCTTCGAAAGGGACGAAAGTGGCGCGCTTGTCGCCGTCCTCCACTGTCACTTCCCGCAGGATACGAATGAACTTCTTGGCGGCGTCCTGTTCTTCCAGGCCAGCCGACTGAATCAGAAATACGAAGGGTCCAGCGCTACCATCCATGATCGGGACTTCGGACGCGGAGAGCTCGACGTAGGCGTTATCGATGCCCAGGCCAGCCATGGCCGAAAGCAAATGCTCAACCGTATCCACCTTGACGTCACCGTTGACCAGCGTCGTTGACATGGTTGTCTCACCGACGTTGGCCGCACGAGCCGGGATCTCGACCACTGGATCGAGGTCGGCACGGCGAAAGACGATTCCTGTGTCTATCGGCGCAGGCTTGAGGGTCAGGTAAACCTTCTCCCCGGAGTGCAGACCTACACCTGTGGCACGGATAATATTTTTCAGTGTGCGTTGTTTAATCATGGCTTGGGCCGCTTCAGCGCAAATTGCGAACTGGTATCAACAAAGGCTGGCGATGATAGCAGACCACGCCTTTGCTGAACACCAATCACCTTCATAGCCCTGATACATTTCATCAATCGGCCTGACGACGCAGGAATGCCGGGATGTCCAGGTAGTCCAGATCATCTTGCGGATTCATCTTCGCGGCAGCCGCAGCACCGGCCTGAGCCTGGTTGCGCATGACGGTCGGACGGTCCAGGTCACGGTAGTTAACCGCTGGAGCTTCCTGACGAACAGGGGCCTGTTGTTGTGGCTGGGAAGCCATCGAGGTGTGAACGGTATTATCGATGACCTTCACAGGCTTCTCGATTTTAGCGCCTAAACCTGTAGCAACGACAGTCACGTGCAACTCGTCGCGCATGTCCGGATCGATAACGGTACCGACCTTGACCATGGCGTGCTCGGAAGCGAAGGCTTCGATGATGCTACCCACGTCGGAGTACTCACCCAGGGACAGGTCAGGACCGGCGGTGATGTTCACCAGGATACCGCGTGCACCTTGCAGGTTCACGTCTTCGAGCAACGGGTTGCGGATGGCCGCTTCAGTCGCTTCACGTGCACGGTTCGGACCGCTGGCGCAGCCAGTGCCCATCATCGCCATGCCCATTTCGCTCATCACGGTACGTACGTCGGCAAAGTCGACGTTGATCATGCCCGGACGCTTGATGATATCGGAGATACCGCGAACGGCACCGGCCAGTACATCGTCAGCCTTGGCGAAAGCCGACAGCAGGCTGGCGTCTTTACCGAGGATGGTCAGCAGCTTCTCGTTGGGAATAGTGATCAACGAGTCGACGCTTTCAGACAGCAGACGAATGCCTTCGTCGGCGAGCTGCATGCGCTTGCGGCCTTCGAACGGGAACGGACGGGTCACCACCGCAACGGTGAGGATCCCCATTTCCTTGGCCACTTCGGCAATGATCGGCGCAGCACCGGTACCGGTACCGCCACCCATGCCGGTGGTGATGAACACCATATTGGTGCCCTGCAGGACTTCGGCAATGCGCTCACGGTCTTCGAGAGCGGCCTGACGTCCTACTTCAGGGTTGGCGCCGGCGCCCAGACCTTTGGTCACGCCAGTACCCAGTTGCAGGATGGTCCGCGCGGTGATGCCCTTCAGCGCCTGGGCATCAGTGTTGGCGCAGATGAACTCGACGCCTTCAATGTTGCTCTTGACCATGTGATTCACGGCGTTGCCGCCGCCACCGCCTACACCGATAACCTTAATTACCGGGCTTGCGGGGATGTTGTCTACGAGTTCAAACATTTTCCCTCTCCTCTACGTTCTCTAGTTTTTTCGCCTACTGCCTGTATCTACAACGGTGCAACGGTGCTGCGGTAAATCTTAGAAATTGCCCTGGACCCAGCTCTTGATGCGATCGAGCAAGGCACCTTTCGGTTCTTCGTTGCTGTAGCTGTCGCGGCTACCGATACCCGAGAACGAAATGCCGTCGGATTGCTTCTGCAGGCCGTACATCAACAGGCCGACACCGGTGGAATAAATCGGATTGCGGACCACGTCATCCAGGCCTTTCACGCCATGAGGCACGCCCAGGCGCACCGGCATGTGGAAGATTTCCTCGGCAAGTTCCGTGGCGCCTTCCATCTTCGCCGTACCGCCGGTCAACACGATGCCCGCCGGAATCAGGTCTTCGTAGCCACTGCGACGCAGCTCTGCCTGGATCAGCGTGAACAGCTCGTCGTAACGCGGCTCGACCACTTCGGCCAGGGCCTGACGGGACAGTTCGCGTGGCGGACGGTCGCCAACACTTGGCACCTTGATGGTTTCACCGGCACCGGCCAGCTTGGCCAGGGCGCAGGCGTAGCGAATCTTGATTTCTTCGGCGTACTGGGTCGGAGTACGCAGCGCCATGGCGATATCGTTGGTCACCTGATCGCCCGCAATCGGGATCACCGCGGTGTGACGGATCGCGCCTTCGGTGAAGATCGCGATGTCGGTGGTGCCACCGCCGATGTCCACCAGGCATACGCCCAGTTCTTTCTCGTCATCGGTCAGCACCGAGTACGCGGAAGCCAGTTGCTCGAGAATGATGTCGTCGATTTCCAGGCCGCAGCGACGCACGCATTTCTCAATGTTCTGTGCGGCGTTGACGGCGCAGGTGACCACATGAACCTTGGCTTCCAGACGAACGCCGGACATGCCCAGAGGCTCGCGGACGCCTTCCTGGTTATCGATCACGTAATCCTGCGGCAGGGTGTGCAGCACGCGCTGATCGGCAGGGATCGCCACAGCCTGGGCTGCGTCGAGCACGCGCTCGAGGTCGGCGGAGCTGACTTCGCGATCACGAATCGCCACGATGCCGTGGGAGTTCAGGCTGCGGATGTGATTGCCAGCCACGCCAACGAACGCCGAGTGGATGCGGCAACCGGCCATCAACTGAGCTTCTTCGATGGCGCGCTGGATCGACTGCACGGTGGACTCGATGTTCACCACCACGCCTTTCTTCAGGCCACGGGACGGATGCGTACCGATCCCGACAATTTCCAGCGTGCCGTCGTCCGAAACCTCTCCGACCAGCGCCACCACCTTGGAGGTGCCGATATCGAGACCGACGATCATTTTGCCGCTTTGCACGTTTGCCATGGGTCCTGCCTCTCTTAATTCTTCGCGACAGCGGGTTGGGCTGTCGTAGGCGCTACAGGTTCCCGCCAGCCAACAGCGAGGCCGTTGGCGTAGCGCAGATCGATGCGCGCAATGTTCGTAATCTGCTCTTTGAGCGTCTTGTCATAGATGGCAATGAAACGGCGCATCTTTTCCACCAGGTTGCCGCGTCCCAGCAGCAGTTCGATTCCGGGGCCCGCACTGCCGGGGCCGGTGGTCAGGAACCAGCTTCCTCGTTCGCGCAACTCCAGGCGTGCAATCGAGAAGCCCAATGGTCTGAGCATCTGGCTCAGTACCTGATATTGCTGCATTACTTGCTGTTGAGCCCGCTGTGGGCCAAACAGCTGTGGCAGATGTTCGTAGTTCGCCAACTCACGCGGCGTGAACGCCTGCCCCTGGTTGTTCAACAGCGATTCGTCGCCCCAGCGAGCCACCGGTAGTTGTTCTTCCAGGCGGATCACCACTTCATCCGGCCACACCCGCCGCACTTCGGCGTGGGCAATCCATGGCATCTGTTCCAGCTCGGTGCGCATGCTCGCCAGGTCGACGGTGAAGAAGCTCGACGCCACATAGGGGCGATCCGCTGCTGCACCGCTTGCTGGCTGATGTAACTCAAGTCGCCCTGCACGTTGATCTTCGTAATCGGTCGGTCGGCATACGGCAGTAACCGTTGCGCGCCCTCGTAAGTACCGAATCCCAGCGCCACCAACAGCACTGGCCAGAACAGGCTTTTGAGAAAGCCGAAATTGGCTTTCGGCAGGCGCGCAGACATCGGCTCTTTGGCCTCCATTCGGCTGGCACCCCGTGGTACCGGCTTGCGGCCGGTCGGTGCGGGGGGCTGATGTCTCAACTGTGCGCCTTGCATGGTCTTAACCTCGCGGCTCTACATTACTGGCAGCGTCGCCAGCAACACTCGCAGCCAGAATGGCCAGAACCAGCTGCTGGAAATCCAGACCGGCAGCACGGGCCGCCATCGGAACCAGACTGTGATCGGTCATGCCTGGTGCAGTGTTGACCTCCAGGAACCAGAACTGCCCTTCGGCGTCCTGCATCACGTCCGCCCTGCCCCAACCGGCGATACCCAGCGCCTCACAGGCTTTTGCCGTGAGGTCCATGAGTTGTTTTTCCTTGGCGCTGTCCAGCCCGCACGGAATGCGGTACTGGGTATCGTTGGCGATGTACTTGGCGTCGTAGTCGTAGAAACTGTGCGTCGTGCCCAGGGCAATCGGAGGCAACACCTGGTCACGCAGGGTGGCGATGGTGAACTCCGGACCTTGAATCCATTGCTCGACCAACACCTGCGAATCGTAGGTACTGGCGGCTTTCCATGCGTCGATCAATTCGGACGCGCAAGTCACTTTGGCCATCCCGATGCTCGAACCTTCATGGGCCGGTTTGACGATCAAAGGGAAGCCCAGTTCCGTGGCCGCCGAAATACAATCGGCCTCGCTGCTCAGTACTGCGTGACGTGGCGTCGGAATACCCAGGCTGTGCCACACCTGCTTGGTGCGCAGCTTGTCCATGGCCAGTGCCGACGCGAGGATGCCGCTGCCGGTGTAAGGAATGCCCAGGCATTCGAGCAGGCCCTGCATGCTGCCGTCTTCACCGCCACGACCGTGGAGGATGACGAAGGCGCGGTCGATTTTTTCGTTCAGTAAACGCTGCAGAAGGTCATCGCCCACGTCGAGGCCGAACGCATCTACACCTGCGCTTTGCAGCGCATCAAGAACGGCGTTGCCCGACTTCAGGGACACTTCGCGCTCGGCACTCTTGCCACCGAACAGAACGGCGACACGGCCGAAATCTTTCGGTGCGATAGTGGAGACGAGGTTGGCGTAGGCAGCAGTCATTTCAACTTCCCCTCGACCGGCGCAGCAACGGCACCGGCGAACAACTCACTTTTCAACAGCTTTGGTGCGAGACCGCCGATATCACCAGCGCCCTGGCACAGCAGAATGTCGCCGGCACGCAACAGCGGCTTGACCAGCGGCGCAAGGTCGACACCCCGTTCGATGTAGATCGGGTCGAGCTGACCGCGCTGGCGGATGCTGTTGCAGAGCTTGCGGCTGTCGGCACCCGGGATCGGCTCTTCACCGGCCGGATAGACTTCCATCAGCAGCAGCACGTTGGCGTCGGCCAGTACATTGACGAAGTCGTCGTACAGGTCGCGGGTGCGGCTGTAGCGGTGCGGCTGATAGACCATCACCAGTCGGCGCTCCGGCCAGCCACCGCGCACGGCCTTGATCACTGCCGCGACTTCGGTCGGGTGGTGGCCGTAGTCGTCGACTAGCATCACGTTGCCGCCATCCACCGGCAGTTCGCCGTAGACCTGGAAGCGTCGACCAACGCCCTGGAACCCGGACAGACCCTGGACGATAGCTTCATCGCTAACGCCTTCGTCGCTGGCAATGCAAATGGTCGCCAGCGAGTTGAGTACGTTGTGGTTACCCGGCATGTTCACCGACACGTCCAGCGGTTCGCGGTCAGGGCGCAGCACGGTGAAGAAGGTCTGCATGCCCTGCTGACGCACATTGATTGCGCGCACATCACAGTCGTCGCCAAAGCCGTAAGTGACAGTCGGACGTTTCACCAATGGCAGAATTTCACGCACCACAGGGTCGTCCAGGCACACCACAGCCAGACCATAGAACGGCAGGTTGTGGAGGAACTCGACGAAGGTTTTCTTCAGTTTGTTGAAGTCACCGTCGTAGGTCGCCATGTGATCGGCGTCGATGTTGGTGACCACGGCCACCAGCGGCTGCAAGTGCAGGAAACTGGCATCGCTTTCGTCGGCTTCGGCGATCAGGTAACGGCTGGTACCGAGCTGGGCATTGGTGCCCGCGGCATTCAGACGACCACCGATAACGAAGGTCGGATCCAGGCCACCGGCGGCGAACACCGAAGCGATCAGGCTGGTGGTGGTGGTTTTGCCATGGGTACCGGCGACGGCGATGCCGTGGCGATAGCGCATCAGCTCGGCCAGCATTTCTGCGCGCGGCACCACTGGAATGCGGCGTTCCAGCGCGGTGGCGACTTCCGGGTTGGAAGTGTTCACGGCACTAGACACCACCAGCACGTCGGCGGCGGCAGCGTTTTCGGCGCGGTGGCCGATGAAAATCTGTGCGCCGAAGGATTCCAGGCGCTCGGTGACCGGCGAGGCTTTCAGGTCGGAACCGGACACTTCATAGCCCAGGTTCAACAACACTTCGGCAATTCCGCACATGCCCACACCGCCAATCCCGACGAAGTGGATGCGACGGATGCGGCGCATTTCCGGTTGTGGCATGGCTTTCTTATTCTCAACCATGAGCCACCTCCAGGCAGGTATCGACCACGTTACGGGTGGCATCGGGCTTGGCCAGGCGGCGGGCCGCAGTGGCCATATCGTTGAGTCGTTGTGGTTGCATCAGGACCTCTGTCAGGCGTGCGGCAAGATCCGCTGCGCCAGTCGTTCTTTGCGGCATCAGGAAGGCAGCGCCTTCACGGGCCAAATAATCGGCATTGCGGGTCTGGTGATCGTCGATCGCGTGGGGCAAGGGCACCAGCATCGAGGGCAGACCGGCGGCAGCCAGTTCACTGATGGTCAGCGCACCTGCGCGGCATACCACCAGGTCGGCCCAGCCATAGGCTTGGGCCATGTCTTTGATGAAAGGCTGCACTTGCGCCTCGACGCCAGCCGCGCGATAGCGCTCTGCAGTCACTTCATCGTGGTTTTTGCCGGCCTGATGGAACACGTCCGGACGCAAGTCGACGGCGACTTGCGACAAGGCTTCAGGCAGCAACTTGTTCAACGGCTCTGCACCCAGGCTTCCGCCCAGGATCAGCAAACGCGCCTTGCGACCGCCCAGGGCTGGTCGCGGTGTATCGAGGAACAGCTCGGTGCGCACCGGATTACCAGTGGTCCGGCGGCTGCTCGACAGGGTAAAGGTGTCGGGGAACGCTTCACAGACTCGGGCGGCCAACGGCACCAGCAACCGATTGGCGGTACCGGCCACAGCGTTCTGCTCGTGGACGATCACCGGCACACCGGCCAGTTTGGCAGCAACACCGCCAGGCCCGGTCACATAACCACCAAAACCGACCACACAAACCGGGCGCAACCCACGAATGATCGCCCGCGCCTGCAAAACAGATTTGAGCAACATGAACGGCGCCTTGAGCAGGGACAATTTGCCCTTGCCGCGCAGACCGCTGGCGTTGATCCGATGCAGTTCGATGCCGGCCGCCGGAACCAGATCGTTCTCGATGCCACGCGGCGTGCCGAGCCAGTGCACGGTATAACCGCGGGATTGGAACTCGCGAGCACAGGCCAGCGCCGGGAACACGTGACCACCGGTGCCGCCAGCCATGATCAGAACGTTAGCGCCCATGATTCGGCTCCTCTGCGAAGTCGCTCTCATGGAACTCCATCTCCTCACTGCCCAGGTGGGTTCGACTCTCCCACTCGATGCGCAGCAACAAGCCAAGACAGGCGCAGCAGATCACCAACGAACTGCCGCCATAACTGAGGAATGGCAAAGTCAGACCCTTGGTCGGAAGCAGACCGACGTTCACCCCAATGTTGATCAGGAACTGACCGATCCACAGGAACGACAAGCCGTACGCCACATAGGCCGCGAAGAATTGCTTGGCTTTCTCGGCCCACAGACCGATGTACATGCCACGGATACAGACAAAGACGAACAGCGCTACCGTGCACAACGAGCCCACGGCACCCAGTTCTTCGGCCAGGACCGAGAACACGAAGTCGGTGTGGGCTTCCGGCAGGTAGAACTGTTTTTGCACGCTGTTGCCCAGGCCAACGCCTAGCCACTCGCCGCGACCGAAAGCGATCAATGCTTGAGACAACTGATAGCCGGCACCGAACTGGTCGGCCCACGGATCGGCAAAGTTGGTCAGGCGCGCCATTCGATACGGCTGCATTTGAATCAACAACACCACCGCCCCGACAGCCAGGACAACCATCAAGGAAAAGCGGAACAGCCCGACCCCGCCAAGGAACAGCATCGCCGCGGCAGCCCCCATCATCACGACGGTGGCACCGAAGTCCGGCTCCATCAGCAACAGGCCAGCCATCGGCAACAGAACGATGAATGGCTTGAAGAAGCCCATCCAGCTTTCTCGCACTTCTTTCTGACGACGCACCAGATAACCGGCGAGGTAAATCACCACGAACACCTTGGCGATCTCGGAAGGCTGCACGTTGAAGAAGCTGAAGCCGATCCAGCGCATCGAACCGTTCACTTCACGGCCGATCCCCGGAACGATCACCATCACCAGCAAACCGAACGCACCCAGCAGCATCAGCCAGCCGAGGCGTTGCCAGGTGGCGATCGGAATCATCATGGTGACGATGCAGGCACCCAGGCCCAGCACAACGTAGATAAGGTGGCGAATCATGTAATACAGGGGACTGCCCGACTGCACCGCCGCCACCTCGGTCGACGCCGATGCAATCATGATCAATCCGAGGCCGAGCAGCGCCAGGCAACCGGCGAGCATCGGGAAGTCGAGGTCGATACCGCGTCCGGTGATAAGCGGCGATGGATACGGCTTGATGATGCCTTTGAGGCTCATGCCAGATCCTCCACTGCGCGGACGAACTGGTGACCACGGTCTTCGTAGTTCTTGAACATGTCGAAACTGGCGCAGGCCGGCGACAGCAGCACCACATCACCCGATTGAGCAGTAGCGCGACATTGTTCCACGGCTTCGACCAGCGAGCCGACGCGAATCAACGGCACGCCATCGCCGATAGCCTCACCGATCTTGTCGGAATCACGGCCCATCAGAATGACGGCGCGGCAGTTGGCCGCCACCGGATCGCGCAGATCCTTGAACTCGGCGCCCTTGCCGTCGCCACCGGCAATCAGCACGACTTTGCCATCGATGTCCGCACCCAGGCCTTCGATGGCGGCCAGAGCGGCACCGACGTTAGTGGCTTTGGAGTCGTTGTAATAGCCCACGCCATCGAGGTCACGTACCCACTGGCAGCGATGCTCGAGCCCGGCGAAATTGCGCAAGGCCGAAAGCATGGCGTCGAACGGTAGGCCGACAGCGTGGCCGAGCGCCAATGCCGCCAGGGCGTTGGACTGGTTGTGGGCACCGCGGACTTTCAGCTCGCGCACCGGCATCAGGTTCTGGAATTCGAAGGCCAGGTACTTCTCACCGTGTTCTTCGCGCAGACCGAAGGCCTTGAAGTCCGGCTTGGTCAGGCCGAAGGTCCAGCACGGCTGACCCTCGCCCATCAGCGGACGACTCAAGGCATCCTGGCGGTTAACCACGAACTGTCTTGCCCCACGGAAGATCCGGTGTTTGGCCAGATGGTAGGCCGGCAGACCGCTGTAGCGGTCCATGTGGTCTTCGCTGATGTTCAGCACGGTCGCCACTTCGGCGTTGAGTTGATCAGTGGTTTCCAGCTGAAAGCTCGACAACTCCATCACGTACAGCTCGACGTCGTCGCGAAGCAGGTCCAGCGCCGGCGTGCCGAGGTTACCGCCAACGGCGACACGTTTGCCGGCCGCAGCCGCCATCTCGCCGACCAGGGTGGTCACGGTGCTTTTCGCGTTGGAACCGCTGATGGCCACGATCGGCGCTTTCGCGTTACGCGCGAACAGTTCGATGTCACCGGACAGTTTCACGCCACGGGCAGCGGCAGCCTGCAGGGCCGGGGTCGCCAGTGCCAGGCCGGGGCTCACGTAGAGCTCGTCGGCACGGCACAGGAACTCGACGTCCAGCTCGCCACAACGCACTTCCACGTGCGGATAGTCACGCTTGAGCGTGGCCAGTTCCGGTGGATTTTCCCGCGTATCGGCCACGGCAAACGCCACGCCCCGGTTCGCCAGGAAGCGAACCAGGGACATGCCGCTCTTGCCGAGGCCGACAACGATGCGGAAGTGGTCAGAAGCGATCAGAGACACGTGTTTCTACCTCAGCTTCAGGGTGGCAAGGCCGATCAGCACGAGAATCACGGTGATGATCCAGAAACGGACGATCACGCGTGGCTCGGGCCAGCCCTTGAGTTCAAAGTGGTGGTGAATCGGCGCCATGCGGAATACGCGGCGACCGGTCAGCTTAAAGGACGCAACTTGAATGACGACGGACAGGGTCTCCATCACGAATACGCCGCCCATGATGAACAGGACGATTTCCTGACGGACGATCACGGCGATGGTGCCCAGGGCCGCGCCCAGCGCCAGTGCGCCGACGTCCCCCATGAAGACTTGTGCCGGATAGGTGTTGAACCACAGGAAGCCGAGGCCCGCACCAATGAGCGCGCCGCAGAACACGATCAGCTCACCCGCGCCCGGTACGTAAGGGATGAGCAGGTACTCAGCGAATTTCACGTTACCCGACAGGTAGCAGAAGATCCCCAGGCCACCGCCGACCATCACCGTCGGCATGATCGCCAGGCCGTCGAGACCGTCGGTCAAGTTGACCGCGTTGCTTGAACCGACGATTACGAAATACGTCAAGACGATGAAGCCTGCGCCCAGCGCAATGCTGTAGTCCTTGAGCATCGGCAGAATCAGCGTGGTTTCCACCGGCGTCGCGGCAGTCATATAAAGGAAGATCGCTGCGCCCAGACCGAACACCGACTGCCAGAAGTACTTCCAGCGGCTCGGTAAGCCACGGGAGTTCTTCTCGATCACCTTGCGGTAGTCGTCGACCCAACCGATGGCGCCGAACAGCAGCGTTACCAGCAACACGACCCAGACATAGCGGTTGGTCAGGTCAGCCCATAGCAGGGTGCTGACACCGATGGACGAAAGGATCAGTGCGCCGCCCATGGTCGGGGTGCCCGACTTGGACAGGTGCGATTGCGGACCGTCGTTGCGAACGGACTGACCGATCTGACGGTTCTGAAGGGTGCGGATCATCCACGGGCCATAGCACAGCGACAAAACCAGCGCGGTCAGCACACCGAGAATCCCGCGCAGGGTCAGGTACTGGAAGACCGCGAAGCCTTTGTAGAACTGTTGTAGATACTCCGCTAACAGCAGCAGCATTAATGTTTCTCCAGACTGGTCCCGCACAAAGCGGCGACGATGTTTTCCATCGCAGCGCTGCGCGAGCCCTTGATCAAAATAGTGGTGTTTGTGTCTTGCTCGGCGCCCAGTGCCTTGATCAGCTCAGCCTGCGTGCTGAAGTGAAAGGCCTGTGGACCGAAGGCATTGACGGCGTGAAGCATCAATGGCCCAACGGCGTACAGCGCAGAAACCTTGCCACGGGCGTACTCGCCCACGTCGCGGTGCCCCTGCTCCGCCCAATCGCCCAACTCGCCGATATCCCCGAGCACCAGGACGGTGCGGCCGGAAAAGCCGGCGAGTATATCAACGGCGGCGCACATGGAGGTGGGGTTCGCGTTGTAAGTGTCATCGATCACGCGCATGCCATTGCTGGCCAGTTGCGCGACAGTGCGACCCTTGACCGGTTGCACCGCGCCGAGGCCGGTGGCGATGCCGAACAGCGACACGCCCAGAGCATGGGCGGCAGCCGCGGCGGCCATGGCGTTGGCGACGTTATGGGTGCCGAGCAGGTTCAATTGAACGCGCTCTACACCTTCCGGTGTGTGCAAATTGAACGCCGGGCAACCACGAGCATCAGTGGCCAGGTCACTGGCATGGAAGTCTGCGCTGCTATTGCTCAAGGCGAACGTCAGCACCTTGCGACCGGCTGCGCGTTTCTTCCAGATCTCGAACGCCTTGTCATCCAGATTGAGAACGGCGACGCCATCGGCATCCAGCCCTTCAATAATCTCGCCCTTGGCTTCGACGATTTTTTCCGGGCCGCCGAACTCGCCAACATGGGCGGTCCCGGCGTTGTTGAGAATGGCCACGTGGGGCTTGGTCATGCCGACGGTGTAGGCAATTTCGCCCAGGCGCGAAGCACCGAGTTCGATCACAGCGGCAGTGTGTTGCGGCGCCAGTTCGAGCAGGGTCAAAGGAACGCCCAGGTCGTTGTTCAGGTTGCCGCGGGTCGCAAGCACCGGACCGCGGGTCCGCAAGATGCTCGCAAGCATTTCCTTAACCGTGGTCTTGCCGCTGGAACCAGTGATGGCTGCAACTGGATGGCTGTAGGCCGCACGATTCAGTGCACCCAGTTGCCCCAATGCCTGACGGGTATCGCTGACCAGCAACTGCGGCAGCGCGCTGTCGGCGACTTCGCGCTCGACCAATGCCGCGACGGCGCCTTTGGCTGCCACGTCATTGAGATAGTCATGACCATCGAAGCGCGGGCCGGCCAGGGCAATAAACAGCTGACCCGGTTTGATTGCTCGACTGTCGATGCTGACGCCGTCGAAGCTGGCATCGGCACCGATCAAACGGCCCTTCAATACACCGGTCAGTTCGCTGAGTTTCAAGGCTTTAAGCATGGGCCACCTCCCAGGCGGTCAAGGCATGATCGGCCTCGACCAGATCAGAGAAGGCATGACGCTCGCCGTTGATTTCCTGATAGTCCTCGTGCCCTTTGCCGGCCAACACGATCACGTCATCTGCCGAAGCGTTAGCGATCAACCGGGCAATCGCCTGGCCACGGCCAGCAACGAAGGTGACTTTATCCACAGCGGCAAAACCTGCGCGGATGTCATCAAAATAATCGACGGGTCTTCAGTACGCGGGTTGTCGTCGGTGACCAGCACGCCATCGGCCAGACGCTCGACCACTTGCGCCATCAGCGGACGCTTGCCGCGATCGCGGTCGCCGCCACAGCCGAACAGGCACAGCAAACGGCCTTTGACGTGTGGCCGCAGGGCCGTCAGGACTTTTTCCAGGGCATCCGGGGTGTGGGCGTAATCGACTACCACCAGCGGTTGAGTGCCGCCACCGAGGCGCTGCATACGACCGACCGGGCCTTCCAGTTTCGGCAGCACCTTGAGGATTTCGTCGAGGGCGTAATCCAGACCGAGCAAGGCGCCGACCGCGGCCAGCACGTTGCTCAGGTTGAAACGACCGAGCAAGGTGCTGCGTAGATGGTGCTCACCCTGAGGCGTGACCAGCGTTGCGCGCACACCTTCGTCATCGAACTGCGCTTCGCGGCAATACAGGTAGGCGCTGCTATCGAGCAGGCTGTAGGTGATCAGCCGCGATTCACGTTTATCGGCGGCCAGTTGCCGGCCGAAATCGTCATCGAGGTTAACCACCCGGCATTTCAAATCGTTCCAGGCGAACAGCTTGGCCTTGGCTTCACCATAGGCCTGCATGGTGCCGTGGTAATCCAGATGATCGCGGGACAGGTTGGTCATCACCGCCACATCGAATGCCAGCGCGGTGACCCGGCCTTGATCCAGACCGTGGGACGAGACTTCCATGGCCACTGCTTTGGCCCCAGCTTTTTTCAGGTCGCCAAGGGTCGCTTGTACGGCGATTGGATTCGGCGTGGTGTGCAGGCCGCTTTGCAGCGCTCCGTAGAAACCGGATCCCAAGGTGCCCACGATGCCGCAGTGCTGGCCGAGCAGGTCCAGCGCCTGGGCGACCAACTGGGTCACACTGGTTTTGCCATTAGTCCCGGTCACGCCGATCAGGTTCAGGTGATGGCTAGGTTCGCCATAGAAACGTCCGGCGATATCCGACAGCTGCGTCGCCAGTCCCTTGACCGGAATCAACGGCACGTCGGTGATCGGCAGCACGGTGACGCCTTCCACTTCATAAGCCACGGCGGCGGCACCGCGCAGCAATGCATCGTTTATGTGTGCACGGCCATCGAATTTACCGCCCGGCACAGCGAGAAACAGATCACCAGCACGTACGTTTCGACTGTCCAGTGCCAATTCACGGATCAACAGATCGTGGCCGGCGTGGGGGAAAATCTTGTTCAGACTTAATGACATTAGCCGCGCCCTCCATTGGCTTTCAGCGGAACGACCGGGGTGGCGTTGGCTTGTTGAACAGGTGGCAGATTGTCAGGGGTGACGTTCATCAGGCGCAGGGTGCCGGACATCACGCGGCTGAACACCGGCGCCGATACCAGACCACCGAAGTATCCGGCCTTGGTCGGCTCATCGATCACCACGACGATGGCGTAACGCGGATCGTTCATCGGGCCGAAACCGGCGAACAACGAGCGATAAGAGTTCTCGGCATAGCCTTTGGTGCCCACCGACGTCTTACGCGCAGTACCGGACTTGCCGCCTACGTGATACGCCGGCACCTGCGCTCGGAACACACCGCGCGGAGCTTCGATCACTTGTTGCAGCATGCCTTGCATGGTTTTCGCTACAGCTTCCGGCAACACCTGGGTGGTTTGCGGCGCTTTGTCGGTTTTGATCAGTGTCAGCGGCGCAAGGCGGCCGTTGTTGGCCAGCGCCGAGAAGGCGTGAACCAACTGGATCGCCGTCACCGAAATGCCGTAGCCATAGGACAGTGTGGCCGTCTCGGCCTTGCGCCACTCGCGATAGTTAGGCAGGTTGCCGACACGCTCGCCCGGGAAGCCGAGGCCAGTGTCCTGGCCGAGACCGACTTTCTGCGCCAGGCGGAAAATGGTTTCCCCACCGATATCGAACGCGACCTTACTCATGCCGACGTTACTGGAATTGATCAGGATGCCGGTCAGGTCGAGCACCGGGCCTTCGGTCTTGGATACGTCCTTGATGGTGTATTTACCAATCTGCAAGCTGCCCGGATACACCTCGACGGTATCGCTTGGCTTCCAGCGCCCGGTTTCAATGGCGGCGCTCATGGAGATCGCCTTCATGGTCGAACCTGGCTCGAACACGTCGATCATCGCGCGGTTACGCATCATCGCCGGTTGCAGGTTGCGACGGTTGTTCGGGTTGTAGGTCGGCTGGTTGACCATCGCGAGGATCTCGCCGGTCTTCACGTCCATGATCACCAGACTGCCGGCCTTGGCGCCGTTTTCGATGATCGCATTACGCAATTCGCGGTTAGCCAGATATTGCAGGCGCAGGTCAATGGACAACGCCAAGGGCTTTCCGGCCTTGGCGTTTTTGGTGACTTGGACATCCTTGATCAACCGGCCACGCCGGTCCTTGATGACCTGTCGCTTGCCGGGGACCCCGGCCAGCCATTCGTCATAGGCCAGCTCGACACCTTCTCGACCATGGTCATCGATGTCGGTAAAGCCGACCATATGGGCAGTGACTTCACCGGCCGGATAGAAACGACGGAACTCTTCGATGCCGTAAACGCCCGGTACTTTCAAGTCGAGCACAGCCTGGCCCTGCTCGGGCGTCAGCCCGCGCACCAGGTAATGAATTCTTTATTGGCTTGAGCCTCGAGACGCTCGGCCAGGGCTTTCGGGTCTTGCCCCAGCGCGGCGGCCAATGCTGGCCATTTTTCTTTGGCCAGTTGCATTTCCTTGGCGTTGGCCCACAGGGTGGTAACCGGCGTACTGACGGCTAACGGCTCGCCGTTACGGTCCGTAATTAGTCCTCGGTGAGCCGGAATAGGAATGTGACGAACGCTGCGCGCGTCACCCTGACCTTTGAGGAAATCGCGGTCGACTACTTGCAGATCGATGATGCGCCAGGAGATCGCCGCCACCATGACACCGAGCAGACCCAGTACCACGCGGAACCGCCACGGAAAGAGTGCACCTTCGAGTTTCATCATGGCGCCACCATCTGCACTTCGGCGGCACCGGGAATGCGCATTTTCAACTGTTCGGTGGCCAGCACTTCGATGCGGCTATGGGCGGTCCAGGTGCTCTGCTCAAGAATCAACCGCCCCCATTCGGCCTGGGCCTTGTCACGCACGCTCAACTCGTTGTAAAGCGAGTTCAGCAGCTGACGGTTCCAGTGCGCGCTGTAGGATACGCCGATGGCAGATACGAGCACGCCAACGAACAGCAGCAGCATGAAAAAGCTTCCGCCGGGCAGTGGCTTGGCGAAAAGCTTGCTCACCGCAGCTTCTCCGCCACACGCATGACAGCGCTACGGGAACGTGGGTTGGCCTTGAGTTCGGCGTCGGAGGCCGTCTGCGCTTTGCCATGGACTTTGATTTTCGGTTCGAAGGGCACATGCCGAACCGGCAGGTTGCGCGGCAGGTTGTCGGCTTCGCCTTTCACCAGTTTGCGCATGAACAGCTTAACGATACGGTCTTCCAGCGAGTGGAAGCTGATTACCACCAGGCGACCGCCTGTTTCCAGGCACTCCAGAGCGGCTTCGAGGCCGGCTTCCAGATCGCCCAGTTCGTTGTTGACGTGAATACGCAGGCCCTGGAACGCACGAGTTGCAGGGTTCTTGCCCTTTTCCCAGGCCGGGTTGGCAACTTTCAATACTTCAGCCAGATCGGCGGTGCGCTCGAATGGCTTGATGTCACGACGCTCGGCAACGGCGCGAGCCATGCGACCGGAAAAACGCTCTTCGCCGTATTCCTTGAACACCCGGGCAATTTCTTCCGCGGGCGCGGTGTTGACGAACTCCGCCGCGCTGATCCCGCGAGACGGGTCCATGCGCATGTCCAGGGGACCGTCATTGAGGAAACTGAAGCCGCGCTCCGGGTCGTCGAGCTGCGGCGAAGACACGCCGAGGTCGAGCAGAATGCCGCTGACCTTGCCGTGCAAGCCGCGCTCGGCAACTTCGGAACCAAGCTCGGCAAAGCTGCGCTGTACAACGACAAAGCGGCCGTCTTCGGCCGCTAGCGTCTGCCCGGTGGCAATCGCTTGAGGATCTTTGTCGAACCCTAGCAACCTACCATCCGGACCGAGCCGGCTGAGGATCATCCGGCTATGCCCGCCGCGCCCGAACGTGCCATCCAGATAACAGCCATCAGGACGTACGGCGAGAGCCTCGACAGCTTCGTCAAGCAGTACGGTGATGTGGTTAAAGCCGCTATCAATAGTCACAGGATCAAATCACGCAGTTCATCAGGCATGGCGCCCGGTTGTTGAATAGCAGCAAGGTCAGCGGCAGAAACCGCATCCCAGGCATCCTCGTCCCACAATTGGAACTTGTTCAGTTGGCCTACCAACATCGCGCGCTTATCCAACTTGGCATATTCACGAAGACGCGGCGGAACCAGAAAACGACCACTGCCATCGAGCTCGAGGTCGACGGCATTACCAATCAGTAAACGTTGCAGACGGCGGTTCTCTTCGCGAAGGGAAGGCAGTGCGCGCAGTTTGGTTTCAATAATTTCCCACTCATCGAGGGGTAAACACACAAACACGGATCAACGGCATCAATTGTGACGATTAACTGACCGGAACTACGCGAAACGAGCTCGTCACGGTACCGGCTCGGCATGGCGAGACGGCCCTTTGCATCGAGACTGATAGCGTTGGCTCCGCGAAACACGTCAGCGTTTCTCCAAATATTACCGGTTTGCTCTCAAAAAACCCACTTCATGCCACTTTCCGCCACTTGCGCACACTATAGGAATGCGCCCACCACACCGTCAAGGCGCGCTTTAAAGGAAAACCCTTACAGAACTGAGATTTAGGAGCATAAAGAAGGGGGTAACGAGAATTCGGCAGATGAAACCGCCCAATAACTTGAATCAGCACAGAAGGCTGCGTTCGGAAGTTAAAGTAATTTATTAAGAGTAAGATTTTTTCGGTATTACGAAAGTGTTTCTGTCGACGAATCTGAAGGGAGGAAAATCGGTGCTTCGCTGAGTTTATACATTTGTTACCAGCGCAGGCTAATCGATATCACAAAAACCCTTCTGCCAATGATCTACAGGGAGGGAAATTGCTATCACCTACACCTGCTCAATGATTTAAGCAGAGCGGAAAAAAAGGTGGAGAGTCGATCTGTAAGCCGGGTTCTGTCTTGAACAGTCATTCGTCTACGATGGCCATCACTGGACATCTTTAGCAACCTACCCGGTCCCAGCGCGGGCCACGCCTTGGGACCCTATTTGGTCTTGCTCCAAGTGGGGTTTACCTAGCCACGAACTGTTGCCAGACGTGCGGTGCGCTCTTACCGCACCTTTTCACCCTTACCGGCGCCGAAGCGCTTAGGCGGTTATTTTCTGTGGCACTTTCCGTAGGCTCACGCCTCCCAGGCATTACCTGGCACTTCGCCCTATGGAGCCCGGACTTTCCTCCCCCCCTAATTTTCATAGAGGGCAGCGACTGTCCGATCGACTCTCCGCCGCAAAGGTTAACGGCAGAGCGCCCGAAGAACAAGCGCTAAAAGCCTTTGGCCATGCCAGTGCGTCGGGTTTTACTCGCCTTTCTGTTTATCCAGCGCAACCTGATAGAGAACATTCTTGCGCTCACCGGTAATTTGCGCCGCCAATGCAGCGGCACGCTTGAGCGGCATTTCTTCGAGCAACAGGTTGAGGATACGCATCGCCTCGCTGCTGACAGCGTCCTCGCTCTCGGGAGCCGACCAACCCGCTACGAGCACTACGCACTCGCCGCGTTGCTGATTACTGTCGGACTCGACGAACTCGCGCAACTCGGCCAGCGGCAAGCCTTTGAGGGTTTCGAACGTCTTGGTCAGTTCGCGCGCCAGCAATGCGGGACGGTCGGCACCGAACACCAGTTCCATGTCCTGAAGGCATTCGAGGATGCGGTGCGGGGCTTCGTAAAAAATCAGCGTGCGCGGCTCTTCTTTTATCGCCTCCAGACGAGCGCGCCTTCCCACGGCCTTGGCCGGCAGAAAACCTTCAAAGATGAAACGATCCGACGGCAGCCCGGCGGCTGACAATGCCGCAATCAAGGCGCAGGCGCCCGGAACCGGCACCACATTAATCCCGGCAGCACGGGCCTGGCGCACCAGGTGATAACCCGGATCGGAAATCAGCGGTGTTCCGGCATCGGAGATCAGCGCTACATCGTCACCCGCGAGTAGCCGGGTAATAAACCGGCTGCCTTCATCGCGCTCGTTATGCTCATGGCAAGCCGCCAGCGGTGTAGGAATGCCGAAGTGCTGCATCAAACGCTGTGAATGGCGGGTGTCCTCGGCGGCGATCAACGCGACCTCACGCAGGATCTTCAGCGCACGCGCACTGATATCGTCCAGGTTGCCGATGGGCGTCGCCACCACATAAAGCGAGCCAGCAGCGGAATTCAAAGCACCTGGAGCAGTCAAAGCGCACACCTCATGATCGATAAAGCCGCCATTGTAGCGCGTAGCGACGCGCGTGATATGCGCAAGCAACACCAGGTTTTGCAGCCTTTTTTGCCGCATCGCAACATTTGCACGAGCTAAATTGATCGATTCACGCCAGTAGCATCGCGCCCCGGCCAGTGCTTGGGTACAATTCCACGCTAATTTGATCGAGTATCAGGAACACTTACATGATCGCTTGCCTGCGACTGTTCACTGCCCTCTGCCTCGCTGCCTTGTTGGCGGCTTGCGCCAGCTCGCCCTCCTCCAGCCTTGGCGAACTACCACGGACCCCGGATGCCAGTATCGAGCAACTGCTCGAGAAGGCAGCTCAAAGCAAATCGCCGGAAGACGCTGCCCTGTTGCGCCTGAGCGCAGCAGACCTGGCCTACCGTCAGGGCAATGCCGCCCAATCCGCGCAAATCCTGCAGCAAGTGCCCGTGGAGCAACTCAAGCCCGGCCAGCAGGTGTTCGCCAATACACTGGCTGCCGAATTGGCCATGACCCGCAATCAGCCGAAAGCCGCGCTGACAGCCTTGAGCCATCCGAGCATGCAGCGCCTGGCAGAATTGCCGCCAGAGCAACAGGTCCGCACTGGCACCGTTCGCGCTCGCGCTCTTGAGGCCGATGGCCAGACCCTGGCCGCCGCAAAGGAACGCATCTTCATTGCACCGATGCTCAGCGGTGATGCCGCCAGCAAAAACCATGAAGCGATCTGGGCACTGATCGCCTCACTGCCGACCGACCAGTTGCAGCCCAACACCACTGACGATCTCGGCGGCTGGATGGCCTTGGCGCTGGCAGTGAAAACTGCCGGCACCCTGGAACAGCAACAGACCGCCATCGACAACTGGCGCGCGCAAAACCCAAAACACCCGGCCGCCATTCAGCTGCCGCTACCACTGACCAAACTCAAGGAACTGGCGGGCCAGCCTTTGAGCAAGATCGCCCTGCTGCTGCCTCAAGACGGCCCGCTGGCCTCGGTTGGCAAAGCATTACGCGAAGGTTTCATGGCCGCTCACTACCAGGCGCAACAGGCCGGCCAGAAACCGCCTGCCATCGAGTTCTATGACAGCTCGCGCCTGACCTCTCTCGATGAGTTCTATCGCAAGGCCCAGGCCGATGGCGTGCAACTGGTCGTCGGTCCGCTGGAAAAGCCGCTGGTCAAACAGCTGAGCACTCGCCCGCAATTGCCGATCACCACCTTGGCACTGAACTACAGCGAAGGCGAGCAAGGTCCGGCCCAACTGTTCCAGTTCGGTCTTGCCGCTGAAGACGAAGCCCGTGAAGTATCCCGTCGCGCCCGCGCCGACGGCCTGCATCGCGCCGCCATCATGGTACCGAAAGGCGAATGGGGCGACCGCGTACTTCGGGCGTTCAGCCAGGACTGGCAAGCCAACGGCGGCAGCATCGTCGCCACCGAGCGTGTTGATCAGCCGGTTCAATTGGCACAGCAGATTGCCGACATGTTCCAGCTGCGCCAGAGCGAAGGTCGCGCCAAGAGCCTGCAAAGCACTGTAGGTTCGCAGGTCGCCGCCCAGCCTTCGCGCCGCCAGGACATCGAATTCATTTTCCTGGCCGCCACGCCACAACAGGCTCAACAGATCAAACCGACCCTGAACTTCCAGTACGCGGGCGACGTTCCGGTCTACGCCACTTCCCACGTCTTCAGCGCCAGCGGCGATGTGAACCAGTACAACGACATGAACGGCATTCGCTTCTGCGAAACTCCATGGTTGCTGGACGCCAATGATCCACTGCGCAAACAAGTCACAGCACAATGGCCGCAAGCAGCCAGCAGCTTGGGTCGCTTGTATGCAATGGGTGTCGACGCCTATCGCCTGGCGCCCCGCCTGGGGCAACTCAAGGCCCTGCCGGACAGCCGCATCGAAGGCCAATCGGGCAGCCTGGGCATGACGCAGAACCAGCGCGTTGTACGACAGCTGCCATGGGCACAGTTCGTCAACGGCCAGGTTCAACGCCTGCCGGACACCTCACGCTGATGCCTGACAGGTCGCGCCAGCAAAGCGGTAAAGATGCCGAGCGCCAGGCGCTCGTCCATCTTCAACAACAAGGTCTGCGCCTGCTGGCGCAGAACTGGTTGTGTAAACGCGGCGAGCTTGATCTGGTCATGCTAGATGGCGATACAGTAGTATTCGTTGAAGTTCGTTACAGAAAAAACACTCAATGGGGTGGCGCGCTCTATAGCATCGATGGGCGCAAACGGCAGAAACTGATTTTTGCCGCGCAGTATTTTCTTCAGCGCGAGTCGCGCTGGGCCAACTCCCCTTGCCGTTTCGACGTGGTTGCCATTGATAGCGACCTTGATCAGTTGAACTGGCTGCAGAATGCCTTCGACAGCTGATCGCTTGCGCCCCGGACCGGACAACACCCAACACTTTTGCTCTTTGCTTTGCGGGCTGCACATTCACGTGCCGGACAGCCGCGCTCATTAAGGTCACACAGATGGACATGCAATCCCGAATTCGCCAGCTTTTTCAGGCCAGTATCGACACCAAGCAACAGGCGATGGAAGTACTTGCACCGCACATCGAGCAAGCCAGCCAGGTCATGGTCAACGCCCTGCTCAACGAAGGCAAAATGCTTTCCTGCGGCAACGGTGGCTCTGCCGGTGACGCCCAGCACTTTTCGTCCGAGCTGCTCAACCGCTTCGAGCGTGAGCGCCCGAGCCTGCCCGCCATCGCGCTGACCACCGACAGCTCGACGATAACCTCGATCGCCAACGACTACAGCTACAACGAAGTCTTCTCCAAGCAGATCCGCGCCCTCGGCCAACCAGGCGACGTACTGCTGGCGATTTCCACCAGCGGTAACTCGGCGAACATTATTCAAGCGATCCAGGCCGCACATGATCGCGAAATGATTGTCGTAGCATTGACCGGTCGCGATGGCGGCGGCATGGCGTCACTGCTATTGCCCGAAGACGTGGAGATTCGCGTACCGGCCAACGTCACTGCACGTATTCAGGAAGTCCACCTGCTGGCGATCCATTGCCTTTGCGATTTGATCGACAGCCAATTGTTCGGGAGTGAAGAATGACCCCTAATCGCCTCGGCCTACTGGCCCTGACCCTGTGCCTCGGCATCAGCGGCTGCACCTCGGTGGTTAATGCCAGCCGCGAAGCACCGATCGAAGATGACCGTGGTACCCGCACCTTCGGCAGCAAGATCGACGACTCCCTGATCGACACCAAGGTAGGCGTGAACATCGCCAAGGCCGATCCAGCCCTGGACAATGACTCGCACATTGTCGTCACCAGTTTCAACGGCGTTGTACTGATTGCGGGACAAACTCCACGTGCAGACCTCAAGGCCAAGGCCGAACAGGCCGCAGCCGCCGTTCAGCGCGTGAAGACTGTGCACAACGAAATTCAGATCCTGCCGCCCTCCAGCTTCCTTGCCCGCCAGAACGACACCTGGCTGACCTCCAAGATCAAAACCCAAATGCTCGCCGATGCGAACATCCCGGGCTCGCGGATCAAGGTCATCACCGAGAACGGCATCGTTTACCTGCTGGGCCTGCTGACCAAACAGGAAGCCGCTCAGGCGACCAATCTGGTGCAAGGGGTTTCCGGGGTGCAGAAGATCGTGAAGTTGTTCGAATACATCGACTGATACGCATCTGCCCCCTGTAGGAGCGAGCTTGCTCGCGAAAAACGTTCGGTAAACGCATTCATTCAGACAGCACGCGTTATCGTTCACGTCCATCGCGAGCAAGCTTGCTCCTACATCGTTTGGGACGCTGAAATAAAAAGGGCGATCCTTGCGGATCGCCCTTTTTTATTTCACCACTTTCAAACTGGGCCGACCGCTGGGACGCGGCGGCTCGCTGTCGGGTGGTGGGATATCGTCATCCGGCTCAATCTCTTCCTCGTCTTCCATAGGCGATTCCAGATCAAACACCATGCCCTGACCGTTCTCCCGAGCGTAAATGCCCAGAATCGATGCGATAGGCACATACAGCGTATGCGGCACACCACCAAAGCGACCTTCGAAGCTCACAGCCTCGTTGTCCATGTGCAGGTGGCGCACAGCTTGTGGCGATACGTTCAGGACAATCTGCCCGTCACTGGCAAAGCCCTGAGGCACCTGCACTGACGGATACTCGGAATTGACCAGCATGTGCGGGGTGCAGTCGTTGTCCACAATCCACTCGTAGAGCGCGCGGACCAGATAAGGTCGACTGGAGTTCATAGCGGCTCCTTAAGCCTTAGCGCATGTCGCGTTCGACACCAGACAGACTCGCCTGGAAAGCCTCACGCGCAAACTGGCGCTCCATGTAATCAAGCAGCGGCTTGGCAGGCCGCGGCAGTTCTATACCCAGAATCGGTAATCGCCAGAGTATTGGCAATAGGCAGCAATCCACCAGGCTTTGTTCCTCACTGAGGAAAAACGGCTTGTCGGCGAACAGCGGTGACACGCCAGTCAGGCTTTCGCGCAACTCTTTACGCGCCACGGCACGAGCAGCTTCCTTGGTCCGTGTATCAAGAATCAGATCCACCAGACCACACCAGTCTCGTTGAATACGATGTATCAGCAGACGACTGTTGGCACGCGCCACTGGATAAACCGGCAACAGTGGCGGATGCGGGTAACGCTCATCCAGGTATTCCATTACCACCGTAGATTCCCACAACGCCAGGTCACGATCGACCAGGGTGGGCAAACTGCCGTAAGGGTTCACTTCGATCAGTTTAGGCGGCTGGCGGCCAGCTTCCACGTAGATGATCTCGGCGCTGACACCCTTCTCTGCCAGTACGATTCGCACTCGGTGGGAATAGTGGTCGGCGGGGTCGGAGTAACAGGCCAACCGATTGGTCACGCCCATGGCGGTCCTCCTCGCTTGTAGAAATTATCGGAAGCGGAAAACGAGCGCGCCCAGAGGACGCCTCCCGTAACGCCTGGCTAGCCAGGCTCGTTACACCTTCAGAGACGCCCTTGGGCGCGCGCGATTAACAGCAATAGCTTGAAGCTTTATCAGTGCACGTCTTTCCAGTATTCACGCTTGAGCAAGTAAGCGAATACGAAGAAGAACGCCAGGTACAGCAATACATATGTACCGATGCGCTGATGTTGCAGCTTAACCGGGTTAGCCGAGTAAGCCAGGAAGGTTACCAGATTCTTGACCTTCTCATCGAACTGCTCTTCGTTCAAAGAACCGCTCTTCGGCACGATGGTCATCTGATCGCACGCTTCATGGGTCAGCGCCGTACCGGTCAACGGATCATATTGCTTCTTGCCGTCTTCGACGATTTGTACCTGTTTGCAACCGACGACCTGACGACCTTGCAAGCCGACCAGGACGTTAGGCATGCCGACGTTCGGGAAGACCTTGTTGTTCACACCCCAAGGACGCGACGGGTCTTCATAGAACGACCTAAGGTAACCGTAGAGCCAGTCAGTACCGCGAACCCGAGCCACCAGAGTCAGGTCAGGCGGCGCCGCACCGAACCAGGTCTTGGCGTCAGCCGGCTGCATACCAATGCTCATGTGGTCGCCAATCTTGGCGCCGGTGAACACCAGCTTCTCGAGCATCAGCTCATGAGGAATGCCCAGATCATCGGCAACACGCTCGTAGCGCTGGAACTTGGCGCTGTGGCAGCCCATGCAATAGTTGGCGAAAGTACGTGCGCCATCCTGCATGGCAGCCTTGTCGGACACGTCGATGTCGACCTTTTCAAGCTCCGGGCCACCGTGTTCAGCAGCGAAAGCGAATACTGGCAGCGCAGCAAGCATCAATACAGCAAATAGCTTTTTCATCAGCCAGTCACCCTTTCCGGAACCGGTTTGGTCTTCTCGAGCCTGGTATAGAACGGCATCAGAATGAAGTAGGCGAAGTACAGGAAGGTACATACCTGCGACAGCAACGTACGCTCAGGGGTAGGTGCCAATACACCCAAAACACCCAGGATCACGAACGAAATGCAAAACACCCAGAGCCAGATCTTGCTCAGCCAGCCTTTGTAGCGCATCGACTTGACCGGGCTGCGGTCCAGCCATGGCAAGACAAACAGCACTGCAATGGCCGCGCCCATGGCGATAACACCGAGTAGCTTGTCCGGGATTGCGCGCAAAATCGCGTAGAACGGTGTGAAGTACCAGACCGGAGCGATGTGCTCTGGGGTCTTGAAGGCGTTTGCCACTTCAAAGTTCGGCTTCTCGAGGAAGTAGCCGCCCATTTCCGGGAAGAAGAACACGATCGCACAGAAGACAAACAGGAACACCACCACGCCGACGATATCTTTCACGGTGTAGTAGGGATGGAAGGCAATGCCATCCAGAGGTATGCCGTTTTCGTCCTTGTGCTTCTTGATATCCACGCCGTCCGGGTTGTTCGAACCCACTTCGTGCAGCGCCAGAATGTGCAGCACCACCAGACCGAGAATCACGATTGGCAAGGCAACCACGTGCAGCGCGAAGAAGCGGTTCAGGGTGATGCCGGAAATCAGGTAGTCACCACGGATCCACTGGGTCAAGTCGTTACCGATGACCGGAATCGCACCGAACAGCGAGATGATCACCTGGGCACCCCAGTAGGACATCTGGCCCCACGGCAGCAGATAGCCCATGAAAGCTTCAGCCATCAGCGCCAGGTAGATCAGCATGCCGAAGACCCACACCAGCTCGCGCGGCTTCTGGTACGAACCGTAGAGCAAGCCACGGAACATGTGCAGATAGACCACGATGAAGAACGCCGAAGCGCCGGTGGAGTGCAGCAGACGCAGGATCGAGCCGTACTCCACGTCGCGCATGATGTATTCGACGGAAGCAAAGGCTTCTTCCGCCGACGGGGTGTAGCTCATGGTCAGCCAGACACCTGTCACGATCTGGTTGACCAGAACGAGCAGTGCCAGGGAGCCAAAGAAATAGAAGAAGTTGAAGTTCTTCGGGGCGTAGTACTTGCTGAGATGGTCTTCCCACATTTTGGTCGCGGGAAAGCGCGCATCAACCCAATCCATGAACTTGCTCATCACGCTTTCTCCGTATCGACGCCAATGACGATGATGTCATTGGTCTCATAGGAATGCGGGGGAACTGGCAGGTTCAAAGGCGCAGGTTGCGACTTGTAGACACGGCCAGCCAGGTCGTAATGGGAGCCGTGGCAAGGGCAGAAATAACCACCTACCCAATCCTTGCCCAGATCTGCGGGGGCGACTTCGGGACGGAATGTTGGCGAGCAACCCAAGTGCGTGCAGATACCGATCAGCAGCAAAACTTCAGGTTTGATCGAACGG
>NZ_NKJI01000040.1 GCF_002277815.1 Pseudomonas sp. ERMR1:02
AATGACGCAAGTCGTCCTCAAACCATCGATGAATTGCTCGCGGGCGTGGCACTGCTATTGCCGATGCTGGATGTGATTCCCAATGCGGCGATCTTTATCAGGATGTACAGGCGCGCTACGTCATGGCCAACCGCACGTTGGTGCAGCGCTGTGGGCTGAAACATTTGCAACCCTTGCTCGGAAAAACCAGCGCCGAAGTCTTTCCAGCGCAGTTGGGGCCCGGCTACACCGAACAGGATCGACGGTCCTGGAGCAAGGTTTCATCCTGGAGGATCAACTGGAGTTGCATCTGTATGGCAGTCGCGAACCCGGTTGGTGTCTGACGCATGAGCGGCCGTTGTATAACCGCAACGGTGAAATCATCGGTCTGGCAGGGATCTCGGTCGACCTGCAATCGGCCAGTGAGACGCATCCCGCCTACCAGCGGCTGGCCGCGGTAGACGAATACATTCGCGCGCATTTCAACCGGCGAGTCACCCTGAGCGAGCTGACGCGGATCGCCGGTATCTCAGTGGCGCAACTGGAACGGTACTGCAAGCGCGTGTTCAACCTGACGCCGCGACAGATGATCCAGAAGGTTCGCCTGGAGCACGCGCATCGCCTGTTGCATACCGACATGCCCATCACCGAAGTCGCACTGCAGTGCGGCTATACCGACCACAGCGCCTTCACCCGCCAGTTCAAGGCATTGACCGGCTTCACCCCGCGCCAGTATCGGCAGGTCACGCTTGGTGAGTCCTGAAGATCAAAAACCAGCTACCTGCCCGACGTGGTTGTCCTGCACACCAGCCATCAGGTGCAGCGGAACCTGCTGTTGTTTCTCCAGGCACGGGATTTCAAAACCACCCACGATATGAAGCTGTCGCTCATTCAACCCGGTCGCCTCCTCTTCTTTTGCCTTGGCCATTCTCGCGTGGTTCGCTGCGATTTCATTAAGAGTTGACACGTTACATCTCCGGTGACTGACCAAGCGTATTGCTGGAGGCCTTAAGCGTTAGTTTGAGGGGCTGGCGTGTCAGAATTATGTCGTTCTGGGGCCGCTACGACCGGCGTGTGCAAGCCGTAAGCCAAGCATGACTGCGTATTGCGCCCCAGGTTTTGATTTGCGACGAAAGGTTGTGCGACGACCATCTTTGGCCGCCGCCAACGGTGTTGGAGCACGGTCCTTATGTACGCCTCGAACAAAAATGAGGGAGCGGGCTTGCTCGCGAAAGCGTTGTGTCAGTCAACATCGCTGTCGAATGCGCTGCCGCCTTCGCGAGCAAGCCCGCTCCCACAGGGTGATTTGTCGGACACGAAATCCATGATCGCCGCCAAAAATGTAGGAGCAAAGCTTGCTCGCGAAAGCGGTCTGTCAGTCAACAATTCTGTTGAATGTGCTGCTGCCTTCGCGAGCAAGCTTTGCTCCTACAGGCAATCAGAACGCGTATTGCAAGCGGGTGTAGTAGTAGCCACCGGTGAAACCGAACGGTGAGTAACTGCCCCAGTTATCGCCGAACGAGGAGTTGGGCACGCCGATATGGTCAGGGTACTTGTCAAACAGGTTCTGCGCGCCGACGGCCACGGTCAGTTGCTTGGTGAGCGCATAGGCCACGTCCAGGTCGGTGATCCATTTGGCCGAGTACTCGCGATCCAGGCTCGGGTCGCTGGAGCTGTTGACCTCGGTGTAGGTGCCATAGCGGGTCAATCGCAGATTGACGTTGAAATCCTGAATCGCCCAGTCGGCGGAGAAAATCGCCTTGCTACTGGGGGAGGTCTTGGTGATCAGTGCACGCGCTTGGCGGCCGAGCAACTGATAGCTGCTGTTGAGGGCCGTGAGTTGCGACGGGGTTTCGTTGACGCTGAGGATTTGCGTGTGGTTGTAGTTCAGCGCTGCTGTCCATCTCACCGAGCCGAAGCTGTTCAGGTTCTGCCGATAGTTGCCCACCACATCGACCCCTGAAGTGCGAGTGCTGGCACCATTGGTGAAGAACTGCGCCCCGGCGGTGGCCGGCACGCCGATGCTGTCGAGCAGGGCCGCGACGCCCGGGCCCTGGAAGCGTTCGCTGAGCACCAGGCGGTCACGCAGGTTAATCACGTAGCCGTCCACGGTCAGGCTCAGATCTTCAGTAGGCGTCAGCGCAAATCCAAGACTGAAGTTGGTCGACCGTTCCGGCTTCAAGGACTCGGCCCCAAGCGCCTGGGCGCCCGCCGAATCCACCGGCAGAATCACGTAGTTGTAGGACTGGTAGACGCCATTGATGGTGTCGAAACCGGTCGAGCGCGCGGTGAAAATCTCGTTGGCCAGCGACGGTGCGCGAAAGCCGTTGCTGATGGTGCCGCGCACGGAAAACACCGGGTTGAACTCGTAACGGCTGCTGATCTTGCCGCTACGCGTACTGCCCACGCCTTCGTTGTAATGTTCGTAGCGCGCGGCGACGCCGAGGTACCACTGCTCAACAGGATAGAAACCCAGGTCGATGTAGCTGGCAACGTTGTTGCGACTGACTTTTTGCGCGTCGTCAGGGGTGAGGCCATTGGTGACCTGAGCACCGGGATCGGGACGTTGTCCGGCGCGTGGATGACCGGCCGGGAACACGTAGCCGCCGTCGATATAAGAGGCTTCGGAGCCGGCCCGCGTTTCATAGCTGTCACGGCGATGCTCGAAGCCGAAGGCGACATCCAGTGGTTTGGCCAAACCGATCTCGTAGCTGTTTTTCAGGTCCAGGTTGCTGGTCAACTCATCGGCGATGTAGATGCCGGAAGTGAATTTGTTCGGCGTGTTTTCCCCAAGCGACGGGTTCTGGTTGTCGTAGGTGCGCTGCTTGGCGTAGTTGCGCCCATAGGTGGTACTCAAATCCCAGGCCCAACCGCCAATGCCGATGTTGTCGCCCCTGGCGCCGAACGCCGACTGGAAATCGGTTTCGTTGATCACCCAGTACGGGCTGTAACCATCGGGGAAGCCGTTGGGGCCGGTAGTGATGGTATTGCGGCCGCTGGGCAGGCGGAAGTTCTGGCCGTCGTTGTTTTCGCGCGTGGCCAGGGTCGAGAACGAATAAAGGGTGACCGCGTCATTGAGTGGCAGGTCGAGGTTATACGCGACATCCGCCAGTTGGCTGCGCGGCAAGCCGTAGCCCTTGTAGGTGTGATGGCTGGCCGTGGCCTCGCGCGGATCGGGCGAACCGTCCGCCAGTGGATAGTACTGCGAGCTGTAGCCGTTGCTGCCGGCTTTGTTATCACGCTCCTGATAACGGGTGTCGAGCGAGACGTTGAGCACGCCAGCCTCGCCCACTTCAAAACCATAATTGAGCGCTTCCGTTCCGGTGCCGCGCTTGCCGTCGTAGTTCTGGCCAAGGGTCGTGTCGGAACTGCCGCCGGTGGTCTGCTTGAGGATAATGTTGATCACCCGGAAATTGCATCCGATCCGTATTGGGCCGCCGCGCCATCGCGCAGCACCTCGATATGATCGATGGAGGCCACCGGGATCAGGTCCAGATCGCTGGGCGCGGCACCGCTGTTGATGCCATTGATGTTTAGCGTCGCACTGGTATGGCGGCGTTTGCCATTGACCAGCACCAGCACATGGGAGGCCGTCAGGCCGCGCAGGGTGGCCGAGCGCACCACGCCGCTGGCATCCCAGCCCGCACGGTCGGGCAGATTGAAGGACGGAATGAATTTACTCAGCGCCTCCAGCAGGCCCGGTTTGCCGACCGCACGCAGTTGATCGCCGGTCACCACGTCGATCGGTGTTGGGCTGGTGGTGACGGTGTGTTGCTCGGTGCCACGGTTGCCGGTGACCACCACAGTGTTGAGTGTCGGCGAGCTGGTTTCGGCGGCCTCAATGCTGAATGAGGCAAGGCCGCAAGCGATGGACAGCGGTACTAATAAAGGACGATAGGAAGGCGCCGTTCGGCGCGCTGGGCAGTTGAACATGAAGGTGACGCTCCTGAATAACTGATGAATTCCGTGTCACTTCTTGCGAGCGGCGACGGCCTCGATTTCGACCAGGCCGCCGGGCAGCGGCAGGGCCACCACCTGGATGGCGGTGCGTGCCGGTTTGTTCGGCTGTTCGGCGCTGCCGAAGAACGGCGTATAGCCTTGTTGCAGTCCGGCGAAATCGAGCTTGCCGCCCTTGTCCGGATCACCCACCAGGAACACCCGCAGTTGCACCACATCGCCCAGGCTCAGACCCTGACCCTCCAGTACACCCTTGAGCTTGTTCAGAATCGAAGTGGTCTGGGTCGCGGTATCGCCGTAGGCGGCAAAGGAATCCTTCGCTGCTTTGGCGTCGTGCAGGTCGGCCAGCAGACCGCTGACGAACAGCAGGTCGGTTTGTGCCGGCACAGACACCGCCAGCGAGATAGGGAAGTTCGAATTGGGCAGGGCAATGCGTTTGATTTCGTCGGCGTGGCTGCTGAGGGCGGTGGCGGTCATGAGGATCCCTGTCAGTAAGGTAATGGCTTTCATCGATCAGTCCTTGTGGTTAAAACAGATACCTGTAGGAGCGAGCCGGCTCCGGGCGGCGTTCCGACGATGGGCGTTAACGATGGCGTGGAAAACCTGACACCCCGCGGTGATCATGAGTCCATCGTCGGAACGCCGCCCGGAGCCGGCTCGCTCCTACAGGGGGCATGGATCAGGCAGCGACGCCCGGTTGATTGCGTTCGGCATGCCGGCCGATCAGTGAAACGATGCGCCGTGCCGAGTCGGCGGCGCTGTTCTGCCAGATGCCGACACCGCCGTGGGCCAGGGCATCGCTGGCCAGATAGGTGCGGCCCTGCGGCTCGTTGAGAAGCTGGTAGGCGCTCTCGCCGACCTCGTCGTTGACGATCCACGGCCCCTTGCTGAACGGCACCTTGGCCCAGTTGATCGCCACCGGTTTTTGCAGCTTGGCGCTGTGACCGGGGTGCAGCAGTTCCACGGCTTGCCGGGAGGAGGCGAACTGTTCGGCGAGGGATTTCTTGCTGAAGGCCTGGGCCGATTCGCTGGTGTTGTAAGCCGCGACCAGAATCCCTTGTGCGCTATTGAGGCGATCGCTGGGGTACCACAAACCTTTGACTTCATGGTCCAGGTAAGAAAGGCCGCCGTAGATATTGAAGTCGGTTTCCCAGAACCGCGGCGACTGCCAGGCAACCTTGTTCGCCTGATCGCTTTGCGCGGTCTGAATCGCCTGCTTGAATGGCAGGCTGAAGTTGCTCGGCAACTTCGCCAGCAGCGGCAGGGGCACGGTGACGATGGCGTAGTCGGCGTTCAGGGTCTGGGTGGTGCCGGTCTTGCGATCGCGGTAGCTGATGCGGCTGCCTTTCTCGGAGGTCTGGATGTCGCTGACTTCAGCATTGAAGCGCACCGCGTCCTTGAGCTTTTCATAGAACGCATAGGGAATGCGGTCCATGCCACCGACCGGCTGGAACATGGTCGAGGAAAACTCCGGGATCTCATCGAACACCAACGCTCCCCAGAGCTTGGGGTTGAGCAGGGTTTGCAGTTCCAGTGGCGCGCGGGTGATGCCGGTCTGATCGCCGGCACCGGGCACTCGGTTGTATCCCGAACGCACCGAACCCTTGTACTGCAAGTCGGCATTGAGATCGCCATAGACCTTGAGGAAACTCAGCAGCGCCTTGCGGTCGTCGGCGCTCAAGTCCTGGTCCAGGGCCTTGCGGCTAACGGTGCGCGCCAGCAACTCGGACAATTGGCCACGAGTGTCGTTGACCGCCTGGCGCAACTGGAATGCCGGTTGTTTCGGGTCCGGCAAGGCCAGGGCGTTGCGGCTGCTGTTGACCAGCACTTGCAACTCCACGCCCAACTCGCGGCAGTAGCCGAGGATGGTCTGGTGATGGCTGGGGATGCGCGCAGGGCCTGCGTTGAAAAACTGCCCGTCGTCGAAGTCGACGGTCTGGCTGACGCCGTCGTCGAAATCGATTTTCGTGCCGCGACGCAAGGTCCAGTTGCGGCCGCCCACCCGCTCGCGGGCTTCGAGAATGGTCACGGTGAAACCGGCCTTGCGCAGTTCATAGGCACTGACCAGCCCGGAAATCCCGGCACCGACCACCACCACATGTTTGCCTTTGCCACTGCTGCCCAGTTGTAACGGGGTGAACGTCGCCGCCACGGCCTGAGGCGTCAGCCCCAGTGCACCGAGGGCACTGACAGCAGCGGAATAGCCACCGACGGCGGCAATGCGGGAAATCAGTTCCCTGCGGGTGAAAGCCATAGTGATGCTCCTTGCAGTTATTGCTTTTGGGGGGGGCTCTGTAGGAGCTGGCTTGCCAGCGAAGGGGCCCTGAAAAATGAAGCAAGACTCCAGGCCGTTTTCGCTGGCAAGCCAGCTCCTACAGGTGGTCAGGGTTAGAGGTCGTAACGCACCGACAACAACAGGGTTCGCGGATCGTTGATCGAGTAAAAACGGGCGCCGCTGGAAGGCACGAAGCCGACCGATTGCGGGTACGCGCGATCGAGCAGGTTTTTCACCGACAGCGTGGTGGTCCAGTGGCCGTCGCCGGAGATGTAGCGGGTGTTGGCGTTCCAGAAGGTCTGCTGGGGGATTTCCTGGATGTCGTCGTTCAGCGCGTTGGCGAACGACTTGGTCTGGAACTGCGCATCGGTGCCTGCCAGCCAGGTGCCGGGCAATCCGGCCGGGATCGTGTAGTTGAGGCCGACACTGGCGTTCCAGCGCGGCGAGAACACCAGCTGTTTACCGTTGGCATCGACACCAGCGCCGGCGGCATTTTCGAAGTCGTCGTACTGGCTTTCCAGGTAGCCGACATTGGCGGTCAGTTGCAGGTCGTTGGTCAGTGCGGTGAGGGTTTCCAGTTCCACGCCGTAGGTGTGGGCCTTGCCGACGTTGGTCCGCAGGCTGACGCCGAGGGCCGGGTCGTAGGCATTGGTCTGCAAGTCTTTATAGTCGTTGTAGAACAGCGCCAGGTTGGCGCGCAGGCGACGGTCGAAGAAGTCACCCTTGAAGCCGGTTTCCCAAGTGGTCACGTCTTCCGGCGAGAACGCTTGTTCGGCGGCGGCCTTGGTTGGCGCGCGGTTATCGAAGCCACCGGCCTTGAAGCCCTTGGCCACGTAGGCGTACTGATTCAGGTTCGGGGTCCAGGCGTATTCGAAGCCGATTTTCGGGCTGGTCGATTGCCACGACTTGCTCGAATCGGCGCTGAAGTTGGTCCCGGTAATTTGTCGCGTGGTGGTGATGGCGTAGTTGGTGTAGTCGAAATTCTTGTGCTCGCGGGTAAAGCGCAAACCGGCGATCAGCGACAGCTTTGGCGTGACCTTGTAACTGCCTTGCCCGTACAGCGCGTAGCTCTCGGTTTTGGTCGTGCTGTATTGGCCCTGGCCGATCACCCGGTTGCGCGCGATGTTGAAGGTGAGGTTGTCGCGGTCGGCGTCGAAGGTTTCGCGGTACGCATACAGGCCGGTGCTGAAGCTGAAGTCGTCGTAGTCGCCGTTGAGCTGGAATTCCTGGGTGGCGTAGTCCTGGTTGTAGGTGATCAGGTTGTTCTGGATCAGCGCGGCCTGACCAGAGTTGTCATAGTCCACCGGCTGATTGAACGCGGAGTAAGCGGTCACGGATTTGAAGTTCAGGTTGTCATTGATCGCATAGATCGCGCGTAGCACCGAGCTGCCCTGGTCCAGGCGGTTTTTCGGATTGAGGCTGCTGTAACTCTTGAACTTGTCGAAGCGGCCGTTGGCATCGAACGGCGTGTAGCTGGTGGTATCGCCACGGTCAAAAGTGCCGGCCAGGGTCAGTTGCACATCCCACGGCGAATCATCGGGGTTGTAGCGCAACTTGCCACGGTACGACTGGATGTCGACGTTGTTCACATCCGTATGGCGAGTGGGGTCGGAGACGGTGCCGTCACGGGTCAGGCGAATCGCCGAGAAACTGCCGAACAGCGCGTTGTCCACCAAGGGCCCGCTGATCAGCAGGCGGCCGTTCTGGGCGTTGTAGTCGCCGGCAGCGAGTTCGAAGAAACCACGGGTTTCCTGGGTCGGATCGCGGGTGATCACGCGGATCGCGCCGGCGCTGCTGTTGCGTCCGTACAACGTGCCTTGAGGGCCGCGCAGGACTTCAACGCGCTCGACGTCGTTAAAGTCGAGCATCGAGGAAATGGCCCGCGGGATGTACAAGTCATCGGCGTACACCGCGACGGCGGACTCCTGGATCGGATCGGTCTCACCAATGCCACGAATCCCGTAGGTCTGCGCGCTGTAGGAGATCGACTGGCGACTGAGGGTCAGGTTCGGCACCTGCCCGGAGAGGTCGCGAATGCTTTTGATCTGCTTGTCTTCGAGGGCCTTTTCGTCGAATGCGGAAATGGCCAACGGGGTCTTTTGCAGGTCTTCGCTGTGGTGTTCGGCGGTAACGGTAACGACGGGGAGGGCACCATCCTTGGTGTTTTCTTCGGCGTGGGCCGACAAGCCGAACATTGCCAGCGACACGGCCAGCGTCAGACGGTTTGAACGCAAAGTGTTGTGCATGGTGAGCCCCAGATGTGTAAGTGCTGCTGCGTTGGCGTTATGTTTTTTTGGGCAAAGCGCTTCCGTGGCCATGGTTTGAAAGCCATGACGGGATTGGCTTGAGCCGGTTTTTGGTTGGGTGTAGCGGTTGACCGTGGAGTGGTGTCGGCCGGAAAAACGTGCAGTTCCGTGGGCCTCCACCTGGTCAGGGGTCGGTGATGGTTGTAACAATATTTATATAAGCGGCTCGTGTAAAAGTCCGATTAGTTATAAGGTAATTATAAAAATTGCGCATTAAGTATGAATTTTAGATGCGTAAATCTGATGTTGTTTTCGGCGGGCATGCACAAACCAATGTGGGAGCGGGCTTGCTCGCGAAAGCGGACTGTCAGGCAACATTTTTGTCGACTGACACTCCCTCTTCGCGAGCAAGCCCGCTCCCACATTTGGATTGCGTTGATTCAGTACCCGCGTTGCACGTTCGCCTGATTCTCAAGGGCCAAACCATTGAGAAACCGTTCAAGATTGGCCAGGAAGCTATCAGCAATCTCATGCCGACTGTTGCTGGAAATCGCCGAGGTATGGGGTGACAGGCGCACCCGCGGATGAACATAGAGTGGGTGCCCGTCCGGCAAGGGTTCCGGCTCGGTGACGTCCAGCGAGGCCAGGCCGATGCTGCCGTTGTCCAGTGCTTCGAGCAGCGCCCCATGGTCAAGCAAACCACCTCGGGCGATGTTGATCAGGTGCAGGCCCGGCTTGGCGCTGGCGAGCACGGCACTGTCGACGATATGCAGGGTCGCCTCAGTCAAAGGCGCGGCCAGCACCAGATGATCGGAACGCGAAAACAGCTCGTGGATGTCCCGCGCCGCTTCCACGCCTTCAACCTCGAACGGTGTCTTGCTCTCACGCAGCGCAAGTACCTTGATACCCAGTGCCTGGGCCTTGGCGGCCAGGCTGCGACCGATGGCGCCAAAGCCGAGAATGCCCAGGGTGGTGCCCTTGAGCGGCGTCAGTGCGGTGAAGTTCCATTGCGAGTCGTGCACCCAGATGTCCGGCAGACGCTTGGACGCAGCGAAGATCGCGGCCAGCGCGAACTCGGCGATGTTCTCGGCGGCGCTGCCACGCGAGGTGCTCACCGGCGGACCGTTGAACAGCCATTTCGGGTAAAAGTCGATACCCGAGGACACCACCTGAATCCATTGCAGCCCATAAGGCCAACCCGGTGGCGGGTGTCGGGCGCCTGATAGCCGCGCACATTGATCGGCCGTGCCAGCAGTACGCCGACCTCGGCCGGCAGGTCGCTGGGCACCCCGGCGGGTACGCCGATGACGCGGGCCTCAGGGTGGTGAGGGCGAGACGCTGGCGGATCACTTCGTTGAAATCTTCATCCAGTTGGCTGGCGATGACGAGCTGGCTCATGGGCGTTCCCCAAATTGGAATGCAGGCTGGCGCTGGGCGAAGACGGCTTTGCCGACACCTTGCAGGATGGCGTCGTTTTGCGGCGTGTGGACGCGGCTGCACAACACATCACGGTAGTGCCGTTGCAGTGGGTTTTGGCGTGACAGGCCGGGATTGCCGGATGCCTCAATGGCAAGCTCGACTGCGCGAATCGCGTTGCCGGTCACCAGGTATTTCAGTTGCGCGGCGTTGCTGGCCGGCGTGTGCCCCCGGCGGCGGCATCGAGCAAACTGCGGTTGGCGAACAACAGGGTGTCGATGTGGCCGACGGTTTCCTGAAAGCGTGGCAGGGTCGACAGTGAAGCTCCGAGATTGGACGGCTTGCGCGTCTCCAGCCAGCCCACCAGCCAGTCTCGCGCGGCTTGGGCGACCCCGTCGTAGACTGATGACAGCAACACCGACATCCACAGAAAACCATCGCCATCGAGTTCGGCTTGCGGCGCGCTCCAGCGGCTGACGCTGACCGCGTGATCCAGCGGCACCAGCACGTTGTCGAACACCACCTCATGGCTGCACGTGGCGCGCATGCCCAGATGATCCCAATCCTCGATGATGCTGATGCCCGGCGTGTCCTTGTGCACCAGCCAGGCGCCGACCAGCGGATCTTCATCGTTGCTGCGCGCCCAGACGCTGAACCAGGTCAGGCCATGGCTGCCGGTGGAGTAGATCTTCCTGCCACTGATCCGCCAGCCTGCCGCGGTGCGCCTGGCTACGGTTGCCGGCAGTCCGCCGCGCGCGGGAGTGCCGAGGTCAGGCTCGACCCGCAAAGCGTTGATCAGCGCGCCATCGCGCACGGCATCTTGCGCCACTTGCAAGCGCAAGGCTTCGGGCCAGTTCGGGCTGTCTTTCAAGCGCGTGTGCTGGAGGTATTGCATCACCAGAATCAACGCCGTCGAAGGCTCGCCCTTTGGCGATAGCGCTGATGGCCTTGCGCGCTTGCGCGAGGTTGGCGCCACCACCGCCCAGGGCTTTGGGCACGGTCAGCGCGACCAGGCCATGCTCGTGCAACAGCTTGAAGTTGTCCTGAGGGAAGGCGCCGCTTTCGTCATAACATGGGCACTGGCGGCCAGTTGTGCGCTGATGCGTTCAAGCAATGCTTCGAAATTGGCCACTTCGATAGATCGCAGTGGCGCAGACAGTTGAGAAGAAAGACTCATGGTGAATTCACTCGATCAAAGAGGGTGGCTGGGGCTGATTTCGATCTCTGTAGGAGCAAGCATGCTCGCGATGAACCCGAGGGCGCCGCGGGGTATCTGGTTTCCCGTGTCATCGTTAACGTCCATCGCGAGCATGCTCGCTCCTACAGGGGGTCAAAGCGGTAGTAATG
>NZ_NKJI01000037.1 GCF_002277815.1 Pseudomonas sp. ERMR1:02
CTGTTGCAGGTTGATCGCGACTTGCTCGCCGGTCTGCGCCAGCGTGCGCAAGAACAGCAAGTGACGCTGTTCATGCTGTTGCTGGCGAGTTTCCAGACCTTGCTGCACCGCCAGAGTGGGCAGTCGGGCATCAATGTCGGCGTGCCGAGTGCCGGGCGTTCTCGCCTCGAAACCGAAGGCCTGATCGGCTTCTTCATCAACACCCAGGTGCTGCGCGCCGAGATCGATGGGCAGCAACCGTTCAGCGCGTTGCTGCAACAGGTCAAGCAGACGGCATTGGCCGCACAGGCTCATCAGGACTTGCCATTCGAGCAACTGGTCGATGCCTTGCAGCCTGACCGCAGCCTCAATCACAGCCCGTTGTTCCAGGTGCTCTACAACCATCAGCAAAAACTGGGCGCCAGCGTCGAACGCAGCGTGGCCGACTTGCAGGTCGAACGCCTGCACTGGCAGCAGCACACCGCGCAATTCGATCTGGTACTCGACACTCAGGAGCAGGGTGATGAGCTGGACGCCAGCCTGAGCTACGCCACCGATCTGTACGACGAAGCGTCGATGCAGCGACTGGCCGAACAATGGCTGAACCTGCTGCGTGCGGTAGTCGCCGATCCGCAGCAGCGCGTCGCTGAACTGCCGTTGCTGCAAGCGCCGCAATACGACCAGTTGATCCGGCACTGGAACCCTGCGTTCCAGGCGCAACCGCTATCGCCAACCTTGTATCAGTTGTTCGAGGCTCAAGCAGAACAACGGCCGGACGCCATCGCACTGGTGTACGAAGGCGAGCATTTGACTTACACCGCACTCAACGGCCAGGCCAACCGACTGGCGCGCAAACTGCGCGAGCAGGGCGTCGGTCCGGAGGTGCGCGTGGGCATCGCCACCGAACGGGCAATGCCGCTGGTAGTCGGCTTGCTGGCGATTCTCAAGGCCGGTGGTGCCTATGTGCCGCTGGACCCGCAATACCCGGCCGAACGCCTGAGCTACATGATCGAAGACAGCGGCATCGCGCTGCTGTTGACCCAGGAGCATTTGATCGACGGCTTGCCGGCCCGCGAAGGCGTGCAAGTGCTGGACCTCACGTCGTTGCAACTGGACGCCTACAGCAGCGACAACCTGCCGCCGCTGGCAACCCCGGCCAACCTCGCCTACGTGATCTACACCTCCGGCTCCACCGGGCGGCCAAAAGGCGCGTTGCTCAGCCACGGCAACGTCGGGCGCCTGCTAACGGCCACTGCGGCCGAATTCAACTTCGGCGCGGACGACGTCTGGACCCTATTCCACTCCTACGCCTTCGATTTCTCGGTGTGGGAGCTGTTCGGGTCGCTGTGTACCGGCGCACGTCTGGTGATCGTGCCGTATTACATCAGCCGCGAGCCGCAAGAGTTCCACCGCTTGCTCTGCGATGAAGGCGTGACGGTGTTGAACCAGACCCCGACCGCGTTCCGCCAATTGTTGCCGATTGCCTGCGCCAGCCCGCGAGAGCTGGCATTGCGTCAGGTGATTTTCGGCGGCGAAGCACTGGAAGTGGCGAGCCTGCGGCCATGGTTCGAGCGCTTCGGCGACCAGCAAACGACGCTGGTGAATATGTACGGCATCACCGAAACCACGGTGCACGTGACCTACCGCGCGATCCGTCTGGCGGACCTCGACGGCAAGCCGCAGAGTCCGATCGGCCTGCCGATCCGCGACCTGCGCTGGTACTTGCTCGACAGTCAGTTGCAACCGGTGCCGGTGGGCGTGGCGGGCGAGTTGTACATCGCCGGCGCGGGTCTGGCGCGGGGTTATCACGGTCGTTTCGGTCTGACCGCCGAGCGTTTTGTGCCGAGCCCGTTCGACGCTTCCCAGCGCCTCTATCGCAGCGGTGACCTGGCACGCCAGCGTGCCGACGGCAGCATCGATTACTTGGGCCGCATCGACCAGCAAGTGAAGATCCGTGGTTTCCGCATCGAACTGGGCGAGATCGAAGCCGCATTGCTGGCGCAACCGGGTGTGCGCCAGGCGGCACTGAGTGTGCATAGCGGTGACGGCGGACCGCAGCTGTGCGCCTACGTCGTTGCCGAACACACCCCGCACGACCCGATTGCCTGGCGCGACAACCTGCGCGCCGCGCTCAAGGTCGACCTGCCGGATTACATGGTGCCGAGCCACTGGCTGCTGCTCGATGCCTTGCCGCTGACCAGCAACGGCAAGCTTGACCGTAAGGCCTTCCCGCTGCCCGACGCCGAGGACTGGCAGCGACCGTTCGAAGCCCCCGAAGGCGACCTCGAACAGCAACTGGCGGCGATTTGGGCCAGCGTACTGGGTGTGGCGCAGATCGGCCGCCGCGACAATTTCTTCGAATTGGGCGGGCATTCACTGCTCGCCGCTCAGGTCAGTGCCCGCGTGGAGCTGGAACTGGGCATCGAGCTGCCGCTGCGCGCGCTGTTCGAAACCAACGACCTTCAGGCTTATGCCGCCAACGCCTTGCAACACGCCCCGACTGACAACGATGCACGTCTGGATGCGCTTGAGTCGCTTCTCGACGAGATGGAGTTCAATTGATGGAACACAGCACTGCCTCGCGTATCGCCACCCGCTTTGCCGGCCTGCCTGCGGACAAGCGCCGCGAGTTTCTGCAACGCATGCAAGAGCAGGGCGTGAGTTTCGGCCAACTGCCGATTCCGCCCGCGGCCGAGCCACAAGCGACCTTTGAGCTGTCCTACGCACAGCAACGCCAATGGTTTCTCTGGCAGCTCGACCCGCAGAGCAGCGCCTACAACATTCCTGCCGCTTTGCGTCTGCACGGTCCGCTGAACATCGGGGCGCTGCAACACAGCTTCGACGTGCTGCTGGAGCGTCACCAGAGCTTGCGCAGCCGTTTTGTCGAGGACGACGGTGAGGTGATGCAAGCGCTGGCGACCTTCACCACGTTGCCTATCCAACAGCACGATTTGCGCGCTGAGTCCGAGGCGCAGCGCCTTGAATCGGCGATGAAAAAAGTCGAGGAAGAAATCGCCCGGCCATTCGATCTGCAACAGGGCCCGCTGTTGCGCGTCAGCCTGCTGCAGCTGGACACCGAGGATCATATGCTGGTGCTGACCCTGCACCACATCGTCACCGATGGCTGGTCGATGGGTGTGTTGGTCGAAGAGTTTTCCCGCCTATACGCCGCCCATTGCCAGGGGCAAAACGCGTTGTTGGAAACGCTGTCGATCCAGTACTCGGACTATGCCGCATGGCAGCGTCGCTGGATGGAGGCGGGGGAGCTGGAACGTCAGCTGAACTGGTGGCGGGAAAAGCTCGGCAACGAACAACCACTACTGGAACTGCCCACCGACCGCCCGCGCCCGGCGCAACCGAGCCAGCAGGGGGCGCGTCTGGATTTCGCCCTCGATAGCGCTCTCGCCAGCGGTTTGATGAGTCTGGCCAAACAGCGCGGCGTCACGCCGTTCATGCTGTTGCTGGCGAGTTTCCAGGCCTTGCTTTATCGCTACAGCGGCCAGTCCGACCTGCGCATCGGCGTGCCGATTGGCAACCGCAATCGCACGGAAACCCGTGGTCTGATCGGCTTCTTCGTCAACACCCAGGTGATGCGCGCTGAACTCGACGGACGGCTTCCTTTTAACAAGCTGCTGGAACAATCCCGCGCCACATCGCTGGATGCACAGGACTATCAGGACTTGCCGTTCGAGCGTCTGGTGCAGGCGCTGCAAGGCGAGCGCAGCCTGAGCCACAGCCCGCTGTTCCAGGTGATGTTCAACCACCAGCAAGCACAGCCTGCGTCGGTCAGCGGTTTGCTCGCGGGCCTGCGCGTCGAAGCGCTGAATGCCACCGCGCACACCACCCAGTTCGACCTGCAACTGGACACCCAGGAAGTGGGCGACAAACTGTTCGCCAGCCTGACCTACGCCACCGATCTGTTCGACGCCGAGCGCATCGAAAATCTGGCGCGGCATTGGCGAAATTTGTTGGCCGGTGTCCTGGCCAACCCGCAAACCCCACTGGCGGAATTGCCGCTGCTGGACGCCGACGAGCGCCTGCGCATCCTCGACGATCTCAACGACACCGCCACGAACTATCCCGGCGAAGTCTGCGTACAGCGGCATTTCGAAGAGCGGGTGATTGAAAACCCCGAGGCCACCGCGCTGGTATTCCAGGGCCAATCCTTGAGCTACGCCGAACTGAACCTGCGCGCCAATCGCCTGGCTCATCACCTGCGCTTACAAGGTGTCGGCCCGGAAGTGATCGTCGGGATTGCCTGCGACCGCTCCTTCGAAATGGTCATCGGCCTGCTGGCAATTCTCAAGGCCGGTGGCGCCTATGTACCGCTGGACCCGGAATACCCGTTGGATCGCCTGAGCTACATGATCGAAGACAGCGGCATTTCGCTGTTGCTGACCCAGGAGCATCTGCTGGCGCAATTGCCGACCCCGGACAGCCTGAGCACTCTGTGCCTGCAAAATGACGCCGTTTGGCTAAGCGATCTGCCGGGCACTGATCCAATCAATCTGGCGGTCGCCGAAAACCTCGCCTACATGATTTACACCTCAGGCTCCACCGGCAAACCCAAAGGCGCCGGCAACCGCCACATCGCGCTGCACAACCGCCTGGAGTGGATGCAGGCTGCCTACAATTTGCTGCCGACCGACCGCGTGCTGCAAAAGACCCCATTCAGTTTCGACGTGTCGGTGTGGGAGTTTTTCTGGCCGCTGATGAAAGGCGCCACGCTGGTCATCGCCGCCCCCGGCGAACATCGCGATCCGCAACGCCTCGCTGCATTGATCGTCGAGCAGGCGATCACCACGCTGCACTTCGTGCCCTCGATGCTCTCGGCTTTTATCGGTGCCGACGAAGCGCTGACCTGCACTTCCCTGATCCGCATCATTTGCAGCGGCGAAGCGTTGCCGATGGAGTTGCAACGCCAGACCTTGCGCGCGCTGCCGCAAGCCAATCTGTACAACCTGTATGGCCCGACCGAAGCGGCCATCGACGTGACCCACTGGACCTGCGTCGAAGAGGGCCGCGACAGCGTGCCGATCGGCCGGCCGATTGCCAACCTGCGCACCTGCATCCTCGACAGCGAACTGCAACCCTTGCCACTGGGCGCGGTGGGCGAGTTGTACCTCGGCGGTGTCGGCCTGGCTCGCGGTTACCACCGTCGTGGCGCACTGACCGCCGAGCGTTTCGTGGTCGATCCGTTCGGCAGCGGCGAGCGCCTGTACCGCACCGGTGACCTGGCGCGCTACCGCGCCGACGGCGCCATCGACTACTGCGGGCGCATCGACCATCAAGTGAAAATTCGCGGCCTGCGCATCGAGCTGGGGGAAATCGAAGCGCGTCTGCAAGAACATGCCGAGGTGCAGGAAGCCGTGGTGCTGGCCCTCGACAGCCCGAGCGGCAAGCAACTGGTGGCCTACATCGTGCCGCAGGATCGCGGCCTGGTTGGCGCCGATGCCGAGCATCAAGGCGTCTGGCGCGAAACCCTCAAGAGCCATCTGCTCGGCAGCCTGCCGGATTACATGGTGCCGGCACAGACCGTGCTGATCGAACAGATGCCCCTGAGTCCCAACGGCAAACTGGATCGCAAACGCCTGCCGGCACCGACCGCACAGGTCAGCCAGCGCGCCTTCGAAGCACCACGCAGCGCACATGAACAAGTGCTGGCGCAGATCTGGCAGGACGTGTTGGGCGTGGAGCAGGTGGGCCGTCAGGACAACTTCTTCGAACTGGGCGGCGACTCGATCATCTCGATTCAGGTGGTCAGCCGCGCCCGTCGTGCCGGCCTGAGCCTGCAACCGCGCGACTTGTTCCAGCAGCAAACCCTGCACGCGTTGGCCGCCGTAGTGAAACAACAGGCCGCACCGATTGCGCAACAAGGTCCGGTGGACGGTGTGCAAAAGCTCATGCCGATTCAGCGCTGGTTCTTCGAGGAGCCGATCCCGCAACGCGCCCATTGGAACCAGGCGGTTTTGCTGACGCCACGGGAAACCCTCGACCTGCCGCGTCTGCAAGGCGCCTTGCAACGGGTGCTCAAGCAGCACGACGCGCTGCGTTTGCGCTTCAGTCAGGTCGACAGCCAATGGTCGGCCCGTTATGTCGGCGCCGACAGTGCCGACGTGATTGACATGCTCTGGACCGCTCGCGTGGCCAGCGATGCCTCGCTGGAGTCAGTGTGCGATGAAGCCCAGCGCAGCCTCAGCCTGCAGGACGGACCGCTGCTGCGGGTGGCGTTGATCGCCCAGGCCGATGGTGCGCAACGGCTGCTGCTGGTGATCCATCACCTGGCCGTGGACGGTGTGTCCTGGCGGGTATTGCTGGAGGATTTGCAGGCTGCGTATCAAGGGCAAGAATTGCCGCCAAAGACCAGTGCCTTCCAGGCCTGGGCCGACAATCTCGATGCTTATGCGAAGTCCGAAACGGCCATTAATGAATTGAGCTGGTGGCAGGATCATTTGGCCGGTGCCAGTGACTCGCTGCCAGCGGCCAATGTGCGGGCCAGTCAGGCCGGGCATCTGCGCCAAGGCGTCAGCATCGGACTGGATCGCGAACAAACCCGCCAGTTGCTGCAACAGGCGCCGGCGATCTATCGCACCCAAGTCAACGACCTTCTGCTGACCGCACTGGCTCGCACGCTTAGTCGCTGGACGGGTGATAAATCGGCGTTGATCCAGCTCGAAGGCCATGGCCGCGAAGAGCTGTTCGATGACATCGATCTGACCCGCACCGTCGGCTGGTTCTCCAGCCTGTTCCCGGTGCGCCTGACCCCGGTTGCAGACCTCGGCGGTTCGATCAAGGCAATCAAACAGCAACTGCGCGAAATTCCCGGCAAAGGTCTGGGCTATGGCTTGTTACGCTACATGGGCGATACCACGGCCCAAGCGGCGCTGGCCGCATTGCCGCAAGCGCGAGTCACCTTTAACTACCTCGGCCAGTTCGACCAGAGCTTTGCCGAGGACGCACTGTTCACTCCGGCGAAGGAATCCAGCGGCGCCGCGCAATCGGCTGACGCACCGCTACCTAACTGGCTTTCGGTGGACGGTCAGGTCTATGGCGGTGAATTGAAACTGGACTGGACCTTCAGCCGCGAATGCTTCGACCGCCGCGAGATCGAAGTTCTGGCCGCAGATTTTCGCAGCGAGTTGCTAGCACTGATCGACCACTGCCTGAGCGACGGCGCAGGCGGCGTGACCCCGGCGGACTTCCCGCTGGCGCGCTTGAGCCAGGCCCAGCTCGATGGCCTGCCGGTGAAGCCTGCGCAGATCGAGGACCTGTATCCGCTGTCGCCAATGCAGGCCGGTCTGTTGTTCCACAGCCTGTATGAAGCCGAATCCGGCGCCTATGTGAATCAGCTTAGCGTCGAAGCCCAAGGCCTTGATGCCGACCGCCTGGGCCACGCCTGGCAAGCGGTGCTCGACAGCCACGCGATCCTGCGCAGCAGTTTTCACTTCCCCGAAGGCTTTGAGGCGCCGGTGCAACTGGTGCACCGTCATGTGCAGTTGCCGATGACCTGCCTCGATTGGCGTGGCCGCGCGGATCAGGACAAAGCGCTGGCGCAACTGATCGACAGCGAGCGCCTGCAACTTGATTGCACCAAGGCACCGCTGATGCGTCTGACCCTGGTGCGGCTGGACGACGAGCGTCAGCAACTGATCTACACCCACCATCATCTGTTGCTCGATGGCTGGAGCAATTCGCTGCTGTTGAGCGAAGTGCTACAGCGTTATGCCGGGCAAGACGTGCAGGCGCCCACCGGGCGTTTCGCCGACTACATCGGCTGGCTGCAACGTCAGGATGCCGAGGCCGACGAGCTGTTCTGGCGCGGGCAACTGGCGACCCTCGACAACCCGACGTTGCTGGCCCAGAGTCTGGGCCTCAACAATGCGTCTGACAGCGCATTCGCCGACCATCGCCAGACCTTCGACGTCGCCACCAGCAAACGCTTCAGCGACTTTGCCCGTCAGCAGAAAGTCACCCTCAACACCCTCGTGCAAGGCGCCTGGGCGCTGCTGCTGCAACGCTACAGCGGCCAACGCAGCGTGGCGTTCGGCGCGACAGTGGCGGGGCGCCCGGTGGATTTGCCGGGGGCCGAAAGCCAGCTCGGGCTGTTCATCAACACCCTGCCGGTGATCAGCAGCCCGGACGCGGTGGAAAGCGTCGAGCGGTGGCTGAATCGTTTACAGGCTCAGAACCTGGAATTGCGCGAGCACGAATTCACCGCACTGGGCGACATTCAGCGCTGGGCCGGGCGTGCCGGCGAGCCGCTGTTCGACAGCCTGCTGGTGTTCGAAAACTTCCCGGTGGCCGAAGCGCTGCAACAGGGCGCGCCGGCCGGGCTGAGCTTTTCGATCCCGCAGAACCACGAACGCACCAACTTCCCGCTGACGATTGCAGCCACCGCCGAAAGCCAGCTCAGCCTGAACTGGAGCTACCAGTGCAGCCACTTCAGCAGCGATGCGATTGTGCGCATGAGCGAGCATCTGGCCGCGCTGCTGGCGGCGATGGTCGCAGCGCCACAGGCGGCGTTAAGTGAACTGGACCTGCTGACCGCGCCGGAGCGTGCGCAACAGTTGGTCGAGTGGAACCCGGCGTTCACCGCCGCGCAAAACCCGCTGTGCGTGCATCAGTTGATCGAGGCCCAGGCCGTCATTCGCCCGGACGCCACGGCGTTGATTTTCAACGACCTGGAACTGAGCTTCGACCCACTCAACCGTCGCGCTAACCGTTTGGCCCATCGCCTGCGCGCACTGGGCATTGGCCCGGAAGTGCGCGTCGGCCTGGCGATGCAGCGTTCGCCGGAAATGATCATCGGCTTGCTGGCGATCCTCAAGGCTGGCGGCGCCTACGTCCCGCTGGACCCGGCGTACCCGGCCGAGCGCCTGCGTTACCTGATGGAAGACAGCGGGATTTCGCTGCTGATCAGCCAATCGTGGCTGCGCGAAAAACTTCCGTTGCCGCAAGGCCTGTCGGTGCTGGAAATCGACCGCGAACCGTTGGAGTTCATGGCTGACACCAACCCGCTCAACCTGACCTGCGGCGAGAACCTCGCGTACCTGATCTACACCTCGGGCTCCACCGGCCGGCCCAAAGGTGTCAGCGTGGCCCACGGTCCGCTGGCCATGCATTGCCTGTCGATCGGCGAGTTGTACGGCATGACCCCGGAGGACCGCGAACTGCAATTTGCCTCGATCAGCTTCGACGGTGCCCACGAACGCTGGCTGACGCCGCTGGTGTTCGGTTCGGCCGTGATGCCCCGCGATGACGAGTTGTGGAGCGTGGAGCGCACCTGCGCCGAGATCGAAAAGCACGGCATCACCATTGCCTGTTTCACCCCGACCTATCTGGCGCAGATCGCCGACTTCATGGGCGAAGCGGGGCGAAATCTGCCGATCCGTTCCTATACCCCGTGCGGTGAAGGCATGGCCAAGCATGTGTTCGATGAGGTCCAGCAAGTCCTGCAACCCAAGCGCCTGATCAACGGCTATGGCCCCACCGAAACAGTGATCACGCCGCTGATCTGGCGGGCGTATCCGGACACCGAATTCGACTCGGCCTTCATGCCCATCGGTAGGCCGGTCGGCAACCGCAGCGCCTATATTCTGGACGCAGGCTTGCAGCCGTTGCCGGTCGGCGTGGCGGGCGAGTTGTATCTGGGCGGCGAGGGTGTTGCTCGTGGTTACCATCAACGCCCTGACCTGACCGCCGAACGCTTCGTGCCGGACCCGTTTGTGCCGGGCGCGCGCCTGTATCGCAGTGGTGACCTCGCGCGGTTCCGTGCCGACGGTGTGGTTGAGTACCTCGGTCGCATCGACCAGCAAGTGAAGATTCGCGGCTTCCGTATCGAACTCGGCGAAATCGAAGCCTGCCTGATGGAACACCAAGGCGTGCGTGAAGCCTTTGTGATCGATCGCGAAGGCCCGGTGAGCCGCCAATTGGTCGGTTATGTGGTGCCGCGCGATCCACTCGCCGATGAGCAGGACCTGCGTGACGCGTTGACGGCGCACCTGCGCAGCCGTCTGCCGGCGCACATGCTGCCAGCACATCTGATGTGCCTGGCCGCGTTGCCGCTTACGCCTAACGGCAAGCTGGATCGACAAGGGCTGCCGGCGCCTGAGGCGACTCGTCAGAGTCAGGATCAGGTAGCCGCCGCGTCGCCGGCCGAAACGCTGTTGGTGGAGATCTGGCAGGAACTGCTCGGTCTGGATTCGGTGGGCGTCACCGAGAACTTCTTCGAACTGGGCGGTGATTCAATCATTTCGCTGCAAGCGGTGAGTCGCGCCGGTCAACGCGGGCTGGTGTTCAGTCCCAAGCAACTGTTCGAGCAGCAGACCATTCGTGCGCTTGCAGCCGTCGCCAGCAGCCGTGAAACCGCGCTGGTCGAGGTGCCGAAGGTCGAAGCCTTTGCGCTGGCGCCGCACATCGACGTAGCCGCCCGCGAAGGTCTGCAAGACCTGTATCCACTGTCGCCGATGCAGCAGGGCATGTTGTTCCACTGCCTCGATTCGCCGGAGCTCAACCCTTACGTCAACCAGTTGAGCGTGCAGGTGGACGGCTTGCAGGTGCCGCGTTTCCGTGCGGCCTGGCAGGCGTTGATCGAGCGTCACGAGGTGCTGCGTGCGGCGTTCCGCTGGCGCGATGGTTTGGCCGATCCGCTGCAAGCGGTGTTCGCCGAGGTCGAGTTGCCGATCGAAGAACTCGACTGGCGTGAGCGAAGTGACACCGAGCAGGCCTTGAATGATCTGGCAGCCGCCGAGCAGGCCAAGGGCTTCGACCTGAGCTGTCCGCCGCTGATGCGTTTCATCCTGGTGCGTCTGGGTGAAGACCGTTACCAGATGATCTGGATCTACCATCACCTGTTGCTCGACGGCTGGAGTGCATCGCGCCTGTTGGGCGACATGCTGCGCCTGTATCACCACGACAGCCTGCCGGCGCTGACCGGTCGTTACGCTGACTACATCGCGTGGCTGCAACGTCAGGACGGCGCGCAAGCCGAAGGGTTCTGGCGCGAGCGCCTGGCATTGCTGGAAGCACCGACCATTCTGGCCAAGGCTTCCGGTGCCGCTGGTGTAGGCCACGGCGTGATGTACAGCGACCTCGACGCCGTGGCAACGCGCAAGCTGCACAACTTTGCCAAGCGTCAGCGAGTTACGTTGAACACGCTGGTTCAAGGCGCCTGGCTATTGCTGCTGCAACGCCACAGCGGTTTACGCAGTGTGGCGTTCGGGGCCACGGTGGCGGGGCGTCCGACGGGACTTGCCGGTGCACAGGAAATGCTCGGGCTGTTCATCAACACCTTGCCGGTGATCCAGACCCTCGACCCGCTACAGCCGCTGGGCGAGTGGCTGCGTGAGCTGCAGGATTACAACCTGAGCGTGCGCGACTACGAACACACGCCGCTGTCGGACATCCAGCGCTGGGCGGGGCAGGGCGGCCAGGGCTTGTTCGACAGCATCATCGTCTTTGAAAACCATCCGGTGGACCGTGCCTTGAAAGGGGCGAGGAAGGCGAGTTGCGCTTTGCCGAAGTCGGCAGCGGTGGCGTGACTAACTTCCCGATGGACTTGATGGTCAGCGCCAACGACGAAGGTCTGGAAGTCGAATACCTGTATCTGCGTGATCGCTTCAGCGATGTGGAAGTGCAGCGGATTCGTGCGCAGCTTGAAGGTTTGTTGCGGGCGTTGCCTGAGGATGCGGATTGTCTGTTGGGCAACATTGGTTTGCCGCAGGCGCGTTTGAGCTTGCCGCAGGCGTCTGGCGATCAGGCGGATTTGCTGCACAGCTTCAACCGGCATGTGCTTGCGCAGCCGGAAAAAGTCGCCTTGTTCTGTGAGGATCGCGAAGTCAGTTATGCACAGCTTGAGGCCCGGACCAATGGTCTGGCGCAGCAGCTGATCGCTCGTGGTATCGGTGCGGAAAGTCTGGTGGCCGTAGCGTTGCCGCGTTCCGAGCGCACCATCGTGGCGTTCCTCGCGGTGCTTAAAGTCGGTGCGGCGTATCTGCCGCTGGATCTCGCCTACCCGGCTGAGCGACTGACCTACATGCTCAACGATTCGGCCGCCAGCCTGTTGCTCTGCGACAGTGATCTGGGTGAGCGCTTGCCGCTGGCGGACAGCCCGCCGCGTCTGTTGCTCGATCAGCTGACCGTTGCCGACAACGCCGGGTGCCCGGTTTCCACGCCGCTGCCAGGGCACCTCGCGTACCTGATCTACACCTCCGGTTCCACCGGTCAACCCAAAGGCGTGGCCGTGGCTCGAGGACCGATTGCCCGGCATTGCCGCGGCATCATCGACCTCTACGAACTGGCCCCGGCCAGTCGCGAACTGCACTTTATGTCGTTCGCCTTCGACGGTGCGCAGGAGCGTTGGCTCAGCGTGCTGTTGGCCGGTGGCAGCCTGGTGATTCGCGACGACAGTCTGTGGACCCCGGAGCAAACCCTGGAGGTGTTGCATCGCCACAGCGTCACCGTGGCCTGCTTCCCGCCGGCGTACTTGCAACAGATGGCCGAAGTGGCCGAACGTTTGGGCAATCCGCCGGCGGTGCAGGTGTATTGCTTTGGCGGTGACGCGGTGCCGGATGCCAGCTTCGAGCAGGTCAAGCGGGCGTTGCGTCCGCAGCGTCTGGTCAACGGCTACGGCCCGACCGAAACCGTGGTCACCCCGCTGCTGTGGCGTGCCGAGGCCAGCGAAAGCTGCGAGGCGGCTTATGCGCCGATTGGCCGTGGGGTCGCGGGTCGTGGCTTGTACATCCTCGATGCCGATCTCAATCCATTGCCGGTGGGCGTCAGCGGTGAGTTGTACCTGGGCGGCGAATGCCTGGCCCGGGTTATCACCAGCGTCCGGGCATGAGCGCCGAGCGTTTCATCCCCGACCCGTTCGAAGCCGGTGGTCGCATGTACCGCACCGGTGACCTGGTGCGCCAGCGTGAGTGCGGCCTGATCGACTACCTCGGCCGACTCGACCAGCAAGTGAAAATCCGCGGTTTCCGCATCGAATTGGGCGAGATCGAAGCCCGTCTGCGCGACTGGGCCGGGGTGCAGGATGCTGCGGTGGTGGTGCACGACACGCCGACCGGCAAGCAGCTTGTGGGTTATGTGGTGGCCACGGGCGCGGCGGGGCTGGACCGTCGCTTGAAGGTCGAGCTGCAAACGCAGCTGCCGGACTACATGGTGCCGGCGCGGATCATGGTGATGGAACGCTTCCCGCTGTCGGCCAATGGCAAGCTCGATCGTCGCGCATTGCCGGAGCCGGAATGGGCCATCGGCGGTTATCGCGCCCCGCGCAACGAACTGGAAACGGTGCTGACCGCAATCTGGCAAGAAGTGCTCGGCGTGCCGCAAGTGGGCATCGACGACAACTTCTTCGAACTCGGTGGCGATTCGTTGCAGGTGCTCAAGGTCATCTCGCGGGTGCGCAGCCAGCCGCACCTGGGCTTTGAATTGAAGCTGCGGGACTTGATGCAAAAACCTTGCATCGCCGAACTCAGCGGCTATCAGCCTGCCGAGCCCGCGAACGCGCCGGACCCTTTGCTGGCGTTGAATGGCCGGATGGCGAACGTACCGGCGCTGTTCTGCCTGCACGCCGGTTTCGGCACGGTGTTCGACTACGAACCGCTGGCGCGTCGTCTGGAAGGACGGCGCACCGTATACGGCCTGCAATGCCGGATGCTGCTCGATCCGCAATGGCAGGATGCTTCGCTGCTGGCGATGGCTCAGGCGTATACGCAGCGGATTCGTGCACAGCAGGCTGAAGGTCCGTATTACCTGTTGGGTTGGTCGTTGGGTGGCGCGTTGACGCAACTGGTGGCCCATGAACTGGAGGCTCAAGGGCAGGCGGTTGCGTTTGCCGGGCTGGTCGACAGTTACGTGGCGGGCACGGCGCAGGCGAGGGACTGGCGAGAAGATTTGGCGGATTTCCTGAAGTTTGTCCTTGGTCAACCGTCTGAAAAAGCACAGACGCTGATTGCGCTGAAGGCCGCCGGCCTGAACGAACGCGAAGGCGCCGCAGCGGTGATCGAAGCGGCCATGCACGGTTCCAATGGCCATGCAGCTTTGGGCGCCAGTGAACTCACGCAAATCTTCGCCACTGGTTCGTCGCTCAAGCAACTGGCCCTGGCGCAACGGCATTTACCGAAGGTTCAAGTCGGGGCGCATCGCTGGTGGGTGGCCGGGCGCGAGGATGAACGTCGGGTGTTCGAGGCGCAGGTTGGCCATCACGGTGTGGATCGGTTGTTGGCGGGTGGGCACTACGAGCTGCTGCGCGGTGATGAGTTACTCGATGAGCTGGAAGACCTGCTGGAACGCCGCTTGGCCACTGCATAACCGCCATCCTTGTAGGAGCGAGGCTTGCCCGCGAAGGCGTCCTTGAAATCGCCTTCGCGGGCAAGCCTCGCTCCTACAGGTCTTATTCTCGCCTATTGATTTGAAGGATTCTCCCCATGCCCGTACTGCCAGAACTAGAAGCCTTCCTCGAACTCGCCGAATTCGGCCGCCTGACCGGCAAAAGTCGCCCGATGCACGAACAAACCCCGCAACAGGCGCGGATCGACTTCGAAGCGTCCTCAGGTTTTCTCGACGTGCCGCTGGACAATATCGCTTGCGAAAACTTCACCATCGCCGCCCGCGACGGCCACAGCCTCCCGGCACGCCTGTATCGCGACGGGCAAGCGGCGACCGGATTGCAACCGGTCATCCTCTACTTCCACGGCGGCGGCTACGTAGTCGGCAGCCTCGATTCCCACGACGCGCTCTGTCGGCGCTTCGCGGCACAGGGTGGTTTTGCCCTGCTGACCGTGGACTATCGACTGGCGCCGGAATGGCGATTCCCAACCCCTGTACAAGACGCCTGCGACGCCGGCAACTGGCTGGTACGCGAAGGCGCGGCCCACGGCCTGGACGCCAACCGGGTCGCCGTGGCCGGTGACAGCGTTGGCGCAACCCTGGCCACCGTGCTGTCGCTGATCGCCGTGCGCCAACCCGAAGAACTGGCGCTCAAACCCAAGGCCCAATTGCTGGTCTACCCAGTCACCGACGCCACCACCCACCGCGCCTCCCACCGGGATTTCGCCGAAGGCTACCTGCTGGAAACCCCGACCCTCGACTGGTTCTACAGCCACTACGCCCGCACGCCCCAAGACCTCGCCGACTGGCGCTGCTCGCCGCTGCTGGCCAACGATCTGTCAGGCATGGCACCGGCGCTGGTGTACCTCGCGGGGTATGACCCACTGCATGACGAAGGGCTGGCCTATGCCGAGCGTCTACGGGCGGCGGGGAACGAGGTGACGTTGCTGGAGCAACCGGGCATGACCCATGACTTTTTGCGCATGGCGGGGTTGTTGGGTGAGGTGGAAGGGATTCATCGGGAAGTGGCGGGGTGGGTGCGGTCAAAGTTGTAAGTTCATGTCAGATCGTTCCCACGCTCTGCGTGGGAATGCCTCAACGGACGCTCCGCGTTCGGCTCTGGATGGGACGCGGAGCGTCCCGGGCTGCATTCCCACGCGGAGCGTGGGAACGATCAATTGCGTTTGTTTAAAAGTCTTCATGGTTACTTGATGAAAGCCACAGCATCTTGCGTCGTTGCCTACGGTTACGCCAGAATCCGCCGGCTTGCGCGCCTTGGGGCTGCTCGGTAACTTGATTCGCGTCACTGATTGTCAGTGATCGGGTTTAGTAGCCCGTGGTGTGATCAGTAAGGTGCACAGGCTCTGTCAATCAGGTATCCCATCCCTGGTCTTGATGGTGGCTGGCGCAGGGCGCTTCGGCGCGCCGGTAAATGCTGATCTCCCCGGTCTACTAACCTGTGTCCAGCCGCCACCCTTCTTTTAGTAGAGAAGCGTTGGCGGCTCCATTCAGGAGTAATCAGCATATGGTCAAACCGTCACCCAATCCGCCGGAAACCGATCCGGCAACGTCCGAACGCATCCCTTCCTACGCCGACATCCAGGCCACCCCCGCACACTCGACACGACCTTCATCGTCAACCCCGACCTCGATACCGAAACCCTGCTGGCCCATGCCTGTGAGTCTTTGGCCTCGGCCAATGTCATGACCATGGATCTGGCGGATCGGACGGAGGGGAAAAGTCGTAATACGCTGTTGGGGATTGCCCAGGTCATCATGTTGAGTGAGCTGGCAGTGAACCGGGCGCTGGATCGGATTGATCCGCCGGAATAGCCACCACCAGATCGTTCCCACGCTCTGCGTGGGAATGCATCAACGGACGCTCTGCGTTCGGCTCTGGATGGGACGCAGAGCGTCCCGGGCTGCATTCCCACGCGGAGCGTGGGAACGATCTACAGACAAAAAAATGCCCGCATCTCACGATACGGGCATTTTTCATTTCAGTTTAAGCGACTCAGAAGTCGTACTTCGCCGTGAGTGTCAGGTTACGCGGCTCGCCGTAGAAGGTGGTGCCGAAGTTGCCCAGGCCCGTCAGGTACTTTTTGTCGAAGACGTTGTAGGCGTTGGCGGTGAAGCTCAGGTGTTCGTCGTACTGAAAACGGGTCATCAGGTCGACGAGGGTGTAGCCGCCTTGCTTGAGATTGACGGTGGAGCCCACACCACTGCCATCAACGCTCGGATTGAAGGTCTGGCCGTAGAACGCGCTCTGCCAGCTGACGCCGCCACCGACGGTGAACTGGTCCAGCGCGCCGGGCAGGCGGTAGGTGGTGAAGGTCCGGACCACGTGTTCCGGTTTGGTGGTGGCCAGCGGGAAGCCGAAGATGCGCTGTTCATTCTTGTCGCGTGTACGGGCGTAGGTGTAGCCGGCCGATATGTTCCAGTCCTGTGCCAGTTCGCCGGCCAGTTCCAGTTCAACACCGTTGGTGGTGGCACCGTCGACGGCTTTGAAAATGCCGTCGCCGGTAACCTCATTGGTGCCGATCGACTGAGCAACGTTGTCCTGCTCGATGCGGAAAAAAGCCAGACTGGCGTTCAGCTTTCCTTCGAAGTACGCCGCTTTCAGACCGGTCTCGTAGCTGTTGCCTTCCACTGGGTCCAGGGTCTTGCCGCTGGCGTCCTTGTTGATTTGTGGCTGGTAGATGCTGGTGTAGCTGGCGTAGACCGAATAGGTATCGTCCAGGTCATAGACCACACCGGCGTAAGGCGTGACGACGCCGTGTTCCTTGTAGCTGGCGTGGGTGTCGGCGAGGTTGGCACCAGGGTAGTAGCTGTAATCCTCGTTGTACTTGTAGGTGCTTACACGGCCGCCGAGGATAAATGACAGGTCGTCGGTCGGGCGCAGGCGCGTGGCCAGGTAAGCGCCATTCTGGCTCAGGGTGCGCTCGTATTTGCCGTTTTTCGGGAACTCCTGTTTGGCGATATGGCCTTCCCAGTCAAAGATATTGCCCGGCACCAGTTGGAAGGCGGTGGAGTCGAAAGTCGCACCGGTCTGACGGGAATGGGCGGCCATGAAGCCCGCCACCAGTTCATGCTCGCGACCGCCCAGGGTGAACGGGCCAGAGACGTTCACGTCAGCCGTGTTTTGCACGCGATGGCCTTCCCAGTGGCCCCAGTAGAAGAACATGCCTTCGCCGGTGGTGCGATCCGGGTTACCGCCACTGGCCGAGGCCAGCAGGGTGTCGTGATCGGTGGTTTTCTGGTCCAGGCTGACTTTGAGTTTCCAGTCATTGGCCAGTGCTTGTTCCAGGGAGGCGAAGTAGGTGGTGCTGTCGAAATCACGACGGCTCCAGTCGGCGCCCGGGTTGAAGCTGCGGGAGAAATCGGTACGGCCACCGTCGGAAAAGAACGGCGAGTTACCGGTCCAGGAGCTGCCGCGCGGGGTGGCGCTGGACTTATCGACACCCACGGTCAGCAGGGTGTCGTCGGTCAGGTCGGCTTCGAGAATGCCGTAGTACAGGTCCTTCTTCTGGCTGTAGTGATCGATGTACGAATCCTTGTCCTGGTAGGCACCGACGAAACGGCCGCGCACGTTGCCGGTTTCGGTCAACGAGCCGGAAATGTCGCCTTCGGTGCGGTAGTTGTCCCAGGAACCGGCGGTGGCGCTCACCGAAGCCTTGAAGTCCCTGGTCGGTTTTTTACGCACCAGGTTGACGGTGGCGGATGGATCGCCAGCGCCGGTCATCAGGCCGGTCGCGCCCTTGATGACTTCGACGCGATCGAGGCTTGCGGCATCGTCGCTGTTGTTCGGGTTTTCACCGTAGACACCGTCGTAGGGGATATTGATGCCATCGTATTGAAAGTTGGTGATGGCAAAGCCACGGGTGGCGAATTCGGTGCGGTCACTGTCGTACTTTTGCATGGTGACGCCCGGCGTATTGCGCAGGACATCACCCACGCTCTTTGCGCCCTGGTCGTCCATTTGCTGACGGGTGACCACGGTGACCGACTGCGGGGTTTCGCGAATAGTCAGCGGCAGTTTGGTGGCGGTGGTGGTGGCGCCAGTGGTGTAGGAACCGGTGTCTTCAGTGGTCAGGCCCAGGGCCTGGCCGGAAATGGTGGTCGCGCCCAGTTGCAGGCTTGAGGAGCCGCCGGAAATCAGCGTGACGCTGTTGCCACTGATCTGGAACGAAATGCCTGTGCCCTTGAGCATCTCGGCCAGGGCCGCGGAAGGCTCAAGCGAACCGGACACGGCGCGGGACTTGATGCCGGCCACCTGATCCGGGCTGTACAGAATCTGCAGGTTGGTCTGCATGCCCAGTTCGGTCAGTGCGCTGGACAGCGGCTGCACGGCAATGCTCACTTTTACAGGTGCTGCATTGGCCATCGAGCTCCCCAGCAAGGTGGCGGTCAGCAGAACGCTGGTCAACAGGGTTCTATGCAGAGACAGGCGCTGTACGGCCAGCGCGAGAGGTGTGGGGCGTGGAAGAGATCGCATTACTTACCTGTGCTCCTGAAAAAGTGTCGTGCAGAGTTTTTGTTAATAGGAATGATTATTAAGACGGGGCATTGGCAGGAAACCGGAAAAGAAACCGGAAAACTTTTGAAGATCTGATTTCTGTAGGAGCCGGCTTGCTGGCGAAAGCGCTGTGTCAGGCGCCATCAATGGTGATTGATGGGCAGTCTTCGCCAGCAAGCCGGCTCCTACAGGTTCCCTCCGGTGATCAGGCGGGGGTCAGCTCGGTCACGACCCGGCCGCTGTCCATACGCACCAACTGATCCGCCACATCGAAATAACGGTCATCGTGGGAGATCACGATGATGGTCTTGCCCAGGCGTTTGAGGTCCGGCAGCAGCTCGGTGTAGAAGATCCGGCGGAAGGTCGGGTCCTGGTCGGCGGCCCATTCGTCGAACACCAGCACCGGGCGTTCTTCCAGCCAGGCGTTGACCAGCGCCAGGCGTTTACGCTGGCCGGTGGAGAGATCGGTGGTGGTGAAGTTGCCGTCCTCGACGCTGACTTTGTGTGCGATCTCCAGGCGTTGCAGGTATTTGTTGGCGTCTTCCGGGATCTGCATGTCGCCCTGGACCACGTCGTCGAACAGGTAATAGTCGGCGAAGATGGTGGTGAACAACTGGCGATAGTCGTCGCGGTTCTGCGCATCGATCGTCTGGCCGTTGACGCGGATCTGCCCCTGTTGCGGCGTGTACAGGCCCAGCAGCAACTTGATCAGCGTGGTCTTGCCGCAACCGTTCTCGCCGACAATGAAAGTGATATCGCCCTGCTTGATCGACAGATTGACCGGCCCCAACTGGAACGGCGCGGCACCGTCGACCGACGGGAAGGCGTAGCGCACATCCGCCAGTTGCAGTTCGTGCACGACCGGTTTGACGTTGACCTGATCGCTGAGCAGCAGATGCGCTTCAGGCGTAGAGAATTGCTCGGACAGTTCGGCGATGCGGCGGAAGGCAATCTGCGCGCGGCTGACAATCGGCAAGGTGCTGATCAAATGTTCCAGCGGGCCTTTCATGTACAGCAGCACCAGCACGAAGCCGCTCATGACGGTTTTGTCGGCGCTCGGCCAGAAGGTTTGCAGCGCGAGGGCCAGGCCGATGACCACGAAGAACAGCATTGAGCCGAAGGTCTTGGCGATGACGAAGGTGTTGATCGAGCGCACCTGGGTATTGCAGATGAATTCGGCGGTGGCCTTGATACCCGAGACGAACATGCGCTGGCGGCGTGGCCGGTGAATGCGCAGTTCCTTGGCGCCTTCGGCAATCGCGTTGTAGTGCTTTTGCAATTCGTCTTCGGCGTCGCGGGCGGCCATGAAACCCTGCACGCCCTTGCTCTGGGCGTAGGCCTGGATGGCGGTGCCGATCAGGATTGCGGCCACCATGATCAGGAACATCGGCCACGACAGAATCGCCAGGTAGCCCATGCAGCCGAGGGTCACGGTGACGGAAATCGCCAGCGGCGCGAAGGCGAAGGCGAAGTCGCTGATGGTGTCGACGTCGTGGGTCAGCACCGGGATCAAGCGATGGCTGCGATAGCGTTCGATCTGTTCGATGGGTGCCGACAGCACTTTCTCGCCCAACTGTTTACGCAGCCTGGCGATGATGTGCTGGCCGACGTAGTTGGTGCCGATGTCGGAGCAGATCGAACTGGCCAGCGCCAGCAGACACAGCCCGGCGAACAGCGCGACCACGCCTTGGGTCAGGCCGCTTTCGGAATGCAGGGCATTGTTGATGGTCGCCAGCAGCACCGTGACGCTCAGGCCGCCGACCATGCCCAGGAAAATAGACGCGGCGACGATGAGTCGAAAGGGTTTCAACAGGGCGAACAATTCGCCGATGGCGCCTCGGGTGGGCTGGGTCATGGAAGACAGTTCCTTGGGTCGTAAGGCAGATACCCAGTAGAACGTCTGATGGAGGGCGTAATTTAACGGGTGGGCGACTGGCGGACACAGACCCCTGTAGGAGCGAGCCTGCTCGCGATGGTCGACAACGATAACGCTGGGTATCTGATGCCCCGCGGCGTTCTTGAGACCATCGCGAGCAGGCTCGCTCCTACAGGGGGTGGTGTGTGGGATTAGAGATCGCGTACTACGCGAAAGCCCATCCAGTCGCCACGTTCCTGCGGGTACTGGCTATTGCGGTTGCCGGAGCGAGAGAACACCGGTGCTTCGCCCCAGTCGTTGCCGCGAATGCGCACGGCTTCGCAGTTGGGTTCGAGCCAGGCACTGCCATCGGTGGGGGCGCCGATGTAGTTGGGGTGTTCGCAATCTTCGACCCATTCGTAAACGTTGCCGTGCATGTCGTACATGCCGAAGGCGTTCGGCGGGTAGCTGCCCACCGGCGAGCTGTAACTGTAGCCGTCCGCCGGGCCGTAGGTGTTGGCGTGTTTGGCGATGCTGTATTCCTTGCCTTCGTCGAACGGGAAGGGGAACGGGCCTTTGCTGCCGCCACGGGCGGCGTATTCGCGTTGGGCCTCGCTGACCATGTGGTACTTGTGCCCGGTCTTCTTCGACAGCCAGGCGACGTAGTTTTTCACGTCGTCGAAGTTCATGCACACCCCCGGTTGGCGCGGGCTCTGCGGGTAACGCGGCTTGCTGGCGACACACTCGCGACCCGGTCGGGTATCGCCGTTGGCGATGACCACGCCGCTCTCTTTCACATAGCTGTCCCATTCGCCGGCAGTGACCTGGAAGCGACTCATGGCGAACGGCTTGGCGAAGGTCACGTCATGCATCGGCCCTTCATCGGGCTCGCGACCGACTTCGTCGTCCGGGGTGCCCATGCTGAAGGTGCCGGCGGGCAGCACGAGCATTTCCGGGCAGCCCCGGCAGTCCTTGAACACCTTGCCGGGGGGCGGAGTGGCGGCTTGTGCCGCTGCACATAGCAGTGCGGCTGCGAGAGCGGACAAGGCGAGAGTTAGCGGATTACGGGTCATGAGTCATCTCGATTGAAAAAACGAACCCTGTAGGAGCGAGCCTGCTCGCGATGGACGCCAACGAAAACGCGGGGTACCTGGCTTTCCGCGGTGTTCTGGCGTTCATCGCGAGCAGGCTCGCTCCTACAGATGGCAGCGGCGTTATGCGGTTTTGTTGAGCAGGGCCATGAAGCGGTCGATTTCGTTTTCGCTGTTGAGCAGGCCGGGGGCGATGCGCACTACCGGGCCGGCGTCGCGCTCCACCGCGTCGCAGACCACGCGGTTGTGCATCAACCCGCTGGCGACCTTTTCGCAGTCCTGTTCCTTGACCCGGAAGAACGTGAAACCGGCGGATAGCTCAGAACTCTGCGGCGTGACCAGTTCGATCCGCGACTGTTCCAGCAAACGATTCTTGGCGTAGGTATTGAGCGCATGGATGCGCGCCTGAACCTCGGCCTTGCCCAGATCCAGGTGCAGCTTGAACGCTTCGTCCGCCGCCCAGCGATGTTCGAAACTGTGATAGCCGCCGGGGGTCATGATGGTCGAGAAGGTGGTGGCTTCGGAGAAGGTCGGAATAATCGGCGTGACGTCCTTGACCTCGGCCGAGCGCGCGCAAATGATCCCGGTGCCACGGGGGCCGAACATCCATTTGTGGGTGCCGGCGATGAAAAAGTCGCAGTGCATGTCGGGAAACTCGAGGTCCTCGACGCCGAAACCGTGCACCCCGTCGACCACATAAAGGATGCGTTCCTTCTCGTCGCGCTGGCGGTTCAACTCTTCGACCAGCTTGCCGATTTCGCCGATCGGCAGTTTCACGCCGCTGCCCGATTGCACCCAGGTCAAGCCCAGCACGCGGGTTTCAGGACGGATGCCTTTGCTGATCGAGTCCAGCACTTCGTCCACGGAAATCTCGCGGCTGTTCTCGAACAGCTTGAGTTTGCGCACCTGGGTGCCTTGGCGTTGCTGGCGGTATTCCAGGGTGTAGTGGGTCGAGTAGTGCTCGTGCTCGCTGACCAGGATTTCCTGATCCGGGCGCACATGAATGCCGCCATAAATCATCGCCAGACCTTCGGTGGTGCTGCCGGTGAGGGCGATCTGCTCAGGATTGGCATTGAGATAACGACCGGCCCAGACCCGCACGTTGTGCTCGCGTTTTTCGGTTTCCTGCAGATCCCAGTCCATGGCGCGGCCGGGGTTGCGGTCGATGTTGGCGCGGTGCATGTCGATGGCGTTGCGCACCGGCGTGGGATGCGAGGTCACCAGGAAGTTGGCGAAGTGCAGGTAGTCCGGATCCTGATTGAACAGCAGCCGCAACTGCGGCCACTTGCCTTTTGGCAAGGGTTGCGGCTGCTGTTGCAGATTACCGGCCAGCGCCGGCAGGCTCACGCCGGCGGCGAGAATGCCGGCCTGCTTGAGGAAAGAACGACGGTTGGTCATGGCTTCGGTTCGCTTGTGCAAAGAGGAGGTCAGTTTTTTGCCACAGGTCTGGACGACTGCTGCACCTGGTCCCAGACGCGCAGGAAATTGCCGCCCCAGAGCTTGGCGATGTCGGCTTCGCTGTAGCCGCGGCTGATCAGTTCGGCGGTCACGTTGCGCGCTTCGCTGACGTCCTTCCAGCCATCGAGGCCGCCGCCATCGTTGAAGTCGGAACTGATGCCGACGTGGTCGATGCCGATTTTCTTCACCGCATAATCGATCGCGTCGCCATAGTCCTTGAGGGTGGCCTTGGGTTCTTCGTCGACGATGGCGTAGAGCTGGCTGGCGTACTCGCCGAAACGCTGTTCGGACCAGACGGTGATCACCGGATCACCCGGCATCAGCGCCATCTCCAGCCCTTGCAGCGGTTGCAGATCGAAGCGCGCGCGCAGGGCGTTGAGCTTGTTCTGGGTCGCCTGGCTCAGCGGGCGGATATAGGTCGGGAAACCGACAATCTGCACCACGCCGTCGCTGTTCTTGATCAGCTGCATTTCGTTGTCGCTGAGGTTGCGTGGGATATCCACCAGCCCACGCGGTGCCGAGTGCGACGCCACCATCGGCGTACGGCTCAGTTGGGCGACTTGCTCCAGGGCCTTGGTCGACATCTGCGACACGTCGATGATCACGCCCAGGTCGTTGAGGCGGTGCACTGCCTGTTTACCAATTTCCGAGAGTCCACCGAGGGCGTCCCGGGAGTCGTTGAAAAACGGCAACGGCCGCGACGAGTCGGCCCAGGCGTTGTTGCCCACATAACTGAAGCCGAACATGCGCATGCCCCGAGCCGCCCATTTATCCAGGGCGTTGAGGTCGTTACCCAGCGGGTAGGCGTTGAGCATGCTCATGAAAATCGCGAACTTGCCTTCGCCGTGCAGGCGGCGGAAGTCGTCGGGGGTATAGGCGATGGCGACCTGATGGGGGAAATCGCGAACCATCGTGCTGATGATTTTGTAGCGGGTTTCCTGCTCGAAGCGCGCTTCTTCGACGAAGCCGGCGGTGGGGCGGTGCGGCGCGTTTTCACCGTTCCAGATTTCCGGCCAGCCGAAAATCGTCAGGGCTGCGCCGGACAGGCGTCCGCGTCCGGTCTTGACCAGGTCGAACTGGCCGCTGCCGTCCTTGTCGGCTTCATTGCCAGCGGTGCCGAAGTCCATGGGCACGGTGATGTGGCTGTCGAACGAGAGCAGGCGTTCTTGCAGCTCATCGGCCTGTTTCATCACCTTGACCGGGTAGCCGGGGTTGTCCTTGAGCCAGTAATCCCAGGCCGCGAAGCCTGCACCGGCGCTGATCGCCAGGGCCAGCGGCAGGCCGATGAAAAGAGCCTTTTTCGAGCGTGGTTTTGTCATTGCCGTCTCAGTCAGTTCGCCGCAAGGGGGGCTATCTGGGAGGAACGAGCCGGAGGGGGAGGAATTTAGTGTTTGTGCCGGCCTCTTCGCTGGCAAGCCAGCTCCTACAGAGATCGTGTGAGCACTGGAGATCCCTGTAGGAGCTGGCTTGCCAGCGAAGCTTTTAAATTTGTCGGCGCAACAAACGTTCTAGCTTGGATAAAGCCTGCTTCATGGCTGACACAGGTAGGGCAATGACGATTTCTCGACGATGGTTCATGGCAGGCCTGGCGCTGACCAGCGCTGCCGTGCCCGCGGTTTTTTATGGGCATCGCCAATGGACGAAGCCGGATCCGACGATCACCCCCGGCGAAGCGTCGTTCGATGTCGCGGATGTCGCCGGCCAGCGCTTGGCGGATACCTTGCGCGGGGTCTGGCAGATCCGCTTCGAGGGTCGTGATGCAGGGCTTGAAGGCTTGCCGCAGGACGACCTGGAAGTGTTTCTCGACATCGGCCACAAAGGTCGTGGCCTGATCGGTTTTCTCGACACGGCCGAGCGTTTGCGTGCAAGCGTTGCGCCACGTTACCGCGTGCTCGGTGATCTGGCCGGCGCCAAACCGGCGCAGTTGAGCTGGCGATTGCTCAACGCCAACGGCACCCCCGATTACGAATTCAGCATGGCACTGGACGAAGTCTGGGCCGGCTTCGGCAACGCCGGCAGCGGCTCGTTGAGCGGGCGGGTGTTGAATCTGGATCGTCCGTTGATGATGACCGCCCAGGACAATCGCTTCATTGCCGTCAAACGAGTCTTCCCTGAAGCCCGCGAGCGAACCGGGCTGAATGCGCCGCTGCTGGCCTGGCTGACGTCCGCCGAGCATCGGTTATTTCATCAGCTCTGGCATGCGTCCCGGGACAAATGGCACACCTTGCCCGAAGACAAACGCAGCGCCTTGCGCGGTATCGGCTGGCAACCTGGGCCGCGGGACAAGGAACGTGATGCCCGTGGCGCGCGCAAGGATCGTAACGGCTCGGGCGTGGACTTTTTCTTCATGCACCGGCACATGCTCGGCACGGCGCGCTCGATGCAGGACTTACCGTCGTGGACGCAATTCCCGCTACCGCAACCGGAGCTGGCCCGGGACCGCATCGGCTTCGCCCATTATTTCGACAACCATGACGGCACCGCACTGCCGCCCACGTGGCTGGCCGACGATGATGTCGAGTACTCGAAATGGGTGGCCGACATCAAGACCGCCGAGACGTACCACAGCAATTTCCAGGTCTGGGAATCGCAGTACCGCGACCCGCGTTACTTGTCGAAGTTGACCCTGGGTCAGTTCGGCTCAGAGGTGGAACTGGGCCTGCACGACTGGCTGCACATGCGCTGGGCCTCGGTGCCGCGTGATCCGTCCAACGGCCACCCGGTACCGTTCGCCCGCGACCCGGCGGACTTTTCCGCGCGTTGGTTCGCGGCGGAAAACGACTTCCTCGGCGATCCGTTTTCGTCCCATGTGAACCCGGTGTTCTGGCACTTCCACGGCTGGATCGACGATCGTCTGGAAGACTGGTTCCGCGCCCATGAGCGCTTTCATCCGGGGGAGGTCAGTCGGCTGCAAGTCAATGGCGTGCCGTGGTTTGCGCCGGGGCGTTGGGTCGAGGTCGACGACCCATGGCTGGGGCCGGACACCCATGGTTGCAGTACCACACCGGGGCTGCAGGCGGGCAGGTCGGTGGAGATGGATCCGGAGACCATGAAACTGGCGCTGCGAATTACCTTTGGCGAGGATGAAAAGACGTTGAAGGATTTGTTCCGCAAGGTGCCGCAACGGCCTTGGTACGCGCGGCATTTGAAAGCCAAACAGGGTCAGGTTTAATTACCGCGTTATCGTTCATCGCGAGCAGGCTCACTCCTACAATTGACCGAATTTCTTCAGGAAGAACGTGGTCAATTGTAGGAGTGAGCCTGCTCGCGATAGCAATCTTTCATGCGCCGCCTTTACAGAGCTTGCCACCCACCCCCAAGCGCCTTGTACAACGCAACACTCGCCTGCAACCGCGCCAAGCGCAGTTGCACATTCAAATCCTGCGCCGCATACAGCGTGCGCTGCGTTTCCAGTACGGTCAGCAAATCCTCGGCACCTGCCTGATAGCGGCTTTGCGCAATGTCGAACGCGGTTTGCGCCTGACGCAATTCCTCACCTTGCCACTGCCGCTGTTCGTCAAGTCCACGAATGCTGTTCAGCGCTTTTTCCACGTCGGCGAAACCGTTGATAATCGCGCCGCGATAGGCTTCCAGCAGTTCTTCCTGACGGGCCGTGGCGTTGTCGCGCTCGGCACCCAGGCGTCCATTGTTGAACACCGGTGCGAGCAATCCAGCGGTGAGGTTGTAGAAGGGGCTGCGCATAATGTCGCCAGCGCGGTCGGCACCGGAGCCGATTTGCGCGCTGATGGTCACGGTCGGCAACATGGCGGCGCGGGCGACGTTGACGTCGGCCTGGGCGGCGGCCAGTTGCGCTTCGGCGCGGGCAATGTCCGGGCGCCGGCTGAGCAGTTGGCTGGGCACACCGGCGTCGATGGCGGGCCATGACAGTTGATCGAAGCGTTCCTGGCCAAGGGACAGCTCTTGCACCGGACGACCCAGCAGGGCGGCGAGACTGATCTGCGCGTCCCTGGCCTGCTGCTGCACCTGCGGCAATTGCCGTTGTTGCGCCGCCACCAGGCTTTTCTGCTGGGCCAGCTCCAGGGCTGTCGCGGAGCCTGCGTCGAAGCGGGTTTGCACCAGTTTCAACACGTTCTGCGCATTCGCCAGATTCAGCTCGGCAATGCGGCTCTGCTCCTGCAGTGACAAAGTTTGCGCATACCCGTTGGCCACGCCACTGAGCAATGTCAGTTCCACGGTCGCCTGATCGAACTCACTGGCCTGCAAAGCGTACTGCGCACTGTCGCGGGAGGCGCGTTGACCGCCCCAGAAATCGATTTCGTAACTGGCCGTGAGGTTGGCGGTGAAGTAGTCGACCGCGTTGTTATCGCTGTCGGCATCCAGTTGGCTATAGCCATTGCCGCGCAGCAACTTCTGCCGGTTGGCGTTCAACCCGGCCTTGACCTCCGGCAACTGCGAGCCACCGGCGACCACCGTTTCGGCCTGTGCCTGCCTTACTCGGGCAATGGCAGCGGCCAGATCGTAACTGCCGACTCGGGCCTCTTCGACCAGGCGCTCCAGTTGCGGACTGCCAAATCGATTCCACCATTGCAGGTTGCTGCCGGTGGCGCTTTCGTCTTGGGTTGATTGCCAGGAGGAGGGCGGCGCAATGCCGCTGTCCGGGCGTTGGGCAGGGCTGGCGCAGGCACTGAGCAACAGGCACAGGGTCAGCAGACTGAGTGGCGGCTTCATGTAGGGATTATTCACTGGTAAGGGCCGTGACCGGATCGAGTCGGGCAGCTTTGCGGGCCGGCATGAAGCCGAAGACAACACCGGTAACCAGTGCGCAGCCGAAGGCGCCCAGCATTGCTATCAGGGAGAACGCGACAGCCACTTCGCTGAGGACCAGCACACCGCCGACGATCAGCGCCAGGGCGATCCCGGCCAACCCGCCGACCACCGAGAGCATCACCGCTTCGGTGAGGAACTGGCGCAGGATGTCCCGTTGCCGGGCGCCTGTGGCCATGCGGATGCCGATCTCGCGGGTCCGTTCACGCACCGTCATGAGCATGATGTTCATCACGCCGATGCCGCCCACCAGCAGCGAAATCGCCGCAATCGAGCCGAGCATCAGCGACAGGGTATTTTGCGTGCGCGCTTGGGCCTGGATCATCGCCGCGTTGTTGGTCAGCTCGAAATCCTTCTTCCCATTGTGCAGGCGCAGCATCAGTTGTTCGATGGCGTGCTCGGTCTCCTTGACCTTGCGCGCATCGGCGGCGGCAATCGCGATGTATTCGGGGTTGTGGGTGCCGAATAACCTGACGCTGGCGGCGGAGTAGGGGATGGCGATGCGGTCGTCGCTGTCGGAGTCACCCGAGCTGGCGCCTTTTTCGGCCAGAACCCCCACCACCTGGAACGGCACGTTTTCGATCAGGATGTATTGGCCGATGGGGTTGGCCACGTCCTTGAGCAACTTGGTGCGGACCTTGTGCCCGATCACCGCCACCGCCGCCGCGTTTCGCTCGTCAGCCTCGGTGAAGTAGCTGCCTTCGACCACCGGCCAGTTGAAGATCGCCGGGAAATTGGTGTCGTTACCGCCGACGTAGCTCAAATGGTCGAGGTTGCCGAACCGTACCCCGGCTTCCTGGCCGTTGACCGGCATGATCCGCATTACTTGCGGCAGGCTCGCCACGGCCCTGACCTCGTCCAGGGTGATGATGCCCAACGGCGTTCGCGGGTTCGGCGCCGAGCCGCTGAGGTAAATGATGTTGGAGCCGAACGCGCCCATCTGCGCCATGACCTGGCGCTTGCTGCCTTCGCCGACGGCCAGCATCACCACCACCGAAGCCACACCGATGATGATCCCGAGCAGGGTCAGCGCAGTGCGAAACTTGTTGATCCACATCACCCGCCACGCCGCTTGCACCGCGTCGACCAGTTCGCCTTTCCAGGCACCGGTGGCTTGCGCGCCTTCGCTCAGGCGCTTACGCAGATCCACCGCTTGCAAGGCGCCGGGGTTGGCCGAGTGTTGCGCGGCAGGGTTGTCCATGGCGCTGTCGCTGATGATCAGGCCATCGCGAATTTCGATGATTCGCTTGGCCCGTGCCGCCACTTCGCGGTCGTGGGTGATGAGGATCACCACATGGCCCTGGCCCGCCAGTTCATCGAGCAGCGCCATGACTTCCTTGCCGCTGTGACTGTCGAGGGCACCGGTGGGTTCGTCGGCGAGGATGATGTGGCCGCCGTTCATCAAGGCGCGGGCGATGGACACGCGCTGTTGCTGACCGCCGGAAAGCTGATGCGGACGGTTGCCGGTGCGCGTCGCCAGACCGAGACGGTCGAGCAGGGCTGCGGCGCGGGCGTGGCGTTCGGCGGCGGGTAAGCCTGCATAGATCGCCGGCATCTCGACGTTTTCCTGGGCCGAGCCGGACGGAATCAGGTGGTAACCCTGGAACACGAATCCGAAGGCTTCGCGGCGCAACCAGGCCAGTTCATCACTGTCGAGGGCGGCGACGTTTTCCCCGGCGAAGCGGTACTCGCCCGAGGTCGGGCGGTCGAGGCAACCGAGGATGTTCATCAGCGTCGACTTGCCGGAACCGGAGGCGCCGACAATCGCCACGAACTCCCCGGCATGGATCGACAGGTCGATACGCGCAACACGTGAACTTCAGGGGCGTCGCCACCACCGTAAGCTTTGCGGATGTTCGAAAGGTCGATCAGGGGCGTCTGCATTCAGCCGCCACTCCCGTCGGCCGGGCCGATCAGCAGGTGATCGCCTTCGCGCAAGCCATCGAGAATCTGCACCCGCAGACGATCGCTGATGCCGGTGCGCACATTGCGTTGTTCGATGCTGCCGTTTTTGGCGACCACTTGTGCGATTTGGCTATCGGCGTGCGTGCCAGTCTGTAGGGCGGCGATCGGGGCGGTCAGTACGTCTTTCGCTTGGTCAGCGACGAAAAATACTTGAGTGGTCATTTCCGCCATCAGCGCATTGTCGGCGTTGTCGACGTCCAGCAATACGGTGTAGAGCACCACCCGGGCGCTGCCGCTTTTGCTCGAACTGGCGGGGCTGCCGCCGCCCTGGCTGGTCTGGTCGAGGGGCTTGGGCGGCACCGGCAGAATCTGCCGCACGCTGCTTTTCCAGCGCCGGGTGCCGCCGCTGAGGGTGGTGAACCAGGCGTTCATGCCGGGTTTGACGTGGCCGATGTCAGCTTCGGAGACTTCGGCCCAGACGGTCATCGGTGACAGTTTGGCGATGCGCAGGATCAGCGGGGTCTGCTGCTGGGCGTTGAGGGTCTGGCCGACCCGGGCGTCGAGTGCGACGACGGTGCCGGACATCGGCGCGTAA
>NZ_NKJI01000041.1 GCF_002277815.1 Pseudomonas sp. ERMR1:02
CGTGGTTCGACCTTCTCGCCAGCGTGCAGGTGCATGTCAGTCATCGCCTGGGTTATGAAGGCAAGGCTTCAAGCAAGTGATGCAGTGCCTCGCTATAGCCCAGTAGTCGTTGGACGAAATGTGGAGATGGCTGACCGAAAGCGAACAACGCATTCACGAATAGCGTTTTGTGGTTCGTGGAATGCGAAATTCATGGTTCTCTCCAAGCCTGGGCCGGGGTTGCGCCGGCAAGCGCAGAAGCTGCCGGAACTGGGATCACTTGTAGAACTTGCGGAATTCCGGCTTGCGTTTCTCTTTGAACGCAGCGGTCCCTTCCTTGGCTTCATCGGTGTCGTAGTACAAGCTCAGTGCCTGCATTCCCAGCGCGCCGATGCCCGCGATGTTGGCGCTGTCGGCGTTGAATGAGCGCTTGGCGATGGAGAGGGCGGTCGGACTCTCTCGAGAATCTCGTCACACCATTTCTGCACTTCGGCATCCAGTTCGTCATGTGGCACTACCGCGTTGACCAGCCCCAGTCGTAAGCTGTTGAGCGCTGTATTTGCGGCACAGGTACCAAATCTCGCGGGCGCGTTTTTCGCCGATGATGCGACCCAGATAGGCCGTGCCGAAGCCGGGATCAACCGAGCCGACTTTCGGGCCGACCTGGCCGAAGACGGCTTTTTCGGACGCGATGGTCAGGTCGCAGACGACGTGCAGGACGTGACCGCCCCCGATGGCAAAGCCGTTGACACGTGCAATCACTGGCTTGGGCACTTCACGGATCAGACCCTGCAATTCTTCTACCGGCAGACCGATCAGGCCGCGGCCGTCGTACTGGCCTTCATGGGCCCCCTGATCCCCGCCGGTGCAGAATGCTTTGTCGCCAGCACCAGTGAACACGATGACGCCCACTTCCTTGTTCCAGCCAGCACGGTTGAAAGCGTGGATGAGCTCCATGCAGGTCTGGCCGCGGAAAGCGTTGTAGCGATCCGGACGGTTGATGGTAATGGTCGCAACACCCTCGACTTCGGTGTACAGAATGTCTTCGTAATGCATGGAAATTCTCCTGGTTAGCCGGCCATGGTCAGGCCGCCGGACACGGAAATAACCTGTCCGGTAATGAAATTGGCGTCGTCGCTGGCAAGCAGGGCGATGATCCCCGGTAGTCTTCCGGTTGACCGAGACGGCGCATTGGAACGGCATTTTTGAAAGCTTCCATCAGCTTTTCCGGGTTGCTCGACGTCGCCGCTACGCTTTTAAGCAGGGCGGTATCGGTCGGGCCAGGGCAGACCACATTGAAGTTGATATTTTGGTCGCCAGTTCCCGCGCCAAAGTTTTCGACAGACCTACCAGTCCCGCCTTGCAGGCGGCGTAAACGGCTTCGCCGGACGAGCCGACACGGGCGGCATCGGATGCCACATTGATTACCTTGCCACCACCCGCTTCAAGCATCTTCGGCAGGACCACGTGGTGCATGTTCAACGCCCCAGTCAGGTTGATCGAGATCAACTGTTGCCACATGGCCGGCTCGGTTTTAAGGAACGGCAGGAAGCGGTCGAAGCCCGCGTTGTTTACCAGTACGGTCGGCACACCCAAATCTTTTTCAATGGCCGCGACGGTTTCGACAATGGCGGCGTAATCGGTGATGTCGGCGGCGTAGGCCTTGGCCTTGGTCTTGCTGTCCGCTTCGTTGATCAGGTCGACGGTGGTTTGTGCGGCAGCTGCATCGCGATCAAGTACAGCGACCAGGCAGCCTTCAGCAGCGAAGCGCAGGCTGACGGCGCGGCCGATGCCGCCACCGCCGCCGGTGATGATTACAGTTCTTCCAATAAGACCTTTCATGCAGCAGTCCTCATCATGTTTTGATTGATTTGCGGGTATTGCTTCATCAGCGCGTGGCTGAATCCAGCCGGATATGCGAGTCACGAGGCTATCCAATTCGCGGTAGCTGAAAGCCTGACGTTCATCCTCGTTCACCCGGTAGGCAATCAGCGCTACCGAGTCGGAGTGGCGAGCACCGCCTGATCCGAATGGTCTGCAATGATATTGTCATTAAATGCACCTGACTCAAACATGGTGGAACGTCGTCCTAGCTGCATGTTTGTCTTTGTAGTCATTGATCGGCAGTATTTAATAGGCGGTATGTCATCGAGAGATTCGCTTTCTGATGGAGGTGAAGATACGCGTTATATTTTTATTATGTCAACATGTTGTCTTTATTTTTTGATGTCGATAGACTTGGCTGCAAGCGTCCGGATCCGTACATCGGATCTTCGGGTCATGCGGCTTGCCGCAGTCAGGAACGAGTGGTCCATGTCATGCCCTACGAAAATATTCTGGTTGAGCGTCATGAAAGCGTCGGTTTGATCCGGCTTAATCGGCCCGCGATGCACAATGCCTTGAGTGACGCGCTTATGAGTGAGTTGGGCGAGGCATTGCGTGCCTTCGAGCGAGAGGACGGCATCCGCGCCATGGTGATTACCGGCAACGACAAGGCCTTCGCCGCCGGTGCAGATATCGTCGAGCTGCAGTGCAAGGGGTTCGCTGACGTCTATCTGGATAATTTTGTGACAGCTAACTGGGAGGAGGTGACTCGCTGCTGGAAGCCGGTGATCGCCGCGGTCGGCGGACTGGCTTTGGGCGGCGGTTGTGAGCTGGCGATGATGTGCGATCTGATCATTGCGGCCGACAGTGCGCGTTTTGGTCAACCAGAAGTGAAGGTTGGCACGCTGCCGGGTGCCGGCGGTACCCAGCGCTTGGCCCGCGCAGTAGGCAAGGCCAAGACGATGGATCTATGCCTGACGGGGCGCACGATGGATGCGGCCGAAGCGGAGCGCAGTGGGTTGGTCAGCCGCGTCGTGCCGGCGGCGAGCCTTCTCGATGAAGCACTGCAGATCGCCCGGCAGGTCGCCGAACTATCAGCGATGGCCGTCAGGCTCAATAAAGAAGCGGTCAATCGCGCCTTTGAAACTACCCTGGCCGAAGGGGTGCATTTTGAGCGGCGCCTGCTGCACGCAAGCTTTGCCAGCGAAGATCAGAAGGAAGGCATGCAGGCGTTCGTGCAGAAGCGAAAACCACTGTGGAAACACCGTTAAACGCATTTTTTTGCCCGGTCATACAAGAATAAAAGCAGGCAAATGCTTGCAGGAGTTGCCCGATGTCATCTCCCGTGCAGTGGTCCCGCGAAGGGGCGATAGCTGTTGTGCGGATCAATAATCCACCGGTCAATGCCGTTGGCCACCGCGTACGCGCAGGGTTGCTGGCAGCGTTCAACGCCGTCGAGCGGGATCCCGATATCAAGCTGGTGCTGCTGTATTGCACGGGCAGAACCTTTATTGCCGGTGCCGATATCCGCGAGTTTGGCAAACCACCGCAAACGCCTACCCTGCCGGATGTCACCCTGTCGCTGGAAAACTTCAGCAAGCCGTCACTGGCAGTGCTACATGGTTCGGTTTTGGGGGCGGTCTAGAAGTGGCGCTGGCCTGTCATTACCGCATCCTTGAGGTCAACGCCAAAGTTGGATTGCCGGAGGTCAAGCTTGGTTTGTTGCCGGGTGCCGGCGGAACCCAGCGGTTGCCACGCCTGGCCGGTGTCGCAAAGGCAATGGAGATGATCGTGGGCGGAGAGCCGATTAGCGCGGTCGAGGCCAAGCGTCACGCAATTGTTGATGAATTGTATGAGGGTGAGCCATTGGCCGCTGGCCTGGCGTATGCCGTGCAGTTATTGGCGCAAGGGGTGAAGCCGCGTCGCAGTGGCCATGTCAAGGTGCCTGCGGATGTCAGTAGCACTGCCGACTTGCTAATGGCCAAGCGCGATGAGGTGCAACGCAACCATCCTGGGTTGTACTCGCCGGTACGGTGCATTACCGCCATCGAAGCGGCGATCACACTGCCCTTGAACGATGGCCTGCAGCGTGAACGCGCGCTATTCCTTGAATGCCTCGCGTCGCCCCAACGTGCGGCGTTGATCCACGCATTTTTCGCGGAGCGTCAAGCGGCTAAAGTTTTTGATGTTGATGCGTCGGTTAGTACTCGCAAACTCGCCAGCACCGCCGTGGTCGGTGGCGGCACCCTGGGCGTGGGGATCGCGCTGGCCCTGGTCGGCTCCGGTTTGCCGGTGAAGCTACTCGAGCGCAATGGGCAACGCCTGGAGGCGGCACTGCATCGCGCCGATGCATTGCTGCAAGCCGGGGTGCAGGACGGCCGATTGAGTGAGCCCCTCAAACGTGAGCAGCTGGCGTTGATCAGTGGCGTACTGGATTACGCCGATCTGGCGGAGGTCGATCTGGTCATCGAAGCGGTCTGTGATGACCTCGACATCAAGCGTCAAGTATTCGCAGCCATGGGGCGGGTGTGCAAGACCGAAGCGATTCTGGCGAGCACTACCTCGTCGCTGGATCTTGATCAGATGGCCAATCTGAGTGGCCGTCCCGGACAGGTCTTGGGTCTGCACTTTTTCAACCCGGCCCATGTCAAGCATTTGCTTGGAGTGGTGCGTGCTTCGCAAACCAGTGCGCAAGTACTGACTAGCGCACTACAACTTGCCAGGCAACTGGGTAAAACGGCGGTGGTGGTCGGCGTGGGCGACGGCTTCGTGGGTGACCGCATGGCCTTGCGTTATCTGCGTGAGGCCGAAGAGTTGGTGGAGGAGGGCTTCAGTGTGGCGCAGGTCGATGCTGCATTGCGCGAGTTCGGGATGGAAATCGCGCCCGTGGCGATGCTCGACTCGTCCGGCCTGAAATTCGACGCGTTGGTTCGCGAGCCGTCACTGGCGGTCAGGATCGAGATCGATCCGCAGCACCTTTGGCAGCGACCGATCTATGCCTTGATCAACGAAGGCGCACGGATTCTAGAGGCAGGCCTCGCCCGCAGTGCCAGCGATATCGACGTGATTTTCCTGAAAGGCTATGGCTTCCCGGCCCATCGCGGCGGGCCGATGTACCTCGCTGATCAGATCGGGCTTGCGGCGGTGCTGCATCGTATTCGTGAGTTTCACCAGCATCACGGCGAGCACTGGCAACCGGCTCCACTGCTTGAACGCCTGGTCGCCGAAGGCAAGACATTTGCCGAGCTGGATCAGCAAGGCTGAACAGGTTGCTTGCGACTTGGCCCCACCCCCATCGAGGACTTTGCATGGACATCAACTACACCCCCGCCGAACTTGAGTTTCGCGATGAGGTACGCGCCTTCCTCAGCGCGGCCGTACCTGAAGACATCGCTGCAAAAGTTCGCCTCGGCAAGCATCTTGAAAAAGAAGACCACCTGCGCTGGCAAGGGGTGCTGGCCAGGCGCGGCTGGTACGCCGCCAACTGGCCGGTAGAGCAGGGTGGTACTGGCTGGAACGTGGTACAGCGACACATCTTCGAGGAGGAGTGCGCCGCTTTCGGTGCGCCGCGGTTAATCTCGTTTGGTGTCAACATGGTCGCCCCGGTCATTATGAAATTCGGCAGTGAGGCGCAAAAGGCCTATTACCTGCCGCGCATCCTGTCCGGGGAGGACTGGTGGTGCCAGGGTTACTCCGAGCCGGGAGCCGGTTCCGACCTTGCCAGCCTGAAGACCCGCGCCGTGCTAGAGGACGACCACTACGTGGTGAATGGCCAGAAAACCTGGACCACCCTCGGTCAGCACGCCAACATGATTTTCTGCCTGGTGCGCACCGACCCGCAAGCCCAGCAGCAGCGCGGCATTTCGTTCCTGTTGATCGATATGACGACGCCAGGCATCACGGTGCGACCCATTATCACCCTGGATGGTGATCACGAAGTCAACGAAGTGTTCTTCGACAACGTACGCGTGCCAGCCGTCAATCTGGTGGGTGAAGAAAACAAGGGCTGGACATGCGCCAAATTCCTGTTGACCCATGAGCGCACCGGTCAGGCGGGCATTGCCCAGTCCAAGGCGGCTCTTGCCCAACTCAAATGGGTCGCATCGCAGGAGTTACGTAACGGTCTCCCGCTGCTGGAGGACCCGCTGTTACGCGTACAAATTGCCGAAGTGGAAATGCAATTAATGGCCATCGAGATGAGCACCCTGCGCATCCTCGCCGCCGTGCAGGGCGGTGGTGTGCCCGGGGCGCAAAGCTCAATCCTGAAGATCAAGGGCTCTGAAATTCGCCAGGCTATCAGCCACCTGATGCGCAAAGTGTTGGGCGTGCATGCTCTGCCTTTTGCCGAGGAAGAGCTGAACTATGCCTTCCCCGGTGAGCTGTTGCACACCGACTACAGTGCCGCTCCAGCCGGCCAGTATTTCAACCTGCGCAAGCTGTCTATCTATGGCGGCTCCAACGAAATCCAAAAGAACATCATTGCCAAGATGATTCTTGAGCTCTAAGGAGGCACCCCATGGACTTCAATCTCAGCGAAGAGCAACAAATGCTGCAAGACACCGTCGCCCGTGTAGCGCGCGACCGTTACAGCTTTGAACAGCGTGAGCAGTTTTACCGCAGCGAACTGGGGTTTAGCCGTGAGTTCTGGAACCAGCTCGGTGAGTTGGGCCTGAGCGCCGTACCGCTTGCCGAGGAATACGGTGGCTTCGGCGGGAGTGGCGTGGACAACATGCTGGTGATGACTGAACTGGGCCGCAACCTGTGCCTGGAACCTTATCTTCAGTCGCAAATACACGGCGCGGACTGCTGCAGCAACTGGGCAACGCGAACCAGCGTGGCAAATGGCTGCCTCAAGTGGCTACCGGTGAGCTGCAGCTCGCGGTGGCACTGGAAGAAAGCCAGAGCCACTATCACCTGCACGATGTGCAGAGCAGTGCCGAAGCCGTCGAGGGTGGATGGCGTCTGACCGGGCATAAATGCGCGGTGGTCGGCGGCCACAGCGCCGGACTTATTCTAGTCTCGGCCCGAACCGCTGGCGGTGCTCTGGATGAGTCGGGCATCAGCCTGTTTCTGCTGGACCCTCAGGCAGTAGGTGTCCATCGCCGTGATTACCCGTGCATCGATGGCCCACGAGCCTGCGACCTGTACCTTGATGGCGTCATGATCAATCAGAATCATCTGCTGGGTCCTGCCGGCCAAGCGCTTGCGGCATTGCGTTACCAGCAAGGGCGGGCGATGGCGGCGCAATGCGCTGAGGCGATCGGCAATATGCATGAAGCCTTCAGTCTGACGCTGGACTATTTGAAAACCCGTCAGCAATTCAACGCGCCGATCGGCAAGTTCCAGGTATTGCAACACCGCATGGCCGACATGCGTGGCGAGCTGGAATTGGCGATTTCGATGGCCACTCTGGCCGCCTGTATCGCTGACGATTCCGACAGTGACGAACGCAGTCGCGGTTTGGCCGCGGCCAAGTTCATCGTGACTCGCGCAGCTCGTTTCATCGCCGAGCAAGCGATTCAATTGCACGGCGGCATTGGCATGACCTGGGAATACAACCTTGCCCATCATGCCAAGCGTCTGGTCATGCTCAGCCACCAGTTGGGCGATGACGACCATCATTTGCAGGCCTATGCCGATTTAATGCGCAGTGCCTGAACACTCTCTACGACCGGACACTGCGCTGGCGGTCTACTACAGGAACAGATCATGAAAGTACTGGTCGCGGTAAAACGTGTGGTCGATTACAACGTCAAGGTTCGCGTCAAGGCGGACAACTCCGGCGTGGATCTCACTAACGTCAAGATGTCGATGAACCCGTTCTGCGAAATCGCCGTGGAAGAAGCCGTACGCTTGAAAGAGCAAGGCGTTGCGACTGAAATAGTCGTCGTCTCCATCGGCCCGTCCACCGCTCAAGAGCAACTGCGCACCGCGCTGGCGCTGGGTGCCGACCGCGCCATCCTCGTCGAATCCGCCGAAGATCTGACCTCCCTGGCCGTTGCCAAATTGTTGAAAGCGGTTGTCGACAAGGAACAGCCGCAGTTGGTGATCCTCGGCAAACAAGCCATCGACAGCGACAACAACCAGACGGGTCAGATGCTCGCGGCACTGAGCGGCTACGGTCAGGGCACCTTCGCTTCGAAAGTCGAAATCAGCGGAGCCACGGTTGCCGTGACTCGCGAAATCGACGGCGGCTCACAGACGGTTTGCCTGAAACTGCCGGCCATCGTCACCACCGACCTGCGTTTGAACGAGCCGCGCTACGCGTCCCTGCCAAACATCATGAAAGCCAAGAAGAAGCCTCTTGAAGTAGTGACTGCGGACGAGTTGGGCGTTTCCACCGCTTCCACCTACAAGACTTTGAAAGTCGAAGCTCCGGCTGTGCGCAGCGCCGGGATCAAGGTCAAGTCGGTGGCTGAACTGGTCGAGAAACTCAAAACCGAAGCGAAGGTGATCTGAATGACGATCCTGGTGATTGCTGACTATTCCAAAGACGCGCAGGACAACAAAGTGCTGGCCCGGCCACGCTGAACACCGTGGCCGCCGCCGCCAAGATCGGCGGCGACATTCACGTGCTGGTAGCCGGCGCCTTTGTCGGCGCGGTGGCTGAAGCCGCGGCGAACATCACTGGCGTGGCCAAGGTGCTGGTGGCCGACCATGCGGCGTATGCCAATCTGCTTCCCGAGAATGTTGCACCTTTACTGGCCAGTCTGGTGATCGAGCAGCGTACGATTTACAGCCATGTCCTGGCCTCGGCCACCTCAAACGGCAAAAACATTCTGCCTCGAGTCGCCGCCCTGCTAGACGTTGACCAGATATCCGAGATTATCTCGGTGCAAAGCGCTGACACTTTCAAGCGCCCGATCTACGCCGGTAATGCCCTCGCCACTGTGCAGTCAAACGCACCAGTCAAAGTGATAACCGTACGGGCCACCGGTTTTGACCCTGTGGCCGCTGTGGGGGGCTCTGCTCTCATTGAGGCAGTTGCTACCGTTTACGAGGCTGGAGTATCCAGCTTCGTTGGCGAAGCACTGGCCAAGTCCGATCGTCCGGAACTGACCGCTGCCGAGATCGTCATTTCCGGCGGTCGCGGCATGCAGAATGGCGACAATTTCAAATACCTGTACACCCTGGCCGACAAGCTGGGCGCTGCCGTCGGTGCTTCCCGCGCCGCGGTCGATGCAGGTTTCGTCCCCAACGACATGCAGGTCGGTCAGACCGGCAAGATCGTTGCGCCACAGCTGTACATCGCCGTCGGTATCTCCGGTGCGATCCAGCACCTGGCCGGCATGAAAGACTCCAAAGTGATCGTTGCGATCAACAAGGACGAAGAAGCGCCGATCTTCCAGGTGGCCGATTACGGTCTGGTAGCTGATCTGTTCGAGGCTGTTCCAGAGCTGGAACAAGCTCTCTGAGGAATGCTTATGACCACATTTAAAAAGATCGGTGTGATCGGTAGTGGGGCCATGGGTCGTGGTATTGCCCAGTTGTTCGCCAGCGCCGGTGTCGAGGTGCTGCTGCACGACAGCCGCAGCGATGCTATCGAACAAGCTTTAATGCAAAATCGCGAATTACTGGAGCGTGCGGCGGCCACCGGAAAGATCAGTGCCGAAGTATTGGCCGGCACCCTCGAGCGTATGCGTGCGGCGCACACCCTGCAGGAACTCGCCGATTGCGACCTGCTGATCGAGGCTATTGTCGAGAATCTTGACGCCAAGCAGAAGCTGTTCCGGGAACTGGAACAACTGGTTAGCCGTGATGCGGTGCTGGCCAGCAACACCTCGTCGCTGTCGATCACCCTGATCGCCAGCGCTTGTGAGCATCCTCAGCGGGTCGCCGGCTTTCACTTCTTCAATCCGGTCACGCTGATGAAAATTGTCGAGGTGGTCCGCGGGGAACGTACCGATCCGCAGGTCGTTCAACGGCTGTCGGTTCTGGCACAGCACGCCGGGCATTTCGCCGCAGTGACGCCGGATTCACCTGGGTTTCTGGTCAATCATGCTGGCCGAGCCTACGGCCCGGAAGCGCTGCGAATCCTGGCCGAAGGTATTGCCACGCCGGCACAGATAGACCGGATTCTCAAGGATTGTCTGGGCTTTCGCATGGGGCCGTTCGAACTGTTCGACCTGGTCGGTCTGGACATTGCTCATGCGGTGATGGAGTCGATCCACGACCAGTTCTATCAGGACCCGCGTTACACCCCTTCATCGCTGGTGCCTGCGCGCCTTGCCGCGGGGTTGCACGGACGCAAGACGGGGCAGGGATTCTATCGCTACCGGGAAGGCCGAGCGGTCAAAGAAGCCCTGGTTGAACTGCCGCAGGTGGATATTAGTCAGCCGTTCTGGCTGGACTGCGGTGATGCTGCGATGCGCGACAAGATCGGCGCCGTACTTGCGAGTGCCGGTGCGGTGCTGGAGCAGGGTGATCAGCCCGGTTCGGATGCTATCTGTCTGGTGACGCCGCTGGGCGAAGATGCCAGCAGCGCGATCGCCCGCAGGCAACTCCCTGTCGCCCGCAGCCTGGCGCTGGAAACGTTTGCCGGTTTCGACCTGCGTCGAGTGCTGATGCGTCATCCTGGGTTGGATGCCAACGTGCTGGCGCAGGCGCGGCAGGCGTTAGGGGCAGATGGTGTACCGGTTGAGGTGATCAACGACTCCCCCGGGTTCATCGCCCAGCGTGTGCTGGCCAGTATCGTCAATCTGGGATGCGAAATCGCTCAGCGGCGTATCGTCGATCCCGCCACCCTGGATCGTGCGGTGCAACTGGCGCTGGGTTACCCCCACGGCCCGCTGGGTTTCGGCGATCAATATGGGTCCATGAAAATCAAGCAGATCTTGCACGCACTACACGATCTCTATCAGGAGCCGCGCTATCGGCTCAGCCCTTGGCTGCGCCGCCGCGTACAGCTCGGCCTGCCCCTGACCACTCCGGAGGAATCAGCATGAATGCCTACATCTACGATGGCCTGCGTTCGCCCTTTGGCCGCCACGCGGGCGTCCTGGCCAATGTGCGCCCCGATGACCTGCTGGCCTCGGTCGTTCGCGCCCTGGTAGCGCGTAATCCGTTCGCTGCGCAAGACTATGAAGACCTGATTGTCGGCTGTACTAACCAGGCTGGCGAGGACGCGCGTAACCTGGGTCGTCACGCGGCCTTGCTGGCGGGCCTGTCGCCTGCAGTGGGCGGCCTGACGGTCAACCGTCTGTGTGGTTCGGGGCTGGCAGCAGTGGCCGACGCCGCCCGTGCAGTGCACGTTGGCCAAGGCGAATTGTTTATTGCCGGCGGAGCGGAGAGCATGAGTCGCGCGCCCTTCGTGATCGCAAAGGCGCAAAGCGCCTACTCGCGGGATTTCAGCGCCTTTGATAGCACTATCGGTGCGCGCTTTCCCAATCCTCGGGTGGAAGCCGAGTTCGGTACCGATACGATGCCGCAGACGGCCGATAACGTCGCTCGCGAGTTGGGCATCAGTCGTGATCAGGCAGACACCTACGCGGCACGCAGCCAGACATTATTCGAGGCGGCGGTACAGGACGGTTTCCATGCTGGCGAAATCCTGCCCATCGAAGTACCTCAAGGCTCCAAGCAACCGCCCAAGCTGGTTGAGCGTGATGAACCCCCGCGTCCCGACAGTAATTTCGCGAACTTGTCGCGCCTTCGCCCGTTATTCGAGGGCGGCGTAGTCACTGCCGGTAATGCTTCGGGTGTGAATGACGGTGCGGCCGCAATGTTGATTGGTTCGCAGGCCATCGGCGAGCAATACGGACTCAAACCACGCGCACAGATCCTGGCCGCAGCCATCGCGGGCGTTGAGCCGAGGCTAATGGGGCTTGGCCCGGTACCGGCAATTATTAAGGCACTGCAGCGTGCCAATCTGCAACTGGCCGATATGGATCTGATCGAAATCAACGAAGCCTTCGCTGCGCAGGTACTCGGCTGTGCCAAACAACTAGGTCTGGCGTTCGATGATCCACGCCTGAACCCGAATGGTGGGGCCATTGCCATCGGTCACCCGCTGGGCGCCTCGGGTGCCCGCCTGGCCTACAGCGCGGTACGTCAGTTGGAACGCAGCAACGGTCGGTACGCCCTGGTTAGCCTATGCATTGGCCTGGGGCAGGGCATTGCCTGCGTGATTGAACGCCTCGAATAACCAAATAAAACAACACCAGAACGAACTTGGAGAATTACCCATGGCCAACTCGGCAAGCTTCAATTGGATCGACCCGCTGCTGCTGGATCAGCAACTCACCGAAGAAGAGCGCATGGTGCGCGATAGCGCCCAACAGTTCGCCGCCGACAAACTGGCGCCACGGGTGCTGGAGGCTTTCCGTCATGAGCAGACCGATCCTGCCATCTTCCGTGAGATGGGTGAAACCGGCCTGCTTGGCGCGACTATTCCCGAAGCTTACGGCGGCAGTGGCCTGAACTATGTGTGCTACGGCCTGATCGCCCGCGAAGTGGAGCGCGTCGACTCCGGTTACCGCTCGATGATGAGTGTGCAGTCGTCGTTGGTGATGGTGCCTATCAACGAGTTCGGCAACGAAGCGACCAAGCAGAAATACCTTCCCAAGCTGGCCAGCGGTGAATATATCGGTTGCTTTGGTCTGACTGAACCAGACCATGGTTCCGATCCAGGCTCGATGATTACCCGGGCGAAAAAAGTTGACGGCGGCTACCGCCTGACAGGCGCCAAGATTTGGATCACCAACAGCCCGATCGCCGATGTATTTGTGGTTTGGGCCAAAGACGATGCGGGTGAGATTCGCGGTTTTGTCCTGGAAAAAGGCTGGCAGGGCCTGAGTGCGCCCGCGATTCACGGCAAGGTGGGCTTGCGTGCGTCGATCACCGGCGAGATCGTGATGGACAACGTGTTCTGTCCGGAAGAGAACGCCTTCCCGGATGTACGCGGTTTGAAGGGCCCGTTCACCTGTCTCAACTCTGCCCGTTACGGTATCAGTTGGGGCGCTCTGGGGGCTGCTGAAGATTGCTGGCACACCGCGCGCCAGTATTGCCTGGACCGCAAACAGTTCGGTCGCCCCCTGGCACAGACCCAACTGATCCAGAAAAAGCTGGCCGACATGCAGACCGAGATCACTCTGGCTCTGCAGGGCTGCCTGCGCCTCGGCCGGATGAAGGATGAAGGCACCGCGGCGGTGGAAATCACCTCGATCATGAAGCGCAATAGCTGCGGAAAATCGCTGGATATCGCCCGTATGGCCCGCGACATGCTCGGTGGCAACGGCATCAGCGACGAGTTCGGCGTAGCCCGCCACTTGGTCAACCTGGAGGTGGTCATACCTATGAAGGCACTCACGATGTCCATGCGCTGATCCTCGGTCGCGCCCAGACGGGCCTGCAGGCGTTCTACTAAGGACGACTGCAGCGATGAGCGGGTATCCGATCTGGGTCCGTCATGATCGGCATGAAACCGCCCAAATCGCGTCGACAAAATGCTTGCCCGGCACGTACCGGGCATAAGCACCTAGCCCTGCCGAAGGATGCATTTCGATGCATTCAACGGGAAAGTTTTTTCAGGAATTTTTACCGGAGAATAACAAGTGCATATCGGTGTTCCCACTCGAGACCCATGCCGGTGAGACGCGGGTTGCCGCGACTCCCGAAACCATCAAGAAGTTGATCGGCCAAGGCCACCGGGTCACCGTTCAGACGGGGGCCGGCGTCAGTGCGAGTATCCCAGACAACGCTTATATCGCGGTTGGCGCAGCCATCGGTAACGAAGCCACCGCGTTCGGTGCCGATCTGGTACTGAAAGTTGTCGCTCCGACTGACAACGAACTGGCCCAGATGAAATACGGCACTGCACTGGTGGGCATGCTCAACCCGTTCAGCAATGAAACCATCGCTAAAATGGCCGAATGCGGCATTACTGCGTTTGCGCTGGAAGCCGCGCCGCGCACTTCCCGCGCCCAAAGTCTGGACGTGCTGTCGTCGCAAGCCAACATCGCCGGCTATAAGGCTGTGTTGCTGGCCGCTCACCACTATCCACGGTTCATGCCGATGCTGATGACGGCCGCGGGCACTGTGAAAGCCGCGCGCGTGCTGATTCTCGGCGCTGGCGTTGCGGGTTTGCAGGCGATCGCTACGGCCAAGCGTCTGGGCGCGGTGATTGAAGCGTCTGACGTGCGTCCTGCGGTAAAGGAGCAGATCGAATCCCTCGGCGCCAAGTTCGTCGACGTGCCTTACGAGACCGATGAAGAGCGTGAATGCGCCGTCGGTGTCGGCGGTTATGCGCGCCCTATGCCGGCCAGCTGGATGCAACGCCAGGCCGTGGCCGTTCACGAACGCGCCAAGCAGGCAGACATTGTCATCACCACCGCACTGATTCCGGGCCGCAAAGCTCCGACGCTTTTAAGTGCGCAAACCGTGGCGCAGATGAAACCGGGTTCGGTGGTCATCGATCTGGCGGCAGCCCAAGGTGGTAACTGCCCGCTGACCGTGGCTGATCAGGTGGTCGTCGAAAATGGCGTGACCATCGTCGGGCCGACCAATCTGGCGGCTGCAGTCGCAGCTGATGCCTCGGCACTGTATGCACGCAACCTGCTGGACTTCCTGAAGCTGGTCTTCAACAAAGAAGGCCAGTTCGAGATCAACCTTGAAGACGATATCGTTGCCGCGTGCCTGATGTGCCGCGACGGCCAGATCGTGCGCAAGAACGGCTGAGGATAAAAACAATGGAAGACATGCTGATCTCTCACGGTATCTACAACCTGATCATCTTCGTGCTGGCCATCTATGTCGGTTACCACGTGGTCTGGAACGTGACACCGCACTACACACACCACTGATGGCTGTCACCAACGCCATCTCGG
>NZ_NKJI01000044.1 GCF_002277815.1 Pseudomonas sp. ERMR1:02
CTCAACACGGCAAGACTTAGACAGACCTCAGTCCACAAGCCTGCAATGACCAGTTTTTTCTTGCCGGTCTTGGAGACCCATTCGCGCACTCGCGGATCGTCCAGGAGTTGAGGCTGGTGCGATCGATGGGCTTCTGCTCGGGAAACACCGCTTGCAGTTCCTGGAAAATTTCCTGGCGTTCAGCAAAAGCAGTAGTCAACAACGTCGGGACATTGAATATCTTTGCGCCTTTGGCCAGCATCGTGGTGTTACTGACCACCGTTTCTGCGGGATGAGAGCGCACGGCCAACAGTTGCAAGTACTGGTGGTCAATCAGCAACAGGGCATGGTTATCCGCAGTCAGTAACGTGTCATCACGCTGGCTGTTCGAGTGAGTCATGACGGTTCTCCGTGATCGCACATCGGTGTGCTCAGAGGCTGTTGCTCCTGCGACAGCCCCTGAGCATGGGCTTACTTATCCGTAGTCAGCTTGGTGTAGCTGGTGATCAGGTTGCGGTAGTCCGGGATATGGTTGGAGAACAGCGTTCCCAATCCTTCGATGTCGTTGCGCCAGTCACGATGCAGCTCGCAGGCCAGACCGAACCAGGTCATCAGTTGCGCACCCGAGGACGACATACGATCCCAAGCCGAGTGCCGGGTGACTTCATTGAAGGTGCCCGAAGCGTCGGTGACCACAAACACATCAAAGCCTTCGGCCAGGGCCGACAGCGCCGGGAACGCCACGCAGACCTCGGTCACCACGCCAGCGATGATCAGTTGTTTCTTGCCGGTGGCCTTGATGGCTTTGACGAAGTCTTCGTTGTCCCAGGCGTTAATCTGGCCAGGACGGGCAATGTACGGCGCGTCCGGGAACATGGCCTTCAGCTCAGGCACCAGCGGGCCGTTGGGGCCGGTTTCGAAACTGGTAGTGAGGATGGTCGGCAACTTGAAATACTTGGCCAGGTCGGCCAAGGCCAGCACGTTGTTCTTGAATTGTCTGGGTCAATATCACGCACCAGCGACAACAGACCGGTCTGATGGTCAACCAACAATACCGCTGCTTGATCTTTGTCGAGACGTTTGTAGGAAGTAGGCATTTTCATTCTCCAGGTGAACAACGGAAGCCTCGAACGCTTCCACTGATGAGGGGTTGACTCATCCCTCGTGTTAGGTGGAAGTTACTTACGCTGAGAGTCAAGTTCTTCGTGGTTGTTGGCCACTTCCTGCGCTTTGAGGTAACTCTCAATTAGCAGTTGGTAATGGGGCATGGTCTGGGTGTAGACACCCGCCCACTCTTGCGCATCCGGGCGATTCCACGAACCCTGCAGTTCAGAGAGCGTGCCCATAATGTCGATGGGCACCACCCCGGCCTGTGCCAGGCGGGCAATCGTCAGCTCGGTGGCCAGTTTTGAATGGTTGCCTGAAGCGTCGACCACAGCGAACACCTTGTAGCCTTCATGCACAGCGGCGATCGATGGGAAGGCCAGACAGACACTGGTCAGGGTGCCGGCAATCACCAGGGTTTTTTTACCAGTGGCTTCGACTGCCGCGCGAAACTCAGGATTGTCCCAAGCGTTTATCTCGCCACGTCGTGCGACGTATTGGGCGTGTGGTGCAGCCTCTTGGATCTCTGGGATCAACGGACCGTTCGGACCCTGTGGGACCGAAGCGGTGGTGATGACCGGAATCTTCAACAACGCGGCGGCTTTAGCCAGGGCGATGGCGTTAGCCCGAAGTTGCGGGACATCGATATCCTTGACGATTTGGAACAGACCACTTTGGTGGTCTATCAGCAACATGGCAGTATCAGTTGGGTCTATCGTTGGCTTCTGGCCATTGAAGTTTGCTGCGTTACCTGATGCGCTCATTTCCATCTCCTCCTGCGTGGGTTTGCCAGCCTTGGCATTTGCGGGCGAATGCCCTACAAGACTACGTATCCTGAGTAGACCCGAGTTAAAACCAGATTTGGTGAAACCTGACGACGAGATCGTCAGGGATGGATTTGTCCGAAATCACCGGCGTCAAAATCCTGCATTGCTCGTGCGATTTCTTCATTTGTGTTCATGACGAAGGGCCCGTACCCCACAATTGGCTCATCAATGGGCTCGCCACTGATCAACACCAACTTGGCGTCGCGGCTCGCCTCCAAAAGCAACTCCGAACCCTCTGGGTCAAGGAGTGCAAGCTGTGCTTCTTGCAACATATCAATGCCATTGATCTGGACTGTTCCACTGAGCAGGACGATTGCACAGGTGAATCCGGATCTAGTTTGCAAGGAAACTTTTTTGCCTGCGTTCAGGCGTATGTCCCATACATCGATCGGCGTGAAAGTCAGCGCGGGGCCCTTGCGTGCGCTGTACTCTCCGGCAATCACCCGAAGCTGACCGGCATCATTGGGTAAGCCGACCTGCGTGATGTCTTGATTTAGGATGGTTTGGTAACGAGGCACCGCCATTTTGTCTTTAGCCGGAAGATTCACCCACAACTGCACCATCTCCAGTGTTCCACCTTTGCGACTGAATTCCGGTGAGTGGTACTCTTCATGAAGGATGCCCGACGCTGCTGTCATCCACTGAACATCGCCCGGTCCGATCTTGCCGCCAGCGCCTGTCGAGTCCCGATGCTCCAGCTCGCCCTCGTACACAATCGTGACAGTCTCAAAGCCGCGGTGAGGGTGCTGACCAACACCACGACGATGCGTGGAGGGCGGAAAATCGGCGGGTCCAGCGTAATCCAGCAAAAGAAAAGGACTGATATGCTGGCCCAGCGTGCTGTACGAAAACAGCGAGCGGACGGGGAAACCGTCACCCACCCAGTGCTTGTTGGGGCTACCGTAAATGCCCAGAACTTTTTTCATGGTGTATGCCCTACCAAAAAACGATGGACACACCTTAGTCGCCACTCTGGGTATTCGGTAGTCATTGGATTAAGCTTCACAGTCTCAAAACTGGAACGACAAGAGAAAGAACGTGATTGACCTGAATGAACTATTTATCTATGCGAAGGTGGTCGATCATGGCGGGTTTGCTCCGGCCGGACGGGCACTTAACATGCCAAAATCTACGCTGAGCCGCAGAGTAAGTCAGTTGGAAGCACGGCTGGGTGTACGCCTGATACAGCGTTCGACGCGACAGTTTCAAGTGACAGACATTGGCCATGCTTACTACCGACACTGTGTCGCCATGATGGCCGAAGCGGAGTATGCAGAAGACGTTGTCGAACAGAATAGATCAGAGCCGCGGGGAATTATCCGCATGAGTTGCACAACGCCACTGCTGAATTTCTGGGTAGCACCGTTACTGGGTAATTCATGGCGCAATGCCCAAGTGTTGAGCTCTATGTGAAGGGGTTCAATCGCAAGGTTGATGTCATTAGTGAGGGATATGACATCTCACTAAGCCTGTGCTTTCCACCCCTGGAGAACAGCGATTTGGTGATGAAGGTTCTCGCTAACAGTCGCCAGGTACTGGTGGCAAGTAAGGAGTTTCTGGAGAAACACCGCGTCCCCGATTTACCCGCAGACCTTTCTGGCTTGCCCAGCGTGAGCTGGGGAAATCCATTACTTCATTATTCGTGGGTGCTGAATGGACCCAATAGCGCTACAGCGGAAGTCAGCCATACACCCCGACTGGTCAGCGACGACATGTCCACATTGAAGAGCGCAGTACTGGAAGGTGTGGGGATCGCAAACCTGCCATTGAGGGTTGTGGAAAATGAAATACGAAATGGGCTCTTGATCATCGTTACACCTGATTGGAGGCCAATGGACGGGGTGATTACAGCGGTTTTCCCCTCAAGACGGGGGCTGTTACCTTCTGTACGTAGTTTGATCGACTTCCTGGCTAAATCTTTCGAGGAATTCCAACATCACTCAGCGTGAATCGCTCGAAGAGGTCTTGATCGACGACCATGAATCCGCATGGCCAGGCTTGTTTGCCAAGGAGCAAGCACGCTTTTTTCAGTAATTGCTCCCCAGTTCATCTAGTGGCACCTAGCGGCAGTTTTCCGGGCGGCCTTGGGCGAAGATCTGTCGCTCAGCCAGCGATATGCTGAGCTCAAATCTGCTTAGGTGGGCAATATGCTTGCCGATACAAATACCAAGAGCGTTTTGCTTTGTCGGTGCTCAAAAGCGCCTGACAACCGGACGCCACCGGTTATGGTTCAGGCCGCTAAATCTCACCTATACACCCCCAAATACTCCAGCGTCATCTGTAACTCAGCGGAGCATTTGGTTACACGGGTCGCCATCAGTAAAGTGCTCAATGAGGCTGCCTGAAAGGGCAGCCCAGTAGTCGAAGATCTGACTGCCCAACAGATGACTTCCCACACCCCAGAACGGCGCCCTACCCTGTTACTCCAGCCATTCATGCCCAGATATTGTCCATCAAATCCTGTACATCTAATGATGCGTAATGAATCCGGTTCTTTTTCGCAGGGAACAGCATCACGGTGTGATGATTGGTCCATCTTTCGGGAAACTCCGGGACTCATGCAGCATTGTGAACGAGCCCCATGAAAGACAGGACACCGTTTCCCCCTTACGATAAGGGATAGGCAAACGGTTATGTTTATGACTAATAGCAACGATAAGAGTGGGGAGCTTTTGGGCCAGGAGCGGCGCCGCCGCTGGAGCCCAGAGCAAAAGCTGGCCATGGTTCGCGAGAGTTTTGAGCCAGGGCAAAGCGTTTCGGTGGTGGCTCGGCGTAACGGCATCAATGCCAACCAGTTATTCCTGTGGCGCAAGCTGTATCAGGACGGCAGCCTGTCGGCGGTCAGCGCGGGCGAAGCCGTGGTGCCGGCCTCAGAGCTGAGCGATGCGCTCAAGCAGATCCGTGAATTGCAACGGATGCTGGGCAAGAAAACGATGGAAGCAGAAATCCTCAAAGAGGCCGTGGAAATCGCCCGATCGCGAAAATGGATTGCGCACTCACCCTTGTTGCCGGGGGACGACCAGTGAAGCTGGTCAGCGAATGTCTCGGTGTGGCGCGCTCGCAATTAACGGTTCGAATCAAACAATTGGTATCGCCCACAGCACGGCGAAGCAGGCCTGTGAACGACGCTGAGTTGGTGGCCGAAATCCAGCAACAGGTCAGCGAACTGCCCAGCTATGGCTACCGTCGAGTCTGGGGATTGCTGCGTCGCGCCCGTGAAACCCAGTTGCTACCCGCGATCAACGTGAAGCGCGTTTACCGGGTGATGCGTGATCACAACCTGCTGCTTGAGCGCCGGATCAAACAACCCGGCGTGCCCCGTCGGCACGAAGGCCGTATTGCGGTGCAAACCAGCGATACGCGTTGGTGCTCGGACGGCTTTGAATTCCGTTGCGAGGACGGCGCCAAACTGAGCGTGACCTTCGCCCTGGACTGCTGTGATCGCGAAGCCATCGGCTGGGTCGCGAGCCCAACCGGGTACAGCGGCGATGACATCCGCGACTTGATGTTGGAAAGCATGGAGAAGCGCTTCGGTGATCAACTGCCTGCAACGCCGGTGCAGTGGCTCAGCGATAACGGTTCGGCCTACACCGCTGAACAGACGCGCCTGTTTGCTCGACAGATCGGCTTGCAGCCGGTGACCACACCGGTGCGCAGCCCACAGAGTAACGGCATGGCAGAGAGCTTCGTGAAGACGATCAAGCGGGATTACGTGGCGCACATGCCCAAGCCGGATAGAGAAACGGCGCTGCGCAACCTGGCCATTGCCTTCGAGCATTACAACGAGCAGCATCCGCACAGCGCCTTGAACTACCGTTCACCGAGGGAGTTCAGGCGCTTGGCAGTGGCATCAATTTAACGGGGAGTTGGTGTCCGGTTTTTAAGGGGCAAGTCCACATTGACCCTTTAAATAACGCCAATTGGAGAGCATCAAATGGCGGCAAAGCTTGTGACTATGCCGCCTGGCTCCGTCATGAAGAGCTAGTTTGATTTTGGTGATGAGCCGGATCACAGCTTGTGACTGCTCCCGGACTGTCAAAAATACTTTATAAATTGCTGTAAACCTTCCCTTCTGATGCGCGCTTACTCATTTTCATGACGGACTCCAATTTTATCGCTGGTGCCCCATAAGCACCCAATCAGAACTTCAGTATTTGAAACCTTAAATTACCGTTTTTGGTAGTCTCATGGAGGTAGCAGGTCACATTCGAGACCCTCCAGTCTAGTTGGATAGACCTCTTCCCGAGCATCGCCTTTCACCTTTCACTTCTGACACGCTCGAACCTCGAAAGCCCCTACCTGAAAAGAAAGGATAGGGGCTTCTTGTTAGTACCTCAAAACCGCGGATAGTCGATGTAACCAACAGGGCCGGAGGCATAGAAAGTCTCGGGCCGCGGCTCATTTAGCGGAGCATCCTGCGCAAGCCGCTCTGGCAGATCTGGATTGGCAATGAAGGGAATGCCAAAAGCCACTGCATCCGCTTTGCTGTCAAGTAACCAGGCATTGGCCTGCTCCTTGTTGAAGCGCTCGTTGGCGATGTAAATGCCGCTGAAGGCTTCCTTCAATTGCCGACTTAAGCTGTCGTCGGCTTCGTGCTCCCGGACACAGATAAAAGCAATTTCGCGCTTACCCAGTTCGCTAGCGACGTAGATAAATGTTTCGGCGGGGTTGGAGTCGCCCATGTCGTAGGCATCGCCCCGTGGTGCCAAATGCACTCCAACACGACCGGCGCCCCACACCGAAACCACCGCATCAGTGACTTCCAGCATAAGGCGGGCACGGTTCTCGATGGACCCACCGTACTGATCGTTGCGTTGATTAGTACTGTCTTGGAGAAATTGATCGAGCAAGTAGCCGTTGGCTCCGTGGAGCTCGACACCATCGAATCCTGCGGACTTAGCATTCTCTGCACCGACCCGGAAAGCCTCGACGACATCAGCGATCTCTTCGACTTCCAGGGCGCGCGGCACTGGATAGGGGCGCTCCGGGCGCAAGAGACTGACATGCCCCTTCGCAGCGATCGCGCTGGGCGCTACTGGACGCTCGCCATTTAGATAACTGGGGTCGGAAATCCGACCAACATGCCAGAGTTGCAAGAATATCTTACCCCCTCGGTCATGCACCGCCTGGGTAACATTGCCCCAACCGCGTACTTGAGCGTCCGACCAAATTCCAGGTGTGTCAGCATAACCAACGCCCAGCGGCGTCACCGAGGTGGCTTCACTGATGATCAGGCCGGCTGAAGCGCGTTGAGCATAGTATTCAGCCATTAGCATGCTGGGCACCCGGCCTTCGCCGGCGCGGCAGCGAGTGAGGGGTGCCATGATGATGCGGTTGGCAAGTTCCAAATCTCCGAGATTAATCGGATCGAAAAGCGTAGTCATCGGGTGGATCCTCTGTCGGGGGCTAAATATGTTCTGATTAGCGTCTGTGTATTCCAAAGCAACAACTGCGTGGGATTTCCTGGTTGTCGGAACAGGATCCGTTGTAGAGCCAGTTGTGCGACTAGCCGAGCAAGGCCGCGCCCGAGCTAACCTGCATGCGGCGCAAAAGTACTCGTGTCGATCAGCGTACTGGCCTCCAAAGCCTCACGAGTCAGGCGGAAAGTTGCTCGACTCTCCATAAGCCAGGCCATGTAGCCCTCTGGGACATTCTCGTCAGGACCCTGGTGTACGACCCCCTTGGGAACCCATGTCAGGTTGCCGGGTTCCTTGACGCCACCCCATGCACCCGGGCCACGAAAATACAGCACAAGCTCGTCATAGTCGGCGTTGAGATGGATCGGTGAACGAGTGTTCAGTCGTGCGCTCAGATTGAAGAGCATGACATCGTTACCCTGCGAGGTAATGAACTGAGCCGGTGGTCCACCACCATTCGGCATGAAGGTAACAACCTGGATCTGCTCCAAATTGACTTTCCATACAGGCACCGCTCCGAATACATGCGCAACGGCAGTCAGAGGATCATGGGGCATCAGGAAACGGGTAATGCCGTCGTGGGCTTTGAGCAGTAGGGTTACTGGCCCCTCAACAGGTACCGCTGCCACCTCCATGCGCGCGAAATGCACATCGCGAGCAGCATTAATCAACCCAACGGGTGCATCCACTCTAAATGGCGCCAGGCTTTCCACTATCAGACTGCAGGTGGACGTAGTTAAAGGTACGACGCGGTAGGTAATAGACTTGGGGATACTGACGAAGTCACCAGGTCCCGCCTCAAGTACGCCGCAGTCAGTGTGAAAGCGCAGTTGGCCCTGTTGGATGAAATGGAGTTCGTCAGCTTCAACGTTGCGCACTACAAAGGGCATTGGCTGGCTGCGCCTGGATACCAACAGCCGCACTCCCTGACGCGAATCAGCGACCAATAAGGGCTGCGCCTCCGCGTCTGAACTATCTGCTGTCGGCAATTGAGTGAGGTTAAAGCTCCGAGGCACATGAGTTCCCACTGCACTCAGAAAATTAGGGGAATAGTTGGGGCGCACCATTGCACAGACCTCGCCGTTAAAGCCGTCACGCGTCCACAACTCGATACCACTAACCCCGGCGGCCCCTGAATCAGCCGAAAACGAATCACCTTTGCTATCGCTCATGCAGCACCTCCTGCCATATTATTTTTGTTTTGCTCAGATGGACCATTACGAATGCAACCTCTTGCAAGCTCCTGAACAGATCGCCTGCGGGATGGCGCTCAGAATTGATTCCGTGTAGAATCATCCTGCATCGAATCATTAGATCAGTCAAGCTTTGCTCTATACTCACCACAAGCCGATAGGCGAGCGAGCTTCAAGACAAGCATCTGCTGTCTGTAAACGGGGGAACCATCCGGCGCTGGCCAACAGCAAGATCATGGCCATCCAGATTTCAAATGAGGAGCGAAGCGAACCTATGAACAGATGTGTTATCAACCCTGTGATGGGCACCGGCAACCTAGATCTTGAATGCAGCCAGCTTTGGCTGACTACAGCTATCCAACTGTCACCCAGAGGAAGCGGCCAAGGGCGCGCCTCATTGGCCAGCCATCAACAGCGGAAAAGTCCGAGTAAGATTGCCACTCTGAAACTGACAAGAGCTAAATCTTGCTGCCAATTTACTAGTTCTTTCCCGCTATCACTTAAGGGACTTGAAATTCTCATAAGATGCTAGCTAAACCGCGCCCTGCAACTGCTATAGTTGCAGCAATCTGCATGTTTTCACGAAGTAGCGTCTACGAACCTGCTCCCCATGATAAAGCTCGTGGGTATACTCAAATAAGCATTCAAATAGGTTTTTCAGCATGGACCATAATCTGGTTGATAAAAACGAATCTGCCAAAATCAAAAAACCGCGAGGTATGCGGAGCCGACACTCAGTGACCGATCCCAATGCAGATACGGGGATAAACCGAGCAGGGCACCCATCTGAATTCTCTAAGTCTGAGAGCACTACCCCGCAGCTTTTCGACGAACGCAATCGCAGCGTGGCCTGGCTAATCCGCAGCGTCTTCCGTCTTTATACAGCCCAACTGCAGCATCTGGTTACCCGAGAAGGCGTGACTATTGGACATTGGTACTACCTCCGCGTTTTGGCTGAGCAGGATGGCCTAGTCCAACGTGAATTAAGCAAGCGCGTTGGAATAGCTGCCACTACTGCCGTCCCGGCGCTGGACGACATGGAGAGACACGGCCTTGTGCTCCGTCAACGAGATCCCAAAGATCGTCGGCGTATTTGTGTTTTCCTGACCGTCAAAGGCCGGCGACTACTCGATGAAATTTTGCCGTCAGTTATTGCTTTGCTTGAACAGTCCACTTCTGGAGTTTCCAGCAAGGACATGAAAACGTTCTTTAAAGTATTAAATCTGATCACGGAAAACCTGAAGGAGTACTCTTCAGATATCGTTGATATCGACTAACCCCCAAAAATACATCGCCTTTGTATAAATTCATTCAAAAGCCTGATCTACCATTTAAACTAAATCAGTCTCAGAATAAAGAGTGGCACTGAGAAGGCACAGTCGCCACTCCGCACTCTACTCCGTCCGCACGAGTTTGGAGAGTCGCCAGGTTGGACGAACAGCATAACGTAGTTAAACTTAGGCAAGACGATCGACGTAGTTATCTAGTTCCAGCCACCCAGCAACATATGCCGAACGTGTCAGAATTGACTTAGGACTTCCGATTTACTACCAACTCGCCATGTACCACGTTACGTAATTCCGGCTCGACCATTTTTTGCAGGCAGTGTGGCGGTACGCAGTCAGACGATCACCCAGGCTCAGTCCCGCAGCCGTCAACGTGACTGCCCAGCACGCCACTGACTCGCGTGACTGTAGATTGGACAGCCGCTGACAGACTTGATCCTCGTCCTTAAAGACCAGAGCGTTGGCTTCATCTTCGCGATGCAAGAGATTCTCCGCGAAATAGAGGGGGCCCCGGCATGCGAGTGCCGTGCAGCAATACTCCCTCCCCCATCTCACTCTCCCCTCTAAAGCCTATAGATACTCCACTGAACGGCGCCAAAGCACCTGCGGATCAGGCACCAAAGTACCGTGACACGCACGAACTTCGTGCATAGGTGCCGTAACAAGGATTGCAACAGAGACCCCAGGGTGTGACTGCCAGAGAATATTGTCCTCTGCCGCAACTTCTACCTTGGGTCCGCGAACGCTCAGGAGTAGATCACCTGCAGGTTACGCCAGAGCCCGGTGGCACCCTGACCGTGATTGGACACGCTGCCACGCTCCGGTTTCTGCTGCTTCAGGGTAAACAAACCGATACCTGGCACCACGCTTTGCACTTCGAGTGGCAATTCGGCAACGTAATACACGCGACGGCCGTCGGCTAACCATTCACAGGAGCCTACCCGCCTGTCGAATCGAATTTCGTAATGGTGGAATTCGCCAGGCGCGTTGCGTGCGACTAACGGAGACTGGATGACCTGTAGCCACTCCCCGCCTGGCGGTGTTACTCCGGGCAACGGCAGTCGCTCATAGACCACGCCTACACGCGTCGCAGAAATGATGAAGTCGAAGATCAATCCATTGGCGAAATCCCCAATGACCAGTGCAGCAAAACCGTCGAACAAATCATCTGGATTGCCGTTATGGTTCTCGCAGGCCATCTCGCAAGAAATGCTGGTCACTCCGTTTGAGTCTAGAAGAATGGGCTCGCGCAGCGTGACCAAGTGCTTGGGATTGTCAAACATCGGAACAGTGTCGTGCTGCAACTGGAAGCGCTCGACGCGTATCTCCAGCTCACCGTCAATGGCACTTACCTGGGCCAGCGGATCCTCGTAGCGCCAAATGCTGCCGTCCTCCAGGGAGAACTGTTGAACCTGCCATTTGTCACCATCAAGGATGTTGGAAGTAAATGAGTCCAGCGACTTTTTTGTCATGCTATATCCCCACGTAATATCTCGAGAGCTTGAAAACCGGTAGAGCAGAGGAACAGCTCGGCAATCATGGTGCCGAAACCGTCAGCCCGCGCCAGCGACCCGTCGCCCCTGACCGCGGTTGGATACACTGCCGCGCCCCGGCACTTGAGGTTTAAGGGTAAACAAGCCGGCCGCGACTATGAGGCTGCGCACGTGCGCTGGGAGCTTGGCCTGATAGATCCGCTTACCATCGGCCAGCCACTCGCAACGCCCGGCTCGATGGTCAAAGCGGATTTCATAATGGTGAAATTCACCCCGCGCGTTGCGCGTCAGCAGCGGCGACTGAATGACGTGCAGCCAATCCTCGCCGGGTGGCGTGACGCCAGGCAGCGGCAAACGCTCGTGGATTACGGCAACGCAGGTTTCGGAAAGCACAAAGTCGAAAATCAAGCCGCTGGCCGGATCGCACAAACTGAGGGCGGCAAAGCCATCGAACAGATCGTCCGGACAACCATTGTGGTTCTCGCAGGCCATCTCGCAGGCGATGCTGGTGATACGATCAGCTGCAAGGTCAACCGGCTCTTGCAGCGCCAGCAGATGCTTGGGATTGTCGAGCATGGAAATGTGCTCGTGCTGCAACTGGAACCGCGGTAGACGAATTTCCAGCTCGCCCTGCCCCGTGCGCACCTGGGCGTCAGGATCCTCGTAACGCCAGAATTGACCGTCACCGGTTGGAACTTGCAAAGGCTGCCACTTAGCCTCGTCAAGGGCGGCAGAGGTGAATGAATCAAGCAGTCTGGTGGTCATGCAGATCTCCATTTAGTGGACGTGTCAAGAGTGGCTAACTGGTCAGTCGCAGTCGAAGACGAAGGGGGTTCATCTGCCTTGCGGTCATTAGGCTCTGGGAGCCATATCGTGCCCGACAATCCCTTGACTGCGATGCTGCGGGACTGTAGCTGCATGGATGCCGGCATCAGCAGAAAGTGCGCCAGCGCCGGAAGCAGAATCAGGGCGCCGAGCATGTTGAACAGGAACATGAAAGCCAGCAGGATGCCCATGTCCGCCTGGAATTTGATCGGCGAAAAGGACCATGTGGCAACCGCCAGAGCCAGCGTGATACCGGTCAGCACCACTACTTTGCCGGTGAACAGAAGTGCCTTGTAGTAGGCTTCGGCCAAGCTTGTCCCCCGGCGCAGTTCTGCCAGCACCACGGTCAGTACATACAGCGCATAATCCACCCCGATACCGACCCCCAAGGCAATGACCGGTAAGGTCGCTACCTTGACACGATACCGAGCCACACCATCAAGGCCTCGGCCATCACGGTGGTAAGCACCAGCGGCAAAACAGCACAGATCACCGCACGCCAAGAACGGAAGGTGATAAAGGCCAGCAGCACCACCGCCGCATAGACCAACAGCATCATCAGTGTATTAGCGCGTTTGACCACAATGTTGGTCGCCGCCTCAATGCCGGCGTTACCGGCTGCGGATAGAAACTTGAGATCCGATCCGTTATTGCGCGCGGCAAAGTCTTCTACCACCCGCACGACCCGATCCAGGCTCGCGGCCTTGTGATCTTTCAAGTAGACGTAAAGTGCCAGCAGATCGCAATTCTGGTTGAACAGTTCGTGCGGTGCCCGGGTGGTGATGCTGTTAAGCATGTCCTGGGTCCGCGGAATGTCGTGCCATTTCAGGTTGCCCTCGTTCATACCGCTGGCCGAAATTTTCGCCAGGCCGGAGAAAGAGCTGGTGGAGTCAACCTCGGGCAGCTGCAAAAGCTCCCACTCCAGGGCATCTACTTTGGCGAGCGTGGCGTAATGGCTGCACTGGTATTCGGCGGTCTTGACCATCACCACATAGGTGTCGCTGCTCGCTGCGTAATTTTTTACCAGAAAGGCATTGTCACGGTTGTAACGGGAATCTGCGCGTAACTCAGGGGCACCAGGCTCCAGGTCACCGATCTGCAGCCCGAGACTGACCACGAAGGCGCCACAACCCAGTAGAGTGGCGGCGCTCAGTGCCAGGCAGGCCCAGCGGCGCTTGGTGAACCGATCCAGGAAAGCCCATAACGGATGCTTGCCGCAGCGCCCTCCCTGGGTCTCATCCAGTTCCTCGCGTAAACTGCGCCGAGCGGCCGCTTGACTAACCCCAGATAAGACAGCAATACGGGCAACAGCACCAGGTTGGTGAATATCAGCACAGCCACCCCGATACTCGCGGCAACGGCCAGATCGCGGATGACCTCAATCTGGATCACCATCAACACGGCAAAGCCCACAGCATCGGCCAGTAAGGCCGTGAGGCCAGCGAGAAACAAGCGGCGGAAGGTGTAGCGCGCGGCCATCAATCGATGCTGTCCACGCCCTATGTCCTGCATGATGCCGTTCATCTTTTGCGCGCCATGGCTCATGCCGATGGCGAAAACCAGAAAGGGCACCAGAATCGAATAGGGGTCGAGCTCATACCCCAGCGTGGCTAGCAAACCTAGTAGCCATACCACTGCCAGCAGCGAACAACTCACTACCAGCAACGAGCTACGCACGCAGCGGGTATGCCAGAACAGCACGCCGGTACAGATGACAATCGCCAACACGAGAAACAGCATCACCTGGCGCAAACCATCGATCAGGTCGCCCGCCACCTTGGCGAAACCGGTGATGTGCAGGCGCACCGCCCCTTCCTGCTCGTACTTTGTGCGGAGTTGTTCTAGCTGTTGGGAGAATCGATGGTAGTCGAGGTGCTGGCCTGCCTGATCCATTTCTAGTAGCGGCACCAAAATCACACTGGATTTGTAGTTACCAGCTACGAGCTGTCCAACCTGACCCGAGCGTTCGATGTTGGCCCGTAACTGCAGCAGACTGACCGGAGAACCGTCGTAGTCATCGGGAATCACCGGCCTCCTTCAAGCCCTTCTTCGGTCACGCCGATCCAGCGAGTCGAAGGGGCCCATAGCGACTTGACATGGGCACGGTCGACCCCAGGCAGCAGAAAGATCTCGTCGCTCAACCGACGCAAACTATCCAGATAACCGGCGTCGAAGATACTCCCCTGTGGATTTTCCACGGCAATTCGCAAGCTGTTGCCCAGCCCGGCCAGTTCACTTCGGTTTTCCAAATAGGCCCTGATGAAAGGGTGCTGGGTCGGGATCATCTTTTCAAAGCCGGCATTTAAGCTGAGCTTGCTGGTTTGCAAACCGAGCACCAGCGAGGTCAGCAGGCAAAACAAGATGACCAGCAAACGATGCTTGAAAAGCACTTGGCTCGAGCCACGATCCGGAGTTCGGATCGAACACTTCAATTGCGCAAATGTCCACAGTGTCGGCAGGCGTATGAATGGCCATCATTGATGCACTCCCATAGACAGAGAAGCCGATGGAATACGAGTAATGCCGTGTAGACCGGCCAGCAACAGGCTGCCATTTCGGTCTCGGTGAGCCGGCCACTTGGCCAATGGGGCAATCGCCAGACTCTGGAAGCTGCGCCCTTGGTCTTCGCTTCGCAGCACCCGCCCAGCCTGGTCACGAGAAGCAGCGAACCATCCTGTGCATGCAGGCCGTCTGCAAGAGCACTAAACCACCGCTGCTAATATCCTGCCAACTCTGTCCTGCATCATCAGAACGGAACAGATTGCCACGCAGACCGTAAAGCAACACCAACCCTTCGCATCCGCGAGCAGGCCGAAATAGCTCCCGTCATAGGGTGTTGGAAGTACCGAAAAACTGCTCCCGCTATTAGCAGAGTGGAACAACGCCCCTGCTCGCCGGCAATGAACAGTTCTTGTCCTGTCATGGCGATGCGGTAGAGATGCTTTCCGCGCGGATTCGGAATGTTCATCTGCGGCACCAGTGTCGCCCGCCGTCATCCGTGGCGAATGCCAGGCCATAAGCGCCTACCACAAGGCCGTGTAAGCTATCGCGGAAACGCACATCGAGTAGCGGCTTGTCCGGACCGTCGTCTACGAGTCGCTTCGCTTCGGCCACTCGTTGTGGACTTGCCGGAGTCAGGGCCAACGCCGCAGCCAAACCAGTTCAGCGGCCGCGCGACCATCGAGTTGTTTATGCAAGACTCACCGCCGTCGGCACTGTGCAGCACCACCCCGGCATGACCGACAACCCAGCCCTCGCGAGCATCGACGAGTAGGCACTGGTCAGGGTGACGCTCACCGGCACCTGTGCCTGGCGCCAAGATT
>NZ_NKJI01000039.1 GCF_002277815.1 Pseudomonas sp. ERMR1:02
GCTCAGTTCGACTACATTGTCGACCAGCTTAATGCCATGAACATCGTTTACCTCCATGTCGTCGAAGGCGTTGCTGGCGGGCCACGCGATGTTGCCCCCTTCGACTTCGGCGCCTTGCGCAAGCGCTTCAAAAACATCTACATCGGCAATAACGGCTACGACCTCACTCTGGCCACCTCGCAGCTCATCGAAGACAAGGCCGATTTGATCGCTTTCGGACGCCCCTTCATTGGCAACCCGGATTTGGTGGACCGACTAAAAACCGGCGCTCCTTTGTCGGCATTTAATCCCGCAACCCTATTTGGCAGCGGCGCAGCGGGTTACACCGACTATCCAACGTTTGCTGAATCCAATGCCCAAAAGGGCTGAAAATTCACGGATAAGCGCGTACGCCAATCACCGCGTATGAAACGTTTAACCCTCGATTTGAAGAAGAGAATGACACCATGAGCACGCCCACAACTGTTCTGATCACTGGCGCCTCCACCGGCATTGGCGCTGTTTATGCCGAGCGCTTTGCGCAACGCGGACACAATCTTGTACTGGTAGCCCGTGACAATATCCGGCTAGAAGCGTTGGCAGCCAGGCTGCGCAGCGAACACAACGTCGCTATTGACGTTCTTAAGGCCGACCTCACCCAAATCAGCGATTTGAGGACAGTCGAGGCACGCCTGCGTGAAGACAGGAGTATTAAGATCCTGATTAACAATGCAGGCGCAGCTCAAACCGGCAACTTTATCGAGCAGACGCCCGACAGCGCCGCCCACCTCGTATCACTCAACACGACCGCATTGGTACGACTCGCGAGCGCTATAGCCCCACGCCTGGCCCAGGCCGGTGACGGCGCGATCGTCAATGTCGGTTCAGTCGTTGGCCTGGCACCTGAGTTTGGTATGACGGTCTACGGTGCAACCAAGGCTTTCGTGCTGTTTCTATCACAGGGAATGAGCCTTGAGCTTTCTCCCAAGGGTGTCTATGTGCAAGCCGTACTGCCTGCTGCTACCCGCACGGAAATCTGGGAGCGCGCGGGAATCGACATCAATACCCTGAACGAAATCATGGAAGTGGATGATCTGGTCGATGCAGCGCTGGTCGGGTTTGATCGTCGCGAACCTGTGACCATTCCGCCATTGCATGAGGCTGAACGCTGGGATGTTCTGCAAGCGGCCCGTCAAGGCCTGCTCTCCCAGATCCGGCAGTCACGTGTTGCCGAGCGATATCAGAGCCAAGCGTAATCATCTGGTAGCAACGGCGGCACGCTATTCGGGGGTTGAGCTCGCGGCATAGCAACTGCAGTACATCGAGTGAAGCCTCCGATTTTCACTGCGAGCACGGAGTAAACATGACTATTTCAAATATAAAACCCGACCTTGAATCGCAAGTGCCGTTTGTAAAGGCAGCGAATAAGCAGATTTACGTTAACGGCACGGCCTTCGCTTACCGTGACGTAGGTCCTCGGGGAACCGTCCCGCTCATTCTGTTGAATCACTGGGGTGCAGTTCTAGACAACTTCGACCCGAGGATCATCGACGGTCTCGCGAAGGCGCGGCGTGTAATCACCACTGACTACCGTGGAATCGGCGCATCGGGTGGGACGGCTCCAGCGACCGTTGGTGAAATGGCAAACGATGCGATCAGTGTGATTCGTGCATTAGGCTTCGAAGAGGTCGATCTGCTCGGTTTCTCGCTGGGAGGGTTCGTGGCACAGGATATAGCTCTAAAATCCCCACGCTTGGTACGCAAGCTCATCCTGACCGGGACCGGCCCCTCCGGTGGCGAGGGTATCGAAAGGGTCTGGTCAGTATCATGGCCATTGATGATAAAGGGCTTTCTGACGCTAAAGGATCCGAAGTCCTACCTTTTCTTCACCTCGACATCCAATGGTCAGCAAGCCGCTAAAGACTTCTTGAAGCGTCTAAAGGAACGTAAAAGGGACAGAGACAAAGGCCCGACACCCTCAGCGTTCTTTCAGCAGCTCAAAGCAATCATCGCATGGGGCAAACAAGCCCCACAAAATCTCAGCCATATCCGGATCCCGACGCTGATCGTAAACGGCGACAACGACATCATGGTACCCACCAGGAACTCTACTGACTTGGCGAATCGAATCCAAAATTCGCAATTGATCATTTATCAAGACGCAGGGCATGGCGGAATCTTCCAGCATCACGCTGATTTTGTGGCCAAAGCACTGTTATTTCTGGATGCGTGAGGACGAGTTCAACACGCCACTGAGTACGCGCAATCTTAAGAAAGTTTCTCCACTTCGATGGTGTGTATGTCAACTTCGGACCTTATTATTTAACTTAAGCAGAGAATATTCAGGAATGGCTGATGAGTGAATGTGAGCCTGCGCTAAAAAAACACCAGCCTTAATTAAGTTGCGGCCTTCTACTGTTCTCATCGCCCCATCAACAATCATCTGGCGCGGCTTGATGTTGGAACAGTAGAAAACCAACTCGCTAATGAAATGACGGGGAGCATTCGTGCCAGGTTGGCGCGAGCGAACGCTGCGTCCAGCGGACCGATGAGGGAGACAATGGCGGCTCCCGGCTTGAGAATGTTGATCGACTTCTCAATTGCGTCACCTCTGAGAGTACCGAGCACCACGTCACAATCACGCAAGACACTCTCGAATTCCTCCTCCTTGTAATCGACCACCTCATCTGCACCAAGACTGCGTACCAGTTCCACGTTGCCCGTGCTGGTGGTCGTATCGCCTTTTGACTCGAATACAAGCGAGTGATATTTGAAGCGTCGTTCAATAGGCCTATGGCAGAGCGTGAAGCGGATGTCGTGCCAGGAAAGTATCCAAACGCCTTACCACCTCGTCCGGCGCGGAGTCGGGAAAGAAATGACCGCCTGGAATTGCGGCAGCTTCTATGGTCGTACAACGTTCAGACCAGGTGGCGGGAATGTTGTAGTGTCGCGCCATTGCTCCTGACGCACCGTAAAGAATCAAAGCAGGGGCCGCAATACGTCTTCCTTGATCAATCAAGTCGTCCGAGAAATCGACCGCCAGCGTAGCGCGATAGTCGTTGCAGTAGCCGGCAATGGTCATTGGATCTCGCCATGATTGCCGGTACGCCGACAGTTGCTCTGCATTGAAGTCCTCAGGCCCCGCAGCCCCCCATCCGAAAAGACAGCTCTCGAAGAAGAAATCAGGATCAGCCTGGATCATTCGCTCGGGAAAGGGGCCCGGCTGGGCCAAAAAGAACCAGTGCCAGTAGCTTTGTGCGACTTCCTTGCGCAGATCGGTCAACAGCACCGTCGTTGGCACAACGTCCATCAGCGTTACGCTGGCTACCGAGCCAGGATGGTCGAGCGCCAAACGATGCGCAGTCCGAGCGCCACGGTCGTGGCCTACGAGATGAAACCTTTCATGCCCGAGTGCATGCATAAGTGCCAACTGATCCAAAGCCATCGCCCGGAACCCATAGTTCAACAAGCTTGCCTGGGCCGGGGGTTTACCCGACGCGCCATATCCGCGCAAATCAGCGCAAACAACCCGACGGCCCTGCGCGACCAACGCTGGTGCAATCCGCGCCCAGACTGCCATGGTCTGTGGAAAGCCGTGCAGCATCAGCACAGGTTCGCCTTCACCTGCAACGACACAGGCGATTTCAACTTCGCCTACTTTGATCTGATGACGCTTGAAGCCTTCAAACATAAGTCCTCCTTCCACACAAAGAATGCTCAAAGCCCGTCTCTTTGAATCACCTCCCATCGAAGCAGCGACCCTTTATCAAGCATCACCCACCCGCGCGAGTTCCGCTCCTTATAGTCGACGGTCGAGTTTCAGCGATCTTCGACGTTATTTAACCTTAACGATGACCTTGCCTTTCGCCCGACCTGTTTCCACATAAGCCAAAGCATCCGGGGTCGATTCGAATGGAAAGATCCGGTCCACAACCGGGTGTATGACCTCAGAATCGATGAGTGCGGTGATCTCACGCAATTGCTCACCGCTTGCTTTCATGTAAAGGAATGAATAACTGACGCCCCGACGTTTGGCTTTTTTCCTGATCCCATAACTCAACAGACGCATGACCAGTTTCAGGAACCCGGACAATCCAGCGCTTTTCGCAAAGTCAGCATCCGGTGGCCCAGAAATTGAGATGAGCTTTCCACCAGGCTTTAGCACACGTAGCGATTTCTCCAGTGTCTCTGTGCCCAGGCTGTTCAAGACCACATCGTAATCGTGCAGGACTTTTTCGAAATCGTCTTTGCGGTAATCGATTACGACATCCGCACCAAGGCCTTTCACCCACTCGACATTCGCCGTGCTCGTGGTCGTGGCGACGATTGCCCCCAAGTGCTTGGCCAACTGAATGGCCAGCGTTCCAACACCACCAGAGCCCGCATGAATCAGCACCTTTTGGCCTTTCTTCAGGTCCGCTTTTTCGACTAGCGCCTGCCAGGCCGTCAAGCCAACCAGAGGGATCGACGCTGCTTGTTCCATGGTGAGACCTTTCGGCTTGATCGCCAACGAGCCTTGTTTGATCGCAATGAATTCTGCGAATGCACCGATTCGATCATCATCTGGCCGTGCATAGACTTCATCGCCGGGCTTGAACTGCTGCACTCGTGAGCCAACCCTTACGACGACCCCGGCTAAATCGTTACCCAGTATGAGCGGCATGCGGTAAGGCAAAATCATCTTGAACTCGCCGTCCCTGATTTTTAAATCCAGAGGGTTTACACCCGCAGCATGGATCTGGACTAAAACGTCATCTTTGCCCAATTCTGGCTCGGGCATTTCAGTCGCCCGTAGCGCAACTTTTTTTCCATAGCGATCGATAATGAATGCTTTCATCGTGCGTCCTTATTCCTGGCGTATCCAGGTCTGTGAACGTCCCAGCACTGGCAGACCGATGTAGCCGCGAACGTTGAGTTTTTTGCCCTCGTCGGACAGCGTCGCTTTACTGCTATAGACCTTACCGTTGTCCGGATCGAGGATTTGGCCATCGGTGTATTCTTCGCCGTCCTTTCTCAAACCGGTCAGAATGGTTAGGCCAACAATCGGCGCGTTCTTGTTCACGCCCTCACATTTCACGCACTTCGGATTCTGAGATTCGCCGAGGGTAGGAAACGCTTTTTCGATAACGCCTTTCAGAACGCCCTCGGGTTCGGTGATTCGAATCAACGCCCTAGGCTTCCCACTGACGTCGTCTATGTTCTGCCACAGCCCAACGGGCGAGTTATCGTCTGCCCAAAGTGCAGATGACATGACTGCTGCTGCCAGGGTAAGTCCGAATACACCTGCTTTGTTCAGATTACGCATTACCTGATTCCTCATCATCGAGAGGCTTTTAATTAATGGCTTGATGCCATTTGCGGGTTGTGAAATAGGCTTGGGGCTCATGGCTACCGGATTACTCATTCGGTTTTAAAAAACCGTTTTTTGAGCCACGTAAGACGTAAAGGAACGCAAAGACGAGCGCGACTTCGATAAGAACGGCGGACAAGATCCCAAAGCCCACATTACCCATGGCAAGTTCAAATACGCCAAGGACGGCGAGTATCAAGCAGGTCACGACCAACCCTGTGATCAACGATGAGCGGGCCAAGGACGGCCCCGTATTTCTTGCAGAAAAAAACATGACTCCTATCCCCGCATACAACGCAGCCCCCCGACGTCCGACTACCCCGGTGGACTCATTGAAATCCACGCCCCAGCTTGCCAGCAAAAAACCGGGTGCAAACGTCCAGGTGAAGGCCAGAGCAAAGAACAGGAATGCTGAAAGGATGGCGAGATTTCTGAAGTTAACTTGCATTGGAAGATCCTGAAGTATTGTTTTTCGTTGTGGATAGACCAGGCGTGCCACCCTTCGCGCTTTACCGTTTTCCAGATTCACGCCTGAATCCCTTGGCCTCGATTCACCATCAGTCCCGCTAGCTCTCCAAGCGCCGGAAAAATAACATTGTTATTTGATAAACATAACTCCGTTATGGCACTATTGCAATATGACCTCTGAAAACTCACTCCCTAATGCCCCCTCTCGCCTTGTTGAGGCGACCATCCGCGTGCTTGCAACTAGCGGCCCATCTGAAGTCAAAGCCCGCTCGGTATCGAGTGAAGCCGGCCTCTCGACGATGGGGGTTTATACTCACTTCGGTGGTGTGCCTGAGCTTCTACAGGCAGTCGCTGACGAAGGATTCAAGCGGCTGGCAACGGCCTTCAAGCGCGTGCCGGTTACGGATGATCCGATAGCCGACTTATGTGCAATGGTCCTGGCGTGCCGAGACCTGGCACGAAGCAATCCTCATCTGTACGACTTGATGTTTGGCCTTTCGATTGACGGGAGGTATAGCCCCTCACGAGGTGCCATGACACCCATTGCAGATGGACAATCCGAAGCGTTCAAGGCGACATACGCGATTCTGGTCGATGCGTGCGCTCGCTTGGTTGATGCGAAATGCGTCCGTAAAATCGATCCTGCTCTCATCGCACCACAGCTATGGAGTGCTGCGCATGGATTCATCATGCTCGAGCTCGCCGGTCACTTTGCGAGCATAGCCAATCCTGCCTCGGAGATCCTGGTAGCGACGTGCAACAACATTGTTGTCGGCTTTGGAGCGAAGCGCCAAAGCGTGGAATCTTCCACTGCTGGCGTAATTGCAAGATGGGCAAGCACGCCAGGAGCTTGAAAGCCGCGCAACCATGCAGTAGCGCGGTGCGAACGGTACTTCAGTTCATGTACTCAGCCGGTCAGCATATTCAGATGAGGGTCAACCGGTTCGCTCATTAGAAAAGCGACCGGTCATGATGAATGCTCATTTTTGCGGAGCAGGTGCGGAATCTGTATCGAGGCCGCACGCGGATCATCTGGATGGCTGGGCGCGACATCGGGCTGCCTCGTAGTTCCCGCTTCACCTCGTCCATGAATACCTTTGTTATTACCCTGACGGGCCTCCGGTATCTGCGCCATTGCGTATTCGGCAAGCGCCGTGATGGTCAGTGCAGGATTAACCCCGGGATTTGCAGGCATCGCAGCGCCGTCACAAACCAACATATTTTGATAACCAAAAACGTGCAGGTTCTGATCAATCACACCGCTTTTAGCATTGGCACCGATAACGGCGCCGCCCAGTACATGAGCTGTTGTTGGATATTACCCAGTGCTTCCATAACGTTACTCTGAGCTATGCCGCCGGTATGCCTGGCCAGCCATTGAGCGGCCTGATTACCCATTTCGATGTACGTCGGATTTGGCTTCTCGCGATTCTGTTCTGTGACGAGGCGGTAGCCACGGCCCAGCCAACGCTTGCTGGGGCGGAGTGCGATCGCATTGTCCAAAGCCTGCATTACGAGCAGCATCACCATGTGTCGGCTCCAGCCCCATGGCCACAGTGACTTGAGCCATCGCACCGGGTGCAACACGATATTCCCCAGCCACTTCAGCGGCCGCGTCACGCGGCCACCCTTGCCGACCAGCAGAGTACAGAGAAGGCTAAGGAAGTCGGCGTTGCGACCGTAGGTGAGAAACTCGATGTGAGTATCCTGATCGACGTGCACACTGCTGCTGGCAGTGACATCGTTCCAGGTTTTACGGTCTTCGGGCAGGCGCACGTTCAGAACCGATTCGCTGTTGGTGCGCACCAATTCACCAAGACGATTGCTGATCCGGGGCAGCGAGCCACCGTGCTTGCAGTTGGCCAATAATTCGTTGGTACCGAGAGCCCCGCCGGCGAAGATGATTCCGTGAGCGGTATACGTCTGACGATCACGGAAGAACCAGGCGCCGGGACGCTGTGTGGTCACACGGTAGCCTTCACTGCCATCGGCGGCCCCGAGTGGCCTCACGTCAACGACCTCGTGCTCTGCCACTATCTGCACGCCGCGTTTCTCTGCGAACCAAAGGTAGTTTTTTACCAGCGAGTTCACAGCACCGACGCGGCATCCGACCATACAGGCGCCGCAGCGTATACACCCCGTGCGGTCAGGTCCTTCCCCACCAAAATAGGGGTCCTTGACAGTCTTGCCCGGCTCGCCAAAAAGACACCAGTGGGTGCGCGAGTGAATGTGTTTTCGGTTCCGAAGTGTTGCGCCATCTCTCGGGCCAGTTGCTGGTTCGTCGAATCGAAAGGCACCGTCTTTACCCCAAGCATGCGCTCGGCCGTATCGTAGTGAGGCTGCAACAGCCTGGCCCAGTGACCGAGCTCGCGCCACTGCACGTTTTCGAAGAACTCTGGCTTGGCGCGATACAACACACCGCCATACACGGTGCTCCCGCCACCGACCCCCGATTGGCTGGGGAAAAAGACATGGCGAAACAGCGACATGCGCATGATGCCCTTCAAACCCAGTGCGGGTGCCCACAGGTACTTGTTGAACTGCCAAGCCGACTTGGGAAGGTCTTCGTCACGATAACGGCGGCCGCGCTCAAGCACCGCCACTCGATAGCCTTTCTCCACGAGGCGCAGAGCCGAGACGCTGCCGCCAAATCCCGATCCGATCACCAGCCAGTCGAAGTCGGTGTTTTTCATAGTGTGTCCCCTTCTACGTGCCAGGTGCTTTGCCGTCTAATGTCCATCAGGGAATTACCCTTCAATCGACCCACTCGGTCCACATCTTGCGCAGCCACAGCTTGTCGACCTTGCCCAAGGCGTTCTTCGGCAAGCTGTCGATGATGTTGATCGTGGAAGGTCTTTTGTAACGCGTCAGCCGGTCGGTACAGTGCTCATTCAAGCTCTGTTGGGTACCCGCGAACCCCGAACGAAACGCGACATAGGCAACAACAATTTCACCGAGTGTCTCGTGGGGAGCACCGATCACTGCTGCTTCGAGAACGCCTGGAAATTCGAACAACGCATCTTCGATCTCCTTCGGATAGATGTTCTCGCCACCGCGAATGATCATCTCTTTAAGGCGCCCGACGATAGCCAGATAACCGTCCTCGTCGATTCGCCCAATGTCGCCGGTGTGCAACCAGCCACCAACGATGGTCTTCGCGGTTTCCTCCGGTTTCCCAAGGTATCCGCGCATGACGTTCGGGCCTTTCACCAGCACCTCACCAATGGCGCCTTGCGGCAGATGCAAACCGCTCGGATCGGCGATTGCAATGTGTTGCCCGATGAAGGGCAGCCCGACAGTACCGACCTTGCGCCGGCCGTCAAAGGGGTTGATGGTCGAAGCACAAGTGCCTTCGGACAGCCCATACCCCTCAAGCAGCGGAAAACCGAAACGAGCTTCAAATTTTTTAAGTAGTTCCGCCGATGCAGGTGCCGCGCCGCAGATGCCATACCGAAGACTGGAGGTATAGGGTTTGATCTCACGGGGTAATGCGTTAAGCATTGCGTAGATGGTTGGCACTGCGGAGAAGTATGTGGGCCGAATCCACTCGACATTCTCAAAAATGTATCGATGTTAAAGCGCTTCCTGATCGTCACCCGGCCACCGCTTAATAACGGAATAAGGGTACTCACCAAAATGCCGTTTACGTGAAATAGAGGCAGTATCAATAAACAATGGTCCGCTGCCGTGACCTTTAGTGAATGTCGGCCCATTTGCGACATGGCTTCAATATTGGCGTGATCAAGCATCACGCCCTTCGGCAAGCCGGTAGTGCCACTTGTGTAGATCAGCAGAGCTAGTGCGGCAAGCTCTGCAAACGGTATACCTGTGTAGGGCGCCCCCGTTTCCAGATCGGCCACTGGCAGGGATTGCACACTTTCGACCACAGCTTCGCCACTGGTATTGATGAGCAGCTTCGCCTTTGAATCAACCAGTTGATGGGTTGCTTCCTTACTGGTAAACGCAGGATTAATAGGCGTGATCGCCGCCCCAGACGCCAGGCGGCGAACATCGCCACCACAAATTCGACCTGGTTGGGCAACATGATGGCGACGACATCTCCGACGCCTACACCCATATTCGCGAAGACTCCCGCCGCGGCGAGGATTCTGGAATGAAACTGCCGGTTAGTCAGGTTGCTGTTGTCGTCAGCGATACACAGAGCATCGGGCTCTGACGCCGTGCGTAAATCTGAAAGCCTGGAAAAGCACATTATTGTTGTTCTCTCTGAAAAGTGACTGAAACGCTCGAATCAGTTGGCTGAAGAGCCAAGTAGATGTTTCGTCAGAAATTGGGTCTGATCCGCCACCAGCTCTTCGAACGCATCGCCCATGTAGAACTCGAAATGCCCAGCGCTATAGAGCCTCGTCTCTCCATGCGGCGCTCTGCGCACCAAGGCGATCGTCTGATCTGCAGGCGTCACGGTGTCAGTAGTGCTGACACAAAATAGAATGGGGAACTTCACCTTCGCGGCGGAGCGTCCGGGTCGATACGCAATGATCTCCGGGAGCACCCGCGCTGCGACGTGATTGATGAACACCATCCCCTCTGGCATCAGGGCCAGATAACCCGGCAGGGCGTCATGGGCATTCATCAATGCTGGCTTACCGGGAGCGGCAGCGATTGGCACCATCACTGGCGGGCGACCCAGCAGTTTGGCTGCAAAGTCACGCAGGAGGACCGGGGTAACCTGCAGCGACCCCTTCACACCCAGTGCGGCTGCCGCAGCCAGACCGTCGGTAAAGGGACACTGGCTAATAGCTGCCCGTAACTCAGGATGTCGGCTGGCCACCGTGATGGCATGCCCTCCCCCAACGAGCTTCCCCATACGGCAACCCGGCTTCCATCGACATCCGGGCAGCCTTTGACGAAGTCCAGTGCCGCATCCCAATCAACAAGTTGTCGCTTCACCGACATCAGCTGCCTGGGCCAACCACCGCTGTCTCCAAAGTAACGGTAGGTGAAGGCCAATGTAGCAATTCCCGCAGCAGCGAAACGCTCGGAAAAGGCATCCAGACGCATCTCGCGAACCGCTCCGAGTCCGTGACCGAGTACGACAATCGGAGGTTTCTCTACCCCGACCGGCAGGTAGAGCCAAGCCGAACAGTAGGTTTCGCCCGAGTCAAAGCGGATGTCCTGGCGAGTGACTCGATAGGGAAGTCGCAACGCTTGATTCATTTCTTGCCTCCTGCGTTTTGCAGGGGCAAAGAACCTTGCTCAAGGGTGTGCTCGAAAATGGCCGGGTTGTAGAACGGCACGCCACCGTCGCGATCGGTGCGCTCAAGGTATTCGACCATTAGCGATTGCGCAGTCTCGGAGGGCGAGATCTTGATGAATTCGGTGCGCTCCATGTGCAACCCCTCATCAAGGGTGGCTGATCCGCCCAAGTACACAGCCCGCTTGATAGCCTCAATGGCGCCCCTGGGTCGGGAGCCCAGATACCGGGCCAGCTCAATGGCTCGATCAAGCAACGCATCCGGAGCAACCACTTCGTCGATATACCCTATTTCGAGCGCTTTTTGAGGCGACACCGGTCGGCCTTCGAGCATCAGCATAAGAGCTCGATGGGCACCGACCAGCCGTGGTAATCGCTGAGTGCCCCGCCGCCGGGAAGGATTCCTAGAAGCACTTCTGGTTGCCCGATGAAGAACTCGCCATCTGCCATCAGGCGGACGTCACAGGCCAGCGCGAGTTCGCTGCCAAGGCCCAGCGCGGACCCATTCAAAGCCGCGACGAAAATAACGCCGCTGCGGTTCATCCGTAAAAAGTGTCGTGCAGCTTGTCAAGCTGCATCCCGCCCTCCAGCGGTGTCAGAGACGCAGCTGCCGCCAAGGGCGCAACACCGCGAACGGTCTTTGCGGTTCGAGCGATCGCCGAGGCAGCCGTGCGCCCGACCGACGGGATACTCTTTCCACCTTCCTGCAGCCAACGAACGTCTGCATGACCGATGAAACGCTCAGGATGAGTTCCGGTGAGCACCACAGCTTTTACCGCGGTATCGGACTCTAGCTTGTCCAATAGCTGCGAAAGCTCATTGGCCATGTCCAACCCCATCAGCCCGTGTAGACCTCCATCCAGCCGCGCAATCAACACAGCGCCACGGGACTCCATATCAAGGTACTCAGGCGGCGTATGCATCTTCGTCATCTCTTGGATCCTCTGGTGATAAGCCTGGAGAGCAGATCCGCGCTCCATCTTTGATGTCCACCTCGTAGCAGCTATCAGCTCTGCTCAGGGTGCCAACCGTCGATTGAAAACAGATAACACTGTTATTTGCGAAACATAACACTGTTATAGTATGGTCGCAATACGCCCATCCCTTGCACGAGTGGCCTGATGATGACGATGACGCGGGATACAACGTTCAGCGCAAGCAAAAGCGCGAAATTCGTCAACTATCAACGCGATTTCTTCCGAAGGTGCAGGTCATCGGCTTTTAAAAACAAGAATATTCAGCACCTGAGGAAACCCTATAAATGAAACCGCGTATCACTGTGGTGCAGAGCAATCGAGCCGGCAGCAATCCGTCCGAACCCCCTCTTCCAGAATGGAAGCCTGCAATTCTCGTTACAGGCGCGGCCTCCGGAATCGGTCGTGCCTGCGCTGAGCTGTTTGCGCAGCGCGGCTGGTTTGTGGGTCTATACGATATTGATTCAGAGGGTGTCGCAGCGGTCGCAGCGACTTTGGGAGAGGGCAACGCAGTCTCCGGTACTCTAGACGTAAGCGATCCTGAGGCATGGGCGCGGGTGCTTGCAGAGTTCTGGACGCAAAGCGGTCGGCGGCTCGATGTACTGTTCAACAACGCAGGAATTCTCGCAGCAGGGCAATTTGAAACCGTCCCGTTGACCAAACACCACGCGATGCTTGACGTGAACGTTCAAGGAATGATCACCGGCTGTCACAGCGCCTTTCAGTACCTACGAGGGACGTCCTGCTCTCATGTCATCAATATGGCCTCAGCCACCGCAATTTACGGCCAGCCTGAACTTGCAACTTACTCGGCTAGTAAGTTCGCCGTGCGCGGATTCACCGAAGGACTCGACCTCGAATGGAAAAAGTTCGGCATCCGCGTGAGCGACATCTGGCCAAGCTTCGTAAAGACCGCGATGGCTGACGACTTCGGCCGCATCCCCAGCGCCAAGTCGCTGGGCATTCGGCTCACACCGCAAGACGTCGCGTCGACCGTATGGACTTGCGCAACGACAAAACGACGAATTCACAAAACTCACTGGACTGTCGGCATGCAAGCCGGATTCCTATCGTTCGCTACACGCCTGGCGCCTCCTGCTCTCACCCGGTGGATAGTCCAACGCATGGCGAGATAAAGGACGAGTTTACGACTCTCGAAAACGAACCAGGGCGAGACATCAGAAAACACGACCGACCAGGCCCGGCCCCATGAGTGGACTTAGTGTCCCTGGGGCCATCCGATCGGGAAATAGTGCTCCCCGTCCACCAAGATTTCGATACACCTTGCCAACGATGGAGCTGCCAACAAAATGAAAGGCTTCAACTGGATCGATGAACTAAGCCCTCAAGTGCGGGATTCCATTTTACGTTGCGCTCGTCCAAGAACCGTTGCCGATTCGAAGATCCTGTATCAAAGCGGCGATCGAGTAACGGAAGTTTTTCAGATCGTTTCCGGGGCCATCCGCAAATGCATCCTCACCGAGGACGGCCAGGAGGTACTGCTCTACGTTTATGGACCTGGCGATATAGTTGCTGATGCTCCGGTGACTGATGATGAGCCCTCCCCCTCACACTGACGACGCGCGGAGAAACCAGATTGAGAGTCTGGTCGGCGGGCGACCTGAAACTGCTCCGGGAGCAGCACCATGAAATCGAAACGGCGCTCGCCTGCCAGATCAACCGTCGCTTACGGGTAGCACTTCAGTTGATCGAGGAGCTGCTAACCTTGCCGGTCGCGGCAAGAATCGCGTCCCGCTTCGCTCAACTTAGTGATCTGCAGAAACCTTCTGATCAAGGAGTCGATTTACTGCTCTCGCAGGTAGATATAGGTCTCATGGTCGGAAGCACACGGCAAAGCGTCAATCGAGTGGTCAACGAACTCAGAGGACTGGGCCTGATAGAACCGCTCTACGGCAAGATAACTATTAAGGACCTGCCAGGACTTAACCGTTACGTTCGAGAACATCACCGCTCGAGCGAACGATAGGTTACCCAATGTAATCTGGAAAACGTTTACCCCAGTCACAACAAGCAACACCCCTAGCCCCCTAAGCGCGCACGGTGAAAAGCATGGGGGCGTCAGGTCCAAAACCTCACCAGCGAAATGAAAAATAGCTCACACAACGTAAACTGGAAGACGTTTCCTCCGGATAACGCGCCCTACCATCGACTCCGTAAGCGCCCTTGTCATAACAATAAATCAGGCGCTACCGGAGATCTCTCATGCATGCACAAACGCTCGCCAATATTTCGCCTCCCCTCGTGCCACCGACGCGTCATCACCCTACCCATGTTTTCCACCTGTGCATGACGGAAACGTGATCGCCCAAAAAGTGGTGATGAGCCGCGCTGCGGCCCTGTTCGGAGTAAAAGCAGTGAACAAGATTATTCTCCAAAGCACTTTCGCACTGACCACCTGTGCGCTTTGCACCACCGCTGTTGCCAACGGCCTGGCCCTCAATGAGCAAAGCGCCAGCGGTGCCGGCACCGCCTATGCAGGCCGCGCCTCAACGGCGCTGGATGCCAGCACTGTCTATGGCAACCCTGCAGGCCTGAGCAAGCTTAAGCGCACCGAGGTCAGTGGTGGTTTTGCGATAGTCAGTCCCAAGGTCAATATCAGTGACGCCCAAAGCAGCGCCTCGGGCAGCAACAAGGGCGACTCAGTACCATTGGTTAAGGTGCCTTTCGGTTACTTCTCTACGCCGATCAATCAAGACCTCACCTTCGGAATGGGCATTTATGTTCCCCAGGGTCTGATCAACGATTATGAAAGCGGCTTTCAGGGTCGCTATCACGGTACCTACAGCAAGGTACAAGTGATCACGTTGCAGCCAACACTCGCCTATCGCATCAACGAGCGCGTCACAATCGGCGGGGGCCCCACCATCAATCGCATTGACGGCAAGCTACAGAACGATCTGGCCACGGGTGCATTGAATGCAGGAAAGGACACCCATATCACTATCAAAGCCGACGATATCGCGCTCGGCTACAACCTTGGGTTAATGGTCGATCTGAGTGACGCTACCACCTGGGGCATCACTTACCACTCCAAGGTCGACTATCACCTCAAAGGTCACACTGAAGTGAGCGACTCTCCGGGCGCATTTGGCCTGGACGGCAAGTACAAGACCTCGATGGATGCGACCCTTCCGGAGTCGATAGATACCTCTTTCACTCATCGCTTCAACGAGCGCTGGACCGGTTACCTCGGTACCACCTGGACGCGCTGGAGTCGTCTGCCGAAGCTCGAAGCAAACATAAGGGTGTGCCACCACTCGGTCAGCAACTAGGCTTCAACACCATTGGCGAAGAGCTGAATTGGCACGACACCTTGTCGGTTGCAGTAGGTGCCTCCTATCAACTTGATAAGGAGTGGGTGCTGCGTGGGGGCTTCGCTTACGATCCGTCACCGACCACCAACTCAGACCGCGAAGTGCGCATTCCCGTAGGCAACCGCCGAGCCCTGACCCTGGGAGCCGGCTACTCGCCCAACGCGGATCTCACCGTCGACCTCGCCTACGCCTACCTGTGGGAAAACCGCAGCTCGGTTAGTCAGCCCAACACTTCCGGACTCCAGCCAGCGTACAGCGCCAAGTACGAGAACAGCGCCAACGGCCTACAGGCGCAACTGACTTATCGTTTTTGAGGCCAGCGCAATGCTTCGTCTGACGTGGGCTGGCTCGTGATGAGCAAGCCCATGTCCGCGCCCGACCCGCCAGGTGCAAACCAGATCCCATCACAAGAGTAACGAGGTCAGACATTACCGAAAGCCATCCTATGGTCGTAGGTGATGTCGTCGGCCAGGCAGTGAGCAGCCGGTCGATGCAACGGATTGGCTAAATCGCTCAGAAAACTTTCGTCCCCCCCGAGGATATTCAAGCCGTTGTGATCCTCACCATTGCTCCCACTTATAACAGCGGGGTTGACTAAGTCAGTCAGTAGAGCCGCACTGGAAAAATGGTGCACAGAATCACAATGGGGTTAAGTCCGCTAACGTCGGAAAGCTGTGGGCAGCGCTTTTTTACTCAGTTTATTACGGGCCTGGGAGATTTAGTCACTCGCGCCGGTTTACAAGTGATACCGCCTTCTGGGTGGCGACACTGGTCAAAGTGGCCAATTTACGCACCTCGTCGGCGACCACTGCAAAACCACGCCCAGCCTCCCCTGCTCGGGCGGCCTCGATAGCGGCGTTTAGCGCCAACAGGTTGGTCTGGTTTGCGATATTGCGAATGGTCGAAACGATATCTGTCAGCTCCGCCAGTTTATCTTCCAAGTCATGGCGCTGAGCCTCTTGAATTGCACGCAAATTCTTCTGCTCATGCTGGACATGAATATCTTCCAGTGAGCCGACGATCCGTAGCGGGCTGCCATCGGCTGCCCGACGGGTTTCCGCCCGAGCCCGGAACCAGCGGTACTCCCCGGTTTTCATACGCAGCCGATATTTCCTGTCTAGAGGTGTCTGACCCGTGCGGTCATTGAGGTGGGCGAGAAACTGCTCAACGTTGTCGGCAAGCTCATCCGGATGCATCTGGTTGGTAAAACTGTCGAGACGGCCAGGAAAGTCCCTTCGCTCTCGAAGCCGAGTAGGGTACGGAACTGCTGCGACCACCACAGCCGGTTGTTCGGATTAATTGGATCACCCGCGAGTATTTCCATGTCCCACACACCATCGCTGAGCAGTTCGCGAGACAATTCGAAACGCGTCAGTGTTTTAAACAACTCTTCTTCCTGCTCACGCTCGAACTGGATATCCCGCAACAACCCCACCAGGCGCGGTTTCTTGCCAGATTTATCAGTCACGCTACTTGCCACACAGCAAAACCAGGCCTCATTACCATCGGCCCTAATCAGGCGAAACTCGCGCCGCCCACTACCCTGCTGGCGCAGTAACGTAGCTAGCCAGCCCAGGACCTCTGGTCGGCCCTCTGTCTTGATTCGCGCGACCCAGTCGCCGATGCCAACTTCCTGTCCCAGGCCAAGCAAGCCGCGAAAGCGCGAGGAGCACCAGAACGTGTTGTTCGGATCGGTCAGCTCCTGTGTCTGCACCTCAAGCTCCCACAAGCCGTCTTGACCAGATTGTTGAGCTGTTCCAATCTAGAACTGTCGCGTTGTTGGTTTTGCTCGAGGCCGGCGATTCGCTGGCCCATATCATTTACCTGAGCGATTGCTTGCGCCAGCTGTGCGACCAAGTCTTGCTCTCGACGATGCAACCCGAGCAGGGCTTTGGAGGCTCGGTTTGCCAGTGGGTGTTTTTCACTCGCCAGCAGTTCATTGTCCAGTGTCTGCCGCTCGAGGCCTGATACCAGTTGCTCAAGCACTCGTGCGTTATCGCAGCCTTGTTCCAATCAAACATATCCGCCACTCCCGTTCTTCGCATACAGCCAACGCCAATTCAGTCCGGCCTGCGAGCGCTTGCTCGGGTCAATTCCGGTCCGTGGTGACCGACAGAAATCGGCCAAAGCAGGCGGTCGACATACCAGATGTAGTCGACCGGTTTTCCGACAACCTTCAAAACATCCAATTTAGTAACCCAAAACCACCAGCTTTCGTGGACTGAGTGGTCCTGGGGTTGTCCTGCGACAACTCTTTCAGAGCTGTGCCTCTAGTTCACGGGCTACCGCTATTGGTCGAGACCTCTAGACTAAGCCCTGAGAGAGGAACAACACAAAGGCTTTAGTTGCACCCTAGACTCTCCTTGCGGTGCGTCCCAAGATTCATATTCATCCTATTACTACCTAGAGGCTACAAAGCCGGTTAGCCAATCTTGAATCGATTTATTTCAGAGGTTTTCATCCCTCGAAATTTGACTGTCACGCTTTCAAAACTGCTCAACGTCATGCTCAAACAAGGAAGATGATCCGCCTTTGATACACGCGAACAAACCATGAATTCGCGGAAGTAACCGGC
>NZ_NKJI01000042.1 GCF_002277815.1 Pseudomonas sp. ERMR1:02
CGGAATTTCGCCAACTGAATGAACACGCCATAGATCACCCATGCATCCAGCTGACCGCTCTGGAACGCGCTGAAACCGTCCTGGGGCGTGAGCGCCACGGCGGTGATGTCTTTCATGGCCAGGCCTTGTTCCTTCAGTGCCTTGATCAGGAAATAGTGCGAAGTGGTGGAGCGCACATAGCCGACCCGCTTGCCGGCGCAACTGCCCGACTGATTCGATGCTGGAGTCCTTGGGAATCAAGGAACACCTGGTTGTTCACGTCGCTTTGCAGCACCGCGATCAGTCGCGGCTGGCGATGGCTCTGGATCGAGAAGATCGGTGGAATCTCGCTCATTCCACCAACGTCCAGACTGCCCGAGGCCAACGCTTCGACGATCAGGTTGCCGCCGGCGAATTCCGCGTATTCGACTTTGTAGGGTGTAGCGGCGGTGCCGGCGTCTTCGGTGAAGTACGAATCCTGGCCCCGGTAAGTGGCAACGCCCAGGGTCAGGTCCGAGAGCTTGTTGGCTTGGGCGAACGCACGCGGGCCAACCCCAGGGAAGACAGCCCCAATGCGCCGAGGGCGATCGAGCTGGCCGTGAGGAAGCCGCGACGATTGAACTGTCCCTGCGTGATCTTTTTCGTCATGGTCAGGCTCTTTCCTGAGCCCCGAGGGCGGTGTGCGCGTGACGGTTGACCGGGACTTGCAGGCCAAGGTGGTCGCGCAGGGTGTTGCCGCTGTACTCATCGCGGAACAGGCCGCGCTGTTGCAGAACCGGCACCACCAGCTCGGTGAAATACTGCAGCCGTCGGGCAGCAACGAATTGATGATGAAACCGTCCGCCGCGCCTTGTTCGAACCACTTCTGAATCGCGTCGGCGACTTGCTCGGGCGTGCCGACAAAGTCACGGCGCGGACGGGAGAAGCGCAGAGCGACTTCACGCAGAGTCAGACCCTCGTCTTTGGCGAGCTGCTTGATCCGGTCCGAACCGCCTTTCTGACTGTTGGAACCCAGATCGCCCAGCTCGGGGAACGGCGCATCCAGTGGGTATTGGCTGAAATCATGGTCATTGAAGGGACGGCCGAGGGCGACGATGGCGTCTTCAATGGTCACAAGCGTAACGGCTTGCTGATAGCGGCTTTCCACCTCGTCTGCATCACGACCCACGATCGGCGGATGCCCGGCAGGATCGACAGTTTCTGCGGGTCACGACCGAAGCCATCGCGCGTGTTTTCAGGTCTTGATAGTAGGTGTGCGCGTCTTCAAAACTTTCAGGGCTGACGAAGATCGCGTCAGAGTTTTGCGCAGCGAAATTGCGTCCGGCCTCAGAAGTGCCGGCCTGGAAAATCACTGGCTGGCCTTGCCTGGAACGGGAGATGTTCAGCGGGCCTTTGACCGAGAAAAATTCACCCTTGTGCTCCAGGGCATGCAACTTGCCGGGGGTGAAAAACTCACCGCTTTGCTTGTCATAGGCGAAGGCATCGTCTTCCCAGGAATCCCACAAGCCCTTGACCACATTCACGTGCTCTTTGGCGATGCGGTAGCGAACGGCGTGGGGCGGGTGTTCGCTCTTGCCGAAGTTATCGGCGGTGCCGCTCAGCCAGGAGGTCACTACGTTCCATCCGGCGCGACCGCCGCTGATGTGATCCAGTGAGGCGAATTGGCGGGCGACCTGGAACGGTTCGGTGTAGCTGACGGTGACGGTCGCCACCAGCCCGATATGCTGCGTGGTGGCCGCCAGCGCCGAGAGAATGGTCAACGGTTCGAAGCGGTTGAGGTAATGCGGGCTGGACTTCTCATGGATGTGCAGGCTGTCGGCGATGAACACGAAATCGAACTTGGCCGCCTCGGCCAGTTGCGCTTGTTGCTTGTAGAAGTCGAAGCTCACGCTGGCATTGGGCCGGGCCTGCGGGTGGCGCCATTCGCCCCATCCATGGCCGACGCCATGGACCATCGCACCGAGTTTCAGTTGGCGTTGTTTGCTCATGGTCTTACTCCTGAATCCGTCGCCTCGTTATCGAGAGGCCTGGTTGAGTTGGGCGCGCTTGGCGTTGAAGCTCTTGTCGAAGCCTTGGGAAACGTCGATGTGTTTGGTCAGAATTCCTTCTTGCTGGTAGATGTCGGCGGTGGTTTGCAGGCCGCCGATAACCTTGTCGTCAATCTCCACCGGTTGCATGTGCGTGCCTTTGGCCACGGCGATATGCACGTCCAGCGGCAGGCCAGTGACGCGGGCCTGGGCGGCGGCATATTCCTCGGGATGGGCGTTGGTCCAGCGATAGGCGCGGTCGACCCGGGCGATGAAATCGTCCAGTTGCTGACGCTTGTTGGCGATGGCCTGACTGGTGGCGGCGAAGTACAAATGATTGGTCAGCAACGTTTCGCCGCTGACCAGCACCTTGGCCTGATTCTGGGTGGTGGAAATAGTGGTGTAGGGGTCCCAGGTCGACCAAGCGTCAGCGCTGCCGTTGTCCAGCAGGATTCGCGACTCGCTCGGCAGCAGGTAGATGAACTGCACGTCCTGGGTGCTCAGGCCGGCGCTGCGCAAGGCTTTGATCGCCAGGAAGTGACCGATGGAGCCGCGGGTGGTAACGATCTTTTTGCCCTTGAGATCGCGGGCAGTGTTCAGCGGCGAATCCTTGGGCGCGAGGATGGCCGTGGTGTAGCGACCTTCGGCATGCACGATGCTGACGACCTTGATCGGCGCGCCCGCGCCGAGGGCAAATACGTATGGAGCATCACCGAGGGCACCGATGTCGACGGCGCCGGCATTCAGCGCTTCGCCCAGGGGCGCGGCGGCCGGGAATTCGGAGAACTGGATTTCATAAGGCACATTCTTCAGCTCGCCGGAGACGTCCAGCAGCACTTTGATCGTGGACTTCTGATTGGCCACCAGCAGGGGTTGCAGGTCAGCAGCGTGGGCGGAGGCAGCGAAGCCGAGGGTGCAAAAGAGGCTCAACAACAGGGATTTGGGTGACATGAGGAACTCCAGGCAGGTTGTTGCGCTTTGAATAACCTCCGCCTGGAGAAGGGGTCGGTGTGGAGTTGACGTTATATCTATAAGAAACTGCTGTGAAATTCTTTTTGGTTATATGCTAATTATGAAGTTAGCTGATTATAATTTTTATAAATATTAAATAAATGCATTTAATGTGGTGCGATGATCAAACCTGTGGGAGCGTGGCTTGCCCGCGAAGAACGATGACGCGATTGTTCAGGCAAACCGCGTCATCGTTCTTCGCGGCAAGCCTCGCTCCTACAGGGGCAGCGGGACGCCGGTTAAATCACGTAAAAGCCATGAGTGCCGTCGCGGGCCAGTTGGTCGACCAGTCCGAACTCCCAGTCGAGATAGGCTTGCATCGCTTCGCGTGGGTTATCGGTGCCTTCGTATGGGCGGCGATAGCGATCGATGCGCGGCGAGGTCAGGCGGTTTTCGCCTTCTTCAAGCGGCAGTTGCGCGGCGATCCAGCTGGCCGTGCCACCCTTGAGCACAAATACCGTTTTACCGGTCAACGCTTCGACCTCGGCCACTGCCAGTCGCGCCAACTGACTGCTGCCGCAAGTCAGTACATAACGTTCGGCTGACGGCACCTTGGCCAACGCTTCACGCAGTTGGCTGCGCAATGCCCACCACGCGCCTGGGATATGACGCTTGACGTAGTTGGCACTGCTGGTGAAGTCCAGGAGCGCGGTGTCGCCATGGGAAAGCCACTGCGCCAGTGTCTCGGGGCTGATTTCCTCGGCCTGTCTTGCTGCGGGGACCGGCGCCTGCCAAGCACCCTGTTCGCTGAAGTGCGCAGGCGTAACGTCATCCAGCACATGCACTTCCCAACCCAGTTGCGCGAGCCAGGAAGCCGACATGTTGGCGCGCACGCCATCGTCATCGACCAGCACCAGCCGCGCGCCACGCACACTGGCGAAGTGGTCGGTTTCCTGCACCAGTTGACCGCCGGGTGTCGAGCGGGCAGACGGCAGGTGCCCGGCTTCGAATTCTTCCGGGGTGCGCACATCGAACAGATAGGTGCTGCGGGTCGACTCCGCTTGCCAGCGTTGCAGATCGGCCAGCGTGGCGCGGCCGACCAAGGCTTTGTTGGCGACACGACGGGCGTCGCCAGCGGCGATTTGCCGATGCTCTTCGCTGGTCGGTGCGAATCGGCGCGACTGGCCGTGCTGCAGTTTCTGCCCGGCCAGGGTCCAGCCGATGGTGCCATTACGCAAGGCGGAAACCGGGTTGGCGATACCGGAATTGATCAACGACTGAGTGCCGATAATGCTGCGGGTGCGACCGGCGCAATTGACGATGATCTGTGTGGCAGGGTCGGGTGCCAGTTCCCTTGCGCGCAGTACCAGCTCTGCTCCCGGTACGCTGATGCCGGTGGGAATGCTCATGGTCTGGTATTCATCGAAACGCCGGGCATCGAGCACAACCACATCGGCCTCGCTGTCGAGCAGTGCCTGAACTTCTTCGGCCGCCAGAGAAGGCGTGTGGCGCTGGCTTTCCACCAGTTCGCCAAAGGCTTTGCTCGGCACATTGACGTCAATGAACAATTCGCCACCGGCGCGCCGCCAGCCGTCCAGGCCGCCTTCGAGCAGGCTGACATTGACGTAGCCAAGGTCCTGCAAGCGCTGTGCGGCGATGCTCGCCAGGCCTTCGCCATTGTCGTAGACCGTCACCTGGGTATCGCGCCGTGGAATCCGCGAGAACACCTCAAGTTCGAGTTTCGACAAGGGAATGTTGGCGGCGAACAGCGGATGCGATTCGGCGAAGGGCGTTTCTTCACGCACATCCACCAGCGCCAGTTCTTCACGGTTCAGCAGGGCCTTGCGAATCTCGGCGTAGGAGCGGGTCAGTGCAGTGCTCATAGGGCTTGGCTCTCTTTGGACAGATCCCAGATATTGGGGAGAAAGGCGTTGGAATAACCGGAAATGAACAGCTTCTCGCTGCCGTCGGCCAGATACACCGCGCGGCGCACGGCACCAATGTTGGCGCCGTAGACATGGATGCTGATCGAAACCTGGTCGTCAAAGGCGTTGCTGACCTGATGGATATCGCCAATCTTGGGCGATACGGCCTCGACCTGGCCGGGTCGCAGCTGCACCCGGCCACCTTCGGCGATCAGGGAGCCGTCGGTGTGGCGCTGGAAACCTTGCGAGTACTCCGCGCCGCGCAACATGCCGATCAGCCCCCAGACCCGATGGTCATGGATTGGCGTGCTTTGCCCCGGCCCCAGACAAAACTGACGATACTGAAACGCTGCCGTGAATCGGCGTGCAACAGGTATTGCTGATAGCGCTCGGGGTCTGGCTTGGCAAAGTCTTCCGGCAGCCAGTCGTCATGGCTGACCAGTTGGCTGAGCAGTTTGCCGCCACGATGCAGCAGATCACCCTCGCGGGGGTTGCTGTCGATCAATTCCGCCAAGGCGCCTATGAATGCTCTGAGTCTCTCCGGGTGTCGGGCCTGGGTCATGGCGATTCCATCGTTCGTTGGGAATGTTGATCCTTTGATTTAAGCATAATGATTTATATTAATATGCGATTGTTTAATGATTAGGTTATAGCTGAAAGGAATTTATAGCCCTTTCCTATAGCCCTTCCTATAGCCCCTTCCTATAGCCCCTTCGTATAGAGCCAGATGCTATTGATCTGTCGGCTGGCGTGGAGCGGGCTATCCAGAATCCACCAATAGAACTATGCTTTTCAGACATCTTATTGACTGTTCTCTATGTGCGGGCCAAATGAAAATTGATGATATCGACGCCTTTGTCGAAGTGATTCGTTGCCAGTCCATCAGCCATGCCGCCGAGTCGCTGCAATTGACTCAGCCGGCCATCACGCGGCGCGTGCAGAACTTTGAGCAGGCGTTGGGCGTGGAGCTGTTCGATCGCAATACCAAACCGCTCAAGCCCACGCTGATCGGTACGCGGGTGTATGAACAGTGTCGGGTGATCCTGCGGGAAATGGATGCGTTGCGAGAACTGGTTGCCACCGACGCGCCGCCCACCGGGGTGCTGCGCCTGGGCGTTCCGCAAACCATCGGTGATGTGGTGCTGCTCGACGCACTCAAACATCTGCGTATCGAATACCCCGACTTGCGCGCTCAAGTGGCCACCGGCTGGGGCAGTCAATTGGTAGGCAAGATCGAGCGCGGTGAGCTGGACGCGGCGGCGGCGTTGTTTCCGGCCGGGAAGATTTTTCCGGACAACATCATCGGCGAATCGATCGGCAAGATGGAGCTGGTGGTGGTGTGCGCCAAGGCGCAATTGCCCAAGCGTCCTTGCAAGCTCGCCGACGTTTACCAGAATGGCTGGATTCTCAACCCTGATGGCTGCGGTTTCCGCGCCGGGTTGCAGCGCACCTTGTCGGACCAGGGTCTGGCGCTACGGGTCAATCTGGAAACCTTTGGCACCGAGTTGCAGCTGGGCCTGGTCGCCGACGGTCTGGGACTGGGATTGGTGCCGCGTCCGTTGCTGGAGCGCAGCGTTCATTTCGATCAGTTGGCTGCCATGCCGCTCAAGGATTTCAAACCAGTGATGGACCTCTGGCTGATCTATCCGCATTTTCTCGGCAACCTGCAAGGGCCGGTTGATGCGTTTGGCAAACTGGTCGCCGGATCGTTGCAGAAGATCAAGAATGCGGCGTGAGGAATAGGGGAATGTATAATAAAAAAAAATAATAATTAGCTTAGATTAAAATGTGCTTTTTATTATTTTTTACCTTCCCCTAGGCTTGCTGGAGTCCTTAAGGCCATCCAGGAAGTTTTGCCATGAGCAGCGTCAGTCCGTTATCCAGCGTCTCGAAAAATGTTCATCAGCGTGTCAGCCCCGAAGAATGGGAAGTGCGTGTAAAACTGGCCGCGGCCTATCGGTTGGCGGCCCTGTTCAAGTGGACCGACCACATCTACACGCATTTCTCCGCCCGGGTGCCGGGGCCGGAGGAGCATTTCCTGATCAATGCCTTTGGCCTGCTGTTCGATGAAATCACTGCTTCTAATCTGGTCAAGGTCGACATTGACGGCACTGTCGTCGATGACCCGACGGGGCTGGGTATCAACCCTGCCGGATACGTGATCCACAGCGCGATTCACGCTGCGCGTCCCGACCTGCAAGCGGTCCTGCATACCCATACCCGTGACGGCATCGCGGTGTCCGCCCAGCGTGACGGCTTGCTGCCGATCTCCCAGCACGCCATCGGTTTTTCCGGGCGGGTGGCTTATCACGGTTACGAAGGAGTGGCACTGGACCTGGACGAGCGCGAGCGGCTGGTAGCGGATCTGGGTGACAAGAGTGTGTTGATCCTGCGTAACCACGGACTGCTGACCGCCGGCATTAGCGTTGAACATGCCTTCCAGCAACTGCACGGCCTGGAGCGGGCCTGCAACATCCAGATCGCCGCACAGGCCGCCGGCAACGCCGAGCTGATCTTCCCGCCAGCCGAGGTAGTGGCCAAAGTCGAGAAACAGGCCGAAGTGTTCAAGAGCGGTGACGGGCCGGGAGTTGCACGGCACTGGAATGCGCTGATTCGGCAGCTGGAACGCAGTGATACCGAGTACAAGAACTGAGCACGAGAATCATGTTCACCACTGCCCTGTAGGAGCAAGCTTGCTCGCGATAGCGGTCTGTCAGTCAACATCGCTGTTGAATGTACCGCCGTCTTCGCGAGCAAGCTTCGCTCCTACAGGGGTTGGTGGTGACCACTTTCCTGGTGAACACTCGGAACAAAAATGTGGGAGCGGGCTTGCTCGCGAAAGCAGTCTGTCATTCAACATCTCTGTTGAATGTGCTGCCGTCTTCGCGAGCAAGCCCGCTCCCACATTAGATAGTCGCTGTTGTTAGGCTACCTTTTCCGCCGCCTGCCGCTCACGCTCGGCCACCAGTTTGCGGGTCAACGGGATCAGGTGCTTGCCGTAGTCGATGGCGTCGTCGAGCGGGTCGAAGCCGCGGATCAGGAAGGTGGTGATGCCCAGGTCGTAGTAATCGAGCAGGGCTTCGGCCACTTGTTCCGGGGTGCCGACCAGTGAGGTCGAGTTACCTTGCGCTCCCAGCAGGCCGGCGATGCCGGTCCACAGACGCTTGTCCAGGCGCGAGCCTTGGGCTGCAGCGGCGAGCAGGCGGCGCGAGCCTTCGTTCGGTGGTTCGCGGCGCACAAATCCGTTTTGTTCGGCCAATGCGGTAGCCTGCTGGAGGATGCGTTCGGCACGCTCCCAGGCCTGGGCTTCGGTGTCTGCCAGAATCGGTCGCAACGACAGGCTGAAGCGAATACTGCGGCCATGCCTGGCAGCTTCGGCACGCACCTGCTTCACCACCTCGCGGACCTGTTCATAGGTCTCACCCCATAACGCGTACACGTCTGCATGCTTGCCCGCCACTTCGATCGCCGCTGTCGATGAACCGCCGAAATACAGCGGGATGTGCGGCTGTTGCGGCGATTTCACCGCCGAGTGCGCGCCCTCTACCTGGTAATACTTGCCCTCATAGTCGAAGGGTTTTTCGCTGGTCCATTCCTGACGCAGTACATCGAGGTATTCGTCGGTGCGGGCATAGCGCTCGTCCTTGCCGATGTAACTGCCATCGGCCCGCAGTTCGCGATCATCGCCGCCGGTAATGATATGCACCGCAGTACGTCCGCCATTGAAAACGTCGAGGGTGGTGAACTGGCGCGCAGCCAGGGTCGGCGCGGCAAAACCCGGTCGATGGGCAATCAGGAACTTGAGGTTTTGGTCACGCTGGCGGCGTGCGACGCAATCAGGGTGCTGTCCGGGCTGTTGGAGTGGAAGGCCACCAGGGCCCGGTCAAACCCGGCTTCGTCATGGGCCCGTGCGACTTTTTCCACGTATTCCGGTTGCAGGACCGGGCCGCTGCGCGGGTGGATTTCGGAAGAATGGTGACCGCCGATGTAACCGATGAATTCAATGCTCATGAGGAGTTCCTTGTCTTTGAATAGGCGCGATTCAAGCCTCCACCTGGCATTGGGGTCGGTCTGTGGGATCAAAAATAGGCGCAGCGGTGCAGGCGTGTGAAATGCCGTTTGGTTCTAAGTTAATTATTAAAAAATAGAATGATGTGTATTTATTGATATCAGCTAACTGCATTTTAATCGTTAACAGTCATGCAGGTCGCGGCAGGGCAGGGAAGGCGATGTCTATTATGCAAACAATTTATCAGGCTAAGCAGATATCTGATTTTAATCATATTAGGTTATTCCTAAAAAGAATTTCACTGAGGTTTTTTATGCGAATAGCATGAAAACCGAAGCTGACCCATGGCACCTCCGGCCATGTTCTTTATGAGGTAGGAAGCCTGATGACTGAAAAGACCTTCGATACACCGAGCCCCGGTAGCTCGATTTCCGTCAATAAGGCTGCTCGCCACACCGGTGAGCTACAGGGCGCGTCAAGGCTGCTCCCCAACTGGCTTCGCAACTGGCGCACACCCGACGTGTTGCTGCGATTGCTCAGCCCGATCGCGCTGTTGCTGCTGTGGGAGCTGGCTTCTCAAACAGGCCTGATCCCGCAACGGGTGATCGCGGCACCCTCGCAGATCGGCGGCACTCTCTGGGCGATGATCGCTTCCGGCGAATTGGGCAAGCACTTGCTGGTGTCACTGCAACGGGCGCTGGTGGGCTTGAGCATCGGTGTCAGTATTGGTGTAGTCGCGGCGCTGATCAGCGGCTTGTCCAAACGCGGCGAGGTGATTCTCGATTCGCCGCTACAGATGCTGCGCACCATCCCTTCACTGGCCCTGGTGCCGCTGTTCATTCTCTGGTTCGGCATCGGCGAATTCACCAAGATCGCGCTGATCGTCACCGGCACGACCTTCCCGGTGTACCTGAACTTGTTCGCCGGTATCCGCAACATCGACCCCAAACTGATCGAGGCCGCCAACACCCTGGGCCTGAGTCGTCGCGAGTTGATCTGGCATGTGATTTTGCCGGGTTCTTTGCCCTCGTTCTTTGTCGGCCTGCGCTACTCCCTGGGGATTTCCTGGTTGGCGCTGGTGTTCGTCGAGCAGATCAACACCACCGCCGGCATCGGCTTTCTGGCCAGTGATGCGCGGGACTTCATGCGCACCGACGTCATCGTGATCTGCCTGCTTATTTACAGCGTCCTCGGCCTGTTGATTGATGGACTGATCCGCACGCTGGAGCGTTTTGCCCTGGCCTGGCGCCCAACTTTTGTGAGGAATTGATATGTCGAGCATCGATCTTTTGGACGCGCCCAAACCTGCACAGTCGACGGCACCGGTTCAACTGCGCAACGTTGTGCGCCAGTTCGGCCAGCAGCGGGTCATCGATGGCCTGGACCTGGACATCGCACCGGGCGAGTTCGTCGCATTGCTGGGGGCCAGCGGTTCGGGCAAGACCACCTTACTGCGCAGCCTGGCCGGCCTGGACAGCATCGACAGCGGTCAGTTGTTGGTGCCGAAGGCGCGGGCGGCGGTGTTTCAGGAACCACGACTGATGCCGTGGAAGCGCGCCTGGAAAAACGTGATTCTTGGTCTGCGCGTCCCGGACGCCAAGGCGCGCGCGGTGCAGGCCCTGACTGAAGTGGGGCTGGCCCATCGGCTCGACGCCTACCCGGCCACGCTCTCCGGCGGCGAAGCGCAACGGGTGGCATTGGCCCGTGGCCTGGTGCGCGAACCCAAGCTGTTGTTGCTGGATGAACCGTTCGCCGCACTCGATGCGCTGACCCGGATTCGCATGCATCGGCTGATCATCGAATTGTGGCGCAAACACACACCGGCCGTGCTGCTGGTCACCCATGACGTCGATGAAGCGATCCTGCTGGCCGACCGGGTCATCGTGCTGGAAAACGGCAAGATTGCCGAGCAAGTCACTATCGATTTGCCGCGGGCCCGAGACACCGGGCAGTCGGGTTTTCAGGCTATTCGTGCGCGTCTGCTGAATTTGCTGGGGGTCGAAGTCGAACCCGCGGCCGTCGCCGAGCGCCGCACAGCGAACAGTACGGTCCGGCGTTTCGCCCATGGCTGATGCTGCGCGTGATCAATCCGAGATTTACAGGAGTCTATAAATGGGCAATGTCCAGAGCGCCACCAGTGCCTTAGAGGTGTTCCGACACCCGCTCCCCGGCGGCGAGTTGCTCGACCTTGGCCGGGTCTTCCGCGAGCCCCTGGCGGCGTCGCGCCTGCACAGCACGCCCAAGCGGGTACTGAGTCGCCGCGAAGTGGTGTTGCTGGGGGTGTTTGCACTGGTGTTGCATGGCGCGGTGATCGTCTGGGTCAACCAGGCGCCACCGCCGCAACTTCCGGTAGTGCCGCCGGAGATTCCGCCGATGACCATCGAGTTCTCGCAGCCGGCGCCGCCGGTGGTGCAGCCGCCACCGCCCGAGCCGATTCCGCAGCCGGTGGTCGAACCGCCACCGCCCGTGGAGGACGAGTTGGCCGTAAAGCCACCACCGCCCAAGCCGATTCCCAAACCGAAACCTGTGGTCAAGCCAGTGCCGAAACCGGTCGCCAAACCGGTCGAGCAGCCACCGGCACCGCCCGCGCCGCCACAACCGGTCGCCGCGCCAGCCCCTGCGGCTGCGCCTGCACCAAAACCGGTGACGCCGGCGTCGGCCAGCGCCGCGTACCTGAAGAACCCGGCACCGGAATACCCGTCGCTGGCGATGCGTCGGGGCTGGGAAGGCACGGTGTTGTTGCGGGTGCATGTGTTGGCCAGCGGCAAACCCGGTGAAATCCAGATCCAGAAAAGCAGCGGCCGCGATCAACTCGACGACGCAGCGCTGGCAGCGGTCAAGCGCTGGAGTTTCGTCCCGGCCAAGCAGGGCGATGTCGCCCAGGACGGCTGGGTCAGCGTGCCGATCGACTTCAAGATCAAGTAATTCAAACCAATCGCAATAAACCGCGGGCTACCTGACACAAGGCGCATCGCTACAACCGATCCAATGCCTTGCTGGAGAGCCTGACCATGAACCTGATCGCATCCCCCTTCGAATCCATCGAACACGCCGTCATCTGGCTATTGATCCTTTTTTCTGTCGCGACCTGGGGTCTTGCCCTGCTCAAGGGTGTGCAGTTCACCCGGCTCAAGACCCAGGATCGCAAATTCCATAAACACTTCTGGGCTGCCTCCAGCCTCGATTCGGCCGCCGAACTTGCGCATAACCAGCCCGGCGCGGCAGCCCGCGTGGCGTTGGCCGGTTATGCGGCGATTCAGGTGCCGGAGGGCACACAAGCCACCGACCTGAGTCAGGCGATCAATCATCAGGACCGTCTCGAACGTGCCTTGCGTCAACAGATCGTGCGTGAACGGCGTTCGCTGGAAACCGGGTTGGCGATTCTTGCCAGTATCGGCAGTACCTCGCCCTTTATCGGCTTGTTCGGCACTGTGTGGGGATCATGTCGGCGTTGAAAGGCATCAGTGCGGCAGGCTCGGCGAGCCTGGAAACCGTGGCCGGGCCGATCGGCGCCGCGCTTGTCGCGACAGGTGTGGGGATCGCCGTCGCGGTACCCGCGGTGCTGGTCTACAACTACTTCCTGCGTCGCCTGAAACTGACCGCCGCCGATCTGGATGATTTCGCCCACGACTTCTACAGCCTGGCGCAGAAACATTCGTTCCGTGTGCTCCTGCATCCGGTATTGAGCAAGTCCGGCGCCACCGTCGCCGGGCAGAAAGTCAAGGAGGCCTCCTGATATGGCCTTCTCCACACAAGACAGCGATGAAGTGCTCAGCGAGATCAACGTCACGCCCTTGGTGGACGTCATGTTGGTGTTGCTGGTGGTGTTCATCGTCACCGCGCCCCTGCTGACTAATTCCATCCCGATCAATCTGCCGAAGACTGAATCGGTAGCACCGGTCGAACAGAAGGATCCGCTGGTGGTGAGCATTGACGACAAGGGCAAGGTGTTCATCAACAAAGATGAAATCCAGGCGGATCTGCTCGAGTTCAACCTGCAGGCGGCCAAGGCAAAAAACCCGGATGTGCGCGTGCAATTGCAGGCGGACAATGGGGTGAACTATGGCGAAGTGGCCAGGGCCATGGCGTCTATAGAAAGGGCTGGGATTACCAAGTTGTCGGTGATTACGGCGAAATGAAAAAAGCAGACTTGTAGGAGCCGGCTTGCTGGCGAAGGCGGCGTTTCAATCACATTGATGTCGCCTGACACACCGCTTTCGCTGGCAAGCCAGCTCCTACAGAGGGGGCATTGACGTTGTCATTGATCCTTTTCGCAGTTGACCATCCACGACACGCCAAAACGATCGATGAGCATGCCAAAGCGCGCTGCCCAGAACGTAGCCTCCAGCGGCATTTGCACGCTGCCGCCGTCCGCCAATGCCGTAAACACCCGTTCAGCCTCGGCGATGCTATCGACATTCAGGGAAATCGAACAACCACTCATGTCGTTGGTGGGCCGGTCGGGTGTGGTGTCCGAGCCCATGATCACCTGGTCGCCCACGGCCAGGCGCGTGTGGATGATCAGGTTATGCAAGTCCTTGGGTACCTGTTCGGCAGCAGGGGTTTCACCGAAGGTCATCATCGCTTCGATCTGGCCCTTGAGGCTTTCGGCGTAGAAGGTGAACGCGGCTTTGCAGTCGCCGTTGAAGATAAGGTAGGGATTGATTTTCATGGTTCGGCTCCCGGTCACTGAAGGGATACATCGACTGGGCAAGTAAAGCGCTAAATCAGCAATTCGGCGATCCCGTTTCCCTGTAGGAGCGAGCGTGCTCGCGATGGGCGTCAACGAATACGCTGGGTGCCTGACACCCCAAGGCGTCCTTTCGACCATCGCGAGCACGCTCGCTCCTACAGGGCCGCCTGGTTTTTAGATGATTTTTCGATAGACCGGGCAAGGCTTATTGCCTCGGTTGCACGTCGTGGTGCGAGCACTCGCTCGATCGCTCCGCTCAGCATGTTTTCCAGCAGTTCGTCTTGCTCTTGTTCGTCCAGTGAATGGGCTGATAGCCAGCTCGGTGCATTATTAAGCAATGCGGCAATTGCATGCCCTGCTGCCAGCAAGCCGGAATCACTGAATCGGGAGCGGGCGCCGAGCATCACTAGCAACCGGCGTTCGTACTGCTCGCGCAACTGTCGGACCCGTGCCTGTTGCTCTTCATTCAGGCAGCCGCTGTCGCGTTCCACCAAGCGAAAATGCCACGGCATGTCGCGATGCAGGTTCAGGTGCGCGCGGATCAGACTGTTGAGCCGGTCGCGTTTGGCCGGAGCCTTTTGTTCAATGCGCCCAAGGGTGGCCAATAACTCTTCGTAGAACTCCTCGATCAGATCGAGCAGCAAGTGCTGTTTACTCGGGTAGTGGTGA
>NZ_NKJI01000038.1 GCF_002277815.1 Pseudomonas sp. ERMR1:02
CTTGTCCAGTCGCGCAAATAGCTTGGCGTGCTTGCTCACCCCCTCCGATAGTCCAAGAAAAAGGAGCCGTTGGGCTTCAGGGCATAGTGAAAACTGCGCAGTATGCGATCTTGAAGCCGCTGTCCATATAGATCATGAGGTTGCGGCACGAGATCAGATCCAGCCTGGAGAACGGCGGGTCTTTCGTCACGTTATGAACGGAAAAGACACACATTGTGCGGATCTGCCGTTCGGGCAGAACGCGCCGTTCTCTTCAAAAAACCAGCGCTGGAGACGCTCCGGTGAGATTCCGCTGATACGCTGGTACCGCCCCGCTCTAGCGAACTCGACGGCATGATCATCGATGTCTGTGCCGAAAATTTGGACGGCGAGACTGCGCCTCGCGCCTCGATCAGTTCTTGCAAGGTGATGGCGAGGCTGTAGACCTCCTCGCCGGTCGAACATGCCGGCGCCCAGATCCGGAAGGTTTGCGCGTCCGGGCTGCGGTCAAGGAAGGCGCCGATCGCTGCTGACAACCCGTTAAAGGCTTCCGAATCACGGAAAAATTCGGTCACGCCAATGAGCATGTCCCGGAATAGCAACTCCGGCTCGACAGGGTCTTCCTGAAGATGCTTGATATAGGCAGGGACATTGTCGACTTGCAATACCTGCATGCGGCGCTGGATACGTCGGGTGACAGTCCTGATCTTGTATTTGGAGAAATCGTGACCCGTCTTCGCGCGCAAGACAGCAAGGACGGTCGCCAAGTGCTCTGCGGCATCGGTTCGGGTGCCCTCGCTATCCTTTCGATCGGCCACGAGTGCCAGGTAATCGCGATACTCAATTAACTTGGCCGGCATCTCTTCGACCTGCATGACAAAATCGACCAAACCCGTCGCCGCCGCGTTTTGCGGCATACCGGTCATGGCGTGATGGTCGAACCCAGCCTGGGCGATCGTAAGCCCCCCACTTTCTTTGACGGCGGCAAGGCCAATCGATCCGTCGCTTCCCACCCCTGACAGAACGATCGAAACGGCGTTGTCGCCCTGGTCCTCTGCTAGTGAGGTGAAAAACGAATCGATTGGTCGACGGTGCGCCCGCTCTGGCGCGGGTTTGACGACAAGGAGGCAGCTGTCCTTGATCGTCAGGGTGGCGTCGGGCGGGATGACATAAACCCTGTTTGGTTCGACGCGCATGCCGCGCTGAGCCACAACTACCGGGATAGGCGCGATCCGTCCGAGAATCTCCGGTAGCGCGCTTTCGTGATCGGGGGAAAGGTGCTGAACCAGTACGAACGCCATTCCACTATCAGGCGGCAACTGCGCGAAGAACGTTGTGAACGCTTGGAGACCTCCCGCGGAAGCCCCTATACCCACCACTAGTCCAAGGCGTGTCGGGTTGTTCTGTTTTCCGCTCGCCGACATGCAATCCTCCGGTTCGTATAGGTTTTTTAAAGCCTGCTTGCCCCTATATCCTCCCACATACGTGGAACTCCTCGGTAAAAAGTTCCGAACCATTGAACTGGCGCGCTGTTAAATAGCATGAAGCCCTTGCATTTTTTACTGATGGATGGGCGATTTAGTAGGCGGGGAAAAGGTTTCACATGCAATAAAGGGGCCATTGCTTTAGCGACCAGATACAGGGGTTAACGCTGCTGCTGGTCGCCTGCTACTCGCTTATGCGATTCGCACAGATTACTGTGTATATAAACAGTAAATGGGCAGCGGATCCTTTTTTATGAATTTCGACCAGGCTAAAGCGCTGAGACTTCAGCAGTGGCGCTCGACCCTGGATGACCACGATTTTCGTATGCAGCGTCCGGAAGCCCACCGGCAAACCCTCCACGCGATGAGCGCCACTTTGGTAAGCGAGGGATTGATCGACGTGCTGCAGCAGTTCGACATGAATGAGTTGGCGAATTCCGCCTACTGGCACGCCGTGGAAGAGCTGCACAGCGCACTCCCTCGCTACTGTGGAGCGTCGTCCTATGAGGTGGTGGGTGGCGCTAACGCGACGCCCTTTGGGCGGATTTCGCGATCAATTTTTTATGCCGAAAGCTCATTGGCCAGCGCTGTCCGATTCGCTTACGACGGCAAGGTTTATCAGGACGCGGCGGGAACCCACCTGTGTTTAACCCATCGGGCACGGTGGCCACCATCACCGGGCTGACATTGACCCTGCCGGATGGTCAGCAGTATGAGCTTGTTGAAACGGGCCGCATGATCGAGGGCAGATTATCGAGCCCATTGACGATCCTGACATCTTTCGCGCGTTGGTAGACGTCGCGCAAGTAGCGCAGGAATGCCGCGACTTGTCCGTTTTCGAAAAACTCAGGCCCTTGGTCGACCTTGCCCGGTTTCGAACCTGCCCCGCCTGTCACGATGGTTTTGCTCCGCGCGAAGACTGCTCGACCTGCGCTGGCCTAGGGTTTGTAACGAAGACGTTGACCGCAGGTCTATCGTGAAAAGACATCAGGAGAACCGACCATGTGTGGACGTCTATCCCAGTACCGCGGCATTCACGATTTTGTCGCGGCGCTCTGTATCCCCAATGCCCTGCTCAACTATGCCGGCGACCAGCCTTTCGAGCGCTATAACGCTGCGCCCACCACTCAGCTTGCCCTCCTTCACCGCGACGGTGAATACCTGCGCGCTGATATGGTTCGTTGGGGTTGGCGCCCGCACTGGGCGAAGGACCGTGCCACGCCAATTAACGCCCGGGTGGAAAAAGTCGCCCATGGGCCAGTTTTCAAAGCCATCTGGCCGCACCGGGCCATCATCGCGATCGACAACTGGTTTGAGTGGGTTTATGAGGGCGGTCCAAAAAAGCAGCCTTACTTGATTCGCCACCGTGACCGGACTCCAATCCTCTGCGCCGCGATTGGCCAGTACCCGATTGGCGAACATGAGCCAGGCGAGCATGACGGCTTTGTCATCATCACCGCCGAAAGCGCCGGCGGCATGGTCGACATTCACGACCGGCGCCCAGTGACATTGTCCCCTGTGCTGGCTCGAGAATGGCTGGACCCGGGCACGCCAAGTAGCGCGCCGAACAGATGGTGCTGCTCGAGGGAGAGACCACTGAATCGTTCGAGTGGTTCAAGGTGGACCGCGCGATCGGCAATGTACGCAAGCAGGGACCCGATTTGATCATGCCAGCCGAGGAAAACGGCTTGTTCTGAGTTGCAGCCAGCGATCTAAGCCGCTCTTCAGTCGCGGAATCGAGGATGACATAGAGCTGATCAATAAACGCTTCACTCAACGGGGCGACCAATATGCGCATGGTCAGCTCCGGCAGCTTCGCTGCCGAACGCATGATGAACCGTCGATGATGGAACCATCATAGATATACGAGTAAGGCTATCGAGCAGTGGTAGCACACAAATGTTCATCGGCGTTTATGCCTCTAGCAGCATAGAGCTCTTCGAAGAAATCTGTGATTCCCGCCTTGGCGAATCGATGACTCGGGCCCTGGCTTGGGTACGCGCCTACGCCAGTTATAGGCATCATCTAACGCCAGCTGCCCCCTTGCAGGCACCGAGGTGATTCTGCTAAATCAACCTGTAATCTGTCACTCGATTCGCTGGTTCTAATCATTTAGATGTGGGAAGTACCGACCCGAATTCACCAGCCTTGTTCCCCCACGGGAGAGTAGTGCTAGAACACATTCCGGGTGCTGGATACTGCCTCGCCAAAACTAGCTGTTAGAATTACGCTGGTTTAGTGATCAGGCCCTTGAGAAGCAGCATGAACGTAAGGGGCCGGCGAACACACCTTCCGAGCCCGAGCAATAAGGGCGATTGTGTCCGCGTATTTTTAAGCGGACGCAATTACCTTAATGCCAGGATCGTCATGCGCCAACGTAAGTCATACCCGAAATCCTTCAAGACCCAAGTCGTCCAAGAGTGCGAGCAGCCCGGTGTTTCTGTGGCGGCTAATGCGATGAGGGATGGTATCAACGCGGATGTCGTTCGCCGGTGGATACCGCTTTACCGTGATCAGCAGGCAGTCGCGCTGCCAGCTTTCACTCCTTGAAGGTCGCGCCGGTTGAACCAAAACAAAAGACTGAAGCATCGGCGATCATTGAGCTGCCGCTTTGGCGAGCAATCGCTCATCGTGAAATCGCCAACTTCCAACCCTGACGGATGCGTCCGCTTTGTCCGAGTGCTTGTCCTATGATCAGCATCGATTCCATCTGGCTCGCCACCGAGCCGATGGACGTGCGCGCCAGTACTGAGACGGCATTGATCAGAGTGATCGCGGTGTTTGGTGCGGCGAAGCCGCACTGCGCTTATCTGTTCGCCAACCGCCGCGCCACGCGCATGAAAGTTCTCGCTGCGAATCTGCGGTGCCTTTTCGCCGAAGGCGTCGAAGCTCCAAGCTTCGATCCGTCGGCGCAAGTCGTGACTCTGGACAAAGCGGCCGTAGTTGAAAACAGCGTGCGGTAGTCCAGGGTGCCGACGCCACCGTGGGGGTTGTCGCTCGCCCGCGGTAAGGAAATTGTCCCAGCCGCACACCTTCATGCTGAATTCGAAGTGGCATTATGCGTGGCGCGGGTAGTCGAACCTGCCACCACTTTCCCGTGCGTGTTTGATGTCTCTCGAGGGTGGGGTTCCGAAACGCCGAGCATATTCGCGGCTGAATTGAGCGACGCTTTCATAGCCGACCCGCAACGCGGCGGTGTTCACGTCTACCCTATCGGTCAACATCAGGCTGCGCGCGGCTTGCAGCCGTAGCGATTTTTGATATTGAACCGGGCTGGTGCCTGTCAGCTTGCGAAAGTTGTGATGCAGCGTAGAGCTGGCCATGCCTGATTGTTCGGCGAGCTCGGCCACGTGTAGCGGCATGTCGTAGTGATGTTAAAACAATTCGATGGCTCTCACGATGCCCTTGTCCCGGTAACCATCGCGAGTGACGCTGCGCAACCACTGGCCTGCTCCACTGAGCAGCAGTCGAACGCATATCTCCCGCTTGATAAGGTCAGCCATCAGGCCTGCCCCGCGGTAACGCGAGCCAGTGTCGGAATATCGACCGATGTGACGAAGAACGCCCCCTGCCCGAACTCACAGGGTAGGGATGGCAGTTACCTGCCACTCTCCGCACAGTTCCGTCCGTGCGGAACTACCGCATACGGCTCCTGCCTTGGGTACGTGACGCGGAGCGATCCTCAGGGAACGGGTGTGCATTCTTTGGGCTTGGTATGTAGTGATCCGCAAGCAACCCAAAGCGAGACCATTGAAGCCGATTCCACTAACTTCGTCGCCCGAGAGCCAGCCCAGGAAGTCAAAGGTTTCCGGTTTTAGAGAGCGTCAGGGAGCCAAGGGTACAACGTTCAAACAGTGTTTTTCGGCAATATATTCGTGCTTCCGCGGTGAATGAAGGTCTGCGAGCAACGATGATGATCGCGAATCTTACTCGCCAGCAGTTTTGATACTGATTAACATCAATGTATATTGACAGGCTCACATAGCGGCAAGCGATGAGGTATACAGGTATGAGGGTCGCCAAGGCGCAAGTGCAGTCTATGGCGGAAGCCGCAGCGACTCCCCGTTGGCGGATGAAGTTCTCGACGTCTGCCGCAGGGAAATACTCGCGTCCCTGTCGCCCTAAGCAGCCATGACCGAATTAGTCTCCGGCGCAGGGCTCCTCCACTTTGCAAGCCTGGTCGCCAGCCTGGGCGGTAATCCTGAGCGATTGATGCGTGCTCATGGCATTGATCCGTCCGCAGCCGGTGTCGCTGATCGCCTGATCAGTTATGGCGCGATGGCCACAGTGATTGGTGCGGCAGCATTGGAGCTCAATTGCTCCGATTTCGGGATGCGCCTCGGCAAGCGCCAGGGCATCCAGATTATGGGGCCGGTAGCAGTTCTTATCCGCCACGCCGCGACCGTCGCCGACGCGATCGAAGGGGTCTCGCACTATCTTCACCATTGCGCACCGCCCGACATCATACAACTGAAGCGCGGACCGAGATCGTCGGTATTAACCCTTGACATCGCGTTGCGGCAACTGTCGTACCGGGATCAGATGTTTGAGAAAGGCCTGGTGGTTTCCATGGAGGCGTTCCGCCTTATGTTGGGCGAAGACTTCGTACCGCTGCGAGTCACGATGAGGCACCATCCCCTCTCCTCCCCCGAAACCTATCGTCAAATCTTCGGTTGCCGCGTCGAGTTCGCAGCTGATGTTAACTCGCTGCATTTCCCCAGCGAGGCGTTGAGCCGAGAAATCCGCGGCCGGGATCCCACTGTGTTGGCGCTCGCCAAGAACTACCTTGCCCAGATCGGACCGATGCTGCCTCTGGTCGAACATGTGCGAGAGGCGATCCATCGTATGTTGCAAGTCGGTCAGGCCGACTTGATCTGCGTTGCTCAAGCCTTGATCCTCCATCCTCGGGTACTCCAACGTCGGCTGGCCGAATCCGCCACTTCTTTCGAGAAAATACTCGATGATGTGCGCAGGGAAATGGCCTGGGAACTGTCGACGCGGGGTATGCAAGTCGCACAGATCGCGAGCATGCTCGGTTACTCCGAACAAAGCAGCTACTCACGGGCTTGCCGCCGTTGGTACGGGGAGTCTCCACGACAGTTGATTACCCGCCGCCTTAAATCCTCCTGAACTGCCGCTCACAAAGACACATCAACGACCCCACCTTCAGAACCTTATGCAGCTGAATGCGCAACCTTGCGCGCCCACTTCCCGACGCAATTGGAGTCGTGAAATGCCAAATAAAATTCGCGCGATGCCAAGTTTCAGGAGGGGCGATCTGACAATTTATCGAGACCAATAAGAAAGAGCGGATGCCTGTCCGCCGAAGAGGGTCAAGAAAATGAGCATTCGCACGTTCAACATTCCTCGCAAGTTCGATCGTCCGCAGAGCGGAACAAACCGACTTACCATGACTCCACTCGATGACAGGAGCTGCTCATGAGCATGCGTGCTGTTGTCATGCGCCACGGCAGCCTTGCGCTGACCGACGCTCCTATCCCAAGTCCTGGCAAGGGCGAGGTCTTGGTCAAAACGCTGGCCTGCGGTATCTGCGGTAGCGACCTGCACTGCGTCAAGCATGGTGCCCAGTTGCTTTCGAACGTTAAAGAAGTCACGGGTATCGACCTCTTCGACTTTGATGAGCCGGTTATTCTCGGTCATGAAATCTGCGGTGAAGTGGTCGACTTCGGCGCGGACTGCCTCCGGACACTTCCGCTCGGCACCCGTGCGGTCTCGGCGCCCTTCCTCCTGCGGCCGCAACCAGTGACCCTGGGCTTCGGAGGGCTCAGCACACCCGGCGGTTACGCCGAGTACATGGTGTTGTCGGAAGACCTGTTGATTCCGGTACCAGAGGCCATCCCCAACGACATCGCGACGCTCGCCGAACCGCTCGCCGTGGCGCTTCACGCCGTCAATCGTGGCAACTTGGGCGCTGACGACGTACCCATCGTCATTGGCTGCGGCCCAATTGGACTGGCGGTAATCGCAGTGCTGAAGATGCGCGGAATCGGCCCGATCGTGGCGGCCGATTTCTCGCCATCACGGCGCGCCATGGCCGCGAAGCTCGGTGCAGATATCGTGGTCGACCCTCGTGAAAGTTCTCCTTATGACTCTTGGAAAGCGATGGCAGGCACGTCTGACCCATCCCGGCTTGGTCGCCAGACCGGAATGTTCGCAGGGTTTGCGTTCCGGCCATCGGTGATCTTCGAGTGCGTCGGCGTACCGGGAGTCATCCAGCAGATTCTGGCCGGCGCGGCGCCGTGCTCCAAAGTAGTCGTGGCAGGCCTTTGCATGGAGCGGGACAACTTCTATCCGTCCTTCGCCATCATGAAGGAAATCGATCTGTCCTTCTGCATCGCCTATTCGTTCGAAGAGTTTGCACAGGCGTTCAACCATCTCGCGACGGGGCGCCTCCAGGTGGACGCGCTCATCACCAGCCATGTCGGGTTGGGCGGAGTACAGGACGCTTTCGACCGGCTCGCCGACCCGGAGCGAGACGCAAAGATCATCATCATTCCATAACGACGAACGCGGCCGGCGAACAGCGCTGGTCGACCCAATCGTGCGGACTTACGCAAAGCCATAACAATGACAAGGGCTCTTCCATGACCAATAAACAGGCTGCAAGCAAGGCTCCGGTTTTCTCACTGCCACAGCATCGGCTGCTCACACTCAACGTTAACGACATTCCGATCCTCAAGGATGCCGCTGGCCCCGGCATCAGTTTTCAACCGTTGTTCATTGACCCCGAACTCGGTATTTGGACAGTGATGGGGGTCTTTGCCCCAGGCGCGAAACTACCGACTCACCTGCACACCGGCGGTGTACATGGCTACACGCTGAAAGGTAGCTGGATTTATACCGAGTATCCGGATCAGGTTCAGACAGCAGGCTCCTATCTCTACGAACCTGCCTCATCGATGCACACTTTCTACGTTCCTAACACGAACAGGGAGGACACGGTCGTTCTCTTTATTGTGAATGGCGCCAACATCGGCTTCACCGACGAAGGCCAATTTCACTCTGTGCTCGATGCAATCACGATTCAGAAACTGACCGAGCAATGGGCTGAGGCGAACGGTAATGACGGTGTTCAATATCTGGCTGGCGGCGCCGCACAATACGCACACGCCTAGATGGCCCTGTTGCTCACAATGAAGGTCTTTCAATGAATACCAGCAACTGGGAATCAAGAACTATTTACGCTAATCAACAACGCATCCATCTGACCATCGCCGGCTCGTCGGGACCACTGGTTCTGTTCTGTCACGGGTTCCCCGAATCCTGGCATTCGTGGCGGCATCAACTGGCGGCCTTGTCGGCCGCCGGTTATCGCGCGGTGGCAATGGATATGCGGGGTTATGGCCAGTCATCCAAGCCTAGCGAAGCACTGGCCTACCGTATCAGCGAATTGGTAGCGGACTGCGTCGGGGTGGTGAAGGCACTTGGCGAGTCCAGCGCCGTGCTCGTCGGCCACGATATCGGCGCGCCAGTGGCCTGGACAGCAGCCTGGACAAGGCCCGACGTTTTTCATGCCGTTGTCGGCATTAGCATGCCTTTTGGCGGCCGTGGACTGGCATGCCTGCCGGGCAATCCCTTTGGAGAGGTACGCCCAAGTATTGCGGAACGGAAAATCGCCGGTCCGGATCTGCTGTTCTATCAGGAGTACTTCTGCCTTCCCGACAATCGTGCACTACTGGATGCAGAGCGCGACCTGCCTGGCTGGCTCGCCAGTGTCTTCTACAGTTTGTCTGCTGATCCCCCACTCCCACAAGAGCTCATCGGCGTTGATCTCACGCAGTTGCCCGAAGAAGCGTTGAAGCAATTCGTACGCGCCACGATGTGCGTACCTAGATCAGGTCAATTCGACGACATGCTGGTGAAGCCGGATACGTTGCCCGCCTGGTTCAGTCAGGACGACCTGGATCTTTGGGCTGCTGAACTGCAATACAGCGGACTTGCCGCCCCCCTCAACTACTACCGCAACGCCGATCTCGATTGGGAAGAGTTGGGCCGATACGAAGACAGAACACTCGACGTGCCGGCGCTCTTTATCGGAGGGGACCGCGACGTTTGCACGATCTGGAGCCAGCAAACCATCGCCCGAGCCAGTGAGCGATGCACTGACTTGCGAGGGACGCTCATCATCAAAGACTGCGGGCACTGGACCCCGCAGGAAAAGCCTGAAACCGTCAATGAGGCATTGCTGGCCTTCCTGCAAAACCTATGACCGCTCACTGAGTGATTGGTCGGGCCCGATTGACCGGGCCCTCCCACCCGAATGCAACACAGCAACTCACCTTGATCCAAGCCTTGAGTGACGGAAAAGGTCGCCTCAAAAAAAGCTAAAAACAACAATAATATAGCGGGCAAAAACAATGAAAGTCACGATGCTCAGGACAGCAGTCTCCCTCACTTTAGTGCTGGCCTCGAAATATGCCGCAGCGTTTGACCTCAGCCCCGGCGATTATGTTCATCTGCCGGAAGGCACACTTGCTTGGGTGCACTACGCAAATTACGCAACAGGCAGCCAGTTCAAGGACAAAGACGGCAACAAGATAGCTGATTCTAGTGACCGGTTAGTCCTTGGGATAGAGCGTGCCGTCTACTATGGCCACACAAACGGCCTCGACTGGGCAGTACAGGCTTGCCTGCCATTCGGCAAAATCAGCGACGCTAAAATTGGAGGTAACGACCTGTCCAGAAACAACGGCATCGGCGATCTGACGCTCGGCGGCGCGGTTTGGGCGATGCACTCGACGGAGCCGACCGGCACCACACTGGGTTTTACCAGCTTTATCACCTTGCCGACCGGTGCCTACCACCCCTTGGAGGCTTCGCTTGGCTCGGGCGCAGTTACCTTGACCCAGCAAATCGGTTTCAGCCAGGGGCTCGGCCGTGGCTTCAGGCTAGACACCTCGGCGGATGTCAACTTTAGCTTCGACCACACAAATGATGGCATCAAGGTCAGCCACGACTCCAGCTATCAGGCGCAGTTGTATCTTGGGTACAACTTCACCCCGGCCACTGCACTTTCATTCGGTTATTCCGGCACCTTTGGCGGCAAAACGACCTTGAACGGCATCGACAGCGGCACCCGCACTCGCGAGGACCAACTGCGCATCTTTGCCAGCACCTTCTTAGCACCGACCGTGCAGATTCAGGGGATGGTGGGCACCGACCTCGACGTAAGGGGAGGTTTTCAGCAAGATCTGGTCTTCCAGCTGCGTATCGCAACCTTGTTCTAAACCCCGCTTTGGCAACGCACGCCGCCCCAATCCGGCCTGCAATCAATCAAAGCCGCAGGTGCGGCTTTGTTTATATGCGTCCGATTATCACGTCTTGCGTGATTAAACCAGGTGCCACTTATGCGGAAGAAACTGCTCGATTTTACTCGCCCGCTGCGTTGGCAGGCGCGTGAGAACATCCTTTAGATAGGCGGTAAGCGTCTGCCCAACACCCCTTGCGTAAGTTAGGCGGACACCCACTGATGCGGCAGTAGCTCGGTAATCTCACTCGCCCGCTGCGCCGGCAACCGAGTTAGCACATCTTTGAGATAGGCATACGGATCATGCCCATTCATGCGCGCCGACTGGATCAAACTCATGATCGCAGCCGCCCGTTTTCCGCTGCGTAGTGATCCGGCGAACAACCAATTCGAGCGTCCAAGAGCCCACGGCCGTATCTGGTTTTCGACCGCGTTATTATCTATGGGCACTGCGCCGTCCTCGATATATCGAGCCAGTGCACCCCAGCGCTTTAGGCTGTAATCCAGTGCTTTGGCGATAGCCGATCCTTCGGGCACAAGATCGCGCTGGGCCAGCATCCAGGCATGCAGTGCATTGAGTATTGGCGCCGCTTTTTCCTGACGTATTCTCCAGCGATTTTCATCGGTCATGTCCCGCGCTTGCCGTTCGATTTCGTACAACCCGCCAATCGAGTGAAGCGCTTGTTCGGCCAGTTGGCTTTTGTTGGTCGCATGCAGATCGAAGAACTTGCGGCGCGCATGCGCCATGCAGCCGATTTCAGTGATGCCTTGCTGGAAGCTTGCTTTGTAGCCAGCGAAATCGTCGCACACCAACTTGCCATTCCACTGGCCAAGGAAGTTGCGCGCATGTTCGCCCGCACGGCTCGGGCTGAAGTCATAAACCACTGCCTTGAGCGGCGAAAAAGGCGTAGTGCAGTAAGCCCAAACGTAGGCACGATGGGTCTTCCTCTGGCCCGGCGCGAGCATCTGCACCGGCGTTTCGTCAGCGTGGATCACGCTTTGGGCAAGTACCGTTTCGCGTAACGCATCGACAAGCGGCTGGAGCTGCACGCCGGTTTGGCCGACCCATTGCGCCAGTGTCGAGCGAGCAATTGCCAGGCCGGCGCGGCCAAAGATTTTCTCTTGCCGATACAGCGGCAAATGATCAGCGAACTTGGCCACCATCACATGAGCCAACAGGCCTGCGGTCGGAATGCCTTTGTCGATCACTTGCGCCGGTACCGATGCCTGGATAAGCGTTTCACACTCGCGGCAGGCCCATTTTCCACGTACGTGTTGCTCGACCGTGAACACGCCCGGCGTGTAATCCAGCTTCGGGGCAAAAAAATGGCCTGCAAAAACAAACCATTAATAGTCAGAATGCGACCTTAACGCCGAGCATCCCATCGTAACCGTGACTGCTGCCGTCGAACGCTTGTCGATACCCGGTCGATACCGTGAACGTCTTGCGGGCATTGGCTTGGTAGTCGAAACCAACGTTTACTTTGCCCCAAGTACCGCCGATGTCCGCTTCGAATGGCGCGAAACCCCTCTGCGAGGAAAATTCGGTCTTCGGTTGCCCCTTTGAACTCGTGCCACACGCTGGGCCGGATCCAAGCGTTGGTGCGCCGTACGGTGTTGTCCGAGCCTTCGACCTCCCGGTCTTTGGCAATGCGTACTCCCAGCCGGCCGATGAGCGAGTCCATATCCTCGAAGCGCACATTGGCGGCCAGATCGTTGCTGTCATCCAGGTCGATTGAACTGTAGATCACCTGTGCTTGGGGCTCGGCATACAGGTCGTTCTTGATTTCAAATGGATATCCGGGCCGTCCTGCGAGCCGCATCCACACAGGTATAAGACTGGCCACTGGGGGTAATCGCCCCAGCACTGACGCGTTGCCCCTCGACAAAACCTCGCACCTGCGAACCCAATTGTTCGATCACGCCAACCGGCTCATGACCCACAGTCAACCCCTTCTCGACGTGGTACTCGCCACGCAGGATATGCGGGTCAGTGCCGCAGATCGTGGTCGTGATGATCCGAATGAGGGCATCGAGTGGCCCAACTTCCGGAACAAGTTTGTCGTCCAGAATAATCAGGTCCAGATGGCTTTCCAGTTCGTCGAGCATGGGCGATGTAATGCAGTTCAGCGATTCGGGCCGGGACAGGCTCAGCACTGCGCAGCGGTTGCTGTCCGGGCGAACAATAGTGGTCATAGGGCATGTGTCCTTATTGTGTTTTCTGGATGATGCTGGCGGCCTGCGCGCTGCGATATTCACGCTCCAGGCGCATCACGAGTTCGGCGACTGTGGTGACTTCGTCGATGTTGCCGACGCCCTGCCCGGCCGCCCAAATGTCCTTCCACAGCTTGAACGCGTTATGGCCCTCGGTTCCGACACCTGGCTTTACGGCGCTTGGCAGGTTTTTTGGGTCGAGTCCCGTTCGAGCAATGCTTTCTTTCAGGTAGTTGGCTGCCATGCCGCTGAACAGTCTGGTGATGACTATCTGGTCGGCATTGGCCGCCACTATCATTTGCTTGTAAAGCGCATCGACCTCGCACTCTTGCGTGGCAAGAAACGGCGTGTCGACATAACCGAGGTCTGCGCCCATGATCTGCGCAGCGAGCAGGTCCTTGCCGCTGGTGATGGCCCCGAGAGCAGTAAGTTTCCCGTGTAAAACGACGGACTTCGTTGATGAACGCAAATGGGTTGAGCGTACCGCCATGACCACCGGCCCCCGCACAGACCGCAACAAGGCCATCGACCCCCGCCTCTGCTGCCTTTGCGTGGGGCGGATACGTTTTATGTCTGCAGAATAACCGTCCATCACGTCCGCGCGCCCCACCCCGGTGGAGTGGTTCAGAGCCTCGCAGAAAACGTTTCAGCAGTTGGTCGCTTGGTTACATTGGCGATCGTGACAATGTACCGATTGACGCTGAGTGTCCTCGAGCCTGCAAACAAGTCTCGATCAGGCGATATCGCTCTTGGCAAACTCCTCGGCAAGGTAGTCGATCAATGTTCTTACCGACGGGAGCAAGCCTCGCCTGGTCGGAAATACTGCATGCACCAGCCCGGTCTTCGGAGCCCATTTCGGCAGAGTGTTGACTAGCGTTCCCTCAAGCATATCCGCTCGAACCACAACTGAAGGCAGATGCACGATGCCCACACCCGCCAGCGCGGCTTGGCGAAGGGCCATTAGGTCATCGGTGACCAGTCTCGGATGGTGCCTAATGACTGCCGTAGCTCCGTCCGGACCTTCGAGTACCCAAGCATACTCGCGCTGCGCCGCCCCCCAGTGCAGGCTGGGTAGGCTATTAAGATCGGCCGGGACCAGCGGATTACCCAGTCCGTTAAGAAGCGTTGGACTGGCCACCACACATTGGGTGCTATTGGCCAAAACCCTCATCACCAGGTCGCTGCTTTCCAATGGCGGAAAGCGCACACGCAGCGCGATATCGATGCCCTCCTGAATCAGGTCGACATGGCGGTTACTGCTCTCCACTTGCAACTCCACCAGTGGATAGCGGACCATGAACCTGGCCAGCATCGGGCCGACCCAGAAGTTCAGCAAGGCTGTCGGGCAGCTCAACCGCACGATACCTTGGGGCTCCGAGCGGTTGCGCTCGACCACCTCGGCTGCGCCTTCGGCCTCCACCAGCATCGCTACGCAATGACGGTAATATTCCTGGCCGATTTCGCTGACGGAGAAATGTCGTGTTGATCGCTGGATCAGCCGTACTCCCAGACGCTCTTCGAGGCTGGCGATACGTCGACTGAGTGTCGACTTGGGCATGTCCAACGCACGCCCGGCCGGGGAGAAGCCGCCGTGCTCGACAACCTGGGCAAAGTAATAGAGGTCGTTAAGGTCTTCCATCAGCGCTCTCCAAATAGAACGCTGAGGGTAATTTATCCAGACTACCGCGCCAAGCGTTGCAGTTTTATGGTGTTCTCCATCAGTTACTGGAGGCTCACCATGAAAGATATCCTCGGAATCTACGACAGCCCCAACCCTCATTGGGTGGGAGACGGCTTCCCGGTACGCTCCCTGTTCGCTTACGACAACCTCGGCAAACACACCAGCCCGTTCCTGCTACTCGACTATGCCGGCCCGCATGATTTCGCCTCGGCGCAACAGCGGCGCGGGGGGCGGCCCACATCCACATCGCGGTTTCGAAACGGTGACAATCGTATATCAAGGCGAGCTGGAACACCGTGATTCAACCGGCAGTGGCGGCCAGATCGGTCCTGGCGACGTGCAGTGGATGACCGCGGCCTTGGGAATACTCCATGAGGAATTCCACTCATCTGAATTCACCCGCAACGGCGGCACGCTGGAGATGGTTCAGCTGTGGGTCAATCTACCGGCTCGCGACAAGATGGCCGCACCGGGTTACCAGACGCTGGCTAATGACAACGAAACCCTGGACTCACTGCGCTAACCCCATTCCAGGACCCGGACAAGTTCAAGAACAATGTGCTGGCACTGGCCGACCTGGCCAAGTATTTCAAACTGCCGACCATTCTCACCACCAGCTTCGAGACCGGTCCCAACGGCCCCCTGGTGCCAGAGCTGAAGGATCTGTTCCCGGAAGCGCCGTACATTGCCCGCCCAGGCCAAATCAACGCCTGGGATAACGAAGACTTCGTCAAAGCAGTGAAGGCTACCGGGAAGAAGCAGTTGATCATTGCCGGCGTGGTCACCGAAGTCTGCGTGGCATTCCCGGCACTCTCAGCCCTCGAAGAAGGCTTCGAGGTGTTCGTGGTCACCGATGCGTCGGGGACCTTTAATGAAATCACCCGTGACTCTGCCTGGAACCGTATGTCCAGCTCCGGCGCGCAGCTGATGACCTGGTTCGGTCTGGCCTGCGAGCTGCACCGCGACTGGCGCAACGATATCGAAGGCCTCGGCACGCTCTTCTCCAACCACATTCCGGACTATCGCAACCTAATCACCAGCTACAGCACTCTCACTGCAGGCAAGTAAGACCCGCGCGGTGTCTGCGAGCAATGGCCCAGCCACCGCCCTGTACGTACACGGCGTGGTCCTATCATCAGCGAATCCGGCAGCGCAAGTAAATATTCGCTTGCTACTCACATTCCACTGCACCGTCATCCACGCTTGCGCGCGACGATGATCGCCTCGTAACGGCTGGAAACCCCGAGTTTGATGAACATGTTTTTCAAGTTCCACTTCACAGTCTGCACGCTGATGTTCAGCGCAAGTGCAATGTGTTTGTTCGACATGGACTGCTCCAGCAACGCTAGAATTTCCTGCTCGCGCTTAGTCAACGGCTCGGTGTCGTCGTGTGGCCCTGTCAATGGTAATGACGGCTTGTCAGTTGCCACCATCGTGAACTTGAGTCGTGCAAGCAACTGTTGTTGATACTGCGCAAGTGCCTCGACGGCGTGGCAGTCCAGATCGGTCAGCAGTCGATGCAACAAGTCCCCTTCATCAAGAAAAGTACGCACCAGGCCCAATCGGTAACCTGAAGCCAGAGCAGTCATCAGGCTGCTGCGTGAAGCCCCGTCATCACCGAGTCGATCCAGCACTACGGCCTTGAGGATATCGGCCTTGACCACCGACACGCCCCTGTTGAGCCGCGTTGCGATTTCATGCGCCGTTTCGATCGCCGACAGGGCCTCCTCCGGTTTGTGCTTTGCCAATGCCAGGCGTGCTCTGGACAATGCGGCGGCTGCGCCGATCAAGCTATGGCATGAAGGTGAAGCAACTGGTTTTTGGGCCAGGTCGTCAAGGAGGGCCTGCAATGAGTCCCCATGCCGCCAATCACCTGTTTTCAGCACCAGATTGACCTGCTCGGCGAGCATCAGTGCCACGCCATGACTCAAGCCCTGAGTGCGAAAATGAGCTTCTTTTTTCGCAGCATAATCCAGTGAACACCGGACACCTTCCTGAAGGTACTGCAGGCGGGTGAAACTACGCGCCGCGCAATACATGTATTCCGGGGCCGAAAAATGGAGCATATCCAAACGATTGGCGAGCGTCTCGCGGGCGTCGTCGATGCGGTCGAGTTCGTACCATATCTCTGACAACAGCGCCGCTGTGCTACTGGCACTCAACGAACGACGACCATGTTGGGTTTCTGCTTCGCAAAGGATGTCCGAACAGATCCGCTCGCTTTCAAGTACGTTGCCTTCGTAGAGTGCCACGACCCCGATGACACTGCGGTTGATCAGCGCGACTTCACTGGTGTTGTTAAGCACCAGATGATCCGCCAGGGTATTGAATCGGCTACGAGCCTGCGCGTAGTGTCCAAGGACAGCCAGACTGCCCACGGTCAGTCCCAGGCGAAAACATTCAAAAAAAGCATGCCCCAGTGGCGCGTCACCGATTTCTTCCATATGGACGAGAGCGTTTTCCACGTCTTCATCCATTTCGAAGATCATTGCCTGCAGCAACTTGGTTTGCAGCGCCTGGTATTCGGTTGCCTGACTCTTTGCCAGAATGCTTTGCCACTCCCTGGCGGTATCCAGATGCCCTACCATCACTGCACTCCAGGCGCCCATCAACAGCAACCGCGGATGCTGGCTCAACAGCTCCGTTGGCACTCGCTGGATCCAGCGCATGAATACGCCCAGGTGATTGAGGTTTGTCAGTGTCGGAATGGCGCGTTCAAGGATTTCCACAACCGTATGGAATTCACCGCTCAACACTGCATGCCGGACGGCCTCGGTGAAGAGCCCCTCGTCGGCAAACCACTGGGCTGCACGCAGGTGCAACCTGGCGACGTCTACTGAGCTGTTGTCCAGTCGCTTAATGAGGAACTCGGCGAACATCGGATGCAGGCGGTACCACTGATAACGATCCTCCATGTCCACAGGCAGCAAAAACAGGTTGCGCGCTTCGATGACTGCTATCAGCTCCGGCGCGCGCTCACTTTCGGTGAGATGTGTGGCCAACGAGGAGTTGAACCGCCGCAGAATCGAAATTTTCTGCATGAACTGGATCAGGCCATCGGGAAGATCGCTGATCACGTCTTCGGACAAATAGGCGCTGAGGTTCGCGCTATTGAGCAACTGCCTCCCAGGTTGCGGTTGCTTGCCAGGCTTTGCCTTCATGGCGATAGACACGAGTTGCAAGCCAATCGCCCAACCCTTGGTCAGATCGTGAATCGAGTGCGCGGAGTCCAGATCGATGCTGGCGTCCAGGTGATTTTTGAGAAAGCTGAAGGATTCGCGAAAGGCGAAAGACAACTCGCTGCCATCGATCTCGCAGAGCTCACCCATCGCCCGTAAACGACCGAGCAACAATGTCGGTGCCACCCGTGACGCCAGCACGATGTGCAAATTCTCTGGGGCGGCGTCGACCAGTGCCTGTACCAGCATGACGATGTCCGGATCGCTGGCATGGTGAAAATCGTCAACCATCAAGTATTGTTCGGTGCCGTCCTGGTCAAGCGCGTTTATCACCGCCGCGCACATCGCCTGGTGCCACCCACTCTCCCCCGCATCACTCAAAAGCCACAGGTCGTTTTCCAGCACCAATCCTGCTTTTTGTAGCGTGCCGATTAACCCGATGCAGAACGTCGTCCTCGATGAATCCTCCGGAGTCAGCGACAGCCAGGACACACGCGCTTTGTCCTTGATCAATTCCATGCGCCATTGCGCCATAAGAGTAGTTTTACCAAAGCCCGCGCCGCCGGTAATGACGATCAGCTTTTTTTGGCGCGCATCAAACAGGCGCCCCATCAACTCTTGACGCATCACGGCCTGGCTGGAAAGTCGAGGCGGAGCGAACTTGGTACTGACAAGCAGGGTGTTGGGTTTCATCAAGCAATAACTCGGACGGGGCGATCAGTTTCGACACCACTCCAGCGGAGTGGGCGAGGTTCATCGGCATTACGTTAACGTGAGACATCCGGACTATGAGTCAACTTCCAATGGTATGTCCATCAATGACAAATGCCCAATTGCTTTCAATCGACAGCATGCGAACGTTCGTTCAGCGCGAGATTGAGCCGCTCTCCTCGGCCATGCGCTACGGGGCGGTATCGCGAAATCAGCTGTTGGAGCTGACACAGGCGGTTTCCGAGTTTGGCCTGCCGGGCATGATCATTCCCAAGGCTCTGGGCGGCCATGGGGGCGACTGGGTGACCCAAGGCAGACTTTTCGAGGAACTGGCCATGGGCAGTGTCGAACTGGCCTGGCAGGTGTTGATTAACATCTTTGCGTCGACGCTTGTGCTGCAACAGCCGGCATTGTGCGAACGTTACTTGCCCGATCTGATCGTCGGTCGATCGCTGTTCGGGATCACACTCAATGGATCGACAAGTGCGTTACACGGACGCCGCAAAGGTGCGGAGTGGATTCTGGACGGCAGGTCTGACATCGTCGCCGCCAACCTGCATGCCGATGTGCTGATTTGCGCTGTCCGTGAACACTCTCAGGCCTCCTCGTTCCTGCTGCTGGACCGTTCTGTCGATCGATATGAAATCCGTCACTACCGTGATATCGAGGGCAGGCAGCAGACCTGCATGCAGGTCACTCAGGCCTGTCTTCCCATTGAGCGTGTGCTGGGTGATGCCAATGCAGATTCGCCGTTGACACGGCATTTGTTCGATGTCTCCAAATTACATGAGGCGGTGGTTCATCTGGCGCGAGGACGGTCATTGCTTGATGCATCCATTGCCCGGGCCAAAGCCAACACTCAGTTCGGTCGTCCAATTGCCGCCCAGCATATGGTCGCAAGACAGTTTGCCGAACTTGCCACGCAACTGGAGGCCGCCCGCTTGATGTGTAGCCAGGGCTTTGAACAGCTCGATAACGGCCGATTGAGTGGCGATACCGCCAGCCGCGCACGATTGATGGCATACGAGACCGCCAAACGCATCGAACGGCGAGTCAGTAGAATCGAAAGCCATCCTTCGCAAACCGGCTGGCAGCACAGCGACGCCCTGCTCCACCTGCTAAGCGAAAATATCGCTGACGATGCCCAACACATCGCCAACGCACTCATCGGGGATTTGCCAGGTGCAAGCGACGAATCGTGACCCGCAAAAAACCGATCTTCGTTGCCGGAGATGGCATTAAAGAACGGTTCTTCTCGACATGCAGTTGCGCTATCAAATGCTCACTCGAGCCTTTCGATGTCGTTCAACACCCAGGTGCGGTCGACCATCGCCTGTTCCGGCCCATAGATACGGAACATGGTAAAGAACGGCTGTCCGGCCTGGGTCGCAATCCAGTTGTTCTCATGCCCTGGCGGTGGCTTCGGGGCGAAGTACAGGTCGACACTGCCGTCCGGGTTTTTCTCCATCTGTCGACTGTAGGAATCAAGCCCGACCACCTGGGCCTCCCGAATGAAGCCGGCGGTGCGCGCGTCGTAAACGTCCAGTGCCCAGAAATCCTTCGCGGGAGCATTGGCGGGAATGGTCAGCCGGTAGCTGTTACCACCCTCGAGCAACTCACCCTTCGCAGTCTCATAGCTCTTCATGTAAACCTGCGGCCCCGGCGGAACGATAGGTCCGTACATGGCGAACCAGGCATAGGCTCGGTCGTCGAGATACACGCCCTGCCCGGGTTCGATAAAGCTCAACTTGGTGCCGAGTGCCTGTTTTGGCCCGGCAAGAGAGCGCCATTTACGCTGTTCGCCCCAAATCGCCACACCGGATCGCGAGTAGCCTTCCATCATGTAGGCGTGCGCCTCGTCGACGGCATTAGCCAGCAGTTCCTGGCGCTTGGGATCTGCCTGAAAGTCCTGCCCTTTGCCAATCCCCAGCGCGCTGAGCTGCCCCATGATGCTCATGTCGCGGTTCTGTACAGGTTCTTCGCTGACCATTCGCGCCAATGACTCATAAAAACTCGCGTCGTATCGGGCGATGCCGTCATAGACCTTATCAGCCACGTCGATGTAGTTGTTGGCGGGTATTGCCAGCGCCTTCGACAGCGGATAAACCTTCAGGGTCTTGAGGTAATTCACGCCATCCGCCAGGTCCTGTTCGCCGGTAGTTCTAGTGATGACCCGCAACAATGTGTAGTTGTTGTAGGTGCTGCTTTGAACCCGAATAAAACCAACCGGTACGTCACCTTCGTAACCCGGCGGCAAGATCAGGTAACGCCCACCTTTTCCAAGGTCCTGGCCACGGCTCCCGACATTTAGCAATGGGACAGTCCAGGCGTCGAGCACGGCGCCATACAGGCCGGTCGTTGTGGTTGCCGGTACATCAAGTACTACCGGGCCATCCTTGAGATTAACGAAGGTCATCACATAGAGGGTCGAGTGGTTTGGCGTCGTGGTCTGGTTCTTCCAGTCAGACGGACGCGACCAATACATGACATCGTTGTATCGTGCACCAGCGTCCCTGAAATAGGCCTGGCGCATTGCATCGAAGTTAACCAGCGGCATTCCCCAAATCGCCGCCTCCACAGCCCGACGTTCAAGCATGCGCGTATGCAGTTGCTCGGCCGACAGCACTGGCCGGGCCTGGCTGAACAACGGCAGTGATGCGCCTGTCAGCCCCAATCCGATAGCCAGGCTCAGCAAGCCGGCAGCAATCTGTGATTTGCGCCCACGCTTACGCGGCGTTGTGCAGTGTGATTGCATCATTTCTGTCCTCGGCCATTGTTTTTATTGTGTTCGCCTGCGAGTGCCGCTATCAGGCCACCCCGCGTTTACGACCTTCCCAGAACGGCGCACGCAAATCGGTCTTGAGCACTTTGCCGACGCTCGATAGCGGCAGGCTGTCGCGAAATTCCACACTGCGCGGGCATTTATAGCCGGCTATGTGCTCGCGACAATGGGCGACTATTTCCTCATCGGTGACATTCGCGTCAGGCTTGCGAATGATCACGGCGTGAACCGTCTCCCCCCACTTCTCACAGGGAATTCCGATCACCGCGACCTGGGCCACGGCTGCGTGGTTGGAAATGGCAGTTTCCACTTCAGCGCTATAGATGTTTTCCCCTCCGCTGACAATCATGTCTTTAAGGCGATCGCACACGTAAATGAAGCCGTCGTCATCCATGTAGCCGCCGTCGCCCGTATGCATCCAGCCGTCGCGAAGCACTTCGGCGGTGGCTTGGGGATTATTCCAATAGCCGAGCATGACGTTGGCACCACGCACGGCAATCTCACCGACAGTGCCCCGTGCTACTTCACGGTCCTCGTTATCGACAATGCGCACCTCGACACAGGACGCTGGCAGGCCGGCGGAATACGTCTTCGCGCCAGGGTGATCCCCCTCGCTATGGTGCTCAGGCAGCAAAATGGTGGCGACAGGCGCCAGTTCAGTCATGCCGTAACCCTGGCGGAACCCCGCAGACGGGAATGCTCTTCGGGCCCGGTCGAGCAATACCGGCGTGATCGGCGAAGCGCCGTAACCCAAAGTCTGCAACGAAGACAGGTCAAATAGCGCCGCCTCCGGGTTTTTATCGCGATAGTCGAGCAACATCTGGATCATGGTCGGTGCCAGCAGAAGTTCACTGACCTCCTCGGTCGCGATGGTTTCCAGCACCTTCTGCGGCACAAATGCAGGCAACACGACATGGGTCCCGCCGCTGATGAACAGCGCAGTCATGGCCGCAAAGTCCGCCAGGTGGTACATCGGCATCACATGCAGGTAGCGTTCGTCTGGCCGGCAGGAGCCTGCGCCGACGAACGACATCGAAGAAATACACACATTGGAGTGGCTGAGCATGACGCCCTTAGGAAATCCCGTGGTACCACCGGTATAGAAGATCCCCAGTAACGAATCACCACCGCGCCTTGCATCGTCCACCGGTGCGTTTTCAACAATCAGCGCTTCGTAGCCAAGCATTCCTTCTGGCGTTGGACCGTCACCGGCATAAATCACCGTACGCAGCGATTTCGAGGCCTCGACGATCTTCCCGGCCAGGCCGAGAAAGTTGTCATCGACAATCAAAAAAGCTGTTTGCGAATCGTCCAGCGAATAAACGATTTCCGTCACGCTCCAGCGAATGTTCACCGGATTGAGCACGGCATCGGCCCACGGCACCGCTTGGTAATACTCGACGTAACGTTGCGAATTGAGCGACAGCATCGCCACACGATCACCGCTTGCCACGCCCAGGCGTTTAAGCGCCCCGGCCAGGCGCGCGACACGATCGCCGAACTCGGCGTAAGTGATATTGCGTCCCTGATAACGAATGGCAGTGGCATTGGGGCAGCGCTGCAGATGACGGTGCAAGCCTTGGGTGATGTACATCGGAGAACTCCAGTTTCTTATTGTTCTTGGATAATTTTCACTCGTCGCCGGTGATCAACCGCACCGGGCTACTGCTGGCAGATGCGCTGTCAGGCCAACGTTTGCGCACCTCATCACGATCCGCTCGGTGGGCATGGCAGGTGCCGATGACCCATGGTTTCGGCACAACATAGTCAGGGTCACTGGCGGCTCGGGCATGCTCGGCCTGGCGCAGCAGGTCGAAGGTGCTTTGATACAGGGTGGTGGCCATCGGGCCCAGCAACTCAGTGAGGTGCGTACAGCCCTCAATGCCGCCCACGCGCTGGATCATCTGTTTTTTAAAGCCCGGCCCGACTTTCAGGCCGATCAGACTCTTGTAGCCTGCGACGATTTCCGGGCAGTACGGTGTCGGCGCATCATCCATGACCGCCTCCACGTTATGGATCACGAACTGCAAGTCGGCGGTCAGGACGATGCGCATCCGGTGAACCGGCGCACCTGCAGGCAATACTTTGTACCAGGCGTCATGATCGTGGTGCTTGGTGTCCAGCAGACTGCCTTCCAGGTCGATCAGACCGTCCTCTCGCAGAAATCCGGTGCAGACGACCTGGCGCGTGTGCAGTGGCTGCCGGGGCACCCCGCTCGATGGGTGAGGCTTCATATACCGAACTCCAGACCAATGACACTTAGAGGGAACGGCCTACCAGCTCGCGCTGAATTTCGTTGGCGCCGCCGTAGATGCGTGCGACACGTGCATCGGCCCACATGCGGGCAATCGGGTATTCGTTCATATAGCCGTAGCCACCAAAGAATTGCAGGCATTGATCGAGCACTTCACTCTGACGCTCGGTCAGCCAGAACTTGCCCATCGAGGCCAATGTCGAGTCGAGCTTGCCGTTGATCCATTGCGCGATGATGTGGTCACAGAACGTGCGTGAAGCCACGACCGTGGCTTTGATGTCGGCCAGAGTGAAGCGCGTGTTCTGGAAATCCAGAATCGGCTTGCCGAACACCTTGCGTTCCTTGGTGTATTCGAGCGTCAGCGCCAGGGCGCGCTCCATGGTGGCGACTGCGCCAATGGCGATCTGCGCGCGCTCGAACGGCAATTGCTTCATCAGTGTGTAAAGGCCCTGGCCTTCGACCTCACCTAATAAGCAGTCGGCGGAAACCTCGACGTCGTCGAAGTACATTTCCGAGGTGTCCGACGATTGCAGGCCGATTTTATCCAGGCACTTGCCGCGCCGAAAACCCGGCAGTCTGGTATCGACCAGAAAGATTGAAATGCCCTTTGAGCCCGCCGCCTGATCGGTCTTGGCCACCACCGCCACCATGTCGCTGGTCTGGCCGTTGGTAATGAATGTCTTGGCACCGTTGATGATGTATCTGTCGCCCTGCTTCACCGCGCGCGTGCGGACGGCTTGCAAGTCGGAACCAGTCCCCGGCTCGGTCATGGCGACAGAGCAAATGACTTCACCGGATGCAATTTTAGGTAGCCAGCACTGCTTCTGAGCTTCGGTGCCGTCAGCCAGTATGTAGTGCCCCACGATATGGTTGATCCCCACGCCCATCCCGCTGACACCGGCATAGAACAGTTCGCTGACGACAACCGCCAAGTGAGCCGGTGTGCCACCCGAACCGCCGTATTCCACATCAACGTCGGGCAGGATCATGCCCATTTCACCGGCCGCCAGCCAGGACGCGCGATCGGCCTGGTGAGCCTCGCGCCACTTCTCCTCCATCGGTGCCAGATTGGCAGTGACAAAGCGACGGACGCTGTCGGCGAATGGCGCGACGTCGTCGTCGAGCCAGGGTGAACGATAGTTATCCAGCATGGCCAATACCTCGAGATTTTTATTGTTTTTGTGCCCAGCGTCCCGCTGCGATGACACAGCGGAACGCGGCGCTATTCAGTCGGCGATTTACAGCGCGCCGTGACCGCCACCGCAGACCAGCGTCTGCCCGGACACGTAGTTGGCTTCCGGCAGACACAGCATCACCACGGAGCCGGCCGCTTCTTCCGGCGTACCCGGACGACCCAGCGGAATCATCTGACTGGCACCATCGACCATGGCTTGCTGTACACCGACTTTGATCTCGCGG
>NZ_NKJI01000008.1 GCF_002277815.1 Pseudomonas sp. ERMR1:02
TTTTGGGGCACGATAGCGCGATCATAAAAACTCTATAACCCGCTCTTTGTCGCAAGGCTTTCTTCAACAATACGAAACAGACAAACATAGACTATTAAGTGAAAAATTTTGCGCTGTGGTGCCGTGTGCTGAAAGTTGCGCCTAGTCAACTCCGGTCTTGAAGCCACCATGTATGCCACTCGCATAGCCCGTGCCGTGACCGGCAAACGAATCATCCTTAAGTTCGAGGGACATTTCCATGGACTCAATGATTCTCTGACTTGGAATGTCGATTCATCTCCGCGCTCGGGTCAAGTACTGGCCTGTGGCGAGTTGGAGCGGTTGTCAGGAACCGTTGGCATTCCTGATGAATACGGCATGCTGACTGTCCCGATACCATGGAACGACTTACAAGCCGTACAGATGGCATTTGAACGATACAAGGAGGATGTAGCCTGCATCATTCTCGAACCCGTGGCCTTGAATATCGGCTGCATAAGACCGGACGAAGGATTCTTGCAGGAGCTACGCGCACTTACGAGTCAACATGGCGCTCTACTTATCTTTGATGAAGTATTGACTGGATTTCGTGGCAGCCTCGGCGGGGCTCAGGAAGACTACGGTGTAGTCCCGGACATCGCGGCCTACGGTAAAGCTTTCGGATGCGGCATGCCGATTGCCGGAATCGCCGGTAAAGCCGAGTACATGGACATCATAGCGCCTCGGGGACCTTTACAGATCAGCGGCACGAATACAGGCCGCTATCTCTCAGTGTCCGCTGCTCTTGCTGTTATCGAGCATCTAGCGGACGGCGCTGTGTTTCGACATGTTGAGGCGTTGGAGTACCAGTTGAAGAAGGGCCTGAGGGATGTTTTCGACAAGCACGGAATACCCTGCTACCTAGACAGCTATGGCGGACGGATCGGCGTTCATATTGGCGCATGCGAGCGCCCTCGGACAATGAGGGAAATAGAAGACTCCTACCCTGTAGAGTTCGCTCAGAAATTGTTTTACATACTATCCATGGAATATGGCCTGTACGGCTTTCTGATGCCTCTTAGTTACTGTCCTGAACCCGTTACTTTATCGGCCGCCCATACTCATAAGATGATCGACGATGCTTGTGAGCGACTGGACTCGGCACTGAAGAGGTTAAAGTTTCATGCGAAGTGAATACAACAAGGATATTTACATCCGCCATTTCAATGAGTCCGATATACCAGCGCTATTGGATTTGGTTGCTCAAATTGCATCTTCAGAGGATCTGACGGAATCTGCACACATCCAGTTTTCCAACGAACTCGCGAATCATGATCATGAAGGAAGTCGTTTTGTCGCGACTGTGGATGGGATTATTGTCGGGACCTTGGGCTGTGCGCCTGGCCCGATTCCATCCACGCAGGCACTTTGGGCCGACTGGTTGATCGTTGACAGAGACTATCGACGTTATGGAATTGCCACGCTGCTGTATTCGCTAATCGAAAAATATGCCTTAGAGCGAGGCAAGCGCTATTTATGCCTAGACATTGGAAATATAGATCAGGAACGGGCAGCCTATCTGTTTCATCTGCGTAATGGCTTTCAGATTGTCGGGCAACTACCCGACTATTGGGGCGACCACGAACACTTAAACATAATGGCGAAATATCTGACTTCAAGGAAATGATACTATCATGGGCGTATTGAATAACATCGCAGAATTGCACAATGCCGCCAAGTATTGCCGAACCAACAATCTCATCGTTGGGCTTTGCCACGGCTGTTTTGACATAGTCCACCCTGGACATATCTATCACCTCAAGCGGGCCCGCACTATGGTCGACCGCTTGTTTGTTTCAATTACAGCTGACAACTTTGTCAATAAGGACCTGATCGGCCGGTTTTTCCTGACTGCAAGCGGGCCGAGTTTATTGCCGCAATCCGCTATTGCGATCATGTGATTGTCAACAACACGCCAACGGCCGAGTACATGATCAAGTCCTTGCGACCTGATGTGTACTTCAAGGGTGCGGACTATAGCGACGGTTCAGACGTCAGACTACAAGCGGAACTAGCCCTGGTTGAAAGTGCGGGCGGACGTATGGTTCTGACCGACGACACGATATTCGACTCGACCTCGCGGATTGCGCGATTAGTCATGTCCAAAAATATGTAACAGGATGATTGAACATGGCGACTCTCCTATTGATAGATCTTGACGGGACACTGATCGATACGCCGCATTTCGAGGCTTGGCGCAGAACAGCTTTCGAAATGGGAGGCTCAGAACTGACTCATGAGGAGTACATCGATCACATTGCTGGGCGTCCCCGCATGGAAGGGGCTTCACGTCTTTTAGAGCTGAAAAGATGCGCTAAAGGCCAGGGCGCGCTCCACGTATTGAATACCCGTGAGCTTGCCGACTACAAGCAGGTCGAATTTCAGCGCCTGTGCGCCGGCACCGAACTTTTCAGCGATGCGCTACGCCTGCTTCAGCGCATTGACGATGCCCGGCAGACGGTCATCTTCTATACGGCTTCGCAGAACGCCCGCGATTTGTTCGATATCACATTGCGCCAGTCGGTGTTGTCGTTCACACAACCCAGGACAGTTTTTCAGCAATCAGTCAATCAGACACGAGGCGAGCTGTTTCAGCAGTTGATCGGTACGCGGGCTACTAAGGATATCCATCTTATCGACGACAGCCCATACGCTGCTGATCTCGCCTGCGGCCTTGGAATCAATGCCTGGCAGATTCGCCGTAACCATCGTGAATCCAAAGCATGCGACCCACGTGTCTCGATACTTACATCACTCGATGAATTTATGTTGCCGAAATAATAACCAAGGGAAGGAAAAGATATGAGTAATGTATCGGTTGTTCTTGTAACAGGCGGGGCGGGCTACATCGGATCCCGCTTGGTTCCCAAACTGCTGGCCGCAGGTTATCGAGTGAAGGTCTTGGACGCGCTGTTCTTCTCCAATGGTCTTGAGCTGCTCATGAACCACCCTCGCCTCGAATTTATCAAGGGTGATATACGTGACAAACCCGTCGTGGAGAAGATGTTGCAGGGCGCCAGTACCGTTATTCATCTCGCTGCAGTAGCCAATGACCCTAGTTTCAATTCGGCCCCTGAACTGGGCCAGTCAATCAATATCGATTGCCTGCCCCATTTAATGGGCAGCGCAAAGCGTCTGGGTTGCCAGCGTTTCATTTTCGCCTCGTCGGCGAGCGTGTACGGGATCAATACAGAACCCCTCGTCGATGAGAACCAAGCCTGTGTTCCGATCACTGACTACAATCGATTCAAGGCGCAAGGGGAGAAGATACTCTTCGACTTGACCGATTCAGCTTTTCGGACCGTGGCCGTTAGAGCAGCTACGGTCTGCGGTTGGTCGCCTCGGCAACGTCTTGACCTTACGGTAAATATCCTGACTGTCAGCGCGCTTGCGCGGGGTGAAATTAACGTGTTTGGAGGCACCCAGTACCGACCAAATGTCCATATCGGCGATCTCACCCGACTCTATACGATGCTCGTCCAGCGAGAGTCTCTGAGTACGATCTGTGGAACGGCCATCAACGTCGGTTATGAAAATCATACGGTCACGGATATCGCAAATCAGGTAAAAGATATCGTCGACAAGTACTTCTCGACCAACGTACCGATCACCACCACCGCCAGTGATGATGTCCGCTCATATCGCCTGGATTCGAGTCGAGTCCAGCAGCAACTCGGGTTCGAGTTCATCTATTCGATCAGGGATGCCGTCCTGGAGTTATGCGAGCAATGGCAGTCGGGGAAATTCACAGACAGCGATGATGTACTCTCGGACACCCGCTACCACAACGTACGAAATATGCAGCACAACGATTGGTCCTTCGAGCCTTGCGGAGAAACCTCGTCGTGCTAAGCATTTCTTATGGAAAACAGGTGGAGGATATCGTCGAGGTCAGCTCGAGATCTTCCTCCTTTGTAGCCTGCGTGGCGACCCTCGCCAATGCTCACATAGGGGTGCGTCCCTACGTACCCGAGTCATCGGCGCGAACGAAACGCACACAGTTGTTGGTAGGAGGTGTCTATGCTGCTGGGCTCGGGGTGTCAAGGGAGATAGTTTCACTGCCGGCGCCGAGGATTATCCGAATCTATGACGTCGATACCGGCGAGCGCGCCCGCCACATACAGGACGCTCCGACTGTTGTTTTGTCGCTCGACAAGGCGACCGTCACCAGTACGGAGCGGGTGCAGGTCGGGGACTTCGTATACGAGTTGACGGTAAGGCAATTGATCGACGCGCCCGATGTCGCCGCCGCCTCGACGTACATAGGGTTGTGCCGTGTAAGCGGCTGGGAAAAACCGCATCGGGTACGCTTGGACTTTGGCATGGACGACTCGGCACTGAATGAATACCTGGGTGCCTGCGATTGGTTGACTGCTCGTCACTACCGCATCAAACAGAGTCTCTGTGACGGCGGGGACTTGAGTGTAATAGTGGAGACGCAAGAACAGCGACTGGACTATAACCTTCGTTTCGAAAGATCCCATCCGGCCGCCAGCACTGCTGTTTACTGGGATGAAAAGGAGAATGGCTGCGTTGTCTCGATAACTTTTGATTTTTCGACAACCAGGCATCAGCAGCTATCCGCCCACTGGCAATTAGCACGAGATTCGCCTAATCCAATTTCTACGTATTCTTCATCTGCAACCGACCCGGCTGGCATCGAAAACGTACACCAGGAAAAGTGGGATACGCTTTGGAAGGACCATGAAGTCATCATCAAATCAAGAGGCAGTCATGCGGAACTCGGTATGAAATACGCCGTTTTCCAACTCTTGCAACATGGTGTCGGCTCTACGATCAATGGCCGAGGTGTGATTTCACCGGCACGAGGACTAACCAGCACCTATCATTCTGGCGCCACGTTCTTCGATACTGAACTGCATAAATGTATTTTCTGGATCTGGAACGACCCCGACCTGGCAAAAGCCTTGATCGACTATCGCTACGATTTCATAGAGGAGGCGCGGTTGTTCGCCCAGGCCAACGGTTTCGCCGGGGCTCGTTATCCTGAAGCATCCAACGATATGGGCACCGAGAACGGGCCCCATTACGTGCTGTCATACCCCGATCCGGAAATAAGACGAGAATGGAGTGTCAAGGAGGTCCTGCATGTATCGGCGGATGTTTGCTATGCGCTGAATAAATATTGGGCAGCCACCGGTGACGATACGTACATGGAGTCGCGGGGATACCAAATTATTGTTGAAAGCGCCAGGTTCGCGGCGTCAGCTTTCATCTGGTCAGAGCACAAGCAAGCCTATGTCCTGAAGTCGGTGATGGGGCCGGATGAATACCATTACCATGTGGATAACAGTTTCTTTACCAACTATATGCTCAGGTGGTGCATCAAGCTTGCACTGTCGTTGGTGGCGCGTTGTGGTTTCCCGCCGGTGCCGGCGACGGAAATCGAGTGTTGGTACACCTTGGCGGATAACGTTTACCTGCCCTGGATGATGGTGGATGGTGTTTCGATCCCTGAGGAGTTCGAGGGTTATGCTTCCCTGCCGGACACCCGACTCAGAATGGATAAGAAACGTGGTCCTCAGTTTGTCGATGACGCTGAACGGGAAACGGCCGAGAAGTTGCAAAACTTCGATTCACGATTGGTAAAGCAAGCGGACATCATCTTGCTCATGTCACTATTTCCTGAGCACTTTTCAGATATCGTTAAACGCACTGCATTTCACTATTATGAACCGCGTACGGTGCATGAGTCTTCACTGAGCTATGGCCCCCATGCCGTGGTGGCGGCGCATTTGGGCGAGACGGTAACTTGTGCCGACTTCATACTACGGGCGAGTCGCTACAACTTGGACTTCACCCCCGTGGCCGACTACAGCAACGGATTGCATCTTTCCGCCTATGCCGGCGCCTGGCAGGGACTTGTCGAGGGATTGGCCGGCCTTAATGTCAAAGAGGGGCAATTGTCCTTCCGGCCGCAGCTACCTTCCCATTGGGACTCTTGCCATTTCACCCTTTACTTTCGTGGGCAGCGGCTCAAGGTCTCGATCCTCGGTCAAGGAGAACTGGTGGTAAGGCGGGGGGGCTGAAGCTCGCTACGCACTTTAACCAGGACGCGAGCATAGGACTCAAGGAGGAGTACTTATGATTTCTATTGCCGATCACTTTTCTCCTTATACCGATGCGTTAAGCGTCCCGTCTTTTCGCAAGCTACTCATCGGGCAGAGCCTATCGATGGCCGGCGACGCTATTTGTCTGGCCGCGCTGCCGATAGCGCTTATCCGGACCGGCTTCGCAGCAGAAGTTTTCGGTTTTGTCATGGCGGCAGTCGGGGTCGGGACCGTGATCGGAGCCCTGGCTGGAGGTTTGCTTGCGGATCGAAAGTCTCCGAAGCAGGTTCTGATTTACACCGATACGGCGCGTGGTTTTGCGCAAATGGCTGCGGTGGCGCTAATCGTCTCCGGTGCGCCCTGGTGGTGGCTGGTCTTTGCCTATCTGATATTTGGCATCGGCATCGGGGTTTCCCGTCCGTGCGCTCAGGTACTGCTCGTCAATTTGCTACCCAGGCAAGCACTGGTGGCGGGCAATGGTGCGATGAACTTTGTCGATAATCTGGTCGCTGTGCTGTTTCCCGCGACGCTGGGAGTATTCATCATTTTCTGGGACCCGGTCTGGGGCATCTTGATCGATGGTCTGACATTCTTCTGCGCCGCCATTTATACGGCGATGTTGCCCAATGTGGAGCCCCACGAGTTCGAGGAGGAGTTCTCGCTCCGAGAAGCGGTCAACGGTATTACCGTCGTTGCTGGCAACTCCACGCTTTTGCTGGGTTTCGCAGCCACACTCGTGTTGAATGTACTGTGCTTCCCGATTTTTCTGGTCGTCGCGCCCTATGCCATCAGCGATCGCTTCAGCGAAGAAATGTGGGGTTTATGTCTGGCCGCATCGGGATTTGGTGCGTGCATCGGGTCTATCGTCACGGTGATCGCTTCGGGACATAAACGCCTGATCGGTCTCGCCGTGACCTGTGGCTTGTTCCTGGCTGGCGCGATGGCCCTTCTCGGCTTGGGCACCTCGGCCTGGATGGCAATTCTGGGGGCAACCTTCGTGGGCATCGTCGAAGCGTCCTGGTTGACTGGATGGGCCACGGCGATGCAGACACTGTCTCCCGAGAAGGATCTTGGCAAAGTGGTGGCAGTCGATACGTTCTTTACCAGTGGCGTGCACCCCTTCATTTATCTCGGTAGCGGAATCGTCGGCGGGATGATCGGTTATTCCCAGACCCTTTCCCTCACGGCAATCCTCAGTGCCGCAGGCACACTGTTAATTGTTCTGGCGTCCCTTACGTTCTTACCAAGGAGTGCTCAAAATGATCAAGTGTAATAATGTGAAAGAACAGGCCCAAGATCTTTCAGCCCTGATTCTCCAACGTTGGCAGGAGCTTTTGGCGACGGGAGACTTTGTGCTTGGCGAGGAAGTCGTGAAGTTCGAAAGATGGATGTCCGAACGATGCAACGGGGCCCATGCCATTTCCCTCAACTCAGGCACCGACGCTTTACTACTGGCGCTGCGAGCTCTTGGAATAGGGCCTGGCGCTGAAGTCATCACCTGCGCAAATACCTTTGTTGCGACAGTGGGGGCAATTATTGCCACCGGCGCGAAACCCGTACTGGCAGATGTGGGCGATGATGAACTCATCAACGTCGATACCATCGAGCCTCTAATGAATGCCCGGACAAAAGCAGTCATACCGGTTTACCTGCGCGGCCGTCCATTGAACATTGACTCAATAATCGACTTGTGTCGTTCTCGCGGTGTGGCTGTAATCGAAGACTGCGCCCAGGCTATCGGCACTACCCTAGACGGGCATCAAGTGGGCACTCGGGGCGATGCATCAGCCTTCTCCATGCACCCACTGAAGACACTTGGTGGCGTGGGAGATGGTGGAATACTGGTGACGACCAATACGAAGATTGCCGAGTACGCCAGGAGGGCTCGTAATCACGGGTTGGAAACACGCAATGAATCCGTATTGTTCGGAATCAATTCGCGCCTCGATTCGCTGCAGGCGTCAGCCCTCAACATCAAGGTCCAGTATCTGGACCAATGGTTAAAGCGGAGACTGGAAATCGCTGCTCTTTATGATCAGGCCCTGAGTGGGACGGCGACGGCCCTAGACCTTGGCGGTGGTAAACCCGGAGGGTCCTACTACCACTACGTGGTGCAGTCGAAGCACCGAGACAGGTTACAGAGCTACCTGGCCGAGAATGGTATCCAAGCAGATATTCACTATCCAACGCCTATTCATTGGCAAGAAGCTTGGTTGAAGAGCCAACCTCGGGTTGTTTTGCCCAATACCGAGCGCCTGTCCCGGGAAATGCTCACTCTCCCTTGTCACCATCATCTGACAGACCGTGATGTCGAACAGGTCGTAGGCGCGATAAAGCGTTTTGAGGTTATGGAAAGTCAATGACCTATGCCGCGGCGCAAACACATGTTCAACGGCAGGTACGCAGCAGGAAAGGACAGTGTTCACGGGGGCAGGTCCCCTTGTTGGGACGAGCGAATATCGGTACTCGGCGACTCCTGATTGATCAGTCGCACTTGGGCGATGGTGATAGGTTCGACACCAACCGCGTGCACGGCTGTGAAAGCCAGGTGTGGCTGGTGGGCCAATTGCACGACGGTTATTGGCAGTTCCATGCCAACAGCGATGCCCGGCTAATACGCGGACTGGTGGCGCTGCTGCTTGCGCGGGTCAACGGATTGTCCGCGGCTGACTTGAAGCAGGTGGATTTGCCGGACTGGTTTAATCAACTGGGGCTCGGTCGCCAGTTGTCCCAGTCGCGTAGCAATGGTCTGAATGCGGTGCTTCAGCGAATGAATGAGTTGGCTGGTTAACTCTGCACCTGTAGGAGCGAGGCTTGCCCGCGAAAGCGGTGTATCAGGCAGGACGCCTTCGCGGGCAAGCCTCGCTCCTACAGGTTTTTCATCCATCGGGTCAGGCGGGTTTGACCCGTTCTGCCGGCCGCCTCACCCCCGCCACAATCTTGTCCACAGCCTTGGTCGCCGCGACCATGCCGAACGTCGCCGTCACCATCATCACCGCGCCAAAGCCGCCAGCACAGTCCAGCTTCACACCATCCCCGACGAAACTCTTTTGCAGGCAAATGCTGCCGTCCGGTTTCGGGTAGCGCAGTTGTTCGGTGGAAAACACGCATGGCACGCTGTAATGGCGGGTCACGGTGCGCGAGAAGCCGTAGTCGCGGCGCAAGGTGGAGCGCACTTTTGAGGCCAACGGATCATTGAAGGTACGGTTCAGGTCGCAGACCTGGATCAGCGTCGGGTCGATCTGCCCGCCCGCGCCGCCGGTGGTGATGATCTGGATCTTGCGCCGTTTGCACCAGGCGATCAGCGCCGCTTTCGCGTTGACGCTGTCGATACAGTCAATCACGCAATCGATGTTCGGCGTGATGTACTCGGCCATGGTCTCGCGGGTGACGAAATCCGGCACAGCGTGCACCGTGCAGTCGGGGTTGATCCCGCGCAGGCGCTCAGCCATCACCTCGACCTTGGGTTTGCCGACGGTGCTGTCCAGCGCGTGCAGCTGACGGTTGGCGTTGCTGACGCAGACGTCGTCGAGGTCGAACAGCGAAATCTCGCCCACACCGCAACGGGCCATGGCTTCCGCCGCCCACGAACCGACACCACCCACGCCGACGATCGCCACATGGGCCGCGCGCAGGCGCTCTAGCCCTTCGATGCCATACAAACGGGCGATGCCAGCAAACCGCGGATCTTCTGTACTCATGACCAACACCTCAAAAACCGGCGCGCAGTATAGGGCTTCGTAGTACGAAATTTTAAGTTTCAAGCTACAAGTGTAAGAACTTATGTGAAAGCCAATTGCCCAAAGTCAGGCATTTCCCTGTCTGCTGTACGGTCAGGGAAGGCCCAGTGTAGGATGCGCGCCCTCGCCCTTGAGCAGCCGGCCGCCGACCGTTCCTTCGTTCCACAGCCTTTGGAACCCGAAATAGCTATGTCATCGCGTAAATTTGGACTCAACCTGGTAGTGGTGCTTGCCATCGCTGCCTTGTTTACCGGCTTCTGGGCGCTGATCAATCGCCCGGTCACCGCCCCCAACTGGCCTGAACAGATCTCTGGCTTCTCCTATTCGCCGTTCCAGCAGGGCCAATTCCCACAGAAAGATCAGTACCCGACCGACGATGAGATGCGTCGCGACCTCGAGATCATGAGCAAGCTGACGGACAACATCCGTATCTACTCGGTTGATGGCACGCTGGAGAACATCCCCAAACTGGCGGAAGAGTTCGGCCTGCGGGTGACGCTGGGGATCTGGATCAGCCCGGATCAGGAACGCAACGAACGGGAGATCAAGCGCGCCATCGAAATCGCCAACTCCTCGCGCAGCGTGGTTCGCGTGGTGGTCGGTAACGAAGCGCTGTTCCGTGAGGAAATCACCGCCCAGGAACTCAGCGTACTGCTTGATCGTGTCCGCGCCGCCGTGAAAGTGCCAGTGACGACGTCCGAACAGTGGCACGTCTGGGAAGAACACCCGGAGCTGGCCAAGCACGTCGACCTGATCGCCGCGCACATCCTGCCTTACTGGGAGTTCATCCCGGTGGACAAGGCCCAGCAGTTCGTCCTCGACCGCGCCCGCGACCTGAAAAAGATGTTCCCGAAAAAACCATTGCTGCTTTCCGAAGTCGGCTGGCCGAGCAACGGTCGTATGCGCGGTGGCGCCGATGCGACGCCGGCGGATCAGGCAATTTACTTGCGCACGTTGGTCAACAAGCTCAACCGCCAAGGCTTCAACTACTTCGTGATCGAAGCCTTCGACCAGCCGTGGAAGGCCAGTGACGAAGGTTCGGTGGGCGCGTACTGGGGCGTGTTCAACGCCGCGCGCCAGCAGAAATTCAACTTCGAAGGCCCGGTGGTCGCGATCCCGCAATGGCGCGTGCTGGCGGTCGGCTCGGTGGTGCTTGCGCTGTTGTCGCTGACCCTGCTGATGATCGACGGCTCGGCCCTGCGCCAGCGTGGCCGCACCTTCCTGACCTTTATCGCGTTCCTCTGCGGATCGGTGCTGGTGTGGATTGGCTATGACTACAGCCTGCAATACAGCACCTGGTTCAGCCTGACGGTGGGCATCCTGCTCGCCCTCGGCGCGCTCGGGGTGTTTATCGTGTTGCTCGCCGAAGCCCACGAACTGGCCGAAGCGGTGTGGACTCACAAGCGGCGCCGGGAATTTTTGCCGGTGGTCGGGGATTCGAACTATCGACCGAAAGTCTCGATCCATGTGCCGTGCTACAACGAGCCGCCGGAGATGGTCAAACAGACCCTCAACGCCCTGGCCAACCTCGACTATCCGGACTTCGAAGTCCTGATCATCGACAACAACACCAAGGACCCGGCGGTCTGGGAACCGGTGCGCGATTATTGCGAAACCCTCGGTCCGCGCTTCAAGTTCTTCCACGTCGCGCCGTTGGCCGGCTTCAAGGGTGGTGCACTGAACTACCTGATTCCGCACACCGCCAAGGATGCCGAAGTGATCGCGGTGATCGACTCCGATTACTGCGTTCACCCCAACTGGCTCAAGCACATGGTGCCGCATTTCGCCGATCCGAAGATCGCCGTGGTGCAGTCGCCGCAGGACTACCGCGACCAGAACGAAAGCACCTTCAAGAAGCTCTGCTACGCGGAATACAAAGGTTTCTTCCACATCGGCATGGTCACCCGTAACGACCGTGACGCGATCATCCAGCACGGCACCATGACCATGACCCGTCGTTCGGTACTCGAAGAACTGGGCTGGGCCGACTGGTGCATCTGTGAAGACGCCGAACTGGGCCTGCGGGTATTCGAAAAAGGTCTGTCGGCTGCTTATTACCACGACAGCTACGGCAAGGGCCTGATGCCCGATACCTTTATCGACTTCAAGAAACAGCGGTTCCGCTGGGCCTATGGCGCGATTCAGATCATCAAGCGTCACACCCGCAGCCTGCTGCGTGGCAAGGACACCGAGCTGACCCGCGGCCAGCGCTACCACTTCCTCGCGGGCTGGTTGCCGTGGGTGGCGGACGGCATGAACATCTTCTTCACCGTCGGCGCGCTGTTGTGGTCGGCGGCGATGATTATCGTGCCGCAACGGGTCGATCCGCCGCTGCTGATTTTCGCGATCCCGCCATTGGCGCTGTTCGTGTTCAAGGTCGGCAAGATCATCTTCCTCTACCGTCGTGCGGTGGGCGTGAACCTGAAAGACGCGTTCTGCGCGGCGCTGGCCGGGCTGGCGTTGTCGCACACCATCGCCAAAGCGGTGCTGTACGGTTTCTTCACCAGCAGCATTCCGTTTTTCCGCACACCAAAGAACGCCGATAACCATGGCTTCTGGGTAGCGATTTCGGAGGCACGAGAAGAGATGTTCATCATGCTGTTGTTGTGGGGCGCGGCGCTGGGGATCTTCCTGGTCAATGGCATGCCGAGCAACGACATGCGCTTCTGGGTGACCATGTTGCTGGTGCAGTCGCTGCCGTACCTGGCGGCACTGATCATGGCGTTCCTGTCTTCGCTGCCCAAACCTGCAGCCGAGACCGAAACGGCGCCAGCGGTCTAAATCTTCACCGATGCACTAAACGGCGGCCAATGGTCGCCGTTTTGCTTTAAGATAACCGCCATTTTCCACGCCAAACCCCCATATTTCCTGTAGGAGCGAGGCTTGCCCGCGAATGATGCGACGCGGTGTAACAGATACACCCCATTATCGTTCTTCGCGGGCAAGCCTCGCTCCTACAAGTAAAATCCGGAGTCTTACATGACGGCCCACGCCGACCTTTCGCCGACCCTCCAACTCGCCATCGATCTGATCCGCCGTCCGTCCGTGACGCCGGTCGACGCCGATTGCCAGAAGCAGATGATGCAGCGCCTGGGCGATGCCGGTTTCATGCTGGAACCGATGCGCATCGAAGATGTGGATAACTTCTGGGCCACCCACGGCAAACACGACGGCCCGGTGCTGTGCTTCGCCGGTCACACCGACGTGGTTCCAACCGGCCCGGTAACGGCCTGGCAGATCGACCCGTTCAACGCGGTGATCGATGAACACGGCATGCTCTGCGGCCGTGGCGCTGCGGACATGAAAGGCAGCCTCGCATCCATGACAGTGGCGGCCGAGCGTTTTGTCGCCGACTACCCGGATCACAAGGGCAAGGTCGCTTTCCTGATCACCAGCGACGAAGAAGGCCCCGCCCACCACGGCACCAAGGCTGTAATTGAACGCCTGGTCGCGCGCAAGGAGCGTCTGGACTGGTGCATCGTCGGCGAACCGTCGAGCACCACCCTCGTCGGTGACGTGGTCAAGAACGGTCGTCGCGGTTCCCTCGGCGCCAAGCTGACCGTGCGCGGCGTACAAGGTCACGTGGCTTATCCACACCTGGCAAAGAACCCGATCCACCTCGCCGCCCCTGCTTTGGCTGAACTCGCCGCAGAGCATTGGGACCACGGCAATGATTTCTTCCCGCCGACCAGTTTCCAGATCTCCAACGTCAACTCCGGCACCGGCGCGACTAACGTGATTCCTGGTGATCTGGTGGCGGTGTTCAACTTCCGTTTCTCCACCGAATCCACCGTCGAAGGCCTGCAAAAGCGCGTTGCCGACATCCTCGACAAGCATGGCCTGGACTGGCACATCGACTGGGCCTTGTCCGGCCTGCCGTTCCTCACCGAACCGGGTGCGTTGCTGGACGCGGTGTCGTCGAGCATCAAGGACATCACCGGTCGTGAAACCAAGGCGTCCACCAGTGGCGGCACGTCCGACGGGCGCTTCATTGCGACCATGGGCACGCAAGTGGTCGAGCTGGGGCCGGTCAACGCGACCATTCATCAGGTCAACGAGCGTGTACTGGCGGCCGATCTCGATGTGCTGACCGAAATCTACTACCAGACCCTGATCAAGTTGCTCGCCTGATGCTGGCTTGCCCGATTTGCAGCGAACCGCTCAACGCGGTGGAGAACGGCGTGGTCTGCCCCGCCGGGCACCGTTTCGACCGTGCGCGCCAGGGTTACCTGAATCTGCTGCCGGTGCAGCACAAGAACAGCCGTGACCCTGGGGATAACCAGGCGATGGTTGAAGCCCGTCGGGACTTCCTGAACGCCGGGCACTATGCGCCGGTGGCCAGGCGTCTGGCGGAACTGGCGGCAGGTGTAGCGCCGCAGCGTTGGGTCGACATTGGTTGTGGCGAGGGTTATTACACCGCGCAAATCGCCGATGCCTTGCCGGACGCCGACGGCTATGCCCTGGACATTTCCCGGGAAGCGGTCAAACGCGCCTGCAAACGCAATCCGCAATTGACCTGGTTGATCGCCAGCATGGCCCGCGTGCCGCTGGCGTCCGGCAGTTGCCAGTTCCTGGCCAGCGTCTTCAGCCCGCTTGACTGGCAGGAGGCCAAACGCCTGCTCAGCCCCGGCGGCGGCTTGATGAAAGTCGGACCGACCAGCGGCCACCTGATGGAATTGCGCGAGCGCCTGTACGATGAAGTTCGTGAATACACCGACGACAAGCATCTGGCCCTGGTGCCCGAAGGCATGGCGCTGCAACACAGCGAAACCCTCGAATTCAAACTGACGCTTGCCAGTGGTCAGGACCGGGCGAACCTGCTGGCCATGACGCCACACGGTTGGCGCGCCAGTGCCGAGCGCCGGGCAGCGGTCATCGAGCAGGCAGAGCCGTTCGAGGTCACCGTCTCGATGCGCTACGATTATTTCGTACTTCAGTAATCCAAATAATTTTGGTCTTGAGCAGCGGCTTGAGACCGGCTAAATCCGCGAATGGATTTTTCAGACACGCAGTGAGGACATCCATGCGCCAGCCCGATATCGAGATTTACCTGAAAGACGCCGACGTCGACCACAAGGCCGTATCCACCTGGCTCGGCGCGGCCTTGGGCCCGTGCACTGACTGGGTACAGAAAGGCCAGACTTACAAGTGCAAAGCCGGCAACGTGCCAGTGACCTGGTTGCCCAAAGCCGTAGGAAAATGGAACAGCCTGTACCTGGAAAGTGACCAGACCCCGTGGGAAGACGACATCGCCTGCGCCCGCGCCGCGTTTGCCGCACTGAACGTCGAAGTGCGTTGCGCGCCGGGCAGTTGGATCGAGGAAGAAGGTGAAGAGACGGCAGATCGCTGGATGCGCATCAGCGCCGATGGCGAAGAAGAAATCACCTGGAAAACTGCTTAACCCGCCGCGCCGCAAACCCGTAGGAGCGAGGCTTGCCCGCGAAGGCTGTGTATCAGTAAAAATTAATGTGGACTGACACACCGCCTTCGCGGGCAAGCCTCGCTCCTACGGGGTTTTGCGTGATCTGAAGGGTGGGTTTACAGCCCCACCACATCCTCAGCCTGCAAACCTTTCTCACCCGTAACTACCGCGTACTCAACCTGCTGACCTTCATTCAGCGATCGGTGCCCCTCACCGCGAATCGCACGGTAGTGCACGAACACATCCACCCCATCTTCGCGCTGAATAAAGCCGTAGCCCTTGGCGTCGTTGAACCACTTCACGTTGCCGGTTTCACGTGTTGCCATCTGTTCATACTCCTTTTTTATTATTGATCGGGCTTTTCGCAGGAAAGCCTCGGGAACGTCAGCCTGCACATGCCGTCCCATGAAGGGCAGCGGCGACAGAGCGCCGAGTATATGACAGACGTTTAATCTCTCAACAGGACTTTAATTGCCGCTTTTTTGCCGATTTTCAGTGAATCCGGCACACTATCGACCGCCCGAGCAAACGCTCGGTTTTACTCACTCATGCAGATGCCGTATGACCCGTTCCCCGCTCCGCCGTCTTGTGTTTGGCACCCTGCGCCGACTGCTGTACCTCTGGGTTCGCTCGGAGACGATCAACCAGTCGTCGTTCACCCTCAACCTCGATCGCAGTCGCCCGGTGTTCTACGTCCTGCAAAACCCTTCGCTGACTGACCTCGCCGTGGTCGACACCGAGTGCAGCAAGGCTGGCCTGCCGCGCCCGGTGCTACCGGTATCGGTGGGCAATCTGCTGGAACCGGCGGCGTTCTTCTACCTCACACCAGACCCGGACTGGCTCGGTCGCCAGGACAAGCGCGGCGCGCCGCCGACGCTGACCCGCCTGGTCAGCGCCTTGAGCCAGAACGCCGCAGAAGATGCGCAGATCATTCCGGTCAGCGTGTTCTGGGGCCAGTCGCCAGACAGCGAATCGAGTCCGTGGAAGTTGCTGTTCGCCGATAGTTGGGCGGTTACAGGACGTCTGCGTCGCTTGCTCAGCATCATTGTGCTGGGGCGCAAGACTCGCGTGCAGTTCTCGGCGCCGATCCATTTGCGCGAACTGATTAACTACAACAAAGGCCACGAGCGCACCGTGCGCATGGCCCAACGCATCCTGCGGGTGCACTTTCGCAACCTGAAAGCTGCGGTCATCGGCCCGGACATTTCCCACCGTCGCCATCTGGTCAAGGGCCTGGTCAACCAACCACTGGTCAAGCAAGCGATCCTCGACGAAGCCGAACGGGAAAACATTTCCCCGGAGAAAGCCAAGGCGCAGGCGCTGCGCTACGGCAACGAAATCGCCTCGGACTACACCTACACCGCGATCCGCTTTATGGAAGTGGTGCTGAGCTGGTTCTGGAACAAGATCTACGACGGTATCAAGGTCAACAACATCGAAGGCGTGCAGAAGGTCGCCCCAGGTTACGAAGTCATCTACGTGCCCTGCCACCGCAGCCACATGGATTATCTGCTGCTGTCCTATCTGCTGTTCCGCAACGGCCTGACCCCGCCGCACATCGCCGCCGGGATCAACCTGAACATGCCGGTGATCGGCGGCCTGCTGCGTCGCGGTGGTGCGTTCTTCATGCGCCGCACGTTCAAGGGCAACCCGCTGTACACCTCGGTGTTCAACGAATACCTGCACACCCTGTTCACCAAGGGCTTCCCGGTGGAGTACTTCGTCGAGGGCGGCCGTTCGCGCACCGGGCGCATGCTGCAACCAAAAACCGGGATGCTGGCGATCACCCTGCGCAGCTTCCTGCGCTCCTCGCGCATGCCGATCGTGTTCGTGCCGGTGTACATCGGTTATGAACGCGTGCTGGAAGGCCGCACTTATCTAGGGGAACTGCGCGGGGCGAGCAAGAAGAAAGAATCGATCTTCGACATTTTCAAAGTCATCGGCGCCCTCAAACAGCGTTTTGGTCAGGTGGCAGTGAACTTCGGCGAGCCGATCAAACTGGCCGAGTTCCTCGACAGCGAACAGCCGGACTGGCGCAAACAAGAGCTCGGCCCGCAGTTCAAACCGGCCTGGCTCAACGAAACCACCAACCGTCTCGGCGAGAAAGTCGCGCAGCATCTGAACGAAGCAGCGGCAATCAACCCGGTCAACCTGGTGGCCCTGGCGCTGCTGTCCACCAGCCGTCTGGCGCTGGACGATCGGGCGATGGCGCGAGTGCTCGACCTGTATCTGGCGCTGTTGCGCAAGGTTCCGTATTCGCCGCACACCACGTTGCCGGACGGTGACGGTCGCGCGCTGATCAAGCACGTGAAGGACATGGACCTGCTGTCCGAACAGAACGATGCCCTGGGCAAGATTCTCTATCTGGACGAGCAAAATGCCGTCCTGATGACCTACTACCGCAACAACGTGCTGCACATCTTTGCGTTGCCGGCGCTGCTGGCGAGCTTCTTCCAGAGCGCGTCGCGCATGAACCGCGAACAGATCCTGCGCTACACCCGTGCGCTGTACCCGTACCTGCAAGCCGAGCTATTCATTCGCTGGTCGCTGGATGAGCTGGACGCGGTGATTGATCAATGGCTCGAAGCGTTTGTCGAACAAGGCCTGCTGCGCTTCGAGAACGACGTCTACCTGCGCCCGGCACCGAGTTCGCGACATTTCGTGCTGCTGACGCTGCTGTCGAAAAGCATCGCCCAGACCTTGCAGCGCTTCTACATGACTGTTTCCCTGCTGCTCAATAGTGGGCAGAACAGCATCAGCGCCGAAGAACTGGAAGACCTGTGCACGGTCATGGCCCAGCGCCTGTCGATCCTGCATGGCCTGAACGCTCCGGAGTTTTTCGACAAGAGCCTGTTCCGCCACTTCATCCAGACCATGCTCGATCTCGACGCGCTCAAACGCGACGAGGCCGGCAAACTGGGCTATCACGAACTGCTCGGCGAACTGGCCGAGGGCGCGGCCAAACGGGTGTTGCCGGCGGAGATTCGTTTGTCGATCCGGCAGGTGGCGTTGCATCGCAGTGAAGATGCGGCGGATCAAGCCAATGCTCCCGCACAGCCCGACTGAATTCCCATAGCCTCCCTGTGTCAACGCCGTCCACTAACTCTCTAATGATTAAGGAAGCTGCCATGCTCCGCCCTACCCTCCGCTTTGCCGGCCTGTGTGCAGGCTTGATGATCTGCGCCAGCGCCATGGCGCTGTCTCTCTCTGATCTGTCGCAACAAGACGCCACCGGTGGTCTCAAGGATGCCCTGACCCAAGGCGCGCAATTGGCCGTGAAACAACTCGGCACGCCGGGCGGTTTCAGCAACAACCCGGACGTAAAAATCGAACTGCCAGGCAAACTGGGCAAGGTCGCCAGCAAAATGAAACAGTTCGGCATGGGTGATCAGGTCGATCAACTGGAAGCCAGCATGAACAAAGCGGCGGAAACCGCCGTGGTCCAGGCCCAGCCGATCCTCGTCGATGCGGTGAAGAAAATGACCGTCGACGACGCCAAGGGCATCCTCAGTGGCGGTAACGATTCTGCTACCCAGTACCTGAACAAAACCAGCCGCGAACAGATTCGCGCCAAGTTCCTGCCTATCGTCAAGCAAGCCACCGATCAGGTCGGCCTGGCCAAACAATACAACTCGTTCGCCGGCCAAGCCGCGACCATGGGCGTAGTCGATACGAAAAATGCCAATATCGAAAGCTACGTCACCGAACAGGCGCTGAACGGCTTGTTCGAAATGATCGGCAAACAGGAAGAAACCATCCGCAAGAACCCGGCGGCCGCAGCCACCAGTTTGGCGAAGAAGGTGTTTGGTTCGTTGTGATTTGTTGATCGTTCCCACGCTCCGCGTGGGAATGCATCCCGTGACGCTCTGCGTCACAGTGCGCAGGACTCAAGTCTGCGTTGACAGCGGAACGCGGAGCGTCCCCGGCGGCATTCCCACGCAGAGCGTGGGAACGATCAGATCGCGGAAGCTGGCCGTAAAAAGAACACCCATTCCCGCCCCATCTTGCGCTTCTCGAACAACTCCAAATCAACCAACCCGTTCAACGTTGCCGACGCCGTGTTGTACGAACACCCCAGATTCTCCTTCACATTGACCGCTGTGAACTCCTTGGCCATCCCACTCTTGGCCACCTGGTACACCGCCCGCTGTTTGCCGGTCAGTCGGTCGAAAAAGCCAGATTCCGACAACCATCGATCAAAGCACTCGGCATTAACCAGACTTTTCCTATAAGCCTCGGTAAAGCTGCTGACAGCACGCAGCACCACCGAACACTGGAAATCGATGAAATACGTCAGGTCCAGGTCATCCGCTTCGGTATGGAGATAGGAGCGCCCGTACTTCACCGGCGCATTGCGCAGCAAAACACTGATTGCGATGTAGCGAAATGCCGAGAAATCATTCTTGAACATGAACCAGTAGAACAACGCCCGCGCGACGCGGCCGTTGCCATCGCGGAATGGGTGTTCGTAACCCAATGCAAAATGCAGTGCGATGCCTTTGATCATCGGATGCAGGTAATCCGCCCGATGGGGGTTGTTGTGAGAGTGATTGATCCACATCGACAACACCCGCAAACGCCCTGCGATGCCGGTAGCGGGAGGCGGTACGTGAACCGTATTGCCCTGTCCGTCCTGCACCACCACGTCATCATTGAGCCGCAAATTTCCCGGTGAATATTGCGCATCATCAATGCCTGCAACGCCAACGCGATGCAGTGCCATGATCAGTTCCACACTCAGCGGCTCGTAACGTTTTTCCCAAGCGAAGTTCATCATCTTGTAATTGCCGATCACCATTCGCTCATCCGGTGTGCGCGGCAGGCGATGGCGCTTGAGCATGTCCTTGGCCACCCGAGTGGTGGTCGCCGCGCCCTCGAGCTGACTGCTGCTGATGGCTTCGTCTTCGATCAGGTCGTTGAGTAGATAGCTGAAATGCGCGCACTCGCCGATCTGACTGGTCATGTACTCCAGTGCGGCCGTCGTCGTTTGACGGTCCACAGCGGAAATCGCTTTTTGTGCCAACGGCGTCAGCACGAAGTTGCCCCATTGCATCGGCTCACCCAATGGCAACAGGCTGGAGTACTGCGCGGTCCGGGCCTTCTTGACCAAGGCCCAACACAGATTCGAATCCAGCCCCGCCGCCCAGCGGTACCGCAAATCTTCAAATGGCAGATAGCGCCCCCGATCGTCCAGGGGCTTGAGTAGAGTGAGGTAGTCCGAGAGTCGTTCCTTGTGCGGCGACTTCGTCAGTAGATCAAATACCGGGTCTGACCTTCCCTTCAGCATGGGTGGCTTTTTCATTGGCACTGTCTCAAAAACTCGTGAAACTGAGTTTTGAGTACAACATCCGGACCTCCGAGTCTCAATATCGGACGGTTCTGAAATAGTTGTAGGAGCAATGCTTGCTCGCGATGGGCACGATTCGATTTGACTGACAGAACGATCTTCACCGATTAAAAAGCCCGCTGACCTTCAAAGATTCAGCGGGCTTTTTTGTTGGGCTATTGCTGCGGATCAAGCTGATCGAGCACGCGATTCACCGATAGCTGGGCCAGGACAATCATCTGCTGGATTCCGAGCACCAGATTGCACGTCGGGCCGGTCAGGCTGGAAGACAACTCGGTTGCCATTACATTGGCCGACGCCAGGGTTTCGTGGGCGTGGACCAGGAGGGTTTCTGAGTTTATGCCGGGATGGATGGTGAATATTGGACAGGGGCGGTAAGTGGTTTTCGCCTGTTGGTCAGCGGGCGTAGATTCTGGATGGTTTATGGATTCGTTGTTCATGGTGCAACTCCTTGAGACTGGAGCGCCCAACATCATTTTTAGATGCGGCGCTTATTAGCGCCTAACAAATTTCGGGCTTGCAGTCCCGGTCGCTGAATTGGCAGCGACGGACAAAGGCTAGAGATCGTGGTTCCTAGGGACAACCTGAAAGTGTTGTGGGAAGGTTCTGAATGATTTGATTGAGTGGCAAACATCGTTGACTGTAAGGCCGCCTTGGCTTGGGCGAGTCCATCCAATTACAGGGATCGGGTACATCTGCGAAATCAGGTCGGCTGTCAGGCCGCCTCGTGTGCTTTTGATCTGGTTTTTGATCTTGATCTTCTTGCACCCTCGAGAGGCCGAGCGCAGGTTCTGCGCAGTGGGCAACCCGGCATGGATGCCGGGTTAGCCGCGCACGGCCAAGGATGGCCGATCGCGGCGGGCCCACGGAGCAGGACCGGAGCGAGGGAATGCCGAGCCCCAGCGAGGCACCGAACGACAGGGGCAAGAGCCCTTGGTTACTTGGGGCTCTTCCAAGTGACCCGCTGTAAAAGCGGAACCAATAGCAGCCGTTGCCGCAGGAATGGATATGTACTCCCTCTCCGACAACCTAAAGCCTGGTCGGCCCCGAGGCCGCCAAGTCCAACACCTAGACCGACTCTTTCTTGACCCTGAACCAGGCCGCATACAAAGCAGGCAAGAACAACAGCGTCAACGCCGTAGCCACAATTAGCCCCCCCATGATCGCCACCGCCATCGGCCCGAAAAACACACTGCGCGACAACGGAATCATCGCCAACACCGCCGCGAGCGCCGTCAACACAATCGGCCTGAACCGCCGCACCGTCGCCTCAATGATCGCCTGCCAAGGCTTCAGCCCGGCAGCGATATCCTGCTCGATCTGATCCACCAAGATCACCGAGTTACGCATGATCATCCCCGACAACGCGATGGTCCCAAGCATGGCCACAAAACCAAACGGCTGACGGAACACCATCAGAAACAGCGTCACCCCGATCAAGCCCAACGGCGCCGTCAGAAACACCATCGCCGTGCGTGAGAAACTGCGCAGTTGCAGCATCAGCAACGTCAGCACCACCACGATGAACAGCGGCACACCGGCCTTCACAGAGTTCTGCCCGCGCGCGGAATCTTCCACCGTGCCACCGACATCCAACAGATACCCATCCGGCAATTCGGCGCGAATAGGATCGAGGGTCGGCATGATCTGTTGCACCAACGTCGCCGGTTGTTCCTTGCCGTAAATGTCGGCGCGAACGGTGACGTTGGGCAGGCGGTTACGGTGCCAGATCACCCCTTCTTCGAAACCGTATTCCAGGGTCGCGATCTGTGACAGGGCGACGCTGCGCCCGTTGTCGGTCGGCACTGCCAGGCTTGGCAGCAACGACAGCTCGGTGCGCTCATGCACGGTGCCGCGCAGCAGAATTTCGATCAACTCGTTGTCTTCGCGATACTGACTGACGCTGGAACCGGTCAGCGAACTCTGCAAAAACCTCGACAGGTTTGCCGTGCTCACGCCCAGTGCCCGCGCGCGGTCCTGATCGACGTTCAGATACACGACTTTGCTCGGTTCTTCCCAATCAAGGTGGACGTTGACCACGTGCGGATTTTCACGAACCTTGGCCGCTACTTTGCGGGCCAGCGCGCGGACTTCCTCGATGTGCTCGCCCGTCACACGGAACTGCACCGGATAGCCAACCGGAGGGCCATTTTCCAGACGCGTGACCCGCGAGCGCAGGGCCGGGAATTGTTCGTTGAGGGTTTCGATCAGCCAGGTGCGCAGGGTTTCGCGCTCCTCGATGGTTTTCGCCAGCACAACAAACTGGGCGAAACTCGCTGCGGGAAGTTGCTGATCCAGCGGCAGATAAAAACGCGGTGAACCTGTGCCCACGTAAGCCACGTAGTTGTCGATCCCCGCTTTGTCCTTGAGTAGCGCTTCGAGGCGCTTGACCTCCTCGGCGGTGTTGCTCAGCGAAGCGCCTTCGGCCAGCTTCAGATCGACCATCAATTCCAGCCGGCCAGATGCCGGGAAGAACTGCTGCGGCACAAAGCGGAACAGCACGATGGAGGCAATGAACAACACCACAGTCAGCGCGATGACCGTTTTGCGCCAGCGTACACACCACTCCACCAGGCGTCGGACGCGCTGATAGAACGGCGTGCCATAGGGATCAGGTTGACCAGTGCCATGTTTCGCGGCATGAATTTTCGCCAGATCCGGCAGGAGTTTTTCCCCCAGATAGGGGACGAAAAGCACGGCAGCCACCCAGGACGCCAGCAGCGCGATGGTGACGACCTCGAAGATCGAACGGGTGTATTCGCCGGTGCCCGATTGCGCGGTGGCGATCGGCAGGAAGCCGGCTGCGGTGATCAACGTACCGGTGAGCATCGGGAAAGCGGTGCTGGTCCAGGCATAGCTCGCTGCCTTGATCCGGTCGAAGCCTTGCTCCATTTTGATCGCCATCATTTCCACGGCAATGATCGCGTCGTCCACCAGCAAGCCCAGCGCCAGCACCAACGCGCCGAGGGAAATCTTGTGCAGGCCAATGCCGAGGTAGTACATGCAAGCGAAGGTCATCGCCAACACCAGCGGAATCGCCAGCGCGACCACCATGCCGGTGCGCACGCCGAGGGAGAAAAAACTCACCAGCAACACAATCGCCAGGGCTTCCACCAATACCTGGACGAACTCGCCGACACCGGTTTTTACCGCCGCCGGTTGATCGGAAACCTTGCGCAGCTGCATGCCGGCCGGGAGGTTTTTCTGGATGCGGTCGAACTCGACTTCCAGGGCCTTGCCCAGTACCAGAATGTCGCCACCGTCCTTCATGGCCACGGCCAGACCAATAGCGTCCTCAGCCATGAAGCGCATGCGCGGCGCCGGTGGATCATTGAAACCTCGGCGCACGTCGGCCACATCGGAGATACGGAAGGTGCGATCACCGACCCGGATCGGAAAGTTTTTTATCTCTTCGACTGTCTGAAAATTCCCCGAGACCCGTAGCTGCAATCGCTCGCTGCTGGTTTCGAAGAAGCCGGCGGTGGACACCGCATTCTGTTCTTCAAGCGCCTGCTGCACTGCCGCCAAAGGCAAGCCGAGGGTGGCAAGTTTGACGTTGGAAAGCTCGATCCAGATTTTTTCGTCCTGCAAACCGAGCAGATCGACCTTGCCGACATCCTTGACCCGTTGCAGCTGGATCTGGATGCGGTCGGCGTAATCCTTGAGCACGGCGTAATCGAAACCGTCACCGGTCAAGGCGTAGATATTACCGAAGGTGGTACCGAATTCATCGTTGAAGAACGGCCCCTGAATGCCCGGCGGAAGTGTTTGGCGGATGTCGCTGACCTTCTTGCGCACCTGATACCAGAGTTCCGGAATGTCCACCGAGTGCATGGAGTCGCGGGCAATGAAGGTCACCTGGGATTCGCCCGGGCGGGAGAACGACACGATGCGTTCGTACTCACCGGTTTCCATCAGTTTCTTTTCGACGCGTTCGGTGACTTGTCGCGAGACTTCCTGCGCCGTAGCGCCCGGCCAGTTGGTGCGGATAACCATGGCCTTGAAAGTAAACGGCGGGTCTTCGCTTTGGCCGAGTTTGGTGTAGGACAGTGCGCCAACGATTGCCAGCAACAGCATCAGGAACAGTACGATCTGGCGGTTACGCAGCGCCCATTCGGAAAGATTGAAGCCCATCGGGGATTACTCCTTGTCCGCCAGATTGACCACGCGGTTGGAGCGATCCACCGGGCGCACCTGCTGCCCGTCGAGAAGCACATGGACGCCAGCGGCCACCACCCAGTCGCTGGCGTTGAGACCTTCGAGCACCGGGACGGTTTTCTCACCGAAGGCGCCGACCCGCACCGGGGTCTTCTTCAGGGTGTTGTTGGCGCTGACGACCCAGACATAAGTCACGCCGTTTTCTGCGGTGAGCGCAGAGAGCGGCACCGAAAGCGGGACTGCCTCGGCGGTCTGCACGAACACCCGTGCGCTCTGACCGAGTTCGGCGGGAACCTTGCCGCCAGTGAAAGCGATACGTGCGGCGAAGGTACGGGACTTAGGATCGGCAGAGGGTGACAGTTCACGGATCCGCCCGGCGAAACGCTGATCAGGCTGGGTCCAGAGCTCTACCGAGACCGGCTCACCGACCTTGAAGCGGCCGAAGTTCTGCTCCGGCAGGCTGATCAACACTTCGCGCTCGCCATCGGTGGCCAGGGTAAACACCGTTTGCCCTGCGGCCACTACCTGCCCGACTTCCACCGCCCGCTTGGCCACGACGCCGTCCTGCGGTGCACGCAACACGGCGTAGCTGGCCTGGTTACTGGACACGTTGAATTCGGCTTTGATTTGTTTAAGGCGCGCTTCGCCGGAACGGTAGAGATTTTCCTGATTGTCATACTGCGAGCGGCTGACCATCTGACGCTCCATCAGCGTTTTGTAGCGATCACGCTCGGCGCGCACCATGTTCAGATTCGCCTCGGCGGCGGCGACTTGAGCGCGGGTGGCCTCCAGTTGCAGACGCACATCTTGAGGATCGAGCTCCGCCAGTGGTTGATCGGCCTTGACCCGCTGTCCCTCTTCTACCAGTCGTCGGCTGACTTTGCCGCCGATGCGGAACGCCAAGTCCGGCTCATAGCGGGCGCGGACTTCACCGGGATAGCTTTCCGTTGCCTGGGCCGAAGGCTCTGGCTGCACCACCATGGCTGGGCGAACGCTGACTTGAGGCGCCTCTTCGTGACCACACGCCGTCAATAAAAACGCCAGACTGATTGGCAACGCGAGGGGCAAGGCATAGCGGAACATGGTGAAGGACCTTTCGCTAATGGTGCTTTGAATAATTATACTGACCAGTATGTTATTAATAGCAAACTCACCAGTCCAGTAATAAAAGCGCATATGCCGAACAATCTTTCAGCACCCAACGGCCCAGGCCGCCCAAAGGATCTGGCCAAGCGCCAGGCAATCCTCGACGCAGCGAAAACGCTGTTTCTGACCAAGGGATATGCCAACACCAGAATGGATGCTGTCGCAACGCAGGCCAATGTGTCGAAGCTGACGGTCTACAGCCATTTCAACGACAAGGAGACGCTGTTCTGCGCCGCCGTGGTGGCCAAGTGCGAAGAGCAGTTGCCGACGCTGTTTTTCGAGTTGCCAGAGGGCGTTGCGGTGGAAACCGTGCTGCTTAACATCGCCCGCGGCTTTCACCAGCTGATCAACAGCAATGAATCAGTGAACCTGCACCGCTTGATCATGACCCTGGGCAGCCAGGACCCTAAACTCTCGCTAATCTTCTTCGAGGCCGGCCCGCAACGCATGCTGCTTGGCATGGAGCGGTTGCTGAGCAAGGTCGATCAGAGTGGCGCGTTGAGCATCGACAAACCGCACAACGCGGCGGAACACTTCTTTGCCTGCTCAAGGGGGCTGCGAATTTCCGGTTGTTGTATGGCTGCGGCGAGCCATTGACCGGTGATGCGGCCGAGAGCCATGTGCAGGAAGTGGTGGGGTTGTTTATGCGGGCGTATCGGCCCTAGCGGTGATCGTTCCCACGCTCTGCGTGGGAATGCCTCAAGGGACGCTCTGCGTTCCAGCTCTCGAATGGGACGCAGAGCGTCCCGGGCTGCATTCCCACGCAGAGCGTGGGAACGATCATCGTCGAGTCAGGGCTTGAGTGCTTTCTTCGGATAAATGTCATACCGGCTGGACTTGCCATCCAGCGCATGACTGGGCTTGGGCCCTTCGATGCACGGCGCCTTGCGTGGGCGCTTGACCACGACCCGGTGGGTGGCCAAAGCCAATGCGGCTTCGAGCAACGCCGGTGCATCCGGGTCATCGCCCACCAGCGGCCGGAACAGGCGCATTTCCTTCTTCACCAACGCGGTTTTCTCACGATGCGGGAACATCGGGTCGAGGTAGATCACCTGCGGCGGCTCGCCTTCCCAGTTGCGCATCACCTCGATCGAATTGCCCTTGAGCAAACGCATGCGCGCCACGATCGGCGCCACGTCGAAATCCTCTGCTCCTCGCGCCAGACCGTCTTCGAGCAAGGCACCGATTAACGGCTGACGCTCGATCAGACTCATCTCGCAGCCCAGGCTTGCCAGCACGAACGCATCCTTGCCCAGCCCCGCCGTGGCATCCAGCACCCGCGGACGCACGCCTTGGGCGACTCCGACAGCCTTGGCGATCATCTGCCCGCTGCCACCACCATACAACCGGCGATGGGCCGCGCCACCCTCGACGAAATCCACTCGTACCGGGCCCGGTGCGTCCGGGCCGAGCTGTTGCAGCTGCAACCCCTGCTCGCCCACCTGCAACGCAAACTCACCGTCATCCACCTGCAGCGGCAGGCCCAGGCGCTCGGCCCAGTGCTCGGCCTGTGGCTGAAAGGTCGCGCCCAGGGCTTCGACATGGATGCGGCACGCCGCAGGTTGCTCAATCATGGGAAAACACGCTCAAAAAATTAATGATCGGCAAAAACGGCCGATAACAAAACTATCGAGCATTTTGCCAGAGCTGAGCGTCGACCGAGAGAAATGTCAGACATTCAACCCACAATCACAGGTTTTATCTCGCCCTACGGCGACTACAACTTGCGAAATACCCAGGCACTGAGCGGCGTCAGTCACATCTGGCAGGATTTCTTTGCCCGAGCACTGGCCGAACAGTCGGGTGAAGTGCTGCCTGAATCGCTGAACTTTCCACCGGTCGATATCGAAAGCCCGGTCGAACCCACCGTTGGCAGCGACCTGCTGGCGCACATCGTTTCCCAGCGCGAATGCGATGTGAAGGACAATGAGATTCGCCCGCCCGAGCCACTGTTCCTGCCGATTGCCGAGTTTGAAACGGACTTGGCGGACAAGCCGTTCCCGCCGTTCCCGCCTGAAGAAATCGTCGCCCAGCAGAAACAGCAGAACTTCGAAAGCGGCTGGGTGCGCCCGATCGTGTTGACCGCCGGCCAGCCGTTGCCAGAAGCCGGTCCGGCGCCGCAAACGCGTCCGCTGCGCTTGCCAATCGCCGAGTTCGAACTCGATCTGCTGGACAAGCCTTTCCCGCCGTTCTCGGCTGAAGAACTGGTGGAACAACAGAAACAACTCGATTTCGATAACGGCTGGGCGCGCCCGATCATCCTGCAGAACCTGCGCCTCGCCGCCTGATCTTCAGCCTTTGAAGAACTTATTGGCCTGCGCATACGGCATGGACCGCGACGTGAACCCGAACGTGCCCGACGTCTGAATCTCTTCAGCGGCACGGTAGAACTCGCCTAAAGCCGCCAGTGCCAGCGCCGAGCCGACACTGATGCGTTTAACACCCATTTCGCTCAGTTCTTGCACCGTCAGCTTCAAGCCACCGGACATCAACACGTTGACCGGTTTCGGCGCCACGGCGCGAACCACCGCCAATACGTCTTCAGCGTTGCGCAAACCCGGTGCGTAAAGCACGTCGGCACCGGCCTCGGCGAAGGCCTGCAAGCGTCGAATCGTGTCATCAAGATCCGGATTGCCATGCAGAAAATTCTCGGCCCGGGCGGTCAGCGTGAAAGGGAAAGGCAAGCTGCGGGCGGCAGCAACAGCGGCTTTGACGCGCGCCACGGCATGCTCGAAGCAATAGATCGGGGCGTCTTCACGGCCAGTGGCATCTTCGATCGAGCCGCCGACAGCACCCGCTTCGGCAGCCAGCAAAATGCTTTTGGCACATTCGGCAGGATCATCGGCAAAACCGTTTTCCAAATCGACCGCAACCGGCAAGTCGGTGGCAGCGACAATGGCCCGGACGTTGGCCAGGGTATCGTCCAGCGTCAGCCCGCCATCGGGGCGTCCTTGGGAAAAGGCGAATCCGGCGCTGGTGGTTGCCAGCGCCTCGAAGCCCAGGCTGGCGAGCATTTTTGCCGAGCCGGCATCCCATGGGTTGGGGATCACAAAAACGCCGTCGCGTTCGTGCAAGGCTTTGAACGCGTGGGCTCGAAGGGTTTGCGCATCCATTGGCAGGCTCCTGAAAAAGGCGAATGAATCCGCTTTCAGAGCAAGCCAAGTTGCTCGGTGGCGGGTTCTCTGTATAGCTCAGGCAGCGCCGGCAAGCCAGGCAAACGCAGCATCAGCCTGGCATGGAAACGCTGCGCCAGTTTCGCCGCCAGCACGTTGTCGGCGGTATGCAGGAAGATGTACGGCGTGCGGCCCTCTTCGATCCACAGGGCGATTTTCTCCACCCATGGCAGCAGAAACGGGTCGTTGGCCTCAAGCGTCGGATGGCCGATGAAGCGCACTTGGGGGAATTGAGTAAACGCCGCCGGGCGCGGCGGGACCCTGGGCTTTTTCGATTGGGCGTGGAGTACTGAAGGATCGGTAGAGATGCAGCTGAACAGCGCGCGCGGATCGAGACAAATGCGTTCGACACCATGATCCAGCAGCAGGCGATTGAGCATCCGCTCACTGTCGCCCTTGGCAAAAAAATCATCATGCCGCACTTCCACCGCCAGGGGCCGCTCCAGAGCATCGATAAATCCGGCGAGCTCGGGCAAGCGTTGTGGTGTGAAGTTTTTCGACAGCTGCAACCACAGCGGCGACACCCGCTCGCCGAGCGGCCTGAGCAATTGGGTGAAGGTTTCGGCAGCGGTCAGTTGTTCGCGCAGGTCACCGCCGTGGCTGATATCGCCAGGGAACTTGGCAGTGAAGCGAAAGTGTTCGGGCAAGGTTTCGGCCCAGCGCTGCACGGTGCTGGCAGCCGGGCTCGCGTAGAAGGTCGTATTGCCTTCCACGGCGTTGAATACTTGGGAATAGAGATTGAGAAATTCGGCGGGCTTGGCATCTGGCGGATACAGGTACTCGCGCCAGGCGTTTTCACTCCAGGACGGGCAGCCGAGGTAATACGGCAGCAACATCAGATGTACAGATCGAGGCCCAGCACCTCTGCATCCCAGTCGACGAAACCGGCGGTGCTCAGGTAGCTGGCCAGGGCCATCGCCACGCTTTTGCTCATGGCACGATGGTAAAGCATGTCCTGCTGACGGGCGGGGAGATTGCTCAGGCGTTGTGCAGCGGCTTTGGCACGGGCGGCCATCTGCTCTTCGGACGGAAACTCCAGCTCGCCTTCGATATCGACGGACTCGTCTTCCACCACATTGCCATTGCGAGGCTTGCGCTTGATGGGGTAGGACTGAGAGGAAATGCCGTCTATACGCATAAGTGCATGCTCGGTATCAGTGGTGGCAGTTTAGTGGCGCATATTCCACTTCGCAAACCGCCGAGTGATAACTAGAACACATAAAAGACAAAAGGTTTAAAAGCAGGGGTTAGAAAACGACGATTGGCTGTGTCCGTTCGATCGCCTTCGCGGGCAAGCCTCGCTCCTACAGGTTTTGCGCGAATCCTGTAGGAGCGAGGCTTGCCCGCGAATGGGACAACTCGGTGTTGCGGATTAACGTGCCTTGGGCGTCGCCACTTTATCGCGCAAATAAACCGGCTGCGCCTCATCCGCCACGATCGCCTCGCCGCGTTCCCATGCAAACCGCGCCAGTGTCAGCAGGTCTTCGGCGTGGGGCAGCATGCCCGCATCCTGCCCGCTCAGGCTGACGGCGATGCGTTCGGCATAGCCCCAACCCGTGCCTGCGCCGAACCATTCGCCGCTGGCGTCGGCCGGCAATGCTGCCACTTGCGGTGGCAACACCGCTTCCTGGCCAACCAGCCGCATCTCCCCCGCCGTCGCGCGGTAGCAGCCCCAATACACTTCGTCCATGCGCGCATCGATAGCTGCAGCGACTTGGCTGACACCGTGTTCGCGGTACGCGCGCTGAGCCAATATGGCCAGATTCGATACCGGCAAAACCGGGCGATCCAGGGCGAACGCCAAACCCTGGACTACGCCGACAGCAATGCGAACACCGGTGAACGCACCCGGTCCGCGACCGAAAGCGATGGCATCGACCGCCTGCAAGGTCGTGCCGGCGTCGGCCAGCAATTGCTGGATCATCGGCAGTAACTTTTGCGCATGCAGGCGCGGGATCACCTCGTAATGGCTCGTGACTTTGCCGTCATGCAGCAAGGCAACGGAGCAAGCTTCAGTCGCGGTGTCCAGGGCCAGCAAGGTGCTCATCGATGTTTCCGTAAGAAAGGGGTAGAAAAAAGAGTGATCAGAAAAAAGTGAGTCAGTATAAACAACTACGGCCCGCAAGCGGGCCGTAGATGATGAAGCCGATCAGTCTTTTCAGCTCAGTGCTTCAAGCACCTTGCCGGTGATCACTTCAACCGAGCCGACGCCAGCAATGTGGCTGTACTTCGGCTTGCCTTTGGCTTCTGCCAGGTTTTGGTAGAAAGCTACCAGCGGTTTGGTCTGGTCGTGGTAGACCGACAGGCGATGACGCACGGTTTCTTCGGTGTCGTCCTTGCGCTGCACCAGTTCTTCACCGGTGATGTCGTCTTTACCAGCGATTTTCGGCGGATTGTAGACGGTGTGGTACACGCGGCCGCTGGCCTCGTGAACACGGCGACCGGCGATACGCTGAACGATTTCTTCATCATCGACAGCGATTTCGAGTACGTGATCCAGCTCCACGCCAGCTTCCACCAGGGCTTCAGCCTGAGGAATGGTGCGCGGGAAACCGTCGAACAGGAAACCGTTGGCGCAGTCGGACTGGGCGATGCGGTCCTTGACCAGGGCGATGATCAGGTCATCGGACACCAGGCCCCCGGCATCCATGATGCCCTTGGCTTTAATGCCCAGCTCGGTGCCGGCCTTGACCGCTGCACGAAGCATGTCGCCGGTGGAGATTTGCGGAATGCCGAATTTTTCGGTGATGAACTTCGCCTGAGTACCTTTACCGGCCCCGGGAGCTCCCAGCAGAATGACGCGCATCGATGTGCTCCTCAATTTTTATATAGATAACGTCAGATTCGCCTCTTGGGGCCAATCTCAAAAATAGGGTCGTGACCGCCCAAACGGCCAAAGGCTGATCAAGATACACAGCAGGCTGCGCCCACACAAGCCGCCAAAAGTCGGAGAAACCGCCTCCTCCTGTGACCTTTCGGTGTGGTTCCCCAAGTCGCAACCCCATCATTAACTGTCGCCTCGCCGTACTTTTACAGCAGCCATTTGATCGGCCTGCGATGCGCGCATCGCAGGCCTGACCCCACGGTAAAAAACCTTAGCCGGTATTGCGCAAACCGGCGGCAATCCCCGCCACAGACACCAGTAACGCCTGTTCCACGGGGCTGTCCTGCGCCATTTCCTGTTGCCGCGAACGGGCAAGCAATTCGGCCTGTAATAGATGTAGCGGATCGAGGTAGGTGTTGCGCAGACGGATGAATTCCAGAGTATCTGGGCTATGTGCCAGTAGCTGCGACTGACCGGTCAGCCCGAGGACGATCGAGCATGCCTGCGACAATAGGTCGCGTAAGTGCGCACCCAAAGCCAGCAAGTCCGGCTCGACCAGACGCTCATCGTAGGACCGGGCGATATCCGCGTCAGCCTTGGCCAATACCATCTCCAGCATATCGATGCGGGTTCGGAAGAAGGGCCACTGCTCACGCATCTGCCCCAGCAGCTCACCCTCGCCGCGCTCCAGCGCCTTGCTCAATGCCGCTTCCCAGCCGAGCCAGGCCGGCAGCATCAACCGCGTTTGGGTCCAGCCGAAGATCCACGGAATCGCCCGCAGGCTTTCGATCCCGCCGGCGCGGCGCTTGGCCGGACGGCTGCCCAATGGCAAGCGTCCGAGTTCCTGCTCTGGCGTGGACTGGCGGAAGTACTCGACGAATTGCGGATTTTCCCGCACCACGGCGCGGTAAGCGCTGACACCATCGGCAGCCAATTCGTCCATCAGGTGGCGCCATTCAGGCGTCGGCGGCGGTGGTGGCAGCAGGGTCGCTTCCAGTACCGCGGCCAGATACAGATTGAGGTTTTGCTCGGCGATGTCCGGCAGGCCGAATTTGAATCGAATCATTTCTCCCTGCTCGGTGGTTCGGAATCGTCCCGCCACCGATCCCGGCGGCTGCGACAGAATCGCCGCGTGTGCCGGGCCGCCGCCACGGCCCACAGTGCCGCCGCGACCGTGGAACAACAGTAGTTCTACTTGTTGCTCACGGCAGATATCGACCAAACGTTCCTGCGCCCGATACTGCGCCCAGGCCGCCGCTGTGGTGCCTGCGTCCTTGGCCGAATCGGAATAGCCGATCATCACTTCCTGCGGCCCTTGCAGACGCGAGCGATAGCCCGGCAACAGCAACAGTTTCTCGATCACCGGGCCTGCGTTGTCGAGGTCGGCCAGGGTTTCGAACAGCGGCACCACGCGCATCGGCCGCAACACGCCCGACTCTTTGAGCAGCAGTTGCACCGCCAGTACATCGGAAGCGGCACCGGCCATGGAGATTACATACGAACCGAGGGACGCCGCTGGTGCAGCGGCGATTTCCCGGCAGGTTGCCAACACTTCGGCGGTGTCGGCGGACGGTTTGTAGTGGGCCGGCAACAACGGTCGACGGTTGTTCAGTTCGCGCGTCAGGAAAGCGATGCGCTCTTCTTCGCTCCAATCCTCGTAGCGACCCAGACCGAGGTAATCAGTGATTTCGGTCATGGCCGCGCTGTGCCGCGACGAGTCCTGACGTACGTCGAGACGCACCAGGAACAAGCCAAACGTGACTGCCCGGCGCAGGCAGTCGAGCAACGGCCCATCGGCAATCACGCCCATGCCGCACTCATGTAACGAGTGGTAGCACAGCTCCAGCGGGTCGAGCAGGTCGCGGTTGTTTTGCAGCACGTCGGCGGTGACAGGCGTGGGTGTCGTCAAGGCGGTATGAGCCCAACTGCGCGTGGCACGCAGACGCTCGCGCAGCTGTTTAAGCACTGTGCGATAGGGTTCCGCACTGTCACTAGCTTGGCCTTCAGTGCGTCACTGCCCTGCTGCATCGACAAATCGGCCGCGAGCTGATCGACATCGCGCAGGTACAGATCGGCTGCCATCCACCGCGCGAGCAACAGCACTTCGCGGGTGACGGTGGCCGTCACGTTGGGGTTGCCATCGCGGTCGCCGCCCATCCACGAGGCAAAGCGAATCGGTGCGGCTTCCAGCGGCAAACGCAGGCCGGTGGCGGCGTGCAAAGCCTGATCGGCCTTGCGCATATAATTGGGGATTGCTTGCCACAGTGAATGCTCGATCACCGCGAAACCCCATTTGGCTTCATCGACCGGTGTCGGACGCGTACGGCGGATTTCTTCGGTGTGCCAGGCTTCGGCGATCAGGCGCTGCAGCTTCGACTTGATCTGCTCGCGCTCGGCGCTGGTCAGGTCGCGGTGATCCAGGGCCGCCAGTTGCGCGGCGATGGCGTCGTATTTCTGGATCAGCGTGCGGCGCGCGACTTCGGTCGGGTGAGCCGTGAGAACAAGCTCGATTTCCAGTCGCCCCAACTGCCGCGCCAGGGACTCGCGCCATGCCCTTCAGCGCGCAGGCGAGCGAGCAGTTCCGGCAGGACTCGCGCTTCGAACGGCGCGGGCTGCGACTCTTCGCGGCGGTGAATCAATTGGTATTGCTCGGCGATGTTAGCCAGGTTGAGAAACTGGTTGAACGCCCGCGCCACCGGCAGCAATTCGTCTTCAGTCAACTGGTTGAGGCTGGCGCTCAGCTCGGCGTCCATGGAGCCGCGGCGGTCAGCCTTGGCGCCCTTGCGGATCTGCTCGATCTTGTCGAGGAAGCCGTCCCCGTACTGTTCGCGAATGGTGTTGCCCAACAGTTCACCCAACAGGTGAACGTCCTCGCGCAAGCGTGCATCAATATCGGTCATCAGCGGTTCTCCAGCAAAATTGCAGGCGGCCAAGAAACTCATGCTCTTGAGTTAGGTGCTCTTGAGTTGGATGCTCTTGAACTAGAGAGTGCCGTTCCAGGCCGTTTCTTACAACCCAGACGACGAAGGGACTTTAAACCTGCCGGGCAGAAGCTAGTCTGAATAATAAGTCGTACAACGGCTTTCGCCGGCCAATGCCGGACATTTTCCCGCCCTGCCACGAGCAGGCGCGTAATGAGGTCATCATGAAAATCCGCGAGCTTGCCCATCACTGGGAAGAAAACGCCAAGGGTCGCCTGACCGACACCGGCTACTCGATTCATCTGGATGTTGAAGCTGCCGCAAGATTGGCGGCGATCATCGATATGTACCCCAAACGGCAACCCGAAGAACTGCTCGGCGAACTGATTGGCGCCGCCCTGGAAGAACTGGAAAAGAGCTTCCCGTACGTAAAGGGCTCGACCGTGGTTGCCACTGACGAAGAGGGCGATCCACTGTACGAAGACGTCGGTCCGACTCCGCGTTTTCTCGCATTGTCCCGTCGTCATTTGCACGACTTGTCGGCGGTTAACGACAAGCAAAAACACTGAATTCGCCATGAACCTGTGGGAGCGGGCTTGCTCGCGAAAGCGGTCTATCAGTCAACATTGATGTTGGATGTAATGGTCCTTTCGCGAGCAAGCCCGCTCCCACATTTGATCTCTTTTTCAAGGAAATAACGGATTACTGTTCCAGCTCCTGTGGGGTTTCCTGCCCCATGCACCGCACGGCTTTTTTCCGGTCGTTGATCAGTACGCCAGTCAGGCCTTTCTGCTCGGTATCAAACAACACCAGCACCCCATCAATGCATTGCGCCACTTGCGCCGCCGGTTCCAGGGAGACTTTGTAGTCCTCACCCGGCACGGTCTTGAGCATGGTGAATTCGTTGAGCAGCAACGCATCTTCAGGCTTGGCGAAGTGCAGGTAGCCGTACCACCACAGGGCAGCGACGGTGCCGAGAATGCTGCAGATACCGGTGATGATCAGCGGGATGGCGTTACGTTCTTCACTCATTGCGGGCTCTCTGGTGGTTCATTTTCAGAATTCTGGGGTGCCGGGTAATTGGGGATCTCACCCAAGCGGCGCAGGCCGTTGAAATGCTGCGGGTCTTCAAGGTAGCGCACCATGACTTTACGCCAGACCGGGTCGGCGAACGTCTGCACATGCCCGCCTCGGGTCAGTTGCAGGACTCGCGGCGGCGGCGCAGCTTGATACAGTCGGATGCCGTTGGAAAGAGGCACGATCGGATCGTCGATGCTGTGGTAGATCAGTTTCGGCACGCCATTGAGCTGCGCCATGGAGTTGATCGCGCTGTCGCCGTCCGGCACCAGCCAGGACAGCGGCACCTGGAACGCCCACAACAGCCATGAATGGCTCAACGCAAACTGGCCGACGCTGCGGTAACTGGCGGGTACGCCATCGAGGACGAAGGCCTTGAGTTGCGTCTGGCGTTCGGGGTGTTGAACCAAGTAGTGAATGGCCATCGAACCACCAAGGCTCTGGCCCAGCAGGATTAGCGGCTTGCCTTTCACCTCTGGCGCCTGGTCGAGCCATTTGAACGCGGCGTCGATATCCTGGTAAATCGCCGGCAGGCTTGGTTTGCCTTCGGACAAACCGTAACCGCGATAGTCAATCAGCAGCACTTGATACCCCTGCTCCGGCAACCAGTAACTCCCGCCCAGGTGCATGGGCAGATTGCCGCCGTTGCCGTGCAGGTGCAGCACCGTGCCTTTGACCTCGACGCCTTGTTTGGCCGGCAGCCACCAGCCGTGCAGTCTGACGCCGTCGGCGGTGGTCAGGGTGAGGTCGCGGTATTCGAGATTGGCTTTTTCCGGGGTGAACAACTGGCCGGGTTCGGGGTAGAACAGCAGGGAGCTGCAACCGTTCAGGGTCAGAAGAAGGCAGATGATGCCGAGGATTCTCATCCGTTGAAACCTCGCAGTGTGAATGGATATCCGCACAATCCTGTAGGAGCTGGCTTGCCAGCGAATGCTTCACCACGGCATAACAGATACACCGCGTTATCGTTCTTCGCTGGCAAGCCAGCTCCTACAGGGGGCGTGGTGATTACAGGATGTTCGAGTAATCCGCTTCGATCCGGTCCAGGCTCAGGTGGTTGAGGAAGTTGGAGAAGCACATCCATGCCGACAACGCGTTCATGTCGCGAAACTGTTCCGGCAGGTACTTGGGCGGCACCACCAGCCCCTCATCCACCAACTGGCGCAAGGTGCGCATGTCTTCCAGGGTGGTCTTGCCGCAAAACAACAGCGGTATCTGCTCCAACTTGCCTTTACGCACGGCCAACTGAATGTAGTTGTAAATCATGATAAAGCCCTTGAGGTAGGACAAGTCTTTGGTAAATGGCAGACCTGTCGGCACCGAGCCGCGGAATACGCGACTGGTGTTGCTGTAACTCTCGGGCATTTCGAAACCTTGTTCGCGGAAGAACTCGAACACCTGCAGGAAGTCGGCACCCTCCTCCACCATGTGGATGGCGCGAGTGCGGTTGGTCAGTTTGCGCAGGCGGCTGGGGTAAGAGGCAAAGGTGATGATTTCCATCAGGATCGCCAGGCCTTCCTGGGTCACAGTCGACGAGGGCGGGCCCTTGGAGAGGAAGGTGCAGATCGGCTGGTTCAGACCGTTGAGGGTGGTGCCGACGTGCACCAGCCCTTCGTGGACTTCCAGGGCGCGTACGTCACGCTCGTTGAACATCGCGTCGGTGCGGATCTTGATGTAATCGGCACCCGCCGCCGCATCGGCGACGATCCCGTCGGACTCGAACACCCGGATGGTTTCCTCGGCTTCACCAAACACCTTGTTCAACCGGGTTTGCAGCAGGTGGACGGCGTCCTTGGCAGTCAGGGTCTTCGGTTCGTCCTTCAGGTCGCCACGACCGTCGATGTTGTTCAGGTAATCGGACAGCATCAGGCCAAGGTCGGACAGCGTCGGGTCACCGGCGTGGAAAGCATCGGAGGCGGCGCCGTACAGTTCCTGGGAAATCAGGCCGAAATCCTCGGTGCCGCGCGCTTCGAGCATGCGCACCACCATCCGGTATTCCTTGCACATGCGGCGCATGATCTGACCGACCGGATTGAACTGGCCGAGCTGGCGGGTAATGTCGCGCTCGATGTTCTGGAATTCCAGCTTCACTTTGCTGGAATCGAACGCCAGTGGCCGGTTGAGGTAGTAATCGCGGTCCACAGCCGGCATTTCCTTGCCCTTGGCCTTGAGGAAACCCTTGCGGATGTTCTCGTCCCATTTGACCGCATCGAGGACGCGGATCGGCGTCTGCGCCAGCACAATGCGATCGGACAAAATGCGTATCGACTGCTGGTAATCGTCCACCCGAAACTCCTGCTGAAACCGTTATGTGCTGGATTTACTTGGCTTGGCTGACGCTGGTAACGCACCACTTCGACGAACACATCGGAATTAGCCGGATCGTCGAGGTAGGCGGACACCTGGTCTATATTGCTGTCGATCAACACGCCGTCGCCATCGTCGGTCTCAAAGCCTTCGCCGTTCAACGCTTTTTGCTGCAACGCCTGATTGATCTGCTCGAGGTCGAGGTTGTAGATCACCAGTTCATGCTTGTCGGTGAGTTCAAAGCCGGCAATGGTGAAATGCCCGCCGAACTGCGCCGGCACCTTCGCGAGAGATACCAGCGGTTGCCGTGGCGCGATACCGTGAAGGGGGAGGCTTCGCGCTCCCTGGGTTTGCTCCTGAAGTAGCTGACTGCCTGATAGCGATTGTCGCCGACGCGGGTGAGTTCCAGGTTGAGCGGCTCACCCCAGGCGTTGGTGCTGGTCCATTTGCCAAGCAACCCTTTGGGCGCGGGCTCGCTCGTGGGCAGCGGCTCCTTGAAGGTCACCAGACAGCCACTGAGCAACAGGAACGACAAGGCGATCATTACGACACGCCAGGCTTTCATTCAACACTCCCTTTGAACACACAACCCCGAATTGCCACTGCACCCGTAGGAGCGAGGCTTGCCCGCGAAGGCATTGTGTCAGTCAACACACGTGCTGAATGTTAAACCGTCTTCGCGGGCAAGCCTCGCTCCTACAGGATTGAGTTACCCGCAGGGATCACACCGACGCCAATACCAGGTGCATGTATCGGGTCAAGATACCGAGCATTTCCTCTTCGGCGACCGGCTCGGCGTCGTTGAGCAGGCCCTGATATTCCATCCGTCCGATTATAGCCGTCAACACTTTGGCATCCTGTTGTGGCTCGCGGGACCCCAAAACCTGAAAAAGCTGACAGGAGCCCTGCAGGAGAATTTGCTGATGCGAGCGCACCAATTCGGCCAGACGCGGATTCAGCAGCGCCTCCTGACGGAACGCCTGCTCGGCCATCAAGTGTTCACGACGGTTGACCAGTTGCCGGTGAACATAGTCGGCCATCAGCCGCGCAATGGCGTCCGCCAGGTGCGAACGCGACTGCGGACTGCCGTCGCCACTGTCGATCATTTCCCGCAGCAGCCCTTCGTTGTTCACCCACAGCTTCGCCATGTAGGCGGCGCTGCGTTCCACGTATTGGGCGAAGGTATCGGTGAGCAGGTCATCGATATCTTTGAAGTAGTAGGTTGTGGCCGATAGCGGCACATTGGCCTCGGCGGCCACCGCCCGGTGGCGCACGGCGCGAACGCCATCGCGCACGACAATGCGCATCGCGGCATCGAGGATTTCCTGTCGACGCTGCTCGCTGCCCTGCCGGCTGGCCTTGCGGCCCTGGTACTGAACACTTTCTGCAACTGCAGTGGCGACGTCCGCTGCACCTTCTTGAGCCATTGCGTGGTTCACGACGAGAATTCCTCTCTCTACTTCAAAAGTAACCATTTGATACGTTTGTACCAGACAGGCAATAAAAAACCGCCATTTCAGGCGGTTTTTTTATTGAAACATTTACGCTTGCGGTCGCATGTGCGGGAACAGGATCACGTCGCGGATCGACGGTGAGTTGGTCAACAACATCACCAGACGGTCGATGCCGATGCCTTCACCCGCCGTTGGCGGCATGCCGTACTCCAGCGCGCGAACGAAGTCGGCGTCGTAATGCATGGCTTCGTCGTCGCCCGCGTCCTTGTCGGCCACCTGCGCCATGAAACGCTCGGCCTGGTCTTCCGCGTCGTTCAACTCGGAGTAGGCGTTGGCAATTTCACGACCACCGATGAACAGCTCGAAACGGTCGGTGACGTTCGGGTTGTCGTCGTTACGACGAGCCAGCGGCGAGACTTCGAACGGGTACTGGGTGATGAAGTGCGGCTGCTCCAGCTTGTGCTCGACCAGTTCTTCGAAAATCATCACTTGCAGTTTGCCCAGACCTTCGAAGCCCAGCACCTTGGCACCGGCCTTCTTGGCGATGTCACGGGCCTTGTCGATGTCGTTCAGGTCGTCAGCGGTCAGCTCGGGGTTGTACTTGAGGATCGAGTCGAACACCGACAGACGCACGAACGGCTCGCCGAAATGGAACACCTTGTCGCCGTATGGCACGTCGGTGCTGCCCAGAACCAGCTGCGCCAGCTCACGGAACAGTTCTTCGGTCAGGTCCATGTTGTCTTCGTAGTCGGCGTAAGCCTGGTAGAACTCCAACATGGTGAATTCTGGATTGTGACGAGTCGAAACGCCTTCGTTACGGAAGTTGCGGTTGATCTCGAACACCTTTTCGAATCCGCCAACAACAAGCCGCTTCAGATACAGCTCCGGCGCGATACGCAGGAACATGCCCATGTCCAATGCATTGTGGTGGGTTTCAAACGGCTTGGCTGCCGCGCCGCCCGGAATGGTTTGCAGCATTGGCGTTTCCACTTCCAGGAAGTCACGCTTCATCAGGAAACTGCGGATGTGGGCGATGACTTGCGAACGCACGCGAAAGGTCTGGCGCACGTCTTCGTTGACGATCAGGTCAACGTAACGCTGGCGGTAGCGCTGTTCGGTGTCGGTCAGGCCGTGGTGCTTGTCCGGCAGCGGGCGCAGGGATTTGGTCAGCAGGCGCACTTCGGTCATTTCGACGTACAGGTCGCCCTTGCCGGAACGGGCCAGGGTGCCTTCAGCGGCGATGATGTCGCCCATGTCCCAGGTTTTCACCGCGGCCAGGGTGTCTTCGGACAGGGTCTTGCGGTTGACGTAGACCTGGATGCGACCGGTCATGTCCTGGATCACCATGAACGAGCCACGGTTGAGCATGATGCGACCGGCAACCTTGACCGGGATTGCAGCCTCTGCCAGCTCTTCCTTGGTCTTGTCCGCGTACTGCTTCTGCAAGTCTTCGCAGTAGTTTTCGCGACGGAAGTCGTTGGGGAAGGCATTGCCCTTGGCGCGCTCGGCAGCAAGCTTTTCCTTGCGCAGGGCGATCAGGGAGTTTTCTTCCTGTTGCAGGGCTTGCGGGTCGAGTTCTAGGTCGCTCATGTCTTTAAATATTCCATCACAGGTTCGTTGCCCCCAGGCCTGCGGCCTGGGGATCGCCAGCAAGCCGGCTCCTACAGGGGGATCTATTACAGGCCTTGTTTCAGGCTTGCCACCAGGTATTCGTCGATGTCGCCGTCGAGCACCTTGTCGCAGTCGCTGCGTTCGATGTTGGTACGCAAATCCTTGATTCGCGATGCATCGAGTACATACGAGCGGATCTGGTGACCCCAGCCGATATCCGACTTGGTGTCTTCCAGTGCTTGCGAAGCGGCGTTGCGCTTCTGCACTTCCTGCTCGTACAAGCGCGCCCGCAGCATTTTCATCGCGGTGTCTTTGTTCGCGTGCTGGGAACGTTCGTTCTGGCAGCTGACCACGGTGTTGGTCGGTACGTGGGTGATACGTACGGCCGAGTCGGTGGTGTTTACGTGCTGACCACCGGCACCGGAGGAACGATAGGTATCGATCCGCAGGTCCGACGGGTTGATGTCGATTTCGATATTGTCATCGATTTCCGGCGATACGAACACTGCAGAGAACGAGGTGTGACGACGGTTGCCGGAGTCGAACGGACTCTTGCGCACCAGACGGTGCACGCCGATCTCGGTCCGCAGCCAGCCAAAGGCATATTCGCCCTTGATGTGCACGGTAGCGCCCTTGATCCCGGCGACTTCACCGGCCGACAGCTCCATGATGGTCGCGTCGAAACCGCGTTTATCGGCCCAGCGCAGGTACATGCGCAGCAAAATGTTGGCCCAGTCCTGGGCTTCGGTACCACCGGAGCCGGCCTGGATGTCCAGGTAGGCGTTGTTCTGGTCCATCTCGCCGCTGAACATGCGACGGAATTCGAGCTTCTCGAGGGCTTCGCGCAGGCGCTCTACTTCAAGGGCTACGTCGTCGACGGCGGCCTGGTCTTCTTCCTCGGCAGACATCAACAGCAGGTCCTTGGCATCGGCCAGACCGCTGGACATTTCATCGAGGGTTTCTACGATCTGGGCCAGCAGCGAACGCTCGCGACCCAGGTTCTGAGCGTACTCAGGGTTGTTCCAGACACTCGGATCTTCAAGCTCGCGATTGACTTCAGTCAGACGCTCATGCTTTTGATCGTAGTCAAAGATACCCCCGAATAGTTTCGGAGCGCTCGGACAGGTCCTTGATGCTGTTAAGGATCGGGTTGATTTCCATGGCGGGCAGCACTCGTTGGCGAACTTTTGAAAGCCGGCGAGTATACCGGCAAACGGCCGCAAACGGCAGTCCGCTTGGCTGAAAAGGCGGGGTTTACCATCGCCGCCAAGGCTCGCCCTGTAGGAGCGAGCTTGCTCGCGAAAAACCTAAAGGCGTCGCGGGGCATCTGGTTTTACGCGTTATCGTTAACGACCATCGCGAGCAGGCTCGCTCCTACAGGGGGAGGTGTTCAGCCGATCCCCACCTGATTGCGCCCATTGTTCTTCGCCAGGTACAGCCCCTTGTCCGCCGCCGAGATCAATTCACGGCAATGGCTGCCCGCTTTCGGGATGATGGTTGCCAAGCCGATGCTGATGGTCAGGCTCGATCCTTCGGCCGGGGAAGTGTGCGGGATCTTCAGCGCTTCCACGGTCATGCGCAGTTTCTCTGCAATCAGCCGCGCACCGCCCTGGGAGGTGTTGGGCAGCACCAGGGCGAATTCCTCGCCGCCGTAACGGGCCGGCAGGTCGGAAGGCCGGGCACCGGCGTCACGGATCGCCGTGGCGACCTTGCGCAAGGCTTCGTCACCTTCCAGGTGGCCGAAGGTGTCGTTGTAGGTCTTGAAGTAATCCACGTCGATCATCAGCAGCGACAACTGGCTCTGTTCACGCAGCGAGCGCCGCCACTCCAGCTCCATGTACTCGTCGAAATGCCGACGGTTCGACAACCCGGTCAGGCCGTCGGAGTTCATCAGGCGTTGCAGCACCAGGTTGGTGTCGAGCAACTGCTGCTGGCTGACGCGCAATGCGCGGTACGCCGCATCCCGCTGCAACAGGGTCATGTAGGAGCGCGAGTGATAGCGAATGCGCGCGACCAGTTCAATGTTGTCCGGCAGTTTGACCAGATAATCGTTGGCCCCGGCCGAGAACGCCGCGCTCTTGATCAGCGGGTCTTCCTTGGTCGACAGGACGATGATCGGAATGTCCCTGGTCGCCGGGTGATTGCGGTATTCGCGTACCAGGCTCAGGCCGTCCAGACCCGGCATGACCAGATCCTGCAGGATCACCGTCGGCTTGATGCGGACTGCGTGGGCAACGGCCTGATGCGGGTCGGCGCAGAAGTGGAAGTCGATATTTTCCTCGTTCGACAACCCGCGCCGCACCGCCTCGCCGATCATCGCCTGATCGTCCACCAACAACACCATGGCGGCATTTTCGTCAGTCTTGAAGTCGTCGAGCTGTAATTCATTCATGTGCGTTCACCTGAGAACTGCCTGTGCCAGGATTGCTGCTAATAGTAGTCATTTTGGAAAGATCTCCAGCAATCGTGGCGCTATCTTTTCCAGCGGGCGTATTTCCACGGCGGCGTCGATGGCCGCGGCCGCCTTCGGCATGCCATACACCGCGCTGCTGTTTTGGTCCTGTGCGATGGTCAGGTAGCCCTGCTGGCGCATGAGTTTAAGCCCCTGTGCGCCATCACGCCCCATGCCGGTGAGCAAAACGCCTATCGCATCGCCGCTCCAGTAACTGGCGACGCTCTCGAAAAACACATCGATCGAGGGTCGATAAATCTCGTTGACCGGTTCGGCGGTGTAAGCCAGCGTGCCGTTTTTCAGGAGTCGAATATGGTGATTGGTGCCGGCCAGCAACACCGTTCCGCTTTGCGGCGGTTCGCCTTCCTGGGCCAGGCGCACATTGAGCCCGCTGGCGCTGCCGAGCCATTCGGCCATGCCGGCGGCAAATACCTGGTCAACATGCTGTACCAGAACGATGGCCGGGGAGAAATTCCGTGGAAGTCCCTTGAGCAGGACTTCCAGCGCTGCCGGTCCGCCAGCGGATGAACCAATGGCGATCAGACTCTGACGTGAGCCCGAACTGCGCAACGGGCCGGGAGCCGGTCGCTCCCGACTGCCCTTCTCGCCGATCAGCCAGCCGATATTCATGATCTTGCGCAGTAACGGTGCCGCCGCTTCCTGGGCATTGCCGGCACCGAGCGCCGGGGTGTCGACCACATCCAGTGCGCCGTGGCCCATGGCCTCGAACACCCGGTGCACGTTCTGCTGGCGATCCACGGTGACGATGACGATGGCGCAGGGCGTTTCGGCCATGATCCGGCGGGTGGCTTCCACCCCGTCCATCACCGGCATGATCAGGTCCATCAGGATCAGGTCAGGCGTCTGTTCGGCACACTTTCGCACCGCTTCCTTGCCATTGGCGGCAACCCAGATCACCTGGTGCGCCGGCTCATAAGCCAGCGCCCGGCGCAAGGCTTCCACGGCCATGGGCATGTCGTTGACGATTGCGATCTTCATGCCCGCGCTCCTCCTATGAGCTCAACCACTGCATCGAGCAGGGCGTCGTCATGAAAACTGGCCTTGGCTAGATAATAGTCGGCTCCGGCGTCCAGTCCACGACGGCGATCCTCCTCACGATCCTTATAGGACACCACCATCACCGGCAGCGATTGCAGGCGGTTATCGCGTCGCAACAGGGACACCAGCTCGATACCGTCCATGCGCGGCATATCAATGTCGGTGATCAGCAGATCGAAATCCTCCGAGCGCAGGGCGTTCCAGCCATCCATGCCGTCGACCGCCACCGCCACGTCATAGCCGCGATTGAGCAGCAGCTTGCGTTGCAGTTCGCGCACGGTCAGGGAATCGTCGACCACCAGAACCCGCTTGCGGGCCGCCTCGACGGCCTGAGTGCTTTGACGAGCAATGCGCTCCAGGCGCCCGGTATTGAGCAGTTTATCCACCGAACGCAGCATGTCTTCGACGTCGACGATCAACACCACAGAACCGTCGTCGAGCAGGGCCCCGGCGGAAATGTCCTGGATTTTGCCCAGGCGCTCATCCAGCGGCAGCACCACCAGCGTCCGCTCGCCGATAAAACGCTCGACAGCGACACCATAAACCGCATCGCGCTCGCGAATCACCACGACTTTCAGGGACTGCTGACCGCCCTGGCTCGCCGGACGATGCAGCAATTGGCTGGCGGCGACCAGTCCGACGTGCCGGCCTTCATGCCAGAAGTGTTGCCGGCCCTCCACCTGCACGATGTCCGCCAGCTCCAGATCGCACATGCGTTCGATGTGAGCCAGCGGGAAGGCATAGGCCTCTTCGCCGACTTCCACTACCAGGCTGCGCACCACCGACAGGGTCAACGGCACTTCGAGGTGGAAGCGACTGCCCTCGCCCGCCGTCTGCTCCAGCACCACTGCGCCGCGCAACTGACGGACCATATGCTGCACCGCATCCAGACCGACGCCGCGTCCGGAGACTTCGGTGACGGTATCGCGCAGGCTGAAACCCGGCAGGAACAGGAACGTCAGCAGCTCCTCTTCACTCAACTGCGCGGCTGTTTCGGCCGGCGACAATTGGCGTTCGACGATGCTGCGGCGGACTTTCTCCAGATCAACTCCGTTGCCGTCATCACTGAGTTCCAACACCAGCAATCCGGCCTGATGGGATGCGCGCAAGCGAATCAGCCCTTCTTCAGGTTTGCCGGCCAACAGCCGTTGCTCCGGGGTTTCGATGCCGTGATCGACTGCATTGCGCAGCAGATGCGTCAACGGTGCTTCGAGTTTCTCCAACACATCCCGGTCAACCTGGGTTTTATCGCCCTCGATCTCCAGCCGAACCTGTTTGCCCAGGCTGCGCCCCAGATCACGAACCATGCGCACCTGACCGGCCAGCACATCGGCGAACGGCCGCATGCGGCACGCCAGCGCGGTGTCGTACAACACTTGTGCGCGCTGACTGGCTTGCCAGGCGAACTCATCCAGCTCGGCGTTTTTTTCCACCAGCATTTGTTGGGATTGCGCCAGCAATCGCCGCGCGTCATCGAGGGCTTCCTGAGCTTCGAGGCTCAGGGCATGATCCTTGAGATGGACGTTAAGGTTTTCCAGCGCCCGCAGGCTGTTGCTCTGCATGCGCTTGAGACGCTGCATGGTAGCCAGGTGCGGCTTGAGCCGCAGGGTTTCCACCAGGGATTTACTCGACAAATCGAGCAGGCTGTTCAGGCGCTCGGCAGTGACGCGCAATACGCGCTCGCCATTATCAGTGGCGCGCCTGGTCTTTTTGGCGCTGCCACGGATTCGGCAGGCAGTGGCTCGGCGACCGGCTGGGTCGCATCGACCCTGGGGCGGACGCTTCGAGCTCAAGCTCCGCCATCACCGGCGCGGCAGGTGGTATGGCGGGTATGGCAGCTGTCGGATCGAGCAAGCGTGCCATAAGCGCAACATAGGCCTCGATATCCGAAGGCCCCGGCGTATTGCCGGGCGTTGCAATGCGCATCAGCAGATCGGTGCCTTGCAACAACGCATCGATGTGTTCGGGCGCAGGTAAAGTCGCCCTTCCTGGGCACTGACCAGGCAATCCTCCATGACATGGGCAACGCTGACCCCGGCATCGACACCGACGATCCGCGCCGCGCCCTTGAGCGAATGTGCAGCCCGCATGCACGATTCGAGTTGATCGGCCTGGGTCGGGTCGCGTTCCAGCGCCAACAGACCTGCGCTCAGCACCTGGGTCTGGGCTTCGGCTTCCAGGCTGAACAGTTCCAGCAAAGAGGCGTCGCGCAATTGCTCGGGGGTCATGAAAGGCTCCGGGTCACGGCGGACAACAGCTGTTCTTCATCCAGCCAACGCAGGCTGCGACCTTTGAACTGCAACACGCCACGGGTGTATTTGGCACTGGCCTGAGTGCCGGAGCGCGACGCTGCCTCCAGAATGTGCTCGTCGATGGCGTGGATGCCGTCCACCTCGTCCACCGGCACCACAACCGGCCCGCCGTGGGCAGCGATGATCAGCATGCGCGGCATGACCCGCGCACCGCAGGCCACGCTACTGACACTGTCCAGACCCAATAACTCGACCAAAGACAGGCACGCCACTAGCGCGCCGCGCACGTTCGCCACCCCGAGCAAGGCCCGGGAGCGCTGGTGCGGCAACGAGTGAATGGCTTGCTGCGGCGCCACTTCCACCAGACTGCGGGTGACCAGGCCCAGCCATTCTTCGCCGAGGCGGAACATCAGTAGCGAGCGGGTTTTCACCTCGATCTCGGCCGTGCCTGAAACTTGCACGCGATCTTCCTGCTGCAACGCATAACGATCCAACAGGCGCGTTGCGGCGGCCGAATACACCGCGCAATTACGGCAATGGATGTGCTCGATCAGCAGCGGGCAGGACTTGTCGCCATGAATACCGATGCGGTTCCAGCAATCGTCGATAGCCTGGGCATCTTCACGGGTAACGCTAAAGGTGTCGGAGACGATCATCGTTTACGCTCACTGTCGGCGGCGCGCTCGATGCGGGCGGCGCGGTCTTGCAATCGTCTGGCACCCACGGTGTCGCCCTGGGATTGCAGCAAGGCAGCCAGATGCATCAACGCGTCGGGATGTTGCGGTTCGAGGTACAACGCCTTGCGATAAAAGCCCTGGGCTTCCAGGACGCTGCCAGCGACATCGCTGAGCAGCCCCAGCCAGTAAAACACCTGGGCCGCCGGTTCATGATTGTGCAGGTAAATTTCGCACGCGGTACGGGCTTGCGCACTTTTGCCTTCGTCGGCCAGTGCGGCGATGTTCGCCAGCAGCGTGGCGGCGTCAGTGTTGCCCGGTTTCGCAGTTTGCGGCGTTCGCGCAACGCTGGCGAATGGGCGCCTGATGAGCGGAGGCGGCACAACGCTGCGCACCTGTGGCGGCAACGGCATGGGCGTGGGCGTGGGCGTGGCAACGAATGTCGGCAACGGCCCAGGGTTCACAGCACGCTGGCGACTGAAGGCGAAAGATTGCGCGATACCGATCGAGCGCATGCCCAAACGCCCCAGCAGACTGCCCTCGGCCGGGCCGATAAACAGCACGCCGTCGACGTGGGTCAGGCGCTTGAGGACTTCGATCACCTGTTTTTGCGTCGCCAGATCGAAGTAGATCAGCAGGTTGCGGCAGAACACGAAGTCATAGGGCGGTTCGTTGGCGAGCAACGCCGGATCGAGCAGATTGCCGACCTGCAGAAGCACCTGTTCCAGCACCCGACCGCTGAGGCGATAGCCGTCATTTTCAGCCGTGAAATAGCGGTCACGAAACGCGATGTCCTGCCCGCGAAACGAATTTTTGCCGAACAGCGCACGCCGGGCTTTTTCCACCGACATCGGGCTGACGTCCATGCCTTCGACCTTGAACTGGTGCGGTTTGAACCCGGCATCCAGCAGAGCCATTGCAATCGAATACGGTTCTTCGCCGGTTGAGCACGGCAGGCTTAGAATCCGCAGGGCCCGCATGTGGTTGATTTCGGCAAGCCGTCTGGTGGCCAGTTTCGCCAGGGTGGCGAAGGATTCCGGGTAACGGAAAAACCAGGTCTCCGGGACGATCACCGCTTCAATCAACGCCTGTTGCTCGTCGCTTGAGCCCTGCAAAGTGCGCCAGTATTCGTCAGCCGTCTGCGCCTGGGACGCGGCACTGCGTTGGCGCACCGCGCGCTCGATGATCGCCGGGCCTACAGAGGTCACGTCGAGGCCGATGCGCTCCTTAAGGAAATCGAAAAACCGCTGATCGCCGCTCATGGCTGCTCCTCAAGCAGTCCCAGGTCCAGAGGCGGGGACGGAAACAACAGCGCGCGAACCCGTTCATCCAGTAGATCGGCGACCCGCACCCATTGCAGCAAGCCCTGCTCGTCCTTGCGAACCGGCCCCAGGTAAGGCGCCTGGCGGTTGTCCAGACCATAGGGCTGAAATTGCGCGGGGTCACAGCGCAAGGTGTCCGTGGCCTGTTCCAGAATCAGCCCGAGCAATTGCCCCTGTGAGCTTTCATCCGGCCGGTAATTGACCAGCACCAGCCGTGTGCTGGTGCGTGCCTGGGCAGGCGTACCGAAGGTCAATGCGCTGAGGTCGATCACCGGCACCACCGCGCCGCGCCAGCCGAATACCCCGGCCACCCAGTGCGGCGCGTGGGCAATCGGTTTCAATGGCAAACGCGGCAGCACTTCCGCCACCTCGATCGCCTGCAAGGCGTAGCGCTCGCTGCCGATGCGAAACACCAGGAACAACGCATGCAACGCCTGCTTCACGGCAGTGCGTCTGGCCGTCAGTTCGCTCATCAGACTTTGAATCGCGAAACGCCACTGCGCAGCCCGACGGCCACCTGGCTCAGCTCGTCGATGGCGAAACTGGCCTGGCGCAAGGACTCGACGGTCTGGCTGCTGGCATCGCCCAATTGCACCAGCGCATGGTTGATCTGCTCGGCGCCGGTAGCCTGGGCCTGCATGCCTTCATTGACCATCAACACTCGCGGCGCCAAGGCCTGCACCTGATGGATGATCTGCGACAACTGCTCACCGACCTGCTGCACCTCGGACATGCCCCGGCGCACTTCTTCGGAGAACTTGTCCATGCCCATCACACCGGCCGACACCGCCGACTGAATCTCGCGAACCATCTGCTCGATGTCGTAGGTGGCTACAGCGGTCTGGTCGGCCAGGCGTCGTACTTCGGTGGCGACCACGGCAAACCCGCGACCGTATTCACCGGCCTTCTCGGCTTCGATGGCGGCATTGAGCGACAACAGGTTGGTCTGGTCGGCGACCTTGACGATGGTCACCACCACCTGAGTGATGTTGCCGGCCTTCTCGTTGAGGATCGCCAGTTTGGCGTTGACCAGATCGGCCGCGCCCATCACCGAGTGCATGGTTTCTTCCATGCGTGCCAGGCCCTGCTGTCCGGAGCCGGCAGCCACCGACGCCTGATCGGCAGCGGTGGAGACCTCAGTCATGGTACGCACCAGATCCCGCGAAGTTGCCGCGATTTCCCGGGAAGTCGCGCCGATTTCGGTGGTGGTGGCAGCGGTTTCGGTGGCGGTAGCCTGTTGCTGCCTGGAGGTGGCGGCAATTTCGGTGACCGACGTGGTGACTTGCACCGACGAGCGCTGGGCCTGGGACACCAGGGATGTCAGCTCGGTCATCATGTCGTTGAAGCCGGTTTCCACGGCGCCGAACTCGTCCTTGCGCTCCAGGTTCAAGCGGCCACTGAGGTCGCCGGTGCGCATGATTTCGAGGATTTTCACGATGAGATTCATCGGTGACATGATTGCGCGCATCAGCAACAGACCGCAGAGACCAGCGGCTAGCACGGCGATCAGCAGGGAAATGCCCATGATGATTTTCGCAGTGAGTACCGCGTCATCGATGGCCGCGATGTCCTGGTCCGCCACTGCTTTATTTTCGCGAATGATGTCATTGAGTTTCATGCGCCCCGCGGTCCAGGCCGGGATCATCTGTTCGTTGAACAGCTTGATGGCTTCGGCACTCTGATTACGCTTATGCAAATCCAGTACGGCCGCGAGGATCTTGTTGTAATCCTCGTGCAGCTTTTCAAACGCCACCATTTCGACCTTGTCTTCATCCGTGGTGATGGTGGCGCGATAGTCACTGATCGCGCTTTGCACATTGGCTTCGAAGGTTTTGAAGTCGGCGGCGTCTTCGGCAGAGATCCCCTGCCCTTCCTTCAAGCCGAGTATTTCCTGGGTCTGGATGAAACTATCAACCCAGGCGCTGCGAATCGAAGCGCTGTAATACACCCCCGGCAGCGCATCCTCACGCACGCTGGCTTCGCTGGTTTCGATCTTCAACAGCCGCGAATACGAGACGACCACCATCAACAACATGATGGCGATGATTACCGCAAAGCTCGCCAAAATGCGTTGGCGCAACGTCCAGTTTTTCAAAGTCTGTCCTCGGGGCTGTTTCGAAATGCGGGGAGTATAACCGAGGGCGGTGGTTCATTTATAAGACGGGTACGCACCACTTCTCATCCTGTCTATAAAAAGCAGGGATTGGCTCTGGTTGGGGACTTTCCGCCATATCGAGGGAGAAGCGCCAGTGGTGAATTGGCAGAAAGGGGCTGTGGATTGGTCATTGAGGGGTGTGGTGTGAGTACGCCGGACCTGTAGGAGCCGGCTTGCTGGCGAAGGCGGCGCATCAATCGACATTGATGGCGGCTGATACACCGCTATCGCCAGCAAGCCGGCTCCTACATCGCGACGACGGTTTTACGACTTACACCACCGCCAGTCGCACCTGCTTTTCCAGTTCGGCCTTCAACCCCGGCTCCAGCTTGAGCTGACGCGCCAGTTCATCGAGGTAGGACTTCTCCATGAAGCTCTCCTCATCCACCAGCATCACGCTGGCGATGTACATTTCGGCAGCCATTTCCGGGGTGCTGGCGGCGCGGGCGACATCGCTTGGGTCCAGAGGTTTGTTCAGTTCGGCGTGCAGCCAGTGTTGCAACTCTTGATCGTTGTCGAGCTTGGTGAACTCGCCTTCAATCAGCTCGCGTTCGCGCTCGTCTATATGTCCGTCAGCCTTGGCAGCGGCCACCAGCGCCTTGAGAATTGCCTGGCTGTGCTGCTCGACTTGCGCCATCGGCACACGATCAAGGGTTTGCGGTTCGGTCCTTGGCGCGCTGCCCTGCTGGGCCTGCCAGTTCCCGTATGCCTTGTAGGCCAGCACGCCCAACGCGGCGAGACCGCCATAGACTGCGACTTTACCGCCAACTTTGCGCGCCTTCTTGCTACCCAGCAGCAGCCCCATGGCACCGGCCGCGAGTGCACCACCGCCCGCGCCGGAAAGCAAACTGCCAAGTGCACCCGAGCCGCCGCTACCGCCAAGCAACCCGCCCAGACCACCAGACGCCTTGTTCTGCGCCCCGCCCGTCTTGTTCTGCAACATATCCTGTCCGGACTTGAGTAGCTGATCAAGCAATCCACGGGTGTTCATTTTCCGCCTCCACTAAAAGGTTTAACCGGACCTTGAGGCCACCAGCCTAGATCGAAAGTGCCCGAGACCTGCCGCGAGAGTGCTTCCAGATGTTGCTCCGCCGCTTTTCCACTTGCCGCTTGAGGCTTGCGGTATGCGGCTGCTTTCAGAAAATTAGATATACACTCGAACAAATCGATAAAAACCGCCCACCGGTACGCTCTCCATGATGACCTTGCGTCAGATCCGTCATTTCATTGCCGTGGCCGAGACCGGCTCTATCTCCGCCGCCGCGCAAACCGCGTTCATTTCCCAGTCCACCCTGACCCTGGCGATCCAGCAACTGGAACAGGAAATCGGCGTCGGCCTGTTCAACCGCCATGCCAAGGGTATGACCCTGACCCATCAGGGGCATCAGTTCCTGCGCCAGGCGCACCTGATTTTGGCCACGGTCGACAACGCCAAACGCAGCCTGCAACAAAGCACCGATCAGGTTGCCGGGCAGTTGATCGTCGGGGTGACCAGTCTGGTGGCTGGCTACTATCTGGCGGATTTGCTCACCCGTTTCCAGCGCGCCTACCCCAACGTCGAAATCCGCGTGATGGAGGATGAACGCCCTTACATCGAGCATTTGCTGGTCAGCGGCGAGATCGATGTCGGCGTGCTGATCCTCTCCAACCTTGAAGACCGCCACGCCTTGCAGACCGAGGTACTGACCCACTCGCCGCACCGGCTATGGCTGCCGGCCCAGCATCCGCTGCTGGAACACGACAGCATCAACCTCGCCGATGTGGCCCGCGAGCCGCTGATTCAGCTAAACGTCGATGAAATGGACCGCAATGCCCAGCGCATGTGGACCGCCGCCTCGCTGCAACCACGTATCACCTTGCGCACCGCCTCGACCGAAGCGGTGCGAAGCCTGGTGGCCGCCGGATTGGGGGTCTCGATTCAGCCCGACATGACCTACCGCCCCTGGTCATTGGAGGGCGACATCATCGAAGCGCGGCCGATCGCGGACCTGAGTCAGACCCTCGACGTCGGCCTGGCCTGGCGTCGCGGTACCGCGCGACCGGCATTGGTGGACCCGTTTCTGACGGTCGCCCGTGAACAACCTCACGGTGGACGCAAGCCATCTATTTAATCGAACGCCACCTTCAGTATTTAGTATTTGTCGACCTCGGGTCCGCGCACTAGTCTTGTTTTATCTAATAAAGACGGCCGGGCCCCAGTCACAGGGAGCGCCGCTATGTCTACACAAGAAGCCACACCAGAAAAGAGAAACCGAAAAATGGCTGGCGCGCAGACCCCGTTGTTCACCGCGTTGTTGATTGATGGCGAATTGATCGCGGGCCAGGGATTTGTCGAACCGATCCTCAATCCGGCCACCGGTGACGTCCTGACGCGGATCGCCGAAGCCAGCACCGAACAAGTCGAAGCCGCTATCCATGCCGCCCATCGTGCCTTCGCCAGTTGGTCGCGCACTACGCCGCAGCAGCGCTCGAACCTGTTGCTGGACATCGCCAACGCCATTGAAAAAAACGCCGACCTGCTCGCCCGCCTCGAAGCCTTGAATTGCGGCAAGCCGTTGCATCTGGCCCGTCAGGATGACCTGAACGCCACGGTCGACGTGTTCCGCTTCTTCGCCGGCGCCGTGCGTTGCCAGACCGGCCAGCTCAGCGGCGAATACCTGCCGGGCTACACCAGCATGGTGCGCCGCGATCCGATTGGCGTGGTGGCGTCGATTGCGCCGTGGAATTACCCGATCATGATGGCCGCGTGGAAAATCGCCCCGGCACTGGCCGCCGGTAATACGCTGGTGTTCAAGCCGTCGGAGCATACGCCGCTGTCGATTCTGGCCCTGGCCCCAGCGCTGGCCGAGATCCTGCCGCCCGGCGTGATCAACATTGTGTGCGGTGGGGGTGAAGGGGTCGGCAGCCACTTGGTCAGCCATCCCAAAGTACGGATGGTGTCGCTGACCGGCGATATCGTCACCGGACAGAAAATCCTCCAGGCCGCGGCAAAAACTCTCAAGCGCACTCACCTCGAACTGGGCGGCAAAGCCCCGGTGATCGTCTGCAACGATGCCGACATCCAGGCCGTAGTCGAAGGCGTGCGTACCTACGGCTATTACAACGCCGGGCAGGATTGCACCGCTGCCTGCCGGGTTTATGCACAGGCCGGGATTCACGACCGCCTGGTGGCCGAGCTCGGCGCGGCGGTCAGCAGCCTGCGTTTCGCTGGCAGGCGCGATGCCGACAACGAAATCGGCCCGCTGATCAGCACCCGCCAGCGCGACCGCGTGGCCAGTTTCGTCGAGCGTGCCCTCGGCCAGCCGCACATTGAACGGGTGACCGGTGCAGCGGTGCATTCCGGCGCCGGTTTCTATTACCAGCCGACATTGCTGGCCGGTTGCAAACAGAGCGACGAAATCGTCCAGCGCGAAGTGTTCGGGCCGGTGGTGACCGTGACCCGTTTCGATCAATTGGAACAAGCGGTGGACTGGGCCAACGATTCGGAATACGGCCTGGCGTCCTCGGTCTGGACGCAGAACCTGGACAAGGCGATGCAGGTCGCCGCGCGGTTGCAGTACGGCTGCACCTGGATCAACAGCCATTTCATGCTGGTCAGCGAAATGCCCCATGGCGGGCTGAAGCGTTCGGGCTACGGCAAAGACCTGTCCAGCGATTCGCTCCAGGACTACAGCGTGGTGCGGCACATCATGGCACGCCACGGACAACATCTCTGACTACGCTAATAAGAAGCCGTTAACGGCATGCTTCACCACGTTCAAAACTGCCCCGACCATAATTTAAAGAAGAGGGAAACCCCATGTTCGTGCACAAGACCGCACTGCTCAGTGCAATCACCACAGCGCTGCTGGCCAGTGCAAGTGTCCAGGCCGCCGAGCCGCTAAAGGCTGTCGGCGCCGGTGAAGGCCAACTGGATATTGTGGCGTGGCCCGGTTATATCGAACGTGGCGAAAGCGACAAGGCCTATGACTGGGTCACCGGTTTCGAGAAGGAAACCGGCTGCAAGGTCAATGTGAAGACCGCTGCCACCTCAGATGAGATGGTCAGCCTGATGGCCAAGGGCGGTTACGATCTGGTCACAGCTTCCGGCGATGCCTCCCTGCGCCTGATCGTCGGCAAGCGTGTGCAGCCGATCAACACCGCTTTGATCCCGAACTGGAAGAACCTCGACCCGCGCCTGAAAGATGCGCCATGGTATGTGGTCAACAAGCAGACCTATGGCACCCCGTATCAGTGGGGCCCGAACGTGCTGATGTACAACACCAATGTGTTCAAGACCCCCCCGAACAGTTGGGGCGTGTTGTTCAATGCCCAAGACCTGCCGGACGGCAAGCCGAACAAGGGCCGCGTGCAGGCTTATGACGGCCCGATCTACATCGCAGACGCGGCGCTGTACCTGAAAACCGCGAAGCCGGAATTGGGCATCCAGAACCCCTACGAACTGACCGAGGTGCAATACAAGGCCGTGCTCGATCTGTTGCGCGCCCAGCAGCCATTGATCCACCGCTACTGGCACGACACCACTGTGCAAATGAGCGACTTCAAGAACGAAGGCGTAGCCGCGGGTAGCTCCTGGCCATATCAGGTCAACGGCCTGATAACCGACAAACAACCGATCGCCTCGACCATCCCGAAAGAAGGCGCCACCGGATGGGCCGACACCACCATGCTGCACACCGACGCCAAACACCCGAACTGCGCCTACAAGTGGATGGACTGGTCGCTGCAACCGAAAGTCCAGGGTGACGTAGCGGCGTGGTTCGGTTCGTTGCCAGCGGTTCCGGCGGCGTGCAAAGAGAGCGAATTGCTTGGTGCCGAGGGCTGCAAGACCAACGGTTTCGACAACTTTGACAAGATCGCCTTCTGGAAAACCCCGCAGGCTGAGGGTGGCAAGTTCGTGCCCTACAGCCGCTGGACCCAGGACTACATCGCGATCATGGGCGGCAGATAACGCCTGAAGGTCCTTCGGACCTTTATCGCTGGCAAGCCAGCTCCTACAAAGTACACGGCCCCCTGTAGGAGCTGGCTTGCCAGCGATAGAGCGCAAAGCGCTCTCTACCGATTCAGATTTTTCAGAAGTCCAGGCAGGGCCGCTGCGACGGCCTTCGCCTTTTTGGAGCACCGCACCATGACGCTTGCAGTCCAGTTCACCAACGTTTCCCGTCAGTTCGGCGAAGTGAAAGCCGTTGACCGGGTTTCCATCGACATCCAGGACGGCGAGTTTTTCTCCATGCTGGGGCCTTCCGGCTCGGGCAAAACCACTTGTCTGCGCCTGATCGCCGGTTTCGAACAACCCAGCGCAGGCTCGATCCGCATTCATGGCGAAGAAGCCGCCGGGCTGCCGCCGTATCAGCGTGACGTGAACACCGTGTTCCAGGACTACGCGCTGTTCCCGCACATGAACGTTCGCGACAACGTTGCCTATGGTTTGAAAGTCAAAGGCGTCGGCAAAGCCGAACGTTTGAAACGCGCCGAAGAAGCACTCGACATGGTCGCTCTCGGCGGCTACGGCGAGCGCAAGCCGGTGCAGCTCTCCGGCGGTCAGCGCCAGCGTGTGGCCCTGGCCCGTGCTCTGGTCAATCGGCCGCGCGTGCTGCTGCTCGACGAGCCGCTCGGCGCACTGGACCTGAAGCTGCGCGAACAAATGCAAGGCGAGCTGAAGAAGCTGCAACGCCAGCTCGGCATCACTTTCATTTTCGTCACCCACGACCAGACCGAAGCGCTGTCGATGTCCGACCGCGTCGCTGTATTCAATAAGGGTCGCATCGAACAGGTCGACTCGCCGCGCAACCTGTACATGAAACCTGCGACCACTTTCGTTGCCGAATTCGTCGGCACTTCCAACGTGATTCGCGGTGACCTCGCGAGGCAATTGAGTGGCAATCCACAGCCTTTTTCGATTCGCCCGGAACACGTGCGTTTCGCCGAAGGTCCGCTGGCCAGCCATGAGATCGAAGTCAGCGGTCTGCTGCACGACATCCAGTACCAAGGCAGTGCCACCCGCTACGAACTCAAGCTGGAAAACGGCCAGACCCTGAACATCAGCCAGGCCAACAATCAATGGCAGGATGTCAGCGCTCAGCATCAGACCGGGCACCGCATCAGCGCACGCTGGGCGCGTGAAGCCATGATCCCGTTGCACGACACCGTAGTGGGCGGGGTGTGAAGTGAACACCTTGGCCATCTCTCAAACCCCGGCTGGCGGCTCGCCGCTACGCAGGTTTTCCAACCTGTTGTATCGCCGGCCAAACCTGTACCTGTCGATGCTGCTGGTTCCGCCGCTGCTGTGGTTCGGCGCGATCTACCTGGGTTCGTTGCTGACGTTACTGTGGCAAGGTTTCTACACCTTCGACGACTTCACCATGGCGGTCACCCCCGACCTGACCCTGGCGAACTTCGCCGCGCTGTTCCAGCCGTCGAACTTCGACATCATCCTGCGTACCTTGAGCATGGCCATCGGGGTCTCCATCGCCAGCGCCATCGTTGCGTTCCCGATTGCCTACTACATGGCGCGCTACACCACCGGCAAGACCAAGGCATTTTTCTACATCGCGGTGATGATGCCGATGTGGGCCAGTTACATCGTCAAGGCCTATGCCTGGACGCTGCTGCTGGCCAAGGGCGGCGTGGCGCAGTGGTTCGTCCAGCACCTGGGGCTGGAGCCGCTGTTGCAGTTCGTTCTGGGAATTCCAGGCGTCGGTGGCAGTACCTTGTCGACCTCGCACCTGGGGCGTTTCATGGTGTTCGTCTACATCTGGCTGCCGTTCATGATCCTGCCGATCCAGGCTTCGCTGGAACGCCTGCCGCCGTCGCTGCTGCACGCCTCCGCCGACTTGGGCGCCAAGCCGCGCCAGACCTTCATGCAGGTGATTCTGCCTCTGTCGGTGCCGGGCATTGCCGCAGGTTCCATCTTCACCTTCTCGCTGACCCTCGGCGACTTCATCGTGCCGCAACTGGTGGGCCCGCCCGGCTACTTCGTCGGCAGCATGGTGTACGCCCAGCAAGGCGCGATCGGCAACATGCCGATGGCTGCAGCGTTCACCCTGGTGCCGATCGTGCTGATCGCCGTTTACCTATCCATCGTCAAACGACTGGGGGCCTTCGATGCGCTCTAAATCAGAGAAGCAAGGGGAGCAAGCCTCTTTAGGCCTGAAAATCGCAGCCTGGGGCGGGCTGGTGTTTCTGCACTTCCCGATCCTGATCATCTTCATGTACGCCTTCAACACCGAAGACGCGGCCTTCAGCTTTCCACCCAAGGGCTTCACCCTGAAATGGATCGGCGTGGCGTTCTCGCGACCCGACGTGCTGGAAGCGATCAAGCTGTCGCTACAGATCGCTTCGATAGCCACGCTGATCGCCATGGTCCTCGGAACGCTGGCATCGGCGGCGCTGTACCGGCGGGATTTCTTCGGCAAGCAAGGCATTTCGCTGATGCTGATTCTGCCGATTGCCCTGCCGGGGATCATCACCGGGATCGCGCTGCTGGCGACCTTCAAGACGCTGGGCATCGAGCCTGGGATGTTCACCATCATCGTCGGCCACGCGACCTTCTGCGTGGTGATCGTCTACAACAACGTCATCGCCCGCTTGCGCCGTACCTCCCACAGCCTGATTGAAGCCTCGATGGACCTAGGCGCCGACGGTTGGCAGACCTTCCGCTACATCATTTTGCCCAACCTCGGATCGGCATTGCTGGCCGGCGGCATGCTCGCCTTCGCACTGTCGTTCGACGAAATCATCGTCACCACCTTCACCGCTGGCCATGAACGCACCTTGCCGCTGTGGCTGCTCAACCAGCTCAGCCGCCCAAGGGATGTGCCGGTGACCAACGTCGTCGCGATGCTGGTGATGATGGTGACCATGCTGCCGATTCTCGGCGCCTATTACCTGACCCGTGGCGGTGAAAGCGTGGCGGGGAGTGGCGGGAAATAACCGAATAACCACTGAAGGAACCGAATCTCTGTAGGAGTGAGCCTGCTCGCGATGACTGACTGTCATTCAACAGTAATGTCGACTGTAAGACCGCTATCGCGAGCAGGCTCACTCCTACATTTAGATCCGGTTCAAACAGAAAAATAAAAGTGATAGTGAGGACATAGCCATGCAAACCCAACTCTTGATCAACGGCCAACTGGTCAACGGTGAAGGCCCTGCCCAACCAGTGTTCAACCCGGCGCTGGGCCGCGTGCTGGTGGAAATAAACGAAGCCAGCGGAGCCCAGGTCGATGCCGCCGTGCGCGCCGCCGATGCAGCGTTCGACGGCTGGTCGCACACCTCGCCAAAAGAACGTTCGCTGCTGCTGCTCAAACTCGCCGACGCCATCGAGGCTAACGGCTGCGAGCTGGCCAAACTGGAATCGGACAACTGCGGCAAGCCCTACAGCGCCGCGCTGAACGACGAGATCCCGGCGATTGCCGACGTGTTCCGGTTCTTCGCTGGTGCCAGCCGCTGCATGAGCGGTTCGGCCGGTGGCGAGTACCTGCCCGGCCACACCTCGATGATCCGTCGCGACCCGGTGGGCGTGATCGCGTCCATCGCGCCGTGGAACTACCCGCTGATGATGGTCGCCTGGAAAATCGCCCCGGCCCTCGCCGCCGGCAATACCGTGGTGCTCAAGCCGTCGGAACAAACGCCGCTGACTGCGTTGCGTCTGGCCGAAATGGCGTCAGAAATATTCCCGGCCGGTGTGCTCAACCTGGTTTTCGGCCGCGGTCCTACCGTAGGCAGCCCATTGGTCACCCACCCGAAAGTGCGCATGGTGTCGCTGACCGGTTCGATCGCCACCGGTTCGAACATCATTTCCAGCACCGCCGACAGCGTCAAACGCATGCACATGGAACTGGGCGGCAAGGCCCCGGTGATCATCTTTGACGATGCCGACATCGACGCCGCCGTCGAAGGCATCCGCACCTTCGGCTTTTATAACGCCGGGCAAGACTGCACCGCCGCCTGTCGCATCTATGCGCAAGCAGGTATCTACGAGAAGTTCGTCGAGAAGCTCGGCGCCGCAGTCAGCAGCATCAAGTACGGCTTGCAGGATGACCCGGCTACCGAACTTGGTCCGCTGATCACCGCGCAACATCGTGACCGCGTCGCCGGCTTCGTCGAACGCGCAGTGGCGCAGCCGCACATCCGCCTGATCACCGGCGGCAAGACAGTGGAAGGCAACGGTTTCTTCTTCGAACCGACGGTGCTGGCCGACGCGCAGCAGGACGATGAAATCGTTCGCCGCGAAGTGTTCGGCCCGGTGGTGTCGGTGACGAAATTCAGCGACGAAGCGCAGGTGCTGGGCTGGGCCAACGATTCCGACTACGGCCTGGCGTCGTCGGTGTGGACCGCCGACGTCGGCCGCGCCCATCGCCTGTCGGCCCGTTTGCAGTACGGCTGCACCTGGGTCAACACCCACTTCATGCTGGTCAGCGAAATGCCCCATGGCGGTCAGAAACTGTCCGGGTACGGGAAGGACATGTCGATGTATGGATTGGAGGATTACACCGTAGTGCGGCATGTGATGTTCAAGCACTAGTAGGAGCTAGCTTGCTCGCGATGGAGGTCAACGATGACGCGGGAAACCTGATACCCCGCGGCGCTCTCAGGTCTCTCGCGAGCATGCTCGCTCCTACAACGAAGGCGTCACCTCGGTTTCAAGGTCGAAACCGGCACCACGCACCACCAGGTTCCACACCAAAGAAGCTAAAACAATAATCACCGATCCGGGCGGCGTCTCCAAGACCCCGCCACGGAATCGGACATCCGAAATCTGCCGATTTTCCGGAGCAAACACACATGAGTGCATCACCCGATCTCTCTGCAGCCGTTGCCGACAGCGATGCCGAGCAACTACGCAAACTGGGTTACACCTCCAACTTCAATCGCAGCATGAGCCTGTGGGAAAACTTCGCCCTGGGCTTCACCTATCTCTCTCCGGTCGTAGGGGTTTATACCCTCTTCGGCCTGTGCCTCGCCGCGGGCGGACCACCGATGTTCTGGGCCTACCTGCTGGTCGGTTGCGGCCAGTTGCTGGTGTGCCTGATATTCGGTGAAGTGGTCTCGCAATTCCCGATTTCCGGCGGTGTGTACCCGTGGGCCCGTCGTCTGGTGGGCAAGCGCTGGGCGTGGATGGTCGGCTGGATCTACTCCATCGCCCTGTGCGTGACCATCGCCGCCGTTGCAGTCGGTGCCGGTCCTTACCTGGCGGCCATGCTTGGCTTTGAACCGAGCAACAACACCAACATTGTCATCGCCCTGGTACTGACGCTGTTCGCCACCCTGGTCAACCTCAGCGGTACCAAGGTGCTGGCGCGCATTGCCATGTTCGGCTTCCTCTGCGAACTGGTGGGCGCGGTGATCGTTGGCGTTTACCTGCTGGTTTTCGAGCGCCATCAGCCGATCAGCGTGCTGTTCAACACCTTCGACATCAGCGTCGACGGCTCGTACCTGCCGGCCTTCCTCACCGCGTCGCTGGCGGGGATGTTCCTGTACTACGGCTTCGAGGCCTGCGGCGATGTGGCCGAAGAAACCCCGAACCCCAGCAAACGGATTCCGGTGGCCATGCGCATGACCATCTACATCGGCGGCATCTCGGCGATGTTCGCCTGCCTGGCTCTGATCCTCGCCGTGCCGGACATGCAAGCGGTGATCAACGGCACCGACAAGGACCCGGTCGGCACCATCCTCAACAACGCCTTCGGCCCGGTCGGTTCGAAAATGGTGATGGGCGTGGTGATGATTTCCTTCATCTCCTGCGTCATCAGCTTGCAAGCAGCGGCGAGTCGTCTGCTGTATTCCTACGCTCGGGACGAAATGGTTATCGGCAGCCGACTGCTGAAAAAGATTTCTCCTACGACCCAGGTTCCAGTTGCCGCGCTGTTCGTGTCCGGTGTCTTGCCGGCACTGATCATCATCCTCGGCTTCTTCCTGCAAGATGCGGTCGCCACCATCGTCAGCTTCGCCGCCATCGGCATTTACCTGGCGTTCCAGATGATCGTGCTTGGCGCCCTGTATGCACGCATGAAAGGCTGGAAACCCGGCGGTAAATTCACCCTCGGTGCCTGGGGTTGGGCAGTCAACATCGGTGCGCTGGTCTATGGCATCGGCGCCATCATTAACATGGCCTGGCCACGCACCCCGGACGCGGCGTGGTACATCAACTACGCCATGGTCCTGAGCACCGCCATCGTTATCGGCCTGGGGCTGCTCTACATGTGGATCGGCAAGCCGTATGACCACGGGACCGCGCCTGCGGGGGATGCGTGGCAGGTTAGTCGGTAAAAATTCACTCTTCGATCAAGCACCCTACCCGCAGAGATGCGGGCAGGGTTCAAGATGCTAGATCTTTTGCGGTGTGGAGAGAGTTTCGAATTCATCCATGAGTAAGTGAATTTCGGTACTCGGGTTGGGCTCGCCACTGATGACTACGTCCTCAAGAACCCTCGGCGCCAACGTTCTCGCTTTATGAAATGGCTCACCAAGCAGTTGAGCGAAATAGCTGGTCTCTTTGCCCTTGTCGTACTGATTCATACTGGGCTTTTGTCTCAGGCTCTTGGTCACCAGATCACCCGGCGAATATTTCCCGGCAGCTCTGAAGGGTTTTCGATTGAAACCGAAGTGCAACAGAAGCCAAAACTCAAAGCAGGGATACGAGGCAATGACTCTGATCTTTGGATGGAACTTCGCAACATTCAATGCACGCTGAAAGCAGAGATGCGTATCGCGATCCAACACACAAAACACTTTGTCGAAACCTTTTTGCCGGATGACTGCTCGCTCAACAATACCGCTCGGGTGCGTAACTCCGCAGTGAACAATTTCAACCTGAGCCCTGGCCCGAAAATAAAGCGCCGCCTCTTCTAGATATCGCTTCCCTGATTTGCTGTCCTCGCATAACACCAGCACTTTAGGCTGAGGTTTGAACCGTGATGCCTTGCGATCAAATGACTTACTCAAACTCGCCATGCTCATCCCTGCCTTATCAGCGGTAATCCACGATAACGGCCTTCAAAGTAGCGTTTCTCTACATCCTCACTCTCCCGGCCTTCAAAGTCATGAACCGAAAACAGACACGTGGCGCCATAGGCATCGCGCTCAGTAATCCAGAACTGATCGCGGCGCAGAATCTTTTCGTTCATGAGATGCGTATCGTGAGTGGTAAATATCAATTGGGTGTCCAACCCGCTGTCCAAATGCTTTCCGATCAAGTCAGCGACAATGTCTGGGTGCAAGCTACTGTCCAGTTCATCGACACAAAGCACACCGCTGCCACCCGCCTGATTCATCATGAACCAGGGCAACCAGAAGCCAATCAGGTTCTTTGTCCCGCACGATTCTTCGGAAAAATCGAAATCCGCATCGCCTGAAATACTGGAGTGCGTCAGAGTCAATTTGTCCTTTTTCGCAGCGGCAAAAAATCCTTAAGCGTGAGTCTTCTGTTGCTCTGAATCGAAGCGGATTCGTCTAAATTGAGCTCAATGGCAGATACTGGAATATCAAGCGCTTTAAGAAAGTCCCGAAGATCATTTTTATGGTCCGACACCATCTGAAGAAACCTGATCGAGGCCGAAGACAACCCCATCATGTTGTTCTGTTCAACGACGAGAAGGCCGGTTTGAAACCAACTGAATGGAGCTCGTAACTGACTCAATTCTTCACTGCTGTTGGTAACGGCTTGCGCGATAAAGAGCATTTTTTGGCTCGTCAAACGCCGCCATGCGCAATGCACCTCTTTGCCGCCCTCCAGCGTTTTACCAAAAACATAGTGCTCGCCTTCAGCATCGAAGTAGCGATCATAAAGAAGCGTTTCTTTACCTCTCGGGTACGCAACCAATTGTTCCTTAACAACCCTCTGTCCGGTCAACCCCAGCAAAAAACGATATCGCAGCCCGCCTTGAATGAAGTTGTACTCAAAAATACTGGGTTCATCCTTCAGTTCGCGATCAAAACGAAATGGCGAAACCGGAATTGGTTCGCCATTCGAGCCTGAAGACGTAGCAAGCAGGCGGCCGACTATCCCCATCGCACGGATCAACGAAGATTTGCCAGAGGCATTGGGACCGTAAATCGCAGCCACCTTCAAAAGGTCAGGAAGCCTCTCTGAGTTCGTGGATGATTTGAATACGTTGCGCACCTTGCTCAGGCGAGGAGTCGCCGCCATGGACAAGGTTTGCCTGTCACGGAACGAGCGATAATTGGAAACAGAAAATTCGATCAGCATGGAGAAAACCTGCAGTTCATTCCTTGGATTCGAATAAATAAAGGAAAAACCGCGGCTCAGGTGTTGTTTCACTGCGCCCCATGCAAAAACAGGAAATTCCTACAGACCATGCCTTCTAGCTAAAACACCGATTCCTACAAACAGCGTCTCCGGAAAAGACGTGGCGCCGCAAGCGCGTGACCGATAGGCTTCATCCGTCGCTGCAAAACAGCGGCCCGGTGTCGAAGTCGGAGCAAAATCAACACGGCGCAACCGCGCTCAATTGAGTGGCGGCTCCCTTTACAACTTGGAGTCGAAAAATGCTTATGCACACGTCAAATCCATCTGAAACTCGTTCCTTCATTACCCCAACCGTTTTCACCCGCCACAACCGTTTCCTCCACGCCTTCATGCAAGATCAACAAGCCTGGTTCTGCGTCCAGGATCTGGGGCGCCTGATGGGCAAACCCTTGAATGAACGACTCACCCTAAAGCTCGACCCCGATCAGCGTCGCAGCGTCTGGTTGCTCAAGGACGGCAAAACAATCGAAACGCTGATGGTCAGTGAATCTGGCATGTACGCCTTGCTGGTTCATCACTTCGTCCCGGAGAACCGCAACCTGCGCCAATGGCTGAGTAATGAAGTCGTGCCGATGTTGCGTGATTCGCACGCTGCAACTGCGCAGGATCAGCCAAGCCTGAGTGCCTTGCATTGGGCCGGAATCACGGTGCCTTTGCTGCATTACCAACATCACGCATGGATCAAATGGCGGGACATGCCTGATTTGATGCAGGTACAACGCCCTTTCCCTATTGCTGGCACTTGCAACTGAAGGGGATAAATCGAGCGGATAAAAAAGGGACAGACTTCACAGTCCGTCCCATTGGTTCGATTCCTCACATCAGTTGGTCCTCCTGTAGGAGCGAGCTCGCTCGCGATGAACTCAAGAGCGCCGCGTAAAGCCACCAAGCACGCGTAATCGTTAACCACCATCGCGAGCAGGCTCGCTCCTACATAGGATTACATTCGAATGGGTCACTTTCATCATGAGCGAAACTCGCAGCGCTAAACGAAGCGTCATCGAAATTATTCCAAGTGACGGCTCGTATGCAGAGAATCACCTCCAACTGCTCAACCAGCAATCGGCCCTGCGGCAGGCGATCAACGCTGGCATTGCAGACGCTAATGCAGGCAAATTGACCAGCCTGGCTACCGTAAAAGCCAAATGGCTTTCACGGTAGCCAGATCCACTCAAAACCGCGAAACACTCCTCATCGCATCCACCAGATACCTCATGGCAATCCGGTCACTCTCCGACAGCTCCCGATACCGCTCCACCAGCTTCAGCTCCTCGCTATTGAGCCGACGCCTTCGCCTCCCGATACCCAGGCACGGAAAGATTCCCAACATTTCAGTGATGCCTTGTACTTTCGACATGGACGATGTCCTTCTCTACGTCAAAGAAAACTTCAGAAACCGCATCGCCCTAACCCTTTTTCAGCAACGCCTCGTGAGCAGCTGAACCGTACCGGCCCGAAGGGCGTAAACCGGTTATGAGCACAGAATAGAAATATTCCCGGCGCTGAAAAGCGGTTTTTAGAGTAATTAGTCAAAAAAAGCAGAAATGCCCTGTAAATCAGACGGCACTGTCGGAAAATTCCCGAAACGTCTTGTTTCATTGCCGCGCCAGCGTCTTGCCATCAATCAATTTTGCGCTGCGATCGAACGGTTTATGCTATTCGGCATCTGTTTAAAGACCGTTGCGTTTGGCCGAAGGCATGTCCGAACCGTTATCTCTGATCCAGTACGCGCCAGGAACGGCGCGGGATTGTTCACGACAGGGTGAATTTATGCACCGCAGGAACTTGCTCAAAGCCTCTATGGCTATCGCGGCCTACACCGGTTTGTCCGCCACCGGCCTGCTCGCCGCCCGCGCCTGGGCAGCCACCGAAACCGCCGACGGTGAAGCCCAGGCCTTCGACTTCGACGCCCTGAAGATCCAGGCCAAGCAGCTCGCCAGCAACCGTTATCAGGACACCAAGCAGGTGCTGCCACCGACCCTGGCAACCATGACCCCACAGAATTTCAACGCCATCCGTTATGACGGCGACCATTCGCTGTGGAAAGAGCTCAAGGGTCAGCTGGACGTGCAGTTTTTCCACGTCGGCATGGGTTTCAAGCAACCGGTGCGCATGTACAGTGTTGACCCCAAGACCCGCATGTCCCGCGAGGTGCATTTCCACCCGTCGCTGTTCAATTATGAAAAAACCACGGTCGACACCAAGCAACTCACGGGCGACCTGGGGTTTTCGGGATTCAAGCTGTTCAAGGCGCCGGAACTGGATAAACACGACGTGGTGTCCTTCCTCGGCGCCAGCTATTTCCGCGCGGTGGACGCCACCGGCCAATACGGCTTGTCGGCTCGCGGCCTGGCGATCGACACCTACGCCAAGAAGCGCGAAGAATTCCCCGACTTCACCAAGTTCTGGTTCGAGACGCCGGACAAGGACAGCACCCGCTTCGTGGTCTACGCCCTGCTCGACTCCCCGAGTGCCACTGGCGCCTACCGCTTTGATATCGATTGCCAGGCCGAGCGCGTGGTGATGGAGATCGACGCCCACGTCAACGCGCGCACCGCGATAGAACAATTGGGCATCGCGCCTATGACCAGCATGTTCAGCTGCGGCACCCACGAACGCCGCATGTGCGACACCATCCACCCGCAGATCCACGACTCCGATCGCCTGGCGATGTGGCGTGGCAACGGCGAGTGGATCTGCCGCCCGCTGAACAACCCGGCCACCCTGCAATTCAATGCCTTCGCGGATAATGACCCGAAAGGTTTCGGCCTGGTGCAGACCGATCACGAGTTCGCCAATTATCAGGACACCGTCGACTGGTACAGCCGACGCCCGAGTCTGTGGGTAGAACCTACAACCCCGTGGGGCGAAGGCTCTATCGACCTGCTGGAAATTCCTACGACCGGCGAGACCCTCGATAACATCGTCGCATTCTGGACGCCGAAAAAACCGGTGGCGGCCGGCGACTCGCTCAACTACGGCTACAAGCTCTACTGGAGCGCCCTGCCGCCTGTTGGCACACCATTGGCGCGGGTACACGCGACTCGTTCGGGGATGGGCGGGTTCACCGAAGGTTGGGCGCCGGGTGAGCATTACCCTGAGGTATGGGCACGCCGTTTTGCCGTGGATTTCACCGGTGGCGGCCTGGACCGTTTGCCCGAAGGCGCCGGCATCGAACCGGTGGTCACGTGTTCGAACGGGCAGGTCAAGGATTTCAGCGTGCTGGTGCTCGATGACATCAAGGGCTATCGCATCCTGTTCGACTGGTACCCGACCAACGACAGTGTGGAACCGGTCGAACTGCGTCTGTTCATTCGCACCAACGACCGCACGCTGAGTGAAACCTGGTTGTATCAATACTTCCCGCCAGCACCGGACAAGCGCAAATACCCCTGATACCAGGTTGCGCCCCGCCACCATTCGGTTTTCCGAACGCGACTTGCCGGTCGGTTCGGATAACCGGATTATTCAACGTAAAAATTCGCGCAAAAAAACTTTAATCTCCTTATATATCAATAAGTTGATTCATTCAGCCTGGCCTGGCATGAGTCATGCTCTACACTTCTTCGACGAATGTCTGTTGTGCAACACTTCAGGAGCCGTCAGGCATTCGAAGCACAAAAGGCCGATGAACTGGCTCCATAAAAAAAACAATGTCGAGGAAAATTTGATGCGCATCGTTCCCCATATCCTGGGCGCAGCCATTGCTGCCGCTCTGATCAGCACTCCAGTTTTCGCCGCCGAACTCACCGGCACCCTGAAGAAGATCAAAGAGTCCGGCGTCATCACCCTCGGACATCGCGACGCTTCCATTCCGTTTTCCTACATTGCAGACGCTTCGGGCAAACCGGTCGGCTACTCCCACGACATCCAGCTGAAAGTCGTCGAAGCCCTGAAAAAAGACCTGGACCTGCCGAACCTGCAAGTCAAATACAACCTGGTCACCTCGCAAACCCGTATCCCGCTGGTGCAGAACGGCACCGTGGACCTCGAGTGCGGCTCCACCACCAACAATGTCGAGCGTCAGCAGCAAGTTGACTTCTCCGTCGGCATCTTCGAAATCGGTACTCGTCTGCTGACCAAGGCAGGTTCCCAGTACAAGGATTTCGGCGATCTGGCCGGCAAAAACGTCGTGACCACCGCTGGCACCACATCCGAGCGCATCCTGAAGTCGATGAATGCCGACAAGCAGATGAACATGAACGTCATCTCCGCCAAAGACCATGGCGAGTCCTTCCAGATGCTGGAAACCGGCCGCGCCGTGGCCTTCATGATGGACGACGCCCTGCTGGCCGGTGAATCAGCCAAGGCCAAGAAACCGACTGACTGGGCCGTGACCGGTACTCCACAGTCCTACGAAATCTACGGCTGCATGGTGCGCAAAGGCGACGAGCCGTTCAAAAAGGCTGTGGATGACGCCATCAAGGCCACCTACGCTTCGGGCGAGATCAACAAGATCTACGAAAAATGGTTCATGCAGCCAATCCCGCCAAAAGGCCTGAACCTGAACTTCCCGATGAGCAATGAGCTCAAGGCCCTGATCGCCACGCCGACCGATAAAGCGGCTGACGACAAGAAATCCTGATTTCTGACTAACCTTATCTCCTGAGAGGGCCACTGCCCTTTCGGGAGGTTGTCACTCCCTGCTGGCATTTCTGGAAACACTCGGACCGGTGGCTGTCGAGCCGATCGTGTGTGCCTGACCATCAAGGTCAGGTGGGAACGGAGTTTCCCCAAGCGGGTACTTGTACATCGATCGAATCCGAGGGGAGACCCTAATGAATTACAACTGGGACTGGGGCGTGTTCTTCAAGTCCACCGGCGTGGGCAGCGAGACCTATCTCGACTGGTTCATCTCCGGTTTGGGCTGGACCATCGCCGTCGCCATCGTGGCATGGATCATTGCCCTGACACTGGGCTCGATTCTGGGCGTCATGCGTACCGTGCCGAACCGCATCGTGTCGGGCATCGCCACCTGCTACGTCGAACTCTTCCGTAACGTGCCGCTGCTGGTTCAGCTGTTCATCTGGTACTTCCTGGTGCCTGATCTGCTGCCTGAAAACCTGCAGGAGTGGTACAAGCAGGACCTGAACCCGACCACCTCGGCCTACCTAAGCGTCGTCGTATGTCTCGGTCTGTTTACGGCTGCCCGGGTCTGCGAACAAGTGCGCACCGGTATCCAGGCGCTGCCAAAAGGCCAGGAATCCGCTGCACGCGCCATGGGCTTCAAGCTGCCGCAGATCTACTGGAACGTGCTGCTGCCCCAGGCTTACCGGATCATCATTCCGCCGCTCACCTCGGAATTTCTCAACGTCTTCAAGAACTCGTCCGTGGCCTCGCTGATCGGCCTGATGGAGCTGCTCGCGCAGACCAAACAGACCGCCGAGTTCTCCGCCAACCTGTTCGAAGCGTTCACCCTGGCCACGCTGATCTACTTCACCATGAACATGAGCCTGATGCTGCTGATGCGCATGGTCGAGAAGAAAGTCGCCGTACCAGGCCTGATTTCCGTAGGGGGTAAATGATGGAATTCGACTTCTCGGGCATCATCCCGTCCCTGCCGGGCTTATGGAACGGCATGGTCATGACCCTGCAACTGATGGTCCTGGGCGTGGTTGGCGGGATCATTCTCGGCACCATCCTGGCCCTGATGCGCCTGTCCCACAGCAAACTGCTGTCGAACATTGCCGGCGCCTACGTTAACTACTTCCGTTCGATTCCGTTGCTGCTGGTCATCACCTGGTTCTACCTGGCGGTGCCGTTCGTGCTGCGCTGGATCACCGGCGAAGACACCCCGATCGGCGCGTTCGCTTCCTGCATCGTGGCCTTCATGATGTTCGAAGCGGCGTACTTCTGTGAAATCGTCCGGGCCGGCGTGCAGTCGATTCCCCGGGGTCAGATGGGTGCTGCGCAAGCGCTGGGCATGAGCTATGGCCAGATGATGCGCCTGATCATCCTGCCGCAGGCGTTCCGCAAGATGACCCCGCTGTTGCTGCAACAGAGCATAATCCTGTTTCAGGACACCTCGCTGGTCTACGCCGTCGGCCTGGTGGACTTCCTCAATGCTTCGCGCGCCAGTGGCGACATCATTGGGCGCTCCAATGAGTTCCTGATCTTCGCAGGTCTCGTGTACTTCATCATCAGCTTTGCCGCCTCGCAGCTGGTCAAGCGTCTGCAAAAAAGGTTCGCCGTATGATCTCTATCAAAAACATCAACAAGTGGTATGGGGACTTCCAGGTGCTGACTGATTGCAGCACCGAGGTCAAAAAAGGCGAAGTGATCGTCGTGTGCGGGCCGTCCGGTTCCGGCAAGTCGACCCTGATCAAGTGCGTCAACGCGCTGGAACCGTTCCAGAAAGGTGACATCGTGGTCGACGGCACGTCCATTGCCGACCCGAAGACCAACCTGCCGAAACTGCGTTCGCGCGTGGGCATGGTGTTCCAGCATTTCGAACTGTTCCCGCACCTGACCATCACCGAAAACCTGACCATCGCGCAGATCAAGGTGCTGGGCCGCAGCAAGGCCGAAGCGACCAAGAAAGGCCTGCAATTGCTGGAGCGTGTCGGCCTCTCGGCTCATGCCCACAAGCACCCGGGTCAGCTCTCCGGTGGTCAGCAGCAGCGTGTGGCGATTGCCCGTGCGCTGGCGATGGACCCGATCGTCATGCTGTTCGACGAACCGACCTCGGCGCTGGACCCGGAAATGGTCAACGAAGTGCTGGACGTGATGGTGCAACTGGCCCACGAAGGCATGACCATGATGTGCGTGACCCACGAAATGGGCTTCGCCCGTAAAGTGGCCGATCGCGTGATCTTCATGGACGCGGGCAAGATCATCGAAGACTGCAAGAAAGAAGAGTTCTTCGGCGACATCAGCCATCGCGCCGATCGTACGCAGCACTTCCTCAACAAGATTCTGCAGCACTAAGCCACACCGCTGCCCTGTGTAGGAGCGAGCTTGCTCGCGATGGAGTGTCAGATACACCGTGTCGTATGACACACCATCGCGAGCAAGCTCGCTCCTACAAAGGGCCGGCATTGGATCGAGAGCAAGTGTTGTGGTTGACCCAAGGCATCTGTGATGAAATGCGACCCCAATCTCTATCGCGCCGCGTCGCCATCACTCGCCGTGAAACCCCGTCTGATTCGACATCTGTTCCTGCCGCCACTGATCATCGCGCTGATGATCGGACTGGGTTATATCGGCTTCTGGGTCAGTGAGCACTACGGCATCCGCAGCCTCGGCGAAAACGGCCAGCGCCAGCTGGAGTTGCACGCCCGCGCCGTCGAAAGCGAAATCAGCAAGTACACCTACCTGCCCAGCCTGCTGGAACTCGAAACCAGTGTTTCGATACTGCTGGCCGACCCGACCCCGGAACACCGGCAAACGGTCGACGATTACCTGGAAGGCCTGAACCGGCGCAGCCGCAGTCGGGCCATTTACGTGATGGATACCACCGGTCGCGTCATGGCCACCAGCAACTGGCGCGATGTTGACAGTTACCTCGGTGAAGACCTGTCCTTCCGTGCCTATTTCCAGAACGCCGTGCGCGGTCAGCCAGGACGTTTCTACGGCATCGGCAGCACCAACGGCGAACCCGGTTACTACCTGGCTCATGGCCTGGAAGAACACGGCAAGATCATCGGTGTCGCGGTGGTCAAGGTCCGCCTCGAAGCCATGGAAGAACGTTGGCAGCGAGCGCGCCTGGAAGCCTTCGTCAGCGACGAGAACGGCATCATTATTCTGTCCAGCGATCCGGCGCGTCGCTTGAAATCGGTGGTACCACTGAGCGATGAGACCAAGGAAAAACTGGCCCGCAGCCTTCAGTATTACTGGTTCCCGCTCAACGAACTGCAACCGCTGGCCCGGGAAACCCTGTCCGAAGGCGTGGAGAAACTGACCTTTCCGGCCAACAGCGAACTGGTTTCCGACGAAGAAAACATCAGCTACCTGTCTCAAACCAGGCCCTTGAGCGATACGCCGTGGAATTTCACCCTGCTGACGCCGCTGCAGGATTTACGCCGCGAAGCGATCAATCAGGGGATTCTGGTGGCGGTGGCGTTTGCCCTCGTGGCGTTTCTGTTGATCGCCTGGAACGAGCGGCGCAAGGTGATCGCCACCCGCCTAGCCGCCCGGGAAGCCTTGCAGGAAGCCAACAATCAACTGGAGCGTCGGATTACCGAACGCACCGTCGACCTGCGCGCCAGCAACGAACGGCTCAAGGGCCAGATCCGCGAACGGCGTCAAGCCGAAGAGACGCTGCGTCGCGCTCAGGATGAACTGGTGCAGGCCGGCAAGCTCGCGGCCATCGGCCAGATGTCCACCAGCATCGCCCACGAATTGAACCAGCCCCTGGCGGCGCTGCGTACGCTGTCCGGCAATACCGTGCGTTTTCTCGAGCGCGGTCAATTGGACGTGGCCAGCACCAACCTCAAGACCATCAACGAATTGATCGACCGCATGGGCCGGATCACCGCCAGCCTGCGTTCCTTCGCCCGGCGCGGTGACGACAAGGGTCAGGCCGGCCTCGGCAAAGGCGTGGACGCCGCCTTGCAGTTGCTCGGCGCACGGGTGGAAAACGCCCATTTGCAACTGCACCGCCATTTCGAAGATGTGCAGGTGCAGATCGACCAGACCCGTCTGGAGCAGATTCTGGTCAATCTCATCGGTAACGCCCTCGATGCCATGCAGGCGCAGCCGCAGCCGGTGTTGTGGCTCGAAGGCGACACAGTCGACGGCAAGTATCGGCTGCGTGTCCGCGACAACGGCCACGGCATCGACGCCGAAGCGCGCAAGCATTTATTCGAACCGTTCTTCACCACCAAACCCGGCGAACAGGGCCTGGGCCTTGGCCTGACCCTTTCTGCGAGCCTGGCCGCCGCCACCGGCGGTCATCTGGGTGTCGAGCACCCGGCCAGCGGTGGCACCGCATTCGTCCTCAGTTTACCGTTGGTAAGCCCACTCCCGCCGAGCCAATATGAACAACGACCTTAGTGTTTTGATCGTCGAAGACGACCCCCACGTACTGCTCGGCTGCCAGCAGGCGCTGACGCTGGAAGACATTCCCTGCGTTGGTGTCGCCAGCGCGGAAGAAGCTCTGGAGCGGGTGGGTGACAACTTTGCCGGCATCGTCATCAGCGACATTCGCCTGCCGGGCATTGATGGCCTGGAGCTGCTGAACCGCCTCAAGGCCCGCGACCGCAGCTTGCCGGTGGTGTTGATAACCGGCCACGGCGACATTTCCATGGCCGTCGGTGCGATGCAGAAAGGCGCCTACGATTTCATGGAGAAGCCCTTCTCCCCTGAACGCCTGGTGGATGTGGCACGCCGCGCGCTGGAGCAACGCAGCCTGGCGCGGGAAGTCTCGTCGTTGCGCCGGCAACTGGCCGAGCGCGATTCCCTCGAAGGCCGGATCATCGGCCGTTCGCCTGCCATGCAGACCCTGCGCGAACTTATTGCCAACGTCGCCGATACCTCGGCCAACGTGCTGATCGAGGGTGAAACCGGCACCGGCAAGGAACTGGTCGCGCGCTGCCTGCATGACTTCAGTCGCCGACATACCAAGCAATTCGTTGCGCTGAACTGCGGCGGTCTGCCAGAGAACCTGTTCGAGAGCGAAATCTTCGGCCATGAAGCCAATGCCTTCACCGGCGCTGGCAAACGCCGGATCGGCAAGATCGAACATGCCGACGGCGGCACGCTGTTCCTCGACGAAGTAGAAAGCATGCCGCTGCCGCTGCAGATCAAACTGCTGCGGGTGTTGCAGGAACGCACCCTCGAACGCCTCGGTTCGAACCAGAGCGTGGCGGTGGATTGCCGGGTCATCGCTGCGACCAAGTCCGACCTGGACCAATCGAGCAAGGCCGGCGAGTTCCGCAGCGACCTCTATTACCGCCTCAACGTGGTGACCCTGGAACTGCCGCCGCTGCGCGAACGTCGCGAAGATATCCTGCAACTGTTCCAATATTTTCTGCAGCAATCGTCCCTGCGTTTCGACCGCACCGCGCCGGAACTGGATAACCAGACCCTGTCGACCCTGATGAGCCACGACTGGCCGGGCAACGTGCGCGAACTGCGTAACGTCGCCGAACGTTTTGCCCTCGGTCTTCCGGCCTTCAAAAAACCCGGCGCGGGCGGCAGCGCTCAAGGCCTGGCCTTCGCCGAAGCGGTGGAAGCTTTCGAACGCAACCTGTTGATGATGCTTGCAGCGCAGCGGCGGCAACCTGACTCAGGCCAGCCAGGAACTGGGCATGGCCAAGACCACACTGTTCGACAAAGTGAAAAAGTACGGCCTGAGCCATTAAGCGAGACGTGTGTGGACCTGATTCTCAAAGCAACCCTGGGCGCGGCAGTGGTGGTGATACTCGCCGCCCTGGCCAGGACCAAAAACTATTACATCGCCGGGTTGGTGCCGCTGTTTCCGACCTTTGCGCTGATCGCCCATTACATCGTCGGCAAGGGGCGCTCGATTGATGATCTGAAGACCACCATCGTGTTTGGCATGTGGTCGATCATTCCATATTTCGTCTACCTGGCGGCCTTGTATGTGATGGTGGACCGGATGCGGCTGGAGGCTTCGCTGGCCGTGGCGGCGGTGGCGTGGTTGATGGCTGCGACTGTGCTCGTCAGCGTCTGGGTACGCTTCCAAGCCTGAACACTACACTGCCCTTGTAGGAGCGAGGCTCGCCCGCGAAGGCGTCGAGTCAGTCGCCATCCATGTTGAATGTACCGGCCTCTTCGCGGGCAAGCCTCGCTCCTACAACAACAGGATGGTGTCCGATCGTTCGTGGCTGGCCCATCCCTTGCATTTACCCCCAAAAGCCCCCCGGCCGGCCTTCATGATCGATGAAGCCGGTGTCTGGCAGGCCTGCCAAGGGAAAATCCTGACCTTGAACATTTTAGATCTCGACCACAGCCTGACTGCCCAGGCCCCATCGCGCAGTTGCTCGAAAGCGGCCGCGCCAAACGCCTTGACCTGCTCGACCTCGGCCCGAAACTGCGGCTGTGGTCAAGTGAACGCACCTGGCATCGCTTTACCGAACGCCTGCAGCAAAGGCCCGGCACACAGGCCCGCAGCCGGAAATTTTCTTCGTCGGTTCCGGCGACTACCACCATTTGACCCCGGCCTTTCTGACCGACTTGCCGGAGCCGGTAAGCCTGATCCACTTTGACAACCACCCTGACTGGGTCCGATTCGCCCCGCGCCGACATTGCGGTTCGTGGGTCAATCAGGCGCTGAAACTGCCGAATATCCAGCGCATCGTCACCCTCGGTCCGTGCAGCGATGACCTGCAAAATCCGCAGTTCAAGGGCGGCAATCTGCGTGCGCTCGAACGCGGTGTTTTGCAGATATTCCCCTGGCAGCGTCCGCCCTCGAAAATCTGGGGCATGATCGGTGACGGTGCCGGGCATCGACAACAGGAAAACCTGCTGCACTGGCGCAACCTGTCCGGGCTGGACTGGTCGCAATTTCTCCAGCAACTGGTCGCCACCTGCCCACCAAAGCGGTGTGGATCACCATCGACAAGGATGTGCTGGCCAGCGAAGACGCGGCGACCAACTGGGATCAGGGCGGCATGCGCTTGAGTCATCTGTTGCAGGCGATTCGTGTGCTCGCGGCCAGTAAACGCATCCTCGGCATCGACATCTGTGGCGAGTACGCCCGCCCGGCGTTCAGCAACGCCTTCAACGCTGGGAAGCCAGGTCCGACCAGCCCCCGGCGGAGCGCTGGAGCGAAGCAGATCTGCTGCGCAACGCCACGACCAATCAGGCCCTGATCGAGTTGTTCGAGGAGCTGTTCCCATGAACTTGACTGTAATCGTTCTGGTGGCATTTTCCATTGTGCTGGACGTCATCGGCCAGCTCTGTTTCAAGCTCGGCCTGGACCGTTTGCCGGAACTGGAAGGCGGGTTTCGCCTGAACGCGTTCTGGGGGCAGGTGTTCAACGCCCCACTGCTGTGGTGCGGCATCGGCGCCTATGTGATCGAGTTTTTCGTCTGGCTCGAAGCGCTGTCCCGGGCGCCACTGAGCCTGTTGTTTCCGGCAGCGGCACTGGCTTATTGCGGCGTAGTGCTGGCCGGCAAAATGATCCTCGGCGAATCCGTCAGCCGTCGGCGCTGGCTTGGCACGCTGGTCATTACGGCGGCGTGATGCTCGTGTGTGTTGCTCATGGATGAAGGTCAATCGATGATCAGTAGCAAGTCTGACTGGCTGCACGAACGCCTCGGCACCATCGTCCTTTGGGCGCTGCTGATCGGCTTCGAAAGCGCCGGCCAGATCGCCACCAAGTGGGCGGCGATCAACTGGGGCAAATGGATTTCAACCTGCAATGGCTGCTCGCCGTGGCGGTCAATCCTGGTGTGTGGCTGGCGATTGCCTGCTACATCGGGGCGTTTTTGTGTGGATGCTGATCTGCGGCGCAGCAGTCTGTCCCTGGCGTTTCCCTTGAGTTCACTGGTGTTTGTCGGGGTGCTGCTGGGGTCGTGGCTGGGGTTGGGGAGCAGATCAGCGTGCTGCACTGGGTGGGTGTGGCGGTGATCATGGGCGGGATTGCGTTGCTGGCCGAGGGTGAGGAAAAGTAGATTTGTGTTGATCACAAAGGCCTCTTCGCGGGCAAGTCGGAACGCCGCCCGCTCGCTCCTACAGTTGACCCAAATCCCCTGTAGGCGCGAGCGGGCGGCGTTCCGACTTGCCCGCGAAGGCGTCAGCCAGGCCAATAAAACTCTCTAGTCAAACTTGTAGGCAATCGCCACCTGCGCTTCAACCTGGTCTGCACGCCCGACGGCTTTGACAATGCTGCTGTCCGCCGCAGAACCCGTCAGGTGAATCCAGCTCGCGCTGGTCAGCAACGACCAGTGCGGTGCCAGTGGAAACTCGAAGCTCTGGGTCAACGCCACGTTCTGCAACCCACCGCCAGCGTTGTAGCGGCGAATTCCCGAGGCCTGGGATTCATCGGCACTGACGCCGAAATAGGTCTGCGTTTGCCGGGCATCGGCGAAATGGGCCGTGAGGTTGGTGCTGCCAATCACGCCGCCGCCCACTGGATAACCCAGCTCCCCACCGACCCGCCCAAGCACTCCACCCTGCCCGTGCCCCCCACCGACAGCCTGGCCAACAGAGGCAAACACCCGCCAGAAATCGGCCGGCGCGTACTGCACGAACCCGCCCACCTCGCCCATATCCGGCACGTCGCGCAGGCCACGCAACTGGCCATTGGAGGTCCGCCCTGGCAGGTAATTCACGTACGGCCCGGCGCTGAAGCCATTGGCTTTGAACGCATTCCAGGTCAGCCCGTCATCGGTGCTCAGGCTGACGTCGCCCCAGTCCAGATCAAGGTACGGCACTGGCCGGCTTTCGTAGCGACTGCCGGTCGGATCATGGGGTTGATAGCTGAGGCCAAGCCCGGCTTCACCGGTAATGCCTTCGGCCCTGGCGTTGATTGAAAGGCAGGTCAGCGCTGCAAACAGCGCCACGGTAATCCTCGACATGAGGCAATTCCTTTAACGGGACATGCGCGCATCAATCCCCCGATTCCCTCGACCAAGCAAGCACTCATGTTGTTTGTAGCGACCTACAAAAATTGTAGCTTCGTCAACATCCAAACCTGACAGAACCCCAGCCCTGCTGGGCCGGACACGATTGGCACAGTCCCTGCTCTACCGCATTGGCAAGCGCAGACAGCGCGTCAGGCCCAATAGGTAAAACAGATGATTGACTGGCATATCGTGTGTGATTTCGACGGAACCATCACCCGCACCGACGTGATCGACAGCATCCTCCAACGATTCGCCGACCCGAGCTGGGAAGCGATCGAAGACGAGTGGCTGGCCGGCGATATCGGTTCCCGTGAATGCCTCAGCCGCCAGCTCTCGCTGGTCAAGGCGACGCCGACCGAGCTGCTCGGATTCTTCGATAGCATCGAAATCGATCCGGACTTTCCCGACTTCGTCGACCACGTCATCGGTCTCGGCGCGTCCCTTGAAGTGGTCAGCGATGGTATCGAACAAGGCATCGCGCGGATCCTGGCGCGCAACTATGTCAGCCTCCTGCCGATCCTCGCCAACCGCTTGCGTCAGCTCGATCACGACAGCTGGCGCATCGACTTCCCGCACGCCAGCGATGCCTGCCGCGCCGCTGCCGGCAACTGCAAATGCAAATCCACGCCCAATGCCAGGCGCGTGCTGGTGATCGGTGACGGTCAGTCCGACATGTGCGTGGCCGCCACTGCCGATTTTGTGTTCGCCAAGGATCGCCTGGCCGAGCACTGCGAGCGCAACGGCATTACCTATGCCCGGTTCGACAGTTTCGCCGAACTCCCTGCCCTGTTGGCCCTGCTACCAAACGCCAGTGCCGCCAACGCCACTTCTTTCAGCACCGAAACCCTCAATTCGGAAACACAGGAACTCTTCCATCATGTCTGATATTCGAATCGCCACCGCTGAAGACCAGGTTCTGCTGGAAAAAGAAGCCAAATACTGCTCCTACGGCGACACCGTCCACTACATCGAACCGCCGCGGATTTTCAGCCGCTGCGAAGGCTCCTATGTCTGGGACACCAGCGATCAAGCGTACCTCGACCTGCAAATGTGGTACTCGGCGGTCAACTTCGGCTACGCCAACCCGCGCCTGAACAACGCGCTGAAACAGCAGATCGACACCCTGCCGCAGATCGCCAGCCAGTACCTGCACAAGGGCAAGATCGAACTCTCGGAAATGATCGCCGTTGATGCGAAGAAAAAATTCGGCCTCGACGGCCGGGTGCACTTCAACGTCGGTGGCTCGCAGTCCATCGAGGACTCACTGAAAGTGGTGCGCAACGCCACGAACGGCAAGAGCCTGATGTTCGCCTTCGAGGGTGGTTACCACGGGCGCACCCTCGGCGCATCGTCGATCACCTCCAGCTACCGCTATCGCCGTCGCTACGGCCACTTCGGCGAGCGCGCCAATTTCATCCCGTTCCTTACCACTTCCGTGGCCCGAAAGGCATGACCAAGGAAGAGTACGGCAGCCACTGCGTGCAGCAATTCGCGCGCTTGTTCGAGACCGAATACAACGGCGTCTGGGACCCGAAAGTCGGCCAGAGCGAGTACGCAGCGTTCTACGTCGAGCCGATCCAGGGCACCGGCGGCTACGTGATCCCGCCGATGAACTTCTACAGCGAACTCAAGCATGTGCTGGACCAGCACGGCATCTTGATGGTGGTCGACGAAATCCAGATGGGTTTCTATCGCACCGGCAAGCTGTGGTCGATCGAGCACTTCGACGTCAAACCGGATGTGATCGTCTTCGGCAAAGCCTTGACCAACGGCCTCAATCCGCTGGGCGGCATCTGGGCGAAGGAAGAGCTGATCAACCCCAAAGTCTTCCCGCCGGGTTCGACACATTCGACCTTCGCCTCCAACCCGCTAGGTACTGCGGTGGGCTTGGAAATGTTCAAGATGACCAGCGAAGTCGATTACGGCGCGATGGTCATGAACAAAGGCGCGTACTTCCTTGAAGGCTTGAAAGACCTGCAGAAGCGCTACCCGATCATCGGCGACGTCGACGGTCTGGGTCTGGCCCTGCGTTGCGAAATCTGCGGCCCGGACGGGTTCACGCCGGACAAGGCGACACTGGACTTCATGGTCGAAGAAGGCATGAAGGGCGACATCGAAATCGACGGCAAACGCCTGGGTCTGATCCTCGATGTGGGTGGTTACTACAAGAACGTGATCACCCTGGCACCGTCGCTGGAGATCAGCTATCAGGAAATCGATCTGGGTATCGCCCTGCTCGATCGTCTGCTGCACCGAGCGATGCAACGATGAACGCCGCGCTTTCACCCGATGCAATAGACATGGGCGAAGGCAGCGCCGGATTCATTCTCGGCAGCGGGGAGGTCGCGGTGCTGTTGATCCACGGCCTCACCGGCACCCCGACAGAACTGCGCCGGGTCGCCATGGGACTGGCCAAGGCCGGACACACCGTCTACGTACCGACCCTGGCCGGCCACTGCGGTGACAATGCAGACCTGCAAGCCACGGGTTGGCGCGACTGGTACGAGAGCGCGCGCAACACCTTCGTCGGTATACGGCGTAAACACGAGCACGTGTTCGTCGGCGGTTTGTCCATGGGCGCGGTGTTGTCGATGTATCTGGCAGCCGAGCATCCGGGGCAGATCGAAGGCTTGATGCTGTACTCGACGACGCTGCGTTACGACGGCTGGAACATGCCCTGGATCGCGAAATTGAGCAGCCTGGTGATGTCGATTCCGTTTGGGGTGCACCTGTGCCGCTTCAACGAAAAATCCCCCTTTGGCATCAAGGACGAACGCCTGCGGGCAATCGTCGAGCGACAGATGAAGGCGGGCGAAAGCAGCAATGCCGGGCTGCTGTCCATGTCCGGCGTGAGTGTTCGGGAGTTGCATCGACTGGTGGCGGCGGTGAAAAAACGCATGCCACAGATCACCACCCAAGCGTTGGTGCTGCACTCGCGAGAAGACGACATCACCAGCCGCTGGAACGCCGATTACGTGGAACGCAAACTCGGTGGACCGGTAGTGAAAGTCCTGCTGGACGACTGCTATCACATGATCACCGTCGACCTGCAATACCGGCGCGTGGTGGAGTTGAGCGCGGACTTTATCCAGCACCGCTTCATGCGACAAGCAACCGCCCCACAACGCAATCCTGTAGGAGCGAGCTTGCTCGCGATGGACTCAAGAGCGCCGCGTTCATCCTGAAATCCCGCGTTATCGTTGACGACCATCGTCGAAACGCCGCCCGGAGCAAGCTCGCTCCTACAGGAGATCGGGTAACGGCCGCAATTGTGAGCAATTTTAAGGAAACGAAGTGATCACTGCCCTCGCCTTTTCGACGATCGAAGCCCTCGACCGCGGTGCCTGGAATGACTGTTTCCCCGACGAACTGGAGAATTGGGATTACTACCGGGCCGTTGAACGCTCGGGCATTGCCGATTTTCAATGGCGCTATCTGGCGCTGTTTGAAGGCGATGTATTGATTGCGGCAGCCGTGGCGTTCACCACCGCATACTCGCTGGACACCACGGTTCAAGGCCTGGGCAAACGCATCAGCGAACGGTTGCGGCGCTGCTGGCCGGGGCTGTTCGATGTGCGCCTCTACGCCCTCGGCTCGCCGGTGGCCGAGCAGTGCCATGTCGGCACAGCCCGGCATATCGCCACGAATCGGCGCCCTGCCCTGCTCGAACAACTATTGAATCTGGCGCGCAAGGATGCCGATCAGGCCGGCATCGGTCTGTTGGCGGTCAAGGACGCCTCGCACCGTGACCCACAGTGGTTGCAGGCCTGCCATGACGCGGGGCTGCAAAATATGCCCGGTCTGCCCAGTGCCCAATTGCCGATTACCTTCGGCTCCGTCGACGCCTACCTCGGCACCCTAGGCAAATCCACCCGCAAAGACTTGCGCCGCACCCTGCGCGGCCAAGGCCCGCGCATCGAATGGCGACGTTCGGTGCAAGACCAGCTCCCGCGAATGATGCAGCTTTACGAAGCCACGCTCGCCCGCAGCGACCTGACCTTCGAGCGCCTGCCACCGGGCTACTTCCGACAAGTGCTGGAACACCTCGATAAGCGCGCGGCATGTGTGCTCTATTGGCTGGGCGAAGAGCTGGTGGCTTTCAATCTGGTGCTGCTGGACGAGCAGCGCCTGGTGGACAAGTTCTTTGCCCACGACCTGAGCAAAACCCGCGAGCACAACCTGTACGTGCGCAGCTGGCTGACCAATGTCGACTACTGTATTGAACACGGCCTTGCGATCTATGCGTGCGGCCAGGCCGGCTATGCCAACAAGCTGCGCCTGGGGTGCTCGTTTACCGGCAACACCGTGTTTTTCCGCCACCGCAACCGCCTGCTCGACAGCCTGTTGCGGCTGGTAAAAATGTTTATCCGCCCGGACCGATCCGACCCTGCCATGGCTGCTGCGATAAGCGAGCAGCAATAAGCGAAGCATGATGACCAAAGACCGACGCCCCGACGCCCGACCTTTCGCCCTCTCCGGCTGGAGCCTGCAACGTAAACTGGTGCTGGCATTCTGGCTGGTCAGCGTGATCCCGACCATGATTGCGGCCGAACTGGCGGCCACCACGCTGTCGCAGATTTTCGACAGCAACGTGCGAATCTGGCTGCAGGAATCGACCAAAATCGTTGAAGACGAGATCAGCGAAATCCTGCGGGAAAACGCCCGGGCCGCGCAATTGTTCTTGCGCTACACACGCCCACCCACCGATCAGTTGACGACTCGAAACGATAAGCTGACCGCCGATATTGCTGACTCCATGGGAATCGACGTGGTGGCGCTGGTACGCAACAGTGACCACAAAGTGCTGTTCAGTACCGCCGCCGACGACATCGTCCGCCAGATCAGCATCGCACCCAAAGCCGTCCTGCAAACCCTGCAAGTCGGAGGCGTGGCGACCGGTACGGTGGTCTCGACTTTTGAGACCGAACAGGAGGGTGTCGGATACAAGCTGGTGATTGCCACTTACCTGGACAGCAGTTTCCTTACCAGCGTGGCCGATGTGCATTCCCTTGACTTGCGGCTGTACCTGGCGAAGGGCGATGACTTCTCGGAGATTTTTTCCACCCAGCGCTTTGAAGATCACCCGGCGGCCGTACCGGAAACAATCGAACAGATCCTGCGCAGCACCAAGCAGCCGATCGAGCAATTCACCAACCGCTACAGCGGCATCTACCGGCCGATTCTCAACGAGAACGGTGAGCTGCAAGGCGTGATCTTCAGTGGCCTGCTGCGTCACAGTAGCCTTTTGGGACTGGTCAATCAGAGCAACCTGTTCATCCTGATTTTCCTGCTCAGCTCGGCGGCCTCTCTTACGGTCGGCTGGCTGGTGTCCCAACGCTTGACCAAACCCTTGCGCGGTCTCGCCCGTGGCGTTCAAGCGGTGATCGCCGGGGACTATCGCCAACGCTTGCCGGTGACCGGCGTTGATGAGCTCGCAGAGTTGAGCAGCACCTTCAACCACATGAGTGAACGTCTCGGCGAGTTGCAGCATCTGGAGTCGCAGTTGCGCCGTCGCGACCGTTTGCATGCGCTGGGCGAAGTCGCCATGGGCCTGGCCCATGAAATCCGCAACCCGCTGGGTATCATCAAAACCGCCACACAGCTGCTGCATCGGCGCGCCGATCTGCCCGAGAACGACAAGCGACACCTGGAATACGTGGTCAGCGAAGTCAGCCGTATCAACGACTTGATCACCGAATTCCTCGACTTCGCCAAGCCCAGCGCACCCATGCGCTCGACGCAACCGGCGCGGTTATTGGTGGAGGATCTGGCGGGTTTTTGCGCCCCGGAACTGGCCAGCCACAACATCGATGTGCGCATCGACGATCAGGCTCCCGCAGCCACGGTTCACGCCGACGCCCGGCAGCTCAAGCAGGCCGGCCTGAACCTGATCGTCAACGCCATCGACGCCATGCCCGGCGGGGGCCGCCTGACCCTGGGGATCAGCAGCGATGGGCCGTACACCGTGATCAGCATCGGCGACACCGGTCAGGGCATTGCACCGGACATGCTCGAACGAATTTTCACGCCGTTCGTCACCACCAAGGCCTCCGGCACCGGGCTGGGTCTGGCGAAGGTGTTCTCGATCATGGAAAGTCATGACGGGCGCATCGAGTGCGCCAGTGAAAAAGATGCCGGGGCCACATTCAGCCTGTACATTCCGGCCAATGGTGAAGATTTCGATGAGGGCAGCGATGACACATAACGTACTGGTGGTCGATGACGAGCCCAAGCTCTGCGACCTGCTGGCCTCGGCGTTAAGTCAGAACGGCATTAGCGTGTTCACCGCCGGCAATGGGCTGCATGCACTCAAGGTGCTGGAAGTCGAAGACATCGACCTGGTGATCAGCGACTGGCGTATGCCCGGCATGGACGGCCCGCAATTGCTGGCGGAAATCAAAAGCCGCTTTCCGCAGTTGCCGGTCATCGTCATGACCGCTTACAGCACGGTGAAAAACGCCGTGCAGTCTATGCGCAACGGCGCCTTCGACTACATCGCCAAGCCGTTCGACATTGATGAACTGGACATCACCGTCAACAAAGCCCTGCAATTTCGCGACATCCTCAAAGACAACCAGCGCCTGCGCGCCGAACTCGACGAACACCAGCAGATTGACAGCCTGATCGGTGACAGCCCGAGCTTCCGACGGGTGCTGCACGCCATCGATTCGGTACGAGAAAGCAACGCGACGATCCTGCTGACCGGCGAGAGCGGCACCGGCAAGGAGATGGTCGCCCGGGCGATTCACAAACATGGCAATCGCGCCGACAAACCCTTCGTCGCGGTGAACTGTGCGGCCATACCCGAAGGATTGCTGGAAAGCGAAATGTTTGGCCATCGCAAAGGTGCCTTCACCGGGGCCGTGGCCGACCGGGTCGGACGCTTCATGCAGGCCGACAAGGGCACGCTGTTTCTCGACGAAATCGGTGAAATGCCGCTGGCCTTGCAGGCGAAAATCCTCCGGGCCCTGCAAGAGCGGGTGATCGAACCGGTGGGCGATCCCCGCGAGCGCAAGGTCGATGTGCGGGTCATCGCCGCCACCAACAAAAATTTGCTGGAAGCGGTGGCCAACAAGGAGTTTCGCGAAGATCTCTACTATCGCCTCAATGTATTCCCGATTCCCCTTCCCGCCCTGCGCGAGCGGGTCGAAGACATCGCCGCGCTGGCCCGCCATTTTGCCCACACCCTGGGCGCCACGGCAGGCAAACGCATCACCGGTTTCAGTTCGCAAGCGTTGCAGGCCATGGCCAATTATTCGTGGCCGGGCAACATCCGCGAACTGCAAAACTGCGTGGAGCGCGCGACCATCGTCGCCTCAGGGGCGGTGATTGAAGACCATGATCTGCCCGCGTATCTGTTTGCTTCATCACCGGCCGCCAACAACGCCATCCTCAGCGAAGGCACTAACGTGCCGTCGGACCTTGAAGCCGCGCTGGCGGAGGTCGAAAAGACCTACATTCTGGCCGCCCTGGCCCAGAGCAATGGCGTGCAGGCAGCGGCTGCGCAGTTGATCGGGATATCCGAGCGCAGTTTCTGGTACCGGCTGAAAAAACTGGGGATTCATGTGGACAAGATTGTGCGCTGAAGGGCAGTGGATGGTTTTCAACTGTAGGAGCGAGCCTGCTCGCGAAAAACGCCCAAGCAACGCGATCATCCAGACAGGGCGCGTTAAAGTTGACGTCCATCGCGAGCGAGCTCGCTCCTACAGGGGGTAGGGTATTAGCCGTTAACGGTGCCGCCCTTCGCTTCACTCATGATCTGGCGAATCGCCCCGACGAAGCTTTCCACCGGTTGTCCACCCGTAACGGCGTACTGGCCGTTGAAAACCACGGTCGGCACCGAACTGACGCCGCGGGACAGCCACAGCTGTTCCTCCTGGCGAACCTCTTCGGCAAATTCATCCGACGCCAGAATCGCCTCGGCCCGCTGCCGATCCAGCCCGACGCTTTCGCCTACCAGTGCAAGCTGAGTGGGGTCGGACGGGTTGCCCCCGTCAGTGAAATACGCCTTGAACAACGCTTCCTTCAACGGCAGTTGCAGCCCTTCCAGACCCGCCCAATGCAGCAAGCGGTGGGCATCGAAGGTGTTGTAGATGCGACTGTTGCCATCGGTGCGAAACGCAAACCCGACCTCGGCACCGCGCGCGCGGATCATCTCGCGATTTTTTTGCGACTGCTCCGGTGTCGAGCCGTACTTCTCGGTGATGTGCTCGGTGATGTTCTGCCCGTCGGGGCCCATCTTCGGATTCAGTTCGAAAGGCTGAAAGCGGATCTCGGCTCGGACCTCGTCACGCAAAATCTCCAGGGCTCGGGTCAGGCCGTACAGACCGACGACGCACCAGGGGCAGGACACGTCGCTGACGAAATCGATTTTCAAGGGGGAACTCATTGCACACCTCGCTGGCTGAAACGCGCGGGAAAGGTCGAACGATACACCCGTATGTGGTCGCAATCCCAATCCCTGTAGGAGCTGGCTTGCCAGCGAAGACGGTATGCCTGAGACACCGCATCGCCTGATTCGCCAGCAAGCCGGCTCCTACAGATTGGGGTGTTACAGGAGGTTGTGTTCAGCCACCGGTTCGATCTGCGCCCAATGCGAAGTGTCTTCACGATGAGCACGCAAATATGGCAATACCGCCGCGAGCAACGGTGCCTTGAACGCCTCCTGAAAACGATGGGCCAACCCGGGAATCAGCTTCAACTGACTGCCGTGCAGATGCGCCGCCAAATGCACGCCATGCATCACCGGCAACAATGGATCAGCCGTGCCGTGCACCACAAGCGCCGGCACGCGCAGTTGATTGAGCAGCGCCACCCGGCTCGGCTCGGCCAGGATCGCCATGATCTGGCGCTTCACGCCCTCGGGATTGAACGCCCGGTCATACGAAAGCGCCGCCTGATGCAACAACGCCTGCCGATCATCGCTCACCGTCGGGCTGCCCAGCGCCGCCAGCAGATCGGCCTGTTGCTCCAGGGCCACTTCGCGATTCGGTGCGCCACGGCGCGCGAGCAACTGTACCAACGCCGCACTCGGCGCCGGCAAACCCTCGGCACCGGACGAGGTCATGATCAGGGTCAGGCTCTCGACCCGCTGCGGTGCCATGGCCGCCATGTGCTGCGCGATCATCCCGCCCATGCTCGCCCCCAGCACGTGGAATTGTTCAATATGCAATGCATCCATCAGACCCAGGCCATCATCCGCCATGTCGGTCAGTGAGTACGGAGCCGACACCGGCAACCCGAGTTTGTAGCGCAGCACTTCGAAGGTCAGGTTGGCCTCGACCGGTGCTTGCCGCCAGGTCGACAAGCCGACATCGCGATTGTCATAGCGAATTACCCTGAAACCTTGCTGACACAACGCAACCACGACTTCGTCGGGCCAGTGAATCAACTGTCCGCCAAGCCCCATCACCAACAACAATGCAGGGTCCGACGCACGGCCGATGCTCTGGAAAGCCAGGCTCACCTGCGCCAGATCGACCCGTTCGGTCGGAACATTCACATCGCAACGAGACGCTGCCAAGGACGGCAGGCTGAAAAGTGCGGCCAGAAAAATGGCCGTTGATAAAAACAAAGCACGCATGAAAAACACCGAAACGCAGAACCCCAGTAGAGCGCGAGTCTGATGAAGTTTGTTCAAGTGCGCTGCCACAGTTCCGTGACAGTTTGATGAACAGTGCCGAGCGGTCATTTTCGAAACCGAATCGCCCGCATCGCGAGCAGGCTCACTCCTACAGGATTTGTGTCGTTCACAGATTTATGTGCGACACAAAACCCTGTACGAAGGCGTCAGAGCATGCGCAGCAGGAATTTAAGACAGCTGACTACGCAGCCGCCGCCACCGTATTGCTGTGCAGCAGCGAGCAGGAACTGCTGACCCACAGGTTGTCGCCGAAACGTTCCTGGGCAAATTGCAGTTGGGCGAGCACGGGCTCCAGCTCGCAGCGCCAAACGTTGCGACCGTTGACCAGACCCACCGAGAGAATCTTGTAGGTCGGCAGGCGATCGAGTACGTGCAGCAGGTGGTCGGGCGCGCGCACCGCATCGATGTGCAAGCCTTGCACCGGCAGGCCGGCGGCCAGACCGAGGTTGTCTTGCAGACCGCTGAAGCAGGTCGCCACCAGTTTTTTCAGCGGCGAATATTGCAAGATGTTGTAGGCACGTTCGAAAGCGTTTTTCCATTCCTGTGGCAGGTCAAGGGTGAGGATCGGTTCGTCGATCTGCACCCACTCCACGCCTTGGGCAGCGAGGCGGCCGAGGATCTCGCCGTAGATCGGCAGCAGGCGGTCCAGCAGGTCGAGTTTGTCGACGTCATTGCCTTTTGCCTTACACTGCCACAGGTAAGTCAGCGGTCCGATGATGATGGGTTTGACGGTGTGACCGAGGGCCTTGGCTTCTTCGACTTCATGGAACAGCGCGTTCTGGTCAAGATCGACCTTCCAGTAGGACTCAAGGGCTTTTTTCAGTTCGCGGTCGGCGTCGATGCGCGGGAAATCCAGGGAGTGGGCAACGGCCATGTCGAATGTGCTCTTGGGGTAAAAGATGGGGCTATTGTCGACAGCCCACCCAACATGAGACAAACTCAACCTTTTCGTGTTGATCATAAGTTTTCCTCATGGAGCCCTGCGGTGCTTGAAATCCGTCACCTGAAGACCCTGCACGCCTTGCGCGAAGCCGATAGCCTGGTGGATGCGGCCGATCGCCTGCATCTGACCCAGTCGGCGCTGTCCCACCAGTTCAAGGAGCTGGAGGAGCGCATGGGCATGCCGCTGTTCGTGCGCAAGACCAAACCCGTGCGTTTTACCAGCGCCGGTTTGCGCTTGCTGCAACTGGCCGATGCGACCCTGCCGCTGCTGCGCGCTGCCGAGCGTGATATCAGTCGTCTGGCCGGTGGCACCGCGGGGCGCTTGCACATGGCAATCGAGTGTCACAGTTGCTTCCAGTGGCTGATGCCGACCATCGACCAGTTCCGCGATGCCTGGCCGGAAGTCGAACTGGACCTGGCCTCAGGCTTCTCCTTCGCCCCGCTCCCGGCCCTGGCCCGCGGCGATCTGGATCTGGTGGTCACGTCCGACCCGGTGGACCTGGTCGGGATCACCTATGTGCCGCTGTTTACCTATGAAGCCATGCTCGCAGTGGCCAATCAGCACCGCTTGGCGAGCAAGGCGTACATCGTCCCGGAAGACTTGCTCACCGAAACCTTGATCACTTACCCGGTGGAGCGTGACCGGCTGGACATCTTCACCCGTTTCCTGGAACCGGCCGACGTCGAACCGGCCCAGGTGCGCACCTCGGAACTGACGGTAATGATGATGCAGCTGGTGGCCAGCGGACGCGGCGTGTGCGGCATGCCCCATTGGGCGCTGCATGAATACAGCTCACGGGGCTACGTGAAGGCCAAGCGGCTGGGCGAGAAAGGCTTGTTTGCGACGCTGTATGCGGGGATTCGGGCTGACATGCTGGATGCGCCGTACATGCGCGATTTTCTGCTGACGGCCAAGGACACATCGTTTTCGACTTTGGATGGGGTGAGTGCCGTCCGCTAAAGCGACACATCCCCTGTAGGAGCGAGGCTTGCCCGCGAAGAACGATGACACGGTCTGTCTGAACACCGCATCGTCCCTTTCGCGGGCAAGCCTCGCTCCTACAGGGGTCGTGGGAATTTCAGATTTCGCGCCACATGTGGATTTTGTCGAAGTATTCCTCACCCACCCGCACCGCCATCGGTTCCAGACCGAACTGAATGAAACCGCAGCGCCGGTACAGGCTGAACGCGACATCGTTGCCCGCGGTGACGGTCAATTTGATCAGCCTTAAGCCCTGATGGCTCCGCGCCTCGGCCAGAACCGCCTGCACCAGTTGATGGCCAATCCCCCGCTGGCGCACGTGGTCTGACACGTACATGCCAAACAGCGTCGCCTTGTGCCGGGCCTTTTCCCGGGGTTCGAAGGCCAGGCCGGCGATGCCCGCCAATTTGCCCTCCTCGAACGCGCCAAGCACCACATCGAGCTTGCCGGTCAGGCGCGACTCCCACCAACTCAGCGGCATTGACGCACGCTCGCGCACACTGGAGGTGAACGCCTGCGGATGCCGGTCATAGGCTTCGAGCATCAGCGCCCGATAGTCCAGTGCATGGCTGGTATCCAGGCGCTGAATCCACATGTTCAAGCCATCCGGCGTTGTTCAAGCATCAGCCGCAGCGCCAGCGCCGACAGTACAAAACCCATGAAATAACGCTGCAACGCCAGCCAGCTCGGGTTGTTGACGAACCATGAGGCGATGCCCGCGGCAAACAGTGCGATCAGCAGATTGACACTGAAACTGACGCTGATCTGGGTCAGGCCCAAAACGATACTTTGCGTGAACACCGAACCGTGCTCGGGCGTGATGAACTGCGGAAACACCGACAGGTAAAACACCGCGATCTTGGGGTTCAGGGCGCTGGTGAGAAAACCCATGGTGATCAGCTTGCGCGACGAATCCGGCGGCAACTGTTGAGCCTCGAACGGCGACCGCGCACCGGGTTTGACCGCTTGCCAGGCCAGCCACAACAGGTACAGCGCGCCGGCCCACTTCAAGACTTCATAGGCCATCGGCACCGCCAGGAACACCGCGGTCAAACCGGCAGCAGCAGCGAACAGGTGAACGAAAAATCCGGCTACCACACCCAACAGCGAGGTCACGCCAGCCTTGCGTCCCTGGCAGATCGAACGGGAGATCAGATAAATCATGTTCGGCCCCGGCGTCAGCACCATCAGCAGCGCGGCAGCGGCGAATATCAGCAAGTCTTGAATCGGGATCATGGCGAGTCCTTTGCGTAGATGATCAGGCGGTCGCAGTTAGCGAAGCCCGATAAAACGGCAGGATCAGGTCCCGTGTCAATGGGGCCAGAATGAGATCGCCATCGCTGGCCGGGTCGATCCAGATCACCTCTTCAATCTCGGCCGCCGGGGTGACTTGCGTATCGATGGTCAGCAGAAAGATTTCCGCCTGTACGAAAAATCCAGGCTCGTTGGCAGCGGGGGCCGAGAATTGGCCGAGAAAGGATGCCTGCGCCGGATCAATGACCAGACCCAACTCTTCTTCCAGCTCACGGGCCAGGGCATTGACCGGTTGTTCATGGGCTTCGATCTTGCCCCCCGGTTGCATGAACGCCTCGGTACCGCGCTTGCGTACCAGCAGGGTTTGACCGTCAGGGCCGATCAAGAGGGCGGCGGCGATGTGGATAACGACCGAGCCGTTGAAGGAAATATCAGTAGAAAAAGACATCACTCACCAAGGGTCCATTTGGGGGTGCACAGAATCCCACGCCTTTATGGGTCGGCCAAGTATTGAATCCCGACAAAGACCGGAAGTTTCTGCTTACAAGTCAGGAAATTTCCCACGTACGAGTTTGGTAGCGTGTTTGCACCGATTTTCAACGGTCCCTCGCCAATCTCGCTGCCAATGGAACAACTTGCATGTCCGACATCTCAACGCTTAAAGAAAAAATCAACATCAAGACATTTCCTTTCATTCTGCTGACGCTCATCACGGCAGGGCTCTATTCGTATATCTGGTTGTACAAAGCTTCTACGGCAGTTGAAGAGGTCACCCACATCAAGGTGATGAGTACGACTTTTCTGATTGGATATCTGGCTTTCATGGGCATGGGGCTTTGCTGGTCCAAATTGTCGACCCCTACACTTCAGGGCTAGCCCACGCTTGGTATTTAACGGTTTGGTCAATCACTGTTATTTGGTGCTTCCGTGTAAGAAGGGCACTCAGGACGTACGCCTTGATTGAGCACGATTTCGAGCCCCGTATGAACCGTGTCTTTTCTGTGTTGTTCACGTTTTACCATGTCAACTACTGCATCAACTCCCTTCCCCGCGACAAACAAAAACACGAAGAAAAAACGGCTGAAAGACCAAACAATCAGCGTTTGAGGCGAAGTGTTTCGGGTGTGACGTTGTTGTTTGGCTGATTAGTTAAAGAGGTGTAGTGGTGGTTTGGGCCTCTTCGCTGGCAAGTCAGCGCCTACAAAGATTGCGCATAACTTGGAGCTGGCTTGCCAGCGAAAGCGTCAGCAGATCAGTCAACCAACTCGGCTCCAGCTCCATGGGTGGTCCTTGCCGGAAAGATTGCCCGGTCGCTGTCTGTGCGCCAGTATGCGGATTGCACCGTGGGTGCTGCGAACAACCTATATCGCGAGCAAGCTTTGCTCCTACGGGATTTGCGCCCGCCCGGCCAAAAATATTGAGTCCGAACCCAAGGAAACCGTATGAGCCTGTCACTCCTGAGCCGCTACGCCTTCTTTGCCGTCTGCGTGATATTCACCCTCGCCAGCCTGCCCTTCCTCGAACACGACTGGCTGTGGCCAATCACCGCCGTCACCGGCGTGCTCAGCCTGATCGGCATTGGCGATTTGCTGCAAAGCCCCCACGCGGTGCGGCGCAATTACCCGATCCTGGGCAACATCCGCTATCTGGTCGAAGGCATTCGCCCGGAAATCCGCCAGTACCTGCTCGAATCCGACAGCGATGCCCTGCCCTTTTCCCGGGCCCAGCGTTCGCTGGTCTACTCCCGAGCCAAGAATGAAAGCGCCGACAAACCGTTCGGCACCTTGATCGACGTGTATCAGTCGGGCTTCGAATTCATCGGCCACTCGATGCGCCCCGCGCCCTTGAGCGACCCGAGCGGTTTTAGGGTCACGGTCGGTGGCCCGCAATGCACCCAGCCGTACTCCGCGTCGGTGTTCAACATCTCGGCCATGAGCTTCGGCTCGCTCAGCGCCAACGCCATCCGCGCGCTGAACCAGGGCGCGAAACTCGGCAACTTCGCCCACGACACCGGCGAAGGCAGCATCAGCCCTTATCACCGCGAACACGGTGGCGATCTGACCTGGGAGCTGGGCAGCGGCTATTTCGGTTGCCGCACCGCCGACGGCCGCTTCGACCCGGAACGCTTCGCCGCGCAGGCACAAACGCCACAAGTGCGGATGATCGAAATCAAGATGAGCCAGGGCGCCAAACCCGGTCACGGCGGGATTCTGCCCAAGCACAAAGTCACACGAGAGATCGCCGACACCCGCGGCATCCTGATGGGCGAGGACTGCATCTCACCGTCGCGGCACAGCGCGTTTTCCACGCCGATCGAGATGATGCATTTCATCCAGCAGCTGCGTGAGCTGTCCGGTGGCAAACCGGTGGGCTTCAAGTTCTGCCTCGGTCACCCGTGGGAGTTCATGGGCATCGCCAAGGCCATGCTGGAAACCGGCATCCTCCCGGATTTCATCGTCGTCGACGGCAAGGAAGGCGGCACCGGCGCCGCGCCCGTGGAGTTCACCGACCATATCGGCGTGCCAATGCGCGAAGGTTTGCTGTTCGTGCACAACACGCTGGTGGGTCTGAACCTGCGGGACAAAATCAAACTCGGCGCCAGCGGCAAGATCGTCAGCGCGTTCGATATCGCCAGCGTGCTGGCCATCGGCGCCGACTGGGCCAACTCGGCACGGGGTTTCATGTTCGCGATCGGCTGCATCCAGTCGCAGAGCTGCCACACCAACAAATGCCCGACCGGCGTCGCTACCCAGGACACCCTGCGCCAGCGCGCACTGGTGGTCCCGGACAAGGCCCAGCGCGTTTACAACTTCCACCGCAACACCCTCAAGGGTCTGGCTGAAATGCTTGCTGCTGCCGGTCTTGAACACCCGTCGCAGTTGTCAGCCAAGCACCTGGTGCGGCGCATGTCGGCGACCGAGATCAAACTGTTCTCGCAGCTGCATGTGTTCCTGAAACCGGGGGAATTGCTGACTGGGGAAGTGAATGGCGAGTTCTATTCGCGGATGTGGCAGATGGCGCGGGCGGACAGTTTCGAGCCTAATGAAGTCGCCGCTGCTTGATCCCGACGGTCCCGGCATTGCGCTTCACCAGCGAAGCGATTTGATCGGGGCCGGTTCCTTCATGACGATAAAACCGTATTCGCCGATCAGGTAAATCCGGTAATACGGGCTCTCCACCAGCGGCGGATAATGCTGATACCCCACCCGCGTCGCATTACGCCGCTCCCTCTCCGCGACCACGTTGGTAATGCCCACCTTGGGCAGATTTTCCGCCAGCATGAAAAAGTCGATATTCAGCAGATAGTGCAGTACCGGCATCTGCTTGAACGAACCTGCTGCCCCCAGCAACCAGTGATCGGAATAGGTCACTGACATGTAAATGCGCTTGGCCTCGCGCAACGTTTGATGGCTGTTGATATCGCGTTCAAGGCTATACAACGCGCTGGTAGCGAGGGCTTTCTGCACCGTCAGGACCCGGCCATAGGCAAACGACAGGGACAGCATCGCCAACAGTGGCACCAACAACAGCAGTGGCATTCGCTCATGTACAGACGTCAGCGCCAGATGGCTCAAATAGAACATCAGCACCAACAAGACGGCGAATCCCATCAAAGTTCTGGCGCCTTCGTTGAAGTCGCGAAAAAACAGCGCCACACCCGACACCAACAGCAACACCACCGGCACGGTCAGCAGACACAGCAGGCCGATCCAGATCTTTTTCGAGCCGTCCTCCTCTCGTTCAACGACGCTCAACCCCAGACGAACCGCGCCGGCAATGGCGCACAGCAACAACCCGGCAAACACCCAGGCAAATCCGCCATGGAACAGCAGGACAACTTTCTCCAGCACCCTGGCGATATTGGTGTAGATCTGCAGCAACGGCTGCGCCGAACCGTTCAAAAACAAGGTACGACTCGACCCCATGAACGGGTAGGCAGTGACGCCGTAAATCAACACGCCTAGCACCACCTGGGCAATCTTCCAGCCAATCAACGCGCCCCACTGCGACCAGGGCACTTTGTCATTGGCCGCTCTGAGCAACTCCAGACAACACAGGCCCAGAAACACATTAATGCTCAGCTGATAAAGCCCCAGTGCCAGTGCAATCAAAAACGACGGCACCAGCCATCGCACATTGCGCGATGGGCTGCGAAACGTGATGGCGTAGATCACCGCCACGACGCTCAAGGCCATGGGCGCGCCGTCGTACTGATAGGACAGGTTTTGCAGGAAGAACGGGTTGTACCAGAGCGGCAACAGCACCAGGCAGCTAGCAACGGTCGGCTGGCGAAAGTAATGAAAGGTAATGCTGGTGAGCGCCGAGGACATGGCCGCAGTGGCGATCAATAACGGCAATGGAAAGATGTTCGGTGCGGCATTACTGAAGGTCAGCACGTTGTAGAACAGCTCGGCGAACAATCGCCCCTGCTCTGTCCAGGCCATGCCGGCCGACAACGAACGCCAGTTGTCATCGATGTAGGGATAGTCCGCAAGGATCAACGGCACGACATACACAAAAGTCGCGAGCAGAAAAAACACCCAGACCTGACGACGCCCCAGTTCCTTGACGAAGAAATCGCTCAACCTGCCCATGCTAAGGCCTGCGCTGCTGTTTACCGCCGACGATGTCTTTGACCACGTAGCGCGGTCGGTGCTTGGCTTCAATATAGATACGGCCAATGTACTCACCCAGGATGCCGATACCGATCAGCTGCACGCCGCCAAGAAACAGAATGGCAGTCATCAACGAGGGGTAACCGGGAACGCTGTTACCGTTGAAAATCTTGTCCAGCACCATGTACACCGCGTAAAGCACCGCGAAAATCGACACACACCCACCGACGTAAGTCCATAAACGCAACGGCACAGTGCTGAACGACGTCACGCCTTCCAGCGCCAGGTTCCACAGTTTCCAGTTGTTGAATTTGCTGCTGCCCGCCACGCGACGGGCCCGCTCGTACTCCACCACCACGGTGTTGAATCCGGCCCACGACAGCACGCCTTTCATGAACAATTGATGCTCGGGCAGTGCGCGAATCACATCGACCACCTTGCGATCCATGAGGCGGAAATCCCCGACGTTCTCTTCGATGCGGGTGTACGAAATCCGGTTCAACAGGTGGTAGAACAACGACGCACTGTGACGTTTGAAATAGCTGTCGCAATTGCGGTCCCGGCGTTTCGCCAACACCACATCCGCACCTTTGCGCCATTGTTCGATCAGCAACGGGATCACACTGATCGGGTCCTGCAGGTCGACGTCCATCGGGATCACCGCGTCGCCGGTGGCATATTCCAGACCGGCAAACAGCGCCGGCTCCTTGCCGAAGTTGCGGGAAAAATTGATCAGCATGACCAAGTCGTCTGCTTGCGCCAGCGTGGTGATCTGTTCCGCTGTGCGGTCGGCGCTGCCGTCGTTGATAAACACGATTTCGACGTCGATGTCGCCAATTTGCAACTCGTGCCGTACGGCTTGATAAAACAGCTCGATCGCCTGCTCTTCGTTGAATACCGGAACGATGAGCGAGATCTTCATATTTCACGCTCGCGAAACACCACGTACTTGGAAAACAAGAAGCCCAATACCAGGCTTAATGCCGAAAACAGGGCCACGGTCAGCAAACCATGCAACCGCCACAGGTCACCGGCATGACCCACGCTATAACTCAATGCCCCCATCGCCGCCATGAACAGCAGATAGCCGCCGACCGACACCTTGCGGTCAAAGGTGAAGAGCGCATTCATATAAAAGGAAAACGAGGCGGCAACGCAAAAGGCCGCCAGATTGCTGACCGCCTGACGCAGACCCGCTGCCACGCTCAGCAGAAAGAATATCTGCCAGTGAATGAGGGTGTTGGCGACCCCGATCACCGTGTAGCTGGACAACCCTTTCCACAACCGCCTCATGCTGACGCTCCCGGAGTAGAACTCGGCCCTCACCCATACGTATTTGAGCTTGTCTACTGTCAGAAATCACAGGTAAGGCCACCTTTCAGACCAACGGTTAAACGCCTCATCAACATCCCGTAATACCCCGACTTTGCAATTGCCGGCGAATCAGGCCACCCTGCGCGCCGCCAATTTGCGGCACGCAAGCTTTCGCGCCGTCGACTACTCCTTTGTTCAACACCCGTTTACGAGCCTGCCGTCATGACGCTAGCACGCGATCACCGGATCGACTTTTTTCGTGGTCTGGCACTGATCTTCATCTTCTGGGATCACGTGCCCCACAATCCTTTGGGTCAAATCACCCTGCGTAACTTCGGCTTCAGCGATGCCGCCGAAGTTTTCGTATTTCTGGCCGGTTATGCGGCGGTACTTGCCTACGGGAAGGTGCTGGCACGCGAAGGCTTTTTGATCGCCTGCGTGAAAATCCTGCGGCGCGCCTGGGTGCTGTATGTAGTGCATATCTTCTTGCTGGCGATGCTGATGGGCATTGTGTTCTTCGCCAACAGCCATGTGGAAACCCGCGATCTGGTTGAAGAAATGGGCATGCATCACTTCATCAGTGACCCTCAGCAGGCCCTGATCGATGAGCTGCTATTGCGCTTCAAACCGAACCTGATGGACCCGCTGCCGCTGTACATCGTGCTGCTGGCGGGTTTGCCACTGGTGCTGCCATTGCTGGTGCGCAAGGCGTGGGTGGTGGTGGCGATGTCGGTGGCGGTGTACCTGACGGTGCCGTTGTTTGGCTGGAACCTGGCCGCCATCAAGGATGGCGTGTGGTACTTCAACCCTGTGGCCTGGCAACTGCTGTTCGTGCTGGGTGGTGCCACCGCGATTCATGCACAGCGCCCCCGCTTGCCCGACACCCGGCCATTGATGCGCCAGCCGTTGTTCATGACGGCGGCGCTGTACGTGGTCGCCGCCGGGGTGCTGACCGTCGCGTGGCGATGGCCGCACATTCACGACGCTCTGGTGCCGGCCAGCCTGAGCAATCTGTTGTACCCGATCAGCAAGACCAACCTGTCGCCCGTTCGCCTGCTGCACTTCCTGGCGCTGGCCTACGTCACGGCGAAATTGCTTCCTGATACGGGTTGGACGCAAAACTGGCTGGCGCAGCAAAGCTGTCGCATGGGGCGTTTTTCACTGGAAATCTTTTGCCTCGGTGTGTTGCTGGCACCACTGGCGGACATGGTCAACGCCATGACCGACGATGCCTTCGCCATGCAGATCTTTACTGCGCTGGTGGGCGCCGGGTTGATGGCGTTGCTGGGGGCGTGGCTGGAATTCAACAAGCGCTTGAATCGATTGCCGCGAACCCACACGCATGAGCATATAAAGCCCCGATCATTTTGATCGTAATACTGTCCACAAAAGCAAAGCGAGGCGGCCTGACAGCCGACCTGATTTCAAGTGAATGCGTTCCCCCTGTAGGAGCGATGCTTGCTCGCGATGGACGTCAACGATAACGCGCCCTATCTGAATATGATCGCGTTGTCTGGTAGTTTTTCGCGAGCAGGCTCGCTCCTACAATTGGATCGCAGTCAGCCCCCTAACCAGATCGGCTGTCAGGCCGCCTCGCTTTGCTTTGGCTTTTGATCTTCTTCCCCCTCACGCCCTGAGCCTCTCCGGCAACCCGTAGATACCTCCATCGGCGCCTCTATCAATGTTTTTCCGAGCTTTTCCAAGCGACCTGCCATATGGGCGCAACCATATGTCGCCGTTACCGAACAAATAGATATCCCTGCAAATCAAAAAGCAGCCGATCGCACAAAAATCGAAAAGCGCCGGCGATCCCGCTCTTTGGATCCTCACAATTTTTTCACCAACGCCAACCACCGACTAAGCTTCAGACAAGTCCGATCAATCTGCGTGAATGGATCAGTGACTATGGGCGCTTTATGGCAAACCGATTCGAGTAAAACTGTGGTCCCGACTGAACAAGTGGATGGAGAAGCGCCTTTACCTGAAAAACCCCGCCGTTCCCGGCACGGCTGGAAGGCTTTCTGGTTACTGCTGCTGATCATTGCGATTGTCGTAGGCTTGGCCGCGTCCAAGGAAATGCGCACTTCGAGGTTTCAGGCACGGGAGGTCAGCAAGTTTGCCAAAACCCTGAGCTATGAACTCAAACCCGGTCCCAGCGATGCGATTCATTATCCGGGTGCCGGCCCGTTCGATTTGCGCCTGGGCTACAGCTCACTGGACGAATTCCTGCCGCGGCTGCTCAAGCGCGATTACGTGATTTCCGCACAGACCCGCTTTTCTCCGGCGCTGATGAACTACAGCAACAAGGGCTTTTTCGTGCCCTATTCGGAGAAAATCCAGGCAGGGTTGTCGATCACCGATTGTAAGGCGGCACCGCTTTACCAGTTCAATTATCCGCAACAGCTCTATTCCAGCTTCGAGTCGATCCCGCCAGTCGTGATCAACAGCTTGCTGTTTGTCGAAAACCGCTTCCTGCTCGACCCTCGCCAGCCTATGGCCAACCCTGCTGTGGACTGGCCGCGGTTCGGCATGGCGGCGTATACCCAGGTCGCCAAGCTGCTGCACCTGCCCGGTCAATCAGCCGGCGGCAGTACCCTGGCGACGCAACTGGAGAAGTACCGACACTCCCCCGATGGCTTGACCGTGTCGGGTGGGGAGAAAATCCGTCAGATGATTTCCGCCAGCGTGCGGGCCTACCAGGACGGGCCTGAAACGCTCAAGGTGCGGCAGAACGTGGTGCGCGATTACCTCAACAGCGTGCCCCTGTCGGCCGTACCTGGTCACGGTGAAGTACACGGCATGGCTGAAGGTTTGCGCGTGTGGTACGGCGTCGACTTCAGCAAGGCCAACGAAAGCCTGAACAGCGACGCGACGGATCCAAAAAGCCTGGCCGAGAAAGGCCTGGCCCTGCGCGAGATGCTGTCCTTGATGATTGCCCAGCGCCGACCTTCCCATTACCTGACCAAGGGCCGCGATGAGCTGGCCGACCTCACCGACAGTCATATCCGCTTGCTGGCCCAGAACAATGTGATCGATGCGCCTTTCGCCGCTGCGGCACTGGCCAGCAAGGTCACCTATCGCGACTGGGCGTTACAGCCAACCATTCAACCGATCGAAACCAACAAGGGCATCAGTGTGGCGCGCAGCCGGTTGGCCGGTTTGCTCAATCGTCCGCTGTATGACCTCGACCGCCTCGACCTCTCGGCCACCAGCACCCTGCAAGGCGATCTGCAAACCCAGGCTACCGCGTACTTGAAAAAACTCGCCGACCCGGTCTATGCCGCACAAATCGGCCTGATGGGCGAACGCTTGCTGACCCCCACCAGCACCACACAAGTGCGTTACAGCTTCACTCTGTTCGAACTGACCCCGGACGGCTCGCGGGTGCGGGTGCAGACCGACAGCACCGATCAGCCGTTCGACATCAACGAAGGCAGCAAACTGGAGTTGGGCTCTACCGCGAAAATGCGCGTGCTGACCACTTATCTGCAAATCATCTCTGAATTGCACGACAAATATGCCGGCATGACCGTGCCGGAACTGAAGAAAGTCGACGTGCCGGAGCAGGATCACATTAGTCGATGGGTCGTCGATTACATGATCCAGAACAAGGACCGCAACCTGTCGACCCTGCTCGGTGCCGCGCTGGACCGCAAATACTCTGCCAGCCCCGGCGAAGCGTTTTTCACTGGTGGTGGCCTGCATGTATTCCATAACTTCCGCAAGGAAGATAACGGCCGCATGCCGACCCTGCGTGACGCCATACGAGAGTCGATCAACCTGCCGTTCATTCGCCTGATGCGTGACCTGGTGCGCTACACCACCTACTCGGGCCCCAACAACAGCGCCGAACTGCTCAAGGACGACCGCGACCCAAGGCGTCAGGAATACCTGGCCGAGTTCGCCGACCGCGAGGGCACATCGTTTCTGCTCAAGTTCTGGAAAAGGTACAAAAACAAGGACACCCAGGAGCGACTCGAAACCTTCCTCGACAGCATGCGCCCGACGCCGATCCGTATGGCTGCCGTACACCGATATCTACTGCCGCATGCCAGCCAGGAGAGCTTCAACAACTTTGTGCGCTCGCACCTCACAGGCGCCAAGCTCACTGAAAAACTCACGGACGATCGCCTTGTGCGCCTCTATGACGCGTATGGCCCCGGCACATACGATCTACCGGACCAGGGTTTCATCGCCAAGGTCCACCCGCTCGATCTGTGGCTGATGGGCTATTTGTTGAACCATCCCGACGCCAAGTGGAGTGAAATCGTCAAGGCCAGCCAGTTTGAGCGCCAGGAGGTTTATAGCTGGCTGTTCAAAAGCAAACACAAGGGCGCCCGCGACGGCCGCATCCGCACCATGCTGGAAATCGAGGCGTTCCTCGACATTCACCAGCGCTGGCAAAAGGTCGGTTACCCGTTCGATCACCTGGTGCCATCGCTGGCCACCGCCATCGGTAGCTCTGGCGACCGCCCGGCAGCGTTGGCCGAGCTGATTGGTACCATTCTCAACGACGGCGTGCGGATGCCGACGCTGCGTATCGACAGCCTGCACTTTGCCGCGAACACACCGTATGAAACCAAGCTGAACAATGATCCGGATGTCGGCAAACGGGTGATGCCTTCCGAGGTGGCAACCGCCATGCGTGGAGCGCTGTCGCAAGTGGTGGATGCCGGCACGGCCAAACGCGTCTCCGGGAGTTTCGTGACACCCGATGGCAAACCGTTGGCCATGGGCGGCAAGACCGGCACCGGCGACAACCGCATCGAGGCCTTCGGTTCGGGTGGGCGAATCCTGAGTTCGAAATCCATCAACCGCACTGCCACCTTCGTGTTCTACATCGGGGACACCCATTTCGGCACCTTGACCGCCTTCGTACCCGGAGCCTCCGCCGAAGCGTTCAAGTTCACTTCAGCGTTACCGGTTCAGGTGCTCAAGGGCATGGCGCCGATTCTCACGCCGTACTTGCAGCCAGGCAGCCATACGATGTGTCTGCCGCTTGAATTATCACGGCGGTGAAATTCCAGGCCCGGGATGTGTCCAGGGTTTTGAGTCAACCGCTGGTCGTTAACGCGAACGATTCTCGTAAAACGACTTGCCCCATCAAAAGATATATCTTAAGTTGTATCTAAATACGACGAGAGAAGATATCCGATGAGAGACCATCATTCCCCACACCGCGAACACGGCGACGGCCGCGACGGTTTTGAAAAACGTCCTGGCCGCGAACGCGGCGGCCGCGGTCCCCGGGTCTTTGCCCCCGGCGATCTGAAGCTGCTGCTGCTGGCGTTGATCGCCGAGCAGCCCTGTCACGGCTATGACCTGATCCGCCAGATCGAAGGCATGTTCGACGGCGCCTACAGCCCCAGCCCCGGTGTTATCTACCCGACCCTGACATTTCTGGAAGAAAGCGAAATGATCCTGGGCGACGCTGAAGGCGGAAAAAAACGCTACAGCGTGACCGATGCCGGTCGTCTGTCCCTGAAGGAACAGGCGATCGCCCTGGACGGGGTACGGATGCGCATCGAGGTCAGCAAACGTTCACTGCGTGGCCACGATCGCCCGCCGGAGATCCATGAAGCGGTGCATAACCTGCGTTATGCCTTGCAAATGCACCACGGTCGCTGGAGCCCGGAAGAAATTCTGCGAGTGCGCGACCTGCTCAACAACACCGCCAAAGCCATCGTCGACGGCCCTGCCGTTACAGCTGTCCAGGAGTCCGCCGAATGACCGATGTAATCCATCCATCCCAAACCATTCACCGCGTCATGCATGAAATCAAACGTCGTCGCCTGGAAGTGTTGCGGGTGGTCGAACTGACGCCGCGCATGCGCCGGATCACACTGGGCGGGCCTGAACTGGCGGAGTTCGTCAGCCTCGGCACGGACGATCACGTCAAGCTACTGTTCCCGCAAAATGCCGCGGAACGAGCGGCACTGGAAACCCTGGTACTCGGCGCTGGCAAAAGCGACGTACCGATGCCCGCGATGCGCGACTACACGCCGCGTCGCTATGATCTGGACTCGCTGGAGATGGACATCGATTTCGTCCTGCATGGCGACGGCCCCGCCTCGACCTGGGCCGAACAGGCCACACCCGGCCAGTTCCTGCACATCGGCGGGCCAAGGGGTTCGATGATCGTGCCGGACATCTTCGACAGCTACCTGTTGATCGGCGACGAGACCGCCCTGCCCGCCATCGCCCGACGCCTGGAAGGTCTGGCGGCCAATCGCCGGGCGCTGGTGATCGTGGAAGTGGAGAACGGCAAGGAGCAGCAGACACTGCAGAGCGCTGCCGAATTCAATGTGATCTGGGTGCTGCGCGAAGGTGGTAAGGACCATTTGCTGACCACCGTACGGCAGGTCCGGATCCCCACCGGCAGCTTGTATGCCTGGGTGGCGACCGAAAGCAAAGTGTCGCGGCAGATTCGCCGGGTGTTGCTGGATGAGCATGGGTTGGACGAGCAGTTCGTCAAGGCTGTGGGCTACTGGCGGCTGGATGACACTGATGAGCAATAGTGTCATTGCGGGCCTCTTCGCGAGCAAGCCCGCTCCCACATTTTAATCGGTGGTGAACACAAAACTTGTACACGCCAGTGATCAAATGTGGGAGCGGGCTTGCTCGCGAAGGCAATGTCACTGCCGCGAGAAATCCGAACCTGTACTACGACGCCCGAGCCACCGATCAATACCTATCAATAGCAGCGCAATCACCACAAACCCCACCAGCAACCCACCTGCATTGATAAACACCTGTGGATAACCCAGCTTGCCGACATCAATGAACGGATACGGATAAGCCGCTAGCAAATGCCCGCGCAGCAGCGCATAGGCGAAGTACACCAGCGGATAAATCGCCCACGCCGCGATGTGCCGCAGTCGCAATGTGCCCTTGGGCACACAGCACCACCAATACCCAGAAACAGCAACGGCATGACGTCGTGCATCAGTTCATCGGCCAGCCATTGCCAGCCTTCGGGATGCCACAAATGGCGCAGCAACAGGCTATACACCAGGCCGACCACGGCGATGCTCACGGCAACGCCGCTGCTGACCCACGGCTGCAAAAACCAGCGACGCGCAGCAGATTCGCGGGACGTCAGCTCACAGGTCAACACGGTCGCCACCAGTGTGTTACTCAGCACTGTGAAGTAACTGAAGAAGCTCACCAGCCCGCCCAGCAGGCTGGCCGCCAATGTCCAGCGTGAATAGAACGTCAGGTACAGCTCAATACTCAATCCGGCCCAGCCAAGGACGGCGGCCACGGCGACAAAGCGACGTCGCGTGACTGACTGGGTAACCATGTTCAGAGCGGACGCTTGGTGCGCATCAACTTCACGTACAAGCGCTCCACCTTTTCCCGTGCCCATGGGGTTTTGCGCAGAAAGGTCAGGCTCGACTTGATGCTCGGGTCACTCTTGAAACAGCGGATATCGATGCGCTCGGCCAGCCCCGACCATTCGTAATGTTCAACCAGGGCATTGAGAATTTGCTCCAGGGTTACGCCGTGCAGCGGGTCGTTGGTCTGTTCGGTCATGCCGGGCCTTCAGCGATGTAGGGATGGGAAGCCGCGCACCTTAGCCGAGGGCTTCGTTGGGGGGAAGCGGTCTGTTAAATGTAGGTGAATCTGTGTAGGAGCGAGCTTGCTCGCGATGGTCGTTAACGATAACGCGTGCATTCTGGATTAACGCGTTGCTCAAACCTACTTCGCAAGCAAGCTCGCTCCTACAGGGATATGGGTTTTTTCGCGGCACTGTTACCAAATCCGAAACGATGCATGTCAGTAAAAGCCCTTTCTCTATTTGTAACAGAACATTATCCTTGCACGCTCTAGCTGAAACGCTTCCGCTACCCGCTTCGCCTCTGCTGTTTCCGTTCATTCCCCAGAAAAAGATCAAGAATGCCTGATTTACAAACCTCGAAAGACAGCGCTGTCTTTCCCCCTGCCGTTCGCCAAAAACACTTGAGCCTGATCGGCGGATTCACCGCGCTTAGCCTCGCTACCTGCGTTCAGGCCGCCCCGGCCTTCGATAGCGAATCACCGTGGATGCTCGGCGACTGGAACGGCACGCGCACTGAACTTGCGGAAAAAGGCTACGACTTCAAAGTCGATTACACCGGCGAAATGGGCAGCAATCTGCACGGTGGCTACGACCACGATCGCACCGCTCGCTACAGCGACCAGTTCGGCCTCGGCAGCCACCTCGATTTGCAGAAGATTCTTGGCTGGGACGATGCTGAATTTCAGCTGACCATTACCGAGCGCAGCGGCAACAACATCAGCAACGACCGCATCAATGACCCGCGCGTCGGCGGTTTCACCTCGGCTCAGGAAGTCTGGGGCCGCGGGCAAACCTGGCGTTTGACGCAGATGTGGTACCAGCAGAAATTCTTCGACCAGAAGCTCGACATCAAGGTCGGCCGCTTTGGCGAGGGCGAAGACTTCAACAGCTTTCCCTGCGACTTCCAGAACCTGGCGTTCTGCGGCTCACAGGTCGGCAACTGGGTCGGCGACATCTGGTACAACTGGCCGGTCAGCCAATGGGCGATGCGGGTCAAATATCACCTGACGCCTGAGCTGTACGCGCAAGTCGGCGCTTACGAGCAAAACCCGTCGAACCTCGATCGCGGCAATGGTTTCAAACTGAGCGGTAGCGGCACCCAGGGCGCGATCCTGCCAGTGGAACTGGTGTGGACGCCAAAGCTCAACGGCCTGCCGGGCGAATACCGCGCCGGTTACTACTACAGCACCGCCAATGCCACCGATGTCTACAAAGACAGCAACGGCCAGCCCGCCGCCCTGAGTGGCGAGGCTTATCGCAGTGCGTCGAGCAAACACGGTGTGTGGCTGGGCATTCAGCAGCAAATCACCAGCATCGCCAGCGACCATTCGCGCGGCCTGAGCGTGTTCGCCAACGCAACGATGCACGACAAGAAGACCAACGCCATCGACAACTATGTCCAGGCTGGCATCGTCTACAAAGGCTTGTTCGATGCCCGTGCCAAGGATGACATCGGTTTCGCCATGGCCCGCGTCCACGTCAACCCGGCCTATCGCAAGAACGCCGAGGCGACCAATCAGGCCCATGCGGTTTTCGACTACGACGACCCGTCGTTCCTGCCGCCTCAGGACACCGAATACAGCGCCGAACTCTATTACGGCGTGCACGTCACCAATTGGCTGACCGTGCGCCCAAACCTGCAATACATCCGCCACCCCGGTGGCGTGGACCAGGTCGACGACGCGCTGATTGGCGGGATCAAGGTCACTTCGTCCTTCTAACCAACACCGCAAACCGTGTAGGAGCTGGCTTGCCAGCGAAGACGGTCTTTCAGCCAATCAAGATGTTGCCTGATCCACCGTTTTCGCTGGCAAGCCAGCTCCTACAAGGGATGCGTCAATTTATCTAAACCATGCCCCGCAGGATCATCATCTACAGTGAACCTGCGCGGGACTACTTGAAACGTCACGGAGAACCACACTATGAGCACTGATGGTGCTTTGAGTCGAAGCCGCCTGCTGCCGAGCCTGCTCGGCATCCTGCTTCTGCTAATGGGCCTGGCCATGCTGGCCGGGGGGATCAAGCTGAGCATGCTCGGCGGCTCGCTGTATTACCTGCTGGCAGGTATCGGTCTGGCGCTGACCGGCGTCCTGCTGATCGCCGCCCGCCGCGCTGCGCTGGGCCTCTACGCACTGGTGCTGTTCGCCAGCACCGTGTGGGCGCTGTGGGAGGTTGGCCTGGACTGGTGGCAACTGGTGCCGCGTCTGGCGATGTTGTTTGCACTGGGCATCGTCATGTTACTGCCGTGGTTGCGCCGTCCCCTGCTGCGCGAAGGCGCCGCACCGATGGGCACCGGCGCGCTGAGCGTAGCTGTAGTTCTGGCGGGCGTTGCTGCACTGGCCAGCCAGTTCACCAACCCCGGTGAAATCAAGGGCCAACTGGACCGCGACAGCGTGTCGGGCATGACCAATACCGCACCGGCCATGCCGGACGGCGACTGGAACTCCTACGGCCGCAGCGCTCACGGCGATCGTTACTCGCCACTGGCGCAAATCACCCCGCAGAACGTGAACAAACTGGTACCGGCCTGGACCTACCGCACCGGTGACCTGCCAGGGCCGAACGATCCCGGCGAAACCACCGCCGAAAACACCCCGCTGAAAGTCAACGGCATGCTCTACGTCTGCACGCCGCACAGCCAGGTGATAGCGCTGGACCCGGACACCGGCAAGGAAATCTGGCGTTTCGATCCGAAGCTCTCCACGCAGAATGCGGCGAACTTCAAGGGTTGGGCGCACATGACCTGCCGTGGCGTGACTTATCACGATGACGCCGTGTACGCCTCCGAACAGAGCCCGACCGGCAGCGCCAGCGCACCGCTGGCCAGCATCTGCCCACGCCGGATCTTCCTGCCGACCGCCGATACCCGTCTGATCGCCCTCAACGCCGACACGGGCAAGATGTGCGAAGACTTCGGTGACAAGGGCCAGGTCGACCTGCGCGCCAACATAGGCGGCTTCACTGCCGGCGGTTACTACTCCACCTCGCCGCCAGCGGTCACCAAGGACTTGGTGGTGATTGGCGGCCACGTCACCGACAACGTTTCCACCGACGAGCCAAGCGGCGTGATCCGCGCGTTCGACGTGCACACCGGCAAACTGGTATGGAACTGGGATAGCGGCAAACCGGACGATACGACGCCGATTGCCGAAGGCCAGATCTACACCCGTAACTCGCCGAACATGTGGTCCATGTTCGCGGTCGATGAAAAACTCGGCATGCTCTACCTGCCGATGGGCAACCAGACTCCGGACCAGTTCGGTGGTGCCCGCACGCCAGAATCGGAACTGCACTCCGCCGGTCTGACCGCCCTGGACATTGCCACCGGTAAAGTGCGCTGGCACTTCCAGTTCACCCACCATGACCTGTGGGACATGGACGTGGGCGGCCAGCCGACCCTGATGGACCTGAAAACCGCAGACGGCGTGAAGCCAGCGGTATTGGCGTCCACCAAGCAAGGCAGCATCTACGTACTGGACCGCAGCACCGGTAAGGCCATCGTGCCGATCAATGAAGTGCCGGTGCCGCAAGGCGCGGTGGAAGGCGACCACACGTCGCCGACCCAACCGAAATCCGACCTCAACTTCATGCCGCCACCGTTGAAAGAGCGCGACATGTGGGGCGTCACCCCGTTCGACCAGCTGGTTTGCCGGATCACCTTCAAATCCATGCGCTACGACGGCCCGTTCACGCCGCCATCGTTGCAAGGTTCGATTGTTTATCCAGGAAACTTCGGTGTGTTCGACTGGGGCGGCATCTCGGTTGATCCGGTGCGTCAGATCGCTTTCGTCAACCCGGACTGGATGGCGTTCAAATCCAGGCTGATCCCGGCTGCGGAAATCGCCGCCCAAGGCCCGCGCAAAAGCGAAACCGAAGGCGTGCAGCCAAACAAAGGCGCGCCATACGGCGTGGTCCTTGAAGCGCTGCTGTCGCCAATGGGCCTGCCGTGCCAAGCGCCAGCATGGGGCTATGTGGCCGCGGTCGACCTGACCACCCACAAAACCATCTGGATGCACAAGAACGGCACCGTGCGCGACAGCTCACCGGTTCCGATTCCGCTGAGCATGGGCGTGCCAAGCCTGGGCGGCACCTTCACCACCGCCGGTGGCGTGGGCTTCCTGAGCGGCACGCTCGACCAGTACCTGCGTGCCTACGACGTTAAAAACGGCAAGCAACTGTGGGAAGGCCGCCTGCCGGCCGGCGCGCAAACCACGCCAATGACCTATGCCGGCAAGGATGGCAAGCAATACGTGCTCGTCGTCGCCGGCGGTCACGGTTCGCTGGGCACCAGACAGGGTGACTATGTGATTGCGTACAAACTGTCCGAGTAAGTTTCAACGGCAGTAAAATCAAAGGCGACTCCCTCACAGGAGTCGCCTTTTTTTATTGCGACACCTAAGCCCCCTGTAGGAGCGAGCTCGCTCGCGATGAACCTGAGAACGACACGGGGTGTCAGGCTTCCACCGTCATCGTTGAAGACCATCGCGAGCAGGCTCGCTCCTACAGGGGGCGCGTCGTGCCAAAGTCCAGCTAACCTGAATCCCCGCTGAACACACCTTCGAATGATCCATTAACCCCAAGGCATCATTGAAACCACCACCAACCTGCCCCATCTAAGACCCATACCCATTGCGCAGGTGCCCAAATGAGCGACCAGCAAGAGTTCCCCGAAGACCTGAGTGAATACGCCGATCCGGAAAACGCCCCACACCATACTCCCGGCAAAGGCCTCGCCCTGCCCGGCCAGAACCTGCCGGACAAGGTTTACATCATTCCGATCCACAACCGACCGTTCTTCCCGGCCCAGGTGCTGCCGGTCATCGTCAATGAAGAACCGTGGGCCGAAACCCTCGATATGGTGAGCAAATCCGATCACCAGTCCCTGGCCCTCTTCTACATGGACACGCCCCAGGAAGACCCGCGCCACTTCGACACCTCGGCCCTGCCGCTGTACGGCACGCTGGTCAAGGTGCACCACGCCAGCCGCGAGAACGGCAAACTGCAATTCGTCGCCCAGGGCCTGACCCGCGTACGCATCAAGACCTGGCTCAAGCACCATCGCCCGCCCTATCTGGTGGAAGTCGAATACCCACACCAGCCCAGCGAGCCGACCGACGAGGTCAAGGCCTACGGCATGGCGTTGATCAATGCGATCAAGGAACTGCTGCCGCTCAACCCGCTGTACAGCGAAGAGCTGAAGAACTACCTCAACCGCTTCAGCCCCAACGATCCATCGCCGCTGACTGACTTCGCCGCCGCGCTCACCTCGGCCACCGGCAGCGAACTCCAGGAAGTGCTCGATTGCGTACCGATGCTCAAGCGCATGGAAAAAGTCCTGCCGATGCTGCGCAAGGAAGTCGAAGTCGCGCGCCTGCAAAAAGAGATCTCTGCTGAAGTGAATCGCAAGATCGGCGAGCACCAGCGCGAGTTCTTCCTCAAGGAACAACTCAAGGTCATCCAGCAGGAGCTGGGGCTGACCAAGGATGACCGCAGCGCCGACCTCGAACAGTTCGAACAACGGCTGACAGGCAAGGTGCTGTCGCCGCAAGCGCAGAAGCGCATCGAAGAAGAAATGAACAAGCTGTCGATCCTCGAGACCGGCTCGCCGGAGTATGCGATCACCCGCAACTACCTCGACTGGGCAACTTCGGTGCCGTGGGGCGTGTACGGCGAGGACAAACTCGATCTCAAGCACGCGCGCAAGGTGCTGGACAAACACCACGCCGGCCTCGACGACATCAAGGATCGTATCCTCGAATTCCTCGCCGTCGGTGCCTATAAAGGTGAGATCAGCGGTTCCATCGTGCTGCTCGTCGGTCCGCCGGGCGTCGGCAAGACCAGCGTCGGCAAATCCATTGCCGAATCCCTGGGCCGGCCGTTCTACCGCTTCAGCCTCGGCGGCATGCGCGACGAAGCCGAGATCAAGGGCCACCGTCGCACCTACATCGGCGCGCAACCGGGCAAACTGGTTCAAGCGTTGAAAGACGTCGAAGTGATGAACCCGGTGATCATGCTCGACGAGATCGACAAAATGGGCCAGAGCTACCAGGGCGACCCGGCCTCGGCGCTGCTGGAAACCCTGGATCCGGAGCAGAACGTCGAATTCCTCGACCACTATCTGGATTTGCGGATGGACCTGTCGAAGGTGCTGTTCATCTGCACCGCCAACACCATGGACTCGATCCCAGGACCCTTGCTCGACCGCATGGAAGTAATTCGCCTGTCGGGTTACATCACGGAAGAAAAAGTCGCCATCGCCAAGCGCCACCTGTGGCCCAAACAGCTTGAAAAAGCAGGCGTGTCGAAAGGCAGCCTGAGCATCAGCGACAGTGCCCTCAAGGCACTGATCGACGGCTATGCACGGGAAGCCGGTGTCCGCCAGCTAGAGAAAAACCTCGGCAAACTGGTACGTAAAGCGGTAATGAAACTGCTCGACGAACCGAACGCGGTGATCAAGCTGGGACCGAAAGATCTCGAAACTTCTTTGGGCAAACCGGTGTTCCGTAACGAGCAAGTGCTGTCCGGCACAGGAGTTATTACCGGGCTGGCCTGGACCAGCATGGGCGGCGCGACCCTACCGATCGAAGCGACACGCATCCACACCCTCAACCGCGGCTTCAAACTCACCGGGCAACTGGGTGATGTGATGAAGGAGTCGGCGGAAATCGCCTACAGCTATGTCAGTTCGAATCTGAAGTCATTTGGCGGCGATCCGAAGTTCTTCGACGAAGCTTTCATCCACCTGCATGTACCAGAAGGCGCAACACCAAAAGACGGCCCGAGCGCCGGCGTGACCATGGCCAGCGCCCTGCTTTCGCTGGCGCGCAACCAGCCGCCGAAAAAAGGCGTGGCCATGACCGGCGAACTGACGTTGACCGGACATGTGCTGCCGATTGGCGGCGTGCGCGAGAAGGTGATTGCGGCGCGGCGGCAGAAGATTTTCGAGCTGATTTTGCCGGAGGCGAACCGGGGGAATTTCGAGGAATTGCCGGAGTATCTGAAGGAAGGGATTACCGCTCACTTCGCCAAGCGTTTTGCGGATGTGGCGAAGGTGCTGTTCTGACAGTCATGTAGCGCCCGCACCACCGCCTTCGCGGGCAAGCCTCGCTCCTACAGATTACGTGTCCCCCCCTGTAGGAGCGAGGCTTGCCCGCGAAGGCGTCAGCCCCTGCCAACACCGGCCTCCGGTGGCCGTCACAATTTGTCTCATCTTCAGTTATGCTCGCCGTTCGTCGTGAACGCCGGAGCCACTGACCTTATGTCCCCCACCCGCCTGTTTGTCCCCATCGCCCTGGCGCTGCTTACCGCTTGCGCTACGCAACCGAAGCTCAACGTGACCGTGGAAAAACAAAGCGAATGCCCGGTGAAGCTCACCAGCGGGCAAAACCTGATCCTGACCCTGCCGAGCAACCCGACCACGGGCTACCGCTGGGCTATTCAGGATTCGGCCGGAGGCGTATTGCGGGCCTTGAGCCCCGAGGTCTACAGCAACCCGGAAGACGCCGGCATAGTCGGCGCGGCCGGGATCTCGACCTGGCGTTTTCAGGCGTTCGCACCCGGCGCCGGACGTTTGCGTCTGACCTCGCAACAGCCTTGGGCACCGGAAGTGCTGCCGGTGGAATCTTTCGACTGCGCAATCTCGGTTAACTGATCGTGGGCTGGCTGATCCTGGCGCTGATGGGCGCAGTGACTTTTCTCTACGGCCTGAGCGTGCAATCTGTGCTGCTCTGCCTGCTGGTCAAGCCAATGCCTGTCCTGGCCCTGCTCGGCTGGCTGCACGACGCGCCGCCCAGCGAATATCGGCGCTGGATCAGCCTCGGCTTGATTTTCTCCCTGCTCGGCGATGTGTTGCTGGCGTGGCCGGAGGATTTGTTTGTGTTTGGCCTTGGGGCGTTTTTGGTCGCGCATCTGGCCTATCTGAAAGCGTACTTGAGCGATTGCCGGCGGTTGGCGGTGTTGCGACTGATCATTGCTTTGGGTGTGGGTGCCGTTCTGTTGGGGATTTTGATCGCCCACGGATTGGGGCCATTACTGATCCCGGTGATCGTCTACGGCCTGGCCATCAGCGCCATGCTGTGGCGTGCGCTGGCCCGGCTCGGCACTGATGTGCCTAAACGCTCGGCGCTACTGGCAGCGGCTGGTGCGGTGGCGTTTGTGTTCTCGGACAGCGTGATTGGCATTAGTCGCTTTGTGGTGCCGTTCGATGCAGCGCCCTATGTGATCATCCTCAGTTATTGGTTGGGGCAATGGGGGATTACCGCTTCTGCATTTGGCTCAAAACCGCGCTGAATTCTTCGCGAGCAAGCCCGCTCCCACATTAGATCCGTGCTGAATACATTTCTTGAGTCCGACTTAGAACTACTGTGGGAGCGGGCTTGCTCGCGAAAGCAATATCACTGGCGACAACGATTCCGGGGCCTGCCCGCCGCTTTATCAGACAACCCGCGCATCCACGCGCCAACTTGGCTAAAATGCCGGCCTTTTCCACCTACACCGCTGGAACCGCCGTGAGCAAAGAATCCGATCGCCTTTTCGCCCAGCCTTTGGCCCAGGTACCTGACTTCGCCTTTAACGAGGATGTGGTGCGGGTGTTCCCGGACATGATCAAGCGCTCGGTGCCGGGTTATCCGACCATTGTGGAGAACCTCGGCGTGCTCGCCGCGCAGTTCGCCCAGCCCAATAGCGTGCTCTACGACCTCGGCTCTTCCCTCGGTGCCGTGACTCAAGCTCTGCGTCGCCACGTGCGCACCGACGGTTGTCGCGTGATCGCTGTGGATAACTCCGCGGCCATGGTCGAGCGCTGCCGCGAATACCTCAACGGTCAGGACTCGATGTTCCAGGAGTTGTTGCCGGTAGAAGTAATTGAAGGCGACATTCTTGCCCTGCAATTCCAGCCCGCGTCGGTGGTGGCGCTGAACTTCACTCTGCAATTCATTGCCCCCGAGCAGCGCACCGAATTGCTCTCGCGCATTCGTCAGTCTCTGCTGCCCGGTGGCGCCCTGATCCTGTCGGAAAAACTGCGTTTCGAAGACGAACAGGAGCATGCACTACTCACCGACCTGCACATCGCCTTCAAACGCGCCAACGGCTATAGCGAACTGGAAATCGCCCAGAAGCGCAGCGCCATCGAAAACGTCATGAAGCCCGACAGCCTCGAAGAACACCGCGAACGCCTGCTGGCCGCCGGGTTCTCGAAAGTCGTGCCGTGGTTCCAGTGTCTTAACTTTGCCTCGTTGATTGCCTTGCCATGATTGATCTGTCCCCCTCGCCCGCCGTCTGGCCGGAACACCGCTGGCCGATTGGGCCAATACTCTGCAAGCGCAACTCGACAGGAAAATGGAGAAGGGTCATGGCGACCTGGAACGCTGGCAAAGTGCGCTGGACGCTTTGCCGAAGATCCAGCCGAGCGAAGTTGATCTGCTTAATGGCCTGAAGCTGGATACAGATTGCGACGACGGCACCCGCGAGCAGATGCGCACGGCGTTGATGGGCCTGTCGCCATGGCGCAAGGGGCCGTTCGACCTGTTCGGTGTGCACGTCGATACCGAATGGCGTTCAGACTGGAAATGGTCGCGAGTCGCCCCGCATCTGGATCTGAAGGGCAAACGCATCCTCGATGTCGGCTGCGGCAACGGCTACTACATGTGGCGCATGCTCGGTGCCGGCGCGGACAGCGTGATCGGCGTCGATCCGAACTGGCTGTTCTTTTGCCAGTTCCAGGCGGTGCAGCGCTACTTGTCAGAGCCCAATGCATGGCACTTGCCCTTCCCCTTCGAAGACCTGCCAGCGGAACTCGAAGGTTTCGACACAGTGTTTTCCATGGGCGTGTTCTACCACCGTCGCTCGCCAATCGAACACTTGCTGGCGCTGAAGGATTGCCTGGTCAAGGGTGGTGAACTGGTGCTGGAGACGCTGGTGGTTGAAGGCGACAAGCATCAGGTGTTGGTGCCGGAAGATCGCTATGCGCAGATGCGCAATGTGTGGTTCTTGCCTTCGGTGCCGGCACTGGAATTGTGGCTGCGTCGTGCCGGGTTCAGCGATGTGAAATGCGTGGACGTGAGCGTAACCACGGTCGAGGAACAGCGCGGGACGGAGTGGATGAAGTATCAATCGCTCAGCGACTTCCTTGATCCTGAAGATCACAGCAAGACCATCGAAGGGCTGCCGGCGCCGATGCGGGCGGTGATCGTGGCTCGTAAGTAACCCGGATTTCCAGAACACTGGAGATCCCCTGTAGGAGCGAGCCTGCTCGCGATGGAGTGTCAGTCGACACTTGCTTGGCTGACACACCATCGCGAGCAGGCTCGCTCCTACATGGGGTTCGGAGTTTAGTCTGATGGTTTTGCTCTACGGGCCTTGAAGAACTCGCTCAAAACCGCCCCGCATTCCTGCGCCAACACCCCGCCCTCATACAACACCCGGTGATTCAAAAAGCCCTGGGTAAAAAACTGTCCCTGACTTTGCACAATCCCGGCCTTGGGCTCCAGAGCGCCATACACCACCCGCGCGATCCGCGAGTGCACGATCAAACCGGCGCACATGCTGCACGGTTCCAGCGTCACGTAAAGCGTACTGCCCGGCAGGCGATAGTTGCTCACGGCCTGAGCCGCAGCACGGATCGCGACCATTTCGGCGTGGGCGCTCGGGTCGCTGGCGCTGATCGGGCAATTGAAGCCGCGGCCAATGATTTCGCCGTCCTGCACCAGAACCGCGCCTACCGGCACTTCGCCCAGGGCAGCGCCTTGAGCGGCAAGGGCGAGGGCTTCGTGCATGAAATCGCGGTCACGACTGCGGTCGATAATCGCGGCGGGTCGAATCTGACGCATCACGCCACCTCGATAGCGGCCATCAGGCCGGTTTCCATGTGGTCAATCACGTGGCAATGGAACATCCACACGCCGGGGTTATCCGCCACCAGCGCCACTTGCGCGCGCTCGTTCTTGCCCAGCAGATAGGTGTCGGTGAAGTACGGAATGACCTTGTGCCGGTTCGAGGCGATGACCTTGAAGCTCATGCCGTGCAGGTGAACCGGATGCTGATACTGAGTCATGTTCTTCAATTCGAAAATGTAGCTCTTGCCCTTTTGAAGCTTGGCAATCGGGCGATCGGCGCATGTCTTGTCGGTGATGTCCCAGGCCTTGCCGTTGATCTGCCACAGGCTTGGCGGCTTGCCGTTGTCGACGTTGACCGACACCGAACCCACCCATTCGAAATTGAAGTTGAGTTTCTCGGCATTGGCCAGGTCCGGCTCGGCCACCGGATTGGCGGGCATCGCGTGTGGCCACTCGGTCGGTGCGTCGGTATTGGCCACCGAACGGAACGTGCCCAGGCGGACCGGGCCGTTACGCAGGGACAACTCTTCACCGGCCGGCGGGGCCTTGATCGCCAGGCAAATGCGCATGCCAGGGCCAAGCCAGTATTCCTTGCCCAGTGGACGCGGTTCGATGGGATTGCCATCCAGCGCATAGAGCTGCGCTTCAACGCCAGGAATGTTGAGGCGATAGGTCAGGGTGTTATCGAGGTTGAGCAGGCGCACACGGGTGATCTGACCGGCTGGCAAGTCGATGACCGCTTGCGGCACGCCGTTGATCGTCGCCAGGCGCCCTGCCGTACCGCCACGGGCCGCCTCACGGGGAATGCTGAACTCGACGAAATTGCCCACGTCGTCGACATGCCAGCTCTTGAGACTCAGGGTTTTTTCGTACTTGAAACCGGTCGGCTCGCGCTCTTCGACAATCAGTGGCCCCACCAGACCACGGCCGAGCTCTTCGCTGCTGTTCACATGCGGGTGATACCAGTAGCTGCCGGCATCCGGCACGCGGAATTTGTAGTCGAAGTACTCACCCGGCAGCACCGGCAATTGCGACACGTAAGGCACGCCGTCCATTTCCAGCGGCAGGCGAATGCCATGCCAGTGAATGGTGGTCGCGACCGGCAGATGGTTGATGAAACGCACCCGCAGCCATTCACCCTGACGCACGCGCAACTCGGTGCCCGGTGCCGACGGGCCGAACGCCCAGGCTTGGGTCTTGTGCCCGGCCACGAGTTCGACGTCCAGCGGTGCGGCAATCAGCTCATAGTCGTGGCCCGCGTCAGCGTCGGCCATCTTGCCCAGCCAGTAACGCGACGCGCCCCCCGCTCCCACGCCAACGACAACAAGACCAGCCAGGCCACCGAGGATTTGGCGACGGGTAAAGGACATGAACTCAACTACCTCACGTATCAGCGACAGGCGCCGGGCCTGCAAAAGGCGAATACGATACACCTGCGGTTGCGAAACAGTAAGGGCAGCGCGGCGGATGGACGCAGGCCGTGCGGTACTTATGTAGTGCACTGACCTTAAGCGCAGACGCCATCCTTGGCGCCCATCTCTCAAGGAACAGAGCGAATGAACCCGATAGAAACCCGTCCCCTGCCCAACGCTTCGGACAAAGCCACCCTCAAAGTCATCGCCGCCCACCTCGTCAAGGCGTGCCCGAGCCTGCACGACACGGCGCACGAGGTCGCCGCGCAACTGCTGGTCAAATATGGCGTCGCCAATCTCGACCCCGACCAGGTTTATTTCCACCGATTCAAGACTGCGCAAAGCCTTTCGGTGTCATTCACCGGCTGGCAACACTATGGCGAAAAGCCCTATGAATCCCTGACCCTGACCCAATTGGTGATTCACCGTTTCCGCGCCACCGATCAGGACAACGCCGACCTACTGGATCTCTACGCAGGCTTCTACACGGCAGGGCCCGATGCCGATCACTTCGACGCAACCAACGAGGTACGCCTGCACGGCAACGAGGTGCTGAAGGACTTCTGGGACATCAACTTCAGCGACCTTTACCGCAACAAGCTACAAACGTTCTGGAGCGACTTCACCGAAGACTTCCGCACCTTGGCCAAGTGCAATTTCCTGAGCGCAGCCGTTGAGGCACGCGACAGCGGGCAATTGACTGACGATGATTTTCAAACGGTGATCAGCGCTGCCATCGGCCCGCTGACCTGGCCGGTCAGCCTGAAGATGCTGAAGTCCGAATCGTCGGTTGGCCCAGGACTGCGGGTATGCGCACTGGATGTCGCCGGCCATGTGGCGATGAACATCCTGCGCATCGTTGCGCCCAAAGGCCGTCAGATCCTTTACCTGCCCGGTGAAGCCAAGGTGTTTCAGGTGTTCGAAACCCCGTTGGACATGCACTGGTGGGTTTTGAATCAGATGAACGATGAGGCTCCTCGTCGAGCCTTCATCAATCATTTTCCACTGGCCGAACGCCACGCCATCACCGAGAACATCACCGACCTGATGAATCGCCTGGTGAGTACCTGGGGTCATGCCGATCATCACCTGATCAACCAGAAAGATCACGCAGTGACGGGGGATGCGTTCAGTTGGTTGCGGGACTCGACCCGGACTTCAATGTTCGCCGAAGCCGATCTATCCCTGACCTCCAATGGCGATCTACGGGAAAAACTGTGGATCGGTTATTTGAGTGCCAGCTTAAAAGTGTTTGGCCCGATGGCGGCCGTGGGCTGGCCTGTAGCGTTGCCGGTAATCGGTGCCAGCCTCGCCAATATGGGGTTGAACATTGACCAGGCGGTCAACGCCAAGACCGCGTCCGAGCGTAAGGAAGGTGTTATCGGGGCGATCTTCAGCGCCATCGATGCGTTGTTCAACCTTCCATTCCTCAAAGGTGTCGGGTCGGCGGCCGAGGTTGTTGTAGAGGTCGAAGCCGCTGAGGCTGCTGAATATTCAGAAACCACGCAGCCATTGGAAAAATCTGTTCCACCGGATGAACAAGCTCCTGTCACCGAAGAGACCGAGGACGCATTACCACCTGCCGGGGAAATAACCCCCATGCCATCTGAAGCTGTTGAGCCATCCGACATACCACAAACGTATCAAAGCAATGAGGTGCTTGAGAGGGAAACGCCCGGTACAGAACCTGGAAAATTCCAGGGCATCTACAGACTCGACTCCGATCCTCCCTACGCCATCCTGCTGAACGACAACGCCTATTACGTCCGCTACTTTCCTGACGCTCAGGGCGGTGGCTATTGGGCCATCGTCGACCCGGCCAGACCCAACCAGTTCATCCACTCGCTGCCTGTTCGCCTGAATGCCGAAGGCCAATGGGAACGAATGCCGAAACTCGGGTTACAGGCAGGCGGGCAATGCATGGGCAAGGAATGTGAGGTCGGGCTGGAAATGGCGGTGCGTGAGAATGGTGCTGGCCAAGCAGGTTTAGAAGGAGGGGCTGAAGTTTCAAACCCTGCATCTGGCCCACAGCCGCAACCCTCGACATCAAGGACGCCGCGACTGGTCACAACGCCTTACGACGTGGTGCCAGATGTAAGGATTGGGCTGAAAAAGTGGGCAATGAACCTTAACGAAACTCATGTTCAGTTTCATTTCGGTCCCGATGGGGCAGTCATCGTCCCGGATCGATACGCACTCCATTTCACCGAAAAATTCAGATCGCTCGTCAGGTCGGCCAGGCGTTTCTATCAAAACCTCGTTTGGGACACTTTGCCTCCACGCCCGCAAATCCCGCTAGTGGACAGCTCAACGACACTTAGCACGCTGATCGAACGTATTTTCAACGCGGCGCCCGGTTTGGTGATCGGTGAAACACTGGATCGAATCACCAGCATGCGCCTGATGATCGAAAACATGCCTTCCTTCGCCTCGCAGGGCGTCAAGACCCTCTACATGCGACGTCTGCTCAGCGACTTTGCCCAGACGGAACTGAACAACTACTTCAACACCGGTGTCATGTCTGAAGACCTGGAAGAGTACCTGACCCATCTCGGTACTGACCCTACGGGCCGTTTCAATGAGCTGGAACTGGTGAAGGCTGCCCGCCAAAACGGCATTCGCGTACAGGCGATCGATTGCGCAGCCAACTATAAAAACCCCACCGCCTTGACTCGGGTTGAAGAGCAGATGAACGCCAACCACATGGCGAGCGAAATCATGTTTTCGGATCAAGCACTCAATGGTCCTGGCAATTGGGTGTTGCTGACAGGCACAGAAAACACCAATACGTTTCGGGGGCTGGCGGGTATCAGCGAACTGGAAGGTGGCATCGGTTTGCGCGTAGTGGAAGTCAATCCTGGCGAAGGGCAAAGCGTTGCAATTGACTCCGGTATCGAAATTGACCGAGGTCCTTTTATTGCAAACCGCGAAACAGGCGGGACTGTCGACACCCTTTACGCCGACTTGCGTCTGCAAATGGAGGCGCTCCCGGTCAGCAGGATGCCTCTGCAAACAGCAAATCTGCTCTACCGAAAGGGCATGTACCTGTTCGAGAAGGTAGACGATGTGTACACATTGGTTCACCGCAACCAGCAAGAACTGATTGTGCGGACCCCTGTCGAACCGCTGGCGGGGGGCAATGTCTGTATTATTCGGCCCTCATGGCCACAGGTCAGCGGTGTACCTTTCCCCAGCATTGAACAGCTCTCACAGGCGCTTAACAATTTGAGGGGGATGACGCTGCAAAGCCGCATTCCTTGACCCAGGGCAATAGAGGTTGCGGTACAGCGGCCTCGATTTTCAGCTTCGCCCAAACGAAAAAACCCTGGCCAAAGCCAGGGTTTTTCTCGATCAGACGCTCGACTAAAGCGGGATCATTCCCACTCTATTGTAAATAGCGTCTTAAAACCATGTAAATCCAATAGCGTTATAGATACCCCAATTACAAATACCATGAAAAAAACCATGCTAGCCTTACGTATCGAGCATATCCCACTCGTCTCCGAGTACCCAGCGTATTGCAGACAGCTTGCCATTGATCATCCCCCACTCGAAGTCGGTCCAAGGCCCCAGCTCTTCGGGGCCCAACTCTTCTTCAGCTCTCTTCATCGAGGCGAGCATCCCCTCCCAAATCGTATGCACCACTAAATTCCGCCGCTCCTCCGGTGTGGCTTGGTCCCACACCTCTTTGGTCACGAGTTTTTCTTCACCGTCTTCGACGCGAGCGATAATGTTCCATTTTCTGTTGTACCAAACCTGCGTTGTCAGCTTGCTCTCCGCCTCAAGCAGTTCAGAAAGCTGCCGTGGATCTTGGCTGTATTCGCGCTCGAATCTGGTCTCTTCGATCAGGTCGCTCGCGAACTCGCTGAGCAGCGCACTTAGGTTGGTCTCGTATCGCGATCTCACACCATCAAAAAGGGAGGCCAAATCGGGGTGAGGGAAACGCGTGTCAGCTCCCTTTTGGCTGAAGTCGTGGATGTTGTGGGTCACGAAGGCAAACACATCCTCATCTTTGCGCACGGCTAGCGCATCAATGTAAGTCTCGATAATGATGGCATCGCCAATCCCGTTCATTTGCCGGTGAAAAGGGGCAATCTTGGCAATAGCTCGATCCGCAGCGCGCACCTTAATGTTATCGCTGACAGGGACTGGCGTTGTCTCCCCGAACAACTTTTCGATCAAATCCACCGCCTCGTTCACAGCCTCTCCGCCAGTAGCAACCCGATGATCGACTTCGTTTAGCTGCTTCAGCGTCGCTTCCCGCCCTTCTTCGGGGGCAAATTGCACAATCGCCTCCCTGACACGCTTAAAGTGACTAGAAAGACTGGCTCGACTAGCCGCCATGACTCGATCCCGATTCCGAGCAAATTCCTCAATAACGATCTGCGGCATGATAAGAATGACCTCGCCTGCTTCGGCCATTGCGGACAAAGCGTCCAGCAAAGGAAGGTGTCGGGGGTCTTTCGTAAGGTCGAGCCATACCGATGTATCGATCAACAGGTTCAATCTCATTCGCACTCGCTCCATGTCGCGCTGACCGTTACGGCGCTATCCTTACCAGCCTCCCCTTGCAACTGACGCAACAAGACGGCCCATTCGGCGGGATCGCCGCCACTACGAACTTCGGAAAGCAGCGCCTCTGCATAGGCCGGATTTGCGCGGAAATAGTCAGTCATAGCCTCATCATGCGACCTGTCTTTCATTGGAGTCATCCCTCTTCCGGTAACCCGGTGCGCGGCGCCACACCAGCTAGAACGGAATACTATCGTCCCAGCCGCCTTGTTTACCCGCTGGAAATCGTGCTGCGTATCCCAACTGTCGCAGAGCTGCTATTCCTGGGCGATCCGACCACGGAAGAGGCGCTCTGCGAGATCAGGCTCATTCGCCAGTTCGCGCATCAGAATGAAACGAGTGATAGCTCCGTGATATCGTCCCTGCGCCCAAGTACAGCATAACCGTGTAGTGAAAGGAGTCAACGTGAGCGACGAGGAAGCAAGCAGGTACCCGCATAGCGCCATTTCCACTTGGAGCGGATTTGTCTACCAAGGCAAAGTGGCGCTCTACCACTGCCTCAAGCTAATTAATGAAGGCGATAGTGAATTTGAGCTACAACTGGATAGCACCGACGATTTCGCGATTTACAAAGAGGGCAAACTCATTAGTGCCCATCAGGTGAAAGCAAAAATAGGCGACTATCGTAGTAACTACAAGGAAGCTTTAGAAAAATCGGCCACCTTAGAGCTGGATAGAGTTGCCGGAATCAAAAGATATTTTCATATATCGCTACCAATCAATGACCATAGCGATTACGTGCACCCTACCAATGGCGAACGCGTTGAGTTCTACTCATACGGTAAATCTCAACATTGTGAACTTCATAAAATAGAAGAACTGACCAAGCAGATCATCAAAGAAATTTATGACAGCCAGACTATAGTTTTTGATGAGAGCCTACTTGACGCGAATTATTGTCTATTATCGGACAGAATCAGCTCACAAGCTCTAGCTATTCATGCAAGAATACAAAATGAAGGCGATACTCAACGCCAAGCAGCTTATGACAACCGAATAACTGCAGCGAGCATTCTTTCGGGCATAACGGACACGAATCCGTATCAAAGAAAGGACTATTACGCGGTCGAACTTAAGGAGCGCCTTCACGCTTACCTTGAAGAAAGGCTCGCTGAGTCATTGCCAGGCATGTCGGACGCCGCCTACGAGAGATCTAGAAGTATCTATGCACTAATAAGACTCTCAGAGGGCGGCGATTTCAAGACACTTTGCCAGCTGATGAAACCTTCAGAGAAGTTTTCACGCATTCAGAATTCAGACATACGAAGATACTCAGATCTCGTCCATACGTTTAGTTCTGAGCCAATACTAAAACGACTACCACACTATTTAGATAGCAATAATAAGTTCTACGCACCAACTGCACTCTATCTGCTAGAGCCAACAGACAAAAATACTGTACCTCTGAGATTATCGCCGAAATAAAAGATAACGACGATCTTGGCAGACTGCTCTTCGAATTCAACAACTTGATTGCAGCCAAGGCCACCGAGAGCTTCATAATCGACACCAAATATACAAACTGCTTTAATGAAGAGGCCATAGACGCTCAAGAACGCATCGATAGCAATATTACAAAAAGTTTGTGCATCAGCATTTTAACAAGGGACGACGCAGAGGCGAGACTTAAATGATTATTGACCTGATCCACCAAGCCCTAGTCGCTCACGGATTTTCCAAAGTACAGAATAATGACACAACTGGCTTCTATGTTCGAGAGAACGACACAGCGATCCGATTTGCTGTCTTGCACAAGTTAGACGAGTTGATGAAGCCTGGCGATCTCAACGCAGCCATCAACCAGTCCGCGCCGCAGGAGTTCCTGACCGATCCAGCCTTTAGAAAAAACTGCGATTTAATTTGCATTCATCACCTCGACAAGTTAGCCGAGTTCAAAAATCACGAAGAGCAGATTTTTGAAATTGAAGAAGACCCGCATTTCTACAAAAAATACGTGCTCTACTACAGCGAAGCTGAAGTTGAAGCTATCAAAAAGCTAGATTTCGAAAAACTAAATGAATTGATTTCAGACAAATCTCAATTCAACATCTACAAAAAAGAACCCACAGCAGCAACCAAATATAGTGCTGCCGTAAAGATATTTATCAAACTGCCTTTCTTAGCACTTCACATTAACAAGGTAGAATTAGTACCCCTTCGCCTACAAATTGAAGAGGCGGTAGCCGAAATTGACCTTACTAAGACTTATGGAACGGTACAAAAACTCGGCCAAATCAATGTCGAAGATTTAATCAAGGAGCTGATTAGCGATGAACTGGCAAATATCCAAAATTGAGATTTCAAGCTTTAAAGCTTTCAAAAAAATCCATCTGGATTTCAGCGAGTCATCGCTCCTAACACTAGACGGCCCCAACGGCTTCGGCAAAACTAGTGTTTTCGACGCCATCGAGTTGCTATTGACCGGTGGTATAAAACGAATTAGTCAGTTGTTTACCACCCTAATGATGGGAAACAGAACCAATTATGAGGACAATCTACTCTGGAACAAGCGCTCGGGCAACAAAGACTTAGTAATAAAAATTGAATTCATCAATGGAGCTCGCAAACTTGTTTTGGCAAGGCATACTCCCGCTACAGATTTTGAAGATAAAGCCAACAATCGTGCTGACCAATTCACTCACCTCATCCTCTACGAGCTTCCCGACTTTGCGTCAAACGATTACATAGAAGAAAATCTCCGTGACGAGAGTTTCATTGAGGAGCTTTTCGGCAAAAACTTCAAAGAAAACTTCTCATACTTAAATTATTTGGAGCAAGGCCAAAACCAGCTTCTGCACACGAGGGTGGACAAGCGTAAGGAGGCGTTAAACAACCTCTTTAATATTAGAGACGTGAAAGCGGAAACTGACAACTGCAAAGCTATCGCCCTGCGACTGACCAAGTTCATTAGCGATCCAAAGCGTGCTGCCGATCTATCAAGGCTAAAAACAGAAGCAGATTCGTTCAAAGGAATGATTCAAGCTGACCTAGGAGAGATTGAACATAAAAAAATTTCCACCGCAGTTCTGCAGCCAGGCTGGGACAAAGAGATTCCTTTTCCTACCTACTCTGCGGAAATCCACGCTGAATATGTTGAAAATATCCAGCGCCTTCAAAGCTTAACTCCACTAAAGGGTGCGATACAGATCAGGGACAAAAACGAAGCGATTGAAAACTACATTGAGCTTAACAAGGACTCGGTGAAAAGCCTGGCCCGCTTTGGTAGCGATCTGGACAAGCTGGATGGCCTCGACGTCACCAAAAAAGAATTAAACGAACTGATTAAATCTGGAGGGGCCATTAAGCGTGGTGCCACAGTCATCAAGTCCGAGGAGGCCGAGAGCCTTCCTGGATGGGGCCAAGGACGCTTGGACTGGTTCCTTGAGCAAATAGTCATCCGTGACGCGCTTCAGCAAAAGAGCAACTCTAATGCTAACGCTGCTGCCGAGCTGAATCGTCTAAAAGCAGAGCTGCTGGCTGAGCACGCCAAGCTCTATGCTGACGACCAACACTGCCCACTATGTGGTGCTGACTGGCAAGCCCATGACAATATGCTGCAAAAGATTGAGTTCAGATCAAAGCAGATCAACGACGCGCTAACCGCTGATGGCCAGACCCTGATAAATCTCACGGGGCTGATGACTGCGGAGCTGGCCATGATTGAAGCTCAGATCCAGGCCCGAGAAGCGCCGCTATCCCTTGGATACAACAGCGCCCTACACAACGCCCTGCTCCGTGATAAAGCTCGGTTGCCTACAATTACCCAACTCGCGGCCCGGCTTCAGGCTTTAGGTGTACAGCTCAACCACTCGTTCTCCGATAACGAGGAGGTGGTAGACACCCGGACTCAGGAGCTGACAGCTTCCATCAGAAGCCAAAAAACAGCTGAAACAGAGCCTCTGCCGCAAGATTGGAGAAAGGTCATCACCGCTGCCTTCAAAGAGCTCCAGGACTTCTATATCGTCGAGACTCAAGCGCTGAAAGACAAGGAGCTGTACATCGAGGCTAAAGCAAACGAGGCGCAGAGCAGCAGGCTAAAGCAATGCCTTGATGAGCTACAGGTCATCCAGCGTGAGATCGAAGCAGCGAAAATCGCTAAAGATAAGGTCAATAAGCTAAAGGCCACCTTGGAGAGAACGGAGCGCAGCTACTCAGAACAAACGATTGCTGAGATAGAGCTGATTTTCCACATTTACAGCGGGCGGCTTATCCAGAACTATCAGCGCGGCTTGGGTCTGTTCATTGAAAGCAATGACGGTAAAGAGCTCAGATTCCTGACAGCCGAAAAGTCTGAGCATGATGCGATTCTGTCAATGAGTTCCGGGCAGGTGTCGGCGCTCAGCCTGGGCTTCTTCCTTTCGCTGAATAGAGTCTACTCGACCGTACCGCTGATCCTGATCGATGACCCTTCCCAGTCGCTGGATGAAGTCAACATCGCCTCTCTGACTGACCTGCTACGCTGTGAGTTCAGCAATCGTCAGCTGATCGTTTCCTCGCACGAGGACGACATCTCCGCGTATATGCGCTACCGGTTCACTAAGGCAGGCCTTAGCACCCGATCGCTCAACATGCAACGCTTGGCTAAGGAAGCCCTAGTAGCCGCTGTCTGAGTTACCACGATAGGGGCATATGGAATTTGCCCCTGTTTGTTCATTATGAGAACCACTATGTTTTATCTAACTCTTCAATAACTCTGATTGAAATACGTACACCCTGCTTCTGGAGCTGATTACTACGTTTGTTCCAAAAAGCTAATACCGTGAGCATCTGTGAAGTCTTGAAGCCCGAAGCAAAACAAAGCTCTATGAGAGTCCCCTCTCAAATGCTTGGCCTCAAGCGTATTCAGCGAAGAATTTATTTGTGAGCTTTAACAATAGCGCCCATATTCATTCCTATCGCTACCTGTAACCTTCGAAACTCCACCATTAGACCCTCAACATCAATAGCACTCGCGCCTTCACCACGTTTCTCTGCAAGCCAGAGTTTCAACAAACCAGCAACCCGCCCAAGGTCGCCATTTACCTTCGCCAAGTCAGTCACCGCACCCAGGTCAACGACTGACTTTACAGGCGTATTCAGACCAAGAGCGCGGAGATAGGCTGAGCGGGCCATACCAGTTTCTTTAGCTCTAGCTGTAATCGTCGCCTTCTCTCCATCGGTTACCCAAACCTCTATCGGTTTGCCGCGTCGGCGAGCCTTGGGCTTGGCTGGCTGCTCATCGGTCATGCTTCCTCCTTTGTGTGCTGTTTCTATGTCGTCGCGGCAGCGACTGTATGCCTCGCAGAGCAAGAGAACCCATTGAGCCGCAGGCGAATACGGGGAGGTGTTGGGAGGGGGTGGACGAAGTCCGCACCCGTACAACACACATCTTGCCGTCAGTGTTTTGGCGATTCTATGCGATTTGGACAAAACATCCAGTTCCGTTTTTCCAACGCGCGTATATTCCCCTGGAATCGCATTGAATCGCATTGAATCGCATTGAATCGCATAAAGTCGCATAAAGTCGCATAAAGTCGCATAAAGTCTCATTAGTCGGAATAATTAATCACAAATAAATTCGCTATTTCTCTTCTAATAAATATATTAATTAGTTCCAGATAACTCGTAGGGAGAAAAACATACGTGTAACCACGAATTGCCCTCCGTCGAGCACCACCCACAACGCCATCGATGCGGCGGTGTGTCGTTCGTAGCTGACATGGATGAGGTGCGGGTGGAAGTCGTGCGAGGGGTGGCCTTGGTGCAGATTTATAAGGCTTTCGAGGGTCGCTTAGAGCTCGTAATACCCTGCCCACCAAATACGTTACTCTATCCATCAAGTATGGGATGACCAGTCATTTGCATTGCACCCTACAACCGACTGTTTGGTTTACCCTGTGTACTTCGTAACCATTATTGGCAGAGAACTGCACATTGCTGCCGCTGGCGGTGACAGGCAGAAAGCGCTTCGAAGCAGCAAAATCCGCCAAGTCCAATCATGTACAAAAATAACTTCCCAATGACCTTGCTGTTATTAGGGTATTTTTGCTTGTTTTTTGGAGTCTGAAGAAACTGTGCGAGTGATAGCCATAAAACAAAAAAAGGCTAGAGGATAATACCAACCCGAGGTCGGATTCGCCTTTGAATTCAATGCAGTGAACCAAAGTGCGGCAAGAGTGAACCCGACAAAAATAGTTGATAAGTATTTTAGATAATGTAGGCCCCTAATTGTACCAACGGTGAAAATAGCGGATGAATACAACATTATTGCTAACAGCTCGCTAATTGATACATGAAGTAAATTATTGGTTTGATCATCTGTAGAGAGAGGAATCAAAGCCCAAAAAAACTGCACTCTATTATTGGCTATATCAACAGCTATTCTTGTGGACGCAAATAAACCTATTGCAACAGTTGCGCAAATAATATAATGCGAAATAGTCCATGTTTTGGCTGGAAAAAAAGCCTCGTGAAGTTTCAAAGCAGCTTTGTCACCTAAGTTTAATACCCAACCAACAAAAGGTGCTTGAGACACTACATCAAAAACCATAGTGCGAGTCTTACGTATTCTAGCAAGTGCTCTACCGGAGAAAATTCCTTGCCATGCCCCCTGAGACTTCCTATGAATATCACTTGCGCTAGCCCATATGGAAAGCGCTATAGTTAAATATTGAAGAGTCGACATTATTGCAACTTCGAACGCGTCAAATTTATTTTGCCCTAGGCTTTGTATTGACGAGAACGCAATTAGTGCTATGTAAAAAATAATAATTTTGATACATCGCACTTTATCGCCGATCCTGTCCTCATCCCGGAGAAAAATAAAATCACTGTAGGGATTTCGAGAAGTACTAGCCTGATACTTGCAGATAAAAGTTTGGTAGTTTCGATCTCCAAATTATTTATTCCGTAAACAGACTAATTGCGGCTACGGAAGCTGAAGAATTTATAGAGAATTTTTCTTTCAAAAATTGCTCAGCACTTCTACGTGCCCCCGGCGCGATATCAGCTACGGTGTTGATTTGCAGCTTAATTTGCGCAAACGTAGAAATAATCATAAAAATAACAGCTATAATTAAATACCGGTAAAATTCAGTGACTGGCATCACCAGTTTAAATATCAATGAAATTGTCACCAGGGATGAAATATCATCAAGAAGAAGTCTTCGTTCGGTCTGAAGAATAGATGATTTTTTCTTTGTGATCTTTATTGAATATATGACTACGAGATGAGACATAGCGACTAAAATTATGGCAATTGATGGCGCATATATATGTTTGTGGAGAATAAATAAAGAGGACAGAATGGGGAGTGCTGTCATAGCAACGCGCTGCTCTCTCCTTCCGTAATGCAGCGTAAGTACAAGCATAGCCGCAGACAACAGACATACCTCCGCCGAAGATGCACTATATGGAGAGAGTAGGGCTACGAAAATCGAACTTGGTCCGACAGGAGCGATAGAAATTTTTTTGTTGTAATTTGAAACTAGAAAAATCAAAAGAATCAATGATAGCCCTATGTAAAATAAGTGTGGAATGAACGGCGTAACCGCAGACAGGCTTGCAGCAGATGCTATGAATGCAATGTGAGAAGCATCCGCTCTTTTTTGGTCAGAGCGAGATAAATTTGCCATATAAAAAGTTATTAAAAAAATTGGAGCCAGCAATAATGGAAGAACCAGAAGCTGGCCTACCGAAAAAACCTTTATGACGGTGGAAATAATACCTATTCCCCATACGCCTAATGTTGCTCCTCCTGCAACATAGAAGTCTCCTATTTTTCGAGTATCTGATCCCCCTTTGAGCACAGGCATAGAATGTCCTTAACAGGTTGATTACCTCGGGATAGCGTAAAAAAGTGGTTTCAATCTCAAGATAGACAATAGTCGGTTAATTGACATTTTTCCTGGGTTCGAAGATGAATTGATGAGCCTCTCGCAATACATTGGGGCCGGCAACAACTCGAGAGTTCGGAATTTATACCGATGCTTGTGTAGCAGGCAGGAGTTCATTAGCGAAGGACCATTTTTGGCCGATTGCTTCCTGTTACTCAGGGCACTAAACAGTGGCTCTCTGCCGGTCATGGCCACCAAGCGTGGAGGTCAAATCTGGCGCAAATAGCTGGTCAGGTCGAGTGCAAACGGGTGGGCAAGTCAGTGCGTTTGCCAACCCGGCCGCGGCCGCCCTTCCCTTTGGTGTCCCTTTTTGAGTTCAAAACGGTGAGCTTGTGCGCTGCTGGAAAAACATGGCACGCGGGGTTTTCTGAGGGTGTATTTGCCAGAACACCGGTAGGGCACTTCGCAGCCTTCCTTGTTAGATATCTAACATGGATGAACGAGGTTCATTCATGGCCAGCAATCGCGTTTGTCGCGTGGCCCATAAACGACAATCCACGGTAGCGAATCTGTACGCCGCGCCGGCTGGCCGGCGCATAGACAACTCTGTGAGCGTACCGAACGCATTTTGATGCGGAAGGGGAAGCCGCCGCGAAGCGGTGGGGGAACCCCGCAGGGGTGCCCCTGCTTCGGTTGCCAAATTGGCACCCTCAGCGGGTTTTAGAGTTTTAATTAAGTTTTAAAAGATTTAGGAAAAAAATAATCTAAATTTCTGTCTATTTTCAATGGGTTGTAAAATTGTCCAGTGTGCAATGTACGGCTTTTGGTGGGTAATGTACGGTTTTGGGTGGGTAAAGTACGGAGGTTGGTGGGTAATGTACGGACTATCCACAGGCTGAGCGCGTGCCGCGCATTGGCACCCGTACATTACACACCGGCCGCTCCGTCGACCATGCGGCGCCGATGTGCCATTGCGAGCTGCGGCCCGCTCTGCCCGGCCTCCATCGTCAAGGTATATTCCGGCAAGTCGTTAGCCTCGACGATGCCGCGTAAGATGCGGCAGAATTCTTTGAACGTTCCCGCCGAGCCGCTGCGCTCATAGATAGTCTGGAATGACCATCTGGCCTCTGTCTTGCCCGCTGCTCTGCGCGCAAGACGGTACACGAACCGGCCAATGCCGGTACCGATCAGGAAGAAGTCAGGGTGGAGGGCCAGCACGTCGGGGTTTTTGCCGCCCGTGATCTCCTGATACATCCACTGCGCCACCTCGATCTCAATGAATTCTGGCTTGCCTGAGCTGTTCTCAATGACCTTGTATCGGCTAATCAGCGGCTCACCTTCATTCACGGTGATGGTTCGGCCATTCTTGCCCTTTTCGGTACGCCGGACCGCTACATGCGTGGTATTCAGCCGTAGGCACGTCTCTACAAGATCGTCTTTCTGCTTGCCGCCATAAGCACGACGCAGGAATTTGAGGACGTCACCAACGTGCGGCCGGAAAACCCGGCCCGGCTTTTCGCCCCTACCATCTCGATAGCGGTTCATTGCTTCGGTCAAATGCGACACAGCCATCAGCACAAGGTCGTAATCCCACACCGAAGCCATACCGGCTGGACCGGCAGACACCTTCACGTTGCCGTCCCGCAACTCATAGGTGATGACCTCGCCCGCACGCCTCTCCTTCTTGGACAGTCGGAATACGGCCACATCCATGATGTTGCGGCTATCGCGGATGCCCACGTCATACACCGCCGGGATGAAGAAATCCTGCTGCTCATCCCCCTTGGATGGTTTGCGCACGCGAGTAGCGGGTTGTAGCTTAGGTGCTGCTACTAGACGGCTTTCCTCGTTCGCTTCGCGCTGCAAGCGGGCGGCGACTTGCTCGTATGTCTCGCCGGGACGCGCTACGGCCTCAATGCGCTCGCGGCCTATTAAAGCGCTCATCGACTGGGGACCATTGTTTCTGCTAGTCATATGGCTGGCCAAACCCCATGCCAACTTGCTGAGCGACTGTGCGCCCAGCATTCTCGTCCAGAGCTGCCCGCAGATGGCCGCATGAAATCCAGCACAAGCGGTTTACCCTGGCATGCTGCCCACACATCAATCGCCACGATTCAGGCCCCCATTCCGGGGCGGGCAGCATGTATACCCGACGACTTGCGCGCGTCGATCCATTCCTCGATCTCAGTCAGATCCCACGCGACGTTTCGGCTGGTTAGTGCGATGCGGCGCGGGAACTCCCCCCGCTGTTCCATGTTGTAGATCGTGCGCTCAGCCAGCGGGATCATCGCGTGCAACTTCTTGCGGTTGATGAGTGTCTTGCTCTTTGGCTTGATCTCCATAAGGTCGCTTTCCTTCAAAGTCGTCAGATGCTTGACAATGCCCTCCAGCGCCAGAGTCAGGGTGCGAAAAAGTTAGAATTTAGTTGTCACGAAGAGCTATCATCGGACGATGAAAAAACGTGAGAAAGCGCCGAGCACATTCGATCCGTTTCTAGAACGCCTGGTTAGGGAAAGCGATACATCGTCTGACCGCATCCGCGCCAAGCTCAGCAACGCCTATGACTGGGGCTTTTGCGAACTATGCTGGCGATCCACCGAATACTCGATCAGCGTGGGGGCTCAAAAGGTCTTCAAGCGCCTACAACGAGGAAACGTCAAAGTCGCGCCACTAACGGATGCCATTCGTGCAACAGCTCAGAAAAAAGCCGACGCCTTGGTGGCGCGCTACGAGCAGGCATGGAAAGGTGAGTTCGGTCGGTACGAGCCCGCCCGCATGTTGATGGCCTACTGTGACATGGTGGAAATGCGCGGTGACCGCTCGGTTTCAGCCTTCAGAGAGCACGTCGAGCGGCGAGTACTCATTGCCGCGTGGGCACGGCATGGTGACTTGCTCCGGCCCAATAAACTACCGGGTCAGCCCGAAGGCGCAGCGAAGCCCAGCAAACTCTACTGCGAAGCACACAACCCAAGGCGAAGCGATGAAGCTCGCCGCGCATACCAACGCGACAGAAGGTTTGCGCTAGAGTATGACGAGTTGATTGACCAAATTTGGTCACAGGAAGCCGGCACTCTCCCTGAGTGGGACATTGAAGCCCACGCATATGTCAGGAGAGAAGCCTATCGACTGCTCCAGGCACTCAAGTCTCCCACCAGTACGATGGATGATCTGTTAGCTCAGGGCACCATGAGTCAAGCTGAAATAGCGCGCCAGCTTGGCGTATCACGCCAAGCAGTTTCCGCCGCTATCAAGCGGCGAGCGCAGAAGCAGGCGACACGCTGAAGACAATCATGCTCTAGCTGCGGAATTGCAGCGCACTTGAACACGCGCTTGCATACGACCTGACTAGTCATTTGCATTGGACTTGACCAACGATTACAGAGGATTTGACCGACCAGACGTCAAAGCTGAGAGGCTCATAACGACCCGTTGCGGCCAGTCGTGCAGTCGGGGCGTCTGCTTCCTTGTTTGTACTCGTCACGCATCGCCTAAAACCACCTATGTTCCTACGGAATGTTTAAATGACCGTAATTGCGCGATTCTCCCCATCGAATCAACGGCTGTTTATCAGTGATATTGCTGAATCCAGCTTATCTGACAAAATAATTCCTTGGCCTACTCTAGGGTGCTCATCTACAGTTTTTCCCGAAGGCTCGGGCTTCACTCTTATTGGCTACACGCAAAAAATCTCGATCATAAACGATTCTTTACTCATCAGTTGGGCAGGAACTAAAATTTATGCGCGCTTTGCCGAAAACGAACTGAGGGAAGCCCTAAGTAAACAGAACAACCTCGCCACTTTAAAGACCACTCTAAACAAGATTGCCAACGAAGTCGGGGAAAATATAGCACTTATTGGATGTTATTTAGAACCCTCTAATGGGCGCACGAAACTTCACGACTTTCAATATGGCACAACATTGCGATATGAAGAGCAATCTGGTTACTGGACTGCGACTGGCACGGGTGTAGACGTATTTTTTGAGCAGCTACGAAATCAGAGCAATCCGCTAGAATCAATCAATCCTGTTCATCCAGTTGATAAGGCTTTCACAGTTACGAGCGCCATGCTTTACGAAGAACACACCAGTAAAAGCCCGCTTTACAGGTACACTGGGGGGGCCTATGAGATCGCATATGTAGAACGAGGGAAGTTTAGAAAACTCGATCATCATGCCACCGCTGTTTGGAGCGTTGAGATTGGTGAAGACGGATTTCCCGAAGCCCCACTACTTCATTCGGTAAATTTGTATTACTACTATGATGATATATTCGCAATAACAGCAATCAGCGAGACTCGCCCTACGAAGGATGGGGCGATTATAGAAAAATTCAGTCACTTTCTTGCCGCTCCTTTGGAGCGTGAAGTTACCAAAGCGGAGCTCAATAACTTCCGCCCAAAATACTCACCACAGCATTTCAACCATATTATAGAAATCCACTACCCAGGTGTGGCCCTGAGAAAGTTAAGAGTAACTGAGTATTCGCAAGCTTCCGCGATACAGTTTATTGATAATAACGGTTTAGTCAGCATAAAGGTGGATAGTAAGCTGGTCGTCGATCAAGTCATCATATTCGAGCAACGACGAAAAGCTCATCAATCTTGTTAAGCAACAAAAAGCCTCCTGGCAGTTTCATGCTCGGCGAATTAGGGCGGCAACTACCTGGCTTGAGCGTGGGGGACTGCTTGAGCCCCTGCCTCGCAGGCTGCTCTGTCCGCACACGCCTGAATGGTTTGCTTCGCTGCGCGAATGGAATCCTAAGCAGGCTGCAATGACGGGACCCGGCCGTTAGGGTAACCGGAAGTTCGGATGTGTGCAGCGCCTATGCAGATGAACCAGTCCGCGATTATGCCTTCGTGAGTATTCCAGCAGCTGGACCAGGGAGGTTTTGTCTATGCGACTACTGTTTTCGCATCCGCTCCACCAACAGACCTATGGACGGCAACCGACCCAAAGATGACGGTGGCGACGGGCAGAGAACGGTCCTAAGCGGCCGGTGACGACAGGCAGAAATCGGGCAACCAATGCCGCGAAAAATCCGACTCGGCAAGTCGCGTCCGCTTCCGAAGATTGCGCGGGATTTCGGGGATGGAGTGACCATGAATCGTGTAAGATTTCAACAATGATATTTTAACGATGAAATGGCCTCGACCGGATGACTGACAAGAATAAACCGAGCTTAAAAGACCTCATCAGAACCAGTTCCAAGCACGAAGTATCCACATCTCTAGGTCCTCTGTACGTACGCCATCTGGTCTACAGGGACTACAAAATTATCGTCAAATCAGGTGCTTTCGAAGAAGCTAACGATCGTGAGATCGGCTTACTAGCGATACGAGCTACTACGTCTAATTCGCAGGACCCTGGTGAGTGGAGTGGGCTCGACGATGAAGCTTTTTCGAAACTAACCACAGCTGACTTAAATGCCCTAGCGGCCGCGGCAATAGAGGTGGCCGAGTATCCAGCCACCGAAGATTTAGTCGCTGGTTTAGGCCGAGGTGTCCTTAACGAATGCGCTGAGCTTGATCAGGCGAGCAAGAAGATTTCCGATCAATTTCGAAACAGCTTTTCGTTCCTTAAACCTAGCACTCTGGAGTCCCTGACCGCCTCGGTAACAGCGATCGATCAGTCGAACCAACAGTGGAAATCACTCTTTTCGAATATGTGTAATGATCCGGCAGCTGGACGTATGGCTAGTGCCGCGGAAAGTCTCAAGTCGCCATACCAGGACCGCCCGCTTTACACAAAAACAGACGTTATTTTACCGAAACTGGATTTCTCCAATACGAACGATGCGCGGGCGGCCAGGGCCTCAGAAAAAGCTGTAGACATCCTTAACCGGCTGGCCGTACACATGGGCGAGGTTCAAGCGCATACCGCTTCAATGTATTCCACGCTGGTCCTTGAAGCCATTCCACAATGGATGGGTCAACAAGAAAGCAACAAGGCGCAATCCGAACTCTCTCTAAAAAGCGCTGCGAGCAGCCTACGCTGGACGAAATGGGCCGTTATCACAAGCATTGTCACGTCAATTGGCATTGCTGCTTATCAGCAGCATAGCGGCTCCATCGATGCCGATACCGCTCTGCGGCAGGCCAACGAACGCCAGGCCTACTGGGAGAAGCAATCAGCGACACAACAGGCGCTTCTGAACACGCAAATTCAAACGACTCAGAATCTCCAAGCGGAGCTGAAATCACTAAATTCGCTATTGAAAAAGTCATTGAACTCGAATGCACCCGCTACCAAACGGACCAATTCAAAATCAGCCAAAAAACATTCACAACGGTGATCGCACTGGGCAGTGCGTTGCGGGTTACCGTTATGCCACAGCTTGGGCGTCAGGATTAATGGAGCAACTCCAGACCAGTGCTGCCGTTAGGTAAAACCCTCGCAGATCGACCTAAGTACTACCGGGAGACCTATCGGTGCAAATGTCCACGTGACGCACAAGCACTACGCATGATGGTTTCTCGGTGTACGTCGGCTTCTGGCCGTTTTCTGCCTCTCGCCAAGGGCAGTAATCGGCCGATTCTGTTGAAAAAGTCGGCCATGGTTTCCGCAGCAGAAAAGTATGCGTCCGAGATTGAAATCTTTACTTTCGGCAGAGGCTTCCGGACTCAGATTTCACATAGCAGCGTGCAAAAAAGGCGTTTTCACCAGTCAATGATCAGGCCATTTGGGCGGACCGACTTTTTCAACAGAATCGGCCAATACCTGCCGGACAGTACCGGCAGGTATTGGTCTATCAGCAGTCGATCAATCGCGTCTACCTACCCCTCCACACACCTCTACATGGCTCCGCCAACCTGATCCAGGGCTGCAAATCTCAACTCTCTCGCCCTTCCAGCACTGTTTGATCTTGCGCGATCACGCGAGACCTTGCCAACAACCGCCTTTGCTGCACCTCGCGCAAAATTCATTGCCAGTAGCCTGCGAAGAATTTCACCGTCTTCCATTGCGGGGGTGTAGTCACTCCAGCCGTTTGCAGCGGCCACAGCTTTGTCCAAGGTTTCGTGCGCCAAGGCCAACCACGCTGGGCGCGCGTTGTAGAGGTTGGTGAGGGTGCGCGTTTTCAGATCGGCTTCATGGCCAGGCTTGGCAACTGGGCGCTTGGGGAACCCGGCTGCTTGCTCTTCGGGAGTGATGATCCAATCGGTCCACTCGGGCGGGCTGAGATAATGATCGCGCAGCTTGAATAGCTCTTGCGCTGCTATTGCGATCGCCTTCGCGTTTTGGTCGGCTGCGTATTCCGCTGCAGGAATGTTGGGCGTCAAGCCCTCGGGAAATGGAAAGGTCTCAAAGCAGGTTGTAGGGGTGTAGCGGGGTCGGTCCTCCAGCGAGGAACCTGAACGCAGTGCCCAAACTTCATGAATGCGGGATTGAAGGATTCCAATGGTGGTGTCGTCATCACGGGCGACAACGACAAGCGCGTCACCGGGGGTGACGGCAGGGTGCGTCCACGCGCAAAGGTAGTGCTTGGCGTGGCGCGGAATCGAAATATAGCGCGGAAGTCCTTTCAGCGCCGCGAACATTTCTGGTCGAGGCCAACCGAACTGCCACCACGGATACTTCTGAAAGTCGTTGAAGCGGTTCGTGTGCAGCCGATGCAAGCGCACATTCGAGATGGCCGCAAACGGTTTGTCGAAACTGGCTGCCTCCTTCTCCTTGTCGCGGCCCATAAAATTGATTGTGAACCTGTCAAGCGGGCGCGACGTGATGTCATCCGCACCCAGATAGGGACGAACAACAGCGGCCATGGGCTCGCCCTTTATCGTGGCTGGCTCTTGCAGTATTTTTCTTGCTTCGTCTCCTTTCAAGTTGAAGCTGGCTTTAGGCAGCCCAAGCTTCTCCCGCAGCGTTCTTTTTACTGAAGCCGATGGCGTCACACCCTGAAATGACCGGTTTTTGTTTTCGCGCAACTTAAATGCTTTCGTAACATCGCTGCCTGCGGTGAGGTCTGCATGAATGACCGCGACTTCAGCACCATCCAGCTGCGGCTTCATGAGACTTTGTCCGAAGCCCGTCATGGAAACCCCCACAGCAGTGCCGTTGTCCCACCATTTTTCGTCGCTCCATGCGAGAAAAATGCGCGACTTTTCCAAGATGCGAGTGAGCACCTTACGGTTCGCGCCATCACGTATGGAGTTGGTCGAAACCAAGCCGGCTGATTGCAGAGTACCCAGTTCCATCTGCAACCGCGCTTTCTCGAACCAAAAGCAAACGAGGTCTACACCATCCAAGTTGTTGTCTCGATATGCCAAGCGCACCTTGTCTACATAAGCTTTCCCCAGCTCACCGCGCATCCTCTTGTTGCCGATGAACGGTGGGTTGCCAACTATCACATCAGCCTTCGGCCATTGGGCTTGGCTGCCATCGGTGTTGATCAAGGCATCGCGGTTCTCGATGCCGTCCAGCGGCTTAAGAATGGGGTTCAGGCTGTGCGGCCATCCGTTCTGCCGACACCATTGAATGTCGCCAATCCACACCGTGACCCGTGCCAGTTCCGCCGCGAATTCGTTTATTTCCAGACCCAAGATGTTGTGCGGGCCGGTTTGCAAACTCACCTCGGCTTGCAGCCCCAGTTCCTGCGCCTCGATTTGCGCGCGTTTTTCCACGTCGCGCAGCGCCTTGAGCGCCAGATATAGAAAGTTGCCGCTGCCGCATGCAGGGTCAAGCACGCGAAAGTCGGCGAGGCGCAGCAGAAAGCCTTGATAAAGTGCTTGGCCCTGTTGCAATGCGTCGTTGGCGCGGTACTTGTTGCCCCGCGTTTTCACCATGCCAAACTTCGGCGCCACCTTGGCGATCTTTTCGCGCGCGGCCTGCCACTCAAGCAGCAACGGACCGCTCACCAGCGGCTCAACCAGCTTCGCTATCGTGCCAGTGTCGGTGTAGTGCGCGCCAAGGGCGGCGCGTTTGCTACCTAAGCCCCGCTCGAACAGCGTGCCGAAGATGGTGGGGTCAATCGCGCGCCAGTCCATGTCGGCGGAGGCGGCGCGTAGCGTTTCGAGGTCGCTGACGGTCAGCGTAGGAACGGCAATCTGCTTGAATAGGCCGCCGTTGAACCATTGGATGTCGTCGTTGCCGTACTCACCTCTTTGCTCCTGCATGGCCTTGAATAGCTTCCCGATGCGGTTGGCGGCTTTCGCCACGTCGCTCTTGGCGGCGGCGAGCAGGTTGGTAAATATCTTATCAGGCAACAGTCCTTCGTCTTCGGCGAACATGCAGAACAAGCACTGGACCAAAAAGTGCGCTACTTGATTGCTGTCTTGCCCGCGTTGACGCATGGTTTCGGCCAGCTCGGCATAGCGCTGAGCGGCTTCTTCGGTGACGGCGGCGGTGGACTTTTCGGGCCGCAGCTTCAGCGGGTCGGTGAACACCCATTTGAGAATTTGCCGCTTGCCGTCATCCACCAGATCTTCTATGCGGATTTCGCGCGGCTCGTCCGGATAGCCGGTGAAGGCTGTGTGGATGATGATGCGCTCACGGTCGCACACCACCAAGAGTGGCGGGCTTTCGAGTTGCAGGGAGTAGTCCGTGAGTTGCTTGAGCGCCTTGTCGAGGTCGCGGCCTGGTTTCTTGTTCTCCCACGCGAAGTGGCCGCGCTTCCACACATCAGCCCAGCCATCCCCACCTCCGGACTTCTTGGCGCCGCGCTCGAAGCAGTAGTTGTCGAGGTCGCGCGGCTTATCTACGCCGAGCAGTTCGCACAAATCGTCAAAATGGGGCTGTGCGCCGCCTCGCTCTGTGAGGCTGTTGTTCTTCCAAGTGGCTATGAACTTCTCTGGTGTCATTGATCGTGCCCCTCTGTGCTTTGCTGGCGATGATAGCAAAGTGGCTATATGGGTAAGGGGCTCTTTCTGGGCACTGGTGCGTCGAGTCGGTTCAGTCAGTAGGCTGTCTAGGATTAGTTGGCCGCTACTAAATGCCCCTAATTTTCTAGACTCCTTCGAAGGTCTCCTTTTGGCCGATTCTGTTGAAAAAGTCGGTTTCCCCAAAATGCTCGAATACTGGTGGGTGAAAACACCTTTTTTGCACGCTGCTACGTAAAATCCGAGTCCGGGAAGCCTCTGCTGAAAGCAAGGATTTCAATCTCAGGCGCGTACTTTTCTGCCGTGGAAACCAAGCCGGACTTTTTCAACAGAATCGGCCGATTTCTGCCTGTCGTCACTACCGGCTTCGGGTTAGTTTTGGCAAAGCGTGGACGCGAGAGGCGCTGGTCAAGCCTGATGCAAATTACTGTTCAGGTCGTATGCAAACGCGTGGTCAAATCAATGCAATTAACCCACTAACCTGCGGCGCTTTGCCGTGGCTGCTTGAGCGTCCATTCATCAATCATATCAGCCCAATCCTGTAGCATCGCCGTGCGCTGCTCACGGTATTCAGCCTTGTTGTAGACAGCCCGCACGCCTTTCTGCTCGTGCGCAAGGCACTTCTCGATCCAATCGGTATTGTATCCAGCCTCGTGCAGCAGCGTGCTAGCGGTTCTTCTCAAGTCGTGCGGCCCAAACTTGGTAAGCGATTTCCCCTCTTTCTGCGCTAGCCGGTACGTCAGCGTCAGCACTTGGTTGATCGTAGCGCTGCTCATGGGCAGGTCCGAGTCGTATCGTGATGGCAGCACGTAGTCCGATCCGCCAGCAAAAGTTTTCAGCGCAATGAAAATGTCTAGCGCTTGCCTGGATAGGAAAACGAGGTGGGGGTTTCGGCGCTTCATTCGTTCCTTGGAACGGTCCAAAGAGCCTCGCTGAAATTGATCTCACTCCAGGTAGCGTTGGTTAGCTCACTCTTGCGCACCATTGTGAGCAACAGCAGCTTAGCCGCAGCACGGACTGACGATGCGGTACCAATGCGATCCATGTACTGGTACATCAAGCCAATCTCTTCAAAGCTCAGCGCACGGTCACGCGGCTCGAACCTGGCGATGCTAGTAGGACGTACCAAGTCTGCCGGATTCTCGACCTTGTGCCCGCGCTCAATGGCCCAACGATAGACTTGCATCACCACCTCGCGGACATGCACTGCCGTTGCCGGAGCACCTCGCTCTACGATGGCATCGGTCAATGCTCGCAGATCCTCGTGAGTGATCTCCACCAGCTTCTGATTACCGAATTTTGGCTTTAACTCACGATCGTAGATGGAGCGCCGCATATCACGGGTGGAATCGGCCATCTGATAACCGCGCAGCCACTTTTCAGCCCACGCATCAAACGTCTCCGCATCCTTGACACGTGCCTTGTCCCGAGCTTTTTCCTTCGCAGGCGACTTCCCGACCGCGACCATCTTCTTGGCCTCATTCAGCCGCTCACGCGCCTCCGCAAGGCTAATCCCGCCACTGCCGTACCGGCCAAAGGTGATGGTTTCTTGTCTGCCGTGGATCGAGTAGTTGTAGCGAAATGAGATGGCTCCAGCAGCGGTGACGGCAACATAAAGGCCGTCACGGTCGTTCACCTTGTAGAGTTTTTCCCTCGGTTTGAGGTTGCGCAGCTTGGTATCGGTAAGCATGGTCCCTGCCTTTTTTGGTCAAAATACCATGCTCTAAAAACCCAAAAAAAATCAACATTAACTCGTTATAAATCAATGACTTGATAATTTTTAATACCATGAGCGACTCGTAGAGCTTCACATGGTATCAGGGCACGGACATGGCATCAGGCTCAGATAATACCAGCTACCATGCCACGGATAGGGGTTGCTTGGCGATGCTGAAAACTGCCTGACGATGCCAGACCAAAAACCAAAAAAGCCCGCGATTACGCGGGCTTAGGGGTGTTTCCATACCTGTCGGTGCCAGTCTATGCCGGACGTCCGATCATTCCCACTCGATCGTCGCTGGCGGCTTGCTCGACACGTCGTAGGTGACGCGGGAGATGCCTTCGATTTCATTGATGATGCGGCCGGACACGGTTTCCAGCAGTTCGTAAGGCAGGTGTGCCCAACGGGCGGTCATGAAGTCGATGGTTTCCACGGCACGCAGGGCCACAACCCAGGCGTAACGACGGCCATCGCCTACCACGCCCACCGATTTCACCGGTTGGAACACCACGAACGCCTGGCTGACCTTGTGGTACCAGTCGGCCTTGCGCAGTTCTTCGATGAAGATGTGGTCGGCGCGACGCAGCAGGTCGGCGTATTCCTTCTTCACTTCACCGAGGATCCGCACGCCCAGACCCGGGCCCGGGAACGGGTGACGGTAGACCATGTCGTACGGCAGGCCCAGTTCCAGGCCCAGACGACGAACTTCGTCCTTGAACAACTCGCGCAGGGGTTCAACCAGCTTGAGGTTCATTTCTTCCGGCAGGCCACCCACGTTGTGGTGCGACTTGATCACGTGGGCCTTACCGCTTTTCGCGCCAGCCGACTCGATCACGTCCGGGTAGATGGTGCCTTGGGCGAGGTACTTGATGTTGTCCAGTTTGTTGGACTGGGCATCGAACACGTCGATGAAGGTACGGCCGATGATCTTGCGCTTCTTCTCAGGGTCGGACTCGCCGGCCAGGTTGTCGAGGAACTGGTCCTCAGCGTTGGCGCGGATCACCTTGACGCCCATGTTCTCGGCGAACATGGCCATCACTTGCTCGCCTTCGTGCAGACGCAACAGGCCGTTGTCGACAAAGACGCAGGTCAGTTGGTCGCCGATGGCCTTGTGCAGCAGCGCGGCAACCACCGAGGAGTCCACACCGCCGGACAGGCCAAGCAGCACGTTGTCGGTGCCGACCTGGGCACGGACCTGAGCGATGGCGTCTTCAGCGATTTTCGAAGGTGTCCACAGCGCTTCGCACTCGCAGATATCGAGGATGAAGCGCGACAGGATGCGACCGCCCTGTTTGGTGTGGGTCACTTCCGGGTGGAACTGCACGCCGTAGTAGCCGCGTTCGTCGCTGAACATGCCGGCGATCGGGCAGCTCGGGGTGCTGGCCAGGATGTGGAAGTCAGCCGGCATTTTGGTGACTTTGTCACCGTGGCTCATCCACACGTCGAGGCCGAACAGGCCATCAGCATCGATGTGGTCTTCGATGCCGTCCAGCAGACGGCTCTTGCCGACCACGTCGACACGGGCGTAACCGAACTCACGCAGTTCGGAACCTTCAACCTTGCCGCCCAGTTGCTCGGCCATGGTTTGCATGCCGTAGCAGATACCGAAAACCGGTACGCCCAGGTCCCAGACCGCTTGTGGCGCGCGCGGGCTGTCAGCCACGTGAACCGACTCCGGGCCGCCGGCGAGGATGATCCCCTTCGGTGCGAATTCGCGAATCGCTTCGTCATCCATGTCGAACGGGTGCAGTTCGCAGTACACACCGATTTCACGCACGCGGCGGGCGATCAGCTGGGTGTACTGGGAACCGAAGTCGAGGATCAGGATACGGTGAGCGTGAATGTCGAGGGCCATGATTCAGTCTCGTCTAAGTAATTCAGAAACAGTCGTGATTCAGAAACAACTCGGGGCTGAATAAAACAGCCCCGGTTGCTTAGCTTTTTGCTGGAAGGCTCAACCTACGCGGTAGTTTGGCGCTTCTTTGGTGATCTGTACGTCGTGGACGTGGGACTCGGCCATGCCAGCGCCGGTGATCCGCACGAACTCAGGCTTGGTGCGCATCTCTTCGATGTTGGCGCTACCGGTGTAGCCCATGGAAGAACGCAGGCCGCCCATCAGTTGATGGATGATGGCGCTCAGGGTGCCCTTGTACGGAACACGCCCTTCGATGCCTTCCGGAACCAGCTTCTCGGCGCCAGCCGAGGAGTCCTGGAAGTAACGGTCGGAGGAACCTTGAGCCTGGGACATGGCGCCCAGCGAACCCATGCCGCGATAAGCCTTGTACGAACGACCCTGGAACAGTTCGATCTCGCCCGGCGCCTCTTCAGTACCTGCGAACATCGAGCCCATCATCACGCAGGAAGCACCGGCCACGATGGCCTTGGACAGGTCACCGGAGAAACGGATGCCGCCGTCGGCGATCAACGGAACGCCAGTGCCTTCGAGGGCAGCGGCAACGTTGGCGATGGCACTGATTTGCGGGACGCCGACACCGGCGACGATACGGGTGGTGCAGATCGAGCCAGGGCCGATACCGACCTTGACTGCGTCAGCGCCGGCTTCGGCCAGGGCCTTGGCGGCAGCGCCAGTGGCGATGTTGCCGCCGATGACCTGCACTTCAGGGAAATTCTGTTTAACCCAGCGAACGCGGTCGATCACGCCTTTGGAGTGACCGTGTGCGGTGTCGACCACCACCACGTCAACGCCGGCATTGACCAGAGCGGCGACGCGGTCACCGGTGTCTTTACCGGTACCGACTGCAGCGCCAACGCGCAGACGACCTTGATCGTCCTTGCTGGCCAGCGGGTAAGCTTTGGCTTTTTCGATGTCGTTGACGGTCATCATGCCTTTGAGGGCGAACTTGTCGTCGACGATCAGCACGCGTTCAATGCGGTGTTTGTGCAACAGCTCGCGGACGTCGTTCTTGTCGGCGCCTTCCTTGACCGTGACCAGACGTTCTTTAGGCGTCATCACTTCACGGACAGTGGCTTCAAGACGGTTTTCAAAACGCACGTCACGGGAAGTGACGATGCCGACCAGGTCGCCATTGTGCAAAACCGGAACGCCGGAGATGTTGTGCTGGCGGGTCAGTTCGAACAGCTCACGAACCGTGGCGTCAGCCTCGATGGTGATCGGGTCCTTGACCACGCCGGCCTCATAACGCTTGACCTTGCGCACTTCGGCAGCTTGCTGCTCGATGGTCATGTTCTTGTGGATGATGCCGATGCCACCTTCCTGAGCCATGGCAATTGCCAGACGGGCCTCAGTAACGGTGTCCATTGCGGCAGAAACCAGTGGAATATTCAGCTCGATGCCACGGGTAAGGCGGGTTTTGAGACTGACTTCGTTAGGAAGCACCTCGGAATAACCGGGCACTAGGAGAATGTCGTCGAATGTCAGAGCTTCTTGGCTGATACGCAGCATCGCGGGGGCTCCCGAGCGGGAAAATGGAAGCGCGCCATTATACTCAGACACCCCCTCGGGCTCAATGTAAAACTCTATGTATTATCAATGCAGTGATCGACGGGTCTTTTAGTGCACAAATCCCGTAGGAGCGAGGCTTGCCCGCGAAGAACGATAACGCGGTATGTCTGATGCACCGCGTTACCGTTCTTCGCGGGCAAGCCTCGCTCCTACAGTTCTACCTTGATCCAGCTCACCGGTTGATCCAGCCAATCGGCAAATTCGTCGAGAAATGCCTGTTTGAATCCGGCTTCGGCCCAATTGTTGAAGATGAACCCCAGGTTGGAGAAGCCGCACTCTTGCAGGTACAGAAAGCCGTTGATGTCATCTTCATGCCCGCATTCTGGGCAGGTGAAGTTATCAGTGCGCCCCGGCATCCAGTCTTCCAGGCTTTCGAACAACGCTTCCCCGATTTCCTTGCGGCACTCGGCGCAACCCGCCTCGCCCAGAAATCCCTTGGCCGGCGTATAGATGCAGCGCTTGGTTACGATCTCCAGGCCATTGATCGGCTCGCCGAATGGCAGGGCCTCCGGGTGTACCACCACGGCGCGGGCACCGTCGCCGATGGCGTGGGCCATGCGATTGCCGGTTCGGCCGCAAGTCGTGAGTTCTTCCTTGATGATGTTCTTGCGCACCAGCCAACGCACGATCGCCCGAGCTCGGGGCTCGTGCACCGGCAGCGTGGAGATTTTCGGGACGATGATGCTTTGCGAATTCATGAGCTACAGGCCTGAAGCATTAATGAAGGGGCTTGCGGGATTCTTGTAGGAGCGAGGCTTGCCCGCGAAGACGGATTAACATTCAACACACATGTTGACTGACACAATGCCTTCGCGGGCAAGCCTCGCTCCTACAGGTTCAGCGCCCATCAGGGCGAGCCCACACCTAGAAGGTATAGGCCCGCCGCAGCTGTTTTTACAGCTCGACCACAACCGCCTGGGAAGAACGGGTGGCCTTGGCACGAGCGGCCTCGATCGACTCATCGCGGGCCAATGCAACACCCATCCGGCGCTGACCATTGACTTCAGGCTTGCCGAACAGGCGCAGCGCGGTATCGGGCTCGCTCAAGGCAGCGCCCAGATTGGCGAAAGCGGTCTGGGTCGACTGCCCTTCCACCAGAATCACCGCCGAAGCCGAAGGTCCGAACTGACGGACCAACGGGATCGGCAGGCCAAGAATCGCCCGTGCATGCAGGGCGAACTGCGACAGGTCCTGGGAAATCAGGGTCACCAGACCGGTGTCGTGCGGGCGCGGCGACACTTCACTGAACCACACCTGATCACCTTTGATGAACAGTTCGACGCCAAACAGGCCACGACCGCCCAAAGCTTCGGTGACGGCTTTGGCTACGCGCTCGGATTCGGCCAGGGCAATCGGGCTCATGGCTTGTGGCTGCCAGGATTCCTGGTAGTCGCCCTTCTCCTGACGATGCCCGACCGGCGCCAGGAATGTAGTGCCGCCGACGTGACGCACGGTCAGCAGAGTGATTTCGTAGTCGAAGTCAATGAAGCCCTCGATGATCACGCGACCTTTACCGGCGCGGCCGCCTTCTTGTGCGTAGTCCCAGGCCGTCTTCACGTCATCGACGCTGCGCAGCAGGCTCTGGCCTTTGCCCGAAGAACTCATGACCGGCTTGACCACGCATGGGAAACCAAGATCTTCGACTGCCTTGCTGTAATCCTCGAAGGTGTCGGCGAAGTGGTACGGCGAGGTCGGCAGGTCCAGCTCTTCGGCGGCCAGGCGTCGGATGCCTTCGCGGTTCATGGTCAGCTGCGCGGCGCGGGCAGTCGGGATCACGGTGAAGCCTTCGGCTTCCAGTTCCACCAGGGTCGCGGTGGCTATGGCTTCGATTTCCGGCACGATGAAGTGCGGCTTTTCGGCTTCGATCACCGCACGCAGGGCCGCGCCATCGAGCATGTTGATCACGTGGCTGCGGTGGGCAACCTGCATGGCCGGCGCGTTGGCGTAACGGTCCACGGCAATCACTTCAACGCCCAGGCGTTGCAGCTCGATCACCACTTCCTTGCCCAACTCGCCACAGCCACACATCAATACGCGGGTCGCGGTGGGCGACAATGGAGTTCCGATACGGGTCATCTGCAGGTCCTCAAGGAAGCGGATCATCGTGGGAAGCAGCGCCTTGCGCGCGCCCCATGGGAGAAAGCGCGGCATTGCGTTATCCATCCGGCTCCAGCGGGTGATTTCTTCCACCGTGCGCTGGCAACCGGTGCAGATGTCATCGTCGTCCAGCGCACAAATATTCACGCAAGGCGATAACACCGGGCGCTCAGGCGTCGTCATTCTTCCTGCTCGACCAGATCGCGGGCATAGCGCTGTGAGTTATGCACATAGTGCGCAGCGCTGGCTTCCAGCATCTTTTTCTGTGGTTCGGTCAGTTCGCGCACCACTTTGCCGGGCGACCCCATGACCAGCGAGCCGTCCGGAATCTCCTTGCCTTCGCCGATCAGCGAATTGGCGCCGATGATGCAATTCTTGCCGATTTTCGCGCCGTTGAGGATTACTGCGTTGATACCGATCAGGCTGTAGTCACCCACCGTGCAGCCATGCAGCATAGCGTTGTGGCCGATGGTCACGCCGGTGCCGATGGTCAACGGGTAGCCCATGTCGGTGTGCATTACGGTGCCGTCCTGGACGTTGCTGTTCTTGCCGATCAGGATCAACTCGTTGTCGCCGCGCAGCACGGCGTTGAACCAGACGTTGGCGCCCTCTTCCAGTTTGACCTTGCCCACCAGCACGGCATTGGGTGCGACCCAGCTCTGTGGGTGGGTCTCGACACGGGCGTCGCCCAAGCGGTATTTCATCCAGTTATCCTCAAGGCATCGCGTGTTCAGGCCATTCGAATGATGGCTTTAGATATTGATAAAGCTGTTTGGCGGTTCATGAAGGCTGATCTTCGCGTCATAGAGCAGGTTGATCAACTCCACGACCATAATCGCCGTCAGCCCCCAGATCTTGTATTCGCCATAGCGATAGCTCGGCACGTACCAACTGCGGCCCTGATAATCGATGCGGTGGGTGTGTTCGCGCGGATCCTTGCGGAAGAATTCCAAAGGGACGCTGAACACGGCGGCGATTTCGGCATCATTGGCCTGGTATTCGACGAAATCCGGAATCACCCCGACATAAGGCGTGACCTTGATGCCGTGCAGGGAGATCAGCGGGCTCAGCGGGCCGATCACTTCGACCAGTCCCGGCGGCAGGCCGATCTCTTCTTCGGCCTCGCGCAGGGCGGTAAAAATCAGGTCCGGATCTTCAGGGTCACGCCGCCCACCGGGGAAAGCGACTTCGCCGCCATGGGTCGAGAGCCCACTGGCACGCAGGGTCAGTACCAGTTCCGGCTCGTCACTGCGAGTTATGGGCACCAGAACGGCAGCCTCGGGGAAACGTCGGTCAGTCTCCAACGTGCGCGGTGTATGGTTACTTACCCGATGCAGTAGCTCGTCCAGCATGAGTGTTCTCGATCTGTGCCTTATCCCGCATCATGCACCAATCGCTTCGGTCGCCCAACCCCCGGACCGCGGCGTGTCGCGAAACGACAACTTGCCGACAGACACCGCCGCACGCCAAGATAGGCGCAGCATTCAGGAACCCAAGCATGAAATTTTGCAGTCAGTGCGGCAACCCCGTGACCCAACGCATCCCCGAAGGCGATTCGCGCCTGCGTTTTGTCTGCGACAGTTGTCAGGCAATTCATTACCAGAACCCCAATATCGTCGCCGGCTGTGTTGCGACCTGGGGCACCAAGGTCTTGCTGTGCCGCCGCGCCATCGAGCCACGCCTGGGCTACTGGACCCTGCCCGCCGGCTTCATGGAAAACGGCGAAACCATCGAGCAGGCCGCCATTCGCGAAACCGCCGAGGAAGCCTGCGCGCGGGTACGTAACCTGAGCATCTATACGCTGATCGATGTGCCGCACATCAGCCAGGTGCATGTGTTCTTTCGCGCCGATTTGGCGGACCTGAACTTTGCCGCCGGTCCCGAAAGCCTTGAAGTGCAATTATTCGACGAAGCGGACATCCCTTGGGACGAGCTGGCTTTCCGCACGGTGGGCCGTACCTTAGAATACTTCTTCGCTGACCGGCGGGCCGAGGTCTACCCCGTAAGGTCCGAATCGATCCCGCCGCTTGCTCAGCCTGCCAATTAAAAAACATCTATAAATATATATAGTCGCGACACCTCCTGGGGAATCGTTTCAATGCGCTGGTTGCTTGCCCTGTTCTGCTTGTCGTTCATTACGGTGTCCCAGGCTTCCGCCGTGGAAACGCTCGACGGCAAGGTCATCGAAAAAATCCTGGTTCTCAAGTCTGCCCACCAATTGCAACTGATCAACGACGGCAAGCCGCTCAAGACCTATCGCATTTCCCTGGGCAAACGCCCCAAAGGGCCGAAACTGATGGAGGGCGACAAACGCACGCCAGAAGGTTTCTATTGGATCGACTGGCGCAAGGTCAGTGACCGTTTCAACCTGGCGATGCACGTTTCCTACCCGAACATCAGCGACTCCGCCCGCGCCCGCCGCGAAGGCGTCGACCCGGGCGGCATGATCATGATCCATGGCACTCCGGATACCGAAGAGAACCCTGAGGACCTGTTCCATACCCTGGACTGGACCGACGGCTGCGTCGCCATGCGCAACATAGACATGCGCGAAGTCTGGAACCTGGTGCCGGACGGCACAATGATCGAAATCCGCCCGTAACCTCCCCCTTAGATGATCGTTCCCACTCTGCGTGGGAATGCCTCAACGGACGCTCTGCGTTCGGCTTTTGATCTGGGACGCGGAGCGTCCCGTGCTGCATTCCCACGCAGAGCGTGGGAACGATCAACGATCAATTACCTACCTTTGGTCGTTCCTGAAAAAATAAATTTAAAAGATCGCCGCCTTCGGCAGCTCCTACAGGGTGAATACCACTTCTCTCTGTAGGAGCTGCCGAAGGCGGCGATCTTTGCTTTTGAATCCCCCACCTCTAATACCACTTTAAACCAATGCCCTTCCTGACTCCCCAAAGATGCCGGTTTTACTGCGCATCAAGCCCGGCGAGCACGTTGACATGGTATTCAAGTGGTATTAGTTTTCACCCCACAACCGTGCGACAACAACCCCACATCCGCATCGGAACAAACCTACATGAATGACCTCCACGCCCTGCGCCCTGACGATACCCAGCCCACACCGTTGTACCTGCAACTGGCGCGCAACCTGGAAGCGGCGATCCATGCCGGCCAGTGGAAAGCCGAGCAGGCGATGCCATCGGAACGCAACCTCAGCGAAATGCTGGGCATCTCCCGTGTCACGGCACGCAAGGCGCTGGAAGTGCTGTTGGAACAAGGCCTGATCCGCCGAAATCAAGGTTCCGGCACGTTCATCACACCGCGCCTCGAACAACCGCTGTCGCGCCTGTCGGGCTTCAGCGAAATGTTGCGCCTCAAGGGTTTTGTTCCCGGCTCGCAATGGCTGGAGCGGGAAATCACCCTGCCGACCCACGAAGAACTGATCCGTCTCGGCCTGTCGCCCAACGACAGGGTGGCGCGCATGAAACGCCTGCGCAAAGCCGACGACACGGTGATGGCCATCGAGATGAGCACCCTGCCCGCCTCGATCATTCCCAAGCCTCAGGCAGTGGGCGATTCCCTTTACGAATACCTCGACGGCATTGGCAAACCTGTAGTCCGCGCCTTGCAGCACATTCAGGCAATCAACGCCTCGGACGAGTTCGCCGCGCTGGTCGGCATCGCCCCCGGCACCGCCATGTTGCTGATGACCCGGGTCGGCTACCTGGAAGACAACACGCCCATCGAAGTCACCGACACTTATTGCCGCAACGACTACTACGACTTTGTCGCAGAGCTTCGTAGATAAATAGCTTCGTAGATAAAGAGCCTCCTAAATAAAGAGCCTCGTCGCTAAAAACCGGGAACCCGAAATGTCCGAAGACAACATCCTCACTGCCCAAGGCTGGATTCGCGGCCGGCTGGTTCACGAACACGGCAAAGTCGTGTCGATTGAAGGCGCCCCCTGCAACCCGGCGGACAACGATCTGCCCTATCTGCTGCCGGGTTTCATCGACCTGCACGTTCACGGCGGCGGTGGCAAAGACATCATGGAAGGCGCGCCCGCCTTCGAAACCATCACCCGGACCCATGTGCGTTTCGGCACCACTTCGTTGCTGGCCACCACCATGACCGCCCCAAGCGAAGAGATTTCCCGGGTGCTCAAAGCCATCGGCGAGTTCTGCTCCGATCGGCCCAAGGGCAGCTCCCGGGTGCTCGGCGTGCACCTCGAAGGCCCATATATCAACCCCGGCAAACTCGGCGCACAACCGAATTTCGCCCACACCGCGATGATGGTCGAAGTCGAAGAGTATTTGGCCCTGGCACCGATTCGAGTGATCACCATTGCCCCGGAAATCGCTGGCCACCATGCGCTGATCCGCGCCCTGAGCGCCCGCGGCGTGCGGATGCAGATCGGCCATACCCTGGGCAGTTACGAAGAAGGCGTCGCCGCGCTGAACGCTGGTGCCACCAGCTTCACTCACCTCTACAACGCCATGAGCCCGCTGCATCACCGCGAACCGGGCATCGTCGGAGCAGCGCTGGCCCACGCCAAATACGCCGAACTGATCCCGGACTTGCTGCACGTGCATCCCGGCGCGATCCGCGTGGCCCTGCGCTCGATCCCGTGCCTGTATTGCGTGACCGACTCAACCGCCGCAGCGGGTATGCCCGACGGCGAATACAAGCTCGGCAGCCACACCGTAACCAAATGCCTGGGCGGTGTGCGCCTGCCCGACGGCACCCTGGCCGGCAGCACCCTGACCATGGATCAAGCCCTGCGCAACCTGGTGAAGATCGGTTTGCCAATCGCCGAAGCCTCGCAGCGCCTGTCGCAATTTCCCGCCGACTACCTCGGTATCACCGAACGCGGGCGCCTGCAACCGGGCGCCTGGGCCGACTGCGTGCGGCTCGATCGCTCACTGAAACTGACCGCCGTCATGGTCGAAGGAGAAGACATTGACTTCAAAAATGCTTGAAGAGGCACTGTCCTCGTTCGAGGCCGTGCACGCCCAACTGCAGCAGCTCGACCCGGCGATGATCGAGATCGCCGGACGCCTGCGCCGTCAGCCGCCGCAAGTGGTCATAACTGTGGCGCGCGGCAGCTCCGACCATGCCGCCAGTTACTTCGCCTACCTGACCATGCAACTGCTGGGCATCCCGGTGGCCTCGCTGCCAATGTCGGTGGTGACCATGCAACAGGCGCCATTGAAGGTCAGCGGTCAGGTGGCGTTTGCCTTTTCGCAGTCCGGACAGAGCCCGGACCTGGTTAACAGCCTGCGACTGTTGCGCAAACGTGGCGCCCTGAGCATCTCGATGGTCAACGCCACCGACTCACCGCTGGAAGCCGCCTGCGAATTCAGTCTGCCGCTGTTGGCCGGCACCGAAAGCAGCGTCGCCGCGACCAAGAGCTTTATCGCTACCCTCAGCGCCAGCGCCCGGCTGATCGGCCACTGGAAGGAAGACGCCGAACTGCTCGAAGCCGGCCGGGCCTTGCCCGAAGGCTTGCGCAATGCCGCCCGACAGGACTGGAGCCCGGCCATCGATGCCCTGCGCGATTGCCAGCGCTTGATGGTGATCGGCCGTGGTGCCGGTTTCGCCATCGCCCAGGAAGCAGCGCTCAAGTTTAAAGAGACCTCGGCGATTCAGGCCGAAGCCTTCAGCAGCGCTGAAGTCCGTCACGGCCCGATGGCCTTGATCGACGAAAATTACCCCTTGCTGATCTTCGCCCCGCGCGGCGCCGAACAGGCCGGCCTGTTGAGCCTGGCGGCGGACATGCGTCTACGCGGCGCCCGGGTATTGCTCGCGGCGCCGGATGACGTGACCGAACGCGACCTGACCCTGAGCCGTGCCGAACACCCCGCCCTCGACCCGATCCTGGCGATCCAGAGTTTCTACGTGATGGCTGCCGGATTGGCGGTTGCACGCGGCATGGACCCGGATCAGCCACGACACCTGAGCAAAGTGACGCGCACCCACTAACGACAAATCCCCTGTAGGAGCGAGCCTGCTCGCGATGGACGTTAACGATAACGCGGGCTTCCTGAATAAACGCGTTGTTTTCAAGTTCTTCGCGAGCAGGCTCGCTCCTACAGGGACCGAGCGAATTTCCGAACCGTCGATTTCCTGATGAGACCGAGCCATGCACAAAAACAATAAAGAGCTGACCCTCAGCGCCCCGCTCAGCGGCCCGGTGCTCACGCTCACCAAAGTCCCGGATGCGGTATTTGCCAGCGGCGCCATGGGCGACGGGATCGCCATCGACCCGCTGAACGACACTCTGCACGCGCCTTGCGCCGGCGTCGTGGTGCACGTCGCGCGCACGGGCCACGCCGTGACCCTGCGTGCCGATAACGGTGCCGAACTGCTGCTGCACCTGGGCCTGGACACGGTCGAACTGCAAGGCCAGGGCTTTTCGATGCTGGTTCAGGAAGGTGCACGGGTCGCCAACGGCCAGCCGCTGCTGCGTTACGATCAGGACAAGGTCGCGCAACAGTGCAAAAGCCTGGTCAGCCTGTTGATCCTCACCAATAGCCAGGACTTTCAGGCACGCCCCATCACACTCAAATCGGTGAAAGTCGGCGAGCCGTTGCTGCACATCATTCGCCGCCAAGGCACGGGTACGGCGTCGGATGTGGAGCTTGTCGGCGAAGAGATCGTCGGCCACATCCGCATCGCCCATCGTGGCGGTTTGCATGCACGGCCAGCAGCGCTGATTCGTCAGACCGCCCAGGGTTTCAAGAGCAAATCGCAGCTGCATTTCGCTGGCAAATCGGCGACCTGCGACAGCTTGATCGGACTGATGGGATTGGCCATCGGCGAACAGGAAGAAGTGCAGGTCAGCTGTCAGGGGCCCGACGCCGAAGCCGCGCTGCAAGCCCTGTTGATCGCGTTGTCCACGGCACTGGCCGAAGAACATCACGCCGCTGTGCCGACCCCGCTTATCCAGCGCAATCGAGTGGCTGAAGCGGGTGTGTTGCACGGCGTCTGCGCCGCTCCGGGGCTGGTCGGCGGGCCGTTGTTTCGCTTGAACGCAATCAGCCTGCCGGCAGATTCCGGGCACAATGACCCGGCACAACAACGGCAAGCCCTCGACACCGCGCTGACCCAGGTACGCAGCGAAATCGCCGGCACCCTGTCCCAAGCCAGAAAACACAAGAACACTGACGAAGAAGCCATCTTCGCCGCCCATCTCGCGTTGCTGGAAGATCCCGCACTGTTGGACGCGGCCCAACTGTCCATCGACCTCGGTACTGCTGCAACCCACGCCTGGAGCCAATCGATCGACGCGCAGTGCGAAGTGCTTCAGCAATTGGGCAGCACGCTGCTGGCCGAGCGCGCCAATGACTTGCGCGACCTCAAGCAACGGGTGCTGCGCGCCCTGCTCGGTGAAGCCTGGCATTACGATGTAGCACCCGGCGCCATCGTCGCCGCCCACGAATTGACCCCGTCCGACCTGCTGCAACTGAGCCAGCAAGGTGTCGCCGGGCTGTGCATGGCCGAAGGCGGCGCGACCTCGCACGTGGCGATCCTCGCGCGGGGCAAAGGCCTGCCGTGCCTGGTCGCACTGGGCTCGTCGCTGCTGGATCAGGAACAAGGCCAGGCGGTAGTGCTGGACGCCGATGGCGGTCGCCTCGAATTGATGCCGAGCACCGAACGCCTGGCTCAGGTGCATCAAGCGCAGCTTGATCATCAGCAACGTCGCGCCGAGCAACAGACCCAGGCGCATATCCCGGCGCAAACCCAGGATGGCCTGCGCATCGAAGTCGCGGCCAATGTCGCCTCCAGCGTCGAAGCCGCAGACGCCCTGGCCAACGGCGCAGACGGCGTCGGCCTGCTGCGTACCGAGTTCTTGTTCGTCGACCGCAATACCGCGCCGGATGAACAGGAGCAACACCGCGCCTATCAAGCGGTGCTTGATGCCATGGGCGACAAGTCGGTGATCATCCGCACCATCGACGTCGGCGGCGACAAGCAACTCGACTATCTGCCGCTACCCGCCGAAGCGAATCCGGTGCTTGGCCTGCGCGGCATTCGTCTGGCCCAGGCCCGCCCGGAACTGCTCGACCAGCAACTGCGCGCCCTGCTGCACGTCACACCATTGTCGCGTTGCCGAATCCTGCTGCCGATGGTCACTGAAGTCGATGAACTGCTACACATCCGCCAGCGCCTCGACGCCTTGTGCACCGAACTCGGTCTGACCGAACGCCCGGAGCTGGGGGTGATGATCGAAGTCCCGGCCGCCGCACTGCTGGCCGAGCAACTGGCGGAACACGCGGACTTCCTGTCTATCGGCACCAACGATTTGTCGCAATACACCCTGGCCATGGACCGTGACCACGCCGGCCTCGCCTCGCGGGTCGATGCCCTGCACCCGGCGCTGCTGCGATTGATCGCCCAGACGTGTGCCGGTGCTGCGCAGCACAAACGCTGGGTCGGAGTTTGCGGGGCGCTGGCCTCCGATCCACTGGCCACGCCGGTGCTGATCGGGCTAGGCGTAAGCGAACTGTCGGTGAGCCCGGTGCAGATCGGTGAAATCAAGGACCGCGTGCGCCACCTCGACGCCAGCGAATGCCGTCGCATCAGCCAGCAACTGCTCAAGCTGAGCAGCGCCAGCGCGGTGCGTCACGCCTGTCATCAGCATTGGCCTCTGAGCTAAAGAACAAAAAATCCAGGGAGAATCGCCATGTACCAATACTTCATTGAAGGCTTACAGCGCCTCGGCCGCGCGCTGATGTTGCCGATCGCCATCCTGCCGATTGCCGGCCTGCTGCTGCGCCTGGGCGACACGGATCTTTTGAACATCGCGATCATCCACGATGCCGGCCAGGTGATTTTCGCCAACCTGGCGATGATCTTCGCCATCGGCATCGCGGTCGGTTTCGCCAAGGACAACAACGGCACTGCCGGTTTGGCCGGAGCCATTGGTTATCTAGTGATGATCTCTACGCTCAAGGCGCTGGATTCGAGCATCAACATGGGCATGCTCGCCGGGATCATCAGCGGTTTGATGGCCGGGGCGCTGTACAACCGCTTCAAGGACATCAAGTTGCCGGAGTATCTGGCGTTCTTTGGTGGCCGGCGTTTCGTGCCAATTGCCACCGGTTTCAGCGCGGTTGGGCTGGGTGTGGTGTTCGGCCTGATCTGGCCGCCGGTCCAGCAAGGCATCAACAGCTTTGGCGCGTTGCTGCTGGAGAGCGGTAGCATAGGCGCATTCATTTTCGGCGTGCTCAACCGCCTGCTGATCGTCACCGGTCTGCACCACATCATCAACAACATGGCGTGGTTCGTGTTCGGCAACTTCACCGACCCGACCACAGGCGCACTGGTGACCGGCGACATAGCGCGTTACTTTGCGGGCGACCCCAAGGGCGGCCAATTCACCACCGGCATGTTCCCCGTGATGCTCTTCGGTCTGCCGGCCGCGTGCCTGGCGATGTACCGCAACGCCTTGCCGGAACGCCGCAAAGTCATGGGCGGAATTTTCCTGTCGATGGCCCTGACGTCATTCCTGACCGGCGTCACAGAACCCATCGAATTCGCCTTCATGTTCCTCGCGCCGCTGCTGTTCTTGCTGCATGCACTGCTGACCGGCCTGTCCATGGCGGTCACCAACCTGCTGAACATTCATCTGGGCTTTACCTTCTCCGGCGGCTTCATCGACATGATCCTCGGCTGGGGCAAATCCACCAATGGCTGGCTAGTGGTCCCGGTAGGTCTGGCCTATGCGGTGATCTACTACGGGGCCTTCGATTTCTGTATTCGCCGCTTCAATCTCAAGACGCCGGGACGGGAAGACATCGCCCCGACTGAAAAAACTGCGGTGGCGCAAAGCGACCGTGCCGGGGCCTACATCAAGGCGCTGGGAGGCGCGGAAAACCTGATCACCGTAGGCGCCTGTACCACCCGATTGCGGCTGGACATGGTCGATCGCAACAAGGCCTGCGATGCGGACTTGAAAGCGCTGGGAGCAATGGCCGTGGTGCGACCGGGCAAGGGCGGCAGTTTGCAGGTGGTGGTCGGGCCGATGGCAGACAGTATTGCCGATGAGATTCGCCTGGCGATGCCGGCATTGGGTCGTGCGTTGATCTCCACACCGGCTGTCACTGTCGACGCACCGCAATCTGTTTTTGTGGCGGCTCCTGAAGCACGGCAATGGTTGAACGCCCTCGGCGGTGGCGACAATGTGCTGCAACTGGACTGCGTGGCCATGACCCGCATCCGCTTGCAATTGGCCGATGGCAAGGCATTGTCGGAGTGCGATTTGAAGGCGCTGGGATGTCAGGGTGTGAGTCAGCTTGAGGGCGGGATCTGGCACTTGTTGGTTGGCGATAGAGCCGCGAGTTTGAATAGTGCGTTGGAGGGGTTGGTCAATCGTAGTGAGGTGAGTGCCAAGGTTTAGATTGTTGGTGTTCTACAGTCGATCGTTCCCACGCTCTGCGTGGGAATGCCTCAACGGACGCTCCGCGTTCGGCTCTGGATGGGACGCGGAGCGTCCCTGGCTGCATTCCCACGCAGAGCGTGGGAACGATCATCAAAAATCGAAGGCATTAAAAAACCCGCTGAAATCACTTCAGCGGGTTTTTCAATTCAGCGGTCAGGAAGATCAGAAATCCTCCAACCGCCACACCTCATAAGCCGGCGTCTCGTAGGGATGGCTCAGTTTCAGAGCCGCCACCACCGAGCGAATCAACTCATCAGCCACCACCAGCTCAACCTTCCATTCCTCAACCTGCTCGACCTGCCCCGCCTCGCCAATGAACGGCTGGCTGCCATCCAATGGACGAAACTGGCCTTGGCCCAACACCTGCCAGGCGCAATGATCGTAAGCGCCAATTCGACCGCCACCGGCGGCGAATATGGCAGTTTTGACCACTTCGACATGACTGTCGGGAACAAAAAAACTGAGCTTGTACACGACTGTTAGTTCACCCAGACGCGAGCATTACGGAACATACGCATCCAAGGTGCGTCTTCGTTCCAGTCTTCCGAACGCCATGAGTTCTGCACGGCACGGAACACACGTTCCGGGTGCGGCATCATGATGGTCACGCGACCGTCGCGGCTGGTCAAACCGGTGATCCCACGCGGCGAGCCGTTCGGGTTGGCCGGGTAGTTTTCGGTGACCTTGCCGTGGTTGTCGACGAAACGCATCGCCACGCAACCCGACAGATCGGCTTCCAGCAATGCTTCTTCGCTGGCGAACTCGGCATGGCCTTCACCGTGGGCGATGGCGATCGGCATACGCGAACCGGCCATGCCTTGCAGGAAGATCGAGTTCGATTCCTGGATCTGCACCATTGCCACACGGGCTTCGAACTGCTCGGAACGGTTACGCACGAAGTGCGGCCAGAACTCGCTGCCCGGGATCAGCTCGTGCAAGTTGGACATCATCTGGCAACCGTTGCACACGCCGAGGGTGAAGCTGTCGTTGCGTTCGAAGAAGCCCTGGAACGCATCGCGGGCACGGCTGTTGAACAGCGCCGACTTCGCCCAGCCTTCACCGGCACCCAGTACGTCGCCGTAGGAGAAACCGCCGCAAGCGACCAGACCCTTGAACTCGTTCAGGTCGACACGACCGGCCAGAATGTCGCTCATGTGCACGTCGATCGCGTTGAAACCGGCGCGGTCGAACGCAGCCGCCATTTCCACCTGACCGTTGACGCCCTGCTCACGCAGCACGGCAACCTGTGGGCGAATGCCTTTCTTGATGTAAGGCGCGGCGACGTCCTGGTTGACGTCGTAGCTGAGCTTGACGCTCAGGCCAGGGTTGTCCTCTTCCAGCAGCACGTCGAATTCCTGATCGGCGCAGTCGGCGTTATCACGCAGACGCTGGATCTGGTAGCTGGTTTCGGCCCACTGGCGTTGCAGCAGACGACGCTGGCCTTCGAACACGGTTTCGCCGTTGAAGGTGATGCTGATCTCGCCGTTGTTGATCGGCTGACCGATCACCGAAACACAGTCGCCCAGACCGGCAGCGCTGAATTGCGCGAGGATATCCGGAGTGGCGTCCTGGCGAACCTGGATCACGGCACCCAGCTCTTCGTTGAACAGGATCGCCGCGATGTCGGCCGAGGTTTCCGCCAGGCCGTCGAGGTTCAGGCTCAGACCGCAGTGACCGGCAAAGGCCATTTCCACGGCGCTGGTCAGCAGACCACCGTCGGAACGGTCGTGGTAAGCCAGCAGGTGACCGTCGGCATTCAGGCCCTGGATCACTGCGAAGAAGGCTTTCAGGTCTTCGGCGTCATCGACGTCCGGCGCTTGCGAGCCGAGCTTGCCGTGAACCTGCGCCAGGATCGAGGCGCCCATGCGGTTCTGGCCACGGCCCAGGTCGATCAGGATCAGGTCGGTGGTGCCCTTGTCCATGCGCAGTTGCGGGGTCAGGGTCTGACGGATGTCCGTCACTGGCGCGAAACCGGTCACGATCAGCGACATCGGCGAAGTCACGGACTTGTCCACGCCTTCGTCGTTCCAGCGGGTGGCCATGGACATCGAGTCCTTGCCCACCGGGATGGTGATGCCCAGTTCAGGGCACAGTTCCATGCCGACCGCTTTCACGGTGTCGTACAGACGTGCGTCTTCACCCGGGTGACCGGCAGCGGACATCCAGTTCGCCGACAGTTTAATGTCGGAGATCTTGCCGATGCGCGAAGCCGCGATGTTGGTCAGGGTTTCGCCGATGGCCATGCGGCCCGACGCCGGAGCGTCCAGCAGCGCCAGCGGAGTACGCTCGCCCATGGCCATGGCTTCACCGGTGTAGACGTCGAAGCTGGTGGCGGTGACGGCAACGTCGGCCACCGGAACCTGCCACGGGCCGACCATCTGGTCACGGGCCACAAGGCCGGTGATAGTGCGGTCGCCGATTGTGATCAGGAAGCTTTTGCTCGCCACGGCCGGGTGATGCAGAACGCGCTCGACGCAGTCGGCGATGTTCAGGGTCGACGGATCGAAATCGTCGCCCAGCTCGTTTTCACGAACCACCGAACGGTGCATGCGCGGGGCCTTGCCCAGCAGCACTTCGAGCGGCATGTCCACCGGGCTGTTGCCGAAGTGGCTATCGGTGACAGTAAGCTGCGGTTCGGCAGTGGCTTCACCGACCACGGCGAACGGGCAACGCTCACGTTCGCAGATCGCCTTGAAGCGCTCGAAGTCAGCCGGGCCGACCGCCAGAACGTAACGTTCCTGGGATTCGTTGCTCCAGATTTCGTGCGGGGCCATGCCCGGCTCGTCGTTTGGAATGTTGCGCAGTTCGAAACGGCCACCACGGTCGCCGTCGTTGACCAGTTCCGGGAAGGCGTTGGACAGACCGCCCGCACCCACGTCGTGGATGAAGCTGATCGGGTTCTTGTCACCCAGTTGCCAGCAACGGTCGATGACTTCCTGGCAGCGACGTTCCATTTCCGGGTTTTCGCGCTGTACCGAAGCGAAGTCCAGGTCCGCCGAGCTGGTGCCGGTGGCCATGGAAGAAGCCGCGCCGCCGCCCAGGCCGATCAACATCGCCGGGCCGCCCAGCACGATCAGCTTGGAGCCAACGACGATCTCGGCTTTCTGGACGTGTTCTTCACGGATGTTGCCCATGCCGCCGGCCAGCATGATCGGCTTGTGGTAACCGCGAACTTCATCGCCGTGAGGCGTGGTGATCGACTGTTCGAAGGTGCGGAAGTAACCGGTCAGCGCCGGACGCCCGAATTCGTTGTTGAACGCAGCGCCGCCCAGCGGGCCTTCGATCATGATGTCCAGCGCGGTGACGATGCGCTCGGGTTTGCCGTACGGCACTTCCCAAGGTTGCTCGAAACCAGGGATCTGCAGGTTGGACACGGTGAAACCTGTCAGGCCCGCTTTTGGCTTGGCGCCACGACCGGTCGCGCCTTCGTCGCGAATTTCGCCACCGGAACCTGTGGATGCGCCCGGGAACGGGGCAATCGCGGTCGGGTGGTTGTGGGTCTCGACTTTCATCAGGATGTGCACCGGCTCCTGCACCGCGCCGTACTGGCGGGTCTCAGGGTCCGGGAAGAAACGCCCGGCCACGGAACCGACGATCACCGAAGCGTTGTCCTTATAAGCCGACAGAACGCCTTCGCTGTGCATCTGGTAGGTGTTCTTGATCATGCCGAACAGGCTTTTTTCCTGGCTCTGGCCGTCGATATCCCAACTGGCGTTGAAGATCTTGTGACGACAGTGCTCGGAGTTCGCCTGGGCGAACATCATCAGTTCAATGTCATGTGGGTTGCGCTTCAAACCGACGAAGGCGTTGACCAGATAGTCGATCTCGTCTTCGGCCAGGGCCAGGCCCAGCTCGGTGTTGGCTTTTTCCAGCGCGGCGCGGCCGCCACCCAACACGTCGATCGCGGTCAGGGGCTTGGGTTCAGCGTGGCTGAACAGGCCGGCGGCCTGTTCAAGGTTGCCCAGGACGATCTGGGTCATGCGGTCGTGCAGTGCATCGGCAACAAGCTTCGCCTCAGCGTCGCTGAACTGGCCGGCAACATAGAAGGCAATGCCGCGTTCCAGGCGCTGGATCTTGGTCAGACCGCAATTGCGAGCGATATCGCTGGCCTTGCTCGACCATGGCGAGATGGTGCCGAAACGCGGCAGCACCAGGAACAGACGACCGGTCGGCTCCTGGACCGGAACGCTTGGACCGTACTTCAGAAGGCGCGCGAGCACCAGCTGTTCGTCGCCGGTCAGGACGCCGGTGACTTCGGCGAAGTGAGCGAATTCAGCATACAAGCCGCTGACAGCCGGGACCTTCTGGCTCAGTTGCTCAAGGAGTTTGCTGTGGCGAAAGGCAGAAAGGGCAGGAGCGCCGCGCAGGATCAACATCTTCGGGACAGCCTCGGGAAGGGGTGTGCTTTGAGGCCGTGCATTCTAGCCTAAACAGCCCGCGACATCACCCGAAACGCTACGCGCGGTTGCACCCAGGCGTCGGGCAGACTTTCGGGGCGGGCGCCACGGGATATTTTTACGGTTAAAAAATGTCACCAAGGCCCATTGCTGCGGGCTCCAGGCGGCTTTTCCACGCTCTAGCAGACTAGCCCTTTGCTGTCGAGATATGGCGCTCGTGGTCCTTTGCGTATACTGCGCAAATGTTTTCCCCAACGGCTTTGCGTCCGCGGTACGCCAAATGGCTGATCGCAACCGGACTCTTCCTGATGCTCAGTGGCTGTGTTGATAAACCCAACACACTGGAGCGCGTAAAGGAGGATGGTGTGCTGCGGGTGGTTACCCGAAACAGCCCCGCCACCTACTTTCAGGATCGCAACGGTGAAACCGGCTTCGAATACGAGCTGGTGAAGCGCTTCGCCGACGATCTGGGCGTCAAGCTGAAAATCGAGACCGCCGACAACCTCGACGACCTGTTCAATCAGATCGGCAAGCCCAATGGCCCGGTGCTGGCGGCTGCTGGCCTGGTCAGTAGCGAGGAACGCAAGAAGCAGGTGCGGTTCTCTCACTCTTACCTGGAAGTCACCCCCCAGATCATCTATCGCAATGGCCAGTCGCGCCCTACCGACGCGAAGGATCTGGTGGGCAAGAAGATCATGGTGCTCAAGGGCAGCACCCACGCCGATCAACTGGCGCAGCTGAAACGGAAATTTCCCGGCATCGAATACGAAGAGTCCGACGCGGTCGAGGTCGTCGATCTCCTGCGCATGGTGGACGAAGGTTCGATCGACCTGACATTGGTCGACTCCAATGAAGTCGCAATGAACCAGGTCTACTTCACCAACATCCGGGTCGCCTTTGACCTGGGTGACGCCAGCAATCAGAGCTGGGCGGTGGCCGCGGGCGATGACAACAGCCTGCTCAACGAGATCAACGACTATCTCGACAAGGTCAAGAAAAACGGCACCCTGCAACGCCTAAAGGACCGTTATTACGGGCACGTCGACGTCCTCGGCTATATGGGCGCCACCACTTTCGCCCAACACTTGCAGCAACGTCTGCCCAAGTACGAACAGCACTTCAAGGCGTATGCCAAAAAAGAGAAAGTCGACTGGCGCCTGCTGGCGGCGGTGGGGTATCAGGAATCCCTGTGGCAACCGGCCGTCACTTCCAAGACCGGCGTGCGTGGCCTGATGATGCTGACCCAGAACACCGCCCAGGCCATGGGCGTGTCCAACCGCCTCGATCCCAAGCAGAGCATCATGGGCGGCGCCAAGTACCTGGCCTACATGAAAGATCAGCTGGACGAGTCGATCCAGGAACCGGATCGCACCTGGTTTGCCCTGGCGGCCTACAACGTTGGCAGCGGTCATCTGGATGACGCGCGCAAACTGGCAGCCAAGGAAGGACTGAATCCAAACAAATGGCTGGACGTGAAGAAAATCCTGCCGCGCCTGTCCGAGAAGAAGTGGTACAGCAAAACCCGTTACGGCTACGCCCGTGGCGGCGAGCCGGTGCATTTTGTGGCAAACATCCGTCGATACTACGACATCCTGACCTGGGTCACGCAGCCGCAGCTTGAAGGCGATCAAGTGGCCGAGGGCAATCTGCACGTGCCAGGGATCGACAAGACCAAGCCCGCTCAGGAACCTTCACCGCTCTAAATGTTTTTTGTCATGATCGTTCCCACGCTCTGCGTGGGAATGCAGCCCGGGACGCTCCGCGTCCCTTTCGAGAGCTGGAACGCGGAGCGTCCCCAGAGGCGTTCCCACGCAGAGCGTGGGAACGATCATTCGTAGCGTGCTTAAGCTTTTGCCGCTGCCAGGATCAGTGCCTTCATTTCCGATACCGCTGACTTGAAGCCAACAAACAACGCATGGGCCACCAGCGCATGGCCGATATTCAGTTCGTTGATGCCCTTTATCGCCGCCACAGCTTCAACGTTGTGATAGTGCAAACCATGGCCGGCATTGACGATCAAGCCCTGGGCCAGACCAAACGCCACACCGTCCGCTACACGCTTGAGCTCTTCAGCCACTTCGGTCGGCGTCTCGGCATCGGCATAACGGCCGGTGTGCAGCTCAATGGCTGGCGCACCCACACGGCGAGAGGCTTCGATCTGTCGCTCGTCGGCATCGATGAACAGCGACACTTCAGAGCCAATCTTCGACAGGCGTTCCACAGCGGCCTTGATCCGAGCTTCCTGCCCTGCCACGTCCAGACCGCCCTCGGTCGTCAGTTCCTGACGGGTTTCCGGCACCAGGCAAATGTGCGCCGGGCGGATACGCTCGGCGAATGCCATCATTTCTTCGGTAACACCCATTTCGAAGTTCATGCGGGTTTGCAACACATCCTTGAGCAGCAGTACGTCGCGCTCCTGGATATGCCGACGATCTTCACGCAGGTGCACAGTGATGCCGTCAGCGCCCGCCTCTTCGGCATCCAGTGCTGCCTTGACCGGGTCCGGGTAGCGAGTACCCCGTGCCTGACGCAGGGTGGCAACATGGTCGATGTTCACGCCAAGAAGAATGCGGGTGCTGGTGGTCACGGAAGCGCTCCAGAAGAAGAGAAAGTTCGGTGCACAGCATACACAAGGAATTTACGGCTTTCGAAACAACTCTCTGGAAACCAGCGGACGACCGCCCAGATGAACAGCCAGCGCCTGACGCATAAGCCGCTTGGCCGCAGACAATGCACCAGGTGCGGACCAATCGGCATCGGCCATGGCCAGCAGCTCGGTGCCATTGAATAGCCCCGGCTGCAACAGATAGACCCGTTCCAGCCCGGCATCCACTTGCAAACGATAGAGACCGTCCGGGGCGATGGGCTCGCCATGAATGTCAGCGTTGAGGGTAAAGCCGTAACCGAGGTCGTCGAGCAATCGCCACTCGAACGAACGCAACAACGGCTCCAGCGGTCGACCTTCGGCCAAGGCTAGCAAGGTTGCGGCGTAATGATCGAATACGCCGGGAAGGGGATCTTCGGCAGGCAGCAGGCGGATCAACAGCTCATTAAGATAGAGGCCACTGAACAGCGCCTCGCCGATGAGCCAGGTGGAAACTCCGGCGCTTTCCATGCGCCCGACATTCTTCAGCTCGCCCCGCCCGCGAAACTCGACTTCAAGCGGCACGAACGGCCGCGCCAGCGTCCCGGCCTTGCCCCGCGCACTGCGCAACACCGCCCGCAGCCGACCTTGCGGCGTGAGGAAGTCCACCAGAGCGCTGCTTTCGCGGTAGGCGCGGGAGTGGAGGACGTAGGCGGGCTGGCCGATGGGCTGGGACATGGAGTTCTCAATGAACTGTAGGAGCGAGCCTGCTCGCGATGGTGGATAACGATAACGCTGGCCATCTGAATGAACGCGGCGCTCTCAAATCCATCGCGAGCAAGCTCGCTCCTACAGGGGATCTTGCGGTGTATTACAGGTCGCCGTAACCCAGCGAACGCAGAGCGCGCTCGTCATCGGACCAGCCGCCCTTAACCTTGACCCAAAGGTTAAGCATGATCTTGGAGTCGAACAGCAACTCCATGTCCTTGCGCGCCTCGGTGCCGATACGCTTGATGCGCTCGCCCTTGTCGCCAATGATGATTTTCTTCTGGCCGTCACGTTCGACGAGGATCAACGCATGAATGTGCAGGGTTTTCCCCTGCTGCTTGAACTCTTCGATTTCGACTGTGATCTGGTACGGCAGCTCGGCACCCATCTGACGCATGATTTTTTCACGCACCAGTTCAGCGGCAAGGAAGCGGCTGCTGCGGTCGGTGATCTGGTCTTCCGGGAAGAAGTGATCGTTTTCCGGCAAGTGCTCGGCAATCACCCGCTCCAGCGCATCGAGGTTGTGCCCGTGCTGAGCCGAAATCGGAATGATCTGCGCGTTCGGCAGCTGTTCCTGCAACCAGGACAGGTGCGGCATCAGCTCGGCCTTGTCCTCGATGCGGTCGGTCTTGTTCAGCGCGACGATCAGCGGGCCGGTCACGTATTGCACGCGCTCGAGGACCATCTGGTCCTCTTCGGTCCACTTGGTGCGGTCAACCACGAAGATCACCACGTCGACGTCTTTCAACGCCGCCGAAGCGGTCTTGTTCATATAGCGGTTCAGGGCCTTCTCGCCACCTTTATGCATGCCGGGAGTGTCGACGTAGATTGCCTGCACGTCGCCTTCGGTCTTGATCCCGAGCATGTTGTGACGGGTGGTTTGAGGTTTACGCGAGGTAATCGCCAGCTTCTGTCCCAGGATGTGGTTGAGCAACGTAGACTTGCCCACGTTGGGACGGCCGACGATGGCAACATAGCCACAGCGAGTTGCGTTTGAATCAGTCATTGCCATTCTCCACACCCAGGGCAATCAGTGCTGCGGCGGCCGCTACCTGTTCGGCAATACGACGACTCACACCCTGACCTCGGCTTTTTTCATTCAGTAAGATGATTTCGCATTCGACGAAGAACGTTCGGCAATGCGGTTCACCCTGGATATCCACCACTTCGTAACGCGGCAGCTCACAACCACGGGACTGCAGGAATTCCTGCAGGCGGGTTTTCGGATCTTTGTTGGTGTCGACCAGCGTCAGGCCTTCGAACTCACCGGCCAGCCAGGCCAGTACGCGTTCGCGCGCCACTTCCATACCGGCGTCCAGGTAGATCGCACCGATCAGCGCTTCCAGGGCATCGGCCAGAATCGACTCGCGACGAAAACCGCCGCTTTTCAACTCGCCCGAACCCAGACGCAGATATTCGCCCAGATCGAAACCACGGGCCAGCACGGCCAGAGTCTCACCTTTCACCAGGCGCGCGCGCAAACGCGACAACTGGCCTTCGCGGGCCAACGGGAAGCGATCGAACAGCGCCTCACCGGCGACGAAGTTGAGGATGGCATCACCGAGGAATTCCAGGCGTTCGTTGTTACGCCCGGCAAAACTGCGGTGAGTCAGGGCCAGGACCATCAGTTCCTGATCCTTGAAGGTGTAGCCGAGCTGACGCTCGAGACGGCTTAAGGAGACGCTCACGGTTTACCCACGCTGAGTTCGTGGTTGGATTCCACCGCCATCGCCGTGAGTCGGCGCAGGCTAGGGACAATTAACGCTGTGTTCAAAAATAACGTCCTGAATATCATTGGCTTCATGCTCCCGGACCCGATTGTGTCGGCTCCAGAAATGCATTCGGCGCTGTGTTCAACAGCGCCGTGTTTGATTACTTGATCAGGCCAACCCGCGAGAAATTCGGCAGGTGACTGAGTTTGGGTTCCGGCCAGCTCATCCAGACTGCAAAGGCCTTGCCGACGATATTCTTGTCGGGAACCATGCCCAGCAGATCCTTGGGAATGCTCGGATCATCCCAGTAGCGACTGTCGTTCGAATTGTCGCGGTTGTCGCCCATCATGAAGTAGTGCCCTGCTGGCACTGTCCACGTATGGTCCGGCGTTGCACGGTAGCGGCTCATTTCCTTGCGGATCAGGTGCTCGGCGACACCGAGTTTTTCCTTATAGAGCTCAGCGCTGCCCAACGTGCCCGGCTCCGAGCCAACCAACTGTTCAGCAATCGACTCGCCATTGACGAACAAATGTTTGTCGGCGGTGTAACGCACCGTGTCACCCGGCAAGCCTACGACACGCTTGATGTAGTTGACGTTCGGGTCGCTCGGATAGCGGAACACCATCACATCGCCGCGTTGTGGCTCACCGACTTCGATGATTTTCTTGTCGATCACCGGCAAGCGGATCCCGTAGGAAATTTGCTCACCAGAATGAAGTCGCCGACGTCCAGGGTCGGTTTCATCGAGCCGGACGGAATCTGGAACGGTTCCACCAGGAACGAACGCAGCACCAGCACAATGAACAACACCGGGAAGAACGATTTGCCGTACTCGACCAGCAGCGGCTCTTTGTTCAGTTTCTCGACCACCACCACATCAGGCTGGCTGACGCTGCCCTGATAGGAGGTGATGGCCGCCCGACGACGCGGCGCCAGGATCAGCAGATCGAGCAACGCCAACAGGCCGCAGACGAACACGGCGATGACCAGCAACAGCGGGAAATTTAGTGACATAGGACCTAACTATCCAACCTGAGCACGGCAAGGAAGGCTTCTTGTGGAATTTCCACGTTACCGACCTGCTTCATGCGTTTTTTACCGGCCTTTTGCTTTTCCAGCAGCTTTTTCTTACGGCTGACGTCACCGCCGTAGCATTTGGCCAATACGTTCTTTCTGAGTGCCTTGACGGTTGTACGCGCCACAATCTGACCGCCAATGGCGGCCTGGATTGCCACGTCGAACATCTGCCGCGGAATCAGTTCTTTCATCTTCTCGGTCAACTGGCGACCTTTGTAGTGCGCGTTGTCCTTGTGCACGATCAGCGCCAGGGCATCGACTTTGTCGCCGTTGATCAGCACATCCAGTTTCACCAGATTAGCCGATTGGTAACGATCGAAATGGTAATCCAGCGAAGCATAGCCGCGGCTGGTGGATTTGAGACGATCGAAGAAGTCCAGAACCACTTCGTTCATTGGCAAATCATAGGTCACCTGGACCTGGCTACCGAGGAACAGCATGTCGTGCTGAATGCCACGCTTCTCGATGCACAGGGTGATGACGTTGCCCAGGTGCTCTTGCGGCACAAGGATATTGGCCCGCACGATCGGTTCGCGCATATCTTCGATCGACGACAGGTCCGGCAGTTTCGACGGGTTATCGACGTAGATCGTTTCACCGGTCTTGAGCAGCAGTTCGAAGATTACCGTCGGCGCGGTGGTGATCAGGTCCAGGTCGTACTCGCGCTCCAGGCGCTCCTGGATGATTTCCATGTGCAGCATGCCGAGGAACCCGCAACGGAAGCCGAAGCCCAGTGCGTCGGAGCTTTCCGGGGTGTACTGCAGGGACGAGTCGTTGAGGGTGAGCTTTTGCAGCGCTTCACGGAAATCTTCGAAGTCGTCGGAGCTGACCGGGAACAGACCGGCGTATACCTGCGGCTGAATGCGCTTGAATCCTGGCAGCACATCGACGTCCGGCGTCGTGCTCAAGGTCAGGGTATCGCCCACAGGCGCACCGTGAATGTCCTTGATACCGGCGATGATGAAGCCTACTTCGCCGGCCTTCAGGTCAACGGTGGCGGTGTGTTTCGGATTGAAGACACCGACGCTGTCCACCAGGTGGATCTTGCCGGTGGACTTGACCAGAATCTTGTCGCCCTTCTTCACGCGACCATGGCGCACGCGCACCAGGGAGACAACGCCCAGGTAGTTGTCGAACCAGGAGTCGATGATCAACGCTTGCAGCGGATCTTCGATGTTGCCGGTTGGCGCCGGAATGGTGGCGACCAGGCGTTCCAGCACTTCATCGACGCCCAGACCGGTCTTGGCGCTGCAAGTGACCGCGTCGGTGGCATCGATGCCGATGATTTTTTCGATTTCTTCTTTGACGCGGTCCGGGTCGGCCTGTGGCAGGTCGATCTTGTTCAGCACCGGCATCACTTCCAGGCCCTGCTCGATCGCCGTGTAGCAGTTGGCAACCGACTGCGCTTCCACGCCCTGACCGGCATCGACCACCAGCAGCGCACCTTCACAGGCCGCCAGCGAGCGGCTGACTTCGTAGGTGAAGTCAACGTGGCCGGGGGTGTCAATGAAGTTCAGCTGGTAGTTGATACCATCTTTGGCTTTGTAATACAGAGTGACGCTGTGAGCTTTGATGGTGATCCCGCGCTCACGCTCAAGGTCCATGGAATCCAGTACCTGGGCTTCCATTTCACGCTCGGCCAGGCCACCGCACATCTGGATGAAGCGGTCGGCCAGCGTCGACTTGCCATGGTCAATGTGGGCGATGATGGAGAAATTGCGGATATGACTCAAATCACTCACGGATCAACACTCAAAAAGGCTGCAGGCATAGCCCGCCGAAAAATAGCCGGGAATTGTACCTGATCCACGGCGCTAGCGTCACGTTCGCAGGTCAGACGGCGCGTACAAAAAAGCCCCCGTCTTGCGACAGGGGCGTTTTTTCATCACGAGCAAGGTCGGGAAAAACCCGTCATCAACCTGCTCGACGCAGCAACCAGAGCCCAGCCAAGGCACAAATACCAGTTGGCACCAGCACCGAAAATAATGGAGAAAAGCCAAATACCAGGCTCGAAGGCCCCAGCAGGTCCTGAACAATGCGGAAAGTGAAGCCCACCAGCACGCCGGTAAATACCCGCTGACCGAGGGTCACCGAACGCAACGGACCGAAGATGAAGGAAATGGCCATCAGCACCAGGGCTGCAGTCACCACTGGCTGCAACACCTTGACCCAAAATGCCAGCCAGTACCGGCCATTGTTCAGCCCCTGATCTGCCAGGTAGTGGATGTAACCCCACAGGCCTCTGACCGACAGCGACTCCGGCGCCAGCACAACGGTGCTCAGCAATTGTGGGCTCAACGCCACTTCCCAGCGGTCGACCGGGGCAGAAACCACTTCAGTGCTCTTGTCGTGGAACAACGTCGTGGTGACGTCCGTCAACTGCCAATGGTCCTCGGCGAAGTCCGCACGCTTGGCAAAACTCGCCGAGAGCATATGCCGCTCGTTGTCGAAGCGATAACGGGTCACACCGTACAAAATACCGTTTGGCTGTACTGAGTTGATGTGGATGAACTCATCACCCTGACGGTGCCACAAGCCATGCTTGGCGCTTTGCGCATCGCCGCTGCCCTGGGCCAGCGAGCGATTGGCCTGAGCAATGTTTTCGGTAGGCGGGGCAACGTACTCGCCGATCAGTACGCCGGCAATCATCAACACCAGCATCGGTTTCATGACCGCCCAGACGATTCGACCGATCGACACGCCGGCGGCGCGCATGATGGTCAACTCACTGTTACTGGCCAGCGTGCCCAGACCGATCAGGCAACCGATCAGCGCAGCCATCGGCAACATGTCGTAGAGACGGCGCGGCGCGGTCAGCGTCACATAGCTCAAGACATCGAGCAGGGTATAGGTATCGCTGACTTCGCCCATTTCGTCGATGAATGCGAACAGTGTCGCCAGACCGAGAATGATCCCCAGGACTGCCAGAATCGCTATGAGTACGCTGCTACCAATGTAGCGATCCAGCTTAACCATGGGTCACCTCCAGCGCGCTTCGGCGACTCGCCCACTTCAAACGCAAAGGTTCCCAGTAAAGCAGGCCCAGACCAATGGCCAGGAATATCCCGTGCACCCACCACAAGCCCATCACCGCCGGGATCTTGCCTTTATCGAGGGCTCCACGAGCAGCAATCAGGATGGACAGGTAAGCCATATAAAGAAGAATCGCCGGCAGTAATTTGAGGAAACGGCCCTGACGTGGGTTAACGCGCGCCAGCGGCACCGCCATCAAGGTCACGACAAACACCAGCAACGGCAGCGATATACGCCACTGCAGTTCGGCACGCAGACGAATGTCTTCACTGCCGATCAAGGAGCGGGTTGTCATCGCATCGCGGTCGGTGACTTCGTCGCTGACGTCCGGTTTTGCCAGCAATACACCGTACTCTTCGTACTTGATCGCCCGATAATCGGCTTGCCCCGGGTTACCGTCATAACGGTAGCCGTTGTCGAGAATCAGGTAGCGGTTGCCGTCAGGGCGAATTTCCTGACGACCCTTTTCTGCCACCAGCACAGAGATCCCGCGGTCCTTATTGTCGGTACTGACGTTTTTTTGCGAAATAAATACGCCACCCAGATTGATGCGGTCATCCGACAACTGCTCGGTATAAGTCACCCGGGTACCGTCACGCAGGGCCTGGAAACGGCCAGGCTCCAGGGTGTCAAACTCGGTCAGGGCATCCTGCTTGTTCAGCAACAGCTGGAATTGATTGGCACCTTGTGGCGCCAGGCTCAGGCTCAACCATGCGACAACCAGCGCCACCAGCGTGGCCGGGAACAGGGTCATGCAAAACAGGCGCTGTTGGCTCATGCCGGTGGCCGAGAGCACGGTCATTTCGCTTTCAAGGTACAGGCGACCATAGGACAACAGGATCCCGAGAAACAGTCCCAGTGGCAGGATCAGTTGCAGGAAGCCCGGCAGGCGAAAGCCCATGATCAGGAACAGCGAGCCCGGATCCAGTTGACCCGAGGCCGCTTGTGCGAGGTATTTGATGAAGCGTCCGCTCATGATGATGACCAGCAGCACGCCGCTGACGGCGCTCAAGGTCAACAGGACTTCGCGGGATAGATAACGGAAGACGATCAAACCAGACACTCCAGGGTTGTCAGGCTAAGGCGGCCAAACAAGCAAACACATCGGACAGCCCGCAAGGCAGAGCTGCCGAAAAAAAGATGGCGCATTATCCTGTGATTGAGTGCGCCTGTCACTGCGCAATGCATTGGGGACTGTAGGAGCGAGCTTGCTCGCGATGATCGTCAACGATAACGCGAAAAGCCTGAAAACCCGCGGTGATCTCAGGTTCTTCGCGAGCGATCGAGCGTCGACCGGCTGTTCCTACAATCGTACAACCGAGGGTTGTCAGGCGCCGGTAGCGAGGTTCAAACTGCGGCCTTTGTCGCCGGTCGCGACCGGCGCCTTTCTATTGCTTTCTATTTATTACATGCAGGCAAGCGAGGCACACACGCTGTCGAGCGCTTGCGAGCTGACCATCAATTCAGGGACCCTGACATGGAACTGGTTGTAAAAAGCGTTAACCCGGAAACGTTGAAGACCGCCACGCTGGTAGTCGCCGTCGCCGAAGGCCGCAAGCTCGGTGCTGCAGCCAAACAACTCGACGAACTCAGCGGCGGTGCAATCAGTGTCGTTCTCAAGCGCGGCGACCTGTCCGGCAAAGTCGGTCAGAGCCTGCTGCTTCACACCTTGCCAAACCTGAAAGCCGAACGCGTACTGTTGGTAGGCGTGGGCAAGGATGAAGAACTGGGCGACCGTCCGTTCCGTAAAATCATCGCCGGCGTACTCAACACCCTGAAAGGCCTGGGCGGCAGCGATGCGGTTCTGGCTCTGGACGAAATCGTGGTCAAAGGCCGCGACAGTTACGGCAAGACCCGCTTGCTGGCCGAAACCCTGGTGGACGGCGAATACCAGTTCGATCAGTTCAAGAGCCAGAAAGCCGAACCACGCGCCCTGAAGAAAATCACCCTGCTGACCATCAAGGCCGCTCAAGCCGAAGTGCAACGCGCCGTGACCCACGCCACCGCCATCGCCAACGGCATGGCCTTCACCCGCAACCTGGGCAACCTTCCGCCGAACATCTGCCATCCGACCTTCCTCGGTGAGCAGGCGAAAGATCTTGGCAAAGAGTTCAAGGACCTGAAAGTCGAAGTCCTCGACGAGAAGAAGATCAAGGCCCTGGGCATGGGCTCGTTCTACGCCGTCGGCCAGGGCAGCGCCCAGCCGCCGCGCTTGATCGTCATGCAATACAACGGCGGCAAGAAATCCGAGAAGCCATACGCACTGGTCGGTAAGGGCATCACCTTTGACACCGGCGGCATCAGCCTCAAGCCGGGTGCCGGCATGGACGAAATGAAGTACGACATGGGCGGCGCCGCCAGCGTATTCGGTACGCTGCGTGCCGTGCTTGAACTGAAGCTGCCGATCAACCTGGTGTGCATCCTGGCTTGCGCCGAGAACATGCCGAGCGGCAACGCTTCGCGCCCTGGCGATATCGTCACCACCATGAGTGGCCAGACCGTGGAAATCCTCAACACTGACGCCGAAGGCCGTCTGGTGCTGTGCGACGCACTGACCTACTCCGAGCGCTTCAAGCCGCAAGCGGTGATCGACATCGCCACCCTGACCGGCGCATGCGTCGTTGCTCTGGGCTCCCACACTTCGGGTCTGCTGGGCAACAACGATGAACTGATCGGCCAACTGCTGAGCGCCGGCAAGGCTGCCGACGACCGCGCCTGGCAACTGCCGCTGTTCGATGAATACCAAGAGCAATTGGACAGCCCGTTCGCCGACATCGCCAACATCGGTGGCCCAAAAGCCGGCACCATCACCGCTGCCTGCTTCCTGTCGCGCTTCACCAAGAACCTGAACTGGGCTCACCTGGACATCGCCGGTACGGCCTGGACCAGCGGCGGCAAGGACAAGGGCGCCACTGGCCGTCCGGTTCCGCTGCTGACCCAATACCTGCTGGACCGCGCTAAAGCCTGAAACCGATGATCCTGGACGGCGTCACTTCAGGGTGGCGCCGCTCAAGGCTCAGGAACCCCAATGACCAAAGTCGACTTCTATATCCTGCCCAGCGCCGATCCTTCGGCACGCCTGGACTTCGCCTGCAAGCTCACCGAAAAAGCCTGGCGCATGGGCCACCGTGTCTACCTGCACTGCAGCGATGCGGCTCAGCGCGATGATCTCGATGCGCGCCTGTGGGCTTTCAAGGGCGAGAGCTTCGTGCCCCATGGCCCCGCTGAAAGCGAACCGGACAGTTTGATCGTACTGGGTGTTGGCGATGATTGCGGTCCGCACCAGGATTTGCTGGTCAACCTCGACCTCAAGGTCCCGGCCTTTGCCCAGCGCTTCGCCCGCGTGGCGGAAGTGGTGGTCGAAGATCCGGTGATCCGCCAGGCCGCGCGGGAGAGTTTCCGTTTCTACCGCGAACAGGGCTATCCTCTGCAAGATCACCGTTTACAGCGACTCTGAGCATTCCGATGGACACTCCAAAACCGCTGCAAAAGTCCGCGCTCCTGCTGGACGACCTCGAGTCGATCCGCCAATTGCTCGGCGATGACAACCTGCAACCACCACTGCTGACCGACACGGTCGAAGATGGTGACCAGGAACAGATTCCAATGTTGTTCGACACCGTCAGCGAACCCGCGCCGACCGTCGAGCCGACACCTCCCAAGCCCGCCGCCGAACCGGCGCCGAGCGTCAGCAAGAACGCAGACGCGCTGCTGTACCTCGACAGCGAACTGCGCGCCGCCGCGCAATTGATCATGCAGGACGTGATCGACGATTTCGCACCACACATCGAAACCGAAATCAAGCGCCGTCTCAGCGCGCGGCTGGAGCGGTTGTTGAGCCAGTACAACGATTGATCTTCTGTAGGAGCGAGCTTGCTCGCGAAGAACGCGAACGATAATGCGTAAAACCAGACACCTCGCGGTGCTCTTGGGTTTTTCGCGAGCAAGCTCGCTCCTACAAAGAGCTCATGCGCTGAGATAACGCCCGATCAACGCAATCCCGCTCGCCAACACCAACCACGTCACCAGCCGCACGAAGGCCTCGCGAGACAAGCGCATGGTCAAACGCCGACCGATCCACAGCCCCAGCGCCATGGCCGGCAGCAAGCACAGCGCCAGTACCAGCAAGGGCAACTCTGCATACACACCTGCGATGGCGAACAGACTCAAACGCACCACCGTACTGCAACTGATCAGCGCGCTTTGGGTCGCCCGCGCTTCGTCCTTGGGCAGCCGACTGTTCAGATAGATCGCATACAAAAAGCCGCCGCTACCAAACAAAGCGCCGAACATCCCCCCGACTGTACCCATCGGCACCGCCCAAACGGCGGACAATTGTGCTGGACGGGTCTTTATCCACAGGCTGTAAATCGCATAGGCGCTGATAAACAGCCCCATCAACAGCAGCAACAGATCGGATTTGAGGTTCAGCAGAAAAATAACGCCCAGCGTGCAGCCCACCGCCATGCACGGTAGCAACCGAATCAACTCCGGTTTGGCGACATCCCGTCGTGAGGGCAACAGATTGCCGAACGCCGCGACGAAATCCAGCAGCACCAGCAACGGCACGATTTTCGACAATGGCATGAACAGGATCAGAATCGGCCCAGCCACCAGCGCGGTACCGAACCCGGCGATGCCGAACACGATGTAAGCCAGGGCGATGCTCGCCCCGATCACCAGCCAGTCCAACGCTCCAAAGGTCCATTGGTTTAACAACTCAAGCACACTTACCTCCCCCATCTTCCTTGAAGACCGCACACGAATTTACAACGGTTTGCCCCGTTGGCTCACACAATTACACGAATGCTGACCGTAGAGATTCCCTTGCGAATGCCTTTAAACTGCGCCCCATGATTAAAGATCCCTTTGCAAGACTCGGCCTGGACCGTGAAGTCCTGACCGTCAGCCAGCTCAACGGCCGCGCGCGGGTGTTGCTCGAAGACGTGTTCAGCAATATCTGGGTCGAAGGCGAAATCTCCAACCTCGCCCGACCGGCTTCCGGCCATGTGTATTTCACCCTTAAGGACAGCGGCGCCCAAGTGCGTTGCGCACTCTTCCGGCAAAACGCCGCGCGGGTGCGTCAGGCGCTGAAAGACGGCCTGGCGGTCAAGGTGCGGGGCAAAGTCTCACTGTTCGAGGGGCGCGGCGATTATCAGCTGATCCTCGACACCGTGGAGCCGGCCGGTGATGGCGCATTGCGCCTGGCCTTTGATGCTCTGAAGGAAAAACTCAGCGCCGAAGGCCTTTTCAGTGCCGAACGCAAAGTGCCGCTGCCGGCGCATCCGCAACGCATCGGCATCATCAGCTCGCCCACCGGCGCGGTGATCCGCGACATCATCAGTGTGTTCCGCCGCCGCGCGCCTCAGGTGCAGCTGACGCTGATCCCCACCGCAGTACAGGGCCGCGAAGCCACTGCACAGATTGTCCGCGCGCTGAAACTGGCGGACGCCCGTGGCTTCGATGCGCTGATCCTGGCCCGTGGCGGCGGCTCTCTGGAAGACCTTTGGTGCTTCAACGAAGAAGCCGTGGCCCGTGCCGTAGACGCCTGCGTGACGCCGATCGTCAGCGCCGTCGGCCATGAAACCGATGTGTCGATCAGTGACTTCGTGGCCGACGTTCGCGCCCCCACGCCCTCTGCCGCCGCCGAACTGCTGGCGCCGGACTCCAGCGATCTGGTGCGCCGGGTCGAAAGCCTGCACCGTCGGTTGGTGATGCGCATGCGCGATCGCCTGATGCGTGATCGGCTGCGCCTGGAAGGCATCTCTCGCCGACTGCGGCACCCCGGCGAACGCCTGCGTCAGCAAGCACAACGCCTTGATGATCTGGACATGCGCATGCGCCGCGCATTCGAACGTAGCCTCAACACTCGTCGCGAACGACTGATCCGTCTGGAAACCCGCCTGGCTGGGCAACATCCCGGCCGGCAACTGGCAATGCTGCGTCAACGCCTCGACAGCCTCGCCGAACGCCTGCCCCGCGCTATCCGCGAGGGATTGAAAAGCCGTCGCCTGCAACTGCAAAGCCAGATGCAGACGCTGCATGTGGTCAGCCCCCTGGCGACCCTCGGCCGTGGCTACAGCATTTTGCTGGATGAGCGCGGCAACGCGATTCGCAGCGCCGGGCAAACCCATACCGGCCAGCGCCTGAAGGCCAAACTGGGTGAAGGCGAACTGCAAGTACGAGTCGAAGACAATCACCTGACGCCCGTCACCCTTTCTTTACTGGATTGATCCATGCCGCGCTTTTTAGCTTCGCTTCTGTTGTTGTGCCTGACCTTCAACGCCCACGCCGACAGTTACATCACGCGCCTGCTGAGCAAACCGGTCCCCGGCGGCGTGGCAGTCGTGGATCTGGGCGCTTCTGCGCAGGCGCCGAAAGCCAGCTATCAGGGCAAACCGGTGTTAGTCATTAAAGAGCAGAACAACTGGCTGGCCATCGTCGGCGTGCCGCTGACAGTCAAGCCGGGAACGCAGTCCATCAGCAGCGGTGGTCGCAACCTGAATTTTACCGTTGGCAACAAGAAATACCCGGAACAGCGCATCACCTTGAAAAACACCCAACAGGTCAACCCGGACCAGGACAATCTCAAGCGCATCGAGCGTGAGCTGGCCGAGCAGATCGCCGCCTACCGCACTTTCAGCCCGAACACGCCAAGCAACCTGCTGCTGGACAAACCGGTCAACGGCCCGTTATCGAGCAAGTTCGGCGTGCGCCGTTTCTTCAACGGTGAAGAGCGCAATCCCCACTCGGGCCTGGATTTCGCCGTGCCCGCCGGCACACCGATCAAGACCCCGGCCGCCGGCAAGGTGATTCTGATCGGCAACTACTTCTTCAATGGCAACACGGTGTTTGTCGACCACGGCCAGGGTTTCATCAGCATGTTCTGCCATATGTCGAAGATCGATGTGAAGGTTGGGCAGCAGTTGGCTCGCGGGGGTGTGGTTGGCAAAGTCGGTGCAACAGGGCGGGCGACGGGGCCGCACATGCACTGGAACGTCAGTCTGAATGATGCGCGGGTGGATCCGGCGATTTTTATCGGGGCGTTTCAGCCTTAGGTTTTCGCTGAGGCTGATGGCCTCTTCGCGGGCAAGCCCGCTCCCACAGGTGATCGCTTTGAACACAGATTTTGTGTACACCAATGTCCACTGTGGGAGCGGGCTTGCCCGCGAAGGCGGCGGCTCTTACACCACCTATTCCGCCTCCAAATCCTCAATTCCATGGACTTCCCGATCCGCCAGACAATGCCTGATCCACTCCTGCGTATCCTGGGAGAACCACGTCAACTCTTCTGCCGTAATCAACTCCCGCGCGCACAACCCAAGCAAGTGGGAACGGGCTTCATGGCGTGAAAACCTGAAGACGCCAAATGCCCAATACAGCTCTTTTTGCCCGGCTTTCAGCAATTCTTCGCTGGCATCGATCCGATCGTAGGGTGCGATGCTCTTGTCCAGCACGACTTTTTCGACGTCCGTCATGATCCGGGTGCACATCCGCTCATGGGCCACCGGCCGCAACACGCAATACTGTTTCCAATCGGACTCGTTCATCGCCTACTCCTGCTTCCCAGTCGAGGCCTAAAGAAAGAATAGCTTCGCTGCGAGGACCCGGCGCCAAAACTACCGATTGCGCATCGCTCAAACCTTGCGCAAACAACCTGAAGATCGATCTTATGTAGAGCAATAAAATCTCGATAAACAGGCGGTGACGAGTATTCCTCTCAATTTTTTCCGACTGCTTGCCATCCTTCCCCTCGAGGTTAGGGTTGAATGCATGAAAACCTCTCACACCCTCATTCAGCTCCGTCAGCATCGCAGCTTGTGCCTTGTCAGCGCACGACTGCCGGGCTGAATCGCGGCGCCTCGTCCTACGCTTTACCCAGAACATTTGATCCACCGGCAGGCCGCCTTTTTTCGGCCCACACAATAAGGATTTCCCGATGAGCATGCTCAAAGACCCGTCTTCGAAATACCGCGCGTTCCCGACCATCGACATTCCGGACCGCACCTGGCCGTCGAAAACCATCACCGCTGCCCCGATCTGGTGCAGCTCCGACCTGCGTGACGGTAACCAGTCGCTGATCGAACCGATGGACGCTGTCAAAAAGCTGCGCTTCTGGAAAACCCTGGTGCAGGTAGGCGTGAAAGAAATCGAAGCGTCGTTCCCGGCCGCTTCGCAAACCGACTTCGACTTCGTGCGTACTTTGATCGAAGGCAACCACATCCCGGACGACACCACCATTCAGGTGTTGACCCAGGGCCGTGAAGACCTGATCGAGCGCACCTTCGAATCCCTGCGCGGGGCAAAAAAGGCCATCGTTCACCTGTACAACGCGACCTCCCCTTCCTTCCGCCGCATTGTCTTCAATCAGGACAAGGACGGAATCAAGGAAATCGCCGTGAGCGCGGCCAAGCTGTTCGTCAAATACGCCGCCCAGCAGCCGGAGACCCAGTGGACCTTCGAGTACTCGCCGGAAACCTTCAGCGCCACCGAGCTTGAGTTCGCCAAGGAAGTTTGCGACGCGGTGATCGAAGTCTGGAACCCGACGCCCGAGCACAAGATGATTCTCAACTTGCCAGCCACCGTCGAATGCGCAACCCCGAACATCTATGCCGACCAGATCGAATGGTTCGGCCGTCACATCAACCGTCGTGACAGCGTGATCATCAGCCTGCACACCCACAACGACCGTGGCACTGGCGTGGCCGCCACCGAGCTGGGCCTGATGGCCGGCGCCGACCGTGTCGAAGGCTGCCTGTTCGGCAACGGCGAACGCACCGGTAACGTCGATCTGGTGACCGTGGCTCTGAATCTCTACACCCAGGGCGTCCACCCTGAGCTGGACTTCTCCGACATCGACGGCGTACGAAAAGTCGTCGAAGAGTGCAACCAGATCCAGGTACACCCGCGCCATCCATACGTCGGCGACTTGGTGCACACTGCGTTCTCCGGTTCGCACCAGGATGCGATCCGCAAGGGCTTCGCCCAACAGAAACCGGATGCGCTGTGGGAAGTGCCGTACCTGCCAATCGACCCGGCCGACATCGGCCGCAGCTACGAGGCGGTCATTCGCGTCAACAGCCAGTCGGGCAAGGGCGGTATTGCTTACCTGCTGGAACAGGAATACGGCATCAGCCTGCCGCGTCGCATGCAGATCGAATTCAGCCAGGTCGTGCAGCGTGAAACCGATCGTCTGGGTCTGGAAATGACCGCCAAGCAAATTCACGCGCTGCTGCATAGCGAGTACTTGCAAGCCAACACCCCGTACGCGCTGGTCAGCCATCGCCTGCAGGAAGAAAACGGTCACAGCGCCGTCGAAGTGGAGGTCGCCAGCAAAGGTCAGGGCGAAACCAACCTGCACTGGCGCGGCAAAGGCAACGGCGCCCTGGAAGCGCTGGTGGCCGGCCTGCCGATCCCGGTGGAAATCATGGACTACAACGAACACGCCATCGGCGCGGGCACCAATGCCAAGGCTGCGGCCTACATTGAACTGCGTGTGAACGGTGAACGTGCGGTGCACGGCGTCGGCATCGATGAAAACATCACCACCGCCAGCTTCAAGGCCCTGTTCAGCGCGCTGAACCGCTCGCTCAGCCAGCCGGAAGCGAAAGCGGCGTAATCCATCGCTGCATGCAAAAGGCCCCGGGGTGTGAACCTCGGGGCCTTTTTGTTTGCCTTGTCTCGCCCTCTTCGCGGGCAAGCCTCGCTCCTACGGGGCATGTGGCGAGCGCAACTTTCGCACATAAAACGTAAAATCGTAGGAGCGAGGCTTGCCCGCGAAGAGGCCAGGTTGGACAGCAGGGATATCACGTGAATTCGAAAGTATCGGCATCCAGATTCGCCGGAAACCGCGTGCGATACGCTGACAGTTCCGCCGCATCCAGCACCACCTTGAACACCCCGTCCGCGTCCCCGGCGCTGAGCAATGTCTCGCCCTGGAAATCCAGCACCTGGCTGTCACCAGTATACGCAAAGCCTTTACCATCGGTGCCAATGCGGTTCACCGCCGCCACGTAGCACAAGTTCTCGATCGCCCGCGCCGGCAGCAAACGGTTCCAGTGCTGGCGTCGCGCACCCGGCCAGTTGGCGGTGTACAGCAGAAGGTCCGTGTCCTGGGCGTCGCGACTCCACACCGGGAAACGCAAGTCGTAGCAAATCAAAGGTCGCACTCGCCAACCCTTGAGCTCGAACTGTACCTGACGCTCGCCGGGGTGTAGTGGTTATGCTCGCCGGCCATGCGGAACAGATGACGCTTGTCGTAATGCCACACCTCGCCGTCCGGCCGTGCCCACAACAGCCGATTGCGATGGCTGCCATCGGCGGCCTGGACAATGACGCTACCGGTGATCACCGCATCAAGCTTCGCCGCCTGAGCGCGCAGCCATTTGCTGGTAGGGCCGTGTTCCGCCTCGGCGAGCGTCTCGGACTCCATGGAGAAACCGGTGGTGAACATCTCCGGCAAGATAACCAGGTCAGCCCCGCGCGCCTGCTCCAGTAACGTCTCGAAATGCTCCAGGTTGGCCTGGCGGTCGTGCCAGGCAAGGGAAGTCTGAATCAGTGCAACGGTCAGGTTTGGCAACGCACTCAGATCACGCATAGTTTTTCCGCTGCTTCACGCAGGGTCTCCTCGCGTTTGGCAAAACACAGTCGCACCAGGCGCTGGCCTTCGGGCGGCGTCTGGTAGAACACCGAGATCGGAATGCTCGCCACGCCATGTTCGCGGGTCATCCACAACGCCATCTCGACGTCATTGAGATCCGGACGAATCTGCGAGTAATTAACCAACTGGAAATACGTACCCGTCACCCGGGTGAAACTGAAACGCGACGGTGCCAGCAGATCGCAGAACAGATCACGCTTGGCCTGATAGAAGCCCGGCAGCTCTTCGACGTGTTCCGGATGCTCGGCCATGTAATCGGCCAAGGCATATTGCAACGGCGTCACGCCGCAAAAACTGACGTATTGGTGCACCTTGCGCAGCTCAGCCGTCAGTGCCGGTGGCGCGACCACATAGCCGGTTTTCCAGCCGGTGACGTGGTAAGTCTTGCCAAAGGAACTGACCACGAAGGCACGCTGATACAGCTCTTCATGGGCAAGTACGCTGACATGGGGCACACCGTCGAACACCAGGTGCTCGTAGACTTCGTCGCTGATCACATAGATATCGCGATCGCGGATCAACGCCGCCAACTGGTCCAGTTCGACACGACTGATCAGGGCACCGCTGGGATTGTGCGGAGTATTGAGGATGATCATGCGCGTGCGCGGGCTCAGCGCTTCGGCGAGCTTCTGGAAGTCGATACTGAAATCATTCGCGCCCAGTTGTACATGCACGCAACGCCCACCGGCCAGCTCCACCGAAGGTTCGTAACTGTCATAGGCCGGATCAAACACGATGACTTCGTCACCGCTGTGGATAACTGCCTGAATCGCGCAGAAGATCGCCTGGGTTGCGCCGGGGGTAACTGTCACCTCGTGGTCGGCATCGACGCTGACGCCATAGCTGCGGGCGATCTTCGCCGCAATCTGCTGACGCAGGGTCGGCAGGCCGGTCATCGGCGAATACTGGTTATGGCCATTGGCAACATGACGACCGACCGCATCGCACAGGGCCTGCGGGGCATCGAAATCAGGAAAACCCTGGGACAGATTGAGCGCGCCGGTTTGCGCCGCGAGCTGAGACATCTGAGTGAAGATAGTGATGCCGACATTCGGCAGCTTACTGGTGATCATCGGTAGTTCCCTGCTCTACACCCGGCTCTAACGGCGGCGCGGGAGAGCCCGAGGATAGCCCAAACGGCGCCCATAAAAAAGGGCGCCAAAAGCGCCCTTTTTTCAACCCCGATCCCCAGTAGGAGCGAGGCTTGCCCGCGAATGCCACACCGCGGTGTATCAGGTACACCGCATTATCGTTCTTCGCGGGCAAGCCACGCTCCCACAGGGGTCGCGCTTAACCAACAATCAGCGCTTATCGCGGCGCTTTTTGTCGGCCTTTTTGTGGTGCGACATCATGCGACGCTTCTTGTTGACCTGACGGTCGGTGAGCGAGTTCTTGTTGCCTTCGTACGGGTTCTCGCCGCCCTTGAACTCGATGCGGATCGGCGTACCGACCAGCTTCAAAACACGGCGATAGGTGTTTTCCAGGTAACGAACGTAAGACTTCGGCACCTTCTCGATCTGGTTACCGTGAATCACGATGATCGGCGGGTTCGCGCCACCCAGGTGGGCATAACGCAGCTTGATCCGACGGTTATTGACCATCGGTGGCGCGTGCTCACCGACCGCGTCTTCCAGAATCTGGGTCAGGCGGTTGGTCGGCCAGCGGGTGACCGCAGACTTGAACGAGTTCTGCACCGAAGCGTAGAGGTTACCCACACCTGTACCATGCAGCGCCGAGATGAAGTGGATGTCGGCGTAGTCGACGAAGAACAGTCGACGTTGCAGCTCGACCTTCACGAAGTCGCGCTCGCTTGGGGTCATGCCATCCCATTTGTTGATCGCGATGACCAGCGCACGGCCCGATTCAATGGCGAAGCCCAGCAGGTTGAGGTCATGGTCTACCACGCCTTCGCGAGCGTCCATCACGAAGATCACCACGTTGGCGTCTTTGATGGCTTGCAGGGTTTTGACCACGGAGAACTTTTCGACTTCTTCGTGGATCTTGCCGCGCTTGCGCACACCGGCGGTGTCGATCAGCGTGTACTTCTCGTCGTTACGCTCGAACGGGATGTAGATACTGTCGCGGGTGGTGCCGGGCTGGTCATAAACGATTACCCGGTCTTCACCGAGCATACGGTTGACCAGGGTCGACTTACCGACGTTCGGACGTCCGATGATCGCGATCTTGATCCCGTCTTTTTCGCTTGGACCAGGAATGCGCTTGGCTTCCTCGCCTTCGGCAACGTCCTCTTCCTCGCCTTCTTCCGGCTCTTCTTCGTCTTTAGGGAATTCGCTCAGGGCGATTTCCAGCATCTGGGTGATGCCACGACCGTGAGCACCGGCGATCGGGATCGCGTGGCCCATGCCCAATGGGGCGAATTCGGCGCGGGCCATTTCAGGGTCGATGTTGTCGACCTTGTTGGCAACCACATAAGAACGCTTGTTACGTTTGCGCAAATGCTCGGCGATCATCTGGTCGGCGGCGGTGAAACCGGCCTTGGCATCTACCAGGAACAGCACTACATCCGCTTCTTCAATGGCCAGCAGCGACTGCTCGGCCATTTTTTCGTCCATACCATGCTCGTCACCGGAGATACCGCCGGTGTCGACCAGAATGTAGGAACGCCCTTGCCACTTGGCCTCACCGTACTGGCGATCACGGGTCAGACCGGACAAGTCGCCGACGATGGCGTCACGAGTCCTGGTCAGGCGGTTGAACAAGGTGGACTTGCCGACGTTCGGTCGGCCCACCAGGGCGATTACGGGAACCATGCGGCTCTCCACTTCGTTATTTCAGAAAATACAAAAGCCGCTGCGAGGCAGCGGCTGGTGCTCGGGACCACCCTGGGCACGTATTTGTGGGAGCGAGCCCTGCTCGCGATAAACGTATGGACACCGCGTTTATCCAGGGAGCCAACGTCATCGTTGACGCCCATCGCGAGCATGCTCGCTCCTACAGTCATACCCCAAGCATAGTCATTACTTAATGGTCAGGGCTTCCAGTTTGCCGCTGTTGCCATATACATAAATCGTGTCACCCACCACCAGCGGACGGGCACGCAGGCCGTCGCTGTCGATGCGTTCGCGGCCGACGAAACGACCGTCCACCTGACTCAGCAAGTGCAGGTAACCTTCCAGGTCACCGACTGCAACGTAGCTGGAGAACACTTCCGGCGCCGACAGTTGACGGCGGGCCAGCGAATCGTTGCTCCACAAAGCTGTGGTGGAACGCTCGTCGACGCCTTCAACGGTGCCCGAAGACAGGCTCACGTAGACACTGCCGAAACCCTGGGCTACACCGGCGTAGCTGGAAGCATCACGCTGCCACAGCTGACGACCGCTTTGCAGGTCCAGTGCCGCAACGCGACCCTGATAGCTCGCGACATAAATCGTCTCGCCAGACAGCAGCAGGCCACCGTCGATGTCGACCACGCGCTCCAGCTCCGAACGACCTTGCGGAATCGCTACACGCTGTTCCCACACCGGCACGCCGTTGGAAATGTCGAGAGCGACCACTTTACCGGTCGACAGGCCAGCCACCGCCAGGCGGTTGGTGACGATCGGCGCACTGGTGCCGCGCAGGGTCAGTACTGCAGGTGTGCTGTCATACAACCAACGCTGGCTGCCGGTCGCGGCGTCCAGACCGATCAGACGATCGTCCTGGGTCTGAACCACAACCACATCACCGTTGTTGGCCGGTGGTGCGAGGACTTCGCTGGACACGCGAGCGCGCCATTTCTCTTCACCGTTGATGGCGTCCAGGGCAACGATTTCACCCTTGAGCGTACCGATCGTCAGCAGACCGTAACCAACGCCAACGGCACCGGAAACAGGCAGCTTGAGATCTTTCTTCCACTTGACGTCGCCGTTGCTGCGATCCATCGCCACCACAACACCAGTCACGTCGGCGGCGTAGATGGTGTCGCCATCAATGGCAGGAACCAGCATGTTGTAGGTTTCGCCCTGACCGTCACCGATCGAACGACTCCACTGTTTATGCAGAACCACTTCTTCCTTGAAATCGGTCAACTCGGCCGGTGGCAGTTCTTTCTTGCTGTTGCTGCTGCAACCCGCGGCCAAAATGGCCAGAGCCAGCAATGCTGCATGTTTCCAACGGATCACGTCACGCATCCCCTTTGGCCAGGTCGTCCAGCTTGATTTGTAGGCCACCGACCGCCGCTTCATCCGACAGTGCCGCCTTGGCTTTTTGATAAGCCGCGTGCGCTTCGTCGGTACGTCCCAGCTGTACCAGCAGGTCGCCCTTGAGCTCTTCGCGAGTGGCCATGAACGCCTTGTCGGCATCGCCTTCGAGCAGTTTCAGGGCTTCATCGACCTTGTTCTGCGCGGCCAGCACCTGCGCCAGGCGCTGACGGGCGATTTCGCCCAGGGCTGGGTTGGACGGTTTGGCAACGATGGCTTTCAGCTCGCTGGCTGCGTCATCCAGCTTGCCGCTGTCGACGGCGACTTTCGCCACGAACAGGCTGCCGTATTGCGCATAGGCGCTGCCGCCAAACTCGCTGTTGAGCTTGGCTGCCAGGTCCGAAACACGGGCGGCATCAGGCTTGCCGTCAGGCGTCAGCGTGGTTTCCAGCAATTGCTGATAGAGCATCGAGGCGCCTTGCGACTGATTGCTCTGATACTTGTGAAAGGCTTGCCAGCCGAACACGATGACCAGCGCCAACAGGCCGCCAGTGACCAGGGGCTTGCCGTTGCGTGACCACCAGTCCTTCAAATCCGCCAGATGTTCGTCTTCGGTACTCGACACCCCAATACTCCTCAATCGCTAAATCGGCTGTTTATGACAGCTTCAACCCTGCACGACGCAGGTGGCCAGGTGTGCAGCAAGCGCATCCCAGGCAATGCTTTGTTGTTCGCCCTGGCCACGCAGGGGTTTGAAACCTACCACTTGCTGGGCCATCTCGTCGTCACCGAGGATCAGTGCATACAATGCACCGCTCTTGTCGGCTTTCTTGAACTGGCTCTTGAAGCTGCCGCCGCCGGCATTCACTTGCAGGCGCAGGTTGGGCAACTGGTCACGCACACGCTCGGCCAGTGTCAGGCCGGCCAGCTCGGCTTGTTCACCGAAGGCGCAGAGGTAGACGTCGACCTGACGGGAGATCTCTTGCGGAATCTGCTCCAGGGTTTCCAGCAGCAGGACCAGGCGCTCAATGCCCATGGCGAAACCGACACCCGCAGTCGGCTTGCCGCCCATCTGCTCGACCAGGCCGTCGTAGCGACCACCGGCACACACGGTGCCCTGGGCGCCCAGTTTGTCGGTGACCCATTCGAAAACGGTCTTGCTGTAGTAATCCAGCCCGCGAACCAGCTTCGGGTTGATCACGTAAGGAATGCCGGCGGCGTCCAGACGAGCCTTGAGGCCCTCGAAGTGCACGCGGGATTCTTCGTCGAGGTAGTCGGCCATTTTCGGCGCATCGACCAGAATCGCCTGCGTATCGGCGTTCTTGGTGTCCAGGACCCGCAAAGGGTTTGTTTTCAGGCGACGCTGGCTGTCTTCGTCCAGCTTGTCCAGATGTCCGGACAGGAACTCGACCAGCGCTTCGCGATAACGGCCTCGGGACTCGCTGGTCCCCAGGCTGTTGAGCTCGAGCTTGACTGCATCACGGATGCCCAGCTCGCCCCACAGGCGCCAGGTCAGCACGATCAACTCGGCATCAATGTCCGGACCGTCAAGGTTGAACACCTCGACACCGATCTGGTGGAACTGGCGGTAACGGCCTTTCTGCGGACGCTCGTGGCGGAACATCGGGCCGATGTACCAGAGCTTCTGTACCTGGCCACCGCCGGTGATGCCGTGCTCAAGCACAGCACGCACGCAGGCCGCGGTGCCTTCAGGGCGCAAGGTCAGGGAGTCGCCGTTGCGGTCGTCGAAGGTATACATCTCTTTTTCGACGATGTCGGTCACTTCACCGATGGAGCGTTTGAACAGCTCGGTAAACTCGACGATCGGCATACGGATCTGCTTGTAACCGTAGTTATCCAGCAGTCGCGAAACGGTGCCTTCGAAATGACGCCACAGCGGAGTCTGTTCGGGCAGGATGTCGTTCATGCCACGAATGGCTTGCAGAGACTTGCTCACTATAAATCCTTAAATTCGTTCGGCTCTTTAGTCAGGCTCAGCCACGCGCAATGACGGCAGCGTCAGCTTCGACCTTTTCGGCCGCTTTCTGGCGGATCAAGCGTTCGAGCTCATCCACCAGATTGTCATTCGTCAGTTTCTGCGACGGCTTGCCGTCGATGTAAATCAGGTTGGGTGTACCGCCGGTCAAACCGACATGGGCTTCCTTGGCTTCACCCGGTCCGTTGACCACGCAACCGATGACCGCAACATCCAGCGGCACCAGCAGGTCTTCGAGGCGCCCTTCCAGCTCGTTCATGGTCTTGACCACATCGAAGTTCTGCCGCGAGCAGCTCGGGCAGGCGATGAAGTTGATACCACGGGAACGCAGGTGCAGGGACTTGAGAATGTCGTAGCCGACTTTCACTTCCTCAACCGGGTCGGCCGCCAACGAGATGCGAATAGTATCGCCAATCCCTTCGGCAAGCAGCATACCGAGGCCCACGGCGGATTTCACTGTGCCTGAACGCAAACCACCGGCTTCGGTGATGCCCAGGTGCAGCGGCTGGACGATTTCCTTGGCCAGCAAGCGATAGGCCTCGACGGCCATGAACACGTCGGAGGCTTTCACGCTGACCTTGAAATCCTGGAAGTTCAGACGCTCAAGGTGCTCGACGTGACGCAGGGCCGATTCGACCAGCGCGGCCGGGGTTGGCTCGCCGTATTTCTTTTGCAGGTCTTTTTCCAGGGAGCCGGCGTTAACACCGATGCGAATCGGAATCCCGCGATCACGGGCGGCATCGACCACGGCGCGTACGCGATCTTCACGACCGATGTTGCCCGGGTTGATCCGCAGGCAGTCGACACCCAGTTCTGCCACGCGCAATGCAATCCGGTAGTCGAAATGGATATCGGCAACCAATGGCACCTTGACCAGTTGCTTGATCTTGCCGAAAGCCTCGGCGGCGTCCATGTCCGGCACGGAAATCCGCACGATATCGACGCCGGCCGCTTCCAGACGATTGATCTGCGCAACGGTGGCAGCGACATCATTGGTGTCGCTGTTGGTCATGCTCTGCACAGCGATAGGCGCATCGCCGCCAACAGGCACGTTACCGACCCAGATCTTGCGCGATTCGCGACGTTTGATTGGAGATTCGCCATGCATGACTTATTGACCCAACTTCAGGCGAGCAGTCTCGCCACTGGTGAACGGAGCAACGTCAACCGCCTGGCCGTTGTAACTGACCTGCGCGCCACGGGCGAAGCCCAGGCGTACGGCAAACGGCGGCTTGCCGCTGACAGAAAGGCTATCGCCTTTACGCTTGAGACCACTGAACAGCACCTTGCCGCTGCCATCGCTCACTTGCGTCCAGCAATCGGCGGTGAATTGCAGTTGTACCTTGCCCTGGCCGGCAACCGGAGCAGCAGCCGGAGCTGGCGCTGCAGCGGCTGACGCAGCAACGGTCGGAGCAATCGGTACGGTCACAGTCGGCGCCGGTACGGCAGGAACAGCAGGGGCCGGAGAGGCAGGCGTCGCGACCACCGGAGCAGTGCTGCGCACCGGTGCAGCCGGCGCTGGCGCAGTAACTGCTGCTGGTGCAGCCGCTTGAGCTTCAACAGGCGCTTCAGCCGAAGTCTCAGCCTGCGGCAACGCCAGTGCGGTTGAATTGTCAGTCTGACCTTCCGCGACAGCCTGGTCTTCCGGCTCGTCCAGCGGATGAATTTGGGTAGTGCCGTCGGCACCTTCGACCTCAACGTGTTCGGGGCTCAGGCTGATCAAATCCTTGTTGCGCAGCGAAGTTTGATCCTGCCACCAGACAAAACCACCGCCAATCACCGCAACCAGCAACAACAGGCTGACAATACGCAAGATAGTGTGGGAAACCCGGACCGGCTCTTCGATACGACCCAGGCTATGAACGCTGCTGCCCTGGGAGTCGGTGCCGGTGGATTGGTCGAACTGCTGGACCAAAACGGCCTGGTCCATGCCGAGCAATTTGGCATAGGCGCGAATATAGCCGCGAGCGAAGGTATGCCCAGGCAGCTTGTCGAATTCGCCGGCTTCCAGGTTACTCAGGGAGTTGACGGTGAGGTTGAGCTTGAGGGCCACTTCGGCCAGCGACCAGCCATTGCTCTCGCGGGCCTGGCGCAAGGTCTCACCGGGGTTAACGCGATTCGCTGCTACAACTTCGGGATGCGCCGCTTTCATCATTGCTCCGACAGGTATTGCTGATATTCCGGTGTACCGGGATAGAGTCGTTTTAATTGCAGGCCAACACTGGCGGCCTTGTCGCGATCTTCAAACACTTTTGCCAGCCGAACGCCGAGCAATAGACTACGTGCATTTTGCTCGGTGAGCAGGCTAAAACGATCGTAGTAGTCACGCGCGGGCACATAATGCCTGTCTTCGTAAGACAACTCAGCCATTTCCAGCAATGCACGTGGTTGCTGGCGATTCAAACGCAGGGCTTTTTCCAGTTGCTGCTGGGCCAGGTCGCGCCGGCCTAGCATCGAAGCGGTCACGCCCAGGTTCTCGAACACTCGCGAACGCTCAGGATACAGGGTATCGGTGGCGGCCTGTTCGAAGCGCTCGTAGGCTTCCTTGTAACGTTTTTGCTCGAAAAGAAAACTGCCATAGTTGTTGAGGATTCGTGCATCGGCAGGACGGGAAGACAGCGCCTTGCGAAAATGCTGGTCGGCCAGTTCCGGCTCCGCCTCGGCCTGGAAAACCAGCCCCAGTGCCGCGTTGGCGTCCGGGTCCGCATTATCCAGGTCCAGCGCCTTCTTCAACGGCACTTTTGCACGCTCGGTCATGCCCTGTTGCAGATAACCGATACCAAGCTGCACATACGCGTCACGCGCTTCGTCTCGGCCCTTGCTGGTCTTCATGGGGTTGTAATCACCCGAAAGAACACAGCCACCACACAGGCTGGCCAATAACAAAAGCAGCGCAAAGCGCAGGGACATAGAGATCCTCTCTTGATTATTTGTTCGCAGCGGTCTGTGCCGTATCGTTGTCGGCGTTCAGTTCACGCACGGCGATATAACGTTCGCTGCGACGGGTGCGATCCAGCACCTGCCCTACCAGTTGACCACAGGCTGCATCGATGTCTTCACCACGGGTGGTGCGGACAGTGACATTGAAACCCGCATGATGAAGCTGATCCTGGAACCGACGAATGGCGTTGTTGCTTGGCCGCTCGTACCCGGAGTGCGGGAACGGGTTGAACGGAATCAGGTTGATCTTGCACGGGATATTCTTGAGCAACTCGATCATTTCTACCGCGTGTTCGACCTTGTCGTTCACGTCTTTGAGCAAGGTGTACTCGATAGTCAGCACGCGCTTTTCGCCCAGGGACGACATGTAGCGCTGGCACGACTCGAGCAGCATCTTAAGCGGATACTTCTTGTTGATCGGCACCAATTGGTTACGCAATGCGTCGTTCGGTGCGTGCAGGGACAACGCCAGCGAAACGTCGATGTGCTTGGACAGCTCATCGATCATCGGCACCACGCCAGAGGTGGACAGGGTCACGCGGCGCTTGGAAATGCCGTAGCCCAGGTCATCCATCATCAGATGCATGGCGGCAATGACGTTGTCGAAGTTCAGCAGCGGCTCACCCATGCCCATCATCACCACGTTGGTGATGGCACGGTCGACGGTTGCCGGGACGCTGCCAAAGGATTTGTTGGCAATCCACACCTGGCCAATGACTTCGGCGGCGGTGAGGTTGCTATTGAAGCCTTGCTTGCCGGTGGAGCAGAAACTGCAATCCAGGGCACAGCCTGCCTGGGACGAAACGCACAAGGTGCCGCGTTTGCCCTGGGGAATGTACACGGTCTCGACGCAGCTGCCGGACGCCACGCGCACCACCCACTTGCGGGTGCCGTCGGTGGAGATGTCCTCGCTGACAACTTCGGGACCTCGGACCTCAGCAATAGCCTTGAGCTTTTCGCGCAAGGCCTTGCTGACGTTCGACATGGCGTCGAAATCATCGACGCCAAAGTGGTGAATCCATTTCATTACCTGACCGGCACGGAAACGCTTCTCCCCGATTGAGTCGAAGAATTTTTCCATTTCCTGTTGAGTCAGACCCAGCAGGTTAGTTTTTACAGTCGATGTAGTCATGGATTCACCTTCACTCTTAAGCCAATGCTTAGCGAGTGGTTACTTCAGTAGCTGCGAAGAAGTACGAGATTTCGCGAGCGGCAGCGGCTTCGGAGTCCGAACCGTGTACAGCGTTGGCGTCGATGGAATCAGCGAAGTCAGCGCGGATGGTGCCGGCAGCAGCTTCTTTAGGGTTGGTAGCGCCCATCAGCTCACGGTTCAGAGCGATAGCGTTTTCGCCTTCCAGAACCTGAACGACAACCGGACCGGAGATCATGAAAGCAACCAGGTCGCCGAAGAAACCACGAGCGCTGTGCTCAGCGTAGAAGCCTTCAGCTTCAGCTTTGGACAGTTGCTTCAGTTTCGAAGCTACAACGCGCAGGCCAGCTTTTTCGAAACGAGTGGTGATCTCGCCGATAACGTTTTTTGCAACTGCGTCAGGCTTGATGATGGAGAAAGTACGTTGAACAGCCATGGTGTAACTCCAGAAACGGTAATTTGCGAAAAATTAAACCCGCGAATTATACGCGGGTTCTTGGGTATTGCCTAACCTGCAGCGTGGCTCAGTCGCGTTCTTCGATCCAGTGGGACTGAATGGCCTCCAGGATCTTTTCGCCACAATGTTCAGGCATGTCGTCGAACTCGGGCAATTCCAGTACCCATTTGCGCAGATCGACGAAGTTGACCGACATAGGATCTACATCGGGCTTGCTTTCAGCCAGCTGGATTGCGATTTCCAGCACATCAGTCCACTTGAGACTCATGACAATTCCTTGAATCAGTGCGGCGCTTCGGCTGCGTGGTTGAGCGAGTATTTCGGAATTTCGACGGTCAGGTCTTCAGTCCCGACTTTGGCCTGACAACCCAGGCGCGACTGAGCCTCCAGCCCCCAAGCCTTGTCAAGATAGTCTTCTTCCAGCTCGTCGGCCTCTTCCAGCGAGTCAAAACCCTCGCGGATGATGCAGTGACAGGTGGTGCAGGCGCAGACGCCGCCACAGGCACTTTCCATCTCGATATGGTGCTCATGGGCGAGCTCGAGGATGGACGTACCGGTCTCAGCCTCCACGACCATGCCTTCCGGGCAAAACTTTTCGTGTGGCAGAAAAATGACCTGCGGCATCGTTATTCCTCAATCTCATTCAGGTTGCGCCCCGCCAGCGCGGCTTTCACCGTCGAATCCAGGCGGCGGGCAGCAAAGGCATCGGTCACTTGCGACAGACGCTTGGTCTGCTGCTCGATGGCGTAACCATCAGTACCTTTCATCAGTTCGGTCAGTTCCTGCACCTGCATGTCGATGACCATGCGCTCATCAGCATCAAGCAGACGGTCGCCGTCGGCCTCCAAAGCAGCCTGCACCGCCTCGATCAGACGCTGGGCATCGACCTGCTGCTCACGCAGCACGCGGGCAACCTTGTCGTCATTGGCATGCTGGAACGAATCCTTGAGCATCTTGGCGATTTCGCCGTCGGTCAGACCGTAGGACGGCTTGACCTGGATGCTGGCTTCAATGCCCGAACCCAGCTCGCGAGCGGAAACGCTCAGCAGACCGTCGGCATCAACCTGGAAGGTCACACGAATCTTCGCCGCACCCGCAACCATCGCCGGAATACCACGCAATTCGAAACGCGCCAGGGAGCGACAGTCACTGATCAGCTCGCGCTCACCCTGCAGCACGTGAATCGCCATGGCCGACTGGCCGTCTTTATAGGTGGTGAAGTCCTGGGCGCGGGCAACAGGGATGGTGGTGTTGCGCGGGATCACCTTCTCCATCAGGCCGCCCATGGTTTCCAGACCCAGGGACAACGGAATCACATCGAGCAGCAGCAATTCATCGCCGTCACGCTTGTTGCCAGCCAGGGTGTCGGCCTGGATCGCAGCACCGATAGCCACCACTTGATCCGGATCGATTTCGGTCAGCGGTTGACGACCGAAGGCTTCGGCGACGGCTTCGCGAACGCGCGGGACGCGAGTCGAACCACCGACCATGACCACCGCGTGCACTTCTTCGAGCTCGACACCAGAGTCACGAACAGCGCGACGGCAAGCCTTCAGGCTGCGAGCGACCATCGGCTCGATCAGCGCATTGAAGGCTTCGCGGGTCAGTTCGGCTTTCCAGTCACCGTAAGCGACTTCTACGGCCACGGCATTGGTCAACGCCTCTTTGGCCGCACAAGCGGTTTGCAGCAAGTTGCGTTGCGCACCCGGATCGAGGTCGGCAGACAAACCGGCGCTCTCGATGATCCAGCCAGCGATCGCGTGATCGAAGTCATCGCCGCCCAAGGCACTGTCGCCACCAGTGGCCAGTACTTCGAAGACACCGCCGGTCAGGCGCAAAATCGAGATATCGAAGGTGCCGCCACCCAGATCATAAATAGCGACCAGGCCTTCGGCGTGCTGATCCAGACCATAAGCGACCGCCGCCGCGGTCGGCTCATTGAGCAAACGCAGCACGTTGAGACCGGCCAGCTTGGCCGCATCCTTGGTGGCTTGACGCTGAGCGTCGTCGAAATAGGCCGGAACGGTGATCACCGCGCCCACCAGCTCACCACCCAGGGTGGCTTCGGCACGCTGGCGCAGGACCTTGAGGATATCCGCCGAGACTTCAACCGGACTTTTCGGGCCCTGGATCGTGTCGATGAACGGCATGTGCGATTCGCCACCGACAAAGCGGTACGGCAGTTGGTCGCCCAATTGCTTGACGTCGGACAGACCACGACCCATCAAGCGCTTGACCGACAGCACAGTGTTCAAAGGATCGGTGGCGGCAGCCAGTTTGGCCGACTCGCCGACCTCGACGCGATCGGCGTGATAACGCACGGCAGACGGCAGAATGACCTGCCCTTGCGCGTCGGCCAGAGGCTCGGAAAGACCACTGCGCAATGCAGCGACCAGCGAATTGGTAGTGCCCAAGTCGATTCCCACAGCCAGGCGACGCTGGTGCGGTTGAGGACTTTGGCCGGGTTCGGCGATCTGCAGTAGGGCCATCGTTATCAGGTCTTATCTGTATATCAGGCGTGCGACCGGAGCGGCACTGGGTTAATCGTCGAGGCGCTCTTCTAACTGGCGCACTTCGTAGGTGAGCTTGTCGAGGAACTGCATGCGCCGCATCAGGCGTTCAGCCCGTTCACGGTGCGTGGCATCGTTCCAGCAAGCTGCGAAGCTTTGGTTCAGTTCATCCTGGGCAGCTTTCAGGCGGCGCTTGAACGCGGCAACACCCGACAAGTCGGCGCTGTCCTGCAGGTCTTCGAGCTCTTCGCGCAACTCCATCTGCTGCAGAAGAAATTCCGGATCATGCACCGTGACCTCCAGCGGCAGCTCACCACCACTCAAGGCGAGCAAGTAACGCGCGCGCTTGGGGGGATTCTTGAGCGTCTGGTAGGCCTCGTTGAGGCTCGCGGACTGCTCTAGCGCCAGCCGCTGCTCGCGCTCGGAAGCGTCAGCAAAGCGGTCCGGATGAACACTGCGCGCCAACTCACGGTAGCGCGTAGCCAGCTGATCGAGGTCCAGATTGAAGCTCGGTTGCAGCTCAAATAAAGCGAAATGACAAGGATTACCCACGAGTAGCCTCAGATGTTGAAGCTTTCGCCGCAGCCACACTCACCGCGCACGTTAGGGTTATTGAACTTGAAGCCTTCGTTCAACCCTTCCTTCACGAAATCGAGCTCGGTACCGTCCAGGTAGGCCAGGCTTTTCGGGTCGATGATCACTTTTTCGCCGTGACTTTCGAACACCTGATCCTCTGCAACCACCTCGTCGACAAACTCCAGCACGTAGGCAAGGCCGGAGCAGCCCGTGGTGCGAACACCCAGACGAATCCCCTCACCTTTGCCGCGCCCGTCGAGGGAGCGTCGCACGTGTCGAGCAGCTGCTTCTGTCATGCTGATAGCCATCGGTGACTCCTTACTCGTCGCCAAATCCTGAAATTCAGATCAAGCCTTTCTTCTGCTTGTAGTCGCGAACGGCCGCCTTGATGGCGTCTTCAGCGAGCACGGAGCAGTGAATTTTCACTGGCGGCAGGGCCAGTTCTTCAGCCAGCTGAGTGTTCTTGATGGTTTCTGCCTCGTCCAGCGTCTTGCCCTTCATCCACTCGGTGGCCAGGGAACTGGAAGCGATGGCGGAACCGCAGCCATAGGTCTTGAACTTGGCATCTTCAATGATGCCGGCGTCGTTGACCTTGATCTGCAGGCGCATGACGTCGCCGCAAGCCGGAGCGCCGACCATGCCGGTGCCGACATCAGGATCTTCCGCGTCCATCTTGCCGACGTTACGCGGGTTTTCGTAGTGGTCGATGACCTTTTCGCTGTAAGCCATGATGCTTATTCCTCACTCATCAGAGAGTCGCTCTTTAGGCCCCGGAACCTGAGTCCCCGGGGCTGGTTCGCGGCGACTTGAAATCAGTGTGCCGCCCACTCGATTTTCGAAATGTCGACACCGTCTTTGTACATGTCCCACAGCGGCGACAGAGCGCGCAGCTTGGTAACGGCCTCGCAGACTTTCTGCGCGGCGTAGTCGATTTCTTCTTCGGTGGTGAAGCGGCCGAAGGTGAAACGGATCGAGCTGTGTGCCAGTTCGTCGTTGCGGCCCAAGGCACGCAGCACGTACGAAGGCTCGAGCGATGCCGAGGTGCAGGCCGAACCGGACGAAACCGCCAAATCCTTGAGCGCCATGATCAGCGACTCGCCTTCAACGTAGTTGAAGCTCAGGTTCAGGTTGTGCGGAACGCGGGCGGTCATGCTGCCGTTGACGTACAGCTCTTCCAGATGCTCGACCTGCTTGTAGAAACGGTCGCTCAGTGCCTTGATGCGCACGTTCTCGGCAGCCATGTCTTCCTTGGCCACGCGGAACGCTTCACCGATGCCGACGATCTGGTGGGTCGCCAGGGTACCGGAGCGCATGCCACGCTCGTGACCACCGCCGTGCATGGTCGCTTCGATGCGAACACGCGGCTTGCGGCTGACGTACAGGGCGCCGATGCCTTTAGGGCCATAAGTCTTGTGAGCAGAGAACGACATCAGGTCGACTTTCAGCTTCTGCAGGTCGATCTCGACCTTGCCAGTGGACTGAGCGGCGTCGACGTGGAACAGAATGCCCTTGGAACGGAGCAACTCGCCGATGGCGGCGATGTCGTTGATGGTGCCGATTTCGTTGTTCACGTGCATGACCGAAACCAGGATGGTGTCGTCGCGCAGGGCAGCTTCGACCATCTCTGGAGTCACCAGACCATCAGTGCGAGGCTCGAGATAGGTGACTTCAAAACCTTCACGCTCCAGTTGGCGCATGGTGTCGAGGACAGCCTTGTGCTCAATCTTGGTGGTGATCAGGTGTTTGCCTTTGGTGGCATAGAAATGTGCCGCACCCTTGATTGCCAGGTTGTCCGATTCGGTGGCTCCGGAGGTCCAGACGATTTCACGCGGGTCGGCGTTGACCAGATCGGCCACCTGACGACGGGCGTTTTCGACGGACTCTTCAGCTTTCCAGCCGAACACGTGGGAACGGGACGCCGGGTTACCGAAGTTTCCGTCGACCAGCAGGCATTCACTCATTTTTTGCGCGACACGCGGATCAACCGGGGTCGTCGCAGAGTAATCAAGGTAAATCGGCAATTTCATGGACTATCTCCTAAATCAGGCTGGCTGGCACGCCGCTAGCTCTCTGGCTGTCATTCGACGGCGGACGCTTCAATCTTGTCCAGGCGTGGCGCCTTGCTGTTGCAACGGCGTTGATCCTGACGCTGGGCTACTTCTTGCACCTCACGGCGAGTCACAAGGTCAGCCAAGCTGATACCGCTCAGAAATTCGTGAATCTGCAAGCTCAGATCGCACCACAAGTGGTGGGTCAGGCAGGTGTCGCCTTGATGGCAATCACCCTGGCCCTGGCATTTGGTCGCATCGACCGATTCGTTCACCGCATCGATCACCTGGGCTACCTGGATACCCTGCATGTCGCGTGACAGCTGATAGCCGCCGCCTGGACCACGGACGCTGGACACCAGATTGCTGCGGCGCAATTTGGCGAAAAGCTGTTCGAGATAGGACAGGGAGATGCCTTGGCGCTCGGAGATATCGGCCAGGGACACCGGCCCGTGCTGCGCGTGCAACGCCAGATCGAGCATGGCGGTCACGGCGTATCGGCCTTTTGTAGTCAGTCGCATGGACAATTACCACGGAGTTCGGAATGAGGCGAGTATGCAATTCCCGAGTATTTAAGTCAACTATAAGACCTAGTACTTTAGTCAGGTTTACCCGCAAAAGAGCGGCAGCATCATAGCAAAGGCTGGCCAGTTACAGCCAGCAATTGCGCGTTATCGTTCTTCGCGGGCAAGCCTCGCTCCTACGGTGAGCGCGCCGCTCCTGTAGGAGCGAGGCTTGCCCGCGAGAAGCCAACTCGGTCTAGCCGGCCTGACTCTGATCCTTGTCCTTCACGCAGGCGAAGTCTTCTTCGCGCAGTTCAGGCAGATCCTTGGCACAGTAATTACTGCCCAGATCCTTCAGCGCCCCGCACATCCCCTCCAGACGACCATCAACGGCCTGCAAGTGGTCGAGTAGCTGGTTGATGGCACGAGCCACCGGGTCCGGCATGTCTTCGCTGACGCCGTAGGCATCGAAGCCGATCTTCTCGGCCATCGCCTTACGCTTGGCATCCTGCTCCTCATCGGACTTGACGATAATCCGCCCCGGAATACCGACCACAGTCGCACCCGCCGGAACAGCCTTGGTGACCACCGCATTGGAACCGACCTTGGCCCCGGCACCGACCATGAACGGGCCCAACACCTTGGCGCCCGCCCCCACCACCACGCCATCTTCAAGGGTCGGATGACGCTTGCCCTTGTTCCAGCTGGTGCCACCAAGGGTCACGCCCTGATACAGGGTGACGTCATTGCCGATCTCGGCGGTTTCACCGATCACGATGCCCATGCCATGGTCAATAAAGAAGCGCCGACCCACCTTGGCGCCCGGATGAATCTCGATCCCGGTCAACCAGCGACCGAAGTTCGACACCAGGCGCGCCAGCCATTTCAGGTCCGCACGCCACAACACCGAAGACAAACGATGGATCCAGATGGCATGCATGCCGGGATAGCAGGTCAGGACCTCAAAAGCATTGCGCGCCGCCGGGTCACGATGGAAAACACTCTGGATATCTTCACGCAAACGCTCGAACATCATTAATCCTTCCGCTTCAGAAGCTCACCACGGGCCGCTTTTGGGTTTCCGTGAGGATGCCACGCAAAATATTCATCTCCGCCCGGCTGACCGAGCTGCGTCCGTACAACCGGCGCAGGCGCGCCATCAAGTGCCGTGGCTTTTCAGGATCGAGAAATTCAATCGCCACCAGGGTTTGCTCCAGGTGTTCGTAGAATCGCTCCAGCTCATCCATGGTCGCCAGCTCAGCGCTTTTGACCGATGCCACTTCTTCCTTCTCGACCTTGCTCGGCTGACCTTGGGCCGCCAGCCAGGACATGCGCACTTCATAACCCAACACCTGCACCGCCGCCCCAAGGTTCAGCGAGCTGAACTCAGGGTCTGATGGGATATGCACGTGATAATGACATCGCTGCAGCTCTTCATTGGTCAGGCCGGAATCTTCACGACCGAACACCAAAGCTATCTCGGCGCCCTGCCCAGCCTCCTCGACTACTTTCGTACCGCATTCGCGAGGATCGAGCAGCGGCCAGGGAATCCGACGATCGCGGGCGCTGGTGCCGAGCACCAGATTGCAGCCGACCAAGGCATCTTCCAAGGTGGCGACAACTTGTGCTTTTTCAAGGATGTCGCCGGCACCGGAGGCACGGGCATCGGCCTCGTGATGCGGGAACAACCGCGGTTCAACCAGCACCAACCGCGACAGGCCCATGTTCTTCATGGCACGAGCAGCCCCGCCGATATTGCCCGGATGGCTGGTATTGACCAGGACGACACGAATGTTTTGCAGCAAGGGAGGCGCTCTCGAACACATTATTGGGAGCAGAATCTTACAGCTCATCCTACCGTTAAGCCACGAAAGCGAACGTCGTCCTTCACCTGTAGAAACTTTCTGATAGAATGCCCGGCTTTCTTTAACAACCTTAGGTGACACATCCATGCAGCCCATGCTGAATATCGCGCTGCGCGCCGCCCGCAGCGCCAGTGAATTGATCTTCCGCTCCATCGAGCGCCTGGATACCATCAAGGTCGACGAAAAAGACGCCAAGGATTACGTATCCGAGGTGGATCGCGCCGCTGAACAGAAAATCATCGACGCGCTGCGCAAGGCTTACCCGAACCACTCGATCATGGGTGAAGAAACCGGCATGCACGCCGGCACCGGGATCGAAGGCGAAGAATACCTGTGGATCATTGATCCACTGGACGGCACCACGAACTTCTTGCGCGGCATTCCTCACTTCGCTGTCAGCATCGCCTGCAAATACCGCGGTCGCCTGGAACACGCTGTTGTTCTGGACCCGGTTCGCCAGGAAGAATTCACCGCCAGCCGTGGTCGCGGCGCTCAGCTGAACGGTCGTCGCCTGCGCGTCAGCGGCCGCACCAGCCTGGACGGCGCCCTGCTGGGTACAGGTTTCCCGTTCCGTGACGACCAGATGGACAACCTCGACAACTACCTGGGCATGTTCCGCGCCCTGGTTGGCCAGACCGCCGGCATCCGCCGCGCCGGGTCGGCGAGCCTGGACCTGGCCTACGTGGCTGCCGGCCGTTTCGACGCATTCTGGGAGTCAGGCCTGTCCGAGTGGGACATGGCCGCAGGCGCCCTGCTGATTCAGGAAGCAGGCGGCCTGGTGAGCGACTTCACCGGCGGTCACGACTTCCTTGAAAAAGGCCACGTCGTAGCCGGCAATACCAAATGCTTCAAGGCAGTACTGACGGCCATCCAGCCGCACCTGCCAGCCTCGCTGAAGCGCTAAGCGCACAGCGACCTAAAAGCACCCTTCGGGGTGCTTTTTTATGCCTCCGATTTAACACCGAACAAAACTGTAGGAGCCGGCTTGCTGGCGAATGCCGCCACGCGGTGTGTCTGACACAGCGCCTTCGCTGGCAAGCCAGCTCCTACAGTTGAATCGTGCCACCCAATACAGCGCGCACAAAAAAGCACCCCGCAGGGTGCTTCTTTCGAATCTTAACCAGAGCTACTTATTGACCCGACTGGTTCTGAGACAAGATCAACTTGCCCTCTTTATCCACCGGGATCTGGTTACCAGGATCGCGATCCATTCGCACTTTCCCTTCTTTACCGTCCAGTGAGTACCGCACGTCGTAACCCACTACCTTGTCACTGATGTCATTCACCGTATTACAACGGGTTTGAGTCGTGGTGTAGGTGTCACGCTCCTGCATGCCCTCCTGAACCTTGTTGCCGGCATAACCGCCGCCGACCGCGCCCGCAACCGTGGCAATTTTCTTGCCGGTGCCGCCGCCGATCTGGTTACCCAGCAGACCACCTGCCAGCGCACCCACCACCGTACCGGCGATCTGGTGTTGATCTTTCACCGGCGCTTGCCGGGTGACCGCCACATCCTTGCACACTTCACGTGGAGTCTTGATTTGTGTCTTGACCGGCTCAACGGCTAGAACCTGAGCAAACTCAGGACCGCTTTTTTTAACCAGGCTGTAGGTGGCCACAGCGCCCCCGGCAGTCACACCGACAGCACCCAGTACAGCACCAACCAGCATCGACTTGTTCACATGAACCTCCTGACCATCACATGCGGGATCTACCCGCGCTTCTCCCAGCCTTGGAGCATAAAAAAAGGCGCGAGTTCAACTCGCGCCTTTTTTGGACTACATCACTGGAAGAAGCTTCCTTCAAGGACGGTCGTCGACTTCCTTCTCGGTAGCCACCGGCGGAATCAGATCCTCGGAGCTCAGGCTCAGCCAGATCAACACCACGTTGGCGATGTAGATCGACGAATAGGTACCCGCCAGAACACCGACCAACAGCGCCAGGGAGAAGCCGTGCAGGTTGTCGCCACCGAAGAACAGCAGTGCCGCAATGGCCAGCAACGTGGAGACCGAGGTCGCGATGGTCCGCAGCAGGGTCTGTGTGGTCGAGATGTTGATGTTCTCGATCAGGCTGGCCTTGCGCAGTACGCGGAAGTTCTCGCGAACCCGGTCGAATACCACGATGGTGTCGTTGAGCGAGTAACCGATGATCGCCAGCACCGCCGCCAGCACCGTCAGGTCGAAGGTGATCTGGAAGAACGACAGGATACCGATGGTCACGATCACGTCGTGGATCAAGGACACGATTGCACCGACGGCGAACTTCCACTGAAAGCGGAACGCCAGGTAGATCAGGATGCCGCCCAGCGCCATCAGCATGCCGAGGCCGCCCTGGTCGCGCAGCTCTTCACCGACCTGCGGGCCGACGAACTCGACACGCTTGACCGTCGCCGGGTTATCGCCACCGACCTTCAGCAGCGCTTGCGCCACCTGGTGACCCAGTTGCGGATCTTCACCCGGCATGCGCACCAGCAAATCGGTGGTCGCGCCAAAGCTCTGCACGATGGCTTCGTGGTAGCCGGACGAAACCAGCTGCTCACGCACCTTGGTCACATCGGCCGGACGCTCGTAGGTCAGCTCGATGAGCGTACCGCCTGTGAAGTCCAGGCCCCAGTTCATGCCCTTATGAAAGACACTGAATATTGCCAGTGCGGTAAGGAACAATGTGACGCCGAACGCGAAGTTGCGAACGCCCATGAAGTTGATTGTACGTAACATGGCAGCCCCTTAAATCCACAACTTCTTGAAGTCACGACCGCCGAAGATCAAGTTGACCATCGCGCGGGTGACCATGATGGCCGTGAACATCGAAGTCAAAACCCCGAGGGACATGGTCACTGCGAAGCCCTTGACCGGACCTGTACCCATGGCAAACAGGATCCCGCCCACCAGCAAGGTGGTCAGGTTGGCGTCGAGAATCGCCGTGAATGCGCGACCAAAACCTTCGTTGATTGCCCGCTGTACGGTCATGCCCGCCGCGATCTCTTCACGAATCCGCGAGAAGATCAGCACGTTGGCGTCGACCGCCATACCCATGGTCAACACGATACCGGCGATACCCGGCAGGGTCAGCGTTGCACCCAGCAGCGACATCAGGGCCAGCAACAGCACCATGTTCACACCCAGCGCGACCGTGGCAATGATGCCGAAGAAGCGGTAGATGGCCATGATGAACAGCGAGACGAACAGCATGCCCCAGAGCGATGCATTGATACCTTTGGTGATGTTGTCGGCACCCAGGCTCGGGCCGATGGTGCGCTCTTCAGCGAAGTACATCGGCGCCGCCAGACCACCGGCACGCAGCAGCAGCGCCAGCTCGGACGATTCGCCCTGGCCGTTCAGGCCGGTGATACGGAACTGAGCACCCAGCGGCGACTGAATGGTCGCCAGGCTGATGATCTTCTTCTCTTCTTTAAACGACTGCACCGCCACGTCTTTCTCGACGCCATCGACCACTTGCTTGGTGTAAGTGGTGACAGGACGCTGCTCGATGAAGATCACCGCCATGCTGCGACCAACGTTCGAACGGGTCGCACGGCTCATCAGCTCGCCGCCATGGCCATCCAGACGGATGTTCACTTCCGGCGTACCGTGCTCGCCGAAGCCAGCCTTGGCGTCAGTCACCTGGTCGCCAGTGATGATCAGGCCACGCTCGATCAGAGCCGGCGGACGCTTGCCTTCACGGAACTCAAAGCTTTCGGAAGTGGCTTTCGAAGCACCAGGCTCTGCCGCCAGACGGAACTCGAGGTTGGCCGTCTTACCGAGGATACGCTTGGCCTCTGCGGTGTCCTGCACGCCCGGCAGCTCAACCACGATGCGGTTCGCGCCCTGACGCTGGACGATAGGTTCGGCAACACCCAGCTCGTTGACGCGGTTACGTACCGTGGTCAAGTTCTGCTTGATGGAGTATTCGCGGATTTCCGCCAGCTTCGCCGGGGTCATCGCCAGACGCAGTACCGGTTGGCCATTGAGGTCGGCCGGAACAATGTCGAAATCGTTGAAGTTCTTGCGTACCAGCGCGCGGGCCTGTTCGCGGGTTGCTTCATCGGTGAAGCCCAGCTGAATGGCACCATTGAGTTGCGGCAGGCTGCGATAGCGCAGTTTCTCTTTACGCAACAGGCTCTTGACGTCGCCTTCGTAGACTTTCAGGCGTGCATCGAGGGCTTTTTCCATATCCACTTCGAGCAGGAAGTGCACACCACCGGACAAGTCCAGACCCAGCTTCATCGGGTGCGCGGCGACGCTGCGCAGCCATTGCGGGGTGGTTTGTGCCAGGTTCAGAGCAACGACGTAGTCATCACCCAACGCCTTGCGCACGACGTCCTTGGCAGGCAACTGGTCTTCAGCCTTGACCAGGCGAATCAGACCACCCTTGCCATTGGCAGCCAGGGAAGCAGCCTTGACGTTGATCCCGGATTCCTTGAGCGCAGTACTCACACGATCCAGATCAGCCTGGGTGACCTGCAATGCAGTGCTTGCACCGCTGACCTGAATGGCCGGGTCATCGGGATAAAGATTGGGAGCGGAATAAATCAGACCGATCGCCAGCACCGCCAGGATCAGTATGTATTTCCACAGAGGGTATTTGTTCAGCATCACGCCGCCCGCTTATGACGCGGGGCGCCTTGCGCGCCCCGTCGATTGAGTAGAAGTTGAAACTTAGATCGCTTTGAGCGTGCCTTTTGGCAGCGTGGCGGCGATGGCGCCTTTCTGGAACTTCATTTCGACGGTGTCGGAAACTTCCAGAACCACGAAATCGTCAGCCACTTTAGTGATCTTGCCAGCGATGCCGCCGGTGGTCACAACTTCGTCACCTTTTTGCAGGCTGCCCAGCAGGTTCTTCTGCTCTTTGGCGCGCTTGGCCTGTGGACGCCAGATCATCAGGTAGAAGATGACCAGGAAGCCGACCAGGAAAATCCACTCAAAACCACCGCCCATAGGGCCTGCAGCTGCCGGTGCAGCAGCGTCAGCCATGGCATTAGAGATAAAAAAGCTCATTTAGCACTCCAGTTGCAAATGTTGAATCTTGGGGTCAGAAAACTCAGTCCAAAGGCGGAACAGGTAACCCGCGTTTGGCGTAGAAGGCATCGACAAAGGCGGCCAATGTACCCTGTTGAATAGCCTCGCGCAAACCAGCCATAAGCACTTGATAATGGCGCAAGTTATGGATGGTATTGAGCATGCTCCCCAGCATTTCGCCGCACTTGTCCAGGTGATGCAGATAAGCGCGGGAGAAGTTCTGGCAGGTATAGCAATCGCAGGTCGGATCCAGCGGCGAATCATCATGGCGATGGAACGCGTTACGGATCTTGATCACGCCAGTATCAATGAACAGATGCCCATTGCGGGCATTACGGGTTGGCATCACGCAATCGAACATGTCCACACCGCGGCGCACACCCTCAACCAGATCTTCCGGTTTGCCAACGCCCATAAGGTAACGAGGTTTGTCAGCTGGCATCTGACCCGGCAAATAATCCAGCACCTTGATCATTTCATGCTTGGGCTCGCCCACCGACAGACCGCCGATGGCCAGGCCGTCGAAGCCGATCTTGTCGAGGCCTTCCAGGGAGCGCATGCGCAGGTCCTGGTGCATGCCGCCCTGAACGATGCCGAACAGCGCCGCCGTGTTGTCGGCATGGGCGTTTTTCGAGCGCTGGGCCCAACGCAGCGACAACTCCATGGAAACGCGGGCGACGTCTTCGTCGGCCGGGTACGGCGTGCATTCGTCGAAAATCATCACAATGTCGGAGCCCAGGTCACGCTGGACCTGCATCGACTCTTCCGGCCCCATGAACACTTTGGCGCCGTCGACCGGAGAAGCGAAGGTCACGCCCTCCTCCTTGATCTTGCGCATGGCGCCCAGGCTGAACACCTGGAAACCGCCGGAGTCGGTCAGGATCGGGCCTTTCCACTGCATGAAATCGTGCAGGTCGCCGTGTTCCTTGATCACTTCGGTGCCAGGACGCAGCCACAGGTGGAAGGTGTTGCCCAGAATGATCTCCGCGCCGGTGGCGACGATATCCCGTGGCAGCATGCCCTTGACCGTGCCGTAGGTGCCGACCGGCATGAAGGCCGGGGTCTCGACAGTGCCGCGCGGGAAGGTCAGGCGACCACGACGAGCCTTGCCATCAGTGGCAAGCAGCTCGAAAGACATACGACAGGTGCGACTCATACAGTTTCCTCTGGGCCCGATTCTTTAGGGGCAGTCGGCGCAGGATTACGCGTGATGAACATCGCATCACCGTAGCTGAAAAAGCGGTATCCATTGTCGACCGCGGCCTTATAGGCAGCCATGGTTTCGGGATAACCGGCGAACGCCGAAACCAGCATCAACAGCGTGGATTCGGGCAAATGGAAGTTGGTAACCAGCGCATCGACCACATGAAACGGCCGGCCCGGGAAAATAAAGATATCGGTGTCGCCACTGAACGGCTTGAGCACGCCATCGCGCGCAGCACTTTCCAGCGAACGCACGCTGGTGGTCCCCACGGCCACCACGCGACCACCGCGAGCACGACAGGCGGCAACCGCATCCACCACGTCCTGGCCGACTTCCAGCCATTCCGTGTGCATGTGGTGATCTTCGAGCTTCTCGACCCGCACCGGCTGGAAAGTGCCCGCGCCGACGTGCAAGGTCACGAACGCGGTCTCGACGCCCTTGGCGGCAATCGCCTCCATCAGCGGCTGATCGAAATGCAGCCCCGCCGTCGGCGCCGCCACCGCGCCCAAACGCTCGGCGTAGACGGTCTGATAACGCTCGCGGTCCGAGCCTTCATCCGGGCGGTCTATATAAGGAGGCAACGGCATGTGCCCGACGCGGTCGAGCAGCGGCAACACCTCTTCGGCAAACCCCAATTCGAACAACGCATCGTGACGCGCCAGCATCTCGGCCTCGCCACCGCCATCGATCAGGATCTTCGACCCAGGCTTGGGCGACTTGCTGGAGCGCACATGGGCCAGCACGCGATGACTGTCCAGCACCCGCTCCACCAGGATTTCCAGCTTGCCGCCGGAAGCCTTCTGGCCAAACAGCCGCGCCGGAATCACCCGGGTATTGTTGAACACCATCAAATCGCCCGGGCGCAAATGCTCAAGCAAATCAGTGAATTGACGGTGTGCCAGGGCGCCGCTGACCCCATCAAGGGTCAACAGGCGACTATTGCGACGCTCGGCCAAAGGATGGCGGGCGATCAGCGAATCAGGGAGCTCGAAAGTAAAGTCAGCAACGCGCATGATGGAGTTCGTCTAGCAGGGCCGGGAAGTCTAGCGGAAATATCAAAATTTCTCTATGTACCTGATTGACCAACGGTTATCACCTCTCTATACTCCGCGGCCATTGCCCTGATGGCGGAATTGGTAGACGCGGCGGATTCAAAATCCGTTTTCGAAAGGAGTGGGAGTTCGAGTCTCCCTCGGGGCACCAAAATTAAGAAAGGTCTTGCTTAGCAAGGCCTTTTTTTTCGCCTGCGATAAAGCGGCTGACACCCCGCCGACCTGTAGGAGCCGGCTTGCTGGCGATCTTTTGACCTTCTCATCCTCGGTCAGTACGACATTCATCAAGGATTCCCCCCATGGAATTGCAGCTGGAAACTGTTGCCCTCTTCTCCCTGAAACTGGCTTATGAGACGGAAGGTTCAAGTCCGATTTTGCGGGATGATTTGGTGATGGGGGATTACCAGCGGGATGTGTTTGAGTTGCTGGTGCGGCGGGGTGAGATCGGTGCCATCCAGCAAAAAGTGGATGAGTGCGTAGGATTGGCACTGGATGCCATTGGCGGTGTTGATAAGCCACTCGGGCGGGAATTGCGGAGGTTGGCGGCTGAATTTTCCAGCATTCAAACGATGGAGCAGATTGATGCCCCGCTAATCGCGCTCAAGGATTATTTGAAAGACATTCAGTGAATGGGGCATGCGACCTAACAGGCTGGCGAACCTGACTGCGGTGTAGTGCCGGGTCCCCTCCTTTATGGCCGGGGCATGAAGTCAAGTACCCGAGTCGGATACCTGCTCCGCTTGAGGTCTTACCCCAAGCAACCGGTCGGCTATCTGCCGACCTCGCTCCAACCCTTCAGCCGTCAACCAAATCGATTTGTTCTTGTTTACCGGATTGCTGATCAAACCCTGTTCATGCAAACGGTTCATGGTTTCGAAGTCGAACCCTTTCCAAGTATTGCCGTTATCAAAACTGAAGGCTGCCAACAACGCAAGCACGGCCTCTTCAATCAGTTTATCGTCGTATTCCATGATCGCTGCTCCGCTCGTATTCTTTAATGTCACGGTAAAAATGCGACAAGAAATTGGGATGGATACATTTTTTAGATCAGTCCAATAATATCGCTGTCCCCTTTCCCACTATTGCACCAACAGGCAACAACGAAAGACTTTTTCGGCATCACAAGGACGTATCAATGCGGCAAATCGCCCTCAGCAATAAACCACTCAGAGGCATTCACCGTCGCCTTCGTGCTCTGGAACACTGGGCCTCCAGTTTTCGCGACGAGTTTCACCCGCGATCCGAGCGCATGGAGCGCTACATAAATTGGAAGATCCCAGTGCACGAAACCATGGTCCAAGGCCCTCAAGCCAGGATCGAAGTTCAGGCCTTCTGCATTCAGCAACTGCTCGAAGCCGCTAACCACTTGTCCAACACTGCTGACCGCTCGCAGGGTTACTACCGGGTTGCTTGCCTACTGGTGTGGCCATGGGTTCATCAGAGCGAGCTCACCGTCTTCTATGACCGGGACTATTATCTGGGCTTTCTCGGTGAAACCAACACGCTTAAGCCAGAGCGGATCAGTCATGCTCTTGCGTTGCACACACCGGCGCAATTCATCGAGTACGGGCATGACGTAACTCAAGATGATGACGAGGTCGCTGTACAGTGGTGGTGCATCGGGGATCCGGCCTGATCTTCATAAAAAGGGAGGGCAATTTTTTCTCTACACAAGGACGGGACAGGAGGAAAAATAAATCCGTCCCCTCTTTCATGCCCCCTCTTTCTATGACTATCCCAAGGACCTTGAAAACAAATCCTACCTGTGACGCTAATGGGGTGGCCGTGCCTGAGAAATGGGAATGGACTTATTTTCGGACTCAGTACAATAACAAATCTGTCTTTCTGCTAAATACCTGCCCCCTAAACAACCTGAGTTAACCATCTACTTCAAGCAGGCAACACAAACCTCGCTTCAAGCCTATGCAACAACTCAAACGTATTCACAAATGGAACATCAAGTTCCTGACAAATATTGGGGATGATGAATTTCCGTTTAGCTTCGCGATTCAGCACTTCATGAGTGACGACCGTAGCACCAGTAGTCATCGCTTTAGCAATCAACCATGGATCAGCACCCGCTAAAAACTCGTCCATAGCGCCGATTTTCATCTTGGGCGCTTGGTTAGCCACAAGCCCTACAACCTGCGCAAATGCCAGTTGCGTCTCCTGATCAGTGATTGCGTGAAAAAAACCAGAGTTGTCTTTCACCCAATCCGCCAACTGGTCATTTCCTTTTGTCAGTTCATACATGACAGGTGCAATGCTGGATAGATGCAGTGCTTCATTTTTCAGTAGCAACCACTGCCAAAAGCCAGGACAAATAGCCATTCCGTAGTAACGGTTCTTTGCTTCGATCAGTGTGTTAGCGTCGAGTAAATGATTCATTCCGTGATCTTGCTGGCGAGGGTCCTTAATTTGGCAGGTTGCACGCCGAGCAAGTGTCCCGCTTCGCGCAGCAGCATCCGACCACTCATTGCTTCAGTCAGCACTGCCTTGCTCAGGCGTGGGCTGTTTTTCGCAGTGGCGTTGCGGTAGTAGTCACCCGCTCCGCCTTTTTCATCCTGGAAAGCCTTGAGGATCACTCGGTAATAAGCGCTGTATTGCGCTTGGCTTATGAAGCCAAGATCCAAGGCTCGGCGGCCGATGGCTAATTTGCTGATGTGAAAGCGAGTGGCTAGCGGAGCTAGGTTGCTTTCCCAGTTAATATCGGCGTTCCATAGGGCGCGGAACTGGACTTCAGGAGCCAGAAACTCGCCTGCAACTGCATTGCAGAATCGTTCCTCGTCTCGACCATTTGCAGTACTTCCGTCAGACACTCCACTGCTACCGATCCAGATATGTGCCAGTTCGTGAAGTAAGGTGAAGAGCCTGGCAGTGGGTGCGTCGGAGCTGTTGATAAATACGACGGGGGCGAAGGCATTACTGATGGCGAAACCCCGAAACTCGCTCACTTCAAGTTTTCGGTGAGTATTCCCTAGGGCAATGCCGGTGCGCATCACCAGAATGCCAGCAGTTTCAGCTGCCTCAATCAAGGCGCGGCTGTATTTGTCATAATCCAATCGAGCAATATCAGGATTCACGTTCAGAGTCCGGCGGATATCCTCCACCACCTCTCTAACCTGAGCTCGACTATTGAAGCGACCTACAAATGCCAGTGGCTGATGCTCCTGCTGTTGCTGATACTCCAAGTACCAGTCTTGCTTACGAATAGCATCCCTCACCGTGTCCAGTAGTTCCAGGCTAGGACGTTGCGGGGCAATCCCTCCCACAGTTCGCAGATCGGGTAAAGGCATTTGTTCGACTGGTGGGTTCTGAAGAAACAAAAAGCCAAAAGGAATATGAGCGAGGTTCGCCCATTTTTGAGCCTGAAGAAATGTCGGTTTGGTCTCGCCAGCTTCCCACTCCGCTACGCGAGCAGGCTTCACTGGTAGCTTTTTTGCCACCTGTTCAGTGGACAGGCCGGCACGCTCTCGAGACCATGTGAGCAGGCTGGGATTGACTAAAGCGGCTTGGCTCATAGGGTCGCAGGCAAATCAGAGGGGCTCATTAATCGCACCAGCGCATCTTTGGCAATTGCACCGGGCTGACGCTGGTTCCAGCTATCTGGCATTGCCGTTCTCCTTGGCGATGAAAGGTCTGGTACAGACTAGTAGAGAAGTAGAACTACCGACAAACGAAGGCTGATAGAAGCGCGCGAGTATGAGGTAAATCTGCAACGACTCGAAGCGCAAATATGTAACCCGCAGACGGGTGGCATTGTCATGTTGAAGCGTTCTCCTCAACGCGATAACTGGCAACACAAATACCTAGCGCTCCCAAAGGTTGCGGGAAAAAGGTCCGCACGATACCCTCCCACCGTCGCTGCCAATTCAGCGACCGGGCTTGGTAACCCGAGGTAAATCACTGCGCAACAGTGCTATGCGTTCGCAGGCGCCTTTTTTTCGCCTGCGATCTGCGTTATGGCGGCTGTGCGTGGGACGTCTTCGGACGTGCCGGTTTCCTTGATTTCCCGGTTTACCAACCTGCGCACAGCTGCCACCCATTCGCTTGGTAACGAATGCGGCAGCTCTTCAAATTAAGGAGCTTTGCAATGCGCAGTATGGATCCGTACAAAAATTGGCTTTTCCCTCAACGCAATTCCCAGTTGCGTAACACTCTCTCCCCTCGCCTCTCCCTCATCGGAGGTGGCCAATGAACGAACAACTCGAACTCAAAACCATCGGTTTAACCCCCGCTATCTACTGTTCCGATCAACCTCTGTTCCACGTCACTCGCGATGTTCCTCTGGGCGATGCGTTGGCCATGGCTTCTGATTTTCTGTTTCTCGCCAAGGCGCTGACCAAGGATGCGGCTTACGCCAGGGACACGGATTATCACGCCTGGGCTGCGCATTATTTGACGGCGATGAGTAAGGCGGTGGTGGATGATGCGGTGAAGGTGTTGACGCGGGATCGGGGGTTTGGGTCGGCGGCGAAGCGGGAAGCGGAGAAGGCTGAGGAGTAGAAGCTGAAGCCTGTGGGGGATGGCTTGCGGTTGTGGCGATGGATTCAGCATTGATGTTGGTTGGGCTGACGCTTTCGCGGGCAAGCCCGCTCCCACAGGGATTTGCGGTGAGCTCACTGGCGTTGATTGGCCCGCGTGGGTGAGTGGCTTGGGGTTGTGGCAGCGCATTCAGCTTTGGTGTTGAATGGGCTGGCGCTTTCGCGAGCAGGCTCGCTCCCACAGGATTCGGTGAGTTGGTGGCGTATTGGGTCGCTTGGAGTTGCTAGCGAATGACAGTCGGGTTAGCCCCGAGCTTTTTCGGGGCTTCAGGTATAAACCACTCACTACCGAATGAGCTTTCGCTCCGGTTCCGAGATTTCTTGGACAACTCCAGACATCTGTCCCACATGGCCGACATGTCCCCATATCTATATAAAATCACAGGATTATTTGACGAGGGATCGGAAATGATCAGGACAGCGCTCACCGGCATCATGTGCTTTGCCGTCAGTCTCGCCGTGTTTGCCGCAAACGGTGAGGGTCAGGACGGTTATTGGTATGTGCAAACCAGCGCCTATACCAAACACTGGACCCATGACCCCGAACACAACAACCATCAGGAGCTGGTCGGTGTCGAGCGCGTCTACGCCGATGGTTTGCTGTGGGGGGCGGCCACTTTCAAAAACTCGTTCTACCAACGCTCGTATTACGCTTACCTGGGCAAAGTCTGGGAGCATGAGCGCTATCCGGTTTACGTCAAACTGAGCGGCGGCCTGATCGAGGGTTACGAAGGTAAATACGAAGACAAAATCCCCCTGAACCATTTTGGTGTCGCCCCCGTCATCATCCCCTCATTCGGTGCTCATTGGGGACCCGTGGCAGCCGAATTCGTCGTGCTTGGAGGGGCTGCGGGGATGGTCAATGTCGGGTTACGGTTCTAAAGGCAAGGCTGACGTTTGACGGTGAGCTGCGCGAGACCTGTAGCAGCTTTTGCAGCACCGCCCCGCTGTGGATAACTTCTGATTCCCCCCACTCAATCCACACTCTTCTAGACTTAAATGACAGGTCGTAGAAAGAACCGAACACGTCGCTTTCGTGCAGTTGAATAAAAGGCAGCGTGGCAAGCTCCCCTAATGCCCTTTACGAGGTGCGGCGAAGACCGCATCGGGCACAACAAGATGCCCGCTCAGGGTGCCCTGGCCACCGGCCTGAAAATGCCACGATACCGTGACGTGGTGTGAATGCCGCAGCCGACACTTTCGGACGACCGACGACCTTCTGGTGTGTCCGTGACCGTGAGGATTGCTGAATGCCTGATGAGAGTTTGCACCTGCCTGTGGTCAACACCCTGCTGGAGCGCCATAAGGGCACTCCCGGCGCACTGTTGCCCATCCTTCATGATATTCAGGAACGCATCGGTTATATCCCCGATGCCGCCATCCCCGAGATTGCCCACGCGCTGAACCAGAGTCAGGCCGAGGTTCGCGGGGTGATCAGCTTTTACCATGACTTCCGTACCGCGCCGCCGGCCCGCCATATTCTGCGTCTGTGCCGGGCCGAGTCGTGCAAGAGTCGCGGTGCCGAGCAGCTTGCGGCGCAGTTGCGCGAACGCCTGCAACTGGATGATCACGGCAGCAGCGCCGACGGCAGCATCAGTCTGCGTCCGGTGTATTGCCTCGGTGCCTGCGCCTGTTCGCCCGCCCTGGAGCTGGATGGCCGGGTGCATGCGCGGCTCAGTGCCGAACGTCTGGATGCATTGCTCGACGCTTGCCGGGAGGACGCGTGATGCCGACGCTCTATCTGCCTTGTGATTCGCTGGCCCGTGCCGTGGGTGCCGATGAGGTGGCTTCGGCCCTCTCCAGCCAGACTAATGTGGACCTGCAACGCACCAGCTCGCGCGGCCTGTACTGGCTGGAACCGCTGCTGGAAGTGGACACCCCGGAAGGCCGAATCGGCTTCGGCCCGTTGACCGCTGCCGATGTGCCATCCGTGCTGGAAGCGTTGCAAGGCGATCCATCAAGCCATCCACTCGCCTTGGGCCTGGTGGAAGAATTACCTTATCTCAAATCCCAACAACGCCTGCTGTTCGCCCGCGCCGGTATTACCCGGCCGTTGTCGCTGGACGATTACCGGGCACACGGTGGTTTCGAAGGCTTAACCAGGGCCGTCGCCATTGGCGGCGAACAAACCGCAACTGCCGTATTCGACTCCGGCCTGCGCGGCCGAGGCGGCGCAGCCTTCCCCGCCGGGATCAAATGGCGCACGGTCCGCGCCACCCAGGCGGCGCAAAAATACATTGTTTGCAACGCCGACGAAGGCGACTCCGGCACTTTCGCCGACCGTATGTTGATGGAAGGCGACCCCTTCCTGCTAATCGAGGGTATGGCCATTGCCGGCATTACCGTCGGCGCCACCTTCGGCTACATCTATGTTCGCTCGGAATACCCAGACGCCGTGGCCACCCTGCGTGCAGCGCTGAACATCGCCCGAGCCGCCGGTTACCTCGGCGCCAATGTCGGCGGCAGCGGTCAGGCCTTCGATATGGAAGTGCGCGTCGGTGCCGGCGCTTACATCTGCGGTGAAGAAACCGCGCTGTTGGACTCTCTGGAAGGCAAACGCGGGATCGTCCGCGCAAAGCCGCCGATCCCCGCCTTGAAAGGCTTGTTCGGCCAGCCGACCCTGGTGCACAACGTGCTGACCCTGGCCTCGGTGCCGCTGATTCTGGCCAAGGGCGCGCAGTTCTATCGTGATTACGGCATGGGCCGTTCCCTGGGCACCATGCCCTTCCAGCTGGCGGGCAATATTCGTCACGGCGGTCTGGTAGAACGGGCTTTTGGCCTGACTCTGCGGGAGTTGGTGGAAGACTACGGCGGAGGGACCGCCAGTGGCCGGCCACTGAAAGCCGCGCAAGTCGGCGGCCCGCTCGGCGCGTGGGTGCCACCGTCGCAATTCGACACGCCGCTCGATTACGAAGCCTTCGCCGCTATCGGCGCGATGCTAGGTCACGGAGGTGTAGTGGTGGCTGACGACAGCCTGGACATGGCCCACATGGCGCGCTTCGCCATGCAATTCGGCGCCGAAGAGTCCTGCGGCAAATGCACCCCGTGCCGCATCGGCTCGACCCGGGGCGTGGAGGTGATAGACCGCCTGCTGGCCGCGCCAGACCAGAGTGGTCGCGATGAGCAGGTGATCATTCTCAAGGACCTGTGCGACACCCTGCAATACGGTTCGCTGTGCGCGTTGGGCGGCATGGTTTCCTTTCCGGTAGCCAGCGCCCTCAAGCACTTCCCCGCCGACTTCGGCCTGCAAGCCTCGGAGGCCGAGCAATGATCACTCTCTTCGACCCGAAAACCGATATCGACCTGGGCACGCCCGCTCGCGACAGCCAGGTGCAAGTCACCCTGAACATCGATGGCCGCAGCATCAGCGTGCCCGAAGGCACCTCGGTGATGCGCGCCGCCGCGCTGATGGGCACCACCATTCCCAAACTCTGTGCCACCGACAGCCTCGAAGCCTTCGGCTCTTGCCGCATGTGCCTGGTGGAGATCGACGGTATGCGCGGCTATCCGGCGTCCTGCACCACGCCGGTCAGCGAAGGCATGACCGTGCACACCCAGACGCCGAAGCTCGCAACCCTGCGCCGCAACGTCATGGAGCTGTACATCTCCGACCACCCGCTGGACTGCCTGACCTGCTCGGCCAACGGCAACTGCGAGCTGCAAACCGTCGCCGGCCAGGTCGGCCTGCGCGAGGTGCGTTATGGCTACGAAGGCGAGAACCATCTGGCCGATGTGAAGGACACCTCCAACCCGTATTTCGATTACGACCCGAGCAAGTGCATCGTCTGCAATCGCTGCGTGCGCGCCTGCGAAGAAACCCAGGGCACCTTTGCCCTGACCATTACCGGGCGCGGTTTCGAATCCCGTGTCGAGGCTGCAGGTGGCGAGAACTTCCTCGACTCGGAATGCGTGTCTTGCGGCGCCTGTGTACAAGCCTGCCCCACCGCGACCCTGATGGAAAAAAGCGTGGTCGAACTGGGCCAGCCCGAACGCAGCGTGATCACCACCTGTGCCTATTGCGGCGTGGGCTGCTCGTTCCGCGCCGAGATGAAAGGCAACCAACTGGTACGCATGGTTCCGGACAAGAACGGCCAGGCCAACCACGGCCACTCCTGCGTCAAAGGCCGTTTCGCCTGGGGCTACGCCACCCACCCGGATCGCATCACCAAACCGATGATCCGCCAGCACATCAACGACCCTTGGCAGGAAGTCAGCTGGGACGAAGCGGTGACCTACGCCGCCAGCGAATTCCGCCGGCTGCAGCAAAAATACGGCCGCGACTCCATCGGTGGCATCACCTCCAGCCGCTGCACCAACGAAGAAACCTATCTGGTGCAAAAACTGGTGCGCGCCGCCTTCGGCAACAACAACGTCGACACCTGTGCGCGGGTCTGTCACTCGCCGACCGGCTATGGCCTGAAACAAACCCTGGGCGAGTCCGCCGGCACCCAGAGTTTCGACTCGGTGATGCAGGCTGACGTGATTCTGGTCATGGGCGCCAACCCCAGCGACGCCCACCCGGTGTTCGCCTCGCAACTTAAACGCCGCCTGCGTGAAGGCGCGCGACTGATCGTCATCGACCCACGCCGCATTGATCTGGTGGACTCGGTGCACGCTCGCGCCGAACTGCACCTTGCGCTACGCCCCGGCACCAACGTCGCCATGCTCAACGCACTGGCCCACGTCATCGTCACCGAAGGCCTGCTCAATCAGGACTTTATCGACGCCCGTTGCGAGGGCATCGATTTCGCCCACTGGAGCGAATTCGTCAGCCGCGCGGACAACTCGCCCGAAGTCCTCGGACCTATCTGCGGTGTAGCCGCTGCCGATATCCGCGCCGCCGCCCGCCTTTATGCCACCGGCGGCAACGCAGCGATCTATTACGGCCTTGGCATCACCGAGCACAGCCAGGGCAGTACTGCGGTGATGGGCATCGCCAACCTGGCCATGGTTACGGGCAACATCGGCCGCGAAGGCGTAGGCGTGAACCCGCTGCGGGGTCAGAACAACGTGCAGGGCTCCTGCGACATGGGCTCTTTCCCCCACGAGTTGCCCGGCTACCGGCACATCTCCAACGAAGTGGTAAGGGCGCAGTTCGAACAAGCCTGGAATGTCACCCTGCAACCCGACCCGGGTCTGCGCATCCCTAACATGTTCGAGTCGGCCCTGGCCGGCAGTTTCAAGGGCCTGTACTGCCAGGGCGAAGACATCGCCCAAAGCGACCCCAATACCCAGCACGTCACCGCAGCCCTTTCGGCCATGGAATGCGTGGTGGTGCAGGACATTTTCCTCAACGAAACCGCCAAGTTCGCCCACGTGTTCCTGCCGGGCTGCTCGTTCCTGGAGAAGGACGGCACCTTCACCAACGCCGAGCGGCGTATCTCGCGGGTGCGCAAGGTCATGGAACCTCTGGGCGGCAAGGCGGACTGGGAAGGCACGGTTGCCTTGGCCAATGCTCTGGGCTACCCGATGAACTACAAACACCCATCGCAAATCATGGATGAAATCGCCAGCCTGACGCCGACCTTCACCAACGTCAGCTACGCAGCACTGGACAGCCACGGCAGCCTGCAATGGCCGTGCAACGCCGACTCACCGGACGGCACGCCGACCATGCACATCGATCAATTCGTGCGCGGCAAGGGGCGCTTCATGCTCACCGGCTACGTGCCCACCGAGGAAAAGGTCAACAACCGCTATCCGCTGTTGCTCACCACCGGGCGCATCCTCAGCCAGTACAACGTCGGCGCCCAGACCCGGCGTACCGAAAACGTCGCCTGGCACGATGAAGACCGTCTGGAAATCCACCCGAGCGACGCCGAGAGCCGTGGCATCAACGAAGGTGACTGGGTCGGCATCGGCAGCCGCGCCGGCCAGACCGTATTGCGTGCGCGGGTGACCGAACGGGTCGCCCCGGGCGTGGTGTACACCACCTTCCACTTCCCGGAATCGGGGGCCAACGTCATCACCACCGACAACTCCGACTGGGCGACCAACTGTCCGGAGTACAAGGTCACCGCCGTGGAAGTCAGCCGCGTCTACCACCCTTCGGAGTGGCAAAAACGCTATCAGGAATTCAGCGACGAACAGGATCGTTTACTCAAGGATCGTCGTCATGCGCGCGGCGAAAAAGCGGAGTTACGCCGATGAGTACGGACAACCTGATCAAGATGGCCAACCAGATCGCCCAGTACTTCGCCAGCGAACCGGACCAGCAACAGGCTGTGCTCGGTGTGCGTAATCATCTGCAGATGTACTGGACGCCCGGCATGCGCAAGGAGTTGCTGGCCTGGCAGACAGAGCATCCGGCAGACTTGCATCCACTGGCGCAGGCGGCGGTCAGTGGGGCGGGTTGGGAGGCTTGAATTAGGGGAACTGTAGAAAACAACTGTAGGAGCTGGCTTGCCAGCGAAGGCGGTGTATCGGTCAGCACTTTTGTGAACTGACACACCGCTTTCGCTGGCAAGCCAGCTCCTACAAGGGTTATGTGTGGTACCTGATATTTGATGCTTCCCTAAGGCTATTCAATCTCGCATTTGAGTATTCAGGTTCACAAGGCTTAACAGGCAGCAGCGATGACCTGCGCTATCATCGCCCGCCTCTGCCTCCAAGAGCCTTGAATCCGGATGTCCGCAACGCTGCCACTGCCCGACGATCATCAATCACTGCCACCCGTGCTGGTCGGCCCGCTATTGCGGCGGCTGGAACCCAAGCGGCTGGTATTGTGGCTGGTGGGCTCGCGGGCGCTGGAGTTGACGCTGCGTTTGCAGGGGGTGGGCGATATTCGCCTCGATGCCGGGCAATGCACGGTCGTTGCGGTGGGCACCCATGCTTTTGTGCACCTGATCGATATGGCGCTGGACGTTGCCCTGCCCTGTGACGAGTTGATCGAGTACGACCTGCTGATCGATAACGGGACAGGCATCGCCGAATGGGCGCCACATCTGTTGTACGGCGATGCTCGTACACCGAACTTCGTCCTGCGCTCGCGTATCGATCAATTGCTGCACGGTTCCTGTCGCAAGCCTCATCACCCGGCAGCGGACGGTTTGCTCTGTGTCGATGCGCTATTGGCGCAAGAACATCACGCCTGTGATCGCCCGGCACTGCTGATGATGAGCGGCGATCAGGTCTACGCCGATGACGTTGCCGGGCCAACCCTGCGGGCGATTCATGCCTTGATCGAACGGCTGGAGTTGTTCGGCGAGCATCTGGAAGGCGCCGTGGTCAGCGACAGCGCCAAACTCTACGAGCACCCTGCCAGTTACTATCACCGCGCGGATTTGTTACCGGCGCTGGAGAGCAACGAGACTCTGCGCGAGCGATTTTTCGGTGGCGCGCGTAAGCCGATTTTCACCAGCAGCAGCGCCGACAATCATCTGGTGACCTTCGGCGAAGTCATGGCCATGTACCTGCTGGTCTGGTCGCCGACGCCCTGGACCTTGATCGCTGCGCAACCGCCGGCGCTGACACCGCAAAGACGCGAGCGTTATGCGCTGGAACAGACGCGCATCGACGGTTTCAAGGCGGGGCTGGGCAAGGTTGCTCGGGCGTTGGCGCACTTGCCGACGCTGATGATTTTCGACGACCACGATATTACCGATGACTGGAATCTTTCCGCGCAATGGGAGGAAACGGCCTACGGCCATCCGTTCTCCAAACGCATCATCGGCAATGCGCTGTTGGCTTATATGTTGTGCCAGGGTTGGGGCAACAACCCGGATGCGTTCAGCGGCGTGCTGGAAAAGGCCCGCTCGTTGAGTGTCACCGGGCACGACCGTTACCTCGACAGCGGGGCTCAGGACGCATTGATCGATGACCTGCTGAGCTTTCAGCATTGGCACTATGTGCTGCCGACTACGCCGGCCATGGTCGTGCTCGACACCCGCACCCGGCGCTGGCGCAGCGAGATGAACCTCAAGCAACCGTCTGGCCTGCTGGACTGGGAAGCCCTCAGCGAACTGCAACAGGAGCTTCTTGATCATCCCTCGGCGATCATCGTTTCGCCGGCGCCGGTCTTCGGCGTGAAACTGATCGAAACCGTGCAACGCATCTTCAGCTGGTGCGGTTACCCGCTGCTGGTGGACGCGGAAAACTGGATGGCCCATCGCGGTGCGGCGCAGGTGATCCTGAACATTTTCCGACACTCCCGTACACCGGGCAGCTACGTGGTGCTGTCCGGCGATGTGCACTATTCCTTCGTCTACGAAGTGCTGATCCGACACCGCAAGGCCGGGCCGCGCATCTGGCAGATCACCAGCAGCGGCATCAAGAACGAATTCCCACGAGCCCTGTTGGAGTGGTTCGACCGCCTCAACCGCTGGCTGTATTCGCCACGCTCGCCCCTCAACTGGCTGACCAAACGCCGGCGCATGCGCATCGTTCCACACATTCCCGAGCACGCTGAAGCGGGTGAACGGCTGTGGAATTCGGCGGGGATCGGGCAGGTGTTCTTTAATGAACAAGGGCAACCGCGGGATATTTTTCAACACAATTCCAATGGTTCGCCGAAGACGCGGATGGTTGCACCGCAAGGCGATGATTGATCGTTCCCACGCTCTGCGTGGGAATGCAGCCCGGGACGCTCCGCGCCCCTTCCAGAGCCGAACGCGGAGCGTCCGTTGAGGCATTCCCACGCAGAGCGTGGGAACGATCAAGCGCGGAGCCATGACGTTTTTCGTCGGAACGCCGCCCGGAGCAGGCTCGCTCCTACAGTTGAACGGTGTCGCTCATGAACCTCACCCGAACATTGATCATCGGCAACTCAGGCTCCGGCAAGAGCTGGCTGGCCGAGCGATTGGCCGGGCATCTGCAAGTACCTTGGGTTGATCTCGATTCAATCCACTGGCTATCCGACGAACACAGCATCGCCCGCCCCCACGCCGAGGCGTTGGGCATGGCGCGCATTGCGGCCAGTGAAGAGTGCTGGGTAATCGAGGGTGCCTACGGCTGGATCGTCAGCGAACTCTTGCCCCGAGCAACGGCGTTGATCTGGTTGAGTGTCGATGATGAGACTTGCGTCGCGAATATTCGTCAGCGCGAGGCGAAACGGGACGAGAACGATGAGTTGTTGGTCGCATTGCTGGGCTGGGCTGGCAGTTATCGTTCGCGTGATGGGTCCAGTGGCTTCGCTGCGCATCAACGGCTGTTCAACGGTTTCAGTGGTTCGAAAATCCAACTCGAGGACCGGGGCGATATCGCTGCATTCCACGGACAACAATGATCGCTCCCACGCTTCGCGTGAGAACGATCCTGTTTTCAGGCCGCGTTAATCGCCCGACTCACCCCTCTCACAATCATCTCCACCTCCCGCTCGTCAATCGTCAGCGGTGGCAGCAAGCGGATGGTCTGGCCCCGGGTCACGTTGATCAGCAAGCCGTGATCCCGGGCGGCGATCAGGGTCAGGTCGCGGATCGGTTGTTTGAGTTCGATGCCGATCATCAGGCCCTGGCCGCGGATTGCCAGGACGTTCGGGTGGTCTGCCAATTCCCTGTGTAGTCCATTGAGTAACCGCTCACCTTGAAGGCGGGCGTTATCGCGCAGGCCTTGTTCCTCGATGATTTCCAGCACCGTGCAACCGACCCGGCAAGCCAGCGGATTACCGCCGAAGGTGCTGCCGTGGCTGCCCGGCGTAAACAATTCGGCGGCTCTGCCACGGGCCAGACAGCCGCCAATGGGGATGCCATTGCCCAGGCCTTTGGCCAGGGTCATGACGTCGGGGACTATGCCTTCGTGCTGGAAGGCGAACCACTGACCGGTGCGGCCGATACCGGTCTGGATTTCGTCGAGCATCAATAGCCAACCGCGCCGGTTACACAGTTCGCGCACGGCTTTGAGATAGCCGGGTGGCGCCAGTTGCACGCCGCTTTCACCCTGGATCGGCTCCATCAGAATCGCCACGATGCGTGAGCCGTGCGCCTGCTGCACCCGGTCCAGAGCCTTGAGATCACCGAACGGCACCTTGATGAAATCTCCCGGCAATTTATTGAAACCTAACCTCACGGCTGGACCATCGCTGGCCGACAAAGTGCCGAGGGTCCGCCCATGGAAAGCGTTCTCCATGACCACCACCAGCGGTTGTTCGATGCCTTTGTGCCAGCCATGCAGCCGCGCGATTTTCAGCGCCGTTTCGTTTGCCTCGGCGCCGGAATTGTTGAAAAACGCCCGGTCCATGCCGGCAAGCTGAGTGAGCTTGTGCGCCAGCCGCTGCTGCCAGTCGATGCTGTAGAGGTTCGAAGTGTGCAGCAGCAATCCTGCCTGCTCGCTGATGGCGGCGACGATTTTCGGATGGGAATGGCCAACGTTGGTCACCGCCACCCCGGCGACCGCATCCAGGTATTCACGACCGGCCTGATCCCACAGGCGCGTGCCCAAACCTTTTTCGAAACTCAAGGCCAGAGGTTGGTAAGTGCTCATCAGGCAGGCGGCGGTCATGACATCAGGCTCCATCAATTGTCGGTGTTTTTGCAGTATGGTTAGCCACCTGAGCTGGATAAACTGCGCATAACTTCGATCATTTAAAAGCTGGGCTTGATAATGGATTTATTCCAGGCAATGACCGTTTACGTAAGAGTGGTGGAAGCCGGGAGCATGACCGCCGCCGCGTTGCAGTGCGAAATGTCCACAACCATGGTCGGCAATCACCTCAAGGCGCTGGAGCAGCGGCTGGGTGTGCGCCTGATCAACCGTACGACGCGACGCCAGCGCCTGACGGAATTCGGCAGCGCGTATTACCAGCGCTGTCTTGAAGTGTTGGGGCTGGTGGCGGACTCGGAGCGCCTGGCAGAGCAGACCCTCGACGAACCGAGCGGTACCCTGCGCATCACCGCGCCGCTGACCTTCGGCACCGAACGCCTGGCGCCGGCCTTGAGCGAGTTCAGCCTGCAAAATCCACGAGTGAAACTGGACGTAGTGTTGACCAATCGGCGCCCCGACTTGCTGGATCACGGCTTCGACGTGGCCTTCCGCCTGGGCGCACTCGAACCCTCCAACCTGATCGCCCGCCCGCTGATCGACTACACCCTGACCATGTGCGCTTCAAAGGAATACTTGGCGCGACGCGGCATTCCGGAAGAACCCGAAGACCTGCAACACCACGATTGTCTGGCGTTTGCCTATCCGGCCGGCGATGACTGGCAATCGGTGGCACGGCAATGGCGCCTGAATAGCCCGGAAGGTGAAATCGTGGTGGCGGTCAGCGGTTCGCTGGTGATCAACAGTTCAGCCGGTCTGCACCAAGCGGCGCGTACCGGAATGGGTATTGTGATGGTGCCCGATGCGCTGGTGGAGCAGGATCTCAAGGACGGAAAACTGCTCCCCTTGCTGCAGCGTTATCAACTGCCGAGCCGACCGATGCATCTGGTCTACGCCCAGGATCGCTACCGCCTGCCAAAGCTGCGTCGTTTCGTCGACTTCGCCATGGGGATGTGGGGCAAGCACTAGCCGGGTGAATAACGGCCGTATCCTTTACATCCCCGCCTTCACCAGCACCGGTTTTTCCTGATAGCGATCCGGGTACAGCTGCTTGAGCTGCGCGACCTTCGGCAGATCGTTGATCACGATATAGGGATAGCTCGGATGCTCGGTCAGAAAGTCCTGATGTTCCTCCTCCGCCGGGTAGAAACCGTTGTAGCTTTCAAGCTTGGTCACAATCGGTTTACTGAACGAATGGGCAGCGTCGAGCTGGGCAATGTAGGCCTGTGCGACCTTTTGCTGCTCGCTGCTTTTGGTAAAAATAGCCGAACGATACTGGGTGCCGCTGTCCGGCCCCTGACGGTTGAATTCGGTCGGGTTGTGCGCCACCGAAAAGTAGATTTGCAGCAAGGTCCCGTAGCTGACCTGACTCGGGTCGAACGTGACTTCCACGGACTCCGCGTGACCGGTATCGCCATTGCTGACACGCTCGTATTGAGCAGTGTTGGCTGCACCGCCTGCGTAACCGGAGACGGCATTCTTCACGCCTTTGACATGCTGGAACACACCTTGAACGCCCCAGAAACAACCACCGGCGAAGACCGCGGTTTCACTGTGGGCCTGGGTGATTTCGTCGAGGGTTGGCGGCGCAATAATCACCGCTTCTTCGGCACCGCCGAAAGAGAACGCCGAGCATTGGCCGATGACGCCGACAGCAACAACGCCCAACAACGTACGGCGCCAGGTGAACAAGGTTTTCATGGGTCAGACTCCTGAATGTTTGAAGGGGCTGTCAGCCAAAGGTAAAGGCGTAAGCCGATGCGCCGGGATCAAGAAACTCGATGCTGAAGGTCCGGTCATCCACACCGCCGTTCTGGCGCACCAATTGATATAAGCGCTGGTCGGTCACCGTGCCGCTGCCATCGGGTGCCACGTCCATGCCGTGGTCATCGCCGGGGGCCTTGCCATCGATCAGCACCTTGAATCGCACCGGTTTTCCGTCCGTGTCGGGGCCAAGCACCAGATGCAGGTCACGGGCGTGGAAGCGATAGACGATGCGGCTGGCTGGCGCGCTAGCAGTGGCTCGCTCGGGACCGACCTTCCACTGACCGTCCAGGCCCCAGTCGTTGAGCGCCAGTTGCGCGGGTGTGCGATAGGCCGACACCTTGTCCGGCACCAGACTGGTTTGCGGTACGAAATTCTCCGCGCGCTGGTAGCCGACATAGGTTTCCGGCGATTGCACTTCGTTGTTGTCCGGCGCCATTTGCACGCCTTCGGCCTTGGCATTGATCAGCCCGTCCGACACCTTGCTGGCACCGGCCTCACGCAGTAGCTGTTGGATGACTCGCTCCGATTCGGCGTATTCGCCTTCGCCAAAGTGGTGATAACGAATGCGCCCCTGGGCGTCGGCAAAATAGTGCGCCGGCCAGTATTCGTTGTTGAATGCGCGCCAGATCTTGAATTCGTTATCGATGGCCACCGGATAGTTGATGCCCAGGTCTTTCATGGCTTTGGTGACGTTGTCGACGTTGCGCTCGAAGGCAAACTCCGGCGCATGCACGCCGATCACCACCAGGCCCTGATCGCGGTATTTCTCGGCCCAGGCTTTTACATAGGGCAGCGACCGCAGGCAGTTGATGCAGGAGTAGGTCCAGAAATCAACCAGCACGACTTTGCCCTTCAGTGCCTGAGCATCGAGCGGTGGTGAGTTGAGCCATTGCACGGCGCCATCCAGCGGCGGCAGGTTACCTTCTACCGGCAAGGCGCCCGGTGTTTTGTCGGCCACTTGCGTCGCGCTTGCGGACGACGGGTTTTGCGCCATCATCGCACCGCTGTTCTGCGGCGACTTGCCGGCCAGTTGCTTCACCAGTGCTTGCTCGATCCCCCCGGTGGATGCCGTGGAAACCCGCGCCAGAATCCCGGTATCCAGACCCAGGGCAATGGCCGCCACACCGGCCAGCATCGCAGCGCCGAGTCCGCGACGCAGCCACTCGCCAGCGCCGATCGAGCGCTTCATCGCGGCGAAAACCTTGCCGCCCAGCAGCAGCGCCACGGCGAGCGAAGTCGCGGCACCGGCGGCATACGCCAGCAGCAACAAGGTGGTTGCGATGCTTGCGCCCTGCAATGCCGCGCCCGTCAACAGCAGACCAAGAATCGGCCCGGCGCAGGGAGCCCACAGCAGGCCCGTGGCGACCCCGATCAAGAATGAAGCGCCGGGACGTGGCCGGGCATCGGCACCCGCCGCCTCGGACAAACGACTCCCCGCCGCGACCAGCGGCCGGGTCAGGCGCTCGGCCAATTGCGGCAGCAGCAGCGTGAGGCCGAACAGTGCCACGAACACCAGCGCGAGCCAGCGCCCATACTGATTGAGTTGCACCACCCAGCCACCGCCTACCGCCGCCAACGTGGCGACCAAAGCGAAGGTCAGCGCCATGCCCGCCAACAACGGCAAACCGCTCTTCACGAACGGTTGGCCGGTGCGGGCGAAGACAAAGGGCAGTACCGGCAAAATGCATGGGCTGACAATCGTCAGCACACCGCCGAGATAAGCGAGGACCAGAAGCCACATAGCGTCGACCTGCAAGAGTGGGTGGAAAAATGCCTGGGATCAAACCGGTTGGAACTTCATCGACAGGCCGTTCATGCAGTAACGCAGCCCGGTCGGTTTGGGGCCGTCATCGAAGACATGGCCCAAATGACCGCCACAGCGCCGACAGTGGACTTCTTCTCGCACCACCCCAAGGAACGGTCCTGACGAGTGGCCACGGCCTTGTCCAGCGGCGCCCAAAAGCTCGGCCAACCGGTACGGCTATCGAACTTGGTCGCCGAGGAAAACAGCGGAGATCACACCCGGCACAAGCGAACGTACCGTCACGGTGCTCGTTGTTCAGCGGGCTGCTGTAAGCCCGTTCGGTGCCCTCTTCGCGCAGGATGTCGTACTGCTCGTCGCTGAGGATGGCGTGCCATTCGCTGTCGCTGTGGGTCACTTCGAACAGTTGGTTTTCCGAAAGCTGGGCCGCGTCGGCAGTGCTGATCAGTACAGAACGCGCAGCGAATTTTGGCAATACGCCAATCGCCAGGGCCGCAACCCCCAGCCCGCCGCTTGCCCAAAGTATTTGTCGTCTTGAGAACATGGTCGTCTCCGAAGTCTTGAGGCCTCTGATGGAACACAGCCTAAGCTTGGGGTGATCGCCAAATCCTCACGAAGAGTTAAATAATTCGTGATAACTCGACGCCTGAAAACACCGCACAATGCCTGTAGGAGCAAGCTTGCTCGCGATGGTCGTTAACGATGACGCGTGCTTACTGACTGAACGCGGCGCCCTTGCGTCCATCGCGAGCGTGCTCGCTCCTACAGGTACAGGGCATTAACCGAAGGAAGAGTGGATGGAACAGAACAAACGCGTTCTCGTGGTCGAGGATGACCTGCATATCGCTGACCTTATCTGCCTGCATCTGCGTGATGAGCAGTTCGAGGTGGTGCACTGCGCCGATGGCAATGAAGGCATGCGTCTGCTGCAGCAAGGAAGCTGGGATGCCCTGATTCTCGATTTGATGCTGCCAGGCGTCGACGGCCTGGAAATCTGCCGCCGCGCCCGCGCCATGGCCCGCTATACACCGATCATCATCACCAGTGCCCGCTCCAGCGAAGTGCACCGGATTCTTGGCCTCGAACTCGGCGCCGACGACTACCTGGCCAAGCCGTTTTCCATGCTCGAACTGGTGGCCCGGGTCAAAGCCCTGCTACGCCGGGTCGATGCCATGGCGCGCAACCTGAAGATGGACGCCGGCAGCCTGAACATCGACGGTCTGGCCATCGACCCGATTACCCGCGAAGCGTCCCTCGACGGTCGGCGCCTGGACCTCACGCCCCGGGAGTTCGACCTGCTGTATTTCTTCGCGCGCCAGCCCGGCAAGGTGTTTTCGCGCATGGACCTGCTCAATGCCGTCTGGGGTTACAGCCACGAAGGCTACGAACACACCGTCAATACCCACATCAATCGCCTGCGCTCGAAAATCGAAACCGATCCGGCGCAACCGGCGCGCATCCTCACGGTCTGGGGGCGCGGCTACAAATTTGCCAGCAGTCAGGAGCCGCAACCATGAGGTTGACCCTCACACAACGCCTGTCGCTGGTGTTCGCCGTGTTGCTGCTGGTGTGCTGCGGCACTTCGGCATGGATGCAGGTGCGTTCCAACCAGATGCATGAACAGGAGGTGGTGCAAGGGTTGTCGCGGGATCTGGCACAACACATCGCCCGCGACACGGTGCTGATGGACACCCAGGGCCTGATGCCCAATGCGGTGCGTGATCTGTTCAGCCAACTGATGTTGGTCAACCCCAGTGTCGAGGTGTACCTGCTGGACACCGAGGGCAAGATTGTCGGCAGCGCCGCGCCTGAAGGTCGAATCCATCGTGAACAGATCGACCTCGCGCCGATCCAGCGCCTGCTCAGGGGCGATGCCCTGCCGATTCTCGGCGACGATCCGCGTAGCGTCGATGCACGCAAGGTGTTCAGCGCTGCGCCGTTGAAAGTCGATGGCAAGCCGGCCGGTTATCTCTACGTGGTGCTGCTCGGTGAGGACCATGACCGCATCGCCGCACGCGGCGCCACCAGTGCCGCGCTCAATACCGCCCTGCTGTCCATCGGGCTGGTGGCGCTGCTTTGCCTGATTGCCGGCCTCACGGCGTTTGCCCTGATCACCCGGCCGTTGCGCCGCCTGACCGAAACCGTCAGCCGCTTCGACATTGACGGCGTCCCGGTCACACCGTCGACAACTGCGCCGGTTGAAAAAGCCGCCAGCCACGATGAAATCGCCATACTCGACGCCACGTTCCGGCAGATGCAGGCGCGCCTCAGTGAGCAGTGGCGCTCGTTGACCCGCCAGGACCAGGAACGCCGCGAGATGGTGGCGAACATTTCCCATGATCTGCGCACGCCACTGGCGTCCTTGCACGGCTATCTGGAAACCCTGTCGCTCAAGGATGCCACGCTGTCCGCCGCCGACCGTCGCCGCTACCTGAGCATCGCGCTGGATCAAAGCCGCAAGGTCGGCGGTCTGGCGCAGTCGTTGCTGGAACTGGTACGGCTGGAACACGGCTTCGTGCAACCGGTGCTGGAGCGCTTTTCCTTGACCGATCTGGCCCAGGACATCTTCCAGAAATTCGAGCTCACCGCCGAGGCGCGTCAGGTCGAACTCAAAGCCACATTTGCCCCCAATGTGTCGGCAGCCTGCGCTGACCTGGGGCTGATCGAGCGAGTGCTGACCAACCTGTTCGACAACGCCCTGCGCCATACACCTCAAGGTGGAGAAGTCGAACTCAGCCTGCGGCCTCAAGGTGCTTTCATCGAAGTCACCGTCAGCGACACCGGCCCCGGCATCGCCCCCGAACTGCGCGAAGGTCTGTTCCTGCGACCGTTCAACATTGGTGGTGCGAGGCGTGATGGCGGGTTGGGGCTGCGAATTGTCCATCGCATTCTGCAACTGCATGGCCGCGAGATTCAGTTGATCGATGTGCCCGGACGTGGCGCGACTTTTCGCTTCTCGCTCGCGGTGGATGAAGCAACTGCCTCGGCATTGGCAGTGCGCTCGATGAACCTGAATACACCAGGGCAAGCCTGATAAACCGCGGCGCGTCCATCGCGAGCAGGCTCACTCCTACAAGGTTCTGTGTCGAACACAAATCAAATGTGGGAGCGGGCTTGCTCGCGAAGAGGCCAGCAGCTTTACATCTTCATCGCCTGACACTCCGCCTTCGCGAGCAAGCCCGCTCCCACATTTGATTCGTGCTCGACGCAGAACCCTGTGTGCGAGCCTGATCGCGATGGACCGACAGGCTAGTCCCGATAACCCGGAGCCACCCGCTCCAGCATTCGCAACAATGCACCCCAAGCCAATTGCATCGCATCCGGATCACTAAACTCGCCGTCATCCAACGATCGTCCAGGGTCATTGAACTGGCGCTCGGTATGCTCACACACCTCTGCCGGCGGCAGCACCAACTCCCCGGCAGCTTGCGCAGCCAACTGAATGTCGCAGGCTTTTTCAAGGTAATACATGCGCATGAACGCCTGACCAACTGTTTCGCCAACCGTCAGCAAACCATGATTGCGCAGCATCAACACCGGCTTGTCGCCCAAGTCCTGCACCAGTCGCTGCTGCTCGCTCATGTCCAGCGCCACGCCTTCATAGTCGTGGTAAGCGACCCGGCCGTAGAACTCCATGGAAATCTGATTCACCGGCAGCAATCCGCACTTCAATGCGGCGATCGCACAACCGGATCTGGTGTGGGTGTGCAGCACGCATTGCGCGTCTTCACGGGCGCCGTGAATCGCACTGTGAATCACAAAACCGGCTGGATTGACCGGGTATGGCGATGGCTCGACCGCCTGGCCATACAGATCAATCTTCACCAGATTGGAAGCAGTAATCTCATCAAACATCAGCCCATAAGGGTTGATCAGGAAGTGATGCTCCGGCCCCGGCAGGCGCACTGAAATGTGGGTGAAGATCAAATCGGTCATGCGAAAGTACGCAACCAGCTGATAACAGGCCGCCAGCTCTTCACGTAAGCGTTGCTCCGTGGGGCTCATGTCCGCGCACCCTCTGGCACCTTGCAGGCATCCAACCCTCGCCCCAACGCCTCCCAGCCGTCGAAGCCCCGGCGAGCGATAAACACCAAGCGTGTTGCGCTGGCCTGGGCCTCATCTGTGGCGGGCAGAAACTGACTGCGGGTGCCGACGTGTTGCAACCAGTGAGCCTTCCCACCTTGAGCCAGTACAACCAGCCCCTTGACCCGAAAAACATCGCTGGGCAGCGCCTGTAACCAGCCACGCAAACGCTCGACATCCAGTGCCGCAGAGCTCTGCCACAGCCAACTGCTGAACATCTCGCTGTGATCGTCCTGCGAAACCCGCGTCATCGGTTTAACCGCCCGATGCTCAACGTCCAGGTCAGTATCCAGCCACAGCGCATCCGGTAACTCTGCCTGCACACTGACCTGCACCCGAGTCCTTTCCCCCAATGCATCACGCAACGCCTGCAACTGTTCGTCGTCGACCAGATCGGTCTTGTTCAACAGCAACAAGTCGGCAGCGGCCACCTGCGCGCGGGCAAGTCGTGCGTATTCACCTTCCAGCTGCAAATGGCGAGTGGCATCGACCACGGTAATCACCATATCCAGTTGCATCTGGCTGCGCAGTTGCGGGTAGGCCAGCGTTTGCACAATGCGCTGCGGGTCCGACACGCCGCTGCACTCGATGACGATGCGTTCCAGTCGCGGCTGCAACTGCGCCAGGCTGCCGAGTTGCGCCAGCAGGTCTTCTTGCACGGTGCAGCAGATGCAACCGTTTTGCAGGCTGTACACCGCGTCGGTGACTTCGGAAACGATGGCCGCATCGATATTCAGTTCACCGAAATCGTTGACGATAACGGCCAGCCGACTGCCTGCGGCGCGGCGCACCATGCGATTGAGCAAGGTGGTTTTACCAGCGCCGAGAAACCCGGAAACCACGGTAACTGCGATCCGTTGTGTGTCCATCAGGCCTTGTTCTCCAGTACCGGTGGCTCACCCTGCCAGACCGCTTTCAGACCGACCGACGCCAGGGTCGAATGACGGTCGTAGACCAACTGTCCCTCAACAAAGGTCAACAGCACGTTAGTGCGATGGATGTAGTCGCGCGCCGGTTCGGCGAACAGGTCGCGGTCGATCACGATCAGGTCTGCCGCCTTGCCGACCTCCAGACTGCCAGTGGTTTTTTCCAGGCCCATGGCCACGGCGCCGTTACTGGTGATCACGCTCAACGCCTGTTCGAGGCTGATCGGGTCACCGAAGCACGCCGGGTCATCGTTCCAGGGATTCTGGCGAGTCACCATGGTTTCCAGCGCCAGCCACGGATCGATGGACGCCACCGGCCAATCGGTGCCCATTACCGCCGTGCCACCCGCTTCCAGCACACCCTTGAAATCGTAGATGCGCTTGAGTCGTTCCTGGCCATAGCCCGAACGCGCGCCACTGGCGAACGGTGTCGGGTACCAGGCGGCCGGGGAAAATTCGGCGATGACGTTCAGTTCCTTGAAGCGCGGCAGGTTGCCCGGATGCAGCAAGGTACTGTGTGCACATTGATGGCGCACGCCACTGAAGCCATTGCGACGACGGGCCTCGGCCACGGCATCGAGGAACACGTCAGACGCACCATCCCCGGTGCAGTGAGCAATCACACGGATGCCTTTGCGATCCATGTCCACCACCATGTCAGTGATGTGTTCCGGGGTCAGGTTGAGCTTGCCGCGCCAGCTCGACTCTTGCGGCCATGGGGTCAGCAGGTACGAAGACTTCGGCTCGACCGTACCGTCGAAGTGGAACTTCACCGCGTTGGCACTCAGGCGCGCACTGCGGTAGTAGTGACGTTCACCTGCCAACAGTTCCCAGCGACGACGCACCGGGAAAATATCGTCCTGCCAACTGATCGCGGCTTCGATCCGCACTGTCAGTTCACCGCTGTCGTCGAGCTCCTTCAACGCTTGCAGACGCTGCTCACAGACGTGCACGTATTTGCTCGCCGTGACGCCGCGTGAACTCTGGAAATGCACACCATCGCGATAAGCACGGCGCAGCACGCTGACCGGGGTGGGTGGCATGGCGGCGTGGATCATCGCGTAGGCGCCGTCGATCATCAGGCCGGTAGGCTCACCAGTCAGTTCGTCACGCTCAAAATATCCGTTGCGCGGGTCAGAGGTGTGACGGTCGATACCGGCAAGTTCCAGGGCCTTGGAGTTGACCATCATGGTGCCCCACATGCGGTCGAGCAGCGCCACGGGGCGATCCGGCATGACGCTGTCGAGCCACGCCCGGCCCGGCGTCAAACCGGCTTCGCGGAAGGTGTAGCGAACCCAGTACTGACCATAGATCCAACCGTCGCCGGGATGGCTGTCGGCATAGGCGAGGATGCTTTCGCGCAGTTGTTCAGGCGTCGGATCTTCGATGCCGACATCGAGATCATCGCTGTAGCGTGGCGCCAGCGCGAGGTCGGGATGCGTGTGCATGTCGTGCAGGCCCGGCATGCAGAACGCGCCTTGCAGATCATGCTCCAGCGTGTTCGGTCCCTTGAACGCCTCAAGCTCGCCGAGGCTTGCGACACCGATCAACTTGCCATCGCGGATCGCCACGGCCTCGGCCCACGGGTTCGCCGGATCCTGGGTGTAGATGCGACCGTTACCGAGGATCAAATCGGCATATGTCCCTTGTGTGGAATGGGTCGAGGAAAAGTTGTCGGACTCAGCCATGTAAGCCACCTTGTGTTCTGGGCAGTAGGAAGGTCCACAGTGCGTTTTGCACTTGAGGGGACCTGAAATTTTTTATTTTTTTAGCAAGCAGTGCGGTTTCGCACCGTGCTTAATCCGTCAGGAAATCCGTGGCATCCAGCTCGATCATCACCGGCTCGTGAGGGGTGCCGAGTTGACTCAGCAGTTCACGCAAGCTGTCCAGATTGCGCGCCCGGTGATGAGCGACGTGGCAACTTTGTGCGAGAGCGGCGAAGTCCGGCGTGAGGATTTCCACACCCAGCAATGGCACCGATCGGGCATTCATGTAATCGCGGATCTCGGCATAGCTGGTGTTGTTCCACAGCAACAGGATCACGCCTGCGCCCGCCTCTTTGGCGGCGATCAGTTCGGCGCTGGAAAACTGCAGGCCACCGTCCCCCACCAACGCCACCACCGGACGTTGCGGTTGGGCGAGTTTGGCGCCGATGGCGGCGGGCAATCCGTAACCGAGGGTTCCGTATCCACTGCCCGCGTTGAACCAGCTGTTGGGCGTCGGTGCCCGGTAGCCCAGGGCGCCCTGATACACAGGTTGGGTCGAATCACCGACGATCAAAGGCTGTGGCAGGGAATCGCGTAGCGTATCGAGCAGCGCCTGAAGGCGGCTTTGCTTCGCGCTCCAGCCAGCGTGTTCAACTGCATTGACTCGGGCCACCCGCTCACTCGCCCACGCTGGATCCGCCTGGCGTTGCGGCAATCGCGCCAGCAGCGCACGCAGGCCTTGTTCGGCATCACCCAGCAAACCGACCGCGGCCGGTTGCACGCTCAGCACTTGCATCGGATCAATGTCGAGACGGATCAATGGAGCCTTGAACGCCAAGGGCCCAAGGCCAAAAAAGTCGTAGTCGGTTTCCCCCAGCTCGGTGCCGACGGCCAGCACCACATCAGCCTCGGCGAACAGTTCGCGACCATGGGCCGACGATTGCACGCCATCGAGCAGCAATGGATGTTCAGGCGTCAGCAAGCCTCGGGCATTAGTGGTCAGCGCGACCGGTGCCTGCAAGCGCTCGGCAAGCAATGTCAGGGCTTCGCTGGAGCGACGTGCACCGCCACCGGCCAGAATCAATGGACGTTGTGCGCCGTTGATCAACGCGACTGCCGCATCGATGGCCTCTGGCGCCGGGGCCGGTGCGGCCGGCAAAGCGCGCGGACGCAAATCCAGGCCATCTGCGGACATTTCCAGCACATCCAGCGGAATCTCGATGTGCACCGGTCGCGGCCGGGTGCAGCCGAACAGGGCAAACGCCCGCGCCAGCAATTCCGGCAACTGGTCCGGGTGCTGCACGGTATGGCTGAAGGCGCAAACCCCGGCGACCATTGCGCGCTGATCGGGCAATTCATGCAGGTGGCCATGGCCCAGGCGCAGGTGTTCGCGACGGTTGCAAGTGGAGATGACCAGCATCGGCACCGAGTCCGCGTAGGCCTGGCCCATCGCGGTGAGAATATTGGTCATGCCCGGACCGGTAATGATGAAGCACACCCCGGGCTTGCCACTGGCGCGGGCATAACCGTCGGCCATGAACCCGGCACCCTGTTCATGACGCGGGCTGACGTGCTTCAGGCGGCTGCCGTGCAAGCCCCGATAAAGCTCGACGGTGTGCACGCCGGGAATGCCAAAGACGTGTTCAACGCCATAGCCTTCCAGCAACTGAACGAGCGCCTGGGCACAACTGGTCATGCAGCACCTCTTGGATGATGAGTCGTTGGCCGCATTGGCCGGTGACACGTCGGGCTAGTATTGTTGAATCAACCGATACAACAATCGATTTTTTTGGCCTGACTGTTCGATTTACATCACCATACGTACCCACATCCACCCCACAGCGGAATGAGTTATGCGCTTTCCCTCGATGACAGCCCTTCGCGCGCTGGACGCGGTCGCACGCCTTGGCAGCGTGTCGGTCGCCGCCCGTGAACTGAACCTGACCCGCAGCGCCATCAGCCACCAAATCAGCAAGCTTGAGGAATGTGTCGGCTTCGCCCTCACCGAACGGATTGGTCGAGGTATCGGCCTGACATATCAAGGCGAACGCTACGCCCGTGAGGTACACGGGATTCTGTTGAACCTGCTCGATGCCGGGCAACTCATCGATGACCAGGAAATCTCCGGTCGCCTGTGCGTCAGTTGTGCGCCGGGATTCGCCACCTATTGGTTGTGCCACCACATCGGCGCATTTTTGCGTCAGTACCCGCAGGTGCAGTTACAGCTGATTTCCCCGCGCACTCCGGACGACACCAACAACCCCAACGTCGATCTGTTCATTGCCTATGGGATCGGTGACTGGCCGGAGATGATTGTTGAAGAGATCGTGGCATTGCGCTTCTTTCCTGTGTGCAGCCCGCGTCTGATCAACGCGCTCAATGGTCTGAAGAGTCCGCAGGAACTCAGCGCTTATCCGCTGCTGCACATGACCGATTACTCAGACTGGCGCGTCTGGCTGACCGCCGCCGGTGCCTCGTCGGTTAACGCGATGAGCGGCATCCTGTTCTCCGATGCCCACTGCGCGCAGTCCGCCTGCATTGCCGGCCAGGGCATCGCGATCGGCGACAACCTGATCAGCGGCGATGCCTTGTCCAAGGGTCTGCTGGTGCGGCCGTTCGACATCACCATCGACCTGCATCGTGGCTATTACCTGGCCGCCGACCCGCAAAAGGCCGAGCGCGCGGTGGTCCAGGCCTTCAGCAACTGGGTCAAGACCCAACTGCAATCGTCCCACCAGACCTGGCAGGACACCCTCTGACACCCCGTAACCTGTAGGAGCGAGCCTGCTCGCGATGCACGCAAGAACACAGCGGGGCATCAGGCTGCCAACGTTAACGTTGACGACCATCGCGAGCAGGCTCGCTCCTACAGGGGGCGGTGATTATTGAGTAATAAAACTCACCAATACCTGCAAAATAATTCCATTGATGTAGCGATATTTTTAACAATAATGAGCCCAAAGCCCATGTCGGATTTGCATCCGTCCTCGATCGTCATGTGGGCAATAAAAAGAGGAACTCGATAGTGTCCAGCCGTTCAGCGATTCAGCTCAGCGCACAAGGTATCAGCCAGTATTACGGTCGTTTCGCGGCGCTGGATAACGTCGACCTTGACGTTCGCCAAGGTGAATTCCTTACCTTGCTGGGCCCTTCCGGCTCGGGCAAAACCACCTTATTGATGATCCTTGCCGGCTTCCTCAGCCCGACCTCGGGCAAGCTGATGGAGCAAGGTGTCGACATCATCAAGCGCCCGGCCGAGCAGCGCAATTTCGGCATGGTGTTCCAGGGTTACGCGCTGTTCCCGCACATGACCGTGGCCGAAAACGTGGCTTACCCGTTGCGCATCCGAAAAATCGCAGCCCAAGAGCGCCAGCGCCGGGTCAAGCACATTCTCGAAGTGGTCGGCCTCGGCGCGCACATGCACAAGAAACCCGCCGAATTGTCGGGCGGTCAGCAACAGCGCGTGGCGATTGCCCGGGCGCTGGTGTTCGAACCGGAACTGCTGTTGCTCGACGAGCCGCTGTCGGCGCTGGACAAGAACTTGCGCGAACAGCTGCAAACCGAGCTGCAACGCATCCACCGTCAGGTCGGCACCAGCTTCGTCTTCGTTACTCACGACCAGAACGAAGCGCTGGCACTGTCGTCGCGCATCGCGATTTTCAACCATGGCAAGCTGACTCAGGTCGATTCCCCGGAAAACATCTACAACCGTCCCGAGAGCCGTTTCGTCGCCGAATTCCTTGGCAAGATGAACCTGTTCCCGCTGGCCGACCTGTCCCGCAATGGCCCGACCGCCAGCGGCCGCTGCGGTACCAGCGTTCTGCACGCCCTCGCCCCGTCACCTTTGGGCAAAGAATCCATCGTGCTGGCCGTGCGTCCCGAGCACATGCAATTGCACAGCGAGTGCCCGACCACGGAGGGCTACAACGTGATGCCTGCGCAACTCACCGACAAGGTCTACCAAGGCTCAAGCACCCATCTGGCGCTCAAGGTCGGGGGCGATACCTTGCCGATCAACCTGTCCGTGCCCGGCAATCACCCCGGCGCCTTGATGCCCAGCGGAGCGCCGGTGTGGCTGAGCTGGCCGGTACAGCAAAGCTTCCTGCTACAGGCCTGAAGCCGCAAAAACCTGCATCACAAAGCACTCTTCCAATGACAACAATAAAGGTCGGTGTCCGCCGCGACGCCCGCCGAACGAGGACTTGCCCATGCGCCAGGATCACCAACAAGACTGCATCGAAGTGCTTATCGAAAAGGCCCGTGACGGTCAGATCAACCGCCGCACTTTCATTCAGGCCATGGGCTTGCTGGCCGCAGTGCCGCTGGCGCTACGCAGCGGCATCAGCTGGTCGGCCGACAAGCCGCTGGTGGTGGTCAACTGGGGTGGCGATGCCCTGAACGCGTTCCGTTCGGCGTGGACTGACACGTTCACCAAGAACACCGGCATTCAAGTGCGCATCGACGGCGCGGGCCCCACCGAAGGCGCAATCCGCTCCCAGCTGGCCAGCGGTCAGCCGAGCTGGGACGTGGTCGACGTCGAGAGCTACAGCGCCCTCGTGCTAGGCCGCGAAAAAATCCTGCAACCGCTGGACTACAACGTGATCAAGCGCGATCAGGTCGCCCCGGCACTTGCCTCCGATTTCGGTATCGCCAGCTATCAGTTCAGCTACGTGATGGCCTGGGACAGCGCCAAGTTCGGCGACAACGGACCGAAAACCTGGGCTGATTTCTGGGACGTGAAGAAATTCCCCGGCAAGCGCACGTTGTACAAATGGATGAACGGAATGCTCGAAGCGGCGTTGCTGGCCGACGGCGTTCCGGCCGATCAGCTGTACCCGCTGGACGTGCCACGGGCGATGAAAAAAATCGACGAGATCAAACCCCACGTACTGTCGTTCTGGAGTTCGGGGGCCGAGAGCCAGCAACTGATGGTCGACGGCGAAGTCTCGGTGGGTGCGATCTGGCACACCCGCGCCAAGCTGCTCAGCGAAGACACCGACAACCGCGTGCGCTGGAGCTTCGACAACGGCTTCATCAACTCCAGCAGCTGGGCGGTACTGTCGGGCAATCCGGCCGGCACGCAACCTGCCATGCAGTTCATTGCGCATGCGTTTGAGCCTGAAAGCCAGCTCAAACTGTTCGAACTGCTGGGCAACGGCCCGTCAAACAGTGCCACCGAGAAACTGATGTCGCCTGAGCAACTGCAAGCCAACTGCGGCTCCGAAGCGAACCTGAAAAAACAGATCGCCCTCAATGCCCAGTGGTACGCCGACAACTATTCCAAAGCCCTGGAAGAGTATCTGACGCGGCTGTCCAAGTGAGCCATCGATCATGACCATGACAATGACTTCCACACTGGGCATGCCCAAATCCCGGTTCAGCTCGCCGGGACTGGAGCGCGGTTTGTTGCTGTTCCCGTTGCCTGTGTTGCTGCTGATTTTTTACGTGCTGCCGTTTCTCGGCGTGGTCGGCTGGAGCTTCACGCTGCCGACGCCCGGCATCGAACAATACCAGCGCATCGCCACCGATCCGGCGATTCTCGAGATGCTCTGGCGCACCTTGCGCTTGTGCCTGACCGTCAGTTGCCTGGCCTTGGTGATTGGCTATCTGCTGGCGTATTGCTGGATATTCAGCCCGCCGTTCTGGCAACGGGTGGTGGAGATCTGCATCTTCATTCCATTCTGGATTTCGGTGCTGGTGCGGGCCTTCGGCTGGCTGATCGCCCTGCGCAGCAACGGCGTGCTCAATAACGGCTTGATGGGCATGGGCCTGATCGACCAACCGCTGCAGCTGAGCCGCAATGAAATCGGCGTGGTCATCGGCATGCTTCACGTGATGATCCCGTACGCGGTGTTCCCGCTGCTGTCGACCATGCGCCAACTGGATCAGCGCGTGCTGATGGCCTCGCGCGGCCTGGGTGCCGGAGCCTTGCGTACCTTCTGGCAAGTGCTGCTGCCGCAGACCCTGCCGGGCATGCTCGGTGCCTTCATCATGGTCTTCGTGTTCTGCCTGGGCTTCTTCATCACCCCGGTGCTGTTGGGTGGCGGGCAAACGGTGATGATCGCCGAATACGTGTTCCTGCAAATGTTCCAGACCAGCAACTGGGGCTTGGGGGCTGCACTGAGCGTGGTGTTACTGGCACTGGTGAGTGCGCTGATCTGGGTGCTACTGAAAATGACCCGCGTGAACCGACTGGTAGGCTGAGACAACTATGAATACTCATCGCACAAGTCTGAGCACCCGGCTGCTGGCCGTGGTCGCCATGGCCTTCATGCTGTTCCCGCTGCTGACGGTCATTCCGGTGTCGTTCACCAGCAAGCGCTTCCTGTCGATGCCGGAAGGCAACTGGTCGCTGCGTCACTACGAGGCACTGGTCAGTAACCCTGACTGGTTCCATGCGATCAGCCAGAGCCTGACCATCGCCTTCGCCACCAGCATCATCGCGACCTTGCTGGCCGCCAGTTTCAGCCTCGGCATCTGGTACATGCGCTCAAAACTGGCCACGGCGCTGATCGGCCTGGTGCTGTTGCCGATGGCGATTCCACCGGTGATTTCCGCGCTGGTGCTGTATTTCATGGAAACCAAACTTGGCCGCTTCGCGCCGGGCATGGGTTACGACACCCTGACCGGAGTGGTCATTGCCCACGTGATCATGGTTGTGCCGTATGGCGTGGTGACCATGTTGGTTGCCCTCAGCCAGATTGACAGGCGCATTGAACTGGCCTCGCGCAACCTCGGCGCCAGCCTGATGCAGACCACGTTCATGGTGATCCTGCCGAACCTGAAACTGGGCCTGGCCTCCACCGCGCTATTGGGTTTTGCCCTGTCGTGGGAAGAGGTTGCGGTGACGCTGTTTATCACCAGCGTCAATGTCGACACCCTGCCGAAACGTATCTGGAGCGGCCTGCGCGATAACGTCGACCCAAGCGTTGCGGCCATTTCGGTGCTGTTGATCTCGCTGACGCTGCTGGTGTTGATCGGGCGGCTGGTGGTTCAGCATCTTGCCGACAAACGGGCACAGAAGTTGTTGCATCCGTAAGCGCATGTCTAATCCTGTAGGAGCGAGGCTTGCCCGCGAAGGCATCCTTGAGATCGCCTTCGCGGGCAAGCCTCGCTCCTACAGTGACGTGCGCTGATTGATTTTGCCCATCTGCCCGCTGACCCGTGACAACACCGCCCCGGTCCAATAGATTAGTCGGCCTGAAAAAGCCCCCAAGCTTTCTCACCTCTATTCAAGCTAAAAGAAGTAGTGAAATTTCAATGTCAGATTCCAACACCGCTGAATCCGTAGTCACCTTGTCGTCCAAAGCGGAATACGAAAACTCCATCAATCTTTCACAACACGTGTCCCAGGCGAAGACCATCAGCGAGATGGTGCTGGATGCTTTCCAGTCCAGCCGCGAAAGCGACCAGATCCGCGAGCTGCGCAACGCGATTCGCCAGGCACACGACAGCTTCGACGACGACCAGGCCTATGAACTGATGGGCCAGCTCAAGCAACTCAAGGATGCCGAGGCAGCCGATATTGCCGCCCTGGAAGACCTGAGCAGCAAGTTCCCGATCAGCCGCATACTCTCCAGTTTCAAGGATGACCCGGCGTTTCAGGAAATCGTCTACGGCCTGGCGCTGAAGGTGTTGAACCAGACGCACCAGGCGATCAGCAACCCAAGCAGTGGCAAGAGCAAGGTCGCACGGGCCAAGAAAGAAGCCGAAGTGTTCACCATCAGCAAGGACGGCATCAGCGTCACCCTGCCGCTGCGCACTCCGCGTTCGCGTCTGAATGTTGACCGTGAGGCACTGGAATTCCTCGGTTTCACTTTCGTTGGCGACGGCGAAGAGGCAGAGCTGGAAAGCGAGACCTTCCTGGACAACACCGGGGCCGAACAAGCCGCCAACCGCAAGAACATCATCACCGCACTGCAACAGCAGACCGCGTTCGACGGCTATAGCATCGCGGCGCAGTAACACCCGCCAGCGCATTTCCCGCCGCTGCCCCAGAGCCCCGCCATGCGTAATGCTGTTCACTTATTGGGCTTTATGGGGGGGAATATCCGTTGCTGCGGTAACGGCGGCTAATGGTTTCGCTTTTACAGCGGGTCACATGGAAAAACGGAACGCCGCCCGGCCCTAAGTAACCAAGGGCTCTTGCCCCACCACTCGGTGCCTCGCTGTGGCTCGGCATGCCCTCACTCCGGCATTGCTCCGTGGGCCGCCGCGATGGGCCATCCTTGGCCCAGCGCGGCTAAACCGGCGTCCTGCCGGTTTACCCACGGAGCAATGCCTGCGTTCGGCCATCGTGGTTTAACGGGGCGCCTGGATCAAAAGCCAAGCGAGGCGGCCTGACAGCCGACCTGAATTCGAATGAACGCATTCCCCCTGTAGGAGCGATGCTTGCTCGCGATGGACGTCAACGAAAACGCGCCCTGTCTGGATGATTGCGTTGTCTGGACGTTTTTCGCGAGCAAGCATCGCTCCTACAGGGGATCGAGTACATCCGCAAAATCAGGTCGGCTGTCAGGCCGCCTCGCGCGCTTTTGATCTGGCTTTTGATCTTCTTGCCCCCTCACGCCCTGAGCCTGTCCGTCAACCTGTGACTACCTCCATCGGCGCCTCTACCAACGTTGATCCGCGCCGCGTTAAAGCCTGCAAGTAAGCCATTACGCCCCAGAGCGGGGCTTTTTATTGCCCGTGATTCGGGCAAATCCGCGATTACTCTTCCAGTATCGACAGCAGTAGCTCCCTTCCCTTAACCCCACCAGCACCACGGGTCCGCCCGCTCTGATCAAGGTCGTGGAGCGTCATCTCACTTTCCAGCCCAAGACCTCAGTGGTGCGACTGCTGAGGTCATCATGAACACGACCCCTTTATACCGTCAGCTGGCGAACCATTACCTGAACGCCATCCGCAGCGGCACCCTGAAAACCGGGGAACGATTTCCCTCGATCCGGCTGATGATGGAGAAACACGCGGTCAGTCTGTCAACCGCGGTGCAGGTCTGCCGGGAGCTCGAAGACTATGGCGTACTGGAAGCGCGACCACGCTCCGGCAACTACATTCGCCAGCCCGACACACCGGCCAGGCCCGCCCCGATCAACCCGCCCGCGCCACTCGATACGGGTGTGTACGTTGGCATTCACGAACAGGTGTCCTCGGTGCTCAAGGCTAGTCAGCGGGCGACGATCAAGGTCAACTTCGCCAGTGCGTACTGCGCGCCACAGCTTTATCCGCTCAAGACCCTGCAGGACAACATGATCAAGGCGCTGCGCCAGAATCACCATTTGTTCGGTACCACGGGTTCGACCGCTGGCAACATCGCGTTGCGCAATATCCTTGCCCGCCGGGCGCTGACCGCCAAGACCCACCTGACCGCCGAACGCATCGTGATCACCAACGGGGCGACCGAAGCCATCAACCTGGCGTTGCGCGCGGTCACCAGTCCAGGCGATACCGTGGCCGTGGAATCGCCAACCTTTTACGGTCTGCTGCAAATCCTCGAAAGCCTGAACCTGCGGGTGCTGGAAGTCCCGGCCTCGACCCGCAGCGGGATCAACCTGCTGGCCCTCGAACAATTGTTACAAGGCCCCGAACGGATCAAGGCACTGATCGTCATTCCCAACTTGCATAACCCCTTGGGCAGCATCATGCCCGACGCTAACAAGGCGCGATTGGTGCAACTGTGTGCCGAGCACGACACCGTGCTGATCGAAGACGACACCTATGGCGACCTGGTGGACACCGAGCAGCCGTTGTCCACGCTCAAGCATTGGGACCGCAACGACAACCTGATCTATTGCGCCTCGCTAAACAAAACCCTGGCACCGGGCATGCGTCTGGGCTGGATCAGTGCGGGCAAATGGCACGACCGTGTGGAAATGCTCAAGCACACTCAATCCCGTGGTTGCGAAGCGTTGTCGCAATTGGCGGTGAGTGCGTTCATGGGGACACCGTCCTACGAACGTTACCTGCGTCGCTTGCGTATCACCCTCACGCAACAGCGCGTGCAAATGAGCGCGGGGATCCTGCGCTATTTTCCTGAGGGTACGCGCGTGACCAATCCGCAGGGCGGGACGTTGCTGTGGGTGGAATTGCCCCGTGAACATTCATCCATGGCGTTGTTCCACGCGGCTTTGAATGTCGGCATCCAGATTTCCCCTGGCGGGATCTTTTCCAATGACAAGCGGTTCGATCACTTTGTGCGAATTGGGTGTGGCACGCCGTATTCGCCGAAGATTGATGAGGCCCTGCAGACGCTTGGACGACTCCTGAACCTGTAGGAGCGAGCATGCTCGCGATGGACGTTAACGATAACGCTGGCAGCCTGACGCCCCGTGGTGTTCTGTCGTCCATCGTCGGAACGCCGCCCGGAGCATGCACGCTCCTACAGGGGTAGGTCACCTTGGGGGTTGGTGCAGGCAGATGATGTGCGGATCGTCGTTCCAGTGCGCGAAGCGCTCGGCGATCAGCGGGTCGTGGCCGGGGATGACGTGGTCTTCGCTGTCGGCCAGACGGTCGATTTCGATGAACGCTTCAAGGGTTTGTGACAGGTCGTCCAAAATCGGAAACGGGCTGCGCTGACGAATGTTGACCCACAGGTGCGCGGCGTCTGAAGCCAGCACGATCCAGCCCCGCTCGGTATTGACACGCACCACCTGGCTACCGGGCGTATGCCCGCCCACCGCATGCAGCGTGACACCGGGCAGCACTTGGGCCGTGCCACGGTGCAAGCGCATGCGCCCTTCGAACAGCGGCGGCAGCGCAGACATCACGTCCTCGACCTCGTAGGTTTTATTCACCGTACGATGGGCCATTTTCGGCCCGGTGCAGAAGCGCAATTCCGCTTCCTGCAAATGCACCGTCGCCTTCGGAAACAGCCCCAGGTTGCCGGCATGATCCCAGTGCAAATGGGTAAGGATCAGTTGCTCGACTTGCGCAGGATCAATGTCCAGTTGCCGCAGGGATTCTTCCGGCAGGCGATACATCTGACGGTTGCGCCGATCCGCCGTGGCCGGTTGAAAACAGGTATCGACCACAATCACCGATTGCTCGTTACGAATCACCCAGAAGTAGTAGTCCAGCGGCATCGGCGCATTCGGATCACCGCAGCAGGCGTCGTAAAGAAAATTCTCCCGGGCGGTGCGCTGAGCGTTTGCGCCGACACGGATGGCGAACACTTCGTACACAGGAATTGACATGCATACCTCCGGATTCAGGCCGCTGCGCTGGCTTTCAAGGTCGGACGAAAATCGAAATCGATCTGCTCGCTGATGCCCAGATCCTGTGCCAGACGATGCAGGCCACTGTAGTCGCGCATGATCGTCGCGTTCTTGTTGCTTTCACGGGTGTCGGCAATGATCAGTGCTGCCTCCGCAACCCCGAGCTGCGACAGAATCGCCTCCCACATTGAGTAGTCCTGAGCGATAAAAGCACTCAGTGCCACCGACAAGTTGCGCGCGAAAAATTCCCGCTGCACAGGCTGCATGTTGGCGTACATGACCTTCGCCACCTCGGCCAGCACTTTGCTGTGGGCGTATTCGTCGCGGTTATGCAGTTCAGCCACGCGACGGTTTTGCGGCTGGATGCTCTGATCATCCGCCAACAGGTCCAGATAAGCGTTGACGCTGATCTCGGCCACCACCGCAAAGGTGATCGCCGCCAGGTCTTTCTGCCATTGCTCGACCAGTGTTTCACGCAAGGCAAGCAGTCGCAGATAAGTGACTGACGGCGGCAGGTCCAGATCCTGATCGAGGGCGCGCTCAAGTTTGGTCCGCTCGATGGCCCGCAGATGCATCAGCGTGTGGTAGTGCTCGTCGATCAATGTCTGCTGCATCGCCTCGCGAAAATGCCAGTCGTCCTTGCCCAGGTACTGATTGGCAATGACGCTCAACGCCGGGTTGACCACGTGTTCTTCTGCGGTCACGGTGCGCAGGTTGTAGCCGATCCAGCCCCAGGTCACCACGCTGCTCTTGAGCTCATCGCTCAAGGCCTGGAATTTGGGGTGGTGAAAGAACGGCACCATGCACTCCGGGTAGTCCGGGCGCGCAGGGTCGAACACTTCGTCGACCGATGCCTTGTCCGGCGAACAGACCGTCGCCCGTTTGGTCCAGGCCTGATTGAGCCGCACGATCAGTTGATGATCGACCTTGGCGATCTCGATTGCTGTTTGCATGACGCGATACCTGTAGGACGCGTACCCGCTGACGGGTACGACGATGGAATAAAAAGTGACGGAAAAATCAGGCCAGCCAGTAGCGGGTCAGGTTGCGCGCCGGGTCAGTGTATCGACTGCGGGCGTGAATCATCCGCCAGTTGTCCCAAATCAGCAGGCAGCCATCGGGAATCAGCACCGGAACGTTGTGCTCGACGAAGTACGCTTCGCCGAGCATGGCAAACCTGGCCAGCGGTGAGGTGCTGTTTGCGACTTGGGACTGCTGCAAGGCTTCCTTTGACGGGTTCACGTCGCCGTAGTGAAACTGGTTGTAGCTGAAGCGGAAAATGTCACCGTCCTCAGTCGGCGTCAGGATGTACTCCTTGACCCGGCGTTGGCCGGGCTCGCCGGGTTTGGCAGTGGCGACAAATTCCACGGGTGTGTCATCCAGCCATTCGCGCAGTTCAGGCTCGGATCGCTCAAGGGACTGCAAAAACTCATAGCCGTCCACCAACCCTGTGTGCCCGCCACCGCAGGTTGCCTGTCGATGGCAATGCAGTGCCAGGTAACGCGGCGGCGGGCCATACACCGGTGCTTCGGTGTGCGGACCGATACCGTTCATGCTCTGGGAGTACGGCAAGTCTTCGTAGCCTGGCTTGCGGGTAATGGCAAAAGCAGTCTGCCCGTTGAATTGCGGAATGATCGGGCCGAATTCATGCAATGTACCTACAACGTCATGGGCGAATTCGCCGGGGGTCAGCACCGTCCAGCCGCGACTCGACAATTCTTCATGGCGATGACCCAACGAAACATAAGGTTTAGACGCAACAATCCCTTGATCTGACATGGTGAGATTCCTGGCGGTTTATCAGGCGTTGACGGTTGAGGTGTAAGCGGCGATCAACTCGCGGCAAGCGGTGCCCGGTCGGTAGTGCTGCTCGTCGATGCTCTGCACGGGGGTGATTTCGGCAGCGGTGCCCGTCAGAAAACACTCGTCGAAGTCGCCCAGCTGCGTAGGCAAAATCGTGGTTTCGATCACCTGGTAATCCAGGGCCCTGGCCAGTTCGATCACGGTCTGACGGGTAATGCCGTTGAGGAAACAATCCGGCACCGGCGTGTACAACGTTCGACCCTTGACGAAGAACACATTGGCACTGGTGGCTTCGGCGACATGGCCGCGCCAGTCGAGCATCAAGGCGTCGTGGTATCCGTTGTTTTCCGCGTCGTGCTTGCTCAGCGTGGCGATCTGATAATGCCCTGACGCCTTGGCTTCGAAGGGGCTGCTGCTCGGTGGCGGACGGCGCCACGTAGCGGTCTTCAAGCGAATGCCGGCCATGCGCGCCGCCGGGTCGAAATAGCTCGGCCATTGCCAGCAGGCAATCGCCACATGCACGCGATTGAAACGCGCCGAAGTGGAAATCATCTCACTGCCGCGCCAGGCCACCGGCCGCAGATACCCCTCGACCACCTGATTGCGTTGCAGCAATTCATGGCTGGCCGCTTCCAGTTCGGCGGGTTCAAACGGGATGGCAAAATCCATCAGCTGCGCCGAGCGATACAGCCGTTCGGTGTGCTCGCGCAGCTTGAAGACCTTGCCGTTGTACACGCGCTCCCCTTCATACACGGTGCTCGCGTAATGCAAGCCGTGGGTCAGTACATGCAGGCGCGCCTGGGACCACTCGACGAACTCGCCGTCGAGCCAGATCAATCCTTCGCGTTGATCAAACGGGATACCGCTCATGTCCTTGTCTCCCCAGTGTTTAAGCTCTTTTGTGCAAGAAAGGTCCTACGCCGTTTGCAGCAGCACCGGTATCAATTCCGGCGCTGGCGCCAGCAAAAGCTCAGGCTCGTTCTGAAAGAAAAACGCTCGCTCGCCAAAGGCCGGGCGCAACTGGTCGAACCATGTTGCCTGCGGGTCGAAGCGCGCATAGAACGTGCGCAAAACCCATTGCGGGTCCCGGGCCTGGAGAAACTGCAGCACGAAGACTCTTTCCCCGGCGACGGTCTCGATGCCGTTGATCAACACCTTGCCGTAGAAGGTGCTCATGGACGGACCGCGCACTGTGCGCGCAAGCCCAGACACGGTGCGATACGCCGCCTGAAAGATTTCGAACGCCCGGGCCAGCGGCATCGCGAAGTAATGGCTGGGGCCGGTGTCGCGTTCGACGAACATGTAATACGGCACCGCCCCGAGCCGTACGCCTTCAGTCCACAGCGCCGCCCAATCGGCGGGGTTTTCGTTGATGTGGCGGATCACCGGTGCCTGCATGCGCAGGGTCGCACCGGTGGAGCGAATGCGTTCGACGGCTTGCCGGGCGATGTCCTGGAGAATCTCCACCGGGTGGTTGTAGTGGCCCATGATCGAGAGGTTTTTCCCCGACGCGACGATCCGCCGAAACAGATCGAGCAACTCGGGTGCGTCCTTGTCGCTGACAAACCGCTGCGGCCAGTACGCCACGGATTTGGTGCCGATGCGGATACTTTTCAGGTGCGCCAGTTCCAGCAGCGGCTCGATGTATCCGGCCAGCGAACGGGTGTTCATGATCAGCGGATCGCCGCCGGTGATCAGCACATCGGTCACTTGCGTGTGCACCCTCAGGTAGCTCACCAGTTCCTGGGATTCCCGTGCGTTGAACTTCAGCTCTTCTTCACCGATGAACTGCGCCCAACGGAAACAGAAGGTGCAGTACGCATGACACGTCTGACCGGCACCGGGGAAAAACAGTACGGTCTCGCGGTACTTGTGCTGAATGCCCGGCAGGACTTTTCCGTCGAGGGTCGCGCCGTTGTGCGTCAGCTGCCCGGCCGGATGCGGGTTCATGCGCAGCCAGATCGCTTCGATCCGGCGCTTGATGGCGGCGGCGTCATCCTCTTCGATCAGTTGCTTGAGCGACGCATACTCGTCTGGTAACAGCATGTCCTTGTGGGGAAAGGTCATGCGGAAAATCGGATCGTCTGGAATGTTGGTCCAGTCGATCAGCGTACCCAGCACGTACTCGTTGGTGCGGAACGGCATGACCCGAGCCACGACAGTCATGGCTTCCTGCAACGCTGGCGTCAGCTTGTGCCAGTACGGCGTGTCGCGGATGGTGCGTGAGTTATAGGGTTTGTATCTTTCGTGCTCCGACATTCCCTGCATGGCAGCGCTCCTTGTAATGGCTGGCCGGTTTCACTTGATGGCTGGCGCGACGCGCTCTATGTCCATCCATGCCCGAACGCTGTCGCGATCCCACTGGCGGCGAACGTATGCCGCGAGTCGCGTCGGTACCGGATCACCATTGGCGACCAGTCGGTTGAGCATGATTGCCAGGTCGGTGTCGGCGATGCTCCAGTCGCCGAACAGATGCTCGGCGCCCTCCTCCAGCAATCGGTCCGCCACAAAGAACAAGCGCTCGACCGCAGCATTGGCCTCGTCGGACAGCGGCTTGTCTTTCTTGCCGAAGTACACCAGGTCAAACGGACGCTCTTTGCGCACCACCAGTAGATCGCTGCGCAGCCAGGCCTGAAGTTGACGGGCACGTGCGCGTTGCTTGATGTCTTGCGGAAGTAGTTTTTTATGCCCTGGCGAGAGTTCATCCAGGTATTCAGCGATGGCGGAAGATTCCGACAGCGCAAAATTCTCATGAACTAACGTTGGAATTTTGCAGGTCAGGGAAAGATCACGATAAGTTGATTGATAATTCTCCCGCGCCTTCAAATCCACCGTTACAAATTCAAATGAAAGTTGCTTTTCCTTGAGTGCAACAAAAGCCGACATAGCGAACGCGCTAACAAAATCCGCACCGACATAAAGTTTTAGCTTTGTATTTTCCATAGAACACTCCCTTTCAATGGCTGCATTGATTAATCTGCATAGGAAGTGATCGTAATAAGTTGATCCGAGGCTGGATAGATACAGAATTTGCCGGTTTCAATGGATACAGAAAGTTGATTTTCGCGCGTATTCGCAGGCGCAAAATCTGAAGGTTCGGAGCAGGTTGTGACGGATATGAAAACTGTAGGAGCCGGCTTGCTGGCGATGGCGATCTCAAGGACGCTTTCGCCAGCAAGCCGGCTCCTACAGTAAACGGTGGGGGGAATTACGCTCGGCGGGTGATCAGCCCGTGGCTATCGGCAAAGTTGGACAGCAGTGCCATTTGCGGCATGTTGCTCATGTTCAGCATCGCCAGCGGTTCGTCGGCGCTGCTGTTGACGAAGCCGTGTTTGGTCCAGGCGGGTACCAGCAGCACGTCGCCGCTGCTGACATTGACTTCATCGGCATCGCCCAGGGTCAGCAGGCCGCTGCCGGACTGGATGACAAACAGATGCCACCACGAATGAGCATGCCCAGTGAGCACCACACCGGGATTGAGCCATTGCATGGCAATCGCCATCCCGGGGTCACCTCACACCCTGCGACGCTTTTGTCGTGCGCCAGGGCGACGGTATCAACTTCGCTAGCCGCCAGTGCCTGAGGTAAATCAGCGAGTTCGGTGCCTTTCCATATTTTTGGACTTACCGGCTGATGGTGCAAACTCTGACGGAAATCCTTATAGGAAAAAAACGCACCTTGAAAGTTATCCATTCGCACGTTCCTTTTTTGTTTCAAATACTGGAACGCTGAACCTTATGTAAACGGTTCAGCGCTGTAAAGCAGGTTGTTTAACTTATAAAACCGACGGGCGTAGCGCAGCAATCATATCCACTTCAATCGCCGCATTTTTAGGCAACTGATAAACACCGACCGTCGTACGAGTATGTTTCCCGGCATCACCCAGTACATGACTGAAGACATCCGAGGCGCCGTTGGCCACTTCACTGAGATCGACAAAATCCGCCGTGGATTTCACATAGACCGTCACGCGAATCAGCGACTTGATTTTATCCAGCGAACCGATGGCATCGACGATCAGCGCCAAACCGCGAATCGCACTGATGCTGGCCGCCGTTTGTGCATCCGCCATGGTGAGGTCCAGCCCGACCCGTCCGGGGTAGTGGATTTTGCCGTTCATGCGCGGCACCAGACCGCTGATGTACAGCTCATCGTGGTGGCGAATCAGCGGTGCGTAATGGCCGCCCGCGGTGTTCTCGCTGTAGATGTCGTAGCCGAATTCCTGTGCCAAAGTGATGAAGCGTTCATCACAGGTCATGTGTTCAATCATTTACTTTACCCTCTTGATCAATACTGCAAAAAACATCGATCCCTTCCTTATCAACTCCAGTTTCCAGCCAATAGCATTCAACCCATAGCCATAGCGGGCGGTGCCAGGCTGGTGATGCCGATCCCTGATTCGATGGCCTCGGCAAGCCGCAACAGGTCGTTGCTGAGCTGCCCGTAGTGCTCGTTGAACAACACGATGTGGCCAATGAATGAGAAGTTGTCCGTCACCAGGGCGCTGACCGAATCCCCGATGCGCTTGGCGTACTGCGCGTCCACCAGATCAATGTTCAGCGCCCGGGCCATCGCTTCGATGTCGGGTATCGAGCGCAAAATGCCGCCGGCCGGCGCCCTGAGCAGGCGAATGCCGCAATAGCCGCGCGGAACCGGCTCGTGGTGCTCGACCTGGCCTTCCACGGCCCAGCGGACCCATCGTTCCCACGGGTTGAAGTTCACAAATGCCCGCCGCGCCAGGTCCCAGATGTGCATGCCGCCGGGGCGCATGTTGGTTTCCACGGCCGACGTCAGTTGGTCGGCCCTGTGGAAAACTTCGTTGTGCCAGGCGCCGTTATCCTCGGACACCAAATCAGCCATGTGCCGGCCGGCAGCCATCAGCCGAGCCTGCATGTCCGCCGCCAACGGCGCGGGCACCACTTGCTGGATTTCGGCGCGATAAGCGCCTTCGGTGGTGGTTTTTTCGGTGACCCAGGTGCTCCCGCCCACGCAATCCCAGCTGTATTCCCGGGCGTTCTGGATTAACTCTTCAAGGACGATGCCGCCCTCGCGATAGGGCTTGAGGGCCTGCCAGGCTTCGTCGCATTCAGACGGGTGCTGGATCACGCGACAGCCGCGGCTGGCACCTTCGCAAGCCGGTTTGATGAAAGCCTTGCCGCCCAGTTCGACCACGCGCTGGCGTAGCTCCGGCAAGCTCTCGATACGTGCGGAAAATACGGGGCGGTAATCCTCGGGTGACGTGGCAGCAGTCGCTTCGAGATGGCGAAAAATCTGCTTGTCCAGCCCTGCCCGCGCCTCGGCCCGGGTGATGCCGGGCAAGCCGAAATGGCTGGCCAGAGCCGCCCCGAGCAACACGCCGCGATCAGAGAACGGCAGCACGCCGATCAGCTTCCAGCGGTCGGCGGTCAGGCAGCTGACCACCAGTTCAAGGGAGGCCGCCACGTCCTTCTCGGCCAGTGATGTGCTGCAGACATGATCGGCCACCTGATCGTCACAGGGCTGAATCTGCTCGACCAGCAGTATCAGCCGGGCGTTGTAGAGCGACTTGCACAGGTCGCGCAATTTGTGGATATCGTGAACCCGATTGCCGTTATACCCGACCACTACTACGCATGAAGTCGTATTCATGATGCCCCGACTTTCAAAGTTAAAACCGAAGCTGCGATGACTCAGTCGTGCAACGACGCATTGGATTTACGGTTGAGCCAGTACCAGGCCAGGATCCCGCCGGCGCCGATGGCGGCCAGCATCAGGGCGTTGTACGGTGGCGGCGCGACCCGCATGATCAGGACTGTCAGCCCGGCACCGACGCCCAGGGACACTTCCTTGACGAACATGTTGTTCTGCTTGACCGAGAAGTAATCGAGGTAGCTGAACGCGCATTCGGCGATCGACAGCAGCGCCACCCAGATCAGCGCGCCAGCCAGGGTTTCGACGTGGAACGCGGCGGGCGACGACAACACCGCAAAACCGCCGACGATGATTGCGATTACCGCCACCACCTTGAAGCGCCCGGTGCGCTCGATCAGCTTCATCACCGGCACCTGGGCGAACACCACCACAGCGCTGTTGAGGATCAGCATCAAGCCGTACCAGGCCGGCAGTTCACCGGTCTCGAGGAGGATCGCTTGCGGCAGGATCGAGAACACGCCGAACAGCTTGATGCCCATGATGATCCCGGCGATCACCCACGGCAGTTTGTTGCGCCAGCCCCTGCCGTCCTGACTGGCCGGGCGGGCTACCACGGGTTCAGACGTGAAGGTCGCACCGAGGGCGATGGGCAGGCACAGCAGGACGAAACTCGCGGCGCCGAGAAAGAACATGGTCGGGGTCAACAGCGGCGACAGCAAAATCAGCCCCGCCACCAGACTGCCCATGTTCATGGCGACGCGGTTGTACGCCGCTCCCTCCTTGGTTTGCGCCGCTTCGCTCTTGATCAGGTAACCGGCAATCGCAATACCGTAGGCAAACAACGCGGCGGCAAACATCACCAGGCCCTGGTTACTGGTGAGCGCCAGCAACACCAGCCCGAGGGCGGCACAGAGCAGCGTGACACTCAGGGAACGACGGCCAAGCACCAATAAAGTCAGCGGCAACAGCAGCAACAAGGCCCGATAACCGAGGGCCAGAATGCTGTTGGTGGCGGTGTCGAGCCAGACGTTGGCCTTGCCCAGCACCGCAAACAACGACACGGCAGTGATGATGCGGATGGTGAACAAACGCAGGTTGATCACCGGTTTGGCCACGGCGACCGTTGTTTCGACACTCATGCAGCACCTCATACACCGGCGATGGTTGGACCGGACAGGGTCAACCAGCAGAAAAGTCTGTAAGGCGATGGTAGAGAACGGGAGTTGTTCTGATCAGAGCAAGTTCGTATAGAATCCAACGAACTTTACTGCCGGAGAGACCAGTAAAATGCAGGTTCAACGCGCAGTCATCAAAACCATTGAATTCCAGCCCGGTACGCCGCTGGTACAGCAGATCGTCGATCAACTGTCCCAGGCCATCAGCACGGGCGGCCTGCCCCATGGCGCCAAGCTGCCACCGATTCGCGAACTCTCCGACTTGATGAATGTGGGCAAATCCACGGTGGTCGATGCCCTCGACCGCTTGCGGGCCAAGGGTCTGGTGGTGTCGCGCCAGGGTTCGGGGCACTACGTGCATCGCGCCGTTACTTCGCTGCCAAGCGGCACCGGCCCGGACCTGCAACCCCAGGACACCCTCAGTGTGGTGCGCCGCGCCTTGCTGCTGGACAACGGCGCCCTGCGCCCCGGTTGCGGCTTCCTTCCCACTTCCTGGCTACCCGCCGATGAGCTGCTCAAAGCCGTGCGTGGGACCCTGCGCGCGACGTCCCTGCGCATGGGCGAGTACGGCGTGGCCGGCGGTTATCCACCGCTGCGCCAGGCGTTGCGGGTCAAACTGGCGACTTTCGGCATCGAAGTGCCGGTGGACCAGATCATCACCACCGCCAACACCATGCAAGCCATCGACCTGCTGATGCGCCTGCTGATCAAGCCCGGCGACACCGTGCTGCTCGACGATCCCTGCTACTTCAACATGCACGCCAACCTGGCGCTGCACGGGGCCAAGGTCATCACCATCGCCCGGGGTAGCGACGGCATGGACCTGGACGCCTTCGAGCAACTGGTGATCGCCCACAAACCCGTGCTGTACATGACCAACAGCACGCTGCACAACCCGACCGGGCACTCGTTCACACCGGCGCAGGTGTATCGCCTGCTGGAGCTGAGCCACCGCCATGACTTCCATATTCTGGAAGACGATTTGTACTGCGATATCCAGCAACGCCGCACCCCGCGGCTGGCCGCGAGCGGGCTGGACAATGTCACCTACGTCTCCGGCTTCTCGAAAACCCTGACCGCCAACAGCCGCGTCAGTTACGCGGTGCTATCGCCGCAACTGGCGGCGCGGCTGGTCGCATTGAAAATGGCCTGTGGCGGCGTGACCTCGGAACTGGCGGAGCACATCACCTGCACCATGCTAAGCGACGGCAGCTACGCCAAACATGCGCGGCGTACGGTGGATCGGTTGTACGAGTCCAACAGCCGGGTGGCGGGATGGCTGGAAGAGGCTGGGTGTTCGGTGTCGTCGTTGCCGGGGGAAGGGTTGTTTATCTGGACGCGTTTGCCGGATGGGTTGCATGCCGAGACGTTGGCTCGCAAAGGATTGGAGAATAAGCTCGTACTAGCCCCCGGCACCCTGCTCAGCAAAGCTGCCGATGCCAGTCACTACCTGCGCTTCAACGTGGCGCACAGTGATCACCTTCAAGTACGCGAGCGGTTCTTGCGCTTGCTCGACACACCACAAAAATAGCTACCGCCCTGGCCCTTGTAGGAGTGAGCCTGCTCGCGATGATGCTGTCACATCCAGCATCAAAGTTGCCTGACACAGCGCTTTCGCTGGCAAGCCAGCTCCTACAGGGGTTGCGGTATCCGCTGACCTCCCCGGCCACCAGATCGCTACGATTGCCGCTCCCGACAACGCACGCTAACTTCGCCGCGTCGCTGCCAATTCAGCGACCGGGCCTGAGAACCCGAGTAAGATGCGGGCGCACAAGCGCCACCAATCACGATTGCCGGCGTTTTTTTATGCCCACACAGTCGTGCTATGGCGGCTGTGCGTGGGAGACCTCCGGGTCTGCCGGAATCCCGTATCTCCGGTTCTCAGCCTGCGCACAGCTGCCACCCACTCGCCTGAGAACGAGCGTGGTAGCTCTCAATTTGATACGGGAGTTTTACTGATGAACGCTATTGATCCATCTGCACCACTGGTCATCCACCTCCGCCCAACCAACGGAAGGTGAACCCAATGACCAATCCCCAAGACCTGAAAACCATCGGCCTCACCCCCTTCTCCTATCACGCCAACGAACCCCTGTTCCGCATCAGCGCCGGCGTGCCGGTCATCACCGCCCTCTCCCACGCCTCCGACCTGCTCCACATCGCCAAACTCCTCGCCTCCGACGCCGCCACAGTTCGCAACAGCGACCGCCACGCCTGGGCTTCGCACTTCTTGCAGGAGATGAGCAAAGCCGTGATCGATGACGTAGTAAAGGTGCTCGAAGCACCGTGTAACAACCGCCCGTGAATGAAAAAGCCCCGCGATTCTTTCGAAACGCGGGGCTTTTCTACTACTGAATAGCTCAGGAAAACATCGCGCGCTGCTCAGCCTCATAATGCCGAGTCTGATAAGGCATCAGGGTCTGAGCCTTCAAACCTAGCCCTTCACTCAACCCCAGGAGATGGCAAGTGCATCGCGGCGCTGGCGCAGCGGCGCCGCTGCGTGTGATGTCACTTCCTGCCTGGAAGTTGAATGAGTAAAAAGCTCAAGTGCATTCAGGGCTTCCGACACGCGGACATCGGACACGCATGCAAACCGGGTGAATCGCTCAAGTAGATAGCCTGCTCGTCGAACCTCCACCTCATCAGTGTGGCAGTTCAGGAAGGCTGCGACTTCACTCTCTATGCTCGAGTTCGAGTACCAGACGGCTTTGGCCGCACTTACCAGTGCTGCGTCATCTGCCTGATTTAAAGGGCTTTTGACCAGTGTGCCCAAGGCGGATGAGAGGACGTGGCCGTTAAGGGGCTTCGTCATCTGTTTTCTCCAGATAGTCTGTCCTGTATTTCCATTTCCAACCTCCACCATTAACGGGATTGCAGTGATCGAAACGGACCTACCAAGCAAACAAGGATCTGGCGTTAGGACGTTTCCTGAATGCCCTGCACCGTTTTTCGAAAATGAGAAAAACCTTCGCATGTCTGAAAGCTTTGATGGATTTGTATCCAACAAAAAACCCCGTCCTTCTCTCGAAGGGCGGGGCCTTGCGAGTGTTCGATGACTCGATTAGACGACTGCCAATCGATCAACCATATCCGGGAATTTCTCCACCAGCCTGATCAATAAGGCCGCCTGAGCATTAGGTTTGGATTTTTCCTGCTCCCAGTTTCTCAAGGTGCTGGGACTCGTTCGAATACGCTTGGCGAAAACAGCTTGGGACATGTGCAGCTTTTCCCGTAGTGCAACGATCTCTTGCGCCCCCACCTCAGGAGCCGGGATGTCCTCAATGGAAGTGTTGCGCAACGTAATCTTGCCTTCGCGTTGAGCCGCCATCTCATCAACGCCCTGCATCAATTCTGCAAACAGGTCGCGTTTTTTCATGGGGTACCTCGTACTTTCAACTCTGTCTCTATGGCTTTCTTGAGCGCCTTCTCTTGGTCAGCGGTCAAATTCTCAAGCTCATCTTTGTCATAAATTGCAAACATCCAGAACTGGCCATCATTCATAAGCCAATAATAGATAACCCGCAAGCCACCTCGCTTGCCTTTACCTCGACGCCCATCCGCCCAACGCAGTTTTCGGAAGCCGCCTGTTCGAGGCATGACGTCCCCCACCTGCGGATTCAGCTGCATATGGGTTTGCAGTGCACGATACTCATCGTCCGTCAGATAATTGCTAACGGTGGCAGTGAAGTAAGAGGTTTCGAAGAATACAGTTCGCATCGGCAAACTATAGGCAATTTGCTTATAGTCAGGCAACCGACAAATCATCTACCTGACGAACTGTCCTGGCTATTCGACCCTTCAGAAAATCCCCAACAAAAACCCCGCTCCTTCTCTCAAAGGGCGGGGTTTTTCTTTGTCGCATCCGACGCTTAAGGCGCGTACGTCAGCAGCAACTCGCTCGGCACTTTGAAGTCCAGGGACATCATCACGCTCAACGCGGTAATGGTGAAGATCGAGAACACGAACAGCTTGCGTGCCCAGACCGTGTCATCCACTGCCTTGTAGCCGGTCCAGGCCATGTACAACCAGTACATGCCCATGGCCGCGGCGACGGCGAGGTAGCTCATGCCGGCGTAGCCGCTGAAGGTCAGCATCAAGGTCGCCACGAGGAAGGCCAGGATGTAGATCAGGATGTGCTTCTTGGCCACCTGGATTCCGCGCTTCACTGGCAGCACCGGGATCGATGCGGCCAGGTAATCGTTGAAGCGGAAGATCGCGATGGCGTAGGAATGCGGCATCTGCCACAGGCTGAACATCACCAGCAGGGTCAGCGCGGCCATGTCGAAGGTGTTGCTCACTGCGACGTAGCCAATCACCGGTGGCATGGCGCCCGACAGACTGCCCACCAGCGTGCCGTGAACCGACTTGCGCTTGAGGTACAGGCTGTAGAAGCCGACGTAGATGACGAAGCCGATTACCGCGAACAGCGCGGCCAACGGGTTGGCCACCTTGTACAGCAACGCAACGCCGGCGACACCCAGGACGGTCGCATAGGCCAGGGCCAGTTTCAGGGAGATGAGGCCCTGGACCAGCACCCGGTTCTTGGTGCGTTCCATCTTCAGGTCGATGTCGCGGTCGATGCAGTTGTTGAACACGCAACCGGAGGCAACCACCAGGGACGTGCCGATCATGGCGGCCAGGAAGATGGCCAGATCGACATGCCCTTTGGAGGCCAGGAAAAATCCGCCTGCCACAGAAAGCACGTTACCGAAAATGATCCCCGGTTTGGTGATTTGGATAAAGTGCTTAAAGGACATCCGGACTTACCTCACTTCGCCATCATGGAGGTGTGGATACTGAACATGATCCACAACGACAGGCCAACCAGCAGGACGATCACGATCGCGGCGAAGACAAATGCAATCACGTTATTACGCTGCGCGTTCGAACGGTCCAGGTGCAGGAAGTACACCAGGTGAACCAGCACCTGGATGATGGCGAAAGCCAGTACGATCCACAGGGTCAGCGACTTTGGCAGCGACGGGTACATCACCAGACCGAATGGAATCAGGGTCAGGATTACCGACAGGACGAAGCCAATGACGTAGGACTTGACGCTGCCGTGACCGGCGTCGTCGTGGCCATGGTGAGAATGAGCTGAGTTAGCCATTTACATAGTCCCCATCAGATAAACAACGGTGAATACGCAGATCCACACCACGTCCAGGAAGTGCCAGAACAGGCTCAGGCAGCTCAGACGGGTCTTGTTGGTCGCCGTCAGGCCGTTTTTCTGCACCTGATACATCATGATCGCCATCCAGATCAGACCGCTGGTCACGTGCAGACCGTGGGTGCCGACCAGGGTGAAGAACCCGGACAGGAAGCCAGAACGGCTAGGGCCGTAGCCTTCGGAGATCAACATGTGGAACTCGTTGATTTCCATGCCGATGAAGCCGGCACCGAACATGAAGGTCAGGGCCAGCCAGCCCAGGACCTGCTTCTTGTTACCACGGAAGAACGCCAGCATGGCGAAGCCGTAGGTGATCGAACTGAACAGCAGCAGAGCGGTTTCGCCCAGTACGTATGGCAGTTCGAAGATGTCGTGGCCCGACGGGCCACCCGCTACGTTGTTAACCAGTACCGCGTACGCTGCGAAGATCGACGCAAACAGGATGCAGTCGGTCATCAGGTAGAGCCAGAAACCGAATACGGTCATCTCGCCCGAGTCGTGGTGATGGTCATCGTGCCCATGTCCATCGACATGGGTGTGTCCAGCATTGGTCACTAAGTTCGACATGGTTTAAGCCTGTTCCAACGAGGTTTCAACACGGGTGGCAGTGGCTGGGACTTTCCCGGCTGCTACCAGACGCTTGTGCTGCTCGGCTTCGATGCGCTCGATCACGTCGACCGGCACCATATAGCCTTGATCATCACGAGCCGCGTGGATCACGAAGTAGATGACGGTGCCGGCAAGACCAGCGATCGCCAGCCACCAGATGTGCCAGATCATCGCGAAACCGAACACGGTCAACAGAGCACCCATGACCACACCAGTCGCGGTGTTGTTTGGCATGTGGATCGGTTCGTACCTGGCCGGAGCCTTATACGCGGTACCGTTTTCCTTGGCCTCGGTGAACGGATCGACAACGTCGGCCTTTGGCAGCACAGCGAAGTTGTAGAACGGAGGTGGCGACGAAGTCGACCATTCCAGGGTGTGTGCATTCCACGGGTCGCCGTGTTCGCACATGTTCTCTGGCTTGTTGCGGTCACGCACACTCACGTAGAGCTGGATCAGCTGGCAAGCGATACCAACAGCGATCATCACCGCACCGAACATGGCAACGTACAGGTACGGTACCCACTCAGGGTTGGTGGTGGCGTTCAGACGACGGGTCATGCCCATGAAGCCCAGTACATACAGCGGCATGAACGCGACGAAGAAGCCGGTGATCCAGAACCAGAACGCTGCCTTGCCCCAACCTTCGTGCAGCTTGAAGCCGAACGCTTTAGGGAAGTAGAAGCCGAACCGGCGATGTAACCGAATACCGCGCCGCCGATGATCACGTTGTGGAAGTGCGCGATCACGAACAGGCTGTTGTGCAGAACGAAGTCAGCACCCGGAATGGCCAGCAGTACGCCGGTCATGCCGCCGATGGCGAAGGTCACCATGAAGCCCAGGGTCCACATCACCTGGCTGGTGAAGCGCAGACGGCCCTGGTAAATGGTGAACAGCCAGTTAAATAGCTTCACACCCGTCGGGATGGAAATCAGCATCGTCGCCAGACCGAAGAAGGCGTTGACGCTGGCACCCGAACCCATGGTGAAGAAGTGGTGCAGCCAAACCATGAAGCCCAGGATCGAGATTGCGCCCGATGCGTAGATCATCGAGTGGTGGCCGAACAGTTTCTTGCCCGAGAAGGTCGAGATGACTTCGGAGAAGATACCGAAAGCCGGCAGAATCAGGATGTAAACCTCGGGGTGACCCCAAGCCCAGAACAGGTTGACGTACATCATCGGATTACCACCAAGTTCATTGGTGAAAATGTGGAAATCCATGTAACGGTCAAGCGTCAGCAGCGCCAGGGTAGCGGTCAGGATCGGGAACGAAGCCACGATCAGGACGTTGGCCCAGGTGCAGGTCCAGGTGAAGATCGGCATGTCCATCAGCTTCATGCCAGGGGTACGCATTTTCAGCACGGTAGCCAGGAAGTTAACCCCGGTTAGCGTCGTACCTAGACCCGATAGCTGTAGCGCCCAGATGTAGTAATCCATCCCCACGCCCGGGCTGTATTGCAGGCCCGACAGCGGCGGATAGGCAACCCAACCGGTCTTGGCGAATTCGCCGACGCCCAGGGACAGGTTGATCAGCACCACGCCGGAAACCAGCAGCCAGAAGCTCAGGGAGTTCAGGAACGGGTAGGCAACGTCACGCGCGCCGATCTGCAGCGGCACTGCAAGGTTCATCAGGCCGGTGAAGAATGGCATCGCCATGAAGATGATCATGATCACACCGTGAGCGGTGAAGATCTGGTCATAGTGTTCAGGTGGCAGGTAGCCAGGCGAACCCTCGGTGGCCATGGCCAACTGGGTACGCATCATGATGGCGTCGGCAAAGCCGCGCAGCAGCATGACCATGGCGACGATGATGTACATCACGCCGATTTTCTTGTGGTCGACCGACGTCAGCCACTCGGTCCACAGGTAGGTCCACTTCTTGAAGTAGGTGATTGCAGCGAACAGCGCCAGACCACCGAGTGCGATCATGGCGATGGTAATCATCACGATCGGTTCGTGGAACGGGACGGCTTCCCAACTTAATTTACCAAACATCGTTTACTCCTCTGCCCCGGCAGCTGAATGCGAGTTCATGTCCGTAGCGGCCACTTCTTTCTCTTTCTTCTCGTGGTGCACCTTCGGACCTGGTTTCATGCCTTCGTACTTGTCAACGATGGTCTGGAACAGGTTCGGCGTAACCGAGGAGTAGAGCTCGACTGGGTTGTTCTGGCTCTGCTTGGAAAGGGCTGCGTATTCAGCTTGTTCAAGCTGTTTAGGTGCCTTTTTGACTTCACTTACCCAGGCGTCGAAATCTTCCTGGGAAGTTGCGATCGCTTTGAATTTCATACCGGTGAAACCCGCGCCGCTGTAGTTGGCGGAGATACCGTCCATTTCAGCGTTCTGGTTGGCGATCAGGTGCAGCTTGGTCTGCATGCCCGCCATCGCGTAGATCTGGCCGCCCAGCGCAGGGATGAAGAACGAGTTCATCACGGCGTCGGAGGTGATCTTGAAGTTGATTGGCGTGTGCGCCGGGAACACGATCTTGTTGACCGTGGCAATGCCTTGTTCCGGGTAGATGAACAGCCACTTCCAGTCCAGCGCGACCACTTCGATGGTCACCGGCTTCACGTCGGATTCCAGCGGACGGTATGGGTCCAGGGCGTGGGTCGACTTGTAGGTGATGTAACCCAGGGCAATGATGATCAGCACCGGAACAGTCCACACCGCGATCTCGATCTTGGTGGAGTGGTTCCATTTTGGCGTGTAGGTAGCGCTGGTGTTCGACGCGCGGTATTTCCAGGCGAACAGGAAGGTCATCACGATGACCGGAACCACGACCAACAGCATCAGCAGCGTTGCGGTGATGATCAGGTTTCGCTCGTCCAGGCCAACCTGGCCCTTGGGATCGAGCAAGGTCATGTTGCAGCCTGACAGCAACAACGTGCCGAGCAGCGGCAATAAGCCTAGTAGTCTGGGGTACCTGTTTTTAATCATCTCACGACCTCTAAAGCAGCTTGCGCCATGCAGTTGGGTTTTGATCGCCAACACTTCACCCTGCCAAGGGTTGGCATTTTTCTTGGATTGAATAAGGGCTGGCCCGTCGCGCGTCAGACGCTGTTCGACAAATCCTGGGCTAGCGTGAGTTCTTATTCGATTTCGTGGTCAAAGGCCTTGTTACAGACCAATTCCATTTGGTGCGGATAATTGGAGGCACCGACACCTGGAGTCGCATGAAACCACCTGGCTTCTCGACACCCTGCTTCTGCTCATGCACCTGAGTGAGGGGTGAGCAGTGTCGGGAATTCAGTGCGGGCGATTGTAGATATGTAGCGTTTTATAAACCATGTCTCATCCCGAAATAATTTTTATCCGAACCAGCAACAATCCTTACCAAATTTCGTAAAAGTGGCGCATCTTATCGAAATTAATTCTCAACAAAAACACCAAAAATAGTAGGTCTACCACCCGCGAATCAGACAGTATCGAAGGCTCGACAACTGCTCTTCATTCGGCCAAAGCCCCATATGACAAGGGCTCTGGCAAATCGCCAGGCCCTGTTAAAACTGCCTGCTTCAGCCTGACGACGGCAAAATGGCCAGCCTGAAAAACAGGCCAATTTCATTGCATGACCGCGCACCAATTCGGCACCTCGAAACACGATGCGACACTCAAGATGTGACAACATGTCGCACACGTGTCGCACTCTTGGTTGCCGCCTATCACGATCTGTTTACCCGGCCTCTGAAAATGCAAAACGCCCCGGTCCTCTGTTCAAGGACCGGGGCGTTTTTTGATGTCGTAGCGTTACCGCCGATGACCTCAGCGCAACGCTTTGCGGTTACGCACAATGAGCAGCGGTACCAGCACCACCACCAGCACGAACGCCACCAGCGCCCACTGCGCCAGGGACAAACCGAGGATCGGCGGGTACGGCGTGGAGCAGAAGCCGTCC
>NZ_NKJI01000036.1 GCF_002277815.1 Pseudomonas sp. ERMR1:02
TGCCATATAGCGCAGGAAGTCGATGGACAGCTGCACGTCCATCACCTGAGCGATAGCGGCGCTTTTGCCGTTGTTCAGGCATTCCAGCTGAGCCAGCAGCTCGGCGTCACGCTGCATCAGCTCGGCGAGTTTCCACAACAGGTTCTGCCGCTCACGGGGGCGGGTGCGGGTCCAGGCCGAATCATCGAAGGCCTGACGAGCGGCGAGCACGGCGCGGTCGACATCTTCCGGCGTGGCCTCGGCACCACGCACAGCACTTCACCGCTGGCCGGGTTGTGCAGGGGCATGGTCTGGCCGTCGGCAGCCTCGACCCAGTCGCCGCCGATGAGCATGCGCGGGGCGCGCTGAATAAATGCCGAAGTGGCGGGAAGCAGGTTAGGGAGCGACATGTTGAAACCTCGTCTTGTTCGTGTGCCGAGGTCTTTCGCAATGGCTGTGCCAATTGTGGATTTATCAAGCGAGGGCCCGAAGTGGCGGGCTTTCCGGATGTTTGGGGTAGCGATGTGTCGGCGCCAAACGTCGCAATTTGCGACGGCGTGAGACTGACGAATTACTCTGTAGGAGCGAGCATGCTCGCGATGGTGGCCAACGATGACGCGGGTTGTCTGAATGCCCACGTTATCGTTGACGATCATCGCGAGCATGCTCGCTCCTACACGTGTCTCAGGTTGCAACAGTTGTCGCGAAATTAAACGTGGAACGCCGATGATGTCCATGTCAAAACCCGAGCAGTTACCTGCAACCTATTGATTCATTGAAGTATTCGTAAGCTGGCACGCTCCGTGTATTGCTCATCGCAGACGTTTCTCTTGCCTCCGCCAGCGGTTCACCGCCGACGGCAGAAACCAAAAAAAACGATAGCGACAAAAATAAGAAAGCACCGTGCGAGGTTCGACGTTGATGAAGAGAAAACTCCGATCAGGCCTGAGTGTCAGTCTGCTGGCCGTGGCCGCTTGTGTGGCGCTGCATTCGCCTTACAGCCTGGCAGCCCGCGACGCCCAGACCATCCTCAAGGAAACCTGTCAGGGCTGTCACACCCCTGAAGCCGATAACGCCCTGAGCCGCATCAGTCATCAGCGCAAGACGCCGGAAGGCTGGCTGATGAGCATCGCCCGGATGCAGACCATGCACGGTTTGCAGATCAGCGATGAAGACCGGCGCACGCTGGTCAAGTACCTGGCCGACACTCAGGGCCTGGCGCCTAGCGAAACCGACGGCGTGCGTTACGCCATGGAGCGCCGGCTCAACACGGTCGAAAAATTCGACGACCAGACCAGTCAGATGTGCGGTCGCTGCCACTCTGGTGCGCGGGTCGCCCTGCAACGCCGTCCGGCCCAGGAGTGGGAACGTCTGGTGAACTTCCACCTCGGCCAGTGGCCGTCACTGGAATACCAGGCGCTGGCTCGTGACCGCGACTGGTTCGATATCGCTCGCAAAGACATGGTGCCGCTGCTGGCCAAGCGTTATCCGCTGGACAATCCGGCCTGGAAAAAATGGCAGAGTACCGCGCCGAAAAGCGAAGCGCTGGTGGGTGACTGGAGCTTCAGCGGTCACGTGCCCGGCAAGGGTGAACTGGCCGGCGTGATGAGCGTGACCGCCGACGGCAACGACACCTTCAAGGTCAGCGTCAAAGGCCAATACGCCGACGGCACGCCATTCAACGGCGATGGCAGCGCGATTCTCTACACCGGCTACGAATGGCGCGGCAACGTGACCATCGATGGCGTGACCATGCGCCAGGTGTTCGCCGCCCAAGGCAACGCCATGCAGGGGCGGATGTTCGAGGCCGAGCATGACGAACGAGGTCTGGACTTCGTCGCCGCCAAAAACGGCTCCCAGCGTTTGCTGGCAGTGCAGCCGGGTTACCTGAAGGCCGGTAGCGAAACCGAAGTCACCCTGATCGGCAGCGGTCTGGCCGGCAAGCCGAACTTCGGCAAAGGCGTGGACGTGGTCGAAATCGTCGAGCAGAGCCCGGAGCGGATCAAGGTCAAACTCAAGGCCGCTTCCAACGCCCAACCGGGGCTGCGCGCGGTCAGCGTCGGCGCGCTGAAAGGGCCGAGCCTGTCGGTCTACAACAAAATCGACGCGGTCAAAGTGGTGCCGGAATTCTCGGTAGCGCGGATCGGCGAGGGCGGTGGTTCGACGCCGAAAGTCCAGGGCCGTTTCGACGCCGAAGCCTGGGGCAAGGGCGCCGATGGCAAGCCATATCGCATCGGTGTGTTCCCGGCGCAGTGGAAGGTTGAAGCCTTCGATGACCGCGCCAAGGAAGACGAAGACGTCAAGTTCGCCGGCACCATGCAGGCCGACACGGGCGTGTTCACACCGGGCGATGCCGGGCCGAACCCTGCACGCAAAATGTCCACCAACAATGCCGGCAACCTCAAGGTCATCGCCGCCGTCGACGACGCAGGGAACTCCCTGACCGGCGAAGGCCACATGATCGTGACCGTGCAACGCTGGAACAATCCACCCATTCCATGAGTTGTTTGATCGTTTAACAGATCCAGACACTTTTTCGGAATGATCGCAGGCCTCCCAAGCGGGGCCTGCACAGGAGGTTTGCCATGGGCGCTATCTTGAATCTGGTCGAGCGCAATCTGCACGAAGTGCAGGTCGACGCCGACCGCATGCTGTTTCACATCCCCAGCAGTTCGCTGTTCGCCAGCGATGAACTGACCGGCACCATCATCGATACCTTGCGTGGTCCGGGCTGCACCTCGGATGACTTGATCCAACGCCTGGCCGCGCGCTTCAACGGCGAGGAAATCAACGAAACCCTGCGCGAGTTGATGGCCCTGGAACTGGTCAGCGATGGCTCGCCACTGACCCCGGACATCGCCACCAAACGGGTTGAACGCACGGCAATCAATACCGTGGTCCTGAACGTCAACACCGGCTGCAATCTGAGCTGCACCTACTGCTACAAGGAAGACCTCGACAAGCCGTCGGCCGGCAAAAAAATGGATGTGGAAACGGCCATCGCTTCCGTCGAAATGCTGCTGCGCGAATCACCAGACGAAGAGCGCTTCACCGTGGTGTTTTTCGGCGGTGAGCCGCTGAGCAATCGCAAGCTGATCGAGTACATGGTCGACTATTGCGAGAAGCGTTTTCGCGAGGCCGGCAAGTTCGTCGAGTTCGTCATGACCACCAACGCCACGCTGCTCACCGAAGAGACAGTGGACTATCTCAATGCCCACCGCTTCGGTTTGTCGGTGAGCATCGACGGGCCGAAAACCGTGCACGACCGCAACCGTATCACCGTGGGCGGGCAGGGCACCTACGACGTGGTGCGGCGCAAGGCCGAGATGTTGCTGTCGCGCTACAACAGCCGCCCGGTGGGGGCGCGGGTGACGCTGACGACAGGCGTGACCGACGTCGAAACCATCTGGGATCACCTGTTCAACGAACTGGGTTTTGCCGAAGTCGGCTTTGCCCCTGTGACCTCCGGCGACATCAGCAGTTTCAACCTCTCCAGTGATGAACTGGTGCAGGTATTCGCCAACATGAAGGCCCTCGGTCGACGCTATCTGGAAGCGGCACTGGAGCACCGCAACATCGGTTTCTCCAATCTGCACCAGTTGATCACCGATATTCACGAAGGCCACAAAAAAGCCCTGCCATGCGGCGCGGGCCTGAAGATGCTGGCGGTGGATCACAAGGGCGAACTGAACCTGTGCCACCGCTTTACCGGTTCGAGTTTGCCGACCTTCGGCAACGTCCACAGTGGCGTGAAGCAAGTGGAGTTGAACGACTTCCTGTCCCAACGCCTGGACCGTACCAACACCGGTTGCAACGACTGCAACATCCGCAACCTGTGCTCCGGCGGTTGCTACCACGAGAGCTACGCCCGCTACGGCGACCCGACGCACCCGACCTATCACTACTGCGAACTGATGCGTGACTGGGTCGACTTCGGTATCGAGGTCTACACCCGGATCATGGCCAATAACCCTGCGTTCATCAGCAGCTACATCACTCCGCGCAAGGCTCACTGATATGAAACATCTCAAGGCAATCAATAACAAAGCGTTGAAGCTGGATCAGGCCGCGGACGAAAACCGCATCGAAGAAGTGGTAGCGATGAGCTCTGTGGCAGGCTGTGCCTCGACCACCGACCCGGGCTGGGAAATCGACGCGTTTGGCGGTGTGTCGTCGCTGTGCCAGCCGATGGAAGCCGACCTGTATGGCTGCTCTGACCCTTGCTGGTGGCCGGCCCAGGTGCCGGACATGATGAGCACCTACCCGGACTGGAACAAGGATGCCCAGGCGTCCAACGAAAACTGGCGCAACCTCGGCACTGTCTTCCCTAAAGACAAGTAATCGGACAGAGAAAAAGGATTCCAGCATGCACAGCATCAAAGCCTGCGGCCTGGCCGCTTTCGCCGTCCTGAGCACCTGTTCGCTCACGGTTCTGGCCGATGAAAACACCGCGCTGCAAGACGGTCACGAGTACATGTTGACCACCAATTACCCGAACAATCTGCATGTGATCGACCTGGCCACCGACACGTTGTTCAAGACCTGTAAGATGCCGGACTCCTTCGGTCCCGGCACCGTGCAGCTGTCGCCGGATCGCAAGACGGCCTATGTGTTGAACAACCATTACGCGGATGTCTACGGAGTCGAACTGGACAGCTGCAAGCAGGTGTTCCACGCCAGCATCACTCAGAAGCCCGGGGAGAAAGCGAAGTCGATGTTCGCCTTCACCCTCAGCCACGACGGCAAGGAACTGTTCACCATCGCTAACCCGACGTTGATGCTTAACGATCGTTACGAAGTGCAGCAACCGCGACTCGATGTGTACAAAACCGATAGCGGCATGGATGCCAAACCGGTGCGCAGTTTCCCGGCGCCACGGCAGCTGACCATCATGCAGAGTGGTGACGACGGCACGCTGTACGTGGCGGGGGCGGATGTCTACAAGGTCAACGTACAGACCGGCAAGTTCGACGTGCTGATCCCCAGCCGTCACTGGAAACGTGAGAACTACAGCGCGCCGGACGTGCTCTACGTGTGGAACCAGCAGACCTATCGGCATGACTTCTCGCTGCTCTACACCACCGCGAAATTCAAGGACAAGAAACAGGATCCGGCTACCGCTGAGAATCTGTACGGCCTGTTCAGTGTCGACCTGAAGACCGGCAAGACCGAAACCACCGACTTCGGTCCCCTGACGGAAATCTACTTCAGTGGCATGCGCTCGCCGAAAGACCCGAACCTGATGTTCGGCGTGCTAAACCGCCTGGCCAAGTACGACATCAAAGAGAAAAAAATGCTCCAGTCCGCCACGCTGGATCATTCCTACTACTGCATTTCTTTCAACAAGGACGGCAGCAAGATCTACCTGGCCGGTACATTCAACGATGTGGCGATCTTTGATGCCGACAGCCTGAAACAGGTCGGCAGCATCAAAATGCCGGGCGGGGATATGGCGATTACCACGGCGCAAATCTTTGTGCGGTAGTTTGCGGCGTCTGAACTGACGCCTTCGCTGGCAAGCCAGCTCCTACAAGGACCACGCCGTACCTGTAGGAGCGAGGCTTGCCCGCGAAGTGGCCCTCAAGACCAACACAAAATCAAACCCCCGGCACCGGACACCCCAAATCCCCCTCCTGACACTTCAAGTAAGTCTTGAACGCCTCAACCCGCGCCTTGGTCAATTCAGTTACGCAATTGCTGTAGATCAGCGGATAAACACTCCCGCCTTCCACCCCTGACGCCGAGAACTTGCATTCGGCATCGCGAAACGCAACCCACGAACGCTGCGCCCCCACCAGCAGTTTCTTGCTGTCGGGATTGCCCTTGAGCCGCGAAGTGATCTGCTGGTACAGCGCATTCAACTCCTTGTCCGCCGCCGCGTACTGCTGTGACGCACACTGGTTCATCAAAGTCTGGTCGGCGGCATTGTCGCAGTCCACGGCATGGGCCAGGGGGGTGAACAGCAAAGGCGCCAACGCCAGGAGAAAACGTGTGTGCATGGGGGAAACTCGCAGTGTCAGAGAAAGTTGAGAGGCAGTGTAGCGACGCGAATCGCGATGCAAAGATTGCGATTACGACAGCTGACACTCAATTCATACAACTTTCGGACTGGACATGTGGTCTTACAGGCCTACTGTTGTTCATTACAGGAGGTGACGTATGAAACCAGTACCCAATAGTTTTGAGCGCAAAATCACGCTGAAATCGCCGCGCTCCCATGTCTGGCGTGCATTGGTCGATGCAGAGGCGTTCGGTCAGTGGTTTGGCGTTGCGCTCGAAGGCAGGCGTTTTATTGCCGGAGAGTGGACGCAGGGGCAGGTCACGTATCCCGGTTATGAACACGTGTTGTGGAACGTGCTGGTGGAGCGGGTCGAGCCGCAGCAGTTGTTTTCGTTTCGCTGGCACCCTTACGCGGTGAACCCGAAGATCGACTACTCCCAGGAGCCGACCACGCTGGTCAAGTTCGAACTGGAAGACTACGAGGACGGCACACTGCTCAAGGTCTCCGAGTCGGGTTTTGCTCACATTCCCGACTTTCGTCAGAAAGAGGCGTTTTACATGGACAGCCGAGGCTGGGAAGAGCAATTGAGCAGGCTCGAACACTTTCTCATCGAAAGCGCCAAGGCCCGTGAGCGGGAGAGTGACTGATGCCTCTAAGGGTTTTCGGAAGGGCTTCTATAGCGAATGTCTTACACGCGATGGTAGCTATATCTCCTGTTACAAATTGGATCCCGTGCGTATTCTGTCGCCATCCACTGACGCACAGGAGTGCTCAGGATCATGGATGATCGGCCATTGCAGGGAATGCTGACGACAGGGAGTCGTAATGGTCTTGGAAGAACCCGCTTCGGCGGGTTTTTTTGTGGGCGTAAGAAAAATGCCGGCGTGAGGAAAAAAATGTAGGAGCGAGCTTGCTCGCGATGGACTCAAGAGCACAGCGCTTAACCAGTTAACACGCGTTATCGTTAACGACCATCGCGAGCAGGCTCGCTCCTACATTAGCGATCGAGTTTCGCCGCGGCACGCTCGGTGATTTCAGCCCGCAGCTTCAATGACCCGGCGGCGCGTTTGCGGGCTTCCTCCAGAACGCTGGCCGGCGCTGTTTCGGGGCTGCCGGCGTGGAACGGTGGCGCCGGGGCGTACTCGAGCTGCAATTGCACCAGCTCGGCGGTATCTTTATCGAACAGCTCTGCGGCCAGGGTCAGGGCAAAATCGATGCCTGCGGTAATCCCGCCACCGGTCAGCAGGTTACCGTCGCGCACCACCCTATCCTTCACCGCGATAGCCCCAAGAGGCGACAGCAACTCGTGATAGGCCCAGTGGGTGGTAGCGCGTTTACCCTTGAGCAGGCCCGCCGCGCCAAGAACCAACGCACCGGTGCACACCGACGTGACGTAACGCGCATTGGCGGCCTGGGCCTTGATGAACGCCAGGGTCTGATCATCCTCCATCAACGGCCCGACACCGCTGCCACCGGGTACGCAGATCACATCCAGCGCCGGGCAATCGTCGAAGGTGGTGGTCGGCTTGAGCATCAGGCCGGTGCTGGCGGTGATGGGCATCAGGTCCTTCCAGATCAGATGCACCTTCACATTCGGTAGCGAGGCCAGCACGTCGTACGGGCCGGTCAGGTCGAGTTGCTGCACCTGTGGAAACAACAGAAAACCGATCTGCAAGGTCATGGTGTTTTTCTCCTGAAGTGGGTAGACGACTTCACTGTAGGCGCCTAGGATTTGGCGCATACGCCAATAACCCCACGAATTACGCCAAAATGCCGAAAGCCATTCATGTGCTCGCGTTCGCCAATGTGCAATTGCTCGATGTCACCGGGCCGTTGCAGGTGTTCGCCTCGGCCAACGACATCGCCCGCCAGCAAGGTTTGCCCGCACCTTACGCGCCGACAGTGATTGCCAGCGGCGGTGGGGCGGTGATGTCATCGGCGGGGCTGGCGTTGTTGGCTGAACCCTTGCCCGAGCAGGGCAGCGACACCTTGATCATCGCCGGGGGCTGGGGTGTCTACGCGGCGGCGGAGGATCAGCCACTGGTGACTTGGGTGCGCGAGCATGGGTTGCAATGCCGCCGGGTTTCCTCGGTGTGCACCGGAGCGTTTTTGCTGGCGGCTAGCGGTTGGCTCGATGGCCGGCGCGTGGTCACCCACTGGACCCGCTGCGATCAACTCGCTCAGAAGCATCCGCAATTGCAAGTCGAGCCCAATCCGATTTTCATCAACGACGGCCCGGTCTGGACCTCGGCCGGGGTCACTGCCGGCATCGACCTGGCACTGGCGATGGTCGAAGCCGACCTCGGCCGCACCATGGCCCTGGAAGTCGCCCGGCAACTGGTGGTATTTCTCAAACGGCCCGGCGGCCAGTCGCAATTCAGCGTGACCCTCTCCTTGCAGAATGAAGGCAGCCGTTTCGACGAACTTCACGCCTGGATCAGCGAAAATCTCACCAAGGATCTCGGTATCCCAACCCTGGCCTTGCAGGCCGGCATGAGCGAACGCAGCTTCGTGCGCCACTACCGCGCCGACACCGGCCAGACCCCGGCCCGGGCCATCGAACTGATCCGCGTCGAGACGGCACGGCGCCTGCTCAGCGATACCGGCGTAGCGATCAAACGAGTCGCCGTGCAATGCGGATTCGGCAGCGAAGAAACCCTGCGCCGCTGTTTTCTGCGGGCCATGGGTGTAACGCCGCAGGCCTATCGCGAACGCTTTTCCGTCAGCGTTGCAGCAGATCCAGTAATGCCTTAAGCGTGTCCAGGGGAGCTTCTTCGGGAATGTTATGCCCGACACCCGCCAGCACCCGGCGCTCGTAACGCCCGGTGAAGTGTTCGAGGTCGTCGTCGATCTCTGGCGCCGGGCCAACGCCATCGTCGGCGCCACACAGGGAAATTGTCGGCACGCTGATCGGTGGTTGTTTGACCAGGGCCTTCTCCATCCACTCCAGTGCTGTATCGCCGGGCGCATACATGAACCGGTGCCGGTACGAGTGAATCACCACCTCGACGAAATCCGGGTTTTCGAAGGCCGGTGCGCTCAAGGGATATAACTCTGGGCCTTTGGTCCAGGTTGGCGACCACAATTCCCAGAGCAACTCACACAAGTCCCGGCGATTTTCCGTCAGACCCGCAACGCCACGCGGAGTGTGGAAATAGTACTGATACCAGAGACGATGCTCGGTTTCCGGGGCTCGTGGCCGGGTCGAGCGGGGAATGTCCTGCAGGTTGTAGCCATCGCCGGTGACCAGGCAACGAACCCGCTCCGGCCACAACGCCGCTACGATACACGCCGCCCGACCACCCCAGTCATAACCGCAAAGGGCTGCTTTCGGGATTGAGAGAGCATCCATAAGATCCAGCAAATCCTGGGCGAGGGCGGCTTGCTGGCCTGAGCGCAGCGTGTCGGGGCTGTTGAAACGGGTCGGGCCGTAACCGCGCAGGTAGGGGACGATCACGCGGTAGCCTTTGGCCGCGAGAGGCGGGGCGACTTCGTCGTAGGCGCGAGGGGAGTAGGGAAAGCCGTGGAGCAAAATCACCGGGTCGCCGGTGCTGGGACCGTGTTCCTCGTAGGCGAGGCTCAGACTTGGGGTCAGGGCATATTGGATCAGCGTGTGATTACTCATTCGACAGCTATCTCATGGGATTCAACTTCCGCCACGCGATTAAAGTACTTCACCCGAAGGAGCCATACCACGCCCAGTAAAGGGAGGGACGTCAGGCTGAGTCTTTGCGCTCAAGGCTGCCAAAAACTCTTCTCCCCACTCAACTTCCGGTTCAGAAAACTCGCCGCGCTGATCAGCGCCAGATGCGTCAGCGCTTGTGGCGTATTGCCCATGTGACGCGCATGGCTGTCGAATTCTTCGGCGTACAGTCCCAGCGGATTGGCATACCTCAGCAATTGCTCGAACTCCATATGAGCCTTTTCCACCCGACCGGCGCGGGCCAGACATTCGACGTACCAGAAGGAACACGCGGCGAACGCGCCTTCCGTGCCGGGCAGGCCGTCGATGTGGGTGTGTTCGTTGTGGTAGCGGTAAACCATGCCCTCGCGCACCAGGCTTTTCTCGATGGCGTCGAGGGTGGCGAGCCAACGTGGATCCTTGGCGCTGACGAAACGCACCAGCGGCATCAGCAGCATCGAACCGTCGAGGCCGGTGCCGCCGATGTGCTGGACGAAATGCCCGAGTTCTTCACTCCAGAAATTTTCCCAGATGTCGGCGTAGATCGCTTGACGGGTCTGGTCCCAACGGGCGAACGGTGCTGGCAACGAGCGTTTCGATGCGAGGCGGATCGCCCGGTCCAACGCGACCCAGCACATTAGGCGCGAGTGCAGAAAGTGATGTTGTTCGCCGCGCATTTCCCAGATCCCGACGTCTTCCTGCTGCCAGGTCTCGCAGACCTGATCGACCACTTCCACCATATGCTTCCAGCCCTCATGGGAAATGGCTTCGCCGTACTTGTTGACCAGGTACACCGCGTCCATCAGCTCGCCGAAGATGTCGAGCTGAACCTGCGCGTAAGCCTGATTGCCGATGCGTACCGGGGTCGCGCCGCCGTGGCCGCAGAGGTGCGCGAGTTGGATTTCCGGCAATTGCTGCCGGCCGTCGATGCCGTACAGAATATTGAGCTTCATCGCTTTGCCGTGAGAGTCGGCGACCCGCCCGCGCAACCAGCGCATAAAGGCGTTTGCCTCTTCGACGAAGCCCAGTCGCATGAACGCATAAACACTGAACGAAGCGTCGCGGATCCAGGTGTAGCGGTAATCCCAGTTGCGTTCGCCGCCGACGGTTTCCGGCAGGCCGAAGGTCGCCGCGGCGAGGATCGCGCCGTGTTTGCGTGAAGTTAGCAGCTTCATTGCCAGTGCCGAGCGATTGACCATTTCCCGCCAGCGACCGCGATAGTTGGACTGGCCGATCCAGTCGCGCCAGAACTTCAGCGTGCGTTCCAGGCACAGCGCAGCGGCGCCTTCCTTGAAGCGCGGATCGTCGATGGCGCCGAGCAGGAACTCGGCGCTCTGGTCCTGTTCGAGGGTGAATTCGGCGACGGCGGCGCTGCCGTCGATGGTCAGGATCTGGTCAGATGACAGGCGCATGGACGGCTGGTCGACGGCTTCAAAAACCACGTCTTTCTCATCGGCGCGGGCTCGGGTGTGGGCGCGGGCATAGTCATGACGCACGGCGCAGCGCAGCTGAAAGGTCGCCTTGCCACTGACCACCCGCACCCGACGCATCAGCAGTGGCAAGTCATCTTCGCTGTCGCCGATGGGCAGCAGATCGGTGATTTCAACCACGGCACGGTCGCTGAGCCAGCGGGTTTGCAGCACGTTGGTGTCGGGCAGATAGATTTGCTCGCGGCGGGCGTCGGGCAAGTCCGGGGAGAGCTGGAAAATGCCTGCCTCGGGGGTGTCCAGCAGCGAACAGAAAATCGACGGGCTATCGAATTCCGGCCAGCAAAAAAAATCCACGCTGCCCTTGTCATTGACCAGCGCGGCACTGCGCATGTCGCCGATGATGCCATGAGCGTCGATGGGGCTTTGGCGTTCGGGGTGATGGTCAGTCATTGTCGAGAAACTCCGGGAACTGAGAGCCTGATCAGAGGACTGGTTTGGGTGGCTTGGAGTTCATTTGTCTGGAAATACAAAGTGGCTTTACCGACCCCTTCGCGGGCAAGCCTCGCTCCTACGGAAGATCGCGTTTCCCTGTAGGAGCGAGGCTTGCCCGCGAAGAGGCCTTCACATTCAACCAACAATTGGCTGCTTTCCCCTCAACCAGCGTTTATGGCAACTTGCAGACCCTTACCGAGGCCAGCCCCCATGGCAAACCCCTACCGCGAGCTGTTCAAAGCCCCAGGCAGCAGAGCCTTTGTACTGGCCGGGATGATTGCGCGCATGCCAATTTCCATGACCGGCATCGGCCTGATTACTATGCTTTCGCAATTGCAGGGCGGCTATGGCCTGGCCGGGGCGGTGGCGGCGACCTTTGCACTGGCCACGGCATTTTGTGCGCCGCAAGTGTCGCGGCTGGTGGACCGTTTCGGTCAGCGGCGGATTTTGCCGGTGTCGGCGCTGATCGGTGGCGGGGCGTTGTTGCTGGTGTTGCTCTGCACCCGTTTGCAGGCGCCGCAATGGACGCTGTTTGTGTTCGCCGCGCTGGCGGGTTGCATGCCAAGCATGTCGGCGATGGTGCGGGCACGCTGGACCGAGTTGTATCGCGGCCAGCCTCAACTGCAAACCGCCTATGCCCTGGAGTCGGTGCTAGACGAGGTCTGCTTTATTGTCGGGCCGCCGTTGTCAGTGGGTCTGTGCGTGGTGGCGTTCCCCGAGGCAGGACCATTGGCGGCGTTGCTGATGCTGGCCATCGGGGTCACGGCGTTTGTCCTGCAACGCAGCACCGAGCCGCCGGTGCATCCCCATGAAGCGCATCATTCGGGCTCGATCATCCGCTGCGTGAACATCCAGTTGCTGATGCTGTTGATGGTCGCCATGGGCACCATCGTCGGCGTGATCGATGTCGTCAGCGTGGCCTTCGCCCAGCAGCAGGGTCAACCCGCGGCAGCGAGTATTGTGCTGTCGGTGTATGCGCTCGGCTCGTGCCTGGCCGGGCTGGCATTCGGCGCGCTGCGCTCGAAAGTGCCGCTGCCGAGACTGTTTCTCTACGGCGGAGTGGCGACGGCTGTGACTACCTTGCCGCTGCTGCTGGCGGTAAACATTCTTGGTTTGTCCGTGGCGGTGTTTGTCGCCGGGCTGTTTTTTGCCCCGACCCTGATTGTTGCGATGGCGTTGGTGGAGCAGATCGTGCCGCCGGCCAAACTCACCGAAGGCCTGACCTGGCTGGTCACCGGGTTGAGCATCGGCGTGGCGATTGGCGCTGCCAGTTCAGGTTGGCTGGTGGATGCGTTCGGGGCGCGTAGCGGGTTTTGGGTGGCGATTGCGGCGGGGGTGGTCGTGCTGGGTTCTGCGGTGCAAAGCTACCGCCATTTGAAATGATGAACCACCTGTAGGAGCTAGCTTGCTCGCGATGGTGTGTCAGTCGACATCAATGCGGCTGACACACCATCGCGAGCAAGCTAGCTCCTACAAGAATGTTTATACGACTAATTTCTCGCGGCGCTCATCCGTTTTCCTATACAGACAACTTTTCGAGGTAAGCCCGGTGACCCAGCTGACATTGCTGTGCCTGCCCTATTCGGGCGCGAGTGCCATGGTTTACAGCCGCTGGCGGAGCAAACTGCCGCAATGGCTGAAATTGCAGCCGGTGGAACTGCCGGGGCGGGGCGCACGGTATGGCGAGCCGTTGCACACCGACATGCGCCGGCTCGCGCTGCAACTGGCGCAGGAACAAAAGCCACGCTCCAGGCGCCCTACGCCTTGTTCGGCCACAGCCTCGGCGCGTTGCTGGCCTGTGAGATGGCCCATGCGTTTCGCGCGCTCAGCTGCCCGAACCGGTGGCGTTGTTCGCCTCCGGCACCGCCGCGCCAACCCTACGTGCCGACTACGATCGGGGTTTTGCCCAACCCAAGACCGACGCCGAACTGATCGAGCAACTGCGCACGCTCAACGGCACCAGCGAGGAAGTGCTGGCCAACGAAGAGCTGATGAGCCTGACACTGCCGATTCTGCGTGCCGATTTCCAGTTGTGCGGGCGTTTCGAGCCGCTGCAGCGGCCATTGCTCAAATGCCCGGTGCACGTACTCGGCGGCAAGGCCGACCGGGCCACCACCGAGCAGTTGATCGGCTGGAGCAAGGAAACCCGTGGCAGCTTCTCCGTGGACATGTTCGGCGGCGGGCACTTCTTCATTCATGAGCATGAGGCCAAGGTGCTCAAGGTGATCAAGGATCAGCTGCAAGTGCCTCATCGCCGGCATGCGACGGCCGCCAGCGCCTGACACAGCCCCCTGTAGGAGCTGGCTTGCCAGCGAAGGGGCCAGGACCGGCGACATTGATATTGCCTGACCCACCGCCTTCGCTGCGGTGCGACGATTCGACAAGCCAGCTCCTACAAGTGTATTCCCCGCATTACCCTCCCTTCTGACACTTACTCTCATTCGCTAATTTTTCCGGTCTGCATTCGTTCTATAGGGACGACGTGCCTTTGTGCTTCCCGCCACTGATCCGGATACCCAGAAATGAATGCTGAAGACTCCTTGAAACTTGCTCGCCGGTTTATCGGGTTGCCCCTTCAAAAGCGCCAGATGTTCCTTGCGGCCTTGCACAAGGAAGGTATTGATTTCGCCCGGTTTCCGATTCCTGCCGGCGTCGACGCCGAGGATCGCCAGGCGCCGTCGTACGCCCAGCAACGCATGTGGTTTCTCTGGCAACTGGACCCGCAAAGCGGCGCCTACAACTTGCCCGGCGCAGTACGCCTGACCGGCCGTCTGAACCTGGGGGCGCTGGAACAGGCTTTCGACAGCCTGGTGGCGCGCCACGAAACCCTGCGCACGGTGTTTGCCCGTCAGGCCGACGACAGCCTGCTACAAGTACCGGCCACCACGCCGCTGGTGATCGACCATGTGGATTTCAGCAAGTTAATAGCTACGGAGCGTGAACAGGCAGTCACCCAGGCCGCCGAGAAACAATCGGTGTTGCCGTTCGATCTGGGCAACGGCCCGCTGTTGCGCGTCACGCTGCTTAAGCTCGCCGAACAGGAACACGTCCTGCTGCTGACCCTGCATCACATCGTGTCCGACGGCTGGTCGATGAACGTGCTGATCGACGAGTTCATCCGCTGCTACGACGCCTTCGATGCCGGCACACAACCGCAACTGGCAGCATTGCCGATCCAATACAGCGACTATGCCCTGTGGCAGCGCCGCTGGCTGGAGGCCGGCGAGCAGGCGCGTCAGCTCGACTATTGGCAGGCGCAGCTGGGTGACGAGCATCCGGTACTGGAACTGCCCACGGATCATCCGCGCCCGGCGATGCCGAGCTATCGCGGCACCCACTACGAATTCGCCGTCGACGCGCAACTGGCCGAGCAACTGCGGGCCTTTGCGCAAAAGCACAACATCACCTTGTTCATGCTGTTGCTCGGCGCCTTCAACGTGCTGCTGCACCGCTACACCGGGCAGAGCGACATTCGCGTCGGCGTGCCAATCGCCAACCGCAACCGCGCCGAGATCGAAGGCCTGATCGGCTTCTTCGTCAACACCCAGGTACTGTGCACCCAACTGGACGGCCAGACCCGGGTCGACGAGTTGCTGCGCCGCATCAAGGAAACCGCCCTCGGCGCCCAGGCCCACCAGGACCTGCCGTTCGAGCGACTGGTCGAAGCCTTGAAACTGGAACGCAGCCTCAGCCACACGCCGTTGTTCCAGGTGATGTACAACCACCAGCCGCAGGTCGCGGATATTTCCACTGTCACGACACAGTCTGGCCTGGCGCTGGGCGTGATCGAATGGCAAGGGCGCACCACCCAGTTCGACCTGACACTAGACACGTGCGAGAAGGGCGCAAAGCTGCACGCAGCGCTGACTTACGCCAACGATCTGTTCGACGCCGCGACCATCGCGCGCATGGCGCAACACTGGACACATCTGCTACAGGGCATGGTCAGCGATGCACAGCAACGCATCAGCGATTTGCCGTTGCTGGAGCAGGCCGAGTACCAGCGCATCGTCCATGACTGGAACCGCGCCGACGACAGCTTCGCCCAGGACCTGTGCATTCATGAGCTGATCAACCGGCAAGTCGCAGACAAGCCGGATGCATTGGCGGTGACCTTCGCCACCCGGCAGCTGACGTACAGCGAACTCGACCAGCAAGCCAATCGCCTGGCGCACAAACTGGTTGAGCTCGGCGTCGGCCCCGAAGTCCGGGTCGGCGTGGCCATGCAACGTTCCGAACAGCTGCTGGTGGCATTGCTGGCAGTGCTCAAGGCCGGTGGCGCCTATGTGCCGCTAGACCCGGATTACCCGGCCGAACGCGTTGCCTACATGCTCGAAGACAGCCGCGCACTGGTGCTGCTGACCGAAGAAGAAGTAGCCGCGACCTTGACCGTGGCAGACGACACCACCGTGTTGTTGATGGACAACCTCTCGCTGGCCACTTACCCAGCCAGCGCCCCGGTCACTGGCGTCACACCGGACAACCTCGCCTACGTGATCTACACCTCCGGGTCCACCGGCAAGCCCAAAGGCGTGGCCATCGCCCACCGCAACGTGCTGGCGCTGATCGAATGGTCGCAGTCGGTGTTCAGCCGCGACGACATTCAAGGCGTGCTGGCCTCGACCTCGGTGTGCTTCGATTTGTCGGTGTGGGAGCTGTTCGTCACCCTGGCCAACGGTGGTTCGGTGATCATCGCCCGCAACGCCCTGGAGCTTCCGCAACTGCCGGCCCGGGATCAGGTGCGGCTGATCAACACCGTGCCGTCGGCGATCAATGCGTTGCAGCGCGACGGGCAGATTCCGCCAGGCGTGCGCATCATCAACCTCGCCGGTGAGCCGCTGAAACAGAGCCTGGTGGAAGCGCTGTATCAGCAGCCGACCGTCGAGCACGTCTACGATCTGTATGGCCCTTCGGAAGACACCACCTATTCCACCTGGACCCGTCGCCAAGCCGGTGGCCGCGCCAATATCGGTCGGCCGCTCAAGCACACCGCCAGCTATCTGCTCGACGCCGATCTGCAACCGGTGCCGCAAGGCGTGTCCGCCGAGTTGTTCCTGAGCGGCGCCGGTATTACCCGTGGTTATCTGGCGCGGCCAGGCCTGACCGCCGAAAAGTATGTGCCGAACCCGTTTTCCAGCACCGGCGAGCGCCTGTACCGCACCGGCGACCTGACCCGTTATCAGGCCGACGGCACCCTGCAATACGTCGGTCGCATCGACCATCAGGTCAAGGTGCGCGGCTTCCGTATTGAGCTGGGCGAAATCGAAGCGCGGCTGTTGCAACAGGACGCAGTGCGCGAGCTGGCGGTGCTGGCGCAGGACGGCGCCAGCGGTCAGCAACTGGTGGCCTACATCGTGCCGAGCACGCCTGCGTTGCTCGGCGACAGCGATGCGCAAGCGACCCTGCGTGAATCCCTGAAAGCAGCACTGCGGCTGCATCTGCCGGACTACATGGTCCCGGCGTTCCTGCTGTTTATCGAACACCTGCCGCTGACCCCCAACGGCAAACTCGACCGCAAGGCCCTGCCGGCAGTTGACGGCACCGCACAAAAGCGCGAACACGTCGCGCCACGCAGCGCGCTGGAAAAATCCCTCGCGGCGATCTGGCAAGACGTGCTGGCCATCGACAACGTCGGCCTGGAAGATAACTTCTTCGAACTGGGCGGCGACTCCATCGTCTCGATGCAAGTGGTCAGCCGCGCCCGGCAGGCCGGGATCGTCTTGAGTCCCAAGGATCTGTTCCAGCACCAGACCGTCCGCAGCCTGGCCCAGGCTGCCCGCAGCGGCGAACAATCGCTGATTGATCAAGGCCCGGCGGTGGGTGCAGTCGCGCTGGCGCCGGTGCAGCAGTGGTTCTTGAACAAGCCATCCCTCAGCGCCAACACTGGAACCAGTCGCTGCTGCTGGTGCCGCGCGAGACATTGAACGTCCAGGCACTCGATCGAGCCCTGGAACAATTGCTGACCCAGCACGACAGCCTGCGCTTGCGTTATCAACAGACCGACAGCGCTTGGCAGCAGGCTTATGCCGTGCCGACCACCGACTCGGTGCTGTGGCAACGCCAGGCGCAATCGGTCGAACAACTCAACGCCCTGTGCGACGAAGCCCAGCGCAGTCTCGACCTGCACAACGGCCCATTGCTGCGCGCACTGTTTGTTGCCATGGCCGACGGCAGCGAACGTTTGCTGCTGGTGGTTCATCATTTGGCGGTGGACGGTGTGTCCTGGCGCGTATTGCTGGAAGACCTCCAGCAGTTCTACAACGGTGCTGCGGCATCGGCGAAAACCAGCAGCTACCAGCATTGGGTCGCACGTTTGCAGGATCATCTTCCAGCCTTCGAAAACAGCCTCGACCACTGGCAAATCCACCTGCAAGACGCGCCAAACGACCTGCCGTGCGAGCGCCCGAATGGAGCGCTGGAAAACCGCTTCGAACACAAACTTGAACTCACGCTCGACGCCGAACAAACCCGCAAGCTCCTGCAGCAGGCCCCGGCGGCCTACCGCACCCAGGTCAACGACCTGTTGCTGACCGCACTGGCGCGCGCCGTTTGCCGCTGGAGCGGGCAGGGCAACACGCTGATCCAGCTCGAAGGTCATGGCCGCGAAGATCTGTTCGATGGCATCGACCTGACCCGCACCGTCGGTTGGTTCACCAGCCTGTTCCCGGTCAATCTCATGCCTGCCACGGACCTCGGCGCCTCGATCAAATCCATCAAGGAACAACTGCGCAGCGTGCCGGACAAAGGTCTGGGCTACGGCGCGTTGCGCTATCTCGGCTCTGCGCAAACACGCGCCGAACTCGCGGCGTTACCGCAACCGCGCATCACCTTCA
>NZ_NKJI01000056.1 GCF_002277815.1 Pseudomonas sp. ERMR1:02
AATCGCACCGGCATGTCCACTTCACAAGCGATGGTCGTGGCCGACTTCCTCGGTCTTGCGGCGCACGAAGTGAAGACTGGCGAAACCGATTGGAAAGAGATGCAGCTGATCACCGGCGGCAACCCTTACATCATGAGTCAGGCCGAGCAGGACAACTTCCTGCGCAATCCGCGCTGGGTCGGCAAGATCGCTTCGGCGTCGTCGGCGACCAACTCCGCCTATTACTTCAGCCATGCCACCCGTGAAGCGGCGCGCGTGTTGTTCAACCACGGCTTGTGGCCGGCAGCACTGGAAATCTGGCGACAAGGTCCTTACGGTGGCCAGGCCAACCCTTATGTAGTGCGCCGCGAAGACGCCCATTGGGTCGATGGCAAACTCACCGCCAACGGCATGGAACCATTGCCTTTCGCGATGCTGGCCAAGCGTGCCCATGAGCGCGGTCTGGTTACCGGCGCCACGGTGCACGGTTTTAACCGCTGGAGCTGGGCCGAGGCCGAATACAGCATCGACGGCGTGCGTGAGCGTTTGCCGCTCGATGGTCTGGCGGTCAAGTACGGCGACGGTGCACCGAAGGCGAAACTGGCGCAGATGACCAGCGCCGGCTTCCATCTGCTGGATCGGCAGAACATCGCCTACCCGGTGACCCAGTTGAACAATGCAGCAGTGACTTACTACAGCCCCGTGGCAACACTGGTGGAGTTGAAAGTGAACAAGGGCTCGGCCGAAGTGACGGTGCTCAACCATCACTCCTGGGTCGAATGCGGTCGGGTGCTGGTGGAGGAGCTGGTCAAGGGCCAGCTCGAAGGCGGCATCGCCATGGGTATCGGCCATGCATTGATGGAAGAAATGCCGCTGTACGAAGGTGGGCCGGGGGAGGGTGACTGGAACTTCAACCGTTACCGCTTGCCGATGGCGCGGCACGTAGCGGTGTGGAACCAGACCGCAGAAATCCTGCCGCCGCTGTCGCCGAGCGACCCGTCCAAGGGCATCGCCGAGGTGGTGATGATCCCGGTGGTCGGCGCCATCGGCAACGCCGTGGCCCACGCCATCGGCAAACGCGTTCGCGACCTGCCCATCACTTCTGCACGCATCAAGGAGGCCCTCAATGGCTAACCGTCCGCTTCAACTGACCCTTAACGGTCAAACCGTCGGCCCGGTGGACATCCCTGATGACCTGCCGATGATCGATTACTTGCACGAATACAAAAACCTCACAGGCTCGCGCCTGGGCTGCGGCCAGGGCATCTGCCACGCCTGTGTGGTGATCGTCGACAACCCCGACGGCACCAGTGAGGAAGTGCGCACCTGCATCACCGGCGCACACTATTTCGAAGGCAAGAAGGTACGCACTATCGAAGGCCACGCAACTCGCGACGAACAGGGAAAAGTCACTGAGCTGAACCCGATCCAGCAGCGCTTCGTCGACGAATTCGCCTTCCAGTGCAGCTACTGCGCGCCAGGTTTCGTCAACGCCGCGACGGTGCTGGTGGAAAAACTGCAGCGTCATCCGATCGTGAAAAGCCAGCTGGAAAAGTCATCGAGGATAGCCTCGGCCATCACATCTGCCGATGCACCGGATACGTGCGCTACTACAGCGCCACGCGCAATGTGCTGACCGATCTCGGCCTGGTCAAGGAGGGTTAAGCATGAAGTATCTACTTACCCGCCTGACGCTGGCGGTCGGGCTGGCTGCGCCTGTATTGCTGGCGCAGGCGGATGATCAGGTCAAGCGCGGCGAATACCTCGCCCGCGCCGCCGATTGCATGGCCTGCCATACCGCGCCGGGCGGTGCACCGTACGCGGGCGGTCTGCCGATCGTCTCACCGTTCGGCACGATCTACGGCACCAACATCACCCCGAGCAAAGAGCACGGCATCGGTCTGTACAACGATGACGAGTTCTTCGCCGCGCTGACCGAAGGCAAGCGCCGCGATGGTGCGAACCTGTACCCGGCGATGCCGTACACCTCGTATCAGCTGATGCCTCGTGAAGACTCCGACGCGATTCATGCTTACCTGAAAACCGTCGAGCCGATCGAACGTGCCGAGCCGGTGACCAGCCTGAGCTTCCCGTTCAACGTTCGCCTGGGCCTGATGGGCTGGAACATGCTCTACGGCAAGGACGTGAAGCTGGCGCCGACCGAAGGTAAAAGCGAGGCCTGGAAGCGTGGCCAATACATGGTCGACGTACTCGGTCACTGCGGCGAATGCCACACGCCTCGCGGCTTGCCGGGGGCGATGCAGCAGGACAAGCGCATGACCGGCGGCCTGCTCAACGGTTACCTGGCGCCGAGCCTGCTGGCCAATGACCTGGCGGCTCGCGGCTGGAATCATCAGGACCTGAGCACGTTCCTCAAGCACGGTATGAGTGCTCAGGGCACGATGTTCAACGAGATGTTCCCGGTGTTCCACAACAGCACCCAGGGCCTGAATGACCCGGATCTGGCGGCCATGGCGACGTTTCTGCTCGGCGATCAACCGCCGGCGACGAAGATGCTGACTGATGTGCCGTTGGACAAGCTCGGTGCCAGTGCCCAGCGCGGCCGTCAGGGGTATTTGAACGTCTGCGCCGGTTGTCACGCGGTCGGTGGCGAAGGCAAGCCGCACATCGCTGTGGCCATGCGCGGCAATACCACACTGCGCCTGGAGGATCCGCGCAACCTGGTGCGGGTGATCGACGATGGTATCGGCGAGCAGAAATTTGCCGGGTTCGAACGCATGCAACCGATGCCGGGTTTTGCCGAGAAGCTCAGTCACGAGCAGCTGACTGATTTGTTGAACTACCTGCGCCAGGGTTGGGGTGGTCAGGCGAGTGATCTGGCGGTGAACCAAGTGCAGACGCTGCGCGCGGATGCGCCGCCGCTCGAGCACAAGGCGCACTGACATGCAGCATCTGGATCTGCAAGTGGTGCGCCGGGCGCTGGAGTGGTCGTCGGCCGGACAGCGTGTCTGGCTGTGCACCGTCCTCGCCACCTACGGTTCGGCGCCGCGCGCGCCGGGTTCGTTGCTGGCGGTGAATACCGAGGGCAGTGGATCGGTTCGCTGTCCGGCGGCTGCGTGGAAGAGGACTTCCTCGAACGCGTCGCCGAAGGTGCGTTTGAACAAGCGATCAGCGTCGTGCGCTACGGCGAGGGCGACGACCCGCGCTCGCGGGTCAGCTTGCCCTGTGGCGGCGTGCTCGATGTGCTGGTGGAGACGCTTGAGTCTGATTGCGAAGTGCAGGCGCATTTGCGCGAACTGGAGTCGGCGCTGTTGGGCCGACGCCGGTTGATCCGTGAGGTCGACCTGGCCAGCGGCGCGCGCAGTCTTTTCGATGATCGCGAACAGGGTTCACGCGTCGAGCGAGAAATCGATCGGGTTCGGCTACGCATCGGCGCGGCTCAGCGTTTGTTGCTGGCCGGGTATTCGAGCGTGGCTCAAGCCTGCGCGGAATTTGCCGTGGGCCTGGGGTTCGAGGTGATTCTGTGTGATCCACGCGAAGAAGTACTGCAAGGTGTGGTGCTGGATAACGTGGAGATTCGTCGCCAACTGCCGTCAGTGTTCATCGCCGATGGCGGCTGTCATAGTGATACGGCGGTGGTGGCGCTGACCCATGATCCGCGAATTGATGATTTGGCAATGATGGAAGCGGTGCGCACCGAGGCGTTCTATATCGGTGTGATGGGTTCTATGCAGACATCGCAAAAGCGCTTCGAGCGCTTGCGGCGCATTGGTGGTTTGGGGAAGGGGAGTTGGCGCGGATTCATGCGCCAATCGGCTTGAACCTGGGCAGCAAGACGCCTGCGGAAATTGCCTTGGCTGTTCTCGCCGATATCCTGCGGATTCGCAGCGGCATTGGGCGGGATCGCCTCTGACTTTACTCCTGTAGGAGCGAGGCTTGCCCGCGAAGGTGTTGGATCAGTCGACATCTCTGTCGAATGATCAATCGTCATCGCGAGCAAGCTCGCTCCCACAAAGATTTGTGGTGTTGGTCAGTACCCGAACTTGTCTCGTAGTCCGTAGTACCACGCGCCCAATGCCGCAAACGGAGTGCGCAGCAATTGGCCGCCAGGGAACGGATAGTGCGGCAGGTCGGCAAACGCGTCGAAACGCTCAGCCTGGCCACGTAACGCTTCAGCCAGGACCTTGCCCGCCAGGTGCGTGTAGGTCACGCCGTGGCCGCTGCAGCCCTGGGAGTAATAGATATTGTCGCCCAGTCGCCCGACTTGGGGCAGACGCGACAGAGTCAGCAGGAAATTTCCTGTCCAGGCGTAGTCGATCTTTACATCTTTTAGCTGCGGAAAGGCTTTGAGCATTTTCGGCCGGATGATCGCTTCGATGTTCGCCGGATCCCGAGCGCCATACACCACGCCGCCGCCGAATACCAGGCGTTTGTCGCCAGTCAGTCGGTAGTAGTCGAGCAGGTAGTTGCAGTCCTCGACGCAGTAATCCTGAGGCAACAGGCTTTTCGCCAGCGCATCGCCCAAGGGTTCGGTGGTGATGACCTGAGTGCCGCATGGCATCGACTTGGCGGCCAATTCCGGCACTAGATTGCCCAGGTACGCATTGCCCGCCACGATAATGAATTTTGCCCGGACCTTGCCCTGGGGCGTGTGCACCACCGGATTTACACCACGCTCGATGCGCACCGCCGGCGATTGCTCATAGATCGTGCCGCCGAGCGACTCCACAGCCGCCGCTTCACCCAGCGCCAGATTGAGCGGGTGAATATGCCCGCCGCTCATGTCGAGCATGCCGCCGACATATTGATCGCAGGCCACCACCTCACGAATGCGTCGCTGATCCAGCAGTTCAAGCTGCGTGTGACCGAAACGCTCCCACAGACGCTTCTGGGACTCCAGGTGACCCATCTGTTTGGCAGTGATGGCGGCGAATACGCCACCATCTTTCAAATCGCACTGGATGTTGTACCTGGCGACCCGCTCACGAATGATCCGCCCACCCTCGAATGCCATCTGTCCCAGCAACTGAGCCTGCTTCGGACCGACACTGCGCTCGATCACGTCGATATCGCGGCTGTAACTGTTGACGATCTGGCCGCCATTACGCCCCGACGCGCCGAAACCCACCTTCGCCGCTTCCAGCACCGTCACCCGGAAACCGTTCTCCAGCAGGAATAATGCCGCAGAAAGACCGGTATAACCGGCGCCAATAACGCAGACATCAGTCTCCACGTTATCTTGCAAAGCCGGGCGCGGCGCAACCGCATTGGCCGATGCGGCGTAGTAGGACTCTGGGTAGGGGTGTTCGCCATCCTGCTGCCTCTGTTTAATATATTTTACGAGTGCAACGATCCTACCCGAGTTAAAAATCGACCGCCAGCCACCGCAAAATCTTCTTTGCAGTCGCAAAATTAAATATTTTGCATATTCATAGGGTTAGCTCGAAAAAAGGTGTTGACACCCCTCCGGAATTCCGTAGAATGCCGCCTCACAGCAGGCACGTAGCTCAGTTGGTTAGAGCACCACCTTGACATGGTGGGGGTCGTTGGTTCGAGTCCAATCGCGCCTACCAAACAAAATCCGCTCTGCTGGGCGGTCTAGAAGGGCTCACCGAAAGGTGGGCCCTTTTTGTTGTCTGGATTTCTTCAAAGCGGTCACAAAATAAGGGTTCGTTCACATTGGACAATGTGAACGCCGATCCTGTGATTTACGATAATGGTGGGATTACTTCTCGACCAGTATTTTCGGGTTGGCACTGCCCAGACGGTGTAGAGGTCGGCCAGTAGCGCACCATTGATCTCTTCGACTTCAGCCTGGCTGACTTCGCTTGCGCCTTGCTTGCCAAACAGCACTACTTCATCACCCGCCTTGACGTCGGGTGCATCCGTGACATCGACCATCACGGTGTTCATCGACACCTTGCCCACCACCGGCACGCGATGACCATTGATCAACACCACACCTTTATTGGTGAAAACGCGGCGATAACCATCGGAGTAACCGACCGTGATGTTGGCCAGTTTCGAATCACGTGTCAGGGTGAACGTGCGGTCGTAACCCACTGTGTTTCCAGCGGGATAGCTATTGACCGAGGCCACATGCGACTTGAACTGCATCACGCGCCGATACTCCGTGCGCGAGATGACGGTATCGCCAAACAACGCGCCGCCCGTGCGCACCATGTCCAGGCGCGATTCGGGTACTTCCAGGGTGGCGAAGGAGTTAGCGGCGTGCAGGGTGATCTTGCTGCGATCAAGCTGCGCGACGTCCATCAGCCAGGCGGCTTGCTCATTGAAGATAGCCAGCCCTTTACGCACATCGTCCTTATCTTCCACGGCGAAGTGGGTCATGATCGCAACCACTTCGATGTTCGGCAGTTTGGTGATCGCCAGCGCGTCTTGTTTACCCTGCTCGGTAGCCATTTCCACGCCGTTACGGCTCATGCCGCTTGAGTTGAGGCCGATGTGCACTTGCAGTTTGCGACCGTGTTTATGTGCAAGATCGGCCGCCAGGCGAGCGAAATCGAGGTTGCCAACCAGTTCCTCGACGTTGTACTGCAGCGCATTTTCCAGCTCCCCCAGGGAGGCGGTGCGAACACGGATTAACTGGCCTTTAAAGCCGCTTTCGCGAACCACTCGCGCCTCTTCGTTACTGGCGACCGCTACACACGGTACACCCAGCGCGATCACCGAAGGCATCACCAACCCAATACCATGACCATAAGCGTCGGCCTTCAGTACCGCACAGAGTTTCGACTTGCCGGCCAGCTCGGCTTGCAGGGTGCGGATATTATGCTCTAGCGCGGTCTTGTTGATTTCAATCCACGCATTACTGATTTGTGCAGTCAGCTCGGAGTTGCCGTTAGTGAGCGACAGCGGCGGCGCCGCCTGTGCCTGGCTCTGCAAAAAAATCAGGCCAAGGGACAACGCTAGAACAGTACGGGTAAAGGGCATTAGAAACTCTCCATGTAATCGGTCTTTTTATTATTCCGGTGCCGATTATTGGAAGGCGATGTAAGTTGCCGTTGTACGCTGGGTTCGAAGATGTAAAAACATGTAAGGAATTTGTTCGCACTCACCTTGACCCTAAGCGATGGCATCAGGAAGGCGTTTTGCCCGGATGGTTACCGCGAATCAGCAACTTGTGTCGCGACATTGGAGAGAGTTACGTCCGCCAGCATCACGCATTGCCCATGATGGTCAGAAAACGGGGGGCGCATGCTTATACGAGAAATATTATCATTTGAGGCTGTTGCTCAGGTAGCCGCTGGGTGCCGAATAAAAACCAGTTCGATTTGACATTGAACTGCTAGCCACCAATTGCATCCAACCAGAACACATGACCAAGTGTCGTTGTCTTTTTGAGTGGGAGAGCAGTTGATGGGGAGGCGAACGATGATCAAGTTCTTCGCGGCTTACTTGTCCGTTTGTCTCCTGCTTCAATGGACGGTGGTCGAGGCGTCATCGTGGATCGCGTCTCATGTTCTCCTGCGGTGGATTCTGTAACCCGACGTATCTGCGTCGCCCCGACAGGCCGAGACCCCACTGTCACGCAGCCCAGGCGTAGAATGGGCAGTGTTCTTTCATCTAGAGGAGTCGAATATGATCTCCGACCAAATGAACAAGCAGGCGTCCGAGAGTAAAGCCGTCTGGGACCAATACTTCTGCGCTGCATTGATTGCCGAAAGCAATCTGACGGCACCC
>NZ_NKJI01000049.1 GCF_002277815.1 Pseudomonas sp. ERMR1:02
GCATGGCGCCAGACGCCAGTTTGTTTGTGATAACCGAGCCGGTCGAGCAAATGCTCAAGGGTCAGAGCGCAACCGTGCACGTCACCGATCAGGTCGTAGCTACGCGCGGGATCGAGCATCAGTCGCCTCCACCACCAACTTGCTGCCCCAGCCGGCTTGGTCCGGCAGACTTCATAGTAGTTGTGGTCCAGCGGATGGATCAGCCGCAACTTCTGCGCCTTTTTGCTGATGGTGATGGTGTCGCCGGGCGCGCAGGTAAAGTGGTTCTGCCCGTCACACGAGACTTGCGGTAAATCTGCATATCCTTGGACACGACGATTTTCAGCTCACTGTTGCCGTCGACCACGATCGGCCTACTGACAAGGTATGGGGGTACATCGGCACAATTACAATAGCGTCGAGCTTGGGATGCATGATCGGGCCACCCGCCGACAGCGCATAAGCGGTCGAACCGGTCGGCGTGGCGACGATCAGGCCGTCGGCCTTCTGGCTGCAGACGAACTGGCCGTCGATGTACAGCTCGAACTCGATCATCCGCGTGGATTTACCGGGGTGCAGTACCACATCGTTCAACGCATCGCCCTGACCGATGGCCTCGGCATGACGACGGACTTCGGCCTGCAACAGGAAACGGTTTTCCACCAGATAGTGGCCGTCGAGCACTTCGGCGACCTTGATTTCCAGTTCATCGGGACGGATATCGGTCAGGAAGCCCAGGCTGCCCCGGTTGATCCGAGCACCGGAATATTGTGCCTGGCCAGCGCCCGGGCAGCGCCGAGCAGGCTACCGTCCCCCCCGACCACAATCACCATGTCACACACTTCGCCGAGCATCTTGCGCGACGAAGTCTGCAGGCCGTGGCCCGGCAGGACTTCGGCAATGGTGTCTTCGAGGATCACGTGCAGGTGACGATCGAGCAGAAACCGTTTCAGTCGGCGGACGGTATCCAGCACCTGAGAACTGCCCAGGCGACCGATGATGCCGATATTACGAAATTGCTCCATGGGGCTCCTAATTAGTGCGCGGGGGCCTGCGACGGCGAAAAGCACGATTATGGGCGAAAGCTCGGGATAGACAAAATCCTTTCAGCGACAAGGACGCGCTCCTGTTTGAGGCTATGCTCGCAAGATGATCCTATTTCCAGATTTGTTGCAGTTACCCCACCAGTTGCGCCACCCCGAAGTGCGCGACCTGGCGTGGGTCATCCTCGCGCCGCCGATGCTCGCCGGCACGCCGTGGCCGCAACGCCACCCCCTGGCCGGCAGCGACTGGGTACAGGCACCGGAGCGTCTGGAACACTGGCTGCGCCAACTGGATCAGGACAGCTACGGATTGCTGCACTGGCTGGCCCAGGCCCGCACCCGGCGCCTGGGCCTGTACTACGAGCGTCTGTGGCAATTTGCCGTCAAACATGCGCCCGGTATCGAATTGATTGGCGCCAACATGCCGATCCGCCGCGAAGGCCATACCCTGGGCGAGCTGGACATGTTGCTGCGTGATCGCGATGGCGTGCATCACCTGGAACTGGCGATCAAGCTTTATCTAGGCCCGCAAAATGGCGATGGACACGACACCGCGCAGTGGCTCGGCCCCGGTTGCCACGATCGACTGGACCGCAAATTGGCGCATCTGAGTCAGCACCAACTGCCGATCTCCGCGCGCCCCGAGAGCGCGAAGTGCTGGCGGCGCTGGATATCCGGCAGTTCAGTGCGCACTTGTGGCTGGGCGGCTATTTGCTCTATCCATGGCCGGGGCCAGCGGCGCCCCCGAGCGGCGCGCATCCACAACACTTGCGCGGTCGCTGGCTGCATCAAAAGGATTGGGCGCAATTTGTCGGGCAAAGTCCGCCCGGTCGCTGGCAACCCCTGCCCCGCCACGCCTGGCTGGCGCCGGCGCACTACCCCGCCGAGCAGGCTTGGAGTGCCGGGCAGTTGAGTGCGTGGTTGAGTGAGTTGTCGCCCCTGGCACCGGCGCAACTGCTGGTTCGGCTGACAGAAAATGCCAATGGTGATTGGGAAGAAGCCGAGCGGTTGTTTCTGGTGGCGGATCTTTGGCCGGATGTTCCGGGGCAAGGTTGAGGCAGGTGTGGTGACAAGTCTGGCCTCTTCGCGGGCAAGCCTCGCTCCTACAAGGATTGCGTTCCTGTAGGAGCGAGGCTTGCCCGCGAATGGGCCGATACGGTCTAAATGGATAACCGTAAAGCCAACGCAGCCAACGTCACCAGCAACACCGGCACCGTCAACACAATCCCGACCTTGAAGTAATACCCCCAGCCAATCTGAATATTCTTGCGCTCCAGCACATGCAACCACAACAGCGTTGCCAGACTGCCGATCGGGGTGATTTTCGGCCCCAGGTCGCTGCCGATGACGTTGGCGTAGATCATCGCCTCCTTCACCACGCCCGTCGCCTGGCTGGCATCAATCGATAACAGGCCGATCAGCACCGTCGGCAAATTATTCATGATCGATGACACAGCGCTGTCAGCACCCCGGTGCCCAACGCCGCGCCCCAAACGCCGTACTCGGCAAAGCCGTTCAACCACCCCGCCAGATACCCGGTCAGCCCGGCGTTGCGCAGGCCGTAGACCACCAGATACATGCCAGCGAGAAAATCACGATGTGCCACGGGGCTTCTTTCATCACTTTGCGCGTGGAAATCTTGTGACCACGGGCAGCGATGGCCAGCAGCAAGGCGGCGCACACCGCCGAGATCGCACTGATCGGAATCCCCAGCGGTTCCAGTGCAAAACAGCCGAGCAACAGAATAATCAACACCACCCAACCGGCGTAAAACGTCGCCTTGTCGTGGATCGCGGACGCTGGGTGCTCCAGTTGCTCAGGGTCATAGCCCTGGGAATGTCGCGACGGAAAAACCACATCAGCATCGCCAGGGTCGCGGCCACGCTCACCAGGTTGACCGGAATCATCACCACCGCATAGCGGTTGAAACCAATATTGAAGAAGTCTGCGGAGACAATGTTCACCAGGTTCGACACCACCAGCGGCAGACTCGCGGTGTCAGCAATGAACCGGCGCCCATGACGAACGCCAGGGTCGCCGCTGGAGAAAAACGCAAGGCCAGGAGCATCGAGATCACAATGGGTGTGAGAATCAACGCTGCACCGTCATTGGCGAACAACGCCGACACCAACGCTCCGAGCAGCACCATATAAGCGAACAACTTGCGCCCGTTGCCTCGCCCCCACTGGGCCACATGCAGCGCTGCCCAGGCAAACAGCCCGGCCTCGTCCAGTAACAGGCTGATGATGATCAGCGCGACGAACGTGCCAGTGGCATTCCAGATGATCTGCCATACCAGCGGGATGTCACTCAGGTGCACCACGCCGAAATCAGCGCCAGCACCGCGCCGATACCGCGCTCCAGCGACGTCGAGGCCCTTGGGTTGCCAGATCACCAGGGTGATGGTCAACAGGAAAATCAGTGACGCTGCCAGCATGGGCGTTTGCCTTACAGAAATAGGAAGAAGATCAGCAGCAGCGAACCGGCCGGTCAGCCATCGCCTGCAAACGCGCCACATCGGCCGATAGCCATTCGACATTGGCCGCCAATGCTTCCTGCAACATGGTGATGACCCAAGGTGCTGACTGCGGGTGCAATCGGTAATACACCCATTGCCCCTGACGGCGATCCGCCAGCATCCATGACTGCGCAATAGCGCCAGATGGCGAGAGATTTTCGGCTGGCTCAAGTCCAGCGCGGCGGTCAGCTCGCACACACAGAGCTCGCCTTCGCGAGCGATCAGCAGCGCGACCCGACTGCGGGTGTCATCGGCCAAGGCCTTGAAAATATCAACGGGGCTACGGGAGTCGGACATGTAGAAGCACGCCTCTAGGCAAACGAGGCGTGATATATGGAATTTCGATATTCAGTAAAGCAAAACGCCGCTTAAAACCGAGTTCAAGGAGGATCACATGCCCCTCGACGGGTGGGATCTTGCCGTGAAACAGCCGGGCAATGACGTCCTGCGCCGCCTCGTAACCCCGGCTCTCTACCACCTCAAGCAACGGTTTTTCAGTTGCCGTCACCTTCTGGAAAAATTGCAGCAGCCCTCGCCGACACGTTGACTGACCCCTTCCGGCCCCCAATCGGCATTGCGCTTGCGAATCTGGATCGGCGCGAAAAGAACACCGGCTGCGGGCCTTCGATCGCCGTCAGCCGTGCCTCATGGGTACTCTGCGCAGATCCCGCGAAACAGCTGTAGATCAACTGCCCCGCAAAATGTTGGTGCACCCGGTCACGTAGAGACAGGTCACCGGAGAAGTCCACGTAAAGTGTCGGACGGTCATTGGCTACGCTTGCCAGCTCAGCGTAAGACACCATGCGTTCGTAACAATCAAGATGCTCTACGAAGGCTTTGTTGCCGGCCGAGGTCAGCGCCACCCTTTCCAAAGCAGGATGATTGCCCAGACAGGCCGCGGTGCCATAGGCGGTTTTGCTCGAAGCGCTGGAGAACACCAGGCGAGTCGCACCGAAGAACTGCTTGTCCTGCAGAAAATCGGCGAGCATCGAAGAGGTCAGGAACAGCGGCTTGAGCAAAATCTGCAGGTTTTCGGTGCCGGGGCTGTAGTACGCGTCCCAACTGCATCGGGTGTACTGGTTGTAGGCCGAGGTCAGCCCGAGCCGATGCTCGGCACCGTCGTAGAAACCACGTTCAGTGACCCGTTCCGGGCGCAGCCAGAGATGGCTGGCAATCGGTAATACCGTAGAAGCGCTCACCGACCTTGATGCCTGGCACATCCGAGGCCACCACATCGGCATAGCCCCAGGCCGGGACGTGACCCCAATCCGCAAGCCCTGTAGGAAAGAAGCCCCAGTAGTTCATCGAATTGCCGTAAGCAGCGTAGGTAATGTTGTTGGTCGTCAACGCGCAACGATCAATCTTCACAATCACCTCTCCGGGCGCCGGAACCAGACTGCGCTGATGCTGCTCGATACGACTTTGGTCAAGAGCGTTTTTACGGGTAATCAGCCGTGTTACCGTGCTAAAACTTTGCATCCTTCAGTCTCCTGCTGCGACACCGTGGCGGATAGCACAAGAATAGTGGCAGCCGATGAAGAGCGGGTTCGGAAACAGCAAAGGCCAACACGCCGCCCTCAATCCCCGTGCAAAGCCATTGAAACGGCCGAGTCAGGCCCGGGCGATTTTTACCGTCGAAGCGATTTACCAGGCTTTTGTTCGGATTTGGCAGCGAGATGGCTGGCCTGGGTTGACCACGCGCGAGGTGGCGCTGGAAGCAGGCGTTGCGATTGGCACGCTGTACGACTACTTCCCGAGCAAGGAAGCCCTTCTTCTCCGGTTACATCCGACATCGTCTGGATGTCTTGCTACAGGACATGGATGATGTGTCGTACAAGCCCACGATCTCGATTGGCCAACCCGAATCAAACGTCTCGTTCGTCTGACCTGTGA
>NZ_NKJI01000054.1 GCF_002277815.1 Pseudomonas sp. ERMR1:02
TCCAGCACCGGTTGCCCCGACACCAGCACAAACCAGCCGATAGTCCCGGAGATCAGCATGGCGGCAGTCATTTCGAACGAGCCGCGACGTATTGTTTGTCCATCTTCAGACTCCTCTGTTTGTGGACAAAGTATGCCAATCAGCCAAGGCGCTTCTCCAGCGCAATATCAGGCTAAACTCGGCATCTGCCTTTTTTATCAAGGCGATTTGAATAACAGCCTAATAGAGGTTTTCGCCATGACCGATGACATCGACCAAGTGCTGATCACGGCATTGATGGAAGACTCGCGACGCTCGCTCAAGGCCCTGGCGCAGATCAGTGGCCTGTCCTCGCCAGCGTTGCCGAACGCCTGCGTCGCCTCGAGGAACGTGGTGTGCTCAAGGGCTACACCGTTGAAATCGATCCGAAGTGCTTCGGCTATCAACTTCAGGCCATTGTGCGCGTTCGCCCGCTGCCAGGCCAGTTACAGGAAGTGGAACGGCAAATCATGGCGATCCCGAGTTTACAGAGTGCGACAAGGTGACCGGCGACGACTGCTTCATCGCGCGCCTGCACGTACGCTCGATGGAGCAACTGGACACCTGCTCGACCGCCCAACACCCACGCTGAAACCAAACCGCGATCGTCAAGAAAACCCGGTCAAACGCCGGTTGCCGCCGATGGCCTAGCTGTTCGCACAAATCGCAGGCGATAAAAACCCGCCGAAGCGGGTTTTTTACTCAAGGCTTGCGATCAGTCGTCGCGGCTCATGATGCCGAACAGCTGCAACAGGCTGATGAAGAGGTTGTAGATCGATACATACAGGCTGATGGTCGCCATGATGTAGTTGCGCTCGCGCCGTGAATGATGGCACTGGTCTGGAACAGAATGCAGACCGAGGAGAACAGCACGAAACCTGCGCTGATCGCCAGTTGCAGACCGCTGATCTGGAAGAAGAAGCTGGCCAGCGTCGCACCCAGCAGGACAAAAAAGCCTGCGGTGATGAAA
>NZ_NKJI01000043.1 GCF_002277815.1 Pseudomonas sp. ERMR1:02
GACGGCATCGGCGCGGTCACCCCGGCAGGCCTCCTGCTCGACAGCGGCGAAGGGATGTACCTGCAAAGCCAGGACGACATCAACCTCGCCGCCGACCAGCGCCTGTCGGCACACGCCAAAAAAGGCATTTCGCTACTTGCCCAGCGGGAAGGCATGCGCCTGGTGTCCGGCGAGGGCCAGTGGATATCGAGTCCCATGGCGGCCCGATGAACCTGTTAGCCCAGCAGGACATCTCCGTGCAATCGGTACAGGGACGTCTGGATTTGTTGGCCGAAAAAAGGCATCAGGCTCGGCACCGGAAATGTGGGGATCCATCTCGACCCGGACGAAGGGCTCCTTTTCGAAAGCCACACCAAGATTCGCTACAGGGGGCAGCACATCTGGGAGGGGCCTGGCGGCCAGCGTATCCCGTTGATGGTGTTGCCCAAATCGGTGTGTGAAGAGTGCCTGAAAAAGGCCCGGAACAACGCCATTGGTTTGCTGATGCGCCAAGGTTGATTGAGGAGACATACAGATGGAAACGCCTATCCAATGGCTGGAGCAGATCGAACAGGTGTGCGCCTCAGCCGAATTACAGGAAGTTAATCTTTTGCTTGATCAGGCTGATTGGAGCCATTGTGCGGTTCCCGGGTTGCAGGTATTGAACCCCACGGCGCCATGGTTCTCTTTGTTCACGGATACGCCGGAAGAAAAGCTGCTGGACCAGGCCCCGCTGTTGATGCGCCTGGACCTGACCATCTGGCAACACAGGGCCTGGCTGGAAGAGCTGATCGAACACGGCGCATCCGAGGCCAGGTTGATGGTCCTGGTCACGTCCTGCGGTTTGAAGAACTGAGTCATGCCTTGCAAGACCTGTTTCAAATGCAGTGGGGCGGGCAGGCCGGCTTGCTGCGTTTTTACGATCCGCGAATCTTTCCCTGCTGATGAACTCCATCCTCACCCGCGAACAGCGCGCCGATTCCTGCAAGTCGCCTGCTGCTGGGGCTGGCTTGATCGCGACGGTCAGCCGCAATGGGTGCCGGGCACTCGCCTGCAGAAGCAGACGGGCGTCGAAGTCAGTCCCTTTGTCAGTCTCAGTGATGAGCAATGCGCACGGATTGGTTGCATCGGCGACGCTCAGCGAATGCTCAATGGCGGTGAGTTTGATCATCTGGCAGGTACTCGGGAACAGCGTTTCAACTTGCTGTACTCATTGATCCTGCAAGCCGAACGCGAAAATTACTTTGGCGATTTGAGCCACTACATTCGGCAGAACTGCCTGTTTCCAATGTGCCGGTTTGATAGCTGTTTAATGCTCGTGGCGCGTTATAGGGATAAACGAGTGAAGGATATGAACGTGCTGAAGCGCATGATAGCTGTACCGTTATTGGGTGTTGTTTTTTCAATTGTCGGCTGCGGGACTTTGATTGAGCGAGACGCGTCGTCGCGAAAAAACTATAGTTCGAACTATTACTATCCGGCCATTCATATGATTGGGCCATGCTCACCCTGGAAGGCCGCGGAGGTTACGACTACACACCTGTAGTTTGTTATCTGAGTATCGCGTGCCCCTTCATTATTGTGCTCGGTATGCCCGTGGACTTCGTTGTCGACACGATGCTATTGCACAGCGACCACAAGAGAAAACTGATCGCTGATCGGGAGTTCGAAGGCTACCTTCTGGATAAATATTGTCAGGCTGACAATGGGCTTCCCGATAAGGAGAAGCTTAAGTTCTATGATTCGACGTAAATGCTTGTACAGCCAACGCAGTGCTCTAGGTATAAGAAGAAATAGGTGCTGCGGAAAGAAGCCCGTTCGGGATTTTTCCCATGCAGCCTGAATTGAACTAAGGGAGTGATCGGTGATGGAAATAACAATGAAAAAACCCAGGGTGCGATGGTTGTTGGGTTTGTTTGGATTGGCATTGGTTGGATGTTCCACGGCGGACAATGAAATGGCGGGGGGAATCTTCAGGCGGTTAACCATACCCTGCATGCGATTAATTGGTTTTCCGTCAATGGTTATAGAGCTCACGGTGGTGGCGGAAGTTCGTGCTGCATTGTCATGCCGATCAAATGGCGTCCTGGTTTGAAAGCCAATATTGAATGGGAAGTTGATCCGGAGCCTTATGCAAAAATAAAACGAAAAACAACTGGGTATGGGTTTGATGAAGAAGCGTGGGCTGCACATGAGGCTAATTTCCGGCGCTATAAAACAATTGTGGATATTCCAGAATGGCCGGGAACGGATTCTTGCGGGTTAAGCGTGCATTTTTTAACTTGCAATCAAATAAAGGTCACGACTTCGTGTTGGGGTTACGGATCACCCAATAACCCCATTAAAGAACCACAGGATATGAAGGAGCCAGCCGTATGTCCGAAGTAAAAATAATTCAAATGCCAAGGTCTGGGCACCGCCTGTTTTTCCGGTGGTGGGGCGTTTGCCGGGTAGTGTCGTGACTGTAACTAATAATTACGAAAAACAGACTGCCGAGGAGCATAGTCACCAACGAAACGTCAACGCCAAAGGGCAGTCCCAGCGGCTCGATTGCTGCCATAGCCTGCACATCAGTTTGTTCTTCGATGGCACTAACAATAATGAGTTTAACGACACGAAGAAAAATCACCCAAGCAATATCGCCAAGCTCTTCCATGCATCAATTCAAGGAAACAAGGCTAAGGATAACGGCTACTTTCCTTATTACATGCCCGGTGTCGGCACGCCGTTTCCGGAAATCGGCGAACTCGATTACAGCGAAAAAGGGTTGACGTTCGCCAGGGGGGGGAGGATCGGATCAACTGGGCGTTGGTACAGGTGGCCAGTGCATTGTCTTTTTCACTGAACAACAAGAAAGAAATTGACCGTACAGTCGCCAAGAAAAGGTTGAGGAAATGAGCACCTGCAGGGCACCGCTGATGAGCGTCCTGGGGGAAAGCAAACGGCGGCGAATCATGAAAGGTCTGCTGGGCGATTTGGAGAAATGCAAAGAAAAGTCCAGGCAACCTAAGGTGCTGGGAATCAAACTGTACGTATATGGCTTCTCGCGCGGCGCCGCTGAAGCTCGTACCTTCGTGACCTGGCTGAGCCAGCTGTTCGATACACCAGCCGGTGCCGAGCTTCCCGAAAAACGTCTGATCGGCCTACCGGTCAGCATTGAGTTTCTCGGTGTACTGGACACCGTCGCCTCGGTCGGCATCGCCCATGCAGCACCTTTTTTTGCCGGGCACATGGATTGGGCTGATGACAGTCAGTTGCTGCCTGACGCCGCGAAGTTTCCGAAGTTCGTTAAATGCTGCCGGCACTTTGTAGCGGCCTTTGAGCAGCGCTCGTGCTTTCCGCTGGACTCGATCCGCAACGAGGACGGTCAGTACCCGCTCAATGCCTATGAAGTGGTGTACCCCGGTGTGCATTCCGATGTTGGGGGTGGTTATCCGCAGAATGATCAGGGTATCGCTCCAAATATTGTGTCGCTCTTCAGGCTGCATGGGAAAGAGGCCATACGGGCTTTTTCCCATGCAGCCTGAAATGAAATAAGGGAGTGGTCGATGATGGAGATAATAATGAAAAAAATAGTGTGCGATGTTTGTTCGGTTTGTTTGGATTGGTATTGGTGGGATGTTCCACGGCGGACAATGAAATGGCGGGTGGGAATATACGAGCAGTTAACCATACGTTGAATAATATTAACTGGCTTTCGGTTAATGGCTATAGGGCCGACGGCGGGGGGGCGTTCTTGTTGCATCATCATGCCGCTGAAATGGCGTCCTGGATTGGAGGCGAATATTGAATGGGAAGTCGATACCGATCCTTATGCTTACTCAAAATGGCCCCCGTTAGGAACTGATGGCTATAGAACCGCTCAGGCCAAACACAAAGCTAAATATCAGTACTACAGCACCACAGTGGATATTCCAGAGTGGCCGGGAACGGAGCGCTGTGGTCTGTCTGTGCATTTTCTGACTTGTAATAAAGTGAAGGTGACGAGCTCGTGCTGGTCGTATTACTCGCCAAACTACCCAATTAAAGAACCTCTGGATATGAAGGAGCCTGCCGTATGTCCGAAGTGAAAGGTAATTCAAGCGCCAAAGTCTGGGCGCCGCCAGTTTTTCCGATGGAGGGGCGCTTGCCTGGTGATGTTGTGACGGTGACAGCCAATTACAAAAAGCAAATCGCCGAGGAGGTTTGTCACCAGCGAAGCGTCGACTCCAAAGGACAGTCCCAGGGGTTCGATTGTTGCCACAGTCTGCACATCAGTCTGTTCTTCGATCGAACTAACATACGAGAATGGCAAGAATAATCACCAGAAAGGCGGTATGGGAAAGATCCTCGTGCGGGATTTTTCCCATGCAGCCTGAAATGAACTAAGGGAGTGATCGGTGATGGAAATACAATGAAAAACCCAGGGTACGGTGGTTGTTGGGTTTGTTTGGATTGGTATTGGTGGGATGTTCCACGGCCGACAATGATATGGCGGGGGGAATATACAGGCAGTTAATCATACGTTGAATATATAAACTGGCTCTCGGTTAATGGCTATCGGGCCGACGGTGGAGGGGACGGTCTTGCTGCATTATTCTGCCGACTAAATGGCGTCCCGGTTTGAAAGCCAATATTGAATGGGAAGTTGATACCGATCCTTATGCTTACTCAAAATGGCCGCCGTTAGGAACTGATGGCTATAGAACCGCTCAGGCCAAACACAAAGCTAAATATCAGCACTACAGCACCACAGTGGATATTCCAGAGTGGCCAAGAACGGAATCGTGTGGTTTAAGTGTGCATTTCTTAACTTGCAATCAATAAAGGTCACGACTTCGTGTTGGGGTTACGGATCACCCAATAACCCCATTAAAGAACCACAGGATATGAAGGAGCCAGCCGTATGTCCGAAGTAAATAAGAGTCAAAATGCCAAGGTATGGGCACCGCCGATTTTTCCTGTGGAGGGGCGCTTGCCTAGTGATGTTGTGACCGTGACAGCCAATTACAAAAGCAAATCGCCGAGGAGGTTTGTCACCAGCGAGGCGTCGACTCCAAAGGACAGTCCTTGGGGTTTGAGTGCTGCCATAGCCTACACATCAGTTTGTTCTTCGATGGCACTAACAATAACGAGTTCAATGACACGAAGAAGGATCACCCGAGCAATATCGCCAAGCTTTTCCATGCATCGCTGAGAGGCAAGAAGGCAGAAGAAGAAGGTTACTTTTCTTTTTACATGCCTGGCGTCGGCACACCGTTTCCGGAAATTGGCGAACTGGATTACAGCGAAGAAGGGTTGACTTTCGCTAGGGGGGGAGGATCGGATCAACTGGGCGTTGGTACAGGTGGCCAGTGCATTGTCTTTTTCACTGAACAACAAGAAAGAAATTGACCGTAAAGTCGCCAAGGAAAAGGTTGAGGAAATGAGCACCTTAAGGGCACCGCTGATGGGCGTCCTGGGGGAAAGCAAACGGCGGCGAATCATGAAAGGTCTGCTGGGGGATTTGGAGAAATGCAAAGAAAAGTCCCGGCAACTAAGGTGCTGGGAATCAAACTGTTCGTATACGGCTTCTCACGCGGCGCGGCAGAGGCTCGCACCTTCGTGACCTGGCTGAGCCAGTTGTTCGAGACGCCGACTGGTGCCGAGCTTCCCGAACAACGTCTGATAGGTTTGCCAGTCAGCGTCGAGTTTCTTGGTGTGCTGGACACCGTCGCCTCGGTCGGCATCGCCCATGCGGCGCCATTTTTTGCCGGGCACATGGACTGGGCCGATGACAGTCAGTTGCTGCCTGACGCTGCAAAATTTCCGAACTTTGTCAAACGCTGCCGGCACTTCGTCGCGGCCTTCGAGCAGCGTTCGTGCTTCCCGCTGGACTCGATCCGCAATGAGGATGGTCAGTACCCGCTCAACACCTATGAAGTGGTGTACCCCGGTGTGCATTCCGATGTCGGTGGTGGTTATCCGCAGAATGACCAGGGCAAAGCCCGAGGCGGCACCAATGAGTTGGTGTCACAGATCGTCCTGCATGACATGTATGCCGAAGCCTTCGCTGCCGGCGCACCGTTGCAGGTGCCGGAAACGGTGCTGCCAGAAATATTATCGCCATATAAGGCATGGCGAGTTATCTCAGAGGTAACTAATACTGAGTTCGACATCAGCCTCCAAGTAATCGAACGCTTCAACGCCTGGCGCCACACCCTGCCAGGCATAACCACCGACACCCCCACCAACACAAACCCGTGGGAGTACAAACCACAACCACTCAGCACCACCGTGGAAGAAACCCTCGCCGATCAACTGGGCTGGATCACCGGCTGGCGTATCGGTCGTTATGCCAATGACCCGTTGCAGAACAACGACAGCTACAAACATCAGCCGTTCTTCACCCAAGCCAACGAAATCACTGCCTACGAGACCGAACAACAACGCGAAGCCTACGAAAAGCAGAAAAAATCGTCTTGGCCGATCGGCTGAAAGCGCCCAAAGCGGCAACGAACCACCCCGGCCCGCCCATCTACGAACCGCAGATCGACAAGACCCAGTTCAGCGAGGCGGCTGCGGAATTCAAACGTGACTACAGAGGCTTCGACCGCAAGCAAACCAGTGCGGCCGGTACGATCACCGATGTGATCTTGCGCGACGCCATCTACCTGCTCAATGAAAACGATGAGCTGCAAGACCACGCTGCGATCAGGGCCGCAGGCGATCTGCGCACCAAACAATTGTTCCGCGATGACCGAGGCACGCCCAGCAAGGACCCGCGCATGGCCCTGGTGGTCGCGTTGTTCGATGACCAGATACATGACTCACGCGCCTGGTTCATGCATGACGCGTTGAAATCCCGTGAGCTGTGGGCCGGTTATTTCTTCTATCGCATGATGTATTTCGGCAATGCAAACAGCCGGGACCTGTCACCGGTGGTGGTGGCTGGACGAATACTCGGCGTCGCCATGCTGGCCGGCGCAACGGTTTACGGCATCAAGCGCGGTGGTGCGCTGGGCGGGGTTGGCGGGCTGGCCGCGGGTATCGGTGGCGCCACCATCGGTTATCAAGTGATCGACAAGGCGCGGGGTGTGGCGCTGCCGTTCCTGCCGGAGGCCGCGCAATTGCTGAAACCGACGGCGCATATCGGCCAGGTTGCGGCTGAGCTGAAGCAGCAGATTGCCGAGGAAAACTATGCGCAGATTATCGATCGAACCACCGCCATGCTGCGCGAAGCGGGCAGTTTGTTCGAACTCACCGGGGAGGGCGTCTGATGCTGCCTCTAGTACGCATGGGCGACTCGCTCAGCCCTTTCGGTGGTGAAGTGCTTGAAGGTCACTACGAGGCGTTTGGTATGCCGGTGGCCTGCGTGGGGGATCAGGCCCGCTGTGATTTGCACGGCCTGACACGCATCAAGGAGGGCACCTCAATAGCGACGATGGACGACAAGCCCGTGGCGTTGAATGGACACCCGTGTGAGTGCGGCTGCGAACTGGTCAGCTCCCTTGCCGCTTCGTCAATGATGTCGGCGCCATGAGTCGGGCGCCGCAATACCCGGATGTTATCGAACCGCGCGAACCCCGCTGGCGACGCTGGTGGCTGACTTTGCTGTGGCTGTGGGGTTGCAGTCGGCGGTGTTGTTGTCGTTATGGCCAGAGGATCAGCCACAGTTGGAGCTGTGGCTATGGAGTGCCGTGCTGCCGTTGTGCTGGGCATTGGCATTGGCGCTGCGTGTGCTGGGGTGGCAGATCTGCCTGTTTAACCGTGACGTGTATCGGCGCACGGTTGACGCCGCGGTACAGCGCTGGTGGGGGCGTCGCTGCCTGGGTTTGCCGGTGGAGCAGGTGCTGCTACTGGGCCCCGTGGGCGATGATCAAACCCATTATCACGGCTTGATGGCCGGTGCTCCCGCACCCAAGCCATCGAAGCCCGATGGCGGCGCACAGCCCATGTTGTGTTGCCCGGTGTCGCTGGGTTCGTCCAGTGAGCGTGCTCCGGCATTGGCCCGGCGCCTGGCTCGCATGACCCTTGAATTCCCTGATTTGACCGAGCGCTGGCCGACGTTGCGAGGGATCGCCTGGGTCGGAGATGAGGCCGGTCAAAGCGCCTATTTAGAGGCATTGGCCAAGGGCGGTGTGGTGTTGCCCGAAGCGCGCATGCCTTTGGATGATCTGACCGATCTGGACACGCTCATTGATGCGTTCCACCACGACTGTCGCGATGAGGCGGATTGGGTGCTCTGCGCCGGGGTGGTCTCGGTACCAAGCGCTGACGAGCCAGATCTGCCCGGTGAAGCAGGATTTCTCTGGCTGGTGAGCCACCGGGGCCAGCAGTTATTGCACAGGGGCGAGTACCTGTTGCGCGAGCCCGAAGAATCGCCCGCTGAACTCTGTGTGCAGATACAGCGCTACGCCGGGCTGGACGCGCCGCCGCCGAATTGCCTGGCGCTGGATAAAACCAGTCAGGGCGCATTCGTGGCAGGTGGCTGGCAGTCTGCCGAGCATCAGTTGGCAGGACATTGGGGCGTGTTGGCGCAACTGGCGCCCTTTATCGGCATGTCCCTGGCGTTGTTGCAAGCAAGGGAGGCCGGACAGCCGTGTGGCTGGCTGAGTCAGGACGGAAACAATCGATTGGCTATTGGAATGGCGGTGCCTCATGGCAATGATTAAAGGGAAGTACCAGGGCTCTTCACTGCAGGTCGGACTGGCCTATTTTTTGATCGCCGCGTTGCTGGTGGGGCTTGGTTGCCTGCTGTACCGCCTGAGCGGCGATTATTTCGGCTGGCCGCGACTGGTGCTTGAGCAGCTCGTGCTACGCGGGCTCGGCATCTGGTTTGCTCTGTGCTGGTTGTGTCCTGTGATTCTGCTGGCTTGGGATCGGTTGGCAGCAACGCAGGCGAACCAGTTGGCGGGCGCATGGGTCGAGATGCCGACTTCGCCTTTGAGCAAAGAAGATCCTTCGGCAAACGACTCCTGGGTGCCGGAGTTAAAGAAATACTTGCGCGAAAATCACCCCTTCTGGCGCCACAAATTTCGCGTGCTCCTCATCGTCGGCGAATCCGACCAGATCGACGCTATCGCCCCACCCTTAAAGACCAAAAATGGCTCCTTGGCCACGACACCATTTTGCTCTGGGGCGGCAGCACACAAAGCCAGCTGCATCAAACATGGCGCACCCGCTGGCACGGCCTGACCCGCTTGCGCCCGCTGGACGGCGTGGTCTGGGCACTTAACAAAAACCAAAGCACCGACGCCGCCGCGATGGACGTCGGCGTGCGTCACCTGAAAGAACTGGCGCTCAAACTGCGCTGGCAGTTGCCGCTGCACTTGTGGCAGGTCTGTGACAGTCGATGGCTGCAGGGCAAGCGAGAGACCCAGCCGGTCGGTTGCCTGCTGCCATCAGCCGCGACGGCGCCGGATCTGGAAACCGCTTTGGACAGCCTGATCGATCCCGTGCGCCGCACAGGCTGGTCGCAGATGCGCGACTCCATGAACCATGACTTTTTAGTGCGCTTGTCCCGCGATTTGCAGGTCGAGGGCATTGCCCGTTGGCGTAACGCGCTTGGGCCGTTATGGCAGTTGTTTAACCGAGGTGTGCCACTGCGCGGCTTGTGGTTCAGCTTGCCGTTGCAAGGCGCTAATCCACACGCGAAGAATCTGTGGCATGTCACGCCGGCCTGGGAAGGCGTGCTGGGCGACAAAAAAAATCTCCATCGCCGTCTGGGCTGGAGCATCCCGCGCATCAGCTATGTATTCGCGCTGGGCCTGGCATTGGTATGGGGCACCGGTCTGTTGCTGTCGTTCGTCAGCAATCGTGAGCACATAACCCAAGTACAAACCGCGCTGACCGCAATGCAACAAGCACAATCAGCCGACGAACAACTGCTGGCCTTCAACGAGGTCACACGCGAACTGGGCCGTGCCGATTACCGCGCCGAACACGGCACACCCTGGTATCAGCGCTTCGGCCTGAACCGCAACGATCAACTGCTGGCGACGCTGTGGCCGCATTACATCGAGGCCAACAACCGCCTGATGCGCGACCCGGCCACGGCCACGCTGCAGCAGCAACTCAACGCCCTGATCAAGCTGCCCCCAGACAGCCCCGAACGCCTCAAGCGCGCCCCTGCGGCCTACGCGCAACTCAAGGCCTACCTGATGATGGCCCGCCCGCACAAAGCCGACGCGACCTTCCTCGTCCAAACTTTCCGCGAGGCACAACCGCTGCGCGCCGGTACCTCGCCGGACCTCTGGCAATTGCTGTCGCCAACCCTCTGGCAGTTCTATGCGGAGCAACTGGCAGCGCACCCAGACTGGCGCATCGAGACCGACAAACGACTGGTCGCCCAAGTCCGCCAGGTGCTGCTCGGCCAGTTAGGCCAACGCAACGCCCAAGCCAGCCTCTACCAAAAAGTCCTCGACGACGCCGCCAATCATTACCCGGCGATGAACCTGCAACAGATGGTCGGCGAAGCCGATGTCCATGCGCTGTTTTCCAGCAAAAAAAGTGTCCCCGGCGTGTTCACCCGCCAAGCCTGGGAAGGCCACGTGCGCCAGGCCATCGACGCCATCGCCGAGGCGCGCCGCGAGGAAATCGACTGGGTGCTTAGCGATAACCAGACCCTGATCGCCGCCGAACTGACCCCGGACCAACTCCGAAACCAGCTAACCGAACGTTATTTTCAGGACTACGCCAACGCCTGGCTGGACTTCCTCAACAGCCTGCGCTGGCAACCGGTCGACAGCCTCGGCGAGGTGATCGATCAACTGGCGCTGATGAGCGACGTGCGTCAGTCACCGTTGATCGCGCTGATGAACACCCTGGCCCATCAGGGACAGGCCGGCATGCGCGGACAAGCGCTGGGCGATTCACTGGTCAAATCCGCGCAGAAGCTGATCGGCCAGGACAACGTGCCGATGATCGAGCAGCAAACGCCAAGCCATCCACTGGACGCCACTTTCGGCCCATTGCTGGCGCTGTTGGGCAAAGACGCAGAAGGCAAAGACGAACGCCTGAGCCTGCACGCCTTCCTCAACCGCGTCACCCGAGTTCGCTTGAAACTGCAACAAGTCAGTAACGCCCCCAACCCACAAGCCATGACCCAGGCCTTGGCACAGAGCGTGTTCCAAGGCCAAAACGTCGACCTCACCGACACCCAATCCTACGGCAGCCTGGTTGCCGCCAGCCTCGGCGCGGAGTGGGACGGCGTTGGCCAGACCCTGTTCGTGCAGCCACTGGAACAGGCCTGGCAGCGCGTGCTGCAACCCTCGGCCGCCGGCCTCAACGCGCAGTGGCAACGCGCAATCGTCAACGACTGGCACGGCGCCTTCGCCGGCCGTTACCCGTTCGCCGTCACCGACAGCGACGCCTCCCTGCCGATGCTCGGCCAGATGATCCGCGCCGATTCCGGGCGCATCGAACAGTTCTTGCAGCAGCAACTGGGCGGGGTGCTGCGCAAGGAAGGCAGTCGCTGGGTGGCCGATTCCCGGCATAGCCAGGGCCTGCGTTTCAACCCGCAGTTCCTCACCGCGATCAACCAGCTCAGCCATCTGGCCGACGTGCTCTACACCGACGGCGGCATGGGCATCAGTTTCGAACTGCAGGGCAAAGCCGTGCGCGACGTGGTGGAACGGTCTTCGTGCTCAACGGCCAGAAGCATCACTACTTCAACCAGAAAGAAAGCTGGCAACGCTTCAGCTGGCCCGGTTTCAGCAGCCATCCGGGCACCAGCCTGACCTGGACCAGCGTGCGTGCCGGTGATCGTTTGTTCGGCGATTTCCAGGGCACCTGGGGCCTGATCCGCCTGCTGGAAAAAGCCCGGGTCACGCCGTTGACCGACAGCGGCAGCCACTACCGCGTGCAAGTTAAGGCACCGGACGGTCTGGAGCTGACGTGGAATCTGCGTACCGAACTGGGGGCGGGGCCTTTGGCGTTGCTTAAGCTGCGCAATTTTAATTGCCGACGCAGATCTTTGTCAGCAAAGGCAGTGCGGCAGTGGCGCAAAGCGGCGAATAGGTGGTTTTCGCGATGCGGCAACAGGCAAGGACTGAGATTTTTTGATCTGCGACACGATGGAGCAGTTGATTCAGTTGCAGCGCCGCCTCTACTCGCGCTAGCTTCGCGTGGCACTCCAGCGAGAAGTCCTCGCCGGGGCCAATTATGTGCGATCGAGGATGGAAATGGATTTCGGGGAAATACTTGTACTGCAAGCCAGCTACACCAACCCGGTGCATGCCGAGGCGATTGGCCTGGTGCTGAACAGTTACGCTGAAGACCCGATGGGTGGCGGTCACTCTCTACCCGCCACTGTACTGCAACACTTGCCAGGCGAGCTGGCAAAGCGACCCCACGCATTCAGCGTGCTGGCCTTTGTCGGCGGCGAGCCGGCCGGCCTGATCAATTGTTTTGAAGGGTTTTCGACCTTCGCGTGTCGGCCATTGGTCAACGTGCACGATGTGGCGGTGGTGCCAAAGTTTCGTGGCTTGGGCTTGAGCCAGCGGATGCTGCAAAAAGTCGAGGATCTCGCCCGTCAGCGCGGCTGCTGCAAAATCACCCTGGAAGTACTGGAAGGCAATGCGGTGGCGCAGGCGTCCTATGGCAAGTTCGGCTTTGCCCCGGGCGAGTTCGACCGGGCGCACGGACGCATGATGTTCTGGATCAAAGGGCTTTAATCCAGACAACCTGTAGGAGCAAAGCTTGCTCGCGATGGCGTCAGTTCACTTAACACCCACGTTGGTTGTGCTGGCCCCATCGCGAGCAAGCTTTGCTCCTACAGAGTGAGAGGTGTAACAATCATTTCGGTCTGTAGGACTCGGTCATTTGCGCGGTTTGATCGTCCGGGACCCGCAGTTCATTGGTCTGGCTTTGCGTGGTGTTGCCCAGCGCCAGTTGCTGGTTATAGCGCAAGGTTTCGTAGTAGTACCTCATTCGTTCAGCCCCACCTTCGGCAAAGGCGCCAGCGGAGCCGAACGTCATGAGGACGGCGAGGATCAGCGTAGTACGTTTCATGGTGTGCCTCCCACTTACAGATGTCGGATGCCTTTCGTCCATGAGTCGATGAATCAAAGTCGAA
>NZ_NKJI01000052.1 GCF_002277815.1 Pseudomonas sp. ERMR1:02
CTCTGAGAACACTACATGAATCGCTTCCAGGCACCTATGCGTGATATCCAGTTCCTGCTGACTGAGGTATTTGATGGGCCGAGTCACTGGGCGAGGCTTCCAGGATTGGCAGAGCATGTAGACGCCGATACTGCTATTGCGATCCTTGAGGAGGCCGCAAAGGTCACCAGTGGCTGATCGCACCGCTAAATCGCAGTGGAGATGAGGAAGGTGCACAGTGGGCTGAGGGCCAGGTGACAACACCGTTCGGTTTTAAAGATGCCTACGCAACAACGCGCAGGGCGGGTGGGTCGGTCTATCTGGCAATCCGGCCTATGGCGGTTTGGGTATGCCCAAAATGCTCGCTGTACAGATTGAAGAAATGCTCTACGGAGCGAACTCAAGCTTTGCGCTTTACTCGGTTCTCAGCAGTGGTGCCGGCTTATTGATCGATACACACGCAGATGAAGAGCTGAAGCAGCGTTATCTGCCGCCGATGTACGAAGGACGCTGGGCGGGTTCTATGTGCCTTACCGAAGCCCATGCGGGAACCGATTTGGGCATGATTCGGACGCGGGCCGAACTTCAGGCCGATGGTAGCTATGCCATAAGCGGTAGCAAGATATTTATACCGGTGGCGAGCAAGATCTGACCGAAAATATCATTCATCTGGTGCTGGCCAAGCTCTCGGATGCGCCGCCAGGCCCTAAAGGTATTTCCCTATTTCTCGTTCCCAAAATGTTGGTGCAGGCAGACGGAACACTAGGCTCCATAACGCGGTGTCCTGCGGCTCTATCGAACACAAGATGGCATTAAAGCTTCGGCCACTTGCGTGATGAATTCGACGGTGCTACTGGTTGGCTGGTAGGCGAGCCGAACAAAGGACTTGCCGCGATGTTCACCATGATGAACTACGAGCGTCTGTCTATTGGTATTCAGGACTAGGTTGTGCCGAGGCCTCTTATCAAAGTGCCGTGTCGTATGCCCGCGAGCGCCTGCAGAGTCGTGCGCCGGGAGGTCCCGACGAACGTGCCCATGGTGCTGATCCAATCATCAACCATCCAGATGTTCGTCGAATGCTCCTCACCATGAGGGCATTGACCGAGGGGGGCAGGGCCTTGGCCACTTATATCGGCGGGCAACTAGACGAAGCGAAGTACGGCACTGAATTGAGCAAGTGTGCTCTGGCACAGCGTCGAGTGGCTCTGCTAACCCCCTGGCAAAGGCATTCTTCACGGACAATGGATTGGAAAGTTGTGTACTCGGTCAACAGGTGTTTGGCGGGCATGGCTATATCCGGGAGTGGGGCCAAGAACAGCTAGTTCGGGATGTACGTATTGCCCAGATTTATGAGGGCAAATGGCATTCAAGCGCTAGACCTTCTAGGTCGGAAAATTCTCGCCGATGGAGGGGCTGCGATGGACGAGTTCCTTCTCGAAATCATCGGTTTTGCGAATAACACAGAAAGCGAGTTTTGCGGCGCGTTGTTGGGGCCGTGAGCATATTAGAAGAAGCAAGTCGCTGGATCCGCACCGCGAGTAATAAGGATCCCCGTCAAGTGGGAGCTGCCTCGGTTGAGTACCTTCATCTCTTCGGATACGTCAGCTACGCCTATTTGTGGTCCA
>NZ_NKJI01000050.1 GCF_002277815.1 Pseudomonas sp. ERMR1:02
TTACAAGGACAGCGCCATGAACGCCTGGTGGCATGAGGTCTGGGTGACCCTGGAAGCGGAATTCGCCGACATCGGCGACGCCTCGCAACTGACGCGCATCACCGTTCGCCTGCTGATGGCGGCGGTGCTGGGCGGCATTCTGGGTTTCGAGCGCGAGCACACAGGCAAGGCCGCAGGTGTGCGCACCCATATGCTGGTGGCGCTGGGCGCGGCGCTCTTCGTACTGGTCCCGCAGATGTCCGGTTCCCAGGCTGATGCCATGAGCCGGGTGTGCAGGGGGTGATCGCCGGCATCGGTTTTCTGGGCGCCGGCACCATTCTGAAAAATCAGGAGGGCGATGAAGGTCACGTCAAAGGCCTGACCACTGCCGCCGGGTTGTGGATGACTGCTGCCATCGGCGTTTCCGCCGGGCTGGGCAGGGAGGCGACGGCGGTGTCAGTACGTTTCTGGCGTTGGCGATTTTAGCGTGATGCCAAAAATCGTGAGGATGCTCGATAAGGCACGCGATCCCCTGTAGGAGCGAGGCTTGCCCGCGAAGAACGATAACGCGGTAAAACCTGTGGAACGCGTCATCGTTCTTCGCGGGCAAGCCTCGCTCCTACATGGGATCTCTACAGGTTATGGGCTCACAACCACCGGCGGCATGGTCGTCGGCGGCTCTTCCCTCGGCGGCGGGTGGGTGCCCGGTGGGTCTTGTTCGGGCACCGGCTGCGGGTCGGTCGGTGGAATCACGGGATTGTCGATGTTCGGATCGGTGTTTCGGCCGGGAATGGATTGTTCATTGTTCAAGCCTCCAGTGGCACATGGCGTAAGTCGTGCTTAAGTGGATTGACCACTGCCTGAAGGATTTGATTCAAGCCAATTGCCGATGAACTTTTGCAGGCAGGCGTCGCTCGGAACCTAAGTGAGTTCATTCGGTGAAGGACTGACCGCTGTGGATGACAATCAGACACGAGAGCGTCCTTGGGGCGTACTGGAGAGATGCTCGATGACGGCTGAAAAACCTGGTGAATTGAGCTACAACCCGCACATTCCGCTGTCGCAGGCGTTGTTGCTGCCGCGAATCGTGATCGAAAACACGATGCCGACCCTTGATGGCGGACAGTTCGCCGTCAAGGCCGTGGTGGGCCAGGACGTGGTGGTGACCAGCAAAGTGTTTGCCGACGGTCACGACAAACTGGCCGTGCGGATACGCTGGCAGGCCGATGGCGATGAGGTCTGGCACAGTGAGGTCATGACCGACCTGGGCAACAATGCCTGGCAGGGCCGGTTTCGCGTTGAGAATCAGGGCCGCCATGTCTTCTGTATCGAAGCCTGGATCGATCAGTTCGCCAGTTTTCGCTATGAACTGGAGAAAAAACATGCCGCCGCTATACCTGTCACCCTCGAACTGCAAGAAGGCCGTCTTCACGTTCAGCAGGCCGCCGAACGCGCGGAAGGGCAACTGAGCGAACAACTGGCGGCATTGCAGCATCAATTGTCCGGGCTGCTGGAAACCGAGCAGGTCGCACTGTTTCTGCACCAACGTAGCGCCGAGCTGATGGCTCAGGCCAACCACCGCGCTTTCCTGAGCCTAAGTCCGGAGTACCCGGTGGATGTCGAGCGTGAGCTTGCGCAGTTTGCCAGTTGGTACGAACTGTTCCCGCGCTCGATCACCGACGATCCGGCGCGGCACGGCACCTTCAATGACGTGCATTCACGGCTGGCGATGATTCAGGACATGGGCTTCGACGTCCTGTACTTCCCGCCGATCCACCCGATCGGTAGCAGCTATCGCAAAGGCCCGAACAATTCCCTGACCGCAGGTCCCGATGACCCCGGCAGCCCCTATGCTATCGGCAGCCCCGAAGGCGGGCACGAGGCGATTCATTCGCAGCTTGGCACCCGCGAAGACTTCCGTCGGCTAGTGGCAGCGGCAGCGGACCATGGCCTGGAAATCGCCCTCGATTTCGCCATCCAGTGCTCCCAGGACCACCCCTGGCTGCAGCAGCATCCGGGCTGGTTCAACTGGCGTCCGGACGGCACGATCAAATACGCTGAAAACCCACCGAAAAAATACCAGGACATCGTCAATGTCGACTTCTATGCCGTCGAGTCGATTCCCAGTCTTTGGGTCGAGTTGCGCAACATCGTCGTCGGTTGGGTGCTGGAGGGTGTGAAGCAGTTTCGCGTCGACAATCCGCACACCAAACCGTTGCCGTTCTGGCAATGGCTGATCGCCGATGTGCGCGCGCTGTACCCTGACGTCATCTTCCTGGCCGAGGCCTTCACTACGCCGGCGATGATGGCGCGCCTCGGCAAGGTCGGTTACGCCCAGAGCTACACCTACTTCACCTGGCGCAACACCAAACAAGAGTTGGCAACGTATTCACGGAGCTCAATGAGTCGCCGTGGCGAGAATGCTACCGGCCGAATTTCTTCGTCAACACGCCTGACATCAACCCGGCATTCCTGCATGAGTCCGGTCGCGCGGGTTTTCTGATTCGCGCGGTGCTGGCGACCATGGGGTCCGGACTTTGGGGCATGTATTCCGGTTTCGAACTGTGCGAGTCGGCACCAATTCCGGGCAAGGAGGAATACCTCAACTCCGAGAAGTACGAGATTCGCCCAAGGGATTTCACCGCGCCCGGCAACATCATTGCCGAAATCGCCCAGCTTAATCGGATTCGCCGGCAGAACCCGGCGCTGCACACGCATCTGGGCCTGAAAGTCTATAACGCCTGGAATGACAACATCCTGTACTTCGGCAAGCGCAGCGCCGATGGCAGCAATTTCATTCTGGTGGCGGTCAGCCTCGATCCGCATAACCCGCAGGAGGCGAATTTCGAACTGCCGTTATGGGAAATGGGCCTGTCCGATGACGCCAGCACCCAAGGCGAAGACCTGATGAACGGCCATCGCTGGACCTGGCATGGCAAGTACCAGTTCATGCAGATCGACCCGGCGTTTCAGCCGTTTGGGATTTGGCGGATTACCACCTGACACATGATCGTTCCCACGCTCTGCGTGGGAATGCAGCCCGTGACGCTCCGCGTCACTGGACGCAGAGCGTCCCTTGAGGCATTCCCACGCGGAGCGTGGGAACGATCTGCGTCGGGGGTGTTCTTTCGAATTCAACAGGAGTTTCAAATGGCGAAGAAACCCAAGGCAGCCACTTTCATCAAGGACCCGCTCTGGTACAAGGACGCGGTGATTTATCAGGTTCACGTAAAATCCTATTTCGACTCCAATAATGATGGTATCGGCGACTTTCCCGGCCTGATCGCCAAACTCGATTACATCGCCGATCTGGGCGTCAACACCATCTGGCTCTTGCCGTTCTACCCCTCGCCACGGCGCGACGACGGCTACGACATTGCCGAATACCGTGGCGTGCACAGCGACTACGGCACCATGGCCGACGCCAAACGCTTCATCGCCGAGGCGCACAAGCGCGGTTTGCGGGTGATCACCGAACTGGTCATCAACCACACCTCCGACCAGCACGCGTGGTTCCAGCGTGCTCGCAAGGCGAAGAAAGGCTCTGCGGCGCGGGACTTCTATGTGTGGTCCGATGACGATCAAAAGTACGACGGCACCCGCATCATTTTCCTCGATACCGAAAAGTCCAACTGGACCTGGGACCCGGTGGCCGGCCAGTACTTCTGGCACCGGTTCTACTCCCACCAGCCTGACCTGAATTTCGATAACCCGCAGGTCATGAAAGCCGTGCTGTCGGTGATGCGCTACTGGCTCGACATGGGCATCGATGGATTGCGCCTGGACGCGATTCCGTACCTGATAGAGCGCGACGGCACCAACAACGAAAACCTGCCGGAGACCCACGACGTCCTGAAGCAGATCCGCGCCGAAATCGACGCCAATTACCCGGACCGCATGCTGCGGCCGAGGCCAATCAATGGCCCGAAGACACGCAGCTGTACTTCGGAGATACAGATAAAAAAGGCCTCAACGGCGACGAATGCCACATGGCGTTCCACTTCCCGCTGATGCCACGCATGTACATGGCGCTTGCCCAGGAAGACCGCTTCCCGATTACCGACATTTTGCGCCAGACCCCGGAGATCCCGGCCAATTGCCAGTGGGCGATTTTCCTGCGCAATCACGATGAACTGACACTGGAAATGGTCACCGACAAGGAACGCGATTATCTATGGAATTACTACGCGGCCGACCGTCGGGCGCGGATCAACCTCGGTATTCGCCGGCGTCTGGCGCCCCTGATGGAGCGCGACCGGCGCCGGGTCGAACTGCTCAACAGTTTGCTGCTGTCGATGCCCGGTACGCCGACACTGTATTACGGCGATGAAATCGGCATGGGCGACAACATCTATCTCGGCGACCGCGACGGCGTGCGTACACCGATGCAATGGTCGATTGACCGCAACGGTGGTTTTTCCCGCGCCGACCCGGCCAGCCTCGTGCTGCCGCCGATCATGGACCCGCAATACGGTTACCTGTCGGTCAACGTCGAGACCCAGGCCGGTGACCCACATTCGCTGCTCAACTGGACCCGGCGCATGCTCGCGGTGCGCAAGCAATCCAAGGCGTTCGGACGCGGCACCTTGAAAATGCTGTCGCCGACCAATCGCAGGATTCTGGCCTACACCCGTGAGTCACCGGGGCGGACGGCAAGCATGAAATCATCCTGTGCGTGGCCAACGTCTCGCGCAGTGCGCAAGCGGCGGAGCTGGACCTGTCGGCATACGTCGGCATGGTGCCGGTGGAAATGCTCGGCGGTAATGCGTTTCCACCCATCGGCCAGTTGAATTTCCTGCTGACCCTGGCGCCCTACGGGTTTTACTGGTTCGTGCTGGCGGCGGAAAACCAGATGCCAAGCTGGCACGTGGAGCCGGCGCAGAGCCTCCCGGACTTCACCACGCTGGTACTGAAAAAACGCATGGAAGAACTGCTCGAAGCACCGTCACGTGACACGCTGGAGCAGGGCATCCTGCCGAACTGGCTGCAGAACCGTCGCTGGTTCGCCGGCAAGGACGCGGCCATCGAACAGGTCAACCTGGCCTACGGTGTGCGTTTTGGTGATGCGCAGCACCCGGTGTTGTTGAGTGAGATCGAAGTGACCAGCGCGGGCCAGACCAGCCGTTACCAACTGCCGTTCGGCTTTATTGCCGAAGAGCAGGTCGGGACCGCGTTGCCGCAGCAACTGGCGCTGTCGCGGGTCCGCCGTGGGCCTCAGGTGGGTTTGATCACGGATGCGTTCAGCCTGGAAAGCTATGTCCGCGCAGTGTTGCAGGGCGTGCAGACCAGCACGGTGTTGCCTTCCGATGGAGGCGAAATCCGCTTCGAGCCGACCGCCGAGCTGGCAAAACTGGGCCTTACGGCTGAATCGGAGGTGCGTTACCTGTCAGCCGAGCAATCCAACAGCTCTGTGGTGATCGGCAACAGTCTGGTGCTGAAGCTAATCCGCAAGGTCGCGTCTGGTGTCCACCCGGAACTGGAGATGAGCGCGTACTTGACGCACGCCGGTTTTCGCAATATCTCGCCGCTGCTGGGTTCTGTGATTCGGCGCGATGCGGCTGGCGAAGACAATCTGTTGATGATCGCCCAAGGCTACCTGAGCAATCAGGGCGACGCCTGGGAATGGACGCAGAACAACCTCGAACGGGCACTACGCGACGAGTTGGCGCACGCCATGTCTGAGCAGGAGCAGCATTACAACGCACTTGGCGAGTTGAAAGATTTCGCCGCCATGCTCGGTCAACGCCTGGGGGAAATGCATCAGGTCCTGGCTGCGCCGAGTAACAACCCGGACTTCGATCCCCAGGTCACCACGCAAAAAGATGCACTAATGTCGGCAAAAGACGTTGTGGCACAAATCGAGCATGCGTTGAAGTTGCTTAAACAGTATCAAAACGAACTGAACCCGGCGGACAAAACCCTGGTCAGCCATTTACTGGACAACAAAAAAGCCATCTTCAGTTACGTGCAGGCGTTGGCGAAGCAGACAGCCGGTGGCTTGCGCATTCGCGTACACGGCGACTTGCATTTGGGCCAGGTGCTGGTTATCAAGGGTGATGCCTACCTGATCGACTTCGAAGGCGAGCCAGCGCGACCGCTGTACGAACGACGGGGCAAACACAGCCCGTACAAAGATGTCAGCGGCGTCCTGCGTTCGTTTGATTACGCGGCAGCCATGGCGATCAACGTGCATAACGTCGACAACACCGAGGCGGCGCAAAACGCTCGTCAGCGGGTGTCCGATCGTTATTTAAATGAAGCAAAACATGCATTTGTGGTCGCTTATCGGCTGGCGGCAGCTACGCTTGGCCATGCATGGCAAGATCCTGAAGGCGAGACGCCGCATTGGCGTTGTTCGGCCTGGAGAAGGCAGCGTATGAAGTGGCCTACGAGGCAGAGAATCGCCCCACCTGGCTGTCCGTGCCGTTGCACGGCCTGTACGGGTTATTGAGTGGGCTCCAACCCTTTTCCGATCTTGGTGGAGAGTAGTCATGAGTTTCTCGAACAA
>NZ_NKJI01000047.1 GCF_002277815.1 Pseudomonas sp. ERMR1:02
GGTGTGCACCGACTGGGATGCGCTGGACGCCGACGTTGCGGTGCTCGGCGTGCCCAACGACATGGGCACCCAATGGCGCTCCGGCGCACGCTTCGGACACGAGGCATTCGCGAGGCATCGACGCTGTTTTCCTTCGGCCATGCCGGCGCCTACGACCACGAAGATGACGTGATGTACCTGACCGCCGCCGACGTGCGCATGGTTGACGTCGGTGATGCCGACATCGTCCACACGATATGGTCACCAGTAACCAGAACACCGAATACGCCGTGCGCAAAATCCTCGATGCCGGCGTCATGCCGGTGGTACTCGTGGCGATCATTCGGTGCACGCGCCGGTGATCAAGGCATCGAGGGCCGTGGCCCGATCCACATCATCCACTTCGATGCGCACCTGGATTTCGTCCGATGAGCGCCACGGCGTGCGCTACGGCCACGGCAACCCGCTGCGTCGTGCATCGGAAATGAACCACATCGTCGGCATGACCCAGATGGGCATCCGCAACGTGTCGTCATCCAACCGCGATGACTACGAAGCGGCCCATGCGGCCGGTTCGAAAATCCTCTCGGTGCGCGACGTGCGCCGCCTGGGTGTGGAAGGTGTGCTGGCGCTGATCCCACAGAACATCAACTACTACATCACCATCGACATCGACGGTTTCGACCCGTCCATCGCCCCCGGCACCGGCACCCCCAGCCACGGCGGCTTCCTCTACTACGAAGTGCTGGAAATCATCCAGGCGCTGGCCAAACGCAGCCAGGGCAACATCGTCGGCATGGACCTGGTGGAGGTTGCACCGGTGTATGACCCGACCGGCATGACCTCGATTCTCGCGGCGCAACTGCTGCTCAACAGCATCGGTTTCATCTTTCACGAGCGGGCCAAAGTGCGCGCGCAAATGAACGAAGCCACCCCGGCCTGATCATCGAAACCACAGTGACCCGGCGGGACCTGACCGCCGGGCAGAGAGAATAAAAATGGACACGATCGTCAAAAATTACCTGCAAAAATACGGTGTCAGCGAAGCCACCCAGACCTTCCTCAGCAAGGTCCAGAAAATGTTCATCGGCGGTGCCTGGGTCGAGGCCAGCGACGGCCAGACTTCCGAGGTGATCGAGCCATCGACTGAAGGCCTGATCACCCGCATTCCCATGGGCACCACGGATGATCTGGACCGCGCCGTGCAAGCCGCCCGTGCACAGTTCGACGGTGGCGCCTGGCGCCAGGCCAAACCGGCGGAGCGCGAACGGCTGATGCAGCGCCTGGCGGACTTGATTGAAGAAAACGCTGCCGAACTGGCGGAGATCGAATCGATCGACATGGGCAAATCGGTCGCTTTCGCCAAAGACGTCGATATTCAGGGCACGGTCGACACCCTGCGTTATTTCGCCGGTTGGGCGACCAAGCTCCACGGCCGTACCGTCGAACCTTCGCTGCCAGGCAATTATCTGGCCTATACACGCAAGGAAGCGGTAGGCGTGGTCGGCGCCATCGTACCGTGGAATTTCCCCCTGCAAACCATGGCCTGGAAGCTCGGCGCGGCGCTGGCCACCGGTTGCACCGTGGTGGTCAAACCCGCCGAACTGACCTCGCTGTCGGCGTTGCGTTTCGCCGAACTGGTGCAGCAAGCGGGCATCCCAGACGGCGTGATCAACATCGTCACCGGGCGCGGTAGCGTGGTCGGCGCGGCCATGGCGACCCACCCCGGCATCGACAAGCTGACCTTCACTGGGTCAACCCCGGTGGGTCGCACCGTCGGCCGTGCTGCGCTGGACGAAATGAAGCGACTAACTCTGGAACTCGGAGGAAAATCACCGGTAATCGTATTGGCCGATGCGGACATTCCGGCCGCTGCGCAAGCGGTCGCCAACGGCGTGTTCTTCAACTCCGGCCAGGTGTGCGACGCCGGTACGCGGGCCTACATTCATCGCAGTGTCTACGACGAATTCCTGCGCGAACTGATTGCCTACACCCGGACGTTGAAGATGGCGCCGGGGCTGGACCCGGACTGCTTCATCAGCCCGCTGGTATCGGCTTTGCAAAAGCAACGCGTGAGCGAGTACATCGAAACCGGCAAGCGCGAAGGCGCCGAACTGGTCTACGGCGGCCAGCCGGTCGAGGGGCCTGGCTTCTTTGTCGAGCCGACCATCTTCGCCCATTGCCGCAACGACATGCGCATCGTCCAGGAAGAGATCTTCGGCCCGGTGCTGGTCACCGCACCCTTCGACGATGAAGAGGAGGCGCTGGCCCTGGCCAATGACTCGGCCTACGGACTGGCGGCGGCACTGTATTCCAATGACCTTGGCAAGGTGCACAGCCTGATTCCACGGTTGAAAGCGGGTTCGGTTTACGTCAACGCCCACGGCACCCTCGACCCGTCGATGCCGTTCGGTGGCTACAAGCAGTCCGGATTCGGCAAGGACCTTGGCGCGGAGCAGCTCGATTACCTGCTCGAAACCAAGGCGGTGTGGATCACATTGCCCGGTTGACCTTATCCCTGTAGGAGCGAGCTCGCTCGCGATGGTCGCCAACGATAACGCGGGCAGCCTGACACCCCGTGGTGTTCTTGGGTTCATCGCGAGCAGGCTCGCTCCTACAGGGTAATCGGCAAGGACGCGCCGAGAAGAATGCGGTTATTTCGTCATGATCTTCCAAAAACAAGAGTCCATCATGAACATTGACGCCAAGCCTGTTCCGAATGTGTCCATCCTCGATGACAAATCCGTGGTCGAGAGTCATTCCATCGATTTCATCCCGGAGAGCGAGCGTACCGACAAACTGTCGAGCCAGGGCCCGTTCTGGTTTCTCGGAAACTTCACCTTCTTCACCATGACCATCGGCTTCGTCGGTCCAAGCGTTGGCCTGACCGCACTCTGGACCACACTCGCCGGCACGCTGGGCATCATGTTCGGCACGCTGTTCATGGCCTTTCATGGCTCGCAAGGGCCACACCTGGGCCTGCCGCAGATGATCCAGTCCCGTGCGCAGTTCGGTTATCGCGGGGTGATTCTGGTGCTGTTGGCGACGCTGTTTGTGTTCGCCGGTTTCAACATCGTCAACCTGGTGTTGATGATGCAGGGCCTGCACACGTTATTCGGTTCAACCCCGCGGTGATCGCGGTGGCGGTGACCGTACCGGCGGCGGTGCTGGCGATCCTCGGCCATGACTGGATGCACCGCAGCTTCAAATGGGCGCTGTACCTGTCGCTGCCGCTGTACGGTCTGGTGACGTTGGCGGTGTTGATGGGCTGGGTGCCGGATGCGGCGATGCCCGTGCTGGCGGCGGGCGAACCAACCCGGTGCCTCTGGGCTTCAACTGGACCGGCTTCATCGCGCAGTTCACTCGCGCTACCTGCCGAAGAATACGTCCAGCGGCAAGTTGATTGCGGTGGTGTTCCTCGGTGCTTCGTTGTCCGGTGCGTGGATGATTTCCGTTGGCGGCTGGCTGGCCGATCACCTGCATTCCACCGACGTGCTGGTGGCCCTCGGGCAGGTCGGCAACACCGTGTCGCCGCTGATGGGCACCGCCGTGGTGGTCATCACCATCCTGGCGTTCCTGCCGGTGATCGCGATGAACATCTACAGCGCCAAGCTGACCACGCTGACCTGCGTCGACTCCATCAAACACATCGAACCAACCCGCAAGGCACGCATTCTCGCCATCCTTTTCGTGATCCTGCTGCAACTGGGCGTGGCCCTGAGCATCCAGAGTTCGGGCAAGGGCCTGTCGGTGCTCGGCATCTACCTGGTGGTGATGTTGTACTTCCTGGTGCCGTGGACTTCGGTCAACCTCACCGACTACTTCTTCGTGCGCAAAGGCCGCTACGCCATCCCGCACTTCTTCATGCCCCACGGCAATATCTACGGTAGCTGGGGCCTGCGTGGCATCGCCGCGTACGCCATCGGCTTCATCTCGATGATCCCGTTCTTCTACATCTTCGACGGCGTCGAACAGCGTGAGGTGTATGTCGGCCCACTGGCCAAGGCTCTGGGCAGCATCGACATCGCCTGGCTGGTCGGGCTGATCGTGTCGGGGCTGGCGTACTACTGGCTGAGCCGCTCGATCGATCTCAAACACGAAGAAACCGTCATCCAGCACATCGAAAAAACCTGTCCGCAATACACCACCGGCGACAAATTGACCAAACCATCGATGCCCGTGCTCAGCGAATCGGCGGTCCGGAGATAATCATGACTACGCAAAAATACGACTACATCATCATTGGCGCAGGCTCGGCCGGTTGTGTGTTGGCCAACCGCTTGAGCGAAGACCCGGCCACCTCCGTTCTGGTGCTGGAATTCGGTGGCAGCGACCGCAGTGTGGTGATCCAGATGCCCAGTGCGTTCTCGATCCCGATGAACAC
>NZ_NKJI01000055.1 GCF_002277815.1 Pseudomonas sp. ERMR1:02
GAGGCCGAGTGGAGGTTCTGCGCAGTGGGCAACCCGGCATGGATGCCGGGTTAGCCGCGCACGGCCAGGGATGGCCGATCGCGGCGGGCCCACGGAGCAGGACCGGAGCGAGGGCATGCCGAGCCACAGCGAGGCACCGAACGACAGGGGCAAGAGCCCTTGGTTACTTGGGGCTCTTCCAAGTGACCCCCGTCAGGGCGGAACCATCAGTGCCGTTACCGCAGGAATGGATATGTACTCGGTCAACAACATTCAGGTCGGCTGCCAAGCCGCCTTCGCTGGCAAGCCAGCTCCTACATTTGAATTGGGTACATCCGCGAAAGTCAGGTCGGCTTGTAGGCCGCCTTCGCGGGCAAGCCTCGCTCCTACAAAAGCGGATTGGGTACATCCGCGAAAGTCAGGTCGGCTCGTAGGCCGCCTTCGCGGGCAAGCCTCGCTCCTACAAAAGCGATTGGGTACATCCGCGAGAAGTCAGGTCGGCTCGTAGGCCGCCTTCGCGGGCAAGCCTCGCTCCTACAAAAGCGGATTGGGTACATCCGCCAGAGACAGGCCGCCTGTCAGGCCGCCTTCGCGGGCAAGCCTCGCTCCTACAAAGCGGATTGGGTACATCCGCGAAAGTCAGGTCGGCCCGAAGGCCGCCTCGGTCACTCATACTCACCCTCAGGCACCACCTTGTTCTGCGTCAAGTAACGATCCAGAGTCGCATCGCCCAGAGGCGAATTTTCCCCCGCCACCTGCCACAAATTCCGCTCAATCCCTGCGCCAGCATATGCCCACCGCCGCCTCGATCGCCGACAACACACACAATTGCGCCGGTTCGTTGGTGGTGTAGCCGACCTCGGCCTCCAGCAATTTCTTGAACGATGAACTTGAACACCCCGGCACTGCGGGCCACGGAGTAGATGGTCTTGCTGGTCATCACGTTGGCCAGCACCTGCCCACTGCGTACATCCACTGCCCGCAGGTTCACCGTGACCTGGTCCACGCGATACTCCCGGGAGATTCGATACCCAGGTAGCGCGCCCCTTCCCCGCCGCTTTTCACGTTGGTGTCGTAGGCAATTATTCCGCCCTCGAGCATCATGTTCGCCGCTTGCAGCGGTGGCAGTTCACCCTGGATGTTCACCGGGTGTTGGGTTTCTTTTGCGAG
>NZ_NKJI01000007.1 GCF_002277815.1 Pseudomonas sp. ERMR1:02
TGGACCGAACACGCCGAACGCGTGGCGAAGCTGACCCTGGAAATCCTCAAACTCTGGCACGGCCTGCAAAAGCGCTTCAAGGGCAAGATCGACCTGGCGCAAGCCGTCGCCCTGAACGACATCAAGCAGCAGCTAAGCCATCTGGTATATCCGGGCTTTGTCCGCGAAACGCCGATGCAATGGCTCAAGGAGTTGCCGCGCTACCTCAAGGCTGTCGAACAGCGCTTCGAAAAGCTCGGCGCGCAGGTGCAGAAGGACCGGGTCTGGAGCGGCGAGTTGTCCGGCCTATGGACCCAATACCAGACCCGCGCCAGCAAGCACGCCCAGGAAGGCAAGCGCGATCCGCAACTGGAGCTGTATCGCTGGTGGCTGGAGGAGTACCGGGTTTCATTGTTCGCCCAGCAACTGGGAACCAAGGTGCCCATCTCCGACAAGCGTCTGAGCAAGCAGTGGACCCAAGTCGAGCCATAACAAGTACCCCTTAGGAGCTGGCTTGCCAGCGAAGGCGCCTTCGAGCCTTGCATCGCTCACGCAGACGCCTTCGCCGGCAAGCCGGGCTCCTACAGGAATCGCACAATGGCGCTTCATATCGCAAAAGGCGCCAAAACCCACGGTTTATGGCAAACTTCGCGCCTATAAACGCCGGCCCTGCGTTGTTGCGGGCAGGTCGGAAATAAGCGATGCCAGGTTTGCGTCCCCAGGATGGGAATAGACCCTTTATGTATTGGTACGTCGGTGCCAATGCTTTCTGCCTGAACAGATTAGAGACACGACCATGCATAACGTCGTCATCAGCGGCACCGGCCTTTTCACTCCGGCCAACAGCATCTCCAACGAAGAGCTGGTGCAGTCTTTCAATACTTATGTGGCGCAATTCAACGCCGACAACGCCGACGCCATTGCGCGCGGTGAAATTGAAGCGTTGACCGAGTCCAGTGCAGCGTTCATCGAAAAAGCCTCCGGCATCAAGAGCCGCTTTGTCATGGACAAGGACGGCATCCTCGACCCGCAACGCATGGCGCCACGCCTGCCGGAGCGCTCCAACGACGAGTGGTCGGTCCTCTGCCAGATGGCCATTGGCGCTGCTGAGCAAGCGCTGCAGCGTGCGGGCAAAACTGCAGCAGACATCGACGGCGTGATCGTCGCGTGCTCCAACCTGCAACGCGCCTACCCGGCCATTGCCATCGAAGTTCAGGAAGCGTTGGGCATCCAGGGTTTCGGTTTTGACATGAACGTGGCGTGCTCTTCGGCGACCTTCGGCATCCAGACCGCCGCCAACAGCATCCAGTTGGGCCAGGCCCGGGCAATCCTGATGGTCAATCCGGAAGTCTGCACTGGTCACCTGAACTTCCGCGACCGTGACAGCCACTTCATCTTCGGTGACGCCGCTACTGCGGTGATCATCGAGCGCGCCGACCTGGCTACTTCCAAGCATCAGTTCGACATCGTCAGCACCAAACTGCTGACCAAGTTCTCCAACAACATCCGCAACAACTTTGGCTTCCTTAACCGCGCGGCGGAAGATGGCATCGGTGCCAAGGACAAACTGTTCGTCCAGGAAGGCCGCAAGGTGTTCAAGGAAGTCTGCCCGATGGTTGCCGAGCTGATCAGTGCGCATCTGGAAGAGAACAAGCTTAACGTCAGCGACGTGAAGCGCTTCTGGCTGCACCAGGCCAACCTCAGCATGAACCACCTGATCGTCAGGAAACTGCTGGGCCGCGACGCCACCGAGCAGGAAGCGCCAGTGATCCTCGACACCTACGCCAACACCAGCTCCGCCGGCTCCGTGATTTCCTTCCACAAGAACCAGGATGACCTGCCAGCCGGTTCGCTGGCGGTACTCAGCTCGTTCGGTGCCGGTTACTCGATCGGCAGCGTTATTCTGCGCAAACGCTGAATCTGCGGTTCACCCATGACCCATGTGGGAGCGGGCTTGCTCGCGAAGTCGTCGGCACATTAGAAGAGATGTTGACTGACAGTCCACCATCGCGAGCAAGCTTTGCTCCTACGGAATTGAGGTGTTCGCGAATTGGCTGAGCGCCACCAACCTTGTAGGAGCAAGGCTTGCCCGCGATGGCGTCGGCACATTCAGTAAAGATTTTGTCTGATACACCGCTTTCGCGAGCAAGCCCGCTCCCACATTGGGGCGGTGTGTGATTCAGGTTCGCGGCAGGCGAATGACTGCGGTAAGCCCACCGCCTGGCGTTTCTTCCAGGCTCAATTGCCCGCCCATCCGTTCCGCTGCCTCACGGGCGATGGTCATGCCCAAGCCGACACCACCGGAATTGCGATTGCGCGAACCCTCCAGGCGAAAGAACGGTTCAAACACTGCTTCGCGCTGCTCCGCCGCGATGCCCGGCCCGTGGTCGATGACCCGGATCAACAGTTCTTCCCGATGATCCTCCAGAGTGATCAGCGCCTGCCCGGCATAGCGCAGGGCGTTGTCCAGCAGGTTATTGACGCAGGAACGCAACGCCATCGGCTGTACTTGCAGCGGTGCACAGTGGCCGCTGGCCTGAACATCGGCGCCCTGGTCCTGGGCGTTTTCGCTCAGGGACTCCACCAGTGCCTGCACATCCATCCACTGCGGCGCCTCGCTGGCGCGCTGTTCGTGCAAGTAAGTAAGGGTGGCGTCGAGCATGCTGATCATGTCGTCCAGATCCTGGCGCATCTGGCCCTGTAGCCTGTCATCGTCAATCTGCTCCAGCCGCAACTTGAGCCGCGACAGCGGCGTACGCAGGTCATGGGACACCGCGCCGAGCATTCGCGAGCGCTGTTTCACTTGTTCGATGATGCGTCGCTGCATTTTGTTGAAGGTGTGCGCCGCTTGCCGCGCTTCCCGTGGGCCGGATTCGTCCAGTGGCGGGCTGTCGAGGTTCTCGCTCAGGCGCTCGGCGGCATCGCTCAGGCGCTGGATGGGCCGGCTCAGTAGTTTGGCGCCGTACCAGGCGGCAATGATCAGCGAGACGAATTGAAAGGTCAGTGGCACCAGCGGCCCACCAAACCACGGCCGGGGTGGCCGGTTTTCGAAGCGTGGATCCGGTGCCGGGCGTTGGCCGTCGAAGGTTTTGGATACTTCCGGTGGTGGAGGCGGAGGTGGAGGCGGGCCGTAGTGGTGAAACCAGGCAAATGCCAGCAGATGCGCCAGGATGATCGCGATCAGCAGCACGCCAAACAGGCGGCCGAACAGCGTATCGAAGCGCCCGCGCATCAGCCGATGTCTCGAGCGTCGAACAGGTAACCCTCACCACGCACGGTTTTGATCAGCTGCGGAGCTTTCGGGTCATCACCGAGTTTCTGCCGCAGGCGTGACACCAGCAGATCGATGCTGCGATCAAAGGCTTCGATCGATCGGCCGCGAGCAGCGTCCAGCAACTGTTCGCGACTCAGGACCCGCCGTGGACGTTCGATGAACACCCACAGCAGGCGGAATTCGGCGTTGGACAGTGGAACCACCAGACCATCGGCGGCGATCAACTGGCGCAACACGCTGTTCAGCCGCCAGTTGTCGAAACGGATGTTCGCCCGTTGTTCGGTGCGATCATCGCGCACCCGGCGCAGGATGGTCTGGATGCGCGCCACCAGCTCCCGGGGTTCGAACGGCTTGGCCATGTAATCGTCGGCGCCCAGTTCCAGGCCGATGATCCGGTCGGTAGGTTCGCAGCGGGCGGTTAGCATGAGGATCGGGATATCGGACTCGGCGCGCAGCCAGCGGCACAGCGACAGACCGTCTTCGCCGGGCAGCATCAGGTCGAGCACCACCACGTCGAAATGCTCCGCTTGCATTGCCAGGCGCATCGCGGCGCCATCGGTGACGCCGCTGGCGTGGATGTTGAACCGGGCCAGGTAGTCGATCATCAATTCGCGGATCGGAACGTCATCGTCGACGATCAGGGCGCGAATGCTCCAGCGTTTGTCGTCGCCGGGCGCTTTTTGATCGTCGTTCACAGGTGCGTGGGTGTTGAGCATGCGTGCGTTCATCTGCCAGGTTGGCTGCCAACCACAAAGATAGGCCGCGAGGTTGTGGTTCCAGCATAGGCGTCCGGCCCGGAGGCGGGAAGTGCTGTTGTAAGGACGTGTTGCGGCTGGCGAGGGTAGCGGGCAAGGGTGTTGGAGGCATGTCGGGTATGTACCGAACTCGACACAATTACCGCAAAGGCTAGTCTTGCCAGAGCGTCCCCGACGATTTACCGATCATCGGGTCCCGCAGCGGCGCTGGTTCCGCTACAATGCGCGCCGATTTCGACTTGCCTGAGAGCCCGCTCATGTCCGCCTGCCAGACTCCTATCATCGTCGCCCTGGATTTCCCCACCCGTGACGCCGCACTGAAGCTGGCCGATCAGTTGGACCCGAAACTGTGCCGGGTCAAAGTCGGTAAAGAACTGTTCACCAGCTGCGCATCGGAAATCGTCGGGACCCTGCGTGACAAGGGTTTCGAAGTGTTCCTGGACCTCAAGTTCCACGACATTCCCAATACCACCGCCATGGCCGTCAAGGCTGCAGCGGAAATGGGTGTGTGGATGGTCAACGTGCATTGCTCCGGTGGCCTGCGCATGATGGCTGCGTGCCGTGAAGTGCTGGACAAACGCAGCGGACCGCAGCCGCTGCTGATCGGCGTGACCGTGCTGACCAGCATGGAGCGTGAGGATCTGGCAGGTATCGGTCTGGATATCGAACCGCAGGAACAGGTACTGCGCCTGGCTGCTCTGGCGGAAAAAGCCGGAATGGACGGCCTGGTATGCTCGGCCCTGGAAGCCCAGGCCCTGAAATCGGCGCACCCGTCGCTGCAACTGGTGACCCCGGGGATTCGTCCGGCGGGCAGCGCCCAGGACGACCAGCGCCGCATTCTGACCCCGCGCCAGGCGCTCGACGCCGGTTCCGATTATCTGGTGATCGGCCGTCCGATCAGCCAGGCGGCGGATCCGGCGCAGGCGTTGGCGGCAGTTGTGGCCGAACTCGCCTAAACGAAAACCTGTAGGAGCCGGCTTGCTGGCGAAGGCGGCGCATCAATCAACATCGATGGCGCCTGATACACCGCTTTCGCCAGCAAGCCGGCTCCTACAGGTCTGGGTTAGACCTTCAACACCAACTTGCCGAAATTCTCGCCGCTGAACAACTTCATCAGCGTCTCCGGGAACGTCTCCAGTCCTTCCACAATGTCTTCCTTGCTCTTGAGCTGTCCCTTGGCCATCCAGCCGGCCATTTCCTGCCCGGCAGTGGCGAACTGCGTGGCGTAATCCATGACCACAAAACCTTCCATGCGCGCGCGGTTGACCAGCAGCGACAAATAATTGGCCGGGCCTTTGACCGCTTCCTTGTTGTTGTACTGACTGATGGCGCCGCAGATGACTACTCGTGCCTTCATGTTCAGGCGGCTCAGCACTGCATCGAGAATGTCGCCGCCGACGTTATCGAAATACACATCGACGCCTTTCGGGCATTCGCGCTTGAGACCGGCGATGACGTCTTCGTTCTTGTAATCAATGACGCCGTCAAAACCCAGCTCATCGATCAGGAACTTGCATTTGTCCGCGCCGCCAGCGATGCCGACCACCCGGCATCCTTTGATTTTGGCGATCTGCCCGGCAATGCTGCCCACTGCACCGGCAGCCCCCGACAACACCACGGTCTCACCGGCCTTGGGTGCGCCGACGTCGAGCAGGGCGAAGTAAGCGGTCATTCCGGTCATGCCTAGCGCGGACAAGTACCGCGGCAGCGGTGCCAGTTTCGGATCTACCTTGTAGAAGCCTCGCGGCTCACCCAGGAAATAATCCTGTACACCCAGTGCCCCGTTGACGTAGTCCCCGACCGTGAATCCGGGGTTGTTCGAAGCCACGACTTTTCCTACACCCAAGGCCCGCATCACTTCACCAAGACCAACCGGGGGAATGTAGGACTTGCCCTCGTTCATCCAGCCACGCATGGCCGGGTCCAGGGACAGATATTCGTTTTTGACCAGGATCTGACCCGCAGCCGGCTCGCCGACCGGTACTTCTTGATAGGTGAATGTCTCGCGGGTAGCCGCGCCGACTGGACGTTTGGCGAGCAGGAACTGGCGATTGGTCTGGGTAGTCATGACAGGCACTCAAGATGAATGAAGCCTTGTGGATAGACCTTCGTAGGCGATGCCGCAAGTTTGGCTGATGCGGCGAATGCAGGTTGATCCAGTGCAGTGATAGTTGGTACGACAGTTCCATCACTGCGACTCATGGGCGTCCAACCGGCCTTCTAATAGTGCTGCCGCGTCGCGGGAAGCTGTGGCTAGACTGGGAAAAACGCGGTTCCCCGCAAACTTCTCTTCGAGGACATAACAATGAGCATGACGTTTTCTGGCCAGGTCGCGGTAGTGACGGGCGCCGCCAATGGTATTGGTCGCGCGACTGCCCAGGCGTTCGCCGCCGAAGGCTTGAAGGTGGTAGTGGCTGACATGGACACGGCAGGCGGAGAGGGGACGGTAGCGCTGATTCGTACGGCCGGCGGCGAAGCGACCTTCGTGCGCTGTAACGTCACCGTGGAAAACGATGTAAAAAATCTGATGGACGAGGTGGTCAAAACTTACGGCCGCCTCGACTATGCCTTCAACAATGCCGGCATCGAGATCGAGAAGGGCAAACTGGCCGAAGGCACCGTCGACGAGTTCGATGCGATCATGGGCGTCAACGTCAAAGGTGTCTGGTTGTGCATGAAATACCAGTTGCCGTTGCTGTTGGCCCAGGGGGGCGGCGCAATCGTCAACACCGCTTCGGTGGCCGGTCTCGGCGCAGCGCCGAAGATGAGCATCTACGCCGCCTCCAAGCACGCGGTGATCGGCCTGACCAAGTCGGCGGCCATCGAATACGCCAAGAAAAAAATCCGCGTCAATGCGGTATGCCCGGCAGTGATCGACACCGATATGTTCCGTCGCGCCTATGAAGCCGACCCGAAGAAAGGCGAGTTCGCCAATGCCATGCACCCGGTGGGCCGCATCGGCAAGGTCGAGGAAATCGCCAGCGCGGTGCTGTACTTGTGCAGTGACGGCGCAGCTTTCACTACCGGGCATTCTTTGGCAGTGGATGGTGGTGTCACTGCGTTCTGAAACAACACTCTGATATGTAGAAAAAACCGAACCTGTGGGAGCGGGCTTGCTCGCGAAGAGGGAGTGTCAGTCAACATCAATGTTGCCTGATACACCGCATTCGCGAGCAAGCCCGCTCCCACAGGTTTTTCGTTGCCCCTGAGGTTTTCCTTTCGGTTTTTTCATGGTCCATGAAGTCGCCAGGCAGTATGTTTCAAATGGTTAAAACCGGAGATTCTAGCGGCGTTGTCGCACATCCCGGCAAGCGCTCCTGTGATTAACTGTTTCCCGCAAAACCAAACAGGAGTTTGCTTGCTCATGGAGTTGAGAATCGATCGACAGGCCTTGGTGCCGGTCGTACAGCAAATCGTCGATGCGCTGGCCTGCGGGATCCGTCGCAATGAGGTGGCGCCTGGTGCGCGTCTGCCTTCGGTGCGGAAAATTGCAAGAGTCAATTTACTCAATCAGTCCTGTGTCGTCGAAGCCTGTGAGCGCCTGGTCGCACAAGGGATGCTGGAGTCGCGCCATGGCGCCGGTTACATCGTGGCTGCCCCGGCTCCGGGCGCTATGGGACATCAGGACGCTGTGTGGTTTGAAGACGCTGAAATCGGTCAGGGCCCTTCCTTATGTGAATTGCAGTTGGGTTTTGGCAGCCTTCCCGAAAGCTGGCGCGAATCGGACGATCTGGCTTACGCGATTCGAGAGATCAGTCGTACCGACATGGCCGGCTTGTTTAACTACAGTTCGCCATTGGGCCTGCCCGCCTTGCGCCAGCAGATTCTGAAGTGCCTGAAACAGCTGGACATCAACGTCGATGGCAGTCGAATCATGACAACTGCGGGGGCGAGTCAGGGCCTGGACCTGATCGTGCGGACGTTGCTCAGGGTGGGAGACTGCGTGGTGGTGGAAAGCCCTGGCTATCCCGTGTTGTTCGATCTGCTCAGGCTTCACGGCGTCAGTATGCTTGAAGTCCCGCGAACCCCGAGCGGGCCGGACATCGCAGCGCTGGAAGCGTTGTTGCTGAGATACCAGCCTCGCGCACTGTTCATCAATAGTTTTCATCACAATCCGACCGGCTCCAGCCTGGCGCCCGAAGTGGCGCAGCGGGTGCTGCAACTGACGAAAGAACAAGGCGTGCTGGTCATTGAAGACGATGTCTATGCGGACCTGCACAGCGGTCCCGGCAAGCGCCTCGCTGCACTGGATGACAGGGTGATCTACGTTGGCAGCTACTCCAAAACCCTCAGCAGTTCATTACGAGTCGGCTTTGTGGTGGCCTGTACCGAGGTGATTGCGCGATTGGCCGAGGTCAAGATGATCAGCAGCATGGGCGCATCAAGATTTTGCGAGTCGGTGTTGGCTCGCCTGTTGGCCAATGGCGCCTATCGCAAATTGGTGCAACGTCAGAGACAGCGCTTGAATAGCGACCGGCAAACGGCATTGCAGCTGCTGGAAGACGCCGATTGGGAGGTTTTCGGCAAGCCGGCGGGAGGTTTGTTTATCTGGGCACGATCGCGGATGCCGGACTACGCTCAGGTGCGAACGCAGGCCCGGCGTTTCGGGGTTTTGCTTTCCCCTACGACAACCTTCAGTGCAGCCGGCGTGGCTAATGACTGGCAGCGCATCAATGTGGCCTGTGCTTGTGATCCGCGAGCGCGGGCATTTTTTCAGGCTACCGCTGCGGATCGACCTCAAGCGTTCTGAAAACGACGTTGGCGTAGCTTTTTGCCATTATTCCGACGCCAGAGACTTGTGTTGCCACAGGCCCGTTGCGAATCTGCGTCTACAGATTATGGCGGGGATTAAGTGCAATGATTTCGGCCGTGCAAGGACGTTTTGCCAACCTCGGTATGGCAAAAAAAATGGGTGTCGGGTTTGTGCTGGTGCTTTTATTGACCGCCCTGGTAGCGGCCATCGGTGTCTGGTCCCTACAAACCATTAGCCATCGCTTTGACGGGCTCAAGCAGATGTCATCGCTCAACAGCGGTTTGCTGAAGGTGCGTTTGCTGGAGCAGGAATATGCCCTGCATGGCAATCCGAAAACAGCCGATGCCCTGCACGAAGGCGTTGATGGCTTGGTGGCCCTGGCGAATCAGCTCAAGGCTGCTTCTGCGGCCAATGTGCCGGTGATGACTGATGTCGCGCAGTCCCTCGGCGCTTATCGAAAGGCTTTCGATGAGTTTGTCTCGCTCAGCCAGGCCAAGGATCTGGCGCTGGAAATGGCCAGTTGGTCGGTGTCCAGCGTGGCCAACAACCTCGACGTGCTGCAAGCCGGGCTCGCCGATGACGGTGCCTACACCCTGAAGGACTCCGAAGGCAAGGACGGTGCGCAGTTTATCGAGCAGGCCAATCAGGTCAGCCAGGTTTCCCGGTTGATGCTGCAAGCCATGAACGAAGCGCGCGTGCGTCTCGACCAGAGCCGCAAGGGCGACGACAGTGCGGGTCAAGGCAAGATCGAACAGGCCAGTCAGGCACTGACCCAGGCCGAACAGCTGAAAAACACGGTAAAGGATGAGGGTTACCAGACTGTCCTCAATGAGGTGATCGGTCATATCGCCAGTTTCAGCGACAAACTTGCCGAGTACACCGGTCTGCTGGAGCAGGAGAAAACCGTCTATCAGCAACTGCATCAACGCGCCGCCCAGGTGATGGAGCGGGTGGACCAGGCCTATGTCGCCGAAGATCAGTCGATGCAGACAGAGCTGAAAAAGAACTCGTTGCTGATCATCGGCTCTTCCGCACTGGCATTGCTGGTTGGATTAATTGCAGCCTGGGTAATTACCCGGTTGATCGTGGGGCCGTTGCGCAGTGTGATTCGGGTGGCGCAGCAAATTGCCTCGGGGGATCTGAGCGGGACGGTCGAAGTGACCCGCCGGGACGAGATCGGCCAATTGATGCAGGCCATGCAGCAAATGGGCGCGGGACTGAGTCATATCGTCAGCGGTTTGCAGGCAGGCATCGAGCAACTGGCCACTTCAGCGCAATCGCTGTCTGCGGTGACTGAACAGACCAATCTTGAAGTCAGCAGCCAGAAGGAAGAAACCGAGCAGGTCGCCACGGCGATGAACCAGATGACCGCTACCGTGCACGATGTCGCGCGTAACGCCGAGGAGGCCGCCGTGGCGGCGCAAACGGCGGATGGCAAGGTTGAAAGTGGTCAACAAGTGGTGCGCCAGAGTATGGAGCGGATCGAGCAACTGGCTGATTCGGCTACTTCAGCCAGTTCGAGCATCGAGAGCCTGAGCGCGGAAATCCAGAACATCGGCACGGTGCTCAGTGTGATCAAGAGTGTTGCCGAACAGACCAACCTGCTGGCGCTCAACGCGGCCATCGAGGCAGCACGCGCCGGCGAGCAGGGCAGGGGTTTTGCGGTGGTGGCCGATGAAGTGCGCGCACTGGCCAAGCGGACCCAGCAATCGACCGAGGAAATCGAGCGATTGGTCAGCGCCTTGCGCTCGGCGGCGCAGACGTCGGTGCAGCAGATTCAGAGCAGTGGCGAACTGGTGAAGCTGGCGGTCAGTGATGCACTGCAGACCGAGAGTGCGCTGGGGAGTATTGCGGCGGCGGTGTCGTTGATTCAGCAGATGAACCAGCAGATCGCTGCTGCTGCCGAGGAGCAAAGCTCGGTGGCCGAGGAGATCAATCGCAGCGTCACGAGTATTCGTGCCAGTGCGGATCAGTCTTCGCTGGCGATGCAGGGGAATGCGGCGTCGAGTATCGAGCTGGCGCAGTTGGGTGTTGAGTTGAAAGGGATGGTGGGGCATTTCAGGCTTTGATAGCTACATCGCTGGACCCCGTAGGAGCGAGCTTGCTCGCGAAAAAACGTCAGACAACATGATCGTTCAGAAAGTGCGCGTTATCGTCCACGTCCATCGCGAGCAAGCTCGCTCCTACATTGATTGATCAGTCGTAAATCACTTTCTTCTTCCAGTCCGCGTCCGCCTCGACGTCCTTGAGGCCTTCAGTCAACTGGTTCACTTCGCCTTCTACCGGGGCAATGCGATCCATGACTTGCGCATTGGCGCGGGCCAGGAGTTTTTCCAGATACTCCAGCTGTTCGGCGTAGATCTGCGGTTCCTGCTGTTTGCGCAGGTATTGCACGCCGCGCTCGAACGCCAGGCGCGCCTGGCCGGGCTGGTTCTGTTGCAGGGAATGCTGGCCCAGGTTGTTGAAGAACTCGATGTGTAGCAGCACCAGAATGTGGCGCACTTCGCGGATCCAACGCTTGGCTTCGTTGGGAGGCAGGAAGCCGTCTTGTGCGGCGCGGGTGATTTGGCCATGCAGGGCTTCAAGCAGGAAGCGTACGTCCTTGGCCTTGGCTTCGGTCTGGATCGGTGCCCGCGGGTTGTTGACCGGGATCGATTCGCCCTGGGCAACCAGGATTTCAAGCTCGCCGATCCGCGCCTTGAGGTTGGCGCTGGTTTTTTCCAGATTCAGCAGGCGTTGGCAGACATTCAATTCCAGGCGGGCCAGCAGTAGCTTGAGCGCCGGTCTCATCAACTGCCCAGGGAAAGTTTCGGTGATCTCACCGCAACGACGCAGGCGATCGTTGAGTTCAACCTTGGTACGGGCCCTTTCCAGCTTATTGTTCTCCACCACATGGTTGATGTAGCCAATGGCGATCAATAGTGCGATCCCGGCTACGACGAGCAGAGTGATCATTAGTGGTGTCACCGGTAAGACCTCTTCTATAGGGTTCGCGTGCGAGTGTATTGGCTCGGCATATATGCGCCTGGCGCCGCTCGACGAGGTGGATCAATGTGGCTCAACCTGTATCGGCCGCAGACATGCTTATTAAATGCTGGCACTCATGGAGCAAATTGCCATCACTCATGCCGTGGACTATAACGCCTTGGCGAGTGTCAGAATATAGGCGCCAAACACCGGACGGCGGAAAATCCGGATTGGTGCCGCAAAGCAGGGCCAAGTCATTGATTTAAAAATATTTATAACAGGGGGTTGACGACTTCTCAAACCATCCATAGAATGCGCGCCACTTGCAGCGTAAAGCACACAGCGAAACGAAGCAGGGAGTGAATGTTGTAGTGTGTCCCCTTCGTCTAGTGGCCTAGGACACCGCCCTTTCACGGCGGTAACAGGGGTTCGAGTCCCCTAGGGGACGCCAATGCGGGAATAGCTCAGTTGGTAGAGCACGACCTTGCCAAGGTCGGGGTCGCGAGTTCGAGTCTCGTTTCCCGCTCCATTTTTAAACAGCGTTGCTTTCGGGCAGGGCTGAGTGAAACCAGAACCGGTATCTTCGGATGCGGATTTGGGCACTGAAATACACACCATGTGTTTCAGTTAGCGTGTCCCCTTCGTCTAGTGGCCTAGGACACCGCCCTTTCACGGCGGTAACAGGGGTTCGAGTCCCCTAGGGGACGCCATTTGCGGGAATAGCTCAGTTGGTAGAGCACGACCTTGCCAAGGTCGGGGTCGCGAGTTCGAGTCTCGTTTCCCGCTCCATATTTAACAAAAACGCCGCTCATTGAGCGGCGTTTTTGTTTGCGTGTGATTTGTACCCGAAGTAGAAAAATGGCCCGCCAGTCTGACTGAGCGGGCCTTTTTGCATGGTCGTTTTATATCGACAGAATCAACCGCCCCGCAAACAGGATAAGAATCACACCCATGGTGCGTTCGAACCAGTGCCCCATGCGCAAGAACAGCAATCGCACCCTGTCGCTTGAAAAGAAAAGGGCAACGATCACAAACCACAGAGCATTCACACAGCACATCCACACTCCGTACAACGCCTGAATTTCCAGCGGTGTGGTGGCACTGATGAGGGTGGTGAAAATCGCCAGGAAGAACAGGGTGGCCTTGGGGTTGGTGGCGTTGGTGAGAAAGCCGGTAGTGAACGCCTTCAGAAGTGTTTGCTCAGTGGCAGGTTCGTCGGTAGCGCTATCGCCCTCTAATACTGATTTTGGTTGGCTTCGCAACAAGCTCACCCCCAAATAAAGAATGTAGGCGCCGCCCACGACCTTGGCCACCGTCAACAGCCAAGGCGTTGTGTGCATCAACGCACCGATGCCAAGCAGGGTATACAGCACATGCACGGAAATGCCGGCACCGATGCCCAGTGCCGTGCAGATGCCCACCCACCGGCCAAACCGCACACTCTGGCGGATCGTTACGGCGAAGTCCGGCCCGGGGGCGACCACGGCCAGGAAATGGATGGTCGCCAGCGCCAGAAACTCGCCCAGGTAATTCGAAAACTGCATCTCAACTCCATAAGGTAAGGGTGACGCGGCCCATCGGCGTAGGGCGATGCCGGTAATGGCATTGCCCAAAGTCTCATTCCACGTGTCATGTTGCTTACTCGTATGAATGTTTCCGTTTTGTATTATATGAAGCGTGGAATTACGTGATAATCCGGTCAAACTTCAAAGGACTGTTGCGTCGTGAGCATAAATCTTCCTCTGCCGCTGCTGGGCGAAATGGCAATATTCGTCAAGGTTGTCGAGACCGGCAGCTTCTCTGAAGCAGCTCGCCAATTGGGCTCCTCACCCTCGGCGGTCAGTCGTAGCATTTCGCGACTGGAGAAGGCTCTCGCCATGCGCCTTCTTCAACGAACAACGCGCAAATTGCGCTTGAGCGACGGTGGCGAGGAAGTGTTCAAGTGGTGTCAGGACATGGTCAGTGCTGCCCGGTCGGTGATGGAAATCAGCGGTCAGTTCACCCATGAGGCTGAAGGATTGGTGCGTGTGAGTGTGCCCAAGGCCGTGGGGCGGTTCGTGATTCACCCGCACATGCCGGAGTTCCTGCGCCGCTATCCCAAAGTGGATGTGGAGTTGTTGCTCGAGGATCGTCAGGTGGATCTGATCGACGACCATGTCGACCTGGCGATTCGTATTACCGATCGGCCTCCGGTCGGGCTGGTAGGGCGGCAATTGCTGACCATTGACCATATGCTCTGTGCCACACCGCAATACCTGGCCGAACACGGCACGCCAACCCACCCCCATGATCTGCTGAACCATAGTTGTATTTATCTGGGGGAAACCCCGAGCGATGCGCGCTGGAAATTCAAGAAAGGCACCAAGGCCGTGACGGTGGGCGTGCGCGGACGCTATGCCGCCAATCACACCGGTGTTCGTTTGGGCGCGGTGTTACAGCACATCGGCATTGGCAGCCTGCCGTATTTCACTGCGCGGCATGCGCTGGAGCAGGGGCTGATTGTGCAGGTGCTGCCGGACTGGACCTTCCTGGCGTCCTACCACGGTGGTGCCTGGCTGCTTCATTCGCCGACCCGCTACCTGCCGCCGAAGTTGCGGGTGTTCATCGATTATCTGGTGGAGTGTCTGGATAAGGAGCCGACGCTTAGTAAGCCGGGTAGGTCGAGTGAGTTGGTGGAGTATGAGTTTCTAGAGAGGGATGGGTTGTTTTGACCGGCCCCTTCGCGGGCAAGCCCTGACCATAAAAAAGGCCCGCATGGATAACCATGCGGGCCTTTTGTATTTCTGATCGCGAATCAGTGCTTACTGTCCTGGTTCGACAACGCCAGCAACTGTTTTTCCTGATTCCAGTCGAACGGTTCATCATTCTGTTCGGCTTCGAAGCGACGTTCTTCCAGCGCCTGGTACAGGTCGATTTCATCATCGGGCATGTAATGCAGGCAGTCACCAGCGAAGTACCACAGCAAGTCGCGCGATACCAGGTGAGCGATTTGCGGATAGCGGGTGATCACCTGGCACAGAATGTCCTGGCCCAGATACTGGCTTTCGATCGGGTCGACCGGCAGCAGTGCAAGCAGTTCGTCAAAGCGCTCCAGGAACAAGGCATGGCTTTCGTCGGGAACCTGCTCGGCCTCACCCACGGCGACCAGGATGCTACGCAAGTGGTCGAGCAAAACGAGATGATCGGCAACGATGTTGGACACGAGATAAGTCCTCAAGAGCAAAACGGGCGCGAGAGTATAAAGCTCCCGCGCCCTTTTTTACATGCTGCACGTCGTTGGCTGGATTAGCGGACCTGACCATCGGTCAGGGCTATCTCCTCTTTGTCGAAGTCATCGACATCGATCACTCTGCGTCGCGCCGCTTCGGCCTCACGCAGAGTTTGTGCCTCCACTGGTTGCAATACGCCAGCCTCCAATGCTGCATCGATGACATGTTCGCCGGCGACTGGTTTGAGCTGGCCGCTCTTGAGCGCCACATGAAGCTTCTTCTGCAACGGTTGTGCTGCGCTCAACAGGTCGCAGGCGTGTTGCAGAGCGCCGACCGGATCTTCGTTCGATTGCGGGCGGTAGCAACCCAAAAGCAACTCTTCGAGCGCCGGATCGCCCTTGGCGCGGCCGATCACCGCCGCCACCGTGGCACCGAGCCTGTCCGACGGCCCTTTGTGACGGCGGCCGAACGGGAACACGATCATCCGCAGCAGACATGCCAGCACCTTGTTCGGGAAGTTGTTGAGCAATTCATCCATGGCCCGTTCGGCTTGGCTAAGGCTTTCCTCCATGGCCCATGTAAACAGCGGTTGCATGTAGTCCGGCGCGTCGAGGTCGTTGTAACGCTTAAGCGCGGCGCTGGCCAGGTACATGTTGCTCAGTACATCGCCCAATCGAGCTGACAGGCGTTCGCGACGTTTCAGTTCACCGCCCAACAACATCATGCTGAGGTCGGCGAGCAGAGCGAACGCCGCTGCCTGGCGGTTGAGGGCGCGCAAGTAACCCTGACTGAGCTTGTCGCCCGGCACGTGTTCCAGATGACCGAAACCCAGGTTCAGCACCAGCGTGCTGGCCGCGTTGCCCACGGCAAAACCAATGTGCTTGAGCAGCAGGCCATCGAACTCGGTCAGTGCCTGATCCTTGTCCTCGCGGGTGGCCAGAGCCATTTCCTTGAGCACGAAGGGATGGCAGCGAATCGCACCCTGACCGAAGATCATCAGGTTGCGCGAAAGAATGTTTGCGCCTTCCACGGTGATGCAGATCGGCGCGCCATGCCACATGCGTCCGAGATAATTGTTCGGCCCCATGATGATCGCCTTGCCGCCGTGCACATCCATTGCATGGCTGATGCACTCGCGGCCGCGCTCGGTGAGGTGGTATTTGAGAATCGCCGACAGCACCGACGGTTTCTCGCCCAGATCCACCGCGTTGGCGGTGAGCATCCGCGCGGCATCCATCATCCAGGCATTGCCGCCGATGCGGGCCATGGCTTCCTGAATGCCTTCGAAAGCCGCAATCGGTACATTGAACTGCTCGCGGATCTGCGCGTATTGACCTGTCACCAGACTGGTGAACTTGGCCATGCCGGTGCCGACCGCTGGCAGGGAGATCGAGCGCCCGACCGACAGGCAATTCATCAGCATCATCCAGCCCTTGCCGAGCATTTCCTGTCCGCCGATCAAGAACTCCAGCGGTACGAACACGTCCTTGCCGGAGTTCGGGCCGTTCATGAATGCCGCGCCCAAAGGCATGTGACGGCGTCCGATTTCCACGCCGGCGGTGTCGGTTGGAATCAGTGCCAGGCTGATGCCCAGGTCTTCTTTCTCACCCAGCAGGTGGTCCGGGTCGTAGGCCTTGAACGCCAGGCCGAGCAGGGTGGCTATCGGGCCAAGAGTGATGTAGCGCTTTTCCCAGTTCAGGCGCAGGCCTAGGGTTTCCTTGCCTTCCCATTCGCCCTTGCAGATCACCCCGGTGTCGGGCATGCCGCCAGCGTCGGAGCCGGCCAGCGGTCCGGTCAGGGCGAAGCACGGAATATCGTCGCCGCGCGCCAGGCGTGGCAGGTAATGGTTGCGTTGTTCGTCGGTGCCGTAATGCAGCAACAGTTCGGCCGGACCGAGGGAGTTGGGGACCATCACGGTGGACGCGAGGTCACCGCTGTGGCTCGCCAGTTTCATCGCCACTTGCGAGTGGGCGTAGGCCGAAAAGCCCTTGCCACCAAATTCCTTGGGAATGATCAGAGCGAAGAAACCGTTGTCCTTGATGTACATCCAGGCCTCGGCCGGCAGATCCATGGTCTGCCCGAGCTGCCAGTCGCTGACCATGGTGCAGAGCACTTCTGTCGGACCGTCGATGAAGGCCCGCTCCTCTTCGCTCAGTTGCGCCTTTGGGTAGGACAGCAGTTTGTTCCAGTCCGGACGTCCGCTGAACAGTTCGCCGTCCCACCATACGGTGCCGGCTTCGATGGCGTCGCGTTCGGTTTGCGACATGGGCGGCAGGGTTTTCTGGAACCAGTTGAACATCGGCGCGCTGAAGAATTTGCGGCGCAGATCAGGCAATAGCAGGGGGGCAGCCACCGCTGCGATCAGCACCCAGAAAATCAGCAGCAGCCAGCCCGGTGCGCGGCTGAAGGCGCCCATTGCCAGCAGGTAGACAGCCACGATGCCCAGGGCAGGCAGTGGCGCGATGCGACGATGGGCTAAATAAGCTATCCCGACAACCAGAACCAGTATCCACAACAGCAGCATATTTAATCCTCCGTGAAACCAGGGCGAACCAACCCACAGAGCTTAGACGGCATCCGCGAAACAGGGTGGTCAGAGCGAGGTGATAGAAATCGTGTGAAACCATGGATGATTTTGTAGGCCCGATGGATGAGAGGCCGTGAAAAATCAGCGGGCGACAAAGCGTCCATGTTTGGCCGAAACGTCGTTATCTCTGTGCTAAACCTCTCGCTAGACTCGGGGCTTGCCCAGGAGATTGCCCTCATGCACGAGTATCTGCACGATTACCTAAGCCCCGGCCGCTTCATCGATAGTGACCACCCCCTAGTGGTGGAGTTCGCCGAAAAACATCGTGGCAGCAGTCGTGATCCGATCGAGCAGGCGATCAATCTTTATTACGCCGTGCGCGAGGCGGTGCGCTACAACCCCTACACCTTCAGCCTCGATCCGCAGACCCTGCGTGGCAGTTATGCGCTGGCAACCGGGGAGAGTTATTGCGTGCCCAAAGCCACACTGTTGGCAGGCGCAGCACGGCATTGCGCGATCCCCGCGCGGATCGGTCTGGCGGACGTGCGCAATCATTTGTCGACGCCGCGTCTGCTCGAACTGCTCAAGAGCGACGTGTTCGCCATGCACGGTTATACCGAGCTGTATCTGAACGGGCGCTGGGTCAAGGCCACACCTGCGTTCAATCAGGGCTTGTGCGAACTGTTCAATGTCGCGCCGCTGGAATTCGACGGTATCAACGACAGCGTTTTTCATCCCTTCAATCGTGACGGCGAGAAATTGATGGAGTACCTGATCGATCACGGCCAGTTCACCGACGTGCCCGAAGCGTTCTTCTTCGAACATCTGCGCAAGTGCTATCCACACTTGTTCAGCGAGCAACTGCAACCGCTGTTGGGGGACATGCAGAGCGATTTGAGTCGCGCCTGATCCGGCGTATGCTGCCTGCGCATTCATCAATCGAGAGGTGGTCATGCTGAAGATCTGGGGTCGGAAAAATTCATCGAATGTCAGAAAGCCGTTGTGGGCCGCCGAGGAACTCGGTCTGGCTTATGAAGCCATCGATGCGGGCGGCGCTTTTGGTGTCGTCGATACGCCCGAGTACCGCGCCATGAACCCCAATGGCCGCGTTCCGGTGATCGAAGACGACGGGTTCGTGTTGTGGGAATCCAACGCCATCGTCCGTTACCTGTTGGCCAGACATGCTGCGGACACTGCGTGGTATCCGTCGGATCTGCACGGGCGGGCCACCGCTGACAAGTGGATGGACTGGACCACCTCCAGTTTTGCAGGTCCCTTCCGCACGGTGTTCTGGGGCGTGCTGCGCACTCCCGCAGAACAACAGGACTGGCCCGCTATCAAGGCTGCGATCAAGGAGTGCGAAGCGCTGCTGGCAATGGCCGATCAGGCGCTGGCGGCCAAGCCGTATCTGTCGGGAGACGATATCGGTATGGGCGACATTCCGCTGGGCAGTTTCATTTATGCCTGGTTCGAAATGCCGATCGAACGTGCGCCACTGCCTCATCTGGAGGCCTGGTACGCACGGTTGAAGGCGCGTCCGGCGTATCGCAAAGCGGTGATGACCGCGTTGACTTAATACTCACTATCGACACACTTGACTGTACTTGTGTGGCGGCGACAAGCACCATTGTGCCAATGCGCTGTGGTTGTGTTGCTCGCCGTCCGCCCATATTTATCCCTTTCTTTCCTTCTTGGTGCGTAAATCCGATATGAGTTCCGCTCTGTCCATCCGGCAGCTAACCAAAACCTACGGCAACGGTTTCCAGGCCTTGAGTGGTATAGATCTGGACGTTGCCGAAGGTGACTTTTTCGCCTTGCTCGGCCCGAACGGCGCCGGCAAATCCACAACCATCGGCATCCTCTCGACCCTGGTGAACAAGACCAGCGGCACGGTGAATATCTTCGGTCATGACTTGGACAAGAACCCGGCGGCGCTCAAGCGTTCCATCGGTGTAGTGCCCCAGGAATTCAATTTCAACCAGTTTGAAAAGACCTTCGACATCGTCGTGACCCAGGCCGGTTACTACGGCATTCCGGCGAAAGTCGCCAAGGAACGCGCCGAGCAGTACCTGACCCAGCTCGGCCTGTGGGACAAACGCGATGTGCCGTCGCGTTCGCTGTCCGGCGGCATGAAGCGCCGACTGATGATCGCCCGGGCACTGGTTCACGAACCGCGCCTGTTGATCCTCGACGAACCGACCGCCGGGGTGGACATCGAACTTCGTCGCTCGATGTGGACCTTCCTCACCGAGCTGAACAAAAAAGGCATCACCATCATCCTCACCACGCATTACCTGGAAGAGGCCGAGCAGTTGTGCCGCAACATCGGCATCATCGATCACGGCACCATCGTCGAAAACACCAGCATGAAGCAGCTACTCGGCCAATTGCATGTCGAGACCTTCCTGCTCGATTTGAAGAACAACCCGATTGCGCCACCGCAACTGATCGGCTATCCATCGCGGTTGCTCGATGGTCACACCCTGGAAGTCCAGGTGGACAAAAGCATGGGCATCACCGCGCTGTTCACCCAACTGGCCCAGCAAAACATTGAAGTGCTGAGCCTGCGCAACAAAACCAATCGCCTTGAGGAGTTGTTCGTGTCCCTGGTGGAGAAAAATCTGTCGAAGGTGGCGGTATGAGTTCCGAGCTGCAGCCCAACCTCGTTGCCCTTAACACCATCGTTTACCGTGAGGTCCGGCGTTTTACCCGGATCTGGCCGCAGACCCTGCTACCGCCAGCCATCACCATGGTTCTGTATTTCGTGATCTTCGGTAACCTGATCGGTCGGCAGATCGGCGCTATGGGTGGCTTCACTTATATGGAGTACATCGTGCCGGGGCTGATCATGATGTCGGTGATCACCAACTCCTATGGCAACGTGGTATCGAGTTTCTTCGGCAGCAAGTTCCAGCGTTCCATCGAAGAGTTGATGGTGTCGCCGGTCTCGCCGCATACGATTCTGATCGGCTACACCCTCGGCGGTGTACTGCGTGGATTGATGGTCGGGATCATCGTCACACTGCTGTCACTGTTTTTCACCGATTTGCAGGTGCATCACCTCGGCGTGACCATTCTGGTGGTAGTGCTGACGGCGACGATCTTCTCTCTGCTGGGGTTCATCAACGCGGTGTTTGCGCGCAACTTCGATGACATTTCGATCATTCCGACGTTCGTGTTGACGCCTTTGACTTACCTGGGCGGGGTGTTTTACTCGATCTCGCTGCTGCCGCCGTTCTGGCAGACCGTCTCCCTGGCCAACCCGGTGCTGCACATGGTCAATGCGTTTCGTTACGGGATCCTTGGTGTTTCGGATATCAGGATCAGTATTGCGATTACGTTCATGCTGGTGGCGACTTTGATTCTGTATGTAGGTTGTGCGCGGTTGCTGGTGAGTGGGCGGGGGATGCGCACGTAACGGTGGTCGCCGCTTTCCACTGTAGGAGCGAGCCTGCTCGCGATGGACGTCAACGATAACGCGTGTTCCCTGAATGCCCGTGTTTTCTGAACGTTTTTCGCGAGCAGGCTCGCTCCTACAGATGTGAATCCGCCATAAAAAACGGCCTCCCGATCGGAGGCCGTTTTGCATTCTCACATTCGACTCTGCTTGCGCCGCTTCCACTGCCGCGCAACCCACCAGCGCCAATACATCATCACCAGACAATACGCCAATGCCCCCAGCACCAACCCGGTGACCACCGAACCTAGCAAGAACGGCTGCCACAAGGTCGAGAGCTCACCGCTGATCCATTCCCAAGTCAATTCGTCCGGCAGATGCCGGGCGGGAACGTCCATCAGCCAGGCGCCGGTCTGATAGGTGCAAAAGAACACGGCCGGCATGGTGATCGGGTTGGTCAGCCACACCAGACTGACGGCAATCGGCATATTGCCGCGCACGACGATGGCGAGGATGGCGGCGACCAGCATCTGCAATGGAATCGGCAGGAACGCCGCGAACAGACCCACCGCCATGGCCCGGGCGACGGAATGGCGGTTGAGGTGCCAGAGGTTCGGGTCATGCAGCAGAGTACCGAGAAAGCGTAAGGATTTGTGTTCCCTGATGCTGGTCGGATCTGGCATGTAACGTTTGAATAAGCGCCGGGGCATAAGGCTTCTCGGTCGGTTAAGGCGGCAAGTATGTCTGGATTCTATGAACCGCCCATTCAGACTTTGTGACAATTGATAACGGTGGTCGTGCGGTCAACCGGCTATGCCTAGGAACGGGACTCTCAAGTAAGGGCCTCAAGTAAGGGCCTCAAGTACGGGCATCAAGGACGGGCGTATGCGCACAGGATGGTGGCGTTGGCGCTGGGTTTGCTGGCCCTGCGTTTTTTACCGGCCTTGCCGCCGGTCGGATTATGGCTGCTGTTGCCGATGGTCGGTTTGATGTTGCTGCCGTTCAGGACGTATCCGGTAGCGTTTTTTCTATTCGGTTTGAGTTGGGCCTGCGCGCAGGCGCAGTGGGCGCTGAATGATCGGTTGGCACCTGGTCTTGATGGCGAAACACGCTGGGTCGAAGGGCGGGTAGTGGGATTGCCCCAGCACAGCGAAGCCGTCGTGCGTTTCGAATTGGCGGACGCTTGGTCACGGCACGGCAACGTGCCGCAACTTATGCGCCTGGCCTGGTACAACGGACCACCGGTTAGCAGCGGCGAACGCTGGCGACTGGCGGTCAAGTTGAAGCGTCCCGCCGGGTTGCTCAATCCCCATGCCTTCGATTACGACGCCTGGCTGCTGGCGAAGCGCATCGGCGCGACCGGGACCGTCAAGGATGGCGAACGGCTTGCCAAGGCGCGATGGGCCTGGCGTGACGGCATTCGTCAGAAGTTACAGGCAGTGGATGCTCAGGGTCGAACGGGTGTGCTGGTGGCGTTGGTGCTGGGAGATGGTGGCGGACTCAGTCGTGAAGACTGGCAAGTGTTGCAGGACACCGGCACTGTGCATCTGTTGGTGATTTCCGGACAACACATCGGGATGCTGGCGGGGCTGGTGTATTTACTGATCGCCGGGCTTGCCCGTTATGGCCTGTGGCCAAGCCGTCTGCCGTGGCTACCCTGGGCCTGCGGTCTGGCATTCGCGGCTGCCCTCGGTTACGGGCTGTTGGCCGGTTTCGAGGTGCCGGTGCGTCGTGCCTGTTTGATGATCGGTCTGGTGCTGTTATGGCGCCTTCGATTTCGCCATCTTGGCGCCTGGTGGCCGCTGTTACTGGCGCTTAATGGCGTGTTGTTGCTGGACCCGCTGGCCAGTCTGCAGCCGGGATTCTGGTTGTCCTTCGGGGCCGTGGCGGTGCTGATCTTCACCTTCAGCGGTCGCCTGGGTCCGTGGCGATGGTGGCAAACCTGGACTCGCGCCCAATGGCTGATCGCAATTGGTCTGGGGCCGATATTGCTGGTGCTGGGCTTACCGATCAGTCTCACCGGGCCGCTGGTCAATCTGTTGGCGGTGCCGTGGATCAGCATGCTGGTGCTGCCACCCGCGTTGCTCGGGACTCTGCTGTTGCCCGTGCCTTATGCGGGGAGGGCCTGTTGTGGCTGGCCGGCGGACTGATCGACGGGCTATTCAGGGTCCTGGCGTTGATGGCCGGGCAGGTTCCCGCGTGGATACCCGTGGCGGTTCCCTGGTGGGTATGGGGCATGGGGGCACTCGGTGCGTTCCTGCTCTTGCTGCCGCAAGGTATACCGCTACGGCCGTTGGGTTGGCCTTTGCTGCTGGTGCTGGTCTTTGCGCCCCGACCCACCGTGCCTGAAGGTGTGGCTGAAATCTGGCAGCTGGATGTCGGTCAGGGCCTGGCCATCCTCGTGCGCACCCGCAATCACGCGGTGCTGTATGACGCCGGTCCGCGTTTCGGTGATAGCGACCTCGGTGAGCGCGTGGTGTTGCCAACGTTGCGGAAAATGGGCGTGGGCGCTCTCGACTTGATGCTGATCAGCCACGCTCACGCCGATCATGCCGGCGGCGCGCTGGCGGTTACCAAGGGACTGCCGGTGACGCGCGTGATCAGTGGTGAACCAGGGGAGTTGCCGACGGAGCTGCAAGCCGGGGACTGCGAGAGCGGTCGGAAATGGACCTGGGACGGTGTGAACTTTGAGCTCTGGCAATGGGCGCATGCCCGTGAAAGCAATCCCAAATCCTGTGTGCTGCAGATCGAAGCCAATGGCGAGCGACTGCTGCTGACCGGTGACATCGACACTGCGGCCGAACGAGTACTGCTCGACAGTCCGTTGGCGGTTGCGACCGACTGGTTGCAGGCGCCGCACCATGGCAGTCGCAGTTCGTCTTCGATAGCGCTGCTCAACGGCCTGCAGCCCAAAGCGGTACTGATTTCCCGTGGCCAGGGCAATTCGTTTGGTCATCCTCATCCGACGGTCCTGGCTCGCTATCGAAAACTCGACATGGCGATCTACGACAGCGCTGAGCAGGGTGCCATTCATCTGCAACTGGGGCGTTTCGAATCGCCACGGACGATGCGTCAGGAGCGGCGTTTCTGGCGCGATCCGCCCCGTCGGACAAATAACCGCCAGCTATTACAGCCCGACCGGATGCGACATCACGGTCTTCGGTGCGCCCACCCCCTATGTTAGAGTGGCGCACTTTTTCGAGGGACTGTCACTGTGTGGGAATTGGTCAAATCCGGCGGCTGGATGATGCTGCCGATCATCCTGAGTTCCATCGCGGCAATGGCGATCGTTGCCGAGCGCCTCTGGACCCTGCGATCCAGCCGCGTAACCCCGGAGCATTTGCTCGGGCAAGTGTGGGTGTGGATCAAGGACAAACAACTCAATAAAGAGAAACTCAAGGAGCTGCGCGCCAATTCGCCGTTGGGCGAGATCCTGGCTGCAGGCCTGGCTAACTCCAGACATGGTCGCGAGATCATGAAAGAGTGCATCGAGGAGGCCGCTGCACGGGTCATCCACGAACTTGAGCGCTACATCAATGCCCTCGGCACCATCGCCGCCATGGCTCCACTGCTGGGCCTGTTGGGTACGGTGCTGGGCATGATCGATATCTTCAGTTCGTTCATGGGCACGGGCATGACGACCAACGCCGCGGTGCTGGCCGGCGGTATTTCCAAAGCCTTGATTACCACGGCTTCTGGCCTGATCGTTGGTATCCCGTCGGTGTTCTTCCACCGGTTTCTGCAACGGCGCATTGATGAGCTCGTCGTGGGTATGGAGCAGGAAGCCATCAAGCTGGTTGAAGTGGTGCAGGGCGACCGTGACGTTGATCTGGCTGAGGGCAAAGCGTGAAGTTCCGCCGCAAGCAACGGGAGAACGTGGACATCAACCTCGTGTCGCTGATCGACGTGGTGTTTGTCCTGCTGCTGTTTTCGTGGTCACCACCACCTTCACCCGTGAAACCCAGTTGCGCGTCGATCTGCCGGAAGCGGTCAGCGGATCCCCCGCCGAAGATCAGAGCAAGCAGCTGGATATCACCATCAGCGCCGACGGGGTGTTCTCGGTGAACAACCAGATCCTGCCGAAAAGCGACCTGGCCAGCCTTATGGATGCCCTGCAGAAAGAATCCAACGGCGATACCAATCGGCCATTGTCCATCAGCGCCGACGGCAAATCCCAGCATCAGTCCGTGATCACCGCCATGGACGCTGCCGGCAAGCTGGGCTTCAGCCACTTGCGCATGACCACAGTCGAGGCGGCGCCGCCCGCGTCCTGATGGCCATGTCCGATCGCCTGCTCGCCGCGTGGTACCGAGGTCATCCGGCCCTGAAGCTGTTGCAGCCACTGGAGTGGTTGTACCGGCGCGTGGTCAACAGTAAGCGCAAGCGTTTTCTGGCCGGCGAGGGGCAGATTTATCAACCCCCCGTGCCACTGATCGTCGTCGGCAACATCACCGTCGGCGGCACCGGCAAGACGCCGCTGATTCTGTGGATGATCCAGCATTGTCAACGCAGCGGCTTGCGGGTCGGCGTGGTCAGCCGCGGTTATGGCGCCAAGCCGCCGCAATTGCCGTGGCGGGTCGAGGTCGATCAAAGCGCTGACATTGCTGGCGACGAACCCCTGTTGATCGTTCAGCGTACAGGCGTGCCATTGATGATCGACCCGGACCGCAGCCGCGCCGTCAAAGCCTTGCTGGCAAGCGAGCCGCTGGACCTGATCCTGTCTGATGACGGCATGCAACATTACCGGTTGGCTCGCGATCTGGAATTGGTGCTGATCGACGCCGCCCGTGGTCTGGGCAATCAGCGTTGCTTGCCGGCCGGGCCATTGCGCGAGCCGGTCGAGCGTCTGCAAAGCGTCGACGCGGTGCTCTACAACGGCGCCGTGGCTGACCGCGAGGGTGGCTTTGCCTTCCAGTTGCAACCGACCACACTAATCAACTTGCGCAGCGGCGAACAGCGTCCCCTCGACCACTTTCCCGCTGGCCAGGCGCTGCACGCCGTGGCCGGGATCGGCAATCCGCAACGTTTCTTCAGCACCCTTGAAACGCTACACTGGAAGCCAGTCCCGCATGCATTCGCCGACCACGCCGAATACAGCGTGCAGGCCTTGAGTTTCGCACCGTCATTGCCGTTGGTGATGACCGAAAAGGACGCAGTGAAGTGCCGTGCCTTTGCCGCCGCCGATTGGTGGTACCTGGCGGTTGATGCTGTGCCGTCGCCGGCTTTCGTGGCCTGGTTCGATACGCAGTTGATGCGCCTGTTGCCGGCTCGTCTATTGCCTTAAATCCATTTTATCCAGGGAATGTTCATGGACACCAAATTGCTCGACATCCTCGCTTGCCCGGTCTGCAAAGGCCCGCTCAAGCTCAGCGCCGACAAAACCGAGCTGATCAGCAAGGGCGCAGGTCTCGCGTACCCGATTCGCGACGGTATCCCGGTGATGCTCGAAACCGAAGCCCGTACCCTGACCACCGATGAGCGACTGGATAAATGACCACAGCCTTTACCGTTGTTATTCCATCGCGTTACGCCTCCACCCGTTTGCCGGGCAAGCCACTGCTGCTGATCGCCGGCAAGCCGATGATCCAGCACGTCTGGGAACAGGCGAGCAAAAGCAGCGCCCAGCGTGTAGTGGTTGCGACTGACGATAAGCGCATCCGCGAGGCCTGCATCGAGTTTGGCGCCGAAGTGGTGATGACCCGCGAGGATCACAACTCCGGCACCGATCGCCTGGCGGAAGTCGCGGCGAAACTGGGCCTGGCGCCAGACGCCATCGTGGTTAACGTTCAGGGTGACGAACCGTTGATCCCGCCGAGCGTGATCGATCAGGTCGCCGCCAACCTGGCGGCCCACACGGAAGCGCGCATGGCCACTTTGGCCGAGCCGATCGAAGACGCGCAATCCCTGTTCAATCCCAACGTGGTCAAGGTCGTCAGCGACCTCAATGGCCTGGCACTGACTTTCAGTCGCGCCACATCGCCATGGGCGCGGGATGACTTTGCCAAGAGTCGCGACCAGTTGCCGGAAGGCGTGCCGTACCGTCGTCACATCGGCATCTATGCCTACCGCGCCGGTTTCCTGCATGACTTCGTCAGCTGGGGCCCTTGCTGGCTGGAAAACACCGAATGCCTGGAACAGTTGCGGGCGCTCTGGCACGGCGTACGGATTCATGTTGCCGACGCGCTGATCGCGCCTCCAGCCGGTGTCGATACTGTTGAAGACCTTGAGCGCGTTCGTCGCCTGCTGGAGGCCTGATGCGGGTTCTGTTTGTCTGCCTGGGCAACATCTGCCGTTCTCCTACCGCTGAAGGCGTGTTGCGGCACAAGCTGCGGGAAGCGGGGCTGGCCGATCAAGTCGAAGTCGCCTCCGCCGGCACCGGTGACTGGCACGTCGGCAAGGCGCCGGACAAACGCAGTCAGGCCGCAGCAAAGCTGCGCGGCTATGACCTGTCCCCACAACGCGCCCAGCAAGTGAGTCGCGCCGATTTCGCCACTTACGACCTGATTCTGGCGATGGACAACAGTAACCTGCGCAATCTCAAGGCTTTGCAACCGGCCCGGGGCAAAGCCGAGCTGGACCTGTTCCTGCGCCGTTATCAATCGGAACTCGATGAAGTGCCGGACCCTTATTACGACGGTGACCAGGGTTTCGAACAGGTGCTGGATCTGATCGAGCGTGCCAGCGATCTGCTGGTAATCGAACTGAAGGGACGGTTATGAGTTTGCAGGTGCGATCACAGGTTTCGCTCAAACCGTACAACAGTTTTGGCGTGGATGTTCAGGCCCGCCTGTTTGCCGAGGCCCATAGCGACGCAGATGTACGAGAAGCCCTGGTCTACGCACAGGAGCATGACGTGCCGTTGCTGGTGATTGGCGGTGGCAGCAACTTGCTGCTGACGGCCGATATTTCGTCGCTCGTACTGCGCATGGCCACTCGCGGGATTCGCGTAGTAAGCGACGACGGCAGCAAAGTGGTGATTGAGGCCGAGGCGGGCGAGCCGTGGCACCCATTCGTGCAACACACTCTGGTGCAGGGACTGTCAGGCCTGGAAAACCTCAGCCTGATTCCCGGGACGGTTGGCGCGGCACCGATGCAGAACATCGGCGCCTATGGGGTGGAGATCAAGGACGTGTTTGCCGGCCTGACCGCCCTTGATCGCCAAAGTGGCGAACTGCGCGATTTCACCCTGGAAGAATGTAATTTTGCTTACCGTGACAGCCTGTTCAAACAGGAGTCGGGGCGTTGGTTGATCCTTCGCGTGCGTTTCACTCTCGACCGCACCGCGCATCTGCATCTGGAATATGGCCCGGTGCGTCAGCGCCTGTCCGAGCAAGGCATCGAGCATCCGACGGCCAGCGATGTCAGTCAGGCCATTTGTAGTATTCGCAACGAAAAGCTCCCGGACCCGGCGGTGCTCGGTAATGCCGGCAGCTTCTTCAAGAACCCCTTGGTGTCGGCGGCGCTGGTCGCACAGCTCAAGGGTGAATACCCGGATCTGGTGGCCTACGCGCAACCCGATGGACAAATGAAACTGGCCGCCGGCTGGCTGATCGAGCGGGCAGGCTGGAAGGGTTTCCGCGAAGCCGATGCGGGCGTGCATAAATTGCAGGCACTGGTGCTAGTCAACTACGGCAGCGCGACTGGTCTGCAATTGCTCGACCTCGCGCAGCGCATCCAGAAAGACATTTCAGAACGTTTCCATGTCGACCTGGAAATGGAGCCGAACCGGTATTGAAGCTAAGCTTTCAAGGCTCAATCCAAAGCCCTGCACTGATAAAAAGTGCAGGGCTTTTTTGTTAATGCTGCGTTAACTTAGCGAGCTAACGATGCAGTGCATTTTCTCCATCAAAGGCCCGGTGCAGACGTCCCTGTCAGCATAAGAGAGCGCCATTAGCCTGAGTCGATCTGCGTGATGCCAACCGCTGATGTTCCGGCGGCAGATTGCTCGACCCCATAACCCATACTATGCGGGCGTGCCCATGATTACCCTGAAGCTCAATGGTCAAGACCATCAACTCGACGTTACCGAGGACATGCCGCTGCTCTGGGCAATCCGTGACGTGGCCGGTTACAACGGCACCAAATTCGGCTGCGGTATGGGCCTGTGCGGTGCCTGCACCATTCATATCGAAGGCGCTCCGGCGCGTAGTTGCATCACGCCGATCGGCTCGGTTCTCGGGCAGAACGTCACGACCATCGACAACCTGCACGCCGATCCGGTCGGCAAAGTCGTGCAGCAAGCCTGGCTCGATACGGCCGTAGCTCAATGCGGTTTCTGCCAGGGCGGGCAAATCATGTCCGCAACCGCACTGCTCAAGACCAATCCGAACCCGAGCGACGAACAGATCGAAGAGGCGATGGTCGGCAACATCTGCCGTTGTGGCACCTACAACCGCATCAAGACCGCCATCCGCGAGGCATCCACTCACCTGAAGGAGGCCAAGGCATGAGCCAGATACCGAATGATTTCGCCCTGAGCAACCTCAGCCGCCGTGGTTTCCTCAAGGGCGTCGGCGCTGCGGGTGCGTTGGTGGTCGCCGCGAGTTGGGGCTGGCAAGATGCGTTTGCCGAAGAGAAAGAGAAGAAATTCGGCGCCGAAGGTATGCCCCACGGCTGGGTCGATGATCCTAAGGTTTACGTCAGCATCGCTACCGATGGCACAGTAACTGTGGTTTGCAACCGCTCGGAAATGGGCCAGGGCGTACGCACCAGCCTGACCATGGTTGTGGCCGACGAACTGGAGGCTGATTGGGCGCGGGTCAAAGTGAAACAGGCGCCGGGCGATGAGGTACGTTTCGGCAACCAGGACACCGACGGTTCACGCAGCATGCGCCATTGGTACGAGCCGATGCGTCGTTGCGGTGCCGCTGCGCGGACCATGCTGGAACAGGCCGCTGCCGACCAGTGGAAAGTGCCTGTCGGTGAATGCCATGCGCAACTGCATAAAGTCATCCACACACCTTCCGGTCGTGAACTGGACTACGGTGCACTGGCCGCCGCTGCTGGCGCACTGGCCGTACCGGAACGTGACAGCTTGCGACTCAAACAAACATCGGAATTCCGCTACATCGGCAAGGAAGGCACCAAGGCCATCGACGGTGACGACATCGTCAACGGTCGTGCCGTGTATGGCGCCGATGTGCATTTCGACGGCATGCTGTTCGCCACGATTGCCCGGCCAGCGGTGTATGGCGGCACGGTCAAAAGTTTCGATGCTTCGGCGGCGATGAAAGTCCCGGGCGTGGTCAAGGTCGTGCAGATCGAGAGCCGTCCGCTGCCATCGGAGTTTCAACCGCTAGGCGGCGTAGCCGTGGTGGCGAACAATACCTGGGCTGCGATCAAGGGCCGTGAGGCACTGAAAATCGAATGGGATGACGGTGCCAACGCCAGTTACGACTCGATCGCTTATCGCAAGGAACTGGAAGCCGCTTCCCTGAAACCCGGCAAAGTGGTGCGCAATACCGGTGACATCGACGAAGCCATGAGCAGCGCCGACAGCACGCTGGAAGCGTCCTACTACTTGCCGCATTTGTCGCAGTCGCCGATGGAACCGATGGTCGCCATCGCCCGTTACAAGGATGGCGTGTGCGAAGCCTGGGGCCCGAGTCAGGCGCCGCAAGTCACCCGCACGCGGATTGGCGAACGCCTGGGGCTGCCATTCGACAACGTCACCTTTAATGTCACCTTGCTCGGCGGTGGTTTCGGTCGTAAGTCCAAGCCTGACTTCATCATCGAGGCGGCCATCCTGGCCAAGGAATTCCCCGGCATTGCGGTGCGGGTGCAATGGACCCGTGAAGACGACATCCATTGCTCCTACTTCCACACTGTCTCAGCCGAGTACCTGAAGGCCAGCCTGAGCAAGGATGGCCTGCCGTCCGGCTGGTTGCACCGTACGGTGGCACCGAGCATCACCGCCTTGTTTGCTTCGGGCATGAACCATGAGGCGGCGTTCGAGTTGGGCATGGGTTTCACCAACATGGCCTACGCAATCCCCAATGTGCGCCTGGAGAACCCTGAGGCAACGGTGCACACCCGGGTCGGCTGGTATCGTTCGGTGTCGAACATCCCTCACGGCTTCGCGATTCAAAGCTTTGTCGACGAGTTAGCGCACAAGGCCAAGGAAGACCCGCTCAAGTACCAGATCAAGTTGCTCGGCCCAGACCGGCAGGTCGATCCGCGTACCTTGAGTGAAGTATGGAACTACGGCGAATCGCCCGAGCGGTATCCGATCGACACCGCGCGTTTGCGCACGGTGCTGGAAACCGCCGCCAAAGCATCCGGTTGGGGACGCGAGTTGCCGAAGGGCCGAGGCCTGGGCCTGGCAGTGCATTACAGCTTTGTGACCTACGTGGCGGCGGTGATCGAGGTCGAAGTCAAAGATGATGGCACGTTGATCGTGCACAAGGCTGACATCGCTGTGGATTGCGGGCCGCAGATTAACCCCGAACGAATTCGTGCTCAGTTCGAGGGCGCCTGCGTCATGGGTCTGGGCAACGCGGTGCTGGGCGAAATCAGTTTCAAGGACGGCAAGGTCCAGCAGGACAACTTCCACATGTACGAAGTAGCGCGCATGTCCCTGGCGCCGAAGGAAGTCGCCGTGCATCTGGTCACTCCACCGGGCAACGTTCCGTTGGGAGGTGTCGGCGAGCCAGGCGTGCCGCCGATTGCTCCGGCACTGTGCAACGCGATTTTCGCCGCCACCGGCAAACGCATCCGTGTCTTGCCGGTTCGTTACCAGCTGCAAGGCTGGAATAAGGCCGAAGCCTGATGGACAGCGCCGATCTGAATGTCCTGCGTAGCGTGCTGGAATGGCGCCGCGCCGGTCAGCGGGTGGTGTTGTACAGCGTGGTCCAGACCTGGGGTACCGCGCCCCGGGCACCTGGCGCCATGCTCGCGCTACGCGAAGATGGCGTGGTGATTGGCTCGGTGTCCGGTGGTTGTGTCGAGGATGACCTGATTGCGCGGTTGCATGACGGTCGGATTCCGGCTGACGGACCGCCGGTGCAACTGATTACCTACGGCGTGACCCGCGAGGAAGCGGCCCGCTTCGGTTTGCCGTGCGGTGGCACCTTGCGTTTGACCGAGGAGCGTGTCGGCGACCCGGCATGGGTCGCCGAATTGCTGGCGCGCTGCGAGGATCACCAAATCGTGGCGCGTTCGCTTGATATTGCGACGGGTGAAGTGGTTTTACAGTCGGCCGACAAGACGGATTTGCTGACTTTCGATGGCAAGACGCTACGGGCCATTTATGGCCCGCGTTGGCGCTTGTTGCTGATCGGGGCGGGGCAACTGTCCCGTTATGTCGCCGAAATGGCCCGTCTGCTGGATTTCGAAGTACTGATCTGCGATCCGCGAAGCGAGTTCGTCTACGGTTGGGAGGAGCAGCACGGCCGATTTGTCTCGGGCATGCCCGACGAGGCGGTGCTGAACATCAAGACTGACGAGCGCACGGCCATTGTCGCTCTGACTCATGACCCGCGACTGGATGACATGGCTCTGCTCACGGCGCTTGATTCCAGGGCTTTCTATGTCGGTGCGCTAGGCTCTCGGATCAACAGCCAGAAAAGGCGGGACGATTTGGCTCAACTAGGCTTGTCACAACAGGCCATCGATCGGCTGCACGGCCCGATCGGCCTGCACATCGGCAGCCACAGCCCGGCGGAAATCGCCTTGTCGCTGATGGCCGAGATTGTGGCGATCAAGAATGGTGTTGAGCTGAAACAGAAAAAGCAGTTGCGGGAGAGCGTATGAGTGAGCCTGTCGGTGTCATCGTTCTGGCGGCGGGGCAGGGCAGTCGGTTTCGACAGGTCGCGGGCGATGAAAAGGACAAGTTGCTGGCGGACTGTACAGGGCGTGATGGCGCCATCCGTTCGGTGATTGAGCACGTGCTGGTGAGTTTGCCGGCCGCACTGGGCAAGCGTGTACTGGTGACTACCGCGGATCGCCCGCAAGTCATCCGTATGGCCAAGGCCTATGGCTGCGAGATCGCGTTGGTCGAGTCGACCGGAATGGGTGACAGCATTGCGGCCGGGGTGGCGGCGTGTGCGCAGCTCAATGGCTGGTTGATGGTGTTGGGGATATGCCGTTCATCCTGTCATCAAGCATTGAACAAATCGTGGCGCAAGTCACCGATGGGTGCATCAGTGTGCCGGTGCAGGGTGGCGAATATGGGCATCCGGTGGGGTTTGGGCGCAGTTTTGGTCCGGGGTTGTTGGCGTTATCGGGTGATCGTGGGGCCAAGCCGCTGTTTGCGCAGGGGCGGGTGATTGAAGTCTCGGTGGATGATCCCGGTGTGTTGTGGGATGTAGATGTGCCGCAGGCCTTAGTGTTTGTCTGATACACCGCCTTCGCGGGCAAGCCTCGCTCCTACAGGTTTTTTTGTTCACATAATCAGCGAGCAAGACAAATCCTGTAGGAGCGAGGCTTGCCCGCGAAGAACGATAACGCGCTCTCCCCGCTTCACATAAAAAAAGCCCCACCAGGGTTCACCAGGCGGGGCTTTTTAATTGGCTGATGGAATCAGACGAGAGGTTTAGGCTCGTGTTCTTTTTCCTGGGCCTGTTCGTGTTGCTCTGCCGCTTCCTGAACGGAGCGCGGTGCTTCGTGGATCACGGACTGAGCTGGCTCTGCAGCAACTTCGACAGCCGGGGCAGGTGCTGCCTCGACTGCATCAGCAACAACCACTTCAGCCGGAGCAGCAGCGGCAGCCAGTTCGGCTTCCTTCTGCAGACGCTCTTCTTCACGCTTGCGACGACGCACTTCACGTGGGTCGTTCGGCGCGCGGCCACTTGGCGTCAGCGCGCTGACAGTGGCGGCTTCGACCACTGGAGCAGGCTTTTCGGCAACAACCGGCACTTCAACCACAGGAGCAGGCTCGGCAGCGGCAACCACTGGCTCGGAGACCATCGCTTCAGCCACTTCGGCTTCGGCGGCTGGCGCCGGTACAGCTTCGGCAGCGGCTGGCTCGGCAACCCAGTTGAACGCAGTTTGCTCTTCGCGAACTTCACGAACGGCTTCAGTCACGGTTTCGACCACTGGTTCTGCGGCAACCACTGGTTCAGCGACGGCGGCTGGCTCAGCGGCAGCTTCAACCACAGGCTGTGCCTCAGGCGCTGGTGCCAGTTCGATTTCCGGCGATGCGGTGGCTTCGACCGGCGTTGTCGCTTCAACGACTGGCGCTTCGACTGGAGCAGTTTCCAGAGTGGCGGCAGTGGCACGTTCTGCTTGCTCGTTGGCTTGTGCTTCGGCCGGAGCACTGATCACGGAGCTGGCAACCGCAGCGGTCACAGCCAGGCCAGCGGCCAGATCGGCAGCGCTTGGCGCTTCGCTGGTTTCGTTGCCTTCGCCGGACTCGGACTCATCTGAACCTTCGATCACGTTGCCATTGGCATCACGTTGACGCTCACGACGGTTGCTGCGACGACGCTGGCCGCGGGAGCGGCGGCGTGGGCGATCGCCTTCGGCGCCGTCCTGGCCTTCTTCAAGCAGTTGCTCTTCGTTGGTTGGCAGCTCTTCTTCGGCAACGGCAGTAACGGCAGTAACGGCAGCAGCGGCTTGCTCGGCGCGCGGTTGACGTTCTTCACGTGGTGGGCGTGGAGCACGCTCTTCGCGTGGCTGGCGGGCTGGACGTTCTTCAGCGGTAGTGTCGGCTGCCGGAGTGGCATCCAGAGGCTCGCGCAGTTCACGTACGCGCTCTTCACGCTCGCCGCGTGGCTTGCGATCTTCACGCGGGGCGCGCGGTGCACGTTCTTCACGCGGAGCACGAGGTGCGCGTTCTTCGCGAGCTACCGCTGGAGTTTCTTCACGGGCTTCGCGTGGCTGACGCTCTTCGCGTGGCTCACGTGGTGCGCGCTCTTCACGCGGTGCACGTTCTTCGCGAGGCTTGCGATCTTCATCGCGGCGACCGTTACGGCTGCGGCTCTGCTGGCGACCGTTGCGACGCTCTTCGTTGCGAGCCGGACGCTCGGCAGCCGGTTTTTCGACCACGACCGGAGCAGCAGGCTCTTCCTTGGTGGCGAACAGGCTGACCAGCGTTTTTACCAGGCCTTTGAACAGGCTTGGCTCTGGTGCGGCGACGACCGGTGCGACCACCGGAGCAGCGACTTCACTCGGAACCGGAGCATTGGCGCGGGCCGGAGCAGTCTTGACCGCAGCTTCCTGACGAACCAGGGTGCGGGTCGCGGCGGCTGGCTGGACTTCTTCCACTTCGGCAGCGGCAGCGGCGAGTTCGTAGCTGGACTGGTTGGTGGCAGCTTCCGGACTGTCATCGCGCAGACGCTGAACTTCGAAGTGCGGCGTTTCGAGGTGATCGTTCGGCAGAATGACGATGCGGGCACGTGTGCGCAGTTCGATCTTGGTGATCGAATTGCGTTTTTCGTTAAGCAGGAACGCGGCCACCGGGATCGGCACCTGAGCACGTACTTCTGCAGTGCGGTCTTTCAGGGCTTCTTCTTCGATCAGGCGCAGGATTGCCAGCGACAGCGATTCAACATCACGGATGATGCCGGTGCCGCTGCAGCGTGGGCAAACGATACCGCTGCTTTCACCCAGGGATGGGCGCAGGCGCTGACGGGACATTTCCAGCAGGCCGAAGCGCGAGATGCGGCCGACTTGCACGCGAGCGCGGTCGGCTTCCAGGCATTCGCGGACTTTCTCTTCCACGGCGCGCTGGTTCTTGGCAGGGGTCATGTCGATGAAGTCGATGACGATCAGGCCGCCGATGTCGCGCAGGCGCAACTGACGGGCGATTTCTTCGGCGGCTTCAAGGTTGGTCTGCAGAGCGGTTTCTTCGATGTCGCTGCCTTTGGTAGCGCGCGCCGAGTTGATGTCGATGGACACCAGGGCTTCAGTCGGGTCGATAACGATGGAACCGCCGGAAGGCAGTTCGACGACGCGCTGGAACGCGGTCTCGATCTGACTTTCGATCTGGAAACGGTTGAACAGCGGAACGGTGTCTTCGTACAGCTTGATCTTGCTGGCGTACTGCGGCATGACCTGGCGGATGAAGGTTAGGGCTTCGTCCTGGGCTTCGACGCTGTCGATCAGCACTTCGCCGATGTCCTGGCGCAGGTAATCGCGGATGGCGCGGATGATCACGTTGCTTTCCTGGTAGATCAGGAATGGCGCGGAACGATCCAGCGAGGCTTCTTTGATGGCGGTCCAGAGTTGCAGCAGGTAATCGAGGTCCCACTGCATTTCTTCGCTGCTGCGGCCCAGGCCGGCAGTGCGCACGATCAGACCCATGTCGGCCGGGGCAACCAGACCGTTCAGGGCTTCACGCAGTTCATTGCGCTCTTCGCCTTCGATGCGACGGGAGATACCGCCTGCACGCGGGTTGTTCGGCATCAGTACCAGGTAACGACCGGCCAGGCTGATGAAGGTGGTCAGGGCTGCGCCCTTGTTGCCACGCTCTTCTTTTTCGACCTGAACGATGACTTCCTGGCCTTCGCTCAGGACGTCCTTGATGTTGACGCGGCCTTCGGGGGCTTTCTTGAAGTATTCGCGGGAGATTTCTTTGAGGGGCAGGAAGCCGTGGCGCTCAGAGCCGAAATCGACAAAGGCAGCTTCAAGGCTTGGTTCGATGCGAGTAATCCGGCCTTTATAGATGTTGGCTTTCTTTTGCTCGCGTGCACCGGATTCGATGTCCAGGTCGTAGAGGCGCTGGCCATCTACCAGTGCAACACGCAACTCTTCGGGTTGAGTTGCGTTAATCAGCATTCTTTTCATGTAGTACCGTCGGTTTCCGGGCTGCCGGAAACGGCGTTCGGCACACACGACTTCTCATGGTCGGTGTCAGGTGCGTCGGGAGTGGTTGGCCATTCCCGTGTCCAGCGATGTCCGGCCAATGTGGGCCTGCATCGCGACGTACGCGTCCTGCTTGCTGTGGCTACTTAAGCACTCAGTCAGGAGGAGGAATCAACCGGCGGCTGTGGACGAGATGAAGCGTCTTGATAAAGCCTAGTGCTACACAGTCCAGCGGTTGTGCATCTCCACCCTACACGTATCCCTGATAATTCGGGTGCTGCCGCGCGCAGAATCCGCAGCGGGTTGGCATTTACCGTGAGCTCCGAAAGGGGAGGTCACGCATCATGGCTAATTTAGGCGTTGTTTCCGAAGCGTTCGCTCGGGGTCATTCGCAGCTGACTGCACTTTGTGAACTGGCCGTGAATATTGGCTCGCGTAGCGAGTGAAAAACTCTGCTTTGCGGCGTGATTCAGGCCTCATGTCACCTGCGCTCGTTACACCTGAAAACTCCACCGTTACGTAGCGAAAGCCCCGTAGGACGGCCTCGCGTCCTGGTGAATTGCGTTGGTCAGGGCCGGTTTTTGACCGTTGGTCCGCTGTCCAGGCCGCTTTTGGCGACGTTCGCGACTATAGCAGTAATGATTAAGTGCTTCAATTCCATAAAAAATTGATATCATCCGCGCCATGACGACTACTGCCCCCTCGACTCCAGGCGTACAACTGCTTGAGGTCTCGCCGGAATATGCCGGCCAACGTATTGATAACTTCCTTCTCGCTCGGCTCAAAGGCGTGCCCAAGACCTTGATTTACCGCATTTTGCGTAAAGGCGAAGTGCGGGTGAACAAAGGTCGGATCAAGCCCGAATACAAGCTGCAGGCGGGCGATATCGTGCGCGTGCCGCCGGTTCGCGTCCCTGAGCGTGACGAACCGGTGCCTCTGGCCCAAGGCCTGCTGCAGCGGCTCGAAGCCTCGATTGTCTTCGAAGACAAGGCGCTTATCGTGATCAACAAGCCTTGCGGAATTGCCGTACACGGCGGCAGTGGCTTGAATTACGGGGTGATCGAAGCTTTTCGCCAGTTGCGTCCGGATTGCAAGGAGCTTGAGCTGGTTCACCGTCTCGACCGAGACACCTCCGGCCTGCTGATGATTGCCAAAAAACGCAGCATGCTGCGTCACTTGCACACAGCACTGCGCGGCGATGGCATCGATAAGCGCTACATGGCGCTGGTTCGCGGTAATTGGGCATCTTCGATCAAGCAAGTCCGTGCGCCACTGGGCAAGAGCAATCTGCGCTCCGGTGAGCGTATGGTCGAGGTCGACGAGGAGGAGGGCAAGGAATCTGTGACCGTGTTCAAGGTCCTGCGTCGCTTCGGTGACTTTGCCACCATGATCGAGGCCAAGCCGATCACCGGACGAACTCACCAGATTCGCGTCCATACCCTGCACGCCGGTCACTGCATCGCTGGCGATACCAAGTACGGCGATGACGATTTCAGCAAAGAAATTCGTGATATGGGTGGCAAGCGCCTGTTTCTGCACGCCTACATGCTGACGGTGCCGCTGCCCGATGGCGGCGAACTGAAGCTTCAGGCGCCAGTCGATGAAATGTGGGCCAAGACAGTGGAGCGCCTGAGTGCACCCATCTGATTACAAGCTGCTGATTTTCGATTGGGATGGCACGTTGGCCGATTCCATTGGTCGGATCGTCGAAGCGATGCACGTGGCATCCGAGCGATCCTGTTTTCAGTTGCGCGATGACTTCGCGGTCAAAGGCATCATCGGTCTTGGGCTGCCGGAGGCAATCCGCACGTTGTATCCCGAAATTACCGATGTCGAATTGGTGGCGTTTCGTCAGCACTATGCGGATCACTACATCGCTTCGGAAGCTGTGCCTTCACCGTTGTTCGAGGGTGTAGTCGAGTCGCTCGAGGCGTTTCGTGCCGAGGGTTATCATCTGGCTGTCGCAACCGGCAAGGCGCGTCGCGGGCTGGATCGGGTATTGAAGTCTCACGGCTGGGAAAATTACTTCGACATCACTCGTGCGGCGGATGAAACCGCCAGCAAGCCGCATCCGTTGATGCTTGAGCAAATCCTTGCCCATTGCGAGGTTCTCCCGGAGCAGGCGTTGATGGTCGGCGACTCATCTTTCGATTTGCAGATGGCGCGCAATGCCGGGATGGGCTCGGTGGCTGTCAGCTATGGAGCTCAATCGATCGATGCACTGAAATTGTTCGAGCCGCGTCTGGCCATTGATCGCTTTTCAGAATTGCACGCCTGGCTGAGTCAGCGGGCTTAATACGTTTTTGCTGGGGTAGATGGCATGACCGACGAATGGAAAGCGCCCACAAAGTTGAGCGCAGAGAGCGGTGACGAAAAAAGCTGGAAGCTGCTGGAAAAGACTTTGCTGGCGGGTGTTCAGGAGCAGCGCCGGTCCCGTCGCTGGGGGATTTTCTTCAAGCTGCTGACCTTTGTGTACCTGTTTGTTGCGCTGGCCCTGTTCACGCCGCTGATGGACATGGAAAAAGCCGCCACGCGCAGTGCCAACTACACGGCGCTGATCGACGTGACCGGGATGATTGCTGATAAAGAGCCTGCCAGTGCTGACAATATCGTGGGCAGCCTGCGTGCCGCCTTCGAGGATGACAAGGTCAAGGGCGTCATCCTGCGCATCAACAGCCCAGGTGGCAGTCCGGTGCAGTCGGGTTACGTCTATGACGAGATCCGCCGTCTGCGCGGTTTGCATCCGGATACCAAGCTGTACGCGGTGATTTCCGATCTCGGTGCTTCAGGTGCCTACTACATCGCCAGTGCTGCGGATCAGATCTACGCCGACAAGGCGAGCCTGGTGGGCTCCATTGGCGTGACAGCGGCCGGTTACGGCTTCGTGGGTACCATGGAGAAGCTCGGTGTCGAGCGCCGCACTTACACGTCCGGCGAGCACAAATCGTTCCTTGATCCCTTCCAGCCGCAGAAGCCGGAAGAAACTGCCTTCTGGCAAGGTGTGCTCGATACTACGCACAATCAGTTCATCAATAGCGTCAAGCAAGGCCGTGGCGATCGCCTGAAGGATAAGGAGCATCCGGAGCTGTTTTCGGGGCTGGTCTGGTCTGGCGAGCAGGCGCTGCCGCTGGGGTTGATTGATGGTCTGGGCAATGCCAGTTCGGTTGCGCGTGATGTGATCGGCGAAAAAGAGCTGGTGGATTTCACCATTCAGGAATCGCCTTTCGATCGTTTCTCGAAAAAACTCGGCGCCAGCGTTGCCGAGCATTTGGCGATGTGGATGGGGTTTAACGGTCCATCACTGCGCTAACGATCCGGTTATATAAAAAGATCGCAGCCTTCGGCAGCTCCTACGGTGGATATGAATTCCGGTAGGAGCTACCGAAAGCTGCGATCTTTTGCTTTTCAGGGGATTTGCACGCCTTCGACCAGCAGCATGTCCACGAGCCGGATCAAAGGCAGGCCGACGAGGCTGGTGCTGTCAGGGCCCTCGGTGCTCTGAAACAGGGTCACGCCCAAGCCTTCGGCCTTGAAGCTGCCAGCGCAATCGTAGGGCTGTTCTGCGTGCAGATAGCGTTCGATGCGTGCAGTGTCGAGCGTGCGCATGTGTACAGTGAAAGGCACGCAGTCGACCTGGCAGTGGCCGGTCTGGCTATTGAGCAGGGCCAGGCCGGTCAAGAAGGTCACGCTGGCGCCGCTTGCGCTCAGCAGTTGTTCGTGAGCCTTTTCGAAGGTGTGCGGCTTGCCGATGATTCTGTCGCCGAGCACGGCGACCTGGTCGGAGCCGATGATCAGGTGTGCGCCATGGCTGCCGGCCAGCGCCCGTGCTTTTTCTTCGGCGAGGCGTTTGACCAGATCAACGGCAGACTCGCCCGGGCGATGGCTTTCGTCGATGTCTGGTGAGCTGCAGATGAACGGCAACTGCAGGCGGGCCAGCAATTCCCGGCGATAGACCGAGCTTGAAGCGAGTAATAAAGGCAGCATGCGCATCTCCAAAAGGCAGGTGCGGATTCTAGCGGAGGCTTGCAAGTGACGGACAGGGCTGAATTTCCTTTGACATGGGCGGGTGCATCCCTATAATGCTGCGCCTATGTTGAATGACCCGATTCCACCTCACGTTGACCCGCGCAAATTGGCTGACCGTGGCACCACCCTTCAAGGTGAAATGCTGCTGGCCGATTTGGAGAGACTCTGCGACCCGCTTTCCGACAATGTCGGTACGGTGCAGGCTAAATTCGTTTTTGAACGAGATGAACGTAAATCTGTGGTTATCCACAGCTTTATCGACACCGAAGTCAAAATGGTTTGCCAGCGTTGTCTTGAGCTGGTCACCCTGCCGATCCATAGCGAATGTAGTTATGCTGTGGTGAAGGAGGGTGCGAATACCCAGTCGTTGCCGAAAGGTTATGACGTGCTGGAACTGGGCGAAGATCCTTTGGATCTGCAGTCACTGATCGAGGAGGAGCTTTTGCTCGCCTTGCCCATTGTGCCTGCTCATCATCCGGAAGAATGCCAGCAGCCGGCGGGTCTCGATGAGCCCGAACCGAGCGAGGACGAGGTAACGCGGTCCAACCCGTTCAGTGTATTGGCGCAGTTAAAGCGTGACCCAAACGTTTAGGAGTTAATCAATTATGGCTGTTCAGCAGAACAAAAAATCCCGCTCTGCCCGTGACATGCGCCGTTCGCACGACGCTCTCGAGGCTAGCACCCTGTCTGTAGAAAAAACCACCGGTGAAGTTCACCTGCGTCACCACGTATCGCCAGAAGGCGTATACCGTGGCCGTAAAGTGATCGACAAGGGCGCTGACGAGTAATCACTTGTCCGCTCAAGTCATCGCGATTGACGCAATGGGCGGGACTTCGGTCCCCGCAGCATTGTTCAGGCCAGCATTGCTTGTCTGTCTGCTACGCCCTCGTTGTACCTGACCCTCGTCGGTCAACCCTCCCTCCTTGAAGAATTGATCGCTGGCCAGTCGGCTGTGGATCGCGCGCGCCTGTCGATTGCTCCGGCATCCGAAGTCATCACCATGGACGAGAAACCTGCCCAGGCTTTGCGCGGCAAACCTGATTCGTCGATGCGCGTGGCACTTGAGTTATTGCGCGACGGCAAGGTCCAGGCTTGTGTCAGCGCCGGCAACACCGGGGCACTGATGGCGTTGTCGCGATTTGTGCTCAAGACTTTGCCGGGCATTGATCGGCCGGCCATGGTCGCGGCGATTCCGACGCAGAAAGGCTATTGCCAGTTGCTTGATCTGGGTGCAAATGTCGATTGCAGCGCCGAGCATCTGTTGCAGTTTGCGGTAATGGGGTCGGTAGCCGCGGAAACCCTGGGTATTGTGCGTCCGCGTGTGGCTTTGCTGAACATTGGCACCGAGGACATCAAGGGCAACCAGCAAGTCAAACTGGCTGCAACTTTGCTGCAACGTGCCCGTGGTATCAACTACATCGGTTTTGTCGAAGGTGACGGTTTGTACCGTGGCGAGGCGGATGTGGTGGTGTGTGACGGCTTTGTCGGCAACATCCTGCTCAAGTCCAGTGAGGGGCTGGCGACCATGATTGCCGGGCGCATCGAGGCGTTGTTCAAGAAAAGCCTACCGTCACGCATGGTCGGCGCATTGGCCCTGCCGCTGATGAAGCGCCTGCAAGCCGACCTGGCACCTGCGCGCCACAACGGTGCCAGCTTCCTCGGTTTGCAGGGCATTGTGGTGAAGAGTCATGGTTCTGCAGGGGTGCAGGGGTTTCAAAGTGCAATTTCCCGTGCCTTGATCGAGATTCAAGAAAACCTGCCGGAGCGCATTCACGGTCGTCTGGAGGATTTGTTGCTTTAGGCGTTTTCGTCGGACAATGCTTAAATGTGACCGCTCAGTTCAATTAGCCATCCAAATTTCAGTTTCTTGCGTCCCTCCAAGCGGGACGTCAATTCTCCGCCGACAAGATCATTAGGGGCTTGTTACATGTCTGCTTCCCTCGCATTCGTCTTTCCGGGACAGGGTTCGCAGTCCCTCGGCATGCTGGCCGAGTTGGGCGCGCAACATCCGGTAGTCCTCGAAACATTCAAAGAAGCTTCCGATGCTCTGGGTTACGACCTGTGGGCACTGACCCAGCAAGGGCCGGAAGAGCAACTCAATCAAACCGATAAAACTCAACCGGCCATTCTGACCGCCTCTATCGCCTTGTGGCGTCTGTGGCTGGCTGAAGGCGGCGCACGTCCGGCCTACGTGGCCGGTCACAGTCTTGGCGAATACAGCGCTCTGGTCGCAGCCGGCAGCCTGAGTCTGGCCGACGCGGTGAAGCTCGTTGAGCGCCGTGGCCAGCTGATGCAAGAAGCTGTTCCGGCCGGGCAAGGCGGCATGGCTGCCATTCTTGGTCTGGAAGATGCCGACGTGCTGGCGGCCTGTGCCGAAGCGGCGCAAGGCGAAGTGGTCAGTGCCGTCAACTTCAACTCCCCGGGCCAGGTGGTTATCGCCGGTGCGAAGGCCGCGGTCGAACGCGCCATTGAAGGTTGCAAGGCTCGTGGTGCCAAGCGCGCCATGCCGTTGCCGGTCAGCGTGCCGTCCCATTGCGAGCTGATGCGTCCGGCGGCCGAACGTTTCGCCGAGTCGATCGCTGCGATCGACTGGCAAGCGCCGCAGATTCCCGTGGTGCAGAACGTCAGTGCCGATGTGCCGGCCGATCTGGAAACCCTCAAGCGTGATCTTCTTGAGCAGCTTTACAAGCCTGTGCGCTGGGTCGAGTCGGTCCAGGCGCTGGCAGCCAAGGGTGCGACCAATCTGGTTGAGTGCGGCCCTGGTAAAGTGCTGGCCGGTCTGAACAAACGTTGCGCCGACGGCGTATCGACTTCCAACCTCAATACCCCAGATGCTTTCGCTGCCGCCCGTGCAGCGCTGGCCTGAATCAGGAGAAGCTTGCATGAGTCTGCAAGGTAAAGTTGCACTGGTCACCGGTGCGAGCCGCGGTATCGGCCAGGCTATCGCCCTGGAATTGGGTCGTCAGGGTGCCATCGTTGTTGGCACTGCGACCACCGCTTCCGGTGCCGAGCGTATTGCCGCCACCCTGAAGGAAAACGGCATTCAGGGCACTGGCCTGGAGCTCGACGTCACCAGCGACGAGTCCGTGGCGGCTGTCCTGGCGAGCATCCAGGAGCAGTTCGGTGCGCCGGCGATTCTGGTCAACAATGCTGGCATCACCCGCGATAACCTGATGATGCGCATGAAAGACGACGAGTGGCATGACGTTGTCGATACCAACCTAAACAGTCTGTTCCGCCTGTCCAAGGGCGTTTTGCGCGGTATGACCAAAGCCCGTTGGGGACGAATTATCAGTATTGGCTCGGTTGTGGGTGCCATGGGCAACGCAGGCCAAGTAAACTACGCTGCCGCCAAGGCCGGTCTGGAAGGTTTCAGCCGTGCACTGGCGCGCGAAGTCGGTTCGCGTTCGATTACGGTAAACTCGGTGGCCCCAGGGTTCATCGACACCGATATGACCCGCGAACTGCCCGAGGCACAGCGTGAAGCCTTGCAAACGCAGATTCCGCTGGGTCGTCTGGGGCAAGCTCAAGAGATCGCATCTGTGGTCGCTTTTCTTGCATCCGACGGTGCGGCTTACGTTACTGGGGCTACAATCCCGGTGAACGGCGGGATGTACATGAGTTAAATGTGACGGGTTGCTTCAAAAAAATGTCATACGAGCTGTCTAAAATCCGTTATAAAGCTGCAATCTATTTATAGGCTGAGGGGTCACCGGGTTTGAGGAGTGAAGCTTTCAGTTGAAAAGCTGAAAAGCCTTTCTATACACTTACCCACTGGCCAGCCGCCTGAATTTGTCCATTAGGAGTGAAAACAAGGTATGAGCACCATCGAAGAGCGCGTCAAGAAAATCGTTGCCGAGCAACTGGGCGTTAAAGAAGAAGAAGTGGTCAACACTGCTTCCTTCGTTGAAGACCTGGGTGCTGACTCCCTTGACACCGTTGAGCTGGTGATGGCTCTGGAAGAGGAATTCGAGACCGAAATCCCTGACGAAGAAGCCGAGAAGATCACTACTGTACAAGCTGCAATCGACTACGTTACTAGCCACCAGGCGTAATAGTTTGTAATCGTTGCTTGCTGTCATGGAAAAACCGCACTGCCATCTGGCGTGCGGTTTTTTCTTTAGGCCTGATGCAAAGTCGTCATTTGAAAAAGGAGAGTGCTGTGTCGCGTAGACGCGTCGTAGTCACCGGTATGGGTATGTTGTCGCCACTGGGCACTGATGTGCCAAGCAGTTGGCAGGGCATTCTGGCTGGCCGCAGTGGCATTGGTCTGATCGAACACACCGACCTTTCTGCCTATTCCACCCGTTTTGGCGGCTCGGTAAAGGGCTTCAATGTCGAGGAATATCTGTCCGTCAAGGAAGCCCGCAAGCTCGACCTGTTCATTCAGTACGGTCTGGCCGCAGGGTTTCAAGCAGTACGCAACTCCGGTCTGGAAGTTACTGACGCCAACCGCGAACGCATCGGCGTCGCCATGGGCTCGGGTATTGGCGGTCTGACCAATATCGAAGAAACCAGCCGTACGCTGCATGAGACCGGTCCACGACGAATTTCTCCGTTCTTCGTGCCAGGCTCGATCATCAATATGATTTCCGGTTTCCTGTCCATCCACCTGGGGGCACAGGGGCCTAACTATGCCATCGCTACTGCCTGTACCACGGGCACGCACTGCATTGGCATGGCTGCGCGCAACATCATGTACGACGAAGCCGACGTGATGATTGCGGGCGGCGCCGAGATGGCGGCCTGCGGTCTGGGCATGGGCGGCTTCGGTGCCTCCCGAGCACTGTCCACACGCAACGACGAGCCTACCCGCGCCAGCCGTCCATGGGACAAGGGTCGTGACGGTTTTGTGCTGTCCGATGGCGCCGGTGCGTTGGTTCTGGAAGAGCTGGAACACGCCAAGGCCCGCGGCGCCACCATCTATGCCGAGTTGATCGGCTTCGGCACCAGTGGCGACGCTTACCACATGACCTCGCCGCCGGCCGATGGCGCGGGCGCTGCACGTTGCATCACCAATGCCTTGCGCGACGCCAGGATCAATGGCGATCAAGTGCAATACGTCAACGCCCATGGTACGTCGACCCCTGCTGGCGACCTCGCTGAGGCCAGTGCGATCAAATCGGTGTTCGGCGATCACGCCTACAAGCTGGCCGTCAGTTCGACCAAGTCCATGACCGGTCACTTGTTGGGTGCGGCAGGTGCGGTCGAGGCGATCTTCAGCGTCCTGGCGATCAACAGTCAGGTAGCGCCACCGACCATCAACCTCGATGAGCCGGACGAAGGTTGTGATCTCGATTTCGTACCGCACACCGCGCGCAACATGGACATCGATGTGGTCCTGTCCAACTCCTTCGGATTTGGCGGCACCAACGGCTCGCTGGTGTTCCGCCGGTTCGCAGGCTGATGGAAAGCTGGGTCGACGGTCAGCCGGCTGACGCACTGTCGCTGAAGGATCGCGGCCTGGCGTACGGTGATGGTCTGTTCGAGACGATCGCCGTGCGTGATGGCTTTCCAGTGCTGCTGGATCGTCATGTGGTGCGTTTGATCAGGGGCTGCCAGCGATTGGCAATCAACCTGGATCATGGGGCTGTGGTAAAGGAATTGCTGACCTATGCCGAGCAACTGAACGAAGGTGTACTCAAGCTGATCGTTACCCGCGGCGACAGCCTGCGCGGTTACGCTTTCGATCCTTCGGCCCCGGCCCGCCGTATCCTGTCGGGTAATCCTCCAGCGGTTTACCCGCACGCCCATGCAGTGCAGGGTATTCGCCTGTTCCCATGCAGCACAGAACTTTCCATTCAACCCCTTCTCGCCGGGCTCAAGCACTTGAACCGGCTTGAGCAGGTGATGGCGCGCGCCGAATGGCAGGACACCGAACATGCCGAAGGCTTGATGCTCGATCAGGCCGGTCGCGTGATCGAGGGCGTGTTCAGCAACCTTTTTCTGGTGCGTGACGGCGTGTTGATCACGGCGGATTTGAGCCGCTGCGGCGTAGAAGGTGTGATGCGTGCCGAGTTATTGTCTCAGGCCGAGTCTTTGGGCATCCCCACGCAAATCACCGATATCACGCTTGAACAGCTGCAGAGGGCCGACGAAGTCTTTGTCTGCAACAGCGTGTATGGCGTTTGGCCGGTGCATGCCTATGCCGCACTGAGCTGGCCGGTTGGGCCGCTCACCCGTAAACTCCAAACCATTGCCCGCGCGCTACTGGATGCTTGATACGTGAGACGTAAATTCTTGCTGCTGCTGGAAACCGGACTGGTTCTGGCAGGGCTGACGTTGGGCGCTTCTGCCTGGAAAATTCATTCGGCGCTGGTGCAGCCGCTGAATATTACCCAGGAAGAACTGCTGGAGGTGCCCAAAGGCACCACGCCGAACCGCACCTTCCTGCGACTCGAAGCCGATGGCGTCATCAAGGACGCTTTCTGGCTGCGCGTGTATTGGCGCTTCAATTTGCCAAAACAACCGCTGCACAGCGGCGAATACCGCATGCTTCCCGGCATGACCGTCGAAGGTCTGATCGACCTGTGGAAGCGCGGGGAAATGGTTCAGTACAGCGTGACCCTGGTCGAAGGCTGGAACTTCCATCAGGTCCGTGCGGCCCTGGCCAAGGAGGAAAAACTCGAGCACACCCTGGAGGGTCTGAGCGACAGCCAGGTCATGGACAAGCTCGGTCATACCGGGGTTTCCCTGAAGGGCGATTCTTCCCTGATACTTACCGCTTCGTGCGGGGCATGACAGATACCGAGCTGTTGAAAACATCCTACGACCGCCTCGACGAGGTTCTGGCCAAGGAGTGGAGCCAGCGCGCGGCTGATGTGCCGTACACCGGGCCCTATCAAGCCCTGATCATGGCCTCGCTGGTGGAGAAGGAAACCGGCGTGCCACAAGAGCGCGGGCAGATTGCCGGGGTGTTTATACGGCGCATGGCGATCGGCATGTTGTTGCAGACAGACCCGACGGTGATTTATGGCCTGGGTGATCGATACAGCGGCAAATTGACTCGCGCCCATCTCAAGGAACCGACGCCCTACAACACCTATGTGATTGCCGGGCTGCCCCCGACTCCGATTGCGATGGTTGGCCGCGAAGCGATCCATGCGGCACTCAATCCGGTGGCGGGTAACAGCCTTTACTTTGTGGCGCGCGGTGATGGCAGTCACGTGTTCTCCGATGATCTGGACGCCCACAACAACGCTGTGCGAGAGTTCCAGCTCAAGCGACGCGCCGATTACCGTTCCAGCCCGGCACCTGTCACTGCACCCGAGACATCGCAAGCTCCGGCCGCGGACTCTCAAGCTCCGCAATCCGAAGCTGCGCAATCTGAAGCCTCGCAATCTCGAGCTCCCGAATCTCAGGCTGAACAGGATCAGGCACCGATCCCGGCCGCTTCGCCTGATACCGCGCCTGAAGTTCTGCCGCCGGTGCAGCCGCAGGAATCCGCGCCTGATCCTGCTCCTGCATCCGCCCCCGAGCCGGAAGCAAACACACCGCAAAGCCCGCAATGACTCTGACTAAGGACTGCCTGTGACTGGCTTGTTTATTACTCTGGAAGGCCCGGAAGGCGCCGGCAAGAGCACCAATCGCGAATATCTGGCCGAGCGCCTGCGCGCCGCAGGTATCGAGGTGGTACTGACCCGCGAACCGGGTGGCACGCCATTGGCCGAGCGCATTCGCGAGGTGCTGTTGACTCCGGTCGACGAAGTGATGAATCCGGACGCTGAGTTGCTGTTGGTGTTCGCCGCGCGCGCCCAGCACCTGGCCGAGGTGATTCGCCCGGCATTGGCTCGTGGTGCCGTAGTGCTGTGTGATCGATTTACCGATTCGACGTATGCATACCAGGGTGGTGGCCGCGGCTTGTCACTGAAGCGTATCGCTACACTGGAAACCTTTGTTCAGGGCGATCTTCACCCCGATCTGACACTGATCTTCGATCTGCCGGTGGAGGTAGGTCTGGCCCGCGCGAGTGCCCGTGGACGCCTGGATCGTTTCGAGCTCGAAGGCCGGACCTTTTTCGATGCCGTGCGCAGTGCCTTCCTCAAGCGCGCCGCAGCGGCGCCAGCCCGTTACGTTCTGATCGACGCCGCGCAACCTTTGGCACAGGTTCAACAATCCCTGGATGCCTTGCTGCCGCGTCTGCTGGAGTTGGCCCGTGGCTGAAGCCTATCCCTGGCAGGACAGTCTCTGGCAGCAGTTGGCCGGTCGTGCGCAACACGCACACGCCTATCTGTTGCATGGCCCGGCCGGGATCGGTAAGCGAGCGCTGGCCGAGCGGTTGATGGCCAGTCTGCTGTGCCAGAGACCGACTGCTCAGGACGCCTGTGGCGAATGCAAGTCCTGCCTGCTGCTCAAGGCTGGCAGTCACCCCGACAACTACATTCTGGAGCCGGAAGAGGCTGACAAGGCGATCAAGGTCGACCAAGTGCGGGATCTGGTCAGCTTTGTGGTCCAGACTGCGCAGATGGGCGGGCGCAAAGTGGTGCTGATCGAGCCGGTCGAGTCGATGAACATCAACGCGGCCAACGCCTTGCTCAAAAGCCTGGAAGAACCATCCGGCGACACGGTATTGCTGTTGGTCAGCCATCAGTCCAGTCGTCTGTTGCCGACCATCAAGAGTCGCTGCGTGCAGCAGGCGTGCCCGTTGCCGAGCGAGGCCATGAGCCTGGCCTGGCTGGCGAGAACCTTGCCCGATTGCTCGGAAGAAGAGCGTGTCCAATTGCTGACCCTGGCGGCGGGTTCGCCATTGGCCGCCGTCAACCTGAATACCCAGGGCGTGCGCGAACAACGCGCGCAGGTGGTCGATGGCGTGAAGAAACTGCTCAAGCAGCAACAATCGCCCACTCAACTGGCTGAAAGCTGGAATGCGATTCCATTGTTACTGTTGTTCGACTGGTTCTGCGACTGGTCGAGCCTGATCCTTCGCTATCAGCTGACCCAGGATGAAGAAGGGTTGGGACTGGCGGACATGCGCAAGGTCATCCAATACCTGGCGCAGAAAACCGGCCAGGACAAAGTCCTCAATATTCAGGACTGGATCCTCGCCCAGCGGCAGAAAGTGTTGAGCAAGGCCAACCTCAATCGGGTGTTGTTGCTGGAGGCGCTGCTGGTGCAATGGGGGTCGTTACCTACCCAGAGGTGAGGGTCTGGGCCTAAACTCACCGTCCCACTCATACAATGTAAGTTGCAGTCCTTTTATGCTCGTAGATTCCCATTGTCATCTTGATCGCCTCGACCTTACCGCCCACGACGGCTCCCTGGATGCGGCCCTGGATGCGGCCCGTCAACGCGGGGTAGGGCACTTTCTGTGTATCGGTGTCAGTGTCGACAACGCCGCCGATGTCAAAGCCCTGGCTGAGCGATATGATGATGTCGATTGTTCGGTCGGCGTGCATCCTCTGGATGTACAGCCGGGTGCTGCGCCTGCGCTGGAATGGCTGCTACAGGAGCTCAATCATCCGCGTGTGGTGGCTATCGGCGAAACCGGTCTGGACTACCACTACGAGCCGGAAGCGGCAGAGTTGCAGCAGGAATCTTTCAGATTGCATCTGCAGGCCGCGCAGCAGACTGGCAAACCGGTGATTATCCATACCCGTGGTGCCCGCGCCGATACCTTGAACCTGTTGCGTGAAGCGGCGCTGCCCCAGGCAGGCGTGCTGCATTGCTTCACAGAGGACTGGGACATGGCGAAAGCCGCATTGGACATGGGTTACTACATTTCGCTGTCCGGGATTGTCACGTTCCGCAATGCCGACGCGTTGCGTGATGTTGCTAGCAAGGTACCGGCCGACCGGCTGCTGGTGGAAACCGATTCCCCGTACCTGGCACCGATCCCGTATCGCGGGAAACCGAACCTGCCGCAGTATGTGCGGGAAGTGGCAGAGTTTCTGGCAATGTTGCGTGGTGAGCCCTATGAGCGATTTGCCGAGCAGACCACTGCAAATTTCAAGCGGTTGTTTCCACTGGCGCATGTAAAAGGCTAAATCGCAGGCAAAAAAAACCCGGGTTCTGGGGGTGAATCCGGGTTAAGACCATTAGGAGTAAAACAATGGTACGCGGTCCGTTGGTACCAATATCGGCGTGACACTTGGGGGAGATGCCCCGCCGACAGTTCAAGTATTGATCAGTATTTCAGCGAGTCCAGTTTGTCGGTCGAGGTTTTTAAACAAATTTGGAATACGTGCGCTTCAGAAGAGTTCTCATCCACCGGCGACCCTGCAGGAAATACTCACGAAACATAGATATGGTCGGATGATCCGTGCATTTTTGCGTAATTTAGGCATAATACGCGGCTTCGAATTTTGACCCCTACAGACCTTTTCTTATGCATAAAGAACCTCGTAAGGTCCGTGAGTTTCGTCGCCGCGAGCAAGAAATTCTCGATACCGCGCTCAAGCTGTTCCTCGAACAAGGTGAAGACAGTGTCACCGTCGAGATGATTGCTGATGCCGTCGGTATCGGCAAAGGCACAATCTACAAGCACTTCAAATCCAAGGCCGAGATCTACCTGCGCCTGATGCTCGACTACGAGCGCGATTTGAATGAGCTGTTGCACTCCGCCGACGTCGACAAGGACAAGGAAGCCCTGTCCCGCGCCTATTTCGAATTCCGCATGCGCGATCCACAACGTTATCGCTTGTTCGATCGTCTGGAAGAAAAGGTGGTCAAGGGCAACCAGGTGCCGGAGATGATCGAAGAGCTGCACAAGATCCGCGCCTCGAACTTCGAACGCCTGACCCTGCTGATCAAGGGTCGGATCAGCGAAGGCAAGCTTGAAGACGTGCCGCCATACTTCCACTACTGCGCGTCATGGGCTCTGGTGCACGGCGCCGTGGCGCTGTATCACTCGCCATTCTGGAGCAATGTGCTGGAAGATCAGGAAGGCTTCTTCCAGTTCTTGATGGATATCGGCGTACGCATGGGCAACAAGCGCAAGCGCGATACCGACACCCCGAGCAGCTGAGCCATTCAGCAGCCTGATTGCGCCATGATTTCGCTGCATGGCGCAGTACCGCAGGAATATACTCAGGCAGGGGACTTGCTAAAACTTGATTTGTGAGTCAATTTTCAGCAGTCCGAATATTCTTCCGCCGGAGTGATCATGATCGTTGACCGTCAAGGCAGGCGATTTCGCAATTTGCGAGTCAGCCTGACCTCAGCCTGCAACTACGCCTGTACCTACTGCGTGCCCAACGGCAAGCGACTGGTGGCTGCGCAGGATGAGCTGTCGGCCGAAGCCATGGCACGCGGTGTGGCCTATCTGATCGAAGCAGCGGGCATCGAGCGCTTGCGTATCACTGGTGGCGAACCGCTGGTCAGTCCTAAACTCGAAACCTTCATGACTGCGGTCGGGCAGATGGGCCTGGAGGACATCAGCCTGACCACCAACGGTCAATTGCTGGCGAAAAAGCTGCCGCTGCTGGTGGATGCCCGCATTCGGCGCATCAACGTTTCCCTCGATACTCTGGACGCGAGTGCATTCCGCGGCATTGCCCGTGGCGGCGATCTGGCGACTGTGCTGGACGGCATGGAACAGGCCCGAGCGGCTGGCATGAAGATCAAGGTCAACATGGTGCCGCTGCGCGGTCAGAACCTCGATCAGGTGATGCCGCTGTTGGATTACTGCCTGGAACGCGGCTATGAGCTGCGCTTTATCGAGTTGATGCGCATGGGCCACCTGGCCAGTGACTCCAACGCTTTCCTGCAACAGTTCGTCAGCCTGCAACAGTTGCTGAGCCTGATCGGCGAGCGCTATGAGTATCTACAGGCCAGTGCTCCGGTGGATGCGACGGCGGTGCGCTATGAGATACCGGGGCAGGGGTATTTTGGCGTGATCGCCAACGAAAGCGTGCCGTTCTGCCGTACCTGTTCACGGTTGCGTCTTTCTTCCACCGGATGGCTGCATGGCTGTCTGTCGTCGAGTAACCGCCACTATGTCGGCGATTTGCTGGACAAGCCGCGTCATCAGGCCTTACCTGCCCTGCAGAGACTTTTGGTGAAAGCCTTGGGTGACAAGCAGGAAGTGGCGTTCTCCGGTGGCGCCACAGTCATGAAGATTATCGGCGGCTGACCCGGCGTCTTCGCGGGTAAGCCACGCTCCTACAGGATTATGTTCGGGCACAATTTGGTGATCGACACAATTTCTGTAGGAGCGCGGCTTGCCCGCGAAGGCGCCTGCTCAGACGACAACGTTCTGGAGCTGGCGCAAAAGCTGCATCCCACGGCCATTCGCCGGTTTTCCGACACCGGCCTCTGGAGGATAGGATGCGTAGCCTGGTTTTGCTGCTGGCCGTTTTGGCGCTCGGCGGCTGCATGAATGTCAGCGATATGGCCGAAGGGACTCGCTACCATATGAGCGACGCGGGCCTGCTGGATCACAGCGACAGCCGCCGCGTGAACAACTTGCGCATTCAACCGGACTCGTTCGTCTACATTGCCCAGGGTGCCTTTGTGCCGCCTGGCAGTGCCGTCTACCCGCGCCCCAACGTGATCGCCGAAGTCGCCTTTGACGGGTTTGTCGAATACTTCCCGATGGTCCGCCGTGCGCGCACGCCGGAAGGCCTTGACCAGGCCATGAGCGAAGCCCGTGCTGTTGGCGCCCATTACTTGCTCTATACCCGTTTTGCCAAGTCCGATGACCGCATTGGCAACTCGGATGAATGGCTGGATCAGGAGGCTGTGGATCGCCTCGGCATCGACACCGGCGTGATTCAGATCATGTTGATCGAGACCAGCACCCAGTATTTGATTGATACTGCACGTATCAAGAGTCGTGGCGGTTTACTGACGTTCCACGACGAAAAACCAGAAGACCTGATGGGCCCGCCGCTGGAGCAATATGCTCGCAGTCTGCTGGGGCTCAGCGACCAGTAATCCAAGGAGATCGCCATGAGTGGCCCGCAAAAAGCCAACGACCTGTTGGGACAAATTCCCAAAACCAAAGGCTTGCCACCGGTCCACTTGTGGAACCCTGACTTCTGCGGCGACATCGACATGCGCATCGCCCGCGACGGCACCTGGTATTACCTGGGTACGCCAATCGGACGCAAGCCGATGGTCAAGCTGTTCTCCACCATCATTCGCCGTGACGGCGATGACTATTTCCTCATTACCCCCGTCGAGAAAGTCGGCATCAAAGTCGATGACGCTCCTTTCGTGGCGATCGCGCTCGAGGTGGAAGGCGAGGGAGAAGGACAAGTTCTGCGCTTCACCACCAACGTCGATGAGACCGCCGAGGCTGGCGCCGAGCACCCGATTCGCGTGGTGATCGATTCCGCCACCCAAGAGCCGGCGCCCTACGTGCATGTGCGCACCAACCTCGAGGCGCTGATCCATCGCAACGTGTTTTATCAGCTGGTGGAGCTGGCGGTGAGTCGGGAGATCGACGGGCAGCGTTGGTTGGGGTGTGGAGCGGTGGTGAGTTCTTCCGCATCGGTCTTGAACCGTAATCGATAGAAATGTGGGAGCGGGCTTGCTCGCGAAAGCGGTGTATCTGACGCATATATGTCGAATGTGCAGAGGCCTTCGCGAGCAAGTCGAATCGTCGCACCGCCGCTCCCACATTGGTCCTCAGCCATCCTTGAAAATAAAATTGACACCCAATCGTATGATGATTAGCGTGGGCCTCCATAGCGAATAGCTTTTGAGGTACCCATGTCCAGCAGTTATCACGCGTCGACGGTCGATTGGTTGGGCTGCTGGATCGCGACCGGTCAGGTGAGGCCGGGCGAGACCCTCAAGGTTGAAGCCGATCTCGGCGAACAGCTAGGCGTCAGCCGCACGGTCATTCGCGAAGCCATCAAAACCCTGGTCGCCAAGGGCATGCTGGAAGTTGGGCCGAAGGTCGGTACTCGGGTGTTGCCGGTGCGGCGCTGGAATCTCTTCGATCCACAAGTCGTGGGTTGGCTGTCACGCAGCGGTTTGCCGGAAAACTTCGTCGATGACTTACTCGACCTGCGCCGCACCATCGAACCGATGGCGGTGCGCTGGGCGTGCGAGCGTGCGACTGCCCCGCAGGTGGACGCGATTCTGTTGGCCTATAACGCCCTGGAGCGGGCGGTGGACAGCGGCGTCGAGTACAACCGTGCCGACCAGCTCTTCCATGAGTGCATTCTCGCTGCCAGCCACAATCAATTCATCGAACAAATGGTCCCGGCCCTTGGCGCGTTGCTGGCGGTGTGTTTCGAAGTGTCCGCCGCCGACCCGGACGAACTGCGCCGCACCTTGCCGATTCACAAGGACATGGCCGATGCCATCGCCGCCCGGGATGCCGCGCGGGGTATATGGGCCTGCATGACCCTGATCGATAACGCCGACCTGGCCATCAAGCGCTATTACCCGCAGGTCATGGCCGACAAAAAAACTGGCTGACAACCACGATCCTTGTAGGAGCTAGCTTGCTAGCGATGGAGTGTCAGTCGACATCAATGCAGCTGGCCCACCATCGCTAGCAAGCTAGCTCCTACACATAAAAGCAATAAGAAAGGAGGTTTCATGGAGTGGACCGCAGTCACCGAACACCGTGCACAACTCGGCGAAGGCCCGTTCTGGGATGCCCCGACCCAGGCGCTGTATTGGGTGGATATCGCCGGCAAGCAAGCACTGCGGCTGATCGGCGCCAACGTGCAGATATGGCAGATGCCTGAACACGTGTCGGCTTTCATCCCCTGCGCAAGCGGCGATGCGCTGGTGACGTTGAGCAGTGGCGTGTATCGGCTCTATCTGGATTCACCGGGGCTTGAGCCGCGCCTGATCCTGTTTTGCGTCGCCGATCCGCAACCGGGCAACCGCGCCAATGAAGCCCGCTGCGATGCCCGCGGTCGGCTTTGGCTCGGCACCATGCAGAACAACATCGGTGAGCAGGGCGAAGATTTGCCCATCGAGCGGCGCTCCGGCGGGCTGTTCCGTATTGATCATGATGCACGAGTGACGCCACTGCTGCGTGGCCTGGGCATTCCCAATACGCTGCTGTGGAGCAATGACGCCACCACCGTGTATTTCGGCGACAGCCTTGATGGCACGCTCTATCGGCATTTCATTCGCACCGACGGCAACCTCGAATCGGCGCAAACCTGGTTTGGCGCCCATGGACGCGGTGGTCCGGACGGCTCCGCGATGGATGCTGAGGGTTTTATCTGGAATGCCCGATGGGACGGCAGTTGCCTGCTCAAGCTGACCCCGGACGGCAAGGTCGATCGAGTGATAGAGCTGCCCATCAGCCGTCCGACCAGTTGTGTCTTTGGCGATGCCGACCTGAAAACACTGTACATCACCAGCGCCGCAAGTCCGCGCGGGCATCCGCTGGATGGGGCAGTGCTGGCAATTCGCGTTGATGTACCCGGAAAGCTCTGTAGTCGATTTGCCGGATAAATCCCTAAATATGGGATGTTAAATTATATATTGAGATTTTTAGATCCCCGGGTTTATAGTCGGCACCACCGTTCCACGCTCAGTACACGCACTCACACTTAAAAAAACAAAACAGGTGAAGTGATGCAGCGATATTCCCCCGCACTTTCTTGTGGAGTCAGCGTTTCAGAGCGTCCCTGTGCTGAAACGTTTTCGCGCCTACCTGCTTTTTCTTCCCCAAATCTTTCTGACCGGACATCGACAGGTATCCGGTTTTCGTCGTGCTTTCGAACAGGAGTCCTGGTCCATGGCTAAACCTCTTTCCTTGCCTGCGGTGCCCGAACCGCCCCAGGGCGAGCGCCTGAAAAACAAAGTCGTGCTGCTGACCGGCGCCGCCCAAGGCATTGGCGAGGCGATTGTGGCGACCTTCGCCTCACAGCAAGCCAAGCTGATCATCAGCGATATCCAGGCCGAGAAAGTCGAAAAAGTCGCGGCGCATTGGCGCGACAAAGGCGCCGATGTCGTCGCGATCAAGGCCGACGTATCGCGTCAGCAGGATCTGCACGCCATGGCCAAACTGGCGGTCGAGCTTCACGGGCGAATCGACGTGCTGGTCAATTGCGCGGGGGTCAACGTGTTCCGCGATCCTCTGGAAATGACCGAGGACGACTGGCACCGTTGCTTCGCCATCGACCTCGACGGCGCCTGGTACGGTTGCAAGGCAGTTTTACCGCAGATGATCGAGCAGGGTATCGGCAGCATCATCAACATCGCCTCCACCCATTCCACCCACATCATTCCGGGCTGTTTCCCGTACCCGGTGGCCAAGCACGGTCTGCTCGGCCTGACCCGCGCCCTGGGCATCGAATACGCGCCCAAGGGCATTCGCGTCAACGCCATCGCGCCGGGCTATATCGAAACCCAACTGAACGTCGACTACTGGAACGGTTTTGCCGATCCCCATGCCGAGCGTCAGCGCGCATTCGACCTGCATCCGCCGCGCCGTATCGGCCAGCCGATTGAAGTGGCGATGACCGCGGTGTTCCTGGCGAGTGATGAAGCGCCGTTCATCAACGCATCGTGCATCACCATCGATGGCGGGCGTTCGGTGATGTACCACGACTGAATGACCGGGATTTGAGGCGCCCAATTACGCCTGAAATCCAATCATCATACGATATGACTATTGGCATTACGGTTTCACCGCCCATTGGTTTACCAAGAACGCTTTCAAAGAATGCTCAAAAAAAATAACAAGGAGTTAGCTTATGAATCGTCGTCATGCAATCCGTTCCCTGTGCTGTGCCGCTTTGGCGGTCAGTGCGGTCAGCCTGAGCAGCACGCTGCTGGCGGCTGAGGAAGTGAAAATCGGTTTTCTGGTCAAACAGGCTGAAGAGCCCTGGTTCCAGACCGAATGGGCCTTCGCTGAAAAGGCCGGGAAGGAGAAGGGCTTTACCCTGATCAAGATCGCTGTGCCTGATGGGGAGAAAACCCTGTCGGCGATCGACAGCCTGGCGGCCAACGGTGCCAAGGGTTTCGTGATCTGCCCGCCGGACGTGTCGCTTGGTCCTGCGATCATGGCCAAGGCCAAGCTCAACGGTTTGAAAGTGATTGCCGTCGATGACCGCTTCGTCGATGCCAGCGGCAAGTTCATGGAAGACGTTCCGTACCTGGGCATGGCCGCGTTCGAAGTCGGCCAGAAGCAGGGCTCCGCCATGGCCAGCGAAGCGAAAAAACGCGGCTGGGAATGGAAAGACACCTTTGCTGTGATCAACACCTACAACGAACTCGACACCGGCAAGAAACGCACTGACGGTTCGGTCAAGGCGCTGCAAGACGCCGGCATGCCGAAGGACCACATCCTGTTCTCGGCCCTGAAAACCCTCGACGTGCCGGGCAGCATGGACGCCACCAACTCGGCGCTGGTGAAACTGCCGGGCACGGCGAAGAACCTGATCATCGGTGGCATGAACGACAACACCGTGCTGGGCGGCGTGCGCGCCACCGAGAGCGCCGGTTTCGCTGCGGCGAACGTGATCGGCATCGGCATCAACGGCACCGACGCCATTGGCGAGCTGAAGAAAGCCGACAGCGGTTTCCATGGCTCGATGCTGCCTAGTCCGCACATCGAGGGCTACAACACGGCCAGCATGATGTACGAGTGGGTCACCACCGGCAAAGAGCCGGCGAAATACACCGCCATGGACGACGTGACACTGATTACCCGTGACAACTTCAAGCAGGAACTGGAAAAAATCGGCCTGTGGAACTGAAGGCCGGTTGATTTCATCGGCGGCTTCGGCAACGGGGCTGCCTGATCTGTGTGATGAGGTGGTTATGGCGCAAACACAAGTACAACAACAGTCTTTTAGTGGCAGTGGCAGCTTGCGCTTCAACGGGATCGGCAAGACCTTTCCCGGCGTAAAAGCGCTGGACAACATTAACTTCGTCGCCCATCCGGGGCAGGTTCATGCCTTGATGGGCGAGAACGGCGCCGGCAAGTCGACCTTGCTGAAGATCCTCGGCGGCGCCTACACACCGAGCAGCGGCGACCTGCAGATCGGCGAACAGAAGCAGGTCTTCAAGTCCACCGCCGACAGCATCGGCAGCGGCGTTGCAGTGATCCATCAAGAGCTGCACCTAGTGCCGGAAATGACCGTGGCGGAAAACCTGTTCCTCGGCCATTTGCCAGCCAGTTTCGGCCTGATCAATCGTCGCACCTTGCGTCGGCAAGCTTTGGCCTGCCTCAAGGGCCTGGCTGACGAAATCGATCCGCAGCAGAAGGTCGGGCGATTGTCCCTGGGGCAGCGGCAACTGGTGGAAATTGCCAAGGCCTTGTCCCGTGGCGCCCATGTGATTGCCTTCGACGAACCCACCAGCAGCCTATCGGCGCGGGAGATCGATCGCTTGATGGCGATCATCGGTCGTCTGCGCGACGAGGGCAAAGTAGTGCTGTACGTCTCCCATCGCATGGAAGAAGTGTTCCGCATCTGCAACGCGGTGACGGTGTTCAAGGACGGTCGTTACGTGCGCACCTTCGAGGACATGAGCGAGTTGACCCACGATCAACTGGTCACGTGCATGGTCGGCCGCGACATCCAGGACATCTACGATTACCGGCCTCGCCAGCGCGGTGCGGTGGCGTTGAAGGTCGACGGCCTGCTCGGCCCTGGCTTGCGCGAACCGGTGAGCTTCGAGGCGCACAAAGGTGAGATTCTCGGGTTGTTCGGCCTGGTCGGCGCCGGGCGCACGGAGCTGTTTCGCCTGCTCAGCGGGCTTGCGCGCAACACCGCCGGACGCCTGGAACTACGCGGCCATGAACTGAAACTGCGCTCACCCCGCGATGCCATCGACGCCGGCATTCTGCTGTGCCCGGAAGATCGCAAGAAGGAGGGCATTATCCCGCTGGCCAGCGTCGCCGAGAACATCAACATCAGCGCCCGTGGTGCCCATTCCTCGTTCGGTTGCCTGATCCGTGGCCTGTGGGAGAAGGACAACGCCGACAAGCAGATCAAGGCGCTGAAGGTGAAAACGCCCCACGCCGGGCAACAAATCAAGTTCCTGTCCGGCGGCAATCAGCAGAAGGCCATTCTCGGTCGCTGGCTATCGATGCCGATGAAAGTCCTGCTGCTCGACGAGCCTACTCGCGGCATCGACATCGGCGCCAAGGCCGAGATCTACCAGATCATCCACAACCTGGCCGCCAGCGGCATCGCAGTGATCGTGGTGTCCAGCGATCTGATGGAAGTGATGGGCATCTCCGACCGCATCCTGGTGCTGTGCGAAGGCGCGATGCGCGGCGAACTGAGCCGCGAACAGGCCAATGAATCCAACCTGCTGCAACTGGCTTTGCCGCGCCAACGCGCTGACGGCGTGGCGAACTGAGAGGTGACTATGATGACAACCCAAAACGAAACCCTGCCGACTGCGCGCAAACCCCTGGACCTGCGACGCTTCCTGGATGACTGGGTGATGCTGCTGGCAGCCGTCGGCATCTTCGTGCTCTGCACGTTGCTGATCGACAACTTCCTATCGCCGCTGAACATGCGCGGCCTGGGGCTGGCGATTTCCACCACCGGGATTGCCGCGTGCACCATGTTGTATTGCCTGGCGTCCGGGCATTTCGACTTGTCGGTAGGCTCGGTGATTGCCTGCGCCGGGGTGGTTGCGGCGGTGGTGATGCGCGACACCAACAGCGTGTTCCTCGGCGTCTGCGCGGCACTGGTAATGGGACTGATCGTCGGCCTGATCAACGGCATCGTGATCGCCAAGCTGCGGGTCAATGCGTTGATCACCACATTGGCGACCATGCAGATCGTGCGCGGTCTGGCTTACATCTTCGCCAACGGCAAAGCGGTGGGCGTGTCCCAGGAGTCGTTTTTCGTGTTCGGCAATGGCCAATTGTTCGGCGTGCCGGTGCCGATCCTGATCACCATCGTCTGCTTCCTGTTCTTCGGCTGGCTGCTCAATTACACCACGTACGGGCGTAACACCATGGCCATCGGTGGTAACCAGGAAGCGGCGCTGCTGGCGGGGGTCAACGTTGACCGGACCAAGATCATCATCTTCGCTGTACACGGGGTAATTGGTGCGCTGGCCGGGGTGATCCTGGCGTCACGCATGACATCCGGTCAGCCCATGATCGGCCAGGGTTTCGAGCTGACGGTGATTTCGGCCTGCGTGTTGGGCGGTGTTTCACTCAGTGGCGGGATCGGCATGATTCGGCACGTGATTGCCGGGGTGTTGATTCTGGCGATCATCGAGAATGCGATGAACCTGAAGAACATCGATACCTTCTACCAGTACGTGATTCGTGGGTCGATTTTGTTGCTGGCTGTGGTCATCGATCGCCTCAAGCAACGCTGAAATTTCTACCATCCTTACAGACGCCTTCGCGGGCAAGCCTCGCTCCTACAGGTGATATGACCTCTGTAGGAGCGAGGCTTGCCCGCGAAGGCGGTATACCTGACTCACCTCGTTAACTGATCGTTCCCTTGCGTCTTCTCCCTCAAAATTCCCTTGCCCGCCCCAACTCGTTTCGGTTATCAATTTGTACATGATTAGACAGGTACGATTCGACAAGAAACAACAGGTGGTCGACGAACTCATCCGGCGTATTGAAAGTGGTCTCATGGAAGACGGCTTTCATCTGCCGGGCGAGCATCAATTGGCTCAAGAATTCAAAGTCAGCCGAGGTACTTTGCGTGAAGCCCTGGCCGAATTGAAACGGCGCAACTACATCGCGACGCAAAGCGGAGTCGGTTCCATTGTCACCTTCGACGGTGTGGCACTCGACCAACGCAACGGTTGGGCCCAGGCCCTGGCCGACAGCGGCGCGCTGGTCAATACCGAAGTGCTACGTCTGGAGGCGGTGACTCGTCCTGACCTGTTGCCGCGCTTCGGCACCGACCAATTCATCACCCTCGACCGTCGCCGCCGTTCCAATGACGGTACGCTGGTCTCCCTCGAACGATCATTGATGCCCGCCACCGGAGGTCTGGAAGGCCTGCCGCGGGTCGGTTTGATCGATAACTCCCTGACAATCACCCTGGCCGCCTATGGCTATATCGGTGAACGCGGCGATCAATGGATCGGCGCCGAACCGCTGAATGCCGAAGACGCCAACCTGCTGGGGCGTCCAGTGGGCACGGTATTCCTCAAGGCCTTGCGCACCACCTACGACCGGCAAAACCGCTTCATGGAGCAAGTGGAAAGCTTGCTCGATCCGGTGCATTTCCGTATGCACCTGCAATTTGGAACGGTGAAATGACTGCGCTCAATCGTGCCCTGGGCGCGTTCTACGGCCTGGCCCTGGGCGATGCGCTGGGCATGCCGACCCAATCCCTGAGCCGCGATGAAATCAAGGCGCGCTTCGGTGAAATCATCGACCTGCAAGACGCAGGCCCCGATCAGCCGATTGCCGCCAACATGCCCAAGGGTTCGATCACTGACGACACCGAACAGGCGATCCTGGTCGGTCAGTTGTTACTCGACGGCAAGGGTCGGATCGAACCTGCACTGCTCGCCCAACGCTTGATCGATTGGGAAGTTGAGATGCAGGCCAAGGGCTCGCAGGATCTGCTCGGCCCTTCAACCAAACGCGCCATCGAGATGATCCTCGCCGGTCATTCGGCGCAAGAGGCGGGGCGCTACGGCACTACCAATGGCGCGGCGATGCGCATCACACCGGTCGGGATTGCCGCGGATGTGGCCAATCCCGAGCACTTCATCGACGCCGTGGTGCAGGCCTGTCAGGTCACCCACAACACCACGTTGGGCATTTCCAGCGCGGCGGCGGTGGCGGCGGTGGTTTCGGCCGGGATCAACGGCATGGACCTGGGCGAGGCATTGAACCTCGGTCAGTACATCGCTCAGCAAGCGCAAAGCCATGGCCACTGGGTTGCCGGTGGGCGCATCGCATCACGAATAAGCTGGGCAAGGACCATCAGTGTTGACAGCGACAAGGCATTGCTCGCCGATTTGCTGTACGACGTGATCGGTACCTCGGTGGCTTCGCAAGAGTCAGTGGTGGTGTCGTTTGCCCTGGCCCAGCAAGTGGCCATCGGCGAAATGAATGCCTTCGATGCGCTCTGCATGGCGGCGAGTCTGGGTGGCGACACCGATACCATCGCGGCGATTCTGGGTGCGATGCTTGGGGCTTGTCTGGGCTTGAGTGTTGGCCGGTGGCGTTGATCGAGAAGGTCAAAACCGTCAATCATCTGGAGCTTGAGCCGCTGGTGCAGGGGCTGTTGGCTTTGCGTTGACTGTGCCGACGCCTTCGCGGGCAAGCCTCGCTCCTACAAGGGCAACACCGTACCCGTAGGAGCGAGGCTTGCCCGCGAAGGGCGCACTGCCGATTTTAAATTGATAACCCGCAATGGAACGCACCAACGCGGCCAGGAAGGCCGGGATGTTGAGTCGATTTCCCTAATTGCCCACAACCACAAAAATGGCAACAGGAGCATTTTCATGAGTTCATCGAACGCCGGGCAGAACGCCGGGCAATTGGAAACCCGCGGCATCGAACCGGTGCCGGAGGCCGAGTGCAATGGTCATCCGTTGCAGCTGTTCTGGGTCTGGTTCGCTGCCAACATCTCCATTCTCGGCCTGCCGCTGGGCGCGACCCTCGTGGCCTTTCGCGGATTGGCGATCTGGCAGGCGATCATCGTCGCGATCGTCGGTGCCGCCGGTTCTTTCGCGGTGGTCGGGATCATCTCTATCGCCGGTCGCCGTGGTCGTGCGCCGAGCCTGACCCTGTCACGCGCCATCTTCGGTGTGCGCGGTAATATCGGCCCGACGCTGGTGTCGCTGGTGTCGCGCCTGGGCTGGGAAACCGTCAACACCACCACCGCCGCGTTCGTGCTGCTGTCGCTGTGCTCGATCCTGTTCGGCTCGCCGGTGGAAGCGAAAAGCGCACCACTGTTGACGCTGCTGTTCATCGCGATTTTCGTGCTGTTGACCTTGTCGGTGTCCGGCCTTGGGCACGCCACATTGCTGGTAATCCAGAAGTGGGCGACGTACGTGTTCGGCGCGCTGAACATTCTGGTCGGCGGCTTCCTCTGCGCCACCATCGACTGGAGCGCGGTGTTCAACGCCACGCCTGCACCGATGAGCGCGATGCTCATCGGCATCGGTACCATGGCGGCCGGCACCGGCATCGGTTGGGCCAACGCCGGGGCGGACATGTCGCGCTATCAGCACCGCAGCGTCAAGGCTGTGCGCCTGGTAGCGTCAGCGGCATTCGGCGCGGGGATTCCGCTGGTACTGCTGATCACCCTCGGCGGCCTGCTGTCGGTGGGCAACAACGACCTGGCACAGGCTACTGACCCGATCATCGCCATCCGCGACATGCTGCCGACGTGGATGGCCGTGCCGTACCTGATTACCGCGTTCGGTGGCCTGCTGCTGTCGAACAACCTGTCGGTGTACTCCGCCGGCCTGACCACCTTGACCCTGGGCCTGAAGGTCAAGCGCGTCTACGCCGTGGTGGTCGACATCGTCGCGATTTTCGCCGGTTCCATTTACTTCATGCTGATCGCCGACAGCTTTTACGGCCCGTTCATTACCTTCATTTCCCTGCTGGCGGTGCCGATCACTGCGTGGGTCGCGATCTTCGTAGTCGACCTGATTCACCGTCACTACTACAGCCCCAAGGACCTGCTGGACGTCAGCCCGAGCAGCACCTACTGGTATCACGGCGGCGTCGAATGGCGCGCGTTCGGTGCCTGGGCGCTGGCGATCGTGCTTGGTTTCAGCTTCACCACCATCGGTACCACAGCGCAAAACGTCTGGTTCAAGGGCTTCCTGTCCGACTCCTGGTTGGGACATAACGGCCTCGGCTGGATCGTCACCTTTGTGGTCGCCGGTGGCCTTTACTTTGTACTCGGCGGGGCGAAGGATCGTCGTGCCGCGCTGGTCGAGAATGCTCATGCCTAGATTGCTGTACACCGGTCAGGTCATCATCGATCTGGTCATGGCCGTGGATCAATTGCCGCAAGCGGGTGGCGATGCGCTGGCGCAATCGGCCAGTTTCGAAGCCGGTGGCGGCTTCAACGTGATGGCCGCCGCGCAGCGTAACGGCTTGCCGGTGGTCTACCTCGGTCGCCACGGTACCGGGCGTTTCGGCGACCTGGCCCGTGAGGCGATGAACGCCGAAGGCATCCGCATCGGCATAGCCCACCGCGCCGAACGCGATACCGGCTTGTGCGTGGCGATCACGGACGCCTCGGCCGAGCGCAGTTTCGTTTCCTACATCGGTGCCGAAGGCGAATTGACTGCCGAAGATCTGGCCAGTGTGCCGGCCGAGGCGGGTGATTATGTCTGCGTCAGCGGCTACAGCCTGCTGCATGTCGGCAAGGCGCAGGCGCTGGTGGACTGGGTGTTGGCGTTGCCGGACGGAATCAACGTGGTGTTCGACCCGGGACCATTGGTGGATTCGCCGGATGCGCCGTTGATGAAGGCCTTGTTGCCGCGCATTGATCTATGGAGCAGCAACAGCGTCGAGGCGCTGTGGTTTACCGGGGCATCGGATATTGGTGAAGCGTTGGAACGCCTGGCCGAACATCTACCTGCGAGGGTGTTGGTGGTTGTGCGTGACGGGCCGCAAGGTTGCTGGATCAGTCAGGGCGCGGAGCGTCGGCATGTGCCGGGGTTCAAGGTCGAAGCGGTGGACAGCAATGGCGCCGGCGATGCCCATGCCGGGGTGTTTGTTGCGGGATTGGCGCAGGGGTTGTCGGCGTTTGACGCGGCGCGTCGGGCCAATGCAGCGGCGGCTTTGGCGGTAACACGCTGGGGGCCGGCGACTTCGCCTGGGGCTGCTGAAGTGGATGAGTTGATCAGCAAGTCCTGCAGCGCCTGATCAACCGCCATCGCGGGCAAGCCACGCTCCCACAGGGATCACCTAAACCCTGTGGGAGCGGGCTTGCCCGCGATGAGGCCTTCAAATTCGACAATAGATTCAGGCTTAATCCACCTGGCAATTAAACATCCAGCTTGCGCGCCGCCTCAACCCCCGCAGCACTGTGCTTGATCGGCAAATTCAGCGAGTGTTCTCCATCTTCATTGCACAGCACATGACCGTGCTGGATCAGCCCGCGTTCCTGCAACGTGGCGAGGGTGCTGGCCACGACTTTCTCTCCCCGGTAATTGTCCAGGACCTCCTTGCCCAGCCCATTCGGGTGGGCGTGCAACAGGCGGGTCAGGACTTCTTTTTCCAGGTTTTATCGACGTTCATGGGTACCTCTTCATTACGATGGGTAGTGCTGCGTTGGTCCACCCCGCGTCGATTTGGTGCCTGATGAACGACGAACGGTTCAGACCCGTTGCAACGTCCTGCAGTGGCAACCCGGCGCCAGATAAGGCGACCCACGGTGATCAGCCAGTTGATCGAAGCGACCGCCAACACCGTGCGCAACAGTGTCGACATCCCGAGCTCGACAATGATTTTTCCGGCGAGCAGCGGAAAGCCAAACACGCCGATGAAGTACGACAGGCTGAACAGCAACAAGGATTGTGCGGTGGTGCCGACCGGCGCTTCATTGGCGGCCAGGGCGTTGATAACCGAATAAGTCAGCCCATAACCAATCCCAAGCATCACCGCCGCTAGCAGGTAGCTGAAGCCGTCGTCGACTACGAAGCCGAACATCAGGATCGAGCCCATCATCAATCCCGACAGCAGGCACGACGCGCGCAAGGGATCGCGCTTGACGACAATGCTGGCGATCAGCATGCGACTGCTGATCGCGGCACTCATGAAACCGAGGAAGAACAGTGAATAGTCGAGCGAGCGAGCTGCGGCATAGCTGGTCTGGAAACTCGACAGGCCACCGAAAACACAACCACCGAGGCCGACCATGATGATCGGCAGTACCGCTCTGGACGACAGCACCTGCGCCGCCGCACGCCAGGAAATTCGCGACACGGCAGCCGATTGCACCGACGCGGTTTTCAGGTGCCGATCCAGCCGCCAGAACAGCAACACCCCGATCAGGCTGGCCGTTGCTGCGACATAAAACGCCGTCGTCACCGGATAGCCCAGCGCGTTCGCGGCGCGACCCAGCAATGGACCGCTGCCGATCCCGGTCATCATGCTGCCCGACAGCAAGGCAAAGTACTTGGCGCGCTGCGTCGGGGTGACCAGGCTCGCAACGATAATCGGCCCGAGGGTGTAGAACACGCCCCAGCCCAGACCCAGCAGCAACCCGAAAAACATCAATAGATTGCCGAAGCCCGGCGTCACCGCGAAGCCCAGGCTGGCGGCCACCAGCAGGATGCCGAACAGCGCCACCGAACGGGCCGCGCCGAGCAGGTCGGACAGGTGACCGGAGACAATGACCGCGACAAAAGTACTGAGCATCGCAGCTGAGATCACACTGCCGGCATCATGCTCATTGCCCCCGCGCGAGCCGATCAGCAGCGACAGCAGAAAGGTCGATCCGTAGGACAGCGAGAGCAGGTAACTGGCCAGGCAAAACAGACCGAACAACTTGCCGGAGACTGGAGGTGTTGCGGTAGACATGACGCGGTTCCTTGACCTGATAAATGCGCAGGTCATCTATCTATCACGCAATGCGTCTATGTTAGGTCCGCGGTTCACGATTTCAGGGTTAGCGCGGGCCGGAGTAAGAACCCCTGTAGGAGCGAGCCTGCTCGCGAAAAACGCAAGGACACCGCGTTTATTCAGACCGCAAACGTAATCGTTGACGTCCATCGCGAGCAGGCTCGCTCCTACAAGGAGATCCACTCGCCACAGGTGCCGCGCCGACTTAGTATGGCGTTTTCAACTCCTGACAAGGCACGTCCATGACGATCGAAATCCGCCCGGCGACCCCCAGTGATGCCCCGCAAATTCTCGCGTTCATCACTGAACTGGCCGACTACGAACGTGCTCGCCATGAAGTCATCGCCAGCGTTACCGACATTGAGCGCAGCCTGTTCAGCGAAGGCGCCACCGCCCACGGCCTGGTCTGCCTGCGCGATGGCGTGGCAATTGGCTTCGCGGTGTTCTTCTTCAGTTATTCCACATGGCTTGGCAGCAACTGCCTGTACCTCGAAGATCTATACATCACGCCCGAACAGCGCGGCGGCGGTGCGGGTAAAACCTTGCTGCGGCATCTGGCAAAAATCGCCTGCGCCAATGACTGCGGGCGCTTCGAATGGAGCGTGCTGGAGTGGAACACACCGGCCATCGACTTCTACAAATCCCTGGGTGCGCAACCGCAGGAAGAGTGGGTTCGTTATCGGATGGATGGGAAGGTATTGCGCGAGTTCGCCGAAGGTAACTGATCGCTTCTGAAAAGATCGCAGCCTTCGGCAGCTCCTACAGCGTTCGCGTGTAAACCCGATCCTGTAGGAGCTGCCGAAGGCTGCGATCTTTTTTTGTTCAAATGCAAAAAAATCCCAACATGTGGGAGTGATATTTATATATTGAGATTTTTCCCCGTCAAGGTTTATAGTCCGCCTCACTCACTGCCAAAAAACAGAACAGGTGAAGCGATGCTGGCGCAATTGATCGCGCTCGATTGGGGGACAACCTCATTACGTGCTTACAAACTTGCCGCGGGTGGCCAGGTGCTCGAACAGCGATCGCTGTCGTCGGGGATCATGCAGTTGCCCAAGGCGCCGCGAATCATCGCCGGACAGGAATGCGTCGACGGATTTGAACTGGCCTTCGATGAAGCCTGCGGTGACTGGCTCGACACCCAGCCCGACTTGCCAGTGATTGCCTGCGGCATGGTCGGCAGCGCCCAGGGCTGGCGCGAAGCGGCCTACCGCGACACACCGGCGAACGTCGCCGATCTCGGAACTTCCCTACAAAAGATCCGCAGTCTTCGTGGTGTCGATGTGCACATCGTGCCGGGGGTGATTCAACGTTCGCATCTGCCCAATGTGATGCGTGGCGAAGAAACCCAGGTCCTCGGTGTCATGCAAAATCTGTCGAGCGAGGCGGGCGCTGATGTATTGATCGGCCTGCCGGGCAGCCATTCGAAATGGGTCGAAGTGACTGACGGCTGCATCGTGCATTTCGATACCTTCATGACCGGCGAAGTCTTCGCCGTACTCAGCGAACACAGCATTCTGGGGCGTACCCAGCAGCGCGCAGGCTCGTTCGATGGCCAAGCCTTTGATCGTGGCGTGCAGGTCGCGTTGTCCGCGGACGGTGAAATCGGCGTGCTGTCGACCCTGTTCAGTGCCCGCAGCCTGGGGCTGACCGGTGAACTGAGCGCAACGGCTCAGGTGGATTATCTGTCTGGTCTGTTGATTGGCCATGAACTGTCGGCCCTGGCCAACGTTCAGCGACGTCGACGCAACAGCGTGCACCTGCCTTCGATCATTCTGATCGGCAATTCCCAACTGTGCAGCCGTTACAGCCGGGCGCTCGACGCCTGCGGTTTTGCCCGGGTAACCCTGGCCGAGCAGGCCACCGAACGCGGGTTATGGCAACTGGCGGTCGCCGCCGGACTGATTGCCGCAACCTCATCCCGTTAAACCTGACTGGAGTCCTGACATGCTCAAACAAGCACTGGCGCAAAACGGTCTGATCGCGATTCTGCGCGGCCTGCGTCCGCAAGAAGCAGCCGCTATCGGAGACGTCCTGTACGCGGCCGGATTTCGCGTCATCGAAGTGCCGCTCAATTCCCCTGAGCCGTACGAAAGTATCCGCATCCTGCGCAGTACCTTGCCCGCCGATTGCCTGATCGGCGCGGGCACCGTGCTGACGCCGGAGCAGGTCGAGCAAGTGAAGGCGGCGGGTGGTCAGGTGATCGTCATGCCCCACAGCGATGCCAAGGTATTGCGCGCGGCGAAAGCGGCCGGTCTGTACCTGTCACCCGGTGTCGCCACGCTGACCGAAGCCTTCGCCGCACTGGCCGAAGGCGCGGACGTACTGAAGATGTTCCCGGCCGAGCAGATGGGCCCGGCGGTCGTCAAAGCCTGGTTGGCGGTGCTGCCGGCGGGAACGATTCTGGCGCCGGTCGGCGGCATCACGCCGGACAACATGCAGGTGTTTATCGACGCTGGCGTCAAAGGCTTTGGCCTCGGTTCCGGCCTGTTCAAACCGGGCATGACACCTGAGCAAGTGGCGGCCAATGCCAAGGCCTATGTCGCTGCCTGGAAAGCCCTTCGCTAAGACTTCTTGGCGTTGCGAGTGCTGCATCTATCAAGAGCTGCATTGATAAAAAGAGAGCACAGATGAAAATCACCAAACTGACCACTTTCATCGTTCCACCGCGTTGGTGCTTCCTCAAGGTCGAGACCGATGAAGGAGTCACCGGCTGGGGCGAGCCCGTGGTCGAAGGCCGCGCTCACACCGTTGCCGCCGCCGTTGAAGAATTGTCCGACTACCTGATCGGCAAAGACCCACGCAACATCGAAGACATCTGGACCGTGCTGTACCGCGGCGGCTTCTATCGCGGCGGCGCAATTCATATGAGCGCCCTGGCCGGTATCGACCAGGCGTTGTGGGACATCAAGGGCAAGGCGTTGGGTGTGTCGGTCAGTGACCTGCTGGGCGGCCAGGTGCGGGACAAGATTCGCGTGTATTCGTGGATCGGCGGCGACCGTCCGGCAGATACCGCACGGGCGGCGAAAGAAGCGGTCAGCCGTGGTTTCACCGCGGTGAAAATGAACGGCACCGAGGAATTGCAGTTCCTCGATTCTTTCGAAAAAGTCGACCTGGCCCTGGCCAACGTCGCGGCCGTGCGTGATGCGGTGGGCCCCAACGTCGGCATTGGCGTGGACTTCCATGGCCGGGTGCACAAGCCAATGGCCAAGGTACTGATGAAGGAACTCGACCCGTACAAACTGATGTTCATCGAAGAGCCGGTGCTCAGCGAAAACTATGAAGCGCTGAAGGAACTGGCGCCGCTGACCAGCACGCCGATCGCCCTCGGTGAGCGCCTGTTCTCGCGCTGGGATTTCAAGCGTGTGCTCAGCGAAGGCTACGTCGACATCATCCAGCCCGACGCGTCCCACGCCGGCGGCATCACCGAAACCCGCAAGATTGCCAACATGGCCGAAGCCTACGACGTGGCGCTGGCGCTGCATTGCCCCTTGGGCCCGATTGCATTGGCGGCGTGCCTGCAACTGGACGCGGTCTGCTACAACGCGTTCATCCAGGAGCAGAGCCTGGGTATCCATTACAACGAAAGCAACGACCTGCTCGATTACGTGAAAGACCCGCGGGTGTTCGACTACGACAAAGGCTTCGTGAAAATCCCGAATGGCCCGGGCCTGGGTATCGAGATCAACGAGGAGTACGTGATCGAACGTGCGGCCGTCGGCCACCGCTGGCGCAACCCGATCTGGCGCCATGCCGATGGCAGTTTTGCAGAGTGGTGAGTTCTATCTGATATCGCAGTTCCAATGTGGGAGCGGGCTGCTCGCGAAAGCGGTCGTTCATTCAACATTAATGTCGCCTGACACAACGCATTCGCGAGCAAGCCCGCTCCCACACTCGATCTCCATTGGCAGGGAGATCACATCTCGGTTCTGGCATTGATGGGGGCGCTTTCCTACATATTGCTGGTGGATAAGGTCGAGCGTATCAAGTTGTAGTCGCAGCAGTAGGGCGACCATAATGCCGCCCGTTCACTCGCTCAACGGTAAAGGCTGGATATGCAGGAAGACGCCCCGAAAATCGCCAAGGACACCGCGCCGACCGGCACCCAGACCCTGCTTCGCGGTCTGGGTGTGGTTCAGGCCGTGGCCAGCGGCGCCCGCGACCTCAAGGAAATTGCCCGACTGATCGGCACCACGCGCAGCACTACTCATCGTCTGGCCAGTTGCCTGGTGGATGAGCGTTACCTGCGGGTGGTGCCACAAGTCGGCTATCTGCTGGGGCCGAAGCTGATCGAGCTGGGGTTTCAGGCGCGGGAAGAGTTGCCGTTGGTGACGCTGGCCGGGCCGTATCTGGATGAACTGTCGGCGTTGACCGGCGACACCGTTCACCTGGCGATCCGCGAAGGCGATGAGGTGCTGTACCTGCACAAGAATCCGGGGCGCAATGGTCCGGAAATGCGGTCGCGGGTCGGCCATCGCATGCCGTTGGCGCGCACCGGGATCGGCAAGGCGCTGATGCTTGATGACACGCAGCAAGAATGGCAGCGACTGTACGAAATCAGCCTGCCCGAAGGTGGGAAAAATCAGTTCTGGCCACAGCACCCGGAGCAGTCCTGGGAGCAGTTTCAGCAGCGCATGCTCGAGTATGTGACTGGCGGCTACGCCTTTGATCTGGAAGATAACGAACCATCGATTCGCTGCGTAGCGGCGCCGATTCGAGATGCCAGCAAACGCATCGTCGCCGGCATCAGCATCGCCAGTACCGTGCCGTACATGCCGCTGGAAAAAATGGCCGAGCTGATTCCCCTGATCAAAGGGGTCACGGTCCGGCTGTCGGCGGAGCTTGGTTTGAAAGTATAGGGCGCGAAGGTTTGATCAGGTCGATCAACTTTCGGTTTTCTTCTCTGCCGAATCCAGCTCTTTCATACGCTGATCAATCAACTGGCACTTGTCCGGCAGATCCTTCGCGGCGGTACTCAGGTCCATCTTCTGCAACTCGTCGTTGATTTCCTTGGCCTTGGTCGGGTTCTGCTCGGTGAGCCGGGTGACTTCCTTGGCTAACTGTTCGCGCTTGGCGGTAGCTTCCTCCGGCGTGCAGGCCCAGACGGGCAGGGCACAGGCGAGGGTGGCGGCGAGGGTGAGCTTCAGCAGGGTTTTCATCATTCAGGCCTCAGATCCGGTTACGGCGGGTTAACCGGTTGAGGGCTCAAGGGCTGTAAAAGTTCAGACAGCCACCTGCCTCCTGTAGGAGCGGGCTTGCTCGCGAAAGCGTAGTGTCAGCCGGCATCAATGTTGAATGTCAAACCGCATTCGCGAGCAAGCCCGCTCCCACAGGGATTAAATGGTGTTTATCCCTCGTGGCAGCAGCTGGATTTCATCGCTTGCTCATACTTGTCGTGATGCCTCACCCATTCCATGATTTGCTCTTCATTGCGACCCTTGGGCGTCAGGTCGAGGTAGTTGTAGGCGCCAACCAGCAGGTCCAGGCCCCGCGCATAAGTGGAGTAGGTGTGGAAAATTTCGCCTGCCTCGTTGCGATAAAACACGCTGAGACCTGGGAGTTCTTCTTCGCTGCCGTCGGTTTTTTCGTAGTTGTAGGTAGCCTTTCCGGAGGCCACGTCCTCAGCTCGCGCGCAGATACCAAAGTCGTAGTTGAAATCGCTGCCGGCGGATGACACCCAATCGAATGTCCAACCCATGCGCCGTTTGAATGCCTGGAATTCGGCGAACGGTGCGTGGGAAACGGCTACCACTGCTACATCGTGATGGGCCAAATGCTGGTTGGCGCCGTCGATGTGATCGCAGAGGAAAGAGCAACCGGGGCAGCCTTCATCCCAGCCTTCGGCAAACATGAAGTGGTAAATGACCAACTGGCTGCGGCCGCCGAACAGGTCGGCGAATTTCAGTTCGCCTTGAGGGCCCTGCAAGCGGTAGTCCTTGTCTATTTTCACCCAAGGCAGGGCGCGGCGTTCGGCGCTGAGTCTGTCCCGTTCCTTGGTAAAGGCTTTTTCGTGGGCCAGGTGTTGTTTACGAGCGGCGAGCCATTCTTCCCGGGACACGACGGGATGATTCTGAATGTTCATGGTGATTTCTCCTGCGTGGGGCTGGGAGGTGACTTACACAGCCTAGTCGTTTGGCCCCTGCGTAATTCGACATACCGCCGGTCGGTAGCGGCAAAAACCTGATCTGAACGGCTATCGACCGAGCCGGTCACAACCTATGAAGGCCCTCTCAGTCACGGGCACCGGAGGTTGAATCAGGATGACGACTTATAACTGGGATTTGATTGAACGCTTGTTGCACGAAGTGCAGAACGGTGAAGCCAGCTTCACGCCACGGCCCTATGCCGAGCAGTACGCGGCGGAAAAAGCGACGCAGGGCGAGGAGACGGAAAACCTCGACCATCTGAAAGCGGTGGCGGGTGAGTATGAAAAGTTACTGTTGCAACGAGGCTACATCGAGCCCCGCCCGGAGGATCAGGGCGGCACTGGCTCCAACTATATTTTGACCCTGCGTGGTTCCAGGTTGTTGAGCCTGATCGACAGCAGCATTCCCGGCAATGATCATCCGCGTCAGGTGCTCGATGAGCAGGACGATGCACTGGATGACGTGACGTTTGATGGGGTGGCTTCGCAGGCACAGATTGCCTGAACAGGTGAGTTTGTCACTGTAGGAGCTGTCGAGTGAAACGAGGCTGCGATCTTTTGATTTTGAAAAGCAAGGTCAATAGATCGCAGCCTCGTTTCACTCGACAGCTCCTACAGGTGAAGTGTGTTTCGTTTACCCCTGCTTTGCAGCCTTCAAACATTTCAAATCACTGAAATCCTTCCTCACGCCTTCGATTTTCGTCTGCAACCGCTCCCGCTGCACCGGCGTGCTCTCAGTCATTAAATCCACAAATAACGAGCGCGCCTGGGCTTCGGTTTTGGCGAAGGCCTGACGGTAGGCCGGTGTCCACAAGGTCTCGCGCTTGACCAGAAGCGTCTCGATTCGTTGTGGGAATTCTGGGCTATGGCGTTGCGAAACGGCCGCACTGAACTGCTTTTGCCAGTGGACACGGTTGGCAATCCACTGCGTATTCTGGTCACCCAGGGCGTCGGACCACGCCACGACGCGCTGTTGTTGATGGGGGTTGAGGGGCCCGAGCCAGTCATTCAAGCGTTTCTCCATGCGCTCGCCGCGCTCCTTGACCTGCTGATCAAGGGACGGTTTGAGGTATTGCTCTTGGCGCTTACGCTGGTCTTTGGCAAAGGCCTCGTTCATTTCCGCGACCTGTTTGTCATCCAGTCCTTGCAGCAACTCGATGGCTGACGGGGTGATCTCCCGGGCGGTCTCGGCGATGGCTTGCTCGGCTTCTTCAGTGCGGGCTTGCAGTGCGGCATCAGTGACCTGGTTGGTCGCAACCATGGTCTGCAAGCGGTCCAGCCAGTCGAGGTAACCCGGCATTTGCGTGGTGCAGTGCCAACTAAGGTGTTCTTTGAGACGGTCGTTGAGCCAGCCTTTTTGCTCGCCGTTCATATCCAGGTAGTCGCTGAGGGTCCAGGGGATGATGACATCGAGGTTACGGTAGGCCAGACCCATGCGGTTGCACGCGCCAAGGGCGAGGGTGACAGTGAGGACGAAGGCGATGTGTTTCAACCAGCGCGACATGGGCGAATCCTTGCAATAGCCTGGCTTCGGGGTTTGATTCTCATGTGAGCGCAGGATGAGCCCGGCAGTTCAGCCGATCAATAGAGGGCGTGCGAGAAGGCGGCCGCGATCTTGTGGCTGTGCAGGTTTTTTATGATCGAAGGGGCTTTGGCGGCGGGGTAGAGCAGGAGGGTTCCAGTCCAAGCGCTTCGAAGCTCAAAGCGCTTGTGGACCAGGTGACGCAGAAGGTCTTACTTTTTACCCAGGGTGATCTGCTTGGACGGGCCGAACGTCTGGCCGCTGACGCCTTTGGCAATTTGCTGGATTTCACCGCCGGATTTGAGGAACGCAGCGATCTGGCTGTTGATCGATTCGCTGGTTTCGACGGCTGGAGCTGGCTTTGCTTTGCTGTTGGATGCTTTTACGCGCATGGCGGCCATTAACCTGTAGAAAATTAACTTGGCCAGGCATCGTACAGGAATTACCTGCAATTTGCTTGGCAAATATCCCTTGGATAATCCGTAGCGGAGGCGAAATGAACAGCGGGCAATTATTTGAAAATTACCCTTAAGTCGCTGTTTTAAATAAAGAGGTGACTGGTGAAATAGCATTTGTGCGTCGCTGGCAGCGACGAAACTCGTCGGATCGGTCAGACGAGCGGCCGGTCATGCACGCAAAACCCTGGAAAATTAAGACCTTCAGGGGATTTTCTTTCGCCATCGGGCCGGCTGCCGAACGCGGCCCGCAAAAACGGGTAGAATGCCGCCCACGCAATGAGGGTATTGGACATGGCTTTAGTCGGGCGTTACAACAGTTTGCAAGTGGTTAAACACACTAACTTCGGTTTATATCTGGACGGCGGCGCGGATGGCGAGATTCTTTTGCCTAATCGTTATATTCCAAAAGATATTCCCAGCGAAGATGAAGACTGGCTAAACGTTTTTGTTTATCTGGACAGCGATGACAAACTTATCGCAACTAATGAAAAGCCGAAAGTTCAGGTCGGTGAATTCGCCAGTTTGAAAGTTGTAGAAGTCAACAGCATCGGTGTGTTCCTGGATTGGGGCCTGCCGAAGGACCTTTTGCTGCCGTTTTCGGAAGAAAAGCGCCAGATGACGGCCGGCGAATATGTCGTGGTGCATGTGTATCTCGACAAGCACACCCGCCGCATCACCGCGACGGCACGTCTGGACCGTTATCTGGACAAGACCCCGGCCAGCTACACACCGGGCCAGGAGGTTGACCTGCTGGTTGCCGAAGCCACCGATATGGGCTTCAAGGCGATCATCAATAACAAACACTGGGGCCTGATCCACAAGAACGAAATCTTCAAGTTCATGCGCGCTGGTAAAGAAGAAAAGGGCTTCATCAAGGAAGTTCGTGCCGACGGCAAGATCAGCCTTAGCCTGCAACCGGTCGGCCAGGAAGCGGCCACCAGTCTCAACTCAAAGATCCTCGCCAAGTTGCGCGAAAACAATGGCACCCTGCCAGTCAGCGACAAGAGCGATCCGACGCTGATCAGCAGCATGTTCGGTGTCAGCAAAGGCAACTTCAAGAAGGCTATCGGTGCGTTGTACAAAGACGGCCAGATTGTCATTCATGCCGATCGCATTGAACTGAGTTGATCTGCGCCGGGATGGGCAATTCCTGGCCATCTGGTTAATAATCGACAGCACAATTTTTCGCCCCGACATCGTTTGTTCAACAATCGTTTGTTCAACAAGCAGGTCGGGGCTTTGCTTTTACTGTCGAGTCACTGCCATGTTTTTTGTTGTCGAGGTTTACCGGTGAGCGCCACCCGGCGCAGCGCCGATGGATTTGCCCTGCAAGTGATGCTGGGGTTGTGCCTGATCTGGGGCGTTCAGCAGGTGATGATCAAGTGGGCGGCGCCCGACATTGCGCCGGTCATGCAGGCGGCCGGGCGTTCGGGCATGTCTGCGCTGCTGGTGGGGTTGTTGATCTGCTGGAAGGGCGGTTGGGATCAAGTTGGCAGTACCTGGCGCGGGGGCCTGTTGGCCGGCGCCCTGTTCGGTCTGGAGTTCTTCTTCATCTCCGAAGGCCTGCAATTGACCACTGCCGCGCATATGTCGGTGTTCCTCTACACCGCACCGATTTTTACCGCGTTGGGTGTGCACTGGTTGTTGCCAAGTGAGCGGTTGAGGCCTGTGCAATGGCTGGGGATTTTCCTCGCTTTCATCGGAATTGCCTTCGCGTTTGCCGGTGGCGTGTCCTGGGACAACCTCGATCACCGCATGTTGATGGGGGATGCGCTGGGCGTACTGGCCGGGGCGGCTTGGGGCGCGACCACAGTCGTGGTGCGGGCTTCGCGGTTGTCGGAGGCGCCGGTGACCCTGACACTGTTTTACCAGCTGATTGTCGGTTTCATCGGCCTATTGTTGATCGCGTTGCTCAGCGGCCAGATTACCCACGTCAGCCTGACCAGCGTGGCGGTGGCCAGCGTGCTGTTTCAAGGCGTGGTGGTGTCGTTCTTCAGCTACTTGACCTGGTTCTGGCTGTTGCGCCGTTACCTGGCAGCGAACCTGGCGGTATTTTCGTTCATGACGCCGATGTTCGGCGTCACGTTCGGCGTGGTGTTGCTGGGCGAAAAACTGAGCCTGAACTTTGTCGTCGGCGCGGTGCTGGTCCTGCTGGGCATCACATTTGTCAGTGCTGAGCAGTGGGTGCGCCGCCGTTTGCGCAGAGCGCTTGGGCAGTCCTGAGCGGACTGAGGTTCAATGACCGTCAGGCCAGGATCGATTGACATTCTTTAAAAAAGAACAATAGTGGGTAACTTGTTCTTTTTTGGAGAATTCTGTGGAATTCAGCCAATTGCGCATCTTCCAGGCTGTGGCGCAGGAAGAGTCCATCACCCGTGCTGCCGAACGCCTGCACCGGGTCCCGTCCAACCTGTCGACCCGGCTCAAGCAGCTTGAAGAACAGTTGGGCGTCGAACTGTTCATTCGCGAGCGTCAGCGTTTGCAGTTGTCGCCCGCGGGAAAAGTCCTGCTGGACTACACCGCCAAGTTGTTCGCCCTGCACGATGAGGCTCATGCTGCGGTACAGGGTGGGCAACCGGCCGGCGACTTCGTGCTCGGCACCATGTACAGCACCGCTGCCATTCACCTCCCTGCGCTATTGGCGCGCTATCACCGGTGTTACCCGGCGGTGAACCTGCAAGTGCAGTCCGGGCCCAGCGGTGAGTTGCTCGAAGGTTTGCTCACCGGCAGGCTCGATGCCGCGCTGGTGGACGGTCCACCGGAATTGGCTGTACTCGATGGCGTGTTGTTATGCGAGGAGCGGCTGGTGCTGATCAGCGAGGCCGAACATCCGCCTGTGTTAAACGCGCGGGATGTGGAAGGGCGTTCCGTATTCACGTTTCGCCAAGGGTGTTCCTACCGGATGCGCCTGGAATCCTGGTTCTCCCACGATCACGCGGCTATGGGCCGGGCGATTGAGATCGAGTCCTATCCGGGGATGCTCGCCTGTGTGATCGCAGGATCCGGCGTGGCGCTGATGTCGGAGTCGATGCTTGCCAGCCTGCCGGGCCGTGAAAGTGTGGCAGTCCACCCGCTGCCTGAACCGTTTGCCAGCGCGACCACGTGGTTGATGTGGCGCAAGGGCATGGTCGGGGCCAACCTGAACGCGTGGATCGAGGAGCAACAGGCGCTCTTTCCGTCGGCGCAAAGCCAGGCCCGTGCGATTGCATGATTTAATGGCGCCGGATTGTGATCGATTCAGTAACAGATCATTGCCACTTTGGGCGAGCATTGCTCAGGACTTCGGACTATTATCAGTTCGAAGCGGCTACAGAATTCCGGTCGCTCGGCACTACCCTGAAGGGGGCATCATGAAAGAGAAAATCCAAAACTGGCTGCATGATCTGGGTGTCGCGCTCGGTTTGATCGAACCGCCTCTGCAACCTGTGCCGATTCGCACCGACGACGAACAACGCCGACGTCAGCAGCAGCGTCGCCGGTAAGCACGAAGCGGCCGAAGTTGTTGTAGCAGCTGCCGAGCCTGCGAGGCTGCGTTCGGCGGCGAAGCCGTCGTAAAGTCAGACGACGCGTTGTATTAGGACAGGCCTGCAAGTAGGGTTTACGACTGCTTCGCAGCCGAACGCAGCCTCGCGGTGCTCGGCAGCAGCTACAGGAAACCTACGCATTCGAGAGCGTGGGCGAGCTCAATGCCTCCCAATCTCCATCAAAAACCGACTCAAGTCATTGGCCGTCCTGGCTGTCTTGAGCATCTGGTCTTCCTCGGCGGTAAACGCCGTCAAACCGAGTTCGTCTTCCAGATGGAAGATCAGATCTTCGACGTCCGCTTTATCCAATCCCAACTGCACCAGACTGGCGTTGTCGTCGAAGTCATCCTGACTTTCCAGCAGGCGGCTGATGAAACGATGCACGGCGGCACGGATGGCGGCTCTTTTCATGATGGTTCTTCGGGGGCGTTATTGTTTTTGTCTCTGTTTATTTTCCTGAAGATGAGTACAGCAGGCTTCAGCCGTGTGAGCGTTGCCACTCGTCAATTATGTTGCGCAGATGCTCCCCGGAAAAACTACCGAAATGCCCACCATGCACCGTGCGGATCGGCAGCGCGCGCAAGCGCTGCAGGCTGCGGGCGTAGTCGTCGGGGTTGGAGTGGTAGGCGTCTTCGATCAGCGGCCCGTCGTAAATGATGTCGCCGCTGAACAGGGTCTCGGTCGCCGCTTCATACAGACTGATACCGCCCGGCGAGTGCCCCGGCGTGTGCAGCACTTGCAGCACCCGGTCACCCAGGTCCAGCACATCACCTTCTTCGATCATGCCCGTCGCCGGTGCAGCTTTGACCCGATATTCGGCATAGCACAACGGGCAATCGGGGTGCGCTTCGAACATATCGTCGCCGACAAACGCCCGACTCAAATCGTTTTCGCCGTCCGGTGCGGCGAGGATCTGCGCTTCAGCCGGGTGAACCAGGCGTTCAGAAAACTCGTGATGCCCGGCAATGTGGTCGAAATGGCAATGACTGGCTACCGCTACCAAAGGCCGCTCGGTGATCCACGGCAACTGCTCGCGCAGGCTGACCAGCCCGGAACCGCTGTCCAGCAGCAGATCCTTGTCGCGACCCTGAATGTGCCAAAGATTGCAGCGGTAGAAGGGACGAATGTACGGCTCGTGAATCAGGCGAATTCCGTCGCTGAGTTGCTTGACCTCGAACCACTGATCGCGAGAAACAATTTTCATCAAAAGTTTTCTCCAGACGAAAAAAAACGGGTGTGGCAACCGACGCCACACCCGTCGAAGAAAGCATCAAGTCGTTATGTTCAGCTTAGGCGGCGCTGGCCACCATTGCCGGGCGACGGGACATCAGGCTGACCACCACGAAGCTCACCAGACCAGCAACCAGGCTGTAGTAGATCGGGGTGTTGGCATCCAGACCGTCCTTGACCATGAACAGCAGGGCAGTGGCAAAACCCAGGCCCATGCTGGCGATGGCGCCGGCGGTGGTGGCGCGTTTCCAGAAGATCGCACCGATCAGCGGGATCAGCATGCCGCCAACCAACAGGTTGTAGGCCAGGGTCAGGGCGCTGATCACGTCATTCACGACCAGTGCGATACCAAGCACCACGAAACCGGTCAACATAGTAACCACGCGATTCAGACGTAGGCTCGACTGTTTACCGCCACGCAGTTTCGGCAGCAGGTCTTCGGTCAGGGTGGTGGCAGCGGCGAGCAGGCCGGCGCTGGCGGTGGACATCATGGCGGCCAGTGCGGCAGCGATGACCAGGCCACGGATACCGTCCGGCAGGGACAGTTTCACGATCGCGGCGAAAGCGTTGTTGACGTTGTCCAGGTCCGGGATCAGCACGTGAGCAGCCATGCCGATCAGGGCGCAGGCCAGACCGTAGATGATGCAGTAGATACCGGCAGCGGTACCGGCGTATTGCGCGACTTTGGCGGTCTTGACGGTGAACACCCGTTGCCAGATGTCCTGACCGATCAGGATGCCGAAGAAGTAGATCACGAAGTAGGTGATGATGGTGTCCCAACCGATGGTGGTGAAGCTGAAGCTCGCCGCCGGCAGTTTGGCCACCAGCTGATCCCAGCCGCCGACGCGGTACATGCAGATTGGCAACAGGATGAACATCAGGCCCACGGTCTTGATCACGAACTGGACGATGTCAGTCAGGGTCAGCGACCACATGCCACCGATCGCCGAGTAGATCACAACCACGCCACCGCCGAGCAGTACCGAAATCCAGAATGGCAGGCCGAACAGCACTTGCAGGACGGTGCCGATCGCCAGGATCGACACTACGCCGATCATCAATGCGTAGGCCAGCATGATTACCGCGCTCGCGGAGCGGGCCATCGGGTTGTAGCGTTTTTCCAGCACCTGGGTAACGGTGTAGATCTTCAGTTTCAACAGCGGTTTGGCGAGGAACAGGTTCAGCGCGACGATCCCGCAACCCAGTGCGGCGCAAAGCCAGAAACCGGAGATGCCATGCACGTAGCCCAGGCGCACGGTGCCCACGGTGGACGCGCCGCCGAGGACGGTGGCAGCCATGGTGCCCATGTACAGGGTCGGGCCTAGGTTACGACCGGCGACCAAAAAGTCTTCGTTGGTCTTGGCCTTGCGCATGCCGTAGTAGCCGAGTATCAGCATCGCGGCGGCGTAGATGAGTACGACGAATAAATCCAAAGCCATTATGGCGTGTCTCCGATTGTAATTTTATAGTGAGGCTGAAATCAATTGCTGGGGAAACATCAATCCCTGTGGGAGCGTGGCTAGCCCGCGAAGAGTGCACCGCGGTCTGTCATGCAGTACGCGTCATCGTTCTTCGCGGGCAAGCCGCGCTCCCACAGGTAATGTGTTGGCCACCGGTAATGCGTTAAATCAGGTGATCCTTAGCGGTGAACCACACCAGGCAGTACGCAGAGCATTTCGTACAGCAGGTTGGCGGCCAGCAGCGAGGTGTTGCCGGTGGTGTCATAAGCGGGCGAGACTTCTACCAGATCGCAACCGATCAGGTCGAGACCTTGGCAGCCGCGAACGATTTCGATCGCCTGAATGGTCGTCAGACCACCGATTTCCGGGGTGCCGGTGCCAGGCGCCCAGGCTGGGTCGATGCCGTCGATGTCGAAGCTCAGGTACACCGGACCGCCGCCGACTTTCTCGCGAACTTCGGCCATCAAAGGCGCCAGTGATTTGTGCCAGCACTCTTCGGCCTGAACCACGCGGAAGCCCTGGTTGCGGCTCCAGTTGAAGTCGTCAGCGGTGTAGCCCTGGGCGCGCAGACCGATTTGCACAACACGGTCCGGGTCAATCAGGCCTTCTTCGACGGCGCGACGGAAAGTGGTGCCGTGGGCGATTTTCTCGCCGAACATGTGATCGTTCACATCGGCGTGGGCGTCGATATGCACCAGACCGACCTTGCCGTGTTTTTTATGGATGGCACGCAGGATCGGCAAAGTGATGGTGTGGTCGCCGCCCAGGGTCAGGGGGATCACATCGTGTTCGAGGATATTGTCGTAGGACTCTTCGATGATCCGTACGGCATCCAGCAGGTTGAAGGTGTTGATCGCCACGTCGCCGATATCGGCAACCGACAGCGAGTCGAACGGAGCAGCGCCGGTCGCCATGTTGTATGGGCGGATCATCACCGATTCAGCGCGGATTTCGCGAGGTCCGAAACGGGTGCCGGGGCGCAGCGAAGTACCGATGTCCAGGGGCACGCCGACGAAGGCAGCGTCCAGACCGGCAGCGGTAGGTACATGGGGGAGTCGCATCATGGTGGCGATGCCGCCGAAGCGCGGCATTTCGTTGCCGCCCAGTGGTTGGTGAAGAATCTTGTCCACGGGTAGGGCCTCATCGTCGTTGTTTTATTTATGTCGGTTGCGCAGGTCAAAGAGACACAGGCACCGCTGTGGGCTGATTCTGCGAAATGTAGTGGCCGGGAAGAATCGCTACGCGCAAATACTTAGTTCAGATTTTTCTAAACTAATACGGATGGTGACGATAGACTTCACATCATGAGGTGTGTGTCGTCTGGGCGGGCCTCTTCGCGGGCAAGCCTCGCTCCTACAGGAATGGTGTGCGCCGCGAAAACGGCAAATGACCTGTAGGAGCGAGGCTTGCCCGCGATCGGTTGCGCAGCAACCGCAATTCAGGCAACTCAGATTCAGTTTGAAATTCGACTGGTGTTTGGAGCCCCTCATGGCCAACGCTTTACCCGACCTGAAACTATTGCGCATTTTCGTCAGCGTGGTGCGTCATCAGGGATTCGCCAACGCCCAGCAAGAACTGAATCTCTCGACGTCGGCGATCAGCACCTACATGAGTCAGCTCGAGTCAGCGCTGGGCCTGGTGCTGTGCCATCGCGGCCGTGGCGGTTTCAGCCTGACCAGCAAGGGCGAGTTGTTCCATCAGGAAACCCTGCGTCTGCTGGGCGAGCTGGAAGGTTTCGAACAATACGCCGCCGCGCTCAAGGGCGAATTGCGCGGCACACTGAACCTGGGGGTGATCGACTCCACGGTCAGCGACAAGGCCTTGCCGTTCGCCGAAGCCATCGGCGCCTACAGCCAGGAACACCCGGCCGTGCATTTGCATCTGTCGGTCATGAGCCCTTATGAACTGCAACTGGGCGTGCAGGACAACCGTCTCGACCTGGCCATCGGCGCGTTTTCCACGCGCATGAGCGGTCTGGTGTACATGCCGCTGTACCGCGAACAGCATTGGTTGTATTGCAGTACGCGGCATCCGCTGTTCAACGAGCGGCGCATTCCCGAGCAGGTCATCACTCAGCAGCGCATGGTCGGTCGCGGCTACTGGAGCCAGGCCGAACTGGCCCGCCACGGCTTCAAGCACAGCGCCGCGACGGTGGAGAGTATGGAGGCGCAGCTGATTCTAGTGCTGTCCGGTGCCTACATTGGTTACTTGCCGGAGCACTACGCCCAGGCTTGGGCCGACAAGGGCGATTTGCGTGTGCTGCTGCCGGCGACCTTCGGTTATCAGGCGCCGTTTTCGATGATCGTACGTCGCGGTCGCAGTCGTGAACCGTTGATCCAGACTTTCCGTGATTTGCTTAAAGCACAGCTCAATCAGGCTTGAAGAATATGTCCAGAATCCAGTGTCCGCGCTGCCTTCGTCCACAAACTCATTGCTTGTGCCCGCTGATCCCGAGCCTCGACAGCCGCACCCGCGTGTTGCTGTTGCAGCACCCGAGCGAAGTAAACCACGCGTTGAATACTGCACGGCTGGCGGCGTTGGGCTTGAACAACGCCGAACTGATCGTCGGCGAAATCTTTGAAAATTTACCGACGCTGTTGAACCAGCCCGGTTATCAGGCGCGGTTGTTGTTTCCCGCAGACGATGCGCAACCGATGCAGGCTTACACCGCATCGGATGATGCGTTACTGCTGGTGGTACCGGACGGCACCTGGCGCAAGGCGCGCAAGATGCTGCACCTGAACCCGCTGCTGGCGGCATTGCCCAGGGTGTCCCTGGCCGAGGGCGGCGTGTCCCGTTATCGGCTGCGCAAGGCACCGGGGCCGGGGGCGTTGTCGACGGTGGAGGCGATTGTGCAGGCGTTGCAGATACTGGAAGCGCCGGCTTCATTCGAGCCCTTGTTGAAGCCGTTCGAAGCGTTGATCGAGGGGCAGATTGCGGCGATGGGGGAGGAGACCTTCCAGCGTAATCATGGGTCGAAATAGTGGTTATCTGTGCTGGCCTCTTCGCGGGCAAGCCTCGCTCCTACAGGTTGTGTGTGTGCCGCGAAAACGGCGCATGACCTGTAGGAGCGAGGCTTGCCCGCGAAGACGGCAGAACAATCACAAGAAATACTGACTTGAAGCTAGCGCTCGCGCATCGCCTCAGTCCGCGCCTTGAGCACCGGTTTAAGCAGGTAATCCAGCACCGTTTTCTCCCCGGTAATAATGTCCACCGTCGCCACCATCCCCGGAATAATCAACAGCGGTTTCACATCCCCGCCCAAATGGTTTTTATCGGTGCGCACCTGAATCAGGTAAAAGCTGTTGCCCTTGTCATCGGTGATGGTGTCGGCACCAATCAGTTCAAGCTTGGCGCTCAGGCCACCATAAATCGTGTAATCGTAGGCGCTGAACTTGACCATGGCTTTCTGCCCCGGGTGCAGGAATGCCACGTCCTGTGGTCGCACCTTCGCCTCGATCAGCAGGTTGTCTTCCAGGGGCACGATTTCCACCATATCGCTGCCCGGCTGGACCACGCCGCCAATGGTGTTGACCTTCAGCACCTTAATGATGCCCTTGACCGGCGAGATCACCGTGGTGCGGGTCACGCGGTCGTCGATGGCGATGCTCGATGCGGTGATTTTCGACAGGTCGGTGCGTTTCTCATTCAACTCTTTGGCCGCGTCCGAACGGAAACTTTGTTCCGACTCGTCGATCTTGCTCCTGATCTCGGCAATCGCCGATTCCGCACGGGGGATCGCCAGGGTGGTGGCGTTCAGCGAGCCGCGGATTTCCACGGCGCTGCGCTTGAGACGCAGGATCTCCACCGGCGATACGGCGCCGGTCTTGACCAGCGGCTCCGACATCCCCATCTCCTGGTTGACCAAGGACAGGCTTGAACTGTACTGCCCCGCTTTCGAACGAAATTCCGCCAGTTCCTGGGTTTTTTGCCGCAGTTGTTCTGTCAGTGTGCGTTGTTCGCTAGCCAGTCGACGTTGTCGTTGTTCGTACAGGGAGCGTTCGTCTTCGGCCACTTGCGGCGCCTTGGCGATCACTTCTACCGACAGTTTGAATGGCCGGCCTTCGGCTTCCGCCGACAGCCTCTCGACCTGCGCGATTAGTGCGTAACGATCGGCCTCGCTTTCACCCTTGTTCGACAGGTAGCGCGTGTCATCCAGGCGCAGCAAGGTGTCGCCCTTGTTCACCATTTGCCCTTCTCGCACGAAAATCTCGGTGACGATGCCCCCCTCAAGGTTCTGGATCACTTGCACCTTGCTCGAGGGAATCGCCTTGCCTTCGCCCATGGTCACTTCCTGCAACACGGCGAACTTGGCCCAGACCAGCGCGCTGATCAACAGCGCCGCCGCGAGCCATACCGTGACCCGTGACCAGCGCGGCGAATCCTGCAGCGCAGCGCCGGCGGTTTCCGGCATGAATTCAACTTCGGCGCTTTTTGAGAAACTGTTGAAGTAGCCGCTGGTTTTCGACGTTACGGGCTGATCAGCAGACATGGGCGACTCCTAAACCGCAGCAGAGCCGACACGGCCCTTGCGCAGTGCATCGATGACCGCTTCTTTCGGTCCGTCAGCGACGATCCGCCCGTTGTCCAGCACCACCAATCTATCCACCAGACTGAGCATCGAGGTGCGGTGGGTGACCAGCAGCACGGTTTTGCCCTTGACCCAGCCGTGGAGTTTTTGCCGCAGAACGTCTTCGCTGCTGTTGTCCATGGCGCTGGTAGGTTCGTCCAGCAGCATGATCGGCGGGTCGAGCAACAACGCCCGGGCCAACAGCACGGCCTGGCGTTGACCGCCGGACAGCAATTGCCCGCGCTCGCCGACGGGCCGGTCGAAGCCTTGCGGGTGTTGCCGGGCCAGTTCAGTGACGCCGGTCAGTTCCGCCACTTCAAGCATGCGTGCGTCGCTGATGTAGCGCGCGCCGAGGGTCAGGTTGTCGCGCAGGCTACCGGCCAGCAGCGGCAGGTCGTGGGCGACGTAACCGATCTGATGACGCAGGTCGGCGACGTCCAGTTGTCGCAGGTCAAGGCCATCGAGCAGCAACTGGCCTTCCTCAGGTTCGTAGAACCCCATCACCAGTCGCGCCAAAGTACTTTTACCTGAGCCACTGCGGCCGATGATGCCTATCCGTTCGCCGGGTTTTACATTGAAGCTGACATTGGCCAGCGCCGGGGCGTTCTGGCCGTTGTAGTGGAACGTCACGCCGACCACATCCAGCGCACCTTGTAGTTGTGTGCGCTCCAGCGGCCGTTGGCTGGCGTCCCGCTCCTGGGGCAGCGACATCAGCGCGTCGGTGCTTTTCATGGTCAATTGCGCTTGTTGGTAGCGGGTGATCAACCCGGCGATCTGCCCCAAAGGCGCCAGCACCCGACTGCCGAGCATGTAAGTCGCTACCAGTGCGCCGACGCTCAGGTTGCCGGCGATGATGCTGTAGACCCCGGCGACGATGGTCGCCATGCCGGAAAACTGCTGGATGAACAACGTGCCGTTGGTGGCCAGCGCCGCCAGATTGCGCGCGTGGCTGTCGAGGCGGGTGAGGGCGCCGTGGGTGCTTTCCCATTTGTGCTGACGCTCGCTTTCGGCGCTGCAGGCCTTGAGGGTTTCCAGGCCACCGAGAGTTTCGATCAGCAGGGCCTGGCGTTCGGCGCCGAGGCTGAGACTCTTCTGCACGGTGTCGCGCAGGCGGGACTGAATCACCATGGCGAAAATGATCGTGATCGGAAACGCCAGGATAGGAATCACCACCAGCCAGCCGCCGAGCAGGCCGATCACCAGCAGCATCAGCAGGGCAAAGGGCAGATCGATCAGACTGGTCAGCGTCACTGCGGTGAGAAATTCTCGCAGGCCCTGGAAATCATGAATGCTCTGGGCAAAACCGCCGATGGTCGCCGGCCGCGCTTTCATCGCCATGCCGGTAATGCGCTCGAACAGCGTTGCCGACAGGATCACATCGGTTTTCTTCCCTGCGGTGTCCAGCAAATGCGCGCGCACCACGCGCAGTACCAGCTCAAAACCGGTGCCGATCAGCAAGCCGATGGACAGCACCCACAGCGTCGATGTGGCCTGGTTCGGCACCACGCGGTCGTAGGTTTGCATGACGAACAGCGGCACCATCAGGCCCAGCAGGTTAATCAGGAAACTCGCCAGGATTGCGTCGCTGTACAGCCATTTCGACAGCTTCAGGGTGTCGCGAAACCACGCCTGCACCCGCGGCACCAGGGGCGAGCGCAGGTCCTCGAGTTCATGCCGAGGCCGGGCAAACAAGGCCTGGCCGGAATAATGCTCTGCAAGTTCTTGAGGGCTGATCCATTGCTCACCGCCGTCGGCTTCGCTGGGCAGGATCAGCACCTGGCCATCTTCGCCGATGCGTCGCAGGACCGCCGTGCGGCCGTTGTTGAGCAGCAGCAACACCGGCAGGTTGAGCGGTGAGATGTCTTTGAGCTCGCGGCGCAGCAGGCGTGCCTGCAAACCGGCCCTGGCCGCTGCGCGCGGCAGCAGGTCCAGGCTCAGGCGTTGGTGTGCCATTGGCAGCCCGGCACTGAGGCTGGCGCGACTGACCGTCGCGCCGTGGAGTTTGCAGAGGATCAACAGACCGTCCAGAAGCGGGTCATCGAAGCTCAGGCGCGGATCGACACCGATGTTGCCGGGTTCCATGCTGGTCACATTGAACGCTCCCGTGCACTACTTCAATTCAGGCAAACGAGCGTCACTTTTGACTTCGGCCTGGGCGATCGCATCGGCGGGCAGTACCACCCGCTGTTTGCTCAACAACTGGCCCATGTTCGCCAGCACACGGTACATCGAATACTCCTCGGTGTAGCGAACTTCTGTGTAGCGACGGTTGGCGTTGTAGAGTTCGTTTTCACTGTCCAGCAGGTCGAGCAGGGTACGTTGGCCGAGGCCGAACTGATCCTGATAGGCCATGCGCACGCGTTTACTGGTATCGGCGTATTCACGGGCAGTCGGGGTCTGTTTCTTCGCATTGACCATGGCGTTCCAGGCCAGGTGAATATTCTCGTTGAGCTGGCGCAGGGCGTTGTTACGGATGTCCATCGCCTGGTTGATCTTGTGTGCATCGGACTGCAGGCGCGCCTTGTCACTGCCGCCGCGGAACAGGTTGTAGTTCATTACCACGCCGACCCGCCATTCGTTGTCATGACCCTTGTCGCCAGCGATGTTGTTGTTTGCGCCCACCGCAGCTTCGGCGTCGAAGCGAGGGAAGAATGGCGACTTGGCGACCTCGTACTGGCTTTCGGCCGATTGCACGTCGGCCTGGGCGGACTTCAGGTACGGGTTGTTGTCCACCATGCTCTGCTGGGCGTCCGGCAGGGAGGCAGGCAATTCGCCGCGAATCGAGGGCGGTGCTTCGAGTTCATCGGGCAGGCGCCCGACAACTGCGGAGAAGTTCGCCTCGGCGTCGGCCAGGTCCACTTCGGCGGTGTCGAGGTTGTTTTCCGCCAGTGCCCGACGAGCGGTCGACTGGTCGGCGTCGGCGTTGCTGCCTACACCGCGCTGGGTGCGCAGGCCGATCTGGTCGTTGACCCGCATGTGCGCTTGCAGGTTGTTCTTGGCCAGCGTCACCAGTTCACGGCGCTTGAGCACTTCGAGATAGACCTCGATGGTGCGCAGGGCCAGGTCCTGGGCGGTGCCCTGAGCGTAATAGGCCCGGGAGTTGACCACGCCTTTGGTGCGCTCGACTTCATTGGCTGTATTGAACCCGTCGAAAAGCATCTGTCGCAGGCGCAGTTCCGATTGGGTGTAGTTGAGGATTGAAGTGTGATGATCACCGAACGCCCGGGTGTTGGTGTTATCGCTGTACCCACGCCCGTAGGCGGCATTCAGGTCAACCGATGGATAAAAGCCCCCCTTGGCGACTTTCACGTCTTCATCAGCCGACAGACGGCTGTCCACCCGCGACGCCAACTCTGGGTGGGTCGCGATGGTGCTCTGGATGGCTTCGGTCAATGACATGGCTTGAGCCTGAGAAGTGCAGGTCATGGCCAATAGAACCGCGCTGCAAAGGGGGGTTAAAAGGCGCATGGTGAATCTCCCTGAGTCCTGATGGTGCTTTATTATTCGTCGCCAATTATTTGACGACTTTTATAGGTAAACCGTTTCACTCTCTTAACAACAGAGCTAAGAACATTTTGGGGCGAACCTAAGAAGTATTTCTCATAAGGTTTATGCCAAAAAAAACTTATGCGCTCTGACAAATCCGGCACATTGTTCAATGGCGAAGCCCTTGATTTATGAGCTTTAGGGCGCTCATCAGGGCTAAGGAAGAGTTCCAACTCACTTATCGACATAGGGCGGAGAAGTGCTGGAGGGGAGGGACGCGGAGCGGAATGGGGGTGACATTTTTTTGTCACTGCAGTGTTTCAGAGCCGTTACGCATCGTTCAGGGCAAGTTGTCTCGAAAGTGGAGCCCGATGACATTGATTTCAAAGGGTTTTACCCCGGATGTAGACGACACCCGTGAGCAACACGCTGGGCGAGATCGTCGCCGGGGCATCGGCTTACTCAGGTAACCCCGCTGACCGGTAGACGATCCGCCGGGCGACCCGTTAGAGCCATCCATAAGCATTGTTTCTCCGCAACAAAAAAGGCGCCGACAGCGGTTGGCAGCGGAGGAAATGCACATGGCTACGCTCATCGGTATCGTCAGTAAGGTCATCGGTCAGGTGTTCGCGGTGGCGGGCGACGGCACACGTCGTGTGCTGATCGAGGGGGACCGATTGTTCGCCGGTGATCAACTCAATACCGGGGCCGAGGGCGCCGTGGCGGTGCATCTGCAAAATGGCCAGGAACTGACCCTCGGACGGGGCAGCAGCCTGCAAATGAACACTCAATTGCTGGCCCATGAATCGCCCCACGTGAACACAGGCGATGCGGTGACGCCGAGCCAGGCGCAACTGAGCGATGTCGAGCAACTGCAAAAAGCCATTGCTGCCGGTGACGACCCGACGCAGACCGCTGAAGCCACGGCGGCCGGCCCGGGTTCGACCGGGCCTGGCGGTGGCGCACTGGGTGGGGGCCACAGTTTTGTATTGCTTGAAGAAGTGGGCGGGCACGTCGATCCGATCATTGGTTTCCCCACTGCCGGTTTCAATGGCATTCCCGAGCTTCCCGAAGAACGGCACGATGCAGCGGTCAACACCGGCGATGACACCCCGGCACCGGTGATCACGCCTGTCGTGAACAATGTCGTGAACAATCCGGTCACCCTTAACGGGCTTTCGGTGGCTGGTGGCGAACTGACGGTCAACGAAGCCAACCTCGCCGACGGTTCGGCGAGCAATCCCGGTGCACTGACCCAGAGCAGCACGTTCACCGTCACGGCACCCGACGGGTTGAACAGCCTGAACATCGGCGGGATCAATGTCATCAGCGGTGGTGTCGCCGTGGGTTTCCCGCAATCGATTATCACTGTGCTGGGCAGCACCCTGACCATCACCGGTTACAACCCGGCCACGGGTGTTGTGAGTTACAGCTATACCCTCAACGGCAACGAGCCCCATACCTCTGGCGACGGCACCTCCCTCAGCGAGCACTTCACCGTGGTGGCTGGCGACAGCAATGGCGACACCGCCACCGGTTCTCTGGACGTCAACATCACCGATGATGTGCCTAAAGCGTATGACGACAGCAATGGCACGGCATCGGAAACTCAACTGACCCTGAACGGCAACGTGCTGACCAACGACGTGCAAGGTGCCGATCGTGTGCCGGTCGGTGAAAACGCCGGCCCGATCACTTCTGGCACTTTTGTCGGCACGTATGGCACGTTGGTGTTGAATGCCAACGGCACTTACTCCTACACCCTGAACACCAGTGATGCAGATTTCAAAGCCCTGCATGGCGGCGGCAATGGCACCGAGACCTTCACTTACACGCTCACCGATGCCGACGGCGACAAAAGCACCGCCAATCTGGTTTTGCAGATTCACAACAACGACGATGGCGTGACCCTCAACGGCCTGAACGCCAAAGGCGGCGAGCTGACTGTCTACGAGAAAAACCTCAGCGACGGCAGCAGCCCCGATGCACCAGCGCTGACCCAAAGCGGCACCTTCACCATCACCGCGCTCGACGGCGTACAGACGCTGTCCATTGGCGGTATCAACGTGGTGGTCGGCGGTGTCAGCGCAGGCTTCCCTCAGTCGATCGTCACGCCGTTGGGCAGCACCCTGACCATCACCGGGTTCAACGCCGCCACGGGCGTCGTCAGTTACAGCTACACACTGACCGACAACGAGGCGCACCCGACCGCCAATGGCGCCAACAGTCTTTCCGAGCAGTTCGCCGTCACCGTGGTCGATGACAACGGCACCACCGCTAACGGCAGCCTGGGCGTCAACATCATCGACGACCTGCCAAAAGGCGTGGACGACAGCAACGCTTCGACCGCCTCAGAAACGCTGCTGACCCTGGATGGCAACGTCCTGACCAACGACGTGCAAGGTGCAGACCGCGTGCCGACCGGCCCTGGCGCCGGTCCGATTACCCCCGGCACTTTCGTCGGCACATATGGCACGCTGGTGTTGAACGCCAACGGCACTTACACCTACACCCTGAATACCGGCGATGCAGACTTCAAAGCGTTGCACGGCGGTGGAAATGGCACCGAAACGTTCACCTACACCATCACCGATGCCGACGGCGACAAAAGCACTGCCAACCTGGTGCTGAACATTCACAACAACGACGATGGCGTGACCCTCAACGGCCTGAACGTCGAAGGCGGCGAGCTGACCGTCTACGAGAAAAACCTCAGCGACGGCAGCAGCCCCGATGCACCAGCGCTGACCCAAAGCGGCACCTTCACCATCACCGCCCTCGACGGCGTACAGACGCTGTCCATCGGCGGTATCAACGTGGTGGTCGGCGGTGTCAGCGCAGGCTTCCCTCAGTCGATCGTCACGCCGTTAGGCAGCACCCTGACCATCACCGGGTTCAACGCCGCCACGGGCGTCGTCAGTTACAGCTACACACTGACCGACAACGAGGCGCACCCGACCGCCAACGGCGCCAACAATCTTTCCGAGCAGTTCGCCGTCACCGTGGTCGATGACAACGGCACCACCGCCAACGGCAGCCTGGGCGTCAACATCATCGACGACCTGCCAAAAGGCGTGGACGACAGCAACGCTTCGACCGCCTCAGAAACGCTGCTGACCCTGGATGGCAACGTCCTGACCAACGACGTGCAAGGTGCCGATCGTGTGCCGACCGGCCCTGGCGCCGGTCCGATTACCCCCGGCACTTTCGTCGGCACATATGGCACGCTGGTGTTGAACGCCAACGGCACTTACACCTACACCCTGAATACCGGCGACGCAGACTTCAAAGCGTTGCACGGCGGTGGAAATGGCACCGAAACGTTCACCTACACCATCACCGATGCCGACGGCGACAAAAGCACTGCCAACCTGGTGCTGAACATTCACAACAACGACGATGGCGTGACCCTCAACGGCCTGAACGTCGGAGGCGGCGAGCTGACCGTCTACGAGAAAAACCTCAGCGACGGCAGCAGCCCCGATGCACCAGCGCTGACCCAAAGCGGCACCTTCACCGTCGCTGCGCTGGATGGCCTGCAAACCCTGACCGTAGGCGGCATCACCGTGGTCAGCGGTGGTGTGGCAGCGGGTTTCCCACACACCATCACGACCCCTTTGGGCAGCACCCTGACCATCACCGGCTACAACCCGGCGACGGGCGTGGTCAGCTACAGCTACACCTTGGTGGAAAACGAAGCCCACCCGAACGCCAACGGTGCCAACAGCATCACCGAGAACTTCAACGTCGTTGCCACCGACACCGATGGCAGTACCGCCACCGGGCAGATCAACGTCAATATCGTCGACGATTTGCCGATTGCCAAAGCGGATCACCCTTCGGTCCAGGAGGGCGGCACCGTCAGTGGCAATGTGCTGGACAACGACATTGGCGGTGCCGACGGTCTGGCCGCCAGCGGCGCTGTGGTCGGCGTGCGCGCCGGCTCGGACACCTCGACTTCGGCCATCGGCGGCCTGAACAGCCATATCAACGGCACCTACGGCTACCTGACCCTCGATGCCAGTGGTAACGCGGTCTATCACAGCAACCCGAACTCGGTCGGTGCACCTGGGGCTACCGATACATTTACCTACACCGTGCGCGATGCCGATGGCGATGAAAGCACCACCACCATCACCATCGATGTGTACAACAGCTGCCTGAAAGCGGTCAGCGACAGCGACGTGACCGTGTATGAAAAAGCCCTCGACCTGAACAAGGATGGCCAGGACCTGGCCGCCGGCACCGTCACCGGCAGCCAGCCGGGCAGCACCGGCGAAACCGCCAGCGGCACCCTGGTCGGCTCGGTGACCGGCGCAGTCGGGGCGATCACCTACACCCTGGTCGGCAGCGCCACCGGGGCTTATGGGCAAATTCACCTCAATCCGAACGGCACCTACACCTACACCCTGACGTCACCGCCGAGCACGACGCCGCACGCCAATGACGGCGCCAACGTCACGCATGAAAGCTTTACCTATCAAGCGACTGATTCCCAGGGCAACACCGTCACCAGCACCATCGTGGTGAACATCGTCGATGACGTGCCGATCGCCAAAGCGGATCACCCTTCGGTCCAGGAGGGCGGCACCGTCAGCGGCAACGTACTGGACAACGACATTGGCGGTGCCGACGGTCTGGCCGCCAGCGGCGCTGTGGTCGGCGTGCGCGCCGGCTCGGACACCTCGACTTCGGCCATCGGCGGCCTGAACAGCCATATCAACGGCACCTACGGCTACCTGACCCTCGATGCCAGTGGTAACGCGGTCTATCACAGCAACCCGAACTCGGTCGGTGCACCTGGGGCTACCGATACATTTACCTACACCGTGCGCGATGCCGATGGCGATGAAAGCACCACCACCATCACCATCGACGTGTACAACAGCTGCCTGAAAGCGGTCAGCGACAGCGACGTGACCGTGTACGAAAAAGCCCTCGACCTGAACAAGGATGGCCAGGACCTGGCCGCCGGCACCGTCACCGGCAGCCAGCCGGGCAGCACCGGCGAAACCGCCAGCGGTACCCTGGTCGGCTCGGTGACCGGCGCAGTCGGAGCGATCACCTACACCCTGGTCGGCAGCGCTACCGGGACCTATGGGCAAATCCATCTCAACCCGAACGGCACCTACACCTACACCCTGACGTCACCGCCGAGCACGACGCCGCACGCCAATGACGGCGCCAACGTCACGCATGAAAGCTTTACCTATCAAGCGACTGATTCCCAGGGCAACACCGTCACCAGCACCATCGTGGTGAACATCGTCGATGACGTACCGATTGCCAAAGCGGATCACCCTTCGGTCCAGGAGGGCGGCACCGTCAGCGGCAACGTACTGGACAACGACATTGGCGGTGCCGACGGTCTGGGGGCGGTCATCGGTGTGCGCGCTGGCAGCAATACATCGACTTCGGCGGTGGGCGGGCTCAACACGCACATCAACGGTGACTATGGCTACCTGACCCTCGATGCCAGTGGCAACGCGGTCTACCACAGCAACCCGAACTCAGTCGGTGCAGCTGGGGCGACCGATACGTTCACCTATACCGTACGCGATGCCGATGGCGATCAAAGCACCACCACCATCACCATCGATGTGTGCAACACCACAATCAAAGCGGTCACCGACACTGACGTGACGGTCTACGAAAAAGCGCTGGACCTGAGCAAGGACGGCCAGGACCTGGCAGCCGGCACCGTCACCGGCAGTGAACCGGGCAATACCGGGGAAACCGCCAGCGGCACGCTGGTCGGCTCGGTGACCGGTGCTTCGGGTGCGATCAGCTACACCCTGGTCGGCAGTGCCACCGGGACTTACGGGCAGATCCTGCTCAACCCCAACGGCACCTATACCTACACCCTGACCTCGGCGCCGAAAACCTCGCCGGGCGCCAACGATGGCCCGAACACCCTGAGCGAAACATTCACCTACAAAGCCACCGATGCGCTGGGCAACAGCACCACCAGCACCATCGTGGTCAACATTGTCGATGACGTGCCCAAGGCCGTGGCTTCAGAGCGGTCGGTGTCAGCGGTTGAGATCGATTCTAACCTGCTGCTGATAATCGACGTGTCCGGCAGTATGGCCGACGCCTCAGGCGTACCGGGCCTCTCACGACTGGAGCTGGCCAAGCAGGCGATCAGCGCCTTGCTCGATAAATACGACGACCTTGGCGACGTCAAAGTGCAGATCGTGACGTTCAGTAGCAACGCCGCCGACAAGACTTCGGTCTGGGTGGACGTAGCGACGGCCAAGTCGATCATCTCCGGCCTGTCGGCCGGCGGTGGTACCAACTACGACGCGGCGGTGAGCGTGGCGCAAGACGCGTTCAATACCAACGGCAAGCTGACAGGTGCACAGAACGTCGGCTACTTCTTCTCGGACGGCAAGCCCAACGAAGGTTCTATTGGTGGAGGGGACGAGGCGCACTGGAAAGAGTTCCTCACCGAGAATCAAATCAAGAGCTACGCGATTGGCCTGGGTAAAGGCGTCGACAATGCCGCCCTTGATCCACTGGCTTATGACGGCACTGGCACAGGCTCCAATACCAACGCGGTGATCGTCACGGATCTTGGCCAACTCAATTCGGTATTGTCGGGCACCGTAATCGGAGCGCCTATCACCGGTTCGCTGCTGGGCGAGGGCGGTACGTTCGGGGCCGACGGCGGCTTCATCAAAACCATCACCGTCGATGGCACCACTTACACCTACGATCCGAAGGGCAACAGCAACCAGGGGGCGCTGAGCTTCAGCGGTGGCCTCAACCACGGCACCTTCAACACGACCCACAACACCTTGAGCATCGCCACCGACAATAAAGGCACGCTGTTGGTGAATCTCGATACCGGCGAATACAGCTACGTGTCGCAGAAAACCACATCGGTAGTGCTCACCGAACACATCGGCTTCACCGTCAGCGATAACGACGGCGACCTCGCCAGCTCGAGCCTGGTGGTCAAAGTCATTCCGAACGCGCCACCGGTGGCGGTCGATGACCACATCATCACCAACGTGCTCTCGGGCAGCGTAACGGTACCGGGCGAATTGCTGCTGGCCAATGACGCTGACGCCGATGGCGATCCGCTCAAGGCATCACCGACCACCTTCAACACAGGATGGGTCGCCAAAGCGGCGGACTTCACCGGCACTGGTGCGATCGATTTCTCCGGTAGCGGCGTCAAGCCGAGCAACCAGAACCTCGCCGATGTGCGTGGATCGTTCGCGGCCAATACCGCAACGATGACGGCATTGCTGGTGATCAGTGGTTATCTGGGCCACGTCACAGCGGCCAACACTAACGACGAGGACCGTATCACCGTCAACCTCAAGCAGGGTGAAACCCTTAACCTGGACCACAACCTCGCTGCCGGCCATATCACCATGGAGTATTCCATCAACGGCGGCGCCTGGACTGCCCTGGCAGATGGTCAGACCATCACCGCGGCGTCGGACGGGGTTTATCAGATCCACGTCACCAACATCACCAACACCAGTGGCAGCGGCACTAGCGTAAACAATTCCGAAAGCTACCAACTGACAATGAAGCTCGACTATTCCGGTGCGCATGACAGTACCCCGGATTACCACGGCACCTACACCGCCAGCGACAACCATGGCGGCAGCGACAGCGCCAACGTGACCATCAGCTACCAGGAAGGCCACACCCTCACCGGTACCGCCGGCAACGATACGTTGGTGGCGGGCAGCGGCGACAACATCCTCAATGCCGGCGACGGCAACGACATACTCATCGCAGGCACCGGCAACAACGAGTTGCACGGTGGTGCCGGCAATGACTTGCTGTTCAGTGGTATTGGCAATGACTTGCTTGATGGCGGCACCGGCAACGATACCGCCAGCTACGCCCATGCTACCGCTGGCGTCACGGTCAATCTGGGGTTGAGCGGGCCGCAGAACACCTTCGGCGCCGGCACCGACACCCTGACCGCCATCGAGAACCTCGTCGGTTCGAACTTCAATGACACCCTGACCGGTGACAACCACAACAACATCATCAGCGGCGGCCTGGGCAACGACATTCTTAACGGCGGGGGCGGTGACGACATCCTGATCGGCGGCCTGGGCAACAACACCCTGACCGGTGGCAGCGGCGCCGACACCTTCCAATGGCTCAAGGGCAACAGCGGCCATGACGTGGTCACTGACTTCACGCCCGGCACCGACAAACTCGACCTGTCGCAACTGCTGCAAGGGGAGAACAGCACCGCGGCCTCGCTGGATGACTACCTGCACTTCACCGTCAGCGGCAGCGGCGCGTCACTGGTGACCAGCATCGACGTCAGCGCCACGGCCGGTGCGGCGCCGAACCAGACCATCGACTTGGCCGGCGTCAACCTGGCCAGTCATTACGGTGTCACACCAGGGGCGGGCGGAGTGGTTTCCGGTGCGGACTCGGCAACCATCATCAACGGCATGCTCAACGATCATTCGTTGAAGGTGGATACGGTGTAATTCCAACGACAAAGCCCCCCTTCTCTATGAGAATGGGGGGCTTTTACTAGGCTCTTTTGAATTACACCATCAAGAGCTTAAAAGATGAAAAATGGTCCTGCAAAGTGTGCGCCTATATCAATCGTCTAAAACAGGTATCGCATCCATAAGTCGTACTCTAAAGTTATCGATGGCGTAGCGCGAGAAAGAAGTGCCCGCAGACAAGGATGCGACTATAAATTCTATTTTGTCGTATGGGGAGCTAATCTTGACGGTGTGTTTTTTCCACTCATGGTGATCTACGAAAGCGTAGTTCGTATATTTGTTCAGAGCACCAAATCTCAACATCGGGGTGTCCTTTGGTTCGATTTTTTTTGCATCAAAAGAGAGTTCGTATGTTAGACCTGGAATAGCAGGGAATGTCTTTTTGAGAACCGTGCCTTCAGAAACTTGAAGAGCTGATAAGTGATATCCCCCTGTTTCCGTGGGTTGTAAATTAAGACCTGTTCCCGCGCTCCAACCGCCAAGGGTTTGGTCGTCAAAGGTTGTCAGTTCATCCAGTGATTCAAGTTTAACTTCTTTAACCCAAAAATTGTCAAGTCTGTAGTCATTACCCCATCCGGAACGTATGTTATTTGAAAGACTTACCGTTGTGGTCGGCGAAGTTGCAATGGCAGTAAATCCAAAAGATTGCCATGCATCGATCGTCAGACTCTGAAAGGGGTCGCAGTGCTTATTGCCGATGGTTGCAACCAAATCAGTGGTGTAGCCGCCATTTGATTTTGTCGGTCTAACGGAGTAACTGAACGCGTATGCTCGGCCTGGTACTGTAGGGAACGTTTTTTTGAGGATAATTCCATGGGCGTCTTTCGCCGTTTCAGGTGTGACAATCGATAAGACTTTGCCTCTCAAAGGATCATCCACAAACCTTAGATAGGACCCGCCAGGACCCAGCGCGGGCCCCATTTCCCATTGATTAAGAGTTCCATTGTTGAAATCTGTTAATTCGTCCAACATCGTTTCAGCCTTCATAATTAGTGCTCCTTTCTAGCCTGAATGCCACTCCTATGAGCAGCGTATCTGACTCTAGAACTACGAAAGATGACTAGCTACTGTCACAAATGACAGTTTTTATGAATTTCTGATGACCGGCAGAGCATAAGTCATACAGCAAGAGTTCACTGAAACACGACATCACCCCCAGATTACGACGATACCCAAACTCGCTCCTACAGGGCTCATGTTGCGCAAACGAAGGCGCAGCAAAGTGCACAGCATGCATTTCCATTCCTTGAAAATTGCACTTCATACGCGTTGGGAAGCCGCGTAGCGTATTTGGAGACCAATGACTCCTGCAGCATGCCGAGAGACAGAAAAACCATGGCATTCAACACTATCTTCGACGTCAAAATTCCCGACAGCCAGCTAGCGCGCGAGATGACGCAACTCATCCGCGACACCGAAAGCGAGTTGCTGTTTTCCCACTCGACCCGTGTCTACTTTTGGGCAGCCCTGATCGGTAAGCAAAAGGGACTTACGTATGACCCGGAACTGCTTTACGCCGCGTCAATGTTCCATGACATCGGTCTGACATCGAAGTACCAGAAGAGCCAACTTCGCTTCGAAGTGGACAGCGCGAATGCCGCGCGTGATTTTCTGCGCAGTCATGGTATCGCCGAAAGAGATATTGAAAAGGTCTGGAACGCTATCGCTCTGCACACGACGCCGGGCATTCCCGAACACATGCATCCGGAGATTGCCCTGGTGCAGGCCGGAGCGGGAATGGACGTGGCTGGACGTGGCTTCGAGCAGTTTACAGACCAGCAACGCGAATCGGTGATTGCCGCTTATCCCCGCGAAACCGATTTCGCCCATAAGATGATCGACGAGTTTTATCACGGGATGAAGCATCGGCCGGCCAGTACCTTCGGTACCTTCAACGATGATTTCCTCGCGTTCAAGGACCCGGGCTTCAAGCGAACGGATCTGTGCAGCATCATCCTGTGCTCGCATTGGGAGCACCACTGAAGATCCCTGTAGGAGTGAGCCTGCTCGCGATGGCGGTGGTTCAGCCAACTTTACTGTTGAATGTGAAACCGCGTTCGCGAGCAAGCTCTGCTCCTACAGGTATTCATTGATGTTGTGAGCACCATCAATCTGTAGGAGCAAAGCTTGCTCGCGAAGAACGATAACGCGGTCTACCTGATGAACTCACATCGGCTCCGGCGACCCGATCAATCTTCCCATCACTCCGAATACACCCAACTCCTTGATCGCCTCCAGCTCTCCCTGGGTTTCGACCATTTCTGCAATCAACGGCAAATCAATGCTGTTGGTCGCCCTGAAGATCGCCTGGATAAACAGCCGTTTATCCCGCTGCTCGTCGATATGGCGGATATAGGCCCCATCGATTTTCAGATACGCCAGGCCCAGTTGGGTGAGGTTGCCGATCTGGCTGAAGCTGCCGCCAAAATGCTGCAGGCCGATGCGGTAGCCGGTGTCGAGCAAACTATGGCTCAGTCGCTGCAGTTCGTCGGGAGGCGGCAGTTGGCGTTCATCGATTTCCAGGATTAGCAACGGTGCCAGTTCCGGCAGCGATTCGAGCATGTCGAGGATCAGTTGCAGCTGCGCCGGATCGCGCAAGGTATTGCCGGAAAGACTCAGCGCCAGCGGCCAGCGATTGACGGCAAGATATTCGAGGGTCGCTTCGAGCATGGCCAGGTCGAAGCGTGCCGACCAACCCAGGCGCTCGATCCACGGCAGGAAATGCCCTGCGGCAATCGCCTGGCCCTGCGGGTCGAGCAGGCGTGCGAGGACTTTGTGATGCAGCACCTCACTGGTGTCGGCGCACTGCACCACCGGCTGAAAATACAGCTGCAAGTTGCCTTGGGTCAGGGCGTCGTCGATCCAGGTGCGCCAGTCAAGTTTGGACTGGTTCGGTGCGGACTCGCCGTGGCTCAACTGCACCCAGGGTCGCTCGGGGTTTTGTCGGGCTTGGGTCAGCGCCTGATCAAGTCGCGTAAGCACGTCGCTAGTGGATTCGCCGGGGTGGTAGGCGACGATGCCTAAATGTGCGACCGGCACGCAGTCACTGGCACCTGTCAGGCGCAGGTTTTCCAGGGTGGTGCTGATTTCGGCGGCCAGGCGTTCGGCGTCCTCGGTATCAAGCCCCGGCGCCAGCAGGCTGAATTCGCCCCCGCGGTTGCGCGCCGCCAGCCAGGTACGTCGCTGAGGCAGTTGAGTCAGACGCTTGAGCAGTTCGCCGACCCCGCTGATCAATGCATCGGTGCGTTGGCCGCCCAGGCGTTGGTTAAGGCCGGCGAGATCATTGATCCGCAACATCAGTAAATGCCCGTCGCAATGTTGCTCGGCGACCAGTAAATGGTCTGCCAGCTGTTCATCCAGCAGGCGCCGGTTGGCCAGTCCGGTCAAGCTGTCCTGATAGGACTCGTTGCGCAGCTTTTCACTGCGTGCCGCCTCTTCAGTGAACAACGTCTTGAGCTTCTCGACCATCTGGTTCATTGCCAGCACTACGCGTTTCAATTCAGGTGTACGTGGCGGTTTCGGCAGGCTGAGGAACTCGCGTTTACTAATGGCTTCGGCCTGTCTGACCAAGGTGTCGAGGGGACGAAGTTGCCGGCGCAACAGCCAGCCACCGAACACGGCACTGAGCATTCCGCACAGTAGCAACCAGATCAGGCTGCCGAGGGTACTGTCCCAGAGTTTGGCGAGGGCAAATTGCGGATTGCTCAGCACTTCGACCCGTGCCGCCTGCTCCCAGCCGCGCATGATTAACGCGTCACCGCCCTGATGACGCAGGTTGACCAGACTGATAAACCAGCCAGGTACGTCTTCGATCCGTGCTGAAGCGTTGCGCTCCACCAGCACCTGCTCGTCCTGTACGTCGATGATGCGAATGCTACTGAAGTAGCCGCTGTCAAAAATCGAACTGACCATCAATTCCATCATGGCCGGGTCATCGATCTGCGCGGTCAGCGACAAGCCCAGTGCGGTGGCCGCATCCTGGGCGTGAGAGCGCAACTGGCCGAGCATCTGTTCGCGAGAGCTTTCGAGGCTGACAAAAAAGCTGCCGCTGAATGCCACCAACAGGAACAGGCAGATGGCGAAAAACAATTGGTTGCGCAGTTTCATGAAACGCTCCTTGTTGCGGCCTCAGCCATCGCCCACGACGAAGCCTTCGACCTGCATCTTTTGCAGTACCTCTTGCCAGCGCGACAGTTTTTTCGAGTCGCTGCTGCGTTTTCCGCCATTGGCCCCCGGCAGGTAAAGGCCCTCGGCGTTGAAGGCGTACACCGGCAGAAGGTCTTTGCGTTGCGAGGCGGGGCGGATGTCACCGATAAGGTTATCCAGCACCAGCGGGTCGGCTGTGGGGCTGCTATAGAAAGTCAGGACCATGTGCGCCTGGTTTTGGGTCAGCGCCTTGACGTAGGTAATACGCAGTTTTTCGCTGGGAATCCCGAGGTGGCGCAGACTGAAATATTTCGCCAGGGCGTAGTCCTCGCAGTCGGCCGCACCCTTAATCAAGGATTCGACGGGCGTGGCCCAGTAGTCGGTCTGATGCCAGATGCGCGTGTCGTCCTGAAAACTCAGTTGCTGATTGAAGAAGCGATTGACCGCCTCCAGCTGCTCGCGCTCGGGTGCATTGCGTTCGCCTTGCAGCATCTGACTCCAGGCCTCGATTCGCCCCCGCGCCGGGCCGAGAGAGCCATAGCGTTTTTCGGCGATTTGCAGGATCTGCATCAAATCCCGGTCGGCCCGGACGCTGCCCAGAACAGTCAGCAGCAAACTGACCAGCAACAGCCATCCGCCGAACCGAAGTCGGGGCGTTGGCCATCCTGGACTACGCGGACTGCGGGGCATGTCGGGCTGCTCGGATGCAGATTTGTGAAGTCTAGGTGGTGTTTTGGCCGGGGGAGGGCTGATGGTCGACGAATAGGGCTCGTTTTTTGGGATGTACCCAGATCAACTGTAGGAGCGATGCTTGCTCGCGATGGACGTCAACGATAAGGGGTGCTGTCTGAATGATCGCGTTGTCCGGACGTTCTTCGCGAGCAAGCATCGCTCCTACAGGGTCTTCTGCCGAAGAATATAAACCGTCACCAACACCGCACTGGTCAGCATGAACCCGCGTGCCCATGGCATTGGCACCAGATAGCAGGAAAACAGAATGCTCGCCCACATCAGACCAATGGCGTAGACCTTGCCCTTGAGGGGAATACCGTTTCCATCCAGATAGTCGCGAACCCAGGGACCGAGCCGTGGATGCTCCACCAGCCATTGATAGAAACGCGGTGAACTACGGGCGAAACAGGCGGCCGCCAGCAGCAGGAAGGGAGTGGTGGGCAACACCGGCAGGAAAATCCCGATCACCCCCAGCGCTACGCTCAGCCAGCCGATGGCCAGCAGCACGTAGCGCAACATCAGGTGGCGATTGCCTATGGGGTTGTCCATAGGCAGAACCTTAGTGGTGACGAGGCTTGAGGATCGCCGGTTTTTCGTCTGGTGCGTTGCACAGCAGGTACAGCGCAGTCAGGGCTTCGGGGATCTGCACGATCATGTCGTCCATCAGGTTGGCATCCGCGGCAATGTCGGAGAACTCCGGTTGCTCGTCGAACAGACCCGAACCGACCATGATCGGCAGCAGCATTTCGCTGACTTCGTCTTCGGCGGTTTCGAACCAGGCTTCTTCGCGCAGGAACACACCCTCCATGAAGCCGATGCACCAGCCGCGCAGGTCGGAATCGTCCGGGTCTTCGCCCAGGTCCAGGTCGCAAGGCAACTCGAACTCTTCATCGGAGGCCAGTTGGCGGGCGATGTGGGCCTTGAGGGCCAGCAGCGTGGATTCGATCGCTTCACGCTCGGTGTCGTCGGCGTAATGCGGCTCTTCTGCGAACAGCGCATCGATCCACTCACGATCGGGAACGACTTCGGAACAGATCGATAGCGCGGTGAGGTAGCCGTGGGCGGCCACGTAGTCCAGCGCCTCGTCATGCAGTTCATCGGCGTCGAGGAAGACTTGCAGGCGGGTTAGTTGCTCAGCGAAGGACATTAAAGGGCTACCTTGGGGAATATTCGATGCGGGAATTCTAGGCCTTCTTGAGCGCTTGGGCCAGCCGCAAGGCATTTTTGCACATCAGTGTGTCTTATCAGCGGCGCCCTTTGCCGGACAGGGCTCGGGTATACTCGCGCGTTTTGTGATGCCCTGCCGGCGTCGTGGCTGAAATGTGAAGCGTCATGCAATGCGCACTTACGATTTATCGGTGCAGCGTTGCGGGTTCTGAACCAGCCTTGCAGGGATGTTTCGGTGATTTTTGGAGTTTCTATGCTCGAACAGGCTCAACGCGTCCTCAAGGACATCTTCGGCTACGACAGTTTCCGTGGCCGTCAGGGTGCAATCATTGAGCGCGTGGCCAGCGGTGGCGATGCTCTGGTTCTGATGCCTACCGGTGGCGGCAAATCCCTGTGCTTCCAAGTGCCCGCGCTGTTGCGCGAAGGCCTGGCGGTGGTGGTGTCGCCGCTGATCGCGTTGATGGACGATCAGGTCGCTACCCTCGAAGAGCTGGGCGTGGCCGCCGCAGCATTGAACTCCACCCTGAGCGCCGAGCAGCAACGCGATCTGGCGGCCCGCATCCGGCGCGGTGAGGTGAAAATGCTTTACCTCGCGCCGGAACGCCTGGTCCAGCCGCGCATGATGTCCTTCCTGCAAGGGCTGAACATCGCTCTTTTTGCCATCGACGAAGCGCACTGCGTGTCGCAGTGGGGTCACGACTTCCGCCCGGAATACCTGCAACTTGGCCAGTTGGCGGAAATGTTCCCCGACGTGCCGCGCATTGCCCTGACCGCTACCGCCGACAAGCGTACCCGGGAAGAAATCGTGACCCGTCTGCATCTGCAGAACGCCGAGCGCTTCCTGTCGAGCTTCGACCGGCCGAACATTTTTTATCGCATCGTACCCAAGGAGCAGCCGCGCAAGCAGTTGCTGGCGTTCCTGGCCGAGCGACGCAGCGATGCCGGTATCGTCTATTGCCTGTCGCGCAAAAAGGTCGAGGAAGTCGCTGCATTTCTCTGCGAACAAGGTTTCCCCGCGCTGCCGTACCACGCCGGCCTGCCCAACGATTTGCGTGCCTTTAACCAGAAGCGCTTCCTCAACGAGGAAGGCCTGATCATGGTGGCCACGGTGGCGTTCGGCATGGGCATCGACAAGCCTAACGTGCGTTTTGTCGCGCACCTCGATTTGCCGAAGTCTCTCGAAGCCTACTACCAGGAAACCGGGCGCGGCGGCCGTGACGGGTTGCCAGCGGATGCCTGGATGGCCTACGGCCTGCAAGACGTGGTGATGCTCAAGCAAATGCTACAGAACTCCGAAGGCGACGAGCGCCACAAGCGTCTGGAGCAGCACAAGCTCGACGCCATGCTCTCGCTGTGCGAAGAGACCCGCTGCCGCCGTCAAACGCTGCTGGCCTATTTCGATGAAGACATGCCGCAGCCCTGTGGACATTGCGACAATTGTGTCGATGGCGTGCAGACCTGGGATGCAACCGAGCCTGCGCGTCAGGCGTTGTCAGCGATCTTCCGCACCGGCCAGCGCTACGGTGTGGGTCATCTGGTGGATGTGTTGCTGGGCAAGGACAACGAAAAAGTGCGTAGCTTCGGTCATCAGCATTTGTCGGTATACGGTGTTGGCAAGGCGCTTGGCGAAAGCGAATGGCGCTCGCTGTTTCGCCAATTGGTGGCACGTGGTCTGGCCGATGTTGATGTTGAGGGCTATGGCGGTCTGCGCCTGAGCGACAGTTGCCGACCGCTGCTCAAGGGTGAAGTGACCCTGGAACTGCGCCGCGATCTCAAGGCGCAAACCACGGTTAAAACCAGCAAAAGCCCGGCCAGCCAACTGGTCCGTGGCGAAGAGCGCGAGCAGTGGGAAGCCTTGCGCGCCCTGCGTCGCAAGCTTGCCGAAGAGCATGGGGTGCCGCCGTACGTCATCTTCCCCGACTCGACCTTGCTCGAAATGCTGCGCAGCCAACCGACCTCGCTGGCGGAAATGGCCAGGGTCAGTGGTGTCGGCGCGCGCAAGCTGGAACGTTACGGCGAGGCATTCCTCGAAGTTCTCGGCGGTCAGGTCGAAGCACCGAAGGTAGTGGCCGACGTGCGCCACGAACTGATCACCCTGGCGCGGGCCGGCATGACGCCGCTGCAGATCGCCAGTCAGTTGCAATGCTCGGAAAAGAACGTCTACACCATGCTCGCCGAGGCCATTGGCAAGCAGCAGTTATCGCTGGAGCAGGCGCTGGATTTGCCAGAAGACTTGATGGGCGAAGTCCAGGATGCGTTTCTCGACGGTGAGGGCGAATTACCGCCAGTGTCGGAGATTTCCGCCCTGTTTGCAGGACGAGTGCCGGAGGGGGTTTTGTACTGTGTTCGGGCCGCCTTGCAGTCCGAATTTGAGATTTAAGTGAACTGAGTCACTGATGTAACGATTCAGTACAGAACAAGCCTTGCCTCCAGTCGAGGCTCATGCTTAGCTGACTAATAATTAGTTTTTCTCTGTTTCAGTCTAATCATGAGTGTTTTATGCCGTTAACCGAACAACACCGCTTTGGCATGCAACTGGCCCAGATGTCGCGCGGCTGGCGTGCTGAACTGGACCGCCGCCTGGCTGGCCTCGGCCTGTCCCAGGCACGTTGGCTGGTGCTGCTGCACCTGGCGCGTTTCAACGAAGCCCCGACCCAACGTGAGCTGGCGCAAAGCGTCGGCGTCGAAGGGCCGACCCTGGCCCGACTGCTCGACAGCCTGGAAAGCCAGGGCCTGGTGCAACGCCAATCGGTTCTGGAAGATCGTCGTGCGAAGAAAATTGTCCTCTGCGCCCCGGCGCGCCCTCTGATCGAACAAATTGAAACCATTGCCAACCAACTGCGCCACGAATTGTTCGAAGGCGTCGATGAGGCGGATTTGAAGATCTGCATGCGGGTTCACGGGCACATTCTGACCAACCTGGAAAAATCTTGAGGCATTACCCCACGCCCCTTTTTTGAGATGCCGCGTTGAGCAGACTATAAGAACTACTTGGCAATATCGTGTTCGTACCGGATGTGCGAACACGTGCAAGTTGGTTCTGGTTACCTAAGGGATGCTCATGCTTGAAAGTCGGCTAATCGTTGTACGGTGTTGCGCCAGGTGGTTGCTGGCCGGTGCTGCTGTCACTTGGTCGGCGTGGGCACCGGCGCTGGGTCTGGGTGAAATCACCCTGCATTCGGCGCTGAACCAGCCGCTGCGTGCCGACATTGCCTTGGTGGATGTCGCTGGTCTGGAGGAAGGTGAACTCTCGGTCAGCCTGGCGACGGCGGACGAGTTCAGCCGAGCGGGTGTCGAGCGGGCATTCTTCCTCAACGACCTGAAATTCACACCTGTCCTGCGGGGCAACCGCAGCCTGATTCAGGTGGCATCCAACAAACCTGTCAATGAACCGTTCCTCAATTTCCTTGTGCAACTCAATCAGCCCAATGGCCGCTTGCTGCGCGAGTACACGGTGTTGATCGATCCTCCGGGAGCGCCGGGCATTGTGCCTGCCAGTGATGAACCGCTGGCCAGTCGTCCCTCTTCTGCCTTTGCGAGTGTCCAGCCCGTGGTCACGCCCGCGTCTGCGCCCAAGGAACCACAGGCAAAACCTGCCGCCGCACTCGCGCCGGATCCTCTTGCCGAGCAACTGGCTGCCAGCGTCCTGCAGAACCAGCAGTTGCAGGCAACCATTGATGAGCTCAATGCGAAGCTTCAGGGACAGGACGAGCAGATCGCCGGTGATAAAACGCAAGTGGCCGAACTGCAAACCCGAATGGCCGAGCTCAAGCAGGCACCGGCAGAACCGGTTGCGCCCGTTGCCGTGGCTTCGGCGCCAGTGGTGGTCGAGGAGCACGGGACGAACTGGCTGATGATTGGCGGATTGTTGTTGCTGATGGCGTTAGTGTTACTGGCTGTATTGGTTCGTCGTCAACGGCAGCAGGAACAGGCAACGCTCATACCGGCAGATGGTCAGCCACCCCGGCATGAACCGCTTCTCAGTAACATGGCAGAACCGGTTGCGCACGTTTGCGCAGTGCAACCGACACTCGCACACCATGAAGTGACGCCTGCGAACGATGTGCTGGAAGCGGTCGCGATCTGCCTCACGTACGGTCGGTATACCGAAGCAAATAGTCTGTTGCGAGAGGCGATGGGCGAGAACCATCCGAAACTGGGCCCTGTCGCAGGGGGTTCTGTCGCGACATCAATGGTTTCGTCCATGGCTACGTCGCCAGAGCCGTTACCCGCAGATGAATTCCAGTTGAACCTTGACGACTTGTCGATGGATACGAGTTGGGACTTGGGTCCGATGGAAGATCCACTAGTCAGCGACCGGACATTGAGCGAACCGGTTCTGCCGGAGACTGAGATTGAGTGGGAAATCGAACCTGCCTCTCAGGCACAGGACGACAGCTTTCTCGACGAGTTCAGCGAGTCAGGCCCGTCCCTTGAGCTTGAACCATTGAGCCTGGAAACGCCTGAACCGAGTAACGCTGGAAAACTTGAACAAGCCCAGACCTGCATCGATGACGGCGACCTGGACAGCGCCATCGAACTGCTCAACCAATTGCTCAAGGACGCCGATGAGCCATTCAAGCAAACAGCCCGCAGTCTATTGGGCGCAATTCGGTAACTGTAGGAGCAAGCTTGCTCGCGATGAACGATGACACGGTCTGACAGACACTGCGCGGCGCCTGAATCGCGAGCAAGCTTGCTGCTACAGATCAAATGCGGTTAGTGCGCCCGGACAAGTGATAAGCGCGTTTATCATTGTGGCGCCCTCTACTTCAGGAATATCACCGACCATGACCATCCAAAAACCCGAAATCGTCATCACCTATTGCACCCAGTGCCAGTGGCTGTTGCGTGCGGCCTGGCTGGCCCAGGAACTGCTCAGTACATTTGGCGACGACCTCGGCAAAGTGTCCCTGGTGCCCGGCACAGGTGGGGTCTTTCACATTTTCTGCGACGATGTGCAAATCTGGGAACGCAAGGCCGACGGCGGCTTCCCTGAGGCCAAGGTGCTCAAGCAGCGGGTCCGCGACCGGATTGATCCGGACCGCGATCTGGGACACAACGATCGCACTCAGTGAGACGCCGCCTCTGCGGCAACGGCTTTCTTGCTTGAACTGCCGGAAAGCCTGCTGGACACCACGATCGCGACGATGATCAACGCACCGCCGAGCAGCATGCGCACGGTCGGGTTTTCATCGAACAACAACCAAGCCATCGTGATGCCATAAACCGGCTCCAGAGCGAAGACGACTGCGGCAGTCCGCGCCTTGATCACCGCCAGGCTGGCGACGAACAGGCTATGGGCCACGCCGGTGCAGAACACCCCGAGCAGCGCGATCCACAGCCAGTCGATGGCGCGCACTTCGCTCAATTGCGGTGCCGCCACCGGCAGCAGGCACATTGCAACGACCACGTTTTGACACAAAGCCGCCTGCACCGCCGGGATGCGTGCGGAACTGGCACGGTTGGTCAGCGACAGCAGGGAGAACAACAAGCCGGAAGCCACTGCCCAGAGCAGGCCGGTGGTGGCGCCGCTGGCCAGATCGAACTCCGGTGTAACGAGCACCAGCCCGACACTGACCAGCACCACCAACAGGATTTCATTGGCACGAATCCGTTCGCGGAAAATCAGCCCTTCAAGGATCACGGTAAAGGCCGGGAAGCTGGCAAAGCCCAGAGTCGCGATGGCCACGCCGGCGACCTTCACCGCAATAAAAAAACTCACCCAGTGTCCGGCCAGCAACAAACCGCTGAGCAACAGTCGGCGCCAATCCACAGCTTCGAGTTTTTGCCAGCGGGTATTGCTGGCGAATCGGGCAAAGAATGCCAGCGCCAACACCGCGAACGCCGCCCGGCCGAAGACGATGATTGCCGGTGAGCTGGCTGCGAGTTTGCCGAACACACCGGTCAGGCCGAACATCAGTGCGCCGATATGCAGAGCGCCAAGGGCGGTACGGGGAGTCATGGCAATCCTTGGTAATCGTAATGTACCCGACCATTTAACCGCGCCCACTGCCGCGATGTCTGTCGCCAGACTCGCGTTATTTGTCGCCAGACTCGCGCCGCAACGCACCAGGCGATGTGCCGAACTCGCGCAACACCGCGGCGGCAAACGCACTCTGGGAGCTGTAACCGACGCGACAGGCAATCTCGCCAATGGGCAGTGCCGTATCGCGCAGCAACCCCACGGCCTTGTGCAGGCGTCGGCTGCGGATGTAATCCATCGGCGTCTGTCCGCATTCGGCCACGAACCGGGCATGCAGGCGAGCGCTGGAGAGACCGGCGACGCGGGCCAGATCGGCCACTTGCAGCGGGTAGGCAGCGTATTGGTCGATGTGCGCATTCAGCGCGGCATAGGGCAGGCGCCGACCGCCGACACTGTCGGGCGTGGCGTTGTTGAGGCTGGCCAGCAATAGCACCGCGCCTTGTTGCGCAATCACCGGATCATCGACCTGGCTGTTGGCCAGCCAATTGACCAATTGGCTTTGCCCGGCATCCAGCGACAACCGGCCGGCATTGTCGAGCAAGCGGCGACTGGCCTCGGCATGATCGCCCAGGGACTGGCAAACCCATTGATCGCTGGGTACATCCAGCACCAGGCAACGGCTGCCATTGGAACTGCCGCACGCATGATGAAAGCCTGAAGGAACCACCACGAAACTCTGCTGAACCACCTGACTGCCACGTCCGTCTACCTCGAAATCCAGCGCACCCGACAGCCCGAACACCAGTTGCGCGTGCTCATGGCTATGGACGATCAGGTCCTTGGTGTACTGGCGCAGTGTGAGGATCGGTCTCATCGCGGGTCTCATGGCAGGTTTGATGAGTCAGGTCGCAGTCTACACCGACATGACTTGCACGCGCTGTCACAGGACTGACTTGCTGCTGTCATGCGCCATTAACCCGACCGGCGCAAGCTTGCCAAAACTTGTCCTGAGGGTTGCCCATGACCAGCGCCGAGCTCGCCAAACCCAGCCGTAAACAGCGTGTACGGACCTTGTGGATATCCGATGTGCATCTGGGCACGCGCGATTGCCAGGCCGAGCATCTGTCGCAGTTTCTCAAGGGTTTTCACGCGGACAAAATCTACCTGGTCGGTGACATCATCGACGGCTGGAAACTGCGCGGTGGCATGTACTGGCCGCAGGCGCACACCAACGTGATCCGGCGACTGCTGACCATGAGCAAGCGCGGCACCGAGGTGATCTACGTCACCGGCAACCACGACGAATTCCTGCGCCGATATTCGAAGTTGATTCTGGGCAACATTCAGTTGGTGGACGAAGCGGTGCACGTGACCGCTGATGGTCGGCATCTGCTGGTGATCCACGGCGATCAGTTCGACGTGATTACCCGCTACCACCGCTGGCTGGCATTTCTCGGCGATTCCGCCTATGAATTTACCCTGACCCTCAACCGCTGGCTCAACCATTGGCGTGCCCGTTATGGCTACGGTTACTGGTCGCTGTCGGCGTATCTCAAGCACAAGGTGAAAACCGCGGTCAGCTTCATCAGCGACTTCGAAGAAGCCATCGCCCATGAATGCGTCAAACGCGAGCTGCATGGCGTAGTGTGCGGGCACATTCACCATGCCGAAATTCGCAAGGTCGGCGAGGTGGATTACCTCAATTGCGGCGATTGGGTGGAGTCGTGCACGGCACTGATCGAGCATTGGGATGGCACGATCGAGCTGTATCGGTTGGCGGATGCGCAGGCGCGGGAGGCGCAGTTGAAAACGTCGAAAATCGCAGAGTTGGCTTGAAATTACGGTGTCTGGAAAGGCCTCTTCGCGAGCAAGCCCGCTCCCACAGGGTTATCTGGCGTTCATAAATTCTGCGTACACCACCCCCCACTGTAGGAGCGAGGCTTGCCCGCGAAGACGGCAGCACATTCGACATAGCAGTGACAGTCAGGCCGATTTTATGGTCAGGCTGGCGCATGTTCTTCCATCGCCGCCTTGTAAATCGAATTCTTCGGCTGTGCAAACAACCGCTCCATCATCGGTTCGAAAAAACTCAGCGACAGCGTGTCATACGCCGGATCGAACGCCGCCGCATCGTACCTGGCGCAGAACTCGATGGTCGCCTGATATTGCGGATGGCCGTTGAATTGCTCGCGCAGATGCCGGTCCATGCCCAGATGATGGAAGAAGTAGTAGCCCTGAAAAATTCCGTGCTTTTCCACCATCCACAAATTCTCGGCGCTGACGAACGGCCTGAGGATTGCCGCCGCAATGTCCGGATGGTTATAGGAACCCAGGGTGTCGCCGATGTCGTGGAGCAGGGCGCAGACCACGTACTCTTCATCGCGGCCATCACGCCAGGCGCGGGTGGCGGTCTGCAGGGAATGGGTCAAGCGATCTACAGGGAAGCCACCAAAGTCACCCTCAAGAAGCTTCAGGTGCGCCACGATCCGTGTCGGCAATTGTCGGGCGTAGGCACTGAAGTCCGCGGCGATGATCGCCCAGTCTTCCTGCGTGCCATCCTTCATGTGGGTGAAACGGGCATTGGCATTCATCGGCAATCCTCTGTGATCTAGAACGGCACGCGCCCCAGAATCATGTCCCGATACATGACGAAATCGCCAAGCAGGCTGTAGAAGGGATGCTGGAAGGTCGCAGGACGATTCTTTTCAAAGAAGAAATGCCCGACCCACGCGAAGCTGTAACCCGCCAGCGGCAGGGCCCACAACAGCATCCAGGCACCTGCGCCTATGGTCAGCGCCAGAATGAAAATGACCAGCGTGGTGCCCATGAAATGCAGTCGTCGGCAGGTACTGTTGCTGTGTTCGCCGAGGTAATACGGGTAAAACTCAGCGAAACTATTGAAACGCTTGATGTTTTCCACGACTGCGATCTCTGTGGTTATTGTTCTGACTGCAAGTTGTTCTGCGGGTAGCTTATTTAAGTCTAGAGTGATCAATGGCGTCAGCCAGTGACAATCGGCGCCACTTTAGTATCCTTCGGAAATTGGCCGTGGTTAGCGGCTCATCATGTAAGAACCCGACATGAGCGAACGAACGACTTCTGCAAGCTGGGCGATGGGGATTGTCAAAGCACTGGAAATGGACGGCCTGGATTGCCGGGTTCTGTTCAAACAGCTGGGGCTCGACTACGCGGCACTGGATGATCCGGATGCACGCTTCCCGCAAGATTCCATGACACGACTTTGGCAGCGTGCGGTTGAGCTGTCCGGCAACCCGGCGATTGGCCTGAACATGGGCAAGGTGGTGCGACCTGCGCAGTTCCATGTGACGGGCTACGCCTTGATGTCCAGCCAGACCCTGGCCGAAGGTTTCAAGCGCCTGGTGCGTTACCAGCGGATCATTGCCGAAAGTGCCGACCTGAGTTTTCGACTGCTGGATGAGGGCTACGCGCTGATCCTGACGGTGCATGGCGACCATTTGCCGCCGACCCGTCAAAGCGCCGAAGCTTCGCTGGCCTGCGCCCTGGCGCTGTGCGGCTGGTTGACCGGACGCACGCTGCACCCACGCAAGGTGCTGGTGCAGGGCGACCTGCCGGCCAATCTCGAGCCCTATAAACAAGCCTTCCATGCGCCGCTGGTGTTCAACGCGCCTTACGATGCACTGATTTTCGAGCGCGCGGACATGGAAGCACCGCTGCCGACCGCCAACGAGGCCATGGCGCTGCTGCATGACCGGTTTGCCGGTGAGTACCTGGCGCGGTTTTCCGAGAGCCGCGTGACCCACAAGGCACGGCAGGTGCTATGCCGCTTGTTACCCCAGGGCGAACCCAAACGCGATGCCGTGGCGCAGACGCTGCACTTGTCGCAACGCACCTTGCAGCGACGCTTGCAGGAAGAGGGCACGAGTTTTCAGACATTGCTCGACGACACCCGGCGTGAACTGGCCGAGCAGTATCTGGCGCAACCGGCCATGACCTTGCTGGAAATTGCTTACCTGTTAGGGTTTGCCGATCCGAGCAATTTCTTCCGCGCCTTCCGACGCTGGTTTGACGCTACACCCGGCGAGTACCGGGCGCGGCTGATGCAAGTGCCAGTACCGGTCAGTGACGCCAGAACGCCGGAATGCACAGCACAAATACCGTAATGATCTCCAGCCGGCCCAAGAGCATGCCGAACGAAAGAATCCACTTGGCGGCGTCCGGCAGGGAAGCGAAGTTGCCGGCCGGGCCGATAGTCTCACCCAGGCCCGGGCCCACGCCGGACACGGTGCTGGCCGCGCCGGTGAGGGCGGTCATCCAGTCCACGCCCAGCAGCGACAGCAGCAGCGCGATCACGCAGATGGTGATGGCGAAGAAGAACGAAAAGGTCAGGATCGAACGCACGATCTCTTCATCGAGGCGGTGGCCGTTGTACTTCTGCTTGATCACCGCACGTGGGTGAATCAGTTGGTTAAGGTTGGCCTTGAGCAGGATGTAGGCGACCTGAAAGCGGAAAATCTTGATTCCGCCAGCCGTCGAACCTGAACAGCCGCCAACGAAACCCAGATAGAAGAACAACATCAGCGAGAAATTTCCCCACAAGCTGTAGTCCCCCAGCGCGAAACCGGTGGTCGTAACCACCGAGGTCACGTTCAGCGCCACATGTCGCAGTGCGTCCAGCCAATGCAGTTGGGTGGTCCACCAGTACCATGTGCCGAGCACCAGCCAGGTCACCAGCAACATCCCCAGCAAACCTTGCACTTGCTGATCCTTGATCAGCGCCTTGCGATTGCCGCGCAACGTCGCCACGTACAGGGTGAACGGCAGGCTGCCGAGAATCATGATGACGATCGCCACCCAATGCACCGCCGGTTGCGTCCACTTGGCCAGGGACTGGTCCGAGGTGGAAAAACCGCCGGTGGAAATCGCCGACATCGCATGGTTGATTGCATCGAACGGACTCATCCCCGCCCACCAGAACGCCAGGCTGCCGAGAATGCTGATGCCGACGTAGGCCGCCACGATCAACCGCGCCACCATGTGCGAACGGGGCATGACTTTTTCGGAGCGGTCCGACGATTCAGTCTGAAACAGCCGCATACCACCGATGCGCAGCAACGGCAGGATCGCTACCGCCATGCCGATGAAGCCGATGCCGCCGATCCAGTGGAGCAACGAGCGCCACATCAGGATGCCGGGGGACATGGTGTCCAGGCCAGTGAGCACGGTCGAGCCGGTGGCGGTAATGCCGGACATGCTTTCGAAGAACGAGTCGGTGTAGCTGATGTGCTGGGTCAACAGAAACGGCAGCGCGGCGAAGATGCACACCACAAGCCAACTGCTGACGGTCAGCAGGTACATGTCCCGTGGTCGCAGATGTACATGCTCGGGGCGCCCGGGAATGACCAGGGCCAGGCCGCCGACAAATGTGATCATGCTGGCCCAGAGGAACGACGGCAGATCGCCGGTGCGATCGAAGATCACCAGCGTGGCCATGGGTACGACCATGGAGATGGCCAGGGTTATCAGGAAGATGCCGATGATGAAACCAATGAGACGCAAGGTCGGCAACGCCATGAAATCCGCTCGGCTGAAATAAGGAAGGGCGCCATTCTACCTTCGAGGCAGGGCATGTAAACGGGCACTGCCGCGGTAGTTACAGCTAGAATAGCCGCACAATTTTTTCAGGAGGTGGCCGATGCAGGCTCTCGACGTTTTGCTTAACCGTGTTTCCGTCCCGCGCCTGATCGAACCGGCACCTACTCAAGAGCAGCGAGAAGTGCTGTTCGCTGCGGCCATGCGCGCGCCGGATCACGGTCACTTGCAGCCTTGGCGTTTCCTGACCGTCGAAGGCGCGGCGCGCGAGCAAATGGGCGAGTTGCTGGCTGAGGCGGCGAAGTTGCAGGACAGCGAAGTTACCGAAGCAGCCATCGACAAGGCACGCAACGGTCCGCTGCGCGCGCCGTTGGTAGTCGTGGTGGTTGCCCGCTTGCAGGATCATGTCAAATATCCGAAATCCGAGCAGTTGCTGGCGGCTGGCTGCGCGGCGCACGGCATTTTGCTGGCGGCCTATGCGCAAGGCATTGGCGCCGTGTGGCGTACCGGTGACCTGGCCTATTCGACGCATGTGGCCAAGGGGTTGGGGTTGGCGGAAGGGGAAGAGGTGATCGCGTTTCTTTACCTGGGCACACCACAGAAAGAACCGCGTGTGGCAGAGAAGGTTGATCTGGCGGAGTTTGTCAGCGCCTGGTCTGCCGCCTAATGATCGTTCCCACGCTCTGCGTGGGAATGCAGCCCGGGACGCTCTGCGTCCCATTGGAACGCGGAGCGTCCCTTGAGGCGTTCCCACGCAGAGCGTGGGAACGATCATCTATCACGGTTGAACAACGGCTCCTGGTAACAACGGCAATTCCAGGCTGGCAATAAATCCGCCCTCCGGGTGATTGGCCAGTACCAGACTGCCGCCATGCCGCTCCGCCGCCCGGCGGGCAATGGCCAACCCCAGCCCATGCCCGGCGGCTGTTTGTCCGGGAGCTCGGTAGAATGGCTCCCCGAGCTGAGTCAAATGTTCAGCGTCGACCCCCGGACCATGATCGCGTACGGTCACCACAATCCGCTCGCCCTGACGCAACGCCAGCATTTCAATCGGTTGCCCGCCCACCGGGTTGAAGCGCTGGGCATTGCGAAGCAGGTTGTCTACGGCGCGCTCGATCATGGTCGGCCAGCCTCTGAGATTCAGTTGCGACTCGGCCTCAAGTCGAACGCTCTGCTCTGGCGAACCCAGCTGGGCATCTCGTTGCAGGGTCGTGAGCAACGCGTTCAGGTCCACCTCTTCGGCGCTGGCGTTGTCGGCATCGACTCGCGCCAACACCAGGATTTCACTGATCAGCGCTTCGAGCCGATCGCATTCACGGGTCAAGCGCGGCCAGAGCTTTTGCCGTTCCTCTGGCGTGGCCCGTTCGGCCAAGGCCAGTGCAATGCGCAGGCGGGCGAGGGGCGAGCGCAGTTCGTGGGACACGTCCCGCAGCAATTGCCGCTGGCTGCCGATCAGGCTTTGCAGGCGCGCGCCCATGCGGTTGAAATCGTTGGCCAGCACCCCGAACTCGTCACGGCGATTGGCCAGTTTGACCAGGCTGTTCTGCTGGTAAGTGGTTTGCCCCAGATCATGCACCGCACCGCGCAAGCGGCTGAGCGGGCGGGTGATGGAAAGAGTCACCAGCAGGCTGAACAGAGTCAGCACCACGAGCGCGATACCCAGTGCACTCAATGGCCAGAGCAGGCTTTCGCGGTGCCAGGCGTCGAGTTCCGGGTGGGGAATACGGTAGATCAGCAGATAGGTGTCGCCGGTTTTTTCGCTGGTGTATTCAGCGGTCAGACGACGCCATGGCAGGCGGCGGTCATCGTTGTTCTGCCGCGCCTCAAAGGCCGCCGCGCGTCGCGGGAAGGTGCCGCGTACCACCGGGTCTCCGCTCTCGTTGAGCACTTGGACGTCGATGTGATACTGGCGTTTGCGCTGTTCCAGAATGTCCTGCGCTGCTTCTTCGCCCTGGGATTCGTAGGTTTGCGTCCATTGTTCGGCCAAGGTATTGAGGCCCGGATGTCGACTGAGAATCCAGGCATCCTGATTGAGCATGTGTCCCAACAAAATGGACAGCCCTGCAACCAGAGCGATAGCCAGCCAGAAGCTAGCCAGAATACGCCAGAACAATGAGCGCACAGAAAATCCTCAAACAAAGAAAGCTCAATCCCTGTAGGAGCGAGCTCGCTCGCGAAGGTCGTGAACGATTACGCGTAATACCATGTGCGCTGCGGCGCCTGAGGGTTTTTCGCGAGCAAGCTCGCTCCTACAATAGTGTCAGCCCCAACGGTGGTTAGCCGCTGGGTCCGGGTTGGATCATTATTGCGCTTTTTGCGGCTGTTGCGCTTTCCACGCCTTGAACTCGGCCCATTCGGCGCGGCGCTCAGCCTGTTTCTTCTGGATCTCGTCGAATTTCTTCTGTTGATCCGGTTTCAACACGGCGCGCACATCGGCTTCGGCTTTCTTGTGGTTGGCAGCCATTTCATCCTTCATGGCTTTCTGGTCGGCTGGCGAGAGTTTCTCCAGGTATTTGTCAACCATTTGCTTACGCTCGTGCATCTGCTCGCCCATGATCTTGCGGATCTGTTCGCGCTGTTCGTGGCTCAGGTCCAGTTGGCTGTACGGACCTTTACCGTGCATGCCGTGCATCTGACCGCCGTGGCGCGCACCGTCCATCGGACCACCCATAGGGCCTGCGCCTTCAGGCATGGCCATGGCCACGGTCGGCAGGGCGGCGGCGAACATCAGAGCGATAAGAGTCTTGCGCATGGTGAATCTCCTTGTCTCATTCCCGGTACGTTCCGGATGAGTACAGATTACGGAGATCAAGGTCAGCGGCGGTCAGCGGAGCGTAAAGCTTGGGTAAAGATGATTTTCCGCCGACCTGACAATCCCCTGACTAATACAGAACCTTTAGGAGCCGGCTTGCTGGCGAAACAGACGACGCGGTATATCAGTCACACCGCTTTCGCTGGCAAGCCAGCTCCAATTACAGGGATGTGTGGGTTCAGAGGCTGTAGTAGTAGCCACGACTGCGCAGGGCCACGATGCGCGGGCGGCCATCGGGATGCGGGCCGATTTTCTTGCGCAGGTTACTCACGTGCATGTCGAGGCTGCGGTCATACAGGGTCAACTTGCGGCCGAGGGCGATTTGCGCCAGTTCCTGTTTGTCCAGCGGCTCACCGGGTTGCTTGAGCAGGGCTTCGAGTAGACGGCTTTCGGAAACAGTGAGGGAAAACTCCTGTTCATTGATGCTGACCACGCCGCGCACCGGGCTGAAACACAGGTCGCCCAGCTCCATCTGGCTGGACACCGCTGCCGGGTGGCTGCGGCGCAACACGGCGCGCAGGCGGGCTGTCAGTTCCCGTGGATCACAGGGTTTGGCCAGGTAATCGTCGGCACCCAGTTCCAGTCCGAGAATGCGGTCCAGCGGTTCGCCCCGGGCCGAAAGCATCAGCACCGGCAAATCCGGATGATCGCTGCGCAACTGTTTGAGCAGTTCCAGACCGCTGCCATCCGGCAGCATCACATCCAGCACCACGGCCGCCGGGGAGGTTTCGGCCAACGCCCGACGGGCGCTCTGGCCATCGTGACAGGCACGCACCTGAAAGCCTTCCTGGCTCAGCCAACTGCTCAGGAGCTCACACAGCTCCTGGTCATCATCAATTAGTAACAGCTCGCTCATGACTCACTCAATTTAGCCATTGTCGACGTTTTCGACTTGCACCACTGGCGAAGATACCGCAGAGCAGGGCAAATAGCGCAACTGCGGCACCAATCACGAACCACTGTTGCTGATCGGTCAGCAACCGTGGAATCGAACTGCCGGCCTGGGCTTCCCTTAGTTGCAGCTTCAGACGCTGGTTCTCTTGGCGCAACCGGGCCAACTGGGCGCTTTCGCGTTCGCCATCGGCATTCTGCAATTGTTTGCTCAGCTCTTCTCGTTGCCGCTCGCTTTCTTTCAAGCGTTGCTGCAACTCGTTTATCTGGCTGCCGGCGCTCAAGGACAGCGGCGTGGAGCTTGCGCCCTCGGCGTGTTCTTCACCGTGGGCGGGGGCCACGATCGACAACGTGACCAACATCAGACACAACGGACCTTTGCGCATCGCGACTCCTGATTCCAATACGAGTATTGGGAAGTTGTCGGCCGGCAAACGAGAATAATGAGCGATTGAGAGCGCGATGAACCGACAAGGTTCATCGCGGGGGGGATTGAAAAAAGAAGGTTACGGCAGGACTTGCTTGAACGGCTTGACCGAAACGTTGGCGTAGACGCCAGCGGCGATGTAAGGATCTGCATCGGCCCAGGCCTGGGCGGCGCTCAGGGAGTCGAATTCGGCGACGATCAGGCTGCCGGTGAAACCCGCCGCCCCTGGATCATTGCTGTCGACCGCCGGGTGCGGCCCGGCCAGTACGATGCGACCTTCGCCTTTAAGCACTTGCAGGCGCTCAAGGTGTGCAGGCCGTGCGGCCAGGCGGGCTTCCAGGGAGTTGGCAACGTCTGTGGCAATGATTGCGTAAAGCATGTCAGTCCTCGGTTTTAGGCGATGTGGTATCGGCGTCATGCAGGTGGCGGGACAGGTAGATGCCTTGGCCGACCAGGAACAGCAACGTCATGCCCAGGCTGCCGAAGACCTTGAAGTCGACCCAGTAGCTCTGGAAGGTGAATGCAACGAACAGGTTGGCGGCGCCGCAAAACAGAAAGAAGACGATCCAGGCGATGTTCAGACGCGTCCAGACCGGATCTGGCAGGGTCAGCGCGTGGCCCATGATGCGTTTGATCAGCAGGCGGTCACCGATGAAGTGGCTGCCGATGAAACCCAGGGCAAACAGCCAGTTGACCACCGGGGCTTTCCATTTCAGGAAGGTCTCGCTGTGGAAGGCCAGAGTCAGGCTGCCGAAGACCAGGCAGGCGATGAGCGTCAGCCACTGGCTCTTCTCCAGCTTGCGCTGTTTGATGAACAGCGTGCCGTAGACCACCAGCGAACTGATGATCAGCATCGCGGTAGCGCTGTAAATACCGCCTACAGTTACCTCGTGGCCGGCAATGTCGACGACCCGTGGATCGATTTTGAAGACGATGAAAAACAGCAGGAGCGGGATGAAATCGATGAATTGTTTCACAGTGGCAGCCAGAAGCAGGATGTGGCGGCATAATAACAAACATATGGGCGCGCGATAGCGCCAGCTGATTTGAGGTTACAAAGCCCCGTGAATGTTGATTTGCACTGCCATAGCACGGCCTCCGATGGCGCCCTGGCGCCTGCGGTACTGGTTGCGCGTGCGTTCGAGAAAGGCGTGCGAGTCCTGGCCTTGACCGATCACGACACCCTGGAGGGCCTCGATGAGGCACGAAACGCTGCGAATGCGCTGGGGATGCAACTGGTCAACGGCGTCGAATTGTCCTGTACCTGGGGCGGCGCGACCATTCATGTGCTGGGCTATGGTTTCGACGTCGATGCCACACCGTTGGTCGAGGCGATTGCCAAATTGCACGATGGTCGTTGGCTAAGGTCCGAAGAAATAAGTCGCAAACTGGCGTTGAAGGGCATGCCTGGCGCACTGGAAGGCGCGCGGGAAGTCCAGCAGGAACTGGGCGACAGTGGCAACGCGCCGGCCCGCCCGCACTTCGCCGACTGGATGGTGCGCGAAGGTTTCGTCAAGGATCGCGCCGAAGCGTTCCGCAAATGGTTGGGTGCAGGCAAGCTGGGTGACGTCAAGCAACACTGGCCGACGCTGGAAGAAACCGTCGAAACCCTGCGTGCGGCCAAGGCCTGGGTCAGTCTGGCACACCCTTGGCACTATGATTTCACTCGCAGCAAACGTCGCCGCCTGATTGCCGACTATATTCAAGCGGGGGGCCACGCGATCGAGGTGGTCAATGGTCATCAGCCTGCCGAGCAGGTAGGCAGCCTGGCCATTCTGGCCCGCGAGTTCGGTCTGCTGGTCAGCGCCGGCAGTGATTTTCATGGCCCTGGAGGCTGGTCCGAGATCGGTGAATACCGCCCGCTCCCGGACGATCTGCCACCACTGTGGTGTCGATTCAAACATGACCCAATTATTGCCGTCGTCTGAACAGGTAGAGAATGTGAGTCAATTTTTCCAGATTCATCCGGAAAACCCGCAAGTGCGCCTGATCAAACAGGCTGTCGAGATCATCCGCAACGGCGGGGTGGTGATTTATCCCACAGACTCTTCCTACGCAATCGGTTGCCAGATCGGCGACAAGGTTGCCGTGGAGCGCGTTCGGCGCCTGCGCCAGCTCGATGAAAAGCACAACTTCGCGCTAATCTGCAGCGATCTGTCGCAATTGGGCCTGTTTGCCAAGATCGACACAGGCACCTTCCGCATTCTCAAGGCGCACTTGCCGGGGCCATACACCTTCATTCTCAACGCCACCCGCGAAGTCCCGCGGCTGCTGTTGCACCCGAAAAAGCGCACCATCGGTTTGCGGGTGCCGAGCCATCCAATCGCCTTGGCCCTGCTCGCAGAGTTGGGCGAGCCGCTGATGAGCGTGACCCTGATCATGCCAGGCGATGAAGATCCGCTCACCGATCCCTATGAGATGCGCCAGTTGCTCGAACATCAGGTCGATCTGATCATCGATGGCGGTTTCGGCGGGATCAAGGCGTCTACTGTGATCAGCCTCGCCGACGGCGAGCCGGAAGTGATCCGCGTCGGTTGCGGCGACCCTGCGCCGTTCATGGCCGAGGCCTAGATGTCCGCAGTAGAACCCGTCGACAGTCAGGCCGGAGCCCAGCAGGAGCTGCCCTTCGCCATGGTCTATGGCCAGGCGGTCATGGAAATGCCGGTGGATCTATACATCCCGCCGGATGCGCTGGAAGTCTTTCTCGAAGCCTTTGAAGGACCGCTCGACCTGCTGCTGTACCTGATCCGCAAGCAGAACATCAACATTCTCGACATCCCGGTGGCGGAAATCACTCGTCAGTACATGGGTTATGTCGAGTTGATGCAGTCGGTGCGCCTGGAGCTGGCCGCCGAGTACCTGGTGATGGCCGCGATGCTGGCCGAGATCAAGTCGCGGATGCTGCTGCCCCGTGCCGAAACCATCGAAGAAGAGGAAGACGACCCGCGCGCAGAACTGATCCGCCGCCTGCAGGAATACGAGCGCTTCAAGGCTGCCGCTGAAGGTATCGATGGCTTGAGCCGCGTCGGTCGTGACGTGGTGGTGCCAAAGCTCGATGCTCCCGAAGCCCGGGCGCGCAAGCTGTTGCCGGACGTGCGTTTGTCAGAGTTGTTGCTGTCTATGGCCGAAGTGTTGCGCCGTGGCGACATGTTCGAAAGCCACCAGGTTAGCCGCGAGGCGCTGTCCACCCGCGAACGGATGAGCGATGTGCTCGACCGGCTCAAGGGCGGCGGTTTCGTGCCGTTCGTCGAGCTGTTCACCGCTGAAGAAGGGCGGTTGGGCGTGGTAGTGACCTTTATGGCAATCCTCGAGCTGGTCAAGGAATCCTTGGTCGAGCTGGTGCAGAATGAGCCGTTCGCAGCGATCCACGTGCGAGCCCGAGCCGAATAACGAGTTGAATCATGAACCTGAGTGAACCCCGCGAGCTGGCGCCACTGCTCGAAGCCTTCCTGTTGGCCTCGGGAAAACCGCAATCGATGGAGCGCCTGTTCGAGCTCTTCGAAGAAGCCGAGCGGCCGGAGCCTGCGGTTTTCAAGAAAGCCCTGACGATTTTGGCCAAGTCCTGCGATGGCCGTGCGTTCGAGCTGAAGGAAGTCGCTTCCGGTTATCGCCTGCAAATTCGCGAAAAGTTTTCGCCGTGGGTCGGTCGTTTGTGGGAAGAGCGTCCGCAACGTTATTCCCGGGCGATGCTGGAAACCATTGCCCTGATCGCCTATCGCCAACCGATCACCCGTGGCGAGATCGAAGACGTGCGAGGCGTGGCGGTCAACAGCCAGATCGTCAAGACGCTGATGGAGCGTGAGTGGATTCGCATCGTTGGTTACCGCGAGGTGCCGGGTAAGCCGGCGATGTTCGCCACCACCAAGGCGTTTCTCGATCATTTCAACCTGAAAAACCTCGACGATTTGCCTACGCTGGCAGAACTGCGAGAGCTGGAGCCTGACCCGGTGCTTGATTTCGACGACGCGCCGGTGCCTGCCGCGTTGCAGGAATTGGCGGATGCCAGCGCCGAACCCGAAGAGCCCAAGGAAGAACCCAGTTTCCATACATTGTTGCTGGAACTGGACAGCATGGAGGAGGGGCTCAAGACTGATTTCGATGATTTGTTGCGTGATGGTGGGGTGTCCGAGGCTGATCCTGAACTCGCCAGCATTCAGCCGGAAGCCGAAGTCGACCCGTTTGAACCGGAACCAGAGCCTGAAGACGAGCACGAACCAGAAATCGAACCTGAGCAGGAAGACGACATTCTCGGCGTTGCCGAAGCTCGCGAAAAATTGCTGGCCGCCGTCGCTGCCCTTGAACAGGCGAAACCTGAGCTGAGCGATGAAGAAGCCGAGGCACTGGCCCTGGCCGAAGCCATCGAAGCCGAACGCCGCGAGGCTGAGGATTGACACAAACCCTGTAGGAGCCGAGCTTGGTCCGGGCGGCGATCCGACGATAGCGGTCCGTCAGTCAATGTGATGTTGAATTTGCCCCCGTCATCGTCGGATCGCCGCCCGGACCAAGCTCAGCTCCTACAGGTGTTAAGTCAATTTGCGCGCCACCGGTCGGCGGAAAAATCAATAACCTTGCGTCTATCAGCTAGTCTCTGATGCGCGAACGCCGTCATGAGCGTATGATTCGCGACCCTTCGACGATCCCCCGTCAAAGTTACAGTTTTCAATGCGTCAGGCCCCTCAATTCAGAGCGTCCTGAACAGACCACACCGGGAGGTGCCCAGATGAGTATCAACGACCAGCAAGACCACCAGCCAATCGGCCCAGCAGGCGAAAAACTGCAAAAAGTCCTCGCCCGTATCGGCGTCGGCTCGCGCCGTGACGTGGAAGCCTGGATCAGCCACGGCCGCATCAAGGTCAATGGCAAAGACGCCACCCTCGGTCAGCGCGTCGATATGCATGACGCCATCACCATCGATGGCAAGGTGATCAAGCGCGAAGAAGCCGCCGAGTCGGTACGCCGCGTGATCATGTACAACAAACCCGATGGTGAAATCTGCACCCGTGTCGACCCGGAAGGTCGTCCGACCGTGTTCGACAAGATGCCGCGTCCGAAAGAAGGTCGCTGGATCAACATCGGTCGTCTGGACATCAACACCACCGGTCTGCTGATGTTCACTACCGACGGTGAGCTGGCGAACCGCCTGATGCACCCTTCCTACGAAATGGATCGTGAATACGCGGTACGTGTGCGTGGTGAAGTGGACGACGAGATGATCGAGCGCCTGAAAGCGGGCGTAGTGCTCGAAGACGGCCCGGCCAAGTTCACTGACATCAAGCAGGCACCCGGTGGCGAAGGTTTCAACCACTGGTACCACTGCGTGGTGATGGAAGGCCGTAACCGTGAGGTTCGTCGTCTGTGGGAATCCCAGGGCCTGGTGGTCAGCCGTCTGAAGCGCGTGCGTTTCGGTCCGGTGTTCCTCAACTCCGACCTGCCGATGGGCCGCTGGCGCGAAATGAGCCAGTACGAAGTCGACATTTTGAGCGCTGAAGTGGGCCTGACCCCGGTGGCCATGCCGCAGATGACCGCCAAGAGCAAAGACAAGCTTGAGCGTATGCAGCGTAAATCGTCGCGGCCAATGGCCAAGACCGAGCGTGTGCGAACCCTGCGTCCAGCCACTGGTGAGCCAGCTACCAGCCCGCGAGCAAACCGTGAGCCGCAGATCGAAGGCGAGCGTGCGGGTCGTAAGCCTGCTGCACGCCAGGACGGTGAGCGCGGCCCACGCACTCCGCGTCCGGCCAACGGTCGCACCGAGCGTGGCGAAGGTCGTGGTGCCCCAGCCGGTCGCGGTACGCCGGTGGCGGACCGTCCGGCCGACACCAAGCGCCCGGCCAAGCCTGCGCCGAAGCGTCCGGGGATCAAACTGGTCGACGGTGACAAGCCGTCGGGCAAGCGTCGCGGTGCACCGGCTGGTTCCGGGCAGCGTCCTGGATTTGGTCGTCGCAAGCCGGAGTGAAGCAGCGGTAAGCTTCAACCGGCAAGCTACAAGTGAAACGCCAGCCTTCGGGTTGGCGTTTTTTTTTTGGGTGCGCCAGGCATGGCGCGTTGCGCGCAAGCGCAACCAGCTTGGCTGTGGTGGCCTCGCTGGTGACTTGGAGGTGAAAGTCCTCTACACACCCGGCAAGGGGAAGTGTTAGCCAGAGGCAAGGGTGTCGCGGGTGACCGCGAATCTGAAGGAAGCCCGAGGCAAAATGCTGGCCTGACGAACAGGAAGCGGATAGAGGCGGCGCAGCGGGGTAAGGCGGCCCAAACCGTCAAAGCCCAATACTTGCACGGAACGCTGCGACGTAGATCCGACAGGCATAAGCAGGAAGGTCGCGCGAATTACCCTGGGAGATCTGCACGTTTGCCACTGTGCTACCGCGCGTCGAGAGGCGACGGGATGAGCGTGCAGAAGTCAGCCGAAGCCGTAGTAAGTGACGAATAACCCCGTCGCCAAGGGCCGAACAGGTTATGCCGCCAGTAGGCGTCAAAGTCTCGTTGAATACCGAAATGCAGAAATTTCTCCCAGAGAAGACTGTTACCCCGAGTCCCGGACAGTATCCGAGGATAACGGCTGGCAGCGCAAAGGTATCGGCGGCGTCTGTGACGTGGACGAACGCGGAGTCGGACATGCTTATGGAACGGGTGCTTGCACCGGCTAATCTTAGGCGTGCGTATAAACGCGTGGTCAGCAACAAGGGCGCGCCGGGTGCCGATGGCATGACGGTCGACGACTTGGCGAACTACGTGAAACAGTATTGGCCGATCCTCAAGGCACGGTTGCTGGCCGGCGAGTATCACCCGCAAGGTGTGCGCGCCGTCGACATCCCCAAACCTAAAGGTGGAACACGGCAACTGGGTATTCCCAATGTCGTGGATCGCCTGATCCAGCAGGCACTGCTGCAACAGCTCACGCCGATTTTCGATCCTCTGTTCTCGGATTACAGCTACGGTTTTCGTCCGGGCAGAAGCGCTCATCAAGCCATTGAAACTGCTCGCGGTCATGTGGCGGCAGGGCATCGCTGGTGCGTGGAACTGGATCTTGAGAAGTTCTTTGATCGGGTTAATCACGACATCCTGATGGCTTACGTGGCGCGTCAAATCGAAGATAAGCGCGTGCTCAAGTTGATCCGTCGTTACTTCGAAGCGGGAACGATGTCAGGCGGTATTGCCAGCCGACGGCAGGAGGGGACGCCGCAAGGCGGCCCGCTCTCGCCGTTGCTGTCGAACATCCTGCTCAACGAACTCGACCGCGAGCTGGAACGACGGGGCTATCGATTCGTACGCTATGCCGACGATGCGAACATCTATGTGTGCAGTCGTCGTGCTGGTGAACGAGTGATGAGAAGTGTTGAGCGCTTCCTGAATCAGCGCCTGAAACTGACGCTGAACCGGGAAAAGAGCCGTGTGGCGCGGCCCTGGGTCTGTGATTACTTGGGCTATGGGATGAGCTGGCATCAACAGCCGAGGCTGAGAGTGGCGACGACGAGTCTGGGTCGCTTGCGCGGCCGACTCAGAGATCTGCTGCGCAGAGCACGAGGCCACAAGATGGCGAATATCATCGAGCGGATAAACCCCGTGCTACGCGGATGGGCTGGCTACTTCAAGCTGAGCCAGAGCAAGCGGCCACTTGAGGAACTGGACGGCTGGGTGCGGCACAAGCTTCGTTGTGTCGTCTGGCGTCAATGGAAGCGGCCCTTTACAAGGGCGCGCAACTTGATACGTCTGGGACTCAATGAAGCGCGGGCGTGGAAATCGGCAGTCAATGGCCGAGGCCCATGGTGGAACTCGGGAGCGCCCCATATGAATCAGGCGCTACCGAAGAAGCTGTGGGATCGACTCGGGTTAGTCTCGGTACTGGATACGATAAACCGGCTTAGCCGCATAGCTTGAACCGCCGTATACGGAACCGTATGTACGGTGGTGTGAGAGGACGGCGGCTGTGAGGCCGCCTCCTACTCGATCCTGGCTTAAGTGATGTGTTGTTTGTCAGTCCGTCATCGCGGGCAAGCCTCGCTCCTACAGGTTTGGCGCGTTCCCTGTAGGAGCGAGGCTTGCACGCGAAGGCGTCTGCGGTAACGCCACCGTCTCTGAATGGAAAGCTGGCGTTACGCCTTGTAAAGAAATCCTGACGAATTTCGCCGATTGGTCCCCTGGAATCATCATCTCGCAAAAGATGTAAGAAAAATCTTCCGCCCTACAATTTTTCCTGACGCATCCCAGCGCTCTAGCCCGCTTGTTTCCAGACCCCATGCAAGGTGTCATGCGCTCCATGCCTGTCGTGCAGGTGCATAACAAAAAGGAGGCGCAATGAACGCCGCAATCCATTTCCAGCTCTCAGCGTGGGCCGGTTTTTCCGCCGTCCCCGTCAATGGCCCGCAAAGGCCCGACTCCCTTTTTGCAGCCGCCAGAGTCTCTCGGGGCGGACACAGGCAATCCCGGCAACCGACACACCGATTCAGTGGTGTCTGGCAGCAGGGGGTTGGCGGTGTACAATGCGCCGCGTTTTACCTGTGACCTCCTGCGCATCTGCGCAAACCTCAAGGCTATCCGCCTTGTTCACTCCGCCGCGTCACGAGCGTGTCGGGTTCGATTTCGTCACAGATAAAAACAAACAGGTGACGCATGACCGTTGTAAATACGCTGAACTCCTGGTGCCTGCGCTGGGGTTTGATCGGTGCCGCTTAACGTCGTATCCAAGCAGCAACCAAACATCATCAAACCTTGCGTGAGACCCTTTTCATGAGTGGACAAAACTCGCATTCAGGCGAGCTGAAACGCGGCCTGAAAAATCGCCACATTCAATTGATCGCCCTCGGTGGCGCGATTGGCACCGGTTTGTTCCTCGGCTCGGCCGGGGTACTGAAATCCGCCGGCCCGTCGATGATCCTCGGCTACGCCATCTGCGGCTTTATTGCCTTCATGATCATGCGCCAACTGGGCGAAATGATCGTCGAAGAGCCAGTGGCCGGCTCCTTCAGCCACTTTGCCCACAAATACTGGGGCGGCTTTGCCGGCTTCCTGTCGGGCTGGAACTGTTGGATTCTGTACATTCTGGTGGGCATGTCCGAGTTGACGGCAGTCGGTAAATACATCCACTACTGGGCACCGGACATCCCGGCCTGGGCCTCGGCCGCTGCATTCTTCGTGCTGATCAACGCGATCAACCTGGCCAACGTCAAAGTCTTTGGCGAAGCCGAGTTCTGGTTCGCGATCATCAAGGTCGTGGCGATTGTCGGCATGATTGCTCTGGGCAGCTACCTGCTGGTCAGCGGTCATGGTGGCCCGCAAGCGTCGGTCAGCAACCTGTGGTCCCACGGCGGTTTCTTCCCTAATGGCGTCAGCGGTCTGGTGATGGCCATGGCGATCATCATGTTCTCCTTCGGCGGCCTGGAAATGCTCGGTTTCACTGCCGCTGAAGCCGACAAGCCGAAAACCGTGATCCCGAAAGCGATCAACCAGGTGATCTACCGGATCCTGATTTTCTACATCGGTGCACTGGTCATTCTGCTGTCGCTGACGCCGTGGGACAGCTTGCTGGCCACTCTGAACGCGTCCGGTGATTCTTACAGCGGCAGCCCGTTCGTGCAGGTGTTCTCGATGCTTGGCAGCAACACTGCTGCGCACATCCTCAACTTTGTGGTCCTGACCGCGGCGTTGTCGGTTTACAACAGTGGCACCTACTGCAACAGCCGCATGCTGCTGGGTATGGCAGAGCAGGGCGATGCACCGAAAGCTCTGGCGAAGATCGACAAGCGCGGTGTGCCGGTGCGTTCGATCCTCGCTTCGGCTGCCGTGACGCTGATCGCGGTATTGCTGAACTACCTGATCCCGCAAAACGCGCTGGAACTGTTGATGTCGCTGGTCGTGGCCACGCTGGTGATCAACTGGGCGATGATCAGCTACTCGCACTTCAAGTTCCGCCAGCACATGAACAAAACCGGACAGACGTCGCTGTTCAAGGCCCTGTGGTACCCGTACGGGAACTACATCTGCCTGGCGTTCGTGGTGTTTATTCTCGGCGTGATGCTGTTGATCCCGGGGATCCAGATATCGGTGTACGCGATTCCGGTTTGGATCGTGTTCATGTGGGTTTGCTACGGCATCAAGAACAAGCGTCGTGATTCCGCTGCTGCTGTAGTTAGTACTGCCACGCGATAGGAAATAGATCGGCTGGCAATGTAAACGAAATGCCCGTATCGCAAGGTGCGAGCATTTCTGCATATCGCTGGTCCTGTAGGAGCCGGCTTGCTGGCGATAACGGTCTGTCAGATGTAATGAATGTGACTGATACGCCGCCATCGCCAGCAAGCCGGCTCCTACAGGTTCACGTCATGGCGCATTATTTTTCAGACTTCAGAAACGCAAATGCCCCGACAAGTCGGGGCATTTGTTGTTCAGACGTTCGGCTTACATGTTCGGGTAAGTCGGGCCGCCAGCACCTTCCGGTGTCACCCAGGTGATGTTCTGTGCAGGGTCCTTGATGTCGCAGGTCTTGCAGTGAACACAGTTCTGGGCGTTGATCTGGAAGCGCTTCTCGCCGTCTTCCTTGGTTACCACTTCATACACGCCGGCCGGGCAGTAGCGCTGGGCCGGTTCGTCGTACAGTGGCAGGTTCTTGCTGATCGGGATGCTTGGATCGGTCAGCTTCAGGTGGCACGGCTGCTCTTCTTCGTGGTTGGTACCCGAGATGAACACCGAGCTCAATTTGTCGAAGCTGATTTTGCCATCCGGTTTCGGGTAGTCGATTTTCTTGCAGTCGGCCGCCAGTTTCAGGCAAGCGTAATCCGGCTTGGTGTCGTGCAGGGTGAACGGCAGTTTGCCGCCGAAGATGTTCTGGTCCAGCCAGTTGAAACCGCCGCCGACGATGGCGCCGTACTTGTGGATCGCCGGGCCGAAGTTGCGGCTGGCGAACAGTTCTTCGTACAGCCAGCTGTTCTTGAAGCTGTCGACGTAAGCGGTGAGTTCGTCGCCGCCTTCGGACTCGGCGAACAGGCGATCGGCCACGGCGTCAGCGGCGAGCATGCCGGATTTCATCGCAGTGTGGCTGCCTTTGATCTTGGCGAAGTTCAGGGTGCCAAGGTCGCAACCGATCAGCGCGCCGCCCTTGAAGACCATTTTCGGCAGCGAGTTCAGGCCGCCCTTGGAGATGGCGCGGGCACCGTAGCTGATGCGCTTGCCGCCTTCCAGGTACTGTTTGAGTACCGGGTGATGCTTGAGGCGCTGGAACTCGTCGAACGGCGACAGGAAAGTGTTGCTGTAAGACAGGTCGACGATGAGACCGACCACCACCTGATTGTTTTCGAGGTGGTAGAGGAACGAGCCACCGGTATTCTCGGTGCCCATGATGTCCATCGGCCAACCGGCGGTGTGGACCACCAGGCCTGGTTGATGCTTGGCCGGATCGACTTCCCAGATTTCCTTCAGTCCGATGCCGTAGTGCTGGACGTCGGAATCGTTGTCGAGGTTGAAACGCTTGATCAGTTGCTTGCCGATGTGGCCGCGGCAACCTTCGGCGAACAGCGTGTACTTGCCACGCAGCTCCATTCCCGGGGTGTACAGGCCTTCTTTCGGATGGCCTTCGCGGTCAACGCCCAGATCGCCGGTGATGATTCCGCGAACCACGCCGTTTTCGTCGAACAGTGCTTCCTGAGCGGCGAAGCCCGGGTAGATTTCCACGCCCAGATTCTCGGCCTGCTGAGCCAGCCATCGGCACAGATTGCCCAGGGAGATAATGTAGTTGCCTTCGTTGTGCATGGTCTTGGGCACAAAGAAGTCTGGAATTTTTTGCGCGCTTTCAGCGTTCTTGAGAACGAAAATGTCATCGCGCGTGACCGGCGTGTTCAGCGGCGCGCCGAGTTCTTTCCAGTCCGGGAACAATTCGTTCAGGGCCCGTGGCTCGAACACGGCACCGGACAGGATGTGAGCACCGACTTCAGAGCCTTTTTCAACCACGCAGACGCTGATTTCCTTACCGGCTTCGGCGGCCTTCTGCTTCAATCGGCAGGCGGCGGACAGGCCAGCGGGGCCGGCACCGACGATGACCACGTCGAATTCCATGTATTCGCGTTCCACAGGCTATCTCCTACTCAAGGCTCAACAGTTTTTTCTAATTTTTAAGGTTTGGTGTCGCATCCATGAATCCCGGCGCAACGTCGGGAGAGGACAATCGATCAGCCACCTTTCTCTTTGGGTGGCGCATTATATCTACACCACTCTCAGGGTCCAATACAAACGTTTGTTTGAATTGGCTCCAGGCCAGAGAAATCAAAGTCACGAGGGTTATGAACGGCTATTTTTCCGTATTGACCGGAATAGGTGTTCCGGTCAAGATACGGGCGGTTTTGCGCTCGCCGTAGGCTAGCTGGTGGTTTCAAGAGCACCTCTAAAGACAGGCGATGGCAGTACAAGGTGATGCGCCGTTCAGGTTAGCTGCGCAGTTTACACGCCGCGATATCGAATGACTTGTTAGTCACCACTGACGAACGGTCAAGAGCATCGTGAGCGATCGTCACTTGACACGTATGCCGGCGTTTTTAGAGGTGCCCTTGCGCCCGATGAGCATCAACCGCCAGGTTCGCCTAGGCGACTTTCTTTTCACCGGAGAGTAACGAGGAATCCATGAAGGTTCTTGTAGCTGTCAAACGTGTTGTGGATTACAACGTCAAGGTTCGCGTCAAGGCGGACAATTCCGGCGTCGACCTCGCCAACGTCAAGATGTCGATGAACCCATTCTGCGAAATCGCAGTGGAAGAAGCCGTACGCCTGAAAGAGAAAGGCGTTGCGACTGAAATCGTCGTCGTCTCCGTGGGCCCGACTACCGCTCAAGAGCAACTGCGCACTGCGCTGGCTCTGGGTGCCGACCGAGCCATCCTCGTCGAATCCGCCGAAGATCTGACTTCCCTGGCCGTTGCCAAGCTGTTGAAAGCTGTTGTCGACAAGGAACAGCCTCAGCTGGTGATCCTTGGCAAACAAGCCATCGACAGCGACAACAACCAGACTGGCCAGATGCTCGCTGCATTGAGCGGCTACGGTCAGGGTACGTTCGCCTCCAAAGTCGAAATCAGCGGCGACAGCGTTGCCGTGACTCGCGAAGTCGACGGCGGCGCACAGACAGTTTCCCTGAAACTGCCGGCCATCGTCACCACCGACCTGCGTTTGAACGAGCCGCGCTACGCGTCCCTGCCAAACATCATGAAAGCCAAGAAGAAGCCTCTCGAAGTGCTGACTCCGGACGCTTTGGGCGTTTCCACCGCCTCCACCAACAAGACCGTGAAAGTCGAAGCGCCTGCTGCACGCAGCGCGGGTATCAAGGTCAAGTCGGTGGCTGAACTGGTCGAGAAACTGAAAAACGAAGCGAAGGTAATCTGATCATGACTATCTTGGTAATCGCCGAACACGACAACAAGGTAGTGGCTCCGGCCACCCTGAACACCATTGCTGCCGCCGCCAAAATCGGTGGTGACATCCACGTTCTGGTTGCAGGCCAGGGCGTTGGCGCCGTGGCTGAAGCCGCTGCGAAAATCGCTGGCGTGGCTAAAGTGCTGGTGGCCGACAACGCCGCTTACGCTCACCAACTGCCGGAAAACGTTGCGCCACTGGTAGCTGAGCTTGGCAAGGGCTACAGCCACATCCTGGCTGCCGCTACTTCCAACGGCAAAAACATCCTGCCGCGCGTTGCCGCTGCGCTGGACGTTGACCAGATCTCCGAGATCATCTCGGTAGAAAGTGCCGACACCTTCAAGCGTCCGATCTACGCCGGTAACGCCATCGCTACCGTTCAGTCGAACGCTGCGGTCAAAGTGATCACCGTGCGTGCCACCGGTTTCGACCCGGTTGCAGCTGAAGGTGGTTCCGCTTCCGTTGAAGCCGTTGCTGCTGCTCACGACGCCGGGATCTCCAGCTTCGTCGGCGAAGAACTGGCCAAGTCCGATCGTCCGGAACTGACCGCTGCCAAGATCGTCGTTTCGGGCGGTCGCGGCATGCAGAACGGTGACAACTTCAAACACCTGTACGCCCTGGCCGACAAGCTGGGCGCTGCTGTCGGCGCTTCCCGCGCCGCGGTCGACGCAGGTTTCGTACCCAACGACATGCAGGTCGGTCAGACCGGCAAGATCGTTGCTCCACAGTTGTACATCGCCGTCGGTATCTCCGGCGCGATCCAGCACCTGGCCGGCATGAAAGACTCCAAGGTGATCGTTGCGATCAACAAGGACGAAGAAGCGCCGATCTTCCAGGTGGCCGATTACGGCCTGGTGGCGGACCTGTTCGAAGCCATCCCTGAGTTCGAGAAGCTGGTCTAATCCAGCTGCTTAACTTATAAAGAGCCCGACCATTTGGTCGGGCTTTTTTTTGTCTTTCTGTAGGAGCCGGCTTGCTGGCGATGGCGATCTCGAGGACGCCATCGCCAGCAAGCCGGCTCCTACAGGGGGGATCTAACCGGGTTTGAGTGGAGTGTATTGCCATGGATCTGCGCCGCGTGTGTGGCTGGTCAATGCTGGTGGGGTTGGCGTTGCTGCCGGGATTTTCCAATGCTGCGGGCAAGTGCGAACGCCTGATTGTCACCGGTAGCCCAGATGCGCCACCGTACCTGTGGCAAGACCCGCAGAACCCCAAACATCTGATCGGCGCCAGTGCCGACTTGCTACAGCAAGTGGCAGGGGAGTTGGGCATCAAGGTCGAACTGCTTTACGCCGGCAAACGCTTTCAGGCCCTGGACGAAGTACGCAGTGGCCGCATGGACATGCTGGCCGATGCATCGTTGACGGTCAGTGAGTTTGATTTCCTGGACTACATTCATCCGCCGTTGCTGGAGAACGATTACCTGGTCTGGACCCGCAAGGATTCGCCACTGGTCTACAACGACGTGCAGGACCTGCACGGTCATTCCGGCGCCGTGTCGGAAAAGTCTCGGTTGACCTCGGCATTCGGCACTTTCGCCGAGCAGCACTTGACCCTGACCCGTACGTCCAATCTGACCCAGGCCTTTCAGAAATTGCTTTTGGGTGAGGTGGAATATGTCCTGGCCGGCCGTTACTCGGGCATGGCGATGGCGCAGACGCTGGGCATGGCCAATGACCTGATCGTGCGCGGGCAACCAGTCGACAAGCCGGGACTGTATCTGGCGGTTTCCCATAACTCGGCCTGCAACGATCCGTGGTTGCGCGGACAGTTGGCCAAAAAGATGACAGAATTGCCCGCGTCCGGACTGACGGAGGCTGTGCTGCAACGCAATATCGAGCGTTGGGATACGCAGCAGAAACATCCTGTCAGTACCCAAAACAGTAGGGATTTTTAGTGAGTATTCGACCTCTTTTCGCTGCCCTGGCCATTCTGGCTCTGGCGGGTTGTGCAGCCGATCCGGCGCCGAATGAACAAATGCGCCTGACCGCACAGGCTCTCGAACAAGCCAAGGCCGTTGGCGCCACTGCCGATGAAGTGCCGGAAATGAAACTGGCCGAAGAAAATACAATCGCGCCAAGGGCAGCATGGCCGATCAATCCTTCAAGAACGCGCGCATGCGATCCGAGCAGGCCGAACTGGACGCGCGTCTGGCTGAGGCCCGGGTCCTGACACTCAAGAGTGAGGAGCAGTTGAGCGTGCTCAATACCCGCATCGCCCGCCTGCGCAAGCAATTGGGAGATGCCCAATGAGACTCGGGTCCAAGGTTATCGGCGGTTTGATCCTGGCAGGTTGCGCGAGCCTTTACGGCTGTGCCGGTCAGCATAGTGAAGTGGCGTTGCAGCAGGCCGGTGCCGACTTCCAGAAGGTCAAGGAAGACTCCAACGTGTTGCGAATCGCGCCCAAGGACGTGATTCGCGCCGGTGAGTCCCTGGCCCGCGCCGATCGTTTGTCCAGCTACTGGGGCAGCGGTTCGGATGTAGCGCATTACGCCTACCTGAGCCAGCGCTACAGCGAAATCGCTCGGGAGCACACCAATCAGGTGCTAAACGAAGAGCGCACCGCGAAGCTCGAACTGGAACGCCAGCGCCTGCAACTGGCCTTGCGCGAATCCAAGCTGCTCAGCGTGCAGCAGCAGGGCAAATGGCTCGAAGAGCAGATTGTGGCGCTGGCCACCACGCAGACCGACCGCGGTCTGGTGATGACCTTGGGCGATGTTCTGTTCGACACCGGTGAAGCGGAGCTGAAAAACTCGGCCAACCGCGTGGTATTGAAGATCGTGCAGTTCCTGCAGCTCAACCCCAAGCGTGTAGTGCGTATCGAAGGCTATGCCGACAGTACCGGCGGCAAGCAGGAAAACCTCAAGCTGTCCCGTGACCGTGCGCAATCGGTAGCGGACGTGCTGATGGACCTGGGCATCGACGACAAGCGCATTCAGGTCGAAGGGTACGGCGACGAGTACCCGGTGGACGCCAACGCTTCCGAGCGGGGGCGCGCGCAGAATCGTCGGGTGGAAATTGTGTTCTCCGACGAAAAAGGCCAGCTAGGCGCCGCTCGTTAAACTCTGCATCAGGGTGACTCTGAAGATCCTGCATTAGCTGCGTAGGAGCGAGGCTTGCCCGCGAATGCGTTCTGGCAGTCGACATTTCTGTTGAAAGTGATGGACTCTTCGCGGGCAAGCCTCGCTCCTACGCAGCTCCTGCAACCCGGCCTGCCAGTCAGCGCCGGGTTTTTTTGCGCCTCCCAAATGCCCCGCAATTTTCAGTAAAAGCAGTACAGATTTTGCTGACACTGCACTGTATGGTCGACTATTGTGGTAACTGTCCCAGTACACTTCTAAACTGTTCCGGTATCGTTTCCGACAAGAATAAAATGCCTGTGAAATCGAGTGCTGCGTCATGACCAACCTCTTGCTCTACCAACGTATTGCTCAGCAACTGGCCGAAGACATCCGCCGTGGTGTCTATCAACCGGGGGAGCGCGTGCCTTCGGTGCGCAAGATGAGTTCGCAGCTCAATGTCAGCCATGCCACGGTGTTACAGGCCTATGCCAACCTCGAAGATCAGGGGTTGATCCGTGCCCGGCCGCAGTCGGGTTACTACGTGCACCAGACGCCGGCCCTTACTGCGCCGACGCCGGACATCGCCCGGGTCGAGCGCCCGGGCCTGGTCACCCGAAGCAGCATCATTCAACAGGTACTGGTCGAATCTCGCCGCGAAGGTGTGTTCCCTTTGGGCGCAGCGGTGCCGAGTGTTGACTATCTGCCGGTACGGGCCCTGCATCAGCAATTGGCCAAAGTCACCCGTTTCCACAGCCCCCGTGCGTTCAGCTACATGTTCAGCCCCGGTTTCGAGCCGCTGCGCCGACAAGTGGCAATCCGCATGCGCGATGCCGGCGTGGTGGTCGATCCTTCGGAAGTGGTGATCACCCACGGTTGTGTCGATGCCCTGCAGATGTCCTTGCGGGTGCTGACCCGGCCGGGCGATCTGATCGCTGCCGAGTCGCCGACCTATTACGGTTTGCTGCAACTGGCCGATCTGTTGGGACTCAAGGTCATCGAGATCCCTAGCGATCCTGCCACCGGCATGAGTCTCGAAGCCCTGCAGCTTGCGGCCAATCAATGGTCGATCAAGGCACTGGTGCTGACCACGCGTCTGAGCAATCCATTGGGCGGCACCATGCCCGAAGAGCGGCAGAAACAACTGCTGCGCCTGGCGTCGGACTTCGACATCCAGATTGTCGAGGACGATATCTACGGCGAGCTGATGTTCGAGCAGGGGCGCACCAAAGCGCTCAAGGCCTATGATCGACTGGACCGGGTGATCTATTGCTCCAGTTTCTCCAAAACCCTGTCGCCAGGTGTGCGTATCGGCTGGATGATTGCTGGCAAGTTCCAGCAGGAAATCCAGCGTTTGCAGACTTTCAGTACTCATTCCGCTTGTAGCGTCACACAAATGGGCATTGCCGCTTATCTGGAGAATGGCGGTTACGACCGACATTTGCGTTACATCCGTCAGGAATACCGAAAGAACCTCAGCGCCTTCCAGTTGGCGGTACAGCAGTATTTCCCTGAAGGCACGCAAATGACGCGCCCAACCGGCGGCTTCATTTTGTGGGTGAGTTTGCCAGGAAGGGTCAATACCCAGGAATTGCACGTGCGAGCGTTGCAACAGGGCATCAGTATTGCGCCGGGGCTGATTTTCAGTAACACCGAGCAGTTCAATCATTGCATCCGGCTGAACTGCGGGATCCCCTGGAACCGAGAAGCCGAACGCGCATTGATGACCTTGGGCATGCTCGCCACCCAGCTTTGCCAGGAAATGGCCATCAGCCTGTGACGGGGCGGGCAGGTTATTTCTGCCCGTGCTTGTCATGTCGCCTGCAACGAGCGAGCATATCGCCCCTCTGTCGTTTGCGCGATTTGCGCCGTTGGGTCCATGAAACCGATTTTTCCTGCCGCCTGGTTGTTGATCTGCCTGTTAGTCAGCGCTCAGCCGGTATCCGTTTTGGCTGCTTCCGTTCAGGACAAGCCGGCCGCAAGCACTCCTTCGAAAAACCTGACTCCCGCAAAAAAAACGGCACCGGTTAAAAAGAAAGCCGCTGCGGAAAAAAAACGCCCACCGATGGCCTCCAAGTCGAAACCGGCCAGTGAGGTGGTGAAAACCCAACTCCCTTCACCCAATCTGGATCTGAGCCTGCCCAAGGACATGGTCGAGGAGCTCAAGCCGATCGGTACCGTGCCATTGCCTAGGCACGAAACAGTCTTGCCGCAAATGTTCGGTGACAAAAGCAGCCAGTTCCAGCTCAACGGACGCCTGATCAGCAATGAAATGAAGTTGCAACTGCGCAACGAAGAGCGCCGTGAAGTCGAAGGTGCAGCACTGGAATTCGAATTCAAGCGCTAATTCCTTCCCATCCGTGACCCGCTTGTCAGACGCTTTGTCGCAGACTGGTCGGTCACGCCCCTTTCCGGGAAAAACCCGGGTCAGGTAATTTAAAACAACTGTTTTAGCGGTTACTCTGTGCCTCGTCCTTTAACACATCGCCCGTCGCGAGGAGCTCGTCGTCATGAAATGCCGTGAAGGCTGTGGCGCCTGTTGCATTGCCCCGTCCATCAGTTCACCGATTCCCGGTATGCCCAACGGCAAAGCTGCCGGGGAACGTTGCCTGCAATTGTCTGCCGAGAACCTGTGCAACATTTTTGGCAAACCGGAGCGGCCGGCGGTGTGTTCGGCGTTCGAGGCGGATGTCGAGGTGTGCGGCAGCACCAGTGAAGAGGCCATCAGGTTAATTGGCTGGTGGGAGCAAATGACCGCCGCGTGATGTGTCAACGAACGGAACTTCAACAATAAGGAATAAGACTATGGGTTCGCTGCATCGTATGGCTGTGCTGTGTGGGTTGTCGGCTGTATTGGCCACTTCGGTCGCTCAGGCCGAAGACTGGAAAGTCGCCAAAAATGAAGACGGCATCAAAGTATCCCTGAGTGAAGTGGCCGGTTCCGATTACAAGGCCTATCAGGGCGTCACTTTGATGAAAACCACTATTGCCAAACTACGTGCGTTGCAGGAAGACGTGCCTGGCGCCTGCTCCTGGATTCACGAATGCAAGACCCAGAAGTTGCTCAAGCACGAAGGCGATCAGAGTTGGACTTACACTCAATTCAATACCCCATGGCCGGTCACCCCGCGTGATTCGGTGCTGCATGTCACTACCATCGAAGGCGCCGACGGCAGCCTGACCCGCAAGCTCGAAGGCGTGCCCAAGTACCTGCCGGAAGAAAAAGGCTTTGTGCGGGTCGCCAAGGTCGATGGCTTCTGGAAGTTCGTTCCCAAGGGTGATCAGGTTGAAGTGACCTATCAGGTACACACCGAGCCGGGTGGCAGCGTACCGTCGATGGTTGCCAACAAGTTCGTGGTCGATGCACCGTTCGATACCTTGAAAAACCTCAAGGCTCGGGCTGAAAAATAATCCCCTTCGCCCTCTCAAGGGCATGGTTGAAGGGGCATGGTTGATCGTTCCCACGCTCTGCGTGGGAATGCATCCCGTGACGCTCCGCGTCACATTGCGCAGGACTCAAGCCTTGCGTCGCCAGTGGAACGCGGAGCGTCCCTTGCGGCATTCCCAACCAAGTTGCAGCCTTTATTGTGTTTCCAGATATACGTTGCACATAATTTCACAAAGCCTCCAAGACAATTCGCGCGCGCCGGCATGACCGGGCAGTAATCAATGGCAATGCCGCGGTTGATCGTGCACCATTTGCGCACCGCGCAAACCCCGGGGCCAAGTAATGGCCGATAGAGGGCAGGGCGCAGCTGTTTTTTTGAAACTTCAACTTCCAATGGGTCCTAAAACGACATGGCAATCCCGGACGCCCTGAATCAGCAGCGAGCCTCGAGTCGCCTGCTGCAACCGACCGTCAAATCGCATCTGGCCTACACGCTGCTGTGCGCTCTGGTCATGATGGTGATGTTTTCCGCGCTGCGCCTCGCACTGCTGGTCTACAACCGCGAAATGATCCTCAATACACCGGCCTCGACCTTTGTCGAGGCGTTCGCCAACGGCCTGCGTTTCGACCTGCGTCTGGTGGTGTACCTCAGTGTTCCATTGCTGCTGGCGCTGTTCAGTGCCCGTGTCATGGCGGCGCGCGGATTTTTCCGCCTGTGGCTGACGGTGGCCTCCAGCATCGCGCTGTTCCTGGGCTTGATGGAGATGGACTTCTACCGTGAATTCCACCAGCGCCTGAACGGCCTGGTCTTCCAGTATGTGAAGGAAGACCCGAAAACCGTGATGAGCATGCTCTGGTACGGTTTTCCGGTGGTTCGCTACCTGCTGGCCTGGGCCGTAGGCACCTGGATCCTCAGCCTGGCGTTCAAGGGCGCTGACCGTGCCACCCGTCCCCGTGGTCCCTTCAGCGGCGGTAGCATCAGCACACGCCAGGTTGCTCCTTGGTACGTGCGTGCCGCGGTATTCGTGGTTTGCCTGATGATCTGCGTGGTCGCGGCCCGTGGCACCCTGCGTCAGGGCCCGCCAATGCGTTGGGGTGACGCCTATACCACCGAGTCCAACTTCGCCAACCAACTGGGCCTCAACGGCACGCTGTCCCTGGCGGCGGCGGCCAAGAGCCGGATGTCCGAAGATCGCGACAACATCTGGAAAGCCACGTTGCCGCAAGCGATGGCGCAGCAGACCGTACGCGACATGTTGGTGATGCCGGACGACAAACTGGTGGATGCCGAGACCGCAGCGGTGCGTCGCGATTACACGCCACCGGCCGACAAGACCCTGCCAATCAAGAACGTTGTCGTGATCCTGATGGAGAGCATGGCCGGTCACTCGGTGGGCGCACTGGGCGCGCCGGGTAACATCACCCCTTACATGGACAAATTGGCGAAGGAAGGCCTGCTGTTCGACCGCTTCTTCTCCAATGGAACCCATACGCACCAGGGCATGTTCGCCACCATGGCGTGCTTCCCGAACCTGCCGGGTTTCGAATACCTGATGCAGACACCGGAAGGCAGTCACAAACTGTCCGGCCTGCCGCAGTTGCTCAGCGCCCGTAAGTACGACGACGTGTACGTCTACAACGGCGACTTCGCTTGGGACAATCAGTCGGGCTTCTTCAGCAACCAGGGCATGACCAACTTCATCGGGCGTAACGACTTCGTCAATCCGGTGTTCTCCGACCCGACCTGGGGTGTGTCCGACCAGGACATGTTCACCCGTGGACTAGAAGAGCTGAAAGCCCGCGACGGCAAGGACAAGAAACCGTTCTATGCCTTGCTGCAAACGCTGTCCAACCACACGCCTTACGCCTTGCCGACGCCATTGCCGGTCGAGCGCGTGACCGATCGTGGCAGCCTGAACGAACATTTGACCGCCATGCGTTACGCGGACTGGTCGCTGGGTCAGTTCTTCGAACAGGCCCGCAAGGAGCCGTACTTCAAGGAAACCCTGTTTGTCATCGTCGGCGACCACGGTTTCGGCAACGAGCGTCAGATCACCGAAATGGACCTGGGGCGTTTCAACGTGCCGATGCTGATGATCGCACCGGGCATCCAGGAAAAATTCGGCAAGCTTGACCACACTGTCGGCACTCAAATCGACATCGTGCCGACCATCATGGGCCGTATCGGCGGGGAAGTGCGCCATCAGTGCTGGGGTCGCGACCTGCTCAATCTGCCTGAGGGCGATACCGGTTTTGGCGTGATCAAGCCATCGGGGAGCGAGCAGACTACTGCCATCGTGACCGCTGACGAGATTCTGGTGCTGCCGAAGGACAAGGACATGGTGCCGAAGATGTACCGGTATGAACTGGGCGCCAATCCGCACGCCGAAGTGATACCGGATGCACCTCGCACCGCCGAGATGAAAACGAAGCTGGAAGCGTTCCTGCAAACGGCGACCAAGAGCCTGCTCGATAACACCGCCGGTGTCGTCGACGGCAAGCCGGACTAAGTAGCAACGTAATAAAAAGAGGCCCTTCAAAAGGGCCTCTTTTTTTTGCCGGTCAGATCTTCATATCTTGCCGAGTAACAACAGGATCAGTATCACCACCAACACCACACCGATGATACCGGACGGGCCATACCCCCAACTTCTGGAGTGCGGGAAGACCGGCAGACCACCGATCAGTAACAGGATCAGAATGATGAGTAGAATTGTGCCCATGTCTATTTCCTTGCTGTAAGAATTCAGGAATGACCTAGTCGTTAATGGTCAGCGGGAATGTAATTAATTCAAGCTGCTTAAAAAATCCGACTGTCGCGCAACGAAGAAAATTCCAAGTTTTTTTAATGTTTTTCGAACAGAGGATTATTTCGTTTCTACAGGCACTAGTTGGTGGCGACGCTTCGAGGGTTTGCTCGGGCCATTCAGCAATCTGATGGAGCGTGGGTCGGGCAGTATCCTTCGCTACACTCGACGCATCTTCCCCGGAACAACAAGGCTGTTTGCTATGCAAAATCGCATGATGATCACTGGTGCGGGCTCTGGCCTGGGTCGCGAAATCGCGCTGCGCTGGGCGCGTGAAGGCTGGCAAATGGCTTTGTCCGACGTCAGCGAACCCGGCCTGCAGGAAACCCTGAGACTGGTGCGCGAAGCCGGTGGCGACGGTTTTATCCAGCGTTGCGACGTACGCGATTACAGCCAATTGACCGCTTTTGCCCAAGCCTGTGAATTGAAGCTTGGCGGCATCGATGTGATCGTCAACAACGCGGGCGTGGCTTCGGGTGGGTTCTTCAGTGAGCTGTCCCTGGAAGACTGGGACTGGCAGATTGCAATCAACCTGATGGGCGTCGTCAAAGGCTGCAAGGCCTTCCTGCCTCTGTTGGAAAAGAGCAAAGGCAAGATCATCAACATCGCGTCAATGGCTGCATTGATGCAAGGCCCGGCCATGAGCAACTACAACGTGGCCAAGGCTGGCGTCGTGGCGTTGTCCGAAAGCCTGCTGATCGAACTGGCGCAGCAGGAAGTCGGCGTGCATGTGGTTTGTCCGTCGTTCTTCCAGACCAATCTGCTGGATTCATTCCGTGGCCCGACGCCGGCCATGAAGGCCCAGGTCGGCAAGTTGCTGGAAAGCTCGCCGATCAGCGCTGCCGACATCGCCGACTACATCTATCAGCAGGTCGCCGCCGGCGAGTTCATGATCCTTCCTCACGAACAGGGCCGGATGGCCTGGGCGCTCAAGCAGAAGAACCCGCAGTTGCTGTACAACGAAATGACCATCATGGCTGACAAGATGCGCGCCAAGGCCAAACAAACCGCAGGCTGAACTTGCCCGCAAGCGACAGCGTCGTTAGGGTGGCCGCCATCGGCCATCCTCGCGAGACCTTCGCATGCTCAATTATTTGTGGTTTTTCCTTGCTGCGCTGTTTGAAATCGCCGGTTGCTTCGCCTTCTGGATGTGGCTGCGCCAGGGTAAAAGCTTTTGGTGGGTGGTTCCGGCGCTGTTCAGCCTGACTTTGTTCGCGCTGCTACTGACCCGCATCGAAGCCACCTACGCCGGTCGTGCCTATGCCGCTTACGGCGGTATCTACATCATTGCGTCGATCGGTTGGCTGGCGGTGGTCGAGCGGATTCGTCCGCTGGGCTCGGACTGGATTGGCGTGGCGCTGTGCGTGATCGGGGCGAGCGTCATCCTGTTCGGTCCGCGTTTTTCCGCATCCTGAAGGATAATTCCTTCACTCAAACAACTTGTCAGACGTTTCCGTCAGGGGAGTTGTTCGTCGGCTGTCGGTTCTTTCTGGATTACCGCCGTTGCCTTGAAGAGCTGCCGTGCGCCGGGCATCTTCAAAGTCCGGTAACCCTGAAGGACAAAGGCCATGCTAGTACTCAGTCGCGTTGTGGGCGAATTGATTTCCATCGGTGACACCATTTCCATACGCGTCGTTGGTGTCAACGGAAACACTGTACGTTTCGGTGTAGAGGCGCCGCGCAGCGTCAATGTGCACCGCTCCGAGATCTACGAGCGGATCCAGCGCAAAGTGCCCAAAAAGGAAAAATCAGTCGAATAGATGTTTGGGTACATCGTGCTTGAGCATCAACTGGCATTGCTCGCTTTCCGGATCGAAGACGATCAATGCCTGTCCCTTGACCAACGCCTGACGCACCCGCAATACACGGGTTTGCAGCGGCGTGTCATCGCCGTTGTCGGTGCCGTCACGGGTGACGAAATCTTCGATCAGGCGGGTCAGGGTGTCGACTTCAAGTTGGTCGTGGGGAATCAGCATAGGCACCTCGGGTAAACAATTGCGCGATGCTACGGCGAATGATCGATAGCCGCTAGCCTGGGGCTGATGTTGTGCCAGGTCAGACGTCTTCGCGGGCAAGCCTCGCTCCTACAGAGTTCTGCAAACCCCACGATATCTGTCGGAGCGAGGCTCGCCCGCGAAGGCGTCAGCCCCGGCACTACATCATTTGGAGCCCACCGGCTGACAATGGGTCGGGTGCCCAGGCACCACAGGCAACGTACAGCGCAATGCCGCGTTCGCCGGGCTGTTCAATGCCGCCAGTTGCCATAGTTTGGAACCGCGCAACGGGATCAACTGGCCTTGCGGATCGGTCAACAGGCGGTCGAGCATGGCCGGGTTAAACAGGCCGCGATCCTGGCTCGGATCGAGCAGCAGTTCGCGCACCCAGGACTGAGCGACTCAAGCCTTGCCTCGGATCAATCGACGCAAGGCAAAGCGATTCGGATGACACGCCTCGGCCACGGCTCTGGGCAGCGGCAAGGGTTCGTCATCGAGCCAGGCCGCCAACAGTTCGCCTGATAACGGCGCGGTAATCAATCCTCTGGAGCCGTGGCCGCTGTTGACGTACAAACCGTCCAGCCATGGGCAAGGGATGTCCGGAACCTGCCGGGCATCCTTGCTCAGGGCACTGTAGGCGTCGGCGAACATGTGAGCGTCCGCCAGCGGGCCGACAATCGGCAGGTAATCCGGGCTGGTGCAGCGAAACGCCGCGCGGCCTTCGAGTGTCTCAGGTTGCAACGCATCTGCCCGCAGCCGGGTGACCAGGTCCACTGAAATCTCTTCGAGCATCTGCAAATTGCCAGCGTGCTCCGCCGCTGTCGGCGTCAGATCGTCGTTGTTGAAGTCGAAACTGGCACCCAGGGTGTGTTCACCCAATCGTGCTGGCGCGACATAACCTTCGGCGCACACCACGGTGTTCAGCATCTGGCTTTCAGCTGTTTGCGGCAGGCGGGTAATTTGCCCGCGAATGCGTTTGAGTGGCAGGTCGCTGCTGTATGGGAAACGCTTGATCTCGGCCGCGCCGGCCAATACCACGACCGGCGCATCGGCCAGAAATTGTTGGCCATCCCAGGCTTGCCAATGTCCTTGGGATCGACGCAACTCCAGTACATTGTGATGGGTCAGAATCCGGATATTGGGGTGTGACGCTTGCCATTGGCACAATGCAGGCGGATGCACCCATCCGCCTTCGGGGTAAAACAGGCCGCCCCATTGCAGACCGATACCGGCCCGCGTCTGGGCCTGCTCTCTATCGAGTGTGTGCAGCAGGTCTTCGGGAAATGCCTGCGCCAGTTGCGCCTGACGCTCGGCTTCCTTGGCGTTGAAGGCCAGTTGCAGGACGCCGCAGTCGGCCCAGTCGACCCCCCGATGCAATTGCTCAAGCCGGCGTCGGGTGTATCCGAAACCGCTGACGATCAATTGCGATAATGCCGTGCCATGGGCCGACAGTTTGAGATACAGCACACCCTGAGGATTGCCCGAGGCTTCCTGCGCCAGCGCATCGTGACGCTCCAGCAGACTGACTTGCCAACCCCGTGCCGCGAGGCTCGCGGCCGTCGCGCAACCGGCCAGGCCGGCACCGATCACCAGTGCCCGACGTTCACCGGTCAGTGGCGCCGGACGTGCAAACCACGGTTTGGCCCCTGCGGGCGCCGGGATTTCTTCAGGCCAGCCGAGGAACGAGCCCCGCAGGATTTCCCATTTGTGGCCGATACCCGGCGTGCGTTTCATCTTGAAGCCCGCTGCGTTCAGCAAACGGCGCACCCAACCGGTGCTGGTGAACGTGCTGATGGTCGATCCCGGCGCCGCAAGCCGGGCGAGTTCGGCAAACAGCTCGGCGGTCCACATGTCCGGGTTTTTCGCCGGGGCGAATCCGTCGAGGAACCAGGCGTCGATTTGCGCGTCCAGTTGCGGCAACTGTTCCAGCGCATCGCCGATCAGCAGTGTGAGGGTGACGCGTCCGCTGTCCAGTACCAGGCGCTGAAATCCCTGATGAATCGCCACGTACTGGGCCAGCAGTTGATCGGCAAAGACCTTCAGTTCCGGCCACAGCGCCAGGGCGCGTTGCAGGTCGGCAAGGCTCAACGGATATTTTTCGACGCTGACAAAATGCAAACGCACACCGGCGACCGCGTGCTGCTCGAACAACTGCCAGGTACACAGGAAATTCAACCCGGTGCCGAAACCGGTCTCACCAATGACCAACCGCCCGCCCGCCGGCAATGCGGCAAAGCGTTCACGCAATGCGTTCTGTTCAAGGAAGACGTAGCGGGTTTCGTCCAGCCCGGACAGGTCGGAAAAATACACATCATCGAACACCCGCGAACGCGGGAGCCCTTGGTCGTCCCAGTCAAGCTGGGCGTGGGGCATTACAGGTTTCATGGCAGGCTCGGCAACGGCAAGGCGGCCATTCTAGCCGATCGCGGGCGATGCGCTTGACCTGGACACTGTAGGAGCGAGCTTGCTCGCGATGGTCGTTAACGATAACGCGTGCTTGCTGAATGAACGCGCTGCTCTTGAATCCATCGCGAGCAAGCTCGCTCCCACAGGGTCAATCCGCTAGTCTTGCTCACATCTGCAAGGGAGTCATCCATGTTTGAATCCGCCGAAATCGATCACGCCATCGACAAAGAAACCTACGACGCCGAAGTGCCGGCCCTGCGCGAAGCCTTGCTCGAAGCGCAGTTCGAACTTCAGCAGCAAAAACGCTTCCCGGTGATCATCCTGATCAACGGCATCGAAGGTGCCGGCAAGGGCGAGACGGTCAAGTTGCTCAATGAATGGATGGATCCGCGTTTGATCGAAGTCCGTACCTTCGATCAGCAGACCGATGAAGAACTGTCGCGGCCACCGGCGTGGCGATACTGGCGGATGCTGCCGGCCAAGGGCCGCATGGGGGTTTTTTTCGGCAACTGGTACAGCCAGATGCTGCAAGCCCGGGTTCATGGCTTGATCAAGGATCCCAGGCTCGATCAGAGCATCAATGCCGCCGAACGACTGGAGAAGATGTTGTGCGATGAGGGCGCGCTGATCTTCAAGTTCTGGTTCCATCTCTCCAAAAAACAAATGAAAGCTCGCCTCAAGGCGTTGGCGGATGACCCGCTGCACAGCTGGCGCATCAGCCCGCTGGACTGGCAGCAATCTGAAACCTACGGCAAGTTTGTGAAGTACGGCGAGCGCGTTCTGCGCCGTACCAGTCGCGACTATGCACCGTGGCATGTCATCGCCGGGATGGATGCGCATTATCGCAGCCTGGCGGTGGGCAAGATTCTGCTCGAGGGTCTGCAAAATGCTCTGAAGCGGCCGAAAATTCACCCGGAAAAAGTCAGCGCCGCGCCAGTCTTTCCAAGCGTCGATCAAGTGAATCTGCTCGATAGCCTCGATCTGACCTTGTGTCTGGCCAAGAATGATTATGAAGAGCAGTTGATCACCGAACAGGCGCGGTTCTCCGGATTGATGCGTGACAAACGCATGCGCCGCCACGCACTGGTGGCGGTGTTCGAAGGCAACGATGCGGCGGGCAAGGGCGGGGCGATTCGCCGAGTGGCGGCGGCACTGGACCCGCGTCAGTACAACATCGTGCCGATTGCCGCACCGACCGAAGAGGAGCGGGCGCAGCCGTATCTCTGGCGTTTCTGGCGGCACCTTCCGGCGCGGGGCAAATTCACTGTGTTCGACCGTTCCTGGTATGGCAGGGTACTGGTTGAGCGCATCGAAGGTTTTTGCAGTCCGGCGGACTGGTTGCGTGCTTACAGTGAGATCAACGACTTCGAAGAACAGATCGCCGACGCCGGAGTCATCGTGGTCAAGTTCTGGCTGGCCATCGACAAACAAACGCAACTGGAGCGCTTCCAGGAGCGTGAGGAAATCCCCTTCAAGCGCTTCAAAATCACCGAGGATGACTGGCGTAATCGCGAAAAATGGGACGACTATCGCACCGCCGTCGGCGACATGGTCGACCGCACCAGCACTGAAATCTCGCCGTGGACCCTGGTGGAGGCCAATGACAAGCGTTGGGCGCGGGTCAAGGTCTTGCGCACAATCAACCGTGCGCTGGAGGAGGCGTTCGAAAAATCAGATAAACATGAGCGCAAGGGCAAGCAGTAGGGCGATGGTTACGCATACGCGGGATGAATGATTGTCGCGGTCGGTAATTGAGTGAGCTTATGCTCGGTCCACTCTCAACCGACAACAACAATGAGGTATCCCATGCGTGAAGTGGTGATCGTCGACAGCGTGCGGACCGGCCTGGCCAAATCCTTTCGCGGCAAATTCAACCAGACCCGTCCGGACGACATGGCCGCGCATTGCGTCAACGCATTGTTGGCGCGCACCGGCATCGACCCGGCCAGTGTCGAGGACTGCATTGTCGGCGCCGGCTCCAACGAAGGCGCCCAAGGCTTCAACATCGGTCGCAACGTTGCAGTGCTGTCGCGCCTGGGCATCGGCACCGCCGGCATGACCCTCAACCGCTTCTGTTCGTCGGGCTTGCAGGCGATCGCCATTGCCGCCAACCAGATCGCTTCTGGCTGCAGCGACATCATCGTTGCCGGTGGTGTCGAGTCGATCAGTCTGACCATGAAAAGCGTCAACACCGACAATCTGATCAACCCGCTGCTCAAGGAGCAGGTGCCGGGTATCTATTTTCCGATGGGGCAGACTGCCGAAGTCGTCGCTCGTCGCTATAACGTCAGCCGCGAAGAACAGGATATGTACGCCCTGCAAAGCCAGCAGCGCACCGCCCAGGCGCAAGCCTCCGGATTGTTCGACGATGAAATCGTGCCGATGGCGGTGAAGTTCCGCGTGGAAGACAAGACAACAGGCCAGGTGCAGATACTCGACGGCATCGTTGATCGCGATGACTGCAACCGCTCCGACACCTCTCTGGAAAGCCTGGCCGGGTTGAAGCCTGTCTTTGCTGAAGACGGATCTGTGACTGCGGGCAACTCATCGCAGCTGTCTGACGGTGCTTCCATGACTTTGGTGATGAGCCTGGAAAAAGCGCTGGAGTTGGGCCTCAAGCCGAAGGCGTTTTTTCGAGGTTTCACAGTGGCCGGTTGCGAGCCGGACGAGATGGGCATCGGCCCGGTTTTTTCCGTGCCGAAACTGCTCAAGGCCAAGGGCTTGCAGATTGCCGACATCGATCTGTGGGAACTCAACGAAGCATTCGCCTCACAGTGCCTGTACGCGCGTAATAGGCTGGAGATCGAGAACGACAAGTACAACGTCAATGGCGGCTCGATTTCGATTGGTCATCCATTCGGCATGACCGGTTCGCGTCAGGTCGGGCACATCGTTCGCGAGTTGCAGCGGCGCAATCTGCGCTACGGCATCGTCACCATGTGCGTGGGTGGCGGGATGGGGGCTACGGGGTTGTTTGAGGCGGTGCGTTAAGCCTGTGAGGCCGCCTTCGCGGGCAAGCCTCGCTCCTACAGGTTTAGCGTCGATCATAAAATTGGGACCGATGCTAAACCGCTTGCGGTGTCTGGTTATCTGATCAGCGGCGTCTCGCCAATCCGACCTGCACAGTTTCATTCGCGGCGAGGTGCAAACTGTCCCTGTGTACCACACGGCGGTGCGCCTAGAATGACGGTTCTTGACTCTTGGCTTTGGGGTTCGCATGCACATTTCATCCGGTCGCTGGGTTTACGGTCTGTTCCTGGCCTTGCTGACCGCGCTGCTGTGGGGAATCCTGCCGATCAAACTCAAACAAGTGTTGTTGGTGATGGACCCGGTCACGGTGACCTGGTTTCGTCTGATGGTTTCCGGTGGTTGTCTTTTCATTTATCTGGCAGCGACCAAACGTCTGCCGAGCCGCAAGGTACTCGGGCCGCGCGGGGGCTGGCTGGTGTTGATGGCTGTGCTCGGCCTGGTGGGCAACTACGTGTTGTATCTGATGGGCCTGAAACTGCTCAGCCCCGGCACCGCGCAACTGGTGGTGCAGATGGGACCGATCATGTTGTTGATCGCCAGTCTGTTTGTGTTCAAGGAGCGTTTCAGCCTGGGGCAGGGGATTGGCTTGCTGGTGCTGCTGATCGGTTTCGGCCTGTTTTTCAATCAGCGTCTGAGTGAATTGCTTACCTCGTTGACCGACTACACCGCCGGCGTGTTGCTGGTGCTGTTGGCTTCCACGGTCTGGACCTTTTATGCGCTGGGGCAGAAGCAGTTGCTGACGGTGTGGAATTCGTTTCAGGTGATGATGGTGATCTACCTGTTCTGCGGGCTGCTGCTGACGCCGTGGGTGCATCCGCTGGAAGCACTGCAACTGAACCCGTTGCAAGGCTGGCTGCTGCTGGCGTGCTGCATGAATACCCTGATTGCCTATGGCGCATTCGCCGAAGCCCTGGCCCATTGGGAAGCGTCGCGGGTCAGCGCGACACTGGCGATCACGCCGTTGGTGACGTTTGCCGCCGTCGCCATGGCCGCGTGGTGGTGGCCGGAATATGTGCATGCCGAGACGATCAATGGTCTGGGGTATGGCGGGGCGGTGTTGGTGGTGCTGGGGTCGGCGCTGGTGGCGTTGGGGCCGTCGTTGATAGCGGGGTTGAAGGCGCGAAAGGTGCGGATTGCAGCCAATTAAACCGCGTCATCGTTCTTCGCGGGCAAGCCTCGCTCCTACAGGGTTTGCGTCGTTCACGGAAAATGTGATCGACGCAAACCCTGTAGGAGCGAGGCTTGCCCGCGAAGACTGACTCAGCCCTTGGCCCCAGCCTCCAGCATATTCTCCGGCCTTACCCAAGCATCAAACTGTTCATCGGTCAGATATCCCAACTGCAACGCCGCCGCACGCAGCGTCAGCCCTTCGCTGTAAGCCTTCTTGGCAATCTCCGCCGATTTGTCATAGCCAATATGCGGGTTCAGCGCTGTCACAAGCATCAACCCTTGTTCCAGATGCTCAGCCATTTTCCTGGCGTCCGGCTCCAACCCGGCGATGCAATGCTGCTGGAAGTTGCTGCAGCCATCGCCCAGCAGACGGATCGATTGCAACAGGTTGTGGATGATCACCGGTTTGAACACGTTCAGTTGCAGGTGACCCTGGCTAGCCGCAAACCCGATGGTCACGTCGTTGCCCAGTACCTGACACGCCAGCATCGACAGTGCTTCGCACTGGGTCGGGTTGACTTTGCCCGGCATGATCGAGCTGCCGGGTTCGTTGGCCGGCAGCTTCACTTCGGCGAATCCGGCGCGCGGCCCGGAGCCCAGCAAGCGCAAGTCGTTGGCAATTTTCATCAGGGTGACGGCGAGGGTTTTCAGCGCGCCGGAGAGCGTGGTCAGCGGCTCATGCCCTGCCAGGGCGGCGAATTTGTTCGGTGCGGTGATGAACGGCAGTCCGGAAAGGGCGGCCAGTTCGGCTGCAATGGCTTCACCGAAACCGTGAGGCGAATTTAGCCCCGTGCCTACCGCCGTACCGCCCTGGGCCAATTCACACACTGCTGGCAGGGCGTTGCGGATCGCCCGTTCGGCGTAATCGAGCTGCGCTATGAACGCCGAGACTTCCTGGCCAAAGGTAATCGGCGTCGCGTCCATCATGTGCGTGCGCCCGGTCTTGACCAGTTTCATGTGGCGGGCCGCCAGTTCGGCCAGTCCGCCAGACAGTTCACTGATCGCCGGCAACAAGTGCTGCTGCACAGCCTGGGCCGCGGCGATGTGCATGGCAGTGGGGAAGCAGTCGTTGGAGCTCTGGGAGCGATTGACATGATCGTTGGGGTGCACCGGGGACTTGCCGCCGCGAGGGTTGCCAGCCAGTTCGTTGGCGCGTCCGGCGATCACTTCGTTGACGTTCATGTTGCTCTGAGTGCCGCTGCCGGTCTGCCACACCACCAACGGGAACTGGTCGTCGTGGTTGCCGTCGAGCACTTCGTCGGCAGCTTGTTCAATCAGTCGGGCAATGTCGGCGGGCAGATCGCCATTGCGGTCGTTGACCCGTGCCGCGGCTTTCTTGATCAGGGCCAGGCCGTGCAGCACTGCCAGCGGCATACGTTCGGTGCCAATGGCGAAGTTGACCAGCGAGCGTTGCGTCTGAGCGCCCCAATAGGCGTCATCCGGGACTTCAACCTGGCCAAGGCTGTCGGTTTCGATACGGCTCATCGGTCACACTCCTGTAGTTGATTGCGCAGTTTAGGCCATGATCGACGGACGGGGTTCCATCAGTCTCGATTCTGGCCATTGAACCCTCTAAATCAGGCACGACAAGGCTTGGGGTTGAGTGACACACTTTTTTAGGCGCAGAATGGACGTCCTTGGGGTTTTACCTCGCCTGCTAGAAAAGGAAACTCGATGACTCGTCTTCGTGCCATCTGTACCGCGGTTGCATTGGTTTGTGCCAGCGGCCAGGTTTTTGCCGATACCGCCAGCCACAACGCCAGTGCCGAGGCTTTCCTGACCCTGGCGCATGCTGACAAATTGGGCACTCCGGTATACATGCAAGTGCAGCAAATGTTTGCTCAGCGCTTCCAGCAAACCAAAGCCCCGGATTCGAAAAAAGCCGTATTGGAAACCTACCAGGCCAAGGCCAACGCCGCTCTGGACCAGGCCATTGGCTGGAACAAGCTGAAACCGGACATGGTCAAGCTCTACACCACCAACTTCAGCGAATCCGAGCTCAAGGACCTGGTTGCGTTCTACCAGTCTCCATTGGGCAAGAAAGTCCTGGAAAAAATGCCGCAGCTGACTCAGCAATCGGCCCAGATGACTCAGGCCAAGCTCGAAAGCGCAGTACCTGTGGTCAACAAATTGCTGGCTGACATGACTGCCGAGCTGACGCCGAAAGATGCGGCCGCTCCAGCCAAGAAAAAGCCTTAAGCGGAGTTCGGTATGACCATGCAACAACGTATCGAATCGACGCTGGGCCTGTTACAGCCCGAGCATCTGCAAGTGCTGGATGAAAGTCACATGCACAGCCGCGGGTTGCAGACTCACTTCAAGGCCGTGGTGGTCAGCCAGCAGTTCGAGGGGTTGAATCGCGTCAAGCGTCACCAGAAAGTCTACGGCACGCTCGGCGAGCTGATGGGCGAATTCCATGCGTTGGCGCTGCATACCTACACGCCGCAAGAATGGGCGCAGATCGATGCGGCTCCGGCTTCGCCGACCTGTGCCGGCGGTAGCAAGCACTGAGGTCACCACCTGTAGGAGCCGGCTTGCTGGCGAAAGCGGTGTATCAGCCGCCATCAATGTCGATTGATGCGCCGCCTTAGCCAGCAAGCCGGCTCCTACAGAGAAGCGTTTATTTTTGTTAGACTATGCAACGCGCCGCTTAAACGGCGCGTTTTTTTTCGCATCCGGTTCACCCTTTACGAGGGTAGCCACCTGGAGATTTACCCATGACACAACAGATTGTCGTGGCGGCACTGTATAAGTTCGTCACCCTGGAAGATTACGTCGCCCTGCGCGAGCCCCTGCTGCAAGCGATGGTCGACAACGGCATCAAAGGCACATTGCTGATCGCCGAAGAAGGCATCAACGGCACCGTGTCCGGCAGCCGCGAAGGCATCGACGGGCTGTTGGCCTGGCTCAAGAACGACCCGCGCATGGACGACATCGACCACAAAGAGTCGTACTGCGACGAGCAGCCGTTCTACCGCACCAAGGTCAAGCTCAAGAAAGAAATCGTCACCCTCGGCGTTGAAGGCGTGGACCCGAACAAAAAGGTCGGCACCTACGTTGAACCGCAGGACTGGAACGCGCTGATCAACGACCCTGAGGTATTGTTGATCGATACCCGCAACGACTATGAAGTGTCGATCGGCACCTTCGAAGGCGCGATCGATCCGAAAACCACCAGTTTTCGCGAATTTCCCGACTACATCAAAGCCAACTTCGACCCGGCCGTGCACAAGAAGGTCGCGATGTTCTGCACCGGCGGCATCCGTTGCGAAAAGGCGTCGAGCTACATGCTCAGCGAAGGCTTCGATGAGGTCTATCACCTCAAGGGCGGCATTCTGAAGTACCTCGAAGAGGTGCCTCAGGAAGAAACCAAGTGGCAGGGCGACTGCTTTGTGTTCGATAACCGCGTGACGGTTCGCCACGATCTGAGCGAAGGCGACTACGATCAATGTCATGCCTGCCGCACACCGGTCAGCGTTGAAGATCGCGTATCCGAGCATTACGTGGCAGGTATCAGTTGCCCGCATTGCTGGGACAGTCTGAGCGAGAAAACCCGCCGCAGCGCCATCGATCGGCAAAAGCAGATCGAGCTGGCCAAGGCTCGCAACATGCCTCACCCGATAGGCTACAACTACAAGCAAACATCTTCCGAGGCCTGAAACCATGTCTGCATGCCGACTGCTCTATGTGATGGACCCGATGTGTTCCTGGTGCTGGGGCTTTGCTCCGGTAGCTAACGCATTGGTCGAGCAGGCGGCGGCGGCAGGTGTGGACGTGCATCTGGTGGTGGGCGGTTTGCGCACCGGCAGTGGTGCGGCGCTGGAGCCTACGACCCGGCGCTACATCCTTAAACACTGGCAGGCGGTCACTGAGGCCACCGGCCAGCCGTTCAAGCTCGAGGGTGCCTTGCCCGAAGGATTTGTCTACGACACCGAACCTGCCTGCCGAGCTTTGGTGACGGCGCGCGGTCTGGCGCCGGATTGCGCGTGGAAGCTGCTCGGGCTGATTCAGCATGCGTTTTACGCGCAAGGGCGCGACGTTACCCACGCCAGCGTTCTGGTGGAACTGGCAGAACAGGCTGGCCTGCCACGCATCGAATTCGCCGCCGCATTCGACCGTGCCGATACGCACGCCGCAACCGCTGCCGATTTCACCTGGGTCCAGGATCTTGGCATCGCCGGGTTCCCTACCTTGCTGGCTGAGCGAAATGGTCAATTGGCGCTTTTGACCAACGGCTATCAGCCGCTCAGCGTGCTGTCTGCGCTGCTCGGCCGCTGGCTGGAGCGCGCTGCCTGTGCATGACCTGCCCGACGATGTGCCACCTGCAATACGTGTCGACCGTTTAAGCTGGGCGGAAATCCGTCGCCTGGCCCTTCATCACAAAAAATCCCTGTGGATCGCCAACGGCATAGCCGTGCTGGCGACCCTGTGCAGCGTACCGATCCCGTTGCTCCTGCCATTGCTGGTGGACGAAGTGCTGCTGGGGCATGGCGATGCGGCGCTGAAAGTCATGAACCTTGCGCTGCCCGAGGTCTGGCAGAAAGCCGCGGGCTACATTGGCCTGATGCTGCTGGTGACCCTGACACTGCGGTGTGCGGCACTGCTGTTTAACGTGGTACAAGCGCGGCTGTTCGCCGCGTTGGCCAAGGACATCGTGTACCGCATTCGCATCCGCCTGATCGAGCGACTCAAGCGCATCTCGCTGGGTGAATACGAAAGCCTGGGCAGTGGCACGGTAACCACGCACCTGGTCACCGATCTGGATACCCTGGACAAATTCGTCGGTGAGACCCTAAGTCGTTTCCTCGTGGCCATGCTGACGCTGGTCGGCACCGCAGGGATTCTGATGTGGATGCACTGGAAACTGGCGCTGCTGATTCTGTTGTTCAACCCGCTGGTGATCTACGCCACGGTGCAGTTGGGCAAACGGGTCAAGCACCTGAAGAAACTCGAGAACGACAGCACTTCGCGCTTCACCCAGGCATTGACCGAAACCCTGGACGCGATCCAGGAAGTTCGCGCCGGTAACCGTCAGGGTTTTTTCCTTGGCCGATTGGGGCTGCGCGCCAGGGAAGTTCGCGATTACGCGGTCAATTCGCAGTGGAAAACCGACGCCTCGAACCGTGCCAGCGGTTTGCTGTTCCAGTTCGGCATCGATATCTTTCGTGCCGCCGCCATGCTCACCGTACTGTTTTCCGACCTGTCCATCGGCCAGATGCTCGCGGTGTTCAGCTACCTGTGGTTCATGATTGGTCCGGTGGAACAACTGTTGAACCTGCAATATGCCTACTACGCCGCCGGCGGTGCGCTATCGCGGATCAACGAACTGCTGGCTCGGGCCGATGAGCCGGAATATCCCAACGGCGTCGACCCGTTCACTGGTCGTGAGACCGTGGGCATCGAGGTGCAGGGCTTGAGTTTCGGCTACGGCGACGAACTGGTGTTGAACCAGATGAACCTGTCCATCGCCCCCGGCGAAAAGGTCGCGATCGTCGGTGCCAGTGGCGGCGGTAAAAGCACACTGGTGCAGTTGCTGCTGGGGCTCTATACGCCACTGGCCGGGACCATCCGCTTCGGCGGTTCGACCCAGCAAGAAATCGGTCTTGAAACCGTGCGGGAAAACGTCGCCGTGGTCCTGCAACATCCGGCACTGTTCAACGACACCGTGCGCGCCAACCTGACCATGGGTCGTGAGCGCAGCGACGAGGCTTGCTGGCAGGCGCTGGAAATCGCGCAATTGCACGCCACGATCCGCGATCTGCCCAATGGTCTGGACAGCATCGTCGGGCGATCCGGCGTGCGTTTGTCTGGCGGTCAACGGCAACGTCTGGCGATTGCGCGGATGGTGCTGGCCGAACCGAAGGTGGTGATTCTCGACGAGGCCACTTCAGCACTGGATGCCGCCACCGAGTACAACCTGCACCAAGCACTGGCGCGGTTCCTGAGCAACCGCACCACGTTGATCATTGCGCACCGGTTGTCGGCCGTGAAGCAGGCCGACCGGGTGCTGGTGTTCGATGGCGGGCAAATTGCCGAAGATGGCGATCATCAGCAGTTGATTGCCGATGGTGGGTTGTATGCCAAGCTGTATGGGCATTTGCAGCAGCACTAGATCAGTGCCACATGACGTTCAGGGTATTTTCACCGCCGTCGAAACCGAACTCCTTGATAACAACCGAACAGGATTCACAGGGCGGCATGGTGGTGGCGACGTTAACCGATTCGATTGATCTGGGATCGGGGTATTTTTCGCGAATCACGCTGATCAACTTGCTTTCGCTGTCCAGTGACGTGGGCTTGCGAGTCAGTGTCGGGCTATAGCTTTCAATATCTTTTATTGTCGCCGGCACAGCGAGTAATTTGCCTTCATCAGACACAAGGAGTGATGTGCTGGGAAAAACTTCGTTCATATCAACATTGAAGTAGGTCGTTTCGCCTGACTTGACCTGATCTGCGCCAAGATTATGTCTGAACAAAGGCAGATGCCCGGTCGCCCCCTGCGCTCCCGAAACGCTTACATAGACCTCCCGCTTCCCGGTGGCGGTGGCAACTTCGGCGTAGGCGATGTTTCTCGCATTGAACGAGCGCTGCTGACGAGGGATTAGGTTGTGAAGCTTTTTCATTGTGCTGTCGATCCTCAATGCGCTGTCGGCATTGTTCAGCACGATGCTCGGCTCAAGGAACAATGTGTCGAAAATTTCCACTGTTCTTTGACGGAAGGCTTCTGACGCGACCTTGCTGCGCGACCAGCTTGCCGTACCTTTCGGCAGTTGGGTGACAATCATTCGTGTCGAGTGATCGAACAGCACCGCTTCGCCTGGACTTGTATCGACCTTGAGCAGCTTGAGCGTATCGGGCGGGTTCAAATGACCGCCAATCGGAATGGCAATTTCTTCCATTGTTTTCAACGCACGTTCCACCGCTTCTGTTCCGTGAATCCGTGCCACATTGTTGGCATTCAACGATCCGGTGTAGACAGTCAGCAATTCTGCTTTGAGATCTTCCGACAATGTGGATGCTTTCTTGAAACTCAGCGCGTTTCTTGTGCTTTGTCCTTGTGCCAGTTCGGCGACGTAAAAAGCTCCAGCATCCAACCGGGTGAACACATAGTGCTTCGAACCGTCCATGGCCGGGATGATGGTGGCACCGGCCTCGAAGGTATCAAATTGATTCTGGGTCCCATAGGGAATACTCACCTTGATCCTCCCGTAAATCCCTTTCTGAAACTCCATCGTGGCCGGGAGTCGGCTTTTTTCTTCAGGGTTTTAAGCAACATCGCCCGATCCGCAGTGGCCGGCGTATAGATACTGTCTCCGAACCACGGCGCCCAATCTTTGCTTTCGTCGTAACTGCCAATGGCCGGCGTCGGCGCCGGGTCACGGGTGACGTAACTCGTTCTGCATACTTCGGAACCCGGCGCGCGCCGTACCCGACAAGGCGATGATTTGAACATCGACTGATCGTCGATCAGGTCGGCGCGGCGCAGCTGATTGCCGTCCAGGCGATAGGGGATGTCATCAATCAACATCGTGGCTCGACCATCGACCTCAAGTATTTCACGGATATGGGCGTTTTCCGGCAGTTCTGCCAGAACATGGGATTCGCTCTGGGGCAGTGTCTTGAAGGTTGACCGGCCTGGCACGAGGTGGTCATTGCGCAGGCGCGGGCCGTAGGACAAAGAGGTGGTAGGGTCGACAAGATGGAATCGATTTAAATCAGACGGGTTTGTATGGCGAACGAGTACGTCATCGACGCCGTTGAGCGTTGCCAGTCGATCGTTGTTCGTCAATGGTTTCCAACTCCCGGGATCGATTGCTTGGGGCAGATTGTGGAGCAGTCGGTAGTTGTCGGCGTGTCCTGTCAGTCTTTTTATTCCGGCAAGACTCACTCGACCTGCTGTAAGCAGCCCTCTCCCGGCGCCGCTTCCCATTGTCTTGAGCAGCATCGGAACGCCGTCCAGCGGATTCAGGTTTTTCAGCGAAGCGGTCAGAAGTTTGCGGCTCAGCGTTGAAAAGGGAGGCAGACTCGCTTTGACGACCATGTGTGAGGCACCGCTTGCGGCCCTGATTAAGCGTACCGAGCCTGACATGAACTTCCCGATGGGGCAGAGGAATGAAGCCAGATCCAGCAAGATCCCGGCCGCGCCTAATAGTTTTTTATTGGTGTCGTCCGACAAAAGGTCTTCAATGCTGCCCCAGAAGGGCACAAACCCTTTGGCAATCTCTGTGAGCGTTTCCAGTCGTTTTTCAGTTCTGGCCCTGATGGTGTCGAAGACAGTCATGCCGCGGGATTGGATACGCAGCTGCTGTTCATCGACGTACAGAAAGTTCGATGCGATGTAGCGGGCCACTGCATTCAGTCGGGATGTCAGCGCTGTTACTTCACTGCCGATAACGGCTGAGCCGGGTGATACCGCTGCTGGCATGAACCCCACGGTATCGAGAAATCCTATGCAGTACGCCAATTTTGTGGGCACCGTGCCATGGACGTGGGCGGACCAGTCCAGTAGGAGCGAAGTGCTGATATTGTGCTCGGGAGAGTAAGTTTGTCCGGGGATAGAGGCGTGCAATGGGAACTCGGTGCGAACGCCGTTGATTGTAGAAAACCTCAAGCCGGTTCGTAGTCGAATGACGCCGGCGCTCGGGATGAGTTCGTAATAGGTGATTTCATCGTTGTGGGTCAGCTTTAGAAGGAAACCTTTCCTTGCCCGGATGTCTTCAGACTGTCCGTCTTTTCTGACTGTCTGCCGCAATCTCAGTAGCTGGACCTCACCTTGTTCCAGCGCCCGGCGTTCAGCCAGTGGCAGTGAGGCCAGCAGACTGACGATCAGGGTCTGATAGGCCGTCCTGATGGTTGAGAGGTAGTTCTTGAAGTTGGTTTCAAACTGCGCGTTGACATCCGGCAACGTCCTGCCAGACGGAATGGGGATCCCCCCGGAAAAAACCTGTCTGTAAATTCCTGCGGGATCCTTGCGTTCTGAATAGCATGTTCGCTGTTCGTCGATCCTGAACGTTTGGCTGGTTCGCGTTTTGCCATCGGACGCGGTGACAATCCATCTTTGTCCGTCATCGAATTGACCATCTGCATAGAGGTCGAGAAACGCGTAGCCTGGTAGCTTCAATGTCGGCGTGTCTCTGGGCCCGCTGCCAGGTGGATCATTAGGGAAAAACCTGTACCCGTCAGATTCGAGTGCGAATTTGCCAAACTGATCATCTTTAATCTGTTGGCCATCTTCAGTCTTTCTGGGGGTCGTAAATCCAGTGACAGCACTGCCTTGCTCAGGCTTTCGCTTTGGCTTTCCAGGGCCGTCATCGCCTGCTTGATATCCTGTTCGTCGTAGTCGGATGCCGTTCGCGATTGAACGATGCCCATGCAGACTGCCCATTCCAGAGCAGGGCTCAACCTCAGTCGCGCAATTTTCTCAAGCTCTTCGGGTGAAGCACTAACGCTGTGCTCCAGAGGCAGGTTGACGAGCTGTTGAAAGGACAACGGCTGCAATCGACCCAGGCCAAGTTCATCGGCCAGCAGCACGCCATGCATGAAGTTCACCCACACCACCGAGCTCTTGTAACGAAGGTCAGAAGGGATATCGCCCACGGCGAAGTCCTTTGAAAGTCGGGTCTGGAACACGTGCGCCAGCAATATCGCCTCATTGGTATTGGCGACCCGCCGGGTGCGCAGCAAGTGCTGTTCGAAATCGCTGCGCAGGGTCTGGTAGCTTTTGCCCCAGTGTGCCGGGTCTTGCCAGCGGAAGCCGGCGAGTTCTAGCGAATCGTCAACCGACGACTCGTGAACGTAGAGGCATATGGCTTTGCAAATCAGTTGATTGCGTACGGACGTCGGCGTCTGTTCGCCGGCGTGTGCACCGTACCACTTGAGCTTCTGGAGCAGCCGGTCTGCCAGATCCTGTGCTTCGGCCGAGTTCAGTATCCGTAGGAGGAATACCGAGGGCGTTGCACGCAGTTCTTCTGCGGACGCGGGATGCAGAACATCGCCGCCCAGATGACGGATCAAGGAGGACTTGCCGGTCATGCAGATTTTACGGTGTCGACGATTTGAACATTGATGAGTTTTGCCTTGTACATGTCGATGGTCATGGATTGCGCGAGGGCGGGTATCGCGCGTAGCAAGGCGTTGAACCGTCTTCGATCCTCGGCGGTGGGTTGGGGGATCAAAGCGTCGATATCCGGGCCGTCATCAAGTCCAAGAGCTTGTCTGGCGCGAAGTTCTTCGGCAGCCGATGTTTCGGGTTCAGCTAATAGTATTGATGTCATGTCGCACTCCTTATGAAAGAATCCCGCAAAACATGGGGATACCTGGAGTGCCCAGTAAATCGATCTCGAAACCTGATGTGGCTGTAGATATGTATGCCGGCATTTGGACTGAACTGAGACTGATCGGCGCTTGCCGGAATCGGGAACGCCCCTAGTCTAGCGGTAGCGATTACGTCCGGAAGACGATCAAGCAGTGCTAATGCAAGGGAACACATGAATCAAACGCGGACTCTCGGAACGCCACGGTTGTTGGGCATCGTCTGGCCATTTATTGCCGTCGTGCTGTTTCAGGCCTTGCTGGGTGGTGTCAGTCTTTATGTTCTTTCGGCGGTTCGTGGCTACGTTGCCGGTGAAAGCCTGTGGTCCAAGGGCCAGAAAGACGCTATCTATTACCTCAATCTCTACGCCGACAGCGGTGACGAAGAGATTTTTCATAAATTCCAGAACGCCATTGCCGTGCCCCAGGGCGGTCACGAGTTGCGTGTGGCGCTGGATCTTCAGCCACCGAATATCGAAGCGGCGCGTGCGGCGATCCTCAAGGGCGGTAACCATCCGGATGATGTCTCCAGCCTGATCTGGCTGTACCTCAATTTCCGGCACTTCAGCTACCTCGAAAAAGCCATCGACCTCTGGACCGTGGGCGACTCGTATCTGGTCAAGCTCGATGACGTTGCGCGGGACATGCACCAGCACATCGCCGCCCGCCCAACTTCCGACGTGGACATCCAGCGCTGGAAGGAGCAGATATTCGCGATCAACGATGAGGTGACGCCAGCGGCTAAGGCTTTCAGCGATGCCCTGGGTGAGGGGTCGCGGGTCATTCTTCGTTTGCTGCTGGTGATCAACCTCGCCACCGCCCTGGGTTTGATTGCATTGGCCCTGATGCGCACCCATAAACTGCTCAAGCAGCGGCACGCATTTGCCGATGCCCTGCAGTTGGAGAAAGATCGGGCGCAGATCACCCTGCAATCGATCGGTGACGCGGTGATCACCACCGATGTGGCGGGAGCCATCGCCTACATGAACCCGGCCGCCGAGGCGTTGACCCACTGGAAAGCGGAGCAGGCGACCGGTTTGCCGCTGGCGGCGCTGTTCAATCTGTTGGACGAGAATGCGCAGACCGATGGTTTTACCCTGATCGAACGCATTTTGAGCGGTCAGCTCAGCGGCGGCAGCGAGCATTCCAAACTGATTCAGCGCCTGGACGGCAGCACGGTGTCGGTCACCCTGGTAGGCGCGCCGATCCGCAACGCCGGCAAAGTCAGCGGCACGGTGCTGGTATTGCACGACATGACCAGGAGCGGCAATACATCGCCAATCTGTCCTGGCAGGCGACCCACGACGCTCTGACCGGCCTGGCCAACCGTCGTGAGTTCGAATATCGACTGGAACAGGCACTACACAATTTGACCCGGCAATCGGGGCGTCATGCCCTGATGTTCCTCGATCTGGATCAGTTCAAACTGGTAAACGATACCTGTGGCCATGCAGCGGGTGACGAGTTGCTGCGGCACATCTGCGCGCTTCTACAATCGGGTCTGCGCGAAGGCGACACCCTGGCCCGGCTCGGTGGCGATGAGTTCGGCATCCTGTTGGAGAACTGTGGGCCGGACGCGGCGGAGAAAGTTGCCGAGGGGTTGCGTCAGACCGTGCAGAACTTGCACTTCGTCTGGAAGGGCCGGCCATTCGTGACCACCGTGAGTATCGGTCTGGTCCATGTCGCGCACAATCCAACCACCCTCGAAGCCTCGTTGCGCGCTGCTGATATGGCCTGCTACATGGCCAAGGAAAAGGGGCGTAACCGGGTTCAGGTCTACCACCCCGACGATTCGGAACTGTCCTTGCGCTTCGGCGAAATGGCCTGGGTGCAGCGCTTGCACATGGCGCTGGAAGAGGACCGCTTCTGCCTGTACTCCCAGGAAATTGCGCCGCTTGGCAATGTTGATCTGGACGGCGGACATATCGAAATCCTGTTGCGCCTGCATGATGAAGCGGGGCGCATGATTTACCCGACAGTTTCATTCCGGCTGCCGAACGTTACGGTTTGATGACGTCCCTTGATCGTTGGGTCGTGGAGAACGTTTTCAAGATCATTGCCCAATGCATGGCCGAAAAGCGCAAAGGGCCATTGGCGATGTGTGCGATAAATCTGTCAGGCACTACTATCGGGATGAGGCGTTTCTGGACTTCCTGCGTGAACAATTCGTAAATTATGCGATACCGCCTGAAATGATTTGTTTTGAAATCACTGAAACCAGCGCAATTTCCAATCTTGGCAGTGCAATCAGATTTATCAATGAACTCAAAGGCTTAGGTTGTCATTTTTCGCTGGACGACTTTTGCGCCGGTATGTCTTCATTCGCTTATTTGAAACATTTGCCTGTAGACTTCTTGAAGATCGACGGGAGTTTCGTAAAGGATATGCTGGACGACCCGATTAACCGCGCGATGGTCGAGGTGATCAATCACATCGGCCATGTCATGGGTAAACGTACGATTGCGGAGTTTGTGGAGACGCCCCAGATCGAGCAGGCATTGCTGGAGATCGGGGTGGATTACGCTCAAGGGTATGTCATAGAACGCCCGCATCTGTTTACCTGCGACAGTTTGCAAAGTCGTCCTGCCAGGCCTCAGCCTTTGTTGTTCAAGGCACCTGGCGCGTTCCGTTGAAGTCTCTTGCCGGTCAAAACAATCACAATCAAAAGGAGCTCGACAGTGATCGACACATTCAACCGAACCGGACCCCTCATGGAAGCTGCAAGTTATCCTGCCTGGGCCCAACGCCTGATCCAGGATTGCAGCGAGAGCAAGCGCCGGGTTGTCGAACACGAACTGTATCAGCGCATGCGTGACAACAAGCTCAGTGCAAAGACCATGCGTCAGTACCTCATTGGTGGCTGGCCGGTGGTCGAACAGTTCGCGTTATACATGGCACAAAACCTGACCAAGACCCGTTTTGCCCGCCATCCGGGCGAAGACATGGCGCGTCGCTGGCTGATGCGCAACATTCGCGTCGAATTGAACCATGCCGATTACTGGGTGCACTGGAGCCGGGCTCACGGTGTCAGCCTGGAGGATCTGCAGGCGCAACAGGTGGCTCCGGAACTTCATGCCTTGAGTCACTGGTGCTGGCACACAAGTTCCGCGGATTCGCTGATCGTGGCCATTGCCGCGACCAACTACGCCATTGAAGGTGCAACCGGAGAGTGGTCGGCGGTGGTCTGTTCCAATGGTGTGTACGCGGCATCGTTCCCCGAGGAAGATCGCAAGCGTGCGATGAAGTGGCTGAAGATGCATGCGCAGTACGACGATGCCCATCCATGGGAGGCATTGGAAATCATCTGCACGCTGGCGGGCATGAACCCGAGCAAAGCCTTGCAAGTGGAATTGCGTCAGGCTGTGTGCAAGAGCTACGACTACATGTATCTGTTCCTGGAGCGCTGCATGCAACTTGAGCACGCGGAAAGAACACCAGTAGCTCGTGAGCGACTGGCACTGGCCGAGAGCTGATCTGAGTAACACGCAATAAAAAACTGTGGGAGCGGCGGTGCGACGATTCGACTTGCTCGCGAAGGCGTGGTGTCAGGCAACTTCAATGTCGACTGACGCTCCGCTTTCGCGAGCAAGTCGAATCGTCGCACCGCCGCTCCCACATTTGGTTTGCAGTGTCGCTGAATTCAGCCCGCCATCGTCAACCGGTTACGCCCCTCGCGCTTGGCGATATACAGCGCGTTGTCGGCCCGACGCAACAGGCTATCGGCTGACTCACCTGGCAACAGGGTTGAGCAGCCAAGGCTGATGGTCAGTTCAATCGTGCGGCCATCGGCGATGTATTCCTCCGCCTGCACTGCAAATCGTAGCCGCTCACCCACTATCGCCGCTGCTTCCCGGGTGGTATTTGAGAGCAAGACAAGGAACTCTTCGCCACCGTAGCGAAACACCATATCCACATTACGCAACTGACTCTTGATCGATGCAGCGACCGCTTTGAGCACATCATCGCCGACACTGTGCCCATGGGTGTCGTTGATCAATTTGAAGTGGTCGATGTCCAGCATTAATAAAGACAGGGGTTGCTGGTGGCGCCGCGAAACTTCGATTTCTCGCTGCAGCGTCTGGTCCATGGCGATGCGATTGCCAGTGTCCGTCAGCGGATCACGCAACGCGCTTTGGGTCGCGGCGCGATAGAGCAGGGTGTTGCGCATCGGGTAGAGCAGCGCGGCCAGCAGCGATTCGAGACTACCTTGCTCCTGCTCGCTGAAACGCTGGTTGCGGCGAAACACCAGTTCACCCAAATGTTCGCCTTCATGGCTAAGGCTGTAACTGAGCGAGTGGTGGCCGCGTTGGCCGAATTCCAGGCGCAGGTCACTGCTCTTGTGCTCATAGCTCAAGGCATCAAGCGGTACGATGCGCTGAATCTCGCGGAAGAACAGTCCGAGTATCCGTTGTGGCTCAAGACTGGTTTGCAGCTGCATGTTCAGCTGCTGGCGCAGTTGCGCAAGACTGACTGGTCTTTCCAGAGTGGGTTGCTGCTGACCAAAGCCCAGGCGTTGCAATTTGGCGCTGTCGAAGTCAATTGCGTTGGTCTGGGAAGGTGATTTCATATGGCGTGCGCCCTTGAGCAGTAAGGCTGTCTTACAAGCTGGGTGAGAGCGGCTGTGAGCTGCGCGTCATACTGATCCGTCAGTCCCGTAGGACATTTCGTACAAGTTTAATCCGCTTTGTACAGGATTAGGAGCCTGTCGACGCTGATCCGACTCGATCGCTTTCAAAAAGTGTGTTTGGGAAACTACTCAGCGAAAGTCGTGCCAATAGAGCTTAAATCTAAAAAATCGTTATAAATCAGATAATTGATTTACGCCAAGAGGGGCGAGTCGAATTCTGCGACAGTCGATTGACTAAAAACACGACGTTCCTTGAGTGCCGCGTCGGGAAGACGACGCGGCACAAAACCGACGTACGGCACTACTGGGCGTTGAAAGCCTGGCCGTTGATCCCGGTGCTATCCGGACCCATCAGGTACAGATAGACCGGCATGATCTCCTCGGGCGTCGGGTTATGCAGCGGGTTTTCTCCCGGGTATGCCTGCGCACGCATGCTGGTGCGCGTGGCGCCGGGGTTGATGCTATTGGAGCGTACCGGTGCCACGGTATCGACTTCGTCAGCCAGTGTCTGCATCAGGCCTTCGGTGGCAAATTTGGAGACGCCGTAAGCGCCCCAGTACGCACGCCCCTTGCGTCCGACGCTGCTGGAGGTGAACACCACCGAGGCGTCCTGCGACAGCTTGAGCAGCGGTAGCAGGGTGCTGGTGAGCATGAACATGGCGTTGACGTTGACTTGCATCACGCGCATGAAGTTTTCACCTGAGAGCTGCTCGATCGGTGTGCGCGGACCTATGATCGAGGCGTTGTGCAGCAAGCCATCGAGGTGGCCGAATTCACTCTCGATCATCGCCGCCAGCTCATCGTATTGATGGGGGAGGGCAGTTTCCAGATTGAACGGGATTACGGCCGGTTGCGGATGGCCGGCGGCTTCGATTTCGTCATAGACCTGGGTCAGGTTGCCTTCGGTCTTGCCCAAAAGCAGCACGGTCGCGCCATGGGCGGCGTAGGTTTTTGCTGCGGCGCAACCGATGCCACGACCGGCGCCAGTGACGAGAATGACCCGATCCTTGAGCAAATCGGGGCGGGCGGAATAATCAAACATAAAAACCTCAAAGTCAGAAACAGACTTTGTAGGAGCCAGGCTTGCCGGCGAAGGCGATTTCAAGGACGCCTTCGCGGGCAAGCCTCGCTCCTACAGAACGCGGATTGGTTCAGCAGCTGCAGAGCGCGCTATCAAGCACCTTGCGCAACTCCAGCGGATGATCAACCACCACATCCGCACCCCAATGCCGCGGATTATCATCCGGGTGGATGTAGCCGAAGGTCACGGCTGCGGTCCGGGTGCCAGCATCGCGACCCGATTCGATATCGCGCAGGTCATCGCCGACGAACAACACGCTGGCGGGGTCCAGGTCGAGCATCTTGCAGGCCAGGATCAACGGCTCCGGGTCCGGTTTGCTGTTCTTCACATGATCCGGGCAGATCAACAATGCGGAGCGCTCGGCCAGGCCAAGTTGCTGCATGATCGGCTCGGCGAAGCGCAGCGGCTTGTTAGTGACCACACCCCAGATAAGGTTGGCCTTCTCGATGTCGGCCAGCAGTTCGCCCATGCCGTCGAACAGCTTGCTGTGGACTGCACAACCCACGAGATAGCGTTCCAGAAACTCCAGGCGCAGCTCCTCGAACCCCGGTGATTCCGGATCCATGGAGAAGGTCACCGCAACCATTGCCCTGGCTCCGCCGGAGATTTCATCGCGAATGTGCTTGTCGTTGATCGGCGGCAAGCCGCGGTCGGCACGCATCGCCTGGCAGATCGCGATGAAGTCCGGCGCGGTGTCGAGCAGAGTGCCGTCCATGTCGAAAAGAACTGCTCTGATTCGCATCGGCTTACTCCTCGCGCAGGGTCTGGATCATGTAGTTGACGTCCACGTCGGCCGCCAATTTGTAGTGCTTGGTCAGCGGGTTGTAGGTCAGGCCGATGATGTCCTTGACGGTCAGGCCGGCCAAGCGGCTCCAGGCGCCGAGCTCGGAAGGGCGGATGAATTTCTTGAAGTCATGGGTGCCGCGAGGCAACAGCTTCATGATGTATTCGGCCCCGACGATGGCGAACAGGTAAGCCTTCGGGTTGCGGTTGATGGTGGAGAAGAACACCTGGCCGCCGGGCTTGACCATGCGGAAACAGGCACGGATCACCGAGGAAGGGTCTGGTACGTGTTCGAGCATTTCCAGGCAGGTGATCACGTCGAACTGCTCCGGCATTTCTTCGGCCAGGGCTTCGGCGGTGATCTGCCGGTATTCGACGTTCACACCGGATTCCAGCTGATGCAGCTGGGCGACTGCCAGCGGCGCTTCGCCCATGTCGATGCCCGTCACGGTGGCGCCGCGCTGGGCCATGGCTTCGCTGAGGATGCCGCCGCCGCAACCGACGTCGAGAACTTTTTTGCCGGCAAGGTTGACGCGCTCGTCAATCCAGTTGACCCGCAGCGGGTTGATATCGTGCAGCGGTTTGAACTCGCTATCACGGTCCCACCAGCGATGGGCCAGGGCTTCGAATTTGGCGATTTCGGCGTAGTCGACGTTGCTCATGGTTTAAGTCCTCTAAAACTTGAAAAATCCTGTCGCCCCGGCGGTGAATCCGGGGAGTCTTACTATTCGGTACGGCGCCATACGATACGGCACTAGTCGGTGCGGCCGCTGATGCGCTGGCCCCAGGCCTTGGCGGTGGTGACCAGTTGTTCCTCATCCAAGCGTGTCAGGCGACGGTCGTCGAGCAGTTGTTTGCCGGCGACCCAAAGGTGTTTCACGCAGTCCCGCCCTGTGGCGTATATAAGCTGCGAAACCGGGTCATAGACCGGTTGCTGGGCCAGGCCGGAGAGGTCGAATGCCACGATATCGGCTGCTTTTCCGACTTCCAGCGAGCCGACTTCGGCTTCGATTCCCAGAGCCCGGGCGCCATTGAGGGTGGCCATGCGCAAGGCGCGATGGGCATCCAGGGCGGTGGCCGAGCCCGCGACAGCCTTGGCCAGTAATGCTGCAGTTCGGGTTTCGCCGAGCAGGTCCAGGTCATTGTTGCTGGCCGCGCCATCGGTGCCCACGGCGACATTGACTCCGGCCTGCCACAAACGCTCCACCGGGCAGAAACCGCTGGCCAGCTTCAGGTTCGACTCCGGGCAATGAATGACAGTGGTATTGCTTTCTACCAATAGGGCCAGGTCGTCATCGCTGATCTGGGTCATATGTACGGCCTGGAAGCGTGGCCCCAGCATGCCCAGGCGAGCGAGGCGGGCCAGTGGTCGTTCGCCGCGCTGTTCGACCGATTGCTGCACCTCATAGGCGGTTTCATGCACGTGCATGTGGATCGAAGCGTCCAGCTCTTCGGCGATCACCCGGATTTTTTCCAGGTTTTCATCGCCCACAGTGTAGGGTGCATGGGGGCCGAAAGTGATTTTGATGCGTTCGTGATGCTTGAGATCGCCAAACAACTCGACGCCTTGACGAATGGCTTCATCCGCCGTGCTGGCGCCGGGGATCGGGAAATCGAGGATCGGAATCGCGATCTGCGCACGAATACCGCTGTTGTGCACGCGCTCGCTGGCAACCTTCGGGAAGAAATACATGTCAGAGAAACAGGTGATGCCACCTTTGAGCTGCTCGGCGATGGCAAGGTCGGTTCCATCGCGGACAAATGCCTCGTCGACCCATTTGGCCTCGGCAGGCCAGATATGGTTTTCCAGCCAGGTCATCAACTGCAGATCATCGGCCAGACCACGAAACAGAGTCATTGCCGCATGCCCGTGGGCATTGATCAGGCCGGGGCTGAGCAACATGTCCGGCAGTTCGCGGGTTTCGGTTGCATTAAGCTTCAGTGCGGCGGAACGTGGGCCGATGAAGACGATGCGCCCGTCACGGATGCCCAGGCCATGATCCTTGAGGACAACGCCAGCAGGTTCGACAGGTACCAACCAGGTCGGCAGCAATAACAGGTCGAGCGCAGCGGCAGTGTTCGGCATCGAGGGTCGGTTCCAGTGCTTTTGTAAAGGATGGCGAAGTATACCCGAGCGTCTTCGCGGGGGGATCGCTATAATCGGCGGCTTTTGTTCATGAGTGCGGGGTGTGGGATGCGCGATCGACTGTTGGCTGCGGAGAAGGTAAAGGCCATCGATTGGCGTGATGGCGCCCTGTATCTGCTGGATCAGCGTATTTTGCCGTTCGAGGAAACCTGGATCGCCTACACCAGCGCAGCTGGCGTGGCCGAGGCCATTCGCTCGATGGTGGTGCGCGGCGCGCCGGCGATTGGCATAAGTGCCGCCTATGGCATCGTGTTGGCAGCCCGGACCCGGATTGCTGAAGGGGGCGACTGGTACGCAGCGCTGGAAGAGGATTTCCTGCTGCTTGCCGATTCCCGTCCCACCGCCGTCAATCTGTTCTGGGCCCTGGGACGCATGCACGATCGACTTGATCGCCTGAAAGACAATGCTGATCCGCTGGCCGTGCTGGAAGCCGAGGCCATCGCCATTCATGAAAGTGATCGCGAAGCTAACCTGACCATGGCGCAGCTGGGCGTTGATCTGATCCGCAAGCACCAGGGCAATGCCCAGGCGATCCTGACCCATTGCAACACGGGTGCGTTGGCCACAGGTGGCTTCGGTACGGCGCTGGGGGTGATACGCGGGGCGTTCATCGAAGGCATGGTCGAGCGCGTCTATGCCGACGAAACCCGACCTTGGCTGCAGGGTTCACGGCTTACAGCCTGGGAACTAGCCAACGAAGGCATTCCGGTAACTCTCAATGCCGACTCAGCTGCCGCCCACATCATGAAAACCAAGGGCATTACCTGGGTGATCGTGGGTGCGGACCGGATCACGGCCAATGGCGACGTGGCGAACAAGATCGGTACCTATCAACTGGCGGTCAACGCCATGCACCATGGAGTGCGTTTCATGGTGGTGGCACCGAGTTCGACCATCGACATGAACCTGGCCAGTGGCGACGACATTCCGATCGAGGAGCGAGATGGCCGGGAGTTGCTGGAGGTCGGCGGCAAGCGGGTCGGGGCTGAAGTCGATGCGTTCAACCCGGTGTTCGATGTAACGCCGGCGGATTTGATCGATGCAATCGTCACCGAAAAAGGCATCGTCGAGCGCCCGGATACCGCGAAGATGGCGCAGTTGATGTGTCGTAAGCGTCTGCATTGATAGGATCTGGCGCCTAATAAATCGCCTTCGCGGGCAAGCCTCGCTCCTACAGGTTCGCGTAATCCGTAGGAGCGAGGCTTGCCCGCGAAGAACGATAACGCGGTCTTCTTGTGTAATTTCACACAATTCCCTTGCAAATATGGACTTGTGACTGCTCTAAGCCTCTCCAGTCCCCTTCAAGCCTGTCACCGGTCAACTAACTATGCTCCATGCGCATCTGGGGGATAGGTGCGTGGCGGCTCTTGTGATAACATCCGGCGGTTTCCAGCGTTGCCCGACAGGGCGATCTTTACTACGCAGATCCAAGGCATAACTCGTTGATTTGTCGTAAGTCGGTGCATGGCACTCAGCCTGCAGCGGCGAGCTTCGTTCGTCCCATATGGATGTGACGGAGTTTCACCAGAAAAAGGAATCGAGCTTCTCATGGGCGAACTGGCCAAAGAAATCCTCCCGGTCAATATCGAAGACGAGCTGAAGCAGTCCTACCTCGACTACGCGATGAGCGTAATTGTCGGTCGGGCACTGCCGGATGCGCGCGATGGCTTGAAGCCCGTGCATCGGCGTGTGCTGTTCGCGATGAGCGAGCTGGGTAACGACTTCAACAAGCCGTACAAGAAATCTGCCCGTGTTGTCGGTGACGTGATCGGTAAGTATCACCCGCACGGTGATACCGCGGTGTACGACACCATCGTTCGGATGGCGCAGCCGTTCTCGCTGCGTTACCTGCTGGTAGACGGTCAGGGCAACTTCGGTTCGGTGGACGGCGACAACGCTGCGGCCATGCGATACACCGAAGTGCGCATGACCAAGCTGGCGCACGAGTTGCTGGCTGACTTGCACAAGGAAACCGTGGACTGGGTGCCGAACTACGACGGCACCGAAATGATCCCGGCGGTCATGCCGACCCGTATTCCCAACCTGTTGGTCAACGGCTCCAGCGGTATCGCCGTGGGCATGGCGACCAACATTCCGCCGCACAACCTCGGTGAAGTCATCGACGGTTGCCTGGCGCTCATCGACAACCCCGAGTTGACAGTCGACGAGCTGATGCAATACATCCCCGGTCCGGACTTCCCGACTGCCGCGATCATTAACGGTCGCGCCGGTATCATCGAAGCCTACCGCACCGGTCGTGGCCGCATTTACATGCGCGCCCGCTCGACCATCGAAGACATCGACAAGGTGGGTGGCCGACAGCAGATCGTCATCACCGAACTCCCTTACCAGCTGAACAAGGCGCGTCTGATCGAGAAGATCGCCGAGCTGGTGAAAGAGAAGAAGCTCGAAGGCATCACCGAGCTGCGCGACGAGTCCGACAAGGACGGTATGCGCGTCGTGATCGAATTGCGTCGTGGCGAAGTGCCTGAGGTAATCCTCAACAACCTTTACGCCCAGACCCAGCTGCAAGCGGTGTTCGGTATCAACATCGTTGCGTTGATCGACGGTCGCCCGCGGATTCTGAACCTCAAGGACCTGCTGGAAGCCTTCGTTCGTCACCGTCGCGAAGTCGTGACCCGCCGTACCGTGTTCGAACTGCGCAAGGCGCGCGAACGTGGGCACATTCTGGAAGGTCAAGCGGTTGCCCTGTCGAATATCGACCCGGTCATTGCCTTGATCAAAGCCTCGCCAACCCCGTCGGAAGCCAAGGAAGCGCTGATCAGCACTCCTTGGGAATCCTCTGCCGTGGTTGCGATGGTCGAGCGTGCCGGTGCCGATTCGTGCCGTCCGGAAAACCTCGATCCGCAATACGGTCTGCGTGACGGCAAGTACTTCCTGTCGCCAGAACAGGCGCAAGCCATTCTGGAACTGCGCCTGCACCGCCTGACCGGCCTGGAACACGAAAAACTGCTGGCCGAGTATCAAGAGATCCTCAACCAGATCGGCGAGCTGATCCGCATCCTCAACAGCGCCACGCGCCTGATGGAAGTGATCCGTGAAGAGCTGGAAGTGATCCGTGCCGAATACGGCGATGTGCGTCGCACCGAAATTCTCGATGCCCGTCTCGACCTGACCCTGGGCGACATGATCCCGGAAGAAGAGCGCGTCGTGACCATTTCCCACGGTGGCTATGCCAAGACCCAGCCGCTGGCTGCGTACCAGGCCCAGCGTCGTGGCGGTAAAGGCAAGTCGGCGACCGGCGTCAAGGATGAGGACTACATCGCTCACCTGCTGGTTGCCAACAGCCACACCACGCTGCTGCTGTTCTCCAGCAAGGGCAAGGTGTACTGGCTGAAAACCTACGAAATCCCTGAAGCATCCCGCGCTGCCCGTGGTCGTCCTTTGGTTAACCTGCTGCCGCTGGACAGTGATGAGTACATCACCACCATGCTGCCGGTCGAGGAATACACCGAAGGTCACTTCATCTTCATGGCTACCGCTAAAGGCACCGTGAAGAAGACCCCGCTGGAATCCTTCAGCCGTCAACGCAGCGTCGGCCTGATCGCGCTGGAGCTGGACGAAGGCGACGTATTGATCTCGGCTGCCATCACCGATGGCGAGCGTGAAGTCATGCTGTTCTCCGATGGCGGCAAAGTCACCCGCTTCAAGGAATCCGACGTTCGCGCCATGGGCCGTACCGCCCGCGGTGTTCGCGGCATGCGTCTGCCGGAAGGCCAGAAGCTGATCTCCATGCTGATCCCGGAAGAAGGCAGCGAGATCCTCACCGCTTCCGCGCGTGGCTACGGCAAGCGCACGGCGATCACCGAGTTTCCTGAGTACAAGCGTGGCGGTCAGGGCGTTATCGCCATGGTCAGCAACGAACGTAACGGTCGTCTGGTCGGTGCTGTGCAGGTACTCGACGGTGAGGAAATCATGTTGATTTCCGACCAGGGCACGTTGGTACGTACCCGTGTCGACGAAGTCTCCAGTCTGGGTCGTAACACCCAAGGCGTGACCCTGATCAAACTGGCCAAGGATGAAACCCTGGTCGGCCTTGAGCGGGTCCAGGAGCCGTCGGAAGTCGAGGGTGAAGAGCTCGAAGGCGAAGGTTTTGAAGGTGAAGAGGGCGAAGGTTTTGTCGGTGAGGTCGTGATCGACGACGTTGCCGAAGACCAGCAACTCGACGCCGCCGCTGACGAAGAACCACAAGAGTAAGTGGACATGAGGGGGCGGATGAAAATTCGCCCCCTTGTTGTTTGTCCTGTTGGAATATTGATGACCCTGTAGGAGCGAGCTTGCTCGCGATGGACGTTAACGATGGCGCGGGTTTCCTGATTAAGCGCGGTGCTTTCAAGTCTCTCGCGAGCAAGCTCGCTCCTACAGTGGCCGATTAAATGCAGATACCACCAAATCAGAGCGAGATTGGATGTGAGCAAGAGAGCCTATAACTTCTGCGCCGGTCCTGCGGCGCTTCCCGAAGCTGTCCTGCAGCGCGCCCAGGGTGAACTCCTTGATTGGCACGGCAAGGGCCTGTCGGTCATGGAAATGAGTCATCGCAGCGATGAGTTCGTGTCCATTGCCACCAAGGCCGAGCAGGATCTGCGTGATCTGCTGAATATCCCCTCGAACTACAAAGTGCTGTTTCTGCAAGGCGGCGCCAGCCAGCAATTTGCTCAGATTCCTCTGAACCTGTTGCCGGAAAATGGCACTGCCGACTATATCGACACCGGTATCTGGTCGCAGAAAGCCATCGAAGAAGCTTCGCGCTACGGCCACGTCAATGTTGCCGCAACCGCCAAGCCTTACGACTATTTCGCCATCCCCGGTCAGAACGAATGGAAGCTGTCCAAAGATGCGGCCTACGTTCACTACGCGCCGAACGAAACCATTGGCGGCCTGGAATTCCAGTGGGTTCCGGAAACCGGTGATGTGCCGCTGGTGGCCGACATGTCCTCGGATATTCTCTCGCGTCCGATGGATGTCTCGCGCTTCGGCATGATCTACGCCGGCGCCCAGAAAAACATCGGCCCGAGCGGCATCGTGGTGAACATCGTTCGTGAAGACCTGCTGGGTCACGCCCGTTCCCTGTGCCCGACTATGCTCAACTATAAGATCGCGGCCGATAACGGCTCGATGTACAACACCCCGCCAACCCTGGCCTGGTACTTGTCCGGTCTGGTGTTCGAGTGGATGAAAGAGCAGGGCGGCGTCGAGGCCATCGGCAAGCTCAACGATGTGAAGCAGCGCACGCTGTATGATTTCATCGATGCCAGCGGCCTCTACAGCAACCCGATCAACAAGTCGGATCGCTCGTGGATGAACGTGCCGTTTCGTCTGGCGGACGACCGTCTGGACAAGCCATTCCTGGCTGGTGCCGACGAGCGTAGCTTGCTGAATCTCAAGGGTCACCGTTCCGTGGGCGGCATGCGCGCTTCCATCTATAACGCCGTCGACATCAACGCGGTTAACGCGCTGGTGGCGTACATGGCAGAGTTCGAGAAGGAACACGGCTAATGTCTGAGCAAGAACTCAAGGCACTGCGCGTTCGCATTGATGCTCTGGACACCAAAGTCCTGGAGTTAATCAGTGAACGTGCGCGCTGCGCCCAGGAAGTTGCGCGAGTAAAGATGGCCTCGCTCGCCGAAGGCGAAGTGCCTGTGTTCTATCGTCCTGAGCGCGAAGCTCAGGTGCTCAAGCGTGTCATGGAGCGCAATCAGGGGCCGCTGGGCAACGAAGAGATGGCGCGGTTGTTCCGCGAAATCATGTCGTCGTGTCTGGCTCTGGAGCAGCCACTGAAAGTGGCTTATCTCGGCCCTGAAGGCACCTTTACTCAAGCCGCCGCAATGAAACACTTCGGCCATGCGGTGATCAGCAAGCCAATGGCGGCGATCGACGAAGTGTTCCGCGAAGTGGCGGCCGGTGCGGTGAATTTTGGCGTGGTCCCGGTGGAAAACTCCACCGAAGGCGCGGTCAACCACACCCTCGACAGCTTCCTCGAACACGACATGGTGATATGCGGCGAAGTTGAGCTGCGCATTCACCATCACCTGTTGGTTGGTGAGAATACCAAGACCGACAGCATCAGTCGTATCTACTCCCACGCCCAGTCCCTGGCCCAGTGCCGCAAGTGGCTGGACGCCCATTACCCGAATGTCGAGCGCGTGGCGGTGTCCAGCAACGCCGAAGCGGCCAAGCGAGTCAAGGGTGAGTGGAACTCGGCGGCGATTGCTGGCGACATGGCGGCCGGCCTGTACGGTCTGACCCGACTGGCCGAGAAAATCGAGGATCGTCCGGACAACTCCACGCGTTTCCTCATGATCGGCAACCAGGAAGTGCCGCCGACCGGCGACGACAAGACTTCGATCATCGTCTCCATGAGCAACAAGCCAGGTGCACTTCACGAGTTGCTGGTGCCGTTCCACGACAACGGCATCGACCTGACGCGAATCGAGACCCGTCCGTCGCGCAGCGGTAAATGGACCTACGTGTTCTTCATCGACTTTGTCGGCCACCACCGCGATCCGCTGGTAAAAGGTGTGCTGGAAAAGATCAGTCAGGAAGCAGTAGCACTCAAAGTGCTGGGTTCCTACCCGAAAGCAGTTCTCTAAGGGCGGTAGCAAATGAGTGGCAATTTCCTCGCTCTGGCACAGCCGGGCGTGCAACAACTTTCGCCTTACGTTCCGGGCAAACCCGTGGATGAACTGGCTCGCGAGCTGAACATCGATCCGGCCAGCATCGTTAAACTGGCGAGCAACGAAAACCCGCTGGGCGCCAGTCCCAAGGCGCTGGCGGCTATCCGTGAAGAGCTGGCCCAACTGACCCGCTATCCGGACGGCAATGGATTTGCGCTCAAGACCCTGCTGGCCGAACAGTGCCGCGTCGAGCTGAATCAGGTGACATTGGGCAACGGCTCCAATGACATACTTGAGCTTGTAGCGCGTGCCTATCTGGCCCCAGGCCTGAATGCGGTGTTCAGCGAGCATGCGTTTGCGGTCTATCCGATTGTGACTCAGGCCGTTGGCGCTCAGGCAAAAGTAATCCCGGCCAAAGACTGGGGTCATGATTTGCCGGCCATGCTGGCCGCGATCGATGCCGATACCCGTGTGGTGTTCATTGCCAACCCGAACAACCCGACCGGCACCTGGTTTGATGCCGAGGCGCTGGACGAGTTTTTGCAGGATGTTCCCGAGCATGTGCTGGTTGTGCTGGACGAGGCCTACATCGAATACGCCGAAGGCAGCGACCTGCCGGACGGTCTGGACTTCCTGGCGGCCTATCCGAACCTGCTGGTTTCCCGCACGTTCTCCAAGGCTTATGGCCTGGCGGCGTTGCGGGTCGGTTACGGCTTGTCCACTGCCGTGGTCGCCGACGTACTGAACCGCGTCCGTCAGCCGTTCAACGTCAACAGCCTGGCTTTGGCCGCGGCTTGCGCAGCGTTGCAAGACGCCGATTACCTGGCCGAAAGCCGGCGCGTGAACGAAGCCGGCATGCAGCAACTGGAAGCAGGTTTCCGTGAGTTGGGTTTGAGCTGGATTCCGTCCAAAGGCAACTTCATCTGCGTTGATGTCGCCCGCGTTGCTGCTCCTGTGTTTCAGGGTTTGTTGCGCGAAGGCGTAATCGTACGCCCGGTGGCCAACTATGGCTTGCCGAATCACCTGCGCATCACCATCGGTCTGCCGGCTGAAAACAGCCGCTTCCTCGAGGCGCTGACCAAGGTTCTGGCTCGTGGTTGATGTCACTGCGCTGCAATCTGCTGAACCTATGATCGGGCGCCTGGTGGTGGTGGGTCTGGGGTTGATCGGCGGCTCGTTTGCCAAGGGTTTGCGTGAAAGTGGCCTGTGCCGCGAAGTGGTCGGGGTCGATCTCGACCCGCAGTCGCGCAAACTGGCGGTTGAATTGGGTGTGGTGGATCGCTGCGAAGATGACCTGGCGGTTGCTTGTCAGGGTGCCGATGTTATCCAGTTGGCCGTGCCAATCCTCGCCATGGAAAAACTGCTCGCTCGACTGGCGGGCATGGATCTGGGTGAGGCGATTCTGACCGATGTAGGCAGTGCCAAAGGCAATGTCGTGCGTGCCGCTACCGAGGCGTTCGGCGGCATGCCGTCGCGTTTCGTGCCGGGGCATCCGATTGCCGGTTCCGAGCAGAGCGGGGTGGAAGCCTCCAATGCCGAGTTGTTCCGTCGTCATAAAGTGATTCTGACGCCGCTGGATCAGACCGATCCGGAAGCTTTGGCAATGGTCGATCGCCTGTGGCGCGAATTGGGTGCCGATGTCGAGCACATGCAGGTCGAGCGTCACGATGAAGTATTGGCGGCAACCAGTCATTTGCCGCACTTGCTGGCATTCGGTTTGGTCGACTCGTTGGCCAAGCGCAATGAAAATCTTGAGATCTTCCGTTACGCTGCGGGCGGCTTCCGCGATTTCACGAGAATCGCCGGGAGCGACCCGGTCATGTGGCATGACATCTTCCTCGCTAACCGCGAAGCTGTCCTGCGCACACTCGATACATTTCGCAGCGACCTCGACGCCTTGCGCGACGCGGTCGATGCAGGGGATGGGCACCAATTGTTGGGCGTTTTCACTCGCGCCCGGGTTGCCCGCGAGCATTTCAGTAAAATCCTGGCCCGCAGGGCCTATGTGGACGCTATGAATTCCAACGATCTGATTTTCCTGGCTCAACCTGGTGGCCGCCTGTCCGGCCGGATTCGCGTACCGGGTGACAAATCGATTTCCCACCGTTCGATCATGCTCGGCTCCCTGGCCGAGGGCGTCACTGAAGTGGAAGGTTTCCTCGAGGGCGAAGACGCCCTGGCGACGCTTCAGGCTTTCCGTGACATGGGTGTCGTGATCGAAGGTCCGAACCACGGTCGCGTGACTATTCACGGCGTTGGCCTGCATGGCCTTAAGCCTGCGCCGGGGCCGATCTATCTGGGCAACTCGGGTACTTCGATGCGTCTGCTGTCCGGCCTGTTGGCTGCGCAGAGCTTCGACAGCACTCTGACCGGCGACGCTTCGCTGTCCAAGCGCCCGATGAATCGCGTCGCCAACCCGCTGCGTGAAATGGGGGCGGTGATCGAGACGGCTGCTGAAGGCCGTCCGCCGATGACCATTCGCGGTGGTAACAAGCTCAAAGGTCTGACCTACACAATGCCGATGGCCAGTGCCCAGGTTAAATCCTGCCTGCTGCTGGCGGGTCTGTACGCCGATGGCAAGACCACGGTGACTGAGCCTGCGCCGACCCGCGATCATACCGAGCGCATGCTGCGTGGCTTCGGTTATCCGGTCACCGTCAACGGTGCAACCGCATCGGTCGAGTCCGGCAGCAAGCTGACCGCAACCCACATTGAAGTGCCGGGCGATATCTCGTCGTCGGCGTTCTTCCTGGTGGCCGCGTCGATCGCCGAGGGTTCCGAGCTGGTGCTTGAACACGTCGGCATCAACCCGACCCGTACCGGGGTGATCGACATCCTGCGTCTGATGGGTGCTGATATCACTCTGGAAAACCAGCGTGAAGTCGGCGGCGAACCGGTGGCTGATCTGCGCGTGCGTGCAGCTAAACTCAAAGGTATCGAGATTCCCGAAGAGCTGGTTCCGTTGGCTATCGACGAGTTTCCGGTGCTGTTCGTGGCTGCCGCCTGCGCTGAAGGGCGCACCGTGCTGCGTGGCGCTGAAGAGCTGCGCGTCAAGGAATCGGACCGTATCCAGGTCATGGCAGATGGCCTGCTGGCGCTAGGCGTCAAATGCGAACCGACTCCGGACGGCATCATTATCGATGGCGGCCTGATCGGCGGCGGCGAGGTGCACGGTCACGGCGATCACCGGATTGCCATGGCGTTCAGCGTTGCCTCGCTGCGTGCCACTGCGCCGATTCGAATTCATGATTGCGCCAACGTCGCGACGTCGTTCCCCAACTTCCTCGCGCTGTGCGCGCAGGTTGGTATCCGCGTTGCTCAAGAGGCTCAGTCGTGATCAGCATTGCACCGGTCATCACCATTGATGGGCCAAGCGGCTCCGGAAAAGGCACTGTTGCCGGGATACTGGCCAAGCGTCTGGGCTGGAACCTGCTGGACTCCGGTGCGCTTTACCGGTTGCTGGCATTCGCCGCGCATAACCACGGCGTCGACCTGACCAATGAAGAGCTACTGAAGAAACTTGCCGCTCATCTGGATGTGCAGTTCATTGCGGCGACCGACGGTCAGCTGCAACGCATCATCCTGGAAGGTGACGAAGTCAGCGACGTGATCCGTACGGAAGGCGTCGGCTCAGGTGCCTCCCAGGTGGCTGCATTGCCCGCAGTACGCGAGGCGCTGCTGCAGCGCCAGCGCGCATTTCAGGAAGCGCCGGGCCTGGTCGCCGATGGCCGCGACATGGGTACGGTGGTTTTTCCGGATGCGCCGCTAAAGATTTTCCTCACGGCCAGTGCCGAGGAGCGTGCTCGCCGTCGATACTTGCAGTTGAAGGGCAAAGTCGATGGTGTTAGTCTGTCGAGTCTGCTAGATGAGATACGTGAGCGCGATGAGCGCGACACCCAGCGAGCGGTAGCCCCGCTCAAGCCGGCGGTTGACGCTATACAGCTGGATTCCACGGAATTATCCATCGATCAGGTGCTGGAACGCATCATGAGCGAGATCGCACTCCGCGATATCGCCGGATGACCAAGAAGCGACGCAGGGGACCAGTCATAGTCCTGCGCTGTTTCTTTAAATGAACGTAACCCACGTCGTCTGGGATGTGGAGATGGGCGTATTCTTCGCCCTTATACTCAGGAATTAAAATGAGCGAAAGCTTTGCGGAACTCTTTGAAGAAAGCCTAAAAACCCTGAACCTTCAGGCAGGCTCCATCATCACCGGTGTTATCGTTGATATCGATTACCAAGCTCGCTGGGTAACCGTTCACGCTGGCCTGAAGTCTGAAGCACTCATCCCGCTTGAGCAGTTCTACAACGACGCTGGCGAACTGAACATCAACGTCGGTGACGAAGTTCACGTAGCGCTGGATTCGGTTGAAGACGGCTTTGGTGAAACCAAGCTGTCCCGTGAAAAAGCCAAGCGCGCCGAGTGCTGGATTGTTCTGGAAGCTGCCTTCGCAGCCGAGGAAGTGGTCAAGGGCGTTATCAACGGTAAGGTTAAAGGCGGCTTCACTGTCGACGTTAACGGCATCCGTGCGTTCCTGCCAGGTTCCCTGGTTGACGTCCGTCCTGTGCGCGACACCACGCACCTGGAAGGCAAAGAGCTGGAATTCAAGGTCATCAAGCTTGACCAGAAACGCAACAACGTTGTCGTTTCCCGTCGCAGCGTCCTGGAAGCCGAGAACTCCGCCGAGCGCGAAGCTCTGCTGGAATCCCTGCAGGAAGGCCAACAAGTCAAAGGTATCGTCAAGAACCTCACCGATTACGGCGCATTCGTCGATCTGGGTGGCGTCGATGGCCTGCTGCACATTACCGACATGGCTTGGAAGCGTATCAAGCATCCTTCCGAAATCGTCAACGTTGGCGACGAGATCGATGTCAAGGTTCTGAAGTACGATCGCGAGCGCAATCGTGTTTCCCTGGGCCTCAAGCAACTGGGCGAAGATCCATGGGTTGCTATCAAAGCCCGTTACCCAGAAAGCACTCGCGTTACCGCTCGTGTAACCAACCTGACCGACTACGGCTGCTTCGCTGAGCTGGAAGAAGGCGTTGAAGGTCTGGTACACGTTTCCGAAATGGACTGGACCAACAAGAACATCCACCCTTCGAAAGTCGTACAAGTCGGCGACGAAGTGGAAGTTATGGTTCTGGACATCGACGAAGAGCGTCGTCGTATCTCCCTCGGCATCAAGCAGTGCAAATCTAACCCATGGGAAGATTTCTCTGGCCAGTTCAACAAGGGCGATAAAATCTCCGGCACCATCAAGTCGATCACCGATTTCGGTATCTTCATTGGTCTGGACGGCGGCATCGACGGTCTGGTTCACCTGTCCGACATCTCCTGGAACGAAGTGGGCGAAGAAGCCGTACGCCGCTTCAAGAAGGGCGACGAGCTGGACACCGTTATCCTGTCGGTTGACCCAGAGCGCGAGCGCATCTCCCTGGGTATCAAGCAACTGGAAAGCGATCCGTTCTCCGAGTACGTTCAAGAGAACGATAAAGGCGCCATCGTTAAAGGCATCGTGAAGGAAGTTGACGCTAAAGGCGCCATCATCACTCTGGCCGACGATATCGAAGCGACTTTGAAAGCCTCCGAAATCAGCCGTGACCGCGTTGAAGACGCTCGTAACGTTCTGAAAGAAGGCGAAGAAGTAGAAGCCAAGATCATCAGCGTTGACCGCAAGAGCCGTGTAATCCAGCTCTCGATCAAGTCGAAAGACGTTGAAGACGAGAAAGAAGCTATCCAGAGCCTGCGCGACAAGCCAGTAGCTACGGATGCTCCAGTAGCCACCACTCTGGGTGACCTGCTGCGTGCTGCACAAGCGGAAAAACAGAACTAAGTTCTGATTTTCTGTAAAAAAAGGGCGACTTCGGTCGCCCTTTTTTGTGTCTGAAATTCGGTGAAGGTTACGACACTCTCAGCATCTGGAAACCAATCATCATGTATGGGGTCTATTTTTTTAATCGGATCAATCGCTTATTTACGGCTAGTCTGTAGCCTGAGGTGAACGACAGTCGGGCGCAGGGCGCCTGGCATAAGGAAGTGAATGAACAAACTCATCGTCGTCATGGCATTGCTGGTATTGGCGGCCTGTACCACTAATGCCAGGACGTATGCAGTGCGCGGGGTCAGCGGTATCGAGATCGACTGCTCAGGATTGGGGTCGGGATGGGAGAAGTGTCGCAAACGAGCAGACAAGGAGTGCAAGGCGTCAGGTTATAAAGTGGTGGCAAGGTCTGATGATGCCAAGGAAGAGGATGAATTTCCCTTTGGCTTAAATCCGGCAGGCTACCTGACTCGTACGATGCTGGTTATTTGCAGGTGAGCATGGGGCAGGGGTATTCGTTTCGATGCTGTGAAAACGAGCATTGCGCAACGGGCAAGGGTATGTCAAAACTCGGACTGTTCAAACTCGTCCCGGCATGCTAAAACCTTTGAAGCGATTTTCCTAGCTGCTTGAAAAAGAAGGGAAAAATATGACGAAGTCGGAGTTGATCGAACGAATTGTCACCCATCAAGGGCTGCTCTCATCAAAGGATGTGGAGCTAGCCATCAAGACCATGCTTGAACAAATGTCCCAATGTCTGGCCACGGGTGATCGTATCGAAATCCGTGGTTTGGCAGCTTCTCTCTGCATTACCGTGCGCCGCGGGTAGGGCGTAATCCGAAAACTGGTCAGTCGGTTAGTCTCGATGGAAAGTTCGTTCCGCATTTCAAGCCGGGGAAAGAGCTTAGGGATCGGGTGAATGAGGATGAGGACGAGATTTGATACTTATCTATCTTAGGAGTAACTCATGAGTCGTTTGAAGCGCGGGCTTCTTGTGCTCGTTGTTTTCCTGTCCGCACTGATCGTTTTTGCCTTTGTGCTTGAGAATCAGCAGTCTGTTTCCTTGTTATTCCTAGGCTTAACCGGTCCACAGTTACCCGTGTCTATTGTTGTTGTGGCAGCGCTCCTGACAGGGATGATTATTGGGCCAGTTATCCGTTGGCTGTTCGGCAATGTCGCACGAATGCGGCGTAAATGACTGGTCTGATCAGGTTGTGATGAATGTCCCCACCCTTGCTCCAGCACTACCCGATAATAAGCTGATGGAATTATAGTAGATCAATCGGTATCCTACCCTCGAAAGGGAGATACTGAAAATAGCAAGGCTGTGTACCCAGTACCCTTTGTCGTGTCAAAAGTCCGTATCAATCGTTTGAAGTGCAAAGCTCGTTAGTACCTTTACTGGGAAATTACCTCCCGTCAGGGAGTGTAAATTACGCTGCCTTTTGTATAAGAGGGTATTTAGATTGTCTGCGATATTGTCTTGTTGCGATGGATCAGAGGACCTGTCCGGGTCGCCGGGGGGGGGCGGTAAAACATATATAACATTTACTTTTTTATCGAATAAGAAAAATATGACCATAAATAATGAAGCAGCTGGGCTACACGTTTTTTTTTCAATTAAAGGCGTTTTGATTTGTGCTTTTGTGGTTCTTGCATATCTTTCATATTCCATACCAATGGTTTATAGCTATTTTGATTCGGTAAATTTTATTTATGTTAATGCATGGGATGAGGAAACTTATTTAAGTTATCAGGGCGCTTTGGCAGCGATGAAAGTTCCTGGATACTGGTTTTCATCAGTGATTGTGTATGTTTTTCACAATGCTGGCTTCAGTGGTGGGGATATAAATTTAATATTTGATTGTATTTTGACACCGGTCATGTTTTTTGCGCTGGTTTTGTCGTTTAAATGTTCAGGGTTTAAAGTTGATAATGCTGTATTTTTCTCAGTAGTACTATTGTTTTCTCCAATATTATTTAATTTTGGCAACCCATTGGTTCAGAGTTTCTTCCTGAGGGAGTATGGGGTTTTCGGTTTTGGATTCGAGCCATATCAGTCCATCTTGCGGACACCTGAGCCACAGTTGTCTTGTCTTTTGATCTCTGTTGCTGTTGCCTATTATACAAAAACAAAAAAGTTAATAGGTCTTTTTGTGGTTTTACCCTTCCTATATTTCTATGTGGCTATTGTTTATGTTTTTTTCTTGATCGCCGTATTAACGTTTGTGCGGATTGGATTTTTTCGAGGGAGCACTAATGCTCTTAGGGTCTTTTTCGCCTGTTTTTTTTCTTATTTTATTGTGTCGATTGGCTTTGCTGCGTTGGACGCTGTCTTTTTTTCTCGAGACGTTTTTATTGTCGCTTCCAGTAGCCTCTATATTAAAACTCATGTTCCTATAATTCCGGTGGCAGGTGTGTTCGCTTTCGTGCTGTTAGCGATGCAGTTAATTTTAACCAGGGTAATGGAAGCTACGCATAATAATTATAATGGGTTTCAATTGTTTTTGGTATGTTCTATTTTTCTGGTTTCCAATATTCATGTTTTGTCCGGAGTTATGCTTTCATATAAAAATTATATGGATTATGCGGTTGGTTTTATAGGTGGTGCGAGCCTAATTATTTTTATTCAATTTTTGATTGCGAATAAAGTGTATGGGGTGGGCCTTGTTGGTGGGTTTTTGCAGTTGTAATTTTGCTTTTTACTTTTAGTGCATATGGTTTTAGTTTTAAAAACTTTGAGTATTATTTTTTTCGAGGGCTGCAGTTCAAAACAGTAGAAGAGTATAACTACACTTCTCAAAATCTAATGACAATCATTATTCCAGATAGCGATTTGTCGGCGAAAATCCCTTATTCGGTGGCGAAGGCGGTTATCCCTATGTTTTCGTATCAATATAATTTTCCATTCTTGGCTAAAGGCTGCAGCTCAGTTCTTGGAAGGATGCAGGAAGCATTTGAGTTCCTGAAGAAGGAAGAGCCTGAACTCTATCTCTTGAAGAAAGATTACTTTATGCATTCTATTGAAGTATTCTCAGGGAGGAATATAGTGCCTATGGATCTAACCAGTCAGGCTGTGGAGTCAGGATTTTGTACGCGGCCGGCGATGAAAGGTTCATTTCAGGTTCTGAAACAGGACTTTAGAGACAATGGTTGGCAGAGAATCAAGATATTTTAATAGGCGGTGACGGAGTCAGACTGAAGTTTTACTGATCCGAGAAGAAATGAGTGAATAGGTAAGGGAAGTGAATGGATCCTGCAACGATAACGCAATAACTAAAAGTAGCGGTCAAAGTCACCATCTGATACCCGATGCTGTGCTCCCGATTCCTTTCCGGAGCCACTACCTCTGCTGCGTCCCGACGCAAAAGTAGAAAAAGTCTATCTCTACCCCCAAACCCCTCAATTTTCGAAAATCCATTAATGGTCTCGCTTCTCTGTTCGAACTGGACATCAAGGTCGCGGTGTTTGACCCCGTGCTTTTCGTGTTCCTCAACAAGCTTCGAAACCGAGTGAAAATTTTGTATTGGAAGCGCAACGGCTTTTGCCTCTGGCTAAAGCAGCTGTAGTGTGGGCGCTGTAAGCGCTCCATAAACCCCACATTCAAAGCGCTTAGCTGATGCCGGATGCTGTGCTCCCGATTCCCTCAGGAGCCCGTTCGCCATGATGCGACCCGACGCAAAAGTCGAAAAAGTGTATTTGTACCCCAAGCCCGTCGACTTTCGAAAATCCATCGATGGCCTGGCGGCGCTGGTTGAGTTGGATATAAAGGTGGCGGTCTTCGACCCCGTGCTTTTCGTCTTCCTCAACAAACCTCGCAACCGCGTGAAAATCCTGTATTGGGAACGCAACGGCTTCTGTCTTTGGCTGAAACGCTTGGAGTCCAAGCGATTCAAAACATCGCCCGATGTCACCGACGAGGCGATCGTCCTGACTGTCCAGGAACTCAACTGGATGCTCGACGGTTTCGACCTTTGGCGAAACCGTCCTCATCAAGTTTTGACGCCGCGATTCGTAGCCTGATTCGGTATAATCCAGGGCATGAATTCCATGCCCGAAGACCTTCCGGATGATCCTGAATTGCTCAAGCAGATGCTTGCAAAGATGCAATCCAGAGTGGGTGTGCTCGAAGAGCAAGTTGCGCTGCTAAGGCAACGGCTGTTCGCTAGAAAATCTGAGCAAACGGTCGATCCAGCGACTCCGCAAATGGCGCTGTTTAACGAAGCGGAGCACGAAGGAAAGCCTGCGGGCGAGACTTCAGAAGAAGAGACCGTTGCTACGGCCAAGCGTCGCGGTAAGCGCAAGCCGTTACCTGCCGATCTTCCTCGTATTGAAGTCATCCATGAGCTTCCCGAACACGAGCTGACTTGCATCTGCGGTTGCCGCAAACACGCCATTGGCGAGGAAGTCAGCGAGCAGCTTGAAATCGTGCCGATGCAGATTCGTGTGATCAAACACGTTCGTAAAGTCTATGGCTGCCGCGATTGCGAAGCACCACCGGTCACCGCAGACAAGCCGGCTCAAGTGATTGAAAAAAGCATGGCCAGCCCAAGTGTCTTGGCGATGCTGCTGACCACCAAGTATGTCGATGGACTGCCGCTTCACCGTTTTGAAAAAGTACTGGGTCGTCACGGCATCGATATTCCACGCCAGACCTTGGCACGCTGGGTTATCCAGTGCGCTGAGCACTTCCAGCCGCTGCTGAATTTAATGCGCGATAGTCTGTTGGCCAGCCGTGTCATCCACTGCGATGAAACACGCGTGCAGGTGTTGAAAGAGCCTGATCGAGAGCCGAGCAGCCAGTCCTGGATGTGGGTGCAAACGGGCGGCCCGCCAGATAAACCGGTGATCCTTTTTGACTTCTCCACCAGCCGGGCGCAGGAGGTGCCAACGCGCCTACTTGAAGGTTATTGCGGTTATTTGATGACTGATGACTATGCGGGCTACAACGCGTTGGGCTCCCAACCTGGCGTAGAGCGGTTGGGCTGCTGGGCGCACGCGCGGCGCAAGTTCGTCGACGCGCAAAAAGTGCAACCCAAGGGCAAGTCAGGACGCGCCGATATCGCATTAAAACTGATCAGTAAGCTTTACGGTATCGAGATTGCGCTCAAGCAGTGCAGCGATGAGGGGCGGAAAAAGGGTCGTCAGGAGTTGAGCGTCAGCGTGCTGAGCGAACTGAAAAAATGGATGGTAAAAACCTTGCCATATGTGACGACACAAAACGCATTGGGCAAAGCGGTCGGCTACCTTGCCAGCAACTGGAACAAACTTGAACGCTACGTCGAAGAAGGCTACTTGCCGATCGACAACAACGCCGCCGAACGAGCCATCAGGCCCTTCGTTATCCGAAGAAAAAACTGGTTGTTCAGCGACACGCCCAAAGGCGCAACGGCCAGTGCTCAACTTTACAGTTTGGTCGAGACAGCCAAAGCCAACGGCCAGGAGCCCTACGCGTGGCTGCGCCACGTATTAGAGCGGCTGCCCCTGGCGACCTCGATTGAAGATTATGAAGCGCTGTTGCCCTGGAGCTGTACACCCCAATCTCATAGTTAAACGCTCCGCTCGCCTTTGACTAGGTGGGGTTTGTGGAGCGCTTACTGGGCGCTTCAAAGCATCGCCGGATTATTCGGATGAAGACCAGGGGGAGCTGGCGAAACAGATGATCGCCGGGCTTGAGCAGTTGGCTCAGCAGGCTGAAGAGGACGCTCCATGACACATCAACCGAAAGGCGGCATGTGCGGCACCTGCGTCCAAGCCACCACAATTGCAACTACCTACCTTTCAGAATCATGTCGGCGCTCACCCGGGATGCTCAGATCACTATCGTCCGCTGCACTGACTTCCAGCGCCGTAAGCAGCTGTAAAGAAAACAACTCAACAGCCTGCCGGTGAATGGCGGGTGAAGGATTACCCATGCCCAAAATTAAGCACACGTCGGACCCTTGGAGAATCGTTGAAGACTTCATGGGTACGACCGAAATCGAATCTGATAACGAGTGCGACGATGCCTACCCCAAGCAGGTCTCTGTTCTCGCAAGAGAGATCGGCGGGCGCGTCATGGCGCCGTGTTCGACGACTACAGCGAGGTCGAAGCGAACGTAAAGCTGATCGCCGCCACTCCGGATTTGCTTGCGGCGCTTCAAGTGGCGCCGAGAACTGCACACTTGCCAAGAGCGTGCGGAACAGAGGGTGTTACCCCAAGGAGAGCCGGCCGAAGCGTTTGAATGGTTCAAGGTAGACTAGCATTCAGTAACGTACGTTACCACTGCCTGACTTGATCAAATCAATAGAAGAGGATTCCGCAGGCAATGATTAGTTCTAATCCGGCGCCAGAGATTTGAGTCGCTCTTCCAACGCTTTTCCGAAAATGATATGGAGCTTTTCCGCATCACTCGACCCTCCCGATTCTGAAAGGAACCGATAAGCCTTGTCGCCACGCACTACATTTTCCAAGACAATCCCTCTTTCTTATGCTTATGAGCAAAATCATGGATCAACCTGACCACTTGGCCACGTAGTGGCTTTAGCGGGTGACCTCGCGCACGTGCTCTTGGCGCCCGGCCAACGCGACGCATCAAAATGACCCACAGAAGGGTAAGGGTGCCCAAATGACTCATGGCGTCACGTTCGTGATGCTACGGAGGTGTTCTATTGCCTAAAAACCAACCTGCGTAACCTTGTTTACGTTAATATAACATCCCGGATCACGCATCCACAGCGAACGCGATCAATCACTACCTAGCGCCAGGGATGTCACTCAGACCATGCCATTTACTCTCCAGCTCTTTCTAGATGGGCAAAAAAATCAGCAAGAACGAGTACGTAAGATGTAACGGAGATAAATCTGAAAAATGGACAAGCCTATCTCGTTATTTACTATTTTAACAACTGGCCGTTATGATATGAGTCATACTAAAAACTACCTAACAATCGCCGTTGCTGCATTTGTTGCCATTTGCTTAATTCAAGAAAACTCCATTTTTTGTATTTCGGAATAATAGGCGCTTCTCTGCTTATCATTACGGCAGTATTTTCTCCATGGCTTGGATTGCTGGCGTTGTTTCCTATTACCTTCGCCCTACCTCCAGCACCAACTACAATCGGCGCAACAGAGATTTTGTTTTCAGTTCTTTTTGCGACAATTTTCATTAGCACTTTCGCTCATGCACTTCGCTCGAAGGATAACCACTTTAAATAAAAACATATGGTCTTGTATTGCTTGCGGGACTTTTTGTGCTCGCTGTAAACCTAGCTGCCTCCATAAAAAATGGAGTTCCTATTCCGGATTGGGTTAGAGGCGTAACTCCCTTTTTATTCCTGTTTCAGTTCCTGCCTATAGCTGTATTGGTCGGTGACAACGAAAACAAGATCCGCTGGTTGGGAGTTTCCATTGCCGCCTAGTTTTCATGTTTGCGGCATATATTATTTTCTTTTATTTCTGCAACGACGTTTGGCAACCGTATTGGATTGTTTCAATAGATGGCCAGCCAATTAAGGTTTCAGAGTCTGAAGCCTTTGGAAACGCTAATGCCATTGGCCCTATGCGTGATCGAATAACCATGCAAGTAGCGCAAGCGACCGATGCATTGTTGCCTGTTGGTCTTGTAGTCGGAGTAATCCTGTCTACATTGTCTCGGGGTAAAAGCGTAACCACCATTGGTTTACTGATGGCGCTAACATGTATGGGGGCGGTGCTGATTACATTCACCAGGAGCATGCTCCTGAGTTCGCTTCTAATTATATGTATGTTTTCCGTCTTTGTTTTTTATACCGCAAAGAGCTACGACTGAAGTTCCTATTGATTATTATATTGCTGAGCAGTACTGGCCTGGCATTCATATTCGCCACTGGCATGCAGGATATATGGGTAGGTCGAATGAGCAATTTGGCCGAAGTCAGAGAATCAGAAGAAAATTCATTTTCAAAAATCGATCCGAGCGTCGCCATGTCAGCCGTGTCGACCGCAGCAACAGAAACCAACGATTTCATAGCACCTTCAATTCTAGATGAATCGAGTGCAACAAAGGCAAATGGGACTATCACCCACGCTTAACGCCAGTTGAATCGACTGCTACAAAGGCACATGGGGCTGTCACCCCACACTTGCCGTCAGTTAAATCGACTGCAACAAAGGCAAACGAGATTACCAAAGTACCTACAACGCAAAATGAAGCTACTAAGGTAGTGGCATCCGAAAATATCAGCGTTTCCTCAGAACTTGCAGAAGCACCTACCGTAAAACATAGTAAAGATTTCAATGTCAGCTCGCGATTTCACGAGTACCGTATCGCATGGGAAATGTTTTGACCAACCCCGTCCTTGGCAATGGCTTGGGCGTAAAGCATGAAATGCAGTGGGAGGCTTCCGACGGAGTTTTTCTCACTAAATACGTGGGCTATGTACATAACTGGCTTTTTTATATATTGATGGTCGGTGGCATTAGCGGGTTGATAATTTACTCGCTTGTTCTGTTCGGGCCTGTAGTTTTCCGCCTGTCTTCGATAAGTTCTGAATCGACTTACTGGACACTTATTCGAGCAGTTTTAATGACCATGATTGTGTACGCAGCTTTTTTTGCGGTATTCCGACTTATTACATTCAATCTTTTGATTGCGGCAACCTGGGGAGTTGTCTATGCGAAAATTATAGCCGACCGTCAAAATAATCAACGGGACAGTGAGAGCACGGTTAACCCGCTGAAGGAGCTGAATGGACAGCCAGACCTTTCGTACTGAAGATGGAAGACTTGATAAGTACTTTTACTGACGCGTTAGGAACTCTTTGGCGTAGGCCTGACAAGCCGCTAAGGCGACTAATCCTTCATCGCCGGCGTAGGTAATGGCGATGATTCATTGAGCATGCGCTGTGTCGAGGCGGGCGCGCGTTACTCCATGAACCACCCCGACGGCTTCGGCAGCGGTAGGCATGAACAGCCGCCGGCTGAATCCGTGGCGTCGAGTAGGACTACAGCCAAAGATCTGAAGTGGCAAGACGATCGCGCAGGCGAGCCTGGTTGGTTTGAGCATCACTAAATTCCTTGGGTCTGGTCGCTGGCCGAAAACCGCTGCTGAAGGGCCAGCCGCTTGTGTTGTTCGGCCTGCTGCTGCACAGCGGCCGGATTGCTTATGTCGGGTAAGCGCTCCATAAACCCTACCTATTAAAAAATTGGCGGCACGCTTGGCGTGTGCGAGCCACCAAAACTCGGGGCATGAAATCAAATCATGGTGGGTGAAGCTCATTCGTAAGGAATCCGAGAACCCCACTTTCAAAATCCCCAGTTGATCCCCGATGCTGTGCTCCCGATCTCTTTCTGGAGCCTGCACGTCATAATGCGACCCGATGCAAAAGTGGAAAAAGTGTATCTGTACCCCAAGCAGGTGGATTTTCGAAAATCCATTGACGGTCTCGCAGCTTTCGTCGAGCTGGATGTCAAAGTCGCTGTGTTCGACCCGGTGCTATTCGTCTTTTCTGAATCGCCACCGTAATCGAGTGAAAATCCTCTACTGGGAGCGCAACGGCTTCTGCCTTTGGCTCACTCGGCTGAATGGAGTCCGAGCGTTTTATAAAAGTCGCCTGACGCCCACGACGAGGCCGTCATGCTGAGCGTCCAGGAGTTGAACTGGCTGCTCGACGGTTTTGATCTGTGGGGCAACCGTCCGCGTCAGGTTTTGACGCCGCGATTTGTCGTCTGATTGGGAATAATCCGGGCCACGATTGCCTTGCCCGACAACCTCCTTGATGATCCGTTTCTGCCCAAGTAAATGCTTGTGCAGATGCTCGGTGAGCGTTAGGTGGACAAGGGCCATTGTTGACCTGAAAGAACAGATGTAAGCGCTCCATAAACCCCACATTCAAAGCGCTTAGCTGATGCCGGATGCTGTGCTCCCGATTCCCTCAGGAGCCCGTTCGCCATGATGCGACCCGACGCAAAAGTCGAAAAAGTGTATTTGTACCCCAAGCCCGTCGACTTTCGAAAATCCATCGATGGCCTGGCGGCGCTGGTTGAGTTGGATATAAAGGTGGCGGTCTTCGACCCCGTGCTTTTCGTCTTCCTCAACAAACCTCGCAACCGCGTGAAAATCCTGTATTGGGAACGCAACGGCTTCTGTCTTTGGCTGAAACGCTTGGAGTCCAAGCGATTCAAAACATCGCCCGATGTCACCGACGAGGCGATCGTCCTGACTGTCCAGGAACTCAACTGGATGCTCGACGGTTTCGACCTTTGGCGAAACCGTCCTCATCAAGTTTTGACGCCGCGATTCGTAGCCTGATTCGGTATAATCCAGGGCATGAATTCCATGCCCGAAGACCTTCCGGATGATCCTGAATTGCTCAAGCAGATGCTTGCAAAGATGCAATCCAGAGTGGGTGTGCTCGAAGAGCAAGTTGCGCTGCTAAGGCAACGGCTGTTCGCTAGAAAATCTGAGCAAACGGTCGATCCAGCGACTCCGCAAATGGCGCTGTTTAACGAAGCGGAGCACGAAGGAAAGCCTGCGGGCGAGACTTCAGAAGAAGAGACCGTTGCTACGGCCAAGCGTCGCGGTAAGCGCAAGCCGTTACCTGCCGATCTTCCTCGTATTGAAGTCATCCATGAGCTTCCCGAACACGAGCTGACTTGCATCTGCGGTTGCCGCAAACACGCCATTGGCGAGGAAGTCAGCGAGCAGCTTGAAATCGTGCCGATGCAGATTCGTGTGATCAAACACGTTCGTAAAGTCTATGGCTGCCGCGATTGCGAAGCACCACCGGTCACCGCAGACAAGCCGGCTCAAGTGATTGAAAAAAGCATGGCCAGCCCAAGTGTCTTGGCGATGCTGCTGACCACCAAGTATGTCGATGGACTGCCGCTTCACCGTTTTGAAAAAGTACTGGGTCGTCACGGCATCGATATTCCACGCCAGACCTTGGCACGCTGGGTTATCCAGTGCGCTGAGCACTTCCAGCCGCTGCTGAATTTAATGCGCGATAGTCTGTTGGCCAGCCGTGTCATCCACTGCGATGAAACACGCGTGCAGGTGTTGAAAGAGCCTGATCGAGAGCCGAGCAGCCAGTCCTGGATGTGGGTGCAAACGGGCGGCCCGCCAGATAAACCGGTGATCCTTTTTGACTTCTCCACCAGCCGGGCGCAGGAGGTGCCAACGCGCCTACTTGAAGGTTATTGCGGTTATTTGATGACTGATGACTATGCGGGCTACAACGCGTTGGGCTCCCAACCTGGCGTAGAGCGGTTGGGCTGCTGGGCGCACGCGCGGCGCAAGTTCGTCGACGCGCAAAAGTGCAACCCAAGGGCAAGTCAGGACGCGCCGATATCGCATTAAAACTGATCAGTAAGCTTTACGGTATCGAGATTGCGCTCAAGCAGTGCAGCGATGAGGGGCGGAAAAGGGTCGTCAGGAGTTGAGCGTCAGCGTGCTGAGCGAACTGAAAAATGGATGGTAAAAACCTTGCCATATGTGACGACACAAAACGCATTGGGCAAAGCGGTCGGCTACCTTGCCAGCAACTGGAACAAACTTGAACGCTACGTCGAAGAAGGCTACTTGCCGATCGACAACAACGCCGCCGAACGAGCCATCAGGCCCTTCGTTATCCGAAGAAAAAACTGGTTGTTCAGCGACACGCCCAAAGGCGCAACGGCCAGTGCTCAACTTTACAGTTTGGTCGAGACAGCCAAAGCCAACGGCCAGGAGCCCTACGCGTGGCTGCGCCACGTATTAGAGCGGCTGCCCCTGGCGACCTCGATTGAAGATTATGAAGCGCTGTTGCCCTGGAGCTGTACACCCCAATCTCATAGTTAAACGCTCCGCTCGCCTTTGACTAGGTGGGGTTTGTGGAGCGCTTACAATGCGTCCAGTCATCCTGTTTGATTACACTACCAGCCGAGCGCAGGAGGTACCGTTGCGCCTGCTTGGTGATTATCGGGGTTATCTGATGAGCGACGATTACGCGGGTGGTAACGCCTTGGGCGCGTCGAGCGCGACCTCAAGGAGGCCAGTGATGAACAGCGCTGATGCGTGGTTGCGCCACACACTCGAGCGCCTGCCACAAGCCTCGAGCGTAGAAGACCTCGAGGCCTTGTTTCCGGGGAACTGCGCACCGAAGATTCCAAGATAGCCATAGATCCCCACCTTTAAAATGTGGGGTTTATGGAGCTCTTACAATATTACTCTCTCGCTCCGGCATTGAACCGGATGGCTAGAACTACCAGTGGTAGATAAGCTAACAGAAGTCCAAGTACCCCATCAAGCCGACCAATTCCGACCAATAACGCTATAGGTAATAACCAGAAGAGATTGATAGCAGCAACTGTTAACGTCACAGGTAAGTGTTTGCCGAACTGACGCGATGCGAATTGATAAGCATGACTGCGATGAGCTTCGTATACCTTGTCCCCCCTCAACAGGCGGTGGAGCAAGGTCCAAGTAGCGTCAACAATGAACACTCCCAGTAAAATCAACCAGCTCCACAGAAGTTGCGGTGCAACCCATGCTGCCTGCAAGGAAAGTACGCCCAGTGTTATTCCCAGGAAACCACTACCAGCATCCCCCATGAAGATCCGCGCCGTTGGGAAGTTCCAATAGAGGAAGCCTGCCACCGCGAAAGCTAGTAACAGTGGTAAAAGTGCCAACAACTCATTGCCAGTCAGCCAGTACAACAGTGATCCACCCAGGCACACACAAATTGCTTCTACACTAGCAATGCCGTCAATACCATCCATAAAGTTATACAGATTCAATAACCAGACTAGATAAACAGCTGCTAGTGCATGGCCAACCCAGCCCAGTTCAAGTGTGAATCCGAAAATATAATCGGCGGAAAACCGCCTATCCAGAAGAGTGCCCAAATGGCTGCAATAAAGTGGCCTAGTAGGCGCCAACGGGCGACGATATGACCGTGATCATCGAGAAAACCCAATACAGCAATACCCACACCCGCACCAAATAGTGCCCAACTTAAGGGCCAAGCGACAAAACCCATGCTGGCGGTGATCATCAATGCAAGCAGAAAGCTGACAACAATAGCAACTCCACCTCCCTAGGCGTCGGTACGACGTGCGAGCTTCGTGCGTTAGGTATGTCTATCAAGCTCCGAGCCAATGCGTACTGACGCAATGCTCCAGTGAGAATAAGTGCAACAACGGCTACGGCCGGCAATAACCACCACATTTTCATTTAGTGTGCTTTTCCAAAAAATGTTTAGCCGTTTTGCGCAACGCCTCATCGACGCTGACCGGCGGTGTCCAGTCCAAGAGTTCACGGGTTTTGCTGATGTCAACTTGCAGTGAGCCGCACAGCCGCTTTGCAAGCGCCTGCTTACCTAGCATCGATGCGCAGGTTTCAAGGAACCAGCTGGGTACGAACAGCAAACGCGCAGGTTTGCCTAAGGCGATTCCCATCTTCCGCAACAGCATGGTAGTCGAAAGATCTTCGCCATCGCTAACGAGAAAAGTCTGGTTTGCAGCAGCGGGATGATCAATGCAAGTAAAATTAAGTCTACAAGATTGTCCAGCGCAACAAGACTGCGTTTGTTATGAATTGCACCAAACGGCAGCGGTACTCCTTTGTAGAGCCAGCGCATCATACTCAGGAAGTTAGCTTGTACACCTGGCCCATAAACCAGTACGGGGCGGATGATGACTACCTCCATACCGGTTTCCGCGGACAGCGCGCGCAACTCCTGTTCGGCCTCCAGCTTTGAGATCCCATAGGGATCAAGAGGCATCGGTTGACTTTCGGCACTGTAAGAGTTGCCTGAAGTTGTGCCCTCACCGTTGACTTTTACTGAACTGATGAAAAGGAATCTTTTGATGCCCGCGTCAGCCGATTGCCGGGCGAGATTCAGAGTGCCTTCAACGTTGGTTTTGCGATATTCCGCAAGGGATCGGACGAATCATCACTCATGACATGCACGCGGGCAGCCGAGTGGATGACGGTGTCATGCCCCCTTAGCAAGGGTTGCCAGTTTTGATTGTTCGACAGATCTTCTATCAAAGCTTGTGTCGCACGAGAATCCAGATCTTTCGTGACTTTGCGAACTGCGGCAGTGACCTCATGGCCATGCTGGAGCAGCAGGGGGGTCAGGCCGCGGCCCACAAAGCCAGTTGCGCCTGTAAGTAAAATACGCATGATCATGAAATCTCCGACACAGAAATTACATCAGCCGCCATGTCGCGCATGATGTTCACCCTGGCGAAACGATCAACGAAGGCCGTACGTACGGAGGTTGAAATCTCCAGTTTTTCGAACGATTCTGCCGCCGCGTCTACATCGCAAGGTGGAAATACCAATGCATTTTCAATATGCTCAGAGACAAAGTCCGCCGCGTACCCGGCTATGCCAGCCCAGATTGGTTTTCCCATCGCTGCATATTCGAATAGTTTTGAAGGCAATACTTTACGGAATGCATCGTAATCATTCAGGTGCAGAAATAATATATCCGCCGACTGATAGACGTTGATGAGTTCGTCACGTTTAATCGGGCTCAACAGTTCGACATTATTACAATTGGATGCACGAATGGCTTCCTTTAGCGCTTCAAGTCTGCCGCCGTCACCGATTACTTTGAATCGCAACTTTCCTTCAAAACGCTTCGCCAGTTGGGGAATTATATTGTGAAGACCCTGTCCTTCCCCAATGTTTCCTGCATACGCCACATCCAAAGTCCGATTTAGGTCATTTCCAGTTTGAGCGGTGGGTAGGCTGAGAAATTCGTCATCGATTCCATTTGTAAACAATGAGTACGACTGGTCTGGGTATCTGGATTTGAAGTATGGAAGAAATCCCGCAGAAACCAGGTTGACTTTTTTGGCCGATTTTACTGTGAAGCGCTCAAGCAAAGAGAGGACCGGTTTGATAACCCGGATCATCTTTCCGGGTAAAACGTCCTTGATGGTGTCAACAAAAATGTCGCGAATGTCCAAATAGAGAGCCGTTTTTTTGCTGCGAGCGATTACGGCACCCAGTGTCGCTGTCATCAGGCGTGATGAAGTTGCATAAACAAGATCGTAGTGCTTGCTTTTAGTGATGCTACGCACGTACTTTGCGTAAACCAAGAACGCCTTTGCCTGATCAACCATCCCGCTTTTGTGAGCTGGAAGGGCAATACGGCGTATTGTCAGACCTGGGTGCTCTTCCAGCTCGGGCGCTTCGCTGCTGAACGAACTGTAGCGATTCGGCAGGGTAGTAATCAGTTCAATATGAGCATTGGCTGGCAGTTTTTCGAGCAATGCCTTTACTAGAGCCGTGGTGCGGAATGACCCTGCGGACAAATCCGGTTGATAGTAGAAGCTCAATATTAATAGTTTCAAATAAACCTCACCACGTTACGCTGGTCATAAGTGTGTCTGACGATAGCTCGGCGACGATGCATTGGTTCGGAACTGATTTACCGAACTCCGGATGCCAGGTTGTATCCGCAATCGTGATGCGTGCAGCGCCCAATATGGAGACAGAGACAACATCTCCTGAAGCAAGGGTGATCATTAGATTCCTATCGTTCTTAGTCACTGTGGCGTCAGGGTGAATATGAAATCTTGCAATGGATTTTTCAAAAGTACCTGTGACGATATCGCTTATCTGCAAAGTGTTCATTGATGCGGTCCACTCACGTGTGTGCAGATTCCTTCCCTTCAAACGTTTGTATCCGTCATGCGAACAACGTATGCGAACAGAACCTCCGGAGCTTTCGAAAGTATTCAAACTGACATGGGCGCGACGGGCTACTCTGAAGCCGGCCCATACCTCCGACGAATTTTCTCCATCGATTTCAACAGTGTTATGTGCCGCGGTACTACGTTGACGATGCCGCTCACTGTCTTCGCCATACTGCGATGTCCCCGAATTCACGAATACCCGCTGGCAGAAAATGCTCAATTCGAAGCTCAGTGTATCTGCATGGGTGTGCCCAGGCTGATAATCGGGAGCGATTTGCGCAAAATTTAAAAGTGCTTTACTTCCCTTTCCAAAGTCGATCTCCGCATAACCACTTTCAGAATGGCATTTTGCGGAAACCGAAGAGGCTCCAATTATTTCTGCTGGGGGCTGACAGCCCAGCAAGCCTGCGTAACTTTCAATATCCCGCAGTGTCGGTGCAATGCCGAAGGCGGAGTCATTAAAGAATGGAATTCCGCCATCCGGATGCTGCATGCTGCGTAGCCAAATAATCCCACGCTCAACAACCTTCTGCCATTCGATCACACGACTTTTCAATGTGCTGATAGGAGTGTTGAGTGCCAGATTCATCAAATCGCACATGTCCCATAAAAGGGACGCGTGATACATGGGAGATAGCTCGTAGTGCGCGCCGTCGGCGAGGAATTGCTCCTTGATCTCACCATCCAATATCTTTAATCCGGTTTTCAGCCAGCTCTCGGCCTGATCGCCCAGCATGAAGCTACCCGCGAACACAAGCGCCTTGCCGTTCACAAACAAGTGATTTGCGAGGATGTGGTATTCAATTTGTTGGGAAAGCGCATGCGATTGCATTGCCAGACTTTCAAGCCAGCGCGGATCCAGCTGGGGTTGCAATTGAAACCATTTTATCAGATTCACGATCCTGAGTGACAGCGTATAAGGTTCCCAGCCGCAGCCGTTAAAAGGCGGATTGGCGTGAATCCAGCTGTTGACCAGATCGGTTTCTAATAAGGCTGGAGGATTCTCCTGGCGGGAGCCTAGGTGATCCAGATAATGCAAGTTGTATAGCCAGATTTTTGGCAGCGTATTGTTACTCCAGTCAATGGGCGCCTTGCTGCCCATAAAATCAAACTGGCCATCCCCCGTTATCCGCGATGAACTCCAGCGGGGGGGATTGGCTAAATCAAAGGACGTGTTTTTGCTGATGCCCGTTGCTGTAAACGGTTTTATCTTGGCGAAACGATAGTAGATTCGATAGAGAACCTGTTCCGGCCGTAGCATCTTGGCAGTGTGGTAGAGCTTAGAAAGCCGAGCTGTCCGTGCGTTGCGCATAAGAGTCACTAATTCAAATGGATAAATCGTTGCAAAGTATTTTCGAACAGCTTAAGCGAAATTGAATTTAAGCCAACGCTCAAAATACAGGAGTTGCCACAGCTTATAGGTGTTATTTGTAGCGCCGGAAAAATGACTTTTTACCAGTCTTTCCACTTCTTCGCGATTCAGGAACTGATAGATCCGCTGGAATTCAGATGTCAGGCGTTCCGCGCCTAGGCGCAAAATAATCCCATCCAAAGGCGGGTTAAACCCTGTTTTCGGACGGTTGACCAGCGCGGATGGAAGCAGACTTTTCAAGAGGGCTTTGAGCGGGGCCTTGGGGGCACCGCCCTTTAGCAGGTCGGCACTGGTGGTGGCACATCCGTTGGCAACAACGCGCTCATCCAGCAATGGCACTCTCAGTTCAATGCTTGCAAGCATACTTGCCTTGTCGGAAACTCCGAGGTTGTGACTCAAAAATCCGGTCAGGTCAAAATGCTGTGCGCACTTTACTTTATCATTCACATCGCCATCGTATTGAACCAATATACTGTCCAATCGCTGCTTGTAAGTATGCTCCAGTTCCGGGTAATTGGAGAAGAATTTGCTGAGCTCCTGCTTTGAAAAATACCCGAGCATCCGGGAATACGCCAAAGGCCAATAACTTTCCTGGGCGTAGGAAACGAGGCGCTCAAACTTTTTATCCAGTTTTTTCGGAAAAAGATTGAGTTTCAGCAGCGACTTAAGCAACGGGTATATTGAGCGAATCAGTCTATGATTTTTGAGTACCTTGTATCGTGGATATCCTGCGAACGCCTCGTCACCGCCCATTCCACTGAGCATTACAGTGTATCCACTCTTCCTGGCTTCTGCGGACAGCTGATAGGTGGCCCAGAAAGTATAATCGGACACAAGCTCTTCGGTATTTTTAGCTACGAAGTCAATCGATTCAAGCAGGTTGTCATTTGAGTCGAGAATCTCGGTGACTTTAAGTTCTTTGCCTAAATATTTCGCGATGTCGGCAGAAAATTTCATGTCGATCGCGGAGTCTTCTGTTTCTTCGTATTTTGCAAAAAACAGATCTGCATCACCTGTATAGTTTGCAAGGATGCTAGAATCCGCTCCACCACTGAAGAATACCCCAACCGGTACATCTGCTTCCAATTGTCGGGTGACTGCAGACTTTACAGTTTCAGCAACGGAACGTTGAGTCTTGAAGTTGATAATGCTCTGATAGCGTATGGTGTTACACGCCCCAGTTAACGTATCAAACTCGATATAGGTTCCTGGTTGTACTTTTTTAATTGCTTTGTAGCCGGTGTTTGGTTCGTAGAGGAAGCCGTTATTGAAGAACTCGAATACGTCATTGTGATCGATTTCACTGACGACCTCAGAGTAGCTTTTAAGGCCGCGTATTTCTGAGCACGCGTACAGGCCGTTGGCATTTGAGTAGTAGTACACAGGCTTTATGCCCACTACATCTCTGGCAAGAAAAAACTTCTTGGTGTTTTCGTCGAGAATGACCAATGAGAACATTCCTTGCAAAAGCTTGAAGGATTGTTCCTTATATTCGACATAAAGCTTCAATATGACTTCGGTGTCTGAAGTTCCATTGAAGGAGTACCCTTTTTTAATCAGGTCGTCGCGCAACTCGTGATGATTAAAGACTTCACCATTAAAAATGATGCTGACACCATTTCCAGCATGCATGGGCTGGCTGCCCGCGGCCGTGAGATCCAGAATACTTAGTCGGTTATGACCGAGTCCTACCTGGTAATCCGCCACAGTGGTGAAGTACGTTCCAGAGGCATCCGGCCCCCGATGTTTTGTGACGGCAAGACTCACTTCCAGTTGGCGGTTGGCGTCGGAAATGGAATGTTTTACACAAAAAAAAGTTAAACCGCACATTACGCCTGTAGCTCCGTGTGTTTCTGATCGGCAGTGTTTTGCATAGAAAACGGTTCGTTGTCAGAAGGAGTGTCCAAAAGTGCACTCTTCCTATCATTATTTTGAATTTTGGGTGCTCGCGAAAGCGCTTGAGTGAGGATGATTCCCCATGCGGTGGCAAGTAGCAGGTTGAACGTGATAAGGCGGAAAACGGCAAAAAACAAACCATATATCGCCATGGTCAACACCACGGATCGAATGATTGTCCAGTGGACTGACTCGATTCTGAGCGAGGTCACTCTAAAGAGAATCGGACCCAGCAATACCAGAGCATAAGTAATGATTCCAAGCAGACCGCCCACCATCAATGTATAAAGAGGCCAGTTGTGTATGTATGCAACCCACTGGGTAAATGATTCTCCATTGGATGTTTCCCAGCGCATTTCATGTTTGACGCCCAGTCCATTACCTAGCACCGGGTGCGATTTAAACATGTCCCATGCAATGCCGTATTCTACAACACGCGAAGAGACGTTGAAGTCGGCATTTTCTTTTGTTGGAACTATTGGCTGCAGCATTTCATCGCCTGTAGCGATTTTTGTTTCGACGTTCGGCCCCCGGTTGACGATCGCTTCTACTCCTGACTCGATCAGAAGACTCATTCTGCCGAGCCAGATCTGTTGCATGTCCGTAGAGAAAATGAAAAGCAGCCCGCATATTCCCAAGGCAGCGCCGCTAATCGATAATCTTTTTCGCAGTTTGGCGTGAAAAATGAATATAACACTGGAAAACAGCATGATGACCATTAGCGCGCTCAATAGCATGCTTCGGGTGAAAGTAATCAAAACAGCGGTCATGCAAAGAAGTGACATCAGCGCGCCGACAGAAGCAATTTGCTTTTGGCGAGACAAGATGCAAGTGACAAAACCGGCTGCCATTCCCACGGGTAGAAGACTGTCCGTCGCTTGTGCCACGGCCATGGTTATACGGTCTCGCATAGGGCCAATTGCGTTGGCATTATGCAAGGCGGCTTCTTTCGTGAGTTTGATGGCTTGTGCGTTTGTCGGGTCGATCCAATAAGGCCTCCAGATGCCCTGGTAAAAGTAGTAAAAAACGATGTACCCGGCGGTCAGGAAAATAAGCGTTGCAACGGAGCCGCCAACCCAACGAATCCGGCTTTCATCATTCCCGATCAATATGCAGACAGGGAATAGCGCGTATATGAACAAGAAGGGAGTTACACCCCTCAACCAGTCAGATAGGGGGACATGATTAAGTATGGCAATCGCCAGGTTGATGCCCAATATCATGAAGCCAACCAACAGGGGGGCGGCAAATATTTTTAGAGCGTCTTTTGTTTTGTACGTGCGCAGCAGCTTTATTATGCTCATCGCAAAGATGGCGGATAGAAGTGCCGCAAAAGACAACTCCTGCAGGCCTAATGAAGCCGGGGCTGGACGCATGGCGAATGCCATTGGAAAAAGCGCCAGCAAGCCATGCCAGGGTGATGCCAGTGCCATAAGAACAAGAAGAAGAGCGCCGATGGCGCCGATATAAAAAGCGACACCAGGATCTTGTGAAAGAAGAATGGCAATGCCAGTTCCTGCGGCAATCGCGCAACTATTCTTATTAAAATATGATTCGTTCATCACTATTCTCCTGCCATCTTGTCAAGGGCGTATTGCTTTGAAGTCAATAGGCGTCTGGCCAACAATTCGAGCAGGTATGCCAACAACGACAGAGTTGTCTGGTACGTCTTTCAGTACGACTGCGGACGCGCCGATCTGGCAGTTATTACCGATTTTAATATCGCCAATGATTCTTGCACCTGCGCTGATATAACAGTTGTCACCAATAACAGGGCATTTGTTTATTTCACTGGATGCAAAACCTTCGGCGGCTCCGATCGTAATACCCTGGCCAAGTACGCAACCACTTCCGATTTTGGAGTTTGCGTGAAGCACAACGCCTATGGCGCCATAGGCAAAAATAGAGCCCTTTCCTATGCTCGCGGAAACCGGAATATAGGAGTTGAAAATCAAAAAAATGAAATTTCGAATAAGCATCGGAACAATCGGAATCTTTCGTTGATAAAACCAGTTTCCAATTCGATAAAGCATGACTGCGTTCATGTTCAAAACCTCAATTTACGGAAATCTGCCGGGCGAAGCCGGAGTGTCCAAACTGCGATAATCAATAGGGAGGACATGTAGAGAATGCCCCAGATCAAACTGATGTTTGCTATGATTATTGAAATGGGTGCCAACATGGACACCCAAAAGACCACAGGAAGCCGAATTCCAGGTCGACACAGCAGATGCAATGTCAGAAGGTACGCGGAGAAGCCCAGTGCATAGAATACTTTGGCAGCCTCGAGTGCCTGCACGAAGAAAATCATGCAAACGACTGCGATCCCCCCAGAAATACATTTGTTGCAATGACTCTGCGGTGAAGTCCTGAAGCGATCAGGTATCTTTCAGTCACGACCGCCCAGTAGAGAACCGGCAAGCAAGGAAGCAGGGCCAGATACCCTGAATATTTTGGAAAGAGCCACGAGACGAAGTATCCGAATAATCCGACCAGTGCAAAGTAGAATAAAGCGATCGACATGATGATTCGATACTGTTCCTGGCGCTGCCCTCCGGATATGAACGAAACAAATACAGCTCTGACGTTAATGGGGAAGAGGCTGGTCGCTGATTGAATGATCGATACAATCACGCGGAATAGTCCCAGTTCGCGGACGGGCAGGATTTTCGAAAGTATGTAGGGCAGTATGTTAGTGAACATATTATAGAACAGCGTTATTGAAACCATGCGTGGCAGAAGGGTGATGACCTGCCAAAGTGTTGATCCCAATTGTTTGCCGAGTGGTAATTTGGCTCCGTTAGTAAAAAGTGCAACCAGCGCAAAGAGGCACGGAATCAGGTTCGTCAGGCAAAGAATATCCACGATGCTGAGCGGCCATATGTTTTTATGACTGATAAACAGGGCGGCAAAAAAAACGCTCAGGAATAAAACCAGGTATCCAATGATCCAGCGGTAAAGACGCAGTCCAAAAAGTGACAGCAAACACGCTGAACTAAGCAGCATCACGCTGAGTAGCAAGGGACTGCCCAGATCCGTTAGCAGACTTAATCCGCTAAAGAGTAGGAAGATCAGACCTGCCATGAACAATGAAGTGACAAGGATATATTCGGCTTCAACGCTTGCAAGAAGTTGTTCGTTGATTATGTCCAGCAGTTTCTGAAATAAAAAAACTAGCACGTTGGTTTTAATGAACTCGCCGTAGGCGTCAAGTCCATATAGGCCTGGAATAACAAAATTTACAACCAGGCCACTAATCAGTGTCAGTGCCTGAATCAGCAGATTGACCATGTCACAACATTCCTCAATCTCATCATGACTAATTCGAGCACATGATCATCTGAATATTAATCGAATTAATTTATTGTGCGAGACCAGATGACACATTGAATCAACTGGCCGCGCGTTCAGCATTTCGAAAGGAGGTCAGTTCCAGATACCGCGTGTATCGACCCGCTCGGCGTGCTCTAGGCGACTACTGGAGATGGATTTGAATTCCTTGTGGTCGACAAGTAGGACAGCGACATCTGCGCGGTTCAAAGCATCCTCGGTATTGCAGAGAATGACCTTACCTTCCATGTTGGCAGGCAGCTTGTCGATGTTGGGTTCGACCGCCAGAACTGTTCCTGGATGAGCATCGGCAATTTTCAAGGTGATTGCCTTGGACGGGCTCTCGCGCAGATCGTCGATATCCGGTTTGAACGCCAATCCGAAACAGGCAACTGTAACGCTCTTGGCGGTTTTGTCCGGGTTTTCTTGAAGGTGCTTGCCAATGGCCTGTTGGACTTGGTCGATCACCCATTGTGGCTTGCTGTCATTGACTTCACGAGCGGTGCGGATCAGGCGCGCTTGCTCCGGAGTTTTGCTGACAATGAACCACGGATCCACCGCGATGCAGTGGCCGCCAACGCCAGGGCCGGGTTGTAGAATTTTCACGCGTGGGTGGTGATTCGCCAGGCGGATCAATTCCCACACGCTGATACCCAGCTTGTCGCAAATAATCGAGAGTTCATTCGCAAAAGCAATGTTTACGTCGCGAAAGCTGTTTTCGGTCAGTTTGCACATCTCGGCGGTGCGGGCATCAGTGATGATGCATTCGCCTTCTACGAATGTCTTATACAATTGTACGGCGGCAGCCGAGCATTTCGGCGTCATACCGCCAATGATACGGTCGTTTTCAATCAACTCACGCAGTACATGACCGGGCAGGACGCGCTCGGGGCAGTGAGCGATACGAATGTCAGAGTCTTCGCCGTGCGTTTGCGGGAAGCTCAAGTCGGGACGGGCTTCGGCCAGCCAGGCAGACATCTGTTCGGTTGCACCCACTGGAGAAGTGGACTCTAGAATGACCAGGTCACCCTTTTTCAAGACTGGAGCAATGGATTTGCTTGCGGACTCGATATAAGAAAGATCGGGTTCATGGTCGCCTTTGAAGGGCGTAGGTACAGCGATCAGGAACGCATCAGCCGGCTCGGCGATAGTGGTTGCTCGCAGGTAACCCTCAGTCACTGCGGCGTGGACGACCATATCCAGATCCGGTTCGACGATATGGATTTCACCGCGATTGATCGTCTCGACAGCGCGGGGATTCACATCCACGCCAATCACCTTTTTTTTGCGTGCGGCGAAAACGGCTGCGGTTGGCAGTCCGATGTAGCCGAGACCGACCACAGAAACAATTTGAAAGCTCATACGTGGGCCTTATTCGATTTTGGAAAGAATTTCGAGAATGCGAGCACAAGCCTTCCCATCACCGTAGGGATTGTGAGCGTAACTCATCTGCTTGTAGGCATCAGAGTCAGTCAGCAGGCGGCTCAGGTTGCTTGTAATTGCGTCAACTGAAGTACCGACCAGTTTTACGGTGCCGGCCTCGACAGCTTCCGGGCGTTCCGTTGTATCACGCATCACCAGGACGGGCTTGCCGAGCGACGGGGCTTCCTCTTGAATACCGCCCGAATCGCTGAGGATAAGGTAGGAACGATTCATCAAATAGACGAACGGCAAATAATCCAGCGGCTCGATCAGGTGAATGTTTTCGATGTCCGCCAAAAGCCGGTTCACAGGTTCCCGCACATTCGGGTTCAGATGCACAGGATAGACAATCTCGACGTCCGGGAAGGTTTTCGCGGTATTGGCCAGTGCTTTGCAAATGTTCTCGAAGCCATCGCCAAAGCTTTCACGGCGGTGGCCGGTGACCAGGATGACTCGCTTGCCTTCACCGATAATCAAAAATTGCTCGTGGAATGCTTGCTGCAAAGCCGGGGTGCCGCTGACTCTTGCGACAACGTCCAGCAAGGCGTCAATGACAGTGTTGCCTGTCACATGAATTGAAGCTTCGTTCACACCTTCGTTGAGCAGGTTCTGCCTGGAGGTCTCGGTAGGGGCGAAATGCACGGCAGCCAATGCCCCTGTCAATTTACGGTTAGCCTCTTCCGGCCAGGGCGAATACAGATTGCCGGTTCGCAATCCTGCCTCGACATGGGCAACCGGGATCTGCTGATAGTAGGCCGCCAGTGTCGTTGCAAACGTGGTTGCCGTATCGCCGTGCACCAGGACGATATCCGGTTTGTATTCGGCAAAGACTTCTTTCATTCCTTGCAGGATTGCCGTGGTGACGTCGGTCAGATCCTGACCCTGCTTCATGATATTCAGATCGAAGTCAGGAATGATCTGGAACAGTTCCAGTACTTGATCGAGCATCTGGCGATGCTGACCGGTCACGCACACTTTGGCTTCGAAGCGTTCGTCGGCAGCAAGGCTCAGCGCTAGGGGAGCCATTTTGATTGCTTCAGGGCGCGTGCCGAACACACATAACGTTTTCAAAGTCATCACAACACCGCTATTGGAAATTAATGAATTTTTTGCGTACACATGCCGTACCACTTGTCCGTAGAGGGGGATTTGCTAACTCACTGAGCCACCCTTCCTTGGTTCAGCCCGATGACCGGCATTTCAACCGGCGTGTTAAAGCCAGCGGGTTTTACATAAGTATTCATTGGGTTTCTTGATGTTCTGTACATGTTGTGCTCAACGCATAAGTGGTTTTTTTGGTTGTTATTAATCCGGTTTCCGGAATTTCCCACTTTTCGAGGTATCTCATCTCGAGCTACGGGCCGCTTTCGCACCCCATGTTCATTTTTTTTCGTTGGTAAAATCATGCGTTGAATCGCGTGGTCGATCGATCATCGGGACACTTGTCCAAGCGGAGCCTCGAGCGCTGGCGCAGCTTGCCATTTGATGCTGGATTCATGCGCGGTTGCTCGCAGCGAGCCTGTAATTCCTTTAGCGTAATCGACGTTGTCGAGAGACATCTTTGTCATCTAGGGCAAACGCTCAATTTGTGAAGTCGCGCATCTCTTCGGGAATAGAAGGTGTCAGCGCGTCTGGTGTCGAACGTGAAACATGTGAATGCGTCGCGGATTATAGCCTTCTTTGCGCGGCGCTTTCCAAGGTTGTGGCATTGCGAGGTGCTTTCCCGCGCTTCCGTTGTTGATTGGCGCCTGATCGACTGGAAGCCTGCTGTTTTTTTTTACGCTATGTCATTGATCCGCTGCCTGAAATAGCAAATGTCTAGCTCAGGTTGAACGGGTTCCTGCCAAAGTGATCGATGAGCGGTAACCGTTTTTACGCCTTGGCCGTCATCGGCGTGCTTTACATGCTGCCGGACAAACCCGAAGCAGGTGACGATTCCCGCTTCGGGGGAGTCAATGTCATGCGATATCCTGAAGGACGGACGATTTTCATTTTTTTCTTGTGTCCTGCGGCATTCGGCACCAAGTGTTTTTATCCAGGCAGAGGGTTTTAAAGGGATTTTTGCCACAACCTAGGTATCATGGGGCCGACACCAGTGCCCATACAGGGGGCGAGGGACAGAAGATTCGGGACCGGAGCATTGTGTATCTGACCGTTTCATTTTTACTCTAAAGGTAATAGTTTTTCTCGGTTCAGGAGCTTGAAGGGGTGTTCGATAGGTTTATGGAAAAAATAAGAGCTGTTTTGTTGAGCCTTCCTCGCCGACGCAAGCGGGTCTTGCAGGTAACTGCCGATATTTTTCTGGTCTGGCTATCTCTGTGGATGGCTTTTGTCGTACGTCTAGGGATAGACGAATTGGACAGTCCCATTCAGCAGCATCTTTGGCTGTTTTTCAGTGCCCCTGCCGTGGCTATTCCTCTTTTTATTCGATTTGGCATGTACCGCGCTGTCATGCGCTATGTCGGTAATGATGCACTGATCGCAATCGTCAAGGCGGTTACTCTTTCATCGCTTATTCTGGGCATAGTGGTTTATTGGTATAGCAATCATCAAACGATCGTGCCGAGATCAATCATTTTCAATTACTGGTGGCTCAGCCTTGTAATGATCGGCGGATTGCGAGTCGCCATGCGACAGTATTTTTCAGGCGATTGGTTTGTCGCGGCTCAGCACGTTCCATTTGCCAATATTGACGATGGGTTGCCACGGGTCGCTGTTTATGGTGCCGGCGCAGCAGGTAACCAATTGGTTGCCGCCTTGCGGATGGGGCGGGCCATGCGTCCGGTAGCGTTCATCGACGACGATGGCAGCATTGCCAGCCGCGTCATCGCAGGCTTGCAGGTATTCAAGCCTAAACATATTCAGCAAATGATCGATACCACCGGTGCTCAAGAAATTCTGTTGGCGATCCCTTCCGCAAATCGAGGCCGTCGCCGTGAAATTCTCAGTTTCCTCGAGCGGTTCCCCCTGCATGTTCGCAGTGTTCCGGGATTTATGGATCTGGCGAGCGGGCGGGTCAAGGTCGATGACATTCAAGAGGTAGATATCGCGGATCTGCTGGGACGGGATGCCGTGCCGGCCCAAGGGGATTTACTCGAACATTGCATAACTCGTCAAGCCGTCATGGTAACGGGGGCGGGTGGGTCAATCGGCTCTGAATTGTGCCGTCAAATACTCGAGTTGCAACCTACTACACTCCTGTTGTTCGAACACAGTGAATTCAATCTCTACAGTATTCTCTCCGAGTTGGAGCAGAGAATTTCTCGTGAATCGCTTTCCGTAAAGTTGTTGCCGATTCTCGGTTCTGTTCGAAATGAGAGCAAGTTGCTGGACGTGATGAAGACTTGGCATGTCGACACGGTCTACCATGCCGCGGCCTATAAACATGTCCCGATGGTTGAACACAACATCGCTGAAGGCGTGTTGAACAATGTCATCGGTACTCTGAATACTGCACAGGCTGCCCTGCAGGCAGGAGTAGATAACTTCGTTCTCATCTCTACAGACAAGGCCGTACGTCCAACCAATGTGATGGGGAGTACCAAGCGTCTTGCGGAGCTGACGCTCCAGGCACTTAGCCGTGAGAAAGCCCCGGTGTTGTTTGGTGACCAGGCGTGCGTGTCTCAAGTCAACAAAACCCGCTTTACGATGGTGAGGTTTGGGAACGTTCTGGGCTCCTCCGGCTCGGTGATTCCTCTTTTTCACAGACAGATAAAGTCAGGTGGTCCGCTGACCGTTACTCATCCGAAAATCACCCGTTACTTCATGACTATTCCGGAGGCGGCCCAATTGGTCATTCAGGCGGGCTCGATGGGGCAGGGTGGCGATGTATTTGTGCTCGACATGGGCGAGCCGGTGAAAATCGTGGAGTTGGCGGAAAAAATGATTCATCTGTCGGGGCTGAGCGTACGCTCGGAAAGAAACCCACATGGTGATATCGATATCGAGTTTTCCGGCCTTCGTCCCGGGGAAAAGCTTTACGAAGAGTTGTTGATTGGCGATAACGTGGCGGCCACCTCGCATCCTATGATCATGACCGCCAACGAAGACTACCTGGACTGGGATGTGCTCAAGGAAAAACTGGCACAGTTGCTGGTCGCGATCGAGCACGATGACTACTCGAGAGTTCGCCAACTTCTGCGCGAAACCGTCAGCGGCTACACCCCCGACGGCGATATAGTCGACTGGATCTACCAGCAACGTCGCCTCGAACCTTGATTGTTTCACATCCGGCAACAGACACATTTTTGACAGGCTCCAGACATCGCCTAAGTTTGGGAGGCAGCTTCGGAAAAGCTGCTTCCTTAATCGATGTCATGGAGCTTCATTTATGCGTACTGGCTATTTCTACTCCCTGGTTTTTGCCCTGCTCACCTGCGCTTCAACGACCGTAATTGCTGCGCCCGTTGCAAAACCTGAGGCTGGCAATGCACCTCAGATGCAAGAGGTTTCCCCGAAAGCACAGAGCGGTAAAGTCGATCTCAACGTGGTAGATGCACCAACCTTGCAGCGCGAATTGTCCGGCATAGGCGAGGCCAAGGCTAACGCGATTGTTGCGTATCGCGACATTAATGGTCCATTCGCATCGGTGGACGAGTTACTGGAAGTGAAGGGTATCGGCAAGGCGATTCTGGATCGCAATCGCGATAGGCTGGAAGTGAACTAAGCTCATTATTCAACGCCAAGGGGCCGGTCATTGACCGGCCTTTTTGCATTCAGGCGAACGCTAGCATGTGATGCCCTGCGTCAGTGTCGTGAAAATTACGACTATCATATACAGATTAAATTATGCCTATAATAAAGCGGCTTTCCCGTCGAAGCGCCTTGAGACCAGGCGCTTGCCTTTCCCTCTAGCATCTCACAGGAGCACAGTCATGAATTCTGTCCAGTCCAAAGGCACAGCCCTCGTCACCGGCGCTTCCTCCGGTATCGGTGCGGTTTACGCGCAGCGCCTCGCGTCCCGTGGTTTTGATCTGTTGCTGGTTGCTCGCGATCAGCAGCGGCTCGACGAGGCTGCCAGCAAGTTGCGCTCTGACTATGGCGTTCAAGTCGAAGTGCTCAAGGCGGATCTGACGCAAAAGGATGATGTGCTCAAGCTCGAACAACGGCTGCGCAGCGATTCGAGCATTAGCCTATTGTTGAATAACGCTGGTGTGGCCGCGGATGGTTTGCTGGCCAATGCCGATACCGATCAGCTGGAACGGATGATTCAGTTGAACGTCACGACGGTTACACGTTTGGCATCGGCGGCAGCGGCCAGTTTTGCCAAGGCGGGCCGCGGGACGATCATCAACATTGCATCAGTGGTGGCGTTGTTTCCCGAGCGCTTCAACGCAACCTACAGCGCCAGTAAGGCTTACGTGCTGAGCCTGACCCAATCGCTGAATGCCGAACTCGATGGCACCGGGGTCAAGGTCCAGGCAGTGTTGCCAGGGGTAACACGTACGGAAATCTGGGAACGCTCTGGTATCGATGCTTCGCAGATTCCTGCGGAGATGGTCATGGAGGCGGGTGAAATGGTTGACGCGGCGCTGTCGGGTCTGGATCAGGGCGAGTTGGTCACCATTCCTTCGCTGCCGGATGCCGCCGACTGGAATTCCTTCGTCGCGGCACGCCATGTGATGGCGCCGAATCTTTCTAAAAGCACAGCCGCAGCGCGTTATAAATGAAGCGCGAGAAATCGGCCTGAGGTAATGCAAATGAGTGATCGTCGAGTGGTAGTAACAGGCATGGGCCTGGTGTCTCCGTTGGGTAGCGGAGTCGAAGCGGTCTGGAAGCGTCTGCTGGCCGGGCGTTCCGGATTGCGCAATTTGCCGGACGAAGTGGTTGCTGATCTGCCAGCCAAGGTTGGCGGCGCAGTGCCGACGCTGGCAGACGATCCGGAGGCGGGTTTCGACCCGGACCGGGCAACGCCACCCAAAGAACAGAAGAAGATGGACCGCTTCATTATGTTTGCCATGGAAGCGGCGCGTCAGGCTATTGAGCAGGCTGGCTGGCAAGCGCAGACCGCCGATGCCCAGGAGCGCACGGCCACCATCATTGGTTCCGGCGTAGGTGGTTTCGGTGCGATTGCCGATGCGGTGCGCACCACGGATAGCCGAGGTCCACGGCGTTTGTCGCCGTTCACTATCCCGTCGTTTCTGGTCAATCTGGCGGCGGGGCATGTGTCGATCCAGCACGGTTTCAAAGGCCCGCTGGGTGCGCCGGTGACGGCGTGTGCGGCCGGGGTTCAGGCAATTGGCGACGCTGCGCGGCTGATTCGGTCCGGCGAAGCGGACATCGCTGTGTGTGGCGGTGCGGAGGCGGCGATTGATCGGGTGAGCCTTGCCGGGTTCGCTGCCGCTCGCGCCTTGTCCAGCGGCTACAACGACACCCCCGAGCGCGCGTCACGCCCCTTCGACAGTGGCCGTGATGGCTTTGTCATGGGCGAAGGCGCGGGCCTGTTGGTGATCGAATCTCTGGAGCATGCCCTGGCCCGTGGCGCTCAGCCGCTGGCGGAACTGGTCGGCTATGGCACCAGCGCCGATGCTTATCACCTGACCGCTGGCCCTGAGGATGGCAGCGGTGCGCGTCGCGCGATGTCGCTGGCCTTGGCTCAGGCGGGTGTTTCACCAGGGCAGGTTCAGCATCTGAATGCACACGCAACCTCGACGCCGGTTGGCGATCTGGGAGAATTGGCGGCGATCAAGGCGTTGTTTGGTGCGGATAACAAGATCGCGGTGACATCTACCAAATCGGCCACCGGGCATTTGCTCGGTGCGGCAGGCGGGCTCGAAGCGATCTTCACTTTGCTAGCGATCCGTGATCAGGTCGTACCGGCGACGCTCAATTTCGATAACCCGGACCCCGCCGCCGAAGGCGTGGACATCGTCCACGGTCAGGCCAGACCGATGGCCATCGAGTACGCATTGTCCAATGGTTTCGGGTTTGGCGGGGTCAATGCCAGCGTGTTGTTCAAGCGCTGGCAGGGTTAGTCCTGTGAGTGGTTGAGGTGTTCGCGCGTGACGTCGAGTATTCGCTGGGCGAACTCGACGTCGGCGACGCTGCGCGATAACAGTAGTGCGCCGACTAGTGTCGACATGATGACGATGCTGCGGTCCACGGTGTTTTCACCAGCAAGAGTGCCTTGTATCTGTTGAAGCCGTGCGTTGAGCACCACGTCGGAAGTCGGGCTCGGCTGACCGCGCATACCGAGTTCCGATGACATGGTCAGCAGCGGGCAACCTTCGTGGGGCGAAGTTTTGTGCCATTCAGACAAATAGGTATCGATGAAAGTCTCCAGTGGGCGGTCCTGGGCGAACAGTTCGGCGCAAACACTGGCGACCTGATCGCCAGCGGCCTGCAACGCTTTTTCCACTAACTCGTCCTTTGACTTGAAGTGCGAATAAAAGCCACCGTGAGTCAAGCCCAGCGATTTCATAAGCGGTTGCAAGCCGGTCGCGCCAATTCCGTCACGGCGAAAGCGCACTGAAGCTTCCTTGATGATGCGTTGGTGAGTCTGGGCTTTATGGTCCTGCGAGTAACGCATCTGATATCTCCACATCAATGCGCCATATTAACCAATGAAAATTGGATGGTGACTGTACTTCTACTTCTAAAAAGCACGCAGATGCGTCGAACTTGATTGAAACGCACCAGAGTAGTGGCACGAATAGTGATTATTCATTAGCTGACGATTGTTGAACAATCCTGAGGCAATGAGTATGAGCAGCGGACTGTCACTGGCCGATCACATTACATTGGAATTACGTGCCGACATCATTGGCGGTCGTTTGTTGCCCGGCATGGCACTGGTGGAAAACGATCTGGTATGTGCCTACAACGCTTCGCGCAATACTATTCGTGAAGCCTTGCACCGGCTGGGGCAGGAAGGACTGACTCGCTATGTGCGCAATAAAGGCGTGATGGTGCGCCGCTTGGGTTTTGATGATGTGCGGGACCTGTTCAAGGTCCGGCGCACGCTGGAACTGCAGGCTATCAGCACGAGTCGCGCACTACGCGACTATCAATCCGACCGGATGCTCGAAGCTCTCGAGGGCACCGAGCTGGCTCGGGAGCGCGAAGACTGGCGCGCTGTCGGCACCCACAGCCTGGCATTTCATCAACACATTGTCGGGTTGCTGCACAGTCCGTTGTTCGATGAGTTCTTCACCAACGTCGTTGCGCAATTGCGCCTGGTGTTCTGTACCGCTCCCGACGAGTCGAAATTTCAGGCGCCCTGGCTGGTTCGTGACCGACAGATCCATGAGCTGCTGGTGGAGGGTGACAAACACGCCGCCGAAGATGCCATGAGCCGTTATCTCGACGACTCCGAACACCTGCTATTGCAAATGCTTGCCCCTTCTTCTCATCACTGATCGAGGATTCGTGCCATGTACAAAGACTATCCGGCGGCCTACCAAGTCAGCAAAGGCTCGGCCTTGCAGGTGGACAAGGCCTTTTACGAACGGGTGCGCGACGCCAAGGACGGGCGCACGCTGATCGAATCGTTCGAAGTGCCGATTCGCACCGGACGCGCCTGGAAGGTCCCGGCCGGGCATGTGTTCAGGGTTACGACTCCTGTCGGCCCGCAAGTGGGTGACTTCAACGTGTGGAACGCCCACGATCCGCGCGAACGCCTGTGGGCCTCGCGCACCCGGCAATTGCAGGGCGCTCATGTCAGCACTCACGATCGGCTCTGGTCGAACCTGCCGTTTTTACGCCCGTTGGTGACCATCACCGATGACAGCCTGGCCGGTTATGGCATTGATGAACATGGCGGTCGCTTGCACGATTTGCTCGGCACCCGTTGCGATCCCTATGTGAACAAAATGCTCACCGGCGAAGATTTTCATCATCACTGCCACTCCAATCTGACCCGCGCGGTACTGCCCCACGGCCTGACTGAATTCGATGTGCACGACGTGCTGAACATTTTCCAGTGCACGGGCCTGAACCATGACGACATGTACTTCATGAAAGCCTGTCCGGCGCAGAAGGGGGACTACCTGGAGTTCTTTGCCGAGATCGATCTGCTGTGTGCACTGTCGACTTGCCCGGGCGGTGATCTGTCGATGGCCATGTGGGGGCCGGATGCACAGGACCCGCTGAGCGTGTGTCGTCCGCTGGGGGTAGAAATTTATCGGCTGGAGGATTCATTGCTGCAGGGCTGGAGCCAGCCGGAGCGTGCGGCGTACAAGGGGCTGCATGGCTTGCACATCGCCAAAGCTGATTGGGAAAAGTAATCGGCAAACACCGGACTTGTAGGAGCGAGCGGGCGGCGATCCGACTTGCCCGCGAAGGCGTCCTCGAGAACGCCTTCGCGGGCAAGTCGGATCGCCGCCCGCTCGCCCCTACAGAAGCAGAGGCGGTTCGGTGTTTTTCAGCGGTCCTGCGCATCCTTTGCATCCGCTTCCGCGTTGCGCTCAGCCACGCGTCTGCGCTGTTCTTCGGTCAGATCGACCTTGGTGGCGGTGTCACGCAACATCATCAAACCACCGACGATCGAGCCGATAGCAACGATCAGAATCAACCAGGCATACCAGGGCATAGAGTTCTCCTTGAAGGCAGGCCGTTTGGCGGGTTTCGCCAACCGATCGTGCATACCACTTTGAGCGTTTTATTTTCGCAGTGGTTCCATTGTATGCCTGTTATGTCAGGTTCAGCGTACAACCCTGTAGGAGCGAGCGTGCTCGCGATGGTCGTCAACGATAATGCTGGTTGGCAGGTATCCCGCGACGGTCTCAGGTTTTTCGCGAGCAGGCTCGCTCCTACATTGATTGTTTTACAGCCCGGTCAACATCACATCCGCCGGTGCATCTGCTCGCAGTTGTGCGGTGAGGACGAAGTACACAAAACCCGCCGCCATGAAACCGAGGAAGATCAGCCCGATCAACGTGTTGAACCAGGCCATAGCCACCAGACACACCACCGCCAGCACCAGTGCAATGAAAGGCACCAGCGGGTAGCAGGGCGCGCGGAAGGTGCGCTCCAGGTTCGGTTCGGTCTTACGCAGTTTGAACAGGCTGAGCATGCTCATGATGTACATCACGATCGCGCCGAACACCGCCATGGTGATCATCGCTGCCGTCAACGTCATACCGCCGAGATTGATCAGGCCATCGCTGTAGATCGCCGCAATGCCGATCACGCCGCCGGCGAGGATCGCCCGATGCGGCGTTTGAAAGCGTGACAACCTGGCCAGGGATGTCGGCAAGTACCCGGCGCGGGCGAGGGCGAAGAACTGCCGCGAATAGCCGAGAATGATCCCGTGGAAGCTGGCGACCAGCCCGAACAGGCCAATCCACACCAACATGTGCAACCAACCTGAGCTTTCGCCGACTACGGTTTTCATCGCCTGCGGCAGCGGGTCATTGATGTTCGACAGGGTGCGCCAGTCGCCGACGCCACCTGCAAGGAACATCACGCCCATCGCCAGCAATACCAGGGTCAGGATGCCGCTGATGTAGGCCTTGGGAATCGTGCGTTTCGGGTCCTTGGCCTCTTCGGCGGCCATGGCCGCACCTTCGATGGCGAGGAAGAACCAGATTGCGAACGGAATCGCCGCGAACATCCCGGCAATCGCCGGTTCGCCGAACACATCGGAACCGGCCCAGCCATTGAGGGCGAAGTTGCTGAAGCTGAAGGCCGGGGCGACCACGCCCATGAACACCAGCAGCTCAGCCACCGCCAGGACGCAGACCACCAGCTCGAAAGTCGCCGCCAACTTCACCCCGAGGATGTTCAGTCCCATGAATACGATATAGGCGCCGACCGCGGCATGTTTAGGGTCGAGTGCAGGGAACTGCACGTTGAGGTAAGCGCCAATCGCCAGCGCAATGGCTGGCGGCGCGAAGACGAATTCGATCAGCGTCGCCAGCCCGGCGATCAATCCGCCTTTCTCGCCAAAGGCGCGACGACTGTAGGCAAAGGGGCCACCGGCATGGGGAATCGCGGTGGTCAGCTCGGTGAAACTGAAGATGAAACAGGTGTACATGGTGGCGACCATGAACGAGGTCACCAAAAAACCCAGTGTCCCGGCCACGCCCCAGCCATAACTCCAGCCGAAATACTCCCCGGAAATCACCAGCCCAACCGCAATGCCCCATAGGTGCAGCGTGCCCAGTGTGGGCTTGAGTTGTGTGTTCATGTATTTGCTCCCTGAACGGTTTGGACAGCTCGGGGGAGGGCGGTGCAGTGGGCGTGCCATTTTGTCATGGTGCGTCGTAAAGTGATGAAAGCTGTCGTATCGGGGATGATCGGTGCGCGATAGCTTCATATTTGTGCGCCAGTTGCGGGCGAAGCTGCCTTTTTTGCCGTCTTCGAGGGCAAGTTTTTTTCTTCAGGCTTGCCCGGCAAGACACTCGCGCAGCGCGGTTTGCCAGTCAGGTTGCCCGACGCCCCATTCCCGTTTCAGGCGGCTGCAATCCAGGCATGAGTTGAGTGGTCGGGCGGCCGGGGTCGGATACTCGCTTGAAGGAATGGGTAGCAACTTTGCGCAAGGCTTGCCCTGTTGTCGCAGTGCTTCGCAAATCGCCTGGGCGAAGCCAAACCAGGAGGTTTCACCCTTGGCGGTCAAATGATACGTACCCCAGGTAGCGGGCCCACCCGCCTGCCAGCGTTCGATCAGGGCCAGGGTGCTATTGGCGATGGTGCCTGCCCAGGTAGGCGCCCCAATCTGGTCGGTGACAATACGTAGCTCGGGTTTCTCTTGCAGCAGGCGTTGCATCGTCAGCAGAAAATTGCGGCCATGGGTCGAATAAACCCAGCTAGTGCGCAGAATAAGATATTTGCCTTGCACAGCCGTAATGGCCCGCTCACCCGCCAGCTTGCTCTTGCCATAGACGCCGAGCGGGTTTGGTGTGTCTTCTTCGGTGTAAGGTCCGACCTTCCTGCCGTCGAATACATAATCGGTGGAGTAGTGAATCAGCGGAATGCCGAGTGCGAAGGCTTCTTCGGCAAATATGCCGGGAGCCAGCGCGTTGATGGCAAAGGCTGTTTGTGGCTCGCGTTCAGCCAGGTCGACCGCAGTATGGGCCGCGGCATTGATGATCAGGTCGGGACGAAGGTTTCGTACCTGTTGGCGAATCTGCTCGGGCTGCGTCAGATCAAGCTGATCGCGTCCCGGCACGATCAACTCGCCGACCCCTTCCAGTCGACTCTGTAACTCGCGTGAAACCTGACCCCGCTGGCCGCTGATGAGAATTCTCATGGAATCAAGTCAGCCTCACCGATGTGTGTCCGCCGATTTTGTAGGTCTCGCCGTGTTCCTGCGCTACGAATCAGGGCAGAGCCAATGAACCCGGCACCGCCGGTGATGAGGATACGCATGATGGCCAGTCTTTTTCAGTCAATCGTTAACGCGAATGGACATAGCTTGTCGGCATGAATGGGGTGGTGCAATGGATTATTGATCTGCTTTTAGTTTTGTGGGTAACACCCTGAGGGATTTGAAGGCATTGGTGCCCATTCTGCCGCCTTCGCGGGCAAGTCCAGCCACCGCTGTAACAAAGCCATAAACCCATTCTTTACGCTTTCTTTATGCCCCGCCACACCCCTCGATCTCGCTCCTTTACACCCTCCCTCCCGACAATACCTCCACACACGGCAATACGCCGTAACACGGAGAACTTCCATGAGCGTTCTGGACGGGGTGTCACTGCTTTTGGCAGTGGGGCTGTTCATTTATCTGTTGGTTGCGCTGTTGCGCGCGGACCGGAACTAGGAGCGGCTATGCACAGTTATGACTATTGGCTGATCCTCGCGTTTTTCGCGGTGGTATTGGTCCCGGCGCCGTTTCTCGGGCGCTTCTACTACAAGGTAATGGAAGGCCAGCGCACGTGGCTGACGCCGATCCTCGGCCCGGTCGAGCGTGGCTGTTACCGGTTGGCCGGGGTTGATCCGCAGGCCGAACAGAGCTGGCAGAAGTACACCCTGGCCTTGCTCGCGTTCAACCTCGCGGGTTTCCTGCTGCTGTTCGCGATTCTGCTGTTCCAGGACCATCTGCCGCTGAACCCGCAAAACCTGCCTGGCCAGGAGTGGACACTGGCGTTCAACACCGCCATCAGTTTCATGACCAACACCAACTGGCAGGCCTACAGCGGCGAAGCGTCCCTGAGCTACCTGAGCCAGATGGTCGGCCTCACCGTGCAGAACTTCGTCAGCGCCGCCACCGGCCTCGCCGTACTGGTTGCTCTTTGCCGCGGTATCGGTCGCAAATCCACCCAGTCCCTGGGTAACTTCTGGGTCGACATGACCCGCGCTACCCTCTACGGCCTGCTGCCGGTGTGCCTGTTGCTGGCGCTGTACCTGGTGTGGCAAGGCGTGCCGCAAACCTTCGCGCACTACGTGAATGCGGTGACGATGCAGGGCGTCGATCAGGTGATCCCGCTCGGGCCTGCCGCCAGCCAGATTGCGATCAAGCAACTGGGCACCAACGGTGGTGGCTTCTTCGGCGTCAACTCGGCGCATCCGTTCGAGAACCCGACGGCCTGGGCCAACCTGTTCGAACTGGCGTCGATCATTCTGATTCCCGTCGCGCTGGTATTCACCTTCGGTCACTACGTGAAGGACCTGCGTCAGAGCCGGGCGATCGTCGCCTGCATGTTTGCGCTGTTCCTGATCGGCGGCGCCACCTCGTTGTGGGCCGAGTATCAACCGAATCCCACCTTGAACAACGTTGCCGTCGAACAGACCGCGCCGCTGGAAGGCAAGGAAGCACGTTTTGGCACCACCGCCACGGTACTGTGGTCGGTCACCACCACGGCCGCATCGAACGGTTCAGTCAACGCCATGCACGACAGCCTCAACCCGCTGACCGGCATGGTCGCGCTGGTCAACATGATGGTCGGCGAGGTGATCTTCGGCGGTGTCGGTGCCGGCCTCTACGGCATGTTGCTCAACGTGTTGATCGCGGTGTTCCTTGCCGGCCTGATGATTGGCCGTACCCCGGAATACCTCGGTAAAAAACTGCAAGCCAAGGAAGTGCAATTGCTGGTGGTGACATTACTGGTGATGCCGGTGGGTACCCTGGTGCTCGGCGCAATCGCAGCCAGCCTGCCAGGCCCGATGGCTGCTGTGAGCAACCCCGGCCCCCACGGTTTCAGCCAGTTGCTCTACGCCTACACCTCGGCCAGTGCCAACAACGGTTCCGCGTTCGGTGGTTTCAGCGCCAACACGCCGTTCCACAATCTGATGCTGAGCCTGAGCATGTTGATCGGTCGTTTCGGTTACATCCTCCCGGTTCTGGCTTTGGCTGGCAGCCTGGCGATGAAGAAAACCGCACCGATCGGCCAGAACAGCTTCCCGACCCATGGCCCGCTGTTCGTGACGCTGCTGACCGTGACCATTTTGCTGGTGGGTGGTTTGACCTTCTTGCCGACGCTGGCGTTGGGTCCGATTGCTGAACATCTGAGCATGGGCTTCTAAGGAGCTAATGATGAATATGCCCGTAACTAAAGCGCCCGTCGTCAAGGCGCCGGAACAACCCAAAACCGCGATCTCGGCCCTCTGGCGACCGGCGTTGCTGCAAGCCTTCGTCAAGCTCGACCCACGGCAATTACAGCGTGCGCCGGTGATGCTGGTGGTCGAACTGACGGCGATACTGACCACCGTACTGTGCTTCATTCCCGACACTGCAGTGCCGACATTCGTTGCCGCGCAAATCGCGGTCTGGCTATGGTTCACCGTGCTGTTCGCCAACTTCGCCGAGGCCCTGGCCGAAGGTCGCGGCAAGGCCCGCGCCGACAGTCTCAAGGCCGGGAGCGAAGGCTTGAGCGCCCGCCGCAAAACCAGCAACGGCACCTTTCAAGTGGTGCCGGCCACCAGCCTGCGCAAGGGCGATGTGGTCCGCGTCGAAGCGGGGGAGATGATCCCCGGTGACGGCGAAGTGATCGAAGGCATCGCCGCGGTCAACGAAGCGGCGATCACCGGTGAATCGGCGCCGGTGATCCGTGAATCCGGCGGCGACCGCTCGGCCGTCACCGGCAACACCCGGTTGGTATCCGACTGGCTGCTGGTGAAGATCACCGCCAACCCCGGTGAATCGACACTGGACCGTATGATCGCCCTGGTCGAAGGCGCCAAACGCCAGAAGACCCCGAACGAAGTGGCGCTCGACATCCTGCTGATTGGCCTGACGCTGATCTTCCTGCTGGTGGTGGTCACGCTGCAACCGTTCGCGCATTTTGCCAATGGCAGCCTGCCGCTGGTGTTCCTGGTGGCGTTATTGGTCACTCTGATTCCGACCACCATCGGCGGCCTGTTGTCCGCCATCGGTATCGCCGGGATGGACCGCCTGGTACGCCTGAACGTGATCGCCAAATCCGGTCGCGCCGTGGAAGCGGCGGGGGACGTGCACGTTCTGCTGCTGGACAAGACCGGCACCATCACCTTCGGTAACCGTCGTTGCACCGCTGTTGTTCCTGCACCGGGCGTGACTGCCAGGGAACTGGCCGAGGGCGCTTTGTTTGCCTCGCTGGCCGATGACACGGCGGAAGGTAAATCCATTGTCGAGTATCTGCGTGGTACCCAACCGCAGCCTGAGCCGGCCGCTGAGTTGCTGACTGCTGTGCCATTCAGCGCCGAAACCCGGTTGTCGGGTGTCGACTATCAGGGTCGCGTGTATCGCAAGGGCGCAGTGGATTCGCTGCTGGCTTTCGTCGGCCTCAAACGCGCCGATCTGGCCGCGTCGCTATCCCGGGAGATCGACAAGATTGCCCAGAGTGGCGGTACGCCGTTGCTGGTGTGCGCCGACGGTAAATTGCTTGGCGCGATCCACCTCAAGGACGTGGTCAAACCCGGCATCCGCGAACGTTTCGCCGAACTGCGCAAACTGGGGATCCGCACGGTCATGGTGACCGGCGACAACCCGCTGACCGCTGCGGCGATTGCGGCCGAAGCGGGTGTGGATGACGTACTGGCCGAAGCCACACCGGAGAAAAAACTGGCGCGCATTCGTCACGAGCAGAACGACGGTCGCCTGGTCGCCATGTGCGGAGACGGCGCCAATGACGCCCCGGCCCTGGCCCAGGCTGACGTCGGCATGGCGATGAACGACGGCACCCAGGCCGCGCGCGAGGCAGCCAACATGGTCGATCTCGACAGCGACCCGACCAAGCTGCTGGACGTGGTGCAGATCGGCAAGGAATTGCTGGTGACCCGCGGCGCGTTGACCACGTTCTCCATCGCCAACGACGTGGCCAAGTACTTCGCGATCCTGCCGGCCCTGTTTGCCGCGATCTACCCGCAACTTGGTGTGCTGAACATCATGCATCTGAGCAGCCCGCAGAGTGCGATTCTCTCGGCGATCGTGTTCAACGCCTTGATCATCGTCGTACTGATTCCATTGGCATTGCGCGGTGTGCGGGTGCAGGCGGCGAGCGCGGCGGCATTGCTGCGACGCAATCTGCTGATCTATGGACTGGGCGGGATTCTGGTGCCGTTCGTGGGCATCAAGCTTATCGACATGCTGTTGACGGCGTTGCATCTGGTTTGATTGTGGCGAGCGCTACGCGCTCGATCGCCAGCAAGCCGGCTCCTACAGGTTTCGAGGTGTTCGCAAATCCCGCGAACGACACCGCCCCGTAGGAGCAAGCTTGCTCGCGATGAATACGCCACGGTCCCGTTGGATGAACGTTGATCTGTTACCCGAATTCGAGGATTTTGAAATGTCCACAATGATACGTCCGGCCCTGAGCTTGCTGGTCCTGATGACCCTGATCACCGGCGTCGCCTATCCCTTGGTGGTCACGGGTGTGGCCCAGGTTGCATTCCCGGATCAGGCCAATGGCAGCCTGGTCCGCGATGCCGACGGCAAGGTCCGCGGCTCGTCGCTGATTGCCCAGGATTTCGTCGGTGACGCCTGGTTCCACCCACGGCCATCGGCCGGTGCATTTGCCACCGTGTCGAGCGGCGCCAGCAACCTGTCGCCAAGCAACCCGGCCCTGGCCACTCGCGTGATCGACGACGCCAACAAACTGCTGGTGCCAGGGCAAGGGCCGGTGCCGCTGGCAATGATCACTACCTCCGGCAGCGGCCTCGATCCACACTTGCCACCGGCCGCAATTGCCTATCAACTGGCGCGTGTCGCCGCGGCGCGCAACCTGCCGGTGGCGACTCTGCAAAACCTGCTGGACGCGCACATCGAGCAGCCGCTCGTGGGGCCGCCGGTGGTGAATGTGTTGGCGCTGAACATGGCGCTTGAAAAGTTGTAAAACAGTGGCGCGGCCATTCGCGAGCAAGCCCGCTCCCACATTTGGAATGCATTCTCCTGTGGGAGCGGGCTTGCTCGCGAAGGCGACAGAACAGTCACTACATGAAGACCTGAATAAAGAGATCCCCAAACATGAGCGACTCCGGCCGCGCCGACGCGCTGTTAGCAGACCTGCCCCGCGATGGCCGTGGCCGGCTCAAAATTTTCCTTGGCGCGGCGCCCGGAGTCGGCAAGACCTACGCCATGCTGCAAGCCGCCCACACCCAGTTACGCCAAGGCGTGAAGCTCATCGCGGGAGTCGTCGAAACTCACGGCCGCGCAGAAACCGAATCGCTGCTCGGCGGCTTGCCGCAGCAACCACTGCTGCGCTCGGAATACCGTGGCGTGATGCTCGAAGAAATGGACCTCGACGGCTTGCTGGCCGCCAAACCGAAACTGGTGCTGGTGGACGAACTGGCCCACACCAATGCGCCTGGCAGCCGCCACACCAAACGCTGGCAAGACATTCAGGAACTGCTCGCCGCCGGCATCGACGTGTTCACCACCGTCAACGTCCAGCATCTGGAAAGTCTCAACGACCAGGTGCGCGGCATCACTGGCGTACAGGTCCGCGAAACACTGCCGGACTGGGTGCTGCAGGAAGCCTACGAACTGCTGCTGATCGACTTGCCACCGCGCGAGTTGCTCGAGCGTTTGCGCGAAGGCAAGGTCTACGTGCCGGAGCAGGCGCGGGCAGCGATCGACGCGTTCTTCACCCAGACCAACCTCACCGCGCTGCGGGAGTTGGCGATGCAAACCGCGGCGGCCCAGGTCGATAACGATCTGGCCCAGGGTTATCGTCAGCTCGGTCAGGCTGCCCCAGCAGTGCGCGGTCGCTTGTTGGTCGGTGTCGATGGCGATGCCCAGGCCGAACGGCTGGTGCGCCACGCCAGCCGCGTCGCCCAGCGTCGGCACTTGCCGTGGAGCCTGGTGCATGTGGACAACGGCAGCGTGCGTGATGAGCAATCGCGCCTGCGCTTGCAAAGTGCCCAGCAATTGGCCGAACGCCTTGGCGGCGAAGTGGTGTTACTGCGGGCCGGCGAAGTGGCGAAAACCCTGATCCAGCACGCCGCCGAACGCCGTGCCACTTTGATTCTGGTCGGCCAGTCCCGGCCGCGTTTGCGCCGACGCCTGTTCGGCGGCGGTATGGCGGCGCGATTGCTACGCACTGCCAGCGGGCTGGAAATCAACGTCATCGACAGTGAGCATGAACAGCATCAGCCGCGTCAGCACTCGATGCAGTCGCTGGTGTGGTTCGACTATGCCTCGCCGTGGTCGCGACGGTTCTGGCCAGTGCCCTGGCCTGGGCAGTGGCGAGTGTCTTGCCGCTGCCGAATATCTCACTGGTGTTCCTCGCTGCCGTGTTGCTGGTGGCGGTGCGCAGCAGCCTCGGCCCGGCGCTGGCCTGTGCCGCGCTGTCGTTCCTGACTTACGACTTTTTGTTCATTCCACCGAATTTTTCCTTCCGCATCCAGCGCGAAGAAGACGTGCTGACCTTGCTGTTTTTCCTGCTGATGGCGGCCCTTACCGGTAACCTCGCGGCGCGGCAACGGCGGCAATTGCAGGCTTTGCGCGACACCCAGGAAGAGACCAGCGAACTGCTCGACCTGTCGCGCAAACTCACCGCCGCCACCGACCGTCAGGCCGTGGTCAGTGCGGCGGCCCAGCACCTCACTGGCTGGAGCGACCTGCAACTGTGCCTGCTCAATCGCGACGCTCAGAGCGGCTGGAAAGTCGAAACCGGTGGCCCGCTGGAGTTTACCGAAGCCGAGCGCGCCGCCGCCGATTGGGCCTGGCAACACGATCAACCGGCGGGCGCGGGCACCGGCACCTTGCCGTTCGGGCGTTGGTGGTGGTGGCCGTTGTCGGTAGAGGACGGTCCACTGGCGTTGCTCGGGGTGTGTGCAAAAGAAGGCCAGACCTTGAGCGGCCAGCGTCGGCGTTTATTGACGGCATTGAGTCAACCACTGGCTCAGGCGTTGGCCCGTGCGCAACTGGCCGATGACCTGGAGGCGGCGCGGCTGCATGGCGAAACCGAGCAACTGCGCAGCGCCTTGCTGGCTTCGGTCTCCCACGATTTGCGCACGCCGCTGACCTGCATGCGCGGCAGCATCGACAGTCTGTTGTCTCTCGGCGAAGCGATCCCGCTGGAGGATCGCCGCGAGCTGCTCGAAGGCACCCGCGATGAAGCTGAACGCCTCGACCGCTACATTCAGAACCTGCTGGACATGACCCGCCTCGGCCACGGCGCCCTGAAACTGGCGCGGGACTGGGTATCGCCGGCGGATATCGTCGGCAGTGCGCTCAATCGCCTGCGCGCGGTGCTGGCGCCATTGCAGGTCAGTACTGAAGTGCCGGCGCAACTGCCGCTGCTATTTGTCCACGCCGCGCTGATCGAGCAAGCGCTGATCAATGTGCTGGAAAACGCCGCGCGTTTCTCGCCGTCCCACGGACGTTTGCAATTGAGTGCCGGCGCTGATGACACTGAGCTGTTTTTCTCGGTGAGCGACGAAGGGCCGGGAATTCCGGAAGCGGACCGGGCGAAGATTTTCGACATGTTCTACACCGCCGCCCGCGGCGATCGTGGCGGGCAGGGCACGGGGCTTGGGCTGGCGATCTGTCAGGGCATGGTCGGTGCCCATGGCGGGCGGATCAGCGTCGCAGACGGTATCGAAGGGCGCGGCACTTGCATCACCTTGCACCTGCCCTTGCAAGCTCAGCCGGCCTTTGAAAATTAAGAGCCGAAGGTGAAGCCTGATTCTGCTTACGCTACTCTTTTGCCACTTGACCTTTTTGATGTGAATTCATGAGCCAGACCGCGACTATTTTGGTCATCGACGACGAACCGCAGATCCGCAAATTCCTGCGCATCAGCCTCGTTTCCCAGGGTTACAAAGTGCTGGAGGCAGGGACCGGCAACGAAGGGCTGGCCCAGGCCGCGCTGAACAAGCCGGACCTGTTGGTGCTCGACCTCGGTTTGCCAGACATGGATGGGCAACAGGTGCTGCGTGAGTTTCGCGAGTGGTCAACCGTGCCGGTACTGGTGCTCTCGGTGCGTGCCGGCGAAGGGCAGAAGGTTGAAGCGCTGGACGGTGGCGCCAATGACTACGTGACCAAACCTTTCGGTATTCAGGAGTTCCTGGCGCGGATACGCGCGTTGTTGCGCCAGGCACCGGTGGGCGAAGTACAGCCAGCGGCGCTTACCTTCGGCCCGTTGACGGTAGACCTGGCGTATCGTCGGGTTTTGCTCGACGGCAGTGAAGTCGCGTTGACCCGCAAGGAATACGCGGTGCTGGCGCAACTGGCACGGCATCCGGGACGGGTCATCACCCAGCAGCAATTGCTCAAGGACATTTGGGGGCCGACCCACACCGAAGACAGCCATTACCTGCGGATCGTGGTTGGGCATTTGCGGCAGAAACTGGCGGATGATCCGACCCAACCGAGGTTTATCGTGACCGAGGCAGGAGTGGGGTATCGATTGTTGAGTGAGGGTGGGATTTGAGATTTGTGTTGTCCGAGCGGACGCCTTCGCGGGCAAGCCTCGCTCCTACGGGTCTGGGTTCATCACAATCCCTGTAGGAGCGAGGCTTGCCCGCGAAGAGGCCCTCACATTCAACGGATAACCTCAGGCATCCCGCTCATTCTCATAGCGATCCAGCGTATCGCGCGCAATCTCCCGCCCTAGGGCGATCAATTCCGGCGCCTTGTAGAACTCGAAAAACCGGCATACCCGCTTCGGCACGTTGATCAGGACGTCCGGTGGATACCCGGCAATCTTGTACTGCGCCAACGAGGTCTGCATCACCTCGAAACTCTGGTTAATCAGATCCAGCAAGGACGCCGGCCCGACGTTGTCGATGATGAACGAACCGGTGGCGGACTTCGGCGCGCCGTCGCGTTCGGGTGCAGCTGCCGGTTGTTGGGCGTCGGGTTTGGCGGATTCGACCCAGGGATTGATCTCGGCCGCCTCCGCCAATAGCGCTTCCTTTTCCAAACGGATTAATTTCTCCGCTTGCGTACGCCGGAAAGGCATTTTTGAACCGAGCGAGCTGATCAGGCTGTCGAAACGGGACTTGAATGCGGCAGGACGCTCGATCACCGGCATTTGATAGTGACGCTGGTTGGTGGAATTGAGGTTGACCGCGATGATCAGATCGCAATGGCTCGACACCACAGGCACGATCGGCAAAGGGTTGAGAATGCCGCCGTCCACCAGCATGCGATTGCCTTGCATCACCGGGGTAAACAGGCTGGGAATCGCCGCCGAGGCGCGCATGGCCTGGTGCAGGCAACCTTCCTGGAACCAGATCTCTTGCTGGTTGGTCAGGTCGGTGGCCACGGCTGTGTAGGGAATGCGCAGGTCTTCAATATTGATCTCGCCGACGATCTTGCGGATCTGTCCGAATACCTTTTCCCCGCGAATCGCGCCGAGGCGAAAACTGACATCCACCAGTCGCAGCACGTCGAGGTAATCCAGGCTTTCGATCCAGTCGCGATACTCATCGAGTTTGCCGGCGGCGTAGATCCCGCCGACCACAGCCCCCATGGAGCAACCGGCGATGCAGGCGATGTCATAGCCACGCCGTTCGATCTCCTGGATAACGCCGATATGGGCATAACCCCGGGCTCCACCCGAGCCCAATACCAGTGCGACACGCTTTTTCATGAATCGCCCTCGTTCGAATGGTTCAACAATGCACCCATCGAGGGGCACGCTTCAATCGTTAAGGTCGTTCGGTGGGGTGAGCGCGTCGTTTTTTCGACAGCTCATGGCGGCACTTGATTATTCTCGCCAGCCCTATAGTTTGCGCAGGCGATGGACGGCACTTTTCCCGCGTCAGACCGTCCTACATGCATGACTGTTTCCTATCTTTGAGGTGTAATGAATGAAAGCCTGGATCTGTGTGCCCTTGATTGCCCTGGCACTCGCTGGTTGTGCCGGCAAATCCGCATATCGCGACAGTTGCGGTAGCGGGCTCGACGCAGCATGGCATGAACTGGACCTGGCCAAGGCCGAGGGTTTTGCCGGGACCGTCAGCTATTCCAAGGCCCTGTCATTGTTAACCGCCGCCAAGACCCAGCAGCAGTTCGAAGGTTTTGAAGGCTGTACCCACAAAGCCGAGAAGGCGCGTTTCTATATTCGTGAGTCACGCGCGGGCCGTTAAAAACACTGCTAATCCTGTAGGAGCCGGCTTGCTGGCGATAGGGCCTCAAATATCACCGCGACCTTGAGGTCGCTATCGCTGGCAAGCCAGCTCCTACAGTGTTGGTGTTGTTTACGGAGTAAATCCTCATGATTGATCGGTTGGTGGCCCATGTCCTGGGCCTGGAAGTTCGTCTGCTGGCCTGTCAAGCCCGCTTGAGTGCCCGCACCGACCCTGAAGCCTTGCATGACCTGCGCATCACGGTGCGCCGGTTGCGTAGCCTGCTACGGCCATTGCGCGGCTTGCCCGGCGTCGAACAGCTGGAAGCGGCGGCATCCGGCGTCGGCGCGCTGACCACGCCATTGCGCGATCGCGAGGTGCTGGCGGCGTATTTGCTCCAGCACGATCAACTGCAAGCCGCGCAACGGCGCATGGCACAAATGGCCGAGGCTTATCCGGCAGTGGCGAAAAGCATGGAGCTTGCGCAGTTGCTGATGATCCTCGACGCCTTCCCACGGTTTTTGCGGGCGGCCCAGCGTCAAGAACTACTGAAGGGCTTGGGCAAGTGCATCGAAAAGCGCCTGGCCAAACAGTGGAAGAAACTCGACGAAGCCCTGCACGATCCCGCCCACGACCGTCATCGTCTGCGGCTTTTGATCAAGCGCGTGCGTTATGGCATCGAAGCCTATCCCGAACTGGACCGTTTGCCGAAAGCTGCGATGCCCAGACTGAAGTCGGCTCAGGGCGCACTGGGCGATTGGCACGATTGCTGGCAATGGCTGGTAAGGGCTGAGCAGGAAGCGGATTTGCAGCCCTGTGTCGCAGTCTGGAAAACCACCATGGCCGAGGCCGAACAGCGCGCCGACCGTGTCCTGGACAAACTCGACAAGGCCTGTTTCAAACCCTGAAACCACCGCAGACCTCCTGTAGGAGCCGGCTTGCTGGCGAAGGTGTGTCAGTCGAATTTGTGTCGATTGACACACCGCATTCGCTGCGATGCGGCGACCCGACAAGCCAGCTCCTACAGGGTTTTGTGTAGGGCGTGAGTCTTGCGCGGCTCATCTGTCAGTCAATTTGGCCGGAATACGCGCTGTACAGCCATCGCCGGCTGGTTAAGATCCCTTTATCTTTTTCTTGCACCTGAGGTTTTCATGCGCTTTTGCGATCTGCTCGATGCCGTCCGCCGCCAGCCGCTGGAGCTGTCTATCCCGGCCGGATGGGCGCAAGGGCGCGCCAGCTTCGGTGGCCTGGTGGCTGCCTTGCAGTACGAAGCCATGCGCGCGAAAGTGCCAGCGGATCGTCCGGTGCGCTCGCTGGCGATCACCTTCGTTGGCCCGGTCGAGCCCGAAGTGCCGGTCAGTTTTGAGGTGGATGTGTTGCGCGAAGGCAAGGCTGTCAGCCAGGTGCTGGGCCGGGCCATGCAGAAGGGCCAGGTGGTGACCTTGATCCAGGGCAGCTTCGGTGCCTCGCGGCCTTCGCAAGTGACGGTGACGGCTGAGCCGGCACCGCAGATGAAACATTGGGATGATTGTCAGGAGCTGCCTTTCATTGAAGGTGTTATCCCGGAGTTCATGCGGCACCTGGCGATGCGCTGGAGTGTGGGTGGCTTGCCATTCAGTGGCAGCACCTCGCGGCAGATGGGCGGCTGGGTGCGTTTGCGCGGCGATGTGAAGGAAGAGGCAGTCAGCGAGGCGCACATTCTGGCGCTGGTGGATGCCTGGCCACCGGCCGTGATGCCGTTTCTGAAGAAGCCGGCGATGGGCAGCACACTGACCTGGACCATCGAATTCGTGCAGCCATTGCTGGAACTGAGCACGCTGGACTGGTGTAAATACCTGGTCGAAACCGAACACGCCGCCGACGGTTATGGCCACGCGGCGGCGAAGCTGTGGGACGTGGAAGGCCGGTTAATTGCCATAAGCCGGCAAACGGTGACTGTCTTTGCCTGATCAACGGCCGCCTGATCAGTGACGGCGGTGGCGCTCACGCCAGGCGCGCCACCAGCCACCACTGAGGAAAAACCGCGGAAAGGTCAGGAACTGCTCGACCAGCAAGCGCGATACCGCATCTTTGCGATCGCTGAACGGCTCGGCAGCCTGCGCTTCCAGGCTGTGACCGTGACGCTGCAAACCCAGCGCTGCAATCACGCCAATGACGCCAATGGCGAAGTTCGCCAGACTCAGGCCGAACACCCCGGAAACAATCAACAGAAACGCCACGATAAACAGCGGCACGGCAATCAGGTGCAGCACCAGATTGGTCGGGTGCTGGTGATTGTTCGGGTAGGCACGCCATTGCCAGGCGGGAAGGTTGGGGTGACGTTTGCCCATGATGTTTTTCCTCAAGTCCATGTTGAACACATGATTGAAGAATAGGCCCGGTAAATACGGGCGGCGAATCAAGGTTGGCTATCGGAATGATAGGGGGCATGGGCAATATTGATGTTGTCCGCACGAACGCCTTCGCGGGCAAGCCTCGCTCCTACAAGGCAACCTCTGTGAGCGCCGCAACCTTGTAGGAGCGAGGCTTGCCCGCGAAGAGGCCCTTACAGCTTGAGCTGCCCTATCGCCTTGCTCAACGCCCCAGCCAACGCCGCCAACTCATTACTGGTAGTCGCCGACCCAACCGTCTGTTGCACGGTGTTCTCGGTCACATCGCGGATGCTCACCACCGCGCGGTTCATCTCTTGCGCCACCTGACTTTGCTGCTCGGCCGCCACCGCGATCTGCGTATTGCTTTCACGCATCTGCGCCACGGCCCCGGTGATCTGCGCCAAAGCCGCGCCAGCCTCTTGCGCCTGTTGCACGCAGTCGTCGGCCTTAAACGAGCTCTCCTGCATGAAATCCACAGCGTCCCGCGTTCCGGCTTGCAACGCAGAAACCATCACGGTGATTTCGTCAGTGGAGGTCTGCACACGCTTGGCCAGGTTGCGCACCTCATCGGCGACTACAGCAAAGCCGCGACCCATTTCACCGGCACGGGCCGCTTCGATCGCTGCATTCAGCGCCAACAGATTGGTCTGCTCGGCAATGCTGTGAATCACATTGACCACACCGTTTATTTTCTGGCTGTCTTCGGCCAGACGCTGAATCATCTCGGCGGTCTGCTGCACCCCGGTAGACAACCCGGCAATCGACTTCTGGACGCGCATGACTACTTCCTGCCCGCTGCCGGCCAGAGTATCGGCCGATTGCGAGAGGTCGCGGGTAGCGCTGGCGTGCTGGGCAATGTGGTGCACAGTGGCGGTCATTTCATTGATCGCCGTGGCGGCCTGATCGGTTTGACTCTGCTGGCCAAGCATGCCGTGACGCACTTCATCCATGCTCAATGCCAGCCGAGTGGCGCCGTCGTCCAGTTGTCGGGCGGTGCTGGCGACGGTGTTGACCACCCGTTGATAGCCAGCCTGCATGGCGTTAAAGGCGTTGGCCATTTGCCCGACTTCATCGCTACCGCAGAGGGGGACACGGGCCGAGAGGTCGCCGGTTTTCTCGACGTGAAGCATCACGTCTTTCAAGGTGTTGAGCTGGCTGAGCAGGAAGCGGATCAGCAATTGCGAGGCGCCGAGCATCGCCAGCATCAGGATGAACACCACTACGGCGTAATTGGCGAAGCGCTCGCCGAACACTTGGCTCAGGCTCGGGCCATGGGCAATCACCGCGATCTGCTGGCCGTCTGCGCGCGTGAAGACCTCGGCACCCAGCAGCAGGTTGGCACCCGCCAGCGGCATGGCGTTGTTATCAACCCAGCCGTTTGCATCGGCCAGTTCCAGTATTGGTTGCCCATTGAGCACCGGCGCCTGGCCGCGGCTGAAGGTCAGCAGGTTCTCGGCATTAGGCAGAGGTTGCCCGGCAGGCCAGGCGCTGAGCAAGCGCGCTTGGGCCTGCGCCGATGCCAGAGCGGCCTGGCTGCGGACCTGTTGTTCGAGCTGCACGGCGTACAGCACGAGGAGCAGGGTGGTGACGAAGGCGACGGCATTCACCGCCCAGAATTTGTACTTCAGCGAGATATTGCTAAGCCAGGCACCCATGGAGGTCTTCTCTGATAGCGGAAACAGTTTTGGCAAGGTGCCATTATTGTGCCGCTATGCAGGTATTCAGATCTTGATATGGGTCAATGGTGAACTCGGACAAATGTAGGAGTGAGCCTGCTCGCGATAGCATTGTTTCAGCCGCCAACGTTGTTGACTGACACTCCCTCATCGCGAGCAGGCTCACTCCTACAGGGGAATGGTGGGCAAGTCGTAAAATGCCCGTGCGCAGGCGGTGGTGTGAGCCGCCAGGTCTTCCTCAGTCTCCCCACGATGCAACGCCACCTCACGCAACACTTCAGTCAAATACGCCGGCTCGTTGCGACCATTCTTCGGCTTGGGACGCAGGCTGCGCGGCAGCAGGTAAGGTGCATCGCTTTCGAGCATCAGGCGCCCACGCTTGATTTCTTTCACCAGTGGATGCAGATGTGTGCCACGGCGCTCGTCGCAGATCCAGCCGGTAATACCGATATGCAGGTCCATATCGAGGTAACTGAACAGCGCCTTTTTTTCCCCGGTAAAACAGTGCACCACCGCGGCCGGCAATTGGTCGCGGTAATCGCGAAGGATCTCCAGCAGTCGCTGACTGGCGTCACGCTCGTGCAGGAATACCGGCAGCTGCAACTCGACCGCCAGCGCCAGGTGCTCTTCGAGGACTTTCTCCTGCAGCGGGCGCGGCGAGAAGTCACGATTGAAGTCCAGGCCGCATTCACCCACGGCCACCACGTTCGTTTCCTTCAGTAGACCGCGCAGATGGCGGGCGCTGTCAGCGTTCCAGTCACTGGCGACGTGGGGGTGGATGCCGGCGGTGGCGAACAGCCGTTGCCCACTGTCATCCAGTTGCCGGCACAGCTCCAAGGCCTGCTCGCTGCCCTCGACATTGGTACCGGTGAGCACCAATTGACAGATCCCGGCGGCATAGGCGCGGTCGAGTACAGCCTGGTGTTTGTCAGCAAAACTGGGGTTGGTCAGGTTGACGCCGATATCGATGAGTTGCATGGTGCTACCTCGGACCAAAGGCCGCAAAGCATATCAGAGCTGTAGATTTATAAGAAAAACCAAGAACTACAACGACTTATAACGGTCTTTTGAACTGACCTCTTGAGACGTGTGAAGGACGGGATGGTCAAGGTGCCATCATTGTGCCAGTCTTTCGCACTTTCCCAGCGCTACAGGCGCTGTGTTTCTGTCGTTTGATTGCATGACAACACTCATGTGGTCGACCCGAATTCTTTGCGGAGAGTGGATGATTCGTCCCTCGGTTTTGCTACTGCTGTGTTGTTCGCTGCTGCTGCCGATGTCGGCGGTTGCGCGTCTGCCCGGGCCACTGCAAGCCGTACCGGCGACCAAAGTGCGCGACTTGACGGAAATCCGCAGCAGTCGCGTGCTACGCGTGCTGGTCAACCAGAGCCGCAACAGCTCCGGCGAAGTCCAGGGCCAGGCTATCGGCGTCGAATACCACCGCTTGCGCGCCTTCGAGCAATACCTCAACGACCACGCCCGTGACGGTCAGGAAATCACCCTCAAGATCATCCCCAAGGCCAAGGACCAACTGCTCGGCGCGTTGCAGCGCGGGGAGGGCGACCTGGTGGCGCCAGGGGAGTTGCTCGATCTGCGAGCGGGTTATGCCGTCAGCACCAGTGAGCCGATTGCCAGCAACATCCCATTGGTGCTGGTAGGAATCAAGGGCGAGCGCCGCTACACCCGCCTCGAACAGCTGTCAGGTAAAACCCTGGCCTTACCCACCGGCAGCGCTGCCGGCGATGCCGTCAGCCAGATCAATCAGAAACTTGCCCTGCACAAACTGCCGCCGGTCAATATCGAGTGGGTCGACCCAAGCCTGGCGGTCGAGGACGTGCTGGAGATGGTTCAGGGCGGGATCTTTCACCTGACCATCGTCGAGCAACCGATTGCCGAGCGTTGGGGCAAGATCCTGCCGAAACTGCGTTTCGACAAGCAGGTGCTGATCAGCGATCCGGGTGAGGAATACTGGTTCGTGCGCCGTGACGCGTCGATGCTGCGGGCCAGCATTGATCGCTTCCTGACCGGCTACAAAAAACCATCGGACCAGGACGCTGCCTTCCTGCGAATTTATCGACGCCTCTATCAAGTGCACTATCCCTTGGCCAAGGCCGACCGTCAGCGTCTGGAAAAGCTTCGGCCGGTGTTGCAGAAACATGCCGACGCCCAGGATATGGACTGGCTGAACCTGGCGGCGCTGGCATTCAAGGAGACCGCCCTGCAACCCAAGGCCAGTAGTGGTGGCGGCCCGACCGGCCTGATGCAGATCACGCCGTCCGCGGCCCAGCGTGTCGGGGTCAGCAATATTCAGGATCTTGATGCCAATGTGCAGGCCGGGGCCAAGTATCTGGCGATGATTCGTCGCAAGTTCTTCTCCAGTCCCAAGCTCAACGAGCGCGAGCGCATGGCGTTTGTGCTGGCGGCCTACAACATCGGCCCGGAGCGGGTTCAGGGGATGCGCGCCGAGGCGCGGCGACGGGGCTTGAATCCCAATCAGTGGTTCTTCCAGGTCGAGCGCATCGCCATGGAGCAGGTGGGAATGGGACCTGTCAGCTATGTTAATAGCGTAAACAAGTACTACTTGGCATTCGATCGGGAGCGGGTGTCGTTGGAGCCCCAAGGGCAAAAGGTTGCCCTACGTAAATGATCGAATAAATTGAACTGTTAGAGCGGCTTTTTGCGCTTTAAGTATGATTTTTACTGATTAATATGGCGGCCAACCAACACACACTGACAATGGATGACACAGCATGAGCACACTGATCAACAAGGTTCTGTTTACCCGCGCTGGCTATGGCCTGACCGTTTTGCGAATTTTCGTCGGCATCATCTTCGCCGCGCACGGCTCGCAGAAACTCTTCGGGGCATTCGGTGGCTACGGCCTGGCCGGCACTGCGCAGTACATGGAAAGTGTGGGCCTGACGCCGGGTTACCTGATGGCGACACTGGCGGGCGGGACTGAATTCTTTGCCGGTCTGGCACTGATCATTGGCCTGCTGGTCCGTCCGGCAGCGCTGGGCCTGACCTTCCTTTCGCTGGTGGCGATCTTTTCGGTGCACATCAGCCATGGTCTGTTCATGGCCAACAACGGCTACGAGTTCGCCCTGGCTTTGCTCGGTGGCAGCATCGCGGTATTGATCGAAGGCGCCGGCAAGTTGTCGGCCGACCGTGCCATCGCTGGTTGAACGAACGTTTCTCTCTGTGCGGCCTCAAAGCTTCAAACCCCTTGAAGAATGCGAGGCACGCCATGACAGCGAATACTAAAGGCAAGGAATTTAGCCACCACCGTTCTCCACGTTTCCTACTGCCTGCTCTGGTTTTCGGGCTGTTGCTCACACCGCTTGCAATGGCAGCCGGTAACGGCACCGCAGCAGTAGGCGGGGTCTCGGGGAGCGGTGGGTAACGTAGTCGGCGGGCATATGGGTGGCAGTACCGGCGCTGCAATTGGTGCCGGTGTGGGTGGCGCGGCTGGAAGCGCGGTTGGCGCACCCAAGGGCAGTCGCACAGAGGCGGCGGTTGGCGGTGGCTTGGGTTCGGCAGGCGGTTCAGTAGTCGGTAACAGCCTCGGTGGCTCCACCGGTTCGACCATTGGCGCGGGCCTCGGTGGTGCTGCGGGTGGTGCGGTCGGCAGCAATATGGGCAATGACCACGGCAGCTCCCATTCCGGTGGTGGCCACAAACACAAGAACAAACACCGAAACAGCCATCACTGATTCGGCGTGGCAAGACAACAGAAACCCGGCCAGGCGCCGGGTTTTTCGTTTGTTCGGCAGGAACGTTAGATCGCAGGACACCTCGAATTAAATACATCCCTGAAATTACGAGGCTTGCCATGACTCCGGAAACCGAAGGCAAGGAAGAAAAAGGCCCAAGCGGACTGCCATTCGTTAATGATCCAGGTAATGAAGATCCAGGCTCTCTGATGGACGACGCGACGGTGCCGCTCAACGATTCGGATGACGCGGGTGATGTGGGAAACCTCGAATTTGAAGATGATGACGAAGATGAAGGTGAGGATGACGGTGAGTATTGATTGAGCATTGCAGTTCAATTGACCGGTTGTCTGCCCGATCGAACGCGTTTGTAGCTCCCGCCTCGAAATTTCAGGGCCTGCCTTTCAGGCTCTTTGAGAGGTGCTTTATGAACGCTGATCCGAAAGACTCCGACATCGATGAAACCCCTGAATACCCGTTGCCTTCACCTACTGATTCGTTGAGTCGCGATCAGCGTCCGCCTGATGATGAGGACGCGGGTGTTGAGCAGGTTTCCAATGAAGACGTTAAGCGTACTGATGTTGAGGCGACCCCTGAAGACGCGGATATTGCTGGTAAGGACTGCTCGGGGAGCCTAGTTAATTGTAATGTGCTGAGGTGTCGCCCTACATAATATGGAACAGTGCAGTTTTAAATGTTTAAGCCCAGCAGTATGCTGGGCTTTTGCGATAAATAATCTTAGGCTATTATTTAATCGATTCTAGCCAGCGAAAAAAGTAATCGGTCTGCATTTGTGGGTCGTTGATGATGTCTTGATCCTCGTAGTCAAATATATTAACAATGCTTTTTCTAGATGGCTTAACACCCAGCTTGTGTTCATAGGCCACAATGCCTGAGCTCATTTGAGAGGACATGCTGGAAGGTCGAACATTTATTTTTGCGCCCTTGCATAAAAATTTAATGTCGGGAAGCTCTTTTATAATTTTCCCGAGGCACTCGTATATGTCTAGTCCGGAGGTGCTTGTTGTCCATCCACTCTCCAAAGTCAGTCGCATGGATGGTGGATGTTCGACGTAATCGAGTATGGCTATTTCTAATTTTTCAGCGTTCAAAATAGAGACTCTGTTAGTTGGCATTATCGTTTCCTTTGGGGTTTGGTATGGAGTGGCCAACATAGCTTCCGTCTTTTTTTAGAGGAGTGGCACCTAGAATATTTTCGCTTTTTATTCGGTCGGGAATTGCAATTTCATCTTCATAGCTGTAGGGGATATCGTTTTGGTGAAGCTCTTTATTTATATCGTGGCCGTAGATTTTATTTAGTGTGTATAAGAAGCCTTTGTTTGTTCTAAATTTTGTGCCGAAGTCTATGCCTATTTCAGGGTCAGTTGATGTGCTTACAAAATTACTTGGTGGGTTTCTGTTGTCCAAGACGTGAAGCTTTAAATCGGTGCTTTTTCCTAAGCTCATAAAACCAGTATTGAAAATTTCACTCGGGGGTCGAGTATCACCACGGTATAGATATTCGCTTTCTTTTCCCGTTGATGGAAGCGTAACTTCCCCTCCATCAACCGTAGTCTCAACAACACCATCCGGTGCAGAGCAGCCCGGCTTGTTCGCTCCCGGACAGTTCCCGCTCAACCCCAACGGATCCACCCACCCCGTCGGGTTCGGCACATACCGATAGGCATTCAACCCACCCGCCAGCTTGACCGGATCCGGCGTCAGATAGCGCCCGCTATCCGGCTGGTAGTAGCGATGGCGGTTGTAGTGCAGTCCGCTTTCGGCGTCGAAGTACTGGCCCTGGAAGCGCAATGGCTGCTCGAGCTGTTCGCCGCCGCCGTGGCTGAGCTGGCTGAGCTTGCCGTAGGCGCTGTACCTGGCTGACCAGACGATCTCACCGCTGTAGTCGGTGAGTTCCTGTGGGGTGCCGAGGTGGTCGAGTTGGTAGTAGAACGGGCAGGCTTTTTCGGGCCTTTGCCGTCGAGCAGGGCCAGCGGGCGGAAGCTGCCAGGCTCAAAGAGGTAGCTGCGGTAGTGGCTCGGGCTGCTTTCGGCGACGAGTTGGTCGCCTTGCCAGAAGAAGCTGGTGGTGTGGCCGTCGACGGTCTTGTCGATGCGGCGGCCGAAAGCGTCGTAGCGGTAGGACGCTTGGCGGCCGTCCGGCAGGCTGATGCCGGTCAGGCGGTGCTGGCTGTCGTAGCGGTATTCGGTGATTTGGATCTGGCCGTGGCCACGGCGTTCACGGATCAGGTTGCCGTAGGCGTCGTAGTCGTAGTGGCGGTCGCCGTGACGCAGCAGGCGGTTGCCCTTGAGGTGCCAGGGGCCGGGGCGGTCGTGGATCAGCAGGTTGCCGGCCGGGTCGTGGCTGAAGTTTTCCGCGTCTTGGGCGCGGGCGTGGCGCACGTGGGTCAGGCGGTCGAGCGGGTCGTACTGATAGCGGCGTTGGCCGTGGCGGCTGTCGGCTATCTGCAGGAGGTTGCCGTTGGCACCGTAGGCATAGTCGCGGCGGTACAGCGGGCGTTGTTGTTGGCTGACGGCGTGGGCTTGCAGCCGACCCTGATCGTCGTAGGCGTAATCGCTGAGCAGCTGACCCTGCTGCCGCTGGCGTTCACGGCCGCATTCGAACTGATGGCTGGTGAGGCGCGAGCCGTTGAGGTCGATGGCGGTTAGCGCCCCGCCCAGAGCGCGGTGGTATTTAACACGACTGTTGTCCGGCAGGCGCAGGTGTTGCAGCTGGCCACAGGCGTCATAGCCGTAGCGCAGCGTGCCCCAGCCCTGATGCTCGCTGATCAGCCGGTCGTGGGCGTCGTATTCGAACTCCAGTGGATGGTCCTGGCCATCGTCGACGCTGACCAGTCGCCCCAGACTGTCGTAGCGGTAGTCGACCTTGACCCCATCCGGCAGGGTCTTGACCAGCAAGCGTCCGGCGCTGTCGCGTTGATAGGCCGTGACCCGTTGCGAGCCGTCATCGCCGAACTCGGTTTTCTCCAGCAACTGCCCGTTGAGGTCGTAGGCATACGCCGTGCGCCGGCCGTCGAAGCCGGTTTCCTGTCGGATCAAACCGCCTGGCGTGTAGTCCAGCCGATAGGTGTCGCCGCTTTCGTTCTCGATCTCGGTCAGCAACAGCTGCGCATGCTCGTAGCGGTACTTGAGCTGCGTGCCGTCGGGGTTGATCCGCCGGCTGACCAGGTGCAGGTCGTCGGCGTATTCATAACGGGTGATGCGATCCAGTTCGTCGCGCTCGGCGGTGATGCGGCCGTAGGCGTTGTAGCTGAAGGTGCGACGGGCGCCCGTAGGAAGAATCGTCTGCAGCAGTCGGCCGACGGCGTCCCACTGATAACGGCTGACGGCGCCGAATTCGTCCTGAGATGTAGTCCGTCGCCCGAGCGCATCGTAGGCATATTGCCGACGCCCGCCGTCGGGCAGGGTTTCCTCGATGAGTTGACCGAGGCGGTTCCACGCATACAGATGGCGGCTGTGGTCCGGGTAGCGGATCAGCAGCAAGCGGCCTTGCGCGTCGTATTCGTGGTAGGTGCTCTGGCCGTCGGGGTCGATCAGCCAGGTCAGGTCGCCCTGGGCATTGCGCTTATAGGTCCACTTGGCTTGGCCGCGATACCGCGCATGCAGGAATCCGTTGCGGTACTCGTAGGACGTCGGCTCGTCTTGCGCTGGAATCAGCGCGATCAGCCGTCCGGCTTCGTCGTAGCGGTATTCGGTGACGGCGCCGAGCGCGTCCTGCTCGGCGATCAAACGGCCCTGGGTGTCGTAGGCCTTGTGCTGTTCACCCCCGTCGGCAGCGATCCGGCCTACCAGCCGCGCGCTCTCGTCGTGGGCGTAGCTTTCCTCGCTGCCGTCGGCGTGTTTGAGCCGCACACCGCCGTTCTCGTCCCAGACATACCGCGTGTCCATCTGCGCAAACGACGCCCAGTGGCGGATGCATCTGGCCGCCTTGCCGGACCTTTCCCACTCCCAGTAGAAACTCGCGCCACCGGCCAGTTGCCGCTGCAAGATGACGTGCTGCTCGTCGTAGTCGTAGCGCTCGCTTTCCCAGGCGGCATTGCTCGCTTCGATCAGCCGGCCGCGGGCGTCGTAGCGGTAGCTGACCAGCGTCTGTTCCGTGTGCCAGCCCTGCTCCAGGCTGTCGGCGGCATGAAAGCTTTGGTAGTCGACGGCGATCAGGTGCTGACGCTCGTAACGTAATCGCAAACAACGCCCGACGCCGTTGTCGAGGCGCTGGATGCGCCCGGACACATCGCGTTGCACGGTCAGACGGTTGCCGTAGGCGTCGCTGATCGCCGTCAGACGCCCGTCGCGAAAGTGGTAGAAGCGCGCCGACTCGCCGGCCAACGCCACAATCAGCTCTTCCGGCTGATCCCCCAGATAAATCGCCGCCCGCGACAGGCTGTTGTGAATGGCCGGGCGCGCCAGGCTCGGCAGCGGAAACGGTGTGCGGCGGTTTTCGTGGTCGATCCACAGCACCGTGTCGCCGTCGATCTGCAGGCGCTGGGCCAGCGAATGGCTCCAGCCGAAGCCGAGGCCGCAGTCGATTTCGACGGCGCTGCTGCGATAGAGGCGGGTGAACTCGAACGGCAAAATCCCGTCGAGCGTGCCATCGGTGAGGGTCAGCAGTTCTTCGCCGGTGACCATCGACAGCGGGCAGCCGTGGGTGGCGGTGTGGGTGGCGGTATCGGCGCTGTCGCCGTTGGGGTTTTTCGCCTGTTTCGGAGCGTCATCCCGATGTTCCTGCCGGGACAAACGTGTGGTGGCTTCAGACTTGTTGCGCGTAATGGCAACCGGATTGTCCACCAAAAGATCGGTCGAACCCGCCGCACTGATCCGAAGCGGCACGGCTGGCGCAGGTTTCAGCGGTGCGTTCCGGGCATTGACCATCAACGGCTTGAGCGAACCCGCATGAGCGCTCAGGTCCAACCGGGCCGTCAGTTCGGCCAGTCGCAAACCCGCCGCAGCCAGCCAGCGTCGTGCGCGCTCGGACTTGATCCTGGCGAGCACTCTGGCGCTAATGCCGATCCTCAAGCCCGCTGGACCGGTCAAGCACACCAGCAGGAAACTGATCAGCAACTCCGTACGAATCTCCGCCACGACTTCGGCGATGTACTGCGGCGGCAACATCTTCAACCAACTGGTGAAAGCAGCCAGATGGATGAAAATCAATGGCTCGTCGCTCAACACCAGCAACAGGTTGGCGATGGCCTCGGCCGAAGCATTCAGCAGGGTCTCAAGTTCGGCCTCGGTCAGGTATTCAAGGAGTTTTGCGCTGTTGGCCTGCAGGTCGGCGATCAGGGCGTAGAGTTGCTTCACGTCGTCCCACAAGCCGTTCAGAGAATTCTCGACCCCTCGCCAGTCGGCGCGTTGCAGCATGCCGTAGCGTTCTCTGAAACCAGCCTCGGAAAATCCGGCCCACTGTGGTTGAAATTCGGTCGCCCACTCGTTGCGCAACCAGCCTTCCAGTTCGCCGAGGACGCCCTGATAGGAGGCATAAAGCGCTTTGACATGGTCGGTGGTGACGTTTGGAAAGAAGGTGATGCGATAGCGATTGCCGCGCCAGCAATCTGGGATTTCGAGGATGCCGCTAGGACCGATGGTTTCGCGAACCGGTTTGCCGTACTTCGGCCCGTCCGGGCCTTGTGATATCAGCGGTTCGAGCATTACCGGCGTGTTGCCGATCGGTACGAAGCGCGCGGTTTCAAACATATGCACCAGCGTCAGCGGGCCGCTGGCGGGGCACATCGCGACGGTTGAACTGACTGGCGTGGTGGAATTCTTCGGTACGTTGAGGCGGACGTCGTTGCCGACCTTGAACACTTGCTCAACGTCCAGTGCGCCGCCGGTCCAGAAGCTCTCCGCCCAGGCGTCGTAATCGTTAAGGCAGAGACGGAAATCACTGAGCAGCGCTTCAATGTCCGGGTGCTCCGGATTCATCGCAGCGACCACCAACAGGCCGATGGAGTTGTTCAGGGCCAGCAGCTTGTCGGGATCGAACATTCGCAGTCTTTCGCTCGGGTGAAGAGGGAGCGCGAAACTCTGCGGGGGATCCGCGAGGAAAGAAGTCGGGAAAGGCGGTGTTTGCTGTAGGGCGAATCGCTAAATCATTGGCGTATCTTCAACAAGGTTCAGGTTTTGCCCGTTGCTCTTCGCCAGCCGCGCTCGCTATGCTGCTGAAACCTTTAATCAGTCACGGAACCGGCCGCACTTGAGCCGCCTGGGATGTCGTTGAAAACGGATCAATGCGATGAATGCAGCGCTGAATGAGTTCGGCCCGATCAAGGCCGTGATTTTCGATATGGACGGCTTGCTGCTGGATACCGAGGGCATTTACACCGAGGTCACGTCCATCATTGCCGGACGCTATGGACGGACCTTCGACTGGAGCATCAAGCAGAACATCATCGGTCGTGGCGCCGGTGATCTGGCGCGTTACGTGGTCGAGGCGCTTGATTTGCCAATTACCGCCGAAGAATTTCTGGTGATCCGCGAGCCGCTAATGCGCGAGCGTTTTCCTACAGCTCAGGCGATGCCCGGCGCACAGGAATTGGTGCGGCATCTGAAGGCCAACAACATTCCCATCGCTGTGGGCACCAGTTCATCGAGCCAGTCGTTTGGCCAGAAAACCACCTTGCATCGGGACTGGTTCGCGCTGTTCGACACCATCGTCACCGCTGATGACCCGGAAGTCGGTGCGGCCAAACCGGCACCGGATATCTTCCTGACAGCGGCGCGACGCCTGGGTGTCGCGCCGCAGGATTGCCTGGTGTTCGAGGATTCGCCGTTCGGTGTCACGGCGGCGAAAGCGGCGGGGATGACGGCGATTGCGATTCCGGATGCCGCGATGGCTGACGAAAAATACGCACATGCTGACGGCATTCTTCGTACGTTGAAGGCGTTCAAGCCGAGTGCATTTGGCTTGCCGGCGCTTGAGTGGACCTGACGACGAAATGTGTAGGAGCTAGCTTGCTCGCGAAGGTGTGTCAGCTGCATTGATGTCAACTGATACACCTTCGCGAGCAAGCTAGCTTCTACAAAAAGCGATTGCGTTTCGCTGACTAATATCAGGCGCCGAAACCACCGTCGATGGTCAGGCTCGCGCCGGTGATGTAGCCGGCCTCTGGACCGACGAGGTAGGCGACGAAACTGGCGATCTCTTCGGCTTTACCGTAGCGCCCCACGGCCATCAGCGGAATCAGGCTGTCGGCGAAGTCGCCGTCGGCCGGGTTCATGTCGGTGTCCACCGGGCCCGGTTGCACGTTGTTAATAGTGATGCCTTTGGGGCCGAGGTCCCGGGCCAGGCCCTTAGTCAGGCCGACCAGCGCCGACTTGCTCATGGCGTACGGGCCGCCACCGGCAAAGGGCATGCGATCGGCGTTGGTGCTGCCGATGTTGACGATACGGCCACCTTCGGTCATATGGCGTGCGGCGGCCTGGGTAGCGATAAACACGCTGCGTACGTTGATGGCCAGGGTCTGGTCGAAATCTTCGAGCTTGAAATCTTCCAGCGGTGCAACGGCCAACACGCCGGCGTTATTGACCAGGATGTCCAGTCGACCAAAGCGTTCCACCGTCGCGGTCACGGCACTGCGGATGGCTTCGGCGTCGGCGCTGTCAGCCTTGATGGCCAGGGCTTTGCCGCCGTCGGTGATGATGCCGTTTTGCAATTCTTCGGCCTTGGCCGTGGAGCTGACGTAGGTAAAGGCGACTGTCGCGCCTTCAGCGGCGAGGCGTTTGACAATGGCGGCACCGATGCCGCGGGAGCCACCTTGAATCAAAGCCACTTTGCCGCTGAGGTTCTGAGTTGTCATATCGATCTCCAAAGTCCCGAGGCGAGATGTCCCGGTTGATGGAGCCTAGTATCGATTGCGGATTACACGCCGTGTAGACAGTCATTGCGATAGTCTGTGTAAACCAGAAGTTTATAGTGGCGGCTATGGAAACCTTCAGCAGTATCGAATGCTTTGTCCGCAGTGCCGAGGTCGGCAGCTTCGCCGAAGCCGCGCGGCGCTTGAGTCTGACACCGGCGGCGGTGGGCAAAAGCGTCGCCAAACTTGAAGTGCGGCTCGGTGTACGGCTGTTTCAGCGCAGTACCCGCAGCTTGACGCTCACAGAGGCCGGGCAGCTGTTTCTCGGCGAGGTCAGTGCCAGTCTGCACACGATCCAGAATGCCGTGGCCAACCTTGCCAGCGCCGAGGGGCGTCCGGCGGGGACGTTGAAGGTCAGCATGGGCACGGTGTTCGGGCGCTTGTACATCGTGCCGTTGCTAGGGGAGTTTTTTGCGGCGCTTTCCGGCGATCAACCCGGACTGGCATTTCGATAACCGTCAGGTTGACCTGATCGGCCAGGGCTTCGACGCCGCGATTGGTGGCGGATTCGAACTGCCCCAAGGCGTGGTGGCACGCAAGTTGACACCCGCCCATCGCGTGTTAGTGGCTTCCACCGACTACCTGGCGACACGTGAGGCAATCATCGAACCCGACGATCTCACGTTTCACGATGGCATCCTCATTCGCTCGCCGCAGACCGGTCGCGTGCGTTCCTGGCAGTTGACCAGTCGCAGCCAGCAACACAGCCCGTTGACTCTGAAAGCGCGGATGACCATGAGCGATTCGGAAGCGGCCTGCGCTACGGCGATCCAGGGCCTGGGCATTGCGCTGGTGAGCATGCCATTTGCCGCTGGTTATCTAGAGGCGGGGACGTTGCAGCGGGTGTTACCGGATTGGTACGTCGATGATGGCAACATTTCTATCTATTACGCCGAACACAAACTGCTGCCGGGCAAGACCCGGGCGTTTGTTGATTTCATCATTGAGCAGTTTGCCGAGCAGGGGTTGGGGCAGCGATTCAGTGCGGTTTGAGACAGGCTTTAGCGATGAAAACTTAACGCCCGAACCGCCCCGGCCAGCCAATGATGTTCTTCGGCCGCGGCGTCGCATAAGTCCGCACCTTCGAAGTCGACAACCCCAACCGCACCAGCGATTCGGCAATGGTCACCGCCGCCGTCACGCCATCCACCACCGGCACGCCGGTACGCCGGCGAATCTGCTCATCCAGCCCGGCCATGCCGCCGCAGCCCAGGCAAATCACCTCCGCCTTGTCCTGGGTTACAGCCAGTTCGGCCTGATGCACGATGGCTTCCAGTGCGCGTTGCGGCTCGTGTTCCAGTTCCAATACCGCCAATCCACTGGCTCGCACCGAGGCGCAGCGATCCCAGAGCCCGGACAGTTTGAGGCGATCTTCGATCAGCGGCACGGTGCGGTCGAGGGTGGTGACCACCGAATAGGCATGGCCGAGGAACATCGCGGTGCTTGCCGCCGCATCTGTGATGTCCACCACCGGCACGTTGAGCAGCTCTTGCAGACCTTCGCGACCATGCTCACCGTAACCGGCCTGGATCACCGCATCGAAGGGCTTGTCGTAGGACATTACCCGATCCATGACGGCAATGGCGGCCAGATAGCTTTCGAAGTTGCCTTCGATGGAGTCGGCACCGAAGTGCGGTGTCAGGCCGATGATTTCGGTGCCGGGAGCGGCCACTGCCTGGGCCGAGCGGGCAATGGCCCGGGTGATGGATTCGGTGGTGTTGACGTTGACCACGAGAATTCGCATGGGATGTCCTCTGACTTGTTGTATACAAAACCTGTATGCACTTTAGCCAGATTTTTCCCAGTCCGGAATCTATGGAATTCGTTGCTGATCTCATTCTGTAGGAGCCGGCTTGCTGGCGAATGCGGCATATCAGTCAATACATGAGTCGACGGATACACCGCATTGGTCAGCAAGGCGGCTCCTACAGGGGGATATCACTGTTATGCCTTGCTAATGATATTCCCCGCATGCAACCCGCATTCTTTCTGCGTCGCCTCTTCCCACCACCAACGCCCTTCACGTTCGTGCTGGTTCGGCAGCACCGGACGGGTGCAGGGTTCGCAGCCGATGCTGATGAAACCGCGTTCATGCAGGCTGTTGTACGGCAGCTCCAGCATACGGATGTAACCCCAGATTTCTTCGCTGGTCATCTGCGCCAGCGGGTTGAATTTGTACAGAGTGCGTTCCGGGGTGGAAAACGCGGTGTCGATTTCCATCGCCGCGACAGCGCTGCGGGTGCCGGGGCTCTGGTCACGGCGTTGGCCGGTGGCCCACGCCTTCACGCCAGACAGCTTGCGACGCAGCGGCTCGATCTTGCGGATGCCGCAGCATTCGCCATGGCCGTCCTTGTAGAAACTGAACAGGCCTTTTTCCTTCACGAAGGGTTCAAGTTTGGTGTAGTCCGGCGACACCAGTTCGATGTCGATCTTGTAGTGCTCGCGCACCTGATCGATGAAACGGTAGGTCTCGGGGTGCAGGCGACCGGTGTCGAGGCTGAACACTTTGACGTTCTTGTTCAGCTTCCAGGCCATGTCCACCAGCACCACGTCTTCGGCGCCGCTGAAAGATATCCACAAATCATCACCGAACTCGGCGAACGCGAGTTTCAGGATGTCCTGGGCAGATTTGTTGGCATAGGTCGTGGCGAGTTCCACGATGTCGAACGTTGGGCTCATCAGGGCGGCTTCCTACAGGTCGGTGGCGCTGGGCGCTCTATATGGGGTCGATGGTAACAAAAAGCTGCGCGGGCCGGGGCGTCCTCTGCGTTGCGCGGTGGGGATGGAGTCGCTAGAGTTCGGGCTCGCTCGACTCAATAAACAATACAAATGGGAGTGTCTTGTGGAAATTGCCTGTCTGGATCTTGAAGGTGTGCTGGTCCCGGAAATCTGGATCGCGTTTGCCGAAAAAACCGGGATCGAATCCCTCAGGGCCACCACCCGGGACATTCCCGACTACGACGTGTTGATGAAGCAGCGTCTGCGGATTCTCGACGAACATGGCCTGAAACTCGCAGATATCCAGGAAGTGATCGCTACGCTCAAGCCGCTGGATGGCGCCATCGAGTTCGTCGATTGGCTGCGGGAGCGCTTTCAGGTGGTGATTCTGTCGGACACCTTCTACGAGTTTTCCCAGCCGCTGATGCGTCAACTGGGCTTCCCGACCTTGCTCTGCCATCGTCTGATTACTGACGACTCTGGGCGGGTGACTGGCTATCAGTTACGTCAGAAAGATCCCAAGCGCCAGTCGGTACTGGCCTTCAAGAGCCTTTACTACCGAGTGATTGCCGCAGGGGATTCGTACAACGACACCACGATGCTGGGCGAGGCGGATGCGGGGATTCTGTTCCATGCGCCGGACAACGTGATTCGCGAATTCCCGCAGTTTCCAGCGGTGCACACATTTGAAGAACTGAAGCAGGAGTTCATCAAGGCTTCGAATCGGGCGTTGAGTTTGTAAATAGAGATCCTGTAGGAGCGAGCCTGCTCGCGATGAACCTGAGAAACCCGCGGGGTGTCAGGTTTCCCTTGTCATCGTTGACGACCATCGCGAGCAGGCTCGCTCCTACAGATTTTGCAGGGTATCGAGCAACACCTTCACCTTGGTAATCGATTCCTGATACTCGGCCTGCCACTCGGAATCCGCAACAATCCCACCTCCACCCCAGCAACACACCTGCCCATCCTTGACCAGCAAACTGCGAATGGCGATGGAACTGTCCATCTCGCCACGCACGTCCAGGTAGAGCAAAGAGCCGCAATACAACCCGCGTCGGGTCGGCTCCAGTTCGTCGATGATCTGCATCGCCCGAATCTTCGGCGCGCCGGTAATCGAGCCGCCCGGGAAGCTGCCGGCGATCAGGTCCAGTGCATCCCGATCATCCGCCAGTTCGCCGGTCACGCTGCTCACCAGGTGATGCACGTTGGGGTAACTTTCCAGACTGAACAATTCCGGTACCCGAACCGAACCGGTGCGGCAGGTGCGACCAAGGTCGTTGCGCAGCAGGTCGACGATCATCAGATTTTCCGCACGGTCCTTGGGGCTGGCCAGTAGTTCGGCGGCATTCGCCGCATCTGCGGCAGCGGTCAGACCGCGAGGGCGGGTGCCTTTGATTGGGCGGGTTTCCACATGACGTTCGCTGACTTTGACGAAGCGCTCCGGTGACAGACTCAGTACCGCGCCGCCTGCAGGCAGGCTCTGGAAGCCTGAAAATGGCGTCGGGCACGCGGCTCGCAGCGCAACATACGCGGCCCACGGATCACCTTGGCATTGCGCGCGAAAACGCTGGGCAAAGTTGACCTGATAGCAGTCACCGGCCTGGATGTATTGCTCAATACGCTCGATCGCCTGGTGATATTGATCAGCACTCAGGTCGGCATTCATTGGCGATTGCAGCTTGAACGGTTCGACCGCTGCAACGGCTGGCTGGCTGAACAGCTGGATAAGACGCTGACGTTCGCCGTCGGCCAGCGTCGGGTGAAACACCAATTGGCTGGTAGCCCGTTGGTGATCGCTGATCAGCGCCCAGTCGTACAGGCCGAAACGCGCATCCGGCAATTGCAGATCATCCAGGGCCTGACTTGGCAGGTTTTCCAGGTGTCGGCCGAAGTCGTAGCTCAGGTAGCCGATCAAACCACCAACAAACGGTAATTCATAAGGCGCAGGCAGGGTTGCTTCGCCAAGTCGCGTCAGATTGTCCCGCAGGCGTTGCAGGAAATTGCCGCCACTTTCGTCAGGTGCCACCGTCAGTTGTTCCAGTGGCCAGGCGCTGAGCAGGTCAAACCGCCCACGTTCGGCGCTGGGGCGGCCGCTGTCGAGCAGCACGGCGCCGGGGGCATGACGAATGGCCGCGAAGTACTCGGCGGGATTGGCGCGATAGGGTAGCGGGTGTACGGAACAGGTCAGCATGGGCGGGTTGGATCAGCCATCGAGGCGGGGTGGCGATTGTAGTCCTCTGCGGGATTTGGTCCTAGAGGGGATTGGCGGGTTGATGACCTGTAGGAGCGGGCATGCTCGCGAAAAACGCCGGAACAACGCGGGCATCCAGAAAGCCCGCGTAATCGTTGACGACCATCGCGAGCAGGCTCGCTCCTACAGAATCAGGTCAGCCTTCAACCTGCGGAATATGCCCAAACATCTCCTGCACAAACGCCACTCGCTCTTCAACCGTTTCGGTCACACCGCGAGCCTTCAGCTCTTCCAGTCGCGCCTCGACCGCATGGGTGCGCAGGGTCAGGCCGCAGTCATTGGCAATCTGGATGTTCAAGCCCGGCCTGGCATTCAGTTCAAGAATCAGTGGGCCTTTTTCCTGGTCGAGCACCATGTCGACACCGATGTAACCCAGGCCGCACAGCTCGTAGCAGCCAGCGGCGAGTTTCATGAAACCGTCCCAATAGGGCAGTTGTACGCCATCCACCGCATTGGTGGTGTCCGGGTGTTTGGCGATGATGTTGTTCAGCCAGGTGCCGCGCAGTGTCAGGCCGGTGGCGAGGTCGACCCCGACGCCGATGGCGCCCTGGTGCAGGTTGGCCTTGCCGCCGGACTGGCGTGTTGGCAAGCGCAGCATGGCCATGACCGGGTAGCCCATCAGCACGATGATGCGAATATCGGGCACGCCTTCGTAGCTGATGCTTTTGAATATCTGGTCCGGGATCACGCGGTACTCGATCAGCGCCCGGTCGCGGTGGCCGCCGAGGGAGTACAGGCCGGTGAGGATGCTGGAAACATGGTGCTCGATCTCTTCGTGGCTGATGATCTTGCCGGATACGGTGCGATAGCGACCCTCGAAGCGATCGGCGATCACAATGATGCCGTCGCCGCCAGCGCCCTGGGCCGGTTTGATCACAAAGTCGTTGCGCCCGCCGATGATCTCGTCGAGCTTGTCGATTTCCTTCTCGGTGGAGATCACACCATAGAGTTGCGGCACATGGATGCCGGCGGCGATGGCGCGTTCCTTGGTGATGATTTTGTCATCGACAATCGGGTACAGGCTGCGCTTGTTGTACTTGAGAACGTAGTCTGCGTTGCGCCGGTTGATCCCCATGATGCCCCGGGCTTCCAGGGCCTTCCAGGTTTTCCAGAAGCCGAACATCAGGCGTCGGCCTTTTTCAGGAAGGCCTTGAAGCGCACCAGTTCGGTCAGGCGGTAACCGCGATAGCGACCCATGGCCAACATGAAGCCCACCATGATCAGCAGGATCGCCGGGAAAGTGAACACGAAGTACACCAGCTCCGGAATAGTCATGATCAGGTGCGCGAGGGAAGCGGCGAACAGCGTGCCGATCGCCACTTTCATCGCATGCCCGGAACCGCGTTCTTCCCAGGTGATCGACAGTCGTTCGATGGTCATGGTCAGAATCACCATCGGGAACAGCGCCACCGACAACCCGCGCTCCAGGCCGAGTTTATGGCTGAACAGGCTGATGGCCGCGATCAACACCACCACAAACGTCAGCACCACCGACAGCCTCGGCAGCATTTGCAGCTTCAGGTGTTCAAGGTAGGAACGCAGCGACAGCCCCAGGGCCGTGATGATTGTGAACAGCATGATGCCGAAGCCGAGCTGGGTTTCGCGGAAGGCCAGGGCGATCAGCACCGGCGTGAAGGTGCCGAGGGTTTGCAGGCCGATCAGGTTGCGCAGGATCAGAATCACCAGCACACCAATCGGGATCATCACCATGATCATGAAGGTCTGCTGGGTTTGCAGCGGCAAGCCGTACAGCGAGTACTCGAGGAAATTGGCGTCGGTGTTTTCGTCGGTCAGCTTGGCCAGGCGAATGGCGTTCATTTCACTGTTGTTCATGCTGAAGGTGACGGTGGCTTTCTTGCCGCCATCGACGGTGATCAGGTTTTCATCGCCCGTCCACCATAGCAGGCGGTCGGTCGGCAGGCCCTGTTCACCGGTTTCCGGGTTGAAGTACAGCCAGTCGGTGCCATTGAAGCTGCGAAGCCAGAGTTCCGGCGTTTGCGGTTGATCTGCCACCAGGCGAATGGTGTGGACTTTTTCTACCGGTACGTGGGCGATGGACAGCACCAGTTCGACGATCCTGGCTTTTTGCGCGGTGGACGGATCACCCGCCAGCAGCAGCTTCACGTTGTCGTCGTTGACATTGCTGACACGCTTGATCGCCTCCCCGACGAAGGTTTCGACGTCGGCCGAGTGTTGGCGGATAGGCGCGAGCAGGGCTTCGGCAGCAATTTTTTCCGGCCCTTCGACGGCGATGCTGTCACGGAAGGTCGGGCCTTTGATCTTGGATTTCTCGGCGCTGTAGCGTTTGGTCAGCACCAGACGGTAATAAAGGGTCTGGTTGCCCTTGGCCCGACGTGCCGACCAGGTGACCTTGCGGTTGCCGTCGACCCGGTTGACCGCAACGCCGTAGTTATTGGAAATAAAGCTTTCGTTGAGACTGACGTAGTCGCGGCTCAGCGGCGGCACGAACATCTGGATCTTGACCGGGTCCTTGGCACTGGCGACGAACTCGACCTTGGCGTCGATGTTCCACAAGTCGTCGGTGGCGTCTTCGGTCACGGGAATGCCCAGTACAAAGATCTGGTAGGCCGTGACTGAAATGCCTAGCACCACCAGGATGGCGATCAGCAATTTCAGATGAAGGTTAAGAGCTCGCATTGGAATTACTCTGCGGTATGAGCGTCGGTGGCGCAGGCGGGTTTGCCGGCAGCGTATTTAAGACTGGGGTCGACCAGCGCGTCGAAGCGTTTGAGCGCTTCGGAGCCAATCAAGAGCGGGTATTGGAACGCGCTGCGGTCGGTCAGGTTCACTTCGATGCTGCGTAAAGCCGAACCCATGCAGATATCCAGTTCGATCACCGGGCGGGCGGTGTATTTCTTGCCTTCATCCGGGTCGTAGTCGCCGGCCCGGCGCTTGATCTTGCTGACGCGAGCCAGCGGTCGCTCGATCGGGTGCGAATGGGCTGCGTCGATGGCCAGATAGAAGCGCACCCAGGATTCGCCATTGCGTTTGAAACGCTTGATGTCGCGGGCACTCAGGGATGCTGTTTTCGCCCCGGTATCGAGTTTGGCCGCCACTTCGAGGTCAATTCCGCCCAGCGACGCGTACTCGTTGAGGCCATACACAGCCTTTTCCCCTGCCACGGCTGTGCCTGGCAGAAAAAGAAAATAAAGGAATGCAGGAAAGGGCTTGAGTCTCATAAATCCTGGTGCGCAGCGGGCCGTATTTCGATTCAAGACCCTGGCATTGCTGCGCAAGCTCCTCGTATGCCTATCAGCTATTTATGACAGACAGTGCAGATGTGACACACAAATGCGGCCGGCATTCTAGCACGGTGGTTTCATGGCGCCAGCGCTGCCCGGCGCCTGTAAAGAGGTGGATTGCTTCGTTATGGTGCGGCCGGTTATTAGACGATTGTCGACAATATCGAATTATCCTTTGACTCCTGTGAGCGATTTCGCTAGTTTTTGCGGCATTGGCTTTCAAGGTGTCGACAATATGTTGGATCAACTCGATCCCCCAGTAACTACGCAAGACGATACGGAAACACTTTCCGAGAACGTCTTCCGACGCATTCAGGCAGCTATCGTCAAGGGCGAGATCGCTCCTGGCAGTAAAATTTCCGAGCCGGAACTGGCCCGCACCTATGGCATCAGCCGGGGTCCGCTGCGCGAGGCTATCCACCGCCTGGAAGGCCAACGCCTGTTGGTGCGCGTGCCGCATGTCGGGGCGCGGGTGGTGTCGCTCAACCATGCCGAGCTGCTGGAACTCTACGAAATCCGCGAATCCCTCGAAGGCATGGCCTGTCGCCTGGCCGCCGAGCGCATGAGCGTCGAAGAAATCGACGAACTGCGCCGCGTCCTCGAAACCCACGAACGCGATGAGGCGTTTCAGGCCGGGAGAGGCTATTACCAGCAGGAAGGCGATTTCGACTTCCACTATCGAATCATCCAGGGCAGCGGCAACCGCACCCTGACGCAAATGCTTTGTGGCGAGCTCTATCAGTTGGTGCGCATGTACCGCATCCAGTTTTCCACCACGCCCAATCGCCCGCACCAGGCCTTTGCCGAGCACCACCGAATTCTCGATGCCATCGCCGACCGTGACGGTGAACTGGCCGAGTTGTTGATGCGCCGTCACATAGGCGCTTCCAAACGCAATATCGCCCGTCATTATCAGGACGGCGCTAACCCGACAGCCAAACGAGGTGAGTCATGAGTTCCAACAAGAGCACTCCAGGCCAGCGTTTCCGCGATGCGGTCGCCAGCGAGCATCCATTGCAAGTGGTCGGCGCGATCAACGCCAACCACGCGCTGCTGGCCAAACGTGCCGGCTTCAAGGCGATTTACCTGTCCGGTGGCGGGGTGGCTGCTGGTTCCCTCGGCGTGCCAGACCTGGGTATTACCGGCCTGGATGACGTGCTGACCGACGTGCGCCGCATCACCGACGTCTGCGATCTGCCGCTGCTGGTTGATGTGGACACCGGTTTCGGTTCCTCGGCGTTCAACGTCGCCCGTACCGTCAAGTCGATGATCAAGTTCGGCGCGGCAGCGATTCACATCGAAGACCAGGTCGGCGCCAAGCGCTGCGGTCACCGTCCTAATAAAGAAATCGTCTCGCAGCAGGAAATGGTCGACCGCATCAAAGCGGCCGTCGATGCCCGCACCGATGACAGCTTCGTGATCATGGCCCGTACTGACGCTCTGGCGGTGGAAGGTCTGGAGTCGGCACTGGATCGCGCCGCGGCGTGCATCGAGGCCGGCGCTGACATGGTGTTCCCGGAAGCCATCACCGAACTGGACATGTACAAGCTGTTCGCCAATCGCGTGAAAGCGCCGATCCTGGCCAACATCACTGAATTCGGCGCGACGCCGCTGTACACCACCGAGCAACTTGCTGGCGCGGATGTATCGTTGGTGCTGTACCCGCTGTCGGCCTTCCGTGCCATGAACAAGGCTGCGGAAAACGTCTACACCGCGATCCGCCGCGACGGCACGCAACAGAACGTCATCGACACCATGCAGACCCGCATGGAGCTTTACGATCGCATCGATTACCACACTTTCGAGCAGAAACTCGATGCGTTGTTTGCCGCGAAGAAATAACGCCCCCCCGTAGGAGCGAAGCTTGCTCGCGAAAGCGTTGTATCAGACGACATCAATGGTGAATGTCAGTCAGTCTTCGCGAGCAAGCTTCGCTCCCACAAGTTTCCCTAACAAATTCAAGATTGGAGACAGCAATGGCCGAAGCAAAAGTACTCAGTGGCGCCGGGCTCCGTGGCCAGGTTGCCGGGCAAACCGCACTGTCCACCGTGGGCCTGTCGGGCGCAGGGCTGACCTATCGCGGCTACGACGTTCGCGAACTGGCGGCTGACGCACAATTCGAAGAAGTCGCTTACCTGCTGCTGTACGGCGAACTGCCGAGCACAACGCAACTGGCGGCCTACATCAGCAAACTGGGCAAGCTGCGCGACTTGCCGCAAGCCTTGAAAGAAGTGCTGGAGCGCATCCCCGCCGACGCTCATCCGATGGACGTGATGCGCACTGGCTGCTCGTTCCTGGGCAATCTCGAACCGGAGAAAGACTTCTGCGAGCAACACGACACGACCGATCGCCTGCTGGGCGCCTTCCCGGCGATCATGACCTACTGGTATCACTTCAGCCATGAAGGCAAGCGCATCGATTGCGTGAGTGACGAGCAATCCATCGGCGGCCACTTCCTGCACCTGCTGCACGGCAAGAAACCGAGCGAGTTGCACGTCAAGGTGATGAACGTTTCGCTGATCCTCTACGCGGAGCACGAATTCAACGCCTCGACTTTCACTGCACGGGTTTGCGCTTCGACTCTGTCCGACCTGTACTCGTGCATCACTGCGGCCATCGGCTCGCTGCGCGGCCCGCTGCACGGCGGCGCCAACGAAGCGGCGATGGAAATGATCGAGCGCTTCTCGTCGCCGGAAGAGGCTATCAAGGGCACCTTGGGCATGCTCGAGCGCAAGGACAAGATCATGGGCTTCGGCCACGCGATCTATAAGGACAACGATCCGCGCAATGAGGTGATCAAGGGCTGGTCGAAAAAACTCGCTGACGAAGTGGGCGACAAGGTGTTGTTCCCGGTCTCCGAAGCCATCGACAAGACCATGTGGGAGCAGAAAAAACTGTTCCCGAACGCCGACTTCTACCATGCCTCGGCGTACCACTTCATGGGTATTCCGACCAAGTTGTTCACGCCGATCTTTGTCTGCTCGCGCCTGACCGGCTGGGCGGCGCATGTGTTCGAACAACGCGCCAACAACCGCATCATCCGCCCGAGCGCCGAGTACGTCGGTGTTGAACAGCGCAAGTTCGTGCCAATCGAACAACGCTGAATGGTGGAGGCCGGCTAACCGGGAACCTGTAGGAGCGAGCATGCTCGCGATGGACGTCAACGAAAACGCGGGGAGCCTGATGCCCCGTGGTGCGGCGTCCACCATCGCGAGCGTGCACGCTCCTACAGGGGTCGTGTCGCGCCAGCCCCACCCTTTGTATTTACCGTGACCGAGTCCTGACCGATGAACACACAATTCCGCAAAACGCTGCCCGGCAGCCATCTGGATTATTTCGACGTCCGTGCGGCGGTCGATGCCATTGCGCCCGGCGCCTACGATACCCTGCCGTACACCTCCCGCGTGCTGGCGGAAAACCTTGTGCGTCGCTGCGACCCGGCCACGCTCACCGAATCCCTGAAGCAATTCATCGAACGCAAACGCGACCTCGATTTTCCATGGTTCCCGGCCCGTGTGGTGTGCCACGACATCCTTGGCCAGACCGCGCTCGTGGACCTCGCCGGTCTGCGTGACGCCATCGCCCAGCAAGGCGGGGACCCGGCGCAAGTGAACCCGGTAGTGCCGACGCAATTGATCGTCGACCACTCCCTGGCCGTCGAGCGTGGCGGCTTCGATCCCGAGGCGTTCGAGAAGAACCGCGCCATCGAAGATCGTCGCAATGAAGACCGGTTCCACTTCATCAACTGGACCAAGAAGGCGTTCAAGAACGTCGACGTGATCCCGCCAGGCAACGGCATCATGCACCAGATCAACCTGGAGAAAATGTCTCCGGTGATTCAGGTGCGTGACGGTGTCGCGTTCCCCGATACCTGCGTCGGCACCGACAGCCACACTCCGCACGTCGATGCGCTGGGTGTGATCGCCATTGGTGTCGGTGGCCTGGAAGCCGAGAGCGTGATGCTGGGCCGCGCGTCGTGGATGCGTCTGCCGGAAAGCGTCGGTGTTGAACTGACCGGCAAACTGCAACCGGGCATCACCGCCACCGACATGGTGCTGGCGCTGACCGAATTCCTGCGCAAGCAAAAAGTGGTTGGCGCATGGCTGGAATTCTTCGGTGAAGGCGCCTCCGCGCTGACCCTCGGCGACCGTGCGACCATTTCCAACATGGCTCCGGAATACGGCGCCACTGCGGCGATGTTCTACATCGATCAGCAGACCATCGACTACCTGAAACTCACCGGCCGTGAAGACGAGCAGGTGCAGTTGGTTGAGAACTACGCCAAGCAGGTTGGCCTATGGGCGGACAGCCTGAAGGGCGCGCAATACGAGCGTGGCTTGACCTTTGATTTGTCCTCGGTGGTCCGCAACATGGCCGGCCCGAGCAACCCGCATGCACGCGTTGCAACCTCTGATCTGGCCGCCAAAGGCATCTCCGGCCAGTGGGAAGATGTGCCGGGTCAAATGCCGGACGGCGCGGTAATCATCGCCGCCATCACCAGCTGCACCAACACCAGCAACCCGCGCAACGTGATCGCCGCCGGCCTGCTGGCGCGCAACGCCAACAAGCTCGGCCTGGCCCGCAAGCCGTGGGTCAAATCGTCCCTGGCACCGGGCTCGAAAACCGTGGCGCTGTACCTCGACGAAGCCGGTCTGACCGATGAGCTGGAGCAGCTCGGTTTCGGCGTCGTGGCCTTCGCCTGCACCACCTGCAACGGCATGTCCGGCGCGCTGGATCCGGTGATCCAGCAAGAAATCATCGACCGCGACCTGTATGCCACCGCCGTACTGTCCGGTAACCGCAACTTTGACGGCCGGATTCACCCGTACGCCAAACAAGCGTTCCTCGCCTCGCCGCCGCTGGTGGTCGCTTATGCCATCGCCGGTACCATCCGTTTCGACATTGAAAGGATGTGCTGGGCGTGGTCGATGGCAAGGAAATCCGCCTGAAAGATATCTGGCCGAGCGACGAAGAAATCGACGCCGTGGTGAAAGCTTCGGTGAAGCCTGAGCAGTTCCGTCAGGTCTACATCCCGATGTTCGCCATCCACGAAGACACCGGTCCGAAAGTGGCGCCACTGTACGACTGGCGCGAGATGAGCACCTACATCCGCCGTCCGCCGTACTGGGAAGGCGCACTGGCCGGCGCGCGTCCGCTCAAGGGTATGCGTCCGCTGGCGGTGCTGCCGGACAACATCACCACCGATCACCTGTCGCCTTCGAACGCGATCATGCTCGACAGCGCTGCCGGCGAATACCTGGCGAAAATGGGCCTGCCGGAAGAGGACTTCAACTCTTACGCCACCCACCGCGGTGACCACCTGACCGCGCAGCGCGCGACCTTCGCCAACCCGAAACTGTTCAACGAAATGGTTCTGGAAAACGGCAAGGTCAAGCAGGGCTCGCTGGCTCGCGTTGAGCCTGAAGGTCAGGTCATGCGCATGTGGGAAGCCATCGAGACCTACATGGATCGCAAGCAGCCGCTGATCATCATCGCCGGCGCCGACTACGGTCAGGGCTCGTCCCGCGACTGGGCGGCCAAGGGCGTGCGTCTGGCGGGTGTGGAGGCGATTGCCGCCGAAGGTTTCGAGCGCATTCACCGCACTAACCTGGTGGGCATGGGCGTGTTGCCGCTGGAGTTCAAAGCGGGCACTAACCGTCACACCTTGGCCATCGACGGCAGCGAAACCTACGACGTGATCGGTGAGCGCACGCCGCGCGCCGACCTGACGCTGGTGATCCATCGCAAGAATGGCGAACGCGTCGACGTGCCGGTGACCTGCCGCCTCGACACCGCTGAAGAAGTGTCGATCTACGAGGCGGGCGGCGTGTTGCAACGCTTCGCCCAGGACTTCCTCGAAGAATCGGCGGTTGCCGTTTAACACGCGCTGTGTGGGCACGGGACTTCAGGTCCCGTGTTTGCTTTTAAGGTAAGGAGTAAGCACACAATGGCTCATACACCTCAGATCAAGATCCCCGCCACCTACATGCGCGGCGGCACCAGCAAAGGCGTGTTCTTCAGCCTCAAGGATTTGCCCGAAGCGGCACAGATTCCTGGCCCGGCCCGCGATGCCTTGTTGCTGCGCGTGATCGGCAGCCCCGACCCCTACGACAAGCAAATTGACGGCATGGGCGGCGCGACTTCCAGCACCAGCAAAACCGTGATCCTGTCGAAAAGCATCAAGGCCGATCACGACGTCGATTACCTGTTCGGTCAAGTGTCCATCGACAAACCTTTCGTCGACTGGAGCGGCAACTGCGGCAACCTCTCGGCCGCAGTCGGCTCATTCGCCGTCAGCAATGGCCTGGTGGACGCCAGCCGCATCCCGCACAACGGCGTTGCTGTTGTTCGCGTCTGGCAGGCCAACATCGGCAAGACCATCATCGCCCACGTGCCGATCACCAACGGTGAAGTGCAGGAAACCGGCGATTTCGAACTCGATGGTGTGACATTCCCGGCCGCTGAAGTGCAAGTCGAATTTCTCGATCCTGCAGCGGAAGAAGAGGGTGGCGGTGGTTCGATGTTCCCCACCGGTAACCTGATCGATGATCTGGAAGTGCCCGGCGTCGGCACGTTCAAGGCAACCATGATCAACGCCGGCATCCCGACGATTTTCGTCAATGCCCAAGACATCGGCTATACCGGCACTGAATTGCAGGGCGCGATCAACGGCGACCCTAAAGCGCTGCTGATGTTCGAAACCATCCGCGCTTATGGCGCACTGCGCATGGGCCTGATTTCGAACGTTGACGAAGCGGCCAAACGGCAGCACACACCAAAGGTGGCGTTCGTGGCCAAGCCCGCGGACTATGTTGCTTCCAGCGGTAAAGCGATTACGGCCGGTGATGTCGATTTGCTGGTGCGCGCGCTGTCCATGGGCAAGTTGCACCACGCAATGATGGGCACCGCAGCGGTGGCAATCGGCACGGCAGCAGCGATTTCCGGCACCTTGGTCAACCTCGCGGCAGGCGGTGTCGAGCGCAACGCGGTGCGCTTCGGTCATCCGTCCGGCACCTTACGTGTCGGCGCCGAGGCCAGCCTTGTTGACGGCGAATGGACCGTGAAGAAAGCCATCATGAGCCGCAGTGCACGGGTGTTGATGGAAGGTTTCGTCCGCGTGCCGGGTGATTCCTTCTAAGCGACACGAACCCCTGTAGGAGCGAGGCTTGCCCGCGAAGGCGTCCTCGAGAACGCCAAAAGCTTCGCGGGCAAGCCTCGCTCCTACAGGGGATTACATTTCAAGAATAAGAATGTTGTCACAAGCCGAGATCGATCCCTGAACCGAGGTCCCATCAACGAACCACCGCTGAGTGAATCGAACATGAGCGCCAACGTTGACCTGAACAATCGCCCGGACTATGACCAAGTCCTGCAGGACATTGCCGATTACGTCCTCAACTTCAAGATCGAATCCAAAGAAGCATTGGACACCGCCCGCAACTGCCTGATGGACACTTTGGGCTGTGGCCTGCTGGCGCTGCGTTTTCCCGAATGCACCAAGCACCTGGGACCTGTGGTCGAAGGCACCGTCGTCCCGTTCGGTGCGCGCGTGCCTGGCACCTCTTATCGGCTGGATCCGGTCAAGGCCGCCTGGGACATCGGCTGCATCGTGCGCTGGCTAGACTACAACGACACCTGGCTCGCGGCTGAATGGGGTCATCCATCGGATAACCTCGGCGGCATTCTCGCGGTGGCTGACCATTTATCACAAAAAAACCTGGCCAATGGCGACGCACCGCTGACGATTCGCGCTGTGCTCGAAGCGATGATCATGGCTCATGAAATTCAAGGCGTGATCGCCCTGGAAAACTCGTTCAACCGCGTCGGCCTCGATCACGTGATTCTGGTGAAGGTCGCCTCGACCGCGGTCACCGCCAAACTGATGGGCGCCAACCGCGAGCAGTTACTTTCGGCCTTGTCCCACGCTTTCGCCGACGGCCAGGCGTTGCGCACCTACCGTCATGCGCCGAATGCCGGTTCGCGCAAATCCTGGGCTGCGGGTGATGCGTCCAGTCGTGGTGTGCGTCTGGCGGACATTGCGATGCGCGGCGAGATGGGTATTCCCGGCGTCTTGAGTGCCAGACAGTGGGGCTTTTACGACGTGTTGTTCAGTCATACCAACAACGATTTGGCGCTCAAGCCTGAAGAAAAGCGCGCCTTCAGTTTCTCCCGGGCGTACGGCAGTTATGTGATGGAAAACGTGTTGTTCAAGATCAGTTTTCCCGCCGAGTTCCACGCACAAACCGCCTGCGAAGCCTCGGTGACCCTGCACCCGCAAGTTCGTAATCGTCTGCACGATATCGACAAAATCGTCATTACCACCCACGAATCGGCGATCCGCATCATTTCCAAGGTCGGCCCGTTAGCCAATGCCGCCGACCGCGATCACTGCATCCAGTACATGGTCGCCGTGCCGCTGGCGTTCGGCAAGCTGGTGGCTGAGCACTACGAAGATGACTTTCACAAGGCGCATCCGATCATCGATGTACTGCGCGAGAAAATGGTCATCGTTGAAGACCCGCGCTACACCCGTGAATATCTGGAGGCCGACAAGCGTTCTATCGCCAATGCCATACAGGTGTTTTTCAAGGATGGGTCCAGCACCGAAAACGTCATGGTGGAGTACCCGATTGGCCATCGTCGGCGCCGTACGGATGGCATTCCGTTGCTGGAGGAGAAGTTCAAGGCGAACCTGGCGACGCGCTTTACTGCGCAGCGTAGCGCCGAGATTTTCGGGTTGTGCAAGGATCAGGCGCGGCTTGAGGCGACGCCGGTAAACCGGTTTGTGGATTTGTTTATCATCTAGGAGACCGCGTTATCGTTCATCGCGGGCAAGCCTCGCTCCCACAGGTTTTCTGTTGGTTGCAAAATTTACATTCACAACAGAACCCTGTGGGAGCGGGCTTGCCCGCGAAGGCGGCATGTCAGGCGCTACAAATCTATTTGAACCGCCGCTCGACGCCTTTCTCTACAAGGATCTTCGCCGAAATTTCTTCAACGGAAAAATGCGTGGAATTGATATTCGGAATGTTCTCGCGGCGGAACAGGTTTTCAACCTCGCGCACTTCGAATTCGCACTGGGCGTAGCTCGAATAGCGGCTGTTGGGCTTGCGCTCGTTGCGGATCGCGGTCAGGCGGTCCGGGTCGATGGTCAGGCCGAACAGCTTGTGCTGGTGGGCGCGCAGGGCGCTTGGCAGTTGCAGGCGTTCCATGTCGTCTTCGGTCAGCGGGTAGTTGGCCGCGCGGATGCCGAATTGCATGGCCATGTACAGGCAGGTCGGGGTCTTGCCGCAGCGCGACACGCCTACCAGGATCAGGTCGGCCTTGTCGTAATAGTGCGTGCGGGCGCCGTCGTCGTTGTCGAGGGCGAAATTCACCGCCTCGATACGTTCCATGTAATTTGAGTTGCTGCCAATGGAATGAGATTTGCCGACGGTATAGGAAGAATGCTCGGTCAGTTCCTGTTCAAGAGGCGCCAGGAAGGTCGAGAAAATGTCGATCATGAAACCATTGGAAGTCGCGAGGATCTCACGGATGTCCTGATTGACGATGGTGTCGAAGATGATCGGGCGGAAGCCGTCGGTTTCGGCAGCTTTGTTGATTTGTTGTACCATGGCCCGCGCTTTGTCCGCGTTGTCGATGTACGGCCGCGTGACTTTGCTGAAGGTAATATTTTCGAACTGCGCCAGAAGGCTTTGACCCAGGGTTTCGGCGGTAATGCCGGTACCATCGGAGATAAAGAAAGCAGATCGTTTCATTTGCACCTTGGGCCTTAAGCTAGTGACGAATCTTGGATATGATAGGCGCGATTTGCCGGCCGCCAATGGCCCGCATTCTCACTTATTTTCCAGGTCCAGGCCATACAGCTGGCAAACGCTCCCCCGAGCAGCCGGCTTCTGAGCTTTTCCAACACAGTTAGTGGAGAGATCACCTTGGTAGAGTACGTAGTTTCCCTCGATAAGCTCGGCAAACACGATGTTGAGCATGTGGGGGGCAAGAACGCATCCCTCGGCGAGATGATCAGCAACCTTGCAGGTGCCGGTGTATCGGTGCCCGGTGGCTTCGCCACGACCGCTCAGGCTTATCGTGATTTCCTGGAGCTGAGCGGCCTGAACCAGCAGATTCACGACGCCCTTGATGCCCTGGACGTCGACGACGTGAATGCTCTGGCCAAGACCGGCGCCCAGATCCGCCAATGGATCATGGAAGCCGAGTTCCCTGAAAAACTGAATGCCGAAATCCGCACCGCTTTCGCCACGCTATCCGCCGGCAACCCTGACGTAGCCGTGGCCGTGCGCTCTTCCGCTACCGCCGAAGACCTGCCGGACGCCTCCTTCGCCGGTCAGCAGGAAACCTTCCTGAACATCCGTGGTGTCGAAAACGTCATTCGCGCCGCCAAAGAGGTGTTCGCCTCCCTTTTCAACGATCGCGCGATTTCCTACCGCGTGCATCAGGGCTTCGACCACAAGTTGGTAGCCCTGTCGGCCGGCGTACAGCGCATGGTCCGCTCTGAAACCGGCACCGCCGGCGTGATGTTCACCCTCGATACCGAATCGGGCTTCCGTGACGTGGTGTTCATCACCGGCGCCTACGGCCTGGGTGAAACCGTCGTACAAGGCGCGGTCAACCCGGATGAGTTCTACGTCCACAAAGGTACGCTGGCCGCCGGTCGCCCGGCGATCCTGCGCCGCAACCTGGGCAGCAAGGCCATCAAGATGATCTACGGCGACGAGGCCAAGGCCGGTCGTTCGGTCAAGACCGTCGATGTCGACAAGGCCGATCGCGCACGTTTCTGCCTGACCGACGCCGAAGTCAGCGAACTGGCCAAGCAGGCGATGATCATCGAGAAGCACTACCAGTGCCCGATGGACATCGAATGGGCCAAGGACGGTGACGACGGCAAGCTGTACATCGTGCAAGCTCGTCCGGAAACCGTGAAGAGCCGCACCCAGGCCAACGTCATGGAACGTTACCTGTTGAAAGAAACCGGCACCGTGCTGGTGGAAGGCCGTGCCATTGGCCAGCGCATCGGCGCCGGCAAGGTCCGCATCATCAAGGACGTGTCCGAGATGGACAAAGTCCAGCCAGGCGACGTACTGGTATCCGACATGACCGACCCGGACTGGGAACCGGTCATGAAGCGCGCCAGCGCCATCGTCACCAACCGTGGCGGTCGTACCTGCCACGCGGCGATCATTGCTCGCGAGCTGGGCATTCCAGCGGTAGTCGGTTGCGGTAACGCCACCCAGCTGTTGAAAGACGGCCAGGGCGTGACCGTTTCCTGCGCTGAAGGCGACACCGGCTTCATCTTCGAAGGTGAATTGGGCTTCGACATCAAGAAGAACTCCGTAGACGCCATGCCGGACCTGCCGTTCAAGATCATGATGAACGTCGGCAACCCGGACCGTGCCTTCGACTTCGCGCAGCTGCCGAACGCCGGTGTGGGCCTGGCCCGCCTGGAATTCATCATCAACCGTATGATCGGCGTTCACCCTAAAGCGCTGCTGAACTACGACGGCCTGCCGCAGGACATCAAGGACAGCGTCGACAAGCGCATTGCTGGTTACAACGACCCGGTCGGCTTCTATGTCGAGAAACTGGTCGAGGGCATCAGCACCCTGGCCGCTGCGTTCTACCCGAAAAAGGTCATCGTGCGTCTGTCGGACTTCAAGTCCAACGAATACGCCAACCTGATCGGCGGCAAGCTCTACGAGCCGGAAGAAGAGAACCCGATGCTGGGCTTCCGTGGCGCCTCGCGTTACATCAGCGAATCGTTCCGTGACTGCTTCGAACTCGAATGCCGCGCCCTCAAGCGCGTGCGCAACGAGATGGGCCTGACCAACGTCGAAATCATGGTGCCGTTCGTCCGTACCCTCGGTGAAGCGAGCCAGGTGGTGGACCTGCTGGCCGAAAACGGCCTGGCCCGTGGCCAGAACGGTCTGCGCGTCATCATGATGTGCGAACTGCCGTCCAACGCGATTCTGGCTGAAGAGTTCCTCGAATTCTTCGACGGTTTCTCCATCGGCTCCAACGACCTGACTCAGTTGACCCTGGGCCTGGATCGTGACTCCGGGATCATCGCGCATTTGTTCGACGAGCGTAATCCTGCGGTCAAGAAGCTGCTGGGCAACGCTATTGCCGCGTGCAACAAGGCCGGCAAGTACATCGGTATTTGCGGTCAGGGTCCTTCGGACCACCCTGATCTGGCCAAATGGCTGATGGAGCAGGGCATTGAAAGCGTTTCGTTGAACCCCGATTCCGTACTGGAAACCTGGTTCTTCCTGGCTGAAGGTCAAGCTTCGGCTTGAACGGGACGCTCCCTGTAGGAGCGAGCCTGCTCGCGATGGTCGCTAACGATGACGCGGGGCTTCAGATGCCCCGTGATGTCCTGAAGTCCATCGCGAGCGTGCTCGCTCCTACAGTTATCGCGGTCATTGACCAGATTTAAGCAGGGCGGGCTCCTCCCCAAGCCGCCCTTTTTTGTGCAAGAGACTATGCAAAGCAGCAGCAACCTATTTCCTGTCGCCCTGATCAGCGCCGAGCGGCGCGGTGATCTGAGCGAAGATGTCTATCGTTTGAAACCGGCCAACAGCCCTGACGGTACCGTCGAACTGGCGGTGACGCGTCTTGGCATGGCCGATGAGCCGGCGGTGCGTGGCGTGCCGGTGATCTTGTTGCACGGCAGTTTTTCCAATCGACGTTTCTGGTTTTCTCCCAAGGGGCTGGGTCTGGGAGCTTATCTGACGCGCCTGGGATTCGATGTGTGGATTGCGGAAATGCGCGGTCACGGCTTGTCCCAGCGCAACCAGAACTACCGCAAGAACCGCGTCGCCGACTATGCGCGTTACGATCTGCCGGCCATTGGCGCATTCGTGCGCGAGCAAAGCGGCCAGGTTCCACACTGGATCGGCCACTCGCTGGGCGGCATTACCCTGGCGGCAGCGCTGGGTGGTGAGTACATCGGCGAGCCTGTGGTCGCGTCCGCGGCGTTTTTTGGCACGCAAGTCAGCCGCACCTACTGGCCGTTGAAGATTCCGCCGGTAGAATGGAGCGGGCGCTTCATTCTCAAGCGTTTTGCCCAGCTGTCCGGTTCACGACTCAAGCGCGGTCCGGAGGACGAGCCCATTGGCCTGGCCCTGGAAAGCATGCGTTGGTACGGCCTGTTCGGGCGTTTCGGCGATGCCGACAAGGACTGGTGGGCGGGTTTGGCTGAGGTCAAACTGCCGGTGCTGGCGGTGAGCGCCGCGGGTGATCATCAGGATCCGGCCTGGGCTTGTCGCAAGTTGTTCGATCAGGTGGGTTCCGAGCACAAGCAATTTATCAACCTGGGGCGCGAGCAGGGTTTTGCTGACAATTTCGGTCACGTGGAAATGCTGGTCAGCAAAGCCGCCCAGGCTGAAGTCTGGCCCTTGGTGGCCCGCTGGCTGGCTGATCAACACACGCAGCTGTTGGGCGAGCAAGCGAATTTGAGCGCAGCAATCTAAGCTGGACGCTCTATCAGAGGCATTTCGCTCTGATTGGCTTGCGGCTAAGATATGACGCATTGAGCTGTTCTGGTCATTTTCGATGATTGAATCATCAGTGATGTTCGTGCTGTCTTCCTCTTTACAGGAGTTTCTCGATGAACCATTACCTCACGCCTGACCTGTGCGACGCCTACCCGGAGCTGGTGCAGGTGTTGGAACCGATGTTCAGCAATTTCGGTGGCCGTGATTCCTTCGGCGGCGAAATCGTGACCATCAAATGCTTCGAAGACAACTCGCGGGTCAAGGAGCAGGTCGAGCTCCAAGGTAATGGCAAGGTGCTGGTGGTTGACGGTGGCGGTTCCCTGCGTCATGCGTTGCTGGGTGACATGCTGGCCGAGAAAGCCGCGAAAAACGGTTGGGAAGGGCTGGTGATCTACGGTTGCATCCGCGACGTCGATATCATTGCGCAGACCGATCTGGGCGTGCAGGCCCTCGCCAGCCACCCGAGGAAGTCCGACAGGCGCGGGCTCGGCGATCTCAACGTTGCGGTGACCTTTGCCGGCGTGACCTTCCATCCAGGTCATTACATCTATGCGGACAACAACGGCGTGATCATCTCGCCAAGCCCGCTTGCAATGCCTGAGTAAGATTTGCAGATTTTTTTGAAGAATGGATTGCGGATGTTTGAGGAAGAAAACGCGCAGTGGGGGCTGGTACACGCCCTGGTGCTGGACGGTAAAGGCGGTGCGCGTTCGATAGCCCGGACAGATCTCGATGACTTGCAGCTGCAGGCCCATGAAAGCCTGTGGCTGCACTGGGACCGCAGTCACCCGCAAACCCAGACCTGGCTGCGCAAATCCAGTGGTCTGAGTGAGTTCAACTGTGACCTGTTGCTTGAAGAAAACACCCGTCCGCGGCTTTTACAGCTTTCGGACAGCGAACTACTGCTATTTTTGCGCGGGGTAAACCTGAATCCGGGTGCCGAGCCTGAAGACATGGTATCGGTGCGAATCTTCGGCTCCGCCCAGCGGGTGATTTCCCTGCGCCTGCGTCCGTTGCGCGCCACCGAAGAACTGCTGGTGCAACTGGCAGATGGCAAGGGGCCGAAAACCGCGTCCGAACTCATCCTTTATATGGCGCAGTACCTCACCAACAAAGTGCAGGATCTGATCAGCTGCCTTTCGGAAGTGGTCGATGAGGAAGAGGAAAAGCTGGATGCCGACGAACGGTACACGCCCGAGCATGGAGAGGTTTTACAGATCCGTCGCCGGGCAGCTGCGTTGAAGCGGTTTCTCGCTCCGCAGCGGGATATTTTTGGTCAGCTGACGCGGATCAAATTGCCATGGTTCGTCGAGGACGACGGTGATTATTGGAATGAATTGAACAACAGCCTGACCCGTTATCTTGAGGAGCTGGAGTTGACCCGGGAGCGGGTGGGCCTGGTCCTGGAGGCTGAAGACCGACGATTGAGCGTGCGCATGAATCGCACGATGTATCGCTTCGGGATCATCACCGGGATCTTTTTGCCAATGAGTTTTCTGACCGGTCTTTTGGGGATCAACGTCGGGGGTATTCCGTTTTCTCAAAACCCCTATGGCTTCCTCATCGCCTGCGTGTTGATGGTCTCGGTGGCGCTCGGGCAGTGGTGGTTATTCCGACGTTTGCGCTGGGTTTAAACGTGAGCCATGTGACCCGACCAAATTTGACCGCGTCTTTCACAGACATCACGAGAGGTGCGTATGCACGATCCGTTTGAACAGTCTTTGCGTGACATGCTCAAGGCATCACCTTCCAACCGGGACGACGATGCATGTCTTGGCCGTGTTCTGAAAACCGCCAATCGCCAGGTCGGCGCCGGCGATCTGTTCAGCCTGCTGGGCCGCTGGCTGCCCGCGCTGATGATCGCCCTGAATAACGGGTCGGCCCATGTAGCGCCGGTGTCCCGTCTTCGAAAACCTACCGCTCGAACTGCTGATAAGGCTGATTGAATATGGAACTTGATCTCTGGACACAGAGCCTCGTCACTGCAATGACTGCGCTATGGACCAAGGTTGCGAACTTCATTCCGAACCTGTTTGGCGCACTGGTTGTGCTGCTGCTGGGTTTTGTCGTGGCCAAGCTGCTGGACACGCTGCTTTCCAAATTGCTCGCCAAACTGGGCCTTGATCGCCTGATGGGCGGTACCGGTCTGACCAAACTGCTGTCTCGCGCCGGTCTTCAAGTGCCGATCTCCACGCTGATCGGCAAGATCGTTTATTGGTTCGTTCTGCTGATTTTTCTTGTTTCTGCCGCAGAATCCCTTGGACTTGAGCGAGTTTCGGCTACGCTGGACATGCTTGCGCTGTATTTGCCGAAGGTATTTGGCGCGGCTCTGGTGCTGCTGGTGGGGGTCTTGCTGGCGCAACTGGCCAATGGGCTGGTGCGCGGCGCCGCTGAGGGCGTAGGGCTGGATTACGCCTCTGGCCTGGGGCGAATTGCCCAGGGCCTGGTGATCATCATCAGTATTTCGGTCGCGATCAGCCAGTTGGAGGTCAAAACTGACCTGCTCAACCATGTGATCGTGATCGTATTGATTACCGTTGGTCTGGCGGTTGCGCTGGCCATGGGATTGGGAAGCCGGGAAATTGCCGGTCAGATTCTTGCGGGTATCTATGTGCGTGAGTTGTACCAGGTTGGGCAACAAGTGCGTATTGGCGAGGTCGAAGGGCAGATCGAAGAGATCGGCACGGTTAAAACTACATTGCTGACCGATGAGGGTGAGCTAGTCTCTCTTTCCAATCGGATCCTCCTCGAACAGCATGTGAGTAGCCGCTAACCCGGCAAACCCTGCTAATGTATGCCGCCGCAAAATGCCTGCTGATGCTGGCTGCGGCGGACATTGACCTGACTGTCGGCCCGACTTGTTTTGAATAAAGCCCAATCGTTATCCATGCGCTACGACCCCCGCGAGCTCTCTGATGAGGAGTTGGTCGCGCGCTCGCATACCGAGCTGTTTCACGTAACGCGCGCCTATGAAGAACTGATGCGGCGTTACCAACGAACATTATTTAACGTCTGCGCAAGATATCTCGGGAACGATCGCGACGCAGATGATGTCTGTCAGGAAGTCATGTTGAAGGTGTTGTATGGCTTGAAGAACTTCGAGGGCAAATCGAAGTTCAAGACATGGCTATATAGCATCACGTACAACGAGTGCATCACACAGTATCGCAAGGAACGGCGAAAGCGTCGCTTGATGGACGCCTTGAGTCTGGACCCCCTCGAAGAAGCGTCCGAAGAAAGGCGCCGAAACCTGAGGAGAAGGGTGGACTTGATCGCTGGTTGGTGTATGTGAACCCGATTGACCGCGAAATTCTGGTGCTACGATTTGTCGCAGAGCTGGAGTTTCAGGAGATCGCAGACATCATGCACATGGGTTTGAGTGCAACAAAAATGCGGTACAAACGCGCTCTAGACAAATTGCGTGAGAAATTTGCAGGCATTGCTGAAACTTAGTTCGGCGCAAATATCTCTTACGTGTAGGCAAGTTCTGATAGACTTGCCGCCGAGTTGTCCCCCGGTTTGCGGGACTGCTTCACAATCACCAGATGGGGATTTAACGGATGAAACTGAAAAACACCTTGGGCTTGGCCATTGGTACTCTTATTGCCGCTACTTCGTTCGGCGCACTGGCACAAGGCCAAGGCGCAGTTGAAGGCGAGCTCAACTACGGGAAAAAGTACAACGACAGCGTTAAGAACGTTGAAGATGGTTACACTCCTGGCGCCTCCATCGGTTACTTCTTGACCGACGACGTATCGTTGAACGCGACCTACAACAACGATGACCACACCCGTTCGAACAACGGTACTGGCCATCAGAAAATCGAAGGCGACCAGTTTGGTCTGAACGCTCAGTACCACTTCAACAACGCTGGCGACGCTCTGCGTCCTTACGTTCAAGGTGGTGTTAAGCACGGCAGCATGACCAACGTAGCCGCTGATGGCCACACCGGTCGTGACCAGTCGACTTTCCTGACTGCAGGCGGTGGCGTTAAGTACTACTTCCTCGAAAACTTCTTCGCCCGTGCTGGCGTAGAAGCTGACTACAAGCTGGACAACGGCAAGTGGGACTACATTCCTTCCGTAGGTCTGGGTGTGAACTTCGGTGGCGGCTCCAAGCCTGCTGCTGCTCCAGTTCAAGCACCAGCTGAAGTCTGCTCCGACAGCGACAACGATGGCGTGTGCGACAACGTTGACAAGTGCCCGGACACCCCAGCCAACGTTACCGTTGACGCTGATGGCTGCCCAGCAGTTGCTGAAGTTGTACGTGTAGAGCTGGACGTGAAATTCGACTTCGACAAGTCGGTAGTCAAGCCTAACAGCTACGGCGACATCAAAAACCTGGCTGACTTCATGAAGCAGTACCCATCCACCACCACTACTGTTGAAGGTCACACTGACAACGTCGGTCCTGACGCTTACAACCAGAAACTGTCTGAGCGTCGTGCAAACGCCGTTAAACAAGTTCTGACCAACCAGTACGGTGTTCAATCGTCCCGCGTTCAGTCTGTTGGCTACGGCGAATCCCGCCCAGTTGCTGACAACAAAACTGAAGCTGGTCGCGCTGTAAACCGTCGCGTAGAAGCGCAGGTTGAAGCTAAAGGTAAGTAATTACCTCGCTGCTCTGAGAAAAGCCCGGCTTAGGCCGGGCTTTTCTTTGTCTGCGATTTGATGAGGAATGGGGGTGCAGGCAGATTCAGGCTGTTTGACCTACCGTCATCGCGGGCAAGTCGTGCTCCCACAGCGATTGCGTTGCCCTGGATGCCACGGTTCCGATGACCAGAATCGCCGGGCTTTTGAGCTCGAAGTCGTGGGCATCTTCTTCCATCGCTGTCAGATCACTCCTGCATTCGCGCTGATGTGGCAATGAAGCATTTTCAATCATCGCCACCGGTGTATCCGCCTTCATCCCTCCGGCCAGCAACTGTTCGCGGATTTCGCTGAGTTTGGCCACGCCCATATAGATCACCAGGGTCGTACCGCTCTGGGCCAGTGCCTGCCAGTTCAGGCTGCTGCCGTCCTGAGTGTGGGCGGTGACCAATGTCACACCGCGCGCTACACCGCGCAATGTCAGCGGAATATCGCATTGCGTGGCGCCTGCAAGCCCGGCGGTGATGCCATTGACCAGCTCGACCTCAACCCCACGTTCGCGCAACCACTGTGCCTCTTCACCGCCGCGCCCGAAAATGCACGGGTCGCCGCCCTTGAGTCGCACCACGCATTTGCCGTGGCGCGCATAACGCCACATCAGGCGATGAATGAACGCTTGTGGCGTCGAGCGGCAGCCGCCGCGTTTTCCAACAGGAATGATCCGCGCGTTGCTGCAGTGTTCGAGGACTGCGTCATTCACCAGATCATCGATCAGCACCACATCCGCTTCTTTCAACGCCCGCACGGCCTTGAGCGTCAGCAGTTCCGGATCACCAGGTCCCGCACCGACCAGCCAGACTTTTGCGTTCATTGTGTTTTCCTCATTTGGAATGACTGTCAGTTCATGATTGCGAGCGGTATCAGCCATGAAATACGGCAAACAACAGCGCCAGATTCATCAATAGCGACGCCAGCGCCAATGCCCGCCACACCTTCAGTGGCTCGCGCTCCAGCAAGGGTCGTGGGCGCACGCTCAAGCTGCGGCGCTCACCCTGTTCCATCAGCAGCAACCATTCTTCCGCCGTTTCAAATCGCTGAACCGGATCAGCCGCGACCGCGCGTTCCAGGCTTTGCGTCAGCCATTCCGGAAGGTCAGGGCGATAGCGGCTGGCGCTGACCGGCACCCCGAATCGTGGACGCTGGAAAGCTTCGATTTCGCCATAGGGAAAATGCCCGGTGAGCAGGTAGTACAGGGTCACACCCACCGCATACAGATCCTGTTGCGGTGTCGGCTTTTCACCGCGAAACGCTTCCGGCGCAATGTAGCTGGGCGTTCCGGGCAGGGCAGAGGGCTGGTCTTCGGACAGGCCGGGGCAGTAGGCGAGACCGAAATCCAGCAGTCGCAATTCCCCGTCGCCCCCCAACAACAGGTTTTCCGGCTTGATGTCGCGATGCAGGATTTGCCGTCGATGCAGCAGACCGACCGCTCTGAGCAGGCGTTCGGCCACGTCCTGCCACTGGGCCAGCGGCAGCGGCCCGATCTGCGCATGCAGTTGCGCCAGGGTCGACCCGCAATATTCGCGCATCACATAGTACAAATGCTGACGCTGACTGGCGGCATGGACTTCAGGGAAATGCCGCCCGGCCACACGCTTGAGAAACCATTCTTCCGACAGCAATGCTTGCCCGGCCAGATGATCGTCGTGCAGGCGCTCAGGCAGGGTTTTCAGCAGCCAGGGTTGCTGCTGATTGTCATGCACCCGGTAGAGCAGAGATTGCTGGCTCTGGCCGATGACTCCTTCGACCTGCCACCCTTCGAAGTTCTGACCCGGTTTCAGCGCCGGCGGCAATGGCCATTGCTGTAAATGAATCAACGCATCGCCGATGCTGGTTTCACCGAGGGCATCGACCCGCACCAACAAGGCGCTGGCGTTATCCTGACTGCCAGCCAGGTGCGCGGCATTCACCAGCGTCTGCGCGGCGCTGTCCAGGTCCGGTTGATCTCGCAGAATGGCGGCAATCGCGGTATCGCCCAGGACGGCCCAGATACCGTCGCTGAGTAGTACAAAGCTCTCATCGAGGCGCAATTCACCGTCGAGGAAATCCAGCACCAGATGCTGATCGAGTCCCAGCGCCCGCTTGAGCACATGCTGCATGCCCGGTTGATCCCACACGTGATCTTCGCTGACCCGCTGCAATTGGTCAGCATGCCAGCGATAAACCCGGCAATCGCCGACATGGGCCAGGGTAAAACGCCGTCCACGCATGACCAGAGCACTGACCGTGGTCAGCAAGGGTTGTCCACCGCCGTTGGCCTGCAGCCAGCGATTCTGTGCCAGCAGCAGGCGATCCAGTGCCTGGGCCACACCCCAGGTTTCCGGGGTCGCGTAGTAGTCCAGTGCCAGGGCCTGCAAGGTCGAGCGGGCGGCCAGACCGCCATCTGCGCATTGGCTGACGCCGTCGGCGATGGCGAACAGGTAGCCCTTGCTGGCGGCCAGTGCCGGGACCGGCGTAACCAGACGCAGGGCGTCCTGGTTTTCGTCACGCGGACCGATGGCGCTGGCTTGGGCGAAACTCAGTTGCAGGCTCATGGAAGCCTCAGACCCGTGCGGCGGTAACGGCGGCCGAACCCCAGGTGGTTCTCCAGCGACGTTTCACACCGTGCAAGCCGAACCAGGCGAGGACAGCGAGGCTGGCGAACAGCCACAGCGCCATCTGGTAGCTGCCGGTGCTTTGCTTGATCGTGCCCATGCCTGCTGCGAGGGCAAAGCCGCCGATGCCGCCGGCCATGCCGATCAGGCCGGTCATCACGCCGATCTCCCGACGGAAACGTTGTGGAACCAACTGGAACACCGCGCCATTACCTGCACCCAAACCGAGCATGGTGCAGACGAAAAGTGCCAGGGCCGCATAGGAACTTGGCAGATTGAAACCCACGGCAGCGATGCAGATCGCCGCCACTGTGTACATCCCCAGCAAGGTGCGAATGCCGCCGAAGCGATCAGCCAGGGCACCGCCCAAAGGGCGCATCAGGCTGCCGCCGAACACACAGGCCGCGGTGTAGTAGCCGGCGGTGACCGGGCTCAGGCCATATTGGTCGTTGAAATAGCCGGGCAGTGCGCTGGCCAAGCCGATGAAGCCACCAAAAGTCACGCTGTAGAAAAACATGAACCACCAACTGTCGCGGTCGCCCAAGGCCTTGAAGTAGTCGGTCATCGACTTGGCTTTCGGCCGCTCAGGGGCGTTTTTGGCCAGCCAGGCGAAGACGATCAGGGTCAGGATCAGCGGGATCAGGGCAAAGCCGAATACGTTGCTCCAGCCAAACGCCGCCGCCAGCACCGGCGCAATCAGCGCCGCAAGTACGGTGCCCGAGTTACCGGCTCCGGCGATGCCCATGGCTTTGCCTTGATGCTGGGGCGGATACCATTGCGACGCCAGGGGCAAGGCCACGGCGAAGGACGCGCCGGCCATGCCGAGGAACAGCCCCAACAGCAGCGCTTGCTCGTAGCTGTGTATACCGAGCTTCCAGGCACCGAACAGCGCACAGATGACGATCACTTGACCGATCAGGCCAGCGGTTTTCGGCGACAAGCGATCAGCCAGCATGCCCATCACAAAGCGCAATACCGCCCCGGCCAGTATCGGCGTAGCCACAACCAGACCGCGCTGCTGGGTGGTCAGGTGCAGGTCGCCGGCGATTTGCACCGCCAGGGGGCCGAGCAGGTACCAGACCATGAAGCTCAGATCGAAATACAGGAAGGCCGCGAACAGGGTTGGGGTATGGCCGGATTTCCAGAAGCTTGAATTCATCGCGCACCTCAGCTGATAGGAGTCTCGAACGGGAGTCATGCAGGTGGGGCGCCGAAGGGCTGCACCACCGGCCCCGTGCTATGGGGCCAAAACAAAAAAACGCCGCTACCCGATTCGCCTGGGGCAAATGGGGTGAGCGACGTCTTTGTCGTAGGTGGGGCAACCGCCGTTGGTTACCTGTGGTGTTTACTAAGCCAGATCTGTGCCAACAACTTGAGACCGAGGTGCGCCATTCGCGGGCAAGCCTCGCTCCTACGGGATTTCGTCGAATTCAAATGTTGTGTACGACACAAATCCTGTAGGAGCGAGGCTTGCCCGCGAAGGCGTCCGTGCAGGCGCTACAGATCTCAACCCAACAATTCACTCATGGCAATGATCTGCTCCGCCACCTGAATCAGCTTCTGCTGGCGACTCATGGCCTGGCGGCGCATCAGGGTGTAGGCCTCTTCCTCGTTGCAGTCCTTCATTTTCATCAGCAACCCCTTGGCCAGCTCGATGCGCTTGCGCTCGGCCAGTTGCAGGTCGCGGGCGTGCAGTTGGGCGCGCAAGGCCTGATCGCTTTCGAAGCGCGCCATGGCCACGTCGAGAATTGGCTGCAAGCGTTGTGCGTGAATGCCTTCGACGATGTAGGCACTGACCCCGGACTTGATCGCCTGGCGCATCACGTCGGGGTCATGTTCGTCGGTAAACATCACGATCGGCCGTGGCTGGTCGCGGCTCACCAGCACCACTTGCTCCATGACATCGCGGCTCGGTGACTCGGTATCGATCAGAATCACGTCCGGACGCACCGTTTCGACGCGCTCGGGCAGGTCGATGGTCAGGCCCGACTCATCGATCACCTCGAAGCCGGCTTCGGTCAGGGCCGCTTTCAGGCGTCCGACTTTTTTCGCAGTGTCATTGATCAGCAGGATACGCAACATATTCGCAGTCTCCTGTCAGCGGCTGGCGATAAGGGGCGAGCTGTCGCTCATGGCATGCAGTTTGAAGCTGCGGGCGTAGCCGGCCGGATCAGAGCCGTCCCAGACCTTGCCATCGATCAATTGGCTGCTGCGCATTTCCTTGCCCGCAGAAGCGATACCGACGGCGCTGGCGGCCTCTCGATACAAATCCAGTTGTTGCACCTGACGGGCTACCGCGAGGTAATCCGGGTCATCGCGCAACAATCCCCAGCGGCGGAACTGGGTCATGAACCACATGCCGTCGGACAGGTAAGGCAGATTGACCTCGCCATTACCGTGGAAACGCAAGGCGTGCGGGTCTTGCCAGCGATTGCCGAGCCCGTCGGCGTAGTCACCCAGCAGACGCGGCTCGATGCATTCGAGCGGTGCATCGAGGTACTGCGGCGCGCTGAGCAATTGCGCGGTGCTGCGGCGGTTCTCGGCGTTGTCTTCGATGAAGCGGCTGGCTTGCAGGATCGCCATCACCAGCGCCCGGGCGGTATTGGGGTATTGCTCGACGAATGCGCGAGTGCAGCCGAGGACTTTTTCCGGATGATCGGGCCAGAGGGTCTGGGTTGTCGCCAGGGTAAACCCGAGATCCTGTTGCACCGCACTGGCGGACCAGGGCTCACCAACGCAGAAACCATCGATGCGGCCCGCTTGCAGGTGCGCGACCATTTGCGGCGGTGGCACCACTACGCTGTCGACATCCAGCAACGGGTGAATGCCTTGACTGGCAAGCCAGTAATACAGCCACATCGCGTGAGTGCCAGTGGGAAAAGTCTGAGCGAAGGTCAGTTTTGGGCGAGTTTGGTGCACGTGCCGGTGAAGTGCTTCAGGACCGGTCACGCCGAGGCCCTGTAAACCGTGGGAGAGATTGATGCTCTGACCGTTCTGGTTCAGGCCCATGAGCACGGCCATGTCGGTCGGAGCCACGCCACCGATGCCCAGATGCACGGCGTAGATCAAACCGTACAGACTGTGGGCGGCATCGAGCTCGCCGCTCACCAGTTTGTCCCGCAGATTGGCCCAGGACGGCTGGCGCTTGAGGTTCAGGGTCAGGCCGTAGGGCTGGGCGAAGCCTTGGGTGGCAGCGACCACCACCGAGGCGCAGTCGCTCAGGGCCATGAAGCCGAGATTGATTTCGGTCTTTTCCGGGGCATCGCTGCCATTGACCCAGGCCAGAGGGCCGGCTGATGGTTCGTTCATCGCATGTTCACCTTGCAAAAAAAAACGTCGTCCCGGGACCTTGCACGCGCAAGGCCGGATGACGACGCCATTGTCCTGGCACGCATCCCGCCGTTGGCATGTGTGCTGATGTCTTAATGGCTGCAAGGCATATGCCAGCCCGGGTTTCATCAGCTTTACATCAGGATTGGACGCGCCATCTCTTTCATCCTGCCGACCTACATGCCGAGCTATATCGTCAGGCCGCAAAGGAGATTGGCGTGCAAATCGAATCACTACACGTCACACGTTTCCCTGATGCCCGTTTCAGCGAACGGGTACTGCATCTGCGTGTCAGCGAATCTCCCGTGTACCTTGCGTCGCAGCAGTGTGCGGCGACCGCTTGCCTGCCGGCCGGTTGGGAAGGGCTGATTGCGATCAACGGTGCGTTTGAGGTGAAGGGCGGCGGGCAGATTCTGCCGGTTTCGGAAGCACCACTGGTGAAATTGCAGGTGTTCATTGATCTGGGTAATGCGCTGATCGATCAACGACCCAGCCAGGCACCCTGGGCCGCCTTGTCAGTTGCTTGTTCAACCTTCCAGTCCGAGCGGGCGCTTGAGCGCTGGTATATCGAACAGGCAATGGACGCAGGTGTGGCCTGGCAGGCCTTTGCCAGCGTGCTGCGTCACACCGAGAGTTACGGACTCGTGCGTTTTCTGCTGGAACAAGGCACCCACAGCGAAAAACTGACCACCCTGGCCCAGCGTTATGGCGTTTCGGTGTCGCATTTTCGCCGACTGTGTCGACAGGCGCTGGGCACGGCGGCCAAGCCTGCCTTGCGCGGCTGGCGAACGGCCCAGGCGCTGTTGAATATGAGTCTGCAGGACGGCTCCCTGACGGATGTGGCGCTGGAGTTCGGTTTTGCCTCTTCTTCGCATTTCTCCAAGGAAATCCGCGAACTGGTGGGATTCACGCCCAGCAGCCTGGCCGACATTACCTACCTTCCAGGCAAGTGAGCCGATGAACCGCCTAATTCACTCTTTATGTATTTTTCCATTCTGGCTGGGCGCCGCGTTGATGGTTATGCCGTGTGACGCGCGGGCCGATACTTATAATTTCGAGGCCCGCGAGCAAAGCGCGCGCACCTTTTTCAGCGAACTGTCCGGATCACTGGGCAAACCGGTGATCGTCAGCAAGGCGGCTGCGGCCAAGCGGATTTCCGGTACGTTCGATCTGCTTAAACCACAACGAACCTTCGAGCGAGTCGCCTCGCAGATGGGCTTGATCTGGTACAGCGATGGTCAGGCGATTTATCTGTATGACGCCCCGGAAATCAAAAGCTCGATGGTGTCGCTGCAGACCCTGACGGTGACCAGGCTTCAGGCGTTCCTTGAGCGTTCCGGGTTGCACGATGTCCGTTATCCATTGCGCCACGACGGTCTGCGGACTTTCCATGTGTCGGGCCCACCGATGTATGTCGACCTGGTGGTGCAAGCGGCCGGGCTGATGGATAACCAGCGCTCGGAATTGTTGCTGGGCAAGCAGCAGATTGGCGTCATCCAGGTGCGCAACACCTTCGTCAGCGACCGCAAATACGAGCTGCGCGATGACAAGGTGACCATCCCCGGGCTGGCAACCGTGATCGAGGATTTGCTGCGCGGTGAGAAGCGCGAGGTCGAGTCGTCGATAGCGCAAGCCCCTGCACCGCGACCGCCGGGATTGATGCCGGCGTTTCCCCTGGAAGGCCTGGCGACCACGCCCTCGGATCAGGATCCGGCCGCGCCGCGAATCATTGCGCGGGATGTAGCCGCCGGAAACATTCGGGTGGTCGCGTATCCCGATACCAACAGCCTGCTGGTCAAGGGGCTGCCGGAGCAAGTGCGCTTTATCGAGAACCTGGTGAGCGCGCTGGATACGCCGAAACGGCACGTGGAGTTGTCGTTGTGGATCATTGATTTGCACAAGGATGAACTCAATCAACTGGGCATCAATTGGCAAGGCGCAGTGAATTCGGGCGGGAAATTTTCCGCATCGCTCAATGCCGGCTCGGCGACCACCCTCGATGGCGCGTCTTTCGTCACTCAGGTCATGGCGCTGGAACGCACCAACCGGGCGAATGTGGTCTCGCGGCCGGTCATCCTCACGCAAGAGAATGTGCCAGCGATATTCGACAACAACCGCACGTTTTATGCCCCGCTGGTGGGTGAGCGCAGTGTCGATTTGCAGCACGTGACCTACGGCACGCTGGTGAGCGTATTACCCCGTTTCGCCCAGGCGGACGAGGTTGAAATGTCGCTCAATATCGAGGACGGCAACGAAGTCGAAAGCCCTGGTCGAGGCGAGCAGCCGGGCACGTTGCCGACGGTCGGCCGCACACGGATCAGCACCGTGGCGCGCGTACCTCAGGGAAAGAGTCTGTTGGTGGGTGGTTTCACCCGCGATGACAACAGCGAACAAATCGGACAGATACCGGTACTTGGATCGATTCCCTGGATCGGGCGTTTGTTCAGCTATCGACAGAATCGCTCGGCCAACACAGTTCGGGTGTTCCTGATACAGCCCAAGGAAATTCTTGCTGCACTGGAACCCGGCAGCGCCGAGCCGGCCACTCAGTTGCTGACGCCACAACAGCACGAACGCGTGCGCCGCAGTTACTTTCGGGCGGCAAATAAATGATCCTGCCACCGATTTCCACAGGCGGGCGAGCCGCCCAGGCACGGCTCAATACCGAGAAGGCCGCCGAACATCCGCAGCCGCAGGCGGACGCAGAGATTGATCTGGACGACAGCGGCACGGCCGCCGCAGCGCAGCGCATTGTGCAGATCAGTGATGAAATGTCGGCAGCGCTCGCGCAGTTCCGTGGCCGACGGCTTTTCGAACTCAGGTCCGATGCGCTGACAGATACTTTCGAGAGAGTCCTGGAAGACGACACCGTGCCCAAGGCGCGGCAGGTGCTCAATCTGGCGCGTCTGACGGACAAACCCGTCGCCTGGCTGCTGGAGATGGCGCGCAGTCTGTTCCCCGATGACAGCGACCTGGCGTTGGTGCTGCGAGAACTGTTGCGCCGAAGAAAACTGGAAACAGCTACCCGTCAAAGGCTCGAAACGCTATTGCAGACGGTGGTTGCCCAAGGCTCCCCCAAGCGCATGAATGCCGGGATCAACAGCGCCCTGAAAGCCCGGATGTTCGGTGCAAGCATGGCGATGCGCGCCGGCCTGTTGCGCGAAACCTACCGCGACTTTCTGGAGTCCGACGAAGGTCCACTCGATTGTTACCAGGACTGGATTGCGCTTTACGGCCCGCCACAACGCATGAGTGTGCTGGCCTTCATCGAAGCGGCATTACTCACCGACATCAGTGCCCAGGACCCCAGTTGCTCGCGTGCAGAGTTCGGTCAACTGCTGGGCCGGTTGATCGACCTCAAGCACCTGCGATCCGCAGACGAGCTGTTCATCGGCAGCCTGCTGGGTGATGCGCTCATCTGCCGGCACAACCCCCATGAACCCGACTGGCTGGTGTTCCTGCTCGGCTTGTTGGCCTACCCCGATGAACTCGACCAGCTGTTGCTCGGCGCATTGGGTGAGCGCGTGCTGTTGAGTGCGCACCGTGAACGCTCGACCGTGTTGCAGAAGGTGCGCCGGCTCAGCCTGCAATTGCCGACGCCACTGTTTGCCGATGAAGAAGCGCCGCTGCGCCTGGCACAACAGTTCACGCGATTGGCAGACATTGCCTATGCCCACGAATGTATTGAACAGCGACGTCTCGGCGGTTGCTCATGATTTTTAGCCGGAGCTGACCTGCCATGTTCAATGTGTTTTTGCGTAATGTCGGTGCTCGCCCGGAGCTGCTGATCCTGACGCTGATGGTGATGATCATCGCCATGCTGATCATTCCACTGCCGACGCCGCTGGTGGATTTTCTCATCGGCCTGAACATCGTCATTTCGCTGCTGGTGTTCATGGGCTCGTTCTACATCGAACGCATCCTCAGCTTTTCGACATTCCCGGCCTTGCTGCTGTTGACCACGCTGTTTCGCCTGGCACTGTCGATCAGCACCAGCCGGCTGATCCTCAGCCAGGCCGATGCCGGGGAGATCATTGCCTCCTTCGGCGAGTTCGTGATCGGTGAAAGCCTGGTGGTTGGTTTCGTGATCTTTTCCATTGTCACCATTGTTCAGTTCATCGTGATTACCAAGGGCTCGGAACGGGTTGCCGAAGTCGCGGCGCGCTTCTCGCTGGACGGCATGCCCGGCAAGCAAATGAGCATCGATGGCGACCTGAAGGCAGGCGCCATGACTGCCGAGGAAGCCAAAGAAAAACGCAGCGTGCTGGAGCGTGAAAGCCAGTTGTACGGCTCTTTCGACGGCGCGATGAAGTTCATCAAGGGTGATGCGATCGCCGGCATCATCATTATCTTCGTCAACTTCATCGGCGGCATGGCCATCGGGGTCGGACAAATGGGCATGGACATGTCCACGGCCCTGTCGACCTACACCCTGTTGACCATCGGCGATGGTTTGGTGGCACAGATTCCTGCGTTGCTGATTGCCATCGGCGCCGGCTTCATCGTTACCCGCGTCAACGGCGATGACAGCAACCTGGGGCGCAACATGCTCGCCCAAATACTGGGCCATCCATTCGTGATAGGTGTGACCGCGCTGCTGGCGGTGGGTGTCGGCTTGCTTCCCGGCTTTCCGCTGCTGACCTTCTTGCCCATCGCCGCGGTCCTGGCGCTGGTGGTGTTTTTCCGGCAGCGCAAGGCTTCACGGGGTGAAGGACCGGGTGACAATCGTCCGGTGCCTGCGCAGGGAGATGCCATGCAGACGGGATCGGGCCTGCTCGATGATATCGACAACATTGCCACCGAAACCATCGCCTTGATGTTGCTGGTGCCCACGGCGCGGCTGGAAGAACTGAACAAGGCCCGCTGGGCAGCACGCTTTCGCAGCCAGTTTTTCGTCGACTACGGCTTGCGCATTCCCGAGCCGCAACTGCGTGCCAGCGAGGCGTTGCCGGCGCATCAAGTGGCGGTGCTGATCAACGAAGTGCGCGCCGAACAGTTCGATATCCATTTCGATCATTGGCGCCTGCTCGACTATTCGCCGGAGCTGGAACCTTTGGGCTTTGCCCTGGTACGCGGCAACGACAGCAATCGCCTGGGCGGTGTCTGGGTCAACGCGGCCGACAGGGAGCGCGTGCAGCAGTTGGGTTACCACCTGCGTCCGGCTGACGAAGAATGCTACCGCTGCCTGGTCACGTTGCTGGCGCGCAACATCCGGGAGTTTTTCGGCGTTCAGGAAACCAAGCAACTGCTCGACGAAATGGAAACGCGCTGCCCCGATCTGCTCAAGGAAGTGTATCGCCACGTCACCGTGCAGAAGATCGCCGAGGTGCTGCAGCGGTTGATCGGCGAGCGCATTTCGGTGCGCAACATGAAGCTCATTCTCGAATCGCTGGCCCATTGGGCATCGCGGGAAAAGGACCCGCTGGCGCTGGTCGAACACGTTCGCGGCGCGATGGCGCGCTACATCAGCAACAAGTTTGCCCAAGGCAATGACTTGCGTGTGTTGCTGTTGTCAGCGGAGTTCGAAGAGGTGGTGCGGCGAGGCATTCGGCAAACGTCGGGTGGCAGTTTCATCAACCTGGAACCGGCCGAGGCGGAAGAGCTGATGGACCGGCTGAGTGTCGGCCTGGACAGCGTGCACATCGCGCACAAGGACAT
>NZ_NKJI01000051.1 GCF_002277815.1 Pseudomonas sp. ERMR1:02
ACGTACGTCCAGGAAGGGCTTGTACTCCCAGTTGGTCAGCACCTGGTCACCGAGAAAACCGTCGGTGTTGAAGGGGTTGTACCACAACTGACCCGCCTGGTCCCAGGCCTTGTCTGCGATCGTCAAGTTGATGTCATAGTCACGGTTACCCCAGCCCAGCGCCGAACCGCTGGGCAAACGCAGGTTGACCCCGTCGTCGACCGACTCGTTGCCACGGTCCACGGCGCTGTAGTAGTTCATCATCGTCGCATTGCCCTTGTAGACATTCTGCGCGGTGAAATCGAGCATGTGGTCGTGGAACCAGTGGGTGCTCATGGTTTCGCGCCAGTCGCCACGGATCTTGATGGTGCCGTGGTCGCAGGTCTTGACGCCGGGGTTGGCGTCGTTGACGAACAGGGTTTCACCAGGGTCGCACGGGAAGGCTGCCCGTGCATCCTCGCCTTGGTATTGATGGAGTCGTAACCGGCCAACTGGATGGGCCATCGATAGTCGTAGTACTGGCCCGGGAAGAAGAACGCGTTGGTAAAGCCGTCGCTTTCCGCGGGCGAGTGGCCGTTATGTTCATGGGTGGTGATGTGTGCAGGCCAAAGCCCCGGTTGGCCGACGGGTCAATGGGCAAGGCATCGTAATGACGCATCAGCATCGCTTGGCCATAGCGTACTTGGAGCAGTTTGGGCGGAAAGGTGCCGTCGAATGTCCACAACGCATTATGGTCCTGGACAGGGAAGTTGGGGTGAAACTGCACTGCAATGCCCTTGGTTGTGCCCTCGTTGGCCGGGTCGCCGTTGGTGTTGTGATAGAGCCCGCCTGGCGCAAATTCCCCACGGCGTAGTTATGCCGTTGCATGCGATCACGTAGGCCGCTATTGACGTGCGCGCCTGCTTGCACAGTCTTGAAGGCGTTGCGTGGGAAAAACTCATTGAAACGCTGGTGCGACCAGCCTTTTCCCGGTGGCCGGCCTTCTGCGGGCGAACTGACTCGGCGATTGAGGAAATCCTCGATCTGCGCCTTCCAGGGTTGTAGTCCAGCACATTGGAGAACTCGGTCGGGAAGGGCGTCAATGCTGGCTGCTTGAGAAAGGCATCCAGCGCAGCCGGCGACGGGCCGCTACGCGCCACCTTCAATGGATCTTGCGCCGGTGCGGGCCCACCGTCGGGACCGGAAACGGAACGGGTGATGGAGGGTCGGCCGCATTCAGTTTGTTCGAGCCGAACTCCTCGAAAAGTTCAAGCTTCTGTGAGAACGGTTGAGCCCCGAACACTGGGCTGGCATTACCGTTAGTGGGGATGTTGAAGCTGGTTTGCAGATTGGGTGGCAGCACATTGTCGGCCAAGGGGTGTTGCGGTCACCGCCCACCCCATTGGGTAAGTCGAAGGCGCCGACGTTTGCGCGAGGTTGCTTGAGCAAGTCCTCAATGCGGCGTTGGGGTCGGCGGGCTGATTGGTGAATGCCGATGGGTCGCTAGGAGCGGTGGATCGGTGTTGTCGAGGGGACTGCCTGGGTCTGGGACAAGCCCAGCCCCAACAGGATCGCGGCAGCAGAGATACTCAGCGCCAGCCTGGTTTTGGACAATGGACCAGGATTCAGCCTTCCGGTATCCAGTTTCATCGCAAACACCTCTGAGGGTTCCTCGGAGCGCGTGGCAAACATGGACAACGAGCCACTGCTTCTAGCCCGGCTGGCGAAACGTTTGATTTCCAGCCGGGATGGTGGCGGCGACGCAACTTTCCTGCCAAAAGTAATAGGAAGCGATTATTGTTCTACGCCGCGCTCCCTTGCCGTGCCGGCTTTAAGCGGGCGTATGAGAAACCGGGGAATAAGCCCGATGACGGGGAATATCCGCCCAATACAGGGTGTGATTGTGCGGGGTGTTCGGGCTAAGAGAAGTGGCTACTTTGTGAATGTATCGATGGCCGCTTTTGGCTGGATAGCGAAAGTGTAGTTGCGACCGTCGCTGGGGAATTACACTTGCGTCTGCTCAGCCATTTCTCCTGCCCACTCGATAACTGTCCCATCCTGCAGCCGTGGTCGCCGGTTTTAGAGCTAATCAGAGGGGACTCACTACTGGAAATTCGTCATGCTGATACAATCGTACAAGCTACTCATAACATCCCGCTGAGAATTGGCATGAACCCAGAATTAACTGAAGAAGAGATGCGCCGGGCACTGTTCGGTGGTGGCGAGCCAGTTGCGCAAAGCAGTGCGCCAGTGCAAAAGCCTCGGTCGGATACCGTGATCACGCAGTCGGCGAAAACGGCAGAGAAAAAGAAGGTCGCGAAAGCATTCACGCCCAGGCTGAGAGTCACACTGCGGGTGGGCAATGAATTTGAAGGCAAGACGCACGAGATGATCCATGAGGTCGATACCTTGAGTACCCTCCTGGCTGAGCAAGAAGCTACGAGGGCGGCCAGGAAAAAATTCCGATTTGTAGAAGTGGTTTCGATCAAGTCGATGTAGGTGGAGTTTCACGTGGCTGGCGGACTTGCTGCTCAACTTGATGTTCGCTCACCGCGGACCAAAAAACGCAAATCGACCTTCACTATGCACGCCTCTGTAACGCCGTGACCAGGCGTCTGGTGGAACGGGCACGCAAGGCCGCCATTGCGCATTTCCAAAGCATCTGCGAAACCATCAAGATGGTTGATGATGTTCCTGCTGGATTCCCACTCACAGACTCTCTTGATCGCTGCAAAGTAGACCTTCTGAGTTTCGTTCGTAGTGGAGGGGCTGATCGAGCGGGCATGAAAGCGGCTGGATAAAATAAAGGAAAGCCAGAGGCATCAGTTTCGTAGAGTTGAGAGAACCGCTCGACACCACTCGCAATAAAGGTCTTGATCGCAGAGTCCATATTTACACTTCTGCGTAGTGGAAGAGAATGTCATTGCTGTGTACACCTGGTCGTGGTTCTTGCGGTGATTTTCTGACGATATGTTAAGATTTAACGCGTGTTTAAAGGCGGCGGTGCGATGACGGTTTTCAAAAATATAGCTAACAGGATGGTAGTACTCGATACCGAAACCACCGGCATGCCGGTGACCGATGGCCACCGGATTGTCGAAATCGGTTGTGTCGAGTTGATCGGTCGGCGCCTCACGGGCCGGCATTTTCACGTTTACCTGCAACCGGACCGCGAAAGTGACGAGGGCGCCATCGGCGTCCACGGCATCACCAACGAGTTCCTGGTGGGCAAGCCGCGTTTTGCCGAGGTGGCCGAAGAGTTCTTCGAGTTCATCAAGGGCGCGCAGCTGATCATCCACAACGCGGCGTTCGACGTTGGCTTCATCAACAACGAATTCGCCCTGATGGGCCAGCACGATCGCGCCGACATCACGCAACATTGCTCGATCCTCGACACCCTGATGATGGCCCGGGAACGTCACCCGGGGCAGCGCAACAGCCTCGACGCCCTGTGCAAACGCTATGGTGTCGACAACTCCGGCCGTGAACTGCACGGCGCCTTGCTCGACTCCGAGATCCTTGCCGACGTTTACCTGACCATGACCGGGGGCCAGACCAGCCTGTCCCTGGCTGGCAACGCGTCCGATGGCAACGGTTCCGGCGAGGGCGCGGACAACTCGGCCACTGAAATTCGTCGTCTGCCGGCGGACCGCAAGCCGACCCGCATCATTCACGCCAGCGAAGATGATCTCGCCCGGCACGCGGTGCGTCTGGAAATCATCAGCAAATCGGCGGGTGCGCCGGCGCTGTGGTTGCAATTGGCCGAGGCTCAAGCGCAAGCCTGATTCTCTACCCTCATGCCAATAGATATATAGGAGCCGGCTTGCTGGCGAACGGAACGACGCGGTGAGTCAGATACCCCGTCTTCGCTGGCAAGCCAGCTCCTACAAAAAAACTCCAGCCACATATTGGTGCAGTTACTGACCCGCTTCAGGGCATCGCGCTCGCCACATCCGCTTCAACCCTCTACCCTGAGGTGACTGGCAGGCTCTGGTCTGCCGCCTCAGGACTCTGAGTCACATGTATAAAGATCTGAAATTCCCGGTACTGATCGTCCATCGTGACATCAAGGCCGACACCGTTGCCGGTGATCGCGTGCGGGGCATCGCCCGTGAGCTGGAGCAGGAAGGTTTCAGCATCGTCTCGGCGGTGGATTACACCGAAGGGCGTCTGGTCGCTTCGACTCATCACGGCCTCTCGTGCATGTTGATCGCGGCTGAAGACGCCAGCGCCCACTCACATTTGTTACAGAATATGGCCGAACTGATCGGGCTGGCGCGAGTGCGTGCGCCGGACTTGCCAATCTTCGCTTTAGGCGAGCAGGTCACCCTGGAAAACGCGCCCGCCGACGCCATGGCTGAGCTCAATCAGCTGCGCGGGATTCTCTACCTGTTCGAAGACACCGTACCATTTCTCGCCCGACAGGTGGCCCGAGCTGCGCGCAAGTACCTGGACGGATTGCTGCCGCCGTTCTTCAAGGCGCTGGTGCAACACACCGCCGATTCCAACTATTCCTGGCATACCCCAGGCCATGGTGGGGGCGTGGCGTATCACAAGAGTCCGGTGGGCCAGGCATTCCACCAGTTCTTCGGGGAAAACACCCTGCGTTCGGATTTGTCGGTATCGGTGCCGGAACTCGGCTCGCTGCTGGATCACACCGGGCCGCTGGCAGAAGCCGAGGCCCGGGCGGCGCGCAACTTCGGCGCCGATCACACTTTCTTCGTGATCAATGGCACATCGACCGCCAACAAGATCGTCTGGCACTCCATGGTTGCGCGCGATGATCTGGTGCTGGTGGATCGCAACTGCCACAAGTCGGTGCTGCACTCGATCATCATGACGGGCGCCATCCCCCTGTACCTGTGCCCGGAGCGCAATGAGCTGGGGATCATCGGCCCGATCCCGCTGAGTGAATTCAGCCCGGAATCGATCAAGGCCAAGATCGACGCCAGCCCGCTCACCAAGGGCCGGGCGCCCAAGGTCAAACTGGCGGTGGTGACCAACTCGACTTATGACGGCCTCTGCTACAACGCCGAGTTGATCAAGCAGCAATTGGGCAGCAGCGTCGAAGTGCTGCACTTCGATGAGGCCTGGTACGCCTACGCGGCGTTCCATGAGTTTTTCGCCGGGCGTTACGGCATGGGCACGTCCCGCAGTGGCGACAGCCCGCTGGTGTTCACCACCCATTCCACCCACAAGCTGCTGGCGGCGTTCAGTCAGGCGTCGATGATTCATGTGCAGGACGGTGGCGCGCGACAGCTCGACCGCGATCGCTTCAACGAAGCGTTCATGATGCACATCTCCACGTCGCCGCAGTACGGCATCATCGCTTCACTGGATGTCGCTTCAGCGATGATGGAAGGCGGGGCCGGGCGCTCGCTATTGCAGGAAATGTTCGACGAAGCCCTGAGTTTTCGCCGGGCGCTGGCCAATCTGCGTCAGCATATCGCCACTGACGACTGGTGGTTTTCCATCTGGCA
>NZ_NKJI01000053.1 GCF_002277815.1 Pseudomonas sp. ERMR1:02
CGCCGAGCACCTTTCCTGCGCTGCTGGGCAACCGCTGGCCGGGCAATGTGCGACAACTGCAAAACGTGATCTTCCGTGCCGCGGCGATTTGCGAAAACCCGCTGGTGGACATCGACGATCTCGACATCGCGCGCACGGCGGTGGAGCGGAAAAACGATGGTGAGGTGGGCAGTTTGAGGAGGCCGTGGGAGGCTTTGAAAAAACCTGCTGGAAGAGCTTTACCGCAGTTATCCGTCCAGTCGGTTGCTGGCGGCGCGGTTGCAGACTTCGCACAGCGCCATTGCCATTCGGCTGCGCAAGTACGGGATTCCCGGCAAACCTTAATTCTTGTGGGAGCGGCGGTGTTGTTTAAAACCGCGTCTTGAAATCAATACATTGTAACGAAATCAAGACAAAGCACTTTCAAGGCGTTTGCACGGCCTCGACTCATCTTCACTGTTAGTTGTATTGATTTCAATACAACTCGTTTGCGCACCCTTCTTCAATTCAGAGATAAGCCTTTGTTTATAAACAGAAAATAAACATTGGCACTTCCTTTGCTCTCTCAGTCCAACAACACCGCCCTGTAGGAGCAAAGCTTGCTCGCGATGAACGATGACGCGGTTCATCGGATAGTCCGCATAACGGCCATCGCGAGCAAGCTTCGCTCCTACAGAGAAGAACAACCCGAGGAGACCACCATGTTCAGCAAACACGACCAGATCAAAGGCTACGACGACGAACTGCTGTCCGCGATGAATGCCGAAGACGCGCGGCAAGAACACCACATCGAGCTGATCGCTTCGGAAAACTACACCAGCCAACGGGTGATGGAAGCGCAAGGCAGCGGCCTGACCAACAAGTACGCCGAAGGTTATCCGGGCAAGCGCTATTACGGCGGCTGCGAGCACGTCGACGTGGTCGAACAACTGGCGATTGATCGCGCCAAAAACTGTTCGGCGCCGATTACGCCAACGTCCAGCCGCATTCGGGCAGTCAGGCCAACGCCGCGGTTTATCTGGCGTTGCTGCAAGCCGGTGACACCGTGCTGGGCATGAGCCTGGCCCACGGCGGTCACTTGACCCACGGTGCAAAAGTGAGTTTTTCCGGCAAGTTGTACAACGCCGTGCAGTACGGCATAGACACCACGACCGGGCTGATCGACTACGACGAAGTGGAACGCCTGGCCGTCGAGCATCAACCGAAGATGATCATTGCCGGGTTCTCCGCGTATTCGAAGACCCTGGATTTCCCGCGCTTTCGTGAGATTGCTGACAAGGTTGGCGCGTACCTGTTCGTGGACATGGCCCACGTCGCCGGGCTGGTGGCGACCGGTCTGTATCCGAATCCGATTCCATTTGCCGACGTGGTGACTA
>NZ_NKJI01000046.1 GCF_002277815.1 Pseudomonas sp. ERMR1:02
TGCCTGCTATTACGCCTGCCACGCCGGCTACGAGTGGCCCGTTAAATAGCGCGGCCATGCTTAGAACTACACTGCGGCCATCGAAGAATATTCCGGGCTCTGGCGATGGGTTAAACATACCAATCACGCAAATAGCGCCGAATAGCAGGCCCAACACCAACCGTATGGCGATGCTGTCCCTATCCCAGCGGCGTGTGATGAACGCGTGCAGCCAAGACAAAGCCAAAAGCAACGCCGCTCCATTAATTAGGTCGATAATCAAGGCGAGCCCTCTCCTAGGCCTGGCTACCTATTGAAGCGTTCAACCAGTGCCTGTAAACCACGAGATGTAGTCTCCAGCTCACTGCCACGAACTACTGCTGCGTTAGCATTTTAGCTGTCGATCGACCGTCCCTGCGACGTTATTGATCTGCCGAGCAATATCTTCGGCTACATGGGCCTGCTCCTCTGAAGCCGCTGCCATTTGCTGACTCATGCCACTGATACGTTCAACCGCCTCGCGAATACCTTGAAGGGCTCCCTGCGCCTCTATAACTTGTTGTACACCGTGATCTGCCTCGCGGATACCGAGCCTGGCAATGCTCACAGCCTCATCAGCACCCTTTTTAAGGGTTTCAATAACACTCTGAATTTGTTGGGTAGACACGCGAGTTTTACTGGCCAAGGCTCGAACTTCATCAGCGACCACCGCAAAACCTCGGCCCTGTTCACCAGCCCTGGCCGCTTCAATTGCAGCATTGAGGGCCAGTAAGTTGGTTTGATCAGCAATGGATTGAATCACCCCGGCAGCAGTCATAATTTGCTGCGTTTCATTGGCGAGGTTATCCACTGCAGTGCTGATGTTTGTTACCGTACTAGCCAGAAGCTGAATTGCCTCTCTAGTGGTGCCGGCGACTTTGTCGCCTTGTTCGGCCAGTTCATTCGCTGTTTGCGCCTCAGTGGCGGTTTGTTGAACATGCCCCGCCACCTCACTGATTGAAGCAGCCATTTCTGTCATCGCGGCTGCGGTCATGTCCGTTTCGGCCCGCTGCTCCAGCAAGGCATGTTTAGTTTGGTTAGAGAGCAGGGAAGAATGTGCTGCGGCTTCAGCCACTTGGCTAGCAAGATCATTCAGCCGGGTCAGAGCGGTTTTAAGGCGTGCATCCTCACTAATTAGTACCATTTCCAACTGCGCCGATGGGCCGTAGGTATCGCTGTAGGTGAGGGCGCTAATCGGATCACTGAACGCATCAGGAGCGCTTTTAATGATTCGATTGAGTTGGTTAACCTCGCGCGTATAAGCCCACAATCCAATGGCGAGAAAGAGTATGGCGATTATTGTTTGCGCCAGTAGATTCGGAAGCGTGTTAACCGCTCCAATAGCTGTCAGTGCCGCAATTACCGGCAAAATCAGCCTGCCCATAAAAGCTGCATAGTGGCACCTTTTCGATACGGCTTTTTTGCCGGCACGAAGCCGCAGATACAGTGTTTTTGCACGCTCAATTTGTTCGCGAGTCGGTTTGACCCTTACGGACTCGTAGCCTATTAGGTGGCCATTTTCGAGAATGGGTGTGACATACGCATTGACCCAGTAATAGTCGCCATTCTTACAACGATTTTTACGATTCCCATCCAGCTTTTACCGGCCTTCAGGTAGCTCCACATCATCCCAAAAACAGCAGGTGGCATGTCGGGATGGCGCACCAAATTGTGTGGGCTACCGACCAACTCCTCACGGGAGTAGCCGCTTATTTTGTGAACTCGTCATTGCAGTAGATGATTTTACCGTTGGAATCAGTAGCTGATATCAAGCGCTGCTGGGCGGGAAAAATTGCTCAATAGTCGTAATCGTTTGAGTTGCACGCAAGGTCAATTCCTACAAAAAGGCATACGTTATGACCATTATGCCATCATCACTGCTATTGTCGTAATTTTTATATGGTTATTGAGCTCAATTGAATATTGTCGTATTTCATTGTGTGGTTTTCCTGCGGTTCAACGACCTTCCGGAAAATCATTCAACCAACATCCGGACACTGATTTCACGGTCATCCGGACACTTCAAGGTAGGCAGCAATGCAGGATTATTCACTACCATCGAGCTCTTTTATTGAAGCGAAGAGGGCGTCATGGAGCGTTTATCCATACATAAAATCCGAGAGGTAGTACGCCTAAAATTCGACGCCGGCCTGTCCCTGCGCAAGATCGCCCATCTTACCGATGGACATATCAAAATCGTTGCCAGCAAGCACATGACTTATGTGCAGAGACAGCATCTCATTGGCAGCACTCATGGAGTGTCATCATAATGACTGCTTCCAATAACACGTCAACGGAGACGGCGATGAGGGCGGAGCCCGAAGTCAGCCAAATAAAAAGGCTGCGTCAGTTAATAGTCTATGCCCGGCTGGTGGCCGTTATCGTGACAATAATCGGCGTAGTAGTGATGGCTGGCTGGCAGTTTGATGTGCCCGCGCTGAGAAGCGTGCTTCCTGGCTGGACTGCGATGGTGGTCAATACCGCCAGTATGTTCACTGTCCTCGGAGTGGGGCTGTGGTGCGCTACGTTCAGAACGTCCCTGGCCGGAAGCTTGATAAGACGGCTTGGTGCTTTCTTGGTGATACTTGTTGGTGGGTTGACCCTCGTTGAGTATGTCCTGTCGGTTGATCTAGCGATTGATTTGCTACTTCCTTTCGAGTTTCAACACGGCCAACCCGTGACTTTTCCGGGGCGTATGGCTCCCGCGACGGCATTGTGCCTTCTGCTGTCTGGCTTTGGCTTGCTTCTTGAGGGCAGGTCGTTATTGCCGCAATTTTTTGCGTCGTCAGCGCTATTTGTAAGCCTGATGGCGCTTGTTGGTTATTTGTTCAGTGTCAGTGCGCTCTACTCGGTGGGTCTCTATAGCTCAATGGCCATCCATACGGCTATTGCGCTGATCCTGTTCAATACTGGACTGCTGGTTATTCAGGAACGTTCGGATTTCGTCGAGTTGCTGGTAAGCGACACAGCGGGTGGTGAGGTAGCGAGAAGCTTGCTGGCTAGTATCCCGGTAGTAATTCTCAGCATCGGAGGTTCCCTGCTAATCGGAGAAAAGCTGGGCTACTACGACAACCGGTTCAGCTTAGCGTTGATGGCGACGCTGAGCATCGTCACGCTCGTTGCGGTAATCCTGAGAACTGCGAGGCATCTTCATCAGATCGATAAGTCGAGAGGAAATGCCCAAGCGGAGCTGGCTGCTTTGAATGCATCCCTTGAGTTGCGGGTGGTCGAACGAACCAGTGCACTCGAAGCGGTGAACAGCAAACTAATGGACGAAATGTCGCTACGACAAAAGGTCGAAGATGATGTGCGCCAACTGTCGCTGACGGATGAACTGACGGGCTTGCACAATCGCCGCAGTTTTTTCCTTTTGGCTGACCAACTATTGCGCTCAGCTCGCCGCAATGATCAATCTTGCGCGCTATTTTTTATTGATCTCGACGGCTTAAAAAAACTTAATGATGTCCACGGCCATGAGGCGGGCGACTTGGCGATCATAGCGGCGGCGCAGGTGCTTAAGGCAGCGTTTAGAGTTAGCGATGTTGTTGCTAGGATCGGGGGGGATGAGTTTGTAGTCTTGGCTGCCGACGTGAGGGAGTCGGTCGATGCTCTCTCTGCTCGTGTGCAAACACTGGTCGATGAGTTCAATGGTAGTGATCGCTGCCGTTATCCTGTCGGCCTAAGCATCGGCGCTGTTCGTTGTTCGCCAAAGGAGCTGAAGCCTCTGGGTGAGCTGCTCGCTGGTGCCGATGCCGCGATGTACGCCAATAAGCAGCTTCGTCGTAAGCAGGCTCTTCATTGTGATGGGTGCCCAATACGTGTTCAAGCCTGCTTTTGAACTTGATTTCGAATAGGCCCCACCTAACAAGGGGGAATGGAGGTGATTAGTGTTTCCTCGATCCAAGTGGCGGAGGTTGGAGGTTGTTAATGCGGCGTTCTAGCTGCACGCGCTCCCACCCGTGCAGCGGCTCGACTGGCTCAGTGCTTTAGCGCTGCCAGGTTTCAAGAGACCCGATACGACCGTCAGGCGACCTGCATTCCTCGCAGTAGTCCAAGGTGTCGCAGTCATTGAAAACCGTGAGTCACCAGCCATCGATCTCAACAGGCATGAGGCCGTTGTAGATTTCGTTCTAAGATCGGTTGCAGGCTCTCGTCATTCTGCGTGTGCCAAGCGCGACGTCCTTTAGTACCTGATAGACCTCGCGGGCGGTGAGAGGGGTGGTTGTGTTCAAACCATTTGCGTCGGCGGCTTCTCACCGCATTTTGACCAAGCAACGCAGCGGAGAAAATAGGCCACTCCCTTTGCGTGAGTGACCTGTCATTCATTGCTGTTTATTTCTTTCTGGGCTTTCCAGCATCGTCCCGCTTATCGCGGACTTGGCCGTCTTGATTTCGAGAACGCGGCTGTACACCGCCGCCTGGCTTCGGAACCGTTACGTTAGGATTCAACGGTCGTCTGTCGGTCATGCTGTCATCCTTGTATGGCCTGTAGTGATGGAATGGCTCATTCATGAACACGCGCTTTTCAAGCAATTCCAATGCTCATTGCGCCGACGCTGAGCGTAGCAGACGATTTTTTTCGAGCGCCGCAGTAAACGTTGCGGGAGCATTTTCAGTGTAAGCGTCCAGCCAACACACCTTCCGAACTCCTGCATTAAGGGGGATGGTGTCCGCGTATCACATTTTAAGCGGACGCGATCGCCCTCAGGGGACATTACTCAGGTAGATACGTCCTAACCGCGTGATGCAACAAATTGGTTGTCCACGGCTTACTCAGAAACATTGCGTTGGTCGGTAGCCCGTCGAGTACTGACCTGTGACCGGAGGTGATGATAACGGGCAGGTCTGGCCAACGCGCCCAAATCATTTTTGCCAATTCCAGTCCATCCATACTACCCGGCATGAAAATATCCGTTATCACTAGAAGTATGGAAGCTGGGCCTTCCAAAATGGGGATAGCTTCATCGGCCGTGGCGCATTCCGTCACACGGACACCCAGCAGGGAAATCGCGTCAGCCATCAGAGAACGCATTATTTCATCATCTTCTACGACCAACACTGATGGTGACATGGGCATAGCTCCCCTTTGTCTCGCTTAGTGGTATCGACGGTTGGATGTGTTCCAAACAACTGACGAACGGTCAATGGTCGGTTGCCGATTTTTGGTGTTCCGCTAATCTGGTTTTATCGACCATATTTGTCTGGCTGGTAACATCATAATCAGGACGCCAGTAGGGTTTGCCATGCGACTTTCAGATTTCATCCTCAACAACCTTGAGCCTATTTTGCAAGCATGGGAAGAATTTGCCAGGTCTGTGGATACCCCGCTGCCTCCTCTGGATCAACCAGGTTTGAGGAACCACGCTGAGTATATTTTGCAGACGGTTGCGCTGGATATGCTTAGCTCTCAAACCTCTCAAGAGCAGATCGACAAGTCCCTCGGACTCGGCCCAGTAAAAAAGGAAAAATCAGCCGCACAAAGTCACGCCATTACACGCCTGGTGGCGGGTTTCACGATGGATCAAATGGTCTCCGAATACCGCGCGCTCAGGTCGAGCGTCCTCAGGCTATGGTTAGCCCAAGGATACGCAGGGGAAGACCATCAAATTTTGGACATGATTCGCTTCAACGAGGCCATCGATCAGGCGCTTGTCGAGTCGATAGCAGCGTATGGGCGAGCGGTGGAAACAACTCGAAAAACAGTCTTGGGCGTGTTAGGCCACGACCTTCGCACACCCTTGGGTGCCGTGACGCTCGGTGCGGATTTGTTGAGACAAACTGAAGAACTGGGCACCCGTGGAAAAAAAATAATTTCGCAGATTTCTACAAGTGTTCAAAACGCAAACCAGATGGTGAACGACCTGCTTGACTTGGCGCGCTGTAACTTGGGCACTGGTATCCCGGTACGACCGGAAAACACTGACCTGACTCCTGTGTGCAGGTCCGTCGTGGAAGAACTCACGATCGCCCATCCCAGAGCGCAAATCGTATTCACCGCTACGGAATCGGTAGCGGGCCTGTACGACCCATCACGCATGGCACAAGTTTTCTCGAATCTTGTTGGTAACGCGGTGCGACACGGAAACGCACATCTTCCAATTTATGTATCGTTGGACGGGGATGGCACCACCGCGCGCTTTTGCGTGCAAAATTACGGAAAGCCTATTCCTCCCGGCGAACTGCCTTCTCTGTTCAATCCAGAAGGTCGTTATTCCAAGTATTCTGAGGGTGCGCAAGGAGCATCGTCTGGTCTCGGGCTGGGATTATTCATAGCCGCACAGATTGTAGAGGGCCATGGTGGGACGATAGAGGTCGAGTCGACGCTGGAGCAGGGCACGATTTTCCGTGTTATTTTGCCGGTGCTCAAATAGACGTTTTATGGGCTACTTCCCCGCTTTTGGCGATCCCTCACGCTCCATCAATTCTTTAAGCGCCTTGATGGTGGCTGTTCGCAGCCTTGGTTAGTCACAAGACGCTCCTGAGCGAAGCGCCATGATCGATCAGGCTACCTCGAGATATGCGCGTTACGTGCCCTCATAGCGGCTGGCTTCGCCTTTGGCTGGCCACTCACTATCAGTAGATCGTGCGCTGTCTTCACCCTGCTGGGTGGGGGATGATTGATCTGGGCTGCTTTCCCCTTCGTTAGGAACCGGCTCAGCTGTGGCGACGGCAGATGACTTCACTTCTGCTTCAAACTGTTCTTGAGCGAGACGCCAATAAAACTCTTCAGCTCCTTCAGGACGACCATCCCTTTCCCACAATTCATAAGCTCTTTCTCGGATTTGCGATTCTTCAGTCACAATCATTCTCCTCTAGTAAGCGTTCTATTTAGATTAATGCGGAGCAGTGCTTTTAAAGTAACGGCTACGCTACGTCGCGTGTGCTCCAACGTCTCAGTAAAGCAGTAGATACGGTCTAGATTGATGAAAACGACTGGGGGCATGGCCACTGGACGAGCCTCGCTCTATTAGACTGCCCCACCCTTGGCCCACCGGTCGCTTGAAGACAGGCATGTAGCTCGTCTGAAAATGGAGGAATAACTGCTACGGATGGCAAAATTTTGAACGACAACCCTGCGTCCGTGCTCAACCCGATATCGGGGATGGGCGAACCATCATAGCCACGTGGTAGCCAAGAAAGTCTTCAATCAGGTAGACAGCGAAGTCTGGACAATGCTCGAGCGCTGGCCGGTAATACGGCATCCGCGCAAAGCAACACGGTGGATCAAGGACAGGTATTTCAAAGTTTGAGGATCGTGCCGGTGGGTGTTCTACACCGTTGAAAGTACGCAGACGGTAAGACAAGGGAATACACCTTGCTGAAGGAATCGGACACGCCGATAGTGCGGCACATCAAGATTAAGGCTATTGGCGCGCGCTACTCGATTGACAACCTCTTTAAACTCCTTGTGATGCCACTGGTCAATTGATCACCACAAAGAAAAATGCGTTCGATTGCGCAAAGAGAATGGATGGACAACTACCACATCACCAAGTCCGACAAGCTTTGGACATTGGTTAAAGAGGGCGCGCAGCGTGCGTCGAAGACTGCAGCCACAAAGGCCGAGATCACGACGATAGCTGCTGATTTTCTTAAGGACAAAACAGCGTCGCTCAAAATTCATAAAGAGGACGCGACGATCCAGGAAGAGCGGACTTTCCCTAGTGCTGCTCTGACCCTCGGAAATCAAAGGGTTGAGTAGCGCCTGATCTGGGTGGCTGCATAGAGTGAGCAGCCACACCAGATCAAGTTGATCTGCGCTTACTTTGAAAACCCGACTGTGCTCGGTGCAGATTCTGCCGATTGAGGTGGTGATCCATTAGGCTCGGCATCCTCTACGCTACCAACGCAAGATGCATCTCTTCGTCTTCACCCAGCGCGCTGAATTGCTGGCTACGTACCCACAATCACCGCGCCATCGCTATTGGGTATAGCCACTTTGTGATCACCCGGCGTCAGAATGACCTTTCGGCAATTCTCTTCCTTCTTGTCGAATATCTTGTAGCCCTCGGCTGCCTGTTCCAAGCTCATCCGATGGCTAATGATGACCTCTGGTGACAGGCGACCGGTCTCGATGTGTTCGAGCAGTTCCGGGAGATAACGCTGAACGTGGGTTTGCCCCATTTTGAAGGTAAGACCTTTGTCGAACGCATCGCCAAACAGGAAGCCGTGGATGAAGCCCGAATACACGCCGGGCACACTCAC
>NZ_NKJI01000011.1 GCF_002277815.1 Pseudomonas sp. ERMR1:02
GACCAGCGTGACGTCATGTTCCCGAGCATGGCGGCAGAGCACCGACAGCGTGTGCCCGGCCAGCACCGGGTCCATGGCCGACACGGGTTCATCGGCCAGCATCACCTCGGGCGCTTGATACAGCACGCGAGCAACGCCGACGCGCTGGAGCTGGCCACCGGACAGTTGCTGACACTGAGCAAACAGCTGTCACTCAAGTCCAGCCGCGCCAACGCCGCACGCGCGCCGGAATATCCAGCGGATGCAGCAGGTTCAGCAGACTCCGGCCCAAGCCCCACTGACCGAGCTTGCCGGCCAGCACCGCCGTGATCACACGCTGGCGCGGGGGCAGGGGAGGCGACTGATGCACCAGACCGATACGGGCGCGCAGGCGTTGACGCTGACCGGCCGACAATTGCCAGGCGCGCTTGCCCAGCACTTGCAACTCGCCGCTACCGGGGCGCAGGGCGGTGGCCAGCAGATTGAGCAGGCTCGACTTGCCCGCGCCGGACGGGCCGATGATCGCGACCTGTTCGCCGGCACCGATGTGCAGGTCCAGGCCACGCAGCGCCTGCACGCCATTGCTGTGGGTAAGACTGACGCCGGTCAGCTGCAAGGTCATTTGAGCAGGTCGGCGGCGCGTGCGGCTTCCTCGATGCCCTTGTAGTTATCGGGACTGGTTTCGATAAAGCGGCTGGCGGCTTGCAGGTCCAAAATCTCCTTGTCTTTGGGGTTCGCGGGATCGAGTTTGAGAAAGGCTTCCTTGATTTTGTTCGCCAGCGCCGGATCGAGGGTGCCACGCACCGTCCAGTTGTAGTCGAAGTAGGCGGGGGTGGTGGCAAAGACCTTGACCTTGTCGGTGTCGACCTTGCCGGCGGCGACCAGTTTTTCCCAGACGCTGGCGTTCAATACCCCGGCGTCGACCTTGCCGGCCTGCACCCAGGCGACGGTGGCGTCGTGGGCACCGGAGTAGCCTACGCGGCTGAAATAGGTTTCCGGCTTGATGCCGTCCTTGAGCATGAAATAGCGCGGCATCAGACTGCCTGAGGTGGAGGACACCGAGCCGAAGGCGAAGGTCTTGCCCTTGAGGTCGGCGAGGGATTTGACGTTCGGGTCGGCAGTAATGAATTTGCTGGTGAACTTCGCGTCCTGCTCACGCTGTACCAAGGGAATCGCATTGCCGGTTTTCAGGCGTGCCTGCACGAAGGTGAAGCCGCCTAGCCAGGCCAGGTCGATGCGGTCGGTGGCCAGCGCTTCGACCACGGCCGGGTAGTCGCTCACCGGCACGAACTCGACCTTCATGCCCAGTTGCTGCTCAAGGTAGGCGCCCAGCGGCTTGAATTTTCGCAGCAGTTCGGTAGGGGCTTCATCGGGAATCGCGCTGACTTTCAGGGTGTCCGCGGCCTGCGCGAGTACGCTGCAAACAGACAGGGTCAAGCCGACGGCCAATGCGAGGGTACGCTTGAGCATGGAAGTTCTCCGTTTCGTTCGCGCTGGATTGTTGATGCGCCGGCTTCAGACTGATTGCCGCGCGCGCATTGAGAGGTTAGACGAAATGGAACGGGTGGATGGGCTGTTCAAATCGACCGCTGATTGACCCGTCGCGTCAGTTGTTCTGCCGACTCCTTGCGTTCCGAATATCGGTCAACCAGATCCGGGCGATCCCGCAGTAGCAGGGTGAATTTCACCACCTCTTCCATGACCCGGCGTGACAGTGGCGCCGTAGTGCTTGTCAGTCAGCCCGTCATTCCCGTTCGATATTGCGTCAGTAGCGAAACGATGCGCCATACGCCGAATCGGGAAGCCGATCACCACCCTCGGGGTTCAGTCGCGAGCGCAGCGTCCCGGTCTGTGGCTGGGTGCGATACAGCCCGCGTTTTTGCAGCGCAGGTATGACCCATTCGACGAAGTCATCGAGTGAGCCGGGGCTGATCAATTGATTGAGCATGTAACCGCTGGTGCCCGAGATGGCCGCGTGTTGCTCTATCTGCTCGGCGATCTGATCCGGAGTGCCTACCAGAATAAGGTCGCTGCCACGGGTGACATTGGCAAAACGTTGCTTGACCTCGCCAGCCGTCAGCGGCTTGCCACTGCCGTCGGGTCTCATGACGTAAGAGGTCATTCCTTCAGTGTGGGTTGAAAGCGCTTCGTTATCGGCGTAGCGGCCGATGTCGATGCCCGTGTCGCCGGCATAGCTGACCAGTTGCGCTTGCAGGTGATAGTTGCTTTGCAGGGTCTCGTATTTTTGCTGGGCTTGGATGGCGGTGGGGCGGTGACGATTCGCAGGACGGTCAACGAGTTGATGTCCTGGCGCTGGCGTCCTCGAGCTTGCGCCTGGGCCCAGATGTCTTCCAGCCCATGGCGGATTTCCACCGGATTGGATTTGGCGATGAACACCAGTTCGGCGTGCTTGGCGGCGAACTGTCGACCGCGCTCCGACCAGCCAGCCTGAATCAGCAAGGGTGTGCGTTGCGGTGAGGGCGACGTCAGGTGCGGCCCGGCAACCCGGTAGTGCCGGCCGGAATGCTCGATGGGCCGCACACGCGAGCCATCGGCGTAGATCAGTTCGCGCTTGTCGGCGACTACGGCATCATCGGCCCAACTGCCTTCCCACAGTTTGTACACCACGTCGAGAAACTCTTCGGCGCGCTCGTAACGGTCGTCGTGTTTGATCATTTGATCGAGGCCGAAGTTGCGCGCCGCGCTCGAAAGGTAGGACGTGACGATGTTCCAGCCGATGCGCCCGTTGGACAAATGGTCCAGGGTGCTGAAGCGCCGGGCATGAGTGAACGGATGTTCATAGGTGGTGCTGACGGTTACACCGAACGCCAGTTTTTCCGTCAGGGCCACCAGCGCCGGGATGATCGTCAGCGGATCGTTGGCAGGTGCTTCCACGGCCCATTTCAGGGCCATGGCTTCGGAGCCTCCGTAGACGTCGTAGAAGCCCAGTACGTCGCCGAAAAACAGGATGTCCAGATTGGCTTCGTCGGCGGTACGCGCCAGGTTCGACCAGTAGCGCAGGGTGTTGATGCTCAGGCGTTCGTCCGCCGGATGCGTCCACAGGCTGGGCGCGCCGCCGCAGCCGACACTGGCTTGTTCGTAGAGACCGAATAACAGCGGTTTTGGATCAGACATGGGGCTTCCTGCGTATGAGTGGAGGTGGGCCTAACGACCGTGGAGATAGGCCTTGCCGTAGTGCCGCTCCAGTCGCGCCTGAATCAGTTCAAGCCCGATGGACATCAGCCAATAGATCACGGCGGCGGTGGTCAGCATTTCGATGTATCGGTAGGACGAGCGCCCATAGGACTGCGCGAGAAACATCACCTCCCAGACGCCCATCACCGAGACCAGCGATGAATCCTTGAGCATGGAGATGAACTGGCTGGTGGTTGGCGGAATGATCGTCCGCATGGCCTGGGGCAGGATGACCTGGCAGAAGACCAACACCGGGCGCATGCCCAAGGCAGCCGCTGCATCGCGTTGACCCTGGGCGACACCCTGGATGCCCGCTCGAAAGATTTCGCTCAGGTACGCGCCATAGTTCAAGGACAGCGCGATGATGCCGGCACTGATCGCTCCGGGCACCACGCCCAGTTGCGGCAGGCCGAGGTAGATCAACAGAATCTGGATCAACAGCGGCGTACCACGAAAGAACGATGCGTAAAAACTGGCGATGCCAAAGGCGACGGCGCTGCTCGACAACCTGGCTAGCGCGGTGACGAAACCCAGGACTAACGACAGCCAGATCGAGCAGAAACACAGAAACAGCGTCAGTGCCGCGCCCTGGAGAAATCCGTTGGGCGAAAGGCTCAGGCCGACCAGGTTCTGCCATTTCGCGGCGACGATGGCAAACTTCAAATCGAAGCTCATGAACAGCCCCACGAACAGCCCGAGCATCACCGCCCAGGTCAGCCACAGGCGGACGCGAAACGACAGCAGCGGCTGCTTCACGGGGGGCGGTTTTACCGGCAGAGGAGGGACGACGAAGCCGTTCATTGGGTGATGTCTGCGCCGATCCATTTCTGGGAAATCTTTGTCAGTGTGCCGTCGCTTTTAAGGCCGGCCAGAATCTCGCTCAGTCTTGCATCCCACTGCGGATCACCTTTCTCGGTGGCGACCACGTTAGGTTCGGCATAGAGCACCTCGCCGGTGATTTTGAACCTTGGATCCTGGGCAATCCGTTCTTTGGCCACCACCAGATTGGTGATAACAGCATTCAATCGCTTGCCGCTGCCGAGCGCCAGGTCCTGGAAGGTCACGTCGTCTGTGTCGTAGGGCACAACCTGAACATTCTCGAAGGGATAATCGATGTGTTGGTTTTTGGCGCCCTCGATCACCAGGTCCTTGTTCAAGTACGCCTCATAAGTGGAGGCACTGCTTACCCCGACTTTTTTCCCGGACAAATCGGCGGCTGACTTGATCGTTTGTTCATCGGCATTGACCACAACGACCGCCGGGGACGCGTAATACTCGATCGGGAAGTTGAACACCTGGGCGCGTGCCGCACTGGGGGTCATGGAGCAGATGCACACGTCGTAGCGCCCGCGCCACTGGCCCGCCGCGATCACCTCCCAGGAAGGCGTTTCAAGTTTCAACTTGACCCCCAGCTTGTCGGCCACGGCTTTGGCGATATCAACGTCAAAGCCATCCAGCTGGTTTTGCTCATTAAGGAACGAGAAGGGCGGATAACTTTCCATGAGCACGCCTACCAGTTGTTTCGATTGAGTAATGCGGTCCAGGGTTTGCCCGGCAACAGCGGCAGAACTGGCAAACAACAAAGCAAGGCTGAGCGCTAGTGACGAGCGGACATTCATGGCAGCACCAAGGCAGGGAAGTGGGACGTTGTTTATATTAAAACGCGATATTGATTTTATATTTAATGATTTTATCGACTAAGGGTCTGAGCTTTGGTTATAAGTTTTTATAACTGTTGCTGGAGCAACACTCGTTCCACAGTTATATATAAAAACAACACTATCCCGCTGCGGCGGATGGGGCCGTTATTGGCCGCCGTTCAGATCTATCACACAAATAAAACGGTCACCGCAGCAAAAGGTGGAGGTCTGCCGACCTCACCTTCCACCTTCGCCCGCAGGGTCAGCGGCACGCCCATCGGCGTCGGCTTGTAGGGTTGGCAAGGTAGCGTGTAGGAGCCGGCTTGCTGGCGAAGGCGGCGTATCAATCGATAGTGAAGGCGCCTGACACACCGCCATCGCCAGCAAGCCGGCTCCTACAGATCAGATGCTTGCCGATCCTTGGCAATACGGCTTGCCCGCGAAGGCGGCCTGACAGACGACCTGATTTTTTGCGGATGCCCCGACCGGCCCGCGAGCCAGGCAGAGATCGCATGATCGCGAGTGAGGGCCTGCTCAGGCGCATCGCCGGACAAACTGTAAGCCGGCCAGTGGCATTCCAACGCCGGCAATGTACAGGCTCCAGACCAGGCATTCGATGCCGAATGCGATCAGCGCCCCGCACCCTTTGTATTTGATCTGATGCGCTTCTGGGGGCCCGCGGTGATAGGTTGGGCGAAAACGGTAACCGGGAACATGAATCTTGGCATCGTGGCGGTCGGCTGCGCCTCCCTTTGCGCGGCGCTTGTCATCACGCTCAACAGATCACTAACGAGTGAACACGCTGCGCCTCAATACAGCGCAGGTTGATCACGCATCACTCACTTGAATTTGAATCGTGGTGTTCCGAAAGGAACCCTCTACAGGAGAAACTCAAATGCTTTTACACCTGTCGACCTGGGCCGAAATCGGCCAGTTTCTTGAACGCAGTCGCACCATCGTGATTCCGATCGGTTCGAATGAACAACATGGTCCTACGGGGCTTCTGGGCACTGACTGGATGTGTCCCGAAATCATTGCCCGTGAAGCTCAAGGCAGTGCCGACATCCTGATCGCCCCGACCTTCAATATCGGCATGGCGCAACACCATCTCGGCTTCCCAGGCACCATTTCGCTGCGCCCTTCAACGTTCATCGCAGCCATTGGCGACTGGGTGCGGTCATTGGCTGCGCACGGGTTTGAGAAAATCCTGTTCCTCAATGGCCATGGCGGCAATGTTGCGTCGATTGAAGCGGCATTCTCTGAACTCTACGCCGAGGCGAGTTTTGCCAGGCGTCCAGCAGGGTTCGCTCTGAAGTTGTGCAACTGGTGGGATCTGGCTGGAGTAGGTGATCTTGCACGGGAGCAGTTCCCTACCGGGCACGGTGTTCATGCCACGCCTTCGGAGATTGCTGTCACTCAGTGGGCGTATCCGGAGTCGATCAAGTCGGCTGACTATTCGCCCCGGATCGCCGACTGGGGCCCCATCCGCGAAGCGCAAGATTTTCGTGCGCGCCATCCGGACGGTCGCATGGGTTCGGATCCTGCGCAGGCGACAGTGGAGAAAGGCCGGGCACTGGTGATGCTGGCTGCTCAAGGCCTGGTGCAGGAAGTGGAGGCATTCAGTCGGGAGTCGATACCGGGCTGATGGCTTGAACGGGTCGTTCTGACCAGTCCCCATACTCACCCCGACAGACCAAACGCCTGCCCTCTGTAGGAGCGATGCTTGCTCGCGATGGACGTCAACGAAAACGCGCCCAGTCTAAAGGAATGCGTTGTCCGGACGTTTATCGCGAGCAAGCTTGCTCCTACAGGTCAGAGGTATAGGGGGATTTAGTGCGCGGCCACCTGTGCAACAAGAAACTCGACAAAGCTCTTGCACACTGCCTTCGTACGGTGATGAGTACGAAGTGCGAATCCCACAGGTTTCCCATACCCCATATGGCAGTCATCGAGATGGCGAGTGGCAGGTGCCAGACTTTCATGCTGATCTTTCTTGACGGGATGTTGAGAGATGAAGTGTGAGAAACCACAGAACCAGGGCACTGGCGCTGATCAAGGCGCCCAGCAGGCTCACTGCCATCCAGCCCCATAGCGCATACACCTGGGTCGCGGCTGCGGCTCCCAGTGCGCTGCCGACCGAGTAGAAGCACATGTAGGCGCCGACCATGCGACTTTGGGCGTCGGGTCGCGCAGCAAAAATGATGCTCTGGTTGGTGACGTGGATCGCCTGCACCGCGAAGTCGAGCACAATGACGCCGCAGACCAGCGCGACCAGGGATGTCTCGGCAAACGTGATGGGCAACCAGGACAGCGTCAGCAGCCCCAGCGAAAGGCCGGTCACTCGTTGCCCCAGACCTTGGTCGGCCCAGCGACCGGCTCTTCTGGCTGCAAGCGCGCCAGCAACACCGGCCAGGCCAAACATGCCGATTGCAGTGTGTGAAAGCGACAGCGGCGGGGCGCTCAATGGCAGCACCATGGATGTCCACAGCACGGAAAAAGCGGCAAAGATCAGTAGTGCCAGCAGGCCCCTGGCGCGCAACGTGGGTTCGGTGATGAACAGTTTGAACAGCGAACCTATGAGCACCAGGTAGGTGTCTTTATGCCTTGGCGGCGGCGTGAAGGGAAGCACTTTGCACAGCACCGCCGCGATGGTCAGCATCAATCCCGAGGACACGAAGTAAACGGCACGCCAGCCCGCGATGTCCGCAATCAGGCCGGCGGTAAACCGCGCCAGTAGAATGCCCAGGACAATTCCACTGATTACCGTCCCCACGGCCTGCCCGCGTTGTGATGGTGTTGCCAGCATCGCGGCGTATGCCACAAGCACCTGAACGACCACTGCCAGCAGGCCCACTACGATCATGGCTCCCAGCAGGGCCAGCCATTGCTGTGATGCGCCGGCTGCTGCCAGAGCAATGGCAGACAGCAGAACTTGAATCACAATAAGCCGCTTACGGTTGAGCAGATCGCCCAGTGGCACGATGAACAGCAACCCCAACGCGTAACCCACCTGAGTCGCAGTCACTACAACCCCGATCATTGATGAGGCCACACCCAGGCTGTGAGCCATTGAGTCGAGTAAGGGTTGGGCAAAGTAAACGTTGGCGACTGCAAGCGCGCAGGTGACAGATAACAGTAACGTGAGCGTCGGAGAAAGCCCTGAGTGGCGGTCGGACCTGCTGCGTTCTCCGGTTCCCGTATGCGCTAATTCCGAAGGCTGCCTAACGCTGGGGTTGGTCACTAAATCGGTATCTGCCGTCATGCAACCTCCATGCTGCTAAACTGGTTTTAATTAAAAACTAGATTCAATTGTTGCTGTATCAGGTTTCAAATTGCAACCAATTCCGTCAGTCTGCTGGCAGACTTGGCAAATCCACATTCAGGAGGGTCAAAAAGATGGCTGGAGACGCTTCACCGCAAAGCAGCGAATGCCCGGTAGCAAGAACGCTAGAGGCAATCGGGGATCGCTGGTCGCTCATGATCATCCGCGATGCTTTTGACGACATTCGCCGATTCAGCGAATTTCAGAAGAGCTTGGGCGTGGCCAAAAATATTCTGGCATCGCGACTGAAAACGCTGGTTGAGGTCGGGGTATTCGACGTTCGACCGGCGTCAGATGGCAGCGCCTATAAGGAGTACGTGCTGACGGACAAAGGACGGGAGATCTTTCCGGTTGTGGTCAGCATGAGGCAGTGGGGCGAACGTTTCCTGTTCAAGCCGCAGGAAACGCGTTCTGTGCTGCTGGACAACGAGTCCGGCCACGCTCTGATGCCGATTGATGTTCGCTCATCGAGCGGTCAAAAACTTGGACCCTCCGATTGCCACAGGGTGAGACTTGTTGACGATGTTCACCCTCAATAAAACGCGTCATGGTCATCAGCATCACTCGAAAGTGCCTGGTAGGAGGATGCCGCGGTCGACCTTCTTCACGTCGGTGACACCGCAGAAGGCCATGGTCAGGTCCAGTTCCTTGCGGATGATCTCCAGGCACTTGCTCACGCCGGCCTCTCCCTGGGCGCCCAGCCCGTAGAGGAAAGCACGGCCCAGATAGACCCCCTTGGCCCCCAGGGCCAGCGCTTTGATCACGTCCTGGCCACTGCGAATGCCACCATCCATATGCACTTCAACCTGGTCGCCGACTGCCTGGACGATGCCGGGCAAGGCCGCGATCGACGAGGGCGCGCCATCGAGCTGGCGACCGCCGTGGTTGGAAACAATCAGCGCATCGGCACCCCGTTGTACCGCCATGCGGGCATCTTCGGCATCCAGAATGCCCTTGATGATCAATTTGCCGCCCCATTGCTCCTTGATCCACTCGATATCGTCCCAGCACAGGGTCGGATCGAACTGCTGCGCCGCCCAATGAGCCAGGCCGATCCGGTCGTTAACCCCGCTGGCGTGGCCGAGGATATTACCCAGGTTACGCCGTGAGGTGCCGAGCATGCCGCGGCACCAGCGTGGCTTGGTCATCATGTCGAGGATATTGGGCAGGGTCATCCGGGGCGGTGTCGACAGGCCGTTGCGGATGTCCTTGTGCCGCTGCCCCGGCACCTGCAAGTCGAGGGTCAGCACCAGGGCCGAGCACTTGGCGGCACGGGCGCGCTCGATCAGTTGGGAGATGAAGCCACGGTCGCGCATTACATAAAGCTGGAACCAGAACGGCGCAGAGGTATGGGAGGCAATGTCTTCGATCGAGCAGATGCTCATGGTCGACAGGGTAAAGGGCACGCCGAATTTTTCTGCGGCCCTGGCTGCCAGGATTTCGCCATCGGCGTGTTGCATACCGGTCAGGCCAGTGGGAGCCAGAGCCACCGGCATAGTGACATGCTGGCCGACCATGGTGGACTTGAGCGTGCGGTTTTCCAGGTTGACCGCGACCCGCTGGCGAAACTTGATTCGTTCGAAGTCGCTGGTATTGGCACGATAGGTTGATTCGGTCCATGACCCGGAGTCGACATAGTCGTAGAACATGCGCGGCACCCGGCGCTTGGCGAGCAGGCGCAGGTCTTCGATGGAGGTGATGATGGGCATCGTTGGTTTCCCCGGGTCAGGCAGGCTGGACGTGCAAGCACACGGCGGTGGCGCCGAGGCTCAATTCGAAAAACTCATCTGCAGCCGTCATCGTTGTCCGCCGGATCGCTGCAGGTCGAAGATGCGCCCAGGGTTCAATACACCCGTTGGGTCCAGGGCGTGTTTGAGTGCGCGCATCAGCGCGATTTCTGTCGGGTTGCGGCTGATGCCCAGCCAGGACTTCTTTTCCAGGCCGATACCGTGCTCGGCCGAGACGGAGCCGCGCAGTGCCTGCAACGGGCTGTAGACCAGGCTGTCGAGCACTTGGCGATCGTCGCTACTCAGGTCCGGTACGTGCACGGCGACATGTACGTTGCCGTCGCCCAAATGCCCGAATGCCCAACAGTGGGCCGCAGGCCAACGGGCCAAAATGGCGCCGCGCAGGCGCTCGACGTAATCCCCGGTGTCGGCCAGAGGCAATGAGATGTCATAGGCGACCAAGGGACCTGCATGGCGCAGTTGCGCCACATCGTCGCGCAGGGCCCAGAGTGCCTGGCGCTCACGTTCGTTGTTGGCGAGGGTGGCGTCGGCGATCAATCCTTGCTCCATCAACTCACTGAGAATGGATGCAAAGCCTTCATCGTGCTCCGGCACGCGGCTGCTGGCTTCCACCAACGCATATAGACCGTGATCATGGGACAAGGGCGGACGGCCCGCCGCCGGCGGTGTAGAAACCGCTCGGTAAAACTCCGGCCACATTACCTCGAACGAAGACAGCCGGCCGTCAAGTGCCTGGTCCAGGCGTCGCAGCAGTGGACCTGTGCAAGCAAAGTCAGGCAAGCCAAGCAGCGCGGTGCCATAGCCGCATGGGGCTTCCAGTAGACGCAAGACGACACGTGTCACGACGCCGAGGGTGCCCTCGGAGCCAATGAACAGTTGCTTGATGTCGTAGCCGGTATTGTTCTTGACCAGTGGGTTCATCGAGTCGATCACAGTACCGTCGGCCAACACCACTTCAAGCCCGAGCACGTTGTCGCGCATCATGCCGTGGCGCAACACGCTGTTGCCGCCAGCATTGGTAGCGACCATGCCGCCCAGAGTGGCACTGCCCCGGGCACCCAGGTCCACCGGTACCGACAGGCACGCCGCAGCGGCAGCGGCCTGAGCCACTTCGAGGACCACCCCGGCTTCGGCTACCAGCGTACGCTGGCTGGTATCGACAGTCTCGATCCTGCGCATGCGTTCCAGCGTCAGGATTACCTCGTCCGGGCCGCTGTCGGCGCCATGGACCAGGCCGGTCAACCCCCCATGGGGCACCACTGCAACGCCTGCGGCATGGCAAGCCGCGAGCACAGCGCTGACTTCGCCGGTGTCGGCCGGTCGCACCAGTACCTCGGCACGCTGGGGCTTGCCGCTCAGGCGCATGCTCAGATCGGCGCCATGGACCAGACCTTTGGGGCCGACTATCCGCAGCAGGGAGGCGATCAGGGATTGCATCGCAGAACAGTCCATCACTACGCCGCTTTCTATTGACTCTTGCGCAACAGGCATCGGTTGGCTCGCTACTCGGAGGGTGGGAAACCTCGTCGAGTATGAAGAGCCGCACGCGGACTTTGTTCCGGATTCAGCTAATGATGTTTTTTACTTAACTGGCTGAAATATAAGTATTAAAACAAGTTCGCAACGGGTGGGACGTCAACAATTCTGTAATTGCGGTGGAGGTATTGGCCGGCCCCGGCAAAAACGGTAACCCCGAGACCGGTCAGTGCTGTTACCAGCCGAGACCGAGGCTGTGTGAAAACGCACTGAATACGTCGAAAGCCGAGTCTGTTAGACCGCACACTTATGTTATTTCAGCTCCGTTCTTATTTCGGTTCCGGGCACGAAAAATTTTTCGGGATCATCGACCTTCTTCAGGTCAATCAAGGCTCGACAAACGCAATGTGAGAATTGCTTGTGCAACGCTTCGGGGTCTTTCCATGCGATTTGCGATGCCTGCACCTGTTGTCCCCCAGGCGATTTATAGCAGACACAATTGTCCAGTTGGGTGATGCCGTTATCATTTGTGCTCTTACAAGCAGTGGTAAGCAAAGAGATCGCGATGAGCATTACGAAGCGTTTCATTGGCTCCCCTCCGAGGTTGTTGTGAAGGGCTAACTGTAAATAGACCGCAGTGGGGTGATTAGCGCCTTTGCGGGGTTGGTGGATAGCATTTTCTGATCAGGCAGGATGTTGTAACGGCGTGGTGACCGCTGAAGGCGGTTACACGCCATGGACGCAAAGTCCAATCTGCTCAATCAAGCCCGACAATAGAAGGAAGCTTAGCTCTCATTTTCCATCGCTCCATCCATTGGCTGCTTTTGGCCGATTGTTACCTGATGCCAAAGGCAAAAAAGCCCGCTCAGTGGCGTAATGCTGTTCACTTAGGAAATTTTTTGGATTTGGATTTGGATTTGGATTTGGATGGGATTGGGAAGGTGTACATATCCGTTTCTTAGATAATGGCCACTATTGGTTCCGCTCTTACAGCGGGTCACTTGGAAGAGCCCCAAGTAACCAAGGGCTCTTGCCCCTGTCGTTCGGTGCCTCGCTGTGGCTCGGCATACCCTCGCTCCGGTCCTGCTCCGTGGGCCCGCCGCGATCGGCCATCCATGGCCGGGCGCGGCTACCTCGGCATCCATGCCGAGGTGCCCACTGCGCAGAACCTCCTCTCGGCCTCTCGAGGGGGCAAGAAGATCAAAAGCAGAAGCAAATGCGAGGCGGCCTGACAGCCGACCTGATTTCAGACCTCTCTGCGTTCCAATGTGGGAGTGAGCCTGCTCGCGAACACGGCCTGACAGCCAACCTGATTTCCCGGATGTACTCGTTCGACTGTAGGAGCGATGCTTGCTCGCGAAAAACTTCCAGACAACGCGATCATTCAGACAGCACGCGTTATTGTTCACGTCCATCGCGAGCAAGCTTTGCTCCTACAGAGGATCCGGGGGCATCTGCCAAAGTCAGGTCGGCTATCAGGCCGCCTCGCTTTGGCTTTTCGCGGTGTACGCCCCCTCGAGAGGCCCACGGAGCAGGACCGGAGCGATGGCATGTCGAGCACTAGCGAGGCACCGAACGACAGGGGCAAGAGCCCTTGGTTACTTGGGGCTCTTCCAAGTGACTCGCTGTAAGAGCGAAACCGCCAGCAGCCGTTACCGAAGCAACGGATATGTACACCAGCCCCAACTCATCCAATTGTGCGCCTAAAGCACCAAACCCAAGTGAACAGCATTACGCTCAGTGGCGGGCTTCGTATTCGGCTTTTCCTACGGCGTGTGGCCAAAGCTCTTGCGGAATTCGTCCTCCAGCTTTCGACAAATTTCTGCGATAACGCTTTTCCCGACCGCCGGGCCGGAGTAGCTGTTTACTTCCTGGCGGCATAACTCGACGGCATCTTGGGCCTGCATTCTTTCCTTGTCTTGCGGCGTGTCACTGACATAAAAGCCGAAAGCCAAGTACAAGTGATGGCAATAATGGTTCCGACGAGGACCTTGCTGAAAGGGCCCATTCTCTTTTTAGACGGTAGTGGGCCCCCAGGCGAAATCCACATTTTCCGCCTGAGGTCGGATAGGCAGTGTTTGCATAAAATGGCTTCAGCCATGATGACTTCCGCGCAATAGGGGCAACTCTTTTTTCCAGTCTCCACAGATGAAACTCCTTTTTCAAAACCAGATTCTATCATTGGGTCTGAGGGGCGTTCAGGGAGGCGTCAAACATCGTCCGATTTTCCAAGGATGACGGTGCCGGATCGAAGAACAGGTAAGCGGTCTCATCCAGTGTGGCGATGGACTCGCGCAGCGCGATTTCGGGCACCCGTGGATCGTTTCCAGCGACCCCGCCGCGCGGCGACGTTCCCGCCAGGATCAGCCGGCGCACCAGCTGCGGATGACGCAAGGCAACTTCCTGCGCGACCATGCCGCCGATGGAGAAACCAAGCACGTCTACCTGCTTCAACCCATTCTGGCTTCACCCTCGCGGCTCAGCCACCAACAGCAACGACTGCGGCACCGGACGTTGCGGGTGCTGTGGTTCTTGCAGGTCGGTCAGCCGCAAACCGGCCATGTCCAGCGCCCTGATCCAGCTGGACAACGTACGCAAGTACCACGGCATGGGTTGCCAATGGCCTTTGAACCCGGTGAAGGTTTCTTCCCGCCAACCATCCTGATAGTCGCCCGCCGCCGCGCTCCACGGATGCAATGTCTGGATCACCAGCGCGCCGCCAGGGGCGAGCAGGGCGTTCATGGCGGCGAGCAGCGGGATGATGTCCTGGTGCAGCAGGGCGAAGTTGGCGCAGATCAGGTCGTAGTCCCGGCCAATGTCCACCGTCGCCTCGACCAATTGCTCATAGCTCGCCAAATGCACCATTGAGGAACCCGCCGCCCGCGCCGCCTCGACCAGTGTCGCATCGCCATCCACGCCGACCGCGTCGATGCCTCGTTCAGCCAGTGCACGCAACAGCCAGCCTTCGCCGCAGCCAAGGTCGAGCACACACTCGGGCTGGCGACTTTGCACCGCCAGCAGGATGGCCTGGTCGGTGACCTGGAGGCGGCTTTCGATGCTGCCGCTGCGGATGGCTTCGATCCAGGATCGGGCGTTGTGGTGCCAGCTTTGCAGGAGGCAGGATTCAGGGTCGGACATATCGGTGACCGAAGTTGTTGGTTGGGTAACAGAATAGTGTAGGAGCGAGGCTTGCCCGCGAAGAACGATAACGCGGTTCGTTAGATACATCGCGTCGTCCCGTTCGCCGGCGAGCCTGGCTCCTACAGGTACACATTCCCGCAGCCCGCGGACCGGGGCGCGTATTTACCTCGTCATTACGGCCCCTTCAGACGCCTTTGGTAGAAGGCAGCAAGATCGTCAAGATCCCCAACAACGGCAGATAAGAGCAAAGCGCATACACATACTCAATGCCATGAATATCCGCCAGATGCCCAAGCAGCGCAGCGCCAATCCCGCCAAAGCCAAACATCAGCCCAAAGAACACGCCCGCGATCATGCCGACATTGCCCGGCACCAGCTCCTGAGCGAAGACCACAATGGCCGAGAACGCAGAAGCCAGGATGAAGCCGATAACCATACTCAACACGCCAGTCCAGAACAGGTCGACGTAGGGCAACGCCAAGGTAAAGGGCGCAGCGCCAAGGATGGAAAACCAGATCACCTTCTTGCGCCCGATCCTGTCCCCGATGGGGCCGCCGAAGAACGTACCCGCTGCTACAGAAGCAAGAAACAGGAACAGGTACAGCTGAGAGCTGGCGACTGACAGGTCGAACTTCTCGATCAGGTAGAAGGTGAAGTAGCTGGTGAAGCTAGACATGTAGAAGTACTTGGAGAACACCAGCAGCGCCAGCACCACGAGGGCAAAGGTCACGCGTTGCTTGGAAAGACCGTGGGTGGCCTTGCTGCCCTGCTTGAGCTTGAACAGGTTCAGGTGGCTGCGATACCAGCGACTCAAGCCATAACATACCAGGATGGCGAACGCCGCAAACAGGCCAAACCAGGCCACATTGCCTTGGCCGTAGGGAATGATGATCGCCGCCGCCAGCAATGGGCCGAAGGCGCTGCCGGCGTTGCCGCCGACCTGGAACGTCGACTGTGCGAGGCCGAAGCGCCCGCCGGAAGCAAGACGCGCAACCCGCGAGGTTTCCGGGTGAAAGGTCGATGAACCAATGCCCACCAGTGCCGAAGCCACAAGAATCGCCGGGAAGCTGCCGACAAAGGCCAGCATCAGAATCCCGATCAAAGTGCAGACCATTCCGGTCGGCAGCAGCCAGGGCTTGGGATGACGGTCCGTGTGGTAACCGACCCATGGCTGCAGCAGCGAAGCGGTGAGCTGGAAGGTCAAGGTGATCAGACCCACCTGGGTGAAGGTCAGGCCGTAGTTGGCCTTGAGCATCGGGTAGATCGAAGGCAGCACGGCCTGAATCAGGTCATTGATCAGGTGCGCCAGCGCGCAGGCACCGATCACGCGCATCACCAAGGGGCTGGTCTGGCTGGCGACAGAAGCGGTCGCTGAAGGGGTTGTCATTGAGGACATCGCAGATCATCCAGGCTGGAAAAAAGGAGCATTGCGTAAACTTGGCGCTATGCTAGATTTCGCAAAATTGCCTGTCTCGCGCAATTCGGGCGAGTACTGTCGTAAAAAGGGAATCATGAACAGATCGCTGGAAGATTTTTTGCTCGCGATGGACGAAGTGGAGTGGGCGGTGTGCACCAGCGCTACCGACTACCCGGAAAACTGGTTCATCGAACCTCACAGCCACGCCAAACATCAGCTGATCTATGCGATTGAGGGCGTGATGGTCGTCCACTCGGGGCTGAGCCAATGGACGGTTCCGCCGAGTCGCGGAATATGGATGCCCAGCGGGCACGAGCACTCGATTCGCTGCGTTGGCGCGTTGAAGATGCGCAGCGTCTTCGTGCGGCCAGACCAGTTTCCAGAGCTGCCAGACCAAACCAGAGCCGTGAGCATTTCTGCGCTGCTGAGCGAGCTGATCAAGACCTCCGTGGCAATCGCGACACCTGTTGATGTGGATTCACGCGAAGCCAGAATCATGCGGTTGATCGTCGACGAACTCATCCTCCTGCCGACCTTGCCTCTGCACCTGCCACAACCGGCCGATCAGCGTATCGAGGCGATCTGTTCAGCCCTGCAACACGACCCGAGTGATGGATCAACGCTGTCGGACTGGAGCAGCCGTTTGAACCTGGATGCGAAGACCATTCAGCGCCTGTTCCACAAGGAAACCGGCATGACCTTCGGCCAGTGGCGCCAACAAGCCCGGTTGCTGTTGGCCCTGGAGCGCATTGCCGTCGGCGAGAAAATCATCGACGTTGCCGGAGCGCTGGGTTACGACAGCCCCAGCGCGTTCACCACCATGTTCAAAAAGCAGTTTGGAACCACGCCCAGTCATTTTTTCAGGTGACGACACAGAGCCTGTCGTCGCATTTCCCCCTGTAGGAGTTGGCTAGCCAGCGAAGATCTCAAGAGCGACACGGTCAGCCAGTCAACACGCGTCATCGTTAACGACCTTCGCTGGCAAGCCAGCTCCTACAAAGGGCACATCTGATGAGCTCTGGCGATCACAGCTCAATCACCAGCGCACTATCAAAATCAGGATTCTCGTTCACTCCGTTTTTGGCATAACCCCGCGGGTTGCAAATGACGCGGGTACTGCCCACCCGGTAGTCAAAACTGCCATGGGTATGGCCATGCAACCACAGCGCCGGTTGCCAGCGTTTGATCCGCTCTTCGAGGTCCGAGACAAAACTCGAGTTGATCGGCGAGTCGGCGAAATTCGGACTGATGCTTGAGCGAGTCGGTGCGAAATGGGAAACCACCACCGTAGGCGTCGTCCCGTCCCGGTTGAAGCAGTCGTCGAGCCAGGCGACGGTCTGCAGGAAAATCAGCTGGGAAACCGCCGGGGTGAACAGGTCCGGAAAGTCCGGCGAAATTCTGATGTGGCTGAAGTCGCGGATGAGCTGCGTCGCCAGATCAACACCTTGGGCCCGATCCTGCGCATCATCGAACAGACGATAGTCCGACCACAGGGTGCAGCCCAAAAAACGCACGCCGTCATGAACATATTCCGAGCGTTCCAGGACGTGGATCCCCGTGCCTGGCGACAAGCTGTTCAGCTGTTCATAGGTTGAAACCAGGTCACTGCCATAGAACTCGTGATTGCCCGCCACGTACACGATTGGAGCGGTGCAGGCTTTGGCCCACTCAATGGCTCGGGCCGGCCGGGCAATGTCTCCGGCAAGCACGACGATGTCGGCATCCACCTCGGGAAACGGTATTGCGTTGACGGACAAGTGGATGTCGGACAGCAAGGCGATGCGCATGGATCAGTTCCTGTCTGTGTTGAGGATGTCGGCCTGTTCACCGAACAGATCGCACCAGAATCGTTTCGTCGATTTGATCGATGGAAGTCACTCCGGTCAGGGTCATTGCCACGCGCATTTCCCTGGCAAAAATATCCAGCATGTTTTCCACCCCGCGTTGTCCGTCGGCGGCCAGCGCGTACGCCATCGAGCGGCCCAGCAAAACCCCTTTCGCCCCCAGCGCCAGCATACGTACGACATCCAGCCCCGAACGGATACCCGAGTCGACCAGCACACTCAGATCGTTGCCTATCGCCTGCATGATCGGTGGCAAGGCAGTGACCGTGGAGAGAACGCCGTCGAGCTGCCTGCCGCCATGGTTCGAAACCACAATCCCATCGGCACCAAAGCTGACCGCATCCCGGGCATCCTGGGGATCAAGAATCCCTTTGATGATCATCGGCCCTTTCCAGAACTCACGAATCCATTCCAGATCGCTCCAGCTGATCGAGGGGTCGAAGTTGTTGGCCAGCCAGCCCATGTAGTCCTCAAGCGTGACGGCTTTGCCCAGGTAGTTCGAGATATTGCCCAAGTCATGCGGGCGCCCCATCAGGCCGACGTTGAACGCCCAATCGGGTCGGGTCATGGCCTGCAGCATGCGCCGCGACGAGGCGAACGGCCCCGACATGCCCGAGTGGGCATCCCTGTACCGTGCGCCGGGCGTGGGCATGTCGACCGTGAACACCAGGTTGCGCACCCCGGCGGCTTGCGCGCGCTCCAGCGCGTTGCGCATGAAGCCACGGTCTTTCAGCACATATAGTTGGAACCAGATTGGTTGTTGTGTGTTTGCCGTGACTTCCTCGATCGAACACACCGACACGGTCGACAGGCACAGCGGGATCCCTTTGTTTTGCGCCGCTTTGACCGCCTGCACTTCACCCCGGCGGGCGAACATCCCGGTCAGACCAACAGGAGCCAGCACGATAGGCATCGACAATCGTTGATCGAAAAGAGTGGTTTCCAGGCTCAGGGTTTCGACATTCTTCAGGATGCGCTGCCGCAGGCTGACGTTACTCAAATCGGCGCTGTTGGCCCTCAACGTATGCTCTGCATAAGCTCCGCCATCGATGTAGTCGAACAGAAATCGGGGGAGCTTGCGACGTGCCGCTTCGCGGTAGTCCGAGGCAGAAGAGATGATCATAGAGTGCAAGGCCTTGATCTGATGAGTGAGGGCGCAGCCGTCGAGTCGTGGATCAGATTAGCGTATGCGACCTGTGTTGCGCTCGTTTCAAAAACGGGATGAGTACTGGTCGAAAACCCGCTGCCAGCAATCAGGAATTCTTCACGGTCCAGTCGTAATGCTTTCCATGGCCCTGCGTGCACACCGGCCCAATCTGACAACACCCCGCCACTGAACTACGCTGCGTTCTGTAAACCCTGTCCTCACACCTGTGACCTAAGGAATAGACACATGCGGAGCAGGTTGCCTGCCACAATGATGGTCGTTTTCAGCGTGTTCTGGTCAATGCTGCTGTGGGCCGAGGACGCGGTAAAACCGATTGAAGATCCCGTCGAACTGAAAGTGGCCAACCGCAGCATCATGGTGTTTCGTGCCTCACTTCTCGGTGAAGCGCCGGCCGCACGGGTCAAGCGGGCGAAAGCCGTGATCAGTGAAGCCCTGGATGAGTCCGACAATCTGACCGTTGCCGTTGATCCGATCCAGGACAGTTACCTGGTGCTACTGGGCACCCGTCGCGCCTTTATCGTTTCGCCCAAGGATGTCGACAGCCTTGACTATGCCTCCGTCCAGCAGGCAGCGCAGAGCGCGGCCGCAAAGCTACGCCAGGTGGTGGCGGAAACCGGGGAAGCGCGAAATCTGCAGGTGATTCTTCGCTCGCTTGTCGCGGCGGCAGTCGCCACGGGCATTTATTTTGCGCTGCTCTGGGGCGTCGCTTATCTGCGACGCAGACTGCTCAAGCGACTGCCCAAGTTGATGGAACGACACACGCGGGCGCTGAAAATCGGGCGGGTTCCGGTCATCGAGGCCAACTACCTGTACCCGCTGGTCATTCGCCTGTTTCGGCTGCTGCGATGGCTTGTCTTGCTGCTGCTCACCTATGAGTGGCTGGGATTTGTCCTGTCGCGTTTCCCCTACACCCGGCCTTGGGGTGAAAGCCTCAACGAATACCTGCTGGAGGTCGTCAGCTATTTGTTTCAGGCGATCATCGGCGCCATACCGGGGTTAGGTGTGGCGCTGGCGATTTTCTTCATCGCCCGTGGCGCGACGGCGTTCAGTCGACGTGTACTCAGACGCATGGCGCTGCCGGGAACCTTCAGCTGGCTGAACCAGGAAACCCTGCAACCCACCCAGCGCCTGACCTCCCTGGCGATCTGGCTGTTTGCATTGGCAATGGCATATCCGTATCTGCCCGGTGCAGGCACCGATGCCTTCAAAGGCTTGTCGGTGCTGATCGGTCTGATGATTTCGCTGGGTGCCACCAGCGTGGTCGGCCAGGCGGCTGCCGGGTTGATCCTGACGTACACCCGAACCCTGCGCCCTGGTGAGTTCGTGCGCATTGGCGAATACGAAGGTACGGTGACCGAACTGGGCATGTTTACCACAAGCATCCGCACAGGCCTGGGAGAAGTGCTGACCTTGCCCAACTCGATGATCACCGGCACGGTCACCAAGAACTATTCGCGCACCGTGCAGGGCCCCGGCTACGTGGTGGATACAGTGGTGACCATCGGCTACGACACACCGTGGCGCCAGGTGGAGGCCATGTTGCTGGAAGCCGCGAGGCGCACCCCCGGCATCCTCGAGGACCCGCCGGCGCAGGTATTCCAGACCGCGCTGTCCGATTTCTATCCCGAATATCGCCTGGTGGCGCAGGCCATCCCCAGCCAACCCAGACCCCGTGCCGTGCTGCTCAGTATGCTGCACGCCAATATTCAAGATGTGTTCAACGAATACGGCGTGCAGATCATGTCGCCGCATTATTTGGGGGATCCGGAGGAAGAGAAACGGGTGCCGAAAGACAAGTGGTTTACGGCACCGGCAGAGGAACCCAAGAACGTGCAATGACTGATCGTTCCCACGCGCAGCAAAGGAATGCCGCCAGGGACGCTCCGCGTTCCGCTGTCGACGCAAGGCTTGAGTCCTGCGCAATGGTGACGCGGAGCGTCACGGGATGCATTCCCACGCAGAGCATGGGAACGATCAAATATCCCTTATAAACCCGTCTGCTTGTTCAAAGCCGCCTCAGCCGCAGCAATCTCAGCCTGACGCCGGACAATCACATCCCCAATCGGCGGCCCCTGAAACCGTCGAGCCTCAAACCCGAACCAGACAATCGCGGTCAACACCAGAAACCCGATGGTGATGTACAACGCCCAGTCATTCGGTGGCTGAATGCCGATGACGAAAATGATCACCATCGATAGAACCGAGAGGATGGCAAACACCGAATACCAGAAGCGTCCAATGTTCCACGGCCCCATGATCGGCCATTTCGAGGTCCCGTAGGTAAACAGCCCCAACACGATAGGAATGACGAACGAAAAGAACAGGAAGATCACCGTGCAGGAGACCACGATGGTGTAGACCGGCGTCGCACCGACCGAGATCACCGATGAGCCCCAGTCAAACAGAACCGCAAGGGTGGAGCCGGTCCAGATCGCCGCCACCGGGCTGCGAAATTTCGGCGAGACCGAGGACAGCGCTTTCGAGCAAGGCAGGCCGCCGTCGCGGGAGAAGGCGAAGATCATGCGCGAAACCGAGGTCACGGTCGCCAAACCACACAGCACCTGCGAGATGAAAATCGCCACGTACAGCGCATCCCTGAGCAGCGGATTCACCTGGGTGTTCATGGCCCAGAAGAATACGTTCCAGCCTTGCTTGGCCGCCCCGTCCATGCTCGGCAGCATCAGCACGAACGCGCTGAGCATGACCCAGCCAAACAGCAGCGACCAGATCACCGACATGACCATGCCGCGCGGTACGGAAACGGCCGCATTGCGGGTCTCCTCGGAGGTGTGCGCGGAAGCGTCGTAGCCGGTGATGGTGTAGATCGGCAGTAACAGACCAAGCATGAAAATCCAGCCGTTGGAGACCTTTGGCCAAACGCTGCCACCAACCTCGCCGGAATAGTTGCCGAAGGTCACCAGCCGGGAAAACTCGAAACTGGGCGCCGAAATCAGGCAGACGATGGTCAGCGCGAGTGCGGTGGCGAAGATCAGATAACCTGAAAAGTCGGTGAGCTTCGCGGTCAGGCCGATCCCCAGATGGTTACACAAGGCCTGGAGGCCGGTGAGGATCGCCAGGAAAATCACCCGTGTCGTGGTGGTGTCTTCCATGCCCAGCGCCGGTCCGAAGGCGCCGAAAAAGAAGTAATAGGTGCCGACGTTGATGGCGCCGAGCACCGTGACCAGCCCCAGCAGATTGAACCAGGCCGTGAGCCAGCCGGTGAAACGGTTGCCGAGGATTGAACCCCAGTGGTACAGGCCGCCAGCGGTCGGGTAGGCGGAGGAAATCTGCGCCATGGCCAGGGCGAACACCCCGGAAATCAGGCAACCGATCGGCCAGCCGATGCCAATCGACGCACCGCCCGAGCCCGAGGTGCCCTGGGCGAGTGAGTTGATGCCACCGGAGAGGATGCAGATGATCGAAAAGGAAATCGCAAAGTTGGAGAAAACACCCATTCGTCGCGAGAGCTGCTGGGCATAGCCCATGCTGTGCAGCACCTTGACGTCATCGTCGTGCGCCTCGGTGCCGGGCTGGCTTGCTGGGTTCATCATGTGTGCCCCTTGTCAGGTTTTTGTACAGGCTGAACTGAGCCGCCGTAGGCTGCGACCTTGCTTTTCTGTAGGAGCGAGCCTGCTCGCGATGGATTTGAGGACGACGCGGGGTATCAGGTTCCCAGCGTTATCGTTGACGTCCATCGCGAGCATGCTCGCTCCTACAGACGGCCGTGGAAAGCCGCTTCAAAAATTTCTGCCACGCCGGCCCGGGTCAACGGCAACGGGTTGCCACCGGCCGACGGGTCGACAATCGCCATGTCCGCGATCAGATCGGCCTGCTTGTCATCCACCCCCAGCTCAAACAACGTATGGGGCACGGCGATGTCCTTGCGCAACTTGAGGACGAAGGCCAGAAAGCTGTTGAAGCCCGGGGAGGGCAGATGTAAGTAAGCAGCCAGGCGCGTGATGCGCTCCTCGATGGCCGGGCGATTGAATTTCAGGACGTAGGGCATCAGGGTGGCATTGGTCATGCCGTGGTGGGTGTCGTACAGCGCGCCAATCGGATGCGCGAGGGCGTGCATGCCGCCCAGGCCTTTCTGGAACGCGGTGGCACCCATCGCCGCAGCCGCCAGCATTTTTCCCCGTGCATCGAGGTCGGAAGGGGTGTGAACCGCACGCACCAGTGCATCGGTCACCAGGCGCATGCCTTCTACCGCGATGCCATCGGCCATGGGATGAAATCCGGGAGCGCAGTACGCCTCCAGGCAGTGCGACAACGCGTCCATGCCCGTACCGGCGGTGACTTTTGCCGGCATGCCAACGGTCAGGGCCGGGTCGCTGATGACCACCCGTGGCATCATTTTCGGGTGGAAGATGATGCGTTTGGTGTGGGTGAGATCGTCGATGATCACCGCCGCGCGGCCCACTTCAGAGCCCGTGCCCGCGGTGGTCGGTACCGCGATGATTGGGGCGATGCGGCTTTCATCGGCACGGGTCCAGTAGTCGCCGATGTCCTCGAAATCCCACACCGGCCGGGTCTGTCCGCTCATGAACGCAATGAGCTTGCCCATGTCCAGGCCACTGCCACCGCCAAAGGCCACCACGCCGTCGTGGTTTCCCGCACGCCAGGCGTCGAGCCCGCCTGCCAGGTTGGCTTCGACCGGGTTGGGCTTGAGATCGCAAAACAGCGCAGCACCTAAGCCCGCATCGAGCAACGATTGTAGCGCTGCCGTGGTGATCGGGGCCCGCCCCAGGCCACTGTCGGTGACCAGTAACGGTCGCTGGATACCCTGGCTGCGACAGACCTCGGCCAGTTCGCTGATGCGGCCGACACCGAAGCGAATGCTCGTGGGGTAGTTCCAGTTTCCGGTCAGGCTCATGGCTCAGATCTCGTGGCGCAAATGGAAGGATTTGGCTCGGGTCAGGTGTTCGTAGCCCAGACGCGACAGCGTCACGCCGCGTCCACTGTTCTTCACCCCGGTCCAGGCCAGGGCCGGGTCCAGGTAATCGCAGCGATTCATGAACACGGTGCCGGTGTCTATCTCGTTGCCCAGGCGTTCGGCGGCGGCGAGGTCTTGGGTCCAGATCGACGCACTGAGCCCGAACTCACTGTCGTTCATCAAGGCAATGGCTTCCTCATCGCTGGCCACCGGCATGATGCCGACCACCGGGCCAAAGCTTTCATCGCGCATGACCGACATTTGATGGGTGACATCGACCAACACTTGCGGCGCGAGGTAGGCGCTGCCCGGCACGTCGACGGCAAAGTCCTGTGGGCCGATCAGCGCCTTAGCGCCCTGGCTCAGTGCGGCGGCGATCTGGCCGCGCACAAAATCAGCCGCGCCCGGGTTCACCATCGGGCCCAGCGTGGTGGCTTCGTCCAGTGGATTACCCAGCACGTATTGGCGAGTCAGGGCAGCGAAGCGCTCGATAAACACCGGGTAGATTTTCTGATCGACATAGATCCGTTCCACGGCACAGCAGCTTTGCCCGGAGTTGAAGAAGCTGCCATCCACCAGGTTTTCCACTGTGTATTCGAGGTTGGCATCGGCGCGAACGTAGGCCGGGTCTTTGCCGCCGAGCTCCAGGCCCAGGCCGAGGAAACTTTCGACGGCAGCGTGTTCCATGTTCTTGCCGCCGTCCACTGAACCGGTAAAGTTCACCTGATGCACCTTTCCAGAGGTGATGGCGACGGACGTATAGAGATGACTGAGTACAAGGTTCTGGAACAACCCTTCAGGCAGATTCGCCCGGCGAAAGGCCTCGGCAAAACGTTCACCGACCAGCAGCGTTTGCGACGCGTGTTTGAGGATGACGCTGTTGCCCGCCATCAGCGCCGGGATGATCGTATTGACGGCGGTCAGGTAGGGGTAATTCCACGGGGCGACTACCAACACCGTGCCCAGCGGCTCGCGTTTGATATGTCGGCGAAAACCGTTGATTGGCGTGGGTTCAACGTCTGCCAACGCCTGCGGCGCAATGGCGATCATATGCCGGGCACGCTCTTCGAAGCCGCGCAGCTCGCCCGCGCCATAACGCACCGGTCGGCCCATTTGCCAGGCCAGTTCCGGGACTATTTCATCCGTCATGGCCAGCATCGCGTCCACTGCGGCACTGCAAAAAACCGCGCGTTCACTCAATGGCCGGCGTTTCCATTGCGCCTGGGCGGATGCGGCCGCGTCCAGTGCCTTTTCGAGTTGGATAACGTCGGCGCATTGACGCTCGGCGTAGACCCGGCCGTCGACCGGGGATATGAGCTGAATCTTCGCAGTCATGATTTTCTCGACTTCTTTTACAAACAGGGAGATCTCAATAGCGCTCGAAGCCGCGCTGCAGTTCCCAATCGGTGATTCGCCGGTCGTACTCTTTCTGTTCCCACTCGGCGGTGTGTACGTAGTGGTCGACCACGTCGTCACCGAACGCTTCGCGCAACATGCTCGAGCCCTTGAGGGCGGCGCTGGCTTCACGCAGGGTCTTGGACACTTCGGGCAGTCGCTCGTCGACGTAGGCATCCCCTTCGAAGGGTGGGTCTAGGCTGAGCTTTTCGTCGACGCCCGCCAGCCCCGCAGCGATCAGCGCGGCGAAGGCCAGATAAGGGTTGAGATCGGCCCCGCCGATGCGGCATTCGATGCGAATGGACTTGCTGCTTTCGGCGCATAAACGGAAACCGGCGGTGCGATTGTCGCAACTCCACACCGCACGGGTTGGTGCGAAGGTGCCGGCCTGGAAGCGTTTATAGGAGTTGATGTAGGGCGCAAGAAAACAGGTGATGTCGTTGGCATATTTGAGCTGCCCGGCCACCCAGGAGCGCATCAGCTTCGACATGCCGAACTCGGCCTTGGCGTCGAAGAACAGCGGTTTTTTCGCGTTTTTATCCCACAGCGAATTGTGAATATGGCTGCTGGAGCCAGCGGCGTCATAGCGCCATTTGGCCATGAACGTGATCGCCTTGCCCTGCAGTTGCGCGATCTCTTTGCAGGCGTGCTTGATGATGACGTGATGGTCGGCCATGGTCATGGCATCGGCGTAGCGGATGTTGATTTCCTCCTGGCCCGGGCCCCATTCCCCTTTGGAATTTTCCACCGGAATGCCGCAGGCCTGTAGATGCTTGCGGATCGCCCGCAGCACCGGTTCTTCGCGGGTGGTCTGCAGGATGTTGTAGTCCTCGATGTAGTGCCCGGCGGTTTTTGGCTTGTGGTAGTTGCGCTCGTGGATGGCCTCGTAGGTTTCGTCGAACAGATAAAACTCAAGCTCGGAGGCGAACATCCCGGTGTAGCCGCGTTCACGCAGGCGCTCGACCTGTTTTTTCAGGATTGCCCGCGGGCTGTGGGGCAAGTCCTGGCGATGGTGATGGTCGAGCACATCGCACAGCACCAGCGCCGTGCACTCGAGCCAGGGCACCTTGCGCAAGGTGCGCATGTCGGGTTTGAGCACAAAATCGCCGTAGCCTTTGCTCCAACTGGCGGCGGCGTAGCCAGGCACCGGTTCCATGTCGATGTCGTCGGCCAGCAGGTAATTGCAGCAGTGGGTTTCTTCATGACCGCTGTCGATGAAAAATTCGACCTGGAATCGCTTGCCGACCAGTCGCCCCTGCATGTCGACCATGCACACCAGAACGGTGTCGATTTCGCCGGAGGCAGCCGCACGCTTGAGTGCGTCAAAACTGAGAAGGGGCTCGGTCATCACGGCAAGTCCTGCGCAAATTGTTTGGGCCTGTCTGAAATAGCTGTTGCAGACGCTCTCCAGAAACAACCCAAAACCTGCAGACGCGAGCATCGTGAGCAATTAGCTGAACATAGCTTAGCCTACCGTCGCTTTTCGCAAGTTTTTGCTGTGGGAGCGAGCCCGCTCCGGGCGGCGTTCCGACGATGGGCGTCAACGATAATGCGTGCTGTCTGAATGATCGCGTTGTCTGGAAGTTTTTCGCGAGCAGGCTCGCTCCTACAATTGGATCGCAGGCAGGCCCGTTGCGGCTGCGCAATCAAGCGCTCTCCTGTAGGAGCCAGCTTGTAGCGGTCCAGTCAACAATGCAGTGTCTGATACACCGCCATCGCCACAAGCCGGCTCCTACAGGTACGCGTGTTTTCCCCCGTTACTTGCTGGCATCCAGCACCACGCGATAACGCGCCTTGCCACTGCGCAGGTGATCGATGGCGTCGTTGACCTGGCTCATCGGAAACTGCTCGACCTGCGGCTGGATCTGATGGCGTGCGCAGAACTCCAGCATTTTCGCCGTGGTGGCAGGCGAGCCGACCGGTGAGGCGGACAAGGTTTTTTGCTGGGGAAGCAGGTCAAACACATGCACTGGAATCGCGCCGGGCACGACGCCCACAAAATGCAGGCGACCCTTGCCGCGCAGGGTGGCGAGCATGGCTGGCCAGTCGAGGTTGGCGTTGGCGGTGACCAGCAGAAAATCCAGGGTTCCGGCAATGGCCTTAAGTGCGTTGCTGTCGGTCGAGGCGACGACATTGTGCGCGCCCAGGCGCTTGGCTTCTTCCTGCTTGCTCAATGACGACGTGAAGGCCGTGACTTCGCAGCCCCAGGCGTTGAGGAAGCGCAACGCCAGGTGACCGAGGCCGCCGATGCCCACGACGCCGACCCGGTCAGTGGGTTTGACGTTGAACAGCACCAGCGGGTTGAACACCGTGGAACCTGCGCAGAACAACGGTCCGGCCAAGGCCGGGTCGAGGCCTTCTGGAATTGGAAGGGCCCAGGCCCAGTGCGAACGCAGCCGATCGGCGAAGCCTCCATTGCTGCCGATGATGGTGGGCTTGGCTGTGTTGCAGAGCTGGTGCGAGCCTTCGATGCAGGAGGCGCAATGCATGCAGCTGCCTTTGAACCAGCCAATGCCCACCTGTTGTCCCGTTTCCAGCCCGCGCACCATTGCGCCCATCCGTACGATACGGCCGACCACCTCGTGGCCCGGGATAAAGGGGTACTGGCTGACGCCCCATTCGTTGTCGATCAACGACTGGTCGGAATGACAGACGCCGCAATACTCCACGGCGACTTCAACTTCCTCTTCACCCAAGGGACCGGGATCGTAGCTATAACGCTCCAGCGGGGCGCCGGCGGCTGTTGCTGCCCAGCCCGTGAAAGTCTTGAGTTCGCTGCTGTCGCTCATGACGTACCTCCAGATCAGGAAACGAGAGTTTGGCCGCTCTTGCAGCGGAGCCAAAGAGTGTAGCGGGTACCTCAAGAGGTGCCATTGCCGAGTCAGCGTTACGCTACGTCGAGAGGTGCGGCGAGCATTGCGCCGGCCATGATGTTCGGTTACATCGGCTCCTGAAGTGGGTACGCCTCCCCCTGTAGGAGCCGGCTTGCTGGCGAAGACGGCAGTCCAGTCAACATTGCATTGCCTGATACACCGCCATCGCCAGCAAGCCGGCTCCTACAGGTACGGGTGTCGATCTACACCCCTGAGCTATTGAACAAGCCGTGCTTCAGCTTTTGGCCAACAGGTGAGAGCCGGTTTTCAACCCCGCACAGCCCGAGAGCGCCAGACCATCATCTTCTCGACCTGCATGTCCTTCATGGTGTGAGGAATCCCGCCCACGCCATGTCCTGACAGGCTCGCCCCGGCGAACGGCATCCAGTCGACGCGGAACGTGGTGCTTTCATTGACCATCACCGCCGTGGCGTTCAGGTCCTGGTAGCACTGCATGGCGGTGTCCAGGTTCTGGGTGAATACGGCGGCCTGGAAGGCGTAGGGCAGGGCGTTGGCCAACTGGATCGCGTCGCTCAGGGTGTCGTAGGCATACACCGCCACCACCGGGCCGAACACTTCCTTTTGCATCACGTTTGAATCGATGGACGGGTTCAGCAGTACGGTTGGCGCATAGCAGTTGTTGTCCAGTGCGCGGCCACCGCTGATCAGGCGTGCACCGCCGGCGACGGCGTCATTCACCCATTGGCTTACGCGGTTCACTTCGCGTTCAGCGATCAGCGGGCCGACATCGGTACGCGGGTCGGTCGGGTCACCGACCACCATGGCGTCGCCCATCTGGCCCAGCCGCACGGCGACCTGTTCGGCGATGCTGCGGTGGCAGAAAATCCGTTGCACGCTTACGCAGACCTGTCCGGCGTGGAAGAAGCTGCCACGGGCGATGCGCGGAAGTGCGTCGTCGAGGTCGGCATCGGCGGTAAGCATCACCGGTGCTGCACCGCCGTGTTCCAGCGCGCAGCGGGTGCCCGGTGCGAGGGTCGAGCGCAGCATCCAGCCCACCGCCGCCGAGCCGATGAAACTGAAGAAACCCACCCGTGGGTCGGACACCAGTTTGCCGGTGATGGCGTTGTCGGTCGGCAGCACCATCTGTGCCCAACCTTTGGGCAGACCGGCCTCGGCCAGGATATCGATCAGCGTCTGGCAACTGAGCGGGGTGTTGGCCGCGGGTTTGACGATCACTGGTGCGCTGACGGCGATGGCCGGTATCACTTGATGCACGATCAGGTTGAACGGATGGTTGAACGCCGAGACGGCCGCGACCACGCCGATCGGCTCGAACTGCGTGAACGCCACACGGTTGGCCGAGGCGGCATTCAGTCCCATGGGGATCACGTGGCCGCCCTCGCTGCGCAAAACCTCGATGCTGTTGAGGATGCCGTCGATGCCGCGCTCGACTTCGGCGAGCGAATCCTTCAGCGGCTTGCCGCCTTCGCTGGCGGCTTGAGTCGCGATCTCGACCTTGCGCTCACCGATCAACTCGGCGGCACGGTGGAGGATTTCAATACGCCGAGGCTTGGACAGCCACTGGTCACGGTCACGGAAAAGGCCGTGTGCGACAGTCAACGCCTGCTCGACATCGGCCTCGGTGGAAATGGCCACATGACCGACGACCGCGCCGTTGTAGGGGGCGTGTACAGCCAGGGTTTGTTCAGACATGGGACTTACCTCGAGTCGTATTAATAAGTTGCCTTTTAACGAGCCTCGTTGGATCAAAAGATCGCAGCCCAAGTGCTTGCCAGACATGCGGCCAAGGTAGCCATGAGCGAGCGTTTCGAAAACTGAATAATTCAGAAGCATTCATTCAGTTTTCGAGAAAGGACGGCAGCCGTACGGCTCGGAGTTTTGATATCAAAGGTGATCGGCGTCGACGATGGCCTTGGCAAAGGCCTGCGGATCTTCTTGCGGCAAGTTGTGGCCGATACCACCGCTGATGAGCCGGTACTCATACTTGCCGGTGAAACGTTGGCGGAAGTCCTCGGCTTTGGGATGCGGTGCGCCGTTGGCGTCGCCTTCCATGGTAATGGTCGGCACGCTGATGGACGGGGCCTTGGCGAGTGTCTGCTCTAACGGATCATATTTGGTTTCGCCCTGAACCAGGCCCAGGCGCCAGCGGTAATTGAAGACCGTGATGGCGACATGATCGGGGTTGTCCAGTGCACCAGCGCTGCGATCGAAGGTGGCGTCATCGAACGCCCACTTTGGCGAAGCCAGCTGCCAGATCAACTTGGCAAAGTCGTGGGTGTTCTTTTCATAGCCCGCACGACCACGCTCGGTGGCGAAGTAGAACTGGTACCACCATTGCAATTCAGCTTTTGGCGGCAACGGATTCTTGCCCGCTTCCTGGTTGCCAATGAGATAGCCGCTGACCGAAACCAGCGCCTTCACCCGCTCCGGCCAGAGCGCCGAAACGATATCGGCCGAACGCGCGCCCCAATCGTAGCCGCCGAGTACGGCCTGTTTGATTTTCAGTGCGTCCATGAAGTCGATGACATCACTGGCCAGTGCGGCGGGTTGGCCGTTGCGTACGGTTTTGTCCGACAGGAAATGCGTATCGCCATAACCCCGAGCATAAGGCATCAGCACCCGGTAGCCCTTTGCCGTGAGTAGTGGCGCGACTTGGTCATAGCTGTGAATGTCGTAAGGCCAGCCGTGCAGAAGAATCACCACCGGGCCGTTGGCGGGGCCGGTTTCGGCGTAGGCCACGCTGAGTAAACCGGCGTTGACATGCTTGAGCGGGCCGAACGGGGTTTGGGCGGCGGTTGTGGTCTTGGCTGCCACAGGTGCGGTGTCGCTGGCCTGCGCGTTGGTGGCGGCCAGTGCACCTAGCTGCATCAGGGTGAAAGCGAGGACGGAGGAGCTCACCAGGTGGCGGCGTTTTTTGTCGGGGTTACTTTTCAAAAAATGCACATTCATGGGTGGAGATCTCCTTGCAAACGATGAGTTAGGTGGGCTTGCACGGGAAGTTGCTTCGACAGGTATAGCTTGTCGGGAGCGATGACTGCCTCAAACCGCGGTTCACAGTTAAGCGCGGTGAGGTGTCTGGTCTGTTTCAGAAAAATAGGTGGGTGAAACCTTATGTATCGGGCGGGTCTGTAGATACAGTTCGATACATGCGGGAACGATCAAGATGATGATCGTTCCCACGCTCTGCGTGGGAATGCCGCCAGGGACGCTCTGCGTTCCGCTGACGACGCAGGACTCAAGACTTGCGCAATGGTGACGCAGAGCGTCACGGGATGCATTCCCACGCAGAGCGTGGGAACGATCAATCATTCAGACATGGAGCGTTATCGTTGACGTCCATCGCGAGCAGAGCTCGCTCCTACAAGGTGGGGGCGTTCAGCGGAACGCTGGCACCACATGCTTGATAAACAGCTCCAGGGACTTTTTCTTTTCCGCGTGGGGCAGGCTGTTGTCGCACCAGAAGCTGAACTCATCAACGCCCAGTTCCTGGTAGTACTTGATGCGTGGAATGATTTCTTCCGGGGTACCGATCATGGCGGTCTTGTGCAGACTTTCCAGTTCGAACTCCGGACGGCCGACGAATTTTTCTTCCGGGCTCGGCGCCAGGAAGCCGTTGACCGGGGTTTGTTTGTTACCGAACCAGGCATCGAAGGTGCGGTAGAACTTCGCGATCGCCTTGGCACCGACTTTCCAGCCCTCGGGATCATCGACTGCGTGCACGTGGGTATGACGCAGCACCATCAATTGCGGGCGCGGTACGTCCGGGTTGTTGTCCAGCGCGGTCTGGAATTTGTTCTTCAGGTCGAGGACTTCTTCGTCGCCTTTCATCAGCGGCGTAACCATGACGTTGCAACCATTGGCCACGGCGAAGTTGTGCGAGTCGGGGTCGCGGGCAGCGATCCACATCGGCGGGTTTGGCTGCTGGATCGGCTTGGGCACGCTGGTGGAGGTCGGGAATTTCCAGATGTCGCCGTCATGGGCGTAGTCGCCTTGCCACAGTGCGCGCACCACCGGAACCATTTCGCGCAATGCCTGGCCGCCGCTCGATGCCGGCATGCCGCCGGCCATGCGGTCGAATTCAACCTGATAGGCGCCGCGAGCCAGGCCGACTTCCATGCGACCGTTGCTGATCACATCCAGCAGCGCGCATTCACCGGCTACCCGCAGCGGATGCCAGAACGGCGCAATGATGGTGCCTGCGCCCAGATGGATCGTGGTGGTCTTGGCGGCCAGGTAGGCCAGCAGCGGCATCGGGCTTGGCGATATGGTGTATTCCATGGCGTGGTGTTCACCGATCCATACGGTGCTGAAACCACCGGCCTCGGCCATCAGCGTCAGTTCGGTCAAATCTTCGAACAGCTGACGGTGGCTGACGCTTTCGTCCCAACGTTCCATGTGTACGAACAGGGAAAATTTCATGACGCTACCTCGGATCTTTTGTTGTTGGCCTGTCGACTGCGGGCCTGCTGATTGTTGGTATACCATAATACGAAGTGTCTGCAAAATTTTCCGCTTACTTGTAGGAGCGAGCTCGCTCGCGAAAAAACCGTAGGCGCAGTTGGGTATCTGGTTCTACGCGTTATCGTTCACGTCCATCGCGAGCGAGCTCGCTCCTACAGGGAATGCGTTGACTCTGGGATCAAGCAACAACCGGCAAAGCACCCATCTTGCCGTGGCAATAAACCAGCGGGCCGGTGGTATGCCGGGGCACGATCAGGTTCTTCACCGCGCCGACCATGATTGCGTGGTCGCCGCCTTCATATTCGCGCCACAACTCGCATTCGATGACCGCCGTTGCGTTGGCGAGGATCGGGTTGCCCAGCTCGCTCAACGTCCATTCGATCCCCAGCGCCTTGTCCTTGCCTTTGCGGGCGAAGGCATAGGCTTCGCTCTGCTGGCCGCCAGACAACACGTGAATGGCAAAGCGTTTGTTCTTGATCAGTACCGGGTAGGAATCTGAGCTGTAGTTGGGGCAGAACAGGACCAATGCCGGGTCCATGGACAATGAACTGAAGGCGCTGGCAGTCAGGCCGACGATTTGCCCGTCGTCATCGAGCGTGGTGATCACCGTCACGCCGGACGGGAACGAACCCATGACTTGTTTATAGATGGCGGCATCGATCATTGGACGGTCCTCGGGTGGTGTGACGCGGTTTTTATCTATTTGTAGGTCTGATGGTATACCGTAATACATAGTTTGCAAGAGCTTTTTCTGCGCTCCGATAAACGCGCGGCGTTGGACTTTAAGTCAGTGTTTACGGGGCCTGCAGGAGCAAAGCTTGCTCGCGATAGCGGTGGGTCAGTCGGTATTGATGTTGGATGGTACTCAGTCTTCGCCAGCAAGCCGGCTCCTACAGGGGCTACGCGTACCCACATCCGATCGGCATCAAACCATTGCCCGCATGAAATTTATCATGTATTTTTTCATGAAATTAAAACTATAAAATTTCACGGAGCCGGTAATGTTTCAGCAATCCACCCAACACGTCGCCAGCTATTACGCCCATTCCTGCGCCGATCAGGTAAAAAATCGTCCGCCATTCAAGGGCGAGCAAAGCACCGAAGTGCTGATCATCGGCGCCGGCTTCAGCGGATTACACACCGCCTTGCGCCTGGCCTTGGCCGGCAAACGCGTGACATTGCTAGAAGCCAGCCGCGTAGCCTGGGCGGCTTCGGGACGTAATGGCGGGCAGGCGATTCTGGGCTGGTCCTGTGACATGCCGCCGCTGGAAGCTGCGCTCGGCTATGAGCGCGCACGACGACTGTGGGACGGAATGCGCTGGGCGGCGCGGGAGTTGCGTGAACTGCCGGCACGCCATGGTTTCGATTGCGACTACCGCGCCGGGCACCTCTGGACCTCGGTGATGCCACGAAGGGTCAGCCTGTTGACCGAATGGCAGCACGAGGCCAGCCATAAATGGGGGCACGATGGTTTGCAATTCATTGAGCGCAATCAGCTGCCCGAATGGGTTGCCAGTGAGCGTTATCAGGCCGGCCTGTTCGATCCCGAAGGTGGGCACTTGAATCCCCTGAAACTGGCGCTGGGCCTGGCCGCCGCGATCGAGCGGGCCGGCGGCGTCATTCATGAACAAAGCAAAGCCCTGAGTTATCACGAGGACGGCGACGGGTACGTGGTGACCACAGAACACGGTCGTATTCGTGCGCACGTGTTGGTACTGTCCTGCAATGCCTATCTGGATCGACTCGATCCGCAGCTGGCGAGTTGCGTGTTGCCCGTCGGCACCTATCAGGTAGCCACCGCGCCACTGTCCGAGGCGCAGGCGACTGCGCTTCTTCCGAGCAACGTGTGCGTCACCGACAACCAGTTCGTGCTCGATTATTTTCGGCGCACACCCGACAACCGGCTGCTGTTCGGCGGTGGCTGCACCTACCTGGGTGGCATGCCGAAGGACATCGCCGGCGCAACCCGGCCTTGTCTGGAACGTGTGTTCCCCCAACTCAAAGGTGTCGAGCTGGAGTTCGCCTGGGGCGGTCACATCGACCTGACCCTCAAACGTACGCCGGACATCGGTCGACGCGGCGACCTGTACTGGTTGCAGGGTTACTCCGGGCACGGCGTACTGCCAACCCTGGCCGGGGCGCGGGCAGTCAGCGATGCAATACTCGGTCAGCCGGACGAGTTGGCGTTGTATCAAGGGTTGAGCAACGGCAGCTTTCCCGGTGGCAAATACATGGCAGCGCCGCTGGAAGCCATCGGCAAAGCCTGGTACCGGCTGCGCGACAGCATTTGAAACGGCATTTTCTGGAAGCCTTTAGATGGACATGCAAGAAGAGATTTCGGCGCTGGCGATCCTGATCCAGGACCTGCGCAAACACAAAAAATACACCCTGAAAGACCTGGCGGACAAAATCGGCCGCTCCGTGGGTTTTTTATCGCAGGTCGAGCGCGGGTTGTCCCGCCCGACGGTGGCGGACTTGACCGCCATCAGCGAAACCCTCGGCGTGCCAACCACCTATTTCTACAGCCTGCCCAAACCCATGGCCTTGCCTTGGGTGACACGGCCGGATGAACGTCGCACGCTGTATTACGCCGACGGAATCACCGACATCCTGGTCTCGCCGAAAATGCGCGCGTCCTTTTCCATGCTCGAAAGTCAACTGGAGCCCGGCGCCAGCAGCGGTGACCGGCATATGAAAGACAGCTCGGAGCAGGGCGGTTATGTCCTGGAGGGCGAATTGACGCTGTGGCTGGATAACGACGAGCCGGTGACCTTGCACGCTGGTGACAGTTTCCAGCTGGCCAGTCATGCCCATTGCCGCTACGGCAACCTCTCGGACCAACCGACCCGCGTGCTTTGGGTTTACACCTGATAAAACAACAAGGAACAAAACGATGGATGCTGTGTGCTCTGATCTGCTGGCCGAAGTACGTGGATTCCGCCAGCGCAACCCCGACGTGCGCTATGTCGACCTGATCTCCCTGGACATCCCGGGGCATTTCTACGGCAAGCGCTACCCGATCGAGATGCTGGAAAAAGTGGCGGCTGGCAGCGCGCTAAAGTTGCCGCAGAACTGCGTGTTGCTCGGCACTCAGGGCGGGCTGTTCAAGATCGGCGACTACTGCTTCAACGACGGCGATCCGGATGCGCAACGGCGCCTGGTCCCCGGCACACTCAAGTTGGTGAGTTGGGAAAAAGAACCGTTGGGGCAGATGCTGATCACCTCCGACGGCACGGAAAAACCGATCGTCTTCGAACCACGGGAGGTGCTGGCACAGGTACTGGATCGGCTTGGCCGCAAAGGCATCTTCCCCGTCGTGGCGTTCGAGTTGGAGTTCTATCTGTTCGATAGTCACTTGCGTGATGGCTTGCCGCAGTTCGCCCGCGATCCACTGACCGGCGACACCGATGATCAGCCAAACATGCACATCGAACGGCTCTCGCGATTTGCCCCGGTGCTCGATGAAATGGTCAAGACCGCACGGATGCAAGGCATCGATGCCACGGTGATCACCGCCGAACTGGGCCCTGGTCAGTTCGAAATCAATTTCGGCCACCTCGATGACGGTTTGCGCGCGGCCGACTGGGCGGCGTTGTTTTGCCGCAGTACCCGTGGTGTGGCGCTCAAGCACAACTATCGCGCCAGCTTCATGGCCAAACCGTACTTGCAGCACCCCGGCAGCGGCATGCATGTGCATGTGAGCCTTTACGACAAAGCGGGCAACAACCTCTTGGCGGCGAACGGGCAACAAGCGCTTCGTCACGCAGTGGCCGGTTGCCTGGACGTGTTGCCCCATTGCATGCCGATCTTTGCCCCAAATCACAATGCGATGCGCCGTTTGAGCGGCACAGTGAACGTCGCATCGCGCGCCAGTTGGGGCTTTGAAGATCGCGACGCCTGCCTGCGGGTGCCGGAATCGGACACTAAAAACCTGCGCATCGAACATCGCCTTGCCGGCGCCGATGCCAACCCTTACCTGGTGCTCGCCGCGATACTGGTGGGATTGGAACAAGGTTTGGAGAGCGGTCGCGAACCGATTGCACCGCTCAATGACGACCGCAGTAGCGGCATTGATTTCCCGCTGGAAATGCTGGAAGCCGTGCAGTCCATGCAGGGCAACCCGCAACTGCGTGAAGGTTTGGGGGCGGAGTTTGTCGATGTGTACTGCGAGAACAAGCGTCAGGACCATTTGGCATTCATGCACGACATCAGTGCACGGGAGTACCGCTGGTTTCTGTAGGAGCGAAGCTTGCTCGCGATGGACGTCAACGATAACGCGAGCTGCCGGAATGATCGCGTTGTCCGACCATTCTTCGCGAGCAAGCTTCGCTCCTACAAACAAAATGCCCGCAACCTGCAGCTCAAGTAGTTTCGACGGTAACCTTAAAAAATATCTGGTTATTTAGAGGCTTAGAGAATTTAGTAACCGGACGGTACATTAAATATCTTGTTACACGGGGAAATATTCCGTAATATTCGCCCCGCGTTCACCACCACGGTTTATGCATTTTTAAATCCCGGGCGTCCATCAGCTGCCTGGGATTTTTTTTGCCTGAAATTCAGTGTCATTTAGAACGATTATTTCCTTCGGTTATTTAAATAGACGCAATTGGCATATCTGCAGCCGAAGAACCCGCGTCATGGTTTTGTTTTTTTCCGTGAATGAAGAGGTTTGTCCGTCACAACGGAAATCTCCGTCCTGCCTGCCTCGTTAAAGCTGCCCCGACATCGACTTTGGCTGTTTGACCGCCAGCTTGTTGCGCCTGGCCAGTTCCCTAGAATCGGCCCCATCAGCTTCGTCCAACTATCCAATCCTTCAGGGAGCGACACCATGATGAACGCCATGCAGATGCAAATGCCGATGAACGCCAACATGCCAATGATGCCGATGATGGGCATGCCGATGATGATGGCGACCATGACCTGCGACATGATGGACGACGGCATGATGTGCAAGATGATGCCGGCCGCTGGCATGGACATGGCGATGTTCAAGAACAGCGCTGAAATGATGCAGATGATGATGAACTGCGGCATGCCGATGATGATGCACTGCGGCAACATGAGCATGATGTGCATGTCTTCGGCGAGCATGACCATGCCGATGGCAAACATGATGATGCCGATGATGGGCATGCCAATGCCAATGATGAAGTGCGTGATGGAATGCACCATGATGGCGGACGGCATGATGTGCAAAATCATGCCGATGGCCGGCATGAACATGGACATGATGAAAAACTGCTGCGCCCTGATGATGAAAATGATGAACGACTGCAGCATGCCGATGATGATGAGCTGCAATGGCATGCCGCTGATGTGCTGCACCTGCTGATACCTGACCTGCACCTGTAGGAGCGAGCTCGCTCGCGATGAACTCAATGCTGGCGCGTTTAATCTGAAAACACGCATCATCGTTAACGTCCATCGCGAGCGAGCTCGCTCCTACAGTTATTCAGTCATTCAGGTTTCAGTCCAGGCGTTCGGGGTAGGTCACCACCAGATAAGCCACTGCTTCACTGTCGGCAGGATTGCGATAGCGGTGGGGCTGGTCCGCATAAAACAGGATCGAGTCGCCCGTGGAAAGTAGATAGCGTTCATCGTTGACGCTGATCTCCAGAACACCTTGAGCCACCACAAGATTTTCCTGAACACCAGGGCCATGGCCTTCGGATTGGTCTTCACCCAACGGGCTAAGGCGCAGTTCGTAAAACTCCGATTGGCGCGCTACATCGAAAGGGAACAGTGCGCGGCTGACGAACGCACCGTTGGCACTGACCAGACGTTTGCTCTGGCTTGCCGACAACACGGCCACACCCTCAAAGGCCCGATGCTCTAGAAACGCGGCCACCGATACCTTCAAACCTTTGGCGATTTTGCACAGCACCTTGATGGACGGCACGCTGCGTCCGGATTCAATCTGCGCCAGCATTGCCCGACTCACGCCACACTGGCGTGCCAGGGCATCAAGGGACAGATGACGCTTGCTGCGCAAACGCTGAAGATTCTGTGCGACCCGTTCGCAGTTGGCGTCTTCTTCCTGATGTTCCAGGCTATTTAGATCCAGTACAGGTTCATCGGCGCTCGCCAGAAAGCGCGAGGGTTCATTGATGTTCACGCGTGACGAGTCTCGGTGGAAGCTTGCACCCACTGGAATGCCTGTAAACCTGCGTTGCGTGCATACATCTCCCACATGGCCCGTGCCCGTTGCTGAGCCTGTTTGCGTTTGCGGTAGCTGGCGAAGTCGATAAGGTTGTCAGTCGGATTCATGGGGCACTTCACTGTGGTGATGAATGACGGGATGACTGGAGATTACGCGTAAATTTTTATAACGATAAATACTGATTTTGTATTTATTAATTCGTTTTAGTTCTTAACTGAAGTACCGCTTTCAGCAGGGAAAGCCCCTGTGGCAAACAGATCGCATATTCCAATAAGATATAAATAGATAATTATATATTCCTTTTGTTGTGGTTAAAGGCAGTGCACTTTGAAGGCCTGCCATCCACGCGGATGTGCTCAATCAGACAGGAAGCCTCATCATGACCATCAAAGCGATCAACGTCCGCAACCAGTTCAAGGGCGTCATCAAGGAAATTCTGGAAGGCGAAGTGGTTTCCGAAATCGACGTGCAAACCGCTTCTGGAATTGTCACATCGGTCATCACTACTCGTTCGGTGCGCGATCTTGAATTGAAGGTGGGCAGCGAAGTCATTGCCTTTGTGAAGTCCACCGAAGTCTCGATTGCCAAGCTCTGAATTCGCATTATCTGTAGCAGCTGCCGAGCCTGCGAGGCTGCGTTCGGCTGCGAAGCAGTCGTAAAACCTGTGCATGCGATCTAACTGGTAGATCGGGTTGCCAGATTTCACGACTGCTGCGCAGCCGGACGCAGGCTTCGCCAGCTGCTACAAATCGTGTTCCTGGTCATCAAGCAGACGCCACCCGGCAGCACACGGGTGCCGGTCGGGCGTTTCGCCGCTACAATGCGCACCTCGACCGTGACAGCCTGACTAAAAAAATATATGTCCCTGCCCAAGCATCACCTGGAATTGCTCAGCCCCGCCCGCGACGTAGCCATCGCCCGCGAGGCCATCCTGCATGGCGCCGACGCCGTGTACCTCGGCGGCCCGAGCTTCGGCGCGCGCCACAACGCCTGCAACGAAGTGAGCGATATCGCCGGTTTGGTGGAGTTTGCCCATCGCTATCATGCTCGGGTATTCACCACCATCAACACCATCCTGCACGACAACGAGCTGGAGCCGGCCCGCAAGCTGATCCACGAGTTGTACGATGCCGGTGTCGATGCACTGATCGTCCAGGACCTGGGCGTGATGGAACTGGACATCCCGCCGATCGAACTGCACGCCAGCACCCAGACCGACATCCGCACCCTGGCGCGGGCGAAGTTCCTCGACCAGGCCGGTTTCTCGCAACTGGTACTGGCCCGCGAGCTGAACCTCCAGGAAATCCGCGCAATCGCCGATGAGACCGACGCGGCAATCGAGTTTTTCATCCACGGTGCGCTGTGTGTGGCGTTCTCCGGTCAGTGCAACATTTCCCACGCGCAGACCGGGCGCAGTGCCAACCGTGGCGACTGCTCCCAGGCGTGCCGTTTGCCTTACACCCTCAAGGACGAAAAAGGCGGGGTGATCGCCTACGAAAAGCATCTGCTGTCGATGAAGGACAACAACCAGGCCGCCAACATCCGCGCCTTGGTAGAAGCCGGCGTACGCTCGTTCAAAATCGAAGGGCGCTACAAGGACATGGGCTATGTGAAGAACATCACCGCCTATTACCGCCAGCGCCTGGACGACGTCCTCGAAGATCGTCCGGACCTGGCTCGCGCTTCCAGTGGCCGCACCGCGCACTTCTTTGTGCCCGACCCGGACAAGACCTTCCACCGTGGCAGCACCGACTACTTCGTCAGCGATCGCAAGATCGACATCGGCGCGTTCGACTCGCCGACCTTCACCGGCCTGCCGGTGGGCGTCGTGGAAAAAGTCGGCAAGCGCGACCTGATCGTGGTCACCCAAGAGCCGCTGTCCAACGGTGACGGCCTCAATGTGCTGGTCAAGCGCGAGGTCGTGGGCTGGCGCACCAACATTGCCGAACCTAAAGGCGAGTTCGAAGAGGATGGCGAAAAGCGCTACCGCTACCGCGTCGAGCCCAACGAGATGCCGAAAGGTCTGCACCAGTTGCGCCCGAATCATCCCTTGAGCCGCAACCTGGACCATAACTGGCAACAAGCCCTGCAGAAGACCTCCGCCGAGCGTCGAATCGGCGTGGCCTGGGTCGCGCGCCTGGACGAGCAGCGTCTGCAACTGACCGCCACCAGCGAGGAGGGCGTCACCGCCAGCGTGATCCTGGACGGCCCGTTCGGTCTGGCCAACAAGCCGGAACAGGCGCTGGAGCAACTGCGTGATCTGCTCGGCCAACTGGGCACCACCGAATACCACGCCACCGACATCGAACTGGATGCACTGCAGGCGTTCTTCATCCCCAACTCGCAGCTCAAGGCCTTGCGCCGCGAAGTGATCGAAGCGCTGACCGCGGCCCGTCTTCAGGCCCACCCTCGGGGTGGCCGCAAGGCCGAGACCAACCCGCCGCCGGTGTACCCGGAAGCGCACCTGTCGTTTCTGGCCAACGTCTACAACCAGAAGGCCCGGGATTTCTATCACCGTCACGGGGTCAAGTTGATCGACGCGGCGTACGAGGCCCATGAGGAGCACGGCGAAGTACCGGTGATGATCACCAAACATTGCCTGCGCTTCTCTTTCAACCTGTGCCCGAAACAAGCCAAGGGCGTTACCGGCGTGCGCACCAAAGTTGCGCCGATGCAGCTGATTCACGGTAATGAAGTGCTGACGCTGAAGTTCGACTGCAAACCCTGCGAGATGCACGTGATCGGCAAAATGAAGGGGCACATCCTCGGCCTCCCGCTACCGGGCAGCGAGCAGCCAGTCGTAGGCCACATCAGTCCCGAAGACCTGCTCAAGACCATTCCCCGCGCCCCGCACTAAGTAGCGCAAACCCCTGTAGGAGCAAGCTTGCTCGCGATGAAGGCATCACATCCAACAACATTGTTGGCTGACCCACCGTCATCGCGAGCAGGCTCACTCCCACATGGAATTGTGGCACGCACCGATACTGCGAACACCTCATAAACCTGTAGGAGTGAGCCTGCTCGCGATGACGGCATCACATCCAACAACATTGTTGGCTGACCCACCGCCTTCGCGAGCAGGCTCACTCCCACATGGATTTGTGTCGTGCACAAATGCTGCGAACTCCTTAAATACCTGTGGAAGCAAACTCGCGCCTGCACTGGCGGCTTACGCCGGCTGTGCTAGCGTCTTGAGGTCTACCCTCATATGCGAGTTTGCACCATGGACGAGACCATCGTTAACGTAACCACCCAGAAGTTCAACGCGCTCATAGCCGTGGTGCAGGCCTATGGCGTGGCTTTCGCGGTCAAGATTCTGGGCGCCATCGCGTTCTGGATCATCGGCCGATGGCTGATCGGCTTTGCCGTCGGCATGGTGCAGAAGGGACTGGGCAAGCAAAAGGTCGACCCGACCGTGTTGCGCTATGTCGGCTCGGCGATCACCGTGACGCTGAACATCATCCTGGTGATCGCCATCCTCGGTTACCTCGGCATGCAGACCACCACCTTCGCCGCACTGCTCGCTGCGGTCGGCCTGGCGATCGGCTTGGCCTGGTCGGGGCTTCTGGCCAACCTGGCCGCCGGCGCCTTCATTATTGTGCTGCGCCCGTTCAAGGTGGGCGACTTCATCTGCGCCGGCGGGGTGGTCGGGACCGTCACCGAAATCGGCCTGTTCGCCACCGCCATCAACACCCCGGACAACGTGCTGACCCTGGTCGGCAACAACAAGATCTTCAGCGACAACATCCAGAACTTCACCCACAACCCATTCCGGCGCGTCGAACTAAAAGCGCAGTTGTCTGGCGCCGCCGACTGGAAAGCGGCCGTGGCTTTGCTGAAAGAGAAAATCGCCGCCATTCCCAATGTGCTCGAAACACCGGCGGTGGATGTGGAAATTCTGGAGTTCAACCTGGTCGGCCCGGTGTTGGCGGTGCGCCCGTACTGCCATAACGAAAATTACTGGCAGGTGTATTTCGACACCAACCGCATCATCAAGGATGCCCTCGGCGAAGCCGGCTTTCCGGCGCCGATGCCAGCGCAGACCGTGATCTTCCAGCAAGGTGCTGCGCTGCCCGGCCCGCTGGCGAAAGAGTGACCTAAAGAACACTGACGCCGGGTGTCAGCGGTTGCGGTTTCGGCCTCTAAAGCGATTGAGTGCCAGCAGACAACCGCCAAACAACAATGCTGCAGCGGCTACGAGCAGCGGCGAAGGGCGCTGCTCGAATTTCTGCACAGGGCGGGCTGCGGTCAGTTGTATGGGTAGATCTGCCTGAGCGCGGAAAGGATCCTCGCTTAACGTCAGGCGCGCCCCATCGGCCAGGATCAATGTCAGGTCTTCGATGGTGCCGGCGACTCGCTCCGGAAAAACCGGTTCTCCTGTGGGGTCGAGTTGGTCGTACAGAAACTGCTGACCTTCGAGCCAGCCGACGGCAGTCTGTAGCTCGGGTTCCAGGTAATACTTTCCGTCGAGAAAGAAGCCTGGGAAATGATGTGCGCGCTCGATGCTTTCGACGACGTAGCGCTCGCCCGGCTTCATGCCGGTCAATGAGGCAATCATATTAAAGTCCTCCGTCTTACTGGTGCGGCAAAAATTGAGAAGCCCGCTACATAGATAGCGGGCCTCAAAACCGGAGCATCGAATGAAACAGGCTTGCTCTGCGTCAAGCCGCGATATTGCCGCCGCCGAGTTCTTTTTTATAAGACGCTTTCATCATCTCCATCTGCTTGCCCAGCTCCTCCAGCTCAGCTTTGCCCAGGAGCTTTTGGGCTTGAGGAAACATCTCGGTTTCCTCTTCTTCAATGTGATGTTCAAGCAGTTCCTTGACCACTTTTGCGCGGCCGGAGAACTCGACGCTGGCAGGGTCTGTGACCTTGAGGTCGGGCAATACCAGCGAGTCGACCGTACGGTGTTCTTCCTTGGCCTCGTAGTACATTTTTTCCTGTTCTTTACCCCCTGCCTTTTTGAAGGCGGGGTAGAGAATTTCTTCTTCAAGCTTGGTATGGATCATGATTTCCATTTCAAGCTTTGCAAGCAGTTCGGAGCGTTTTTTAACCGCCCGCTCGGTTGAGTCTTCCAGTTGAGTCAGGATGGCTTTTACTCGTTCATGGTCGGCTTTCAGCATGTCGATGGCGTTCATTATCTTACCTCTACTATCACGGTTGGCTTTGGGCCGGTTCTGTTCCGGGGCCCTCTGGTTTCCTAAAGTGAAGCAGCATTTGCTGTGCCAATCGGCTCACGGGCGGAAATAGCTTTGGAATCAACGGGTTGTTTTACCGCGATTTGAAACGCGCCATGCAGGCTGCACGAGTGACGCTATAGACGCATTGCAAATAGCGGATGTACCACACAGGAAGACATGGCCAAAAAAGTGCAGCTCAAGTATGGATCGGTCTGACAGCCGACCTGATTTTGCAAATGTACCAAATCCCCTGTAGGAGCCGGCTTGCTGGCGAAGACGGCAGTCCAGTCAACAATGCAGTGCCTGATACTCCGCCTTCGCCAGCAAGCCGGCTCCTACAGGTACGCGTGTTACCAATATTTTGCGTAGGCACCCTCACAAAGCCGCAGCACCATCGGTCCCCGCTTTACCCAAACCAATGGAATTTTCCACGACCGGCTCAATCTCCTGTTCAACGAGCAAGCGTTTCAAGTGTTCGCCATTCAATTAAGGACATAGCCGAAACGCCCAGCCCAGGAGAATCACGTCAATGACTGTATTCAAACCCTTGCCCGGCGCGTCTTCGGCACCTGCGCAATCCAGCCTCGACGGCTATCGCGACTTGTACGACGCGCTGTATAGCGATGCCCCACAGGCCAACGAACGGGCCGAAACCTTCCTGCGCCAGCAACTAACTCGTGCCGCTGAACTCCCTTGTGACCTGCCAGACACGCCAGAACATTTAATCTCCTGGGCCGAACAACATTGCGCCGATGTGGCTCGCGATTACGCCCGCTACCTTGCCGAGCGCCAGCAGGGAGCCGGGCGCCGCTATTTCCAGAACAAGGCCCACGCCTTGTATTTTCTGCAACGCGTAGCACCGACCAAAGAGGTCGATGGTGCATGGCTGGAGGGGGTTGTGAATCACTGGCAGGACTATCGCTTCGACGGCCTGCTGACGACTTATCTGGAAGAACTGGGCAAGGGCGATCCCCGACAGAATCATGTGCTGATTTACCGTAATCTGCTGGCTGAACACGGCTGTGACGATCAGCAAGGCCTGGATGACCAGCACTTTGTGCAAGGCGCGATTCAACTGGCGCTGGGACGTTGCAGCGAGCCCTTTATGCCGGAGGTGATCGGCTACAACCTGGGTTACGAACAACTACCGTTGCACTTGTTGATCAGCGCCTATGAACTGCGTGAACTGGGTATCGACCCGTACTACTTCACCCTGCATGTGACCATCGACAACGTCAGTAGCGGCCATGGGCGCAAGGCTGTTAAGGCGCTGCTCGATCTGTTGCCGCTGGATGAAGGCAGGGCGCAGTTCTATCGGCGCGTAGCCCTGGGTTATCGCCTCAATGACCTGGGGCTCGGCTCCACTGCGGTGATTCAAGGGTTCGACCTGCACCGTGAAGTGATCGCCATGCTCGAGCGCAAGCGCGGTTTCGGTCAGCACATGCACTCCGACTACTGCCGGCTTGAAGGGAAAACCGTCAACCAGTGGCTGTCGTCGCCCGGACATGTCGAAGATTTTCTCGCCGCCATGCTGCGCAAGGGCTGGATCAAACTTTATCGCCCGCCGCAGGAAAGTCGATTCTGGCAACTGATCGAGGGCAGCACGGCGGCGATGTTTGGTGTGTTCGATGGCTATGAGAAACAGCTGATCCACGACTGGATCGCCGATGACAGGCAGGAGGCGAAACGTCGGTCTGCGATGCCTCGGGATCCTGACAGCAACGCTGGCGCCGATCCTGATGATTCGAATGATCCGGAGCTCAAGGCCTTGCAGGACAGCCTGCGCAACCAATCGCCACGCCAACAGTTGGAGTCGTTGATTCCATGGCTTTCAGCACAACGGCACCATCGCCCGGCAGGATTATTCGCAACCCGGCGTTTCGTCGAGCTGCGTAGCCGGCTGCGCTGAATCAAGGAGCGTCCAATGTCAGCACAACAAATCGCGGATCGGGCGTTGCTGGAACTGGGCAAGCGTCTGATCGCAGAGGATTACCGTTTCGTCACCCCAACACCATTGACCCACGAAACAATCCTTCAGCGCTTCGCTGCACCGCTTGCGAAAGATCTTCGCGATGCCTTCGGTTGGTCGATGCCTTTCGACCACACGCTTTTCCAGGCCAAAGAACTCGCGGTCATGAAGCAGGCGGGCATTGTCGAGGAGGATGGCTCGCGGTGGCGCAGCACGGTGCGCTGGTCACGTCTTGAAGGCTTGCTGTTTGCGCATTCGGCGTACCCGACCACGCAAGCCGATTCGGTATTTTTCGGGCCTGACAGCTACCGCTTTGCGCAGCTGATCGAAGCGCATCTGCAGCAGCACTTCGAGCCCGTCCGGCGAGTGGTAGACATTGGCTGTGGTGCGGGCGTCGGGGCGGTGATCGTCGCCCGCGCCCGGCCTGACGCCCAAGTGCTGGCCGTGGATATCAATCCACGGGCGCTGCGACTCTCGGCGGTCAATGCCGAGCTTGCCGGGATCAACAATGTCACGGTTTACCACAGCGATATTCTGCACAGTGTCGAAGGGCAGTTCGACCTGATCATCGCCAATCCCCCCTATATGAATGACAGCCAGCAGCGCGCCTATCGGCACGGCGGCGGGGCGTTGGGCGAAGCGCTGTCACTGCGCATTGTTCGCGAGTCGTTGCCGCGCCTGGACCAGGCCGCGAGCCTGGTGCTGTACACCGGTGTGGCAATGGTGGCGGGCCAGGATCCTTTCTTCGAAGCCGTCCTGCCCATGTTGTCGGGTGATACCTTTGGCTGGACGTATAGAGAGCTGGACCCTGACGTGTTCGGCGAGGAACTACTCAAGCCCGGCTATGAACTGGCCGAACGCATTGCGGTGGTGGCGCTCACCGTTACCCGCCGGCACTGAAAATTTTATGTGGGAGCGGCGGTATCCACCGTTTCAATTGCCATCCGCTACTTTGCGCTGGATCTCGTCGACTTTGCGCTGTAGCTCGCCTGCTTCCGGCTCATCGGGTGGGGGCTGAGGGGAGGGCATGGATTCATCAGCACCGTCGCTATCGGGCTCGTGGGACAGTTCCACGGATGGAGCGAGGGGTTTAACACGGTCATCGTTACTCATGGCGTTTACCTCCAGTGTCTACATTGGATGTAGCGCCATGGCACGAGTTCGAGATTTTTTGCCAATACTCCGGATTGCGATTTGGTTATCCGCCGTCATGTTAAAAACGCGCCGTAACCGAAATAAATGAATGCCACGGCAGCGGCGATGGCAAAAGCGCCCAAGGCCTTCGTTGTCGATCGGTTCGAGCGAAAGGAACCGGTCGACCGCGGCATGTGTGTGCCCGAATACGCGGTACGAACAAAGAATCCGTCCATGGTTGCCCTATAGGTGTGGCGCAAGCCAATGAGCAGAAACAGGACGATCAGGCCGAGGGCCAGCGTTCGGGTAATCGCCGGATTGACCAGGGGCTTGGAGGTATCTGGTTCACAGGCGATGCTGTCGGCCTCGACGAGGGTGATTCGTCCATTATCCACTGAAGCCGTCTTGGTGCCTGTGAGGGCCGACGCCTGTAGATTCAGGTCCAGCGCCTGGTACTTCCACAGCGTCGGCGAGCCTTCCCGGCAGTAGGTGAACGCCCCGGGGTTGGAGGCGGCGATGATGCAAGCGTCGTTAATGCCGTGTTTTTTCAGGATTTCAGTGGCCGATCTTGTGAAGTCGAGTTCAAGGACAGGGATAATCCCGTTGGCACAAGCCCCAGCGGAAACCAGCAGGCTCCCCAGGAGACAAAGGGTTGAAATGTTCAAGGTTGATTTCCTTGTTTTTATTGGTCTGCTGATCGAACAGGCGAGTGCTCTTTCTCGCCATTAGTGGAGTCTAGATCGCCAATGGCAACTTGATGGTCGAAAGTGCGCAATGCGAACCTCGGGTTATCCACTCACCTTTCGGACGACCGATGACAACTGTAATTGGATGGACTCGCCCAAGCCGAGGCGTCAATGCGCCACGGTGGCAGTCTAAACAGCCAACGACAGCGAGGGCGAGTCCATGAAAAAGCATACTTCGATTGATCAATCCGTGTCTTCTTCCGATTTGTCGGCCTGCACAACCGTGGCGGTCGATCTGGCCAAGCAGGTCTTTCAGGTCGCCGGTGAAGACGTCCTCGGCCAGGTGCACTACGAGCAGCGGATCAAGTCGCGCGAGGCGTTTTATGAGTTTCTCCGCCAGTTGCCGCCTCATGTCGTGGTGCTGATGGAGACCGGCCCGGGGGCTCAAGCCTGGGCCCGGCAGCTGCAAGACCAAGGCAATCTGGCGCGGATTCTTCCAGCCGGTTTGGTGGCCACACATCGCAGCGGGCCTAAGAATGATCGCAACGATGCGCTGGCGATTCTGCGGGCTGGTCGCGATGAAAAGATCTGCGCAGTGCCGGTCAAAAGCGTTGCGGCGCTGGCAATGCAGGCGTTGCATCGCGCCCGCCAAGGCTATGTGCGTCGACGCACGGCGGTGAGTAATCAGATGCGCGGCCTGCTGCTCGAGCACGGCGTGGCCTTGGCGCAGGGCGATGTGGCGATCAGTCAGAAAATTCCGCGGGTACTGGAAGATGCCACCCAGCCGGTGCCGGGCCTGCTGCGTGAACTGATCGACGAACTGTTGGCCGAGTGGCGCCATTTGGGCGAACGCATCAGCGTGCTGACGGGGCGCCTGGAAGTGGCCGCCAACGCCGACATGACGGCGAAGCGACTGATGACTGTGCGCGGCATCGGCCCAGTCACTGCCACGGCACTGGTGGCCAAGGAAACCAAGCCTGAGCGATTTCCCAATGCCCGCAAGTTTGCCGCGTACTTTGGCATGGTGCCTGACCAGTACAGCAGCGGGCAAACGGTCCGGCTGGGGGACATGACCAAGCGAGGCGATGTGTATTTACGCAGCCTGATGATCCAGGGAGCCCATGCGGTGCTGCAACAACTACGACCTGATTCCCAGCAACCCGATGACCGCCGCTTGTTGCGCTGGATGAGCCGGCTGGGTCGTAAGGAGGCTGCGGTCAGGCTAGCCAACCGCAACCTGCGAATCGTCTGGGTGCTTCTCCAGAATGACCAGACTTATCGTCGCCAGGCTGGTGATGGCCAGCAAGCGACGATGAGCCACTGAGCGACAGAGTTCTGCCACCGAGGTACTAACTGTCCGGCCCTTTGCTGAAAAAAATTGACCCCAGGTAAGACCGGCGTGGATTGATGCCTTAGCTCCTACTGGCCTTCGAGGCCTGACTGTAATCGGCATACCACGAGCTCTTCCAATTTTGGCCAGAAGCCGAAGACGGCTTCCTCGAATAGGCCTAATACATAGATGCAACGGGGCGGCGGTTTTTCAAAAGCGGGTAGACAGTGGGGGCGAGTCCATACATAGGAGCTGGCTTGCCAGCGAAGGTCTCACGAACGACACGGTTAACCCGTCGACGCGCGTCATCGTTAACGACCTTCGCTGGCAAGCCAGCTCCTACACGGGGAAAGGCATCATCCGCGTTTGGGCAGTGTCCAGTTTGGCCGGATGAAGTGGCAGGTGTAGCCGTTAGGGTAGTGTTCGAGATAGTCCTGATGTTCAGGCTCCGCTTCCCAGAACGGTCCGGCGGGCTCGATTTCGGTGACGACCTTGCCGGGCCAGAGGCCGGAGGCTTCTACGTCGGCAACGGTATCTTCAGCGATTTGCTTTTGTTCATCGCTCAGATAATAGAGTGCCGAGCGATAGCTCATACCCACATCATTGCCTTGGCGATTTTTGGTGCTCGGGTCGTGGATCTGGAAGAAAAATTCGAGAATTTGACGATAGCTGATCTGCTCGGGGTCGAAGACGATTTCGATCGCTTCGGCGTGGGTGCCGTGGTTGCGGTAGGTGGCATTGGGTACATCGCCGCCCGAGTAGCCGACCCGCGTGGCAAGCACCCCGGGGTAGCGTCGCAACAGATCCTGCATGCCCCAGAAGCAGCCGCCGGCCAGGATGGCGGTTTCGGTGTTCGTCGTCATGTTACGCACCTCCCATCAGTGAACGGCCTCGTTGACCGAGGCCGTCAGACCATCATTGCATCTTGCTGTGATCCATCTTGCTGTGGTCCATGCTGCTGTGATCCATCGTGCCCAGCGAACGCGCTTGGGCCTCAACCTGAATCGTCTCTTTCTCGCCCTTGGCGTTTTCCACGGTCAGGGTCAGGGGCACTTTGCTGCCTTCTGCAACCTGGGCCGTCAGGTCCATCAACATGATGTGGTAGCCATGGGGGTCGAAGCTCACCGCTTTGCCGGCCGGCAGCGCCACGGACTCGACCTGACCCATACGCATCACATCGTCTTTCATGCTCATCTGGTGGATTTGCACCGTCTTCGCGACCGGCGACTGCACGCTGAGCAGCTTGCTGTCAGTGTCGGCTTGCAGGGTCATGAAGGCACCGGTCGAAGGCTGGCCGGCCACCGTAGCGCGGACCCAGGCGTCATTGACCTGGGTTTGCGCGGACACTTGCCACGCCAGGCCGATCAGGGAAAGGCCCAGGGCAATTTGTTTAACGCGTGTTGTGTACAACGAAGTCATCAGCAGACCTCCATGACGGTGAGCAGGTCTTCTGCGCACTCTTGAGCGGTAAGGGACGCGGACAGGCCAAGGCGCAAATTGCCCCGGGAGTCGAACACGTAGCTGGTCGCGGTATGGGAGAGGGTGTAGGTGTCGCCGCTCGGAACCTTTTCGAAGAATACGCCGAACTCCTTGGCAGTAGCGGCGGTTTCTTCCAGGGTGCCGGACAGCGCCTCAAAGCTCGGATCGAAGGCTTTGACGTATTTGTCGAGCATTTGCGGTGCATCGCGTTCGGGGTCCAGGGTGATGAAGATTACTTGCAGGCGCTCGCCATCGCGGCCCATCAGTTTCTTCGCCTGGGCCGCACGCGCCAGCGTCGTCGGGCAGACGGCCGGGCATTGGGTGAAGCCGAAGAAGATCATCGGCATCAGTCCCCGGTAGCTGCCCAACATCCGGGTTTCGCCCTCGGCGTCCTTGAGCTTGAAGTTACGCCCCATGATCTTGTCGCTCAGATCCTTGCCGTACTTGAACGACAGCTTGCTGCTGCCATCGCAGCCGGCGAGCAGGCCAAGGCTCAGCAGGCTCATGCCGCCCAGGACCGTGCGACGGGTATACAACTTACTCATGGAAAAAAGCTTCCTGTGTAGCCACAAAAAAACACAGTGCCTGACAGTTCAGACGGGAAAAAGCGCGGGGATGTTAACAAACTGTTGCCCTGTAGCGCTTAATCGATCGCCCGCCGGTCCTGCGCCAAAAGGTCGCGGGGGCTTGAATCCACGAAAATACAAAGCAGGCGCGCGGTGCTGCTGAACGCCATGCTTTTTGTAGGAGCGAGCCTGCTCGCGAAGGTCGTGAACGATTACGCGGGGAACCATGTGCCCAGCGGCGCCCTTGGGTTTTTCGCGAGCAGGCTCGCTCCTACAGAAAAGCGCTACATGCACTTATATAAAGCGCGAAGACTGACCCCTTGCACCAGTGCGTAGCGATTTTCTATAGCTTTACGCTGTCAGCACTTACGCTTCTGTAAATCAGATATTCGTCTTAACCCCGCTTGAACTGTGGTCCCCAAGCCATTTCTTCAACCCTGGCTATCGACTGGCACAAACCCTGCAATGATCCTTTAAGCCCATCCAGAACGATGGGCAGCCCTCTCGGTCAACGACGATCGATCAACCGCACAGGTCGTGGGCAATATCGGTGGATCAGGCATGGCCGTCTGGTTTCAACACCGCAAAAGAACAGGCAAAGACGCCTGGAACCGCAAGGTTTCAGGCGTTTTTTTTTGCTTTTTGAACCGTGATGGGCATGGGCAGGTGTCGTTTATGAATTCCAATGTAGCCACTTTGAACAAACTGCAAACGCTGGTCGTGATCGGCAATGGCATGGTCGGACATCATTGTGTCGAGCAGTTGATCGAGCGCGGAGCCCTGGACCGTTATCGTTTGCACGTTTTCAGCGAGGAGCCGATGCGCGCTTATGACCGTGTGCATCTGTCCGAGTATTTTTCCGGTCGCGATGCCGAATCGCTGGCGCTGAGTGACGCCTCGCTGTATCAGACGCCCGGCGTCACGCTGCACCTGGGTGTGCCAGTGCTGGAAATTGACCGCGTGCGGCGTCAGCTGATTACCGCGCAAGGTTGCGTGCCCTACGACAAATTGGTCATGGCCACCGGCTCCTACCCGTTTGTGCCGCCGATTGAAGGCGCGGCAGGCGATTCGCGTCTGGTCTATCGCACCCTGGAAGACCTCGACGCCATTCGTGCGGCAGCGGCCAATGCGCGACGCGGTGTGGTGGTCGGCGGTGGCTTGCTCGGCCTTGAAGCCGCCAACGCCTTGAAGAGCCTGGGCCTTGAAGCCCATGTGGTGGAATTCGCGCCGCGCCTGATGCCGGTGCAACTCGATGACTTGGGTGGCCTGGCGCTAAAGGCGCAGATCGAACGGCTGGGCGTTGGCGTGCACCTGTCCCGCGCCACGCAATCGATCACCAGCGGCGAGCAGTATCGCTACCGCATGAATTTCGCCAACGACGAATTCCTTGAAACCGATCTGGTGGTGTTCTCTGCCGGTATCCGTGCCCAGGATGCGTTGGCCCGTCATTGTGAACTGCAGATCGGCCCGCGCGGTGGCGTGGTGATCGACGATACCTGCCTGAGCTGCGACCCGAACATCTACGCCATCGGTGAATGCGCTTCATGGAACGGCAGTCTGTTCGGCCTGGTTGCCCCCGGCTACCAAATGGCGCGCAGCGTCGCGGCACGCTTGTGTGACGACGTCGCCGAGCCGTTTCAGGGCGCTGACATGTCGACCAAACTCAAACTGTTGGGAGTTGATGTCGGTTCCATCGGCGATGCCCACGCCAACACGCCGGGCGCGCGCAGCTATCAGTTCATCGACGAAACGACGGCCAGCTATCGGCGCCTGGTGGTGGACGCCACCGGCAAGCACGTGCTCGGTGCCGTGCTGATCGGCGACAACAGCTATTACGACACGCTGCTGCAATACATGCAGAACGCGATTGCCTTGCCGTCCGAACCGGCCGCTTTGATCCTGCCGTCGTCCGAAGGCGCGCCAACCCTCGGCCCTGGCGCCTTGCCGGAATCGGCCACGGTCTGCTCGTGCCACAACGTGACCAAGGGCTCCATCTGCTCGGCCATTGACGGTGGCTGCACCGACCTCGGCCTGCTCAAGTCACAGACCAAGGCCTGCACCGGTTGCGGCGGTTGCGCCGGGTTGCTCAAGCAAGTCTTCGAACATGAACTGATTGCCCGTGGGGTCAGCGTCGATAAAAGCCTGTGCGAACATTTCGCCTACACCCGTCAGGAGCTGTATGCGCTAGTGCGGGTAGAAGGGGTGATCAGCTTCGAAGAACTGCTGGCCAAGCATGGCCGTGGCCACACCGGTTGTGACGTGTGCAAGCCGGCCGTAGGTTCGATCCTGGCCTCGTGCTGGAACCAGCCGATCATGGACCCGTCGCTGGTGCCGTTGCAGGACACCAACGACACATTCATGGCCAACATGCAGAAAAACGGCACCTACTCGGTGGTGCCGCGCATCCCTGGTGGCGAGATCACTGCCGATAAGCTGATCGCCATCGGTGTGGTGGCGAAGAAATACGATCTCTACACCAAAATCACCGGCGGCCAGCGGATCGACCTGTTCGGAGCGCAATTGCATCAATTGCCGGACATCTGGGGCGAGTTGATCGAAGCGGGTTTCGAAACCGGCCACGCCTACGGCAAATCGACCCGCACGGTGAAGTCCTGCGTCGGCAGCACCTGGTGCCGATACGGCGTGCAGGACAGCGTGCAAATGGCGCTGACCCTCGAAGACCGCTACAAGGGCCTGCGTTCGCCGCACAAGCTCAAGTTCGCGGTGTCCGGTTGCACCCGTGAATGCGCCGAGGCGCAAAGCAAGGACGTCGGCGTGATCGCCACCGAAAAGGGCTGGAACCTCTACATTGCCGGCAACGGCGGCATGCGCCCGCGTCACGCCGAGCTGTTCGCCACCGATCTGGATGACGCAACGCTGATCCGCTACATCGATCGCTTCCTTATGTTCTACATCCGCACTGCCGACAAATTGCAGCGCACCTCGGTGTGGCGCGAAAGCCTGGAGGGCGGTCTGGATTTCCTCAAGGATGTGATCATCCACGACAGCCTGGGCCTTGGCGTTGAGCTCGAGTCGCAGATGCAACTGGTGGTCAATCGTTATGAATGCGAGTGGGCCAACGCCCTCAAGGACCCGGAAAAACTCAAGCGCTTCCGCACCTTCGTCAACGACAAACGCCCGGATCCGGACATCCACTTTGTCCAGGAACGCGGTCAACGGCGCCCGATCATGGCCGCCGAACTCAACCTTATCCCTGTCACCGAGGAGCGTGTCTGATGAATCAGTCCAATACCCAACGCGTTGAAACCGGTTTGCCTGCACAGAACTCTGCGGTCTGGCAATCGGTGTGCAGCCAGCAGGATCTGGTCAACGACTCTGGCGTGGTGGTGTGGCTGGACGGCGCGCAAGTGGCGCTGTTCTACCTGCCGGGCGTGGAAGGAAGAAACCTCTACGCCATCGACAACCACGACCCGCAGTCGGGGGCCAATGTGATTGGCCGTGGCCTGGTGGGTAGCATCAAGGGTGATCTGGTGGTGGCTTCGCCTATCTACAAGCAGCACTTTCGATTGGAGGACGGTAGTTGCCTGGAGTATCCGCAGCAGCGTCTGCGGGTGTGGCCGGTACGGTTGAATGAGGGCAGGGTGGAAGTCGGGGTGGCCTCATAGCTACGGCCCACTGCAAATCCTGTAGGAGCCGAGCTTGCTCGCGATGGACGTCAATGATAATGCGCCCTGCCTGAATGTACGCGTTATCTGGACGCTTTTCGCGAGCAGGCTCGCTCCTACAAGGAAGGCCGGACGCACCAGCGCCTCCACCCAGGAAATCGCCACCATGGTGTCGCGCATCCAGCAAAGTACGCGCGAAGGCGGTGACCAGCATGGAGGCGGGGGTGGCGTAGGTCGACAAGGCATGGCCGTGGAGCCGGCTTGCTGGCGAAGGGGCCATAGGATTTTGCATCGATCTAGAGGACGCCTTCGCTGCGATGCGGCGATCCGACAAGCCAGCTCCTACAGGTATTTGTCCGTCACAGCACCCTCAGAGGCGCTCGAAACCGTCTTCGCATACTTCGCCAGCACCCCGCGTTTGTACTTCGATTCCGGGCGCACCCAACGGGACTTGCGCTCGGCCAATTCAGCATCAGACACATCCACCGTGATCTGCCGCGTTTCAGCATCGATGGTGATCCGGTCGCCATTTTCAATCAGCGCAATCGGCCCGCCATCAAAGGCTTCCGGCGTGATATGCCCCACCACAAAACCATGGGAGCCACCAGAGAAACGGCCGTCGGTGATCAGCGCAACGTCCTTGCCCAAGCCTTTGCCCATCACCGCCGAAGTCGGCGAGAGCATTTCGCGCATGCCCGGCCCGCCCTTGGGCCCTTCGTAGCGAATCACGATCACCTCGCCGGGCTGCACTTCGCCGTTGAGGATGCCGGCCAGTGCGCCTTCCTCGCCGTGGTAGACCCGGGCCGTGCCTTCAAAGCGTAAGCCTTCCTTGCCAGTGATCTTGGCCACCGCGCCGGTTGGCGAGAGGTTGCCGCGCAGCACCACCAGGTGCGAGTCCTTTTTGATTGGCCGATCGAAGGGCAGGATCACGTCCTGGCCGGCGGGGTAGTCGGGCACGCTCTCGAGGTTTTGCGCGAGGGTCTTGCCGGTGACGGTCAGCACATCACCGTGCAGCATGCCGGCTGCCAACATGCGCTTCATCAAGGGCTGGATGCCGCCGATTGCTACCAGTTCGCTCATCATGTATTTGCCGCTGGGACGCAGGTCGGCCACCACCGGGGATATTTTGCCCAGCTCGACGAAGTCATCCAGGGTCAGTTCGACATCCACCGCGTGCGCCATGGCCAGCAGATGCAACACGGCATTGGTCGAGCCGGCGAGGGCGATCACCACGCGAATCGCATTTTCAAAGGCCTTGCGGGTCATGATGTCGCGGGGCTTGAGATCGAGCTTGAGCAGCTCCATGACCTGCTGCCCGGCGCGGAAACTATCCGACGCCTTATCGCTGCCGACCGCTTCCTGAGAGCTGGAACCGGGCAAACTCATGCCCAGTGCTTCGATGGCCGAGGCCATGGTGTTGGCGGTGTACATGCCGCCGCAGGAACCGGGGCCGGGAATCGCCACTTCCTCGATCTGCTTGACCTGAATCTCGCTGATATCACCGCGCGCGTGCTGGCCCACGGCCTCGAACACGGAAATGATGTCGGTGTGGCCGGCACCCGGGCGGATAGTGCCGCCATACACGAAGATCGACGGGCGATTGAGCCGCGCCATGCCGATCAGGCAGCCCGGCATGTTCTTGTCGCAACCACCCAAGGTCACCAGCCCGTCGAAGCCTTCGCACCCGACCACCGTCTCGATGGAGTCGGCAATCACCTCCCGCGACACCAGCGAATACTTCATGCCTTCGGTGCCGTTGGCGATGCCGTCGGAAATGGTGATGGTGTTGAAAATCACCCCTTTGGCACCGGCGGCATTCGCGCCTTTTTCGGCTTCGATGGCTAGCTTGTCGATGTGCATGTTGCAGGGCGTGACCATCGCCCAGGTAGAGGCAATGCCGATTTGCGGTTTGCTGAAGTCTTCATCGGTAAAGCCCACGGCACGCAGCATGGCCCGGGCAGGCGCTGCTTCGACGCCGTCGACCACTTCTGAGGAATATTTGCGCAGATCGTCTTTGTCGCTCATGGCTTCTCCTCACACGCTCTACTGGAAAACCAGCCTCAGTATAGAAGACCAGGCGCGACTGCCCGGACCATGCAGTCGTGAACAGACGCGCGGGTTTGCCATGTCGTGATATTCTTTGCACTAACTTGCTTTGACCTATTCAGTTTTCCTGCCTTTAAGGCCGGTGAACAGAATCACTGTCGCTCAAGTAGCTGAAGCCAAAAAGATAAGAAGTCAGTTCAGTAGGGACATATAACTGGGGTCGATGCAGTCAGTCGGCCTTGTGTGCCCACCCCGCGATTTTTGTATGCGAGACCCCGCGACATTTGCCTGAATGCCGTGAATCAAAGGACTCGTGAGTAAGGATTGAAGGGCGGATGACGTTTTATCATAGGTGCTACAGATGTTTAAGAAAGTAAACACGGCCCTGCTGGGGCTGGCCTTGTCGTTGGGGATGACGACAGCCCAGGCCGAAGAAGCCAAGAAAGTCGACGTGCTGCTGATCGGCGGCGGCATCATGAGCGCGACCCTGGGTGTGTGGCTCAATGAGCTGGAACCCGGCACCTCGATGGAAATGATCGAGCGTCTCGACGGCGTCGCCCTGGAAAGCTCCAACGGCTGGAACAACGCCGGTACCGGTCACTCCGCCCTCGCTGAGCTGAACTACACGCCGGAAGACGAGAACGGCAAGGTCTCGATCCCCAAAGCCGTTGAAATCAACGAAGCCTTCCAGGTCTCCCGCCAGTTCTGGGCGTGGCAGGTTCAGCAAGGCGTGCTGAAAAACCCGCGTTCGTTCATCAATTCCACTCCGCACATGAGCTTTGTGTGGGGCGATGACAACATCAAGTTCCTGAAAAAGCGCTACGAAGCCCTGCAAGCGAGCCCGCTGTTCGCCGGCATGCAGTACTCCGAAGACCCGGCTGTGATCAAGAAGTGGGTTCCGCTGATGATGGAAGGGCGTGACCCGAACCAGAAAATCGCGGCCACCTGGAGCCCGCTGGGCACCGACATGAACTTTGGCGAAATCACCCGCCAGTTCGTCGCGCACCTGCAAACCACACCGAAATTCGACTTGAAATTGTCCAGTGAAGTACAGGACATCACCAAGAACAAAGACGGCAGCTGGCGCGTCAGCTACAAAAATCTGAAAGACGGCAGCAAAACCGAGACCGACGCCAAGTTCGTGTTCATCGGCGCCGGCGGCGGTGCCCTGCATCTGCTGCAAAAATCGGGCATTCCTGAAGCGCAGGAATACGCAGGCTTCCCGGTAGGCGGCTCGTTCCTGGTGACCGATAACCCGGCCATCGCCGAGCAACACCTGGCCAAGGCCTACGGCAAAGCCTCCGTTGGTGCACCGCCAATGTCGGTTCCGCACCTGGACACCCGCGTGCTGGATGGCAAGCGCGTAATCCTGTTTGGCCCATTCGCGACCTTCAGCACCAAGTTCCTCAAGGAAGGCTCGTACTTGGACCTGCTGACCACCACCACCACGCACAACGTGTGGCCGATGACCCGAGTTGGCGTCAAGGAATACCCGCTGGTCGAGTACCTTGCCGGTCAGCTGATGCTGTCTGACGAAGACCGCCTCAACGCCCTGAAAGAATACTTCCCGAACGCCAAAGCCGAAGACTGGCGCCTGTGGCAAGCGGGCCAGCGCGTGCAGATCATCAAGCGTGATGAAGCTGCCGGTGGCGTGCTGAAACTTGGCACCGAAATCGTCGCTTCTGCGGACGGCACCATCGCCGGCCTGCTGGGCGCATCGCCTGGTGCTTCGACCGCGGCACCGATCATGCTTTCCGTGATCCAGAAGGTGTTCAAGGACAAGGTTGCAACGCCTGCCTGGCAAGAGAAGCTGCACCAGATCGTGCCGAGCTACGGCACCCAGCTGAACAATGATCCGGTGAAAGTGGCTGAAGAGTGGGCCTACACCGCCAAGGTGCTGGAACTGCCTGCGCCGCCGGTGATTGGTCAGGTTGTGGCTCCGGCTGCTCCGGCTGAAAAAGCCAAGCCTGTGAAAGAGAATGCTGCGGCTGATATGGCGTTGTGATTTGGGTGTCTCACCGTTGAGGTGAGGTGCTCGGGTTAGCTGATCCGCAGAAAAGAAAGCCCGCTGAACCGGTGACGGTTGAGTGGGCTTTTTCGTTGGTGGGGTATATGAATTTCATGAGATCACCGGCGCCTGTAGGAGCTGGCTTGCCAGCGAAGGCGGCCTCATAGCCGACCTGAATTCTTTTGACCGAGTACATATCCATTCCTGCGGTAACGGCCACTGGCGGTTTCGCCCTTACGGCGACTCACTTTTTTTCAAACGCCAAAAAAAAGTAAGCAAAAAAGGCTCGCCCCGAGCGTCCGGCCCCTCGCCAAGGCTCGGCGTTCCTTCGCTCCGGTATCCATCCGGGGGCATCGCCCTCCGGTTGGCTTCGCTGGCACCTACATGCGATGTGTTCGACTGCGTCGAACGGCGCTGCGCGCCAGTCCCCGGATGAACACCTCCACTCAGCCTACCGAAGGGGCGGGTGGATCAAAATCAAAAGCGGCAGGCGAGCTAACGCTCGGCCTGTTGAGTGGTGAGGAGCGGGTGTACACCATCCTCTGTAAGGTCGCTTACCTGTGGGAGCGGGCTTGCTCGCGAAGGCGGCCTCATAGCCGACCAATTTCTTACTGATGTACCTCAATCCAATTGTAGGAGCGAGCCTGCTCGCGATGGACGTCAACGATAACGCGCACCCTCCGGGCTTGCGCTTGGCGGGCCCTCTCGCTAACCTTCCCGCCGTCGCTGCCAATTCAGCGATCGGGTGTGGTAGCCCGGCTTTTTCACAGACCCAGAACGCCGCAGGGCGTTTTTTTGCTGGCTGCTTTGTGGCGGCTGTGCATGGGAGGCTTCGGCCTGCCGGGTTGTTCTGTGACCGGTCTACCACCCCGTGTACAGTCGTCTCCCTATTTTGCGTGGTAGCGAAAAGGGAGATGCTCACTTCACAGACGGAGCTTCACAATGTTCAAGGTCACTCCGAATCCCCCGGACGCAGACGGCAATACCGATAACGATCCAATATCCCCACCTCCGAAACCGGCCACAGCCGAACGCCGCCCCAACCCCATCTTCACCATCGCCCCCGACGTCAACAACGAAACCCTCCTGGTCCACGCCTGTGAAACCCTAGCCTCGGCCAGTGTCATGGCCAGTGAGCTGGCGTTTATTCTCGAAGGTCCGAAATGCAATCTGGCCTTGGGTATTCAGCAGATGATTGCGCTCGCGGAGTTGTCGGTGAATCGCGTGCTGGATCACGTAGATCCACAGGAATAGGCGAGGGCGTTGATTCAACGTCCTGCGTAACAAGAGGCCCGCTGAACCGTTATCGGTCAGCGGGCTTTTTCATGCTCAGTTTTTCATCTGATCCGTATTTTTCATCGCTTTCTGCCTCTGTAATGCACTCAGTTTGCGCCGCACAATAACGGCAAGTTCCGCGGCCATGGCAGCGGTGCACCGCAAACTCAATATGCAGGGGGCCTTATGGGCAAGATGGCGATTTTTCTGGGTGGCTTTCTGGTGCTGACTATTTTGATTGGTGTGCTGGCGACGATTTCGCCGGTGTGAGGTGAAGGGGCAGAGGCAGTGGGTTGAAAGCCTTCCTTCGTGCAGCGGGATCTTTGGGGCAGTTTATTAACGATGCGGTCTGATCCGGATTTTTTGTTGACTGGTAGGGCCTCTTCGCGGGCAAGCCTCGCTCCTACAGATCCGCGTCGTTTCACCTACCCTGTAGGAGCGAGGCTTGCCCGCGAAGGAGACTGTCAGAAATTTTGTGTTCGGGCATAACATGTTGAAAAGGAGCATGTATGCCGACCAAGAAGAAAACGGCCTCGGAGGCCAAACCCGAGCTTCCTTCGATCCCGAAGGAGCTGATTGATCAGTTCGTCAAAGGTCCAATGAGCGCCGAGGCGATTCAGGACGCCGCGATGGCGTTCAAAAAGGCGCTGATTGAACGAGCCCTTGGCGCCGAACTGGGTCACCACCTTGGCTATCTTCAGGGCGCACAGCGCCCTGAAGAGACGAGTAACCAGCGCAACGGCACAAGCGGCAAGACCGTGTTGACCGACGATGGCCCGCTGCGGCTGGACATCCCGAGGGATCGCGACGGCAGCTTTGCGCCGATCCTGATTCCCAAACACGAGCGTCGTTTTACGGGTTTCGATGACAAGATCATTGCCATGTACGCCCGTGGCATGACCGTTCGCGAGATCCGGGCATTCCTTTCGGAGCAGTACGGGACTGACGTTTCCCATGATTTCATCAGCTCGGTCACCGACGCGGTCTTAGAGGAAGTTGCTGCCTGGCAGCAACGCCCACTTGAGCCGATGTATCCGGTGATTTTCTTCGATGCTCTGCGGGTCAAAATCCGTGAGGAAGGGCTGGTTCGCAACAAGGCCATTTACCTGGCGTTAGGGGTACTGCCAGACGGCACCCGAGATATCTTGGGCATTTGGATTGAGAACACTGAGGGGGCCAAGTTCTGGATGAAGGTCTTCAACGACCTCAAAACCCGAGGCGTCGAAGATGTGCTAATCGCGGTGACCGATGGCCTCAAAGGCATGCCAGAAGCCTTGAGCGCGGTGTATCCGACAGCGACCTTGCAGACCTGCATTGTGCATCTGATCCGCAACAGTCTTGATTACGCCGCCTGGGACAAGCGCCGTGAATTGGCCAAAGCCCTCAAGCCGATTTACCAAGCGCTTAATGTAGAAGCTGCCGAGCAAGCGCTGGACGCATTCGAAACCGGGCCTTGGGGCAAGCAGTACCCCACAGTCGTAGCCGCTTGGAGACGCGCCTGGGATCGAGTCATCCCGTTTTTCGTCTTCCCGCCTGGCATCAGAAAAGTGATCTACACCACCAATGCCATCGAGAGCATCAATGCTCAGCTGCGCAAGATCATCAAGACAAGAGGCCACTTCCCGACTGACGATGCGGCAACAAAGCTGATTTGGCTGGCACTGCAAAACATCACTGCCAATTGGGGCAGCGCGGCGCACGACTGGAAGACAGCCATGAATCAATTTGCGATTCTTTATGGAGATCGATTTACCAGGTCAAACTGGTGAAATGAGGGCTTGCCTGACGGCAGGCCGTTACCGGCCCGCACACAAAATATCTGACACTCCCCCGCGAAGGCGACCTTCCAGCCGCCACAGTTTCAATGCTTTTGAGCAATCTGGATCAGATTGCCGCAGGAGTCGTCGAATACCGCCGTGGTGACTCGACCCATGGATGTCGGCGGCTGGGTGAAGCACTCGCCGGGGGCCTAAGCAGACTGACCTCAAGGGCTACCTCTGAACGAGCAGCCTATCTAACCTGCGAATTGCCAGCTTCCTCGGCAAATGTATGCGAGGCCGCCTCTATCCGCTCTTCGAGCTGGGCAATGTAGGCTTTAGCGTCGTCCAGGTTAGGGAACGAAATAGCAGTTTCGCCAAGCCAGACCTTGCAACCGTTTCCTTGCTCATTTGCTTCAATTTGATCTTCATCTGCAAACCCTTTGCTCTTGATGCGGCGGAGGGTATCGCACTTTTCAGTTGATTTAAAATGTATCGGAGGCTCTAAAACAGGCCTTTCAAGGCTATTTAATGTCAGCCTTTAAACTTCGCCATGTCCTTCTCCAGGTGATATAGCAGCGATGCCAATTTCAGCTCGGCGTCGGCCAGCGCCTGCTCCGACGCGACTTGCCAGTAGGGTGCGATTTCGAGCAGATCACGTTCAGACTCGACCCGCAGGCACCATTGATGATGATCGTGCCATGAGCCGAGAGAGGCCTGTACCGACTTCAGTTCAGCTCTGGATTTATTCTTGAGTGGTGACGAGGCTGGAAAAGCATCGGTGAGATATCGCGCATTTTTCACGCTGATCCTCAGCTCGTGCCGGTCAAAATGCTTGTCCCGAAGCCCGGCAATCAGTTGATTGATTCTTTTCTTCAGGGCTTTCTGAATCTGTCTTTTGACATCAGTCAGCTCGCCGGCTCTCTCGGCAGTCCTGAACAACTCTGGCCATCGATCCAGTTCGCCAAACAGTTTGTCGAGCACTGGGCTAACGGCGATCTTCCGATACTGTTCTGTCAGGGTTGCGTTTCGGCTCATCGCCTGGCGCGGATAGCCCGTTTTCTGCAGTTCATCAATGATGACCTCCAGATCTCTCGTTGGGGTAGTCAGTCTGCCGACTTCAGATGCTGCCTGATTCAACGCTGCAACCTCAGGCATGTTGCGCAGCGGACGCAAAAGGCTTCGAATTTTGCGAACCGCGATCCCCAGATCATGCAGGGCTTCGCTGTCGCTATTGGCTTGAAGCCGAGCGCGGGAGTGATAGAGGGAGACTTCCAGGGAGATGATCTTGGCCACGAAATCGTCGACAAAAGACATCATCGTCCTCGCTTGTGAGTGGGGTTTGCAGAGGGTAGCAGAGCTTTTGTTCGCTGTAGCCATTGCACACGGGTAGTGCAATATAAAATCATCAAGTTGCCGCAATGGATTCGCAGGAAATCGATACACTGAAATCTTTTGCCACAGGAAGGGCATTGAATGCGTCGTGTTGTTTTCAATCAAAAAGGTGGAGTAGGCAAGTCGAGCATTGTGTGCAATCTGGCTGCTGTAAGCGCGATGGAAGGCTACCGGACGCTCGTTGTCGATCTGGATGCCCAAGCCAATTCCACTTACTACCTCACAGGCCTGACCGGGGATAATATCCCGGTGGGCATTGCGGATTTTTTCAAGCAGACGCTGTCTTCAGGGCCGGCCGCCAAAAAAAGCCGCGCTCAGATCGTTGAGACCCCCTACGACAATCTTCACCTCATCACTGCCAGCGGCGAGCTTGCCGACCTGCAGCCCAAGCTGGAAGCGAAGTTCAAGATAAACAAGCTGCGTAGGCTGCTGGACGACATTTCCCAGGACTACGACCGGATTTACATCGATACGCCTCCGGCAATGAATTTCTATGCGTTCAGTGCGCTGATTGCCGCCGACGCGGTTTTGATTCCATTTGATTGCGACACTTTCGCTCGGCAGGCGTTGTACCAGGTTCTGGCACAGGTGGCAGAGCTTCAGGCTGACCATAATGAGTCATTGGTCGTTGAAGGGATCGTCATCAATCAGTACTTGAGCACCACTGGCTTCCACCGCAATCTGGTCGAGGAACTTATCGAGGAAGGATTGCCGATCCTTCCGGTGTATCTCGGCAGCTCGGTCAAGATGCGTGAATCTCATGAGCGCTGCCAACCTTTGATTCACCTCGACAGGCATCACAAGCTGACAGGCCAGTTCGTTGATCTTTTGCACGTGCTTGAGCAAGCATGCTGAATGCCGTGAACAGACCAATGCCGCGGCTTGTGCTCAGCCAGATCTGCGAGCAAGCCTTGAGCGGCGGCAGCCGTTGTTCGGACTGCTAGCGGGGCATGGTCGGTAATGCCACCGACCCACGGATTTTCTGTGTGGGTCGGTGGCATGGCTCAGGACTGCAAGGGTGATGGCCGATTCTCGCTGCGCCAGCGGATCTCATCAGGAGTCCCCGGCAGCGGCGGGCGATACCCTCCAACCGTCCACAGACTGAACGGCGTTTCGTCTACGTGCATCTCCCACCGCAGTCCACGTTCAGCGATGAAGGGTGCCAGCAGTTTTGCAACCGCATTGAGGAATCGTTGCTTGATCTCTTCGTCGTTGAACTGGCGAGCGATGTGGTCCACCGAGATTCGGACAAAATCGTCAGCGGGTTCGCCGCCGATGTAGAACGACGACTTCGGTATTGCCTCGAAGACGACCCCGACATAAAACGGCGGCAGCATATGATAGATGCTTGTGATGCGCTGAGAGATGGCTTGTTTGTCCTCGGACGAGAACGCTTCCTCAGGGTGATAGACCTTCCAGAGCGGCATGATTCTTCTCCTTTTTTATTTTCTGAATCCCGACGCGAAACGCCAGGTGGTTCATGCGGTTGATTATCTGGTGTAACGCTCGGCAGGTGTGCCGTGCTGGCTGAGCGCTTTGACGAGACCGCCCCGAGCCATCTCAGCGTTCTGCCAGACAGAGATATCGTGGAGCGTCGGGAAGCACACGACTTCCCTTGGTCGAGCGCGTTCAAAGCGGCATCAACCAGCGCTTGCGCAGAGATAAACAGTTGCTCCGGGAACGGTGCTGGCTTGTCACCGAAGAACTCGGATCGCACGGGGCCAGGCATCACCACCTGAACTGTGACATTGCTCTGAGCGAGTTCTGCCTGGAGTGACCTGGAGAAGTTGAGAACATAGGCTTCGAACCGCTATATCCGCCCGCACCCGGGACAGGCATGAAGGCGACGACCGATCCGATGTTAATGATTGTTCCTTCTTTCGCTGGAGCGAAACGCCGTGCGGCTGCCAGCGAAAGGCGAGTCAGCGCCACGACGTTGACCTTGAGCATGTTGTCCACCATCGCTGGATCAATGCTGGTGGTCATGCCCAGTGCACCCAGGCCTGCGCAATTGACCAGTACGCGCAGATCAGTGGCGCTGCCGACCAGGGCTTCGACTTGAGACACGTCCTGCTCGTTTGCGAGGTCGGCAGTGACGACCTGAACAGTTCGGCCGTAGTCGTTGCGCAGTTGCACGGCCAGCTCTTCGAGACGCTCAAGCCGGCGGGCCACGAGGATCAGATCGTGGCCACGCTCGGCAAGTCGAGCGGCATAAACAGCCCAATACCTGACGATGCGCCGGTCACCAGCGCAGTCCCCTTCGATGTGCTCATGCGGAATTCCTCTTGTTGTGGGTGACTATCCAGCTAACTCTGATAACTGGAGTCACAACCGTAACTCTAGTAATTAGAGTAAGCAAGGCCTATTATTTGCCCCAGGCTTGTCCCTTGGTCAGGCACTGTCCGCAGGGTTATTCTGCGCACAAACGTTTTCGAAATAGGCTGATTTCAATGCGATCCAAAGGCTTTGACGGCATGGCGTGTTCAATCGCCAGCGTGCTGGGTGCCATCGGCGACCGCTGGGGGGCACTGATTTTGCGGGACGTGCTCTTGGGGCTCAGGCGCTACGATGATCTGCGCCACTCCACGGGCATTACCAACGCTACGCTGTCAGATCGATTGAAGGCGCTGGAGCAAAATGAGCTGATCGAGCGGCGGCAGTACCAATCGCGCCCGGATCGCTATGAATACGTGTTGACATCGCGGGGGACAGACACGGCTCTGGTACTTATGGCTCTGGCACAAGTCGGCGACAAATGGGATCTGGGAGATCTGGGGGGACCACCGCTGAGATTTATCAATGCGAACACAGGTCATGGGGTCAAACTCGCTCTGATCGACGAAGCGACGGGCGAGAAGGTTGGCTTGCGAGACGTTCGGATGGAAGAGGGCCCGGCAGCAGATGAACTGGTTCGCTGGCGATTGGCAAAACGTGAGGAACACGCAGACACGCGGGAAGGGTGATGACCCAGTGAGAAACGAGGTACATGAATGAGGCATTGAGCGACAGCGCCACCGGCGCGGTCGCCACACCCGTCATACCAAGCTGTTTGCTCAGCTCGATTGGCCGAATTCCTCCTTGCCAGCCCTGTCAATCAACCACTCCTTCAAAGCCGCAGCTGCCGGACGTAACCCGGTATGACGATGGTGTACAAGGTAGTACCCCTCGACACCGGCAGGCGCATCTCAAAGGGTTCGCACAGCGAGCCATTTTGCACCTCGACCTGCGTCAGGATGGCGCTGCTCAGTACAACGCCTTGTCCATGTCGTGCTGTTTCTATCGCAAGAATGGACTGATCGAAATGTTGGCAGGGGATTGCAGCCACCTGTGTATCAGTCAGTTGGCTGAACCGTTTGAACCAAGGCGTCCAATGGGGAAGCAGCGTGGTGTGAAGGAGGGTGGCCCGCACCAGGTCCTCGGGACGCTTCAACTTGAGTTTTCTGGCATACCCCGGCGAACAATAAAGACGAGCCTCATCGCGATACAGCAGCGTCGAGTCCAACAACGGATCATCACCGTCAAAGTAGCGAATCGCGAGATCGACGCGGTCACGCTCGAAGTCGATCAGTGCCGTCGATGCACTCAGGTGCAAGGTGATGTCTGGCCTGAAGCTCAAAAAATCGGACATCCGTGAAGCAAACCATTTCGCGGCCAGGGTCGGCGGCATGGACAACCAGACTTCGCTCACATGGCTCAGGCGTAACTCGTTGCTGGCCTGCTGGATTCGTAGAAGCGCGGGCTGTACTGCCGCCCAGTAGTTCAACGCTGCCTGAGTCGGGCGGACCTGCCGCACTGACCTGATGAATAGCGGCGTGCCCAACCACTCTTCCAGCTTTTGAATCTGCTGTCCTACGGCACCTGGAGTGACATGAAGCTCAACTGCCGCCGCGGTAAAGCTGCTGTGTTTCATCGCAGCATCGAACGCTAGCAGGGCCTTGATGGGGGGCATGCGATTCATACTGAAGTTTTTCTACTCCATGCGGGTTTTTTAATCGTTTGTCCCGCTCAGTCTTTACCAAGTAATTTCGAGCATCAACCCCCCGTGCAGAGACTCATCATGAACAAACTGGTCTATCCGGCTTTTGCCTTGCTCGGGCTGATATGGGGCAGCAATTTCATTTTCATGAAGTGGGCTGCCGAGGTGATTTCTCCCCTGCAGATCGTTCTGTTGCGAGTGCTCTTGGGCTTCGTTCCTGTTCTTGTCCTGGCGCTGTCGTGCCGTGCGTTGCGATGGGCTCACTTGCGGTACATCCACCATTTCCTGGTCATGTCGTTGCTGGCCACGACACTGTATTACCTTGCCTTTGCCAAGGGGGCAGCGCTGCTTCCTTCCGGGATTGCCGGGATGCTCAGCGGGGCGATTCCACTCTTCGCCTTTTTGACGGCTTTTGCTTTTTTACGGCAGGAGCCGATCAATCGCTTGACGGTGATGGGCTTGATGCTCGGATTCGCGGGCGTACTGTTGATTGCCCGCCCGTGGAGCAGCACTGGCGACGGCATTGAAATCAATGGCGTGCTTTACATGGTAGGGGGATCACTGAGCCTGGGCTGTTCATTCGTCTACGCCAGACGCTTTCTTGTGAACAAGGATCTATCGCCTCTGGCCTTGTCGACGTACCAGCTCGGACTTGCGCTGTTGGTGCTTTTATTGACCACTGACCTTGACGGGATCGAGCGGATTGCAAATGAACCTGTTGCCTTGAGTGGGCTGGTGTTCGGGCTCGGGATCCTGGGAACCGGGGTGGCGTACGTCTTGTACTACTTTCTGGTGCAGCATCTCGGGGCGCTCAAGGCTGCGGGTGTCACTTACATTCCGCCTGTCGTGGCACTGGGCATCGGAGCATTACTGATTCACGAACCCTTGCATGCTCAGGATCTGTTGGCACTGATGTGCATCATCGTCGGAGTCTATGTATTGCAGCTTGGTAAGGCTGCGCCGCGACCTGTTTCCACCGCGTCGTCTTGAAGTCGATGCCCCTATGCAAAGCCCCTATGAAAAATCTTGCCCAATCAGCAATCAACCCCAGCAGGAACCCGTCATGCCTTTAGCCAGAATCGATGTCGCCGCTGATACCTCCGAAGAAACCGTCGCTGCAATCAGTGATGTGGTTTACGACGCCATGATCACTACGGCCAATGTTCCCGAACATGACAAGTTTCAGATCATCAATCGCCACAGCAAGGATGAGCTTGTCTACCCGGCCGCCGGATACCTGGGTATTTCCTACACCCCGAAAATCGTGTTCATTCAAGTGACCTGGAATGCGGGTCGAACCGTTGAAGTCAAGAAGGCCTTTTACAAGGCTATTGCAGAGGGCATTCATGCAAGAACAGGTCTGCGCAGAGAGGATGTCTGGATCAGCCTGCTTGATGTGAAGCGAGAGGACTGGTCATTCGGGAACGGAGAGATGCAATACGCCCCGACAGAGTGATGCAGCGCTGGTACGGGGTTTCCGTTCCCCCGCACATTGTCGATGTGCGGGGGAAGGGCGACCACGTTCTCAGGCGATATAACCGCAGACCCCGTCCCAAAGTAGCTTCAAAGCCGTAACAACCAGCAAACCGTAACAGGCGCGGTACATCTGGCGCTGGTCCAGTTTTGCGTGCAACCGCCAGCCAAGCCAGACACCGCTGGGAACGGCGAGCAGACAGATGGCCGTCAGGCTTAGCACGTTGCCTGTCGGTTTGGCCAGGAGCAGCCAAGGCGCAGCCTTGAGCAGATTGCCCACGGTGAAAAACATGCTGGTCGTTCCGGCATAGACCTGTTTGCTCAGGCCCAGCGGCAGCAGGTAGATCGCCAGCGGTGGACCGCCGGAGTGCGCCACCATCGTCGTGATGCCCGATGTGAGGCCCGCGGCAACCGCCTTGGGCTTTGAGCGTGGCCGAACCGTGACTTCTCCGCCAGCCTTGAACCAGAGGCCGACAAAAGTCAGCGTGACCGCTGCCATCACAAGGGCGACTGCGCGGTGGTCCATCACGCGAAAGAGCAGGTAGCCGACGCCGATGCCAACGACAAGTCCTGGCACCAGCAATTTCAGGTCCGGTTTTGACCAGGTGGACGGCTTCCAGTAGCGCAAGCCGAACAGGTCCATGGCAATGAACAACGGCGCGAGCAGGCCGCCAGCGGTGATCGGGTCCATCACCAGCGACAGCAGCGGGATACCGACAATGGCAAAGCCGCCGCCGAACGCGCCTTTCATGAAACAGATCAGAAAGACGCCGGCGAAGGTGACAAGGAGGGTGGTGACAGTCAGTTCCAAGGTGGTGTCTCCCTGGGGATTCATTCCGGATGGATGCGAGCCCATAATCTCGACCATGACCTGCACAAGAAAAAGTGCCAGTTTCGAGGTTTCTCCATGGGCCAGTTTTCAACCGAGTCAAATGCATCCTCCCGCGGAGCCGAACGTCGTATCTATGCCAGGCTGCGGGTGCAGATAGAAGACGGCACGCTGGCCGCAGGCACCAAGCTTGTCTCGACGCGGGCACTGGCGGCCGAGCTCGGCGTGTCGCGAACCACCGTGACGGCGGCCTACGAGCAACTGGCCGCCGAGGGCTTTGTCGTGACATCCGCGGGAAAAACCGCCCGGGTAGCGCGCGGGATGAGTACCCCATCCGGGGTTGCCAAGGCGGACTCGGCGCAGCGCGAGAAACAGCCGCCCGCGCTTTCTCTCTATGGCCAACGTGTTGCCGCCCTGAAGCCGTATAGCATGGCTTCCCCACTGGCTCGCATCGATTTCAAATATGGCTCGGTGGCCTCGCGGGATTTCCCGGCCTTGGGGTGGCAGCGCGCTTACCGCACCGAATTGGTCAAGCGTCAGCCGAACCTCTATTACGGCCAGCCCGAAGGGGAAGATCGCTTGCGCAGCGCGCTGCAAGGTTATCTGCGGCGCGCCCGGGGTCTGGCGTGCGACGTGGAGCAGATTCTCGTGGTGCATGGCTCGCAACAGGGCGTGGACCTGTGTGCCAGGCTCCTGCTGAACCCGGGCGATGCATTCGTTTTCGAGGAACCGGGCTACCGTATGGCCCGATACAGCTTCGAGGCCACGGGCGCGACGGCGTTGCCCACACCCGTCGACGCCGCTGGACTGGATACCAGCAATCTGCCAGACGATGATCGCGTACGGCTGGCCTTTGTGACGCCGTCGCACCAGTTTCCGATGGGCGCGGTGCTGTCCATCGCACGCCGCCAGGAGCTGTTGGGGTGGGCGAGCCGCCATCGCGCGTGGATCATCGAGGATGATTACGGCGGCGAATTTCGTTATGGCCAGCGCCCCATCGATGCCTTGCAATCCATGGACACCGATGCTCGCGTGATCTATGTCGGAACCTTCTCCAAGGCCCTCTCACCGCAGCTCAGGTTGGGCTATCTGGTGCTTCCCCACGAGTTGATTCACGTGTTCCGCGAAGCCAAGCGGATGACGGATCGTCACTCGGCGCGCTGGGAGCAAAATGTGCTCGCCTCGTTGATCGAAAGTGGCACCTATGAGCGCCACGTTCGCCGCCTGCGCCGGGAGAACGAACGGCGGCGAAAAGCGCTGCTGGAGGCCATTGACCAGCATCTGGGGGAGCAGGGACAACTGGTCGGCATGGCGGCGGGGCTGCATGGGGTGTTGTTGCTGCCGGCACTTCGTGCGGTGGATGAGCCCAGGTTGCAGGCGATTTCGCTTGAGCGCGGGGTCGGGGTTTACCCGCTCTCGCCGCTGTTCTCCGGCCTTGTGTCGGCTGCATGCGAGCGACCTGCGGGGCTCATTCTGGGCTATGCCGGCCTGACGACGCAGGAGATTGATGAGGGGGTTTGTATTCTTGCTGAAGTAATACGCGATCTTGTTGATAAGCGTGGTGAATGACTGCTGCCGGGCCGATTTCGGCCTGTTGAGACAGGCTGAAAAGGACCCGGAGCCGTTGTTCGCTTGCACCGCAATAGTGTTTTGAGATCAATCGCAAGGGCGCGCTATTTGATCTGCACAATAACCGGACCTTCCGTGACGATCGGCGGGTTCGCGTGGATGTTTGATGTATTTTTCTGAATCCAGTCACGTGCGACTTTCAAACTCGCATCGCTGCCGGCCTTGTCCGTGCAAACAGTCACCGACGTACCACCATCACCCGTATTGAGCAGTGTGTAGCTTACGAGGCCAGGCACTGTCTTCAGTAAAGCTTCGACGTCGGTTTTGCGCTCTTCTAAAACCTCGAAAAGCTGCTTTGCTCCAGCACCCAGGTAGGTTCTTATAACCGCATACATATTCGTCTCCTTTGGGAGCATTGTCTTGGTGCCAATCCAGGTCCGCTGATGGCTGCCATCATCCGAGTTTCAATTCTCTCCGATTTACTAAGCTTAGCCACACGCCGGCGACAAGCGAAATGCAACGACCATCGGCAGCTTTTGGCCGGTATGCTGCCCGTGGCAACAGGCAGCAATCGGTCAAATGAAGGATATTTGCCGAGCTACATGCAAGCACCAAGCAAGAGCGGTCCCTCTCCCTGTTGCACCCCAAAACAACAAAGCCCAGCACTAGACTGGGTTTCAAGATGAGCGTGGATCGCTTATCCAGTATTCATTGAAAGGATGAGCACGATGAACCGCACCAACCATATCTGCCTAATGGCGACCTATAACGAGTGGATGAACGCAAAGATTTATGAGGCAGCCAGAAGCCTGCCAGATGAAGAGCTCTCAGTGGATAGGAAAGCATTCTTTGGTTCAATTCTCGGGACGTTGAACCACCTGGTGGCCGGCGACATTATCTGGCTAAAGCGATTCGCCAAGCACCCAGCGAACCCCTTGGCTCTGGGACCGATTCAGCAGCTTCCAGCCCTCAAAAGTCTCGACCAGTTGCTGTGCTCAAATATCCGAGAACTTTCAGCACATCGAGTGTGGCTCGATCAGAAAATTGTCGAGTGGTCTCGCTCCATTGCCGAGTCGGATCTAGATCACACCCTTCATTACACAAGCATGAAGGGAGTACCCGCTGACAGGAGCTTTTATGGTTTGGTCATGCATTTCTTCAACCATCAGACGCATCACCGCGGACAAGTTACTACCTTGCTTTCACAAGCCGGTGTCGACATAGGAGATACGGATCTGGTCGTCCTCATACCATCCGAGCCCTGCACGAAGTAGAAAAGCCCAGCGCTAGACCGGGTTTTGTCCCATCTGATCGGGTCGGTGAAACAGCGCAGCCATCCGGGCTGGTTGTCGATCCCGAGTGACGGCAAACGGCCGATTCTGTTGAAAAAGTAGCTCCCCTGGCCGACCTCCGGCAAAATCTCTTCATTGGCCGGAGGGGGATCACACAGCATGATGGGACAGTTATCGAGTGGGCAGGAGCGACTGTTTTACTGCATAAACTCAGCCAAGTACGCCGGTCCTAGTATCCAGCCGGCTCAAAGTTGTCGGCTCCATCCCGTCAATTATTGCGTTGACGGCCCCAGAATTGCGCCGATAGCAGTTGAAGGCGCTCGGCGAGTTTGGCGACATGGGCAGCAGTCGTGCGGCTCTGGCTGCTGGCAAGCACGTTACTGTGGGTGGCTTGACTGATACCATTCAGGTTGCACTGGATACTGTCGCCCACCGCGCTCTGCTCCTCCACGGCGGCGGCTATTTGCACACTCATATCGCTTATCTCACCGACTCGCTGGGTGATCTCATCTAGCGCCCGGGCGGCGAACAGTGCCTGTTCTACACTGGCTTCGGCCTTACTGTGGCTTCGTTGCATCGCGACCACGGCATCAGCAGTGGAGCGCCGTAACGTATCGATGGTTCCCTGGATTTCCGTGGTGGATTGCTGGGTGCGCGAAGCTAGCCCGCGCACCTCGTCGGCGACCACTGCGAAACCGCGTCCTGCCTCGCCTGCGCGAGCTGCCTCGATGGCGGCGTTGAGGGCGAGCAGGTTTGTCTGTTCGGCGATGCTCTGGATTACTTCGAGTACGCGGTTGATTTCTTGACCATGCTGCTCCAAGTGGTGAATCACCGTACTGGTCTGTTGCACCTCGCTGGCGAGGCTGTCGATGTACTGGCGGGTTTGCTCGACCAATTGTCGACCTCGATCGGTTTCTTGATCGGCCAAGCTCGCAGCGCTGGCGGTGAGCTGAGCGTTGCGCGCCACTTCCTGCACACTGGCGGCCATCTGGGTTATGGCGCTGGCCACCTGGGCAGTTTCCCCTTGCTGTTGTAGGGTCGCGCAGTTGTTGTTGTCCACTGCGGCGACTAGTTCTTCGGCTTCTTTGTTCAACTGACGGGCCGAGTCGGCAATGCGGCCGACGACTGCCCTCGTCTCGGCTTCGAGCATTTGCAGGGTGAAATCGATCTGTCCAAATTGGTCGCGGCGGCCGCTGTATAGCATTTGGCTCAGCGGGTTATCGGCGATGTTTTTAGCCTTTCGTGCAAGGGCGTCGAGGGGGCGCAAGCTGTAGTAGAGCAGGCCGCCGAGCAACAGGCTGAATAGCGGCGCAACGATGGCCGCATGGCTCCAAGAGAGGGCGCCAACCAAGCCTAAGGCGGTAAAGCCAAGCAGGTTCAGCCCGGTGCTAACGAGTGCTAAGCGCATGCCGACGGACAGTCGTGACGGACGCAGGCAATGTGTTTTTTTACCGCTGCGCAACTGTGCATAGAGATGTTCGGCGGCCTCTACCAGTGCTTTCGGTGGGCGCGTGCGAACCGATTGGTACTCCACTATTTCACCATTGCGTTGCATCGGCGTGGCGTAGGCGCTGACCCAATAGTGGTCACCGTTCTTACAGCGATTTTTTACAAGACCCATCCACGAGCGTCCGGCCTTGAGGGTCTGCCACAGGTGTGCGAACGCTTCTGGCGGCATATCCGGGTGACGCACGATGTTGTGATTGACGCCGAGCAACTCAGCCTCTCTGAAACCGCTGATGTTGATGAAGTCCGGATTGACGTATGTGATGGCGCCCTTGGGGTTGGTTGTTGAAAGAATGTTCGCATTGGCGCTGAACTCGACAGCACGACCACTGACCGGAAAATTGCTTTTCATTGTATGCCTCCTGAGCTGATGGATAACCGCTGGGTGCCTACCGTGCTTATAGCAATGGGCACCAAAGCCGCTCGAAACAGTCTTCTCCACTGAACGACCGTTGCATCTGGCAGGTCGTGGCCGGCTAAACCAGTAGCCTTGGGCGTAGTGGCAACCTTCACTGACCACCAAGTCGAGTTGTGCTGGGCTCTCGATGCCTCGGCCACTACTTCCAGGCCAAGGCTACGCCCGAGGCCGATGATCGCCTGGCTGATCGCGCTCTGTTTGTTGTCGTACGGGATGCTGCCGATGAACCTTTTATCCAGCTTGAGGATGTGCAGCGCAAAGCTTGTGAGATAACCAAACGAGGAGTAAACGGTGCCAAAATCGTCCAGCGCCAACAACACGCCAAGGCTGGCCAATTCGTTCAGACAGGCCAATGTGTCCAGGTCGTCATGCATTAGTTGGCTTTCAGTAATCTCCAGGATCAGGCTGGCTGGTGGAAGGCCGCTTTCTCGCAAGACTCTTGTGTGTTCATGGTTCCAAATTCTGAAGGACAGGAGGCGCGTTGTGTTTTCACGCTTCAAATCGTAAGTTAAAGCTTACATTTTAAAAACTCATGTTCTGGGGCCTTCTTTGAGCAAAAGCCGATCGACCGTCAACCCCAGGAAAATCCCGGCCCAGGCGCGCTCCCGTGCGACGGTCGATGCGATTATTCAAGCGGCGACTTACATTTTGACCAAGGGGGGCTGGGAGAGCCTGACGACCAACGCAATTGCAGAGCGTGCGGGCGTCAACATTGGTTCGCTGTACCAGTTCTTCCCGAACAAGGAGGCCGTGATTGCTGAGTTACAGCGCCGCCACGCCGTGGCAACGCGTGCCGATCTGCTTAAAGCGTTAGAGGTCTTGCCGCAACAGCCCTCTCTTCGAGAAGCGCTGACTCTGATCGTAGAGATGATCGTCAATGAACATCGCGTTGCGCCGGCGGTACACAAAGCCATTCACGAAGAGTTACCGCGCACGGTAAGGCACATGCCGGAGAACAATGATCAGCTTCGCAGGCGGTTCTCGGATGTACTCAAACCGTTCATGAAGAACGTACCTGACTCCGATCTTTCGATCTATCTGATGAGCATTGCTGCGCATGAGATCATCCACACCGTTACTGCGGATCAGCCAAAGCTGCTTGAAAATCCTATTTTTGTTCTAGAGGTCGTCATCCTGCTGGAAAACTATCTCTGCCGGAGACAGCTGCAAGACGAAACACAAACACTCGAGGAACTGGCAGACTGAATCCGGTGCGCGCGCAACGTTTGCATCCAGGTCTGACCGACCGCTTTGATAGCTGCCAGGCGCGAAAGACTGAAATCGGCCGATTCTGTTGAAGAAGTCGGCCATGCTTTCTGGAGCAGAAAAGTACGCGTCTGAGATTGAAATCTTTACTTTCGACAGAGGTTTCTGGACTCGGATTTCACGTGGCAGCGTGCTAAAAGGGCGCTTTCACCGATCGGTCTTTTGGTCGTTTCAGAAAACCGACTTTTTCAACAGAATCGGCCAGAAGCAGCCGGTGGACGCAGCGATAGCAAATGAGTAGCTATGCTTGATCTACTGCAAAGAGGAGTCCGCCATGACCGTAGACGATCGCCTCAGGTATTTGCGCGTCGTTCTAGTTTTGGCTGGCCTGGCGTGCCTTGCTCTCTATCCACTTATGTTGTTCTGGCCGTCCGGCTGGGCCTGGCACGTCGGTCACTCGGACTACCCGATGATGATCGTTGGCATCTACGCCACACTTGGCGTGTTCTTGATCCTGGCCGCACGTGATCCAGCAGCCAATCTGAGCCTAATCTGGTTCACCGTGTGTTCTAGCGCCGTACACGGAGGAATCATGGCCGTCCAGGCGGTCACCCAGCCGGGGCAAATGGGGCACTTGGCAGGTGACGTGCCGGCGCTCTTCATCGTGGCGGTTGCCTTGGCCATCTTGACGCCCCGCTCGCAATTGGCCGCTCGGCCCCGGACACACAATGGGGCCTAAGAGCAGGTGACTATCAGGATCGAGACGAAAATCGCGTTTCTACGCAAATTTTGGTCTGCTGATCAACCAACGCCGACAGATTTTACGTAGCAATGCAGTCTTCAAGACTGTGCCCGTGTTTTTTCACAGCCTGGGGCGTTTTCTGCCTGTCACGACTGACCGGTTTGGGGTCGGAAGCGGCATCTCACGAAGGGCAACTGTCGGCCAATCCGGGGCGCGCGGCCAATGAGTTTTTTATCATGTAATGGAGCGCAAAATGAGCTACCTGGCGTTCCAGTGACGTGTCGCAGTCGGCTGGCGTGTAGTCATCTCGGGCACCATGGGTAGGAACTCTCTCGGGTACGATGAGCGCGCTTGCAGTCGACTGCAGGGGCCGGAGGAGGCGTTTTGAAACCATTCCCGCTCAGGCCTGGCGCCTCACTGGACATGTTTCTTCAAGCGTGCCTGCCACGCCGTGACGCGGTTCCGCCAACCTTGACGGACAAAGCTGTCATCCCAGGCATTCCCGATGCTCGCTACAGGCTGGACCACGGTGTGACTCCGTTCATTCAGGATGCAGTTCAGGCCAACAAACGTGAGAGCGAGGTTCTCGCAAGGGCTGGGAAGCCGAACAATATCCTGCCGCTGGCACATATGCTGGCAGTTTCGGGCGGCGGCGATGCAGGCGCATTCGCAGCTGGACTGATTGCTGGATGGACCACGCATGGGACTCGACCCATGTTCAAGGTGGTCACGGGCATAAGCGCGGGTGCCCTGGTCGCCCCGTTCGCTTACCTGGGGCCTGAGTACGACGGCGTGATTCGCTATGTCTCCAACGCAATCGGCCCAAAAGACATTTTTCATTCGCGAAACGTGCTAACCCGTTTTGCCAGCGACGGTATAGCGGACAGCAAGCCACTGTCACGGCTCATCGCAAAATACGTCACTGCGCAGATTCTTGCGGCAATCGCATCGGAATACGCCAAGGGACGAATTCTGCTGATCGGCACAACTGACCTTGATTCAGGGCGGCCAGTCACCTGGAACATGGGCGCCATTGCCGCAAGCCAGGCACCGGGAGCGCTCGACCTCTTTCGCAACATCATGCTCGCGTCGATGAGTATTCCCGGTGCAGTCTCACCCGTCATGATCGATGTGGACGTTGACGGCAAACAGTTCCAGGAAATGCACGTGGACGGAGGGGTCATCACTCAAGTGTTTCTTTACCCACCCAGCACCGTGATGGCGCTGAGCAAAGCCACCGGAGCACCTTTGCGACTCGAACGTCATTTCTATGTCATTCGTAATGGGACACTGGAGCCGCAGTGGTCCGGGACGAAGCGCCGTACATTGAGCATCGGCGGTCGAGCCATCAGTGCATTGATTCAAACTCAGGGGATCAGCGACCTGGAGCGAATCTACCGTATGGCGCAGCAGGATGGAGCGGATTTCAATCTTGCGTACATTGGCTCCGACTTTTCCTTTGCGCACAATAAGAAATTCGATGGCGAGTACATGAAGCGTTTATTCGATTACGCCTTTCAACTCAGCGCGAAGGGCTATCCGTGGCATAAATCGCCGCCTTCGGAAAACACTAAACTACAAACGCTGGCAGATTTTACGTAGCAACGCAGACCTCAAAACGGTGCGTGCGCTTATCGATCAGGCTGCCATTGTGAGTAATTCGGGAGACCTTCCCCATCCAGCCACGCTACGTCCTGCTCCGTCCAGATGTGATATTGGGGCCGGGAGCCAGGCTCCTCGTCTAACGTAGCTACGCGCACGATCATTGCGGCTGAGCCGTTACGCTCAGCTGCAAGGTGCGATCCGCAGTGGGAGCAGAAGTGTCGGATCTTCCCGGGAGATGACTCGAAAGCCTTCAATGCGTCCAGGCCTTGAGTCCATCTGAAATGCTCTCTCAGCACTCCAGCCGTGGAGACATAGGCAGCCGCATGAGTCTTGCGGCAGGTAATGCAGTGACAATGGCTGATTGGCATATCAATGTTGTCGATCTCATAGCCTACAGCCCCACAAGCGCAGCTTCCTTTCATTCATTCCTCCGATTTCGTCACAGTGCGAAGATTTCCAGGCGGTAAATGACTCGGAAAACATCCGGGATAGCATAAAAAAGGCGTATATCCAGACATTCTGGTCTGCCACTACTCCGACCCGAACAACAGCAATTATCTCAGCACAAATCTTCCAGATCCGCACATCCATACAATCGCCCGCTCCAGTACACCATGAGAATGCACACTCTCAAACGAATCTGGAGAAGTGTCATGGCAACTGCAAAAGCAGCACCCGGTAAAGGCCTGTTGGATCCTTCCAACCACGCTCTGATCCTGATCGACTTCCAGTCTCAGATGTCATTTGCCACCAAATCCATAGATGCCGTCACCCTTCGAAACAACGCTGCACTGATCTCGAAAGCAGCAAGGGAATTTGGTGTTCCAGCCATTCTTACCACGGTCGCTGAAAAAAGTTTTTCGGGCCCCATGTTTGAAGAAATCACCTCGACCTTTCCTGATCAGAAGCTCATTGATCGAACCAGCATGAACACCTGGGAAGATGAACGGATCGCCGTTGAAGTGAACAGGATCGGTCGCAGTAGAATCGTTCTTGCCGGTCTCTGGACGTCGGTCTGCATCGTGGGCCCGGCGATCTCTGCGCTTGAGCAAGGATTCGAGGTCTACGTCATATGTGATGCCTGCGGCGACGTTTCAGATGAGGCTCATGAACGCGCCATTACCCGTATGGTCCAGGCAGGCGCACGTCCAATGACTTCGCTCCAGTACCTTCTTGAATTGCAACGCGACTGGGCCCGCAGTGACACCTACAACGAGACTGTGAAGACCTCCATTGCTCATGGTGGCGCTTATGGTCTTGGTTTGATTTACGCCAAATCGATGTTCAACGCCTCTGAAAGTCACTGATCTGCTTTACGCCTCATTCCGATGGGGATGGGCGCATTCATGCGAGTCTCGCAGATGAGGACGGGGTATTGGAAACCCGATGCGATCAATCGAATGGGGCCACGTAGCATGACTACGACGGATGTTGATACGCCAACGACAGCCGCCGATGTCGCGCTGTGCTGGCTACGAATGACCGGGTGTCTGTTGCTGTTGTCAGTGCATGGCATCCCAAAGCTTCTGCATTTTCACCATGAATTGGGATTGATCGAAGACCCGTTTGGCATGGGCAGTTTCTTGACGTTGTCGCTGGCAGTTTTCGCCGAAGTGCTGTGCCCGGTATTCATTGTGTTGGGCGTCCTGACGCGCCTTGCGACCTTGCCGGTTCTATTTTTGCTCGCGGTATCGGTGATCTGGGTGCATCCGGAGTGGAGCCTGGGCGAGGGGCAATTCGCATGGCTGTTACTGATCGTATTTTCGACGATCCTTATCGCAGGCCCCGGGCGGTTGGCATTGGGAACTGGCTTGTCGCGACGTTGGCCGTTTTTGCGCGAACTATAGTCGACCGCCGGCCTCGATCCGGCCTTCAGCCTTTTACTTCAGCGACGGCCCTGGAGGGGGCTGCATACGCGCTGATGTGAAGGTGAAAATTGCGAAGGAGTAAACAGGTCTTTGGTGTTGTCGATTGAGATAGCGAGCAAAGGTGCGGTGCGGTGCTTTGTACTGTCCGCCCTCGTGCCGCAACCCCATTGAGCTTGAGAGGTGAAAATCATGAACAACATCATCTACATCGTCGGTTTAGTTGTGGTCGTCGTGGTTGTCCTGTCATTTCTCGGACTTGCCTAGCGTTCAATTTTTGCACTCCGCCAACACCACTTTGCAGGTATCGGGCGTGCCTCCGGATCGGCCGGCATAGCGTATGCAATTATCCAAGGACTTTTTGCGAGCCATGCTCAAGGTGTCGCCCCAGGCCAGGCCGCCCTCGCCGGCAGTGGGTAACGCTTTTGCATAGCAACTGGAGCCAGTACTGGAGCCAGTGGTTGAGGCCGTATAGCGGGCCGTGGCAGGTTTGCCTGCACAGGCCGCTGTCAGCGACAGGCTGATGGCGAGCAGGGAGGGCAGGATCCATGACGAGCATTGGCGCGCTGTTTTTACGGTCATGCCGTTTCCCCTGTAGCAAGAGGTGTAAGGCGAATTTGTGATGCTGCCTTAGTCAGATTAGACCGGGTTGTGCTTGCCCTTGGGGCCGTTCAGCGGACTGATTGGCTTGCTCAAGCGCAGCTATGGGTGCAGTCAATACGTACTGCGTGCTACAGAGAGTGCGTGGTTGCTGAAATGGCTTAACCGACCGGCGACACGTTTTCCATTTTTCAAGAGTATTTATAACGGCGTGCCGGGATACCTGTCTGCGTAGCGCTAAACGGTGCCGCGCGTGCAGAAAGGTTATACGGGTTCACCAGGTCGGCACGGATCGTTTTGAACTGAGGCCATGGGTTACGGAAATTTTCGATGCGAGGGCATCGAGACGGTCCTGCCGTCGGCCACCAGGTTCAAGTCGTATCCACGGTAGGCCAGCCGGTCGGCATAAACCGCATCCTGGACGCACTGCAGTCCTCCAGCCGTAGCAGATACTGGCAGGGGCAGGTTTGGGGACTCGCTCGCCGCAATAGTGCATAGGCCAGGGACCACTCCAGTGTGCAAAAACCAGTCAGGCAAACGCCCGACGAAACCGTGAACGCAAGGCGAACGGTACTGTGCAATCGAAGATGCTTTTGGGCGCGACGCCATTGTGCTGTCCCGTGCGGTAAAGACTCGACAGGGTCGGGTCAAGCGGCGTGCCGGGCAACGGTCGAGTATTGTAAATATCCATTTCCGCCCGAAAGCGAGTGGACATTGCCCACAACACTTCCTCGGCCGAACAGGGATTGACGTCTTCGTCCAGCAACAGGATGTTCTTGGTACTGGAGATATTTTCGAGCAGTCTCTGTGCGAGTTGCCTTACCCGCTGATCATCCGCTTCGCATGACTTTAGTACCTGCAACACAGTAAACAGGTGGCCGCCACCGGCGGGTTGGGCCACGATATCCTTGACCAACGCGTTCATCCCCCAATCACTGAGCAGGCGCAAAATCGAAGCTTCCTGGGCGCCGCCCAATAATTCGGACTGTTCCCTGCCAGGCCCCGAGAGCGCCTGGTAGATGGCATCCGGGCGATGGCTCAAGGTACTCACGCGTAGCGTCGATACCTGGCCGCACGGTGAGTAGTATCCAAGGTACTCAGGCATGGAGTGTGCGTCGCCGACCTCGGATTCGGCTTCCATTTCGTAACCCAAGGTCGCCTCCAGGACAATCTCGGCGTGTTCGACAAAACGCCCGGTGTTGGAAAAACAGGGGGCAAGCTCGACCCCGGTCCCCCGGACCGCCCCCACGACCCCCAGCTCGTCATCACCAAATCCGAGTGCGGGTTTGCTCAAGGCTGCGGCGATGTAGATTACCGGGTCCATGCCGATGCTGACTGAAACCGGCAAACGCTCGCCACGTTCGGCATGGATATCGATCAGACGTTGCAGATCCCCTCCCGGATAGATCGCGATAACGACCGAAGAAGGCTTGATCGTGATGCGGTGAACCGAGCAATTGGTGGCACCACTGCGTTCATCGCGGGCATAGACCATACCCAGCGTAATGGTCGGCCCCGGATCGCCGGCCGAACACGTGAGCGCGGGCAACAGAGCCTGCAAGTCGGGATTTTCCACGACCACCCGATCCACCGATCTGTGCACCATGACGGGCGCAATCGGAGCTGTGATCGCCCGATACAACAATGCAGCATTGGAGACATCCGTGGCCTGCCTGCCTTGGGGATCCAGAAAGATCCGGCAATTGGCTCGACTGCCCAATACTCCCAGCAACACCGGAAACACCCCGTCAGCGGCTTACGGTACAACCTCAGAGGTTGCTCCGCGCTCATCGCCGAGTTGGCCGCTGTTCGGTAGGCGCCCAGATAGTCACTCAGCAAGTCCAGGTTCGGATCAATGGGTGTATCGATGTATTCCAGGGCTTGCCCGTGACACTCAAGCACGCTAAGAGCGGAACGAAGATCATGAATATCAAGATTGTCAGTCATACCCGCCCCTCGTTCAGGAACCTGCCGAGGGTGCCGGGATAGCGACCTGAGGCAACTGTCGGCCGGCAATCAGGATAAACACCACTGATAGCAGCGCACAGAGCGCACCCAGCATGATCGAAACCGCGTAATTCTGATAAAGGTCGAACAGTAGCCCTGCGATGCTCCCTCCGATCAGGGCCGCCAACCCGACCGAAATGTACAGGGCGCCCAGAATTGCTCCCAGGTTCGCCGTGCCGAACCAACTGGCAGCCACCGATGGGTAGAGGGATATGCAGCCACCATTGGCCACGCCGAAACAAGCAGCGAACAGCGCCAGCGTGACGAATGTATGGGCGCCAAGCCACAGTAGATTGAGCAGCACCAGCGCGAAGGTCAAAACGATCAGAAGGCGACGAGCCCCCATCCGGTCACCGATGCTGCCCAGGAACAACCTGCCGGCCACGTTGCCAACGCCGATAAGCCCAATTAACAAGTTGGCTTGGGTTACGGAAATACCAAACTGGCGAGCGTAGGGGTTGATGTGCACAAGCGCGAGAAACAGCCCGACCGAGCCAAAGAAAATCGCCCCGAAGTACCACCAGAATCGGCCCGTACTCGCGGCTTCGGCCAAGCGCATGCCGCTGGGTGCCACATGACGCCCGGCGCCCGAAGAAGAGGGGCGAGGCCATCTGGTAAAAGGCCAAGCTCCTGCGGATTGCTCCTGACCAGCGATGCCACCAGCAGACCAACCACAAGAATGGCCACGGCGAAGATCTGCATGGTCGATTCCCAGGAAAAATGCTGCATCAGCAGCCCTGCCGCTGACGGTCCGACAAAAGTCCCGACACCGGTTCCTGCCAGCGCAATACCTGAAGCCATGCTGCGGTTCTTGACGAACCAGCGCTGGACCGCAGTCACCGTCGGCACATACACCAGACCGACCCCCAACCCGACAAGGGAACAGAAGCACACCAGGAACAACTGCAACGAGCCGGAGGCAAGACTGCTGAGGAAAAATCCCAGCGCCAGCAAGATTATGCCGGCGCAGACTACGACCCGGGTCGAGATGCGGTCCGCCAGAGAACCTGAAAAAACCCCTACCGCGTAATAGATAAAGGCCGTCAGTGAAAACACCGATGCCACGGAAAAACGCCCCACCTCGAAGTTGGACTGGATCTGCGAAAAAAACGCTCCAAAGGAGTAGGCGCCGCCAAAGATCAGTGCCAGCAGCAGATGCGCCGCGAACACCACGTACCACCCTGGAAATATGTTGGTTTTCATAACGGTTTGCTCTCGGATCTTGCTTACGGTTGAACCACAAAAGTGGCTATTTTCCACTCCTGGAAAGGGGGCGCGAGAAGCGCCCGCTGGCGTTAATAGGCAACATCGACCACGCTCGACGTTGTCCCTGATACCCGCACGCGAACGAGGGTCTTGACCTCCAGACCGGTGACGTTGCGCACCCGCTCGACCCCGGCATAGTCCAGCTTCTCGGCCACGCAGATAATTTGCTCGACATGGGCACCAGCACGACGTACTGCCTCTATCAGCCCGATGAGCGTGCCACCGGTGCTGATCAGATCGTCAACAATGACCACCCGGTCACCGGGCTCGACACCGTTCAAGTACAGTTCGCCCGAAATGTACTCGCAGTCGAAGCCCACCTTGACCTGCCCTTCGAGCCCCGACGGATACCAGCGCGCGATGCCGAATGGCAGGCCGCTGAGCAAGGACACCGCGGCAAGCAGGACGCCGCCCTTGTCCTCCTCACCCACCAGTTTCAACCCAAGGGAAAGATCTGCGGCCTCGCACACCCGTTGCGCCGCCACGTGCAACAACCGCGCGGACGTTGCGGGTACCTGCTCGGTCAGCGAGTTGATCAGAAACTGCTTGCCGTGGACCTCCACCAGCGGCCGGTCATGGAATGCTTCGCGCAGGATATCGATCTTGCCGAATTCGATCTTTACCAGACCATGCTCCTGCCCGGCTTTTTCAACCGCCGAGACAAAGGCGCGCATCTTGTTGCTGTCCTTGGTGCTGGCGGTTGCCGAGACTCCGCTGCTGACATCCACGCCATCAGGGTTCAGGGCTTCCACCAGATGCCGGACGTTGTTCGCATTCAAGCCTCCGGCGACTATCACTGGGCGAGAAAAACGACTGCGCCGGAGCAGTTCCCAGTCAAAGCGCTGGCCCGTACCACCGTCCCGACCCTCAACGTAGGTATCGAACAGGTAGGCACTCACCTGATAGCTATTGATCAGGTCAACATCCACTTCAGTGGCGACACGAAAGCCCTTGATCACGGGCTTATCGATCTGCTGGCAGTATTCATTGCTCTCATTGCCCTGCAGTTGGACCATCGAAATGCCCGAGCGCTTGATCGCGTCCAGCACCATGGACAACGGCTCATTGACAAACACACCGACAGTGCTGATAAACGGCGGCAGCTGTTCGACGATCCCGCGCACCACCTCAGCACTGACCTGACGTGGGCTTGGCGAGAAGACAAAACCCAGTGCATCGACACCGGCATTCACTGCCGCCAATGCATCCTCCAGCGTGGTGATGCCGCAAATCTTTACGGTTGTTTTCATAATCCGTGCCCCAAAAATCTTTGAAAAACCTGATAGGCCTTGCCGCTGTCAATCGCCGCGCGGGCCATGCTTGCACCTTCCAGAAAACTCTCGGCCTTGGCGCTCAACACCAACAGCGCGCTTGCAGCGATGACCACGGCATCGCTGCGCGGCCCCCGCTCGCCTTCAATGATGGCGGTGCACAGTTGCGCATTGCGTAGCGGGTCACCACCCGCCAGGTCCTCCATACGGCAAGCTTCAACGCCGAAGTCACGCGGGTGTACGCTGAACGTCTCGACAGTGCCGTGACGAACATGGGCAACCAGGGTCTCGCCGACGCAACTGACTTCATCAAGCCCATCGACGCCGTGCACGACAAAGGCTTCTTCGCGGCCCAGCCTGAGCAGCGCATCGGCGATTAGTCCAAGCTGAGAGGGTCGTGCAACGCCTATCAGCTGACGCTTGATTGCCGCCGGATGAACCAGCGGGCCTGCAAGGTTGAAAAGGCTGCGTACTCCGATCTCACGCCTGATTTCACCGATACGCGGAGCAAAACGGTGAAAGCTGGAGGTGGCGACAAAAGCGAAGTTGTACGCGGCGAGATCCGCCCGAATCTGCTGCGCACTGCTGCGTCGCTCAACATCCACGCCCAGCACGGCAATCATGTCGCTGCTGCCGCAACGGCTGGTAACGCTGCGGTTGCCATGTTTCACAACCGGTACCCCCACCGCCGCAGCCACAAACGCCGCCGTCGTGGAAATATTGAAGGTTCCCGCGCGATCGCCGCCGGTTCCACCGATATCGACCGCGTTGTCGAAACCGGTCTGCAGCGGCGAACTGCGGCTCAAAATGGCGTCGACCGCCCCCGCGACCTCGTCCGCCGTTTCACCTTTGCGACTGAGCGCAACCAGCGTCGCAGCGATCTGTAGATCGCTGAACTGGCGATTGAGAATGGCCTCGACCACCTGTCTCGTTTCCAGCCTGGACAAATCAGCCCGCTCTTCGACCAACTGACGAATCACCTGGTGGTAATCGGCACAAGGCAGCTGTCTGGCTTCCTGCACTGTGCTCATGCCTGTACCACACAGCTGTCACGCATATGTTGCATGACCGAGTCCATAGGTAGGACCCGCCGAGGACATAGCCGATATTTTCGAGCGCAGCCAGATGGCGCGCCTCGTTGGTACCAGCCACGCATTCGCGCGGCACCCAGACGCGGTAATCCAACTGCAAGGCATCCTGAGCCGTGGCACGCACGCAAACATCAGTGGCCACACCCGTCAACACCAGCGTATCGACCCCCAGCCCCTTGAGCAGCAAATCCAGGTCGGTCGCAAAGAAGCCGCTGTAACGGCGTTTCACTAGGACATAATCGCTCTCATGGGGGCGCAGTTCATCGATAATTTCGACACCTGGCGTGCCCTCGACACAATGCTCGGTTTCCCCATATTCAAGCTCCAGCCCGAAATCGACTTTTTGCTTGCGGTGCGACTCGCGGGTATAGATGACCGGGATCCCCAGGGTCCGCGCCAACCCGGCCACTTCGTGGATCAGCGCAACGATGGTGCTGGCGCCCTTGCAGGCGATGGGTGCGTCATCATCGACAAAGTCGTGTTGCATATCGATCACCACCAGCGCGATGTTGTGCGGGGCTTTGACCGTTGTGAAAGGTGATTGCATCGTGCTCTTCCATTCCATTGAGATGAGTCAGGCGAAATCGGTAGCGACTATCCGGGCCAGGGCGGCATACTGTCTCGGGTAGCTGCCAGATCATCCAGGTGGTCGAAGCACATGATGTGCAATACGCCAAAGCCGCCGGACTGTTCCTGCATGTCCTCAATTTGCTGCCTGACCGTTTCAGCTGAGCCCACGATCCAGCAATGCTGCGCGACATACTCGACCGTGACATCGCTGTCCGGCACATCGGGATGATGCTTGAGCAATCCCAGGGCGCTGTTCCCCGCCAGCATCGGCAGATAGTCCTCGCGAAAATAGCGGCCCATCTCACCGCCCACCGAACGTCTCCATGCCTCTTTATCGGTATCTGCGACAAAGAAGGGGCGGCTCACCCGCCACATGTCTCTTGAAGGCGCAACGCGTCCGGCCTCAAGGGCTCCGCGCTCCACCGCAGCCCAATGGGTATGCAGGTACTGAGGGGTGAAGCAAAAACTGATGGGAATCCATCCATTGGCACCGGCAATCCCCAAGGTGGCTGACGAGGCCGAAAGACCGGTAACGCCAATCGGTGGGTACGGCTGCTGGAACGGCTTGAGGTGGTAACCCGAACATTTGTCCATCTGGTCGGCAGGCCGCCGTACCGTCCAGTACTTGCCGCGATACTCGAATGGACCTTCGCTTTCCCAGAAGCGGGTCATGATAGCGATCGACTCGGCGGTCATCTCGCGATGCGCGCCGGACTTGTGATCGATGTTGAACATTTCCAGATCGAGGTTGGTGCCACTGGCACCGATTCCGACCATGAGCCGGCCTTCGGAAACATGGTCGAGCAAACAGATGCGATGAGCCAGTTCCGCGGGGTGGTGGAAAGGCAACATGAAGGCTCCGGGGGCCAGTTTGATGCGCTTGGTTTGAGAAAGGCTTGTGCGATCAGAAGATCGGGTGAAGGGCATGGCTCTGACGGCATCATGTAATGCTCGCCAATCCAGGCTTCTTCGAAACCAATGTGGTCCAGGTATTCCAGTGTATCCAGATCGTGGAAATGACCGTCGCGGATAGATCTATGGCGCGGATGCGCCGGCATCATGAATGCTCCCAACTTCATCAGGTGTTCCCCCCCCTTAAGCGCCGTCCATGGCTGTCGTATAGACTTGTACATATACGTAAGCAATTTTTCAGCCAGCCTTCTCCGTCCGTCATTGTTCAGGCGTACCAAAAACACCAAAAGCCCGCACAACTAATTGGATCCAATATAAAAAGGGCGAAAAAAAATAAATGCCCCAGGCCTTCGGCCCGGTAAGTCTGGAGGTTCTTTTTTTTCACCGGAGCGATACGTTGGGTAACAAGCTGTTGGGAAAAGTGCGGGGCGATGACAGCTGAAGAGTGCGTTGGAAAATGGCAAGAAGCCAGGCCAGTCCCGTCTGCCATCCATGTCCCCCATAGGCTTGCTGGTTTCTATAGTGAATCCGATGCGCGACGAGTCTGCTGTTGCACCACCTGCATTTCCAAGCTGCATACACTTCACTGCTCTTCCAATAAGTGCTGTGTGACACTTTGCGGACTAATTACAAGACCGTTGAAGTTGTGGAGTTTGGTATGAGTTCGCTCGCTGATGATTTTGATGCTGTGGTTGCTTCGCGCAGGGCTGTGCGGGCTTTTTACCGACGCCGGTCCCCAGGAAGTTGATCAGCGAAGTCATCGACATCGCTCGTTTAGCTCCGAGCAATTCGAATATACAGCCCTGGTCGGTTCATGTAGTGACCGGGGAACCGAAGCGCGCCTTGAGCGCGTTGCTGGCCACTGCTCACACCGACCCGACCGCCGAGCCGCTGATGCATTTGCCGGACAATCTTGCGCAGAAGTACCGCGAGCGCCAGGAGCATTTCGGCACTTTGTTCTATGGCCTTCATCAGGTGGACAAGTGCGACATCGATGGAAGGACTCGAGTGAGCGGGCTTAATTTCGAGTTCTTTGGTGCGCCGGTGGGGTTGATTTTTACCATCGAGTCGAACTTGAAAAAATACAGTTGGCTCGACTACGGACTGTTCCTGCAAACCCTGATGCTCGCTGCGCGGACACGGGGTTTGGCCACGTGCCCGCAGGTTGCATTCGCCCGGTTCCAGGCATTGATCTCGGACTTTTTGCACCTGGATAACGGCCAGGAAATTGTCTGCGGCATGTCGCTGGGTTATGCGGATGAAACCGCACCGTTGAACTCCCTGCGCATGCCCCGTGAGGCAACGCAAGTTTTCACGCACTTCATGGGCTTCGATCAGTAGTCCATTTCCCGGGTCGTCACTCTATGTTGGGCATTGGGCCCATCGGGTAATTGGCGTCCCACACACGGCAACACGAGGTGTATATCAAGATGGCAGTAAGAGTTCTGGCCATGTCTGGCAGTGCCCGAAAGGGTTCCTTGAATCAAAAACTCCTGAATGTCGCTGTGCAGGGCGCATTGGCGGCAGGCGCCGAAGTCACCGTGGTTTCGTTGAGCGATTATCCGCTGCCTTTTTTGACAGTGACCTTGAGAAAGAGCAGGGCGTTCCTGCCCACGCCGTGCAGTTGCAGAAGTTGTTCAGTGAGCATGATGCGTTGCTGGTGGCCTCTCCGGACTACAACGGCGGTTACACGGCAATGTTGAAAAACGCTATCGACTGGATGAGCCGGCCTATCCCTGAAAAAGTCTCCGGGCTGGCCTTGTTTGCCAACAAGGCCACCGCCGTGATCTCCGCATCGCCGGGCCCCATGGGCGGCATTCGTTCCATGTTGGCCATGCGTGGTGTTCTGGAGAAACTCGGGGCCGTGCTGATCCCTCAAACCTTTACCCTGGGGCTTGCGCACCAGGCATTTATCGAGGATGGCCAGCTCGGCAATTCGGTGGTGGAAGGTGAAGTGAAGGCGGTCGGTGCCGCCCTGGTCAGGTTCTGCGGCGCGCTTCGCGCAGCCTGACCCGAACCTGAGCAAGGACGTTGCCACGAACGGCCTTGCTCAGTCCTGTATTCGAGAAATTTCATCGGCTGCGGCGCTGATCTGGCCATGTAGCCAGCGCTGGGCCGGGTCATTGTCATTACTGCAATGCCAGATCATATCCAGCTGTTGGCGGGCAACAGGGTAGGGCAGTGGTTTGATCATGAACCCCAGTGTCCGGGCAAATGTCCTGGCCAAGGGTTGCGGCATGATCGCCAGTAACTCGCTGTCTTCCAGCAGCATCGGCAACGCCAGAAAATGCGGAAGCACGATTTGTCGCCGCACCGATAATCCCGCCTGCGCCAATGCCTGCTCCAGGGCGTTGCGATCATACATCTGCGCCTGTCGAGCCAACCCTCTCTCAAGTATGTAACCGCTCAGCACGCCTTCACCTTCGCCTCCCAGGGATACCACGGCCAGCGGATACCTCACCAGATCCTCAAGTTGCAGCGCTGCGGCACCTATCGGGTGTTCACCGCTACAGACGAAGACCTCGTCCTGAAACAGCACGGGCTTTGTGCGAAAGCGTTCGGGAACACTACGAAAAGTGCCTATTGCAACGTCGATACGTCCCAGATCGATCTGCTCCGCCAGATCCAGGCGAGTCGCGGGAGTGATCATCAGATCGATACCCGGAGCGGCAGTCGATAGTTGATGGTTGAGTCGCGGCAGCAGCGTCGCCGAAATGTAGTCGTTCGCAGCGATAACAAATGAGCGGCTCACACTCTGCGGTTCAAATGGCGAAGCAGCCTGTGTCAGCGTTTTGCTCATGCTGTGCAACGCGGCTCGAAGTGGTCCGCTGATCTCGATGGCGTAGCTGGTGGGGGTCATGCCCTTTCCGGTACGCACAAAAATTTCCTGATCCAGACCTTCTCGCAATCGCGATAACGCATGACTGACCGCCGATTGACTCAAATGCAGTCGTTGGCTGGCCCGAAGCACACTGCGTTCTTCCATGACGGCATCGAAGACTCTAATTAAGTTCAGATCCAGCTTGTCGAAAGACATCATGGCGGACTATTCCGGATATGGCGCACGTTAGTCGTTAATTTGAGTCCATAAATCAAGCGTTTGCAAGCTTGCATCGAAGTCGGTTACGAATGAATGTCATGCATTTGGATTCTGCAGAAAGTTCTCTTTTTGCGGGGGTGCAAGTATGGGAAAGTGCAAAAAATTTCAAAGCAATGAGTAACTGCAAATGCAAAAGCGTGATGAGCTGATTAATCTGTGTATTGAATTTCTTTCCGGCATCAAAGATAAAACTGCCGGTGCCAATATAGAACAATGGCTGAACGAAACTTACGGACCCGACAGCGAGACCTATCAGCGAATCGCCGACCTGGTGATTGAAGGCGTGGCGCAAGGATGGGCGGCTAACACTGAAATCAGTGGCCCGCACTATCGTCGCAGCCGCTTGTGCGAGCCGTGCGCTGAAACTTTCTACTTCAGCATCACGGCCGTCTATATGGACAGCAAGGGGCACGAACTGGATAACCCCCAGCGTACCTTCCGTGGTGATTATCACTGCCATCCTTACGGTGAACTGAACATGGTCATTCCGCTGGACGAGGGCGCCGTACTGGCCGGTCCACGGGGCTGGCAAGGCGCCGGATGGACCGCACCAGCCCCCGGCAGCCATCACTTTCCAGAAGTGAAGGGCGGTGCATTGATTGCGTTTTTCTTCCTGCCTGCCGGCCGAATCTCCTATGACTTTCAGGCCCAAGGCTAATTGAATGCAGGTGGTGTATCGATTTTCGGAACCTGCATTGAAGTGGAGTTCAATCGGCCACTGGCGTTCCTCGATGGCCTCGACTTGCAGAGACTGGTTATTTGACAGGGAATCGCTGACTCGTCGCTTGAAGGCATTGTCCGACGATGAGTTCAAGGTCATTCCCTTGCGAGAAGAGCCAGGCCCGATTCTGCCCGAAGAATGCCGGTTGTTGGGGCTGCAACCAGAACGCACAGGTTGGATACGTGAGGTCTACCTGGCCGGATTCGGTCGACCGTGGATTTACGCAAGGTCGGTGATTGACCATCGTGATCCTGATGACAGTGATTTAGCGTTATTTCAACTAGGCAATATTCCGCTCGGCAGCCTTTTGTTTGGCGACAAGCCCTTTGAGCGAAGTGAAATAGAAGTTTGTCGATATCGGGAGGCCTGTAATGCAAGTAGTCGCGCCGCTTATCCTTTATGGGCCAGGCGCTCTGTCTTCAGCCGTGGGCAGACACGTGTTCTGGTCCATGAAATGTTCTTGCCAGCACTATGGGAGGAGTTGAGTTAAAAGAAATCCAGCAAAACTGAACACCAATTTTAATAAAAACAAATAGGTATCCAGATGAGCGCTTATGAATATGCGCGCGGACTTTTTCTGCGCGTCACGTTTGCTGTTTCCGTATCCGCGTTGAGTATTTATTCCGGTTGCGTCAATGCTGTCGATGCCTCACCGGGCGCCTATATACCCATCCCGGCAGGCAGCAATCTGGCCATGTTGTATCTGGGAGGCAGCAAAGCAGGCGAGTTCCAGCCGGTCCATGGAAAAGCGATCAGCAAAGATACCGAATTGAAGACAAAAACCGGGCTCATACGTCTGTTCCATATGTTCGAGGTGGCCGAACACCGGGTACAACTTCAGTTTGGCCTGCCGTTTGGCAGCCAGGACCTGACACTCAACGGAAAGAAAATCGGCCATGAAAGCGGTTTGTCCGACCCTTATATGGCGGTCTCGGTCTGGCCTATCGACGACCCGGCACATCAACGCTATCTGGCGGTTACGGCCTATATGCTGTTTCCGACCGGTTCCTACGACAACAACAACTCCCTGAACATGGGCAACAACCGTTACGCGCACGCGATCCAGGTCGGTTATGCGCAGACCTGGGGTTCATGGCGGCTGGAACTCAATCAGGATGTGACCTGGTATGGCGACAACGATCGATACGGTCCCGCCAACCGTACTCTCAAACAGGATCCCAGCTACAACTTTCAGCCGTGGCTGAGCTACACCTTTGCCAACAAGGTCACGACCTCGTTCGGGGTAGCGCGAACCTGGGGTGGTGAATCAAGCGTTGAAGGCACACCGACTGGCCGTCGCACCGATTATTTGCGAGCGCGTGCAGGTGTCGGGTACTGGCTGAAGAAGGACATTCAACTCTATTCGGAGTTTGGTCGCGATATCGAGGTGCGCGGCGGCTACAAGTTCGACTACACCGGCTTCGTGCGTGTGGCTTATTTGTTTTAAAGCGATGCACGCCACTTAAAACGTTATTCCTGGACGCAATCTCCGCCGCCGCCTTCCTCGGCGCGTGGTGTGAGCACTGCTGGGTTCAGAACAACAAGAGATCATTACATGGCTACTCAAGACGCACTCGAAGTTGCTGCAACTGCGCCCATGAACCGCTTCCACTTCGGATTGCTGTTCTGGTGTTCCTTCATCATGTTGTTCGATGGATACGATCTGGTCATATACGGCTCAGTGGTGCCGCATCTGATGGAACAGTGGCAACTGCCAGCCGTGCAGGCGGGCTGGATGGGTAGCGCGGCACTGTTTGGCATGATGTTCGGTGCCTTGACACTAGGACCGCTGGCCGACCGGTTCGGTCGCAGGCGGGTGATTCTGGCGGCGATTGCGCTGGGCAGTCTGACGGCTTTCGCCAACGCCTTCGCCTGGGATGCATGGAGCTTTGCGACCTTTCGGTTCATCACGGGGATTGGCCTGGGAGGCACCATTCCCAATATCGTCGCGCTGATCAACGACATGGCGCCCAAGGCTCGGCGTAACATCATGACCACGATCATGCTCGGCTGTTACTCGTTGGGCGCCTTGCTGTCGGCGGTCGTGGCCCTGATGGTGCTTTCGCGTTTTGGCTGGGAGTCCACCTTTGTCATCGCCGGGCTGCCACTGTTGACGCTGCCATGGATGTACCGTTTTTTGCCGGAGTCGCTGCCTTACTTGGTCGTGCGGGACAAAGTCGCGGCGACCGCTTTGTTGCGCCGTATCCAGCCCAAACTTGTGATTGAACAACTGCACTGGCCTTCCCTCGACACACAACGGATTTCGGCGCCGGTCTCCGGTTTGTTTACCGAGGGCCGCGGGGTGCGCACCATAGCGCTGTGGGTCGGGTTCGGCATGTGCTTGCTGATGGTTTACGGCCTCAATACCTGGTTACCAAAGATCATGGTGGCAGGCGGTTATCCGATGGTGTCCGGCTTGATGTTTCTGGTCACGATGAACCTTGGTTCCATCATGGGTGCATTAGGCGCCGGCTGGCTCGCCGATCGCTGGGGCAGCAAGCCGACGCTGATGATGTCACTGACGCTGGCGGTTGTTTCACTCAGTATTCTGGGTATCAAACCCGGACCGGTGCTGTTAAACGTCATGCTGATACTTGCCGGTGCGGCCACGATTGGCAGCCTTTCGGTGATCCATGCGTTTGCCGCGCAACAATATCCCTCAGACATCCGCGCAACCGGTATTAGCTGGTGTTCAGCGGTAGGGCGGTTGGGAGGAATAGCCGGGCCAGCCCTTGGCGGATTGATGTTAAGCCTGAACCTGAGCATGCAATTGAATTTCATCCTGTGCGCCGTGCCGGGCGTGATTGCACTGCTCGCGATCGCCTTGGTTACTCAGCGCGAAGCCAGAGCCGCGTCCCCGGTTCAGTTACACGACATTAATATTTGACCGGGATGGCGGTGTAGTAGGCACTTTCCTGTTGACTGGACTGCCGTCTTCGCCAGCAAGCCGGCTTCTATAGGAGAACCAGTAAATCCGCGAAATCAGGTCGGTTGTCAGGCCACCCTGATCGGGAGCTCGTGCATATTTCCCTGTAGGAGCTTGCTGGCGAAGACGGCAGTCCAGTCAACCATGCAGTGCCTGATACACCGCCTTCGCCGGCAAGCCGGCTCCTACAGGTTGATCTGCCCCGTCGTCTTAAGTGAACAGCCTTACCTTAATAAGGAGATTTTGATGGCCACTGCACATGTTTTCATCGCCACCAGTCTGGATGGCTACATCGCCAGGCTCGATGGTGACATCGACTGGCTTTTGCAGCGCGATGATCAAACCGAGGATCATGGTTACTCGGATTTCATCGCCGACAAGGATGTGATCGTGATGGGACGGGGAAGCTATGAGAAGGTACTGACCTTCGACACATGGTTCTACGACCGGCCCGTAGTGGTGCTGTCTGAACAGCTGGCCGATTCGCCGGTTCCCGAGGCGCTGAAGGGCAAGCTGCGTTTTTCCAACCTTGCCCCCGGGGACGTGATGGAGGAGCTGGCGCGCCAAGGCGTGCGTCGGGTCTATGTCGATGGCGGGCAGCTGGTGCAATCATTCCTGCGCGATGGGTTGGTCGCCAACATGGTGATTACCACTGTTCCCGTGCTGATCGGGTCGGGAAGGCCATTGTTCGGGGCCCTTGGGCAGGACATTGAATTGAAACTGGTATCCAGCCGCTGCTTTCCTTCGGGTTTGGTGCAGTCCACCTATCGGCGGGTCCCATGACCCGCCCGCGTGAACGTCCGGTCCAGGGCAAGGGGGGCGCGAGATGACATCTGCATCGCCTCCCATCGCCTGAGTTGAGGACCTGGCAAAAGCATCCATGCCACCCGCTCCAGTGGTGCCTGCCGTCCTTATTGGCTGGAGCGAATGGCGCCTCCATCAATCAACAGGTTCTGCCCGGTTATGTAGCCCGCATGACGGCTGCAAACGAAGGCGCAAAGAGCACCGAACTCCTCGGGTGAGCCGAAGCGTTTAGCAGGAATTTCGTTACGGCATTCGGCGAGGAATGCCTCACTGTCTAGCCCTGACTCTTCGGCAGCGGCGACCAGAGTGTCACGCAGTCGATCGGTGTCGAAAGAACCCGGTTGCAGGTTGTTGATCGTCACATTACGACTGGCAATGTGTTCTTGCCGGGCAAGCCCTGCGATAAACCCGGTCAGACCGCTGCGGGCGCCATTGGATAGACCCAGGCTTTCAATCGGGGACTTCACGGCACTCGACGTGATGTTGATGATTCGGCCAAATCCACGTGTCGCCATACCGTCTACCGTTGCCTTGATCAACTCGATAGGGGTGAGCATGTTGGCATCCAGCGCCTTGAGCCAGGCGTCGCGGTTCCATTCGCGGAAATCCCCGGGAGGAGGGCCTCCAGCGTTGTTGATCAAAATATCGAAATGCTCATGGGCCATGAGCGCTGCCGCCCGACCCTCAGGCGTCGAAATGTCTCCGGCTACGGCGATGACAGTCACTTCAGGATTTATCGCTCTGAGCTGACGGGCTGTTTCATTCAGCGTCTGTTCGCCACGTGCGGTGATCACCACGTTCACGCCTTCGTTGACGAGTGCCTGTGCGCAGGCTTTACCCAGCCCTTTGCTGGCAGCGCACACCAGCGCCCAACGTCCTGCTATTCCAAGATTCATGCGTGTTTTCCTGAAAGACCGAAGCTCAAAGAAAGTGGTTGCCTATTCATGCATGATCCACCGTAGCAGACAGATTTGGTGATCGAGCAGCGATTCCCATGAAGCGCCGCACTCTCTCTCCTTCGGCATCGCACAGTATGGTTTCAGGTGCGGCATCGAGTTGAATATTGCCGTTCTCCATGAAGACGACCCTGTCGGATATCGACATGGCAAAGTCCATTTCGTGGGTGACAATAACCATTGTCATGCCTTCACTGGCAAGGTCGCGTATGACGTTCAGCACATCGCCTACCAGCTCAGGGTCGAGCGCTGACGTAGGCTCATCGAAGAGCATGATATCCGGCTCCATGGCCAACGCCCGAGCGATCGCCACGCGCTGTTGCTGGCCGCCAGAGAGCTGGTGCGGGTACTTGTGGGCATGGGCCAGCAGGCCGACCTTGTCCAGTAGCGCATACGCACGATGTTCACTCAGTTCGCCCGGACGGCCGTGGTAGCGCGGCGCCAGAGTGATGTTGTCAAGAATGGTGCGGTGTGGGAACAAGTTGAAGTTCTGGAACACCATGCCAATGTGCCGCACGCCTTTGCGCAGGCGGGAGCTGTTGGGTTTGTCCGAAGCTTCGATGAATTTTTCACCGAACAACAGAATGTCGCCCGTATCGATACTTTCCAGGCCGTTGACGGTGCGGATCAGTGAAGTTTTGCCGGAACCGGATGGGCCAATGATCGAGATTACCTGGCCGTATTCGACATTCAGGTCGATGCCCAGCAGCACCTTGTGCGTGCCATAGCTCTTTTGGATATTCTTGAGTTGCAGGATTGGCGTCGCGTTGTTGCCCGCTGCCTTGCGCGCACTGTCGGGCAAGGCCTCGGCGCAGGCCTTGAGCTTGGCCACGGCGGCCGCGTCGAGTGTTTGCGGCTTGCGAAAGTTCAGGTCCAGGTAGCGCTCCAGACGCTGCAGGAAATAGCCAAACACGGTGACGATCAGCACGTAGTACACCCCAACCGCAGCCAGGGTTTCCATGACCAGGAAGTTGGTGGCATAGAGGCGTTGGCCGACCGTGAGGATTTCGGTCAGGGAGATGACCGAGACCAGCGACGTCAGCTTGACCACAGTGATGTATTCATTGATCAACGTCGGCAGCGAGATACGGAAAGCCTGGGGGATTACGATCAAGCGCTGCATACCGAACAGGCCGACACCCAGCGCACGCCCGGCTTCCTTCTGGCCCTTGGCTACGGAGATCAGACCGCCACGATGAATTTCCGCCATGTAAGCCGCTTCCGTCACCACCAGGGCCAATAAGCCGGAGTAGAAGGGGTTGGACAGAATCGGTCCGCTACCGGGAAACAGTTGCGGCAAGTTGTAGACGAAGACCACCAGCACCAACAACGGGATGCTGCGGAAGAACCAGATATAGGCCGCCGCGGGAAATCGCAGCAAGGGCGACTGGGACAGCTTGGCCGTGGCCAGGACAAAGCCCAGCAGCATGCCGATGAACCAGGCCAGGGCACTGAGCTGGACTACCGTGACACAAGCCTTCCAGAAGTCCGGCAGGGAGAACAGTGAGAAGAAATACGACCAATCGAATTGCATAGGGCACCTCGATCTGCCACCCCGGTGCAGGGCGGCAGATGACCAGACTACAAGGACACGTTCTTAGTTGGCAGTCGGTTCTTCCAAGCCATACTTCTTAAGAATAGCGGCGTACTCACCGCTCTTTTTGCTCTCCTCGAAAGCTTTTTGCACGGCCTGGAAAGTTTCCTCGTTACCTTTCTTGACGAAGATACCCAGGGTTTGCTGATAGATCGGGTGTTCGGTGGTGATCACTACCCGGCCATTGGTCTTTTCCGCGATCATTTTTGCGGCGCCAGCGATTTCAACCTGGGCTTGAATGTTCTTGGACAACAGGGCCTGGGTCACTTCGGGCGCAGAGGGGTACTCGCTGACGGTGATCGCGCCTTTGTTGTTCGGCACGCAGTAGTCATCGGAGAGCTTCTTGAATTCCTTGACCCAGGTGGTGCCCTGTTCCAGGCCCAGTTTCAAACCGCACAGGTCTTCAGGCGTCTTGGCATTGATCTCGCTGCCCTTGGGCACCATGACCGCGGCACCGGTATTGGCATAGGCGATGGTTTGGGCCTGAGTCTGGCGCTCCGGCGTGATGTACATGCCGGAAATGATCGCGTCATATTTGCCGGAGTTCAGACCCAGGATCAGGCTTGGGAACTTGGTATCGACGAACTCCACCTTGGCGTTCATGTGCTTGGCCAGGATCGTTGCCAGTTCCGGGTCCGACCCCACCACGTTTTTGTCCTTGTCATAGGACTCGAAGGGAGGGTAGGTGATTTCCATGCCGACCTTGAACGTGTCTGTCGCGGCCATGCTCACCGAGGCACCGAGCATACCGGCTGCCAATACAGCCAGGCTCACAAGGTTTTTTTTATTGTTTTTCATCATTTACTGACTCCGGCGTAGGTAAGGGTTTAGCTGAAAACTTCAATCAGGACGGTTGAGCCTGATTTTTCAAATGTCCGAAACTGGCGGGCTTGCGTGCCTTGCCTGGCAGTTGAACTTCCCCATTGGCCACCCTCTGGCGCAGATACTGATAGGTCTGCAGCGCCTGGCCATACATGTGTTCGCCGATCGTGATTTCTTCATAGTCGTTGCCTGCCTGGGCGAACCCCGGAAGCGGTTTGATCTGGGTGTGATAGTCGCAGGCATAGAACAGTGGAAAGGAATAGCGCTCCTCTTTCACGCTTCGCACCCGGTGCGCAGTGGCAACAAATGCGCCTGCCGTCATCACTTCCAGCATGTCGCCGATGTTGACCACAAAGGCATCGGCAATCGGTGGTGCATCGATCCATTGGCCAAGACTGTTCATCACCTCAAGGCCTGGTTTGTCGGCCAAAAGGATGGTGAAGCACTCGTAATCAGTATGGGCTCCAAGCCCCGGCGCGTCATGGGCGGCACCGTCGAAGGGGTAGTGGATCAGGCGCAGCTTGGACGGCGGACGGGTGACCAGGCTGTCGAAATAGTTTTCTTCCAGGCCCAGGGTCAGGGCGAAGCCTGCGAACAGGCGCCGGCCCAAGGCGAAGATCGCTTCATAGTACGCCTGCACCGACGCCTTGAAACCTGACAGCTGCGGCCAATCGTTGGGCCCCAGCAATGGGGTATTGGCCAGTACCAGCGGGTCATCGGCCGGGACTTCGAAGCCGACGTCAAAGGCTTCCTTGTGGTCCGGCTTGCCTTTGGAATAGACCTCTTCGCCTTCGGGTACAAAACCCTTGTGGGTTTGCGAGGTGCCGATGTAGTGCTGCATCTTGGTGTCGAAGGGCTGGTCGAAAAAGTCTTTGGCAGCCTTGCGCAGGTTGGCGATCAGTTGCGGGTCGATACCGTGATCGGTGATATAGAGGAACCCGACTTCGCTGGCGGCGCGCCCCAATTGTTCGGCCACGGCCAGGCGATGTTCCAGTTCAAAGCTGAACAGTCCGGCGATATTGACCACCGGGATGCTGTTGAAGTTGGCTTTGTGTGTGTCAGTGCTGGCGCTGTTGTTTTTATTGTCAGGCATGACGCATCGGCTCCTAAGAATTGCTTGAGTGGTGGAAACGCTCGAAGTGTTCGCGCTCGGTCTTGCCCATCCACACGTTCAATGACCACAGATCGGCGACCGGTACATTGGTGAAAGGCAATGATGCAGGTAGCCGTCGGCGCCGAATTCCGGGGTCAGGGTACTGACCTGGTAGCCGCGGGCTTGCTGCGAGCGCCAGATGCTTTCCCAGTGCTGCTGATGGAAGGCCAGTTCTTTTGCATATTCGGGAGCCGCCGGGTGCGGAACCTGCGGGCCCTGGTCATAACCGACCCTGGCCTGTATATGGTGAACCCGTTCAATGAAGGCGCTCAGATCATCTGCCGGGTCATTTAACAGGCGCTCGCAGGTCACTATCCAATGGCTGATGTCACTGGTGAATAACAGATCGGGCAGTTGCCGGATCAACTCCAGGGTCACCCAAGGGTTGAACAGCGACCGCGAGCGGTGGGTTTCGAAACTGCAGACTTGACCGTGCTTGCGCGCCAGTTCCAGTGCCTCACCGAAGAACTCCACTTGCTGTGGCAAGGGCCAGCGATCATTGCCCGCCAGCACGTTGACGAAGCGCGGGCTGAGCTCGGCGGCCCAGGCGAGTTTCTGATCGAGGTCATTGAGGTGAACGGCAGGGGATGCCGACTGGTCCGGCAGTACATCGTACGCGGTGAAGACTGTGCTGATGTAGCCCAGGCGATTGGCGCGGAGAAAGGCTGCGAACTCAGCCCGTTCACGGGCCTCCAGTGGCAGGCGTGCTTCCATTCCATCAAAGCCCGCGTGCAGCAGCTCTTCAAGCGCCTGGGCCTTGCTGGCGGTGTAACCCCACAGCGTGCGGAAAATTTCCAGCTTCATCGGTGATCCTCTTTTCGGCCCAGTGCGCTGTGGAGTCGATGTTAGGCATAGGCGGCGGCGTGAAAGAATCTGAAAGTTCAAATCAATACTTCAGACTTTCATCAACAAATAGCTAGCTACTCATCCCGCTTTCCAAGAGGGATTTTATGGTGGAGTAATTGTCTGTGTTGGCTGTTAACGAGAGGTGCCATTGTTCCGGCATCATTTTGAAGAGTCCCAAGCGACACCGGGCCGCTGCTGTACACCGCCGATCAAACACATCGCCCTGGAAATGGTGATCCTGGATAACAAATAGCGAATTACGCGTTGTCCGTCCGTTAGCTGGCACTAAAGCGAATAAAACCATTGTAAAAAACCTCTACAAGCTTTAAATGGCACATTGCTAGCAATCAATAAGTGATATCGCCAGATTTTGGCTCAGGGAGCGCTGATGAGTTTTCGTCCATTGACCGACTTGCCGCGGCAATCGAACGATTGCGACGTTGTCGCATCTCAGCCAAAAGGGAACTCGGCTACTGTCGACATGGCCTACGCTGGCAACGGGGACGCGATCGAACAGTTGTTGGACTCAGCACGCAGCTGGGCCCATAGCACTGCGTGGGCTGTTTATCGCGCCGGTGAACAAATGCATTTGGTCGGGCAGGGCGACCCACGGGGCAGTGGCCATCAAGCGTTGCGAATGAAGAGTTTGAAGCCTTTTGCCTGCCCCGGCGCTTGCACCGCTGGCCGACCGGTAGAGGCGAAAGTGTACTGGGTTGGCTACTCGCGCCAGTCAACGATGCCGGGGAACCGGCGCTCGCCGAGTTTGCACGTGGCCTGGGCATTGAGGTACAGACCAATACCCTTGCCCGTGCGCAGATTACTCAGCGTGTGCTGTATGAAATTACCTACCTGGCCAGTTCGACCCGTGACCGGTCCGTGTTTCTGGTGGGGGTTCACCGGCTGCTGGCTAGCCTGATCGATGCCGAGAACTTCTATCTTGCGCTGTATGACCCGCGCAGTGGCAAGATTGACTACCCCTACTACGTCGACATTATCGACGTTGATGCACTGGAGTCCGAGAACTACGAATACCTTGACCCCTCGCACCTGTCTTTGACCGGCCAGGTGTTGACCAGTGGCCAGCCGTTGCTGATCGACGCTGCCGGCATTCTCGCGGCGCAGGCCGAGGGCCGTTTCTACTGCATAGGTGATCGCCCCGAGTTCTGGATGGGCGCACCGTTGAAAAATGCCTCGGATGACGTGTTCGGTATGCTTGCGATGCAGGTCTACGACGTTTCTCGCACCTACAGCGCTGAAGACCGCGCGCTGTTTCTGGTGGTGGCCCGCCACGTGGCCATGGCGCTGGACCGGATTCTGCACCGGGAGGACCTGGAAGAGACGGTGATGCGACGCACCCTGGAGCTTTCGGCACTCAACGACGCATTGAGGCAGGAAGTGGCAGACCGGGAGCGCGCCGAACATCTGCAGAGCGCGCTGTTCCAGATTGCTGAACTGTCGAGCCAGCCTGGCGACATGGCTGAATTGTTTCAAACCTTGCATGGAATCGTCGGTGATTTGCTGTTCGCGCAGAACTTCTACATTGCGCTGTTCGACGACGCGACCGGTGAAGTGACCTTTCCGTACTATATCGATGAGCGGCAGACCACTCGCCCGATGGCACGGCGTGGGCGACGGGGCCTGACCGAGTACGTTATCCGTCAGCGTCGACCTTGCCTGATTGACCCCGCCGAGGCTGACCGATTGTCTGCGCACGGTGAAATCGAAATGGTCCATGAATCTGTCCTGCCCCACTCCTGGCTGGGCATTCCATTGTTCGATGGCGATGTGGTGCGTGGCGTGCTTGCGGTGCAAAGCTATACCTCGCAGGTGCGCTATACCCTGCGTGACCAGGAACTGCTGACGTTCGTATCGCGGCACATCGACACAGCGTTGTCGCGACGCACGGCCGCCGAAGCGATCCATGCCGCCAATCTCAAGCTGGAAACCCGGGTGCAGGACCGCACCCGCGAGCTCGATCACGCCAACGCCAAGTTGCTACACGAAAACTCCCACGATGCGCTGACCGGGCTACCGAATCGTACCTACCTGCAACAGCGCCTCAATCTGGCCTGGTCGCGGTTCGGCCGCGACGGCGGGCACCTGGCGGTGATGTTTATCGACCTCGACCGATTCAAGATGGTCAACGACAGCCTCGGCCACCATTTTGGCGACCTGCTGTTGATGCAGGCCGCCCACCGTTTACGCGGTTGTCTGCGCGAAACCGACATGCTGGCGCGCCTGGGGGGCGATGAGTTTTCGGTGCTCGCTCCCGAGGCGCCGCTGGAAGTGTTGATCGAAATCGCAGAACGGATTCTGGTGGCCTTTGACCTGCCGTTTTTCATCAATGGTCATGAAGTTTTCTCGTCCTGCAGTATCGGTATCGTCAGCGCCGACAGTCAGTTCCATCACGAGCCAGCAGACTTGCTGCGCGATGCCGATGCAGCGATGTACCGGGTCAAGAGTGCCGGGCGCGACAGCTACGCGGTGTTCAACCAGGAAGTGCGCCGCGAAGTCTCGGATCAGGTCGAGCGTGAAGGGGCCTTGCGCAACGCACTCAAACGTACCGACGAACTGCTGCCGTATTTCCAGCCGGTTGTCAGCGTCGAAACCGGCGAACTGTTGGCCCTTGAAGCGCTGATCCGCTGGCATCCGCCGGGCGGTCGGGTAATCGCGCCGGGCGAGTTTTTGCCGGATGTCGAGGGTTTGCGCCTGATCGGTCGACTGGACCTGTACATGCTTACCAGCATTGCAGTGATCCTTGCAAAGCCCCAGCACGCCAATTGGCCCCGGTGCACGTCAATTGCTCCAGCTACAGCATGACGCGCCCGGACTTCGCCAGTGATGTGCTTGCACTGTTGGCGCGGCACGGCGTCTCGCCTGCGCGGATTTGCCTGGAGCTGACCGAAGGAGCGCTGGTGGCTGAGCCGGCGATTGCCCGACGGACCATGCAGCAATTGGCCGACAACGGCATGTCAGTGGTGCTTGATGACTTCGGTGCAGGGTTTTCATCCCTTAGCTATGTGCATCAATACCGTTTCAGCGGTTTGAAGATCGACAAGTCGTTCATCCTCGAACTGACCACCAGTTCGCGCAGTCGCGCGATCGTCCGGGCGATTGTGCGGATGGCCGAATCGCTGGACCTCAGCGTGGTGGCCGAAGGTGTCGAGGATGAAGCGACGCTGGAGTTGCTGCGCGAAATGGGCGCAGGGCAGGCCCAGGGTTATTATTTGCCAAGCCGATGGGGTTGGAGGCGTTGTTGGCGAGTTCGCTGGTCGGTCGCTAGGGTTTGTTGACGGAGCCAATGACTGCTTTCAATCGCTCTTGGCCGAATATCCACGCAGCTGGACCGGACTCAATCCAAGGCGTTGCCTGAAAGTGGTTGCCATGTGCGCCTGGGAGTTAAAGCCACAGGTGTGGGCGATCTCTGCCAGGCTTGCTGTCGAATCGCGTATCAGCGCGCGTGCCTTGGCGAGGCGTCGGTCGATCAGGTAACTGTGCGGGCTCCTGCCTGTCGCGTTCTTGAACGCCCGTATGAAATATCCTTCGGACAATCCAAGTAGTCCCGCCATTGCCGGTATGCCCAGCGGCCCGTCGAGGCCAGCGTCAATAAATTCATCGAGCAGACGCATTCGGCTGCCGGTGATAGAGCCTTGGGGCGCAGGCGACATCGCTTGATCGCCCGTCGCCCGCTCAGCCAATGCAAGTGTCCAAACCTCCCAATCAGCCTCCCAATCGTCCTCCACTGAGGCTTGCAACAATGCGCCGCGCATTCGCAGGGCGAGGGTAATGGCCTGGTGATCAATGCGATTGTTGAATGCACGATCCCCCGCCAACGCAATACCGTCGGTGCGCATGACCCGCAGGTATTCACCGCCCATGGGGGACTCGGACAACACGTCACAACCGGCGGGGACGAAGGCCAATCCATTGGGCATGGCATCGAACGGCAGCACCCGGTCGCTGCCAATGGCGTGCAGGCCTCGCTGGCTGTCGAAGGCAAAGCCAATCGCTGCCTGGGGCGCTACATACCGGGTCGCGTAGGCGGCACCGGGTAGCAATTCAATCGCCCAGGGCCCGGCCTCGACACGGCGGACCGGTTCGGGGCAGGGCGTTGGCTGAAGGCGGTTTCGATGGCTCATGAACAGCATAGTAGTGAAGCGGGCGCACAAAAGTCAGGTCAGTTTTTTGAAAGCCTGTGTGATGCGCCCGTGTCTAAACTGGGCAAAACCTCAGGGAGACGACTCATGCACAGACTGACTCGCGACGATATCGAACAAGCTGCCCGCCACGTGTACCAGGTCATGCCCGCTACCGCTCAATACTCTTGGCCTTTGTTGGCAGAGCGCTTGGGTTGCACTGTGTGGGTCAAGCACGAAAACCACACGCCTACAGGTGCTTTCAAGGTGCGTGGTGGCATTACCTTCATGCACTGGCTCAAACGCGAGCACCCAGGCATCAAGGGGATTGTCAGTGCCACCCGCGGCAACCATGGCCAGAGTCTGGCGCTGGCGGCTGGCGCGCTGGGTTTGAGGGCGCTGATAGTGGTGCCGGAAGGTAACTCGGTAGAAAAGAACAATGCCATGCGCGCCTTTGGCGGCGAAGTGGTCGAGTGTGGCCGCGATTTCGATGAAGCTCGTGAAGAGGCCGCGCGCCTGGCGCAAGCGCATGGCCTCTATCTGGTTCCGCCGTTCCATCCCGAGTTGGTCAAAGGCGTGGCCACTTACGCGCTTGAGCTGTTCAAGGCTGCGCCGGATCTGGATACCGTCTACGTGCCGATTGGCTGCGGGTCGGGGATTTGCGGGGTGATCGCCGCCCGCGATGCACTGGGTCTGAAAACCCGGGTGGTGGGTGTGGTTTCCACAGAGGCTGCGGCCGCAAAGTTGTCGTTCGACACCGGAGAAATATGCGATACCGCCTCGGCCAATACCTTTGCTGACGGCCTTGCCGTGCGTAAGCCAATACCCGAAGCCTTTGCCGTCTACGCGGCAGGTGCGCAGCGGATCGTATCGGTCAGCGAGGAGCAGATTGCCGAGGCCATGCGCGTGTATTACACCGATACCCACAACCTCGCTGAAGGAGCCGGTGCGGCGGCCCTGGCGGCGCTCATTCAGGAGCGTGAAACAATGGTGGGAAGAAGGGTGGGTGTGATTTTGTCCGGCGGGAATGTTGACCGATCGGTGTATGCGAGAGTGATTGCTTGAAATAAGTCGATGGAGTCAATGACCGGTTTTGGCCGATTCTGTTGAAAAAGTCCGAGTGGGGAGACTCAACCCGCGCTGGACTTGGAAAACATCCATTCTGCACGCTGCTACGCAAAATCTGATCCGATTAGCGCCTGGCTCCACGTCCAGATTTCAATCTCAGATGGACATTTTTGGTTGTCGGAACCGTAGGTGACTTTTTCAACAGTATCGGCCAGTAGCAGACCTCCACGAAGGCCTGATTTTGGAAGTCTGCGAAACCAGGGACGATTCATAGCGGCGGTTCGATTCCCTTCACCCGCTCCACTTTCCAAACGAAAAAGCCCTGTTTGTACAGGGCTTTTTATTTCCGTTTCTGGAAGCTGTCGAAACGTTTAGAGAGCGGGATCAGGAAAGCTGACGCACACGCCCTTCAAGCATGCTTCTTCCTAGAGAAAAGAACCAGCACTGTGCCAACAATGCGAATCCCCAGACGATAAAGAAGCTGGCGTTCGATAGCTGAAATGTTTCGGGCTCATACCACCACCAAAGAACCGCGATTGCAAAGAAAAGCCCTGTCAACACACGCCACAGAGAGTGGAATGCCGTTCCGACTTCTGTCCAGGTGGAGCGCCAGAAAGCAGAACGAGCTTTCATCAGCTCGGTTTTCTTCCAAACAAAGCGGTCAAAGAGAACCGCTATGAGATAAGGGGCCGGCAAGGTGACCAGGTACCAGAGTACTTTCTCAGGCGGCAGCTGAGCCTTAACCGCAGCGTCCAGCAGCTCAACTCCACCTGACCAGTAGGCGATGAAGGTAGGGACGCTTCCCAAAGCAAAAGCAATGAAAAGCTCTTGATACAGCCTCTTGCGCTTATCCATAACCACCATAAAGTCAATTTTAAAGCGCCATCATAAAGGCATTGCGCCACTATAAGCCAGCGACCCGAGCCTGATTGCATCATGCAGATGCTCCGGTGCCAGATGCGCATACCTCATCGTCGTGCCGACGTCTCCCTCGCCACAGTGAGCGCACTGAGAAGGCTTAAGCGGTAGCTGGTAGCCCCGGCAGCCTCCTCTACTGCTCCGAAGAAATAAATCGCCCTTGGTTTTCGTAGTCACTTGATGACCGTTTTTGGCCGATCTCAGCCCGTCGCCACCGTTGGTTTTGGGGCGATCGCAGTCCTTCGTGACAGACAAACATCGGCCAGAAGCGGGCGTTCGGTAATGGCTACTTTCGACCAAAGCGTTCATGACGGGTAAATAGCCACTAACGACCCAGCAGTGTAAAAACGCAGGCACTATTTGGAAGTCTGCGTTGCTAGAAAATCTGTTAGCAATTGGCTAGTCCGCTGACCTGAAATTTGCGTAGGAGCGCGATTTTCACCTGACTCTGACACTCAAATTTGCTCTCGAACGTTTTCACACAGCCTGGACCCAAAGCTGGCGTCTGTGCGAGGTAACTATCGGCCAGACTAGAATGCTTGCTCGCCAGCCACCTATATACCCGTTGAGATAAACGCTGCTAGTGTGTAGGGAGCGGGTAAGGTGGAGATTGCTGGGACTAAACTATCACACCCCTTCGATAGAGTGTCAGCAGCAATCTCCACATACTATATCGAACTCATGCTAACCAGCATCTTCGCACTTTCGTATTCTTCAATCTGAGAAATTCTTTCAAATATCGAGCCGAAATTTGAGAAATCAAAATCTTTTGCGAATTCTAAATTTCCCTCAACCAAATCTGCAAACCTTGCCTTTGAATGCGCTCCGGCCAACTCAGAAACATTACTGTCGAAAATTTTCTTTATAGACTCCTCGGCTCCGTCGGGCCTCTCTCTGAGCTGAGGTACAGGCTTGCCTCTATTGGCGGAGGCAGATTGAAAGTAAAAAATTTCATTGTCGAAATGCAAGCGCTTTCCATCATGAGTTTTTTAAGCTCATCATCTGTATAAAAAAATTCAATAGAAATATTCGAATATGTCTCTCGGCCAGGAGGTACGGGCAAGCAAAGACCATAAACATTGTTACCATAATTTTGAACGTTCTGCCATCTACTTCAATACCAGCAACGATTTTTTCTACGTCTCGATCAAATACCCCAATAACTGTGCAGCGTTGTTTAAGTTTAGATAGTTGCTCCAAGAGTCTTTCAAGCTTCGAATCCCCCCAGTCTGCGGGCACATCGAAGTAATTTAGTGAGCCTCCACACCCTAAAGACTTAGCCGCCGCCCTTAAATGTTGGATGTCAGTTTTACCTTCCGTTACTATTAGAGTTTTCTCGCTTTCCTCGCTCGTCGCTTTCAGCTTTAGGAATTGCTCTCGAAAACCTAGGCTATCACCAATCATCATATCGTAAACTTCGGTATAAAGATCGCTATTATAAGGATTCTTTGTGATGCCGAAGTTATCCAGGTCAATAATTTTGGTGCGGTTTATCGCTTCGTCGGCCAACCCATTGCCATAAATGGCGAGTGTGAACTCGTTATAAACTGTACGTTTGGAAAAAGCGAAAACAATTTTGGCATAACTTCTTTTTGAAGTCGAATATGGAGATGTTTATCTGCTTCGTCAATGAGCACTATACCGGACACGGTCGATATTGGGTTTTCACCAACAATAACATCCGCCTGCCGTATGATTTCTCCGGCCAAGCACAACGCTGAAGCCTCGCCTGCGGAAATATGAAATATCGCCGGATAAAGGCATTCGTTGGTATCAGAATTTATTATTTGAATTCGCGTATTACCAATCCTCGCGGACCAACGCCGAAACGAAATTTAGCTGGAATTTTCCTTGTAAGATTAATGTGATTACTTGATCGAGCAATAACTTTATATTAGCTACGCCAGATTGTTGATACTGCATATCCAACACAATATCCATCAACCAGTTTGAAAAAGTTCGCAGTCCAGAAACCACCTCCAGTGGGTTGGGGAGTCTCCCTTGAAATTGTTTTCCTTCCGGAAGGATAAATTTACCTCGTAAGGCTGATTGATATACCCAGGGGTTTCGTATCTGTATGAAGGGAAGTATGTGATGAGGTTCGATTCGAAGATTGATAGCGCCTGAGTTTTTTCAATCTTCCAGTGCTTGATTTGATTGTTCTCACTAAGGCTATGAGACAACGCGTCGAAGTTTATTTTGTTCTCATCATTAATTCTTGATATTCTGCCTCTCTTATGGCTCCAATAATATCTACATAATCAATTGTTTCACCATTCATATTTAAGCGCATATAAAATATGGAGGGGCGACTCTGGTCTAGATTATTCAATCCCGATGTTACTCGGTAGAATTTATTTTCCTTTCCTTCAAAGGAGCCAGGAAACCAAATTTTTGCCAATTCGTGAAAAGCGTCTGCTATATGGGAAATTATAGTGGTTTTACCACGACCATTTGCTGCGGCCAGTACCGCAATTTCGTTTCTGATAAGCTAACATCTAGGTAGTCAAACGGTGATCTATTTTGAAATAATAGCTTTTCTATAAATACTTTCATCGGCCCATTCCCTTAGTAGGTTGATATTGGTTTTAGCTTTCTGTTTACTGTCATCTGCTTAAGCTTTCCAGTAAATCCCCTAGGCCCTAAGTCCGAACTGTCGTCTTGGAAACCAGTAGTAGGACAGTTCTCAGGCTCTCCTCAGATACCAGCGGAAAAATACTAGATAGAGCGGCCACTGGCCATCCTCTATATCACAGGTCTCGCATCCATCGCAGAATTCGAGCCGGTTCGCAGTGACCCACGAAGGCTGGAAACGAACGTGAATGGCAGAACTGGATAAAAACAGGTAGGGAGCTTGTGAGCGTCCGTTTCTGGCCGATTCTGTTGAAAAAGTAGCTCCCTTGTCTGTCCTGCGGCAAAATCTCTTCATTGGCCGGCGGGGGATCACACAGCATGATGGGACAGTTATCGAGTGGGCAGGAGCGACTGTTTTACTCGTTCAACCTTGAAGACCACATCCCAGCCAATCACCTTCTGCGCAGCATTGATCAGTGTCTCGATCTGAGCGACCTGCGCCATTACCTCGCCGATTTCTATAGCCCGATTGGGCGTCCTTCGATTGATCCTGAGCTGATGATCCGCATGCTGATCGTCGGCTATTGCTACGGCATTCGCTCAGAGCGGCGGCTGTGCGAAGAGACCCATTTGAACCTGGCGTATCGCTGGTTCTGCCGGTTAAGCCTTGAAGATGAAGTCCCCAATCACTCGACCTTTTCCAAAAATCGACACGGCCGTTTTCGGGGCAGCGATCTCTTTCGCTGGCTGTTCAATGAAGTGCTGCGTCGTTGCATGGACGCAGGTTTGGTCAAAGGTGAAGGCTTTGCCGTGGACGCCAGCATCATCAAAGCGGATGCCAGCCGGCAGCGCGGTGTACCGGGCGATGAACAGGTCAACTGGAGCGATCCGGCCCTGAGCACCCGTGCCGTGCGTGAGTATCTTGAGGCACTCGATGAAGAGGCTCTGGCCGAAACGCTACCGAAGCGCCTATCGCTGACTGATCCTCAAGCCCGCTGGTCCGCAGCTCCAGGTGGCCCAGCGTTCTACGCTTACTCCACGAATTATCTGATCGATACCGAGCACGGTGTCATCGTGGATGTGGAACCCACACCGGCTCATCGCACGGCCGAGGTCGAGAGCACCAAGATCATGATCGACCGGGTCGAGGCGCAGTTCGACATCAAGCCGGAACGCCTTATTGGCGACACCGCTTACGGAACCGCCGATGCTGGCCTGGATGGTGGAGGAAAAAGACATCGAGCCGCATGTGCCGGTATGGGACAAAACCGAGCGCAAGAACGACAGTTTATCGAGCAACGATTTCCACTGGAATGAGGAGACTGAGGAATACCGCTGCCCAGCCGGCAATGCCTTGCGCAGCGAATGGCGCGCCTTCAAGAATGAGCGTTCGCACGTCACCAAAGCCAACACCATCATCTTCCGATCCCGGCAGACCGACTGCGTTTCCTGTCCGATGAAAGCCAAGTGCTGCCCGAACACGGCGTTCCGCAAGATCGCTCGCAGCGTCCATGAAGCCGCTCGTGATGTGGCTCGGCGCATTGCAGCAACGCCGGCGTATCAGCGCTCTCGCCACGAACGTAAAAAGGTCGAAATGTTGTTTGTCCACCTCAAGCGCATCCTGAAATTGGATCGCTTGCGGCTACGTGGCATGAGTGGCGCGACCGATGAGTTCACGCTGGCGGCTGCGGTACAGAACCTGCGTCGACTGGCCAAACTTACATCTCAAGGGCCACCTGCCACGGGATAGGTGCGCCTGCACGAAGCAAAAAACCTCAAATTAACCCAATAACAGAGCAGCAAAGGTCAACGAAGGGCCGAGAAACCACTCAATGTGGTGAGTAGGTTCTCCGGTGGTAGCCGTGCCTGAGTTCAGGCGAACTGAAAATCCGACTTTTTCAACAGAATCGGCCGATTTCCGCCTGTCACGACTGGCCGAAATCGACCCTTTATAGCGGCCGGTGGGGACGTGCAGAAACTGGCCGTTTTCTGCCTGCCGCGAAGTTTGCTGCGCGCGGCCACCTTGCTCGGTTCTGACCTTAACTAGCCCTTTGGACGTGACGCTTAAGGAAAACTGAAGACGACAGCGGAGCAAAAAATTCATAGACAAGTGGTGTTGAAATAAATAATCCATTGATTTACTCTCGATCCCACGTTGTACGAGATCAACCGCTGTTAGCACCTAAAAAACAAACAATCGGGAGCAAACATGAAAGCGAAAGTGATGTTGGGATTGTTCATGACCGCCGCAGTTGTACTGCCAGCATGGTCAGCTGACTGGACTGTAGGTGCTAACGTTGGCAACGTACCGTGGGAGTTTCAGGATTCCAAAGGTGAGTTCGTCGGCTTTGAGGTCGATGTCGTAAAAGAGGTGGCCAAGCGGGCCGGCAAAAGCGTCGAGTTCGTCAATATTCCATTCAACGGCCTGTTCAGTGCCGTGCAATCCAAACGTGTCGAGATCGCGATCTCATCGATCACTATCACCCCCAAGCGCCTGGAGTCAGTGGCTTTCGCACAGCCTTACTTCGACAGCGACCAGTCACTAACCGCGCTGACCACCTCCAAGGTCAAAGGCCTGGCCGATATGGCCGACAAAGTGGTCGGCGTCGACACAGGGTCGACGGGCGACATGTGGGTCGGCCAGCACAAGGACGAGTACAAATTCGCTGATGTTTCGCGTTATGAAGGGCTATCGCCGGCAATGCTCGATCTGGCGAACGGGCGAATCGATGGCTACCTCAGTGATATCCCGGCGGTGCTCTACTACATCAAGGACAAGCCGCAATACACCATCGTTGCGCGAGTTCCCACCGGCGAGCGTTACTCGCTGATGCACGCCAAGGGCTGGGCGATGAGCGATCAGGTCAATGACATCATCAGCAAAATGAAAGAAGACGGCACACTCGGAAAGATCCACAAGCAGTGGTTCGGCGCTGAAGCCGACAAAGATTCGAGCACCATGAAGGTAACTGCTGTCCTCAAATGACCCTTGCTGATTGTGGGTAAAAGTGGCGACGCCAGTCGTCACTTGTATTGACCGAGGTATTCCATGGATCTTTTGCAGACTTTTTTCAACTGGAACGTGCTCGTCGACTCGCTTCCGCTGATGATGCGTGGTCTGGGCGTGACCATCTTACTGGGGGTGGTGAGTATTGCCCTGGGCCTGGTGGGCGGGCTTTTCCTGGCTTTGCTCCGATTGTACTCCTACGCACCTGTTCGAGCGCTTGCGCGTATCTACATCGATATCATGCGCTCGATTCCATTACTGGTTCTGTTGGTTCTCATTTATTACGCGCTGCCATTTGTCGGCATTCGGTTGTCATCTTTTGCGGCCGCTGCCAGCGCGCTTTCACTTGTTTCATGTGCCTACAGTGCCGAGATCTTCCGTTCGGGCATCGAGGCCATTCCCCGTGGCCAGTTCGAGGCATCGTCCTCTCAGGGCATGAGCTTTTTCAACACGATGCGCGATGTGATTTTGCCGCAGGCCGTGCGCATCGTCATGCCGCCCATGACCAGCAATTGCATCAACGTGATGAAAGATACGGCGCTTGCCTCGGTGGTTGCGATGCCGGACTTGCTGAAACAGGCGACCCAGGCGCAGGCACTGGCGGCCAACCCGACGCCGCTGGTAGGGGCTGCCTTGCTGTACCTGTTGTTGCTGTTGCCGCTGGTGCAAATGGTCAGCTGGGTTGAGCGCCGGAACGCCACTGGAGGAAAAACTGCATGAGCACGTTGATAGACATCGAAAAACTCGACAAGTACTACGGCAATTTCCAAGCGTTGAGCGATATCAACCTGCAGGTTGAAGAAGGCGAGGTGGTGGTCATTCTTGGGCCGTCCGGTTCGGGGAAATCGACCTTGATCCGCTGCATCAATCTTCTGGAAGACTACCAAAAAGGCCATATCCGCGTAGCCGGCGAACGGGTCGAAAACGGTCCGCGACTGGCGGCGATTCGCAGTGAAGTGGGCATGGTGTTCCAGAGCTTCAATCTCTATCCGCACCTCAGTGTCCTGGACAACGTGTCACTGGCGCCGATCCGCGTGCGCGGGCTGAGTCGACGTGATGCACATGCCAGGGCCAAGGAGCTATTGGTGAAGGTCGGCATGGGTGATCACGCGCACAAATACCCGAGTCAGTTGTCTGGCGGCCAACAGCAGCGTGTTGCCATTGCCCGCACCATGGCCATGGAGCCTCGCGCGATTCTGTTCGACGAGCCGACTTCGGCGCTGGACCCGGAAATGGTTGGCGAAGTACTGGATGTCATGCAGAACCTTGCTCGCTCCGGCGTCACGATGGTCGTGGTCACCCACGAAATGGGCTTTGCCCGTCGGGTCGCCGACCGTGTGATCTTCATGGAAAGCGGGCGCATCGTAGAGGAGAACATTCCTGAACCGTTTTTTACCGCACCTCGGGAACTACGCACAAAAGCGTTCCTGCAAGCCATCTTGCACCATTGAATCCGGCTGGAGAAAGTAGAGTGAATCCTCTCGATATCGATTACGTTCGCAAGCAATTTCCAGGTCTGGCCGGTGGCTATGCCTACATGGATAACGCCGGTGGTTCGATGGTGCTGAGCGCCGTTGCCGAGCGTGTCAGCGATTACCTGCTCAACAGCAGCGTGCAACTGGGCGCTTCCTACCAGCCTTCCGTCGACGCTGGCGAACGCGTGATGCAGGCGCGTCACTCGGTGATGCAGTTGATCAACGCCGGGCATCCGGAAGAAGTAATCATGGGTGGCTCGACCACCCACTTGCTGCAAATACTGTGTCGCGCGATAGCCCCGTCAATCGTTCCCGGCGATGAAATCATCGTCACCAATTGCGATCACGAGGCGAACATCGGTCCGTGGGTCAAGCTCTGCGAAAGCCGCGGTGCGACCCTGCGCGTGTGGCAGGTCAACCCTGGTAGTTGCGAACTTGAGCTGGATGACCTGCAGGTCTTGCTCAACCCCAATACCCGATATGTGGCCATGACCCACACCTCCAATATTCTCGGTTCGATCAATCCAGTGGCCGAAGTTGCGCGGCGGGTTCATGCCGTGGGTGCCAAGCTGTGCGTGGACGCGGTTGCTTATGCGCCGCACCGCCTGGTGGATGTGCAGGCCAGCGGCGCGGATTTCTACGTGTACAGCTTCTACAAAACCTTCGGCCCGCATTTTGCCGTGCTCTGGGGACGTCGTTACCTGTTACTGGAACTGCCGAGCCTGAACCACTTCTTTATCGGCCAGGACGTAGTGCCTTATAAATTGCAGCCGGGCAACGTCAATTATGAGCTGTCCTTCGGTTGCATCGGCATCACCGATTACCTGCTCGACGTCAGCGCGAAACTGGGCGCCCAAGGCAGTGAGCGTAAACGTATGCAGGCTGCTTTTGATGCCTTCGAGGTGCAGGAAGATTTGCTTGCCGAACGCCTTCTGGCATTTTTGCGCCAGCGCGAGGGCGTCCGCATCATCGGCAAAGCGCACATTCGCGATCGTGTGCCAACCATCAGCTTTGTGGTCGAGGGCGTGCAGTCCGAGGCTGTAGTGCGCAGAGTCGATGAGCACCGCATCGGCATTCGTTTTGGTGACTTCTATGCGCGGCGACTTATCGAAGCCCTTGAGCTTGACCGTTTTGGCGGGGTAGTGCGGGTGTCGTTGGCGCATTACAACACGTTGGAAGAGGTAGACCGGCTCATCACTGCGCTGGATCAAGCAATCACCGCGTTGCGTTGACGCACACACTTCAAACTTTTACGAGCCTTCCCCATGGCCTTACCTGAAACCTTGCCAGAGCTGCGTGACTGTATCGCGGCCCAGCATGAACAACTGACAGGTCGTCTGCGCGATGCTGCCCGATTCCTGATCGACAACCCGCATGAGATCGCACTGAACACAGTGGCCGAGCTGGGTAAGCGTTCGAGCATCGCACCGTCGGCTTATATTCGGCTGGCTCAGGCGCTTGGTTTTGCAGGGTTCAAGGATTTGCAGCGCGTGTTCCGTGCGCCGCTGCAACAGGCTGCCGATACGCACAGCGAGCGAATTCGCCACTTCGGTGGTGAAACCTTGCTGGAGGATCCGAGTGATGTTGGGGGAATTCTGCGCGAATTCAGCCAGGCCAATATCGTTTCTCTCGAACACCTGGCCGAAGGCGGTGAACAGGCCAATATCGAAGCGGCCATCGTCCATCTGCAAGGAGCGCGCACCACGTTCGTCATCGGTATGCGCCGCGCCTTTCCAGTGGCAGCCTACCTGAGCTATGCGTTGAGTCGCGTGGGCCGGCGAACCGTACACATCAGCGGCGCTGGCGGCACGCTGCCCGAGCAGGTCAGCGCCATTGCCGATGATGATTTATTGATCGCCGTCAGCTTTCCGCCCTACGCCAATGACACCGTCGAGGCCTGTCGACAGGCGACGCAAGCTGGCGTGACGCTGGTTGCAATCACTGACAGCGTTCTCAGCCCCATCGGGCAGATCGCTGACACCGTGATCGAGGTCAACGACGCCGAATTATTGGGCTTTCGCTCGCTCACGGCGTCGTTCTGTATTGCGCAAACCCTGGCCATGGGACTGGCCTTCAGCGAGAGGCAGTCGGACAGCGGCACCCTTAGCCATGATCGGCTGGAAGATATCGACTGTTAAGTCGCAACTTTCACCGCGTACTTATTCAACCCGTCACTTCAGGAGAATATCCCGATGGTTTCACCTGCACGCGATTTAGTGGGTTACGGCAGACAACGCCCACAAGGCACCTGGCCCAATGGCGCACGACTGGCCATCAGCCTGGTGATCAACTACGAAGAGGGTTCCGAGCGCTCGCTGGCCATGGGCGATCCAGACCAGGAGTCAATGACCGAATGGGGCAGTTATTCGATACCCGACGGCACTCGCAACCTGGCGATGGAGTCGATGTACGAGTACGGCTCACGCGTCGGGATCTGGCGAATTCTGGATATTCTTGACCAGCAATCGGTGCGTTCCACGTTTCATGCTTGCGCAGTGGCGTTTGAACAGAACCCGGATGTTGCACGCGCCGCAGTCGCCGGTGGTCATGAAATCTGCAGCCACGGCTATCGCTGGGAGGAAGTGTTTCGCCTGACCGAAGAGCAGGAGCGTGAACACATGCGCCTGGCCATCGAGTCATTCGAGCGCACGTGCGGCAAGCGTCCTGTCGGCTGGTATTGCCGCTACGGCGCCAGCGTCAACACGCGGCGCCTGGTCGCGGAGGAGGGCGGTTTTCTCTACGATTCCGATGCCTACAACGACGATGTTCCCTACTTTGTCGAGGTCGAGGGCAAGCGCCATCTCGTGGTGCCCTACACCGCCGACGTGAACGACTTTCGCTACTGGAACTCGCCGGGATTGTCGCAGGCATCGGACTTTTTCGAGTACATGAAGGAAAGCTTTGAGGTCCTCTATGAAGAGTCTGCTGAAGGTCCACGCATGATGTCGATCGGGCTGCATCCACGCATGGTGGGTCGTCCTGGCCGGGTCCGGGCGATAAAGCAATTCATCGAGTACGCCAAGCAACACAGTGGTGTCTGGTTTGCCACGCGCGAAGAAATCGCCCGTGCCTGGCATGAACGAACCGAGGCTTAAGGCTGAGTCGCTACACTGACATCTCTGCCAAAGGAGTCACCCATGTCAAAGCTATATCCCAGTATTGATCCTGAGGGGCTGGTCGAGTACTCAGTGGTCTACACCGACCGCTCGCTCAACCACATGTCGCAGTCATTTCAAGCCGTGATGAAGAACATTTCCACGACCCTGAAACAGGTCTACAACGCCCAGGCTGTTGCGGTGGTCCCGGGCAGCGGTACATTCGGCATGGAAGCGGTGGCGCGACAGTTTGCCACCGACCAGCAATGCCTGGTGATACGCAACGGCTGGTTCAGTTATCGCTGGAGCCAGATCCTTGAGATGGGCAACATCCCGGCGGCCACTACGGTGCTGAAAGCCCGACCGGTCGACACCGGTCGCCAGGCTGCCTACGCCCCACCCCCTCTGGACGAAGTGCTGGCAGCCATTGAGGCTTCGAGGCCGCTGATTGTCTTCGCCCCCCACGTTGAAACCTCATCAGGGATTATCCTGCCCGACGAGTACCTGCGGGCCGTCGGCGACGCCGTGCATGCGGTGGGTGGCCTGTTCGTGCTGGACTGCATCGCCTCAGGCACGCTTTGGGTTGATATGCACAAATGCGCAGTCGACCTGTTGATCAGCGCTCCGCAGAAAGGCTGGAGCGCCTCCCCTTGCTGCGCCCTGGTGATGCTCAGTTCCTTGGCCCTCGAGCGCATCGAGCAGACGCATAGCAGCAGCTTCGCCTGCGACCTGAAAAAGTGGCTTCAGATCATGCAGGCCTACGAACAGGGCGGACATGCCTACCATGCGACCATGCCCAGCGATTCCCTCGCGCGGTTTAACGAAGTGATGAAAGAGACGCAAGCCTACGGTTTCGACAAGGTCCGCGGCGAACAACAGGCTCTGGGCGATCGGGTGCGCGCAATGTTGACCGGCAGAGGCATCAAAAGCGTGGCCGCAGCCGGCTTTCAGGCCCCTGGTGTAGTGGTGAGCTACACCGATGATGCCGACATCAAGAGCGGCAAGAAATTTGCCGACCACGGCCTACAGATCGCCGCCGGAGTGCCGTTGCAATGCGACGAGCCGGCCGACTTCCAGACCTTCCGCATCGGTCTGTTCGGACTCGAAAAGCTGCACAATATCGAGCGCACGGTCAGCACCCTCGCGCAGGCACTGGACGAGGTGATGGTTAACTAAGCCGGCATTCGACACCGTTACCACAGTGGTCTGGGACATGTTGAAAACCGCGGGCTTTGACACGCGCCGCCTGACCGGCTGGGGCTGGTTACTTCTGGAAGAGGCCTGATATGCAACCTTTTGATACGGTGATTCGCAACGCCCGCGTGGTAACCGCCGCGGACACGTTCACCAGCGATATCGGTATTCGTGATGGGCGCATCGTCTCCCTTGGCCTGGACCTGCCGCCAGGTCACCAGGAAATCGACGCGGCAGGCCGGCATGTCACCCCGGTGGCATCGACAGCCACGTGCACCTCGACCAGCCGACTGGCGACGGCTCGGTGATGGCCGATGACTTCTTCAGCGGCACGGTCTCGGCGGCCTGCGGCGGCACCACCACCGTCATCCCGTTCGCCTGCCAGCAAAAGGGCGAAAGCCTGCGCTCTGCCGTCGATGACTACCATCGTCGGGCGGGTAACAAGCCGGTGATCGATTATGCCTTCCACCTGATCGTCACCGACCCCACCCCGCAGGTGCTGCGTGAAGAACTGCCGGCCTTGATTGCTGAAGGCTATACATCGTTCAAGATCTACATGACCTACGATGCGCTGAAGCTGGGCGACCGGGAGATTCTCGAGACGTTGTCGGTCGCGCGCCGTGAGGGCGCCATGGTGATGCTCCACGCCGAGAACAGCGATTGCATCGCCTGGCTTACCGAGCGACTACTGGCGGCCGGGCTGACTGCGCCGCGCTACCACACCGCGTCGCGGCCGATGCTGGTGGAGCGCGAAGCGACCCATCGTGCCATCGCCCTTGCCGAGCTGGTGGACGTGCCGATCCTGATCGTGCACGTGTCGGGTCGCGAGGCCGTGGAGCAGATTCGCTGGGCCCAGAGCCAAGGGTTGAAGGTGTACGCCGAAACCTGCCCGCAGTACCTGTTCCTGACCGCCGACTCGCTGGGGTGTGACGACAGCTTCGAAGGTGCCAAGTGCATCTGCAGCCCGCCGCCGCGCGATGCCGCAAACCAGCAGGTGATCTGGGATGGCCTGGAGAACGGCTCGTTCGAGATTTTCTCGTCAGACCACGCACCCTTTCGCTTCGATGGCCCGAATGGCAAGAAGGCCCACGGTGAAGAGGTGTCGTTCGACCAGATCGCCAACGGCATTCCCGGTGTCGAAACCCGCATGGCACTGCTCTGGTCCGAAGGCGTGCGCAGTGGGCGCATCACCCCACAAAGCTTTGTTGCGCTGACCTCCACTAATGCCGCCAAGATGTATGGGTTGTATCCGCGCAAGGGCAGCATCGCTATTGGTGCTGATGCCGACCTGGTGATCTGGAACGAAGGTGAGTCGGTGCACCTGTGCAACGCAATGCTGCACCACAACGTCGATTACACGCCTTACGCCGGCATGACACTGAGCGCCTGGCCGGCCATAACCCTGTCTCGCGGTGAGGTGGTCTGGGACGGCGAGCCGCGCGGTCAGGCTGGTCGCGGCCGGTTTCTGCCGTGCGAGCGCCCGGCGCCCGCGCAACTGCGCCGACGTAAGACTGAGTTGGCATTGTGAGTGCGGTCGCGCAGGTGGCCGCCATCCTGATTCGTGGTTGGCGTGAGGGGCGCCAACAACCGTTGCCAACCCTGGAACTGGCAAGCGTTGCCGAAGCCTATGCCGTGCAGCACCAGGTAGCGGATGCCCTCGGCTCGTTCGCCTCCGGGCCGCCAGCGGCCTGGAAACTGGGCGGCGCTCCGGGAGGGCTGATCAGCGCCGCCGGGGTACCGGCAATGGCGATACACCCGTCGGGTTGGCAGGTTCCGCCGGGCGATGCTTTCGGTTTCGGGATCGAGGGAGAACTGATCGTGCGCCTGGCGCGCGACCTCGACCAGCACACCGATCTGGCCATGGCCTGTGCGGCGGTCGATGTGTGGATGCCGGGCATCGAACTGTGTGGCACGCGCTGGCTGCACGGCGATCAGGCCGCGCCACTGCTTCGGCTGGCCGACCAGCAACTCAACCGCGCGCTGGTACTCGGTGCACCGCGAACGCTGGGGCAAATGCCGGATTGGTCAAGACAACAGGTGGCGTTGCGGGTGGCCGGGGAGCCTGAATTCGTCGGCGTTGGCAGCCATCCATTCGGTGAGCCGCTGAGTTCGCTGCCGTGGCTGGCGCGTCACGCTGCTGCACTGGGCAGCCCCTTGCGAGCCGGTGACCTGGTGGCTAGTGGTAGCTGGACCGGTATCTACTGGGCGCCGGCCGGGGTGCAAGTGGAAGTTGAGTTTGCCGGGATAGGACGGGTTGCCTTGTCGACTTGATGCGTTTCAAAGGCTTGCAGGAATTCGGCTTGAGCCCGGGCGACATTGATCGTCGTGGCACAGCTCTCTTATAGAGCGTGGCGCGGTTGGCGCACTGAGTTGAAGCAGGATGTGCATTGTGCCGTCCGTTCAGGCCACACAACAGAAGGGTCCACAACTTCGCCAGAACCTCCCTTGCCATGCCGATGGTTCGCTCCTTTCGAATTGGCCTGGTATTTGCTATTCGTTTTCCCATCCGAATGTCGCAGTTGGGGAAGTGAATGTCGCTATCAAGTAATTCGATGCAGTTATCCTTTAGTGAGAAGCGCTGGTTACCCTGGTTCGGCAAAACTGGAAAAATTGCGATGGGCTGGTCGTGTCGGCTCAATCAGTCGGCTTATCCCGTGATCGAACAAACTTTCGAAGCTATCGCTGAAACCCGTGTGGAGTTGCTGCACAACTGGACGCGCGAGCAGTGGGAACACTTGGCTGAATTGGCGGAAAACCTCGGTTGTGATCTCGCCCATCTCGACAGCGCTCCGCTGATGGACAAGCTCAGCCAGGCAGAAGATTTTTCGGAGTTGTTTGTCGTTGATGCCAGCGGCACTGTCATGGTATCGACTTGGAATCGACGCGACAAAACCCGGATCGAGCAAACCCGTGCATTGGCAGAAGGGATGAAAGGGCCGTTTCTCCATGGTCCTTACACCGATCCACTGACCTTGCAAATCGGTCCATCGTCTTCACGCTTCCACGATGAAGTCACGTTGATGTTCTATCAGCCCCTGAAGGCCGATGGAAAAGTCCTCGGCTGCCTCTGCGGTCGCGTGCCAAACGATGTGCTGGGCGATCTTATCCAGCGCGAAGCCGGGCACATTTTTGCCGAGTCGGGCGATAACTATCTGTTCATGGCGCAATCACGCTTTGATCCCGCTATCAAGCCGGGAACCGCGTTGTCACGTTCACGTTTCGAGGACGGTACGTTCACCCACGGTGAAAATTTGAAAAGTGGCGTACACACGCCCTGGAAAACCGTGCAGATCCAGCGACACACCGAACTGGAACTGCGTTTCACCGACCCGGCGACGCAGCAACTGCACCCAGGCGTACGCGAAACCATCCGCACGGGCACCAATCTGTTCGTTACTTATCCGGGTTACTCGGACTACCGGCACGTTCCGGTGGTCGGTAAGGGCGTTACGTTTCAATTGCCAGGATCACCTGACCGCTGGGGCATGATGTGTGAAGCCGATCTGGAAGAGGTATACCGCCGGCGCTCACTCAGCTACGGTTTGATGAAGCCTTATATCGCGACCATGACGGGACTCTTTGCCTGCAATTTCATGGCCCAGCATTACAGTGGTCTGACGCAAAGCTTGATCGATACCGTCGAAGTATCGAGCATGGTATGCGCCACTGTCCTGTTCGGCCTGCTGGGGCCCAAACGTCTTGCGGCAAGGTTGAACGAGATGACGAGTGTGGTAAGGACCATCGCCGAGGGCGAGAGCAACCTTCGTCAGCGTCTGGATACCACGCGCATGGCCAACGATGAGACCGGTGACATGGGGCGCTGGATAAACAGTTTCATCGACCGTCTGGACTCGGTTGTCGGGCAAGTGGTGAAAGCCAGCCACAACGTCGGCACCACCAATCAAATGATGCTGGGACGCAGCCAGCAAGCCGGTATTACGTCCACCGAGGTCGCGCAAGCGGTGCATCGCATGATGATTATCGTCGAAGACCAATTGGGCGAGATCCAACAAGCATCTGCCAGCGCTGAACAAATGAAGCAGGCGATGGATGAAGTCGTCACGCGTTCCCGCGAGCAATTTCTCGCCGTTCAAAAAGGGACGCAGTCCATTCGGGACGTGGTCGAGCGCTCTTCTTCGAGCGTGCAGTTGCTCGACAGCAGGATGAGTCAGATCGGCAACGTCACGGGCCTGATTAGCGATATCACCAACCAGACTAATCTGCTGGCTCTCAATGCGGCGATTGAGGCTGCACGCGCGGGTGAACATGGTCGAGGCTTTGCGGTGGTCGCCGATGAGGTACGCAGTCTCGCCTCACGCACGTCACGAGCTGCCGACGACATTCGCAAGATGGTCGAAGGCCTGCAGAACGAAACGCAACAAGCCGTCAGATTCATGGAGGAGGGCGTCAAGAACGTCGATAACAGCCTGCGCCTGGCCGAAGATGCATCCTCGGAAAATGTGCAGTTGCATCAAGCTGTGGAAAGTATGTTTGCGATCATTCAGCAACTCAACAAGCGCAGCCTCGACTACGGCAAGACAATCAAGAAGGTCGACCAATCCTCCACAGAGATGCGCCAGACAGTGGTCGTGCTACAAAGCAGTGCGGAAACCGTGAGGCTCAATGCCAACAAACTGCAAAAATTAGTCGGGCAGTTTGAGGTGAGTAGCAACATCGAAGGAGTTGCAGCGGCTTAAATCTGGGGAGCCGCCTTGGTGACGTTCACCGCGGTGACCCATTGAGCCAGCGCTCCAAGCGACCCTGCGGCCGCTCGAAGGCGCTCCGGTTACTTCAGGTTGCCGCTGAGGAATTGCTGCAGGCGTTCGCTTTTGGGGTTACCCAATACGTCCTCGGGCGCACCCTGCTCTTCGACCCGTCCCTGGTGCAGGAACAGCACCTGATTCGACACTTTGCGCGCAAAGCTCATTTCGTGGGTCACCATGATCATGGTGCGGCCTTCTTCGGCCAGACCCTGGATCACCTTGAGTACTTCGCCCACCAGTTCCGGGTCCAGGGCCGAAGTCGGCTCGTCGAACAGCATGATCTCCGGTTCCATGCTCAGGGCACGGGCAATGGCGACCCGTTGCTGCTGACCACCCGAGAGAAACGCCGGGTATTGATCTGCAACCCGTGCCGGCAAACCGACTTTGTCCAGGTAGCGCCGGGCGCGATCCTCTGCGTCCTTCTTGCTGACGCCCAGCACCCGGCGTGGGGCCATGGTGATGTTTTCGAGCACGGTCATGTGGCTCCACAGGTTGAAGTGCTGGAACACCATCGCCAGGCGAGTGCGGATGCGTTGCAGTTCTTTGGCGTCGGCCACGCGCATGCCGTGGTGGTCATGGACCATTTTGATCGGCTGGTTGTCCAGGCTCATGGCGCCGTCGTTGGGCGTTTCCAGGAAGTTGATGCAACGCAGAAAGGTGCTCTTGCCCGAACCACTGGCGCCAATCAGGCTGATCACATCGCCGGTCTTGGCGTTCAGCGAAACGCCCTTGAGGACTTCATGGTTGCCGTAACTTTGTGCAGGTTTTCAACGGTCAGTTTGTACATGAACAAGCATCCTGAATTAGTGAGCCGGGCCGAGGAAAGACAACCAACGGCGTTCAGCCAGGCGGAACAGACCGACCAGGGAGAAAGTGACTGCCAGGTAGATCAACGCGGCGATGCCGAACGACTGGAAGGTCAGGAAGGTCGCCGAGTTGGCGTCCCGCGCGACTTTCAAAATGTCCGGGATGGTTGCGGTGAAGGCCACGGTGGTCGAGTGCAGCATCAGAATCACTTCGTTGCTGTAGTACGGCAGCGAGCGACGCAGGGCCGATGGCATGATCACGTAGGTGTACAGCTTCCAGCCGGTCAGCCCGTAGGCCTTGGCTGCTTCGACTTCACCGTGGTTCATGCTGCGAATGGCTCCGGCGAAGATCTCCGTGGTGTAGGCGCAGGTGTTCAGGGCGAAGGCCAGGATGGTGCAGTTCATCGCATCGCGAAAGAACGCATCCAGCACGGGCTGAGCACGTACGGCGGCCAGGCTGTAAATGCCGGTGTAGCAAATCAGCAGTTGGATATACAGCGGTGTGCCGCGGAACAGGTAGGTGTAGAACTGCACCGGCCAGCGCACCCAGACATTGGTCGAGACCCGGGCAATCGACAGTGGGACCGACATCACGAAGCCGAAGAGGATCGAGGCGCTGAGCAGCCAAAGGGTCATGGCCAGCCCGGTGATGTGATTGCCGTCCTGGAACAGGAAAGGTTTCCAGTACTCCTGCAGTAGCTCGATCATCGCACGGCCTCCCGGGTGCCTGCGGCGTAGAAGATTTCCATCCGGCGCAAGACGTAGTTCGAAACGGTGGTTATCACCAGATAGATCAGGGCGGCCAGCAGCAGGAAGAAGAACAGCTGATAGGAGCTCTTGCCCGCGTCCTGGGCCACCTTGACCAGATCGGCCAAGCCAATGATCGACACCAGCGCGGTGGCCTTGAGGATCACCATCCAGTTATTACCGATGCCTGGCAGGGCAAAACGCATCATTTGCGGGAACACCACTAAGCGAAAGCGCTGGGCACGGGTCAGGCCGTAGGCGGTAGCCGCTTCCATCTGTCCTCGCGGTACGGCAAGGATGGCGCCACGGAAGGTTTCAGTGAAATACGCCCCGTAGATGAAGCCCAGGGTAATGACCCCGGCGCTAAAGGGGTTGATTTCTATATAGTCCCAGCCCAGTGCTTCGGTCAGGCTGGTCAGCCACGTTTGCAGGCTGTAGAAGATCAACAGCATCAGCACCAAGTCCGGCACCCCGCGGATCAGCGTGGTGTAGGCCTGCGCAGGGACACGCAGCAGTGCCGATTTCGAAAGCTTGGCGCTGGGCCGATCAGGCCCAGGCCAACGCTCACCAGCAAGCACAGAAAGGATAATTTGACAGTCATCCAGGAGCCTTGCAGCAACAGCGGGCCGAAGCCCTTAAGGCTGAAGCCTGACAGCCCCAGAATCATCAACAGGTTTTCTAGCATTGGGCACCCCTACATCAATCCAAAAAGCGCCCATCCGGAAATGGGCACAGGGTCATTATTTGCCGTTGTAGAGATTCAGATCGCCAAAGTGCTTCTGCTGGACGGCCGCATAGGTGCCATTGTCGTGCAGCGCCTTGATACCTTTGTTCAGCAAGGCCTGGAGCTCGGCGTTGCCTTTGGTGAGACCCACAGCGGTTTTGGCTGGCAGTAGGGGGCTTTCGACTGGCTCACTGACTTGGAAGTCGGCGCCGGGTGGCGACTTCAGGAAGCCCAGTTCGGCTTGCAGCATGTCCTGGATTGAGGCATCGAGGCGTCCGGAAATCAGGTCAGCGTACACCTGGTCCTGGTTGGCGTAGGCCTGGGTCTCTACTCCGGCCTTGTCCAGCACGGCCTTGGCGTAGGCCTCCTGAATGCTGCCTTGCTCGTAGCCGACCTTCTTGCCCTTGAGGGAGGCTGGATCGGTGCCGATGGCCGCGCCTTTCTTGAATACCAGCGCGGTTGGCCTGAGAACAGCTCGTTCGAGAAATCGATGACTTTCTCACGCGCTGGCGTGGCGGTCATGGAAGAGATCACGCCGTCGAACTTGTTGGCCTTGAGGCCGGGAATCATGCCGTCGAAGTCGCTTTCAACCCACTTGCACTTGACCTTTAGCTCAGCGCAGATCGCGTTGCCCAGGTCGATATCGAAGCCCACCAGGCTGCCATCGGCGGCCTTGGATTCGAACGGCGCATAAGAGGGGTCGACGCCAAAGCGCAACTCCTTGTACTCCTTGGCCAGCGCAGAACCGGCAGCCACACACAAAGCTAATGCAGAAAGAGTGAGAAATGCTTTTTTCATTATTTTATTCCCAAGGATCATCGAAAGCGCTTGTGCCGCAAGGGCATGGTGTACTGCGCAGCGAAAGGTCTGATGCACACGCAAACACCTGTACAGACAAGTGTATGCAATCACCCGGCCAATTCGCGGATTGGGCGATTGAGAAAGCGCGTAAAGCGCTCTGGGATGGGCTTGGCAGGAAGGTGAGCGCAGGGGTGAGGCAGCCTGCGGGTTGTTACCAAAGCGGGTTTTTACACCCGGTTGGGGTATGCGGTAACAAAGTGTGAGATTTGGGGCGCTGACTTTCCTGGCTCAATCCTTGTGCTCCTGCAGCATCGACGGTCAGAACGGCGGAGTGTCATCGTAGGCATTGAGTGCTTATGTGTACGACCAGTTCGACCCTGGGAACATGCTGCCCATTTCGGCGCCGGGCCATATAAGAAATATTTTCAGCTCGATTCCAGGGGGAGGCTTCGGTGTCTTCCTGAGGCTTTTGCACGACGCGCTTCCCGACTAGTGATGAATCAATGCTCCTGCAACGGGTTTGTTCGCGGAACCTGCATCAATCTCAATTCACTATTTCGGGTTCTGAAATGCTGTGTTTGTCCGCCAGTGCTTTAGTCGTGCCGTGCTTGCCAGTCATTGGCGACCCAGTTGACGAAGGCTTCTGCGACCGGTGATGGATGCATCGCTCGGGATTGGGCCAGAACCACTCGCTGAGGTGATACGTCCTCGATGACAGGGAGGCATGTCAGGGGCGTGCCGTCATAACAATGATCGCCGACAGGCCGGGTGCAAGACAGCGCCACGCCGTACCCGTGAGCCACCAGACCTCGCTGCATTTCGAAGGTCTGGGTGTACTGCTGGGTGCGCGGCCGAAGGTCATGGGCCCAGAACAGCGACAGGAAATACTCGCGAGTCTGGGCGATGTCTTCGAGAATCAGGCATTCCTGGGCAAGTTCATGGAGCGAGACGGCGTCCTGCGTGGCCAATCGATGATCCTTCGATAACAACGCATAGGGTGTCAGTTCCGCCAGCACCTGCCGGGGGAGGAGGGGGTCCAGCCCCAGGTCGTACGTGAGCGCCAGCTCCGCCTTCCCTGCGGTGATGCTCCTGTGAACGCCCGCCAGATCCGTTTCGAACAGCGTGACCTCAATTTCAGGATGCGCCTTTCTGAACCCCGACAGCAGGCGCGGGGCGTAGTACGGCCCCAAATCCTGAAAGCAGATCAGCGACAGGTTTCCGCGCAGCACTTGAGGCTGGGAGTCAGCCTGAACGCTCATTTTCGCGGCCATGCTCAGGATGTCTCTCGCCTGACTGAGCAAGCGCGTGCCAGCGGGCGTCAACTCCAGCCCTCGACTGACCTGGCGCCGGAACAATCGGTCATTCACGGCATCCTCCAGTTGCGAGATGGCGATGGAAACGGACGGCTGCGAGACATGCCGCGCCCTGGCGGCCGCACTGATGCTCCCATGCTCGGCCACTGCCACGAAGTACTCGAGTTGTCTGAACGAGAAACCTATCAATTTTTTTTATACTCAAGAATAGGAAATATATTCTTTTCCTATTGAAGGCGAAAAGCAATACTCCGATCACGTTACAGCAACGCGGTTACAGATCGGGAGGAATCAGGATTTGAAGTTGCGCCGGCTTATCGAATCAGCCGCAAATTTGTACCACTGAGCGGAGCTGCGTAATGTTTTAACAACGGGCATGGATACGTTCGCGACAGAGCGGTCATTAAATTGATCGACAACGAAAATAACAATTACAAGAGAGAAAGACATGGCCATTTTTACACACGTTAGTGTCGGCACTAATGATTTGAATAAAGCCCGTGACTTCTATGATGAAGTCTTGAGCAAGTTGAATCTCAAACGCATTGCCGACCTTGATGATAACGGTTCGATCTGGGGTGAAGCTGCACCTTCCTTTTTCGTCCTCAAACCTGCCAATGGTGCGCCTGCCAGTGTAGGGAACGGTGTGACCGTCAGTTTCGAAGCACCGAATCGCGCTTCGATCGACGCATTCCACAGGGCCGCCCTGGCCGCTGGCGGTGTCTGTGAAGGTGCGCCAGGTCCTCGCGATTGGGCGCCACATGCCTACGCCGCTTACGCCCGTGATCTGGACGGCAACAAGCTGGCCGCTTACTGCTTCAGGCCCGTCTGAACCCTCGAAGTGCAGTAGGGTCGAGTGACCGTTCGCTCGGCCTGCATGAGTGCGATGTCGGCAGGTTATTGAGTCCTGTCGACAGTCGCGCGGTCACGAGCGCGAGAGATGACCATGGAACTTATTTCCAGCAACAAAACCTTTGGCGGTCATTTAAACAAGTACAGGCATGCGTCCAGCGCTGTGGCGTGCGAGATGACGTTTTCGGTATTTCTCCCTGCGCAGGCTGACGTTGGCCCTCGGCTCCCTGTTCTTTATTGGCTGGCAGGGCTGACGGGCAATGAAGATACCTTCGTTCAAAAAGCGGGTGCGCTTCGCGTCGCAGCGGACTTGGGCCTGATCATTGTCGCGCCTGATACCAGCCCTCGCGGCAGCGAAATTCCTGACTCGGCTCCCGAAGAGTGGGCGTACGGGCAAAGCGCCGGTTTCTACGTCAACGCAACCGAGAAACCCTGGTCCGATCAATACAACATGTACGACTACGTTGTGAATGAGCTTCCCGAGCTGATCGACCGCCATTTCCCGACGTCGGGTCGGTGTGGCATTTCCGGTCACTCGATGGGCGGTCACGGAGCATTGGTCTGTGCATTGAGAAACCCGCAGAAGTATCTCTCGATATCGGCGTTTGAACCGATCTGTAATCCCGCCAGGTCTCCCTGGGGGATCCAGGCTTTTTCGAGCTACCTGGGTGCCGATCGACAATCCTGGCTGTCTTGGGATGCTTCTGAGTTATTGGCGAGTTGCCAGTCGAATTTATCGATCCTCGTTGAGTTTGGCGGCGCCGACGAATACCTCAATGAAGAACTTAAACCGTGTACGTTACTGGGGCGATGAGCAACAGTCGTTGCGAACTCGAGATCAGGGTGCGTCAGGGTTATGACCATAGTCATTACTTCATCGCTTCTTTTATAGAAGACCATCTTCGTTATCACTACAAGAAACTCGTGAGTTAAACATCATCAGTGGGTGATGTTTTTAACGGCCGGTCGACAGTGCGTGTTGGGCGGTAGCGTGTTGGCGAATGATCATTGAACTTTCATTTAATAAGTAACGTATTTGCTTAGAGGTGCCAGATGGAACAAGTCTCAGCATTTAAACTTCCCGCCGGAACGCAGGAGGCGTTTCAACGTGATGGTGCAGTGTGCGTTCGCCAACTGTTCTCTTCAGAAGAGGTGGCGTTGCTGGAAACAGGTATCGAGCAAAATCTCAGACATCCAAGCCCTCGCGCCAAGGTCGCCAGCCGCCCGGACGATCCCGGCTGGTTCTTCGAAGACTTCTGCAATTGGGAAGACATCGATGCCTACAAGGCTTTCATCTTCGAAAGCCGGGTCGGTCATGTTGCCGCGCAACTGATGGGAAGTGACACCGCCAGGCTTTATCACGACCACCTGCTGGTCAAGGAGGCGAACACGCGTCAGCGCACCCCTTGGCACCAGGACCAGCCGTACTACAACGTCGATGGCCGTCAGAACTGCAGCATGTGGATGCCGATTGACCCGGTCGCCCGCGAGTCGACGCTGGAGTTTGTCGCCGGATCGCATCTGGGGCCCTGGCTGATGCCCCGTAGCTTCATGGACAGCCAGGCCCAGTGGTTTCCCGAGGGCACGTTGAGCGACCTGCCTGACATCGAAGCGGATCGCAGTGCATGGAACATTCTGGGTTGGGAGCTCAACCCGGGCGATGTCGTGTTTTTCCACATGCTCACATTGCATGCTTCTGGTGGGGTGGGGGCAACAGACGTCGGCGTGCGTTCTCGGTGCGTTTCCTTGGTGATGACGTTACCCATGCACCACGGCAGTGGAAAACATCCCCGACTTCCCGGGACTCGAAGCGGAACTCGCGGCCGGGGCCAGGATGGAACACGCGCGGTTCCCGTTGCTCTGGTCCAAGCCCTGATCCGAGGCGCGAGTGTGAGGATGACCGGCTATTTGGCGGATGAGGAGGCGAATGGCAGACACCGTCTGTGTGTGATCGAAGAACGTAAATCCCGTGCAAAACCATTGATTAGCTAAGCAGGATAAAAATATGAAGAAGATTGTGTTAGCTACGGTATTCGCTGTCGTTTCGTCCGGTGTCATGGCCAGGGACCTGACGGAAATAAAGTTTGGTGTGGACCCGACCTTCGCGCCTTTCGAGTCCAAGGCGCCTGACGGCAGCCTCGTGGGTTTCGATATCGATCTCGGCAACGCGATCTGCGCCCAGCTCAAGGCCAAATGTGTGTGGGTCGAAACGTCCTTCGACAGCATCATTCCGGCGCTGCGGGCGAAGAAGTTCGACGGGATCATGTCCGCACTGTCGATCAACGAAAAACGTAAAGCGCAGATCGATTTTTCCGATCGCCTTTATAACTCCCCGACCAAGCTCATCGTCAAAAAGGGCAGCGACCTCGATGCGACGGTCGAGTCGCTGAAGGGCAAGCACGTGGGGTGACGCAAGGCACTACGCAGGAGGCCTACATGAAATCGGCCTGGGCCCCGGGTGGTGTCGTCATCAAGTCCTATCAGACGCAGGACCTGGTGTATCAAGACCTGATGTCTGGCCGCCTGGATGCCACGCTGACGGACGCACCCGTGGCGGATATCGGGTTTATCCAGACGGCCAGAGGCGCGGGCTACACCTTTTCCAAGACAGAGGTGAAAGACGAAAAGATCCTGGGCGAAGGCATTGCGATCGGGCTGCGCAAGAGCGACGCCGAGCTCCAGATTGCCATCAACGGGGCGCTCAAGGCGTTGCATGAAAACGGCACGTACAAACTGCTGGCCGACAAGTATTTCTCGTTCGACATCTACAACTGAGTTCACGGTTTTTTTCTGAATTCAACGGTGGGCCCCCAAGTTTTTCCTGGGCGCCCATCGCGCACGATCATTTCATATAGGAACGAGAGCCATGTTTCTAGAAGGGTTCGGGTCGATCATCCTCGACGGGACAATATCCACGATCAAGCTGGCATTACTGTCCATGCTGTTCTCGGTCGTGCTGGGTTTGATAGGCGCATCCGCCAAACTTTCCAAGAGTCGAATGCTACGAAATCTGGCGACGGCCTATACCACGCTGATTCGCAGCGTGCCCGATCTGGTGATCATGTTGCTGTTGTTCTACAGCCTGCAAATGGGGTTGAACAACATCACCGAGGCACTCGGTTTCAATCAGATTGACATCAATCCGTTTCTGGCAGGGGTCATCACCCTCGGTTTCATTTACGGCGCTTACTTCACCGAAACGTTTCGCGGGGCGTATCAATCCGTTCACGCAGGACAACACGAAGCCGCGATCGCTTACGGCCTCACGCCGACGAAAGCGTTCCGCAGAATCATGTTCCCGCAAATGATGCGTTACGCCATGCCGGGCATTGGCAACAACTGGCAAGTGGTCGTCAAGGCGACCGCTTTGGTCTCCATCATCGGTCTCACGGACATCGTCAAGGTGACCCAGGATGCCGGTAAAAGCTCGATGCAGCTGTTCTACTTCAGCCTGGTCGGCGGTCTCATTTATCTGGCGATCACCACCGTGTCCAACGGTGTTCTCGTCTGGCTGCAGATTCATTATTCGGCGGGCGTGAGGAAGGCGGATCTATGAACATGCATGAGTTCATTGCCCAATACTGGAAAGCGTACCTGTGGACGGATGGCTACCAGCTATCCGGCGTCGCCATGACGTTGTGGCTGTTGGTCGCTTCGATCGCCATCGGTTTCCTGCTCTCGATTCCCATGTCGGTAGCGGGGTGGCGAAGAACCCGTTCATTCGCGGGCCGGTGTGGTTTACACCTATGTCTTCAGAGGCACGCCGCTGTATATCCAGATGCTCGTTCTCTACACGGGCGTCTACAGTCTGAGCTATGTGCGTGATCAGCCTTTGTTGGATGCTTTCTTTCGAGAGGGCTTCAACTGCACGTTACTGGCGTTTGCGTTGAACACCTGTGCCTACACGACCGAGATCTTCGCAGGGGCCATTCGGGCCACGCCCTATGGGGAAATCGAAGCCGCCCGGGCTTACGGCCTGTCGTCGTTCAAGGTCTACAAACGAGTAATTCTGCCCTCGGCATTGAGGCGAGCGCTGCCGGCCTACAGCAATGAAGTCATCCTCATGCTGCACTCCACGACCCTGGCGTTCACCGCCACCGTGCCCGACCTCTTGAAAGTGGCTCGAGACGTCAACGCCGAAACCTATGCAACATTCGAAGCATTTGGCGTCGCTGCCGTGCTCTATGCAGTGATGGTGTTTGGGCTGGTCTGGATGTTCCGCAAGGGCGAGTCCCGTTGGCTCGCGTTTTTGAAGCCTCAAACACATTGATGGAGAGCACGATGTACAAGCTGAACGTAGAAAACCTCCACAAGAAATACGGCCCTCACGAGGTGTTAAAAGGCGTCTCTCTAAATGCGAAAGCCGGCGATGTGATCAGCATCATCGGTTCCAGCGGTTCAGGTAAAAGCACCTTCCTGCGTTGCATCAATTTTCTTGAGCAGCCCTGTGCCGGGAAAATCACCGTGAGCGGCGAGGAAATCAGGACCCGGCTGGACATGTCAGGTTCGATGATCGTGGCGGACCCCAGGCAGCTTCAGAAGGTGAGAACCAAGCTGGCGATGGTGTTTCAACACTTCAACCTCTGGCAGCACATGACGGTGCTGGAAAACGTCATCGAGGCGCCCATCCAAGCGCTGGGGCTGAGCCGAAAAGACGCCGAGGAACGGGCTCGCAAGTACCTGGAAAAAGTGGGCCTGGCCGCGAGCGTTGAAAAGAAATACCCGTCCACATGTCTGGTGGACAACAGCAACGGGTCGCGATCGCCCGAGCCCTCGCCATGGAACCTGAGGTGATGCTCTTCGACGAGCCCACCTCCGCGCTTGATCCCGAACTGGTCGGTGAGGTCCTCAAGGTCATGCAGGCGCTGGCCGAAGAAGGGCGAACCATGGTCGTGGTCACCCACGAAATGGGGTTCGCTCGACATGTCTCCAATCACGTCATGTTTTTGCACCAGGGCCTGGTGGAAGAAGAGGGCAACCCTGCCGAAGTATTGACCAACCCCCGGAGTGAGCGCTTGGGCCAGTTCCTGTCGGGGCGATTGAAGTAGCCGTGGCGTATGCGAGTGCGCTGAACCTGGCGCCCTCGCGACCTGTTCAGCCCTTTATTTTCCTAGCGTCTGCCCAGTAGGAGCACGCCAATGTCTTTAGCCATGCCTGAACTGCTTGAAGTGCAAGATGAAATCCAGCAGATACGCCATCTGATTCACTCCCGCCCAGAGCTGGGCTACGAGGAGTATATGACCAGCGATCTGGTGGCCGAACGGCTGACCTCATGGGGTTACGAAGTGAGCCGTGGGATCGCCAAGACCGGTGTCGTCGCGGTGCTGACCCGAGGAAGTGGAACTCGCAAGATCGGGCTGCGTGCCGACATGGATGCTTTGCCGATCCAAGAAGACACGCACCTTCCCTATCGCAGCCAGGTCGACGGAAAGATGCATGCCTGTGGCCATGATGGCCATACGGCGATGCTGCTAGGGGCGGCCTATGCCCTGGCAAAGCGAAGTCTCTTCGATGGCACGCTCACCTTGATTTTTCAACCCGCGGAAGAAGGCCTGGCCGGGGCGCGCCAGATGATCAGGGAAGGCGTACTCGAGCAGTTTCCCTGTGATGCGCTGTTCGCCCTGCACAACATGCCGGGCTACAAGACTGGGACCTTCGGTTTCCGCCCGGGGGCCTTCATGGCGTCAGCCGATCAGGTCGATGTGACCATCCGGGGAAGGGCGGGCATGGTGCAATGCCTCATCTAACCGTCGACCCGATTGTGGTGTGTGCGAGCATCATCATGGCCTTGCAGACGTTGGTCTCCAGAACCGTCTCTCCTCTGGAGATGAGTGTCATCACCGTGGGCGCGATCCACGCCGGTCGGGCGTCCAATGTGATCCCCGACAGCGCGCACATGCTCATCTCGGTGCGCGCGCTGAATCAGCAGGTTCGCGATCAGCTCGAGATCGATATCACTCGCGTGATCGAGTCGCAAGCGGCCAGTTACGGCGCCACGGCAGAGATCAAATACAGCGCTGATTATCCCTTGCTGGTGAACGATCCTGCCGCCACGGCGTTCGCCGCGAGCGTGGCTCGGGATTGGCTTGGCGATTGCGAAGTCCTCGAGAACATCACCCCCTTTAACGGCAGCGAAGATTTCGCCTATTTCCTTCAAGAGCGTCCGGGCTGTTACCTGATCCTGGGGAACGGAGACGGAGAAGGGGGCTGCATGATCCACGATCCCCGATACGACTTTAACGACGAAATACTCATGCGCGGTGCGGAGTTTTGGGTCCGGCTGGCCGAGTCCTTCCTGAAGAAAGATGCGTGAAACATTGACCCCTGTTGAGCGAGGCTTTGACATGAACAAGAAAGTTGCATCAGCACTCACATTGGCATCACTCTTCGTTGTACTCGGTGCCGAGGCCGAGCCCACACTGAAGTTCGGTGTGGACCCCAGCTATCCGCCTTTCGAGAAGAAGATGCCTGATGGATCCCTGAGCGGATTCGACATCGATCTCGGGGAGGCCATCTGCTCAAATCTGCAGGTCAAGTGCGTGTGGGTCGAGCAGAACTTCGACTCGATGATCCCTGCTTTGAAGGCCAAGAAGTTCGATGCCATTCTCTCGGCGTTCAGTGCGACGCCCGTACGCCGTCAGCAGGTGGATTTCACCAACAAGATTTACGTGGCCCCGTCTGCGTTGATTGCAAAAACCGATTCCGGGATTTTGCCAGGTGACGACTCGTGGAAAGGCAAATCTGTCGGGGTCATCCAGGGCTCATTGCAAGAGGCTTACGCAAAAAGCGAGTGGGCCCCGAAAGGCGCTCGTATCCAGTCCTACCAGACTCAGGATCAGATCTTTCAAGACCTGATCACAGGTCGCCTGCAAGCGTCTTTCCAGGCGGCGGTTCAAGGCGATATCGGTTTACTGCAGACGCCTCGAGGCGCTGGTTACGCGTTTGCCGGGCCTCCGATCACGGACAAGAGCATCATCGGAGACGGTGTCGCGATCGGCGTGCGTAAAGGGGAGGACGACCTGGTGCAGAAAATCAACGCGTCGATCGTCGCGATCCGGCAGTCAGGTGAATACGACAAAATCGCCAGCAAATACTTCAGCTTCAACGTCTACGGCGACTGATCCTGTCGTGCTCGAGCAGGCGGACACCCGGATGTTCGCCTGTTCCTGTCCCTCACCATTGCTGAAACGGCGCGATTTCATCCTTGGGCTTTTCAGCGGGAGCGCCAGTTTGCACTTCTCCTGACGGGGCACTGTCAGGCTAGCCGTTCGACCATGGCGACCCATAAATGTCTGTCAGGCTGAGTCCTCTCACATGCATTCGCGACTAGAATTTCACCCAACTATTCTAACGCCAGGTCGGATTTCAATCGTGCAACGTCAAGTCTCGAGCGTTATTTCGGCCTCTGGGAAACCGGTATGACAAATCCGCAAGATAATCCCGAATCCGACGAGGATTTAGCTCAGATGGTTATAGGGCTAGGGCCCTGCACCTATCTATTACTGCTCTTACTAGCATTGATCCTTCTGTTTCCCTTTCTTGAGGAAGGTATATTTGCTCGCACGTTGCTCGGCATTCTGTTTTCGATCGTGCTGCTCGTGGGCGCTTTCGCCACGAGGCAGACTCGGTGGGGGTTCATCCTCAAGCTGGGCCTGGCGTTACTTGGGGTTGGCTTTCAATGGGCAGCGTTGTGGGCTGAAAGTATCGCGATTCTTGAACTTGCCGCGATAGCTTATGCAGCGTCTCTTGCAGTCTCGTTTAGCGCAGTGCTTCGCTATATTCTCAAGCGCGGGCCAATTACAGCCGACAAGCTGCATGGCGCGCTTGCGGGTTACATCATGCTGGCCTTCGTTTGGTCCTTCGTCTATGCCTTGGTCGAGATAGCCAGCGCTGGCTCATTCGGCCCTAGCCACCTCGACTTCGCACAGCCCGGCACTTTCTTCAAACTGATCTATTTTAGCCTTACGACGCTCACAACCACGGTTACGGTGATGTTATCCCCTTGACTAACCACGCCCGCTCACTTGTGATGGTCGAAGAATTTTCAGGCGTCTTTTACGTTGGCGTTGTGATAGCGCGGCTTGCCGGGCTTTATCCATCGAATCAGACCAGGTGACTCTCGATTTGCCTGAGTCACCTGCGGGCATTAGTGATGACTCGTCCCTAATCCAGTAAGCACCTGTTGGGTATCAGCTGCCGTCTGGCGACCCACCTTGAACCATGCGGCGTACAACGCCGGGACGAAGAAAATCGTCAGCAGCGTCGCCACAGTGAGGCCGCCCATAATCGCGATCGCCATCGGCCCCCAAAAGACACTACGTGTGAGCGGGACCATTGCGAGCACGGTGGCCAGTGCCGTCAGCATTACCGGACGCGCTCGGTGAATGGCGGCATCCAGCACAGCATTCCACGTGTCGCGCCCTTGGGCGATCTCGATCTGTACTTGATCGAGCAGGATTACTGCGTTGCGCATGATCATGCCACCCAGTGCGATGACGCCCAGGATCGCGACGAAGCCCAGCGGCGACTGGAATACCAGTAGCGCCGGCACCACGCCGATCAGGCCCAGCGGTGCGGTGAGCATCACCATCCACATGCGGGAGAAGTTCTGCAATTGCAGCATGAGCAACAGCAGAATGGTGATTAACATTAACGGGGCCACCGCGAGTAGCGCCTTGTTGGCCTTGTCACTTTCCTCAACCGCTCCGCCCACGTCGATGCGGTAACCGGTCGGCAGCTTGGCTTCGATGTCCTTAAGCAACGGCTGGATTTCCTGAGTCACCGATACACCTTGCTCGCCATCCTTCACGTCGGCACGAACCGTAATTGCCATATCGCGGTTGCGGCGCCAAAGCACTGGCTCTTCCAGCTCAGTGCGCACTTGTGCGACTTGCGACAGCGGTACAACTGTTCCCTGGCGAGTGTAGAGGTTGATGTCTTTCAGGGTGTCGAGGTTTGAGCGTTCCTCTGGCACGGCACGGGCCACGATGTCGATCAGGTCCTCGTGCTCACGCAGCTGCGACAAGGTTGCGCCGTTCATCACGGTCTGGGTCGCCAACGACACGTCAGACGGCGTGAGGCCAAGCGCGCTCGCCTTGTCCTGATCAAGCTCCACTTTCAGCGTACGCACCGGGTCGTTCCAGTCGAGCTGGAGGTCGCGCACCTTCGGATTGGACGCAACCACGTTCTCCACCTCGCGAGCGATCTGGCGCACCTTCTGGGTATCAGGCCCTACGACGCGGAACTGCACCGGGTAGCCGACAGGTGGCCCCAACTCGAGCCGGGTCACGCGCACCCACGCCTGCGGGAATTGTTGGTCGGCCGAGGCCACCAGCCGTGCACGTACCCGCTCGCGTGCATCCAGGTCCTTGGTCATCACAACGAACTGGGCAAATCCCGGATTCGGCAACTCTGGGTTGAGCGAGAGATAGAAGCGCGGTGCGCCGGCGCCCGTGTAGGCGGTATAGAAACGCACGTCCTCGTCCTTCGCCAGGAGCTCCTCCATGTGCTTGACCTGCTCGGTCGTCGCGGCGAACGAAGAGCCTTCCTTGACGCGCAGGTCAATGACCAGTTCAGGACGCGAACTGTTGGGAAGAATTGTTGCGGCACTAGCTTGATACACGCCAGAGCAAGCACCAGGGCGCCAACCGTCGCACCGATGACCACCCAGCGGCGCTCAATGGCGGCGTCGATCAGGCGGCGCAGGCTGCGGTAGAACTTGGTGTCGTGCGGATCAGCGTGCTGGTGATTGCCCAAGTCGTTGGGCAGCATCTTGACCGCCAGGTACGGCGTAAAGATGCCGGAACAGATCCACGAGAACAGCACCGCGGCACCGACGATCCAGAAAATGCCACCCGCGTACTCGCCGGTGGTGGACTTCGAGAGGCCGATCGGCAGGAAGCCCACGACGGTGATGAGTGCGCCGGTCAGGCGCGGCATGGCGGTGGACTGATAGGAGAAGGCGGCCGCCTTCACGCGGTCCATGCCGGTTTCCATTTTCGCCACCATCATCTCAATGGCGATGATGGCGTCATCCACCAGCAGTCCCAACGCGATAATCAGTGAGCCGAGGGAGATGCGTTCGAGGTTCCAGCCCATCGCCAGCATCACCAGCGCCACGCCGCCGAGCACCAGCGGCACCGTGGCCGCGACCACGAGGCCTGCGCGCCAGCCCAGGCTGGCCAGGCTCACCGCGATCACGATGATCAACGCCTCGGCCAGTGCGTGCCCGAAGTCGTGGATTGCATCCCTCACCGTGGATGGCTGGTCGGCCACGAGTTCCAGTTCCACGCCATGTGGGAGCTCCGACTGGATTTTGGCCACGGCCGTGTCCATTTCCTTGCCAAGGTCCACGATGTTGCCGTCGCTGGTCATCGTAATGCCGAGCATCAGCACCGGCTGGCCGTTGTGGCGTACCGTGTAGGTTGGCGGATCTTCGAAACCACGTGTAACGGTCGCTATGTCGCCAAGCTTGATCAGCCGGCCGCCCGCGGTGATGGGCACGTTGCGGATAGCCTCTTCACTTTTGAACTGGCCGCTCACGCGTACCATGACGCGGTCGCCATGGGTGTCGATCTGGCCTGCGGGCAACATCGCGTTCTGGCTTTTGAGGCTTTCGGCGATTGCCAGCGGTGTAATGCCCAGCGCTGCGAGGCGCTCGTGCGAGAACTCGACATAGATACGCTTGGCCTGTTTGCCGATGAGATCGATCTTTTTGACCATCGGCACCTTCAGCATCTGGCGCTTGATGTTCTCGGCCGCGTCCGTCAGCTCGGCGTGGCCGACGCCATCGCCCTTGATGGCGTACATCAGGCCATACACGTCGCCGTACTCGTCGTTCAGGACCGGGCCGATCACACCGTCAGGCATCTCGAGGCTCAGGTCGTTGAGTTTCTTGCGCGCCTGATACCAGGCTTCGCGCTGGTCAGCCTTGGAAGTGCCGCCGCGCACGGTGAGCGTCATCCCTGCGTAGCCTTGCCGCGCGTAGGTGACCACCTTCTCGAAGTTGTCGATCTGCTCGAATTTCTTCTCCATGCGGTTGAGGACCTGGTCCTGCAACTGCTGGGCAGTGGCGCCCGGCCAGATGACCATGGCGGTCATGGAAGGCACGGAAAAGTTCGGATCCTCGAGCTGGCCGAGCCGGGTGAAGCTGAAGGCCCCGGCCACCGCGACAATGAGCAGCATGAACAGAACGATGGCGCGATGGCGCAGCGCCCAGTCGGTGAGGTTGAAGTTGTTCATCGGGCGGCCTGCTGTGTGGTATTCGCGTCAGCCATTGCCGCATCGGGGAGCGCGACTGTCAGTCCGGACGTCATCTTCTGGACGCCGGCGGTGACGACCAATACGCCAGCCTTTGGCCCGGAGACGAGCACCTCGTCGTTGCGGTAGCCCCAAACGGCCACTCGCTCCAGTTCGACGGTGCCTACCGGATCCTTGCCCGTGGGCGTGACCACCCACAGTGCCGGCTGACCGCCGCTTTGCGTCAGTGCCGTGGCGGGCACTGCCGCCACAGAGACATTTGTCATTTCACGCTCGGCCATCACCGTGGCGGTGGCGCCCAGCGGCAGCGCCTTCACCGGCTTGAGCCGCGCGCGATAAGTGCGCGTCTGCGCTGCAGCCTGCGGCGATAGCTCGCGCAGCGTGACATCGAAGACCTCGCTCGGCGCACTGGCCAGCGAGGCCTTGAAACGCGCGCCCTTGAAGACGGCCAGTTGATCCTCCGGCACGTCGATGACGATCTCGGATTCATCCGGATTCGCAATCGAGACAACCGATTGACCCTCCGCCACGACCTGGCCGGCCTCAAAGCGCAAAGCCGTGACGACACCGCTACGCGAGGCGCGCAATACGGTGTACTTGAGCCGGTTGCGCGCAAGCTCGAGCTTGCGCGCCTCGGCCTCGGCGGTCGCATGCGCGGTTTGGGCATTGGTCTGCGCGCGCTCGGTATCGGCCGCACTGACCGAGCCGTCGGCCTTCAGCGCAGTCAGGCGCTGGCGGTCCGAGTCGGCTTGGCGCGTCTGCTCGACGGAAACCGTCCACTGCTGTCGCGACGCTTCCTCGGCGAGGCGGTAGTCGCTGTCATCCAGTACAGCGAGTATGTCGCCTTCGCGCACAAACTGGCCGACATCGACCTTGCGCTGGGCTACCTTGCCGCCTACGCGGAAGGCCTGGTCGACTTCATGCCGCGACTGTACGGTGCCCACGTAGCGACTGTTGTTGCGGGCATTGTCGTAGCTGATTTCAACGGTGCGTACCGGTCGTGGCGCTTGCACGGTCGGCTTGTCCGGGCTACATGCGCAAAGCATGACGGCGACGGCCAGGGCGCCGGCCGCAGTAAGGGAGGTTTTCAAGGCGGTTCCTTTAGTAAAACGGCAGTTTCTTAGGAAAGTGGTGGCAAGTCGGCTTTGGTGGCTGCGGTCGGAGTGGCGGGTTGTTCGAACACCTGCCAGCCCCCGCCCAGTGCCTTATAGAGCTGCACGCTATCGAGCTGCAGACGGGTGTTGCTTTCGTTGGAGTTCAAGCGTGCCGCCAGGCGCGCGCGCTGCGAATCCAGCAGGGGCAACAGGTCGATCTGACCGCGGGTATAGAGCGACTGGGCGCGGTTCTGCGCAGCCTCGGCGGACGCGGCGGCCAATTGCAGTGACCCGGCGCGGCGCCGCTCCTGCGCCAGCGTGACGAGGGCGTTCTCCACATCCTCGAGCGCCCGTACGATGCCGTCTTCGGCGCGTAGCACGGCCTCTTGTTGAGCACTTTCGGCAGCCTCGTTGATCGCTTGCGTGCGCCCGGCGTTGAAGATTGGCATCGCCAGCAGGCCCGCCACGTTGGTGAAGCGCGCAGCGCCGAGATCGGCGCCATTCAGTTCCAGGCCCTGGCGGCCGAAGGAGGCACCGAGGAAGAGTCGCGGAAACCACTCGGCCGCAGCCTGCTGACGGCGCGCATTGGCTGCGTCGAGCTGCGCCATCAGCGCCAGCACGTCAGGTCGGCGTTGCAGCAGCTCGGCGGGCTGACCGGGCTTGGCTTCGGGCACCGCCGCCACATCGCCACTCGCGGGCTGGATGTTGGCGGTATTGAAGGACTGGTCGGCGACCAGCACGGCGATACGATGGCGCGCCACAGCCACCTGCGTTTCCAGCGGCGGAATCTGCGCCCGCGCCGACAAGGCGTCGGTCTGCGCGCGTTCGACGTCGAAGGCGGATGCCAGCCCTACCTGTTGACGCGCGGTGACCAGACGTAGCGTCTCATCCTGCATCGCCGAGATTGCGCGAAGTGTCGCGACCTGGCGCTGTGCGCCGACCAGCGTGAAGTAGTTGCTGACGACGTCACTCATCACCAGCAGGCGTACGCCGCGCATGCTGTGCTCCGCGGCCAGCGCATCGGCGTCGGCCGCCGCTGCGCCGGCGCGCAAGCGGCCGCTCAGGTCGAGCTCCCACGAGACGTCCAGGCCCGCACTGATGGTCTTGGTATCCGGATAACCCTGTTTCGTGGCCGAGTTGTAGCCGGTGCTGCGGTCACTGCCGGAGACGGATGCTCCGACGCTCGGGAGCAACCAGGACTGGCTGACCGTTTCTCCGGCACGCGCGGCACGCACGCGCTCGGCGGCAATCTTGACGTCGCGATTCTCGCGCGCTGCTCGGCGCACCAGATCCGTCAGCACCGGGTCGTGGTAGACCTCCCACCACGCCGCCTCGGGTTCCATCTCGGAGGCCGTGCTCGCGGCGTAGTTGCTCGGCAGGTCGATTGACGGCTTGACGACCGGCGTGGAACAACCGGATAGGGCGAGGGAGATCGAAGTGGCAAGGGCCGCCGCAATGGCGAACCCGGTCATACGCTCGGTCCGCTGCAAGATCGTCCGACCGGTATGGCAGGACAGCAGATGGGAGGTGGAAAGTCGCGGCATTAGTATGGACTCGTGTAGATTCGAGGTTGCGTCAGCGTAGGGGCGCTATGCGCGAAGTCGTCAGCGAACCGTCGCCGTCCGGTCGCCATTTCGAGCGCTCATTCGTGTTGAAGACGTCACTCGCCGTCGGAATCGGCCGCGTGCACGCCAACCGCCAACGCGAGGTCTGAGGCAATCGACTCCAGCAGCTCGTCGGCAGACGAAAATTCGTGCTGGCGCCCGGTGACCAGATTTTCGAGGCGGCCCACGAGGGCCCCGGGCGCGGCATCGCTACGCAGCTTCACTACGTACGAGCGGCGGCTCGGGTATTTGGATTCAGGGTTCAGGCTCATCGCAGACCAGGGGCAAGAAAGTTCGACGACAGCGTAGGCCGCCCCCTGGGTGGAGTCGTAAGAGAAAGGTCAGACTTCGGTCGTAATGCTGTTCACTTTAGGTTGGGGGCTGCAGGCGCATATTTGGATTGGATTGGGTGTATATCCATTGCTGCGGTAACGGCTGCTGGCGGTTTCGCTGCGTTCGGCCATCGTGGTTTAACGGGGCGCCTGGATCAAAAATAAACGAGGCGGCCTGACACCCGACCTGACTTTAAGTGAACGCATTCCCCTGTAGGAGCGATGCTTGCTCGCGATGGACGTCAACGAAAACGCGCCCTGTCTGAATGATTACGTTGTCTGGACGTTTTTCGCGAGCAGGCTCGCTCCTACAGGCCGGGCGTTCCGTTCTTCCAAGTGATGTAATTGGATGGACTCGCCCACGCCGAGGCGTCAATGCGCCGCGGTGGCAGTCTAATAAGCCAACGACAGCGAGCGCGCACGTTTCACCAGCTCGGTTCCGTCAGTTTCGGGTGACTGGTCAACCAGCGTGGCCAATGCCTGTTGGTCCTCGGCCGTAGCGTCGTGGTGCTCGCATAACTCGACCAGCGCGAGCAGTTCCAGCCACGGTGCTTCCTGGGCGCGAGCCTCCTCAATCGCGCGCCGCACCGCAGCGCTGCCGGCGTCGGGCTGACCCTGCGCCCGCGCGATCGCGGCCTCTAGCAACAATAGCTGCGGCAGGTATACGCGCTCGCCCAGTTCCTCGCCCACCCGAAGTGCTTCCTGTAGCTCGACTTGCGCTGCGTTGCAATCGCCTGCCAGCAGCAGCGCCTCGGCGGCGTAGCCGAGTACTTCGCTGGAACCGGAGCGCATGCCGAGGCTGGTGTGTTCTTCGTAGGCCTCACGGATGCGACGATAGCCATCGCGCGGCGCACCGTTGCGTGCATCGGCCCAGCCGCGCCACCAGCGACAAGCCGTCCGCCCAAGGGCGAGTGAATACTCTTCTACCAACTTCTGCATGTCATCAGCCAGCGCTGCTACACGCAGAGGGTTCCCCAGTCGCACCTCGATCAACACCTCCTGCCAGGCAGCGACAAGCCAGGTCATCGGCTGGCGAAGGGCCTGCGCGCGGGTTCGCGCCTGCTGCATGTGGGTACGGCCTTGCTCAACCAGACCAGAACGCACGAGTTCTAAGGCCAGCATGCCGTGCAGCATGACCTGTGGATCGGTCGCAAAGATATTGTTTGCCCCGATGTCCAGCGGCTCGGCGATCGCGAGGGCGCGTTCTAGCCAGCGGCGGGCCGTCTTTGTGCGCCCCTGGAGGTGATGCACCTCGCCCTGCACGATGCACGCCGCCAGCATGAGCTCTGGATCGTTTGCGTCGCAGCAGAGGGCTTCGGCACGCTCCGCCACCTCCAACGCCAGCGCATAGTCGCCCCGCAGGCCGAGCAGATAGCCGAGTCCGTGCAGCAAGCGACCGCGCATTGGGTGCTCGGGTACATTCGCTAGCAGCTTGTACGCGCGTTCGAACGCGTTCCTGGCTTCGCTGCCGACACCGAACGTGTGGAAAGCCGACACCCCGCGCAGCGTGGCCAAGGTGATTTCGAGCGCATCGCGCTCTGTCCCTTCTGGTGCCTGCGTCAGCAGGACCAATGCGCGCTCAGTAAGGCCGATGCACAAGATCGGGCTGAAGTGCAGCAACGCGGCTTCGGCGGCCTCGGCGTAGTAGCGCAGCGCGATCATCGGCAGCCGAGCGCGGTCGAAGTGCATCGCCAGCTCCGAGGCCGCAACCGGCACGCCGGCCGTACGCTCGTGTTCCAGGGCAGCGCCAACCTGGCGATGGAGTTGGGTGCGCAATGAGCGCGGCGTGCGGTCATAGAGCACCTGGCGGAAGAGAGCATGCCGGAACGAGTGGGGTAGTTCGACCGTCTCTTCAACTTCGGTGGCCCGCGACCGTATGAGCCATACCTGCTCGCGTATCAGCTCCTCACAGGTGTGGGCCACCGAAGCGAGGTCGCGCTCGAGGGCCAGTGAAACCGTCTCGACCCGGAATTCGACCCCGCACACTGCTGCGGCCGAGAGCAGCGCACGCTGCTGCGGCCCAAGCCTGGCGATGTAGTGATCAATGATGGCCGCGAGGTTTTCGGGAACCGCCACACCCGCAAGCCGAGCCTCGATGGTGGCTTCGTCGTCCTTTGGGTCCATCACATCACTGATGATGACGAAACGAACAACGGCACACCATCGGTCCGCTCGTGCAGGGCGCGCACGAAGGCTTCATCGCGCGCCAGCGAGGCTGAACGCAGCGCAATATAGTCTGCGACCTCGGTTTCCGAGAACGGGTCGAGCACCACTTCCTCGCACAAACGCTGCAGGCGCAGTTCGTGGCGCAACGAGCTGAGTGGATGATCGAGTGCTACGACCTCGGCGAGGCGGAAGCTCGACAGCCACATCAATCGCGTGCGGCCACGTCGCCGCGCCACATAGTTGATGAGCTGGACCGTCGCCCGATCGCTCCAATGCAGGTCTTCGGTCACCAGCATTAGCGGGCGCTGCTCTGTGTAGCGGTCAAGCAATTCGCCCATTTCCCTCAGCATGCGATCCGGGCCGACGCCCGCGAGCTCGCGCCGCAATACGTCTCTCTCCTCGGTGGTACTCAGCCACGGCAGTTGCAGTAGCCAAGTCGGTGCCACTGCGCGCATCAGCGCCGGCAGGGTGGGTCGCTGCGGCACAGATCGGCTAATGCCTCCAGCACTGGCAGATACGGTTCGCCGGTGCCGTAGTGCTCCACGCAATGGCCGCGAGCGCAGGCGATGCCGCCAAGGCTGGCGAGGAAATGTTCGATTAACGTGGTCTTGCCAATCCCCGGTTCTCCAGCGAGCCAGACCACGGCACGCTGGCCGCCATCCGCCCGCTCCCACGCCCGTTGCAGTCTTGAGATCTCGTCGGTGCGACCGATGAATGGCGGTGACGGGTGCGCGCCAGCCGCCGGCACCGTCGCGGATGCAGGCGGCATCGAAGGTGCAGGGGAGGGCGCGGCGATGAAGCGATAGCCGCGCCTCGACACGGTCTCGATATAGCGGGGCTGCCTGGGGTCGTCGCCCAGCACCTTGCGCAGATCGCTGATGGCCGTTTTCAGCACCGAATCGCTGACGAACCGATGCCCCCACACGGCATCCAGCAAGGCATCCTTGGTCACCAGTGATCCTGGCTGGCGTGCCAGCACGCATAACAACGTGAAAGGAGTCGGTGCCAATGCCACGGCTTCCCCATTACGCAACAAACAGGCGTTGGACTCGTCGAGCTCGAACTCGACGAAGCAGAGCAAGACTGGATTCGGATGGGGCTGCGGACGTGCCACGGTTGATTCCTAAAGACAAAACAGGGTTGTGCGCCGCGAAGCTTCACCAATGACAACGCTGATCGGCTCTGAAGCCAAGCGTCGTCTGTCGGAAACTGGCACACGCGCAAATTCAATTCACGCCGCACACTTCGGCTCGCCCCTGGGTCTCATCGCGGCTTGGCAATGATCCCAAAAATTTATGACAAAAACATCAATATTGAAATATTCCTCAAATTTGAATACCTTCACCTTGCCTGACGATGAGACCGCGCGTCTCACAACTTCAATCACAACAAGGGCTCGAGATGAACAACAACAAGAAAGTTTGCGAATTGCCTCCTGCCGCCGTCGACGTGCTGGTCATCGGTAACGGTCCGGTAGGTGCGACAATCGCGGCGCTGCTCGGCCGCTATGGGGTCACAACCCTGGTACTGGACAAGGTCCATGACGTCCTTCTGATGCCTCCTGCCATTGCTCTGGATAACGAGGCGCTACGCATCCTGCAACTCGCCGGTTTGTCGGAAGACGCTTTCGAGAAGATCGCTATCCCTGAAGTGAGGATGCACTCCCCGGTGCTCGGGCAATTCGGTCGAGCCAATACTGAGGGTGTATCGACGGTCATCCCAAGCTTGTGACTTTCTATCAACCCGACCTCGAACGAGCGATGCGCGGCCAGGTTTCCCGGCTGAAGTCCGTCACCAGCCTTGGTGGCTTCGAGCTTGAGAGTCTGGTCGAGGTGTCGGATTGCGTCCTCGCTTCGGTACGTGACCAAGACGGGCACTCGCATTCCGTTCGCGCCCAGTACCTGATCGGTGCGGACGGCGCTAGCTCCAGGGTCAGAGCACTGATTGGCCAGGAGTTCGAAGGGCAGACCTATGCGGAGGATTGGCTGATTGTCGATGTCATGAACCGGCATAAATCAGCGATTGATCACATTGAGTTTCTCTGTGACCCGCGGCGTCCAACGCCGCATATGCCAGCACCCGGTGGCAGGGAGCGCTGGGAGTTCATGCTACACCCCGGCGAATCCCGGGAAGAGCTCGAAAGCCCGGAAAGCATAGCCCGACTGATCGCGCCATGGATCAACCCGCAGGAGCTGGAAATCGAGCGCAAGGCGGTGTATCGATTCCATGCGCGGTGCTGCAACAAATTCAGCCAGGGACGCGTTTTTCTCGCTGGCGACGCCGCGCACATCACACCTCCTTTTGTCGGGCAAGGTCTCGTAGCGGGACTTCGAGATGGCGCCAACCTTGCCTGGAAACTGGCCTGGGTCCTTCGCGGCTATGCCGCGCCTGCAATACTCGATACCTATGACGAAGAGCGCCGCCCCCATGCCCAGGCGATGATCAATCTCGCGAACTCATGGGCCGCCTGGTGATGCCCAAGAACAAGATCGCAGCGTTCTTTATTCACGGCCTGATGCGTATGCTGGCGTTGACTCCCGCGACCAGAAGGTACTTCGAACAGCTGGACATCAAGCCGAAGAATATCTTCAAACACGGCCTGTTCGTGCAGCATCGTCGGGGCGACAAGCTGGTACGTGGCAGCCTGTTTCCCCAGGCCTGGATTCGTAACATGCAAAGCAGATCAAACTGAGCGACGATGCGCTTGGCGATAACCTGACCCTGGTTGGATTCGGCGTTGACCCGTTGTCACTGCTGACCGCTGATCAGATCGTTTACTGGGAAAAAATGGGAGGCCACTTCCTGGAGGTCAGAACACGCGGGCAACGATCCGGCGGCAGCTGTGACTTCATCGAAGACGTTAACCATGACATCCTGCCGCTGGCGGTTAAAGGAACGCTCGTCGCGGTTCGTCCCGACCGTATCATCATGCACCACGCCCCTGGCACAGAGGCCGGCCGTCTCCTTCGAGACTGCGGGGGCCTGCTGGCGAGCGAAGACGCCACTGCTGATAGCGTTTCCATTACTATCAACGAGCCCACTAGATTACGAGCTTGATCATGCATTCCCCCATTCTTCCTTTAGATGCTGATGCGCCAGAACCCTCACGCGAGGTCACAAGAAGCGTGAGCGCACCCGTCGCGGCCTGGTGGACGCGGCATTGCGTCTTATCGCACGTAAGGAGGTGGGGGAGATCGCACTGCTCGAGGTCGCCGCGGAAGCAGCGGTTTCCAACGGTACCATCTACAACTATTTTCGGACTCGCGACGAAGTGCTGGAGGCGGTTGGCATCGCCATGGCCGCCGAGTTCTCCGATGCCATTTCCACCAAGAGTACGGACGTACACTGCGGCGCGCAGCGGCTTTCGATCGGCGTGCGCATGTTTGTATGCCGGGCTGCCGACGACCATGAATGGGCCAACGCATTGCTGCGCATCATCCATTTCGATCAGGCCATGCGCTCGCGTTTGGCTGACCATGTACTTGGCGATCTGCGTGAGGGGTTACGTGCGGGCACTTTTGCTTACGAGGACGAAGGGGTCGCCCTGGATATAGTCTTGTCGTGCACAACCGGAGCAATGCGCTCGGTTGTCGAGGGGCGTGCAGTGGCGGAGCACGATCTGCGGGTTGCCGAAATGATTCTCAAGGCTCTGGGCGTAACGCCTGCCAGAGCCAGGAAAATCGCCGGCAAGCCGCTACCGGCTTGATCCGATGTCATCCTTGATTTGCCTGGCTTGATCAATCCACTGCCGATAGCTTTTCGCCTGGCGACGGGACTTCAATTGATTGCCGATTAATGCCATGAGGGGCGACGTGCCGGGTCTTGTGCGTTTCCCTCGACTCAACAAGCCGAGCTGCTTCTTGATCACCGACGCCACTGCAAGCGATGCCAGCGCCTTGTTCTTCCAGCGGACGACGATGGGCTCCACTTCGGTGTCCTGACCCGCCATCCACTGACAGGGTAGGGTCGGCTCGATGGCCAGCGCAGTGGCAAGCCCCACCATCGACACCGAACCGCTAACCACGCGCTCTGCAACCTCCTTTCTACGTACGCCGCCGGTAACCATCAGCGGCATGCGCGCTATTTCTCCTATTTTCTCGGCGAACTCGAGAAAATAGGCTTCTCGCGCCAGTCGGCTGCCATCGCGGGTCTGTCCCTGCATTGCCGGGCTTTCGTAGCTGCCACCCGACAACTCCACCAGGTCGACCGCCTTGGCGTTAAGCATTTGCACCACGCGCGCCGCATCCTCGGCATCGAAACCGCCGCGCTGAAAGTCGGCGGAATTGAGCTTCACCGCGACGCAAAAGCTCGGTGTCACTCGCTGACGTATTGCGTCGATGGTTTGCAGGAGAATTTGCGCACGATTTTCCAGGCTGCCACCCCAGCGATCACTACGCCGGTTGGTCAAGGGCGAAAGGAATTGGCTGAATAGATAGCCATGCGCTGCATGAATCTCCACGCCGGTGAATCCGGCACGCTCGGCCAGTGCTGCAGCATGGGTATAACGCCCGATCAGCTCTTCGATCTCCTGCTCATTCAAGGCCCGGGGCGGCACAAAAGCCTTTGAGAGTCCCGGAATGTCGACAGCAATTGCGGAGGGCCCCCGTGCCGGCTGCCCCATTGATGCCAATAGCTGCCGTCCGGGATGATTGATTTGCATCCAGGCTTGGGCTCCATGGCTGCGGCAAGCATCGGCCCATAGCCTGAACTTGCCCAGGTTACGATCGTCCTCAAGCACTACGCCAGCGGGTCCGGTCAAGGCGTGGCGGTCAACCATCACGTTGCCAGTGATGATCAGACCGGCACCACCCTGCGCCCAGTGTCGATAGAGCTTAATCAGCGCGTCCCCTGGAGCGTGTTCCTTATCTGCCAGGTTCTCTTCCATGGCAGCCTTGGCGATTCGGTTCTGAATCACCGTGCCATTAGGCAATCGAAGCGGTTTAAAGAGCTTGGAGCCGGTCATGTTCTGTCCTTCAGCTAATGAAAATCGGCCAGCCATCGCAAGCGTCATACCGTTTGAGCGCTGTCTGCACAGTGCTTACTCAGGTTGTTGAGATCCTGGTTTCCATCGATGGGCAGGGCTTGATAGCTTGCCGGGAAGGCAAGCTTGAGATACGACACAACTGAACACGCGTGTTCATTTTAGTCAATGTATAGACCTTTGATTGTTCCAGCAACATCAATTTATCCAGCCGGATTGGCGGGTTGCAGGTCGGTTTTCAGGCAGAAAAATCTACATTCTGAAAAATATTGTTGACGTGAAATGAACACGAGTGTTCAATCGAGCCATGAGGTAATCCTGGAGAGAGAACCGTGGAATCCCTGAATCCAACACAGCGCCGCATTCATCAAGCTGCCTTTCGCCTGTTCGCCGAGAGAGGCACCTCACAAGTGAACATCCTCGACCTCGCACAAGAGGCAGGCGTGGCGCGCGGAACGGTCTATAGCAACATTGACAGCATGGAAAGCCTGTTCGAGGCGGTCGCCAGCCATCTCGCGAGGGAGATGCATGAACGCGTCAACAAGAGCTTCAATTCAATCTCCGATCCGGCACAGCGCCTTGCCAATGGTATTCGTCTGTTCATTCGTCGAGCTCACGAGGACTCTCAGTGGGGAGCGTTCATACACAAGTTCGCCATGAGCAATTCTGCGTTGCGCGAAATGTTCAGCAGCCAGGCGACCACGGATCTTCTGAGCGGACTTTCCAGTGGGCGGTACAGGTTTCAGCAGGAGCAACTGCTCTCAGTAATGACGTTGATATCGAGCAGTGTCTTGGGCTCGATTTTCCTCGTGCTGGAAGGTCACAGAACGTGGCGCGAATCGGGCTCGGACACCGCCGAGCTGATTCTGCGGGCATTGGGCGTGCCACCAGAGGAGGCGCGAGCGTTGGCGACCATAGAGTTGCCGGCACTTCCATCTCTCGACTGAGCTCGTAACGGACTTAACTAGACAAACCCCTGGTTTTCAGGGGTTCGGGACAGCTTTGCCCTAAAAACCCGGAAAACAAAAACAATGAACAACAGAAATGAATTGCACCGGTTGGCGACACAACAACCCGCCCGGCATCCGCAGCCGACGATCAAGGCCCAAGCGCTGACTCACCTGATCTTTGAGAGACCGGACTTGAACGAGGCAGCGCGTTTCCTGACCGATTTCGGCCTGACAGTAAATCGTCAGGACGCCGATACGCTCTACCTGCGCGCCACCGAACCCACTTCATACTGTTACCGTATCCATCTAGCAGAACAGGCACGTTTTATCGGATTTGGGCTGGCAGTGCAGTCTCGTGAGGATCTGGAAAAGCTCACCCGAATCCCAGGTGCGTCACCGGTCGCGAAATCGGACCATCCGGGTGGCGGGTACTACGTCAGACTGACCGATCCTTCCGGTTTCATGGTGGAAGCTGTCTGCGACCAGATCCCAGGTAAAACCCTGGCACACCGGGCACCTCTTGCCTGGAATCTGGCGCAGGAACAACCGCGAATCAACGCCACGCAGCGCCCGCCTATTGCCCCGCCTGAAGTACTCAGACTGGGTCACATCGTGATGGAAGTGGCCGACTACCAAGCGACCTGTGCCTGGTATACGCAGCATTTCGGGTTTATTCCAAGCGATGTGCAGGTGCTTCCCGACGGTACGCCTATCGTCGCTTTCATGCGCCTGGATCTCGGTGACATGCCTGCGGCTCACCATACGCTCGCGATTGCGCAAGGGTTCATGGCGACCTATAGCCATAGCGCCTACGAGGTCGTGGATGCAGACGCCGTGGGCATGGGGCAGCGCGTCTTGCGGGAGCAGGGTTGGGAACACTCATGGGGCATCGGCCGACACATTCTGGGCAGTCAGATCTTCGATTACTGGCAAGACCCATGGGGCGATAAACACGAGCATTACTGCGACGGGGATGTTTTCACGGCCGCACAACCTACCGGCATTCATCCCGTTAGCCCGCAAGCAATGGCGCAGTGGGGGCAGCGCATGCCCAAGAGTTTTACAAAACCAAAAATGAGTTTCACCAATCTGCTTGTGCTGATACGCAACTTGCGACGCAGCCCGGATTTAACCATTCGCAAGTTGATGACCCTTATGCGGATGTTCGGTTAGAGCTGCCGCGATGTCGGGCAAATCAACCCGGTATGGCCGGCGGGACGTGCTTAAAGCCGGAGCGTTAATTGCCGGCGGCTCGTTGGTCTACAGCGTTGTCAGCCCCCCTTCAGAACAACACAGTTCTCGCGCCACCGAACGCGAGACAAACGCCGCTCCAGGAGTACCTTCAATGTCTGCTGTACACGTAGTCCGCTTTGAGTTTCAGAACGGTATCCACTGGGGCGTGCTTCGCCAGGGCCGTATCACGATTGTCCCCGGTACTTTTGAAACCACCGGTGACTTCATTAGCCAGAACAGTATCGACGACCTCGCTCAACTCAAGGGTGCGGAGTTGGCTGAGGGCGAAGTAAAACTGCTGTCGCCGGTAACCCGTAACCAGCAATTCGTCTGCCAGGGTGCCAATTACCGTCAGCACATGATCGAGTCAGGCATGGACCCGGACGCGAAGAAATTCAACATGATCTTCACCAAGGCGACCAGTTGCCTGGTGGCCGCTGACAGTGACCTGATCAAGCCGCGCACCGTGCGTTTTCTCGACTATGAGATTGAACTGGGACTTGTGATGAAACGCGCGATCACCGGTTCTGTTTCTGTCACTGACGCCAATCTGCATGAGTTCATCGCCGGCGTTGTCATTGTCAATGACTACTCGGCCCGCGACATTCAGATTCCTCAGATGCAGTTCTACAAGGGCAAGAGCTTCCGCACATTTGGCCCGGTCGGTCCTTACCTGTGCCTTCTGGATGCCAAGGACATGCATTACCTGAAAGCATTGCAGTTACGTTTGACGGTCAACGACCAGGTACGACAGAGCGACAGCACGGCCAACCTGGTTTACGGTCCGGCTGAAACCCTTACCGAACTCTCTGCAGTGCAAGATCTCGCCGTTGGAGACCTGATCGCTACCGGTACTCCTGCGGGCTGTGCGCTAACGATCCCTTCACCTGCAAAACAACGCATTGCGGCCCTGATGCCAGAAGCCACCAAGTGGCAACTTTTCCTCAAGGCGCAAGAGGGCCGGACGCAGTATCTCAAGCCGGGTGACGTGGTCGAGGCGCGCATTCGCAGCGCTGATGGGGTGATCGACCTCGGTGTGCAGCGCAACCGAGTCGTGGAGGAAGCCTGATGGTTGTGCAAACACTGAACGACATCGAAAGTCTCGAACGAGTCCCCTTGACGGAGCGCGGCCTGGCGTCCAGCACTTATGAAGCGTTGCGACATGCGGCCGAGTGCACACCACAGGCGCCGGCGCTAAGCTTCTTCACCGATGCTGCCGATTTCAAGCGCACCTACGAGTGGAACTACTCCCAGCTCTTCGCGGATATCACCCGCGCCGCAAATGCCTTCCATGACCTGGGCATAACACCGGGCGAGGTGCTTGCCTTCATCCTGCCCAACCTGCCGGAAACCCACTTCACTATATGGGGCGGGGAGGCGGCGGGCATCGTCATGGCGATCAATCCTCTCCTTGAGGCCAAGCAGATGGCTGGCTTGCTGAATGCCGCGAAGGCATCGGTGGTGGTGACGCTTGCGCCGACTGCGGGCAGCGATCTGTGGCCAAAACTGGCTTCGCAGCTGGATCAGTTACCCACGGTCAAGTCTGTCGTTTGGGTCAGCATGGAGCCCTATGTCGCCGAACCTGTGCGTGGGGCTCGCAAAGCCATGGCACAGAAGGAACGAGACCTCCACAGCGGTATCGCAATCCACGATTGGCTATCGCTAATGGGAACTCAGCCGCACACACACCTCAAGAGCGGTCGGAAAATCCGCCAGGAGGAGTGCTCCTCCTACATCTGTACTGGCGGCACCACCGGGCTGCCCAAGATCGCGGCGCGTACCCATGGCTCGGAAGTATTCAATGCATGGGCGATGGCCGCTCACATGCAGCCACGCAGCAGTGGCCAGGTCATCTTTTGTGGCCTGCCACTATTTCATGTCAATGGACAACTGGTTACCGGGCTGATGCCTTGGACGCAAGGCGACCATGTGATCCTCGGGACGCCTCAGGGGTATCGTGGCGAGGGGGTGATCCCGCGATTCTGGGAGATGGTCGAACACTTCGGTATCAACTTCTTTTCCGGCGTGCCAACTGTCTATGCAGCACTTTTACAAAATGAATGCCAGGGCCACGACCTATCCAGCCTTCGCTATGCAATGTGTGGCGCCGCACCCATGCCAGCGGAGCTTTTCCGAGAGTTCGAGCGTCGGACCGGGGTGAAGATCCTTGAAGGTTATGGGCTTACTGAGGGCGCCTGCGTTTCCTCAGTCAATCCGCCCCATGGCGAGCGCCGTATCGGCTCCATCGGGATACGGATCGCCCACCAGCATATGCGCGCGGTTTTGCTCGATGATTCTGGAGAGTACCTGCGCGACGCCGACGTGGATGAGATCGGCCTCATCACGATCAGTGGTCCGAACCTTTTCGAAGGCTATCTGGAGGAGCGTCATAACCAGGGTCTTTGGATCGATATCGACGGTCAACGCTGGCTGAATACGGGCGATCTGGGTCGCCAGGATGCGCAGGGTTACTTTTGGCTGACCGGCCGCAAGAAGGAGTTGATTATCCGTGGCGGCCACAACATCGATCCCAAGCAAATCGAGGAGGCACTGCAGGCGCATCCCGCCGTCGCCTTGGCTGCTGCTATCGGCAGCCCCGATGCCTACTCGGGCGAGGTGCCGGTCGCCTACGTTCAACTGCGCCCCGGGCAAGTTTGCAACGCCGAAGAACTTGAGGCGTTCGCTCACCTCAACATCAGCGAGCGGGCAGCCGTTCCCAAGCGCATTGAAATTCTTGAAGCGCTGCCACTGACTGCCGTGGGCAAAATCTTCAAGCCCGCCTTGCAGCAGCGGGAGATTTCCAGAGTTGTCCAGCAGGAAGTGGAACGTATGTGTCTGCAGGAAGTTGAGGTAGAGGTGGTACAGGATGGACGACGCGGGCTGGTCGCACGCATCCGGGCGGGAGGCAATCAGGAGGCCCTGACCCTTCTTCTAGGACGGTATAGCTTTCAAGTGGAGTGGCTTAAATGAGTGCGAGTTCACCTGCGTAAGTTAAGCAAACATGCCCTGGTACTCATCAGCCAGGGCCCTTTTCACAACTTCGATCAACTCCAACCGGCACTGACATGTGCATGGGAAGGCCAAGCCTTGCCTGCGTGCAACCAACAAAAAGAATAAGAGGTGGATAATGAAAGTGAATAACTGCGCGACCCCGTGTTTCTCTGTTCAACAAGGGTTTGCTTTCTGGATCAAGTTAACCGGCGCCGTAGCCATACTCAGCGCTTCAACAACCGCGGGCGCCAATGGCATCGCCTTGAACGAACAAAGTGCAAGCAGCGCGGGAACTGCTTATGCGGGAAGATCGTCTTCCGCGCTGGATGCCAGCACCATCTATGGCAACCCTGCAGGCTTGACCAAATTGAAGCGTAGTGAGATTTCCGGCGGCGCCGCGGTCGTCTCGGCGAGCGACGACATTAGTGATGCGCAGAGCAGTGCTCCAGGAACGAATAAGGGCGACTCAGTACCTTTGGGGGTTGTGCCCTTCCTTTACATGTCCACGCCGCTTGATGATCGTTTTTCGATGGGTCTGGGCCTCTATGTTCCAAGTGGTCTGATCAATGATTACGAGAACTCTTTTCAGGGTCGCTACCATGGCTCCTATAGCACGACCAAGGAGATAACCCTGCAGCCCACCATTGCTTATCGGATCAATGATTACGTGTCCATTGGTGGTGGACCGACCATCAACCATTTCAATGCAAAACTTCAGAATTACCTGGCCACCGGCGCCCTGAACAACGGCCAGGACACACGGGTCACCATGAAAGGCGATGACACGGCACTTGGCTACAACGTCGGCATCTTGTTTGACTTGAGTGATGCGACCAGTTGGGGGATTAACTATCACTCGAAGGTGAGCTATGAACTCAAAGGGCATACTGAGGTTAACGGCTCCCCGAGCGTGATCCCGCTGGACGGAAAGTATGACAACAAGATAGACATCACTATGCCCGAATCCGTGGACACGTCCATCACCCATCATTTCAATAGTCGCTGGACGGGTTACCTGGGGACCACCTGGAAACGTTGGAGCCGGATCAAGAAGATCGAGGCAGACAACAGCGGTCTTTCCCCCGTGGGCGAGGCGGCTGGCCTGGGACGCATGACCGAAGAAATGAACTGGCGCGACACTTGGTCCACCGCAGTTGGCGCATCCTATCAATTGAACCAACAATGGCTGCTGCGCGCAGGCTACGCCTATGATCCGTCGCCCATCACAAATGCCGATCGCAGCGTGCGCGTTCCGGTTGGGAATCGCCAGGCCGTGACCTTGGGCGGTGCTTATTCGCCGAACTCCGATCTGACGATAGACTTTGCTTACGGTTATCTCTGGGATTCCAAAGTTTCAGTAAATCAGGCGAACAACTCCGGTCTTCAACCGCAATACAGTGCCAACTATGAAAATAGTGCGAACGGAGTTTCAGTGCAGGCAACCTATCGGTACTAATCGACCTGACCCAGAGCATTTGCGCCCGATGCGCTCGGCTATCGGTCCAGCAGAGGTGCCAGCAGTGCACACATGCCGCGCCAGTGCGAACCCTCCCAGTAAACCCGTTGGCAGCCGTCGCAGCGCAGGAAGCGCGAATAGAGGGCGCCAACGAGTCAGTATGGCAGGGCTGCAGGATGAGCGAGTCTTGTCCGGACATCTTCTGCGGCAGGCCCCAAACTACGATCGTAATCATGTTGAAATTGACTACGCCATGGAGCCCGCTGATTAACCAAGCGCTGGCAGATTTACGTAGCAACGCAGACTTCAAAACGGCGCATGCGTTCTCACACAGCCTCGACCCAGCGTAGACATTGCCCCTATAAGGTTCCCAAACCAGACGACTTGCGGCCCGCGTTTGTTTCAGACTCTCGCGGGGCGGTCAAGGGTAGGGTCTGTGCGATGGCGAATACAGCCTCAAAAAACGTAAACCCAAGGATCAGGAAACTAGCGCCGTGCGCAACTGCAAAGAGTTGCCATATAGCGAACAGCACTCTCGCCAGCGCGTCATAAAAACCGACACTGCGGCTCGGATTCATAAGCCGCCAGAGTGACCAGACGACTACGACACTGCCCAGCAGGTTTGCGAAAAGCATTCCACTACCGTCCAGGGTGGGCGCCGGGCGGTCCAATGCCAAGGCGCCGGATAACGCAGCGAAACCGTTGAAAACCAGTGACGCTGTCCAGGGCGTCATGAAGCTCGCCGTAACGATAAGATCGTACAAAGCGCTAGCCCGGACGATGTGCAGATTGCTCTTTACGCTGACCATACTCATCCCTCACAGTTTGGACCCGCAGGCTAAAGCCTGGTCTTAGGTCCAGAGTCAACAAGAGCATTGATAATTATGAGAATCGGCGAGGTGGCAACACGCACGGGTGTATCGGTCGACGCACTGCGGTTTTATGAAGAGAAAAAGTTGATCAAGCCTCAGCGCACCGCCAACGGCTATCGGCAATATCCGGAACAGACGCTGCAACTGGTGGGATATATCAAGCTGGCGCAGCAGCTAGGGTTTTCCTTGGCAGAGATTGGCGAAAATTTGCCATTGCTATGGAACAGCGAAGGCGTCTCTAAAGACCTGCTGGCTCAGCTATTTGCAGAGAAAATCGCTTTGTTGGATGAGCGCGTCGGGCAAATGCAGGCTCTGCGCAATCTACTGGCCGAGCGAGCAAGTCAGGTATGTCCTTTGTTGGGCGACGGGTTGATTTCCCCGACCTGAATGTCCGCATTTGGCCGATTCTGTTGAAAAAGTCGGCCGTGGTTTTCGCAGCTGAAAAGTACGCGTCCGAGATTGAAATCTGCAACACCGTGACCATCGGCAGGTCACACTTTAAAGATCATCGGTTTTGTGAAATCACACCACCCATGTATTGATTTAAATCGCGCAGATCTTTAATGCTCCATGAGTACGGCGATAGCTTTACACCATTCTCACGCAAAGTTTTGGGAATCAAATCTCCATTTGGGCGAAGTATTATCGAAGATACAATCACGCCCGGATAATCATTTAATCGTTTTTTGAAAGCGGACGTTGTTAGATCAGGTGTAGGAGGATTGCTTTTATTGGCCAGTGGTCCTGTTGCTTGGAGATCCATTCCGTGGCACATGCTGCATCGCTGTAGATAGAGATTTTTTCCATTAGCATTATCCGCGAAGGATAGTAATGTTTGAGTCAGCGATAAAATTCCTAGCGAAGCAATGAATAATATTTTCATTGTTTTTTTCTTCCTTGATGGAGTCAGCGTCGATTGGACGCGATTTGGTACGCGGGAAAGATATCAGCCATCGCGTCGGCACACACAGTCATTTCTGCTGCTCAACTCGTTTTCCCGGCGCACCCAAGTGACCACTCTTGGACGATTTTTGCCGTCATGACTGAACAAATTACCGACAATCGTAAGCATAGGTATTCACTGAGTTTTTTTTGATTTCGTGCTTGACGCCCCGGCCGTAAAAACGTTTAATTCCGCCGCGGCCCAGATAGCTCAGTCGGTAGAGCAGGGGATTGAAAATCCCCGTGTCGGCGGTTCGATTCCGTCTCTGGGCACCACTACTTCTAAACCCCTGATTCCTAATGGCCTCAGGGGTTTTCTTTTTTTGGCCGCCGCAGCTATGCCATCTGCCGATGCGGATCTTCAGATTATGAGCGCCCCATAGGGATGCGAACCGTAAAAGTGGTACCCCTATCAGCTCCTGAGTCGACTTCTATATCTCCCTGATGGGCACTTACGATTGCGGATGCGATGTAAAGTCCTAGCCCGAGCCCCGCTTCAGCGCCGTACTCGCCGTCGCCGCTATGTAGATGACGAATCATCGGATGAAAAAGGCTCGCTCTTGCGCTGTCCTGGATTGGAAGTCCGGCATTGTGGACCGACAGTTGGGCGTACTCATTACTGGCTTTTAGAGTGACGGTAACAGGCGTGCCGGTCTCTCCGTGCTGGATCGCGTTTTCAATGAGATTAGCGATTACCTGCTCCATCCTGGATTTATCAAACCGCCAGGGCACTGTGTATTTCGACTGAAAATCTATCCGTCGATCCGGGTGGTAGGCACTTGCTTCGTCCACCATCCCCTTACACGTCAGTGCTAGATCATCTGGTTCGATGCGCACTGGAATTCCCGATCCCAACTGAGTGCGCGTGAAATCCAAAAGGTCACCCACGATCTTTATGGAGCGCTTCACACTTGTGAAAATACGCGACACGTTCTTGGTTGGTTTGGGCGGTAGATTCCCAGCGCCTAAAAGGACTTCAGAACTGAGTAATATGGCACCGAGCGGACTTCTCAAATCGTGGCCGAGAACGCCAAGAAATACGTTGCGCGCTGTAGTGACAGCATTGGTGTATGTCACCACCGACTCAGCGAGCGCTTGATCAACTGCTTCATTGAACCGAATGACATCATGAATCTCTTCAGCCTCGGACACATGATCAGGCGGCAACCACAACGCAAGCACGCTGGTACGCAATGCTCTGTATTCGGCAATCATTTGCCCGAGGGTGAAGCCTGAAGAATGACGAAGGTCCGCGTGCGTTTCTGATGAGCTGACCCCAAGTGCGGGAGGGGCACCTCCTTGAGATTTCGCGATCCTTGCTTCATGGCTCTGCGGAGTTTGAAGGTCGGCGGCGATGGTCCGCAGCATTTGTTCCGCATGATCTCGCAGGGCGGGCGAATCCATCCCGTCAGCGGCGGGCGTCAACGTCCTGGCGAAGTCCTCCCACTGCTGAAGGATGGGTTCCATATTTGAAAGGATGAAGTCGGCCAGGCGCATGGTGTGCTCACAGTAATCAGAGTCTTTCTTTAACGGAACTCATTAGGCAATGAGCATAGGAAACTCTCAATGAGCCGTTTAAATCTTTTCGTCATTGACTACAAGTTTTTCGGAAAGTCGAAGAAATGCGGTTGCGCTATCCAAGAATGATGAAGTTGCGAAAAATGCAGCAATGTTTTTTGAGGCAGATCGCCTTGAGGCAGCCCGGGACCTCACTCGTCCTGACGGCGGGTGTAATGCAACAGCCGGTCGGTTTCGGTCTTGACCACCACGTAGCACTCGCAGCTGAGGCGTTCGAGGCGTGCTCTATCGAGTACTGTGATCTGGCCACGGCTGTACTCGATGACGCCTTGGCGCTGCAGTTTGCCCGCCGCTTCGGTGACGCCTTCGCGGCGCACGCCCAGCATGTTGGCAATCAGTTCCTGGGTCATGTTGAGGCGATTGCCGGGCAGGCGATCCAGCGACAACAGCAGCCATCGACACAACTGCTGATCGATCGAATGATGGCGATTGCACAGGGCGGTCTGTGACATCTGCGTGATCAGTGCCTGGGTGTAACGCAGCATCAGCAGGAGCAGATCGCCATGACGATTGAACTCTTTCTTGAGCTTTTGCCCAGGCAGGCGAAATGCAATACCGGCACTCTGCACCACCGCCCTACTGGACGTGCTTTCGCCGCCCATGAACAGCGCGATGCCGATCAAACCTTCGTTCCCGACCACGGCGATTTCAGCTGACGAGCCGTTTTCCGTGACATGCAGCAGGGAAACGATGGCGTCGGTCGGGAAGTAGACGTGCCGCAAGGTATCCCCCGGTTCATACAGCACATCACCCAGCCCCAGGCTGACCTGCTCCAGATGCGGAACAAGGCGCTGGAGGTCGTCGGCGGGTAGCGCCGCAAGCAGATGATTGTGACTTGGCTGGGGTGAGGCAGACATGGCGGAGCACCGTGGCGGAATAGGGGCGTGCCGACTCAGGGTACTCCCATGCTCGCCAAGGCTGGTGATCAATGTCTATTTATCGACGGCATGCTCGTATTCCAGCGCCTGAGGCCTGGGTAATCGGGCGCGACAATCTACCCGGACCCAACGCTCCAGGCCGTCGTCATCCAGTGTCAGTGCAGTGCTGCTGAATGGCTGGCCATCGACGGTCATGGAGGTGACGGTTGAACTGCCCTGACGCACGTCAAAGTGGTACAGGGTTCTGCCAAATCGGTAGTGCAACATGAAGCCCGGCCAGTCGACGGGGATCAGCGGTTCGATGCTCAGATTGCGGCCGCTGCGTTGTACACCCAGCAATGACTCGACAATCAGCCGGTACATCCAGCCGGCAGAACCGGTGTACCACGTCCAGCCACCTCGCCCGGCATGGGGCGCGGCGCCGTAGACATCGGCGGCCATCACGTAGGGTTCGACCTTATAGGTGTCGATTCGAGCGTTGTTGGCAGGCGCGGCGGGGTTGATCAGATCCAGCAGTTCCCACGCTTTGCCGGCTTCACCCAACTGTGCGAACGCCATGCCCGCCCAGACGGCAGCATGGGTGTACTGACCGCCGTTCTCGCGCACGCCAGGCACGTAACCCTTGATATAGCCTGGGTCCAGGGTGCCCTTGTCAAACGGTGGATCAAGCAGCAGCACCGCGCGGATTTCACGTTTAACCAGATGCTCATCCAGGGACTGCATGGCCTTGATTTGGCGGACCGCAGAGCCGGCACCAGACAGTACCGACCAGCTTTGAGCAATGGAATCGATGCGACATTCTTCGTTGCTCGCCGAGCCGAGCAATTGCCCGTCATCGAACCAGGCACGGCGATACCAGGCGCCGTCCCAGGCACTTTGTTCGAGCTTGCGTTGCAGTGTCACCGCGCTGTCGCTGCAGCGTCTGGCAAATTCGTGGTCACCGTGCAGACGAGCGGTCACCGCAAATTGCTCCAGCACCTGATAGCTGAAGAAGCCCAGCCAGACACTTTCACCTTCACCCAGATGGCCGACGCGATTCATGCCGTCGTTCCAGTCACCGGATCCCATCAGCGGCAAACCGTGATGACCGCGGCGCAGGCTATGTTCGATGGCACGCACGCAGTGTCGATACAGGGACTCTTGCAGGGGGGATTCCCCCGGGAGGTCGTAGTAGGACTCTTCGCCAGCAGCCAGCGGTCGTCCTTCCAGGTAGCCGACGGGCTCTTCCAGTACCCCCACGTCTGCGGTCATTTCGACATAGCGGTTGGTGGCGGTCACCAGCCACAAAAAGTCATCGGAGCAGGCGGTGCGAACACCTCGATTCATCGGCGGGTGCCACCAGTGCTGCACGTCGCCTTCCATATACTGATGGCCGGCGCACAGCAACAGATGGGCGCGCACTGCTGCCGGATCGGCGTGGATCATCGCCATGCTGTCCTGCAACTGATCGCGAAAACCGATGGCGCCACCCGATTGGTAGTAACCGCTGCGGGCCTGGAAACGGCAGGCGATGACTTGATACATCAACCAGCCGTTGACCATCACATCGACCGCGGGCGCGCCGGTTTCGATGCGAATGACCCCGAGCAATGAGCGCCAGTGTTCTCGTACTTTCTGCAACTCCGCGGCTGCCACAAGTCTGCCCCGATAGCGCTGTACCAGCTGTGTGGCGGTGTTGCTCGAGGTTGCCGACCCCAGGCGCAGGATGACTTCCTTGCTTTCGCCATCGGTGAGATCAACCGACACTTGCAGGGCGGCACAAGGGTCCAGACCGCCCCCCATGCGCCCGGACAACCCGGCGTGTTGCATTGCTGCCGGTGAGGCCAGGGTGCCACTGCGGCCAACGAATTCAGTACGGTCACCGCTGACACCGTGATCGATCGTGTCGGTGTCAAAGAATGCCACGCGGTCGGAAAACTCCACCGAGTAGGCGTTGCGAGCGAAGAGGGCGCCGCTGGCCGGATCCGATTGGGTCACCACATGCATCGCCGACTTGCTGCGCAGATCGCCCAGCACCCATTCCACATACCCGGTGACCGACAATGAGCGGCTGCGTCCCGAGCGGTTGCGCAGCAGCAGCCGCGAGAATTTGATCGGCGCATCCAGCGCGACATAGATCCACAGTTCGCTGTAAATGCCGTCTTCTTCATGTTCGAACACGCTGTAACCGAAACCGTGGCGGGTCTGGTAGGAGCCTTTTCCGGGGCAGGGTTGAGGCGCTGCGGACCAGAAATGCCCCGTCTCTTCATCACGCAGGTAAATGGCTTCGCCGCTGTGATCGGTGACCGGGTCGTTGTGCCAGGGCGTCAAGCGAAATTCATGAGCGTTTTCAGTCCAGGTATAGGCGCTACCCGCTTGCGAGACCACCGTACCGATTTGTGCATTGGCAATCACGTTCACCCAGGGGGCGGGCGTCGGATTGGCCGCCAGCCCGCTGATGATGTACTCACTGCCATCGGCGCTGAAGCCGCCATACGTGTTGCCCAGCAGCAGTGCGCAGGGGGTCGGTTGTACCAAAGCCGACCCGGACTGATAACGGCGGGTCGCAACGAACGGCGCGTGCACCGGCGATACCTTGCGCCGATGAATCTGTTCGGCCAGGCTGCCCAGGCTTTCGCTCAGCACCAGTCTGGCCACCGCGAGGACCAGCACGCGATCTTCACTCGACATCTGCTGCGCCGGACGCACAAAAACCCCGCCCGGACGATCCAGCAGCGTGGCTTCACTGCCGGAGGTGATCAGGCCCATGATCGCGTCCTGCAGTTGCTGGCGATAACCCCCTCATCTTCGTTCCAGATCAACAGATCGACCACCAGGCCTTTTGCCGCCAGTAGGCGTGGGCCTGAATCAACTGCTGCACCAGGTCTATGTTGTCCAGGCTTTGGATCTGCAGCACAACGATGGGCAGGTCGCCGGAGATGGCCTGACCCAGAGCCCCTGTTGATTGCGGCGATTGGCAATCAGCACGGCGTTGTCGGCGCGCATCGAGGCATTCGCATACAGCAATGACGAGGCCATCTGTTCGAACAGTCGGGCGTCGGACAATGAGATATTGAGCTGACGCAGAAGTACCTGGCTGTGGGTCCACGACAGGTCGAACACCCGGTCGGCGAGGTGGCGGTCGCGGTATTTGTTGATCAGGTAGACGCAGTCATCACGGCTGTCGGCGACACCGGTGACCAGGTCGATGGTGGCCTGCTGGCCGGGTTGCAGGGTAATCCTGCAGCGAATCGCGACCACCGGATCGAGCACCGCGCCTGCGCTGCCTGACAAGCGCTGGCAATCGTCATCGAGAGCAGCTGGCGACACAAGGCTGCGTCCTCGTCCGATGAAGCGGGCGCGATCGGTTTCGTACGAGATCGCATCGATGTCCGCGCCGTGTGCCGCCAGCAAATGGCACATCCACGGCGTCGGTTCATCGCAGGCCCTGGGGCGGCGGCTGCAGACAATGGCTTGAAGCTCAGGCAGTAATTCGGATTGCACGAACAGCTTGCTGAACGCCGGGTGCATGGCGTCGTTGGCCGGGGATGTCAGCACGACTTCGGCATAGGTGGTGATCTCCAGTGTTTTGGCCGATGACGCTCGGTTTGTGACATGCAGGCGGCGCAGTTCGATGTCGTCTTCAGGTGAGACAACAATCTCCAGATGCGTGTCGAAATCCAGATTGCGCGCGCGGAACTCCGCACGGGAGTCGCTGAAGATCGCCTCGTGGCTTTCGGGTTGATGCAAAGTCGGTTGATGCGCAGCCGACCAGACCGTGTTGGTCTGGACATCGCGCAGGTAGCAGAACATCCCCCAGTTGTCTTGTGAAATGTCCTCCTGCCAACGGGTGACTGCCATGTCATTGCGGCGGCTGTATCCACCGCCACCGCTGGTCAGCATGACGTGGTAGCGACCGTTTGAGAGCAACTGCACGGCCGGACGTTTGCGGCCTGGATCAGCGAACACTCGAAGCCCGGTGTCCTGGCCCTGGCCCATATCGCCGAGCACTGGCGACTGTGCGGTTTGCAGGTAGGGCGCGGCGGATTTGGGCACCCGCTCCTGCAACAGCAGCAGGGCTGATTGCAGCGCCGGGTCGGCCTCGAATCGCCGTTGCATGGGTTGATCGAGCAGGCGGCTGGTCAAGGCCAGCAGGCTCATGCCCTGGTGGTGAGCCATGAACGAACGGACCACAGCGATAGTCTGGCCGCGCGGCACGCGGGCCTCGGTGTAATCCAGCGCTTCATACATACCGAAACGCCCTGAGGAGCCTTGCTGGGCAAGGCGTTGCAGGTTTTTGCAGGCCGCCTCGGCATCGACCATCAACGCCAGGGCGCTGGCGTAGGGCGCTATCACGATGTCATCGCTCAGCCCGCGCTTGAGTCCCAGGGCCTGAACGCCGAAGGCGCGATATTGATAATTGAAGTGCGCATCGACGGTGTAGTAACCCGACTCCGAAACACCCCAGGGAATGCCCAGCCTGTTGCCATGTTCGATCTGCACCGCCACGGCTGCGCGGCAAGTCTGGTCCAGCAGGCTGCCGTCATAGTTGGGCATCACCAGCATGGGCATCAGGTATTCGAACATCGAGCCCGACCACGACAGCAGCGTCGGTACGCCAGCGTTCTCACCCAGCAGCCTGCCCATGGTGAACCAGGCGCGTTGGGGGATTTGTCCTTGAGCGATGGCCACGAAACTGGTCAGCCGCACCTCGGATGCCAGCAGATCGTAGTAACCGCTGTCGAGCCTGCGCTCCTCGGCGTTGTAACCGATGACGAACAGGTCACGCTGGGTGTCGTACAGCAGCGAGAAGTCCATCTGCGCAAGCTTCGTTGCTAATAACGCCAGACGCTCCAGGGTCTCCAGGCGCTCGCCGGCAATACTGCGCACGCGCTCGATTTGAAGGTGATGGTCGGCTGCCCAGTCGGCGGGGTTCAGGCCTGCAATCTGACGCAAGGTGCAAGGTGGCGACTGAGGGGTAGCCAGGGGGCAGGGAGTTGAAAACGCTGCAGTTCTTCTGTCCAGTCGCTGCATTGACGGGTAAACGTTTCTCGCCAATAGAGGCTTTCCTCATCGGCGTGCGCTTGCAGGTTCGTGACCGTGATGAGAGCAGTGTGCAACAGCTCTGCCAGCGTCTCGGTGCTCGCGGGTTGCGAGACATCTTCAAGGCCTTTTCTCAGTTGTTCCAGGGTGTCTTCATCCACGCCAGAGGCGCGCTGGGCATCTGCAAGGATATCCAGGGTATCGCGCAGGCCCTTGATCACGGCAGGGCCGAACATCGGCGCGTCTGCAAGTTGCGCAATGCCGGCGCTCAAGGTCAACAGCAGACCCGCCAGGTTGCCGCTGTCGACGGTGGAAACGTAATGCGGGCGTAGCGGTTCGAGGGTCTGCGTGTCGTACCAGTTGTAGAAGTGCTGCCGATAGCGCTCCAGACCGTCCATGCTGTCCAGCGACGCGCCGAGCCGGTACAGCAACCGTTCAGTGCTCAAGTAAGCGAAATCGTGAGCGGCCAGGTGGGCGAGCAGGGACATGCCCATATTGGTCGGCGAGGTGCGGTGGGCAATGGCGGGCCTGGGTTTTTCCTGCACGTTGTCCGGTGGCAGCCAGTGATCCTCGGGCCCGACGTATTGATCGAAGAACGCCCAGGTCTTGCGCGCCAGCAACCGCAGAAAGCGCAATTGCTCCGTCGACGGAGCGAACACCGACTGCTCGGGTATCGAACTGAGCCGCCAGGCGATCCAGGGTCCAACCAACCACGACAGCAGCAGCGGACTGGCGATGGCCAGCGTCTGCGGATCGTCCGCCAGCAGGGTCAGTGAAACCAGTGCCGACACCGGCGCGATCCACATCTGGCGATAGAGGCCGGACAGCCGGTTACCGGTGATGCGCTCCACCTCACGCGAGGGCTGCCATTGCAACAGCCGGCGTCTGCTGAAGCAGATTCGCCAGAGCGAGCGCAGGACCGCATCGACGCTGTAGAACATCTCGAAGGGCAGCCAGGCGAGCGTCAGACAAGCCCGGGCGAGGTCCTGTCCCAGATCACCCAGCAGCGCCCTGAGGAATTGTCCATAGGGCACATCGGCGGGGGCCTGCATCAGATCGGTTACCGCACGGAGCAACGGTTGAATCACCAGCAACCCGATGACCGTAAGCGTCCAGTTCATTGGCTGACTGCTGGCAAACCAGGCCCATGCAAACATCAGCAATAGCGCCAGCGGTTCCAGGCTGCGTCGCAGATTGTCCAAAATCTTCCAGCGTGCCATGACGCTCAGCCTGTTGCGCACCCACTTGTCGTCGGCGTTGCGCGCCCATGGCAGTAGCCACGGCAGCAGTTGCCAGTCGCCGCGAATCCAGCGATGCCGTCGTTTGACATCGGCACCATAGCGCGAAGGGTATTGCTCGTAGACTTGCACATCACTGAGCAGGCCGGATCGTGCATAACAGCCTTCGATCAAGTCATGGCTGAGAATCTGGTTATCCGGCAGGCAACCTTCCAGGGCGCAGGTAAACGCATCCACGTCGTAGATGCCCTTGCCGATGAACGAGCCTTGCTGGAACAGGTCCTGGTAAACGTCCGACACCGCCCGAGTGTACGGATCGACTCCCGCGTCGCTGCCAAACAGTCTGGCGTAAGTCGAGCGGGTGGCGCTGGTCAGGCTGATACCCACTCGCGGTTGCAGCACCGCGTAGCCGGAAACGATCTGCTCGCCAGCACTGTCGAACAACGGACGATTCAACGGGTGCATCATGGCCGCCACGCATTGGCGAGCGACGTCACGCGGCAGCAGGGTGTCGGTGTCCAGCGTAATTACGTAACGCACCCCGCGTAACGGCGTGAGGTCGCCGACGATGGCGTCGAAACGCTCCTGACCACTGCCGCGCAACAGGGCATTGAGTTCAATCAGCTTGCCGCGTTTGCGCTCGTGGCCCATCCACACGCGTTCGCTCGCGTTCCATCGGCGCGGCCGATGCAACAGAAAGAATCGGTCGCTCAATCCGTCCGCGTACTTTTGATTGAGCAGGGTGATTGCGCGGGAGGCGTGAGTGAGCAGCTCGGCGTCTTGCGGCTGAATCTCCTCAGACGCATCCAGAAAATCGCTGAGCAATGCGAAATACAGATTGCTGTCGCGGTTGGCGAGAAAACGAACTTCAAGGCCTTCCACCAGTTCGTCCACATCGGCAAGGCTTGCGATCAGTGTCGGGATCACTACCAGGCTTCGCCCGTCGTCGGGAATACCGCTGGCGAAATCCATTTTCGGTAGCGTCGTCGGCAACATACTGAGCGTCACCAACCAGTTGATCAGGCTGATTGCCAGGCGGCTGGTCATGATCAAACATGGAATCGCCAACACTAGAAACGCCACATCGGATATCCCGTCGCGCCGCGCAGAGGCCAGAAGCGGCCAGGCGAAGATGAGCGTCAGAAAAGCCACCGGCGCCAGATAGAAAATCAGCGGCGACTGCTGCAACAACCGTTTCCAGCGCTCATGAAGCGGCACCCGTGCGTTGATACGTCGCTCCAGCGTCGGCAGCCCGGCGCTGATGAGGTAATACCCGACGTGACGGGCCAGCAATTGGCAGGAGACTGAGTCCGTTGCGGCGGTGGCGAGATTGATCGCGACACGGGCGACCTGGATTTCCGAATGTTTGGGGCTGCGTCGGGCAAGGCGTTCAATGACATGCCGGTAGCTGTCACGAGTGCTGAAATCCATCGCCCGGTAAATCGCCGCCGGGTCTTCACTGAGAATCTGTTCGACATGGCTCATCGACTCGACGAACGTACGCCAGTCTGTGGCGGACAAGAGCCGCAAGCTGCCGATGCTGTTGCTGATGGACACCTGATCCGCAGCCTGTTGTTGCGCATCGAGCTGGACCTGGCGTTCGATGCTGGAACCTGATTCACCGAGCATCTGCTCGATCCAGTTCAGCGGCAGCGCCAGGGCTGCGCTTTGGCCCTGCAGGCGGCGGGTGAATTCGGCGACAAAGGCCGGGGTCATCGGCGGCGCGGAGCGGGCCATGTCGGCAACGGTCAGCACCACGCTTTTGATGTCTCGTTCCGAGGTTTCAATCAACCGCTCGGCCCAGTCATCGGCCAGGTTTCGATCATCGGAGTTGGCCATCACCCGCGAAGCCACGCGCCGCAGGTTTCGATCAACGCCAGACGCAACATGATCGGTATCGCCCACAGTTCGCCCAGCGCCAGTGGCATCACTGTCTGATAGGAAACAATGAAGCGGCTCAGACTTTGCTCATCCACACGACCGTCACCATGGGAGATGGTCTCCAGAGCGATGTCATAGACTCGAGGCAACCCGGCCGACGGGCCGTTGATCAGGCGTGGCAACTCCCGGCTATAGCCTTTGGGCAGGTGCGTTCTGGCGGTGCGAATGTGGTCCTCGACCAGAAAGTAGTTGTCCAGCAACCATTCCGCTGCCGGCGTCACCGCTCGACTGGATAATTGCGCGCTGACCAGCGCCGTGCAGCTGCGTTTTAGCAGTTGCTCGTTGTCATCGAGCCTGCGCAGCATTGAGTCCCGTGCGGACAACGCGCTCAGGCGGTGCTGCCCGGCCAGGGCGATGCCGTGACTGGCCATCTGATCGGCACTGAAAAGCTCCGAGCGCAAGATCGGCTCGTATTCGTATCGGGGTTGGGAAAACTGACCTGTTCGCCAAAAGCCGGACGAGCGGGAAAACACCCTCTTTATGCGTGTCCATATGCTGTTCATAAAGTCCTGAGCCTGAAACGCACGAGTTCAATTGCGCGCATTTTGAGAGGTGCGCCAACGCATTGCGCCAGCACCGAGCAGCGCCTTTAGGACGTAGCTTTTCAGCCTTGAGTGTGAAGACCTGGAGGGCTGGTCGTCTGTTCGCTGGCGAACATAGCCAGCGTTCTTTGGCCCTCATCCTGTAGGAGCGAGCCGGCTCGCGAAAAACGGATGGACAACGCGATCATTCAATGTGGATTTGGAGGGGGCGCGTGCCCACGGTTCTCTGTCGCTGATCGTTCCCATGCTCTGCGTGGGAATGCCGCCAGGGACGCTCCGCGTTCCGCTGACGACGCAAGACTTGAGCCCTGCGCAATGGTGACGCGGAGCGTCACGGGATGCATTCCCACGCAGAGCGTGGGAACGATCAGGGTCCCCTGGTTCACCGCAGATCAAACTGTAGGAGCGAGCCTGCTCGCGAAAAACGACCAGACAACGCGATCATTCAGACAGCGCTGCCGCCACCGGCCACTTCCTGTTCCAGCCAGTCAAGGAACTCGCTAAAGCCGCTTGAGCGCTTCACCCGCTTTGGATAGACCAGCGTGTAACGTCCGCCGGTAACGATGCTGCCTGAATGCACTCGCACCAGTTGCTGTGTGAGCAGCTCATCGCGGGTGAGAACGGCGTCGACCAGCGCGATGCCCTGGCCACATTTCACGGCGACGATGGCGGACTCCAGCGTATCGAACGTCAGATGAGCGTTGTCAGGCCCGGTTGAACCCGGGTAGTACTCTTCCCAGCGGCGCCAGTCCAGGCGATCCATGCTCGCATCCACGAGTCGTGCGGTCTTGAGTACCTCTTGCGGGGTGGTCCCGGCGAGCAATGACGGTGAGCACACTGGTATCAATTCATGGGTTGTGCGTGCGCGTACTACCTTGGCAAAGCGGGTGCGAAGGTTCTGCTCCTCGAAAAAAGCATGCTTGCAGGTCAGCAATCGTCACGTGCGTGGGGTTTTGTGCGCCAGCAATCGCGTGACGAAGCGGAAGTGCCGCTGATGCAAGCTAGCATCGGGATCTGGCGCTCGCTGGAACACGAACTGCAGACTGACCTTGGGTGGCGCAACGACGGCTGCCTTTTCGTCGCGGGAAATGAAGCCGAACGTGATGGATACGGATCGTGGCTGAGCGTCGCGCGCAGCTTTTCAGTCGATACCGTGATGTTGTCGCCGCGTGAAGTGGCAAAAAAACTGCCGGGTTACGCCGTGCCGCAAATGGGTGGCCTGTATACCGCCAGCGATGGTCAGGCGGAGCCCACGCTCGTGGCCCGCGCCTTCGCGATGCGTGCCCGTGAGTTCGGCGCGCACATCGTCGAACAGTGTGGTGCCACGGGCATCGACGTCGCCGCCGGCCAGGTGGTGGGTGTTGAAACCGAGCGGGGTTACGTGAGGGCTAAAACCGTGGTGTGCGCCGCTGGCGTCACAACGTTCCGCCTACTGAAGATGCTCGGCATCTCCCTGCCGCAGCAGCTGGTCAGGGGAACCGTGGCGCGCACCACGTCGGGTCCGACGCTGAGCGGCATATCGACGATCGCCAACGGCGTGGGTTTCCGGCAAAGGCTGGACGGCAGCTTCAACATCGCCGACGACGCCCATGTCGACGTCGATATGACGCTGGGCCATCTGCGCGCACTGCATTGGTATGCGCCGTCGCTGTGGGCACACCGCAAATCGTTTCGCTTCAACCTGAACGGTGCGTGCCTGACGGATCTGCGCCAGCGCATGCCATGGTCGGAATCGTCGCGGCTAGGCGCGGGGATTCACCAGCGCAATCCGCTCATCCCACCCAATGACAAAGGTCTGGGCACGGCCATGCGCGCGCTCAAGGCCGCGTTCCCCGGGCAAGTGAACACGCAGATTGCCGACCGCTGGGCAGGCGCTATCGATGTCTTGCCGGACGGCATTCCCGTCATCGATGCACAAACGTCGCCGCGCGGCCTGGCCATCGCCACCGGGTTCTGCGGCCACGGCTTTGCCATGGGCCCGATCGTGGGCAAAACCCTGGCTGACTGGATCGACTCCGGCGATCCGGGACTGGATATGCGCCAGCTGCGTCTGTCGCGATTCGCCGAGGGCGACGTCAAGCCGCCTTCATCGCTGTTCTAGTCGACACCTGCATGCCAAAGCTCGCGCGTCCGCTCTCAAGCGCATACATCTCGGGGGAAACACGGTGACCACACAAGACATCTACTACGATCCCGCCTCGGTGGCAGGCAAAGCGCCGCCGATCAGCGACGAGACTGACATTCTCATCGTCGGCGCGGGTCCGGCGGGACTCGCTGCCGCATTGGCCGCCGCCGGGCATGGCCTGCGCGTCACACTGGTGGACGAAAATCCGGTCCCCATCGAAACCATGGGCGAAGAGGTGCCGCTGCATTTCGGCGGGAGAATGGGCGCTGCGGTTTCCAACCACAACAGCGTGCTGCAATCGCTTCTCGACGCTCGCCCGCAGATCGCCGAGGCCCTGGAAGCCGGTGTCGACGTGCGGCTCGGCACGGCGGTCTGGGGCTGTTTGCACAACAACCCACCGCGACGTGGATCAAGGGCGCCGTTGCTGGCCTCGCCGATGAAAAAACGCCTGGCTGCTGCGCTTCAAGCAGGTGATCGTCGCCGCTGGAAGGCGGGACATGGGCCTCGCGTTTGACGGTTGGCATCGCCCCGGCGTGATGGGCGTCAGCGCAGCTAATAGACTTGCGACCCTTTACGAGGCGCTGGAAAGCAAGCACGCCGTGCTGGTCGGTAGCGATACGCAAGCGCTAGCGTCGGCCCATGCGTTGATCGGCAAGGGCGTGCACATCGCTGCAATCATTGAACAGGCCGGGCAGGTGACTGGCGATTCAGCGTTGCTTGGCTCGCTCGTCGAGCAAGGCGCTCAGGTATTGACGGGGCATGTCGTTCGCGAGGCGGCCGGGGATGCATTCGGCGTCAAGCGCATTACCGCTGTTGCTGTCGATGCGGCGGGCGCCCCGTGCACGGGTCCTTGAAGGAGATCGAATGCGACACGGTGCTGCTTGGCGTGGCCGCCATTCCCGCGATCGAACTGGTCGAGGCGGCGGGTTGTAGCACGACGTTCAAGGCCGACCGCGGTGGTCACGTTCCCGACACGGACTCTGCACAGCGCACGTCGTTGCCGTTCGTTTTGGTTGCCGGCGACTGCGCTGGTGTCTGGGCGTCGAAAAGCCTCGATGACAACATTGCCCGGCGCGAAGGCCGGATCGCTGCGCAAACTGCGCTCGCCGCGCTGGGTGTCGACATCGCTCAGAACGACACAGCGCCTGTCCCCGACGAGCCCGTCTGCGATATTGCCGCCAGTCGCGCTGCCTGGGTGCGCGCGTCCACCGTTCATGCACAGAACCAACCGTTCGTTTGCCTGTGCGAAGAGGTGACGGCCAGCGAAATTCTGGGACTCCAGCCGCCGCGCTACCTCGGCTGGACACCCGCCGATGCGGGGTCGCAAAGCGCGATGCAAAACGGCTCGCCCAACCCGGACGTGACGAAGCGGCTGACGCGGGCCTGCATGGGCCCATGCCAGGGACGCCGTTGCCGCGAACAGGTGGCGGCCTTGCTCGGCATCGGTGCCGGCTTGAGTGTGGAGGACATTGCGCTGGCCTCGTTTCGTCCGCCGGTCCGCCCGTTGTCACTGCAACAGGCGGGACAGATCGAGGAAACACCGCAGATGCGCAGCCGCTGGGATGCCTGGTTTGACATGCCGTCGCAGTGGACACCGTTCTGGCTGTGCACCGGGCAGCAGACCGTCGCCAAGCACCCGCAAGACACCGCCCGTCACATCAACCCGCCGCATAACGAGGGCTGACACCATGCAGGGACTCAAGAAGTCGTCCACTAAAGCGTCCGTCGTCATCGTCGGTGGCGGCGTGACCGGATTGAGCGCCGCCTGGTGGCTGGCACGCGATGGCGTCGATGTGCTGGTGCTCGAAGCAGGCTTGATTGGCTGGGGCGCCTCTGGCCGAAATGGAGGCGGGTGCTCGCATCACCACAGTCCGCTGTTTGTCGAAGAACAGCGGCTCTGGCCGATGATGGACGAATTGCTCGGTTATCCGACCGAGTATCGCCCGGACCGCATCAGTATCGACCTCACCGAACACCAGGTTTCACTCGATAAAAAAGTCGTGGACGAAGCTGCTTACTATGGGTTACGCGTCGATCTTCTGGACCCTCGGCAGGTTCAGGAACTCGTGCCCTTCGCTGGCGATAACGTGCTGGCGGGCTTCTACTACCATTTCGGCGGCCACGCCAATCCGCACCGCACCCTGCAAGCCTATGCGTGGGCGCTGCAAAACCTCGGAGGTCGGGTTCTCGAATACACCCCTGTCGTCGAAATCGTCCGCCAAGGCGACCGGGTGACTGGGGTGCGCACTGCGCAAGGCCTGATCGCCTGCGACCACCTAGTGATTGCCGCTGGCCCGCATACCGGTGAACTGGCCGCCCAACTCGGCGTAGACATTGCGCTGGTTACCGCACGCGCCGAGATGATCGTGACCGAACCGCTACCGTTGCTTGAAGTCGGCGGTGTGGATGGCAATGGTTTGTATGGCCGGCAAACCCTGCGCGGCAACCTGGCGTATGGTGGCGGTCCGCATGAATGGGTCGATCTCGCGGATCTGCGCGGCACCCGTGCGCAGTCGACGCCCCTGCAATGCAATATCGCAAAACGACTCGCCGAACTGTTCCCCAAGGTCGCTCACAAGCGCGTGATTCGCAGTTGGGCGGGGTTCATCGAAAACACGCCGGACGGCCGTCCCGTTATCGATCGTCCTGCCGCGCTGGATAACGTCACCGTCGCGACTATGTCCGGAGTCGGCTTCGGACTCTCGCCGGCGAGCGGTCATGCCATTCGCGATCTGGTTGTCGACGGCACGTGCAGTTTCGCCGATCTTTCTACCTTCTCGCTTTCACGTTTCGCGGCCCTCGAGCCAGACTGGCAAGCCATCCAGGGATGGCTGCCGTTACCCGCAACCGGGGCGTAAAAGTTGTATTGAGTCGATACATGCAGTTGAACCGTTCTATTGGCAACAATCCTCCAGAACAAGAAAGGATCGATCATGAAACGAATGTTCCGCAATCTGACTTTGCTGGCCTCTATCGGCATGACGTTGTGTTCCTTTACGGCCCCCGCCAATGCAACGCAGGACAAGCTGCGCTTTGGTGTTGCCGCGGAGCCTTATCCGCCGTTTCTGGTCAAGACACCCACCGGGCAATTCACCGGCTTCGAACCCGACCTGATCCGCGCGCTCTGCGAGCAGATGAAAGCCGAGTGCGAGATCAAGGAGGTGGCATGGGACGGCATTATTCCGGCGCTGATCGCCACCAAATTCGACGTGCTTTTCAACTCGATGGGAATCAGCCCGGAACGTCAGAAGGTGATTGCCTTCTCGCGTCCTTACTATGAGACGACGGGAATCTTCGTCGCCGCCAAGGATGCCAATCTGACGCTGACACCGGAAGGTCTGGCAGGCAAAGCCATCGGCGTGCAGGGCTCGACCACCAACGCCGAGTTCATCCGGACTGCTTACGGCAACACGTCGGACATCCGTATTTACACGACGCAGGACGACTGCAATGCCGACTTGCTGGCTGGTCGTATCGACGTCATGTTCCTCGACAAACTCGGCGATATCGAGTTTCTGAAGTCCCAGGACGGGTTGGCGTACGAGGAAAAAGGCACCGGCAGCGTCAAGATGGATCCGTTGCAATATGGCCTTGGAGTAGGGGCGGGGATGCGTAAGGCCGACACCGCGCTCAAGACACGAATCGATCAGGCGCTGACGCAATTGCATGAGTCGGGCAAGTACACGCAGATATCGCAAAAGTATTTTCCGATTGATCTGTGGCCGCAATGAAGTCCTGACCCCTGTAGGAGCGAGCCTGCTCGCGAAAAACCCTGGACAACGCGTTCATTCAGACAGCACGCGTTATCGTTGACGTCCATCGCGAGCAGGCTCGCTCCTACAGTTTCCCCAACCGGCTGGCTCATGCCGAACCATCTACCACCCTGCGCATTTTTCAACAAACCGCTCTGAACCGATTGGCGCCTTGACCAGCGTGAATGGGTACAAGTGCTTACCTTTCCTTTCGCTCCGGTAAACCGACACCCCGGTCGGCGTCGAATTGATTTTTGACAATGCCCGTGGCTATTTCACGGTACTTGCTTGCCGGATATCCCCACAAAAAATATCCCTGTTGCCATCGGTCGATGCAGATCGCACAACGATGGAGTAGTCACCGGAAAGCAGAACCGGCATTGCCACAGGTGCGCTTCTTGAGAACGTCCAGCCGCGTATGGGTTGGCGTTCGGTGGTGACACGATCATTCATTTCATAGGCGACCGCGCCGGGTTGCTGGCAGCTGCCTTTATAGATGAAGGAGTAGAGGCGCAAGGGCAGGGAGGCGCCGGTTGGAACACCACTGATGAAGAAACTGAGTCCGGTTTCCTTGCCCCAATCAGATAAGGTTACATTGCCGATCTGACCGGCGTTCTGCCGGGCGGCAACCAGCGGAACGCTCACTCCCTGGTGTGATGAGGTGGTGCAACCCAAGAGACCGGCGGTGAGCATTAGCGCTGCGAGCGAGATTTTTAACTTCATCGCCAACCTCCTGCGTTGAGAACTGCAATGGGAGATTAACGGGTATAGCTCATATATCGCTTCCTGGCCGCGTCGAGCGCGCTTTGAGCAATAGGAGACGCGAGCGACGCATCGCCCGCGTTCACCCCCGACCGTCAAGGCCGGGGATGTTCGGCTTTTGCCTTCAGAGCTGAATCGTCGCCAACGCCTGTGCCAGATCCGCACGCAAGTCGTCGACATCCTCGACCCCCACGGACAGCCGCACCAGCGCATCGCCGATACCCAGTTGCGCACGGGTGTCGGCGGGGATGGTGGCGTGGGTCATGATGGCCGGGTGTTCGATCAGGCTTTCCACGCCGCCCAGGCTCTCGGCCAGGGCGAAAATCTGCACGCTTTCAAGGAAACGCGTGGAACCGGCGAGGTCAGTTTTCAGGTCGACGGAGATCATCCCGCCGAAGCCACGCATCTGTTGGCGCGCCAGTTCGTGCTGCGGGTGCGATGGCAAGCCTGGATAGTAGACGCGCGCTACCTGCGGCTGACGTTCCAGCCATTGCGCCAACTCCAGCGCATTGCTGCAGTGGCGTTCCATGCGCAGCGCCAGGGTCTTCACGCCACGCAGGGTGAGAAAGGCGTCGAACGGCCCGGCGATGGCACCCACCGCGTTTTGCAGGAAGCCCAGGCGCTCGGCCAGTTCGGCGTTCTGGCCGACCACGGCGATGCCGCCGATCACGTCGGAGTGGCCGTTCAGGTACTTGGTCGTCGAGTGCAGCACGATGTCGAAACCCAGTTCCAGCGGGCGCTGAATCCATGGGCTGGCAAAGGTGTTATCGGCCACGCAGATGATGCCGCGGGCACGGCAGATGCGGGCGATGGCAGCGAGATCTGAAAGACGCAGCAGGGGATTGCTCGGCGTCTCGACCATGACCATCCGTGTGTCGTCCTGCAACGCCGCTTCGAACGCGGTCAGGTCCGTCAGGTCGACGAAGCTGAAGCGGTGTCCGGCGCTACGTTGGCGCACCTTGTCGAACAGGCGGAAGGTCCCGCCGTACAGATCATTGCCGGAGACAATGTGCGAGCCTGCATCGAGCAGTTCGAGCACCGTAGAAATTGTCGCCAGCCCGGAAGCGAAGGCGAAGGCCCGGGTGCCACCTTCGAGATCTGCCACGCAGCGTTCCAGAGCAAAGCGTGTCGGGTTGTGCGAGCGCCCGTAGTCGAAGCCTTTGTGCACGCCGGGGCTGTCTTGCAAGTAGGTGGAGTTGGCATAGATCGGCGGCATCAGCGCCCCGGTGGTAGGGTCCGGCGTCTGTCCGGCGTGGATCACCCGCGTAGCGAAGCCGCGCGGCGCGGTGTTTTTATCGTGCTGACTCATGCAAGGGTTCTCCGTAAGTGATTGAGCATGTCGACCCGGGTAATCAGGCCGTGGAAGCCCGAGGCGTCGGCGATGATTGCCACCAACCCTCGGTCGATGACTACTTCCAGTTCCGCGCGGGTAGCGTCGGGCGGCAGAGTTTGTAGTTTGTCGGTCATGACGCTGTTGACGGTTTTGCGAAAGAGCGACGCGTCTTCGTGCACCCCCAGCAAAATGTCGGACTCGTCGATCACCCCGACCAGGCGCTTGCCGCCCGCCAGTACCGGCAGTTGCGAAACATCCGCCAGGCGCATGCGCTGGAACGCGGTGAGCAGGGTGTCGTCCGGGCTGACGCTGATCACGCGGCCATCCTCGAAGCGTCGTGCGATCAGGTCGCGCAAGTCGCCGTAGCGCTTGCTCGGCAGCAGCCCCTGATCGTTCATCCACTGATCGTTGTAGACCTTCGACAGGTATCGGGTGCCGGTGTCGCAGACGAAGCTGACCACCCGTTTCGGCTCGGTCTGTTCGCGGCAATACCGCAGCGCTGCCGCCAGCAAGGTGCCAGTCGACGAACCGCCGAGAATGCCTTCGGCGCGCAGCAGTTGGCGGGCGTGATCGAAGCTTTCCTCGTCGCTGATCGAATAGGCGTGACGCACGCTGGACAGGTCGCAAATCGATGGGATGAAGTCTTCGCCAATGCCTTCCACGGCCCAGGAGCCGGGGGTGCCGAGGGTGCCGCTACGGCTGTATTCAGCCATGACTGAACCGACAGGATCGGCCAATACCATCTCAAGGTCCGGCTGCACCCGGCTGAAGAACCGGGTCAGCCCGGTCAGCGTGCCAGCCGAACCGACGCCGACGACAATGGCGTCCACATCATGCTGGGTCTGCGCCCAGATCTCCGGCGCCGTGCTGCACTCGTGGGCCAGCGGATTGGCCGGGTTGTTGAACTGATCGGCGAAGAAGGCATCGGGAATTTCCGCGGCCAGGCGCGCGGCAACGTCTTGGTAGTAATCGGGGTGACCCTTGCCGACATCGGAACGGGTGATGTGCACCTCGGCGCCCATCGCCTTGAGGTGCAGGACTTTCTCGGTAGACATCTTGTCCGGTACCACCAGCACCACCCGGTAGCCCTTGGCCCGGCCGACCAGCGCCAGGCCCAGGCCGGTATTGCCCGCGGTGGCTTCGACAATGGTGCCCCCGGGCTTGAGGCGGCCGTCGCGCTCGGCGGCGTCGATCATCGCCAGGCCAATGCGGTCCTTGATCGATCCGCCGGGGTTCTGTGATTCGAGCTTGAGAAACAGGGTACAGGGACCGGTATCGAAACGGCTGACACGCACCAGTGGCGTGTTGCCGATCAGTTCGAGCACGGCAGGGCGGGAGTCGTTGGGCATGTCGTCACCTCGCTGCTTGGATCCTCGGTGGATTGCCATAAACCGTCGGCGAGTCATCGCATTGGTTGTGGCAACGCTTCGTCTGGACCATAGGCCTGGATCGCCACACTCGCAACCGTCCGGGTGAAAGTACCCCCGACATTGGGGAGATTCCCTGCGGTTGGTTGGCTTTGCAGGGAATGCTGATCGTGGGATGGGGGGCATACCCGTTTCTTTGATACCGGCGGCTGGCGGTTCTACACGACGAGGGCACCTGTAGGAGCGAGCTTGCTCGCGAAAAACGTTTGGACAGCGCGATCATTCAGGCAGCCCGCGTTATCGTTAACGTCCATCGCGAGCGGGCTCGCTCCTACAGCGTAGCCGTGATCATCACCGATTCCACCAGTGTGGGGGGGTTACCCTGCGGCGAAATCAGCCAAAGCAAGGCGCGGGCCAAGAGTCATGAAACCGTCGATAGAAGTTGTCCAACGGCTAGCGAAACCGTACAGGAATCGCCTCGGCAAATGGATAGTAGGAAAACCATGGCCGGGCTTCATCGATGACCCGCTGGAACGACGGTCGTTGGGTCAAACGGTCGAAGTATGCGCTCAAGTGCAGGCAATCGTCGGGGAACGGCACGAGGGTGCTGGCATAGAATAGGGCGGGGGCTGCGGAGCAATCGGCAAGACTGAAGTCCGGGCTGGCGACCCAGGTTCTGGAGGCCAACTGGCGCTCGAGCATGCCGTAGGCGGTCAGCAGGGTGGCGCGTTGTTTCGTCAGGTCGCCGTGGGTGGCGTACAGGCGATCGGCGACGATCTGCTGCATCGGTTCCATGACGTAGTGGTCGAAAAAACGATCCCACAACCGTACCTGCAACGCGGTGTCCCAATCGTCGGGAATCAGCTGATGCAGGCCGGCATACAACTGGTCCAGATACTCGATGATGACACTCGATTCCGGCACGTTGCGCTGACGGGCGTGGTCGCGGATCACCGGGAATTTGCCGATCGGCCAAAGCGCTGCGAGTTCCGCCCGGTCGGTTTCGCTGGAAAGGTCGATGATGCGCTTTTCGAATTCGATGCCGTGTTCGTAGAGCGCGATCAGTACTTTGTGGCAGAACGATGAGAGTGGGTGGTAGTACAGAGTCAGGGACATCTTGCTTCTCCTCGGTACGGGGGTGAAAGGCAGTATCGACCATCGTTGGGCAAGGCGCGATGTTCGATATGGGCAGGGGTGAATCGATGAAAACCCGTGGGGTGGACCTTTAGAGGGTTTGGGATGGAGTGGGGTGGCCGGGATACCCACTGCGCAACGCCTGCGTTCGGCCTATGGAAACGGGGCAGGTAGAGCAAGATCAAAAGCCAGAGCCAGAGCAAGAACAGCGGCGAGCTCGGCGCTTACACGAAGTTGTGGAAAACACGCAAACCTGTAGGAGCCGGCTTGCTGGCGAAGGCGGAGTATCAGGCACTGCATTGTTGACCTGACTGCCGTCTTCGCCAGCAAGCCGGCTCCTACAGTGGAAACGGGCTTACTCCCACATTGATTTCATTTACCGGCAGTCAGCGGCGGGGTGCGCGGCGGGATCAGTCGCTTGCTGCCGGTGGACTCGAACGCCGCAGCGAAACGCAGCAGCGCCGAGTCGTCATAGGCGCGGCCTGCAAAGGTCAGGCCGACAGGCATGCCGATGTCGGGCATGACACCCATTGGCACCGTGACCGTTGGAACGCCCAGATGGCGAATGGCGAGGTTGCCGTTGGCCACCCAGACACCGTTGCTCCAGGCGATATCCGCCGATGCCGGGTTGACGTCGGCATCTGCCGGGCCAACGTCGGCGACCGTCGGGAACAGCACCGCATCCAGACCCAGGCGGTCCATCCAGTCTTCAAGATCGATTTTCCGGGTCTGCTCAAGACCGCGCAAACCATCAGGCACCGTGCTGATGTGGTCCCAGGGCGTGATGCCGCGCACGGCCATTTTCACGTATTCGTCCATGCCAGCAGCCAGGTCGCCCTCGCGGTTGGGCAGGGTTCCCGGGTCGTGAGGGAAAATCAGCGGGCCGTCGACATCCACCAGGCGATTCAATTTCGGGTCGCCGTTGGCTTGCAGGAAATCATCGAAGGCCCAGGCCGTCAGATCCCACAGCTCGTGATGCAGGAATTCCTTGGACACGATGCCGCGATTGAACACTGTCGGCGCGCCGGGACGGTCACCTTCGCAATTGGAGACCAACGGAAAGTCGACCTCGATGACTTCGGCACCGGCGGCTTCGAGGGCCTTGCGCGCTTGTTCCCAAAGGCTGATCACTGAAGGGCGGGTGTTGATGCGTTGACCCGTCGGGCCACCGATCCCCGGCGCATCGCTGGTGCCTGCTTCAGGGTCGGCATTGATGTACATACGCGGTATGCCGAAGCGCTTGCCTGCCAGTGAGTCGGCCTTCGCCGCAAGCTCCAGATAGGACGCAGGGCGCACCGACGCGACGCTCGGAATCGGCACCCAGGGTTGCAGGCGCCACAGGTCACCACGAATATCGGCGTCTTCGGCCACCACCACATCGAGTACTTCGAGCAGATCGGCCATGGTGCGGGCAAATGGCACGACAACGTCCATGGTCGGCGTCAGCGGCCAGTTGCCACGCACCGAAATCACCCCGCGCGAAGGCGTATAGGCGCACAAACCGTTGTTCGACGCCGGGCCGCGACCGCTCGACCAGGTTTCTTCGGCCAGACCGAAGGCCGCAAAACTGGCGGCGGTGGCAGTACCGGCGCCGTTCGACGAGCCCGAGGCAAACGGGGCAGTGAGGTAGGCCGCGTTATACGGGCTCTCGGCACGGCCATAGACCCCGCGCTGCATGCCGCCATTGGCCATCGGCGGCATATTGGTCTTGCCCAGGCAGATGGCCCCGGCGCCGCGCAGCCGCTCGATGGTGAACGCATCGCGGTAGGCAATCAGGTCCTTGAATGCAGGGCTGCCTGACGCAGCGGTCAGCCCCTTGACCAGATAACTGTCCTTGGCCGTGTAAGGAATGCCATCGAGCGGGCCCAGGGTCTGGCCTTTGGCGCGACGGGCATCTGCGGCCTGCGCTTCGTTGAGTGCATCGGGGTTGCGTACCACCAGCGCATTGAGCGCGGTCGGGGTATCGGGACCGTCGTAGGCGTCGATCCGGGCGAGATACGCCTGGACCAGTTCGACCGACGTGGTCTGGCCGGATTCGAGCGCGGCGCGCAGTTGGGCAATGGAAACTTCAGTGACTTCGATCATGCGGTGAATACCGGCAGCGGAGTGGGAGTACGGTGAGTGTTTGCCTCGCGGTGAAACTTGAGCACAGGGACCTCACTTCTCTTTAAAAGGTTTTTCATAACGTTACTGGTTGCACAGCCTTACGCGGCGGGGGCTGGATTTCAAGTTTTGCGTCGTATTTTGCACGAAGCCGCGTGTCCTTCTCCTCAAAAGCCCCTTGCGACCGCTCGGTCACTTTCCCGATAAATTTTTTTCAAGCGTGTTGACAGCCGGATTCGTTCAAAACTAATCTGCATACAGCGCTGCACACATGACGGCGCACAGTGATGTTGATTTGTACCTTCCTGCCTACAAGAACGAAATCATCGGAGAGGTCAAAATGGCTCGGTTCCTTCCTCGCACCATCCGCAACATGCTCGTTTGTGCATCCGCCATTGGCGCGCTGCTCAGTCAAGTTCCAGCCCAGGCGGCTGATGTTTCACTCTGGAAAGACATACAGAAAGCCGGCGTCTTGCGTTGCGGAGCGGCGGTCGCCGCGCCTTATGTCATGCGTGATGCCCGCTCTGGTGAATACAGCGGCTATTTCGTGGACCTGTGCCGGGACTTCGGCGAGAAGGTGTTGAAGGTGAAGGTCGAGTTCGTCGACACCAACTGGGACAACCTGGTGGCCGGGTTGCAAGGTGGTAAATGGGACATGGCCATGGCGCTTAACCAGACCCCTGAGCGCGCGCTCGCAGTAGGTTTTTCGGTGCCGGCCACGGACTACCAGGTTTCGTTTCTGATCAACAAGGACAACCCGAAACTGGCGAATGCGGGCAATACCCTTGCCGATTTCGACAAGCCTGAAGTGACCTTCGCGGTCATGTCGGGGACCGCCCAGGACAAGGCTATTTCCGGATCGATCAAGCAGGGCAAGATCATGCGCCTGCCGGGTATGGATGAAGTAAGGCTGGCGGTCATGTCCAAGCGCGCCGACGTGCTGGTCGATGCCAGCGACACCAATCACCTGTTCGCCGTGGCCAATCCGGGCTGGTCGAAGGAAGTCTTGCCCAAGCCCGCACTGGCCAAGCAGGGCGTGGCGTTCGGCGTGCGTCGTGATGTCAGTGCCGCTGACTTGCAGACGCTGAACATCTACATCTCCCAGCGACGCGAGACCGGCGAGATCGACGCCCTGGTCGACAAGGCTTCGCAACTGGCCAACGCCGACAAAACCCCTCAGTAAACCCTGCCGATGTCGAGCGCGCGGCGGGCTGCGCGCTCCCGGAGAATGATCAATGAAAGCTTCCAATCTGGCAGCGGTGCCGGCACGGCCTCTGCACGTGCGCGAAACGCCCTGCGGCGAGTTCATTCAACTGCGTGACGTGTACAAATCCTACGGCGAAAACCTGGTGGTGATGGACCACCTGGACCTGGATATGCGCGCCGATGATCGACTGGTCATCATCGGTCCCAGCGGCAGCGGCAAAAGCTCCTTGCTGCGGGTGATGATGGGCCTCGAAAGCATTCAAGGCGGCACCATCCGCTTCCAGGGCAAGCCCTATATCGATGGCAATGCCCGGGGCAAAGGCAAGCCAATGGATTGCTCACTGCAAACCCAGGTGGGCATGGTGTTTCAGCACTACACCCTGTTTCCGCACCTGTCGGTGCTGGGCAACCTGATTCTGGCCCCGATGAAAGTGCATGGCCTGTCGAAAACCCAAGCAACCGAAAAAGCCAGGGCGTTGCTCGCCCGGTTGGGTCTGGAAAGCAAACTCAACGTTTACCCCAGCCAACTGTCAGGCGGCCAGAAACAACGCGTGGCCATTGCCCGGGCGCTGATGCTCGAACCCAAGTTGATGCTGTTCGACGAGGTCACCTCGGCGCTCGATCCGGAAATGGTCATCGAGGTGCAGAACGTGATGCTGCAACTGGCCGAGCAGAAGATGGCGATGATCATCGTCACCCACGACATGCATTTCGCCCGGCATATCGCCACCCGCGTGGTGTTTTGCGCCAACGGCAAAGTGGTCGAGCAAGGCCATCCCGATCAGTTGTTCACCCAGCCCAGGGAACCGCGCACCCGCGAGTTTCTGGAAAAAGTGCTGCACCTGGATTGATGCAACTGGATTGATGCAACTGGATTTAGGAGCGCGATCATGAATTATCAATTCGACTTCAACTTTCTCCAGGGCAACTTCGGTCTGTTGTGGGAGGGCCTGAAAGTCACGCTGCAATTGGCGCTGGTGTCGAACATCGTCGGGCTGGTGCTGGGTTTTGGCCTGTGTCTGCTGACCTTGAGCCGCTGGTTTTTCCTGCGTTGGCCGGCACAGCTTTTCATTGAGTTTTTCCGCTGCACGCCAGTGCTGTTGCAGATCGTCTGGTTCTTCTATTGCGTGCCGATGCTCTTTGACGTGTTCATCGACCCGATCACCATGGGCGTGCTCGCCCTTGGGTTGAACTTGACAGCGTTCAACGCCGAAGCCTATCGGGCCGGCGTTCAGGCCGTGCCCCGTGAACACCTGGACGCCTGCGTCGCCCTGGGCCTGCGCCCCTGGCAGCGCACGCTCTACGTGATTCTTCCCCAGGCGTTGCGCAGTGCCGTGCCAGTGCTGATGACCAACGGTATCTCGATCCTGCAGCAGAGTGCCCTGGTGGCGATCGTGGCGGTGGGGACTTGATGTACGTCGGCAAAAGCATCGCCACCGAGGCTTACCGCCCGCTGGAAACCTACTCGCTGATCGCGCTCATCTACTTCGCCCTGTCGCTGCCCATCGCTCAGTTTGTGCAGTGGCTGGAACGGCGTCAGGACGCGGCGCTCGCGCGCTGAGGAGACTGTCATGAACCTTGATTTCACCGTGGTGCTTTCTTACTGGCAAGCCTTGCTGCAGGGGTTGGCGCTGACGCTGGCATTCACCGTCGGCTGCGCGATCCTGGGCAGTGTGTGCGGGTTCCTCCTGAGCCTGTTGCGCGCCAGCGGTCATCGCTGGTTAAGCGTGCCGGCCGGGCTGTATGTGGAACTGTTCCGCGGAACACCGTTGTTGATTCAGCTGTTCTGGGTGTTTTTCTGTTTCCCGGTGGTATTCGGCGTTGATATCCCGCCCTACCTGTCGGTGCTGCTGGCGCTGACTCTGTACATGACCGCAATCACCAGCGAGACCTTCCGTGGCGCGCTCAAATCCATTCCTGGCGAGCAACACGATGCGTGCGTCGCGCTGGGTCTGGCTTCGTGGAATAAAACGGTCTTCGTGGTGTTTCCCCAAGCCTTGCTGCGCGGCATTCCGCCACTGCTCTCCAACGTGGTTTCGCTGTTCAAGGAGAGCGCGCTGATTTCCTCGGTGGGCATCGCCGACCTAATGTTCGTCGGCCAGAACATCTCCAACAGCACGGCCCGTCCGGTCGAGTTTCTCTCGGCAGTAGCTGTCATTTATTTCCTCGTGGCGTTCCCGCTGACCCGTCTGGTCGGCGTGGTCGAGACGCGGATGCTGCGTCGTTATGCGTACTAACCCCAACCCTCGTATCCAAATCCGTGGAGTGTCTGCAATGACTCAACTCAAAGGCATCCTGCCTGCTCTGGTCACACCGTTCGACAAGGCCGGCAAGGTCAATTACGACATGCTCTCCAATATCATCGAGTATCAACTCAAGGCAGGCGTCACAGGCTTCGTGCCGCTGGGTTCGACCGGTGAGTACTACGCGCTGACCAATGAAGAGCGTCGGCAGATTCTGGCCACCGTGCGTGAAGTGGTGGGTGACCGTGGTGTGCTGATTGCCGGTGCCAACGGCTCCTGCACCCGTGAGGTGATCGAGCAGGTCAAACAGACCCGCGATGCCGGCTATACCAACTTGCTGATCGCGCCGCCGTACTACGCATTGCCGTCCCAGGAAGAGCTGATCGGTCACTACCAGGCCATTCTCGATGCCGCACCGGACATCAATGTGGTGTTGTACAACTACCCGATACGCACCAACGTTGAAGTCGGCTTCGGCGTGCTGGAAGCGTTCAAGGACAACAAACGCGTGATTGCGATCAAGGAAAGCAGCGGCAACCTGCTGCGCGCCATCGAGATCGGCAACACCTACAAGGACAACTATCAGCTGTCTTGCGGCTCCGACGACCAGGCCCTCGACTTTTTCCTGTGGGGCGCGACCAGCTGGATCTGCGGTCCGGCCAACTGCCTGACCCAACAGGTCTGCGACTTCTACAGCAAATACACCACTGGCGACCAGGACGGTGCCCAGGCCATCGTGCGTTCGCTGTTCCCGGTATTGGCCGACATGGAATCAGGCAAATTCATTCAGAAGGTCAAGTACGGCTGTGAGTTGGCAGGTTTCGATGCCGGCAATGCACGGATGCCGTTGCAACCGCTGACCACCGAGGAGAAGGCCGGTTTCCGCAAGGCTTTTGAACTGGCCATGCGCTGATAAATGACTGCCTGATGGTGTCTGCCGCGCCGGTCGCCACGCAGGCCGGTGCGGCTCTACGGAGTGAGATGAGATGACCCGACACGTATTCAACTGCATTGAAGGCCACACAGAGGGAATGCCTGTACGCATGGTGATCGCCGGAGCCCCGCAGCTCAAAGGCACAACCATGAGCGAGCGGCGTGAACATTTCGTGGCGCAATACGACTGGATCCGCCGCACGTTGATGCTCGAACCGCGAGGCCATTCGCACATGTCGGGCACGATCTTCTATCCGCCGATGCGCGAGGACAGTGACTTCAGTCTGTTGTTCATCGAAACCTCCGGTTGTCTACCGATGTGCGGGCATGCCACGTTGGGCTCAATAACCTTCGCGCTGGAGTCCGGGCTGATCGAGCCAAAAATACCGGGAACGGTGGTGGTGGATGTTCCGGCCGGGCAGATTCACGCCACTTACACCCGCAGCGGCGAAAAAATCAGTTCGGTGTGTTTCACCAACGTTCCGTCGTTCCTGTTGCACCGCGACCTGACCATCGACTTCCCGCCACTGGGGTCGTTGAAGGTCGACATTGCCTACGGCGGCAACTTTTATCCGATTATCGAAGTGCAACCCAACTATCCGGGTTGTGAGCATTTCAGCCCGCAGCAACTGCTGGAATGGGGGCGCGAAATACAGGATCTGATCAACCGGTCTGTGGAGGTGGTTCATCCGCAAAATCCGGCGATCAGAGGCGTCAACCACTGCATGTGGACAGGTTCGCCACTGTCGGACGAGTCTCAGGGAAGGGCGGTGGTCATTGCCGGTGCGAGTCTTATCGATCGCTCCCCCTGCGGCACCGGCAGCTCGGCCCGGGTCGCCCAGCGCTTTGCCCGCGGCTGGCTGGCCGCAGGCTCGGCCTATCGCCATGAAAGCCTCATTGGCAGTTTTTTCATCGGTCGTGTCGCACAGCAGCTTGAATTGGAGGACGGCCGCGCTGCGATTCGCCCCAGTATCGAAGGACGGGCGTGGATCACCGGGCGCGCGGAGTTTATTGTCGACGATACCCAACCCTGGTGGGACGGCTTCAGCCTGGAAGATTATGCCGCTCCAGCCTCAGCTCAAGAGACCTCCCTATGACGCCTATGCAGTCCGTTGCACAAACACCTGCCCAGCTGGAAAAGGCTGTCGTGGTCGGCGGGGAATCGTTGGCGTCTGTTGTGCCCTTTATCTGCAACGGGAAGGTTATGCGGTCACTTTGGTCGACCCGGCTGCGGCGGGCGACAGCACTGCCAAGTGGAGTTGCGGGCAGATGGCGGTCGGCGAAGTCATTCCGCTGTCCAAACCTGGGATTCTGAAAAAAATACCGGGTTGGCTGCTCGATCAGAAAGGGCCGCTGGCGCTCAGGCCCAGTGCCTTGCCAGGCATTCTGCCGTGGTTTCTGCGTTTTCTGGCCTGTGCCCGGCGCTCGAAGATCGCCGAGATTGCCCAGGACATGGCGACCCTCACGCATCATGTCTTCGAAGACTATGCGCCTTTGTTGGAGGCTTGCCCGGACAAGACGCTGATGGGCGAGCGGCCGATTATCGAGGTATTCGATACGCCTTCAGGCATCGAGCACGAACGTGATCATCTGGAGCTGCGCAAGGCGCTGGGTTTCAAGTCACAAGTGCTGGACGCCGGCGCAATTGCCGATCTTGAACCGTCGCTGTCCGGCAAATTCAGCCATGGCCTGTTGTTTTCGGATTGGCGCGCAGTCAGCGATACCAAAGGGTTTATCGCCGCACTGACCCAGAGCTTTATCGATCAGGGCGGGGTTCGGGTGCGTGGGCAGGTCAAACGTATCGACGAAGTGGCTGATCGTGCCAGCGGCGTCACGCTTGCCAACGGTGAACGCTTGGCCGCCGATCATGTGGTGATCGCGGCCGGGACGGGCTCTCGGCAGTTTTTCGAGCAACTCGGTGCCCAGGTTCCGCTGGCCGGGATTGCCGGTTATCAAGTGTTGCTGCCCAATCCGGGAGTGGAGATTCGTCACTCGGTGATCTATGCCGATGGCGGCTTTTGCTTCAGCCCGATGACTCGTGGCCTGCAGATCGGTGGGACCATCGAGTTTGCAGGCCGAATGCCGAGCCCAACTTCAAGCGTGCCGACATCATTCTCGAGAAGGCCCGCAAGATCCTTCCCCGACTGCAACTGGACAACATCGAATACGGCGTCGGCTACCGTCCATTTCTGCCCGACACCAAACCCGTCATCGACCGTAGCGCCCGTTTGTCGAATGTGTTCCTGGCGTTCGGCCACGGCCAGCTCGGCCTGACCCTGGGCGCCACCACCGGACGCCTTATTACCGACATGGTCGCCGGGCGCACACCCGCCCAAGACCTGAGCCCTTTTAACGCCAAGCGTTTTGCCCTTGTTGGAGGCCATGCATGAAATCCCGTGACCAGCTCTATATCGACGGCCAGTGGGTCCGCCCAAAGCATGGCGGCACTTTTGCCACGATTGATCCGGGCAACGAGTCGGTTATCACCCAGGTCGCTGCCGGTACTGCAGAAGATATTGATCTGGCGGTAAACGCCGCGCGCCGTGCGTTTGATGACGGTCCATGGCCGCAAATGACCGGCGCCGAGCGTGCGACGATTCTGCGGGCCATCGCCAGCGGCATTCGCGAACGTCAGCAAGAGTTGGCCGAACTTGAAGTGCGGGACAACGGCAAACCCCTGCCTGAAGCCCTGTGGGACATCGGTGATACGGCGGGCTGCTTTGATTTCTATGCCGACCTTGCCGCCGGCCTTGATGGTCATCGCGAGCAGAATATTTCGCTGGCCGACGAGCGTTTCAGTTCAATCGCTCGCAAAGAGCCGGTGGGTGTCGCCGGGGCGATCATCCCCTGGAATTTCCCGATGCTGATGGCCGCCTGGAAAGTCGCGCCGGCACTGGCCGCCGGCTGCTGCATGGTGCTCAAACCTCGGAGCTGACGCCGCTGACGGCGCTGGAACTGGCGGACATTGCCCATCAGGCCGGTTTGCCTGCCGGTGTGCTCAATGTCGTGACTGGCCTCGGTGCGGATGCAGGTGCACCCTGAGCGAGCACCCGGGTATCGACAAACTGGCGTTTACCGGCAGCGTTCCCACCGGCACGCGGATCATGCAAGCCGCGGCCCGGGATATCAAAAACGTCAGCCTGGAACTGGGCGGCAAGTCACCCTTCATCATCTTCGATGACAGCGATATCGAAGCGGCGGTCGAATGGATCATGTTCGGGATTTCTGGAATCAGGGCGAGGTGTGTTCGGCAACCTCAAGAGTGTTGGTGCAGCGGGATTTGTATGAGCCGCTGCTCAAGCGTCTGGTCGAACAGACCCAAAGCCTGAACATTGGTAACGGCATGCACGAAGGCGTATTGCTCGGACCTCTGGTCAGTCGCGGTCAATATGACAAGGTGCTGCAAGCCATCGCCCGTGGTCGGGAGGAGGGCGCCACGCTGCTCACCGGTGGCACGCGTCCGGCGAACTGCGACAAGGGTTATTTCCTGACGCCGGCGATCTTTGCCGATGTGCCAGAGGACAGCTGGATCTGGAACGAGGAGATCTTCGGGCCCGTGGTGTGCGTGCGCCCTTTCGACGATGAAGCCCAGGCATTGCGCAGTGCCAACGACTCGCGCTTCGGCCTCGCCGCCGCTGTGATGTCGCGCGACCTGGTCAGAGCCGAACGCGTCGCTCGTCGCCTGCGCGCGGGTATCGTCTGGATCAATTGCTCGCAACCGACCTTTACCGAAGCCCCCTGGGGTGGCTACAAACAAAGCGGTATAGGCCGTGAGCTGGGAGAGTGGGGCTTGAACAATTACCTGGAAACCAAGCAGATCACCCGCTATGACAGTGAGCAGCCATGGGGCTGGTACATCAAGTAAAGGAGCCTGCCATGCGCTGGAAGAAAACGCTGCAAATGGCCGATGTGCACTGCGAAGGCGAGATCGGCAAGGTCATCACCGGCGGGGTCATTGATATTCCCGGCAAGACCATGCTCGACAAGATGAACTACATCAACGAAGTCGACGATAGCCTGAGAAGGCTGGTGATTCTCGAGCCGCGCGGTTGCCTGCAAATGTCGGTGAACCTGCTGTTGCCACCGACCAGGCCCGAAGCACAGGCGGGATTTATCGTGCTACAGGCGGACAAGGCGCACCCGATGTCGGGCAGTAATTGCATCTGTGTGGTGACGGCCTTGCTGGAACTGGGCATGGTGCCGATGGAAGAGCCCATGACCACCGTGGTGCTGGATACGCCGGCCGGTCTGGTGACGGCTCGCGCTGTCTGCGAGGACGGGCGCTGCCAACGCGTGTCCCTGGATATGGTGCCGTCCTTTGTCGAACAGCTGGACGCGCCGATCCAGACTCCCGAGTTCGGTTTGATCAAGGCTGACATCGCTTTCGGCGGCGTTTACTACGCCTTGATTGACGTTGACCAGGTCGGTTTGACCATCGCCCCCCAGAACGCACGAGCACTGGCAACGCAGGGTGTGCGCTTGAAAGGGCTGATCAACGAGCAAGTGAACATCAGTCACCCGTTATTCAAGGAACTCAACGAGGTGGCCTATGTGATGTTCCGTCATCGACTCGACGCGAAGACATACCAGACCTGTACCACGCTACCTCCGGGACGGGTTGACCGCTCGCCCTGCGGACCGGCAGTTCAGCTAACCTTGCAACTCTCAGCGCCCGGGGCCTGGTGGATGTTGGTGACAAGCTCACCTCGCGATCCACCATCGGCGGCGAGTTCGCGGTCGAGTTGCTGGGCCTGACGGAAGTCGGTGGCAAACCGGCGGTGCTGCCGAGAATCACCGGGCGTGCCTGGATATATGGGCTACACCAGATCGGCGTCGACCCGGATGATCCCCTGGCAGCAGGCTTCATGCTGAGCGATACCTGGGGTGAGGGTTTTAACTATTCCCGGGCCAGTGTTAAAGTTGCGGGCTGGTTGGATGACTGGCCTGCATCACTGAGAACATGATCCTATGAGCAAAGAAACGTCCGAAGTCGCCAGTGGTGCGAAACGCCATGGCGGTCGCTATATCTACGAAGAACTGCGCAAGCAGATCCTGACGCTCAAGCTCAAGCCCGGCATGCCGCTGGACGAGGTGTCGCTGGCGGCGCAATTCGGGCTTTCCCGCTCGCCGGTGCGTGATGCGCTGGCGCGTTTGATCAGTGAGGGGCTGGTCACCATCCTGCCTAACCGCACGACGTTGGTGACACCGTTCGAAATCGAAGAATTCCCCAACTACATTTCCGCTCTGGATCTGATTCAGCGCGCGGTGACCCGCCTGGCGGCACTGCAACGCACCGATGAAGACCTGCAGCGCATTCGCAACGCTGACGCGGCTTATCTGGAAGCGGTTGATAGCGGTGATTTCAGGCCATGTCCGAGGCCAACAAGGCCTTTCACATGGCGATTGCCGAGGCCGGGAAAAATCCGTACTTCATCAGTTACTACGAAAAACTGCTGGGAGAAGGCCAGCGCCTGTTGCATTTGCACTTCGACTACATCGTCAGCGCCGCCGCCAGGACCAATACCCGGCTAGGTCGCGACCACGATGAAATCGTCAATGCCATCGCGGCCGGTAAGCCTGACGAAGCCGAACAGGCTGCGCACGAGCATACGATGCTGTTCCAGCGCCGTTTCCTGGCGTATTTGCAGCAAACCTGACCGAAAAAATGTCGGTTGTTTAAGTGGCGCTAACGGTGAGATTGTCTGCTTTGCCCGCTATTCTCGGTTTCGAGTACAACAAGTGGCTGTTTTAAAAGAAAAAATATGGGCAATGGGGCTTCCCAGACGAAACAAAAGTTGATAAATTTCCGCGCATTCCAGCACAGGCCATTAAACAGGCTGTGAATCAGGAGTCGAGTGCCAGGCACTCATCGCAACATTTGCAGGGGCGTCGCCAAGCGGTAAGGCAGCAGGTTTTGATCCTGCCATGCGTTGGTTCGAATCCAGCCGCCCCTGCCATCTTCAAGAAACGCCAGTCTCGATCGGGACTGGCGTTTTTTTATGCCCGCAGAGGTGGCCTGACAGCCTGCCTGATTTTGCGGGTACACCCAATCCCTTGTAGGAGCTGGCTTGCCAGCGAAGGCGGCCTGACAGCCTGCCTGATTTTTAGGAATGTACCTCGACGTTGCAGGAGCAATGCTTGCTCGCGATGGACGTCCAGACAACGCAATCATTCAGACAGCACGCGTTATCGTTGGCGCCCATCGCGAGCAAGCTCGCTCCTACCGGGTATTCGTCATCCGAATAAGGTTGTTGCGCAGCGCCACGACGGCCTTTTGCATGTTCACAAAGTCATCAGGGTCAAGGCCGGTTTGCGGGAAGCCATCTTCCGTCAGGCCTTCGCGCAGTTTTCGACCTTCCTTCGTCAGGCTGATGCGCACCTGGCGTTCGTCTGCCGGGTCGCGCTGGCGCATCAGATAGCCCATAGCCTCGAGTTTTTCAGGATCGGCGTCAGGGTGTTGGATTCCAGAAACAGCTTTTCACCGAGGCTGCCAACGGTCTGGTTGTCTTCCTCCCACAGTGCAACGAGGGTGATGTATTGCGTATAGGTCAGGCCGAGCCGTTCGAGCATTGGCTTGTAGGCCTTGCCGAACGCCAGGTTGGTGGAATAGACCGCAAAACACAGGAAGTCGGAGAGCTTTAGATCCAGGGCGGATGGCTTGTCGGTGGTTTTCATGGACGTTCTCTTTGGCCAATCTTGCGAGACTGGAACTATACGTCGGATGCGATGGTATCGGAAGAGCTCGAATCCCTGGTTCAAGCCATGTAAAGACCGACAGCCGGTTCGCCGGGGAAATCCCTGGCGAACCGGCCGTGGGGCGAGTTACGCGGTGACGACATTCAGGGCGACATCAATATTGCCGCGGGTTGCCTTGGAGTACGGGCAGATGGAGTGCGCGATGTGTGCTATTTCGGTGGCAACGTCCTGTGGCAGGCCCGGTGCGCTCAGGGTCAGGCGAGCCTGGATGAAGTACTCCGCGCCGGTCTGGCCCAAATCAACCTCGATATCGACCGCCACATCCGCTGCAGTGTCACTTTCATTTGTTGGGCCGCAAGGCCGACGGCAGCGATGTAGCAGGCCGACCACGCCCCGGCGAACAGTTGCTCGGCTTTGGGGTGCGGCTGGACGCCGGTGAACACGTGCGCCGGTGTTGCGCTGCCGGGCGACGACAGTTCGATGTCGAGGCTGCCGTTATGGCCGCGCGAGGTGTTGCCGGCGCTGCTGTGGGTGGTATGGGTTTGCCGCTGGCCAGTACTTTTCGATCTTGCTCATGATGATTTCCTCAGGTTTACAACTTGTGTTGATCGCATGCGTATGTATCGCATGCGATATATGTGCTGGAATTACAAATCACGCCGTAATAACGTTCAGGGCAACGTCGATATTGCCGCGTGTTGCTTTGGAGTAGGGGCAGATGGAATCTGCGATGTGCGCCAGTTCGGTCGCAACATCATGTGCCAGCCCCGGCACACGCAGGGTCAGTCGGGCCTGAAGGAAGTAGGCCGGACCAGTCTGGCCCACGTCGACTTCGATGTCGACGGCCATATCCGCTGGCAGCACGATGTTGCGTTCCTGTGCGACCAGCCCGACGGCGGCGGTGTAGCAGGCCGACCATGCGCCGGCGAACAGTTGCTCGGCTTTCGGGTGTGGCTGGGTGGCGGTAAACACGTGGGTCGGTGAGGTATCGCCAGGAGACGAGAGCTCGATGTCGAGGTTGCCGTTATGGCCGCGCGACGTGTAGCCAGCGCGGCTGAGGGTGGTGTGGGTTTTGCCGGAAGCCAGGACTTTTTCGATCTTGCTCATGGGGTAAATCCTCGATGGTGCGCTTGGGTTTGATTTAGTGTCGTGTGCGTTTAGATCGCATCCGATGGAAATAATATTCCCGCAGAACCGGATCGGCGTCAAGGGGTATTTGTGTACCTTGGCGACGAGTGGTCGGGAGGCGTACCCCTGTAGGAGCCGGCTTGCTGGCGAAGACGTCAGTCCAGTCGACAATGCAGTGCCTGACCCACCGCCATCGCCAGCAAGCCGGCTCCTACAATTGATGGCGTTCATAAGGCAGGTGTCTAACATAGATCCTGTGGGAGCTGGCTTGCCTGCGATGGCGTCAGCACCAGCACAGAAAGTCTCGAATAGCCTCAGATAGACTCAACAACGACTATCCGACAATGGAGTGCCCCCCATGGCAGGACTGCAATGGACTCGCTGATCACAGCCGCAGCACAAGCACTGGCATCTGGCGATCCGCTCGGCGCGCTGGACTGCGTGGCGCTGCGCGAGGATGCACCGGCGTTGCGCTGCGCGGGATCGCCATGGCGCAACTGGGTGATCTGGTGCGGGCCAGGGCGCTGGTGCGTCGGGCGGCGCGGGCCTTCGGGCCGAAAGAGGCGGTAGCGCGGGCGCGGTGCATTGTCGCCGAAGCCGAGATCGCATTGGCGACCCGGGACCTTGGCTGGCCCGTGAAAGCGCTCGACGCGGCGCGGCTCACGCTGGAGGCTCACGGTGATTGGGTGAACGCTGCCCATGCGCAGTATCTGGACATCCGCCGCCTGTTGCTGATCGGGCAGCTGGATGAGGCCCAGGAAAAACTCGCTCGACTTGACCCGGCAACCATGCCGCCGCCACTGCGGGCCACCCATGAACTGGTGGCGGCGGGGATCGCCATGCGGCACCTGCATTCGCAAACAGCGCGTGCAGCTCTTGCCAGGGCCGAAATCGCCGCCCGGCAGTCCGCCATTCCCGCACTGTTGGCGGAAGTCGACAATGCCGTGCGGATGCTCGACAGTCCCGCCGCATGTTTGCTGGCCCAAGGTGAAGAACGACCTTTGTTGCTCGACGAAGTCGAAGCGTTGCTTAACTCGACATCGCTGGTGGTGGACGCCTGTCGATACGTCGTGCGTGGCGCCGGCATGTCGGTGTCTTTATCGACACGACCGATCCTGTTCACTCTCGTGCGAACTTTGGCGCAAGCCTGGCCAGATGATGTGCCGCGGGAAATACTCATCGCCCGGGCCTTTCGCTTGAAACTCAGCGATGAATCCCATCGTGCCCGTTTGCGGGTCGAAATCGGCCGGCTGCGCGCGGCGTTGAAACCCTTGGCCGGCGTAGTCCCAACCAAACGCGGCTTTGCATTGGTCCCGCAGGTTTCTCCCGACGTTGTGCTGCTCACACCGCCGGTCGAAGAAAAATACGCAGCGGTATTCGCCTTGCTCAGCGACGCAGAGTCGTGGTCCAGCTCAGCCCTGGCACTGGCGCTTGGGAACAGCCAGCGCACCGTGCAACGGACCCTCGATACGCTGGCAGCCCAGGGAAAGGTACAGTCGTTCGGCCATGGTCGGGCACGCCGCTGGCTGACACCCCAGTGCCCGGTTTCGCGACGACCTTGTTACTCCCCGTTCCGCTGCCCGGTGGCTAGGATGAACGCCACTAACCCCTGTTGAGGAACACCAACATGAAACAGTCAGCCGCCGAAATCATTCGAGAATATGGTCCCTTCGAAGGTGTCGACGATGTACACGGCCTCACCTGGGACGGTCAGCAGGTGTGGTTTGCAACCACCGATAAGTTGCACGCACTGGACCCCGAAAGCGGCAAGACCCTGCGCACGATCGATGTCGCGGCCCATGCCGGCACCGCATTCGATGGCAAGCATCTGTTCCAGATCGCCGAGGACCGTATCCAGAAAGTCGACCCTCAGACCGGCCGCGTACTCTCCACGATTCCGGCCCCCGGTGGTGGCAACGACTCGGGGCTGACATGGGCGGAAGGCTCGCTGTGGGTCGGGCAGTATCGGGAGCGGAAAATCCATCAGATCGATCCCGAGAGCGGGGCGATACTGCGCACCCTCGAATCCAACCGGTTTGTCACCGGTGTGACCTGGGTCGAAGACGCGCTATGGCACGGCACGTGGGAAGGGGATGAAAGCGAATTGCGCCACATCGATTCGAAAACCGGCGAGGTGCTGGAAAGCCTGAAGATGCCGCCCGGCATCGGTGTGTCGGGGCTTGAATCCGACGGTGGCGAGCGGTTTTTCTGTGGGGGTGGCAGCAGTGGGCGGGTGAGGGCGGTGCGTCGGCCGACTGACGCCTGAGGTCAGCCCGTTTGCGTGAAAAAAGGGGATTTTTTTGCCACTGGAGTAGGAAAAAGAGAGAAATAATTCCCTTTTTTTTTTTCTTTCAGCATCGCGAATACATCGACAGTGCGTCGCGCATTGAAGCTGCCAACGACCTGATGGTCAGTGCCGGTCGAGACATCACTAGCACTGGCAGTGTGCTGAGCAGCGGGCGCGGCCTCCAAATAGCGCGAATCCGCAAGAAATACGACGTCTGTCGTTAAAGCGGCGGCGGCAAAGGCACTTCCGAAAAAGGTTCAGGCACCACGTAATCGTAATCCTTCAGTTGTTTGACCAGCCCCCAATAGTTTTGCAGGGGAATGGTCCGGGCCGGTTTCTCCAGGTCGTTGCCGAAGAAGTTTTCCCAGTGCCCCACCAGAACCCGTCGCGGCCGGTGCCTCGCCAACTCGGGTCCTTGCTGTTGCTGATCTGGGCGCGGCCAGGCACGACGGTGTGCACCTCGGGTATGTCGGCGTGCAAGATGTGGCGGACAGTTTCCGAGCCTTAGACGATGGCGTTTGGTGTCTTGCTCCTCACTACATGAGCGACATCCAGCAAGTGGTCGTAGTGGGCGTGGCCGACCAGCAGCATCTTCACATCCGTTGCAACAGGCATGTACTGGTCGATCTTCGCAGTGTTTGCTTGCACCGTGAGCGCGGGAAATCCCGTAATGCCCAGGCTTGCCGGGTTGCTGAAAGACGGCGCCAGCAGCAAACCTTCGCGTTTCCAGTGCAGCAGCCAGCCGCCGACACCGAGGAACTGGATCTTCGGCTCGGTCAAGTTATGCAGATTGGACACCTTCAATCCCTGGCTTTCGGGGTGTGGGTGCAAGCCGTCAGCAAGAGCACAATGAGCACCACGGTCCTGCGCATGGGCGGGCCTGCGCGGATATCGCTTGGGCAAGCGTAGGCAGGGGCGATGAGTAGGTCCAGCGAGAGTGATTCACTTGCTCACGGGTTTGAATGTGCGTAAACAGGCTGCAACGAGCGATTTGGAGATCGCAGGCTTCAGTTCTGGTGGTCAGGAGTGGCAGGTATCAAGGCGTTAAATCACATGTTCGTCATCACGACGAAGCGAGGCGTGCGTTGGTAGAGCGACGTCAGTTCAGCGGTGGCATGAAGGGCAAGAACCTGCGCTATCTCAATGACCATGAAGGCCAGTCAGTCCGCGCCCGGGCAGGCTTTCTGCTGCTGGAACATTTCTCGTTGCCGGCGTTCACCCAAGCGCTCGATACGGTCATCACCGCCAACCTGCTGCGGCCCGAGTTGTTTTCAACGAAGACCTTTGGCTTGACTGAAGGGGAAGTGATCAGCGATCTGGGACTGGTGATTCGACCCGATGCCTGCCTCAGTCACGCCGAGATTCAGGAGCTGGACTTGCTGGTGGTGTGTGGCGGGTACCGCACCGCGCTCAAGGCCGACGAGGCGTTGATCAACCTCTTGCACGGGGCATCCGAACTGGGCGTGACTCTGGCGGGGGTGTGGAATGGCGCCTGGTTTCTCGGGCGCGCCGGTTTGCTGGATGGCTATCGCTGCGCGATCCACCCCGAACATCGCCCCGCACTGGCGGAAATCGCCAAGCTCACCCAAGTCACCAGCGAAGCCTATGTAGTGGACCGCGACCGCCTGACCGCCTCCAGTCCAAACGGTACGTTCTACATGGCGCTGGAATGGATCAGGGGTTTGCACGACAAGGCGTTGACCGACGGCATTGAAGATATTCTGGCATTCGAGGCTTCGCGTTACCGGCGTATAAAGCCCTCGCTGAATGCCTCGGTCTGTGGCCCGTTGCGTGAGGTGGTCAACCTGATGGACGCCAACCTCGAAGAGCCACTGGAGATGGAGGCACTCTGTGAATACGCGGGCCGCTCCCGGCGGCAGATCGAGCGCCTGTTCAAGGAACAACTGGGCACCACTCCGCAGCGCTATTACATGGACTTGCGGATCACTGAAGCGCGGCGCTTGCTGCAGCACACCACGTTAAGCATCGTCGAAGTGTCGGTTGCCTGTGGTTTCGTTTCGCCCAGCCACTTCAGCAAGTGCTACAGCTCGTATTTCGGTTATCGGCCGTCCAAGGAAACACGGCTGGTCAAGTAAAGGCCGGTCTGGTTCGCAAACCGTGATTTTGTGGGGCAACTAACATCCACAAATCTGTAGGAGCCGGCTTGCTGGCGAACGCAACGACGCGGTGTGTCAGATACACCGCCTTCGCTGGCAAGCCAGCTCCTACAAGGCCTGCGCCATCCACCAAATCTGTAGGAGCCGGCTTGCTGGCGAACGCAACGACGCGGTGTGTCAGACACACTGCCTTCGCTGGCAAGCCAGCTCCTACAAGGCCTGCGCCATACACAAATCTGTAGGAGCCGGCTTGCTGGCGAACGCAGCGACGCGGTGTGTCAGACATACCGCCTTCGCTGGCAAGCCAGCTCCTACAAGGCCTGCGCCATACACAAATCTGTAGGAGCCGGCTTGCTGGCGAACGCAGCGACGCGGTGTGTCAGACACACTGCCTTCGCTGGCAAGCCAGCTCCTACAAGGCCTGCGCCATACACAAATCTGTAGGAGCCGGCTTGCTGGCGAACGCAGCGACGCGGTGTGTCAGACATACCGCCTTCGCTGGCAAGCCAGCTCCTACAAGGCCTGCGCCATACACAAATCTGTAGGAGCCGGCTTGCTGGCGAACGGAGCGACGCGGTGTGTCAGATAACGATCAATCGTCCCTCACTGCGCCCCAAACATCATCGTCCAATAAACCCCTCATCACTGCGCGCCTCAGTCGCGTAACCCGCACCGACCTGGGTAAACATCGGATTCATCAAATTCGCGCAATGCCCGGGACTGGCCAGCCAGCCGGCCATCGCCTTGCCCGGTGAACCCTGGCCGGCTGCAATGTTTTCGCCAATCTGGCGACCACGGAAACCCGCAGCTCTCGCGCGGTCGGCGGCGGTGTCGCCATCGGTATCGCGGTGGGCGAAGTAATTACCGTAGGCCATCGCTTTGCTGTGTCCTTGAGCCGCAGCACCAAGGTTGGCGTTCCAGGCCAGTGGCCGGGCGGCGGCGAAGCGCTGGCGACCGCACAGTCGCGGTTGGGACCGGGCGGCGTTGACCTGTGCCAGCAAAGTTTTGGCGACACTTCGCGTATCGCGCATTTGGCTGTCCATGACCGGCTGCGCCAGCACCACTTGCCATTCACCCCGGCTGCGACTGACGCCAACATCGGCGTATTGGCTATCGAGCAACGCGGCGCAGTGCTCACTCTGCAGCAGGTCGAAAGCCTCTTCGGCATCTTGCGCACCCTCCACTCGGATGCTGCGCACCGACACTGCCTGATACCCGTTAGCTTTCAACCTGTCGCGCAAGCCACCGCCATAACCGACCGGCAAAGCCAGGCTGGATTTCAGTGCCAGCGGCGACAAGCGTTGAGCGGGACGACGTTCGCAACCCAGGGGATGGGCGCGGTAATCATTAATGGCTTCCACCAGTTGTCGTTCCGCGCCGGCATGGGCGGGGTTGGCGAACAGGGGAAGCGAGGTCAGCAGGCACAGCGAAGTGAAGCGCAAGGCGAGGGCGGTTGGGCGCATGGGGCAGACAGCTCTGATGAGATGACGACGGTTGGGAGGAGGATCAATCGCCGGTTTAGACTGGCGCCCCGAAACTAGTTCAAGGGGCAGGAGGGGATATTTGCGGATGCGCTCATCCGACGAACGTATCTGGGGGGATGAGACTATTCGGTTTCAACATCCTGCACAGACTCGACCGGCCGCAGTTTGAAACGGCAGACATGCCCGCCGCGGACCATGCATTCGCTGTGCTCGACCTCACCACCGCCCAAGGTGCCGATCAGCGCAAGATCCAGTTCGCAGACAACCGGGTGGGCCGCGGCCAAGCGATGGAACACGCAATTGTGCGCAACAATCTGCGCATCGTCAGATGAGCGAAAGATCACCTCGGCTTCATAGCCCGCCTGATTCATGTGCTGCACGATCTTCGCTTCATCGACGACCTGCTGTTCGCGGTCCAGAGCCAGTTTGCGGCCCAGGCTGCGCATCAGCGTCGCCAGGGCTTCGGGACCGATGATGTCGGCCACTTCATCGATCAGCGCGCTGGCCAGTAGCTGATATTGGCGAGGGAATTGTTCCTTTGCATGGTCGGTGAGCCGATACAGCTGTTCCGGGCGTCGTCCTGTCGGACGGGTATCGCCGCGCAGCACCAGGCCGTCACGCTCCAGCGCCGCCAGATGCTGGCGAATCGCCGTGCGCGTGACTGCCAGGTGCTCAGCCAACTCGTCAATGCTCATGCCACCCCCGTGGTGCAGCAGCGCATTGAGCAAGTCCTGCTGTGTTCGGCCCAATCCTTCCAGCATGATGCGTCCTCGCGGTATCAGAACTTGTCAGGGAATTGCTTGACCAGAGCAGCGGTCAACGCGTCTGCCAGTGCCAGAATATGCGTGCGCATCATCGACCAGGTGCGTGCTTCGCCGGCGTAGTCGTGAGCAGCGAATTCATCGATCTGGGCAATGTGATGGCCGCCATGGGCCGACAGCATATTTACCAGCGTGGCCTCGGGCAGGTTGGGGTTGGCTCCGGCCAGGAATGCCGCAATCGCCTTGGCATTGCTGGTCAACTCCGTCACGGCGGCCTGCTTGCCCTTGGCGTCCTTGGCCACCGTGGCATCGCTGTAGTGTTTCACCGCGCCCCAATGACCGGCAAGCAACTTGAGCAGCTGATCGGCTGCTGGCTGGCCGTAAAGCGGCGCGATGCTGTTGGCGATTTTGGTGGCGTTATCGACCACTTGATCCGCCGCGACTTTGGCTTGTTTCTGATCGCCGGACTGGTTGGCGAGCGCGTAGGTTCTGATCCAGAAAATATGCTCGACCCACAAGTCGCGCAGTGCCAGGCGCGTGGTCAATGCAGGGCTATCGGCAGCAGTGGGAGAGGCGGCGGGCGTCTGGCTCCAGACCGGTTGCGCACAGAAAGCCAGCAGGATCAGAGCCAGGATTTTGATATTCATGACGGTACCCTCGTGTGGTGAGATGGTTCGACAATATCAGTTTAAGCATATAAATATGTTTTTATTGGTTTGAGCAAAAAGTCTCTGATCAACGGTCGTGAGCCCCCGGATTTTTCTCGAGAAAACCGGGGGCAGGCTTCAATTCAACTCACCACAACTTCCACGTGTAATCGACATTCACCCGCAGTTCATTGTCATCGCGGTGGCTGGCCTGTGGCGCGAAGTCGTTGCGGTACCAGGCGTTGCGCACGCGCAGGGCCAGGCCTTTGAGGGGCGTGCCTTGCAGCACGTAGGACAGCTCAATGTCCTTTTCGCTTTCCTTCAGGTTGGAACCACCCAGCTTGGGCAACTCGATGTTGTCGCCGCTCACGTAGCGCAGCATGCCGTTGAGGCCCGGCAGGCCCATGCCGACAAAGTTGTAGTCATAGCGCACCTGCCAGCTGCGCTCCTTGGGGTTGATAAACTCCGAGCTCAGCGTGCCTTCGGTGATGACCAGCGGCTCGGTGCCGAACAGGTAGGGCATAGCGGTTTTGCCAGTCAGTTGCATGTAACCGGCGCCGAATTTGTGCGCGCCCAGGCTGTAGGTCAGCATCAGCGCGGTATTGTGGTTGTCCACCGGGCCGGCCTTGGCTGCGCCGTCTTCGCCAGTGATGAACAGACGGAAGTCGCTTTTCAGGCTACCGGGTCCGATCGGGCGATTGTCGACAAAGCCATAGAAGTCCTTGCGATACAGGTCAGCGAGTTCGGCGTGGTAATACTTGAGTGTCAGTTGCGGCGACCAGGCGTAATCGCCGCCAAGGAACGAAAAACGGTCGGACTCTGCGGCGCCATTGAAGCGTCCGTTGGGCGAGGCCACCGACATTTTCTGGTAGTTGGTGGAGTCGCGCAGGTTGATGCGATCCAGCCAGCCGACGTGCAGGGTCAGGTTGTCGATTTCCTGGGATTTGAGGTAGACGCCGCGGAATGTCTGGGCAGCAAGCGGGTAGGGCTGGCAAAGGCAATCGGCAGGAAGGTGCTGATGGTGCCCAGTTGCAATTCGCTTTTCGACGCTTTGGCCTTGGCGGTGAGGCCCAGTTCTGAATATTCACTGGCCGGCTCGCGGGTGACGGGGTCGTACGGTAGCAAACCGGTGCCCCCACGATCAGGCGAAGAGTCCAGGCGCACCCCAGCAAACCCTTGGCGTCCAGGCCGAAGCCTACAGGACCGTCGGTGTAACCCGAGCGCAGGTTGAGGATGAAGCCTTGCGCCCACTCACGGGCGGCGGCCTGGGGCGTAGCGTTCAGGTAATTGCGATCGAAGTAATAGTTACGCAGCACCAGATCGGCACTGCTGTCATCGACAAAACCGCTGGCGCAAGCCTGGCCGATGGCAAAAACGCAGGCGCAGGCGCTCAGCGCCCCAAGAGAATTCCTGAGCATGGCAGTGTTCACTTTTATTGTTGTTGGATGAGCCCGCGTCTTCGCAACGCGGGATGTTGCGGATGGCGCGTCAGTCGGCTTGAGCGCCGTTGCGTCGAACCGACAGGTAAAACATCGCCAATGCGGCAATGACGATGCCCGGAGCCGAGGCCATCATCACGCCGGTGGTACCGGTGCCCAGCGCCAGCATCTTGCCGGCCACCAATGGACCGCTCATGGCGCCCAGCCGACCAATGGCGACTGCGCTGCCGACGCCTGTGGCGCGCACCGACGGACGATAGAAATGCGGTGCCAGGGCGTACAGCACGCACTGCCCGCCGGTGGCGAAAAAGCCGGCGACGAAACCAGCCGCCAGCATGCTCTCCCACTGGCTGGCCAGGCCCAGCGCCGTCAGCGAAGCGAGAATGCCGACATAGATCAATGCGGACAGCGCCCAGGCTGGCAACCGGTCCATCACCCAGCCCAGCAACAAGGTGCCCAAAGCCGCGCCAAACTGCAGCGCCAGCATCACCCAACTGGCCTGGCGGCCGCTGAAGCCCTGGCCGACCAACAGACTGGGCAGCCAGTTGATCAGGATGTACACCACCATCAAGGTGAAGAAGTAACTGACCCAGATCATCGCGGTCGGCAGCGCCGCGCCCTCGTGGAACAGACCCCGGACCACGCCGATGGGCGCAGCATCGCGAGCGTTGCGAAACTGGGCCGACTCCGGCAGATACAACCCCAGCAGCGGCACGATCAACAACGGCACCACGCCACCGACGTAGAACACTACCTGCCAGCCTCCGGCCAGTTCGGCGATGCCAATGCTGGCCGCGAGTGCCGCGCCCAGGGGCACGCCGCAATACATCAGGCTGACAGCGGTACCACGCAGGCGCGGGCTGGCCACTTCACTGGTCAAGGCGATCAAGTTGGCAGGGCGGCACCAAGCCCGACGCCGGTGAGGCAGCGGGCAACCATCAGACTATTGAAATCCCAGGCCGCGGTGGTGACCAGCGAGAACAGCCCGAACAGCGCCACCGAGGCCATCAGTACACGTTTGCGACCGATGCGGTCGGCCAGCAGACCGCCAAGGAATGCACCGGGCAGCAGGCCGAAAATCCCGGCGCTGAAGACCCAGCCCATGTGCAGTTTGTCCAGTTGAAAGGCTGCCGCCATGCCTTGGGCGGCGATCCCGGAAGCTTGCAGATCAAGGCCTTCCATCAGGGCGACGAGGAAGCACAGACCAATGGTCCGTGCCAGGTACAGCGGGGTTGTTGTCACGTTCAGCGATGTCATGGGGAGTACCCGTTTTATTGTTGTTATGCGATCTGAGCCGCCTCTTCCCCTGTAGGAGCGAGCATGCTCGCGATGAGCCCCAGAGCGCCGCGGGGTATCAGGCACCCAGCGTCATCGTTGAAGTCCATCGCGAGCTTGCTCGCTCCTACAGGTTTTGGGGTGTTAGCGCTGTTTGAGCAGGTCCAGCGCCACATCAACGATCATGTCTTCCTGACCACCCACCATCCGTCGCTTGCCCAGCTCGACGAGGATGTCGAGGGTCTTGAGGCCGTATTTCGCGGCGGCGATTTCGGCATGGCGCAGGAAGCTCGAATAGACCCCGGCATAACCCAGCGCCAGGGTCTCGCGGTCGACTCGCACCGCCCGATCCTGCAGCGGGCGGACGATGTCATCGGCAGCGTCCATCAGCGTGTAAAGGTCGGTGCCGTGGTTCCAGCCCAGCCGTTCAGCGGCGGCGATGAACACTTCCAGCGGCGCGTTGCCGGCCCCCGCACCCATGCCGGCGAGGCTGGCATCGATACGGTCGCAACCTTCCTCGACGGCGGTAATCGAGTTGGCCACGCCGAGCGACAGGTTGTGGTGTGCGTGCATGCCGGTTTCGGTTTCTGGTTTGAGCACCGCTTTGAAGGCGCGAAATCGATCGCGCACATCCTGCATGTTCATCGCGCCGCCGGAGTCGGCCATGTACACGCACGTCGCGCCGTAGCTCTCCATCAGCTTTGCTTGTGCCGCCAACTGCTCGGCCGGGATCATGTGGCTCATCATCAGGAAACCGACGGTGTCCATGCCCAGCTCGCGGGCATATTCTATGTGCTGTTTCGAGACGTCGGCCTCGGTGCAATGGGTGGCGATGCGCACCACTCGGGCACCGGCGTCGTAGGCCGCTTTGAGGTCATGTACTGTGCCGATTCCGGGCAACAACAAGGTAGTGATTTTGGCGTGACTGATCACATCCGCAGCGGCTTCGATCCATTCCAGATCGGTGTGCGCCGCGAAGCCATAGTTGAAGCTCGAACCTTGCAGACCGTCACCGTGGGCGACTTCGATCGAGTCGACCTTGGCCTTGTCCAGGGTACGGGCAATGTCCTGCACGTTCTGTAGCGAGTACTGATGGCGGACGGCGTGGCTGCCATCGCGCAGGGTCACGTCAGAGATGTAGATTTTCTTGCCGTTCATGAAATGTTCCTCAGGCCTTTTGCATCGACTGCGCCATGCGCTCGGCGGTGGCCAAGGCAGCGGAGGTCATGATGTCGAGATTGCCGGCGTAGGCTGGCAGGTAATGGGCGGCGCCTTCGACTTCGAGGAACACCGAAGTCTTGAGCCCCGAGAACTTGCCCAGGCCGGGAATGTTCAGCGGTGCGTCTTCAGGGATCACATCGAACTGCACTTTTTGCTTCAGCCGATAGCCCGGCACATAGGCCTGCACGGCGGCCGCCATCTCGACAATCGAGGCTTCGACCAATGCCTGGTCTGCCGCTTCGGACAGCACGAATACCGTATCGCGCATCATCAGCGGTGGCTCGGCCGGGTTCATCACGATGATCGCCTTGCCCTTGGCCGCACCGCCGATCACCTCAATGGCTTTGGAAGTAGTTTCGGTAAACTCGTCGATGTTGGCGCGTGTGCCGGGACCGGCGGATTTGCTGGCAATCGAGGCGACGATTTCGGCGTAGTGCACCTTGGCCACGCGCGACACGGCGGCGACCATCGGAATGGTTGCCTGGCCACCGCAAGTGACCATGTTGACGTTGAGCTGATCCAGATTCTGTTCCAGATTCACCACCGGCACGCAGTACGGGCCGATCGCCGCCGGGGTCAGGTCGATCAGGCGGATGCCCGGTTTGATCGAGCGCAGGAAAGCGTCGTTCTTCACGTGGGCACCGGCCGAGGTCGCATCGAAGACGAAATCGATGTCCTTGAACATGTCCAGGCGGGTCAGGCCTTCCACGCCTTCGTGGGTCACCGCCACGCCCATGCGCTGGGCGCGGGCGAGGCCGTCGGAAGCCGGGTCGATACCGACCATCACCGCCATTTCCAGCTGTTTGGCGTTACGCAGAATTTTGATCATCAGGTCGGTGCCGATGTTGCCGGAACCGATGATGGCGACTTTGAGTTTGTTCATGGTTGTTGCCTCTTATGCAAAGTCGACCGCGACACGACCGATTCCATTGATCTCGGCTTCGAAACGGTCACCGGCAGCCACCGCCACCATTGGCCCGAGTGCGCCGGTCAGAATGATGTCGCCGGCCCGCAACGGTTCGCCCAGGCGCGCCATGGTGCGGGCCAGCCAGACGGCGGCATTGAGTGGATGACCCAGGCATTCGGCACCGCTGCCGGTGGAGACTTCTTCGCCATTGCGGGTCATGCGCATGTTGGCCTGGCGCAGGTCCAGGCCATCGAGGCGGCGGACCGGGCCGCCGAGCACGAAGCAGCCGCTGGAGGCGTTGTCGGCCACGGTGTCGACGAAGCGGATGTTCCAGCCCTGGACCCGACTGCCGACGATTTCCAGCGCCGGCACGACGCCACCGACCGCTGCCATGACGTCGGCGAACGTGGTGTCTGCGCGGGGCAGATCGCGCTCCAGGATCAGCGCGATTTCCGCTTCGATCTTCGGTTGCAGCACGCGGCTCAGCGGCACGCTTTGGTTATCGCCGTAGCACATGTCGGCGAACAGGGTGCCGAAGTCCGGCTGATCGACGCCCAACTGTTGTTGCACTTTGGGGTTGGTCAGGCCGATCTTGCGACCGACCACGCGCCGGCCGCTGGCCACGCCATGGGCGACGTTGAGCCGTTGGATGGTGTAGGCGGCTTGAGCATTGTCTTCGCCGATCTGCTCGCGCAGTGGGGCAATGGCTTCGCTGCGGGCTTCGGCCTGGCGCAGGTCGGCGGCGAGTTGTTCCAGGGTGTCTTGAATAGGGATCATGTCGGCCTCGATCATCAGTGGGTCAGGAAGTCCAGAACCAGACGGTTGTAAGTCTCGGCGTGTTCCCACTGGGCCCAGTGGCCGCAACGGTTGAACACGTGCAGTTGTGCGTCGGGCAGACCGGCCAGCAGGCGCAGGCCAGTGTCCATCGGCACGAAACGGTCCTCGCGACCCCAGACCAGCAAGGTCTTGGCCTTGATTTCATGCAGGCGATGGCTGAAATCCGGGAACTGCTTGGGGTTGAGGGTGCTGCTCTTGACGAAGTTTTCCAGGTGATCGCGGCGCGCGAGGATGTTGTCCAGACGGGTCTGGAACAAGGCGTCGGTCAGGCTGCTGGCATCGAAGACGAAGACATTCATCATCTTTTTCAGGTTGTCGATGGTCGGTTCGCGGTACAACGCGCCGATCAACTTGATCCCTTCGGTCGGCTGAGGGACGAAGGCGCTCGGGCCGCCAGTGCCTCCGCCCATCAGCACCAGTTTGCCGATGCGCTCGGGGTAGGCGAGGGCGAACGCCACGGTGCTGTGGCCGCCCATGGAATTGCCGATGATGTGCACGCGATCCAGGTCCAGGACGTCGATCAGGCCTTTGAGGGCGCGAGCGTTGAGGTCCGAACGCGAGCCGTCGCAAACGATCGGGTCGCTTTTGCTCCAGCCCGGGCAGTCCATCAGGATCACGCGGTAACCGGCGTTTACCAGTGGCTCGATGTTGCGGTGGAAGTTGGCCCAGCCGCTGGCACCGGGACCGGAACCGTGGAGCATGACCACGGTTTCGGCGGCCGGATTTTCAGGGCTTGGGCCCACATCGTTGTAATGCAGTTGCAGGTCCAGGTCGCCTTCTTTGATACGGGCAAAGCGGCTGCTGGAAGCTTCGGTGAATGCAGGGGCAGTCATGGCAGTTCCTTGGAATTTTAGTGGTTGTTGTTCAGCGGCCGGGCGCCAAGGGTGGCGAAGCCTGCGATCCATTCGGGAATCGGGCGGTAGTAGCGGCCTTCGGTCTGGTACGGGCCGAAGGCCGACAACGCGGCGAAGGCGGCGACCCAGGTCTTCACTTCGTGGGTGGACTTGCCGGCCAGCGCCGACAGTTCGTCATTGCCCAGCGCATCGAGGTCGCACAGGCGGCCCTGTTCGAGGGTGTCGAGAAAGCCCTGGTCCCACGTCGGGTTGAGCGGGTGCAGGCTGTGCTGGTCGTCGACAAAATCCCGGGCGGCCTGGATCACACGGTTCTGACGCGCCTGACGTTCATCGGCCGGCAAATGGCGGCCACTGCCCATCAGGCGATCGGCCATGCGTACATCGACTGTCGCCAGCTCCGGTACCGGCGGCTGGTGCGACAAGCCACCGGACGCCAGAAACAGCACGCGCTTGTTCAGCGATCTGGCCCATTGACCGATGGCCTCACCGAGCAGGCGAGCGCGTTTGAAGCCGGGCAAAGGCACTGCCACCGAGTTGATGAATACCGGAATCACCGGACAACCCTGCAGACCGCCAAGCAACAATTCCAGTGGCTGGGCGAAGGCGTGGTCGACCTGCATGCAATAGGACACGGCAGTGTCGACACCGGCATCCAGAACCGCTTGGGCACAGGACTCGGCCAGCGCCTTGGGCACTTCCAGCTTACCGGCGGCAGTGCCGAAATCACCGATGGCCTCGGCCGCCATGCCGATGCAGAAGGCCGGCATTACGTCGTAGAAAAAGCCGTTGTAATGGTCCGGGCCGAACAGCACGATCAGCTCCGGGGCGAAACGCGCGATGCGCTCGCGGGCGTCGGCGATGGTCGTGTCGACTTCACTCAGCACCTCAGGCGTCGGGTCGACATAACCCACCAGCGGCGTGTGCGACATACAGTGCAGATAGGCGCTCATCTCAGGCCACCTTGCTGGCGACAAGCGTCGCGGCAGGTTGCGGCAGGGCCTTGAGAGCCAGGGCCAATTGATCGCAGGCCTGGCCGACGGTTTGCGGGATCGCCAGCCCCGCAAGGAAACGGTCCGGACGCACGAGGGCGATGGAGGCCGAACCGCGAGCGAACCATTCCTTCAGACGACCCGTGCTGTCACCGACGCGAACCACGCTGGCGCTGGCGTCACTGGCGGCCCTGAGCTGAACGTCCGGCAGTACCTGAATGAATCGTGTGCCCAATGCCTGCCAGTACTCGACCTGTTCGGCGCTCAGGCCCCAGGTCGGATCGCATCCCCAGGCGATGATCGCGAAATTCTTGCCGATTACTTCGTCGAGCAACACCCGCTCGCCGGTCTCGGTCAGCACCTGCGGTTGAATGAACATTTTGCCCACGGGCGAGGATTTTTCAGTCGGTACGATCAAGGCGCCCTGGGTGTATTGCGGCATCGGTTTGAAGCGCATTTCGAGGAAGTAGCGTTTGACTGGTGGCACATAATTGAGCAGCCAGGACACGCCATCACGCAGCGTGCCGTGCCAACGCTTAGGTGGCGCCAGCACGTGACCGGCGAGCACGGACAGATCGATCATCGCCTTGGCGTGGTCGCGGCGTTCCTGTTCGTAGCTGTCAAGCAGGCTGTCGGCAGCCAGGCCCTTGATCACCAGTGACAGTTTCCATGCCAGGTTGGAGGCGTCGCGCATGCCGCTGTTGTAACCCTGGCCTTGCCAGACCGGCATGATGTGCGCGGCATCGCCGGCCAGCAGCACCCGACCCTGACGGAAGCGCCCGGCCAGGCGAGCGTTGTGGGTGTAGACGCGGCTGCGGATCAGTTCGATGCGGTCGGGGTTGGGCAGCACTTTGCCCAGCAACTTGCGCATGTTCTCCGGCTTGCTCAACTCGGCTTCGGTTTCGCCGGGCATGACCATGAATTCGAAGCGGCGCACGCCATGGGGCAGGGCAGCGGACACATAGGGCCGTTGCGGGTCGCAGCACAGGTATACATGCGGGGTGCTCAACGGGTCATTGGCGATGTCGACTACGATCCACTGATTCGGCGCGGTCTTGCCTTCGAAGCTGATGTCCAGGCTGCGCCGCACCAGACTGTTGCCGCCGTCGCAACCGATCAGGTAGCGGGCATGCAGGCGTTCGCCGTGACCGTGCTGATCCTTGAGGTTGAGCACCACCGCGCTGGCGCTTTGTTCAAAGCTTTCGAGCTCGCGGCTGAACAGTACCTTGACGTTGTCGAAGCGCTGCAAGCCTTGGAACAGCACGCGATCGGCCAGCGGCTGGATGAACGCATTGCGCCGCGACCAGCCGAATTCATCGGTCTTGGGCTGGATATCGGCAAAGCAGCGACCCTTAGGCGTGAGGAAGCGCATGGCGTGCCAAGGGGTGGTGTGAGGCAGCACGGCGTCGGCCAGGCCGACAGCCTGGAAGGTACGCAGGCTTTCGTCGTCCAGGCCGATGGCGCGGGGGTAGTCGATCAGGCTGTCGAGTTTTTCCACCAGGGTGACTTTCACGCCACACTGACCCAGGTAATTGGCGATCATCAGGCCGACCGGGCCGGCGCCGACAATGGCGATGTCGGTGGTCAGTTCCAACGTGGAAGGCGTGGGTGCAGGACTCATGGGTATCTCCGTACAGCGCTTTGGATTTCTTGTTGGGCGCAGTATGGAAATCGTCAGGCTGGTCGACAACGACAACCCTTGCTAGTGTGCACTGAGTGCACATCGTTGATTTTCAACAAAAACGGGGCGATCAATGAGCGAGACAGAATACAAGGCCGTGCGCGGACTGATGCGCGGCCTGGCGCTGATCAATGGCTTGAACCGCTTCGACGGCGGGGCCAGCACGGCGCAACTGGCCGAGCAGAGCGGGCTGCATCGCACCACGGTTCGACGGTTGCTAGAGACTTTGCAGGCCGAAGGTTACGTGCGGCGCAGCGAGTCGGATGACAGCTATCGGCTGACCCTGAAAGTTCGCGAATTAAGCGAAGGGTTTCGCGATGAACAGTGGATCTCCTCGATCGCCGCGCCGTTGCTCGGCGAGCTGTTGCAGGAAGTGGTGTGGCCGACGGACCTGTGCACCCTGGACGGCGATGCCATGGTGATTCGCGAGACCACCCATCGCTTCAGCCGCCTGTCGTTTCACCGCTCCATGGTCGGCCGGCGCCTGCCATTGTTGATGACCGCCACCGGGCGCGCGTATTTTGCCCATTGCCCACCCGCCGAGCGCGAGGAACTGATCGAACTGATGATCAGCCGCGAAGACGAGCAATCGCCCTTGGCCGCAGATCGCCGCTTTGTCGAACGGCTGGTCGAGCACACGGTCGGCAAGGGCTACGGTGAAAACAACTCCCACTGGGGACAGGAACGCAAGATTGCCGCGATTGCTATCCCGATCACCCACGAAGACCGGGTAATGGGCTGTCTGAATCTGGTGTACATCGCCAAGGCAATGTCGGTGGAGGAGGCCGCCCGGCGCTATCTGCCGGCGATGCAGGCTGTTGTACAAAAATTCAGGCGCAGTTGCAGTAGGGGGGCCTGTATCTTTTCCGGTGACTATTTCCGGTGACTATCACAATATAAAAAGCTATATAGCGTTTGGCCTGCACCTTCTTACACAGGGAATGAATGATGAGTACGGTCTTGAGCAACAAAGAAGCGGTCGGTGAGCGTTACCAACTGGAAACGATGCGCCACGCACAACAGATGACCTGGGAGGCCATCGACCGGATCGCCCGGGTCATCACCCCCGGCATGCGCGAGTCCGAGGCCCAGTTGCGAGGCAAGGAGGTCCTGGCGCAAATGGACATGGACCGTATCTGGCACCCGCTGCTGGTGCGTTTCGGCGCCAACACGCTCAAGACTTTTAAGCAGCGCTCCGATGGCGATCCCGAGCTGGGTGAAGAAGACATTTTCTTCATCGACATGGGCGTGGTGTGGCAAGGGCACGAAGGGGATGCCGGTGCGACGTTTACCACCGGCGCCGATCCGCAAATGCTCGCCTGCGCCTCGGCGGCCAAGGAGCTTTTTGATCGGGTCGAAAGCTTCTGGCGCAGTGAGCGGGTTTGCGGCGTGGCGCTGTACGACTTTGCGGCTGATCAGGCCCGCGCCATGGGCTGGAAGCTCAATCTCGACATCAAGGGCCACCGGGTCAGCGATTTTCCCCATGCGATTTATCGCGGCGGCAATCTCGGCGATCTGGAGCAGTACCCGAACAATGGCTTGTGGATTCTGGAAATCCAGATTGCCCATCCCGATCGTCCCTTCGGCGCGTTCTACGAAGACTTGCTCATCTGAAACCGCTTTGGTGTCGATTGATACATTGCAAGACAATCAATCCGTAGGAGCGAGGCTTGCCCGCGAAGGCATCGGCACATTCAACCTCTATTCGTCAGACAAAATGCCTTCGCGAGCAAGCTTCGCTCCTACAAAGACCAGCAGGCGGAGTCAGTAAACATCGCGCAGATAACGCTTCTGCTCGCTCAACTGGCGCCAGTAATCCGCGGCGCCTTCGGTGCACAATCCGCCATGGTCCTGCGCGATCCGGCGCAAAGCCTGGTCGACATCCTTGGCCATGCGCCCGGCATCACCACAGATGTACAACTGCGCACCTTCCTGTAGCCAGCGCCACAATTCGGCACCTTGTTCGCGGATGCGGTCCTGCACGTAGATTTTCTGCGTCTGGTCACGGGAAAAGGCCAGGCTGAGTTCAGTCAGCAGGCCATCGCGCTGCATGCCTTGCAGTTCGTCGCGGTAGTAAAAATCAGTGGAGGCGTGTTGTTCGCCGAAGAACAGCCAGTTCTTGCCCTTGTCGTCTCGCGCGCGGCGTTCTTGCAGGAAGGCGCGAAAAGGCGCTACGCCGGTTCCGGGGCCGATCATGATCATCGGCAGGTCGCCATCGGCCGGCGTGCGAAAGTGCTTCGAGGGTTGCACGAACACAGGGACGGCGCTGTCCTCGGCGCGGTCGGCGAGGAAGGTTGAGGACACGCCTTTGCGCTTGCCGTAGCGCACGGCGGCCACCGTGAGATGCACTTGCTGTGGGTGTTCCTTGGGGCTGGAGGATATGGAGTACAGCCGTGGTTGCAGGCGCTTGAGGGTGCCCAGCAGTTCACTGGCCGTGCAGTCGACCGGATACTCCTGCAATACGTCCGCCAGTTGCCGACCCCATAGCCAGTCTTTCAGCTCAGCCTTGCGCTCACTGCCCAGCAACTGTTTCAACGCCGGATTGCGGCTGCGCTCAGCGATGAACGCCAGGGTGTCGCTACCGGGGCGGGCGATTTCGAAATGTTCGGTCAAGGCTTGATGCAATGGCAGTTCACCGACCTTGTCGATGTTGACCAGTGTGTCGGCGCCCAGCCCAGTCAGTTGCAGCATTTCACCGACCAGCTCCGGGCAGTTGCGCGGCAAGACGCCCAACGCATCGCCCGCTTCGTATTGCAGCCCGGAGTCGGCCAGCGCCAGGGAAAACATGCGGGTTTCCTTGTTGGTGCTTTGCTGGTTGAGGTGCAGGTTGGTCAGCAGGCGTGAGGCGTATGGCTTGGCTTTGCTCGGTGTGGAAACCGGGCTGGCGACAACAATCGGCGTCGACTCCACCGCCACCGGTTGCAGTGCTTTTTGCAGGTCGGCCAGCCACTCGTCTGCGCGCGCTTCGAACTCGGTGTCGCAATCGACCCGCTCCAGTAGCCGTGTCGCACCCAGTTCCTGCAGACGCAGATCGAGTTTTTTACCGTGCTGGCAGAACTGGTCATAGTTGGGATCACCCAAGGCGAGTACTGCGAAACGCAGGGAGTCCAGGCGTGTCTCGGCACGGCTCAAGGTGTGCCAGAAGCCTTCGCCATTGTCAGGTGCATCGCCGTCACCGAAGGTGCTGCTGATCAGGGCCAGGGTTTGGGTGCTGGTCAGTTTGCTGGCTGGAAAATCAGCCATCGCGCTCAGCTCGACGGCGATACCACCGTCGCGCAACCGGCTGGCGAAACGCTCGGCCAGGGCTTCGGCATTGCCCGTTTGCGAGGCCCACAACAGGGTCACTGCGCGAGAGCTGTCGGCCATTGCGGGCGCGGATGATTCGCTGCGGTCGCTCAGGGCAGGCGTGGCTGGCTCTATCCGGCTGAACAACCCGCCCAGTACACCGTCCAGCCATAGCCGCGTATCGGTGGCTAAGGGCGCGTTGGCTGGCAGGACTGGTATGCCGCTAGCCTGCCGGCCCGCCGTGGATTGCAGGCCACTGACAAAACCGGCGAGGTACAGGCGCTCGCGTTCATTGAGTTTCGGTGAGGGCAGGCGACTGATGCCGGCGATATCGGCGAAGGCCTCGATGTTCGACATGGCGAGTTCCTCTGGCAAGGGGGAAACGGGAAGAGGGGCGTCGGCAGGCGCAGGCACTTCGAGGAACTGGTGCTCGATCAGTTCGATTCGTTGCAGGGCGACGGCGCAGAACTTGAATTCAGGCTGCAGCGAAATCGGGTCGACCGCATCATGGGTGACGGCGTTGATCGCCAGGTTTTCACCGAACACATCGTTCCAGTGAAACGGCGCGAAGCAATTGCCCTGGCGCACCCGGTCGGTCACCACCGCCGGCAGTACGGCTCGGCCGCGCAGCGAACGCACTTCGACATGGTCCTTGTCACGAATGCCGAAGCTGGCGGCATCTTCCGGATGGATCTCGATAAACGGTCCGGGATTGAGCTTGTTCAGGGTCGCGACCTTGCCGGTCTTGGTCAGGGTGTGCCACTGGTGCTGCAAGCGACCGGTGTTGAGCACGAAGGGAAACTGTTCATCCGGCATTTCCGCCGGTGGCATGTGCGGGCGGGCGAGGAATATGCCCTTGCCGCGCTCGGTGGCGAAGACGATGGCTGGCTGGCTGCCATCGGCCTCGATCTTGAGCTTTTGGCTCACGCCATTGTTGAGATAGCGAATCGGATTGCGATCTTCGGCGTCGCTCCCGGCGCACGGCCATTGCAGCGGTTTTTCCCTTAGACGTGCATGACTTGCACCGCGAATGTCATAGCCGGTCTTGGGGTTCCAGGCGCGTTTGATTTCTTCAAACACCCCGGCGGCAGACGTGTAGGTGAACGCTTCGCCGAAGCCCATGGCGCATGCCACCCGCGCAATGATCTGCCAGTCGGCCAGCGCCTCGCCGGGTGCCTCCACGGCCTGCTGCATCAGCGTCAGGTTGCGTTCGGAGTTGATCATCACCCCTTCGGCCTCGGCCCAGAGTGCGCCGGGCAGGAGGATGTCGGCGTAGCGGTTGGTCTCGGTGTCGAGGTAGGCGTCCTGGGTGATGACCAGCTCGGCCGCCTGCAAGCCTTCGATCACTTTGCGGCGGTTGGGCACAGATGCCACCGGGTTGGTGCAAATGATCCAGCAGGCCTTGATCCGGCCAGCGGCCATCTCGTCGAACATCGCCACGGTACCGCCGCCGACTTGGCGTGGCAGGCTGTCGCGCGGGATGTTCCACAAGTCTTCGATGAACACCCGGTCGGCCTCGACCAGCACCGAGCGTTGGCCGGGGAGGCCAGGGCCCATGTAGCCCATTTCCCGACCGCCCATGGCGTTGGGTTGTCCAGTCAGGGAAAACGGCCCGCTGCCCGGGCGGCAAATCGCCCCGGTGGCCAGGTGCAGGTTGCACAGGGCATTGGTGTTCCAGGTGCCGTGGGTGCTTGGTTCAGGCCCATGGTCCAACAACTCATCCACTCGGCCGCCTCACCAATCCATTTGGCCGCTTGACGAATGTCGGCTTCGGGTAGGCCGGTGAGCTCCGCGACTTTGGCTGGCGGGTAATCCTCAAGGAACGCCGGCATGGCCTCCCAGCCCTCGGTGAACGAGGCGATGAAGTCCGGGTCGGTGTGGCCGTTTTTCACCAGCAGGTGCAGCAAACCGTTGAGCAAAGCCAGGTCGGTGCCGGGGCGGATTTGCAGAAACAGGCCGGCCTTGTCCGCCGTGGCGCTGCGCCGTGGATCGACCACGATCAGTTTTGCCCCGGCCTTGACCCGGTCCATCATGCGCAGGAACAGAATCGGGTGACAGTCGGCCATGTTCGCGCCGATCACAAAGAACAGATCTGCCTTATCGAAGTCCTCATAGGAGCCGGGAGGCCCGTCGGAACCGAGCGAGAGCTTGTAGCCGCTGCCCGCGCTGGCCATGCACAGGCGCGAGTTGGATTCGATGTTGTTGGTGCGCACAAAGCCTTTGGCCAGTTTGTTGATCAGGTATTGGGCTTCCAGCGACATCTGTCCCGAGACATAGAACGCCAGCGCATCGGGCCCGTGGGTATCGAGAATGTCGCGCAGTCTTCTGGCTGTCTCGCTGATGGCCTGGTCCATGGCGACCCGTACGGGGTCGCGATCGCGCGCCTGACGCAGGTAGGCGTTTTCCATCCGGCCCGACTCGGCAATCGCCTGCCCGCAGGTAGTGCCTTTGGTGCAGAGACGGCCAAAGTTTGTCGGGTGGGACTTGTCGCCGACGACCTTGACCACCCGATTGCCTTCGACCTGCATGACGATGCCGCAGCCCACTCCACAATAGGGACATACGCTGCGCACGGTTTTGTCTGCCATCTTCGCCCCTCGAAACCCTGCCAACACCTGATCGATCCGCAAATGCAAAAGGCGCCATGTGACCCTCCGTCGGAACGGGGGCTACACGGCGCCTTTGTCGTATAAGTGCAATCTGCGTTGACTGCGTATCAGGTCTTTGCAAACAGCGGGCCAGAACCTGTAGGAGCCGGCTTGCTGGCGAAATCGGTCCGTCAGGCGCCAGCTATACCGACTGGTCCAGCGCTTTCGCCAGCAAGCCGGCTCCTACAGGAATTGCCCGTTTCAGTCGCTGCATGCACTTTTTTATCGCGATGTTCAGGCTGGATGCACCAGCTCATGGCAAGCCGGCTCCTACAGGTCCGTGTTGTTCAATCGATTACAACCCATCCCCCAACGCTTTCAGATACTCAGGACTCTCGCTGATCGAATTGTGCCCCGTACCCGCAATTACCTGCAGCGTCGCCACACCCTTGGGGAAATGGCTATAAAGCCGCCGGGTGCTCGTGGCCGGAATCACTTCGTCATTCCCGGCGACGATCAGTCGTGTCGGCACCGTGATGTGCGCGGCATAGCGCCAGGATTCGTATTTATCCTTCAACAACCACTGCACCGGAAACCAGCGGAACTGGCGGGCTGCGAGTTCCTCCAGGCTGTTGTAAGGCGTAATCAGCAACAGTTTCGCCGCCGGCCGGGCACTGGCCAGGCGCACCGCGACCCCCGAACCCAGGCTACGGCCGACCACGGCAATTTGCGGATGATCGGCATAGACCTTGTCGAACAAGGCCATGGCATCGCGGGCAATCGCTTCTTCGGAGGGCGAGCCGCTGCTGCCGCCGTAGCCTCGATAATGCATCAAATACAGTGCATGTTCAGGGAAAGCCTGGGCGAACACTGGCAGGTTGCGCGAGACATCCTCGGCATTACCACCGAAATAAATCAGCGCTTTGGGACCAACGTGCGGTCGGATCGAAACCAGTACCTGCACGTCGTCGACGGGCAGCCTGAGCAGCGTCTGCGGTGAGCCGACAGCGCTGGGTTGCGGGTAGTAGATGAGTGCGCGCTGAAACACCAACAGCGCAACACACAGCGCCAGATACAACGCTGCGAGGATGACGACCAGTAACACCAGGGTTCGGGACATTCGGCTAACGTTAGTGGGCGGCATTGACGGCTCCGGGGGGCTGTCAGAGTGTAGCTGGCGGTAAAGAAACGCACCGATGCCGCTGGCAGCTACGCTGATACAGGCAGCGGGCGCAGCGCGCCGCACCTGAGCAAGGGTGAGGGTGAGGGACATGTCATGTGCCATCCGGACGGTTTCACCCGCAGGAAAATTCTTACGCTGGCTGCCGGTGTTTCGGCGGTCTTCACGTTCGGTCCGGCGGTTGCGCAAACCACGCTGTCGACGGGAACAGGAGGCAAGACCATGCAGACCCGCGCCATTCCTTCCAGCAACGAGCCATTGCCGATCGTCGGGCTGGGCACCTATCGCGGTTTTGATGTCCCGCCCAAGAGCCTGCCTACAAGCAACTGCCTGGGGTGCTCCGTGCGTTGTTCGAGAAGGGCGGACGGTGATCGACAGCTCGCCGATGTACGGTCGCGCCGAAGCGAACACCGGCGAACTGCTATCGATTCACGAACCGCGCTCGCCGGCGTTTCTGGCAACCAAGGTGTGGACCCGTGGCCGTGAAGAAGGCATCGCGCAGATGGAGCAATCCTTCAAATTGTTGCAAACCGACCGTATCGACCTGATGCAGATTCACAATCTGCTGGACTGGCAAATTCATTTGCCGACCTTGCGCCACTGGAAGGAACAAGGACGCATTCGCTACATCGGCATCACCCATTACACCGCTTCGGCATATGAGGAAGTGGAAGCGTTACTCAAGGCCGAGCCACTGGATTCCTGCAAATCAACTATGCGCTGGATGATCGCGGTGTCGAGAAACGCATCCTGCCGCTGTGCCGTGAGCGCGGCGTGGCGGTGATCTGCAACCGGCCTTTCGGCGGTGGCGGGTTGCTCGGCCGCTTGCAAGGCAAACCACTGCCGGGCTGGGCCGCACAAGTCGGCGTCAAGAGCTGGCCACAACTGGCTCTCAAATTTCTGCTGTCGCATCGGCGGTGACCTGCGTCATCCCCGCACCGGCAATCCGCGTTACATGGCGGAAAACGCCGGCGCCGGCTTCGGCCCGATGCTCACCGATGCCCAGCGTCACCAGTTGATTGCGCTGGTGGAATAGGTAATGAACTCGCGGCTTTCATGCTGATTTCGCCGCCGGCCGGCGTGTCATGGAAGCTCTCCTATACTGTTCGCGTTGACCGGCTCAACGCAGCCTGCGAATGCCGTCGAGCACGCTGACGGCGCCCCGACCATTACTGCAAGGAGATCGAACATGGCAATCCGTATAGGCGACGAAGCACCGGATTTCACCGCCGAAACCACCGAAGGCAAGCTCAACTTTCACGAATGGATTGGCGACAAGTGGGCCATCCTGTTTCCCACCCAAAGGACTTCACTCCTGTCTGCACCACTGAGCTGGGTTATCTGGCCAAACTCAAGCCAGAGTTCGACAAGCGCAACACCAAGATCCTCGGCCTGAGCATCGACCCGGTCAGCGACCACAACAAGTGGTCGGTGACATCGAAGAAACCCAGGGCAATGCCGTCAACTATCCGCTGATCGGCGACGAAAACCTGGTGGTGGCCAAGCTCTACGACATGATTCACCCCAACGCCAGCGGCGGTTCGCGCACGGCGGTGGATAACGCCACGGTGCGTTCGGTGTTCATTGTCGGCCCGGACAAAAAGGTCAAGCGATGCTGATCTACCCGATGAGCGCCGGGCGCAATTTCGACGAAGTGCTTCGTTTGCTCGATGCGCTGCAACTGAACGCCAAACACACCGTCGCCACACGGTGAACTGCGTCCGGGAGAGGA
>NZ_NKJI01000048.1 GCF_002277815.1 Pseudomonas sp. ERMR1:02
TGGCACAGGATCGCAAACGCGTTCTGCGTCATGAAGTTCACCCTCTCTTCGCCCAGGCAAAACGCCCATTGTGCGGCGCACGCCGAGCAGGTTGCCCATGCGCGGCGGCCTGTCGAGGGCGCATCAAAGTCATCCGAACTGTGCTGATTTCGCATCCATGCCGGTGGAAGACATCAATCGCGGCCACGCCGACAAGTTCACTCTGTAGCCATTGCAGGTTTGCCAACCAAATGGACAGGTTCATGAAAAAGTACATGTCATCGATTCCCACACCGGCGGCGAACCGACTCGCCTGGTGATGAAAGGGCTTTCCCGATCTGCCCGGCAGCACCATGGCCGAAAAGCGCGATGCCTTGCGTGACCGCCACGACCAATGGCGCCGAGCCTGCCTGCTGGAACCTCGCGGCAACGATGTGCTGGTGGGTGCGCTGTATTGCGAACCGGTGTCGCCGGACGCCACCTGCGGCGTGATTTTCTTCAACAATGCCGGCTATCTCGGCATGTGCGGCCACGGCACCATCGGCCTGGTCGCGTCCTTGCACCACCTGGGCCATATCAGCCCGGGCGTGCACCAGATCGATACACCGGTCGGCCAGGTCAGCGCCACTTTGCACGAAGATGGTGCGGTGACGGTGGGCAATGTGCCCTCCTATCGCTACCGTCAAAAAGTACCGGTCGAGGTTCCCGGACACGGCCGTGTGTACGGCGATATCGCCTGGGGCGGCAACTGGTTCTTCCTGGTGTCCGATCACGGGAAGGCGTTGCAAATGGACAATGTCGAAGCCTTGACCGAGTACACCTGGTCAATGCTCAAGGCCCTGCAAACCCAAGGCATCCACGGCGCAGACGGCGCCCTCATCGACCATGTCGAGCTGTTCGCCGACGACGATCAGGCCGACAGCCGCAACTTCGTCATGTGCCCGGGCAAGGCCTATGACCGCTCCCCTTGTGGGACTGGCACCAGCGCCAAACTGGCGTGTCTGGCGGCCGACGGAAAACTGGCGGCTGGAGAGCGATGGGTTCAGGCCAGCATCACCGGCAGCCAGTTTGAAGGTCGTTACGAATCGGAAGGCGAACGCATCCGCCCGTTTATCACCGGCCGCGCCTACATGACCGCCGACAGCACGCTGCTGATCGACGAAGAGGATCCCTTCGCGTGGGGCATTTGAGCCGCCAAGCCGGATGCCGCCTTCGCGGCCCCCATACCCTCAATCGACCTGAATGAATGTTTCAAGGAGCTAAAACAATGAGCGATAACATCTTCACTGGCTGCATTCCCGCGCTGATGACCCCGTGCACCGCCGAGCGCAAACCGGACTTCGACGCCCTGGTGGCCAAGGGTCGCGAACTGATCGATATCGGCATGAGCGCTGTCGTGTACTGCGGTTCGATGGGCGACTGGCCCCTGCTTACCGAAGCCGAGCGCCAGGAAGGCGTGGCGCGTCTGGTCGCCGCCGGCATCCCGACCATCGTCGGTACCGGTGCGGTCAACAGCCGCGAAGCGGTTTCCACGCGGCCCATGCGGCCAAGGTCGGTGCCCATGGCCTAATGGTCATTCCTCGGGTGTTGTCCCGTGGCGCATCCGCAACCGCGCAAAAAGGCGCACTTCGCCGCCATCCTGAAGGCCGCACCAGCCCTGCCGGCGGTGATCTACAACAGCCCTTACTACGGCTTCGCCACCCGTGCCGACCTGTTCTTCGAACTGCGTCGCGAGCACCCAAACCTGATCGGCTTCAAAGAGTTCGGCGGTGCCGCCGACCTGCGCTACGCCGCCGAAAACATCACGTCCAAGGACGATGACGTCACCCTCATGGTCGGCGTCGATACCCAGGTGGTGCATGGCTTCGTCAACTGCAACGCCACCGGCGCCATCACCGGCATCGGCAACGCACTGCCGCGCGAAGTGCTGCAACTGGTGGCCCTGAGCAAGGAGGCGGCCAAAGGTGACGCCAAGGCTCGCCGCCTGGCTCGCGAACTGGAATCTGCGCTGGCCGTGCTGTCTTCCTTCGACGAAGGCTGCGACCTGGTGCTCTATTACAAGCACCTGATGGTGCTCAATGGCGACAAGGAATACACCCTGCACTTCAACGAGACCGATGCGCTCAGCGATGCCCAGCGTCGTTACGCCGAAGCCCAGTACGGGTTGTTCCGCACGTGGTACGCGAACTGGTCGAAAGAGCAGAACCTCGCCTGACACAGAGAAGCCATCGAACATGTCGACTTCCTTGATTCAGGCAATCCGGACAACACCGCAGACATCGCCGTGATCGGTGCCGGCATCATCGGCGTCGCCTGCGCCCTGCGCCTGGCACGCCAGGGTCAGCGGGTGATGGTTATCGACCAACAGGCGCCAGGCCACGGCGCCTCCTTCGGTAATGCCGGGCATCTGGCAACCGAGCAGGTTTCCCCATCGCCGACCTGTCCATCCTCAAGCGCCTGCCTGCGATGCTCATGGACCCGATGGGCCCCTTGCGCCTGGACTGGAAATACATGCCCCGCGCCTTGCCGTGGTTCACACGCTTGTTGCTGAACCTGCGTCCGGCACCTTTCCAGCGCACCGTCGCTGGCATCCGCGCACTTAACGAAAGCAGCCTTGGCGCCTGGCAGCGGCTGCTCGAAGCGATTGCCCGTCCTGACCTGTTGAAAGAGGACGGCTCGTTGCTGGTGTTCGAGCGCGCCGAATCGCGACAGGCGATCGACGCATTGCAGGCTCGTATGCGCCAACAAGGAGTGCCCGTCGATTTATGGCAGGCCAGGACCGTACGCGACGTTGCACCGCAGTTGAGCGAGCGGGTCGAGGGCGGGCTGTTCTTTCCAAGCACGGGGCATTTTCTTGATCCCTACCGGGTCGTCTGCGAGTTGGTCAAGGCGGCCCAGGCCAGCGGTGTGCAGTTCATCAAGCAACAGGTGATGGATGGACGCGTGCAGGAGAGTGGCGTGTCACTACTCACTAATCAGGGCAGCCTGACCGCCCGCCAGGTGCTCATCGCTTGCGGCGCGCACTCCGCCAGACTCACCGCCGCGCTGACCGGCAAGAAGGTGCCGCTGGACACCGAACGCGGTTATCACCTGATGCTGCCCCATGAACATGAGCGCCTGCCTTTCGCCGTCACCTCGCTTGAGCGCAAATTCATCATGACCCCTATGGCCGATGGGCTGAGATTGGCTGGCACCGTCGAATTCGCCGGTCTCGACAGCCCGCCGAGCATGGAGCGCGCCTGGCAATTGCACCGGCTTAGCAAAGGCCTGTTCAAGCGCGACCTCAACGCTGACGCTGCAACGCCATGGATGGGATTTCGACCCTCGCTGCCTGATTCACTGCCGATTATCGACAAGGTGTGCGACGGCAAGGTGTTGCTTGCCTTTGGTCATCAGCATCTGGGGCTGACTCAGGCGGCGGTGACTGCCGAGCTGATTGGGCGGATGGTGTTGCCTGTGAGCACCGCTGAGGTCAATGCATTGCCTGCGGTTGAGGCGTATCGGCTGGATCGGTTCTGATGTAGGAGCCGGCTTGCTGGCGAAGACGGTAGGCCAGTCAACCATGCCGCGCCTGATACACCGCCTTCGCCGGCAAGCCGGCTCCTACAGGTTCGTGTGTTTTTAATGCCTTGTGCAGGCGGCCTGTACGGCAAAAGCGAGGCAGCCTGACAGCCGGTCTGGTTGGACTGGATACGCGTCCCCCTGTAGGAGCCGGCTTGCTGGCGAAGACGGCAGGCCAGTCAACCATGCAGCGCCTGATACACCGCCTTCGCCGGCAAGCCGGCTCCTACAGGTGCGTGTGTTTTCCAATGCCTTGGCCGTTATCGGCGCCCCTTTTTTCTGTTCAAGGGTTCGGTGGCATGGCGGCGATCACCGCCCACCCATACACCTTTCGTCGCCTTGATCTGATACGTTTATTTTCACGATATTGATTTATGAAACTTTATGTGTCATTATATCCCCAGGAATCCTCAGCCCCGATCCACCTCGCCAGATCGAACGGCAGATCCCGTGTCACCCAAACGCCCCATCCAAGGAGTCAACAATATGAACAAGACAGAACTTCTAGGTGCTCTGCACTGTGCGCCGCAAGCTTGCTGGCACACGCCGACGAAGACAGCCTGCGTATCGGTATCGAAGCCGCCTACCCGCCCTTCTCCTTCAAGACTCCGGAGGGCAACGTCAGTGGTTTCGATTACGACATCGGCAATGCGCTGTGCGAGGAGATGAAGGTCAAGTGCGAGTGGGTCATCCAGGAATCGACGGCATGATTCCGTCGCTCAAAGTGCACAAGATCGATGCTGTGCTGTCGTCGATGTCGATCACTGAAGACCGTATGAAGTCAGTCGACTTCAGCAAAAAGTACTACCACACGCCGGGCAAGTTCGCGATGAAGACGGCAACGTGATCAACGACCCGCAGGTCGATCTCAAAGGCAAGAAACTCGGCGTGCAACGCTCCTCGACCTACGACCGTTTCGCCACCGAGCAGCTTGAGAAAGCCGGTGTCGAGGTGGTGCGCTACGGCTCGCAGAATGAAGCCTTCCTCGATCTGGCAGCAGGTCGCCTGGATGCCACGCTCGCCGACATCGTCACACCGATGAGAGCTTTATCAAACACCGCTGGGCAAGGGTTTTGCCCTGACAGGGCCGGACATCAACGACCCGAAATACTTCGGCCGGGGCGCCGGGATCGCGGTGCGTAAAGGCGACAGTGCGAACGTTGCACGCCTGAGTGCGGCGATTGATGCCATCCGCACCAATGGCAAGTACCAGCAAGTGATGGCCAAGTACTTCGCCTTCGATATCTACGGCGAATAAGCCTTTACCCGAACCTCTGGCGCCGGCATTTGCAGGCGTCACTTTCGGCTGTCTCGCGCGCCTCCCGGCGCTCGTTTGAGGAACTTCATCATGCTTCACGGCTACGGATCGAGCATTCTCGATGGTGCCTGGCTGACCATTAATCTGGCCCTGACTCCATGACCATGGCGATTGCCCTGGGTCTGATCGGCGCCGCCTTTCGTTTGTCGCCATTCAAATGGCTGGCGGTTTTGGGCGAAGGTTACACCACCCTGATTCGCGGTATCCAGACCTGGTGTGATTCTGCTGATTTTCTACGGCGGCCAGGATCTGGTGAACCGCATTGCTCTCGCACTCGGTTACACCCGCTACTTCGACATCAATCCGTTTATTGCCGGCGTCTGCACCATGGGTTTCATTTTTGGTGCTATCTCTCGGAAACCTTTCGTGGCGCCTTTATGGCGATCCTAAAGGTCAGGCCGAGGCTGGCGCGGCGTATGGCATGAGTGGCGCACAGGTGTTCTGGCGGATTCTGGTACCGCAGATGATTCGTTTCGCCATTCCCGGGTTCACCAACAATTGGTTGGTGCTGACCAAATCCACCGCGCTGATCTCGGTGATCGGTTTGCAGGACATGATGTTCAAAGCAAAAACGCAGCGGATGCCACCCATGAGCCGTTCACGTTTTTCCTCGCGGTGGCCGCGCTCTACCTGATGCTGACCAGCGTGTCTTTGTTGGTATTGCGCTATCTGGAAAAACACTACTCGGTCGGCATCAAA
>NZ_NKJI01000009.1 GCF_002277815.1 Pseudomonas sp. ERMR1:02
AAGAACTGTGCGGCATTGTGCGCCAATGAACGAGCGTCTTGAGCGGCATGCCGCTCATCCCTTGCGGTTGAGCGGCCCGTTGATCGAAGCGGCGCTGGGCTCTGTGGTGATCGGCGAAGTGTGTGAAGTGCGTCGGCATTGGCGCTCGCCGCAGGTGGCGGCCAGGGCGCAGGTCATTGGCTTCAAGCCCGGCGCCGTCCTGCTCACTTTGCTCGGCGATGCCAAGGGCTTGTCCAGGGAGTCGATGATCGTTCCCACGGGCTCGACACTGCTACTGACCTGCAGTGACGCCCTGCTCGGCAGCGTGGTCGATCCCCAGGGCACGATCGTCGAGCGCCTGGCGCCGTCAACAGGGGTTGCGCAACAGGAGTATCCCGTGGATGCCGACCCGCCGTCGTACCAACAGCGGCGCCCGGTGGCGCAACCGTTGCGCACGGGTATTCGAGTCATCGATGGCTTGTTGACTTGCGGTGTCGGTCAGCGCATCGGCATTTTTGCCGCTGCCGGTTCCGGTAAAACCACGATGATCAACATGCTGATCAACCACACGGACGCGGATGTTTTTGTCATCGGTCTGATCGGCGAGCGCGGGCGTGAAGTGACCGAATTCATCGAGCATCTGCGCCAGTCTGAAAAACGCTCCCGTTGCGTGGTGGTGTATGCCACTTCTGATTTTTCGTCGGTGGATCGCTGCAACTCGGCCCTCCAGGCCACGGCCATCGCCGAGTATTTTCGCGACCAGGGCCGGTGTGTGGTGTTGTTGCTGGATTCGTTGACACGCTACGCCCGGGCTCGTCGCGACCTGGCCCTGGCGGCTGGTGAAGCGCCGGCGCGGCGGGGCTATCCAGCCTCGGTGTTCGATGCCTTGCCACGCTTGCTGGAGCGACCTGGTGTGACTGCATCCGGGAGCATTACCGCCTTCTACACGGTCCTGCTGGAAAGTGACGATGAGCCAGACCCGATCGCCGAGGAAATCCGCTCCATTCTCGACGGCCACTTCTACCTCAGCCGTGCCCTTGCGGCCAAGGGGCACTACCCGGCGATTGATGTATTGCGCAGCGTCAGTCGCGTGGCGACGCAAGTCACCACGCCACAGGTACAACAACTGGCAGCGTCGACCCGGGAAACACTGACGCGTCTTGAGCAACTGCAGATTTTTCTCGATATGGGCGAGTACACCCAGGGTGCCGACGCCGCCAACGACCACGCGATGCAGCGTCGAGAAGCGCTCACCCAGTGGCTGCGTCAGCCCACACAAGAATGTTGCGAACCGGAAGAAGCGTTGCGGACTCTGCATGAACTCATTACCTGATCGGCGGCGCCTATTGGCGTTCGGCCAGTTCCGTCGGCAGCGCGGCGAGCAGGCCGTACTGCGCACGCAACAGCAATTGCAGGCGCTGATAACGGAACGGGCCGATTTCGATGGGCAAGAGGCTGCGCTGCGAAGCCTGTTGGACAGCCATCGCGCGAACGACTGTGTGCTGGATCACGGGCAGTTGTTGGCGCTGTTGCGCAGGCAGGCGGTGATCCGTCGACAGATCGATCTGCTGCGTGTCGAGCGTGATCGCGTAGACCAGCAGTGCCGGCAGGTTGAGCAATTGTTGCTGGAACAGCGCGAGCAATTACGTTTTGTGCAGCGTAAACACGACAAGTACGAGCGGTCTGTCCAGCAGCTGTTGCGTGTGCAACGGCTTGAGCATGTGCGCCGGGAAGAAAGAGAGATAGAAGAGATGAGCGGAGTTCGGCGATGAAGCACGTGTCTGTAATTTCACCTGGGCCGGTTCAAACCACGGACCCCGGCACCGAGGGTTCCGTTGATGAGCTGCAAGACACGCTCGTACCGGTGCAAGAGGATGAGCTGCCGCAAGGTGTGCTGGAGCTGATGGCGACCTTGATCTTGCGTCATCAACCGGCGGTGGAAACCGGCCGTGCGGTGGCTTGGCAATCGATGGCCAGTGATCAGGGGACGGCGGATGTTGAGCGTGACGAGGCACAGCCGACGGCTTCGGTGAGGGTGTCTTTTGCACAAGCGGGCCCGCTATTCAGTAAGCCGTTGCACCACCCGTTGTCACAACAAATGGCGCTCGCCGCTCCCGCCATCGACCGGGTTACAACACCCGCGTATTTGAACCCGCACCCTGCGCTTGCGGTTGAACCGGCGCTGATCGAGCGTCCATCGAACACGGTCGAACCGCTGCCGGTGGATCGTGCCGCCAATACCAGTGTTGCGTCGGCCCCCACCTTTGACGCGCAATTGCCCCAAGCTTTAACGAGCCTTCAAACCGTGCGCCATGCGCCGCCGATTACGCGATCTGCTGCTCCTGCTCCTGCTCCTGCTCCTGCGATAGCGACGCTGCAACCGCTGCCTGTGCCCGACGTAATGCCCGAAACCCTGACGGGCCCGGATCGCGGCTTGCTGCAGGTGCCGTTCAATAATGGTGCTGCCAGCGGGCAAGTGACGATTAGTCGAGGGGCTGATGAGTCCCCTCGGAATCTGCTGCTCAGCCCGAGTAATGCCTTAGTCTTCGATCAACTCAAGACGCCATTTGAACTGATTCGCGACCCCGGCTGGCAACTGACCGATAACGATGGTGAACAGCAGCGCCAAGGCTCACATCAGTCGCCAGACGAAGAGCAAGCCGAACAACAGGATCTTCCGGCATGAGCGTGCTGAAGTTGCGCCGTGTCGACGCTCAAGCGCATGCCCGCGCGCAGGTCGTTCGCCACTGGCAGCGCGCCGGTTATTGCGCAGGTTTGGGGCGGCCGACTCGGCAACCCGGCTATTTGCGTTTCTGTGGACGAGGCGACGCCGGGGATTGGCAGGGCTGATCATGGCCCGCGACTGGCTGTATCACTCGCTCCCGCCGTTGCAGTCATTGCTGACGGTCGAGTGCTCGCTGGCGAGTATCGCCGGTTTGTTTCAGGCCGTGCCGCGACCGTTGCTACTGGAGGTGGGGGCGTTGCGTTATCGGGAGCTGTCCGACATCGAATGTATCGCCCTGGCGCAACTTCCAACCCACGATTTGCCGTGGCTCGACACCCCTGGGGGGCGCGTGTGGTTAACGCAATTACCGACACGCGTCGCCTGCGACCCTTGGAATTTGGCTCATGGCTAAGTGATCTACCGCTGCGCCTGGAGCTGATGCTGGGCATCAGTCATCTGAGATCCGCGAGTCGGATACGACTGAAAGAGGGCGATGTCCTGCGGATCATCCAGCGCACTCAACAATGTTGGCTGGCGGATCGATGCCTCGGCGTTTTCACGTTTACTGAAGAGGGATTACACATGCAAACGAGCGTGGCCGATGCCAATCAAGAGAGCGGGCCGGATGTTGATCTTGGCTCTCTACCGGTGCGTCTGGAGTTCGTGCTGGCTACCCACGAAATCGACCTCGCCACGCTGTCGCAGATCATCGAGGGGCAACTGATTCCGCTGGCTGGCGATGCCGCGCGACACATCGAGGTGCGTGCCAATGGCAAGCCTGTTGCCCGTGGGGAGCTGGTGCAGCTGGACGAACAGTTGGGTGTGGAGTTGCTTGAGGTTTATCGGAACATTTTATCGGAACATCGGCGATGAACGACGTCTCGCTGATCGCGCTGCTGGCGTTCGCGTCCTTGCTGCCGTTTCTGGTGGCAGCCGGCACCTGCTATATCAAGTTTTCCATCGTCTTTGTCATCGTGCGCAATGCATTGGGGTTGCAGCAGGTGCCGTCGAACATGGCCCTTAACGCGATTGCCTTGATGCTGGCGATTTTCGTCATGACCCCGGTGATGAAGCAGGGTTACGGCTATTACAAGGCAGAAGCGGTGGCCTTCACCGATATCGAGTCGGTGGTGGAATTCGCCGAAAACGGTTTGGGTGGCTACAAGGACTATTTGCGCAAGTACACCGACCCGGAATTGGCGCTGTTCTTCGAGCGGGCCCAAGCGGTTCAGAGTGAAGACGAGGTCGGCGTGCCTGCCGATGAAGAACTCACGCCCTCGCTGTTTTCGCTGCTGCCGGCGTATGCGCTGAGTGAAATCAAAAGTGCCTTCAAGATCGGCTTCTACCTGTATTTGCCATTCGTGATCGTCGACCTGGTGATCTCCAGCATCCTGCTGGCGCTGGGCATGATGATGATGAGCCCGGTGATCATTTCGGTGCCGATCAAACTGGTGCTGTTTGTCGCACTCGATGGCTGGGCGCTGCTGTCGACCGGGCTGGTCAAGCAATACCTGACCTTGCTGGCATAGGACTGCGCTCATGAACGATCTGGTCTATGCCGGCAATAAAACCCTGTACCTGATTCTGTTGATGGTGGCCTGGCCGATCATCGTCGCCACGGTGGTCGGCCTGGTCGTCGGCTTGATTCAAACCGTAACCCAGTTGCAGGAGCAGACGCTGCCGTTCGGCTTCAAGCTGTTGGCGGTCGCCGCCTGCCTGTTTCTGCTCTCGGGTTGGTACGGCGAAACCCTGCTCGATTTCAGTCGTGAAGTCATGCGTCTGGCATTGGGTTAGGACGATGTCGGTGAGCCTGTTTTTCGATCTGCATGCTTTGTTTGCCGCCGCAATCCTGGGTGTTGCTCGTCTGGCGCCGATTTTTTTCATGCTGCCGTTTCTCAACAGCGGAGTGCTGACCGGCGCACCGCGCCAGGCGGTCATTGTGTTGGTGGCGCTGGGGTTTTGGGCCTATGTCGGTGTGCCGTTGCCTGCGCTCGATGGCTTGGCGTTCTTTGGTCTGCTACTGCGCGAGGCCGGTATCGGGGCACTGCTTGGGTGCCTGCTGTGCTGGCCGTTCTGGGTGCTGCATGCCATGGGCAACCTGATCGACAACCAGCGCGGGGCGATGCTCAGCAGCACCGTGGACCCGGCCAACGGCGTCGACACTTCGGAACTGGCGAACTTCCTCCAGTTGTTCGCCGCCGCGGTCTATCTCGAAGGCGGCGGCATGCTGCTGATGCTCGAAACCGTCGGCCACAGTTACCGTATCTGTGCGCCAGTGAACGGCTGCGAAATGCATCTGCCAGCAGTGTTGAGTCTGCTGGATGCGCTGGTGAGCAAGACGCTGGTGATCAGCGCGCCGGTGGTAGCCACGCTGTTGATCAGCGAGGCGTTGCTTGGCTTGCTTTCGCGATACGCCCCGCAGATGAATGCATTCTCGGTGTCGCTGACGGTCAAGAGCCTGGTGGCGCTGGTGGTGTTGATGCTGTATTTCGGCGTGCATCTGCCGGACGAGGTGCTGCGCATGGGGATGAAGTCCCAGGCGTTGGAGCACTATCTGGGTGGCGATGGGGAGGAGGGCGATGTCGTCCAGCGCTTCGAAAACTGAGAAACCCACGGCCAAGCGTCTGCGCGATGCATCACGCAAGGGGCAGACGTTCAAGGCCAAGGATCTGGTCGTCACTTGCCTGACCCTGTGCGGCATCACCTACATGGTGTTCAACAGTTCACTGATTGAAATCATGGAAGTCTATCGACGCATTATCGCCAGCGATTTTGACGCTGACTTGCAGAAGTACTCGGCAATGCTGGTAGTCGTGGGGCTCAAGGCGCTGCTGCCGTTGTTGCTGGTGTGTGTCTTGACCAGTGCATTGCCCGCGTTGCTGCAAAGCGGTTTTGCCCTGGCCAGCGAAGCCTTGAAGTTGAATCTGGGCGCACTGAACCCGATCAATGGTTTCAAGAAACTGTTCAGCCTGCGCACCGTCAAGGACACCTTCAAAGCGCTGTTGTACCTGGGCAGTTTCGCCATGGCGCTGTGGATCGTCTGGATTACGCAGCGGCAATTGCTGTTCGCCCAGCTGTTCGCCCAGGCACCGGATCTGTTTGCGATCTGGGGACACTTGCTGCTGGTGTTGGTGTTGGCGTTTCTTGGCTGCGTCCTGTTGATCGTCGTGCTCGATGCGCTCAGCGAATACTGGCTGTTCATGAAAGATCAAATGATGGACAAGGACTCGGTCAAGCGCGAACGCAAGGAGCAGGACGGCAACCCGCAAATCAAGGGGCGTCGTCGCGACCTGCATCGGGAGCTGTTGTCGGAGCAAGTCAGATCCGATGTGCGCAGCTCGCGGATGATCATTGCCAACCCGACCCACATCGCCATCGGCGTGTACTTCCGGCCGGAAATCACCGTGCTGCCGTTCATCTCGCTGATGGAAACCAACCAGCGGGCCCTGGCCGTGCGAGCCTATGCCAAGGAGGTCGGTGTGCCGGTGATCAACGACATCGCGCTGGCCCGGCGGATCTTCAAGACCCATCAGCGCTACAGCTTCCTTCAGGTGCAGGAAATCGAAGAAGTGTTGCGCCTGCTGATCTGGTTAGAGCAGGTCGAACAAGCCTAAACCCCTGTAGGAGCTGGCTCGCCAGCGATGGTCGTTAACGATTACGCGTATTTGTTGGTTAACCGTGTCGTTTTTGCGTCCTTCGCTGGCAAGCCAGCTCCTACAGGGAGGCTTTCTCCAGTTCAAGGGTTGGCATGAGCGCAATTTGGCAGCGTGCTCAGCAGTGCTTTGGCTCAATGCATACGTCAGCAGCGCTGACGTTTTTTCAGGAGTGTGGCTGATGAGTCGCAACAACAAACAAGATGAACAGGTCGCCCTGGAAGTCGTGGACGCTGTGCTCGCGGGCGCGGCGTTGAAGGATGTGCAGGGCATCAGCGATGAGCAGATGAATAGCCTGTATGCCTTCGCCTACCAGTTTTATGAGCAGGGTCGGCTGGACGATGCCGAGAAGTTTTTTCACTTCCTGTGCATCTACGACTTTTACAACAGCCATTACTGGATGGGGTTGGCGGCGGTGCACCAACTCAAACAGAACCATCAGAAAGCGATAGACCTCTACGCGATCGCCTTCGCTCAGGGCAAGAGCGACTGGCGCCCCATGTTCTACACCGGCCAGTGCCAACTTGCCTTGGGCAGGATCGGCAAGGCCAGGTTGTGTTTCGAGTATGTGCTTGAGCAAGCCACGGAAGATGACCTACGCAAGCAGGCCAGGGTGTATCTCGACACTTTGAGTCAAATTGAAAAGGACTGTTCGGAGAACGGAACATGAGTGAAATCAGAAGCACCTTCAATCCGGTATTTCAGGGGGCGTTGAGCCGAACTGAAGCCTTTGAAAAATACGGCAAGGCCGCCGCCCAGGCTGCCAGGACTGCGGATCATCAGAAGGCCGGCCAGGAAGCGTTGGCTCATCTGATGTCGGTGAATTTCGAAGGCCAGCACGGCCCCTCCACCGGTGACGCGGGAAGGCCAGTGCTGTATGCACCACCGCCGCGTGCTGACGGTAATAAACAGGAAACCAATGGTGATTTGTTCACGCTGTTGATGGCGATGATCAGCGAGCTTATCGGTGAGGTCGATGTCAACAAGCTGAAGAATCGTCTGGCGATGCTGCAAAGTATGGCCGGCGCCAAACAGCAGGGGCATGAAAAACTGGCTGCTGAATACGCAGCAGCTGTCGAAGCACTGGAAGCCGCTGAAGGCGCCATCGGCAGCAGTCAGGAACACCTCGATCAACTGCAAGAGCGAGTCCAGCATTGTCAGGGACTGCTGGATGCCAGCGAGGCGCGACTGGCTGGGCTGGATCCGGATTCCCCTGAGTATGCTCGCGAACTGGCGTTGCGCGATCAGCTTAAGGGCGAATTGGCGGGCCACACCCAGACCTTGCAAAAGGCGACCGACACTCACCTGAAACTGATCGAAACCGCCAATGCCAGTGCCAAAGTCCTGGCTGCCGTGGCCGTGAAAGTGCAGGAGGCCGGACTGGGTGGCTCCTCCATCAAGGAAAGCAACGAGAAGGCATTGAGCAGCAGCGCATTGGCGCTGCTTAATCGCTTGAAGATCATCGAGATGCTCGGTGAGGCGGCGCAGAACAAGGAAGAACTCAGTCAGGAGCTGTTCCAGGAGCTGCAGGCCAAGCTTCAAGAACACATGAAGCTTGAGTCGGAAAAGTATCTGGAAGAAGTCCGCAAAGCCGAGGCGTTGCAAAAAACCATGGGCTGCATCGGCGCAATCGTTGGCGCGATATTGACCGTCGCCACTATCGTTGCCGGCGTGCTGACCGCCAATCCGGTCCTCATCGCGGTGGGCGTGATTGGCGCGGCAATCATGATTTCCGATGCAGTGGTCAAGGAAGCGACGGGCACGTCGTTTATGGCTGAGGCCATGAAACCGCTGACCACGGTGATGCAAGAAGCCATCAAGCTGTTCACTGACCTCTATACCCGGTTGCTAATTGCCGTAGGCGTCGATGAAGAAACCGCGAAAGACATCGCGCAGATCGCTGGAATGATTCAGGGGATTGCCTCAACCATCGCTGCTGTGGCCCTGGTGGCTGTTGTCGGTGTTCAAGTGATCGGGCCGGTGATCAGCGCCGTTGCTTCGAAACTGGCGGCGGTCATCGCACAGGCCGCGCCGGTGGCGGTGCAGGCACTCAAGCAAATGGCATCATCGTTCAGCAACATGTTTACCCTGATTCTGACGCAGTTGCGCAGCTTTCTCACCCATGGCGCCGACCCTGTGACCCTCGCCCGTTACGCCGCCAACCTTGAGATCGCGCAGGTCGCCACCGAGTTCGGCAACGTGGCGGTGCAGGGCGGATTGCAGATCAGAAGCGGTGCGCACCAGGCCCAGGCTGCCGTGCATTTGGCTGACGTACGGGTGCGCATGGCGATCAGTGAAGAAATCACCTCCTACCTCACGCGGTTGGTCGAGGACTACGGCCAGGCGATGCAGGACAGGACCAGACAGATCGAGCAGGTGTTTGCCGATATGCAGCGCAGCCATAACGTCAGCCTGCAAATCGTTCGGCATGTTTGAACGCATAGATAAGAGGAATTTTTGATGACCGAAATCACACGTGTGATGAGTTCGCGCCCAATGACCAGCCCGCAGGAAGCAATTCCTGCCGATAAAAAACTCGATGTATTGAAGGGTTTTACAGGGAATATCGCGCAGATCGACAAACAGATCCTCAAGACCGCTGATATCCGAGTTCCATCGGCAATAGAGTTCGAACGCGCCATTGAAGCCTATCAGCCTGACGAAAACGGCGGCCAAGCGCTATTGGCGACCTCCATGACACTCAGCGACGAAGTACGCGACCTGGTGTTCGATCCGGGCGCCTGGGAGAAACACGCGAATGTATTGGTGGTCGCGATCATTGCGCTGAACCTCGCGCGGGTTGCGAATGCTGCAGTGCGTGGGCATTTCAGCGTCTTGGCCGCCGACGCTGCCAAGTCCCAGGGCGCGGCCATTGTCGAGTCGGGCAAGGCTGCCCTCAACAGCGCCATAACTGCGGCCGTGGTCTCTGGCGCCATCGCGGGTTTTGCCATGTTCAAGACCTTTCAGGGGCAGGGGCTCAAGCATGCGGACATCAGCTTGCACAAGCGCGACTCCCTGGACGCCAACAACATCGGAAACGACCTCAAACATGATCGCGGCCGTGATGACTGGAACCCGCAAACCACCTACAAGATTAAAACTTTCGATGATTTCGGTCGCTCGACTTCAGTCGATTTCAAGCCATCGGGATCAACGCTGACAGCCAAGGAACAGGCGTGGTTTGACGGAGAAATCCTCAAAGCGCAGAAGGTCGCGCAGACCTCGGACTGGCTGAGCCAGATGGGTACCAAGGGCATTGAAAAGAAACTCGAAATCGGTCGCGCGCTCAACGCCATGTCGATGAGCATGAGTCAGGTCGTGTCCAGCATGGTGCGCATATCCGAGCACGCCGCGCGGGAACAGGAGGTATTGCAGCAGAGTGCGCAGAGCACGCAGAAGAGTTTGAGCGATGAAGTCGGCCAGAGAGACTCGGCAGAGGCGGCGTTGTTGCAGAAGTTGATGGAAATGGTGATGCAGCTTTTCCAGTCCCGTGCTGACGTCATTCGCGCCATCAGTGCTTAACAGGGGAAAATATGAGAATTCCCGATTCCGGTCTCCCAACCATCAGATCATTGGTTGATTTCAGCGTCGTCACTGATGCACCGCCGCCCCCTGAGATGCCGGCTGAAGTACATGCCACTTTTTCCCTGACGCAGTTGCTCGATCGCTCGGTTAAAACACTGAATCGAAATTTCGAGAATATGCTGAGGTGTTCGTCGTCTATCCAGAAAACCGTAGAGGCAGGCATAGCTGATGGCGGGGTACAAAGCTTCATTGCGGAGTTTGCTGAACAGTTGCAGGCCAAGCGCAACCGCTCTCAAATGTGGACTCAGCAGCTGCGAGTGTGCGGCGGGGTAATCACTCATTGCACTGAAACCTTGCCTCTGGAGCAGCGTCAGCAAATTGAAAAAGAGCTGCAGCGCATCTTGTGCGATTTGCGGGACGAGTTTCTGTCGGACGAGAACACGGAAGAATTCGATGTCGGCGTGAAATCATCCAATGACTTCTTCGACAAACTGCTCGAACTCATCGACCTGATCAAGAAGGGCTACCTGGCCGGTTACGAGCACATCATCGCCGCCTACTCGGACTTCTTCAAAGACTTCAACACAGATATAACCGCGATGTTGAAGGACTGGATTGAAGGGGCGAACGACGGCAAAGAGGTCACTCTGAACACCGGCGCATTGCGGGATGCGCTGGATAAACTGCTGGAAAATACAGCCACCCCAACCCGGCCTCTGTGCTGTTCCCGAAACCCGGTAGCGGTGGTGTGAGCGAGGAAGAGGCAAAGAAGTGGCAAGAAGCACTTGGCCTACCTCCCGGTTGCGTCAAGAAAAATGCCGATGGCACCTATTGCGTAGTCATCGATACAGGTCCGTTGTTGACCATGAAGAACAGCCTTCCGGCGGGTGATACCGTGACATGGGACACCGCGAGATTCCAGGCCTGGCAAACCGGCTTCAACGCCCAGGAAGAGCGCATGAAAAACATGCTGCAGTCCTTCACGCAGAAGTATTCGAATGCCAACTCTTATCATGACAATTTCAATAAAACGCTTTCATCGCATCTGAATCAATTTGCCGACATGTTGAAGGCTATGTTGAATTTCTGAGTTTCAGGATTCAGGGGTGGTAGTTAAGCGTAATAGGGTTTGCAGAAACTAATCGTCGAGCGGGGTGTGAAGTTGTACTGCGCACTAAGAGTGTCGCTTGGTCTTTTTTTTTTTTTGGTGGTGCGGAATTTGTGATCTGTTAGATGGACTGGCTAAATGTTTTGTGCGGAAGGTGCAGGGCCTTAAAGGTAAGTTAATTTTTCAATTGTAATTTTAAAGCTGGCTGGAGAAAGTTATGGGGCCGCGATTGAGCTCTGATTTATCTATAAATGCAGCATATTATAGAGGTGTTGAAAGTCCATCTTTAGAAAAAAATGGGGAGAGGGTACGATCGTCTCTCGTTACCGCAAATAACTCCAGTGATGTATTGCAGCGAAAGTTGGATGGTCTTGGTGTAGATGCTTCATTAGTAAAATTGGAGTATGCACTTGATAGGCGATCCCCTGTTGTTTTTTCACATAAGGCTCTTGATGGAGAGTCTAAGCTGGAATCCGGGTTGTTTGTTTCTGACCAAAACTCCGGAGATCGTTATGGTGAGTTTCGGTTTTATTCGGGTGTAGGTGCAAAAAAATATCAATCTCCAGAATGTAATGTACTGGCCTTTAATAAGGCTAGTCTGGAAATGTTAAAGAATACTTATCATGATGTTGTAGGCGTAACGCAGTTTTACGGGATCTTCTTGATATGGTTCCGTGTAAAGATTTGTCGGGTTTTGATCTTGCTAAAGAACGGTTTTCGTATTTTCTCCCATTAACGCTAGTTCTAACGGGTTTTTGATTTTTCCAAATTTGCCTTATGTGGACTTCAAGGAATATTCAGAGGAGCCTACGTTTTTAAAGGACAGGATGTCCGGTATCACGTTAGGAGCGTGGGCAATTCACCCGAATCAAAATATGTCTTTTATTAATGGGCTGGATGGGAACTGTGATTTGCATTTTGATGAACAGCGGAAAGAAAATTTTGCCGACAGAAACCGCTCTTTATATGAGATAGAGTCAGGGACTGGTGTCAAATATCTTTCGTCTATTCTTGATTTTGACGTGGGAGATATCCCCATGTTGGAAAAATTGAGGGAGGATGTGTTTGAAAATCTGTTCAGCGTGTATGGCGTTGATCGTGACGTTGATAAGGTAAAGCTTTTTTTTCATTTTCCAGTAGCCGAAAAGACAGCAACTTTACATCTTCATGTATGGGTGAATAAAGCCGATCACCCGCTTAACAATGCAAGATCTTTTGGTCTTGATGAGATTATTGATTGCCTAAAAGGGAATGGGGTTATTGATATGATTCTAAGTAGAAATGGTGGGCGGTATTTTATTCCTGTAACAGATACCATTGGATCCATTGCCGGAATACCAAATTTTGGTGCTGTGAGTAATCCGTTTATATTTGATTTGTAATGCTCACTTATGGTGCTTGTGTCGATTTTTTTGCGGAAGTAGATTGATTATTTTATGTCTCAAATACAAATATTTTTGCAGAAAAATGTTATTTCTGAAAGGTTTAGAGTCTACGGCGATTTGCGAATAGATGGATATATTGAGCGTGGAACTTGAAATTGATCGTCAGGTAATATGTGTGTTGGCTGCCACTTTGTTTGTTGGTCGTCGGCAAGTTGAGGTTGAGTCGCGATTGGTGGAGGATTTATATATGGATTCCATAAGTATGGTTGAAGTCGTGATGGCACTGAACGAGATGTTCGGTATTGAGTTGTCTGAATCAGGGGTGGAGGAGTGGAAGACGGTGAAAGATATTTGTATTTTGGTGAGGGAGATGAGTTTGATGAGGTGATTAACGGTAGTCGGTTTTAATGATGGCGGTAAGTACACGCCAGCGAATATACCTACAACTTTTACCGAAATTCTCTTGATTTGACGGGTCCGGTCCTACGGATTAGTCCGACTCAACTTCCTATAGTCACGCACCGTGTCATCTTGAGCCTGACCAGCCACAGGCTCATTTGCGCTTCAGTACCTTTCTATAGAGAAGTCTCCAATTATGGACAGTGCAACTGATCAAACGCCGGTCAAGTCATTCGTTTTTGACCACTGGCAATTGCAAAGCGATGGAACGCTGATGCGAGATGGACAAGGAGTTCACGTCCCCCCCAAAGAGTTGAACGTACTGCGCCTGCTACTGAAGTCAGCGGGTACGGTCGTCAACAAGGATCATTTGCTGGATCTGGTATGGCCCGAGATGGATGCCGCCGAGGAGTCGTTGACCCGCTGTATTTACGCACTGCGCAAGCTGCTCAAGGACAACAAGGATTTCATTGCGACCGTGTACGGCCAGGGTTATCGATTCACCTGTCCGGTTGTTGAGCTAGATGAGCCGGGGCAGGCGCAGGCCTCGGCGCCTTCGCTGGCCGTTCTGCCTTTTCGCAATCTGGACCAGTCGGCGGCGCTGGATCTGCAGGATGTGATGATTCGTCAGTTGACCACCGCGTTCGGCGGTGCGCTGCACGTCATTCCCTCAGGATTAATGGCCTCATGCAAACAACCGGTTGATGTGCAGTCGCTGGTTGGGCAATTGTCCGTGGACTACTGCCTGAGTGGGCGGCTTACCGATACGAGTGCGCAACACCAATGGTCGATCGAGTTGATCCGGGGCAGTGATCACGCGCTGTTGCATGGGCAGACGCTGGACGCCCGTGACCTAGGGGAAGCACTTGGAGCGTTGACTTGTGTAGTTGCGCAGCGCGTTCCCAGGTTGCGTCCTGTCGGTGATTCCTGTGGCTCATATCCGGCCGCGGTGGCCTATCTCAATGGTTTGTGCAGCGTGCATCAGCACACCCCGCAAAGCCTGCGCGATGCCTTGGTGCAATTTCGACAATGCCTTAAGCAAGATGCTGGATATGCGCCCGCCTGGTGCGGCTTGGCGGATGCGTGGCTGGGGCAGGCGATGATCGGCCTGTGCTATCAGGGGCGTGCGATTGAAGAGGCGCAGGCGGCGATAACCAATGCATTGATGCTCGACCCTTCGAGTTCTCTGGCATTGACTCGCCTGGCCCTGCTCACCAGCCTGCGCGGTTGCGAGCAGGCGGCCCAGGTGCTTTTCAAACGCTGTTTGTTGACTGCCGATCAGGCTGACGTTCACTACTTCCATGCGTGGCATCACTGGTTCTGGCGGCGCAATGAGCAGGCGGCGCAGAGTATCGACAATTGTCTGGTGCATGACCCCGATTGCGTCCGGGCGCAGGTCTTGCGCGTACGTATCGCCCTGGCGCAAAGCCCCGCAGAAACACTGCTCATGGCTCGTCGATCCTTGCAGCAAGATGGTGCGCGCAGCCCTCTGCTGGTTATTTTGCACGCTGTGGTGTTGGCGTATTTCGGCCAGTACGCGGCAGCCTGGTACGAACTCGATCTGGCTGGGCTGGTTGAAAGCGCCGTCGGTGAGCAGGGGCTGGCGGCCTGGAACGTGCTGTTCGGGGCCAATCCACTCACTGCCCGCAACCAGTATGCAAACTGGTTGCGCTTGGTGGAGCCTTCGGCGATAGGCGTAACAGCGTCACCGTTGCAGGGCGGATCAGTAGTCGCACCCCTTTGGCAATCCTTGCAGCGTGCGACAGATGTTCGGTATCAAGCACCGACGCTGGATTTCCCATCACACAAGCGCCCTGCGCTGGATGAAGGGCGGCGTCTGGCATGACGCAGCGCAGGATCAAGTGGCTAATCCTGCTTGCGTGTTTCGGCGCGGGTCAGGCGCATGCCTACTGCTGGAGTCGGGCGGGGGAGAAGCATGCAATCGAACCTGAACTGCTTCAGGCAATTGCCGATGTCGAGTCAGGGCAATTGGCGGATGCAATCAATTACAACAAGGATGGTACGCGTGATATCGGGCTGATGCAGATCAACAGCAGTCATCTGCTCCGATTGAAAACCCAGGGCATTTCCGAGCAGCGTTTGCTGGCTGATCCTTGCCTGTCGGTCGAAGTCGGTGCTTCGGTGCTTGCCGGTTTTATCGCCCGTTACGGTTACAACTGGACGGCGGTGGGCGCCTATAACGCGGGCAATTCACCCCACCGGCAAGCCGCGCGTCTTCGCTATGCGCGCAAGGTCTGGCAGCGCTATCAAGCAATCGCCCTGGCGCGATAGTGACGGCGCCAGGCTGGCTGAAGATTCTGATCGTCTACCGGTCGCAATCGGCAGAATTCGATCAGGAATCTCGCAGCCAGCCTTTCTAACATGCCCGCTCATTTCACAGCTCTGGAGCTTTAACGGTGACAGTTCTGACGGCCCTCACCCAGCAGCCCTGCGTTCTGCGGATCCTCAACGGTCCGCTGCAAGGCTGCGAATTCACCCTCGGCGAAACCACGACCTTGTTCGTGGTAGCGGCTGTGGGTTTGCTGGGGGAGGGGGCCCTGACTGCCAGCGTCCCGGCGGATGCCATCTTCATTCCATTGGAGCAGGGTGGATGCAATTTTGAGGTGCTGGTCGATCAAGCCTCACCTGATGGTCTGTCGTTACGGTTGCTCAACGAGTCAGCCGAATTACGCCACTGTGCCTTTCAGACCAGGGTGCAGATCGGCGGCCTGCAAATCGCCTTGCGTCCTGAAGGCCAATCCTGGGTGCCTGAACTTCTGCAACAGCAACACGGCAACTCATCCGATGTACCCGCTTTTGAGTGGTGGCGTGGACCTTTGACTCGATGGGTCGCTGGCGGTCTGGCGCTGGCTGGGCTTGTCGTCGCGGTTGGCTTTTGGTCGTCGGTGCCGGAGCCAGCACCCGAATCCGATATCCGCGCATTGATCGCCGGCGCCAGTGCACAGGTCGAGGTGCTGCGCGGCCGTGACGATTCGGTTTATGTTTTTGTGAATTCCGAACGCGATGCCGGCTGGAGTCGGCAAGTGCTGGTGCGCCACAACAACCTGAGCGGCAAAGTGCTGGTGATGGAACAGGAACGTCGTCGGCTGGAGCAACTGCTGATCGAGCATGATCCGCAATTGGCCTGGCATTCGCTTGATCTCAAGGACCCGTCGATACCGCGCCTGCTGCTGAGCGTCCAGCGCAATCTGCTGACTCCCAGAAGCAGAAAAGACTGATCGATGTGTTGCTGGCGGCAGCTCCCTATGCCCGGGAAGTCACGGTGCAGATGCAGGATGACCACTTACTCGCCGATCTGGCGCAGGAAGGTTTGCAACGCCTTTCACTGACCTACAACCGGGTCGAGCACGGGGACAGTGTCTCGTTTGCCCTTGCCGGCAACTTGCAGGACTCCGAACTGTCCGCCGCTCGCCAGTACTTCGACGGGTTTTACCGGCAGTGGGGGGATCGCTACGTGCATTTCACTGTCGAGCTCATGGACGACGTGCTCAGGGGTAAATCGTTTCAAACCGGCCGGCAGGGCTACATCAAGATGACTTCGTCGTCTTGGCATTTTCCAACACAACGATAGAAGGTGATTCATGTCAGGCGATATTGGAATTCCAGCGTTTCCTAACCCTTACGCTGATGATTTCCTCGGGCGTCAAGCCGAGGCATTCGAAAACGGTGCCCAAAAACTCAAGGACGCGCTGGATAATGCTCTGACCGAACTTAAGAAAGATGCGTCGGACCCCGCGTTGCTCGCCGCTTACCAAACTGCATTTTCGTCCTATACGGTGTTCCGAAACGCCCAGACCAACACGATCAAGGGCTTCAAGGATATCGATATGGCGATCATCCAGGCCGCTCGCTAAGTCTTCCTCTTTGACCGGCCATTGCTGCGTGACGATGGCCATTTTCATGAGTGCATCGCATGTCTATTCAAAATATTGCCGGTTCGTTAATCCAGCGCACAGCCTTCACGCAATTACGCGGCCCGCAGGAAGGGCCGATCGTTTCCCTGGAGTCACGGTTGATAGAAGCGTTTGGCGGTTCTGCGGTCAGCAGCGAGCGGGATGTTTCCGCGATCAATCAGCTGATGCAAAGCCCCGACATCACCAGCCCTGAAGTATTGGCGCAATTGCAGGAGCTGACCGGGCAATACAACGTGGATATCAACTTGCTCAACACGCTGGTCCGCAAAGCGGTGGGCACGGCCGAAACCCTGTTGCGCTCGTCATGAAACCAGTCGTGTTGTTGATGCTGTTGTGCCTGATGTTGGCGGGGTGTCGCCAATCGAATCTGCTCGAAGGGCTGGACCAGCAACAGGCCAATGAAGTGCTCTCGGTGCTGCAACGCAACAACATCGCGGCGGTTAAAATCGACGCTGGCAAATCCGGCTATGCGGTGAAAGTCGACCAGGTCGATTTTTCCGCAGCGGTTGATTTGCTCAACCTCTATTCGTTGCCTTCGCGACCACGCCTGCAAGTGGCTGAGATGTTTCCTGCGGACTCGCTGGTGGCTCGCCACGCGCTGAAAAAGCCCGGCTTTATTCGGCGCTGGAGCAGCGCATCGAGCAGTCGCTGGGTGTGCTCGAAGGTGTGGTTCTGCGCGGGTACATGTCAGTTACGACCTGGACGCCGGCGAAGGTGGGCGCAAGTCAGCGCCCATTCATCTCTCGGCCGTTGCGGTGCATGAGCGCGACATCGAACCGCAGTTACTGATCACCGACATCAAGCGATTTCTCAAGAACAGTTTTGCGGCTGTCGAGTACGAGAACATTTCGGTCATTCTGTCCAAGCGCTCACCGACACAGCATGTCGCACCATCCGTGGCGGCAACGCAGGGGCAATCGCACTGGGGATGGTTGGTGGCCCTGGTGAGCGGATTACTGTTGGTCAGCGGCACAGCCTGGCCTACCGCCAATCAAGCGCAGGGCGGCGTGATGGCACACGCTGAATGTCTGCAGGCAATTCTCGCCGAGCCTCTGAGTTATTTGCACCCGCAGCGCCTGCCTGTACCGGTGGGATTCGATGGGCCAGAGGCAAGAAACCTGCTCAACCGGATATTGCTTGAAGGACTCGAATTGCAAGGGCCGTGGCCTTCGGTGCCGCTGACCGTCGTGGCGACTCAATGGATTCGCCATTGGCGACAATTGCCCTATATCGCAAGGCTGATGGGTGCTTATCGCTTGATGCCCGATCTGGCGCGAGGCGCGGCATTGCTTAGTCTGCCATTGCCGGTTCGACGGTTCGCAGGTCTCGGCCAGGGAGCCGGAAGCGGCCCGCCGATCGAGCGCTGGCCTGTCTCCCTGGAACAGGTCGAAGCCGCTGGCCTCAATGCGTTATGGAGCTGGCACGAGCAGATACCGCCCATGTGCTGCAACGCCTGGTCTTGCAGTTTTCCGAGCCGGTTGTTCGCTTGCACAAGCAATGGCCGGTCACAGAACCCGATACAGCTCTTTTCTTTTTGGCGGTGCAGCATGCTCGACTCTATCCGAACCCTGACTGAAGTCCCTGAGTCGAGCGATGCGCATCTGTCTGGCGAAGACATTGCTGCCGCGCGTCGACGTCGCACCTTGCAGCATCAGGCGCAACGCTGGGCCCGTGATTGTGTCGAGCAGGCCCGGCATGACGCCGAGGCGATTCATGCCCAGGCCTTTCAGGAAGGCTATGCCGAGGGCATCTTGCGCGCGACGGGGCATCTGGCTGACGGCTTGCTGGCGTCGCAGGCGCTGGGGCTGCAATTGCGCAAGGATCTTGCGCAGGCTACTGGCGAGTTGCTCTCACACGCCTTGAGTCGTTCCGAATGGCTGGACGCCATGCTGGAGCGGTGGCTGGCGGAGCAAGCGCGCGACTCCGGCGCGGTGTTGCAAGTGCTATTGCCGGTGCACTTTCGGTCGCAAGGCAATGAACTGCGCGAGCGATTGCACAGGCTGTGGTCTGGCGAGATGGTCCTCGAGTATCACTTGCAGGAGCGCTACGTGGTGCGGCTCGCAGATCAACTGCTCGAATTCGATGTTGAAGCCGCCCGGCAACGACTGGAGCCGCGGTTGTTGGCGTGCGTCGCAAACCTTCCGGAGGCGGTTCGTTGCCTGGATCAGACCTCGATGCAGGCGCTTGCGCAGCTGTGTTCGAGCTTCACCGGGCGCACTTCTGATATCACTCAAACGTCCCAAGCGAGCTTCGCCATGAAGATTGAATCCCGTTCCAGCACGCTTGAACGCGATGGGACTTCGTCGGTCGAGACGCTGGAGTCGCGCTTGCTCGCCGCCAGCCAAGAGCTGCCTGACAGTAAGCGCCCGGACATTGAGTTCGAGCACTTGTATCAATCGCTGTTGGCCATGGAAGGGCGGGGAGAGAAGGTCATTTACGAGTATCTGCGCTCATTGCGCAGTGCGGATGGAAAATCACCTGCGTACCCCACTGCCAAGGCATTGATGGCAGTCACGCTACAGGTTCTGGTTCGGTTGAAAGACGAGAAGTTGAAAGACTCGCTGCTCTATAAGGAAGTCAGCGGCGCCAACGGCCTGGCGTTTGGCGTGGACCTTTTCGTCAAGAGCTACATGCGCGAGGTGTTCCAGCCAATGGAGGACGATGCGTGGGAGAGGAGTGAGTGGTGAGGCGTTTGCAACAGGACAACATCCTTAATTAATTAAAGAGACATAGCGATGGTTCAATCGATTGCTGGATCGCCAGTACGAGTCGCTGGCTCCAATAACGACTCGGCAGTAAGCACTTCGATGCCGATCAGAGAACCGCTTGATCCATCAGCATTGATTGAGTCGCCTCACATTCAAGTAAGTGAGCTGGGGACGAGCAGGCAAATCTCAGCAGGCGTGGAACGGCTAGACCGGGCAGTTACGAGTCAGTTAGAGCAAATTAAAAGTCAAATAGGTGAGACGGACCAGAGAGTGCTAGAGGAGGTACGCACCTTCGTTGGAAATGGGCAATTTCCCAAGTATTCCGTAATTGAAGAACTGTATGTTCAGGTAGGTGCATTGAATGCCGCAGATACCGAGCAAACCCGTGAAAGCCGAATGCAGACCATGCTTCAAGCAGGCATGGAGTGGCTTGAAGCTGCCAAAGGCCCTGCACTCAATCTGCTCAATGTCACCGGGCGCACGGGACTGATTGTTGCTCTGACTGAGGTGCTGCGCCAGGCCGCTGGTTATCACATCGAGCAAGCCTTGCGTGAAGGCGACTCCAGTGAGGCATCTCGTGCATGGGCAGTCGTGGCGATAACACTTATTGGACCGGCGTTAACCTTGATAGGGGCCATTCGAAATGAGTGTAACGGGACAGCGAGCCCAGCCTCGCGCCTGGGACGTGTCGGCATGGCGGTTGTAACATTGGGAGTACTTATAGCGGCGCATTTCAATGGCGCGATCAACAAGTTGCTACCGGCCGTAAGCGGCGGGTTGATTTACACACTGGTCAGAGGTTTGTTCAACGCCTTCATCCCACTACTGGATAATGCGGGATCTGCCAACGTGCGGACCACCGGGTTATCGGCCGGTGCCTATGGCGCAGCTCAGTTTTTACTGGCGGAGTTGGGTCAACTGGCACCGCTGAGTGGCCCCGCGAGGGCTGCGGCGGGACTCGGTTACAGTCTTGGGGCAGATGCAATCAAAGGGTTGTTGAATGGCTTTGGCATGGCCTTGGATGACGTCATCTCCATTCTTGCCAAGAGTTGGCATGTGTTGTCTCCTTCACCGGGGCAGGACTCGGTTTTTTTTGACCCTGAGTCTCAAAGGCAAATGGAGCTGAAGGTGCTTGCCGGTGTACAAAAGCCTACTCGGTCGCAATGGGCGGACGCGCTACTCAATATTGGGGCAATGCGACTCTCCATGGGCCATGCCATCACTTTGATGATGAGTGCGGTAACGTGGTTGCTCGTTGATTCCGAGGCCGCCGAAGACGATCAAGCGCATTACTTGATTGGCAGCACCGCGCTTATGGCGACTTTTCTCTACCCGTTTCTGGTCTTCGGCTGTACCAAATACGGCGGTAACAGTTATGAGTTCAAGGAGACCGAAGTCCCTTGAGCCAAGGCAAAGAGGTCGCCTGTCTACACTAACCCCGGCTATAATCGCCGCCACTTTTCGCCGCCTTGAGTCAAACCCGCCCATGTACACCCTGGCCCGTCAGCTGTTGTTCAAACTTTCCCCGGAAACCTCCCACGATCTGTCCCTGGACCTGATCGGCGCGGGTGGGCGTCTGGGGCTCAACGGCTTGCTGTGTAAGGCCCCGGCAAAGATGCCGGTGAATGTCATGGGCCTGGACTTCCCGAACCCGGTGGGTCTGGCGGCCGGTCTGGACAAGAACGGCGCGGCCATCGATGGTTTCGCGCAATTGGGTTTCGGTTTTGTCGAAATCGGCACCATCACCCCGCGCCCGCAGCCGGGCAACCCCAAGCCACGGCTGTTCCGTCTGCCGGAAGCCGAGGCGATCATCAACCGCATGGGTTTCAACAACCTGGGTGTCGATCACCTGCTGGCACGCGTGGCGGCCGCCAAGTACAAGGGCGTGCTGGGTATCAACATCGGCAAGAACTTCGATACCCCGGTCGAGCGTGCAGTCGACGATTACCTGATTTGCCTGGACAAGGTCTACGCCCATGCCAGCTACGTGACGGTCAACGTCAGCTCGCCGAATACCCCGGGCCTGCGCAGCCTGCAATTCGGTGACTCGCTCAAGCAGTTGCTGGCCGACCTGGCCACGCGCCGCGCGGAACTGGCGCTGCGTCATGGCAGACACGTACCGCTGGCGATCAAGATCGCCCGGACATGACCGATGAAGAGACCGCGCAGGTCGCCCAAGCGTTGATCGAAACCGGCATGGACGCGGTCATCGCCACCAACACCACCCTGAGCCGCGTGGGCGTCGAAGGCATGGAGCATGGTCACGAGGCCGGCGGTTTGTCGGGCGCACCGGTTCGCGACAAGAGCACCCACACCGTGAAAGTGCTGGCGGCGGAGCTGGGCGGTCGCCTGCCGATCATCGCGGCGGGCGGTATCACCGAAGGCAAGCACGCGGCCGAGAAAATCACCGCGGGTGCGAGCCTGGTGCAGATCTATTCGGGCTTCATCTATAAAGGCCCGGCGCTCATCCGCGAATCCGTCGACGCCATCGCAGCTCTGAGATAAAGCGCACCTCCCTGTAGGAGCGAGCATGCTCGCGATGTACCTGAGAACACCGCGGGGTGTCAGGCACCCAGTGTCATCGTTCACGACCATCGCGAGCGTGCTCGCTCCTACAGGATTCAAGAAGACCAAATAGCAGGCATAAAAAAGGGCTCCTTAAAAGGAGCCCCTGGGCCGGAGCCCGCCGTCCGGATGGGACGTGCGTGGTTAATTCGTTACGAGTCAGATTGTCGTGTCGGAGTGTGTGCCCTGTGTGTTAGCCGACGGCGTGAAGTTCGTTGAGTCTATGGATTCCCGCAGTGCCGGTCATACCGTCCCAGTTGTCGCCGCGTCCTTCTCGCCAGCCGTTGATCCAGGCTTGGCGTACCGACGGTAGAGTAAATGGGCAAAGCTCACGGGATTTGCCACCAACGCCATATTGATATCCGCGCAAAAATGCTTTTTCCAACGGATCACGCTTAAGTCTTCTCATAGGGTGTAGCCCTCACTTGTTGACTGTTTTTATCGCGTCGACCTCAATCGAGGTCTGGCAGAAAACTCTGCCGTTGGGGGCTCGCTGCCGGCGTGGCGAGCCAAGGTGTTGACGTCCGTTGTGGCGCCAACCTGTATTGAGTTCTAACCAATGCGTCACATCGAGGGAATGATCGTTTTGTCATAAGGACGTAACCGTTAATGTGCTATGGCCATAAGTAACATGATGTTCGTCGCGTTTTTATTGGTCAAAGCCCTGTATGATCGGCCCCCCGCAGGATGTCGGGGTTAATCCTTTGGTGAGAATGTCTCGCGTTGCAGTGCGGCATTATTCGACGAAGGGTCGACTTATGACATTTTGTTGCATCAACTTTTTTATCTGTCCTTGCATCTAAGCTCATTTAACCCGAGCAGCAGGGTGGAACGGCACACCTTCGTGCCACGCGGGCGCTCTTCGAGAAAGCGCCTGATTGAAAACCGGGCCGGCAATGCGTTGCCGGTCCACTCAGCCAAAGGCAAAGAAATCCTCATGTCCGATCGTTTCGAACTCTTCCTCACCTGCCCAAAAGGCCTTGAAGGCCTGCTCATCGAGGAAGCCGTCGGGCTTGGCCTTGAGGAAGCACGTGAGCACACTTCTGCCGTGCGCGGCATGGCTACCATGGAAACCGCCTATCGCCTGTGCCTGTGGTCGCGTCTGGCCAACCGGGTGCTGCTGGTGCTCAAGCGTTTCCCGATGAAAGACGCCGAAGATCTTTATCACGGTGTGCTGGACATCGACTGGCAAGACCACATGCTTAATGACGGCACCCTGGCCGTCGAGTTCAGCGGTCACGGCTCGGGTATCGACAACACCCACTTCGGCGCCCTGAAGGTCAAGGACGCCATCGTCGACAAACTGCGCACCCCGCAGGGCGACCGTCCGTCCATCGACAAACTCAACCCGGACCTGCGCATCCACCTGCGTCTGGACCGTGGCGAAGCCATTCTTTCCCTTGACCTCTCCGGCCACAGCCTGCACCAGCGCGGCTATCGCCTGCAGCAGGGCGCGGCACCGCTGAAGGAAAACCTTGCGGCGGCGATCCTGATCCGTTCCGGCTGGCCACGTATCGCGGCCGAAGGCGGCGCGCTGGCGGACCCGATGTGCGGTGTCGGTACATTCCTCGTCGAAGCGGCGATGATCGCTGCCGATATCGCGCCGAACCTGCGCCGCGAGCAGTGGGGCTTCACCGCCTGGCTGGGTCACGTCCCGGCGTTGTGGAAAAAACTTCATGAAGAAGCTAGCGAGCGTGCAGCTGCCGGCCTGGCCAAACCAGCGCTGTGGATTCGCGGCTACGAAGCCGATCCGCGCCTGATTCAACCGGGCCGCAACAACGTCGAGCGTGCCGGCCTGAGCGAGTGGATCAAAATCTATCAGGGCGAAGTTGCGACATTCGAGCCGCGTCCCGACCAGAACCAGAAAGGCCTGGTGATCTGCAACCCTCCATACGGCGAGCGTCTGGGCGACGAGGCGAGCCTGCTCTACCTCTACCAGAACCTTGGCGAACGTCTGCGTCAGGCCTGCCTGAACTGGGAAGCGGCGGTGTTCACCGGCGCGCCGGACCTGGGCAAGCGCATGGGCATCCGCAGCCACAAACAGTATTCGTTCTGGAACGGCGCCTTGCCGTGCAAGCTGCTGCTGATCAAGGTATTGCCGGATCAGTTCGTGACGGGCGAGCGTCGCACCCCGGAGCAACGTCAAGCCGAGCGTGAACAGGCGGCCTACGATCAAGCCCCTAGCGAGCCGCAAGAGCGCCAGTACAACAAGAACGGCAATCCGATCAAACCGGCTCCGGCGCCCGCGCCGGTGGTCGAACAGCCACGCCTGAGCGAAGGCGGGCAGATGTTTGCCAACCGCCTGCAAAAGAACCTCAAGGCCCTGGGCAAGTGGGTCAAGCGTGAAGGCATCGATTGCTACCGCGTCTACGATGCCGACATGCCGGAATACTCCATGGCCATCGACCTGTATCAAGATTGGGTCCACGTCCAGGAATACGCCGCCCCTAAATCAATCGACCCGGAAAAAGCCTCGGCGCGCATGTTTGATGCCCTGGCGGCGATTCCGCAGGCGTTGAACATCGACAAGAGCCGCGTGGTGGTCAAGCGTCGCGAGCGCCAGAGCGGCACCAAGCAGTACGAGCGCCAGGCTGCGCAGGGCAAGTTCGTCGAGGTCAATGAAGGCGGCGTGAAGCTGCTGGTCAACCTCACCGATTATCTCGACACCGGCCTGTTCCTCGACCACCGACCGATGCGCCTGCGCATTCAGAAAGAGGCGGCCGGCAAACGCTTCCTCAATCTGTATTGCTACACCGCCACCGCCAGTGTGCACGCGGCCAAGGGCGGTGCGCGCAGCACCACCAGCGTCGACTTGTCGAAAACCTACCTGGATTGGGCGCGTCGCAACCTGTCGTTGAATGGCTTCTCCGACAAGAACCGTCTGGAGCAGGGCGATGTAATGGCCTGGCTCGAAGCCAGTCGTGAAGAGTACGACCTGATCTTCATCGACCCGCCGACCTTCTCCAACTCCAAGCGCATGGAAGGCATCTTCGACGTGCAGCGTGACCAGGTGCAATTGATCGACCTGGCCATGGCACGGCTGGCAAGCGGCGGTGTTTTGTACTTCTCCAATAACTTCCGCAAGTTCGAGCTGGAGCCAAACCTCAGCCAGCGCTATGCCGTCGAGGAGATCACCGCTCAGACCATTGATCCGGATTTTGCCCGTAATGCCAAGATCCACCGCGCCTGGAAAATCACGGCACGTTGATGGTTGACCCCCTGTAGGAGCGAGCGCGCTCGCGATGAACCTGAGAGCGCCACGTTTACCCAGTAAGCACGCGTAATCGTTATCGACCATCGCGAGCAGAGCTCGCTCCTACAGGGTGCTGGTCAAATTGATGGCTAATAGCTATAACTCAACTCAGGGCCAAAGGGCTTTCCCGCACCTGGCGTTTTGAGTTGCGTTTATGTCGCTGCACGCCGTGCGCCCAAAGATCCTGGGTTTTATCAGCGAAGATGTTTCGGCCTGGCTGGTCGCGCTCCTGGTATTGTTCGTCGGCGGAATTCTCACCGGATTGCTGGCCTGGTCGACACTCAATCTGTTTCACCATCAATTGCGGCAACGTTTCCAACTCCTGGCCAGTGAACGTTACAGCCGCATCGAAGAACGTTTCGAAGATCAGGAGCAGCGCCTCGATGGCCTGCGCCGGTTCTTTGCCAATTCCGATACGGTTTCCCGTGAGGAATTCAACGGCTATACCCAACCTCTGTTGCACCGGACCCAGGCGTACTCGTTCGCCGAACGGGTCACTGGCGACCAGCGTGCGTCGTTCGAGCAGCGTGTGCGGGCTGAGGGCCTGAGTGGGTTTACCGTGCGCGAACTCAATGCCGACGGCCAACTGCAATTGGCCGCCGAGCGGGATGAGTATGTGGTGGTGCTGTACAGCCAAACGCAAAGCAAACTCGGTTCGCCGCTCGGCTACGACTTGCTGGCTCAACCATTGCGACGTGCGACTCTGGAGCGTGCCGATCAGCACGGGCGCATGGCGGTATCGCAACCGATGCACCTGGTCAGCATCGAACCGGCGTATGCGCGGGGCGTGCTACTGGTCGCACCCGTCATGCTGCGCAATAGTCCGGAGGGCGCAATCAGCAAACCGTTCGGTTATGTCATGGCGGTGATCAGCATGCGTCAGTTGCTGGCCGATGACTTGCCGGAGGCGGGCCGTGATTATCTCTCGGTGCGCATTCTCGATTTATCCACAGATGAACAGCACGAGGTGCTGTTCGAGTCGCCGAACGCTCCCGCCGTCAGTGAGTTGTCCGCGACCCGACTGTTGCGCCTGGCTGATCATGACTATCAAGTCGACATCCAGCCCAGCGAAACTTTTCTGCTCGCCAACCATTCTTCGGTCACCACCATGGTGGTGCTCGGTGGTTTGCTGAGTGTGTTGCTCAGCGCGTTGCTCTACGTGCTGGTCAGTCAGCGGCAGCGCGCGCTAAAAATGGTCGAGCAGCGGACCGAGCAATTGCGCGCTCGCGAACAGGAGCTGCGAGGAACCCACGGCCAGTTGCGCGGCGTGCTCAATGCCGCCACCCAAGTGGCGATCATTGCCACGGACCTGCGGGGGTAATCAGCACCTTCAATGCCGGTGCCGAACAAATGCTGGGCTACACCGCCGCCGAAGTGGTGGGGCACATGACCCTGGAAAACCTGCATCTGCCCCGGGAACTCACCGCTCGTTCCGTCGAGTTAAGCGCGCTTTTTGGCAAGCCGGTGCCGGCCTGCCACGCGATGCTGGTCGAGGGCAGCCTTGAGGGCGGGCACGAAGCGCGGGAGTGGACACTGGTGCGTGGTGATGGCAGTCACTTGATCGTCAATATGCTGGCCACTCCGGTGCTCGACGAGCAAGGCCTGTGGGTCGGGCACCTGGCGGTCTGCATCGACATCACCGAACGCAAACGCGTGCACGAAGCGCTGGCTGCGCGGGACCTGTTGTTGAAGAAACTCAGCGCCCATGTGCCTGGCGGCATTTACCAGTTCAAGATGGAATTCGACGGTCGCTTCAGTGTGATCTACGCCAGCGACGGCATTCGCGAGATCTATGAACTGGACCCGGACGTATTGCTGCTCAACGCCGAAGCGATCTTCATGCGGATTCATCCTCAAGACACGACTCGCGTCCGCGCTTCGATCCGGGCCTCGGCGGACACCCTCAGCCCCTGGCGCGAGGAGTACCGCGTGCAGTTGCCCCAGCGTGGCCTGCGCTGGGTCCGCGGCGAGGCGACACCGGAAGAGCTCCCCGGTGGCGGCGTGCTGTGGCATGGCTATATTTCGGATATTTCCGATTTGAAGCGGGTAGAGGAAGAACTGCGCGCGCTGTCGGTCACCGACTCACTGACCGGTATCCACAATCGCCGCTATTTCCAGGAGCGACTGACTACCGAGATGGCCCGGGTGGAGCGCGGTGGCGGCGAGCTGTCGGTGATCATGCTCGACATCGACCACTTCAAACGCATCAATGATCAGTATGGTCACGCCGTAGGCGATCGGGTGTTGCGGGCTGTGTGCGAGCGTATTGGTCATCGGCTGCGGCGCACGGATGTGTTCTGCCGTTTGGGCGGTGAAGAGTTCATGGTGCTGTGCCCGGATATTGCCGGTGAACACGCCTATGTTCTGGCGCTGGAGCTGTGGCAAGGGTTGCGTAGTGCGCCGATCGATGAAGTGGGGGTCGTGACCGCCAGCTTCGGGATTGCCAGTTGGCGGTGCGGCGAGGGCGCGGATGCGCTGTTGCTGCGGGCGGACTCGGGGGTTTATGCGGCGAAGCAGGAGGGTAGGGATCGGGTGCAGGGGGAGATTAACTGATTCGGGTAGTACACAAAACCTGTAGGAGCCGGCTTGCTGGCGATGGCGGCGCATCAGTCAACATTGATGATGCCTGGCACTCCGCTTTCGCCAGCAAGCCGGCTCCTACAGCTTTACAACACCGAAGCTGTCTGTGGCAGTTTCGGCTGGCGATACAGATCCAGCAGCACCTGATCGAGCACCGACGATGCGCCGAACGGGGCCTTGTCGTTGAGGATCGCTACCACCGCCCAGGTATTACCGTTGATGTCACGGCTGAAACCGGCGATTGCGCGCACGGTGTTCAGGGTGCCGGTCTTGACGTGAGCTTCACCGCGCATCGCGGTGGTCTTCAGGCGTTTGCGCATGGTGCCGTCGGTGCCGGCTATCGGCATCGAGCTGATGTACTCGGCGGCGTAAGGGCTACGCCATGCGGCTTGCAGCATCGAAGCCATTTCCCGGGCGCTGACGCGTTCGGCGCGGGACAGGCCAGACCCGTTCTCCATCACCAGGTGTGGCGCGGTGATGCCTTTCTTCGCCAGCCACTGACGCACAACTCGCTGGGCAGCCTTGGCGTCGTCGGCATCGGCATCGGTGCGGAATTTCTGCCCCAGGCTCAGGAACAGCTGCTGGGCCATGGTGTTGTTACTGTATTTGTTGATGTCGCGAATGATTTCCGCAAGATCCGGCGAGAACGCCCGCGCCAGCACCTTGGCGTCTTTAGGCGTTGGCGCCAGAACGTCCTTGCCCTGAATGCTGCCACCCAGCTCTTTCCAGATTGCACGCACGGCACCGGCGGTATAGGTCGCGTGGTCGAGCAGCGACAGGTAAGTTTGAGAGCTGCAACCATCACCCAATTGGCCACCGACCGTCACGGTCACGCTGCCATCGGCCTGAGAAACCGGGTTGTAACGCACACCGCCGGTGCACTGTTTGGAATTGACCGCTTTGACCTGATTCTCGATGCGAATGCTGGCAATCGGCGGTTCCACGGAGATCAGCACCCGACCACCGTCGTTGCGCGCAACAAAGCGCAGGGCCTTGAGGTTAACCAGCAACGAGTCGGGTTTGACCAGGAACGGTTTGTTCTCATCGTTGCCGTCGTCGTTGAACTCCGGCAGTTGCGGTTGCACGAAGAAGCTTTTATCCAGCACCAGGTCGCCGGTGACCTGGGTCACGCCGTTGGCGCGCAGGTCGCGCATCAGCAGCCAGAGTTTTTCCATATTCAGCTTCGGATCACCGCCACCCTTGAGGTAGAGGTTGCCGTTGAGGATGCCGCCGCTGAGGGTGCCATCGGTGTAGAACTCGGTTTTCCACTGGTGGTTCGGGCCGAGCATTTCCAGGGCCGCGTAGGTGGTCACCAGTTTCATGGTCGAGGCCGGGTTGACCGAAACATCAGCGTTGAAAACGGTGGCGGTGCCGGGCCCGGTGAGCGGAATCATCACCAGCGACAGGGCGTTGTCCTGCAACTTGCTGGCCTTGAGGGCTTTTTCAACATTGGGCGACAAAGCGGTATTGATCGGATCAGCGGAAACGGGGAGGGCCAGCGGAAATAGGAGGCTAGCCAGCAGCAGTGGACGCAACGATTTGATCATCTGAAATAAAACCCTACAGTCGAGGGGGAAAAGACGAGGGCGTGAATATGAAAACCCTCAGCGGTCACAAAAGTGTCGGCATTATGCCCCAAGGTGTCGTGGCTTGTGCCGTGCCTTGGTCTTGTTATCGGCTATTTTTTTACCGGCGGTAGGGCGCGCGCCGTTCAGAGGCGGGCAATCGGCGGCTTAAACTGGTAAAGTGCCGGCCGTTATTACTTAAGAGGATTGTTCCAATGGCGACTAACCGTTCCCAGCGTCTGCGCAAAAAACTGTGCGTTGATGAATTTCAAGAGCTGGGTTTCGAGCTGAACCTGGATTTCAAAGAAGATTTGGCTGATGAAGCCATTGATGCTTTCCTCGATGCGTTCCTCAAAGAAGCCATGGAAGCCAACGGTCTGGGTTATGTTGGCGGTGACGACTACGGTCTGGTTTGCCTGCAGAAGCGTGGCTCGGTCAGCGCTGAACAGCGCGCTGCCGTTGAAGCCTGGCTCAAAGGCCGCACCGAGCTGACCAGCGTTGAAGTCAGCCCGCTGATGGACGTCTGGTACCCGGAAAAGCCGATCAATCCGGTAGCTTGATGATCTGAAAAAACGGCGACCCGAGGGTCGCCGTTTTTTTGTGCCTGCTTTTTGGTTCATGGCTTGGTTGCGATGGCGATCCCGGAAATGCCTTCGCGGGCGAGCCTCGCTCCTACAGGAGACCATTGTAGGAGCGAGGCTTGCCCGCGAAGCTTTTGAGGTCCCTAAGCTTTGCGCCAATTCAAAATCATCAACGTGACCACCCCCGCAACAATCCCCCAGAACGCCGAACCGATGGAAAACAGCGTCAGCCCTGACGCCGTGACCATAAAGGTGATCAGCGCCGCTTCACGTTCCTTCACTTCACTCATGGCAATGCTCAGGCCGTTGATGATCGAGCCGAACAACGCCAATGCTGCAATCGACAGCACCAATTCCTTGGGCAGTGCGGCAAACAACGCAGCCAGTGTCGCGCCAAAAACACCTGCGATCCCGTAGAAAATCCCGCACCACACCGCTGCCGTATAGCGTTTGTTGCGATCCTCATGGGCATGCGGCCCGGTGCAGATCGCCGCGCTGATGGCCGCGAGGTTGATCCCGTGGGAGCCGAACGGCGCCAGCAGCAACGAAGCGATACCGGTGGTGGTGATCAGTGGCGAGGCCGGCACGCTGTAGCCGTCGGCGCGCAACACGGCGATGCCCGGCATGTTTTGCGAGGTCATTGCCACCACGAACAACGGGATGCCGATGCTGATCGTCGCGGCGAGGGAGAAGTGCGGAGTGGTCCAGACCGGCGTGGCCACTTCCAGATGAAAACCGCTGAAGTCCAGCAGTCCCATGAACCCTGACAATGCTGTGCCGATCAACAACGCGCCCAATACCGCATAGCGCGGTGATAAGCGTTTGATTACCAGGTAGGTGAAGAACATGCCCAGCACCAGTGCGGTCCGATGCTGGGCGGCGACGAAAATTTCGCTGCCGATCTTGAACAGAATCCCCGCCAGCAATGCCGCTGCCAGTGATGCGGGAATTTTTTTCACCAAGCGCTCGAAGCTACCGGTCAGGCCACAAATCGTCACCAGCACTGCGCAGGTAATATAGGCCCCGATGGCTTCGCCATAACTCACGCCGCCCAGGCTTGTGATCAGCAGTGCAGCGCCGGGGGTCGACCAGGCGATGGTGATCGGTGTGCGATAGCGTAACGACAGGCCGATCGAGCACACCGCCATGCCGATGGAAATCGCCCAGATCCACGACGAAATCTGCCCGCTGGTCAGGCCCGCCGCTTGCCCGGCCTGGAACATCAGGACCAGGGAACTGGTGTAGCCGGTCATCATGGCGATGAACCCGGCGACGATGGCTGAGGGTGACGTGTCGGCCAATGGGCGCAGTTGCGTGTGCGTCGTGTCGTTCATGACGGCAGTGATCCTGGTATTGATGAAATCCCCCTGTAGGAGCGAGCCTGCTCGCGATGAACGTCAGAGCGCCGAGGGGAATCAGGCATCCAGCGTTATCGTTGACGACCATCGCGAGCAGGCTCGCTCCTACAGTTACGGGTTTAAGCCTAAACTCAAATGTAAGCAGGCGTTGCTATACAGCGGAAGCGACAAAGAGCCGTACAGTCGTGTTGCCACCGTCCATTGTGTACAATCGCAGTGTTTTTTACGCGATACTTGCCAGCGACCCACTGTGCCGTATTACAGTCACGGTCAATTCGCCGCAGTTCTCCCGACTCGAGTGCCCATGAACGAACAGTTGCAACCCCTCAAGAAACAACCGCGAGCAGGTAAAGCCGGCCGCAGCGGTACCCAGGACGATATTGTCTACGCGCATATCTTCGAGGCCATCCTCGAACAGCGCCTGGCGCCCGGCACCAAGTTGAGCGAAGAAGCGCTGGGGGAAATTTTCGGGGTCAGCCGCACCATCATTCGCCGCGCGCTGTCGCGTCTGGCCCATGAAGGCGTGGTGCTGCTGCGGCCGAATCGCGGCGCCGTGGTCGCAAGTCCCAGTGTCGAAGAGGCGCGTCAGGTGTTTATGGCCCGGCGTCTTGTGGAGCGTGCGATCACTGAGCTGGCGGTTCAACATGCCACCGCCGAGCAAATTGCCGAGTTGCGCCAGATGGTCAACGACGAACGCGACAGCTTCTCCCGTGGCGATCGTGGCGCGGGCATCCGTCTGTCGGGCGAGTTTCACCTGAAACTGGCTGAAGCGGCGAAAAACGCCCCGTTGATCAGCTTCCAGCGCAGCCTGGTATCGCAGACCTCGCTGATCATCGCCCAGTACGAAAGCGGCAACCGTTCCCACTGCTCCTACGACGAGCACACCCAGCTGATCGACGCGATCGAAGCGCGCAACGCTGAGCTGGCAGTGGACCTGATGATGCATCACATGGATCACATCGACAGCAAACTCAACCTCGACGAAGAAAGTGCGTCGGATGATTTGCATGCAGTGTTTTCGCATTTGTTGCAGACCAAGAAGCCAGGGCGTTCGCCAGCGAAAATCTAACATCGCCCCCTGTAGGAGCGAGCCTGCTCGCGATGGTCGTCAACGATTACGCGGGAAGCCTGATACCCCGCGGCGCCCTCGAGTCCATCGCGAGCAGGCTCGCTCCTACAGGGGCATAAAAAATCCCCCGGAATCTGACGATTGCGGGGGATTTTTATGCCTGCAATTTCTTACCGCTGATGCACCAGATTCCCCGCCGCATACGTCTGCAGCACTGTCCGGTCATCCCCCAGCGTCATCAGCACAAACAACGTCTCGGCAATGGTATTGGCCTGCTTCAAGCGATAACCCAGCAGCGGCGTGGCGTTGTAGTCCAGCACCAGGAAGTCGGCGTCGGTGCCCGGTTGCAGGTTGCCGATCTTGTCCTCCAGTCGCAACGCGCGGGCGCCGCCAAGGGTCGCCAGGTACAGCGACTTGAACGGACTCAGGCGCGCACCTTGCATTTGCATCACCTTGTACGCTTCGTTGAGGGTCTGCAGCAGCGAGAAACTGGTGCCGCCGCCAACGTCGGTGCCCAAACCGACATTCAGTTTGTGCTTCTCGGCCATCGGCAGGTTGAACAAACCGCTGCCAAGGAAAAAGTTCGAAGTCGGGCAGAAGGCGATGGCCGAACCGGTTTCGGCCAGGCGCGCGCACTCGTCGTCGCACAGGTGCACACCGTGGGCGAACACCGAGCGTTCGCCGAGCAACTGGTAGTGATCGTAGACGTCGAGGTAGCCCTCGCACTCCGGGAACAGCGCCTTGACCCACTCGACTTCCTTGAGGTTTTCGCTGATGTGGGTCTGCATGTACAGATCCGGGTATTCGCTGAGCAACTGCCCAGCCAGGGCGAGTTGTTCTGGGGTGCTGGTCGGTGCGAAGCGCGGCGTGACCGCATAGTGCAGGCGACCCTTGCCGTGCCAGCGCTCGATCAGCGCCTTGCTTTCGACATAGCTGGATTCGGCGGTGTCGGTCAGGTAGTCCGGCGCGTTGCGGTCCATCATCACCTTGCCCGCGATCATCCGCAGATCCAGCTGTTCGGCGGCTTCGAAGAACGAGTTAACCGATTGCGGATGCACGCTGCCGAACACCAGTGCGGTGGTGGTGCCGTTGCGCAGCAGTTCCTTGATAAAAATGTCCGCGACTTCGTCGGCATGGGCCTTGTCGGCGAACTGGCTTTCGCACGGGAAGGTGTAAGTGTTAAGCCAGTCCAGCAATTGCTCGCCGTAGGCGCCGACCATGCCGGTTTGCGGCAGGTGGATGTGGGTGTCGATGAAGCCGGCGGTAATCAGCGCATCCTGGTATTGGGTGATTTCGATATCGGCCGCCAGGGTCGGCAGCAATTCGCTGGCGTGGCCCAGGGCACTGATTTTTCCGTTATCGACCACCAGCAAGCCATCTTCGAAGTACTCGTAGGAGGCCTCGATACCCACTTCGGCAGGGTCGGCGATGCTGTGCAGGATGGCGGCGCGGTAGGCTTTGCGAGTCAGTGGCATGGTTGCTCTCTATTTATGAAGCAGCTCAATTGGAGGCTTTGAGGTTTGCGGCCTGACTGCGGCGTGAAGCGGGCAGCAGTTTGGCAATCGGTTCGGCGCTGGCGGTGTGCTGGCCGAAATTGGCGTTATAGGTGGCGATGATTTCGCCGGCGATGGAGATGGCGATTTCCACAGGCAACTTGCCTTTGACTTCACCGATGCCCATCGGACAGCGCATGCGTTGCAGCACGCTGCTGTCAAACCCACGGTCGCGCAGACGGTGTTCGAACTTCACCCGTTTGGTTTTCGAGCCGATCAGGCCGAAGTAGGCGAAGTCGTTGCGTTTGAGGATCGCGGCGGTGAGTTCGAGGTCGAGCTGGTGGTTGTGGGTCATGACGATGCAGTAGCTGCCGGCGGGCAGGTCGTCGATTTCATCCACCGGTTCTTCGCTGACAATTTTGCGCACGCCGTGGGGGATCTGCTCCGGGAATTCGGCGTCCCGCGAGTCGATCCAGCGCACCCGGCAGGGCAGGCTGGCGAGCAGCGGCACCAGCGCCCGGCCGACATGACCGGCGCCGAACACGGCGATCTGCGCCTGGACCTGGCCCATCGGTTCGAACAGCAATACCGTCGCGCCACCGCAGCACTGGCCCAGACTGGCGCCGAGGCTGAAGCGCTCCAGATGGGTGTCCTGTTTGCCGCTGACAAGCATCTCGCGGGCGATCTGCATGGCTTTGTATTCCAGATGCCCGCCACCGATAGTGTCGAACGTCTGGTTGGCGCTGATGACCATCTTCGAGCCGGCATTGCGCGGCGTCGAGCCGAGCTCTTCGATGATGGTCACCAATACGCAGGGTTCACCCCGGTTTTGCAGGTCGGCGAGGGCGTCGATCCAGTTGTACATGTTCACCTCGACATCGTTGTTGTCTGTTCGGGCCTCTTCGCGGGCAAGCCTCGCTCCTACAGGTTTTGCATTGCCCTTGTAGGAGCGAGGCTTGCCCGCGAAGGCAGCGCCTCGTTCTTAGAGCGAAGCCAACTCAACCTCGGTTTCGGCAGCCTTAGCCACCTTCAACTGCCGCATCTGCTCGCAACCCCACAACACCCGCTCCGGCGTCGCCGGTGCGTCGATTTTCGGTTGATGTTTGTAATCGCCCAGGCTCGCCACCGCGTCCTTGATCGCGCACCACGCGGCGATGCCGAGCATGAAGGGTGGCTCGCCCACAGCCTTGGAGTGGAACACCGTGTCTTCCGGGTTCTTGCGGTTTTCCACCAGTTTCACCCGCAGGTCCAGCGGCATGTCCGCCACGGCCGGGATCTTGTAGCTGGCCGGGCCGTTGGTCATCAGCTTGCCTTTGTTGTTCCACACCAACTCTTCCATGGTCAGCCAGCCATGCCCTGGATGAAACCACCCTCGACCTGGCCGATGTCGATGGCCGGGTTCAGCGAGGCGCCGACGTCATGGAGGATGTCGGTGCGCAGCATTTTGTATTCGCCGGTCAGGGTGTCGACGAGCACTTCGCAGCACGCCGCGCCAAAGGCGAAGTAGTAGAACGGCCGACCACGGGCCTGGCTGCGGTCGTAGTAGATTTTCGGGGTCTTGTAGAAGCCGGTGCTCGACAGCGACACCTGATTGAAATACGCCTGTTGAATCAGCGCCTCGAAGGTCAGGATGTGATCGCGAACCCGTACGTGGCCGTTGTGAAACTCCACGTCCTCTTCGCTGACCTTGTATTGCCGCGCGGCAAATTCCACCAGGCGTTGCTTGATGATTTCCGCCGCATTTTGCGCAGCCTTGCCGTTCAAGTCGGCACCGCTGGACGCTGCCGTCGGCGAAGTGTTCGGCACTTTGTCGGTGTTGGTCGCGGTAATCTGCACGCGGTCCATTTCCACCTGGAACACTTCAGCCACAACCTGCGCGACTTTGGTGTTCAGGCCCTGGCCCATTTCGGTGCCGCCGTGGTTCAAGTGGATGCTGCCGTCGGTGTAGACGTGCACCAGCGCACCGGCCTGGTTGAGGAAGCTGGCGGTGAAGGAGATACCGAATTTCACCGGGGTCAGCGCCAGGCCTTTTTTCAGGATCGGGCTGTTGGCGTTGTAACGACGGATCGCCTCACGGCGCTCAAAATACTGGCTGCTTTCTTCAAGTTCCGAGGTCATTTCCTCGAGCATGTTGTGCTCGACGGTCTGGTAATAATGAGTGACGTTGCGCTCGGTCTTGCCGTAGTAGTTGGCCTTGCGCACTGCCAGCGGATCGAGGGCCAGATAGCGGGCAATGGCATCCATCACTTCTTCGATGGCGACCATGCCTTGCGGGCCGCCGAAGCCTCGGTAAGCGGTGTTCGACGCGGTGTTGGTCTTGCAGCGATGGCCATTGATCGTCGCATCGCCCAGGTAATACGAGTTGTCCGAGTGGAACATGGCGCGGTCGACAATCGAGTTCGACAGGTCTGGCGAACAGCCGCAGTTACCCGCCAGTTCCAGCTGGATGCCGTGCAGGCGCCCGCTGTCGTCAAGCCCACGTCGTATTCGATATAGAAGGGATGGCGCTTGCCGGTCATCAACATGTCTTCGACCCGTGGCAGGCGCATCTTCGTCGGTTGACCGGTCAGGTGCGCGATCACCGCGCACAGGCAGGCCGGGCTCGCGGCTTGGGTTTCCTTGCCGCCGAAACCACCGCCATGCGACGCATGTCGACGACGATTTTGTTCATCGACACGTCCAGCACTTCGGCCACCAGTTTCTGCACTTCGGTGGGTTCTGGGTCGAGCAATAGACGATCATGCCGCCGTCTTCGGTGGGCATCACCGAAGAGATCTGGGTTTCCAGGTAGAAGTGTTCCTGGCCACCGATGTGCAGCGTGCCCTGGATACGATTTTTCGCTGTCGCCAATGCGCCCACTGAATCACCGCGTTGATGGGTGTGGCTGTCCAGCACGAAATGCTTTTTGCGAAAGGCCTCGACCACGTCCAGCACCGGTTCCAGGTCTTCGTATTCGATCACCGCGGCCATCGCGGCCTTGCGTGCGGTCTCCAGGTCACAGGCGGCCACGGCCATCACCACCTGCCCGACGAACTGCACCGTGTCGATGGCCAGCAACGGGTCACCGGGCATCAGCGGGCCGATGTCCTTCAGGCCCGGCACGTCCTCGTGGGTGATGGCGATGCGCACACCTTCGAAGGCGTAGCACGGCGCGGTGTCGATACTGATGATTCTGGCGTGGGCGCGATCCGAAAGGCGGGCGTACACGTGCAACTGATTGGGGAATTCCAGGCGATCGTCGATGTACTGCGCTTCACCGGACACATGTTTGGCGGCGCTGTCGTGCTTGACGCTGCGGCCGACACCGGTGGTCAGGTCCTTGGCGAACAGTTCAGCCAGTTCGGCCTGGGTCTTCTCTACGGCGTGATGATTAGACATAAGCGGTCACCCGGGTCTCGATGTGCGGTGTTTGCAGTTCGATGAAGTATTTGCGCAGCAGATTCTGCGCGCTGAGCAGGCGGTATTCCTTGCTGGCGCGGAAGTCCGAGAGCGGTGTGAAGTCTTCGGCCAATGCAGCGCAGGCGCGTTCGAGGGTGGCGCTGTTGAAGGGTGCATTGCGCAGGACGGTCTCACAGGCGCTGGCACGCTTGGGGATCGCCGCCATGCCACCGAATGCCACGCGGGCGTCGGCAATCACGCCGTTTTCGAGGCGGATATTGAAGGCTGCGCAAACCGCAGAGATGTCATCGTCCAGACGCTTGGATACCTTGTAGGCGCGGAACAGCTGCTCTGCGCTGGCGCGCGGCACGATGATCTTCTCGATGAACTCACTTTCCTGGCGCGCCGTCACGCGGTAATCGATGAAGTATCTTCCAGGGCCATGGTGCGCCGGGTTTCGCCCTTGCACAGGACGATCTGCGCGCCCAATGCGATCAACAGCGGTGGCGAGTCACCGATCGGCGAGGCGTTGCCGATGTTGCCACCCAGGGTGCCCTGGTTGCGGATCTGCAGGGAAGCAAAGCGTTGCAGCAATTCACCGAAGTCCGGGTACTCGGCCTTCAGCGCGTCGTAGCAGTCGGAGAGAGCGGTGGCGGCGCCGATTTCCAGGCGGTCGTCAAAGCGTTCGATGCGCTTCATCTCGGCGACGTTGCCGACGTAGATCATCACCGGCAGGGTGCGATGAAACTGCGTGACTTCCAGTGCCAGGTCCGTGCCACCGGCCAGCAGGCGGGCTTGTGGATAGCGTCGTAGAGGTCGGCCAGATCGGCAACGGTCAGCGGCACCAGGCAGCGTTTGTCGCCACTGTTGAGTTCGCCGATATTGGTGGGTGCGATGGCTTTCAGGCGGGCGATGGTTTCGGCTTCACGGGCATCGAACTGATCAGGCTGTTTGCCGCAGCAGGACTGTTCGGCAGCTTCCAGAATCGGCCGATAACCGGTGCAGCGGCACAGATTGCCGGCAGGGCTTCGTGAGCCTTGTGATGATCCGGCTCGTCGCTGTTCTTTTGCAGGGCAAACAGCGACATCACAAACCGGGGGTGCAGAAGCCGCATTGCGAGCCGTGGCACTCGACCATGGCTTTCTGCACGCTGTGTAGCTCGCCTTTGTGCTTGAGGTCTTCGACGCTGATCAGTTGTTTGCCGTGCAGGGACGAAACGAACGTCAGGCACGAGTTGAGACTGCGATAGCGAATGTGTTCGCGGCCAGCGTCATCCGTCTGCAACTCGCCGACCACCACGGTACACGCCCCACAGTCACCGCTGGCGCAGCCTTCTTTGGTGCCCGGTTTGCCCACATGGTCGCGCAGATAGTTGAGCACGGTCAGGTTCGGGTCCAGGGCGTGCTCGCTACGGAGTTCCTGGTTTAGTAAAACTGGATCACGGAAGGCCTCGCAGACTCATTATTGTTGTTAACCGACTTGACCTGAATTTAGCAGGTCTGACTTTGCGGTCAATGATTTTCTGACTTAAAGGTCAGGAAAGTGCATTTCGTCGATCACCGACTCGTTCCTACAGTATTGACCTCGCGGGATAGGCTGCTTTTTGCTTGAATCGTGCCAAAAACCGCCGGCCGGGCACTCCGCCAAGACGTATCAATTGCGCTACACTGCGCCGCTTGTGCAGATCGAAGAGTTTGAAGGACAACCATGACGTTCAAGGCGCCGGACAGCCTCGCCGAGCAAATCGCTCACCACCTCGCCGAACGCATCATTCGTGGTGAAATGAAGCCCGGGAGCGCATCCAGGAACAGAAGGTCACGCAGGCGCTCGACGTCAGCCGTGGTTCGGTCCGCGAGGCCTTGTTGATTCTCGAGCGTCGTCACCTGATCGCGATCCTTCCGCGACGTGGCGCCCACGTGACCGAGCTCACCGCGCACAAGGTGCGGAGCCTGTGCACGCTGATGGGCGAGATGTACATCCTGCTGGCCAACGCCGTGGCCACTGGCTGGAAAGTCCAGGCCGACCTGGCGCCGTTCGTGCAGATCCAGCAGCGCCTGACCGCCAGCTACGAACGTCAGGACATTCATACCTTCGTCGACGACAGTTTCAATGTGATGCGCGCCACGTATCCGTTCGCCAACAATCCTTATCTACAGGAAACCGTCGAGAATCTGCAGCCGGCCATGAGTCGTGCCTACTTCCTTGCCCTGGATCAGCGCAAGGCCTCGATGAGCGAGTATCTGGAGCTGTTCGAACGCCTGCTCGCCGCCGTGGTTGCCCGTGACTTTCCACAGATCCGCGAAGTGCTGACGGCTTACGGCCAGCGCAGTTGCGATCTGGTGATCTCTGCCCTGACGGACGCTTAAGCGTGCGGCTCAAGTGCATCAAGCTGGCAGGATTCAAATCCTTCGTCGATCCGACCACGGTGAACTTCCCCAGTAATATGGCGGCGGTGGTCGGGCCCAATGGTTGCGGCAAGTCGAACATCATCGATGCCGTGCGGTGGGTGATGGGCGAGAGCTCGGCCAAGAATTTGCGCGGCGAGTCGATGACCGACGTCATCTTCAACGGTTCCACCAGCCGCAAACCGGTGAGTCAGGCGAGCATCGAACTGGTGTTCGATAACTCCGACGGCACCCTGCTCGGTGAATACGCGGCCTACGCGGAGATTTCCATTCGCCGCAAAGTGACCCGCGACAGCCAGACCACCTATTACCTTAACGGCACCAAATGCCGTCGCCGGGACATCACCGACATTTTCCTCGGCACCGGCCTGGGCCCGCGCAGCTACTCGATCATCGAGCAGGGGATGATCTCCAAGCTGATCGAGTCCAAGCCCGAAGACCTGCGCAATTTCATCGAAGAAGCGGCGGGGATCTCCAAGTACAAGGAGCGCCGGCGCGAGACCGAAAACCGCATCCGCCGTACTCACGAAAACCTCGCCCGCCTGACCGACTTGCGCGAAGAGCTCGAACGTCAGCTCGAACGCCTGCACCGTCAGGCCGAGGCGGCCAAGAAGTATCAGGAATTCAAGGGCGAGGAGCGTCAGCTCAAGGCGCAACTGTCGGCCCTGCGCTGGCAGGATCTGAACGATCAGGTTGGCCAGCGTGAAGCGATCATCGGCACCCAGGAAATCAGTTTCGAAGCGCTGGTGGCCGAGCAGCGCAACGCCGATGCCAGCATCGAACGCTTGCGTGACGGGCACCATGATCTGTCCGAGCGCTTCAATCTGGTGCAGGGGCGCTTCTATTCGGTCGGCGGCGACATCGCCCGGGTCGAGCAGAGCATCCAGCACGGTCAGCAGCGCTTGCGCCAGTTGCAGGACGACTTGAAAGAAGCCGAGCGTTCGCGCCTGGAAACCGAATCGCACCTGAGCCTTGACCGCACCTTGCTGCTGACCCTCGGTGAAGAGCTGGACACACTCACCCCGGAGCAGGAAATTACCAGCGCCGCTGCCGAAGAGGCCGCCGCCGCGCTGGAAGAATCCGAAACCACCATGCACGGCTGGCAGGAGCAGTGGGACACATTCAACCTGACCGCCGCCGAGCCTCGGCGTCAGGCCGAAGTCCAGCAGTCGCGTATCCAGCAGCTGGAAACCAGCCTGGAGCGTCTGGCCGATCGCCAGAAGCGCCTCGGTGAAGAACGCGCCTTGCTCTCGGCGGACCCGGAAGATGCGGCGATCATGGAGCTCAATGAGCAACTCGCTGAATCCGAGGCGACCCTCGAGGATTTGCAGACCAGTGAAGAAGCTCAGGTTGAAAAGCTTGAACAACTGCGCCAGCAATTGCAGCAAGCGCTGTCGGCGCAGCAACAGGCGCAGGGCGATCTGCAACGGCTCAATGGGCGGCTGGCTTCGCTGGAAGCCTTACAACAAGCCGCACTCGACCCAGGCACTGGCACCGCAGAATGGCTGCGCGAACAGCATTTGGCTGATCGCCCGCGACTCGCTGAAGGGCTGAAAGTGGAAGCCGGTTGGGAGTTGGCGGTAGAAACCGTGCTCGGCGCCGACCTGCAAGCGGTGCTGGTGGACGACTTCAACGATTTCGATCTGTCCGGGTTTACCCAAGGCGATCTGCGTTTGCTCAGCCCGGTCAGCGATGGCGTGCGAGTGCCTGGCAGCTTGCTGGACAAGGTCGAGGCGCAGATCGATCTTTCGCCGTGGCTCGGCCAGGTCAAACCGGTGGAAAGTCTTGAGCAGGCCCTGGCCCTACGCGGTCAGTTGGCCGCCGGGCAGAGCCTGATCAGTCGCGACGGTTACTGGGTTGGCCGGCACTTCCTGCGCGTGCGCCGCGCCAGTGAAGCAGAAAGCGGTGTGCTGGCCCGTGGTCAGGAAATTCAGCAACTGAGCCAAGATCGCGAAGCGCTTGAAGCCACCGTCGAAACCCTGGAAAGTCAGTTGCAAAACCTGCGGGCGCAACAACGTCAGCAAGAAAACGGCCGCGAACATTTGCGTCGTTTGCTGCAAGACGAAGCCCGTCAGCAAGGCGAATTGAAAGCTCAATTGTCGGCCGGCAAAGCCAAGGCCGAACAGTTGACCTTGCGCCGCACCCGCCTCGATGAAGAGATTGCCGAGTTGGGCGAACAACGCACTCTTGAGCACGAAAGCATCGGAGAAGCGCGCCTGCAATTGCAGGAAGCTCTCGACAGCATGGCGCTGGACACTGAGCAGCGCGAGTTGCTGCTGGCCCAACGCGACAGCTTGCGCGAGCGACTTGACCGAGTGCGTCAGGAGGCACGGCAGCACAAGGATCACGCCCATCAACTGGCGGTGCGCCTGGGTTCTCTCAAGGCGCAGCATGATTCGACGCGCCAGGCGCTGGAGCGTCTGGAAATGCAGTCCGAGCGCCTGACCGAAAAGCGTGAGCAATTGAGCCTCAATCTGGAGGAGGGCGAAGCACCGCTGGAAGAGCTGCGTCTGAAACTTGAGGAGTTGCTCGACAAGCGCATGACCGTCGACGAAGAACTCAAGACCGCGCAGATCGCCCTGGAAGATGCCGACCGCGAATTGCGTGATGCCGAGAAACGCCGCAGCCAGGCCGAGCAGCAATCGCAGCTGATCCGTAGTCAGCTCGAACACCAGCGCATGGAATGGCAAGCCCTGACCGTGCGCCGCAAGGCATTGCAGGACCAGTTGCTCGAAGACGGTTACGACCTGCATGGTGTGCTCGCCACGCTGACCGCCGAAGCCAGCGAAAAAGCCGCCGAGGAAGAACTCGAGCGTATTGCAGCGCGCATTGCGCGCCTCGGTGCGATCAACCTCGCGGCCATCGACGAATACCAGCAACAATCCGAGCGTAAACGTTATCTGGATGCGCAGGACGCCGATCTGGTGGAAGCGCTCGAGACACTGGAAAACGTGATTCGCAAGATCGACAAGGAAACGCGCAACCGCTTCAAAGATACCTTTGATCAGATCAATGGCGGTTTACAGGCGCTTTTCCCAAAAGTTTTCGGTGGCGGTCGCGCGTATTTGGAACTGACGGGCGAAGATCTACTCGATACAGGGGTGACGATCATGGCGCAGCCGCCCGGAAAGAAGAACAGCACCATTCATTTGCTCTCCGGTGGCGAAAAAGCCCTGACGGCATTGGCCCTGGTTTTTGCGATCTTCAAGTTGAACCCGGCGCCGTTCTGCATGCTCGATGAGGTTGATGCGCCATTGGATGACGCTAACGTTGGACGCTACGCACGGCTGGTTAAAGAGATGTCGCAAACGGTGCAGTTCATCTATATCACCCACAACAAGATCGCCATGGAAATGGCGGATCAACTGATGGGTGTCACGATGCACGAGCCCGGTTGTTCGCGTCTGGTGGCAGTGGATGTCGAGGAGGCGATGGCGATGGTGGATGCCTGAGTCGCCGACTGTAGGACAAGTGTTGAACGACTGTAAGACAATTTACTGGTCTTAACTTGCTGGCCAATCGACATATTCGCTAAAGCCAATGTTATAGACGGTGTAAAGTTACCTTTGGTCGTGCTAGTTTAATGTCAATTTTTCGTATACGTGGGTAAAACGCCTGTCAGAACATAGAGTTGGCGCCACGTTTTAAAGGTGTTTACAGGTTGTAAACCCCTTATTTTTCAGCATTTTTTATAGAGGCACGGGATTACATGGAAATCGGTCTGCGCGAGTGGCTGATCGTCATCGGCATTATTGTCATTGCCGGTATTCTTTTCGATGGCTGGCGCCGCATGCGCGGCGGCAAGGGAAAACTGAAATTCCGTCTTGACCGAAGTTTGTCCAATCTGCCGGACGAGGACACCAGCCCCGAGCTGTTGGGCCCGTCCCGCGTGCTGGACGACCATAAGGAACCGCATCTGGACGAGCAGGATCTACCGTCGGTGAGCATGCCGGCACGCGAGCCCCGCGAAACCCGTGAATCGGGCTCCAAGCGCGGTAAACGCGGGGGCGAGCCGTCCCAGGGAGACTTGAACCTCAACCTCGATCTGGCTAGCGGCCCAAGCTTCAGCAGCCGCGATGACGATTTTGTTGAAGATACCAAGGCCTCGACTTCGGTCAGCGAAAAAGATCAGCCACAAGCCGAAGAAGTGCTGGTGATCAGCGTAATTTGCCGTGACGCGGCGGGCTTTAAAGGCCCGGCATTGTTGCAGAACATTTTGGAAAGCGGTCTGCGCTTTGGCGAAATGGACATCTTCCACCGTCACGAAAGCATGGCTGGCAATGGCGAAGTCCTGTTCTCGATGGCTAACGCGGTCAAGCCAGGCGTCTTCGATCTGGATGACATCGATCACTTCAGTACACCGGCGGTAAGTTTCTTCCTCGGTCTGCCAGGCCCGCGTCATCCCAAGCAAGCCTTCGACGTGATGGTAGCCGCGGCGCGCAAACTGTCCCAGGAGCTGAACGGCGAACTGAAAGACGATCAGCGCAGCGTGCTGACTGCCCAAACGATCGAGCACTACCGTCAGCGCATCGTTGAGTTCGAGCGTCGCGCCCTGACCCAGAAACGTTGAATTCGGGATCGCGTGGGCGTTCGTGCCGCGACCGCCACGCCCTTTAGGAGCCAAGCTTGCCGGCGATGGCGTACTTGAGTTCGCCTTCGCCGGCAAGCCTGGCTCCTACAATGAATCAACGCCGCACCACAAATTGAGCAGCCTCGGCTGCTCTTTTGCTTTATGAGAGAACACCCATGACCGCCGCCAAAAACCGCATTCTAGAACTGCGTGCCGAGCTGGATCAGCACAACTATCGCTATCATGTGCTGGACGAACCGAGCATTCCGGACGCCGAGTACGACCGGTTGTTCAGCGAACTCAAGGCGCTCGAGGCAGCCAATCCCGAACTAATCACCAGCGACTCGCCGACCCAGCGAGTGGGCAGTGCGGCGTTGTCGGCTTTCACCCAGGTGCGCCACGAAGTGCCGATGCTCAGCCTCGGCAACGCGTTCGAAGAAACCGACATGCGCGAGTTTGATCGCCGGGTAACCGAGGGCCTGGATTTGCCGGCCGGTGATCTGTTCGGCGGCGGCGCGGCGGTTCAATACAGTTGCGAACCCAAACTCGATGGCCTGGCGGTCAGCCTGTTGTATCAGGATGGCGTGCTGGTGCGCGGTGCCACGCGTGGTGACGGCACCACCGGCGAAGACATCAGCGTCAACGTGCGCACTGTGCGCAACATTCCATTGAAACTGCACGGCGCCGGTTGGCCGACGACTCTGGAAGTGCGCGGCGAGGTGTTCATGTCCAAGGCCGGATTCGAGCGGCTCAATGCCACGCAACTGGAGGTCGGCGGCAAGACTTTTGCCAACCCGCGCAATGCGGCGGCGGGCAGTCTGCGTCAACTGGATTCGAAAATCACCGCCAACCGACCACTGGAATTCTGCTGCTACGGCATCGGCCAGGTGTCCGCGGATTTCGCCGACACTCATATCGGCAATCTGCAACAGCTCAAAGCCTGGGGCATGCCGATCAGCCATGAACTGAAGCTGGCGAACGGTATCGATGAGTGCCTGGATTACTACCGCCATATCGGCGAACGCCGCAACGCGTTGCCCTATGAAATCGACGGCGTGGTGTTCAAGGTCAACAGTATTGCCTCCCAGCGTGAGCTGGGTTTCCGCGCCCGCGAACCGCGCTGGGCCATCGCCCATAAATTTCCAGCCATGGAAGAACTCACCGAGTTGCTCGACGTGGAGTTTCAGGTTGGCCGCACCGGTGCGGTCACGCCAGTGGCGCGTCTGAAACCGGTCAAGGTCGCCGGTGTCACCGTGGCCAACGCGACGCTGCACAACATGGATGAAGTGGCGCGTCTTGGCCTGATGATCGGCGACACGGTGATCATTCGTCGCGCTGGCGATGTGATTCCGCAAGTGGTGCAAGTGGTCACCGAGCGTCGCCCGGACAATGCGCGGCCGGTGCAAATCCCGGAACGCTGCCCGGTCTGCGGCTCCCACGTCGAACGTACGCAACTGGTCAAACGCAGCAAGGGCCGCGAGACCGTCACTGAAGGCGCGGTGTATCGCTGTGTCGGTCGACTGGCCTGCGGCGCGCAACTCAAGCAAGCGATCATTCACTTCGTTTCCCGTCGCGCGATGGACATCGAAGGTCTGGGCGAGAAGAGTGTCGAGCAACTGGTGGATGAAGGCCTGGTGAATTCACCAGCCGATCTGTACGCCCTGACGTTTGAGCAAGTGGTGGATCTGGAAGGCTTTGCTGAACTGTCGAGCAAGAACCTGCTCGGCGCCATCGAAGACAGCAAGAAGCCGGGCCTGGCGCGCTTCATCTATGCCCTCGGAATTCCCGATGTCGGCGAAGAGACGGCCAAGGTGTTGGCGCGTTCGCTGGGCTCGCTCGAACGGGTGCAAAAAGCGCTGCCGCAAGTGCTGACGTACCTGCCGGATGTCGGCCTTGAAGTCGCTCATGAGATTCACAGCTTCTTTGAGGATGCGCATAACCAGCAGGTGATCGCCGATCTGCTCAAGCACGGATTGCAAATTCAGGATCAGGGCGAACTGGGCGCCGAATTTGCCGCCAGTACGACCTTGGGTGGTTTCCTCGACAAGCTGCATATTCCTTTGGTCGGGCCGGGCGGGGCACAGAAACTCGCCGACAAGTTCGGTTCGCTGCAAGCGGTGATCAGCGCTGACTGGCTGGACATGCGTCAGGCGTTGCCGGAGAAGCAGGCCAACTCGGTTCGTGAGTTTTTTGCGGTCGAGGACAATCGTCGGCAGGCCGAAGCTGCCGAAAAACAACTGGCCGATTTTGGCATGCACTGGCACAGCGAAAAGAAAGTCGTGGAAGGTTTGCCGCTGGCCGGCCAGACCTGGGTGCTGACTGGCTCCCTGGAGTTGATGAGCCGCGATGTGGCCAAGGACAAGCTCGAAAGCCTCGGCGCCAAAGTCGCCGGCTCGGTATCGGCCAAGACCCATTGCGTGGTGGCGGGTCCGGGGGCGGGGTCAAAGTTGACCAAGGCCAATGAACTGGGGTTGAAGGTGCTGGATGAAGAAGCGTTTGTCGGGTTTCTGAGCACGCACGGCATATCCGTGTGATGCCATGATCGTTCCCACGCTCTGCGTGGGAATGCCGCCAGGGACGCTCCGCGTTCCGCTTTTGTATGTGACGCAGAGCGTCACGGGATGCATTCCCACGCAGAGCGTGGGAACGATCTTCGTCGGGGAATGATCTAGTCTTGGCAAGCCTCAGGGAGAGATCGCCATGTACCGTTTCTTCGAACAGCTCAGCTCGCGCATCGCCGCGCCTTTCATTGGTGAAAGTTCGCGTAACAGCAAGGTCTGGCCCTGTCGTTGCGGGCAGTCGCTGTTCTTTCGCAACAGTCAGTGTCTGGCTTGTTCGGCGGCGTTGGGCTATCAGCCGGAACAGAGTCGCTTGTCCTCATTGCAACCGGGTGTGCAATCGGACACCTGGTTACTTGATGTCGATCCCGAGGCTGGCCTGTTTCGCCGTTGCGCCAATCTCGATTCCCCCGCAGCCTGTAATTGGTTGCTGCCCGCCAATGATCATGATGCCTTGTGCATCGCCTGTAGCCTGAATCGCACCATTCCTGATCTATCGATAGCCGAAAACCACGAACGCTGGTGCAAGGTGGAAACCGCCAAGCGGCGTCTGATCGCGCAATTGGTCAGCCTGGGTCTGCAGGTGATTCCCAAAACCGTCGACGAAGAGGCTGGCCTGGCCTTCGATTTCGTCGGCGTGGACCTCGAAGGCAAACCGCCGACCACGGGGCACGCCAACGGTTTGATTACCCTGGATATCAAAGAAGCCGATGACGCCCATCGCGAACAGGTTCGAGTGCAGATGCACGAACTCTATCGCACATTGCTCGGGCATTTTCGTCACGAGGTCGGGCACTACTATTGGGACCGGTTGATCGCCAACAGCGATTGGCTGGAACTGTTCCGCGGGTTGTTCGGCGATGAACGCGCCAGCTACGCCGAGGCACTGGATCGGCATTACCAGCAAAGAGCGCCGCTTGATTGGCAACAGCAGTACGTCAGCGCCTACGCCACCATGCACCCTTGGGAAGACTGGGCTGAAACCTGGGCGCATTACCTGCACATGATAGACGCGGTGGATACGGCGCTGGGGTTTGGCATGAGTGCCCGGGAAATGGACTTCGACTATCAGCCATTTCCACCGGATACCCTCTACGACCCACAACATCCCGGCGCAGCGGCATTCCTGTCGTTCGTCAACGCCTGGATCGAACTGGCCGGCATGCTCAATGAGCTGTCGCGCAGCATGGGCAGCCGGATTTTTATCCCTTCGTGCTGCCACCGGCGGTAATCGCCAAGCTGCACTTTATTCATCTGGTGATTCAGCGCGAGGGCGGCAGGGCGGATGAGGTGCTGCAAGACCTGTAGCAGCTGCCGAAGGCTGCGTTCGGCTGCGTAGCAGTCGTCAATCCGGTACACGCGGTATATCTGATAAAAAGAGTTGCCTGACTACACGACTGCTTCGCAGCCGAACGCAGCCTTCGGCAGCTGCTACAGAGGTCTTTTTTGCGTTCTGCATGTCATTGAAGCTGCTCATATTTTTTAATCCGTGCGAACGGTTGTAACTTCGTCTCAGATAGGTACAATGGCGCGGCTCACCGTCAGGTGGGCAGCGTTATGGTGACCCCATTGGTCCCCCGCAACGATTACCCGTGAACCTGGTCAGAGCCGGAAGGCAGCAGCCACAGCGGGAACATTGTGTGCCGGGGTGTGGCTGGTGGGGTCGCCACCTTAACGCCACGCGAACCCTCTTCGCGTTTCTATTTGAAAATACTTTTATTGCGCTGCGATGGATTTTGTCCATGGCGGTTTTTTGTCGTTACCGATTTGTGAAACGACATGAAAAGGAGGCCGACCTGTTGAATGACAAGTCGGCCTCCTTTTTTCTTTTCTGGCTCTAAGGCTTGGACAAGGCCTGGTCAACCGCTGCGATCAGCTTTCCCAGATCCTTCGGGGTGGCTTTATGTATGACATCGAACAGGTACGCCCGCTGTTCATCCTCATCGCCCAGATCGGCGAAAAAGGCTTTCAGCTTCACGCCCAGCACATCGGCAAGCAGGAACAGTACGTCCACGCTGGGGGTGTAGGTACCCGTTTCGAAGCGGCTGATGGTTTTGGGGTCAAAACCGGTTTTTTCGCCAAGTTCAGCCTGAGTGAGCCCCGCGACCTTGCGGTAGCGTCGAATGGCCGGACCCAAACTTGAAATTTGCATCGCTCAATTCCCATTTTGAATCAAGAACTTAACGACAGATTTTTGCAACAGACAACGGCATGATTCATCACCTTGTCTTGCAAAATGTGATGTATTTCGTAGAATCGCCGCCAAAAATGGGCACTTAGTGGCCTGTTCTCAGAAGTTCGATCAATATAATAGAGCCAACTTGGCGCTCGCTCACAGCGTCGCGGGAGTCTTTGGTTAGCCCTCATACCTTGCAAAAGGTTTTCGGTATGAGTGTTGCCGACTCATAGGGTTGCGCCGCCAATGTTAGCAACAGCGAGTCTGACTCATGGATGAGAAGTACCGCAGGGCCGTGGATGCCGCCGCGATTTTTTCCGAGACCGATCTGACCGGCCGGATTACCCACGTCAACGATCAATTCTGCGCGGTCTCCGGCTACAGCCGGGAAGAACTGCTCGGGCAAAATCATCGCATGCTCAATTCCGGCATGCACTCGGCCGAGTTTTTCGCCGGCATGTGGCGCACCATCGCCATTGGCAACGTCTGGAAGGGCGAAATCTGCAACCGTGCGAAAGATGGCAGTCTGTATTGGGTCGAAAGCACTATGGTGCCGGTCCTGGATAAAGCCACCGGACGCGTGCAGCGTTATTTGTCGATTCGTTTCGATATCAGCGAAAAGCGGCAGCTGCTGCATTCCCTGCAATGGCGAGTCGGCCATGACGTGTTGACCGGGTTGCCCAATCGCGCGTTTCTCGCGGACTTGCTGGATCAGGCGCTGGAGTTCTCGCGTCAGGAAAGTATTCCCTTGGCGGTGTGCATGCTCGACCTCGATGGCTTCAAGGCCGTCAACGATGGCTACGGGCATGCCAGCGGTGATCTATTGCTGGTGGAAGTAGCCAAACGATTGCGCGGCATCGTACGCAGCGAGGATGTGGTGGCGCGGCTGGCCGGTGACGAGTTCGTGCTGGTGTTGCGTTATGTACGGGACTTGCCGGAATTGCGCGCGGCGCTGAACCGGGTGCTGGACGCAATCTCGATGCCGTACTCGCTCAATGGCAAGGATATCAATGTGTTTGCCAGCATCGGCGTCACGCTGTTCCCCCGCGACAGCGAAGATGCCGAAACCCTGTTGCGCCACGCCGATCAGGCGATGTACGTGGCCAAGCAGAGCGGCCGCAAGCGTTTTCATCTATTCGATGTATCCCGGGATCGAGAGGTCAAGGTCACTCACCAGACCGTTGAGCGGGTGCGTCAGGCGCTGATTGGCGACGAGTTGCGCGTGCATTTTCAGCCCAAGGTCAACATGCGTCGCGGCGAAGTCGTCGGTTTCGAGGCGTTGTTGCGTTGGGAGCACCCGCAAAACGGCATCGTACCTGCCCGGGATTTTTTGCCGCTGGTTGTAGAGACCGACCTGATCGTCGAAATCGGCGAATGGGTGATGGATCAGGTGCTGACGCAGCTGGATCAGTGGCGGCAAGCCGGGCACGACTGGCCGGTGAGCGTCAACATCGCGACGCGGCATTTTCAGCGGGCGGATTTTGTCGATCGGCTCAAAAACGTCCTGGCGCGGCATGCCAGGGTTGCGCCGCAGCGACTTGATCTGGAAATTGTCGAGTCGGTCGCCATTGAGAATATCCAGCACGTCGGCGACTGTTTACAGGCTTGTCAGGCACTGGGGGTACAGTTTTCACTGGAGGATTTCGGCACGGGTTATTCGCCCCTGAGCTACCTCAAGCGGTTACGTACCCAAACCATCAAAATCGATAAATCCTTTGTGCGCGACATTCTGCATGACGGCGACGACCGTGCCCTGACCACCGCGATCATCGGCCTGGCCCGGGCGTTTGGTCGGCAGGTGATTGCCGAGGGACTGGAAAGCGTCGAGCACGGTGAGTTGCTGTTGCAGTTGGGCTGCGACGTGGCCCAGGGTTATTTCATTGCCCGGCCAATGCCGTCCACAGAAGTTCCGGGGTGGGTGGCAGGGTTTGTTGTACCGCCGCAATGGCAGGCGCCGGATCAAGTGGCATGAACTCCATTGTCAGGCGTATGAAGATCAAATGTGGGAGCGGCGGTCGACGATTCTACTTGCTCGCGATAGCGGTTTTTCATTCAAAATTGATGTCGACTGACTCGCCGCCTTCGCGAGCAAGCCCGCCTCCACAGGGCGCAACAAAAAGCAGCTTAGCCAGATTAGACGAGCGCACCGGATGCAATTTTGGCCTTGCTCCGCTAGCATTAGCCGCTTCTGCTTCCCAGTAGTGATGGTTTTCGATGAGTTATCAGGTTCTTGCACGTAAATGGCGTCCGCGCTCGTTCCGCGAAATGGTCGGCCAGACCCATGTGCTCAAGGCTCTGATCAATGCCTTGGACAGCCAACGGCTGCACCACGCCTACCTGTTCACCGGTACGCGCGGGGTCGGCAAGACCACCATCGCGCGGATCATCGCCAAATGCCTGAACTGTGAAACAGGTATCACTTCGACGCCCTGTGGCGAGTGCTCGGTTTGCCGCGAGATCGATGAAGGCCGCTTTGTCGACCTGATCGAGATCGACGCCGCAAGCCGGACCAAGGTCGAGGACACCCGCGAACTGCTCGACAACGTGCAATACGCGCCGAGTCGCGGACGCTTCAAGGTCTACCTGATCGACGAAGTGCATATGCTCTCCAGCCATTCCTTCAATGCGCTGCTGAAAACCCTCGAAGAACCGCCACCCTACGTAAAATTCATCCTGGCTACCACTGACCCGCAGAAACTTCCTGCAACGATTCTCTCGCGGTGCCTGCAGTTCTCCCTGAAGAACATGACGCCGGAGCGCGTGGTCGAGCACCTGACCCATGTGCTTGGTGTTGAGAACGTGCCGTTCGAAGACGATGCCCTGTGGTTGCTGGGCCGCGCCGCCGATGGTTCGATGCGCGACGCCATGAGCCTCACCGACCAGGCGATCGCCTTCGGTGAAGGTAAAGTCATGGCCGCCGACGTGCGGGCGATGCTCGGAACCCTCGATCACGGTCAGGTCTATGACGTCCTGCATGCGCTGATCGAAGGCGATGCCAAGGCCTTGCTCGAAGCCGTCCGTCACCTGGCCGAACAAGGCCCGGACTGGAACGGCGTGCTCTCGGAAATTCTCAACGTGCTGCACCGTGTCGCTATCGCCCAGGCCTTGCCTGAGGGCGTCGACAATGGTCATGGCGACCGTGACCGGGTGCTCGCGCTGGCCCAGGCCCTGCCGGCCGAAGATGTGCAGTTCTATTACCAGATGGGCCTGATCGGCCGCCGCGACTTGCCGCTGGCGCCAGACCCAAGGGGCGGCTTCGAAATGGTGCTGCTGCGGATGCTTGCGTTCCGGCCCGCCGACTCCGCGGACGCCCCGAGGCAATCGCTAAAGCCAGTGGGGATCAGCCAGGCCACAGTTGATTCCGCCAAATCCGTGGCTGCCGCGCCCGTTGTTGCGCCGGTAGTCGCTGCGGCAGTTGCCCCCGTCGTGCCTGCGCCAGTCGTTGCTCCGGCGCCAGCTCCCGCACCTGAGCCGGTTGCGCCGGTGGTGACACCTGAGGCTGTAGTCGAGGCGGTCGTGGTCGAAGAAGTTGTCGATCTGCCGTGGAATGACCCGATCGAGCCGGCCGCCGTCCAGCAGCCAGCAGTGGAGCCGGTGCTGGAAACCGCCAGCGAACAACCCGAATTGCCACCGATGCCGTTGCCGACGCCTGACAGCGTAGTGCCGGACGCACCGGAGTGGGCCGCTGCGCCGATTCCGGAACCGTCCGTGGCCGAAGTCGATGCCGCCACGCCGGGCATGGATCAGGACGACGAGCCGCCGCTGGACGAGGACTACATCGAGCCGGACATGGATTCGGCTTACAGCTACCTCGATGAACTGGCCAGCGAGCATGCCGCCGAGCCGACGCCGGAACCCGAGCCTGAGCCCGCCGCCGCGCCGGCCACGGGGCTGGCCCTGCAATGGCTGGAGCTGTTCCCGAAACTGCCGATCTCCGGCATGACCGGCAGCATCGCCGCCAACTGCACGTTGATCGCAGTTGATGGCGACAATTGGCTGTTGCACCTGGACCCTGCCCACAGCGCCTTGTTCAACGCCACACAGCAGCGTCGCCTCAACGAAGCATTGAATCAGTACCACGGGCGTCCCTGACCCTGAGCATGGAGCTGATCAAGCCCGAGCAGGAAACCCCTGCCCAGGCGGCGTCTCGCCGTCGTGCCGACCGTCAGCGCGAGGCCGAAGAGTCGATCCACGGCGATCCGTTCATCCAGCAAATGATGCAGCAGTTCGGTGCGGTGATCCGTAACGATACTATTGAACCTGTCGAAGCCCTGGTCAGTCAGGGCTAATAACTGAAGGCGTTCGGCCGAAAGGGCCGGACGCCGTTTTAATCCAAGTACTTTTGAGGTGATTACCATGATGAAAGGTGGCATGGCCGGCCTGATGAAGCAGGCGCAGCAAATGCAGGAAAAAATGGCCAAGATGCAGGAAGAACTGGCCAACGCCGAAGTCACCGGTAAAGCCGGTGGCGATATGGTCACCGTGGTGATGACCGGTCGTCATGACGTCAAGCGCGTAACCATCGACCCAAGCCTGGTTGAAGGTCTGAGCGAAGACGACAAGGAAATGCTGGAAGCGGTATTCGCTGCGGCGGTCAACGACGCCGTGCGCAAGATCGAAGCCAACAGCCAGGACAAGATGGGCAGTATGACCGCTGGCATGCAACTGCCACCGGGCATGAAACTGCCGTTCTGATTCGCTAAAGCGCGTCGGATGGGCTACATAAAATGCCAGGCATCGCGCCTGGCATTTTTGTTCCTGGCTGTTGGAGATGTGTTGTCCTTGAGGCCTTCTTCGCGAGCAAGCCCGCTCCCACATGGGTTTTGTGAATACTGGAGATCAAATGTGGGAGCGGGCTTGCTCGCGAAGAAGTCGACTCGGTCTTAAAGTAGAAACATCGAACGCGATACCTTCATCAAGGTCTGCTCCCTATATTCAACTCATCGACCAAAGGAGACGCTGACATGTCCGATCCATTGACCCTCAACCAGCGCATCGTCCTGGCCTCGCGCCCGGTTGGCGCGCCGACGCCGGAAAATTTTCGTCTGGAGCGGGTCGCGCTGCCCGATCTGGCCGACGGTCAGGTGCTGCTCAAGACTCTTTATCTGTCGCTGGACCCTATATGCGCGGACGCATGAGCGACGCGCCGTCCTACGCAGCCCCGGTGGAAATCGGTGAGGTGATGACCGGTGGCGCCGTCAGTCGGGTTGAGCGTTCGCTCAATCCCAGGTTTCAAGAGGGCGATCTGGTGGTAGGTGCTACCGGTTGGCAGAGCCACAGCATCAATGACGGTCGCAGCATCATGCCGATTCCGTCAGGGCTGCCGAGCCCGTCGATGGCCCTGGGCGTACTGGGTATGCCGGGCATGACTGCCTATATGGGGTTGATGGACATCGGCCAGCCGAAATCCGGCGAGACCCTGGTGGTCGCGGCCGCATCCGGCGCAGTGGGATCGGTGGTCGGGCAAGTGGCGAAGATCAAAGGATTGCGCGTGGTCGGCGTGGCCGGTGGCGCGGACAAGTGTCGCTACGTGGTTGAAGAGCTGGGCTTTGATGCTTGTATCGACCACAGGAGCCCGGACTTCGTCGATGAACTGGCTCAGGCGTGCCCCAAGGGTATCGACATCTACTACGAAAACGTCGGCGGCAAGGTGTTCGATGCGGTGGTGCCGTTGCTCAATCCAAGGCGCGGATTCCGCTGTGTGGCCTGATTGCTTCCTACAACGCCAGCGAAGCGCCGAGCGGGCCGGATCGCCTGCCGCTATTGCAGCGCACGTTGCTGACCAAGCGCGTGCGGATTCAGGGCTTCATCGTGTTCGACGACTACGGTGACCGTCAGCCGGAATTCGCCAGCGCCGTGGCGCCGTGGGTGCGCGACGGCAAGGTGAAGTTTCGCGAAGACGTGGTCGATGGCCTGGAAAATGCGCCCTCGGCGTTCATCGGTCTGCTTGAAGGACGCAACTTCGGCAAACTGGTGGTTCGGGTCGCCCAGCATTAATTGACGCTCATTCGAGGCGCGGGTATAAACCGCGTCTCGTTGTTATGTCGGACTTTTTCCCATGAGCTTCAGCCCTTTGATTCGCCAACTGATCGATGCCCTGCGAGTTTTGCCTGGCGTGGGTCAGAAAACCGCCCAGCGCATGGCATTGCAGTTGCTCGAACGTGATCGCAGCGGCGGCTCGCGACTGGCACTGGCCCTGAGTCAGGCCATGGAAGGGTTGGTCACTGCCGTTTGTGCCGCACGCTGACAGAAGATGATCTCTGCCCGCAATGCGCCGATAACCGTCGTGACGATACGCTGCTCTGCGTCGTGGAAGGACCGATGGATGTCTACGCCGTCGAGCAGACCGGTTTTCGCGGTCGCTACTTCGTGCTCAAGGGCCACCTGTCACCCCTCGACGGCCTGGGCCGGAGGCTATTGGCATTCCTCAGTTGATGGCGCGGATCGAGGAGGCGGGTACGTTCGCTGAAGTGATCCTCGCCACCAACCCGACTGTGGAAGGCGAAGCCACGGCGCACTACATCGCCCAATTGCTCAGCAACAAAGGCCTGATCGCTTCGCGCATCGCCCATGGCGTGCCGCTGGGAGGGGAGCTGGAACTGGTGGATGGCGGGACGTTGGCGCATTCGTTTGCCGGTCGTAAGCCCATCACTCTCTAAGCATTGTGGCGATTCGACCGACGCCTTCGCGGGCAAGCCTCGCTCCTACAGTAATTCGCGCGAACCTTGTAGGAGCGAGGCTTGCCCGCGAAGGGCCCGCCTCGGTCCCCCTGATTCACACAATCCTGTTGAAAACCAAGCAAGCGCTCGGTTAACTTCGCTGAACCCTCAGTGGAGTTCGCCGATGCCTGCCTTTCAGGAATACTTCGATCCCAGCCACCAATTGGTCCGCGACAGCGTCAGACGTTTCGTCGAACGTGAGATTCTTCCGGACATCGATCAGTGGGAGGAAGCCGAAAGCTTTCCCCGTGAGCTCTATCTCAAGGCCGGCGCGGCGGGGATTCTCGGTATCGGTTACCCGCAAGCGCTTGGCGGGAGCCACGAAGGCGATCTGTTCGCCAAGGTCGCCGCAACCGAGGAGCTGATGCGCTGTGGCTCGGGTGGCCTGGTGGCGGGGCTTGGGTCACTGGATATCGGTCTGCCGCCGATTCTCAAGTGGGCCAGGCCTGAAGTCCGTGACCGTGTCGTGCCGCAGGTGTTGTCGGGCGAGAAGATTAGCGCCCTGGCTGTCACCGAACCCGGCGGTGGTTCCGACGTCGCCAATCTGCAAACCCGCGCCGTGCGTGACGGTGATGTTTACCGGGTCAGCGGCAGCAAAACCTTTATCACCAGTGGCGTGCGCGCGGATTTCTACACTGTCGCGGTGCGCACCGGTGAGCCGGGTTTCACCGGGATCAGCCTATTAATGATCGAGAAGGGCACACCCGGTTTCACCGTGGGGCGGCAACTGAAGAAAATGGGCTGGTGGGCATCAGACACAGCCGAATTGTTCTTCGACGATTGCCGGGTGCCTGTGGGCAATCTGATCGGCAGCGAAAACATGGGCTTCGTCTGCATCATGGGCAACTTCCAGAGCGAGCGCCTGGCACTGGCCCTGATGGCCAACATGACCGCGCAGCTCGCCCTGGAGGAAAGCCTGAAATGGGCACGAGAACGTGAAGCCTTCGGCAAACCCATCGGCAAGTTCCAGGTGATCAGCATCGCCTCGCCGAAATGGCCACTGAACTGGAAGTATCGAGGGAATTCACCTATCGCCAGGCGGCGAAAATGGCCGCTGGGCAGAGCGTGATCAAGGAGATTTCCATGGCCAAGAATTTGCCACCGACACGGCGGACCGGATTACCACGGATGCGGTGCAGATCCTCGGTGGCTTGGGTTACATGCGGGAAAGTCTGGTGGAGCGGCTGTACCGGGATAACCGGATTCTTTCGATTGGGGGCGGGACGCGGGAAGTGATGAACGAAATCATCAGCAAGCAGATGGGGCTTTGAGATTTGCTGTGTTGCGGCTGACGCCTTCGCGGGCAAGCCTCGCTCCTACAGATTTTCATGTAGTGCCCGAATCCAGCGGCAATCACAATTCCTGTAGGAGCGAGGCTTGCCCGCGAAGGCGTCCATGTAGACGCCGCTTATCTATCGGTAAGCGCAAACTGCGTCAGGCAGAACGTAGGAATGCCCATATCTTCCAGCCGCTGCGAGCCACCCAGTTCCGGCAGGTCAATGATCGCAGCCGCCTCATGAACCCGAGCGCCCATGCGTCGAATCAGGTTCGCCGCCGCAATCAGGGTGCCACCCGTGGCGATCAGGTCATCGAACATCACCACCGAATCGCCTTCGCACAAGCTGTCGGCGTGCACTTCAAGAAAAGCTTCACCGTATTCGGTGGCGTAACCCTCAGCCAGGACATCGGCTGGCAGCTTGCCTTGCTTGCGGAACAACACCAGCGGCTTGTTCAACTGATAAGCCAGCACCGAACCGATCAGAAAACCACGGGCATCCATGGCGCCGATGTGGGTGAAATCGGCCTCGACGTAACGATGGGCGAAGCTGTCCATGACCTGGCGCAGTGCCGTTGGCGACTGGAACAACGGAGTAATGTCGCGAAAAATCACGCCCGGCTTGGGAAAGTCGATCACGGGGCGGATAAGGGATTTGATGTCGAAGGAGTCGAAGACCATCGTCGTGTCCTGGCAGGGCTGCAAACGACGCATTATAACGGCGGCTGAACTGTTTCGCTCAGCCGCTATCGCCTGAATCAGCCTTCGATTGAACCGCCGGCCAGCGCACAGAGCTGGATCGGGTCAAGGATGCGAATTTCCTTGCCTTCGGCGGCGATCAGTTCGTTCTGCTGGAAGCGCGTGAACACCCGCGACACGGTTTCCACCGCCAGGCCCAGGTAGTTGCCGATTTCGTTGCGCGACATGCTCAGGCGGAACTGATTGGCCGAGAAGCCCCGAGCGCGGAAACGTGCCGACAGGTTGACCAGGAAGGTGGCGATGCGCTCGTCGGCGGTCTTTTTCGACAGCAGCAACATCATCTGTTGATCGTCGCGAATCTCGCGACTCATCACCCGCATCAACTGACGACGCAACTGCGGCAATTGCAGGGCCAGTTCGTCCAGGCGTTCGAAGGGGATTTCACACACCGAAGTGGTTTCCAGCGCTTGCGCCGACACCGGATGCTTCTCGGTGTCCATGCCCGACAGGCCGACCAGTTCGCTCGGCAAGTGGAAACCGGTGAGCTGTTCTTCGCCGGCATCGCTCAGGTTGAAGGTCTTGAGCGCGCCCGAGCGTACTGCGTAAACCGAGTCGAAAGTGTCGCCCTGGCGGAACAGAAACTCACCTTTTTTCAGCGGGCGGCCACGTTTGACGATTTCGTCCAGTGCGTCCATGTCTTCCAGATTCAGGGAAAGTGGCAAACACAGCGGGGCCAGGCTGCAATCCTTGCAATGGGCCTGGTTATGAGCGCGCAGTTTTACTGGCTCGGACATTTCTTCAATCCTTGTGGGAAAACACACATAAGATGTAAGGGTAACCCAGCGCAGGACTTTGAGGCCAGTGCATGGCGCTTTTGTCGCAGTTGTCTAGATCACTCGGGAAAATCGTTGCTGGCTGTGTTGCTCCAGATACGCATCGAACACCATGCACACCGAGCGCACCAACAAACGTCCGGCAGGCAACACGGTGATTTTTTCTCGATCCAGCTCAATCAGGCCATCCTTGGCCATGCACTGCAATTGCGGCCAAAGTTCGCCGAAATAGCCTTGAAAGTCGATATTGAAGGCGCGTTCTATCTGGACGAATTCGAGACTGAAATTGCAAATCAACTGCTGAATCACTGCACGCCGAAGCCGGTCATCGGCGTCGCATAACAGGCCGCGACTGGTGGCCAGCTGTGCAGAAGCCAGGGTGTTCTGGTACTGATTCAAGTCGCTGCTGTTCTGGCAGTACAAGTCGCCGATCTGGCTGATCGCAGACACACCCAAGCCGATCAAATCGCAATGACCATGGGTGGTGTAACCCTGAAAGTTACGTTGCAGGGTCGATTCTTCCTGGGCATCGCCAGTTCATCGTCGGGCAGGGCGAAGTGATCCATGCCGATGTAGCGATAACCGGCTGCGGTCAGTTGATCGATGGTGCGTTGCAGCATGTCCAGTTTCTGCGTCGGCGTCGGAAGTTCATTGCTGTTGATCCGCCGTTGCGGCATGAACCGTTCCGGCAGGTGCGCGTAGTTGAATACCGAGAGCCGGTCCGGTTGCAAACTGATGACTTCTTCGACGGTGCGGGCGAAGTTTTCCGGGGTTTGTTTCGGCAGGCCGTAGATCAGGTCGATATTGATCGAGCGGAATTGCAGGGTGCGGGCGGCGTCGATCACCGCGCGGGTTTCCTCCAGGCTTTGCAGGCGATTGACCGCGCGCTGTACAGCGGGATCAAGGTCTTGCAGGCCGATGCTGACCCGATTGAAGCCTAATTCGCGTAACAGGCCCATGGTCGACCAGTCGGCTTCGCGGGGGTCGATTTCGATGCTGTAGTCGCCGGAGTCGTCGTCGAGCAAATTGAAATGCTTGCGCAAGTGCGCCATCAACTGACGCAATTCGTCATGGCTGAGAAAGGTCGGCGTGCCACCGCCGAAATGTAGTTGCTCGACTTTTTGCGTGGGGTCGAGGTGACAGGCGATCAGCTGGATTTCCTGTTCCAGACGCTGCAAATAGGGCAGTGCTCGACCACGATCCTTGGTGATGACTTTGTTGCAGGCGCAGTAGTAGCAAATGTTCGCGCAGAACGGCACATGCACATACAGCGACAATGGGCGCAGGGCCTTGCGACTGTCGCGCAGGGCGTGAAACAGGTCGAAGCTGCCGACCTGGCCATGGAACTGCACGGCGGTCGGATAGGAGGTGTAGCGCGGTCCCGCCAGGTCATAACGGCGGATCAGATCAGTATCCCAACGAATGGCGTCGAGCATCATGCGGGCATCCCCGGAATAGGCTGGCAGTGTGGGCCAGTCTAGGGGGTGTGATATTTGGGGATCTTGATTTGCGTCAAAGGAGACGCCGACCTGTAGCAGCTGCCGAAGGCTGCGTCCGGCGGCGAAGCCGTCGTAAAACCTGTGACTGCGAATCATCTGGAAACCGCGTGTGCCGTGTTTGCGAGGACTGCGTCCTCGGTCGCCGCCTTCGGCAGCTGCTACAAGGGGCGCCGCCGATCTAATGTCCCATGAGCCAATGCTGATGCGGCCCCGGCAAGGTCCAGATGCCGAACAGCATCACCAGCACCCCACCGGTCATGCGCACGATGCGTTTGCGCAACAACGCCGTCACCTGTTCGGCCGCCAGCCCGGTGGCGAGCAGTACCGGCCAGGTGCCGAGACCGAACGCCAGCATCAGCAGCGCGCTGTCCAGCGCATTGCCCTGACTGGCCGACCACAGCAAGGTGCTGTAAACCAGCCCGCACGGTAGCCAGCCCCAGAGCGCGCCCAGCAGCAGCGCGCGAGGGATGCTCGACACTGGCAGCAGTTTGTTGGCAACCGGCTGGATATGCCGCCACAGCCCGCGACCGAGGCTTTCGATACGCGTCAGCCCGCTCCACCAGCCGGCCAGGTACAGGCCCATCGCAATCAGCAACAGCCCGGCGAGTACACGCATGAACATCGCCGCCGGGCTATTGGCCACCGCCCAGCCGGCCAGTCCGATCAGCAGGCCGGCGGCGGCATAGCTGAGGATTCGCCCAAGGTTGTAGGCCAGCAACAGGCGAAAGCGGCGGCTGCGTTGTTCCTTGGGAATCGCCAGGGTCAGCGCGCCCATCAGGCCGCCGCACATGCCCAGGCAATGACCGCCACCGAGCAGGCCGAGAATCACCGCAGACAACAACAATGGTGCCAACTCAAGCATGAGGCGGGGCCTTGTCGTCGGGTTTGGCCGGATGGCCGCTAGCCTCGTCGACGGCGGCGGTGTGGTTCGGGTCCTGATCGTCGAACAGGATGCTGTGGGCCGGGCCGTCGAGGTCGTCGTACTGACCGCTGTCGACCGCCCAGAAGAAGATGTAGATAGCGATGGCCACGATCAGCAGCGCGGCCGGGATCATCACGTAGAGAGCTGGCATCTGGACTCCATGCCCGCGCGGCTCAGGCCGGCAACGGGCGGGTTTCTGGCGTGGTGTCGACCGCAGGCGCGCTCGGCAGGCGAGTCAGGCGCAGGGCATTGAGCACCACGGTCAACGAACTGATGGACATGCCGACCGCGGCCCACACCGGGGTGATCCAGCCGAGGGCGGCGACCGGCAGCATGAGGCCATTGTACAGCCCGCCCACAGCAGGTTCTCGATGATTACCCGGCGGGTGCGCCGGGCCAGACTGAAGGCTTGTACCAGTGCATCGAGGCGATTGGACAGCAATACCGCGTCGGCGCTGGTTTTCGCCAGATCGGTGGCCGAACCCATGGCCACGCTGATGTCGGCGGCAGCCAGTACCGGCACATCGTTGACCCCGTCTCCAAGCATCAACACCTTGCGACCTTGCTGATGCAGTTGCTGCAGAACCTGCAACTTGTCGTCCGGTCGCAAGCCGCCCCGAGCTTCGTCGATACCGAGCTCGGCCGCGACACTGGCAACCATTGGCGAGCTGTCGCCCGACAGCAACAACGTGCGCCAGCCGCGCGCTTTGCAGGCTGCCAGCAGCGCCGGCGCGTCGGCGCGCAAACGGTCGTCAAGAACGAACCAGGCCAGCGGTCCTTGTTGGTCGCCGAGCAGCAGCCACTGGCCGGCTTCATCTGGCATCGATGGCGCGGCGGCACCGCTGAGTTTGCAAACAAAACCGGGCTGGCCGATACGCAAACGCTGTTCGCCAACCCGCCCTTCAAGGCCAAGGCCCGGCGAGCTGTGCACTTCTTCGGCGGCCAGTGGCGCGCGACCGAAGGCGCGGGCAATCGGGTGTTCGGAGCGGTTTTCCAGAGCGGCGGCGAGACTCAGGCATTGATCGCTATCGAGGGCGCCGAGGGGGCGGATCGAACGTAGCGCCAGGCGCCCTTCGGTGAGGGTGCCGGTCTTGTCGAAAATCACCGTGTCGATCTGGTTCAGGCCCTCCAGCACATGACCGCGAGTCAGCAGCAAGCCGAGTTTGTGCAGGGTGCCGGTGGCGGCGGTGAGGGCGGTCGGCGTCGCCAGGGACAAGGCGCAGGGGCAGGTCGCGACGAGCATCGCCAGCACAATCCAGAACGCCCGCGACGGATCCAGCTCCCACCACAGCAGGCCGATGCAGGCGGACGCGATCAGCGTCAGCAGCAGGAACCATTGCGCGGCGCGGTCGGCGATTTCCGCCAGCCGCGGTTTCTCGGCCTGGGCACGATCCAGCAGACGGACAATGGCGGAAAGGCGGGTGTCCTGGCCCAGCGCCTGGACTTGCACAGTCAACGCGCCTTCGACATTCAGGGTGCCGGCGGTGACGGGGTCGCCTGGAGTACGAGGTTGCGGCAGGTATTCGCCGGTCAGCAGCGATTCGTCGATGCTCGACTGACCACTGAGGATCTTGCCGTCAGCCGGGAGGATCGCGCCCGGATGCACCAGCACCTGATCGCCCACCCGCAACTCGCTCAGCAGGATCCGTTCGCTCTGGCCGTCGTCGCCCAAGCGCAAGCAGGAGGCTGGCAACAGATTCACAAGCTGTGCGGTGGCGGCCGCCGTGCGTTCCCGGGCGCGACGCTCAAGATAGCGCCCGGCCAGCAGGAATAGCGCAAACATGCCGACCGCATCGAAGTACAGTTCGCCAACACCGGTGATCGAGGTCCAGATCCCGGCGATATAGGCACTGCCGATGGCCAGTGAGACCGAAACATCCATGGTCAGGTGCCGGGTACGCAGGTCGCGCATGGCGCCCTTGAAGAACGGCGCGCAGCTGTAGAACACGATCGGGGTGGTGAGGAACAGCGCGACCCAGCGCAGGATCGTGTGCAGTTCAGGGCTGAGGTCGATGTTGAATTCCGGCCAGGTGGCCATGGTCGCCATCATCGCCTGGAACCACAGCAGCCCGGCCACGCCGAGCTGGCGTAGGGCAAGACGGTTTTCGCTGGCCAGTTGTTCACTGGCGCGGTCGGCTTGATAAGGGTGGGCGGCATAGCCGATGTGGCGCAGTTCGCCGAGGACTTGGCTGAGCGGCAATTGCGCGTCAGCCCAGCGCACATGCAAACGATGGTTCGACAGGTTCAGGCGCGCTTCGGCCACCGCCGGCAAGGCGCGCAGGTGTTTTTCGATCAACCAGCCGCAGGCGGCGCAACTGATGCCTTCCATCAACAGCGTGGTTTCGGCCAGTTCGCCTTCATGGCGAACAAACGGTTGCTGCACTTCAGCGCGGTCGTACAGCGCCAGTTCATCCACCAATTGCACCGGCAGCGCTTCGGGGTTGGCCGACGCTTCGCTGCGATGCTGGTAATAATTTTCCAGCCCGCCGGCGACAATCGCTTCGGCCACAGCCTGGCAACCCGGGCAGCAGAACTCGCGGGTTTGCCCCAGGACCGCCGCGGTGAAACGGCTGCCGGCCGGGACGGGCAGGGCGCAGTGGTAGCAGGGAAGTGGAGTGGTCATGTGGCTTTCACGAGACATTATCCGATGATCGTTCCACGCTCTGCGTGGGAATGCCTCCCCGGACGCTCCGCGTCCGCTTCGGCGGGGACGCAGAGCGTCCATGGCTGCGTTCCCACGCAGAGCGTGGGAACGATCAGGTGGTGCTATTTTTCCAGGTCTTCGGCGCCCTGCAGCGGTTCGTCTCCGAGCAACAGGTCCTTGTCATGATCGACCGATTCTTCCTCGAACATGCGCCAGATGTGGTCGTCTTGAGTGCCGAGCAGTTCAACGAAACGGCGGCCTTCGATCTTGTCGCTCAACTGGCCGATGTAGCGGCCCTGTTCGGTTTCGCTGCGGGTCAAAACGATCTTGCGATCTTTTTCCGGTTGGGTCGGCGAGATCAGGTTCAGCTCAAGGGTTTTTGGCTGGCTGTTGCCGCTCAGGCGCAGATCGACTTCGCCGGTCACGTCATCCAGATGGACACTGGCGCGCATCAGCAAGGTCTGCGCCAGCAGTTCACGGTCCAGGGAGCGGTTGATGCCTTTGCCGGCCTCGTAGTAGTTATCGTTGACCAGGTTGTCGGGGTTGTTCACCGCGATGGTCACCATGGACAGCGTCAGGGTCACCGAGCAGGTCAGAATCCCGATGATGATCCATGGCCAAAGGTGCTTGTACCAGGGACTTGCGGCGTTTGCTGCGGGCATGATCACTTCTCTCAACGATTTTGTGGGCCGATGAATCGGCTCTTGGCTTCAACATGGATGCTGGTGTCATCGGCATCCTTGAGGATGAATTTCACCTCGTTGGTGCTCGATGGCAGGTGTTCCGGGGCCACGGACAATTCGGCTGGCTGACTGACGATATCGCCGGCCGCGACCTTGATTTCGCGTCTGCCTTGCAGCTTGAGGTCCGGTAGGCCGGTCGCTTCAAGTACATAGGTATGGTCGCGCTGATCCTTGTTCATAATCTTCAGGCTGTAGACGTTTTCGATCCGGCCCTCGGCATTTTCGCGGTACAGCACGCGGTCCTTGCTGACGTCGAAACCCACCAGCGAACGCATGAAGAACGCGGTCACCAGCAAACTGATCATCGCCAGCAACACCACGGCGTAGCCGATCAGGCGTGGACGCAGTTTATGGGTTTTCTGCCCGGACAGGTTGTGCTCGGTGGTGTAGCTGATCAGGCCGCGCGGGTACTCCATCTTGTCCATGATGGCGTCGCAGGCATCGACGCAGGCAGCGCAGCCGATGCACTCGACTTGCAGGCCGTCGCGGATGTCGATGCCGGTCGGGCAAACCTGCACGCACATGGTGCAGTCAATGCAGTCACCCAGGCCCTGGGCTTTGTAGTCGATGCCTTTTTTGCGCGGGCCGCGAGACTCGCCACGACGCGGGTCGTAGGACACGATCAGGGTGTCCTTGTCGAACATCACGCTCTGGAAGCGCGCGTACGGGCACATGTAAATACACACCTGCTCGCGTAGCCAGCCGGCGTTGCCGTAGGTGGCGAGGGTAAAGAAGCCGACCCAAAAGTAAGACCAGCCCTCGGCCTCACCGGTGAAGAACTCGATGGTCAATTCGCGTATCGGTGAGAAGTAACCGACGAAGGTCATGCCGGTCACGAAGCCAATCAGCAGCCACATCGCGTGTTTGCTGAATTTGCGCAGGAATTTGTTGGCACTCATCGGCGCCTTGTCGAGCTTGATGCGCTGGTTACGGTCACCTTCGGTGACCTTTTCGCACCACATGAAAATCCACGTCCACACGCTCTGCGGACAGGTATAGCCGCACCAGACCCGGCCTGCGTACACCGTGATGAAGAACAGACCGAAAGCGGCGATGATCAACATGCCCGACAGCAAGATGAAGTCCTGAGGCCAGAAGGTCGCACCGAAGATGAAGAATTTACGCTCCGGCAAATTCCACCAAACGGCTTGATGACCACCCCAGTTCAGCCACACCGTACCGAAATACAGCAGAAACAACACAGCACCGCCGGCCATTCGCAGGTTGCGGAACAGGCCGGTGAAAGCACGGGTGTAGATCTTTTCTCGAGAGGCGTAGAGGTCGACGCTGTTGTTCGCGTTTTTGGCAGGGGGGGTAACGTCGTGTACCGGAATCTGGTTGCTCATCAGTTGCATCCCACGGCAGTGGAAAAATGCCTCGGTCAGTACGTGCCGACCGGGGTCAAAAAGGGGTGTTGCAGTGGCTCAATGATACGCCTGTCGCTCTAGCCTGCGGGTGCGACCTTTGGTCACGTTGGTGGAAATCAACTGAGCGTGTAATGACCTGTATCAATTGACTTGTGAATTATGGTCGGTTTTACGGGTGTCAGCTCTCATTCAGTCCATGGGTTGATTAACTGAACGCCGCTCGATTGGAAATCGCTGACGTTACGAGTGACGACAGTAAGGCCATGAACCAGCGCAGTTGCTGCAATCAATGCATCTGCTTCATTGACGCGATCCGGAACATGCAAGCTGGCACACCGAAGGGCCACGGCGGCGTCGATCGGCAGGATTCTGGCATCGAAAGCCGGTAGGACGTGGCGCTTGAGCCAAGTGCGCAATACCTTTCCTTGAGCGGGATCGCGCCGCTCCATGCGTAGAACCCCTGTCTCCAGTTCCTTCAAGGTAATGGCGGAAATAAACATGCGAGGGCGATGATGCTTTTAGCCCAGGCGACGACATTCGCATCAGCCTGGGGTTTGCGCAGTTCGGAAATCACATTGGTGTCGAGTAGGAACATCAGGACAAATCCACGGGGCGATGAGTGATCACGGCGCGCTCGGTTTCGAACTCGATGTCTGCCGCTTCTGGCATTACCAAAGTTCGACGATGTCAGCGTTAATGCCGGTCAATTTTTGGTAGTCCTCAATGCTTAGCAGTACATGGGCCGGTTTGCCTCGGTCGGTGATGAAAACCGGTCCCTGACGCGTGGCTTTTTTGGCACCGCTTGTGTCCTGGTTGAATTCACGGCTGGAAATGGTGGTGATGGCCATCATGCCTGACCCTCCTGAGCGTCTTAATGTAGAAACGTTACTACCTACTTGTAAGTCTCGCAATCTCGTAAGGCGAATGCTCGACCGCCGGTCATCGTTTAAGGATCTGCCCTACATGCCTTGTGACAAAGGCAGACTGATGGACGAACTGCTACGGCTGTATTGTTGTTTGCGCCGCCTATGGCATTAAACGAGCGCCGCAAAATTGATTTTTGTTTCTGCGGCGGATTTTTTTCAAGGATGAAAGTTTATGAATGACGCTATTGAACAAGAGTCGGATGTCAGTCGGGAAATCGAAGCATTGAGGGCAATCCTCAGTTCGGGAGCCATGGGAGCTCCCGCGCTAACGGCTTATCTGGAAGCGGCTCTTGCCGCGCTTGAATCAGGGGGCGCATTACCCCAAGCCATGAGTCTCACAAGTGAGGCAAACAGCCGGAATGACAGGCCGAAAAAAGCCCGAAAGACCAAGAGCCTTGGTTCTCTGGATAGTTTGGGGGGTGGCAATATTGTCTGAGGCAGTCCATGGCTGCGCATGACTGACGCGGGAATCACCTTGCAGGTTTAAATGAAAAGGCCCCACCAATTCACATTGGCGGGGCCTTTTCTTGTTGCTTCAAGCGTGTGCCTTACTGGGCGTTTTCCGCCACAGCCTTCTCGCCATGAGACAGGCTGTAAACGTAAGCGGCCAGCAGGTGAACCTTGTCGTTGCCCTGCAATTGCTCTTGCGCAGGCATCTGGCCCTGACGGCCGTAACGTATGGTCTGCTGCAGTTGAGCGAAGCTTGAACCGTAGATAAACGCTGCCGGGTGGGTCAGGTTAGGCGCGCCCATGGCCGGAGTGCCTTTGCCTTCCGGACCGTGGCAGGCCACGCAGTTGGCAGCGAACAGTTTCTGCCCGGCAACCGGGTCAGCCTTGGTGCCTTCCGGCAGCTTGCGGCCATCGAGGTTGGTCACGACGAACGCAGCAACGTCCGCAACGCCTTGTTCGCCGATCACTTCAGCCCACGCAGGCATTACCGCATGACGGCCGCCCATGATGGTGGTCTTGATGGTTTCCGGTTCGCCACCCCAGCGCCAGTCGGCGTCGGTCAGGTTAGGGAAGCCATAAGCGCCTTTGGCGTCGGAGCCGTGGCAGACCGAGCAGTTGGAGGCGAACAGACGGCCACCCATCTTCAAGGCTTGCGGATCCTTGGCCACTTCTTCTATCGGCATGGAAGCGAACTTGGCGAAGATCGGGCCGAACTTGGCGTCCGACCTGGCCATTTCCTTTTCCCACTCGTGAACGCCGGTCCAGCCGGTCTGGCCGTTGGCGAACGCGGTCTGCTTCTCGTTATCCAGGTAGTTGTAACCCGGCAGCAGGCCTTTCCAGTTGCCCAGACCCGGGTACAGCACCAGGTAACCCAGGGCGAAATGATGGTGCCCACAAACAGCATGAACCACCATTTCGGCAGCGGGTTATCGTACTCCTCGATCCCGTCGAAGGAGTGCCCAACCGTCTCTTCGGTGGCCTCGCTGCGCTGGCCCTTGCGGGTCGACAGCAGCAGCCAGGTCAGGGAAAAGATCGTACCGAGACTGAGGACTGTGACGTACAGACTCCAGAATGTAGTCATTCTTTGTTACTCCTAGAAGCTTGCTCGACGTGCTTGATGGCTTCGGGATCATCCGCGAAAGGCAGCAAGGTCGCGTCTTCAAACTCCGACTTGCGCTTGGGGCTGAATACCCACAAGGCCAGACCAACGAAGGCCACCATCACAACGACGGTGCCCAGGCCACGAATCATCCCGATATCCATTTAGATCACCGTTTGCTTTTGATGATGGTGCCCAGGCCTTGCAGATAGGCCACCAGCGCGTCCATTTCGGTTTTGCCCTTCACGGCATCCTTGGCACCGGCGATGTCTTCGTCGGTGTAAGGAACGCCGAGCGCGCGCAAGACTTCCATTTTCTTGGCGGTGTCTTTGCCGTCGAGCTTGTTTTCCACGAGGAACGGGTAGGCCGGCATTTTCGACTCAGGCACCACGTTGCGCGGGTTGTACAAGTGCGCGCGCTGCCAGTCATCGGAGTAACGACCGCCGACACGGGCCAGGTCCGGACCGGTACGCTTGGAACCCCACAGGAACGGGTGGTCCCAGACGCTTTCACCGGCGACCGAGTAATGGCCGTAGCGTTCGGTTTCAGCACGGAACGGGCGGATCATCTGCGAGTGGCAGCCGACACAACCGTTTTTGATGTAGATGTCGCGGCCTTCCAGTTCAAGGGCGGGGCGAGGCTTCATACCTTCGACCGGCTTGTTGGTGACGTCCTGGAAAACAGCGGAACGATCTGGGTCAGGCCGCCGACGCTGACGGCGATAACCATGAAGAAGGCCAGCAGGCCAATGTTCTTCTCGACTGCTTCATGCTTCATCAGTGAGCTCCAACTACAACAATCTGTTCGGCGGCTTGAGCTTCGGCCGGGTTCGAGGCACGTACGGTTCGCCATACGTTGTAGGCCATGAACAGCATGCCGGTGGCGAAGAACGCACCGCCCAGGGCACGGACGATAAAGCCAGGGTGGCTGGCTTGCAGCGCTTCAACGAACGAGTAGGTGAGGGTGCCGTCATCGTTGATTGCACGCCACATCAGGCCCTGGGTGATGCCGTTTACCCACATCGAAGCGATGTACAGAACGGTACCGATGGTCGCGAGCCAGAAGTGCGTGTTGATCAGGCCGATGCTGTGCATCTGCGCACGACCGAACAATTTCGGGATCATGTGGTAGATCGCGCCGATCGAGATCATTGCTACCCAGCCCAAGGCACCGGCGTGTACGTGGCCGATGGTCCAGTCGGTGTAATGCGACAGCGAGTTCACGGTCTTGATCGCCATCATCGGACCTTCGAAGGTCGACATGCCGTAGAACGCCAGGGAGACGACCAGGAAGCGCAGGATCGGGTCGGTGCGCAGCTTATGCCAGGCGCCCGACAGGGTCATCATGCCGTTGATCATGCCGCCCCAGCTCGGAGCCAGCAGGATGATCGACATGGCCATACCCAGCGATTGCGCCCAATCGGGCAGAGCGGTGTAGTGCAGGTGGTGCGGACCGGCCCAGATGTACAGGGTAATCAGCGCCCAGAAGTGCACGATCGACAGGCGATAGGAATAGATCGGACGCTCGGCCTGTTTAGGCACGAAGTAATACATCATCCCCAGGAAACCGGTGGTCAGGAAGAAGCCTACGGCGTTGTGGCCGTACCACCACTGGATCATCGCGTCGGTCGCACCGGCATAGGCCGAGTAGGACTTGAAGAAGCTGACCGGCAGGGACGCGTGGTTGACGATGTGCAGCATCGCAGTCACGACGATGAACGCACCGTAGAACCAGTTGCCCACATAGATGTGCTTGGTCTTGCGCTTGGTGATGGTGCCGAAGAACACCAGACCGTAGGTGACCCAGACGATGGCCAGCAGAATAGCCAGGGGCCATTCCAGCTCAGCGTATTCCTTGGTGGTGGTGTAACCCAGCGGCAAGGTAACGATGGCGCCGACGATCACCGCTTGCCAACCCAGAAGGTGAAGGCCGCGAGGCTATCGGAAATCAGTCGCGTTTGGCAGGTTCGCTGCACGACGTAATAAGAAGTGGCAAACAGTGCACAACCACCGAAGGCGAAATCACCAGGTTGGTGTGCAACGGGCGTAGGCGTCCAAAAGTCGTCCACGGCAGACCGAAGTTCAATTCCGGCCATACGAGCTGTGAGGCGATGAAGACACCAAGCCCCATGCCAAGGATCCCCCAGACCACCGTCATGATGGCGAACTGGCGGACTACCTTATAGTTATAAGCAGTCGGACTGATTGCTGTGCTCATTCTAAGGTTCCACGGTTTGGGTGTTTTATTAGGATTAAAATCGGCCGCAAGTATGTAGAAAGAGTAGGGTCATTGCAACGCGCCATGACCTGGGTCAATGCGTTCAAATGCTGATTCTGCGGCCTTTCCATGCGCCGCGTAGGGACAAAATTGCCCACGGACAAAACGTCCCGCAAGACCGATCAGGCGAGGGGTCAGGTCGGATGTAACGGGGTGTGTTCAAACGCAACGATTGGGTGACCGAAGGCAATTGGCGCGACAGCCGGTATCTACCAGCCTTTGCGGCCTGTTATCGGGCAGATTCATCGAACACATCGTTCAGGGTCGACCTGGAACCGGCACTGGCCAGTCCGCATCGGGAGAAGCTTAGACCCGAATCCGGGGATTCGAAAGGCGGACTAACGAAGGGTGCGACAATGGGTCGCAAAGGGGAAGGGAACTGCCGCATCCGGGAGAATGCGGCAGCAGAGCGGTCGAGAATTAGTCGTTTTTGCCTTCAGCCTGCAAACGCTCTGTATTCAGTCCTGCGACAGGCTGTACACATAGGCGGCGAGCAATTGAACCCTATCGTTGCCGAGCAGTTCGCTCTGTGCCGGCATATGGCCCTGGCGACCATGACGAATCGTTTGCTCAAGCTGCGTCAGGCCTGTTCCATAGATAAAACCGGCCGGGTGCGTCAGGTTTGGCGCACCCATGGCTTCAGTGCCCTGGCCGTTTGCCCCATGACAGGCTACGCAGGTGGTGCTGAACACCTGCTGTCCGGCTTGCAGGTCGGCACCACTGCCTTGCGGCAATGGCAGGCCGGCCAGTTCGTGGCGCACAAAAGCTGCCACGTTTTTCACGCCGGCCTCGCCGAGGACCTCACCCCAGGCTGGCATCATCGCCATGCGTCCACCCATGATGGTGGTCTTGATGGTTTGCGCGTTGCCGCCCCAGCGCCAGTCGCTGTCCGCCAGATTCGGGAAGCCGAAAGCACCCTTGGCATCCGAGCCGTGGCACACCGAGCAATTGGAGGCGAACAGGCGGCCGCCCATTTTCAGCGCCTGTGGATCCTTGGCCACTTCTTCCAGCGGCATGGCGGCAATTTGGCGAAGATCGGCCCGAACTTCGCGTCGGCCTTGTCCATCTCCTTTTCCCATTCATGTACGCCAGTCCAGCCGTTGTCGTAGCCCGGCAGGATGCCTTTCCAGTTGCCCAGACCGGGATAGAGAATCAGGTAGCCAACGGCGAACACCAAGGTGCCGGCGAACAGCATGAACCACCATTGTGGCAGCGGATTATCGTACTCCTCGATGCCGTCGAAGCTGTGGCCCATGGTCTGGTCGACGCTGCCCTTGGTTTCGCCCCGGCGGGTGCCGATCAGCAGCCAGGTCAGGCCGATCAGGCTGCCGATGGTCAGTACGCAAATCCACGTACTCCAGAAGGTGGTCATGGCCGGGTACTCCTTGTTACTGCGGATTCTTGAGGGGGTTATCGGGTTGCGGCTCGTCGGCGAACGGCAGCAGGCGTGCTTCGGCGAATTGCGGGCTGCGCTTGCTGTTGAACACCCACAAGGTCAGGCCGACGAAGGCGACGAATACCACGACCGTGCCCAGGCCGCGGATCATTCCAGTGCTTATTTCAAAGAACATGGCCATGGCTCACCTCTTGCTCTTGATGGCAGTGCCGAGCACTTGCAGGTAGGCGACCAGTGCGTCCATTTCGGACTTGCCCTTGAGCGACTCGACGCTGCCCGCGATGTCGTCGTCGGTGTAGGGCACGCCCAGGGTGCGCATGGCGCGCAGCTTGGTTTCGGTGTGACTGCTGTCGAGTTGATTGGCCACCAGCCACGGGTAGGCAGGCATTTTCGATTCCGGCACCACGTTGCGGGGGTTGTACAAATGCGCGCGGTGCCAGTCGTCCGAGTAACGTGCGCCGACCCGGGCCAGGTCCGGGCCGGTACGTTTCGAACCCCACAGGAACGGGTGATCCCAGACGCTTTCACCGGCCACCGAGTAGTGACCGTAGCGTTCGGTCTCGGCGCGAAACGGGCGGATCATCTGCGAGTGGCAACCGACACAGCCTTCACGGATGTAAATGTCGCGACCTTCGAGCTGCAGCGCGGTGTACGGCTTCATGCCTTCCACCGGTTTATTGGTCACGTCCTGAAAAACAGCGGGACGATCTGGGTCAGGCCGCCGATGCTCACGGCGAGCACCATCAGGATCAATAGCAGGCCGACGTTTTTCTCGATTGTTTCGTGTTTCATGGCGGACTCCTCAGGCCATCTGCGCGGCAGCGGCGACTTCGGCAGGCTGCGAGGCCCGCACGGTGCGCCAGGTGTTGTAAGCCATCAGGAACATGCCGCTGAGGAAGACCGCCCGCCCACCAGCCGCACGACGAAGCCTGGGTGGCTGGCCACCAGGGTTTCGACGAAGGAGTAGGTCAGCGTGCCGTCCTCGTTGACCGCGCGCCACATCAGCCCTTGAGCGATACCGTTGACCCACATTGACGCGATGTAGAGCACGGTGCCGATGGTGGCGAGCCAGAAGTGCGCGTTGATCAGGCCGATGCTGTGCATCTGCTCGCGCCCGAAGACTTTCGGGATCATGTGGTACAGCGCGCCGATGGAAATCATCGCCACCCAGCCGAGCGCGCCGGCGTGTACGTGGCCGATGGTCCAGTCGGTGTAGTGGGAGAGGGCGTTGACGGTCTTGATCGCCATCATCGGCCCTTCGAAGGTCGACATGCCGTAGAAGGCCAGGGAAACCACGAGGAAGCGCAGAATCGGGTCGCTGCGCAACTTATGCCAGGCGCCCGACAGGGTCATCATGCCGTTGATCATCCCGCCCCAGCTTGGCGCCAGCAGGATCAGCGACATCACCATGCCCAGCGACTGCGCCCAGTCCGGCAGAGCGGTGTAGTGCAGGTGGTGTGGACCGGCCCAGATGTACAAAGTGATCAGCGCCCAGAAGTGCACGATCGACAGGCGATAGGAATACACCGGGCGTTCGGCTTGCTTGGGCACGAAGTAATACATCATGCCGAGGAAACCGGCAGTCAGGAAAAAGCCCACGGCGTTGTGCCCGTACCACCACTGCACCATGGCATCGGTCGCACCGCCATACAGCGAGTAGGACTTGGTGAAACTCACCGGCAACTCAAGGTTGTTGACGATGTGCAGGATGGCGACGGTGATGATGAATGCACCGAAGAACCAGTTGCCCACATAGATATGCTTGGTGTTGCGCTTCATCACCGTGCCGAAGAATACGATGGCGTAGGCAACCCAGACGATGGTGATCAGGATGTCGATCGGCCACTCCAGCTCGGCGTATTCCTTGGAGCTGGTGTAACCCAGCGGCAGGCTGATGGCCGCCAGCAGGATCACAAGCTGCCAGCCCAGAAGCAGAACGCGGCAATTTTCGGCGCAAACAATTGCGTCTGGCAGGTGCGTTGCACCGAGTAGAACGAACTGGCGAACAAGGCGCAGCCGCCAAAGGCGAAGATCACCGCGTTGGTGTGCAGCGGGCGCAAACGCCCGAAACTGGTCCACGGCAAATTGAAGTTGAGTTCGGGCCAGACCAACTGGGCCGCGAGAAAAACCCCGAGCCCCATGCCGACGATGCCCCACACCACCGTCATAATGGCGAATTGGCGGACCACCTTATAGTTGTAGGCGGTACTGATAGAAGTGTTCATGGTTCCCCATCCACGGTTCAGCCGAAGTGGGCGCGCAGCGCTTGGCAGCGTCCTTCGCCTGGAGTTATAGGCAGACTAAAAGCGAGGCAAGCATGGACAAACAGCACAAGGCCGGTATTGACGGGGATCAATGGGCGCAGTGCGTGCAGGATCATGGATGGTTGTGGAATGCCGCCGTCGCGCCGGCGTCGGCAACGCTGATCCTCGCCCATGGCGCCGGTGCGCCGATGGACAGCGACTGGATGAACGACATGACCGCACGCCTCGCGGAACTGGGCGTCAACGTGTTGCGCTTCGAGTTTGCGTACATGGCGCAACGGCGTGTCGATGGCGGCAAGCGACCACCCAATCCAGCGCCGAAACTGCTGGAATGCTGGCGTGAGGTGTATGCCCAAGTGCGACGTCATGTCGCTGGGCCACTGGCCATCGGCGGCAAGTCCATGGGCGGGCGGATGGCCAGTTTGCTTGCTGACGAATTGGGCGCGGATGCGCTGGTGTGCCTGGGCTATCCGTTTTATGCCGTGGGCAAGCCGGAAAACCGCGGGTCGAGCATTTGGCCGGGCTGAAGACACGGACGTTGATCGTGCAGGGCGAGCGGGATGCGTTGGGTAATCGTGAGGCGGTCGAGGGCTACGACCTTTCACCGAATATCGAGGTGTTCTGGCTGGTGGCGGGGGATCATGATTTGAAGCCGTTGAAGGCATCGGGGTTTAGCCATGAGCAGCATTTGGCGGCTGCAGCGGGGAAGGTTGCTGCGTTTCTTCAATAGGTTGTGCAGTGCCGGTCATGGCCTCATCGCGGGCAAGCCTCGCTCCTACAGGTCATGCGCCGCTCATATAAACACCGACAACCTGTAGGAGCGAGGCTTGCCCGCGATGAGGCCCGAAAAGGCAACATCACTTCCAGACTGGCAATAAAAAACCCGGAGGTTCTCACCGTCCGGGTTTTTTGTTTCCAGCACCAATCAGCGGTTAAACCGCTCCACCAACGAATACTGGGTATTGGCGGTCTTGGTCAGTTCTTCGCTCAACAGTGCCGAGTTTTGCGCCTGCTCCGAAGTCTGGTCAGCCAGGTGCGAGATGTTGCTGATGTTACGGCTGATTTCTTCGGCCACGGCGCTTTGCTCTTCGGTAGCAGCAGCGATCTGGGTGGTCATGTCGGTGATGTTGGCCACCGCTTCACTGATCCCCACCAATGCCTGATCCGCCTCCAGTACCCGTGCCACACCTTCTTCAGCCTGGCGATGCCCGGCTTCCATGGTTTGCACCGCAGTGCCGGCGGTTTGCTGCAGTTTGGCGATCAGGGCGTGAATCTGCCCGGTGGATTCACTGGTGCGTTGCGCCAGTTGCCTTACTTCATCGGCCACCACTGCAAAGCCACGACCCATCTCACCGGCACGAGCCGCTTCAATGGCCGCGTTCAACGCCAGCAAGTTGGTCTGGTCGGCAATGCCCTTGATCACATCGACCACGCCGCCGATTTCATCGCTGTCCTTGGCCAGTTGGGTCACGGTCAGACCGGTTTCCCCGACCACCACCGACAGGCGCTGAATGGCTTCGCGGGTTTCCCCGGCAATGTCACGACCACGGCCGGTCAGGCGATTGGCTTCCTGAGTCGCATCGGCGGTGCGCTGCACATGACTGGCGACTTCCTGCGTGGTGGCAGCCATCTGATTGACGGCGGTGGCCACTTGCTCGGTTTCGACGCGCTGGCGTTCCAGGCCGCTGGAGCTGTTGTGCGCCAGGGCATCGGACTGTTTCGCCTGCTCGGTGAGGTGCTCGGCAGTGTCCTGCAAGCGGGTCAGGCAGGTTTTCAGGCGTGCTTCCTGGCTGAGGATCGACATCTCCAGGCGCGCCTGGGCGCCGTGGCTGTCGGTGTACATCAGCGCGATCAATGGGTCGGACGTGGTCTGCTCGGCCAGACGCAACAAACGCTTGATGCCACGTTGCTGCCAACTCAGGCCCATCAGGCCCAGCGGCACCGAAAGACCGGCGGCCAGGGCAAATCCCCAGTGGGAGTTAAGCGTGGCACCGATCATGAAGCTCAGCTGACTGACCAGAATGAACGGCAGCCAGTCCTGAAGAAGCGGCAACCACTTATCGGTTGCAGGAACGGCCGACTTGCCCTGGTTGATGCGTTGGTACAGCGCTTCAGCGCGGCGGATCTGTTCGGCGGTGGGTTTGACCCGTACCGACTCGTAACCGATCACCTGGTTGCCTTCGAAGATCGGCGTCACATAGGCGTTGACCCAATAGTGATCACCGCTCTTGCAGCGATTCTTGACAATACCCATCCATGGCAGCCTTGTTTCAGTGTGCCCCACATGTGCGCGAACACCGCGACCGGAACGTCGGGGTGACGCACCAGGTTATGCGGCGCACGGATCAGTTCCTCCCGGGAAAACCCGCTGATCTCGACGAAGTCGTCGTTGCAGTAAGTAATCATACCCTTGGCATCGGTAGTGGAAATCAACCGCTGCTGAGCCGGGAAGGTCCGTTCGCGTTGTGTAATGGGCTGGTTGTTTCGCATGGCTTTTTCAATCCGCAAGGCATTCCAAATGCTGTATCGGCAACCGTTGCGATTTGTTGAGATTATTTTTCGATGATCAGTGATGCGTCGCAAAATGAAAAACACCGCCCGAAGGCGGTGTCTGTGTCAGCGCGCGATTACGAGGCAATCAACTGCCGCAACACGTAATGCAAAATTCCTCCCGACTTGAAGTACTCCACCTCATTAAGCGTATCGATCCTGCACAGTACTTCGACTTTTTCGCGGGTCCCGTTTTCACGGGTGATGACCAGGTTCAGGTTCATCCGTGGTGTCAGTTCGACGCCGGTCAAGCCGAGGATGTCCAGGGTTTCGGTGCCTTTCAGATTAAGACTTTTGCGATTTTGATCGAGTTTGAACTGCAGCGGCAGCACACCCATGCCCACCAGGTTAGAGCGGTGAATCCGCTCGAAGCTTTCGGCGATAACCGCTTTGACTCCGAGCAGATTAGTGCCCTTGGCCGCCCAGTCGCGGCTTGATCCGGTGCCGTATTCCTGTCCGGCGATCACCACCAGCGGCGTGCCCGCGGCCTGGTAACGCATGGCTGCGTCGTAGATCGCCAGTTTCTCCCCGGTCGGGATATAGAGAGTATTGCCACCCTCTTCGCCGCCGAGCATTTCATTGCGAATGCGGATGTTGGCGAAGGTGCCGCGCATCATGACTTGGTGGTTGCCGCGTCGCGAACCGTAGGAGTTGAAGTCCCGCGGTTCCACGCCTTTCTCGCGCAGGTAGCGGCCCGCTGGGCTGTCAGCCTTGATGTTGCCGGCCGGGGAGATGTGGTCGGTGGTCACCGAATCGCCGAGCAGCGCAAGGACACGGGCACCAGCGACATCCTTGACCACCGGCGGCGGTCCGCCGATGTCATCGAAGAACGGCGGATGCTGGATGTAGGTCGAATCCGCCTGCCAGACGTAGGTGGCCGCTTGCGACACTTCGATGGCCTGCCACTGTTCGTCGCCAGCAAACACTTCGGCGTACTCCTTGTGGAACATGGCGGTGTTGACCTGCGCCACGGCGTCGGCGATTTCCTTGCTGCTGGGCCAGATGTCGCGCAGGTAAACCAGATTGCCGTTCTGGTCCTCGCCCAAGGGCTCGCGACTGAGATCAATGCGCACAGTGCCCGCTAGTGCATAAGCCACCACCAGTGGCGGCGAGGCCAGCCAGTTGGTTTTCACCAGCGGATGGACCCGGCCTTCGAAGTTACGGTTGCCCGACAATACGGAGGCCACGGTCAGGTCGGCTTTCTGGATGGCTTTTTCGATCGGTTCCGCCAAGGGGCCGGAGTTGCCGATACACGTGGTGCAGCCATAACCAACCAGGGCAAAACCCAGTTCATCCAAGTATTGCGTCAGGCCGGCAGCCTTGTAGTAGTCGGTGACCACTTTCGAGCCGGGGGCCAGTGAGCTTTTCACCCAGGGTTTGCGGCGCAGGCCCTTTTCCACGGCTTTCTTCGCCACAAGGCCAGCGGCCATCATGACACTCGGGTTGGATGTGTTGGTGCAGGAAGTGATCGCGGCAATCACCACCGCGCCGTTTTTCAGCCGAACCGTTTGCCCTTCAAAGTCGTAGTCCACTTCACCGGCCAGATCGGCGTTGCCCACCGCGACACCGCCGCCGCCCTCGCTTTCCAGGCGACCTTCTTCCTTGCTGGTGGGCTTGACCTGCAAGCCGATGAAGTCGCTGAACGCTTGCGCGACATTCGGCAGCGAAACCCGGTCCTGCGGGCGCTTGGGTCCTGCGAGGCTGGCTTCGACGCTGGCCATGTCCAGCGCCAGGCTGTCGGTGAATACCGGTTCCTTGCCCGGCAAGCGCCACAGGCCTTGCGCCTTGCTGTAGGCCTCGACCAGTTTCACGGTTTCGATGGGGCGGCCGGATAGACGCAGGTACTCCAGCGTCACGTCGTCCACCGGAAAAAAACCGCAAGTAGCGCCATATTCCGGGGCCATGTTGGCGATGGTCGCGCGGTCCGCCAGCGGCAGATCGGCAAGGCCGTCGCCATAAAATTCGACGAATTTGCCGACCACGCCTTTCTTGCGCAACATCTGGGTGACGGTCAGCACCAGGTCGGTGGCGGTGATGCCTTCCTTGAGCTTGCCGGTGAGTTTGAAACCGATCACTTCCGGAATCAGCATCGACACCGGTTGGCCGAGCATCGCCGCTTCCGCCTCGATGCCGCCAACGCCCCAGCCAAGCACGCCGAGGCCATTGATCATGGTGGTGTGGGAATCGGTGCCCACCAGCGTGTCCGGGAAGGCGTAGGTGCGGCCGTCCTCGTCCTTGGTCCAGACGGTGCGGCCCAGGTATTCCAGGTTCACCTGGTGGCAGATCCCGGTGCCCGGCGGCACCACGCTGAAATTGTCGAAGGCGCTCTGGCCCCAGCGCAGGAACGCGTAACGTTCGCCATTGCGCTGCATTTCGATATCGACGTTCTGTTCGAAGGCGCTGCTGGTGGCGTATTTGTCGACCATCACCGAATGGTCGATCACCAGATCCACCGGCGACAGCGGATTGATCCGCTGCGGATCGCCGCCGGCCTTGGCCATCGCCGCACGCATGGCGGCCAGGTCGACCACGGCAGGCACGCCGGTAAAGTCCTGCATCAGCACCCGCGCCGGGCGGTACTGGATTTCGCGATCGGAGCGGCGCTCCTTGAGCCAGCCGGCAATCGCCTTGAGGTCGGCACCGGTGACGGTTTTTGCATCTTCCCAGCGCAACAGGTTTTCCAGCAGCACTTTCAGCGACATCGGTAGCTTGTCCAGGTCGCCCAGGCTTTTCGCGGCGTCCGGCAGGCTGAAATAGTGGTACGTCTTGTTGTCGACTTGCAAGGTTTTAAGGGTGTTCAGGCTATCGAGAGACGGCATTACGATCACTCCTTTTGGTCCGCAGGGCTACGGACAGAGGGAACGGGCAGAGGATTAAACCTAGTCCTCTTTAGTGTTTAAGGCTAATTACTGGACTCTATGGACAAGTCCGAGGTTGCGAAGTCGGCTATCATGCGCCGGTTTTCGTGACAGGCTTTGCTCCAAAGCAAGTCTGGGCATCGCGCAGTGGTTGAATTTCTCGCCATCTGCCCAGGAGTAAGAATGAACACCCTCTTTATGCATTGCCGGCCGGGCTTCGAAGGCGAAGTCTGTTCCGAGATTTCCGACCTCGCCGCGCAGTTGAACGTGGCCGGTTATGCCAAGGCCAAAACCGCCAGCGCCTGCGCCGAATTTGTCTGCACTGAAGAAGACGGTGCAGAGCGCCTGATGCGCGGTCAACGTTTCGATCAGTTGATCTTCCCGCGTCAATGGGCTCGGGGAATGTTCATCGATTTGCCGGAAACCGACCGCATCAGCGTGATCCTCGCACACCTGGCGGACTTCCCGATCTGCGGCAGCCTATGGCTGGAAGTGGTCGACACCAACGACGGCAAAGAGCTGTCGAATTTCTGCAAGAAATTCGAAGGCCCGCTGCGCAAGGCGCTGATCGGTGCCGGCAAATTGGTGGACGACGCCAACAAGCCGCGCCTGCTGCTGACCTTCAAGTCCGGTCGCGAAGTGTTTGTCGGTCTGGCGCAGGCGAACAATTGTGCAATGTGGCCAATGGGCATTCCGCGTTTGAAGTTTCCCCGCGAGGCACCCAGCCGTTCGACCCTGAAGCTGGAAGAGGCCTGGCACCACTTCATCCCGCGCGATCAGTGGGACGAGCGCCTGCACAGCGACATGACCGGCGTCGACCTCGGTGCCGCGCCCGGTGGCTGGACCTGGCAGCTGGTCAATCGCGGCATGCTGGTGACTGCCATTGACAACGGCCCGATGGCTGAAAGCCTGATGGACACTGGTCTGGTACAGCATTTGATGGCCGACGGTTTCACCTTCAAGCCCAAGCAACCGGTGGACTGGATGGTCTGCGACATCGTCGAGAAACCGGCGCGCAATGCCGCGATGCTGGAAGAGTGGATCGGCGAGGGCCATTGCCGCGAAGCCGTGGTCAACCTCAAGCTGCCGATGAAACAGCGATACGCCGAAGTGAAGCGCCTGCTGGAGCGCATCGCCGACGGCTTCAAGGCGCGGGGCATCCGCGTTGAGATCGGCTGCAAGCAGCTGTATCACGACCGTGAAGAAGTGACCTGCCATCTGCGCCGGCTCGACGTGAAGAAACCCAAGTCCCGCTGAAGTTGTGCGCTGATCGTTCCCACGCAGAGCGTGGGAACGATCAGCCGTGTACGCCGCAGATGACGATGTGCCCGGCAATGCGCGACAATGCCGGCAAGTTTCAGGAGTGAATCATGAGCGAAATGACTGACACGCCGGTTGACGGCACCCTCGACGCCACCGGCCTCAACTGCCCGGAGCCGGTAATGATGCTGCACCAGCACATCCGTGACCTGGTGCCCGGCGGCCTGCTCAAGGTGATCGCCACTGACCCGTCGACCCGTCGCGACATCCCCAAGTTCTGCGTGTTTCTCGACCACGAACTGGTGGCGCAACACGAAGATGCTGGCACCTACCTGTACTGGATTCGCAAGAAGTCCGGTTAACGCCATCGAAAAAGACCGCATTCGCCCCTGTAGGAGCTGGCTTGCCAGCGAAGAACTCGAGAGCGACACGGTTAACCATCAACACGCGTAATCGTTCGCGACCATCGCTGGCAAGCCAGCTCCTACACGGCGCTGTGTCAGCCCGCCGAGTGGTGGATGCGAATCCGTCTGCGTGCACTGCGCGTCAGGCGGATCGACAGCATCAGCGCAGCGCAGCTCAATCCCACGATCAACCCCTGCCACAGCCCACTCGGGCCGCGGGGTTCGCCGAGCCAGTCAGTTAGGCCGAGGGCGTAACCCACCGGCAAGCCGATGCCCCAGTAAGCGAACAAGGTCAGGATCATCGTCACCCGGGTGTCCTGATAGCCGCGCAGGGCGCCGGCCGCCGTTACCTGGATCGCATCGGAAAACTGGAACAGCGCCGAGTACACAATCAACATCGCCGCGATATGGATCACCGTCGGGTCTGCGGTGTAGATCGCAGCGATGTGCTCGCGCATCAGCAACATCATGCTCGCCGAAAGGCAGGCGTAGGCCAGCGCGGTGCCCATGCCGACACCCGCGGCAAAACGCGCCTCGCGTGGCTCTTCACGGCCCAGTGCCTGACCGACGCGCACCGTCACGGCCATGCCCAGGGAGTAAGGAATCATGAACACCAGCGAGCTGACGTTCAGGGCAATCTGATGCCCGGCAACCACCGTTGCGCCCAGGCTGCCGATCAGCAGGGCGATCACGGCAAAAATGCTCGACTCGGCGAACACGGCGATGCCAATGGGCAGGCCGATTGCCAGTAGACGCTTGATCACCGACCACTGTGGCCAGTCAAAGCGGCTGAACAGTTGACTCGACTGATAGGCCGGCGCCCAGCGTTCCCAACCGGTCAGGCCCAGGGCCATCACCCACATCACGATCGCCGTGGCCCAGCCGCAGCCGACACCGCCCATGGCCGGTACACCGAAGTGGCCATAAATGAACACGTAGTTCAGCGGAATGTTCAGCGCCAGCCCGCACAGGCCCAGCACCATCGCCGGGCGGGTGCGCCCCAGGCCGTCACTGGTGCAGCGCAGCACATGGTAGAAGGCGACGGCGGGTAAACCGCTGGCGATGCCGTGCAGGTATTGCATGCACGGGCCGATCAGTTCGGGGTCGACCTTCATCAGGTGCAAGATCGGTTCGGCGCTAAACAGCATGCCGGTCGCCATCAGCCCCACGACCAACGCCAGCCACAATGCCTGGCGGACGATAGGGCCAATTTCGCTGTGGTTGCCGGCGCCGAAGCGCTGGGCGACTTTCGGCGTGGTGGCCAGCAGCGTGCCGGTCATCAGAAGGAACACCGGCACCCAGATCGAGTTGCCGAGCGCCACCGCCGCCAGATCACGGGGCCCGACACGGCCGGCCATCACCGCATCGACGAAACCCATCGCCGTGGTCGCCAGCTGCGCGATCATGATCGGCAGCGCCAGGCTCAGCAGGTTTTTCAGCTCCAGTCGAACCCGGGCCGGACGGGTGAGGGAAGTGGCGGCGGGGTGGTCAGTCACGGAATTCAAGGGCGAAACGTCCGAAAGAATTTGATACAAGGCCGCGCATTCTACGCCTTGACGCATCGGTCAGGAAAAGACTGTGTTAGGGATTTGTAATGGGGACTGACGGTGCAGGAAAACCTGTGGGAGCGGGCTTGCTCGCGAAAGCGGTGTATCAGATACATCAATGTTTACGGACGCTCCCCTTCGCGAGCAAGCCCGCTCCCACAAAGTAAGCGGTGTAGTTCGGATCAAGGTGAACAATGCCCGCTGGCTCAGTGCCGTCATCTACGCCTACACTGCCAACCCGCCAAAGGAGCCTGCCATGCTGATTGTTGCCGACGAAAATATCCCCCTGCTCGATGCCTTCTTCGAAGGTTTCGGCGAAGTCCGCCGGGTGCCGGGACGTTCCATCGACCGTGCCACCGTCGAACAGGCTGATCTGTTGCTGGTGCGTTCGGTGACCAACGTCAACCGCGCGCTGCTCGAAGGCAGTAAGGTGCGGTTTGTCGGCACTTGCACCATCGGCACCGATCACCTGGACCTGGAATACTTCCAGCAGGCCGGCATCACCTGGTCCAGTGCTCCGGGTTGCAACGCTCGGGGCGTTGTCGACTATGTGCTCGGCAGTCTACTGACCCTGGCCGAAATCGAAGGCGTCGACTTGACTCGGCGTACCTACGGCGTGGTCGGTGCTGGCGAGGTGGGCGGACGGCTGGTCAAGGTCCTGCAAGGTCTGGGCTGGAAGGTATTGGTCTGCGACCCGCCACGGCACGCTTTCGAGGGTGGAGATTACGTCAGCCTGGAAGAGATCATCGAGCAGTGCGACGTGATCAGCCTGCACACGCCGTTGAACAAGCGTGGCGCTCAGTCGACCTGGCACCTGTTCGATAAAAAGCGTCTGAACCTACTCAAACCCGGCACCTGGCTGATCAACGCCAGTCGCGGTCCCGTAGTCAATAACGCTGCGTTGCGCGATGTGTTGTTGGAGCGCGAAGATCTGCAAGCGGTGCTGGATGTCTGGGAAGGCGAGCCGGAAGTCGATGTGGCGCTGGCCGAGCTCTGTGTACTGGCGACGCCGCACATTGCCGGGTACAGCCTGGATGGCAAGCAGCGCGGCACGGCGCAGATCTATCAGGCGTATTGCGATTTTATCGGGCAACCGGCCCGGGTTAGCTTGAGCGATTTGCTGCCGGCACCGTGGTTGTCACAAGTGACCTTGAGCGCTGAAAGTGATCCTGCCTGGGCGCTGGCGATGTTGTGTCGCGGGGTGTACGACCCGCGCCGTGACGATGCGGATTTGCGCCGCAGTCTCGTAGGCAGTGTGAGTGAACAGCGGGCGGCGTTCGATATATTGCGCAAGAACTACCCGTTGCGACGTGAGATCGACGGGTTGCAGGTGCGCATTGACGGGGATGCGCCGGCATTGCGGCAGATTGTGGCGGCTTTGGGTGCGACGGCAGTCTAGAGACCGAATTGGCCCATTCGCTGTAGGAGCGAGGCTTGCCCGCGAATGGCCGCACCACAAATCTTCCAGCAAACACCCATAAAAAACCCGGCCATCAAGGGCCGGGTCAAGAAGACGGTGGCTATATCACTTTTGTTCGGCAGGCTTGACCAATCGCTTTTCCAGGTCGCGGCACGCTTGCTGGATCATGTCTTCAGTGATCGGTACTTCGCGCCCTTCCTTATCGATTATCGAGCAACCCAGAGACTGGCTCGGCTGCGTGCGGATCACTTCAATCTTGTCATCGCTGCTGTTTTGCAAGGACATGGCCTGTCTCCTCATCAGGTTGTGTGCTTACTGTAGAACCACCAAGTGACCGGGCTGTGACAACTCCCTGCGATCGTTTCATGGCGGCAACACCAGTGCACCAGAAATACCGCGACGTTGCCACCCGGACTTTAGACCAATAGCGTCTAGGAGCTAGTGTTGGCGGTCATAATTAACCTGACTCATTGTGATTAACCAGGATCCACCCCATTGAGCGGTGTAGGGTGAAACTATCAATTGTTCTGTTGCGGATGATGCCAATGCTCTCAGTACGACACCGCCGTGCGATTCGCCTGGCCAGCCACTTCATCGCGCCGTATCGCTTGCACGCGTTCGGTGCCTTGCTCGCGTTGATCGTCACGGCGGGCATCACCCTGTCCATGGGGCAGGGCATTCGTCTGCTGGTGGATCAGGGCTTCATGACCCAGTCGCCGCACTTGCTCAACCAGTCCATCGGCTTGTTCATGCTGTTGGTGATCGGTCTGGCGGTTGGCACTTTTGCGAGGTTTTACCTGGTGTCGTGGATCGGCGAGCGCTGCGTTGCCGACATCCGACGCCAGGTGTTCAATCATCTGATTTATTTGCATCCGGGCTTTTACGAAAACAACCGCAGCTCCGAGATCCAGTCACGACTGACCGCCGATACCACACTGCTGCAATCAGTGATTGGCTCTTCGCTGTCGCTGTTTCTGCGCAACTTGTTGATGGTGATCGGCGGGATCGTCCTGCTGTTTGTGACCAATCCCAAGCTCACCAGTATCGTGGTGGTCGCCTTGCCGCTGGTGATCGCGCCGATCCTGATCTTCGGTCGCCGGGTGCGCAATCTGTCGCGCCTGAGTCAGGACCGGATCGCCGATATCGGCAGCTATGTCTCTGAAACCCTTGGCCAGATCAAGACCGTGCAGGCGTACAACCATCAAGGTCAGGACGAACAGCGTTTTGCCGTGACCGTAGAAGAGGCTTTCGATACCGCTCGCAAGCGTATTTTTCAGCGGGCCTGGTTGATTACCCTGGTCATCATCCTGGTGCTGGGCGCCGTGGGCGTCATGCTCTGGGTCGGCGGCATGGATGTGATTGCCGGGCGGATTTCCGCGGGTGAACTGGCGGCGTTTGTCTTCTATAGCCTGATCGTGGGGAGTGCGTTCGGCACCTTGAGTGAGGTGATCGGCGAATTGCAGCGCGCGGCAGGCGCGGCGGAGCGGATCGCCGAATTGTTGCGTTCGGAAAACATCATCCTGCCACCGACCACCGATCTGGTGAAGCTGCCCGCGCGGGTGAAGGGCAACCTGCTGCTGCAGGACGTGCGCTTTTCCTACCCGTCACGCCCCGAAAGCTATGCCGTCGATGGCTTGAATCTGTCGGTCAGGGCTGGCGAAACCCTGGCTCTAGTCGGCCCGTCCGGTGCCGGCAAGTCGACGGTGTATGACCTGTTGCTGCGTTTCTACGACCCTGCCCAAGGACGCATCCTGCTGGATGGCGTGCCACTGACCCGACTTGATCCATTGGACCTGCGTCGCTGCTTCGCCCTGGTTTCGCAAACCCCGGCGCTGTTTTACGGCAGCATCGAAGACAACATCCGCTACGGCAATCCGACGGCGACGTTGGCCGAGGTTCAGGAGGCGGCAAAAATTGCCTACGCCCACGACTTCATCCAAGCCTTGCCCAACGGTTACCAGACACATCTGGGTGACGGTGGCCTGGGCTTGTCCGGTGGCCAGCGCCAACGCCTGGCTATCGCCCGGGCGCTGCTGGTGGATGCCCCCATCCTGCTGCTCGACGAAGCCACCAGCGCCCTCGATGCCCAGAGCGAACACCTGATCCAGCAAGCCCTGCCAAGCCTGATGAAAAACCGCACTACGTTGGTCATCGCCCATCGTCTGGCCACGGTCAAAAACGCCGATCGAATTGCGGTGATGGATCAAGGGAAATTGGTGGCTGTTGGTACACATCAGGAGCTTATCGCCAGCAATGCGCTGTATGCGCGGTTGGCGGCATTGCAGTTTGCAGGAGCTGCCGAAGGCTGCGATCTTTTCGAATCAGCGGAAATCGGAAATGGCCATGACGCTCAGTAAAGCTGCCCGGTTCGGGCACTATATCGTCCTCAATCATGAGCCCGGATGAGGATATGAGCCGTTATCAACCACCACTGACCTTGACTACGAAAATGTTGTCGCTAATCGCTGAAATCAGCGAGCAGATCGGTCAGCTTACGGCTGTAGATGAGCGCCTGCAGACGCCTCAGTTACGTCGCGGTAATCGGATCCGAACGATTCAGGCTTCCTTGGCCATCGAGAACAACACCCTCAGTATTGAACAGGTGACTGCAGTTCTGGCTGGGCAGCGAGTACTGGGGTTGCCTCGGGAAATCCAGGAAGTGCGTAATGCCTTTGCGGCCTACGACTCCATGCCGGATTGGCACCCGAGCAACCGCGCCGACTTGCTTCATGCCCATGAACTCTTGATGAGTGGATTGATTGACGATTGCGGGCGTTTTCGTCGAGCGGGTGGGGGTATCTACCGTGGCGATAAACTAGTCCATATGGCTCCACCTCCGAGTCGCGTTGTGCATTTGATTGAAGACTTGCTGGCATGGCTTGGCGATTCTGATTGGCATCCGCTGATCATCAGTTGCGTCTTCCATTACGAGTTCGAATTCATCCATCCCTTCGCCGACGGCAATGGACGCATGGGGCGTCTCTGGCAAACCCTCATACTTAGTCAGTGGCGACCAGTTTTGGCTTATTTGCCAGTCGAAGCAGTGATCCGAGAGCAGCAGGACGATTACTACGCGCATTGTCAGCAGCGGATCAATTGGCTGAGTCGACACCTTTTGTCGAGTTCATGCTGCAAGCGTTGAGCATTGCGCTTAAAGAGGCAGTGCGAAGCGAACCTGTAACCGACCAAGTAACCGACCAAGTAACCGACCAAGTAACCGACCAAGTAACCGATCAAGTAACCGATCAAGTAACCGACCAAGTAGCGAAGCTGCTTTTGTCGCTCCGTGGAACCGGTCCAATGAAGGTAAGCGAGATGATGGTGGAGGTCGGATTAGCTCACAAGGCTACTTTTCGAGCTAACTATCTCAAGCCAGCATTGGCTGCTGGCCTGATTGAAATGACCGATCCCGACTCGCCCCGCAGCCCGGTTCAACGCTATCTACTGACCGATTTTGGAAAGCAGGCGGTGGGCCGGTTGTAATCGGTCTAGCTGTCTGAACAAAAATGCCCGCATTCTCGATGCGGGCATTTTTCTTACAGCCATGAAGGACTGCTTGCAGCTAGAGGCTTAGAGCTTGCCGCTGCCGTTCTTATTGATCATCAAAATACCGCTCATGCCAATCCACCAGCGGTTGCGGTGAGTTGAGTTTCTGGCCGTAAATCACCGAGTAGGACAACACGTTCTGCACGTACTGACGGGTTTCGTCGAACGGAATGCTTTCCACCCATACGTCGAAACTCAAATGATCAGCGCCGCGCAGCCACTGGCGGACACGGCCGGGGCCGGCGTTGTAGGCGGCGGAGGCGAGGACGCGGTTGCCGTTGAACTGGCTGTGGACCTGGCTCAGGTACGCCGCACCGAGCTGGATGTTCTTGTCCGGTTCGAACAACTGCTGCGGCGAGGCATACGGAATGCTGAACTTGCGCGCAGTTTCCTTGGCGGTGCCGGGCATCAGTTGCATCAAGCCTGACGCACCGACACCGGAGCGGGCGTCGTCCATGAAGGCGCTTTCCTGGCGGGTGATGGCGAACACCCAGCTCGAATGCAGGCCACGGACTTTGGCTTCGCGGACCAGGACTTCGCGGTGAGCCATCGGGAAGCGGATGTCCAGGTCATCCCAGTACTGCGCCTGGCTGATGGTGCGAATCGCCGGGAAATACCATTTCAGGTCGTAGGCCAGTTTCGCCTGGGCGACCATTTCGTCGCGGCTGAAGTGCCGGCTGACGTGGTACCACTCGCGGCGACCGTCGACGATCTGCCCTCGCGCATGGAACTCCAGGGCGCGGCGTACGCCAGGCGTGTTGCGTACTTTATTGATAGTCGCCTGGCTCAGCACCAGCGGCTTGTTGACCAGCGAATAGGGCGACTGCGAACGATCGGCGGCAAGGAAGCCATAGAAGTCACGCTCGCGAGCAAGGCTCTTATAGAGAGTTTGCGCTTGGGGATTCTGTGGTTGTGCCAGTTCCAGGCTGCGGGCCTGCCAATAGCGCCAGCGGTTGGTGGTGGCGAGGTCCTGGGGCAGGCGGCGAGTCAACTGATAGGCATCGTCCCAGCGAGCCAGGCGCAAGAGCAGGCGCAGGCGCCATTCGGACACGGTGTTGTCGCGCAATTCCGGGTCGTATTTGGTCATCACGTCCAGCGCGCGGCTGTCGAAACGACGTGCGAGGGTAAGGCCGATTTCACGGGCGATCGCCACTTTTTCGTCGCGTGAGAAGTGCATGCTGCTGGCATAGCCGTCGAGCAGGTCCATGGCCTTGTCCGGGTCCTGGCGGGCGAAGCGGCGCAGGCCAAGGCTGACGATGTCCGACATCGGTTCGTCAGCTGGAGTGAAGCGCGACGGCTGGTTGAGCAGTTCGGGTTTTTGCGCGACATCGATCAACAGGCGACCGCGAGGGGCGAGGGTGTTTAGACCGTTCACCAGGCTGATGGCCAGCGGATAGTTGCGCTCCTGGGCGGCGAGCTTGGTGCGTTCCCAGCGTTTTTGCTCGGTCAACTGGCCTTCGGCGGCCCACATTCCGAACAATGCATCGCAGGCCTCGGGTTGGGATTTACCGGTCAGCCAGAGCTTGTTGGCGTTGGCGTAACCTTCGGTCTTGAGATTGTGACTGATCTGATACTGCGCATTCAGGCAGTCCAGTTCAGTGAAATTCATTTTGGGGTCGTAATATTTGACGAAGGTCGCCCATTCGCCGCGATCGGCCAGCCAGCGCAACCAGCGCAGTTTCATCCAGTTGGCCTGGGGCAGGTCTCCGTGTTCGGCGAGAAATTTTTCGATTTCGGCATTGCTCGCGGTTTTCAGGCGCGCGGTCAGTTCGTCATACGCCAGATACGGTTCCAGCGGATAGTCGGCCAAGGCCTGGCTGTAACGGAAATAAGGGCCGGTATCGCCCTTGGCCAGGGCGCGCTTGGCCTCATCGTAGTACTGGCGTTGGGTGGACAGGTCCACCGCCTGGGCGGATTGAACGGCAGCGGCAGAAAGTAAAAAACAGGATAAAAACTTGAAGAGGCGACTGCGCATGAGACGTCCGGACAGAAAATCATGACAAGTGCTGGCGATGCCTGCACTGAATTATCCGTAGCTTAGCCTTTTGCCAGCAGCGGGCGAAAGGTTTGCGGAGCTGTCTGCATCAGTTCGCAACATTTGTAGTGCAGAGTGCTCCGACTGTGAAATTGCCGGCCTTCTGAAGCCTCTATTCAGGTAGAATGCGCGCCCGGTTTTTGGAGAAGCTCATGACCCTGCTCAAATTCAGCGATGTGTCCCTTGCTTTCGGCGCTATGCCGTTGTTGGACAAGGTGTCCTGGCAGATCGCCCGTGGAGAGCGGGTGTGCATCATCGGCCGTAACGGCACTGGCAAGTCCAGCATGATGAAGCTCGTCAAGGGCGACCAGAAGCCCGATGACGGCTCCGTTTGGCGCGCACCCGGGCTCAAGATCGGCGAATTGCCGCAAGAATTGCCGGTAGCCGACGAGCGGACAGTGTTCGATGTCGTGGCCGAAGGCCTGGACGGTGTCGGTGCGTTGCTTGCCCAATACCACCACCTGAGCCAGAACATCGTTACCGATGCCGACCTGGACAAGCTGATGCATGTTCAGCACGACCTCGAAGCCCGCGATGGCTGGCGTTTGCAAACCCTGGTCGACAGCACCCTCAGCCGCTTGCAATTGCCGGCCGACAAGACCCTCGCCGAACTGTCCGGCGGCTGGCGTCGTCGCGTCCTGTTGGCCCAGGCACTGGTGTCCGAGCCAGATCTGCTGCTGCTCGACGAACCGACCAACCACCTGGATATCGGTGCGATCGCCTGGCTCGAAGAAGCGCTGAAGGATTTCCAGGGCGCCGTGCTGTTTATCACGCACGACCGTTCCTTCCTGCAAAACCTGGCAACCCGCATCCTTGAACTGGATCGTGGTGGGCTGATCGACTGGAACGGCGACTACGCCAGTTTCCTGGTGCATAAAGAGGCCGAACTGGCCGCCGAAGCGACCGCGAACGCGCTGTTCGACAAGCGACTGGCCCAGGAAGAAGTGTGGATCCGCCAGGGCATCAAGGCCCGGCGTACCCGTAACGAAGGTCGCGTTCGCGCACTCAAGGCCCTGCGCGTCGAGCGCAGCGAGCGTCGTGAGCGCACCGGCAAGGCCAACATTCAGCTGGATACCGCCGACAAGTCCGGCAAGCAGGTGATGGTCCTCGAGAATGTGAGCTTCGCTCACCCGGGCGGGCCGTTCCTGATCAAGGACTTCTCCATGGTGTTGCAGCGCGGCGACCGTATCGGCCTGCTCGGCGCCAACGGCACCGGCAAGACCACGCTGCTGAAACTGATGCTCAGCGGCTTGCAGCCAACCAGCGGCAAGGTGGAAGAGGGCACGCGTATTGATGTCGCCTACTTTGACCAGTTGCGCCATCAGCTGGATCTGGAAAAAACCGTGATCGATAACGTCGCCGAAGGTCGCGACTTCATCGATATCGACGGCCAGAGCCGCCATGTGTTGAGCTACCTGGGCGACTTCCTGTTCAGCCCGCAGCGTGCCCGCACGCCGGTCAAGGCGCTGTCCGGTGGTGAGCGTGCCCGTCTGTTGCTGGCCAAGCTGTTCAGCAAACCGGCGAACCTGCTGGTCCTCGACGAACCGACCAACGACCTCGACGTCGAAACGCTCGAGCTGCTGGAAGAGGTCTTGCTGACCTTCAACGGCACCGTGCTGATGGTTAGTCACGACCGGGCATTCCTCGACAACGTGGTCACCAGCACCTTGGTCTTCGAAGGCGAAGGCCAGGTTCGCGAATACGTCGGCGGTTACCAGGACTGGCTGCGTCAGGGCGGCTCGCCGCGCCTGCTGGGCGTGACCGAGAGCAAGTCCGGCAAGGCCGACCTGAACTCTGCTGTGGTCAAGGCAGAGCCTGCGCCTGTCGCGGCAGCCGTCGATGCGCCAGTGGCGAAGAAGAAACTCAGTTACAAATTGCAGCGCGAGCTGGAAGCATTGCCAGGGCAGATCGAAGCCATGGAGCAGCAGATCGTTGCGGTGGAAGCGCAGATGGCGGATGCCGGTTTCTACCTGCGTCCGGCTGCGGAGACCGCTGCGGTGATCGCTCAGCTGGCACAGTTGCAGGCTGAGCACGACGTGATGGTCGAGCGCTGGGCCGAACTGGATGCTTGATTGATCTTGCTATAAAAAAGCCCGGCATTCAGGGATGAATGCCGGGCTTTTCATATGTAATCCGATCAATTCCCTGTAGGAGCGAGCTCGCTCGCGATGAACCTGAGAGCACCGCGGGGTGTCAGGCTTCCCGCGTTATCGTTGACGACCATCGCGAGCGAGCTCGCTCCTACAGGGAGCGGTGCTGTCAGTTTTTGCTTTGCAGGCGAACCGCCAGCACATCGCAAGGTGCGCCGTGCAGCACATCATTAGCGGTAGAGCCCAGCAGCAATGCCAGGCCATGCCGGCCGTGACTGCCCACCACGATCATGTCGCACCCTTGCTCCTTGGCCAGGTGGTGAATTTCCTGGCGTGGCTGGCCGTAGGTCAGGTGGCTGTATTCCCTGGAGAGCTCCGGATATTTCACAATCAGCCGGTCGAGGCGCTCCTTGGCCTGATCGAACTGCTGTTGTTGCAGTTGTGACAGGTCCATCGGCACGTCGCCACCAAAGGCCATGGCCATCGGCTCGACAATGTGCACCAGGGACAATTTCGCGCCATTGCTAACCGACAGTTCGCGAGCACGGTGGATTACAGGGTCGCACTCTTCGGTTAGATCTACAGCGACCAGAATGTGGTTGTAGGGCATGAGGTGCTACTCCTGAGGAATGCAATATTGGTAAGTATGGCTGGTTTCAAGCGCATTGGTTCCAAAGTGGCGCAATGCGCTCATTCAAAATCGGGAGTACAGATATGACGGTCTGGATAGTGGTGTCAATCCTGCTGGTGGTGCTCAGCCCCCTGGCGTGGTTGCGACCGTCCCGCCACCAGAGTGGCCGCATGGCCCTGCGCATGGAGGCGCGACGCATCGGGCTGGCCATGCAACTGGCGCCTCAGGAATGGCCGCACTGGCTCGGTCAGGAGCCGCCAAACCCTTGTGCGCAATACCATCGACCACGACGTGGCACTCAGCCTGTCTGCTGGAGTTACTGGCAAAAATCACCGGGTTTGTGGGTGAATCAGTGGCAGGAAACCTGCGAGGATCGAGCGCTGCTCAATCATTTCGAAAAATTGCCGGACAACGTCTACAAGGTCGAAGCCGACAAGCAAATGATCACCTTGTATTGGGGCGAAAAGGGCGAAGCCGAAGTGTTGCAACACATCGATGCCACCCTCAAAGCCCTCGCCTGAAAAAACGATTCCCTGTAGGAGCGAGGCTTGCCCGCGAAGGCGTCGTACCTGACACACCGCCTTCGCGGGCAAGCCTCGCTCCTACAGGTTTTTCGCGCCCAATAAAAAGCCCGACAACTTCATCGGGCGGGGATTGGCCAGGCAGGCCGGTAATTCGGTTTGGGCTGATCTTGCGCTTGGCATTCGCCAAAAGCGTTCAAATGTTCCCTGAGGTTCCGCCAGCGTAGCTTGTTAAACACAGGCTGCAGTGAATTAGGGCGACTTTTCTAATGATTGATCCTATGAATGTATATACATGCAGCCGCGTGTTGCAGGCCTTCGTCTTACTGAAATGACCGCAAAGTCTCATTTCAACCCGCATTTTGGGCGATTGACAATTGTCGGAAATTCCGTGAAGGTGGCGTACCCAAATCAAACGGGCGTATGAATTGAGCGTTTGTTTCGAAAAACGCTCTTACAGAATCCCGACTATCGCGTTGGCGGGTGTGCCGGGTGGATAGGCGTAGCATTGACGATTGACGTCCCTGCCCAGCCATTCGCCTGCGTCCGACGTGTACTGTTCAGCTTCCATATCGTGGAGATCAGTTGATGATTTACGAAGGTAAAGCCATCACGGTTAAGGCTCTTGAAAGTGGCATCGTCGAACTGAAGTTCGACCTCAAGGGTGAGTCCGTCAACAAGTTCAACCGTCTAACCCTGAACGAACTGCGTCAGGCCGTAGACACTATCAAGGCAGATACTTCGATCAAGGGTGTGATCGTCAGCAGTGGCAAGGACGTGTTCATCGTCGGCGCCGACATCACCGAATTTGTCGACAACTTCAAGCTGCCGGATGCAGAGCTTGTTGCTGGCAACCTGGAAGCCAACAAGATTTTTAGCGATTTCGAAGACCTCAACGTCCCAACCGTCGCCGCGATCAATGGCATCGCGTTGGGTGGCGGTCTGGAAATGTGCCTGGCAGCGGACTACCGCGTCATGTCCACCAAGGCCAAGATCGGTCTGCCGGAAGTCAAGCTGGGCATCTACCCGGGCTTCGGCGGTACCGTGCGTCTGCCACGCCTGATTGGTGCCGACAACGCCATCGAGTGGATTGCCGCCGGCAAGGAAAACCGTCCTGAAGACGCGCTGAAAGTCGGCGCCGTCGATGCCGTGGTTGCTCCTGAGAAGCTGCAAGAGGCTGCACTGGAACTGATCAAACGCGCCATTTCCGGCGAGTTCGATTACAAGGCCAAGCGTCAGCCGAAGCTGGAAAAGCTGAAGCTGAACGCCATCGAACAAATGATGGCTTTCGAAACCGCCAAAGGTTTCGTGGCCGGCCAGGCTGGCCCGAACTACCCGGCCCCGGTCGAAGCGATCAAGACCATTCAGAAAGCCGCGAACTTCGGTCGTGACAAGGCGCTGGAAGTCGAAGCTGCCGGTTTCGTCAAACTGGCCAAGACCTCTGCCGCGCAGAGCTTGATCGGTCTGTTCCTGAACGATCAGGAGCTGAAGAAAAAGGCCAAGGCCTACGACGAAATCGCCAAGGACGTAAAGCAGGCCGCGGTACTGGGCGCCGGCATCATGGGTGGTGGTATCGCCTATCAGTCGGCCTCCAAAGGCACGCCGATCCTGATGAAGGACATCAACGAGCACGGTATCGAGCAGGGTCTGGCCGAAGCCGCCAAACTGCTGGTTGGCCGCGTTGATAAAGGCCGTATGACCGCCGCTAAAATGGCAGAAGTGCTCAACGGCATTCGTCCGACCCTGTCCTACGGTGATTTCGGTCACGTAGACCTGGTGGTTGAAGCGGTCGTCGAGAACCCGAAGGTCAAGCAAGCTGTTCTGGCCGAAGTCGAAGACCAGGTCAAAGAGGGCACCATCCTCGCCTCGAACACCTCGACCATTTCCATCAGCCTGTTGGCCAAAGCCCTCAAGCGTCCGGAAAATTTCGTCGGCATGCACTTCTTCAACCCGGTGCACATGATGCCGCTGGTGGAAGTGATCCGTGGCGAGAAGTCCAGCGAGCTGGCAGTTGCCACTACCGTCGCCTACGCCAAGAAAATGGGCAAGAACCCGATCGTGGTCAACGACTGCCCGGGCTTCCTGGTCAACCGCGTACTGTTCCCGTACTTCGGCGGTTTCGCCAAGCTGGTCAGCGCTGGTGTGGACTTCGTCCGTATCGACAAGGTCATGGAAAAATTTGGCTGGCCGATGGGCCCGGCGTACCTGATGGACGTGGTCGGCATCGACACCGGCCACCACGGTCGTGACGTGATGGCTGAAGGCTTCCCGGACCGTATGAAAGACGACCGTCGCTCGGCCGTTGATGTGCTCTACGAAGCCAAGCGCCTGGGTCAGAAGAACGGCAAGGGCTTCTACGCCTACGAGACCGACAAGAAGGGCAAGCAGAAGAAAGTCGCCGATCCATCGGTACTGGAAGTGCTCAAGCCAATCGTGTTTGAACAGCGCGAAGTCACTGACGAGGACATCATCAACTGGATGATGATCCCGCTGTGCCTGGAAACCGTGCGTTGCCTGGAAGACGGCATTGTCGAAACCGCTGCCGAAGCCGACATGGGTCTGGTCTACGGTATTGGTTTCCCTCCATTCCGTGGCGGTGCGCTGCGCTACATCGACTCGATCGGTGTTGCAGAGTTCGTTGCCCTGGCTGACCAGTACGCTGATTTGGGCGCGCTGTACCACCCGACCGCGAAGCTGCGCGAAATGGCCAAAAACGGCCAGAGCTTCTTCGGTTAAGCGCCCCAACTAGAGTGAGAGTGAACTTATGAGCTTGAATCCTAGAGACGTCGTGATTGTCGACTTCGGTCGTACTCCGATGGGCCGTTCCAAGGGCGGCATGCACCGCAACACCCGCGCCGAAGACATGTCGGCGCACCTGATCAGCAAATTGCTGGAACGCAACGTCAAGGTCGACCCGAACGAAGTCGAAGACGTGATCTGGGGCTGTGTGAACCAGACCCTGGAGCAGGGCTGGAACATCGCCCGCATGGCGTCGCTGATGACCCAGATCCCGCACACTTCGGCCGGCCAGACCGTCAGCCGTCTGTGTGGCTCGTCCATGAGCGCTTTGCACACTGCTGCACAAGCGATCATGACCGGTAACGGTGACGTATTCGTCGTTGGCGGCGTCGAGCATATGGGCCACGTGAGCATGATGCACGGTGTCGATCCGAACCCGCACATGTCCCTGTACGCGGCGAAAGCTTCGGGCATGATGGGCCTGACCGCGGAAATGCTGGGCAAGATGCACGGCATTACCCGCGAACAACAGGACGCTTTCGGCGTGCGCTCCCACCAACTCGCCCACAAGGCGACTGTGGAAGGCAAGTTCAAAGACGAAATCATCCCGATGCAGGGTTATGACGAGAACGGTTTCCTGAAACTGTTCGACTACGACGAAACCATTCGTCCGGAAACCACCCTGGAAAGCCTGGCGGCGCTCAAGCCTGCTTTCAACCCGAAGGGCGGTACCGTGACAGCCGGTACTTCGTCGCAGATCACCGATGGTGCTTCGTGCATGATCGTGATGTCGGCGCAGCGTGCACAGGACCTGGGTATCCAGCCTCTGGCGGTGATTCGCTCGATGGCAGTGGCAGGTGTGGACCCGGCGATCATGGGCTATGGTCCAGTACCGGCCACACAAAAAGCACTGAAGCGCGCGGGCCTTGGTATTGCCGATATCGACTTCTTCGAGCTCAACGAAGCTTTCGCCGCACAAGCCCTGCCAGTGCTGAAAGATCTGAAAGTGCTCGACAAGATGAACGAGAAGGTTAACCTGCACGGCGGCGCAATCGCCCTGGGTCACCCGTTCGGTTGCTCCGGTGCACGGATTTCCGGCACTTTGCTGAACGTGATGAAGCAGAATGGCGGCACCTTCGGGGTAGCCACCATGTGCATTGGTCTCGGCCAAGGCATCTCCACCGTCTTCGAACGCGTTTAAGCGTTTCGTCGACGAAAGCCGGGGCCAAGTGCCCCGGTTTTTGTTTTTCCGGATTTATTTTTATTTTTATTTTGAAAAAATTTGAGTGAGGGCCAAAGCATGCCGATACCACCTGGGCTCTACCAACATTACAAAGGTCCGCAGTACCGTGTGTTCAGTATTGCGCGGCATTCGGAAACCGAGGAAGAAATGGTCTTCTACCAAGCCCTGTATGGCGATTACGGCTTTTGGGTACGTCCCTTGAGCATGTTCCTGGAGTCGGTCGAGGTTGACGGCGAACAGGTGCCACGCTTCGCTTTGGTGCAAGCCGAAGAAAGCCTTTTTACCAAGCCATAAGCTGAGTGCGCGCAAAACCCTGCGCTTGACCTCACCTTGTAGCCACTATATATAGCGGTGCCGCGTCAGGCGCCAATCGCCTTTCACTTCTAGAATTCAGGAATTTTCTGATCCATGGGCAAATCGCTGGTCATTGTGGAATCCCCGGCTAAGGCCAAGACCATCAACAAGTATTTGGGCAACGAATACGTGGTGAAGTCGAGTATCGGCCATATCCGAGACCTGCCCACCAGCGGTTCGGCTAGCGCCAGCAAAGAGCCAGCCGCCAAGCGCGGCAAGGCTGCTGCGGGCGAAGCGCCGGCACTGTCGCCCAAAGAAAAGGCGCGCAAGCAGCTGGTCGCTCGCATGGGAGTCGATCCCGATCATGGCTGGAAAGCCAAGTACGAGATCCTTCCGGGCAAGGAAAAGGTCATCGAAGAGCTGCGCCGGCTCGCCAAAGATGCTGACACCATCTATCTCGCAACCGACTTGGATCGCGAGGGGGAAGCCATTGCCTGGCACCTGCGCGAAGCCATTGGTGGTGACGACAGCCGCTACAAGCGAGTGGTGTTCAACGAAATCACCAAGAAGGCGATTCAGGAAGCCTTCTCCCGGCCAGGCGAGCTGGATATCGATCGTGTCAACGCCCAGCAGGCGCGTCGTTTCCTCGACCGCGTGGTGGGTTACATGGTTTCGCCGCTGTTGTGGGCCAAGATCGCCCGTGGCCTGTCCGCCGGCCGCGTGCAGTCGGTTGCGGTGAAGCTGGTGGTCGAGCGTGAGCGTGAGATTCGCGCGTTCATCCCGGAAGAGTACTGGGAAATTCACGCCGACCTCGGCAGCGCCAAAGGCGCGACCGTGCGTTTCGACGTCGCTCGCGAGAAGGGCGAAGCATTCAAGCCGCTCAACGAAACCCAGGCCATGGCCGCGCTGGAGAAGCTCAAGGCTTCCAGCTACAGCATCGTCAAGCGTGAAGACAAACCGACCAGCAGCAAGCCGTCGGCACCGTTCATCACTTCCACCCTGCAGCAGGCTGCGAGCAACCGCCTGGGCTTCGGTGTGAAGAAAACCATGATGATGGCCCAGCGTTTGTACGAAGCCGGCTACATCACTTATATGCGTACCGACTCCACCAACCTCTCGGCCGATGCCGTGGCGATGGCGCGTACCTATATTGAAGGCGAGTTCGGCAAGAAGTACCTGCCGGAAACCCGAACGTCTACAGCAGCAAGGAAGGCGCACAAGAGGCTCACGAAGCGATTCGTCCGTCCGACGCCAACACCGAGCCGAGCAAGCTGTCGGGCATGGAGCGTGATGCAGAGCGGCTCTACGAGCTGATCTGGCGCCAGTTCCTCGCTTGCCAGATGCTGCCGGCGCAATACCTGTCGACCACGGTCACCGTAGGTGCTGGCGACTTCGAGTTGCGCGCCAAGGGCCGTATCCTCAAGTTCGACGGTTACACCCGCGTCATGCCGCAGATCGCCAAGCCGGGCGATGACGATGTACTGCCGGACATGGCCCAGGGCGACGCGATGAAGCTGATCAAGCTTGATCCGACCCAGCACTTCACCAAGCCACCGGCGCGTTACTCGGAAGCCAGCCTGGTTAAAGAAATGGAAAAACGCGGCATCGGTCGTCCTTCGACCTACGCGGCGATCATTTCGACCATTCAGGATCGCGGCTATGTGGCGCTGCACAACCGTCGTTTCTATTCGGAAAAGATGGGCGACATCGTCACCGAGCGTCTGGCCGAAAGCTTCTCCAATCTCATGGACTACGGCTTCACCGCCGGCATGGAAGAGCATCTCGATGACGTGGCCCAGGGCGAGCGCGACTGGAAAAACGTGCTCGACGAGTTCTACGGCGACTTCAAGAAGAAGCTCGAGGTGGCGGAGAGCCCGGATAACGGCATGCGTGCCAACCAGCCGGTGATGACCGATATTCCGTGCCAGACCTGTGGCCGTCCGATGCAGATTCGTACCGCGTCGACCGGCGTGTTCCTCGGCTGCTCGGGCTACAGCCTGCCTCCGAAAGAACGCTGCAAGGCTACCGTCAACCTGGTGCCGGGCGATGAGATCGCTGCGGACGACGAGGGTGAGTCGGAATCGCTGGTACTGCGTGGCAAGCATCGCTGCCCGATCTGCAGTACGGCGATGGACGCCTACCTGCTCGACGAGAAGCGCAAGCTGCACATCTGCGGTAACAACCCGGATTGCGACGGCTATGAAATCGAAGAGGGTGTCTATCGCATCAAGGGCTATGAAGGTCCAAGCCTGGAATGCGACAAGTGCGGCAGCGAGATGCAGCTCAAGACTGGCCGTTTCGGCAAGTTCTTCGGATGCACTAACGCGACCTGCAAGAACACCCGCAAACTGCTGAAGAGCGGTGACGCGGCGCCGCCGAAGATGGACCCGGTGAAGATGCCTGAGCTGAAATGCGAAAAGGTCAACGACACTTATATCCTGCGCGACGGTGCTTCCGGCCTGTTCCTGGCGGCCAGCCAGTTCCCGAAAAACCGCGAGACCCGCGCTCCGCTGGTCATGGAAATCATCCCGCACAAGGATGAGATCGATCCGAAGTACCACTTCCTTTGTGAAGCTCCGAAGAAAGATCCGGACGGCCTCCCTGCCGTGATCCGCTACAGCCGCAAGACCAAAGAGCAATACGTGCAGACAGAAGTCGACGGTAAGCCGACTGGCTGGAAAGCGTATTACGACGGCGGCAAGTGGACTGTTGAGGACAAGCGGCCCGCCGCGAAGTCTTAACAGGCGCTGAACAGAAAAGGCCGCATGAGAACCCTCGGGTTTTCATGCGGCCTTTTTGTTATTCATGTCTGATACGCCCTCTGTAGGAGCGAGCCTGCTCGCGAAAAACCCAGGGGCGCCGCGGGGCATCTGGCTTTACGCATTATCGTTCACGACCATCGCGAGCATGCTCGCTCCTACAAGGGGTAGATAGTGGTGAAAGCCGCTTGCGGTCGGCTTGGGTGATCCACGACACTGTCTGACCTGTGTGAAGCATCATTTCGTTGTGGAGGCTGCCGTCATGGCCCACGAACTCTATACCCGTACCAACCAGAAGATTTATTTCGCCGGCCTGTCGCTGGAAGCACTCGCCAGGGCCGAAGAGGGCCGGGCGATGAATTCCCTGGCGCTGATTCAGGCTGGCCGCGAATCGGCATTGTTCCACCTGTACGGGGCGTTGCTGGGGCTGTGTCATGAAATCGCCGGTTTCTATCGTTTGCCCCAGGCTAATGCGTCCCGGGCAGAATTGCTGCTGACTCGGGAAGTGCTGGAAAGCATCGCCATTCCTGAAATGGCCGAGATGGTCGAACTGGCCAACAATCCGGAAACCTGGCTGGCCAAGCTGCTGGCGGCTCATGCCGCGCTGTTTCAGCCGCCACGGGCTCCGCACAAACCAAAGGGCGACGTGACGCAGCCGCTGATCCTGGCAGTAAACCTGGATGAAGAGGACGCGCCTCAGGAACTGAGTCGTGAGGAGCTGGAGAGTTGGCGTCAGAACCTCAAAAGCCTTGCGATTCGTTTTCGCGAAGGATTGAACGAGTGTTAAAGGACTGAGTGTTTTGACGGACTACATGGAAGGCTGTCGGTTCAGGGAAGAGCGTTGTCAGATATTTCTCTTCGTGATGGCATCTGGTCAAGATCTCGAGCGAAGCATGGCTGATGCCTATATAATCGCTGCCTTTCGTGGAGAACAAACCTTTATGCCAACGTCCTTTCTAGAAATTGTCGAGTTGCCAGACGGCCGTATCGAGCTGCGCAGGGCTGAGGACGAAGGTTCTCTGGTTACTTTGGATTTCTCCGAGGACGCCAAAGCATTCTTGCAAGGCCAGCACGTAGAAGTCGCCAAAGCGATGTTGAGCGTCGGTGTTCAGATGGCCGGACGTCTGGTTGAGGGTGAGTTCGACAAGGAAGAGGGGTCGCGGGTTCTTCATTGATACCCGTCCGTCTATCTTTACGAATACCTCTGGAAATCGGCTTCTCATCCTTCGAGAAGCCCCGCGCTGTTCAGCGTGCGCCGTACTTGCCAGTTAACCCAATCGAATATTCAAGCTTTGAGCGTTCCCGGCCCGGGCGGCGCTGATTAACTGTTGCCGCGAAGTTGTGCTCAGCGGTTTGAGCCAGCTGACGACCGTATGACTGCGACCAAGACGAAGGGCTTCGCAGGTCAGTTGCTGGGCGCTCTGGGTTCCGCGAGGTTGCAGTAGCAAGATGCGTTCGCGATTGAGGCCGGCGTCCCTCAACCAGGCCTGAGTCAGGCTCGCGGGAGGGGCGATCAACGTCAGCCAGCGCGCATCCTGATCCTCGCTCAGCTCCCTGAGGATTGGAGCCAGAAGGTTCAGGCAGTTCCCGGCCGCACCACGCAGAGACAATTCGCTGAAGACTTCGGGTTCGGCGCTCCAGGGCGACTCGACCACTTCTTTCAGGATCGGCGCCAGTGGCGGCGCCAGGAATGCCTCGAACAGCAATGGCAATTGGGCTTGCTGTGATGTGTGTGGGAACTGCATAAAGCCTCCTTTAGCGGCGAATAACGCCGACACTCAAGCCTTCGATCACCAGTTCCTGATCTTTAAGGTTCACTTCGATAGGGGCAAATTCGGGGTTTTCGGCCAACAGCCAGACCTTGCTGCCGTCACGCTTGAAGCGTTTGACGGTCACTTCGTCGCCGATCCGTGCAACCACGATTTGGCCATTGCGGGCCTCACGGGTGGTATGGACTGCAAGCAGGTCGCCGTCGAAAATACCCACGTCCTTCATGCTCATGCCATGCACTCGCAGGAGGTAGTCTGCGCGCGGATGAAAGAAGGAAGGATTGATGTTGCAGGACTCTTCGACGTGTTGCTGGGCGAGGATCGGTGCGCCGGCCGCTACTCGGCCAATGATGGGCAGGGTCGAATCATCGGTCTTGGTCTCGAAGCCGGGAATGCGGATCCCGCGGGACGCACCAGGAGTCATTTCGATCGCGCCCTTGCGGGCCAGTGCCTTAAGGTGTTCTTCCGCCGCGTTGGGCGATTTGAAACCCAGTTCCTGAGCGATTTCCGCGCGGGTCGGCGGGTAGCCGTTGTCTTCCAGGCAGCGTTTGATGAAGGCCAGAATCTCGGCTTGGCGTGGCGTCAGCTTTAGCATATTGATCGCTCTGTTTTTTTATACAGTGACTGGGATTATATACAGTAGAGCGGTCTTGGCAATGCCCGTTTTTTTGCCCGCCGCCGGACGGTCGAACAGCCTTCTTATTGAAGCTTTGCGGTTGTATGGTTAAATGTCTGACCGACCATTCCCGAAACGAACTGCCAGACTTGACAACGCACAGGCTGAAACGTATGTTTCAAACAAGTGTTTGTCAGGCGGAGTAGTCATGGCCCAGTCGGAAACCGTTGAACGCATACTCGATGCTGCCGAGCAATTGTTCGCGGAAAAAGGTTTTGCTGAAACCTCGTTGCGCCTGATCACCAGCAAGGCCGGTGTCAATCTTGCTGCGGTGAACTACCATTTCGGATCGAAAAAGGCGCTGATTCAAGCTGTCTTTTCGCGTTTTCTCGGGCCGTTCTGCATCAGTCTCGATAAAGAGCTGGAGCGGCGCCAGGCCAAGCCTGAAATCAAGCCCACCCTCGAAGAACTACTGGAAATCCTGGTCGAACAGGCCCTGGTGGTGCAGCCGCGCAGCGGCAACGATCTGTCTATCTTCATGCGTTTGCTGGGCCTGGCCTTCAGTCAGAGCCAGGGGCATTTGCGTCGTTATCTGGAAGACATGTACGGTAAGGTGTTTCGCCGCTACATGATGCTGGTCAACGAGGCCGCGCCGCGCATTCCGCCTATCGAATTGTTCTGGCGCGTGCACTTCATGCTCGGTGCGGCCGCGTTCAGCATGTCCGGCATCAAGGCGCTGCGTGCGATTGCCGAAACCGACTTCGGGGTGAACACCTCCATCGAGCAAGTCATGCGTCTGATGGTGCCGTTCCTCGCGGCCGGCATGCGTGCCGAATCCGGCGTCACTGACACGGCCATGGCCACCGCGCAACTGCGTCCGCGTAGTAAATCGACACCGGTTGCCGCCAAGGTTTGACCGCACACGGGTGGGCGCGGCAGCTGACATCCGCTAAGCTAGCCGCCCATGCCGACTCTCGTTCTGAACCTGCACCCCATTGATATCGCCGTCCTGCCGGGCATTGCCCTCGGCGGCGAATTCGTGTGGGCCGCGTTTATCGATATCAAGGAATCTCTATGACTGCTGGCCTGCAAGGCTCGTTGATGGTGGACGTCGCCGGTACCTGGCTGACGGCTGAAGATCGCCAATTGTTGCGTCAACCTGAAGTGGGCGGTCTGATTATTTTCGCCCGTAACATCGAACACCCGCGTCAGGTTCGTGAGTTGAGTGCGGCGATCCGCGCCATTCGTCCCGATCTGCTGTTGGCGGTGGATCAGGAAGGCGGGCGGGTTCAGCGCCTGCGTCAGGGCTTCGTGCGGCTGCCCGCCATGCGTGCCATTGCCGACAACACGAATGCCGAATATCTAGCCGAGCAATGTGGCTGGATCATGGCCACCGAAGTGCTTGCCGTCGGTCTCGATCTGAGTTTCGCCCCGGTCCTGGACCTTGATTACCAGCGCAGCGCTGTAGTCGGCAGCCGTTCGTTCGAAGGCCATCCGGAGCGTGCCGCGCTGCTGGCTGGGGCATTCATCCGCGGCATGAACAGCGCAGGCATGGCCGCCACCGGCAAGCATTTTCCCGGCCATGGCTGGGCCGAGGCGGATTCGCATGTGGCGATCCCGAACGACGAGCGTAGCCTCGACGAAATCCGTGCCAACGATCTGGTGCCATTCGCCAGGTTGAGCAAGCAACTGGCCGCCGTCATGCCGGCTCACGTTATTTATCCGCAAGTCGATTCCCAACCCGCCGGTTTTTCCCGTCGCTGGTTGCAGGACATCCTGCGTGGCGAACTGCAATTCGACGGTGTGATTTTCAGCGACGACCTGTCCATGGCAGGCGCTCACGTGGTGGGCGATGCCGCCAGCCGCATTGAAGCGGCACTGACCGCCGGTTGCGACATGGGGCTGGTGTGCAACGATCGTGCGGCCGCCGAACTGGCTCTGAGCGCCGCGCAACGCCTGAAGGTCAAGCCATCTGAACGTATCGCGCGGATGCGCGGTCAGTCGTTTGCAAACACCGAATACCGTCAAGATCCGCGCTGGCTGGTAGCCGTCGGCGCGCTCAAAGAAGCTCAATTGATTGATTAAGGACTGTTCGTTATGACGGTTTACGCGATTATCGGTGGTACCGGCCTGACTCAACTCGAAGGCCTGAGCATTCGTCAGTCTTTGGCAGTCGACACTCCTTACGGCGCGCCCTCGGCCGAAGTGCAGATCGGCGAGTATGCCGGCAAGGAAGTGCTGTTTCTCGCTCGTCACGGCCATCCGCACCGTTTCCCGCCGCATCAGGTGAATTACCGCGCCAACCTCTGGGCACTGAAACAGGCCGGGGCCGAGGCGATTCTTGCAGTCAACGCCGTAGGTGGAATCCACTCAGCGATGGGCACTGGGCATTTTTGCGTGCCGCATCAGCTGATCGACTACACCAGCGGTCGCCAACACACTTATTTTGCCGATGATCTGGAACAGGTCACGCACATCGATTTCAGCTTTCCATACAGCGAGCCGTTGCGTCAGCAATTGATCGCGGCACTGGCGGCTGAAAGCGTTGGTTACAGCAGTCACGGCGTGTATGCCTGCACCCAGGGCCCACGATTGGAAACCGTCGCTGAAATCGCGCGCCTGGAACGTGACGGTTGCGACATCGTCGGCATGACCGGGATGCCGGAAGCGGCCCTGGCCCGAGAACTGGAGCTGGAATACGCCTGTCTGGCGCTGGTGGTGAACCCGGCGGCAGGCAAGTCGACGGCGGTGATTACCATGGCCGAGATCGAGCAGGCGTTGCATGACGGGATGGGCAAGGTGAAGTCGACGTTGGCGCGGGTGCTCAAGGGCTAAGCCTTGGTAGCGCCAAAACTCCAATCATTTCCAGAAGCCTAGATTTAATGCCGACAATCATTGAGCAAATACATCAGTTGCCGTGGGAGGATGAGTTCAGTCATCGCGCGCTGGACAAGGCGCGCCGGTACGCCCACCAGGATCGAGTCCAGATTCACGACCTGAACGACTTCACAATTAGTGCGACCTGCAAAGGCTCCCAAGGGAATGTCTATCAACAGGTCATTGAACTCATCGAAGACCTTAGCGGCAATTTCGCACTGTACTGCAGCTGCTCGTGTCCCGTCATGATGAATTGCAAGCACTGCGCAACCGTACTTTTGAGTTTGCAAGAGCTCCCGGCAGACTCGTTCAAGGGTGATGCTCCGGTCCAGCTTAATCGTGATTTAGAACGTTGGCTTAACGATATTCCTCATCAGGCCGTCCGTCACGATGGGGCTGTTCAAAGCAACGGCGCGTGCTGGGTATACAAACTCAAGGCAACATCGACTGCTGGTAAGTGGTTACTGGAAATACACAAGGCCCGTCAGCTCAAGGATGGCCGGCTGGCGGACATCAGATCGGTGGGCTCGCCTTCGGAAGCGCTGATGCGAGAGCCAGCCTATCTGACCGAGCTAGACTTGCGCATTGCCAGATTGCTGGTCGCCATCCACTCCTACCATTCGTTTTACAGCGGTTACCCGCTGCAAGGCAGCAGCGGTGCCGAAGTCCTGCAGTTGGCATTGAAAACCTCAAGGTTATTTCTGGACTTCGAAAAATCGCAGCCACTGGTAGCAGGGGCGAGCAGGTCTGCGCAGTTTGCCTGGGCCGAGCAAGTCAGCGGCAGCTTTCGCCCTCAATGGCGTAGCGAGCAAGTGTGCGAAGAAACGATTCTTGCACTGGAGCCTTTGTACTATCTGGACCGCGAACGGATGGAGGTTGGACTGCTACAAAGTGAAATGGACGAAAAACTGGCCTGCCATTTGTCATTGGTTCCTGACATTCCGGCGCGCCAGGCGACGCAGTTCAGCCATCGTATGGGTGCAGCGACTCGCGTCGTGCCTCCACCGCATGCATTGACCGAGCGGATCGTCGACGACATCGAACCCCAAGCCATCTTGACGCTAGCAAGTACCAATCGTTACAGAAACTGGAATTACGAACCTGAGCACCGCGCCGCGCTCGCGTTCACTTACAGCGGCCACATCGCAACAGACAAGAAATCCGCGGAAGTGCTGATTCTTTCCGGCACTGAAACCCTGCGCATTCAGCGCAAACCCGCTGCCGAAAAGGCCTTGCGTCTGGCCTTGCAAAAACAAGGCTTGAAAAAAGCCACGCGTAAAAGTGATGCACTACCCGATAGCGCAGGTGAAATGTTCGATTTGCCGGATGACTCGGCATGGCTGGGCTTTGTGCAAACTGGCATACCGGCGCTCAGAGAGGCCAATTGGCAGATCCATATCAATGACGGCTTTCATTTCAACCTGCAGCCAGTAGAAGAATGGTACGCCGATGTCGAGGAGTCTCCGGGTCGTGAGTGGTTCGACCTGCAGTTAGGCGTCGTGGTCAATGGCGAGCGCCATAGTCTGCTGCCTATCCTGTTGCAGTTGTTGCGCAGACAGCCGCAACTGTTGAACCCGAAAGAGATGGCCTTGCGTGACGATGATGAGCTCGTACTGATCGATCTCAACAGTGGGCAGTTGGGTGCCAGACCAGGCCTGAAAGTTGCGCTGTCGCTGGGGCGGATCAAGCCGTTGATGGCCACGCTAGGCGAGTTGTATTTGAATGAAAGCGTCGGCGCCTCATTACGTTTGAACGGCCCTGACGCAGCACGCTTGAGTGAGTTGGATGGCCTGCCGCTGGTCTGGCAGGGCGGCGAGCGCCTGCGTGGTTTCGCCAAACGCTTGCGTGAGTCGACTCATCAAAACGTGGCTGCTCCGCAAGGCCTCAACGCCACGTTGCGTCCCTATCAGCTCGAAGGTTTGAACTGGATGCAAACCCTTCGTGAGCTTGAGGTCGGCGGTATCCTCGGCGACGATATGGGCTTGGGCAAGACTCTGCAAACCCTGGCTCATCTGCTAGTGGAAAAACAGGCTGGCCGACTCGATCTGCCGGCTCTTGCGGTGATGCCGACCAGCCTCATTCCCAATTGGCTCGATGAGGCCGCGCGTTTCACTCCGCAATTGAAAGTCCTGGCGCTGCATGGCACCACGCGGCAGAAGGACTTCGTCAACCTTGCCGAATACGATCTGGTGCTGACCACCTACGCGTTGTTGCCGCGAGATCTTGAGGTTCTTAAGCCGCAAGTCTGGAGCGTGCTGATCCTTGATGAGGCGCAGAACATCAAGAATCCAATCAGCAAGGCCGCACAAGCTGCAAGGGATCTGGAGGCCCGGCAGCGTTTGTGCCTGTCCGGCACACCGCTGGAAAATCACCTCGGCGAGCTCTGGTCACTGTTTCACTTCCTGTTGCCCGGCTGGCTTGGCGACAGTAAAACCTTCAATCGTGATTACCGTACCCCTATCGAGAAACGCGGTGATAGCGAACGGATGCATCACCTGACGGCGCGGATAAAGCCCTTTTTGCTGCGTCGCAAGAAAGAGCAAGTCGCCACCGAGTTGCCGCCGAAAACAGAGATTGTGCATTGGGTTGAACTCAGCGATGGGCAGCGGGACGTTTATGAAACCGTCCGTGTAGCGATGGACAAGAAGGTGCGCGAGGAAATTGCCCGTAGCGGCGTTGCGCGCAGCCAAATCATCATTCTCGATGCTTTGCTGAAGTTGCGTCAGGTGTGCTGCGATTTGCGGTTGATCAAGATGCCGCTTACGGCCAAAGCACTGCGCGCGGGTAGCGGCAAGCTGAGCGGCTTGATGGAAATGCTCGAAGAGTTGCTCACTGAAGGACGCAAGATTTTAATGTTCTCGCAGTTCACCTCGATGCTGGCGTTGATCGAGGAAGAATTGCAGCAGCGGGGTATTGGCTATTCGTTGTTGACGGGCGAAACCACGGATCGACGTACACCCGTCAAAGACTTCCAGGACGGCAAAGTCCCGTTGTTTCTGATCAGTCTGAAGGCCGGTGGCACGGGACTGAACTTGACGGCGGCAGACACGGTGATCCACTTCGATCCATGGTGGAATCCGGCGGTTGAAAACCAGGCGACGGACCGTGCTTACAGGATCGGTCAGGATAAGCCGGTGTTTGTTTACAAGTTGATCGCGCGCGGTACGGTGGAAGAAAAAATTCAGGCACTGCAACAAGAGAAGGCGGCGCTGGCCGTGGCAGTGCTTGAGGGCGGAACGACCGGCGGGTGGAAACTTGAGCAGAGTGATATTGAGGCGCTGTTTGCGCCGTTGCCTGCTACCAAGTCCTGATCGCGCGCACCTGTAGGAGCGAGCTTGCTCGCGATGGTCGTTAACGAAAGCGCGTGTTTCCTGGATAAACGCGGCATTCTCTAGATCATCGCGAGCGAGCTCGCTCCTACAGGGAAAGCGATCTACCTGGCGCCGCAATCTCAGCGCTTCTCCAGCTTATCTGGCAACGGCGCAAACAGCGCCTCGATATCATCGTTCTGCAGTTTCCAGTCCCCGGCCTGGCGCCCATCCAATACCCCCGCCGCAAGGTCGGATTTTTCTTTCTGCAGATGCTGAATCTTCTCTTCCACCGTACCGCGCGCGATCAGCTTGTAGACGAATACCGGTTTTTCCTGGCCGATGCGATAGGCGCGGTCGGTCGCCTGATTTTCTGTCGCCGGGTTCCACCACGGGTCGTAATGAATCACGGTGTCTGCTTCCGTCAGGTTCAGGCCGACGCCACCGGCCTTCAGGCTGATCAGAAAGATCTGACGTTTACCGCTCTGAAAGTCCTTCACTGGCGCGCGGCGGTCGCGGGTCTGACCGGTCAGTAGTGCATAAGCCACACCACGTTTGTTCAGTTCGTCTTCAATCAAGGACAGCATTGAAGTGAATTGCGAGAACAACAGGATTCGCCGGCCTTCGTCAAACAACTCTTCGAGCATTTCCATCAGGCTGTCGAGCTTGCCTGATGTGCTGCCGCGAGCTGGCAGGGTGGCATCGTTGACCAGGCGCAAATCGCAGCACACTTGACGCAGTTTTAGCAGCGCCTCGAGGATGATGATCTGGCTGCGGGCCACACCCTTGCGGGTGATCTCGTCGCGGACTTTCTTGTCCATGGCCAGGCGCATGGTTTCGTACACGTCGCGCTGGGCCTCGTTGAGGTCCACCCAATGAATGATCTCGGTTTTCGGTGGCAGCTCGGTGGCCACTTGTTCCTTGGTCCGACGCAACAGGAAAGGTTTGATCCGACCATTGAGGTGTTGAAGTCGTACTTCGCTGGTGCGCTTTTCAATCGGCACGCGGTAATCGCGGTTGAAGCTTTTCACATCGCCGAGCCAGCCCGGCAGCAGGAAGTGAAACAGCGACCACAGCTCGCCCAAGTGGTTTTCCAGAGGCGTTCCACTCAAGCACAAACGCTGGCGGGCGTTCAGCTCGCGGGCGGCCTGCGCGGCTTTGCTGCCCGGGTTCTTAATGTATTGCGCTTCATCCAGTACCAGTATGTGCAGCGGCTGGGCGGCCAGGCGTTCGACGTCCTTGGGCAGCAGCGCGTAGGTGGTCAGGATCAGGTCGTAATCCGCCAGGCTCTCAAAATGCTTTTTGCGACTGGCACCATAAAGCGCCAGTACTTTGAGCTGCGGCGTGAAGTGCGCTGCTTCGTCGAGCCAGTTGGGGATCAGGCTGGTAGGCATCACCACCATGCAAGGACGGTCGAGGCGTCCGGCGTTTTTCTCGCAAAGAACGTGTGCCAAAGTTTGCAGGGTTTTACCCAGGCCCATGTCATCCGCGAGAATCCCGCCAACCTCCAATTGCCGCAGCGACTGCATCCAGCTGAGGCCTTCCAGCTGATAGGGGCGCAGTGTCGCGTTCAGGCCTTCCGGCGCGGTGGCGGTGTAGTCCTTGATGTCGCGCAGGCGTTGGGCAAAGGTGCGGATCTGTTCGCCACCTTCCCAGCGCAACGGCAGGTCTTCCAGCGGGTTCAGGCGCGTAGCGTCGGCCTTGCTCAGGCGCAGCGTGGTTTCGCCGGGTTCTTGCAGATAGAACTCGCCGAGCGTCGCCAGCACTGGCTTCAATCGGCCAAAGGGGAGGGCGACTTGCAATGGACCGTATTCGGAGTTCGGCCGATTGGGGATGTTCACCAGGATCAGTTCGTCGTCGCGACGTCGTGCCAGGCGTTCCGGGTTGAGGATTTCAGTGTGGGAGCGCATCAGGTTCAACAGGATCGGCAGCAGGCTCAGCCGCTCGCCGTTGACGATGATCCCAAGTTCCAGATCGAACCAGTCGCGTTCCGGCGCCTGTTCGACCGTGGCGTACCAGTCGTCCACCGCGGTCAGGTCGAAACCGAAGTCTTCGTTGATCTGCAACTCCCAGCCTTGGGTGCGCAGCTTCGGCAGTTCGTTCAGGGTGAAGGTCAGCCAGGCGCTGTCATTGACCATCTCGAACAGTTCACCGGCGCTTTCCGGCAAGGCCTTGCTTTGCCGGGTGGCGATTTTGAAGCCGAGTATGCGTAGCTGTTCCCGGTAGGACTGTTCCACTTCCGGGTGGCGTTTTATCCGTAACGTTTGTGTCTCCTGACGAATCAGGATGTCGGCGTTTTTCTGTCCGGATACGTACTCATCCAGATAGCTGAAGGACAGGGCTGCGCGGTGCTGGATGTAGCGTTGCATCCGGCCATTGCGCGGTTCGAAGGCGCTGAACTCAATGCTCGCCAGCCACAGGCGCGGTACCGGTTGCACGTTGTCCACCAACACTTGCGGTGGCGCCTTCGGGCTACGGTTTTCCAGCACGGCCTGGAGTTTTTCCAGCAACTCGGCGTCTTTTGCCGCCGCGGGGTAGTTGAGGGTTTCCTGCACTTGCAGCAATACCGCCGCACAATGTTTGCAGTTGCTGTGGACCGGGCAGGAGCATGTGGCGTCGATCATCAGCAAAGTGCCTTTGGCCGACTCTCGCAAGCGAATGGTCTGACGGTAAACGTTACCGCCAGAGCCTTCACACGCTGCGATGATCGTAGCGTCGCCGGCCTCGACGATCCTGACGCGATTCTCCAGTGCGTAGCGGCGGCCGCGCTCCAGGCTCTGTTCCTTGAATCGGCTGACCCAGGAGGGTGCCAGGGGTTTGCTTAGGGTCGCAGACATAAGGACTCGATCAGTCCGGAATTTCTTCGGGGACTGGCGGAGGCGCGGGGGCGGTCAGCGAGGTGATCTTGATCAGCAGGCCGAGATGGCCGGCGTCGAGGAAGTTCAGCTGTCCGTTTTTGGTATGGCTATCTGTCTTCAAGCGTTCACTGGCGGTGACCAGGCCATCAGTGCTGATCTGGTTGACCCAGAAGTCTGCGTCAACGTCGGTGAAACGCCCCAGCTTCACGCTGAGCGTGCCTTCGATCGGAAATTGGCCGAATTGCTCCTTGCCATCGCTGATCGCGACTTTGGTGGCTTCCTCGCCAAGGTTCTGTTGCCAGGTCTTGTGCAGCAACACCTCGTATTCATTGCTGGCAGTGAGCTTCTCCACTTCGCCATTGAGGCTCGGCGTGCGCAAGCTGTCGGGGTTGATGCGTTGGGCACCGGCATCCCAGTCTTCCGGCGCTGCACGGCTGACAATCGCCGGCACGGCATTCTGTCGCACCAGAATCATTTCAATCTGATACAGATCATCAGCAAACACCGCAGGGGCGAGCAACGCCATCAAGAGCGACGTTATCAACAAGGTCAGTGAGCGAAACAGGCGCATGCGGCGTCCTTCAAGCAGTTTTCGGGATAAGGCGCTCAAATAGCGCCTCTACAGTATTAAAGCGCTCTTCCGGGCGCTCCATCGGGACCAGGAACTTGAACATCGTGGCGCCTTCGAATTTGTAGCGTTTTGGCTGGCTCTGGATCAGTTTGATCAGGGTCAGCGGGTCGACCGGAGTTTGCGCGGCGAACTCGACTCGACCGCCTTGCGGGCCGCCATCGACTTTCTTGATGCCCAGCAACTCGGCCTGCAATTTCAGGGCGGTAATGCGCATCAGGTTTTTGGTCGGTTCCGGCAACAGGCCGAAACGGTCGATCATCTCCACCTGGAGATCCTTGAGGCCGTCCTCGTCGGTGGCCGAGGCGATGCGCTTGTAGAGAATCAGGCGTGCGTGAACGTCCGGCAGGTAGTCTTCGGGAATCAACGCCGGTACGCGCAAGTTGACTTCCGGACCACCGCCCAGCGGCTGATCGAGGTTTGGCTGTTCGCCCTTGCGGATCGACTTCACGGCGCGCTCGAGCATTTCCATGTAAAGCGTGAAGCCCACGGCCTGGATCTGCCCGCTTTGACCGTCGCCAAGCAGTTCGCCGGCGCCACGGATTTCCAGGTCATTGGTGGCAAGAACGAAGCCTGCGCCGAGGTCCTGGGTATTGGCGATCGCTTCCAGGCGCTTTTCTGCGTCCGGAGTGATTTGCTGACGCGGCGGTGTCAGCAGGTAGGCGTAGGCCTGGTGGTGACTGCGCCCGACCCGGCCGCGCAACTGGTGCAACTGCGCCAGGCCGAATTTGTCGGCACGCTCGATGATGATGGTGTTGGCGCTCGGCACGTCGATGCCGGTCTCGATGATGGTCGAGGCGATCAGCACGTTGAAGCGCTTGTGATAGAAGTCGCTCATCACCTGTTCGAGATCGCGTTCGCGCATCTGCCCGTGGCCGATGCCGATCCGCGCTTCCGGCACCAGTTCGGCGAGGTCGGCGGCGCATTTCTCGATGGTCTTCACGTCGTTATGCAGGTAGTAGACTTGGCCGCCACGCAGCAACTCACGGAGCAGGGCTTCCTTGACCGTGGGCTTGTTCTGCTCCATGACGAAGGTCCGTACGGACAGGCGACGGGCCGGTGGCGTGGCAATGATCGACAGGTCGCGCATGCCCGACACCGCCATATTCAGCGTGCGCGGAATCGGTGTGGCGGTCAGGGTGAGGATGTCGACTTCGCTGCGCAGGGCTTTGAGCTGTTCTTTCTGGCGCACACCAAAACGGTGCTCTTCGTCGATGATCACAAGGCCCAGGTTTTTGATTTTTACATCGTCCTGCAGCAGCTTGTGCGTGCCGATGACGATGTCGATCTTGCCTTCAGCCAGGTCCGCGACCGCAGCGTTCACTTCCTTGGTCGATTTGAAACGGCTCATCACTTCCACAGTTACCGGCCAGTCGGCGAAGCGGTCGCGGAAGCTGTTGTAGTGTTGCTGGGCCAGCAGGGTGGTCGGCACCAGAATGGCGACCTGACGACCACCGTGCACTGCGATAAATGCCGCGCGCATCGCCACTTCGGTCTTGCCGAAGCCGACATCGCCGCACACCAGGCGATCCATCGGTTTTGGCGCGAGCATGTCTTCGCGCACGGCTTCGATGGTGGTTTGCTGGTCGGGGGTTTCTTCGAACGGGAATCCGGCGCTGAACGTAACGTAATCGGCTTTCGGGTCGGCAAATGCATAGCCTTCGCGGGCGGCGCGGCGGGCATAGATGTCGAGCAGCTCCGCCGCGACGTCACGCACTTGCTCAGCAGCCTTGCGCTTGGCTTTCTGCCAGGTCTCGGAGCCGAGACGGTGCAGCGGGGCCAGGGCATCGTCGCTGCCGGTGTAGCGCGCGATCAAATGCAGGTTGGCCACCGGCACATAGAGCTTGGCGCCCTCGGCGTATTCCAGGGCGAGGAATTCGGCGACCTGGCTGTCGATTTCCAGAGTCGCGAGGCCGAGGTAACGACCCACACCGTGATCGATATGCACCACCGGTGCGCCTTCGCGCAGCTCGGTGAGGTTCTTGATGACGGCGTCGTTGTTGGCGTCGGCGCGTTTCTCGCGGCGACGGCGTTGCATCACGCGCTGACCGAACAGCGGACTTTCGGCAACCAGTGCCAGGGCCGGATCGTCCAGCAGCAAACCTTCATCCAGCGGCGCGATGGTGATCGCCAGGCGTTCCTTGCCGGCGACAAAGTCCGGCCAGCTATCGACGGTCTTCGGCCGTATTTTCAGGCGCTCCAGCAGTTCCAGCAGCACTTCGCGCCGGCCCGCGGATTCGGCGGTAAACAGCACGCGTCCGGGGAATTCGTCGAGGAAGCTCGACAGCGCGGCCAACGGCTGGGTGGCCTTGGCTTCGATGGCCAGGTTCGGCAACTCCCGCGCGGGGAAACGCTCACGGCCGGAGCCGCTTTCCACGTCCTGTTGGCTTGCCACCACCCGTGGCCAGTTTTTCAGGCGCGCGAAGCAGTCTTCCACCGGCAGGAACAGCTCGGCGGGCGGCAATAATGGACGGGATGGATCGACGCGACGTTCTTCATAGCGATTGCGCACGTCGTTCCAGAAGTTTTCCGCGGCCTGCTCGATGCCCGGCAAGGAAAACACTTGCGTGTCCTGGGGCAGGTAATCGAACAGCGTCGAGGTTTCCTCGAAGAACAGCGGCAGGTAGTACTCGATGCCGGCCGGGGTAATCCCGCTGCTCAAGTCCTGGAAGATAGGGCAGCGGCGGAAGTCGACATCGAAGCGCTCGCGGAACCGCGCCTTGAAGCGGGTCACGGCTTCTTTCTGCAGCGGAAATTCCTTGGCCGGTAACAGCTTGACCGAGTCGACCTTATCGATGGAGCGCTGGTTCTCCGGATCGAAGGTGCGCAGGGTTTCGATTTCGTCGTCGAACAGGTCGATGCGATAAGGCAACTTGCTGCCCATCGGGAACAGATCGATCAAGGATCCGCGTACGGTGAATTCGCCATGCTCGTACACGGTATCGACATAGCGATAACCGGTGGCTTCAAGCCGGGTGCGCATCTGCTCGACGTCGAGCTTCTGGCCGACGTCCAGCACCAGACTGCTGCCGAGCAGGAATTTGGTCGGCGCCAGGCGGTGCAGGGCGGTGGTGATCGGCACCACCAGCACGCCGTGCTCCAGTTCCGGCAGTCGATACAGGCTCGCAATGCGCTGGGAAATGATGTCCTGGTGCGGCGAGAACAGATCGTAGGGCAGGGTTTCCCAGTCGGGGAAATGCAGTACAGGCAAATCCGGCGCAAAGAAACCCAGCTCCTGTTCCAGCCGTTCAGCACTTTGGCTATCGGCGGTCAGCAGCAGGGTAAAGCGCTTGGCAGCGCTGGCGGCCTCGGCAATGGCCAGGCTCAGGGAAGCACCGGGCAGGTTGCCCCAGTGCTGTTTACCTGCCGCGGCAGGGAGATGCGGTAGACGCAGAACGGGCACGGAAGGTTGAGCTCCAAGCGTTGCGACAAAGTCGGTAATTGTAGCGGTCTCGGGTGCCGGCTGTCAGTTGCAGATGTGTCTATTACGCGGGTGGAGCGAAATGTAGTGGTAATGACAAAATCAGGCCGTTATTTAGCGGAAATCACTGATTATGTAGTGGCAAAACGAGCCGGTGTTACGGATGGTTACGGACAAGGGGGCGCTATCCACAAAAAATTGACGATGCTGGAGGCCCCGGTTTTATTGGGCTTCAGCGCAGCGCGATTTTTTTGAACGGAAATTTGTTACGGGCAGTGCGACAAGCGCGCATTGCTACACGGGACACTCGGCGGCATAATGTAGCCCCTTTTTTCTGCCCCTACATGTGGAAGGTTCCCGTGACTCAGAAGCCCGACCAGTGTCTTGGTGAATGGATCGACCGTGAAGCACTCGCAGAAGCGATGATTCCGCTTATCGGTCAGCTCTACCGCAATAACAACGTGGTGAGCTCGATCTATGGCCGCAGCCTGATCAATCGTTCAGTCATTGCGATTCTCAAAGCTCACCGCTTTGCTCGTCACCGTCAGTCCGACGACGCCGAGCTGTCCGTCCACGAAACATTCCCGCTGCTCAAAGCAATGAGCGAGCTCAAGCTCGGCGCCGCTTCGGTGGACCTGGGCAAGCTGGCGGCCAAATTCAAGGCTGAAGGCAATGGCCGTACTGCCGAGCAGTTCGTCCGTGAAGAAATGGCCGACGTGGTTGGCCAGCAGAACGCTTCCGCCCGCAAAGGCACCGACGTTGTTCTTTACGGCTTCGGTCGTATCGGCCGTCTGCTGGCGCGCATCCTGATCGAGAAAACCGGTGGTGGCGACGGCCTGCGTCTGCGCGCCATCGTCGTCCGCAAGGGCGCCGAGAACGACCTGGTCAAACGTGCCAGCCTGCTGCGTCGTGATTCGGTTCATGGTCCGTTCGATGGCACCATCACCATTGATGAAGCCAACAACACCATCACCGCCAACGGCAACCTGATCCAGGTTATCTACGCCAAGAGCCCAGCCGAAGTCGACTACACCCAGTACGGCATCGATAACGCCCTGATCGTCGACAACACCGGTGTATGGCGTGACGCTGAGGGTCTTGGCCAGCACCTGGCTTGCCCGGGCGCTGCCCGCGTGATCCTCACCGCACCTGGCAAGGGCGCGCTGAAGAACATCGTGCATGGCATCAACCATGGCGAGATCACCCCTGAAGACAAGATCATCTCGGCGGCTTCCTGCACCACCAACGCCATCGTGCCGGTGCTCAAGGCAGTCAATGACAAGTTCGGTATCATCAACGGCCACGTCGAAACCGTTCACTCGTTCACCAACGACCAGAACCTGATCGACAACTTCCACAAGGGCAGCCGTCGTGGCCGCGCCGCGCCGCTGAACATGGTTATCACCGAGACCGGTGCCGCCACCGCAGCCGCCAAAGCACTGCCAGTGCTCAAGGGCAAGCTGACCGGCAACGCGATTCGCGTTCCAACGCCGAACGTGTCGATGGCTATCCTGAACCTGAACCTGGAAAAGGCCACCACTCGCGAAGAGATCAACGAGTACCTGCGCCAGATGGCCATGCACTCGGATCTGCACAAGCAGATCGACTACGTCAGCTCGCAGGAAGTGGTTTCCACCGACTTCGTTGGCTCGCGCCACGCTGGCGTCGTGGATGCTGAAGCAACCATCACCCAGGATAACCGCGTTGTTCTGTACGTTTGGTACGACAACGAATTCGGTTATAGCTGCCAGGTGGTTCGCGTGATGGAAGACATGGCCGGTGTAAACCCGCCAGCATTCCCGCGCTAAGCCTTAGCCGCTCATGAAAACGCCCCGACTTTGGTCGGGGCGTTTTTATTGTGCGCCCAGCATGGGCGCAATCTTGTGGGTGAAAGTCCCGCCGTGAGCTGACCACAGCGAACGAAGTGAAGCGCAACTGCATGAGGGTGACCGAGTGTGGGGAGGAAGCGTGAATCGAAACCGTGAGCCGATGGACAAGAACCGGATATAAGGCGATGCCGACCAGGGCGAGCGGGCAATAAATCGCAAAGCTCTTGTGGTCAAAGGGCGGCAACGTAAATCCGGCGGTTGTGCGGGGAAGGATTGCGTTCTTACCTGGGGAGATCTCGCCTCGTGCCTGAAAGGGCGACGGCGTAAGCCGGAGCGAGAAGTCAGCAGAGGCCGTAGTAGTCTTTTTTTTGACGAAGGGCCGAACGAGAGAAAGCGTTATAGGCCATGTTGATGCGAACGACCGGAAGTCAGATGCCTGCCAAACGCGGGGCGGATAGAGACTGCGAACGGTGAAACCGTGAGAAGCTCCGTCAGCGACGAGGTCAATCGCCCGCAAAATGAACCCGACAACGCAGGGCAAGGGCTGCTGGAGCGGGCCTTTGCGAGAGAAAACCTGAAACGGGCGTGGAAGCGGGTCAAGGCCAACAAAGGTGCGGCGGGAGTCGACGGTCTGGATATTGAACAGACCGCCGAGCATCTGCTGACTCGATGGCCAACAATTCGTGAACAGCTTCTATCAGGTGTCTACCGGCCCAGTCCGGTACGCCGAGTGGTCATTCCCAAACCTGACGGCGGTCAGCGCGAGTTGGGTATTCCCACGGTCACCGACCGCTTGATCCAACAAGCGTTCCTGCAAGTCTTGCAGCCAATACTCGATCCGACGTTCAGTGAACATAGCTACGGCTTTCGCCCGGGGCGCTCGGCGCAGGATGCCGTTCTAGCGGCTCAGCGTCATGTGTCTTCAGGGCGCAGAGTGGTGGTGGATGTTGATCTGGAGAAGTTCTTTGACCGGGTCGATCACGACATTTTGATTGATCGTCTAGGCAAAAGGATCGCGGACCGGGCGGTTGTTCGCTTGATCCGGGCTTATCTGGATGCGGGAACGCTGATCAATGACGTGGTCGAGAAAAGCCGCTGCGGGGCGCCGCAAGGCGGTCCGCTGTCGCCGTTGCTGGCGAATGTGCTGCTGGACGAAGTGGATCGGGAGCTTGAGCGTCGAGGTCATTGCTTCGTGCGCTATGCCGACGATGCGAATGTGTATGTCCGCAGTCATAAGGCGGGGCAACGGGTGATGGACTTGCTGAAGCGTCTGTATGAAAGGCTGCACTTGAGCGTCAACGAGAGCAAGAGTGCGGTGGCGAGCGCGTTTGGCCGCAAGTTTCTGGGATACGCCTTCTGGGCTTCTCCACAAGGCGTCAAAAGAGCAGTGGCGGTCAAGGCGCGCAAGCAGTTCAAACAACGGATACGCGAACTCACCCGTCGCTCAGGCGGTCGCAGTCTGCGACAAGTTGTCGAGAACCTACGCCCTTATCTTATGGGCTGGAAAACTTACTTCGGGTTGTCACAAACGCCGAAAATCTGGCGAGAGCTGGACGAGTGGATGCGACACCGATTGCGAGCGATCCAGCTTAAACAATGGAGGCGTGGTCCGACGATTTACCGCGAACTGCGGGGGTTGGGAGCCAGCAGCCAAACGGCTCGGAAAGTGGCGGCCAACTCTCATAGCTGGTGGCGTAACAGCCGCTTTGAGCTCAATCGAGTGTTGAATGTGGCGTGGTTCGACAGACTGGGTCTGGTGCGACTCTCATAACCTCAATCTCTCGAACCGCCCGGTGCGGACCCGCATGCCGGGTGGTGTGGCAGGGGAGCGGCCTATGAAGGCCGCCCCCTATGCCGATTGTGCGGTTTGTCAATTGCAGGTCTGTTGTCTGGACCGGCCTCTTCGCGGGCAAGCCCGCTCCCACATTTGATCTATGTCGAACACAATTTCTGTGTTCACTAACGATCCAGTGTGGGAGCGGGCTTGCTCGCGAATGCGATCTATCAGGCGCCGCCGCCTACCACTGCCGCCCGCGCCGTCCGCTCTTCATGCCGGTTGCCCCGGAACAACACCAGCGTCGCAATCAACCCCATTACCGCCGCCGCACTCAGCCAGATCCCCGGTGCCGCCTTGTTATCCAGCACATGGATCAGATAAGTACAGGCCGCTGGTGTGAAGCCGCCGAAGGTCGCCGTCGCCAGGCTGTAGGCCAGAGAGAAACCGGTTGTACGCACTTCCACCGGCATGATCTCGGTCAGCGCCACGACCATGGCGCCGTTGTACGAGCCATAGAGGAATGACAGCCACAACTCGACGATCAGCAGATGGCTGAAACTCGGGTTCGCCACCAGCCACGACAGCGCCGGATACGCCGTGAGGATCGCCAGAATGGTCGCCGCCAGCAGCAGGGGTTTACGGCCGATTTTGTCGGACAGGGTACCCATTACCGGCAGCCAGAAGAAGTTCGACAGCCCGATACACACCGTTACCAGCAACGCATCCATGTCCGACAAATTCAGTTCGGCCTTGCCGAAGGTCGGGGTGTAGGCGGTGATCAGGTAGAACGACACCGTGGTCATCACCACCAGTGCCATGCCGGCGATGACGATGCCGAAATTCTGACTGATCGAACGGACGATATCCCGCAGGGTAGGGCGGTGCTTGCGTGCCTGGAATTCAGGTGTTTCCTCCAGGGAGCGGCGAATCACGAAGATCGCCGGCACGATCATGCAGCCGATCAGGAACGGAACGCGCCAGCCCCAATCACCCATTTGTTCCGGACTCAGCCAGTGGTTCAAGCCCACCCCCAACAGCCCGGCGAAGACCACCGCTGCCTGCTGGCTGGCGGACTGCCAACTGACGAAGAAGCCTTTGCGGCCCGGCGTGGAGATTTCGGCCAGGTACACCGACACACCACCCAATTCAACGCCCGCCGAGAAGCCTTGCAGCAGGCGACCGAACAACACGATCAGCGGAGCGGCAACACCAAGGGTGGCGTAACCGGGCACACAGGCAATCAACACCGTACCGGCAGCCATCAAGGCAAGGGTGATGATCAACCCTTTGCGCCGACCATGGCGGTCGATGTAAGCACCGAGAAAAATCGCCCCCAATGGGCGCATCAGGAAGCCGGCGCCGAAGGTGGCCAGCGACAGCATCAAGGAAGCGAAAGCGCTATCGGCAGGGAAGAAGGTTTTGGCGATGGCCGTGGCATAAAAGCCGTAGACCATAAAGTCGAACATTTCGAGGAAGTTGCCGCTGACAACGCGAAAAATCGCTTTGCCTTTGCCCGTATTAGAGGACATTTGAAGGTACTCGCTTTTAGCTGTCTTATCGGAAATCCCTGATTTAGACGCGTCCATCTGCGTGGCCTGGGAAGACGAATGTCCCTTGCAACAGCTTGTAACAATATGTGTGAAGGGGTGGATAGGCAACAATTAGTTAGCTGGCTGCTTAAACGTTTTTGCCATTGCGCGGCTCGTCTACGGAACAGGAGCGAATTAGATCCCTGTAGGAGCGAGGCTTGCCCGCGAAGGCGATTAACCTGACACACCGTCTTCGCGGGCAAGCCTCGCTCCTACAGAGGCTAGTGCATAATGGCGGGCCCTGGCGCCGTGTCAGGTTGGTCTATGGGGGTGAATTTGTTGAGCTGGCGGCTGATTGCAATAGTAGTGCTGACTGGCATCCTCTCAGGCTGCGGCAGCGGCGACTCTATGGAAAGCTTCGGCGGCCCGACCATGGGCAGCACCTATTCGATCAAGTACGTACGCCACGCCGGTCTCCCAGCTCCTGCGCAAGTCCAGGTTGAAGTCGAAAAAATCCTGGCCGAAGTCGACCGGCAAATGTCGACCTACCGCAGCGACTCCGATATCGAACGCTTCAATCAATTACCCGCTAACCGTTGTCAGACAATGCCCGCCTCGATCCTCGAATTGGTCCGCGTCGGCGAGCAGCTGTCAAAGCAGAGTGAAGGTTCCTACGATTTGACGGTGGAGCCTCTGCTCAATCTCTGGGGCTTCGGCCCCCAGGCTCGCGAGGAGAAAGTCCCGACTGCCGAAGCGCTCGCCGAGGTGCGGCAGAGAGTAGGTCACGCACATTTGCACATCGACGGCGATCAGTTATGCAAGGACGCCGCCGTCGAAGTGGATTTCAACAGCATCGCCGCCGGTTACGCGGTCGATTTAATCGCCGCAAGGCTCGAAGCGCTGGGTATTCATAATTACCTGGCCGAAGCCACCGGCGAACTCAAGGCTGCCGGCAAGAAACTCGACGGCTCACCGTGGCGCATTGCCCTGGAAGAGCCCCGCGACGATCAACAAGTGGCCGAGCGCATCGTCGCCGTCGACGGTTACGGCCTTTCCACGTCCGGTGACTACCGTAATTATTTCGAGCAAGGTGGGCAGCGTTATTCCCACACCTTCGATGCCCGTACCGGCGCGCCGATCTCACACACGCTGGCGTCTGTCACGGTCATTCATCCTTCAGCGTTGATGGCCGATGGCCTATCGACGCTGTTGCTGATTCTCGGCCCGGAGCGCGGTTGGGATTACGCAGAAAAGCACGATATCGGTGCATTTTTTGTGATTCGCGCCGATACAGGTTTCGTCACCCGCACCAGTCACGCTTTTGATCGCCTCAGTGGCGGCAAAACCGAGTGATTGCGGCGATTCAAGCATCGAAAACTGGCGTTGTAGTGCAGGCAAAAGTAGCCTACGACGCGACCAAGGGTTAATGTGCGCGGCGTTGACGCTTCTATAGACTGTGTCCGGGTTCTGCACTGGCCCCAAATTGTTCCTTCACGCCACAGATCGGCGTGATTTAGCCGCAGGTGCCGATGGCGCCACGGCCTGTTCTGAGGAGTACGCATGGCTGTCTACAACTACGACGTGGTGGTGTTGGGTTCCGGCCCGGCGGGAGAAGGCGCGGCAATGAACGCCGCCAAAGCAGGGCGCAAGGTGGCGATGGTCGACAGCCGTCGTCAGGTCGGCGGCAACTGCACCCACCTGGGTACCATCCCGTCCAAGGCACTGCGTCACTCGGTCCGGCAGATCATGCAGTTCAACACCAACCCGATGTTCCGGGCCATTGGTGAACCGCGCTGGTTTTCGTTCCCGGACGTGCTGAAAAGCGCTGAAAAAGTCATCTCCAAACAAGTCGCTTCGCGCACCGGTTACTACGCCCGTAATCGCGTTGACGTGTTCTTCGGTACCGGCAGCTTTGCCGACGAGCAAACCATCGAAGTGGTCTGCGCCAACGGTGTGGTCGAAAAACTGGTGGCCAAGCACATCATCATCGCCACCGGCTCGCGTCCGTACCGTCCGGCCGACATCGATTTCCATCACCCGCGTATCTACGATAGCGACACCATCCTCAGCCTCGGCCACACCCCGCGTAAACTCATCGTTTATGGCGCCGGTGTGATCGGTTGCGAATATGCGTCGATCTTCAGCGGTCTGGGTGTGCTGGTCGAGCTGGTGGACAACCGCGGTCAATTGCTGAGCTTCCTCGACTCGGAAATTTCCCAGGCCCTGAGCTACCACTTCAGCAACAACAACATCACGGTTCGCCATAACGAAGACTACGACCGCGTCGAAGGCGTGGACAACGGCGTGATCCTGCACCTGAAATCCGGCAAGAAGATCAAGGCCGACGCCTTGCTCTGGTGCAACGGCCGGACCGGCAACACCGATCAGCTGGGTCTGGAAAACATCGGCGTGAAGGTCAACAGCCGTGGTCAGATCGAAGTCGACCAGGCTTACCGCACCGGCATTCAGAATATCTACGGCGCGGGCGACGTGATCGGCTGGCCGAGCCTGGCCAGTGCCGCCCATGACCAGGGTCGTTCGGCTGCTGGCAGCATTGTTGATAACGGTAGCTGGCGCTTCGTGAATGACGTGCCGACCGGCATCTACACCATTCCGGAGATCAGCTCGATCGGCAAGAACGAGCAGGAGCTGACCCAGGCCAAGGTGCCGTACGAAGTGGGCAAGGCGTTCTTCAAGAGCATGGCGCGGGCGCAGATCGCCGGCGAGCCGCAAGGCATGCTGAAGATCCTTTTCCACCGTGAAACCCTGGAAGTGCTGGGCGTTCACTGCTTCGGTTATCAGGCCTCCGAGATTGTGCACATCGGCCAGGCAATCATGAACCAGCCGGGCGAACTCAACACCCTGAAGTACTTCGTCAACACCACGTTCAACTACCCGACCATGGCCGAAGCTTATCGGGTCGCGGCGTACGACGGCCTCAACCGGCTTTTTTGAGCGGCTCCGGCCGGTGGCCTGAGCCGGCCGGGGAGACCGATTTCAGCAATTCTCGAGCGTGGCGGTGGCCAAACCGGGAAAGTCTGTAATCAGGCTGTCAACGCCGAAGTCGGCGAGTCTGCGCATCAGCGCAGGCTCGTTGACTGTCCACACCGACACATGCAGCCCCTGACGCTGCGCCTTCTGCAGGCGTTCCGGCGTACACAGGGTCCAGTTCAGCGCCAGAATCTCGCAGCCATAGCTTTGCGCGACCTTCAGCGGGTCGAGCCAGGCGTATTCGGCCACCAGCCCGCGCGATACATCCGGCACCAGGTCCAGCGCGGCCTTCAATACTTCGCGCGAGCTTGAGGTGATCGTCACCTTGTCCAGCAGGCCATGCCGCTGCGCCAGTTCACGGATCGCCAGCACGGTGGTCGCGGCGCGTGTGCGCGAAGCACTTTTGACTTCCAGTTGCCAGTGCTCGAAATCGCATTGTTCGAACAACGCTTCCAGCGTCGGGATCGGACATGGCTTGATCCAGCCGGGCCCGCCCTTGCGCGCGTCGTAGGTCACCAAATCCGCCGCGGTTTGTTCGGCGACCTTGCCGCGCCGGTCGGTGGTGCGCTTGAGTGTTGGGTCGTGGATGACCATCAGCTCGTTGTCCATGGACAGGTGCAGGTCCAGTTCGCAACGGCGTACGCCGTGCTTGAGGCATTGCTGAAAGCTGGTCAGGGTGTTTTCCGGTGCTTCGCCCTTGGCGCCGCGATGGCCGTAAATGAGGGTCACGGTTCTTCCTTAAATTAATTGCCTGATTCGAGTAGTTCGCGGGCCAGACGTCGTTCCTGGGCCTGCTTTTGCAAGATGTAACGGGCCAACAGCTGTCGCTGGGCATCGGTCAGGTGTTCGAACTCGGTGCCGACGTCGTAACCATCGCCCTTGCGGTCGCAATGAGTGACACGGGCGCGCAGCAACAGGCCCAGGGCTTGCGGCATCAGCACCAGTTTGACCGACAGGCGTGCGTTGGCGGCAATGGGGGTCGGGTTCTGAAAGTCGATACCGCCCTCGGAGATGATTACCGGTTGCGGCTCGCCGATCTCCCCAAGCACAGTGATAGCGATCACCTGACTGAGCAAATCGATGCGTTTGTTCTGGGATTTGAGGAAGGCCGCGAGGTTGCGGTCGCGCTCGCTGATCTGGCGCAGCAGATGTTGCGACTCGAATTCGCTCAGGTGCAATTCGCTGAGCAAATTGAAGAGTGGGGAAGCATCCTGCAACACTTCGTGGCCTGCGGCTTCGGGAGCGGACAGGGGCCGAATTTCCAGTGCGATCGTGTCCTCGATACGGTAGTATTCGCGGCGATCTTCTTCATCTAATGTCGACATGGCGAACCCATGGTAGCGGCGGTGGTCTGAGTGTAAAGCTGGTTATCGACCCCCGCCACAAGGACGTTCCTTTTCCCTCCGAACAAGCCCCGACATGTTCAGACCTCTCTTCGTATTTATCGGCACGCGTTATACCCGTGCAAAGCGTCGCAATCATTTTGTGTCATTCATTTCCCTGACTTCGATGATCGGGCTCGCCCTTGGCGTGGTCGTGATGATTGTGGTGCTGTCGGTGATGAACGGCTTCGATCATGAGATGCGTACCCGCGTGCTGGGCATGGTGCCCCACGCGACCATCGAGGCCGGTGAGCCGATCAGCGATTGGCAAAGCCTGGCCACCAAGGTCAAGCAGAACCCGCAGGTGACGGCCGTGGCGCCGTTTACTCAGATGCAGGGTTTGCTGACCAACAACGGCAAAGTCTCCAAAGTCCTGCTCAATGCCATCGACCCGGCGCTGGAACGCCAGGTGTCGATCATCGATAACTTCATGCAGCAGGGCAAACTAGACGATCTCAAGCCGGGCGAGTTCGGCATCGTCATCGGCGACAAGGCGGCGGCCAAGCTCGGTGCGGCGGTCGGCGACAAGCTGACATTCGTGGCGCCGGAGGTCACCGTAACCCCGGCCGGGATGTTCCCGCGCATGAAGCGCTTTACCGTGGTCGGCATCTTCCATGTCGGCGCCGGCGAGATCGACGGCTATCTGGGCATCACCAATCTCCAGGATCTGGCGCGGCTGCATCGCTGGAAACCGGATCAGGTCCAGGGCATTCGCCTGAAGTTCGACGACCTGTTCCAGGCACCGCGCACCGCGTGGAGCATCGCCCGGGAGCTCGGTGAGGATCATTACTACGCCCGCGACTGGACCCGCACCCACGGTAACCTGTATCAGGCGATCCGCATGGAAAAAGCCATGATCGGCCTGCTGTTGCTGCTGATCGTCGCCGTCGCCGCGTTCAACATCATTTCCACGCTGGTGATGGTGGTGAATGACAAAAAGAGCGATATCGCGATCCTGCGTACCCTTGGCGCCACACCGGGCACGATCATGCGCACATTCATGGTGCAGGGCACGGTCATCGGCGTGGTAGGCACGGCGATCGGCGCGGTGGTCGGGATCTTCGCCGCGCTGAACGTCAGCGCCGCGATCTCGGCGCTTGAAGGCCTGATCGGGCACAAATTCCTCAACGCCGACGTGTACTTCATCGATTACCTGCCGTCGCAGGTGCAGAGCCAGGACGTAGTGATGGTCTGCTCCGCGGCGTTGGTCCTGAGTTTCCTCGCCACCCTGTATCCAGCCTGGCGTGCCGCGCGCACCCAGCCTGCGGAGGCGCTACGTTATGAGTGAGTTGGCATGAGTGATAAAGCAATCTTGAGCTGCCGCAACCTGGGCAAATCCTACGAGGAAGGCCCGGAGTCGGTGGAGGTTCTGGCCGGTTTGCAGCTGGAACTGCATCCGGGTGAACGCGTGGCGATTATCGGCAAGTCGGGTTCGGGCAAAAGCACCTTGCTCAATTTGCTGGGTGGCCTCGATACGCCGACCAAGGGCAGTGTCTGGCTCGACGGTGAAGAACTCTCGGCGCTGAGCGAAAAGAGTCGCGGCCTGCTGCGTAACCGTGCCTTGGGCTTTGTGTACCAGTTCCACCACTTGCTGCCCGAGTTCACCGCGCTGGAAAACGTCTGCATGCCGCTGCTGATCGGCAAAACCGCGATTCCGGAAGCTCGCAAACGGGCAACCGCGTTGCTGGAGCGGGTAGGGTTGGGTCATCGCCTGGAGCACAAACCGTCAGAGCTGTCCGGTGGTGAACGCCAGCGCGTCGCCATCGCCCGCGCCCTGGTGAACAATCCAGGCCTGGTGATGCTCGACGAGCCGACCGGCAACCTCGACTCTCACACCGCCGAAGGCATTCAGGATCTGATGCTCGAACTCAGCACTTCGATGCGCACAGCGTTCCTGGTGGTGACCCACGACATGAACCTGGCCCGCCAGATGGATCGCGTCCTGCACCTGCAGGAAGGTTGCCTGACGCCTATCTGATTGGTCGAAACCCGATGCCTGTAAAGGCGTCGGGTCTTTTATTTTTATACGGTGCCCCAGCGAATGTTCAGACCGTTATCGATCTTTATCGGCACGCGCTATACCCGCGCCAAGCGCCGCAATCGCTTCGTTTCCTTCATCTCGATGACCTCGATGATCGGCCTCGCCCTGGGCGTGCTGGCGATGATCGTGGTGCTGTCGGTGATGAATGGCTTCCAGCGCGAAATGAGTTCGCGCATCCTCGGCATGGTCCCGCACGCGACCATCGTTGGCGTCAACCCGATTGATGATTGGCAGCCCGTTGCCGCAGCTGCCATGAAAAACCCGGAAGTCACGGCAGCAGTGCCGTTCACCGAGATGGAAGGCATGCTGTCCTACAAGGGCACGATGCAGCCGATCCAGGTCAGTGGTGTCGATCCGGCGCTGGAAGGCCAGGTGTCGATCGTGGCCAAGCACATCGTCCAGGGGCGGCTTGATGCCTTGAAGCCGGGCGAGTTTGGCGTGGTGATCGGCGAGATCACGGCGCGACGCTTTCGCCTGAACGTCGGTGACAAGATCACCTTGATCGTCCCGGAAGTCAGCAACGCACCGGGCGGCATTACCCCGCGCATGCAGCGCCTGAACGTGGTCGGTGTGTTCAAGGTCGGCGCCGAGCTGGACGGTTCGATGGCACTGATCCACGTCGCCGACGCTGCGCAGATGCAGAACTGGGAGCCAAATCAGGTACAGAGCGTGCGTCTGGCGGTGAAGGACCTGTACGCCGCGCCCAAGGTTTCCGGCGATATTGCCGGTGGGCTGGGCGCCGCCTACAAGGCTGATGACTGGACCCACACTCAGGGCAGCCTGTTCAGCGCGATGAAGATGGAAAAACCATGATCGGCCTGTTGTTGCTGATGATCGTTGCCGTCGCAGCGTTCAACATCATCGCGACCCTGATCATGGTGGTGAACGACAAAGGCGCGGACATCGCGATCCTGCGCACCATCGGTGCCACGCCACGGCAGATCATGGCGATCTTCATGGTGCAGGGCACAGTGATCGGGATTGTCGGCACCTTGATCGGCGGTGTGCTCGGCGTTATCGCGGCGCTGAACGTGAGTGAGATGGTCGGCTGGATCGAGCGGGTCAGCGGTCAGCACATCTTCAGTTCCGATGTTTATTTCGTCAGCAACCTGCCGTCAGAGCTGCAGGGTGGGGATGTGTTGTTGATTTGCTCGGCTGGGTTTGTGCTGAGCTTCCTGGCCACCGTCTATCCGGCGTGGCGTGCGGCGAAGATCGAGCCGGCTCACGCGTTGCGGTATTCGTAACCTGATAGACCGCTTTCGCTGGCAAGCCAGCTCCTACAGGGGTTTGAGTTGTTCACACTATTGTGATTCAGCTCGGTCACTGTGGGAGTGAGCCTGCTCGCGATGGGGCCGGTCCTGCCGCTATCAATCTCCCTTCGGTAACTCGATCACAAACCGCGTCCACCCCTGATCCGATACACAGCGAATCTGCCCACCATGGGCACGAATGATCGACTGGGTAATCGCCAATCCCAGCCCCGCATGCTCACTGCTACCTTCATGACGCGCCGGGTCTGCCCTATAAAAACGGTCAAACAGGCGTGGCAGCAATTCTTCGGAAATCCCGTCACCGTTATTTTCAACAGTCAGGCTCAGGCCTTTGGGCTGATCGAAGATCCGTACCCGAACCTCGCCATCGACCGGTGTAAACCGCAACGCATTGTCCAGCAAATTCGATAACGCCCGCCGCAACATGCTGCGGTCGCCCTCTATGCGGGCATTTCCTGCGCGGTTTAGCGTCACCCGGGCGTCCTCCGCCAACGGCGCAAAAAACTCCAGCAACACGTCCACTTCCTCCGCCAGCTCCAGTCGTTCGCGCTTGGGCATCAACAAACCGTGGTCCGCTTTCGCCAGATAAAGCATGTCGTTGACCAATTGCGCCATCCATTGCAGCTCTTCAAGGTTGCTATGCAATGCTTCTCGATAGTCTTCGATGGGGCGTGGGCGGGTGAGGGTGACCTGGGTGTGGGTCAGCAGATTCGACAGCGGTGTGCGCAGTTCATGGGCAATGTCAGCGGAGAACGCCGACAACCGTTGAAAGGAGTCGTCGAGACGTCCGAGCATGGCGTTGAAGTTGTGGGCCATTTCCGCCAGTTCCGGCGGCATGTCCTCTTCGGGCAGGCGGGCGTTTAGCGATTGCGCCGAAACACCGCTGGCCACCGCGCTCATGCGCCGTAACGGTCGCAAGCCACTACGGGCTGCCCAGGCTCCAAGTAGCGCGGTGGCCAGGGCCGACAAACCCACAGTCAGCCAGATCAGGTGCTGCATGCGTTGCAGGAAGTGCTGGTGATGGGTGATGTCCAGCAGCAGGGTCAATTGCGGTGAATCAGGCTGGTCGCAAAACAGTGGCGCATTCAGGACACGGTAATCGGTGCCGTCGTTGTTGATCGTCGATAGCCCGGTTTTTGCGGGAGTTTGCCGGGCAGGTTCGCCGAGCTGTCGTACCAGCGTTTGCCATCGCTGCCGGTGATACGCAACGACAGATCGGTTTGCCGGCTCAACTCATCGGCCAGTTTGATTTCGCTGTCGCTCGATTGAATATCGTGCAGCGCCCGTCGCAAGCCAATCAACTTGGCATCCAGCAATTGCTGATCGAGCTCAATGAAGTGCACCTCGCTGGCGCGGCTGAACAGTACCCGGCAAATAACGACACCACTGCAGTACACGCCGCAAAAAGCAGGGCCAGACGACTGCTCAACGAAAGTCGCTGCATCAGGCGGGACGCTCTTCGAGCACGTAACCCATGCCGCGTACGGTGTGGATCAATTTGCAGGGAAATTCGTCGTCGACCTTCAGACGCAAACGGCGAATCGCGACTTCGATGACATTGGTGTCGCTGTCGAAGTTCATGTCCCACACCTGTGAGGCAATCAGCGATTTGGGCAGCACTTCGCCCTGACGGCGCAGGAGCATTTCCAGCAGGGCGAATTCTTTGGCCGTCAGGTCGATGCGCTGGCCGCTGCGCTCCACTCGACGGCGGATTAAGTCCAGGCGCAGGTCGGCCAGTTGCAGGCTGGTTTCCTGAGGTGATGCGCTGCCACGACGCAACAGGCTGCGCACCCGGCCAGCAGCTCGGAAAAGGCGAAAGGCTTGACCAGGTAATCGTCGGCGCCGAGTTCGAGGCCGTGAACCCGATCCTCCACGGCATCCCGTGCAGTCAGAAACAGTACCGGCGTGTCCAGGCCGGCGCTGCGCACTGCTTGCAGAATCTGCCAGCCATCGCGCCCCGGTAGCATCACATCGAGAATCAGCAACGCGTATTCGCCGCTCAACGCCAATTGCTGGCCGGTGCTGCCATCGGCCACCAGATCGGTATTGAAACCGGCCTCGGTCAGGCCTTGGCGCAGATAATGGCCGGTTTTCGGTTGGTCTTCGACGATCAGCAGTTTCATGGGCGACTCGGGCTTCTTGATGGAACGAAAGCTTTATACCGTGGGCGACGGTGGTGCAGGCCAACCTGACAAAGTTGTAATCTGGCTGTCAGGTTGCGGGCAGCGGTGGCAGTTTAGAGTTTTCCCCAGGCTGAACCTTATTTTGTTGGAGAACGACGATGTTTTGCGCAAATCCGTGGTGCTGGCCGCCTGTGTGTTGGCATTGAATTCGCCGGTGTGGGCATCACCGTTGCAGACCTATGACTTCGGTCAACCGGCGCCGGCGGCCAAGGCGAGCCGCAGTGTCGAGGTGGTGATGGGTGACATGACGTTCACCCCCAAGGCCATCGAGATCAAGGCCGGGGAAACCGTGCGCTTCGTGCTGGTGAATAAAGGCCAGTTGCTGCATGAATTCAATATTGGTGACGCGGCGATGCATGCCAAACACCAGCAGGAAATGTTACAGATGCAGCAAAGCGGCATGCTCACGCCTACAAGCGTGAAGGAAATGGACCACAGCGCCATGGCCGGTATGGATCACGGCGCCATGGGGCACAACATGGAGAGCGACATGAAAAGCGGCATGAAGCACGACGACCCCAATAGTGTGCTGGTGGAACCGGGCAAAACTGCTGAATTGACCTGGACCTTCAGCAAGGCCACCAACCTGGAATTTGCCTGCAACATCCCCGGTCATTACCAGGCCGGCATGGTCGGCAAATTGACAGTCAGTCAGTAAGCACTCAAAGGCGGGAGCAAAGGCTGGTAGAATCCGCTGATTCTTCAGTCAGGATTCCACCATGCATCCCGCCGCCGAACATTCGCCGCTGGGCAAGTCCAGCGAATACATCGCCACATACACGCCGTCCTTGCTGTTTCCGATCCCGCGTACCGCGAAGTGGGCCGAGCTGGGCCTGACGGCTGAAACGTTGCCGTACAAAGGCGTGGACTTCTGGAATTGCTTCGAACTGTCGTGGCTGTTGCCGTCGGGCAAGCCGGTTGTGGCGATCGGCGAGTTCAGCATCCCGGCGGATTCGCCGAACATCATCGAATCGAAGTCGTTCAAGCTGTACCTCAACTCCCTGAACCAGACGCCGTTTGCCGACACCGCGAGCCTGGAAGCGACGCTGTGCAAAGACCTGTCTGCCGCCGCCGGCAACGCGGTCGGCGTGCGCATCCGCAGCCTGAAAGATGTCGAGGCTGAAGGCGTCGTGGCATTGCCGGGCGTGTGCATCGACGAGCTGGATATCAGCGTCAGCAACTATGAGCATCCGCGTCCGGAGCTGCTGCGTTGCGACGAATCGCGCATTGTCGAAGAGAGCGTGCATAGCCATCTGCTTAAATCCAATTGCCCGGTGACCAGTCAGCCGGACTGGGGCAGCGTGGCGGTGGAGTACCGCGGCGCGGCGCTGGATCACGCGAGTTTGCTGGAGTACATCGTCAGCTTCCGCCAGCACTCGGACTTCCATGAACAGTGCGTGGAGCGGATTTTCCTTGATCTGCAGCGGTTGCTGAAACCAGAGAAATTGACGGTGTATGCGCGCTATGTGCGGCGTGGCGGGTTGGATATCAATCCGTATCGCAGCACTGAAGAAGTGCGGCTGCCGAACCATCGCCTGGTCCGCCAATAAGAATAACCCCTGTAGGAGTGAGCTTGCTCGCGATGGAGTGTCAGCTACCTTGGCGTCGACTGACACACCATCGCGAGCAAGCTTGCTCCTACATTGCATTCGGTGGGTTCAGATCCCCATGTTACCCAAGGCTTGCGCGATGTTGCGCAGGGTGCCGGCAAGGGTCGGGTGTTCGAGTTCGAAGCGTTCGACGGCCAGGTTGACGCCATCGGCGAGGCTGGCGTCATGGGTTTTGGTTTCGAGCTCAAGCTTGAGTTCGATCTGTTGCATCAGTTCGTGCAGGTTCTCGCGCTCTGATTCGGACAGCGGAGGATTCTGTTCCAATTGCTCGCGCAGGGCATTGAGCTGTTCTTGCAGTTCGCGGGCAGGCATGGCGTTCTTCCTTTTCTCGATTGGCACTGGCATAGACCGCAGCGCAGCTGGCAAAAATCTATGGCTGACCTTTAGATTAATCCACTCCCGCGCAACCTGCATGCCTTCATAGGTGTGAGGCGGCGATCAGGGCTTTTCGCCCTTGAGCCGACGCAGGCGGATATCTGCCAGGCAAGTGTCGAGTTCGCCCAGGTGATCAATCACCGAATGCACGCCCAGGCCAAACAGCTGGACCGTTGCCTTGCCGCGTTTAATGTCCCGCTCCTGTTGCGACAATGCCTGCCATTGCGTGGGCGAAAGCCCGCAGAGTGAGCCACAGGACGCCAATCCGATCGTCCATAGTCCGGCGTTGAGCCCCGCCTGCAGCAAGCGCGGTTCGCCGCTGACCAGCACACAGCCATCCAGTCGCTCAACGTTCAATGCCATCAGCGCTTGCCAGCACGCATTCGGTGCTGGCCACGGTTGGATTGTTGCTGGTTGTTGCGATGGCTGTGAAGGTTGTGAAGGCTTGATCCATTCCGGCAGTGTGCGGGCCAGGGAATGGCTGAGGGCAGGGGGCAGTTCATCGAGCCAGGCGCAGGGTATTTGTTGGCGCTGCAAGCTGCGCAGGCTGTCGAGGGCGCCAGGCGTGGCCTCGGCGTGCTCGGCGCAATGGTCGCCCAGCAAGCGCGTACGAGCGCCGAAATCCACCAGGCAACCACTGAGACCGAACAGCACGGCGGTCAGGTTAGGCGCGGTTTGAGGCAAAGTTTCGGCGTGCGGCATGTCAACGTCCCTGAAATAGCCTCAAGGCTAAGGATCGTCGGTGACAGTTGAGTGACATGGATGTGAAACGCTCACAATTGACACCAATCATCCACAGGCCCAGGCGCAGCGATGCTGCCTAAAATGGCATTTGCGTCTTATACTATCGGTCTTTACGTCGGGCCAGGCGCCCGGCGACGGTACAGTCCAAGGAGTTTGTCTATGCGCTGGAGCAATTATCTAGCTCAGCTTTGTGTGTCCGCCAGCGTGCTGCTGGTTCCGTTCGTTGCCCAGGCAGCTTCGGAAGACGATCCTTGGGAAAGCATCAACCGCCCGATCTACCAATTCAACGACGTGGTCGACACTTATGCGCTGAAGCCTTTGGCCCAGGGCTATAAGTTCGTGACGCCGCAATTCCTGGAAGACGGCATCCACAACATGTTCCGCAACGTCGGCGAAGTGTCCAACCTCGCCAACGATATCCTGCAGGCCAAACCCGCGGCGGCAGGGGTCGACACTGCACGTTTTATCTTCAACACCACCTTCGGCGTGCTGGGCTTCTTCGACGTCGGCACCAAAATGGGCCTGCAACGCAACGACGAAGACTTCGGCCAGACCCTTGGTTATTGGGGCATGGGCAGCGGTCCGTACCTGATGCTGCCGCTGCTCGGCCCAAGTACCTTGCGTGACGCGCCATCGAAGTTCGTCGATAGTTATACCGGCCCGTACCGCTACATCAACGACGTACCGGTGCGTAATTCGGTTTTCGGTCTGAACATTGTCGATACCCGCGCGAACTTGCTGTCCTCGGAAAAATTGATCACAGGTGACAAATACACCTTTATTCGTAACGCGTACCTGCAGAACCGTGAATTCAAAGTGAAGGACGGCCACGTCGAAGACGATTTCTGATCCTGACCAGTAAATGAAGAAGGCGGCCATTGAGCCGCCTTCTTCATTTTCGCCCACTTCGGTCCTTCCATTGAGTTACCGTTTTGACGGTTCTTATAACTCCCGGTGATTTGAAGAGTGCAGGCGCTCAAGCGACCATCGGTGTGAGCTTGAAACGCCTCGCGGATGGGAGTACCGTCTGCGCCTTAGAAGGGCACCTCTGGTGTACATGTGAGTAGGGCAAATGCTCGAAAACAGTGCAATAGAGAGGCTAGAAAGCGAATCCAGTAGTGTGAGCCGGGCCATAACCCGAGCCGCTACGCCAACCTAATTCTGGCGCCGTTTGCCCACATGCCAAAAACCAGTGCCACGCTGCTGATAATCGATGATGACGAAGTAGTGCGCGCGAGCCTCGCCGCCTATTTGGAAGACAGTGGTTTCAGCGTCTTGCAGGCCAGCAATGGTCAGCAGGGCCTTCAGGTATTCGAGCAAGACAAGCCCGACTTGGTCATCTGCGATCTGCGCATGCCGCAGATGGGTGGACTCGAACTTATTCGCCAGATCACCGAGCTGTCACCGCAAACGCCAGTGATCGTAGTGTCGGGTGCCGGCGTGATGAACGATGCGGTCGAAGCGCTGCGTCTGGGCGCAGCGGACTACCTGATCAAACCTCTCGAAGATCTGGCTGTGCTTGAGCACTCTGTACGTCGGGCCCTGGATCGTGCGCGCCTGCTGCTGGAAAACCAGCGCTACCGTGAGAAGCTGGAAAAGGCCAATCGCGAGCTGGCGGCCAGCCTGAACCTGCTCCAGGAAGACCAGAACGCCGGTCGCCAGGTGCAGATGAACATGCTGCCGGTCAGCCCCTGGACCATCGACGAGTTCAAGTTTGCTCACCAGATCATCCCGTCGCTGTACCTGTCGGGTGATTTTGTCGACTATTTCCGGGTCGACGAGCGTCGTGTTGCGTTCTACCTGGCGGACGTTTCCGGTCATGGCGCCTCTTCAGCCTTCGTCACCGTGCTGCTGAAATTCATGACCACGCGCTTGTTGTTCGAGTCCAAGCGCAGCGGTACCTTGCCGGAATTCAAGCCTTCAGAGGTTCTTGGTCATATCAACCGGGGCCTGATCAGTTGTAAGCTGGGAAAACACGTCACAATGGTCGGTGGAGTCATCGACGAGGAGACAGGTTTGTTGACCTATAGCATCGGCGGTCATTTGCCGTTGCCTGTGTTGTACACACCCGACAGTGTTTGTTATCTGGAAGGGCGTGGCCTGCCGGTGGGCCTCTTCAATGAAGCCACCTACGAAGACCACGTACTGGAACTGCCGCCGACGTTCAGCCTGACGCTGATGTCTGATGGCATACTGGACCTTTTGCCAGAACCAACACTCAAAGAAAAAGAAGCTGCGTTGCCCCAACGGGTCAAGTCAGCGGGCGGCAGCCTGGATGGTCTGCGGCAGGTTTTCGGATTGGCCACGCTAGGGGAGATGCCGGATGATATCGCCCTGTTGGTGTTGAGCAGGAATCTTTAATGAGTACTGGTAGAATCCAGTTCGCCGAGCAGGACGGCACCTTCGTCCTCAAGTTCGTCGGTGAAGTTCGCCTGACCCTGTGTTCGGCGTTGGATGCGACTATTGAGAAAATCTTCACCGCGATGAATTTCAACGCGATCGTGATTGATTTGACCGAAACCCGCAGCATCGACAGCACGACCCTTGGCTTGCTGGCCAAACTGTCGATCCTGTCGCGGCAAAAGGTCGGCCTGCTGCCGACCGTCGTCACCACCCACGAGGACATCACCCGTCTGCTGCAGTCCATGGGCTTCGAGCAAGTGTTCAACATCGTTGATCAGCCTGTGGCGTGCCCGGAATGCCTGGACGACTTGCCGGATCAGGATCAGTCCGAAGAAGTGGTGCGGATCAAGGTGCTTGAAGCGCACAAGATCCTCATGGGCCTGAACGACTCCAATCGTGAAGCGTTTCATGATCTGGTGAATGCGCTGGAGCGGCATTGATTCCTTGAATCACTTGACGCCGCTTTTGTAGGAGCGAGCTTGCTCGCGAAGGTCGTGAACGATGACGAGGGAAACCTGGCACCCCGTGGTGCTCTCAGGTTCATCGCGAGCAAGCTCGCTCCTACAGGAAAATGCATCACCTGTGGGAGCGGGCTTGCTCGCGAAGGCGTCCGCCCAATCTCCACATCTTCTAGCGCGAAGCCAACCCGTTGCACAGCAGACACAAAAAAGGGCGAACCCGACAAGGTTCGCCCTTTTTGCATTCCAGCTACTCAGATCACAGCTTGGCCTGCAGCAACGCCTCAAGCTTTTCCTGGTCCCGGGCAAACTGACGAATCCCTTCAGCCAGTTTCTCGGTTGCCATGGCGTCCTCGTTGGACAACCAGCGGAACTGCGCTTCATTAAGGTTCAAGCGCGTTTCACCGGCGTGGCCCGGCGCCAGTTTGCGCTCCAGCTTGCCGGCAGCGCCCATCACCACAGTTTTGTAATCGTTGGCCTTGTAGTAGTTGTAGATGCGGGTCACCAATCGTGAAGCGTTTCATGATCTGGTGAATGCGCTGGAGCGGCATTGATTCCCTGCGTCACTTGACGCCGCTTTTGTAGGAGCGAGCACGCTCGCGATGGTCGTCAACGATGACGAGGGAAACCTGGCACCCCGTGGTGCTCTCAGGTTCATCGCGAGCAAGCTCGCTCCTACAGGAAGATGCATCACCTGTAGGAGCGAGCTTGCTCGCGAAGGCGTCCGCCCAATCTCCACATCTTCTAGCGCGAAGCCAACCCGTTGCACAGCAAACACAAAAAAGGGCGAACCCACCAAGGTTCGCCCTTTTTGCATTCCAGCTATTCAGATCACAGCTTGGCCTGCAGCAACGCCTCAAGCTTTTCCTGGTCCCGGGCAAACTGACGAATCCCTTCAGCCAGTTTCTCGGTCGCCATGGCGTCTTCGTTGGACAACCAGCGGAACTGCGCTTCATTGAGGTTCAAGCGCGCTTCGCCGGCGTGGCCCGGCGCCAGTTTGCGCTCCAGCTTGCCGGTAGCGCCCATCACCACAGTTTTGTAATCGTTGGCCTTGTAGTAGTTGTAGATGCGGGTCACCAATCGTGAAGCGTTTCATGATCTGGTGAATGCGTTGGAGCGGCATTGATTCCTTGAATCACTTGACGCCGCTTTTGTAGGAGCGAGCTTGCTCGCGAAGGTCGTGAACGATGACGAGGGAAACCTGGCACCCCGTGGTGCTCTCAGGTTCATCGCGAGCAAGCTCGCTCCTACAGGAAGATGCATCACCTGTGGGAGCGGGCTTGCTCGCGAAGGCGTCCGCCCAATCTCCACATCTTCTAGCGCGAAGCCAACCCGTTGCACAGCAAACACAAAAAAGGGCGAACCCACCAAGGTTCGCCCTTTTTGCATTCCAGCTACTCAGATCACAGCTTGGCCTGCAGCAACGCCTCAAGCTTTTCCTGGTCCCGGGCAAACTGACGAATCCCTTCAGCCAGTTTCTCGGTTGCCATGGCGTCCTCGTTGGACAACCAGCGGAACTGCGCTTCATTGAGGTTCAAGCGCGCTTCACCGGCGTGGCCCGGCGCCAGTTTGCGCTCCAGCTTGCCGGTGTCGGCCGCCAGCTTATCGATCAGGTCCGGGCTGATGGTCAGTCGGTCACAACCGGCCAGATGCTCGATCTGACTCAAGTTACGGAAACTGGCGCCCATCACCACGGTTTTGTAATCGTTGGCCTTGTAGTAGTTGTAGATGCGGGTCACCGATTGCACGCCCGGATCATCCGCGCCGGTGTACTCATTGCCAGTGGCTTTCTTGTACCAGTCGTAAATACGGCCCACGAAAGGCGAAATCAGGAATACCCCGGCGTCAGCACAAGCGGCAGCTTGAGCGAAGGAGAACAGCAGGGTCAGGTTGGTCTGGATGCCTTCCTTTTCCAGGACTTCGGCAGCGCGGATGCCTTCCCAGGTGGAGGCGATCTTGATCAGCACGCGGTCGCGGCCAATGCCGGCCTTTTCGTACAGCTCGATCAGACGATGCGCGCGCTTCAATACGGCATCAGTGTCGAACGACAGGCGAGCATCCACTTCGGTGGAAATGCGGCCCGGGATCACTTTGAGGATTTCCTGTCCCACCGCGACGCCAAATCGGTCGCTAGCCAGGCCCACATCGCCCTTGCAGTCGTGAACGCAAGTGTTGAGCAACTCGGCATAAGCAGGAAGGGCCGCTGCCTTGAGCAGCAGGGAAGGGTTGGTAGTAGCGTCCACCGGTTTAACGCGAGCGATCGCTTCGAAGTCGCCAGTGTCGGCAACCACGGTGGTGATTTGTTTGAGTTGTTCCAGCTTGGAAGTCATGGGCGTGCTCTGTCCTATGGGTCTAATGACATTACCCGAGCGCTGACAGCCACTCAAGGGCGTGTACGTGTATCGATGGCTCCGGGGGCAACAACCTGAAAACAGGTGTTTGAAAGGTGGAGCACGGTATCGGTAGTTAGGATGCCAGGCGGGCGCACAGGTTCAACTCATCTGACGGTTAGCGCCCTTGCAATCAGATCATCTGGCTCCAGGGTTTTTTGCTAACTGTCGCAATAGTTACTTGTATTTCCGATAGGGTTGAAGTTTAACTAGTTTGGTAGTTGTCTTAGTAATTGTTATAAATAGTCAATTAAATCCTTGGTGGTTAATCGGCGCGTAATCATATGTTATTTGCTAAGGGTGCGATCGTTAGAATACGTCCAATACATGTATCGAATAAAGTGTAGTGTGATAATTGTGAATCTGCGCTTGGTAGAAACGACTTCACACAGTGAAGAGGTATATGTTATTGGATGCATTTGATGATTTGATGCTTGGCTACGCACTAAAAAAATTAACCGACGTGTTTGAAGAGGTCCTGGAAGTTTCCAACAGCTCCTCTTCGGATAAGACCACGGGCGTAATGGATCTCAGACAAACTAAAACCACACAAAAACTTCCCGTCTGGCTGGGGCGCCTGCGAGCCAACACTCCTTATCAAGTGACTCATGTATTGATCGATCAGATGCACGCTGCTCGAAAGCTCAACCGCGACGAGCGCTTCGCGGCACAAGCTGCCTTGCTCGAGGCGCTGGTGGAGGAGGGGCTGGCGATGCACGTAGCGAGTTATTCGGTCGCCGTCGTAGAGAAACGGCTAAAGTGCTTTGTGGATCACTGAATTTTGCCTGCTGAGCACATGTCATATCCAAAACACTAGAAGTCTGCGCGAGACGTGAGGAAGTAGATTGGAGTCAAGACTGTACATTGCTCAATTCGCCGGCATCACCGTCATGCTCCCGGCAGCGCTGGTGGTTGCCGGTTGGTTGTGGAGCACTGCATCAAGAAAACTCGCCCTCGTATGGCTAGGCGTACTGTCCGTAGCCTATTTTGTCGTCGGTCTCAGTAAAGTGCTTTTCAAGGGCTGGGGAATTGGCCTGGAAAGTCTGGATATCGCGGTCATCAGCGGCCACGCGATGAACGCCTGCCTGGTGTCGACCGTTGTATTGAGTTTGCTACTGCGCCAGCTGGATCATCGCCTTCGATGGCTGGCACTGGGTGCGGGGCTGCTGTCGACCTGGTGGTTCAGTATCCAGTATGTCGCGCAGTCGATTCATCCACTGTCGGAAGCCATTGCCGGGGCGGTTGTGGGATCAGCTGCGGCCTGTGTATTTCTTTTCAGGCTGGAGAAAAAGCAAATCCGCAAAATTCCCATGCCGGTCCTCGCACTGGGGCTCGTGGTCATCGTGTTGAGTACGAGTATTCCGAAGTACACGGCTGAGGGTGTCTTGAACTCGGTTGCAGTGACTTTGTCGGGGGCTGAAAAGGCGTTTACGCGGCCTCATTGGCGCACGTCTGGTGAGCCGTCACGGTTGTAGACGTTGGCTGATTGCGATTCGCGCCGAGAGGGCTGTACTAATCTCATCGATCCGAGCCAGCAGTTCTGCGGTTTTCAACTGCATCAGCGCAACATCGCCACGACTCTCAACGTTCAGCAGGATTTCCGCCTGAGTCTGCGAGAGCTGAACCTTGAAGCGCCATTGCGCGAACGTCAGGCATAGACCGTCACTGTCGTCCGCGTCCAGCGCTTTACTGGCATACAGCGACCGAAGATGCTCCAGCACGGCAATCGGATTACGCACTGCGCAGCCAATTTCCCCTGAGGAAGGAAACAGCCCGATCCGCTCCACCAACAACCTTGGTTGAGGTGAAGTGGGGGAGGGAGCTCTTTCGTGCGTCCGCAACCAGGCCATCAATCCACTATTGCCCTCGGTGAGCGATTTATAGACAGCGTCGATTGGTGATCTGGAAGCGTTCATAGCGGTCTGCCTTGCACAAGGTTTATGGCCGCCCAGAAACGCGGCACCCAAGAGCTGAAAAATACCGTTTACAGGCCTAATGCCGATCAGTTAAGCCGTAACACGCATCGTGTAGCAGCTGGCGAAGCCTGCGTTCGGCTGCGCAGCAGTCGTGAAATCAGGCTACGCGGTGTTTCAGGAAAACCGCACGCGCAGGTTTTACGACTGCTGCACAGCCGAACGCAGGCTTCGCCAGCTGCTACCGGTTGTGTTTGGCTTAACTGATCGGTATTAGATTACAGGCCTTTCTTATACAAATTCTCATAACAGAAATTGGTAGCGTCGATGTAGCCTTCCGCTCCGCCGCAGTCGAAACGATTACCTTCGAATTTATAAGCCAGCACACAGCCACTCTGCGCCTGCTTCATCAACGCATCAGTAATCTGGATTTCACCGCCCTTGCCGGGCTCGGTATCGGCAATCAGGTCAAAGATATCGGCCGTCAGAATATAACGGCCAATAATCGCCAGATTGGACGGAGCATCTTCCGGCTTAGGCTTTTCAACCATGCTGTTGACCCGATAAATACCTTCGCGAATCTGCTCGCCAGCGATAATCCCGTACTTATGTGTCTGATCGTTGGGCACTTCCTGGATCGCCACAATCGAACAGCGGAACTGCTTATAGAGTGCGATCATCTGAGACAGCACACCATCGCCGCCAATGTTCAAACACAGGTCGTCAGCCAGGACGACCGCAAAAGGTTCGTCACCAATCAACGGACGGCCAGAAAGAATCGCATGCCCCAGCCCCTTCATCTCCACCTGACGGGTGTAAGAGAACGTGCACGTCTCCATCAGCTCGCGAGTGCTCGCCAGGAATTTTTCCTTTTCACTGCCGCGAATCTGGTGTTCCAGCTCGTAGCTGATATCGAAGTGATCCTCCAAAGCCCGTTTGCCACGACCGGTAACGATCGCCATATGCTGAAGGCCCGCATCCCGAGCTTCCTCTACGCCGTACTGGATCAGAGGTTTATTCACAACCGGCAGCATTTCCTTAGGCATTGCCTTTGTGGCAGGCAGAAAGCGAGTGCCGTAGCCGGCTGCGGGGAATAGGCATTTACGGATCATGTAGGGGTCCTGTTAGATCGCCGATAGAGATGTGTGTAACGGAAAAGAGCTTTTAATTATTGTTTTAAGTCATCTTGCTTACGATTAATGGCGCATCCAGCGCCAAGCAATCATCAAGCCGATCAACACACCAAAGGCATTCGCCAAGGCGTCGTAAGGTGATGCAGTGCGCAGCGGCATCAGTCCTTGTGCATATTCGATAAGGATCCCCGTCAGCAGGCAACCCAAGGCGATCCAGTGCAACTTGACCCGCAGGAAAGCCAGCCGGCAACTAAAAGACAACGCGAGAAAACCAACCAAATGATGCAGCTTGTCTTCCTGGGCAAAGGCTTCGGGAATCGGTTGCGCTCGTAACCCGGCAGTCAGCAAGACCACAGCAACGGTGATGAAAAACAGAGTACGTATCCAGAGGGGAAGTTGCGTGAGACCCAGGAGCAACGTACTCATTCGGTGATTTTCTCGAAGTTTTTATAGAATGCATCGCTGTTGCGGCCATCGGTCATGGTGTGCAGCGAATACTGGCGGTTAAGACGCGCGCCACCATCGCGGGTCAACGGAGCCCAGACCAAGTTGGCGCGACGCATCGTCGAAACGCTCATCAATTCGTCGAAAGGGACCGAGATATAAATACCTTTGTCGAAGCTACCCTCACCGTACTCTTCTTTCGAGACCGTGGTGCGGGTGACCCAGCCACCGAACTTCACGCCATTACTGAACTCATGCGACAGATCGATTGTGGTACCCCAATCGCGCGCCAGATAACGCCCAACACTGATCGCTCCCTGCAAGTCGAACGGCAGTTCTGTGTAGGTGGTGATATGACCGGTCACGGTCTTATATCCGCGCAGACCAAAACCCTGGTCAAAGTCACGCTGGCGTACATAGTTCAAATCAGCACCCAAGGCCCAGCGCTCGCCCATGGGGCGGTACAGCAATTCACCGCCGACCCCGGCGAACATGGACTCCAGATAACCGCCATACACCATGCCATACAAGTCTTGATCCAGCTGCTTGGCATGGTTGAGCTGAAAGGTCGGCATTGTTACGTCTGAGGTGATGACGTACTTGCGCAAATCAGTCCGCACTCGGGGCAGGTTGCTCGGCGCGTCGTACTTGAACTTATCGAAGTTGTTCAGCAGATTGGTGCTGATAACCCCACTTGTCCACGTGTTGCGGGTAAAGCGGTATTCTGCGTCCACATCAGCGGTCAGCTGGTACAGCAAACCGTCAGGACCACCAATGTTTTGCTTGTAACCCAAGCCTAAACCATAGGTAAAAGGTTCGAGTGCCTGGGTGTACAGAGTGTTTTCAACGTGTGGCGTGGCCCGGTTCAATTCGGTGGTGCGGTGCAGGTCTGTAAGGTCTTGCTGGTTGTTCACCACGGCCCGGAAGGTTTCGCGCGGCACACTGGTTTCTTCCACAGGCATGTCGTAACGCTTGTTCACCACCGTGAACCAGTCGATTTCGTCATTCGCGCTGTTGTCCAGAATCCGGCTGGCCCGGCCCACGCCTTTAGCCGAGTAGAAATAGCGCGACTGCTCGCCATACACAATCAGCTCGGAATCGCGCTGAGCAATGCGCTCGACCTTATAACCTGCGTTGTTTTCGAGTCGTTTGGAAACCCCGGCCCAGTCGACCTGATCGAGCGGCGTAGTCGGCGCGCGTGCCGGAAGCACTTCGACAGCGGGATCGTAGCGCTTGGCCGGCGCCTTGCGGCTGGCGAAATTGGTATGCAAAGTGATGCCGAACAACGCGGTATTGCCGCGCTCCCAACCCGCGGTCAAATCGACAGAGTCGCTGAGCTTGTAGACCGCCCCGAGGTTTATGGGCGAGTCCTGCTTCTGGCTACTGTTCAGCGGCTCGTGCTTGTAGTCGTTACCGTCGAACTCGAGTTTCACGCTCAAGGGGGCCCAGGGCGTCTGATAGGCCACACCGCCAAACAACGCGGGCGAGCCTCGAAAATACGAGTTGGTATTGACGTCGCCCGCGTCCGCGCCGGTTTTTACCGGGCGTGTATCAAAGCGCGAGTCGATGTGCCCCAGCGGGTTGTCGAAATCCCCCCGGTTACCGATGTAGCCCCAAGCAACGCCCAGGCTGAAATCCAGATTGTAGTAACGTTTGTTCGCCACAAAGTATTCGCTGGAAAACAGGCCGGTACCCCCGACATCGCGAAAACCGAGCGCGACCTCGGGCAGCCAATGGCTTTCTTGCCAGAGGCGGGCTTTGACATCGACCGCCTTGTCTTTATAGGTCTGGTCGCCACTGAGTGCCTCGGTCCCGTATTTATGATTGCCGATGGAGGTATAACGGAAAGTACCTTCCAGCCAATCAAGGGGCTGGACTGAAATGCTATAGCGGGAATAAGGGTCTGTGCGGTTGGCGTTCAAGCTGAATTCACCGGCTGGCGCCATCCGTGCGGTAGGGGTTTGCAACAAACCCACGCCACCGAAATCATTCTGGGTAAAGCGCGGCTCGCCATGAGCCAAACTGTAGGGCAACAACACTACGGCGGCAAAACGTAACTTCAAGGGGCCACCTCGGGCAGCGGTTGGGTGGCGAGAAACTGAGCCAGCTGCTCGTTCAAATCGGGTGTGGGTAGATCCGGATTATCGTTTCGCACGGGCACCAAAATCATGCTGCCCGCAGCGGCAAATATCCCATCTTCGCGGTTCCAGGCGGCGATGCCGACTCGCTTGACCTGGCCGTTGGGCTGAATCAACCACAAGTAATCGGTATCTGCGTCGCTCACCGGCAGACAGCTTTTGAGATATTCATGGGCTGGTTGCAGGGCGCGATAAGGCAGCGTGCAGGGTTTTCCACTGCGCCCAGGACAGTGACCGTAGTCGGGCGTCGGGGGTAAATCAGCTGGTCGCCGTCATTGAGCGAGTAATTGCGGGCGAACGCGACCTCCAGCGCCACAGGGTCGAGCACCGCGACTCTTCGGCCGGTGACGCGTAGTCGGCTGACCTCTTCAAACAGGCGCGCAGCCAGGGCCGCAAGGCTGCTTTTTTCTTCCAGCAAGGCACCGCGTTGCAGCATCTTCAGATCGAACAGCACCCCAGCTTTAAGTCGGGTTTGCTGCTCCAACAATGGCTGGTGCAGCCAAGCGGCGGCCAGCCAGTAACTTTCGGCGTTCGGCTGTGCCTGGCTGACGGCATCGAGCAAGCGTGCACCTGGCACGAACGTGAAGGAACCGGCGTTTTGTACATCACCCGTGACCGTGACAGCGGCCTGAGTCATTGCAGAACTGGCCAGCAACAGGCAAGCCGACAGCATTTTTGAATATCTCACCGAGCCGTCTCCCGGTCAGGGCGCAATTGCACAATCTTCAAGAAAAGTTCCGGCGTGAGATGTTGTTCGCTCTGCAGGATCAAGCCATCGTCAGGCCTGACCCAAAAACGGTTGGTGGCCTTGAATCCCAACTCGGGTATGTCAATGCGTTCGTCTATGCGCTGCAACGCATAGTCCTTGTTCAGGATGGTGACGGTTTCGATGGACTCTCGACTGAAACGACTGTTGACCGTCAGCCCGACCCGCGGACCCTGATAGAGATCTATCCAGCGGGTGCTGCTGTAACCATCTGGCAATCGCTGCAAGCCAAGCTTGAACGGCGAATCACCGTCGAAGCGGGTGCCATCGAGATTGACGCCCAGGCCGACGGTGCGCACGACCAGACCATCGCGCATCAACAACACCTGCTTGCCGGAGGCGACCCAGAACTCCAGGTCGCCCTGCTGGCGAAGTTTCGCTAACACACCTTCGCTGGCGTCCGTGGTGACCTTGATCTGCGCATAGGGCACGGCCTCCACTTGCGCCGCAGTCACTTCCAGTGGTCGAACGCCCAGCACGGAGTCTTTAAAGGTATCCAGGGACGCCTGCATCAACGGATTGCAGCCACACAGCAGTAAACCCACCGCCAGGCATGCGCTGTTACGCAAAGTTTTCAAAGCGGCTCAAACCTTATCGACTGCTGGCTTCACTGAGATTGTTTTGAGCCGCCGCTCCAGTACCCACGATAACGGCCGATGGTACCAACTGGCTGATCAAGCGGTTCCAGCGGGTCACGCCTGCAGGGCCGACGTAGACAATGTCCTGGGGTTGCAGATCGAAGCGGCTGGCGAGGGCAAAAGCAATAGGCGATTCGGCGTCCAGCTGAAAGACTTTTGCCGGCTCGGTTTCAATGTTTTCCGCACCCCGAATGACATACAGCGCATTGCCGTTGGACGTGGTCTGGCTCAGTCCACCGACCGTTCCGATCGCATCCGCCAGATTCATGTGGTTGATTTTGAACGTGAGCGCCCGAGGCTGGTTGACCTCACCCATGACGTAGATCTTTTTCCGGTCATTGTAGGAAGGTACAACTGATCGCCGTCTTTCAAATAGACGTTTTGCAACTGCGAGCCTTTGCTGTTGAGCGAGTCCAGGTCCAGCGGATACTCACGTCCGTCCCGGGTCAGCGTCAGTCCGGCGAGGTCGGCATTCAATGGGTCGACAGTGGCAGCACCGACAGCTTCGACGACACTGAGCGGCGAAGTAGTGATGGGCTGTGGACCCGCTTTCAAAACGGCACCGGAAAGGACGATCCTTTGGCTGGCGAAACGTAAAACACTCAAGTCGACTTGAGGGCTGTCGACAAACTGTGCAAGGTGCTGGGAGATAACCGAGCGCAGCTCTTCAATGGTTTTACCCGCGGCTTGAATATTGCCGACATAGGGGTAAAACATAGTGCCGTCCGGGCGTACAAGACGTCCGTTAGCGTCAATTTGCTGCTGTGGCCCCGAGGGTGCAGTCAACTCTGGATGGTCCCACACGGTGATATACAGCACATCGTTGGCGCCAATCCGGTAAGCCCCCGGCTTGAACGCCAGCAACTCGGCTGGCACCGAGGTATTCACTTTTGTCGCCGCGTTCTGGGCAATCAGTTTGGGCGTTATCGGAATCAACTCGACCCGACTGCTTTCCGGTGAGCCATCACGACCGACCTGACTGGTATCCAGGTGTTGACCGGGCGAGAACATACAGCCTTGCAGGGCAACGCCTGCAAGCACAGCGAGCGACAAACTACGAATCATCATAGGGGACACTTGTGGAGGGAACACGTTAAAACCACCCCCGGATTACTCTGGGGGGGGGAGGGCGATCAACCTGGCGGTGGGCTTAGCGGGTGGTACCGGTGGTCCCGGTAGTGCCAGTAGTGCCGCCGTCATTGTTGCTTCCGCCGCCACTGGATGACAGCGCTGCGGCGCCGGCTATAACCGCGGCGCCGATGCCGAGAGCAGTCCCTGTGGTCAGGCTGCCCACGAGAGGGGTGGACAGATTCAAAGAAGCGTTTGCTGCGGGTTTTGCAGGTGTGCCTGGAGCAGAAGACGCAGCGGGAGGCTCAGCGGCGAAAACGGAAGCACTTAAAGAAAGCATTAGAGCGGAAGCAAGAAATTTGGTCATGGTAGATTCCTTTTTTATGCATCGTCGGTATTGGCGGTGAAACTAAGAAGCAAGCGTGCAAGGCCAAAAACTCGGAGCGTCCAGTAACGTTAAGGATAGTATTGATTCGAACTCGATGAGAGTTGACCTCTGGGTCATTCCTCAGTGAGATTATCTTGCGATTATTGCCTCAAGAATACCTGTGTAGGACGCCTAACAGGTCTGACGTTTTCTAACGTGATCGCGGTTTCTAACATTGGTTAGCCATGCCAGAGGGCGAGTCCAATGTATGCAATCCATGAATCTATGGTCACCCCGTTTCTGCAATACTGATTAGCGGGCGAAGTGGTTGGCTTGCTTAAATCTATCCGGCGTCTATCTGGGGCATGCCCCGCGCCACAATGTGAGTCGCGCCTGACGAACCTAAAAAAAACCAGCGGCTTCATATAGCCTGTTCATGGATCAGGTTCTTCGCCAGGCCGGAAGGCCGTTTACATCATTCGTTATTCAGCTATCGCAAAACCTGGAAGCCAAATCGTGGTACTGCAACAACCGCAGGGTCAGACACATCAAGATGTCTGGCCCTGCTTCAAACTCGCCATGGTGGGCTGCTATTGCCCAGCTTGTTCGCCAGTGCGCAGGCCACCGCATTGGAATGCCGTCGCATCAGTAGCAAGCGCACCCCATCGGCCAGAGCCCCTTTCTGGTGTTCAAGCCGCTGCATGTAAATCCTGGCGCACTGAACCAGCATTCGCCTGAGATGCTTGTCACTGCGCTTGCTGATCCCCAGCAAATTCGCCTTGCCGCCCGTGCTGTACTTTCTGTGCACCAGGCCAGAGGTATACCTTTTCGACTTTAGCGTCGGGTCGCATCATGACGTACTGGCTCCTGAGAGAAATCGGTAGCATAGCTTCGGGGATCGTGTTGATGGATCGCATACTCTCTATCAAACCTGTGGATGGCTGGAAAAAGCTGATGGGTATGGGCGAGTTACGCGTGTAATACGAAGAAATGGACTGAAAAGCCCGACAACGTGTTGCGCATGTGACGTTATCGCGATAAATGGCGCTGAACGGTATGGAATACTCAACTTGCCGCTCGGTTGCGGCAAGTTGATCGGAGCTTCCTTAGGTATCGACATCGACAAAAACACGTTTCACTTGCATGGCCAAGATGCGAAGGGATACGAAGTATTCCGCAAAAAATGAATCAAAGACAATTGATCCAGTGACTGGCGGCTCTTGTTGGTTGGCCTGGTAAGTGATTGCTTTGAGCCACTAGGCGAAATTGATCGCCCCACTACATGTAAAGCCGGTTGTCATGGGTAACAAGAATGACTTATCCCTAATGCATCTGCACCTTTCGCATGCGCAGCGATATTTAAGTCAATGAGTGGTCTTCATGACTGCACCGGAGAGAATGACCTTTTGGCTAACGAACCACAGAGCACTTAGATCCACCTGATGGCTGTCTATGAATTGCGCGAGGCGTTGGGCACAATTTATTGCGGGAACTGTTGGCGTTTCTTTTGTTGGATTTTAAGTTTTTCTTTGATGACCAGCCAAATGAAATTACTATTGGTAGTAAGATAGCGTCTCCACATCCGCCCGGGCTCTTGGGTTAATCGAAAAAACCATTCAAGACCGAAGTTTTGCATCCATAAAGGGGCGCGCTTCGTTTTTCCTGAAAGAACATCAAATGAACCGCCGACGCCCATTAAGATAATTTTGCGGTGTATGTTTTTCTTTGCGTAATTGACGAACTCTTCTTTTTGTGGTGAGGGTGTTCCGATGAAAACTAATTCAGCTTCACTGGCTGCGATAACTTCAATAATTTCTGGCCATTCATTTTTCGTGAAGTATCCATTTCTGTAGCCAGCTACAATGTTTTCTGGAAAAGTGCTCGTTATTTCTAAGGCAAGCTTTGATACTACTTCTTCGTTGGCACCCAGAAGAAAAATCTTTTTTCTTCTGAAGTGAGATTCTTTAATTAGTTCCGAAAGCAAATCACATCCAGTCACGCGTGGTAACTTTATGCCTTGCAAAAATCGCATAGCGTAAACAATTGACATGCCATCCGCGTTTATTATATTCGCCTCGTTTAGAGCAGTGTGTACCTCGGCGCTCTTGTATTTGAGGCATGCCTTGAAAGCGTTCATGTCCTCCCTCACTATGGGGTGCGAGGTATGCGTCTCAGAAAATAAGTACTCAACGGTGCCTTCCATATCTAATGTTGAGATATTCACGCCAAAGGCATTTATTGATTTGGTAGAGTTGTTCATTTTGATATAACCTGTTTATAGGCGCTTAAATATCTATTCCCCATCTCTTCAAGAGTAAAGTATTTTTGATAGTGATGAAGTGCTTGAGAAATTATTTTTGCTTCATTAATTTTTCCATCAATAGCACCTTCCATAAGACCTGCTAATGTTTCAGGAGAGTTAGGTTCGAACATCAGGCCATGCTGTTTGTCTGTGAATAACTCCCGCATTCCACCAACATTAGAAGCGAGAACTAGCTTTTTATAGGAGAAAGCTTCAATTGGTTTTAGTCCAGCCACTTTTTGAGTAATGGGTAAATCCCGGCGAGGCAAAACTATACAGTTTATTTTTGAGTAAGCTGTTCCAATATCCGAGTATTCAATGCGGCCATGAAATTTTATGTTGGAGCTAAGACCTAATTCTTCAACCATTTTCTGAAGAAAATCTCTCTCTTTTCCCTCACCGTAGATGTTTACGGAGAAATCGTCTCTTCTCTGGGCGAGAATGGCGCTAGCTTCAATAAGCGTTTCTAGTCCCTCGTAATAGACGATTGAGCCAATATAACCGAAGGAATAATTTTCGCTCTTTAAAGTGTGCTGTTCGCTAGGCGGTGGGACGCAATTATGAATCGTTTGGTTGTTACGAGGGGCAGTCTTAAAATAATGGTCTCTTATTCCGTTCGATACAAAAAATACATAGCTGGAATAAGTGCCTGTAAAATATTCCAAATACTTAATAAGTTTTTTTTGCAGTGAGATGAATGCGCCACCACTGATGTCGTCTTCCCAAGTGGAGCGCATTTCATATACCACTTTCTTATTCAGGATAAATCCTGAAATAAGAGCGGGAATGCCCATAGCAAATGTAGCGTGTGCATGAATCACGTCGGGATCTTCTTTTCTGCAAATATCAATAATTCTTTTTGTGAAAGGTATTATTGAAAATGCTCTCCCAATACGTTCTAGTAATGTTCGTTGATTTTTAACGCCGTCAGCTTCTTTCTCAGGTCCGCAGCGGTAGTATGTTACGCCATTGTTCAGCTCGATATCTGCATTACTATTTAAGCTTTTTTGAAATGGCGAACTAATAACAAAACTTGATATGCCCGACATTTTCTGTGCCGATAATATGTTTTCCAGTCTCGATACTGAGCCGCAGACAGAGGGCCATGTTTGATGGGATACATGACAAATTTTCAATTTGTGATTTTCCATTGTTGCAATGGCTCTCGTTTGTTCATCAGATAAAAGGAAAGGATGTATATAGCTAGTGCAGGATGGTATGCAATTGGGAATGTCAGCATGATTATTCCACAAAATATAAGAGATGCAGTCTTTGCTCGATCTGGTGCATCAAATGAGGCAAGCCTTAGCAAGGCTAAAACATAAATTATCGAGAATATTCCGATTTTTACGTATAGGGTTATATATGTTGAGTCTACTGTGTTATTCCTAGTGTCAAGATTCTGGTAGTCAAACCAAGGAATTAAAATGTTGTGCCTAGTCCAGATCCGAAAATGTAATTGCTAAATTCATAGTCATTGATGTGAGCCATTGCGGGAGAGAATCTTGTAGTTAGTTGCGTTAAAATTCCGGATAGGCTTAAGGCGCTTGTAATTCGTTCAATTCCTAAGTTTATTGCGATTTGCACACCAGTGAATAACATGGCGATAGATAAAAATGCTGCTTTGATAACAGTGGCTGGATTTTTAATGTTGGACATGATTACAGACAAAAGGACAGCAATGATAAAAACTCTATAACCTGAAATCAAAACCACTACAAGGCTCAAGGCAATTGCTAGTCGGCGGAGATTGGTTTTGTTTGTGGCAGGATTTGTGAACGCACTAATCACATATGCGCAGCATAGATAAGTACAGATACCAAAATATCTGTATCTATTTTCCTCATCATAAAAAGCATTAGAAAAGCTCAGTATGCCTAATAAGATCGTAAGGTAAGTTGCTATTGTGGCTGTCGAGGAAATCACGATGATTTTATCAATTTCACTCGGGGATAACGTAATTTTCCTGAAAAGGCATATTAGTAGTAGTGGGGCCGTTAAAGTTATTAAGGGTCTAATGTCTCTTATAAGGTACTTTGGCTCGCCGTTATAGAGGTATATGGCTGATAAAATATATGCGAAATATATGAGGATTGCTATTGCCACAATTTTTAGTTTTTTTGGTATTCCTTTTTTTACAACAAAAATTGCAGAAATTGGCAGTGCAACCCAATAAAAGTGCTCAAAAAAATATATGCCAAGAACTGACACTTGCGTTTCAAATGCGAAAGAAGAAGGAATGACGCAACTCAAAATTATAAAAAATTTTAGAGATTTTCTTTTATGAGTTAGGGTCAGTAGACTTGTCATTAGTGCAGCTAATGAGTATATCGCGTACATATATTCTATTTTATTTAAGGGGTTAAGCTGCTTTAGCACAGCGTTTCTATTCAAATGTAGTTGTGCCTGGAGAAAACCTTTTGAAGGTGTGCATATGCATGATTTGATTTGCTGTAAAAATCTAACCATCAAGATTTTTGGTTTGGACTTTGCTCCTCAACTATGCACGCCACTATTCTTTGGGCAAAGAATATTCTGAACTGTTGTTTTTAGAAAGGCAGGAAATTCTACCGCCAAGTCGTCATGTGTCGCATAAGTCCCTAGGTTGAACACAAAGTTCAACTTGTTGCGTTCTAAGTCGTTAAGCAGTTCTTTAATATGTAATGGATACATGCTGTCAGTTTTTGAGCAGAAAATATCATAGGTACAAGTTGCGCTTATTTTCTTTTCAAGGATTTTTCTTGATAATGAGTTAAGAGAATTGACTGATTCTATCGAGTTATCCCCGCATATGAACTTGAGTATATGTGCGTGATCTGGGGTATTGAGATATTCCCCCAGTAAATATTGAGGGCCACCCGCTATTATATGTGTATTTTCATAGAAGGATGAGAAAAAAATTGACGCATACCCACCTTTGCTAGAGCCAGCAAATACCATCTTTTCTATTTTATTTTCTGCTCTTATTTTATTGATTAAGGAAATTGTAGCGTCTTGTATTTGAAAGTTTCCGTCTCGGCCTAGATAGTAAGACCCCTTTGGTCGAAGCCGAAGTCATCTAAGATGAAGAGTCTATTTGTGGTTACATCCTTGAGGCTGCGCATGTAGTTATAGCGCGCTGTGCTGTTTGCGGCAGGGAAAGCAGAAAATACAACAACAAGACTTCGGCTCTCTTTCTCTTCGTGGAAAACATATTTCATCGGATGCAGGGCGCATGGGTGTGTTTTTTCATTGAAAGCTTTTTGTTTTTTTCTTCTAAGAGACCAAGTGCTTTAGTCATTTTAACTAATATGGACATCTGTAGCTCCGACGTATGTTTTTAGTATGTAAGCTGATCTTAAAAGCCAGCCTGCAAGAATGCTTAAATAAAGGGTTGGAGTGATCGCATTATTTGTTAGGTAGTCAAAATGATAAAATAATAGAAATAATAGTAAAGGGCATAAAGATATAATGTTGGCTATGTGGTGAGAGCGAGGTGAGGATCCTATGCTCTGGATAGCAGAAATTGTTGAGTACGGAATTCTGCTGGCGCCAATTGCTAGCATAATCAAACACGATAATTTATGCTCGTCGTCGAAAAGCGGAACGAATAAAATTATTGGTAGAATTGAAGTGTAGATGACGACTGATGTATATGCTTGTTTTTTTATCGTGGTAATAACATCTTTTTTACATTTTCCATTTTTAATGTGCTGTGTTTGGTTTATTGCTAAGTAGCTTGAAATTATCAGTAGAGGGGAGAGTAAAAGGTTTTGGTATAGAAAAAATTGACCCAGTGTTTCCAGTCCAAAATTTGTCTGAATAAATAATCTATCGCCAAATGAAAGTGCCGCTCCTGTAAGCATAGTTAGAAGGAAGCTGAAATTTAAACTTGAATTGTATGTTTTGTTGTCCTTGGAGATGGTTGCACGAGGGGCTGAGATTGGATATGTTTTGAGTGTGATTGCTACGAATATTATTTGAAATATTGTGCTTGGTAAAAGCAGCGAGGTTAGTGTGGGGGATGGCAGAAGTAAGCAAGTAACTGCGCCAGCCAGGAACGAGATCTTCCAGCTCGCAGCGTGTAGTTGTGAGTGAAATTTTAGGTCTCTTCCTCGGTCAATGTAGCAGAATAATGTAGCTCCGAGCCCTAGGGTATATAGCGTGTATACTATCGCTATATCTAATATTCCAATGATGGGGGTGGTTGTAAAGTTATATAGATACAATATCCCTGCAATTGGCGAAATAAAACAGAGTGATACAGACGTGTGAAGCTCTTTTTTGGGTATTTCAAGACTTTTGTTTTTTATGGAAGATAGTCTTAAAATGCTTTGTTCGTGCCCTAATAGTCCAAACGATGTTGATATCGTTAGCAGCGTAGCTATTAAAGAGTAAGCTCCATAATCGACGCTATTCATTATCTTGGATAGTGAAGCATTTGCTATAAAAAAGGCTGCCGCCCCAGCCATAAGGGCTAGAGCGGCGGCGTGGTTTTCTACCTTACCTCTGACACGCGAGATTATTTCCATATTCCACGGGTATCAATGATTTTTCCAGAAATTTTGTCACGTGGTACAGACTTGAATTCGTTGTGGTCGACGAGGAGGACTATTATATCCGCTTCAGCTAATGCTTCATCAAGGCTAGTAAGCGTTAAGTTACTTTTGAGCTTAACTGGTAACTCTGAAATATTAGGTTCTACTGCAAGAGTGCGTCCGGGGTGGTTAGTAGCGATATTTTTCGTAATAGATGCTGCAGGGCTTTCTCGAAGGTCGTCAATGTCTGGTTTAAAGGATAATCCAAAACATGCGATCGTTAATTCGCGTACGGTTTTTTTAGGGTTTGTCCGCAATAAATCGTTAACTGCCTCATTAACTTTACCGAGTACCCACTGTGGCTTACTATCGTTTACCTCTCGTGCAGTCCTGATCAAGCGAGCTTGTTCCGGGGTTTTACTTACAATAAACCATGGGTCCACTGCTATGCAGTGTCCACCGACCCCAGGGCCGGGTTGTAAAATATTTACTCGCGGATGCCGATTGGCCAGTTGAATTAGCTCCCAAACATTTATTTGCAGTTTGTCGCAAATCATCGATAATTCATTAGCGAAAGCAATATTTACATCGCGGAAACTATTTTCTGTCAGCTTGCACATTTCCGCAGTGCGGGCATTTGTGACGATGCATTCGCCCTGGACGAAAATTTTGTAAAGGCTGATGGCCAATTCGGAGCACTTCGGTGTCATGCCACCAATAACACGGTCGTTCTGTACTAGTTCACGCAGCACATGACCTGGCAGTACACGTTCCGGGCAGTGAGCAATGCGGATGTCGGAGCTTTCACCGTGGGTTTGCGGAAAGCTAAGGTCTGGGCGAGCTTCGGCGAGCCATGTGGCCATCTGTTCGGTGGCGCCGACCGGGGAGGTCGATTCAAGAATGACCAGATCGCCTTTCTTCAACACTAGGGCAATGCTTTTACTGGCCGATTCGATGTAGCTCAGGTCGGGTTCATGGTCGCCCTTGAACGGCGTAGGCACGGCAATTAAGAAAGCATCGGCGGGTTCTGGTTGGGTGGTGGCACGTAGATAGCCTTCGGTCACAGCCGCATGCACCACCATATCCAGATCCGGTTCAACGATATGAATCTGACCACGGTTGATGATATCAACCGCGTTTTGATTAACATCGACGCCGATCACTTGTATTTTGCGCGAAGCGAAGACAGCCGCAGTGGGCAAGCCGATATACCCGAGACCAACGACGGAGATGGTTTAAAAGGCATGGTGCGTCCTTGAATGTGTTGTGTAGATACGTTTTTCAATCTAGATAACAGCCGAGCAAAGCAACGGCTGTTAAGTAAGGAAGGGGTTAACGAGCGAGCAGCGCCTCGATGATGCGCTGGCAGGCGTTACCGTCGCCGTAAGGGTTATGGGCGTAGCTCATGGTGCGGTAGGCCACGGTATCGGACAGCAAGCGGTTCAACTCGCGGGCAATATCGGCGGTTTCGGTCCCGACCAGTTTGACCGTGCCTGCGGCAACAGCCTCTGGCCGTTCTGTTGTATCGCGCATCACCAGCACGGGTTTGCCCAACGACGGGGCTTCCTCCTGGATGCCTCCGGAGTCGGTCAAGATGATATGCGCACGGCTCATCATGTGGACGAAAGGCAGGTAGTCCAGGGGCTCGATCAGGTAGATGTTGTCAATGCCGGTCAGTAGTCGATTGACGGGCTCGCGCACATTGGGATTGAGGTGTACGGGATAGACGATATCAACCTCTGGATGTTGCTGGGCAACCTCCATCAACGCCTGACAGATGCGCTCGAAGCCGTCACCGAAACTTTCCCGGCGATGGCCTGTAACGAGGATCAATTTTCGAGCCGGGTTTAGGAAGGCGGCCGGTGCAGAGGCTTGGGCAAGCAGTTGCTGGTCCTGATCGAGGCGTTTGACGACATCCAGCAAGGCATCAATCACTGTGTTGCCCGTGACGACGATAGTGTCTGGATTAATGCCCTCGCGCAGCAGATTGGCTTGCGACGTTTCGGTAGGCGCGAAGTGCAGGTTGGCCAACGCCCCTGTGAGTTTACGATTGCCTTCTTCTGGCCACGGAGAGTAAAGGTTTCCCGTGCGCAAACCGGCTTCCACGTGCGCAACCGGAATCTGCTGGTAGTAGGCCGCGAGGCTGGCAGCAAAGGTGGTGGCGGTATCACCGTGAACCAACACAATATCGGGTTTGAATTCGGCCAGGACTTTTTTCAGCCCTTGCAAGATCGCGCTAGTTACATCGGTCAGGTCCTGGCCGGGTTTCATGATGTTCAGGTCGAAGTCCGGCTCAATGGAAAACAATCCCAACACTTGATCGAGCATTTCACGGTGTTGGCCGGTGACGCAGACTTTCGCCTCAAAGCGTTCATCTGCCGCCAATGCCAACGCAAGAGGAGCCATTTTAATGGCCTCAGGACGGGTGCCAAAAATGCATAAGGTCTTCATAGGACGGTCCATATGTTCGTAATTGAAGGTGAGGGTATGTTTGGACTGACTAACAAATGTCGTTTCAGATCTATGCTGTTAAAAGATCTGTACCCAGCTTTTGTTTGTCCATAGAACTACGCCGTATTAACGGATAACCATCGACGTGGGGCTGTACGAATTTGATTTTTGCCACGCTACCGCCCCAGGATTAATTGCTAGTCCCTGAAAGCCACATTGTTTATTGATGTCTCTGCATCTTTTTTTTCAGCTGCAGTAGCAAGGCTGAGTTAAATTGCTACCGCCATGCACTTCTGCTTGGCGGTAGTGAGGTATCGGTACAGTTAGTGAGCTAAACGTTCTCTGACTTATATTCGTAGTTGTAATAACCGTAATCGGCATAGCCATATTTGGCCGAGGCGCGTTTTTCAACGCCATTGAGAATGGCGCCTTTCAAATCAATGCCGTTTTGAGCAAAGCGACGCATGGTCAATTCAATTTCACGAACCGGGTTAAGCGCAAACCGCGTCACAATTAAACTGGTACCTGACTGGCGACCGACAATCGCAGCATCCGTCACTGCCAGCAGTGGTGGGGTATCCAGAATCACCAAGTCGTACTGGGCGCTGACCTGTTCCAGAAAGGCACTGAAGTTCGCGTGCATTAGCAGTTCTGAAGGGTTGGGCGGTATTTGTCCGCGGCCGATAACGTCAAGGTGCTCGAATTCAGTTTTATTGATCGCGGTAGCCAGGTCGCAGCGCATGACTAGTAAATCAGAAAGTCCGTTTTCAGCTGGAGTTCCGAATACCTTGTGCAGATAGCCTTTGCGCATATCCACGTCGATAAGCAATACACGCTGGCCGGTTTGAGCGATGACTGCGGCGAGGTTGGCGGAAACGAACGTTTTACCTACTTTGGGGCTCGGGCCGGAGACCATCAGGCGATTATTGCCGGCTTCTAGCATGGCGAAGTGCAGGCTGGTGCGCAGGCTGCGTAATCCTTCTATGGCCAAGTCGGTCGGGTGACTGCTGGCCAGTATGGGGGCGGCCTTGTTGGCGCGGCCTCGGCCACTGCGGAGGATTTTGCTTTCTTCACTTTTTTGCAGCGTACTGAAAGGAATGGATGCGTATACCGGCAACCCCAGCTGTTCAATTTGATCCGGATTTTCCACGCCGCGGTTAAGGGCTTTGCGAAAAAGCACCAATGCAATCGCTAGGAATGCTCCAAGCAGGGTAGCAATCAGTACAATCAAGGCCTTCTTGGGTTTAACGGGCTTGCGCAAATCAACATCGGCGGTGTCGACCAAGCGCACGTTGCCCACGGTGCCGGCACGCATCACATCCAGTTCCTGGGATTTATTCAGGAGCTGGGTATAAATTTCGGTGCTGACTTTTACATCGCGGGTGAGACTAAGGAGTTCTTGCTGCGTTGAAGGCAGGCCCTCGACTTTTTTGGCCAAGTTATTCTGCTTGGCTGTCAGTTCGCCTAATTGACTGAGCAAGGCCCGATAGGCGGGATGCTGGGGGTAAACTTGCGATCCATTTCCGCTTGCTGCAATTTCAGTGTGGAGATGCTGGTGTCAAGCGCCACGATCTGATCGAGAATGGCTTTGGCTTCCAGGCTGATATCGATGGATTTACTACGAATTTGATACTTGTTCAGGGCGTTTTCGGCAGTTTCCAGGTCTTTACGGACCTGAGGCAGTTGATCTTTCAGAAACTCCAGGCTTTGAGCGGCTTCGGCCGATGTCCGCTCAACATTCTGCCGTACATAGAGATTGGCGATTTCATTGAGGATTTGAATGGCTTCAGCCGGTTCCTCGCTCTCAAGAGCAAGCCCGATCATGCCGGATTCCTTACCACGCTCTGACACATCAAGTACCTTTTGGTACTTCAAGATACTGGTCAGGCGTGGGTCACGCACAATTTTGAACGTTGTATCAGGATTGGCGTGCAACACTTCGACCTGCAGTTTAATGCCATCTTGGTTATAGGCTTGACCCACTTGGCTTCGGACTAGGACATTGTCGTCCTCGTCCAGCAACGTGAAGTGACCGTTTTCACCGCTGACCAAGGTTAGTTCCTGGCTCAGGAGCTCTTGTGGGAGCTCGAGCTGAAATATTTTCAGGGTTTCGCCGCCCCAGGCAAAACTGCTCATGCCAAGCCAGGGCTTCGCGACCGTATTATCAGCGTCTGGTTTGAACCGACGAGCAATAAAGTCGCCGATCACAGGAAAACGGTTCGGCTCGACCGTAATATCAAGCGATAGATTGTCGACAACCTTGCCAATGATGGCGCGCGACTTGATTAATTCGATTTCTGTGGCTGAAGGTGACTCTTTACCCAACATGCTGTTGATATCGGAGAAACCGAGCATGTCATTTTTTTTTGCCTCCACCTGAATCAAGGCAGTTGCCTGGTAAACAGGAGTGGCCAACACCGCATACGCCGTTCCAACGGCCATAGCGGCGGCAGTGATCCCGGCAACCAACCATTTATGATCGACCAGTGTCCCGAGTAGGCCCATCAAGTCGATTTCATCATCGTCATGTGAGGTTAATGCTGGAGCTTGCTGCATAAGTGGGTTCTTTTTTAACAGGTATTCGAGGAATGGTTTAGCGTGCGAGACGCCTTGCCCAGGCGGTTACTGCTTCTTCAATCAACGCGTACGCATGCACAAAAGCAGGTTTGCCTTGACGGTAGGGGTCGCTGATTTCGCGGTTGTCCTGCCACTTGCCCAGCAAAAAGACCTTGCCTCGCGCTTCAGGCGCGATCTTGAGAACACGGTCTATGTGCGACTGCTCCATTACCAGGATCAGGTCCGATTCGCTGATGACGGCAGGGGTCAGTTGATTGGCTTTGTGCTCTTTTGGCAGATGGCCATGCTCTTCCAGTACGACCCGGGCGGTGGGTTCGATCGGGTGGTCTTGTAGCGCGCCAAGACCCGCGGAGCTAACTTTGATATCAGACTGCCCCAGTGCTTCTCGCAGCAAATTTTCTGCAGTAGGACTTCGGCAAATGTTGCCAATGCAAACGATTAGAATATTGTTAAACAAGGCAACCTCCCTGGAAATTCCACACTTGCTGTGATGGTGCAATTGGAAAGACTACAATTATGCTTTTCTTCAATGGCACTTCTTTGACGGCTTGCAGCTATTGGGTGTGCGCCTCTTTCCGTGAGGTTTACCGTACTGAATGAGCCTTTCCACTGCAAAGACCCTGACCTGCTGCAATCTGGAGGTCGAGCGTGGTTAACAACGGCTATGCTAAAAATCATAACTGCCAACCCACGACAACATCAACCATTAAATGTCATGCAATTATTGAATGCCACATGGCAAAAATAATAGCCATGTATAAAGTCAGATAAAAAATAACATTGTTGGTTTTTGTCGGACGAATTTTAACGTTTCGGATTTTTATGTGTTGTCCAGTATTGGAGGTGTGTTAAATATCTTGATGTTTAGTTTGATGCTAAGAGTGAGGAGTATTGCCTTGCGTGGAGGGATCTCTATCGTTCGCTCATTACTTATAAGTTTTTTATGTTTTTAAAGGGCGAAATTTCCATGACCCGCCAACTCCGTTTTTCAGGTGCGTTTCCATCCTTGGGAGAAATCCGTAGCAAGGTCGAGGATTCTATGCAGGCGATAACCACGGAGCTGCATGACCGCATAGACGGAAAAGGTGCCGATTGTGTCCATCCATAATACTGCGGCTGTTCAAACGACCTTGCGTGAGAGCCTTACTGCCAGCGCTTGGTATTTGGTTCAATGCAAGGCGAGCCAAGACGAGCGTGCGGAGATCAATCTGGTTAACCAGGGATATACCTGTTTTCGTCCTACACACCGGCGCGAGCGTGTTTTACAGGGGAGCAGGAGGATTGTTCGCGAGTCGCTGTTTCCCAGTTATCTGTTTATCCGGCTCGGTTCGGGTGAAAGCTGGGCGCCTTTGCGTTCTACCCGCGGTGTTCTGCGAGTTGTCAGTTTTGGAGGCAAGCCGCTGCCCGTAGGTGATGCCTTGATCGCGCAACTTTATGAGCACGATGGTGGTGCCCCTGTGGAGGCGCGGTTTGCTTGTGGAGACAGGGTGCGTATCAATGAGGGCCTTTTGTCGATCTGGAAGCGATTTTCCTGGCGATGGAGGGAGAGCAGCGAGTGTTGCTCCTGATGACACTGCTGCAACGTGAGCAAAGAATCAGTGTGCCCTTGGTGGGTATTAGTAAACGTTGAGATGGCGCATTGCTCTCATCATCAGCCAAGGTAGTTATCGTGCGCCTGCGCGCACTGCAATAGCCTCGGTCAGTCAGCTAACGAGCGGATACGGTTCTAGCCACAAGGTCAGTTGCCGTTGTTGTCGCTTCCCCAGTAGGCATTGAGCTTCTTTTGTAGCATCAAGAAAGCAGTGCTCTCCACCAAGGCCGCAACCTTGCGGCGCACCTCATGTTCCGGCTCCCGAATACGGCTTTTAACGTCGCGCGATTGCCCGGCATTCACTTTATTAACGTTCGCCTGCTTCCGGTGCGCTTGCCTAAAGGTTATCGCGGCTACCTGATGCCGACGATTACGCAGGTTAAAACGTCTTGGGTGCGCCATCACTTGGCGTGCCGATATCGCCCTGAATCGGATCAACAAGCTGTGCGGTATCGAGCGAGATTTACCAGAAGTCGGCGTTGTACACCGCCCTGAAAATCGATAGCAAAACAGCCTGCCGGGGTTGGCGCCGTTGCAAGCATGGCTGGGGAAAGCGCCGTCACGAGTGACGGCGCAATCGCACAGTGCAAGGGGGCCGCGTCCCGACTCACGTCCCTTGATTAAACCGATGGCGCACCATCAATAAACTGAAGTCTCGCTATCAATAGATGTCTTTTGACAGCAAGGTGAAGGGCGTCTTTACCAGGATTTTCACATCCAGCCACAACGACCAGTTATTGATGTACTTAAGGTCGATCTCGACGCGCTTCTGCATTTTGTCGAGTGTGTCGGTCTCGCCGCGGAAGCCGCTGATTTGAGCCAGCCCGGTGATCCCCGGTTTGATTCGGTGGCGGGCCATGTAGGCGAGAATTTTGCCGGAGTAGTAGTCATTGTGTGCAATGGCATGCGGACGTGGTCCGACCAGAGCCATATGGCCTTGCAAGACATTGAACAACTGCGGTAACTCATCGATGGAAGTGCGACGGATAAAGCGCCCGATCGGGGTAATCCGCGAGTCATTACGACTGGCTTGCTTGACCTCGTGATCGTCATGAACGCGCATCGAGCGAAACTTCCACACCTGGATGACCTTGCCATTCCAGCCATGACGATCCTGTTTGAAGAAAACCGGACCCTGGGAGGTAAGTTTCACCGTCAGGCCAATCACCAGCAGCAATGGACTTAGAACGACAATGGCCATCAGTGCCACGCTTTTGTCGAGCAGGCTTTTGCTCAATGCGGCGGTGGGTTGGCTGGTCAGCGGGCTTTCATTCAAATGGATCGCCGGAAGGCCGTCAACATCGCTGACCGAATGATTGAGCAGGGTCAGGCTGTTCAAGTCCGGAACCCAGACGACGTCTACGTGGGCATCCAGCAAGTCGCCATACATGGCTTCGATTTGTGCCGCTTCACTCAGGGGCAATGTGATGTACAGACGACTAATGTCGTGGGTCTTGATCAGCTCCAGTAGTGCTTCTTGCGGACCTACAACAGGTGGCGCACCCGCCTCCAGGACGGGACTGGTGTCGCAACTTACCAGGCCGACCAACGGGAAGTGCTCGAGGGTACGAAGCTTGTTAGCCAGTCCCAACGCCAGCTCGCCGGTACCGACGATCAGCGTTTTGCGCTCACTTTGAAGTGACCGTTGGTAGTACTTCGAGAAACCTTGCAGTGGGACGTACAACAACGCCTGCCCGATGTAGCTGCAGACAGCCCATACCAGAATGATTTGACGGGAAAACAGTTCATTGGCCTTGCAGAGGAAGGCGACAATAGCTAACGCTGCCAGAGTCATTGACCAGCCCATAAATAGTCTGATCAAGCCCTCCAGGTAATTGTCCTTCTTGGCATAAACGCCGCACCAGGAATATGCTGGCACCGATGCCAGTACGGTCAGTGTTGCGCACACTCGATAATAGAACTCTACCGTTCCCGTCTGGTTATAAACCAATAGAAGTAACAGGGCGACAACAAAGCCCAGGCCCAGTACCCACTGTCCCCAGAAGGTCAATCCTTTGAGAGTGGTATTTCGATTGATACGAAGATTGTTAACCATGCGATATCCTCAAAATACGTCCATTTGCGTGTCGACAGACAAAGCCAAAGTTGATCTGGCATGCGTTATTGTTTTTATAAAATGGTCATGCGCCGACGAACTGAAGCGCCAATGGCGGCGCTGTTATCAGTAAATAGAATAAGTTATCGGTGCGAAGGCTGTCTGACGACTTCTAACGAGAGGTTAGTATCGCTGGCTAATATGTTTTGGGAGGCAGGGTGCGTTATAAAAGGTCGGGAAAATAGCTGGGGGTAGTACAGATTTACATGTGTCGAGGGTAGGAGCTGACAGGAAGCCGGAGTGCGTTATTATTATTGTAGTGCACTACCAGTATGAGCGTATTATTTGCTCAGCTCGGGCTTTTCCCGCGTGCGATTTTTTGTATCAAGCAATACCCACGATTCCTGACAGCACGAAAAAGACGTTCGCCGTTGCTGGCACTCTTGAACTTTTCCTGTAGTCGGCTCAGGCACATTTCGAGACCTCGATAGTGTTCGGGTTCCCTGCCGATGCTGCGGATAAGATCCTCTTTACTGACCACGCGATCTTCATGATGCAGCATTTTCTTGAGCAGGGTGGCCTCCAGTCCGGTCAAGACAATTTCCATATCATCTTTGATCAACGCACCACCGCCATTGCTGAATCGCCAGGTTTCAGCAATTACAGTGCGCGGTTCGGCCAAATTGGGGGTGTAATTCCGGGTGTCGTCCTGGGCTTCATCCGTCATAGAGGTAATGTTGTTGTACAGAGTGTTGAATTGCGCCGCTTGCCACTCGGTCTTGAATGTCGAAAGAATGCGCTGTGTATCATGTTTGATAACAGGCGGGGCAATTCTTTCCACGTGTGGGTAAATAAACTCCATGAGTTTAGGGGGGGAGAAGTGTGCGGGCACATTTTCTACAAACATTTTTGCTTGTGACGTACCGAACGAGTTGTAGCGCTTGCTCGATAGCAGCGCCTCCAGCTCGAGTTGTAGTGCGGGGCTGTGGGTGACTACAACAAAATATTTTCTGGGGGGGTTGAACTGCTTTCCATGGCCATCTCTCCTTAATTGCAACGCCTGATAGTTGGTTTAAATGTTGTCGGCAGGGGAGTAGTGGCTCCCTTGGAAGTAATCAAAGGGCAACGCTCGCGCCAGTACGTGACCCGCAGCATGCTCGACTCTGTCTGCTATAAAGCTGACTTTGGTATTGTGAGCTTGCAGGGTCATGCGTTCGTAGAGTCGGTTGAATAGCTCGGGTTTTTCACCGAGTTTAAAGCCCAAGTCTAGGGCCGAAATCGAAATCTTTATATAGTCGAATAGATTCAGGCTTGTAAAAATTTCGATACTTTCGTCGTAAACATTAAATCCATCGAATGCGATTTCGATACCGTGATCTTTCAATAGATACACGTTATGGAGGATTTTCTTTTTGTCAGTGAATCTGACCGCCGGCAAGGGTAGCTCGTTTAGCGCGACCACCAACGTCTGTCCAAGACCACGCAGGGCGTCGCTGCACTGGATCAATTCTTCAGTGAGCGCGGCATGGGCGAGTGCTGACTGATCTACACAGACAAATCGACGGCTCAGATATTTGTTCTGGCTCGAGGTGGTGCGATCTTTTAACGAGAAAGCCATCAGTCGAGTCTGCATCAGGGCTTCGCTGTAGATGCCACTCATCGGATTCGTCGCTGGTGCATGAGATGCAAGAGCGGACAGGATCTGACTGTCGTCGGATTTTATTCTGATCTCGCTGCCAAATGGGCGGTCATCGCGTGTAAGAATCAATTGCCGAGACAAGTAGTGATTCGCACGCTCGAAGCGAGGTACGCATTCGATTGCGTTCATAATGCAAAAACTCCGTTGCACCTAAGTAATCAGGTTGTAGAGATCAGACCCCTGATTAAACGATATCCATATCCGCGAATACTATGAATGGCGTTGGTGCCATACATGTCTTTTATTTTACCACGAAGGCGGCTGATCGATTTTTCCAAGGCTCTTGGGTCATAAAAATTTATATTCAGGCCCATGATTCTGGCGATTTCATCATGGCTTAATATATGCGATTTTGTTTGGGAAAAAGCTTCAAGGATTTTCATTTCCGCAAACGATACATCGAGTTTTTTATCATCTGCGATGAGGCACATGCGAGTCGGGTCTAACATCAGGCTGTCTTTTACCTGCAATTCCGGACTACTCAAAATGCCGGAAATTTCTTCACCGCTATCGACTAACGTGCTATTGACTTTGATGCAGTAGTCGGCGCCAGCAAGATAATATTTCATCTTGTTGTAGGTGCCTGAACCGGTGATAGCTGCAAAAATTATTGACGCCATATTGTTGGCACGAAGACCTTCAATCAAGGCAACGCTCTCAGTAAACGCCTGGGGGCTATCAATGACGATAAAGACCGCACGGTAGAACTCAAGGTGCTGGTTTCTGTTGAATGAGTTGCTGTAGCACGTTGCATCAACGGTTACGTCGTTACCTACGTGGCTGGCGACTAATTCCCTGAAACCCTCCGCTAACATTGGGGTCCGCCCAATGGTGAGAATCCCTGTCTGCTCCTTTGCTAGGCTGTGACTCAATGTCGTTTTGTTCCCTGTAAGCATCATGCTTTGACTCGGCTGGGTGCTGACGGTTGGATGTTAAAGCACTGATTCTCATCTGTGACTGACAATTGGTAACATTTCATCGAATTTTGAAGTGGACGTCACGTTTTTTTTAACATTGGGGGCGAATATGACGTGATCGATTGGGTTCGTGAGGTTTGGATGCCGAGCTCTCCAGGTCCGTTTCTGGTTTTAACGTGACATAGCATTGTGCTATCTTTTGTCCCGATCTCCTGATTTCCCGAACCAATAAGCGGTACGTGTGGATGAAGCGTAGATTGGTTTTCAGTTTTTTAACAGAAATGATCAACCCTTGGGACTTTGCCTTTTCGCGCTAAAGTTTTGGTGTTTTTGCCTAACAATATGTCCAGTGATAAGCGATATATAACTCTTCAAGCGTTAATTTTGGTGATAGACATTTGATAACAAAGGATTTTCTTACGCGGCCTGATGCGTTTTAATTTCGCGTTCGCCAGGTGGTCTTTGTCGGGGGTTGGATAAGCTCAGTTGCGATGAGTTCCAGGTGTTTGAATAGCAACAGGCCCTCATGCGATCAACGGGCGAACGGGGGATTAATGGATCTGTGGACTACCGTAACTGTTTGATTTTGGACTGGTTGTAGGACTTACCGAGTTTTTGCCATATCAGTACCGCATCAGATTATTGTTGCGGATTTGCTCGACTTCGGCGGTGAACGAGCGATGGCGTTCAATATCATTATCAACTGGGCGCTATCCTGGCTGTTGTCTGGGAGTTTCGGACCTGTTCCAGGCCAGTGACTTGCCGGTTTTTGCCCCAGGCTTCGTGACAGCGTTCTTTTTCGCCGTGATCGCCTTACGTGGCTTGCTCAAGTTTATTGCCAGCCACAGTTACGCCGCATTCGCGTGGTATCGGATTGCATTCGGCTTGCTGACCCTGGCGACATGGGGATTCGGTTGGGTCAATTGGACTGACGCGGCGGCGCTCTGAACATGCGCACCAGGTTGCGGAGCCCGCAGCCTGGTGTTGAAGAACGTTTAACGCCCTTCAAGCAACTGCGCCGCCTGATCCAGCAATGCCAACGGCTCTTTGGCCTTGTGAATATCCACCGACAACAACTGCCGAAACTTGCGCGCCCCCGGAAACCCGGTGCCCAGCCCCAACACATGTCGAGTGATGTGGTGCATTGAACCGCCTGCGTCGATGTGCGCGGCGATATACGGCCGCAACTGCGACAGCGCCTCAGCGCGAGTGATCACCGGTGCCGTGCTGCCGAACAGCTGCTGATCCACTTCAGCCATCACATAAGGATTGTGATACGCCTCGCGGCCCAGCATCACGCCGTCGAACGTCTGCAAATGCTCGTGACAGGCCTCCAGCGTCTTGATCCCGCCGTTGAGAATAATCTCCAGTTCCGGAAAATCTGCCTTCAACCGCGCCGCCACGTCATAACGCAGGGGCGGAATGTCGCGGTTCTCCTTCGGCGACAACCCCTCCAGAATCGCAATCCGCGCATGCACGGTAAAACTCGTGCACCCGGCCTCGCGAACCGTACCGACGAAATCACATAACTCTTCGTAACTGTCGCGCCCATTAATACCGATGCGATGCTTCACCGTCACCGGAATCGACACTGCATCGCGCATCGCCTTCACACAATCAGCCACCAACTGCGGATGCCCCATCAGGCACGCGCCAATCATATTGTTCTGCACCCGATCACTCGGACAGCCGACATTCAGATTCACCTCGTCGTAGCCGTGCTCCTGGGCCATGCGTGCGCAGGCGGCCAGGTCCAGCGGCACACTGCCGCCGAGCTGCAAGGCTAGCGGATGCTCGGCTTCGTTGTGGCGCAGGAAGCGTTCGTGATCGCCGTTGAGCAAGGCACCGGTGGTGACCATTTCGGTGTAGAGCAGGGCGTTTTTCGACAGTAGGCGTAGGAAGAAACGGCAGTGTCTATCCGTCCAGTCCATCATCGGAGCGACGGAAAAGCGGCGGGAGAGCGGGGCGGGTGTGGCGATGGGTGCGGGCATTGGGGATCTGGAATCGGTGAGGCTGGGAGGTGGGGGAGTTTAACAGGAATGGGGCTAGCGGGGCTGAAGGGAGTCTAGTGGTGGTTGTTCAGGCAAGCGAGAGCAGGGAGGGGACAAGGCTCTGCGAGAAAATAGATCTGTCCCCATTTTTTGTCCCTCCTTCGGGTAAACCCAGCGACAAAATAGCGGCTGGATGTCGCACACATAGTGTACGATAATCCTCGTACACATTAAGGGTCGCAATGGAAAAAGGCTTCAAAAAAGCCAAGCGCGATGTGCTAGCGGCTCTGGAGACGGGCGATTATCAGCATGTTGCTCGCGGCTCGATCAATGTCAAAAACTTACTGGCAACTGGGGAGGTCTCAGCTCAGGAGGTGATTGAGATCATCAAGAAATGCAGCGGCACGCAGCACAGCTGTAGCCCACATCATTCTGTCCCCGGTATCGAAGTCCATGTGCTAAAGACAGGGACCTGGTACATAAAATTCTTTTTTATCGATCCAAGCGCTTGGTTCATTAGCGTCCATCGGTGAGTGAACTTCATGAAGCTTCTATTCGAAGGCGATCACGGTAAGGCTCTATGTGAGCACTGCCAACAGGTTGTCACTACGACTTATGTGCGCCGTAATGTGCCCTTCAGTGATGGCCACGGCGAGGCGAAGGACGTCTTGGTTGGGATTTGCGACGTTTGTGAAACTGTCGTTGCAATCCCGGCGCAATCGACTCCGGCGATCAAAGAGGCGCGCAAGCATCAATTGACCCCCATCGAAGCGCGACTGCCAGCGATCTACCTTGATGTCTTGGATGCAGCTATGCATGTGGTGACCAAAGAGGCTAGCGTGCAGACTCGAAAGTTATTCATCAGTTACTACTTGAGAGAGCTGGTAGAGACAAAAGCTGCTGACCGCTTGCAGAGAACACATTACGAATTTTCTCAGTGGTTCTCGAAGCAGATGACGTGTCGCCACTTGACTCCCTCGCGCTCGATGAAGCGGCTGTCGATGAAGGTGAATTCTTATGTGGCAGACGACTTCATAATACTCCTCGAGGCGACCCATATGACTCGCACAGATCTTCTCAAGTCTGTGATCTGGCACATCCAGGAGGATGTGATTGAACATAGAAACCCTGTCGTCATCTCTGATCTGCAGCGTTTGACGAGAGTCGCCATGTAAAACGAGAAAGGCCCGCGTATGCGGTAATGCTGTTCACTTAAGACACGATAAAAAGGCTTGCCTCCGTAGGAGCAAAGCTTGCTCGCGATGACGGCGGTACATTCAACAGGGATCCTGGCTGACAGACCGCTATCGCGAGCAAGCTTTGCTCCTACAGGTTTACGTGTTTTCCCATGCTTTCGTATGGACACGGTCTTAAGTGAACAGCGTTGCGCGTATGGAAAAAGGGAAAAAGGGGACGTATTTATTTTCAGTCCAAGGCATGGTGAAGACCCGGCTGGTTCGCTGCGCACAATTTGATCCCCATTTTTGAAAGTCACCATCCATCTATTCAACGCAGACTCCAGACGTTATCGGCAAGCTATCGACAAAAGCGGCAATCTGCCTGCTACCGCGCAAGTGCACTGTAGGCACTTGCGGGCTTGTTGCCAGGCGCACCGCCTCGATCCCAGGGCGGTAGCCACGATCGAAATTCCACACGAAGTTCAGAAAGGTCAGAACGCCCGGTCAAGCTTCTCTGTGCAACCTGCTGCAAGCTCAGGGCGAGGGCGTTTCCTTAGGCTACGTATGATCACCCGGGTGAAACAGGTGAGCCGCGACGTGTCGAGCCAGATGATCAGGTCGGTTCGGGGTAGGCGAAGGTCGAAGGTACGCCGCGCATAGCTACCTTCACAAATCCAGGCATCAGGGGCGATCGCTTCGCGGACACGTGCGTGGAACGCTCTGCGTTGGGTTCAAACCAGTGAAAAGGGGGAGGATTTATTTTGCGCATATTTTTCGCAAAAAATAAATCCGTCCCCTTTCTTTGCAGTCCCCTTTCTTTGCTCGGGCCTCAGCCCACAAGGTTCGGGCGAAAATGTTGCGCTCTTTTTCATTTACTGTCACAACTTTTCTCCAGGCGAAAAAAAGCCCGCACGACGGCAGGCTGCTTGTTGTTCGGATAGCGGTCAGCAGTCGATTGCATCCGCAAACTCTGATAGCGTTCTAAGGTATTCATAACCCTGCTTGATCGGGTTGTCCCCGTTTAGGTTATAGGCACACTGAATGCTCCCGTTGTTGAAAGGCGCATCAGTGCTGGACGCCATGTAAAACGCGACGAAATCGATGCGCTCATTTCCAAGGCTAATCGTGACTCCGCTGGTCTTGATATAGGCGTCCGCGACATAGATGCCTCGAAAATTTATGGTTTGCTTAAGAGCCATAAGTGCCCCTAAATAAAGTGAGCCCCTGACATTAGAGGCCGTGCAGTTTAAAGTTTTACGGCGGCGTAACCTTCACGAAACCGCTAGCGTCTTTATATACGGCCTCGGTTGCGGCAGGGACTGCGGTGGTCAGCCCGAAAAAACGTATCAACCCTGCCGCATCGATAACGATCTTGCTCGCACCGTTTTGTTGTATTGCGACAGTCTTGCCAGAAGCGCTGTTAACCGTAATCGAGCCGTCATAGGCAACGATAACCCGTGCGGCTCCAGTGCCATCATGCAAGGTGAGCTTGCCGTTGTCCCCGTTCTCGGTCGAAACACGAACGTTACCTTCACGATCAAGAAGACGGACTTGGTTAGCGTCGAAAAGATCGGTTCTGAAGTTATCGACGCGAACACCCCCCGTAGCATTCTTTCCTGCAAATATGGCTGTGTTGGCAGAGTTTCGGACGTTTAATCCGCCAATGGACAGGTACTCGATGGCTGAGTTGCTCGGTTCAGTTGAGACGAACTTTACTAAGCTGGCATTAGCAGAACCAACCGTATAAAACTGCGCTGTAGCAAATTTCGCTCCCGACAATACCGACACCGAAGACGAATATACATCCGCTTCGCAACGGTTGAATTGACTGCGACCGAAGGCTACAAAACAAGATGCGGTAAAACCAAAGAAGCGGCCCCCGCGCACAACGTTCTGAGTGCATTTCGACGCGTCGCTGTTGTCCATGAAAACCCCACAAGCCGTGCTTTCAATGGCCTTGACGCTCTCAATGACAGTACCCCAAGAGTTGGAAAGATGCCAAGCCTTCCCGAATACCGCTGAAGTAATAGTAGCGGTTGCGCCGCTAGTTCCGCCGACGATAGAGTCAGCAGTTCGCGGGACATACGCCGATCCGCCCCCTACAGGAACGGTCATTTTAAGGGTTAAGCCGGCAATGGACGTGATAACGCCTTTGAAGCCGTCGCCTGTGGTGACAGTTTCCCCCACCACAAACCCGCTAACGGTACTTGCAATGACATGAGCGGCCTTTAGGTTAGCAACCCCGCAAGCGATGAACTTGTTTCCGCCGCATTGATAACTCCCATTACCAACAATAAACGCGGTGCCGATAGAGGTTTCGCCTGAGCCGGATGCAGCGTCTACATTAAAAAACGTATTTTCATTACCTGCGGATATAACGAACAACAGCCCATCTCGATCCGCCGTGTGTTGTCCAACGTTACCATCCCAAATAGCAAGGCAGTTGCTTACAAGAAAACCTTGGGTTATCGAATGAAAGTCCCTTGCGGACTTACCCAGCTCGATAAGGTGCGTGTAATATCGAATGAATTGGACTCGTTCAATAGACGATGAGTTTCGACCACCGCCAATCCAAATTCCCTTCACGTCGTTTCTGTTGTTGAAATCAAGCGACATGTCAAAGACATGGCAATTATATAAGTCGTCACCGCTTAATACGTACGCCGCTTCCCATATGATCATCCACTTGCCCATGAGGGCTGATCCCGTATCAGCGGAGAAGGTGCCGGAGGTTGCTTGGATTATCGTGGCGCCTGCGCCCGCCCCAGTAAGAGTCGTATTTACTGACTTAATAACCAATGGCTTAGAGATCAGGTAAATGCCTTCCGAGAAGAATAGCGATATGCCGCCATATCTCTGTTGCGTGGTCAAAAAACCATTGGTAATGGAGTCCAATGCCGCCTGAATAGCCGCTGTATCGTCTGTGATCCCATCACCTTTAACGCCAAAATCCTTCACGCTAACAGTTTCACGCAATCTATCAGCGACTGTACGGCTTGACGCGTTGGTTGAAAGTTGGCGAAACCCAAGCATTTCAGGCCCAGTTAGTGGGTCTGCCAAGTCCTGTCGTACAGTTTGATCGCTACGCAAAACTAAGTGGGTTTGGTCAGCACCCCATGTCCCGGTCAGAGTGTGCGGGAATGATGCGGGACGCTTTACTGTGTAAAGGTTGCCGTCGCGCACTACCAGCTGCGTAGCTCTGTCGACTTGAAGCGGCGTACCGTCCACATAATTCAGTGGAGGGTTTTCAAACCCGGTCGAGTCCAAATAGGTATTGAACTGCACTTCACGAAGGTCCTGCGAGTCGTCAAATTCGGCAACGCGCTCGGCCTGATCGGCATCAAACTCAGCCTCCATCCCCTTCCATGACTTGAGTGGAACACCTAGGCGGTTTGGATGAGACACGCCAGCTCCGGTCAATAGAAAATCGAAGTCTTCTGCGTTATCAATTAAATCTTTCGGAGAGGATGAGCCTGGCGGGTTGCCGGTGTTATAGGCCATGGTTATCTTGCTCGCAGAGTACGCCAGCGGCGCCGCGAAAGAGGCGGTACCGAGTGCGCTGAGTTTTAATAAATTCCGGCGATTAACCATGACGACCAAACCTAAAAAACGGGAACGGTCGGCATTATACCGGTGGGGATGTAATGTGTTCGTGAAGTCCAGGGATGGAATTGACTGGGTCGTGATCAGCCGGTGTAGCGTAACTGCTCCACGAACCCCACATTCAAAGCCGCGATTTGATGCCTGACGCTGTGCTCCCTATCTCTTTCAGAAGCCAGCGGCCATGATGCGTCCCGATGCCAAAATTGAAAAAGTGTACCTTTACCCTAGACACGCAGACTTTCGAAAATCCATCGACGGCCTAGCCGCACTGGTGGAGCTGGATATCAAAGTGGCGGTGTTCGATCCGGTGCTTTTCGTCTTTCTCAACAAACCCCGCAATCGGGTGAAGATTTTGTATTGGGAACGCAACGGCTTTTGCCTTTGGCTCAAACGCCTTGAATCCGAACGCATAGGGAAAAGGGGACTAGGGAAGAGGGACGGATTTATTTTTCAGTCCAAGGCAAGGTGAGGACCCGGCTGGTTTACTGCGAATAAATACATCCCCATTTTTGCAAGTCACCATCCATCTATTCAGCGCAGACTCCAAACGTTACCGGCAAGCTATCGACAAAGCAGCAATCTGCCTGCTACCGCGCAAGTGCACCGTAGGAACTTGCGGGTTTATTGCCAGGCGCACCGCCTCGATACCTGGGCGGTAGCCACGATCGAAATTCCACACGAAGTTGAGAAAGGTCAGAAACGCCCGGTCAAGCTTCTCTGCACAACCTGCTGCAAGGTCAGGGCGAGGGCGTTTCCTTACGCTGCGCATGATCACCCGGGTAAAACAGGTGAGCCGCGACGTGTCGAGCCAGATGATCAGGTCGGTTCGGGGCAGGCGAAGGTCGAAGGTACGCCGCGCATAGTTGCCTTCACAAATCCAGGTATCCGGTGCGAGCGCTTCGCGGACACGTGCGCGGAACTGCTCTGCGTCAGGTTCGACCCAGCCGGGTTCCCAAAACAGCGTATCCAGGTGTATCACGGGTAGGCTCAAGCGCTTGCCGAGGGCGCGGGCCAGGGTAGATTTGCCGCTACCGGCATTGCCCAGAATTACAATCCGTTGCATGAGGACTTCCTGCCGTGAAAAAGCCGGCAATTGTGTAGGTTTTGGATGGCCAGTGAAAGGCTGCCAGGTGGGGCGACCATCGGGACATACGGTTGGCGACAGGCGTCATCCCGGGTTACCTGCTATTAATCTATGAGTGTTCGAGTGCTGATCCTTTCGGGAGCGCGTCATGAGTCCATTTATTCGCATCGGCATTGTCGACGATCATCCAATGTTGCGTGAGGGCGTTGCCAATACATTGAGAAGACGGGCGGATCTTCAGGTCGTCGAGCAGGGCGCCAATGCGGAAGATGCCAGGGATATTGCCCAGAGGATGTGTCCGGACGTGATGTTGATGGACGTCAATATGCCGGGCGATGTTTTCGCCGCGGTGCGGTTCATTTCCACTCAGCTGTCGGATGTGAAGGTGCTGATGCTGACGGTTTCAGAATCCGAAGATGACGCCTTTTCGGCACTGGAGGCCGGCGCGCGCGGGTATGTGTTGAAAGGTGTCAGCGGACCGGAGCTCGTCCAGGCGATCAGGTCGGTTTCCAAGGGTGAGACCTATATCACCCCCGAGGTTGCCAACAAACTGCAGGGCAACATCAAGGAGCACGAAACAGAATTTCACCAGTTGGATTTGAGCCCTCGCGAGGAGCAGGTCATTCGTGAAGTTTCAAAGGGGCTGACCAATAGGGAAGTTGCGTCAAAACTGTTGATTACCGAACAAACCGTAAAGCACCACATGAGCGGCGTGATGCAGAAACTGCACGCCCGAAATCGCGTCGAGGCGGTCACAACTCTACGGCTTTATTGGGAGCGCGAAGCTGTCGGGGCACTTCACACTGGCGCAGAAAAAACACAAATTGATCCGTGAGCGGCTCCTGATCTAGAGTTTGAATTGTGCATTTACCGACGTACCAGAGGCGCAGGAGTCGATGCTGAATAACCCGCCCAGAGATTCAACGCGATAACGCAAACCGGCGAGCCCCAATCGGGTTCTGCCGGATTTCTCGAGCAGCATGGCGTCCGCCGCCATGCCTGGACCACCGTCCCTGACGCTGATGTTCAATACTTCATCAATGTATCGCGCCTGGATGACCTGACGCTCGCCGTCGGCATGACGGAAAGCGTTGTTGAGGGCTTCTTGCACAAAACGATACAAGCAGAGTTTGAGCGGCAGTGACGCGCTCTCCGGTAGTTGCCCCAGGGTTAATGTGACCTTGGTGCCAGTGCGTTGCTCGTGCCGTTGCGCCACCAGTTGCAACTCTTCCACCAGGCTCAAGTCGTTAATTTCCGGAAGTGCCAGACCTCGTGATAAATCGCGGACCTCACGCAATGCGTCGGTGGCGGCGCCACGAATGGTTTCCAGCGACTCCTGATCGATAACGGAGCAGTTTTCGGCCAAGTCGTCGAGCCGTATCAGAATCAAGGTCAATAACTGCGCCGGCCCATCGTGCAGGTCTGCACCAATGCGCCTCAAGGTGAGTTCGTTGACACGGGAAAACTCTTGGGTAGCCGTCGACATCTTGCGCTGCAGTTCGGCATTGCTGATGTGCAAACGGGTTTGCTCCAGCAGCCGTAAGCGCAATGCCACTTGTTGTCGCTGGATAATCTTGTCACCGCGTCGCACGATGAAGAAAAGCAGCATCAGCATCGACAACGTCGCGGCGCCAACGACCACCCATACCTCTTGTCGTACACGATTGATCTCGCGTTTCAGACTATCGGCCTTTTCATAAAATTCGCCACCGCGATGACTTTCCCGGAGGTTGAATCCCGCAGGGGCGCGTAGATCTCATAGAGCGGCAGGTTGAGCTTGCGCTCAAACGCGTTCTCATCCTGGTTCGGGTCTTCAAGGTCGGTGACCACATTGCCCTCGAGTGCCTCGGCGATCTCATCCATTGGGAATTTAACGTTGGTGACGGCTTTATTCGTGCTGAAGACCACCGTGCCATCCGGCCGCCAGATCTTGATCGAGACAATGTGCTGTTTTAGCGAACGACTTTGCGTGAGGCGGTCCAGGGACTGGACACTTTCAGCCGAGAGGTTGTTGTCCCGGCTCATCTCCTGCACGAAGGGCTCCAGAAACGTATCCATGTACTGAGCGCCTGCTTCTGCTGCGCTCTGCACCGCGGCATTTTCGATTCGTTCGCTCACCAGATTGCCGACGAAGAACATGGTAAGTCCCAGGATCAGCGCGGCGGCAATGACAAACTGGGTCGAGCGACTCAGATTGCGCGCCTGCGTCGTGATCCGGGCGCGCCAGATTGCGTTGCGAGCCATATCGGAAACCGGGGCAGGTCCGAGCAGAGCCTCAGTCTCCTGCGCGATAAAAGTCCCGTTGTTTGATTCGATGTTTGCATCTTTTGCCATCGGCCTGGTTCCCTGAACATCTTGACAAGTCGGTTGGAAACCTTGCAACTCAACGGGCATCTGGAGATTGCCGGGGCGGCGTCCCTGTGGGCGCCACGTCTATGACTGACAGTAGTTCACTGTGTAGCGATCCGATAGCTTCAATGGTGGACTAAGAATCTGTGGGCATTGGGAGGGAGGCGGTCAGTATGACAAGGTGGCCATGGCGACGCGGGTCTTGCGCCACATCTCACTGCGCCTCGTGATATTTTCTGCCTAAATTTAGTGAGTGGCCTCCGTGAAGCCAAGTGGGCGCCCAAGCTGGACGCCCCTTTTTTACATCAGGAAGGCTCAGCATCCATACGTCGCGCAATCACATCCAACACATCGCACCCGTCACGCAAAGGCACGCAACACAGCAACGCAAAGTCGCTGAGAATTACTGAGTCGGTTGTGATGTCACCGCGCATCGCGAGGTTTTCAAGAATCTGCGTCACGGCTCGGATTCTGTAAGTGGCCGTGCTGAGCAGGGAGTGCAGGGTTGTGTGGTGTTGACGTATAGCGAGGGTAGATCGTCAGCGTTGCTGGTTAAAGCCATATATTCGTTCATGAGTGATTCCTTGAATTGAGGAGATCTACCACTCATCGTCGCCAAACAAAGGGTGGTAGCTGTACGCGGGTTGGCGAACCGGGACAAGGCAAACCGGCAGACCCTAAGGTCTCCCACGCACAGCCACCAAAAAAGCAGCCAAGTGCGTTCAGAAACGCTCCGAGATAACTCGGAGGTTTCTGTGCTTTGTCATCGAGTCGCCAAACCCGATACGCCATTTGGGCGCGTTCGGACTATAGGGCTCATGACAAAGGCACAGCAATGCGCAAGTCTACGGACATTTCCTATCGTGGTGTAGGACGTTGCTCTTTTTGAAAGTTTGCGTCATTCGTCAGCAGCAGGCCGTACCTGAACCAACGCTGTCACCCCGCAAAGTTTCATAATCCCGCCCTTCGGGAGCCTAGGATGAACGCATAAGATCAATCCGCCGCGCACCCAACCCACAGGAATCACAACAATGATCTCGAACCTCGCCAAAGTCGCGCTAATCGCCGGTGCTGTGCTGTTGAGCGCCTGTTCGGGGTGAGCACCACAAGCCGCTATTCTGAAGAAAGCCTGCCGTCAGCCGGCTTCGGCCCGGGGCCTACCAACAACCCCAACAAGATGAATTTCCATGGCAGTGCGCTCGGCAACAGCTTCGGTGAATACAGCTCGGGTCTGCTGCACGATGATTAACGAGCGCAACGGCGGATATAGTCCACCGTTGTGCAATCTGCCTGATGGATCGTGAACGCTGATTTTGCGACTGCTGCGCAGTCGGACGCAGGCTTCGCCAGCTGCTACAGGGGCTGTGGTTGTGAGTGCTATTTGGGTACAGGCACTGCTATCCACTGCCCCAAAACCTTCTGGTAATTCCCCGTCACCTTCGCCAAATGCAGCCACTGATCCACATACAACTTCCAGGTCATGTCATCGCGAGGCAGCAGGTAGGCCTTCTCGCCGTATTGCATGTATTGCGTCGGATTCACCGCGCACAGTCCCGGTTTGAGTTTCTGCTGGTACAGCGCTTCCGAAGCGTCAGTGATCATCACGTCAGCCTTCTTGTCCAACAGCTCCTGAAAGATGGTGACGTTGTCGTGCAACTGCAATTGCGCCTTGGGCAGGAAGGCGTGAACGAAGGCTTCGTTGGTGCCGCCGGCCGGCTCGACCAGGCGAACCGTGGGTTGGTTGATCTGGTCGATGGTTTGGTACAGGGCCTGGTTTTCGCAACGAACCAACGGGATCTTGCCGTCGACGTCGAGGGTGGTGCTGAAGAAGGCTTTTTTCTGCCGTTCCAGGGTTACGGAGATGCCGCCCATGCCGATGTCGCATTTGCCGGCGAGCATATCGGGCATCAGGGTTTTCCAGGTGGTTTGCACCCATTCGACCTTGACGCCGAGGCTGTCGGCCAATGAGCGGGCCATGGCAATGTCGATGCCCGAGTATTCGCCGTCCTCGGCTTTGTAGGTGTAGGGTTTGTAGTCGCCCGTGGTACAGACGCGCAGTTGGCCTTGTTGCATGACGCTGTCCAGATGCGAAGGGCCTTCCTGTGCCTGAGCGCCAAACGATAGGGCGAGCAGGCCACCGAGCATCATTGTGCTTTTGAGGATTTTCATTGTTATCGGGTTTTTGTGATGGGTGGGTTGGTGTACATATCCGTTGCTTGGGTGACGGCTACTTGGGTTTATGTTTGAACAACGCGATCCTCCAGACAGGGCGCGTTATCGTTGACGTCCATCGCGAGCAAGCATCGCTCCTACAGGGGATCACGGCATCTGCCAAAGTTCGAGTCCGGTGCCTGGCAGTTCATCAAGAAGGTGTACGTGGCGCCGCTGACGTCGGCCAGATCGGTGGGATTCATCTTCATTTCGGCCCACATCTTACGATCGGCGACCGTCGCGCCCCAGCCTTTGTCGCTGACGTCGTGGATGAAATCGCCCACGGTGCGCTTGTTGTAGTTGTAAACGGGCGGTGCCTTTCAGCAGGCTGAGGAGGGGATTACAGTTTTGTCAGCTGGGGGCGCGGGTTACTGGCGTTTGGTGGTCTTTTCCGACGACGCCACGGTGCCGCTGCCGCAATTGATGTAAGAAGAAGACTTCAGCCAGCGTTGATCCGGATAGTAGGAAAACAGCAACTGCCCGTCCTTCATCGAATCGATCAGCCGATGCGCAATTGCCGGCCGGACCGCCGGGCAGCCGAGGCTTCTGCCGATGCGGCCGTTGGCGCGTGCCAGTACCGGACTGACATACGGTGCGCCGTGAATGACGATTGCCCGGTCAAACGCGTTATCGTTGAAACCCGGTTCCAGACCTTCCATGCGCAACGAATAGCCGTTCTGGCCGCGATAACTTTCCTGCGTACGGAACAGGCCGAGGCTTGTGGCAAAGCTTTCGTTCTGGTTGGAGAACTGGGTAGCCATGTTTTCGCCGCTGTTGCGGCCATGGGCGACGAGTTCGTGGAAGAGCAATTTGCGCTTTTTCAGGTCGAACACCCACAGCCGTTGTTCGGTCGAAGGCATGGAGTAATCGATCACTGCTAGTCTCTGTGCCGGGGCTGCGCCTTGAGCGCGGGAGCATTGGGTAGCACGGACTGCCAGGGCGATGACCTTGGCATTGGCATTTGGAGCGGCTTTGGCCAGCGCGACTTCAAGCGAATCGGCGTAGGCTGCTGGTATGAAGGCCGACGTCAACAGCAGCGCTGTGAGTAGACAGCCAAAGCGATATAGCGCCATAAGTGAATCTCATCAGGAATATGTCGAGTCTAGCAGTGAGTGAGCGCTAGCTTTTTGATTTGCGGGAGATTAGGGATTATTCATGGTGCATTTAACAAGGTTATTCGTCATAAGCCGCATATTTTTTATGGTCTTTCTGATCGGCGGCGCTGCGCATGGGGAAACGTCGCCGAACGTGCTGGTATCTCCGGCAGTTAGTGAGGTGAGCGCGGCGCCCGACGATGTCGTGGGGCAAGGGATTCAAGCAATGCTTGAACCTCTGCAATCGGCGTTTCCGCCGCTGCTCACTTCGCGCAAGCATCAACGGGTGGATATCAATCGCGTGGTCCTGGATTTCTATGCTCATCGCAACTATCGCGCCGCCTGGACCAACGGCGATGTGAACCAGTTGCTTAAAAGCCTGAATGACACTGAAACTGATGGCTTGAACCCTGGGGATTTCCGTGGTGCCCAGTTGGCCGAGGCGCAACTGGCGTTGCAGGCCACCGCACCGACGCCGGCGCAATCGGCGGCTTTCGATATCGCGCTGACCCGCACCTACATCACCGCGCTGCTGCAATTGCGGCGCGGCAAGGTCGATCCGTCCCGGCTGGATTTTCATTGGAACTTCGATCCGGTCGGGGTCGATCCCCGTGAGGACGTGAACAGTTTCTTTGCCGCTCTCGATGATCACGACGTGGCACGCGCGTTCGCTCAGGCGCCGCCGCAAGAGGCGGTTTATCGCAGCATGCGTGAGGCCCTGGCGCAGCTGCGTCAGGTTCAGGCTGCTGGCGGTTGGCCGAAAATCGCCGAGGGGCAGTCACTCAAGCCGGGGATGGACGGCGCGGCGGTCGCACAGTTGCGTGCCCGTCTGGTGGCCGGTGGGTATCTGGAACCGCACAAGAGCAAACGAAACGATTACGACGACAAAGTCATTGCGGCAGTGAAGAAGTATCAGCTCGAGCAGTACCTGGGCGCGGATGGTGTGGCGGGGGCATCGACACTGGAGGCGCTGAATGTGCCCGTCGAGGCACGGATCGATCAGGTCCGGGTGAACATGGAGCGGGCGCGTTGGTTGTTGTACAAACTTCAGGGCACTTTTGTCGTCGTTGACATCGCCGGCTATAAAGTTGCGCTGTACCGCGACGGTCAGCCCATCTGGCGTTCCCGAGTACAGGTCGGCAAGCCGTTTCGCAGCACACCAGTGTTTCAGTCCGAGATTACCTACATCACGTTCAACCCCACCTGGACCGTACCGCCGACGATTCTGGTCCAGGATATGCTGCCCAAGATTCAACAGAACCCGGGATACCTGGCGGCCAGCCGGATCAAAGTCCTGGATCGGGCAGGCAATGTGCTCGATCCGTCGACCGTCGACTGGAGCAACGCACGCGGTTTAACGCTGCGCCAGGATGCCGGCCCTGAAAACTCATTGGGGCAGGTGGTCATTCGGTTCCCCAACGACTACGCGATTTATCTGCACGACACGCCCCATCGCGAACTGTTTGCCAAGTCCATGCGCGCCACTAGCTCCGGATGCATTCGGGTAGAGAACCCGCTGCAGTTGGTCGAACTGTTGTTCAACGACCCGGTGCGCTGGAACAGTGAGGGCATTCAAAAGCAGTTGGCCAATGGCAAGACCGAAAACATCAGGCTACCGGTCAGGGTGCCTGTGCTGTTGGCTTACTGGACTGTCGACCTGAGTAAAGAAGGGCGGGTGACGTTCAAACCCGACGTTTATGGCTACGACACTCCGGTACTGCGGCAGCTGGATTTGCCTTCCAAACTGCCCGCTCTGCAATTGCCCGGGGCTGAAGCCACAATGGTTGTAACAGGGCAAAGCCAGTAACGACAGGGAAGAGGCAGGATTTTTTTGATGCGCTCGATGAGCATTTCAATATGAGAATCCTGCCATCGTTCGAGACGGGTCACATTCGATGAACTCGACAGATTGATCTGAGGGCCACAGCAGGTCCGAACCACTTGATATGTGGTTGCCATTTATCCCCGATTACCCCGTAGACTACGCGCACAAAAACTAAGGGCTTTTGGGCTTGTGCCCGTGCGTTGCCCTTAAAGGACGAATTTTTTGCCCACGCGCCTTCACGACCTGCACCACGCTCCCGGCGTCGCATTGAAACGCATACCGCTGCGCAAGGCAGCGGTATTGTTCATTGCCACGGTGTGTCTGTGCCTGTGCGCTTTGCTTTATCTGCAACTGGAGCAATCCCGGCGTCATGACCTGAGCCAGGCCCAGGTCGCCTCGTCGAACCTGACGCGGGCCATGGCACAGCAGGCCGAAGACACGTTCATGAAGGCTGATCTGGTGCTGACCAGTCTGGTGGACTGGATTCAGGTCGACGGTTTCGGTCCACCCCTGAGGCCCCGTCTGCAGAAAACCTTCGCCCGGCGCGTACAGGCGCTCGACCAGCTGCATGGCATCTTGCTGTTCGACCAGAAGGGCCAATGGGTGGTGACTTCGTTCGATAATCTGCCTCGCGGCCCCGGCGTGGCGGATCGTGAGTATTTCAAGTTCCACCAGCAGAACGTGTCGTCCGAGGCGCACATCGGCCCGGCCATTCGCAGTCGGGAAAATGGCGAATGGATCATTCCGGTTTCCAAGCGGGTGAACGACAAAAACGGCCAGTTTCAGGGCGTGTTGCTGGCCGGGATCAAAATGTCGTACTTCGACCAGTTCTTCAAAAGCTTCAGCATCGATGACAACGGCTCGATGTTCCTGGGATTGACCGATGGAACGCTGCTGGCGCGCCGGCCATTTTTGGAGTCTCAAATCGGCACGTCATTGGCTCAGGGCGAAATCTTTCAGAAACTGCTGCCCCAGGCGTCCTCCGGCAACGCGATGTTCACTTCGGTGGTGGATGGCGTTGTCCGCTTGTATGGCTACCGGCAGCTGGAGGCTTACCCGCTGGTCGTCTCGGCGGCATCGTCCAGGGATTCGATTCTGGCGCGGTGGTACGAAACGGCGTTTCGTTCCAGCATCATCGTCGCGCTGGTCATGCTCGGCGTGGCACTGTTCGGTTGGGTATTCATCCGCCAGGTGCGAGTCGGCGAACGGGTCGAGGCGGATTTGCGCAATGCACAACACGCGCTGGAGTTGATCGCCACCCACGACAGCCTGACCGGTCTGGGCAACCGCCGATTGTTCGAGCGGGCGCTGGAAATCGAGTTCGGGCGCGGCGCACGCCAGCACAGTCCGCTGAGCCTGATCATGCTCGATATCGATTACTTCAAGCGCTACAACGACACTTACGGCCATGTGGTGGGCGATCACTGCCTGGCCGAGGTGGCGCGGGCCGTGAAGGGTTGCTGTCATCGCAAGGCCGATCTGGCGGTGCGCTACGGCGGTGAAGAATTTGCGGTGTTGCTGCCCGACACCGACCTGCATGGCGCCATGACCATCGCCGAGCAAATCCGTCGCAGTGTCATCGACAAGAACATCAGCCACAGCGGATCGCCCGCGGGGTACGTCACGGTAAGCCTTGGCTGTTATTCGTTTGTGCCAATGGGGCGCGACAGCATGGAAGTGTTCATCCAGCGCGCGGACGCGGCGCTGTATCAGGCCAAGCATTCGGGGCGAAATCGCTCGGCTGTGCTGTCGATGGAGGGCGGCGAGGCGCTGATGCGTTCGGATCGTTGAAGCGTTTGTCTTGTTGTTTCACCTGCGTAACACCCCGGCGAGCCGACTGTCTGCCTGTCAGAGTCCGTTCAATTGATCGTCTAAAGTTCCGTTAGCTCTGCCCACTGCGGCAGGTCTCCCAAACGTACGGACGATCACCAACATGTTGATATCTCGAGCATTGACAGCCGTTGTTCTGACCGTTGCAGCCTGCGCTATCTTTCCGCTGGTCAGTCAGGCGCAATCGAAAGTCACATTCGAAGAAGCTCACACCATTGGTGTTGAAGCCTATATCTATTTCTACCCGCTGCTGACCATGGACATCACCCGCCAGCAGTCCACCAACATCGAACCGGTCAAGGAGTTCGATAAAGGACCGATGAATACGTTTGTGAACGTGCCGCAGTATCCACCTGCGAATGTCAAAGGCGTGGTGCGTTCGAATTTCGACACCCTGTATTCCATCGCCTGGCTCGACTTGACCAAGGAGCCGCTGGTGATCGCTGCGCCGGACACTTCCGGGCGCTTCTACTTGCTGCCAATGCTTGATATGTGGAGCGATGTGTTCGCCTCACCGGGCTGGCGCACCACAGGCACCAACGCCTCGCAGTTTTTGGTGACACCACCAGGCTGGACCGGCACGGTGCCTGCCGGTTTGAATCATCTGCCGGCGCCGACGCCTTATGTCTGGGTTATCGGCCGCACCAAAACCGACGGTTCGGCGGACTACGAAGCTGTGCACAAGATCCAGGCCGGCTACACCGTGACGCCTTTGTCGCGGCTGGGCAAAAGCGCTGAGTCGGTCAGCGTCACGGTCGACCCAGCCGTGGATATGAAGACCCCGCCGAAAATCCAGGTCGACACGATGTCGGCAGCCAGGTACTTCGCCTACGCTGCCCAATTGCTCAAAATGCATCCGGCCCACAGTACCGATCAACCGATGCTGGCGCAGATCGAGCGGATCGGCATCGAGCCCGGCAAGTCGTTTGACATGGACGCGCTTGACCCTGAAATCAAGGCTGCGCTGCAAACCGTGCCTGAAGAAGCGCAGGCACTGATGAAGTGGAAAGTGGAAACCCTGGCGCGGGTGGTCAACGGCTGGTCAATCATGCGTCTGTACGGGCCGAAGGCCGAAGCGTTGAACGGCAAGTGGGATCCGCCGCCGGTCAAGCAGATGTAGCCATCCAATAGTAGAAGCCGGGCAATTGAAGCAGGCGACGATGACTTACCATCGGCCGCCTTTACGCGTTCAGCTGCCCGTTCCGCCACCGGCACCCCCGGTTCCACCGCCCGCCGAACCGGTGCCACCACCAGCGCCCGAACCTGAGCCAGAGCCGCTGGCGCCGCCTGCACTGCCGCTTGATGACCCCGTGGCGCCGCCATCGCCAGCGTTGCCGCCCGAGGGGGCTGGTGCCGCTTGCATGACGAGTGGCTGTTATCTCGGGGGAAACCATTCACCACTCCATGGCCTGTCGATAACCCTGTGGGAGCGAGCTTGCTCGCGATGAGGGTGAGTCAGTCAAAGTTTAAGTTATCTGATACACCGCCATCGCGAGCAAGCTCGCTCCTACATCAGCCGACGCAACCACCGAGCGGCTTCGAGGTCACAACCTGAACACCCAGCCAAACGGACCGGTGGCCATGAAAAAGCTGCGAATCGCGACCTTCAATGTCAACGGCATGCGCGCCCGTCTGCCGAACCTGCTGACCTGGCTTGAGCGCGAACAACCGGACATTGCCTGTTTGCAGGAGCTCAAGTCGGTCGACAGTGCCTTTCCCGACTCCGAGCTTGAGGCGGCAGGCTACGGCGCGGTCTGGCAAGGGCAGACGTCATGGAACGGGGTGGCAATTCTGGCGCGGGATGCGCAGCCGCTGGAGAGTCGGCGAGGATTGCCGGGCGATGAAGGTGACAGTCAAAGTCGCTATCTGGAAGCCGCCGTGCATGGGGTGCTGGTGGGCTGCCTGTACCTACCGAATGGCAACCCGCAGCCGGGACCGAAATTCGATTACAAACTGGCGTGGTTCGAGCGGCTGATCCGCTACGCGCAGGCGCTGCAAAGCAGCGATCATCCCGTGGTGCTGGCCGGTGACTACAACGTGGTCCCCACCGATCTGGATATCTACAACCCGCGCTCCTGGCTCAAGGACGCGTTGCTGCAACCGCAGAGCCGCGCGTGTTATCAGCGTCTGCTGGATCAGGGCTGGACCGATTCGCTGCGACATCTGTATCCGCAGGATCGGCTCTACACCTTCTGGGATTATTTCCGCCAGCACTGGCAGAAGAACTCGGGGTTGCGTATCGATCATCTGCTGCTCAACCCGGCGCTGAGTCCTTACTTGCAGGACGCTGGCGTCGATGCGTGGGTGCGCAACGAACCGCATGCCAGTGATCATGCGCCGACCTGGATTCAACTCGGCTCGCGCAAGCGTCATTGATTTTTCCCGCAGGGCGATTGGCTAAATCAATTGTCAGCGGCAGCGGTTCATCCCTTATACATAGCGCCCATTGGCGGAGCGATCCGCAGCCTGCGTACATAAGGACTGAACGATGAGCGAGCCACGCCTGACGAACCGTACGCTGTACCTGCAACGTCTGGGCTTCGATGCGCCCCCGGCGGCGACCCTGGAGACCTTGCGTCAGCTTCAATTGCGCCACACCGGCGCTTTCCCGTTTGAAAACCTCACCACGCTGTCGGGCGAACCGGTGCTGATCGACCTGCCATCGGTAGAGCGCAAAGTCCTGCACGACGGGCGCGGCGGGTACTGCTACGAACTCAACAATCTGTACCTGGCCTTGCTTCAAGAACTGGGTTTTGACGCGCGTGCTATAAGCGGTCGCGTGGTCATGGGCCAACCCGAAGGCGCATGGACTGCCCGCACGCACCGTTTGAGCCTGGTGACCCTGGACGGCGAGCGCTACATCACTGACGTCGGCTTCGGTGGCATGGTGCCTACCGCGCCGCTGTTGCTTGATAGCAGGGCCGAACAACTCACTCCCCACGAACCGTATCGCATCGAGCAACACACCGATGGCTACACCCTGCGCGCCAAGGTCGGGGAAGAGTGGCGCGCGATGTACATTTTCGACCTGCAACGCCAGGAGGACATCGATTACACCGTCGGCAACTGGTACGTCTCGACCCATCCCGAATCATCCTTCGCAAGGCAGCTGATGGTGGCGCGGACCGGGGAAGGGTGGCGACGTACCCTCAACAACGGCAATTTTGCGATCCATCGCCTGGGCCGCGACAGCGAACGTCGGCAGGTGGCCGATGTGCGGGAACTGATTGCATTGCTGGATAGCGAATTCGGCATTCGGGTGCCGGCCCATGCGACATTGGTACGTACGCTTGAGCGCTTGATCGAGCCGCAATAGGCATTACATCGTGCACACAAAAAAGGGGCAGATTGAATCAATCTGCCCCTTTTTGCATCGGGTCTAGGGTCGAGCTTCAGGCTCCATCACGCGGTGAATTTCTCTGAGGGCTTCCGAGAGTTTTTTCTCCAGGCTTTTCAACTCGGGAGTCGTGATCCCCTTCTTGAGGTGCCCGGCAGTTGCGGACTCTGCAACTTGTTCAGTCAACAGTGCCCGACGCAGTGTGTTGTTGATGGGGGATGTATTTCAAGGTTTGATGCGCAGTGGCACACAGTCTGCATGGCCAACCGTTCATAATTTGAATGGCAAGTTGTATACAACTCTATAGACATTTGTCCTGAGTATTGAATACAGTGTGCGCATAACAAAAACCAGGGAACCCCCTAACATGAAAACGCCCCATGTTTCACACCAACGGCCTGAAGACGAAAACCTCGGGATCGGCGCGAATATGGCTTACGGCCTGCAACATGTTCTGACCATGTACGGCGGCATCGTCGCGGTGCCTTTGATCATTGGTCAGGCTGCCGGGCTGTCGCCGGCGGACATCGGTTTGTTGATTGCTGCTTCATTGTTTGCGGGGGGGCTGGCCACGTTGCTGCAAACCCTGGGCTTACCGTTTTTTGGTTGTCAGTTGCCACTGGTGCAGGGCGTGTCGTTCTCTGGTGTCGCGACCATGGTGGCGATTGTCAGCAGCGGCGGTGAGGGCGGGTTTCAGTCGATTCTGGGGGCGGTGATTGCGGCGTCCCTGATCGGCTTGCTGATAACGCCGGTGTTCTCGCGAATCACCAAGTTCTTTCCACCGCTGGTCACGGGGATCGTGATCACCACCATCGGCCTGACATTGATGCCGGTGGCTGCACGCTGGGCCATGGGCGGCAACAGCCATTCCCCGGAGTTCGGCAGCATGGCCAATATCGGCCTGGCTGCGGTGACGCTGGTGCTGGTGCTGTTCTTGAGCAAAATCGGTAGCGCGACCATCTCCCGTCTGTCGATCCTGCTGGCGATGGTCATCGGCACGATCATCGCGGTGTTCCTTGGCATGGCGGATTTCTCGTCCGTTACTCAAGGCCCGATGTTTGGCTTCCCGACGCCGTTCCACTTCGGTATGCCGACCTTCCACTTCGCCGCGATCCTGTCGATGTGCATCGTGGTGATGGTAACCCTGGTGGAAACCTCGGCGGACATCCTGGCGGTCGGTGAGATCATCGACACCAAGGTCGACTCCAAGCGTCTGGGTAACGGCCTGCGTGCCGACATGTTGTCGAGCATGATCGCACCGATCTTCGGCTCCTTCACCCAAAGTGCCTTCGCCCAGAACGTCGGGCTGGTGGCGGTCACCGGCATCAAGAGTCGTTTTGTGGTGGCCACCGGCGGTCTGTTCCTGGTGATTCTCGGCCTGCTGCCATTCATGGGCCGGGTGATCGCTGCGGTGCCGACCTCCGTCCTCGGCGGCGCCGGGATCGTGCTGTTCGGCACCGTGGCTGCCAGCGGCATTCGTACGCTGTCCAAGGTCGACTATCGCAACAACGTCAACCTGATCATCGTCGCCACCTCCATCGGCTTCGGCATGATCCCGATCGCTGCGCCGAACTTTTACGACCACTTCCCAAGCTGGTTCGCCACAATCTTCCACTCGGGCATCAGCTCCTCGGCGATCATGGCCATCGTATTGAACCTGACCTTCAACCACCTCACGGCCGGTAACTCCGACCAGCAGTCGGTGTTTGCAGCGGGTACCGAACGGGTTCTGCGCTATCAGGATCTGGCGGCGCTGCGCGAAGGGGATTACTTCAGCGACGGCAAGCTGCACGACTGCGATGGCAAGGAGATTCCGGTGGTGGAATCGGCGCATGGCACTGTGGACCCGCGACCGGTGCTGGCCAAGAGCAGTGAGCATGTTTGATGTTGCTGAACAGGTCGTTTGCTGACAGCTGACAGCTGACAGCTGGCACTGTCATTGCTAAGAAACGAAAGGGCAGGGGGGGATCGTATCCTCTCTGCCCTTTTTGCATGGGGCGATGCGGTGGGAGGAAATTCACTACGCTGTTAATTCAGGGAAACCTTCAACGATCTGGTTGCATGATTAGCGGATGTGCAAATGAAGCGAATACTGCTGTGCCTTGCCATCACGGTGGTGCTGATTTTGATGATTCCAGCGGTGATGGGCGCCATGAACTGGCCGCTGAGCGATGCGGTGGCCGTAATCGGTGTTCTGTCGGTGTCGGCAGCTTTAGTGGCTTTGTTGGCACCAGGCAAGGGCAAGGCGCAGTGCAAGGTGCTGGAAGTCTGGATGTCGGCGGATGCCGAACAGGCTGGAACGTACAACGCGTTGTGGTCGTTTTCGTTGAATGCCCGCGTGACCAACACCGGAGAGGTTGAGGAGCTGCTGGAGGACGTCGAACTCAAGGTCAGCAAGGGCGGCGAAATATTTCGTACTGCCAAAGCCATCTTTGGCGCTGGCCCTGTTGGCCTGCAGGAAGGAACGATATTGCCGTATTCATTGGCGCCAGGGGTGAGTATCGAGACCCGAGGGATTTGCCACTTGAGCATGAAGCCGGTGGAAATGGAGCGCCTGGCTGGCGCAACACAACCGCCCTGGACAGTCACCTGCACCTTCATCTTTTCACGCAGCCGTAAGAAGGTCGTCCAGTTGAGCGTTGATAACCCGCATTGGTCTTAGGGTATTGCCCACAAAAAAGCCCCTGAATCTTTCGATTCAGGGGCTTTTCGATATTGCTGTCTGGCTCCACGACCTGGACTCGAACCAGGGACCCAGTGATTAACAGTCACTTGCTCTACCAACTGAGCTATCGCGGAATGGCGCCTATGTTACTGATTCAAAAAGAGAAGTCAAGCATCTGATAGCAAATGGGCCGATTCAATGGGACGGACGGTGGTTTATCGGTGATTGGCGGTTACCAGAACTGCCTCAGGGGTCTACCATGGCCGCCCGGAAGTGGTTACACGCGCTACCGGCCATTCGCCGAAAAGGTACGCGCCATGACTCACCCAACTGCCACATATGGAAACAACGAGGTGTTCGCATGAGCATCGCCCAGATCAGCCTGCCCAAAGGTGTCGGCCCGCACGCCGAGAAGTTGTTCGACGCGATTACTCAGGCGAGTAATGCGCACGAATTGAACCGCGCAGGGGGCAAGGCCGAAGGTTTTGTCCTGGGCCTGGAAAGCACCAAAGCGATCAAGAGCCAGGTCGCTGAATCGCTGTACGTTGCCTTTGACGATGCCGCCAGTCTGCGCGCGACCGAACTGGCCTAACCGCCGAAAGTAATCGTTCCGAGCATCAGTTTGGCGTAAAGCGCCGTGGCGCCCAATTGCACCAGCCATAAGGCCAGACCGCCGAGAAACACGCCGGCAGCGACTTGCATCACCAGGTTGTTGCCGCGTTTGGCCGGGGTGCGGGGGGTGAAGTCATCCAGGTCATCACGGTCAGCGCGGAGGTCATCGATTTTCATGGGGGCTCTCGTCAGAATTCTCGGGTGTACACAACACCTGTAGGAGCAGGCTTGCTCGCGATTGCGATTGACCAGCCACCATCAACGGTGACTGTTACGGCCTCTTCGCCAGCAAGCCGGCTCCTACAATGTAGATGTGTGCAGTTTAGAGGGCTTGGTTGGTGGTTTGAGAATTATCTGGGGCGCATCCGTCACGACCCATCGCAGTCAGCGCGTAGGTCATCGATTTTCATGGGGGCTCTCGTCAGAATTCTCGGGTGTACACAACACCTGTAGGAGCCGGCTTGCTGGCGAAGGCTTTTTCATTGGCGCTGCATGCCGCACGGCCGCCTTCGCTGGCAAGCCAGCTCCTACACAAATGCGTACACACGATGATTTTGTGGACGCCACCAATCCTGTAGGAGCCGGCTTGCTGGCGAAAGCGGCACGTACACATCTGGACCTAGACTTTTACGACGTTACGTCATCTTCACACCTAGCCTTAGCTCTTTCTACCTAAACAGGAGGGCAAAGGATTGCCCACTCGTTCCCACGCCAACCAACTGCGCGCCGGTCGCCATTCCCAATCTGGACAAATTTACCTGCTTACCGCCGTGACCCACCTGCGTGAACCGGTGTTCCGCGATTGGCGAGCGGGACGCTTGGTGGTGGATCAATTTCGTCTGGCCCGCACAGAAGGACGGGCAGAATCGCTAGCCTGGGTGGTGATGCCCGACCATTTTCACTGGCTGGTCGAACTCCAGAACAGCACGCTGCCGGAATTGATGCTTGCAACCAAATCGCGCAGCGCGAGGGAGATCAATGCCTACTTGGGTCGCTCGGGCAAATTTTGGCAAAAAGGTTTCCACGATCGCGCTATCCGCCGTGAAGAAAATCTGTTGACTGTGGCCCGTTACATCATCGCCAACCCGTTGCGTGCAGGCTTGGTCAGACGCGTTCATGACTATTCGTTGTGGGATGCCATATGGATATAGATGCCGGATTGCTGGCGAGGGCGTTTTCATTGGCGCCGCACTACTCACGACCGCCTTGGCTTGGGCGAGTCCATCCAATTACAAAAAACGCGTACTCAATGATTTTGTGGACGCGACCAAACCTGGAGCCGGCTTGCTGGCGATTGCGATTGACCAGCCGCCATCAATGGTGACTGTTGCGGCCTCTTCGCCAGCAAGCCGGCTCCTACAATGTAGATGTGTGCAGTTTAGAGGGCTTGGTTGGCGGTTTGAGAATTATCTGGGGCACAAAAAAACGGGAAGCCCGAAGGCTTCCCGTTTTTCATATTACGGCGCGGTTCAGATCACCTGAACGATCGCATCCGTTACGACCTTGATGTTGCTCTGGTTCAACGCGGCAACGCAGATACGGCCGGTGTCCAGGGCGTAGATGCCGAACTCGTTGCGCAGACGGGTCACTTGCTCAACTGTCAGGCCGGAGTAGGAGAACATGCCGCGCTGACGACCGACGAAGCTGAAATCGCGTTGCGGTGCGTTTTTCGCCAGCAGCTCAACCATCTGGGTGCGCATGCCGCGAATCCGCAGGCGCATTTCGGCCAGTTCGGCTTCCCACTGGGCGCGCAGTTCCGGGCTGTTGAGTACAGCAGCAACGATGCTTGCGCCGTGGGTCGGCGGGTTGGAGTAGTTGGTGCGGATCACGCGTTTGACTTGCGACAGTACGCGCGCGCTTTCTTCTTTCGATTCGCTGACGATCGACAGGGCGCCAACGCGCTCGCCGTACAACGAGAACGATTTGGAGAACGAGCTGGAAACGAAGAAGGTCAGGCCCGATTCTGCGAACAGACGCACGGCAGCGGCGTCTTCGTCGATGCCATCGCCAAAGCCCTGATAGGCCATGTCGAGGAACGGCACGTGACCTTTGGCTTTCACGGTTTCCAGAACGTTTTTCCAATCCGCCGGGCTCAGGTCGACGCCGGTGGGGTTGTGGCAGCAGGCGTGCAGCACAATGATCGAGCCGTTAGGCAGGGCGTTCAGGTCTTCCAGCAGACCGGTGCGGTTCACGTCGTGGGTCGCGGCGTCGTAATAGCGGTAGTTCTGCACCGGGAAACCGGCGGTTTCGAACAGCGCGCGATGGTTTTCCCAGCTCGGGTCGCTGATCGCAACGACGGCGTTCGGCAGCAGTCGCTTGAGGAAGTCGGCACCGATTTTCAGTGCGCCAGTACCACCAACGGCTTGGGTAGTGATGACCCGGCCAGCGGCGATCAGTGGCGAATCATTGCCGAACAGCAGTTTTTGCACGGCCTGGTCGTAGGCGGCGATGCCGTCGATTGGCAGGTAGCCACGGGAAGCGTGTTGAGCGACGCGAATCGTTTCGGCTTCGACAACGGCGCGCAGGAGTGGAATTCGCCCCTCCTCGTTGCAGTAAACACCGACCCCCAGGTTGACTTTGTCAGTACGGGTATCGGCATTGAATGCTTCGTTGAGGCCCAGGATTGGATCGCGTGGTGCCATTTCGACAGCGGAGAACAGGCTCATTTTTGCGGCGGCTCTGAATGGGGAGTGGAGGGACGTGTGGCGCTCCAGCCGAATGCACTAGAGCGGTGCACAAACGGGGAGCTAGTATAGAGGCCATCGGCGATTGATGGCGACAGACGATTCGGCTTTTTGGGTAAGTTTTTCCGATTATTTTTCGATCGTTAGTCGATTGGCCGCATCAAAGACTTCATGGGATGTAGGACGTTTGTCTTGAAAGCGCGGGCAATCGACACCACATTGAGCACAATCCAGTTTTTTCCTCGGGCGACGTGCGTCGTTTGCGGCCGTTCTCGTTTCTGCCGGTTTGACTGCGCAGGCGCGATTCCCTGCTCCGAGAACCGCGCTCCGAGAACTACGCTCCGAGAACTACGCTCCGAGAACTACGCTCCGAGAACCGAGAGGTATGCATGTCTGAATTTCAGCTGGTCACCCGTTTCGAGCCTGCCGGCGATCAGCCGGAAGCCATCCGCCTGATGGTCGAGGGCATCGAAGCCGGGTTGGCGCACCAGACGTTGCTCGGTGTGACCGGCTCGGGCAAGACCTTCAGCATCGCCAACGTAATCGCCCAAGTGCAACGTCCGACCTTGGTGCTGGCGCCAAACAAGACCCTGGCCGCGCAGCTGTACGGCGAATTCAAGGCGTTCTTCCCGAACAATGCGGTGGAGTATTTCGTTTCCTACTACGACTACTACCAGCCCGAAGCCTACGTGCCGTCGTCCGACACCTTCATCGAGAAGGACGCCTCGATCAACGACCACATCGAGCAGATGCGCCTGTCTGCGACCAAGGCGTTACTGGAGCGCAAGGACGCGATCATCGTCACCACGGTGTCATGCATTTACGGGCTGGGCAGTCCGGAAACCTATTTGAAAATGGTGTTGCACGTGGATCGCGGCGACAAGCTGGATCAGCGTGAGTTGCTGCGGCGTCTGGCCGATCTGCAATACACCCGCAACGACATGGATTTCGCCCGGGCGACTTTCCGCGTGCGTGGCGACGTGATTGATATCCACCCGGCGGAATCCGATTTTGAAGCGATCCGCATCGAGCTGTTCGATGATGAAGTGGAAAGTCTGTCGGCGTTCGATCCGCTGACCGGCGAAGTCATTCGAAAGCTGCCGCGTTTCACCTTCTACCCGAAAAGCCACTACGTGACGCCACGGGAAACCCTGATGGGCGCCGTCGAAGGGATCAAGGTCGAGTTGAAGGAGCGCCTGGAGTACCTGCGTTCCAACAACAAGCTGGTGGAAGCCCAGCGTCTGGAGCAGCGCACCCGTTTCGACCTGGAGATGATCCTCGAACTGGGCTACTGCAACGGTATCGAAAACTACTCGCGTTATCTGTCCGGCCGTGAAGCCGGCGCACCTCCACCGACCCTTTACGACTACCTGCCGGCCGACGCCTTGCTGGTAATCGATGAATCCCACGTCAGCGTGCCGCAGGTCGGGGCCATGTATAAAGGTGACCGTTCGCGTAAAGAGACGCTGGTGGAATATGGTTTTCGCCTGCCGTCGGCGCTGGATAATCGGCCGATGCGTTTCGACGAATGGGAAAGCATCAGCCCGCAGACGATCTTCGTTTCGGCGACACCGGGCAACTATGAAGCCGAACACGCCGGGCGTGTCATTGATATGGTGGTGCGGCCGACCGGCCTGGTGGACCCGCAAATCGAGATCCGCCCTGCGCTGACTCAGGTCGACGACTTGCTGTCGGAAATCGGCAAGCGTGTGGCGCTCGAGGAGCGCGTACTGGTCACCACGCTGACCAAACGCATGGCCGAAGACTTGACCGATTACCTGGCCGACCACGGCGTTCGGGTGCGTTACCTGCACTCGGACATCGACACCGTGGAGCGGGTGGAAATCATCCGTGATTTGCGCCTCGGCACCTTCGATGTGCTGGTGGGGATCAACTTGCTGCGCGAAGGTCTGGATATGCCGGAAGTCTCGCTGGTGGCGATCCTCGATGCGGACAAGGAAGGCTTCCTGCGTTCCGAGCGCTCGCTGATCCAGACCATCGGCCGGGCGGCGCGTAACCTCAATGGCCGGGCGATTTTGTATGCCGATCGCATCACCGGTTCCATGGAGCGGGCGATCGGCGAAACCGAGCGTCGGCGCGACAAGCAGATTGCCTTCAACCTGGCCAACGGCATCACGCCTAAAGGTGTATTCAAGGACGTTGCCGACATCATGGAAGGCGCCACCGTGCCGGGCTCGCGCAGCAAGAAGCGCAAGGGCATGGCCAAGGCCGCCGAGGAAAGCGCCAAATACGAAGCCGAACTGCGCTCGCCTGGCGAGGTAGCCAAGCGTATCAAGGCGTTGGAAGAGAAGATGTACCAACTCGCTCGCGACCTGGAGTTCGAGGCCGCGGCGCAGATGCGCGACGAGATAACCAAGTTGCGGGAGCGGTTGATCACAGTTTGATCTCTAGCGCCTGATAGGGCCTCTTCGCGGGCAAGCCTCGCTCCTACGGGTCATCACCGAGCCCTGTAGGAGCGAGGCTTGCCCGCGAAGGCTGCAGCACGGTCTTAATGTGCTTCGCCAGCCTTGAGCCCCGCCGGCAATGTCCTGGTCAACAACACCGCCAACATGCTGATCCCCAGCGCAATCCCGACAAAATGAAACGCATCGTTGTAGGCCATGATCGACGCCTGCTGGTGGGCGATTTCACTGAGCTTGCCCAGCGCCGCGGTTTCGCTGCCCAGCCTGTCGGTCAAGGACGCCAGGCGTTCGGCCACCTGCGGGTTGCTCGGCACAATGGACTCGCGCAAGTAGTCGAAGTAGACCTTGGTTCGCGCATCCAGCAGCGTGGCGAGGAGGGCGATGCCGATGGCACCGCCGAGGTTGCGCAGGATGTTGAACAGGCTCGATGCTGAACCCGCATCCTTGGGCAGGATGTACGAAGTGGCGATCAGCGAGATGGTCACCATGATCAGCGGCTGGCCCAGCGCGCGGATAATCTGGATGTGATTGAACTGCGGCCCGGCGAAGTCCGGGTTCAGCACCCCCGAAGAAAAACTCGCCAGGCCGAACAGACCGAAGCCCACCGTGCACAGCCATTTCGGCGAGACATATTTCATCAGCTTGGGCACCAGCGGAATCAAAAACAGCTGTGGCACGCCCATCCACATGATCACTTCGCCGATTTGCAGGGCGTTGTAGTTCTGAATCTGCGCCAGGTAGAGCGGCAACAGATAGATCGAGCCGTACAAGCCGACCCCCATTCCGACACTGGAAATGCTGGATAAACCGAAATTGCGGTTACCAAGGATGCCGAGGTTGATCAACGGATTGGGCTTGGAAAACTGCACGATTACAAAGGTGATCAGGCTGATCAGCGCGATGCTGCCAAGTGTCACGATCAGGTCCGATTCGAGCCAGTCCTTGCGATGGCCTTCCTCCAGAAACACCTGCAAACAGCCGAGGCCGACGCCGAGGGTGACAATCCCTGCGTAGTCGGTGCTTTTCAGGAGTTCCCAGTGCGCTTCTTTCTTCTCCAGGCCGTACATCAGCCCGGCGATCATGATCAGGCCGGGCGGTATGTTGATGTAGAAAATGTATTCCCAACCCCAGTTCTCGGTCAGCCAGCCGCCGAGTGTAGGGCCGATGGACGGAGCGAAGGTGGCGGTCATCGCGAACATGGCCATGCCTTTGGCGCGGTGATGCTCGGGCAGTTTGATCAGGGTCAGGGTGAACGCCAGTGGAATCAGCGCGCCGCCGGTAAAGCCTTGCAGGGCGCGGAAGACAATCATGCTCTCCAGGCTCCAGGCCATGGAGCACAGCAGCGAGGCGAATAGAAAACCGAGGGATACCCACACCGCCAGGCGGCGGGCAGACAGCAGCTGCACCAGCCATGCAGTCAGCGGAATCATGATGATTTCCGCCACCAGGTACGAGGTGGAAATCCACGAGCCTTCTTCGAGGGTCGCCGACAGCGCGCCCTGAATATCCTTGAGCGATGAGTTGGTGATCTGGATGTCCAGCACCGCCATGAAGGCGCCGAGCATTACGCTCATCACCGCGATCCAGTCCCGCCGGGTCGGTTCCCCGACGGGGCGGATCAGTTGATCACCGGCCATCGTCTGGGGTGTCTTCGCTGTTCACCTTGGCAGTGACAACTTCAGGCGCGTCCTTGATGTTCACTTTGGCGGTGACGGACATGCCCGGCCGGATCTTGCCGCGCAGCGGATTGTCGGCGGCGAAGGTCAGTTTTACCGGAATCCGCTGTACGACTTTGGTGAAGTTGCCCGTGGCATTGTCCGGCGGCAACAGGCTGAACTGCGCACCCGAGGCGGCGAACAGGCTGTCGACCCGCGCTTCGATCGGCGTGTCGCCGTAGGCATCGAAAGTCAGTTCTGCTTTCTGACCAGGTTGCATACGGCCGATCTGGGTTTCCTTGAAGTTGGCCTGAATCCAGATGTCTTCATCGGGCACTATCGACAGCAAGTAGGCACCGGCCTGCACGTATTGGCCTTCGCGGGCGGCGCGCTGACCGATCAGGCCGCTAATGGGCGCGTGGATCTCACTGCGGGTGAGGTTCAGTTCGGCTTGAGCCAGATCGGTTCTGGCGTTGGCAATCTGCGCGTCGAGGCGTTTGATTTCGGCGGTCAACGCGTTGACTTGCTGACGTTGACCCTGGGCATCCGCCTGGGCTTTGCTCAGTTGCGATCGGGCGATGTGGTTGTCGGCGGAGAGGGTGGTCACCCGTTCTTCCGAGACGTAACCGGGTTTGCGCAGGGTCTGGGCGCGGGCCAGGTCGATTTGCGAGCGACTCAGGCTCGCTTGGGTGGAGGCAACTTGCGCGTCGCTGGCGGCAATCAGGCTGGCTTGCTGGGTCAGTTTGCTCTGGGCTTGCAGGCGTTCGGCCTGGCGGGTTGCGAGAGTCGCGTTGGCGCGGTCGACGGCGAGGTTAAAGTCATCGCCTTCGAGTTTTATCAACAACTGGCCTTTCTCGACGTGCTGGTTGTCCTGCACAAGCACTTGATCGATGCGCGCGCCCAACTGACTCGACACACGGGTGATTTCGCCCTGGACATAGGCGTTGTCAGTGCTTTCATAAAACCGTCCCTTGAAAAACCATTGGGCAAAAAAGCCCCCGGCTATCAGCAGGACAATCATCAGGAACGTAAACAGGCGACGCTTGAGTTGGGCAGGCATGGGGCAAACTGTAGTCGAGAATATGTAAGGAAAGTTATCAGCAGGTGAATCTGGCATACAGCCGATAAATGGTAAATGCCATCGGCTGATATTCGGCCATTCACCGCGCCATACGGGCGTTGTAGACGCAACCTTGGCTTAAATGCCCTGTTCACTGGAGCCGGGCGGGCTGCGCCTGTTACCATTCGCGCCTTGTTTGATTTCGCTTTTTATTCTTTTCGAGACATGCCATGACCACCGTCCGCACTCGCATCGCGCCATCGCCTACCGGGGACCCCCACGTAGGTACCGCTTACATCGCATTGTTCAACTACTGCTTTGCCAAGCAGCACGGCGGTGAGTTCATCCTGCGGATCGAAGACACCGACCAATTGCGTTCGACCCGCGAGTCCGAACAACAGATTTTCGACGCTCTGCGCTGGTTGGGCATCGACTGGAGCGAAGGCCCGGATGTCGGCGGCCCGCACGGTCCATACCGTCAAAGCGAGCGCGGCGATATTTATCAGAAGTACTGCCAGCAGCTTGTGGAGCTCGGCCATGCCTTCCCGTGCTTCTGCACCGCTGAAGAACTGGATCAGATGCGCGCCGAACAAATGGCCCGTGGCGAAACCCCACGTTACGACGGTCGCGCGCTGCTGCTGTCCGCGGATGAAGTCGCGCGCCGCCTCGCCGCTGGCGAGCCACACGTGATCCGCATGAAGGTGCCGAGCGAAGGCGTCTGCGTGGTCCCGGACATGCTGCGTGGCGATGTCGAAATCCCGTGGGATCGCATGGACATGCAAGTCTTGATGAAGACCGACGGCCTGCCGACGTACTTCCTGGCCAACGTGGTCGATGACCACCTGATGGGCATCACCCATGTACTGCGCGGTGAAGAGTGGCTGCCATCGGCGCCGAAACTGATCCTGCTGTACGAATACTTCGGCTGGGAACAGCCGGAGCTGTGCTACATGCCGCTGCTGCGTAACCCGGACAAGAGCAAGCTGTCCAAGCGCAAGAACCCGACCTCGGTGACGTTCTATGAGCGCATGGGCTTCATGCCGGAAGCCATGCTCAACTATCTGGGCCGCATGGGCTGGTCGATGCCGGACGAGCGCGAGAAGTTCTCCTTGCAGGAGATGGTCGATCACTTCGACCTCAAGCGTGTTTCCCTCGGAGGGCCGATTTTCGATATCGAGAAACTGTCCTGGCTCAACGGCCAGTGGCTGCGCGACCTGCCGGTAGAAGAGTTCGCCGCACGCGTGCAGAAGTGGGCGTTGAATTCTGAATACATGATGAAGATCGCGCCGCACGTGCAGGGCCGGGTTGAAACCTTCAGCCAGGTCGCACCGCTGGCCGGGTTCTTCTTCGCTGGTGGCGTCAATCCGGACGCCAAACTGTTTGAATCGAAGAAGCTCTCGGGCGATCAGGTGCGTCAGTTGATGCAGTTGATCCTGTGGAAGCTGGAAAGCCTGCGTCAGTGGGAGAAGGACAGCATCACCGCGACGATCCAGGCAGTGGTCGAATCCCTTGAGCTGAAGTTGCGTGATGCCATGCCGCTGATGTTCGCGGCGATCACGGGGCAGGCCAGCTCGGTATCGGTGCTCGATGCGATGGAAATCCTCGGTCCGGACCTGACCCGTTTCCGCTTGCGCCAGGCGATCGACCTGCTGGGCGGCGTGTCGAAGAAAGAAAACAAAGAGTGGGAAAAGCTCTTGGGCAACATCGCCTGACCCGCGCGCACCTGTTTCGCCTGTAGGAGCGAGGCTCGCCCGCGAAGAGCGATGACGCGGTGCAGCAGACACACCGCAGCGTCTAGTTCGCCGGCAAGCCTGGCTCCTGCAGGGGCGAATACATCCCCGGGATTCCGGGGGAGGGCGGTAAGTGATTGTTATGTCGGCAAAAAATTTTAAATATTTTGAAAAATAAGTTTGACAGGCTTTCGATACGCCCTTAAGATTCGCCCCGTCCTCAGCGATGAGGGGCTATAGCTCAGCTGGGAGAGCGCTTGCATGGCATGCAAGAGGTCGACGGTTCGATCCCGTCTAGCTCCACCAATTTACACTTCAAGGTCTGGCCACACCGGCCTTGAAGCGATCAACACTCAGCGTTGATCAGTTGTATAGAAGGGTTTGCGTCCCCTTCGTCTAGTGGCCTAGGACACCGCCCTTTCACGGCGGTAACAGGGGTTCGAGTCCCCTAGGGGACGCCAGTTTTACAGAAGCGATGTTGCAAGATGTCGCTCCGCCGCGAGGCGAAAAATCTGGGGCTATAGCTCAGCTGGGAGAGCGCTTGCATGGCATGCAAGAGGTCGACGGTTCGATCCCGTCTAGCTCCACCAATTTTACAGTTCAAGGTCTGGCCACACCGGCCTTGAATCGATCAGCTCTCAGCACTGATCAGTTGTATAGAAGGGTTTGTGTCCCCTTCGTCTAGTGGCCTAGGACACCGCCCTTTCACGGCGGTAACAGGGGTTCGAGTCCCCTAGGGGACGCCACGATTACCCGCTCTGCGGGATTTTATAAGGGTCATTCAATTATTGAATGGCCCTTTTGTTTGTCTGGCGTTTGGCCAAATCCCCCCATTTCTTTCAAACTGTTCTTCAGACCAGCGGTCACATCCACGGCTTGCAGAAAATTATTATGAGAATAATATTCTAGTCGTAATATTCGGAGGCAACGATGAACGATAAAAAAGCTCAAACCCGCGAACGCATCCTCAAGGCCGCCAGCACAGCGCTGATTCAGCGCGGCCCGGCCGATCCGAGCGTGGGCGAAGTGATGGGCGCAGCCGGCCTGACCGTCGGCGGCTTCTATGCGCACTTCGAAAGCAAGGACGCGATGATGCTGGAGGCGTTCAAGCAATTGCTGGGTCGTCGTCGTGACCTGATTGCCGACATGGATGCCGAGTTGACCGGTGAAGAGCGTCGCACCCTGGTCGCTGCGTTCTACCTGTCGCGCAAGCACCGTGATTCCAGCGAGTCTGCGTGCCCGATCCCGGCCTCGATCGGTGAACTCGGACGTCTGCCTGAGACGTTCCGCATTGCGCTGAACGAGCACTTGGAAATGATGGTCGCGCAGTTGGCGGCCAGTCCTGAAGACACCGACAAAGCCTTGGCCGACATAGCCTTGATGGTGGGCGGTCTGGCGCTGGCACGGGCGCTGGGACCAGGTGATTTATCCGATCGATTGCTACGCGCTGCCAAGTCGGCGGTGCGCTGACCTGAAGGCTAGCCTTGGGAGAAAGAGCGATGAGCACGTTGAAGTGGGTTCGTGGCGTTAATGGCACCTTGGGCTGGTTTGCTCCAAAACTGGTCGCAAGCAAAATGCGACTGGCGTTCATGACGCCGCGAGATTTTCCACCGCGTGACTGGGAAATGCCGCTCCTGGCCAAATCCGAACGGATCACTTTGCGTTTCGGCCTCTCGGCGTTGCGTTGGGGGCAGGGGCCGACGGTGATGCTGATGCACGGCTGGGAAGGTCGGCCGACACAATTTGCCAGTCTCATCACCGCGCTGGTCGATGCCGGTTACACCGTGGTAGCCCTTGATGGCCCGGCACACGGTCGCTCTCCCGGCACCGAGGCGAATGTAGCGTTGTTCGCCCGCGCCATGCTCGAAGCCGCCGCTGAATTGCCACCGTTGCAAGCCGTCATCGGTCACTCCATGGGTGGCGCCAGTGCCATGCTTGCCGTGCAATTGGGCTTGCGCACTGAAACCCTGGTCACCATCGCCGCGCCGGCGCGGATTCTCGGTGTATTGCGCGGTTTCGCCCATTATGTGGGATTGCCTCCGAAGGCCCGCTCCGCGTTCATTCGCCAGGTCGAGAAGGACGTTGGCATGCGTGCTGCCACGCTGGATGTCGCGCACTATCAACTCGACATGCCCGGCCTGATCGTTCATGCCGAGGACGACAAACAGGTTTCAGTCAAAGAGTCGCAGGCGATCCACGAAGCCTGGTTCGACAGCCGCCTGTTGCGCCTGGAAGAGGGCGGTCATCAGCGGGTGCTCGCTGATCCCCGGGTGATTGATGGCGTGTTATCACTGTTGGCCGGTCGCAGTCTGCAATCGCGCCAATCGGCCTGAGCATCCGGTACACTGCCCCGGTCGAAATAATCTGACCGGGAGTGGGGCATGGGCTGGGATCGGGCAACGCCATTTATCATTGATCTGCAAGTGGGTGCCGAGGATATCGACGGGCTGGGGCACGCCAATAACGCGGTGTACGTGACCTGGCTCGAACGTTGTGCATGGCGTCATTCCCAGCGCCTCGGCCTGGATCTGGTCGAATATCGTCGGCTGGACCGGGCGATGGCCGTTGTGCGGCACGAAATCGATTACCTGGCGGCCGCTTATGAAGGCGATGAGTTGCAATTGGCGACCTGGATTGTCGATTGGGACCAGCGCCTGAAAATGACCCGCCACTTCCAGTTGAAGCGCCCCAGCGATAATTCGACGTTGCTGCGTGCGCAAACCACCTTTGTCTGCATCGAGCTGTCCACGGGCAAGCCCAAGCGCATGCCGGCGGAGTTCATCGAGGGTTATGGCCCGGCATTACAACTCACGACCTGATCGCTATCTTCGCGGGCAAGCCTCGCTCCTACAGGCCATCACCGATCCCTGTAGGAGCGAGGCTTGCCCGCGAAGGCGCCCGCAAAATCGTCACCGCCCCGTCTGACGAAATACCTTCTACCCGCCGAAACCAGTAAACTGCCGCACGTTTTTCGTTGAGTGTGTTTTTCATGCAAATTGCTTTGGCGCCCATGGAGGGGTTGGTCGACAACATCTTGCGCGACGTACTGACCCGTGTGGGCGGTATCGATTGGTGCGTGACCGAATTCATTCGGATCAACGATCAGCTGCTTACGCCTGCCTATTTCCACAAGTTCGGTCCTGAACTGCTGAACGGTGCCCGCACCGCATCCGGCGTGCCGCTGCGCGTGCAGTTGCTGGGATCGGATCCGGTTTGCCTGGCGGAAAACGCTGCGCTTGCCTGCGAGTTGGGTTCCGAGGTTATCGACCTGAACTTCGGCTGCCCGGCCAAGACCGTGAACAAGTCCCGTGGCGGCGCGGTGTTGCTCAAAGAGCCTGAGCTGCTGAACCAGATCGTCGAGCATGTCCGTCGCGCCGTTCCGGCGCACATTCCGGTGACCGCCAAAATGCGCCTGGGCTTCGACAGCCCTGACGGTTCGCTGGTGTGCGCCACGGCCCTGGCTGAAGGCGGCGCGGAACACATTGTGGTTCACGCGCGGACCAAGACCGACGGCTACAAACCGCCGGCGCATTGGGAGTGGATTCCGCGGGTGCAGGACGTGGTCAAGGTGCCGGTGTTTGCCAATGGCGATATCTGGAGTGTCGAAGACTGGCGCCGTTGCCGCGAGATCAGCGGCGTGGAGGACATCATGCTTGGCCGCGGCCTGGTTTCGCGTCCGGATCTGGCCCGGCAAATCGCTGCGGCGCGGGCCGGTGAAGAGGTCGTCGAGATGACTTGGGCCGAGTTGCTACCGCTGATTCAGGATTTCTGGCTGCAGGCCAAGGCGCAGATGACGCCACGCCAATCGCCGGGTCGCTTGAAGCAGTGGCTGGCGATGCTGACTCGCAATTATCCCGAGGCAGTAGAGCTGTTCACTGTCCTGCGTCGTGAGACGGAACTTGATCATGTTTCGCGTCTGCTGGGTCTGCAGGTGGCTGAAGCAGCCTGAAGTTTGATGAAAAAAATCTGAAAATAATCTCTTGAAAAGCAATCAGCGGTCCCTATCTAAGGGTTACGCGATGCCGAATTCGGGTCGCGGAGACATAAACCTTGCTGATTGTTTTCAGGAGATTTTGAATCATGACTACTGCATTTTCCCTGGCACCACTGTTCCGTTCCTCTGTCGGTTTCGATCGCTTCAACGACCTGTTCGAAACCGCCCTGCGCAACGAGCCAGGCAGCACCTACCCACCTTACAACGTCGAGAAACACGGTGACGATCAATACCGCATCGTCGTGGCGGCGGCCGGTTTCCAGGAGGAAGACCTGGAGCTGCAAGTGGAGAAGGGGGTGCTGACCATCAGTGGCGGCAAACGTGATGCCAGCGAAGGCGTGACCTTCCTGCATCAAGGCATCGCCCAGCGAGCCTTCAAACTGTCCTTCCGTCTGGCAGACCATATCGAAATCAAGGCCGCCGGTCTCAGCAACGGTCTGTTGAGCATCGACCTGCTGCGAGTGATCCCGGAAGAGGCGAAAGCCAAGCGCATCCCGATCAACGGGACGCAAAAGCCGGCTTTGCAACACTAAGTCAGAGCATCAAGAAGGGCGCCATTGGCGCCCTTTTTTTGCGCCTCGGGTTTACATCAGGAAAGCACGCAATTGGAGGTAGACCTGTAGGAGCCGGCTTGCTGGCGATAGCGGTTCGTCAGGCGACAGGGTTGTCGACTGTTGCTCCCTCATCGCCAGCAAGCCGGCTCCTACAGCGATTGTGTTCATTACCTCAGCAGCTTTTGAAACTCCTCCACTGGCAACGGCTTACTGTGCAAATACCCCTGATAGAAGTGACAACCAAGCCCTTGCAGGAACTCCAGCTGCTCCGGCGTCTCCACGCCTTCGGCAATCACTTTCAATTCCAGGCTGCGGGCCATGGCGACGATGGCGCGGATGATCTCGGCGTCGTTGGGGTCGGTGGTAGCGTCGCGAATGAACGACTGGTCGATTTTCAGGGTGTCGACCGGCAGGCGCTTGAGGTAGGTGAGCGATGAGTAACCGGTGCCGAAGTCGTCCATGGCAAAGCTCACGCCGAGCTTTTTCAGGCGGCGCATTTTGCTGATGGTGTCCTCCAGGTTCTGAATGACAATACCTTCGGTGATTTCCAGCTTGAGCATCGAGCAAGGCAAGCCGTAGCGGGCGAGGCTTTCTTCGATGAGCTCGACAAAATCATTCTGGCGAAATTGCCGCGGGCTGATGTTCACGCACAGGCTGAAATCCAGCGGGTCCACCAGGCCATTGGCAATCAGGTGCCTGAAGGCCTGGCAGGCTTCGTCGACGATCCAGGTGCCAACCTCCAGTATCAAGCCGCTGTCTTCCAGCACCTTGATGAACTCGGTGGGCGATTGCGTGCCGAGTTCCGGATGATTCCAGCGCACCAGCGCTTCGGCGCCGACGATGCGGTTATTTCGGGCGTCGAGTTGGGGTTGGTAGTGCACGCGAAACTCACCCCGGGAGAGCGCCAGACGCAGATCGGTCTCCATGCGCAGGCGCTCGCTTGCGGCCTTCTGCATGGTGTTGTGATACATCTGCGCGGTGTTGCGCCCCGAATCCTTGGCGCGATACAGCGCGATGTCGGCGCGCTTGAGCAGGTCGGTCGGCGTGGAGCCGTGATCGGGAATCAACGCGATACCGATACTCGGCGTCACTTGCAGGCGCTGCCCGTCGAGAAACATCGGCTCGGACAGCAGTTCGCGCAAGGTGTCGGCCAACTCACTCACCTGGAGACTGACGTCGTTGCGTGAACCTTCAAGGCCGCTGAGCAGCACCACGAATTCGTCACCGCCCAGGCGCGCGACGGTGTCTTCCATGCGCACGCTGGCCTCTAGGCGCGCGGTGATGATTTTCAGTACCGTATCGCCGACGGGATGGCCGAGCGAGTCGTTGATGTGCTTGAAGTGGTCGAGATCGAGAAACATCAACGCGCCGCGCAAGTTGTGGCGCTTGAGCAGGGCAATCTGCTGGCTCAGGCGATCCATCAGCAGTGCGCGGTTAGGCAGGTTGGTCAGCGGATCGTGGTAGGCCAGGTGGCGGATCTGCGCCTCGGCGTTTTTCAGCAGGCTGACGTCCCGCGCGGTCAGTAGCAGGCACGCGGTTTCGTTGAGGGTAATCGGCTCCACCGAGACTTCGACGGTCAGCAACTCGCCGCGCTTGTTGCGCCCGAGCATTTCCTGATGATGAACACGGCCCTTGATCTGCAGTTCGGCTAGCAACGCCGAGCGTTGTTTCTCTTCGGCCCAGATCCCGAGCTGATACACCGTGCGACCGATCACTTCATCGGCGCGATAACCGGTCAGGCGGCAAAAGCCGTCGTTGACCTCCAGATAGCGTCCGGTGTCGCGTTCGGTGATGGTGATGGCGTCGGGGCTGGAGTGGAACGCCTTGGCGAACTTTTCTTCGCTGGCCTTGAGTGCCGCTTCCGAACGTTGCTGCTGGGTAATGTCGCGCAAGGTGGTGACGATGCACGGCTGGTCGCCGACGCTGATCTGGCGACTGGATATCACGCAGGTCAGAAATTGCCCGTCCTTGTGCTGGACAATGATCGCCACATTGTTCAGCGCTTGTTCGCGTATTACCTGTTCGATCCGCTGCAGGCTTTTCGCCGAGGCGTCCCACAGACCGATTTCATCGGCGCTGCGACCGATTACGTCCCAAGTGGTCCAGCCGAAGGTCTGGGTGAAACTGGAATTGATCTCGATGAACTGCCCGGTGTCCTGGCGGGTCACACAGATCGGGTCCGGGCTGACCTGGAACAGGGTGGCGAATTTCTCTTCGGAGGCCACCAGCTGTTGCTCGCGCTCGACCTGATCGGTGATATCGAGCAGGGTGCCAGCCATGCGCAGCGGCACGCCGTTTTCATCGCGATAGAGCCGGGCACGGCTTTCCAGGTAGCGCGAGCTGCCGTCGGGCAGTTGTACGCGATAAGTCAGCTGGTAGTTGCCGGCCGGGCCTTCGCGCAGGCTGCGATAGGCGTCGCGCATGGTGTCGCGTTCATCGCCGGGCACACCTTCGAAAAACTCTTCGAAGGATTCATGGAAAGGTTTGGCCTCCATTCCGTGCAGCTGGGCGGCGCGGGCCGAGCCGTAGAGCATGCCGCTGGGAATGTGCCAGTCCCAGGTGCCCAGTTGCGCCGAATCGAGGGCCAGATCGAGGCGTTCCTGGCTGTCTCTCAATGCGTGCTCGGCGGCTTTGCGCTCGGTGGTGTCGAGGAACGTGCTGAGCAGATAGGGCTGACCTTCGAGTTCGACCTTTTGCGCACTAAGGATGCCGTCGTGGATCTGGCCGTTGCTGGCGCGAAACTGCACCTCCATGCTGGTCAACTCGCCTTTGGCCTTGGTGGCCTTGACCAGTTCCGCCCGTTGTTCGGGGTGTACCCACAGCCCCAGTTCCAAAGTGGTGCGACCAATCGCGTCCTGCACCGGCCAGCCGAAAAGGCTTTCGAAATACTGGTTGGCTTCAGTGATCAGACCGTCTTCCTGACGGGTCAGCAGGACCATGTTCGGGCACAAATGAAACAGCGTGGCGAAGCGCTTTTCCGAGCTGCTCAACGCCTGTTCGCGCTGGCGTTGGTGGGTAATTTCGCGGATCACACCGATCATCCGTGGCCGACCGTGTTTGTCCGGCAGCAGGCTACCGTTGATTTCCAGCCAATGCAGGCTGCCGTCGGGCCAGCGAATGCGGTGGTGCATCGCTTGCTCCAGCGGTGCGCCGGCGATCACCGCGTGGAAGGCGCGCACGGTTTTTGCCCGGTCTTCGGGGGGCAGCAAGTCGAGGTATTCCAGATCGGCAGGCAACGGTTGCCGCGGATCGAAGCCGAACAGCGCCTGCGTACCCCGCGACCAACTGATCTGCCCGCGCTCGATGTCCCAATACCAGGCGCCCAGACGCGCGCCGTTCAGGGCGGCCAACAATTGTGGGGCACTTTCCCAACTCTGTTCGGAACGCTTGGGGTCAAGTGCCTGAATACGCGGCATCGGCGGAATACGGTCAACAGATTTCGGCATTGGCAAGCCTTAGGCTGAATTAAGCATTTGGCGCAGGATTTCGCGGCTCTATAGGAGTAGCACAAGTTAGCCTTGAGTCCCTGGCAGATCGATTTGAGCATCCAGCAAGGCCATGAAGGCCCGCGCGGCATTCGACAGCGTCCGTTCTGTGTGCAGGATATAGCCTAGCTGGCGAGAGAGTTGTATGCCCGGCAAGGGTATTCGTGCAACTTGTTCATCGAGCATGGTGCGCGGCAAGACGCTCCAGGCCAGGCCAATCGACACCATCATCTTGATGGTTTCCAGATAGTTGGTGCTCATGGCGATGTTCGGCGTCAGGCCCTGGGCTTCGAACAGGCGCTGGACGATATGGTGGGTGAAGGTGTTGCCGCCGGGAAATACCGCCGGATGTCGTGCGATGTCCGCCAGGCTGACCCTGCCGTTGTTGATCAGTGAGTGCTCGGGGGCGACCACGAAGTCTAGCGGGTCGTCCCACACCGGCGTGGCCTTGACCAGTGCGTGGGGCTCCGGCGCCAGGGTGATGACCGCCAATTCCGCACGGCCATGCAGGATTTCCTCGTAGGCCACTTCAGAATCGAGAAATTGAATGTCCAGCGCGACGTCAGGGTAGCGTCGGGTGTACTCCCTTAATAAAGGTGGTAAACGGTGCAGGCCGATGTGGTGACTGGTGGCGAGGGTCAGACGACCGGTCACTTCACCCGTGAGGTTGGTCAAGGCGCGGCGCGTATCATCGAGGACGTTCAGAATCTGGTAGGCACGGGGCAGCAGGGCGCGGCCGGCCTCGGTCAGGCCGACTTCACGGCCCAGCCGATCGAACAACCGCACCTTCAATTGCTGTTCCAGCCCGGCGATGCGTTTACTGATGGCCGGTTGGGTCAGATGCAGCCGCTCGCCCGCGCCAGAGAAGCTTCCCGTCTCGGCGATGGCAATAAAGGCATTGAGATTGGCCAGGTCCATGGATGTATTCCAGTTGGTTATCCAAAGCATGAAAAATATGAATTTGAGTTATTTAATGTAACCCCATAGGATCAGCCTCACAAGCCAAAGGGTTATTGAAGACTTCGAAACCCGGGGCATAGAAACAAGCTGATGAGGAAACCGTCTGATGGCCGGCAAAACGCTCTACGACAAGCTCTGGGATTCGCATTTGGTCAAGCAGCGCGACGATGGCTCTGCGCTGATCTACATCGATCGTCACATCATCCATGAAGTGACCTCGCCGCAAGCCTTCGAAGGCTTGCGTCTGGCCGGGCGCAAGCCTTGGCGCATCGATGCCAACATCGCGACCCCGGACCACAACGTTCCGACAACTCCAGAGCGCAAGGGCGGCATCGAAGCCATTGCCGATGAGGTCTCGCGTTTGCAGGTCCAGACTCTCGACGATAACTGTGACGAATACGGCATCGTCGAATTCAAGATGAATGACGTCCGCCAAGGCATCGTTCACGTCATCGGCCCGGAGCAGGGTGCCACCTTGCCGGGTATGACCGTGGTCTGCGGCGACTCCCATACCTCGACCCACGGCGCGTTCGGTGCCCTGGCTCACGGTATCGGCACTTCCGAGGTCGAGCACGTGCTCGCCACCCAGTGCCTGGTCGCCAAGAAAATGAAAAACATGCTGGTGTCGGTGGAAGGCAAACTGCCATTCGGCGTCACCGCCAAGGACATCGTCCTCGCCGTGATCGGCAAGATCGGCACCGCCGGCGGTAACGGCCACGCCATCGAATTCGCCGGCAGCGCGATTCGCGACCTGTCCGTCGAAGGGCGCATGACCATCTGCAACATGTCCATCGAGGCCGGCGCTCGCGTAGGTCTGGTGGCCACCGACGAAAAAACCGTGGCTTACGTGAAGGGCCGTCCATTCGCCCCGAAAGGCGCGGAATGGGATTTGGCCGTTGAAGCCTGGAAAGACCTGGTGTCCGACGTCGATGCGAAGTTCGACACCATCGTCGAGCTCGATGCTACTCAAATCAAGCCGCAAGTCAGCTGGGGCACCTCGCCCGAGATGGTGTTGGCTGTCGATCAGAACGTGCCGGATCCTGCGAAGGAAATGGACCTGGTCAAGCGCGGTTCCATCGAGCGCGCCTTGAAATACATGGGTTTGACCGCCAATCAGGCGATCACCGATATTCAGCTGGACCGTGTGTTTATCGGCTCCTGCACCAACTCGCGGATCGAAGACCTGCGCGCTGCGGCAGTGATCGCTAAGGGCCGCAAAGTGGCGTCGACCATCAAGCAGGCCATCGTGGTGCCGGGCTCGGGCCTGGTGAAGGCACAGGCTGAATCGGAAGGCCTGGACAAGATTTTCCTCGAAGCCGGTTTCGAATGGCGTGAGCCGGGTTGCTCGATGTGCCTGGCGATGAACCCGGACCGTTTGGAGTCCGGCGAGCATTGCGCCTCGACTTCCAACCGCAACTTCGAAGGCCGTCAGGGCGCCGGTGGCCGTACCCACCTCGTCAGCCCGGCCATGGCCGCGGCCGCCGCTGTGAACGGTCGTTTCATCGACGTCCGTGAATTGATCCAGGGAGCGCAGTAAAAATGAGAGCATTTACCCAACATACTGGACTTGTCGCGCCTCTGGATCGTGCCAACGTCGACACCGACCAGATCATCCCGAAACAGTTTTTGAAGTCGATCAAGCGCACGGGTTTCGGCCCGAACCTGTTCGATGAGTGGCGCTACCTGGATGTCGGCCAGCCTTACCAGGACAACTCCAAGCGCCCGCTGAACAAGGACTTCGTCCTCAACGCCGAGCGTTATCAAGGCGCCAGCGTGCTGCTGGCCAGAGAAAACTTCGGTTGCGGTTCCAGCCGCGAGCACGCGCCGTGGGCGCTGGAAGAATACGGTTTTCGCAGCATCATCGCGCCGAGCTACGCCGACATCTTCTTTAACAACAGCTTCAAGAACGGCTTGCTGCCGATCATCTTGAGCGACGCAGAAGTCGATGAATTGTTCAAGCAGGTCGAGGCCGATCCGGGTTATCAGTTGCAGATCGACCTGCAAGCCCAGACTGTGACCCGTCCGGATGGCAAGGTGCTGAGCTTCGAAATCGACGCGTTCCGCAAACACTGTTTGCTCAATGGTCTGGACGATATCGGCCTGACGTTGCAGGACCACGAGGCAATTGCGAGGTTTGAAGGCAAGCACCGTGCGAGCCAGCCATGGTTGTTTCGCGACGCTTGATTTTGCATAAGACGTGATGACGCTTTCGCTGGCAAGCCAGCTCCTACAGTTGAAACCTATTTCCCTGTAGGAGCTGGCTTGCCAGCGAAGAGGCCCGGACAAACACCGCAAGACTAACCCCCAAAAGGAAGTCCCCATGACCAGCACCGCCCAGCACAGTCAGGTAGTCCAGAAGCAATTCGGAGAACAGGCCGCGGCCTACCTGAGCAGCGCCGTCCACGCTCAAGGCACCGAATTCGCACTGCTACAGGCCGAACTGGCGGGGCAGGGAGATGCCCGTGTGCTGGACCTGGGCTGCGGCGCCGGTCACGTGAGTTTTCATGTGGCTTCGCTGGTGAAAGAAGTAGTGGCCTACGATTTGTCCCAGCAAATGCTCGATGTGGTCGCCGCTGCGGCGGTTGATCGTGGTCTGAGCAATGTCACCACAGTCAACGGCGCGGCCGAGCGCCTGCCATTCGCCGATGGCGAGTTCGATTTCGTCTTCAGCCGTTATTCGGCGCACCACTGGAGCGATCTCGGCCTGGCCCTGCGGGAAGTGCGTCGAGTGCTGAAACCGGGCGGTGTCGCGGCGTTCATCGATGTGTTGTCACCGGGCAGCCCGTTGTTCGACACTTACCTGCAAAGCGTCGAAGTGCTGCGTGACACCAGCCATGTGCGCGATTATTCCGCCGGGGAGTGGTTGCGTCAGGTCAGCGAAGCGGGTTTGCATACCCGCAGTACCACCCGTCAGCGTCTGCGTCTGGAGTACAACTCCTGGGTCGAACGCATGCGTACACCGCAGGTGATGCGCGCGGCAATCCGCGAATTGCAGCAGTCGATGGGCAACGAAGTACGCGAATATTTTGAGATTGAGGCCGATGGTTCGTTCAGTACAGATGTGCTGGTGCTGATGGCCGAGCGATAGACTTTTTCCGGGTGCGCCCAAGGGCGCGCCGACTGATGACATGAGGAAAGCATGAGCAAGCAGATTCTGATTCTCCCAGGTGACGGTATTGGCCCGGAAATCATGGCCGAAGCGGTCAAGGTACTGGAGCTGGCCAACGACAAGTACGCCCTGGGCTTCGAGTTGAGCCACGACGTGATCGGTGGCGCGGCCATCGACAAACACGGCGTGCCCCTGGCCGATGAAACCCTGGAACGTGCCCGTGCGGCCGATGCCGTGCTGTTGGGCGCCGTTGGCGGCCCGAAATGGGACACCATCGAGCGTGACATCCGCCCTGAGCGTGGTCTGCTGAAAATCCGTGCGCAACTGGGCCTGTTCGGCAACCTGCGTCCGGCCATCCTGTACCCGCAACTGGCCGAGGCTTCCAGCCTGAAAGCGGAAATCGTTTCCGGTCTGGACATCCTGATCGTTCGCGAACTGACCGGCGGCATCTATTTCGGCGCGCCACGCGGCACCCGTACCCTGGAAAACGGCGAGCGTCAGTCCTACGACACCCTGCCGTACAGCGAAAGTGAAATCCGTCGCATCGCCCGTGTTGGTTTCGACATGGCCATGGTGCGCAACAAGAAGCTGTGCTCGGTGGACAAGGCCAACGTACTGGCGTCCAGCCAGCTGTGGCGTGAAGTGGTCGAGCAGGTCGCGAAGGATTACCCTGAAGTCGAACTGAGCCACATGTATGTCGACAACGCCGCCATGCAACTGGTACGTGCACCGAAGCAGTTCGACGTGATCGTCACCGACAACATGTTCGGCGACATCCTGTCCGACCAGGCATCGATGCTCACCGGTTCCATCGGCATGCTGCCGTCGGCGTCCCTGGACACCAACAACAAAGGCATGTATGAGCCGTGTCACGGTTCGGCGCCGGACATCGCGGGCCAGGGCATCGCCAACCCGTTGGCGACCATTCTGTCGGTGTCGATGATGCTGCGTTACAGCTTCAATCAGCAGGCCGCGGCCGATGCCATCGAGAAAGCCGTCAGCCTGGTGCTGGATCAGGGCTTGCGCACCGGTGACATCTGGTCGACCGGTTGCACTAAAGTCGGTACGCAGCAAATGGGTGACGCAGTAGTCGCCGCGCTGCAGAATCTGTAATCTCTCGGGCCCGCTGCCACTTTCATCCCCGAAAGCAGCGGCCCACTTTTCAAGAAGGTGTAGTTGCGATGAAACGTGTAGGTCTGATCGGTTGGCGCGGTATGGTCGGTTCCGTGCTCATGCAGCGGATGCTGGAAGAGCAGGATTTTGATCTTATCGAGCCGGTGTTTTTCACCACTTCCAATGTCGGTGGCCAAGGCCCGTCCGTGGGCAAGGACATTGCTCCGCTCAAGGACGCTTACAGCATTGAAGAGCTGAAAACCCTCGACGTGATTCTGACCTGCCAGGGTGGCGACTACACCAGCGAAGTCTTCCCGAAGCTGCGCGAAGCCGGCTGGCAGGGTTACTGGATCGACGCCGCTTCCAGCCTGCGTATGCAGGATGACGCGGTTATCGTTCTGGATCCGGTCAACCGCAAGGTCATCGACCAGCAGCTGGATGCGGGCACCAAGAACTACATCGGCGGCAACTGCACTGTCAGCCTGATGCTGATGGGCCTGGGTGGCCTGTTCGAAGCCGGTCTGGTGGAGTGGATGAGCGCCATGACGTATCAGGCGGCATCCGGTGGCGGCGCGCAGCACATGCGTGAACTGATCAAGCAAATGGGTGTAACCCACGCCGCGGTCGCCGATCAACTGGCCGATCCGGCCAGCGCCATCCTCGACATCGACCGTCGTGTTGCCGAAGCCATGCGCAGCGACGCGTATCCGACTGAAAACTTCGGCGTACCGCTGGCCGGCAGCCTGATCCCGTGGATCGACAAGGAACTGCCGAACGGCCAGAGCCGAGAAGAGTGGAAGGCCCAGGCCGAGACCAACAAGATCCTCGGTCGCTTCAAGAGCCCGATCCCGGTGGATGGCATCTGCGTGCGCGTCGGCGCCATGCGTTGCCACAGCCAGGCGCTGACCATCAAGCTGAACAAAGACGTGCCGATCGCTGATATCGAAGGGCTGATCAGCCAGCACAACCCATGGGTCAAGCTGGTGCCGAACAACCGCGATATCAGCATGCAGGAGCTGAGCCCGACGAAAGTCACCGGCACCCTGAACGTGCCGGTCGGCCGTCTGCGCAAGCTGAACATGGGTTCGCAGTTCATTGGCGCGTTCACCGTCGGCGACCAACTGCTGTGGGGCGCGGCCGAGCCGCTGCGTCGCATGCTGCGGATCCTGCTTGAGCGTTGATCGATTGATGTAATAAAAGAGCCCGTGCCTTGAAAGAGGTGCGGGTTTTTTTTATGGAAAGAGTTTCGCCAGTCGGGGCCCCTTCGCGGGCAAGCCTCGCTGCTACAAGGGCAGCGAGATTCCCTGTAGGAGCGAGGCTTGCCCGCGAAGGCGGCCTGTCAGGCCCCGCAAATCCCCGGCAGAAATTGCCTGCATGACCACCACCCGGTAAAGTGCCGCTCCCCCCGTTTCGCCAGAGGTAAAACCATGAGCCAGACCATTGATATTGCCGTGATCGGCGCCACCGGTACTGTCGGCGAAACGCTCGTGCAGATTCTCGAAGAGCGCGACTTCCCGGTCGGCAATCTGCACTTGTTGGCCAGCAGTGAGTCCGCCGGCAGTTCTGTGCCGTTTCGCGGCAAGAACGTGCGTGTGCGGGAAGTCGATGAATTCGATTTCAGCAAGGTACAGCTGGTGTTCTTCGCCGCAGGCCCGGCGGCGACCCTGAGTTTCGCCGCGCGCGCCACGGCGGCTGGTTGCTCGGTCATCGATCTATCCGGCGCTTTGCCGGCCAATCAAGCACCCCAAGTGGTGCCGGAAGCCAATGCGCACGTGTTGGCCAGCCTGAAAAAACCATTTCAGATCAGCAGCCCGAGCCCATCGGCCACCACGCTGGCGGTGGTGCTCGCACCGTTGTTGGGCTTGCTCGACTTGCAGCGGATCAGCGTGACGGCGAGTCTGGCCGTGTCTGCCCAAGGTCGCGAAGCCGTGACCGAGCTGGCGCGGCAAACCGCCGAACTGCTCAATGTGCGTCCTCTGGAGCCGACTTTCTTTGACCGACAGATGGCATTTAACCTGCTGGCCCAGGTCGGCAAGCCGGATGAACAAGGTCATACTCTTCTGGAAAAACGCTTGGTGCGTGAGCTGCGTCAGGTCATGGCGCTGCCTGCATTAAAGATTTCTGTCACTTGCATTCAAGCCCCGGTATTTTTTGGCGATAGCTTTAGCGTGACCTTGCAGTCTGCAAGCGAGATTGACCTGGCGAAAGTCAACGCTGCGCTGGAGGATGCCCCCGGCATCGAATTGGTCGAAGCCGGTGATTACCCAACCCCGGTCGGCGATGCGGTAGGGCAGGATGTGGTTTACGTTGGTCGGGTGCGCCACGGTATCGACGACCTGTCGGAACTAAATGTGTGGCTGACGTCAGATAACGTACGCAAAGGCGCCGCGCTCAATGCTGTGCAGCTGGCTGAATTGTTGATAAAAGACCTGCTGTAAAAGATACTTGGCAACAATTTTTCGAATGGTTCCGAACGAGCGTTATGCTTGGCCGCAATGCTGAAGGCGAGCCACCCTGCGGGGCTTTGCGGGGCATGCACGAAACGATCGCGCGCGACGACCCTTCGTCTCCGCGCGCAATGCCTTACGGCAGCGGTAATCAACACCTTCTCGCTGGCCGAGGAATGTTCAAACTAAGGATTAGCTATGGTTCAAGTTCGCAAACTGGTGTTAGCAATAGCGGCCGCCTCGGCGCTGTCCTCCGGTATGGCGCATGCCCTCGGGCTCGGGGAATTGACCCTGAAATCGACGCTGAACCAGCCGCTGGTGGCGGAAATCGAGTTGCTCGACGTCAAGGAGCTCACCGCTGCCGAAGTGGTGCCGAGCCTGGCTTTGCCTGAAGAATTCGCCAAGGCCGGTGTTGACCGCCAGGCGTTTCTCAACGACCTGACCTTCACCCCGGTATTGAACGCCAGCGGCAAAAGCATCCTGCGTGTGACCTCCAGCAAGCCTCTCTCCGAACCGATGGTGAAATTCCTGGTTCAAGTGATGTGGCCCAACGGTCGCCTGTTGCGCGAGTACAGCGTGCTGCTCGATCCATCCAAATTTTCGCCGCAAACCGCTGAAGCGGCTGCGCAACCTGCGCCGACCCAAGGCGTTACGGCGCCGGTCACCGGTGCGACCAAGCCATCCCAATACACCACCACGCCGCGCGATACCCTGTGGGAAATCGCCGCGAAGGCACGGAGCGGCGGGTCGATTCAACAAACCATGCTGGCCATCCAGGCGCTGAACCCGGATGCCTTTATCGACGGCAACATCAACCGCTTGAAAACCGGTCAGGTGCTACGTCTGCCTGATCAGGCACAAAGCACCGGCCTGCCGCAACCCAAGGCCATTGCCGAAGTGGCTGCGCAGAATACTGCATGGCGTCAGGGTCGTCGCTATGTAGCGAAACCGGGGTCGGGTCAGCAGCAACTCGATGCCACCAACCGCGGTCGCGGTGAGGCGGTTTCGACGCAAGCGGGCCCGGACAAGTTGAGCCTGGTCTCTGCAGAGTCCGGCAAGGCCCGTGGTAAAGGTGCTGCAGGTGATGCCAAGGCGCTGAGCAACAAACTGGCTGTTACTCAGGAAAACCTTGACACGAGCCGTCGTGGCAACGAGGAACTGAAAAGCCGCATGACCGATCTGCAAAGTCAGATGGACAAGCTGCAGCGCCTCATCGAACTGAAGAACAATCAACTGGCCAAGTTGCAGGCCGAAGGTGCTGCAGGTGCGCCGGCTGCCTCTGCTGCCGCGACCGCTCCGGCGATCACGGCTGAACTGGCGACCAGCCCTGCGACAACACCTGTCGAGCCTGTGCCGGCAACACCGGCCGCCGTTACGCCTGAAGTTGCCCCGGCTCTGGCTCCGGCCGAGCAACCCGTGCAGCCTGCACCGACAGCCTCCGACGAGCAGAAATTCAACGAGTTGCTGACCAATCCATGGCTCCTGGGCTTGGCCGGTGGCGGGGCAGTGGTTGTGCTGCTGTTGCTGCTGTTGCTGGCCCGACGTCGCAAAGCCCAGCAGGAAGCCGAGAAGCATCTGCGAATGGCCCGCGCCCTGGCCGAAGAGCAGCCGTTTTCCGCCGATCTCGATCTGCCGGAAAGCAGCTTCGAAGGCCTGGAAGTTCCGCCGCCAAGCGTGAAACTCGCCACCATGCCGCCGGTTGCACCAACCCCGGCTCCGGCACCCGCCCCGGTTATTGCTCCGGTTGTGGTCACACCACCGATCGCCGCACCGCTGGTCGCTCCGGCCGCCGAGCGTTCTGACGACGTGTTGGGCCAGGCACAATCGCATATTGCCGGTGGTCGGCTGAATCAGGCTGCGGCGCTGCTGGAAGAGGGCGTCAAGCGTGAGCCGCAGCGCAGTGATTTGCGCCTGAAACTGATGGAGGTCTACGGTCAGCAGGGCGATCGCGATGCGTTCGTGGTTCAGGAGCGTCAGTTGGTGGCTAATGGCGACAATTTCGCCCAGGTCGAAAAGCTGAAAAACCGCTTCCCGGCCATGGCGCTGGTCGCAGCCGGTGGAATCGCTGCGGCTGCCGCCGTTGCCGAGCTGGATGCGCAATACGTCAAGGATCTGCTGCTGGATGAGCCGCAAGCACCGACACCGACACCGGCCGATGACGATTTCGACAGCGCCTTCGATCTGAGCCTGGATGATCTGGATACCATTACGCCAGCAGCCGTTACGCCAGCGCCGCAAGCGGAGCCGGAAGCTGCAGCGCTGGACGAGCTGGAAGATTTTCCGCTCGACGACGATCTGAGCTTCGAGTCGGTGCTGCAACAGCAGACTGAGATCAAGGAAAACCTCGACGATCTGTCAGACTTTGACCTGGACATGGATCTCGGTGGCGAGCCTTCGCCGGCGACCCTGGCCGAAGACGATTTCCTGCTGAGCCTGGATGACGACATCAAGGATCTGCCTGTTGCCGAAGTGCCGGCGGTCCCGCAAGTGACGCTGGACGACCTGGAACTACCGGCCGATTTCGACTTGTCCCTGGCGGATGAGATGGACGCTCCGGCGGCTCCGGCGGCTCCGGATGCGTTTGCCGCCGAGCTGGATGATGTAAACTTCCAGCTGGATCGCCTCTCCCAGGACTTCAGTGAGCCAACCTTCACCGTGGATGACGCCCTGGCGACTGTGGACGACGAACCGGAATTCGATTTCCTGTCCGGCACCGACGAAGTCGCCACCAAGCTCGATCTGGCTCAGGCCTACATTGATATGGGCGACAACGACGGTGCCCGCGATATCCTTAATGAGGTGGTGACCGAAGGCGATGACGGTCAGAAGAGCGAAGCCAGGGAGATGCTTTCGCGTCTGGCTTGATTGATAGGAATTGTTGAAAACAAAACGGCAGCCCGGTGAGGCTGCCGTTTTTGTTTCTGGCGGTAGGGTGATGGCGGCTGATCCACCGCTTTCGCGGGCAAGCCTCGCTCCTACAGGTCAACACAAATCCTGTAGGAGCGAGGCTTGCCCGCGAAGAGGCCCTCACATCCACCACACACCTCAACCCGATAAACCACAAAACCCACACACCGCTGGCATCCCCACCTCACAGCCTTATAATGCCCGCCTTAGCGAACATCAGCAGGCTGTCACCCCTTGGCAAACATAGATAACCCGGCCGCCGAAATGGTTGCCGACGGCTTTTTCCGGATCGCGTTGGGCGTTGAATACAAAGGCTCGCGCTATCGCGGCTGGCAGCGCCAGGCGTCCGGCGTGCTTACCGTGCAGGAAACCCTCGAAAACGCCTTGTCCAAAGTTGCCGATTCACCTGTTTCCTTGCTTTGCGCCGGACGTACCGATGCCGGTGTGCACGCCTGCGGCCAGGTGGTGCATTTCGACACTCAGGTCGAGCGATCGATGAAAGCCTGGGTGATGGGCGCCAATATCAATTTGCCGCACGACGTCAGCGTCAGTTGGGCCAAGGTCATGCCGGCGCATTTTCATGCACGGTTCAAGGCCATCGCCCGTCGGTACCGCTATGTGATCTACAACGATCAGATCCGTCCGGCGCACCTGAACGAAGAATCACCTGGAACCATCGTCCGCTGGACGTCGAGCGCATGGCCGAAGCGGCTCAATACCTGGTGGGCACCCATGATTTCAGCGCCTTCCGCGCCGGCCAGTGCCAGGCCAAGTCGCCAATCAAGGAGCTGCACCACCTGCGCGTCACGCGCCACGGCAAGATGATCGTGCTGGATATCCGTGCCAGTGCTTTCCTGCACCACATGGTGCGTAACATCGCCGGTGTGCTCATGACCATTGGTGCTGGCGAGCGTCCGGTGGAGTGGATGAAAGAAGTGCTGGAGAGTCGTATCCGTCGTACAGGCGGGGTGACGGCACATCCATTTGGTCTGTATCTGGTGCAGGTCGAATACCGCGACGAGTTTGAATTACCCGAGCGATATATCGGGCCACACTTCCTCACCGGTTTCTCCGAACTTGACGGCTGACGCCCTCGAACGCTTTTGTTACCATCCGGGACTTTCTCGGATTTGCCGCGAGGTTTTATCGACATGTCAGCCGTTCGCAGCAAGATTTGCGGGATTACCCGCATAGAGGATGCGTTGGCAGCGGTCGAAGCCGGGGCTGATGCCATCGGATTCGTGTTTTACGCCAAGAGCCCGCGGGCGGTCACGTTCCAGCAGGCACGTGCGATCATCAAGGCGCTCCCGCCGTTTGTCACGACCGTCGGGCTGTTCGTCAATGCCAGCCGTTGCGAGTTGGGGGAAATCCTCGACGCCGTGCCGCTGGACCTGTTGCAGTTCCATGGCGATGAAGCCGCTGAAGACTGTGAAGGCTGGCATCGTCCGTACATCAAGGCGTTGCGAGTCAAGGCCGGTGATGACATCGCCGGGGCTTGCGATGCCTATCCCAGCGCCAGCGGTATCCTGCTCGACGCCTATGTCGAAGGTATTCCCGGTGGAACCGGCGAAGCGTTCGACTGGTCACTGATACCGCAGGGCTTGAGCAAGCCAATCATCCTGGCGGGCGGCCTGACCCCGGATAACGTTGCCGAAGCGGTGGCGCGGGTTCGGCCTTATGCCGTGGATGTGAGTGGCGGGGTGGAGGCGAGCAAGGGCATCAAGGATCACGCAAAGATCAAGGCGTTCATCGAGGCGGTACGCGCGAGCACGTAGATGATGTGACGGCTGGCAGACTGCCGCCGTCCACTGCACTGAACAAAACGGCTGAGGATTGATGGGTCGTACGCTGGTCACGCTTCACTGACCCGGCCATTCATCAAACATCGCCGCACACATGAATTTAGCTCAAGGGCATACGCGGGGCTGCGAACCAAAGCGTTCGGGCCGCCGGTACTGGAGAAAGTAAGCATGAGCAACTGGTTAGTAGACAAACTGATCCCTTCGATCATGCGTTCCGAGGTCAAGAAGAGCTCGGTGCCTGAAGGTCTTTGGCACAAATGCCCGTCTTGCGAGGCTGTGCTGTATCGTCCGGAGCTGGAAAAGACCCTGGACGTTTGCCCCAAGTGCAATCACCACATGCGTATCGGTGCCCGCGCCCGTATCGACATTTTCCTCGACGTTGAAGGCCGTGCCGAACTGGGTGCAGACCTGGAGCCGGTTGACCGTCTGAAGTTCCGTGACGGCAAGAAGTACAAGGACCGCCTGACCGCTGCGCAGAAGCAGACCGGTGAAAAAGACGCGCTGGTCTCCATGAGCGGTACCCTGCTGGGCATGCCGGTTGTGGTCTCGGCATTCGAATTTTCCTTCATGGGTGGTTCGATGGGTGCCATCGTTGGTGAACGCTTTGTGCGCGCTGCCAACTACGCGCTGGAACAGCGCTGCCCGATGATCTGCTTCTCCGCCTCCGGTGGTGCACGGATGCAGGAAGCGTTGATTTCCCTGATGCAAATGGCCAAGACCTCCGCGGTATTGGCGCGTCTGCGTGAAGAAGGCATTCCGTTCATTTCCGTGCTGACCGACCCGGTCTACGGTGGTGTTTCCGCCAGTCTGGCGATGCTGGGCGACGTGATCGTCGGCGAGCCAAAAGCCCTGATCGGTTTTGCCGGTCCGCGAGTCATCGAGCAGACGGTGCGCGAAAAACTGCCGGAAGGCTTCCAGCGCAGTGAATTCCTGCTGGAGCACGGTGCAATCGACATGATCATTCACCGTCAGGAACTGCGTCCGCGCCTGGGCAACCTGCTGGCGCAAATGATGGGCCTGCCGACGCCGAAATTCGTCGCCGCGCCAATCGAACCGATCGTCGTTCCACCGGTGCCTGCCAACATATGACCCAGCGTACCCTTGGCGAGTGGCTCGCCTACCTTGAGCAGTTGCACCCCTCGGCCATCGACATGGGCCTTGAGCGCTCGCAACAGGTAGCGTCCCGCATGGGACTGGGCAAGCCGGCGCCTCGGGTGATCACGGTCACCGGCACCAACGGCAAGGGCTCCACCTGTGCGTTCGTGGCTTCGTTGCTACGGGCCCAGGGCCTGAAAGTCGGTGTCTACAATTCCCCGCACCTGCTGCGTTACAACGAGCGAGTGCAGGTCAATGGCGTCGAGGCCACTGACGCCGAGCTGTGCCAGGCCTTCGCTGCGGTCGAGGCGGCGCGCGGTGACACTTCCCTGACCTATTTCGAGATGGGCACCCTGGCGGCGTTCTGGCTGTTTCAACAGTCCGGGCTCGACGCTGTAGTGCTGGAAGTCGGTCTGGGCGGGCGTCTGGACACCGTTAACGTGGTGGACGCCGACATGGCGCTGGTCACCAGCATTGGCGTCGATCATGCTGATTACCTGGGTGATACCCGTGAGTCCGTGGCCTACGAGAAGGCCGGTATCTTCCGCCAGGGCGCACCGGCGCTCTGTGGCGACCTGAATCCTCCGCAACCGCTGCTGGATAAAGCGCGCGAGCTCAATTGCCCGTTTTTTCTGCGTGGGCGCGATTTTGACCTTGGTATCACCGATCACAACTGGCAATGGCGCGGTGTTGACACCCAAGGCCGTGTAGTCGAGTTGCGCGATTTGCCCTTGCTCGATCTGCCGATGGAAAACGCGGCGCTGGCGTTGCAAGCCTATCTGCTGCTCGGTTTGCCTTGGGTGGATGCGCAGATTATCCAGGCGCTGCATGCGACGCGCGTAGTCGGTCGCCTCGATCGCCGGCAGTTCGACTGGAAGGGCAAGCGTCTGAATCTGTTGCTGGATGTGGGGCATAACCCGCATGCGGCGGAGTATCTGGCCCGGCGTCTGGACAGTCGTCCACCGGCCGGCAAGCGTCTGGCGGTGTTCGGGTTGCTGGCAGACAAGGATCTGGATGGTGTTATCGGTGAATTGAGTGCTAGTGTCGAGCATTGGGCCGTTGCACCGCTGGATTCGCCGAGGGCGCGGCCGGTAGCTCAATTGCACGCAGCGCTGCACAAGCGCGGTGCTTCGGTAACGTCCTATGGCAGCGTGGCCGCTGCCCTGGAAGGGCAGTGCGCACTGGCAACGAGCGACGACGAAATTCTGTTGTTCGGATCATTTTATTGTGTCGCCGAGGCCCTGGATTGGCTGGCCCGGCACTCCACGGAGGAAGCGGCAAATGGCGTTGCTGGATAAAGCCTACAAACAGCGCATGGTCGGCGCCCTGGTTCTGGTGGCGCTGGCGGTGATTTTCCTGCCGATGCTGTTTTCCCGTCAGGATGATCTGCGCCAGGTAACGGTCGAAGCCCCGTCTGCGCCGCAAGCACCTTCGGTACCGCAAGTTCAGGTTGAGCCGGTGGTGGTGCCTGAGCCGCAAGCCTTGCCTCAGGAACCGGTGCCGAGCGACGACGATCTTGCACAGGACGAGCCCGCAGCGCCGATCGCTCCGGCCGCGCCCGCTGCACCGGCGCCAGCTGCCAAACCGGTCAAACCGTCGCCAGCTCCGGTTCCGGCACTGGCCGCTAAACCTGCAACAGCGCCTTCCCAGCCCATCACGGCTGCCCCGGGCAAGCCAGACACCACCCAAAGCCGTGTCGACGCCAATGGTCTGTCGATCAGTTGGTCGGTGCAACTGGCCAGCCTGTCAAACCGTGAAAGCGCGGAAAAACTGCAGAAAACCCTGCGCAGCCAGGGTTATAACGCCTATATCCGCTCTGCCGACGGCAAGAACCGGGTGTTTGTCGGGCCGCTGATCGAGCGCGCCGAGGCCGATCGTCTGCGTGACTTGTTGAACCGTCAGCAGAACCTCAAGGGATTTGTGGTGCGCTTTCAGCCAGAGCGCGGCTAAATCTATCGCCCTGATTTGAAATGCACTGACAATCGCAGCTTACCGACAAGCATGGGCTCTGCTAAAATGCGCCGCCTTATCCGTCTGTAGGCTGCACTGTGCCATTAACCTGGGTTGACTGGGCGATCGTTGCAATCGTCGCCATCTCCGCATTGATCAGTCTGAGCCGCGGCTTCGTCAAAGAAGCTCTGTCGCTGGTGACCTGGATCATCGCAGGAGTCGTTGCCTGGATGTTTGGTGGCTCATTGTCCGAGTACCTCGGCGGATATATCCAGACACCTTCGGCTCGCGTGATCGCGGGCTGTGCCATCATGTTTGTCGCCACCCTGGTGGTAGGCGCAATGATCAATTATCTGATCGGCGAGTTGGTACGCGTCACCGGGCTTTCCGGGACCGATCGATTCCTCGGCATGGCCTTCGGCGCCGCGCGTGGCGGGTTGCTGGTGGTTGTGGCGGTCGGGCTGTTGAGCCTGGGGCCGGTACAGCACGACGAGTGGTGGCAACAGTCACAGCTCGTGCCAAAATTTCTATTGGTTGCAGACTGGTCCAAAAACCTGATTCTCGGGTGGAGCAGTCAGTGGCTTGCCAGCGGAATCAGCGTACCCGCTGATATACCGTTCAAGGAGCACCTCTTGCCGATGGCCAAAACGCCTCAGTGAGTAGTGTTCAGTTCAGATCCATTAAGTAGGGGTTGCGTCGCATGTGTGGCATCGTCGGTATCGTCGGTAAGTCGAACGTCAATCAGGCGCTGTATGACGCGCTAACCGTCCTCCAGCACCGCGGCCAGGACGCTGCCGGTATCGTGACCAGCCATGATGGCCGGTTATTCCTGCGCAAGGACAATGGCCTGGTGCGTGACGTGTTTCAGCAGCGTCACATGCAGCGCCTGGTCGGTCACATGGGTATCGGCCATGTGCGTTATCCGACCGCGGGCAGCTCGACGTCGGCCGAAGCTCAACCGTTTTACGTCAACTCGCCTTACGGCATCACCCTGGCGCACAACGGTAACCTGACCAACGTTGAACAACTGGCCAAGGAGATTTACGAATCTGACCTGCGCCACGTCAACACCAACTCTGATTCGGAAGTACTGCTTAACGTGTTCGCACACGAACTGGCCCAGCGCGGCAAGTTGCAGCCTACCGAAGAAGACGTGTTCGCTGCCGTCACTGATGTGCACAACCGTTGCGTCGGTGGTTACGCGGTCGTGGCGATGGTGACCGGCTACGGCATCGTCGGTTTCCGCGACCCGCACGGCATCCGCCCTATCGTGTTCGGCCAGCGTCACACCGACGAAGGCGTCGAGTACATGATCGCCTCCGAAAGCGTGTCCCTGGACGTGCTCGGTTTCACCCTGATTCGCGACCTGGCACCGGGCGAAGCGGTCTACATCACTGAAGACGGCAAGCTGCACACCCGTCAGTGCGCGACCAACCCGTCCCTGACCCGTGCATCTTCGAGCACGTTTACCTGGCGCGTCCGGATTCGATCATCGACGGCGTGTCGGTGTACAAGGCCCGTCTGCGCATGGGTGAAAAGCTCGCCGAGAAGATCCTGCGCGAGCGTCCGGATCACGATATCGACGTGGTCATCCCGATCCCTGACACCAGCCGTACCGCAGCCCTGGAGCTGGCGAACCACCTGGGCGTGAAGTTCCGCGAAGGCTTCGTGAAGAACCGCTACATCGGCCGTACCTTCATCATGCCGGGTCAGGCGGCACGGAAAAAATCCGTACGCCAGAAGCTCAACGCGATCGAGCTGGAATTCCGCGGCAAGAACGTGATGCTGGTGGACGACTCCATCGTGCGCGGCACCACCTGCAAGCAGATCATCCAGATGGCGCGCGAAGCGGGCGCCAAGAACGTTTACTTCTGCTCCGCAGCACCGGCCGTGCGCTTCCCGAACGTCTACGGCATCGACATGCCGAGCGCCCACGAACTGATCGCTCACAACCGTTCGACCCAAGACGTGGCCGACCTGATCGGTGCTGACTGGCTGATCTATCAGGACTTGCCTGACTTGATCGAAGCGGTCGGTGGCGGCAAGATCAAGATCGACAAGTTCGATTGCGCAGTGTTCGATGGCCATTACGTCACCGGTGACGTCGATGAGGCTTACCTGAACAAGATCGAACAGGCACGTAACGATGCCTCCAAGGTCAAGACGCAGGCAGTCAGCGCGATCATCGATCTGTACAACAACTAGTAGGAGTGAGGCTTGCCCGCGACGCTTTTGGCGGTTCCAAAGATGCCTTCGCGGGCAAGCCACGCTCCTACAAGGCCGGTTTTGTATCTACTATCGAACAAGCAAGGAGTGACAGCATGAGTCAGGATTGGGATGCCGGTCGGTTGGACAGCGACCTCGAAGGCGTAGCGTTCGATACCCTGGCCGTACGTGCCGGTCAGCACCGTACGCCGGAAGGCGAACACGGTGATCCGATGTTCTTCACTTCCAGCTATGTGTTTCGCACCGCCGCCGACGCGGCCGCGCGTTTTGCCGGGGAAGTACCGGGCAACGTTTATTCGCGCTACACCAACCCGACCGTGCGTGCTTTCGAAGAGCGCATTGCCGCGCTGGAAGGCGCCGAGCAAGCCGTGGCAACCGCCACCGGCATGGCCGCGATCATGGCGGTGGTGATGAGTCTGTGCAGTGCCGGCGATCACGTGCTGGTGTCGCGCAGCGTGTTCGGCTCGACCATCAGCCTCTTCGAGAAGTACTTCAAGCGTTTTGGCGTCGAAGTCGACTACGTGCCCCTGGCGGATTTGTCCGGCTGGGATGCGGCGATCAAGGCCAACACTAAATTGCTGTTCGTCGAATCGCCGTCCAACCCGCTGGCCGAGTTGGTGGATATAGCCGAACTGTCGAAAATCGCTCACGCCAAAGGCGCAATGCTGGTGGTCGACAACTGCTTCTGCACCCCGGCCTTGCAGCAGCCGCTGAAAATGGGCGCGGACATTGTCGTGCATTCGGCTACCAAGTTCATCGACGGCCAAGGTCGTTGTATGGGGGGGGTCGTGGCCGGTCGCAGCGAGCAAATGAAAGAAGTGGTGGGTTTCCTGCGTACCGCCGGGCCGACCCTGAGTCCGTTCAACGCCTGGATCTTCCTCAAGGGCCTGGAAACCCTGAACCTGCGGATGAAGGCGCATTGCGCCAACGCCCAAGAGTTAGCCGAGTGGCTGGAGCAGCAGGACGGTATCGAGAAAGTCCATTACGCGGGCCTCAAGAGCCATCCGCAGCACGAGTTGGCCCAGCGCCAGCAAAAGGGTTTCGGTGCCGTGGTGAGTTTCGAGGTCAAGGGCGGCAAAGAGGGCGCCTGGCGCTTTATCGATGCAACCCGCCTGATTTCGATCACCGCCAACCTGGGCGACAGCAAGACCACCATCACACATCCGAGCACCACCTCCCACGGCCGTCTCGCGCCGCAAGAGCGTGAAGCCGCGGGCATTCGTGACAGCCTGATCCGCATCGCGGTCGGTCTGGAAGACGTGGCAGACCTGCAAGCCGATCTGGCGCGCGGGTTGGCTGCCTTGTGATCGAGTTGTCCACGCCAATCGGCTCCAATGGCCGTGTAGCGCTGGTGACCGGCGCTGCACGGGGCATCGGGCTGGGTATCGCGGCCTGGCTGATCAGTGAAGGCTGGCAGGTTGTGCTGACGGATCTGGATCGTTTGCGCGGATCGAAAGTGGCGAAGGTACTTGGCGAAAATGCCTGGTTCATCGCCATGGACGTCGCGAACGAGGGGCAGGTGGCGTTGGGTGTTGCCGAGTGCTGGGGCAGTTCGGGCGCCTGGATGCGTTGGTGTGCAATGCGGCAGTGGCTGATCCACACAACATCACTCTGGAAAGTCTCGATCTGAACTACTGGAATCGAGTGCTGGCGGTGAATCTCAGTGGTCCGATGCTGTTGGCCAAACACTGTGCGCCGTACCTGCGGGCTCATAGCGGGGCGATCGTCAATCTGGCCTCGACCCGCGCCGGGCAGTCGGAACCCGATACCGAGGCATATGCGGCAAGCAAGGGCGGCCTGTTGGCCCTGACGCACGCGTTGGCCATCAGTCTGGGTCCGGAGATTCGCGTCAATGCGGTCAGCCCTGGCTGGATCGATACGCGCGACCCGTCTGTGCGCCGTGCCGAACCGCTGACCGATACTGATCACGCGCAGCATCCGGCGGGCAGGGTAGGGACGGTCGAGGACGTGGCGGCGATGGTGGCCTGGCTGCTGTCGAAGAACGCCGGTTTCGTTACGGGGCAGGAGTTTGTGGTGGATGGCGGCATGACCAAGAAGATGATTTATAGCGAGTAGATTGAGCCGCAATCCAGGCATTGACGTTGAATGTGCCGCCGTCTTCGCGAGCAGGCTCGCTCCCACATTAGAAACGCGATCCACTGTGGGGGCGAGCCTGCTCGCGAAAGCTGTCTGACTGCTGTCGATGTTGTACCGATTGAAAGAATTTCGTCTTTTTCAGAAAAACTTCAATCCTGCTATTGACTTAGGTTCGCCACCTGCGTAAATTTCGCGGCCTCGGAGATGCAAACGGGTGATTAGCTCAGCTGGGAGAGCGTCTGCCTTACAAGCAGAATGTCGGCGGTTCGATCCCGTCATCACCCACCACTCCCGAGAGTCTTGCGAAAGCAAGATGGAAGCTGAAATGCCTCCACCGACGCGCAGCGGTAGTTCAGTCGGTTAGAATACCGGCCTGTCACGCCGGGGGTCGCGGGTTCGAGTCCCGTCCGCTGCGCCATATTTTACGAATCGGATTCATTCGGTTCGCGATTGACTGATTTAGTGACTGAAAAGTACCGAAGCTTTCAATCAAACGAGTTAATTGAGCGTCAGCTCAAAGCGATACGCAGCGGTAGTTCAGTCGGTTAGAATACCGGCCTGTCACGCCGGGGGTCGCGGGTTCGAGTCCCGTCCGCTGCGCCATATCTGCCTCAAGGCCCACTGAACGCCTTGGAGCTACGAAGAAAGCCAGTATTGGTTACTTCGAGTCGATAGCAAAGACCCTGGTCGAAAGACCGGGGTTTTTTGTGTCTGAAATTTGGCTTTTTCTCCTCTTGCACTGACAGTCTGCTCTTTCTGGGCATTTGCTTCGTAAAGCGCTTTGGAAAACCACATGGTTGCGACTGTGGGAGTTCGGCTGCCCTCTGATCTATCTTCAAAATAAAAGACATCAAGACAGTTGCTCCCACCCTGGATCTGCGTCGAACACAATTTTGTGGCCGATTGAAATCAGATGTGAGGCCGAGGTCGTAAGAATTTTGATTCTTTGGTCAGTTTTTTTCTAACTGGTTGTTTGCCGCAAGCGCATAAGTCTATAAACTTAACCTTTCGGTCAGCTTTGCACTGTCATTTCAGCCCTTTGCAACGTCAAGAAGGGCTTCTGCAAGACTCGAGATTTCCAGTACATAACCAGAAGGGCGGACCCCATAACCGCCCAGAGGATGATCCATGTCCAACCGTGAAATATCCCGGCGCTCGTTCCTACAGGGCGGGCTGGTGGCGGGTGTGAGCGTGACGCTTATACCGCTGAGCAGTCAGGCGCTGGCGGCCTTGATGGAAAACAGCGTGACCGTGCCGTCCGAGCAATGGCTCGGCAACAACGGCAAGGCGCGCGCCCGTAACGATGCCTTGTCCAAAGTCTGCGGCAGCAAGGTCTTTGCGCGCGACATCCGCGCCAAGGACATGCCGGGCTGGCCGCAGCAACAAGGCCACGCCATGCTGCTGAAAACCATCAAGGCTGACCGTATCTACGACGGTTACGATCTGTCGTGGCTGGGCGCCGAGTTGCAGCCTGACCGCATCGTCACGCCGAAGACCTGGTCAAGGACGGTATCGTCTTTCCGGAAGAACATGCCCTGATCCGCTGCTGCCAGCCGGCAAAGTACGATGTTCATCGGTCATCCGGTGGCGATCCTGATCTGGAACGACTTCGAGCGCTTCCGCCAGGCCAAGGCCAAACTCAAGTTCAATGACAAAGCAATCCGCTATGGCGATATAGCGCCGTTCTACGAAGGCGATCCCTACGGCAGCTTCCGCTACGTGCGTGTGGGTGGCGCGACCTCGGCGGACGAAGACGAATTCGCCAGTCTCAAGGATTCGATCCTGTTCCCGATGCTGCGCAACCGCCGTCCGGTGTGGAATCCCAACCGAACCTGCATGGCAACCTGACCGAGCGCGGTCTGTTCTACGCCGAGCGCATGAAGCAGCAGATCGATACGCCGCCGGACAACTGGCTGGTGTTCGATGAGCGCTACAAGACGCCGTCGATCGAACCGGCAGCGATGGAACCGGACAACGGCAACGGCTGGTACGACCCGGCGACCAAGACCCTGCATTTTGTTGTCGCCACTCAGTGCCCACTGGAAACCGCGACCGAGACCGCGAAGATGATCGCGCCGTCGCGTTTCGGCCTGGCCAACCTGAACATGCACCCGGGCTACACCGTCGGCTACGGCTCTAAAGACCACAACATTTTCGTCTACTACGCAGCGCTGGCGGCGTTGTACGGCGCCGGTGTGCCGGTGCGTCTGGCCAACGATCGCTACGAGCAGTTCCAGAGCGGGATAAAGCGTCACCCGTTCGATATCCGCTATCAGCTGGCGGTGGACAAGACCGACCACAGCTTCAAGATTTTCCGCGCCGAGATGAGCGTCGACGGCGGCGGACGAATCAACTACAGCCCTTCGGTGGCGGCGGTTGGCGCCACGGCGGCGCAGTCGATCTACTACATGCCGCA
>NZ_NKJI01000004.1 GCF_002277815.1 Pseudomonas sp. ERMR1:02
CCGCCGGGAAACCGGAGTGGGAGTAGTAGATTTTGTCGGTGGTTTTAGCACGGTTACACGAATCTGCTCGGCATTGATAACGACGATGTAATCGCCGTGTCAACGTGAGGAGTGTACTCAGCTTTATGCTTGCCACGCAGACGGCTCGCGATTTCGGTGGCCAGACGACCCAGGGTCTGACCTGCAGCGTCGACGACAAACCAGTCGCGCTGTACTGTTTCCGGTTTAGCAGTAAAAGTTTTCATTCTTTATAGCCTCAGGGGCCGCCCTGTAAATTAGACGGCGGATCTTACTGAATAGTGCGTACTTTGACAAGTCAAAGGCAGCCGGATACAGACGCTTTCGGGGGCTCGGGTCGGCGCGTCCGTTCAACGGCAAGATTCTTCGGCGGCGGCGCATCACTTCCACTGCAGAAAGAGGTGCGCAATTATGCAGATTGCGAAAATAATTCAACCTGCTTTTATGATTGTTTTGCCCAAGGAGCACCCGATGGACTATCGCCAGCTAGGCCGGACCAATCTGAACGTGAGTGCAATCTGCCTCGGCACCATGACCTGGGGTGAGCAAAACAGCGAAGCTGAAGCCTTCGCCCAGATTGAGCGAGCCAAGAGCGCCGGGATCAATTTCATCGATACCGCCGAAATGTACCCGGTGCCTCCCAAGGCCGAAACTTACGCCACACGGAACGCTACATCGGCAATTACTTCAAAACCCGCGGCGATCGTGCCGACTGGATCTTGGCCAGCAAAATCGCCGGCCCCGGCAACACTATCGACTACATCCGCGACAAAAACCTGCGGCACAACCGACAGCACATCACCGAGGCCGTTGATGCCAGCCTCCAGCGTTTGCAGACCGATTACATCGACCTGTACCAACTGCACTGGCCGGAGCGCAGCACCAATTTCTTCGGCAGTTGGGCTATAAGCACAAGATCGAAGCCAATCTGACGCCGCTGGAGGACACCCTCGAAGCGCTCGACGAACAGGTCAAGGCCGGCAAGATTCGCCACATTGGCCTGTCCAATGAAACCCCGTGGGGCACGATGCGCTTCCTCGCCCTGGCCGAATCCCGCGGCTGGCCGCGCGCAGTGTCGATCCAGAACCCCTACAACCTGCTCAACCGCAGCTTCGAAGTCGGTCTGGCGGAAATCGCCATTCGCGAACAGTGCGGATTGCTGGCTTATTCGCCGCTGGCGTTCGGCTTCCTGTCAGGCAAGTACGAGGGTGGCGCGCGCCCGCCGAAGGGCCGCCTGAGCCTCTACAGCCGCTTCAGCCGCTACTTCAACCCCCAGTCGGAAGCAGCGTGCAGCCGCTATGTGGCACTGGCGCGTGAACACGGCCTGGACCCGGCGCAAATGGCGCTGGCATTCGTGACGCAACAGCCGTTCGTGACCAGCAACATCATCGGGGCAACGTCGCTGGAGCAACTGGACAGCAACATTGCCAGTTTTGATCTGAAACTGTCGGATGAAGTGCTTCAGGAATTGAGGCGATTCACAAGGATCATCCGAACCCTGCGCCATAACGCGCCACCGATCGTTCCCGCGCTCTGCGTGGGAACGCCTCATCGGACGCTCTGCGTTCGGCTCTTGATTTGGGACGCGGAGCGTCCTGGGCTGCATTCCCACGCAGAGCGTGGGAACGATCTCGCTGCATTACAGCGACCGCGCAATAATCTCCTTCATGATTTCATTCGTGCCAGCATAAATCCGTTGTACCCGCGCATCGGCCCACGCCCGGGCGATCGGGTATTCCCACATGAAACCGTAGCCGCCATGCAGCTGCACGCACTCGTCGAGGACCTTGCATTGCAGGTCGGTGCCCCAGTACTTGGCCATCGCCGCCGTCGGCACATCGAGCTTGCCTTCTAGGTGCAACTCCAGACAGCGGTCGACAAAGACCCGACCAATCTGAATTTCGGTCGCCATTTCCGCCAGTTTGAAACGAGTGTTCTGGAAGTCGGCAATCGACTTGCCGAAAGCCTTGCGCTCGCGGGTGTAATCCAGCGTCCATTGCAACGCCGCTTCGGCTGAAGCCAAGCCTCCGATGGCGACGGTGAGGCGCTCCTGCGGCAACTCCTGCATCAGGTAGGCGAAGCCCATCCCGGCCTGGCCCAGCAGGTTCTCCTTGGGCACCCGGACGTCCTGAAAGAACAGCTCCGACGTGTCCTGAGCCTTCATACCGACCTTCTCCAGACGCTTACCCTTGTCGAAGCCCGGCGTATCGGCCTCCACCAGAAACAGACTGGTGCCCTTCGCTCCCGCCTTCGGATCGGTCTTGGCCACTACGATCACCAGGTCAGCGAGAAAACCGTTGGTGATGAAGGTTTTCGAGCCGTTGATCACATATTCGTCGCCATCCAGCACTGCTGTGGTCTTCACGCCTTGCAGGTCGGAACCGGCGCCTGGCTCGGTCATGGCGATGGCACTGACCATTTCCCCGGTGACCAGTTTCGGCAGGTATTTGTGTTTCAGCGTTTCACTGCCGTAATGCAGGATGTACGGCGCAACGATATCCGAATGCAGGGAAAAACCGATGCCGGTCAGCCCCAGTCGTCCCACCTCTTCGATCACCACCGCACTGTAGAGAAAGTCAGCCCCCAGCCCGCCGTACTCTTCCGGCAGATGCGAGCACAACATCCCCGCCTCCCCTGCCTTGTTCCAGAGTTTACGGTCGATGAAACCTTGTTTTTCCCATTGCCCATGGAACGGCACCGCTTCTTTTCCAGGAACGTTCGCACGCTGTCGCGAAAAAGTTCGTGCTCGGAACTGAACAAGGTTCTGGGGATCATGCGGCACCTGTCGTTATTTTTAGAAGAGATTGACCTTCAAAGACTAAGCCCAGCGTCTGATACAGGACACTGGACACATCCGACAAAAATAAGACGATCCAGCCGTCTGGTGACCACTTTCCCCTATAAGAATAAAGTTGAATTATGTCTAACCAAGCCTCCACGCCCCTGCGGCGCGTCAGCATCCTGGCCATCGACCGGGTTTTTGCTTCCACCCTCATGCAAGCCAAGGATTTCTTCCACCTCGCCAGCCTGCGCTACGGCAAACAGCTGGGCCACGGCCTGGTTCCGGCCTTCGAAACCCGACTGGTCAGCCCCGACGGCAAACCGGTGAACAGTTTCAGCGATGTGATCATGCCGGTGGACGGCGGGCTGGAAAACGCCGACATCATCGTCCTCCCCGCGTTCTGGGACGATTTCGAGACCCTTTGTCAACGTTACCCACAAGTCCTGCCTTGGCTGCGTCAGCAACATGCACGCGGCGCGGTACTGTGCGGCGAGGCCACCGGAGTATTCTGGCTGGCCGAGGCCGGACTGCTTGATGGCAAGGAAGCGACCACCTACTGGCGCTTCTTCAATGCCTTCGCCGAACGTTTTCCGCGGGTTTACCTCAATCAGGACAAACACCTGACCGACGCGGATAACCTGTTCTGCGCGGGCGGCACCACTTCGGCATGCGATCTGTATATCTACCTGATCGAGCGTTTCTGCGGCGCCAATGTGTCCCAGGCCGTGGCGCGGGACATCCTCTATGAAGTGCAGCGCAGCTACTCGCCAGGACGCATCGGCTTCGGCGGACAGAAACTGCACCAGGACGTGATCATCCTGCAGATCCAGCACTGGCTCGAAGAACACTTCGCCGACAAATTCCGCTTCGAAGACGTCGCCCGCGAACACGGCATGAGCATCCGTAACTTCATGCGCCGCTTCCAGACCGCCACCGGCGACAAGCCGCTGCATTATCTGCAACGCTTGCGGATCGAAACCGCCAAAGGCCTGCTGTCCGCCAGCCGCAAGAGCATCAAGACCATCAGCTATGAAGTCGGCTATGACGACGCGAGCTTCTTCGCCCGGCTATTCCGCCAACACACTGAACTGTCGCCAAACCAGTATCGACAGCAGTTTCAGCAAGCCGCATAAGATCCCGCAAACCCTGTAGGAGCACAGCTTGCTGGCGATGAACGATGACGCGGTTAGCCTGATATACCGCGTCATCGTTCATCGCCAGCAAGCTGTGCTCCCACAAAGTACTGGCACCTGCTCAAAACCTGATCCCAACATCACCACGGTCATGCGCGCGCATTGCGCTATACCTCCCTGCCTCTCCTTGCACGCCAAAGAAAACGCCTCGCTCATCCATCTTGGGATTTGGACTACGACCTAAACGGAAGCAGCTGACTTACAAGCCATTCTTGATGCCCCTCTTATGAGCACGCCAATAAACAGCGTGTAAAACAATAAAAAGAGGTCATCAGAATGAGCGAGCCAACAAGTCCTGTTCGTGTAGCAGTCGTGCAATTCGATCCACAAGTCGGCATGGAGAATCGTGAAGGTAATCTGCGTCGCAGCCTGGAATTGGCGCTTGAAGCGGTAAACGGTGGTGCGAATCTCATCGTTTTGCCTGAGCTTTCAAATACCGGTTATTTTTTCAGCAATCGGCAAGATGCTTTCGATCATTGCGAGGCCGTTCCCGATGGGCCAAGCGTGCAGCTCTGGATCGACTTCGCCTGCACTCACCAGATCTACCTCGTAGCCGGTTTGGCGGAACGCGACGGCATGCGACTCTTCAACACCGGCGTTCTCGTGGGGCCAGACGGGTTTATCGGAAAGTACCGCAAGGCTCATTTGTGGAATCTGGAGAAGCTCTGGTTCACCCCCGGCGATCTGGGCTTCCCGGTATTTGACACGCCGATAGGACGCATCGGAATGCTGATCTGCTGGGACATCTGGTTCCCGGAGGTGCCACGAATCCTCAGCCAGCAAGGCGCGGACATCATTTGCAGCATGAACAACTGGGTATGGACACCGCCGCCGCTGTTCGACGATGCGGGCAAGTGCATGGCGTCGTATCTGACGATGACCGCCGCTCACGTCAACAACGTGTTTATCGCCGCCGCCAGCCGGATCGGAGAGGAACGCGGCGCTCGCTACCTGGGTTGTTCTCTGATGGCCGGAACCAACGGTTGGCCAATTGGCGCAGTGGCATCGGCAGACAAGCAGGAAATCCTGTTTGCTGACATCGACCTGACCAGCTCCCGCAGTGCCCCCATCTGGAATAACTTGAACGACCTGCATCGTGATCGCCGAACCGATCTTTACGATCAGATGCTCGGTTACACCCAACACCCTTGCCTCCCTCGCTGATCAAGGAGGCATACGTATGGACATCTCAACCGAACAAAACCGAATCGCCCGCAGATCGCCTTTTGATACGGCGGTCATCCTGATGTTGATCGGCGCGACATTGCTGATTGTCTGGCTTTCATTCACTAACCGTACTGCCTGGTCTGCTCATTGGCCCAGCTACAGCGACATGGTGTCGGGGCTACCCGAGCCAAGTGCCTGGTTGCGCTGGGTGCTGGGCGACATCAGCGAGGTGGCGTTCTACAAACACGAGTTCGCCTCGATCGGTCTGTTGGCGGGGGCTTATTTGGCTTATTGGGCGAACAGAACAGGGAAATCCTGGCAAGGGTTTGCCATTTCCTATGGGACTGGATTGTGGCCGTGGCTGGTCACCAGTTCGTTGCTCGGGCTGCTGCTGAGTAACTTGCTGTGGGGCTGGACTGTAAGCGCCACTGACTGGCAGCCCACGTTTGTCGCGTTTGTTTCGCTGCCAGCAGCGATGGTGCTGATGTTTGGCGGCGGCTGGAAGGTCACGATCAACGGCGCAATCATCGGCGCCGTGCTCGTCACACCGATGTGTCTGCTGATCGTCAACTTCGTGTGTAACCCATTGGTCTTGCCAGCAGTGATCGGCAACGTACTGGGCATGGCTGTTGCCAGTGTCGTGGCGTTTCTGCTCTGCCGCTACTGGCCGAGCCTGGTGAAGTCCAAGCAATCCGGGGCGCCACCCGTCTCGACCACCACACACGTCACCGCCAAGGCACCCGACTATGGCGTCATCTGGAGCCTGCGTCGGATCCTGGCGGACTTCTCCGAAGCACCTTTCTTTGGCAATGAGTTGGCCAGCCTTGGTCTGATACTGGGTGCATTACTGGCGTACAGCTTGAATCCCCTGAGTCCGGTGTACGGTTCGGGCCTGCTGTTGCACATCATCGGCGCACAGGCATTGACCTCGGCAATCGGGGTGTTGATCTGGCGTCGACAATGGATGTTACGAGGCTGGTACCCCACTTACATCCCCTTGGTATCAGTGGTGCCTGCGGCGATCCTGGCCTACGGCGGTAGCTGGCAGATCATCATCTCGAGCGCGCTGCTAGGGGCATTGTTAGCACCACCTCTGGCGTGTGCGATAGCCAGGAAATTACCGGCCGACATGCACCCCTACATCGCCAATGTTCTATCGATGGCCATCAGTACGTTGCTCATAGTCCCGCTGATCGGATACCTGATAGCGGATTGACGTACTCCGCCATTCGGCTGTATCGCGGCCCGCAACCGGATACAGCCACTTTTCATGACAAACATTCGAGGTAATGACATGGACCTGCCCAAACTGGCCATCGCAGCGCTCGGCGGAACGGTAAGCATGCAAGCCAGAAATGCCGGTGAGGGCGTTATCCCGACCGTCAGCGGTGAAACCCTGCTCACCTCCATACCGGAACTGGCGACGTTGGCCCTAGTGAACATTGAAACCCTCGGCATGCTGCCCAGCGCTTCACTGGATTTCGAGCTTTTGCTGAGCGTGTTGTCCTGGGCAAAGTTTCAGGTCAAGCAAGGCGCCGTTGGTGTCGTGATTATCCAAGGCACCGACACCCTTGAGGAGGCAGCAACGTTCTTTGATTACTTATGGCCCCACGACTTCCCCTTGGTGTTGACCGGGGCGATGCGTTCGGCAGCACAGCCGGGGGCCGATGGACCAGCGAATCTGCTGGATGCGTGCCGCGTCGCACTGGCAGCGAACAGCCGACAGCGCGGTGTTCAGGTCGTGATGAACGGGCAGATTCATCAAGCGTGTAGCGTACGTAAAACCGATTCGCTGGCGTTGCAGGCGTTTTCCTCTCCCGTTGCGGGGCCCACAGGCTTGCTGCTGGAAGACCGCGCATGTTATCTGCGCCCGCCAAGACAGCGCATGGTTTTGCCCCTTCCGCAAAAGACCACACAGAAGGTGGCGATGCTCGAGGCATCACTCTCGGCCGACACCCTGCTACTGGAAAACATCATCGCACTGGGTTACGACGGGCTGGTGATCGCCGGTTTCGGCGCAGGTCACGTCTCGCAGAGGTGGGCGACCGTGATTGAGCACATCGCCGAAAAAATTCCGGTGATTATTGCGACCCGCACCGGCTCCGGCTCGACCGCAAAAGTTTCCTACGGTTTTGCCGGCGGTGAGATGGATTTGATCCGCAAGGGTGCGTCGATGGCCGGTTTTCTCTGTCCGCGCAAAGCCCGGATTTTGCTTTGGCTGCTTCTCGGATGCCAGCAGGAGCATGAGTTGGCGGGGTATCTCAAGGGCGATGCCCTCCTTCAATGCTGACACCAGCCCTTGTAGGAGCGAGGCTTGCCCGCGAAGACGCCGGCACATCCGGCATCGATGTAACAGACATACTGCCTTCGCGGGCAAGCCTCGCTCCTACAAGGGCTGGGGATTTGCATTCATAAAAAAGGCCTGCATTTGCAGGCCTTTCTTCATTCTCGAACTGTCTTATGGCTTATGCGCCCGGGACAGGAATTCGTGGGATTGCATTTCCAGCAGACGACTCAGGGTGCGCTGAAACTCGAAGTTCAGGCGGCCACCGGTGTAGAGGTCTTTGAGTTCGACTTCGGCAGAAATGATCAGTTTCACGTTACGGTCGTAGAACTCGTCGACCATGTTGATGAAACGTCGGGCGATGTCGTCGGTGGTGACGCTCATCTGCTCGACACTGCTGAGCAGCACGGCGTGGAAAATCTTGCCCAGTTCGATGTAGTCGTTCTGGCTGCGCGGACCGTCGCAGAGTTCGCGGAAGTCGAACCAGGCCACGTCATCGCAGGTGCGCAGGGCACGGATTTCGCGGTTTTCGATCATCAGCACATCGTTTTCGACCGCTGCCGTGCATTCCGGCGTCAACGCACGGAAGCTCTTACGCAGGCTTTCGTGGGACGCTTCGTCGAGCGGGAAGTGGAACAGCTCGGCTTGTTCGAGGTGACGCAGACGGTAATCGACACCGCTGTCGACGTTGACGATTTCGGTGTTCTGCTTGATCAACGCAATGGCCGGCAAGAAGCGCGCGCGTTGCAGGCCGTCCTTGTACAGGCCGTCGGGCACGATGTTCGAAGTCGCGACCAGGGTCACGCCGTTCTTGAACAACTCTTCCATCAGCGTGCCGAGGATCATCGCATCGGTAATGTCGGAGACGAAAAACTCATCGAAGCAAATCACCCGCGTTTCATCGGAAAAGCGCTTGGCAATAAGGGTCAGCGGGTTTTTCTCGCCGCCGAGGGTCTTCATCTCTTCGTGCACGCGCTTCATGAAGCGGTGGAAGTGAGTGCGGGTCTTTTCCTTGAACGGCAACGCTTCGAAGAAGGTGTCGACCAGGTAAGTCTTTCCGCGACCCACGCCGCCCCAGAAGTACAGGCCCTTGACCGGTGCCTGGTCTTTCTTGCCAAACAGTTTGCCGAGCAGGCCCGGTTTGTTCTGCGAAGCCGCGACCAGATCGTCGTACAGGCGCTGCAAATGACGCACGGCAGTTTCCTGCGCGGCGTCATGGAAAAATTCCGGGCGTTTCAGATCAGCTTGATATCGTTCTAGGGGCGTCATAATTCGTTAGCAAGGCAACAAAAACGGGCCGTCACTGTAGCGACGGCCCGTGGGAATGGCAATCCGCCCTTGGTAGGGCCGGGCCGTTGATTATTCCTGAACCGGCGTCAGAGCGATCCGCAGAGCCTCGATTGCAGCATCGCGCACGGCACTTTCAGCGAAAGCCGGGCTGTCGGCAACGCACTCGCCTTCCAGCCAGACGCTGAAGCTCAGGTCTTCACTGCGCACGTCCAGAGCCTGCCCCGATTGCAGCTGCTTGGTCACTTGCCCTGCGGTTTTGCCGTCGGCGAAGTTGCGCGACAACAGCAGTTGCTCGCCATCAGCCGCCAGCAGACGGAAGCGGAAACTGCCGTCGTCTTCGCGGAAGCTGACGAAACGCGCGGCTTTCGCGGCTTTCTTCTTGGTGGAAGCCGCAACCTGCGTCTGGGCAACGAAAGAACGCAAGCCCACCGCTTCACGCAGCTCGTTGAGGAACGGTGTCGCCACCGCACGGGCCTTTTTCGCACCGTGTTGCAGGATGTCTTCCAGGTCCGCGGGGCGTTCAATCAGCGTGTTATAGCGATCACGGGATTCACCCAGTTCATTGTCCAACAACTGGAACAGGCGATTCTTCGCCTCGCCCCAACCCAGTCCCTGCAACAGTTCGCTACGGAATTCGTCCGATTGTGCCGGGGTGGCGAAGGCCTGGAACAGGGTGAACAGGTGCGAGTTGTCGGGATCTTTTGCTTCGCCCGGCGCGCGCGAGTCGGTGACGATCCGCGAAATCGCATCTTTCATCTCTTTGGCGCTGCTGAACAGCGGAATGGTGTTGTCGTAGCTTTTCGACATCTTGCGACCGTCCAGGCCCGGCAGTGTGGCAACGCTTTCTTCGATCAACGCTTCGGGCATTGTGAAGAATTCTTTGCCATGGCCAAACAGGTGGTTGAAGCGCTGGCCGATGTCCCGCGCCATTTCCACGTGCTGGATCTGGTCACGACCGACCGGCACCTTGTGCGCGTTGAACATCAAGATGTCCGCGGCCATCAGCACCGGATAGCTGTACAAACCCATGGTGATACCGGCGTCCGGGTCTTCGCCGGTCTCGACGTTCTTGTCCACCGAAGCCTTGTAGGCGTGTGCGCGGTTGAGCAGGCCCTTGGCGGCGACGCAGGTCAGCAGCCAGGTCAGTTCGGGGATTTCCGGGATGTCGGACTGACGGTAGAAGGTCACGCGGTCCACATCCAGGCCACCAGCCAGCCAGGTCGCGGCGATTTCCAGACGCGAGCGCTGGATGCGCAGCGGGTCATCGCATTTGATCAGGGCGTGGTAGTCTGCCAGGAAATAGAACGAATCGGCATTGCTGTCACGGCTGGCGACGATTGCCGGGCGGATGGCGCCGGCGTAATTGCCCAGGTGCGGCGTGCCGGTGGTAGTGATGCCGGTGAGGATACGGGTACGAGTCGTCATGGGTAATCGCTTGTCAGACTGCAATCAATTCGAGAGACGCGGCAGGATCAGATCCTTGAGATCGGTCAGCTTGCCATGAAAAAAGTGTCCGCATTCTGCCACTTTCAGCAGCTCATGGGGGCGTTCGAGTTTTTCAGACCAGTCATAGACCGCTTGCGGATCGATGACTTCGTCGGTTTCCGGCTGAATCAGGGTCAGTTCGCCGTGTTGCGACAGTTGATCCTGATCCCCCAGGCGCATCACCGCTGGCGCGACCATGAACAAGTGCTTGAGCTGCTCGCCACGAGCTTCCAGGCGCCCGCCGAGACTTGCTGCAACAAAGCCGCCGAAGGAGAAACCGAACAGGGTCAGGGGCAAATCCGGGTGTTTGGCCCGCAGCCATTGCACTGCTGCCTGGGCATCGTCGACTTCGCCGGTGCCCATGTCGTGGGTGCCTTCACTGGCCCCAACACCACGGTAGTTGAATCGCAGGGTAATCAAACCGGCATCGCGCGCAGTGCGCTGCAGAGTCGAGACCACTTTGTTGAGCATCGTGCCGCCCTGCACCGGGTTCGGGTGGCAGATCAGCGCCAGGCCGCGCGGCTGCTCGTTGTCCAAGTAAAGCGCTTCCAGTTGCCCGACCGGGCCATCAATCACTACAGGGGTTTCACGCATAAGCAAGGAAGGAACTCCGTGACCTCGAATCGGGTCGACTCGTCTAGCAAATTGTCTGTGCCTGTCTATTGCGAGTGAATCGCGGTATACAGCACAGGTTCGAGCCGTTAACGTAAAGCAAAGCCGTTTATAGAGGAAGGACTCGTGGAACACTCGCTCTTAGTTTGGTTGTTGCCGACTCTTGCCCTGGTTGTGGGTGTCGCCATTGGATTCCTGATCGCTCGCCTTGCGCCGAATGCCGCGCCTAGCAGCACGCAACGTCAGCTGGACGATATTCAGGAACGTTTCGACAGTTATCAGAATGAGGTAGTGACCCACTTCAACAGCACTGCAACACTGGTCAAGAAACTGACTCAGAGCTATCAGGAAGTGCAGGATCATCTCGCCGAGGGCGCCAACCGCCTGGCCCTGGACGAACAGACCCGCCAACGCCTGCTGGCCTCCCTGCACGCCGACGCGGCGCAGGCTCCACGGGAACGCCTGACACCACCGCGCAATCAGGAACCGCCGCGCGACTACGCGCCCAAAGCCCCGAACGCCCCGGGCATGCTTGATGAGCATTACGGCCTGAAGAAGTAAGCAGGTTTCAGCCGATAAAAAGCCCCCGGACATGTGATTGTCCGGGGGCTTTTTTGTTTCTGAGTACTACTTTGCCTTCACTGGCCCCATCGCGAGCAAGCTCGCTCCCACAGGGGTTCAGTCAGACGATCAAGGATATTGCTGCACTGTACCTTGCTGCTGGGCGCCATACTGCTGGCCTGGAATCGCTTTGAGGTTGACCTCGACCCGGCGGTTCTGCGCGCGTCCGTTAACGTCAGCGTTGCTGGCAACCGGGCTATCCGGGCCGGCGCCACGGGCGCTTAGGTTAGTACCGGTCACACCTTGCGAAGTGAGGTAAGTCGCGACGCTCTGGGCCCGACGTTGGGACAGGTCCATGTTGTGCTGGCGGCTGCCGGTACTGTCGGTGTAGCCGATGATTTCGATCTGGTTCTGGTTGAATTCTTTCAACGAGCCAGCCAGGTTGTTCAACGGCTGATAGAAACCGGAAGCGATGTTCGCCGAATCGGTAGCGAACGTGATATTGCCCGGCATGATCAGTTTGATCTGATCGCCTTGGCGCTGCACTTCAACACCGGTGTTGGCCATGCTGGCGCGCAGTTTTTTCTCCTGCTGGTCAGCGTAATAACCGTAACCGGCAGCGGAAGCACCGACCACCGCAGCGCCGATCAGCGCACCCTTGCCACGATTATCGTGGTTGATGGCGGCACCGGCCAAAGCACCGGCCAGCGCGCCGAGACCACCATATTTGGCGGTTTTGCTCATGCCTTCGGAACCGCTATCCGCCTGGCCCTGAGCCTGGCCTTGACCGCCGTATGGGTTAGGCGAGGCACAACCGGACAAAACGGCCACAGCCGTAGCGACAATAATCAAACGACGCGTGGTGAACATGAAGAGCTCCTACTTTTTTACATTCTGTGGTGCAACGGACGTAAGCATCGAACCTTTGCGGGCGTTGGATCGTTTCGGCAGATAAAAATTCCGCGTGTTACAAATCAGGCCCGAACAAAAGGATTTTCGCGCATTTCATCACCTAGACGGGTGTCAGGACCATGTCCGGTCACCACGGTCGCCTCTTCGTCAAGGGTATACAGGCGCTGCTTGATCGAACGCACGATAGTTGCCTGATCGCCTCCCCACAAATCCGTGCGCCCTACCCCGCGACGAAACAGGGTGTCACCGGCAATCAGCAGCTTAGACTCTGAAAACCAAAAGCTCATGGAACCCGGCGTATGACCGGGCGTATGCAACGCCACGCCGCAGCCACAGGCCAGTTCTTCGTCGTCGGCCAGCCAGCGATCCGGCGACGGCACCGGCGTATAGGGAACACCGAACATCTGGCATTGCATCTCCAGATTGTCCCAGAGAAATTGATCTTCCTTGTGCAGGTGCAGGGTAGCGCCGGTTTTTTCCTTCAACTGACCCGAGGCAAGGAAGTGATCGAGGTGGGCGTGGGTGTGAATGATGCTGACTACCTTCAAGCCCAAGGCGTCGAGGCGAGCGAGAATCAGCTCATGATTGCCGCCCGGATCGACGACGATGGCCTTTTTCGTGATCGGATCGCCAATGATCGTGCAGTTGCACTGCAAAGGGCCGACGGGGAAGGTTTCGCGGATGAGAGAGGGTTTCTGGGACATCGGGGCCTGCTCGATAAACTGGGACGAGCGATTTTCGCACAATTGAGTAACCGGCCATTTGCATGGATGTGTAACTTAACCTAAAACCCCCAACTCCTTGGCCCGCGCGACCGCCTGCGTACGGCGCTCGACCCCGAGTTTGCTGTTGATATGGCTGGCATGGGTCTTGACCGTGTGCAGGGAGATAAACAGCTGATCGCTGATTTCCTGGTTCGAGCAGCCTTGGGCAATCAGGCGCAGGACGGACAACTCCCGTGTACTGAGTTGCTCGGCAGCGGGAGCAGACTCCAGCATCGGTCGGGTTGTCAGTGCCGGAAGTTTTTCCGCAAGGTCCTGAGAAACGGTGGTCTGCGCGCAGTTTTGCAGTTGCCCGCGAAGCCAGTCCGGATGCTCCGCCAACAGCCCGTCAAACGGTTGCAGCACGCCTCCGGCTGCGGCATCCAGTGCCTGACTCAGCGCCTTGCGTGCCTCGGGTTCGCGCCCGCTGCCCAGCAGTAACGAAACTTTTTGAGTCAGTGCCATCGCACTGAGCATCTGTCGGCCACTTTGCTGACCATGTTCGAGCAGCGCGTTCAGACGCCCTTCGGCCAGCATCGGTTGACCTTGAATGACCTCCAGCAGCGCTTGTTGCAGTTCGATATGCAGGGGTAGTTGCGGGTGGAATTCCGGCGGTGCTGCCGGGTGTCCACCGTTATAAGTCTGCCCTAGTCGCGCCAGCCAGGCTTCCGCCAGATCGATGCGTCCCTGGGCCAGCCAGAGTTCGCATTTGACCAGTGTGATCATCGCCAGATAATAAATGGGCGGCACGTCCCAGATGTGCATCAGCCGTTCAGCTTCGGCAAGTTCGGCAAAGGCTTTGGCGAATTCGCCGCTGCTGCCTTCAAGCCGGGCGATGACACAATGGCCGATCAATACGCTGATATCACGGCAGGCACGCGCCTCGTTCAAACCGGCCTGCAAACGAACCCGCGCCGCGTGCGGTTGCAGGCGTAGCCCCAGCAAAAAACCTTCGTACAACATCAGCCGCGCGCGTACGGCATAGAGCCGCTGCGGTGACAGCCCTTGCAGGCGTTGCAGCCCATGCCGTACTTCATCCAGCGAGCGCAGGATTTCCCCTCGCGCTTGCAGCACTCGTGCACGGTCGTAGTGGGCCAGCGCTTCGAACAACGGGTTACCGACCCGTTGCGCCAATTCCAGGGAGTCACGGTTCAACCCGCGGGCACGCCACAAGTCACCATCGGCGATTGCCAGGTTAGACAGGGTCGAAAGGCACATCAGCCGCTGACCGTAACGCTTGCACGGAAGGCTCTCCAGCGCTTCGGTGCAATAGCGCAGCGTGAGCTCACGATTGCCGCGCCCGCGAGCGATAATCCCGCTCAAGGCCAGCCATTGCGCCAGCATCGACTTTTGCGCGGTGGCTGACGGGGCCGGCAAAAAGCGGCTCAAATGACTGGCCAGTTCCTCGGCCGCGTCCAGTTGACAGGCCAGCCCCAGCGCCCAGCTGTAGAGCACAATGAGCCGTGGGGTACTGATCAGCAGGCTGTCAGGCAAGTCCATTTTCCAGCGCAGCAACATGCCAACATTCTGCTCGGCCAGCAGTTGCTCTTCCGACAGGTTTTGCACCAGGTTCGCGGCGACGTCCAGATGCCCGGCGCGCAACGCCTGCTCCACCGCTTCATCGAGCAACCCCTGGGCATTGAACCAGCGACAGGCGCGCAGGTGCAGACTGGCGGCCGGCACCATCGACTGGACAGCAGGCCGAGAGCGCAGCAGGTCTGAAAACAGATGGTGGTAGCGATACCAGTGGCCATGCTCGTCCAGCGGCACCAGGAACACCTGGTGAGCCGCCAGAAAGCGCAGGATTTCGGCACTGTCATGGGCGTCGCGAACGGCGTCGCACAGTTCGCTGCAAAAACGTTCCTGGGGCGCCGTGTCGTAAAGAAAAGCCTGCACCTCGGCGGGCAGGCAATCGATCACTTCTTCAAGCAGGTAGTCGCGGATCAGGCCTTCCCCGCCGTGAAGCGTCTGGGGAAATGCGCCATGGGTGCCCGCTTCGGATGCCGCCAATAGCCAGAAGCGCAAGCCGGCCACCCAGCCTTCGCTACGCTGGATCAGGTTTTCCAGCGCCTCACCGCGCAAGGAGCTACTGTGCCGATTGAGCAGGCTCAATGCTTCATCGTGGGTCATGCGTAGGTCTTGCTCGTGCAACTCCAGCAGTTGCCGCGAAAGACGCAGCCGTGCCAAATGCCAGTCAGGACGTTGACGGCTGGTGACCATCACCAGCAAACCATCGGGAAGGTGGTTGAGGAAAAATTGCAGGCAGCGATCGAGAACCGGCCCCTGGGCCAGATGGTAGTCATCGAGCACCAGCAACAGTGGCGTCGCCGTCGACAGGTGTACGGCCAATTCGTCGAGCAAGCCGTCCAGCCACTCTTCGAAGGCAAACGGCTGATGCCGTTGACGCATTTTCAACAGCCCGAGGGACTGCCTGCCCAGTTGCGGATAATCGTCCTGGAGGCCTTCGAGCAATCGCTCAAGGAATCGACCCGGGTCACTGTCTCGGGGGCTCAAGCCCAGCCAGAGACTTTGCCAATGGGCCGGCAGCGACTGACAGAACTCCACCGCCAACGAACTCTTGCCGAACCCCGCCGGGGCGCTGACCAGCAGCAACCTGCCACCGAGCCCCGCGCTCAGGCGCTCGCAAAGTCGCGGGCGCAGCACATGGCCGTCGGGCAATGGCGGTCGGAAAAAGCGCCCGTCCAGCGTGGCAACGGCGACGCTTGCAGGACCTGGTGGTGGGGACAGATCAGTCATGGCCGGCTCTTGTTTGAATTGCGGGTGGCGGCGTTGCAGATGTCCGCAGACTAGCGGTAAACGAGGAGGGAATGAAGGTAATTGCTACAAATGGCTACAAAAAGACTACAAACCAATTTTCACTTTCGACTGTAGGAGCGAGCGTGCTCGCGATGGTCGTGAACGATAACGCGTGAAATCTGGCACCACACGGTGCTCTCGGGTTTTTCGCGAGCAAGCTCGCTCCCACAGGAAGCAAAAAAACGCCCCGAACCAGTCGGGGCGTTTTATGAGGATGCGGCCTCGGGTGCAACTGTTAGCGAACACCATCCTGACGCAATGCCGCCGGCGTGAAGTCGCTGGTGGTCGCAGTGAAGCCGAAGTCGTACGCCGACTTCTCTTCGTTCTTCATGCCCAGTGCCAGGTAACGGCCCGATTGCAGGTCGTACAGGGTTTCCAGGGTGTACCACGGCACCTGGACGTTGTAATAGTTCTGAGAGTGAGCTTCCGCCACACGCCAGAGTTGATTACGGCCGTCGTAATGGTCGATTACCGCAGCTTGCCAGGTGTCTTCGTCGATGTAGAAGTCACGCTTGGCGTAGATGTGGCGCTGGCCTTCCTTCAGGGTTGCCACGACATGCCAGACTCGGCGCAGTTCGTAGCGAGTCAGGTCCTGATTGATGTGACCGGCCTGGAGGATGTCCGCGTACTTGAGCTTCGGATCGTCGAGTTTGTAGCTGTCGGAGGCGATATATATCTCTTTCTTGCCTTCGAGCTTCCAGTCGTAGCGATCCGGCGCACCGTTGAACATGTCCAGGTTGTCGGAGGTACGCAGACCGTCGGCGGCGGTACCCGGGCCGTCATAGGACACTTGTGGCGCGCGACGCACGCGACGCTGACCGGCGTTGTAGACCCACGCCGAACGCGGCTCCTTCACCTGGTCGAGTGTCTCATGCACCAGCAGGACACCACCGGCCAGACGTGCCGGGGCGGTCACTTTCTGCTTGAAGTAAAACAGAATGTTGCCGGGGTTCTTCGGATCGTAGTCCTTCATTTTGTCGCGGAACACGAACTGATCCTGGAAGTACACCAGGCTGAACGAGCCGTTCGGTTGCGGCGTGGCCTGGGTCACCAGACGTGTCACGCTGCCGCCGCGATAACGGGTGATATGGTTCCAGATCACTTCCACGCCGCTTTTCGGGATCGGGAACGGCACCGCGGTTTCGAAGTTTTCCAACCCGTTTCCGCCAGATACCAGGTTGGTACTGGTGGCGTTCTTCTTGATAGCGGCGAACACGTCATCCGGCACGGTGGCACCGCGATGGGACGGGTAAACCGGCATTTTGAAGGATTCCGGGTAGCGCTTGAACATCGCGTACTGACCCGGGGCAAGCTTGTCCTTGTACTGCTCGACGTTCTGCGCCGTGATGGTGAACAGCGGTTTTTCGTTGGCATACGGGTCCGACAGGAAGCCCTTGCTGTCGACGGCGCCAGCGTTTTTCGCCATCGGCTTCCAGGCCGGGATCGAACCGTCGGCGTTACCCGCCATCTCGGCGCCCATCGGGGTCAGGCTCTTGCCCAGTTTGTCCGCTTCGGCCGCTGGGACCGCTGCCATTACGCTGGTCGCCAGCAGCGAAAGTCCCAGGACACCGGCGTGGAACAGATTTTTTGTTATTTTCATGTGTGTACTCGTCCTGAAAATACAGTGCTTAGAAGTTCACGCCGAAGCTGAGCGCAACGAAGTCGCGGTCATCCACGGTGGTGTACTTGCCGTCGAAGAAGTTGGTGTATGCCAGGCTTGCTGTGTAGGTGTTTTGGTATTCAGCATCGACGCCCAGGCTGACCGCTTTGCGACCTTCCTCGAAGTTGCCGCCAGGGCCAGGCGAGTAACCGCTCACGTCATGGGACCAAGCCACGTTCGGCTTGAGGTTCACACCGGCGAATACGTCGTTGTATTCCCAGATGGCACGACCGCGGTAACCCCACGAAGTGGCGGTGGTGAAGCCTTGGTCGGTGCAGTTACGGCTGAGGTTGTTGGTGGCTGCACCCGGGCCGGCGCCGGCGATAGTGCTGTTGTTGAGCGCGATACAGGTATTCTGGCCGCCGGTAGCCGGCAACTCGCCAGGACCGAATACCGGGTCACGACCGTAACGGACGTCGGAGGAGTTTTCGAGGCCGCCTACGTGGGTCACGCCCACCTCGCCCACCAGGGTCAGACGACTGGCGCCCATGACCTGATCGAAGAAGTGCGTCAGGGTGGTCTGGAACTGGGTGATTTCCTTGCGGCGATAGCCGTGCAAGTCCTGGCCCGGTACGCCGGCGAGCAGCGAAGCGTTGGTCAGTGCGCCGCCCAAAGGACGAACACCGGCAAACAGAATGTCAGTCGTGTTGAGTTGCACCGGCGCGTTCGGACGGTAGCTGATCTCACCGCTCCACGCCGTCCCCGTAGGTAGGGTGGTGGAGAAGCTCAAGCCGTAGAGGCGAATATCTTCGGGGTACTCGATGAAGTAGTTCGAGTTACCCGCGACGATCAGGGGTGCCAAGGCTCGCAACTGTGCCGGCAGGGCTGCTGCGCCGGCATAGACCGATGCTGGAGCACCAGTAGCGCTGAAGATCGGTGCACGGCTGTGGTAGTTCATGAAATAGGCGCCGAACTCGGTGTCCAGCGGATCGAACATGTACTTGAAGGACGCGCCCCATTGGCCACTGTCCCGCGCATCGCGGTCAGCGCCACGGCGCACCAGCACACCTTCATTGTCGACGTCGACACCCAGTCGGGTCAGCGTAGGCAAGGCGGCGGCCGGGATGGTCGAGCGTTTGTTCAGTACACGAAGGTTGCCGTCGCAACCGTCGGCTACGATATCTGGCTGGGAGAAGAACGTGCCGCAGTTGTCGACGACGGTCTGGTCCCACTCGATCTGGTAGAAGGCTTCGGCCGACAGATTCTCGGTGAGGCTCTGGGATATGTAGAACATGTTGACCGGGATCAGACCTTCCTTGATCTCGGCACCCGGGCGACGGAAAGCGGAAACGTCGATCGGGTTGATCGAGTTGATGCCGCCGCCAATGAAGGTACTTTCACCCCAGCTCACTACCTGCTTGCCCAGACGCACGGAGCCTGGCTGATCGGCGATGGAATAGTTGTGGTAGACGAAGGCGTCGAGGAGCTCAGAGCCTGCAGACTTCGCGCCTTCCTTGCGGCCGTCGTCGCTGATGTCCTTGAACGGACGGCTTTCATCTTTCAGTTCAAAGTCGTACCAGTATTTGCCACGTACGAAAACGCCAGTGTCGCCGTATTTCAATTCAAGGTCATGGATGCCTTTGAAGATCTTCGAGAAGGTTTCCCCGCTCTTGAAGTTCAGGTGACCGTCATCGGAGGTCTGGGACAGGCCACGGCCGCCGTTGTTGACGCCGATGAGGTTCTTGTTCGGCTGCTCCGTAGACCAACTGGCACCAATCGACAGGGAAGAGTCGAACTGACCTTCGATTTCACCAACGTTGAAACTGACGCCGAATGCTGGCCCGGCGAGCGTAGAAGCAAGACTGACGGCCAGAGGCAGTTTCGCCCGGCGCCAGAACTGGTTTACTGATGTCATCGACGCTACTCCATGTGCACTTTATTGTTATGGCAGTGAGCACTTCTAAAAACGCTGTGGATAACAGGGAGCCAAGGCATCCCAAAGTCATTCCAAAGTTGCATCGCCCCGGTTTGTGCGTTTGCTCCGTTTCTAAAAATCCTTGAGCGGACTATAGCCAGCAGGTAGTACTGCTTGATCCCTCTAAAGTGTGATTTGCAGCGGCCAGTCACTCTGGAACAGTCCTTTCGCCAGACCGACACCCGTCGGCACGGCAAGGATGAACTAAAATTCGAATTTAACAAGACAAGCGCTTGCTTGGTGGGGCTGGCGTGCCTTTTCGGGCACGCCGAAGGGGGCTTAAAGCGTCGAAAGAAAGGTGCTGTTGGTCGCTTGCCATTCGGTGATGTCGACGCGAATTTTCTTCTTGTCGAGCTTGCCGACACTGGTCTTGGGAATTTCAGTAACAAGGGCGATCTGACTCGGAATGGCCCACTTGCTCAGATGCCCCAGCTCCACAAACGGCTTGAGATGTTCCTTGAGTTCCCTGGCCCCGATCTCATGGCCTTCACGCAGTACCAGCAAGGCAAACGGTCGCTCGCCCCACTGTGGATCGGCAATCCCCACCACTGCTACTTCGCGTACCGCCACGTGGCGACTGATCAAGTCTTCGAGGTCGAGGGAGGAGATCCACTCGCCGCCAGTCTTGATCACGTCCTTGATCCGGTCACGAATGTCGATCACGCCCATGCTGTCCAGGGTTGCCACATCACCGGTGTGCAGCCAGCCCCCGGCCCAGAGCTCGGCGCCTTTTTGCGGCTCGTTGAAATAACCCTCGGTAAGCCACGGCGCACGTAGCACCAGCTCGCCCTGCGTCTCGCCATCAGCAGGCAGGAAGTTGCCCTCGCTGTCGACGATCGCCGCCTCCACCAATGGCCCCGGCACACCGGCCTTGATCCGGTATGTGGTGCGTTCGTCTTCGGTGCCGGCCATCAATTCATCGTTGAGATGCGCGCACGATACCAGCGGACCGGTTTCCGACATGCCGTAAGCGGCCGTCAACTGAATGCCTTTGGCCTTGGCCGCTTCGTACAGCGCACGATTGAGCGCGCTGCCGCCAATGACGATTTTCCAGCCACCGAAGTCAGTGTCTTTTGCAGCCTTGGAGTTGAGGACCATTTGCAGAATGGTCGGCACGCAATGCGAAAACGAGACCTTTTCCTTGCGCCACAGCTCCACCAGAAACTCCGGGTCGTAGCGGCCGGGATAAACCTGCTTGAGTCCGAGCATGGTCGCCACATACGGCAGGCCCCAGGCATGGACGTGGAACATCGGAGTGATCGGCATGTACACATCGTTGGTGCCCAGCAGACGCACACTGTCGATCGCGCCCATGATGGCCGACACACCCATGGTGTGCAGGACCAGTTGCCGATGGGTGAAATAAACACCTTTGGGATTGCCGGTAGTGCCGGTGGTATAGAACGTAGTCGCGACCGAGTTTTCGTCGAAATCCTGGAAGTCGTACTGCGGGCTCGCGGCCGCCAGCAACTGCTCGTACTCGCCGACAAGATTCGGCAAGTCAGCGGTCTTTTCCGGCAGGTCGGTCAGCAGCAGGGTTTTCTCGACGGTGGTCAGGTGCCCGGCGATCGCGTTGTACAGCCCCACGAACTCGCTGTTGACCAGCACGTAGCGGTCCTCGGCGTGATTCATGGTGTAGAGGATCTGCTCCGGTGACAGCCGCACGTTGATGGTGTGGATCACAGCGCCGATCATCGGAATGGCGAACATGCATTCCAGGTAACGATGGCTGTCCCAATCCATCACCGCCACGGTATCACCGGGTTTGACCCCGGACGCCGTCAACACGTTGGCCAGCCGCGCGACACGCTCGATCAGGGTCGGGTAGCTGTAGCGCAACTGGTCGCGGTAAACGATCTCGCGGGTTTTCTCATAGCGCGTGCCGGACATCAGTAGCCGTTTGATCAGCAGCGGATACTGGTAAGCGCCTTCGGCTGGGGGGATAACGCGTGTCTGCAACATAAGAATCCCTTTTCTGACTGCACGGTCGTGGCTAAGAGTAAGCACTTTAGTGCCCCTGATCGCCAGCCAAATCAGCCAAAGGAATGATTTGCAGAGCCGCGCAGATGCTAGCGCTGAGCCATCACCCTCGGGTTTTGATCACCTGTAGGAGCGAGCTTGCTCGCGATGGTCGTGAACGATAACGCGAAAAACCAGATACACGGCGGCGTCTTTGGTTTTTTCGCGAGCAAGCTCGCTCCTACAGGGATATATATTTGCTCAATGCATCTCGGTAAACGCCAGCTTTACGCCAATCGCAATCAGTACCGCGCCCATGGTCCGGTCGAACCAGTGACCCATGCGGGCGAAACCGGCGCGCACACGCTGCTGGCTGAACAGCATTGCCACCAGACAGAACCACACGGCAGTGGCCACTGCGAGATAGATCCCGTAACCGGCCTGCACCGCCAGCGGGGTTTGCGGATTGATCACCACCGTGAACAGAGACAGGAAGAACAACGTGGCTTTCGGGTTAAGACCGTTGGTGACAAAACCTGAAGTGAAGGCGCCGCGTGCCGTGCGCTCCCCTGCCTCTTTGTGCAGATCGTCCGCCACGGGTTTGGCCGGTTGTGCCCGCAAAGCCTTGAAGCCGATGTACAACAGATAAGCGGCGGCGGCCCATTTCAGGGCATTGAACAGCACGATCGACTGGGACACGATCAGGCCGATACCCAGCAGCGAATAGCCGACATGCAGGAAAATCGCCGTGCCGACGCCCAGCGCCGTCCAGGTGCCGGCGCGACGACCGTGGGTCACGCTTTCACGCACCACCACGGCAAAGTCCGGGCCGGGGCTGGCGACGGCCAGCAGGTGAATCAGGGCAACGGTCAAGAACTCTGTCCAGTACATGGGGCTCCTTCAGGCCAACGTAACTATTTATTTCATCTGGTAGGCTGGGCAGATTACGCCTTCAGTTCACTGCACAAAAGGTACAGTTGATGACGAACAATCGCCGCGCCGTTTTCCTCGACCACCCGTCTTTGGATCTGGGCGATCTCGACCTTAGCCCATTGCGCGACTGTTTCAGCGATTTGCAGTTGTTCGCCCAGACCTTGCCTGATCAAGTGATCGAGCACCTCAAGGGCGCCACCGTCGCCATCACCAACAAGATTCAGATCGACGCTGCCGCCATTGCCGCCAGCCCCGGGCTGAAGCTGATCCTGATCACCGCCACCGGCACCAACAACGTCGACCTCGCTGCCGCCCGCGCCCACGGCATTACCGTGTGCAACTGCCAGGGTTACGGCACGCCGTCCGTGGCGCAGCATACGATCATGCTGTTGCTCAACCTGGCGACACACCTGGCCGATTATCAGAAAGCCGTCGCTGAAGGTCGCTGGCAACAGGCAAAGCAGTTTTGCCTGCTGGATTTCCCTATCGTCGAACTGGAAGGCAAAACCCTCGGCTTGCTCGGCCACGGCGAATTGGGTGGCGCAGTCGCGCGACTGGCCGAAGCCTTCGGCATGCGCGTACTACTGGGCCAGATTCCGGGGCGCCCTGCCCGGCCCGACCGTATACCGCTGGACGAACTGTTGCCGCAAATCGACGCGCTGACTCTGCACTGCCCGCTCAACGAACACACCCGGCATTTCATCGGCGCCCGTGAACTGGCCTCGATGAAACCCGGAGCGTTCGTGGTCAACACCGCCCGTGGCGGCCTGATCGACGAACAGGCGCTGGCCGATGCCTTGCGCATTGGCCATCTGGGCGGCGCCGCCACCGACGTGCTGAGCGTGGAGCCACCGGTCAATGGCAACCCATTGCTGGCCAGCGACATCCCACGGCTGATCGTCACCCCGCATAACGCCTGGGGCAGTCGCGAAGCGCGGCAGCGGATCGTTGGCCAAGTGACTGAAAACGCCCTGGGATACTTCAGCGGTAAGGCGCTGCGGGTCGTCAGTTGATAGACTGCGGCACTTTTTTTCACAGGAGCAGTTATGGATCCGCGCAGTGAAGTACTGCTTCGTCAGGCTGAATTATTCCAGGGTTCGGTGCTGCTGGCCGGTTTGCCCGCCGACGACTTGCTCGGACGCCTGCCCGCCGCTCGCGGCTGGTGCTGGCATGCCGGCGATCAAGCCGCACTGGACGCACGCTTTGAAGGACGCAGCGATTTTGGCGTGAACGCGCCTGAGTTCGAGTTCGAAGCCGCCGTGGTGTTTTTGCCCAAATCCAAGGATCTGACCGACTACATCCTCAACGCCGTGGCGTCGCGCCTGCAAGGTCGTGAAGTGTTTCTGGTCGGCGAGAAGAAAAGCGGCATCGAAGGCGCGGCCAAGCAGCTGAACCCCTTCGGAAAGCCGCGAAAACTCGATAGCGCACGGCATTGCCAGCTCTGGCAAGTCACCGTGGCCAACGCCCCACAAGCCAAATCGCTGGAAAGCCTGGCCCAGGAATACGAACTGCCGCTGGCCGAAGGCCCGCTCAAGGTCATCAGCCTGCCAGGCGTTTTCAGCCATGGCCGACTGGACCGCGGCAGCGCTTTGTTGCTGGAACATCTGGACAAACTGCCGAGCGGCCATTTGCTGGATTTCGGTTGCGGCGCCGGGGTATTGGGAGCGGCGGTGAAACGTCGTTATCCGCACAATCAGGTTACTTTGCTGGACGTTGATGCGTTTGCCGCCGCCAGTAGTCGCTTGACCCTGGCTGCCAATGGTCTGGAAGCCGAGGTCATTACGGGTGACGGCATCGATGCCGCCCCATGGGTTTGAACGCGATTTTGAGCAATCCGCCGTTCCATGTCGGGGTGCACACCGATTATTACGCTACCGAGAACTTGCTGCGAAAGCAGCTAAACATCTGAAAAACGGTGGCGAACTGCGCCTGGTTGCCAACAGCTTCCTGAAATATCAACCGCTGATCGAAGAGCACCTTGGTGTGTGTGCGATCAAGGCCGAAGGACAGGGTTTCCGAATCTATCGGGCCAAACGCGGTTGAAACTACTTTTGAAAAACAAGGCTTGCCGAATGGATTTTGCCTAGGCAGAATCCGCTCCGTCCTAGGGGAGTAGTCTCCCACGAGCGCCATGCTCGTCCGGCATGCGTCAACATACTTGGTCAAAAGACCATGGCGCATGCGACCCAAGCGTCCGCATCAGACGGATCGCAGGGTTTGACAAGACCTATGACACGAACACCTTACCCGGGGCGGGAAGGCTGTACGTGTCATAGCCGTGTCGACCCGCCCCTTAGGAAAACCCTGATGCTGGATTCACTACTCGTTCCCACCGCAATCGTTGCCTTGGCCGAAATCGGCGACAAGACGCAACTGCTTGCGCTCATTCTCGCTGCCCGCTTCCGCAAACCGTGGCCGATCATCGCTGGCATCGTTGCCGCGACTTTGGCCAACCACGCGGCAGCCGGCGCGGTCGGCGCCTGGGTCGGCAGTTTCTTTTCGGACACGTTGCTGCACTGGATCCTCGCGGCGAGCTTTACAGCGACCGCCCTGTGGACCCTCGTACCGGACAAGATGGATGACGACGAAGCCAGCACCGCCCGCAAGTTCGGACCGTTCCTGACCACGCTGATTGCGTTTTTCCTTGCCGAAATCGGCGACAAGACCCAGATCGCAACCGTGATGCTCGCTGCGCAGTACCCGGAGTTGTGGCTGGTGATCATCGGTACCACCATCGGGATGCTGATTGCCAACGTGCCGGTGGTTCTGGCGGGTAACTTTGCCGCGGACAAACTGCCACTGACGTTGATCCGTCGACTGGCGGCATCGGCGTTCTTCATTCTGGCAATTGTCGCGGTGTACAAGGCGATGCAGAGCAGTGGGTGGGTCTGACGTTGTAGATCAGTAAAACCGCGTCATCTTCCTCGCGGGCAAGCCTCGCTCCTACAGGGGAATACATTTCGACCGTAGGAGCGAGGCTTGCCCGCGAAGGCGTCATCAGCTACGCCACATGACTATTTTTGGCCTGCTCGTACAGTGGCATCACCTTCGGAATCGCCGCCTGCAACGACGCAATACGGCTGGACGAGTTCGGGTGAGTGCTCATGAACTCCGGCGGCGAACCTTCCGAGGCCTTGCTCATCTTGTTCCACAGGGTGATCGCGGCATTCGGGTTGTAGCCGGCACGAGCGGCCAGTTCAAGACCGATCAGGTCCGCTTCGTTTTCGTTTTCACGACTGTTGGGCAAGGTCATGCCGTAGTTAGCCACGGTATCGGCCAGGGCCATGGTGTCCTGCCCCAATCCCAACAAGGCGCCGGCGCCCTGCTTGGCCATTTCGATGCCGTAAGCCTTGGACATTGCTTCACGACCGTGTTCGCGCAGGGCGTGGGCAATTTCATGGCCCATGACGGCAGCGATTTCGTCATCGGTGAGCTGCAGTTTGTCGATCAGTCCGGTGTAGAAAATGATCTTGCCGCCAGGCCCGCAGTTGGCATTGAGCTCATCGCTCTTGATCAGGTTCACTTCCCAGTTCCACTGAGCCGCATCCGGACGGAATTTCGGCGCCTGGGCAATGAGCCGGTCGGCAATCGCCTGGACGCGCCTGGCTTCACTGCTGGTCTTGTCCAGTACGCCTTTGCTGGTCGCCTCACCTACGGTCTTTTGATAAGACTGGGCATACATCTGGTTGACCTCTTCGGAGGACAACATGCTGAACATGTACTGTTTGCGCTCAACGCCCACGGCACCCGCGCTGGTGGTATTAACCGACTGGCAACCAGCGAGCAGCAAACTTGCACTCAGCCCACACAAAACCAAAATCTTGTTCATCAAAACGCTCCCTGAAAACATGTCCGTATCCTAGGCGTGGAAATGTATCGACGCCAGATACAACGAACGTAAGACGCACAATTCGGACAAAGCTCTCATCGGTGCAGGAAAAATTCACAAAGCAGGGCGAACCACTGTCGATAACGCCTTTCGTTGATTCATTTGCGACATCGAACACCCAAAAACAGTCATTTCTCCAGCCCCCGCTCATGCCCATCGAGCCCCCTGCCGATACACCTGTGCAGACGATCTTTTGCGTGCGGAGCACCCATGAAATTCAAGTCAATCCAGTTTTCCGTGGCGGCCCTGGCCGGTGCCATTGTTCTCAGTGTCGTGGCAGCGCTGGTGGTATATGCGTTGTTTTCCGGGGCACGGACGCAAGACATGGTCCAGGAGCGGACCCAGGCGCAATTCGAGCAAGTCATCGAACAACGCCTGACGTCGCTAGCGCAAACCCAGGTCAGTCAGATTCAGCGCGAACTCGAAGCTCCGCTGCTGATTGCCGGTGGCCTGGTGCGGGTCAATGCGCTAATTGGCACACAGGGGTCCGATGGTCAGCCTGCGCTGAGTCTCAGCCGTGAGCAATTGATCGGTCTGATCAAGGAAAACGTGGCCAAAAACCCGAAAATCCTTGGCACCTACATCGGCTGGGAAAAAGATGCACTGGATCACAACGATGCGGCCTGGATTGGCACCAAAGTGGTCGGCATTGACGCCAGCAACGGGCGCTTCCTGCCTTGGTGGTTCCGCAACGAGGACGGCAGCCTCGGCCTGGACAAACTGGTGGATGTGGATGACCAGAAAACCCTGTCTACCGGCGTGCGCGCCAGCGAGTACTACCTGTGCTCAAAAGAAACCAAAAAATCCTGCGTAATCGACCCGGCGCCCTACAAGGTGGGCGACAAAATCGTCATGCTCGCCTCCTTTATTGAACCGATCATGCTCAACGGCGCCTTCCAGGGCATCGTCGGCGCCGACCTGTCGGTGAACTTCATCCAGGAAATGCTCCTGAGCGCTAACCAGAAACTCTACAGCGGCGCCGGTGAAATGGCCCTGATCGGCGGTAACGGCCGGATCGTTGCCTACACCAAAGACCCGAGCAAATTCGGTGAGAAAGTCAGCGACATCCTCGACAGCCAGCAGATTGCCAACATGGCCAATCTCAAGCGTGGCGAAGTCACCTACACCGTCGACAAGGCCCAGGGCCGGATCGAGTTGTACCTGCCTTTCGGCATCGGCCAGACCGACGCCCGCTGGACCCTGATGCTGCAATTGCCGCTGAACGCGGTGATGGCTGATCTGCAAAAGCTACAGGCCGACCTGAACACCCAGCGCAAATCCGACACCTTCGGCATGGCCATGGTCGGCCTGCTGATTGCCGGTATCGGCCTGCTGGTGATCTGGCTGGTAGGCCACGGTATCGCCCGCCCACTGAAGCAAATGGTCGCCATGCTCGACGACATTGCTCAAGGCGAAGGCGACCTGACCCGTCGCCTGAGCAGCGACCGCTCTGACGAACTGGGCTCGATCGCCAAGGGTTTCAATACGTTCCTGGCCAAGTTGCAGGCAATGATCACCCAGGTAGTGACCTCAGTGCAGAGCGTCAGCGATTCATCGGAACACACCGCCGACATCGCCATTCGCACTAACACCGGCGTGCACAAGCAAATGGCCGAGATCGATCAAGTGGCCACGGCCGTGCAGGAAATGACTGCCACCGCCCAGGACGTGGCTCGCAACGCGACCCAGGCCGCGCAAGCCGCCAGCCATGCCGACCAGGCTGCCAGCCAGGGCATGGAGATCGTGCGCGACACCTCCAACTCCATCGGCGCCCTCGCCCTGGAAATCGGCCGGGCAGTCGGCGTGGTGCAAACGCTTGCCAAGGACAGCGAGAACATCAATGCGATTCTCACCGCCATTCGCGGGATTGCCGAACAGACCAACCTGCTGGCCCTGAACGCGGCCATCGAAGCGGCGCGAGCCGGTGAACAGGGTCGTGGTTTTGCGGTGGTGGCCGACGAGGTGCGCAATCTGGCGCAGAAGACCCAGAAGGCCACGGAAGAAATCCAGACCATGATTCAACAGCTGCAACAAGGCACGCGGGATGTGGTGCGGGTGATGGAGGACAGCCAGAACCGCACGGACGAAAGCGTGCAGCACGCGGCCAAAGCGGCACAAGCCCTGGAAACCATCACGCAAGCGGTGTCGGTGATCAACGACATGAACACCCAAATCGCCAGCGCCGCCGAAGAGCAAAGTGCAGTGGCCGACGACATCAATCGCAACGTGATCAATATCGGGCAAGTGGCCAATGAAGTGGCGGGCGGCGCGGATGAATCGAGTGCGGCCAGTGCGGATTTGACCAGGTTGGCCGAGCAGCAGCGGCGGTTGATCAATCAGTTCAAGGTTTAAGGTGCAGTGATCGTTCCCACGCTCTGCGTGGGAATGCCTCAACGGACGCTCCGCGTTCGGCTTTTGATTTGGGACGCGGAGCGTCCCGGGCTGCATTCCCACGCAGAGCGTGGGAACGATCATTACCCCGGGGTCAGGCACTCCGGCCCATTGAGTTTCGGATCATTGACCATGTTCGCCAGCACCCGTTCGCGCAACGCGGCGGGCTCGCTGGCCAGAAGGGCTTGCAAGGCATGTAGCGGCGTTTCGGGATCGAGCCAGGCTTGCTGCCCCGCTGCATCGAGAATCAACGGTCGGCGCTGACTGGAAGCCGGTTGAGTGATGACCGCCGTGCTCAGCCACACCTGCTCCTGCACCGGATACGCTTCCCAGATAGCCGCGAAAAACAGTGACGAGCCCTCCCCAGGCGTCAGCCAGTACGGACGTTTGCGCGTGGTGCCGCGCCATTCGTAGAAACCGTTGGCCGGCAACAGGCAGCGTCGTTCGCGCAGGGCCTGGCGAAACATCGGCTGTTCGGCAACGGTTTCGGCTCGGGCATGGGCCGGGGTGCGCGAGAGATCAGTCAGCCACGGCGGCGTCAGACCCCAGCGCGCACGCGCCAACTCGCGCTGACCATGCGCATCGGCACGCAGCATCAACACCGAATCATTGGGAGAAATGTTCCACTGGGCCTGCTGATCGGCGGGAAAGCCAGGCAGGGCCGCGAAGGCGGGGTTCCAGCGGAACAGGGCATAACGTCCACACATGGGGCAGCACAACTCTTGATCAAACGAACGGCCAGCCTAACAGACCAGCGTGCCGGGAAAGCTCTCCGGTTCATCACCCGAAAGCGGCAGCGCGGCATTGTACGCGCTGATCAGCTCGCGAGCGTATTCGGCCTGGTCATTATCCACCGCCAGGCCCAACAGGCCGAAGATTGGCAGTTCTCCTGCACCGCCCACAAGATCGCGTCCGACCAGATGCGCCTCTATGCCCTCGCTGGCGAGCATGCCTTGCAGCAACTCGCCTTCCATCAGGTTTTCCGGCTCGTAGATTCGCTGCATATACGCCCTCAATCGTTTTCACTGAAAACTTCGAGATGCCATTCTTCGCCGTGAACCTGCAAAACAAAGGTTATCGGCCGGCAGCACACCTGACAGTCTTCAATATAGGTCTGATCCCCACCGGACAGATCCACAGTGGTCTCGACTTGCTCACCACAATACGGACATTCATAAACTGCGGTTTCCAGCATCGCGGTCTCTCCCAAGGGACTTGTGCGTATAATCGCCGGTCTATTTGCAGGGCTATTTTTGTCTGGCTACTTTTTCAGACCGTGCCCCGCCGGTTTTCGATCAGAACCTTTACTTACCCTAGCCGTTTCTAACAAGAGAGCATGATGGGCGAATTCGATGCCATCCGACCTTACGACGACAGCGAAGTCCCAGCGGTGCTGGCACGACTGCTCGGCGACAAGGCATTTCTAGATATCCTCACCCACTTCCGCTTCCCGCGTTTTGCCGGTGCTTTAGGCTGGGCACTTAAACCTCTTATAGCTCATCGTCTGCGCCGTGAGTTCGCCGGCATCAATTCGGTCGCCACCTTGCAGGACAAGGTCGAGGTTTACGTCGACCACACCATCGAACGTGCCACGGACGGGGTGACCTACACCGGTGTCGAGCAGTTCAAGTCCGGCAGCGCCTATCTGTTCATCGCCAACCACCGCGACATCGTGATGGATCCGGCCTTCGTCAACTACGCCGTATACCACGCAGGTTTGCCGACCCCGCGCATCGCCATCGGCGACAACTTGCTGCAAAAGCCCTTTGTCAGCGACCTGATGCGCCTGAACAAGAGCTTTATCGTGCACCGTTCGATCACCGGACGCCGCGAGAAAATGGCGGCGTATCAATTGCTCTCGGCCTACATCAACCATTCGATCCGCAACGATTGCGCCTCGATCTGGATCGCCCAGGCCGAAGGTCGGGCAAAGGACGGCGACGACCGTACCGAGTCGGCGATTCTCAAAATGTTCCACATGAGCCGCAAGGACGAGCCATTCGGTGAAGTCATACGTTCGCTGAACCTGACCCCGGTGTCGATAAGCTACGAATACGACCCGTGCGACCAGGCCAAGGCTCGCGAACTTTACATCCGCGCCACCACCGGCACCTACACCAAGGCGCCAGGCGAGGACGATGTGAGCATCGCCAAGGGCATCACCGGCTATAAGGGCCGGGTGCACGTGAACTTTGCCGCGCCAATCACCGAGCTGTTCGAAGATACCAAGCAGTTGGCGGTCGAGATGGACAAGCAGATTCTTGGCGGGTACCGTTTGTTTCCGGTGCACTACCTGGCTTATGCACAGTGGAAAGACGCCGACCCGCAATTGCAGGTGCCAAGCGCTGCCGAGGTGTTTGCGGCTGACGAATTGGCCAAGGCCCAGGAGCAATGGCAGCAACGCCTCGATGCCTGCCCCGAGGAGCATCGCCCGTTCCTGGTGCTGCAATATGCAACGCCGGTGCGCAATCAGTATCGGGTGAAGGCGCGATTGCCGCTTTAATTCCGGATACGACAACGGCGCCTTCTGGCGCCGTTTTTTTATCAAAAGATCGAGCCTGTAGGAGCGAGCGGTGCGGCGATCCGACTTGCCCGCGAAGAACGATGACGCGGTGCAAACAGGTGAAGCGCGTTATCGTTCTTCGCGGGCAAGCCTCGCTCCTACGAACTACACCTGAGTGCTGATCCACGAAACCAGCAACGCCAGCCCCATGCAGGCAAATCCAAAACTGTAGAAAAACCGGTTCATGCGCAGTGTCGCCCAGTCCAGCGTGAGTTCTTCGCTGGGACGGCTTTGGCGTTGCGCCTGGAGACTGGCCATGGCGCGTTGTTCGCGACGACGGGCAGCATGCAGCAGCCAGCCGCCCGGGAAGGCAAAGAACAAGGCTAGCAGGTTGATCAATTTGGCGGGATGGGCGGTAAACAGCGTCATCAAATGCAGCGACATCACAAGCCTCAAACAAAACAGGTGTGGCAGACGCCGAACGGACGACCGCGGCGCGGATTCTACCGAAAGCCTCCGCGCCTGCCTCATCTTTGCGACAAATAACGAAGCATTTGACCAATGGCTGCCCTGCGTCACGGCTTCGTCATCTGAATACGCCAGTCTGTCGCCCCTCGAAACCGACAGGGACTGCGTCATGCTCCACGCCGAAAACCAGGATCGCCTCTACCTCATCAATCACAGCGAAGAACAACAAACCCTCGTCGGCAGCCTCGCCTTCAACGTTCAGGACCGCCATTGGCTGGTGTATTGCGCATTGGGCGGTCATCAGCACGCGGATTTGCCGGAAGCGGATTTGATGACGGGGGTGAGTGTGCTGGATTTTTACTCGCAAGCCGCCTGACACCAATGCCCTCCTGTAGGAGCGAGCTTGCTCGCGAAAAACGTAAAGACAACGCGTTTATTCAGATTACACGCGTCATCGTTCACGCCCATCGCGAGCAAGCTCGCTCCTACAGTCGCTCGCATTACTCGCCGAGAATCTGACCCACGGTCGGGTCCTTGAACAGGCGGGTCAACGCATCGCTCAACACGTCGCTGACCAGTTTGGTGTTGGTCTCCTGGTTCGGTGCCATGCCGAAACGCTGGTCCAGGGACGAACCGTAACGACCACTGTAACGGCGGTTGGCATTTTGTACATCGGAGCGGAACGTCGCGCCGATGGTCGCTTCGGTCACGTACATGCCCTCTTTAGGCGACTGATACTTCAGCTCGACCAGGGTCACGGTCAGTTGTGGAGCGTTCATCGCATTGTTCGTCGGGGTGAAGCCCAGCAAGCGCACGGCAGCTTCAGCCTGAGCCTGCAGCTTCGGCAGGATCTGCTGGCCCTGCACGGTAATCGCGCTGGTCTCCGGATACAGTCCACCACGGGTACCCAGGGTTGGCGACGGACGACCGTCCACCACTCGTACCACCACCGGCTGACCGTGGCCTACCGGTGCCAGTTGCGCCGTCAGCTTGGGTTCCGGGTTCAGTTGTTGCGGACTGTGGGCGCAGCCGACCAGCGTCAAGCTGGTCACAGTGATCAAACCGAACAACAGGCGTTGCAACATGCTCTTCTCTCCAGAATCAGGCACAAACAGGCCGGCAGTATAGCGGTGCGCCACTGCGGCTAACTAGCATCTCGCAGCGATGACCGAAATATCGGACAAATCCTGCAGACCGGGGTTCGATGTCACACATCCTTCACCCTCCTTTCACCTGGACGTCACGACTTGCTGACAACGTAAGCAGCAATTACCCACAAGGTCATTCCACATGCGTTTTCTCATCTCAATGTTCGCGCCACGCCCACTGCATCGTTGCTTCGCCCTGCTCGACAGCAACGGCCATTGCCAGGCATTCAAGCAGTGCAATCTCCAGCCGATGGGCGATGGCTGGGTCGAAATCGAGGAAATCCGCCTGAACTGGCTGCATCAGCCGCTGCCCGCTAGCGCCCGTGTCACCGAGCGCCAACCCCGCGCGCGCGCACGGCAACTGTTAACTACCTGACCAGACGCCTAATAAAAGTCATTAAACACGACCAATTCCCCGCGTTTCTTCGCTACAATCTCCCCCCGATTATAAGGACGTCTCCTGATCGGGCCTCGCAGCATCGTCAATGCCCTGGTATTGACACCCCGCACCGCCCACAGAGAGCCGCCCACACAGATCGAGTGAAGCTGGCGCGCTTGCTGTTCTTTCAAGCAAAACCTCCACTTTTCGCGAATCTGCAGAGCTGTCATTACGCTCGGTCACTGAGCTGTCTGCCCGTTTCCCGCCATGTATCACCTGGCGGCAAACCATCCGGGCACAGTGCCAGGCTGGGACAGCCCTTTTTTGAGGTTCACGTCTTCAAAAGAGCGTGAAAAAAACGGGTTTTCACAACTTCACAAGAGTGTGGCGAGCAAATGAATAGTTTTGCGTCTGAACATGCACCATTAGCGTCTACAACAGCCCGACGACACAGGACCGAGTACGCCTCGAATACCGGAGCCTGAAGCCTGTCCGCTACGGATTTGGTTGCACAAACGGATGTATCGACCATAAGTCGAATTGCCAGTCGCACGTTAAAATGAGTTCATGGGACTCTGATTAGGCCCGGCAGGCAGCGTCCGTCGAAGTTGCGAAAAATTGCGAAGATTCGGACATGGCGATTCTGCCATGGGTACCTGGGGCAACACAGACACGCCCCGTCACTCCTGGCAGCCATGCCGTCAATTTGGTGCTGCAGATTTTGGAGACGCGTTAAATGGCGCATAACGAAGCAGTCGACGTAGTACTGGTTGGGGCCGGCATCATGAGTGCCACCCTCGCCGTACTGCTCAAAGAGCTCGACCCCGCGATCAAGCTGGAAGTCGTCGAGCTGATGGATTCCGGTGCGGCGGAGAGTTCCAACCCGTGGAACAACGCCGGTACCGGTCACGCCGGCCTGTGCGAGCTGAACTACACGCCGCAGGCTGCCAATGGCTCCGTCGACATCAAGAAAGCCGTGCACATCAACACCCAGTTCGAGGTGTCGAAGCAGTTCTGGTCGTACCTGACCAAAAAAGGCACTTTCGGCTCGTGCAAGACCTTCATCAGCCCGGTGCCGCACCTGAGCTTCGTGCAGAGCGACAGTGGCGTTTCCTTTCTCAAGGAACGCTTCAAGACGCTGAGCAAGCATCATGCCTTCTCGGACATGGAATACACCGAAGACAAGGCCACCATGGCCGAGTGGATGCCGCTGATGATGCCGGGCCGTCCAGCTGACGAAGTCGTCGCTGCGACCCGCGTGATCAACGGCACCGACGTCAACTTCGGCGCCCTGACCAACCAGTTGCTCAAGCACCTGACCAGTGCACCCGATGCCCAGGTCAAGTACTGCAAGCGCGTGACCGGCCTGAAACGTAACAACGGCGGCTGGACCGTCAGCATCAAGGACGTTAATAGCGGCAACACCCGCGATGTCGACGCCAAATTCGTCTTCCTCGGCGCTGGCGGTGCGGCATTGCCGCTGTTGCAAGCTTCGGGCATCGAAGAGAGCAAAGGCTTCGGCGGCTTCCCGATCAGTGGTCAGTGGCTGCGTTGCGACAACCCTGAAGTGGTCAAGCATCACCAGGCCAAGGTGTACAGCCAGGCTGCCGTCGGTTCGCCGCCGATGTCCGTGCCGCACCTGGACACCCGCGTCGTCGATGGCAAGAAATCCCTGCTGTTCGGACCGTATGCCGGTTTCACCACCAAGTTCCTCAAGCACGGCTCCTTCATGGACCTGCCGATGTCGGTTCGCGCCGGCAACATCGGGCCGATGCTGGCCGTGGCGAAAAACAACATGGACTTGACCAAGTACCTGGTCAGCGAAGTGATGCAATCGATGGAGCAGCGCCTGGATTCCCTGCGTCGCTTCTATCCGCAAGCGAAAGCCGAAGACTGGCGCCTGGAAGTGGCCGGCCAACGCGTACAGATCATCAAGAAAGACCCGAAAAAAGGTGGTGTACTGCAGTTCGGTACCGAACTGGTTGCATCCAAAGACGGTTCCCTTGCCGCCCTTCTCGGTGCTTCGCCAGGTGCATCGGTGACCGTTTCGATCATGCTGGAACTGATCGAAAAATGCTTCCCGAGCAAGGCCAAAGGCGAATGGGCTGCCAAACTGGCGGAAATCTTCCCGGCCCGGGAAAAAGTCCTGGAAACCGACGCTGCGCTGTATCGCAAGATCAACGCGCAGAACAACGTCGCGCTGGAACTGGTTGAAGCAAGCAGCGAAACCGAAAGCTACGCTTGATTTAGCCGCATAAAAAACGCCCCGTCCTCATTGAGGGCGGGGCGTTTTTTTTGGCCGGCGAAACAGTCAGCCCTTAGATATCCGGTGTAACTTACACCGCTTTCGCGAGCAAGCCCGCTCCCACATTAGACCGCGATCCAATGTGGGAGCGGGCTTGCTCGCGAAGGGGCCGGCACGAACACAAAACAAGTCGGACCAACAACCGCTGTGTGTTAACCGCGAGCCTTTTCGATCAGCTCGATGTATTCCGGTGCGTTGCGCTGATCCTTGATCAGAGCAACGAAGTCATTGCCGTGCTCATCCTTGCCGTTCACATCGAAACCGGCCTCGACGAAGAAGGTCAGAAAACGTTCGAAGTCGTCGATACGCAAGCCACGGTAGGCCTTGATCAGTTTGTGCAACGAAGGCGAAGTGGCGTCGACCGGTTCGAAATCGAGGAACAACTTGATCTGCTCATCGCCGATTTCGTCACCAATCACTTGTTTCTTATCTTTACGCATTGCCGACTCCAGCTCGCAGACATTTCACGGGGCAGGCAGTTTACCCCTGCCCGGGCCCGGCACTCAACGCGGACGAACGCTGCCGGTGTGCAGATCGGCCCAGACATGACCGTTGGCGTAACTCAGGAACTGGCAATACACCGTGTCATTGCGCAACAAATCGATCACCACCCGGTACTGAGCCAAGGGGTAATAAAGCGTCAGGGTTTTGTCCTGGTCGTCGTAAACAGGTTTTTTCATGCTTTTGCTTTCGCCATCAAAGTTGACCAGCACCTGACTGATGGTCGCGCCCTTGTTCAGGGACTTGCCTTTGAGGCGAATCGACAATGGCGAAGTGACCGGGATCGGCTGCTGGTTGGACTGACGCTGACTGCCGACCACCACCGAGTACTCAGTGACCTGCAACAGCTGCTGCTGCTCGGGCTCCGCGTCACGCAGTGTCAGGTCATCCGGGGGCAGGAACTGTGCGTGCATCGGCGCCGGGGCGGCGGCCAGGGGTAGGCTAAGGGTCAGCAACAGGGCGGCGCAGCTGCGGATCAACAGGCTCATGACAGGCTCCGGAATCGGGGCCGGGCACTTTAGCAGCCATCAGGTACTTGTAGGAGCCGGCTTGCTGGCGAAAAAGACGACGCGGTGCGTCAGAAACACCGTCTTCGCGGGCAAGCCTCGCTCCTACAGGTGATCCGCTTCAATCGAACTGCGAGCGCATCCACGCTTGATACTCGGCAACACCGGGCTCGCCTTCGCGGGGAGCCCAATGTGCGAGTTCGCCTTCACCGACAGGCCGATACGGACCCGCCTTGCATTCGAACATCAGACTGTCAGCTTCCAGCACCACGAGGCCATGGAACACACCGCCCGGCAAATCCACACCGATGCAATCGCCGCAGGCCTGCAGAACTTGCTTGCGCACCACAGTGCCGGACTCATCGAAGATCAATACGCCAAGCCGGCCCTTGAGCACCAACAAGGTTTCTGCCTTGTTGTCGCCCAGGTGTCGGTGAGGCGGGATATACGTTGAAGGCTGCAAACCCACCGCCATGCGATGGCACGCCTCTTCCATCTGGTGGAAGTTGTGGTGTTGACGCCCACGAGGATTAGCCGCCGCTTTCTCGGCCAACTCGGTGAACAGGGTCTGATCAAGAAAGCGAGGCGTAGTCATGTTTTACATTCCTTTAACAGCAAAAATCCCGTTGGCGTTGCGCCAGTAGCCTTTGTAGTCCATGCCGTAACCGAAGATGTAACGGTCGATGCACGGCAATCCGACGAAATCGGCTTTCAGGTCCGGGCGCGCCTTGCGGTCGTGATCCTTGTCAATCAGCACGGCAGTGTGCACTTTGCGCGCGCCGGCGTGTTTGCAGAAGTCGATGATCGCGCCCAGGGTGTGACCTTCATCAAGGATGTCGTCGATGATCAGCACGTCACGGTCGATGAACGACACTTCCGGCTTGGCTTTCCAGAACAGCTCGCCGCCGCTCGTTTCGTTGCGATAGCGCGTGGCGTGCAGGTAGGACGCTTCCAGCGGGAATTGCAGGTGGGTGAGCAGCTTGCCGGCGAAAATCAGGCCACCGTTCATCACACAAAACACCACCGGGTTGCTGTCCGCCAGTTCTTCGTTGATGTGTGCACCGACGCGGGCGATAGCCGCCTCGACTTCAGCTTCGGTGTACAGGCAGTCAGCCTCTCGCATGATTTGACGGATATGCTCGAGATCAGCGGACATGGCGCTCTCCAAGGGGGCTTGAGGGGGAGGGACAGTTTCGGAAAAGCGGGCAAAGGTACGCATCAAGTGAGGCCAGATCAAGCGTTTGTGGACTAACGTACTCTATGTCTATAGGACAACACCCTCGGATAGATTAATCTAGGCCGGTTTTTTTGCCCGCCGCCGGAGCCTTTCCCATGCCCATCCTCGAGATCCGCCATCCGCTGATCCGCCACAAACTTGGCCTTATGCGCCGCGCAGACATCAGCACCAAGAATTTCCGTGAGCTCGCTCAGGAAGTCGGCGCCCTGCTGACCTATGAAGCCACCAAAGACCTGCCGCTGGAAAGCTACGATATCGAGGGATGGTGCGGCACCGTCTCGGTCGAGAAAATCGCCGGCAAGAAGATTACTGTGGTGCCAATCCTGCGCGCCGGTATCGGCATGCTCGAAGGCGTGCTGAGCCTGATCCCGGGTGCCAAAGTCAGTGCCGTGGGCGTGGCCCGCAACGAGGAAACCCTCGAAGCCCACACTTACCTCGAGAAACTGGTGCCGGAAATCGACGAGCGCCTGGCGATGATCATCGACCCGATGCTCGCCACCGGCGGTTCGATGGTCGCCACCATCGACCTGTTGAAGAAAGCCGGCTGCAAGGATATCCGCGCCATGGTGCTGGTCGCCGCGCCGGAAGGCATCGCCGTGGTCGAGAAAGCTCACCCGGACGTGACCATCTACACCGCTTCGATCGATCAAAAGCTCAACGAACACGGTTACATCATCCCGGGCCTGGGCGATGCCGGTGACAAGATCTTCGGCACCAAGCAGAAGGACGCGTGACCATGCAGGATGAGTTCAACGATCCGCTCTGGCGCACGGTGCTGTCTGGCGCACAGATGCTGTTCGTGGCCTTCGGCGCCCTGGTGTTGATGCCGTTGATTACCGGTCTTGACCCGAACGTGGCGCTGTTTACCGCTGGCTTGGGGACGATTTTGTTCCAGATCGTCACCGGGCGTCAGGTGCCGGTGTTCCTGGCGTCGAGCTTTGCTTTCATCACCCCGATCATTCTCGCCAAGGGCCAGTTCGGCCTGGCCGCGACCATGGGCGGTGTGATGGCAGCCGGTTTCGTCTACACCTTCCTCGGCCTTGCCGTGAAGATCAAAGGCACCGGTTTCATCGACCGCCTGCTGCCCCCCGTGGTGATTGGTCCGGTGATCATCTCCATCGGCCTGGCCATGGCGCCGATTGCCGCCAACATGGCGATGGGCAAGGCTGGCGATGGTACCGAGCTGATTCATTACCAGACGGCGATGCTGATCTCGATGCCAGCGTTGCTGACCACCCTGATCGTCGCGGTGTTCGGCAAGGGTATTTTCCGCCTTGTACCCATCATCTCCGGCGTGCTGGTGGGTTTTGCCATGGCGTTTTACTTCGGTGTGGTCGATACGGCGAAGATTGCCGCTGCACCGTGGTTCGCCATTCCTCACTTCACCGCGCCAGAATTCAACTGGCAGGCGATTCTGTTCATCGTTCCGGTCGCCCTGGCCCCGGCCATCGAACACATCGGTGGCGTGATTGCCGTGGGTAGCGTGACCGGTCGCGATTATCTGAAGAAACCGGCCTGCATCGCACGTTGCTGGGCGATGGCATTGCCACCACCGCAGCCGGCCTGTTCGGCGGTCCGCCCAACACCACCTACGCCGAAGTGACCGGTGCGGTGATGCTGACCAAGAACTACAACCCGAAAATCATGACCTGGGCGGCGATCTTCGCCATCAGCCTGGCGTTCATCGGCAAATTCGGCGCGCTGTTGCAAAGCATTCCGGTGCCGGTGATGGGCGGGATTCTTTGCCTGTTGTTCGGTTCGATCGCGGCGGTAGGCATGAACACGCTGATTCGCCACAAGATCGATCTGGGTGAAGCGCGCAATCTGGTGATCGTTTCGGTGACCCTGGTGTTCGGCATTGGCGGCGTACTGGTCGGCACCGGCACCGGCCCGGATGACTTTGGCCTCAAAGGCATCGCGCTGTGCGCGGTGGTGGCGATTGCGCTGAACCTGATCCTGCCGGGCAATGACAGCTGGAAGCACAAGAAACGGGATGAGCCGCTGATCTAAGCCATAGATTTTTATTGCTGCTGAAGACGCCTTCGCCGGCAAGCCGGCTCCTACAGGTCTGTGTTACCACGCAAACTTGTAGGAGCCGGCTTGCCGGCGAAGCTTTTAGAGGGCCAAGGGCGCTCGTTCACACAAAGCATTCAACGCCTTCGCCCACTGCGGATCATCATTCAGGCACGGCACCAGCACCAACTCCTCCCCTCCCGCTTCGCGGAACTGCTCCAGTCCGCGATCACCGATTTCCTCCAGCGTCTCGATGCAATCGGCGACGAATGCCGGGCACATCACTAGCACTTTCTTCACGCCACTTTTGGCCAGTTCATCGAGGCGCGCTTCGGTGTAGGGTTCGATCCATTTCGCACGGCCCAGACGCGACTGGAACGACACCGACCACTTGCTGTCCGGCAAGCCCATGCGCTTGGCAAACTCCTTTGCGGTGCGCAGGCATTGGCCGCGATAACAGGTGGCAACCACTTCCGGCGGCGCGCCGGCACAGCAATCACCGCCACCTTCGAAGCTGTGGCCAGGGTTGAGTTTCTTCAGGTGTCGCTCCGGCAATCCGTGGAAGCTCAGCAACAGGTGATCATAATCCTGCTGCAGATAAGGCTTGGCCGTGGCCACCAGGGCATTGAGGTATTCCGGCTGATCGTAGAACGGCTGGAGCACCGACAGTTGAACGTCGAGCTTCTTCTCGCGCAGCACACGCTTGGCTTCCTCGATCACCGTTGTCGTGGTGCTATCGGCGAATTGTGGATAGAGCGGCGCCAGGGTGATCCGCTTGTGGCCCTGGGCTGTCAGGCGCAGCAGTGCCGTTTCAATCGACGGTTCGCCGTAACGCATCGCCAGTTCGACCGGCCCGTGATGCCATTGGGCAGTCATGGCCTGTTGCAGGCGCCGACTGAGCACCACCAGTGGCGAGCCCTCCTCCCACCAGATCGAGGCATAGGCATGGGCCGACTGCTCGGGACGCTTGATCAGGATCAACGACACCAATAGACGTCGCACCGGCCAAGGCAGGTCAATCACGTACGGGTCCATCAGAAACTGATTGAGGTAGCTGCGCACATCCGCCACCGAAGTGGAGGCAGGTGAGCCCAGGTTGACCAGTAGCAACGCGTGATCGGTCATGCAACGTCCTATTTCAGAGGCGGCTGGACAGATCGTCCAGGGCCGCGCGCAAATCGGTGAACTGGAAAGTGAAACCCGCTTTGAGCAAGCGCGCCGGCATGGCCCGCTGGCCACCCAGCAACAACAACGACAACTCGCCCAGACCGACCTTCAACGCAAAGGCCGGCATCGGCATGAACGCCGGGCGGTGCAGCACGCTGCCCAGGGTTTTGGCAAACTCGCAATTGCGCACCGGCTTCGGTGCGCTGGCATTATATGGACCGCTGGCTTCATTGCGCTGCAGAAGAAAATCAATCAGGGCGATTTGATCGTTGATATGGATCCACGGCATCCATTGCCGACCATTGCCGATCGGCCCGCCCAGCCCCAGCTTGAACGGCAGTAACAGCCGCGACAAAAAGCCGCCCTCGGCAGACAACACCAACCCGGTGCGGATGAGGATCACACGAATTCCCAACGCTTCGGCGCGCAGCGCCGTTTCTTCCCAGGCGATACACAACTGGCTGGCGAAATCTTCGTTGACCGGTGGCGAGTCCTCGGTGAGTTCACGCTCGCCGCCATCCCCGTACCATCCGACCGCGGAGCCGGAAATCAAGACCTGCGGTTTCTGCTCACGACTTTCGAGCCAGGCCAACAGGGTTTCAGTCAGTGCGATGCGGCTGCTCCACAACAATGCTTTGCGCTTGTGAGTCCACGGGCGGTCGGCGATTGGTGCACCGGCAAGATTGACGATGGCATCCACTGGCTCCTGCCCCACGTCCTCCAGTCGAGCGATCCCACGCACCTGAGCACCACAGATTTTGGCAACTTTTTCAGGCGTGCGACTCCAGACCGTCAGGTGATGACCCTGACTCAACCAGAGTCGACAGAGCTGACGTCCTATCAAACCAGTACCGCCGGTCAGCAATATGTGCATGACTTCTTCCTCGCGTGGCGTTTTACCCTGATCACTAGTCTATTTTTATAAGCAAGGGATCTTTGATATCGGGCAGGCTCTGTGTTTAACAATAGGCCAAGCTGTCAGAACGAGAACGCTGAAAGTTATACCAAACAACAATATTGTACAGGTTTCAACCCCGGCGTAGTCTGTACAGAAAGGTAAACGAGGCCCTTATGACTGTACCTATCGCAATCGTCGGCACCGGCATCGCCGGTCTCTCAGCCGCACAAGCCCTGACAGACGCAGGGCATGTCGTGCAACTTTTCGATAAAGCCGCGGCAGTGGCGGACGCATGTCGAGCAAGCGCAGCGATGCTGGCGCACTGGACATGGGCGCGCAATATTTCACTGCCCGCGACCGCCGCTTCGTCACTGAAGTCCAGCGCTGGCAAGCCAACGGTTGGGTCGCCGAATGGACGCCACAGCTGTACACCTACTATGGCGGCCAGCTCAATCTGTCCCCAGACGAACAGACGCGCTGGGTCGGCACGCCACGCATGAGCGCCATCACCCGCGCCTTACTCGGTGGCCTCGAAGTGCATTTCGCCTGCCGGATCACCGAGGTCTATCGCGGTGAAGAACACTGGCACCTGCAGGACGCTGAAGGCTTTACCCACGGTCCGTTCAGTCACGTGGTGATCGCCACGCCGGCCCCGCAAGCTACCGCGTTGCTGGCTTCTGCGCCGAAGCTCGCCGGTGCCGCCGCCGGGGTGAAAATGGACCCTACCTGGGCTGTCGCACTGGCGTTCGAAGCCCACTGGATACCCCCATGGAAGGTTGTTTCGTGCAAGACAGCCCACTCGACTGGCTGGCGCGCAACCGCAGCAAACCCGGGCGCGACAACACGCTCGACACTTGGGTACTGCATGCGACCAGCGCCTGGACCCGTCAGCACATCGACCTGCCAAAAGAAGCGGTGATCGAACAGTTGCACGGTGCCTTCGCCGAGCTGCTGCACAGTGCCATGCCCCCGCCAACCTTCAGCCTGGCCCATCGTTGGCTCTATGCCCGCCCGCCAGCAGCCATGAATGGGGCACTCTGGCCGATGCCGATCTGGGCCTGTATGCGTGTGGCGACTGGTGCCTGTCGGGGCGCGTCGAAGGTGCCTGGCTCAGCGGTCAGGAAGCCGCCCGCCGCCTGCATGAGCACTTGCAGTGAACTGCTGTAGGAGCGAGCTTGCTCGCGAAGGTTGCCAACGATAACGCGTTAAGCCTGAGACCCCTCGGCATCTCAGGTTTATCGCGAGCAAGCTCGCTCCTACGGGGCATTTGTAAAACCTGTACAAAAAATTTGACTTGTACACCTTTGAATCTATGATGACTTAAGTTGTACAGATTTTTAATCTGTACAGTTTTTTTCGATTCCGAGGTGCTCCGATGCTCCTGTCCGCCGCCAAACCGAAAATCGCCATCAGCGCCTGCCTGATGGGTGCCGAGGTGCGCTACAACGGCGGACACAAGGCATCACGACTGTGCAACCGCATCCTCACCGATTACTTCGATTTCGTGCCGATCTGCCCGGAAGTCGCCATCGGCCTTGGCATCCCTCGCGAGCCGATCCGGCTAGTGGGTAATCCGGATCAGCCCGAAGCCGTCGGAACGGTTGATCGCCAGCTCAACGTCACCCGCCAACTGGCCAGGTACGGTCAACAAATGGCGACGGAGCTGAACGATATCTGTGGCTACATCTTCATGCAGAAGTCCCGTCATGCGGCCTGGAACGGGTCAAGGTCTACCACGCCAACGGCGCACCGCTGGACGGCGGCGGCCAAGGCATCTATGCCCAGGCGTTCTGCGCGCTGCATCCTGACTTGCCGGTGGAAGAGGACGGCCGGCTCAACGACCCGGTGTTGCGAGAAAACTTCCTCACTCGCGTATTCGCCTACAGCGCCTGGCAGCAACTGCTACAAGAAGGCCTAAGCCGGCGCGGCCTCACGAACTTTCATTCGCGCTACAAGTACCTGCTGATGGCCCACAACCCGGTGCAATACAAAACCCTGGGTAACCTGCTGGGCAACATGGGCCACAGCGATCCACAGGAACTCGGCCCGCGCTACTTCAGCGAACTGATGGCTGCCCTGAAAAAATGCGCCACGCGCCGCACTCACACCAATGTCTTGCAGCACCTCAGTGGCTATCTCAAAAGGGCGATCAGCGCCGAGGACAAACAGGAAGTGCAGCACGTCATCGGCCAGTATCGCCACGGCATCGTGCCACTGGTGGTGCCGCTGACGCTGCTCAAGCATCACTTTCGCCAACACCCGGATCCATACATTGCGCAGCAGGTTTACCTGCAACCGCACCCGGAAAATCTCAGTTTGCGAAACGCCATCTGATGAAAGCCTCACTCGATAACAGCGCCAGCGATGGCCAGGGATCGGACTTCAAGAAAGCCCTCGACGAAGGCTGGCTGCCGATACGTGAAGTGGCCCGACAGACCGGCGTCAACGCCATCACGTTGCGCGCCTGGGAACGGCGCTATGGCTTGATCGTGCCGCAACGCACGCCCAAGGGACATCGGCTGTTCTCTGCCGAGCATGTACAACGCATCTTGACGATCCTGACCTGGCTCAATCGCGGCGTTGCCGTCAGCCAGGTCAAGCATTTGCTTGACACCCCGCAGGCCTTTGACGAATCCGTGGAAAACGATTGGCAACTGTTGCGCCAGACATTGCTGCGTGCGGTCACGCGACTTACCGAGCGTACGCTGGACGACACCGTCAATCAGGCCATGGCGCTGTACCCACCGCGAATCTTGTGCCAACACCTGCTGATGCCATTGCTGGCAGAACTGGAACAACGCTGGCAGAGCCAGTTCGGCGCACAGATGGAGCGCGTGTTTTTTTATTCCTGGCTACGCAGCAAATTCGGCGCGCGCATCTACCATAACAACCGTCAGCTAAACACCACGCCACTGCTGTTGATCAACCACTCGGACCTGCCACTGGAGCCTCACCTGTGGCTTACCGCGTGGCTGATCAGCAGCGCGGATTGCCCGGTGGAGGTGTTCGACTGGCCGCTGCCCGCCGGCGAACTGGCGCTGGCAGTCGATTATCTGCAACCCCGGGGCGTACTGCTGTATTCCAGCAATGCCATAAACCTTTCGCAGCTGACGAAACTTTTGAATGGCGTCAGCTGCCCAAAAATAATCGTCGGACCAACGGTGCGCATCCACCACACTGAATTGTCCGAAAGAACGCTCGTCATCACTGACTTGTACCTGGCTGAAGACCCGTTGCTGGCACATCAGGCGCTCGTTCAGCGCGGGCTAATTTAATGGATACCACCATGCAATTAATCTGGCTGCGCAGCGACTTGCGCGTATTCGACAACACCGCCCTCTCGGCCGCCGCGGGAGTTGGCCCGTGCGTGGCGGTGTATCTGCTGAGCCCGGAGCAATGGCTGGAACACGATGATGCGCCGTGCAAAGTGGACTTCTGGTTACGCAATCTGAATGAGTTGAGTCAGGCGCTGGGCGAGCTGAACATTCCTCTGCTGATTCGCGAGGCTGCGCGCTGGGAGGCGGCACCCAAGGTACTGCTCGAACTGTGCCGGCAGTTGAAGATCGACGCCGTGCATTTCAACGAAGAATACGGTGTTCATGAAAGTCGCCGTGATGCCGCCGTGGTTGAGTCGCTACAAGCCGAAGGCATTGCCGTTCGCAGCTACCTCGATCAGTTGCTGTTCAAGCCTGGAAGCGTGCTGACCAAGACCGGCACGTACTTCCAGGTCTTCAGCCAGTTCCGCAAAGTCTGTTATGAACGCCTGCACCGATCGTTGCCTGGCCTGGTCAGCGCACCGATGGCGCAAACTCCGCTGGACATCGCCAGCAACCAGATCCCGACCCAAATCAAGGGATTCGCCCCACCCACGGACCGCTTGCGCGCACTCTGGCCAGCCGGTGAAGTCGAAGCGCGGCGTCGCCTCGACACCTTTACCGACGCGCAGATCGACTATTACCAAAGCGAACGGGACTTCCCGGCGAAGCCTGGGACCAGCCAACTGTCGGCCTATCTCGCTGCCGGGGTGATTTCCCCACGCCAATGCCTGCACGCCGCGCTGCAAAGCAATCAGGGGGAATTCGAAAGCGGCAAGGTCGGGGCCGTTACCTGGATCAATGAACTGCTATGGCGCGAATTCTACAAACATATTCTGGTGGGCTACCCAAGGGTCTCCCGCCACCGTGCTTTCCGTCCGGAAACCGAGGCCCTGGCCTGGCGAGACGCGCCGTCAGAACTCGCGGCCTGGCAGCAGGCCCGCACCGGCGTGCCGATCATCGACGCGGCCATGCGCCAACTGCTGGAAACCGGCTGGATGCACAACCGCTTGCGCATGGTAGTGGCGATGTTCCTGACCAAAAACCTGTTGATCGACTGGCGCGAAGGCGAACGTTTTTTCATGCGTCACCTGATCGATGGCGACCTGGCAGCGAATAATGGCGGCTGGCAATGGAGTTCATCCACCGGCACCGACTCGGCGCCCTGGTTCCGGATTTTCAACCCGCTGAGCCAATCGGAAAAATTCGACGCCGAAGGCGTGTTCATCAAGCACTGGCTACCGGAATTGACGGGACTGAACAAAAAAGAAGTGCACAACCCGGCGAATCTCGGTGGATTGTTCGGTGTCGCGGATTATCCGCCCCCGATTGTCGACCTGCACGCATCCCGTGCACGGGCTCTTGCCGCGTTCAAGAACCTGCCACAACGGCAAAGCGCCAGAGGCGACAATGAATAGTCTTACGCCTTCACGACGATACTGGCTCACAGGAGCAAGCAGTGGCATTGGCGCCTCATTGGCCGAAGAAATACTGAAAACCGGCGCCCACCTGGCCGTCAGTTCACGTTCGCTGGCGCCCTTGAAAGCGTTGTCCCAGCGTTATCCCGGCCAAGTACTGGTGCTGGCTGGCGACCTGACCAACAGTCAGACCGTACGTGAAATTGGCGAACAGATTGCCGAAGACTGGGGCTCACTGGACACGGTGATTCTCAATGCCGGCACCTGCGAGTACGTGGATGCCAAACAGTTCGATGCCTCGATTGTCGAACACGTGGTACGCACCAATCTGCTTGCCAGCAGCTACTGTGTGGAAGCTGCGCTACCGCTGCTGCGTGCCGGAACCGCGCCGCACCTGGTCGGCATGGCCAGCTCAGTGACTTACCTGCCGCTACCCCGGACAGAAGCCTATGGCACTTCGAGAGCTGGCTTGCGCTACTTGTTCGAGTCCATGCGCATCGAAGTGGCGTCGCAAGGGATCGAAGTCACTGTTATCAGTCCTGGAGCTGCCGACGTCACACTGACAGAAAAAAACGATTTCCCAATGCCCCTCAGTTGGCCCGCAGCTAAAGCCGCACGCCACATCTTCGAAAAACTCAAAAACCGACCGCTGGAGATCGCGTTCCCGGGAATGTTCATGGCCGCCCTGTGGCCGATGTCGAAATTGCCCGACCGCGTGGAACTGGCGATCGGAAAACGAATGGTACGCAGCAGCCCGCCGATCAAGGACTAGCCGTGGGCATTGCCATTCATGAAGGCCGACTCAAGCCACGTACCTGCGGCTGGGCGTCCGTCAGAGCTTTTACACACCACAGACTGACTGCCTTACACTGCGCGCCATGAAAACCATTCCCCACCTGCAAATTGTCGAGTCGGCCGTCACGTGCTCGACCTGTGCAGCCTGCTGCTGCCAGCTCGAAGTGATGCTGATCACCGACACTGGCGTGCCCGAGCGGTATATCGATACCGATGATTGGGGCGGGGAAGTCATGCTGCGCCTGGATGATGGCTGGTGTGCCGCACTGGATCGCGACACGATGATGTGCACCATCTATGAAAAACGCCCGCTGATCTGCCGGGAGTTCGAGATGGGCGCGCCGGAATGCATTGATGAGCGCCAGGGGATTTTGACCGCGTATCGCTGAAAGGCAATCTCCACCAGATCAATGTGGGAGCGGGCTTGCTCCCACATTTAATAGCGCTGTGTGCTTATAACGGCATCGTGTAATGCAACGAGTAACTTTCTACACCGTCGTTGCTGTCGCTCATCCCGCAATTGGAGTAGTGCGTTACACGAACGCCAACTTCATGTCCGCCGGTAAAGCGCAGACCAAATCCGAACCGATCTTCGAACTGAAAAGCGCCGCCGATATCGTTGCTTTCAAGCTTGGTATGGGAGAACACCGCCACGCCAACCCCCGCCTCGACATAAGGCTTGACGCTCTGGCCGGAAAACTCATAAACGAATACCGGGGAGAACGACAGGCTGTTGGCGCTGGAAGTCTTGTCACCTTCCCAATAGGTGTAAGCGCCACTCCAGTAACCGGTCAGACGACCGACGTCGGTCTGCCACCAACTCTTGTCCCAATCCAATTGCATGCCCAGTCGGTAAGTCCTAGTCGAATCGCTGGTCTGGCCGATCCCGAACTCCACGCCTGCCGCCTGTGCGGTAAAACTGTGCCCCATCAGTGCAGCCGCAATCGCGGCCAAGCAGAATAGTCGCTTCATAGAAACATCCCTTTGCGAACGATTTCGTTTGGTTTTTTTTATTGCGCGACGCTCACAGCTATAGAAGTCGACGACTTATTAGAAGTGCACCCCTTTATTGGTTGCCCCCGAACTTGCTTACCCTTCGAAGCTTCGCACAACACCAGCGGTATTCCACAAGATCGGCAAGATATTTCTGAAATGATCCGGGTCGGCACTTGTCCAGAACTGGGCAGCGCGGGCAGGCCCTCCGGCGAGCAGCTCACGCTCGGCCAGCAGCCGTTGAAGTTGCCGTGCGACCGCCGCGCCAGTATCGATCAGGCTGATGTGGTCGGGGATCATCTGCTTGAGCAGCGGCTTGAGGAAGGGTAATGGGTGCAGCCGAGAATAATGGTGTCGACGCCTTCGCCGAGCAGTGGCCGAACGTAGACTTCAAGCAACTGACGCAGGGCGGGACTGTGCAGATCGCCGCTCTCGATCAGCTCCACCAACCCCGGGCAAGGCTGGGTGATCACCCGCACATCGGTGGCGAAACGGTCGAGCAACGCTGCGAACTTGGCGCTCTGCAATGTCCCCGTCGTCGCCAGCACGCCGACTACGCCGCTGCGGGTTGCGGCGGCGGCGGGCTTGACCGCTGGCTCCATACCGACGATGGGCCACTCGGGGTAATCGCCTCGCAGGTCCGCAACGCCGGCGACGGTTGCGGTGTTGCAGGCCAGCACCAGAGCCTTGGCGCCCTGCTGCTGAAAAAACTCGGCCATGACACTGCAACGCTGTCGGATAAATTCCGGGGTTTTCTCGCCGTAGGGAATATTCCCGCAATCGGCGACGTACAAAAGAGACTCATTGGGCAATAAACGCTGGATCTCGGCCAGCACCGAAAGCCCGCCGACACCGGAGTCGAACACGCCGATCGGCGCTTCACGCATGCTTCGACCACAGACGCCGCAACCCGGATCACGTTTGACTCGCAGCTCACGGAAGCGCGAGCCCAACGCATCGATCAACAACAGGCGCCCCACCAGCGGCTCGCCGAAACCCGCCAACAACTTCAGCGCTTCGAGGGCTTGCAGGCTGCCGACCAGCCCCACCAGCGGGCCAACCACGCCAGCCTCGCTGCAGGTCAATTCGGCCTCGCTGCCGTGCCCGTATAAACAGTGGTAGCACGGACTCTCCGGGCGGCGCGGGTCGAACACCGACAACTGCCCTCAAGACGAATCGCCGCGCCACTGACCAGAGGTTTGCCCGCAGCCACGCACGCGGCATTGACCGCTTCACGGGTGGAAAAATTGTCGGAACAATCGAGGACCAGATCCACCCCCGCCACAACAGCCGCCAGGGAGTCTTCATCCAGCGCCGCGCGATGGGCAACCAGTTGAATCTCGGGATTGATTGCGGTCAGGCGTTTGATCGCAGAATCGACTTTGCTCATGCCGACGCTATCGGTGTCGTGGATGATCTGGCGTTGCAGGTTGGTCAGATCGACCGTGTCAAAGTCCGCCAGATGCAATTCACCGATACCCGCCGCCGCAAGGTACAGCGCCACTGGCGCACCAAGGCCACCCAGGCCGACGATCAGCACGCGGCTGTCTTTGAGCCGCAACTGACCGTCGATGTCGATGTGTGCCAGCAGAATCTGCCGACTGTAACGCAGCAATTCCTGATCATTCAGCACGGCAGGCGTCCCAGACTGATGCGTTGGTGACCGCCAAGATCCTTGCGGCTGTGGACCTCTACAAAGCCACGGGTCAGCAGCAACTCGCGCACCGCCTCGGCTTGATCGTAACCGTGTTCGAGCATCAGCCAGCCACCGGCCTCCAGATGATCCGGTGCCTGGGCGACGATCAACCGCAGATCGTCGAGCCATCGACACCGGCCACCAATGCACTGGCTGGTTCGAAGCGCACATCGCCTTCCACCAGGTGCGGATCAGCCGCTGCGATGTAGGGCGGATTGCTGATGATCAGCTCAAAGCGCTGACCTTCCAGCGCGCTGAACCAGTGACTGCTGAGCACCGTGGCGTTGTTCAAGTGCAGACGCTGGCGATTGCGCTCGGCCAGGGCCACAGCTTCGAGCACGCGATCCACGGCAGTGACCTTCCACGCCGGACGTTCGCTGGCCAAAGCGAGGGCGATGGCGCCGCTGCCGGTACCAAGGTCCAGTACTTTTGCTGGCGTGGCCGGCAACAGTTCGAGTGCGGCTTCTACCAGCAGCTCGGTGTCCGGGCGCGGGATCAACGTGTGCGGTGCCACTTCCAGATCGAGCTTCCAGAAACCTTGCTGACCGAGAATGTAAGCCACCGGTTCACCGCCGCGGCGGCGCTGCAGGTATTCGGCGAAGGTCAGTGCCGCTTCGCTCGGGACGATGCGCTCCGGCCAGGTGTGCAAAAAACTGCGGGACTTGCCCAACGCCGCAGCCAGCAACAATTCGGCGTCCAGACGTGCGGTGGGCGAGTCAGGCAAATCGGCGGCGCGCAACAAACTGGCAATGATCGTCATTTACTCACCTATCGCTGCCAATTGATCGGCCTGGTATTCGGCCAGTAGCGGCTCGATCACCGCATCGACACCACCGGCGAGAATCTCGTCGAGGGAGTACAGCGTCAGGTTGACTCGGTGGTCAGTCACCCGGCCCTGGGCAAAGTTGTACGTACGGATACGCTCGGAACGGTCACCGGAACCCACCAGCAATTTACGCTCGCTGGCGATGGCATTCGCGGCGGCGCTGGTCTGCTGGTCGTTGAGTTTGGCCGACAGCCACGACATCGCCCGCGCGCGGTTCTTGTGTTGCGAACGCTCTTCCTGGCACTCGACGACGATACCGGACGGCAAGTGGGTAATGCGGATCGCCGAGTCTGTCTTGTTGACGTGCTGACCGCCGGCACCGGAGGAGCGGTAGGTGTCGACCCGCAGGTCCGCCGGGTTGATCTCGATCGCTTCCTGTTCGTCCGGCTCGGGCAATACGGCCACGGTGCAGGCCGAGGTGTGGATGCGCCCCTGGGATTCCGTCGCCGGAACCCGTTGCACGCGATGGGCACCGGATTCGAATTTCAACTTGCCGTAAACATTGTCGCCTTCGACCCGGGCGATGACTTCTTTATAGCCACCGTGTTCACCCTCGTTTTCCGAGAGGATTTCCACTCGCCAGCCACGACGCTCGGCGTAACGCGAATACATGCGGAACAGGTCGCCGGAGAAAATCGCCGCCTCGTCACCGCCAGTGCCGGCACGGATTTCGAGGAACACGTTACGCCCGTCGTTCGGATCCTTGGGCAGCAGCATGCGTTGCAGACTGGCTTCCAGTTCAATCAGGCGTTCCTTGGCTTCGCGGACTTCTTCCACGGCCATCTCACGCATGTCCGGATCGCTGTCCTTGAGCAGGGCCTGGGCACCTTCGAGGTCGCCCTGCACTTTGAGCAACTGTTTATAGGCTTCGACAATTGGCTCGACTTCCGCATATTCCTTGGAATAGGTGCGGAATTTGTTCTGATCGGAAATGACCTCGCCATCGCCAAGCAAGGCGGTCAATTCCTCGAAACGGTCCTGGAGGATGTCCAGCTTATTGAGCAGTGACGCTTTCATTACGGTTTCTTATCCGAAAAGCTTTCCGATGAGCCCTCATTGAGGGCAAAGAGTTCCTGGGCCATCGCCAGCGCATCGAGGCGACCTTCGGCAGAGAGCTTTTTCAACTGCACGCTCGGTGCGTGCAGCAGTTTGTTGGTCAGGCCACGGGCCAGCTGCACCAGCACCTCCTCGGCGCTACCGCCGTTGGCCAGCAGGCGCTGGGCCTTTTGCAATTCTTCGTCGCGCATGCGCTCGCTTTGTTGACGATAGGCCTTGAGCACATCCACCGCCGCCAATTCGCGCAGCCGGACCATGAAGTCTTCGGCACCGACCGAGACCATTTCTTCCGCTGCCTGTGCGGCGCCCTGACGACTCTTGAGGTTCTCGGCGACCACTTCGTGAAGGTCGTCGACGCTATAAAGGTAAACGTCGTCCAACTCGCCAACTTCAGGTTCGATATCCCGCGGAACGGCGATATCTACCATGAAGATCGGTTTGTGCTTGCGCAGTTTCAGGGCACTTTCCACGGCGCCCTTGCCGAGGATCGGCAATTGGCTGGCAGTCGAACTGATGACGATATCGCTACGTACCAGTTCGGCCGGAATGTCCGACAGCAGCACTGCATGTGCGCCGAACTGTTCGGCCAGGGTGCTCGCGCGCTCCAGCGTGCGGTTGGCCACCACGATGCGCTTTACCCCCAGTTCATGCAGATGGCGAGCGACCAGGGTAATGGTCTCGCCAGCGCCAATCAGCAAGGCCTGGCTGCGTTGCAGGTCGCTGAAAATCTGTTTTGCCAGGCTGACCGCGGCAAACGCCACGGACACCGGGTTTTCGCCGATTGCAGTATCGGTGCGCACTTGTTTGGCCGCGTTGAACGTGGCTTGGAAAAGCCGCCCGAGCAACGGACCGATGGTGCCGGCCTCGCGGGCCACGGCGTAGGCCGATTTCATCTGGCCGAGAATCTGCGGTTCGCCCAACACCAGCGAGTCGAGCCCGGAAGCGACCCGCATCATGTGACGAACTGCCGCATCATCCTCGTGCACATAGGCACTTTGGCGCAGCTCTTCAAGGCTCAAATGATGATAATCGGCCAGCCAGCGCAGTACGATATCGGCCGACAGGTGATCCTGTTCTATATAGAGTTCACTGCGATTGCAGGTGGAGAGGATCGCAGCTTCGCGGCTGTCGGTGAGTCGGCAGAGCTGCTGCAAGGCCTCAACCAGCTGCTCAGGGGTAAAGGCCACGCGCTCGCGGACGTCTACTGAAGCAGTCTTGTGGTTAATACCGAGTGCAAGGAAGGCCATTCAAAGTCGCTGATGGTGACGTGAAGCCGGCAATTGTCCTACTTCGACACAACGAGAACAACTACTCGATCTCTATTGACCCTGTAGGAGCGAGCGAGCTCGCGAAAAACTACCGAACAACGCGTTCATTCAGACCGCACTCGTCATCGTTGACGACCATCGCGAGCAAGCTCGCTCCTACACAGGTTTGCGAACGGTTACAGGTCAGGCGTCCGGCAGGAATGGATGCTGGTGGGAAAATGGCCGGCCGGTTATGTTTGACCGAAGGCTTGTGTCATGATGATCCGACCGCAGGTTAGTCGTCCTCTTCCTATATGAATAGATCCTCCGCGTTGCTTCTCGCTTTTGTCTTCCTCAGCGGCTGCCAGGTTTTGGCACCCGTGTCGTCGGACGGTACGCCGCCGACCGAAGACAGCACTCCGGCGCCTGAAAAGCCCAAGGTTTACAGCTCGTTCAGTGAAGATACCGTCTTCAGTTTGCTGAGCGCGGAGCTGGCTGGGCAGCGCAATCGTTTCGACATTGCCCTGGACAACTATGTGACTCAGGCGATCAATACCCAGGATCCGGGCATCTCTGAGCGGGCATTCCGTATAGCCGAATACCTGGGCGCCGATCAGGCTGCCCTGGATACCGCGTTGATCTGGGCAAAAAACGCCCCCAACGACCTTGAGGCGCAACGGGCCGCGGCAGTGCAGCTGGCGCGCGCCGGGCGCTATGACGACTCCATGGCTTATATGGAAAAAGTCCTGCAAGGCAAGGGCGACACCCATTTCGACTTCCTCGCCCTGTCCGCGGCCGATACTGACCAGGACACACGCAACGGCTTGATGAAGAGTTTCGACCGTTTGCTGCAGCGTCATCCGAACAATGGCCAGCTGATTTTCGGTAAGGCGTTGCTGATGCAACAGGACGGCGACTCCCGAGGCGCGTTGGCCCTTCTGGAAGACAACCCGCCAGACGATGGCGAAATCGCCCCGATCCTGCTGCGCGCGCGCCTGCTGCAATCGCTTGATCGCGGCAAAGAAGCCTTGCCGTTGCTGCAAAAAAACATCAAGAAATACCCGGACGACAAGCGCCTGCGCCTGACCTACGCACGCATGCTGGTTGAGCAGGACCGCATGGACGACGCCAAAGCCGAGTTCTCCAGCCTGGTCCAGCAATACCCGGAAGACGACGAACTGCGTTATTCCCTGGCGCTGGTCTGCCTGGAAGCCAAGGCCTGGAATGAGGCCAAGGGTTATCTGGAGGACCTGATCGCCCGCGAAAGCCACGTCGATTCAGCGCACCTGAACCTGGGGCGCATCGCCGAAGAGCGCAACGATCCACAAGGCGCACTGATCGAATACGGCAAGGTCGGTCCTGGTAACGACTACCTGCCGGCACAATTGCGCCAGGCCGATATCCTGATGAACAACGGCAAGACTGCCGAAGCCCAGAGAAAACTTGCGGCCCAACGCGATGAGCAACCGGACTACGCGATTCAGCTTTACCTGATCGAAGCCGAAACCCTGTCCGCCAACAAGCAGGGCGACAAGGCCTGGAATGTCCTGCAACAAGCGCTGCAGCAGTACCCGGACGATCTGAACCTGCTTTACACCCGGGCCATGCAAGCGGAAAAACGCAATGACCTGGCGCAGATGGAAAAAGACCTGCGATTGATCATCAAGCGCGACCCGGACAACGCAATGGCGCTGAACGCCCTCGGTTACACCCTGTCTGACCGTACGACACGCTATGCCGAAGCCAAGGCCTTGATCGAACAGGCGCACCAGATCAATCCGGAAGACCCGGCGGTACTCGACAGCCTCGGCTGGGTGAATTTCCGCATGGGCAATCTCGACGAAGCGGAACGACTGCTGCGTCAGGCGCTGGAGCGCTTCCCCGACCAGGAAGTCGCCGCGCACCTGGGGGAAGTACTGTGGGCCAATGGCAAGCAGCGCGAAGCCAGACAAATCTGGGACAAATTCCTCAAGGCACAACCCGACAGCCCAACCCTGCGCAGCACCATCAAGCGCCTGACCGGATCAGAGACTCTTTAAGATTATGTTTTTGCGCCACATCATTGTTTTCAGTTTCATCGCCCTGCTCGCCGGTTGCGCGGGCTTCGGTGCCCGCGAATCAGTCGAGGGGCGCGGCAACCCCGCTCAATGGCGCGAACACAAACAGCAATTGACCAACCTTGATGGCTGGCAGATCGATGGCAAGATCGGCATTCGTGCGCCAAAAGATTCGGGCAGCGGCACTCTGTTCTGGTTGCAGCGTCAGGATTACTACGACATCCGTCTTTCCGGCCCGCTGGGTCGCGGCGCTGCTCGCCTGACCGGGCGTCCCGGCAAGGTTTCCCTGGAAGTCGCCAATCAGGGCCGTTACGAAGCGCCAACTCCGGATGTATTGCTTGAAGAGCAGTTGGGCTGGAAGCTGCCGGTTTCCAATCTGGCCTGGTGGGTACGCGGGCTACCGGCTCCGGACAGCAAAAGCCGTTTGACCCTGGACAGTAATAGTCGCCTGGCGAGCCTCGAACAGGACGGCTGGCAGGTGGAATACACCGCCTATACCGAGCAAAACGGTTACTGGCTGCCCGAGCGAATCAAACTGCACGGCACCGACCTTGATGTCACGCTGGTGATCAAGGCCTGGCAACCGCGCAAACTGGGGCAATGACATGCCGGCCAATCGCCTGATCCTGCCTTCTCCGGCCAAACTCAATTTAATGCTGCACATTCTCGGTCGCCGTGAAGACGGCTACCACGAGCTGCAGACACTGTTTCAGTTTCTCGACTACGGCGACGAAATCACCTTTGCCGTGCGAGACGACGGTGTCGTTCATCTGCATACCGAATTCGAAGGCGTCCCCCACGACAGTAATCTGATCGTGAAAGCCGCGAAAAAGCTGCAGGAGCAATCCGGCTGTTCGCTCGGAATCGATATCTGGATCGAAAAAATCCTGCCCATGGGCGGTGGGATCGGTGGCGGAAGCTCGAATGCCGCGACAACCCTGCTCGGCCTCAACCATCTCTGGCAACTGGGCTGGGACGAAGATCGGCTTGCCAAGCTGGGCCTTACGCTGGGCGCCGATGTCCCGGTTTTCGTGCGAGGCCACGCGGCTTTTGCGGAGGGTGTGGGAGAGAAACTGACGCCGGTTGACCCCGAGGAACCGTGGTATGTCGTGCTGGTTCCGCAAGTCTCTGTAAGCACAGCAGAAATTTTTTCAGATCCGTTGTTGACACGTAACTCTGCGCCCATTAAAGTGCGCCCCGTTCCCAAGGGAAACAGTCGAAACGACTGCTTACCGGTGGTAGCAAGACGTTATCCAGAGGTACGTAACGCCTTGAATTTGCTAGGTAATTTTACCGAAGCAAAACTCACCGGAACTGGAAGTTGTGTGTTTGGGGGCTTCCCAAGCAAAGCTGAAGCTGATAAAGTCTCGGCCCTTCTTACAGAGACCCTTACAGGGTTTGTAGCAAAAGGAAGCAACATTTCGATGTTGCATCGCAAGCTGCAAAGTCTGCTCTAAAGGAACCGATTACTGGGTAATCGTTGCAACAGATACAGGGGCGTCGCCAAGCGGTAAGGCAGCAGGTTTTGATCCTGCCATGCGTTGGTTCGAATCCAGCCGCCCCTGCCATTTTCCTATACTCATCCAGGTTACCCTCAGCCTTCAGGTACTGCGCGTGTCCAAGATGATGGTCTTTACGGGGAACGCTAACCCCGATCTGGCTCGGCGTGTCGTACGTCAGCTGCATATCCCTCTCGGTGACATTTCTGTCGGTAAGTTCTCCGACGGCGAAATCACTGCTGAGATCAATGAAAACGTCCGCGGTAAAGATGTCTTCATTATTCAGCCGACTTGCGCTCCGACCAACGACAACCTGATGGAACTGGTAGTGATGGCTGATGCCTTCCGCCGCTCCTCAGCTACTCGTATCACTGCTGTTATTCCTTACTTTGGTTATGCCCGTCAGGATCGCCGTCCGCGTTCCGCACGTGTAGCTATCAGCGCGAAAGTCGTTGCTGACATGCTTACCGTAGTCGGCATCGATCGTGTTCTCACGGTTGATCTGCATGCTGACCAGATTCAAGGTTTCTTCGATATTCCGGTAGATAACATCTACGGCTCCCCCGTTCTGGTGGATGACATTGAAGATCAGCGCTTCGAAAACCTGATGATTGTGTCCCCGGACATTGGTGGCGTCGTGCGTGCACGTGCCGTTGCCAAATCCCTGGGCGTTGATCTCGGGATCATCGACAAACGCCGTGAGAAAGCCAATCACTCTGAAGTGATGCATATCATCGGTGATGTCGAAGGGCGCACCTGTATTCTGGTCGATGACATGGTCGATACCGCCGGTACTCTGTGCCACGCGGCCAAGGCCTTGAAAGAGCATGGCGCTGCCAAGGTTTTCGCCTACTGCACGCACCCGGTGCTGTCGGGTCGGGCGATCGAAAACATCGAAAATTCCGTGCTGGACGAGCTGGTGGTGACCAACACCATCCCGCTGTCCGCTGCTGCACAAGCCTGTGCGCGTATCCGCCAACTGGATATCGCACCGGTAGTTGCCGAGGCGGTCCGCCGCATCAGCAATGAAGAATCGATCAGCGCGATGTTCCGCTAAGGGCCCTGCCCTTCTCGAACATCTCGTTGACGAAAAGCGCCCCGCCCCGGCATTCCTGTCGGGGCGGGGCTTTTTTGCCCATATCGCCTTTAGCGCTGGTCGCAAACGCTGGGGCGAATGTGGTTATTTTGGAGATACAACATGAACGATTTTACCCTGAATGCTGAAGTGCGTTCCGACCTGGGGAAAGGTGCGAGCCGCCGCCTGCGTCGTCTCGCAAGCCTGGTTCCAGCTGTAGTTTACGGTGGCGAAAAAGCCCCTGAATCCATCAGCATGCTGGCTAAAGAAGTTGCCAAACTTCTCGAAAACGAAGCGGCTTACAGCCACATCATCGAGCTGAACGTTGGCGGCACCAAGCAAAACGTCGTGATCAAAGCTCTGCAACGTCACCCGGCCAAAGGCCACGTGATGCACGCTGACTTCGTCCGCGTAGTAGCTGGCCAGAAACTGACCGCTACCGTTCCAGTGCACTTCATCAACGAAGAAGCACCCGCGAAGAAAGGCGGCGAGATTTCGCACGTTGTTGCTGATATCGAAGTTTCCTGCCTGCCAAAAGACCTGCCTGAATTCATCGAAGTTGACCTGGCTAACGCCGAGATCGGTTCGATCATTCACCTGTCTGACCTCAAAGCCCCTCAAGGTGTTGAGTTCGTTGCTCTGGCACACGGTGATGACAAGGCTGTTGCCAACGTCCACGCTCCACGTGTTGCTCCAGAAGCTGCAGAAGGCGCTGCAGAGTAATTTTACTCTGCACGCCGGAGTGACCGGAAACATCGCGGACTAGAGCGTAGCGAGAAAGCGGGCGAGAACGCGGAGTTTACATAATGGTAAATGAGCAATTTTCGTCCTCTTTCGCCGCTTTCCCTGATTGCGGCGATGTTATCCACCACTCCTAGGAAGGGCCCCTATCGTGACTGCCATCAAACTGATCGTTGGCCTGGGAAATCCGGGCGCCGAATACGAACAGACCCGGCATAACGCAGGGGCCTTTTTTGTTGAGCGCATCGCGAACGCACAAGGTGTGAACCTTGTGGCTGATCGCAAGTATTTCGGCCTGACCGGGCGCTATTCGCACCAGGGTCAGGATGTTCGTCTGCTGATTCCCACCACCTATATGAACCGCAGCGGCCAGGCCGTAGCGGCACTCGCCGGATTCTTCCGCATCAAGCCTGAAGAAATCCTGGTGGCACACGACGAACTCGACCTGCCTCCGGGCGTTGCCAAGCTCAAGCAGGGCGGCGGCCATGGCGGTCACAACGGGTTGCGCGACATCATTGCGCAACTGGGCAATCAGAATACCTTTCACCGCTTGCGGCTTGGCATTGGCCACCCGGGCGTTGCCAGTATGGTTTCAAATTTCGTCCTGGGTCGTGCGCCACGCGCCGAACAGGAAAAACTCGATGCCAGCATCGACTTTGCCCTCGGCGTGCTGCCGGATATCCTCGCCGGGGAATGGAACCGCGCGATGAAAAACCTGCACAGCCAGAAGGCCTGACTCTTACCCGAGGGGAAACACCATGGGATTCAATTGCGGCATCGTCGGCCTGCCTAACGTCGGCAAGTCCACCCTGTTCAACGCGCTGACCAAATCCGGTATCGCGGCCGAGAACTTCCCCTTCTGCACCATCGAGCCAAACACCGGGATCGTGCCGATGCCGGATTCGCGTCTGGATGCCTTGGCAGCCATCGTCAATCCGAAGCGCATCCTGCCGACCACCATGGAATTCGTCGACATCGCTGGCCTGGTCGCCGGCGCATCGAAAGGTGAAGGCTTGGGCAACAAATTCCTGGCCAACATCCGTGAAACCGATGCCATCGCCCACGTGGTCCGCTGCTTCGAAGACGAGAACGTGATTCACGTCTCCAACAGCGTCGACCCGAAGCGCGACATCGAAATCATCGACCTGGAACTGATCTTCGCCGACCTCGACAGCTGCGAGAAGCAGTTGCAGAAAGTCACGCGCAACGCCAAGGGCGGTGACAAGGACGCAGTGATTCAGAAAGGCCTGCTGGAGCAACTGATCGCTCACTTCACCGAAGGCAAGCCTGCGCGCAGCCTGATGAAGAACATGAGCACCGACGAAAAAGCGGTGGTCAAGGGCTTCCACCTGCTGACCACCAAGCCGGTCATGTACATCGCCAACGTCGCTGAAGACGGTTTCGAAAATAACCCGTACCTCGACGTGGTCAAAGCCATCGCCGAAGAAGAAGGCGCCATGGTCGTGCCGGTCTGCAACAAGATCGAAGCGGAAATCGCCGAACTGGATGACGGTGAAGAGAAGGACATGTTCCTCGAAGCCCTGGGTCTTGAAGAACCTGGTCTGAATCGCGTGATCCGCGCCGGCTACGAAATGCTGCACCTGCAGACCTACTTCACCGCCGGCGTCGAAGAAGTCCGCGCCTGGACCGTCCGCGTCGGTGCCACCGCACCACAAGCCGCTGGCGTGATCCACACCGACTTTGAAAAGGCTTCATCCGCGCCGAAGTGATCGCCTACAACGACTTCATCCAGTACAAGGGTGAAGCCGGCACCAAGGAAGCCGGAAAATGGCGTCTGGAAGGCAAGGAATACATCGTTAAAGACGGCGACGTGATGCACTTCCGCTTCAACGTCTAAGCTTTTCAGAGCGAAGCACCCGCCCAAGAAAAAGCCGCGTTCATACGCGGCTTTTTTGTGCCTGAAATATTCATTCGCCATACCACCGATCAACTGTAGGAGCGAGCTTGCTCGCGATGGTGTGTCAGTTAGCGCTTATTTGTCTGATACACCATCGCGAGCAAGCTCGCTCCTACAGAGGATCTATGTGGTCAGGCCTTTTTGGTGCGCGGCAAAAAGATCGCCAGCACACCTAGCAATGGCAGGAACGAACACAGGAAGTAAACGTATTCGATCCCATGAATATCCGCCAAATGCCCCAGTAGTGCAGCCCCGATCCCGCCGAATCCGAACATCAGGCCAAAGAACACTCCGGCGATCATCCCGACGTTGCCCGGCACCAGCTCCTGGGCGTACACCACAATGGCCGAGAACGCCGAGGCCAAAATGAAACCGATGACGACGCTGAGGATACTGGTCCAGAACAGGTCAACGTGCGGCAGAATCAGGGTGAATGGCGCTACGCCGAGGATCGAGAACCAGATCACAGCCTTACGCCCGATCTTGTCGCCAATGGGCCCGCCAAAGAAGGTCCCCGCCGCTACCGCACCGAGAAACAGGAACAGGTGTAGCTGCGAGCTGGCCACCGACAAGTCGAATTTCTCGATCAGGTAAAAGGTGAAGTAACTGGTGAAACTGGCCATGTAGAAGTACTTGGAAAACACCAATAACCCGAGTACCACAAGTGCGCTGGTCACTCGTCCTTTGGACAACCCGTGAGTCGCCGCCTGGCCTTGTTTGAGCTTGAACAGGTTCAAGTGATTGGCGTACCAGCGACTGATCCGATAGAGCACAAACAACGCGAATACTGCAAACAACCCGAACCAGGCCACGTGTCCCTGACCGTAGGGAATGATGATCGCCGCCGCCAGCAACGGACCGAAGGCCGATCCCGCGTTGCCGCCAACCTGAAAGGTTGATTGTGCCAGCCCGAAACGCCCGCCCGAGGCCAGTCGCGCCACGCGAGAAGCTTCCGGGTGAAAAGTCGAGGAACCAATGCCGATCAACCCCGCCGCCAACAGAATCAGCGCGAAGCTGCCCACCACCGACATCATCACAATCCCGATCAATGTGCAGACCGTGCCGGCTGGTAACAGCCACGGCTTGGGATGGCGGTCGGTGTAATAACCGACCCACGGTTGCAGCAAGGAGGCCGTCAGCTGAAAAGTCAGGGTGATCAGACCGACCTGAGTGAACGTCAGGCCATAACTTGCCTTGAGCATCGGGTAGATTGACGGCAGCACCGATTGAATCAGGTCATTGATCAAGTGCGCCAGCGCCACCGCGCCGATGATGCGCATGACCAGCGGACTGCTCTGTGAAGTAGCGGGCGCCGACGCAGGGGCCGACTGAGCATTGCTGAAAGTCATGAGGAATTCCGGACAACAGGTGGTGCACGCAGGCAAGGTGCACCAATGTGCCATCTTTCGGTGCAAAAGCGCCATCCCCTTAGCCTGCTAACGACCTCGTTTTTCATCGCCGCAAAGGTGATAGCGCATAGCCATGGTCTGAATCTTGCCTTGCTTATCCGCTTGAACGCGGCCCCTTACAAAGGGGACCGAGAATGGGAAGTTTCGCCACAGAGGCGGCCTACAGAGCTGCCAAGGGTGAACTTTCGAGGCCTTTTAAATGGGCACAGGTCGGGGTCGCAAGCACCTCGATGCACGCCAATAGTGCGTGGTGTCCAAAGGAGTCATGGGGCATGCAGGCTTTTTTATCACCGGGGATCGGACTGCTGGGGCGCTTTGGCTTTGCGCGCAAATTCCAGCTTTTGTTTCTGCTGTTTATCCTGCCATTGGCCGGTAGCCTGTGGATGATCGGGCAAGACTATCGCGACAAATTGAACCTGATCTCCGGCGAACGTGCCGGGGTTCATCAGCTGCTTGCCCTGGATGCGCTGGATAACCTGCTGACAGCACAACGTGATCGAGCAGCGCGTTGGCGCGCGACCGAAACCAATCGCCAACCGACACCCGCAACCCTTGCCGCCATGGCCGCGTTCGATGCGGTTCAGCCCGCTGTCGCCCAGGCTGCTTCGGATCTCGCCTATGCACTGCAAAAAGAAGGTGCTGAGGGCGAAACCCTGGCCCGTTATCAAGCGCTGCAAAATGCCCTCAACGGCCTGGACTCCAAGAGCCTGAGCAGCGTCGGCTGGTGGCCGGACGGCTATGATCGGTTCACCAGCGCCTTGAGTGCCCTGCAGGCCTTGCGCGAACAGATCGCCATGGACAACCGCCTGACGCTGGCACCGTGGCTGGAGACCTATCTGCTGACGCAAATCTCCACCCAGCACGCGCCAGACCTTATCGAGCGGGTCGGTCGCCTTGCAGCCGTGGGCCAGGCGTCAGTGGTGTCCGGGCAATTCACTCTGCAAAGCCGCCTGCAACTTCGCGACCTGCGCAGCCGTATCGGCGATGCCCGGGAACAGTTGGTGAAAACCGCGGGGTTGCTCGAAGCGCGACTGCCCAGCGCCCTGAAAACCTGGGCCGGGCAATACCATGACAGCCTCAAGCATCTCGATTCCGGCTTGAAAGTCCTTGATGACGGCGTGTTCGGCGGCAGCATCAACCTCAAGCCGGAAGACTTCGAGCGCAGCCTGGACGCCCTGCTCGCCGACCTCGCCGCGTTGCGCCAGCAATCACTGGTGTCGCTGGATCAACGCCTGGATTACTACCATGGCTCGGCGATTCGCCAGTTCATTGTCGTGGGGACCATTTTCAGTTGCTTGCTGTTGGCCGCGCTGTACCTGTTCATCTGTTTACAGGCGTCGATACGGCGTAGTGCCAGCGGAATTACCCTGCTGGCCGAGGCCTTGCGCGACGGGAATCTGAGCCTGCAAGTGCCGGTACAAGGGCGGGACGAACTGGCAGCCATCAGCACCGCACTTAATGTCGCCGTCCTGCAACTGCGCACCAGCCTGCTGGGTGTCGATCACGAAACCTTGCAACTGAGCAATGCGGTGCAAACCCTCAATCATCACTCCAGCGACGCCCTTGGCGAAGTTGAAGCCCAGCAGCTGCAGATCAGCCAGATCGCCGCGGCAGCCACGCAATTGGCCGCCACCTCCCAGGGAGTGGCCGAGAGCTGCGAAAGAGCTTCTGACAGCGCTCAGCACACTCAGCGCATTGCTGCCGACAGCAGCCGTGATAGCCAGCGCACGACGGCGAGTATTCAGCAGCTCAATCAGCGCTTGAACGACACCGCTGCTGCCCTGGGTCGGGTAAGTGAACAAGGGCAACAGATCCAACTGGTGGTCGACACCATTCGCGGCGTTGCCGAGCAGACCAACCTGCTGGCACTCAACGCAGCCATCGAGGCCGCTCGTGCGGGCGAGCAGGGTCGCGGTTTTGCGGTGGTAGCCGACGAAGTGCGCAGCCTGTCACAACGCACCCAGTCCTCGACCGCACAGATCGCCGGAACAGTCGATAGCCTGCGCAGCACAGTGAACGAAGCGGTCAGCCTTATGGAAGCCGCCTGCGGGCAGGCACAATCCGACGCGCATGCTGTCACCGGACTCGGTGAACGCCTGGGGGAAATTGCCAACGCCGTACAGGGTGTCACCGACACCCTGGCGCAGATCGCCACGGCGGTCGACGAACAGGCAAGCACCGCCGACGAAGTCAGCGGCAACATCCAGCAAGTCGATCAGGCGGCGGTTCGCTTGCTCGAAGGCGCACGGGCGGTGAATCAGGCAGCCGACACCTTGAGCCAGGGCAGCAAGGCCCTGAGCGACAACACGGGACGGTTTCGCTTGAGCTGATGTGAACCTTCAAGCAGATGGCAAACCCTGTGGGAGCGGGCTTGCTCGCGAAGGCGTCGAGTCAGTCAACATTTGCGTCAACTGACAGTCCGTTTTCGCGAGCAAGCCCGCTCCCACAGGTTTCGCGAGCAGATACAGGCAGGCGATATTTTTAGATCACCGCTTCCGGAAAATCCTGCTCCAGCTCGGTCTTCAGCCACTGGATGAACCACGACACATCCGCCGAGAGTTCGGCGGATGGCGTCAATACGCGATAGCTTTCCAGTTTGACCTCCGCGTCCAGCACCCGCACCAGCGCGCCGCTCCTGAGCTCTTCACGCACCAGCACTTCGTTGGCCAACGCGATGCCCTGCCCGCTTTCGGCCACCGATAATGCGTGGTCATTGTTGACGTACAGCATGTCCGAGTTCAGATGCACATCCAGATCATGGGCGGCAAACCACAGGTTCCACCACTCGCCGTCATCGACGTGAATCAGGTTGTGTTTCACCAGGTCGGCGGGACTTTCGATGGGTTCTACGCTTGCGAGGTATTCGGCCGTGCAGATCGGAAACACGCGCGGGTGGATCAGACTGCTGCGCGATTGAGCGTATTGCCCGTCCACGCCGTAGACAATCCCCAAGTCGGCACTCTTGCCATCGACATCCGTGAAGGTCGAGTTGGGTTCGATGGCGAACTTCAGGCCCGGCCGCAAATGACGCATGACTTCAATACGCGGCATCAGCCAGCGTTTGGCAAACCCCGGCACCACCATGATGCGCAGCCATCGTTCGGCATCCTTTGGCCGCGCCTCCTTTCCCGCCTCGATAATCAGCTGCAAGGCCGCCGCGATCTTGCGGTGATATTTCTCGCCTGCCAGTGTCAAGGTGACGCCTCGGGATGTGCGCTCGAACAGTTGAGTGCCCAGCCATTCCTCCAGCAACTTTACATGCCGACCAATTGCAGGCTGGGTCACGTGCAGCGCCTTCGAGGCTTCTACATAGCTCCCGAGACGGGCGGCCGCATCAAAGGCACGCACTGCGTTCATTGGCGGTAAACGATGATCAGGCATGGTTGCGGACACCTTGGCTGTTAAATTATTTAACAGGTCGTATGTTAAAATTGAAGTTTCGCCCCCGCAACCCCTCACTGATAATCGAAGCACAGCAAAGCAAAAAATAGCTGGCTCAATACACCTGAACGCATCTCGATCCTGTCCAAAAAAATAATATCCATGGCCCGACGGCACAGCTGGTATCAGCGTATCCGCAGGCGATGGGGGAATCGGAGGTAACGCATGAATGCCCTGCATTCGCTGCAAACACTGGCGGTGTCCATCCGCTCGGTGCGCAAAGTCTACGGTGATCCAAAGACCGGCCCGGTGGCGCTGAAAAGCATCGACCTGGACATTCGCGACAACGAATTCTTTACCCTCCTCGGCCCTTCGGGCTGCGGCAAAACCACTCTCTTGCGAATGATCGCCGGGTTCGAGTTTCCGACCGAGGGCGAGATTCTGCTCTACGGCGAAAACATTGCCGATCGCCCGCCCTTCGAGCGCCCGGTCAACACGGTGTTTCAGCATTACGCGCTGTTCCCGCACATGACCATCGCCGAGAACCTGGCCTTCGGCCTCGAATCGCATCCGATGGGCAAGGTGATGACCAAGGCCCAGGTCGCCGAGCGCGTACGCGAGATGTTGGCGCTGGTGCAAATGGAGCGTTTCGCCACTCGCAAACCGGCGCAACTGTCCGGCGGCCAGCAACAGCGCGTTGCACTGGCGCGGGCGCTGGCACCGCATCCCAAGGTATTACTGCTCGACGAGCCACTCTCGGCCCTCGACCTCAAGCTGCGTCAGGCCATGCGCGAAGAGCTGAAAACCATCCAGGCCAAGACTGGCATTACCTTTATCTTCGTCACCCATGACCAGGAAGAAGCGCTAACCATGTCCGATCGCATCGCCGTGCTGTCCGAAGGCGAAGTGCAGCAGGTCGGGCGCCCGGAAGACATTTACGAACGCCCGCGCAATCGCTTCGTGGCGGACTTTATTGGCGAAACCAACTTCATCGAAGGCACCGTCACCCGACTCGAAGACGGCGTGGCCTGGTTCGCCGGTCCCGCCGGGCACCCGCTGCCGTCGCAGCCCTGCAGCAATGTTCAGGTCGGCGCCAACGTTGCGCTCTCCGTGCGCCCCGAGCGCCTGCACCTGGTGGCGGCGAGCACCGAAGGCGCGCTGCCGTGCCGGATCGATGCACAGATCTACCTCGGCACGGACCTGCAATACCAAGTCAGCCTGAGCGACGGTTCGCGCCTCACCGTGCGCACGCCCAACAGCGTCGACCGCCGCCTGCGCTTCGCCGTGGGCACTCAGGCCGGTCTGTTGTTTGAAAGCGGCAGCGCCAGCGTCCTGCACGATTGAGCACGAGGATTTGCCATGCATGCTTTACCGATCGCCAATACCCTGGAGCGTCGTCGGGCGTTCCAGAGCTTTCTTGGAGTCAGCCCCGCGCTGATCGCCATCGGCCTGTTTTTGATCGTGCCGATCCTGATCGTCGTCGGCTATTCACTGATGGAAGCCAACCCCTATGGCGGGGTCAACAAAGTGTTCAGCAGCGATGCCTACACCTCGCTGCTGTTTGAACGGCAACTGGATGACAGCCTGGCCTTCGCCGACTCCTACCTGCTGATTGCCTTGCGCTCTATCGGCATTGCCGGACTGACGACGATCATTACCTTGCTGATCGGTTTTCCAGTGGCGGTGTGGCTGGCGATGCAGCCGGCACATCGGCGCGGCTTGTTGATCTTTCTGATCACAGTGCCGTTCTGGGCCAACCTGCTGATCCGCACCTACGCCTGGATTTTGTTGTTGCGTAACACCGGGGTGATCAACAACAGCCTGATGGGCCTTGGCGTCATCGACCAGCCGTTGCAATTGCTCTACACCGACGGCGCGGTGCTGCTGGGACTGGTTTATACCTACGCGCCCTTCGTGGTGCTACCGATTTACGCGACGCTGGAAAAGATGGACATCCGCCTGCTGGAGGCGGCTCAGGATCTCTACGCCGGACGTGTGCGCACGTTACGCAAAGTGGTGCTGCCGATTGCCAAACCGGGGATTCTCGCCGGTGCGATCCTCACCTTCGTACCGTGCCTGGGCGCGATGATCGCCCCGGAACTGTTGGGCGGCGGCACGCGCATGATGCTCGGCAACCTGATCTTCCGGCAGTTCAGCGATGCGCGTAACTGGCCCTTCGGCGCAGCGCTGTCGCTGGTACTGATGGCCGCAGTGATGCTGGTTCTCACGGTGTATGCCTTGCGCGCCGAACGTCAACGCATCGCCAAGGGAGGTGCATGATGCTGCGTCTATTCAAGCGAAACGGCCTGGGTGTGCAGGATTTTCCGGGCTTCGGTGGCTTCAGTTTCCTGTTCTACTTGTATCTTTACGCGCCGATCGTGGTGCTGGTGGTGTTCTCGTTCAACGCCAACCAGTCCGCCACCGTATGGACCGGGTTCAGCCTGGATTGGTACCGCGCGGCGTTCGCCAATCAGGCCCTGCGTCAGGCAGCCGGCAACAGTCTGTTGATCGCCGTGTGCGCCAGCATGATCGCCACGGCCATCGCCACCCTCGCTGCCCTCGGCACCTCCCGCGGTGCAAAGTTCAAGGGCCTGCAACTGTCGATGGGCGCGATCATGTTGCCCCTGGTGCTGCCGGAAATCGTCGTCGGTGTCGCCACGCTGGCGCTGTTTTCCACCCTCGGCCTGTCCCTCGGCTACGGCAACCTGATCATCGCCCACACGGTGTTCTGCATCCCGTTTGCCTACCTGCCGATCCGGGCGCGGCTCAACGACATGGACCTGTCCCTGGAGCAAGCCTCGGCCGACCTTTATGCCGGTCCGTGGCGGACCTTTCGCAAGGTCACCCTGCCGCTGCTGATGCCGGGGATTTTCTCCGGGCTAATGCTGGCCTTCATCGTGTCGCTGGATAACTTCGTGATCTCGATGATGGTCTCCCAGGCCGGCACCACCACTTTGCCAATCTTCATTTTCGGCCTGCTGCGCATGGGTGTGACGCCCGACGTCAACGCCGTCTCGACTCTGATCCTGGGCGTCTCGGTGCTGTTCGTCAGCCTCTCCTATCTGCTGGGCAAAAAGAACACCTGAACCTTCTACGTACCGTGGGGAAATAGCATGAGCAAGTTGATTGCAAGCATCGGGACCTCGTTGTTACTGACCTTGGCCGGCAGCGTTCAGGCCGCGGAAAAACTCAACGTGGTGAGCTGGAGCGGTTACTTTTCGCCGGAGATCCTTGCCAAGTTCCAGAAACAGACCGGCATCGAAGTCACGGTGGACTCCTACGACTCCAACGAAACCTTGCTGGCCAAGTTGAAACAGGGCGGCGCCGGTTACGACGTGGCGATTCCGTCGCACCAGTTCATTCCGATCCTGATCAAGGAAAACCTGCTGGAGCGCTTCGATCCGGCCAAAGAGCCCTACTACGCCAACGTTGTGGATAACTTGAAAAAGCCCACCTGGGACCCGGAAGGCGCGTATTCCGTGCCGTTCATCTGGGGCACCACCAGCGTGGTGCTGGATACCGCGCGCTACAAAGGCCCAGCGGATAGTTACAAAGTGCTGTACGAGCCGCCGGCCGAGTTGCAAGGGCGGATTAACATGTTCGACTCGGCCAGCGAAGTGATCGACGTGGCCAGTCTGTACTTGAATATCCCACTGTGCAGCGAAGACCCCAAGCAGATGCAGCAAGTGCTGACGTTGCTCAAGGCGCAGAAACCGTTCGTCAAAACCTACAGCTCCAAGGCCGGCTCGATTCGCGAGAACCTGGCCGCGGGTGAAGTCGACATGTCGATGTTCTGGGGCGGTTCGTCGATGCGCGCCCGGGAAATGAAACCGAGCCTGAAATACCTCTATCCGAAAGAAGGCGTTTTGGCGTGGGTCGACAATATGGTGATCCCGAGCGGCAGCAAGAACCCGGCGAACGCAAAAGCGTTTATCGCGTTCCTGAGCCAGCCTGAAAATGCCGCCATGACCCAGAACTTCCTTAAGCACCAAAGCCCGATCAAGGGCGTGGAACCGTTCCTCGACGCCAGCCTCAAGGACGCCCCGGAGCTGCACATTCCCGAAGGCACCCAAGTAGTGTTCAGCAAGACTTGTGGCGAAGGCGCGATCCGCCTGGCCGACCGTCTCTGGACCAGCCTGATGCGTTGATTTCTGCCGCCCCGTCGCGGTGACGGGGTGTTTCTCCAGCCGTCCGAAAGGCAGCGTTGCAATGACCTCTAATAACATCAGCGAACTGGTCCTGCTGCAGGCCCACGAACTCGCCGAGCGCATTCGCTTGCGCCAGGTTTCCTGCCGGGAAGTGATGCAGACTTACCTGGCCCATATCGACCGTTTCAATCCGCGGGTCAATGCGCTGATCAGCCTGCAAGCGCCGGAAGATCTGCTCGCCCAGGCCGACCGGCGTGATGCCGAACTGGCACGGGGCGAATACCGTGGCTGGATGCATGGCTTGCCGCATGCGGTCAAAGACTTGTCGCTGACCCGTGGCATCCGCACAACGCTGGGTTCGCCGCTGTACAAGGACTTCATCCCCGATCGTGACGGGATCATGGTCGAGCGGCTCAAGGCGGCGGGCGCGATCATCATTGGCAAGAGCAATACCCCGGAATTCGGCCTCGGCTCGCAGAGTTACAACCCGCTGTTCGGCGCCACCGGTTGCGCCTATGACCCGAGCAAAACCGCCGGCGGCAGCAGCGGTGGCGCGGCGGCGGCGCTGGCCATGCACCTGGTGCCGGTGGCCGACGGCAGTGACATGATGGGCTCGTTGCGCAACCCGGCGGCCTTCAACAACATCTTCGGTTTCCGCCCGTCCCAGGGGCGCGTACCCTTCGATGACAGCGCCGACCTGTTCATCGATCAGCTCGGCTACGAGGGCCCCATGGGCCGCAGCGTGCGCGATGCCGCGTTATTGTTGTCGGTACAGGCCGGTGCCGATGTCAGGGCGCCGCTGTCCATCGCCGAATCCGGCAGTGCCTTCGCGGCACCGCTGGAGCGCGATTTCAAAGGGACTCGCCTGGGCTGGTTGGGGGATTTCAACGGTTATCTGCCGATGGAGAAAGGCATTCTCGAACTCTGCGAGAAGACCTTTGCAGACTTTAAGAGCCTCGGTTGTCATGTCGAAGCGGTACAGCCTGAATTCGCCCCACAACAGCTGTGGAGCAGTTGGCGAACCCTGCGCCACTGGATGGTCGCCGGCTCTTTGGGCGCGACCTATGCCGACCCGCAGAAGCGTGCATTGCTGAAACCGGAAGCCTGCTGGGAAATCGAGAACGGTTTGAAACTGTCGGCCAGCGATGTTTTTGCCGCCTCCGTGGACCGCAGTAACTGGTTCCGGGCGATTTCCCGGCTGTTTGAAGATTTCGACTACCTGCTGCTGCCAAGTGCCCAGGTGTTCCCGTTCGATAAGACACAGCCGTGGCCGACATCGATTGAAGGCGTGACCATGGACACTTACCACCGCTGGATGGAGGTGGTGATTCCCGGCACCTTGTCCGGCTGTCCGGTGGCAAATGTGCAGGCCGGCTTCAACGCGAACGGTTTGCCGATGGGCCTGCAAATCATCGGCAGGCACCAGGCCGACTTCGCCGTCCTGCAATTGGCCCATGCTTATGAACAGGCGACACGCTGGTTCCAGCGCTGCCCTTCACCGCTGTTGAACGAGGGATTTTGATAAACGGTTGAAAGTGTAGAGAAATATTTTAGATTTACGCTTGACGCATCTTCATTACCGGTGAATAATGCGCGCCACTTGGCTACATAGCTCAGTTGGTTAGAGCATAGCATTCATAATGCTGGGGTCCGGGGTTCAAGTCCCTGTGTAGCCACCAAGTACTAAAAACGGCTTACCGAAAGGTAGGCCGTTTTTTATGCCTCGAGAAAAGTGGACGTCCATTATCGTTACACAACTGTAGGAGCGAGCATGCTCGCGATGGTCGTGAACGATAACGCTGGCAGCCTGATGCCCCACGCCGTCCTTTCGTACATCGCGAGCATGCTCGCTCCTACAGGTATCAGGTGCGAATCGTCGGCAGCGCCGACAACGCCCGTTCCCATATCTGCCAGGTCCGCAGCCAGACCATCGCCTGCCAGTCACTATCCGCCGGATAAAACTGTTCAAGCAGATTCAGTTTGATTTCACGCCCCACCCATCACTCGGGTTGCCATGCAAATGCAGCCAGTGATCATCGCGCAGATGACGATGCACATCCGGCCCTGGATACGTTCCGCACTCAATGACGAACGGCATCAACCGCACCTGCGGCAACGCATTGATCAGTGCCTGCGAGGTATAGCCGGTGGCGGTGGCCGCAACGCCGGTTTCGCTAAGGGTCTGCGCACCGGTCTGCAGGGTGTAGAGCCACGGGCCATAAATCGCCTGGGCATCGGCCAGCGCCGGATAAGCTGCTTCGGTAATCGTCAATAACATCGGATGACCGTACTCACCGGCACCGGTGTGCAAGTCAAAGCACATGGCGACGTCGGCATGAGCGGTGTGTTTCTGAATGATCTGGTGCAAGGTGCGATTCGACCAGCTCGGTGCCAGCCCGCCATAAAACAATCCGTCCGGATGCGCATACTGACCGCCTTCGACAATCGACATCACCGCCGACCAGCCATGCCTGCTGATTTGCTCATCTAGTAATGCATCCGCGCGATCACGCTCGGGACCTTGCAACTGCGAGCACGCATAGATTTCGTGCAGCGCGTCATAGGCCTGGTTGTTCGGCAACGGTCCATCGAAGTTCAGGTGGTTACGGTTCAGGTCGATGTTGTCTTCGTTGACCCGGCGCAACCACGCCATGCCCACGGATTGATCGCATGGATCATCACCACCGCGACATCCGCCGGCAGCGAGCGCTTGCCCAGTTCCTGCAACCATTTGATCTGACATCCCGAACCATAGAAGCCTTCGACGCCATGGGTGCCGCTCAGCGTAATCAACAGGCGTTTAGCGCCGGGATCGCCAAGGACCGCAACATCCGTGCTCAGGTGTTCGCCGAACGGCCCCTTGAGCGGGTGTGGATACTCGGTCAGCGTTGCCCCGGCCGCCGTGGCCGTCGCGAGGAATTGCTCACGCTGTGAGCGGTAGCTTGGCTGGGTCGGAAACTCGGTCTGCATGTCTGCCTCTTGTTGATCTTCTGGCGTGGCTGTTGGCAACGACCCTACAGAAATTCCGCCCATTCATGAAGGACAAAAGCGTCTTTGTCGCAGGACCCGGTTTGCGTCACACCGTGGTGGCCGATAGAGTCCCCTGAACCCTTATCCCACGGACGGAGTGCCCAACGTGTTTTCAGCCTTCCACTTGAGCCGCTTTCGCCTGTCGGCGTTGTCGCTGATCGCCACTGCTTTAACATTGGCCGCCTGCAATGCCCCGCCCTCTTCACCGTCGGTTTCGACGCTGGCGCTCGCGCCGGAAAGCGCTTCCGGTTATCGCACCGACCTGCAAACCCGGCACGCATCGAAACACATGGCGGCAGCCGCCAACCCGCTGGCGGCCGAAGCGGGGCGGGAGATGCTGCGTCGTGGCGGTTCGGCGATCGATGCGGCGATAGCGATGCAGGCCGTACTGACGCTGGTCGAGCCACAATCGTCGGGCATCGGCGGCGGCGCGTTGATCGTGCTTTGGGACGGGAAGGCCGTGCGTACTTTCGATGGTCGAGAAACGGCACCAGCCGGCGCCACTGAGAGACTTTTCCTGCAAGCCGACGGGCAACCGATGCCGTTCACCCAGGCACAGATTGGTGGTCGCTCGGTGGGGACGCCGGGGGTGTTGCGCGCGCTCGAGCTGGCCCATCAAAAACATGGACGTCTGCAATGGGCACAGCTGTTCGAACCGGCCATCAAACTCGCCGAGCAAGGCTTCGACATTTCTGCGCGCCTACACGGGTTGATCGCCTCGGATTCATCCTTGCGCAGCTCACCCGACATGGCGGCGTACTTCCTGAATGCCGACGGTAGCCCGAAAGCCATCGGCACACGCCTGCAAAACCCGGCACTGGCCGCCGTGTTTCGGCGCATCGCCAAAGAAGGACCGGATGCCCTATACAAAGGCGCCATCGCCCAAGAGATCGTGGCCAAGGTTCAGGGCCACGCCAACCCGGGCAGCCTGTCGCTGAACGACCTCAGGAGCTACAGCGCCAAGGAGCGCGCGCCACTGTGCACCGACTACAAACGCTGGCAGGTTTGCGGCATGCCGCCGCCGTCATCGGGCGGGATTGCCGTGGCGCAGATCCTCGGGACGCTGCAAGCCCTGGAGGCGCGCGATAAACGCTTTGCCCTGGCGCCGATGAAACCGGTCAAGAGCAACGCCCCCGCAGGCATCGAGCCGTCTGCAGATGCTGTGCACCTGATATCGGAAGCCGAGCGTCTGGCCTACGCCGACCGCGCCCAATATGTGGCCGATACGGACTTTGTGCCGGTCCCGTCAAGGGTCTGGTAGACCCAACGTACCTGGCCAACCGCGCCACCCTGATCGGTGAGCGCAGCATGGGCACGGCCCAACCAGGCACTCCACCGGGCATTCAAGTTGCCTACGCTACGGATCGCTCGCCGCTGCGAATCTCCACCTCGCAAGTGGTGGCCGTCGATGATCAAGGTGGCGCCGTGTCCATGACCACCACCATCGAGTCCGCCTTCGGCTCGCACCTGATGGTTCAGGGCTTTCTGCTCAATAACGAGATGACCGACTTCTCGTTCATCCCCGAAGAGAACGGGCAAAAAGTTGCCAACCGCGTCGAACCGGGCAAACGCCCACGCTCGTCCATGGCCCCAACGCTGATCTTCGACCGCCAGAGTGGCGAGTTCGTCGCCAGCGTCGGCTCACCCGGCGGCTCGCAGATCATCGAATACGTCGCCAAATCCGCTATCGGCCTGCTCGACTGGAACCTCGATCCGCAAGCGGCCATCAACCTGCCCAACTTCGGCAGCCGCAACGGCCCGACCGAACTGGAACGCGGACAGTTCAGCCCGGCACTGATCCAGGCGTTAAAGGATAAGGGCCACAGCGTGAGCGAGATCGACATGACCAGCGGCACCCAGGCGATTGTTCGGGTCAAGGATGCGCAGGGTAGAGCTTCATTGGCGGGAGGGGCCGATCCTCGGCGGGAGGGGGAAGCGTTGGGGGATTGAGTTGTACGCAGGCGTGAGAAAGGGCTTACCGGGAGGTAGGCCCTTTTTGTAAGTAAGCCGAAATCAGGCCGGCACACCCAGAATGATGTGCGATGCCTTGATAACTGCCGTCGCGCTCACGCCCGGCGCAAGGCCCAGTTCAGCCACAGCGTCTCGGGTGACGATCGAGTACACCTCGCTGCCGCCGTCGAGCTTGATCACCACCTCGGCGTTCACCGCGCCATCGGTGACGCTGGTGACTTTGCCTTCAAGGCAGTTACGCGCCGACAGGCGAATGTCGCTGGAGTCGGTCATCAGCATGACCCACGGCGCCTTGACTAACGCGACCGCCTCCTTGCCGACCGCCAGGCCAAGGCTCTTCACACTTTCCATGGTGACCACGGCTACCAGCTCATTGCCACCCGGTAGCTTCAGGGATATTTCCGCGTTTACAGCACCGGACTGCACTTGGCTGATGGTGCCTTTAAATACATTACGCGCGCTGACCTTCATGGGTTTGTAGCCTCTGATGGTTATTTTTGTATACAACCTACAGCATCATTTTTCCTGAGCGGACATGACGCAAGGTCGCACCCGCTCAGCGGCTTATTTTCAGCGCCCGTCGACCCTGGTGCTTCTCCAATGCCAGCTCGATCAGCCGCGTGACCAGTTCACTGTAGGTCATTCCAGCGGCCTGCCACAGTTTCGGGTACATGCTGATGCGGGTGAATCCTGGCAGTGAGTTGATTTCGTTGATCAGCACTTCGCCGCTGTCGGTCAAAAACACATCGACCCGCGCCAGACCGGAACATCCCAACGCCTGAAATGCTTCGACCGCCATGGCACGGATGCGCTCGCTGGTCTCGACACTGATATTGGCCGGCACCACCACTTCAGCGGCCTTGTCGTCGATGTACTTGCTGTCGTAGGAGTAAAAGCCGCTGTGCACCACGATTTCGCCGCAACCGCTGGCGATGGTGTCTTCATTGCCGAGCACCGCGCATTCGATCTCGCGGCCGCTGACGGCGGACTCGACCAACACTTTTTCATCGAATCCCAGCGCCAGTTCGACCGCCGCCAGGTATTCGGCTTCGTCGGTAACTTTGCTCACCCCGACGGAAGAGCCTTGGTTCGCCGGTTTGACGAACAATGGCAGACCGAGTTTGCCTGCAACCTCGGCGAATTCGCTGCGCGCTGCGGTTTGGCGGGTCAGGGTCACGAACGGCGTGACTGCCAGCCCGGCATCACGCAACAGGCGCTTGCTGATGTCCTTATCCATGCACACCGCCGAACCGAGCACATCGGAGCCGACAAACGGAAGATCAGCCATACGCAGCAGGCCTTGAAGGCAACCGTCTTCACCAAGAGTGCCGTGGACAATCGGAAAAATCACATCAACGTGCCCCAGCAACTCCTGACTGGAGGTTTCAACTAACTGCTGGCTCGCCTTGCCCGGAACGACCGCCAGCTCCCGGTTGGACTGATTGAGGGCGATCAGGGCCGGATTTTCCTGGTTCAGCAGAAAATTCGAAGGGTCGTTGAGGTGCCAGTGGCCTTGTTTGTCGATCCCGATCAACACCGGTTCGAAACGCGAACGATCCAGGGCATCGACGATGTTTTTCGCCGATTGCAGCGACACTTCATGTTCCGCCGAGCGACCGCCAAAGATGATTCCTACACGCAACTTGCTCATTGCCTTGCCTCATTAAGAGTGTGCCTAGGGCTCGCGTAGCCGCCACCTTACGATTGCAAAGTCTTGCCGTCCACCGGCTCACCGATGGTCAGAAAGTGCCCACCGGCCACGTGGTGCAGGGTGCGCAACGCGTCCTGTCCTTCGAAGTGCCAACGCCCGTCACTGAAAACGCGCTCATCGGCCTGAGCGGCAATCACTTCGGCAAGGAACAGATCGTATTGTCGATGGTTACCAGGCTCCGGCAAGAGTCGGCATTCAAGCCAGGCGACACAACCATCGAGCATCGGCGCGTCGATCAGCTCGGCATCGAAGGTCGGCAAGCCATAGATCTGGAACTTGTCACGCCCCTGTTCCCGGGTCAGTTCCAGGCCCGACGTCGAACCGACGGTTTGCACAATATCGGCCTGCACGGCACAGGGAACGTTCAGCACAAAGGTGCCCGAGGCTTCCAGTAGTTGGCGGGTCCAGGTGGATTTGTCCAACACAACGGCTATTTTCGGCGGTTCGAAATCCAGCGGCATGGCCCAGGCCGCTGCCATGATATTGCGCTCGCCGCCATGGGCTGCGCTGACCAGCACGGTCGGCCCGTGATTGAGCAAACGATAGGCTTTGGGCAAAGGGACCGGACGGCGGTGAGAAACGCTCATGGATGTCTGCTCCTGAGAAAAGAGCTGATTGTAACGGGATAAAACCCCAAAACCCTGTAGGAGCGATGCTTGCTCGCGATGGAGGTCAACGATAACGCGTGCTGTCTGAATGCTCGCGTTGTCCAGACGTTCTTCGCGAGCAAGCATCGCTCCTACAGGGGCACGCCGTGTTGATCTCAGGTTGCCAACTGGTTGGCGAACTGCCCCACCGCATTTACCACTTTCTGCGCACCGTCCTGAATCTCGACGATCACCGTGCCAGCTTCTGCCGCCAATGCCAGCCCTTTTTCCGCCTGGAGTTTGCCGTCGGTCATCAGCGCCACGGCATTGCGGGCCATGTCCTGGTTTTGACGCACTACCAGCACGATCTCATCGGTGGCCTGGCTGGTGCGCGAGGCCAATTGCCGAACCTCGTCCGCCACCACGGCAAAACCTCGCCCCTGTTCACCGGCGCGGGCCGCTTCAATGGCGGCGTTGAGCGCCAGCAGGTTGGTTTGTTCGGCAATGCCGCTGATGGTTTTGACAATGGTGCCAATCACCAGCGACTGCTCGTTCAAGGCTTCGATACCGTCGCCAGCGGTTTGCATATGCTTGGCCAGATTTCGCATCACATCCACCGCCTGTGTCACCACGGCGTTGCCACGCTGCGCGCTTTGGTCAGTTTGCTGGGAAGTGCTGTAGGCGATATTCGCCGCTTCGGCGACGGCTTGCTCCTGATTGACCTGATCGCTAATCACCGTGGCGAACTTCACCACTTTGTAGAGTTTGTTGTTGGCATCAAGCACCGGGTTGTAGGACGCCTCCAGCCAGACCGTACGACCGTGGCTGTCGACACGCTTGAAACGGTCAGCTACGTACTCCCCCGCGTTCAGGCGGCGCCAGAAATTCTGGTATTCGGCACTGTTGGCCTCCTCCGGCAGGCAGAAGGTTCGGTGATGTTTGCCTTTGATCTGCGCCAGGCTGTAACCCATGCCGGAGAGAAAGCGATCATTGGCTGTCAGCACGATGCCATTGAGGTCGAACTCGATCACCGCCGTCGAGCGCACCAGCGCTCCGATCAGGTTTTCATGTTCACGGGAGGCCTCGATGGTGCGGGTCAGGTCGCTGGAGTAAATCGGGAAATTTCTGATCTTCCCATCCGCCGACCGCACGGGTTGCACGATCGAACGCAACCATGCTTCCTGGCCGGTGCCACGCAACAGGCGCACAGTACCGGCGAAATGCTCGCCTCGGGTCAGCGCGGTCTTGAAGCGTCGGTGGAATTCATCGGTTTTCACATGATCGGGAACAATGTCTTCGATGTGCCGACCAATCAGTTCGCTGCCCTTGTAGTGCATCTCGCTGAGGAAGTTCTGGTTGACCGATTGCACCCGACCATCCGCATCCAAGGTCAGCACGAGCATCTCGCTTTCCAGACTTTCCTTTACTTGCTGGAGGCTGGAGAGTTCTTCGCGAAGAGCCGATAGCTCCTGCTTCAAGCGTTTATTGAACATGGGGACGCACCGATGGGATAGAAAGCGATATGCAGCCTAACCATCGGCCTTGTGGCTCTTTTCTGAAGAGCGCTTCAGCTTTGTCCTACAAAATAATTGCACCACCCGGACCGCCCCTTTCTGTCACACCACGCCGGCGACCGGACAACTGCTGATTTTCGGCATCCGCGCGCCGAAATACGCCGCACTGCCAACTCCCACCGCGCCCATCACTGCACAGAAAATCACGCAGATCCATGGGCTCCATGGCATCAGACCGATCAGCAGCAACGGTGTGATACTCGCCCACACGGCGTAGGCAATGTTGTACGTAAAGGAAATACCCGAAACACGAATCCGCGCCGGGAACAGGCTGACCATCACCGACGGCACGGCGCCAACCACTCCACAACCGAGGCCGGCCACTGCGTAGGCCAGACCGATCCAGTTACCGCCGCTGATCAGGCAGGCATAGAGCACACCAATGCCCATTGGCAGAAGCAGGCTATAAAGCATGACGGTGCGCCAGGCGCCGATGCGATCGACCAGCAGCCCGGCAAGCACGCAGCCGATGTTCAGAAAAACGATGCCCAGGGCGCTCAAGGCGAAAGTGTGGCTGGCGGTCATGCCGAAGGTTTTCTGCATCATGGTCGGAGTGATGACCACGAACACCACCACCGCCGAGGTCAGCACGCAGGTCAGAATCATCGCCGGCAGCATGGCCAGTCGATGTTCACGCAGGACCGCCCGCAACGGCAGTTCGACGTTCTCCTCGCGCCGGGCCTGCATGGCCATGAACACTGGGGTTTCACTGAGCCAGCGGCGCAGCCAGACACCAATCACGCCAAACACTCCGCCCAACAGGAACGGGAATCGCCAGGCGTAATCGAGGATTTCCCCCGGGGTGAAGGCCTGGGCCAGGAATGTCGCGGTCAACGCGCCGAGCAGGTAACCAAAGGTCAGTCCCGCCTGCAAGAAGCCCAAGGCGTAACCGCGATGGCCAACCGGCGCATGCTCGGCTACGAATACCCAGGCGCTTGGCACCTCACCGCCCACTGCAGCCCCTTGCAGGACTCGCAGGAGCAACAGCAACAGCGGTGCGAAATAGCCGATCTGCGCGTAGGTCGGCATGATCCCGATCAGCAGACACGGCAATGCCATCATCAGGATGCTCAGGCTGAACACTCTCTTGCGGCCCAATCGGTCAGCGAAATGCGCCATCAGGATTCCGCCCAGGGGCCGCGCCAGGTAACCGGTGACGAAGATCCCGAAACTTTGCAGCAGCCGCAGCCACTCGGGCATGTCCGGCGGGAAGAACAGCTGGCTCAAGGTCAGCGCGAAAAATACGAAAATGATGAAGTCGTAGATTTCCAGCGCCCCACCGAGGGCCGCGAGCCCCAGGGTCTTGTAGTCCGAGCGGCTGAACGGCGCCGGGCGCGAATCGATGTGAGTAGTCATGAAAAGAACTCTGGCACAGGCAAAACCGAGGCGCCCATGGTCTACGCAAACGCGCCTGTGGACAACCCGTTAGACCAAAGTCCCATAGCCGCAAAACAGCCCCGCAAAAACCCACGCTTGATTTACTGTTAACGCCTGTCCAGACGGGTTTCTGCCGCCCCGAAGACCACAACAAACATAAAAATTCGAGGTACTCCCGTGGCCGCTGATATCGAAGATAGCCGATCCGCCCGCTTTGCCCTGCGCTGCTCAAGCTTTGCCGAACGCTGGTTCCCCGACTCATGGGTATTTGCCGCCCTGGCGGTGATCATCGTCGCCGTCGCCACCATGGCCATGGGCGCCAAACCCACCGACGCCGCCATGGCGTTTGGTGATGGCTTCTGGAGCCTGATCCCTTCACCATGCAAATGGCTTTCGTGGTGATCGGCGGTTATGTGGTCGCCAGTTCGCCACCGGCGGTGAAGCTGATTGATCGTCTGGCGAAGCTGCCGAAAAACGGCCGCTCCGCCGTGGCCTGGGTCGCATTGATTTCCATGGTCGCGTCGCTGTTGAACTGGGGCTTGTCACTGGTTTTCGGCGGTTTGCTGGTGCGCGCCCTCGCCCGCCGCACCGATCTGAAAATGGACTACCGCGCCGCGGGTGCTGCGGCTTACCTCGGGCTCGGCGCGGTCTGGGCCTTGGGCCTCTCGTCGTCGGCGGCACAATTGCAGGCCAACCCGGCGAGCCTGCCACCGTCGATTCTGTCGATCACCGGAGTGATTCCGTTCACTCAAACAATCTTTCTCTGGCAGTCCGGCGCGATGTTGCTGGCATTGATCGTCATTTCGCTAATTATTGCCTACGCCACCGCCCCAGGCCCGAATTCGGCACGTGATGCCAAGGCATGCGGCGTCGACCCGAGTTTCAACCTGCCGCCCCTGCAACCGCGCACCCGTCCCGGCGAATGGCTGGAGCACAGCCCGCTGCTGATAATCCTGTTGGTGCTGCTGGCTGCCGGATGGCTGTTCCATGAGTTCTCGACCAAACCGGCGATCAGCGCGATTTCCGGTCTGAACACCTACAACTTCCTGTTCATCATGCTCGGTGCCCTGCTGCACTGGCGCCCACGCAGCTTCCTCGACGCCGTGGCCCGTGCGGTGCCGACCACCACCGGCGTGCTGATTCAGTTCCCGCTGTATGGTTCGATCGCTGCGTTGATGACCACCGTCAAAGGCGCCGATGCGCAGACTCTGGCGCACCACATCTCGACCTTTTTCGTCAGCATCGCCTCCCACGACACCTATGCGTTGCTGATGGGTGTGTACTCGGCGATTCTCGGCTTCTTCATCCCGTCCGGCGGCGGCAAGTGGATCATCGAAGCGCCGTACGTGATGCAAGTGGCCAACGATTTGAAATACCACCTTGGTTGGGCCGTCCAGATCTACAACGCCGCCGAGGCCCTGCCTAACCTGATCAACCCGTTCTACATGTTGCCGCTGCTCGGCGTGCTGGGGTTGAAGGCGCGGGACCTGATCGGATTCTCGTTCGTACAGTTGTTGGTACACACGCCGATAGTGTTGTTCTTGCTATGGGCACTGGGGACGACATTGGCTTATGCACCACCAGTGATGCCGTAGAGCAAAAAAAGGGGCCGATATCTCTTTCGGCCCCACTCCTTATCCGGTCATGTCTGCTTCAATATGTATTGGACCTACAGGCTGAAAAGGATCTGAGCATGCTCAAACTCGCAGGACTTGCCCTCTCGGCCCTCACTCTGAGTGCCACTGCCCACGCCGATGTCAGCCTGAAGCTGGGCAGCACCGAACGCGTCACCCATCTGTTCTCCTATCCCAACAATTGCAACGTGATTTGCTTCCACAACTGGACGCTGGAGCAAACCGTCGAGCATTACCTGACCCAAAGCGTGCAGCGTGATGGCTACAGCGCGGCGAAGGTTCTGGTCAAAACGGATAACGGTCAACTCCACGCCGAAATCAGCGAGGTGCCCAAAGGCTATGAAAAGCCGTTGGCGGCGCTGCTCGACGCGGGCGACCTGGCATACAACGGCGCCAACAAACTGAACGCCGACGGAAAGTGGGCCTACAACTGGTATTTCTTTTTGCCATTGGGCATGCCACTGGAAAATCGTAAAAGTATCGAACTGCTGCACTTCCCACCGGATTATTCGTTGACCCAGGCCCAGGACTACCTAAAGTCTGCCACGACCGATCGCTGGGCGTCGCTGCTGACCATCAACGGCATCCCGGCCGAACAGACACCGGGCTACCAGACCGTTATCGACATCGCCCCGATTGCCGCGCCGTCAAACGCCGGCAAGGACCTGGAAGGCGTCTACGACTACTTCAAGGACTACCAGACCACCATGGTCAAGAACGTCAGCCTGAACGCCAGTGGTGAGCCGCGGCCGATGGTCGCCTTCGGTGGACCGGTGCGTAACTGGATCAAGCAGCAATACGGGCCGACCGTGAATGTGCTGAGCCTGGTGAGCATCAGCCCAAGCGAGGGGGTGAAAGTGCCTGTGCTGGGCGCCAACCACCCGAGCTACATTTGGTACGCAGCCGATCCGGCGAGCTATACCGGCAATGATGCAAAAGCCAAAGCCGATGCGGCGGGCCTGAAAGTCATGGGTCAGGATTTGAGTGTGGCGTGCTGGCAGGCCGCGATGGGCCGAGAAACGGACAGCAATGCCGACGTTGAGCTGAAACCTGTACCCAAACCTGGCAAGTGGCCCAGAAAGAAAAACCTGCGAGCTGTTCTACACCTCGATCCGCAACCTGACGCCCGCACAGGCCGTCGGCAAATGCGCGTCAGCGGCGATAGCGCCCCAGCTCAAACTGCTCAAGGCGCCAGCGCCTGCCACCACCATCCCCGCTCCAGGGCTATAAAACGATGAGCGGCGGTCACGCTGTCACTTATGACAGTAGACCGCCCGTTTCTTCTGCGAGAGGCTTGGGCTGAACCCACGTGCTGCAGCGCTGACAGGATCGTCAGCTGATGGAAGTCGCAGCACCCAGCCGACAAGGATCGTTATGAAGCCAATGCATTGAGCAGGTCTCTCGCAGCACCACCCGCTGGTGTTTATCCCTCTGCCAGGTTATCCCTTCACCTCGGATTTCCCTCTCTCGCCGACTTCGAGATTCACACGAGCGACACCGGCAAGCCGGTAGCCGCTGTGGCGCTGCGCGAGTTTCCACGGATCAGTCGAATCTGCCGGGTTTCAGGTCATTTGCTGCCCTATCGCTGCCGCAATACCCGACAACTGGCGCCCGGCGTGCATGTCTACGACCCGCGTTTCTGTGGACTGTTGCGACATTCCTGTGATCCCAATGTCTTTCTCGACATGAGCGAACTGTGGTTGTGGGCGCTGAAGGACATTCAGAAAGGTGACTGGCTGACGATGGACTACGCAGCCACTGAAGACAAACTGCTGCGCCAGTTCGCCTGCCGCTGCGGCTCATACAACTGTCGGGGCTGGATCCACGGATATGAGGAGACGCCAAACGCCGACGGCCAGCAGTTCTTACAACACTGGCGTCGGCTGTAGGAGCAAAGCTTGCTCACGATGGCCGACTTACAATCACCCTCTCCAGTGAATGTCTGACCGCTATCGTGGGCAAACTCAGCTCCTACGGGTTTTACAGCGGCTCGAACGGACGCAGGCGGTACTGCGGCGGCAATTGCTCGAAGCCGCTGATGGTAGTGTTCAGGCTTTTCCAGCGACCGTCCTTGATGCCGTAGATGCAGCCGTGAATCGATAGACTCTGTCCGCGGTGCCAGGCGTTTTGCACGATGCTGGTGTGACCGACGTTGGCCACTTGCTGGATCACGTTGAGTTCGCAGAGACGATCAACCTGTTCCTCTTCGGTATCCAGTTGGGCGAGCTCTTCACGCTTTTCGTAATAAAGGTCGCGAATTGAACGCAGCCAGCCATCGATCAAGCCAAATTGGCGATTTTGCATCGAGGCACGCACACCGCCGCAGCCATAGTGGCCGGTAACGAGGATGTGTTTGACCTTCAGCACGTCGACCGCGTACTGAATCACCGACAGGCAGTTGAGGTCTGTGTGCAGCACAACGTTGGCCACGTTACGGTGCACGAACAGATCGCCCGGCAGCATGCCGACGATCTCGTTGGCCGGCACTCGCGCGTCGGAGCAGCCGATCCACAGATATTCAGGCGTTTGCTGGCGAGCCAGTTTGGCGAAGAAATCCGGATCTTCCTTGGTGATCGCGTCAGCCCAACGCTCGTTGTTATCAATCAGGTCTTGTAAGTCGTGCATGCTGGGAAGCCTCAAGAATGATTCGTTGCTTTGACAGACGACCGCCCGTCGGGGTCACGAAAGGATCGCAGGTGTTTCCGTTGGAATTCTCATGCGGCCGGTGAGTCCACCGTAGTAAGGCCCACAGTATGAGGCCTACAGTATGAGGAATGGCCATGACTGATTCACGACGTCCGTATGATGCGGTGCAACCGGAGCCCATTGATGATAACGAAGACCGCATGGGTTCGGTGAATGAGCTGGACTTCGACGACGAACAGCCCAGCGCGAAAATAGGTGACGAACTGCAAGAGCGCGAACGCAAGCAATTGATGCCTCGCGAACGCGTGCTTGAAGCGGGCATGACCGGTGGTTCGATCGCTGACGATGAGCCTACCGACGACGATATGAGTCCGGAAACCCTGATCCGTGAGGATGGCGCTCGGGATGCCCGGGAAGCCGGTGAAGGTAATCAGGCCGATTGGGATTTGAGTATTGTCGATGAAGACGATATCGGAGGCGGCAATGGGCTGGATGAGGAGGAACTGGCGCGGCGCGATCCTCTCGACGGGAAGCATTGACCAGCGTTGCTTGATCGTACGCCATCGCGGGCAAGCCCGCTCCCACAGGATTTATGTCGTTCACAACATTTGGATGCGACGCACTCAACCTTGTGGGAGCGGGCTTGCCCGCGAAGCTTTTAGGGCTTAATCCACCAGGGTGCAGGCCATGACCACCGCATCTTCGCGCCCGCCAACCGCCGGGTAGTAATCCCGTCGCCGACCGATTTCGTTGAACCCATACCGCTCATACAACTTGAATGCCGCCGTGTTGCTGTCGCGAACTTCCAGAAAACACTCCCGGGCATCGGCCTTATAGGCAATCGACATCAGATGCTCCAGCAGTGTCAGACCGAGGCCACGCCCCTGGTTTTCCGGTTTCACGGTAATGTTGAGCAGATGCGCTTCGTCGAGAATAATCTGCACCACGCCGTGACCGACCTGCTGTTGACCTTCGAACATCATCCAGATCTGGTACTTGCCCAGGCCATCGAGAAAAATTCCGCGGGTCCAGGGGTGGCTGTAGGCGGCGTATTCGATTTTCAGTACAGCTTCCAAATCCGCCTCGGTCATCGGGCGAAACGATACAGCGTCACTCATTTGATTCTTTCCAGCGCGCCATAAGCCGACGCATGGCTTGCCAGACTTCAGCCTTACGCTGTGGCTCTTCCATTAATAATTCCAGACCCGGTAAGGCCCAGACGCAACCCAGGCCTTCGACCTGGAGTTCGCGGTTGAAGGATTCTGCATTCGCCTCACCGGCGAAGCGCACCGCTGGCAGGCCGACCAGCCACAGACAAACACACGGTGCTTCTTCCAGCCGCACCGAGAGAAAGCCCTGCACGAAGTCGCGGGCTGCTTCCGGCCCCTGATCCATGGAGCCACGCACCAGCAGCGGCCAACGCACCGGTTCTCCGACGATCTGCGGACTGTCCGGTAGACCCGCGGCGCGCAACATGTCCTTGAGCAGCAAATACGCGGGATCGCGGGTCTGGAAGGTTTCGCCTGTGGGCAACTCCACCAACAGCAGACAACGCCCGGCACGCAGCAATTGCAGTGCAAAACGCGGTGGCGGTACGGGCGCGACTTTGGCGACGACCGGAGCCACTTCGGCCTCCGCCACCGGTTTGGCGCCGGTACGCGTGCTCCCCTGCGATGGCCGCGGCACCTCGATCTTCACCCGCTCGGTCGGCTTCACCACCGGCTCCACGGGCGCATCGACCACAACCGCCAGCGCTGACGGCGCGACGACCAACGGCTCGAGCGGCTCCAGCAACTCGGGCCGCGACGGCGCAGCAAAGGGCAGTTCGGTGCGCGGCAGCCAATTGACCACCTGCATGGCGCTCAGATAGGCGCGGCGACGGGACTCGATAAGCAAAGGTCAGCCACTTGTGGATAACTAAAGTGCGGTGATTCTACCGCCCTTCGCTCAAGATCGCCCGCTGTTGATCGATAGAAAGCCTACTGTCCGTCCCGAGACTGAATCGCATTGCCTGTGATGCAGTACAATCTCGGCTTTTATTCGCCAACCCGCCGGCCATTCCGATGATCGAACCCAAGCGCGTCTTGCGCGCCCTCGCTGAACACTGGGCACTTCTGGAGCCACTGTGCGAGCACTTCGACCAGGGCACCCTGAGCCTCAACGAATTGCGTTCGCAGTTGGCCGCCCAGCAACTGGACAGTACGCCGCAAGACATCACCAGCCTGCTGGACCTGTGGATTCGCCTCGACATTCTGGTTCCCGTGGCGAAAAGCCCGAACCGTTTCGAGCTCAATGCGCAGATCCACGACTTCCTTGCTTATTTGCGCCGTGAACACCGCTTGGGCCTGTGCCTGGAAATCGAAGCCTACCTGCGCCATCTCGAACGCCTGGCCGGTTACATCCAGGATGCCTTTGACATCCGCGACGGCAACGACCTGGCCCGCCAGCTGCGCCTGCTCGACATGCGTGTGCGCGACGTACTGAAAAAGCTCGCCAACGATGAACAGGCCCTGGTGGCGGTCGCCGAGCGTGCCAAGACCAGCGAACGGCAGATCCCGTTGCGTCAGCGTTATGCCGAGGTTCTGGCAACCTGGGACGAATACGTCGAGCCGATGATTCAGTTGGTGAATGCCGACGGCGCCTTCGAACAAGGTGTGCGCAAGGTAGAAAACGTCCTGTTGAAGATGCTCACTGAACAGCAGCGTCTAGGCCACCTGGTCGATGACGACATGCTGCTGCGCACCCATGCGCGCATCCTCGAGATGCAGACCAGCGCCCAGTTGACCCTGCGCCACGCCCGCGAGTTGCTGTTGCCGCTGCGTGAAGAAGCACGCCGGCATAACGCCGTGACCCGTGGTGCGGCGCTGGCACTGTCGATGATTCGTCGCAAGGGCATCGATGCCGTGCCACAAGCGGCGATGCCAATGTTCACCCGGCCGCAAAGCACCTTCCTTGGCAGCGCCAGTCAGGTCGAAGCCTACGTTTACGCCCTGGCCCGTTTCGAGCCGAAACCGACGCGGTTCCCCAAGGCGCACAAGACCCAGAAAGGCGAAGCACCCCGCGCGCCACGCACAGTCCGGGAGATGCTCGATCGTTGCGAACACGCCCTGCCGATGCCGGACCTGATGACCTGGTTGCTGGAGCAGGAACCGGACGGCGCCACCGACGAATTGCTGTATTGGTTCTCCCGCCTGTCCCGGGAAAAACGCTTCAAGCGTGAACGCCTGGAACGCCGCGATTACCACACACACGAGCACCAGGTCAGCCTGCGCTCCTTCGCCCTGCTCTCGGCGGACGATGACGCCACCGAGAATTCTGCGAGCATTCCATATGCAACTTGATCTATCCGAACTGTCCCAGCTGGCGCCGATATTTCGCGAGCTGTTCAAGGGGTACCACGTCAGCCGCCGCGATCCGGAGCTGTACGCGCAACTGTCGAACTTTCAAGACCAGTACCGCACGCTGTTCAAGGCGTTGGGGTTTGAACTGGTGTGCGACACCCGTGGTTTCTACTACTTCGTGCCGGACCTCGCTGCAGCTGCGGTGAACAAGACTGCCCAGCGTCTGGCGCTGTTCACTTTCATTCTTGTCGAGCATCTGGCCGACCAGGGCCGCGACCCGATCGCCGTGCTCGATGGTGGCAGCCTCGGCCGCGATGAGTTGCCGTCGCTGTTGGAAAAGTACCGCGACCTGTTTATCCAGGCGGAAGTACAGACCGTCGAGGAACTCGAAGAAAAAATCATGCGGCGCATGACCCAGCTCGGTTTCGCCGGCGAAGAAAACGGTGTCTATCGCTTCCTGCCGCCGATGCACCGCTTCCTCGATGTCTGCCTGTCGGTTCAGCAGGATCGCGATCTGGCCGCCAGCTTGCACAGCGTGTTGCCGCTACCGGCGCCGGTGCTGATCGACGATGACAGCGATGAAAAACTGCTGGAGACCGACGACCCGCTGGATTTGGCGGAATTTGAGGAAGATAGCGAAGAAGACGCCCTGGCCCGCGCCATTGCCGAAGAACAGGAGCTCGACGCATGAGCAAGGAACGCTACGGCATCCGCCGCTTTGCCCTTTTGAACACCGCCGGCTACAGCCTCGGCCTGTTTCCGCTGGAAGAGCCACTGTCGGTCTACGGCGCGAACAACCTCGGTAAATCCGCTTCGATCAACGCCTTGCAGTTCCCGATCCTGGCGCGCATGTCGGACATGAGCTTCGGCAAATACAGCCTGGAACAATCCCGACGTTTCTACTTCGCCTCGGACACCAGTTACATCCTGGTCGAGGTCTCGCTACCTCACGGTCCGCACGTGATCGGCGTGGTCGGTCGCGGCCCCGGCGGCGGCTTCGGCCACCAGTTCTTTGCCTACGCCGGCAAACTGGACCTGGCCCATTACCAGAAAAACGACACGTGCCTGCGCCAGAAAGAGCTGTTCACCAACCTTGAGCGCGAAGGCCTGAAAGCCTACGAACTCAAGCCGGACGAGCTGCGCCGTCTGCTGGTCGGTGGCCACACTTCGATTCCGCTGGACCTGACGCTGATCCCGTTGCGCTCCACCAGCGAACAGAGCCTGAAGACCTTCCGTGCGCTGTTCATCAACCTGTTGCACATGCGCGAAATCACTGCGGCCAAACTCAAACAGCTGTTCCTCGATGCCTTCGAGCACAGCCTGCGTTCCGGTAGCGTGGATTACATTGCCGCGTGCGAAGAAGCCTTCCGTGATGTACGACGCATGGAGCAGGACTACAACTCGCTGGTTGCTGCCGGCCCGCTGGTCGAAGCCTTGGCCAACGGCGTAAGACAACGCGACATTCTGCGCGGCAAGCTGCATCGGATCTCGCCACTGCTCGATTCCCTGCTGGGCACCTGGTCTGACTACGCCGGTGGGCGCAAGGAAGAGCTGACCATTCAGGCCGAGCACTACCGCAACGAGCAGGACGCCCTGCAAAACGACCAGCGTGGCGGCACCCAGGAACTGATGCGTCTGGAGCGGGAAATCACTGGTATCCAACGCTGGCTCGGCGAACTGTCAGTGCTCAAGCATCGTTTTGCCCTGGTCGATGACGTCAAGGTGCTGGAGCAACAACTGCTCGCCGCCAAGGATGCTCACGATGAACTGGCCGGTGCATTGGCCCAGTCGCGTCAATTCAGCGCCGAGGACCTGGAAGAGCGCCTGCGGGACCTGGAAAAACGCCTGAAGTCAGTCAGGCAGCAGCTCGATCACGCCGACAACAACAGCTATGCCCGCCTGCGCGAAGAGTTCTCGCAGCAGGATGTCGAGCGCCTGATGCGTCTGTTCAACAGTGCGTTGTTCAGCCTGCCGCTGGGCGAGCATGGCATTGCGCTGGACGACAACGGCGATTGGGTAAAATCCGTGGAGTTAATTCTCGACGGTTTCAAAGGCGAGCGCTTCGAAGTGCCGGGCCTGTCGATCGACATCTCGCATATCGAGCCGCCGGCCCTGCAAGCCTTGGCCGACCGTGCGGCACTGCGCGATCAGAAAGAACGTCTGGAAAAAGAACTCAAGCAACTGAAAACCCAGCAAGCCGTGGCCGCCGACCGCGCCGCGAGCAAGACCCAGACTGAAGCGCTGTACCAGCAAGTACTGGATGCGCAGAAGGCCCTGGAAGATTTCCGTCGCGCGCAAACCCTGAGTGCCGAGGAAGGCGACAAGCTTGAACAGCTCGCACAGATGGAAGCCGCGCAGGACGAATTGAAGCGTTCCAGCGATGCATTCACCGAGCGCGTCCAGCAGCTGTCGGCCAAGCTGCAACTGGTCGGCCGACAGATCGCCGACATGGAAGCCAAGCAACGTACCCTCGACGACGCTTTGCGCCGCCGTCAGCTATTGCCGGCGGACCTGCCGTTTGGCACGCCATTCATGGACCCGGTCGACGACTCCATGGACAACCTGCTGCCGCTGCTCAACGACTATCAGGACAGCTGGCAAGGCCTGCTGCGCGCCGATGGGCAGATTGAAGCGCTGTACGCTCAGGTACGCCTCAAGGGTGTGGCCAAGTTCGATAGCGAAGACGATATGGAGCGTCGTCTGCAACTGCTGATCAACGCGTACGCACACCGCACCGATGAAGCCCTGACCCTGGGCAAGGCTCGTCGTGCAGCCGTTACCGACATCGCCCGGACTCTGCGTAATATCCGCAGCGACTACGACAGCCTCGAACATCAACTGGCGCTTTTCAACCGCGAGATCAACAAGCGTCAGGTCTCCAACCTGCAAAGCTTCCGCATCGTGCTCGCACCGAACAAGGAAGCGCTCAAGCACATCGACCAGATCATCCACAGCGCAGGTCAGTACGAAGAAGGCGAGACGCTGTCGGTGTTCGACCTGAGCCAGAGCGCGGAACAGGACAACAAGAATGAAGAGGCCAAGGAATACCTGGCGCGGCTGGTAGCCGCCAACCACAACCAGCTCGGCCTCAAGGACTTGTTCGAACTGGCGTTCGAGATCACCAAGGTCAACGGTCAACCGGTGATCCACACCGACATCGACGGCGCCGCATCCAATGGCACCACCATGACCATCAAGGCGCTGACCAACATGTACTTGTTGCTGCACTTGATGGATCGCGACCTGGCCGGGCGAGTGCGCTTACCGTACTACCTCGACGAGGCCGCGGACATCGATGAGAAGAACCAGGCGGCTCTGCTGGAAACCAGCCTGCAACTGGGCTTCGTGCCGATCCTGGCGAGTGTGAAACCGCAAGTCTGCGCCAGTGTCGCCATCGACCTGGAAGGCGGCAGCGGCCCGGCCGGCATCTACATCGACGAAGCGGACTGGAAGTACATTCGTCGTCATGATCAGGTGAAGGCGACGGTCAATGTCGAAGCGGATGAGCCAGAGCTGGATGCGGTTTGATTTGCTTTGACTGAAGGCAACAAAAAGGCCGCGATCCGATGGATCGCGGCCTTTTTTTGTGCGTTCATTTAGCTTGGCAGTGAACTTCAGGGCCTCTTCGCGGGCAAGCCTCGCTCCTACAGTTTTTGGTGTCGGCACAACCCGTAGAAGCGAGGCTTGCCCGCGAAAGCGTCATCACAGACGCCCAAGTATCTCCCGCTATTTACTGATGGAAATCTTCGGCGCCCAGGTCAGCCATTCCTCTTCAAACTTATCGAATAACGGGAACGTTTGCTCGGGACGCGCCGCACTGCCCATGCGATCGCCGTCCGGGGTGGCAAACGCAACGCCACCCTGAATCATGGTTTCCAGCGATTCAGTACGCATCGTCGCGCCTTTGAACAGGCCAACATCAAAATCGAAACCGCTGGTATTCCAGAAGCGAGTTCCGCTACGCACCAACGGTGCGTACTTCGGTTCGATCAAAATGCGGATCAACACCCGGTCCGCGGTCTGGCCCAACTCATATCCCGTCACCTTGCCCACTGTGATTTCGCGATACGTCACAGGCACCCCGGCCTTCAGCGAGCCCCGGCGAGGAGCGCTCAAGATCAGGCTCAACCCGGCTTCTTGTTTTGCAGTTTCTGGAGGATTTGGCAGAGCGACAAAATTCTTCTGCGGACCAAGGTTCTTCATTGCGGGCTGCACTTCGATGTATTGCCCGGACACCAAAGTCTCAAGGTTCGACGTCTTGATCAGACCCAGCTCGGGTTTGACCACCCAGAACTCACTACCGACCCGCGTGATGCGCTCAGGCACTTGCGTGATGCGTGCCGTCAGCAGTACCGATTGCATATCATCGCTGAGGTCAACGTTTTCGATCTTGCCGACATCCAACCCTTTGAAGCGAACAGGCGTCCCGGTGCGCAAACCATCGGCTCGGTCAACCTTGATCGTGATCATCGCGCCTTTTTGCGTGGCGTCTTCATGGCTGGCAAATAACCGGAAACGAGGAATGCGCTTTTGCAACGGCGCCTTGGCTTCCGGCGTTTCAAAGGCAATGCCGCCGGCCATCAGGCTTTGCAACGACTCACTCTTGACTTGAATCCCGCCGGTGAGCCCTCCCGTCAGCGTGATGCCGCTGGCATTCCAAAACCGAGTCGAGGCGTTGACCAGATTTTCGTATTCCTTCTCGATGTGGACACCGATCACCAACTGGTTTCTCTTGCGCGAAAACTGATAGCTCTGAACCGAGCCCACCTTGACCTGTTTGTAGAGAACCGGGCTGCCGACTTCCAGCGAACCGAGGTTATCGGTGAACAGCACCAGGTGCAGGCCCGGCGAGCGCAGATCCAGCGGCGGTGGCTTGGGCCGCGCGACGAATTCGCGTTGCGGTGCAGCGCCTTTATCCCCTGGACGCACGGCGATGTAGTTACCTTTGACCAATGCCTCAAGGCCAGTGATGCCCGCAAGGGAGATCGAAGGTTTGACCACCCAGAATTGAGTGCCATCGACCAGGTAGTCCTCGGCCAATGGGTCCAGTGTCAATTCGGCAGTGGCGGCGGATAGATCGGAATCAACCTTGAGCGCCTTAAGCGTACCGACCTGGATGCCCTTGTACATTACCGGTGTGCGACCGGCCTGCAGGCCTTCGAAGTCGCTGAGTTTGACCTTGACCTTGATCCCGGCCGCAGCCGCATCGAAGTCTTCGTAAAGACGGAACGGCAGGCTCGGATCGGTGGGCGGGCTGTCCTTGCGGTTTTCCGGTGTGGCAAATGCAATACCACCGGCGACGATACTGGCCAGGGATTCGCTACGTACTTTCACACCAGACAGGTTGGCGTCGATGCTGATGCCGCTGGCGTTCCAGAAACGCGTGTGTTTGCGCACCAACTTTGCGTAAGTCGGCTCGATAAACACTTTGAGCTCGACGGTGCTCTGGTCTTCAGAGAGCAAGTAGCTTTTGATCTGACCCACCTTGATTTGCTTGTAGAACACCGGGCTGCCGCGGTTCAGCGAACCCAGTCGATCGGCCTTGATCGTCAGGTGCAGGCCGGGTTGGGCATCGGACAGTGGCGGCTCTTCAGCCAGCGCCTTGAACTTGCGGGTGGGCTCGCCTTCGCCCGGGCTGATCGCGACGTAGTTGCCCGAGACCAGCGTCTCCAGGCCAGTGATGCCGGCCAGGGTTACGCTCGGTTTGACCAACCAGAAGCGCGTACTCGTGCGCAGGTATTGCTCCACGTCCTTGTTCATCTCGACAGTGGCAATCACGCCTTTGGAACTGCCTTCATCATCAAGCTTGAGGGTCTTTACCTTGCCGACTGACATGCCTTTGTAGACCACTTCAGTCTTGTTGGCCTGAATGCCTTCGCCGCTTTCGAAGCGCACCTGAATCTCGATGCCTGTTTCGGTGTAGGCCCGCCAGCCAAGCCAGCCGCCGATGACCAAGGCGATCAGGGGCAGCACCCAGATGGCAGACCAGTTCGAGGCCGGTCGGGTTTTCGCTGTTGGCAAATCATTCATGGTCGTCGTCCGACTCCGTGTTATCCCAAATCAGTCGGGGATCGAAAGTTACTGCTGCAAGCATTGTCAAAATCACCACACTGGCAAACGCTATCGCGCCAAGATCAGCCTCGACGCTGGCAAGTCTTCCAAAATTTACGACCGCCACAAGGATGGCGATCACAAAGATATCGAGCATCGACCAGCGGCCGATAAACTCGATAAAGCGGTACATCCAGATTCGCTGCCTGGCCGAAAGAGGCTGTCGCCGCTGCACGGAATACAACAGCAATGCGATGCCTACCAGTTTGAAGGTGGGCACCAGGATGCTGGCGATAAACACCACGGCTGCAATGGGAATCATGCCGTGCTGAACCAGCTGAATCACACCCGAAATGATGGTACTGGGATCACCCTTGCCCAGTGAGCTCACGGTCATGATGGGTAAAACATTGGCCGGAATGTAGAGAATTGCTGCGGTAATCAGCAACGCCCAGGTCCGCACCAGACTGTTCGGGCGACGGGCATGAACCAGTGCTCCGCAGCGAGTGCAAGTCTGTTCATCTGTATCAGCTTCCTGCTTGTTCAATTCATGGCATTCCGCGCAAATCAGAATGCCTGCATCAATCGCCCGCATGGGCATCCTCTCCTGATAATGCCTGCCAGATCTGGTGAGGCGACATCACGACCTCCAACAAAACCTGAACCAATAACAAACCGATGAAGCAAGCGAGTCCGAGACCTACGGTCATGGCTGCCATATCTGCCAGTTTTACGATCGCCACCAGCACGCCCATGAGGTAAACCTCGAGCATCCCCCAGTCTCGTAAGTGGTGATAAATGCGGTAAAGCAGCAAGCCATAGCTACGCCCAATATCAAAACGGATACTCAGCAGGACTGCCAGTTGGCAGAGCAGCTTGAGCAATGGGATGCCCATGCTGCACAGGAACACGATGACAGAAACGCCTTGCATGCCCGTGTTGAAAAGGCCGACAACACCGCTCCAGACAGTATCTTGCGATGACTGCCCGAGTAGATTGAGCTGCATGATGGGTAAAAAGTTCGCAGGGACGTACAACAAGAGTGCCGCGATCACCAAGGCGAGACTACGCTGCACGACGTTGTATCGATGGGCGTAGAGCTCGTAACCGCAACGAGGGCACAGGGCCTTCTCGCCATGAGCAAGCTCGGGCTTGCGCATCAGCAAGTCGCACTCATGACACGCTACCAAATCGTCCAGCGGTAATTCTGACAGCCCGGAGGCGTCAACCGGATCTGGCATAAAGGCTCTGACTCCGAAAAAGTTGGACCTATTCTAGTGTCCTGAGTCGAAAATAACTGTGCAAATTTGTGCGCAGGCACATCGTGCTTTTTCTGCGGACAAAACAAAACCCCTACCTGCATACGCAGATAGGGGTTTCGGAATTTAATCTTGACGATGACCTACTCTCACATGGGGAAACCCCACACTACCATCGGCGATGCACCGTTTCACTGCTGAGTTCGGGATGGGATCAGGTGGTTCCAATGCTCTATGGTCGTCAAGAAATTCGGGTACCGAACCGTCTTTCGACGCTTCAGCAAATTGGGTATGTAATAGATTTGTGTGTTGTGCGAACTTTCGGTTCATTGCGTCTTCACACACCGCAATCTGGCCTTTCGACGCAAATTGCTTGGGTGTTATATGGTCAAGCCTCACGGGCAATTAGTATCGGTTAGCTCAACGCCTCACAGCGCTTACACACCCGACCTATCAACGTCGTAGTCTTCGACGGCCCTTCAGGGGACTCAAGGTCCCAGTGAGATCTCATCTTGAGGCTAGTTTCCCGCTTAGATGCTTTCAGCGGTTATCTATTCCGAACATAGCTACCCGGCAATGCCACTGGCGTGACAACCGGAACACCAGAGGTTCGTCCACTCCGGTCCTCTCGTACTAGGAGCAGCCCCTCTCAAATCTCAAACGTCCACGGCAGATAGGGACCGAACTGTCTCACGACGTTCTAAACCCAGCTCGCGTACCACTTTAAATGGCGAACAGCCATACCCTTGGGACCGGCTTCAGCCCCAGGATGTGATGAGCCGACATCGAGGTGCCAAACACCGCCGTCGATATGAACTCTTGGGCGGTATCAGCCTGTTATCCCCGGAGTACCTTTTATCCGTTGAGCGATGGCCCTTCCATACAGAACCACCGGATCACTAAGACCTACTTTCGTACCTGCTCGACGTGTCTGTCTCGCAGTCAAGCGCGCTTTTGCCTTTATACTCTACGACCGATTTCCGACCGGTCTGAGCGCACCTTCGTACTCCTCCGTTACTCTTTAGGAGGAGACCGCCCCAGTCAAACTACCCACCATACACTGTCCTCGATCCGGATAACGGACCTGAGTTAGAACCTCAAAGTTGCCAGGGTGGTATTTCAAGGTTGGCTCCACGCGAACTGGCGTCCACGCTTCAAAGCCTCCCACCTATCCTACACAAGCAAATTCAAAGTCCAGTGCAAAGCTATAGTAAAGGTTCACGGGGTCTTTCCGTCTAGCCGCGGATACACTGCATCTTCACAGCGATTTCAATTTCACTGAGTCTCGGGTGGAGACAGCGCCGCCATCGTTACGCCATTCGTGCAGGTCGGAACTTACCCGACAAGGAATTTCGCTACCTTAGGACCGTTATAGTTACGGCCGCCGTTTACCGGGGCTTCGATCAAGAGCTTCGCGTTAGCTAACCCCATCAATTAACCTTCCGGCACCGGGCAGGCGTCACACCCTATACGTCCACTTTCGTGTTTGCAGAGTGCTGTGTTTTTAATAAACAGTCGCAGCGGCCTGGTATCTTCGACCGGCGTGGGCTTACGCAGCAAGTGCTTCACCCTCACCGGCGCACCTTCTCCCGAAGTTACGGTGCCATTTTGCCTAGTTCCTTCACCCGAGTTCTCTCAAGCGCCTTGGTATTCTCTACCCAACCACCTGTGTCGGTTTGGGGTACGGTTCCTGGTTACCTGAAGCTTAGAAGCTTTTCTTGGAAGCATGGCATCAACCACTTCGTCACCCAAAGGGTAACTCGTCATCAGCTCTCGGCCTTAAGATCCCGGATTTACCTAAGATCTCAGCCTACCACCTTAAACTTGGACAACCAACGCCAAGCTGGCCTAGCCTTCTCCGTCCCTCCATCGCAATAACCAGAAGTACAGGAATATTAACCTGTTTTCCATCGACTACGCTTTTCAGCCTCGCCTTAGGGACCGACTAACCCTGCGTCGATTAACGTTGCGCAGGAAACCTTGGTCTTTCGGCGTGGGTGTTTTTCACACCCATTGTCGTTACTCATGTCAGCATTCGCACTTCTGATACCTCCAGCAAGCTTCTCAACTCACCTTCACAGGCTTACAGAACGCTCCTCTACCGCATCACCTAAGTGATACCCGTAGCTTCGGTGTATGGTTTGAGCCCCGTTACATCTTCCGCGCAGGCCGACTCGACTAGTGAGCTATTACGCTTTCTTTAAAGGGTGGCTGCTTCTAAGCCAACCTCCTAGCTGTCTAAGCCTTCCCACATCGTTTCCCACTTAACCATAACTTTGGGACCTTAGCTGACGGTCTGGGTTGTTTCCCTTTTCACGACGGACGTTAGCACCCGCCGTGTGTCTCCCATGCTCGGCACTTGTAGGTATTCGGAGTTTGCATCGGTTTGGTAAGTCGGGATGACCCCCTAGCCGAAACAGTGCTCTACCCCCTACAGTGATACATGAGGCGCTACCTAAATAGCTTTCGAGGAGAACCAGCTATCTCCGAGCTTGATTAGCCTTTCACTCCGATCCACAGGTCATCCGCTAACTTTTCAACGGTAGTCGGTTCGGTCCTCCAGTTAGTGTTACCCAACCTTCAACCTGCCCATGGATAGATCGCCCGGTTTCGGGTCTATTCCCAGCGACTAGACGCCCTATTAAGACTCGCTTTCGCTACGCCTCCCCTATTCGGTTAAGCTCGCCACTGAAAATAAGTCGCTGACCCATTATACAAAAGGTACGCAGTCACCCAACAAAGTGGGCTCCCACTGCTTGTACGCATACGGTTTCAGGATCTATTTCACTCCCCTCTCCGGGGTTCTTTTCGCCTTTCCCTCACGGTACTAGTTCACTATCGGTCAGTCAGTAGTATTTAGCCTTGGAGGATGGTCCCCCCATATTCAGACAAAGTTTCTCGTGCTCCGTCCTACTCGATTTCATGACCAAGAGATTTTCGCGTACAGGGCTATCACCCACTATGGCCGCACTTTCCAGAGCGTTCCGCTAATCTCAAAGCCACTTAAGGGCTGGTCCCCGTTCGCTCGCCACTACTAAGGGAATCTCGGTTGATTTCTTTTCCTCAGGGTACTTAGATGTTTCAGTTCCCCTGGTTCGCCTCTTAAGCCTATGTATTCAGCTTAAGATAACCATCTTATGATGGCTGGGTTCCCCCATTCAGACATCTCCGGATCACAGTCTGTTTGCCGACTCCCCGAAGCTTTTCGCAGGCTACCACGTCTTTCATCGCCTCTGACTGCCAAGGCATCCACCGTATGCGCTTCTTCACTTGACCATATAACCCCAAGCAATCTGGTTATACTGTGAAGACGACATTCGCCGAAAATTCGCATTGCTCTAAGAGCAACTCACAAATTTTACCTTAGCCTGATCCGTTACCAGTGAAAGTAACGTTCAGTCTATCTTTCTATCACATACCCAAATTTTTAAAGAACGATCTAGCCAAAGACTAGAAATCAACATTCATCACCGTCACGGCGGAATGCTCATTTCTAAGCTCTTACAACAGAAGCAGTAGTGGTGGAGCCAAACGGGATCGAACCGTTGACCTCCTGCGTGCAAGGCAGGCGCTCTCCCAGCTGAGCTATGGCCCCGTATTTCTACAGGTTCCCACACAAAATTGGTGGGTCTGGGCAGATTCGAACTGCCGACCTCACCCTTATCAGGGGTGCGCTCTAACCAACTGAGCTACAGACCCAATTTCGAGCTACAAGGCCGACCTCACCCTGCTCTTTACCACAAAGCATGGGGTGCGCTCTAACCAATTAAGCTACAACCCGTTAGGGCTGCTTCTTATCGTCTTCTTCAATGAATCAAGCAATTCGTGTGGGAGCTCATGGTACAGCTGAGTCGTCGATTAAGGAGGTGATCCAGCCGCAGGTTCCCCTACGGCTACCTTGTTACGACTTCACCCCAGTCATGAATCACACCGTGGTAACCGTCCTCCCGAAGGTTAGACTAGCTACTTCTGGTGCAACCCACTCCCATGGTGTGACGGGCGGTGTGTACAAGGCCCGGGAACGTATTCACCGCGACATTCTGATTCGCGATTACTAGCGATTCCGACTTCACGCAGTCGAGTTGCAGACTGCGATCCGGACTACGATCGGTTTTATGGGATTAGCTCCACCTCGCGGTTTGGCAACCCTCTGTACCGACCATTGTAGCACGTGTGTAGCCCAGGCCGTAAGGGCCATGATGACTTGACGTCATCCCCACCTTCCTCCGGTTTGTCACCGGCAGTCTCCTTAGAGTGCCCACCATTACGTGCTGGTAACTAAGGACAAGGGTTGCGCTCGTTACGGGACTTAACCCAACATCTCACGACACGAGCTGACGACAGCCATGCAGCACCTGTCTCAATGTTCCCGAAGGCACCAATCCATCTCTGGAAAGTTCATTGGATGTCAAGGCCTGGTAAGGTTCTTCGCGTTGCTTCGAATTAAACCACATGCTCCACCGCTTGTGCGGGCCCCCGTCAATTCATTTGAGTTTTAACCTTGCGGCCGTACTCCCCAGGCGGTCAACTTAATGCGTTAGCTGCGCCACTAAGAGCTCAAGGCTCCCAACGGCTAGTTGACATCGTTTACGGCGTGGACTACCAGGGTATCTAATCCTGTTTGCTCCCCACGCTTTCGCACCTCAGTGTCAGTATCAGTCCAGGTGGTCGCCTTCGCCACTGGTGTTCCTTCCTATATCTACGCATTTCACCGCTACACAGGAAATTCCACCACCCTCTACCATACTCTAGCTTGTCAGTTTTGAATGCAGTTCCCAGGTTGAGCCCGGGGCTTTCACATCCAACTTAACAAACCACCTACGCGCGCTTTACGCCCAGTAATTCCGATTAACGCTTGCACCCTCTGTATTACCGCGGCTGCTGGCACAGAGTTAGCCGGTGCTTATTCTGTCGGTAACGTCAAAATTGCAGAGTATTAATCTACAACCCTTCCTCCCAACTTAAAGTGCTTTACAATCCGAAGACCTTCTTCACACACGCGGCATGGCTGGATCAGGCTTTCGCCCATTGTCCAATATTCCCCACTGCTGCCTCCCGTAGGAGTCTGGACCGTGTCTCAGTTCCAGTGTGACTGATCATCCTCTCAGACCAGTTACGGATCGTCGCCTTGGTGAGCCATTACCTCACCAACTAGCTAATCCGACCTAGGCTCATCTGATAGCGCAAGGCCCGAAGGTCCCCTGCTTTCTCCCGTAGGACGTATGCGGTATTAGCGTCCCTTTCGAGACGTTGTCCCCCACTACCAGGCAGATTCCTAGGCATTACTCACCCGTCCGCCGCTGAATCAGAGAGCAAGCTCTCCTCATCCGCTCGACTTGCATGTGTTAGGCCTGCCGCCAGCGTTCAATCTGAGCCATGATCAAACTCTTCAGTTCAAACATCTTTGGGTTTTGAGAAAACCCTAAACTTGGCTCAGCAATCGTTGGTTACATCTTTGATTTCTCGCGGAGTAACTTGTGATGCTGATAATCTGTTGACTAGCAGTCTGATACCACAAGCACCCACACGAATTGCTTGATTCAGTTGTTAAAGAGCGGTTGGTTAAGATCTTTCGTCTCAACCGAGGCGCGCATTCTACAGCAGCCTCTGTTGCTGTCAAGTGATTACTTCAAAAGTTTTCAAGGATTTCCTTAACAACTTCAACCACTTGCGCTTTCGATCTCTCGTCAGCGGGAGGCGAATTCTACAGCGTTACTCGCTGCTGTCAACACCTCTTTTTCAACTTCCTTTCGGCTTCGATGACCTGAAGCAACTCACTGCCGAAAACTGCGTAACTCATTGTTTACCAAGGAGTTTTCCGTTTCGACTGCGCCGGAAGTGGGGCGAATTATAGGCCTCCAGAATCTGCCGTCAACCGCTAATTACACTTTTTTGGCTAATGGCGCCCTTTTAGCCATTAAACGCGGTATTCGCCGGGTTACCGGCGGTAGCCGCAGCACTAATAGCAACGCCCCAAGAGCGGCATAGATCGACCACTCCTTCAAATCGGCGCGCACAATCCAGAGCATATGCATCAACCCAAGGCATAGAACCAGATAAGCCAGACGATGTAGCTTTTTCCAGAGCGCACCCAAACGTCGCTGACTATATCGATTGGAAGTCACTGCCAACACCAACAAACACAGAAGCCCCAACACTCCGACAATGATGTAGGGACGTTTGCGCAACTCAACACCTAACTGCGACCAATCGAACCCAAGGATGAATGCCAAATAGGCGCTCAAGTGCAAAATCACGTAAGCGAAACACCACAACCCCAGTTGCCGCCGGACAACAATCCACCCAGTCCAACCCGTGAGTCTCTGCAGCGGCGTCATGCTTAACGTAATGAGCAACAGAACAAGCGTCCCCAGGCCCAGCCGGTCAACCAACACCTTGCCCGGATCAGGTCCCAACACATCTTCCCAAGCTTGATACAACCAAAGCAGCGGCCATAACGCCGTAGCAACGAAAACACCAACACGCCAGAGCGGATACCGCATCAGTAGTTCTTCCGCAGATCGAGCCCTGTATATAGAGAAGCGACCTCATCCGCGTAGCCATTGAACATTTGCGTGTCACGCACATTCGGCTTGAACAGGCCACTCGGCAACCGCCGCTCACGGGCCTGAGTCCAGCGCGGGTGATCAACCGCAGGATTCACATTTGCATAAAAGCCATACTCGTCCGAGGCGATACTCTGCCAAGTCGTTTTTGGCTGCTCACTCTCCAGGGTGATTCGCACGATAGACTTGATGCTTTTAAAGCCATATTTCCACGGCACTACCAAACGCAGCGGCGCCCCGTTCTGATTCGGTAACTCACGCCCGTACATCCCCACCGCCAGAATCGCCAGTGGGTTCATTGCTTCATCCAGTCGCAACCCTTCCACATACGGCCAGTCGATCAAGGCGAACCCCGACCGCTGCCCCGGCATGCTCTCGGGGTCCTGCAGAGTTTCGAAGCGGATGAATCTGGCTTTTGACGTTGGCTCTACCTGGTTGAGCAAAGCCGAAATAGGGAACCCAATCCATGGAATGACCATCGACCAGGCCTCCACACAACGAAGACGGTAAATGCGCTCTTCCAGCTGATACGGCTTCATGAAGTCTTCCAGTGCATAGCGCCCCGGCCTACCCACTTCACCATCTACCACCACAGTCCATGGCTCAGTCTTCAGCGCACCCGCATTCGCGGCCGGATCGCCCTTGTCAGTACCGAATTCATAGAAGTTGTTGTAGTGGGTTGCATCCTTGAACGGCGTTATCGCCTCATCCTTGACGTTAACCGCCCCCCACTTGATTGACGGAAGCTTTTCGCTGAACCATGAAGGCGCCTTGCCAGGCTCGACATCCGCGTAGCGCGCCGCCTCATCGGCACTCGCCCACCGCGGAAGACCGCTCATGGTCAAGCCGGCAACGGCAGCACCCAATACATTGCGTCGAGAAAGATAGATGGACTCAGGCGTGACATCCGACTCGTGGCAGTCGGACGCTTTGGGGATTTTGATCAGCATGGCTACTCCGCAGCATTGGAGAACAGATACACCAACAGACTGCGGAGTATGAGGGAAGCTACACGCTTTTGTGCCGGCGAAGGCGTAACAAGTATTGAACAGGACCAGAAGCTGCATAGGCGAGGAAAACCAGCAGCAAGATGCGCGGCGGATCACTGAACACCACCGCGAACACCAGCACCACGGCGAGGATCGCTACGAAAGGCACACGTCCTTTAAGATCCAGCTCCTTGAAACTGTTGTACTTGATGTTGCTGACCATCAGCATGCCTGCAGCCGCGACCATCAGCGCTACCAAGAAGGACATCTTGGAGCCCTGAATGCCGTAATCGCTGAACGCCCAGACGATCCCAGCCACTACTCCAGCGGCAGCCGGGCTGGCCAGGCCGATGAAGTAACGCTTGTCCGCCGTGCCGACCTGGGTATTGAAACGCGCCAGGCGCAGTGCAGCGCCCGCGACATAGATGAAGGCGACCATCCAGCCTACCTTGCCCATATCACCCAAGGCCCAGCCAAACGCCAATAATGCCGGCGCCACACCGAAAGCGACCATATCCGATAACGAGTCATACTCGGCACCGAAGGCGCTTTGGGTATTAGTCATGCGGGCTACACGACCATCGAGGCCGTCGAGCACCATAGCGACGAAAATTGCGATGGCGGCGAACGCAAAATACTTGCTCGCACCAATCGAATCACCTGCACTCAAGGCACTTTGGGCGCTCATGGAGTTGATGATGGAGTAGAACCCTGCGAACAGGTTCGCAGTGGTGAACAGATTCGGCAGAAGATAGATACCACGATGCCGGACTTTACGACCTTCAGCGTCATGCCCCTCTTCGACATGCTCATCGATGGGCAGCAGGCTTTCGGCGTCAGAAGCCTGGTTTGGCTCTTCGGGACGTTCGCTCATGGACAATACCTTGCAACGGGGTGGAAAGTTTCGACAGATGTCTGCGACAACGGTTCGCATCGCAAACGATGCAGCTTTATACCAGAACCAGCCCTCCAAACGAAAAAACGCGGCCTAAGCCGCGTTTTTCGTAAAAGCGTCAGACTCAGTTTTTGGCTTTGTCGACGATCTTGTTGGCACCGATCCACGGCATCATGGAGCGCAGTTGCTCGCCGATGATTTCGATACCGTGAGCGGCGTTGTTACGACGCTTGGCGGTCATCGAAGGATAACCGGTAGCGCCTTCGCTGATGAACATCTTGGCGTATTCGCCGTCCTGAATACGTTTCAGGGCGTTGCGCATTGCCTGACGGGATTCAGCGTTGATCACTTCCGGACCGGTCACGTACTCGCCGTATTCGGCGTTGTTGGAGATCGAGTAGTTCATGTTGGCGATACCGCCTTCGTACATGAGGTCAACGATCAGCTTCAGTTCGTGCAGGCATTCGAAGTAGGCCATTTCCGGCGCGTAGCCAGCTTCAACCAGTGTTTCGAAACCGGCTTTTACCAGCTCAACGGTACCGCCGCACAGAACGGCCTGCTCACCGAACAGGTCGGTTTCAGTCTCGTCCTTGAAGGTGGTTTCGATGATGCCGGTACGACCGCCACCCACGCCAGCAGCGTAGGACAGTGCAACGTTCTTGGCGTTGCCCGAAGCGTCCTGGTAGATAGCGATCAGGTCAGGGATACCGCCGCCCTTCACGAATTCGGAACGTACGGTGTGGCCTGGAGCCTTCGGCGCGATCATGATCACGTCGAGGTCGGCGCGCGGCACAACCTGGTTGTAGTGAATCGCGAAGCCGTGGGAGAAGGCCAGGGTGGCGCCTTTCTTGATGTTCGGCTCGATTTCGTTTTTGTACAGGGCAGACTGGAATTCGTCCGGGGTCAGGATCATGACCAGGTCGGCAGCAGCCACAGCGGAAGCAACGTCGGTCACTTTCAGGCCATGGGCTTCGGCTTTGGCGACAGTGGCCGAACCTTTACGCAGGCCAACGGTAACGTCTACGCCGGAGTCTTTCAGGTTGCACGCTTGAGCGTGGCCTTGGGAACCGTAACCGATGATGGCAACTTTCTTGCCCTGGATGATCGACAGGTCGCAGTCTTTTTCGTAATAAACTTTCATGAAATTCCCCTATATATCCAGGCCGTTCAGGCCATTCGCTAATTTGGTTTAGATGCTGAGTACTTTGTCGCCGCGGGCGATCCCGGTAACGCCACTGCGGACGGTTTCCAGAATCGAAGCGGTGCCGATGGACTGGATGAAGCTGTCAAGCTTGTCGCTGGTACCGGTCAATTGAACGGTATAAACGCTGGCGCTGACATCGACGATCTGTCCACGGTAAATATCGGTAGTGCGTTTGATCTCGGCGCGCTGGGCGCCGGTGGCCTTGACCTTGACCAACATCAGTTCGCGCTCGATGTGAGCACTTTCCGACAAGTCGACCAATTTGACCACTTCGATCAGTTTGTTCAGGTTCTTGGTGATCTGCTCGATGACTTCATCGTGACCAACAGTGGTCAGCGTCAGACGCGACAGAGTCGGGTCTTCGGTTGGCGCCACGGTCAGGCTTTCGATGTTGTAGTTGCGCTGCGAGAACAGGCCGACTACGCGAGACAAAGCGCCGGGTTCGTTTTCCAGAAGCAAGGAAATAATGTGACGCATGATTAGGTACGCTCCGTCTTGCTCAGCCACATATCGCGCATGGAGCCGTCTTTGATCTGCATCGGGTAGACGTGCTCGTTGGCATCGACCTTGATATCAAGGAACACCAGGCGATCCTTCATGGCGAATGCTTTTTCCATCATCGGCTTCAAATCCTTCAAGTCGGTGATGCGCATCCCAACGTGACCGTAGGCTTCGGCCAGTTTGACGAAGTCCGGCAACGATTCCATGTACGAATGCGAGTGACGCGCGCCGTAGCTCATGTCCTGCCACTGACGAACCATGCCGAGTACGCCGTTGTTAAGCAGGATGATCTTCAGCGGCAGGTCATGCTGCAGGCACGTCGACAGCTCCTGGATATTCATCTGGATGCTGCCTTCACCGGTCACACAAGCCACGTCAGCATCCGGGAAGTTCAACTTCACACCCATTGCTGCCGGCAAACCGAAGCCCATCGTGCCCAGGCCACCGGAGTTGATCCAGCGATTCGGCTTGTTGAAGCGGTAGTATTGCGCCGCATACATCTGGTGCTGACCCACGTCGGAGGACACATATGCGTCGCCGTGCGTCACTTCACTCAGCGTCTCGATCACGGTCTGCGGCTTGATGATGCTGCCGTCACCCTTGTTGTAAGGGAACATGTCGCGATCAGCACGCCACTCTTCGACCTGCTTCCACCAGCTGGCAACCGATTCCTTGTTAGGGGTCTCACCGATCTCTTTGAAGGTAGCGACCATTTCAGTCAGTACACTTTCCACCGGACCTACGATAGGCACGTCGGCCTTGATGGTCTTGGAGATAGAAGCAGGGTCGATGTCAATGTGAATAATCTTGGCATTCGGGCAGAATTTCGACGGGCCGTTGATCACGCGATCGTCGAAACGCGCACCGACTGCAAGGATTACGTCGGCATGGTGCATCGCCAGGTTGGCGGTGTAGCTGCCGTGCATGCCCAGCATGCCGAGGAACTGACGGTCGGTGCCCGGATAGGCACCAAGGCCCATCAAGGTATTGGTGACCGGAGCGTTCAGCAGCTGCGCCAACTCGGTCAACGGTGCGGAACCGTTGCCCATAATCACGCCGCCACCGGCATAGATGATCGGCCGCTTGGCCGCCAAGAGCATTTCCACGGCTTTACGGATCTGACCCGAATGACCACGGACGGCCGGGCTGTAGGAACGCAATTTGGCTTTTTTCGGGAAGATATATTCGAACTTCTCGGCCGGGTTGGTCATGTCTTTCGGAATATCGACAACGACCGGACCAGGACGCCCGGACTGCGCCAGATAGAAAGCTTTCTTCATGACTTCCGGAATTTCCGACGGATGCTTGATCATGAAGCTGTGTTTCACGATCGGCCGGGAGATACCGATCATGTCGGTTTCCTGGAATGCGTCGGTTCCGACCATGTTGCTAGGCACTTGAGCGGTCAGGATCACCATCGGAATGGAGTCCATATACGCCGTAGCGATACCGGTGATGACGTTGGTTGCGCCAGGACCGGAAGTCACCAGTACAACACCAGCCTTGCCGGTGGCACGCGCATAGCCGTCAGCCATGTGAGTGGCTGCCTGCTCATGACGGACGAGAATATGTTGAACGGTAGGTTCTTTGAACAGTGCATCGTAGATATGCAATGCGGCACCGCCAGGGTACCCATAGATATACTTGACGCCTTCGTCACGCAAAAAGCGGACGATCATTTCACCGCCAGATAAAAGCTCCACGTTGTCCACCTCTAAAACGCCAGAATACCGCCCAAAAAGGGACGGGTCTTAATAGGTTTACTTCTCAGCAGAGCATGAGCGACGGTGGTCGCCGACTACGTCAGCACTGACTGAGCAAGTATTGGGATCGTCCCAAGTGTTGCGGGCCTTTCCCACCCAGCGCGAGGTAACGCGTTGCGGGTGTAACAGGTCGGCGCGGATGTGCGCCTCATGATCTGCTGAGTGGGTCTGCTTCTGGCAGTCCCTCTACAGCGGACTTTGGATTCTTCTGTTTCGTCCCCTGCAAGTCAAGTCGTCTATGTGCTTTATTGAACTAAGCACATGAGAAAGCAAGAAAAAACCGCGAAACCGCAAGTGTGTTAGCTTCAATTGCGCAACCCGAGACAAGGAAATGACATGCGAGCGTTGTTCCTGGCCGCCGGCCTGCTGATTGGTCTCAGCTCTTTGAGCATGGCCGCTCCGATTTATAAATGGGTCGATGCCCAGGGCGTTACCCACTTTGACGCTCAACCGCCTCCAGGCCAGCAAGCCACCGTTGTCGTGACACCCTCCCCGCCCGCCGCAAAACTGACTACACCCACAAACAGCGCAACGATAGGCGACCAACAAGCCATCGACAAAAACGTCAAAAAGCAGGTTGCCGAGCAGCAGGCAGAACTAAAGGTATTTTGTGAACAGGCGCGAACGAACCTGGCGCAGTTGCAGAACAATCCGCGGCTTAGAGAGGAAGTGGATGGAGAGTTGCGTCGCCTGGACGACGCTCAACGGCAAGAGCGCATAGAGGAAACGCAGAAACAGATTGCGGATAACTGCCAGTAGCCCTGTAGGAGCAAAGTTTGCTCGCGATGGCGGTGCAAAAGTCAACATATCTGTTGAATCTAAGGCCGTCATCGCGAGCAAGCTTCGCTCCTACAAAGATCCGAGGTCAGCGAGCGGCAGTGATCAGTTGATCGAACTCTTTGAGCAGCACTTGCAGCTGTCGATCCTTGCCCTGAACACCACGGGAGGCGAAGACCATTTCGGCCATCTCCTGAATCCCCGAAGCGTTCGGCAAGGGCAGATCCTGTTCGAGGATCGCTTTCATGCGCGGCAGGAAGATCCATTGCAGCCACTGCTCGAAGTCCAGTGTATCGACCGAAAAGGGTTCAACACTCGATAGCGCTTCAGCGGATGGCGAGACCTCATCCCACCAGCCTTGCAGCCGCAGCTCACGCTCAATCAATAGCAATTGATCGGCAATTTTCGGAAAGCGTACATCCATCACGACGTAACCTTCGCCTTCTGACGGGCCAATGCCGCGCCAGCAGAATCACCCTGCTTCTCACGCGCCTGGGCGATCAGCTCCCACAGGCTGGCCTGAAGTGCCGGACGACCATTGGCGAAGGTCAGACCGCGACGGGCGAACTGTTCAGCCTGTGGTGCATCGCCTTGGGCCATGCGTACTTGCGCCAGGCGATAAAGCACTTGCGGCTCACGCGGGGCGACACGCTGGGCGCGCTCCAGACTTGAAGACGCGCCATTGAGGTCGCCGCCGGCTTGTTGCTGCTGAGCAGTGGTCAATAGAGCGAGTACTGGACCATCCAGCTGCTCATCGGCGGACAGCCCTCCGGAACTGGCCGAAGGAATCCCGCTCGGCGCTGACGGCATGCTGTAGCTGCCCTGATTGATCGGCGCAGACTGCATCGGCGAAGTATCAATTGGTCCCGACGTAATCGGGCCAGGGGTGATCGGCGTGGTGCTGATAGGCGTCGACGTCGTTGCGCCACCACCTGGTACCATCACGACAACACCGGTATCGCCTTGCGGAATTTCCTGGGCCTTGGCCTGCGCAGGACGCTTTACCGTCGTCTGACGGAAGCCGCCATTCGCTGATACCCGTTCACTGTTGGAAACGCCGGTGCCGGAGTCCACAACCGGAATCGAGCCGCGCTGCACAGTGGAGCAACCGCTGAGCAAAGCCACGGCAGTAACCGCTGGAATCAACCACTTATTCACTTGAAACCCTCTTTGCTTAATTCATCCAGCCCTTGACCCAATCCATCACCGTTTCACCGGAAGCAGGGCTATCGCCACCGCAAGCGGCACCGGGAGGCGGTTCGCTGCCGCGAATATACGGCATCTGCACGGCGCCTGGGCAGTTGGCATCAGAGCCCTGCCCGGTCCGCGAATCGACCCAAGCCTGAACAATATTATCCGGCTGCGGCATGTCCAGCGGCAATGGATCGGCCTTGCGCATGAAACTGGTCCAGACCTGCAACGCACCGGTGGCACCGGTGAACGGTGTCTTGCCGTTGTCATCGCGGCCCAACCAGACTACCGCCAACAAGTCCTGGCTAAAACCTGCGAACCAGCTGTCCCGGGAATCATTACTGGTGCCGGTCTTGCCGGCCAGGGTCAAGGTCTTTGGCAAAACGTTATAAACCGAACTACCCGTGCCTTCACGCATGACCCGCTGCATTGCGCTTTGGATCAGGTAGATGGAAGCCGGATCGAAACGCTGCTGAATCTGGAACGGATAGCGCTTGAGCGGCTCGCCTTCGGCGGTCAGTACGCTACGAATCCCGCGCATCGGTGTATTGAAACCGCCGTTGGCGAGGGTCTGGTACATGGTCGCCACTTCGATCGGGGTCATGCCGCCCGCCCCCAGCAACATCGACGGGAAGGCCGGGAATTCGCGGCTCACACCCAGACGGCCCAAGGTCTTGAGTACATTCGGTACACCAACGGCCAAGCCGAGACGCGCGGTCGACAGGTTGTAGGAATGCGCCAGGCCTTGATAAAGGAAAACGGTGCCATGGGAGCGCCGATCATAGTTCTGCGGCTTCCAGACTTGACCGTCCGCGCCTTTGACCGAGAAGGATTCGTCTGACAGCCAACTGGTCAATGTGTACTGGCTTGGTTTCTCGAGCGCTGTCAGATAAACCGCCGGCTTGATCAGCGAGCCGATCGGTCGCACCGCGTCCAGTGCACGGTTAAAGCCGGCAAAACTCGCCTGGCGACTGCCGATCATGGCCTGGACTTCGCCGGTTTCCGGATTGGTTACGACCATCGCCGCTTCAACGTCGTCGGAACCCTTGCGCCCGGACAGGCGTTTAAAGGTGTCGTTGACCGATGCTTCAGCCTTCATCTGCAGGATCGGGTCAAAGCTTGTGAAGATTCGCAGGCCTTCTTCGGTCAAGTCTTCGTCGCGATAGTCTTCACGCAGTTGACGCTTGACCAGATCCAGGAAGCCAGGGAACGAGCTGTCCGCCAGACTGCCACGCTTGGTCACGCCCAACGGCATCTTCTTCGCGGCGTCAACTTGCTCGGCAGTCGCTACGCCCTGCTCTTGCAACACGTCGAGAACCAGATTGCGCCGTTCAAGAGCACGCTCCGGGTAACGACGCGGGTTATAGGAAGACGGTCCCTTGACCATACCCACCAGCAATGCAACCTGATGCAGCTTGAGTTCAGCCAACGGTTGGCTGAAGAAGAACTGGCTGGCCAGACCAAAACCGTGCACCGCACGCTGGCCATCCTGGCCGATAAACACTTCGTTGAGGTAAGCCTCAAGAATTTCGCGCTTCTCGTAGTGCACTTCAAGCAGTAGCGCCATCATCGCTTCGGTAAGCTTACGGCTCAGACTACGCTCGTTGGTCAAGTAGAAATTCTTCACCAACTGCTGAGTCAGGGTACTGCCGCCCTGACGCATCCGGCCGGACGAGCCGTTTACCCAGATCGCGCGGGCAATCGACTTTGGCGAGACGCCAAAGTGGTGGTAGAAATCGCGGTCTTCGACGGCCACCAGGGTATCAAGCAGGTACGGCGGCACCTGATCGATCTTGATCAGGATTCGGTCCTCAAGGTTTTTCGGGTACAAACCACCGATTAGCAGTGGCTCCAGGCGTACCACGGACAACTTCGAACCGTTGGTCGCCGAAAGCTCGGCGACATAGTCGCCGGAGAACCGCACGCGCACCGGTTGCGCTTGTTCCATTCCTTCATAGAACTGGAAACCACGGGTATTCAGATCGACGGTGTTGCCGTTGACAGAAGCCGCACCCGGGCCGTTGGCCACGCTTTCACGGCGATAGCCCAAGGCATCGAGCTCAGTCAAAAAGTCGTCCCTGCTCAGCTTTTGTCCGACGAACAGCTCAAGCGGACGCGCGTATACCTTGGCCGGAATCGTCCAGCGCTTGCCGGAGAACTTCTCCTGCACGATGGCATCGAGGTAAACCGCGAATCCAGCCAGCACCACAAGGCCGACCAGACTGAGTTTAAGGACCCAGCCCAGCCAGGGCCGCAGGCCTCGGGAGGGTGGTTTTTTTGGGGTACGGGGGGATCGAGTACGAGTCATGGCGGCGGATTATACGCACTTTATTCATACTCAACAGGAGCCCTCCGAGTTTGCGTTAGGCTGGCTAGCCGCCATAATGACGACCTGAATTTTTCCAGACTCTGAAGGATCATCCCTGTGAGCCAGTCCCTGATCGCCGCCCTGCAAAACCCGGCCCTCTATCCGCATCCTGTAGACGGCTTCAAGGTCATCGAGACCCATATTTCCTGGGTGCTGCTCACCGGCCCCTATGCTTATAAAGTGAAGAAACCGGTGAATTTCGGTTTCCTCGACTTCACCAGTCTTGACGCTCGCGAGCATTTTTGCGGCGAAGAGCTGCGCCTGAACCAGCGTCTTACAGACGATTTGTATCTGGAAGTGCTGCCTATTACTGGCAGCATCGAAGCACCACAAGTGGGCGGCGACGGCCCGGCCATCGAATATGTACTGAAAATGCGCCAGTTCCCACAAAACGGTTTGCTCAGCACCCTGCAGGCCAACGGCGAACTGACTACCACGCACATCGACGCGATGGCGGCACAAATCGCCCGGTTCCACCTCAGCGCACCGAAAGTGCCGGCCGAACACGAAGCAGGCACCCCCGACAGCGTCATGGCGCCGGTGCGGCAGAACTTCGAACAAATCCGCCCATTCCTCAGCGACAAGGCAGACTTGCTGCAACTGGACGCACTGCAAGCCTGGGCCGAAAGCAGCTTCGACCGCCTCAAGCCCGTTTGCACCCAGCGCAAGGCCGACGGTTTCATCCGCGAATGCCATGGCGACATTCATTTGGGAAATGCCACGGTGATCGACGGCAACGTCGTGATTTTCGACTGCATCGAATTCAACGAACCGTTCCGCTTTACCGATGTGTATGCCGACGCCGCTTTCCTGGCAATGGACCTGGAAGACCGCGGCCTCAAGAGCCTGGCCCGTCGTTTTATCAGCCAATATCTGGAGCTGACCGGCGATTACCAAGGCCTGGAACTGCTCAACTTCTATAAGGCCTACCGTGCACTGGTTCGCGCTAAAGTCAGCCTGTTCAGCATGCCGGCCGACGCAACCCCGGTGCAGCGCGCAACCACCCTGCGCCAATACCGGACCTACGCCAACCTGGCGGAAAGCTATAGCACCATTCCTTCGCGTTTCATGGCCATAACCCATGGTGTTTCCGCTGTCGGTAAAAGCCACGTTGCGATGCGTCTGGTGGAAGCGTTGGGCGCGATTCGAGTGCGCTCTGATGTAGAACGTAAACGCCTGTTCGGCGAGCAAACCGTCGCGAATGACCTCCAGGCCGGCATTTATAGCGCTGATGCCAGCACCGCAACCTACAACCGCTTGCATGAAATTGCGGCAGTTATCCTTCACGCCGGTTTCCCGGTGGTGATCGATGCCACTTACCTCAAGCACGACCAGCGCAACAGCGCAGCGAAAATTGCCGAGGCCACAGGTACGCCGCTCCTGATCCTCGACTGCAATGCGCCACAAGCTGTTATCGAGAGTTGGCTGGCCTTGCGCCAGGCAGACAAAGCAGATCCATCCGACGCGACGCTGGCAGTCATCGAAGCTCAGCAAGCCAGTCGTGAGGCGCTGACACCAGCAGAAATTCTCTGCAGTAAACGCGTTCAGACCAATGAAAGCGGGACTCTCGACACAGTCGTGGCGCAAATTCGTCAACGCCTGCCAGGCCTGTAAAAACTATTTCAGCCGTGAAGCGATCGCTGGCTTCACGGCTGCCAAATAGTGGCACTATACTGGCGTCATAAAACCAACAGGTGATGTGACATGAGCCAGCCGAAACTTCTCGACACACCGCTTTATGCCTTGCTGCACAAAGACGACATCACAGGTTTCAACAACGAACGCCCCAAGGAAGGGCCTGTCGACATGGTCGGTGGTGACTTCCGCGGTCTGGACTTGCGCGAGTTGAACGCCGACGGCGTCGACTTTACCGATGCCTATTTCCGATCCGCCGATTTGCGCGGCATCGATTTTCGCAAGGCGTCACTTGAAGGCGCAAGCCTGGGTCATGCGCAAATTTCCGGTGCGTACTTTCCGGCAGAGCTGAGTGCTGACGAGATTCTGATGTCGATGAACTTCGGTACTCGACTGCGTTATCGCACCCGCTGAGCAATAGCTTAAACTGACAAGTCCAGTGCCCCCGCCTTGCATTGGACTCAGGACAGACTCGACTCAAGTTCCAGCCTGATCGAGTCCTCTTCGCGGATTTTCAAACCCCTACAGGCTCCTGCCCCTTAGAAGCATTTGCGTCGAAAACGACCAAACAATCACGCTTTTCCTACTGATGGCTACACTCCTCAGAAGCTTGCCCACGCACCATTCGGCCATCGCAAGGAGGCTTGATGAATGATGAACTGCAACACCTTAAGAATCTTGGCAAGACGTCGGCGCAGTGGCTGCATGCGGTGGGCATCCACAGCGCCTCGGACTTGCGTCGCCTGGGGGCGGTGGACGCTTATAGGGCTGTGCGCACGCGCGGCTTTCGAGCCTCCAAGGTGTTGTTGTATGCAATCGAAGGCGCCCTGATGGACGTGCACTGGAACGACATTCCCGCCGAACGCAAAGAGGCCCTGAATAAACAACTGGAAGCCATCTCGTCACGCCACAAGAATTGAACAAGCTTGCCATTACAGACATGCAAACAAACACTGTAAACGACAGACCAACTCAATGATTACAGGGACTTGCAAAGAGCACGGACACAAAACGAGCAAATGAGCAATCAGCTGTTGACTTGGTAATGAGAATCGATATGATTATCACAACTGGTCGCGAGACTGGTCGATATTCTGAATAGCCCTTGGTTCGCACTCTCAGATTATCTCCTCATCAGGCTAATCACGGTTATTTGACCCGGCTCTTGCCGGGTCTTTTTTTGCCTGTGGAAAAGTCGTCGCCCTTCTCCGTGACCGCGAACCGCAGCGCATGGTTATTGGCCAGGCATTTGGTGAGCAGGCCAAGTATCCTGTGCAGCTGGCGCCTGCACCCCGTTGAGTAAGTCAGCCATTTGATAATTGCTTGAATTTGTACGTCGAGCTCGGACATATCCGGTCATGACTGTGGGACCTGAGGAAAAGCATGAAAATTCTGTGTACAGGCGTTGATCTGGCCGAAGCCGGTAGCCGTGGATTCGAACTCGACGGGCATAAACTCTTTGCCGTACGCCGGGGCGGTCAGGTTTACGTGTATATCAATCGGTGCCCGCACCGGGGCGTCGGCCTGGAATGGACGCCTGACCAGTTTCTGGACCCCAGCAACAGCCTGATCCAGTGCGCCACCCACGGTGCCCTGTTTTTGATCGAAGATGGCGAATGTGTTGCCGGCCCATGCGCAGGGCAGTCGCTAACCAGAGTCGATTGCCGCGAGGATGCGCAGGGAATTTGGGTCAGCCTCTAATTATTGAGCAATACCTCCAGGCGTCGATCCACCACCATCTCTTCATGGGTGAGACGCACGCCATAAGCCAGCACTTCAACCCCGCACGCCACCGCCTCGCGCAGGGCCTGCGCATAGGCCGAATCGATTTCCTGGGCCGCACGCACGGCTTCGATACCGGTCAGGTTCACGCAGTACAACTGCACCGCACGAATGCCGTCCCGAGCCAGATGAGCCAACTCTCGCAGGTGCTTGGCCCCGCGCTGGGTCACTGCATCGGGAAACGCCGCCACCGCGCTGCCGTCAAAACCCAGAGTGACACTTTTGACCTCCACATAAGCTGGCCCATCGGGGTATTCGAGGCGGAAATCGATCCGGCTCTTTTCCTGACCGTAGGCCACTTCGCGTTTGAGTTCGGTGAAGCCGTTCAGCTCGGTGATGACCCCGGCCAGCAGTGCTTCCTCGATCAAAGCGTTGGCCCGACTGGTGTTCACGCAAAAATGACGGCCATGCGGGGTCTCGCCGATTTCCCAGGTGCCTGGCAACTTGCGCTTCGGGTCATTGGAGCGACTGAACCAGACCTGCCCGCCCTCGACCTGACAATTGAGCATAGAGCCAGTGTTTGGACAGTGAATGGTCAACAGTTCGCCGCCAACGGTTTCGATATCGGCAAGAAAACGCTTGTAACGGCGGATCAGACGACCTTCTTCGAGGGGAGGATGAAAACGCATCAGCCTTGCCAGCTCTGCAGACCCCGACCGATTCGCTCAACCGCTTCCTGTAAGCGCTCCAGGTTTTGCGTGTAGGCAAAGCGAACGTGATGCCCAGCCTGATAGCGCCCGAAATCGAGTCCCGGCGTGAATGCCACATGTTCGGTTTCCAGGAAATGTCTGCAGAACGAGAAGGCATCTCCGCCGAATTTGCTGATATCAGCGTACAAATAGAACGCACCTTCCGGTTCGACAGCGATCCCGAAGCCCAATTCGCGCAGGGCCGGCAAAAGGAAATCCCGACGACGACCGAATTCGGCGCGGCGCTCTTCGAGAATGCTGATAGTCGCCGGTTCGAAACAGGCCAGTGCAGCATACTGGGCCATGCTCGGGGCACTGATGTAGAGGTTCTGGGCGAGTTTCTCCAGCTCACCAACGGCCGCGTCGGGCGCAACCAGCCAACCGAGTCGCCAACCAGTCATCCCGAAGTATTTCGAAAAACTATTAAGCACAAAAGCACTGTTATCGACTTCCAGCACACTGGCCGCATCGGTGCCGTAGGTCAGGCCGTGGTAGATCTCGTCCACCACCAGATGACCGTGACGCTGCTTGATGGCGGTGGATAGTCCCGCCAGTTCGTCGCGAGTAAGGATCGTCCCTGTCGGGTTGGCCGGAGATGCCACCAGCGCACCCACACTGTCGTGATCCCAATGCCGTTCGACCAGATCCGGCGTCAGTTGATAACGCACGTCCGGACCTACAGGAACCAGCTGCGCGGCGCCTTCCACCAGCCGCAGGAAGTGCCGGTTGCACGGATAACCCGGGTCCGCCAGCAGCCAATGCTTGCCCGGATCCACCAGCAAGGCGCTGGCCAGCAACAGCGCACCGGAACCACCTGGCGTGATGAGGATGCGCCGCGGGTCAATGTTCAAGCCATAGCGCTGCTGATAAAAGCCCGAAATGGCCTCACGCAGCTCGGGAATGCCGCGGGCGGCGGTGTATCGCGTCTTCCCCGATGCCAGTGCGGCCTGGCCGGCGCGGATAATCGGCTCGGCGGTAGTGAAGTCCGGTTCGCCGATTTCCAGGTGAATCACATCGTGACCGGCGGCCTGTAGCTCATTGGCCCGCGCCAGCAAGGCCATGACATGAAAAGGTTCGATCGCGCGACTGCGAGCACTGTAGGACTGAGCCATTGGCCTTCCTTCAACGAAGAAAAGAATCGATTCTACCCAAGCGCAGGAACGAGCGAGAACCTAAAGCGGTCAGACCCGTATCACCCAGACCCAAAACGACTCAAGCGAGTGCCCAAGGTTTGACTAAAATCAATAATTGATCAGGGCTCCAGAGCCACCAGACAGCGCTTTGCCATCATTTGCAGGCACCGCAGGCCACGGCCTCGACATCCGGGAGTAGCGCGGTCTGATTTGATCTGGTAAGTTCGCCCGCTTGCAGCCGCAGGGCCGGCGGGTGCCGGTGATGGAGCAATCCTGCGCAGATGGATTACAAGAGTAGAGGCGGTCTATTTCATGTCCACCCAAGCAAAGCAACAACCAGCTCAGACGATCAGCGGCTTCGAACCCTATAAAGAAGTCAAGGGTGAGGAATACATGGGCAAGCCCATGCGCGCGCACTTCACCAAAGTCCTGAACAAGTGGAAACAGGACTTGATGCAGGAAGTCGACCGCACGGTTGACCACATGAAGGACGAAGCAGCCAACTTCCCGGATCCGGCAGACCGTGCCAGCCAGGAAGAAGAGTTCGCCCTCGAACTGCGAGCCCGCGATCGTGAGCGCAAGTTGATCAAAAAGATCGACAAGACGCTGCAATTGATCGAAGACGAAGAGTACGGTTGGTGCGAGTCCTGCGGCGTTGAAATCGGCGTCAAGCGTCTGGAAGCCCGCCCTACCGCCGACATGTGCGTTGACTGCAAGACCTTGGCGGAAATCAAGGAAAAGCAAGTCGGCAAGTGATATCGACTTGAACGAAGAACGGAGCGTGCGAACGCTCCGTTTTTGTTTCTGATGTTTTTTGGCTTTAATTGCATTCATGACCGTCATTACCTCTCCCTCCTACATCGGGCGCTTCGCCCCTACACCCAGCGGCCATCTGCATTTCGGTTCACTGGTCGCAGCACTGGCCTCGTACCTCGACGCGCGCTCGGTAAGCGGCCGCTGGCTGATGCGCATGGAAGACCTCGACCCTCCCCGTGAGGAGCCCGGTGCCCAGACAGCGATTATCAAGGCGCTGGAGAGCTATGGTTTCGAGTGGGATGGCGAGATGGTCCGTCAGAGCGACCGGCACGAAGCCTACGCCGAAGTGCTCAATCGCCTGTTCAATCACGGCCTTGCCTACGCCTGCACCTGCTCGCGCAAGCAACTGGCGCCGTACCACGGCATTTATCCGGGACTGTGCCGCAATGCCGGGCATGGCTGCGACGATGCCGCGATCCGGGTGCGCGTTCCTGAGCTGGACTACCACTTCATTGACCGCGTGCAAGGTGAGTTCCATCAGCACCTGGGTCGGGATGTCGGAGATTTCGTGATTCGCCGCCGCGACGGGCTCTATGCCTATCAACTAGCGGTGGTACTGGACGATGCATGGCAAGGCATCACCGATATCGTGCGCGGCGCGGACCTGCTCGACTCCACGCCACGCCAGCTCTACCTGCAGGAACTGCTCGGCTTGCGGCAACCGCGTTATTTGCACATCCCGCTGATTACTCAGCCCGATGGCAACAAACTCGGCAAGTCCTACCGCTCTCCGCCATTGACCGAAGATCAGGCAACACCGTTGTTGCTGCGCGCCTTGCGTGCACTGGGGCAGACTCCCGGTGCCGAACTGGATTACGCCACGCCAAGGGAAGTGTTGAACTGGGGCATCGCCCACTGGGATGCAAGCCTGATTCCACGCACATTGAGCCTGCCCGAGGCGCAGCTGCAGTGATCGTGCTTGCAGTGGCGCGCCCATCCGTTACCATCGCCGCACGTTTTCGGGCACGCGCATAAAAAAGAGAGGCCGGGATGTACATCTATCGCTTGGTCCTGCTCCTGGTAGTGGGGATTTATCTGTTTTCCCCAGCCATCATGGATTGGTGGATCGACGCCACTGGCGCCTGGTATCGCCCTTATCTGCTCTGGCTGATCCTGATCGTCGTGACCTTCATCCTGCAGAGCCAAAAAGATGCCGATGAGCTTTAGCCTGACCCAGATGATCCTGATCAGTGCCGCGTACCTGGCGGTGCTGTTCGGCGTGGCCTGGATCAGCGAACGGGGCATGATCCCCCGGGCGATCATTCGCCACCCGCTCACCTACACCCTGTCGCTGGGGGTCTATGCCAGCGCCTGGGCGTTTTATGGCACCGTGGGCCTGGCTTATCAGTACGGTTACGGTTTCCTGTCCAGTTACCTCGGGGTTTCCGGGGCATTCCTGCTCGCGCCAGTGTTGCTGTATCCGATCCTGAAGATCACCCGCACCTATCAGTTGTCGTCCCTGGCGGACTTGTTCGCGTTCCGCTTCCGCAGTACCTGGGCCGGCGCGCTGACCACGATTTTCATGCTGATTGGCGTACTGCCGCTGCTAGCGTTACAGATTCAGGCGGTGGCCGACTCAATCGGCATCCTCACCCGCGAGCCAGTGCAACATCGCGTGGCCCTGAGCTTTTGCGCCCTGATCACGTTGTTCACGATTTTCTTCGGTTCCCGGCACATAGCTACTCGTGAAAAGCATGAAGGACTGGTGTTCGCGATCGCCTTCGAATCGGTGATCAAGCTGATCGCCATAGGCGGCGTCGGCCTTTATGCGCTGTATGGCGTATTCGACGGTCCCCAACAGCTAGAGTTGTGGCTGTTGCAAAACCAGACTGCCCTCGCCGCGCTACACACGCCGTTGCAGGAAGGCCCGTGGCGCACGCTGCTGCTGGTGTTCTTCGCCTCGGCGATCGTGATGCCGCACATGTACCACATGACGTTCACTGAAAACCTCAACCCGCGCTCGCTGGTCAGCGCGAGCTGGGGATTGCCGCTGTTTCTGTTGCTGATGAGCCTGGCGGTGCCACTGATTCTCTGGGCCGGCCTGAAACTCGGCGCTACCACCAACCCGGAATACTTCACGCTAGGCGTCGGCATCGCCGCCAACAGCAAAGCGCTGGCGTTGCTGGCGTATGTCGGCGGCCTTTCCGCCGCCAGCGGCCTGATCATCGTCACCACCCTCGCGCTGTCCGGCATGGCCCTGAACCACCTGGTGCTGCCGCTGTATCAACCGCCTGCGGAAGGCAATATCTACCGCTGGCTAAAGTGGACGCGCCGGGCGCTGATCGTCGCGATCATCATGGCTGGTTACGGTTTCTACCTGTTACTGGGCGCGGAACAGGACCTGGCCAACCTCGGCATCGTTGCCTTTGTCGCAACTTTGCAGTTCCTGCCGGGTGTGCTCTCGGTACTGTATTGGCCGACCGCCAACCGTCGCGGCTTCATCGCCGGGTTACTGGCAGGGATTCTGGTGTGGCTGGTGACCATGCTGCTGCCGCTGGTCGGCAATTTGCAGGGCTTCTACATTCCCCTGCTGAACATGATCTATGTACTGGACGACACCAGTTGGCACATGGCGGCGATCGCCTCGCTGGCCGCCAACGTGCTGATGTTCACCCTGATCTCGCTGTTCACCAACGCCAGCACCGAAGAGGCCAGCGCCGCCGAAGCCTGTGCCGTGGACAATGTGCGTCGCCCGCAACGCCGCGAACTGCACGCTGCCTCGCCTCAGGAATTCGCCACCCAACTGGCCAAGCCGCTTGGCGCCAAGGCCGCGCAGAAAGAAGTCGAGCAAGCGCTACGCGATCTTTATCTGCCATTCGATGAACGCCGGCCTTATGCCTTGCGCCGCTTGCGTGACCGCATAGAGGCCAACCTCTCCGGCCTGATGGGACCGAGCGTGGCCCAGGACATGGTCGAAACCTTCCTGCCGTACAAGGCCAGCGGCGAAAACTATGTCACCGAGGACATCCACTTCATCGAAAGCCGCCTCGAAGATTACCACTCGCGCCTGACCGGGCTGGCCGCCGAACTCGATGCCCTGCGCCGCTATCACCGCCAGACCCTGCAGGAATTGCCGATGGGCGTATGCTCGCTGGCCAAGGATCAGGAAATCCTCATGTGGAACAAAGCCATGGAGGAACTGACCGGGATCGCCGCTCAACGGGTAGTCGGTTCGCGCCTGAGTACCATTGGCGACCCGTGGAAAGGGCTGTTGCAAGGTTTCATCAATGTCCCGGACGAACATTTGCACAAGCAACACCTGGCTCTTGACGGCCAGACCCGCTGGCTGAACCTGCACAAGGCAGCGATCGACGAACCGCTTGCTCCCGGCAACAGTGGCCTGGTGTTACTGGTGGAGGATCTGACCGAAACCCAGATGCTCGAAGATAAACTGGTGCACTCAGAGCGTCTGGCCAGCATCGGTCGCCTGGCGGCTGGTGTGGCCCATGAAATCGGCAACCCGATCACTGGTATTGCGTGCCTGGCGCAGAACCTGCGCGAAGAGCGCGAAGAAGACGGCGAACTCAAGGAAATCAGCGGGCAGATCCTCGAACAGACCAAACGTGTGTCGCGCATCGTGCAATCGCTCATGAGCTTTGCCCATGCCGGCAGCCACCAACACAGTGACGAGCCCGTTTGTCTGGCGGAAGTCGCCCAGGACGCTATCGGCCTTCTGGCCCTGAACCGACGCAATTTCGAAGTACAGTTCTACAACCTGTGCGACCCCGATCATTGGGTTGAAGGCGACCCACAGCGGCTTGCCCAGGTATTGATCAACCTGCTCTCAAACGCCCGCGACGCCTCACCTCCGGGCAGCGCAGTGCGCGTCAAGAGCGAAGCCGGCGAACACACGGTCGACCTGATCGTGGAAGACGAAGGCAGTGGGATTCCATCGAGCATCATGGATCGATTGTTCGAACCCTTCTTCACCACCAAGGACCCGGGTGAAGGCACCGGTCTGGGCCTTGCACTGGTCTATTCCATCGTTGAAGAGCATTATGGACAAATCACCATCGACAGCCCGGCTGATGTTCAGAGCCAACGCGGCACCCGTATCCGGGTGACCTTACCGCGTCATGTCGAAGCGACGTCCGCTGTGAACTGAGACCGTCGAGAGTATCGAATCAATGCCGCACATTTTGATCGTCGAAGACGAAACAATTATCCGCTCCGCCTTGCGCCGCCTGCTGGAACGCAACCAGTACCAGGTCAGCGAAGCCGGTTCAGTGCAGGAAGCACAAGAACGCTTCACCATTCCCACGTTTGACCTGATCGTCAGTGACCTGCGCCTGCCTGGCGCACCGGGCACCGAATTGATCAAACTTGGCCAAGGCACTCCAGTGCTGATCATGACCAGCTACGCCAGCCTGCGCTCAGCGGTGGACTCGATGAAGATGGGCGCGGTGGATTACATCGCCAAGCCTTTCGATCACGACGAAATGCTTCAGGCTGTCGCACGCATCCTGCGGGACCGCCAATCGGCGCAAGCCAGCGGTGAACCGGTAGCGGGCAAGGTCGCCAATGGCGCCGCAAAACCGGGCATCGATAACAGCAACGGCGAGATCGGCATCATCGGCTCGTGCCCACCGATGCAGGATCTGTACGGCAAGATCCGCAAAGTCGCGCCTACTGATTCCAATGTCCTGATCCAGGGCGAATCCGGTACCGGTAAAGAACTGGTGGCGCGCGCCTTGCACAATCTCTCCAAACGGGCCAAGGCCCCGATGATTTCGGTGAACTGTGCGGCCATTCCGGAAAGCCTGATCGAGTCCGAACTGTTCGGCCACGAAAAAGGCGCGTTCACCGGTGCGAGTGCCGGGCGTGCCGGTCTGGTCGAAGCAGCGGACGGCGGCACCTTGTTCCTCGACGAAATCGGCGAACTGCCACTGGAAGCCCAGGCCCGACTGCTGCGGGTACTTCAGGAAGGTGAAATTCGTCGGGTCGGCTCCGTCCAGTCGCAAAAAGTCGATGTGCGCCTGATCGCCGCGACTCACCGTGATCTCAAGAGCCTGGCAAAAATCGGCCAGTTCCGTGAAGACTTGTACTACCGCCTTCACGTGATCGCCCTGAAACTGCCGGCCCTGCGTGAGCGCGGTGCCGACGTCAACGAAATTGCCAATGCGTTCCTCGCGCGCCAGAGCGCGCGGATCAACCGCACCGATCTGAAATTCGCACCGGACGCCGAACAAGCCATCCGTCATTACTCCTGGCCGGGTAACGTTCGCGAGCTGGAAAACGCCGTCGAGCGCGCCGTGATCCTGTGCGAGAGCCCGGAGATTTCCGCCGAGCTGCTGGGTATCGACATTGAGCTGGGCGATCTGGAAGACGACGAATTCATCGGCCTGCCCCCGCAACAGGGCAACAGCAATGCCGGTAACAACAACCACGAACCGACCGAAGACCTATCCCTGGAAGATTATTTCCAGCATTTCGTGCTCGAACATCAGGATCACATGACTGAAACAGAGCTGGCACGCAAACTAGGGGTCAGTCGCAAGTGCCTGTGGGAACGCCGTCAACGGCTGGGTATTCCACGGCGCAAGACCGGGGTGGCCAGCGAGAGCTGAACCACACCTGTCTGATGTGTGGGTAACACGTGACATTGTGAAAAAAACTGTTACCTCAGTTTTTCACGTAACAGAAAGCCGGGGCTTACGGTAACGAAACCCCGGCTTTTTTTCGCCTGAGCAAACCCCACCAACCCGCCTAAACCCTTGTTTTACTGGGCTTTGCAAAAGTTGGCACGCGCCCTGCTATATGTTTGGTACAAGAACAATAACAAGCAATGCACAAGACAATAAAAATAAGACGTATCGACTCACGCACAATAAAAACAAGACGGCGAGAGGCGCAGCTAACTGATTCTTTTGGAGAGGCGTTGTAATTGGGGCGTGCCCCACGACCAGGCCGAGAACAACAAAAAACTGTCATAAGACAGAGCCTGTACTGGTTGGATCGAGAGATCACTGCAATTCAGCGACCAAAGCAATCCGTTTGCTCTTGGCTCCCGATTGGGAGGGTCATGAAGGAAAGCTTCATGGCGAGGGCACTCAACAAAAACAAAAGCCCGAAACCAATAACAAAAATAGAACATGCAACTACTTCTTGGGGAGCTTCGGCTCCCCTTGTAGTTTCCGCGATTCGGACACCTGCCTACTGTAGGAGCGAGCTCGCTCGCGAAAAGCCTACGGGCAACGTTGGGTATCAGGTTCTACGCGTCATCGTTTACGCCTTTCGCGAGCAAGCTCGCTCCTACATCTGCTGCGTCCTACACCATCCCCGACTAAATGCTAGAATCCCCGCCCATCATGCGGTCATTCTTCGTTTTGGCCGAACATTCCTTCAAACAGTGCATCCCATGCTGAAGAAGCTGTTCCAGTCATTCCGTACTCCCGTGCGTCGAACGCAACACATTCGCAGCACGCCTGAAGTGCTCAACAGCGGCCAACATTCGCTGCAAAAGGCGCAATTCAGCCGTTACGCGGTGAACATCGTCGAACGCCTGCAGGGCGCCGGTTACCAGGCCTATCTGGTCGGCGGTTGTGTGCGCGACATGCTGCTCGGCATCACGCCGAAAGACTTTGATGTCGCCACCAGTGCCACCCCTGAACAAGTCCGGGCCGAATTCCGCAACGCGCGGATCATTGGCCGTCGCTTCAAACTGGTACACATCCACTTTGGTCGCGAAATCATCGAAGTCGCGACCTTCCGCGCCAATCACCCGCAAAACGATGAAGAGGAAGACAGCAACCAGTCTTCGCGCAACGAGAGCGGGCGCATCCTGCGCGATAACGTATACGGCACCCTGGAAGAAGACGCTCAACGTCGCGACTTCACCATCAACGCCCTGTATTACGATCCGGTCAGCGAGCGCATCCTCGACTACGCCAACGGTGTACACGACATCCGCAATCACCTGATCCGTCTGATCGGCGATCCAAAACAACGCTATCAGGAAGACCCGGTAAGGATGCTGCGGGCCGTGCGTTTTGCGGCCAAGCTGAATTTCGGCATCGAAAAACACAGCGCCATGCCGATCCGCGATCTGGCACCGTTGCTACGCGAGATTCCGGCGGCCCGTCTGTTCGAAGAAGTGCTCAAATTGTTCCTTTCCGGCCACGCCGCGGACACTTTCGAGATGCTGGTCGACCTGCAACTGTTCGATCCGCTGTTCCCGGCCAGTGCCGAGGCGCTGGAGTACAACCCGACCTACACCCATACCCTGATCAGTGAAGCGCTGATCAACACTGACCTGCGGATCAAGCAGAACAAACCGGTGACCCCGGCGTTCCTGTTTGCAGCCCTGCTGTGGCCTGCCCTGCCAGCGCGCGTTCTGCGCCTGCTGGAACGTGGCATGCCGCCGATTCCGGCGATGCAGGAAGCGGCGCACGAACTGATTGCCGAGCAGTGCCAGCGCATCGCTATTCCTAAACGCTTCACCATGCCGATCCGCGAGATCTGGGACATGCAGGAGCGTCTGCCACGACGCAGCGGTAAACGTGCCGATCTGTTGCTGGACAACCCGCGATTCCGCGCCGGCTACGACTTCCTGCTGCTGCGTGAGAGCGCGGGCGAGCAGACCGATGGGCTGGGCGAATGGTGGACGGACTATCAGGACGCCAATGAAAGCGAACGTCGCGACATGATCCGCGACCTCAGCGGCAAGGACGAAGGCACCGGTGCACCGCGCAAACGTCGCCGCAGCGGCGGCTCCAAGCGCAAGCGCGCCGCAGGCGTTTCGGGTGCCACGGGCGAGTAATCATGGAGCGCATCTACATCGGCATGGGCAGCAATCTGGCTGCACCCGCCGAACAATTACGCAGCGCCATCGCCGCACTGGCGCAGCTGCCGCAATCGGAAATGGTTGGGGTTTCCGGGTTTTATCAGAGCGACTCTCTCCTCCCCGGCCAACCGCGTTACACCAACGCGGTCGCCGCCCTCGACAGCACCCTGGCGCCGCTGGATGTGCTCGATGCGTTGCAAGCCATCGAAAACGAACAGGGCCGCACACGTCTTGAGCGCTGGGGGCCACGCACGCTGGATCTCGATATCCTGCTGTTCGGTGACCGTCTGATCGACGAACCTCGCCTCAAAGTCCCGCATTACCATATGCAGGAACGAGCCTTCGTTCTGTATCCACTGGCGGAATTGGCGCCCGCGGATCTGCGCTTGGCCGATGGCCGCAGCCTTACAGAATTGCTCGCTGCGTGCCCGTTCGTCGGCCTCGAACGCCTCACTACAAATTAATACAAAACCCGTGTGGGGTTTTGTGTCGAACATAAGATCACAGCTGCTGAAACGCATCAGTTACCCCGGTAACATTCCGCACGTAACAATGCGGTAACACATGCAATTGACTTCCCGAGTTCTCCTCACGACTATAGGCGTCCCGCTGCCGCCATCACGGCACACAAGGGCGCAATCCAGGCCTTATAAGCACGACAGAAGACCGTGCGCCTGAGTAGATGACGAATCACGCGCGTTACTCGCAGTAGTTTCCATAGCGCCTGAACGAGGATTTTTCGACATGCCAGCCATCACCCTGACCACGCTCCAGAGCCTCAAGCAGAAAGGTGAAAAAATCACCATGCTGACCTGCTATGACGCGACCTTCGCCCACGCCTGCAATCAGGCTGGCGTCGAAGTGCTGCTGGTGGGCGACTCCCTCGGCATGGTTTTGCAAGGTCACGACAGCACCCTGCCGGTTAACACCGCCGAAATGGCTTACCACGTGGCCTCCGTCAAACGCGGTAACACCGACGCGTTGATCCTCGCCGACCTGCCATTCATGGCCTACGCCACCACCGAACAAGCCATGACCAACAGCGCCCTGTTGATGCAGGCCGGCGCGCACATGGTCAAAGTCGAAGGTGCATTGTGGCTGGCGGACTCGATCCGCCTGCTCGCCGAGCGTGGTATCCCGGTGTGCGCGCACATGGGCCTGACGCCGCAATCGGTGAACATCCTCGGCGGCTATAAGGTCCAGGGTCGCAATGAAAACCAGGCGCGGCAAATGCGTGCCGATGCGATCTCACTGGAACAGGCTGGCGCGGCGATGCTGTTGCTCGAGTGTGTGCCAAGCGAGCTGGCCGAAGAGATCACCCAGGCAGTGAAGATTCCGGTGATCGGTATCGGCGCTGGCCATCGCACCGACGGCCAGGTACTGGTCCTGCACGACATGCTGGGCTTGTCCATCACCGGTCGGGTGCCCAAATTCGTAAAGAATTTCATGGCTGGCCAAGAGAGCATTCACGCCGCCTTGAGCGCCTATGTCACTGAAGTCAAAGCGGCGACCTTCCCTGGCATCGAACATGGATTCTCTGCATGAATACCGTAAAAACCGTACGCGAACTGCGCGCCGCCGTGGCTCGCGCCCGTAACGAAGGCAAACGCATTGGCTTCGTGCCGACCATGGGCAACCTGCACAGCGGTCATGTCGCGCTGATCACCAAGGCCACCCAGCGAGTGGATTTCGTAGTCGCGAGTATTTTCGTCAACCCGCTGCAATTCGGCGCCGGTGAAGACCTCGACAAATACCCGCGCACTCTCTCGGCGGATCAGGAAAAGCTGCTCGAGGCCGGTTGCGACCTGCTATTCGCGCCAACGGCTGAAGAGATGTATCCCGATGGCATGGCCGGCCAGACCCGTGTCAGCGTTCCGCAATTGTCCGAGGGTCTGTGCGGCGCCAGCCGTCCGGGGCATTTCGAAGGCGTGGCGACGGTGGTCAGCAAGCTGTTCAACATGGTCCAGCCGGATCTGGCGATTTTCGGCCAGAAAGATTTCCAGCAACTCGCCGTTATCCGTGCCCTGGTCCATGACCTGAACATGCCGGTCCAGATAATTGGCGAGCCTACCGTTCGTGCGGCCGATGGTCTGGCACTGTCGTCGCGCAATGGTTTCCTCAGCGAAGAACAGCGGGCCGTTGCTCCGGTTGTCTATCGCACCCTGAGTCAGATTGCCGATGCGATCAAACAGGGTGAGCGGGATTTCCCGGCGTTGATCAGTGCGCAGATCAAACAGCTGGAAGCTGCAGGTTTGCGTCCGGATTACCTGGAAATCCGTCATGCCCTGACCTTGCGCCCTGCAACGCCCGAGGATCGGGACCTGGTGATTCTGGTGGCGGCGTTCCTCGGTACTACGCGGTTGATCGACAACCTGCACCTGAACCTCGATACACCGGCCTAACCCCCCCTGTAGGAGCGAGGCTCGCCCGCGAAGGTATCTCCGCGGTTCATCATCAGACCGAGGCGACGCCTTCGCGGGCAAGCCTTGCTCCTACAGGGGATCTCCACCTCCAAAACCAACGGGCAACCTGCCCCTGTTCGATTCCGACTGGGAAACACTCATGCACGCCATCATGCTCAAAGCCAAGTTGCATCGCGCCGAAGTCACCCACGCTGTACTCGATTACGAAGGTTCTTGCGCCATCGACGGCGAATGGCTGGATTTGTCCGGCATCCGTGAATACGAACAGATCCAGATCTACAACGTCGACAACGGCGAGCGCTTCACCACCTATGCCATTCGTGGCGAGGAAGGTTCACGCATGATCTCGGTCAACGGTGCCGCTGCGCACAAGGCCAAGGTTGGCGATCGCGTGATCATCTGCGCTTACGCCCACTACAGCGAAGCCGAATTGCTCAACTTCAAACCGCGCATGCTCTACATGGCGCCGGGCAATGAACTGAGCCACACCAGCAACGCCATTCCGGTCCAGGTCGCCTGATCGAAGTCCTGTCTTTCGTCCGTTTGTCGGCCACTCCTAACTTTGATGTTAAAAAAGTACCGAAAACAGGTCAGACAAACTCAAGACAGATCATTGCGCGGGGTTTACTGTATTCGCCCTGCGCCATGAATTCGTGTCGACGCAGTTGACCGGACGCCCACCCAAAGCGCTCCGGGATTTTAGAGTTCAAAAGGCCGTTCAAGTAAAAAGGAAACCCGCAGCGATGGCGTATTACCGCACCCCTCATGACGTTACCGCTCTGCCCGCCTGGCAAGCGTTGAATGACCACCGCCAAGCCATGCAGGATTTCAGCATGCGCGAGGCCTTCAATGCCGATCCGCAGCGCTTTACTCAATTCACCCTCAGCAGCTGCGGCCTGTTTCTCGACTACTCGAAAAACCTGATCAACGCCGAGACCCGTAATCTGCTGGTTGGTCTGGCCAATGAAGTCGACCTCAAGGGCGCGATCAAATCGCTGTTCGACGGCGAAATCGTCAATGCCTCCGAAGGTCGCCCGGCCCTGCACACAGCCCTGCGCCGTCCGGTCGGCGACAAGCTGTCGGTCAACGGCGTCAATGTGATGCCTGAAGTGCACAAGGTGCTGAACCAGATCACCGACCTGGTTGGCCGCATCCACGACGGTCTATGGCGCGGTTACACCGAGAAGCCGATCACCGACGTGGTGAACATCGGTATCGGTGGCTCGTTCCTTGGCCCTGAGCTGGTTTCCGAAGCACTGCTGTCCTACGCCCAGAAAGGCGTGCGTTGCCACTATCTGGCGAACATCGACGGCAGCGAGTTCCACGAACTGACCATGAAGCTGCGCGCCGAGACCACGCTGTTCATCGTCTCGTCGAAATCCTTCAATACCCTCGAAACCCTGAAGAACGCCCAGGCCGCCCGTGCCTGGTACCTGGCTCAGGGCGGTTCGGAAGCCGAGCTGTATCGCCACTTCATCGCGGTATCGAGCAACAACGCCGCCGCCGTGGCGTTCGGCATCCGTGAAGAGAACATCTTCCCGATGTGGGACTGGGTTGGCGGGCGTTACTCGCTGTGGTCGGCCATCGGTCTGCCGATTGCCCTGGCCATCGGCATGTCCAACTTCAAGGAGCTGCTGTCCGGTGCCTACACCATGGACCAGCACTTCCAGAGCGCGCCGTTCGAACAGAACATGCCGGTGCTGCTGGCCTTGCTCGGTGTCTGGTACGGCAACTTCTGGGGCGCGCAGAGCCATGCGATCCTGCCGTACGACCACTACCTGCGTAACATCACCAAGCACTTGCAACAGCTGGACATGGAGTCCAACGGCAAGCGCGTGCGTCAGGACGGCACGCCAGTGTCCACCGATACCGGCCCGGTGATCTGGGGCGGTGTGGGCTGCAACGGTCAGCATGCCTACCACCAGTTGCTGCACCAGGGTACCCAACTGATCCCGGCCGATTTCATCGTGCCGATCGTCAGCTTCAACCCGGTGTCCGATCACCACCAATGGCTGTATGCCAACTGCCTGTCGCAGAGCCAGGCGCTGATGCTCGGCAAGACCCTGGCCGAAGCCGAAACAGAACTGCGCGACAAGGGCATGAGCGAAGAAGAGGTGCACAAACTCGCACCGCACAAGGTGATCCCGGGCAACCGTCCGAGCAATACCCTGGTGGTCGAACGCATCAGCCCGCGTCGCCTCGGCGCACTGGTGGCGATGTACGAACACAAAGTCTTCGTGCAAAGCGTGATCTGGGGCATCAACGCCTTCGACCAATGGGGCGTGGAGCTGGGCAAGGAACTGGGCAAAGGCGTCTACAACCGCCTGGTTGGCAGCGAGGAAACCCCGGCTGATGACCCGTCCACTCAAGGGCTGATCAACTACTTCCGTGGTCGTCACCGCGGATAACGCCTCCGCCCCTGTAGGAGCAAGCGGGCGGTGATCCGACTTGCCCGCGATTGCGGTTTGTCATTCAACATTGATGTTGAATGAACTGACGCTATCGCGAGCAAGCTCTGCTCCTACAGGTCGTCACCGCGGATGATCTGACGCCATTCCTGCGGGGGTACTAACCTTGTAGGAGCCGGCTTGCTGGCGAAAGCGCTGTGTCATTCAACATTTTTGTCGATTGATACGCCGCTTTCGCCAGCAAGCCGGCTCCTACGAGGGTCGCGCAGCTCCCCTCTTGTTGCCAAAAACAAGAATAAGGAACCGTCATGTTCGATATCAGCAAGTTCCCCAAAGCCGATGCCGTCCGCCGGGCTGCACAACTGAGTCAAGACGACTATCACCGCCTGTACCGCGAATCCATCGAACACCCCAGTACGTTCTGGGCCGCACAAGCCACCCGCTTTCTCGACTGGAGCGCTCCGTGGGACACCGTCCAGCGCTATGACCTGAAGACCGGCGAAGCCAGCTGGTTTGCCGGGGCAAAGCTGAACGTCAGCTACAACTGCATCGACCGTCATCTGGAAAAGCGCGGCGATCAAATCGCGATCATCTGGGAAGGCGACGATCCCGCCGAATCCACGCAAATCACCTACAAAAAACTGCATCACAACGTCTGCCGCCTGGCCAACGTGCTCAAAAGCCGTGGCGTGAAGAAAGGCGACCGCGTGTGCATCTACATGCCGATGATCCCCGAAGCGGCTTACGCCATGCTCGCCTGCACACGGATCGGTGCGGTGCATTCGGTGGTGTTCGGCGGTTTTTCCCCCGACTCCCTGCGCGACCGCATTCTTGATGCCGACTGCCGAACCGCAATCACCGCCGATGAAGGCGTGCGTGGGGGCAAATTTGTCCCGCTCAAACAGAACGTCGATAAAGCCCTGCAAGGTTGCCCCGACGTCAGCACCGTGATCGTGGTCGAGCGCACACAGAATCAGGTGAACTGGGTCGAAGGCCGGGATATCTGGTATCACCAGGCGCTGCGCGATGTCGGCGATGACTGCCCACCCGAGCCGATGGATGCCGAAGATCCGCTTTTCATCCTCTACACCTCCGGCAGTACCGGTAAACCCAAAGGCGTGCTGCACACCACCGGTGGCTACCTGCTGCAAGCGGCAATGACTTTCAAATACGTGCTGGACTACCGCGATGGCGAAGTTTTCTGGTGCACTGCGGATGTTGGCTGGGTCACCGGCCATAGCTATATCGTCTACGGCCCGTTGGCTAATGGCGCCACGACACTGATCTTCGAAGGCGTGCCGAGCTACCCGAACAGTTCGCGCTTCTGGCAAGTGATCGATAAGCACAAGGTCAACATTTTCTACACTGCCCCGACCGCCCTGCGCGCCCTGATGCGTGAAGGTCCCGAACCGCTGAAGGAAACTTCCCGCGCCAGCGTGAGATTGCTCGGCACTGTAGGTGAGCCGATCAACCCGGAAGCGTGGGAATGGTACTTCCACACGGTTGGCGAAGAGCGTTGCCCGATCGTCGATACCTGGTGGCAGACCGAAACCGGCGGCATCATGCTCAGCCCCCTGGTGAGCGCCCAACGGATCAAACCCGGCTGCGCCACGCAACCCATGTTCGGCGTCCAACCGGTCCTGCTCGACGAACACGGCAAGGAAATCAAAGGTGCCGGTAGCGGCGTGCTGGCAATCAAATCCAGCTGGCCGGCGCAGATCCGCAGCATCTACGGCGACCCGCAACGGATGGTTGACACCTACTTCAAGCCTTACCCCGGCTACTATTTCACCGGCGACGGCGCCCGCCGCGACGAAGATGGCGACTACTGGATCACCGGGCGCATCGACGATGTGATCAACGTGTCCGGGCACCGCATCGGCACCGCCGAAGTGGAAAGCGCCCTGGTGCTGCACGACAGCATCGCCGAGGCCGCCGTGGTCGGTTACCCCCACGACGTCAAAGGCCAGGGCATCTACGCTTTCGTCACCCCCATGAACGGTGTCGAACCCAACGACGAACTGAAAAAAGAATTGCTGGCACACGTTAGCAAGGAAATCGGCAGCTTCGCCAAACCGGACCTCATCCAGTGGGCACCGGCCTTGCCGAAAACCCGTTCCGGCAAGATCATGCGGCGCATTCTGCGTAAGATTGCCTGCAACGAACTGGACAGCTTGGGGGATACCTCGACCCTGGCCGACCCCAGCGTGGTGCAGGGTTTGATCGATAAGCGCCTGGTGTAGGAGCGAGCTTGCTCCGGGCGGCGTTCCGACGATGAACTCAAGCGCGCCGCGTACATTCAGGAAACACGCGTTTTCGTTAACGTCCATCGCGAGCATGCTCGCTCCTACAGGGTCACCATGGAATTCATCCGCAGCCGCATCGAAACCCAAATCATGAGTCTGAGCGGCCTGTCCCTGGGCAAGCTCGATCTGGAAAACCCCAAGGGCGATCCCGGTCTGTTCGGGCCTGATTCGGTGAGCTGGCAAGTGCATGGCGACTTCAGCAGCATGCTCATCGGCGGCATCAGCGCCCTGATGCTGCAAGCCCTTCACCCGCTGGCCCTGGCTGGCGTGTGGGACCATTCGAACTTTCGCGAGGACATGCTCGGCCGGCTGCGCCGCACCGGGCAGTTTATCTCTGGCACCACCTTCGGCTCGCGACAGGATGCCAACTGGCTGATCGAGAAAGTTCGCACCATTCACCTTCAGGTCACCGGCACGGCACCGGACGGTCGGCCCTACGCCGCCAGCGATCCCGACCTGTTGACCTGGGTGCACGTGGCCGAGGTGAGTAACTTTCTCGCCGCGCATTTGCGCTATCGCAATCCGCACCTGTCACTGGTCGATCAGGATCGTTATTACGCAGAAATCGCGCTGGTTGCCGAACGCCTGGGTGCCCGAGATGTGCCCCGTTCCCGGCAGGAAATTTCCGATTATCTTGAGCGAATCAGGCCGCAACTGCTGTGTGACGAACGCAGTCGCGAAGTGCTGCGACTGCTGCTGAATGCCCCTTCCCCGAGCCTTCTGGCCAAACCTTTCGGCGGCCTGATGATGCAGGCCGGGATCGACCTGCTGCCGGACTGGGCCAGCGACTTGCTCGGCGTCAGTCAGAGCACTCTGCAACGCAAGCTGGTCCGCGCCAGCGTCAATCGCAGCGCGCCAATGCTGCGCTGGGCGGTGCGCAATGGTTCGGTACAGCGGGCCAAGCGGCGGATGGGTCTGTTGTAGGAGCGAGGCTTGCCCGCGAAGAACGATAACGTGGTGTATTTGCCAGACCGCGTGGCCTTCTTCGCGGGCAAGCCTCGCTCCTACAGGTTCTTCTTCGCCCATAGCTGCTAAACTCCCGCGCCAAATTCCCACCTGCAAGGCGCCCAGCATGTCTTCCTTGAATCAGGCGCTGCGCGCCGCCCTCGAACATCGCCAGGACTTGCTCGCCGAGCTGCATACGCAAGGCACCGATTGCTATCGCCTGTTCCATGGCAGCCAGGAAGGCGCCGGGGGCCTGACCATCGACCGCTATGGCCCGCAACTGATGGTGCAGAGTTTTCACCAGTCACTGGAACACGATGCGCTGTTGCAACTGCACGAGACAGTGAACCAGCACTTGGGCTTTGAAAGTCTGCTGGTCTACAACGATCGCTCTCGCGGCAATTCGCGCATCGACCGTGAAGACACCGTCTACCGCGCCGACGAAGCGGCACTGCAAGACCTGGTCGGTCACGAGTGGGGCCTGAACTACCGGGTACGCGGGCGTCACGCCGGGCAGGATCCGTTGCTGTTCCTCGACCTGCGCAACACCCGTGGCTGGGTCAAGGAGCACAGTAAAAATAAAAGTGTGCTGAACCTGTTTGCCTACACCTGTGGCGTTGGCCTCAGCGCTGCGGCCGGTGGCGCCCGCGAAGTGTGCAACCTGGACTTCGCCGAAGGCAACCTGGCGGTCGGTCGTGAAAACGGCCTGCTCAACCCGCAGTTGCCGACCATGGAATTCATCCAGTCCGATTATTTTCCGGCTATCCGCCAATTAGCCGGCCTGCCAATCAGCCAGCGTCGCGGGCAAAAGTTGCCGAGCTATCAGCGCCTGGAACAGCGCCAGTACGATCTGGTGCTGCTCGATCCTCCGGCTTGGGCCAAGAGCGCTTTCGGCACCGTCGACCTTCTGCGCGACTATCAAAGCCTACTCAAACCGGCCCTGCTGACCACCGCCGACAACGGCGTGCTGATCTGCTGCAACAACCTGGCAAAAGTCAGCATGGACGACTGGCGCGAACAGGTTTTGCGTTGCGCAGAGAAGGCCGGGCGGCCAGTGCGCGATTGGACGGTGATGAAACCGGGTGGCGATTTCCCGTCGATGGATCAGCAACCACCGCTAAAAACTCTGATCTTGCAGCTCTGACTCACGTCAGACAAATCTGAAAAGCCTGGCCAGGGCAAATACTTCGGAACCGGAAACGCGTGCCATACTCCAAGGCACTCCGATTCAGACAGATGAAGCCACGCATGTACAAAGGATTGATTCGCGCCGTTGGCGCCCTGTTGACTGCTCTGGCCCTCTACAGCCTGCTGGGGTTTCTGATTTTGCCGGGCATTGCCTTGCGTGTAGCCAACCAACAACTGGCCAACTACGCGGCGACGCCTGCTACGATCCAGCGAATCGAACTCAACCCGTTCACTCTTGAAGTGACAGTCTGGGGCCTGAACATCGGCGAGCCAGGCAAGGAACAGGTAGGGTTTGAACGCCTATATGCCAACCTGCAACTAGACAGCCTCTGGACCAAGGCGCTGCATCTGTCGAATATCGAACTGGACAAACCCAAGACCGAAGTTCTCTTCGGCAAGGACGGCAAGCTCAATCTACTGGGCCTGTTCAAACTGCCGGCAAGCGAACCCGCCCCGGCCGATCCCAACACCAAGCCTTTCCCGTTGCGAATAGACAGCATCAAACTGGCCGGCGGCGCCGTGCATTTTCTGGATGAACGCCCCAGCGAACCCATCGAATTTCTCTACAACGAACTCGACTTCGAACTGAAAAACCTCAGCACCCTGCCCGAAGACAGTGCCAATATGACCCTGGTGGCCGTCGGCCCCAATGGTGGACAGATCGACTGGACAGGTAACTTCAGCCTCATTCCGATAGCCTCCGAAGGCAAGCTGAAGATCACCGACGGCAAGATGAAAGCCTTTTGGCCCTATGTTCGTGATGCGGTGCCGCTGGTATTGGAAAACGGGGTTATCAGCCTGAGCACCGACTACAAACTCAACCTGTCCAAACAAACCGAACTGCTATTGAGCAATGTCTCGGCCACCATCGCGCCCTTCGCCATCAAGGCCCCAGACGGTCGACCTCTGGTAAAGCTTGAGCGATTGGAGGTCAGCGAAACCACTGTCGATCTGGCTAAACAGCAAATCGTCGTCGGCAAGATCCGCAGCCACAAATTGGAAACCTGGGCGGCCCTGGAAGCCGATGGTCAACTCGATTGGCAGAAATTGTTCGCCAGCCAACCTTCCAAACCGGCAGCCAAGGCCAAGGCCGAACCGCCGAGCACACCGGCGGCAGCCGATTCGCCGAAACCCGAACCGGCACCACCCGCCAAGCCCTGGCAAGTGCTGCTCAACGATGTGCAACTGCGCGATTACCAGGTGCACCTGGCGGACCGCAAGGCGCAACCCGCCGTGGCACTGGAGCTGGGCCCGCTGAATCTGGACTTGCAGAAGTTCGACAGCCTCAACGGCTCGCCCTTTACGCTCAAGCTCGACACCGGCGTGGGCAAACAAGGCAAGCTCACGGCGGATGGCGAGGTCAATCTGGCCCCGATCAGCGCCAAACTCAATGTACAGACCAAGGACATCGACCTGCGCGTCGCCCAGTCCTATATCACCCCGTTCATTCGCCTGGAACTGCGCAGCGGTATGCTCGGCAGTGATCTGGCGGTTAATCTGAAAGGCACCGAGCCGCTGGCCCTCAGCGTTACCGGCCGCGCCCAGGTCGATCAGCTGCATACCCTCGACACCCTGAAAACCCGCGACTTCCTCAAGTGGCAGCAGGTGGTCGTCGAAGGCTTGAACTATCAGCATGGTGACAGCCTGTCGATCGACAAGATCAACCTGCTGCAGCCCTATGTGCGTTTCATGATCAACGATGACCGTACCACCAACATCGATGACCTGTTGATCCCGCAACCTGCTGATTCCGGCGCCAAGACCGCAGCCGCCAAGCCCGCCAGCAAAGAAAAACCGTTGGGCATCCACATCGGTGGCATTGCCATCAATGACGGCTCGGCCAACTTCGCCGACTTCAGCCTGACGCCGAACTTCGCCACCGCCATTCAACAACTCAACGGTCAGATCGGCACCATCGACAGCCGCCAGGTAAAACCCGCCAGCGTCGACGTCAAGGGCAAGGTCGATCGCTATGCGCCAGTGACCATCAAGGGCGCGGTCAACCCGTTCAACCCGATGGCCAGCCTCGACATTGCCACCAGCTTCAAACGCGTGGAACTGACCACGCTGACGCCCTACTCCGGCAAGTTCGCCGGTTACCGCATCCGCAAGGGCCGGCTGAATCTCGATCTGCATTACCTGATCACCAAAGGTCAGCTCAAAGCCGAAAACAAAGTCGTGGTCGAACAACTGCAACTCGGCGAAAAAGTCGACAGCCCGGACGCAGTAAGCCTGCCACTGAAACTGGCGATAGCCTTGCTAAAGGATGTCGATGGCAAGATTTCCATCGAACTGCCGGTCACTGGTGATCTGAACAATCCGCAGTTCAGCGTCATGCCGATTGTCTGGCAAACCCTGCGCAACCTGATCGTCAAGGCTGCCGCCGCGCCGTTCAAACTTATTGGCGGACTGGTCAGCGGGAGTGGTTCAGAAGATCTGGGCAGTGTCTCGTTCGCACCGGGCTCAAGCGATCTGAGCAAGGACGCGCAAGCGGCACTGGTCAAGCTATCCAACGCCCTCAAGGAACGCCCGGCCTTGCGCCTGGAAATCGAAGGCACCGCGGCCAAGACCAGCGACGGTCCTCTGATTGCCGAGCAACGTCTGGAACGGGAATATCAGTACAACTATTACAAGATGCTCCAGCGTCGCGGCGACAAGGTTCCGGCCCAAGCCTCCTTGCTGGAAGTGCCGGACAGCGAAAAAGGCCCGCTGCTGGAAGGGATCTACCGCACACGTCTCAAGGAGCAACCACCGGCCGAGTGGAAAGACCTGGGCAAGGAAGATCGCACCGCCAAGATGCGCGAAGGCCTGATCCAGTTCTGGAGCGCGAGCGAAGTGCTGTTGCGGCAGTTGGGTCAGGACCGCGCCAGCAGTATCAAGGACTATCTGGTCGACAAGGGTCAGCTGGCGGATGATCGCGTGTACTTCATCGATGCTCAGTTGGGCGAAGCTGAAAAGGACGGCAAGGTGATTACTCCGATGCATCTGGACGCCGAATGACAGGCAGACGACTGCTGCCAGCCCTGGCGTTGGTGATGGCGTCGAACCTGGCCTCGGCGGCGGATACCTTACGCTGCGGCAGCCAATTGATCAGTGTCGGCGACCGGTCGAGCGAAGTACTGCAAAAATGCGGCGAACCGCTCAGCCGCGATTTGCTGGGTTACAAGCGCAGTGCCAATCGACGAGAAGAATTTCAGGTCGAGGAATGGACCTACGGGCCGAACGGCGGGATGTATCAGTACCTGCGGTTCGAGGGTAATCGCTTGATGCAGATCACCAGCAAACGCGGTAACTGAAGATCAAAAGATCGCAGCCTTCGGCAGCCCCTACAGGTGAACCCAATCTCCTGTAGGAGCTGCCAAAGGCTGCGATCTTTTGCTTTGCCCAAATAGAACAGGCCCCGACACGAATGCCGGGGCCTGTAATGGCCACATCCTTATGGCCGTTCGCATGGAACTCCCAAGATGCGACAGACGTATATCCTGGCCCGCCTGCCCGCCTTCTCCCAGTCCAGGCGAGAAGCTTTGCCTTATTCGGCTTTCAGGCCGTCAGCGGAGACCGCTCTGACGCCTTTGATTTTCTTGGTGATCGCCACGGCGGTGGCTTTCTGAGCATCGGTCACTGCAACGGTGGACGACAGGGACACAACGCCTTTGTTGGTTTCAACCTTGATGTCGGTGCCAGGAATGCCTTTTTCGGTGACCAGGTCACTTTTGACTTTGGTGGTAATCCAGGTATCGGAGGTAGCATCCTTGGCCTTGGTCATTTCACCGGCTGCCAGAGTCATCGGAGCCTGAGTGGCTTGAGTCTGTGCAAACGCAGCATTGGCCATGGTCAGGGTTAGCGCGGTAGCAGTAGCGGCAGCGATAGCGAACTTCTTCATACGAGTAACTCCTGTTTTTCTGGAAAGTCTGCTGCTTGTCTTGTCAGCAGGGTTACCAGAGATATAGCGAACGCTGTGCCAACTTTACGACAGATAAAAAATCGATATAAATCAAATAGTTATTAAACATGAGAATTTCCAGAATCATGCAAAATGCATGACTTGGAAATTCTCTGCATGCAACTTGCCGGTTTTCACCAAGGCCTAAGGCCATGAATTTTCAAAGTTTTTAGCAATGCCTCAGAGGATGGTCCAATTTTGCGTCCCAGCGCAAAAAAATCCGCCTGAGGAGATTGCTGCGGTGGCCCCAATCCTCTGTAAGAGCGCTCAGGCCGGCAGATCGGGGCTTAACTTGACGTGCAACCTGCAGGCGCGTATTCGGAAGGGACGCTGGTATTACACGACCAGCCTTTGGTTGCGTCTCGAGTCAATGTCACAGTGCCCCCACTGATAACAGCCGGTGCACCTTTAAGCGCACAGACAATCCCGGAAGCAGGGCTGGCACTCGCGGTAATCGTGCAGTTCGTGGTGTGGGCATTCGGTGCAAATGCATCGACCGCTGGCGCCGCCGTGCCCGAGTTGATTACATCCTCGTAGTTGACCTTGAGCGCTGAAATTTCCGCCAGTCCAGCGGTCACTTTCGCTCGCGCCTGGTATTTGGAATAGGCCGGTATCGCAAACGTCGCAAGAATCCCGATGATCGCCACAACGATCAGCAGCTCGATCAGCGTAAAACCTTTTTGAGCCTTCATAGACAGCCTCCGTGCATGAGTCGAAATCTCATGATCGGATCTATCTCAGCACAGCCCATGCCAAGCCCCGCACGCCCTACCGGCAGGGTGCGCGACCACCTGTTCGCCCTTCCTGACCCCCAGGATCCGGCACTATCTGACACTAATTGTCACCTGACGACGGCTGGTTTGGTTCCACCGCTTGACTAGGCTATAAGTCATCCAACGGTCTTCGCCCACAATTCCAATGACATTGCCCAACCGGGTCACCAAGGACTGAACATGGCGGTCAAAGCAGTAAAACTCAGCCTCTACGCTTGGGAAGGCACCGACCGTAAAGGCTCGAAAGTAACCGGCGAGCTGAGCGGAAAAAACCCCGCGCTGATCAAGGCGCAGCTGCGCAAACAAGGCATCAACCCCGGCAAGGTTCGCAAGAAATCCACCTCGCTGTTCACGCTGGGCAACCGCATCAAAGCCCAGGACATTGCCCTGTTCACTCGGCAGATGGCGACCATGATGAAAGCCGGCGTGCCGCTATTGCAGTCGTTCGACATCATCGCCGAAGGCTTCGATAACCCGGCCATGCGCACGCTGGTGGACGAGGTAAAACAGGAAGTCGCGGCAGGCAACAGCTTCGCCGCCGCCCTGCGTAAAAAGCCCCGTTATTTCGATGAGCTGTACTGCAATCTGGTGGATGCCGGCGAGCAGGCCGGCGCCCTGGATACGCTGCTGGAACGGGTGGCGACCTACAAGGAAAAAAGCGAAAGCCTCAAGGCCAAGATCAAGAAAGCCATGACCTACCCACTGGCCGTCGTGTTCGTCGCAACCATTGTGACCGGGATCCTGCTGGTCAAAGTGGTGCCGCAGTTCCAGTCGGTTTTCGAAGGGTTTGGTTCCCAATTGCCCGCTTTTACAGTGATGGTCATCGGCCTGTCGAAGTTCATGCAGGACGGGTGGTGGATGATGCTCGGCGGGCTGATCGCGGCGATCTTCGGTGTGCGTCACGCCTTCAAGACGTCGCGAGGCTTTCGCGATCGAACGGACGCATGGCTGCTGAAACTGCCGCTGGTGGGGACCCTGATGTACAAATCCGCCGTGGCCCGTTACGCCCGCACCCTGTCGACCACCTTTGCCGCCGGCGTGCCATTGGTGGAGGCCCTGGAGTCGGTGGCCGGCGCCACCGGCAACATCGTCTTCAAACGTGCGGTGCTGCGCATCAAGCAGGACGTTTCGACAGGTATGCAGCTGAATTTTTCCATGCGCACCTGCGGCGTCTTTCCGAACATGGCGATTCAGATGACTGCCATTGGCGAAGAGTCTGGCGCACTGGACGACATGCTCGACAAAGTTGCAGGTTTTTATGAAGACGAGGTGGACAATATGGTCGATAACCTCACCAGCCTGATGGAACCGTTCATCATGGTGGTGCTGGGTGTTATCGTCGGCGGCCTGGTGGTTGCGATGTACCTGCCCATCTTCCAACTCGGCTCAGCGATCTGACATGCCCTTGAACGAAATTCTGACTCACTACCCGCTGGCTTTCGTCGTCATCGCCGGGCTGATGGGCCTGCTGGTCGGCAGCTTCCTCAACGTAGTTATCTGGCGCCTGCCGAAAATGCTCGAACGCGAATGGCGCGTGCAGGCCCATGAGATCCTCGGGTTGTCCGGTGAAACGCCGCTGCCGACCTACAATCTGCTGCTGCCCCACTCCCAGTGTCCGAAATGCGGCCACCGGATTCGCGCATGGGAGAACATTCCCGTACTCAGCTTTTTGTTTCTGCGTGGGCGCTGCTCAGCCTGCGCGACACCGATCAGCAAACGCTATCCGCTGACTGAGCTGGCCTGCGGTCTGTTGTCGGCATTCATTGCCTGGCACTTCGGTTTCGGCTGGCAAGCCTGCATGGCGCTGCTCCTGACCTGGGGTCTGCTGGGCATGAGCCTGATCGACGCCGAGCATCAACTGCTGCCGGATGTGCTGGTGCTGCCGTTGATGTGGCTCGGGCTGATCATCAACAGTCTCGACCTGTTCGTGTCGCTGCATGACGCGTTATGGGGCGCCATTGCCGGCTACCTGGCGCTATGGTCGGTGTTCTGGCTGTTCAAGCTGCTCACTGGCAAGGACGGCATGGGCCACGGCGACTTCAAGCTGCTGGCGATGTTTGGGGCCTGGGGCGGCTGGCAGATTTTGCCGCTGACCCTACTGCTCTCCTCGCTGGTGGGGGCTGTCATCGGCGTGATTTACCTGCGCCTGCGCATGGCAAAAACCTCGACGCCGATCCCCTTCGGCCCTTATCTGGCGATTGCCGGCTGGATTGCCTTGCTCTGGGGTGGTCAAATAACCGACTTCTATTGGCAGTTTGTCGGTTTGAAATGAATACCCCTGTGGAAAAACCCTGGATTCTCGGCCTGACCGGCGGCATTGGCAGCGGCAAAAGCGCGGCGGCCCAACACTTCATCGACCTGGGTGTGCATGTGGTAGATGCCGATCATGCCGCTCGCTGGGTGGTCGAACCCGGCCGGCCCGCGCTGGCGACAATCGCCGAGCACTTTGGCACCAGCGTGTTGCAGGCCGACGGGCAACTGGATCGCGCTGCCTTGCGTAAACTGATCTTTGAAGTACCGGATGAACGTCGCTGGCTGGAAGCCTTGCTGCATCCGCTGATCGGCGAGGAAATCGCCCATCATCTGGCGCTGGCAAAATCACCTTACGCCATACTGGTTTCGCCGCTACTGATCGAATCCGGCCAGTACGCCATGACCCAGCGGGTGCTGGTGATCGATGCCCCCGAACAGCTACAGATCGAACGCACCCTGCAGCGCGACCAGACCAGCGAACAGCAGGTCCAGGCGATCCTCAAGGCCCAGTCCAGCCGCCAGGATCGCGTCAGCCATGCCGACGAGGTGGTGGTCAACGACCGCGACCTCGCCTGGCTGCACAGCGAGGTCGAACGCCTGCATCACTTTTACCTTACTTTGCGTGGAGGCCAGTCATGAGCCAGATCCCAACCGTCGAATGCCCGACCTGCGGCGCCCCTGTCGAATGGAGCACCGAGAGTAAATTCCGGCCGTTCTGTTCCGACCGTTGCAAACTGATCGACCTGGGCGCGTGGGCGTCGGAAGAGCACAAGATTCCAGTGCCCCCTGATGCCGAGGACGAATTGTTCAGCGGCGATTTCGATCCTCGTCACTGATCCCGATCGTCAGAAGCGTGACTTGAACCAGAAATCAACGAGGTGTGTCAGGCCCTGATGCTGTTTTCTTGATCTTGACACCCAACCACCAGCATGCTAGCGAGTGCTATACTTCTTTCGGGTTGCATGAAGAGTGCAACGTTCCCCACGGGTACCAATACCGACGGCCAATCTCGGTTAACGGCTGCTGGACAGAGGAGGTCTACAGCAAACGCGAGATGGGAGGTGTGGCATGAATCGACACTATTACATCAGTGACAATCTCAACGATCTTGAAACCGTTGAATGTGAATTGGAATCCAACGGCATCAATTCCGAACAAATTCATGTGCTCAGTGAAAAAGTTGCTGATGTTGAACAACATCACCTCCACGAGATTAGCTCGTTAATGGAACAAGATGCTGTTCACTCTGGTGAGATTGGTGCAGTGGTCGGTGTGCCACTCGCGGCGCTGGTCCTGGGTGGCGCCTATTGGTTGGGCTGGACCGAATCCGCCGCAGGCTGGATGCCCTTTATCTTCCTTGCCATTGTTATTTTGGGCTTCTGCATCTGGGAAGGCGGTTTTTTCGGGTTCCAGGTGCCAAACACTCACTTCCGCAATTTCAAGCAGGCGGTAAAAGAAGGCAAACATATCTTCTTCGTGGATGTTGAACCGCATCAAGAATCGGTATTGGACCAGGTAATCGGACATCATCCAAAGCTGACGATCGCCGGTACAGGAACTGCAGCCCCTCACTGGACAGTTGCCTGGCAACACAAATGGCATCAGTTCAAGCGAGTGATATCAGGTTAGCGCCTGGAGACTCAAGGCCATCGGGAAGTTGCTTATTTGCCGAAGAAAATGACCCGGCTGAGGAAAACATAGTCTGCCTCGGTGGCCATCAGTCCGACGAGCACCAGTAAACACAACGGTGGAATCAATATGGCGTAGACCATGGCCAACCGTTCCCAGGCCATATGCATGAAGATGGAGACAATCAAACCTGCCTTCATCAACATGAAAGTAATAATCAGGAACCACCTGAGATAGCCGTGGAAGTGGAAATAGTCGACAAGATACGACATCGTACTGAGGACGAATAACAGTCCCCAGATTTTGAGGTACAAACTAATTGGATGCTGCTGACCTTGAGCATGCGCCATCACCCGTGCTCCTCTACCATAAATAGAAGAAAGCAAAAATAAACACCCACACTAAATCCACGAAGTGCCAGTAAAGCCCGGCAATCTCGACGTTCTGATAGTTTCCGGAGCGCTCATAATCTCCCCGGAATACTTTCATCGCCACAATGCTGAGGTAGATAGCGCCGATTGATACATGCAGTCCGTGGAAACCGGTAATCATGAAAAAGCTGGCACCAAATTGCGCTGCCCCCATGGGGTTCCCCCAAGGACGCACCCCTTCTGCGATGAGCTTGCTCCATTCAAATGCCTGCATGCCGACGAAGGTCACACCCAAGGCAGCGGTCGCCAGCATCAGGGCAGTGGTTTTCGCGCGATCACGGCGATAGGCGAAGTTAACGGCCATGGCCATCGTGCCGCTGCTGCTGATCAGCACAAAGGTCATGATGGCGATCAGAATAAGCGGAATTTCTCTCCCGCCGATCGTCAATGCAAACACTTCACTGGGATTCGGCCACAGGTCGGTGATGGTCATGCGTACCGACATGTAGCCGGTTAAAAAGCAGGTGAATATAAAAGTATCGCTGAGCAGGAATATCCACATCATCGCCTTGCCCCAGGGGACCTGCTTGAAAGCGTCTCTATCCGAGGACCAGTCGCTGGCGATGCCCTCCCATCCCGGTGCAGGCGGCAAGCCTGGTGGATTGGATGAGCCGGACTCGACTGGGGCTTGTGGAAGCGATGCCATGGTTTTTCACCTCAGGCCGCAGACTCTGGCGATGGCTTCATAGGTTTCTGGCGTACTGGTCAGTAGCGCGAATAGCACAAACCAAACACCCAGTAAGTAATGCCAATAGATGGCACAGAGCTCTATGCTGGCGCCGAGTTGCGGCAACGGCACGTGATGCAGGAATTTGGCGACGATTCTGCCCCAGGCTATCAACCCACCCAGCAAGTGGACCCCGTGCACACCGGTCAACAGATAGAAGAAACTGTTGGCCGGATTGCTGGCGACAAAGTAACCCCAGGTGACAAACTGCTGCCAGACCCAGAGTTGTCCCGTCAGAAAGGCAATTGCAAATAGCCCACCCAATACAAAGCCAATGACCGTTGCGTCCAGTCGAGCCTGACGGGCGGCCATGCGCGACCACTGCAGTGCAATGCAACTGAACACTAGAAAAGCCGAATTCAGCCAGAGTTGCCATGGATTGGCTAACGGCGCCAAGGGCTCTGTCAGGGGTCGCCAGTCGGCCATTTGTGAGCGGGCGACAAAGGCGATCAGGAAGAGAAAGAATAACGAGCTCACCACGGCCAGAAACAAGCGCAGGCCTATTTTTGCGGTTTGGCTTCTATCGGCACCCTCGGGGGCCTGAATACCTTCAGGGTCACGACTCCAACTGCCACCGGGGTCAGCGCCGTCGGCGTTTCTCAAGAACAGTCTGTTCATGTTTTCACGTCCACTATCTTGGTTCCCGCACTGAGTTGCCGCAGTTGCTCCAACTCCTCGGCGGAGACCGTTTGCGGAACAAAATCCTGCTCGATCCCCGGCACACTGTAGTCATAGGCCCAGCGATGCACGACCGGCAGCTTCTCTCCCCAGTTACCGTGTATCGGCGGGGTGTTCGGCGTTTGCCATTCCAGACTGGCCGCGCCCCAGGGATTACTGCCTGCGGGTTTGCCTTTAAATGCACTCCAGGCCAGGTTGAACAGGAACAGCAGTTGGGAAACGCCGACGATCAATGCGACCACCGTAATGAAGGCATTCAAATCGTGCGCCGACTGCGGAATGAACGCGTAGTTGTCGTAGGCGTAGTAGCGGCGTGGCATGCCCTGAAAACCCAGATAGTGCATGGGGAAGAAGATGGCGTAGGTGCCCAGAAAGGTAATCCAGAAATGCAGCTTGCCCAGGATGTCGTTCGTCATGCGGCCGGTGACTTTCGGGAACCAGTGATAAATGCCGCCGAACACCACCAGTACCGGCGCGACCCCCATGACCATATGAAAATGGGCGACGACAAAGTAGGTGTCCGAGAGCGGAATATCCACAATCACATTGCCGAGAAACAACCCGGTCAGACCACCAACCAGAAAGGTGACGATAAAGGCCAGGGCAAACAGCATCGGCACGGTCAGATGAATGTCGCCCTGCCACAGCGTCAGTATCCAGTTGTAGACTTTCAGTGCGGTCGGCACCGCGATGATCAAAGTGGTTACGGCGAAGAAAAAGCCAAAGTACGGGTTCATTCCGCTGACATACATATGGTGCGCCCAGACCACAAAGCTGAGTACGCCAATTGCAATAATGGCCCACACCATCATTCGATAGCCGAAGATATTTTTACGAGCATGCGTGCTGATCAGGTCGGAGACCAGACCAAACGCGGGGAGAGCAACGATGTAGACCTCCGGGTGGCCGAAGAACCAGAACAGATGCTGGAACAGTATCGGGCTGCCACCTTGGTGATCGAGCTGCTGCCCCAGCGAGATCATCGCCGGCATAAAGAAACTGGTGCCCAACAGTTTGTCGAACAACATCATGACCGCACTGACAAACAACGCCGGGAAAGCCAGCAAGGCCATGATCGAGGCCATGAAGATTCCCCATACGGAGAGCGGCATGCGAAACAAAGTCATGCCGTGCGTACGTGACTGCAACACCGTGGTGACGTAGTTCAACCCGCCCATGGTGGTTGCAACAATAAAAATCGCCAGAGAGACAAGCATCAATATGATGCCCCACTCAGTCCCCGGTGTACCTTGGGTAATGGACTGTGGCGGATAGAGCGTCCAGCCCGAGCCGGTGGGCCCCCCAGGGACAAAAAAACCGGCGAGCAACACCAGCACCGCCAGCAGATAGGTCCAGTAACTCAGCATGTTGACGTAGGGGAAGACCATGTCTCGGGCGCCCACCATCAGTGGGATCAGATAGTTGCCGAAGCCCCCAGAAACAAGGCCGTCAGCAAGTAAATGACCATGATCATGCCGTGCATGGTCATTGCCTGATAGTAAGTACTGGCGTCCATGAACGCCAAACTACCGGGGAAGCCTATCTGTATGCGCATCAAGTCGGACAACACCAAGGCGATAAGACCCACGAATATAGCCGTCAGGGAATATTGAATGGCTATGACCTTGTGGTCCTGACTCCAGATGTATTTGGTCAGGAAGCTTTTAGGCTCGTGCAGTGCTTCTATTTCGGCTTGCTCCGCATAGGCCATCACGTCATCCTCCTGCCGAAGTTTCGGTGTATTTCTGGCGGTTACGGCTGCTTCCCTGGCTCAGCCTTGCTCGCTTCAGCGTCGGCATTCGCTTTGGATTTGATAAAAGCGATCAGTGCGTTCAACTCCTTATCGCTCGGAGTAAAGGCCGGCATGACGGCTGCATAGCCCTTGACGATTTTGGCAGCGGGATTAAGAACCGATTCTTTTACATAACCCTCATCGACCTTTATCCCCGTACCATCGGCAAGGGTTTCTGTCTTGCCATACAGGCCCTGCCAGGTGGGGCCGACGCCCTTGTTACCATCGACACTGTGGCAGGCCAGACAGCCGAGCGATTGGGCCAGCTGTTGTCCCTGCGCCACCAAGTCCTCGCCTGGACCCGACGCTTGCGGCGCAACACCCAGTGATTTGATCAGGGCGATGAGTGCACCCAGTTCATCGTCATTGAGAGTATAGGCCACCATGACCGGCGGGTAGCCCTGTACCAGGCGGGCCTGCGGAGTGAGGATCGACTCTTTCAGGTAGGCCTCATCGACCAGCACGCTGGTGCCATCGGCAAGTGGCTCAGTGCGGCCGAACAGCCCCTTCCATCCCGGGCCGAGACTGGTACTGCCATCCTGGCTATGGCAGGCACCGCAGCCGTATTTTTCGGCCAACTGGCGGCCTTTTTCCAGCACGCTGTCCCGACTGGGCCTGGCAGCTGTCGCTAATGTCTGCGCAAAAGTCGGTTGGCCTTTTAGCCATTGATCGAAGACGTCCTGTTCTTCCACGATCATATGGCCGCGCATGTTGTAATGACCTACACCACAATATTCAGCGCAAAGGACTTCATATTTCCCGGTTTTAGTCGGTGTAAACCAAAAGTACGACACCATCCCTGGCACCATATCCATCTTGCTGCGAATTTGCGGTACATAGAAGTCGTGCAGAGTGTCTTTAGAGCGCAGTAAAACTTTCACCGGCCGATCGAGCGGAAGGCGAACTTCATTACTTATTACAAGCACATCGTCCTGCCCTGCAGGATCCTTGGGATCAAGGCCGAGGGATTGGCGGAATCAATAAACTTAATATCCGACTTGCCCAGCTTCCCGTCTTGCCCGGGAAATCGAAAGGCCCACTGCCACTGCTGGGCAATCACTTCAAGTTCATAAGCATTTTTCGGCACGCTGATGAAATCATTGTAAACAACCAGACCTGGCGCCAACATCGCGGCAATACCTATCGAGGTAACAATAATCAACCATAATTCCAGCTTCTTATTTTCTGGCTGGTAGGCCGCCTTACGACCCTCTTTGTGACGATAACGCATCACGGCTATCGCCATGAATACCGTGATGGCGATGAAAAATATTCCGCTAATGATCAGGGTAATGAACAGCGTGGTGTCTATTGATCCCCAGTTGGACGCTGCCGGTGTTGCATGCCAAGGCGCTAGTATATGAAAGAGCACTGAGCCAATAACGATTAGAATCAAGATAATTGCTATTGCCATTTTCTCTTCATCCTATTCCTGTTGCTCATTGGTTATGCGCAAGCATCGCCACTGACGTCCAGGCAGGGCAGACAAGTACCACCCGTGGTGGCAAGTCAGTAAAAAGTATAGTGCCATCGGGTTTTGCCGTGAGGTTGGCAAGCGAGAGCCGGTTGCCAGCTATACTCAATTTCAGATTACGGACGGCAGTGATCGGCCAGCTGCGACCCCAAAAGTCGAATCCTGCCCATGCGTAATGATCAGATAGTGAAGGCATTGAGAAGAGACAGAGCCAATCCAGCAGCCCCGACGGAGGTTTCGTCATGAGTAACCTGACGCTCGAAGGCAGGTGCAAAACCAGCACCGACCAAAAATCCACCCCAATGGGTGAGATCCATTTTTACGTCGACGGCCCCCTCCATCTACGGCTGGAGGAAGCTGAAGAACGCCTTCAGAAAACCCATGAGCCTGAAATGATGGTCGATGTCGACATGGGCACTTTGAACTTGATCTTGCCAGAGGGGTACAGCCCCTTGTCCGACTGTCAAATGCGCGTCTATTTGCACCACGACCGTGGTCAGTTCCATCTGGTCGGGCACCGAGCGAGCGATGGCAGTTTGATCTATTCCAACGTGGTTTTGATTGATCAGTTGCTTGAGTGAAACGCTGGAAACAGAGTATGGGATCGTCAGCATTTGGCGGATTTGAAAGGAATCAAGACTTGGGATCGTCGTCCTTCCAGGGCGCCGACAGATAGCGCGTGCGGTTGAAGGTCTCCAGCCACTCAGGGCAGAACACCACCAACGCGCTAACCACCATGCCATTGATGAATGCCTCGGGAAAAATGATCAACCACAGGTAACCGACAAAATCTTCCAGCCAATAGGGCATGGCAAAACGCTCGTTGAACCACAGCAACCACAACGCCAGCAACAGGCACAGCAACGCCGACAGCGCCGCCGCAAAAAAACCGGAAACGAAGATATACACAAAGGGATTACGCGGCTGCGCGCGCTCTACCAGGATCGCGCAACACTCAGTGATCAGCACCGGCAACAGAATCAACAGCGCGCCATTGACCCCCATTGCAATCAGGTCCTGACGGCCGAGCAGCATCAGTCCGGTTTGCGCCACCAGGCCGCCGACAATTGCCAGCGGCCAGTCGAGCAACAGCGTCACCGCGGTCATGCCGATGAAGTGATAGGACACGCCGGTATCGAAATCCCGTCGCACCAGCCACAGCATAAACAGCGCGAACACTGTGCCTAACAGCAAATGCTGACGACGGCTGTCGGTAAACAACTCAACCCAGGGTGCGCGGCAGATCGCCCAGATCAGTACTGGCCCATAGATCAGCCACCCCACCGTGAGGGTTTCGGGTGACAGTAACTCGGCGCCGATCATGGCGGGGCACACTCCCTTGTCTTGCCGAAGGAGAACAGGTCCTCAGTTTACACCGCCCATTGTGTCCCCTTCGACTTCAGGTGGGACGCACATCACACTGTAGGAGCGAGCTCTGCTCGCGAAAAACGTCCGGATAAGGCGATCATTCAGACAGCACGCGTTATCGTTATCGTCCATAGCAAGCAAGTATCGCTCCTAAAGGCCGCACGCGATTGTTACATTTCCTGCAAGGCTGAATCAGCCCAAACCCCCTTTATCACTCGCGGCCAAAGTCTAAACTTCAGATATCAGAATCACCCCCGAGCGAACAAAAATGAAAACCTTGACCAGCCTGTTTCTGACCCTAATCGCCACTTGCGCAATGGCCAACGAGCAAGCGGCTACACCGTACAACCCGACGCAGCCGCTGGACATCGCCAAGGTAGTTTCCGTGTCGAATACCGCGACCGCGTGCGGGGTTGTGCCAGCGACCATGGTGTATGTCGATCATCAGGGTCAGACCCATCGAGTGAAATACGAGGTTATGGGTGATTGCACGAGCGACCTGTGATCAGTTGCTCATAGCAGCGTCCAGGTGTAACTGAGGATCAGACGGTTTTCGTCGATATCACTGCGGTAGTTGGAACGCGCCATCGCATTGCGCACACGGATGCCCAGGCCTTTGAGACTGCCACTCTGCAGCACATAGCCAATATCCAGATCACGCTCACGGTCCTTGCCTTCGAACCCTTTGCCAGTGTCGACATTGTTGCCGGTGATATAGCGCACTGTGCTGGTCAGCCCCGGCACGCCGAGCGCCGCAAAGTCGTAGTCGTAACGCGCCTGCCACGAGCGTTCATCGGTGAAAGCGAATTCATAGGTGGGCACTTCGTTGCCCAGCGGTGAGATGTTGGCAAAGACCCGCGGAAAAGCGCTGTCGCCGAACATGCCCTGATAGCCGACATAAAATGTGTGGCCGCCGCGTTTGGCCGACAGTAGGGAGAAGAACGCCCGGTTGTCGATGTTACCCAGCAGTTTTTTGCCGTCTTCGCGCGAATCGTAGTAACCGAGGTTTGCGCCCAAGGTCCAGTCGCCCAATGGCTCGCTGTGCTTGAGGCCAAGAAAGCGCTGGTTGTAGATATCTTCCAGTTGCCCGAACCAGGCGCTGACCGAGCTGCGTTTGTCGTTGAAGACGTAATCGGCACCGGCAAAATTGAAGCCGTCACTACTGACCTGCCGTTGCGGTACATGACCGAGCATCGCCTGCATTTTTTCATCGCCGGCTTCATTGCGCAGGCTGGTTGAACTCAGGTGACCACCCTGCAAAGTCAGGCCGTTGATCTCATTGGAGCTGATGCTTGCACCCTGGTAACTGGGCGGCAGCAGACGTATATCACTGAACGCCAGCACCGGCAGGTTGGGCTGCAGCTCACCCACTTTCAGCTCGGTTTTGGAGTAACGCGTTTTAAACGCGCCCTCCAGACGGCTGTAATCATTCGCCGCGCGCCCATCCCCCTGCACCGGCAGCAAACCGGTATTGACCCGGTCCGGGCTGCTGTCGAGTTTGAGGCCGAGCAGGCCGATCACATCCACACCGAAACCGACTGGACCCTGGGTGTAACCGGATTTGACGTTGAGGATGAAGCCCTGCGCCCACTCTTCAGCCTTCGATTGCTGGTTAGTCCCGACGATGTCGGAAAAGTCCCGGCTGAAGTAGTAATTGCGCGCTTGCAACGTGGCCGAGGTGTCCTCGATGAAGCCGCCCTCGGCGGCTGTCGCGCCGGTGGAGAAACTCGAGACGACCGCCATGGACAACACTGAACCGGTTGTTGGAAGAATCTGTTTCATCGTTTTTTCTCTTATTTTTATTGATCGACAGGTAGTAGAGCTTTGGCCTCAACCCTTTCGCTGCGAGGGAGGGGGCGACGGGCGTTCAGCATCAAGTGGGTGACCATGCCGAAAATCAGCCCCCAAAAAGCCGCGGACAAACCCAACAGCGACATGCCCGATGCAGTGGTGAGAAAGGTCACCAGCGCGGCTTCGCGATCACTCGGCACCGCCATCGCGCCAGCCAATGCCCCGGCAATTGCAGCGAACAGCGCCAGCCCGGCAAGCGCCGCGATCAGTTCTTTGGGGAACGCCGAAAACAGTGAAACCAGCGTGGCGCCGAAGATGCCAAGCAGCAGGTAAAACAGGCCACCTACGACCCCGGCCACATAGCGCCTGGCGGGATCTTCGTGAGCCTCGCGGCCAGTACAGATAGCCGCGGTAATCGCCGCCAGATTCAGCCCGTGGCAACCGAACGGCGCCAAGAGCGCCGTACCCAGTGCGCTGCCGGCAATGATCGGCCCCGCAGGTGTTGGGTAACCGCTGGCGCGCAACACCGCCATGCCAGGAACGAATTGGCCGGTCAGCGCCACCATCACCAGCGGCAAGGCAATGTTCAGCGTCGCGCTCAGGCTGAATGCCGGCGTGATCCACACCGGCGTGGCCAATCCGATGACCAACGCTTCGGTGTGCAGATCGCCGGCGAGAAAAGCCGTCGAGCAACCCACCAGCAGTACCATCAGCACGGCATAACGCGGCATCAGTCTTTTGCAGACCAGGTACGTGGCAAACATCGCCAGCACCAGCAACGGCTTGCTCTGCAACGAGACAAACAACCCGGTACCGAATCTGAACAGAATCCCCGCCAGCATCGCCGCCGCAACCGCTGCCGGCAGCTTGCCGATGATCCGGTCAAACGCCCCCGATACCCCGACCAGAAAAATGATCAGGCTGCTGACCAGATAAGCGCCCACGGCCTCCGCCATGGAGATCCCCGGCAGCAACGCCACCAGCAACGCCGAGCCCGGCGCCGACCACGCAATGATCACCGGCACGCGGTAACGCAGGCTCAAACCGATGCCAAGCACAGCGCTGCCGATCGAAATCGCCCAGACCCACGACGACAGCACTTCCCGTGACAGGTGTGCGGCGTCGGCGGCCTGAAAAATAATCACCAGCGGGCCTGCGTAGGAAATCACCGTGGCGATGAATCCGGCGACCGCAGCAGACAGGGAAAAGTCCCGAATTAACGTTTTCATGAAACCTCGCCAACAGCCCCGTCAGGCGTTCCCTGCTGCGATATTTGTCGGGCACTGCGCCGACTGCTGATGGCGAACACGGTCATGGCGACGGCGGCGATTGCACCGGGCAAGGCAAACGCCATGAAGTTCAGTTGCAGCGGCAGGCTGATCCCGAGCAAGGCACCGCCCAGTAGAGGACCGACAATCGCACCGTTACGCCCGATACCCGAGGCCCAGCCCAGACCGGTGGAGCGAATGTTCATGGAGTAGAACTGCGCGGCGCACGCGTACAGCAGAATCTGCGAACCGATAGTCGTGGCGCCGGCAAGGGCGATCAGCAGATACAACAACGGCATCGGGCTATTGAAGCCCAGCAAGGTGATCGATACGGCTGCCACGGCGAAAAACACTGCCAACACGCGCGGCAGGTTGAGTTTGTCACCCAGCACACCACCGCCCACTGCACCGAAAATCGCCCCGAAGTTCAGCACCAGCAGGAACGACAGGCTCGAGCCCAGGCTGTAACCGGCGTTGGCCATCAGTTTGGGCAGCCAGGAACTCAAGGCGTAAACCATCAGCAAGCAGCAGAAAAACGCCAGCCACAGCATCAGCGTACGCAGTGCACGGCCCTCACGGAACAACTGCAACACCGGGGTTCCAGTGCCCTTCACTTCGCTCATGTACAGTTGATCACCGGTTTGCGCGACGTAGGCCGGATCGATCCGCTGAAGAATGTTGCGCGCCTCTTCATTGCGCCCCTGGCGCAGCATGAAACCCACCGACTCAGGCAGGAAGTACATGATCAACGGCAACAACAGCAACGGCAGCACCGCGACGTAAAACACTGACTGCCAGCCGAAACTCGGGATCAGCACGATGCCCAGACCGGCGGAAAGCATGCCGCCTACCGAGTAACCGCTAAACATGATCGCCACCAGGGTGCTGCGAATTTTTTTCGGCGCGTATTCGTTCATCAGCGCCACGACGTTTGGCATCACGCCGCCTATACCCAAGCCGGCAATGAAGCGACAGACGCCAAACTCAGTGGGATTTCTGGCGAAGCCATTGAGTACGGTGAAGCCGCTGAAGAGCATCACGCAGATCGTGATGGCTTTTTTGCGGCCGATCTTGTCTGAAAGAGGACCGAAGAACAGTGCACCGAACATCATGCCGAACAATGCATAACTGCCCAGTGCACCGGCTTGCAGAGGACTGAGCCCCCATTCCTTCATCAGCATCGGCAGGACTACGCCGTAGATCACCAGATCGTAACCGTCGAAGATGATGATCAGGGCACACCAGAACAGCACCATCCAGTGAAAGCGGTTGAAACGAGCCTTGTCGATAACCTCATGTACGTCGATCTTGCGCATGGCATCTTTCCCTTGTTGTTGTTTTTGAAGAGGCTCGCAAATGCGGCGAACGTCCCGTACTGCCGAGGGTAATGACGCCAGGCGCGCGCAAATATCCGCGCTGCGCAGATCGCTATCCGTTTTGTGCAATGCACTGAACCGGGCGCGGGATGGGGATGGGGATGGATGTGCGAGTGTCGCTTCAGGCTTTTGCGCTTGTGCGACAAACTGTTTTCTTTGCGATCACATTTGATCCAATGAATAAAGTCTGTCGCGATTTTGGGTGCTGTTCTACCGATGGGGCTTAGGAAGCAGTGGACTCGATGCTTCCCTGGCAATCAGATCATTTGAGGGGCGCTACGCTGGCTTGCTTGAGAAGAGAGATTCACTCACGCATCCCCCTTTCTGCGGGATGGCTGCGCGCTTTCGCATGGCGCGAGAGACCAATCTTGATGCCGACCAATAAGGGAGCGGCGACGACAAACAGCAGGGCCACAGTGTAGAACGCGGTATCGAAAGCAATCACCGTGGCCTGACCCGACACGGCCTTGCCCAGCAAGCTGGTAGCTGCCCTGCCAGCGGCTGCTTGGTCCATCCCCTTCCCCATCAACATCGCCGTGGTGGTCGTCAGACGTTCGATGAGCGCGTTCCCCCAGGGTTAGCGTTGGCGCCGAGGGCAGCGACATTGATGACGATGTGATGGTCGATCAGGGTCTGGAGCCCGGCGACGCCCATTAAGCCACCCAATTGACGCCCCGTATTGAACAGGCCTATGCCGCAGGCGAGGTTGCGGCTATTGAGGTCGCTGAAGGCGATCAGCGTGATGGACAGAAACAGGAAGCCAAGGCCAAGGCCACGCAATAGGATGCCCGCCATCATGTCGTCGGTGCCGCTTTCGCTGGTGCAACCGGACAGCATCCACATCGCCCCCATGATCAGCAGGATGCCAAAGGGCACTGTCGCAACCGGTGGAACGCGACGGACTTTGATGAGAAAGGCAGCGATGAGCAGCGAGCCCACAAAAAAACCGCCACTGGGCAGCAGGAGCAAGCCGGCATCGGTCGGCGTGAACGCAAGCACCGACAGGGCGAACGCCGGAATCAGAAACGCGCTGCCGAACAAGGCGGCGCCGGCGACAAAACTGACGATAAAGGCAAAGGTAAAATCGCTCGATTTGAACACCGTGAAATCGAGCAATCCCTGACCTTTGGCCAAGACTTGCTGGCCGAGAAAGGCCAGCAGCGCGGCGGCGCCGATCATCGTCAGCATCAGGACGCGAGGTTCCTCGAACCAGTCCCATCGGCTGCCCTGACTGGAAACATAGGTGAAACAGAACAGGGTGGTCGAGATCAGGGAAAAACCGAGCCAGTCAAAAGGACGCTGCTGGACCCTGGCGGGCGTTGGGTGGTCTGCGATAAGCAAAAGTCCGGTCGCCGCCAGCGACAGCGGCACCACGCTGAAGAAAATCCAGGTCCAGGACTGGCTGTCGATTAACCACCCTTGAAGGGCCGGGGCAAGAGTCGCCGGCGCGACCACGGAGCCCATGGCAAACAGGGCTTGGAGGATCGGCTGAAGGACACGCGGCCAGGCACGAAAAATCATCGCCTGGCCCGCCACCAGCAGGGTGCCGCCGGCGAAGCCTTGAATGATGCGAAGCCCGATCAGCAGGTCCAGCCGAGCGATGATGGCGGCCATGCAACACGCCAAACCCATGGCCAGGGTTGAACCGATGATCAGGTTACGTGCAGAAAAACGCTGCATAAGCCATGGGGCCATGAGAAAGCCGATCAGCTTGAGCGCGGTGTAGCCGACGTCCAGCCAGGCGAATTCATCAGGTGTTGCGTAGGTGTCACCGATGATATGGCCGCGCCCGATCGATAGAACGGTACCGGCGATCGCTTCCGTCAGCGTGGCCAGCACGATGCCCACGATGAGCAGGGCGCCAATCGTGGTCGTTGCGCTGCTCGGCGTGGCGCTGACAAAGGTGTTCATGAGCCTTTCCCTTGCGTCACCTCCACCCGCGCGGACAAGCCAGGCACGATGCGCCCCGGCAGTGGATTGTTGGCCAGCCGGATCTTGACCGGGACCCGCTGCACGACGCGGACAAAGTTTCCGGTTGCGTTGTCGGGCGGCAGCAAGCTGAACGCCGCCCCACTCCCGGGTGCAAAGCTGTCGACCACGCCTTCAAGTACCGTGTCAGGGTAGCCATCGACGGTGATGTGCACGCGCTGACCGGGGCGGATATGTTCGAGCTGGGTTTCCTTGAAGTTCGCCACGACCCACACATCATTGACTGGCACGATATCGAGCAAGGAAACCCCCGGCGTAACGAGCCGGCCGATACGCACCTGGCGGTTTCCGACGACGCCACCCACAGGCGCACGTACCACGGTGTGGTCGAGATTGATCTGGGCGAGATCACGTGCAGCCTGTGCTTGCGACACGGCAGCCACGGCAGCCTCTCGTTCGGCCACATAGACGGCGATGTGTTGCTGTTGCGCCTCGACCGTTGCCGAAGCGGCCGATACCGACGCCTCGGCTCTGGAACGCGCCGTGTCGGTTTCATCGACCAAGGCTTGGCTCACCGCGTTGCTGACGATCAGTTTGCGGCTGCGCTCGTGGGTCTTGGTCGCCAGATTCATGTCGGCGGAGGCTGAGCGTCTTTGGGCTTCGGCCTGCCGAATCAATGCACGCTGAAGCTGGGTCTGCGCATCGACATGGGTCAGGCGCGCCCTTGCAGCGCTGACATTAGCCTCTGCTTGCGCAAGCTTGGCGCGATAGTCCCGGTCATCGATACGGAACAGGACGTCACCCGCCTGGACGGTTTGGTTGTCATCGACCTCTACCGCAGTGACGTAGCCGGCCACCTTGGCGGCGAGTGAGGTGACGTCACCACGAATATAAGCGTTATCGGTCAAGGTTGAGCCGTTCGAAACAGCCATGGCCCCCAGGCAGCCACGACCACCACGGCGCCAACGCACAGCAGTATGCCGATTATCTTGCGCTTGCCTTGCCGAGGCACTACGACGGGGGTCTCGGCGCTTGCACCGCAAGCAATGGCGGTCTTGTCCTGGAGCGAGTTCATATTTTCATTTCCTGTTCAATGCCATGCACAACAGCAGCCCCAGGGCGGCAGTGGCCTGCCGCCCGGCTGTCGAGCACTTATGTGCGCGTTGATCAGCTCACTTTTTGATCGGTGTGACGAGTGTCTTTTCGTCGGTGTCGAGGACGAACACGGCCAACAGGCGTGCAGGTTCGGTGTCGCTGGCGTTGGCGCTGACTTCGTGCACAGAACCCGGCTCCTCTACGAAGTTTTCACCGGTGTGGTAGATCTTTTCCGGCTGGCCTTTGACTTTGATGCGAAACGCGCCCTCCAGAACCGTTGCATAAATGAAGGCCGTTTTCGGATGGGTGTGGGACGGCGACGCGGCGCCCGGCCCATACTCGACGACCACACCCTTCATGCTCTTGCCAGGGATGTTGGGAATGGGACGGTCAAACACGACAGTCACCTTGGCGGCAGGCGGCTCAGCGGCCGATGCTGCGCTGATCGACAGTGCTGCGAAAGCAGCGGCTAAGAGAAATCGGGCAACCATGCCAATACTCCTTCGTGTGTAGCGGTTATGACGGCGCGCCCATTACCGGGGCGGCGCCTTCCTGAGTTGTCTCTGGAGGCCTCAGCGGCCCGCTTCCATCGACTGGCGGAGCCAGTCTTCGAAACGGATCGCGCCCAAGCGCGTGTTCTTGCCGGGGGTCAGCGATTGATCGTCAAGCACGGCGCCGTAGTAGCGCGCGTGTACGTCCGGTACGACCTGGCGAGTATCCTGAGTAGCTCGTAGAAAGCGCCTGATCAGCTCGTCGAGCGGCATGGCCTCGGGCCCCGCGACTTCGACCGTGCCATTGACCGGCGCTGCCAGCACGACGTCGGTGAGTGCGGCCACCACGTCGTCGGACGCCATCGGCTGGATCAGCGCCGGCGAAACGCAAAGCTCTTCGCCGACGGTAAACGAATGGGCAATGCCGCCGACAAACTCGAAGAACTGCGTGGCACGCAAAATGGAGTAAGGAATGCCGGATGCCTTAATAAGGTTTTCCTGCGCGACCTTGGCCCGGAAATAGCCATTCTCGGGAAGTCGTTCGCTCCCGACAATCGACAGGGCAACGTGATGGCGAACCCCGGCGGCCGCTTCGGCGGCCAGCAGGTTACGGCTCGACGTTTCGAAGAACTCGAGGACGGCCTGATCCTCCCACGACGGCGCGTTCGCCACGTCGACAACGATGTCAGCACCATCCATCGCTTGGGCCAAGCCCTCGCGGGTGATGCTGTTTACGCCCGTGCTGGGGCTGGCTGCGAGCACGTCATGGCCAAGCTCGCGGAGGTTTTTCACAAGTTTCGATCCGATGAGGCCGGAGCCTCCGATGACGACGATCTTCATGGGCTTTCTCCACGTGTCGACTGCAACCATTGCGTCGGTGTAAAGGGAGATTGCCTGCGCGCGTGTGCGAAGTCCTTGTGCCTGCTGTGGGTTTCCCTCCACGAAAGCTTGGTTTTACGTCCAAAGAGGCCGCTGCCCGACGTCGTCACTGCTGCGGACGGTGCGGCGGGTTTAGCGCTGCCGTATCATCAATTTCAAATACTAATCGCCAGTCGCCTCGGACACGGAGTTGAGGGCGCTTCGCCAAAGGAACCTCACTTTGCCATTCGTGTTTGAAGACTACGTGCTCGATGAGGAGCGCCGGGAACTGACCTTGCGCGGGCAAGTCGTGGCCGTCGGGCCGCAGGTTTTCGATCTATTGCTGCTGTTCGTCAGTAACCCCGATCGCGTTGTCAGCAAAGACGACCTGCTCAAGGCGGTGTGGAACGGCCGGATCGTCTCGGAATCGACGATCACCAGCCACATTAATGCGGTGCGTAAGGCCGTCGGCGATACCGGCGAGGAACAGCGTCTGGTGCGCACCGTCTCCCGCAAGGGCTACCGCTTTGTCGGCCAAATCAAGGTCGGCGGGATCGGCGAAACGCAACAGGCTTACCGGCCTGACATCGATGAACGCGCGTCCACAGACCCGAAGGAGATGCCCTCCTCGCTCGTGCTCCCGGACAAACCCTCGATTACTGTCTTGCCCTTCCAAAATTTGAGCGGCGATCCGGAGCAGGAATATTTCGCTGACGGCATCGTGGAAGACCTCATCGCTGCCCTGTCGCGTATCCGCTGGCTATTCGTCATCGCGCGTAATTCGAGCTTCACATACAAGGGCCGGACGGTGGACGCCAAAGGCGTCAGCCAGGAGCTGGGCGTTCGCTACGTGCTGGAAGGCAGCGTGCGCAAGTGCGGGAACAAGGTACGCATCACCGGGCAGCTCATCGACGCGACGAGCGGGACGCATATCTGGGCGGAGCGCTTCGAAGGCACACTCAACGACATCTTCGAGCTGCAAGATCAAATCACCGAAAGTGTCGTCGGTGCCATTGCGCCGCAACTCGAACGGGCAGAAATCGAACGCGCCAAACGCAAACCGACGGAGAACCTGGACGCCTACGACTACTACCTGCGCGCAATGGAAAAACTGCACAATGGCACCCGAGAAGCTCTCGACAAGGCGCTGCCGTTGTTCTACAAGGCCATCGAGCTCGATCCCGAATTTGCATCGGCCTATGGCATGGCAGCCTGGTGCTACTTCTGGCGCAAGCTCAATGGCTGGATGACCGATCGGACGCTAGAGATCGCTGAGGGCGTACGGCTCGCACGATTGGCGGTGACACTGGGCCGGGATGATGCGGTCGCGTTGACGCGAGGCGGACATGCATTGAGCCATCTCGCCGGCGATGTTGACGGCGGCATTGCATTGCTCGACAGGGCACGCCTGCTCAATCCCAACCTTGCCCCCGCCTGGTACTTGGGCGGCCTCCTGCGCGCGCTGCGCGGTGAAACAGACGCTGCCATCGAGCACCTGACCCATGCCACTCGTTTGAGTCCGCTGGATCCGGAAATGTTCAGGATGCAGGTCGGAATGGCGCTCGCGCATTTCTTCGCCGGGCGTTTCGATCTCACGACGCAATGGGCGGAAAAAGCGCTGGGCAACCTGTCCAGTTTCCTGGCCCCGGTGGCCCTGGTAGCGGCCAGTCATGCCCTCAGCGGACGGATGGATAAAGCGAGGTTGGCGATGCAGCGTCTACGTGAACTGGATCCCTCGTTGCGCCTCTCCAACCTGAAAGACTGGCTGCCCATCCAACGGCCCGAGGATTTCGCGCGCTTCGCCGATGGACTGCGGCTGGCGGGGTTACCCGAGTAACCGTGGAATGGCCTTCTGGTACCAACGACAGACTATCCAGAGAAATCGTTGGTGGGTAGACCTCACGATTATCAATAGCCCCAGAGCGAGGAGCGCGACAGACTTTATTCTTCAAGATCACATTTGAGCGCTAAGCTTGGGCCTATGGATGACTCAGATTATTTACGCCTGCTGACCATCGCGGCCGAGCAAGCCAACGCATTCCTTTCCAATGCCCGCAAATGGGAGCGAGAGCGTTGGGTGTGCCAGCGCCTGCTGCAAGGCTTGAACATTCCTTATCGCGCCGACGAATTCGCCCCGGCCGGGGAGCCGCCGGACGTGTTGTTTCGCGACGCCAGTTTCGAGGTGTTCTTCGTCCTCGACGAGGGCCGGCGCCTCAACGACGAATGGCGCGACGAGCTGCAGCGCCGGCGCAGCGCGTTTTCCCTCAGCCAACTGGTACGGCGCGAGGCCAAGCCCCGGCGCATCCCGGCCAACGAGTTCTTGCTGCGACTGGCACCGACCTTGCGCAAAAAAGCGCATAACTACAAAGAACGCGGCATGGATTTGGGCGAACTGGACATCATCGCCTTCGCCAGCCTCAAGCGCGAAGTGCTGGACCTCAATAGCCATTTTCCGCCGCCCACCGAATACCTGCGCCAAGGCTGGCGTTCGCTGTCGCTGGTAGGGCCGACCTTCGCCCGCGTGCTGTTCGCGCATCCGGACGCGCCAGATTTCCTGCGTAGCAATCTGGGACGCAGCATTGTTTTCGATGTCGGGATCAGCCTGTGAGTCCACTGCAGGAACTGATTGCTGAAGTCCCGCAAATCGGCCGCGTACGCTGGATCGGCGTGCGCCCGGCACCTCACGTGCCGATGATCGAACTTGATGCCGTGGAAGCGCGACTTGAGGCCGGCTTGACCGGTGACCGCGCCCGGCCAGGCGTGCGCAATGCGCGACAGGTGACACTGATTCAGTGGGAACACCTGGCGGTGATCAGTTCACTGATGGGTCGTGCGGACAATCAACCGGTCATGCCTGAAGATCTGCGGCGCAATCTCGTTATCAGTGGGATCAATTTGTTCAGCCTCAAAGGGAGGCGTTTTCGGATTGGCCAGGCCATTCTCGAAACCACTGGCTGGTGCCAACCATGCGCCCGCCTGCAAAACATCCTCGGCCCCGGGACCTTTCAGGCGGTGCGCGGACATGGCGGAATCACCGCCCGAGTGTTACAAAGTGGCATCATTCGCCTGGACGACACGGTGAGCGTCGAGCCCATACCCGAGACCGGCTATGCTCCGTTCATCATTCGTTAAATCTGCCTGTAGCTTCTACACATTCAGCAACGTCTACCTGACGAGGCCATTATGACCAGCCGCCTGAACCCCGACGACCAGAAGCATGTCGAAGAGTACCTGCAGTTGTCCCAGCACCGAGTCGAGCGCCGGCCATTCAGGCCGTGGATGCTCCTGGTGCTGGTGTTGGCAGTGACCATTGGTTTGGGCCTGTTGAGCCGATTTATCAGCTACCTGACGCTATGAGCCGCTTAGCGCTCGCGAGGGTATCTGCACCGATTTCTTTTAGCCTTGCGAGATATCCCCATGACTCATCGTATTGTCATCGTTGGCGGCGGCGCCGGCGGTCTGGAGTTGGCTACCCGTCTGGGTAAGACTCTGGGCAAGCGCGGCACGGCCAATGTGATGCTGGTCGACGCGAACCTGACCCACATCTGGAAACCGCTTTTACACGAAGTGGCCGCCGGTTCCCTGAACTCTTCCGAAGACGAACTCAACTATGTTGCTCAGGCGAAATGGAACCACTTCGAGTTCCAGCTGGGGCGCATGAGCGGGCTCGATCGGGCGCAGAAAAAAATTCAGTTGGCCGCCACTTATGATGAATCCGGCCTGGAGCTGGTGCCGGCGCGGGAAGTGGCTTATGACTCGCTGGTTATTTCCGTCGGCAGTACCACCAACGATTTCGGCACCCAGGGCGCTGCGCAGCACTGCCTGTTCCTCGACACCCGCAAACAGGCCGAACGCTTCCATCAACAATTGCTCAACCACTACCTACGCGCCCATGCCGGGCAGACAGATACGGTCGAACAAATCAGCGTGGCCATCGTCGGTGCTGGCGCCACCGGGGTCGAGCTGGCCGCCGAACTGCACAACGCCGCCCATGAACTGGCGGCCTATGGCCTGGACCGGATCAAACCGGAAAACATGCACATCACTCTGATCGAAGCCGGGCCACGGGTGCTGCCGGCGCTGCCGGAGCGCATCGGCGGGCCTGTGCATAAAACCCTGGAGAAACTCGGGGTCAACGTCATGACCAATGCGGCGGTCAGCGAAGTGACGGCAGATGCCTTGATTACCGCCGACGGCAAAGTGATCAATGCCAGCCTGAAAGTCTGGGCTGCGGGGATCCGCGCACCAGGCTTCCTCAAGGACATCGATGGCCTGGAAACCAATCGCATCAACCAACTGCAAGTGCTGCCAACCCTGCAAACCACTCGCGACGAGAACATCTTCGCCTTCGGTGACTGCGCGGCCTGCCCGCAACCGGGCTCCGACCGCAACGTGCCGCCGCGCGCCCAGGCTGCGCATCAACAGGCGTCGTTACTGGCCAAATCGCTGAAGCTGCGGATCGAAGGCAAGGCGTTGCCTGAGTACAAGTACACCGACTATGGCTCGCTGATCTCGCTGTCGCGTTTTTCCGCTGTGGGTAACTTGATGGGCAACCTTACCGGCAGCGTGATGCTTGAAGGATGGCTGGCGCGGATGTTTTACGTGTCGCTGTACCGCATGCACCAGGTGGCGCTGTACGGGCCGTTCCGCACGGCGATGCTGATGTTGGGAAGCAAGATCGGACGTGGGACCGAGCCGCGGCTTAAGTTGCATTAACTCGCTCCAGGTGGGACTTGCTCACGAAAGCGCTGGATCAGTCAGTACATTTGTCGACTGATATACCGCATTCGCGAGCAAGTCGAATCGTCGCACCGCCGCTCCCACATTTGAAAGAATCTACTTTTTCAGCAGACAAAAAAAATCCCCGTATCTTTCGATACGAGGATTTTTAATATGGTCGGGGTAAGGGGATTCGAACTCCTGACATCCTGCTCCCAAAGCAGGCGCGCTACCGGACTGCGCTATACCCCGGTAAAAAAAAGGCGACCTATACAAGTCGCCTTCTTCGATCAGCGCTTTTGGCCTCTGATCTTAAGATTCGATTCCAGCGTTAACTGGTTTCAAAAATGGTGGGTCGTGTGGGATTCGAACCTACGACCAATTGGTTAAAAGCCAACTGCTCTACCAACTGAGCTAACGACCCAAAAATGGTCGGGGTAAGGGGATTCGAACTCCTGACATCCTGCTCCCAAAGCAGGCGCGCTACCGGACTGCGCTATACCCCGGTTTGAAATTGGCTCCGTGACCAGGACTCGAACCTGGGACCCAATGATTAACAGTCATTTGCTCTACCGACTGAGCTATCACGGAACTACATATTTCAATTTACAACGTTGAAGCTTTACTGCGTTCTCTTCGACCCGTTCGCATCGCTGCGTTCGTGTGTCTGAGGCGCGCTATTCTACAATCTTAAGCACCTCTGTCAACCCCCTAAATTGCTTTCAAGTTAATGATTTGCAACTTATTTCAGATTCCTGCTTGGGGAGCAGAAACCCTTACCGGGTGACTTACTGCGGGGCGCACTTTACAAGCATTTTCCTTTAAGTTCAACAGCCTGGCGAAAAAAAGGCCTCGCAATGCGAGGCCTCCTTTTCAGTCAGCGATTTTGTAGGAGCGAGCTTGCTCGCGATGGGCTCAATAACGCAGCCCTCAGCCAGTAAGTACGCGTTATCGTTAACGACCATCGCGAGCAAGCTCGCTCCTACAGTGGCTCAGTTGAAAACGATCTCGTCGTTTTCCACGGTGCCTTTGGCAGTATCTCCCGGCATGAATCGACCGGAGAGAATCAGCTGCGCCAACGGGTTTTCGATCCAGCGCTGGATCGCACGTTTGAGCGGACGTGCGCCATACACCGGGTCATAACCGACCGCGATCAGCTTATCCATGGCTTCAGGGCTCAACTCCAGCTTCAGCTCTCGCTCGGTGAGGCGACTGCGCAGACGGCTCAACTGAATCTCGGTAATGCCGGCGATCTGATCCCGCGCCAACGGTTCAAAGATCACTACTTCGTCGACCCGGTTGATGAACTCCGGCCGGAAGTGTGAGGAAATCGCATCCATCACCGCCGCACGCTGGGCTTCACGATCACCAACCAATTCCTGGATCTGTACCGACCCCAGGTTGGAGGTCATGACAATCACGGTATTCTTGAAATCCACCGTGCGGCCATGGCTGTCGGTCAGGCGGCCGTCTTCCAGCACTTGCAGCAAGATGTTGAACACATCCGGGTGCGCCTTCTCGACCTCGTCCAGCAGGATCACCGAGTAAGGCTTGCGACGCACCGCCTCGGTCAGGTAACCACCCTCTTCATAGCCTACATAGCCCGGTGGTGCGCCAATCAAGCGAGCCACGGAGTGTTTCTCCATGAATTCGGACATGTCGATACGCACCATCGCCTCTTCGGTATCGAAGAGGAACTCGGCCAGTGCCTTGCACAGTTCGGTTTTACCAACACCGGTCGGGCCGAGGAACATGAACGAACCGCTCGGGCGATTCGGGTCGGACAATCCGGCGCGAGAACGCCGCACCGCATTGGAAACCGCGACCACCGCTTCGTCCTGGCCGATCACACGCTGGTGCAACAGGCTTTCCATCTTCATCAGTTTGTCGCGCTCGCCTTCGAGCATTTTCGACACCGGAATACCGGTCCACTTCGACACGACTTCGGCGATCTCTTCTTCAGTCACCTTGCTGCGCAGCAACTGGTTTTCGCTTTTGCCATGCTGGTCGACCATTTGCAGGCTGCGCTCCAGATCCGGTATCACTCCGTACTGCAACTCGGCCATGCGATTCAGGTCGCCTTTGCGGCGTGCGGCTTCCAGTTCCTGACGGGACTGTTCGATTTTCTGCTGAATCTGCGCCGAACCCTGGACCTCGGCTTTTTCCGAGTTCCAGATTTCTTCGAGATCCGAGTATTCACGTTCGAGACGAGTAATTTCTTCCTGGAGTTTTTCCAGACGTTTAATCGCCGCTTCGTCGCTTTCTTTCTTCAGTGCCTGGGATTCCACCTTCAGCTGAATCAGACGACGCTCCAATCGGTCCAGCACTTCCGGCTTGGAATCGATTTCCATACGGATGCGGCTGGCGGCTTCGTCGATCAGGTCGATGGCCTTGTCCGGTAACTGACGGTCAGTGATGTAGCGATGGCTGAGCTTGGCCGCCGCGATGATCGCACCGTCGGTAATCGCCACCTTGTGGTGAACCTCGTAGCGTTCCTTAAGGCCACGCAGGATAGCGATGGTGTCTTCTTCGCTAGGCTCGTCCACCAATACTTTCTGGAAGCGCCGTTCGAGGGCCGCATCCTTCTCTATATATTGGCGATACTCGTTTAGCGTGGTCGCGCCAACGCAATGCAGCTCACCGCGCGCCAAGGCTGGCTTGAGCATGTTACCGGCATCCATCGAGCCTTCACCTTTGCCGGCGCCGACCATGGTGTGCAGCTCGTCGATGAACAGGATGATCTGCCCTTCCTGTTTCGACAGTTCGTTAAGCAGCGCCTTGAGCCGCTCTTCGAACTCGCCGCGATACTTGGCACCGGCGATCAACGCGCCCATGTCCAGGGACAGTAGGCGCTTGCCCTTGAGGCCGTCCGGCACTTCGCCGTTGATGATGCGCTGGGCCAAACCTTCGGCAATGGCGGTTTTACCGACACCAGGCTCACCGATCAGCACCGGGTTGTTCTTGGTGCGGCGTTGCAGGACCTGAATTGTCCGGCGAATTTCGTCGTCACGGCCGATCACCGGATCAAGCTTGCCGTCTTCGGCGCGTTTGGTCAGGTCGACGGTGTATTTATCCAGAGCCTGGCGTGCCTCTTCGTGGTTGGGGTCGTTGACCGCCTCACCACCACGCAGGTTGTTGATCGCATTTTCCAGGGCTTTTTTGCTGACGCCCTGGCCAAGCAACAGTTTGCCGAGCTTGCTGTTCTCGTCCATCGCGGCGAGTAACACCAGCTCGCTGGAAATGAACTGATCGCCCTTCTGCTGGGCCAGGCGATCGGCCTGATTGAGCAGGCGCGCCAGATCCTGCGACATGTTGACGTCGCCGGTCGGATTCTGGATTTTCGGCAGCTGGTCGAGCTCTTTGGTCAGCTCTTTACGCAGGCTGTTGACGTCGAAGCCCACTTGCATCAGCAGGGGCTTGATCGAACCACCCTGTTGTTCGAGCAGGGCCTGCATCAAATGCGCCGGCTCGATGGCTGGATGGTCAAGACCAACGGCCAGGGATTGGGCGTCGGACAAGGCTAACTGCAATTTGCTGGTTAAACGGTCTATACGCATGGGTCACCTTCCTTTTGAGCAGGCCGGACCTATAAAACATCCTGAATGAAGAAACCTGCCAGATACCACAATAGATGCGGTCGATTCTGGGAGTTTCAAGCGTCGTGACGTTGACGCAGGTCAGAGGAGTCTAGCGTTCAAGCCAGATAAGGGAGGCAAACCGACCAGTGCGCGGACTGCGGCGGTATGAAAAGAAGCGCGGATCGGTCACGGTGCAGAAACCGCCACCATAAACAGCGGTGACACCACGAGCCGCCAGACGCAAGCGCGCCAGCATGTAGATATCAGCCATGAACTTGCCTGCGTTTTGACTCGGCACAAAGGCTTTCGCGGCTTCGGGCAATTGCTGAACGAAGGTTTCGCGCACTTCGGGGCCGACTTCAAAGGCTTGCGGGCCAATGGCCGGACCAAGCCAGACAAGTACTTCGGCAGGAGGCACGGCCAGGCTGTCGAGGGTTGCTTCCAGCACACCCGCCGCCAACCCGCGCCAGCCGGCATGAGCCGCCGCAACGCGAGTGCCGGCGCGGTCACAAAACAACGCTGGCAGGCAATCAGCGGTCATCGCCGCGCAAGCGATCCCCGGTGTTGCCGTCCAACTTGCATCGGCGGTCACCACCTGGCTCGGGTCAGCATGAGCCACGACAATGCCGTGGACCTGCTGTAGCCACGCCGGTCGAATGGAAAAGTGGTCGGTGAGACGACGGCGATTTTCGGCGACAGCCTCAGGGTTGTCGTCGACGTGATCGCCAAGGTTGAGGCTGTCGAACGGCGCCAGACTGACGCCGCCCGCACGGGTGGTGACGCAGGCTTTGACCCCGGCCGGCGCGGGCCAGTCAGGAATCAGCCAGTCACTCATCCGATGAACGCCTCGCGATCTTGCTTGAGCAGGGTCAGCAACCAGACGAAGTCTTCGGGCAACGGCGACTCCCAGCTCATGCGTTTACCGGTCGTCGGGTGATCCAGTTCCAGGAACCGCGCATGCAGCGCCTGACGCGGGAAGTTTTTCAACGATTCGATCATGGTCGGGTTGGCTGCCGGCGGGATACGGAAGCGACCGCCGTAGGCAGGGTCTCCGACCAACGGGAAGTTGATGTGCGCCATGTGTACGCGAATCTGGTGCGTACGACCGGTTTCCAGCTTCACCCGCACATGAGTGTGGGAGCGGAAACGCTCAAGCACGCGGTAATGGCTGACGGCTTGCTTGCCACCTTCCATCACGGCCATGCGCTGGCGCTGCTGGCCGTGGCGACCGATTGGAGCGTTGATCTTGCCGCCAGCCGTCACCACACCAATCACAATGCATTCATAGATGCGGCTGACGCTGCGGCTCTGCAACTGTGTCACCAGTTGCGTCTGCGCCTGAATGGTCTTGGCCACCACCATCAGACCGGTGGTGTCCTTGTCCAGACGATGCACGATACCGGCACGGGGTACATTGATGATGCCCGGCACGTGGTGCAGCAAGGCGTTGAGCAGCGTGCCATCGGCGTGACCGGCGGCCGGATGCACCACCAGGCCCGCAGGCTTGTTGATCACCAGGATGTCGTCGTCTTCATAGACGATGTCCAGGGCAATGTCTTGAGCGACCCATTCGCCCTGAGCTTCCTGCTCGGCAGTGAGTTCAAGTATGGCGCCACCGTGAACGATGTCTCGCGGGCGGATAACCGCCCCATCCACAGTCAGGCGGCCATCTTTGATCCAGGCGGAAAGGCGCGAGCGCGAGTGCTCAGCGAATAATTGTGCGGCGACTTGGTCGAGGCGTTGGCCGCCCAATTCGGACGGCACCTCTGCGCGGAGTTCAATTTTATCGGACATGCTCAGACTAGGCGTCGGCACAGCCTTTGGTTTCGGCTGCGCGCTTGTGGTTAAATACGGCGTCTTTTGCCCCGAGGCTATTCAACGGGGCGCTCATCATAACAGGACGGCCACGCCCAAGACAGCGGCCGTCATAGGGACGCAAGCCGCCATGCAAGTGAAACACCTGCTGCTGATCGCCATCCTCGCATTGACCGCTGCTTGCTCATCGAAGGAAGTCGTAGACGAAAACCTGAGCGAAGTCGAGTTGTACCAACAGGCTCAAGCTGACCTGGACAACAACAGCTACACCAGCGCAACCGCCAAGCTGAAGGCTCTGGAATCGCGTTATCCGTTCGGTCGTTATGCCGATCAGGCTCAACTCGAACTCATCTACGCCAATTACAAGAACTCTGAGCCCGAAGCTGCAAAAGCTGCCGCTGAGCGCTTCATTCGTCTGCATCCACAGCATCCGAACGTCGATTACGCCTACTACCTCAAGGGCCTGACTTCTTTCGACCAGGACGTCGGTCTGCTGGCCCGCTTCCTGCCACTGGACATGACCAAACGTGACCCGGGTGCCGCTCGCGACTCCTATAACGAGTTCGCCCAACTGACCAGCCGCTTCCCCAATAGCCGTTACGCACCTGACGCCAAGCAGCGCATGATCTATCTGCGCAACCTGTTGGCTTCCTACGAAATTCACGTTGCTGACTATTACCTGACCCGTCAGGCCTACGTTGCCGCGGCGAACCGTGGTCGTTACGTCGTGGAAAACTTCCAGGAAACCCCTTCGGTCGGTGACGGCCTGGCGGTGATGACCGAGGCCTACCAGCGCCTGCACCTGGACGAGCTTGCTGCCACCAGCCTCGAAACCCTGAAGCTCAACTACCCGAACCACCCAAGTCTGGTAGACGGTCAGTTCGTGCCGTCGGTCGCCGAAGCCGACAACCGTTCCTGGATGAGCAAGGCCACTTTGGGTCTGATCGAATCCCGTCCGCCGCTGCCACCGGGAGAAACCCGCGCCAACCAGGACGTGCAGAAGCAGTTCCAGGATGCCAAGGACGCGATTCCGAGCGAGCTGAAGCCTAAAAACTCCAATGGCGACGTGATCAAAGAAGAAGATCACGAAGCGCAAGGCAACAACGAAGATCGTTCGTGGTTCAGCTACATGACCTTCGGCGTGTTCGACTGACACGACCGGCGGTGCAGAAAGGGAGACTCTCGAGTCTCCCTTTTTTATTGCGCTATTTTGTGAAACGCAATAGCGCTGTGCGCCTGCCATGTCCCCGGCTAAACTTCGGGTTCATCAGCCAAAAAGCAGCTCATCATGCTTCGTTTATTATTCTGGATCGCAGTGATTGCCGCAGCAGTATGGTTCTGGCGCAAATACAAGGGCCAGGCTGCCGTACCCAAGTCATCTGCCGAACTGGAAGCGGCACCGATGGTCCGCTGTGCCCATTGCGGCGTGCACCTGCCTCGTGAGCGCGCCGTGAGTTTTCAACAACAGTGGTATTGCAGCCAGGCTCATCTGGAGCAAGGCCCCGGCTCCAGTGATCGCTGAGACGTCCAGTCACGGCGGCAAACAGGCCCAGCGACTGCTGCGCCTTTATCATCTCTACCGTTTGAGCATCGGCATTACCCTGGTGCTGCTGATTTCCAGCAACGTGGACAATCGGTTGCTGACGTCGGCCAATGACGACCTGCTGCGCAGTGGCAGCTGGCTGTACCTCGTGCTTAACATTCTGCTGGTGGTTTTCTTCGAGAACACCCGCCGCCCAGCGCAACTGTTCAGCCTGGCTCTTCTCGACGTCATGCTGCTGTGCTGTTTGTTCTACGCCGGCGGCGGTGTGGCCAGCGCCATTGGCAACTTGCTGATCGTCTCGGTGGCCATCAGCAATACGTTATTGCGAAGGCGCATAGGCCTGCTGATTGCCGCAATCGGCGCACTTGGCATCGTCGGCTCGAGTTTCCTGCTGAACCTCAGTCATCCCCCCAGTCCCAATGATTATTTACAGGTCGGCACCCTTGGCGCCCTGTGTTTTGCCGCGGCATTGCTGGTGCAAGGCCTGATCCGACGGGTGGAAGTCAGCGAAACCCTGGCGGAGCAGAAGGCCAGCGAAATCGTCGGACTGGAAGCACTCAATGCGCTGATCCTGCAACGCATGCGCACCGGTATTCTGGTGCTCGATGAGCAGCGACGCGTGCAATTGGCTAACCACAGCGCCCTGTCACTGCTCGGTAGCAGCCGCCTCGAAGGCTGCCTGATCGACGACCATTTCCCCGCTCTGGTCGAACGCCTGCACCTGTGGCTCAGCAATCCGACGCTGCGACCGCAAAGCCTGAGAATTGCCAACAGCGGCGTGGAGCTGCAACCGAGTTTCATTGCGCTGGACCCAAGCCCGCACCACCAGACACTGGTTTTTCTCGAAGACCTCGCCCAGATCGCCCAGCAAGCCCAACAATTGAAACTCGCCGCCTTGGGGCGTCTGACTGCCGGTATCGCCCATGAAATCCGCAACCCGTTGGGCGCCATCAGTCATGCCGCGCAGCTATTGCGAGAATCTGAGGAACTGAACAGCGCGGATCAACGTCTGACGCAGATTATTCAAGATCACTCTCAGCGAATGAATCGGGTTATCGAAAACGTCCTGCATCTGTCCCGCCGCCAGCAAACCGTTGCGCAACGGCTGAACCTGAAGCCGTGGCTGCAACAGTTCGTCACCGAAATCCGCGAGGGCGCAACCGAGCACCAGCAGATTCATCTGCACATCGCTGCCGGGGACTTCAAGACCCTGATGGACCCGAACCAGTTGAACCAGATTCTCGACAATCTGATACGCAATGCCTGGCGCCACAGTGCCCAGAACCACGATCAGGCGCAGGTCTGGCTTGAGCTGTTTATCGATCCCGATAGCCAGTTGCCAATCCTCGAAATCCTCGACGACGGCCCCGGTGTGGCCCCGGACCATCAAGCGCAACTGTTCGAGCCGTTCTTCACCACCAGCCACCAAGGCACTGGCCTGGGGCTTTATCTGTCCCGTGAGCTGTGCGAAAGCAACCAGGCCCGCCTAGATTTCAAACCACGCCAAGGCGGCTGCTTTCGCATCACCTTTGCTCACGGACGGAAACAAAGTTGAATACCAGCCCTCGGAAAAAAGTCCTGATCGTCGACGACGAACCGGACATCCGCGAACTCCTGGAAATCACCCTGGGACGGATGAAACTCGAAACCTGGAGCGCTCGTAACGCTGGCGAGGCCCTGGCCCTGCTGAAACGCGAGACGTTCGATCTGTGCCTGACCGACATGCGTCTGCCGGACGGTACAGGCCTGGGACTGGTACAGCACATCCAGCAACGCTACCCGCAAGTTCCGGTGGCCATGATCACCGCCTATGGCAGTGTCGATACCGCGATCAACGCCCTCAAGGCCGGCGCCTTCGACTTCCTCACCAAACCGGTGGACCTCACCCGCCTGAGAGAACTGGTCACCAGCGCCCTTCTTCTGCCCGCCCCCGGCATTGCCATCGATCGCCGCTTGCTGGGCGATTCATTGCCCATGCGCACCCTGCGCAAACAGATCGATAAACTGGCGCGCAGCCAGGCACCTGTATACATCAGCGGCGAGTCCGGCAGCGGCAAGGAGTTGGTTGCACGCCTGATCCATGACCGCGGGCCGCGCGCCAACCAACCTTTCGTTCCAGTCAATTGCGGAGCCATTCCCACGGAGCTGATGGAAAGCGAGTTTTTCGGCCATCGCAAAGGCAGCTTCAGCGGCGCCATCGAAGACAAACCCGGACTGTTTCAGGCTGCCCATGGCGGCACCCTGTTCCTCGACGAAGTGGCTGACCTGCCGCTACCGATGCAGGTGAAGCTGCTGCGGGCGATTCAGGAGAAAGCCGTACGCAGTGTTGGCGGGCAACAGGAAGTGGTGGTCGATGTGCGCATTCTTTGCGCCACCCACAAAGATCTCGCTGCCGAAGTCGCCGCCGAGCGCTTTCGCCAGGATTTGTACTACCGGTTGAACGTGATCGAGCTGCGGGTTCCGCCCTTGCGCGAACGTCGCGACGATATCGAACCGCTGACCAGTCATGTGCTCAAGCGCCTGGCCACCGACACCGGCCAACCCCTGGCAAAGCTTCACCCGCAAGCCCTCGATGCGCTGAAAAGCTACCGCTTTCCGGGCAATGTGCGGGAGCTGGAGAACATGCTCGAACGGGCTCACACGCTGTGCGAAAACAAACAGATCGAAGCCGGGGACCTGCGTCTGGTCGAAGGTAACTGTGCTGCTGAAGGGACCGTGCCGGACCTCACGCAGATCGACAATCTGGAGGCTTACCTGGAAAACGTCGAACGCCAGTTGATTCTTCAGGCCTTGGAGGAAACGCGCTGGAACCGCACGGCAGCGGCTCAGCGGTTAAATCTTTCGTTCAGATCGATGCGTTACAGACTGAAGAAGCTCGGGTTGGATTGAGGGCCCCTTCGCGAGCAAGCCCGCTCCCACATTGGATATGCGTTGGACACAAATGTGTACGACACAGATCCAATGTGGGAGCGGGCTTGCTCGCGAAAGCGATCTGACAGATGTCAAAAATCTCGAAACTAGATCCGCCCGGTCGGCGCATACGGCGCAGGATCAATAATCGGATCACGCCCCAACATCACATCGGCAAACAACTGACACGACGCCGGCGCCAGCACCAACCCATTGCGGAAATGCCCACAGTTAAGCCACAACCCGTCAAACCCCGGAACCCGGCCAATGTAGGGAATCCCCTCCGGCGAACCCGGCCTCAAACCGGCCCAATGCCCCACCACTTCGGCATTCGCCAGCGCTGGAATCAACTCCACCGCCGAGGCCTTGAGGCTTTCCAGCGCCGAGTCGGTGGGCGTCTTGTCATAGCCTTCGTGCTCCAGCGTACTGCCAACCAGGATGTGTCCGTCGCGGCGCGGGATCGCATAACGCCCCTTGGCCAACACCATGCTCGGCAGAAAATCCGCCGCGCACTTGTAGAGAATCATCTGCCCCTTCACCGGTTCGACTGGCAACTCAAGGCCCAGGCTTTTGAGTAAATCGCCACTCCAGGCGCCAGCAGTCAATACCACTTGATCGCCGTGGATCGCGCCAGTGGACGTCTGCACACCGACCACTTTTTCGTCCTCGCGAATAAACCCGCTGACTTCGCACTGCTCATGAATCGTAACGTTTGGCAGCGCCTGCAGCGCAGCCTTGAGGGATTTCACCAGCCGCGGATTGCGTACGTTGGCCACATCGGCCATGTAGATCGCCCGGGAAAAACCGCCACCCAGCACCGGCACCGCGTCGTGAGCCGCCGAGATATCCACAGCCCGCAACGGCCGATTCTCCCGCGCAGCCCAGGCCAGCGCCTCGGCTTCGTCATCCAGATCCAGCCAATAAAGGCCAGTGGTGTACACCTCGGGATCGACCCCGGTAGCGGCAAACAAGCGCTCGCCCAGTTGTGGATAAAAGTCTTGGGACCAATGGGCCAACGCAGTGACCGCCGAGTTGTAACGCCATGGATAGAGCGGCGATACGATGCCACCACCCGCCCAGGACGACTCCTGACCAACGTTCGAACGGTCCAGCAGCACAACGCTCTGCACTTCGGACGCGAGATTGAAGGCCGTCAGCAGACCGATTACCCCACCACCGACAATCACCACTTGCTGTTGCCTGGTCATATTCTGATCCAACCGATAAATAGACAAAGGACGCAAAGGCGCCCGAAAAGAAAACTCAGCGACCCCAGCAATCTTTGGTAGTCAGCCCGGCCGTGGCGTTGACCATGCTACGAACACCGGTATTGGCGATAGTGAAATCACCGCATTTGTCAGTGGCCATGCTTTTTCCAGCCTTACGCACCGCTGTCAGCAGGAAGGCCTGATCGGTCAACGTCGGCGTGATGGTGTAGTAGTCGTTGCCAGCGCTGAGACCGGTGACGCCCGTGTACACGTTGTTCTGTGAATAAAAACGCTCGAGGATCTGCGCCTGTTCGGAAAGCAAACCGGCCACTTCAGTACGACGCCCTTTGTTCAAATACTCGGTAAAATTCGGCATGGCAATGGTCATGACAATCCCGATGATTGCAATCACGATCATGATTTCGATCAGGGTAAAACCGCGGTTGGATCTGTGCATGCCTCAACTCTCGCTTACTGTATTTGTCGCCACATGATGCGACGGCTGCCGCCGGGGGATTTTTCCACCGGTGTGGTGATGCTGCCACTGGAATCGTTCACTATTTTGCGGGCGGCACCATCGATTGCGTTCGGGGTCGGGATGCCTCCGGTGAAGATCACGCCGTTGGACACCGCGTCGGGGCTGTCGATCACACCGTTGCCAGGGGTGCCGGGCACCGCATAATCGCGCATCTTACCGCTGAACGCATCGCGTTCGACCAGTTGCCAGTGCCGAAGTTTGCACAGGGGTCCGAGAGACTGGGCGTGACACCGCTACCACCGAAGCTCGGCTTGCAAGTGATGACGAGCGGCTCATAGGGCGAATCTGAAGGGGGAGCGCGCCGGCCGGCGCTGAGAGATACAGCCCCAGAACGATGCCGCTCAATAACCGCCAGAGTCCCGCGTGCCGTTCAGTACTTCGCATAAATGCTCTCCACCACACTGCGCGAATTGCCCGCGACGCCCACTGCGGTCACTCGATACAACGTTGCCGGGTGTTGCTCGGTACGTTGACTGCCGTCCGCGTCGGGCCAATGTTTTGCACGCCGTAAAAGCCATTGCCGGAAGCGATCCAGCTCACTCCAGAGGTCGAGTTGAAGCCAGCCGCATTAACGGTAGAGGACTCGGCTGGCGGTGCGCACTGGATAGTGCCGCTGCACTCCGCCAACGAATAGCTGTTGAGTTGCACCGCGCTTTCGCCAACACGCAATGCTGATTCCGCGGACTGGAATGACTGATTACGCAGGCTCACGCTGCCGGCCATTTTTTCCTGCAATGTCGCATTCTGCATCGATGAAATGCCGATCAGCGTCAACAGCAACAGGAACACGAGGCTGACCAGCAGGGCCATGCCGCGCTGGGAACAGGATGATGTGGAAGAAACACTCATTGGCCTTCCCCTCATGGCAGGCGGTTGCGCAAAGCGGCAACCACATTGAAGGTTTGATCGCTCACCCGATTGTTCGGATCGGTAAGGGTAAGGCTCAATCGAACGCTGCGTATGCGAGCCGGATCGGATGGGTTGCTGCTGTAACTGGAAGCGGCTGTATCAGCGGCGGAACTGGCGAGGCCGAAGCTCACGTTGAAGGCGCTGACGTTATCCGCCAGCACGCTTGGTTTTTGGGTATCGATCCCGGAAGCCATTATCAGCTGGCCGTTCTTGAAGCTGTAGATCAGCCGACGTATCGGAAACGCCAGCTGGCCCAAGGCAGGCGTCTGTAGGTTGGAGTATGCCGTGGCAGTGTTTCGACAATCGGAAATCACCGTCCAGGTCGGGACGCCTCCGCCGCTGCCGACATCTGCTGTCACCAGGGTCAACCTTTGGCTTGCGTTGTCCCAACTGATCGGAGTGACCTGGCTGGCGTTGAACCGCCGACCCAGGCTCGCATCGGTAATTTTCCCCAGACAGCCGAACATCCCGACCATGCGGATTTCCTGAATCATTTTGCTCAGCACGAAACGCGCATCCTCCTGCATGGCCGCAGCGCTGTTCTGGCTGAGATAAGTGTTTTTCGCGGCGATGAAAACCTGCACCACGCCCAACACCACGATCAGACTCAAAGCCAGGGCGATCAGCAGTTCGATGAGGCTGAAGCCTTTGTGGAACCGGTTCATGGCTTCGCCACCGGGTCGACGCTCGCGCGACTGGTGAGAACAAAACTGCGGCGGGCGTTGGCGCTGTTGGCGGCTCGGGAATCGTCCCAGGTGATGGTGATGGTGTACACGCGCTGGTTAAGGCTGATACTGCCGGTGGCCGTAGCGCCACCGAAATTGATGATATTACTGGTGAAATCGTAAAGGTCCTGGTCCCGGGCGATATTGGCGTTGCCCGAGGCGGGCGGTGTGACAGAGTAATCGGCGGCAGCGTTGGCGCGAATGCGGTCCATCATGTCGTAGGCGATAAAACTGGCCTGGCTGGTCATGCGCGCACTGTCGGTGTACTTCAGCGCATTCAATTGAATCGCCGCCGCCCCCAACAGCCCCACGCTCAAAATCAACAACGCCACCAGAACTTCGATCAACGTCATGCCGTCCTGTGCACGCTTGCTCCATTGCCTCATCCGCAACTTCCACCCAATAGAATTCGTCCGTTCAAACACACATTCAGCGTCCTGCTTTGCGCGCCTAGCCTGTAGCTGATCACCACCGCCGTGGACGGTGGCGACAAGCCACCCAGATCGTTGAAATCGATGGAGGTCACTCCTGAGGTTAGCGTCAGAGTCGCACCGCTGCTCATCGCTGGTACAACACGCAATACATTGGCTGAAGTGCCGGTACCGTCATACACAGACAACTCCTCCGTCCAGACGCTAGCGCCCGCAGTGGGTCGAATCCGAACAGTCACGCCTCGGTTGATAGCCTCCAGCCGGGCGAAATTCAGGCCACGTTGCAGATCGCCAATCTCGGTGTCGGCATGGGTAACTTGCGTAGAGCGGGTGAATGACGGGACAGCCAGGGTGATCAGGACCAGAAAAATCGCTATGGCGACCAGCAACTCGATCAGCGTGAAACCTTTTGTAGGATGATCAATCGGTGCCTTCCATTGCCGTCCGCTATACCTGCTCTCACGCGCTAAAACAATCGACCGCACAGGCGTGATTGTTATGCCAATACCCGTGCACGGATCGCACGAGCCAAACGCTCCAGGGAGGGATATGCAATGCATCAACGGGGTTTCAGCCTGATCGAATTACTGATGGGACTGACGATTGTCGGGATTGTTCTGCATTTGGTCAGTCCGGCATTTGCAGCCGTGATGGAGTCGAATTATCGCGAGGAAGCTGCGAGGTCACTTGTCAGTGGAATGCGCAGCGCAAGAAATGAAGCGATTTCACGTAACCAGACCGTCATGATTCATGGCATAGACGGCGACTGGAGCCAGGGTTGGCGGATCATTCTGGATGTGAGCGGCAAGGGCTTTGAGGACGACAGCAATCCGCTGCTGATGGAACGTCGCAGTGGCATTCGATTGCCTGTTTACGGCAATCGAAATGTCGGGACGTCCATACGCTTCAACAACTTTGGCCGTCCGCTAAGCGGAGGATTTTCATCAGGGACATTGCATATTTGCGCAGCACGCGAGCCGGTGAGCCTGCACCAGGTGGTGCTGGCGTCGAACGGTCGCGTCAGCCTGCGCAGCAGTAAAACCGAGCAGGCGTTATGCGTTGGCGGTGAAGACTCAGAGCAGGGAACGAACGCGTAGTTCTTTAGGCATGGAGAACGTGATGTTCTCTTCCCGACCCGCCAGCTCATCGGCGCCTGTCGCACCCCATGCCTGCAATTGCTGGATCACGCCACGCACCAGGACTTCCGGTGCGGAGGCGCCAGCGGTGATGCCGATTCGCTCGACTCCGTCGAACCAGCTCTTCTGCAGGTCTTCAGCACCATCGATCAGATAGGCCGGGGTGGACATGCGCTCGGCGAGTTCACGCAGGCGATTGGAGTTGGAACTGTTCGGGCTGCCGACCACCAGCACCACATCGCATTCATCGGCCAGTTGCTTGACCGCGTCCTGACGGTTTTGCGTGGCGTAGCAGATATCGTCCTTGCGTGGACCACCAATGGCCGGGAAACGCGCACGCAGGGCGTCGATGACGCGGCTGGTATCGTCCATGGACAGCGTGGTCTGGGTCACGAAAGCGAGTTTTTCCGGGTTGTGCACTTGCAACGCAGCGACGTCTTTTTCGTCTTCGACCAGATAGATCGCCCCGCCGTTGCTGGCATCGTACTGACCCATGGTGCCTTCGACTTCCGGGTGACCGGCGTGGCCGATGAGGATGCATTCACGACCGTCGCGGCTGTAGCGCGCGACTTCGATGTGCACCTTGGTCACCAGCGGGCATGTGGCATCGAACACTTTCAGGCCACGGCCGGTGGCTTCGGTACGCACAGCCTGGGAAACACCGTGAGCACTGAAGATCACGATCACGTCGTCCGGCACCTGATCCAGTTCCTCGACAAAGATCGCGCCACGGTTGCGCAGGTCTTCGACGACGAATTTGTTGTGCACCACTTCATGGCGCACATAGATCGGCGGCCCGAAGACTTCCAGGGCGCGGTTGACGATTTCGATCGCCCGGTCCACACCGGCGCAGAAGCCACGGGGGTTGGCGAGTTTGATTTGCATGCTGTGCCTCGTGTCTTGCGCCAGAAATTAGATCATTACAACCCGCTGTAGGAGCTGGCTTGCCAGCGAAGGGGCCCTTTGATTCACCGCAAGGTTTCAGCGCCTCTTCGCCGGCAAGCCGGCTCCTACAGAAAAGCGGTTACAACGCTTTGACCGAGATGATTTCCACGTCAAAGGTCAGCGTCTTGCCGGCCAGCGGATGGTTGAAGTCGATGGTCACTTGCGCGTCATCGAACTCTTTTACCACGCCGGGCAATTCAGTATTGGCCGCATCATTGAAGATCACCAGCAAACCCGGTGACAGGTCCATGTCCTGGAACTGTGAGCGCGGGATGATCTGCACGTTTTGCGGGTTGGGCTGGCCGAAAGCGTTTTCCGGCTCGATGTTCAGCGTACGCTTGTCGCCCGCCTTGAAACCGAACAGCGCCGCTTCGAAACCTGGGAGCAGGTTGCCATCACCGACCTTGAAGGTCGCCGGAGCCTTATCGAAGGTGCTGTCCACGGTGTCGCCATTCTCCAGGCGCAATGCGAAATGCAAGGTGACTTCCGTGTTCTGGCCGATACGTTGTTCAGCCAATACCTGTTCAGTCATGAACGGCTTCTCCGGTCTTTTTACTTTTGAACATATCCAGTGCCAGCATTACAGCGCCAACAGTGATAGCACTGTCGGCAAAGTTGAACGCAGGGAAGTACCAGCGGTTTTGCCAGTGCACCAGAATGAAATCGATCACATGGCCCAAGGCAATGCGGTCATACAGATTGCCGAGCGCGCCGCCCAGCACCAGCGCCAAAGCGACTGCCAGCCAGGTTTCGTTGCGCCCCAGGCGTTTGAGCCAGACCACCAGCACCGCACTGACCACGACCGCAATCAAGGCAAACAACCAGCGCTGCCAGCCAGAGCTATCGGCCAGGAAGCTGAACGCCGCGCCGGTGTTGTAGGCCAGGGTCCAGCTGAAGTAATCGGGGATCACCACGATCTGCTGGTACATCGCGAGCTTGCCTTCAAAGTAGAACTTGCTGGCCTGGTCGATGACCAGGACCAGCAAACTCAACCAGAGCCAGCTCAGCCGCCCAAAACGGCCAACGGCATTAGGCATAGTGGCGAACCTCACCAGCGCCGCTGATGTTGTCGACGCAACGACCGCAAATCTCCGGATGCTCCGGGTTCACGCCGACGTCTTCACGGCAGTGCCAGCAACGGGCGCACTTGGCATGGCTCGACTTGACCACTTTGAGCTTCAGACCGGCAACGTCGGTAACCACGGCGTCGGCCGGTGCCTGCACAAACGGTGCAACACTGGCGGTGGACGTGATCAGGACGAATCGCAGCTCGTTGCTCAGCTTGGCCAGATCGGCACTCAGGGCGTCTTCGGCGAACAGCGTTACTTCGGCTTGCAGGTTGCCACCGACGGCCTTGGCCGCGCGCTGGATTTCCATTTCCTTGTTGACCGCGACCTTGACCGCCATGATTCGATCCCAATACGCACGGTCCAGCTCGAAGCCTTCCGGCAGTTCGCTCAGGCCTTCGTACCAGGTATTGAGCATGACCGACTCATTGCGCTCGCCCGGCAGGTATTGCCACAGCTCGTCGGCGGTGAATGCCAGGATCGGCGCGATCCAGCGCACCAACGCTTCGCTGATGTGGAACAGCGCGGTTTGCGCCGAACGGCGAGCCTTGCTGTTGGCGCCAGTGGTGTACTGACGGTCCTTGATGATATCCAGGTAGAAACCGCCCAGCTCCTGCACGCAGAAGTTGTGGATCTTGGAGTAGACGTTCCAGAAGCGGTATTCGCTGTAGTGCTCTTGCAACTCGCGTTGCAGCAGCAGGGTGCGGTCCACGGCCCAACGGTCCAGTGCCAGCATTTCTTCGGCCGGCAAGAGGTCGGTAGCCGGGTTGAAACCGGTCAGGTTCGAGAGCAGGAAACGTGCGGTGTTACGGATACGCCGGTAGGCGTCCGCACTGCGTTGCAGAATCTGCTCGGAAACCGCCATTTCGCCCGAGTAATCGGTAGACGCCACCCACAGACGCATGATGTCGGCGCCCAGTGTGTCGTTGACCTTTTGCGGCGCAATCACGTTGCCCAACGACTTCGACATCTTGCGGCCGGACTCGTCAACGGTGAAACCGTGGGTCAGCAGCTCGCGATACGGTGCGTGGTTGTCGATAGCGCAGCCGGTCAGCAACGACGAATGGAACCAGCCGCGGTGCTGGTCCGAGCCTTCCAGGTACAGATCGGCACGTGGACCGGTTTCGTGGCCCATCGGGTGCGAACCGCGCAGGACGTGCCAGTGCGTGGTGCCCGAGTCGAACCAGACGTCCAGCGTGTCGCTGATCTTGTCGTACTGCGGCGCTTCATCGCCCAGCAGTTCGGCGGCGTCCAGCTTGAACCAGGCCTCGATGCCTTCGACTTCGACACGCTTGGCCACGATTTCCATCAGCTCGACGGTACGTGGGTGCAGCTCGCCGCTCTCCTTGTTCAGGAAGAACGGGATCGGCACGCCCCAGTTGCGCTGACGGGAGATGCACCAGTCCGGACGGTTGGCGATCATCGAGTGCAGGCGCGCCTGGCCCCAGGCCGGGACGAATTTGGTGTCTTCGATGGCTTTGATCGAGCGCTGGCGCAGGGTGTCGCCAGTGGTTGGCTGCTTGTCCATGCCGATGAACCACTGCGCGGTGGCGCGGTAGATCAGCGGCGTCTTGTGGCGCCAGCAGTGCATGTAGCTGTGTTCGATGATGGTGGTGTGCAGCAGCGCACCGACTTCGGTCAGTTTGTCGACGATGGCCGGGTTGGCCTTCCAGATGAACTGGCCGCCGAAAAATTCCAGCGAGGTCGCGTAAACACCGTTGCTTTGTACTGGATTGAGGATGTCATCGTTGACCATGCCGTATTTCTTGCAGGTCACGAAGTCGTCAACGCCGTAGGCCGGAGCGGAGTGAACCACGCCTGTGCCGGCGCCCAGTTCAACGTACTCGGCCAGATAAACTGGCGACAGGCGATCGTAGAACGGGTGACGGAAGTTAATCAGTTCCAGCTCTTTACCGGTGGTGGTCGCGATGACTGAACCTTCCAGGCTATAGCGGGCCAGGCACGACTCGACCAGCTCTTCAGCCAGCACCAGCAGCTTGTCGCCGACATCAACCAGGGCGTAGTTGAATTCCGGGTGGACGTTCAGCGCCTGGTTGGCCGGGATGGTCCACGGTGTGGTGGTCCAGATCACGATCGAAGCAGGCTTGGTCAGCGACGGCAGACCGAAGGCGGCAGCCAGTTTGGCTTCATCGGCAATCGGGAACGCCACGTCGATGGTCGAGGACTTCTTGTTCTCGTACTCGACTTCCGCTTCAGCCAGGGCCGAACCGCAGTCAAAGCACCAGTTCACAGGCTTGAGGCCTTTGAACACGAAACCGCCCTTGACGATTTCGGCCAAGGCGCGGATTTCACCGGCCTCGTTCTTGAAGTCCATGGTCTTGTACGGGTTGGCGAAGTCGCCCAACACGCCCAGACGGATGAATTCGGATTTCTGGCCTTCGATCTGCTCGGTGGCGTAGGCCCGGCACAGTTCGCGGGTCTTGTCCGCGCCCAGGTTCTTGCCGTGGGTCACTTCGACCTTGTGCTCGATCGGCAGACCGTGGCAGTCCCAGCCCGGAACATACGGCGCATCGAAGCCCGACAGGGTCTTCGAGCGGATGATCATGTCCTTGAGAATCTTGTTCAGTGCATGACCGATGTGAATCGTGCCGTTGGCGTATGGAGGGCCGTCGTGCAGGACGAACTTCGGACGATCCTTGCCAATTTCGCGCAACTTTCCGTACAGGCCAATGCTGTCCCAGCGCTGCAGAATCTGCGGTTCGCGCTGAGGCAGGCCGGCCTTCATTGGGAAGGCGGTGTCCGGAAGGTTTAGCGTGGCTTTATAGTCGGTCATTTAAGGCTCTTCATTAGCGATGGGCGCTAGGTGCGGCTAGTGCACGGGCGGCGGCGACATCCGCGTTGATCGCCGTTTTCAGCGCCTCCAGAGAGGCGAAACGCTGCTCTTCACGCAGCTTGTGGTGGAAAACCACCGTCAAACGCCGGTCATACAGATCGCCGGCAAAATCTAAAAGGTGTACTTCGAGGTGGGCTTTGCCATCTCCCTGGACGGTAGGGCGAACGCCGATATTGGCGACGCCTGGCCAGGTCTTGCCGTCGATGTCGACGTTGACCAGATAAACCCCGGTCAACGGTACGCGACGACGCTTGAGTTGAATGTTGGCGGTGGGCGTACCCAGCTGCCGCGCCAGCTTCTGGCCGTGCAGCACGCGACCGGCAATCCGGTACGGGCGGCCGAGCAGACGTTCGGCCAGGACAAAGTCAGCGGCGGCCAGTGCATTACGCACCTGGGTGCTGCTGACCCGGATGCCGTCCAGCTCGACGGTCTGCGCCGCTTCGACGGTAAAGCCCTGCATGACGCCGGCCTGTTGCAGGAAATCGAAATCCCCTACCCGGTCACAGCCGAAACGAAAGTCGTCACCGACTTCAAGGTGCTGCACGCCGAGGCCATCCACCAGAATGGTATCGACAAATTCGCTGGCACTGAGCTTGCTCAGACGCTGATTGAACGCCAGGCACAGGACCCGGTCGACACCTTCGGCGGCCAGCAACTGCAGCTTGTCCCGCAGCCGGGCCAGACGCGCGGGCGCCGTATCGGGTGCGAAGAACTCCCTTGGCTGCGGTTCGAAAATCACCACGCAGCTGGGCACGCCCAACTCGAGCGCACGTTCACGCAGCCGCGCCAGGATGGCCTGGTGGCCACGGTGTACACCGTCAAAGTTGCCAATAGTGGCGACGCAGCCCCGATGCTGGGGGCGCAGATTGTGGAGGCCTCGAACCAGCTGCATAACGCGCTTCTTGCTCATAAAGTGGTCGATTATAACCACACCCGGCGGCCGACGACAGGCAACACCGCAACCCAAAGTAATCGAGCCGACAAAAATGCCGGCCCGCCCGTGCTTATCGAGGTTTTATCCTCAGCCCAGCGCTTGGCGATTGAAGTCGCGCAAACGGAAGCCCATCAACACTAACATGCCGAAATACGCCACCACACCGGCGGCCACCAAGGCGCCCAGGCGCAGGAAACGCTCAAGCATATGCCCCTCGCCCCAGGCCGGCATGAAGTGCATCCCGACCAGCAGCACGCCGGACATCACGGCCACCGCGATCACCAGCTTGAAGCCGAACTTCGCCCAACCCGGTTGCGGCTGGTACATCTGCTGCTTGCGCAGTTGATAGAAAAGCAGCCCGGCATTGAGACAGGCCCCAGCACTGATGGCGAGCGCCAGGCCGGCGTGAGCCAGCGGGCCGATCAGTACGAGGTTGAACAACTGCGTGACGACCAAGGTGAAAATCGCGATTTTTACCGGAGTTCGGATGTTTTGTTGCGCATAAAAGCCTGGCGCCAGCACTTTAATTACAATAATTCCGAGTAACCCGACCGAGTAGGCGATCAGCGCTCGCTGGGTCATGGCCGCGTCAAAAGCATTGAACTGACCGTACTGGAACAATGAAACCGTCAGTGGTTCGGCCAGAATCCCCAACGCCAGTGCGCAAGGCAATACCAGCACGAAACACAGACGCAGACCCCAATCGAGGATGCGCGAATATTCCTGACGATCCTTGTTGGCGTAGGTCTTGGCCAGGGTCGGCAGCAGAATCGTCCCCAATGCCACGCCCAATACGCCGGACGGCAGCTCCATCAAGCGATCGGCGTAGTACATCCAGGATACGGAACCGGCGACCAGGAACGAGGCAAAAATGGTGTTGATGATCAGCGAAATCTGACTCACCGACACCCCGAGGATCGCCGGCAGCATCTGCTTCATCACGCGCCAGACGCCACTGTCACGCACGTTCAGGCGCGGCAGCACCAGCATGCCGATTTTTTTCAGGTGTGGCAGCTGATAGAGCAACTGTGCCAGGCCGCCCACCAGAACCGCCCAACCCAGCGCCATCACTGGCGGATTGAAATATGGCGTCAGGAACAGCGCAAAAACAATCATGCTTACGTTAAGCAGTGTCGGCACGAAGGCCGGCACCGAAAAACGGTTGTACGTATTGAGAATCGCGCCTGCCAGTGAAGACAGTGAAATCAGCAAAATATAGGGAAAGGTCACCCGTAACAGACTGGAGGTCAGTTCGAATTTTTCCGGGGTGTCGGCGAAACCCGGCGCCGTCACCCAGATGACCCACGGTGCGGCAAGCATGCCCAACACCGTCACCAGCGCCAAAACCAGCGTTAACAAGCCCGAGACATAGGCAATAAACGTTCGCGTCGCCTCTTCACCCTTCTGGGTTTTATATTCGGCAAGAATCGGCACGAACGCCTGGGAAAACGCCCCTTCGGCGAAGATGCGTCGCAACAGATTGGGCAATTTAAAGGCGATAAAGAAGGCGTCGGTCGCCATTCCCGCGCCAAATGCGCGCGCAATAAGGGTGTCACGAACAAACCCGAGAACCCGGGAAAGCATCGTGATAGAGCTGACGGCGGCCAACGATTTGAGCAGATTCATTGAAAGAGTTTGTGCCTGTCGATAAACAGCAGGCGAACTACGCGCCTACTTATGCGATACTCCGCGCCGCAACAGCACAGAGCCAAAGCTCGCGAGTTTACAGGTCACACGCCGGAAAGAAATATCCCGCGCAGACGACCTCATGAAAACGTGACGAGCGAAGGCAAGACAAGGCGAAAGCAGGCGAGAAAGCGGAGTTGACGAACGTCAATGAGCATTTCGAGCCTGCTTTCAACGCTGTATTGCCGAGCGCAGTAGTTTTCATGGGGTCGGGGCCGACCACTTAGCGGAACGTTTCCTCCGCCCTTGACAAGACTTCAACTCATCGGCATGATTCGCGGCCTATTTTGTTTGCTATTTCCTAAAAAGTCTTTCGAGGAGCTCGACGGTGGCCAACTCACCTTCCGCCAAAAAACGTGCAAAACAGGCTGAGAAGCGTCGCAGCCACAACGCCAGCCTGCGTTCCATGGTTCGTACCTACATCAAGAATGTAGTTAAGGCCATCGACGCAAAAGACGCTGCTAAAGCTCAAGCTGCTTACGTTCTGGCTGTGCCAGTTATCGACCGTATGGCCGATAAAGGCATCATCCACAAGAACAAAGCCGCTCGCCATAAGAGCCGCTTGAATGGCCACGTAAAGGCCCTGAACGTTGCCGCTGCTGCCTAAGCGACACGCTCATTAAAAAACCGACCTCAGGGTCGGTTTTTTATTGCCTGCAATTTGGTGAATTCAGCGCAAAAATATGTGGGAGCGGCGGTGCGACGATTCGACTTGCTCGCGAAAGCCCACTTTCAGCCACATCAATGCTGAATGTTAAACCGCATTCGCGAGCAAGCCCGCTCCCACATTTCGTACTGCGCGAGACTATTGAGCGTTCGCCCACGGCAAAATCGGAATTGCCGTCACCGCATTCTGCGGACTACCTTCGATCAAACGATCGCTGTAGACCAGATAAACCAGTGTATTGCGCTTTTTGTCGAGGAAACGCACCACCTGCATGGTCTTGAACACCAGGGATGTGCGCTCCTTGAACACCTCGTCACCATCCTTCAGCTCACCCTTAAAGCGAATGGGCCCGACCTGACGACAAGCAATCGAAGCCTCGGCACGGTCCTCAGCCAATCCCAGACCACCCTTCACACCACCAGTCTTGGCGCGCGAAAGATAGCAGGTCACACCCTCAACCTTCGGATCATCGAACGCCTCGATGATAATCCGGTCGTTCGGACCGACGAATTTGAACACCGTAGACACCTGGCCAATTTCCTCAGCCGAAGCCAACAGCGGTATCGCCAGCAGCAACCCCAACAATCCTTTTGCCACGCGCATGGAGGTATTCCTTCAGACCAGGATCAGGTTATCGCGATGAACCAGTTCCGGCTCAGCCATGTAACCCAACAAACCGACAATCGCATCAGACGACTGACCGATGATTTTTTGTGCCTCCAGCGCACTGTAGTTGGCCAGGCCACGAGCGATCTCTCGACCGTCCGGCGCCACGCAAACTACCATCTCGCCACGACGAAAGCTGCCCTGGACCAATTTCACACCCACGGGCAGCAAACTCTTGTTGCCCTGGGACAACGCCGTCACTGCACCCGCATCCAGCACCAACGTGCCACGGGTTTGCAAATGCCCAGCCAGCCACTGCTTGCGCGCCGCCAACATGCCGCGCTCTGGCGAAAGCAAGGTGCCGATGCGCTCACCCGCCTTCAGGCGATCCAGTACGCGCTCAAGGCGCCCACCGACGATGATCGTATGCGCGCCGGAACGCGCCGCCAGACGCGCAGCGCGCAATTTGGTCTGCATGCCACCGCGCCCCAGCGCACCACCGGTACCGCCCGCCACCGCATCAAGCGCCGGATCATCGGCGCGCGCCTCGTAAATCAGCTGAGCATCCGGATTGTTGCGCGGATCGGCGTCAAACATGCCATCGCGATCCGTCAGGATCACCAGCAAGTCCGCCTCGACCAGATTGGCCACCAGCGCCGCCAGCGTATCGTTGTCGCCGAAACGGATTTCGTCGGTGACCACGGTGTCGTTCTCGTTGATCACCGGAATAACCTTCAGCTCGACCAGAGCGCGCAAGGTACTGCGGGCGTTCAAGTAGCGCTTGCGGTCGGACAGATCATCGTGGGTCAGCAGAATCTGCGCGGTGTGCCGGCCATGCTCAGCAAAGCTCGACTCCCAGGCCTGCACCAACCCCATCTGACCGATTGCAGCCGCGGCCTGGAGTTCATGCATCGCACTGGGTCGCGAGGTCCAGCCCAGACGGCTCATACCTGCCGCCACCGCCCCGGAGGACACCAGCACCAGCTCGACACCCGCCTCATGCAAGGCCACCATCTGCTCTACCCAGACACCCATTGCCGCGCGATCCAGACCCTTGCCGTCCGCCGTCAGCAAAGCGCTGCCGATTTTCACGACCCAACGCTGCGCACCTGTCACCTTGCTCCGCATCATCTTCAACCTTAGCTTGAGGGCAGCGCGACACAACGCTGCCCGTGACGTTATTCGTGACTAACGATTTCCAGATACTAAAACGCCGCTCGATTGAGCGGCGCTTAAGTTTATCGCAACGAATCAGTCACGCACGTAAATGATTTCCGGACCATCTTCGTCATCCACATCTTCTTCATCCCAATCATCGTCACCGATGTCGTGGACCGACTTCACGCCGCTGCGACGCAGGGCACGCTGATCATCCAACGCCTGCAGCTGGGCACGGGCTTCATCTTCGATGCGCTGATCGAGCTCGGCCAACTCTTCTTTGTAGGCCGGGTCGTTAGCCAGACGATCAGCACGATCTTCCAGGTAACGCATGATGTCGTGACACAGACGCTCGGTGTTCTGCTTGGCGATGGCCGAGATCACGTAAACCGGACCCGTCCACTCCAGACGATCAACGATTTCCTTGACGCGAGCATCGTGCTCTTCATCAAGGATCTGATCACATTTGTTCAGGATCAGCCAGCGATCACGCTCCGCCAAGGACGGGCTGAACTTGGTCAGCTCGTTGACGATGACCTCTGCAGCATCCGGAGCACTGGTTTCATCCAGTGGCGCCATGTCGACGAGGTGCAGCAGCAGACGCGTACGCGACAAGTGCTTGAGGAAGCGAATCCCCAGACCTGCACCATCGGAAGCGCCTTCGATCAGACCCGGAATGTCCGCAACCACGAAGCTTTTCCAACGATCGACGCTGACCACGCCCAGGTTTGGCACCAGCGTGGTGAACGGATAGTCGGCGACTTTCGGCTTGGCGGCGGATACCGAACGGATAAAGGTACTTTTGCCAGCGTTTGGCAATCCCAGCAGACCCACGTCTGCCAGCACTTTCATTTCCAGCTTGAGGTCACGCTGCTCGCCCGGCTTGCCCGGCGTAGTCTGGCGTGGCGCCCGATTGGTACTGGATTTGAAACGGGTATTACCCAGACCGTGCCAGCCGCCATGAGCAACCAACAATTTCTGGCCAGCCTTGGTCAGGTCACCGATCACTTCTTGAGTCGCGGAGTCGATCACCGTGGTGCCAACCGGCACACGCAGCACCAACTCTTCACCTTTCTTGCCGGTGCAGTCGGTGCTGCCGCCGTTGGAGCCACGCTCAGCATCGAAGTGACGGGTGTAACGGTAGTCCACCAGGGTGTTGAGGTTTTCGTCGGCGATCATGTAGACCGAGCCACCATCACCGCCATCACCACCGTTCGGACCACCGTTTTCGATGAATTTTTCGCGACGGAAACTCATGCAACCGTTACCGCCGTCGCCAGCCTTTACTCGAATCGATACTTCATCAACAAACTTCATAACAAAACGCCTCTCGCCATACGGACGAGCCGAAAAAACCAAGACATAAGACTCTTGCAAAAATGAGCGCAGCGACCTCAATCAACGACCGCAAAAACCAGCGCCGGCAGCCCATACAAACAGTTTTGCAAGAGACTCACCCCACAAACGAAAAAGCCCCGTCGCGAGACAGGGCTTTTCCAGCATCTACGTAATTATGCCGCGACGACTTCAGTCTTCGGGACAATGCTCACGTAACGGCGATTGAAAGCGCCTTTTACTTCGAACTTGATCACGCCGTCGATTTTAGCGAACAGAGTGTGATCTTTACCCATGCCAACACCGTAACCGGCGTGGAATTGGGTGCCGCGCTGACGCACGATGATGTTGCCCGGAATGATAACCTGGCCGCCATACATCTTCACGCCAAGGCGTTTGGCTTCTGAGTCGCGACCGTTACGGGTACTACCACCAGCTTTTTTGTGTGCCATGAGTCAATTCTCCTAGTGAGGAATTAGGCTGAAATTAAGCCTGAATACCGGTGATTTTGATCTCGGTGTACCACTGGCGGTGGCCCATACGCTTCATGTGGTGCTTACGACGACGGAACTTGATGATGCGGACTTTATCGTGACGACCTTGGGAGATCACTTCAGCCACAACGGTAGCGCCGGCAACAACTGGAGCGCCGATATTCACGTCGTCGCCATTGGCAACCAACAGAACGCGATCAAAAGTAACGGATTCGCCGGTAGCGATTTCCAGTTTTTCGATCTTCAGGTATTCACCCGGGGCGACCTTGTATTGCTTGCCGCCAGTAACGATTACTGCATAAGACATGGTATTTCTCCGATAATCCTGCTCACCCAGCTCTTTATAAGAAGAGGTATTGGCTGGCATGGCTGCATTGGGCTGGAAGGCCCGTTTGCAATTGCGTAAGGCAGGTGCTGCCCAGGAAGTTCAGGGTGCGCGATTGTACGCAAGGCACGAGCGCCTTGCAATAGGCCGTCCATCGCGCCTTGACAGGCCCGAACGTGGGTCCTAGCATGCCGCGCAACCCTTCTGGAGCGACTGTCGCTGATGCAACCCCAAGCTTTCTACCGCGCGGTGGCGGACGATTTTAGCGCCGTCGACGGCATCATCAAGAAGCAGCTGACTTCCCGAGTGCCGCTGGTTTCCAAAATCGGCGACTACATCACTTCGGCCGGCGGCAAACGCCTTCGACCTTTATTAGTGTTGCTGTGTGGCAAGGCTCTGGGCCGCGAAGGCGATGACATGCGCCTGCTGGCCGCGACCATCGAATTTCTGCACACCGCGACCCTGTTGCATGACGACGTGGTCGATATGTCCGGTATGCGCCGCGGCCGCTCGACCGCCAACGCCATGTGGGGCAATGCGCCAAGTGTGCTGGTGGGAGATTTCCTGTATTCGCGCTCCTTCGAAATGATGGTCGAACTGGGCTCCATGCCGGTGATGAAGATCCTTTCGCAAGCTACGCGCATCATCGCCGAAGGCGAAGTGTTGCAGTTGTCGAAGGTCCGTGACGCCAGCACCACCGAAGAAACCTACATGGAAGTCATCCGCGGCAAGACCGCGATGCTCTTCGAAGCCTCGACCCACAGCGCTGCGGCCCTGGCCGGTGCAACGCCTGAGCAGAGCGAAGCGCTGCGCACCTTCGGCGATCACCTGGGCGTGGCTTTCCAACTGGTCGACGACCTGCTGGACTACAAAGGCGACGCTGAAACCCTGGGCAAGAACGTCGGTGACGATCTGGCCGAAGGCAAACCGACCCTCCCGCTGATCTACACCATGCGCGAAGGCACGCCGGAACAGGCAGCCTTGGTGCGCAAGGCGATCCAGAAAGGCGGAATCGAAGATCTGGAAAGCATCCGTGCAGCCGTGGAAGCCTCGGGCTCGCTGGACTACACCGCAAAATTGGCCCGCGATTACGTAGCGCGTGCGATCAAGTGCCTCGAAGCGCTGCCCGCCAGCGAATATCGCGATGCGCTGGTCGAATTGAGCGAGTTTGCGGTAGCCCGCACGCACTAAACGCTTTCCTGTAGGAGCGAGCATGCTCGCGATGGTCGTTAACGATAACGCGGGCATTCAGGTATCCCGCGCAATCGTTAGCCTCCATCGCAAGCATGCTCGCTCCTACAGGATTAGTTCCTCCCTGGAAAAACCCTATATAATGTGCGCTTTTTAGCGATCCTGAATCCAAGGAGCCTTAGTGAGCACGTTGCCACCCTGCCCGAAATGCAATTGCGAATACACCTATGAAGACGGCGCCCAGCTGATCTGCCCCGAGTGCGCCCACGAATGGTCCGCCAGCGGCGAAACCCAAGCGGTGTCCGATGACGCGGTGAAAAAGGATTCGGTCGGCAACGTCCTGCAGGACGGCGATACCATCACCGTGATCAAGGACCTCAAGGTCAAAGGCACTTCCCTGGTGGTCAAGGTCGGCACCAAGGTCAAGAACATCCGTCTGTGCGACGGCGATCATGACATCGACTGTAAGATCGACGGCATCGGCCCTATGAAACTCAAATCCGAGTTCGTCAGAAAAGTCTGATAACGCCGTATTCCATCCCACGCCCTGCGTGGGATGGAGGCTCGCCCTCCTCCCGCCTCACCCAACAAATCCTCGCAATAGCCAAACGCCCCAGCCTTGACCTTACTCAATCTTTACCCGCAAAAAGCCGCAATCGGCCAATAGACCCTTGCTATTTGATGAATACGAATTATTCTCATTGATAACCAATCAATGGAGATGAGACATGACTTATTTGATCGATGCCTGGCTGGACCGTCCACACCCTTACCTGAGGATCCTGCATCGGGAAACCGGGGAAGTCTGTGCGGTGCTTGAAGAAGAAGCCTTGAGCGAGTTGCAGGATCAAGGTGACCTGGACCTCAATGGTTTGAGTTCCAGCGAGCCGGTGGTGCTCAAGGAGGTGGTGAGAAATCTGTTCCTGTTCTGCTATGCCCGGGCATTGCGCCCGACAACCGAACTGCATCACAAGATCGAAGTATGAGAAACACAAAACCCTGTAGGAGCGAGCTTGCTCGCGAAGAACGTCAACGATAACGCGTGCATTCTGAATGAACGCGGTGTCCTTGGGTTCATCGCGAGCAAGCTAGCTCCTACAAGATCAAAAGCTTACAGAACGTCGAGCAGTTCGACTTCGAACACCAGTACGCTGTGCGGCGCAATGCTGCCAACGCCTTGAGCGCCGTAAGCCAGTTCGCTCGGCACGTACAGGCGCCATTTGCTGCCGGCATTCATCAGTTGCAGGGCTTCGGTCCAGCCGGCGATTACGCCACCGACCGGGAATTCTGCAGGCTGGCCACGATCGTAGGAGCTGTCGAACACAGTGCCGTCGATCAGGGTGCCGTGGTAGTGGGTACGCACGGTGTCTTCACGGGATGGCTTGGCGCCTTCACCAGCAGTCAGTACTTCGAACTGCAGACCGGAAGCCAGGGTGGTGATGCCGTCACGCTTGGCGTTTTCAGCCAGGAAGGCCAAGCCTTCGCCAGCGGCCACTTCAGCCTTGGCTGCAGCTTCGGCTTGCATGATTTCGCGGATCACCTTGAAGCTGGCGGACATTTCTTCCTGACCCACACGGCTTTCCTTGCCTGCGAAGGCGTCAGTCAGACCTGCCAGGATCGCGTCCAGGCTAACGCCCGGTGGCGGGTTGTCGCGCAGTTGGTCGCCCAGCTGACGGCCGATACCGTAGCTGACGCGGGTTTCGTCGGTGGACAGATTTACTTCGGACATGACACTGCTCCGCTGTGTGGACGGCCCGGGAACTTGCCGTGCGTGCACAGCGCGTCCCGGTGCGCCCGGAACCAAAAGGGCCAGCAGACTAGCACAGATGCCATCGTGTTGATGAGGGTGTCAGCCCTGTCGCGTGGAACGAAGGTCGATTGGCACCTTCAGATTTTCTTCAATGCCACCGAGCCCGCACATCTCGTCATGCACCAGGGTGTGCACAAGGTTGAAGTTCAGCTTGGGAAAGGAGCGCAGCACATCACGGGCATGCTCCACCGAGCGCAGGTGCATCATGTGACCGTGTGTATCGCTCAAAGGATAGGCTGCGCCATGCATCCGTGCCTCCAGCAGGTAGATCCCGCCTTCCATCGAGATCAGATTCAGCTCATCGACCTTCCCGGCGACGGCATAAGCATTCAACTCTTGCAGGTTCATGAGCGCACCTCGTGCAGTGGCGAGTCATACCTTTACAGGCATATGCCTCGACGCATCAAAGTACAAGCCACAAATCATGCCGCTCGTCTGTTTCACAATCCGCTGTAGGAGCGAGGCTTGCCCGCGAAGAGGCTGTGTCAGACAACATAGGTGTGCCTGTAACACCGCCTTCGCGGGCAAGCCTAGCTCATACAGAGGGAGGGTAAATCAGTGCTTGGTTAATTTATCCAGATAGCCCATGGCGAATGCCGACACCACGAACGTCATGTGAATGATCACGTACCACTGCAAATGCTCGGGATCGACGTTCTTGGCGTCCATGAAGATGCGCAGCAAATGGATGGAAGAAATCGCCACGATGGAAGCCGCGACCTTCATCTTCAGGGAAGACGAGTCCATGGTGCCCAGCCAGTTGAGTTTTTCCTTGCTGTCATCGATGTCCAGCTGGGAAACGAAGTTTTCGTAGCCGGATATCATCACCATCACCAGCAAGCCGCCTACCAGCGCCATGTCGATCAACGACAGCAGCACCAGGATCAGATCAGATTCAGCCATCGAAAAGACGTTTGGGATGACGTGGAAGACTTCCTGGAAGAATTTCAGCGCCAAGGCCAGCAGCCCAAGGGACAGGCCGAAGTAGATTGGCGCCAGCAGCCAGCGGGAGGCGTACATTGTGTTTTCGATAAAGCGTTCCATTGAATCTCACACGTGTTTGAAAATGGGCGCGAGTATAACAGCCGCCTGTTGCGCCCAGAAACCATCGGGAAATCCGCCACCTGCGCGTGTGTGTCAAAGTTTTTCTGCTAGTGTCCAAACCATTGACAGCTCAGTGATATCGGACAGGAAGACTGGAAATGGATCTGCGTTTGCCTTTAACCAGTGCCGTAATCTGCCTGGTACTGTTGCTCAGTGGCTGCTCGCCCAGCGACGAGAAGCGCGAGGTCAGCCTTGAGGAAAAGACGGCGCAGTTCGAAAAATCGCTGGATGCCATTGCCGACCCGAAACTCAAGGATGCCGTGGCCGAGCTCGGCGGCTCGCTGTTGCTACTCGAACGCGCGCAACTCAAGCTCGACAGCAAACCGGTGGTGACCGAATACGGTGAAGATGCCCTCGCCGTCCTCAAGCACTACCCCACACCGCAGGCCCTGGTCGACACCTACATCAACGGCCTGTTCGTGTTGCATAAAGATTCCAGCTCCGACTACCTGACCGACCTGCAGCCGGTGTTTCCTTTCAGCTTCAGCATTGCGGCCACGTTTCTCTTTCCCCATGGCCTGGAGTGGCAGTCAGTCACCCTGAGCAACAAACGTGTCATTGCCTTCCAGCCGGAATGGTCTGAAACCGATCCCGGCATTCAGTTGAGCCCCTCGAGCTCCAACCTGACCAACCCCGATGACCTGACCGTGACCTATCCGTTCATCGAGGGCCTCGATATCGATATCAAGAAGCAGCCGCAGCCGGTCAGCCTGCTAGGCAAGGTGGAAGTCATTGCACCAAGCCGGATCTACAGCTTCGACCTGACGAAAAAGGATGTTGGCCAGACGCGTACCAATGACAACCTCAGCGTCACGCTGCTGAAACTGACCAATAACTACGCCGAACTCGAATTCAATAACAGTGCGCCACAGGCCCCGGAGATCGGGGAAACGTCACTTAACCCGCTCATCGTCCAGGCCAGGGACGCCACCGGGCAATTTCTCTCGCGCTCCGGCTCGATCAACGAAACCGCTGCGCAGATTGCCTTTTACCAGCAGCAGTTGGTGAAAATGCAGCAACAGAAGAGCTGGAGCGACGCGTTCGAAAAGCAAATCGATGAAGAACAGCGCACATTCGAGAAGCAGCAATCCCACCGTTATTCGAAGGTGTATTTCAACGGCCCGATCGAAACCCTCGAAGTCAGCCTGCTGGATTTTTCAACCGTCATGGTGACCCGCAAGGATCTGAACCTGCCGGTCCGTCGCTTCGACCGCCATACCACGCGAAAGACTATTGAGCCCCTGAATTTGCCTGTGGTGGTGTATGACGACCAGGCGCCGAGCTGGCTCAAGGGTGCGACGCTGACCGAGGAACAACTGAAAAAGGGTGTCAGGATCAGCCAATCGGTGGAGGACCCGAGCGCTGCGCGAATCGAGTTCAGTCACCTCAGAAGCTTCAATGATGAACTGCTCGGCACCTCTTTCAATCCTGGCGAAAACCCGGTCAGTTTCTTCACCGAGGACAGCAGTGGCAAACGTGATGAGCCGATAGAACTGCCACCGGAGGCGTATCAGGTCGATCCCCTGCGCGGCTCAATCACTTACGACTTGAACCTGTTCCCCGAAACTCCGGCTTATGTGGTGGGCTCCATGCCGCTGTTTTTGGCCACTGTCGACAAAAAGACCCTCGACGCCCACCAGTTGCCGAAGGGGCTTGAGCTCAAAGGCAATGCACTGGTGGTGGATCAGAAAATCTTTCCGGATCAGGACTGGCGTTTTTTCGCCAAGGACGACAGCGGCAACTACCTCAAGGAAATTCTTGCGGTCAACCATGACGCAAGCCCGGAAGGCCCGCCGCTATTTGCCGTGCATTACTTCTACGGGCAACCCACGCGCCTGGAAACCTATCAGCGAACCGACCTCGCCACCGTGCAATATGGTTACGAGGTCAAACTCGACAAGGCTGACACGTCAAAACTGGCCCAATAGTGCGGGTCAATGTTCGGGCCGGAACTCGAAGCTACCGACGTTGCGGCAACGGCCTCCATTGATTTCCCGCAGCTGGGCTTGCAGATGCAGGCACCAGATTTGCGGATCGTCGGCCAGTTCGTAGCCGTGCAGGGTCAGGCTTTCAACAATGGTGTCGAGGATGGACTCAGCAACGAAAGGGCCATGAAACGGGCCTTGGGCTTTGATGGCTGAAGGTTGCTCGCCGGCCATTCCGGCGGCGAAGAGCAAGGTCCACATGCCCGTATCGCCAGCCAATGGCTTGATGGCGCATTCGATACGAGTCACAAGACCCAGACATTGACGGGTGAGGCAGAGGTTGCGCGACATGGCGGCGACCCTCGGTAGATCCGGTATTCAGCCTCCACGGGAAGGCTGTCTCGATCCAGTGATACTGTCGATATCCCTGAGCTGATAATAGAAGAAAAGTTTGACCAGTACGTCAGGTCAGACCAGAAGGCGCCGAATGGTCATTGTGTGAATATTGACGCCAGAGTGATGGCACTTCTGAATTTCGACTCCCCCCAAAAACCTGTAGGAGCGAAGCTTGCTCGCGAAGGCGGCGTGTCAGGCGATAATAATGTCGACTGGCACTACGTCTTCGCGAGCAAGCTTCGCTCCTACAGGGTTGATGGCGTGTTATGCAGGCTTGGCCTCCACCAGTGCTTCGACTGCCAGCTCTTTCTCGGCCTCTTTCAGATCTTCTTCGCTGATCATTTCCGCAATGACCCGCAAGCGCTCCACCACCCGCGCGTTGACACTGCCTTCCGGAAACTCGCCATTCTCATCCGGTTCGCCCGCCGGTTCGCCAACCAACAGACTCAGCGCCTCGTCGGCCTGGCGTACCGCGTAGACATGGAACTGCCCCGCGCGCACCGCGGCCAGCACTTTCTCATCGAGCATCAGCGTGGCCACGTTGGCGTGTGGAATGATCGCTCCCTGCTCGCCGGTCAGACCGCGGGCCTCGCAGAGACGGAAGAACCCTTCGATCTTCTCGTTGACCCCGCCCACCGCCTGCACTTCACCGAACTGGTTGATCGAACCGGTGATGGCAAAGCACTGCTTGAGCGGGGTTTTCGACAGGGCCGAAATCAGGGTGCACGCCTCGCCCAGGGACGCACTGTCGCCATCCACATAACCGTAGGATTGCTCCAGGGCGATACTCGCCGAAATCGCCAACGGGAACTCCTGGGCGTAGCGGCTGCCCAGATAACCGGTGAGGATCATCACGCCTTTGGAGTGGATCGGTTGACCGAGGTTGACCTCACGCTCGATGTCGACGATGCCGCTGCCGCCCGGGTATACCGTGGCGGAAATCCGCGCCGGCACACCGAAGGCCGAGTCGCCGACTTCCAGGACCGTTAACCCGTTGCACTTGCCGACGGCTGCGCCAGCGGTATCGATCAGAATGATCCCCGCCAGCATGTCATCGAGAATCCGCGCCGACACGCGTCCGGTGCGGGTGGCCTTAGCCTTGAGCGCCCGCTCGATGTGACCGGCGTCGGTCATTTCGTCTGCGGCCAGATGACGAATGAAGTCCGCCTCGCTGACCAGTTGGAACAGATCACCGATCCGCGCCGACAATCGCCCCTGATGCTCGGCCAGACGCGCGCTGTACGTCGCCAGTCGCGCCACGGCATCGGCGGTCAACGGCGCCATGCCTTCCTCCGAGGTACGGGTTTTCAGCAACTGGGCGAACTGCTCCAGGCTCTCGTCGACCATCGGGATGTCTTCGTCGAAATCCACCAGGACGCGGAACATCTCCTGGAAGTCCGGATCGAGGTCTTGCAGCGTGTAGTAGAGCGAACGGGAACCGATGATGACGACTTTAACCTGCAGCGGAATATGTTGCGGCGTCAGGGTCATAGTGGCGAAACGGCCCATATCGCCGAGTGGCGATTCCATTTTCAGCTTGCGCGATTGCAGGGCACGTTTCAGCGCGTCCCACACAAACGGCTCGCTGAGCATTTTGTCCGCTTCAAGGATCAGGAAACCACCGTTGGCCCGGTGCAGCGCTCCCGGTCGCAGCTGTCGATAGGTGGTGTACAGCGCACCTTGATCGGTACTGTATTCGATGCGGCCAAACAGGTTTTCGTAGGTCGGGTGAGGTTCGAACACGACCGGTGCACCGCCACTGGCCGAATGACCGACCACCAGGCTCGGCGCGTACTGTTCTTCCAGCAGTTTGCGGGCGACGGCGTCGGTCTTGCTGTCGTCAACCAGTTGCTCGACCACGGTTTTGAGCAGGTACACCTGCATGGCTTGCAGGTAACCACAGACCGCCGCGTTCTCGGCGTATTTCTCCGACAAAGGCGACAGTAATGGCTGCAAGGCCAGGGTGATGGTTTCTTCGTTGAGGTGGCGCATCTGATTGCTCGACTCGCGCTTCCACTGTGGCAGGCTGGCGAGTTCTTCGTTCAGGCGCTCTTCGAGGTTGGAAATGTCCTCGTGGAAGCGATCGCGCTCGGCTTCCGGCAACTGGGCGAATTCTGCCTCATCCAGCGCCTTGCCCTCGAGCATCGGAGTGAAAGCGATATTGCTGCTGTCGCGGTAGAGCGCGACGTCTTTCTCCAGGGCCAAACGCTCGATTATGTCCAGTGCCTTGTCGTAGCGCTGATTGAACGCACGGTCGATAGCGCTTTTTTTCTGCTGGTAGGACGGGTGTTCGAACACTGCTGGAAAGGTTGCCAGCAGGTTGTCGATCAATCCGTTGATGTCACCGATAAAGGCACCGGCGGTGCCCGATGGCAACTCTAATGCGCGCGGCTCGCGCGGCTCATCGAAATTATTAACGTAGACCCAGTCCGCCGGGGTCTGCAGGCGCTTGCCTTCGGCTTTCAGGTAGCGTTTGACGAACGAAAACCGGCCGGTGCCGGGCTCGCCCATGACGAAAACGTTGTAACCGGGGCGTGGCATGGCCACACCGAACTGCAAGGCTTCAACCGCGCGTTCCTGGCCAAGCACACCGCGAAAGGGCTCCAGATCATTGGTGGTAGAGAAGCTGAACTGTTCAGCGGAAAACGGACGGGTCAGCGCTTCGGGCGCTAGACGCAAGCTGGCAGCAACAGGATCAGGCATCGGGCTTCCTTAACAATCAGGCGGGGCAGATAGCGGCATTCTGGCGCTGCCCATGCCTGACTGGCAAGGAGCGCCTCAGGCCAAAGCATAGACAAGTCGAAACCCCGGCGCAGAGAGGCGCCAAATCACTGTTTTCAACGTATGTTTTGCAAAAAATCACGGAACCCCGTGATCGTGCCTAAACTCCAAACTGCGCGGCTGGACTAATAACCGGCCCAACTGGCGTCAGATACGCGCCAGATCCCTTGTCCATTGGTACGCACACAAGAGAACAAAGCTATGAAACGGATTCTTCTTGGTACTCTCTTCACCGTTGTATCCATCAACGCCATGGCTCAGGCGCCTGGCGGCCCGGATTGCGGTTGGGGCAACATGCTGTTCGAAGGTCAGCGTGGTACTCCGGCTCACATGCTGGCCTCCACCACCAACGGCACTTCCGGTAATGCAACCTTCGGTATGACCTCTGGCACCAACGGTTGCGCCACCAACGCGTCGCTGACCTATGGCGGCAAATCCTGGTTTGCCATGAATGGCATGATGAACGAGCTGTCCGAAGACATGGCTAAAGGTCAGGGTGAAGCACTGACCACATATGCCGTGGTATTGGGCGTGGCGCCGGAAGACCGTGCGCACTTCGCCGCCGTCACTCACGAGCACTTCCAGCAGATCTTCAGCAAGGCTGACGTGACCGCGGAAGATGTGCATACCAACACTCTGGCCGTTCTGAAGAACGATCCCCGTCTGGCCAAGTACGCTACTCAAGCTTAAGCTCGACCCGCCCCGCTTCTCTTGGGAAGCGGGTTTTATTTTTTGGACCTGCCCATGCCATTCACCTGTAGGAGCTGGCTTGCCAGCGATGGTCTCTAAGGCGCTGTGTTCATCCAGTTAGCACGCGTCATCGTTAACGACCATCGCTGGCAAGCCAGCTCCTACAGTTAAGCGGCATCAACCCCGCTGGGTCTTTGTTTTTATCCTGTTTAAGTTGCCACTTATGCTCAAACGCCTTGCCTGGCTGGCGCTCTGTGTCTGCGCCCAGCTGTCTGCCGCGCCACTTATCGACAATCAACGTTTGCAGCAACTGGCCAACGACCCTTTCTGGATTTCCCTGGGCCATTACGAAACCGCCAAGCTCGGTGGATGGCGCAGCTATGTCAGCGACAAGAAGTTCTTCCTCGCCGCCGATGGCAACGAGCACCCGGACCACGAATTGTCGGCCACTGTACGCGCGCTGTATGCCCCGGTCAGTGCCGGCGAGCAGCATGCGCAATGCGTTTACCCGGCGCGTACTCGTTGGCTCAAAGCGCAACTCAACCTGACCGATCTGCCGACGCCGGACTGCACCGAATTCAAGCAATGGTTCAAGGACGTCTCGCCCCACAGCGCGGTGATGATTTTCCCGGCGGCCTACCTCAACAGCCCATCCTCAATGTTCGGCCATACCTTGCTGCGCATCGACCAGGCCGACGTCCAGAGTGACAAGACCTCGCTGCTCAGTTATGCGATCAATTTCGGCGCCTACATTGAAGGCTCGGACAACAGCATCCTCTATGCCTGGAAAGGCTTGATGGGCGGCTATCCGGGACTGTTTGCGCTGGTGCCGTACCAGGAAAAACTCTCGGAATACCGCAGCCTGGAAAACCGCGACCTGTGGGAGTACCGTCTGAACCTGACCAAGGCCGAAACCGAGCGTATGGTCGAGCATGTCTGGGAACTCAAACAGATCCAGTTCGACTATTTCTTCTTCGACGAAAACTGCTCTTATCGCCTGCTGGAACTGCTGCAAGTGGCGCGCCCGAGTCTGAGGCTGACCGAGCAATTCCCGCTGACCGCCATCCCCACCGACACCGTCAAAGCCGTGAAAGAGGCCGGGCTGGTGGAGTCCATTCAGTACCGCCCTTCCCGCGAGCGCGAACTGCTCAGCCGTGCCGAGCCATTGACTGATGAAGAGCAGCAGTGGGTACTGAAAGTCAGCGCCGACCAGAAACAACTGCAAACCGCGGAATTCAAGGCGCAACCCCGCGACCGTCAGGCGCTGATCATCGATGCGGCCTATCGTCTGGAACGCTACCGCGCCAACGGTCAGGAGCGTGACCCGCAACGGGCGCAACGCAGCTTCGAACTGCTGCGGGCGATCAACCAGAACCCGCCACCGGAGCTGGACATCCCGCAACCCGGACTGCCCGAGGATGGCCACGAATCCCGCACCTGGCAGGCCGGAATCGGCACCCGAGGCGACCGCGCGTTTGGCGAATATGGCCTGCGCATGGCCTATCACGACCTCAACGACAATGCCGAAAGTTTCCCCCTCGGTGCGCAGATCGAAATTTTGCAACTGAAACTGCGTCAGTACGAAGGCAATGACTGGCAAGTACAGCAACTGGACCTGGCGACCATTCGCTCTCTGACTCCACGCAATGAGCTGCTCCAACCGCTTTCGTGGCAAGTCACCGGTGGCCTGGAGCGGGTACCGGGAAAGCATGAGGATGAAACCCTGGTCAGCCACGTCAATGGCGGCGGTGGTGGAACCTGGCAATTGAGCGACGACATGCTGGGTTTTGCCCTGGGCACCGTGCGCGTGGAACACAACAATGACTTCGCCGGGTTTATTGCTCCTGCGGCGGGTTTCAACACAGGCCTGCTATGGAAAAACCCGTTGGGCAACTTCAGTCTGGAAACCAAGGGTGATTTTTTCACCAATGGCGAAGTGCGCCGCAGTGTGAGCCTGAATCAGCAGTGGGAACTGTCGCGCAACCTTGGCGTGCGCCTGAGTGCCCAGCGCGAATTCAGTCACCTGGCAACACCCGAGAACGAGGTATTGCTAGAGGTGAAGTGGTATCACTATTGATTCAGGAACCGATCGATCAGGCCCAAACCCCATACCGGGAGAAAACCATGAGTCGCGCCTTCATCAATGAAGATAACGCCGCCGCGCAAGCCGATCAGCCAGTCGAGCGGCAGGTCAGTGCGCAGCCCAATTACGTCACGCCCGCCGGCCTGAGCCTGTTGCAAGACAAGGTCGCCGAGTTGCACGCGCTGCACGGCGAACAATCGGCGCGCGGCGATCAGGCTGACAAACAGCTGATGGCCAACCTTGAGCGCGATCTACGCTATTTCCACCAACGCCTGCAAAGTGCACAGGTTGTGCCGCTCGCGACATCAACAAAGAAGGTTCAGATCGGCAGCTGGGTGACCTACACCGATGAGCATGGCACTGAGCAACGCGTGCAACTGGTCGGTGAAGACCAGGCCGCTGCCGCCAAAGGCCTGATCAATTGGGGATCGCCGCTGGGTCGGGCGTTGCTCGGGGCGCAACTCGGTGACGAGGTGCTGTGGCAGCGCCCCGCCGGCGATTACCTGATCGAGATCATCCGCATCGACCCGGCTTAAACCACGCCTTGGGCGAGCATGGCGTCGGCGACCTTGACGAAACCGGCGATGTTCGCGCCTTTGACGTAGTTGACCTGACCGTTCTCTTCACCGTAATGCACGCAGGCGTGGTGGATCGACTGCATGATCGCATGCAGCTTGCTGTCCACTTCACCGCCGGTCCACAGCAGGCGCATGGCGTTCTGCGACATCTCCAGCCCGCTCACGGCAACCCCGCCGGCGTTGGACGCCTTACCCGGTGCGAACAGAATGCCGGCGTCGATGAACAGGTCCACCGCCTCAAGAGTGGTTGGCATGTTCGCGCCTTCCGCCACACAGACGCAGCCGTTGCGCAACAACGCTTGAGCGGCATCGGCATCCAGTTCGTTTTGTGTGGCACATGGCAGCGCGATGTCACAGCTCAGTCCCCACGGGTGCTGCCCGGCGAGGAACTCCAGACCGAAACGGCTGGCTAATTCACTGATGCGCCCGCGCTGGACGTTTTTCAGTTCCAGTACTGCTTGCCATTGCGCCTCGGTCAAACCGCTCTCGCAGTACAGCGTGCCTTCGGAGTCGGACAGCGAGATCACTTTACCGCCCAGGTCCATGACCTTGCGTGCCGCGTATTGCGCGACGTTGCCGGAACCAGAGATCGCCACGCGCTTGCCTTCAACCGTCAGGCCGCGACGCTTGAGCATTTCCTCGGCGAAATACACGCAACCGAACCCGGTGGCCTCCGGGCGAATCAGACTGCCGCCATAGCTTGGCCCCTTGCCGGTCAGCACGCTGGTGAACTGGTTGCTCAAACGTTTGTACTGGCCGAACAGGAAACCGATTTCGCGGGCACCGACGCCGATATCACCAGCCGGCACGTCAACGTCGGCACCGATGTGACGGTACAGCTCGCTCATGAAGGCCTGGCAGAAACGCATGACTTCCGCATCGCTTTTGCCTTTCGGATCGAAGTCAGAACCGCCCTTGCCACCGCCCATGGGCAACGAAGTCAGGGAGTTTTTGAAGGTCTGCTCGAAAGCAAGGAACTTCAACACGCCCAGGTTCACCGAAGGGTGGAAACGCAAGCCGCCCTTGTACGGACCGATGGCGCTGTTCATTTGAATGCGGAATCCGCGATTGACCTGCACTTTGCCGTGATCGTCGACCCAGGAAACCCGAAACACAATCGCCCGCTCCGGCTCGCAAATCCGCTCCAGAATGCCCGAAGTCAGATAATGCGGATTGGCCTCAAGAAAGGGCCAGAGACTGCGCAGGACTTCTTCGACAGCCTGATGAAATTCTGGCTGGTCCGGATCGCGTTTTTTCAGGCGGGCAAGGAAGGATTCGACGGATTCGATCATGGACAAAGTCTCGGCAAATTTATTGTCGTTGGAAGAAATTTGGCCGGACTGTAGCAAACGATTCGCGCACAAGAACAGCGCAAAATGTCGCACTTATGAAATTAAATGGTGCACAGGATATAAATAAACCCTGTTTTCTACCGATTTTGCACCGAAAAAGGGAGCCTTGATTCAAGCTTTGCACCATCAGTGAAATTGCTTCGCGGGCAAGCCTCGCTCCTACAGTTGATCGTGCCGCTCCTGTAGGAGCGAAGCTTGCTCGCGAAAGCTGCGCAGCGGTGTCCCTGAAAAACACGCAAAAAAAAACGGAGCCCGAAGGCTCCGTTCTCTTTCATGCAACCAACCCGAAATCAGGCCAGTTTTTTGTGCCGTACACGATGCGGCTGGGCCGCCGCTTCGCCAAGACGCTTTTTGCGATCGGCTTCGTACTCGGAGTAGTTGCCTTCGAAGAACACTGCTTGCGAGTCATCTTCGTACGCCAGGATGTGAGTCGCGACGCGGTCAAGGAACCACCGATCGTGGGAGATCACAATGGCGGCGCCCGGGAAGTCCAGCAGGGCTTCTTCCAGGGAACGCAGGGTTTCGACGTCGAGGTCGTTGGATGGTTCGTCGAGCAGCAGGACGTTGCCGCCCTCTTTCAAGGTCAGGGCCAGGTGCAAGCGACCGCGCTCACCACCGGACAGGTCCTTGACGAACTTCTGCTGGTCGCCGCCCTTGAAGTTGAAACGACCGACGTAGGTGCGCGACGGGATCTCGTAGTTACCGATGCGGATCTGGTCGGAACCGTCGGAGATTTGCTGGAACACAGTTTTGCCGCCGTCCAGGTCTTCGCGGCTCTGATCCACGCAAGCAAGCTGCACGGTTTCGCCGACTTCGATGCTGCCCGAATCCGGGGTTTCCTTGCCCATCAGCATGCGGAACAGTGTGGATTTACCCGCACCGTTACCACCGATCACGCCGACAATCGCGCCTTTCGGCATGGAGAACGACAGGTTGTCGATCAGCACGCGATCGCCGTAGCCCTTGGTGACGTTCTTGAACTCGATAACCTTGTCACCCAGGCGCGGACCAGCCGGGATGTAGATCTCGTTGGTTTCGCTGCGTTTCTGGAATTCCTGCGACTGCATTTCTTCGAAGCGTTGCAGACGAGCCTTGGATTTCGACTGGCGGGCCTTGGCGCCTTTGCGCACCCACTCCAGTTCTTCCTTCATGGCTTTTTCATGGGCCGACTGCTGCTTGGATTCGGCAGCCAGACGATCGGATTTGGCTTCCAGCCAGCCGGAATAGTTGCCCTCGTAAGGAATGCCCGCGCCGCGGTCGAGTTCCAGAATCCAGCCAGCGACGTTGTCCAGGAAGTAACGGTCGTGCGTGATCGCTACCACGGTGCCCGGGAAGTCGTGCAGGAAGTGCTCCAGCCAGGCGACGGAATCGGCGTCCAGGTGGTTGGTCGGTTCGTCGAGCAGCAACATGTCAGGGGCGGACAGCAGCAGGCGGCACAAGGCCACACGACGCTTTTCACCACCGGACAGGAATTCGACCTTGGCATCCCAGGCCGGCAGGCGCAGCGCATCGGCGGCGACTTCCAGCTGACGCTCCAGGTTATGACCGTCACTGGCTTGCAGAATGGCTTCGAGCTTGGCCTGTTCGGCAGCCAGTTTGTCGAAGTCGGCATCCTCATCAGCGTAAGCCGCGTAGACCTCGTCCAGGCGAGCCTGGGCGTTCTTGATCACGCTGACCGCTTCCTCGACCACTTCACGCACGGTTTTGGTTGGATCAAGGATGGGTTCCTGCGGCAGATAACCGATGTTCAGCTCCGGCATCGGACGGGCTTCACCTTCGAACTCGGTGTCGACGCCGGCCATAATTTTCAGCAGCGTGGATTTACCCGAACCGTTGAGGCCGAGCACGCCGATCTTGGCGCCGGGGAAGAACGACAAGGAGATGTTTTTCAGGATTTCCCGCTTCGGCGGCACAACTTTGCCCAGCCGATGCATGGTGAATACGTATTGAGCCATGGAGAACCTTGGGTCAGTGACTGATGAATGAATAGAGCGCAGGCGATGCCCGGCCAGACCGTGCGCGTTGACCGCTTGATGTGCACCAATGCGTGCGCGCTGAAAAAGTCTGATTCTAGGAGCTGGAACGCTCCCGCGTAACCGGCAAAGCTACCTTAATGACAGATAGCCGTCCAGCCGAGCGGGGCTGGCACTTTGCCACAACTCAAGGCATGCTAGCCGCGTTCCGGGCGTCCGGCTTATAGTGCACGTCGCGCCAGTCCAGCCAAACCGCAGGATTAAAGTTTGTCCAATGTCCCTCCGCCCCTGACCACCAGTGCACCGACTGCGGCGCCCGGTTCGCCCCTGCGCGGAACCCTGAAAGGTGCGTTGGCGACACTGGTGCTACTGCTGCTGGCACTGCTGTTCTGGCAACTGTTGGACCAGTTGCGCGAAACCCAGAAAAACCAGCGTCAATACACCATCGACTACACCGCCGACCTGGCCGCACAAGTCAGTTTGAACATGGCGCTCAACGCGCAGATCGCCCTTAACCTGCTACCGATCGTCGAACAGCCGCAAAGTACCGACGAACAGCAGGAGTTGCTGCGCAAGCTGCAAAAGTCCTTGCCCGACCTGACCAGCCTTGCCTTGCTCAGCCCGTCCGGAATAATCCTCACTGACAGCGCGACCAACAGCGAAGACGCCGACTACCTGAGCGAACTGGTCCGACGCAGTCGTGCTCAGCCTCACTACTTCAGCAATGCCATCGATGGCTCGATGGTTCACCTGCTGTTACATCAGGCCAGCGGCAGCACCCGTGGCTACTGGGCCTTGCGCTTCAAACCGACGCTGTTTTCGTCCCTGACCCAACTCAACGAGTCCGTTGGGCGTCCGCGGTGGCTGGTGGAAAACCGCTTCAACCACCAGATCATCAGCCGCGATGAAGCGCTGCCTTTGGTCAACCCGGGCACGCTGACCCAGGATGATGTCAGCAACAGCGTGCTGACCGTTCCGCTGAGCGGCAGCGACTGGCAACTGCGCGGGCTGTTCGATCGCCAGCGTGTGCTCGAAGAGTTGCTACCGGCCTTCATTGGCAAATGCCTGCTGGGGCTGGCCTTTTCCGTGCTGCCGTTTATCGTCCTGCTGAACACGCGCCGACGTCAGCGCCAACTGCATGAAGGCCGCCGCCGTTATCAGGAAGTTTTCGAAGGCACCGGCGTCGCGCTGTGCGTACTCGACATGTCCGGCCTCAAGATCATCTTCGACAGGGCCCGACTGCAGAGCAACGAACAACTGCAAGGCTGGCTGGAGGATCCGGAGCAACGTCTGTATTTGCTACAGGCGCTGCGTATTACCGAGGTCAATCAGGTTGCCTTGCAGTTGCTCAACGCCAGCACCTGCGGAGAAGCCTGGGACCTGCTGATCGATGGCAACCCGCTGGATGACAGCGCCATCGGCAATCAAGTGCTCGAAGCAGTGTTCAATCAGCAGCAGCAACTTGAGCTGGAAATCAAACTCCAAGACGCCACTGGCCGCGACCAGCACCTGTGGTTGGTGTTGCGCCTGCCGGAAAACCCGGAAGACTATAAAGCGGTGATCCTGAGCATCACCGATATCACCAGCCGCAAGCTCATCGAGTTGTCGCTACAGGAGCGCGAAGGGTTCTGGTCCGATGTGGTGCGCACCGTGCCCGATCACCTGTACGTGCAGGACGTGATCAGTCAGCGCATGATCTACAGCAACCACCATCTTGGCCAGACCCTCGGTTACAACCGCACCGAACTGCAACAGATGGGCGAGTACTTCTGGGAAATCCTCCTGCACCCCGATGATGCCGACTACTACCACCGCTCGCGCCAGACCCAACGGCATGGTGGCTACAGCCAATTGATGCAATGCCAGTTGCGCTTCCGTCACCGGGATGGGGAGTGGCGGCGTTTCGACATTCGCGAACAGGCCCTGGCGCGAGACAAACACGACCAGGTGACCCGCATCATTGGCGTGGCCAAGGACATCACCGAGCAGATCGAAGCCAGTGAGTCTCTGCGCGACAGCGAGCAGCGCTACCGAATGCTCGCCGAAAGCATCAGCGACGTGATTTTCTCCACCGACAACCGCATGACGCTCAACTACGTCAGCCCGTCGGTGCAAGCCGTGCTGGGTTACGACGCCGAATGGATTTTCCAGAACGGCTGGCATTCGACCATCGCCAACCCGCAGCAACTGACCGGTATCTATAGCCTGATGGATCGGGTCAGCAAGGCGCTGGATCAACCCGAGCAACTGGCACTGTTGCGCAACCAGGTGCAGACCCAGTTGTTCTTGTTCGACTGCTTGCGGGCCGACGGGCGCAAGATCCCATCGAGCTACGGTTGGTGCTGGTCTGGGACGAGCATGGTGCATTCGAGGGCGTGCTCGGGGTCGGTCGCGACATCAGCCAGCAACGCCGTGCCGAAAAAGACCTGCGCATGGCCGCCACGGTTTTTGAACATTCGACCTCGGCGATCCTGATCACGGACCCGGCCGGCTATATCGTCCAGGCCAACGAAGCCTTCAGCCGCGTCAGTGGTTATGCGGTGGAACAGGTGCTCGACCAGTTGCCGAACATGCTCACCGTCGATGAGCAGCAGGAAGCCCATCTGCGTTATGTGCTCAAACAACTCAATCAGAACAGCACCTGGGAAGGCGAGGTCTGGCTCAAACGGCGCAATGGCGAGCATTACCCGGCGTGGGTCGGCATTACCGCGGTGCTGGACGACGAAGGCGATCTGGCCAGTTACGTATGCTTCTTCAGCGACATCAGCGAGCGCAAGGCCAGTGAGCAGCGGATCCACCGCCTCGCCTATTACGACGCCTTGACGCACCTGCCCAACCGCACGCTGTTCCAGGATCGCCTGCACACGGCGTTACAAGCGGCCGATCGGCAGAAGTCCTGGGTGGTGTTGATGTTCCTTGACCTCGACCGCTTCAAGCCGATCAACGACTCGCTAGGTCACGCCGCCGGCGATCGCATGCTCAAGGAAATGGCCATTCGCCTGCTCGGTTGCGTCGACGATGACGACACTGTGGCGCGCATGGGCGGCGACGAGTTCACCTTGCTCCTGCAACCGCGGGCCAACCGTGAAATCGCCTTGAACAGGGCGATTCACGTGGCGGAACAGATTCTCGCCAGCCTGGTGAGACCGTTCGTACTCGAAGGCCGCGAATTCTTCGTCACGGCCAGTATCGGCATCGCCCTGAGCCCGCAGGATGGCAACGAGCTCAGTCAGTTGATGAAAAACGCCGACACAGCGATGTACCACGCCAAAGAGCGCGGCAAGAACAACTTCCAGTTCTATCAGACGGACATGAACGCCAGCGCCCTGGAGCGCCTGGAACTGGAAGGTGACTTGCGTCATGCCCTGGAACAGAACGAGTTTGTGCTGTATTACCAGCCGCAATTCAGTGGTGATGGCAAACGATTGACAGGTGCCGAAGCCCTGTTGCGCTGGCGTCATCCGCGCCGCGGCCTGGTACCGCCAGGGGACTTCATACCGGTGCTCGAAGAGCTAGGTCTGGTAGTGGATGTGGGCGACTGGGTGATCAGCGAGGCTTGCCGTCAGCTCAAGACCTGGCATCAAGCCAAGGTTCGGGTGCCGAAGGTGTCGGTGAACATCTCGGCGCGGCAGTTCTCCGACGGTCAGCTCGGCACGCGCATCGCTACCATCCTCAAGGACACCGGTCTGCCGCCGGCGTGCCTGGAACTGGAGCTGACCGAAAGTATCCTGATGCGCGAAGTCAGCGAAGCGATGCAGATTCTCGACGGTCTGAAAAACCTCGGCCTGAGCATTGCGGTCGACGACTTCGGCACGGGGTACTCATCGCTCAACTACCTCAAGCAGTTCCCGATCGACGTACTGAAAATCGACCGCACCTTCGTCGACGGCCTGCCGTCGGGTGAACAGGATGCGCAGATCGCCCGGGCAATCATCGCCATGGCCCACAGCCTCAACCTGGCGGTAATCGCCGAGGGTGTGGAAACTCAGGAGCAGCTGGATTTTCTCCGGGAGCATGGTTGCGATGAGGTTCAGGGCTACTTGTTTGGCCGTCCGATGCCGGCCAGGAAGTTCGAAGTGCAGTTCAGCAATGATGCGTTGTTCGTGTTCGACTGAGATTTTCGCTGTTCCGGGCGGCCTCTTCGCGGGCAAGCCTCGCTCCTACAGCGAAGAGGGCTGCACGATCACCACTGATCCCGCATGAAGGCCACTTGTCTGCGACATGATGTCCTTTCATATGCCTTCCAAAACCGGTTGGGGTAGAATGCCCCCCTTTTCTGCCCCCGATCCTTGAGGACCGCCATGTTCAGCCGTGATTTGACTATTGCCAAGTACGACGCCGATCTCTTTGCCGCCATGGAGCAAGAAGCTCAGCGCCAGGAAGAGCACATTGAGCTGATCGCTTCGGAAAACTACACCAGCCCTGCGGTGATGGAAGCTCAAGGCTCGGTACTGACCAACAAGTACGCCGAAGGCTACCCGGGCAAGCGCTACTACGGCGGTTGCGAGTACGTCGACGTGGTCGAGCAACTGGCCATCGATCGTGCAAAACAACTGTTCGGCGCCGATTACGCCAACGTTCAGCCGCACGCCGGTTCGCAAGCCAACAGCGCCGTTTACCTGGCCCTGCTGTCGGCCGGTGACACCATCCTGGGCATGAGCCTGGCCCACGGCGGTCACCTGACCCACGGCGCCAGCGTTTCGTCCTCCGGCAAGCTGTACAACGCCATCCAATACGGCATCGACGCCAACGGCCTGATCGACTACGACGAAGTCGAGCGCCTGGCGGTCGAGCACAAGCCGAAGATGATCGTAGCCGGTTTCTCTGCCTACTCGCAGATCCTGGACTTCCCGCGCTTCCGTGCTATCGCCGACAAGGTAGGTGCTTACCTGTTCGTCGACATGGCTCACGTGGCCGGTCTGGTCGCCGCTGGCGTCTACCCGAACCCGGTTCCATTCGCTGACGTCGTGACCACCACCACTCACAAGACCCTGCGCGGTCCGCGTGGCGGCCTGATCCTGGCTCGCGCCAACGCCGACATCGAGAAGAAGCTGAATTCCGCAGTATTCCCGGGCGCCCAAGGTGGCCCGCTGGAGCACGTGATTGCCGCTAAGGCGATCTGCTTCAAGGAAGCACTGCAGCCTGAGTTCAAGGCTTACCAGCAACAAGTGGTGAAAAACGCCCAGACCATGGCCAGCGTGTTCATCGAGCGTGGGTTCGACGTGGTTTCCGGCGGGACTGAAAACCACCTGTTCCTGCTGTCGCTGATCAAGCAGGAAATCTCCGGTAAAGATGCTGACGCCGCTCTGGGCAAAGCATTCATCACCGTAAACAAGAACTCCGTGCCAAACGACCCACGCTCCCCGTTCGTCACCTCCGGCCTGCGCTTTGGCACTCCGGCTGTGACCACTCGTGGCTTCAAGGAAGCAGAGTGCAAGGAACTGGCTGGCTGGATCTGCGACATCCTGGCTGACCTGAACAACGAAGCGGTGATCGACGCCGTTCGTGAGAAAGTAAAAGCCATCTGCAAGAAGCTGCCGGTATACGGCGCCTGATAGTAGAAAGTTTAAAAAAAGCCCGGCCAATTTGGCCGGGCTTTTTTTTGCCCAGAAAATCTAACGCAACTTTCGCATTTTCTTCTAAGCGACAACTTCTGAAATATTCAACCACCAAATAACTGCTTACCCCCTACCATCTTACTGCTAGCTTATTAACTCACCAGCAAAACTCCGCTTTATAAAAAATTTTGCTGATTGTTCAAACACAGTAACCGACTCTTATCTTGAATAATGATACCGACATCGAAAAACACTTATAACCTCTTTTTACAGTGAATACCATATGACTACAGACCGGAAAAAATCTTTTATCGCAACCATTAGCACAGGAAACGCCCCTTTACACTTCCTGAGTGAAATGCGCGGTAAGCAGACGATGGTCACCTATACACAATTCAGTGGTGGATTCTTCACCGGCGCCCCACAAACACGGGACCACTCGCATTTTTGGGGGTGCACCCAGAAGTACCGATGAACACCCAGCCTCGACTGACGCTTTATTTCAGGCATACCAACTCCAGTTACAGACTCTATATCCGTTCACCGGGTCCATATCATGGAATGTGCCTCAGCGTCAGCGACCAAGGATTAATTGGAGCATTCCCCTCAGCCGACTCAAGCACCTTCAATCTATTGAGGGATAATGGCATGCCGCTTAATATTGAGCATGTCAGCGACACTACATTCTGCACCTACTTACAAGTCAGAGATTCCGGACTATTGCGTACAAAAATTATCCGAGGCTCTCCGTATATCTATATAGCGGATAACGGCGGAATGCCTCGAACTTTCAACTTCAACATACTGGAAAGAAATGCACCTTACATAAACGGTCCTGACGAAGTTTGATGTACGAATATTAAATCGGCGGGCGACGACTGACTATCTAGCCCGCACTTTCAGGCACCTGGAAAAACCAGACGTCGGGGGCGTACCACCACTGGTAAGACCGGTCATGCCAATTTTTCAATTTCCGCTTGCGATCCCACGAAATCAGCGACTAGACTGCGGCTGCACTGGACATACCGGTAAGACCACAATAATTAAGTCCTGAATGCCATGCGCTCAGCATTGGCCGCCAGGACACCGACCAGGATTTCTCCCATGCTCAGATGGTGCTCGCGTTCAATCTTCCTCCAAGTGGTTCTCGGACTGGTGCTCGGCATCGTCTGCGGGCTGACCCTTCCCGAATACTCCGCTCAGCTCAAACCGCTCGGTGACGGTTTTATCAAGCTGATAAAAATGCTCATCGGCCTGATTGTATTCTGCGTGGTAGTCAGCGGTATCAGCGGTGCAGGCGACTTGAAGAAGGTCGGACGCATCGGCCTGAAATCGGTGATCTACTTCGAAGTGCTGACCACCATTGCCTTGGTGATCGGCTTGGTATTCGCCTTCAGCACCGGCATTGGCAGCGGCGCGAATATTCATCTGGATCAGCTTTCCGCTGCCGACATGGGCGATATAGCCCAGCGCGGCCAGCACATGCACACCACCACCCAGTTCCTGATGGATCTGATCCCGACTTCGGTGATTGGTGCTTTCGCCGATAACAACATTTTGCAAGTGCTGCTGTTCTCGGTGCTGTTCGGCAGCGCCCTTAATCTGGTAGGCGAAGCCGCTTCCGGGATCTCGCGGCTGATCAACGAACTGAGCCATGTGATCTTCCGAATCATGGGCATGATCGTGCGCCTGGCGCCAATCGGCGTGTTCGGTGCTATCGCCTTCACTACCAGCAAATATGGCCTGGACTCACTGCAGCATCTGGGCAGCCTGGTGGGGTTGTTTTACCTGACCTGCATGGCGTTTGTATCATTGATCCTCGGGCTGGTGATGCGCCTGTCAGGCCTGCGCATGTGGCCTCTGCTCAAGTACCTGCGTGAAGAACTGCTGATCGTTATGGGTACGGCCTCGTCCGACGCGGTGTTGCCACAGATCATGCGCAAACTGGAACACCTCGGGATCGGCAGCTCGACGGTCGGACTGGTGATCCCTACCGGGTATTCGTTCAACCTCGACGGCTTTTCGATTTACCTGACCCTGGCCATCGTCTTCATCGCCAACGCCACTGGCACGCCGCTGGCCATGACCGACCTGCTGACAATTCTGCTGGTATCGCTGATCACATCCAAAGGCGCCCACGGCATTCCCGGTTCCGCACTGGTGATCCTGGCGGCGACCCTGACCGCGATCCCGGCTATTCCAGTCGTCGGTCTGGTGTTGGTGCTGGCGGTGGACTGGTTCATGGGCATCGGCCGGGCGCTGACCAACCTGATCGGCAACTGCGTCGCCACGGTGGCCATCGCCCGCTGGGAAAAGACATTGATGTACAACGGGCGAACAAGGTGCTTTGCGGGCAGGTGGGTTATACCTTCCAGCCGAGAAAACCGGTTACCCCGACACATCAGCAAGAATTTTAAACAACGTGCGCCTGCCCACGGGCAGGCACATTTATCGCGACCTGGAGCAAACAGTGATCACCACGTCAACCGTCGTAAATTCAGTGGTAGAAAAACTCCGGGCCGCCCTGGCCCGTGGTCAGTGGCGCTCCGGCGACATGCTGCCGGGGCAACGTGAGTTGGCCGAGCAACTGGGCATCAGCCGTCCCAGCCTGCGCGAAGCAGTCATCGTGTTGGAAACCCTCGGGCTGGTGCGGTCAATGCCAGGCAAAGGCGTGGTAGTGCTTGACGCGCAGCTCAGCGATAGCCAGAGCCAGAGCCACGACAGCGCGGTGGCCGGCGCCAGCCTCGAGGATGTGCTGCAACTGCGCTACACCCTTGAGCCGTTCATCGTCGGTCTGGTTGCGCAGTCGATCAGCAGCAAGGAAGTCGGGCAACTGCGCCTGACCCTCATGGACATGCGCGAAGCCCTGGAGGCCAACGACAGCGAGGCCGGAGTTAGCGCCTACATTGCGTTTCACGAAGAACTGTTCACGCTGACCTCAAACCCGATTTTCCAGAGTGTGGTGCAACAAACCAGTAACGCCCTCAAGCAGAGCGCTGAAGTGCTGCGCAACTCACCCGAGCATCTGGCCGAACGCCTGGAAGAAAACGAAGCCGTGGTGCGAGCGATCCGCAGCAAAAACAGCGCCCAGGCCAGCGCCGAGATGCGCCGGCACATTCTGCGTGAAGGCCAGCGGATGGGCATCGAGTTGAACATCCCGGACGATAACTTCGGCAGTTGACCCCCTTCGAACTGGAGACAGGCCATGAACAGCTTCGCTTCACCACACACGCTTGCTGCCCTGCCCTTTGCGCAAAAAAATTTCAGGAAGCCGTCAGCAGATGATCTGTATTCACGGATCTTCGATGCCATTCTTGAACAGCGCATCCTGCCCGGCAGCCGCATTACCGAAGACAGCCTGGGGCAGATGTTCGACGTTCGACGCAGTGAAGTTCGTAACGTGCTGACGCGCCTGTCCCATCAGCAAATCATCGTCCTTCGAACCCATCATCGCCCTCGTGTCGCTGCGCCAGATTTTGAACAAACCCGACAAACGCTGCATGCCCGGCGGCTGGCTGAAACCACGCTGGTGCGATTGGCTTGTCAGCAACCTCTTCCACAAGACTTGAAACGCCTGCGCGCATTGATCGAGAGCGAGCGCCAATGCACGGCGCGTGGTCCGGCGATTCGGCTGTCAGGAGAGTTTCATTTGCAGTTGGCTGAAATGGCAGGGAACGCACCGCTGGCGCATTTTCTCTGCAGTCTGGTGCCGCTGACAGCACTGGCGATTGCGCAGTTCGATACGCCGACGGAGGGTTATTGCGATTGGCAGGTACACGAAGGGATTCTGGATGCTGTGGAGCGTGGGGATGCGCTGAAGGCCGAGACTTTGCTGAACCGGCATCTGGATCATCTGGAGGAAACATTGCTGAACTCTGGATCGAGGCCCATTCAAAATCGCGTTGCCGGATAGAAAGCCTTCGCGAGCAAGCCCGCTCCCACAGGGGAATGCATTCCAAATGTGGGAGCGGGCTTGCTCGCGAAAGCGGTCTTGAGCACGCTGAAGATATCCAGCCTTATTCAGCCGCCACCCGTGCAAAGCCCTCGCGAATTTTCTCTTCGGGCAGATCATCGGCAATGAACACGATCACGCTTTCACGCGGCTCATCTTCAGCCCAGTCCGTATCCCAATCGAATCCGTACAACTTCAGCACCCCTTGAAACACCATGCGTCGCGGCTCACCATGGATGTTCAGCACACCCTTGTAGCGCAGCAATTGCTTGCCATGGTCTTCCAGCAATTCGTTCATGAATTCACTGAGCTTGTCGATATCCAGCGGCTTGTCGGTACGCAGCACGAGGCTGGAAATGCGGTCAATGGACGATGTGTTGGTGAGCGGGCGCAAACTCAATCCGCCACCAAGGTCGGCGTTGAGGTTGAAGCCGCGCACATCGAGCAATTCGGCGAGATCGATCTTGCCGTGATCGACCAAGCGGATCGGTGCGCGGCGGTTGATGCGGGTCAGGCGTTCACTCAACGCGGTAAACGTTGGTTCGTCCACCAGATCGCGCTTGCTTATTAGCAGGCGGTCGGCAAACCCGATCTGCGCCTGGGCGATGGTCTGGGCCAGGTGAGTGTCGGCGTGTGCGGCGTCTACCAGGGTGATAATGCCATCAAGGATGTAACGCTCGCGCAGCTCTTCGTCGATGAAGAAGGTTTGCGCCACCGGTGCCGGATCGGCCAGGCCGGTGCATTCGATTACCAGACGGTCGAAGGCGATTGCACCACTGTCCAGTCGTTCGAGCAGCAGGTACAGGGCCTTGGTCAGGTCAGTGTGAATGGTGCAGCAGACGCAGCCATTGGACAGCGTCATCACTTGCACCGGCTCATCACCCAATAGCTGGGTGTCGATACCGGCGTCGCTGAATTCGTTTTCGATCACGGCGATTTTCAGGCCGTGCTCGGCTTTGAGCAGGTGGCGCAGCAGGGTGGTTTTGCCAGCGCCGAGGAAGCCGCTGAGGATGGTGACAGGAATTGGAGTGAGCAAAACAAAAATCTCCCATGCGCTAAAAAACTGTAGGAGCCAAGCTTGCTGGCGAAGGCGTCCTTAAGATCGCTATCGCCGGCAAGCCGTGCTCCTACAGAGGTGTGTTATCTGGCCCAAGTGCATCAACAGCACTTCGGCCCGCCCTTGCCACCGTAACGGGCTTCCTGACGTTCGCGAAAGAACGCCTCGTAGCTCATCACCGGTTTGTCCGGGTGTTTGCTTTGCATATGCTCGACGTAATTATCGTAGTCGGGCATGCCGACCATCAGGCGCGCGGCCTGCCCGAGGTATTTACCGAGGCGACTCAGGTCATTGAACATGCTGCAATCCTCGATTACGCATCCGGTAGCGCCTGGAAGGGCGATTCTTTATCCGTACGCTCTTTTGTACCCCAGGAGGCGATGCCGACCTTGAGTGCATAGAACAGGATGCTGAACACCACGAACAGGAACAGCGCGGTCAGCGTTGCGTTGGTGTAGGCGTTGAAGATCACGTGCTGCATCTGCGTGATGTCCTTGGCCGGGGCGAGGATCTGACCATTGGCCAGGGCATCGCTGTACTTCTTGGCCAGCGACAGGAAGCCGATCGCCGGATTGGCGTCGAACAGCTTGATGAAGCCTGCGGTGGTGGTGCAGATCAGCAGCCACACCGCTGGCAGCAAGGTCACCCAGATGTAGCGTTGGCGTTTCATTTTGATCAGCACAACCGTACCGAGCATCAGCGCGATACCGGCCAGCATCTGGTTGGAGATACCGAACAGTGGCCACAGGGTGTTAATGCCACCCAATGGATCGATCACGCCTTGATACAGCAGCCACCCCCACATGGCCACGCAACCGGCGGTTGCGATCAGGTTGGCGGTCCAGGATTCCGTGCGGCGCAGCGCCGGTACGAAGGAACCGAGCAAATCCTGCAACATGAATCGTCCGGCACGGGTACCGGCGTCGACCGCCGTCAGGATGAACAGCGCTTCAAACAGAATCGCGAAGTGGTACCAGAACGCCATGGTGTTTTCACCCGGCAGCACACTGTGCAGGATCTGCGCGATACCCACCGCCAGGGTCGGCGCACCGCCGGCACGGGCCAGGACGGTGGTTTCACCGATGTCCCTGGCCACCGCTTGCAGCGCTTCCGGCGTAATCGCAAAGCCCCAGTTGCTGACCGCTTGCGCCACCGCCACCACATCACCGCCAACCACCGCCGCCGGGCTGTTCATGGCGAAGTACACGCCGGGCTCGATTACCGACGCCGCAACCATGGCCATGATGGCTACGAAGGACTCCATCAACATGCCGCCGTAACCGATGTAGCGGGCGTTGGTCTCGTTATCCAGCAGCTTCGGCGTGGTGCCGGAAGCGATCAGCGCGTGGAAACCCGATACCGCGCCACAGGCGATGGTGATGAACAGGAACGGGAACAGACCGCCCTTCCACACTGGGCCGGTGCCATCGATGAACTGGGTCAGTGCCGGCATTTTCAGCTCGGGCATGGTGATCAGGATGCCGATTGCCAAGGCGACGATGGTGCCGATTTTCAGGAAGGTCGACAGGTAGTCTCGTGGCGCCAGAATCAGCCAGACCGGTAACGAGGCGGCCACGAAACCGTAACCGACCAGCATCCACGTAATCTGCACGCCAGTGAAGCTGAAGGCTTTGGCCCACACCGGATCGGCGGCAATTTGCCCGCCCAGCCAGATAGAACCCAACAGCAACAACACGCCGACGACGGAGATTTCACCGATGCGCCCCGGACGGATGTAGCGCATGTAAATACCCATGAACATCGCGATCGGGATGGTTGCCATCACCGTGAAAATCCCCAAGGGCTTTCAGCCAGGGCTTTGACGACGATCAGCGCCAGCACCGCGAGGATGATGATCATGATCAAAAAGCAGCCAAACAGTGCGATGGTACCGGGGATGCGGCCCATCTCTTCACGGACCATGTCACCGAGGGAACGGCCGTTGCGGCGGGTGGACATGAACAGGACCATGAAGTCCTGCACGGCACCGGCCAGCACCACGCCGGCAATCAGCCACAGTGTGCCGGGCAGGTAGCCCATCTGCGCTGCCAATACCGGGCCGACCAGAGGCCCCGCGCCAGCGATGGCCGCGAAGTGGTGACCGAAAAGGATATGTTTGTTGGTTGGAACGTAGTCCAGACCGTCATTGTTGAGCACGGCGGGGGTGGCCCGTCGCGCGTCGAGCTGCATCACATTGTTAGCGATGAACAGACTGTAGTAGCGATACGCGACCAGATAAATGGCCACCGCAGCGACCACAATCCACAAGGCGTTGATCGCCTCCCCTCGGCGCAATGCCACTACACCAAGGGCGCACGCTCCAACGATTGCCAGCAGCAGCCAGGGTAAATGCCGTAGCGGGCTATTATTATTGTTCATTTTATTATTCCAGCCAGAGTGGACAGAAAGACAGCCACCCCGAGTTTAGCTCTCCTGACGGCAAAGGCCATACCCCAACGTTGGTCTAGAGCCCTGCCCCGGCTGGCAGGTTTTAATAATGCGGGTCTATAGTCAGCGAACATCCAGAGGATTGCGCCATGAGCGACCACCCCGCCGATCGCCGCCGCTTCAAACGTATTGCGTTCGATGCCAAAACCGAGCTGAGCCAGGGGGAGTTCGTCTGGCCAGTAAAGCTGCTCGACCTCTCGCTCAAGGGCTTGTTGATCGAACGGCCTGAACCGTGGGTGGGCAACCCGCAGCAGGATTTTTTTTGCAACATTCATCTGAGCGAAGACATCGACATCGAAATGGATGTGCAATTGACCCATGAAGACTACGGCCAGCTCGGGTTCGTCTGCCGGCACATCAGCCTGGAGTCCATTGAGCGTCTGCGGCGATTGATTGAGCTCAATCTGGGTGATCCGCAGGAGCTTGAGCGGGAGTTGGGTGCGCTTATAGAGGTGTGAACGCCATTGTAGGAGCCGGCTTGCTGGCGAATGGGCTTGAACCTTGTGATTTTTTTCAGGCCGTCTTCGCCGCAGGTTGGCGTCAACCTGTAGGAGCAAGCTTGCTCGCGAAAAACCAGAGCGCGCCGGCGAGTCAGGCGTCACTCGTCATCGTTGACCACCTTCGCTGGCAAGCCAGCTCCTACAAAGAGATGCGTTTATTCGAACAGTGCGTCCAACGCCTGTTCCAGACGAGTGACGGCAATGATCTGCAACCCCGGCGGTGACTCTTTCGGCGCGTTGCCCTTAGGCACGATGGCACGCTTGAAGCCGTGCTTGGCCGCTTCCTTCAGGCGCTCCTGACCGCTTGGCACCGGGCGCACCTCGCCAGACAGACCGACCTCACCGAACACCAGCAAATCATGAGGCAACGGCCGGTTGCGCAAACTGGACATTACCGCCGCCATCAATGCCAGGTCAGAGGCCGTTTCCAACACCTTTACGCCGCCGACCACATTAAGGAATACGTCCTGATCGTGAGTCGGAATACCGCCATGACGGTGTAGCACCGCCAGCAACATCGCCAGCCGATTCTGATCCAGTCCCAATGTTACCCGACGCGGGTTGGCCAGATGGCTGTCATCCACCAGCGCCTGCACTTCCACCAGCATCGGCCGGGTGCCTTCCCACGTCGCCATGACCACACTGCCCGGGACTTCTTCCTGAGCGCGTGTCAGGAAAATAGCCGAAGGATTGGAAACTTCTTTCAGGCCCTTGTCAGTCATGCCGAACACGCCCAGTTCGTTGACCGCGCCGAAACGATTTTTCACCGCCCGCAGCAAACGCAAGCGTCCATCGGACTCGCCTTCGAAATACAGAACCGTATCGACCATGTGCTCCAGCACGCGCGGGCCGGCCAACGCGCCCTCCTTGGTCACGTGGCCGACAAGGAAAATCGCCGTCCCGCTCTGCTTGGCATAGCGCACCAGCAATGCCGCGCTTTCACGCACCTGGGACACACCACCCGGCGCCGATTGCAGTTGCTCGGTGAAAATCGTCTGGATCGAATCAATCACCATGACCTTGGGCTTTTCCTGTCGAGCCGTGGCAATGATGGTTTCAATGCAGGTTTCGGTCATGACCCGCAGTTGATCCTGTGGCAAGCCCAGACGCCGGGCGCGCATGGCCACTTGCTGTTGGGATTCTTCACCCGTGACGTACAAGGCCGGCATGCTCTTGGCCAGGTTGCACAAGGTTTGCAACAGAATGGTCGATTTGCCGATGCCGGGATCACCGCCGATCAGTACCACCGAGCCGTCGACGAGACCGCCACCCAGTACCCGATCCAGTTCGCTGGATGCGGTGGAAAAGCGTGGGATCTCTTCCACGCTGACTTCGGCCAGGGTCTTGATCTGCGCCTGTTGGCCAGTCCAACCAGTGCGCCCGGTAGGCGCCGCGGCCCCGCCGCTTTCCACCATGGTTTCGGTCAGCGTGTTCCAGGCGCCGCATTCGCCGCACTGGCCGGCCCACTTGGGGAAGGTTGAGCCACACTCGGTGCAGCCGTACATGCGCTTGGCCTTGGCCATCTGAACTCCCGGCAAAAACCGCGATGATAGCTCAGGCGAGCGAGATCAGCGCGGGCAGTGACCCGACGGGTTTCGATAGGCAGAGGTTCTTTTGATATCCCGTAGCGAGCAGGCTCGGACATGTAACACTTGATTGAACACTTACAACTTGAAACAGTTCTTGAATCGCACAAGCAACACGAGATGACAACGTTTAAAAAATCGCCAGCATTCAAATATAAAACCTGTACAAACCCTACAAATTAAACAACCAACCGTACAACTTCATCTTAAAAAATGAGATCAAAACGACTATCAAATACCGCCTCGAATTTCTGTTCAGATTTAGAGTATTTACTTAAGACGTATGAAGAGCAAATCAATACATCAAAAGTTTGCATCGCTGAGTTTTTATTGAGATTTGCAACAGCGACTGCGGCCCTGACCACGTTCATCCCGTCGATTGCAGGCAAGCCCTGTAAGCAGTTGTTTCGAGCAGGATGCACCTTGCTGATTTACACTGCGTTCACCAACCTCATCTGTAACAAGGAAATAACCTATGGGCGTGATAAGTGAGTTCAAGGCCTTCGCGGTCAAAGGCAATGTGGTCGACATGGCCGTCGGGATCATCATCGGCGCCGCTTTCGGCAAGATCGTTACGTCGTTTGTCGGTGACGTGGTCATGCCTCCCATTGGGCTGTTGATTGGTGGGGTGGACTTCAGTGACCTGGCCATTACGCTCAAGGCCGCGCAGGGCAATGTCCCGGCGGTGGTGCTGGCGTACGGTAAATTCATCCAGAGCCTGATTGACTTCGTGATCGTTGCCTTCGCGATCTTCATGGCCGTCAAGGCCATCAACCGTCTGAAGCGCGAAGAGGCCGTCGCACCTACTCTTCCGCCAGTTCCAACCAAGGAAGAGGAGTTGCTGGGCGAGATCCGCGATCTGCTCAAGGCTCAGAACAACCGGCCTTGAGTAGCCTCTATGTAGGAGCGAGCCGTGCTCGCGATGGTCGTGAACGAAAACGTGTGTTCCCTGGGTAAACGCGGCGTTCTGTAGTCCATCGCGAGCGAGCTCGCTCCTACAGGCGCCGATTTTTCACCAGAAGTTTTCCACAGCCACCTGTCCGGGTCGCCGGCTGAGGCTCAAATGCATGTCTCGCTGCTTAAGCAATTTGCGCGTGTCATCAATCATCTGCGGGTTGCCGCACAGCATGATCCGTGAGTGCTCGGGTGTCAGCGCCACCCCCGCCGTCCTTTCCAGCTCGCCGTTTTCTATCAGCGTAGTAATCCGTCCGTTCAGGGCGCCGGGATGCTGTTCTCGCGTCACCGTGTTGATGAGCTGCAACTTGTGCGCGAACTCCGCCAGGTAATCGCGCTGCATCAACCCTGCGATCAGTTCCTGATAGGCCAGCTCTCGGGATTCGCGCACGCTATAGACCAGGTTGATTCGCTCGAACCTCTCCCATACCTCGAAGTCCTGGAGAATCGATAAAAACGGCGCCAGGCCAGTGCCGGTGGATAACAACCACAGATCACGCCCATCGACGAAACGATCCAGCGTCAGGTATCCGAAGGCCTGGCGGTCGACCAGTAGCGTATCGCCAACGCCCAGCCGGCTGAGTTCGCTGGTGAACTCACCTCCCGGTACGACGATGGAAAAGAACTCGAGGAATTCGTCGAACGGAGACGACACCATGGAATAGGCACGCCACACCGTGCTCCCGTCAGCCTTGGTCACGCCCAGCCGGGCAAATTGCCCTGCGCGAAAACGAAAACCCACATCCCTCGTGGCACGCAGGGTGAACAGGTTGGGGGTCAACGGCTGAACCTCGAGCAAGGTTTGGCGAGTGAATTTCTCTTCGCTGGCGGTCATGAGGGGCTCCATTGAACGGATAGCCGCAGTGTCTCGCAAAGTGGATGACATAAACACTGGTGATTTGTAGTGTCTTTTGCAAACGTTCGTAAACTCACAAAACTTATACAAACTATGAACTAACCGGTTAAATTCGAATCGGTAGAATTTAAACCGACATTTAAATCAGCTCACAACAGTGCAGTATCGTTAGAACCAGACCTCTATTTAAAAGCCATTAGCAAACCCAAAAATTCTCAACAAAAAAGTAGGAAACATCCTACACTTCCCTTCGCGCCGATCTTTTGGATCCAAGGCGCACTCTCAATCTATTACGACCGGAGCTCCATGATGGAAAGGTGGAAGGAGTCACAACTCAAACAAATATCATCCACAACAGAACTTGAGACTGCTTACCAGATATCACTGAATTTCGCGAAAAACATTGGGTTTAAATTTTTCGCTTTTTCAACGACTTGCCCAACAAAAACTGAACATTTTCATACAACGCGTTTCAACAATTACCCGACAGCCTGGAACACCGAGTATGAAAAAAAAATCAAGTCAGGCACCACCGACCCAGTAATAGCGCATTGCAATCAATCCATGCTGCCGATTCTTTGGAGTGAAGAGCTCTTCTGCAATGTTCCCTGGATTTGGGAGGCACTTGAGCAACAAGGATTGCAATATGGCTGGTCACAAGCGGTGCATGACGAGCATAGCGGTTTCTGCAGCATTCTGAGTTTGGCCAGGAGCCATTGCCCGGTCAGTGGGTGGGAGCTGTATGAAAATCTCGGCTACTCCGTCTTCATTGGTCGTCACCTGCATAACCTGGTCGTAGAGAAACTGCCCAAGGAACCGGCCAAATCGTCCATGGTGCATTTATCGCCACGGGAAATTGATGTCTTGAAACTGGCGGCAACTGGCAAAACGGCATACGAGAGCGCCCGGATTCTTAATCTCAGTGCCCGCACCGTCAATTTCCATGTGCAGGAAACCATCCGCAAATTCGGGGTCAACAACAAGGTTTCTGCGGTCATTGCCGCTGTGAAGGCTGGCTATCTCAATAGCGACGCGATGCGCTGATCCGAAAAACCTGAGAGTAATCCGACACAAAAAAACGTACCATTCGCGGTTCCTCCTGAGTGATGGCGTGTGAGTTTTTCACGACGCAGTCCACTCGGACGGTCCCGCTCGCTACGACGCCCAGGCGCGGGATACCCGTTGATTATCCAGAGCCCCGCCCCATGCCTTTGCTCGAAACGCCTTTCGCCAGCCTCGACCTGATCCGCCAGCCCGAACAGCAGAACGAACCACTGCAAGCCTTTGATGCGGCAGACGAGTACCTGCTCACTCATCTGGCCGAACAGCAGCCCTCGATCGATACGCGGATTCTGGTGCTTAACGACAGTTTTGGCGCGTTGGCCGCGAGCCTGTCCGGCAAAGTCAACGTGACCAGCAGCGGCGACTCGTTCCTGGCGTTTCAAGGGCTGGAAAAAAACCTGGCCCGCAATGGCCAGGCGTTTGATGCGGTGCCGGCCATTCCCGCCAGCGAAACACCGCAGGGACCGTTTGACCGGGTCTTGATACGGGTGCCGAAGACCCTGGCGTTGCTGGAAGAACAACTGATCCGCCTTCAAGGCCAATTGGCTCCCGGCGCTCAAGTGATCGCCGGTGCGATGATCAAACATCTGCCACGCGCCGCGGGCGACCTGCTTGAGCGTTACATCGGGCCGGTGCAGGCATCGCTTGCGGTGAAGAAGGCCCGGTTGTTGATTGCCACGACTCAAGCCAAAGCGCCGGTAACGTCCCCCTATCCGACGCGCTACCGTCTCGACACACCCGCCATCGAACTACTCAACCACGCCAACGTATTCTGCCGTGAAGGCCTGGACATCGGTACGCGGGCGTTTTTGCCGCATCTACCAAAGAACCTTGGCGCGGCTCGAGTTGCCGACCTCGGATGCGGCAACGGCGTCCTGGCCATCGCCAGTGCCCTGCAAAACCCCGAAGCTCATTACACGCTGGTGGACGAATCGTTCATGGCGGTGCAATCGGCTGCCGAAAACTGGCGCGCAGCGCTGGGTGAGCGCGATGTCATCGTGCGTGCCGACGATGGACTGGCCGGACAGGAACCCCAGTCGCTGGATGTGGTGCTGTGCAATCCACCGTTTCACCAGCAACAAGTCGTCGGCGACTTCCTGGCCTGGCGGATGTTCCAGCAAGCCCGGGAAGCGTTGGTGGTGGGCGGTGCGCTCTATATCGTCGGCAATCGTCACCTGGGTTACCACAGCAAGCTGGCGCGGTTGTTCCGGGGAGTCGAGCAAGTGGCGGCCACGCCCAAGTTCGTGATTCTCAAGGCCCGTAAATAACGATCAAAAAAAACCCTCCAGTCGGAGGGTTGCAAGTCCGCGCCCAAAGGCGACGGGAGGCATGTCAGGTTTTTCAGTGCGTCGTCAGGCCGGCGGCGTTCATGAACATTCGCATCAGGCTGGCCACGATGAACAGTGCGCCGACACTGCCAATCCAGATAAGGGCCAACCAACCAAGCCGCTGCCATAGCGGCTTTTTTTCGGCTTGTTCGATGTCGTGCAAGGAAGGTTTGCTGGACATTGCTTCGATCCTCTTTCAGATCGATGGCGCCGCTACCGACGCCATCGCGAGCAAGCTCGCTCCCACATGGGTTCGCGATGCAGGAGCTAGTGATAACCGTCTTCGTGGGTGACCTTGCCGCGGAACACGTAGTAGCTCCAGAAGGTGTAGCCCAGGATGAACGGGATGATGAACAGCGTGCCCACCAGCATGAAGCCCTGGCTTTGTGGCGGTGCGGCAGCGTCCCAGATCGAGATCGACGGCGGCACGATGTTCGGCCACAGGCTGATTCCCAGGCCGCTGTAACCCAGGAAGATCAGAACCAGCGTCAACAGGAATGGCGTGTAGTGCGCATTGCGCGCCACCGCGCGGATCAGGCCGTACAGGGTCACCAGCACCAGAATCGGCACCGGCAGGAACCAGAACAGATTAGGCAGGGTGAACCAGCGCGCGGCGATTTCGGCGTGGGCCAGCGGCGTCCATATGCTGACGATACCGATCACCGCCAACAACACGAACGCCAATGGCCGCGCCAGGTCATGCATCTGCTCCTGCAACTTGCCTTCGGTCTTCATGATCAGCCAGGTACAGCCTAACAGCGCATAAGCCACCACCAACGCAGCACCGCAGAACATCGTGAAGGGCGTCAGCCAGTCCAGAGAACCGCCAGCGAACTGACGATTGACCACCGGCAGCCCATCGATGAAGGCCCCCAGCGCCACACCCTGGAAGAACGTTGCAGCGATCGAGCCGCCGATGAATGCCTTGTCCCAGAGATGGCGTTTATCGTCCCGGGCCTTGAAGCGGAACTCGAAAGCCACGCCACGGAAAATCAGCCCGATCAGCATGAAAATCAGCGGCAGGTACAGCGCCGAAAGGACCACCGAATAGGCCAATGGAAAGGCACCGAACAATGCCGCGCCGCCCAGTACCAGCCAGGTTTCGTTGCCGTCCCAGACCGGGGCGACGGTGTTCATCATCACGTCCCGGTCGGTTTTGCCCGGAATGAACGGGAAGAGGATCCCGATACCCAGGTCGAAGCCATCCATGACCACGTACATCATGATGCCGAAGATGATGATCACGGCCCAGATCAGCGGAAGATCAATACCCATGATTCAAATCTCCTTGGTCAGGCTGATGCCCGCATCAGCGTGCTCGTCATCGGCTGCCGACAGCGGACGCGCCGGCGTGCGTTTCTGGCCGGGCCCTCCGTCGTTGGTTTCCTTGCCCTCGTCGACCTTCGGCCCTTTGCGCACCAGGCGCATCATGTAGCCCAAACCGGCGCCGAACAGCGCGAAATAAACCACGACAAACAGGATCAACGTGATGCTCATCTGCATGAAGCTATGGTTGGAAGACGCATCCGCCGTGCGCATCAGGCCATACACCACCCATGGCTGACGGCCGATTTCAGTGGTAAACCAGCCGGCGAGAATCGCGATCAGGCCCGATGGCCCCATCCACAACGCCAGGTACAGGAACGGTCGCGATGTGTAGAGCGTGTCGCGTTTGCGCAGCCACAGGCTCCACAGACCGGTGAAGATCATCAGGAAACCCAGGCCGACCATGATCCGAAACGACCAGAACACGATGGTCGAATTCGGCCGGTCTTCAGGCGGGAATTCCTTGAGGGCTGGCACCTGTTTGTCCAGCGAGTGAGTCAGGATCAGGCTGCCCAGGTACGGGCTCTCGACGGCAAATTTGGTCCTCTCTTCTTTCATATCCGGCCAGCCGAACAGGATCAGCGGGGTCGGCTCGTTGCCTTTGTTTTCCCAGTGGCCTTCGATCGCGGCGATTTTGGCTGGCTGATGCTCAAGGGTGTTGAGGCCGTGGAAGTCACCGATAACGGCCTGTATCGGCGCGACGATCAGCGCCATCCACATCGCCATCGAGAGCATCTTGCGGATCGCCGGGTTGTCCTTGCCGCGCAGCAAGTGCCAAGCCGCGGAGGAGCCTACGAAGAATGCCGTCGCGACGAACGCCGCCGTGGCCATGTGCATCAGGCGATACGGGAATGAAGGGTTGAAGATCACCGCGAACCAATCGGTTGGAATGACTTGGCCGTTAACGATCTCAAAACCTTGCGGGGTCTGCATCCAACTGTTGGAGGCGAGAATCCAGAAGGTCGAGATCAAGGTGCCGATGGCAACCATGACCGTGGCAAAAAAGTGCAAGCGGCGTCCGACCTTGTTCCAGCCGAACAGCATCACGCCGAGGAAACCGGCTTCAAGGAAGAAAGCCGTCAGTACTTCGTACGTCAGTAACGGCCCGGTTACGGAGCCGGCGAAGTCCGAGAAGCGACTCCAGTTGGTGCCGAACTGATAGGCCATGACCAGCCCCGAGACCACGCCCATGCCGAAGTTGACGGCAAAGATCTTCGACCAGAAATGGTAGAGGTCACGGTAGGTATCGTTATGGGTTTTCAGCCACAAGCCTTCGAGTACGGCCAGGTAACTCGCCAGGCCAATGGTGATGGCAGGGAACAGGATGTGAAACGAGATAGTGAACGCGAACTGAATTCGGGCGAGATCAAGTGCCTCTAAACCGAACATAAGTCTTCCTCTGTCAGGTAGTACGGCTGCGGGCTGGAAGCCTGCACCCACGGCCCCCACGGATAATGGAGTGTGGCGAATCTCTATTTGTTCTTTTTTTACACGCATCGCTACGCAGGGAGTCTGGCCTTACGGCCGCCGGATCAATTCCTTTGAGAGTTTTGATCTGGATCAAGCAATGTTGAAAGAGTAGTCCCATTTGCGAGGATGAACCGCGTGGTCTTTTGCCGCGTGACAAGTTGCCTCATGGGCACCGTTATGATCTGCAACACAATCCCTGTGGGAGTGGGCTTGCCCGCGAAAGCGGTATATGAGTTACATCATTTTTGGTTGTGCCACCGTCTTCGCGGGCAAGCCCGCTCCCACAGGGTTTTATCGGGCTAAAGAAATCGATGTCTGGCTAACGAAATTTTCCGGCATGGCAACTTCCTGTTACAGCTTGGTGATAGTCTCGCCCTTCCCCTCCCCCAGATTCGCCTTCAAATGCCCAGCCAAGAGCCCTTGCTGTTACGTCACCACCGCCCCTTCCTTGCCTTCTGGCTGGCCCGGGTTTTTACTGCCAGCGGCTTTCAGATGCTCACAGTGGCCATTGGCTGGAACCTTTACCAACTGACCGGCAACGTGCTCGATCTGGGGCTGGTAGGGCTGGTGGAGTTCGCGCCGCGTGTGCTGTTCATGCTGCACACCGGGCACGTCGCGGACCGCTACGACCGGCGCAAAGTTGCGGCGATCTGCCAGTCCCTGCAGGCACTGATAGCCCTTTCGCTAGCCATCGGCAGCGCGACCGACCATGTCACCCGGGAAATGATCTTCATCCTCGCCTTCCTGCTGGGCGCCGCCCGATCCTTCGAGATGCCGACCACCCAGGCCTTGCTGCCGAGTATTGTGCCCAGCGCCTTGTTCCCCCGGGCCGTGGCCGCCGCGCAATCGGCCCAGCAATCAGCGACCATCGTCGCCCCGGCTCTCGGCGGTTTGCTTTACGCCTTCGGCAGCGTGTGGGTCTATGGCCCGACAGTGATCCTCTACATCATTGCCTGCACGCTGATGCTCAACTTGCCGGCCCGGCAAACGCCACTGAACAAAGGCAAAGCCACCCTGGACTCGCTGCTCGCCGGGATCCGCTTCATTCGCAGTCGCCCGGATATTCTCGGGGCGATCTCCCTGGACCTGTTCGCCGTCCTGCTCGGTGGCGCGACGGCGCTGCTGCCGGTATTCGCCAAGGACATTCTGCTCACCGGCCCGTGGGGCCTGGGCCTGTTGCGCTCGGCGCCGGCGGTGGGTGCGCTGCTGATGTCGCTGTTCCTGGCAAGGTTTGCCGTGGAACGCAATGTCGGGCGGGTGATGTTCACCGCCGTAGGGGTATTCGGCGTGGCGACCATCGCCTTCGGCCTGTCGACGTCACTCTGGTTTTCGCTGGCTGTGCTGGTGGTGTTGGGTGCGGCTGACATGATCAGCATGGTCATCCGTGCGTCTTTCGTGCAACTGGAAACCCCGGACGAAATGCGCGGCCGGGTCAGCGCGGTGAACGGTCTGTTCATCGGCGCTTCGAACCAGTTGGGTGAATTCGAATCCGGCCTGACCGCACACTGGTTCGGCACCGTACAGGCGGTGGTCATGGGCGGCATCGGCACGCTGGTGGTGACGGGTACCTGGATCAAACTTTTCCCGACTCTGGCCCAGCGCGATCGAATGCATGTGCCGGTGCAGGAGATGAAAGTTTGAAGCGTCGCTGATTACAGATTTGCCGACAAGGTGCGATACATAAATAACGCATAAAGTGTAATGTATCGCCTTACACTCATCCACATGATCAAATCCTTTCAGCACAAAGGCCTTCGGGGCTTCTATGAAACTGGTTCGACACGTGGGATACGTGCAGACCATGCCAAGCGCCTGTCTCGAATGCTGCAGTTCATGGATCGCGCGACTGCACCCGGCGATCTCGATATTCCAGGATGGCGACTACACCCGCTCAGGGGGAGTTGAACAACTACTGGTCACTGAGTGTTTCAGGTAACTGGCGGGTAATTTTCCGCTTTGTCGGTTCGGACGTAGAGCTGGTCGACTATCTGGACTATCACTGAAAGGAGGCAGGACATGCCCATGCACAACCCGCCGCACCCAGGCGAAACATTGTTGTTGGATGTATTGCCCGAACTGGGCATCAGCATCGCGGAGCTGGCCCGACACCTTGGCTTTGCGCGCCCGCACCTTTCACGGGTGCTGCATGGGCATGCGCCCATCAGTCCGGACCTTGCGGTTCGTCTTGAGCGCGCTGGAATTGGCAAGGCGCGCATGTGGCTAGGGGTTCAAACTGACTATGATCTGTGGCAAGCGGAACGCCGCGAGCAGCCGGTCATCAAACCCATCGCTGCTCACGCCTGACGTTTCTAAACCACTAGCTCCCCCGCCACCTTCGCCCGCGTGGCTTTGCCACACAGCTGTTCCACCAGCGTCAGGGCAAATGCCAGTGCGGCGCCTGAACCCTGGGCGGTAATGCAGTTGCCATCGACCACTACCGGTTTATCGACGAAGTTGCAGCCTGACAGTTGGTGACTGGCAGAGGGCAGACAGGTCATGCGCCGCTGGCGCAGTACACCGAAGGTTTGCAGCGCCAGTGCCGGTGCTTCGGCGATGCCCGCGAACAGGCGACCGGCCGCAGCCTGGTCCTTGATCAGTTGTTGCAGGGGTTGATGTGCCGCCAGATGTTGCGCCCCCACGGCGCCGCCGGGCAGGACGATCAGGTCGAAAGGTTGGGCCAGCAAGTCCACCAGCATCGCATCGGTGGTGAGGCGAGTACCGCGGGCGCAGGTGAGCATGCGCCGCCCTTCGATGCTCGCCACTACCACTTCCACCTTGGCACGACGCAGCACATCGACCAAGGTTACGGCTTGCAGATCATCGATGCCCTCGGCGAGGGTAATCAAAGCTCTAAAGGTCATGAGTGCAATCCACAGAATGATCCTTAAAGCGTAGTCAGCTTTCCCTAGCCTTGTTCGAGGCCCGCTGTTTCTTGATGTGAAGCTACTTGATGTAAAGCTACTTGATATAAAGCTGCGTCGACAAAGTGTTGCCCGGTGCATTGATCGAGGTGTTGCTGAAGGTGAACGTGCCTTCCTGTTTGCCCGCCAGATCGAAAACGTACAAATTGCCGACGGTTTTTCGACCGGCCACACAATCGGTCAGGTTGCCGTTATCGTAGGCGCAGACCGGTGTGCGGGTTCCGTTCACGTCGAAACCATCCAGTGCGACATGGGGCTGGCTACGACCGTAGCCCACTTCCAGCACGTAGATCCTGATGTTCGGGCCACTGTGATTGCAGCGCGTCTGCGTCTGTCCTTCGTCAATCGACTCGAAACCACAGCCCGGCGACTCGACCTTGAGCACTTTCACCTGGGTCAACGGCGGTGCCGAGGCCGCCGAGGCGGTTTGTGCCCCCAGGAACATTGCCATCAAGATAAACAGACACTTTTTCATGCACTACCCACCAAAAAACTCACCCCGAAAAACCACCTCAAAAACCAGCGCGCAGTATGGCTGACTCCGGCTAAACGCAAAACATCGACGACGATCACCGCCATAAGCAGCCATAACCCCACGCGACTGGTATGATGCGCGGCTTTTTCCGACCCACCGTAAATTCCCAGGCGCCTGCAGCGGCCTGTGCTTTGCTGTTGAGGTCGATACATTCACGGCGCCGGGCGCGCCACGGGGAGCAGACATGCTGGAAAGGCTGTTTCAACTCAAGGCACACAACACCAACGTACGTACCGAGATTCTCGCGGGCGTCACGACCTTTTTGGCCATGGCATACATTCTGTTCGTTAACCCGAGCATCCTCGGCGAGACTGGCATGGACAAGGGCGCAGTGTTCGTCGCCACCTGTCTGGCAGCCGCTTTCGGCTCCACGGTGATGGGCCTGATCGCCAACTACCCGATCGCCCTCGCACCGGGCATGGGCCTGAACGCCTTCTTCACCTATACCGTGGTCCTGCACATGGGTCACACCTGGCAAGTGGCGCTGGGTGCGGTGTTCATCTCGGCGGTTTGCTTCTTTCTGCTGTCGATCTTCCGTATCCGTGAATGGATCATCAACAGCATCCCGCTGCCGCTGCGTTCGGCGATTGCTGCAGGCATCGGCCTGTTCCTGGCACTGATCGCCCTGCACAACGCCGGCATTGTGGTCAGCAATCCGGCGACCATGGTTGGCCTCGGTGATCTGAAACAACCGGCACCGATCCTCGCCACGCTCGGCTTTGCCCTGATCGTCGCCCTCGAAGCCCTCGCCGTGCGCGGTGCGGTGTTGATAGGCATTCTGGTCGTGACCATCGTGTCCATCGTCATGGGCTTTACCCCGTTCGGTGGTGTGATGTCGATGCCCCCTTCGCTGGCGCCGACCTTCCTGCAACTGGACATCAAGGGCGCACTGGACATTGGTCTGGTCAGCGTGATTTTCGCCTTCCTGTTCGTCGACCTGTTCGACAACTCTGGCACCCTGATCGGCGTCGCCAAACGCGCGGGCCTGATGGGCAAGGACGGCCACATGCCGAAAATGGGCCGCGCCCTGATCGCCGACAGTACCGCCGCGATGGCCGGTTCCCTGCTGGGCACCTCGACCACCACCAGCTACATAGAATCCGCAGCCGGCGTGAGTGCCGGCGGCCGCACCGGCCTGACCGCCGTCGTCGTGGCGATCCTGTTCCTGCTGGCACTGTTTTTCTCGCCACTGGCTGCCAGCGTTCCAGCCTTCGCCACCGCGCCGGCACTGCTGTTCGTCGCCGTGCTGATGACATCCGGCCTGGCCGAAATAGACTGGGACGACATTACGGTTGCCGCGCCGGTGGTGATCACCGCCCTGGCGATGCCGTTCACTTATTCCATCGCCAACGGCATCGCCTTCGGTTTCATTGCCTGGACCGCGATCAAGCTGATGTCCGGTCGCGGCCGTGAGCTGAATCCGGCACTGGTGATTCTGTCGATTCTGTTCGTGATCAAGCTGGGTTGGTTTAACGCATGACTTTTGATTCCCAGGCCTACGCCGCTCAACTCGAAGACAAGGTCACGCGTCTGCGTGACCTGCTAGCCCCTTTCGATGCGCCGGAGCCGGTCGTCTTCGACTCGCCACTGCAGAATTTCCGCCTGCGCGCCGAATTCCGCTTATGGCGTGAGGCCGGCGAGCGCCACTACGCGATGTTTTCCCAGGAAGACAAACGCACGCCGATCCTGATCGAAGAATTCCCGATTGCCAGCCTGCGCATCAATCAGTTGATGCCGCAGCTCAAAGCAGCATGGCAGGCCAGTTCGGCCCTGAGCCACAAGCTGTTTCAGGTGGAGTTCCTCACCACCCTGGCCGGCGATGCGATGATTACCTTGTGCTATCACCGCCCGCTGGACGAGCACTGGCACGCGGCGGCCACAAAGCTCGCAGCCGATTTGAACATCAGCATCATCGGCCGCTCCAAGGGTAAACGCGAAGTCATCGGCCACGATTACGTGGTCGAGAAACTGGACGTCGGCGGTCGCACCTTCAGCTACCGCCAGCCCGAAGGCGCGTTCACCCAGCCAAACGGCACCGTGAATCAGAAAATGCTCAACTGGGCGTACGACGCACTCGGTGATCGCGACGACGACTTGCTGGAGTTGTATTGCGGCAATGGCAACTTCACCTTGCCGCTCGCCACCCGTGTGCGCAAGGTGCTGGCCACCGAAATCAGCAAGACTTCGGTTAACGCGGCATTGAGCAACCTCAGCGAAAACGCTGTGGATAACGTCACTCTGGTGCGCCTGTCCGCCGAAGAACTGACCGAAGCGCTGAACGAAGTGCGGCCATTCCGCCGTCTGCACGGCATCGACCTGAAAAGCTACGAGTTCGGTAGCGTCTTCGTTGACCCACCCCGCGCCGGCATGGACCCGGACACCTGCGAACTGACCCGGCGCTTCGACAACATCCTCTACATTTCCTGCAACCCGGAAACCCTGGCGGCCAACATCGCCCAACTGCACGACACCCACCGCATCACCCAATGCGCGATGTTCGACCAGTTCCCGTGGACGCATCACATGGAATCCGGGGTGTTGCTGACCCGGCGGTAATTGCAGAGACCACAAACAAATCAGCCGTCATTACGACGGCTTTTTTGTGGACGACTTCTGACTCACACACCTGTAGGAGCCGGCTTGCTGGCGATGGCGATTTACCAGGCACTGCATTGTTGGCTGATATGCCGTCTTCGCCAGCAAGCCGGCTCCTACAGTTGATATGCGCATCTACCTCAACCAACCCGGCTGAGAATTACCCCGGCTGATTTTTTCGATATTCAGTGGTGGTAATGCCCTTATACCCCAGTTATCCGTGTCGATTTCCTCGATCACGATGTGGGTCAGCTCTGGCGGTTTGCCGAGGACGCGCTGCAAGGTCTCAGTGATTTCGGCGATGACCTGGGCTTTCTGCTCACGGGTAACGCCGTCACGGGTAATACGTACGCTGACGAAAGGCATGCTGCTTCTCCTGCTCGGCTGATTACGAAAGGCTTACCAATTTAAGCTCAACTGTATCTGTGTGCAGGCATCTGAGAAATACTGATTCACACACTTCATTTGATCCTTGGCGTAATCAATCATGCAGCGACAATTCGACGATCTTCAGTTGGGCAGCATCGAGCTGTTTTGCCTGGCCGCCGAGGCCGGCAGCTTCACCGCGGCCGCGCTGGTGGCGGGCGTCACGCCGGCCGCGGTGAGCCGCTCGGTGTCGCGCATGGAAGAGCGTTTGGGCGTGCGGCTGTTTGCGCGCACTACCCGAAGTGTGAATCTGACCGACAGTGGTCGACGCTATTACGAAGAATGCCGCCAGGCGTTGGCGCAACTGGTGGAAGCCCAGCGCGAAGTCATGGGCCAGCAGCAGGTACCGTCCGGGACTCTGCGGATCAGTATTCCGACCACGTATGCCCACCACCGGATCCTGCCGTTATTACCGGCCTTTCGTGCGCGCTTTCCGGCGGTGAAGGTCGAGTCGCACATCAGCAATCGCAACATCGATTTCGTCGGTGAAGGCTATGACATGGCGATTCGCGTGCGCGCGATTCCTGATTCCGGCCTGATCGCCCGGCAGTTGGAGGATGCTGCGCTGGTGATGATTGCCAGCCCCGACTACCTCAAGCGCGCCGGCACCCCGCAAACCCTCGACGACTTGCAGCAGCACGAATGCATTCAATACGAACTGCCCAGCAGCGGCCGGCGCATTGCCTGGTTGTTCAATGACAACTTTGTTCCGCGTGAGATTCTGGCAGAGGGTAACTTCAGCTGCTCTGATGACGTGCTGGGTGGCGTGACGCTGGCCAAACACGGCGCAGGGTTGTTTCAGACTTATCGCTTTATCGTCGAAAAAGAATTGGCTGATGGTTCGCTGGTGGAAGTGCTCAAACCCTATGGCGGGCGCTCGCGGCCGTTCACCCTGCTCTACCCGCAAAGCCGCCATATGCCCCTGCGATTGCGGGCGTTTATCGATTTCCTGGTGGAGCATTTGCCACGCTGAAAACGAAACCGTCCGATCACCGCACACAAACAGCCGGCGAGCCAGCTCTTCAATTGACCGCATTAACCAGTTAGTACAATTTATCTCCACAGGCTGAAATCATCAGCCAATCCAAAAATAAAAAGTGGAGAAACTTTGATGTCGCCCATCATTCTGGTGCTCAACGGCCCGAATCTGAACATGCTCGGCACCCGGGAACCGGCCAATTACGGCTACGAAACCCTGGCAGACATTTCAGCCCTGTGCGGCCGTGCCGCCGAAGAATTCGGCCTGGCAGTGGAGTTTCGCCAGACCAACCACGAGGGCGAACTGCTCGACTGGATTCACAATGCACGCGGCCGTTGCGCCGGTATCGTGATCAACCCCGCAGCCTGGACCCACACCTCGGTGGCGATTCGCGATGCGCTGGTCGCCTGCGAACTGCCGGTGATCGAAGTCCACTTGTCCAACGTCCATGCCCGCGAACCTTTCCGCCATCACTCCTTCGTTTCAGCCATTGCCACCGCAGTGATGGCCGGGTTCGGCAGCCACGGCTATCGCCTGGCGCTGGAGCATTTCAGCCAACGTCTGAAAGGGTGAACATCGTGAATCAGAACCAAACGGTATTGGCCGGACTGATCGGCGCTGGCATCCAGGCTTCGCGCACGCCGGCGCTGCACGAACATGAAGGCGATGCCCAGGGTTTGCGCTACCTCTATCGCCTGATCGATCTCGATCAACTGCAAATCGACAGCAATGCCCTGCCCGACCTGTTGATGGCCGCCGAACGCATGAACTTCACCGGGCTGAACATCACCTTCCCGTGCAAGCAAGCAATCATCCCGCTGCTCGACGAATTGTCGCCGGAGGCCCGCGGCATTGGCGCGGTGAACACCGTTGTCCTGAAGGACGGCAAACGCATTGGCCACAACACCGATTGCCTGGGATTTGCCGAAGGTTTTCGCCGGGGCCTGAACGGCGTTGCCCTTGAGCGCGTAGTACAGATGGGTGCCGGTGGCGCCGGCGCGGCGGTGGCTCACGCGCTACTGAGCGAAGGCGTACAGCAACTGTGCATTTTCGATGTGGAAATCAGCCGCGCCCAGAGCCTGGCCGACAACCTCAACCAACATTTCGGCAGCGGTCGCGCCCTGGCCGGTCATGATTTGGCGCTGACTCTGGCCCAGGCTGATGGCCTGGTGAACACCACGCCGATGGGCATGAAAAAACTGCCCGGCATGCCGGTGCCGGTGGAGCTGCTTCGGACTGAGTTGTGGGTGGCGGAGATTGTTTACTTCCCACTGGAAACCGAACTGCTGCGCAATGCCCGCGCCCTGGGATGCCGGACGCTGGATGGCGGCAACATGGCGGTATTCCAGGCGGTGAAGGCGTTTGAATTGTTCAGCGGCGTAGTGCCAGATGCGCAGCGGATGCTCGCGCATTTTCAGAGCATGAATGTCTGAAAAAAGCTTCGCGGGCAAGCCTCGCTCCTACAAAGGCAACCAGAACCTGTAGGAGCGAGGCTTGCCCGCGAAGGCGTCAGGCCTGCAAATAGCGCAAAACCGACTCGCAAATCATCTCGCGATGACGCTGCTTGACGCTTTCGTCCGGTAAGTCGATCTGAAAAATCTCGCCGAAGGTGTGGCGGTTCGACACGCGATAGAAGCAGAACGAACTGATCAGCAAATGCACATCCAGCGGATCAAGGCCCGCACGGAACAGCCCTTCCTGCGCACCGCGACGCAGAATCTCGCTCAGTGAATCGAGGATGGTGTTGTTCATCGCCTTGATTGCATCGGAGCGCTTCACATACTCGGCATTGTGAATGTTCTCGATACTGACGATGCGCACGAAATCGACATTACGATCATGGTGATCGAAGGTGAATTCCACCAAACGACGAATCGCCTCTACCGGCGCCAGTTCGGCCAGGTGCAGACGGTTTTCGGTGTTTCGGATATCGCCGTAGAGCTTTTCCAGAACCTCAACGTAGAGCTGTTCCTTACTGCCGAAGTAGTAATAGATCATGCGTTTTGAGGTTTGGATGCGCTCGGCGATCGCATCGACGCGAGCACCGGACAACCCCTGCTGAACAAACTCGACAATCGCCTCCTGCAGGATGTTCTCGCGGGTTTTTTCCGGGTTGTTCTTGCGACTCTTGCGCGGTTCGGCAATAGGCTGGTCGGTCGCTGCGGAGAAGTCTGAAGTCATTGTCATTGCGGGCTCACGGCCATCACTGCACAGGTTGGCGATTATGAGCCGCGCCACACAGTGAAGGAAGCCGTGCGGCAGCGGTTTGTCGACGTGATTACGATTTTCCTACAACTTTGTCTGACGTACGGCACCACTTCGGGATTTGGCCATGGCTGCCAGTCTCACCGCGACGTTGGCCGCACCGTAACCGACATAACCGTTCTTGCGCTGGATGATCTCGAAGAAGAAACGCCCCTCGAACGGCTCGGTGTATACGTGAAACAGCTCGCCACCCTGGGCATCGCGGTCATACAGCACGTTGAAATAGGCCAGTTCGCTGAGGAACTCATCGTCAAAATCGAAGCGCGCCGCCAGGTCATCGTAGTAGTTGAGCGGGATATCCAGCAGCGGAACGCCCGCCTCTTTCGCACGGCTGACTTCGGCAAAGATGTCGTCGCAATCAAACGCAATGTGATGCACCCCGGAGCCGCGATAACTCGACAGCGCATGTGAGATCGCGGTGTTGCGGTTTTCGGAAATGTTCAGCGGCAACCGAATTGAGCTGTCGCGACTGCGCAGTGCACGACTTTTCACCAGGCCATAGGGGTCGGGCAGGACCACTTCGTCATCGGCCTCAAAATCCAGCAGGCTCTTGTAGAACAGCACCCAACTGTCGAGGCTGTCGGCAGGCAGCGCCATGGCCATATGGTCGATACGCTTGAGACCGCCGCGGGCTATTGCGTTCGGTAGCAGATTGAAGTCGGTGCCGTAGACGTCGGCGTCCTGATCCACCAGGTAAATCAGGCTGCCATCCGGCGCGCGCACGGCGGCGAGCTCCAGTTCATTCGGACCGACCAGCCCGCGATAAGGCTGACCCTTATAGGCCACGGCCCGTGCCAGAGCGCTGGCACTGTCCTTGACCCGCACTGCAGTGGCACACAGCGATGGACCGTGCGCCTCGAAGAAACTGTGGCCGAACGAGTAAGGCTCGGAGTTGAGGATCAGGTTGATATCACCCTGGCGCAGCAGGCTGACGCTCTTGGAGCGGTGCTGGCCGGCCTTGACGAAGCCCAGGCGCTCCAGCCAATGGGAGAGCTTGGCGCCGAGGCTTTCATCCACAGCGAATTCGAGAAACTCGATGCCGTTGTACTCGCTGGCCTTCGGTGTTTCGAACAGGATGTCGAGGTTGGTCGATGGTTGGGTTTCTTGCGCCAGACGCTGGCGGGTTTTCTCCTCCAGGTACAGCAATGAGCGCAAACCGTCGGCGGCGTTGGCCCTTGGTGGCGCGGCGCGGAAACCGTCGTTGAAGATCTCCAGCGACAGCGGCCCGGTGTAGCCGCTTTTGATGATCGGGGCGAGGAAACCCGGCAAATCGAACTCTCCCTGACCCGGGAAGCAGCGGAAATGCCGGCTCCACTCCAGCACGTCCATGGCCAGGATTGGCGCGTCGGCCATTTGCACGAAGAAGATCTTGTCACCGGGGATTTGCGCGATAGCGCTCGGATCACCTTTGAGCGACAGGGTATGAAAGCTGTCGAGCAACACACCGAGGCTGGGGTGACCGGCCTGACGGACGATGTTCCACACCTGCTGCCAGGTGTTCACATGCCGGCCCCAGGCCAGCGCTTCGTAACCGATGCGCAGACCACGCGCACCAGCGTGTTCGGCCAGCAGGCGCAAGTCATCGACCAGAATTTGCTCATCACCAATGGAGTCGGCCGACGCGTTGCTGCACACCAACACCAGGTCGGTACCCAACTCCTGCATCAGGTCGAACTTGCGCTCGGCCCGTTCCAGATTGCGTGACAAGCGGTCCCGGCGACAGCCTTCGAAATCCCGGAACGGTTGAAACAGGGTGATGGCGATCCCGAGATCGGCGCACATCTGTCTGATTTCCCGCGGGCTGCCGTCGTAGTAGAGAAGGTCGTTCTCGAAAATCTCCACGCCGTCAAAACCGGCGGCGGCAATGGCTTCGAGCTTTTCCGGCAGGGTACCGCTCAAGGACACGGTGGCAATGGAACGCTGCATATTTCGACTCCCGGTGGTGGAGGCAATCTTGTTGGAGGCTCTGCACGCTTTCGCTTTATGTAGCAGCTGGCGAAGCCTGCGTTCGGCTGCGCAGCAGACGTGAATTCGGGCTACTCGGTTTGATAGATCGCGTGCGCAGGTTTAACGACTGCTTCGCAGCCGAACGCAGCCTTCGGCAGCTGCTACAGGGATTGCGTTTATCTTGAAGTGAATTATTGGCTGCACGATCCAACACAGCAATTTAAAGTGTACTACCCAGTTAGTTTTGCGTGCGATTATCGAACACAATGGCCTTTGGCGAATTGACGATTTTTTGTTCACTGCGCAACATCAACTGCACATCGGGGCCACTCATGAACCATCGGTCCCGGTTAAAAAAGACCCAGAACACCACATAAAAATTTCAAAAATCGGGTGGCATACATGACTCCTTCCCAAAGTTCACGCATGGCGAGTTCGTCCATGAATCCTGTCAGCGGCGGTATCGGCGACAAAATCCGCGGCGCCATGGCCGTCGGCAAAACCCGTTGGGGCATGCTGGCGCTGGTGTTCTTCGCCACCACCCTGAACTACATCGACCGCGCCGCCCTCGGCGTCATGCAGCCGATCCTCGCCAAGGAAATGAGCTGGACGGCGATGGACTACGCCAACATCAACTTCTGGTTCCAGGTCGGCTACGCCATCGGTTTTGTGCTGCAAGGCCGCTTGATCGACCGGGTCGGCGTGAAGCGTGTGTTCTTCTGCGCCGTGCTGCTCTGGAGCCTGGCGACCGGCGCCCATGGTCTGGCCACTTCAGCGGTCGGTTTCATGGTCTGCCGCTTCATTCTCGGCCTGACCGAAGCCGCCAACTACCCGGCCTGTGTGAAGACCACGCGCCTGTGGTTCCCGGCCGGTGAGCGCGCCGTGGCCACCGGTATTTTCAACGCCGGGACCAACGTCGGTGCGATGTTCACCCCGATGCTGCTGCCGCTGATCCTGCACGTCTGGGGCTGGCAGGCCGCATTCCTGTGCATGTCGGCACTGGGCGGGATCTGGCTGTTGTTCTGGGGCTTGAAGTACTTCAACCCGGAAGATCACCCGAGCGTCAAACAGTCGGAACTGGACTACATTCAGAACGAAGTCGAACCGGAACAAACCCGCGTACCCTTCTCGCGAATCCTGCGCATGCGCGGCACCTGGGCCTTCGCCATCGCCTACTCGCTAACCGCACCGGTGTTCTGGTTCTACCTGTACTGGCTGCCACCGTTCCTCAATCAGCAATACAACCTGGGCATCAACGTGACCCAGATGGGCATTCCGCTGATCATCATTTACCTCACCGCCGACTTCGGCAGTGTCGGCGGCGGGATTCTGTCCTCGTTCCTGATCGGCCGCGGTGTCAACCCGATCAAGGCGCGACTGATGTCCATGTTCCTGTTCGCCTGCTGCATCATCGGCGTGATCATGGCGGCCGGCTCCAGCAGCCTGTGGGTGGCGGTATTCGCGATTTCCCTGGCGATCGGCGCGCACCAGGCCTGGACCGCCAACATCTGGAGCCTGGTGATGGACTACACGCCCAAGCACATGATGAGTACGGTGTTCGGCTTCGGCGGCATGTGTGCCGCGATTGGCGGGATGTTTATGACTCAGTTGGTCGGCCACATCCTGACCGTCACCAACAACAACTACACCGTGCTGTTCACCCTGATTCCGGCGATGTATTTCATCGCGCTGACCTGGATGTACTTCATGGCACCGCGCAAGATTCCAACCGTCACCGAGTAAAAGTCCGGCGCAATACCCTGTGGGAGCGGGCTTGCCCGCGATGGCGGTGGTTCAGCCAACATTAGTGTTGGATGTGCCGACCTCATCGCGGGCAAGCCCGCTCCCACAGTGTTTTTTGGGACCTTCTACTTGCGACTTTGCTGCCAGGCCGCCGCCAGCCCGCTGCAGCAGATCACGGCGATGCCAATCACAGTGGTCAGGGTCGGCGTGTGGGAAAACAACAGCCAGCCCAGCAGGCCGGCAAACACGATCTGGCAATAGCTGAATGGCGCCAGCAAGGCCGGTGCGGCATGGCGGAAAGCCTGGGTCAAAACAGGTGCGCCGTCATTCCGCAGGCCCCCAACGCCAACATCATCGCGCCATGCAACAGGCTCGGCACCTGCCAGAAGAAAGGCACCAGCGCGCTCATCACCAGGGTGTTACACAGCCCGGCGAAGAAGTTACTGGTGGTCGGGCTGTCGATCTCACTGAGCTTGCGTGTCAGCAACTGATAGAAGCAGAAAACAGCGCCGAGGTGAGGGGCAGCAACACCGCTGGCGTAAACAACTCACCACCCGGGTGAACGATGATCAGCACCCCGATGAAACCGCAAATCACCGCCAGCCATTGCCCCCGCGTTACCCGCTCCTTCAAAAGCGGAACCGACAACGCGGTGACCAGCACGGGTGCGAGGAAGTTGACCGACGTGGCCTCGGCCAACGGGATGTACATCAACCCGGTGGTAAAAAACAGGCTGGTGCCGAGTAAGCACAGGGCCCGGATCAGCTGAAGCAACGGGCGCTTCGTGCGTAAAACCCGCAGCCCGGATTGCGGCAGAAAGATCCCGGCCATCAACAAGGTGTGAACCACATATCGCGCCCACACCACCATGACAATTGGATAGAACCCGGAAAGGTACTTTGATAACGCGTCATGGCTGGAAACAGGAAGGTTGCGACAACGATCAGCAAGATCCCCTTGAAGGGCTGATTGACGCCGGAAAGCGGGGTGCTGACGGTCATTGGGTTTCCTTACATAAAGTCAAAAGCTTCGCGTGTAGGAGCGAGCCTGCTCGCGATGGTCGTAAACGATAACGCGGGGTGCCTGAAACCCAGCGGTGTCCTGCCGTCCATCGCGAGCAAGCTCGCTCCTACAGGTGAACAGTGCGCAGCACCGTTTACAGCCGCGCCAACAAATCCAGGGTTTTATCCAAAGCCATCTGCGCCCGTTCCAACGCACTCACGCCCTGCTCCAGCAGCTGCACCGTGGGAATCTCCAGACTCAATGGAACGTTAGCCGGCAAACAGCGCAACAACCCCGACAAATCGCAATCACCATCACCGGGAAAACGTCGCTCGTTACGCGCCTGACGCAAGATCTCGGCCATGTCAGCCGGTCGCGTTCCGGCGACATCACACAACTGGGCATACCGTAACCGTGAAGGCGCAACCCTGGCCAGATCTTCAAGCCTTGAACCCGAACGGTCGAAGTGGAACGCGTCCACCAGCACCGCACCGTTTTCGCGCCCGGCGCCCTCGACGATGCGCACCGCTTGCTCAAGATTGCGCGCATCGGTCCAGGGCATAAACTCCAGATGCGGATGCAAACCATAAGACGCTGCCAGATCACAAAGTTCGGCAAAGTTTTCCGTCATCCGTAGCTCGTCGGAATCGTTACCGGCCACCAGTAATTCGCTGGCACCGAATTCGGCACCGACTGCCAGAATCTTCTCGAAATCGGCAACGACGGTTTCCGGCTTCAGCCGCAGGATTTCAACATCCAGCACACCAATGCCTGTGTCGCGCAGACGCGCCAGGGTTTGGCGCCGCAGTTCGCCATCGGCCACCAACGCAAAGTGGTGTTCCTCCAGCGTCGCCGGCACCAGGCGCAAGCCGACATGGCTGTAACCAGCCCTCGCCGCAACCTCGACCATGTCGGGCGGTGACAGCTCCAGCACTGTCAGACTGGCCAGGGAAAAGATGCGTTCACTCATGGTCAGCCCTCGATCACGGTGCGGACGATCAGGGCAATGCGAAGGGGCGAACTCATGGTGCGGTCCTCTTGGTTATTGTTGGAAGAATGAATTCCAACAATTTAGAACCAGGTTCCAGATTACGACACAAGCATGAACAGATAGTGTTCGAACAGCGCACATCTTCTGTAGGAGCGAAGCTTGCTCGCGATGCAGACGCCGCCGTTTTTCATTAGGGACCGCGTCATCGTTCATCGCGAGCAAGCTTGCTCCTACAACAACTCTGACGCCACACTCGCCGCCGACAACTCATCGGTAAACGCCAACAACAACGGCGCCAGTTCATGCAACCGCGCCCCCGGCATCCGCGCACTCGGCCCGGCGATGCTGAGTACACCGATCACCCGACCATCACCCGGATGGCGCACCACTGCGGCAATCGCCGAGGTGCCTACCGCTGAACTTTCCTCGACACAGGCGTAGCCCTGCTCGCGCGCCAGGCGCAGGCGCTCGAGCAGTTCGATATTGGAACGCGGTGCATTCGGCCCCAGCTCCAGCGGCCGGTCCGCCACCTGGCGTTCCACCAGTGACAAGGCTTCGGCATCGCTCATGCACGCCAGCCAGGCATGCCCCGAAGCTGTGTAGAAAAGCGGTGCATCACGACCCATGTCCGGGTCGTAACGCAGACCGGAACGGGCGCCCTGGGACTTGGCAATCCAGGTCTGCCGATCACCCTCGATCACTCCGAGACGCACCAGTTCGCCGGTTTCCTGAGCCAGGCGATCGAGCACCGGTTGCACGATATCGGCGCCACTGCTCGACAGGTAACGAAACCCCATCGCCACCAGTTTGGTCGACAAGTGATAGCGCAGGTTTTCCGGGTTCTGCCGCACATAACCCAGGCGGATCAGCTCGGCGAGCAGGCGGTGAGTAGCGCTTTTGGGAATGTCCAGTTGCTCCGCCAAAGTCTGCATCGGCAGACCGCGAGGGTCGCTAGTGAGGCTTTCAAGCACACTGAAAACACGTTCGATCTGGCTGCCGGCCATAGGCGTCTCCACGTAAATTTTCTCGATTCTAGAAGACAACCGACGGATTACGAAATCTGGAACCAAATGTCCGATAACCGCCCGTTTTTGGCACAAGATTCTTGCCTACTCCAACCCGCTCCTTATATTTTTCGGAATCAATTCCAAAAATATAACGTTGGAGCTCCAATAATGTCTGCCGAAGAGAATTTTCTCCCCGACATTGACTGCGATGTGCTGGTCGTCGGTTCCGGTGCGGCCGGGTTGTCGGCGGCAGTGACTGCAGCGTTCCATGGCCTGAAAGTCATCGTGGTCGAAAAAGACCCGGTGTTTGGCGGCGCCACGGCCTGGTCCGGCGGCTGGGCGTGGGTGCCATGCAATCCATTGGCCCGGCGCGCCGGCATCGTCGAGGACGCGGAGTTGCCCCGCACATACCTGAAACACGAGTTGGGCGAGCGTTACCAGCCGGCGATGATCGATGCGTTTCTGGAGGCTGGCCCGCGAATGGTCGCATTCTTCGAAAAGCACACCTCGCTGCAATTCGCTGACGGTAATGCGATTGCCGACATTCATGGCGATACGCCGGGCGCCGGCACCGGTGGACGCTCGGTAATCGCCGCGCCGTATGACGCACGAAAAGTCGGCAAGCTGCTCAAACGTCTGCGCAAAACCATGCGGGAAACGTCCTTCATGGGCATGCCGATCATGGCGGGTGCGGACCTTACGGCGTTCCTGAACCTGACCCGCTCGCTGTCGGCGGCCTGGCATGTAACCCGACGTTTTACTCGCCACCTGATCGACCTCGCCGTGTATGGACGGGCGATGCAACTGGTCAATGGCGTGGCGCTGGTGGCGCGCCTGGCAAAGTCCGCCGAAGACCTTGGTGTGCTGCTCCGGGAGTCGGCGCCGGTCACCCAATTGCTGCGCGAAAACAACAAAGTGCACGGCGCCGTGGTCAGTACCGCCAACGGTTCGGTACGCATCAAGGCGCGTAAGGCTGTGGTGCTTGCGGCCGGCGGATTCGCCAATGACATCGAACGTCGCAAGGCGCTGTTCCCGCGCACACCCACCGGACATGAACACCTGGCCTTGCCGCCAGTCGGCGTGTCCGGCGATGGCCTGCGACTGGGTGAAAGCGTCGGCGCCTGCGTGGATACCGACATGCAATCCCCTGTTGCTTGGGCACCGGTTTCCCAAGTGCCACACAGCGACAGCAACACTGGCCACTTCCCGCACATCATCGAGCGCGGCAAGCCAGGGATCATCGGCGTGCTGAGCAACGGCCAGCGCTTCGTCAACGAAGCCAACGGCTATTACGATTATGTGACGGCCATGGTCGCTGCCGCACCGGAGGGTGAAGAAGTCGCCTCCTGGCTGCTTTGCAGCCATGCTTTTCAGCGGCGCTATGGCTTGGGCATCTCTCGGCCGTTTCCGGTGCCACTGTCATCCTTTATCCGCAGCGGCTATCTGAAAACTGGCAGCACCCTTGAGGAATTGGCGTCGGCCTGCGGCATCAATCCGGTCGGCTTGCGCAACACCGTCACGGACTACAACCGTCACGCTCGCAATGGTGAAGACCCGCAATTCGGCCGGGGTTCGACGCCCTACAACCGCAAACAGGGTGATGCGTCGCAACGGCCCAACCCGTGTATCGCCACCATCGAACACGGCCCGTTCTATGCGGTGAAGGTCCAGCCCGGCTGCTTCGGCACCTTCGCCGGGCTCAAGGTCAATCAACACGCCCAGGTCCTCGACGACTCGGGCCAGGCCATCGCCGGGCTTTACGCAGCAGGCGGCGATATGGCCAGCATCATGGGTGGGCATTACCCCGCCGGCGGCATCAATATCGGCCCGGCGCTGACGTTCGGCTACATCGCCGCACGCCACATTGCAGGAATCACTGCTTATGAACAGGAGGTCGACTAGGTCAGCCCGGACTTTGCGCCAGTGTGGGATGCGTTCGACCAGTAACCGGGAAATGGTCATGGCCTTACCAACCCTTACACATTTCTCCCACACCATCTTGCCTGTGCGGTTATTCATGGAATCGGCGATATCCGCCCATCAATCCATGAGAGACCGCAACCATGTTATGGAACAAGGCAAGACGCAGCGACAACGTAAACGACACTCGGGAGGGCAAGGATGCCCGCACACTCACAGGGAAAACCCTGGGCGCCGGACTGGCCGCTATCGCACTGGCAAGTGCAGGATTTTACTCGTTGCTGAGTGACAGCCCCGTTGCCCCTTCGGACATTCATGAACCACCCGCCTCCCCCCTCACGATCGAGCCCACCGAAGATCTGCAACTGAAGTTTGTCCAGTCAGTGCTGGGCGAGACCGAAGACACCTGGAAACAACTTTTTGCACAATCGGGACGGGAATACGCGCCCCCGACACTGACGCTGTTCGACAAAGGCATTGTTTCGGAATGTGGGTTCGCCAACCCGGCCAATGCTCCGTTCTATTGCCCGAGCAACCAACAGGTGTATCTCGACCTGGCAGTCTTCGAGAAGCTGGAACAGCACTTTTCAGTGGTCGCAGACTTCGCACGGGCCTACATCATCGCCCACGAGATCGGCCATCACGTGCAGCTTGAACTGGACCTTTCCGATCCATTCGAAAAGGCTCTGCTCGACCAGCAACCCGTCATGGGCGATGGGGGTCTGGAGGTCCGTGCGGAATTGCAGGCCGATTGCCTGGCCGGCGTCTGGGCACACCATGCGCAACAGCGCCTGGACTGGCTTGAACCTGGCGATATCGAAGCCGCATTACATGCCGCAGCAGTGTTCGGTGACGACAACCTGCAACGCTCCCGAAACTCCGCGGTTCGGCCAGAGACGTTCAGCCATGGCACCTCAGAGCAGCGCGTGAACTGGTTCAAAACCGGTTTTGACACTGGCCGCACGCAGGCGTGTGACACCTTCGCCGCCATCGACTTATAAGACCCGTCGGTCAACGAAACCACTAATGTCACCCCATGCACAGAACCGGCGCTGCACAAGGCTGTCTGACGACCGGACTGGCGCCGGTCCCACTTGGCAGCAACACTCATCGCACGGAGCTTTACCCAGAACAGAAGAGGATTCCCACATGCTATGGAAAAAAGGCCGACGCAGCGACAACGTGGTCGATGCCCGTGGCGATGATAGCGGCGGTGGTGGTGGCGGCGGGATGCGCTTCGGCGGCAAGGGCCTGAGCCTGACGGCGATCCTCCTGATTGTCGGGATCGGCTGGATCACCGGCCAGGACCCGATGCAGATCCTCGGCCAACTCACAGGCCAGATGGGCGAGCAATCGGCACCGGCCACCAACCAGACCCGCAAGGCGCCACCGGCCAATGATGAAGGGGCCGAATTTGTCCGCTCGATCCTCGGCGATACAGAAGACACCTGGCGGCAGATTTTCCAGCAGGCTGGCCGTCAATATAAGGACCCGACCCTGGTGCTGTTCAGCAGTCGCGTCAACTCGGCTTGCGGCTTGGCGACGTCGGCGACCGGCCCGTTCTATTGTCCGGCAGACCAGAAAGTCTATCTGGATACGAGTTTCTTCCAGGAGATGTCCCAACGCTTTGCAGCCGCCGGCGATTTCGCCCAGGCCTACGTGATCGCTCACGAAGTCGGACACCATGTGCAGACCTTGCTCGGCGTTTCCGCGAAGATTCAGGCCGCTCGGCAACAGGGCCGGCAGATGGAAGGCGACGGCGGCTTGCTGGTACGCCAGGAACTGCAAGCCGATTGCCTGGCTGGGGTCTGGGCCAACAATGCACAAAAACGTCTGAATTGGCTGGAACCGGGTGACATCGAAGAAGCTCTGAACGCAGCCAACGCCATCGGCGACGATCGATTGCAGCAACAGGGTCAGGGCCGTGTGGTGCCGGACTCGTTTACCCATGGTACGTCGGCGCAACGGGTGCGCTGGTTCAAAACCGGATTCGCACAAGGCCAGGTCGGCCAGTGCGATACCTTCGCGGCGAAAAATCTGTAAATGAAAAAATGGTTGTTGGCGTTGCTGTTCACTTGCGCAAGTCCTTTCACAAATACTTGGGCTGCCGAGCAGGGTGTCAAGGAGATCAGTCCCGGACGCCTGTTGTTGAAATCAGGTGAAATGGCGGTAGGCATCAGCCCCGCCCCGGCAAAAATCGAACGCGTGTTGATCATCGTTCACGGCCGCTTGCGCAATGCGCAAACCTACCTGCAAAGCGGCGAACATGCGGCGCAACTGGCCGGGCAAAGCGCAACGACCCTGGTGATCGCCCCGCAATTTCTCAATGAAACCGACGTCGCGCTACATCCCGTGGCCGACACGGTTTTGCGCTGGCAGGGCGATGAGTGGATGGCGGGTGGCGAATCCACCGCACCGTTTCGTCTGAGTTCCTTTGATGCACTGGATGAAATCGTCGCCCGACTGGGTGATCGCCAGCAGTTTCCGGACGTGAAGCAAATCGTCATCGCCGGACACTCCGGCGGTGCTCAAGTGGTTCAGCGCTACGCTCTGCTGGGCCACGATCAACCAGCGCTGGAAGCCGCCGGCGTACAGGTGCGCTACGTGATCGCCAACCCGTCATCCTATGCGTATTTCGATGAGCGCCGACCGGTGGCCTTCAACCACGCCGGATGCCCGGACTTCAATCGATGGAAGTATGGACTGACAGATTTACCCGCCTACGCCGAAGGACAAACCGTCGCGCAATTGCAGGAAAAATACCTCAAGCGCGACATCGTTTATCTAGTGGGGCAGCAGGACATGAACCCGAATCATCCGGCGCTGGATAAAAGCTGCGAGGCCAAGGCCCAAGGCCCTTACCGATTGGCTCGTGGGCGTTTTTACTTCGATTATCTGAAGCGGCTGCAACCGCAAGGGTTGAATCAGCAACTGATCGAAGTGCCCGGGGTGGGGCATAACGGGGATGGGATGTTTACCTCGCCTGAGGGGCAGAAGGCGTTGTTTGGGCAGTAGGTGTTGTAGTGCTTCGCCCGACGCTTTCGCGGGCAAGCCTCGCTCCTACAGTTGATCGCACTCCCCTGTAGGAGCGAGGCTTGCCCGCGATGGGGCCCTCAAGCCGACAGCATCTGCCGCAACTCGACACAATCCGCCGCATGCCAATCCGCCAACTCCGGCCAGGGGTTATCCGGCAGGTTCACCAACACCGTCCGCGTCCCCGCCGCTCGCCCGCAATCCAGATCGAAGCGGTAATCACCGACCATCACCATCTCGCGCGTCGGCACGTTCCAGGCCGCGGCCAGTTTCAGCAAACCACCGGGATGCGGTTTTGGCGGCGCTTCATCGCGACCGAGCACATCCTCCACCGCGAAGCAGTCGGCCAGGCCGATGGCCTCCAGGGTGACATGCGCCAGCTCACGGGCATTGCGCGTGAGAATGCCCAGCCGATATCCGCGTGCGGCCAATTCACGTACCAGTTCCACGGCCCCCGTTGCCGGTTTCGAGCCCAGCGCCAGGTCCCGCTCGTGTTCCAGCAGCCACGCGTGTTTAGCCGCGGCTTCATCGGCCGGCAGTGCAGCGAGGTGAGTCAGGATGTCCTCTTCGGCCGGGATCGCCAATGCCACGCGAATTGCCGCGAAGTCATGCACGGCCACCGTCAGAGTGCCGTCCATGTCGAACACCCAATGACGTACATCGGCCAGACTCATGCCCAATCCTTGCGATGGCGAATCAGGCCTTCCTGAGTGACCGAAGCCACCAGTTGCCCGGCGCGGTTGAACACGCTGCCACGGCAAAACCCGCGGGAGTTGCCGGCCCACGGACTGTCCATGGCGTACAGCAACCAGTCATCAGCACGCAGGTTGGCGTGGAACCACAGCGCGTGGTCGAGGCTGGCGACCTGCATGTCCTTGTGCCAGACCGATTTGCCATGGGGCTGCATCGAGGTGGTCAACAGACCGAAGTCCGAGGCATAGGCCAGTAAGTATTTGTGCAACGCCGGGGAGTCGGCCAAGGCACCGTCGGCGCGAAACCAGACGTACTTGACCGGATCGGAAGGTTGCGGGTTGTAGGGATCTTTCTCGGTAACTGGCCGAAATTCGATCGGTTTAGGGCACAGCAGTTTTTCGCGCATTTTTTCCGGGATCAGGTGCGCGCGTTGCTGGGTGAGCTCCAGTTCCGACGGCAGGTTTTCCGGGCCGACCACTTGCGGCATCTGGCTCTGGTGCTGAAAACCCTCTTCGTCGTACTGGAACGAAGCGCTGCAGGTGAAGATCGGGTGCCCCTTCTGAATCGCCGTCACCCGACGCGTGCTGAAACTGCCGCCATCACGAACCCGGTCAACCTGATAGACCACCGGCAACCCGGCATCGCCCGGACGCAGGAAGTAGCCATGCATCGAATGCACGTGGCGCGTCTCTTCGACGGTCTGACTGGCCGCCGACAGCGACTGGCCGAGCACCTGGCCGCCAAACAACTGACGAAATCCCAGGTCTTGGCTGCGGCCACGGAAAAGGTTTTCTTCGATCGGTTCCAGGGTCAGCAGGTCCACCAGATCTTCCAACACTTGGCTCATTCTGACTCTCCTCACACAACGCAATGCCGCGCAGTCCTGGCTGCGTCGGTCGATTCAGATTCTGGCCAATGCCAACATGGGGACATTGTAAACGTCCGTGTCAGGTTAGCCATGCAAGGTTTGCAGCCATTGTTCACGGCTGATGCGATAGAGGACGTGGTGACGCAGGGGATGATCAGCGGCAAGCTTCGGATGCTCGAAGTCATCGGCGCGGTCGTGATGCATGCCGATTGCCTGCATGACTTTCTGCGACGGCAAGTTGCTGTCAGCGGTGAACGAGACGATTTCGTTCAGCAGTAAACGGTCAAACCCACAGCGCAGAGCAGTCCACGCCGCTTCGCTGGCATAGCCCAGGCCCCAGTGTTCCCGCGCCAGGCGCCAGCCGATTTCAGTGGCCGGAGTGAACGGCGCGTCGAACCCGGCCACAAGCAGACCGGTAAAACCGATGAACTGCCCAGTGTCCTTGCGCTCCAGTGCCCACAGGCCAAACCCGTGCTCGGCAAAATGACCTCTGATTCGCCCGATCAATGAAGCACTTTCCAGCCGACTCAAGGGCGCCGGAAAATAGCGCATGACCTGTGGGTCGCCACACATCGCCGCGAAATCCGGCAAATCCTCGTCGCGCCACTGGCGCATCAACAGTCGCGCGCTCTCGAGTTTCAGTATCGGCTCCATCGTCCCCCGCCCCCTCCGCTTGGATGTCGCAAGTCTACAACGCTGGTAGGATCGTTCACTCATTCCAGTTCGCCTTTTATAGACAAAGCAGTCATGCCCCTGCCACTGATCTACCACGAAGACTACAGTCCCGAGTTCCCGGCGGATCACCGATTCCCCATGGACAAGTTTCGCCTGCTGCGTGATCACCTGGTGGAAAGCGGCCTGACCCGCGACACCGACCTGCTGCGCCCGGAACTCTGCCCGCCAGAGATTCTGGCCCTCGCCCATGACCCTTCGTATATCGAACGCTACATGGGTGGCGAATTGTCCCGCGAAGATCAACGCCGCCTTGGCCTGCCCTGGAGCGAAGCCCTGGCCCGGCGCACGGTGCGGGCGGTCGGCGGCTCCCTACTGGCGGCCGAACAGGCGCTGGAACATGGCCTGGCCTGTCACTTGGCCGGCGGTACGCACCACGCACACTACGACCACCCCGCCGGGTTCTGCATCTTCAATGACCTGGCGGTGATCAGCCATTTCCTGCTGGAAAGCGGCCGGGTGAACCGGGTGCTGATCTTCGATTGCGACGTGCATCAGGGCGACGGCACTGCACGAATCCTGCACAACACCCCGGAGGCCATTACCGTCTCCCTGCATTGCGAGAAGAATTTTCCTGCACGTAAGGCCGAAAGTGACTGGGACATCCCGCTGCCCAACGGCATGGGCGATGCCGATTACCTGAAGGTGGTGGACGATGCGCTCAACTATTTGCTGCCGCTCTATCAGCCGGATTTGGTGCTGTATGACGCCGGTGTTGATGTGCATAAAGATGACGCGCTGGGTTACTTGAAGCTGACCGACCAGGGCGTTGCCGCCCGCGATGAAAGCGTGATGCGCCATTGCCTGGGCCGGGATATTCCGGTGGTCGGGGTGATCGGCGGCGGCTACAGCAAGGACCGCAGGGCCCTGGCGCGACGGCACGGCATTCTCCACCACAGCGCACAGCGGGTCTGGCAGTCATCAGGATGTCATTGAGTTGTGGATGCTTTACCCACAATGCCTGTGGAACCACCTGTGGATAACCTGAGCGAAAGGGACTGCAGGCCATGCGAAGTAAGGGCTACAGAGTGGTGGTTGTTTTTTGACCACCCTTCGGTCAGCACTGAAGATCTAATGTGGGAGCGGGCTTGCTCGCGAAAGCGATTTAACATTCAACATAGATGTTGTCTGACTCACCGCTTTCGCGAGCAAGCCCGCTCCCACATTTGATCTGTGCGGTAGAATCCCCGGCTTCATTCGCCAAAACCGCAGCGCTTCCCATGACCCAATCCTCGACCTCCTCCCCTTCCCAAGTCGCCATCATCGGCGGCGGCCCCGCCGGTCTGATGGCGGCTGAAGTGTTGAGCCAGGCCGGGATCAAGGTCGACCTGTACGACGGCATGCCTTCTGTAGGGCGAAAATTCCTCCTCGCCGGGGTCGGCGGCATGAACATCACCCACTCCGAAGCCTACCCGGCATTCCTCTCGCGCTACGCTGAACGGGCACCGCAGATTGCTCCGTTGCTACGCAGCTTCGGTGCCGATGCGTTATGTCAGTGGATTCATGACCTGGGCATCGAAACCTTTGTCGGCAGCTCCGGCCGGGTATTCCCGACCGACATGAAAGCCGCGCCATTGCTGCGTGCGTGGCTCAAACGCCTGCGAGATGCTGGCGTAGTTATCCACACCCGCCATCGCTGGCTGGGCTGGAACACCGATGGCAGTCTGAAAGTGTCCTGCCCTGAGGGTGAAAGAGCCTTGACGCCTGACGCCACCTTGCTCGCCTTGGGCGGCGGCAGTTGGGCGCGCCTGGGTTCGGATGGCGCATGGATGTTGCCACTGGAGCAGAGGGGCGTAGTACTGGCGCCACTGCAACCGAGCAATTGCGGCTTCGAAGTGCAGGCCTGGAGCGAACTGATGGTCAGCAAATTCGCTGGCGCCCCGTTGAAAAACATTGCCATCGGCCTAAACGACGACATTCCACGGTTGGGCGAGTGCGTGATCACCGCGACCGGCATTGAAGGCAGCCTGATCTACGCCCTGTCCGCACCGATCCGCGAGGCCATCAACCTGCACGGTTCGGCGACCATCCATCTTGATCTGTTGCCGGGCCGACCTGTGGATAAAGTCCAGGCCGCGCTAAGCAAACCGCGCGGCTCGCGCTCCATGGCCAAGCATCTGCACAGTCAGCTGGGAATTGACGGTGTGAAAGCGGCATTGTTGCGCGAACTGACCCCGGTCGAGTGTTTTGCCGATGCGACGCTATTGGCCAAAGCGATCAAGGCGCTGCCCTTGACCCTGGTGAAAACCCGGCCATTGGACGAAGCGATCAGCAGCGCCGGCGGTGTGAAATTTGAAGCGATGGATGAGCGATTGATGCTCAAGACATTGCCGGGCGTGTTCTGCGCCGGGGAGATGCTCGACTGGGAAGCGCCGACGGGCGGCTATTTGCTGACCGCGTGTTTCGCCAGTGGGCGTGCGGCTGGAGTTGGCATCGTTGAGTGGTTGCAGCGCAAGGGCTGAAGACAGCGGCGCGCCCTTCGCGAGCAAGCCCGCTCCCACATTTGATCGGTGTCGTTCATGCGAACTTGTTCAAATGTGGGAGCGGGCTTGCTCGCGAAGGCGGCCTAACAGACGCCGCAGCTAATCAAGGTTTACGCTTACGCGGCCCGGTGTTGAACACCGGCACTTTTCGCACAGGTTTGACCGAAGGTTCCGGCGCAGAAACCTCCCCGCTATCAACCCATTTACCGAGGTTGCGTTTGCCGCCACCACCCGAAGCCTTTGGCTTCTTCGGTTTCTTCGGCTTCTTCACCACCTGACCGCTGGCATCGGTATCCGGCACCCGATGCTCAGGCTCGAAATCCGGTTCGTTCTGACGCTTCAAGGTCTGACGGGTCAACGTCTCGATGGCCGACAGAAGATTCACTTCATCAGCGCAAACCAGGGAAATTGCCTCGCCGGTCGAACCCGCACGCCCGGTACGACCGATCCGGTGGATGTAGTCCTCGGCCACGATCGGCAAATCAAAATTGACCACCAGCGGCAAGTCTTCGATATCAAGACCACGGGCCGCAACGTCGGTGGCGACCAGGATCTGCACCTCGCTGGCCTTGAAGCGGTCCAGTGCGCGTTGACGGGTCGCCTGGGGTTTGTCGCCGTGGATGCCGTCTGCGTTGATGCCCAGGCCCTGGAGTTTTTCCACCAGGGCGTCTACGCCGTTGCGGGTCTTGGCGAACACCAGCACCTGCTTCCATTTGCCCTTGCGCATCAAGTGCACGAACAGTTCCGGCTTGCGCTTCTTGTCCACCGTCACCACCCACTGCTTGACGGTGTTGGCCGCCACGTTGCGCGGGCTGACTTCGACGCTTAGCGGGTCGTTGAGCATTTGCCCGGCCAGCAGACGGATGTCGTCGGAGAAGGTCGCGGAGAACAGCAGCGTCTGACGTTTTTTCGGCAGTGCCTTGTAGATGTTCGCCAGTTCTTCGGAAAAACCCAGGTCGAGCATGCGATCGGCTTCGTCCAGTACCAGGGTTTGCAGCTGATTGAACTTCAGCGCGTTCTGGCGGAACAGGTCGAGCAAACGGCCCGGGGTCGCGACCAACAGATCCACACCGCTGCGCAGCTTCATCATTTGCGGATTGATGCTGACGCCGCCGTATACCGCGTAGGTGCGCAATGGCAGGTTCTCGGCGTACTGGCGCACGGCTTCGTGAACCTGCTCGGCCAGTTCACGGGTCGGCACCAGGATCAGTGCGCGCACCGAATTGGCGGTGACTTTCGGCCCTTCCATGGCCAGCAATTGCAGAAGCGGCAAGGCGAAACCGGCGGTCTTGCCAGTGCCCGTCTGGGCCGCGGCCATCAGGTCGCGACCGGCCAGCACCGCCGGAATGGCTTGCGCCTGAACTGGCGTCGGAGTCTGGTAGCCGAGCGTTTCAAGAGAGCGCAGCAAGGGTTCGATCAGGCCAAGTGTGGCGAAAGTCATGGAAGTACCGTAGGAAAATTCAGCGCGGGTTGTTCAAAACAAGTGTGCAATGGCGCGCAGTTTACCCTAATTCACACGGGATTCTGTCGGCACTGCCTTCACCACCGGCCGCTGCGGCGTCCGCCGCCACTGCGGAAGGCCGATCAGCACCACGGCGCTGATGATCACCAGCATGGCCAGCGCTTCCTCAATACCGATGGTCTCGCCGACAAACACGATCCCCAGCAACACAGCCACCGCCGGGTTGACGTAGGCATAACTGGTGGCCGCCGCTGGACGGACGTGTTTCAACAGATACATGTACGCGTTGAAAGCGATGATCGAACCGAACACGGTCAGGTACGCCAGCGCGGCCCAACCTTCGATCGGCGGCACCTGCTCCAGGTGCTCACCGCTGACCGCGCTGCCAATCAGCAACACCACGCCACCCACCAGCATTTCCACCGCACTGGCCATTGCTCCCTGAGGCAATGGCAAATGTTTGCTCCACACCGAACCGAAGGCCCAGGTGGCCGCCGCAAAAATCAGCAACGCAGCACCCAACGGGCTCGATTGCAGGTTGGAACCGAGGTTGAGCATGGCGATGCCGATCATTCCGAGCGCGATTCCGGCCCATTCGAGACGGGTATTGCGCGCGCCCCAGAAATAGCCACAGAGCAAGGTAAACAGCGGCACCGTCGCCACCGCCAACGCGGCCACTCCGGAAGCCACGCCCGTGTGTTCAGCCACACTGACCGCACCGTTGCCGCACGCCAACAACAAGACGCCGATGATACCGGCGGCTTTCCATTGCACCCAAGTCGGCGCTGGCGCCCCGCGCCAGCGCAGGAATGCGTACATCAGGCTCCCGGCGATCACGAAACGGATGCCGGCGAGCAGCAATGGCGGCCAGTACTCCACGCCAATGCGGATCACCAGGTAAGTCGAGCCCCAAATCACATACAAGGCGAAAAAGGCAGCGATCAACGGTAAGGGGAAGCGACGTATCGCGGACATGGGGCAGCTCACAGACAAGATAAGTGAAGGGCTATTCTAGAAAGGCTGACGCCGGAAAATAAGTTACAAAACCTGTTTAAAGCGTCGGTAGACTTTTCAAAACACGGAGTTCATGGCTATAAACCGTGTTTTCGAAAGTCAGCCATTTTTCAGGAGTTGCCACGATGGATAAGTATGACCGGATGCTGCTCAGCGCCCTGCTGGAAAACGGTCGCGCGTCCTACGCCGATCTCGCGCGCAAGGTGAATTTGTCCGCCCCGGCCGTGGCCGAGCGCGTAGCCAAACTCGAAGCCAGTGGCGTGATCACCGGTTACCAGGCGAAAGTCGACATGTCCAAGGTCGGGCTGCCGATCCAATGCGTCATCGAACTGCGCCTGAACCAGCACGGCAATCAGAAAGCCTACGACGACCTGATCAAGATCCCGCAACTGACCGAATGCCACCGGGTGACCGGCGACCCGTGCGTGATCATGCAAGCGCGGTGGGCTCGATGCCGGAGCTCGAAGAGTTGATCAATCGCGTCGCCCAGTTCGGGTTCAGCAAGACATCGATTGTGTTGTCGAGCGCGATAGAGAAGCGGGTGCCGCTGGGGCAGTTGGAAGGGAAATAATTTAACGTCGAATGCGATCAAATGTGGGAGCGGGCTTGCTCGCGAATGCGGTATGTCAGTCAACACTAATGTTGAATGATGAACCGCATTCGCGAGCAAGCCCGCTCCCACACCTGATTGGTGGTGTTCTTAAAATCCGCGATAGCGCTTGAGATGCTCACCCACTTTCGCCGCCGGCACTTTCTGCAACTTGCACAGCAAATCATGGGACAACTCGCGCAAGCCGTGCTTCTGGCGTAATTCTTCGGCCAGATGCGCCGTCAGGTTGGCGGCCATTTCCGCATCGGCCATGGCCCGGTGAGCCTTGCCGGTGTGGGGCAGGTTGGCGAAGGTGGTGAGAGTGCCGAGTTTGTGGTTCGGCGCGGTAGGCATCAGGCGGCGGGCGAGCAGCAGCGAGCAGGCGAAGTTCTGCAGACGGGTGCGCTTGATTCGCCCCAGTTCGAAGTCCCAGAACTTCTGGTCGAACGCCGCATTATGCGCGAGCAATGGAGTGCAGCCGACGAATTCGTTGACCTCGTTCATCACCGTTTCGGCCGATGGCGCGGTGCGCAACATGGCGTTGCTGATGCCGGTGAGTTGTTCGATGAAGGCCGGACGCGTACGCCCGCATTCATCAGGCTCTGGTAACGCTCGACGATGCGCCCCTGTTCAAGGATCACCACGGCAATTTCCGTGGCCCGGCAGCTGCTGCTCGGGAGATCCCGGTGGTTTCAAAGTCGATGACTGCTATGCGTTCCAAACCTGTTTCAACTCCGTAAAAATCAATTCTTGAGCAGCAATGCGCCTTCGATCGGCACATAGCGGCTGGCAGCGCGGATCAGCGAGTTGGCGGTCAGGCCCGGCACGCCATAGGCCACCGCTTGCACACCGTGCTTGCTGATAATGCGTTCCAGCAGCATGTCGAAATCACCGTCGCCGGAAGCCAGTACCACTTCGTCGACATGGTCCGCCGCGTCCATGATGTCGAGGGTGATGCCCACGTCCCAGTCGCCCTTGGCTGAGCCATCACTGCGCTGGATATACGGTTTGAGCTTCACGGTGAAACCGAGGTTGCGCAGGATCTGCTGGAACTGCTGTTGTTTGCTGTCGCCACGATCGATGGCGTAGGCGTAGGCCTCGACGATCTGCCCCTGCTTGCTGATTTCAGCCCACAGCGCGGCATAGTTGAAGTGGCAACCGTAAGCCTGACGCACGGTGTAATAGAGGTTCTGGACATCGGCGAACACTGCGATTTTTTTCACCGGACACCTTCATTAGAGCGCTGACGCGCTGGCCTTTGGCGCGCAAGAGCGCAGGCAGAAACAGGCACCAGGCCCGAAAAGTCGCCCAGTATGCCAGCCTGAAGGAGGGTTCCGCGAATAATCGGCCGGAAGCGCCGCAGCGCTCCGGACGAATGGCGTATCAGACGTAGGAGTCGTCGTCGCCGCCAAACAACGATGAGCTGTCATCGCTGTAGTCGGCGTCGGTAAAACCGCCCTGGTCCTTGCTATAGGAATCGTTACCGGCCATGCGCTGGTCGTCACCCCAGCCATTGTTGCCTTGGTCGTTGACCTGGGCTGGCTCTTCCTTGATGACTTCGACGATTTCTTGCGGTTGCTGATTGTGATGGAACAGGCTGCTGATGCCTTGGGCCAGCATCACGCCACCCGCCACGCCTGCCGCGGTTTTCAGCGCACCGCCGAGGAAGCTGCTGCCTGCCATCGGTGCCGCTTGTTGCGGTGCATAGCTCTGCTGAGGAAAGTTCTGTTGCGGCGCAGCACCAAAATTCTGCTGTGGTGGTTGCGAATTGAACGAGGACCGCCCCGGCTCACGCCAACCACCACCGTTCGACACCGGTGCGCTCTGGCTCGGGCGGGCTGCTGATCACGGGAACCGCCACCGAAAATGCTCGACAGGAAACCACCGCTGCTCTGTGCCGGAGCCGGAGCCGAAGCCGAAGCCGCTGTCTGCGCCCTGGCTTGCTGCAGGTCAGCCTGCAATTGCTGGATCTGCTGGGTCAGTTGTTTGTTCTGTTCATCGAGGCTCTTGATCGCCGCCTCTTGCACCAGAATCGCCTGGGTCATGAAATAACCTGCCGCAGGCTGGCGGGTCAGGTGTTCCTTGATCCGCGCCTCGGCCTGGGCGTCGCGCGGGGCTGAGTTCGTTTCGGCCTGTTGCAGCCGGGAAAACAGTCCATCGATCAGGGTTTGTTCTTCGCTGTTCATGGCGACCTCGTAGATTGCCGGGGAAATCGTTGTCCTTTTCCACTAAGGATAAGGTGCTCGACCTTAATGGAGGCTGAAACAAGATGTTTCAATGACCTTTACCGAACGTTTACGTTTGCTTGTGGCGGTACATCATCGGTTACAGTGTGTGACTGCATATGACCAGCGATACCGACTGATGAATCCGTTAGATGTACTGCGTGACTCCCTGTATTTCTTCAAGCGCAATCTGGGCCAGATCGTGCAGCTTTGCCTGCCGCTGGTGATCATCGAAGCCCTGTTGCAACAAGTAGTCGACCACTCAACCGAGCCGGACAGTTTCCCCGGAGTCAGCGTGATCGTCGGTCTGCTGGTTTATCCACTGTACACCGCCGCGCTGATTCTGTTCCTCGATGCCCGCAGCCGTGGCGAATCGCCACGCAACCGTGATCTGCTGTCGAGATCCGCTTACCTGTGGCCGCGCTTCGCCCTGCTGACCGCCCTCAATACCCTGCTGATCTTGCTCGGCTTGTCGCTGTACTTCCTGCCGGGTATCTATCTGATGGTGACCCTGGCGTTTGGTGAGTACCTGCTGGTGCTGCGTGGCCTGGCGCCGCTGGCGGCGATGAAGGAAAGCCTGCGCCTGACTCGCGGACATTTCATGCGCATCCTGGTGTGCATTCTGTGCGTGATGGGGCCGTTGTGGCTGCTCAAGGGTGTAACGCTGGCAGCGTATCCCGAGCCGCAGAACCCGGTAATCTCGCTGCTGATCGACAGCGCCCACAGCTTCCTGCAACTGTTTACCAGCGTGGTGCTGTTTCGCCTGTTCATGCTGATCAGCGAAGTACCGGAAAAAATCGACAAACCACTCTGACCTTGGGCGACCGCCCGTCACTCGGGTATGCTCGGGTCAACTTCCGTAACGCGATAAGCCGAGCCATGACCCGACTGCTGCGCTACACCTTGCTGGGAATGTTGATCGTGATCGGTCTGACCGGCGCGACGATCTACAGCCTGACCTGGCGCCCCGCCGCCCGTGAAGTGCTGCCAGTCAGTTGCAGTACCCGAGCGCCGACCCTGGCTCCCGGCCAAGCGCTGAAAGTCATGACCTGGAACGTCCAGTACCTGGCGGGCAAGCGCTATGTGTTCTGGAATGACCTGGCTTCCGGCACCGACGAATCCCCGACCCACGAAGACATGGCCTTCAGCCTCGATGAAGTGGCGCGGGTGATTCGCGACGAGCAACCGGACATCGTGCTGTTGCAGGAACTCGATGACGGCGCCAAGGCCAGCGATTACCAGAACCAGCTCAAACTACTTCAGGAACGGGTCGCTGATCTGTATCCGTGCAGTGTCTTCGCCTTCGACTGGAAGGCTGACTTTGTCCCTGATCGGCATATCTTCGGCAGCGTTGGCCGGCAACTCGCAATCTTGAGCCGCTTTGAGATCGAACATGCCCAGCGCCTGCAATTGCCGGTCGCGCCGGCCAACCTGATCAGCCGCCAGTTCCAGCCTAAAAACGCCTTGCTGGTCGCCTATCTGCCGTTGAGCGACAGCGGCCAGATTGCGGTGCTCAACACCCATCTGGACCGCGTGACGCAACCCGACGAGTCGCTGCAAATGCAGATCTCGGCCGTGGCCAAGGTCCTCGACAAATTCGAAAGCCGCGGTACGCCGTGGCTGATCGGCGGCGATTTCAATCTGTTGCCGCTGGGGCAATACCAGCGTCTGCCCAGCGAGCAACGCACGCCCTACTCCGCCGACAGCGCACTGCATGTGCTGTGGGACAAGTACCCGATGATCCCCACCAACAACGAAGCCAGCGGCATCGATCGCGCCCGCTGGCTGACCCACTACCCGAACGACCAGGGCCTGAACGGCCCGGACCGCACTGTCGATTACCTGTTTTACAGCCCGCGCATCAAACGGGTCGAGGCAATGGTCAGGCAGGACGATACGTTGCGCATCTCCGATCATTTGCCGGTGATTGCGCGGTTTCTCCTACCCGCCACCCCTTGACGACCCATCTCCTGTAGGAGCGAGCTTGCTCGCGATGGACGTCAACGATTACGCGGGAAATCAGATACCCAGCGGCGCCCTCTGGTTTTTCGCGAGCAGGCTCGCTCCTACAGAAGAGCGGTTAATTCATCTTCCAATCATCCGGAATGACCGCGATCACGTCGATTTCCATCAGCCATTGAGGCTGGCCGAGCCCGGATATCACCAGTCCCGTCGAAATCGGGAAAACGCCCTTCAACCACTTGCCCACAACCTGGTAAACCGGTTCGCGATAACGTGGATCGATGATGTAAGTCGTGGTTTTGACGATATGGGAAAGATCGCTGCCAGCCTCTTCCAGAAGCTGTTTGACGTTTTTCATCGCCTGTTCGGCCTGTGCACCCGGATCGCCAAGTCCCACGAGGTTACCGTCAAAATCAGTGCCGATCTGGCCCCGTACATAAACCGTGTTGCCAGCCCGTACGGCTTGGCAAAGATCATTATCCAGAGACTGGTTGGGATAGGTGTCTTTGGTATTGAACATGCGAATTCGAGTGTGAGTAGGCATCAACTGACTCCCCTGAAACCTGATTTGTGTTTTGGGTCGGGAATGGCCACAAGACCATTCCTTCGATCGATTCTTAGCGCTGCGACGGTGCTCGGTATTCAAGGTACTGGCGCTGAGTGGCAATGTGGCCTGCGACATGTTTGGCGTCGTGCCAGACGCCCCAGATAAAGCTAGAGCCGCGACGCGACAGCCACGGCAGACCCACGAAGTAAACACCTGGCTCGCTCGATACACCGCGCTGATGACGCGGCTTGCCCTTGTCGTCAAACGCGTCGACCTGCAGCCAGTTGTAATCGACGGCGTAGCCGGTTGCCCAAATGATCGAGGTGATGCCCGCCTCGGCAAGATCAAGCTCCAGGATCGGACGGGTGATGCAATCAGGGTCGGGAAGCATAAACCGGGCTTCGGGCTCTTCTGGCAGGTCAATACCGTTGCGCGTTACGTAGGCATCCGCTGCATCCAGCAGAGACAGATAGTTTTCGTCTCCGGCAGCGACGTTTTGCGCCAGATCCTGCTGGAAAGTCACCACGCCGTCGCTGAAGGATTTAGTCAGCCCCACCAGCGTGACACCTTGCTTGGCCAGCGCCCGAAAATCGACGGTATTGCCGCCACGCGCACCGCTTACCGCGATGGTGACGTGCTCACGACCTGGCTGCATGACTTCAGCATCCCAAAGCCCCAGAACCCCAGCCACCAGCAGAAGTCACGGTTGCGATAGGCGCGAGGTGGACGGTCATGCTGGCCGACAGACAGATAGACCTGTTTACCGGCGCGCTGTAATTCATCAGCGATCTGCACACCGGAAGAGCCTGCACCCACCACCAGCACGCCGCCCTCGGGCAGTTGCTGCGGGTTGAAATACTGAGCCGAATGAATTTGCGTGATCCGCTCGTCTTTTGGAGCAATCGGCGGAATGACCGGGCGCTGGAACGGGCCGGTCGCCGCCACCACGCGATTGGCCTCGATCACGCCTTCGGAGGTTTCGATGGTGAAGCCTGGGCGATCGGCGTTGCGTATCACTTTCTTGACTTCGACACCGGTGCGAATCGGCGCTTCGAATTTCTCGGCATAGGCTTCGAAATAAGCCGCTACGCGATCTTTTGAAGCGAAGGCATCGGGTTCAAGGTCTTCGAAGGCCAGGCCGGGAAAACGGTCATGCCAGACCGGACCGTTGGCAACCAGCGAATCCCAGCGCCCGGTGCGCCACGCTTCAGCAATGCGGTTACGCTCCAGAACGAGGTGGGGAACACCCAGTTTGCTCAAGTGCTCACTCATGGCGACGCCAGCCTGGCCGGCCCCGACAACAAGCGTATCTACTTCGATCTTGTTAACAGTCATGCTTGTGCCCTTCTTGATCGCGACAGATCAGCTGCTTTAATTAATAAGTTCCGCTGTTATGAGTTTGTTCGCGGAATACTTATATTTTGTTCAATAAGTGCGAATAGCGAAAATATGATTTTTGTAGTTGTTGCTTATGAAAAAACTACTTAGCCGTCACGCTCATGTTCGTTTTAATTGTTATGTATTAACGCATCAACTGTAGGAGCGAGCCTGCTCGCGATGGTCGTTAACGATTACGCGACAAGCCTGACACCCCGCGACGCAATCAGGTTCTTCGCGAGCAGGCTCGCTCCTACATTGAATAACTTAGCGTGCCGCCCAAGCGTTGAAGCGTTCCTCCAGCTCTTCGCCGTGATCGACCCAGAATGTGGCATCTACCAGCTGACCTTCAGCCAGATTGGCTTGAGCTGTGGGGAGCTGGGCTAGCGTGTCGGCCGGGAGCTGCGCCAGCACATCCTTGCGAATCGGGCCGTAGGGGATCTGGGTGGAGAAGGACTTCTGGCCGCTCGCCTGACTGGCAAAAACGATGAAGCGCTCAGCAAGCGCCTTGTTCGGACTGCCGCGAACAATGGCCCAGTGATCAGGATCGTAAAGGTGGCCGTTCCATGAGATCGCCAGTTTCGAGCCTTCTTTTTGCGCGACAGCAATACGGCCGTTGTAGGCTGCCGACATGACTACGTCGCCTGCCGTGAGCCATTGAGGGGCTGGGCACCGGCTTCCCACCATTGGATCGAGGGCTTGATCTGGTCAAGCTTGTGGAACGCCCGATCCACGCCCTCCTTGGTACCCAGGACTTTATAAAGGTCTGCCTGTTTAACGCCATCGGCGAGCAGGGCAACTTCCAGCGTGTACTTGGCGCCTTTGCGCAGGCCTCGCTTGCCCGGATACTGCTGCAGATTCCACATGTCCGCCCAGGATGTTGGAGCCGCGGTGACTTTGCTCGAGTTGTAGGCAAGCACCATTGACCACACGTAACTGGCCACACCGCACTCGCTGACAGCCCCAGGCAAGTAGTTACCGGCTTCACCGATCAGTGCCGGATCGAGCCGCTCGAACAACCCCTCTTCACATCCTCGCAAGAGCTCGGGACTTTCAACTTCGACAACATCCCAGCTGACCTGGCCAACATCAACCATGGCTTTCACTTTAGAAAGTTCGCCACTGTATTCACCGACCACCACTTTACCGGCACCGCTTTTTTCAAAAGGTTTGAAATAAGCACCCTCTTGCGCTGCTTTTGTCGCGCCACCGAATGAAATAACAGTAAGACTTTCTGCGTGCGCGACGACCGGCACCGTGCATACAAGTAACGCAGCTAACCCAGCGACCGATTTCACGCTTGAAGACGAATACTTGAACATAGAATCTCCCTCACTTTTTAGTTGTGATTAGTTACTGAGGCAGTCACGACCACGCGGCCGTAAATGCGCGAATGACAATCCGCGCAAGGACATCTTGTTGTTTTAATTCGCACCCTCTTCAAGTGCGCGGCCAAAGGTCGAACACGCTACGCTTCCCTTCTCGACCGCCAGGGTGGCCAGGTCGTTTTCGGAGGATGTAGAGATAGTGCGTCAAGCGAGCTCAGAGGAAAATTATTAAAAATATGCTCGGGGTATAAGAAAAAACTGGGCTAACGCTTAACCAGCTCAGAACCGTCATAAGGTAAGGTTCAGTCAAGATTCGTGCGACATGGGCCATTCAGGCCTTCACCACGAACAAGAGCAGAAAGAGGTGCATGTGGCTTCCTATACCTTGCGGCAACTCAAGTACTTCGTCACAACGGTGGAAGCCGGCAGCGTGGCAGAAGCTTCGAGACAGCTCTATATCGCGCAGCCATCGGTTTCAACGGCGATCAAAAGTCTGGAGGAGTCCTTCAACGTCCAGCTGTTTATCCGCCACCACGCCCAGGGCGTTTCCCTGACGCCCACCGGCACGCGGTTCTACCACAAGGCGCAAGAGCTACTGCGCATGGCCAGGGAGTTTGAACAGAACGCTTTGGCGGACAACGATACGGTGTCCGGACAAATCGACATCGGCTGCTTCGAGACAGTAGCCCCGCTGTACTTGCCACAGCTCATCGCAGACTTTCGCAAGCTCTACCCTGGCGTCGACATCCGCATTCGCGACGGCGAGCAGCAGGAGCTGGTTCAAGGCTTGACCGCAGGCACTTTCGACGTTGTCTTCCTCTACGATCACGGGCTTGATGGCACCATACAAACCACCCCGCTGATGCCGCCGCAAAAGCCCTACATCCTGCTGCCTGAGGGCCATCGCTTCGCAGACCAGAAAGAGGTATCGCTTAGGGATTTGTGCAGCGAGCCAATGATCCTGCTCGATGTGCAACCGAGCAGAACCTACTTTGTCAGCCTGTTCCACGAACTGGAGTTGACGCCGAACATCGTGTTCAGCTCGCCTTCGATCGAGATGGTGCGTGGCATGGTGGGCCAGGGATTCGGATTTTCTATCCTCGTGACCCGCCCGCATTCGGAGTGCACTTACGATGGGAAAAAAGTGGTAACCGTCGATATAAAAGAACCGGTATCAACGTCCGGCCTGGCTTCCGCTCACCTCAAACGCAGTCAGCTGACCAAGCCTGCGCAATTGTTCGTGGATTTTTGCCGCGAGCAGTTGAGCCAAAATGCTGAACACTAAAATGCTTCTGTGGGAGCGAGCCTGCTCGCGATGGTCGTCAACGATAACGCTCCCTATCTGAATGAACGCGTTGACCGGACGTTTTTCGCGAGCAGGCTCGCTCCTACATATGGATCGCAACCAGCCCGGCTACCGGTGACGTTTGACAGAGCGTTGTTACTCAGCGGCACACAGATAGTCGGCCAATCGAATCAGCATCGCATCACAGCCGCTCAACTGATCCAGCGCGATGAACTCATCTGGCTTGTGCCCTTGATCCATGCTGCCAGGACCACAGACAACCGTCGGTATGCCAGCTTGGTCAAACAGCCCGCCCTCGGTGCCGAACGCCACTGTTCCGAACTCTGATGAGTTACTCAACAGCGCAAGCAGTCGCGCCGCCTCGCTCTCAGGCGAAGTTGCCAAACCGGGATAAGCGCTCAGTGGACGTAGACGGATGTCCGTGTGCGGTTGCACCGCCCGCATCTTTGGCAATACCTGTTCCTGAGCGAATACCTGAAGCTGATCAGCCACCTCCTGCGCATCGAAGTTCGGCAGCGCCCTGACCTCGAAATCGAACTCACATTCAGCGGGCACGATATTCAGCGCCCTGCCACCTTTGATGACACCCGTTTGCACCGTGGAATACGGAGGATCAAAACGCTCGTCATGGTGATCAGGATGCGCAAGCTCGGCACCGATTGCGCCCAGCCGGCCAATCAGTTGCGCGGCATATTCGATCGCGTTTACCCCATAAGGCGCATAGGCGGAATGGCAAGCGGCACCGCGCACCTCGCAACGCATCGCCAATTTGCCTTTGTGTCCAAGCACAGGCTTGAGCTCGGTCGGCTCACCAATCAAACAGAGCCTGGGTTTGTGTGGCCGCTTCTGCAACTCGGCGAGCATCGGCCTTACGCCCAGACACCCCACTTCTTCATCGTAAGAAAATGCCAGGTGCACCGGAGCAAGAAGCGCACGCCGCACAAAGACAGGGACCGCTGCGAGCACCGAGGCGATAAACCCTTTCATGTCCGCGGTACCACGACCGTAAAGTCGCCCATCCCTTTCAGTCAGACAGAACGGATCAACCGTCCAGGCCTGACCATCAACCGGCACGACATCGGTGTGACCAGAGAGCACCACTCCGCCTGACTTGGGGGGCCAATGGTCGCGAACAGATTGGCCTTGGTGCCTTCTTCGCTATAGAAGAGCTCACTCTGAACGCCATGCCCGGCCAGGTACGCCTCGATGAAGCGAATCAGTTCGAGGTTAGAGTCGCGACTGACAGTGGCGAAGGCTACAAGACGCTCCAGAAGGTCGCGGCTGGACGCGTTACTCATCCCCAGGCACTCCGTAGCTCGGCGCTGCCGTCGGGTTGAGCGCGCGAGTCAGGTAGTCCTGCATTTGCGGTCGATACGCCTGCCAGAGCCCGTCAAGCTGACCAATCGGATCTTCCTCAGCCCAATCGACCCTCAAGTCGATGATCGGCCAGGTGTAGTCACCCACCACTTTGAGCGCTGCGGAGTGAACAGCTCCAGCCTCACCACCGGCCGCCATGGCCGCGTGCATGGCGGCCAGTAAACGATCAGCCAACTGACCCGGCTCGGCTTCGAACGCCGCGACCATGGCCTCAATGACCCGCACGTCGCTGAGCAGATTACCCGCCGCAACACACTGCTCACCCTTGACCGCGTTATGCACGCCCAACGACTCCTTGCCGCTGAAGAACGCAATACGCCCCGACGCATCGATCACCGTGACCTGCCGATACTGACTCCAGCCATTGGACGTAAGGGCCTTGTCCAGTGCCGCATCAGGCTCCAGATGCTGATGCTCCAACAGATCCAGAATCTGCGACCCCAAGGCCGGTAACGTGATGTTCTGCGTAGAAACCGCACCGACACCCGCCCGCGCCCAAGGGCAACGTGCGCCTACCGCAATACTTGAAGAGCTGATGGCAATACCGAGCTGCCCGGTTTCAGGGCAGCGCCCGATAATTGAGAACGTCATGGCTCACTCCTTAGATTTCCTGTGCAGGCGGATTTGTATTCTGTTCATGCACAGGAAAGGGAGAAAGCAGGTTTTTTGTGGCTTTGGGGTAGGAAAAACTGGGGTGCGCTGATGAGTAAATCAAACGGGCGCCTCGATGGCGCCCGTTTTTTTTCAATCTACGACTACGTTGCCCCAACAATCATCCGAGCTTCCTCAGCGCGTAGAAACAAGCATCCAGATCCCTGCACCGTAAAGCAAAATTGAATGGATGCGTATCAGTCGCTTGAGGTGAGGAGGGATGTTCTGAAGATCGATAAGGTCTACATTACCCCAACGGATATGTGTCGACGGCCACACCACCATGGCTGCGATTTTGTTCATCAGCCAGAAACGACCAAACCACCCAAAATTCTTCCAATACGTTTCCCAGAGGTAAAGGTATCGACTGTTAGGCAAGGCCTCTATCATTGCATCCAGATAACGCCGACTCAGGTAAAAATTGAATGCAAGAAACAGAAAGTCCAGCACGAAAGTGCTGCCCGCTAACCAAAAAGCCGTCCAAGACGACCAAAAGTTTTCGCCCATCATGGCAGTGTCGATTCGTACAAATTTCTCCCATTAACTTACCAGCGTCCTCTCCTAAAGACGCGCCTACCCATGCACCACCCCAGTCCCGATAAGAACACAGATAACCCCGCCAACCGGTGTGCGCTTTAGTGCCACGCAGGCTGATTCGCTGACAGCTTGTCCAAGCGCTGCGCCGACGGAGCCCCCAAAGACAGATCCGGTAAACTTGCCACCCTCTGTAAACCAGACTTTCTCGCAAGCCTCCCCCGACCCACCATTACAAACCTCCTGAATAGCCAGCAACGAAGAAACCGCACCCAGTCCGATCCCGATGTAACCACCGGTCTGCATGTATTTGGCGGCACGACTGGTGGCATCCACGTGCGTCGCATAACCCGGTATCTGCCCCGGCCCACCGGCTTTGTCCCAGCGATGCACCAGGCTGCGGCTTGAAATGCCCAGGGCGGTTTTAAGCTTGGGGTGATCGCCCAGGGTCGTTTGGCCACGCAGGCGGGTGGAGTTCAGCAGTTGGGCATCGAGCTGGCTCAGCAGGTGCTTGCGATACTGGAAAAACTGGGGCGACCTGAGATGACCGTGCTGGCGATAGGTATCCTGATGCAGGCGTTCCATGGCGAGCAGTGTGTCGCGCATTCGGTTCAGATGTTGTTCCATCATCGCCGCGCTGACACCGAGCCAGGTCGAGGTCTGGCCGGTAAAGCTGGCGATTTCCGCCGCGTGGCGATGCATGAACTCGGCCTCATCCGGCGTCAGAGGTTCAAGGGCCGCTTTGACCTGTTGCGCGGCTTGCATCAGTTGGGCTTCCTGATAAGTGCAGGAGGTGTTTTTCGGATCGCCCAGCACGATCATCGAACCCGCCTTGACGTCGCCAAGACCGGGATTCAGCGCTTGAAACTTGCGCATTACCGCCGGATCGCGCGAGCCGAAAAGCGCAGCTTCCAGTGCTTCGCGAGTCATGCTTTCAGGCGCGACATAGAAGCCGGGTTCCTCAGCGAGCGCGCTGCCGAATACCGGTGATAGTGGATGGCTTGCCGGACCGAAACCGGATTGCCCACTCGCCACCGAACGGCTGCTTACCACCGGCTCGACGGGTGGAGCGGTTCGCCTGGGCACTGGCGGTGCAGACATTTCGGTGCGGTAACCGGCCGAAAATACCGACGGAATCAATTCCGCTTTGCACGGACAACCGCTACGGCTGTCCAACGTGCCAGCCACGGCTCTACCGTTGCTGGTCATATACGGAATGCCACCGACAATGGTGTACGTCTTGCCGTCCTTGCCACAGGTGACTCGATCACCCTCATGAGCACGGGCGACGCCATGCATTATGGCGTGAGTATCGCCATCCAGTACCTTGCCACCGCAGGCAGTCTTGTCATCCTTGCCAATGAAATAGCCTTTGGTCATGGGATTTTCTCTCCCTCGGTAGAGGGCAGAAAATCGTCTGACATCGAGTCACCTTCGTGTACGACGAACAAGCCAATGTCTTGCGGCGTGTTGATGATTTCGTCGCCGTTGCTGAGACGGCTGCCAACCAGCGCCAGATAACTGTTCCCTTCCCCGGCAGTGGTTACGATCTGCGCCGTTCTGCCATCGGCATAAATGGCGACATCGCCTTGCTGTGCCGCACGCACTTTCCGGCCACAGTCCAATGTGAACTCCAGCCGCGAGGTCGCATGGTGGATCACCCCGCCGTCGCGGGTTTGGCTACCTTCGGTTGCAAATCGGTAAATGGCGCGAGGGGGATGAGCTTCAAGGTAAGCACGCTGCTGATCAATGATCGCCCGGGCTTCTTCGTCAAATTGCGCGAGTTGCGCCTCGGTGAAAGGCGAGTTGTTCAGACTGCGGAAAAACTCAGGGGAGACTTCGTTGGTATACGAGGGGTGCAGAGGTCCATTCATTTGCAGATTCCTTATCGTTGTCGGCTTGAGAGTTTCCCTTCGGCCTCGGCAGGAACACTGTGCCGGACGAACATAGGGGCGACGACAATAAGACGGCTTGGCGCTTACAGGCTGCAAGCCCGGTGGCACGGCCGTCAGGAGCGATTAGGAAATTTCTGCAAAGTAACGAAGCCGATTCCTACATAACAGTCTGGTCGACAAGCCGAAATGCCTCGGGACCATAGATCCTTTTCCTGCGGCGCTCAGGAATGCAAAAGGGACATCCTTTAGCCAATTTCTACTCAAGGCCAAAGGATGTCCCCATTTCCCTACTCAGGCGGATCAATCTGATCCAGCACCCGGTTCGCGGTGATCTCCGCCAGCATCACGCTGTTGGAAATCCCCAACAGCGCATTACGCGATCCACCGTCCAGGTGATCCACCAACTGATGAACCATCACATCCACCGAGGCCAGCGTCTCGACCAGATAAACCACCAGGGTTTCCGTCGTGGCTTCAGGGTCCACGGAAAACAGTGTGCTGGGTGAGCGCGGGGTGGCTTTGATGTCGGCAGTCGAGGGGAAGTGGAAGTCAAGGGCACGTTCGGCGGCCTCGTTGAGCTTGTTTGAATCGGGGCTTTCGTACGGGGATGCCGGATCGGTGTCCGGCGGGTTTGGTGAAGGCTTTTTCATACTTCGTACTCTAAGTGGTGCCGTCACCGAATCGCTGCTAAACGAAGGGTGGCAGCTGTGCGCAGGTTAGCAGACCGGGAGTACGAAACCGGCGCGCCCGAGGGCGCCCTGCACACAGCTACCATGAAGTGCAGGCATGAAATGACCTGACTGTCTGGATGCAAATGCGCTCGTAATACCACGGGCTGCTAAACCCGATCACTGATGGGCAGTGACGCGAATCAAGTTACCCAGCGGCTCCAAGGCGCACAAGCCGGCGGATTCTGGCGTAACGGTAGGCAACGGCGCAAGGTTGCGTGGCTTTCAGGAAGTAATTTCGATGACGCTTAAACGTGATCTCCTCATCAGCGTTTAACGAGCTGACGCGTGCCTCCTACAAAGATGAACATCTGTAGGAGCGAGCTCTGCTCGCGATGAACCCGAGAACGCCGAGGGGTGTCAGGTTTCCAGCGTGATCGTTGACGTCCATCGCGAGCAGAGCTCGCTCCTACATTCATTTGCGCGGTTTGATGCGTGCCGTGGCCTCGGCCACCAAGGGGTCGTCCGGCCAATAGTGTTTCGGATAGCGACCTTTCAGGTCTTTTTTCACCTCGGCGTAGGTGCTGCGCCAGAAGTTCGCCAGATCCTGGGTCACCTGCACCGGTCGCCGCGCTGGGGACAACAGATGCAGCTTCACCACTTGGCGGCCACCCGCGATGCGCGGGGTTTCTGCCAGGCCAAACAGTTCTTGCAAACGCACCGCCAGAATCGGCGGCTGCTCGCTGTAGTCCAGACGAATCGACGAACCTGAAGGCACGCTCAAATGATGCGGCGCCTGCTCGTCTAGCCGTTGCGGCAGCGGCCATGGCAGCTGGTTGTGGACGATGCTGGACAGATCCAGATTGGCGAAATGACTGAGCCGCGAGACTTTGCCCAGGTACGGCATCAACCAGTGCTCGAGGCTTTTAAGCAGTGCGGCGTCGCTGACATCCGGCCATTCGCTTTCGCCTTTGCCGCCAAGATCCAGCTGACGCAGCAACGCGACCCGCGCTTGCCACTGACGCAGTTCCGGCGTCCATGGCAACAACTCCAGGCCTTTGCGCCGCACCAGGCTCACCAGCGCCTGACTGCGGGCGGTTTCGTCGAGGCCGGTCAATGGTTCACGACTGAGGATCAGCTCACCGACCTTGCGCTGGCGCTCGGCGCGCAACACGCCTTCGCGCTCGTCCCAGTCCAGTTGATCGACGCAACGCACCTGTTCAGCCAGCACCGAGTCAAACAACGCCGGATCGAAATCCGCCGCCAGATAAATCCGTTCTTCACGCTGGCCCTGACGGCTGCCAAGATCGGCGATCACCAGCCACGGCTGTTTCATCAGGCTGTCGGCTTCGGCGAACAACGCGGCACGCCCGTTGGCCAAGCGATACTCCGCGCCGCCGGCTCGGCGCTGCTGGGCGACGCGATCCGGATAGGCCAGCGCCAGCAACGCGCCGAGCCAGCGCGGATGATCGGGATCGCTGACCGGCTCCGATGCCTTGCCGCGCAGATAACCACGATACTGCCGCGCCAGTTGCCGGGCCCGTTGCACCCCGCCCTGGGCGCCCCGAGCGGCCCGTTCTTCGCCGGACAACAACACCAGCCGGCTGTGCAGATCCGCCCCGGCACCACGCAAGATATCGCGCTCGCCAAGCAGCGCCGCGACATCGCAAGCCATGTCCGCCAGCCCCAACGCCTGTCCGCGTAACAGCAAATGGGCGATGCGTGGATGGGCCGGCAATTCGGCCATGGCCTGACCGTGACGGGTCAGCGCCTCGCCTTCCAATGCGCCCAGGCGTTCGAGCAGATCCTGCGCCTGTGCATAGGCCGCGGCCGGTGGCACATCGAGCCAGACCAATTGCCCGGTACCACGCCCCAGCGGCCGAGTTGCAAGGCCAGCCCGGCGAGGTCGGCAGAGAGAATTTCCGCACTGCCGTAGGCCGCCAGTTGTTCGTGCTGATCCTGCGACCACAAGCGATAACACACGCCCGGCTCCAGGCGCCCGGCCCGGCCCGCGCGTTGCGTAGCGCTGGCCTTGGAAATCCGTTGGGTGTCGAGGCGGGTCATGCCGCTGCCAGGATCGAAACGCGGTACCCGCGCCAGCCCGGCATCGATCACCACCCGCACGCCGTCGATGGTCAGGCTGGTCTCGGCGATGTTGGTGGCCAGCACCACTTTACGTTTGCCTGCCGGTGCCGGATCAATCGCCGCACGTTGCGCATTCAGGTCCAGTTCACCGTGCAACGGGCAGAGCAATACTTGAGGGTTGTCGCCCAACGCATCGGCCAATTGTTGATGGACACGACGGATTTCCGCCTGCCCCGGCAGGAACACCAGTACGCTGCCGGTTTCATCGTTCAGGGCTTCGAGGATGGTCTGCACCAGCCGTGGCTCGATGAATTCACCGGATTGAAACGGACGGCCCCAGCGCATCGCCACCGGGTACATGCGGCCTTCACTGCGCAGGATCGGCGCATCGTCGAGCAACCCGGCCAGACGCTCGCCTTCGAGGGTGGCCGACATCAACAGGATTTTCAGCGGCTGATCGTCACGGAACAGTTCCCGGCCATTCAAGCTCAGGGCCAGCGCCAGATCAGCGTCGAGGCTGCGTTCATGGAATTCGTCGAATATCAGCAGCCCCACGCCTTCCAGCGCCGGGTCATCCTGCAAACGCCGGGTGAGGATGCCTTCGGTGACCACTTCGATACGGGTGTTGGGGCCGACCTTGCTGTCGAGCCGAATGCGATAGCCCACGGTTTCGCCTACCCTCTCACCCAGTTCACTGGCCAGACGCTCCGCCGCCGCCCGCGCCGCCAAGCGGCGCGGTTCGAGCATAAGGATGGTCTGCCGGCCAGCCACGGCTCATCGAGCAAGGCCAGGGGCACGCGGGTGGTTTTACCGGCGCCGGGCGGTGCTTCGAGCACAGCTTCGTGGCGTGTAGCGAGGGCTTCACGCAGGGCGGGTAAAACTTCATCGATTGGCAAAGAATTCATGCTGGCTCCCAAACAGAGGGCCGAGTATAACGGCGAACTGCCCGGTGTTCGTTGCGGTCCTAATTCATATCGACGACGTTTCGTTTTGAGATTACTCAGGAGATTTCATATGCGTATTCCCTTTCGCCTGATTGGCGGTGTATTGGTCGCGACCCTGCTGACCCAAGTGACCGCTTGCGGCTCGATTTTCTACCCGGATCGTCGTGGCCAGATCGACGGCAAGATCGACCCGGCGATTGCCGTACTCGATGCCGTGGGCCTGCTGTTCTACATCATCCCCGGCCTGATCGCGTTTGCCGTGGACTTCGCCACCGGCGCGATTTACTTCGAACCGGGCAAGACTGCCCAGGTCGCCCCGGAAAAACTCAAGCAAGCCATCGGTGCCGACGGCAAGGTCGATAACCTCAAGTTGCAGACTATTCTGGAGCGTGAACTGGGCCGCAGCTTGCCGCTGGATGATCCACGTTTGATCCAGCACAAGGGCAGCACGCAGCAACTGGCAATGTTCGGCCTACAACCTGCCGCTTAAGCGGTGCATTTGAAGGAATAGCCGCACTCATGAATTCCAGCTCCGAACACGCCCGCCTGCTGCGGCTGGCAACCCGTGCCTCGGTGGCGGTGGCCTGCACACTGATCATCGCCAAAGCCATCGCCTGGTGGCTGAGCGGTTCGGTGAGCATGCTCGCCGGGCTCACCGACTCGGCACTTGACGGCGTCACTTCGCTGCTCAATCTGCTGGCCGTTCACTACGCCCTGCGCCCCGCCGATGATGACCATCGCTACGGCCATGGCAAGGCCGAATCGCTGGCCGGCATGGCGCAGGCGCTGTTCATCGGCGGCAGCGCGGTACTGATTGCTTGCAGGCATTCCATCGGCTCAAGCATCCGGAACCAGTGGGCGCGCCGTGGATCAGCATCGGGGTGATTGTGTTCTCGCTGGGTTTGACCCTGGCATTGCTGATGTTGCAGCATCGGGTGGTCAAGGCCACTGGCTCCAACGCGGTGCGCGCCGATTCACTGCATTACCGCTCGGACATGTTGCTCAACGGCAGCATCCTGTTGGCGCTGGTGCTGGCCGGTTTTGGCTGGCCTCAGGTTGATGCCTGGTTTGGCCTGGGGATCGCCGCGTACATCCTCTGGAGTGCGGTACAGATCGCTCGGGAAAGCTTCACGGTGTTGATGGATGAGGAACTGCCGCCGGATGTCAGCCAGCACATGCTGGAACTGGCTTGCAGCGTGCCGGGGGTGCTAGGCGCGCACGACCTGCGCACGCGGATTTCCGGCAACCAGTGGTTTGTGCAGTTGCATCTGGAATTGCCGGGGGAGCTGACCTTGTCAGTCGCCCATGGCATCAGCGATCAGGCCGTCGACGCGATTCATGCGGCCTACCCGCGGGCCGAAGTGCTGGTGCACGCCGACCCGCAGGAAGTGGTGAAAGCCACCAAGGCTCAGAAGCTCACTTGATACCCGCGACTGCCCAGGCAATTGCCCTGTGCCTGGCGGTAGGCTTGCACCACTGACGGGTCTGGTTGATAGGTCGCGGTTCGCGGATTGAAGCCACTCTGCTGCACCGCGTATTGATAGCACTCGTAACCATCCCGATTGACCTGCTCCGGCGACTGCCCGTTGGCTGGATATGCCGTCACGTCATAACCGCTGCTGGCCGGTTGCGGCTGTTGCGGCTGCACGCTGCCAATGGGTGGCTCGACCACGACGTAATCCTGGGTGCTCTCTTGATAGGCGTAGTACGAACCGGCCGCAAGGAACAGCACCGCCCCTCCGATCAAGACCTGCTCGGCGTAGTCCGGCAAATAGCTGACCCGAATCCCGCGCGGCGGTTCTACAACCACATAACGCGGCCCCAATGGACGATACCAGTAACCGCCGGAATAGAAGTAATCCATGCCACGGTAAGGCACGCGGTAGTCACGGTCCGGGAAACGGTCGATCACCTGACCAGGCCGATACTGCGGCCCCGGCCCCAACCGTTACCGTGCCCAGGCTCCCGATTGTCATGGGACGGTGAGCCTATATAGCCGTTCCAGTGCTGATTGTTATCATTGCGCCGCGGCTGGTCCTGGTAGTAACCACGCTGTGGTTGCTGGGTCTGGCGCACGGCGTCGGGGCGCGGCTGGATCGGCAGGTCATTGGCCGGCAATTGCGGCGATGGTGGTGGCGATCGAACGGGATTGTTGAAGTCGGGCTGCGGTCGATTCTGCCACTGGCCATTGTTCTGATGCTGGCCGTTGTGTTCGAACTGGCGGCTGTTATCGCCTCGAATGACATCGTTGTTGTGCGGACGCGGTTGGTTCTGTTGCTGGTCATTCTGTTGCTGACCATTCTGCTGCTGACGTGGCTGATTGTTGCCACCATGGCCCTGATTATTGCCCTGATGTTCACCCTCCCCGCGCTGCCGCCATCGGGACGCCGGCTCTGTGGGTCATCGGCCAGAGAGTGCGCAGTGACACTGATACACAACAAACCAACACCGGCTAAACGCCAGATGCGCGACTTCATGCTTTTCCTCACTGCGGGTTAGGGCCTGTACGTAAGACTGGGAAAGCTCAGGCCGGTTCTGCAACAGGTTAGCAGTCGCGCAACTTATTTATTGAGGGCGGGTGCCAAATTTCGGACAAGAAAAAGGGGAGACCCGTCGGCCTCCCCTTGAGAACTTCGTCCGTGCTCGACGCTTTTGACGTCGGCTCACCTCACGCCGTCTTCTGGACAGTGTGTAGCTCGGGGGCCGGCTCATCCCCTGTGGGGGTGGCGACCGCAGCTGGCCTGTTTGGGCGAGCCGCACTGGACTGTTTGTCCGAGCAGTGATTCTGGTGATAAGAATAGGCTCTGAGCGCCGGCAGAGGATTGCGAAGATTGCTCAAATAAACATCACTTGCGCAATTTTTGACCCTGGATAGATAATCTTCCGCAATAGTTACAACAAGGAGCCGATTGATGAGCAAACTCGACCGATACGACCTGAGCATTCTGGCTGAATTGCAGCGCGATGCGCGCATTTCCAATCAGGAGCTGGCCGAACGCATCGGCCTGTCACCCTCACCCTGCTCCCGTCGGGTCAAGCAACTGGAAGATGATGGGTATATCACTCGCCAGGTCGCGCTGCTCGACCGCAAGATGCTGGGCCTGAGCCTGACGGCGTATGTGCTGATCGGCATGGACCGCCATACCCCGGAGCGTTTCGAGAACTTCGAAGCAGCCATCCGCACCTTGCCGCAAGTGCTGGAATGCAGCCTTGTGACCGGGATGGATGCCGACTATCAGCTCAAGGTCGTGGTACCGGACATGGACCATTATCAGAAGCTGCTGCTGGGGCACCTGACGCGGATTGAAGGGGTCACCAGTGTGCGTTCGAGTTTTGTGCTGAACCAAGTCCTCAACAGCACCGAACTACCTTTGACTCATCTGCGTAGCTAATGACGCCTTCGCGGGCAAGCCTCGCTCCTACAGGTTTTGTGTCGGACGAAATTTTCGCGACCGACACAAAACCCGTAGGAGCGAGGCTTGCCCGCGAAGAGGCCGGTACAGGCGACGAATAGCTGCGACACACCGCCGCAGGCCAGCACTGCACGCACCCTCCATGCCTTATACTCCAGCGCCTTTTAGCCCCGCCCACGCTGGAGATGTCCAATGGATCCTGCAGTATTAGAAGAGTGGATGATGACCGGACTGGTCAGCATCCTGATCATTTTCATGGGTTTTATCGTCTGGGATCTGGCGAAGAAGTCCAAGGCCGGGCGCTTCGGTTCGTTCGTTCTGTTTTCCGTGCTGGGCCTTGGGGTGGCGGCGTTCATCATCAAGAGCGTGGTGATCGGCCTGATCGAATCCGGCGCCTTATAAGCGCGCCGGCACTTCCTTCCACTGGCCTTGATCGAGCCCTTCGATCGTCCAGTCGCCGATCCTGACTCGCACCAGCCGCAACGTCGGCAGTCCGACCGCCGCCGTCATGCGTCTTACCTGCCGATTGCGGCCTTCGCGAATCACCAGCTCCAGCCAGCTCGTCGGCACGCTTTTACGAAAGCGTACCGGCGGATTGCGCGGCCACAACTCGGGCTCATCCAGTTGTCGCGCTTGGGCAGGCAAGGTCATGCCGTCGTTCAACTCGACGCCTTCACGCAAACGCTGCAACTGCTCGGCGCTGGGCTCGCCCTCCACCTGCACCCAATAGGTCTTGGCCAGTTTGTGCTTCGGGTCGGCAATGCGCGCCTGAAGCTGGCCATCGTTGGTCAGCAGCAGCAAACCTTCGCTGTCGCGGTCCAGTCGCCCTGCCGGATAGATTCCTGGAATCTCGATAAAGTCCTTGAGCGTCGCCCGCCCTTCGCCGTCGCTGAATTGCGTCAATACGTCGAACGGCTTGTTGAACAGGATCAGCTTTGGTTCAGCCGGAGCCGCTTTGGCGACACGGCGTGGGGCTGAGGATAGTGACGAGGGCTTCGCGCCAGGACGGCGGGAGACGGGACGTTGAGGACGAGACATGGGAGAGGGAACATCTAACGGTCAGGGCTCACTATGCTAGTGGCCTGACCGCCAAATGACCATGACAACCGTTAGCGGAACGGCGGTTCGTCGAAGCTGCGCAGTTTGCGCGAGTGCAGCGAATTGAGTTCGGTACGCAGCAGATCCACCGCTTCGATACCGATTTCAAGTGCTGGCTGACCGCGCGCTCATAAAACGCGTTGGCCGAGCCAGGCAGCTTGATTTCACTGTGCAGCGGTTTGTCCGAAACACAGAGCAACGTGCCGTACGGCACCCGCAAGCGATAACCCTGGGCGGCAATGGTGCCGCTTTCCATGTCCACCGCCACGGCGCGGGACAGGTTGATCAGCGGCCGTTCCTGGGCCCAGCGCAGTTCCCAGTTACGGTCGTCGTAGGTCAGCACGGTGCCGGTGCGCAGACGTTTCTTCAGTTCGTCGCCTTTCTCGCCGGTGATGTTCGCCGCCGCTTGCTGCAAGGCCATCTGCACTTCGGCCAGGGCCGGAATCGGAATGTTCGGCGGCACCACGCGGTCGAGAATGCCATCGCGACGCATGTAAGCGTGAGCCAGCACGTAGTCGCCAATGGTCTGCGACTGACGCAAGCCGCCGCAGTGACCGATCATCAGCCAGCAATGCGGACGCAACACCGCCAGGTGATCGGTGATGTTCTTGGCATTGGACGGACCGACGCCGATGTTTACCAACGTCACGCCGTGACCATCGCTGGCGATCAGATGATAGGCCGGCATCTGGTAACGGTGCCAGACCACACCGGCGGCAATCGCCGAGGCTTCGCCGTGGTCCATGCTCTTTTCGATAATCACGTTGCCCGGCAACACCATGCGCACAAAACGCGGATCGCTGCGCAACTGCTCCAGCCCGTGGACAATGAACTGGTCGACGTAACGGTGATAGTTGGTCAGCAGAATCCATGGCTGCACATGGCGCCAGTCACTGCCGGTGTAATGCACCAGGCGGCGCAGGGAGAAATCCACCCGCGCCGCGTCGAACAAGGCCAGGGGCAGCGGATCGGTGTTTTCCCAATCGTACAAACCATCGGCAATGCCGTCGGTCGCCGCCGACAGATCAGTACTCGGGAACACCCGCGCCAACACGGCAGCGGTGACGCCAGAGCCGGCCAGTTCATCGCCCTGCTCGACCACGTACGGATAAGGGATGTTCTGCTCGCTGACACCGACTTCCACGGTCACGGTGAAGTCGTGCATCAACGGCACCAGCTGTTCCAGCAGGTACTTACGGAAAGCGGATGGATGGGTGACGGTGACGCTGTAGGTGCCCGGCAACTGGACCTTGGCATACGCGCGGGTGGTCTGTGGGACTTCGCCCTGGCAGTGGTAGGTCAGGCGCAGTTCGGGATAACGAAAACTCGCCCGCTGCTCGGCATCCGGCTCGATGCGATCCTTGAGATAGCGCTTGAGCGCCTGACTCAGTGCGGTGGTTGCACGATGGTGCAAATACGCAAGCTGATCCACGGCTTGCTCGGCGGTTTGAACGACAATAAAAGCTTCGGTCACGATCAGCATCCTGTGTTCTGACTTGCAGAGCTTCATCTTGCCTGCATCGCCGCTTCACGGGAACACTTACACAAATACTGGCTCACCAAAAATCAAATGTGGGAGCGGCGGTGCGACAATTCGACTTGCTCGCGAAAGCGGACTATCAGCCAATACAACTGTTGAATGCTGAATCGCATTCGCGAGCAAGCCCGCTCCCACATTTGTTCAGTGTGGATCATGAAGCCGTGATCAGAAGCCCTGCGGAGTCGAACGAGCGACGAGCGCTCCCACATCCAACCCTCGTGGCAATCCGCCGTAGACCCGGCCTCCGCCATTCAGACGACTGGCAATAAACGCATCACTCACCACTGAATTGCCCGCCTCCAGCAACAGCTTGGCCTGAAGCCCAAGGGCAATATCTTCAGTCAATTGCCGCGCGCGGTACTGAATGTCGCTGGTGTCCTTGAAAGCTGTCTGCAATTGATTGATGTGGGCGGCGAGGCGCTTGTCGCCATGGCCGTCACCCAACTCGCTGAACAAGGCGTCCAGCACGCCCGGCTCTTTCGACAGGGCCCTCAGCACATCAAGGCATTGCACGTTGCCGGAACCTTCCCATGTCGAGTTCACCGGTGCTTCACGATAGAGGCGCGGCAGGATGCTGTCTTCAACATATCCCGCACCGCCCATGCATTCAGCCGCTTCGTTGATCATCGCCGGCGCGCGTTTGCAGATCCAGTACTTGCCTACGGCCGTTACCAGTCGGGCGAATTTCGCTTCCTGCGCGTCCTCCAGATGATCCAGCGCCCGGCCCATGCGCAGGCTCAGAGCCAGCGCCGCTTCACTTTCCAGCGCCAGGTCCGCCAGCACGTTTTGCATCAAGGGTTGTTCGCTGAGCAGTTTGCCGCCGACCATACGGTGGGCGCAGTGATGGCTGGCCTGGGTCAGCGCCTGACGCATCAAGGCACTGGAACCGACCATGCAATCGAAGCGAGTCATGGCGACCATTTCGATAATGGTCGGAACGCCCCGGCCTTCTTCGCCGACCATCCATGCCAAGGCACCACGGAACTCCACTTCGCTGGAAGCGTTGGAGCAGTTGCCGAGCTTGTTCTTCAGGCGCTGGATGTAGAACTGATTGCGCGTGTCATCCGGGCGATGGCGCGGCAGCAAGAAGCAGGTCAGGCCTTTATCCGTCTGCGCCAAAGTCAGGAAGGCATCGCACATCGGCGCCGAACAGAACCACTTGTGCCCTACCAGTTCGTAAGGCTGACCAGGACCGCTGGCACCCACCGGATAAGCCTTGGTGGTGTTGGCCCGAACATCGGTGCCGCCCTGTTTTTCGGTCATGGCCATGCCGATGGTGACACCGGCCTTGTGGGCCATGCCGACGTTACGCGGGTCGTATTCGGTGGCGAGGATTTTTGGCAGCCACTTTTGCGCCAGGTCCGGTTGCAGGCGCAGCGCCGGGACACTGGCGAAGGTCATGGTCAGCGGGCAACCGCTGCCGGCTTCAGCCTGGCTGTGCAGATACGTCATGGATGCCCGGGCGACGTGGGCGCCGTCCTGCGGATGCGCCCAAGGCAGCGAGGTCAAGCCATGCTCGATCGCCGCGCGCATCAGCTGGTGATACGCCGGGTGAAACTCCACCAGATCGATACGGTGACCATAGCGGTCGTGACTGTTGAACACCGGTTTGTTCTGATTGGCCAGAAACCCCGCTTCCATCAGCGGCCCGCCAGCCAATGCGCCGTAAGCCTCGATCCGCGACTCGGCCCAACCGGCCCCGAAACGCCGCGACCACTCCTGCAATGGCAAATCAATGCGATACAGGTTGGCGCCGTCCAGTGACGGCGGCTGGTTGGTGACTTCGTGGGTTTCGGCGAACTGATGCAGGTTCATGAGGGGGCTCCTTTGGTCAGCCAAGGAATTTCAGTTAAGCACTGCCCCTCGGCCGAACAAAGTGTCATATCCGCCTAACTGCCGGCGCTTTCGCCCTGTTTCGGACAGAGAACCCTACGATAGAGCGCAGCCTGCAAATCTTCGAACTTCACCGGTTTGCTCAGGTAATCAATCAGCGCGCCGGTCGGGCAGCGCTCTCGATCCACGCCCTGGGAGAGCATGAACACCGGCAACTCGGCGCGACCCGGCAATGCACGAATCTGGCAGCAGACGGACTCACCTTCCAGCGCCGGCAATTGGCTATCGAGCAATACGGCATCAAAGGTTTCACGCTGCAGGAAATCGAGCGCGGCGATTGCGTTGTCGGCGGTACGCACCCGGAACCCGAGCTTGAGCAACATGCCACGCATCACCAATTGATTGATGCTGTTGTCATCCACCAGCAGTACGGTGCAATCCTGCGGCAGTCGCAGGCGCGGGAAATTCCCGGTCATGAAGGGCACTGACGGAGGCTCGACCACCGGGATTTCAAATTCGACGTCGAGCTGGAAACGGCTGCCACGCCCCGGCTCGGAGCGATGCGTCAGGCGGCCGCCGAGCAATTCGATGAGTTGCCGGCAGATCGCCAGGCCAACACCCAGCCCGCCGTACTCACGGGTCATCGAACCGTCGAGCTGGAAAAACCGCTGATACATTGTCGCCTCACCCAGATCGGTAAAGCCGATGCCGGTGTCGATCACCGCGAAGGACAACGCCAGCCGATCAGGGCCGACCATTTTCCCGGTCACCCGCAGCGCCAGGCCACCGACCCTGGTGAACTTGATGGCGTTATCCAACAGACATTCCAGGCATTGCGCCAACTTGGCACTGTCGCCGTGCAAGCGATCCGGCACACCCGGCGCCACGTCGACCTTGAAGTCCAGCGACTTGCTGCAAGCATTGCCGTCGAATTGCGCGCGTAATGCCTCGACCACGCCACGCAGACTAAAGGCCGAAGGGAAAACCTTGAGCTTGCCGGCCTGCAATTCGGTCAGCGTAAGAATGCCGTTGACCATGCGCATCATGTCCCGCGCCGAACCCGAGGCCGTTTGCTGGTATTGCTCCAGCTCCGGGTCCATTTCAACGGTTTGCATCAGTTCCAGCGAACCGATCACGCCGTTCATGGGCGTGCGCAACTCATGGGTCAGGGTCGCGAGAAACTCGTCCTTGAGTCGGTTACTGCGCGCCAGCTGCTGGTTGAGGACTTCCAGTTTTTGCCCGGCGTCGAGCAGGGTTTGTGCCTGCTGCTCACGCATGGCATTAATGCGGTCGGCCAGCGCCAGCGACAACAGCGCCACTTCGATGGCTGAGCCGATCTGGCTGGAGTACATGGTCAGGAACACGTTCGGCAGGTAGCCCAGCACCATCAGGGTATTGATGATGCCGCCGAGCAAAAACGCCGACCAGGCAATAATGAATAACGCGCGACCCGCAGCCCGCGCAACCAGGCAAAATCCCGCCGCAAAAATCACCACCGTGAAGATCAGCGCCAGAGCCGTCGCCAGGCGCAATGCCAGGGCATAGCTTGTCATCAGCGACAACCCGACCACCAACGCACTGAACGCGACCAGCGCCAGTAACAAGCGGTCAAGCCAGCGACTGTAAGTGGCCATCTGCAGGAAACCGCGGGCGAACTGACTGCCGAACAGCCCGGCGCAGCCAATGAAAAACGGCGTCGCCGCATTGGCCCACCAGGGATTGTCCGGCCAGAAGTACTGCACGGCCGCGCCGTTCACCGACAGCTGATACAAACCGAACGAGGCGATATAGAAGATGTAATAGAGGTAACTGGTGTCGCGTACGCTGAGATAGATGAACAGGTGTAGACCAGCATCCCCAGCAATACACCGTAGATCAGCCCCAACACGTAGAGCCGCAACGGTTGCTCTTCGAGGTACGCGGTGCTCGACCACAGCGTGACCGGCGCCTGGATCGAACCCTGGCTTTGCAGGCGCAGATACAGGGTCTGCGTCTGGTCGGGAGTGAAGTCCAGATTGAACAGGAAGTTGTTCTGGCGTATCTCGCGACTGGCGAACGGCAGGGCATCGCCGGTCTGGCGCACCAATTGATAGTTTCCGGCCGCATCGGGCAAATACAGATCAAGGTGATCGAGAGGCGGATAGGCCAGTTCCAGCAGCCAGGTACGGTGCGTCGCCGGGTTGGTCGGGTGGTAACGCAAATCGATTTTCAGCCAGAAAACCGAACGCGAATACCCGGCATTGAGGGTGGCTTTATCGTGTGGTTTGAAGTTGCCTGACGCAGCTTGCGTACGTACTTGCGCGATGGTCGCCTGACCATCGACATCTTCAAACACTTGCAGGGTCCGGCCCAGGGGGAGGCTTTGAGTGAACTCATCGAATTCGACGGCGTTCGCCAGGAGGGGCAAACACAATAGCAACATTAGCAAATAGCGCATTTATGCCCCAGCGTGGCCTGTCCGGTTCTGTCAGGAAGCCCCCCATTCCCTTTGAGTAGACGTAAAACCGGTGTTACCTATTATTGGTTTGGATCCACTCTAGCATAGCCGTTGATGGCTATTGAGCACTATAGAAATTTTTCCTACAAAGGCTCTAGCACGGGAGTTCCAGAGAAGATAATTGAGATAGAGCTATTTGTTCGATCAAACCACCTGTCTGTAGGAGCGAGCTTGCTCGCGATGTACTCAAGAGCGCCGCGTTTATCCTGTAACGCCGCGTTATCGTTAACGACCATCGCGAGCAAGCTCGCTCCTACTGGGACTGTCATGACTCGCTGGTCGACTGGTGGTAAGCTCGCGCACCATGAATATCTACAGCTCTCGCCCCGTTGTCCTCTGTCTCTCCGGCCACGACCCAAGTGGTGGCGCCGGCTTGCAGGCAGATATCGAAGCCCTGCTTGCTCAGGGTTGCCATGCGGCACCAGCCGTCACAGCCCTGACCGTGCAAGACACCGTCAATGTCACCGACTTCCGCGTCCTGGACCGTGAGTGGGTGTTGGCCCAGGCCAATGCCGTGCTCAACGACTCCGAAGTCGCTGCGGTCAAACTGGCATGCTCGGTTCCCTGGAAATGGTCGACACCGTTGTCGAACTGCTTTCGGCGCACCCGCATTTGCCAGTGGTCTGCGACCCGGTGCTGCGTGCTGGCGGCGGCGGACGTCTGGGCAAGGACGAAGTCGGCTACGCCATGCGCGAACGCCTGCTGCCCTTGTCGATCATCGCCACCCCCAACCTCCCCGAAGCCCGAATCCTCGCCGAACTGCCTGAAGGCACCGCGGACGAGTGCGCTGAAAAGCTTCTGCCGTTCGTCAAACACCTGCTGATCACCGGCGGCCATGGCGACGAAACCGAAATCCACAATCGCCTCTATAGCCGCGATGGCCTGTGCGAAACCTACACCTGCCAGCGCCTGCCCGGCAGCTATCACGGTTCCGGCTGCACTCTGGCCAGCGCGCTTGCCGGTCGTCTGGCCCAAGGTGAAAACCTCGCCAGTGCTGTTCAGACCGCGCTTAACTACACGTGGCGCACCCTGCGTGATGCCGAGCAGTTGGGCAAAGGCCAGTTCGTGCCGCGCCGCCTGCCACTGGACTTCTGTTCGTAACGCCATGAGGCCTGTCCGATGAAACTACGTGGCCTGTACGCCATCACCGACAGCACGTTGCTGGCCGGTAAATTCCTGTCGTACGTGGAGGCGGCGCTGGAAGGCGGCGTCACCCTGTTGCAGTACCGCGACAAAAGCAGCGACGAGGCCCGCCGCCTGCGTGAAGCCGAAGCCTTGCGCGACTTGTGCGACCGCTACAAGACCCAATTGATCATCAATGACGACGCCGAACTGGCAGCACGCCTGAACGTTGGCGTGCATCTGGGGCAGACCGACGGCCCGCTGACCCCGGCCCGCGCGTTGCTCGGCTCCAAGGCCATCATCGGTTCGACTTGCCATGCGCAACTCGAACTCGCCGAGCAGGCCGCCAAAGAAGGCGCCAGTTACGTCGCCTTCGGCCGCTTCTTCAATTCCAGCACCAAACCCGGCGCGCCGACCTGCAGCCTTGAACTGCTCGACAAGGCTCGCGGGCAGTTGCACCTGCCGATCTGCGCGATTGGCGGCATCACCCTGGACAATGCCGCGCCGCTGGTGGCCCACGGGGTCGATCTGCTCGCCGTGGTACATGGCCTGTTTGGCGCCCAGAGCCCGGCTGAAGTGACCCGCCGCGCCCGTGCGTTCAACGACCTGCTTTCTATTTAAGTGCCTTAAAATCTGATTTGAGAGCCCGATCATGTCTCGTTCCGAAACCCTGTTTGCCAATGCCCAGAAACACATTCCTGGTGGCGTGAATTCGCCGGTTCGCGCGTTCAAAAGCGTTGGCGGCACGCCGTTGTTCTTCAAGCACGCCGAAGGCGCCTACGTCACCGACGAAGACAACAAGCGTTATGTGGATTACGTCGGTTCCTGGGGGCCGATGATTCTCGGTCACAGCCACCCTGACGTGCTGGATGCGGTGCGTAAGCAGCTTGTGCATGGGTTGTCCTACGGTGCGCCAACCGAGATGGAAACCCAGATGGCGGACCTGGTCTGCTCACTGGTGCCGTCAATGGAAATGGTGCGCATGGTCAGCTCCGGTACCGAAGCGACAATGAGTGCTATCCGCCTGGCCCGTGGTTTCACCGGTCGCGACAGCATCATCAAGTTTGAAGGTTGCTACCACGGCCACTCCGACAGTCTGCTGGTGAAGGCCGGCTCCGGCGCCCTGACCCAGGGCGTACCAAGTTCGGCCGGTGTACCGGCGGCCTTCGCCAAACACACGCTTACCCTGCCGTTCAACGACATCGATGCCGTTGAAAGCATGCTCGCCGAAGTCGGCCAGGAAGTGGCCTGCATCATCGTCGAGCCGGTAGCCGGCAACATGAACTGCGTACCGCCGGCTCCCGGCTTCCTCGAAGGCCTGCGCACCGTGTGTGACAAGCACGGCGTGGTGCTGATCTTCGACGAAGTGATGACCGGTTTCCGTGTCGCCCTCGGCGGCGCCCAGGCTCATTACGGTGTTACGCCGGACCTGACCACTTTCGGCAAGATCATCGGCGGTGGCATGCCGGTAGGCTGCTTCGGCGGCAAGCGCGAAATCATGTCGCGCATTGCTCCGCTCGGCCCGGTTTATCAGGCAGGCACATTGTCGGGTAACCCGCTGGCGATGGCAGCCGGCCTGACCACTCTGCGCCTGATCAGCCGTCCAGGCTTCCACGCCGAGCTGACCGACTACACCACGCGCCTGCTCGATGGCCTGCAAGTGCGTGCCGATGCGGCGGGCATTCCGTTCGTGACCACTCAGGCCGGTGGCATGTTTGGTCTGTACTTCAGCGGCGCCGACGACATCGTGACCTTCGATGACGTCATGGCCAGCGACGCCGCCCTGTTCGGTCGTTTCTTCCATCTGATGCTGGAAGGCGGTGTGTATTTGGCCCCGAGCGCCTTCGAAGCCGGCTTCACCTCGATCGCCCATGGAGAAGCCGAGCTGAAACTGACCCTCGATGCCGCCGAGCGCGCATTCGCTGCATTGAAGTGACGCTGTAGCGCTGACGTTGGCCATCGCCAGCGTCAGCTTTCACCTACACTCCCGCGCTTTTTCCTACTCATCGGCCGATAATCCCCCGCAATGTGGGCGATATATTCCCCGCGCAGCAGAAAAACGAGTAAAGACTTTGTAAGGTTGGCCCTGCTTATTTCATAATGCGCGCTTATTGGATCCCTCGATGGGTCCGCGCGCCCTTCAGAGGTAAGTCGATTCCCATGAACCGCACCGGCCGCGCCCTTTCACTGGGCTGCCTGTTGCTCCTTCAGCCCCTGCTCGCGCTCGCACAAGCAGGCGGTAACTCGTTGTTAATTCCAGCGATGGGTCGCTGCACCCTCAATACCCAGCCGCAAGATCTGGCACAGGCACTCGCCGCCTGCCAGAAAGCGTCGGATGAAGGGGATGCACAAGCGCAATACGAGTTGGGTGAGTTCTACTACGAAGGAAAAAACGCGCCGCGCGACCTTAATCAAGCCCTGAGTTACTTCGAAAAGGCCTCGCTGCAAGGCCACGCCCAGGCGCAATTCAAACTTGGCACCATGTTTTTCCACGGTGAAGGCGTTCCGGCCAATAACATCCAGGCTTACATCCTGCTGAAAATGGCTGCGGTCAACGGCGCTGAAGATGCGCTGGACACTGCCGACGAAGTCACCGAGAAAATGCCTCGCCAGGAACTCGAAGTCGCCACTCAGGTGCTCGGGCAGATTTTCCGTAAATACCTGATGGAATTGCAGAGCGCCGATGGGCGTACGCCTTTCTCTCCTCTTCCCTGAATTGCTCGTTGATCCCCCTGGCCCTTTCGCGGGCAAGCCTCGCTCCTACAAAGGCAGCGCTGTTCTTGTAGGAGCGAGGCTTGCCCGCGAATAAGGCGACTCGGTCTTGAGGCTTACTTCTCAGGCATCGGCACCGGAAACGGCATCACATTGCCAACCGCACCGCGGGCTTCGCTGATTTTCGGGGTGCCCAGGCGCTCGACTTCATCGATGCGCACAATCGAATGCATCGGCACGAAACTGCGCACCACACCTTCGAACTGCGCCTTGAGCTTCTCTTCGCTCGGATCGACGACCACTTGCGTGCGCTCGCCAAAGACGAACTCTTCCACTTCCAGAAAGCCCCACAGATCGCTCTGATAGATCTGCTTGGCGTACATTTCGAACACCTGGCCCTGGTTGAGGAAAATCACCTTGTAGATTGGAGCTTCACGTTTGGTCATGGTGGGCGAGCAACACATCGGGGGATAAAAAGAGGGCGCGAACTATAGCATAGCCACCGGACGCGCAGCGGTAGGAACCTTGGAACATGTTCCCTATAATGCGCGGTTCTTCGAATCACGTGATGACCCTTTTCCATGGCCAAGAAGCTTTACATCGAAACCCACGGCTGCCAGATGAACGAGTACGACAGCTCGCGCATGGTCGATCTGCTGGGCAAACACCAGGCCCTGGAAGTCACCGCTCGTGCCGAAGACGCCGACGTGATCCTGCTCAACACCTGCTCGATCCGTGAACGAGCCCAGGATCGCGTCTACTCGCAGCTCGGCCGCTGGCGCGAACTGAAACTGGCCAACCCGGACATGGTGATCGCCGTCGGCGGTTGCGTGGCCAGTCAGGAAGGCGCCGCCATTCGTGATCGTGCACCCTATGTCGACGTGGTGTTCGGCCCGCAAACTCTGCACCGCCTGCCGGAAATGATCGACGCCGCGCGCATCAGCAAGCTGCCGCAAGTCGACGTCTCGTTCCCGGAAATCGAAAAATTCGACCACTTGCCCGAGCCGCGCGTCGACGGCCCGAGCGCGTATGTGTCGGTGATGGAAGGTTGCAGCAAGTACTGCACGTTCTGCGTGGTGCCATACACCCGCGGTGAAGAAGTCAGCCGCCCGTTCGACGACGTGATTGCCGAGATCATTCACCTGGCCGAAAACGGTGTGCGCGAAGTGACGCTGCTGGGGCAGAACGTCAACGGTTATCGCGGCACGACCCATGACGGTCGCCTGGCCGACCTGGCCGAATTGATCCGTGTGGTCGCCGCTGTCGATGGCATCGACCGCATCCGCTATACCACCTCGCACCCGCTGGAGTTCTCCGACAGTCTGATCCAGGCCCATGCCGAGGTACCTGAACTGGTGAAACACCTGCACTTGCCGGTGCAATCAGGTTCCGACCGCATCCTGGCCGCAATGAAGCGCAACCACACTGCACTGGAATACAAATCCAAATTGCGCAAGCTGCGGGCCGCGGTGCCGGGCATTTGCATCAGTTCGGACTTCATCGTCGGCTTCCCCGGCGAGACCGAAAAAGATTTCGAACAGACGATGAAGCTGATCCAGGACGTCGGTTTCGACTTCTCTTATTCGTTCGTCTACAGCCAGCGCCCCGGCACACCGGCCGCGGACCTTGCCGATGACACGCCCGAAGTGCTGAAAAAAGAACGCCTGAATGCGCTGCAACATCGCCTGAACCAGCAAGGTTTCGAGATCAGCCGACAAATGGTCGGTTCAATCCAGCGCATCCTGGTCACCGATTATTCGAAAAAAGACCCCGGCGAGCTGCAAGGGCGGACCGAGAATAACCGTATCGTCAATTTCCGCTGCGACAATCCGACCTTGATCGGCCAATTCGCCGATGTGCACATCGATGCCGCTCAACCGCATTCGCTACGGGGCTCGCTATTGTAAGAGCGAGGCTAGCCCGCGAAGGCCATACCGCAATTCCTCCGACGGACTGCGTTATCGTTCTTCGCGGGCAAGCCTCGCTCCTACAGAGACGGTGTTTTGCGCTGGATTATTTAAGAGCTTTCGCACCCGCGCCACTGGCGCTATCCTTGATTTCATCACCATTGCCCCAGGGCGGCTAAATACGACCTTGAACGCACCCATAGAACCACATCGTTTCATTCTCGAGCCTTTTGAAGCTCACCGCTTCGCCAATCTGTGCGGGCAATTCGACGAGCATCTGCGCTTGATCGAACAGCGCCTGACCATCGAGATTCGCAACCGCGGAAACCAGTTCGAACTGATCGGCGAGCGTAAACACACTACCTCCGCAGAAAACCTCCTGCGCCGCCTGTATCGGGAAACCAAGGGCACCGAACTGTCGCCGGACGTGGTTCACCTGTTCCTGCAGGAATCCGCCGTCGAAGAGCTGGACAACCACTCGCCCGCCGATGCCTCCGTCGCCCTGCGCACCAAAAAAGGCATGATTCGCCCTCGCGGCTTGAATCAGCAGCGCTATGTGAAGGAAATCCTCGGCAACGACATCAACTTCGGCATTGGCCCGGCTGGTACCGGCAAGACCTATCTGGCCGTTGCCTGTGCAGTGGATGCACTGGAACGCGAACAGATCCGCCGCATCCTGCTGGTGCGTCCAGCGGTCGAAGCGGGGGAAAAACTCGGCTTCCTGCCCGGCGACCTCAGCCAGAAGATCGACCCGTACCTGCGCCCGCTCTACGACGCGCTCTACGAAATGCTCGGCTTCGAATACGTCGCCAAGCTGATCGAACGCCAGGTCATCGAAGTCGCGCCGCTGGCGTACATGCGTGGCCGGACGCTGAACAACAGCTTCATCATCCTCGACGAAAGCCAGAACACCACGGTCGAGCAAATGAAAATGTTCCTGACCCGAATCGGCTTCGGCTCCACAGCCGTCATCACGGGTGACATCACCCAGGTCGACCTGCCCAAAGGCACCAAATCCGGGTTGCACCATGTGATCGAAGTCTTGAAAGACGTGCCAGGTATCAGCTTCACTCATTTCCTGGCCAAGGACGTTGTGCGTCATCCGCTGGTGCAGCGCATCGTCGAAGCCTACGAGCGCTTCGAGAACCGCGTAGCCGATGAAACACCAAAGGACAACCGCCGCGATGCTTGAGCTTGACCTGCAAATTGCGACCCAAGCTCCTGCCCCCGGCGAAGCCGAATTCCGCCAATGGTGCGAACTGGCCCTGCGCCAGCGCACCGCCGACTCCGAGATGACCATTCGCCTGGTCGACGAAGCCGAAGGCCGCGAGCTGAACCACACCTGGCGGCAAAAGGATTACGCAACTAACGTCTTGTCGTTCCCGGCCGATGTGCCTGACGAGTTTCTCGACATTCCATTGCTGGGCGATCTGGTGATCTGTGTCGCCGTGGTCGTGCGTGAAGCCGCCGAACAAGGCAAGGAACTCAAAGCCCATTGGGCACATCTGGTGATTCACGGCTGCTTGCATCTGCTCGGTTATGACCACATAGATGATGAGGAAGCCGAAGAGATGGAAGCGCTGGAACGTACTTTGCTTGCAGAACTGGGCTATCCCGATCCGTACGCGGACGACGAAACCGAAACACCCCCAACCGTCACAACAAAGGATTCAGAGTAATCGCTATGAGCGAAGATCGATCGAGCAACGGGCAGAAGTCCTGGCTGGGTAAGCTCACCCAGGCTTTTGCCCACGAGCCGAAGAACCGTCAGGAGCTGCTGGAGCTGCTGCGCGACGCACACCAAAACAAACTGCTGGACAGCGAAGCGCTGGCCATCGTCGAAGGCGCCATCCAGGTAGCTGACCTGCAAGTACGGGACATCATGGTCCCGCGCTCGCAGATGATCAGCATCAAGGCGACCCAGACACCCCGCGAGTTCCTGCCTGCCGTGGTCGACTCGGCCCACTCCCGCTACCCGGTGATCGGCGAAAGCCACGATGACGTGATGGGTGTGTTGCTGGCCAAGGACTTGCTGCCGTTGATTCTCAAAGAGAACGGCGACAGTTTCAACATCAAGGATCTGCTACGCCCGGCCACTTTCGTGCCGGAGTCCAAGCGACTGAACGTGCTGCTGCGCGAGTTCCGCGCGAACCACAACCACATGGCGATCGTCATCGACGAATACGGCGGCGTGGCTGGCCTGGTGACCATTGAAGATGTACTGGAGCAGATCGTCGGCGACATCGAAGACGAGCACGACGTCGAAGAGGACAGCTACATCAAGCCACTGCCCAGCGGTGACTTCCTGATTAAGGCCCTGACGCCGATCGAGAATTTCAACGAATTCTTCGACAGCGAGTTCTCCGACGACGAATTCGATACCGTCGGCGGCCTGGTGATGAGCGCATTCGGGCACTTGCCAAAACGCAACGAAATCACTGAAATCGGCACCTATCGCTTCCGCATACTGAACGCCGACAGTCGTCGGATTCATTTGCTGCGCCTGACGCCTATCGCCCGGTAAAAAACTAAGGATTGAAATGCGCTGGACAACCCGCCCCGGCTGGCCCGGTAACCTGCTGGCCGTGGCGGCCGGTGCAATCACTACCCTGGCCCTGGCGCCTTTCGATATCTGGCCGCTGGCATTGCTGGCGGTCGGGTTGCTCTATGCCGGCTTGCGTGAACTGAGCCCCCGTCAGGCCCTCGGCCGTGGCTGGTGCTTCGGCTTCGGTCTGTTCGGTGCCGGTACCAGCTGGATCTACTACAGCATTCATCACTTCGGCGGTGCCTCGGTACTGCTGGCCGGTTTCCTGATGCTGATCTTTACCGCGGCGATTGCCTGGTTCTTCGCTCTGCCCGCCTGGGTCTGGGCGCGCTGGCTGCGACGCAACGAAGCACCACTGGCCGACGCCCTGGCCTTTGCCGCTTTGTGGGTCGGCCAGGAGGCGTTCCGCGGCTGGTTTCTCACCGGTTTCCCTTGGCTCTATTCCGGCTACAGCCAACTCGACGGTCCATTGGCCGGTCTCGCTCCCGTCGGCGGCATGTGGCTGATCTCCTTTACTTTGGCCTTGACTGCAGCGCTGATCTACAACGGCTTACGCCTGGTCCGTGGCGCCCGTAAAGGTTTCATCGTGGTTGGCGCCCTGCTGCTGGTAGGCCCATGGGTGGCCGGCATCGCACTCAAGCATCACGCCTGGACAAGCCCGGCGGGCGCGCCGCTGAGCGTCGCAGCGATTCAGGGGAACATCGAACAAAGCATGAAGTGGGACCCGGCGCAGCTCAATGCGCAGCTGGCGCTGTACCGTGACATGAGCTTCGCCTCCAAGCGCGTTGACCTGCTGATCTGGCCGGAAACCGCGATCCCGATACTCAAGGAATCCGCCGAAGGTTACCTGGACATGATGGGGAAATTCGCTGCAGAACGGGACTCGGCGATGATTACCGGCGTTCCGATCCGTGAAGTCGTCCATCAGCAAAAACGCTACTACAACGGCATCACAGTGGTAGGCGAAGGTGATGGCACTTACCTCAAGCAGAAACTGGTGCCGTTCGGCGAATACGTTCCACTGCAAGATGTACTGCGCGGGCTGATCGCATTCTTCGACCTGCCGATGTCGGACTTTGCCCGCGGCCCTGCCGATCAGCCGATGCTGCAAGCCAAGGGTTACCAGATCGCACCTTTTATCTGCTACGAAGTGGTGTACCCGGAGTTTGCCGCCGGCCTCGCTGCCCAAAGTGATCTGCTGCTGACTATCAGCAATGACACCTGGTTCGGCACCTCCATCGGTCCGTTGCAACATTTGCAGATGGCCCAGATGCGCGCACTGGAGGCGGGCCGCTGGATGATCCGCGCCACCAACAATGGCGTGACCGGCCTGATTAACCCGTTCGGCCAGATCACTGCACAGATCCCGCAGTTTGAACGCGGCATCCTGTACGGCGAAGTCGTGCCGATGCACAACCTGACGCCTTATCTGCAATGGCGTTCGTGGCCGCTGATCATAGTTTGCGTGTTGTTGTTTGGCTGGGCGCTGGTGGCCAGCCGGATGGCCAAGACCGTTTAATCGCGGCGCATGAAATTTGTAGGAGCTGGCTTGCCAGCGAAGACGATCTTTCAGTCAATAAATACGTTGACTGATCCACCGCCTTCGCCAGCAAGCCGGCTCCTACAGAAAGAGCGCAACCATAAGGTTATCGGTAGAAAAGGGAATACCCCACCTGCCCCACCGCCTCGTTCATCAATTGCCCACTTCGCCAAATCGCCTTGAACTCCGGCATCCAGCCGCCTAGCGGCTCGCCGTTGTCGCCTCCCAGAAATCCAACCGGCGCCGGCACGACTTCAAACCCGGCCTTGCGGAAACTCCATACCGCTCGCGGCATATGCCAGGCCTGAGTCACGAGTACCACACGCTTGATACCTTCGGGCAACAACACCTCGGCACTCATCTGCGCGTTCTCCCAGGTCGTACGGCTGCGACCTTCCTGCCAACGCACGGTCACGCCGAAATCATCGTGCAGTGAGTCAGCCATCAACTTGGCCTCCGTGGGCGGAGTGCCATAATGCAGCCCACCACTGGTCAGAATCGGCAAACCCGACGCCTTGGCCAGCCGCGCCGCATAGCGCTGACGCTCCAGTCCAACTCCAGTCGGCTGATCGGTTCCCCATGCCGGATCACCCCGTTCGCGCCCCGAACCCAATATCACGATGGCATCCGCGTGCTGCCCCAACGTCGCCCACTCTTCAAACGCCAGTGGTGGCTCACGCTCCAGGAGCTCGGCGCTCCATTGCACCACAATCGGCAGGCTCATCAGCCAGAAGCCACCCAATCCAAGTGCAAAGCACAAGCCGGCAAGCCTCGGTCTTGAGCGGCGCAAGCACCAGCCAAGCAAAAGCAGCAGCAAAAGAATGCCCGGCGGCAAGAGAAGTTGTTTCACAAAATAACGAAAAGGCATCGAGCATCTCCATGAAGATGCCCGAAGCCTAAGTGGGTTGACGCAATGCGACAATAAATACGGAAGGACTATGCTTCAAAAAAGCATGGAGCATGGTTCTACGACCTTATTTGAACTGCAGAGACCGGACCTTTACCGCGTCTCTACCGGGTACTTTGTCCTTGAGCCAGATAATCTTGGCAGAACGCGGTGCGTCGAGTTGCTTCACTGCTTCGGACAAGCATCCGTGTGTCTCACGTTCGCTGCGATCCAGATACGCCTTGATCAGTGCAAACTCTGCGGCGCTCAGACCGCGCAGTTCCAGTTCCACAGGGCGTTCATCGCGCAACCGACCAGCGGTTTTTGCCGCTTCCAAGGCCAAGCCAAGACGATCGATCAGTCTTTCGTACAGCTCCGGTTTTGTAGCTTTTTGCCGTAACTCAACCATCCCTCACCTCATTGGAAGATAAGACCTACTCCCCAGTTAGAGCTTAGCTTCCATGCACAAACCGGCTGAACGCCGCGACAAACGGCCCTCCCAGCGGTTTTGGCGAGACGCGCGGCAGTAATCAGGGTTTCCCTCGGTAGAGTGCGGTCATGTATGCTACGGCGCTTCCTGTAACTCCACTTCCAGCTCGCCTGGGCAGCGAAACGCCGAATTGGCGCCTTCATCGTCCAGCGTTGCATTGAAGAGGATTAGGCCACCCCTATTCAGTTCAAAAGTAGCCATGCACGAACAATATCAGCCCCGTGAAATCGAAGCCGCCGCCCAGTCGTTCTGGGACGAGCAAAAGTCCTTTGAAGTCAGTGAACAGCCAGGCAAGGAGACTTTCTACTGCCTGTCGATGTTCCCTTACCCCAGCGGCAAGCTACACATGGGGCACGTGCGCAACTACACCATCGGCGACGTGATTTCCCGGTATCAGCGCATGCAAGGCAAGAACGTCCTGCAACCCATGGGTTGGGACGCCTTCGGCATGCCGGCGGAAAACGCCGCGATGAAGAACAACGTAGCGCCCGCCAAGTGGACCTACGAAAACATCGCCTACATGAAAACTCAGCTGCGTAGCCTGGGCCTGGCGGTGGACTGGTCGCGCGAAGTGACCACCTGCAAACCGGACTACTACCGCTGGGAACAATGGCTGTTCACCCGCCTGTTCGAAAAAGGCGTGATCTACCGCAAGAACGGCACCGTTAACTGGGACCCGGTCGACCAGACCGTTCTGGCCAACGAACAGGTGATCGACGGTCGCGGCTGGCGTTCCGGCGCGCTGATCGAAAAGCGCGAAATTCCGATGTACTACTTCAAGATCACCGCCTACGCGGATGAGCTGCTGGAGAGCCTCGACGAACTGACTGGCTGGCCTGAACAGGTCAAGACCATGCAGCGCAACTGGATCGGCAAATCCCGCGGCATGGAAGTACAGTTCCCGTACAACGTCGATTCCATAGGCGAAGCCGGTGCCCTGAAAGTCTTCACTACACGTCCGGACACCCTGATGGGCGCCACTTACGTTGCCGTGGCCGCCGAACACCATCTGGCCACCCTGGCCGCGCAGAACAACCCCGAGCTGCAGGCGTTCATCGCCGAATGCAAGGGCGGCAGCGTCGCCGAAGCCGACGTCGCCACTCAAGAGAAAAAAGGCCTGCAGACTTCGCTGTTCGTCGAGCACCCGCTGACCGGTGAGAAACTGCCGGTATGGGTCGCCAACTACGTGCTGATGCACTACGGCGATGGCGCGGTCATGGCTGTTCCGGCCCACGACGAACGTGATTTCGAGTTCGCCACCAAATACAACCTGCCGATCAAGTCCGTGATCCGCACCAGCTCCGGTGACACCAACCCGGCCCCGTGGCAGGACGCCTATGGCGAACACGGCATGCTGATCAACTCGGGCGAGTTCGACGGCCTCGACTTCGCCGGCGCCTTCGATGCGATCGAAGTGGCGCTGATCAAGAAAAACCTCGGCGCTTCGCGCACCCAGTTCCGCCTGCGCGACTGGGGCATCAGCCGTCAGCGCTACTGGGGCTGCCCGATCCCGATCATCCACTGCGATACCTGCGGTGACGTGCCGGTGCCGGAAGATCAACTGCCTGTCGTATTGCCAGAAGACGTCGTACCCGACGGCGCCGGCTCACCACTGGCGCGCATGCCCGAGTTCTACGAGTGCAACTGCCCGAAATGCGGTCAGCCTGCCAAGCGTGAAACCGATACCATGGACACCTTCGTCGAGTCCTCTTGGTACTACGCACGCTACGCCTCGCCGCACTATGAAGGCGGCCTGGTTGAAAAATCGGCAGCCGACCACTGGTTGCCGGTGGATCAGTACATCGGCGGTATTGAACACGCCATTCTTCACCTGCTCTACGCACGCTTCTTCCACAAGCTGATGCGCGACGAAGGCCTGGTGAGTTCCAACGAGCCGTTCAAGAACCTGCTGACCCAGGGCATGGTGATCGCCGAGACCTACTACCGTCGCGAAGCCAATGGTGCTTACACCTGGTTCAACCCTGCAGACGTGGAGCTGGAGCGTGACAGCAAGGCCAAGGTAATCAGCGCCAAGCTGATCGCAGACGGCCTGCCGGTGGAAATCGGCGGCACTGAGAAAATGGCCAAGTCAAAGAACAACGGCGTCGACCCGCAGTCGATGATTGACCAGTTCGGTGCAGACACCTGCCGCCTGTTCATGATGTTCGCCTCGCCACCGGACATGAGCGCGGAATGGTCCGACTCTGGCGTCGAAGGTTCGCACCGCTTCCTCAAGCGCGTCTGGCGCCTGGCTCAAACGCACGTCACTCAGGGCCTGCCGGGCAAACTGGACGTCGTTGGTCTGAATGACGAGCAGAAAGTGGTTCGCCGTTCGATCCACCAGGCCATCAAGCAAGCCAGCCACGACGTCGGCCAGAACCACAAATTCAACACCGCCATCGCCCAGGTGATGACGCTGATGAATGTGCTGGAAAAAGCCCCGCAAGGCAGCGAGCAGGATCGCGCACTGGTTCAAGAAGGTCTGGAAACCGTGACGCTGCTGCTGGCTCCGATCACCCCGCACATCAGCCACGAACTGTGGAGCCGACTGGGTCACGCCGAGCCGGTGATCGATGCCGGTTGGCCAGTGCTGGACGAAAGCGCGTTGGTGCAAGACAGCCTGCAGCTGGTGATTCAGGTCAACGGCAAGCTGCGCGGCCACATCGAAATGCCGGCCAGCGCCAGCCGCGAAGAAGTCGAAGCCGCCGCACGGGCCAACGAAAACGTGCTGCGCTTTGTCGACGGCCTGACTATTCGTAAAGTGATCGTGGTGCCCGGGAAACTGGTCAACATCGTCGCCAGCTAATTGGATCAGGCGCCAGGCCAAGCCTTGCGCCGAATAAAACCTTTCGGGCCGCTTGACCGGCCCACATGGTTTCAAGGGGAACAACACAATGATCAAACGCAATTTGCTGGTGATGGGCCTTGCGGTCTTGTTGAGCGCCTGTGGTTTTCAGCTGCGCGGCACCGGCACCACCGAACTGGCGATCAAAGAACTTGACCTCAGCGCCCGTAACTCCTACGGCGAAACCGTGACGCAACTGCGTCAGGTACTCGATAGCAGCGGCGTCAAGGTCTATACCGGCGCACCGTACAAACTTGTGTTAACGGATGAGCAGGAAACCCAGCGTATCCTCAGCTACGCAGGTGCTGGTCGTACTGGCGAGTATCAACTGAATACTGTGCTCAACTACGAAATTCTCAGCCAGGGCAAACTCTCTTTGATTGCTGACAAGCTCGAAGTACAAAAGGTCTTCATCCACGACGGTAACAACCTGGTGGGTTCCGACCAGGAGGCCGCAGATGCCCGCAAGGATATGCGTCGCGAGCTGGTACAGCGCATGATGCTGCGCCTGCAACAGATCACGCCGACCCAGCTGGCGCAGCTGCAGCAGACTGCCGAGGCCAGAGCCAAGGCAGAAGCCGCGGCACTGGAAGCGGCGCAGAAGGCTGAGGCGCAAACGCCGCGCCAGTCGCCTATCGAACTGCCGCGACAGTAAGTCTTACGGGGCGCTCAGGCGCCCCGTTCGCCCTCGCCTATGAAACTCGCTCCCGCTCAACTCGGCAAACACTTGCAAGGCGCCCTCGCGCCGGTCTACGTCATCAGTGGCGATGATCCGTTACTGTGTCAGGAAGCTGCCGACGCCATCCGCGCCGCTGCCCGCTTGCAGGGGTTCGACGAACGCCAGGTTTTTGCCGCCGACGCCAGTTTCGACTGGGGTACGTTGCTGCTGGCCGGTGCCAGCATGTCGCTGTTCGCTGAAAAGCGCCTGCTGGAACTGCGTCTGCCCTCCGGCAAACCCGGTGACAAGGGTGCCGCCGCGCTTATCGAATACTGCTCGCGACCGGCTGAAGACACGGTGCTGCTGATCAGCCTGCCGAAACTCGATGGCAGTGCGCAAAAAACCAAGTGGGGCAAGGCACTGGTCGAAGGCCCACAGACTCAGTTCGTACAAATCTGGCCGGTGGATGCCAACCAGCTACCTGGCTGGATCCGTCAACGGCTATCCCAGGCGGGGCTCTCAGCCAGCCAGGACGCAGTCGAGCTGATCGCCGCGCGGGTCGAGGGCAACCTGCTGGCAGCCGCACAGGAAATTGAAAAGCTCAAGCTGATGGCCGAAGGTGGCCAGATCACCGTCGAAACCGTGCAGGCTGCAGTGGCCGACAGTGCGCGCTTCGATGTCTTCGGGCTGACCGATGCGATTCTCAATGGCGAAGCTGCCCACGCCTTGCGCATGCTTGAAGGGTTGCGCGGTGAAGGCGTCGAACCACCGGTGATTCTTTGGGCCCTGGCGCGGGAGCTGCGTCTGCTGGCCAATATTTCCCTGCAATACAGTCAGGGCACACCGCTGGACAAAGCATTCAGTCAGGCCAGGCCACCCGTTTGGGACAAGCGCAAACCGCTGATGAGCAAAGCCCTGCAACGCTATTCAGCGCAACGCTGGGCGCAGTTGTTGCTCGAAGCGCAGCGCATTGACGCGCAGATCAAAGGCCAGGCGGCCGGTTCGCCATGGATGAGTTTGAGTCGCTTGACGTTATTGATGGCTGGCCAAAGATTGTCGCTGCCCGCAGAGTAAATCTTTCGACCGCATAACGGCCATTCGCGGGCAAGCCTCGCTCCTACAAGCGAAGGCGTCCGAAAGGTCCTACGCAATGTGGGGTCTAGACAGAGTCTCAACTTCGGCAGATTATCGCCCCCGCAAAGCCCCTCAATCGAGAGATCCGATCATGAGCAAAAAGCCATCAAAGCATGGCCCCAACAAGGCCAAATCCATCATCGCCCAGCCACTGTTCCGCAGCCGTCAGGAACGAGCCGGCAAGGGCAAAGGCAGCTACCGCCGCGAAGCCTTCCAGTCTAATAGCTGGGAGGCTTCTTACTTTCTGGCCGCCTGAAAGGCAAGCATCCGCTCAACATGTTAAGGTCTGCACCTGATACGTTTTCCCTGGACCTGTGCATGCCCCTTTGTCTTTCCCGTCGTTGGCACCTGCGCCAATTGATTGCTGCCTCCAGCCTCATTTTGCTAGTCGCCTGCGCGGAAAAACCTACCGCCGCCGACGCACAGCCGCTTCAGACGCTCCCCGTCGCAACCGCCCCCGCAGTCATTGCGCCCGTGGTTCCGGGCGACGAAAACCTCGACATCCAGCCGACCCAGACCTTCGCCGAGTGGCAGGCGGGATTCCGCAAGGATGCTCTGGCTGCCGGCATACGCGCCGACTTGTTCGACCGCGCCTTCGCCAATGTCAGCTTCGACCCCAGTGTGATTCGTGCCGATCGTAGCCAACCGGAATTCGCCCGTCCGGTATGGGAATACCTCGACGGCGCCCTGTCACCGTTGCGGGTTCGCAAAGGTCAGGCACTGGTCAGCCAATACGACGGTATTCTGCAAAGCATCGAACAGCGCTACGGTGTCGACCGTGAGGCACTGGTCGCCGTGTGGGGCATGGAAAGTAATTTCGGCCAGTTCCAGGGCAACAAATCGGTGATCAACTCTCTGGCAACCCTGGCCTACGAAGGCCGGCGCCCTGGTTTCGCCCACGCCCAATTGATCGCCGCGCTGCAAATTCTGCAACAGGGTGATATCGAACCCGAGAAAATGCTCGGTTCCTGGGCTGGCGCCATGGGCCAGACCCAATTCATCCCGACCACATACAACTCCCACGCCGTGGACTTCGATGGCGATGGCCGTCGCGATATCTGGGGCAGCGCAGCCGATGCCCTAGCCTCGACCGCGCACTACTTGCAAAGCTCTGGTTGGCAGAAGGGCCAGCCATGGGGCTTCGAGGTGCAACTGCCGGGCAACTTCAACTATGTGCTGGCCGACGGCACGATGCGCAAGAGCGTCGCAGAGTGGCGGCAACTGGGCGTAATCCTGCCCAATGGCCATCAAGTCCCGCCGGGCTCCGAGCAATTGTCTGCGGCATTGCTGCTGCCAGCCGGTTATCGTGGCCCGGCGTTTCTGGTGCTCGATAACTTCCGTGCGATCCTCAAGTACAACAACTCGTCGTCCTACGCTTTGGCGGTGAGCCTGCTGTCAGAGCGTTTCAATGGTGCGGGCCTTATCAGCGGCGCGTGGCCCAAAGATGATTTGCCCCTGAGCCGCACCGAGCGGATCGAACTGCAAAATCTGCTGAGTGCCCAGAATTACGACGCTGGCAACGCGGACGGGATTATTGGTGCCAATACCCGTAAAGCAATCCGTAGCGCCCAGCAGTCATTTGGCTGGCCAGCGGATGGGTATCCGACACACCAGTTGCTGGAAGGCCTGCGTAACCGCTAAAAACTTCGCGGGCAAGCCTCGCTCCTACACGATTGCGTGATCTGTAGGAGCGAGGCTTGCCCGCGAAGACTGACTGTGAGGCGCCAACGATCTAGCGCTTGACGACGACATCCTGCTCCAGCACCAGCTCCTTGCTCCCCGCATCCAGCCTGACCAGCGCACCCATTGGCAATGTCAGGTTCGGGTCGCAATGCCCGCTACGCCACCCGGACAACACCGGAATCCGCAACGGCTGGAACGTCTGCTTGAGCAACCGCTCCAACGCAGGCACCTCAACCCCCGCAACATCCCCCACCAGCACCCCACGCAGCTTGCCCAGTGTGCCTGCCAGCCGCAGCTGGGTCAGCAATCGGTCGATGCGATACAGCGACTCGTTGATGTCCTCGATAAACAGGATGACACCTTCGGCATCGATCTCGTAAGGCGTGCCCATGGTCGCGGCGATCATCGACAGATTACCCCCCAGCAAGCGTCCGTGGGCGATGCCTGGCTCGATCGTCGTCAACGGATAGGCCACCGGATGCGCCAACACGCTGCCCGCCTTCACCTGCCCACGCAGCACGTTGAAAAACGAAGGCTCGGTAGGCTTTTGTTTGTTACCCAGCAGATCAGCATTGAGCATCGGGCCATGGAACGTCACGAAGCCTGCGTAACGGCTGATTGCCAGATGCAGTGCGGTGATGTCGCTGTAGCCGACGAATGGTTTGGCATTGTTGCGCAGCAGTTCGAAATCGATGCGATCAAGCAACCTCGGTGTGCCGTAACCACCGCGCAGGCAAATAATGGCATCGACCTCGTTGTCAGCGAACGCGGTGTGCAGGTCATTGAGCCGCACCTCGTCACCGCCGGCAAGGTAACCATCCTTCTCGTAAACGCCGGGAAAAATCTTCAGCGCATAGCCTCGGGCGCGCATCCATTGCACGGCTTTATCGGTGTCCAGCGGAGCGGGACCTGCCGGCGCAATAACGCCGATCAGCCCTTGCGACGGCAAAGCCGGAACCTGCGTGTGAGGACAAAGGGTGTGAGTCGGTCGAACGGTCATCCATGAATCTCCCTGGGTGAAATCTTCAACACACAGTAGTCAGGAACGGGGACAAACAGAAGTGGGTTCGTTATCCCGCAGGTTGCAGGAAACAAATGTCGTAGTCGTAGGCAAGGCAAAAAAACGCCCGCAAGACTGAGAGCCATGCGGGCGATTTTCATTGCTGACAGCCGATCAGGACGACATCAGCTCGGCCTTGACCAGCTTCGCTTGCTCGTCGGCATGGTACGAGGAACGTACCAGCGGACCGGAAGCGACGTTCTTGAAGCCCATTTTGTACCCTTCCTCGGCGAACCAGGCGAAGGTGTCCGGATGTACGAAGCGCTGCACTGGCAAGTGGCTGCGGGACGGTTGCAGATACTGGCCCAGGGTCAGCATGTCGATGTCGTGTTCGCGCATGCGCTTCATGACTTCGATGACTTCGTCGTCGGTCTCGCCCAGGCCGAGCATCAGCCCGGATTTGGTCGGAATGTGCGGCATCATCTGCTTGAAGCGTTGCAGCAGGGTCAGCGACCACTGGTAATCCGAACCCGGACGCGCAGCCTTGTACAGGCGCGGCACGGTTTCCAGGTTGTGGTTGAACACATCCGGCGGCTCGGCGGCGGTGATTTCCAGCGCGATGTCCATGCGGCCACGGTAGTCGGGAACTAGCGTTTCAAGCTGCACGTTTGGCGACAGCTTGCGAATTTCACGGATGCAGTCTGCAAAGTGCTGGGCACCACCATCGCGCAGGTCGTCGCGGTCTACCGAGGTGATGACCACGTACTTCAGGCGCAGATCGGCAATGGCGATGGCCAGACTTTCCGGCTCGTTGACGTCCAGTGGCTTCGGACGGCCATGGCCAACGTCGCAGAACGGGCAGCGACGGGTGCAGATGTCGCCCATGATCATGAAGGTCGCGGTGCCGCCGGAGAAGCACTCGCCCAGGTTCGGGCAGGACGCCTCTTCGCACACGCTATGAAGCTTGTGTTTGCGCAACAGGGCTTTGATGCGGTCGACTTCCGGAGATACCGGAATACGTACGCGGATCCAGTCAGGCTTCTTCGGCAGCTCAGTGGTCGGAATGATCTTTACCGGGATGCGTGCAACCTTCTCGGCGCCGCGCAGCTTTACGCCGGCTTCAACCTTGGCACGCGGGGCCGGACGCTCGGTGACATCCTGCGTCGGGATCATGGTTTGCACTGCATCAGTAGTCATATCAGTCGATTCCGCCCATTAGGGTCGTCTGCTCAGCATATTCGAGGTGTTTGACGAGCTGCGCGCGCAGCCGGGCACTTACCTCGGCAAATTCAATCGATCCTGCGTGATCGCTCAGCTGGGTCATCGCCAGCCCGGCATAGCCGCAGGGATTAATCCGTCGAAACGGTTCCAGGTTCATGTCCACGTTCAGGGCCAAGCCATGAAAGGAACAACCGTGGCGGATCCGCAGCCCCAGGGATGCGATTTTCGCTCCGTCGACGTAGACACCCGGCGCATCGGGCTTGGCCGTGGCAGTTACGCCATAGCTGGCGAGCAGCTCGATCAGGCACGACTCCATTCGGGTCACCAGATCACGCACGCCGAAACCCAGCTTGCGCACGTCCAGCAACAGGTAGACCACCAGTTGGCCGGGGCCGTGATACGTCACCTGGCCACCGCGATCGACCTGCACCACCGGGATATCTCCCGGCAGCAGCAAATGCTCTGCCTTGCCGGCCTGGCCCTGGGTGAACACCGGAGGGTGCTCGACCAGCCAGATCTCGTCGGCGGCATCGCTGCCGCGTTCGTTGGTGAAGCGCTGCATGGCATGCCAGACCGGCTCGTAAGCCATCTGACCGAGCTCGCGAAAGCCAAGCGTGCCAGACATCACAGCACCATGTGCACGAAGCCGGTAGCCCGCAGTTCGCTGTTGATGTTGTACAGCTGGTCCTGGTCGGTGGCGACGATGTGCAATTGAATCGTGGTGTATTTGCCGTTGGTGCTCTGGCGCTCATCCACACGGTCATGGTTGATCGTCGCGTGTTTCTTGACGATCTCGATGATCTTGTCTTTGTTGCCCACACCGGTATCGCTGATCACCTTAACCGGGTAATCAACGTTGGGGAATTCGATCTTAGGCGCCTTTACTTCGGTATCGGTCATGGCGTAACGGCCTCGTAAGCGTAAGCCGTGGCGACGGGCATAACCCCACGCAGGATCAGCGCGGGGCCATGCAGGTGCACACTATCAGTTGAACAAGCCGTAGAAGAATAGACGGATGCTATCCCACATGCGACGGAAGATACCACCCTCTTCGACGCCATCCAGAGCGATCAGATCGGCGCTGTGCACCACCTTGTCGTCCAGTTTGACTTCGACTTTACCGATCACGTCGCCCTTGGCGATTGGCGCAACCAGTTGCGGGTTCATGGTCATGCTGGCAGCGAGCTTTTTCAGCTGGCCTTTTGGCAGGGTCATGGTCAGGTCTTCAGCCAGACCGGCCTTGACTTGATTGGTGGAGCCCTTCCAGACAGGAGCCTGAGCCAGCTCGGCGCCTTTCTGATAGAACGTCTGGGTTTCGAAGAAACGGAACCCGTAAGTCAGCAGTTTCTGGGTCTCGGCGGCGCGAGCCACTTCGCTGTTGGTGCCGAACACCACGGCGATCAGACGCATGCCATCACGCACGGCCGAAGACACCATGCAGTAGCCCGCTTCGTCGGTGTGGCCGGTTTTCAGACCGTCGACAGTCTTGTCGCGCCACAGCAGCAGGTTACGGTTCGGTTGTTTGATGCCGTTCCAGAAGAACTCTTTCTGCGAGTAGATCGCATAGTGAGCCGGGTCTTCGTGAATGATCGCGCGAGCCAGCACGGCCATGTCATGAGCCGACGAGTAGTGCTCAGGGTTCGGCAGACCGGTCGGGTTCATGAAGTGGGTATTGGTCATACCCAGGTCGGCAACGGTTTTGTTCATCAGGTCGGCGAACGCGTCTTCGCTACCGGCGATGTGCTCGGCAACCGCCACACTGGCGTCGTTGCCCGACTGGATGATGATGCCGTGCAGCAGGTCGCTGACCGTTACCTGCGTGCCGACCTTGATGAACATCCGCGAACCGCCGGTACGCCAGGCGTTTTCGCTGACGGTCACCGGATCGCTTTCACCGATCTGGCCACGGCGGATTTCCAGGGTCGCAATGTACGCTGTCATCAGCTTGGTCAGGCTGGCTGGCGGCAGACGCTGGTCACCATTGTTTTCGACCAGCACGTTGCCGCTGCTGGCGTCCATGAGCACGTAGGCCTTGGCGGCCAGTTGCGGTGGCGACGGCATCATCTCGACCGCGAACGCGGCAGGTGAGAGGAGCAGCGGGACTAGAAGGCACAGGCGTTTGGCAAAGGTGGTGATGTTCATCCGTCTCTCGAAATCGCTAATGGAAACTTGCCCACAGGCAAAACTATTCTGATGACCTTCTAACGGGCCATCGCGTGTTCAGTCGTTCACTCTGCAACCCTTGCCGGGCTTTTGTTCTTCAAAGAGCCAACAACCTGGTCCGCCCCCCAAAACCGCAAGCGAACCGTCAATCAAGTTCTACGTATTACTCTGTTACGACACTCGGCGAACCGAGATTGGCCATGCGCACGCTGTTCTGCACTTGCTGGATTTCACCCGGCGAACCGATTGGCCCCAGGCGCACGCGATGCAGCGTCTGTTGATTGCGCACGATCGAGCTGATGAACACCGGAGCGCTCACCATCCCGCTGAGCTTCGACCTCAGGAGTTCTGCAGCGTCCGGGTTGGCGAACGCGCCCACCTGCAGATACTGGCCAGAGGCTTGTGCAGAAGCGTTTTTTTTTGCATCGAGTTGTACGGGGACAACTGCGGCGGCATGTTGCTGCGGCGGTGGCGTCCATTGCTCGACGGCGCCGGCCGAGGCCGTAATCACCGGGGCGCTATTCTGCGCGACTTGCGGCTCGTTGAGCATTAAAGGCGCCGGACGGCCCTTGGCCGCCCACCATTGCTGCGGGTCGATACCTTCGACCTTGACCCGGGCGGTGCCTGTTTCGGCATAACCGAGTTTCTTGGCAGCCGCGTAGGACAAGTCGATGATCCGGTCCGAATAGAATGGTCCGCGGTCGTTGACTCGCAGGATCACAGTCTTGTTGTTGTCCAGGTTGGTCACCCGAACATAACTCGGTAACGGCAAGGTCTTGTGTGCGGCACTCATGCCATACAAGTCATAGACTTCGCCGTTGGCGGTATTCTGGCCATGGAACTTGGTGCCGTACCAGGACGCAGTGCCCGAAGCCACGTAAGTCTTGGACTCCTGCAACGGGAAATAGGTTTTGCCCAGCACGGTGTACGGGTTGGCCTTGTAGGGGCCAGAGTGCAGGGTCGGCGTGGCATCCGGAATGCGCGAAACGTCGATGTCCCACCATGGCGCGCCATCTTTATGAGCGCGGTTGATGTCCAGCCCCGGCGCCGAACGCACGGCGGTGGAAGATTTCTGTGTCGGCGAGCGACTGGTCGAACAACTGGCGACCAGCACTGCCAACACGGCAAATGCCATCAGCTTCAGGGGTTTATTCATAGGCAATGCCCGCATTACTTGACGCCCCGTGCTTGGACCAGCTGTTCAGACAGTTGATGTACGGCCATGGCGTACATCACGCTGCGGTTATAACGCGTGATTGCGTAAAAATTCTTCAGACCCATCCAGTATTCGGGGCCATTGTCGCCTTCCAGGCGAAAAGCGGTAACCGGCATATCATCGCGCAGCGCATCATGACTTGACCAGCCCAGGGCCCGCAACTCTCCAACGGTTTTAGTCGGCTCGATCCCGGTGGTCAAACCTTCATCCACCTGATCGCCCCGCACATCGGCACGGCTGACCACCGGTTCGCCCGCGACCCAGCCGTGACGCTTGAAATAACTGGCGACGCTACCGATTGCATCGTCCGGGTTGTTCCAGATATTGATGTGGCCGTCACCGTCGAAATCCACTGCATAGGCGCGGAAGCTGCTGGGCATGAACTGCGGCAAGCCCATGGCACCGGCGTAAGAACCTTTGAGGGTCAATGGATCGACCTGCTCTTCCCGGGCCAGCAACAGGAACTCACGCAGTTCCTTGCGGAAAAATTCGGCACGGGGAGGATAGTCGAAACCCAAGGTAGACAAGGCATCAATTACCCGGAAATTGCCGGTATTGCGGCCGAAAAAGGTCTCGACACCAATGATCGAAACAATCACCTGCGCCGGCACGCCGTATTCCTGCTCGGCGCGGGCCAGTACGGCCTCGTGCTGACGCCAGAAGTCCACACCACGGGCGATGCGTGCATCGGTGATGAACATCGGCCGATATTCATTCCACTGCTTGACCCGTTCGGCGGGTTTCGAAATCGCGTCCAGAATCGACTGTTTGCGCTCGGCTTCGCGGAACACACCCATCAGTTGCTCGCCGGCAAAACCGTAGTCGCGGGTCATTTCACCAACGAACTCGGCCACCTGGGGTGAGCCTTCGTAATCGCCGGCCAACGCTTCCTGCGCGGTGCCAAGGATGCTTACCAGGCCGACCCACGGCGCGTTTCGAGTCGCCCAGCCACGCATTACTTGCATTGAACTCTTCACCTTATTCAAACCTGAGCGATCCACTTGCGATGGGTATGGATCGACATCAAAACCCCAAACGCTGACAGCAGCGTCACCAGAGAAGTTCCTCCGTAGCTAATGAACGGCAACGGCACCCCCACCACTGGCAACAGGCCGCTGACCATACCGATATTGACGAAAACATATACAAAAAACGTCATGGTCAGGCTGCCCGCGAGCAACTTTCCGAACAAGGTCTGGGCCTGGGCGGTAATCACCAGTCCGCGACCGATCAACAACAGGTAGATCAGCAACAGTGCGCAGATACCGACCAGACCGAACTCTTCACCCATGACCGCAATAATGAAGTCGGTATGGCTTTCCGGAAGGAAATCCAGGTGCGATTGGGTGCCCAATAGCCAACCCTTGCCGAAGACGCCGCCGGAACCGATGGCGGCCTTGGACTGGATGATGTTCCAGCCAGTGCCCAGGGGATCGCTTTCCGGATCGAGGAACGTCAGGATCCGCTGCTTCTGGTAGTCGTGCATGATGAAAAACCACATGGCGATTGCCACGGGTACAGCGGCAGCAAGCACGCTGAGAATCCAGCGCCAGCGCAGCCCCCCATGAACAGCACGAACGCACCACCGGCCAGGATCAGCAGCGAAGTGCCAAGGTCCGGCTGACGCACAATCAGAATGAACGGCAAACCAATCAGAAACAGGCTGACGCCAACATGCTTGAGCTGCGGCGGCAAGGTGCGCTTGGACAGGTACCAGGCAATGGTCGCTGGCATCAGGATCTTCATGAATTCCGAAGGCTGGAAGCGGATCACCCCGGGGATGTTGATCCAGCGCGTGGCCCCATGGCGTTGTGACCCATGACGTCCACCACCACCAGCAACAGCACTCCGATCACATAACCGACCGGCACCCAGCGGGCCATGAAGCGCGGTTCGAACTGGGCGATGACAATCATCGACACCAGGCCGATGCCGAACGAAGTGGCCTGTTTGGCCAACAGATCCCAGCTTTTGCCACTGGCCGAATACAGCACGAACAGGCTGCCGGCGGCGAGGGTCAGCAACAGGATCAGCAGCGGGCCGTCGATGTGCAGGCGTTGCAACAGCGTCGCGCGACGCCGCATCACATCCTCGCTGGAGAGCATGCGATCAAAATTATTCATCACGGGCAGTAGCCTCCGCGCTAGTAGGGCTGGCGTATTCGGATTTGAGGCGGCCATCCTGACCCAGCAGCCAGGCGTCCATGACTTGACGCACCACTGGCGCGGCGACGCCGGAGCCGGACTCCCCGTTCTCGACCATCACCGACACTACGATTTTCGGGTCGTCGGCCGGCGCGAAGCCTACGAACAAGGCGTGGTCGCGATGGCGTTCCTGAACCTTGGAGCGGTCGTACTTCTCGCCCTGCTTGATCGCGACCACCTGGGCCGTACCACTCTTGCCGGCGATCCGGTATTGCGCACCGATCGAGGCTTTGCGCGCCGTACCCCGGGCACCGTGCATAACCTGTTGCATGCCGTGGTTGACCTTGGTCCAGTCAGACGGGTCGCGCAGGATGATGTCTGGCATCGGGTTCTGATCTACCGGTTTCGCGCCTTCGACGGTCTTGGCCAGGTGCGGACGGTTCCAGATGCCTTTGTTGGCCACTAGTGCCGTGGCCTGGGCCAGTTGCAACGGGGTCGATTGCATGTAGCCCTGGCCGATCCCGAGAATCAGCGTTTCGCCCGGGAACCACGCCTGACGGCGGGTCGCGCGCTTCCACTCTCGGGACGGCATCAGGCCCGGCGATTCCTCGAACATGTCCAGGGAAACTTTCTGACCGATACCGAACTTGGTCATGTACGCCGACAACCGATCGATCCCCAGCTTGTGGGCCAGGTCATAGAAGTAGGTGTCGTTGGACCGCATGATCGCCGTATCGAGGTCGACGAAGCCGTCGCCAGTGCGGTTCCAGTTGCGGTATTTGTGATCGTAGTTGGGCAGCATGTAGTAGCCGGGGTCAAACACCCGGGTCGAAGCGGTGACCACGCCCGAATCCAGACCGGCAATCGCCACTGCTGGCTTGATGGTCGAGCCGGGCGGATACAACCCACGCAACACGCGGTTGAACAGCGGCCGATCGATGGAATCGCGCAGCTCGGAATACGCCTTGAAGCTGATACCGGTGACGAACAGGTTCGGGTCGAAACTTGGCTGACTGACCATCGCCAACACTTCGCCGGTTTTCGGGTCCAGCGCTACTACCGCGCCGCGACGACCACCAAGCGCAGCTTCGGCGGCTTCCTGCAATTTGATGTCCAGGCTCAGGACGATGTCCTTGCCGGGAATCGGATCGGTACGCTTGAGCACACGCAGAACGCGGCCCCGAGCGTTGGTCTCGACTTCCTCGTAACCCACCTGACCGTGCAACTCCGGCTCGTAAAAACGCTCGATGCCGGTTTTGCCAATTTGATGGGTGCCGCTGTAACTCACCGGATCCAGAGATTTGAGCTCTTTCTCGTTGATCCGCCCCATGTATCCCACCGAGTGCGCGAAATGCGCGCCCTGCGGGTAGTGGCGAACCAGTTGCGCGACCACTTCCACGCCCGGCAGCCGGAACTGATTCACGGCGATCCGCGCGATCTGCTCTTCGGTCAATTCGAACATGATCGGCACCGGCTCGAACGGCCGGCGCCCCTGGCGCATGCGCTTCTCGAAGATCACCCGATCCTCAGGCGTCAGCTCCAGCACCTGGACGATCACATCGAGCACTTGCTGCCAATCGCCAGAGCGCTCGCGGGTCATGCTCAGGCTGAAGCTGGGCCGGTTGTCCGCAATGACCACACCATTGCGGTCGTAAATCAACCCACGGGGTGGCGGAATCGGTTGCACATGGACGCGGTTGTTTTCCGACAAGGTCGAGTGGTACTCGTACTGGATCACCTGCAGGAAATACAAACGCGCGATCAGCACGCCAATCAGCGTCACTACCGCAATTGCCCCGAACACGACGCGGCCACGCACCAGACGGGCGTCTTTTTCGTGGTCCTTGATGCGGATCGGTTGGGACATGAGGGCAGAACTACTTGTGGTAAGGGTGGCCGGACAGCACGGTCCAGGCACGATACAGCTGTTCGCCGATCAGAATTCGCACCAGCGGGTGCGGCAACGTCAACGGCGAGAGAGACCAGCGTTGATCGGCGCGGGCGCAGACTTCCGGCGCCAGCCCTTCGGGGCCGCCGACCATGAAATTCACCGTGCGCGAGTCCAGCCGCCAGCGATCGAGCTCGACCGCCAGTTGCTCGGTACTCCAGGGCTTGCCGTGGACTTCGAGGGTGACAACGCGCTCGTTCGGCCCGACCTTGGCCAGCATGGCTTCGCCTTCCTGTCGGATGAAGCGCGCCACGTCGGCGTTCTTGCCACGAGTATTGAGCGGTATTTCCACCAGTTCCAGCGCCAGCTCGGACGGAAGACGCTTGGCATATTCATGCCAGCCTTCTTCCACCCACTTGGGCATGCGGGAACCGACGGCGATCAGTCGCAGTCGCACAGCCGTTCCTTATTCCTGGTCTTTGTTGAGCTTGGTGAAATGCTCGTGACCAACTTCAGGGCTGTGGTGTTTACCATCGGCAGCACGGCTCTGCTCGGCACCTTTCCACAGGCGCTCCAGGTCGTAGAACTGACGGGCGTTGGAGGTCATCATGTGGACGATCACGTCGTCCATGTCCAGCAATACCCAGTCGCTATCGCCCTTGCCTTCTTCACCCAACGGCTTAATGCCCAGGGCCTTTACAGCCTCGCGAACCTTATCGAGCATTGCGCCGATCTGGCGGTTGGACGTACCGGTGGCGATGATCATGTAGTCAGTGATGCTCTGCTTTTCACGAACATCGATTACCAACACGTCCTGGGCTTTGACGTCTTCCAGGGCCGCTACGGCGATCTTGACCAGGTCATCGCCTTTCGGAGGCTCAACACTGAGAACCTTTTCAGGCAGCGGAGCACTCTTGAACGTGCCTTTACGCTTTACTTTGTTTACTTCGTTGTTCGTCATATAAAACTCGTTTTGCTCGTATGTTCGGGCGCTTCAATACACGTTGTTGCCACGTGCCTTGAGGCACTCCTATTCAGTTCGGCACACGGTAAAGTCCGTGCGCATCGATGTAGGCCAGGACCGCGTCGGGCACCAGGAAACGTACCGACTTACCGCTGGCCAGCAGTTGACGGATCTGGGTGGCGGATACCGCGAGCGGCGTCTGCCAGACGAATGCAATCTGTCCGCTCGGCCCTTTGAGGGCCAGCGGGTCGCTCACCGAGCGCGCTGCCAGCAGGTTGCGCAAGGCATCCGGCGGTTCGCTGTCGGCATCCGGGCGTTGCAGCACCAGGATGTGGCAATGCTGGAGCAACTCTTCCCAGCGGTGCCAAGTGGGCAGGCCGCAAAATGCGTCCCAGCCCAAAAGCAGAAAAACCTGGTCATTCGCGGCCAGCTCGGCACGCATCAGTTCCAGGGTATCGATGGTGTAGGACGGTTTGTCCCGCTGCAATTCGCGGGCGTCCACCACCAACGGGGCCACACCGGCCACCGCGCACTCGACCATCGCCAGACGGTCTTTCGCCGACACTTGCGGCGTATCCCGATGGGGCGGCCTGGCACTGGGTGTCAGACGCAGCTCATCGAGCGCCAGCGATTCGGCGACTTCCAGCGCACCACGCAAATGGCCGACGTGCACCGGGTCAAAAGTCCCCCCAGTACGCCAATGCGTCTGGGTAGAGGCGCGCTGGCGGTTACCGGAACTGATGGATCGAGGTCGCCCAAGTCAGACCGACTCCTGTCCGCGCAGTTGGCCATCACCGACCACGACGTACTTCTCGCAGGTCAGACCTTCGAGGCCGACCGGGCCGCGGGCGTGCAGCTTATCAGTAGAAATGCCGATCTCGGCACCCAATCCGTATTCGAAGCCATCGGCGAAGCACGTCGGGGTGTTGATCATCACCGACGAGGAGTCGACTTCAGCCACGAAACGCCGGGTGTCGCCCTGGTGTTCGCTGACAATCGAATCGGTGTGGTGAGAGCCGTAATGATTGATGTGCTCGATGGCCTGCTCCAGCCCGTCGACCACGCGGATCGACAGGATCGGCGCGAGATATTCGGTGCTCCAGTCTTCCTCGGTGGCCGGCAGCGCATCGATGATCGCCCGGGTGCGTTCGCAGCCGCGCAGTTCGACGCCTTTTTCGCGGAACTGGGCAGCCATCGCCGGCAGGAAATTTTTAGCAACGATTTGATCGACCAGCAGTGTCTCCATTGCACCACAGATGCCATAGCGATAAGTCTTGGCATTGAACGCAATGCGCTGGGCTTTCGGCAGGTCGGCGTGGGCACTGACATAAACGTGGCAGATGCCGTCCAGATGCTTGATTACCGGCACACGGGCATCGCGGCTGACTCGCTCGATCAGGCCACGGCCGCCACGGGGCACGATGACATCTACGTACTCGGGCATGGTGATCAACGCACCAACGGCGGCGCGGTCAGTTGTTTCGACTACTTGCACCACGGCGGCGGGCAGATCGGCTTCGGCCAGGCCGCGCTGGATGCAGGCGGCGATGGCGCGATTGGAGTGAATGGCTTCGGAGCCGCCCCGCAGGATGGTCGCGTTGCCGGATTTCAAGCACAGGCTGGCGGCATCGATAGTCACGTTCGGCCGCGACTCGTAGATGATTCCGATCACGCCAGCGGCACACGCATCTTGCCGACCTGAATTCCCGACGGCCGATAGCTCATGTCGCGGATCGCGCCGACAGGGTCCGGCAGTGCCGCCACCTGGCGCAGCCCCACGATCATGCCGTCGATACGGGCCGGGTCAGCGCCAGGCGTTCAAGCAACGCCGGCTCCAGGCCATTGGCGCGACCTGCCGCCAGATCCAGCTCATTGGCAGCGGTCAGCTCGGCGCGGGCAGCGTCCAGCGCGTTTGCGGCGGCCTGCAGCGCACGGTTCTTCTGCGCAGTGCTGGCACGGCCAATGACGCGGGAAGCCTCGCGGGCAGCGCGACCCAAGCGGGTCATGTAGTCAAGAACGGACTCAGTCATGGTCTGGCGTGGTCTTTGATAAGGTCTTGGTAAAGAGTAAAGCGGCAGATTATAGCTGTCGTGTCTCCCGACTAACAGCGGTGACGGGCGGATGGTCGAAATGGAGGGCAATTTGCCGACGTTCAGCCGGGATTAAGCTGCAAATTGTTATCATCACGACCCCATCAGCCCTGATAAACGCCGTTCATCATGTCCAATCTGACTGTTCGAGCATCCACCGAAAGCCTGCCCAAGGGCCTCCCGGACGCGTTTTTCGACCGAGACGCGCAAATTCTGGCCCGGGATTTACTGGGCAAAGTCATCCGCCATCGGGTCGGCGACCTGTGGCTCAGCGCCCGAATCATCGAAACAGAAGCCTATTACTGTGCCGAAAAAGGCAGTCACGCCTCCCTCGGCTATACAGAAAAGCGTAAGGCTTTGTTTCTGGATGGTGGGCACATCTATATGTATTACGCCCGTGGCGGCGACTCCCTCAATTTCAGCGCTCAAGGCCCGGGCAACGCCGTACTGATCAAATCCGCCTACCCGTGGGTTGATGAGATTGGCGGTCCGGCAAGCCTTGCGCAGATGCTATTGAATAACCCGGACGCCCAGGGCCGCCCTCGCCCGTCGCAAAAGCTTTGCGCCGGGCAGACGCTACTGTGCAAGTCTTTGGGCTTGAGGGTGCCGGTCTGGGATGCCAAGCGCTTCGATCACGAGGTACTGCTGGTAGAAGACGTCGGCCAGACGCCCATCCATGTTATCCAGGCCACGCGTCTGGGCATTCCTCACGGGCGCGACGAATACCTGATGTACCGCTTCGTCGACGCGACCTACGCAGCCTATTGCACGCGCAACCCGCTGCGACGAGGGCAGGTCGAAGGTCGCGATTATTTTGTGCTGTCCTGACACTTGCCGGGACTTGAAGCAAACGGGACGCAATGTGGGAGCGGGCTTGCTCGCGAAAGCGACCTTCCAGTCAACTTTGATGTTGCCTGACACTCCGCTTTCGCGAGCAAGCCCGCTCCCACAGGGTTCTGTAGTGATTTTAGAGTTGTGCTGGTCCCCTGGAATCAATTAAACATTCAATGGAGTTGTTTTTATGGGCCCATGGCTCGATAGCGTGACCGGTTGGTTGACGGTCAACCCGCAATGGCTGGCGGCAGCGGTATTCATCGTGGCCTTCGTCGAATGCCTGGCAATTGCCGGACTGATCGTGCCCGGCACGGTTTTGCTGTTCGCCGTGGCGGTACTGGCCGGCAGCGGAGCGCTGTCGTTGAGTGAAACGTTGCTGCTGGGGTTCATCGCCGGGGTGCTCGGCGATGTGGTTTCGTACTTCCTGGGGCGCCATTTCCATCAGAACATCCGACGCCTGCCTGGACTGCGCCATCATCCGGAGTGGATAGCCGGGGCTGAGACGTATTTCCAGCGCTACGGCATCGCCAGCCTGCTGGTCGGGCGCTTTATCGGCCCCTTGCGCCCCATGCTACCGATGGTGGCAGGGATGTTCGACATGCCGTTCCCGCGTTTCTTCGCCGTTAGCCTGCTGGCCGCTGCGGGGTGGTCGGTGGCGTACCTGTTGCCGGGCTGGGCCACCGGTGCGGCAATTCGCTTGCCATTGCCCGAGGGCTTCTGGCCGCAGGCCGGGATCGTTGTCGGCAGCATTGCGCTGATGGTGGGGCTGAGCGCAACCAGCAGTCTGCGCAAGCATCGCAAGGCCACGATTTTTATCACAGGGATGAGTTTTCTGATTCTGGCGGCGCTGTTTATCGGTTATTCGCACCTGAGCGCTCTCGATCAAGGGCTGATGACCCTGGTGCAGGAACATCGCAGCCCTATCCTCGATGAAGTGGCCGTGGTCTTCACGCTCATCGGCGAATTTCGCAACATGCTGGTGTTCAGTGCCTTGCTGGTAGTGCTGCTGCTGATTACCCGGCAATGGCGCCAGGCAATCTTTGCTTGCAGCACGTTGCTATTTACCGCGCTGGGCAACACCCTGACCAAACATTTTTTCGCACGCATGCGTCCGGAAGTGTTGAGCGACCCGTTGACCAGCTACAGCATGCCCAGTGGTCATGCCTCCGGCTCCTTTGCGCTGTTCCTGACGCTTGCCGTACTGGCCGGTCGCGGACAACCGCCGCGGATGCGCCTGACCTGGCTGCTGGTGGGCTGCCTGCCGGCGCTGGCGATCGCTCTGTCGCGTGTGTATCTCGGTGCGCATTGGCCAACGGATGTGTTGGCGGGTGCGATGCTGGCCGCGTGTGTCTGTGCGGCGAGCCTGGGGTTGTGTCAGCGCCGGACTTCGCTCAACGCAATGCCGCCCAAGGTCTGGTGGCTGGTACTGCCATCGCTGGTGGCGCTGTTCGGGTTCTTCGTATTGCGGCATTTGCCGCAGACGATGTTGAGATACGCGTACTAAAGATCAAAAGATCGCAGCCTTCGGCAGCTCCTACAGATGTACGCCTTACCTATGTAGGAGCTGCCGAAGGCTGCGATCTCTTCAGCAGCGTCAGGCAAACAACTCACCCTGCAACTCATCCAGCAGCGCCTGTATTGCATCCAGTCGTTGCTGCGGATCATCGAGTTGCAGCAGGTCGATCTTGTCCAGTTCGGCGAACGGCAACAAGTAGGCAAGCTGATTGGCCAGCGACTGTTGCCCGGTCGCTTCGGTGCCCATGTTCAGCGCTTCGACCATCGGGTGCTCGGCCAGAGCCTTGAGCAAGGCCACCAGATCGGCGTCCTCATCCTGCAGCGGTTGTTCCGGTTCGTCTTCCAGCCACTCGACCTCGGCGACGGTCAATTGATCGCGCTGCACTTCGGTGCGCAGCACGTGAAAGCGCCGACCGCCCTGCACCCGAATCCCCAACAGGCCATTTTCCTGCTGTTTGAAATCGGTGATCAGCGCCTCACAACCGACCAGCGCGTACCCTGCCGGGGCGATGCCGACCTCCTCGCCGTCAAGGATGCACACCACACCAAAGCCGCCACCCTGTTTCATGCAGCGACCGATCATGTCCAGGTAACGCGCCTCGAAAATCTGCAGGTCGAGTATGCAACCTGGAAACAGCACCGTATTCAGCGGAAAAAGCGGCAGACTCATAGACATTTCCTTAAACCACCATCGACACCGCCATCGGCAGCAACACTGCCGTGGCCACGCCCATCAAACTCATCGCCAGCGCTGCGAAGGCGCCGCACTCTTCATTTTCCTGCATCGCCACTGCCGTGCCGACTGCGTGGGCAGTCATGCCCAACGCCATGCCGCGAGCCTCGGGACTGTGGACACCGAGGCGGGTCAACAGGCTCGGGCCGAAAATCGCGCCGATCACGCCGGTGATTAACACGAACACCGCCGCCAGCGCCGCGACGCCACCGATCTGCTCGGCCACCAACATGGCAATTGGCGAGGTCACCGACTTCGGTGCCATGGTCATCAGGATCATGTGCTCAGCCCCGAACCACCAGCCCAGCAACACGCCCATGCCCGTGGCAACTACACCGCCTATCACCAGCGTAGTAAATATCGGCCAGAACAACTGCCGAATCCGCCGCAGGTTGAGGTAAAGCGGTACGGCCAGCGCGACCGTGGCGGGGCCGAGCAGGATGCTAAGGATCTCGGTGCTCTTGCGGTACTCGGCATAAGTCAGCCCGCAGCCCACCAGCACACCGATCACCAGCAGCATGGAGACCAGCACGGGCTGCAAAAAGATCCAGCGGGTTTTCTCGAACACTCCCAGTACAAGCTGATAGGCCCCCAGGGTAATGCCGATGCCGAACAACGGATGATGAATCACCGACGCCCAGGCGCCGTGCCAGTCGAAATTCATTGGCCATCCTCAGAGGGATGAGCGTGCCGCTTGACCATGCGCTGCATCAGCACACCGGCAAAAGCCATCGACAGCAACAGGGACAAGACCAGCGCGCCGACAATGGCCCAGAAGTCCGCCGCGATGTCGGCGGCGTACACCATCACACCCACGGCCGGCGGCACCAGCAGCAATGGCAGGTAGCGCAGCAGGCTGCTGGCCGCCAGATTCAGCGGTTCACCAACCTGACCACGGCAGATCAAAAAAACCAGCAACAGCAGCAGGCCGACAATCGGCCCCGGCAGGACCGGTATAAACAAATGGTTGATCGCGGTGCCGAGCAATTGGAACAGCACCAGCCAGGTCAGGCCACGTAACAACATCTTTCATCTCCCGCAAAACCCTTCACCCGCACTGACGGGCCGAGCATTATAAGCACGCCTGCCCTATACATCGGCATTCGCCAAAAGCATGGACGGTTGACCGCAGCAATTTGCCATGTTGATCTAAAGTGGTAATCCGGGAGGTCAAATCCCCCCACTTCAAAACTATAAAATCGATGAACCCAAGGAGAGTCTCAATGCCCTATGTTCCAGTTGCAGAGCTCAATGATTATGTCGGCAAGGAACTTGGACGTTCCGAATGGCTCACGATCGATCAGGAGCGCATCAACCTGTTCGCCGAAGCCACAGGGGACTATCAGTTCATCCACGTCGACCCGGTCAAAGCCGCGCAAACGCCATTTGGCAGCACCATTGCTCACGGATTCCTGTCGCTATCGCTGATCCCGAAACTGATGCTAGACATCCTCATCCTTCCTGAAGGTTTGAAGATGGTGGTCAATTATGGCCTGGACAGCGTGCGTTTCATTCAACCGGTCAAGGTCAACTCGAAAGTACGCCTCAAGGTCGAATTGACCGAAGTCACCGAGAAAAAACCCGGCCAATGGCTGCTCAAGGCCACCGCCACGCTGGAAATCGAAGGCTCGGACAAACCGGCGTATATCGCTGAACCTTTGTCGCTCTGCTTCGTGTAAACCTTGCTGGATGCGAAGCAGCTCATGCTGTTTCGCACCCACCGCTTTTCTACCGGCTGTATAACGACACATAGCTGCGGCATACTCGGTCGCCTAATTGCCCGGAACCCGCTATGCGCTCACTTGCACTCCTTGCCTTGACCCTGATGCTCACCGCGTGCGGCAACGGCGAATCACCGTTACCTCCCGACGCCCGTCTGCCGGACGGCGGACGCTATCGCGGCGATCTGGTCAATGGATTGCTGCAAGGCCAGGGCCGCATCGATTACCCGAACGGCAGCTGGTATGCCGGCGAATTCGACAAGGGCCAATGGCATGGCCAGGGCGAATGGCATGGCAGCAACGGCGAGGTCTACCGCGGGCAGTTCAATCAAGGCCTCTTCGACGCCCAAGGCAGCCTGACCACCAATGGCAGCAGCTACAACGGCGGTTTCAAGCTCGGCCGGCGCGACGGTGAAGGCACCCTCAAAGAAAACGGCATGACCTACCGTGGCGAATTCAAGGCTGATCAGTATTCAGGGCTTGGTCATCTGGAACTCGAAGATGGCAGCGCCTACCAGGGTCAGTTCGCTCACGGCAAACCCAACGGCGAAGGCCAGCGCAGCGACGGCAACGGCAATCAGTTCACCGGGCACTTCGTCGATGGTCAGCTGGAAGGCAACGGAACATTCAACAGCGCTGATGGCGACATCTATGTCGGCGGCTTCAAGAACAATCAACTGCACGGCAAGGGTCGCTACGAAAACGCTGACGGCGATGTCTGGCTGGGTCAATTCAAGGAAGGCTCGCTCAATGGCAAGGGCGAGTTGATCGGCGCCGACGGCAGTCATTACATCGGCAATTTCAATGACTGGCGCTTCAGTGGTCAAGGTCGCTTGAACCTGGCCGATGGAAGCTTCTACGTCGGCCAGTTCGATAACGACGCCTATTCCGGTCGTGGCACCCTGGTGCTGACGGATGGTTCGGTGCGCAGCGGCACCTGGATCAATGGCCAGCGCGTACGTGACGCCGATGGCAAGTTGCTGCCTGACACCCTCGAACTCGGCCTGCTGGCCCAGGGGCGCCTGCTCGAAGATGCGCTAAGTAGCGTGCCAGCCTCGACCCCGGCGGTAGAGCTGTACACCCTGACCCTGGGCGGCGACGGCAAGCAGAGCGTGTTCCTGCGCGAATCCGACTACGTCGCCAACATGCTCGCCAGTCGCTTTGGCGCCTTTGGCCAGATCCGCCTGGTGAACCACCGCGATCACTTAAGCGACCGGCCAATGGCCACCCGGGAAAACCTGCGTCGCGCGGCCCAGACCCTGGCCGAACGCAGCGGCCCGGAAGATTTGATTTTCATTTACATGACCAGCCACGGCACCAGTGAGCACGAACTGGTGCTCGACCAGCCACGCATGGAGCTGGCCGACCTGCCGGCCGACGAACTGGCCGCGGTGCTCGCCCCACTGAAAAACCGCGACAAGATCATCGTGATTTCCTCCTGCTACTCCGGCGGCTTCATCCCCGCCCTCAAGGATGAACGCACCCTGATCATGACCGCTTCGCGGGCCGACCGCGTGTCCTTCGGCTGTTCGGAAGAAGCCAACTTCACCTACTTTGGCGACGCCCTGTTCGCCCAGGCATTGAACCAGACCGATGATCTGGAACAAGCCTTCAAGCTGGCCAAGGCTACCGTCGCCGAGCGTGAACTGGCCGACGGTTACGAAGCCTCCGAGCCGCAGATATGGGCGCCGAAAACCGTGCTGTCGCACTGGCAGTTACTGCGCAAACAGCAAGCACGCAAAGCACTGCAAAGTGTGTCGATTGAAAGCAAGGATGCAAAGACCAACTAAGCTGATGAGTATCAAGGGAGAAACACTATGTACTTGACGCCTCAGCACGTATTGCTTGCCGGAGCCACCGGTTTGACCGGTGAACATTTGCTCGATCGCTTGCTCAACGAGCCAACGATTACGCGGGTACTAGCACCCTCACGCCGGCCACTGGTCAGGCATCCCCACCTTGAAAACCCGGTCGGCGACCCGGCGATGTTTCTGCCGCAATTGAGCGGTCGCGTCGACATTGCCTATTGCTGCCTGGGCACCACCATCAAGCAGGCGGGTTCGGAACAGGCCTTTCGCGCTGTGGATCTGGACATGGTGGTGGCGTTCGCCAAGCGCGCTCGTGAAATGGGTGCCCGGCACTTGATCGTGATCAGTGCTTTGGGGGCCGATCGGAGATCCTCGGTTTTCTACAACCGGGTTAAAGGCGAGATGGAACACGCACTGCGCGCGCAGGATTGGCCGCAACTGACCATTTGCCGTCCCTCGCTGCTTCTGGGCGAAAGGATGGAGCCGCGCCTGGCGGAAAAAGTCGCCGGCCCCCTGTCACGGCTGATCCCCGGCAAATACCACGGCATCGAAGCCTGCCAAATGGCCCGCGCCATGTGGCGCCTGGCACTGGAAGAGCAGGATGGGGTGCGGATTGTCGAATCGGATGAGCTGAGGAAGTTAGGCAAATAATCTACGGCATCGTAGCGGACGCCTTCGCTGTAGGAGCGAGGCTTGCCCGCGAAAGGCTCGCCACCGACTCCACGCCGAGCGCTATAACCCACCCGTCGCCTGAAAACTCACACCTAAAACCGTCAGCAACGACAACGGTAACAACAACGTGTCAAGCAAGGCACTGGCCGGCAGATCAACCCCCGGATAGCCCGGCGCCTCGGCACCAAATCGGTCCTTGGCGCAGCACCCTCCATTCATCGCATACAAATCCAGCCGCGTCCCGGAGTACACCACCGGCGCACCCGGTTTGGCAGCATCCAGCGTACGCGCCGTGGCGCACCCCGCCAGCTGCAATGCCAGCAGAATGATAAGCAGCTTATTCATCGCTGGTCAGATGGTGTTCGCCCCAACGCGGCAGCATGTCCTGGGGGACGTTCAGCAGGTTGAGAATCCGCGCCACCACGAAATCGATCAGGTCATCGATGGTTTGCGGCTGATGATAGAAGCCTGGCGATGCCGGCAGAATCGTCACACCCATGTTCGACAACTTGAGCATGTGCTCCAGGTGAATGCTCGAATACGGCGCTTCACGCGGCACCAGAATCAGCTGACGGCGCTCCTTCAACGTCACGTCGGCGGCACGCTCGATCAGGTTGTTGCAGGCGCCGGTCGCGATGGCCGACAAGGTTCCGGTGGAACACGGCACCACCACCATCGCCGCCGGCGCTCCGGAGCCCGAGGCTACCGGCGACATCCAGTCTTCCTTGCCATACACGCGGATCTGCCCGGCGGCCGCGCCGGTGTATTCGGTGAGGAAGGCCTGCATCATTTGTGGTTTGGCGGGTAGTGTGACATCGGTCTCTGTAGCCATCACCAGTTGCGCAGCCTTGGAAATCAGGAAGTGCACTTCGCGGTCATCACGCACCAGGCAGTCGAGCAGGCGCAAGCCGTACTGGGCGCCGGAAGCGCCGGTCATCGCCAGCGTAATGCGGTCCGGACCGTTGTTCATTTGAGTGCCTCGGCGAGTTTGCCGTGCAGGCCGCCAAAGCCGCCGTTGCTCATGATCACCACGTGGGTGCCCGGTTGCGCCTGGCCTTTCACGTGCTCGATGATGCCTTCCAGCGAATCACTGACAATCGACGGCACGGTGCACAGCGCCGCAGTGGCCGCCAGGTCCCAGCCGAGATTGGCCGGTGCATACCAGATCACCTGATCGGCATCGACCACGCTCTCCGGCAAACCGTCGCGGTGCGCGCCAAGTTTCATGGAATTGGAGCGCGGTTCGATGATCGCGATCAACGGCGCATCGCCGATGCGCTTGCGCAGACCGTCGAGCGTGGTCGCAATGGCAGTCGGGTGGTGAGCGAAGTCGTCATAAATGGTGATGCCACGCACGTCCGCAACTATCTCCATGCGCCGCTTCACGCTTTTGAAAGCGCTCAATGCAGCGATGCCCATGGGCGGCACCACACCGACATGTCGCGCTGCAGCAAGGGTAGCCAGTGCGTTGGCGACGTTGTGCTGACCGGTCATGTCCCACTCGACCACGCCTTGGGAAACCCCTTCGAACATCACTTCGAAGGCCGAACCGTCTTCACTGAGTAACTTGACCTGCCACTGCCCTCCGGCGCCCGTGGTTTGCACCGGGGTCCAGCAGCCCATTTCGATAACGCGCTGCAAAGCCGGTTCGGTGGTCGGATGAATCACCAGGCCTTCGCTCGGAATTGTCCGCACCAGGTGATGGAATTGCCGCTCGATGGCGGGCAGGTCCGGGAAGATATCGGCGTGGTCGAATTCCAGGTTATTCAGGATCGCCGTGCGCGGGCGGTAGTGAACGAATTTGGAGCGCTTGTCGAAAAATGCGCTGTCGTATTCATCGGCTTCGATCACAAAAAACGGTGTGCCACCCAGACGCGCCGACACCGAGAAGTTCTGTGGCACGCCGCCAATCAGGAAGCCCGGGCTCATGCCCGCGTGCTCCAGCACCCAGGCGAGCATGCTGCTGGTGGTGGTCTTGCCGTGAGTGCCGGCAACCGCCAGCACCCAGCGACCTTGCAGGACGTGATCGGCCAGCCATTGCGGGCCGGAGACGTAAGGCAGGCCTTTGTTCAGCACATATTCCACCGCCGGATTGCCGCGCGACATGGCGTTGCCGATGACCACCAGGTCGGGTGCCGGATCGAGTTGCGCCGGGTCGTAGCCTTGGGTCAACTCGATGCCCTGAGCCTCAAGCTGAGTGCTCATCGGCGGGTAGACGTTGGCATCGGAGCCAGTCACGTGATGGCCCAGCTCTTTGGCCAGAACCGCCATCGAACCCATGAAAGTGCCGCAGATACCAAGAATATGAATGTGCATAGTCGACCTCGTAAAACATGGCCGCAGGTTAGCTTAGGGAGGGGAAAATCGCACCCAGAGTTTGAGAATCACCGCCGAACCTGTAGGAGCGAGGCTTGCCCGCGAAGGCGTGATGTCAGTCGATGATGATAGTGACTGACACTACGCCTTCTCGGGCAAGCCTCGCTCCTACAGGGTCTTGGCGATACCGTGTTTACGCAGTTTTCGGTAGAGGGTATTTCGGCTCACGCCAAGCTGTTGCGCCGTATGCGTCATATGCCACCGCGTATGCTCCAGCGCGTTCAACAACGCCAGGCGCTCGGCATCCTCCAGCGGATGCTCGGACGGCTCATCAATTGCCAGCGTTATCACCGGCCGTGTCTGACGAATGATCGCGGGCAAATCCCCGAGACCAATCCGCCCGCCCTCACACAACGCCGCCAACGTACGCAGCACATTACGCAACTGACGAACGTTGCCCGGCCAGGCAAACCCCAGCAGAGCCTCCCGTGCCGGCCCGTCGATCAACACCGTCCCCCCGCCCGCCTCTTCGGCCAGTAAAAAGTCGAGCAACTGCGATTTGTCACTGCGATCGCGCAATGCCGGCAGGGCCACCTCCAGTCCGTTGAGCCGGTAATACAAGTCCTCGCGGAAGCTGCCGTCTTGCACCCGATCCAGCAGATTGCGGTGCGTGGCGCTGATGATTCGCACGTTGATCGCCTGGGGCTCGCCACCGATCGGCACCACCTGACGATCTTCCAGCACCCTTAACAGCCGCGTCTGCAAGGCCAGGGGCATGTCACCGATTTCGTCAAGGAACAAGGTTCCGCCATCGGCCTGCTGCAACTTGCCGCGCATGCCTTCCTTGCGCGCCCCGGTGAAACTGCCGCCGCGATAGCCGAACAATTCGCTTTCGATCAGGCTTTCGGGGATGGCTGCACAGTTGAGGGCGACGAAAGCTTTTTCGGCCCGTTGACTGGCTTGATGGACGGCCTTGGCAAAGGCCTCTTTGCCGGACCCGGTTTCTCCGTTGATCAGCAACGGCACGTCCCGCTCGTACACGCGCAGGGCCTTGCGAAAATCCGCCTGCAACGCGGTATCGCCCAGGCAGATGCCCGACAGTTGCGTACGCTTTTCATTGACCGGGCTCGGTACCAGCGGCACCGGCACGCGCCGCGGTTGCCCGCGCAACACGGCAAACAACCGCCGGCCGTCGCGGGTACGTAGCGGCCAACTGGCGCTGGCACTAACACTTGCGCGACCGAGCAATTCATCTAGTGAACAGTCGAAAAACGCCTCCACCGGTTTGCCCAGCAAGCCGCCGCGTACATGCCCCAGCAGGTTCAGTGCGCTCTGATTGACCGCACAGATCCGCCCTTCTCCGTCGAAAGCCAGCAGCCCTTCACTGAAGAGCCCGACGGACTCGGCTTGTAAATGAAAACGCAGCAGCCATTGGTTGTCGAAATAACGCAGGAAATAGCAGCTCTCAATCATCTTCGCCGAAAGATTGACCAGAGCCATGGTGTGGAACTGACTCTGACGCGAAACGTCATGGCGCGCCGAGGACACGTCGAGCACCGCCAGCAACTCGCCATGAGGGTCGAACACCGGACTCGCCGAGCAGGTCAGGCCAGTATGGCGACCACGAAAATGTTCGTCCTGGTGGATAGTCAACGCCTGGCGCTCCACAAGGCATGTGCCGATGCCATTGGTGCCTTCGCAGGCCTCGCTCCAGTCGGCACCGAGCCAGAGCCCGGCACGTTCGAAAATCTTCCGTTCGGCGGGCGCCGTCACGCAGTTGAGGATTACGCCCCTTGCATCGGTCAACAGCACTGCATGCCCGGCACCTGAAAGCTGCTGATGCAGGCTGGTCATTTCGTTGCCGGCAATGTGCAGCACTTGCTGCAGGCGTTCACGGCTTTCGAGGACGCGGCCATGTTCCAGCACCGTCGGCGCCATGGTCAGTGCCGGGTCGAGGTGATAGTCCTCAAGACAACGCAACCAGGAACGGGCGATGGACGGATCGCTGCCAGGGCCGTGAAGGTGGGCTTTGCCCTGGGTCACGGTCAATACTTGTTGGGCATGGCGACTCAAATGACTGTCGTGCATTTCTTATTGTTCTCCCGCGCGATGTCGGGCTCGCGTCCATGTAGCAGCTGTCGAAGGCTGCGTCCGGCCGCGGAGCGGTCGTAAACTTGAATCCCGTATTTTCAATGCCGAACCGATGCGAGTGCTTCGCCCTCGAACGCAGCCTTCGGCAGCTGCTACCAGAGCAATGCGCCGAGCATCCTCCAGCCTAGCCTGCATTGCAATGCTGGCAAGACTGAGCAGTCACAGCCTGTGCCATAAACGGTACAAAGTGTCACCGAGGCTGTACCGAAAGCGTCACAGGCTTCGCCCGCCCGTCCGACAAAAATCGCGCAAAGCCTTGATTTGCCTGACCTGCAAGGCAGTGGCCCGACCTTTGCTCTACGCTTATAGCATGCGCACATGCGCCTCTCTAATAAGTACAAAAGCCAAGGAGAAAACACCATGCGTTACGCTCACCCCGGTACTGAAGGCGCTATCGTTTCGTTCAAGAGCAAATACGGTAACTACATCGGCGGCGAGTTCGTCGCGCCTGTTAAAGGTCAGTACTTCACCAATACCTCGCCAGTAAATGGCCAACCGATTGCCGAATTCCCCGTTCCACGGCTGAAGACATCGACAAGGCCCTGGACGCTGCCCACGCAGCTGCCGATGCCTGGGGCGCCACGTCCGCCCAGGCCCGTTCGCTGGTGCTACTGAAAATCGCCGACCGCATCGAACAGAACCTCGAACTGCTGGCGATCACCGAATCCTGGGACAACGGCAAGGCCGTGCGGGAAACTCTCAACGCCGACATCCCGCTGGCCGCCGACCACTTCCGCTACTTCGCTGGTTGCATCCGTGCCCAGGAAGGCAGCGCTGCCGAGATCGATGGCAACACCGTCGCCTATCACATCCATGAACCACTGGGCGTGGTCGGGCAGATCATCCCGTGGAACTTCCCGATCCTGATGGCCGCCTGGAAACTCGCCCCGGCCCTGGCCGCCGGTAACTGCGTGGTGCTCAAGCCTGCCGAACAGACTCCGCTGGGCATCACTGTGTTGATGGAACTAATCGGTGATCTGCTGCCGCCAGGCGTGCTGAACATCGTGCAAGGCTTCGGCAAAGAAGCCGGTGAAGCCCTGGCCACCAGCAAACGCATCGCCAAAATCGCCTTCACCGGCTCGACCCCGGTCGGCTCGCACATCATGAAATGCGCGGCCGAAAATATCATTCCGTCCACTGTGGAGCTGGGTGGCAAGTCGCCGAACATCTTCTTCGAAGACATCATGAAAGCCGAACCGAGCTTCATCGAGAAAGCGGCCGAAGGTCTGGTGCTGGCGTTCTTCAACCAAGGCGAAGTCTGCACCTGCCCTTCCCGGGCCCTGGTACAGGAATCGATCTACGACGAGTTCATGAAAGTGGTCATGAACAAAGTCCTGCAAATCAAACGTGGCGATCCGCTGGACACCGACACCATGGTCGGCGCCCAGGCGTCCGAGCAGCAATTCGACAAAATCCTCTCGTACCTGGAAATCGCCAAGGGCGAAGGCGCCGAACTGCTGACCGGCGGCAAGATAGAAAAACTCGAGGGCAACCTGGCGAGCGGGTATTACATCCAGCCGACCCTGCTCAAGGGCACCAACAAAATGCGAGTGTTCCAGGAAGAAATCTTTGGCCCGGTGGTGAGCATCACCACCTTCAAGGACGAAGCTGAAGCCCTGGCCATCGCCAACGACACCGAGTTCGGCCTGGGCGCCGGCCTCTGGACCCGCGACATCAACCGCGCCTACCGCATGGGCCGCGCCATCAAGGCCGGTCGTGTTTGGACCAACTGCTACCACCTGTACCCGGCGCATGCCGCGTTCGGCGGTTACAAAAAGTCCGGCGTCGGCCGTGAAACCCACAAGATGATGCTCGATCACTATCAGCAGACCAAAAACCTGCTGGTGAGCTACGACATCAATCCGTTGGGTTTCTTCTAATTAGTTAGGCGGCAAACCGCATAACGGCCTTCGCGGGCAAGTCGGATCGCCGCCCGCTCGCTCCTACAGATCACCCGACACCTGTAGGAGCGAGGCTTGCCCGCGAAGGCGCCCTCCATGACACAACAAACATCGCCCTGCCGCTCTGGCACGGGCTTTGCGTGCCTGCATTACACGCAAAGCAGTTCCCGAAAGTCCAAAAGATCGAACAATAAAAAGACAGCGAGGACTTATGACTTCTTCCACACAGCTCAAACCCACACTCGGCACCCTGCATCTATGGGGCATTGCCGTCGGCCTGGTGATTTCCGGCGAATACTTCGGCTGGAGCTACGGCTGGGGCACCGCAGGAACTCTGGGTTTCCTCGTCACCGCGTTGATGGTGGCGACGATGTACACCTGCTTCATCTTCAGTTTCACCGAATTGACGACTGCGATTCCTCACGCTGGCGGGCCGTTTGCCTACAGCCGACGGGCCTTTGGCGAGAAAGGCGGATTGATTGCGGGCATTGCCACCCTAATCGAATTTGTCTTTGCACCTCCGGCGATCGCCATGGCCATCGGCGCCTATCTCAACGTGCAATACCCGGAACTGGACCCGAAAATCGCGGCGGTCGGCGCTTATTTCGTGTTCATGACCCTCAATATTCTCGGCGTCAGCATCGCCGCCACCTTCGAACTGGTGGTCACCGTGCTGGCCGTCGCCGAACTCCTGGTGTTCATGGGCGTAGTTGCGCCCGGCTTCAGCTTCAGTAATTTCGTACTCAATGGCTGGTCAGGTTCCAACGAATTCACGATTGACTCGATTCCCGGCATTTTTGCGGCCATTCCCTTCGCGATCTGGTTCTTTCTCGCCATTGAAGGTGCGGCCATGGCAGCAGAAGAAGCCAAGGACCCGAAACGTACGATTCCCAAGGCTTATGTCAGCGGCATTCTGACCCTGGTGTTCCTGGCCATCGGCGTGATGGTGATGGCCGGTGGCGTTGGCGACTGGCGTCAGCTATCCAACATCAACGATCCACTGCCCCAGGCCATGAAAGCGGTGGTAGGCAACAATTCGACATGGATGCACATGCTGGTCTGGATCGGCCTGTTCGGCCTGGTGGCCAGTTTCCATGGGATCATCCTTGGCTATTCACGGCAGTTCTTCGCCTTGGCCCGCGCCGGATACCTGCCCCCCAGCCTGGCGAAACTCTCGCGCTTCCAGACTCCACACCGCGCCATCCTGGCCGGCGGTGTGATCGGCATTGCGGCGATTTACAGCGATGGCTTGGTCAACCTCCAAGGCATGAGCCTGACCGCAGCGATGATCACTATGTCGGTGTTCGGCGCCATCGTGATGTACATCATCAGCATGCTGAGCCTGTTCAAACTCCGTAAGACCGAGCCGAACCTGGAGCGTACATTCCGCGCGCCGGGCTACCCGATTGTGCCGGGGATCGCGCTGTTTCTGGCCGTGGTATGCCTGCTGGCGATGGCCTGGTTCAACACCTTGATCGGCCTGGTTTTCCTCGGCTTCATGGCCGCCGGTTACCTGTATTTCCAATTGACCGCGCGACAACGCTCCGAAGCGCCGGCGGACGCTATGCTCGAAGGTGTATGAGTTGCACCGGCGCCGGGCTGCAAGCCCGGCGCCTGCATTACTGAAGTGCACGCAGTTTCCTTGTGGGAGCGGGCTTGCTCGCGAAGGCGTTGTATCAGGCGACATTTGTGTTGAATGACACTCCGCATTCGCGAGCAAGCCCGCTCCCACAAGGGGTTGTTTAGTGTTATCAAGATTTGTACAGAGCAGAGGACACCGCCCCATGGCCGTATTTGCCCATTCCGTCGGCGCCCAGACCTATCGCTTCGACAGCCTCAAGGAAGTGATGGCCAAAGCCAGCCCGGCGCGTTCCGGGGACTTTCTGGCCGGTGTCGCCGCCCTCAACGATGGTGAGCGCGTTGCCGCGCAGATGGCCTTGGCCGACATTCCGCTGAGCTACTTCCTGCAGGAAGTACTGATTCCCTACGAGGAAGATGAAGTCACCCGCCTGATCATTGACACCCACGACAGGCAGGCTTTCGCGGTCGTCAGCCACCTCACCGTCGGCGGATTTCGCGACTGGCTGCTCAGCGATGCCGCCGACGAACATGTCCTGCGCACCCTCGCTCCCGGCCTGACCCCGGAAATGGTGGCCGCCGTATCGAAGATCATGCGCGTGCAGGATCTTGTACTGGTGGCGCAGAAAATTCGTGTGGTCACGCAATTTCGCGGCACCCTCGGTCTGCGCGGGCGGTTATCCACACGCCTGCAGCCGAATCATCCTACAGACGAACCGGCCGGTATCGCCGCGAGCATTCTCGACGGTCTGCTGCACGGTAATGGCGATGCCATGATCGGGATCAATCCGGCCACCGACAGCATTGCCTCGATCTGCGCAATGCTGGAAATGCTCGACGCGATCATCCAGCGCTACGAGATTCCGACACAGGCCTGTGTGCTGACCCATGTCACCACGTCAATCGAAGCGGTCAATCGCGGTGTCCCACTGGATCTGGTATTCCAGTCAATCGCCGGCACCGAGGCGGCCAACGCCAGCTTCGGCATCAATTTGAATGTGCTGAAGGAAGGTTACGACGCCGGATTAAGCCTCAATCGCGGCACGCTCGGCCAAAACATGATGTATTTCGAAACCGGCCAGGGCAGCGCCCTGTCGGCCAACGCCCACCATGGCGTCGATCAGCAGACCTGCGAAACCCGGGCCTACGCTGTAGCGCGACATTTCAACCCGTTTCTGGTTAACACCGTCGTAGGATTTATCGGCCCGGAATACCTCTACAACGGCAAACAAATCATCCGCGCCGGCCTCGAAGACCACTTCTGCGGCAAGCTGTTGGGCGTGCCGATGGGCTGCGATATCTGTTACACCAATCATGCCGAAGCCGACCAGGATGACATGGACACCTTGCTGACCCTGCTGGGCGTGGCCGGGATCAACTTCATCATGGGGATTCCCGGCTCGGACGACATCATGCTCAATTACCAGACCACGTCGTTCCACGATGCGCTGTATGCCCGCCAAACGCTGGGGCTCAAGCCTGCGCCGGAATTCGAACAGTGGCTGGCGAAAATGGGCATCTTCACCCAGGCGGACGGCAAGGTTCTCTTCGGCAACAGCCTGCCGCCGGCCTTTCGCCAGGCCTTGGCGCAATTGGGATGAGTGTTGATATGGAAAAAATACCCTTCGATCCACACAACCCATGGCTGGAGCTGCGACGTCTGACGCCGGCACGCATTGCCTTGGGCCGCACCGGCACCAGCATGCCCACCCGCGCACAGCTGGACTTTCAATACGCCCATGCCCAGGCGCGGGATGCGGTGCATTTGCCATTCGATCACACGGCCTTGCGCTCGCAACTAGCTGAACGCGGACATAAAAGCGTTTTGTTGCATAGTGCGGCAATAGACCGGAACAGTTACCTGCAACGCCCCGATCTGGGGCGAAAGCTAAGCACCGAGTCGGCACAGGCTTTGCGCGACCACGCTACGGACTATCCTGGCGGGGTCGATTTGGTCATCGTGGTAGCCGATGGTTTGTCAGCATTGGCGGTGCACCGCCATACCCTGCCATTTCTGGCGCGGCTGGAAGAACAGATCCGCGCCGAAAACTGGTCCGTAGCCCCGGTGGTCCTGGTGGAACAGGGTCGCGTCGCAGTAGCCGACGAAATCGGCGAACTGCTGGGTGCAAAAATGACGGTAATCCTTATTGGCGAACGCCCTGGCCTCAGCTCGCCAGACAGCCTGGGCTTATATTTCACCTACAATCCAAAAGTTGGCCTCACGGACGCCTACCGCAACTGCATCTCCAACGTGCGCCTTGAAGGATTGAGTTACGGCATGGCGGCTCACCGATTGCTGTATTTGATGCGCGAGGCGTGTCGACGGCAGCTGTCGGGGGTCAATCTGAAGGATGAAGCGCAAGTTCAGACGCTGGAGTCGGACGCAGGAGCGGACCTGAAAGGAAACTTCCTGCTTAGCCCGCCGGATGCCTGAACCGCTCGCGCATTGCACATTCGTTCCAACTTCAGGCAGGATCGACGCACGGCTCCAGGGTTTCCCGTCGCCGTCCAAGCATGCAAGACAGCCACTTGAAGACGAGACCTACCATGCGGATTATTCAAGCGACCCTCGAACACCTGGATCTGCTGACCCCGTTGTTCGTCAAATATCGCGAGTTTTATGGTTCCCTGCCGTATCCGGACTCGTCCCGGGCGTTCCTCGAAAAACGCCTGCGCCGTAAGGAATCGGTGATCTATCTGGCCCTGTCCGATGAGGACGACAATAAACTGATGGGGTTTTGTCAGTTGTACCCCAGCTTTTCTTCGCTTTCGCTCAAACGCGTCTGGATTCTCAATGACATCTATGTCGCCGAAGACGCCCGTCGCCAGTTAGTGGCAGACCACCTGATCCGCACAGCAAAGAAAATGGCCAAGGAAACCAATGCCGTGCGCATGCGTGTGTCCACCAGCAGCAACAACGAAGTCGCGCAAAGAACCTACGAATCCATTGGATTCAAGGAAGACACCCAGTTCAAGAACTACGTGTTACCGATCAGCGACGAGTTGTAAGCCGACAATTGATAACCCTGTAGGAGCAGCCGGTCGACGCTCGATTGCTCGCGAAGGTTGTGAACATAAGCCCGTAAAACCAGATGCCCAGCGACGCCCTTTGGTTTTTTTCGCGAGCAATCGAGCGTCGACCGGCTGCTCCTACAGTCGCGCCCTCGACATCCCTCGCTACAATCTCGACGCGTTTTTCACTTCCCAAATCGTATAATGCCGATCTTTCCGGCTTGTAAGAAAAACTACACCCGTCTGTAGTCTTACGCGAAGTCATCCGCACAGGCCTGCCGAGTCGGGCCGTCATCACAGGTGCTCTACATGGATTTCAACCCGCTCGATCTAATCTTGCATCTCGATGTCTACCTTGATTTGCTGGTTACCAACTACGGGCCATGGATCTACGCCATTCTGTTTATGGTGATTTTCTGTGAAACCGGCCTGGTGGTTATGCCCTTCCTGCCGGGCGACTCGCTGCTGTTTATCGCCGGCGCCGTTGCTGCCGGTGGCGGCATGGACCCGGTGTTGCTAGGCGGTTTGCTGATGCTCGCGGCGATTCTGGGTGACAGCACCAACTACATCATCGGACGAACGGCCGGCGAGCGATTGTTCCGCAACCCGAATTCGAAAATTTTCCGTCGCGACTACCTGCAACAAACCCACGATTTCTATGACAAGCACGGTGGCAAAACCGTGACCCTGGCACGCTTCCTGCCCATCATCCGCACCTTTGCGCCGTTCGTCGCCGGTGTAGGAAAAATGCCTTACCCACGATTCTTCGCCTTCAGCGTATTCGGCACCATCCTTTGGGTCGGAGGCCTTGTGACGCTCGGCTATTTCTTCGGTAACGTACCGTTCATCAAGAAAAACCTGTCACTGATGGTGATCGGCATCATAGTGCTGTCACTGCTGCCGATGATCATCAGCGTGATCCGCAGCCGCTTTCGCAGTTCGAACTCCAAAGCCGAAACGCGCTGATTCGGCATGTGGTCACTCAGTGCGTGGCGACGCCGGCGCACCCTGAACAAGCACCCGATTGCCGATGACATGTGGCAACGGGTGCGCCATCACCTGAGTTTTCTCGACGGCATCAGCACCGCCGAAGACCAGTGGCTGCGCGAAGCCTGCGTACTTTTCCTACAAGACAAACACCTGACCGCCCTGCCCGGTGTCGAACTCCATCAGGAGCAGCGCCTGCTGCTCGCCGCTCAGGCGCAATTGCCGTTGCTGCACCTGGGCGATCTGAACTGGTATCAGGGTTTTCACGAAATCGTTCTCTACCCCGACGATTTCCTCAGCCCCCAGCGCCATCGTGACGCCAGTGGTGTCGAGCACGAATGGAACGCTGAGCACAGCGGCGAAGCCTGGCAGCAGGGGCCAATCATTCTCGCCTGGCCCGGCGTCCTGGCCAGTGGCGGCTGGGAAGGCTACAACCTGGTGATCCACGAACTGGCGCACAAGCTCGACATGCTCAACGGCAATGCCAACGGCTTGCCGCCACTGCACGCGGACATGCGGGTCAGTGACTGGGCCAAGGTCATGCAAGAAGCCTACGACGACCTCGACCGACAACTGGAGCGTAATCCGCACGCCGAAACCGCCATCGATCCGTATGCCGCAGAAAATCCTGCCGAGTTCTTCGCCGTCACCAGCGAATACTTCTTCAGCGCCCCGGATTTGCTGCACGAGGCTTATCCACAGGTGTATGTGCAGCTGAAGCTTTTCTATCGGCAGGACCCGCTGGCCCGCCTTCAGCAACTTCTGGCTGAAGATCCGGTCTACCGGGCCCACGACTAAGGTCTACACGACTTCTGGTACGTGGCGTCGACACAGGAATATGCCTATAATCGCCGCCACTTTTTGGTCAATCCGGCCAAGTGTTTTTGGTCAACTAACGGGGGCAACGCCCAATGAGCTATAGCAAGATTCCGGCTGGCAAAGACCTGCCGAACGACATCTACGTCGCGATCGAGATTCCGGCCAACCACGCGCCGATCAAATACGAAATCGACAAAGACAGCGATTGCCTGTTCGTTGACCGTTTCATGGCCACCCCAATGTTCTACCCGGCCAACTACGGTTACATCCCGAACACCCTGGCTGACGACGGTGATCCCCTCGACGTGCTGGTCGTGACTCCTTACCCGGTTGCTCCAGGCTCCGTGATCCGCGCCCGTCCAGTCGGCATCCTGAACATGACCGACGACGGCGGCGGCGATGCCAAAGTCATCGCCGTTCCACACGACAAGCTTTCCCAGCTGTACGTGGACGTGAAGGAATACACCGATCTGCCAGCCCTGCTGATTCAGCAGATCGAGCACTTCTTCGCGAACTACAAAGATCTCGAAAAAGGCAAATGGGTGAAGATCGAAGGCTGGGCTGGCGCAGACGCCGCTCGCGAAGCGATCACAAAGTCGGTTGCTGCCTATAAAGGTTAAGAAGCAGCTACAAGCTTCTAGCTGCAAGCTTCAAGAAAAACCCCGGTGATCCGGGGTTTTTTGTGGGCGCTTGGAAAGTCCCGATTAAACGTCTTGTTTAACACAGCTTGACTCGGTGTATTTTTGTTTAAAATTCCTCAAACACGTCTTACATCCGGTCGTAAATTTCCCTCGAAATTTGAACGGTTCGTTTATTCAAAGCCTTATGCCGCGTCAGTAGACTCGTGTTTATGAAAAAGAACACTAGCGGCCCCCGATTCAAAGCGCTCCTTGGAATCGCTAACATCACGACAACCGGGTTTGCCGAGTTCCTGAACACGGCCCCGCAAAATGTCCATAACTGGTACACCCGCGGTGTGCCCGCTCACTACATGGAAGAAGTCGCCAGGAAACTGTCCGTCAACAGTGAATGGCTCAAAATCGGCGAGGGACCAAAAGACGCCAGGCACCTTCGCCTGCACGACGAATCCGGCAATACCTTCGACGCCCAGGCCATACGCGGCGTCTACACGGTCGTTGAACCCACCGACATCGAACTGCCCCTCTATAAAGAAACCTCAACGGTCCCCGGCTCCAGCAAAACCCATGTCATCGAAGATCCCGGCCAATCCATCCGACTGCCCCGCAGCCACCTGGACGCCCTGGAAATCAACCACGCCGACGCCATCTGCACCCACATGATCGGTAACAGCATGGCCGAACGCATAGAAGACGGCTCGACCCTGGCCATCGACCGTGGACTGACCCAGATTGTCGACGGCGAGATTTATGCAATCGAACATGACGGCATGCTGCGAATAAAATACCTGCACCGAATGCCGGGGAACGCGCTGCGATTGCGTAGCCATAACCGCGAAGACTATCCGGACGAAATCTTCAGGCCCGCGCAAATCGAAGAGCAGAACATCAGAGTATTGGGATGGGTGTTCTGGTGGTCGACCCTGAACAAACGCAGACCGCCGGTGCCGTTTTTGTGAGACTGGGGCGTTTTCATCGCGGGCAAGCCACGCTCCCACAGGTATTGCACAATCCTGTAGGAACGTGGCTTGCCCGCGAATGCGATAGAACATTCCCCGAAAACTCCAACCCTTTCCTCAGCCTGAGCGCCCGAATGCTCTAACCCCCACACCAGACTGGGAATTCCCAAAAAAAATCAGTATGCTGCGCCCCACATTTGCGCATCGCCCCGCCACGCGGCCCTGATCGCACCGACAAAGCAGATGATTTTCTCGCCGAGTCCCACAGCCGGACGCAAGATCCGGGTGTACGTTTTGAAGGCTGGCGCGGTTTACCAAAAATGAACCAAGCCAGTCCCCGAGAAGCCGGCCACAAGCCGGCTTTTTAATGCCTGAAAGCCACGCAGAATAAGGGCTTGGCACAAAACACCGTTTTCGACCCACACTTTGACCCACACCCAGACGCTGGTTAGCCTCCATTCTATCGCCTCGATTTCTTTGGCAACGGGCGGCCGCGCTCGACCAATAGCTACCTTCCGGTGAGCCTGAGCGCCGCTGTGCTGACCACTGTCAAGAAGGCTGTGAAGCAATGCTGAGTCAGCAACCCTAGACGAACTACCTGACCAACTGATACATAGGATGGCTTTTTGAGATTATCGTAAACAGGTAGGCAGTCATGAGGCTTGAAGACGAGACTCACGACTAGCGACTAAGGATAGCGATTGAATCAATGCCAGACTGACCTAGGAAAGACACCGAATGGGGCCAACGGGCATGAGATTGTGCACAAGAGCTTGGCGGTGGAACTCAGCGAGCGGGATCGCGCAGAACTTCATGTACACATAAACGGAGCCATCCCGGTTACGACTATTCAAGACATCTTTGCGGATGAATTAACGGAGCTGCCGTCTGGTTTCCTGGTTGAGCGGGACATATTACGACACACACCGTGTCAGTCGTTGGCGTCATATCTGACCCCTTGGCAGGTGTTGCGGCTCTTCCCCAAAAAACGCGAGAACCTGGATCGTCTATCCTTGGCAGTCGTTACGAGCCTCGCACAGAACAACGTGCGCTTCGTAGAACTCCGAAGCAGCGTTTTGTACCTTGCTACTCTGCAAAATTGCTCCCCCGCTCAAGCCCTGGAGCGCCTTTTAGAATCGACTAGAGCTGCATCTGATCGCTTCGGTATGCGTCTCGGACTGGTCCTCACGGTGACACGCGGCGATTACAGCTCGGTTGGCTTGTCCACACTTCTACAGGCCTACAAAGATCTTGGTGAACCGGGTGATGTGGTGGGGCTTGATCTGGCGGGCGATGAGGAAATTGCCTATCCATCCGAATTACCGTCGCTATTTCGGAAGGCGAAGGATCGATTCGGACTCGGAATCACCATCCATGCGGGCGAAACTGGTCGAGTGGAAAACGTTCGGGCAGCCGTGGAATTGTTTGGCGCAGATCGTATTGGCCATGGAACGGCTGCTAGCAAGGACCCTCACCTGCTGGATCTCTTGGCAAAGCAGGATATCTGCATCGAAGTATGCCCAATCAGCAACAGGCTCACCGGGGCTGTTCCTGTCGACGAGGCCCATCCTCTGTTGGAATTTCGGCGTCACCAGGTCCCTTTCGTAATTTGCTCGGACAACCCAGCGATTCATCAGCGAGGCCTAGCAGATGATCATTCGACGGCGATGACCGAGGGACTCTCCGCCAGTGATATTTCCGAACAGTTTGCCGTCGCCAAGCGGTACTCATTCATAGAGGGTCTAAATTGAAAATCCGATTCATGTCCGGAAATCAGCACAAGGTCAACGAGGTGCAGCGAATTCTTGCCCCGGTCGGAGTGGAAGTCGTGTCGGTGTCGCGGAAAATTGAAGAACTGCAGACCGAGGATGTCCACCGCTTGGTGCGGGACAAGTTAACTAAGGCATTTGAGTCAATAGGTCGCCCGCTCTTCGTCGAGCATACAGGGCTCTACCTGAGCGGTCTCAATGGGCTTCCTGCAGGTTTGACCCAGATATTCTGGGACAAGCTGGAGGCAGATCGATTCGTTAAGCTTGTAGCGGGTCTCGAAGATGCTGCAGTGACCGCAAAAACGGTGCTCGGCTATTGTGATGGGCGCCAGATTCACTTGTTTGAAGGTTCCATCGAGGGAACTGTGCCTCTTGTACCGGCCGGTCCAACTGACTTTCAATGGGACTGCGTTTTCGTCCCGAACGGGCACACCCAAACTTTCGCTGAGATGGGACCGGCCAAGGACGCTATTTCCATGCGCCGCAAAGCTCTCGACCAGTTCGCCGAATATCTCAAAACTTGTGAGGGCGTAAGATGAACGCTGAGTTGCTACGTGCGCACCGCACCGGCAAGCTGATGCTCTTTGTAGGCGCTGGGGTGTCTGCCAATCTAAGCCTGCCTACTTGGGGTGAGCTTATCGCACGCATCGCTCAGGACCTGGGCTACGACCCGAAGATCTTCTCCACTTACGGAACCCCTCTTGCACTTGCGGAGTATTACAAGAGGAAGAAAGGTACTCTTGGGCCGCTTCGGAGCTGGATGGATCGCGAATGGCACAAACCCAATACAAATATCTCCGCTTCCGAAATCCATCGACTGATTACCCTTGGACGATTTTCACGTATCTACACCACCAACTACGATCGATGGCTGGAAATGGCCCACGACAAGTTCGAGGTGCCATACGACAAGATCGCAAGCGTTGCCGACCTAGTATCTGCCACTGAGGGCCGGCGTCAGATCGTGAAATTTCATGGGGACTTCGATGACGAGACATCAATCGTTCTCGACGAAACCAGTTACTTTCAGCGATTGAATTATGACTCTCCGCTGGACATCAAGCTCAGCAACGATGTCCTGGGAAACTCTGTTCTCTTCATCGGATACAGCATTTCGGACATCAACATTCGACTCTTGTTTTATCGACTGACGGAGATGTGGGGGCGATCGGTGCTGCCATCTGCCAGACCAAAGTCCTACGTTTTCACAAATCGACCGAACCCAGTCGCACAGGAGGTGCTTGGTCAGTGGGGAATCGAGATGATCGTTTCGGAAGAGGACGACCCAAAGAAGGCGCTCACGGATTTTCTTCAGGAATTAGTGAGCTAAGAAACTCGCTCGGTACTGATTTTAGGGGTTAACACTCATCCCAATGGCGGTGCCGGGCTCGCGAATGGCGGCTTTGAGTCATTCTTTGCAGGGCAATCGGACGTGACATGCTGGTCAAATCCAGTACAAATGACTGGTCAAAAAACATGCAACCCTGTGAGATTACCCAGCTGCCGAGGGCATACCATTCGCGTAACTTGGGAGGCAAGGCATAAGGCAAGGCTCACAAACGCCAAGTCTCGGTTAGTTATATAGCCGTATGCTATTGACGATACGGTCGACTAAAACTGAGGTTCGCGATGATGCAGTGGAGGTACCAGGAGGCGAGAATCGCAGCACTTTCGCGCTGGTCATCATTTTTACGCGAAGCTCCGGTCGCATCAAGCAAGGCTCAATGGGAGCGACACTCACCAGATTGGACCCTTCTGGTGCAGGACTCAGGGTTTCCAAGTCAAAAACGAAGGAGAGCTGGTTGCCATCCATCTGTTTCACCATCAATTTATGAGTATCGTCAGACATTTCGAGCCACTACTTGTTCAAGCCGCGAGATTGTAGTGCCCGAAGCGCGAACGCTTCAAGCGTGTGAATTGCCTCAAGCGTTATGGACGTTACAGGAGATGCCTCGCGGACATGCATCTTCCCATTACCGTCCTTCCTTCCACTCGGGTGGGACGAGAAAAATTTTAAGAATCTGGATGGTGCGACCCCATCAAATGGCATCAAACGCACCTTCGCTTCATCGCTTTCCCGTTCAGTGATTGAGTCGGAGTGTAGCTTGGTGGCTAGGCTTTTCCTGTACGGTTCAAGGAAAAAAACTTCTTTTATACCTGCCGCTACCAAATGGCGGGCGCAAGAATGACACGGGTAGGTAGTTACGAACAGCTTGCCCCGACGAATCTGCGATCCTTTTGTCTCCCCGGCCGTCAGCAGCGCATGCATTTCCGCGTGAACGGCTCTCGAAAATTCGATGAGGCTCTTTAGCTGCGAGTCCTTTCTGATCATGGTAAAGGCCTTAGATCTGCTGTCTTCAGCCACCAACCCGTTTTCAATTAACCGATCCACCATTGCATTGGCGATAAGAGTTTTTTCTTCATCGTTGTAGCAGTGGCCCCCGTCCATGTTCCAGCAGCGGCGATCGTCGTCCCTAGATGAGTTCTGATCAACGGTTTGGTAGAGACCGCCAAACGCCCTGGGAACGTCGTTCCACCCGGTTGCGAGGATCTCCCCTTCTTCATTAGTGATCGCAGCCCCCACCTGGCGAGAGAGACACGCAGAATTTCGAGCGGCAGAAAATGCGGCATACATTGCACGCTCATTGATCGTCGGCGTGATGATGTTGGTACCCAGCATCAGCTCCAAGAATCTTCGAACTCGAGTGTTACGCTGCGAATCTGTCGCGGAGTCGACCCTAAGAAAGAAGTCAGAGAGCGGAAACGTCTCTTCCACACTTTGACCGTAATCGACCTCTTCACCCGAGTCCCGATCAATTAGCCTATGTATTTGGTCGTCAGGGCCCTTACGCTTCTCCAAGCGCTCGATACGCATGTCGATTGGTGAATAAACGCCTACAACATGCAACATATCGCCGTACACCGACCGTAGAAGCTGGAGCTCATCAATATGTTTTACGGAGTCGATAATGTGACAGCATCGACGTGGAGCCCGGGGCATGGTGAGCGTAGGATCGGCTTCAGGATTCTCTGCCCTTAGCTTGTTATCTGCTTCGTCTTGATGCTTTGTTCGTGAGAGCAGGATGTCTTGAATGGCCAGCCTGGCTAACACCGCATTCCCGTGCTCTTGACGCAGCTCATTCCCAGCTTCGATTAACTTCTCAATAGATTTCTCATTCTGTAGCCCCTTGATGCGTCGAATTTCATCGCTCAGCCTCAGGATTGCGACTTCCTCATAGCCAAAATCATTACTCAACAAAAGCTTTTGAAAGGTTTGTGCAACTTCGTGGAGTGGAGTACCCATCGGGCCGCAGAGGGCAATGACGATTTCAGAAGTCAGTGACTTTGAAAAAGCTTTTTTATCATCGAAGAGGTCACCGCTCACGGGGCCTTCGGAGCTGGCGATCAGAGCTACATTCGGAACTGCCATGTAAACGTCCAAGTGGCTTGGTGGGAATGATGGCAGTCTAGTCGTTCAGACTAGATATGTTTTGAGAAGTCGATCTTTCCGAGGAAGTCAGACGAAAAGGCATCAAGCCGTTATCATGCCGCTCATCTTCGCCCGGCCCTCGGTGGCTAGGTTTTCATTTTTGTCTCACGCGATTTTTCTGCGTCGAAGTTAGGTAATAGTCCATGACGGATCAAAAAGGCGCCGAACAGATCGCCAGTAGTCTCGCTGAACAGGCGCTCAACCAGGCCCGCGCTCGTTATACGCTAAGCGAGACCACCGCCAGCTCAGATCCGGAGCCCCTGAAGAAAAAGCCGGGGCGTAAAGCCGCTATCAGCTCCACCAGTAACACCTTGCAGGACCTGCAGAAAACCCTGTGGGCTACCGCTGACAAAATGCGCGCCAACATGGACGCCGCCGAGTACAAGCATATCGTCCTCGGCCTGATCTTCCTCAAGTACATCTCCGACAGCTTCGCCGGCCGCCGCGCCGAGCTGGAACGTCGTTTTGCCGATGCCAGCGACGACTACTACCTGGGCGGTGAGGTTGCCGAACTCCTAGCCAGCGAGCTGGAAGAGCGCGACTACTACAAAGAAGTGAATGTGTTCTGGGTACCGGGAGTGGCCCGCTGGGAGTCGCTGCGCGCCGCCGCCAAGCAGGTGGACATTGGCAAACGCATTGACGATGCCCTCGCGGCGATCGAAGCAGAAAACCCACCACTGAAAAACATCCTCGACAAGCGCTATGCCCGTGCCCAGTTGCCCGATGGCAAGCTTGGCGAGCTGGTCGATCTGGTCTCGACCATCGGTTTCGGGGGCGACGCCAACCAGGCCCGAGATCTGCTCGGCCAAGTTTATGAATACTTCCTAGGTCAATTCGCCAGCGCCGAGGGCAAGAAAGGAGGGCAGTTCTACACTCCGGGCAGCATCGTTAAAACCCTGGTCGCGGTGCTTAACCCACACCACGGTAAGGTCTACGACCCCTGCTGCGGCTCCGGCGGTATGTTCGTCCAGTCGGAAAAATTCATCGAAGCCCATGGCGGAAAACTCGGTGACGTGTCGATCTACGGCCAGGAGTCCAATCCGACCACCTGGCGGCTGGCCGCGATGAACCTGGCAATTCGCGGTATCGATTTCAACCTCGGCCGTGAGCCGGCCGATACTTTTATCCGAAACCAGCACTCAGACCTGCGCGCCGACTTCGTCCTGGCCAACCCGCCATTCAATATTAGTGACTGGTGGCACGGTAGCCTAGAGGGAGACCCGCGCTGGGTGTATGGCACGCCACCGCAAGGCAATGCCAACTATGCCTGGTTGCAACATATGCTGTTTCACCTCAAGGCCAGCGGGCGCGCCGGCATCGTCTTGGCCAACGGTTCGATGAGCTCCAGCCAAAATGGCGAAGGTGATATTCGTGCCGCCATGATCGCGGCTGACGTGGTGGAGGTGATGGTCGCCCTACCCGGTCAGCTGTTTTTCAACACTCAGATCCCGGCCTGTCTGTGGTTCCTCGCCAAACAGAAGACCGCTCGCCCTGGTGAGGTGCTTTTTATCGATGCTCGCAAGCTCGGTAGCAACGTCAGCCGGGTGCAGATCGAACTGCTCGACAGCGACATCGAACGCATTGCAAAAACTGTGGCCAATTGGCGCGGCGAACCGTTGGATCTCGGAGGTGAGATCGCGGAGTACACCGATATTCCCGGCTTCTGCCGCAGCGTGACCCTCGCCGAAATCGGCGACCATGCTCATGTGCTAACCCCGGGCCGCTATGTCGGCACCGAGGCCGTCGAGGACGACGGCGAAGCTCTCGCCGACAAGATGCAGAACCTCACCGCTCTGTTAGGGGAGCAATTGGCCAAGGGGGCGGAGCTCGATCAGTTAATCCGGGTGAGGCTGGGAGGGCTTGGCTATGAGTTCTGATTGCAGATGGACGCTGGGGGACTTTGTCAGCTTGCAACGCGGTACAACCTATAAAGGTGATCTACTCGGTTTGCCTGGGGCGGTGCTTCTTGGTTTAGCTTCGATTCAACCCAATGGAGGTTTTCGCAGGGGATCGTTCAAGACGTATGGCGGTGACTCCCCAGAAAAAATAACACTGACCCCTGGTGAAATTTATGTCTCACTAAAAGATGTGACGCAGTCGGGTGATTTGTTAGGTTCCGCTGCGCGAGTACCTAAAGATATTCAAAGAGGTCGACTAACCCAAGATACGGTAAAGCTGGTTTTTGATGGGGAGCCAATTTCTACGACCTACATTTATTGGTTGTTGCGAACTCCACAGTATCGAGAGTATTGCCGAGCCCACGGGACTGGCACCACCACGTTGGGGCTAGCTCGTGAGGATTTTTTGAGCTTTCCCGTTCCGCAACCAACTGAGGCTGAAGCCTCGTTGGTGATCTTACTTGAGGCACTCGAAAGTAGAATCGAGTTGTTAAACGAAACGAACTCCACTCTGGAGGCCATCGCCCAAGCACTCTTCAAATCTTGGTTCGTTGATTTCGAACCGGTGCGTGCCAAGGTCGAAGGGCTCCGGCCAACGGGTTTGGATGCAGCCACCGCTGCATTGTTTCCTGATAGCTTTGAAGAGTCGGAGCTGGGTTTGGTACCAAAGGGATGGAAGATTGGTTCTGTTGGTGATCTTGCGAGCGTTAGAGGTGGATTTGCGTTCAAAAGTGAGGATTTTTGTGAATCTGGTGTCCCCGTAGTAAAAATCAAAAATATTGTCGGCGATGGAACCATTGATCTAACCAACTTGCAGTACGTTAATCATGGGCAAGCGCTCAAATCTCAAAGATTTGCTTTGCAAGATGGTGATGTGTTGATGGCTATGACGGGAGCCACAATTGGAAAAAGCGGAATTGTTGTTACCAGCAAGGGCGAAGCCCCGCTTTTAAATCAGCGCGTAGCCAAATTTGAACCCACGCCATTTGGTCAAAACAATAACTGGTTAATTTATACTGCTTTTCAAAATTCATTTATGGCGGATCAAATAATAAATGCGGCGAGTGGTAGTGCTCAAGCAAATATAAGTACCACAGGGATTGAAGGCGTAAAGTTAGTTCTTCCGGGAAACAGCGTAGTTCTTAAAGCATTTGACGAAATAGTTTCTACAATTTTTTCAGGGTGGATTGAAAATCGCAAAATATTCAAGACCCTCATCCAACTCCGCGATACCCTCCTGCCGCGCCTGATCTCTGGTCAAATGCTACTCCCAGAAGCGGATGCTTCCGTCGAAAATATGTTGTCGGAGCCTGCCTGAGATGACTGTCGTCCGTAGTCCGAGCAAGCAAGTAAACAAGTAGGCGTCCCGACCTGTGAGGCGGGTGGAGTACCTAATTGAGCAGCAAACCGCTGTCCAAATTCGAGGCTTTAAAAGGGATTGATGCCGTAATGACCGAAGACCAATTGGAACAGGAAGCTCTCGGTTGGCTGGTAGAGGTGGGTTACACGCACCTGTACGGCCCGACTCTAGCCTATGACGGCGAAAGCCCTGAGCGTGATAATTACCGTCAGGTGGTCTTGGTCGAGCGACTGCGCAGTACCATGGCCAAGCTCAATCCTAAGGTGCCACTAGCCGCACGCGAAGATGCGCTCAAGCAGGTGCTCGAGCTGGGCCTACCCGTACAGCTGTCGGCCAACCGCCTGTTCCATCGCCTGTTGGTCAGCGGCGTACCAGTGCAGTACCAAAAAGATGGCGAAACCCGCGGCGACTTCGTCCGCCTGATCGACTGGGTTGAGGTGAAAGCCAACGATTGGTTGGCAATCAATCAGTTCAGCATCAAGGGGCCGAAACACACCCGGCGTCCGGACATCATCCTGTTCGTTAATGGCCTGCCGTTGGTGTTGTTGGAACTGAAGAACCCGGCGGATGTGAAGGCCGACCTGGGCAAAGCGTTCGATCAGATTCAGACCTACAAAGAACAGATCCCGGACCTATTCCAGTACAACGAAGTTCTGGTGATTTCCGATGGCAGCGAAGCCCGCATGGGTTCGCTGTCGGCCAATAACGAACGCTTCATGAGTTGGCGCACTATCGACGGCCGGGATCTCGACCCACTCGGTCAATTCAACGAATTGGAGACCCTGGTGCGCGGTGCCTTGACGCCGAAAATGCTTCTCGATTACTTGCGATACTTCGTATTGTTTGAGGATGACGGCCGGCTGCTAAAGAAGATAGCCGGCTATCACCAATTTCACGCCGTGCGAGCCGCCATTGAGCAGGTGATCAGCGCTTCACGCCCCGGCGGCAGCCATAAGGGCGGAGTGGTCTGGCACACACAAGGCTCGGGCAAGAGCATCACCATGACCTGCTTTGCTGCCCGGGTAATGCAGGACGCAGCGATGGAAAACCCGACTATTGTGGTCATCACCGATCGCAACGACCTGGATGGACAGTTGTTCGGGGTGTTCTCGCTGTCCCAGGATTTGTTACGTGAACAACCCGTCCAAGTAGAGTCACGGGGTGACTTGCGCAGCAAACTGGCCAACCGGCCGAGTGGTGGCATCGTCTTCGCCACGATCCAGAAGTTCATGCCGGGTGTGGACGAAGACACCTTCCCAGTGCTGTCCGAGCGCGCGAACATTGTGGTCATCGCAGACGAAGCACATAGAACCCAGTATGGCTTTGGTGCCGAGCTGAAAACCTCTGACAAGACACAGCCCAGCAAGAGCCAAACCCGTTACCAGGTTGGCTATGCTCAACACTTGCGTGATGCCCTGCCAAACGCCACTTTCGTTGCCTTCACTGGCACCCCGGTGTCTAGCGAAGACCGTGACACCCGTTCAGTGTTCGGTGAATACATTCACATCTACGACATGCAACAGGCCACCGAAGACGGTGCGACCGTCGCTATTTATTACGAATCGCGGCTAGCCAAGTTGTACTTGAAAGACAGCGAGCTCCCCGCGATCGATGATCAGGTTGATGAACTAGCCGAAGATGAAGAGGACGACCAGCAGTCACGACTGAAGAGCCGTTGGGCCGCACTGGAAAAGGTGGTCGGGGCAGAGCCGCGGATTCAAAACGTGGCGGCCGACCTGGTCAAACACTTTGAGGAGCGTAATCAGGGTCTTGTGAGCATGGGGCAGATGCCCGGCAAAGCTATGGTGGTGGCCATGAGTCGTGAGATTTGTGTGCACCTGTACAACGAAATCATCGCCTTACGCCCGGAGTGGCACGACGTAGATCCAGAGAAAGGTGCGATCAAGATCATTATGACCGGCAGCGCGTCGGACAAGGCCTTGCTCCGACCGCACATCTATTCGGGTCAGCTCAAAAAACGCCTGGAGAAACGCTTCAAAGATCCGCTCGACCCGCTCAAACTGGTGATCGTCCGTGACATGTGGCTGACCGGTTTTGATGCACCCTGCGTCCACACCTTGTACGTGGACAAACCCATGAAGGGTCACAACCTGATGCAGGCCATTGCCCGGGTTAACCGCGTGTTCAAGGACAAGCAGGGAGGCTTGGTGGTGGACTACATCGGTATCGCAAATGAGCTGAAAGCCGCCCTCAAGGAATACACCGGCAGTAAGGGCAAAGGCCGACCGACCGTGGATGCTCATGAAGCCTATTCGGTACTCGAGGAGAAGCTCGACGTTTTGCGCAGCCTGCTGAATGGATTCGATTGCATTGATTTCCTCACTGGAGGACACAAGCTGCTAGCAGGGGCCGCTAACCATGTGTTGGGTTTGGAAGATGGAAAGAAGCGCTTTGCGGACACCGCGCTAGCCATGAGCAAGGCCTTCACCCTGTGCTGTACCTTGGATGAAGCTAAGGCTGTACGCGAGGAAGTGGCATTCTTTCAGGCAATCAAGGTGATATTGATCAAGCGTGAAGTGAGTCAGCAGAAAAAGACCGACGAAGAGCGCGAGTTGGCAATTCGCCAAATCATCGGCAATGCCGTGGTTTCCGGAGAAGTGGTGGACATTTTCGAAGCCGTCGGCCTAGAAAAGCCCAACATCGGCTTGCTCGACGACGCGTTTCTCGCTGAGGTGCGTAATCTTCCTGAGAAGAACTTAGCGGTTGAGCTGTTGGAACGCTTGCTCGAAGGGGAGATAAAGAGCCGTTACAGCACCAACCTGGCACAGGAGAAGAAGTTCTCCGAGCTACTGGCTAATGTGATCAAACGCTACCAAAACCGTTCTATCGAAACAGCCCAGGTCATCGAAGAACTGATCGAAATGGCCAAAAAATTCGCCGCCGCGAGCCAGCGTGGCGATGTGCTTGGGCTCAATGATGATGAACTAGCGTTTTACGATACCTTGGCCAACAACGAGGCTTCAGTACGCGAACTGGGCGACGAGATTCTGGTCAAAATTGCCCACGAACTGACCGCTAGCCTGCGAGCCAACGTCAGCGTCGACTGGAGCAGCCGTGAAAGCGTAAGGGCCAAATTGCGCATTCTCGTACGGCGCATTCTGCGCAAGTACAAGTACCCACCGGATCAAGCCGAGGAAGCGGCCCAGTTGATACTAAATCAAGCAGAGACGCTGTGTGAGGCATGGCTCGATGCAGCGTAAGCCCATCCGGCGCACATTTGGTCAGCGGTGTCTAAAAGCCGCCCCCTTCAAGCGGACGGCCACACCTCATCCCCGAAAACACGTAAAAAAAAGCACCGTCTACTCGATTTTTTTGACGGGCTTCCAAGCAAGCCGTTCGCAACCCTCATTGTGTAGTGCCGAACCCTCACTAACTGACTCGGGAAACCGGTGATTAACCCATCCACTCCATACGCGCGTACTGGTATGAAAACCATCAAATATTTCCACGCCTCAAGGCGTGCGACCAATCATCCGTATGTTTCAGTCCAGCTGAGGTAACTGCTGGAATATGGTTCTGAAACCGAACCACATCACTCTCCAGTTTCTCTTCGATAGCCAAATGTTTGAACTCCGAACGGTTGCCCTTCGCCGGTGCTTGGTACCGAAAGGCTTACCAATGCGATTAGCTCTACCGAAAGGGCCATCATCTGCGCAGCAGCTAAAGCTCATCAATAAGCTCACGACCATTTGGCATATCTGGAACTAGATAGTGCATAAAGACCTCGACTGGCGAGCCTTGGCCTGTTGCCTTGTCCAAACGCGACGGTGGTGGTTGTTTCGACAGCCATAACCGGCTATTTTTCATGCCGCTTTGCCTCCGCCCCAGCATTTGTAAGGCGCTGCGGCTGCTCACGTGACTGTCCCCAGGCTCATTTTACCCACGATCTTATCCCTAATTCTAGCGGTTCCTGCAGCAACCAACCCGGGCTTGTGGGGCCACCCGCGGCGCAGGCCACTTTCCATCTATAAGGCTATGCAAAGGTAATGCACGATGTTTGACGAAAAGGATTTTGCCGTCGCCCAGTTCTGGAAGATGTTGAAGAAGCGTATCGCCTTACGCGCGCGAAGCGACGATAGTCAGGTGGATAAGGCTCTGCTGCAGATGCTATTTATCGTAGCTCTCGACCGGGATCTGTTATCGATTTCTGCTGAGAAGCCTATCCACATCAGGCATCTGTTGAACGAGCGGCACGATCAGGAGTTTGACCGGCAGTGGCGGGACATCCGTGGTGACTTAACCCGCATTCTGGACTTGCCACCGAAGGCTGAATTTTTTGGATCGATCATCGACAGATTATTCTTCACGGAAGCATTCGAAGCCATTGACGATCATCTACCCCGTTCGCCGGACGAGGTGTTGAAACTGTTCGATTATCTGTTCTTCGCCAGTGCGGCCGCTGATCTTGGGGCCAGTTCACGTTACCTAAGCATGGTCGCCAGGTTTTCAAGCATGTTAGCTGGTCGAGCTTACAGACGAGTCGAGGCATTCGCCTTGACAGGTGAATTCCTGTCATTGAATCCCTCCGGAACGACTGCCATTCCTCCTGCATGGGACCCTGCCATTGTGCAATTCATCAAGGGATGGGAGTTTGAGTTGCGACTTCGCATGGCTTTCCTACATGTCGGTACGAAACAACTCGCTGAGGAGGTCTTTGGTGACATCGAGCTCCTGTCTGGGGATTTTGTCCTGATTGACGCTCCTCGGAAGCTATCAAATCGTGCGCCAAGCGCATTTCAGCATCAGCGATCAGCATCCGCTGCCGACAGTTCTGTGCAGATGCTGGGCGCGCTGCTGAGCCGCAATCATTTTCTCGAAGGCGTGGTGATGGTTCGCGGATCAGAACGGACCGCTATCAAACACGAGCTTCAAAAAGTGCGAGAGTGGTTGGTGGAGTCGAAGATGCTGGTCGCAGTGATTGATTTTCCCTCGGGCAGCCGTAATACGACTATTTCCCATAGTGCGTGGGTGCTTCGTGCTCATCCGACCTTTCCGCGAAAAGCGGTGCTGATGGCGGACATGCGAGCGCTACTGCCTGCCAATCATCGTGATGGCTGGACCGCGCTGGCCGAGTTCGCAGCTCGTCTGGTCCTTGCGTGGGAAGGCGATCTAGCTCATGCCAACTGGTCGCTGCCGGAGGGGACCAACAGCAGCGACAAACGCCTGCACAATATCTACCTGCGAGAATTCGGGGGTGGTTATCGTGACGTGACAGGGGTATGCGTGAGTGTGTCAAGGCAACAGCTGTTGGCGAATCATTCTCGTCTACAAGCCCGTGACTACTTGGCCTCTCAGAAGCCCCGCATCTGGACTTCCGGACTGGATAATGCCGCTATCGCCCAACTGCTGGCAGCAAAGCGAGAGCCCCGTGAACCAATCTATGTGATTGGAAACAATGGTGAGGGTAAGAGCCTGCTGCTGCGTGAAATTGCAGAACAGTCTGTTGAGCAAGGGCGCACCACCATTGGGGTGGCTTTTGGCTTTAGTGATCGGTTTCCCCATCGAGCCCAGAAAAACAAAGAGGACGTTTTTTTCCGTTATGAGGGTACCCGCAACGCTAATTCGACAGCGTCAGCAAAGAAGCTTGCCTTGGACATGGGTAAGAAGATGTTTGACATTCATTGTGATCCTCATCGACTGGCTGCGTTCAGTATGGGATTGGAACTGTTGGATTTCAGGGCGCGGCGGTATTTGGTGCCTTTTACATCTGAATGGGACAGCCAGGATACCGATTTGCTGGTCAGCTCGACCGTTCTGCTGAGCGACCTCGCCAGGGAAAATATCGGTTTGGTTGAGCCGAGCGCTCTGGCGAGTATGCAGCCTGCGCTGGGGCGCATGAGCACGCGCAGTGAGGTCACACCATTCTCCGAACTGAGTTCGGGAGAACAGCAAATGCTGGCCTTGCTGGTGAAGGTGGCAGTTTCGGCGACGCCAAACGCACTCATATTGATCGATGAACCAGAGATAAGCCTGCATGTGAGTTGGCAGCGCTTGTTGCCCGTCATGCTGAGCAGGATGTGTGAGCACTTCGAGTGCGACATGGTGATAGCGACGCACTCTCCTCTCCTGGTAACGAGCGCGTTGACCGCCAGCAATCATTGCTTTGTTGCCCGAGATCAGCAGTTGATCCCTCTGCGAGTCCATGATCGTGGTTCTGTTGAGCGGGTACTGTTCACTGGCTTTGGCACCCATACTGAAAATAACCGACAAGTACACGAACGCTGTGCTGCGATTGTCTCGGAGGCCATTAAAGCCGTGAACACGGAGCATCAAAATCTACAGGCCGTCACCCGCTTAAAGGAGGAGCTGGTTGCGATGCGCCGTACCGTCCACTCGGCAACTGGGCAATTGCGCAGTTCATCCCTTGATAGCGAACTTGTGCTCATCGAAAAAACTCTCGAGGCATTGGGTCAGTTGCAAACCTGGGCTCAGGAGACTGGGGAGGGTGGGCGGTGAGTCTGTTACCCGCAGGTCGTGACCGGCAAGCAGAAGAAGCGGAGTATCTGGCGAAGAGCCACAAGAGGGTGAAGCGTCGGCCCCATGCAGCGAAAATCATGAAGAGCGAGAATTTCTTCGATGCTTCACGCAGGGAAAGCCGCGATGTCTGGGGCGCATTCTACGCGACTGAGTGGCAGACACCAGCAGGTCTAATAAAGGGAGCGGAGCTGATGGCTGCCCTTCGCGATCATTTGGCTGAGTTGCAGGACGAGCAGTGTTGCTATTGTCGGGAACCTCTCCTTAAAGGCGGTTACTCCCGCCCCATTGAACACGTCCTCCCCCGGTCCGAGCATCCAAGATTCACCTTACATTTCTGGAATCTTGCAGTCAGTTGCGAGCGCTGCAACCGGCTCAAGGGCAAGACACAGTCCGAGACTTTTGCGCGTGTGCTCTCCAGTTACCCAGACCTTGCGGATTTCGTGTCTCAGTATCATCCAAGGTTGCATGATTATGATATGCACATCAAATACACCGCCATTGTTCAGAATGGGGTCAATATTCCGTTGTATGCCGGTCGGACCGTCCATGGTCGAAATCTTTGCTCGCAATTCCTTCACGCGGCCGCGCTCGAAATGACCCTTTTATCGCCCAAGTCAAAGTTTTATGGGGACGTGAACACCATTCAAAACTTTATCGTCAGTCATGACGAGGCTGCCATTGACAAGGTTCAGGCGGTTCAGACTGCATTGCTCGAGGCCATGGTCAATGCCGCCACCGGTTGAGAATGACGCGAGTGAAGTGACGAGACCGACCTGATCACAGGTCGGTGCTTGCAGAGGAGATGATCGAGCGATGAGGCGTCGCTCAGGCACTCGTGAGTAATGTTTCGCTCAATCCAGGATCTCACGACGAATCTTGTCCTGCTCTCGCAACTCCTCGGCCAGCTCTCGCAGCATCGGCCTCACCCCACCCGTCCAGGCATTGCGCGATGAAGCCGTCTTACCCTCGACGCTACGTGGTCCGGTGCTTTGCTCCCAAGGTCGCCATTGCCGGATCAGCTCCGCCTGCCTTGCCCGTCGCTCGGGTGTCCAGCCGTTCGCCATGCTCAACCTCCAATAGTTCGTTCTGCGCTTTTTTGGTTTTCCGCGTGCGCGCGGGCTTCTCTTGAATACCGTTGTTGACCTGGACCTGATTGCCGATATTCGCCTGCTTCACGAAAGCAACCTGCTTGGGGGTTTTGAGTTCGCCCAAGGTCTGCAAGGTGGCCCGGGCCTGGTTCTGAGCCTTAAGTGCGAGACGCATGTAGGACTCCAGCCCGCTCATTTGTTTAGCCGAGAGTGCACGAGTCGTGAGCTGCGTGAAAAGAACGTTTAGAGTATGAGCCTGCGCCACTAGCATGTTTTCTGCTTGAGTCATGTCACCGTTGTTGATTGCAGCCGTCTGCCGGCTCAATTCGAGGATGACCTCGGTAAACGGCGTTTCGCCGATCAGGTTACTGCTGACAAGCAATGCGGCGCTCAAGCACTCCGGAGTCAGATAATTAATGGCGAGGGCCTGCTCCTCCGTCTCCGCCATAGCGAACTTTTTTGCCGGGATATTACTCATTCGCTCGTCTCCATCGGGGTGTTGTTATAACGCTGGCGCAGATCAACACCAGCCGCGCAGTAACGGCCCGTTGCCGAATAACATTCGTCGCAGCCCATCAAGTGGTTGGTGTGTGCCACATCAGCCTCTCGCCATGCCTGTGACGCTGTAACGGCGGTGAGGATGATGTGCTGCGGCTTAACCTCCTCCACGGCGCGGACCTCGACCGATTGCTCGACCCGCCGCGGCCGGTCGATCCACGCTGGGTTAGTACGGATGATGTTGGCCACCAGCACGACATCCGCATCGGCCAGTTCGACAAGGTCGTGCGACTCCAAATGCCGCTCTTCCAGCAATACGGCTGGACGGGTCTCGAGCAGGTGTGCGACACGCGAAAGCCAGGCACTCGATAGCATCGAGTCGTTGGCCGCATTCAGAGCGATGATGATCTCGATCTTGTGCGCGGCCAACTCGGCCAGCAGGTCGTCAGACGGTGGATGAACCGCACGCAGTTGCAGGCAGCCATCCTGGCTGACCACCATCTCGACACCGGCCGTACTCGCGCGGTGCATTAGCTCGGCGGCGCTCAAAGCTTCAACTCCCACATCTGTTCGCTTTTCACGTTTGCGGATGCAGGGAGTTGCGGATTCTGCGGATTCTGCGGAAGGCCGCGCAAATGCTGGGCTTCAGCATGCGGAAGTTTGCGGAAGCGCTGCTGATGCTGGACGGGGAGCGGAGGCAAACTGTGCAACTTCCGCAACTTTCCGCAGATCTTCCGCAATCGCAAAGCCACGCAATTGCTGGGTTTCCGCAGAATCCGCAGCTTCCGCAAGGGGATTGATCTTGAATTGCTTGCCGTCGCTGCTCAGCAGGTGGTGATGTTTCAGCAAAATGGCCAGCACCTCGTCACGCACCTTGGCCGAACGAACTGCAGCCGGCCCCGACTTGCCCAGATCATTGGCGTGAAACTCTTGCCACTTTGCAGCGCGCTTGGGATCGCGCAACCAGCTCATCAGCTCGGCGGCGAGCTTCATCTCGGGACCATTCGCGCCTGCGTCGATGTAGCGCAGCCACTCATCGAGAGAATAGCGCGCCAGCATGCAGGCGCGACGCATGCAGTCGGCATCGATCTGCTTGACACCCTCAAAGCAGCCGAGCACCGCAGCCAGGCGCAACGCCTGTTCGGCGCTTCGGGCGGCGAACGGCTTCATGCCAGCGAACATCCCGAGCGGCCCGCGCTCGCTTTCGATCTCGTTTCGGAAGTCCACCCAAACCTGTTTAGCCTCTGCATCAGGCTCCAAAACGGGTGGGGCGACCTCACCGGTTTCCGGGTCAATATGTTCCGGGCTGGCGGCGATCTCTTTGCAGCGCGACCAGTACGCTTGCAGACGCGGGTCTGCGTAGGATTTGCGCTGCAGTGACTCAATAGTGATGAAGCAGGTGCCGGCCAGACTATCCGGCGCCGCGAGTAGGAAGCGTGCAAGGAAGCCCTGCCCGACCAACAACGGATTGCTCAATGCCTCCGCCACGGTTACCGGTTGCGCCATCAAGTGAATACTCAGGCGGCGGTTGTAGGCTACGCCGGAACCTTCCAGGTTGCCGCGCGAGCGGGTGCGCTCGAATTTCCCCGAACTAAAGACTGTAGTCAGGCCGCCAAGGGTCGCGGCCACAGTGTCAGCCTTGAGCGAGTGACCGCCGAGCATTTGCCCGCCTTCGTCCGTGTCCCAGCTTGCAGCCGCTTTGCCCCGGATGAAATCACCAACCAGCGGCTCGAAAGTCGCATCGCTGTATTGGGTTTTCGGATCGGGCGGCAGCGGGTGTGCAGCCAAGAACTCTTCACGCGCCTTGCCCTTCAGGCCGGCAGCCATTGTCTCAATCTCCGCGCAGGCTTGGCGGTGGCGTGCGCGCGCCTCCTTCTCCGCTTCGTCAGTTGTCTTGAAGGCCAATTCACGCGCGCTCGACTTGCCCTCCCCCGAATCGAACAGTGACAGCATGAACAGCGAGCAGGGCGCCCCTTCAGGTTTGCCGTTGGGGTGCCAAGCGTTGACCCGGGGCTGCGCCATATGGGTGCCCGCGCCGACAACGCACTGTCCGGCGATAGCGGCAGGCACCATTGCATGTTCGACAATGGCCTCGACTGCGCCGCGCATCACGTAGGGCAAGGCGTCCAAGGGATAGAGCGTCGGCGGCGCGGTATCCGGTAGCAGCGGCTTAGGCGCCAGCCCAGCCGGGGTCTGAATTTCGGTCATCAGGGGCGCATTCATACCCGCACCTCGTGCCAGACGGCCAAATCGTTGAAGTCGGACAGATGCAGCGGCGCACCCTCCGGCCAGGCCGGCAGGACGTACCCGCAGTTGAGCATCGAAGCCGCATGGATGGCCGCCAGCTTGCCCGCGTTGGGCTTGCCCTCAGCTTCCTTGGCGCGGTCGTCATCGCCGCCGACGACCAGCACGGCATTGGGCTGGAGGTGCTTCAACTCCAAGCCAGCCGGCAGCAAGTTACCGGCGCTCATTGCAGCGACTACCGGCTTGCCGGTCTGCTCGTGAAGTGTGGCAGCCGTTGCAATGCCCTCGACGATGAACAGCTCGACGCCAGCCTCAATACGCCCGAACAGGCAGTAGCAACCGCTGATCCGGCCACCCGAAAGGAAAAGCTTGATGCCATCGGACTTGATGCGTTGGAGGCTCACCAATTCGCCGCGCCAGCAGATGGGAACCAACAACTCGCTGCCGAGCTGACGCAGATGATGGGGTTTGATGCGCTTGCGAACCAGGTACGGATGGTTGGGGTCAGCCGGGCCAGCGAGCGCCCAGTCGCGACGCGCACTAGCGGCGGCCTCCTCCCACTTGGCCCGCGTTTCTTCATCTTCTTGCTGCTGACGCTGTTCACGCTGGCGGGCCATACGCTGGCGCGCGACCTCCTCGTCAACATGGTCACGCTTGTGGTCCACGCCGAACTGCAGCCCGAGTTGCCCGGCAAGGATGCGGGCAGCCTCGATCTGCGAGCAGCCGCGCAGGTAGGCCAGCAGCGACACAAGGTCGCCGCCTTTGTCGCCGCTGGCGAAGTCGTTCCATTTGCCGGTGTGCAAGTTGATGCTGAACGACCCGGGCTTACGGTCACCGCGTACCGGGTTGGTCGGCCAGTACTCTTTGCCCTTGCGAGTGCCATCTGGCAACCAGTCGGCCAGCAGATTGTCGGCAGCGGGCAGAGCCGCACCGGCGATGCGCTGAATTTCAACATGGATAGACGCCAGCGCAGGCTTGCCAGCGCTGACTTTCTTCAGGCCGAACGCTGCCGGCCCGCGTTTTTTTGCGGGTTGTTTGATGTGCATGGGTTACGCCTCCTGCGGGGTCAGGAAGTTGCCGGATACCACGGATTCGGACGGAATGCTGCTGCAGGCGTAGCCATCAAGCAGCGAGAGAACCTCATCGAAGATGAAGTTCTCATCATCCTCGATACGGCAGTCGGTATTGGTCATCATCGCCCCCAGGACCAGCCAATACAGGGCGAACTGCGCCGTTGTAATCAGAAGGCTGGAGACGGAGCCACAAAGGAACAGGCGCTTGATCGGACTGACAATCCGGCCGCGAGTGCGGCCGCTCTGCCGGCAAAGGGGTGGCCATTTTTCATTACTGGCACTCCCCCATCTGCTCGGAAATCCAGGCATCTACCTCCAGCGAGTCCCAGCCTACCGCGTGGGCGCCAGCGATGCGCCGGGCCTTAGGAAAACGGCCCTCTTTCATCAGGTCATAGATTTTGGTGCGACCCAGGCCCGTGACTTCTTTCACAGTCGGCAGGCGCAGGATGCGGCGCTGGGCGCGCTCTGCGCGTTGCGTGACTACTTGTGCGGCGTGTGCTTGGTTGGTTGCGGCCATCTTCGTCTTCCTTTCGACTTTGCAGCTCGCGCTGCGGATGGCTACGCATTGAATAGACCAAAGCGGGCAATTTCGATCCAAGTTTTATCGATCAAAAACTTACGGAAAATTTCAGTCCTCGAAAACCACCGAACCAGCCGGGGCTTGAGTCACAGCCTCGACAGCGGCTAGCGCTCTAAGTTCTGACAGGTCGCGCATCAGACCAATAGCCAGCGGAACGACTGTATTGTTGAACGAGCTGTCGCCTTTGACATAACCGACCGCATCGGCCATCACAACACGATTGATGCGATTGCCGGTCAAAAGCTCCCAAATCCGAAGGTCAAGATACGGCAACAAGCCGTAGCGAACCCATCGTTCATACATCTTATTTTTCCCCTTTGGTCCGCAGAACTGCGCGGCCCTAGCCTCTTTTAGCAATGCCGAGAATGCTTTTTTCAGCACGCTGTCAGGTACGCTTAAATCAACTTGTATAACAGGCGACGCAGGGGCACCTTTGTAATAATCGATGGACAACGGAGTTGTCTGGTCACTGGGAAGGACTCCGTGCAGGAGCGGAATCGCCGGTGGCCGATCTGGCAGAGGTTGAATCTCAGAATTGATTGCCGCCCACTTATGGTATTGGCTCTTTTTCACCTTGCCGTCTCTCACCGCCTGCTTGTCTCGGGCCATTTGCCTGGCGAGATCATTCACGCTGACTGGTTTGACCGGTAGACACGGACTATCTGAAACCCATTGGTTTGGCATGCTTTCTGGTTGATCCTCGATAGGATTCTCCCAAATCTGACTTGCCCCTTCTTCCATGCCCCACTGCCACGTCATGCAGAGAGTGTCTTGAAGGAATTCCGGTACATCTTGAGAGGAGTCATCCCCAGGGTAGTGCCTCAGCAGATCACTGCGTCGCTCCAGTTGTTTCATCCACTCAAAAGCCCTGAACGATTCAGCTCCCTTGTATTTCTTCAGGTCGAACCACCCTGGCAGATCTTGCAGTCTTGTAATTTTGGCCACTGCTGCGCCTCCACAGGCAACCTACACAAAAAAGGCGACCAGCCAACGAGGTAGGTAATCTCGCTTTTCGCCCCGTCGGACTAGACTGGTCATAACTCGGTTAGGCGCGCTTGAAGTCGCCTTGAATGACGTTTGCCGCTGGCGGCGTGGTAATGAATTTCGCCCAATCAGCCATCAAGGCGCGGCGCTTCTCGATGAAATCGGATCGGGAATAGGCGGCCTCGGTCTGGTCACGCTCGTCGTGGGCCAAGGCCAGTTCGCAGACTTCACGAGGATACTGAGTGTATTCGCTTGCCCAGTCACGGAAGCTTGACCGGAAGCCATGACGGGTCACTTCATCATGCCCGAGGCCGTGCAACAGGTTGCGGATTGCGTTGGCATGCATAACGCCAGTCTTGCCCTGACCAGTGAACAGGTAGGAGCTGTCCTCAACGCGCGGCAGGCCTTCCAGCAGCACAACAACTTCCGGAGCCAGAGGAATGTTGAAGGCCTGGCGCATTTTCATCCGCTCGGCAGGCAGCGACCAGATACCTGCTTTCAAGTCGAACTCCGACCATTTTGCAAAGCGGACCATGAGTGAGCGCGCGCCAGTGAGGATTAGCAGGCGGGCCGCCATAGAGGCGCGAGATTGGTCCATCGACAGCTTGACCATAAGCGTCGGCACATCCTTCCACTTCATCGCTGGGAAGTGCTGGCGCTGGCGAGCTTTTTTCTTTTCCACTTTGCTCAGCAGGCTGTCCAGATGCCCGCGCCAGCGTGCAGGATTGTCGCCATCGCGCAGCTTGTGCGCCTTGGCGGCATCTAGGACCTGCTCGATTTGTCCACGCACCTCGTCGGCGGTGCGGGTCTTGGTTGCCCAGATGGGGCGAAGTACTTTCAGGACCTGCTCGGTCTGAACCTCAGCAGCAGGCAGCTTGCCGATGATGGGGAAGGCATACAGCTCCAGTTTTCGCAGCCAGCCCTTACGCCACTTTTCCGACCAGGCAGAACCATGAGCATTGCGGTATTCAGTCGCAAGCGACTCAAAAGTCACCCGACGCGATTGCGCTTGTCGCTCGGCTTCGCGCTTCACCTCTCGCTCAAGATCACGGGCGGCCAGAGGGTCACTGCCAGCAGCCAAGATCTTGCGTTGATCTGCGGCCAGTTCGCGGGCCTTCGCAAGAGTGATGATTGGATAAGGACCCAGGCCCATTTCACGACCTTTGCCCTCAATCTTGTAGCGGAAAATCCAACTGGACACCCCAGCTTTGCTTATCTGGAAATACAGACCATCACCGTCGTTGGTTTTGCCTGCGCCTCCAGACCGGGCAAGTGATTCGATTGCCTTGATCGTCAGCTTGCCCATAAAGCCTCCTCAGTCCGACCCACACTTTGACCCACACCCTAATCGCGGTTTCCAGCGATATACGGCGGACACTTATGAACTGATAGTAGGCTTAAAGCCTTGTAAAATCTAGGCTTTTAGGAAATCTGCGAAAATCTGCGAACTAAAGAAATGCCGGCCACAAGCCGGCTTTTTAATGCCTGAAAGAAAGTAGACCCATCGTCTGAAAGCGCTGTTTGGGGGTTGTCGGACAAGGCAACGATTGCTACCGTAACGACAAACGTCATTACAGGTATTTCACCATGGCCTCCATCAACATCCGCATCGACGATGAGCTGAAGCAGCGGTCCTTTGCCGAACTGGAAAAACTCGGCGTTACACCCTCCGAACTTCTGCGTCAAACCCTTCAATACGTCGCAGAACGAGGCAAATTGCCTTTCAAAGCTGCATTGCTTAGCGAAGAAGATGAAGCGCTTATCGCAGTTGTCACAGAACGCCTTGCCGCCCCCCAGCGAGTAAAGGTAAGTCTGGATGACCTATAACCTTGAATTTGATCGTCGTGCATTGAAAGAGTGGAACAAGCTGGGCGATACCTTGCGCCAGCAGTTCAAAAAGAAACTCGCTGAAGTGTTGGAAAATCCTCGCGTCGAAGCCAACCGACTTCGTAATTTGCCGGATTGCTACAAGCTAAAGCTGCGCACTGCCGGCTATCGTTTGATCTATCAAGTGCTTGATCAGGAAGTTGTGGTGTTTGTGATTGCGATCGGTAAACGCGAACGTGAGGCCGCCTACCAAGATGCACAGGACCGAATCGGTCAGCAGCCTGCTGACTAATTTGATTTGTCGCAGCACTGCTGCGACAAACACACTTCAAAGAGAGGCTCACTCAGCCACTATTATGGATAACTAAACGCCTTAACCAACGTCAACTCCCCCACCGCCCGCATCGGCACCAGAAACGTTTCCATCTTCTCGCTCGGCGTCCCCTCTTGCGTAATCACCGTCACCTGCGCCGTCGTCAGCGGCTGAACCGCATCCTCCTGCCCTTCTTCATCACTGCGATAGCCACCGCCGAAGTAGTTCACATACACCAGATACTGCCCTTTGATCGGTGCCGGCATGGCGAATATCTCGGGGCCGTAGCCGGTGGTGACGTCGACATCGAGTGCTGCGCCGTTAGGCGCTACGCGGTCGCCGTACCAGATGTGGGCGCCGTCGGGTGTGATGAGGTGCAAGTCCAGATCTGTGCCATCGCTGTCCCACGCCAACAACACTCGCAACTTGGCAGGTGTCGCTCCGCCACTGGCGTTGAAAAATTGCGTGCGCCGGCGTTGCTGGCCGTCGGGGCTGCGGACTTCGACACTGTTGCTGCCATTGGGGAATGAGAATGGGCGATCAAATCGGCCGGCGGGATCGATTTTCAGGGGCATGCTGACGCCGTTCACGATCAATCTGCCGGGCTCATTGGATTTAGGTGTGGTTTTGATCTGTCCGGCGATGCGAGCGGTATTGGCCTGCCCTGCCGGAGTGTTTACCGAAGAGGCGGGGTAGTTGACGGTCTGGCGAAAATTTTCGCCCTCGCCTTCGGGCGCGCCGGTACGCCAGCCGCCGACCGGGGTGACGAGTTTTACGCCGTCGGCGGCCATCGCAGGCGATAACGCCGCGAACGCGCAGAGCAACAGCAAGACCTGTGGATAGCGAAGTGTCATGGTCTATTCCAGCAAAAGGTGGCGGGCGAGCCCTTCGATGTAAGTTTCATTCTGGCCATTGGGGTGTGCTTCGAAGGCCAGGTGCAGGTACTCGTGAGTCAGGTCGAGGCGATCTTGCAGCGTGAGTACGCCGCGCACGTAGATGCGCTGGCGTTCGCGATCGACATAGGGTCGGCCAAAGGTCAGGCGGCAAACCGCGAACGTGCTGACTTCGTTGTAGCCGGTTTCGCTTTCCAGCCTCGGGCGCCAGCCGCGCCGTTGTTTTTGCAGCCAGTCCTGTGCGGCGGGCAGCGCTTCGCAGGAAGCGACCGGATTGTCCCAACGGCTGAGGCTGGCGCGTGGATAGGCGTGCAGCAAAATTGCATCGTAGCGCTGGCCAGCATTGGCCTGCTCGACGGCTTGCTGCCAGGACAGTTTGTCCGGGCCGGGTTGATCGGAATGGTAAGTGACGGTGCTGCCGGCCAGCACCAGATCACTGGTCCATGCGGCGATGCTGCGCGCTTCGGGGCTGGCCGGGCGTGGGGCAACACGCTGGCGCTGACTGCTGTCGTCGATGCTGAGGCAGTCGCCATTGCGCGTAGCGTTTTGCAGCAGGTAGGTGCGGATGGCCACGGCCAGGGCTTTGGCGGCTTCGACAGGTTCGGGGGTGGCTTCGCGCTGAAGCACGCGGGCGACGTATTCTTCGCGATCCAGACGGGCGACGAGCTTGTCATTGAGTAAAAACAGTTCGCCATCGCTATGGATATCGAGTTGATTGCCGTTGGCAAATTCGACGCGGTAGTCGCCTCGCAACGGCCCTGAGGATACTTCGCTGTTGCCCGCCAACAACCGTTTAAGCGGATAGCGGGAGAACAGGCTGACTTCGACACAACGCCCCGCGTCGGTTGGCCACTCAACAGGCACGACCGCCGACACTGCCTGGGCGTAGTCACGCAAAACCCGCTGACTGGTCCCGCGCCCGCCAGCCCAGATCGGCGTACCGTCCGCAGTCCAACCGGCAAACCCACCCTGACGCGAAGAAGAATCCTGATCTCCCAGCCAGCTCCAGGTTTTCACTCGCAAGCGGCTACCGAGTTCACCCACGACGTTGCCGTCAGCGGCATTCAAGACCACATCGAGTAACGCCTGCCGCGCCCGTTCCTGCGCTGGCATCACCGCCAACATCCGCAACAACTCAGCCACCGAAACCCGCGTCGCAGGCTGCAGTGAACGCAAATTCGACAACCACTCCGGCGCCTGCCGCGATTGCCAGTACGCCCGCCAACTCGCATCGCTAATACCCAAGCGTGCCGGGTTAAAATACAACCCACAGGACTTCACCAACGCCTGATCCCGCTCGATCTTGCCGCCCGCGGAGCAGCAATAAACTTCCTCTTTCAACTGCCCGCGACACTCATAGGCCGGCTCACGAGCGCCGGTATCCACCAGCCAGCCGTACACAAACAGCTTCCACACACTGCCCAATGGCGTCTGCAACGTATCGGGCAACGGCTCGCGTGCCAGCAGTTGAGTCCGGCTCAAAGACAATAACTCCCCTTTGAAAGCCACGCGCAACTGTTCTTCCTGCGCCACCACCAGCGCTGGAATCAAACACAGCAGACAGACCAGAAGACGGAACATATCAGTGGACCGTGACCTGACCGAGCGCCGGTTTCTGTTCCTGAGCCTGATGCTGTGGCGCATACACTTGGGTGAAACGCACCGGCGGCAGGTTGAACTGGCCTTTCTGCGAGAAACGCACCAAATGCCGCAGACGCAATTCGCCGCTCAGCGCATCCACCGGCACCGCATAAGCCAGTTGCCCCGGCTCGAAACGGGCCCTTTCCAGTGCCGTGGGCTCGGTGCCGGATTTACCCATGAGCTTGATGCCCCACGTGGTGCGCTCGACATCGGCGCCCGGTGGCAGCGGCACTTCGAGCAGGCCGTAGCGCAACGGTTTGGCTGCCTTGCTGGTGACGATCACTTCGTCCAGATACAGACTGTCACTGGACAGCGGCGTGGTGCCGATCGGCTCCAGTTTGAAGGTGAAGGCTTCGTCACCCGGCACCAGTCGCGACAGGCGTCGAGTGATAGTCACGGCCATCGGATCAACCGGCGGTTGCCGGGTCTGGAAACTCAATGTGGCGCGCAGCGGGCGCTCCTGCGCTCCAGTCAGTGACAACGCCGAAGGCACGGGCGAAGCACCCTGCCACGTCCAATACATCTCACCGGTATCACCGTACATTTTCTTCCAGCCTTCACCCGGCGCCAGCGCGATAGTGGGCGAGGCCTGCTCGATGCTGCGTTGCAACCAGGTCAGTGCCAACGCGCGCTCCAGCGTCGATTGTTGAGGCAGCAACCGTTGCAACAAAGCTGTTGCGCGAGCCTGATCGAAAGGTTGCAACGACAGGTTCAAAGCCTCGGCAAATGGCTGGGAGCTGACGGCCAATCGTTGCTGCGCGTCGGTTAGTTGCCGATTGAAAGCATCCGGCAAGTTCACTTTCGCCTGACGCGCCAGCGATGCAGTCAATACCCGTGCAGCCGCCAAGCCGAGCGCCGAATCCGGATCGCTCATGACAATGCTGTCTTCGCCATCGTCCATCAGATTCGCGGCGTTGCCCTCGCCCGCTATCGCCAGGTCGTCCATCAAGCCGCTGAGCAAGGTGTTCACCGGCAACTGCATCTGTTTGGCGAACGACAGGATCAGCGCCCTCTGTAATAGAGGCGTGTTTTTAGCCTGTTTGGCGTAGACCTCCAGCACCCGCTGCCAATGCTCCGGCGGCAGGCTCAACTCCAGCACTCGGCTGGCGTGCCAGTCAGCGTAATAGGCGTAGGCGGTAAGGAACGCATCCGGCTCACCGTCCATGCCCCACCAGGTGAAACTCGCCGAAGGCCCGGCCATTTGCACCAGACGCAGGCGGCTATTTTGCATGATCAGGCGCAAGCGATCGCGAATCTGCGGGTTCGACGACAGGGCGGGATAGGCAATGCTCAGCGGCAGCAAACGACTGGCGGTTTGCTCGACGCCACCATACGGGTAACTCAGCAGATCATCGAGGGCCGAGCGGAACAGTGCTTGCGGGCTGTCATCCAGCCGCAAGCGAATGTCGCTCGCATCCGCAGGCAAAGTCAGCGGCGTCTCACCGCTGGCCACGTCCAGACTTTGGCTTTGCGTGACCTGCCAGCCCTCACCTGTGGCGGTCAAGCGCACCGCCAAGGCATCGGCGATTTTACCGTCCTGCACCAGTTCGGCGGTCCACTCGCCATTGGTCAGCGCAAACGTCGGCAGCGCGATGTAGTTGATGCCACTATTGAGCGTGACGGGAACACGCTGTTCGCTGCCCGCGTAAAGAATCACCAGCTCGGCCTTGACCGGGTTTTCAGATTGACTGAAAGCGAACACGCCGAGATCCGGTTTATCCCCCGCGCGGAATTTGCTCGGCCCGCTCCACTTCAAATACAGCGGTTTCTCCGAGCGCACGAACTGCTTCTTCTGCCCCACCGCGCCGTCATCGGCGATGGCCCGGGCGGTGATGCGCCAGCGGGTCAGCGAGTCAGGCATCTTGAAGATGAAACGGGTTTTACCGTTGGCATCGGTCACCAGTTCCGGTTGCCACGAAGCGGTGTCGACGTCTTCGCGACGCGGCCGTTCCAGCACCTTCACGCCGCGCTCGCTGCGGTTGGCTTTGCCCGGTGCACCGGGGCTGCCGGGCAGCGCAACGTCGTAGCTGATAAACGACAGACTGGCGCTGGTGCGCACGTTGTTGCGCCGTGGATGGTAGAAGAACTGGTCGATGGTCGGCGCCACTTCCGGTTGCAGCGCGTAGACCATTTCGTCGACCACGCTGACCGTCAAATGCGCCGGGATTGGCTTGCCGGCGAACTGCGTGGTCAGGTCCACGGACACGGTGTCACCGGGTTGATAGGTTTCCTTGTCCGTGGCAATGGCCACGTCAATCTGCGGTGCGATAACCTTGATACCGGCGTTCTGGAAACTGTACTGACCGCCCTTGGTGTAGAGCACCGAGAACGTCAGGTTCGGGGTGAAACTTTCCTTCACTGGAATGCGCGCGCGGTATTGGGTATCGCTGAGTTTTTCCGTTTTCAACCAGTCACTACCCTTGGACAGCAACGCCGTGGCCTCGACCTTGTCACGTTCCAGCGACAGCAGCGCATCGCTGATCGGCTCGGGGAAAGTGATCAGCGCCAGCGCTTCATCGCCCGCCTTGTACTCGGGCTTGTCGAGGACGATTTCCACCGTGCCCGGCACGGCCTTGACACCATCGCCAGTGACTGAATGCCCGGTAGCGCCGAGGGTTCGGCCATGGTCATCCCTAAGCGTCAGGTTGTAAGTGCCCGCACGCTCGAAGGCCAGGGTGAAGCCTTTATCAGTCGGCGTAAGTTTGCCTTCGCCGGTGCTCTGATCTTCCAGACGTACCCAGCCGTAGCTGCTCGGTGCGACCGTCTCTGCTTGCTCGCTTTCATTGGCATAACTGAATGCAACTTTGTCGCCCACCGCACTGAAGCGCTGCGGTGCGCTCAAGCGGAAATTCGCCGCACCGCGATCGATGAGAATTTCTTTGGTGGTCTTGACCCGATATGCCGCTCCATCGCTGGCAAACACGGTGAGCATGTAACGGCTCGGTTTCTCGGCCGCCGGCAGATCGAGCGTAGCGTTGCCCTTGGCGTCGGTAGTCAGTTCGGTGCTGGTCAGCTCCACCGGGAATTGCCCCAGGTATTGCAGCTCGTTGTCGACCATCGACAATTGCTGGGCGCGCAGGCTCAGGCTGAGTTTGGCGTTGGCCACCGGTTTGCCGTCCGGGTACAGCAGCACCAGATTGCCTTTCACCGGTTCACCGGTGCGGTAATCCTGCTTGACCAGGTTCAGCGAAATCTCGAAGTGCGGCTTGATGTATTCGGCTACACGGAAGGCGCTGCTATAGGCCTGATCCTTGTAGCTGAAGCGCAGTTCATAACCGCCAGCCACCGCATTGTCGGGCAACTGGAATCTGCCTTGGGTACCGGCCTTCGAATCGAGTTTCAAGTCCAGGCTTTGCAGGGCCGTACCAGTCGCATCCAGCACGGTCACATTGACATCGGCTGCGGCTGGCTGCACCGAATCCCGGGCATTCTTGAACTCACGCCCGACGATTTTCAGCGACACCCAATCCCCCGGCCGATACAGCGGCCGGTCGGTGAAGGCATAGAGTTTGGTGTCGTAGATTTCGCTGTCGTAGTAGAAGTTCTCGGAGACGAAAACGCCGCCCTCTTCGTCTTCGCCGATCACGAACGAACGCTCCGGGCTGACGTGTTTCAGCCGCAGCAAACCCTCGGCATCGGTGGTGCCGCTGCTCATCACGCCCAGGCCATCGGTCCACAGCACATCGACCTTGGGCACCGAACTGCCCTCGTGTTTGCGCGCGGCCCACACCAGCAATTCATCGCCGGCAATCTTGCTCACGGCCACGGTGTTGGAGACGAAGACCATGGTGGTCGCGCGATACTTGCCGATCAGCGCTTCCACCAGATACAGACCCGGCTTCAGGTTACCCAACGGGATGTAGACGTTGCCCGGCGCAACGCTGACAAATTCGCTGGAAGACCCGGCCAGGTTCACGCCCTCAGGCGGCTGGATCGGTTTGGCCTGCCACAGTGGATAACGGAACTGACTGACCACCGGCAGGCCGGGAATCAATGCGAATTGCGGCTGCGCATCGTAGGGCGTTGGCGCGGCCATGGTGGCGCCCATCTTCAATTCCGGCACCTCCTCGGTGACTTGTTTACGCGACTCGTAGGAGAACGCCCGCTGCATCACTCGACGGGATTTGCGGTACCAGTTGTCCCATAGATAGGCCAGGGTATTGGACAGGCCTTCGCCCTTGAACTGGCCGTCGCTGACCACTCGGTGCAGGTTCTTCTGGCGCTTGAGGAAGTCCAGCGGCTTGTCGATCCGGTACACGCGAATGTCGGCGCCGCCGTAAGGCTCCATGCGGAAACGACGGTAGTCGCGACCAGGCGCTTCGAGGCGCACCATCGCCTGTTCGTCACTGGCGAAACTGCTGTCGGCCAGCAGGAAAAAGCTTTCACCGGCCACCGGCGTGTAGCCGCTAGGCTCAAGGGTGTCTTCGGCAAACACCGTCGAAAAAGGCTGCACCAGAACCAACAGCAGTGGCAGAAAACGCAGCATGCGGGCACCGATCATTGGGAGAGAAAATTCAGTCGATAGACGCCGATGAAGTTGGGGTTGGCTGCATCGGGTATCCATCGGGTGTCCTTCCATGTCATGAGTTGTTGCAGGCTTGCCGAACGCATGCCGTTATCGGTGGGTGTGGTGGTGCCGGTGTGATAGGCGATGTAGCGGCCCATCCAGATCATCAGATGCTGGTCATCGCCCTGATCGAAAACATCAGGTCACCGGGCCGAGCCAGACCCACATCGCGGCCGACCAGATGGCTGTTGAACTGGATCAATTTGATCGCGTTCACGTAGGGCCCGACTTTGCCGCCGCCCTGTTGCCACTGTTGCGCGAGGCCGCGCTGGGCATCGCTCAGTTGCAGCTCCGGCGGCAGGTAGCGATTGGACAGACCGTTGCTACGCAGCCACTTGTCGTCATGCACTTTCAGCGCTTCGTTTGCGGCGAAACGCACCAGTCCGGCGCAATCTTGCTGATACCAGCGCGGACTCGGGCCTTGGGTCAGCTGCTCCTGGGCGATGCGCACGAACCAGGCGCGAAACACCTGAGATTGCTGCACATCCAGCGCAGGTGTTTCGATGGCAAATGCCGGTCCCGTCAGCAGCAGCGCCAGCAGGCCGAAGGTTTTGATCAGTCTCGTCACAGCGCTTTCCATTCCAGCGGCAGCCATTGCCAGTGGCCGTCGGGCTCGCTGCCTTCGGGCAAGGTCAGCGCGTACTTGCCGTAACCGCCGAGCGTGCGCAGTTTCGGGATCAGGTAGGTTTGCGCAGCGTTGTAGAACACTGGCTCCATGTCCTGGGGCAGGCTGTCGAGGGTTTCCTGCTGCATCAGTTGCGCCATGGAATCCGGGCCGAAATAAACCGGCATCAGCAGGTCTTTGGGCACTACATCCGCCATCGGTGGGAAGCGTTTGTCGAGCGTGCCGAGTGCCTTGTCCACCAGTTTGTCGTCGAGGGAAAACAGCAGCGTCGAACCGTGGCGCGCCAGGCTGACGCGCATGAAGGCCTTACCGCTGATCGCGTCTGGGTCCTCGGCGTCCTTGGCTGGGTACGGGCCGAAGTTGGAACTGACCTGGCGCTGCCACTGATGGCTCGCCCCTTCCTGCTTCTCGACCACCGGGAACGCGTGTTCTTCGACATTGCCTTCGTAGGCGCCGACCATCGAGCCGAACAGTTTGCCTAGATCGCCGTCGAGTTTGGCGCTGTCCTTGTCATTCAAACTGGCCACCAGCAACGGCGTGTACAGCCGCGAATCGGCGTACCAGCACAGGCCCGCCGCACCGGCCATGTGTTCAGTCAGTGCCTGAGCCACGTTTTCTTCGGCACCGAGTTTCACCAGCAACGGTTTCTGTTGTTCGGCGGCCAGCGGCAGGGCCACGCAAGCGCTGGCGCCCATGGGCATGGCTTGCCAGATCGGTTTGAAATCGAAATCAGGCTGGTTTTCCAGTTCGTCCATGGCGAGGAAGCTGTGCCAGCCCTTGTCGTCCATGTCGAATCGCAGGCCAGCGAAGTTGGGGATAAAACGCTGATAACCCATGGCCAACACACTGGCATTGACCGATAACCGCTGCTTGATCTCCGGCGCACGGGGTTGCAGGCCGAAAGCTTCAGGGAACAGTTTGTCGCCGTTAAGCAGCGCGGCAATGGCCTGGGTCGAGACGCTACCCGACTCCTGGGTGACTCCGCTTTGCGGGTCATAGAGCTTGGCCGGATTCGACATCACTACCAGTTTGTCGCCATGGGAGGCGAACAGCAGCGCTTTGCTGGCGTTATAGGTGAGTTGAAAGAGCGCCACGTCCTCGGCGCCGACTTTCACCTCGGCGATTTTGCTCAGCTGCGAATCATCCAGCGCCACTTTCGCCAGCGGTTCCAGCACCTTGGCCAGGCCGCCGCGATCCATCACCAGCAGGAAATCCTTGAGTCGCCCATCCGCTCCGCGCCACAGCGCCACATCGGCCGGTTGATCGAACAGCTGCTCGATCAGGCTGTCCTGCAACTTCAGGTCATGCTCGTAAATGATCCGCCGCAAACTACCAATCAGCCCGAGGCGATCGGCGTGTGTTTCGTAATAGAAGACGAAACTTTCGGTCAGGGTTTCCTTGAGGAACGGCACCGCTAGCAGGTCCCTGGGCAACTGACTCAGCGACCGGGTTTCCAGCAAGGCATCGGGGCGACTCATGCCGAGCTTTTCAGCCACCAGTTGCGGTGCCGGGGCTTTGCTTTTATGCATCAACCAGCCCATGCCACCGACCACGCCCGCGACCAGACACACTCCGACCACAATGGCCGGCCAACGGCGGGACGGTTTGACGCTCGGTGTTTCGGCGGCCGGGGCTGCTGCCGGTAAATCAGTGGTGTCGCTCATGTATACAAACCCAATTCATCCGTGGTGCGGGATGCTTAATAGTTGAAAGTCTTGACCAGCAGCAGGTCACCGATCGCACGCAAGGGAACGACGAAGGTCTCGCGTTTCTCGTCGACGGTGTTTTCGTTGAGCACCAGATTGATCTGCGAGGTGATCACCTCGTTCTGGTTGCTGGCCTCATCGAAGTTATAGCCGCCGCTGCCGAAGTTGCCCCAATAGTTCACGTAAACCAGATAGGTGCCATGCAGCGGTGCGGTCATGGTGAACATTTCCGGGCCGGGGCCGTCGACGCCATCCGGATCGAGGCCGCCGCCGTTGGTCAGCGCGGAGTGAGCCCAGAACGCGTGTTGGCCATCGGGGGTAATGATGTGCAGGTCGAGTTCGGCTTTGGGATCGTCCCAACCCAGCACCACGCGAATCCGCGCGGGCGTGCGCAAATTATTGGCTTCATAGAATTGAACGCGCTTGAGCGACTGGCCTTCGGCGCTGCGCACTTCGACGCTGTTGGAACCAGCACCGAAGGCATACGGCCGGGCGAAACGTCCCTGATCGTCGGTGTACAGATTCAGTGGATTGCCGTTGACCGCCAAAGTGTGGGGACCGCGTTGCGTACCGATGGCCTTGAGCTGGCCTTCGATCATCGTGCGATTGCGCTGCACGCCCCGGTCGATGGGCGGCGTGGGATAGGCGACTTGCGGGTTTTCCGTGCGGTCCAGCAAACCGTTATAGCGCCAGCCACCCACCGGCTCTGACAACTCGGCCCCCGGCGCGGCCATGGCTGGCGCACAGATCCACCCGATCAGCAGCAAAAGAAAGGAACGCATGTGACGCCTCCTGCCATGCATGACGAAACCTTGCGCCTGATCCTCGGCGCGTTACAGATCCGGATACTGCGTTTCGCCTGAAAGACCCGGGAATGCCGGGTTATCGATGGCGCGAAGGTTAGACGCTCGCTCTGCTCCGAACAATCAGATGAATCCTACAATGCGGCGTGAATCACGGTTTGTGGGGGAAAGGTGAGCCGATTAGCGTCTTTATTCGGCTCACAAAATGAGCCGAATAATCCGTGAATATGACAAGCCACCTCTGTAGGAGCGAGCCTGCTCGCGAAGGTCGTGAACGATAACGCGTGAACCAGATGCCCAGCGGTGCCTTTGGGTTTTTCGCGAGCAAGCTCGCTCCTACAGGGGGCTGCGGCCAGCCAGTAGAAAACGGCGGTACCAAACGCCCCTCTCATTTGCCCATAAACCCCATGTCTGCTAGTGTCGCGCCGGTTTAACGTCAACCGGAAATCGCCGCCATGGCCCGCAAAAAAGCTGCACTGGATTTCGAACAGTCCCTCGCTGACCTGCAAACGCTGGTGGAGCGTCTGGAGAATGGTGAGTTGTCGCTGGAAGACTCGCTGACCGCTTTCGAGCAAGGCATCGGTCTGACCCGCGATTGCCAGGCGGCGCTGGCTCAAGCCGAGCAAAAGGTTCAGGTGCTGCTCGAGCGTGATGGTGAGTTGGCCGAAGAACCCTTCGACGCGGATCAACCAGAATGATTGCAGCGTATTCGGCGACCAGCCAGGCCCGCGTCAACGCAGCACTGGAAACCCTGTTCACCGCGCCGAGCCTTGAACTGGCCCGCCTGTACGAAGCCATGCGCTACAGCGTAATGAACGGTGGCAAGCGCGTGCGTCCATTGCTGGCCTACGCCGCGTGCGAAGCGCTGGGCGGCAAGGCCGATCAAGCCAACGGCGCGGCCTGCGCGGTGGAGCTGATTCACGCTTATTCGCTGGTACACGACGATTTGCCGGCGATGGACGATGACGACCTGCGTCGCGGCCAGCCGACTACCCACAAGAAATTCGACGAAGCCTGCGCGATCCTCGCTGGCGACGGTTTGCAGAGCCTGGCCTTCAGCGCCCTGCTCGACCCACGCCTGAGCAACGCCGACGCAGAGATTCGCCTGCAAATGGTCAGCGCCCTGGCGCAGGCTGCAGGCCCGGCGGGCATGGTCGGCGGTCAAGCCATCGACCTCGGTTCGGTTGGCCTGAAGCTCGACCAGAAAGCCCTCGAGTACATGCACCGGCACAAAACCGGCGCGTTGATCGAAGTCAGCGTCAAACTCGGCGCCCTGGCCAGTGGTCGTGCAGAGAAGGACGAACTGAAATCCCTGCAGGCTTATGCACAGGCCATCGGCCTGGCATTCCAGGTCCAGGACGACATTCTCGACGTCGAAAGCGATACTGCAACCCTCGGCAAACGCCAGGGTGCGGACATTGCACGCGACAAGCCGACCTACCCGGCCCTGCTGGGCCTCGACGCAGCCAAGACCTACGCCCTGGAACTGCGCGATCAGGCCCTGCACGCACTGCGACCGTTTGACGCAGCAGCCGAGCCATTGCGCGATCTGGCCCGCTACATCGTCGACCGCCGCAACTGACGGCGTATCCGCCAAAAAAGACCAACGCGTGGGCAGGGGCCGATGCATCAGGTAAACTGCCGCATCTTTTATACCTATAACGATTCGCCTGATGCCCACGACGTTTCATGAGATTCCCCGCAAGCGCCCAACCACGCCCCTGCTCGACCGTGCTAACACGCCGGACGGCCTGCGCCGGTTAGGCGAAGCCGAGCTGGAAACCCTGGCCGATGAGTTGCGCCTGGAATTGCTCTACACGGTCGGTCAGACCGGTGGGCATTTCGGTGCCGGCCTGGGCGTGATCGAGCTGACCATCGCGTTGCATTACGTTTTCGACACCCCGGACGACCGGCTGGTGTGGGACGTGGGTCATCAGGCTTATCCGCACAAGATCCTCACCGGTCGTCGCGAGCGCATGGGCACCCTGCGCCAGAAAGACGGCATCGCCGCTTTCCCGCGCCGCTCCGAGAGCGAGTACGACACCTTTGGCGTCGGCCACTCCAGTACCTCGATCAGCGCAGCGCTGGGCATGGCAATTGCCGCCCGCCTGCAGAACAGCGATCGCAAGGCGATTGCCGTGATCGGCGACGGTGCCCTGACCGCCGGCATGGCGTTCGAAGCGCTGAACCATGCGCCGGAAGTGGACGCCAACATGCTGGTGATCCTCAACGACAACGACATGTCGATCTCGCGCAACGTCGGCGGTTTGTCGAACTATCTGGCGAAAATCCTTTCCAGCCGCACCTACGCGAGCATGCGCGAAGGCAGCAAAAAAGTGCTGTCGCGCCTGCCCGGCGCCTGGGAAATCGCCCGTCGCACCGAAGAATACGCCAAGGGCATGCTGGTTCCCGGCACGCTGTTCGAAGAGCTGGGCTGGAACTACATCGGCCCGATCGATGGCCACGACCTGCCGACCCTTATTGCGACCCTGCGCAACATGCGCGATCTGAAAGGCCCGCAGTTCCTGCACGTCGTCACCAAGAAAGGCAAAGGCTTCGCCCCGGCGGAAGTCGACCCGATCGGTTACCACGCCATCACCAAACTTGAACCGCTGGACGCCCCGGCCGCCGCGCCGAAAAAAGCCAGCGGACCGAAGTATTCCGGTGTGTTCGGTGAATGGCTGTGCGACATGGCGGCTGTCGACTCGCGTCTGGTCGGGATCACTCCTGCCATGAAGGAAGGCTCCGATCTGGTAGCCTTCAGCGAGCGTTTCCCGCTGCGCTACTTCGACGTGGCAATTGCCGAACAACACGCCGTGACATTCGCTGCCGGTATGGCCTGCGAAGGTGCAAAACCGGTGGTGGCGATCTACTCAACGTTCCTGCAGCGCGGCTACGATCAGCTAGTGCATGACGTTGCCGTACAAAACCTCGATGTGCTGTTCGCCATCGACCGCGCAGGTCTGGTGGGCGAAGACGGCCCGACGCACGCCGGCAGCTTCGACCTGTCGTTCCTGCGCTGTATCCCCGGCATGCTGGTGATGACCCCGAGCGACGAAAACGAGCTGCGCAAAATGCTCACCACAGGGCACTTGTACGAAGGCCCGGCGGCCGTGCGTTACCCACGCGGCAGCGGTCCGAATGCGACCATCGAGAAAAATCTCGAACCGATCGAAATCGGCAAAGGTGTGGTTCGCCGCCAAGGCAGCAAAGTCGCCCTGCTGGTGTTCGGCGTGCAACTGGCCGCGGCGCTGAAAGTCGCCGAGACGCTGGATGCCACCGTGGTCGACATGCGTTTCGTCAAACCCCTCGACGAAGCGCTGGTTCGTGAAATCGCCGCCAGCCACGAGCTGCTGGTGACCGTCGAAGAGAACGCGATCATGGGCGGTGCCGGCGGCGCTGTCAGCGAGTTCCTTGCCCGGGAAAACATCCTCAAGTCGATTTTGCATCTGGGCTTGCCGGACACTTACGTCGAACACGCCAAGCCTGCGCAGATGCTGGCTGAGTGTGGGTTGGATGAGGCCGGGATCGAGGCTTCGATTCGCGAACGCCTGCAACTTCTGAAAATTTAAACGCCAAACCTGTGGGAGCGGGCTTGCTCGCGAATGCGGTGTATCAGTCGATAGATATTTTGACTGACACACCGTATTCGCGAGCAAGCCCGCTCCCACATTGGTTTTGTGCAAATTTCGAATGTGTATTCGCTTCAAAGCGCCAACGGATTGCCGATGAATCTCTCCCCCCTCGCCCTGACGCTGGCCCTGCTGCCGGCCGGCCCGCTGCTGGCCGACACCTTCGAACGCGATCAAGCCCTGAAACTGCCCGACGTGCTGATCAGCGCCAACCGCCAGGTCGAAGCACGCAACGACAGCAGCGCTGCCAACACCGTATTCACCCGCGAAGACATCGACCGCCTGCAACCGACCAGCGTCACTGATCTGCTGCGTCGGGTGCCAGGCGTGCAAATCGCACAAACCGGTGGGCGCGGCAGTCTGCCGGGGGTTTACATCCGCGGCACGCAATCGGCGCAAAGCCTCGTGTTGGTGGACGGCCAACGGATCGGCAACTCGAGCTCCGGCGACAGCAACTTGCAGCACATCAACATCGAACAGGTCGAGCGCGTGGAAGTGCTGCGCGGCTCCCGCTCGGTGATTTATGGCAGCGACGCGATCGGCGGCGTGATCCAGATCTTCACCTGTCGTGGTGGCGAACCAGGGTTGCGGCCGCAAATGCATGTGGGTGTTGGCAGCAATCAGACCTGGGAACGTAGTCTTGGCTTGTCCGGTGGCGATGAAAAAACCCGTTTCAACCTCGGCGCCAGCCTCGATGAAACCGCCGGGATCAACCGCACCCACGAGTCCTATCCCAGTGATGGCGATCACGATGCGTATCGCAACAAGTCGTTCAGCCTGAGCCTCAGTCATGCCCTCAGTGACGACATCGAAATCGGTGCCAATCTGTTGGATAACCGTGGCAAGAGCGAATTCGACAACCCATTCGGTCGCTTCGACCTGACCACTTTCGAATCAGTCCAGCAGCAGCCCTATAGCGAATTCGACGTGAGCAGCATCAGCAGCTACATCGATGCAAAGGTTAACGATATCTGGAAAACCCGCATCGAATTCGGCCACAGCGAAAACCGCGAAAAAACCCTCGACAAGCTCAGTAATGAACGCAGCGTGTTCAACACTTACCGCGATTCGGCGAGCTGGCAGAACGACCTGACACTCAATGAGCGCAACAGCCTGATCCTCGGCGGCGACTGGTACGAAGACCGGGTCAACAGCAGCACGATCTTCGACGAAGACAGCCGCTGGAACCGTGCAGCTTTCATTCAGCATCGCTACCGGACCGACAGTTTCTCCACCGAACTCGGCCTGCGCCGCGACCAGAACCAGCAATTCGGCGGCCAGAATAGCTGGAGCGGTACCTTTACCCTGCCGCTGAATCCGGACAACGATGTACTGCTGACCTACAGCGAAGGCTTCCGAGCACCAACTTTCAACGACTTGTATTACCCGGACTTCAGCAACCCGGACCTCAAGCCCGAAACCTCGAAAAGCTATGAGCTGCAATGGCGCAGTCAATTGACCGAGTACAGTCGCCTGGAAGCTTCGCTGTACCGAACGGACTTGAAAGACGCGATCATATTCGGCAGCAACTCACGCCCGGAAAACGTCGCTTCGGCGCGGATCAACGGTTTCGAAGCGGCATTGAAACAGGAACTGTTCGGCTGGCGGAGCAACCTTGGCGTGGCGATCATCGACCCGCGGGACCGCGACACAGGGCATACCTTGGCCCGCCGTGCACGACGCACCTTGAGTCTGGACCTGGATCGGCAGTTTGATCGACTGGGCCTCGGCGCCAGTTGGCAAGCGGTGAGCAGCAGCTACGACGACCCGAATAATCAACAGCCATTGGGCGGCTATGCCCTGCTGGAGTTGCGCAGCAGTTGGGAGCTCAGTCGTGAGATCAAGCTGCAGCTGAAGGTCGATAACCTGCTGGACAAGGATTACAGCCGGGTGTTGTACAGCCATGAAGGCAGCCAGTACGGATATCGCGAGGAAGGTCGGGCGTGGATGTTTGGGGTGACCTGGACGCCAGAGATTTGATATTGGATTTGCGTCGTTAAGGCGGGCCTCTTCGCGGGCAAGCCTCGCTCCTACAAGTGATGCGTTGTTTTCACGGCCCACGCAAATCCTGTAAGAGCGAGGCTCGCCCGCGAAGAATGCACCTCGGTCTCAGCGGTCGGGCGCGATCAATTGGCACAATTTGGCCGTCGCCTCGACCATCTGCCCGCTCGGTCGCTCCAGCCCTTTATCCGTCACGAGCAACAATTCCCCGTTCATCACCGCCGCCACCTGCGGCCACGCCTTCCACGCATCCAGCTGGGCCTGGTCACTGGCCAGAATCACCTCGGGATTGCGCTGCAACACCGCCTCCACGCTGACTTGCGGTGCCGGCAACGTCAGGTCGGCAAATACGTTGCGGGCACCGCAGACGTCGAGTGCATCACTGATGATCTGCCCGCCGCCCACGGTGTACAGAGGCCTATCCCAGACTTGATAGAACACGTGCAACGGCTGATCCCGGCGATAGCGCTGACGCAGTTTGTCCAGCCGCTGACGCAAGTCGGTGGCCAACGACGTCCCACGCTCAGGCCGCCCGAGCTGGTTGGCAATCGCTTCAATTTGCGCGATGAGTTGTTCGAGATTGTGCGGTTCGGCGACGTAGGTCGGGATGTTCAAGTGCTTGAGTTGCTCACGTTGGGCCGGACCAACACTGCCGGGCCAGAGCAGCAACAAATCGGGTTTCAGGCTGAGCAGCCGCTCCATGTCCAATTGACCGTAGCGGCCAACCGAAGGCAGGTGCTTGAGTTCGGCGGGGCGTTCACCGGCATCCAGCACACCCACCAGAAGGTCGGCGGAACCCAGTTCGACAACGATTTCCGAGAGGGACGGCGCGAGGCTGACCACTCGCTCAACCGCAACTGCCGAGCCGCTGACGGCCAGCAGCAAAAACGCCAGCCAGACAGAGCGCATCAACCGAGTTGACGCGGGATACGGTAAAGGTAGAACAGCACCATGGTCGACAGCGCCAGCAGCATCAGTGGCACCGCTTCGAGGCCGACAAACACCGCCAATGCTCCGATCCACGCCGGCAGGCCGGCGGCGAAGAACGCCGTGCGTCGTTTGGCAGCCAGGCTGATCCACGCGGCGGGCTCTTCAGGGGTGTCGAGGGCTTTCTGAGTGGCGATCAACGCGTGTTTGTAGCCGCCAAAGAACTTCAGGCTGACAAACATCGAAGCGACACCGGCAATGAACAACGGCATCGCCAGCACCGGCAGGATCGCCTCGCTCTGGCCGAATACGCCGTTGATCACGAACAACGGCAACAAGGCCAGTGCCAGATATTGCCACCAGTTGAAAGACAGTCGCCGCCGAACCTGACCGCGGGTCACGCCCGGTCTACCTCGCCCTGATGTTCGTTGCCCATCATGTGGTCGAGTTTGCTGGCCTTGGTCGCCAGATAGAGTTTGTTGTGCGGATTGTGACCGGTGTGCAGCGGCACGCGCTCGGCTACCACGATGCCCATGTCGGTCAAGGCTTTGACCTTGCGCGGATTATTGGTCATCAGGCGCAGGGATTTAACGCCCAGATGCTCCAGCATCGGCAGGCACATGGCGTAATCACGCTGGTCCGCGGCAAACCCCAGACGCTCATTGGCTTCAACGGTGTCGGCACCGCCGTCCTGCAATTCATAAGCGCGGATCTTGTTCAGCAGGCCAATACCACGGCCCTCCTGACGCAAGTAGAGCAACACGCCACGGCCTTCACGGGCGATGGCCTGCAGCGCCGCCTCAAGTTGTGAGCCGCAATCGCAACGCTGGCTGAACAAGGCATCGCCTGTCAGGCATTCGGAGTGCAACCGGCCAAGTACCGGGGCACCGTCGGCGATCTCGCCCAGGCTCAGCACAACGTGCTCACGGCCCGTAGCTTCGTCTAGAAAGCCGTGCATGATGAATTGCGCAAAAGGCGTTGGCAGCTTGGAAGCGGCGACAAAAACGACAGGCACCGGTGTGCTCCTGATCTAAAGAGACTGAAGATTCGCAGGCCGGCATTGTAACAGCACGTTCCGACAGGCGCTTAGGCTGAATTATCGGCCATAACAATCAATAAGTTTGATGTCAGGGTTACCCCAACCCTTTGTAGGAGTGAGCCTGCTCGCGATGACGGACTTTCAGCTGGTGAATATTTGACTGATACACCGCAATCGCGAGCAGGCTCACTCCTACAAGGTTAATCATCAGTCGTGATGATTGCGTTCAGTTCGAATCAAATGGATAAGGCTGTTTCCAGCGCTCGAAGATCGGCTTTAGATCGCCGCTTTTCACCTAGTGATCCATGCGCAGGTCGAACAATGCCATCAGCGTGTGATGGATCCTTGAAGTCTTCCCACTTAACCCATCAGGCGAAAATCCATACCAGCCCTTGCATCGCCAACCAGGCAAAAACTCCAGCCAACACATCATCAAGCATGATTCCGACCCCGCCGTGTACATGCCGGTCGATCCAGCGAATCGGCCACGGCTTGAGAATATCGAAGAAGCGAAACATCAAGAAACCCGCCAGTAACCACTGCCAACCTTCCGGCACCAGCCACAGGGTGATCCACATCCCGACCATCTCGTCCCAGACGATACCTTCGTGGTCGTGCACGCGTAGATCATCGGCCACTTTGCCGCACAGCCAGAAGCCGAACAGCATGGTGATGCCCAGCATCAACCAGTAGCCCCAATCGGGGAGCATTTGCCATAACGGGATAAAGGGCAGCGCAACTAACGACCCCCAGGTGCCCGGTGCCTTTGGCAAGGTGCCCGAGCCGAAGCCGAACGCCAGGAAATGCCATGGATTGCGCCAGACCGACGGCGGTATGTTTTCCGCCGGGACCTGTTTGGGATGATCTGTCACGGTGTCTCCCGAAAATGTTGATAACCCCGGGATTGCGGGGTGATGTCTTGTCCATCGGCGTCCAGCAGCCTTACGCCCTGCCCGTTCACGACGCGCCCGATCACATGTATCGGCCAGCCGTCGGCCAGCAATGCCGGTAACTCGACGGACGGTAAGGTGAAGGCCAACACGTAATCGTCACCGCCACTGAGCGCGGCACTTTGCGCGCCCGACAGACCAAGGAAAGCGACCAGTGCAGCCGACAGCGGCAATCGCTCACGCTCGACAAGCAGGCCGACTCTCGACGCGAGGGCGATGTGCCCGCAATCGGCGAGCAGGCCGTCGGAGATATCCAGCGCCGAAGTCGCCTTGCCACGCAGCGCCATGCCCAAACCAAGCTGCGGTTGCGGCGACCAGTAATGCGCCAGCAGCGGGTCGGCAATGACCGCCTCGGCACCGCGCTGACCAAGGACCAGCGGCAACGCGCCGGCCGCATTGCCCAGCTCGCCGCCCACACACAGCAGGTCGCCTGGTTGCGCGCCGCTGCGGGTCAACGCCAAACCGCCCGGCACCCGACCGAATACGGTCATGGTCAGGCTCAACGGCCCGCGGGTGGTATCGCCGCCCACCAGCGCCACGCCGCAGCTTTGCGCCATGAGGTTCAAACCACGGGCGTAGGCATCCAGCCAATCGGTGGTCACCGCCGGCAAAGTCAGAGCAAGGGTAAAGGCAACGGGGGTGGCGCCCATGGCGGCCAGGTCACTGACGGCGACAGCCAGCGAGCGCTGACCGAGCAGAAACGGGTCGCAGGGATCTGCGAAATGCACACCGGCCACGAGGGTGTCGGTGGAAATCGCTAACTGTTCCCCAGGGGGAACAGCCAGCAAGGCGCAGTCATCGCCGATCCCCAGGGCAACGCCTTCGCCGCCCTGCGCACAAGGCGCGGCGGCGAAGAAATTGCGGATCAGCTCAAACTCGCCCATCAGGCAACTGTTCAAGCGCTGGTTAGCGCTTGAACGCCTTCACTTCAGCTTCACGCAGACGCGGGGCCAGCTTGTCGAGCACGCCGTTGACGAACTTGTGGCCGTCGGTGGAACCGAAGACCTTGGCCAGTTCGATACCTTCGTTGATCACAACGCGGTAGGGAACGTCGACGCGCTTGAGCAGTTCCCAGGTGGACAGACGCAGAACCGCCAGTTCAACCGGGTCCAGCTCTTCGATGGTCAGGTCCAGGCAAGGCGTGAGTGCGGTGTCGATTTCGGTCTTGAACTGCGGAACCCCGTGCAGGATTTCGCGGAAGTACGCGCCGTCGACATCGGTGAAATCATTATCGACCCGGAACTGCGCTTCGATCTCGTTCAGCGATTGCTTGGCCATATGCCACTGGTACAGCGCCTGAGTCGCAAGCTGACGGGCTTCGCGACGCTTGACGCTTTTCGATGGCTTGCCGGCATCCGCAGGCTTTGGATCGCGCGGGTTGAAACGATCGCTTTCGTCGCTAATCACTTGGCCTCCAACTGCGCCAGCAGGCTGACCATTTCCAGAGCGGACAGGGCAGCTTCGGCACCTTTGTTACCGGCCTTGGTGCCGGAACGTTCGATGGCTTGCTCGATGGAATCAACGGTCAGGACGCCGAAAGCGACCGGCACGCCGAACTCCATGGACACCTGGGCCAGACCCTTGGTGCACTCGCCTGCCACGTATTCGAAGTGCGGAGTACCGCCACGAATGACCGCGCCCAGGGCGATGATTGCCGCGAACTCACCCTTCTGAGCGACTTTCTGCGCAACCAGCGGGATTTCGAAGGCGCCAGGGGCACGGATGATGGTGATGTCGCTTTCGCTCACGCCATGGCGAACCAGGGCATCAACTGCACCGCTGACCAGACTTTCAACGACGAAGCTGTTGAAACGGCCCACTACTAAAGCGTAGCGGCCTTTAGGGGCGATGAAGGTACCTTCGATGGTCTTCAGGGTCATTCGATAGATCTCTTAAAGAGCCGGGACGCGTCTTCTACGCATCCCTCAGTGATTTTTGAACCGCGAATTCAGGGCCGCAAAAAACCGGTCATTATTCGGAGGGCACGTATTCTACAACTTCCAGATCGAAACCGGATATCGCATTAAATTTCATCGGCGCCGACATCAGGCGCATTTTGCGCACGCCCAGGTCACGCAGGATCTGCGAACCGGCACCGACAATGCTGTAGGTGGTCGGTTTTTTCACGGCCGCGTGATCGGCGGTTTCGCGGATATGCGCAAGCAACACATCGCCATCGAGCGGGTGACCCAGCAACAGCACCACGCCGCTGCCGGCTTCCGCCACCGCAGCCATGGCGGCGCGCAGGCTCCAGCGGCCCGGTTGCTTGACCATCAGCAGGTCGCGCAACGGGTCCATGTTGTGCACGCGAACCAGGGTTGGCTCTTCGGCGCACACGTTGCCCAGGGTCAGGGCCATGTGCACGTCGCCTTCCACGGAATCACGATAGGTCACCAGGTTGAATTGGCCCAGTTCGCTGTCCAGAGGCTGCTCGGCAATCCGCTGAACGGTACGTTCGTGGATCATCCGGTAGTGAATCAGGTCGGCGATGGTGCCGATTTTGATGTTGTGTTCGGCTGCGAAAGCTTCCAGTTCGGCGCGACGGGACATGGTGCCGTCGTCATTCATCACTTCGCAGATCACGCCGCTTGGCTCGAAACCGGCCATGCGCGCCAGGTCACAGGCAGCTTCGGTATGGCCAGCACGGGCCAGGGTGCCGCCGGCCTGGGCCATCAGCGGGAAAATGTGGCCCGGGCTGACGATGTCTTCAGCCTTGGCATCACGGGCAGCAGCCGCTTGCACGGTGCGCGCACGGTCGGCCGCAGAAATGCCGGTGGTCACACCGGTGGCCGCTTCGATGGACACGGTGAATTTGGTGCCGAAACCGGAACCGTTGCGGGGTGCCATCAGCGGCAGCTTGAGCAGCTCGCAGCGCTCGCGGCTCATCGGCATGCAGATCAGGCCACGGGCGTGCTTGGCCATGAAGTTGATGTGCTCGGGCTTGCAGCACTCGGCGGCCATGATCAGGTCGCCTTCGTTCTCGCGGTCTTCGTCATCCATGAGGATGACCATCTTGCCTTGGCGGATGTCTTCAACCAGTTCTTCGATGCTATTGAGCGCCACAAGGCACCCCCCTTCTTTCAAAAATTGAGTTTCAGGAATTGAGGTAGCCGTTCTCGGCCAGAAAGCTTTCGGTGATGTTACTGGAAGCAGGCTCGGCGGCCTTGTCGCCCAAGAGCAGGCGCTCCAGGTAACGGGCCAGCAAGTCCACTTCCAGATTCACCCGGCGACCTGGCTGATACGACGCCATGATGGTTTCGCTCAGGGTGTGCGGGATAATGGTCAGCAGGAACTCGGCGCCATCGACCGCGTTCACGGTCAGGCTGGTGCCGTCGACCGTGATCGAGCCTTTATGGGCGATGTACTTGGCCAGTTCTTTCGGCGCGCGGATGCGGAATTCCACGGCACGCGCGTTCTCTGTGCGGGCAACCACTTCGCCCACTCCATCGACATGTCCGCTGACCAGATGCCCGCCGAGGCGAGTGGTCGGGGTCAGGGCTTTTTCCAGGTTGACCGGGCTGCCGCTTTTCAGGTCGTTCATGGCCGTGCAATCGAGGGTTTCACGGCTGACGTCCGCCGCAAAGCCGTTGCCCGGCAATTCAACAGCGGTCAGGCATACGCCGTTGACCGCGATGCTGTCGCCCAGTTTGACGTCGCTCAGATCGAGCTTGCCGGTTTCTACATGGACCCGCACATCTCCGCCTTTTGGGGTCAACGCACGAATACTGCCGATGGATTCGATGATGCCGGTAAACATGGAGTCCTCCTCGAGAACAGAGCCAGCGCTGTAGCGATGGCCGAGAATTATACGCTCGCTGCTGGCGAAGGAATGGCAGTGATTCGCCAGTCATCGCCAACCGCACGAATTTCAGTAATTTTAAGCTCGGGCGCATCCTTCATTAGCATGAGTGGCCAGTCGAGCAACGGCCGCGCCGAGGAACCCAAAAACTTGCCTGCGATGAAAATCTGGAATTCGTCCACCAATCCGAGCTGGGCAAAAGCCCCCGCCAGTCGCGGGCCGGCCTCCACCAGCACTTCGTTGACCCCGCGAGCGGCGAGTTCGACCAGCAACTGGCGCAGATCGACCTGACCATCGTAGCCGGGCACGATCAGGCATTCCGGGCCGGTGGCGTATTGCTCTTCTACCGCGACGCAAGTAGCGACCAGCGCCGGGCCGGCCTTGAAGAACGGCGCATCCAGCGGCACGCGCAGGCGACCGTCGACTAGCACGCGCAACGGCGGGCGGCTCATGGCCAGGGCGGTCTGTTCGGTATCCAGGCCCAACTCATCGGCGCGCACGGTCAAACGGGCATTGTCCGCCAGCACCGTATCGGCGCCGGTCAGTACCACACTGGCCTGAGCGCGCAAACGTTGAACCGCCGAACGCGCCGCCGGACCGGTGATCCACTGGCTTTCGCCGCTCTCCATCGCCGTGCGGCCGTCCAGACTCATGGCCAGCTTGACCCGCACGAACGGCAAGCCGTGTTCCATGCGTTTGAGAAAACCCTGATTGAGCTTGCGCGCCTCGCCTTCCAGCACGCCGCTTTCGGTGATGATGCCGGCCTGTTCCAGACGTTGCAGGCCACGACCGGCGACTTCCGGGTTCGGGTCCTGCATTGCCGCAACTACCCGCGCAACGCCGGCACTCACCAAAGCGTCGGCGCAAGGCGGCGTGCGGCCGTGGTGGCTGCAAGGTTCGAGTGTCACGTAAGCCGTAGCGCCCCGGGCCAGTTCACCGGCGGCGCGCAGGGCGTGGACTTCGGCGTGGGGCTCACCGGCGCGCACGTGCCAGCCTTCGCCAACAATCTGCCCGTCACGCACGATCACACAGCCGACCCGTGGGTTGGGGTGCGTCGTGTAATGACCTTTGCGCGCCAGTTCCAGCGCGCGGGCCATGTAGTGGGCGTCGAGGATGGCAAGTTCTGCGGACGTGGTCATTCTTTCACCGGTTCACGGGCCAAGCGATCGATCTCTTCGCGGAACTCGTTGAGGTCCTGGAAGCGGCGATACACCGAAGCGAAGCGGATGTAAGCGACTTCGTCGAGCTTTTGCAGCTCGGCCATCACCAGCTCACCGACCACGAGGGACTTGACCTCGCGTTCACCGGTGGCGCGCAGTTTGTGTTTAATGTGCACCAGCGACGATTCGAGGCGCTCGACGCTCACTGGGCGCTTTTCCAGCGCACGCTGCATGCCGGCGCGGAGTTTTTCTTCGTCGAACGGCTGGCGACTGCCGTCGGTTTTGATCAGGCGCGGCAACACCAGTTCAGCGGTTTCGAACGTCGTGAAACGCTCGCCGCAGGCCAGGCATTCGCGCCGGCGGCGCACCTGTTCGCCCTCGGCGACCAGACGCGAGTCGATGACCTTGGTGTCGTTGGCACCGCAGAAGGGACAGTGCATGGTGGCAGGCAACAAAAAAAGGGAGGGCCATGGTAGCGCATCCCCGTGGCAAGACAAGCCATAGGGTTTGCGGTATACAGACGGGCATGATCTGTTGATCCATGGATTTCACGTTTCCGGAGCTGCCAATGTCGTTACGACCGCTCGTTTTGCTCAGTGTGTTCAGCCTGCTGGTGGCTTGCAGCAGCGATGCACCCAAGCCCCAGCCGCCGACGCCTGGCCCCGCGCCGGAACTGGCACAGAAGAAAGCCAGGGAATCGACCAACCTCGGTCCGCTGCCCGCGTATCAGCGTGAATTGAGCGGCACTCTGCAAGGTGTTCCGCAAGGCGCCGAAGTCGAATTGGCGCTACTGGTGATCGACGAAAAGGGCCGCCCGCAACAATTGATCGCCAGTTCGAACCTGATCGGCACCAATCAAGTGTTGCCGTTTCACCTGCGCTTCAACCCGGATGCCTTTCCGGTCGGCGTCCGCGTTGAACTGCGTGGCCGTGCCAGCCAGTCCGGCCAGTTGATTTTGCATCTGCCGTCGCAACTGATCACTCAACCCACCACCCAGGCACTGGGCCAACTGCAATTCGTCAAAGCCCCATGAGTGCACCGCTCGACCTGCAACAGGCGTTAAGTGAGCTGCTCGGTGATGCGCAGCTGGTCGCCTGCAATCTGCCGGAAACGGATCTGAAGTTATGGCTGATCGATGGCGATAACATGGACCGTGCCTTCAGCCCGGAAGAAACCCGACGCATTCTGCATGAGCCGCCCTACTGGAGTTTCTGCTGGGCCAGTGGCCTGGCGATGGCTCGTTATCTCGCCCAATTCCCTCAGTGGGTCAAAGGCAAACGGGTGCTGGATTTCGGTGCTGGCTCCGGGGTGGCGGGGATTGCCGCGGTGAAGGCTGGAGCGCTGGAAGTAGTCGCCTGCGACCTCGATCCGCTGGCGATTGCGGCCTGTCAGGCGAATGCCGAACTCAACGACGTACAGCTCAACTACTCGACGGATTTTTTCGCCGAGACTGATCGCTTTGATCTGATTCTGGTAGCGGATGTGCTCTACGACCGGGCGAACCTGCCGCTGCTCGATGAATTTCTCAGTCGCGGCCGGGAAGCGCTGGTGGCGGATTCGCGGGTGCGGGATTTCCGCCATCCGTTGTATCGGCGCATCGAAATGCTCGAAGCCATGACCTTGCCGGATCTGGCCGAGCCCGAAGAGTTTCGGCATGTGAGCCTCTACCATGCGCGGCGTTAGTTAAAAGCTTCGCGGGCAAGCCTCGCTCCTACAGGTCCACAGCGTTATTGAAAACGACGCTAAACCTGTAGGAGCGAGGCTTGCCCGCGAAGGCAATCTGTCAGACTGCCCACACTTTCGGCCACCCCCGCCAAGCCGTATAGTTGCCCCATTCACGCTTCCAAGAGATCCCCCATGAGTCAGGAAACGCCGTACATCTTCGACGCCACGACCGCCGACTTCGACCAGTCAGTGATCGAGAACTCTTTCCACAAACCGGTGCTGGTGGATTTCTGGGCCGAATGGTGTGCGCCCTGCAAAGTGCTGATGCCGATGCTGCAGACCATCGCCGAGAGCTATCAGGGCGAGTTGCTGCTGGCCAAGGTCAACTGCGACATCGAGCAAGACATCGTCGCCCGTTTCGGTATCCGCAGCCTGCCGACCGTGGTGCTGTTCAAGGATGGTCAGCCCGTCGATGGTTTTGCCGGTGCACAGCCTGAATCAGCCGTTCGCGCTCTGCTCGAACCCCATGTCCAGATGCCGCCGCCGGCAGCGGCAGACCCGTTCGAGCAGGCTCAGGTGCTGTTCGATGACAGTCGTTTCGCCGACGCCGAAGCAATCCTCAAAGCGCTGCTGGGCGAAGACAACACCAACGCCAAGGCGCTGATCCTTTACGCTCGCTGCCTCACCGAGCGCGGTGAGCTGGACGAAGCGCAGGCTGTGCTCGAGGCGGTCAAGACCGATGAGCACAAGGCGGCCATCGCCGGCGCCAAGGCGCAGATCAAGTTTCTCGGCCAGGCCAAGGACTTGCCGGATGCCGCCGACCTGAAAGCCAGGCTGGCGAAAAATCCCCAGGACGATGAAGCGGTCTATCAGCTTGCAATTCAGAAACTGGCCCGCCAGCAGTACGACGCGGCGCTGGACGGCTTGCTCAAGCTGTTCATCCGCAACCGCAGCTACAGCGAAGGCTTACCGCACAAGACCTTGCTGCAAGTGTTCGAACTGCTGGGCAACGATCATCCGCTGGTGACCACGTATCGCCGCAAGTTGTTTGCCGCGTTGTATTAATCGCAACCTTCTTGTAGGAGCGAGCTTGCTCGCGATGGTCGTGAACGAAAAGGCGGCCATCCAGAATTAACGCTGTGTCCTTGCGTTTTTCGCGAGCAAGCTCGCTCCTACAGCCAGCGATAGAGCGGGGTATCCCCGACGCTCTCCACTTTAACGTCCGGACTATGGCGCAACCGCACCAACAGGCGTTTGCCCGACGCCGCACTACCGGTCAATCCTTCCAACTGATCCAGCAGATCCGGTCCGCTCAACTGCCCGGCCTTGCGCAGCAGGTCCCTGGCGATTTGCCACAGCGCATCATCCTGGTTCAGCGGTTTGGGCGGTGCCGCGCTGACCTCGGCTTTTTCCACCTGCAACTGCGCGCCGAGACGTGCCCAGTCGGCATCATCCATCTCCAGCGTCAAATCCACCGGCCAATCGCCGATGCTTCCGCGAATTCGCAACATAGGTCTGCTCCTGCACATTTCTTACCCGCATGCTCCCATGGGACTTGTGCAACGCCAAGCAGGCAGTCAAACTCTCCGCACTTACGTTATAAGATCACATAACATTTTCTTCATTTTACTTTTCGGAGATTCGCCAATGCGTCGTCTGCTGCTCGCTTTGCCGTTTGCCTTGTTGCCGCTGGCTGTCGCCAACGCCGCGGACGAACATGATCATGAGCACGGCAGCCTCGGCGCTCATGAACATGGCGTAGGACGCCTGAACGCGGCGCTGGACGGCCAAACCCTGGAACTGGAGCTGGAAAGCCCGGCGATGAATCTTGTGGGTTTCGAACATGCCGCCAGCACCGATGCCGACAAGGCCAAGGTCGCCGCCGCCCGCGCTCAGCTTGAGCAACCTCTGGCGCTGTTCAACCTGCCAAAAGCCGCCGGTTGCGTAGTGGCAAATCAAGAACTGGAAAGCCCGCTGTTCGGCGACAAACCGGAGGCCGATGATGACGATCACGACGAAGACGCCAAGGACGAGCATCACCACGACCACAGCGAAATCCACGCTCACTACCAATTCACCTGTGCCACGCCGGGTGCCCTGAAAACCCTGGAGCTGGCGAATATTTTCAACACATTCCCGGCCACCCAGAAAATTCAGGTACAACTGATCAGCCCGAGCGGGCAGCAAGGGGTTGAAGTGACGGCCAAGGCTGCCCCACTCAAATTCTGATTTCGCCATACCCCTGTAGGAGCGAGGCTTGCCCGCGAAGAGGCCATAACATTCAACAGTGATGTCGACTGACAGATCGCCTTCGCGGGCAAGCCTCGCTCCTACAGAGGTTGTGTTGTATGTGAAATGGAGACAAGTAACCAATCCCATGAAATCGGTTAAATGACCCAAGCACTCATCGAACTGTCCGACCTGGGCTTCAGCTGGCCCGGTCACCCGCCGCTGCTGGATATCCCGGCCTTCTGCCTGGAACGTGGGGAAACCCTGTTCCTCAAAGGCCCCAGCGGCAGCGGCAAGACCACCCTGCTCGGCCTGCTCGGCGGTGTGCAGAAGCCTGATCGCGGCAGCATTCGTCTGCTCGGCCAGGAGCTGACGCAGCTGTCGGCCGGCGCCCGCGACCACTTTCGTGTCGATCACACCGGCTACATTTTCCAGCAGTTCAACTTGCTGCCGTTTCTGTCGGTGCGCGAGAACGTCGAACTGCCCTGCCACTTTTCCAAACTGCGCACCGAACGGGCTAAACAGCGCCATGGCAGCGTCGATAAAGCGGCGGCCACGTTGCTCGCTCACTTGGGGCTAAAGGATGACCACATCCTCGGTCGCCGCGCCGACTCCCTGTCCATCGGCCAGCAGCAACGGGTCGCCGCCGCGCGAGCATTGATCGGCCAACCGGAACTGGTGATCGCCGACGAACCGACCTCCGCCCTGGATTACGACGCCCGCGAGAATTTCATTCGCCTGCTGTTCGCCGAATGCCGCGAAGCCGGGTCGAGCCTGTTGTTCGTCAGCCATGACCAGAGCCTCGCGCCACTGTTCGATCGCCACCTGTCGCTGGCCGAACTCAATCGCGCCGCCACGTCTTTCGAGGTCTGAGATGTATTTGTTTCGTCTAGCCATGGCCAGTCTGGCTAACCGCCGCTTCACCGCGATTCTGACCGCGTTCGCCATCGCCCTGTCGGTCTGCCTGCTATTGGCTGTGGAGCGAGTGCGCACCGAGGCCAAGGCCAGTTTCGCCAGCACCATCAGCGGCACCGATCTGATTGTCGGCGCGCGCTCAGGCTCCGTGAACCTGCTGCTGTACTCGGTATTCCGCATCGGCAACGCCACCAACAACATTCGCTGGGACAGTTTCGAACACTTCGCCAGCAACCCGAAAGTGAAGTGGGCGATCCCGATGTCTCTCGGCGACTCCCATCGCGGTTATCGGGTGATGGGCACCACCGAGGCCTACTTCGAACACTACCAATATGGCCGTCAGCAACACCTGGAACTGGCCGATGGTCGCGCCTTCGCCACGGATCCGTTCGAAGTGGTGCTCGGTGCCGAAGTGGCGGATGCGCTGCACTACAAGCTCGGCGACAAACTGGTGCTGGCCCATGGCGTCGCGGCGATCAGCCTGGTCAAACATGACGACAAGCCGTTCACCGTGGTCGGCATTCTCAAACGCACCGGCACCCCCGTAGACCGCACGTTGCACATCAGCCTCGGCGGCATGGAAGCGATTCACATCGACTGGCACAACGGCGTGCCGGCCCGGGGCGAGGGGCGAATCAGTGCCGATCAGGCACGCAACATGGACCTGACCCCGCAAGCGATCACCGCATTCATGCTCGGCCTCAACAACAAGATTTCGACCTTTGCCTTGCAGCGCGAAATCAACGAATTCCGCGGTGAACCGATGCTGGCGATCCTGCCCGGCGTGGCGCTGCAAGAGTTGTGGAGCCTGATGGGCACCGCGGAAAAAGCCTTGTTCGTGGTGTCGCTGTTTGTGGTGCTGACCGGGCTGATCGGCATGCTCACGGCAATTCTCACCAGCCTCAACGAACGGCGCCGCGAGATGGCAATTCTGCGTTCGGTCGGCGCGCGACCGTGGCACATCGCGACGTTGCTGGTGCTGGAAGCGTTCGCCCTGGCGCTGGCGGGCGTGGTCGCAGGCATAGCGCTGCTTTATGTGTGCATCGCCGCCGCTCAAGGTTACGTGCAAGCCAATTACGGCCTGTTTCTGCCGCTGGCGTGGCCCAGCGAATATGAATGGACGCTGCTTGCTGGCATCCTGATCGCCGCGCTGCTGATGGGTTGCGTGCCGGCCTGGCGCGCTTATCGCCAATCCTTGGCCGATGGTCTGTCGATCCGTTTATGAGGACCTTGAAAATGCCCCGCGCTGTTTTTGCACTGTTGATGCTGGTCGCCCTGCCGCTGTGGGCGGCCGAGCCGAAAGAGCTGACCTGGTCGGAAATGATCCCGCCGGACGCCCCGGCAGAAGTGCCGAACATGACGCCACTGCACGACCTGTCGAAGATGAGCGATGCACTGTCCGCCGAATCTGCGCCAGCGGCCAAGCAGGACATGCCCAACGCGCCGGTGGTCAAAGCCCTCGACGGCCAGAACATTCGCTTGCCGGGTTACATCGTACCGCTGGAAGTGAATGAAGACGGTCGCACCACGGACTTTCTGTTGGTGCCGTATTTCGGGGCCTGCATCCACGTGCCGCCACCGCCATCGAACCAGATCGTACACGTCAAAAGCGAAGTGGGCGTGAAGCTCGACGAGTTGTATCAGCCGTACTGGATCGAGGGTGCGATGCAGGTCAAAGCGTCCACCAGCGAGTTGGCTGACGCCGGGTATCAGATGGAGGCGGACAAGATTTACATGTATGAATTGCCGGAGTGAATCCGCAAATTAGTCGTCGATTTCAAGATTGCCTTCGCGGGCAAGCCCGCTCCCACAGGTTCAGTGTGATCCATGTGGGAGCGGCGGTGCGACGATTCGACTTGCCCGCGAAGGGGCCATCGAGAACACCCACAAACTCAGGCCCATCACAGTTTCCTTGAGCTGAGTCAAAAGACCAAATCGTTAGGCGCCTTACCATTGGACATCAAAGATTTTTAACGTCCTTTGGAGCCCCCATGAACAAGTCCCTGCTCGGCGCATCGCTGTTTGCCCTCGCGCTCGCAGCACCTTTCGCCCACGCCCATGAACAAGGCGACATCCTCTTGCGTGCCGGCGCGATCACCGTCAACCCGAATACCGACAGCTCCAGCGTCAAGGTCGATCAGGGCCCATTGAGCGGTGCCGATCTGGGCGGCGAGGCAACCCTGAGCAGCGACACACAACTGGGCCTGAACTTCGCCTACATGATCACCAACCACCTGGGTATCGAACTGCTGGCTGCCACGCCGTTCGAGCATGACGTCAAACTCAAGGGCACAGCCCTGAGCGCGGCCAACGGCAAACTCGGCAGCTTTAAACAATTGCCGCCCACCTTGAGCCTGGTGTACTACCCACTGGACACCAAGTCTGCATTCCAGCCCTATGTCGGTGCCGGTGTAAATTACACCTGGATGTACGACGAACACCTGAGCAACGAAGCCCGCGCCAATGGTTTCAGCAACTTCAACACCAAAAACTCCTGGGGCGTGGCCTGGCAGGTGGGTGCTGACTACATGCTGACCGACCACATTCTGCTCAACGCCCAGATGCGCTACATCGAAATCGATACGCGCGCGACTGTGGAAAACAACGCCGTCGCACCCGGTACCCGCGCACGGGTGAACGTGGATGCAGATCCGTTCGTCTACATGGTGGGTCTGGGTTACAAGTTTTAAGAATGTTCACGTGGTGGTGAACCTGGCCACAATCTGTAGGAGCCGGCTTGCTGGCGAAAGCGTTCTGTCAGCGTACAAATATGTTGGTTTATACGCCGCTTTCGCCAGCAAGCCGGCTCCTACAGGTCGCCTTATCTCAACGCCCCAGCAACCGAGCCAATCCTTCACTCATTGGGGTCTGCGGCGGCCGGGTAAAACGTTCGAGCAAACGCCGGTTATCCGCCCGTGAATGACGGATGTCACCGGAGCGCGCCGGGCCGTAGCTCACCGGTGGCAGTTTACCGACCACCGTTTCAAGGGCTGCCAGCATTTGCTTGAGGGTCGTCGCCTGGTTCCAGCCGACGTTGACCGCGCCGACTTCAACCTGTGGTTTGCCGATGGCTTCCACCAGCAGGTTGACCAGATCTTCGACATAGACAAAATCGCGCGTTTGCTCACCGTCGCCAAACACGGTGATGGGCAAGCCTTTCTGCGCGCGTTCGCTGAAAATGCTGATCACCCCCGAGTACGGCGAGGACGGATCCTGGCGCGGGCCGAAGATGTTGAAGAAGCGAAAAATCACCGGTTCCAGAGCGTGCTGGCGACGGTAGAAATCGAAGTAGTGCTCACTGGCCAATTTGTCCGATGCGTAGGGCGTCAACGGTGCCTTGGGCGTGTCTTCATCGATCGACTCGCCTTCGCCATTGTTGCCATACACCGCCGCACTGGAGGCAAACAACACGCGCTTGACGCCTGCCTGGCGCATGGCTTCGCAGACATTCAACGAGCCGATGAAATTGCTCTGATGCGTCTTCACCGGATCGTCCACAGAGGCCTGTACCGAGGCTACCGCCGCCAGGTGGGCCACGGCGCTGCAACCGGCCATCGCCCGTGCCACCAGCGCGGCATCGGCGACGTCGCCAATGATTAGTTCGACCTTCGGGTTATCCAGCGGCAAGTTGCTGCGCTTGCCGGTGGACAGGTCATCGAGAATCCGTACCGATTGCCCCTTGGCGAGCAAGGCATCGGTCAGGTGTGAGCCAATAAAACCGGCGCCGCCGGTGATTAAAACAGGGCCGTCAGCCATGGCGGTAGAACCTATCCAGTAGGCCCGGAAGCGCCGCGCGCCAGGCACGCGGCTTGATCCCGAACGTGTGCAGAATTTTCTTGCAGGCCAGCACCGCGTGTTGCGGTTCTTCGGCGGCGTCCGGCCGCGCGGCGTGAGCCTGGGCGGTCGGTGCTTCGATGGCCAGGGGATGCAGGGCACGCGCTTCGGTGAGGATCGCCTGGCCAAGCGCCAGCGGCGTGGTCGCCTCGTGCCCGGCGTAGTGGTAGGTGCCCCACAGCGGCGCCGCGCAGTCGAGTTGCTTGAGTACCGAAATAATCACCCGGGCCGCGTCGTCCACCGGTGTCGGATTGCCACGACGGTCATCGGCCATCAACAGCTCTTCAGGGCTTTCGGCCCGACCGAGAAAACGCCCGAGGGTGCCGTCGGGGCTGTCATCGAGCAGCCAGCCGAAACGCAACAACACGTGCTGCGGGCAGGTGGCGCGCACGCTCTGCTCGATCCGCCACAAGGCCTGACCGCGCAGGCCCAACGGCACGGGTTCGTCTTTTTCGCTGTAGGCAGTGGCGCGAGAGCCGTCGAACACGCGATAGCTCGAAGGCTGCAACAGAACGATGTTGTGATGCTGGCACAGCTCGGCCAGGCGCTCGACCGCCCGCTCCTGCCCGGCCAGACGCTGCTCGCTGACCGCCTCGGCCTGGAACCAGTCGAAGTAGTAGGCAAGGTTGATCAACGCATCCGGACGGGTGTCGTCGAGCAGTTGCGTCAGGCTCGCGGCGTCCCAGCCGTCTTGCGGTGGGCGGGGGGCGAGGAAACCGATGTCTTCCTCCGCACCGAGGCGAATCAGCGCCTGCCCAAGGGCATTTCCGCCGCCCAGTAACATAAGGCGCATTCGCATAGAGTCAGCAGGCCCAGTCTGATTGGAACAATGGTTTTATCGACAGCGCTTGTGGGCGATGTCGTCGATAGATGCCGGAATCGTTGCATTTTGCGGGTTTAGTGCGCAACCGTCATCCGTAAAGTGTAGATGCCCCGCTTTTGTGGTGCCTGTACAGGCCCCTTCGCGGGCAAGCCTCGCTCCTACAAGAACACCGCGTCTCTCTGTAGGAGCGAGGCTTGCCCGCGAAAGGGCCCTCAGACTCGACGAAGATCTTGAGTGGTACTTGCATCTTCCCGCCCCCACCCGCATAAATCACAACATGAACCTGCCCATCCCCGCAGACAGTGCCCTGAGCGGCTTCCACCCTGCCGTCAGCGCCTGGTTCAGCAACACCTTCGCGACGGTCACCGCCGCCCAGGCCCGGGCGTGGCCGCTTATCCGCCAGCGCCGCTCGACCCTGATTGCTGCGCCTACCGGGTCGGGCAAGACACTCACTGCGTTCCTCGCGGTCATTGACGACCTGGTGCACCGAGGCCTGGCCCACCCCGAAGATCTGCCCGAGGGCCTGCCGGACGAAACCCTGGTGGTCTACGTGTCGCCGCTCAAGGCGCTGTCCAACGACATCCGGATCAACCTGCAAACGCCACTGGCCGGCATCACCGATCAACTTCGCATGATGGGCCTGCCCGAACTGCAGATCACCACGGCCGTGCGCACCGGCGATACCCCGCAAAAGGACCGCTCGGCGATGCGCAAGAACGCGCCGCATATTCTGGTCACCACCCCGGAATCCCTCTATGTGTTGCTCGGCTCCGATTCCGGTCGGCAGATGCTCAAAACCACGCGCACGGTCATCGTCGACGAAATCCACGCCATCGCCGCCAGCAAACGCGGCAGCCACCTGGCCCTGAGCCTCGAACGCCTGCAGGCGCTGTGCGTCGAACCGCTGGTGCGCATCGGCTTGTCGGCCACGCAAAAACCCATCGAAGCGGTATCGCGCTTTCTGGTCGGTCGCGATCGTGATTGCGAAATCATCGATATCGGCCACGCCCGCCCACGGGATCTGGACATCGAAGTCCCGCCCGTGCCGTTGTCGGCGGTGATGGCCAATGATGTCTGGGAACTGGTCTACGACCGTCTCGCCGCTCTCGCCCGCGAACACCGGACCACGCTGATTTTCGTCAACACCCGACGCCTCGCCGAACGCCTGAGCCGTCACCTGAGCGAACGCCTGGGCAAGGACGCCGTGGCCGCTCACCACGGGAGTCTGGCCAAGGAGTTTCGCCTGGATGCCGAGCAACGGCTCAAGCGCGGCGAACTACAAGTGCTGATCGCCACGGCGTCGCTGGAACTGGGCATCGACATCGGCGATGTCGACCTGGTGTGCCAGATCGCCTCGCCGCGCTCGATTGCCGGTTTTCTGCAAAGGGTCGGCCGCTCCGGGCACCAGGTCGGTGGCACGCCCAAGGGCCGCTTGTTCGCCACCACCCGCGACGACCTGATCGAATGCGCCGCATTGCTCGATTGCGTGCGCCGGGGCGAACTGGACACGTTGCAGATCCCGTTGGCGCCGCTGGACGTACTGGCCCAACAGATCATCGCCGAGGTCAGTTGCCAGGAATGGCCGGAAGACGCATTGCTGGAACTGTTCCGCCAGGCCTCGCCTTACGCCGCACTCGACGAAAAACACTATCAGGCGCTGCTGCAAATGCTCGCCGAGGGCTACAACGGGCGTCAGGGCATCCGCAGTGCCTACCTGCACCGCGATGCCGTGAGCCGCAGTCTACGCGGTCGCCGAGGCGCCAAACTGACGGCCGTGACCAGTGGCGGGACCATTCCGGACAACGCCGACTACAGCGTGTTGCTGGAACCTCAAGGGCTGAATATTGGCAGCGTCAACGAAGACTTCGCCGTGGAAAGCATCGCCGGCGACGTGTTCCAGTTGGGCAATACTTCGTACCGGATCCTGCGGGTCGAAACCGGCAAGGTCCGGGTCGAGGACGCCCAAGGGCAGCCGCCGACCATTCCGTTCTGGCTCGGTGAAGCGCCGGGGCGCAGTGCGGAACTGTCTTTCGCCGTCGCTCGCTTGCAAGCACAACTGGATCTACTGCTGGGCGCCACGCCGGGCAATCTGCAACCGGCTCTCGACTGGCTGACCGAGACCCTCGGCCTCAATTTCGCCAGCGCCGAGCAACTGGTCGAATACCTGGCCCGCGCACGCCAGACCCTCGGCGCCTTGCCGTCCCAGGACACGCTGCTGATGGAGCGGTTTTTCGATGAGTCCGGCGGCACCCAACTGATCATCCATACGCCGTTCGGCAGCCGCATCAACCGTGCTTGGGGCCTTGCCCTGCGCAAGCGGTTTTGCCGCACCTTTAACTTCGAATTGCAGGCCGCCGCCAGTGAAGACGCCATCGTGCTGTCGCTGTCCGCCAGCCACAGTTTTGAGCTGGATGACGTCTGGCGCTACCTGCACAGCAACAGCGCCGAGCACATCCTGATTCAAGCCGTGCTCGATGCGCCGCTGTTCGGTGTGCGCTGGCGCTGGAATGCCGGGGTGGCCCTGGCATTGCCGCGCTACAGCGGTGGGCGCAAGGTCGCGCCGCAGATCCAGCGGATGAAAAGCGAGGACCTGATCGCCAGCGTGTTTCCCGACCAGATCGCCTGTGTGGAAAACCTCGTCGGCGAACGGGAAATTCCCGACCATCCACTGGTGGAGCAAACCCTCGACGACTGCCTGCACGACGCCATGGACAGCGAAGGCTGGCTGGCGCTGTTGCGGCGCATGGAGCGTGGCGACGTCCGCCTGATCAGCCGAGATTTGCCCGCCCCCTCGCCGTTGGCGGCAGAAATTCTCAGCGCTCGGCCCTACACCTTTCTCGACGATGCACCGCTGGAAGAGCGCCGCACCCAGGCGGTACTCAACCGCCGCTGGAGCGACCCGCAATCCACCGATGACCTCGGTGCGCTGGACTTTGATGCCATCGCCGCCGTGGCTGAAGAGGCATGGCCCGCGCCCAACGGTATCGATGAAATGCACGAGGCACTGATGAGTCTGGCGTGTATTACCGACGCCGAAGCGCAGGCCCATCCGAACTGGCTCGACTGGTTGAACAACCTGGCCGACAGCGGCCGCGCCTGCCGCATCAACCAATCGCAGTGGCTGGCTCGGGAACGGCTGACCTGCCTTCGGGCGATTTATCCACAGGGCGTTTTGAGCCCGATGCTGGAAGCCTTGCCGGGGTTTGATGAAGTCTGGGATGCGGACGACGCTGTACTTGAAGTGTTGCGTGCCCGACTCAGCGCGTTTGGTCCATTGCCGCTGAAGGCGATTGCCGAACCGCTCAAATTGCCGCCGGCACAGGTCACCCAGGCACTGGCACAACTGGAACGTAAAGGCTACGTGCTGCGCGGCCGTTTCACGCCGGGATGCGCCGAAGAAGAATGGTGCGAGCGGCATTTGCTGGCACGGATTCACCGCTACACCGTCAAGCGTCTGCGGCGGGAAATCGAGCCGGTGGCGTTGCAGGATTTCATGCGTTTTCTGTTCGACTGGCAGCATCTGTCCAGCGCCACCCAAGGTCAGGGCAGCGCGGTGTTGCCGGTGATCATCGCTCAGTTCGAGGGCTATCCCGCCGCCGCGTCAGCCTGGGACAGCGAGATTCTGCGGGCACGCATCCAGGACTATTCGCCGATTTGGCTGGATGACCTGTGCCGCAGCGGCAAACTGGTTTGGAGCCGGCTCACCGCGCGCAACAAAAGCGCCGGCACGGCCCTGCGCAGCACGCCAATCGTGTTGTTGCCACGCAATCGGGTCGGGCTCTGGAGCGACTTGACCGAGCAGACGCCGGTCAGCGAACTGTCGCCCAAAACCCAAAAAGTTTACGAAGCACTGCGCCAGCACGGAGCGCTGTTTTTCGATGAGCTGGTGCATGAAGCGCATCTGTTGCGCACAGAACTGGAGATCGCCCTGCAGGAATTAGTGGGTGCCGGGCTGGTGAACGCCGACAGTTTCGCCGGACTGCGCGCGCTGATCACCCCGGCCAGCAAACGGCAGAATCGCAGCCGCCGACGCGGGCGCGGAGCGTTTATCGGCGGCATGGATGATGCCGGACGCTGGGCCTTGCTTCGACGCGGGCCGCCAGCGCCGGTGGTGGAAAACCCGCGCCCGGCGCCCACGCCTGCCGACACCCTGGAACACATCGCCATGACCTTGCTGCGCCGCTATGGCGTGGTGTTCTGGCGCTTGCTGGAGCGTGAGGCCGACTGGCTGCCAAGTTGGCGCGAACTGCTGCGCACCTTCCATCGATTGGAGGCGCGGGGCGAGATTCGCGGTGGACGCTTTGTCAGTGGCCTGGCAGGCGAGCAATTCGCGCTGCCCGAGGCGATTCCATTGCTGCGCGAAGTGCGGCGCCGGCCCCATGACGGCAGCTTGATTGCGGTATGCGGAGTTGATCCGATGAATCTTGCAGGCACGTTGCTGCCCGGCGCAAAGGTACCGGCGCTGGCGAGTAATCGGCTGGTGTATCGCGATGGACTTCCGGCCGCTGCCGAGATTGCCGGCAAGCAACAATTTTGGGTGGAGCTGGATCAGGAGGCAGCTGTAGAAGTGCGCAAAAAACTGACTCAGCACAATCGCCTGTAGGAGCGAGGCTTGCCCGCGAGGGGAGCTCCGTGGTGTATCAGTGAGTAGGCGTCATCGTTCTTCGCGGGCAAGCCTCGCTCCTACAAAAAAGCGTTGTTCAACAAACCGTCCGTACCGCCGTCGAAACTTTCATCGCCATCTCACAGTCAGCAAAAGATGGGCACGCGAGCGGGAGGCGACATGGCGGCAATTCACATTGGTATTTCAGGTTGGCGCTACTTACCCTGGCGCGGGGATTTCTACCCTAAGGGGTTGCCCCAGAAATGCGAGTTGCAATTCGCGTCACGGGCGGTCAACAGCATCGAAATCAATGGATCGTTTTACGCCCTGCAACGGCCCGACCGCTATGCACGCTGGTACATCGAGACCCCGGAACACTTTGTGTTCAGCGTCAAAGCCCCGCGCTTCATTACCCACATCAAACGTCTGCGCGACATCCACAAACCCATGGCGAATTTCTTTGCCTCCGGGGTTCTGGAACTCAAGGAAAAACTCGGCCCGATCCTCTGGCAGTTCCCGCCCAACTTCAAATTCGATGCCGAACTGTTCGAGACCTTTCTTGAACAATTGCCACACGACACTGAACAGGCTGCCGCCCTCGCCCGTCAGCACGACTCTCACGTTAACGGCCACGCCAGCCTGAAGGCATACAAGAAAAAAACCTTGCGCCATGCCGTGGAAATCCGCCACGACAGCTTCATCGACCCGGCCTTTGTCCGCCTGCTCAAACGCTACAACACGGCGCTGGTTATCGCCGACACCGCCGGTAAATGGCCCTATCGCGAAGACATCACCAGCGACTTCGTCTACCTGCGCCTGCACGGCGCGGAAGAACTTTACGCCAGCGGTTACACGCCGCAGGCACTGCAACGCTGGGGTGATCGGATCGAGGCCTGGCATCACGGACGGCAACCGAGTGATCCACTGCTGATCGCCCCCCGGCAGAAACCCAGAGCGCGCAAATCCCGCGAAGTGTTTTGCTATTTCGATAACGACATCAAGGTCCGCGCGCCTTTCGATGCGCGCCGTCTGCTGGAGCGTTTCGAACTCGACCAAAACCTGGTCACCACCCCCGGTGAGCCCGTTGCCGAAGGTGCGCTGGCATGAGCATTCGCGAACCGGTCGGCGTTACCGACGAGCAGGCCGCCATCGACACAATGGTGCACCGTTTCACGGTGCTGACGGTCAACACACACAAGGGTTTCACCGCGCTGAACCGGCGTTTCATCCTGCCGGAACTGCGTGAAGCCGTGCGCAGCATCTGCGCCGATGTGGTGTTTTTACAGGAAGTCCACGGCACCCACGAACAGCATCCAAAGCGCTACAACAACTGGCCGGCGATCCCGCAATACGAATTCCTCGCCGACACCCTGTGGCCGCAGTTCGCCTACGGACGCAACGCGGTCTATCCGGCGGGCGACCACGGCAACGCGCTGCTGTCGAAATTCCAGATCGTGCGGCACGACAACCTCGACGTGTCCATCAGCGGACACGAGAACCGCGGCATCTTGCATTGCGTATTACGCCTGCCCGGCGAAGGTCCGCAGGTGCATGCGATTTGCGTCCATCTGGGCCTGCGCGAAACCCACCGCAATGAACAACTCAGCCTGCTCGCCCGTCGCCTGGAGGAGCTGCCAAACGACGCGCCAGTGATCGTCGCCGGGGACTTCAACGACTGGCGCCAGCGCGCCGATGCCCTGCTCAAGCCCTGCGGGCTGCGCGAAGTGTTCGCCGAGCATCACGGCAAGCCGGCGCGTAGTTTTCCCGCCCGGTTGCCGGCGCTGCGTCTTGACCGCATCTACGTGCGCAACCTCAAGGCCAGTCGCCCACAAGTGCTGACGACCCGGCCCTGGTCACACCTTTCGGACCACGTGCCGCTGTCGGTGGAGATCGAACTATGAGCACCCCGCCGATGGAAAAAGCCACCGTGGAACAGATTGCCGCGTCGCCGACGAGCGAACCCGCAGCGGTCGACGTCGAGTACCGCTGGCAAGGGAGCAACCGCGTCGAACTGCTGGAAAACGGCGAGGCATATTTCCCCCGGGTGTTCGAAGCCATGCGCCAGGCCAAAACCGAGATCCTGCTGGAAACCTTCATTGTGTTCGAGGACAAGGTCGGCGAAGAGCTCAAAACCGTACTCATCGCCGCGGCGCGACGCGGTGTGCGCGTCACCGCCAGTTTTGATGGATTCGGTTGCGGCGAACTGAGCACCGATTATCTCTGCGCCCTCAGCGGTGCCGGTGTGCATTTGCAAATTTTCGACCCGGCGCCGAAGCGCCTGGGCATCCGCACCAACTGGTTCCGCCGTCTGCACCGCAAGATTGTGGTGGTGGACGGGACCGTCGCCTTCATCGGCGGGATCAATTTTTCTGCCGACCATTTGGCCGATTTCGGGCCCGAGGCCAAGCAGGATTACTCGGTTGAAGTGCAAGGGCCGGCGGTGGCCGACATTCATCACTTTGCCCTGTTGCAATGCGGTCGCCCGGCGCGGGCCAAATATTGGTGGCAACGGCGTCGGCAGCGTCGGTCGCAAATGGCCTTCAATGACCACGACGGTCAGGTGCGCCTGGTGTACCGCGACAATGCCGAGCATTCGACCGACATCGAAGAGGTTTACCGGCAGGTGCTGCGCACTGCGCAACGGCGCATAGTCATCGCCAACGCCTACTTCTTTCCGGGCTACCGACTGCTGCGCGAGATCCGCAACGCCGCCCGTCGCGGGGTTGATGTGCGTCTGATTCTGCAAGGTCAGCCTGACATGCTGGTGGCCAAACTCGCCGCGCGCATGACCTACGACTACCTGCTCAAATCCGGAGTAAAGATCTACGAATATTGCGATCGCCCGCTGCACGGCAAGGTCGCGCTGGTGGACGAAGATTGGAGCACCGTGGGCTCCAGCAATCTCGACCCGTTGAGCCTGTCGATGAACCTTGAGGCCAACGTATTGATTCGTGATCGCAGCTTCAATCGGCGCCTGTTCGAGCGCCTCGAAGACCTCAGCGACAACCATTGCAAAGTCATGTCGGTCGACAATGCTCCACGCGGGCGAATCTGGCACATGACCGTGGGTTTTCTAGTGTTCCACTTCCTGCGACATTGCCCGGCCTGGGGCGGTTGGTTGCCGGCGCATAAACCACGCCTGAAAGCATTCACCTCATCGGCCGGGAGCGATCAGGATGAGCCGCACTGAAGCACGCGCGACGTCCCACGCCGAGCACCCGGCCACATCCCGCCTGAACCGCTGGAAAAGACCGCTGACGATGCTGTTTTTTCTGGCGATGATTGTGCTGTTGAGCATGTTCGCGCAGCGCATTGAATGGGGCGAAGTGTTCGACACTCTGGCCGATTTCAAAGTGCGCACACTGTTTATCGCCTGCGGGCTGACCCTGATAAGTTTTCTGGTCTACGCCTGTTTCGACCTGATCGGCCGTACTTACATCCGCCAGGATCTGACGTGGAAACAGATCCTGCCGGTGGGGATCATCAGCTACGCCTTCAACCTCAACCTGAGCGCCTGGGTCGGCGGCATTGCCATGCGTTACCGGCTGTATTCGCGGCTCGGTGTGAGCAAAGGCAACATCGCGAAAATCCTCGGTCTTAGCCTTGCCACCAACTGGTTCGGCTACATGGTGATCGCCGGCGCGGTGTTCAGCAGCGGGCTGGTACGGATGCCGCCAGGCTGGAAACTGAGCAGCGACGCGCTGCAGGGTGTGGGCGTGTTGCTGTTGCTGGTGAGCGCGGGGTATCTCGCGGCCTGCCGATTTTCCAAGCGACGCGAGTGGGCAATTCGCGGCGTGGAAATCAACTTGCCGTCCTTGCGCATGGCGATCCTGCAACTGGCGCTCGGGGCGCTGAACTGGTCGTTGATGGCGGCGGTGATCTTCACCCTGCTGCCGAGTAAACTCGACTACCCATTGGTGCTTGGCGTGCTGCTGATCAGCGCCATCGCCGGGGTCATCACTCACATACCAGCGGGGATCGGCGTGCTTGAAGCGGTGTTCGTGGCGCTGCTGCAACATGAGGTGTCACGGGGGAGTCTGGTGGCGGGATTGCTGGCTTATCGGGCGATCTATTTCCTGTTGCCGCTGTTGATTACGCTGGTGATGTATCTGCTGGTGGAGGCCAAGGCCAAGTCGCTGCGGATCTCGAAAAAACCCAAGTGATTTGTGGTGTCTTTGAGAATGCCATCGCGGGCAAGCCCGCTCCCACAGGATTTCTGGTGTTAACAGATATTGCGTTCACCACTGATCACTGTGGGAGCGGGCTTGCTCGCGAAGACGTCCGCGAGAACATCACAAATCACTTGGACTGAATAATGCTCAACCGCTCACCCACCACCATCTCCGTGATCCAGTCCACCAGGATCGAGGTGTACGCCTGCTGTGAAACGGGATCGCTCAGCGCATGATCAGCACCGTCAATAATGCGGTGCGTCAGCGAGTGGGTCTGCTGACATGCCGCGCGGTAACTCATGATGGTCGCGTGGGGCACGTATTCATCGGTTTCTGACTGCACCAGCAGCACATCCCCGGTAAATTGCGAGCAGGCATGCAGCGCCCGGTTGCTGTCAGCGCGCACCAGTGTGCTGCGGTAATCGCGCAAGTCGAGTTTGTCCAGATCACGCTTGGGGGTGTGCCATTGATCGTCGCGATACAGCGCCGGCACTCGCAGCGCCAGCCAGCGCACCGGGCGCAGCGACGTGAGGATCGAGGCCAGGTAACCGCCGTAGCTGGTGCCGACGACGGCGATCGCCGAAGTATCGAGCGCCGGGTGAGAAAGCAAGCGGTCATAGGCCGCCAGCAGATCGCGCAGGTTATCTTCGCGAGTTACCCGGGTCAGCGAAATACCGGTGCCGCCCGTGTGACCGCGCAGGTCGAAGGTCAGGCACACGCAACCCAGCCCGGCGATGCCTTTGGCCCGCTCCAGGTCCCGCTCCTGACTGCCGCCCCAGCCGTGCACGAACAACACGCCGGGGACTTTCGATTTAGGACTGAGAAACGTCCCGCTCATCTGTTCATCGTCGATGTCGATTTGAATGCTTTCGCTTCTAGTCGTCATAGGATTTGACCGTTACGTACTTGAGTAGGAAGTCACTGTTTTCCGCCGGCCCGCGATACACCTCAATGGCGTCCGCCGGCAGCGGCTGATCGATGTAGGTTTCAACCGAAGACACGCGAATCGCGCGCATCTGCGGGTCGTTGACGAAGCTCTGCAAGGCAGCCACTTCGGCACTGCTGGCCCCCCCCATGCGCCACGATTGTTCAAGCACGCCGCTGCATTGTTTGCCATCGCTGGCCAACCCCTGGGCGATGTCGTAGTTGCGCCGCGATGCATAGAACCCGGGATAGGCTTCATCCGCAGCGCTGTCGAACACCTGCGCCTGCGTGATCGCCAGCCGCACGTCGTCCGGCAAGTCCAGCGCCAACAGATCATCGTAGCCACCCTGCACCACCAGCAGGTTGGAGCCGCCATAGACTTCTTCGCCCTGGGCGTCTTTGGTCAAGTATTGATCACCGCAATAACTCAGCACCCTGTCGCCGATGAAACTCTGACCGACGCTGTGGGTGATCACCTGATCCAGGTCCTGTTCCAGCACAACACCTTCAGTAAACACGGTCTTGGCCTCGGGTCGGGCGAGGATTTCGTCGAACTGGTCGAGGCTTTTGATCACTTCCTGACCGCGACCGGCACAGGCGTGAATCGGCTTGAGACGGATCGGCCCCTTGTAGAGCAGATGCTCCGCCGCTGGCCGCGCATCATCGAGGGAAAACACGCTCAGGCCGTCAAGCACGACACTGCGCACCCGTTCGGAAAAAAGCGGTGCCCAGCCTAGCGGCGCATGGGCATGTCGGTTCAGCAACCCGTGACTAATGGCTTTGGTGCAGATGAAGTCATGCTCGACGTAACCGCCCCACAAATCCTCAGGCCCCTTGACCCCCAGTTGCCGGGCGGCTGCAGCGCCTACCAGCGTTTGGGTAGGAAGCAGATAAAGATCTCGACCGCGATGCTGCTCCGGGTCGTAACGGCCGCCAAACTTGAATCCGAGGATCTGCGCCAGCCACTTGGCCAGCGCGCAATTGGTTTCGACTTCATGCAACGGCGCTTCGGGGCGCACCGAATGGGCGACCACCAGTTTCTTGCGGTTTGTTGGGGTCATGCATCCCCTTCAATGACGCTAGATGAATGTGGTTGAAGGGGTGCAGGGATTAGGCCAAGCGAGTCTGACCAGCAATTGTATTCAAATCAGCTTGTTGTACGAATGGTGATGGCATGAAGCCTCCTTGATTCTGCACGAGGCCTCTCAAAACTCCGGCATTTTGCACGACTCAAAGCTTTGCACAGATCTAATGTGGAGCGGGCTTGCTCGCGAATGCGGTGTATCACTCAGCATTAATGTGACTGAAAGATTGCATTCGCGAGCCCGCTCCCACATTTGGTCTCTGTTGATGCTCCTATCGCGCCACTGCTGCCGGCGTCACCCCAAACCTGGTCCGGTAATCACTCGGCGCCAGCCCGGTGATTTTCTTGAATGTCGAGCGAAACGCCCCTGGGTCCTGATAGCCCACGGTCCAGGCAATGTGATCGATGGTGCCGTTGGTGAACTCGAGCATTTCCCGGGCCTTGCCGACACGTAGGTGCTGGCAATACTCCGTGGGTTTGAGCCCGGTCGCCGCACGGAAGCGGCGCAGGAACGTGCGTTCCTCCAAGCCCGCCCGATCGGCCATTGCTGTCAGCGAAACATCGGTGGCCCCGGTGCTTTGCAGCCAGTGCTGCACCTTGAGAATCGATGCATCGCCATGGCTGAGGATCGGCGCGAAGTTGCTGCCGCACTCGCTGGCGCTGTCGCTGTGCTCCACCACCAGAAAACGCGCGGTGCCGGCGGCGATGCTCGGTCCCAGCAGGCGATTCACCAGGCGCAAACCCAGTTCAGACCAGGCCATCAGTCCGGCGGTGGTAATCAGGTCGCCATCATCGACGATGGGCGTATCGGCCTTGAGCTTGATCGCCGGATAACGTTCGGCGAAAGTTCTGGCCGAAGTCCAGTGGGTGGTAGCGCTGCGGCCGTCGAGCAGTCCGCTTTCGGCCAATAGAAGCGAACCCACGCAGACTCCGCCGAGGGTCGCGCCGCTGGCGTGTTGTTGGCGAAGCCAGTGAAGCAGCGCTTGGGTTGCCTGGCCTTCGGAAAACCCGGCAAGCGATGGCGGAATCAGAACTGCCACCAATGCACCGTTCGTAGCGGGATGGCTGTCGTAGACCCGAACGGGCGGCTGTTCGCCATCGACCTGCCAATGACTCACGCGCAATAACGGCAAATGCGCAGCCTGATGTTCGGCGGCAATCCGGTTGGCCACCCGAACAGGTCAGTCAAACCATGCACCGCCGCCATCTGCGCGCCGGGATAGATCAACACGCCCAGTTCAGCGATTGCCCTTTGTGCATCCATTGTCAGTTTTCCCCCTTCTATTGTCGGTGCGGCCAATCCCCGGACGGCCCGCCAGAACCAATACTTCATTCCACACCCAAACCGCACTTCGAGGAAACAGTCATGGCCAAGAAAGCACTCATCGTAGTTGATATCCAAAACGACTACTTCCCCCAAGGCAAGTGGCCGCTGGTCGGCGCCGATGCCGCCGCGGACAACGCAGTCCGCCTGCTCAGGGCCTTCCGCGAGGCCGGTGATTCAGTAGTGCACATCCGTCACGAGTTCACTTCCGACGCAGCACCTTTCTTCACCCCCGGCTCCGAAGGTGCGAAGCAGCACCCCAAAGTCGTCAACCTGAGCAACGAGCCGGTGGTGCTCAAGCACTTCGTCAACTCGTTCCGCGAAACCGAACTGCAATCGATCCTCGACGAGCAAGGCATCAAGGAGCTGGTGGTCGTCGGCAGCATGAGTCACATGTGCGTCGATGGTATTTCCCGCGCCGCCAACGACCTTGGCTACAGCGTCACAGTGATCCACGACGCCTGTGCCTCCCGTGACCTGGAGTTCAACGGCCTGACCGTTCCGGCGGCCCACGTGCATGCGGCGTTCATGTCGGCATTGGGTTTTGCCTACGCCAACGTGGTATCCACTGACGAGTTTCTCGCGGTCAACTGACAACGAGCAGGATGCGGATAATTGGCGTTTGCCAAGAGCTGATCGAAACCCGGAAACGCAAAAGGCCCGCAACGATCAATCGTTACGGGCCTTTTTATGCCGTTCGGGAAAGCAGATGCTTAGAACGGAATATCGTCATCAAAGCTGTCGAAGTCCGGAGCCGGCTGCGGAGCGGCCTGCTGTGGAGCCGGGCGCGACTGTTGCGGTGCCGACTGCTGTGGACGCGGAGCCTGCTGACGTGGAGCCGGGGCGGACTGCTGGTAGTTGTTGCCCCGCCTTGCTGGTCGCCCTGCTGTGGACGGCCGCCCAGCAGTTGCATGGTGCCTTGCATGTCGACCACGATTTCGGTGGTGTAACGCTTGATGCCGTCTTTTTCCCACTCGCGGGTCTGCAGCTTGCCTTCGATGTAGACCTGCGAACCTTTACGCAGGTATTCGCCGGCGATTTCGGCAACTTTGCCAAACATCGACACACGGTGCCATTCAGTCTTTTCGACTTTCTGACCGGTTTGCTTGTCGGTCCACTGTTCACTGGTCGCCAGACTCAGGTTGGTCACGGCGTTGCCGTTGGGCAGGTAGCGAACTTCAGGATCCTGGCCACAAGTGCCGACCAATATGACTTTGTTAACCCCACGGGCCATTACGTTCTCCTAGGCTACGCACGCTGCCCCTGCCGGGTTGTTCACCAAGCGCTCAAGGGTGGTGCGATCCAATAGTTCGGTGTCCAATTTGATGTAAATGGCCGCTTCATCAGCGACTATCACTGCATCTGTTACCCCTACGACGGCCTTCAGGCGCTCGACCAGACCCGCTTCGCGGATCGCTTCGGGCGTCAATGGCAAGCGCAGGCTTGTCACGTAGGGAGGTTCACGCATGGTAACAGCAAAGGCCAGCCAGAGGGCAGCCAGACCGGCGCATCCAAGGAACACAACCGACAAACCGCCGTGCTGGAACAACCAGCCGCCGAGGATCCCGCCCAGTGCCGAACCGAGAAACTGGCTGGTGGAATAAACCCCATCGCCGTGCCCTTGCCACCCGCCGGTGAAACCTTGCTGATCAGCGACGGCAGCGACGCCTCCAGAAGATTGAACGCGGTAAAGAACACTACCGTACCGATCACCAGAGCCCGCAAGCTATCGCCGAACTGCCAGAAGAATAGCTCAGTGAGCATCAGCGTCACGACGGCACCGAGCAAAACTCGTTTCATTTTGCGTCGCTTCTCACCGTAGATAATGAACGGGATCATGGCGAAGAAGGAAATCAGCAGCGCGGTGAGGTACACCCACCAGTGCTGCTCCTTGGGCAGCCCGGCTTTTTCGACCAGTGCCAGCGGCAAAGCGACGAAGCTCGACATCAACATCGCATGCAACACAAATATACCCAGGTCCAGACGCAGCAGGTCCGGGTGTTTGAGCGTCGGTATCAATGCCTGGCGCGCGACGCCGGATTCACGATGCTGCAATGGACCGGTGGAGCGCGGCACCATGAACATCACGATCACGATGCCGAATAGCGCCATACCGCCCGTGGCGAGGAACAATCCGGACAGGCCAAAAGCGCGCGTCAGCAAGGGCCCGACCACCATGGCGACAGCGAACGACAGACCGATTGTCATGCCAATCATGGCCATGGCCTTGGTCCGATGCTGCTCACGGGTCAGGTCCGACAGCAGCGCCATCACCGCGGCAGAAATCGCCCCGGCACCTTGCAGGATTCGCCCGGCGATCACACCCCAGATCGAATCGGCATTGGCCGCCAACACGCTGCCGAGGGCAAAGACTACCAGCCCCAGGTAAATCACCGGGCGGCGGCCGATGCGGTCAGAAATGAAACCGAAAGGAATCTGGAAAATAGCCTGGGTAAGGCCGTAAGCGCCAATCGCCAGCCCGATGAGGGCCGGGGTCGCTCCTGTCAGGTCCATCCCATAGGTCGCCAGTACCGGCAACACCATGAACATGCCAAGCATACGGAAGGCGAACACCAGGGCCAGCCCGCTCGCCGCGCGGGTCTCGCTGCCACTCATGCGTTCGCTGTGGGGATCGTGCATGGAAAAACCTCATGTGAACCGGCGGCGATTCTATCAGTCCCATCGATTGACAGGGTATATCGCGACGCTTTGCCGCGTGTAGATGACACAGCTTTCATGTAAGGCTGCAATGACATCATTCGATAGTGTGCATCCATCCAGTATTTGGCCGTATACTCCTACGTTTTCGACGCCCGCCGAGCGAGGCCACTTTGGACAAGATCCTGATTCGTGGGGCTCGAACCCACAACCTGAAGAACATCGACCTGACCCTGCCACGGGACAAGCTGATCGTCATCACCGGCCTGTCCGGCTCCGGCAAGTCATCCCTGGCCTTCGACACACTCTATGCTGAAGGCCAGCGCCGCTACGTCGAATCGCTGTCCGCCTATGCCCGGCAGTTCCTGTCAATGATGGAAAAACCTGACGTCGACACCATCGAAGGCTTGTCGCCGGCGATCTCCATTGAACAGAAGTCGACCTCGCACAACCCGCGCTCGACCGTCGGCACCATCACCGAAATCTACGACTACCTGCGCTTGCTGTATGCGCGCGTGGGTATCCCGCGCTGCCCGGATCACGACATTCCACTGGAAGCGCAAACCGTCAGCCAGATGGTCGACCTGGTCCTCGCCCAACCGGAGGGCAGCAAGCTCATGCTGCTGGCCCCGGTAATCCGCGAACGCAAAGGCGAACACCTGTCTGTTTTTGAAGAGTTGCGTGCTCAGGGCTTCGTGCGTGCCCGGATCAACGGCAAGCTCTGCGAACTCGACGAGTTGCCGAAGCTGGATAAACAGAAGAAGCACTCGATCGATGTAGTCGTCGACCGTTTCAAGGTCCGTGCCGACCTGCAACAGCGTCTGGCCGAATCCTTCGAGACCGCGCTGAAACTGGCAGACGGCATCGCCCTGGTGGCGCCGATGGATGACGAGCCGGGTGAAGAGATGATCTTCTCCGCGCGCTTCGCCTGCCCGATTTGCGGTCACGCCATCAGTGAACTCGAGCCAAAACTGTTCTCCTTCAACAATCCGGCCGGCGCCTGCCCGACTTGCGATGGCCTGGGGGTGAAGCAATTCTTCGACATCAAGCGACTGGTCAATGGTGAACTGACCCTGGCCGAAGGTGCGATTCGAGGTTGGGACCGGCGCAACGTCTATTACTTCCAGATGCTTGGCTCACTGGCTTCCCACTACAAATTCAGCCTGGAAGTGCCGTTCAACGAACTGCCGGCCGATCAGCAGAAACAGATCCTGCACGGCAGTGGCTCGCAAAACGTCGACTTCAAGTACCTGAACGACCGTGGCGATATCGTCAAACGTTCGCACCCGTTCGAAGGTATCGTGCCGAACCTGGAACGTCGCTATCGCGAAACCGAGTCGGCTTCGGTTCGCGAAGAGTTGGCCAAGTTCCTCAGCACCCAATCCTGCCCGGACTGCCGCGGCACCCGGCTGCGCCGCGAGGCACGGCACGTGTGGGTCGGCGAAAAAACCTTGCCGGCAGTGACCAACCTCCCGATCGGCGATGCCTGCGATTACTTCGGCGAGCTGAAGTTGACCGGTCGTCGTGGCGAGATTGCCGACAAGATCCTCAAGGAAATTCGTGAGCGCCTGCAGTTTCTGGTCAATGTCGGCCTCGACTATCTGTCGCTGGATCGCAGTGCGGATACGCTGTCAGGGGGCGAAGCGCAGCGCATTCGTCTGGCCAGCCAGATCGGCGCCGGCCTGGTTGGCGTTCTGTACATCCTCGACGAACCATCGATTGGCCTGCATCAACGTGATAACGACCGGCTGCTCGGCACCCTGAAACACCTCCGCGACATTGGTAACACGGTGATCGTGGTCGAGCACGATGAGGATGCGATTCGCCTGGCTGACTACGTTGTGGATATCGGCCCGGGCGCTGGCGTTCATGGCGGGCATATCGTTGCTGAAGGCACACCTGCCGAGGTGATGGCGCATCCAGACTCCCTGACCGGCAAGTACCTGTCGGGCAGGGTAAAAATCGAGGTGCCGGCCAAACGTACGCCCCGCAACAAGAAGCTGTCGTTGTCACTCAAGGGCGCCCGCGGCAACAATTTGCGCAATGTCGATCTGGATATCCCGATCGGCCTGCTGACCTGTGTAACCGGCGTGTCCGGCTCGGGCAAGTCGACGCTGATCAACAACACGCTCTTTCCCTTAAGTGCCACGGCGCTGAATGGCGCAACGACACTCGAAGCTGCCGTCCATGACAGCATCAAGGGACTGGAGCACCTGGATAAAGTCGTCGACATCGACCAAAGCCCGATCGGTCGCACGCCGCGCTCCAATCCAGCGACCTACACCGGGTTGTTCACACCGATTCGCGAGCTGTTCGCCGGAGTGCCGGAATCCCGTTCCCGCGGTTATGGCCCGGGGCGCTTCTCTTTCAACGTGAAGGGTGGACGCTGCGAAGCCTGCCAGGGTGATGGCCTGATCAAGGTGGAAATGCACTTCCTGCCGGACATCTACGTGCCGTGCGACGTGTGCAAGAGCAAGCGCTACAACCGCGAGACGCTGGAGATCAAGTACAAAGGCAAGAGCATTCACGAGACCCTCGAGATGACCATCGAGGAAGCCGGGAATTCTTCGATGCAGTACCGGCCCTGGCACGCAAGCTTCAGACACTGATGGACGTCGGCCTGTCCTACATAAAGCTAGGGCAGTCCGCGACCACGCTGTCCGGAGGTGAAGCACAGCGGGTCAAGCTATCGCGCGAGCTGTCCAAGCGTGATACAGGCAAGACCCTGTATATCCTCGACGAGCCGACAACCGGCCTGCACTTCGCGGATATCCAGCAGTTGCTCGACGTCCTGCATCGACTGCGCGACCACGGCAATACGGTGGTGGTGATCGAGCACAACCTGGATGTGATCAAGACCGCCGACTGGCTGGTGGACCTGGGGCCGGAAGGCGGCTCCAAGGGCGGTCAAATCATCGCCGTCGGCACACCGGAAGAAGTCGCAGAGATGAAGCAATCCCACACCGGTTACTACCTCAAGCCTCTGCTGGAACGCGATCGGGCCTGATTCACGGCCCATGAAAAAGCCCTTGTCACGTCATCAGTGACAAGGGCTTTTTTGTATTCGCTTTCTTTTTAGGAGCAAAGCTTGCTCGCGATAGCAGCTTCGAGATCGCTATATCAAGCGTGCGATTGCAGGTAGTTCTCCAGACCGATCAATTTGATCAGGCCCAACTGCTTCTCCAGCCAGTAAGTGTGATCTTCTTCAGTGTCATTGAGCTGAACACGCAGAATCTCACGGCTAACGTAGTCCTTATGCTGCTCGCAGAGCTCGATGCCCTTGCACAACGCAGCGCGGACCTTGTACTCGAGTCGCAAATCAGTTTCGAGCATTTCCGGTACGGTCGTACCGACATCAAGATCGTCCGGTCGCATACGTGGCGTGCCTTCCAACATCAAGATCCGGCGCATCAACGCGTCGGCATGCCCTGCTTCTTCTTCCATCTCGTGGTTGATTCGTTCGTAGAGCTTGGTGAATCCCCAGTCCTCATACATCCGCGAGTGAACGAAATATTGATCACGCGCGGCCAGTTCGCCGGTCAGCAACGTGTTGAGGTAATCGATAACATCTGGGTGGCCTTGCATCGCCCTACATCTCCCTGCTTCAAAGTCTGTAGTTTGAACCAACGTGGCCATATCGTCACTTGCCAGTCGAAATAAAAGCGAAGATATTCTGAGAAAAGCAGCCGAAATAACGCAAAAACCGCCCAGATGAGGGCGGTTATGCTTCTCGTTTAGACTTCGTTAAGCTGTACGTTGAGCAGCGTTGCGATTGCTTCTCCGTACGCCGGATCGGCCTTGAAGAAGTGCTGCAATTGACGGTCAACGACATCACTCGAAACACCCGACATTGCTCCAGCGATGTTGCCTACGAGCAGGGTCCTCTGCTCATCACTCATCAGACGGAACAGCGCACCAGCGTGGCTGTAGTAGTCAGTATCTTCGCGATGATCGTAGCGATCGGCAGAACCGCTCAAACCCAACGCAGGTTCGGCGTAATGAGGTGCCTGCTTCGGCGAGTTGACGTAACTGTTCGGCTCGTAATTTGGCGCTGCGCCACCATTACTGCCAAACGCCATCGAGCCATCACGCTGGTAGCTATTGACCGGACTACGCGGGGCGTTCACCGGAAGTTGCTGGTGGTTGGTGCCTACGCGGTAGCGGTGCGCATCCGCGTAGGCGAACACCCGACCCTGCAACATGCGGTCTGGCGAGAGGCCTACGCCCGGAACCATGTTGCTTGGGCCGAAAGCTGCTTGCTCGACTTCAGCGAAGTAGTTGAGCGGGTTCCGGTTTAGCTCAAGTTCACCGACTTCGATCAACGGAAACTCTTTCTGCGACCAGGTCTTGGTGACATCGAACGGATTCTCATAATGCGCGGCAGCCTGGGCCTCAGGCATGATCTGGATGCACACGCGCCACTTCGGGAAATCACCACGCTCAATGGCCTCGAACAAATCGCGTTGCGCGTAATCCGGATCTGTACCCGCAAGACGTGCAGCGTCTGCCGGTGCCAGATTCTTGATCCCTTGCTGGGTCTTGTAGTGCCATTTGACCCAGTGACGCTCGCCATTGGCGTTGATCAGGCTATAGGTGTGACTGCCGAAGCCGTGCATGTGGCGGTAACCGTCAGGAATACCGCGATCCGAGAACAAGATGGTGACCTGGTGCAGCGCCTCGGGAGAGTGTGACCAGAAGTCCCACATTGACTGTGCACTCTTGAGGTTGCTTTGCGGTAGACGCTTTTGGGTGTGGATAAAGTCGGGGAATTTCAACGGATCACGGATGAAGAATACCGGCGTGTTGTTACCAACAATGTCCCAGTTGCCTTCCTCTGTGTAGAACTTCAATGCGAAGCCACGTGGATCGCGCTCGGTATCGGCAGAACCGCGCTCGCCGCCCACAGTGGAAAAGCGCAGGAATGTTGGTGTTTGCTTGCCAACGGATTCGAACAGCCGAGCGCCGGTGTACTGAGTGATATCGCGAGTCACGGTAAATGTACCGTAAGCACCCGAGCCTTTAGCGTGCACGCGACGCTCAGGGATGTTTTCACGGTTGAAGTGAGCCAGTTTCTCGATCAGGTGGAAGTCGTCGAGCAGCAGCGGGCCACGTGAGCCGGCGGAACGGGAATTCTGGTTGTCGGCGACAGGAGCGCCACTGGCGGTTGTAAGCGTTTTATTAATGCTCATGCGATCTCTTCCTTTATCGGTCTCGAACTGCCGGCTAATCGGCTGAAAAGGAGTATTGATGATCAACATGACACTCGCTAATTCATTAGCACATCGCTATCGATAGATATAAATAATGAATTTCAGTTGCGAGCATACTTTTCAAACGCGCACAAAAAACCGGGCACTAGGCCCGGTTCTTCGTTTCAGACTGACGTCTTACTCAGCGGATACTGCTTCACCACCGGTAGCACGATCAACCAACTCGACGTACGCCATAGGCGCGTTGTCGCCAGCGCGGAAACCGCACTTGAGGATGCGCAGGTAGCCACCCTCACGGGTAGCGTAACGCTTGCCCAGGTCGTTGAAGAGCTTACCAACGATAGCTTTCGAACGAGTACGATCGAAAGCCAGACGGCGGTTAGCCAGGCTATCTGTCTTGGCCAAAGTGATCAGCGGCTCAGCAACGCGGCGCAGTTCTTTAGCTTTTGGCAGAGTAGTTTTGATCAGCTCGTGCTCGAACAGCGACACCGCCATGTTCTGGAACATGGCCTTGCGGTGCGAGCTGGTGCGGCTGAGGTGACGACCACTTTTACGATGACGCATGGTTCATTCCTTACCAAACACTACGTTCGGTGATTACGACGATCAGGCAGTCGCCTTGTCGTCCTTCTTAAGACTTGCAGGCGGCCAGTTGTCGAGGCGCATGCCGAGGGACAGACCGCGGGAGGCCAGAACGTCCTTGATTTCGGTCAAGGATTTCTTGCCAAGGTTCGGAGTCTTCAACAGCTCTACTTCGGTACGCTGAATCAGGTCGCCGATGTAGTAGATGTTTTCCGCCTTAAGGCAGTTAGCCGAACGTACAGTCAGTTCCAGATCGTCAACCGGGCGAAGCAGGATCGGATCGATCTCGTCTTCCTGCTCGATTACCACTGGCTCACTGTCACCTTTGAGGTCGACGAACGCAGCCAACTGCTGTTGCAGGATGGTTGCAGCACGGCGGATAGCCTCTTCAGGATCCAGAGTACCGTTGGTTTCCAGATCAATAACCAGCTTGTCCAGGTTAGTACGCTGTTCGACACGGGCGTTTTCCACCACGTATGCGATACGGCGAACCGGGCTGAACGAAGAGTCAAGCTGCAAGCGACCGATGCTGCGGCTTTCGTCCTCATCGCTCTGACGCGAGTCGGCCGGTTCATAACCACGACCACGAGCTACTACGAGCTTCATGTTCAGGGCGCCGTTAGACGCCAGGTTAGCGATTACGTGATCGGGATTAACGATCTCGACATCATGATCCAGCTGAATATCGGCAGCGGTAACCACCCCGAACCCTTCTTCGACAAGGTCAGCGTAACTTCGTCACGGCCGTGCAGCTTGATAGCCAGACCTTTAAGGTTCAACAGGATTTCAATTACGTCTTCCTGTACACCTTCGATGGCGCTGTACTCGTGGAGCACACCGTCAATCTCGGCCTCGACTACTGCACAGCCGGGCATTGAGGACAACAGGATGCGGCGCAGCGCGTTGCCCAGGGTGTGGCCAAAGCCACGCTCGAGAGGCTCGAGAGTGATCTTGGCGCGGGTTGGACTGACAACCTGCACATCAATGTGGCGGGGTGTCAGGAACTCATTTACCGAAATCTGCATGGATGCACCTATTTTCTAGCCCTTACTTGGAGTAGAGCTCGACAATCAGGCTTTCGTTGATGTCGGCGGACAGATCACTGCGAGCTGGAACGTTCTTGAAAACGCCCGACTTCTTCTCAGTGTCTACTTCTACCCATTCTACGCGGCCACGTTGGGCACACAGATCGAGAGCTTGGACAATGCGAAGTTGGTTTTTTGCTTTCTCGCGAACAGCAACCACGTCACCAGCACGAACCTGGTAGGACGGAACGTTAACGGTTTGACCGTTTACGCTGATCGACTTGTGCGATACCAGCTGACGGGATTCGGCACGAGTCGAACCAAAGCCCATACGGTATACAACGTTGTCCAGACGGCATTCGAGCAGCTGCAACAGGTTTTCGCCAGTTGCGCCTTTCTTGCCAGCAGCTTCTTTGTAGTAGCCGCTGAATTGACGCTCGAGAACGCCGTAGATACGACGTACCTTCTGCTTTTCACGCAGTTGGGTGCCGTAATCGGACTGGCGACCGCGGCGTTGGCCGTGGATACCAGGTGCTGCTTCAATGTTGCACTTCGATTCGATCGCGCGCACGCCGCTCTTCAGGAAGAGATCGGTGCCTTCGCGACGAGCGAGTTTGCATTTTGGACCAATGTAACGAGCCATTCTTTACAATCTCCTGGATTACACGCGGCGCTTCTTCGGCGGACGGCACCCGTTGTGCGGGATTGGCGTCACGTCGGTGATGCTGGCGATCTTGTAGCCACAGCCGTTCAAAGCGCGGACTGCGGATTCACGACCTGGACCTGGACCTTTGACGTTGACGTCAAGGTTTTTCAGGCCGTATTCCAGCGCAGCTTGACCAGCACGTTCAGCAGCTACTTGAGCAGCAAACGGGGTGGACTTGCGGGAACCGCGGAAACCCGAACCACCGGAGGTAGCCCAGGAAAGAGCGTTACCTTGACGGTCGGTGATGGTCACGATGGTATTGTTAAAAGATGCATGGATGTGGGCGATGCCATCAACCACTGTCTTTTTAACTTTTTTACGAGGACGAGCAGCAGGTTTTGCCATGATTAAATTCCTGTCGATTCGCTGGGGCGATTACTTGCGGATCGGCTTACGCGGACCTTTACGGGTACGCGCGTTGGTCTTGGTACGCTGACCGCGTACTGGAAGACCACGACGATGACGCAGACCGCGATAGCAACCGAGGTCCATCAAGCGCTTGATTTTCATGTTGATTTCGCGACGCAGGTCACCTTCAGTGGTGAACTTCGCCACTTCGCCACGCAGCTGTTCAATTTGCTCGTCGCTCAGATCTTTGATCTTTGCTGCTGGGTTTACCCCAGTCTCTGCACAAATTTTCTGTGCAGTAGTGCGACCGACACCATAGATGTAGGTCAGCGAGATAACAGTATGCTTGTTATCTGGAATGTTAACGCCTGCAATACGGGCCATTCAGTGGGACTCCAATTGACAGCTACCTACGCCCCGGAAGCCAAGAAATAGGGCGCGAGATAATATCGCTGTAATAACAAATAATCAACCCGGCAGCGCACTAGCTGCCGGGCTTGAAGCACAATCACACTCAGCCTTGGCGCTGTTTGTGACGCGGTTCCGCGCTGCAAATTACTCGAACAACACCTTCGCGGCGAATAATCTTGCAGTTACGGCACAGCTTTTTCACCGATGCACGAACTTTCATCACCAACTCCTCGAACCTTATGGGTACTCAGCGCAACATGCCGCTGCCGTAACCCTTCAGGTTGGCTTTCTTCATCAGGGATTCGTACTGGTGCGAAACGAGGTGCGATTGTACTTGGGACATGAAGTCCATCACAACCACGACCACGATCAGCAACGAGGTCCCGCCAAGGTAGAACGGAACGTTGGCTGCAACCACCAGGAACTGGGGCAACAGGCAAACGGCCGTCATGTAAAGAGCACCGAACATGGTCAAGCGAGTCAGAACGCCATCAATGTAGCGCGCAGACTGCTCACCTGGACGGATACCCGGAATAAAGGCACCGGACTTCTTCAGGTTTTCCGCTACGTCTTTCGGATTGAACATCAACGCCGTATAGAAGAAGCAGAAGAAAATAATCCCTGCACTAAACAGCAGAATATTCAACGGCTGACCAGGAGCGATCGACTGCGAGATGTCCTGCAACCAGCCCATACCTTCAGACTGGCCGAACCAGGCACCCAACGAAGCCGGGAACAGCAAGATGCTGCTCGCGAAAATAGCCGGAATAACACCGGCCATGTTCACCTTCAGCGGCAAGTGGCTGGTCTGCGCAGCGAAGACCTTGCGGCCCTGCTGACGCTTGGCGTAGTGAACAGCAATACGACGCTGGCCACGCTCAATGAACACCACGAAACCGATAATCGCTACTGCCAGCAAACCGATGGCAACCAGGGCGAAGATGTTGATATCACCCTGACGTGCAGACTCGAAAGACTGCCCGATCGCTCTCGGAAGACCGGCGACGATACCCGAAAAAATCAACATCGAGATACCGTTGCCAACACCACGCTCAGTAATCTGCTCACCCAGCCACATCATGAACATCGCACCAGCCACAAACGTGGATACCGCGACGAAATGGAAGCCAAAGTCACCAGTGAACGCAACGCCCTGCCCCGCCAGACCAATGGACATACCAATGGCCTGGACGAGAGCGAGGACGACAGTGCCGTAGCGGGTGTACTGGCTGATCTTGCGACGGCCAGCTTCACCTTCCTTCTTCAACTGCTCCAGCTGCGGGCTAACGGCGGTCATCAGCTGCATGATGATCGATGCCGAAATGTACGGCATGATCCCCAATGCAAAGATGCTCATCCGTTCCAGCGCGCCGCCGGAAAACATGTTGAACAAGCTAAGAATGGTCCCCTCATTCTGTCGAAACAGGTCCGCGAGTCGGTCCGGGTTGATACCTGGAACCGGGATGTGTGCGCCTATTCGGTAGACGATAATCGCCAGGAACAGAAAACGCAGACGAGCCCAGAGTTCAGACATACCGCCTTTGCCGAGCGCAGAGAGAGCACCTTGCTTAGCCATTTATTCCTCGAACTTGCCGCCAGCTGCTTCGATAGCCGCACGCGCACCTTTGGTGGCGCCGATTCCCTTGCCGATAGTGACAGCGCGAGTCACTTCACCGGACAGCATGATTTTCACACGCTGTACGTTGACGTTGATCACGTTGGCATCTTTCAGGGACTGCACAGTGACGATGTCGCCTTCCACTTTAGCCAGCTCGGACAGACGCACTTCTGCGCGATCCATGGCTTTCAGGGAAACGAAACCGAACTTAGGCAGGCGACGATGCAGCGGCTGTTGACCGCCTTCAAAGCCTGGAGCGATGGTGCCACCGGAGCGGGAAGTCTGACCTTTGTGACCACGGCCACCAGTCTTACCCAAACCACTACCGATACCACGGCCCGGACGATGCTTTTCGCGACGGGAACCCGGCGCTGGACTCAGATCATTGAGTTTCATCGATTAACCCTCGACACGCAGCATGTAGTAAGCCTTGTTGATCATCCCGCGATTCTCGGGAGTATCCTGGACTTCTACAGTGTGACCGATGCGACGCAGACCCAGACCCTTAACGCACAGTTTGTGGTTAGGGATGCGGCCGGTCATGCTTTTGATCAGCGTTACTTTAACGGTAGCCATGATCAGAAGATCTCCTTGACGCTTTTGCCACGCTTGGCGGCAATGGATTCAGGAGACTGCATTGCTTTCAAACCCTTGAAAGTGGCGTGAACCACGTTTACAGGGTTAGTCGAGCCGTAGCACTTGGCCAGAACGTTCTGAACGCCAGCAACTTCGAGAACGGCACGCATTGCGCCGCCAGCGATGATACCGGTACCTTCAGAAGCAGGCTGCATGTACACCTTCGAAGCGCCATGGGCGGACTTCATTGCGTACTGCAGGGTGGTGCCGTTCAGATCAACCTGGATCATGTTGCGGCGAGCAGCTTCCATTGCCTTCTGGATCGCAGCAGGCACTTCACGCGACTTGCCACGGCCGAAGCCAACACGCCCTTTACCATCACCAACCACGGTCAACGCGGTGAAAGTGAAGATACGGCCGCCTTTAACGGTTTTGGCTACGCGGTTAACTTGAACCAGCTTCTCGATGTAGCCTTCGTCGCGCTTTTGGTCGTTATTTGACATAACTTAGAACTCCAGCCCAGCTTCACGAGCAGCATCAGCCAGCGCTTTAACGCGGCCGTGGTACTTGAAGCCAGAGCGGTCGAAAGCCACTTGCGAGACGCCAGCGGCCTTAGCACGCGTAGCGACCAGCTGGCCAACCTTAGTGGCCGCGTCGATGTTGCCAGTGGCGCCATCACGCAGTTCTTTATCCAAAGTCGAGGCAGATGCCAGGACTTTGTTGCCGTCGGCCGAAATGACCTGGGCGTAGATGTGCTGCGACGAGCGGAACACGCAGAGACGCACGACTTCTAGTTCGTGCATTTTCAGGCGTGCTTTGCGAGCGCGACGCAGTCGAGTAACTTTTTTGTCGGTCATTTGCTATGCCCTACTTCTTCTTGGCTTCTTTACGACGGACGACTTCGTCCGCGTAGCGCACACCTTTGCCTTTGTACGGCTCTGGTGGACGGAAGTCGCGGATCTCGGCGGCCACTTGACCTACCAGCTGCTTGTCGATGCCCTTGATCAGGATATCGGTCTGGCTAGGAGTCTCAGCGGTGATGCCTTCCGGCAGTTCATAATCCACTGGGTGCGAGAAGCCAAGAGCCAGGTTCAGCACTGTGCCTTTTGCTTGCGCTTTGTAACCAACACCGACCAGCTGGAGCTTGCGCTCGAAGCCTTGGCTTACGCCTTGGACCATGTTGTTTACCAACGCACGAGTGGTACCAGCCATTGCGCGAGTTTGTTGATCGCCGTTGCGAGCAGCGAAACGCAGCTCACCAGCTTCTTCAACGATCTCAACGGACGAATGGATGTTCAGTTCGAGAGTGCCCTTGGCACCCTTCACCGAAAGCTGTTGGCCTGCGAATTTTACTTCGACGCCGGCTGGCAGCTTAACGGGGTTCTTAGCGACGCGAGACATGCTTATCCCCCCTTAGAACACAGTGCAAAGAACTTCGCCGCCGACACCGGCAGCGCGCGCAGCACGATCCGTCATCACACCCTTGTTGGTGGAGACGATAGACACACCGAGACCGCCACGAACTTTTGGCAAATCATCGACGGACTTGTACTGACGCAGGCCTGGACGGCTAACGCGCTTCACTTCTTCGATAACCGGACGGCCTTCGAAGTATTTCAGCTCGATAGACAGCAGTGGTTTTGTTTCGCTGCTGATCTGATAACCCGCGATGTAACCTTCGTCCTTCAGGACTTTGGCAACAGCTACCTTCAACGTGGAAGATGGCATGCTTACGACGGACTTTTCAGCCATCTGGGCATTACGGATTCGAGTTAGCATGTCCGCTAACGGGTCCTGCATACTCATGGGCTAGACGCTCCTAATACAGAAAAATTAGCCTTTCGGCTACTACGTGTCGCCGAGAATCTCCGGGTATAAAAACACGGGCTCAGGCGAGCCGAGTATTCTAGACACACCCCAGAAATGAATCAAGCCCCAAAAGGGGCTTGATCCAGATTCAAGGCCACCGGTGGTCAGGTTCTTACGAACCCTCGCACCTGGACTTTGACAGTACTTACCAGCTGGCTTTAACCAGACCTGGTACGTCACCACGCATTGCCGCTTCACGCAGTTTGTTACGGCCAAGGCCGAACTTGCGGTAAACGCCGTGTGGACGGCCGGTCAGGCGGCAGCGGTTACGCATGCGCGAAGCGCTTGCGTCACGTGGCTGCTTCTGCAGGGCAACTGTAGCTTCCCAACGCGCTTCTGGACTTGCGTTCAGATCAACGATGATAGCTTTCAGTGCTGCACGCTTCTTGGCGTACTTGGCAACCGTGAGCTGACGCTTCAGCTCGCGGTTTTTCATGCTCATCTTGGCCATGGTCCTACTCCAATCAGTTGCGGAACGGGAATTTGAACGCACGCAGCAGAGCGCGGCCTTCATCATCGTTCTTGGCAGTGGTGGTCAGGGTGATGTCCAGACCGCGGAGAGCATCGATCTTGTCGTAGTCGATTTCCGGGAAGATGATCTGCTCTTTCACGCCCATGCTGTAGTTACCACGACCATCGAAGGACTTGGCATTCAGGCCGCGGAAGTCGCGAACCCGAGGCAGGGAGATCGACAGCAGACGATCCAGGAACTCGTACATACGCTCACGGCGCAGGGTCACTTTGACGCCGATCGGCCAACCTTCACGGACTTTAAAGCCAGCGATGGATTTGCGAGCGTAGGTCACAACGACTTTCTGGCCGGTGATCTTTTCCAGGTCGGCAACAGCGTGCTCGATGACTTTTTTGTCACCGACCGCTTCGCCCAGACCCATGTTCAGGGTGATTTTTGTAACGCGTGGAACTTCCATCACGTTCGAAAGCTTAAGTTCTTCCTTAAGCTTCGGTGCGATTTCTTTCCAGTAAATCTCTTTTAGTCGTGCCATGGTCTCATCTACCTAGCAGTGTTCAAGCATCAACCGCTTTTTGGGTCGACTTGAAGACACGAATTTTCTTGCCGTCTTCTACTTTGAAACCAACGCGATCAGCCTTGTTGGTTTCGCCGTTGAAAATGGCGACGTTAGAAGCGTCCAGTGGAGCTTCTTTTTCGACGATACCGCCTTGTACGCCCGACATCGGGTTAGGCTTGGTATGACGCTTGACCAGGTTCAGACCACCGATAACCAGACGGTTATTAGCGAGAACCTTGAGCACCTTACCGCGCTTACCTTTGTCTTTGCCGGCGATCACGATGATCTCGTCGTCACGACGAATCTTTTGCATGTCGGATCTCCTTACAGCACTTCTGGGGCGAGCGAGACGATCTTCATGAACTTCTCAGTACGAAGTTCACGCGTCACTGGCCCAAAGATACGGGTGCCGATCGGCTCTTGCTTGTTGTTCAGAAGAACAGCAGCGTTGCCATCAAAGCGGATAATGGAGCCATCAGCACGACGTACGCCGTGACGAGTGCGGACTACAACAGCAGTCATCACTTGGCCTTTTTTCACTTTACCGCGAGGAATTGCTTCCTTGACGGTAACCTTGATGATGTCACCGATACCAGCGTAACGACGATGGGAGCCACCCAGCACCTTGATGCACATAACGCGGCGTGCGCCGCTGTTATCGGCCACATCGAGCATGGATTGAGTCTGAATCATATAATTTCTCCGACCCCTAGTCCTTAGACTTCCACAGCGCGTTCGAGAACATCAACCAGCGCCCAAGACTTGGTCTTGGCCAAAGGACGAGTTTCACGAATAGTGACTTTGTCGCCGATGTGGCACTGATTGGTTTCGTCGTGCGCGTGCAGCTTAGTCGAACGCTTAACGTATTTACCGTAGATCGGATGCTTAACGCGACGCTCGATCAGAACGGTGATGGTTTTGTCCATCTTGTCGCTGACAACACGGCCAGTCAGCGTACGGACAGTTTTTTCGGCTTCAGCCATGATTACTTACCTGCCTGCTGGTTGAGCACAGTTTTCACGCGAGCGATGTCACGTTTAACTTGCGAGAGCAGATGAGACTGCCCCAACTGGCCAGTTGCTTTCTGCATACGCAGATTGAACTGGTCGCGCAGCAGGCCGAGCAGTTGCTCGTTCAGCTGCTGTGCGGATTTTTCACGAAGTTCATTCGCTTTCATCACATCACCGTCCGTTTAACAAAGGCGGTGGCGAGCGGCAGCTTTGCAGCAGCCAGGGCAAAAGCCTCACGCGCCAGCTCTTCAGTAACACCCTCGATTTCATACAGGACTTTGCCTGGCTGAATCTGGGCAACCCAGTACTCCACACTACCCTTACCTTTACCCATCCGAACTTCGAGTGGCTTTTTGGAAATAGGCTTGTCCGGGAATACACGGATCCAGATCTTGCCGCCACGTTTAACGTGACGGGTCAGTGCACGACGCGCTGACTCGATCTGACGAGCGGTGAGACGACCACGAGCTACAGACTTCAGCGCATATTCGCCGAAGCTGACTTTGCTACCGCGCTGTGCCAGACCACGGTTGTGGCCTGTCATCTGCTTGCGGAACTTCGTACGCTTTGGTTGCAACATTTGGCGTACCCCTTACTTAGCAGCTTTTTTACGAGGCGCTGGTGCTTGTGGTTTCAGTTCTTCTTGGCGACCACCAATTACTTCGCCTTTGAAGATCCAAACCTTTACACCGATCACACCGTAGGTGGTGTGAGCTTCGTAGTTGGCATAGTCGATGTCGGCACGCAGGGTGTGCAGTGGCACACGACCTTCGCGATACCATTCAGTACGTGCGATTTCAGCACCGCCGAGACGACCGCTCACTTGGATTTTGATGCCTTTGGCACCAATGCGCATGGCGTTCTGAACAGCGCGCTTCATAGCGCGACGGAACATTACACGACGCTCCAGCTGCTGAGCTACGCTCTGCGCAACCAGCATACCGTCGAGCTCCGGCTTGCGGATCTCTTCGATATTGATGTGCACAGGCACACCCATTTGCTTGGTCAGGTCCTGACGCAGTTTCTCAACATCTTCACCTTTCTTCCCGATAACAATACCTGGACGAGCGGTGTGGATGGTGATACGTGCAGTTTGCGCCGGACGATGGATATCGATACGGCTTACGGACGCGCTTTTTAGTTTGTCTTGGAGATACTCGCGCACCTTCAGATCAGCGAACAAATAGTCCGCATAAGTCCGACCGTCTGCGTACCAGACGGAGGTGTGCTCCTTGACGATTCCCAGGCGAATGCCAATGGGATGTACTTTCTGACCCATCTCTTCGACTCCGTTACTTGTCAGCAACCTTGACAGTGATATGGCAAGACCGCTTGACGATGCGATCAGCACGGCCTTTGGCACGTGGCATGATGCGCTTCAGCGAACGCCCTTCGTTGACGAAAACGGTGCTGACCTTCAGGTCATCAACGTCTGCGCCTTCGTTATGCTCGGCGTTGGCTACGGCCGACTCCAGCACTTTTTTCATGATCTCGGCGGCTTTCTTACTGCTGAAAGCCAACAGGTTGAGCGCTTCGCCCACCTTCTTCCCGCGGATCTGGTCGGCGACCAAGCGGGCTTTCTGGGCGGAGATTCGAGCGCCCGACAACTTAGCGGCTACTTCCATTTCCTAACCCCTTAACGCTTGGCTTTCTTGTCTGCCACGTGCCCGCGATAAGTGCGGGTACCGGCGAACTCGCCCAGTTTGTGGCCGACCATGTCTTCGTTAACGAGAACTGGGACGTGCTGACGACCGTTGTGTACTGCGATGGTCAAACCGACCATTTGTGGCAGGATCATCGAACGACGCGACCAGGTTTTCACCGGTTTGCGATCGTTCTTTTCCGCCGCCACTTCGATCTTCTTCAGTAGGTGAAGATCGATAAAAGGACCTTTTTTCAGAGAACGTGGCACTGTCGTATCCCTCTATTTACTTGCGACGACGGACGATCATTTTGTCGGTACGCTTATTACCACGAGTCTTCGCGCCCTTAGTCGGGAAGCCCCATGGCGATACCGGATGACGACCACCAGAGGTACGACCTTCACCACCACCATGTGGGTGGTCAACCGGGTTCATGGCAACACCACGAACGGTTGGGCGAACGCCACGCCAGCGTTTGGCACCAGCTTTACCCAGCGAACGCAGGCTGTGCTCGGAGTTCGAGACTTCGCCCAGGGTCGCACGGCATTCAGCCAGGACTTTACGCATTTCACCGGAACGCAGACGCAGGGTCACGTAGACACCTTCACGAGCGATCAGCTGAGCCGAAGCACCAGCGGAACGAGCGATCTGAGCGCCTTTACCTGGCTTCAATTCGATGCCGTGTACGGTGCTACCAACTGGAATGCTGCGCAGTTGCAACTGGTTGCCTGGCTTGATCGGAGCCAAAGCACCCGAAATCAGCTGGTCGCCAGCGTTCACGCCTTTAGGGGCGATGATGTAACGGCGTTCGCCGTCTGCGTACAACATAAGAGCAATGTGAGCAGTACGGTTTGGATCGTATTCGATACGCTCGACAGTGGCTGGAATGCCATCTTTGTCGTTGCGACGGAAATCGACCAGACGATAATGCTGCTTATGACCACCACCGATGTGACGAGTGGTAATACGACCATTGTTGTTACGACCACCAGACTTCGATTTCTTCTCGAGCAGCGGTGCGTGAGGAGCGCCTTTATGCAGCTCCTGGTTGACCACCTTGACCACATGACGGCGGCCAGGGGAAGTCGGTTTGCATTTAACGATTGCCATGATGCACCCCTTCCTTACTCAGCACTGCTGCTGAAATCGAGATCTTGGCCTGGCTGAAGGGAGATAACTGCCTTCTTCCAGTCATTACGCTTGCCCAGACCGCGAGCAGTGCGCTTGCTCTTACCCAGAACATTCAGGGTAGTAACACGCTCTACTTTCACGCTGAACAGGCTTTCGACGGCCTTCTTGATTTCCAGCTTGGTTGCATCAGTAGCAACCTTGAAAACGAACTGGCCTTTCTTGTCTGCCAGAACCGTAGCCTTCTCGGAAACGTGCGGGCCAAGCAGAACTTTAAATACGCGTTCCTGGTTCATCCCAGCAGCTCCTCGAATTTCTTCACGGCCGACACGGTGATCAACACCTTGTCGTATGCGATCAGACTAACTGGATCGGAACCTTGCACGTCACGTACATCTACGTGTGGCAGGTTACGAGCAGCCAGGTACAGGTTCTGATCAACAGCGTCCGACACGATCAGAACGTCGGTCAGGCTCATGTTGTTCAGCTTGCCCAGCAGGTCTTTGGTTTTCGGCGTTTCAACGGCGAAATCCTGAACCACGACCAGACGATCAGTACGCACCAGCTCAGCAAGGATGGAACGCATTGCTGCGCGATACATCTTCTTGTTCAGCTTCTGGGAGTGATCCTGAGGACGAGCTGCGAAAGTGGTACCGCCGCCACGCCAGATTGGGCTACGGATAGTACCGGCACGAGCACGGCCAGTACCTTTCTGACGCCATGGGCGCTTACCGCCACCACGAACGTCGGAACGGGTCTTTTGCTGCTTGGAACCCTGACGACCGCCAGCCATGTAGGCCACGACTGCTTGGTGAACCAGCGTCTCGTTGAATTCGCCGCCAAATGTCAGTTCGGAAACTTCGATCGCTTGAGCGTCATTTACATTTAATTGCATGTCAGCTTCCCCTTAACCGCGAGCCTTGGCTGCTGGACGTACAACCAAGTTGCCGCCAGTAGCGCCAGGAACAGCGCCCTTGACCAACAACAGATTGCGTTCAGCGTCCACGCGCACTACTTCGAGGGACTGCACGGTCACGCGCTCAGCGCCCATATGACCGGACATTTTTTTGCCCTTGAATACACGACCAGGAGTCTGGCACTGGCCGATAGAGCCTGGAACGCGGTGGGATACGGAGTTACCGTGGGTGTTATCTTGCCCGCGGAAATTCCAACGCTTGATCGTACCCTGGAAGCCTTTACCTTTGGACTGACCGGTTACATCAACCAGTTGACCAGCGGCGAAGATTTCAGCGTTGATCAGATCGCCGGCCTGGTATTCGCCTTCTTCAAGGCGGAATTCCATTACGGTACGACCAGCGGCAACGTTCGCTTTAGCGAAGTGGCCAGCCTGAGCTGCTGTTACACGCGAAGCACGACGCTCGCCGACAGTGACTTGCACTGCACGATAGCCATCGGTCTCTTCAGTTTTGAACTGGGTGACGCGATTCGGTTCGATCTCAATGACCGTGACCGGAATGGAGACACCTTCTTCGGTGAAAATACGGGTCATACCGCATTTACGACCGACTACACCAATAGTCATGTTGTAAACCTCATGAGTGTACGGGGCTTTCACCCGCTATGGCCGCCCATTTCAGAGCGTTACACGACTAAGACCGAGTCTTAGCCGAGGCTGATCTGCACTTCCACACCGGCCGCAAGATCAAGCTTCATAAGTGCATCAACGGTTTTATCCGTTGGCTGGACGATGTCCAGAACGCGCTTATGAGTGCGGATCTCGTACTGGTCACGCGCGTCTTTGTTGACGTGCGGGGAGACCAGAACGGTGAACCGCTCTTTACGGGTAGGCAGTGGAATTGGACCACGCACTTGAGCACCAGTACGTTTCGCGGTTTCCACGATTTCCTGGGTGGATTGGTCGATCAGGCGATGGTCAAAAGCCTTCAACCTGATACGGATTTGCTGATTTTGCATTGGATTTCAGACTCCGGCTGCTATTCCCACCGAGCGCAATACGCCCGTTAAAAGGAGGCGCAATTCTATAGACGCCCCAGATAGGTGTCAACCCAATAAAAAAGCCCCCGCTGAGCGGGGGCTTTTTCAAACCTTCAAAGCTAACTCAAAAAAGAGCTTACTCGATGATTTTGGCTACGACGCCAGCGCCGACGGTACGACCGCCTTCACGGATAGCGAAACGCAGACCATCTTCCATTGCGATGGTTTTGATCAGGGTAACAGTCATCTGAATGTTGTCACCTGGCATTACCATTTCAACGCCTTCTGGCAGCTCGCAGTTACCGGTCACGTCAGTAGTACGGAAGTAGAACTGTGGACGGTAGCCTTTGAAGAACGGAGTGTGACGACCGCCTTCTTCCTTGCTCAGAACGTAAACTTCTGCGGTGAACTTGGTGTGCGGCTTAACCGAACCCGGCTTAACCAGAACCTGACCACGCTCAACGTCGTCACGCTTGGTGCCACGCAGCAGAACGCCGCAGTTCTCGCCAGCACGACCTTCGTCGAGCAGCTTGCGGAACATTTCAACACCGGTGCAGGTGGTGACGGTGGTGTCACGCAGACCAACGATTTCCAGTGGATCTTGAATGCGAACGATACCGCGCTCGATACGACCAGTCACAACAGTGCCGCGACCAGAGATCGAGAATACGTCTTCGATTGGCATCAGGAATGGCTTGTCGATAGCACGCTCAGGCTCTGGGATGTAGCTATCCAGAGTCTCTACCAGCTTCTTAACAGCGGTAGTGCCCATTTCGTTGTCGTCTTTGCCTTCCAGCGCCATACGAGCAGAACCGATGATGATCGGAGTGTCATCGCCCGGGAAGTCGTAAGTGCTCAGCAGATCGCGCACTTCCATCTCAACCAGTTCCAGCAGCTCAGCGTCGTCTACCAGGTCAGCCTTGTTCAGGAAGACCACGATGTACGGAACACCTACCTGGCGGGACAGCAGGATGTGCTCACGGGTTTGTGGCATCGGACCATCAGCGGCCGAGCAAACCAGGATCGCGCCGTCCATCTGAGCAGCACCGGTGATCATATTCTTCACGTAGTCAGCGTGACCTGGGCAGTCAACGTGAGCGTAGTGACGAATCGCCGAGTTGTACTCAACGTGTGCGGTGTTGATGGTGATACCACGAGCTTTTTCTTCTGGCGCGCTGTCGATCTTGTCGAAGTCAACGATTGCCGAACCGAAAACCTCGGAGCAAACACGAGTCAGAGCAGCAGTCAGTGTGGTTTTACCATGGTCAACGTGACCGATAGTGCCAACGTTGACGTGCGGAAGGGAACGATCAAATTTTTCTTTAGCCACGACAATTAACTCCTAGCCTAAAGGGGCTGAATCAGCCTTGTTTTTTGGTTACAGTTTCGACGATGTGCGACGGAGCTGTATTGTATTTTTTGAATTCCATAGAGTAGCTTGCGCGACCCTGGGACATGGAACGAACGTCGGTCGCATAACCGAACATCTCGCCCAGCGGAACTTCGGCGCGAATTACCTTGCCGGAGACCGTGTCTTCCATACCCAAAATCATGCCGCGACGACGGTTAAGGTCGCCCATCACGTCACCCATATAGTCTTCAGGCGTAACAACCTCTACCGCCATGATCGGCTCAAGCAACTCACCACCGCCCTTCTGGGCCAATTGCTTGGTCGCCATGGAAGCAGCCACCTTAAACGCCATCTCGTTCGAGTCGACGTCGTGGTAAGAACCATCAAACACGGTAGCCTTCAGGCCGATCAGCGGATAGCCGGCAACAACGCCGTTCTTCATCTGCTCTTCGATACCCTTCTGGATAGCCGGGATGTATTCCTTAGGAACCACACCACCCACTACTTCGTTCACGAATTGCAGACCTTCCTGACCTTCGTCAGCAGGAGCAAAACGGATCCAGCAATGGCCGAACTGGCCACGACCGCCGGATTGACGAACGAACTTGCCTTCGATCTCACAGTTCTTCGTGATGCGCTCACGATAGGAAACCTGAGGCTTACCGATGTTGGCTTCGACGTTGAACTCACGGCGCATCCGGTCAACCAGGATGTCCAGGTGCAGCTCGCCCATGCCGGAGATGATCGTTTGACCAGTCTCTTCATCAGTCTTGACGCGGAAAGACGGGTCTTCCTGAGCAAGTTTACCCAGAGCGATACCCATTTTTTCCTGGTCATCCTTGGTCTTAGGCTCTACGGCAACCGAAATAACCGGCTCCGGGAAGTCCATGCGAACAAGGATGATTGGCTTGTCAGCGTTGCACAAAGTTTCACCAGTGGTGACGTCCTTCATGCCGATCAGGGCCGCGATGTCGCCAGCGCGTACTTCCTTGATCTCTTCACGGGCGTTTGCGTGCATTTGCACCATACGACCCACGCGCTCTTTCTTGCCTTTAACCGAGTTGATCACGCCGTCGCCGGAGGCCAACACGCCCGAGTAAACGCGGACGAAGGTCAAGGTACCCACGAATGGGTCGGTAGCGATCTTGAACGCCAGAGCCGAGAACGGCTCGCTGTCGTCTGCATGACGCTCCATTTGCTTTTCCTCGTCATCCGGGTCAGTACCCTTGATGGCAGGAATGTCGGTCGGAGCCGGCAGGTAGTCGATAACGGCGTCGAGAACCAGGGGAACACCCTTGTTCTTGAAGGAAGAACCGCAAACAGCCAGGACGATCTCACCAGCAATGGTACGCTGACGCAGAGCGGCCTTGATTTCCTCGATGGAAAGCTCTTCGCCCTCGAGGTACTTGTTCATCAGCTCTTCGCTGGCTTCGGCCGCAGCCTCAACCATGTTGCTACGCCACTCTTCAGCCAGCTCCTGCAGCTCAGCAGGAATAGCTTCGCGACGAGGAGTCATACCCTTGTCAGCATCGTTCCAGTAAACCGCTTCCATGGTCATCAGATCGATCTGACCCTGGAAGTTGTCTTCGGAACCGATAGCCAACTGGATTGGCACCGGAGTGTGACCCAGACGCTGCTTGATCTGAGCGATCACGCGCAGGAAGTTTGCGCCAGCACGGTCCATCTTGTTCACGTAAACGATACGTGGAACGCCGTACTTGTTGGCTTGACGCCATACGGTTTCGGACTGAGGCTCAACGCCCGAAGTACCACAGAACACAACGACCGCGCCGTCGAGTACACGCAAGGAACGCTCAACTTCAATGGTGAAGTCAACGTGGCCCGGGGTATCAATGACGTTGAAGCGGTATTGGTCTTTGTGCTGCTTCGCAGAACCCTGCCAGAAGGCGGTAATAGCAGCAGAAGTAATGGTAATACCACGCTCCTGCTCCTGCACCATCCAGTCTGTGGTCGCGGCGCCGTCATGCACCTCGCCCATCTTGTGACTTTTGCCAGTGTAAAAAAGGACGCGCTCGGTGGTGGTGGTTTTACCAGCATCCACGTGAGCAACGATACCAATGTTACGGTAGCGATTAATCGGTGTTGTACGAGCCATAAAGCCCTCGCAAAATTAGTGACGCTAAAATTAGAAGCGGTAGTGCGAGAAAGCTTTGTTAGCTTCAGCCATACGGTGCACGTCTTCACGCTTCTTAACTGCAGCACCCTTACCTTCGGCAGCGTCCAACAGTTCGCCAGCCAAACGCAGAGCCATAGACTTCTCGCCGCGCTTACGTGCGAAGTCTACCAACCAGCGCATTGCCAGAGCGTTACGTCGGGACGGGCGAACTTCAACCGGAACCTGGTAAGTAGCACCGCCTACACGGCGCGACTTTACTTCGACCAGCGGAGCGATGGCGTCGAGAGCTTTCTCGAAGATTTCCAGGGGGTCGCTGTTCTTGCGTTCTTTAACCTTTTCCAGCGCGCCATAAACGATACGCTCGGCAACGGCTTTCTTGCCGCTTTCCATCACGTGGTTCATGAACTTGGCCAGGATTTGGCTTCCGTATTTTGGATCGTCAAGCACTTCGCGCTTGGCTGCTACGCGTCTTCTTGGCATGGATAAGCCCTCAAACGGTCTTCAGGTTCGCTCGGAATCGGTGCCCATTACGGGACGCCTCCGACCTTACTCTTATCGACTCAGAAAAATAGAAATCAGTTTTGTGCTGCAAGCAACCATTACTTCGGACGCTTGGTACCGTACTTCGAACGACCCTGGTTACGACCTTTAACGCCGGAAGTATCCAAAGAACCGCGAACGGTGTGGTAACGAACACCTGGCAAGTCTTTTACACGACCGCCGCGGATCAGTACCACGCTGTGCTCTTGCAGGTTGTGGCCTTCACCGCCGATGTACGAGGAAACCTCGAAACCGTTGGTCAGACGCACACGGCATACTTTACGCAGTGCCGAGTTAGGTTTTTTCGGCGTGGTGGTGTACACACGGGTGCACACGCCACGACGTTGCGGGCAGTTCTGCAGCGCAGGCACGTCGGATTTCTCGACGATACGCTTACGCGGCTGACGTACCAGCTGGTTGATAGTTGCCATCTACTAGCTCCACTGTTGTCTTGCGACGCTATTGTCTTGCAAGAAAAGCAAAATGACAGGAACGAATCCCCGCCAAATTTAGGGGTACAAGAGTCTAAAGAGGATCTTGCCCCCAGTCAAGGCAAGGCCCCGACCTCCCCCCTCATCTGACCTCGACAAATTGTCTTGATTCGATGAACGGAGCGACCAGGGCCTTACACTCATTTATCGCAGAACTCAGTTACCGCTAGAGTTCAGCGCTTCGGTCAGTGCAGCTTCCACTTCACTGGCGCTTACGCGCAACGGCTTGTCTGCTTCACGGCGACGCTTACGCTCGCTGTGATAAGCCAAACCGGTACCAGCCGGAATCAGACGACCCACGACCACGTTTTCTTTCAGGCCGCGCAGGTAATCACGCTTGCCGGTTACCGCCGCTTCGGTCAGTACGCGAGTGGTTTCCTGGAAGGAAGCCGCCGAGATGAACGATTCGGTGGACAACGACGCCTTGGTGATACCCAGCAGAACGCGAGTGAACTTGGAGACAAACTTATCTTCACCGCTCAAACGCTCGTTCTCTACCAGAACGTGAGTCAGTTCCATCTGGTCGCCCTTGATGAAACTTGAATCGCCGGATTCAGCGATTTCAACTTTACGCAGCATCTGACGCAGGATGGTCTCGATGTGCTTATCGTTGATCTTCACGCCTTGCAGACGGTAAACGTCCTGGATCTCGTTAACGATGTACTTGGCCAGCGCACTCACGCCCAGCAGACGCAAGATGTCGTGTGGATCGCTTGGACCGTCGGAGATAACTTCGCCGCGGTTCACTTGTTCGCCTTCGAAGACGTTCAGGTGACGCCACTTCGGAATCAGCTCTTCGTACGGATCGCTACCGTCGTTCGGGGTGATAACCAGACGGCGCTTGCCTTTGGTCTCTTTACCGAACGCGATGGTGCCGCTGACTTCAGCCAGAATCGAGGCTTCTTTCGGACGACGAGCTTCGAACAAGTCAGCAACACGCGGCAGACCACCGGTGATGTCACGGGTCTTCGAAGTCTCTTGCGGAATACGAGCGATTACGTCACCGATCGCAATTTTCGCACCGTCCGCTACACCGACCAAGGCGTTAGCAGGCAGGAAGTACTGAGCAATTACGTCGGTACCCGGCAGCAAGAGATCCTTGCCGTTGTCATCGACCATCTTCACAGCAGGACGGATATCTTTACCGGCAGCTGGACGATCTTTGGCGTCGAGTACTTCAATGTTGGTCATACCGGTCAATTCGTCAGTCTGACGCTTGATCGTGATGCCTTCTTCCATGCCCACGTAGGTCACGGTACCTTTCATTTCGGTAACGATCGGGTGAGTGTGCGGATCCCACTTGGCCACGATTGCGCCAGCGTCGACCTTGTCACCTTCTTTAACCGAAATCACAGCACCGTACGGCAGCTTGTAACGCTCACGCTCACGACCGAAGTCATCAGCGATAGCCAGCTCACCAGAACGAGACACGGCTACCAAGTGGCCATCCACTCGTTCCACGTGCTTCAAGTTGTGCAGACGAACGGTACCGCCATTCTTCACCTGAACGCTGTCCGCAGCGGAGGTCCGGCTTGCCGCACCACCGATGTGGAACGTACGCATCGTCAGCTGGGTACCCGGCTCACCGATGGACTGGGCAGCAATAACGCCGACCGCTTCACCGATGTTCACCTGGTGACCACGAGCCAGATCGCGACCGTAGCACTTGGCGCAGATACCGAAGCGGGTTTCGCAGCTGATCGGCGAACGCACGATCACTTCATCGATGCTGTTGAGCTCGATGAACTCGACCCACTTCTCGTCGACCAGGGTGCCAGCAGGAACAATGACGTCCTCGGTACCTGGCTTGAATACGTCACGGGCGATAACACGACCCAATACGCGTTCACCCAACGGTTCTACAACGTCACCGCCTTCAATGTGCGGAGTCATCAGCAGACCGTGCTCGGTGCCGCAATCGATCTCGGTTACAACCAGGTCTTGCGCCACGTCTACCAGACGACGCGTCAGGTAACCGGAGTTAGCGGTTTTCAACGCGGTATCCGCCAGACCTTTACGAGCACCGTGAGTAGAGATGAAGTACTGGAGTACGCTCAAACCTTCACGGAAGTTCGCAGTAATCGGCGTTTCGATGATGGAGCCGTCCGGCTTGGCCATCAGGCCACGCATACCGGCGAGCTGACGGATCTGCGCAGCAGAACCCCGTGCGCCCGAGTCGGCCATCATGTACATCGAGTTGAAAGATTCCTGCTCGACTTCGACACCATGACGGTCGATGACTTTCTCTTTCGAGAGGTTGGCCATCATCGCCTTGGAAACTTCGTCGTTCGCCTTGGACCAAAGGTCGATCACTTTGTTGTACTTCTCGCCCTGGGTTACCAGGCCGGATGCGTACTGACTTTCGATCTCTTTTACTTCATCAGTGGCAGCATTGATGATGCGGGCTTTTTCATCCGGGATAACGAAGTCGTTAACACCGATGGAAACGCCGGAAATGGTCGAATAGGCAAAACCTGTGTACATCAACTGGTCAGCGAAGATCACGGTCTCTTTCAAACCAACCACGCGGTAGCACTGGTTGATCAGCTTGGAGATCGCCTTTTTCTTCATTGGCAGGTTGACGACGTCGTACGACAGGCCTTTTGGCACAACCTGGAACAACAGCGCACGGCCGACAGTGGTGTCGACGATACGGGTGTTGCTTACGCTGCCGCCATCACGGTCGTTGACGGTTTCGTTGATCCGCACTTTGACTTTGGCGTGCAGTGCGGCTTCGCCGGCACGGAACACACGGTCAACTTCCTGCAGATCCGCGAACACACGACCTTCGCCCTTGGCGTTGATCGCTTCACGAGTCATGTAGTACAGACCCAATACAACGTCCTGCGACGGAACGATGATTGGCTCACCGTTGGCTGGCGACAGAATGTTGTTGGTCGACATCATCAACGCACGCGCTTCCAGCTGGGCTTCCAGCGTCAACGGTACGTGCACGGCCATTTGGTCGCCGTCGAAGTCGGCGTTGTACGCAGCACAGACCAGCGGATGCAGCTGGATAGCCTTACCTTCGATCAGTACCGGTTCAAACGCCTGGATACCCAGACGGTGAAGGGTCGGTGCACGGTTGAGGAGAACCGGGTGTTCACGGATTACTTCAGCGAGAACGTCCCAAACTTCCGGCAGCTCGCGCTCGACCATCTTCTTGGCAGCTTTGATGGTGGTAGCGAGACCACGCATTTCCAGCTTGCCGAAAATGAACGGCTTGAACAGCTCGAGAGCCATCTTCTTCGGCAGACCACACTGGTGCAGACGCAGGGTCGGACCTACGGTAATTACCGAACGACCGGAGTAGTCAACACGCTTACCGAGCAAGTTCTGACGGAAACGACCTTGCTTACCCTTGATCATGTCAGCCAGGGATTTCAGAGGACGCTTGTTGGAACCGGTGATAGCGCGGCCACGACGACCGTTGTCGAGCAGTGCGTCGACAGCTTCCTGCAACATACGCTTTTCGTTGCGCACGATGATGTCCGGAGCGGACAGATCCAGCAGGCGCTTCAAACGGTTGTTACGGTTGATCACTCGACGATACAGATCGTTGAGGTCGGAAGTCGCGAAGCGACCGCCATCCAGCGGGACCAGTGGACGCAGATCTGGCGGCAGAACCGGCAGAACGGTCAGCACCATCCACTCTGGCAAGTTGCCGGAACCCTGGAAGGCTTCCATCAACTTCAGACGCTTGGACAGCTTCTTGATCTTGGTTTCGGAGTTGGTTTGCGGAATCTCTTCACGCAGACGGCCAATCTCGTGTTCCAGATCGATAGCGTGCAGCAGTTCGCGGACAGCTTCGGCACCCATACGGGCATCGAAATCGTCGCCGAACTCTTCCAGCGCTTCGAAGTACTGCTCGTCGTTGAGCAGCTGACCTTTTTCAAGGGTGGTCATGCCTGGATCGATAACGACATAGCTCTCGAAGTAGAGAACGCGCTCGATATCACGCAGGGTCATGTCCATCAGCAAACCGATACGGGACGGCAGCGATTTCAGGAACCAGATGTGGGCGACTGGGGAGGCCAGTTCGATGTGTGCCATGCGCTCACGACGAACTTTTGCCAGCGCGACTTCAACGCCGCACTTCTCGCAGATCACACCACGGTGCTTCAAGCGCTTGTACTTACCGCACAGGCACTCGTAATCCTTTACCGGGCCAAAGATCTTGGCGCAGAACAGGCCGTCACGCTCAGGTTTGAACGTACGGTAGTTGATGGTTTCCGGCTTTTTAACTTCACCGAACGACCACGAACGGATCATCTCAGGCGATGCCAATCCGATGCGGATGGCGTCGAACTCTTCGACTTGACCCTGGTTTTTCAGCAAATTCAGTAGGTCTTTCAAGGCCTTTCCTCCTGGCGGAGCAGAGAGCGGGCAATCCTGCCCCGCTCTCGATTCGCGTCACGTGTTATTCGGTTTCCAGATCGATATCGATGCCGAGGGAACGAATTTCCTTGATCAACACGTTGAAGGACTCGGGCATGCCCGGCTCCATACGGTGATCGCCATCCACGATGTTTTTGTACATCTTGGTACGGCCGTTCACATCGTCCGACTTCACTGTGAGCATTTCTTGCAGAGTGTAAGCGGCACCGTATGCTTCCAGCGCCCAGACCTCCATCTCCCCGAAACGCTGACCACCGAACTGCGCCTTACCACCCAGCGGCTGCTGGGTAACCAGGCTGTACGAACCGGTAGAACGCGCGTGCATCTTGTCGTCTACCAAGTGGTTCAGCTTCAGCATGTACATGTAGCCAACGGTAACCGGGCGCTCGAACTTGTTGCCGGTACGGCCGTCAGTCAGCTGCATCTGGCCGCTTTCTGGCAGGTCTGCCAGTTTCAGCATGGCCTTGATTTCACTTTCCTTGGCGCCGTCGAACACTGGAGTGGCCATCGGAACGCCGCCACGCAGGTTTTGAGCCAGATCCAGGATTTCCTGGTCGGAGAAGTCATCGAGGCTTTCCTGACGACCACCGATCTCGTTGTAGATCTCGTGCAGGAACTTGCGCAGCTCGGCAACTTTACGCTGCTCTTCAACCATGCGGTTGATCTTCTCGCCCAGACCTTTGGCCGCGAGGCCCAGGTGGGTTTCGAGGATCTGACCGACGTTCATACGCGAAGGTACGCCCAACGGGTTGAGGACGACGTCGACCGGGGTGCCATTGGCATCGTGCGGCATGTCTTCAACCGGCATGATCACAGAGACCACACCTTTGTTACCGTGACGACCGGCCATCTTGTCGCCCGGCTGGATGCGACGACGGATTGCCAGGTAAACCTTGACGATTTTCAGCACGCCAGGAGCAAGGTCATCGCCCTGCTGCAGTTTGCGCTTCTTGTCTTCGAACTTGTCGTCCAGCAGACGGCGACGATCAACGATGTAGGCCTGAGCCTTCTCGAGCTGCTCGTTCAGAGCATCTTCAGCCATGCGCAGTTTGAACCACTGACCATGCTCAAGACCGTCCAGCACTTCGTCGGTGATGTCCTGACCTTTCTTCAGGCCGGCGCCGCCTTCGGCTTTGTGGCCGACCAGAGCGGAACGCAGACGTTCGAAAGTAGCGCCTTCGACGATTCGGAACTCTTCGTTCAAGTCCTTGCGGATCTCGTCGAGCTGGGACTTCTCGATCGACAGGGCACGAGCATCACGCTCAACGCCGTCGCGGGTGAAGACCTGCACGTCGATGACAGTACCCTTGGTACCGGTAGGTACGCGCAGGGAGGTGTCTTTAACGTCGCTGGCTTTCTCACCGAAGATCGCACGCAGCAGTTTTTCTTCCGGAGTCAGTTGGGTCTCGCCTTTCGGAGTGACCTTACCAACCAGGATGTCGCCTGCGCCAACTTCAGCACCTACGTAAACGATACCGGCTTCGTCCAGCTTGTTCAGTGCAGCTTCACCCACGTTCGGGATGTCCGCAGTGATTTCCTCTGGCCCAAGCTTGGTGTCACGCGCCACACAGGTCAGTTCCTGAATGTGGATCGTGGTGAAACGATCTTCCTGAACCACACGCTCGGACAGGCAGATGGAGTCTTCGAAGTTGAAGCCGTTCCATGCCATGAACGCGATGCGCATGTTCTGACCCAGAGCCAGTTCACCCATATCGGTGGACGGACCATCGGCCATGATGTCGCTACGCTGAACCCGATCACCTTTACGGACCAGCGGACGCTGGTTGATGCAGGTGTTCTGGTTGGAGCGGGTGTATTTGGTCAGGTTGTAGATGTCTACACCAGCTTCGCCGGTTTCAACTTCGTCATCGGCAACACGAACCACAATACGGCTGGCGTCGACAGAGTCAATCACGCCGCCACGACGAGCCACGACGCAAACGCCGGAGTCACGGGCTACGTTACGCTCCATGCCGGTACCTACCAGCGGCTTGTCAGCGCGCAGGGTTGGTACAGCTTGACGCTGCATGTTCGAACCCATCAACGCACGGTTGGCGTCGTCGTGCTCGAGGAACGGGATCAGCGACGCTGCAACCGAAACTACCTGTTTCGGCGATACGTCCATCAGGGTGACGTCTTCCGGCGCCTTGACGGTGAATTCGTTCAGGTGACGAACAGCTACCAGCTCGTCGATCAGGACTTTCTTGTCGTTCATCGTGGCCGAAGCCTGAGCGATCACGTGATCAGCTTCTTCGATGGCGGACAGGAACACGATCTCGTCGGTAACCAGAGCGTCTTTCACCACACGGTACGGGCTCTCGAGGAAGCCGTACTGGTTGGTGCGCGCATAGGCGGCCAGGGAGTTGATCAGACCGATGTTTGGACCTTCCGGCGTTTCGATCGGGCAAACACGACCGTAGTGCGTCGGGTGTACGTCACGAACCTCAAAGCCGGCACGCTCACGAGTCAGACCGCCAGGGCCGAGTGCAGACACACGACGTTTGTGGGTGATCTCGGACAGCGGGTTGTTCTGGTCCATGAACTGGGACAGCTGGCTGGAACCGAAGAACTCTTTCACCGCCGCAGCCACTGGCTTGGCGTTGATCAGGTCTTGCGGCATCAGGCCTTCGCTTTCAGCCATCGACAGACGCTCTTTGACCGCACGCTCAACACGTACCAGGCCAACGCGGAACTGGTTCTCGGCCATCTCGCCTACACAACGAACACGACGGTTACCCAAGTGGTCGATGTCATCGACGATGCCTTTACCGTTACGTATGTCGACCAGAGTCTTCAGTACCGCGACGATGTCTTCTTTGCACAACACGCCAGAACCTTCGATTTCGGTACGCCCGATACGACGGTTGAACTTCATCCGGCCGACCGCAGACAGGTCATAGCGCTCAGGGCTGAAGAACAGGTTGTTGAACAGCGTTTCGGCAGCGTCTTTGGTTGGCGGCTCGCCAGGACGCATCATGCGATAGATCTCGACCAGCGCTTCCAGTTGGTTGCTGGTGGAGTCGATCTTCAACGTGTCGGAGACGAACGGACCGCAGTCGATGTCGTTGGTGTACAGAGTTTCGATACGAACAACCCCGGACTTGGCGATTTTCGCCAGGATCTCGGTGCTCAGCTCAGTATTACACTCTGCAAGAATTTCACCGGTTGCCGGATGCACAATGACCTTGGCGGTGGTGCGACCCAGGACGTAGTCCAGGGGCACTTCCAGCTCTTTGATCCCGGCTTTTTCCAGCTGGTTGATGTGGCGAGCGGTAATACGACGACCCTGCTCGACAATAACCTTGCCTTTGTCGTCCAGGATGTCCAGGGCCGCGATTTCACCGCGCAGGCGCTGAGGCACCAGTTCCAGGCTCAGGTTTTCGCCTTTCACGTGGAATACGTTGGTGGTGTAGAACGCGTCCAGCACTTCTTCAGTGGTATAGCCGAGCGCGCGCAGCAGTACCGATGCAGGCAGCTTGCGACGACGGTCGATACGCACGAATACACAGTCTTTCGGATCGAACTCGAAGTCCAGCCAAGAACCGCGGTAAGGAATGATGCGCGCGGAGTAAAGCAGTTTACCGGAGCTGTGCGTCTTGCCACGGTCGTGGTCGAAGAACACGCCCGGGGAACGGTGCAGCTGGGAAACGATTACACGCTCGGTACCGTTGATTACGAAGGTACCGTTTTCAGTCATCAGGGGGATTTCACCCATGTAGACTTCTTGCTCTTTGATGTCCTTGATCGCTTTGTTCGACGACTCTTTGTCGAAAATGATCAGGCGCACTTTTACCCGCAAAGGTACGGCGTAAGTTACACCGCGCAATACGCATTCTTTGACATCAAATGCCGGTTCGCCCAGGCGATAACCGACGTACTCCAGCGCAGCATTGCCGGAGTAGCTGATGATCGGGAAAACGGATTTGAAGGCCGCATGCAGGCCCACGTCGCGGAACTGATCTTTAGTCGCTCCCGCTTGCAAGAATTCACGATACGAATCCAGCTGGATGGCCAGGAGGTAAGGCACATCCATTACGTCCGGCAACTTGCTAAAGTCCTTGCGGATACGTTTTTTCTCAGTATATGAGTAAGCCATCAGCGTTCCCCAGCTTGGTCACCTGCTTGTTTGGCCCTCCCGACGGGAGCAGCCAGAAAATCGTGCAAACCCCATGGTTTGCGCCACCGCATCGGGTGGTTACAGCTCGCCATCAGCACCGACCCAGTCGGCCGCCAATAACGGAAAAAGGCCGGTGGCATGAGCCACCAGCCATCAGCCTTTCGCTTTACGCTCGGGCTGGAGGTGCAAAGTCGATGCTTACTTCAGCTCGACTTTAGCGCCTGCTTCTTCCAGAGTGGCTTTTGCTTTGTCAGCTGCGTCTTTCGAAACAGCTTCCAGAACGATGCCAGGAGCGCCGTCAACTACTGCCTTGGCTTCTTTCAGGCCCAGACCGGTCAGTTCACGTACTGCCTTGATCACGTTAACTTTCTTCTCGCCAGCTTCGGTCAGCATGACGTTGAATTCAGTTTGCTCTTCAACAACAGCGGCAGCAGCAGCTGGACCAGCCGAAGCAGCAGCAGCGGTAACACCGAATTTTTCTTCGAAAGCTTTGATCAGCTCAACAACTTCCATTACGGACATGCTGCCAACTGCTTCAAGGATATCGTTCTGAGAGATAGACATGAATCTAATTCCTGATATTGGGGACGGCCTACGCGACCATCGAAAAAAACAAAAAACGCGAGAAGTTGACGAGCCTTAGGCTGCAGCAGCTTCTTTCTGGTCGCGAATTGCCGCCAGAGTACGAGCCAATTTGCTGGTAGCGCCTTGAATCACGCTCATCAGCTGAGAAATTGCTTCGTCACGGGTCGGCAGAGTTGCCAGTACGTCGATTTGGTTAGCTGCGAGGAACTTGCCCTCGAACGCAGCTGCCTTGATCTCGAACTTGTCCTGACCTTTAGCGAATTCCTTGAACAAACGGGCAGCAGCGCCAGGATGTTGGGAGGAGAACGCGATCAAGGTCGGGCCGGTGAACACGTCGTTGAGGACACTGTATTCAGTGTCAGCAACAGCGCGCTTTAGCAGGGTGTTACGTACAACACGTACGTAAACGCCAGCTTCACGAGCCTCTTTACGGAGTCCGGTCATAGCGCCTACTGTCACACCACGGGCATCAGCCACGACAGCGGACAGAGCAGCTTTGGCAGCCTCGTTGACTTCAGCGACGATGGCCTTCTTGTCTTCGAGATTAATTGCCACGGGTTTAACTCCTGCTTGTTACCGTTTCATCTGGCCAAGGCCAGATGTCGTTTTGGTGTCTGATTCGGTAAGGAACCGGGAGCACCATCTGCGTAGGCTTGAGGTTTAAGACTTGCGTCGCCTACGGTCTTGGATAGCCCCCGCCAGGCAGGGACCCCAATCTTTAAATTAGCGCAATAAACTGCGCCAACTTTTGTCTTACGCGTCCAGCGAGCTCTGGTCGATGACCAGACCTGGGCCCATGGTGGTGCTCAGGGTAACGCGCTTGACGTAAATGCCTTTCGAAGAAGCTGGCTTGATACGCTTCAGATCAGCGATCAGGGCTTCAACGTTTTCCTTCAGCTTGACGGCGTCGAAGCCGATCTTGCCAACGGAAGTGTGAATGATGCCGTTTTTATCGGTGCGATAACGAACCTGACCAGCCTTGGCGTTTTTAACCGCGGTGGCTACGTCTGGCGTTACGGTGCCGACTTTAGGGTTAGGCATCAGACCACGTGGACCGAGGATCTGACCCAACTGACCTACAACGCGCATGGCATCCGGGGATGCGATCACTACGTCATAGTTCAGGTCGCCGCCCTTCATTTCGGCAGCCAGGTCGTCCATGCCCACGCGGTCAGCGCCGGCAGCCAGAGCGGCTTCAGCAGCTGGACCCTGAGTGAACACGGCAACACGAACGGTCTTGCCAGTGCCGTGTGGCAGCACGGTAGCGCTACGAACGACCTGGTCGGATTTACGCGGGTCAACACCCAGGTTTACAGCAACGTCGAACGACTCGCTGAACTTGACAGTCGACAGCTCAGCCAGCAGTGCAGCGGCGTCTACAAAGTTGTAGGCCTTGCCTGCTTCGATTTTGCCGGCGATAGCCTTTTGACGCTTGGTCAGCTTAGCCATTACACACCCTCCACGTTAAGGCCCATGCTACGAGCAGAACCGGCGATAGTACGCACGGCTGCATCCATATCAGCTGCAGTCAGATCCGCGTTTTTGGTTTTCGCGATTTCTTCCAGCTGAGCACGGGTCACGGTGCCAACCTTAACGGTGTTCGGACGAGCGGAACCGCTGGTCAGACCGGCCGCCTTCTTCAGCAATACCGAAGCAGGGGTGGATTTGGTTTCGAATGTGAAGCTACGGTCGCTGTAGACAGTGATGATCACTGGAGTCGGCAGACCTGGCTCAAGACCCTGAGTACGGGCGTTGAAAGCCTTGCAGAATTCCATGATGTTCACGCCGTGCTGACCCAGAGCAGGACCAACAGGTGGACTTGGGTTAGCCTGAGCGGCCTTCACTTGCAGCTTGATGTAAGCGGTAATCTTCTTGGCCATGAGGCACTCCAATTACGGGTTCAAACGCCTCGAAAGGCTCCCCGGTTACTTGCGCGTTTATCCCAGTGACGACAAAACCCCACAGCCTAGGGCTGCGGGGTTGGGATGCTTGCCCAGCTAGACCTTTTCGACCTGACTGAACTCCAACTCTACCGGGGTAGAGCGACCGAAAATGAGCACTGCGACCTGGATCCGGCTCTTCTCGTAGTTAACCTCTTCGACCGTGCCAGTGAAATCGGCAAACGGACCATCGTTGACACGCACCGACTCGCCCGGCTCGAACAACGTCTTCGGCTTCGGCTTGTCGCTACCATCAGCGACGCGACGCAGAATCGCTTCCGCTTCTTTATCAGTGATCGGCGCCGGCTTATCAGCAGTACCACCAATGAAACCCATCACCCGAGGAGTATCCTTGACCAAGTGCCAAGTACCCTCATTCATGTCCATCTGAACCAGCACATAACCCGGGAAGAACTTGCGTTCGCTTTTACGCTTCTGGCCATTACGCATTTCAACCACTTCTTCAGTGGGAACCAGAATTTCGCCGAAGCCATCTTCCATGCCAGCCAGCTTTACGCGCTCAATCAGCGAGCGCATGACATGCTTCTCGTAACCCGAGTAAGCATGCACAACATACCAACGCTTAGCCACGGGACACCCTTAGCCGACAATCAAGGAAACAAGCCAACCGAGCAGGGAATCAAGCCCCCACAACAGCAGCGCCATAACCAGAACAACAGCGACAACGATCAACGTGGTCTGCGTGGTCTCTTGGCGAGTTGGCCATACGACTTTACGAATTTCGGTGCGCGCTTCCTTAACCAGCACAAAGAAAGACTTGCCCTTAACCGTCTGCAAGCCTACAAAGGCAGCTACAGCAGCAATGACAAGCAATGCAAGCACGCGGTACAGGATCGGCGAAGCAGAGTAATACTGATTACCAACAACGCCAACAACCACCAAAGCGACTACTACTAGCCACTTGAGCAGGTCGAAGCGAGAGCCTTGAGCTTCAGCTTTAGGAGTCATCTATGAAGATCCTGTGAAAAGAAAGCCAGACACACCTGGTGAATCTGGCAGGTCAGGAGGGAATCGAACCCCCAACCTACGGTTTTGGAGACCGTCGCTCTGCCAATTGAGCTACTGACCTAAAACAAAATCAGGCCGACCATTATGCCGACCCGAAGAAGACATTACAACAACTTGCTCGATCGCCCTGGCCACAACACCAACACCGACCGCACGATCACACTCACAGACAACGAAGCGCAACCGCCAACCCTTAAAACAAAGGCAGATATTTTCATATCTGCCTTGTTATATGGAGCTCTTGAGCGGATTTGAACCGCTGACCTCACCCTTACCAAGGGTGTGCTCTACCAACTGAGCTACAAGAGCGTAACATCGTGCAAAACCTGCAAACTTGGAGCGGGTAGCGGGAATCGAACCCGCATCATCAGCTTGGAAGGCTGAGGTTCTACCACTAAACTATACCCGCGAGGCTTGCAGCTCTCGCTAAAATGGTGGAGGGGGAAGGATTCGAACCTTCGAAGTCGTAGACGTCAGATTTACAGTCTGATCCCTTTGGCCGCTCGGGAACCCCTCCTAAGCGAGCCGGCATTCTATATCATGCCAGCCTTCTGTCAAGCATTTTCTCATTAAAAACCTGAGGTTAGCTGCGTTGACCTCGCTTCACACTGATTACCGCTTTTGGTCTTCACTGTGGAGCGGGCGCCATTCTATGCAAACTATTCGGCGGGCGCAACCCCCTCGCAAGGCATTATTTTATGTTTTAACTCATTGAATTCTTTAGAAAGGTTTTGCAACTGCAAGTCATCCAGCCAGCGCCTGCTTTCCGGGGCTACACGTACCCAGTAACCGGTGGATTCAGAGCTACCTCTGGGCAAAGTCTGAAACTTGACATCCATACCACTTAACCTCCGCTCAAGCCCCTGAGCGACGTCCTGGCTAGCAAAACCACCCAGATACAGGCAACTGGCATCCGCCTGGGCGACCCTTCCTTTGTCTGGGGCCGTATCAGGCGCCTCACTCAACAGGCGAATATCCTGCTGGCCCCCCCGATATAAACTCAACGGCGTTACATCCTTCGCACGCAGAGGAGCCTCTTGCTGATGCCAGATGTAATAAAACACATTGAGAACAAGCAGCAGCAGAAACAACCAACGCATAAAGACCTCAGGACAAAGGGCACGCCATGGCCAAGCCGACAAACACCAGATCCGGAACCACCCTGGCTTCCGGCACGATCTCGGAGACCAAAGCCGCATCACCACCGGTGAGGAACACCGCAAACTCCTCCCCCCAATAGCTGCGCGCCATTTCCAGCTGAGTGTGCACAAAACCTCGAAGCATTAGCAGGCAGCCGCGCTCCACGGCTTCGACGGTTGTGCGACCCGGAACAAGACTTTCCAGAGCACGCTCAGCGGCAACATCACCATAACGAATCTTGCGGGTATGAGTACGAAGCTGGTTGCGCATCAACGGCATCCCCGGACATATGAACCCACCGAGGTGCTCACCATCCCTGGCAACGAAGTCAGCGGTAACAGCCGTACCGAAATCAAGCACAAGGCAAGCACCCGCAGCCAGATGAAATCCACCGAGCAACGCAAGCCAGCGATCGAGCCCCAACCGCTCGAAATCCTCATAGCCATTATGAACGCCGGAGGTTTCCCGCGCCGGCGCTGCACAGACCACCGACACACCAAAGGATTCCCTCAACAGATCGCTCAATACGTCGGTCTCCTCGACCGTCCTGACACTGACCACCCGGCAAAACCTCAGGGACAGGCCGTTGAGCGACTTCAAGCCTTCCAGCAACGCCAGGTCTGAATCAACGACCCCCTCACCTACCACTCGCCGGGCGTTCGCATCGAGCACGCGCCACTTGATGAAACTATTTCCGCAGTCGAGCTCAAGAATCATTGCGCAACCTCAGGCTCAGCTCACCGCCGCTGAAGACTTTTTCCACACCATCCACCTTCAGGCGCAAGGCGCCCTGACTATCGATACCCAGCACTTCACCATCTATCTGGTTGACTCCAGCAATCAACGATACCGCGCGCCCCTGCCACAGATGATTCTGCTCCCACTCAGCCTGTATTGCGCAAAAACCGCCCGCTTGATGACGCGCCAAATACTTTTGTAGCGTCATGCCGAGCTCCGCAACCAAGCGATTGCGATCAAACATCTTGCCCGACTCAAGACGCATGGACGTCCACTGCTGGTCCACCTCATCAGTCATCTGCATGTTTACATTAATACCGACGCCCAGCACCACATGACACACATCTGCAGGATCCCCGACCAACTCCAACAATATTCCGGCAATCTTCTTTTGGCCTACCAGGACATCGTTGGGCCATTTCAAACCCACACCCGGAACACCAAGCTCGCGCAAGGCGTGCATGACGGCGAGCCCGACAACAAGACTCAATCCTTCCAGCTGCCGCATTCCACCTTCAACACGCAACACCAGGCTGTAATAGATATTTTCTGCGAATGGACTCGCCCACTTCCGCCCCCGCCGTCCGCGACCGGCTGTCTGCCGCTCGGCGAGCACTAGAAAGGGCGCAGCCTGAAGCCGCTCGATGGCACGCAAGCCTTCAGCATTCGTGGAATCGATTGAATCGAAAACCAGGACAGGCCAGTCACAAGATGGCGCTAATCGCCCGATCTCAACAGGGTCAAGTAGCGTCAGAGGTGCAGCCAACTGATATCCGCGTCCTCGAACCTTATGAATGGACAACCCCAGCTCAGCCTCCAGCTGCTGAAGCTGCTTCCATACAGCACTGCGACTAACACCCAAGGCGGCGCCCAGCGCTTGCCCCGAATGGAATCGACCATCTTTAAGAAGCTTTAACAACGTCAGCATGCAAGTCTCGCCTTACAATGAGCCCCGCATAATAGCCACGCCCTGGGCAGTTGCATAGAAATCCGGCAAGACAGATTTTTCCGCGCACAAAACAAAACCCCTACCTGCATACGCAGATAGGGGTTTCGGAATTTAATCTTGACGATGACCTACTCTCACATGGGGAAACCCCACACTACCATCGGCGATGCATCGTTTCACTGCTGAGTTCGGGATGGGATCAGGTGGTTCCAATGCTCTATGGTCGTCAAGAAATTCGGGTACCGAACCGTCTTTCGACGCTTCAGCAAATTGGGTATGTAATAGATTTGTGTGTTGTGCGAACTTTCGGTTCATTGCGTCTTCACACACCGCAATCTGGCCTTTCGACGCAAATTGCTTGGGTGTTATATGGTCAAGCCTCACGGGCAATTAGTATCGGTTAGCTCAACGCCTCACAGCGCTTACACACCCGACCTATCAACGTCGTAGTCTTCGACGGCCCTTCAGGGGACTCAAGGTCCCAGTGAGATCTCATCTTGAGGCTAGTTTCCCGCTTAGATGCTTTCAGCGGTTATCTATTCCGAACATAGCTACCCGGCAATGCCACTGGCGTGACAACCGGAACACCAGAGGTTCGTCCACTCCGGTCCTCTCGTACTAGGAGCAGCCCCTCTCAAATCTCAAACGTCCACGGCAGATAGGGACCGAACTGTCTCACGACGTTCTAAACCCAGCTCGCGTACCACTTTAAATGGCGAACAGCCATACCCTTGGGACCGGCTTCAGCCCCAGGATGTGATGAGCCGACATCGAGGTGCCAAACACCGCCGTCGATATGAACTCTTGGGCGGTATCAGCCTGTTATCCCCGGAGTACCTTTTATCCGTTGAGCGATGGCCCTTCCATACAGAACCACCGGATCACTAAGACCTACTTTCGTACCTGCTCGACGTGTCTGTCTCGCAGTCAAGCGCGCTTTTGCCTTTATACTCTACGACCGATTTCCGACCGGTCTGAGCGCACCTTCGTACTCCTCCGTTACTCTTTAGGAGGAGACCGCCCCAGTCAAACTACCCACCATACACTGTCCTCGATCCGGATAACGGACCTGAGTTAGAACCTCAAAGTTGCCAGGGTGGTATTTCAAGGTTGGCTCCACGCGAACTGGCGTCCACGCTTCAAAGCCTCCCACCTATCCTACACAAGCAAATTCAAAGTCCAGTGCAAAGCTATAGTAAAGGTTCACGGGGTCTTTCCGTCTAGCCGCGGATACACTGCATCTTCACAGCGATTTCAATTTCACTGAGTCTCGGGTGGAGACAGCGCCGCCATCGTTACGCCATTCGTGCAGGTCGGAACTTACCCGACAAGGAATTTCGCTACCTTAGGACCGTTATAGTTACGGCCGCCGTTTACCGGGGCTTCGATCAAGAGCTTCGCGTTAGCTAACCCCATCAATTAACCTTCCGGCACCGGGCAGGCGTCACACCCTATACGTCCACTTTCGTGTTTGCAGAGTGCTGTGTTTTTAATAAACAGTCGCAGCGGCCTGGTATCTTCGACCGGCGTGGGCTTACGCAGCAAGTGCTTCACCCTCACCGGCGCACCTTCTCCCGAAGTTACGGTGCCATTTTGCCTAGTTCCTTCACCCGAGTTCTCTCAAGCGCCTTGGTATTCTCTACCCAACCACCTGTGTCGGTTTGGGGTACGGTTCCTGGTTACCTGAAGCTTAGAAGCTTTTCTTGGAAGCATGGCATCAACCACTTCGTCACCCAAAGGGTAACTCGTCATCAGCTCTCGGCCTTAAGATCCCGGATTTACCTAAGATCTCAGCCTACCACCTTAAACTTGGACAACCAACGCCAAGCTGGCCTAGCCTTCTCCGTCCCTCCATCGCAATAACCAGAAGTACAGGAATATTAACCTGTTTTCCATCGACTACGCTTTTCAGCCTCGCCTTAGGGACCGACTAACCCTGCGTCGATTAACGTTGCGCAGGAAACCTTGGTCTTTCGGCGTGGGTGTTTTTCACACCCATTGTCGTTACTCATGTCAGCATTCGCACTTCTGATACCTCCAGCAAGCTTCTCAACTCACCTTCACAGGCTTACAGAACGCTCCTCTACCGCATCACCTAAGTGATACCCGTAGCTTCGGTGTATGGTTTGAGCCCCGTTACATCTTCCGCGCAGGCCGACTCGACTAGTGAGCTATTACGCTTTCTTTAAAGGGTGGCTGCTTCTAAGCCAACCTCCTAGCTGTCTAAGCCTTCCCACATCGTTTCCCACTTAACCATAACTTTGGGACCTTAGCTGACGGTCTGGGTTGTTTCCCTTTTCACGACGGACGTTAGCACCCGCCGTGTGTCTCCCATGCTCGGCACTTGTAGGTATTCGGAGTTTGCATCGGTTTGGTAAGTCGGGATGACCCCCTAGCCGAAACAGTGCTCTACCCCCTACAGTGATACATGAGGCGCTACCTAAATAGCTTTCGAGGAGAACCAGCTATCTCCGAGCTTGATTAGCCTTTCACTCCGATCCACAGGTCATCCGCTAACTTTTCAACGGTAGTCGGTTCGGTCCTCCAGTTAGTGTTACCCAACCTTCAACCTGCCCATGGATAGATCGCCCGGTTTCGGGTCTATTCCCAGCGACTAGACGCCCTATTAAGACTCGCTTTCGCTACGCCTCCCCTATTCGGTTAAGCTCGCCACTGAAAATAAGTCGCTGACCCATTATACAAAAGGTACGCAGTCACCCAACAAAGTGGGCTCCCACTGCTTGTACGCATACGGTTTCAGGATCTATTTCACTCCCCTCTCCGGGGTTCTTTTCGCCTTTCCCTCACGGTACTAGTTCACTATCGGTCAGTCAGTAGTATTTAGCCTTGGAGGATGGTCCCCCATATTCAGACAAAGTTTCTCGTGCTCCGTCCTACTCGATTTCATGACCAAGAGATTTTCGCGTACAGGGCTATCACCCACTATGGCCGCACTTTCCAGAGCGTTCCGCTAATCTCAAAGCCACTTAAGGGCTGGTCCCCGTTCGCTCGCCACTACTAAGGGAATCTCGGTTGATTTCTTTTCCTCAGGGTACTTAGATGTTTCAGTTCCCCTGGTTCGCCTCTTAAGCCTATGTATTCAGCTTAAGATAACCATCTTATGATGGCTGGGTTCCCCATTCAGACATCTCCGGATCACAGTCTGTTTGCCGACTCCCCGAAGCTTTTCGCAGGCTACCACGTCTTTCATCGCCTCTGACTGCCAAGGCATCCACCGTATGCGCTTCTTCACTTGACCATATAACCCCAAGCAATCTGGTTATACTGTGAAGACGACATTCGCCGAAAATTCGCATTGCTCTAAGAGCAACTCACAAATTTTACCTTAGCCTGATCCGTTACCAGTGAAAGTAACGTTCAGTCTATCTTTCTATCACATACCCAAATTTTTAAAGAACGATCTAGCCAAAGACTAGAAATCAACATTCATCACCGTCTCGGTGGAATGCTCATTTCTAAGCTCTTACAACAGAAGCAGTAGTGGTGGAGCCAAACGGGATCGAACCGTTGACCTCCTGCGTGCAAGGCAGGCGCTCTCCCAGCTGAGCTATGGCCCCGTATTTCTACAGGTTCCCACACAAAATTGGTGGGTCTGGGCAGATTCGAACTGCCGACCTCACCCTTATCAGGGGTGCGCTCTAACCAACTGAGCTACAGACCCAATTTCGAGCTACAAGGCCGACCTCACCCTGCTCTTTACCACAAAGCATGGGGTGCGCTCTAACCAATTAAGCTACAACCCGTTAGGGCTGCTTCTTATCGTCTTCTTCAATGAATCAAGCAATTCGTGTGGGAGCTCATGGTGCAGCTGAGTCGTCGATTAAGGAGGTGATCCAGCCGCAGGTTCCCTACGGCTACCTTGTTACGACTTCACCCCAGTCATGAATCACACCGTGGTAACCGTCCTCCCGAAGGTTAGACTAGCTACTTCTGGTGCAACCCACTCCCATGGTGTGACGGGCGGTGTGTACAAGGCCCGGGAACGTATTCACCGCGACATTCTGATTCGCGATTACTAGCGATTCCGACTTCACGCAGTCGAGTTGCAGACTGCGATCCGGACTACGATCGGTTTTGTGGGATTAGCTCCACCTCGCGGCTTGGCAACCCTCTGTACCGACCATTGTAGCACGTGTGTAGCCCAGGCCGTAAGGGCCATGATGACTTGACGTCATCCCCACCTTCCTCCGGTTTGTCACCGGCAGTCTCCTTAGAGTGCCCACCATTACGTGCTGGTAACTAAGGACAAGGGTTGCGCTCGTTACGGGACTTAACCCAACATCTCACGACACGAGCTGACGACAGCCATGCAGCACCTGTCTCAATGTTCCCGAAGGCACCAATCCATCTCTGGAAAGTTCATTGGATGTCAAGGCCTGGTAAGGTTCTTCGCGTTGCTTCGAATTAAACCACATGCTCCACCGCTTGTGCGGGCCCCCCGTCAATTCATTTGAGTTTTAACCTTGCGGCCGTACTCCCCAGGCGGTCA
>NZ_NKJI01000001.1:0-112500 GCF_002277815.1 Pseudomonas sp. ERMR1:02
CACCCTTATCAGGGGTGCGCTCTAACCAACTGAGCTACAGACCCAATTCGGGCTGCTTCTTATCGTCTTCTTCAATGAATCAAGCAATTCGTGTGGGAGCTCATGGTACAGCTGAGTCGTCGATTAAGGAGGTGATCCAGCCGCAGTTCCCCTACGGCTACCTTGTTACGACTTCACCCCAGTCATGAATCACACCGTGGTAACCGTCCTCCCGAAGGTTAGACTAGCTACTTCTGGTGCAACCCACTCCCATGGTGTGACGGGCGGTGTGTACAAGGCCGGGAACGTATCACCGCGACATTCTGATTCGCGATTACTAGCGATTCCGACTTCACGCAGTCGAGTTGCAGACTGCGATCCGGACTACGATCGGTTTTGTGGATTAGCTCCACCTCGCGGCTTGGCAACCCTCTGTACCGACCATTGTAGCACGTGTAGCCCAGGCCGTAAGGGCCATGATGACTTGACGTCATCCCCACCTTCCTCCGGTTTGTCACCGGCAGTCTCCTTAGAGTGCCCACCATTACGTGCTGGTAACTAAGGACAAGGGTTGCGCTCGTTACGGGACTTAACCCAACATCTCACGACACGAGCTGACGACAGCCATGCAGCACCTGTCTCAATGTTCCCGAAGGCACCAATCCATCTCTGGAAAGTTCATTGGATGTCAAGGCCTGGTAAGGTTCTTCGCGTTGCTTCGAATTAAACCACATGCTCCACCGCTTGTGCGGGCCCCCGTCAATTCATTTGAGTTTAACCTTGCGGCCGTACTCCCCAGGCGGTCAACTTAATGCGTTAGCTGCGCCACTAAGAGCTCAAGGCTCCCAACGGCTAGTTGACATCGTTACGGCGTGGACTACCAGGGTATCTAATCCTGTTTGCTCCCCACGCTTTCGCACCTCAGTGTCAGTATCAGTCCAGGTGGTCGCCTTCGCCACTGGTGTTCCTTCCTATATCTACGCATTTCACCGCTACACAGGAAATTCCACCACCCTCTACCATACTCTAGCTTGTCAGTTTTGAATGCAGTTCCCAGGTTGAGCCCGGGGCTTTCACATCCAACTTAACAAACCACCTACGCGCGCTTTACGCCCAGTAATTCCGATTAACGCTTGCACCCTCTGTATTACCGCGGCTGCTGGCACAGAGTTAGCCGGTGCTTATTCTGTCGGTAACGTCAAAATTGCAGAGTATTAATCTACAACCCTTCCTCCCAACTTAAAGTGCTTTACAATCCGAAGACCTTCTTCACACACGCGGCATGGCTGGATCAGGCTTTCGCCCATTGTCCAATATTCCCCACTGCTGCCTCCCGTAGGAGTCTGGACCGTGTCTCAGTTCCAGTGTGACTGATCATCCTCTCAGACCAGTTACGGATCGTCGCCTTGGTGAGCCATTACCTCACCAACTAGCTAATCCGACCTAGGCTCATCTGATAGCGCAAGGCCCGAAGGTCCCTGCTTTCTCCCGTAGGACGTATGCGGTATTAGCGTCCCTTTCGAGACGTTGTCCCCACTACCAGGCAGATTCCTAGGCATTACTCACCCGTCCGCCGCTGAATCAGAGAGCAAGCTCTCCTCATCCGCTCGACTTGCATGTGTTAGGCCTGCCGCCAGCGTTCAATCTGAGCCATGATCAAACTCTTCAGTTCAAACATCTTTGGGTTTTGAGAAAACCCTAAACTTGGCTCAGCAATCGTTGGTTACATCTTTGATTTCTCGCGGAGTAACTTGTGATGCTGATAATCTGTTGACTAGCAGTCTGATACCACAAGCACCCACACGAATTGCTTGATTCAGTTGTTAAAGAGCGGTTGGTTAAGATCTTTCGTCTCAACCGAGGCGCGCATTCTACAGCAGCCTCTGTTGCTGTCAAGCGGTTATTTTCCGAAGTTTTCAAAGTTTCCTTTGCAACTTCAACCACTTGCGCTTTCGATCTCTCGTCAGCGGGAGGCGAATTCTACAGCGTTACTCGCTGCTGTCAACACCTCTTTTTCAACTTCCTTTCGGCTTCCTTTCGGCTTCGATGACCTGAAGCAACTCACTGCCGAAAACTGCGTAACTCATTGTTTACCAAGGAGTTTTCCGTTTCGACTGCGCCGGAAGTGGGGCGAATTATAGGCCTCCAGAATCTGCCGTCAATCCTTAATTTCAGTTTTCTTTCAATAAGTTACGGAAGGCAGGAAAACAGCCCGCTCCTGTGCAAGTCGTCAGGAGCGAAGCCAATTTTTCTATTATATAGAGGGAAACTTAGAGCACGCGGGACTCTTTGAAGGCAGCTACCGCACGAGCATCCAGCCCCAGCACCCGCTGCAGAACCTCGATCGTATGCTCACCCAACAAAGGAGGTGCAAGACGGTATTCCACTGGTGTCTCAGACAAGCGAATCGGACTCGCCACCTGAGGCACCATCCCGGCCAGCGCATGCGGCAACTCAATCGCCAACCCACGCGCCTTGACCTGCGGATCGTCGAACATCTGGGCAAGATCATTAATGGGCCCACATGGAACCCCCGCCTGCTCCAGCTGCGCCACCCATTCAGCGGTTGTCTTGAAAACGGTTGCCTGGCGAATCAAGGGTATGAGCACCGCCCGATTCGTCACCCGCAGCTTGTTGGTTGCAAAGCGCGGATCATCTGCCCACTGAGGCTGCCCGGCGACTTCCGCGAATTTGCGGAACTGCCCATCATTGCCCACTGTAAGGATGAAGTCGCCATCCGCCGTAGGAAAATCCTGATAAGGCACGATGTTCGGATGAGCATTCCCCAAGCGCTTGGGCGCATTGCCTGTCGTCAGATAGTTCATTGCCTGGTTAGCCAGGCACGCCACCTGAACATCCAGCAATGCCATATCAATATGCTGACCGCCACCGACATTATTCCGATGCGCAAGCGCCGCCAGGATCGCAACCGTCGAGTAGAGACCAGTCAAAATGTCGGTCAGCGCCACACCCACCTTCACCGGCCCCGCACCCTCATCCCCTTCAGGTCGCCCCGTCAGACTCATGAGACCACCCAGCCCTGGATCATGAAGTCATAACCTGCGCGCTTGGCATAGGGACCGGTTTGACCAAACCCGGTGATTGAGCAGTAAATCAGATCAGGATTGATCGCCTTCAGCGATTCGTAGTCCAGCCCGTAAGCCGCCAGACCACCGACCTTGAAGTTCTCGATCAGGATGTCCGACTTGGCCGCCAAGTCACGCACCAGCTTCTGTCCTTCAGGATGCGTGAAGTCGATGGTCACCGATTGCTTGTTGCGATTGGCTGACAAGTAATAGGCGGCCTCGCTTGTGTTCTCGCCATAGGCGTCTTTCAGGAAAGGCGGACCCCAGGCACGCGTGTCATCGCCATTGCCGGGACGCTCGACCTTGATCACTTCAGCGCCAAGGTCGGCAAGGATTTGCCCGGACCAAGGCCCGGCCAACACCCGCGATAAATCCAGTACCCGTAGATGCGAAAGCGCGCCCATGGCCGTTCTCCTATTAATAGAACGCCTGGATGCCGGTTTGCGCACGCCCAAGGATCAGTGCATGGACGTCATGTGTACCTTCGTAGGTATTCACCACTTCAAGGTTGACCAGATGGCGAGCGACGCCAAACTCATCAGAGATACCGTTGCCGCCCAACATGTCGCGAGCCATGCGCGCGATGTCCAAGGACTTGCCGCACGAGTTGCGCTTCATCATTGAAGTGATTTCAACTGCCGCGGTACCTTCGTCCTTCATGCGCCCCAGACGCAGACAACCTTGCAGCGCCATGGTGATCTCAGTTTGCATGTCGGCCAGTTTCTTCTGGATCAGTTGAGTGGCGGCCAATGGGCGACCGAACTGCTGACGATCCAGGGTGTACTGGCGAGCGGTGTGCCAGCAGAACTCGGCGGCACCCAGCGCGCCCCAGGAAATGCCGTAACGTGCCGAGTTGAGGCAGGTGAAAGGACCTTTCAAACCACGGACGTCCGGGAAAATGTTCTCTTCCGGAACAAATACGTTGTCCATGACGATCTCACCGGTGATCGATGCACGCAGGCCGACTTTGCCGTGAATCGCCGGAGCGCTAAGACCTTTCCAGCCTTTTTCCAGAACGAAACCACGGATGTCGCCCGCGTCGTCCTTGCCCCAGACCACAAACACATCTGCGATCGGGCTATTGGTGATCCACATCTTGCTGCCAGTCAGGCTGTAGCCGCCTTCGACTTTACGTGCACGAGTAATCATCGCGCCCGGGTCGGAGCCATGGTTAGGCTCGGTCAGACCAAAGCAACCGATCCACTCGCCCGAGGCTAGTTTCGGCAGGTATTTCTGTTTCTGCGCTTCGGTACCAAATTCATTGATCGGCACCATCACCAGAGAGGACTGCACGCTCATCATCGAGCGGTAGCCGGAGTCGACACGCTCTACCTCACGGGCGATCAGGCCGTAGCTGACGTAGTTCAGGCCGCTGCCACCGTATTGTTCCGGAATGGTTGCACCCAACAGGCCCACTTCGCCCATTTCGCGAAAGATTGCCGGGTCAGTCTTTTCATGGCGGAAAGCCTCAAGAACGCGTGGTGCGAGGCTCGCTTGAGCGAACTGCGCGGCGGTGTCGCGAATCATGCGCTCTTCTTCGGTGAGCTGTTGATCCAGCAGCAGTGGATCGATCCAGTTGAAGCTAGCTTTACCGGCCATGAGTGTGTCCTCTCGAAACGGGTCAAATAACGTGGAGTGATCCTAGGCCGGGTTCGGTGTCTCGGCAAACGAGGATTTAGCATACTGTTGTGATAATTTCTCACTCCGAAACGTCGCAAACAGCATTTAGTGTGATGGATTAGTGAGGTTGACGTACATGCGCAGGAAGATACCCAGCACAACCGCCCTGATCAGCTTTGAGGCAGCCGCTCGCCATGAAAGCTTTACCAAGGCAGCCCAAGAACTTTCACTGACCCAAGGGGCAATTTGCCGGCAGATCGCCAGCCTTGAAGAGTTCCTCAGTGTTGAACTGTTCCGACGCTCGCGACGCGGAGTGAAACTGACAGAAGCCGGCCTCTCATACAGTCGCCGGGTCGCCACCCAACTTGACGCGGTCGAGCGGGACACTCTGTCCGTGATGGGCCAACAAGGTGCCAACGTGATCGAACTGGCGGTGGTTCCGACTTTTGGCACCCAGTGGCTGTTACCCCGCCTCAAGGACTTTCAGCAAAAACACCCCGAAGTGACGGTCAACCTGACGAACCGGACGCGCCCCTTCCTGTTTGCCGATACTGCCTTCGATGCGGCGATTTATTTCGGCGACGCAGACTGGTCAGGAACAGAGTCCCACCGCTTGATGGGTGAACATCCGCTTCCCGTGTGTAGCCCGAACCTATTGGGACAAAAGAGCAACCTGACAGCCAGTGAAATCGCCGAGTTGCCCCTCTTGCAGCAGACCACTCGCCCCTACGCCTGGCGACATTGGTTTAACTCCCAGCGACTGAATGTCCCTCGCGACATGACAGGACCACGTTACGAGCTATTCTCCATGCTGGCCCAGGCGGCCATGCATGACATGGGCATCGCTTTGATTCCACCGTTTCTGATACAGCGTGAATTGGCCGAGAAAAGATTGGTCGTTGCCAACCCTCAGGCGCTTTCGAGCATCAAGGCTTATTACCTGATGATTCCTGAGCGAAAGGTGGAATCTGCATCTTTAAGGGCTTTTCGGGATTGGCTGGTCAATCAGGCGCACAGCTACAGCCTAGAAGGGTAAAGGCTCAGAGGCATTAGCTGACCTCGTAGTCAGCAAAATAAAAGCCCTACAGATATAAGTATTTGTCGCATATTCGAAGACTGTACCCGAAAACAGTACAAACGTCCCGCAAGCGCCTGAACACATGGCTTTGCGCCGCTATTTCGAAGCAATACAGCATCATTCATATGGCCGATGTGAAAATTCTTAAATTTCGGCAAAATCACCTGAAAGGTACGTTATATAAGGGATTAAACCGAATTGATGCGACATTCAGTCACGGGGTGACTTGTAGTTAATTTTCCGTCACGCATCATAATCTCTTGAAGGGCACAAAGTTCGCCTGCAAAATGCCGCGCCCCGCCCTGATTTGCGGGATCGTGCTGATCGGCCGCCCCAGCCGCACCATCCGTAGTGCATGGGTTTACTTAATAAGATCACGCAGGAGATTTGACGTGCACATTGGTGTTCCTCTCGAAACCCAAACGGGTGAAACGCGGGTTGCTGCTACCCCGGAAACCATTAAGAAGCTGATCGGCCAAGGTCATAAGGTCACTGTTCAAAGCGGCGCTGGGATTAATGCCAGCGTTATCGACAGTGCCTATGAAGCGGCAGGCGCAACCATTGGCAGCGCCAGCGATGCGTTTGGTGCCGAGCTGATTCTCAAAGTGGTCGCCCCCAGCGACAGCGAACTGGCGCTGATTAAAAGCGGCACCGTTGTGGTTGGCATGCTCAACCCGTTCAGCAACGAAACCATCGCTAAAATGGCCGAGTGCGGCATTACTGCGTTCGCGCTGGAAGCCGCGCCGCGCACTTCCCGCGCCCAAAGCCTGGACGTGCTGTCGTCGCAAGCCAACATTGCCGGCTACAAGGCTGTGTTGCTGGCCGCGCACCACTATCCACGCTTCATGCCGATGCTGATGACCGCTGCGGGCACCGTAAAAGCTGCACGCGTGCTGATTCTCGGTGCCGGTGTTGCCGGGTTGCAGGCGATCGCTACGGCGAAACGCCTGGGCGCGGTGATCGAAGCGTCTGACGTGCGTCCTGCGGTAAAGGAGCAGATCGAATCCCTCGGTGCCAAGTTCGTCGACGTGCCTTACGAGACCGATGAAGAGCGTGAGTGCGCGGTCGGTGTCGGCGGTTACGCACGCCCAATGCCAGCCAGCTGGATGCAGCGTCAGGCCGTGGCCGTGCACGAACGCGCCAAGCAGGCAGACATTGTCATCACCACCGCACTGATTCCAGGCCGCAAGGCTCCGACGCTTTTAAGCGCGCAAACCGTGGCGCAGATGAAACCGGGTTCGGTGGTCATCGATCTGGCGGCAGCCCAAGGTGGTAACTGCCCGCTGACCGTGGCTGATCAGGTGGTCGTCGAAAATGGCGTGACCATCGTCGGTCCGACCAATCTGGCGGCTGCAGTCGCAGCTGATGCCTCGGCACTGTATGCACGCAACCTGCTGGACTTCATGAAACTGTTGTTCGATAAAGAAGGACAACTGGTGATCAACCTTGAAGACGATATCGTCGCCGCGTGCCTGATGTGCCGCGACGGCCAGATCGTGCGCAAGAACGGCTGAGGATAAAAACAATGGAAGACATGCTGATCTCTCACGGTATCTACAACTTGATCATCTTCGTGCTGGCTATCTATGTCGGCTATCACGTGGTCTGGAACGTGACACCTGCACTACACACACCACTGATGGCTGTCACCAACGCCATCTCGGCCATCGTGATCGTCGGCGCCATGCTTGCCGCCGCCCTCACCGTGACCCCGCTGGGCAAGACCATGGGTACCATGGCCGTGGCCCTGGCCGCGGTCAACGTGTTTGGTGGCTTCCTGGTGACCCGGCGCATGCTAGAAATGTTCAAGAAGAAAGCGGCTCCAGCAAAAGCTCCGGCAGCCAAGGCCGAAGCAGTCAAGGCTGAGGTGCAGCAAGCATGAGCATGAACCTGGTTACATCCCTGTATTTGATCGCCTCGGTCTGCTTCATCCAGGCGCTCAAGGGCCTCTCGCATCCAACCACGTCGCGTCGCGGCAACCTGTTCGGCATGCTCGGCATGGGCCTGGCGATCCTCACTACGGTCGGCCTGATCTACAAACTCGGTAGCGAACTGGCCCACGACGGCATCGTCTACGTGATCGTCGGCCTGCTGATCGGCGGCACTGCCGGTTCGATCATGGCCAAGCGCGTTGAAATGACCAAGATGCCGGAACTGGTCGCCTTCATGCACAGCATGATCGGCCTGGCTGCGGTGTTTATCGCCGTGGCTGCCGTGGTCGAGCCACAGTCGCTGGGCATCGTCCAGCAACTCGGCGACGCCATCCCGGCCGGTAACCGTCTGGAACTGTTCCTCGGTGCCGCCATCGGTGCGATCACATTCTCCGGCTCTGTCATTGCCTTCGGTAAACTGGCTGGCAAGTACAAGTTCCGCCTGTTCCAGGGTGCTCCGGTACAGTTCTCCGGCCAGCACAAGCTGAACCTGCTGCTGGGCCTCGCCACACTGGCTCTGGGCGTGACCTTTATGCTCACCGGCGACTACACCGCTTTCGGCGTGATGCTGGCGCTGGCCTTTGTGCTCGGCGTGCTGATCATCATCCCGATTGGCGGTGCCGACATGCCAGTAGTCGTGTCGATGCTCAACAGCTACTCCGGCTGGGCAGCGGCGGGCATCGGCTTCTCGCTGAACAACTCGATGCTGATCATTGCCGGCTCTCTGGTGGGCTCGTCCGGCGCGATTCTCTCGTACATCATGTGCAAGGCGATGAACCGCTCGTTCTTCAACGTACTGCTCGGTGGTTTCGGCAACACCGCGGATGCGGCCGGCCCTGCTGGCTCGAAAGAAGCCCGCCCGGTGAAATCCGGCTCGGCTGACGACGCGACCTTCCTGCTGACCAACGCCGACACCGTGATCATCGTTCCGGGCTACGGCCTGGCGGTAGCACGGGCACAACATGCGCTGAAGGAACTGACCGAGAAACTGACCCATCGCGGCGTGACCGTGAAGTACGCCATCCACCCGGTTGCAGGTCGTATGCCGGGCCACATGAACGTACTGCTGGCCGAGGCTGAAGTGCCTTACGACCAGGTATTCGAGATGGACGACATCAACTCCGAGTTCGGCCAAGCCGACGTGGTGCTGGTGTTGGGCGCCAACGACGTGGTCAACCCGGCCGCGAAGAACGATCCGAAATCGCCGATTGCCGGCATGCCGATTCTCGAAGCGTTCAAGGCCAAGACCATCATCGTCAACAAGCGCTCAATGGCCAGCGGCTATGCCGGTCTGGACAACGAACTGTTCTACCTGGACAAAACCATGATGGTGTTCGGTGACGCGAAAAAGGTCATCGAAGACATGGTCAAGGCTGTCGAGTAACTCTCGCCGGCAACAAAAAAAACGCCCCGACCTGTCGGGGCGTTTTTGTTTACGCAAACTGTCGAACAAACCGCTGCTTTGTTACTGATCCGGTAACGGTGTTTTGCTTGAAACCCGCGAAATAGACGCCTCTTTTGCGACCTTGGTCGCGGGACAGGGTCCGGCGAAATTCAATAGACTGCGCATCCTGCTACCCGTTTCCCGAGATAACAATCCATGTACCGTGACCGTATTCGCCTGTCTTCGTTGTTGGATAAAGTGATGAGCGCCGCCGAGGCTGCCGCTCTGATTGAGGACGGCATGACCGTCGGCATGAGCGGCTTTACCCGCGCCGGCGAAGCCAAGGCCGTGCCCCACGCACTGGCCGAGCGGGCCAAGGTCACACCGCTGAAGATCAGCCTTATGACCGGCGCCAGCCTGGGCAACGACCTCGACAAACAGCTCACCGAAGCCGGCGTATTGTCACGACGCATGCCGTTCCAGGTGGACAGCACCCTGCGCAAGGCGATCAACGCCGGGGATGTGATGTTCATCGACCAGCACCTCTCGGAAACCGTCGAGCAACTGCGCAACCAGCAACTGAAGCTACCGGACATCGCAGTAATCGAAGCGGTGGCCATCACCGAGCAAGGCCATATCGTGCCAACCACCTCCGTGGGCAACTCGGCCAGCTTCGCGATTTTCGCCAAGCACGTGATCGTCGAGATCAACCTGGCGCACAACCCGAACCTCGAAGGCCTGCACGACATTTATATCCCGACCTATCGTCCAACCCGCACACCGATTCCGCTGGTGAAGGTCGACGATCGCATCGGCAGCACCGCCATCCCGATTCCGCCGGAAAAAATTGTCGCGATCGTGGTCACCAATCAGTCCGACTCGCCCTCCACTGTGCTGCCGCCTGACGTCGACACCCAGGCCATCGCCGACCACCTGATCGGCTTCTTCAAGCAGGAAGTGGACGCCGGGCGCATGACCAACAAGCTCGGCCCGTTGCAGGCCGGGATCGGTACGATCGCCAACTCGGTGATGTGCGGCCTGATCGACTCGCCTTTCGAAGACCTGACGATGTACTCCGAGGTGCTTCAAGACTCGACCTTCGACCTGATCGACGCTGGAAAACTGAGCTTTGCCTCGGGCAGCTCGATCACGCTGTCGAGCCGTCGCAACGCCGATGTCTTCGGCAACCTGGAACGTTACAAAGACAAACTGGTGCTGCGGCCACAGGAGATCTCCAACCACCCGGAAGTAGTGCGTCGCCTCGGTATCATCGGCATCAACACGGCCCTTGAATTCGACATCTATGGCAACGTCAACTCCACTCACGTCTGCGGCACGCGGATGATGAACGGCATTGGCGGTTCCGGCGACTTTGCGCGCAACGCCCATCTGGCGATCTTCGTGACCAAATCGATCGCCAAGGGCGGCGCCATTTCCAGCGTGGTCCCGATGGTCAGTCACGTAGACCACACCGAGCATGATGTCGACATCCTTGTCACCGAAATCGGCTTGGCAGACCTTCGCGGCCTGGCGCCTCGGGAGCGGGCCCGCGCCATCATCGATAACTGTGTGCACCCGGACTACCGCCAGGCATTGAATGATTACTTCACTGCTGCATGCGCCCTCGGTGGTCACACCCCCCATATCCTTCGAGACGCACTGAGCTGGCACATAAACCTGGAAGAAACAGGGCAAATGCTCCCCGTGTAATTGGTACAGATAGCAGCTGGCGCAAACACAGTTTCGTCAGCTTGCCGTTGCCAAGCTAAAACTCGTCAAAAACTGTACTGCTGTACCGGTCATTTCCCACTGAAATCTCCTACACCCACTGACCAAATCTTAAAAAATGCACCACTGTAGTGCGGATAGGTACAGTTGCCTCAATTTAGACCAGTACACCCCCTATAAACAGTTAACTGAGCCCTCACAATACAAGTGAACTGTATCTACAGAGAGTAGGCAAACAAGAGGAACATGGGCACCAGTTAAACCACTACCTAATCCCGCCACAAGCGGAAGGATGAAAACCATGGAACGTACACTCAGTTCCGAACTGTTCTTCGAAGACACCTCTGCAAAAACCCAGGCTTCCATGCCTCTTCGTGTTATCGCGAACCTGATGCTGTGGCAGCGCCGCATCTCCAGCCGCCATCAATTGGCTCGCTTGGATTCGCGTCTGCTGGCTGACGCCGGGATTAGCGAATCACAACGCTACGAAGAGCTGAGCAAGCCGTTCTGGCGCTAAGTTAGCGTCGCTGGCTCTGACCTGAAAGGTCCACCGCCAGCAACCCGAATTGAACAAACAAAACCCGTCGTGGGAACCCACGACGGGTTTTGTCGTTTCAGGGATGGAAAAAGCTGGAACAAGTACAGTTTCAGAATAATAAAATCATACCTGTACAGTTAACCGATAAGCTCATACTCGCTAAAGGCTTCGCCAGATAATCGTCCACGCGATCAGATTGTCGAGGAATTACGCACCGGCCTACTATCCATTCAGAACGTGGCGAACTTTGAGTGTCTAACGTCTGACTCATTCGACACTGCGCATTTTTCAATTGGTTTACCCAAAGGAGTTACTCCATGTCCCGTCTTCGTCTGCTCAGTGCTGCAGCCCTGTTTGCCGTGGCTGCCAATGCCAGCGCTACCAGCTTCATCGTGACCACCGACGCTGTCGTCAACGCGCTCAAAGCCACGTCCGATGCGACCACCGACGTCGTCTCGTCGTCGTTCAAGGATGACAAAATCGTGCTCGCGGCCCGTGACGACGCTGCAAGCTTCGTCGCCAGCGAAGGTTCCATCCGCGGCGTGAAACTCGAAAGCGCCCTCGACCACATTCGCCACCAGGCACCTCAGTTGAACGCAAGCGACGCACAACTAGCGCAAGCGATCCTGACCATCTAAACGACTGCAAAGACTTGGGGCACGCACGGCGCGCCCCAGTGTTTCGGCGCTGGCCCCAGGCCGGACCTTGCGCTAGCCTTGGGACCCACTTTCAACTGTCGAGTCTCATGCGCTTTCCTTCAAATCTCTTGATCGCTCCAGTCTTTCTTACCCTTGGTTACTGTGGATCAACCCAGGCTTATGACGCCTTCAACCTGTCCACCCAAGGCATCGTCGCCAGCGGTTACGCCACAAGTTTGGTGACCAGCGCCCCCTTCGACCATAAAATGCTGTTCGCCGCCCAGGATGATGCGGCGGCATTCATTGCCAGTGACGGCCAACTGAGAGGCGCACGACTGGAGTCGGCCTTGCGATATCTGCGCCGAACCCAGGCAAAACTTCATGCCAGCGACCTTGAACTGGCACAAGCAATTCTCGTCCAATAGTTATCCCTGCTTTTCTGGAGTCGTTCCATGCGTAACCCGCTGATTGCTGCCACCTTAGGCCTGTTGCTGTTAGCCGATGTGGCCCAGGCACATACTCTGGTTGCCACCAGTAACATGCTGATCCGTGCTACCCAGCGCACCCTCGATTTCACCTCCGACACCACCACGTCCATTCGCGATTCGAAAATCGTGCGCGAAGCCCAGGACGACGCCGCCAGTTTCGTTGCCAGCAATGGCGACATTCGTGGCGCTCACCTGGAATCCGCTTTCGACTTGCTGCGCACCCGCGTGCCGGAAGCCCGTGACGCCAGTGATCAGGATCTCGCCGAAGCCATCCTCGCACTGTGAGGCGTCCAGGCGCCTGGCTGCTGGCCGGAGCCCTGTTGCTGCTTGGCAACACGGCCCACGCAGGCCTTCAGTTACATCTCAGGACCGAAGGTCTGACTCCCGCGCAACAGCAAGCCAGCCAGGCGTTGCTCGATGAAGCCACGCAGGCGCTGCCGCCACGCTTTATCGAGCAACTGGACCGGCGCATCGACGTCGGCTGGACCGACGACATGCCCGGCAACGCCTATGGCCAGGCATCGCTGGTATCCGAACTCGATTTGAATCGCAACCTGCTGGCCAGCCTCACCGACGGCAGCGCCGCGACCAAAAAAACCTATCGCCCCCACGGCACCGTGCGCCGGGAGATGCTGGCGACGGTGCTGCACGAACTGACCCACATTTATGATCGCTCACGCCTTTGGCCGCAGGCGGAGCGCAAACTGATTCAACGCTGCACCCAACGCCAAGGCAGTTCGGGGCTGATCGGTATCCCGGATCAGTGCCGGGGCCAGTCCGATCGGCGCTTTACCCTCAGCGACGACCCGCGCCTGCTCGACCTCGCCGGATGGCAGCAATACGTTGGCCGTCGTGGTGAACGCGAACAGCACAATCGCCAGATTGCCCGCAGTCCGGATATCTACGAGACCAGCAGTCCAAAGGAATTCGTCGCGGTCAACATGGAGTATTTCCTCCTCGACCCGAGCTACGCCTGCCGCCGCCCGGCGCTGTACCGCTATTACAAGGAACATTTCGGCTGGGCGCCCGCCGCCAAAGACACCTGCAGCAACACCTTCGCTTTCCTCAATGCCGGCAACGACTTCGCCAAGACACCTTTGGGCCAGGTCGATCCGGAGCGGGTCTATGCCGTTGACTATCTGCTGGCCGAGGCTAACCAGAACTTGTTCAGCCGCTGGGGCCACAGTATGTTGCGGTTGGTGATCTGCGCGCCGGGCCGACCACGCGGGCCGGATTGTCGGCTGGATCTGGACCAGCATCTGGTGCTGTCCTACCGCGCCTTCGTTGGCGACGTACAGCTGTCCAGTTGGGATGGTTTGGTGGGCAAATACCCGTCACGCCTGTTTGTCCTTCCGCTGGCCCAAGTGATCGATGAATACACCAAGACCGAATTGCGCAGCCTTGCATCCGTGCCCCTGAACCTGTCGCGCAACGAGATTGAAGACATGGTGGAACGTGCCGCCGAGATGCACTGGAGTTACGACGGCAACTACTTCTTTCTGTCAAACAACTGCGCTGTGGAAGAGCTGAAACTACTGCGCAGCGGCACTAACAATTCGCAATTGGTTGCTCTCGATAACATCATGCCAAACGGTCTGCTTGAAGTGCTGAAAGGCCGCGGACTGGCTGATACCAGCGTGCTCGACGACCCCCGGGAAGCCCTGCGCCTGGGATATCGCTTCGACTCCTTCCGCGATCGCTATCAGGCAATGTTCGAGGTATTGAAGAAACACCTGCCGATCAAACAGGAAAAAGTCGAAGACTGGTTATCTCTGACTGCAGCAGAACGCCGCCAATGGTTCGAGCAAGCTGACTTGCGCACGAGTGCAGCGCTGCTCCTGCTGGAACAAGCGAGTTTTCGCCAGCAGTTGTTGCTGGCCCAGGACGAGGTAAAACAACGCTACCTGGGTGCGCGAGAATTGAAAAACGGCGGAATGGACAAGGCTAACCAGACACTGAGGCAAATTCTCGATAACAGCGGTTTCCTGAGCCGGCCTGCGGAACTGCTCGGCACCGGCGGTTACGGTTTACCGCAACCGAGTGAATCGCAACATCTGGAATCGGAAAGCAGCCTGCGCCAGAAACAACTGCAGGCGCTTAGCGGGGAACTGGACAAGGAAGTGAGAGCACTGCTCGAACCGCAACGCGCAGCGGAAATGGCGGCCAACGAAGCCAACGTGAAGCAGATTGGTGAACATTTGCGCAAGTTGCACAAGGCAGCGGGTGGGTTGGAGTTGCCCTAGTGGCATTCAAGGCAAGGAGCGTGGGAACGCGGATGATCGAGCGCCCACCTCCACTCGTAAAACGTCGCTCGGCAGAGCTTGTTTAAGCGCCGTCAGATTTACTTCGTGAAAGCTACAACGCCTCGGGCCTCTGCCTTCAGTTAAGCCAGAATCCGCCGGTTTGTAAGCCTTGGGCCCTCTATCGTTTCCCTGCCACTGCCTATCAGTGGTCGGGTTTAGTCGCCGCCGTAGTCAAGACGCACAAAATCTCTATCAAGCAGGGCCTGTCCCTGCACTTGATGGTGGCTGTGCACAGGAAAGCACAAAACCCCGATGGGCATCGCCACCCACCGGGGTTTTTCTTTGGGCAAGCCACGGAGTCCAAGTGAAGTAAAAAACTCCCACAAATCTTCTTTTGATTTTCCTAAGTACATGTAGGAAACGTCCGGACTGGCCTCTGCCACCTCGAACTGCGTCTTTGCTCAAGCCTGCGCGTGAGGCCAACTGAATCCTGAGTCGGTGCTGAGCATCGTTAATAGCAACGCGCCCGTCCGGGCGTCAGTAGGCAGGAGTTCGATCAATGGTTAAGGGACACTTCATACGCTTGGGTAACAAGATCACCTGCGGTGGCGAGGCAAAGGAAAGGCCCGTTGTCTGCGAAGACCTCTGGCGCGGCTACCAGCAAAGAGCCGAAGCCATCGTGGCGCCGGGCGGCCGGCTGATCGCCGATCCCAAGGCGCGTAACAGCGCGATCAATACTGCCTACGCCAAGTTATGGCTTGATGATCAACGCTTCCAGTGGGCGGGGCTCGCAGCTTTCGCTTCCAGGCAAGTGGGGTGCGGCCTGCTGCACCCCGCCGATTCGATAGAGAGAATCCAAGACGAATACCAAGCGAAACAACGTCGAGAGGACGCGTTCAGGAAAAAACTCTCTGGGTTGTTCAGCGGGAGCAGCGATCGTGAAAAACAAGCGAAAGCTCGAGAGCTTGAGCAAGCGCAACGGGCATACGAGCAAGCCCGCCGCATCAACCCGACGCCGAGCTTCATCGATTACTGGAACGACGGTGAACATTTGTCGTTTGTACGCAAGCAACTCCGACACGTGTACGCGATGCTGGCAATGGGCAATACCGCGCTGTTTCTGGATGTCTTTCCGCTGCATGTTTTCTACAAGGAGCGAGGCTTGCGGGCACTCAAGACCTGCCTGCCTTCGCGCAAGAACATTTATGGGAGTGACCAGCATCCGGTGTTTTGGCCTACCAAGCAGGAAAAACTAAACTTTGGTATCAACCATCAGGAAATCCTGCAAACCTTCGAGGCTATTGAGGCAGGCAATGTCGCCCAAAGCGCTGTGTTTCTTGCTAAGCACGAACAGCAAAATATATTGCAACCGGCGATGTACAGCGACAGGCGGGTTGTAAAACTGCTTAAAGAAAATCAGTTCACCTTCGTCACCAACCTCCCCTCGGGCGATGCTACAGCCCTCGAATTGACGCTGGCCTGCCAGTGCCGCCCCAGCGAGGACGCACGCACGATAGGGCTCAGCGACGATTACTTTGCCAACCTGGCCGATATCAATCAGCGCATGCCTTTCGCTCTCAAAGCCGCCGAGCAGTTTGACAACTTGCTAAGGCGCTCCGATCGATATCTGGTCAAACAGGCGATTCTGGACATTGCCGAAGGCCGAGGCGTTCGATGAATCTGCTGCAATGGATAGGTTGGCGACGCAGGATCTCTAATACTCCAGGTTTTCCTGACAACGCAGCGATTCAAGCGCTTTCGGATGAACCGGAAATGTCGGCGATTATCGCCAGGCAGCGAATTTGAGCCCGCTGACTCGCGAAGTAGAACATCCCCGACGGGCATCGCCACCCATCGGGGGGTTTCTTTGGGCCCACTGGCCCGCTATTTCACCGTCACTTTCGATGATGAGCGGGTTGACGGCGTCGATATGTCCCCCCAAATCGAACCACTGTTGCACTCGGGATCGTCCTGGACCTTCAAGAGCAATGGCGTCGAGCCCAATTGCGTGGCACTGCGCATCAGTACGCCCAGGCCGGCAATCAGACGTTTCGGCATTTTCATGGGTCTTTCCTCACAACACACATAGCAAAAAGGGCTTCAGAACGTAGTCCTGAAGCCCTCTGTCTTGCTGGTTAGTCTGTGCCGGGGGGCTCTAATTCCTCTGTATCAGGAACTTTACCTTTAGCTGACACGGGCCTTACGCACGCCGTCTGCCAATGCCGAGCAAAGGCTCAGCACGCCATCGATCGCCTGATCCGGCGTCGAGGCATTGGCGATGTGATCGATCAGTGCCGAACCCACCACTACACCGTCCGCCAGACGCGCGATAGACGCTGCTTGCTCCGGAGTGCGAATGCCGAAACCGATGCTGATCGGCAGATCGGTGTGGCGACGCAAACGAGCGACCGCCTCTTCAACGTGCTCCAGTGTCGCCGCGCCAGCACCGGTCACACCGGCAACGGATACGTAATACACGAAACCAGAGCTGCCGTTGAGCACGGTCGGCAACCGTACGTCGTCGGTGGTCGGGGTGGTCAGACGGATAAAGTCCAGACCGGCAGCCTGGGCCGGATCACACAATTCGCCATTATGCTCAGGCGGCATGTCCACCACGATGAGGCCATCGACACCGGCCTCTTTTGCTTCGGCGATGAAGCGCGGTACGCCGTATTTGTGAATCGGGTTGAAGTAACCCATCAGCACCAGCGGCGTTTCGTTATTGTCCTTGCGGAACTCACGAACCATTTCCAGGGTTTTCGCCAGGTTCTGTTTGGCAGCCAGGGCGCGAATGTTGGCGAGCTGGATTGCCGGGCCATCCGCCATCGGATCGGTGAAGGGCATGCCCAGTTCGATCACGTCAGCGCCAGCGGCCGGCAAACCTTTGAGGATCGCCAGGGAAGTGTCGTAGCTCGGATCCCCAGCGGTAACGAAGGTTACCAGGGCGGCGCGGTTCTGTTCCTTGAGTTCGGCAAAGCGCGTTTGCAGGCGGCTCATCAGTGTTTCTCCTGCTTGGATTGCTCTTGTTGAGACTGCTCTTGTCGAGAGTGCTCCATGTGGTGCATCACGGTCTGCATGTCTTTGTCACCACGGCCGGACAGATTGACCACCATCAGGTGATCCTTCGGCAGGGTCGGTGCGCGTTTGAACACTTCGGCCAGCGCATGGGCGCTTTCCAGTGCAGGAATAATCCCTTCCAGGCGGCAGCATTTGTGGAATGCGTCGAGGGCTTCGTCGTCGGTCACTGAGGTGTACTGAACGCGACCGATGTCATGCAACCAGGCGTGTTCAGGGCCGATGCCCGGGTAATCGAGGCCGGCGGAAATCGAGTGAGCGTCGATGATTTGGCCATCGTCGTCCTGCAACAGGAAGGTACGGTTGCCGTGCAGCACTCCCGGTACGCCGCCGTTCAGGCTGGCCGCATGCTTGCCGGTTTCGATGCCGTAACCGGCCGCTTCAACGCCGATAATTTCGACGCTCTTGTCGTCGAGGAACGGGTGGAACAGGCCCATGGCGTTGGAACCGCCACCAATGCATGCCACCAGGCTGTCCGGCAAACGACCTTCCTGAGCTTGCAACTGGTCGCGGGTTTCCTTGCCGATGACGGCCTGGAAGTCGCGAACCATCGCTGGATAAGGGTGCGGACCGGCCACTGTGCCGATCAGGTAGAAGGTGCTGTCGACGTTGGTTACCCAGTCACGCAGGGCTTCGTTCATCGCGTCCTTCAGGGTGCCGGTGCCGGCCACGACCGGAATCACTTCAGCGCCCAACAGCTTCATGCGAAATACGTTGGCCTGCTGACGTTCGATGTCAGTGGTACCCATGTAGATCACACAGTCCAGACCAAAACGCGCGGCCACGGTGGCGGTCGCCACGCCGTGCATGCCGGCGCCAGTCTCGGCAATGATGCGTTTCTTGCCCATGCGCCGCGCCAGCAGGATCTGGCCGATGCAGTTGTTGATCTTGTGCGCGCCAGTGTGGTTGAGCTCTTCACGCTTGAGATAAATCTTTGCGCCGCCGCAGAACTCGGTCAGGCGCTCGGCAAAATAAAGTGGGCTTGGACGACCGACATAGTCGCGCTGGAAGTAGGCCAATTCTTCCTTGAATGCAGGATCTTCCTTGGCCGCTTCGTATTCGCGAGCCAGATCGAGAACCAGCGGCATCAGGGTTTCAGCGACGTAACGACCGCCGAACGCGCCAAACAGGCCGTTGGCGTCAGGGCCGTTGCGCAGATTAGTCTGGGTCATGGGACGCTCCAGTTGAATGCGTGAAGTGATGCGTAAAGAGATAGTGGGCTTCACTCTACCCCTGACGCCCCGACCTGAAAACCGATAAGATCGCCGTAACCTGTCAGGAAAACTCACAGATAATATGAGCCACGATCTCCCGCCTTTGAATGCCTTGCGCGCCTTCGAAGCCACTGCCCGCCTGAATAGCGTCAGTCAGGCAGCCGAACAGCTGCACGTCACCCACGGTGCGGTCAGCCGACAACTGAAAGTGCTTGAAGAACACCTCGGCGTGAGTCTGTTCACCAAAGAAGGTCGCGGCCTGAAACTCACAGATGCCGGCATGCGACTGCGAGACGCCAGCACTGAAGCCTTCGAACGCCTGCGTACGGTGTGCGCCGAACTTACCCAGACCACGGCGGATGCGCCGTTTGTGCTCGGCTGCTCGGGAAGCCTGCTGGCTCGCTGGTTTATTCCACGCCTGGGACGGTTGAATGCAGATCTGCCTGACCTGCGCCTGCACCTGTCGGCCGGAGAAGGCGATCTCGATCCCCGCCGTCCAGGCCTGGACGCCTTGCTGGTGTTTGCCGAACCACCTTGGCCGGCGGACATGCAAGTGTTCGAACTCGCCAGCGAACGGATCGGCCCGGTGATGAGCCCTCGGTTCGTCGGCTACGACAGGCTCAAAGCCGCGCCAGCCACAGCCCTGCTCAGCGAATCAGTGCTGCATACCACTTCACGCCCACAAGCCTGGCCCAGTTGGGCGCAACAAAGCGGCCTCGACGCCAAAGCATTGAAGTTCGGTCAGGGTTTCGAGCATTTGTATTACTTGCTGGAGGCGGCCGTGGCCGGGCTGGGTGTGGCGATTGCCCCTGAGCCGCTTGTGACCGAGGACTTGAAGGCAGGTCGACTGGTCGCCCCCTGGGGTTTCAGCGAAACCCCAGCGCAACTGGCGTTGTGGCTACCCAAGCGCGCCGCAGACGGGCGCGCCCGGCAACTTGCGCAATGGCTCAAAAACGAGTTGCGCCAGACGGATCAGTCACCGCGCTTAATCAGCAGGTAGGCGGCCAACAGACCTAATGCGCCTACGGCGACACCGGCTGTAGTCCAAGGGTGTTCCTGAGCGTAGTCCCGGGTAGCGATCCCGGTTTCCCGGGTTTTCACTTTAACTTCCTCATAGGCATCGGAGAGCAGATGCCGCGAATGCCTCAGCGCGTTCTCGGCGTTGCCTTTGAGCACCTTGAGAGTCTTACGCGACTCGTCCGAGGCGTCGTCCTTCAGGTTTTCCAGGGATTTGAGCAGACTCTCGATCTCCGCTTCCATGCTTTGCAATGAGGCTTTGCGTAACGAGCTGTTGGCCATGGTGGCTCTCCTGCATTGGTGATGAGTGGCGTGTGTTGGTTGGGACTTCATGGGTTCGAGAAAGTGCAGAAAATGTGAATTTCCATGTCGGACCGACCGACAGAAGTAAGTCAGAAAATCACTGCTAGGCTGTATTTCACACCCTTAGGAGAATGCAATGACTGACCATCACACCTACAAGAAAGTCGAACTGGTAGGCTCGTCCACCAGCAGTATTGAAGACGCGATCAACAACGCACTGGCCGAGGCCAGTAAAAGTCTCAAGTACATGGAATGGTTTGAAGTGACCGAGACCCGCGGACATATCAAGGACGGCAAGGCTGCGCACTTCCAGGTGACCCTCAAGGTCGGGTTCCGGATTGCCAGCAGCTGACTTTGGTCTAACACTCTGAACTTGCGCGCTGGCCGAGTGCCATAGGGAATGGCAAGGCGCTACTTGTATAAATCCGGCCTGTGGCTGGATGCCTCCTTTTGATCCGACCAGAGAATGCGACTGATGAAGAAGTTTATTTTGGCGGTAGGTCTATTGAGCCTGGTGGGTACAGCCTTTGCTGACGGCAAATCCTGCGAAGAGCTGAAAGCCGAGATTGCAGCGAAACTTGATGCAAAAGGCGTTTCCGGTTATTCGCTGGAAATTGTCGATAAAGGCTCCGCAGCTGGCGCAAAAGTCGTCGGCACCTGTGAAAAGGGCACCAAGGAAATCGTCTACAAACGCTAGTCGGGTGCCGCCGTATACGAAAAAGCCGACGCATAACGTCGGCCTTTTGTGTGCTGAACGAAACGTCAGCCTTTCATGACCTGCGCCAGCAGCTCGTAGGAATGCAGACGATCAGAATGTTCGTACAGATCGCAAGTAAAAATCAGCTCATCAGCCTGGGTCTGCTCGATCAACACTTCCAGTCTGGCGCGAATTTTCTGCGGGCTGCCAATCATAGCCAGCCCCAGGAAATCACTCACGGCTTCCTTCTCATGGGGCAACCACAAGCCATCCATGGTCTTCACCGGTGGGCGCTGCACAAGGCTCTGGCCGCGCATCAACGCGAGTATGCGCTGGAACACCGAGGTCGCCAGATAGTCGGCCTGTTCATCGGTATCAGCGGCCACCAGTGGCACACCGAGCATGACGTAAGGCTTATCCAGCACCGCTGAAGGTTTGAAGTGATTGCGGTAGACCCTGATCGCCTCGTGCATGTAGCGCGGTGCGAAATGTGACGCGAAGGCGTAGGGCAAACCGCGCTCGCCTGCCAGTTGCGCACTGAACAGGCTAGAGCCCAGCAGCCAGATCGGAACATTCGTACCGGTACCCGGCATCGCGATGACGCGTTGTTCAGGCGTACGTGGGCCAAGGTAACGCACCAACTCCGCCACATCTTCCGGAAAGTCATCGGCGCTGCCGGAGCGCTCGCGGCGCAGCGCACGGGCAGTCATCTGATCTGAACCCGGCGCACGCCCCAAGCCTAGGTCAATGCGACCCGGATATAGGCTTTCAAGAGTGCCGAATTGTTCGGCAATCACCAGTGGCGCATGGTTGGGCAACATCACTCCACCCGAACCAACGCGAATGGTCGACGTGCCACCCGCCAGGTATCCCAGCAGTACCGAGGTCGCGGAACTGGCGATGCCGTCCATGTTGTGGTGTTCGGCGACCCAGAACCGGTTGTAGCCGAATTTCTCGACGTGTTGCGCCAGGTCCAGCGAGTTGCGCAGCGACTGAGCCGCGTCGCCGTTTTCCCGCACCGGCACCAGATCGAGGGTCGAAAACTTGATATCGGACAGTCGTTTCATAAACCTGCTTCTCCAATTGAGGGCGCAGGTTTTTTCTTGCGAACGAAAACCTGCCGAATCCAAAAGCGTGTTTCATGCAATGAGGGCATATACCCGAGTTTCAATAGCGTGGGAAAAATTCCTACCCAAAAGAGGCCCGGATCGGATGAAGTGAACTTTGCTAGACGGTCTATCCTCAGAACCCTGGTAACCGAAACTACGCAGGCGCGACGCTTCGCGCCGGATCTTGAGGAGACAGACATGGCTATCATTAAGAAGGCATCGGCTCATTGGGAAGGTGATCTGAAATCCGGCATCGGCTCGATTTCTACGGAAACCGGCGTGCTCAGGGACGCGCCCTACGGCTTCAAGGCGCGCTTCGAAGGCGGTAAGGGTACTAATCCGGAAGAACTGATCGGCGCGGCCCACGCCGGTTGCTTCTCCATGGCCTTTTCCATGATTCTCGGCGATGCAGGGCTCAAGGCTGACAGCATCGACACCAACGCCGAAGTTACCCTGGACCAGGTGGATGGCGGTTTTGCGATCACGGCGGTGAAACTGATCCTCAAGGCGAAAATCCCGGGAGCCAGCCAGGCGCAGTTCGTGGAACTAAGCAACAAGGCCAAAGAGGGCTGCCCGGTTTCCAAAGTGTTGAACGCAAAAATCAGTCTGGATGCGACGTTGATCAGCTAAATATGCATTGAAACAAAAAGATCATCCGAACGCGGCCCGAGCCTTCGGCAGCACCTGCAGCGGTCTACCGAAGGTTTGGATCTTTTTTGTGTGGCGACAGACTTGCCCGGTAAAACTGTGGTCGAATAAATGACAGCAACCAAATCGCATGAACATGCGTGCTGCTTCAGAAGGAGCTTCAACCATGAAACGTTTTGCCTTGACGGTTATCTGCTGCGCACTGGCCACTTCGGCTCTGGCAGCTCCGAAACCCTGTGAAGAACTCAAGGCCGAAATCGAAGCAAAGATCCAGGCCCGCGGGGTTACGTCCTACACCCTGGAGATAGTAACCAATGATGAAGTGCACGATCAGAACATGGTCGTGGGCTCGTGCGAAAGCGGCACAAAAAAAATCATCTACCAAAAGAACGACCGCTGACAGGCCCTAATTCAAACAGTTGGCCTGGGTATCTTCGGCGACGATTTCACGTTTGGCGTTATACAGACGAGCTTCAGGGGTAAACGCCATGGAACGGGCTTGCAGCAGATAACGCTGACCGGCTTCGAAATGATCATACTTGACGATCAAGTAGCACAGCCGCTCCCTGCCACCGCCGAACATGTCCATGCCTCCACTGGGCACTTCAAAATCGAAGCGAACAGTCAATTCGTGGCTACCGGGAGTGACCTGGAAAAAACGCCCGTCGCGCAACCGCTGATTGTCCAGTCGCTCGGCCATCAGCAATTTATCGTTGGGGAATGGTGTAGAAAAGTCGACCCACGCCATTTGCGGATTGGCCGCCGGCATCGGCGTCGAACAGCCGACAACCGTACTTGCGACCAGAAACAGCATCAACCTGCGCATGATGAATGTCCCGATTACAGGATATTCAGAATAGCGCCGATCAGGTTCGTTGACAGCCTGCCGGTGTGCCTTGGCCAATCATTTTTCGCTGCTGATCGTAGAGTTTGGCCCAAGGCCGAAAACCGATATTCCCCGCTTGCAATTGATAACGCTCCCCAGCGTTGAAGCCGTTGAATTTCACATTCATCTGACAATCACGCCACAACGGTTCGGCGTCGGGACCGATATTGGTGGGCTGGACCGCAAACTGGTAGCGAACCGTCAACTCATGACTGCCAGGCTGCACCTCGAAATAGCGTTTATCGGTGGCGGCCTGGTTATCCACTTTCAGCGCTTGCAGCGCGGTATCTTCCTGATGCGTTTCCAGTTCGATCCATGCTTGTGTCGGATCCTGGTGAGGTAATCCGAATCCAGCACAACCGGCCAGCGTCAGCAGGCCTCCCGTCAGCATCAACTTGCGCATAGCGGAGCTCCAGTCAAGCGGGATAGTCTTGCGAGCAGACTCTCCAGGAATTTTTATTTTGATCAGGCCGCGTCCAAGCCTTGGGTTACTTGATCGCGTTTTGCGCGTTTTGTTTCCGGGTGTGTTGTTTTTGTTGCTCAACGGTTGTTCCAGCGTCAGCTACTACAGCCAATTGGCTAATGGCCAATTACAACTGCTGCGGGCACGGGAACCGGTTTCCGACGTGATCGCCGATCCCAATCGTGATCAGAAACTGCGTGCCCATCTGGCCCAATCACAAAAAGCCCGGACCTTCGCCAGCCAACAGCTGCATTTGCCAGACAATCAAAGTTACCGGTTGTACGCCGACATTGGCCGGCCCTATGTCGTCTGGAACGTCTTTGTCACGCCGGAATTTTCCCTGAAGCCACAGAACCATTGCTTCCCTATCGCCGGTTGCGTGGCCTATCGCGGTTACTACAGCCAGAGCGCGGCCCGTGGTGAGGCCGCTCTGCAACGTCTGCAGGGCATGGACGTGTCGATCGGTGGCGTCGAAGCCTATTCGACGCTGGGCTGGTTCAACGATCCGATCATGAGTTCAATGATGGCCTGGGGCGATGAGCGCCTGGCCACGCTGATCTTTCACGAACTGGCGCATCAGCGTATTTATGTGAAGAACGACACTGAATTCAACGAGTCCTTCGCCACCTTCGTCGAGCAGGAAGGCACTCGCCAATGGCGTGCCTACCGCAGTCTGCCGACAGACACCGGAGAGCAGGCGCAACATCGGGATCAGTTCATCGAACTGGTACTGAATACCCGCACCCGGCTCGAAAAGCTGTACACCCTGCCACTGCCCCCCGAACAAATGCGCCAGCGCAAAGCCGCGGAATTCGAGCGTCTACGCGGCGAGTACCGACAATTGCGTGACCGACAATGGGCGGGAGATAAACGTTACGACGCGTGGATTTATGCGCCAATGAACAATGCCCGACTGCTGCCGTTTGGCCTGTATGACCAGTGGGTACCGGCGTTTGAGGCGCTGTTTAAGCAGGTGGATGGGGATTGGGTGAGGTTTTTTGCCGAAGTCGAGAGGTTGGGGGCGTTGCCGGTTGAACAGCGTAAAGCGGCGTTGAAGACCCTGGTGGAGTCCCAAAGCTACAGTGTCTGAGCCGGCCTCTTCGCGGGCAAGCCCGCTCCCACAGATGCGATGTCGTTCACAACATCGAAACACAATGCAAAACTTGTGGGAGCGGGCTTGCCCGCGAAGACGATTTGACTAACTCCGCAAAAATGCCTGATGCATCTCGTCCAACGTTTCAAAATGATACGTCGGAACTTCGGCGCTCAACTCTTCCCGACTGCCAAACCCGTAACCCACCGCCACCGCGTCCAGTCCATTACTGCGCGCACCGATCAGGTCGTGCTTGCGGTCGCCGATCATCAGAGTGTTGGTTGGGTCCAGGCCTTCCTCGGCAATCAGGTGGGCGATCAGCTCGACTTTGTTGGTGCGGGTGCCATCCAGTTCACTGCCGTAGATCACTTTAAAGTGTTTGGCGAAGTCGAAATGCCGGGCGATTTCTCGGGCGAAAACCCACGGCTTGGACGTCGCGATGTACAGCTGGCGCCCTTGTCCGCCAAGGGTTTCCAGTAGCGGAGTGACGCCATCGAACACACGGTTTTCGTATAGTCCGGTGACCTTGAAGCGTTCGCGGTAGAAGTTCACCGCCTCCCAGGCCTTGGCTTCGTCGAACTCATAGAACTGCATGAACGCCTGCAATAGCGGCGGACCGATGAAATGTTCGAGTTTGGTCAGGTCGGGCTCATCAATGCCGAGCTTGCTCAAGGCAAACTGAATCGACCGGGTGATGCCTTCGCGCGGGTCGGTCAGGGTGCCGTCGAGGTCGAACAAAATGGTTTGGTAATGCATGAAAATTCCTGGGCAATGGTGAGACGCGTCAGATCTGGTCGTAGCCTTCAGCCAGATGCAGATCCTTGAGCTTCACGTAGTTCGCCGCGCTGTAGGTGAAAAAGGCTTGCTCCTTGTCAGTCAGAGGTCGGATCTGTTTCACCGGGCTGCCCACATACAGGAAACCGCTTTCCAGCCGTTTGCCCGGTGGCACCAGGCTGCCAGCACCGATGATCACATCATCGGCGACCACCGCACCGTCCATGACGATGCTGCCCATCCCGATCAGAACCCGACTCCCCACGGTGCATCCATGCAGCATGACTTTATGAGCGATGGTCACGTCATCGCCAATCAGCAACGGGAAACCGTCTGTGTTGAACGGCCCGGCGTGGGTGATGTGCAGCACGCAGCCATCCTGCACGCTGGTGCGCGCTCCGATGCGGATGCGGTGCATGTCGCCACGGATTACCGTCAAAGGCCATACCGAGCTGTTTTCGCCGATTTCGACGTCGCCGATCACCACCGCCGAGCTGTCGACAAATGCGCCTTTGCCGAGCAACGGCGTGTGGTTCTGGAACTTGCGAAGATTCACGATAGGGTTTCTCTCTGTCGCTGATAGCTGCGGTGAACGTCGATTGTAATTAAGATGGCTGCATGTTTCTTCCAGCCAAGGTGCCAACCGTGAGCGTGAACAACCCTCTTTTGCAGTCCTACGACCTGCCGCCGTTCTCCGCGATCCGAGCCGAACACGTGCAACCGGCCATTGAACAGATCCTGGCTGACAACCGCGCCGCCATTATCGAGATCCTCAAGACCCAGGGCAAACAACCAACCTGGGCCGGCCTGGTGCTGGCAATGGACGAGCTCAACGATCGTCTGGGCGCGGCCTGGAGCCCGGTCAGTCACTTAAATGCCGTGTGCAACAGCGCCGAACTGCGCGAAGCCTATGAGTCCTGCCTGCCGGCCCTGAGCGCCTACTCCACCGAAATGGGCCAGAACCGTGAACTGTTCCAGGCCTATGAAGCCCTGGCCAACAGCCCTGATGCCGCCAATTTCGACGTGGCGCAAAAAACTATCCTGGAACACGCCCTGCGCGATTTCCGTCTGTCGGGTATCGATCTGCCGGAAGCCGAACAGAAGCGTTACGCCGAAGTTCAGAGCAAGCTCTCCGAGCTGGGCAGTCGCTTCTCCAACCAGTTGCTCGATGCGACCCAGGCCTGGACCAAGCACGTTACCGATGAAACCACTCTTGCCGGCCTGACTGATTCGGCGAAGGCGCAAATGGCCGCCGCCGCCCAGGCCAAAGATCTCGAAGGCTGGTTGATCACCCTGGAATTCCCAAGCTACTACGCGGTGATGACCTACGCCCACGACCGCACCCTGCGCGAAGAAGTCTACGCTGCGTACTGCACCCGTGCGTCGGACCAGGGCCCGAATGCCGGCCAGAACGATAACGGCCCGGTCATGGAAGAAATCCTCGACCTGCGTCAGGAGCTGGCAAAGCTTTTGGGCTTCGCCAGTTTCTCGGAGCTAAGTCTGGCGACCAAAATGGCCGAATCCAGCGATCAGGTGCTGAGTTTCCTGCGCGATCTGGCCAAGCGCAGCAAACCGTTCGCCGCTCAGGATTTGCAACAACTCAAGGCTTACGCCGCCGAACAAGGCTGCCCGGACCTGCAAAGCTGGGACAGCGGTTTCTACGGCGAAAAACTTCGCGAGCAACGTTACAGCGTTGCCCAGGAAGCTCTGCGTGCCTATTTCCCGATCGATAAAGTGCTGAGCGGCTTGTTCGCCATCGTGCAACGTCTGTATGGCATCGAAATCGCCGAGCAGAAAGGCTTCGACACCTGGCACCCGGATGTTCGCCTGTTCGAAATCAAGGAAAACGGCCAGCACGTCGGCCGTTTCTTCTTCGACCTCTACGCCCGCGCCAACAAGCGCGGCGGTGCCTGGATGGACGGCGCCCGCGACCGTCGTCGCACCGCCGAGGGCGTGCTGCAAAGCCCGGTTGCCAACCTGGTGTGCAACTTCACTCCGGCCGACAGCGGCAAGCCTGCGCTGCTGACCCACGATGAAGTCACCACCCTGTTCCACGAGTTCGGTCATGGCCTGCATCATTTGCTGACCCGCGTCGAGCATGCCGGCGTGTCCGGCATCAACGGCGTGGCCTGGGATGCGGTCGAACTGCCGAGCCAGTTCATGGAGAACTGGTGCTGGGAACCGGAAGGCCTGGCACTGATTTCCGGTCATTACGAAACCGGCGAGCCGCTACCTCAGGACTTGCTGCAAAAAATGCTCGCGGCAAAGAACTTCCAGTCCGGCCTGATGATGGTGCGCCAGCTGGAATTCTCGCTGTTCGACTTCGAACTGCACGCCACCCACGGTGACGGTCGCAGCGTGCTGCAAGTGCTCGAAGGCGTACGTGACGAGGTTTCGGTGATGCGTCCGCCGGCCTACAACCGTTTCCCCAACAGCTTCGCCCACATCTTCGCTGGCGGTTACGCCGCGGGTTACTACAGCTACAAATGGGCAGAAGTGCTGTCAGCCGATGCCTTCTCGAAGTTCGAAGAAGAAGGTGTGCTTAACGCCGAGACCGGCCGCGCCTTCCGAGAAGCGATCCTCGCTCGTGGTGGTTCTCAGGAACCGATGGTGTTGTTCGTCGACTTCCGTGGCCGTGAGCCATCGATTGACGCACTCTTGCGCCACAGCGGCCTGAGTGAGGGCGCGGCAGCATGAGTGAGGGTCCTGTGATTACCAAGCGACGTTTTATCGCCGGTGCGGTTTGCCCGGCCTGCAGCGAGCCGGACAAGTTGATGATGTGGAACGAAGACAGCGTGCCACATCGCGAGTGCGTGGCCTGCGGTTACTCCGACACGCTGAATGAACAAGGTCTGTCGGTACCCAAGGAGTTGGGCACGCGGGTCACTACATCTGCCCTGAAGGTACCGGACACCAAAGTTCAAGCCGTGCAGTTTTTTCCGAATCCAAAACTGAAGAAAAAGCCTGACGCATAGCACCGAGTGGCGAAACACCCTTCCATTGCGCAATGCGGTGGAAGGGGCTGCTACTGGATATGAGCCGACTGTAACCAGCTCTTCATCGAGCACGCCGCGAACGGACTCGTGCTGCAATCGCCATTGGCCAACGCCGTGCGAAGTTTGTCGACGTCAGCCTTCATCATGTAACGCACGCCATCCTTGAAGTGGGTGCTGTCACCAAAGCCACCTTGGGTCATTTCGCTCAACGCGTCTTCCTTGCTCCAACCCTGCACCACCACCCGATACATGGCCGCCATCAGACCGGTCCGGTCAGAACCGTGCTTGCAATGCATCAGCACCGGGCCTTTGGCTTCGGCAGTTTGAATGGCACGCAGTGCCTTGAGTACATCGGCGTCATCGACATGATTGGTGCGATAGGGCAGTTGCACTTGGGCGACATCGGGTTCGCTCAACCAGAGTGAATCCGATTCGGGCAGAAAAGTGATCACGGTTGCGACTTTGAGTGTTTTCAGTAACGGCACCGCTCCGCTGTCGGGCAGCGCGCTGCGGTAGAGCGTTGGTGACATCTGAAACAGGTTGTATTGCACCTCGACCGGTTGCGCCCATTCCGCAGGGCGGGGCAACGTGGCTTCGTCGGCATGGACGAGAGACAGATTGAAAAATGCAAACAGCGACAACAGAAACGTCGCGGGTAAAAGACGTGATAAGGACATACTCGGACGACCATTTGGGGAGGCGTGAATGGTCGTAGCTTCGCTGCTGGATGGTTAAAGACCTGTGAGGACCCCGTCAAAGAATTGTGAACTGGAGGGTTCTGTTGGAAAAACCATAAGAAGTCGGAATAAAGAACGGCACGAATTGATCGTGCCGTTCTACCTTATAAATTACTCAAACTGATCCTTTTAAACGAGCTGAGTACTCGCAACCAAATCAGGGGTTAATGATTTTTGAATAAGCTTTTGCCAGCCCAATCAAAACTGCCTTGTCCTGCAAGTCGATGTCGCCATCACCGTCCACGTCCGGGACATTTTTCATCGTGAACGTCGCGCCCCCATCATTTGATACGGCCTCGTGGATATTCGAGTCCAGCAAAGAATAGGAAACGTCCCTGTTTACCGGGTCGTAACCTTCTTCCTTAAGGGCAAACTGCATGGAAACCCTGACTTCTTTTGGACTAACGATAGACGGGCGCAATAACTGAAGAAAAACGCCGCGTTGATTGTAGTTCGACATTATCTAAATCCTTTTAATAATGAGCACACGAACACTTCGTGTGAAAAGGATGGTACTGATGAAACCGAAGAACACTACTGGCTATATGTTTCCCGTCATGACATGAAAACTTTCAGAAGAAACTCACGAAAGGAGCCAATCCGAACCTGAAACCGGGCGGGTGCCGAACGGCACTGGCGGACGCCTTCAAACCCTTATACTGTATGCACATACAGCCAAAGGATCGCATAGATGGCTACTCCCCTGCCTCCTCGCGGACGCGGTACCGCGAATAATCCACACAACCGCTTCGCGCCGAACCGTTCGGTGGCTGAGGACGACGGCTGGTATCAGGAAGCGCCGATGACCCAAGGCACCGAAGTGCGCATCGAAACGGCGAAGACCATCATCACCCGCAATAACTCGCCGGATCTGCCCTTTGATCGCTCGATCAACCCCTACCGCGGTTGCGAACACGGCTGCATCTATTGCTATGCGCGCCCCAGCCACGCCTATTGGGACATGTCGCCAGGGCTCGACTTCGAAACCAAACTGATCGCCAAGACCAACGCCGTGGACGTGCTGGAAGCACAGCTGTCCAAACGCGGTTATCAATGCGCGCCGATAAACCTTGGCTCCAACACTGATCCCTATCAACCGATCGAGCGCGAATATAAGATCACACGGCAAACCCTCGAAGTGCTGTTGCGTTATCGCCATCCAGTCACCATCGTCACCAAGGGTTCGCTGATTCTTCGTGATCTGGATTTGTTGACCGAACTCGCCAGGCAAAATCTGGTGGCAGTGATGATCAGCCTGACAAGCCTGGACGACGAACTCAAACGCATTCTCGAACCGCGGGCTGCTGCGCCAAAGGCCCGGTTACGGGCGATCAGGGTCATGCGCGAGGCGGGAATACCGGTGGGAGTGCTGTGTTCGCCGATGATCCCGATGATCAACGACAGCGAACTCGAAAACCTGCTCACCGAAGCCCATGCGGCAGGGGCCCAAAGCGCTGCGTACATGATGTTGCGCCTGCCTCTGGAGGTAGCACCGCTGTTTGAAGAATGGCTGGCCGCGCATTATCCGCAACGGGCGGCGCATGTACTGAGTCTGATTCGTCAGAGCCGTGGCGGTGAGCTCTATGACAGTCGCTTTGGGGCGCGGATGCGTGGCGAAGGGCCCTTTGCCGACTTGCTCGCGCAGCGTTTTGCCAAAACTATCAAGCGCCTGGGTCTCAATCGAAGGGAAGGTTTCAACCTGGACTGCGAAGCCTTTTGTCCGCCGGGTCGCCAAATGTCATTGATTTGAAGACAATTGGCCTATCGTTGAGTACTGGGAAACACACGCAAACGCTAGGCTGGTCACGTTTTTTTTGACCTGGAACGCACGTTCTAGAGCGCTCGATTCAGTTTGAGTTAAGATTCGGCCGCTACCTTGTTCATCGAGTGACTGATGGGTCGAGCTTTTTGACCTGGATGTTTTTTAAACAGCCACTGGCTTCACACCGGACAACATGGGACAACTCCCTGAGCCCGCCAAAGAGGATGAATCATGAGTGACAAGGATAAACAGCCGTTGGCTGCGTCGGCTTCTGCGCAACCTGACGCGGAAACCGCCGATGCAGCGTTGAAGCATATCGTTGACGGCTTTTTGCATTTTCATCATGAGATCTTTCCGCAGCAGGAAGAACTCTTCAAGAAACTCGCCACCGCCCAGCGGCCGCGAGCCATGTTCATCGCTTGCGCCGATTCGCGCATCGTTCCTGAATTGATCACCCACAGCGCCCCCGGCGACCTGTTCGTGACCCGCAACGTTGGCAACGTCGTACCACCTTATGGACAGATGAACGGTGGCGTTTCTACCGCCATCGAGTACGCGGTCCTGGCGCTGGGTGTGCAGCACATCATCATCTGCGGCCACTCCGATTGCGGCGCCATGCGTGCGGTGCTCAATCCCGAGAGCCTGGAAAAAATGCCCACGGTCAAAGCCTGGCTGCGGCATGCGGAAGTCGCGAAAACCATGGTGCAAGACAACTGCAACTGCGCCGACGAAAATGAGCGCATGCATGTCCTCACCGAGGAAAATGTCATCGCCCAATTGCAGCACTTGCGGACCCATCCCTCGGTAGCCTCGCGCATGGCGAACGGTCATCTGTTCATCCATGGCTGGGTCTACGACATCGAAACCAGCGAAATCAAAGCCTACGACGCCGATAAGGGTTGTTTCCTGCCGCTCAATGGCAGCCTGCCCATACCGGTGGCGACGCCCAAAGCGCGCTTCTAAATACTCCTAAAAATCCCCGTGTGGTTTGGCGAGGCTGCTGATCAAGCAGCCTGGCTTTGCCATGCCTGAAGAAAACTTCGGGAGAATCACTTATGCGTGCTGCGCAATTCAAAGCTGTTCTGCCACGAGAGTTATTGGCTTCAGTGGTTGTGTTCCTGGTCGCTCTGCCCCTGTGCATGGGCATTGCCATCGCTTCGGGGCTTCCCCCTGCCAAAGGCCTGATCACCGGAATCATTGGTGGCCTGGTCGTGGGCTGGTTGGCGGGTTCTCCGCTGCAAGTCAGCGGCCCCGCCGCAGGTTTGGCTGTTCTGGTGTTCGAACTGGTGCGCCAGCACGGTGTGGCCATGCTCGGGCCGATCCTGCTATTGGCAGGCTTTCTACAATTGTTGGCCGGGCGCTTCAAGCTCGGTTGCTGGTTCCGCGTCACTGCACCTGCGGTGGTGTACGGCATGCTCGCCGGGATTGGCGTGCTGATCGTGCTTTCGCAAGTGCATGTAATGCTCGACGCCGCACCGAAACCCTCCGGCCTGGATAACCTCACGGCGTTCCCCGGCACGGTGGCCCAGGCACTGCCGTCGTTTGGCTGGCAGGCCGGTCTGCTCGGACTTTTGACCATCGCCGTGATGTGGCTGTGGGAAAAATTACGCCCGCACTCGTTGCGCTTCATTCCCGGGGCGTTGCTTGGGGTCGGTCTGGCGACGATCGCCAGTCTGATGCTGGCATTGCCCGTCAAACGTGTTGAAGTTCCAGCCAACCTGGCGGAGGCCATCGACTGGCTCAAACCTGCGGACCTGCTCAATCTGGCCGACCCCACGCTTCTGATCGCAGCCTTCGCCGTTGCTTTCATCGCCAGCGCCGAAACCCTGCTCTCCGCCGCAGCCGTGGATCGCATGCACAGCGGCCAACGCTCAGACTTCGATCGCGAACTGACAGCCCAGGGCGTGGGCAATATGCTTTGCGGATTGCTCGGCGCATTGCCGATGACCGGAGTGATTGTGCGCAGTTCCGCCAACGTTCAGGCCGGTGCAACCACCCGCTACTCGACGATTTTCCACGGGCTCTGGCTGCTGGGGTTTGTGCTGCTGTTGTCGAGCGTGCTGCAAAGCATTCCGGTGGCGAGCCTGGCCGGTGTGTTGGTTTACACCGGTTTCAAACTGGTGGACCTCAAGGTCTTCCGCGGTCTGGGTCGCTATGGCCGGATGCCGATGTTCACCTACGCCGCGACGGCATTGGCGATCATTTTTACTGACTTGCTCACCGGCGTGCTGATCGGTTTCGGCCTGACCCTGGTGAAACTGGCGCTGAAGGCTTCACGGTTGAAAATCAGCCTGATCGACCTGCCTCAGGACGGCGAAATGGAGTTACGCCTGATGGGTGCGGCGACTTTCCTCAAAGTGCCGGCGCTGACCCGGGTGCTCGATAGCATTGCGCCGGGCACGACGGTGCATGTGCCACTCAACAACCTGAGCTACATCGATCACTCGTGTCTGGAGTTGCTGGAGGAATGGGGTCGGGCAAATGCGGCCAAGGGCTCAAAGTTATTGATTGAGTCGCGTGGGTTGAAGCGCAGGCTTGAGGGGCGGCTGAGGACCGCATAGATAACCTGTAGGAGCGAGGCTTGCCCGCGAAGAACGATGACGCGATTTATCTGGCTGACTGCGTTATCGTTCTTCGCGGGCAAGCCTCGCTCCTACAGAGGTTGTGGGGTTATGCGACTGGCTGATCCAGCTCCAGGCCCACGCCCAGACGACGGGACATGCACGGCCAGCGCTTCCACGCGGCGCCGGTGTCCGGGCTGCTGAGCTTATCGCGATACGCCTCGACCGATTCCAGCGCAAAGCTTTCGTCGTTGAGCATCTCGTCCACGGCGTGGTGCACCGCCTCGTCCAGTTGGTTGGCAAATTCCTCACCGATCAATTGGTGGGCAATGAGGTTGGCGACAGTCATGTCCAAGGGGATCAGTGGCTGGCCAAAATGCTTGATGTACAGGTCGTTGACCTCTTCGACAAAACGATGCGCCAGATAGGCTTCATCCAGCAGGCTGTCGAGCCCGACGTGCCCGGCCATGATCGCTGGTGGCTGAAGGAAGTACTGTTCGGCGATTTTCAGCACCGGTTTGATCTGTGACTCGATGCCCGCTTCCCTGGCGACTTCATTGGCTGCTTCCAGCAAATCAGGAACGTCTTCGATATAGGCGGCGACAAAACGCGTCAGCACGCCGTTGGCGTCCGTCTCCGGCAATTGGATCGCCGGGTGTAAATGAGGCAGTTTGCCTTCCAGCTGACGAGTCAGCAGGCCGGTTTCAGCTTCGTGTTGTTGGGCTTTTTGGATCTGCTCGCGCAATGCGGCGGTGTTCATGAAAACTCCAGGAAACAAAGGCAATGAATTAGGGAAGACATAACTTAGCTGGCATACGAAAAATGCTAAGACGCATTTGTCATAATTGTTTCATCCTTGAGACGTCTCCGTTATATCGGTTTGCCACCACTCGTCTGCATCCTTCTCCATTCGTGACCTGCAACGCAAGTTAATGCTGTTTCAGACGATTTACGCCTTCACATTGCGAGGTGAGAGTCGCTGTCTATACTCGGGTTGGAATGGAGTTAGCTGATGACGCCCGACTGCAAATGCAGCAAGGCCAGGCGATTCAAGTTCGTAGTCTGATGCAGCCGCTCCCTTGCCGCAGGTGAAAGCCGGCGGGATAACAAGAACGATAAGGGGAACCCGCAATGATGCGACATCCACATGTCTGGATGGGCCTCCTGTTGTGGTCGATTTTCAGTCAGGCGCAAGCGGCCTGGACTGTGAATATGGCGCCTGGAGCGACTGAAATCAGTCACGCTGTATTTGACCTGCACATGACCATCTTCTGGATCTGTGTAGTGATCGGCATCATCGTCTTTGGGGCCATGTTCTGGTCGATGATTCTGCATCGCCGCTCGACCGGGCAGGTCGCCGCAAAATTTCATGAAAGCACTACTGTCGAAATTCTCTGGACCATCGTGCCCTTCATCATTCTGGTGGCCATGGCGGTTCCGGCGACCGCGACGCTGATCAAGATGTACGACGCCAGTGAGCCGGATATCGATATCCAGGTCACAGGCTATCAGTGGAAGTGGCACTACAAATACCTGGGCCAGGACGTTGAGTTCTTCAGCAACCTGACCACTCCCGCCGATCAGATCCACAATAAGGAAACCAAGGGCGAGCACTACTTGCTCGAGGTCGACAAGCCGTTGGTGCTGCCGATTGGCGCCAAGGTGCGCTTCCTCGTGACGTCCGCCGACGTGATCCACTCCTGGTGGGTGCCGGCCTTTGCGGTCAAGCGCGACGCAATCCCGGGGTTCGTCAACGAAGCCTGGACCCGCATTGACAAGCCCGGCATCTACCGTGGCCAGTGCGCCGAGCTGTGCGGTAAGGATCACGGATTCATGCCGATCGTGGTCGAGGTCAAGCAAAAGGCCGATTACGAAAAATGGCTGGGCGAGCGCAAGGCTGAGGCCGCGCAACTCAAGGAGCTGACCAGCAAGGAATGGACGCTCGACGAGCTCAAAGAGCGCGGCGACAAGATCTATCACACCACGTGCGTGGCCTGTCACCAGGCCGAAGGCCAGGGTCTGCCGCCGATGTTCCCGGCACTCAAAGGCTCGAAAATCGCCACCGGACCGAAAGAAGCTCACCTGAGCCTGGTCTTCCACGGCAAGCCCGGCACCGCCATGGCCGCGTTCGGCAAGCAGCTCTCGGAAGTCGACATAGCGGCGGTCGTGACCTACGAACGTAACGCCTGGGGCAACAACAAGGGCGACATGGTCACTCCAAAAGAAGTGCTGGAGCTGAAACAGGCGCAAAGCAAATGACCCGGTCTATTGCGTACACCAGGAACCGGTCGGGGCAACGCGCCCCAACCCACCCAGTCCATCTGTTTGCAGGAGACAGAACATGACTGCTGTAATCGATGACCCTGTTCATACCCACACGGATCACGCCCACGGCCCTGCCAAAGGCCTGATGCGCTGGGTGCTGACCACCAACCACAAGGATATCGGCACGCTGTACCTGTGGTTTGCGTTTTCCATGTTCCTGCTTGGCGGCTCGTTCGCGATGGTAATTCGCGCTGAGTTGTTCCAGCCTGGGTTGCAAATCGTCCAGCCGGAATTCTTCAACCAGATGACCACCATGCACGGTCTGGTGATGGTGTTCGGCGCGGTGATGCCGGCTTTCGTCGGTCTCGCCAACTGGATGGTCCCGCTGATGATCGGCGCACCGGACATGGCGTTGCCGCGGATGAACAACTTCAGCTTCTGGCTGTTGCCGGCGGCGTTCATTTTGCTGGTTTCGACCTTGTTCATGCCGGGTGGCGGGCCGAACTTCGGCTGGACGTTCTACGCGCCGCTGTCGACGACCTACGCGCCCGAAAGCGTGACTTTCTTCATTTTCGCCATCCACCTGATGGGGATCAGTTCGATCATGGGCGCGATCAATGTGATCGCCACCATCCTCAACCTGCGCGCCCCCGGCATGACGTTGATGAAAATGCCGCTGTTCGTCTGGACCTGGCTGATCACCGCATTCCTGCTCATTGCAGTGATGCCGGTGCTGGCTGGTTGCGTGACGATGATGCTGATGGACATCCACTTTGGCACCAGCTTCTTCAGTGCCGCCGGTGGCGGTGATCCGGTGTTGTTCCAGCATGTGTTCTGGTTCTTCGGTCATCCCGAGGTGTACATCATGATCCTGCCGGCCTTCGGTGCCGTCAGCTCGATCATCCCGGCCTTTTCGCGCAAACCGCTGTTCGGCTACACATCGATGGTTTACGCCACCGCGAGTATCGCGTTCCTGTCGTTCATCGTCTGGGCGCACCATATGTTCGTGGTCGGCATTCCGCTGGTGGGCGAGCTGTTCTTCATGTACGCGACGCTGCTGATCGCGGTACCCACCGGAGTGAAGGTGTTCAACTGGGCCAGCACCATGTGGCAGGGCTCACTGACCTTCGAGACACCGATGCTGTTCGCGGTGGCGTTTGTGATCCTGTTCTCCATCGGCGGTTTCTCAGGGTTGATGCTGGCTATCGCCCCGGCGGACTTCCAGTATCAGGACACCTACTTCGTGGTCGCGCACTTCCACTACGTACTAGTGCCGGGAGCGATCTTCGGGATCTTCGCTTCGGCCTACTACTGGATGCCGAAATGGACCGGCCACATGTACGACGAAACCCTCGGAAAGCTGCATTTCTGGCTGTCGTTCATCGGCATGAACATGGCCTTCTTCCCGATGCACTTCGTAGGGCTGGCGGGCATGCCGCGGCGGATTCCGGACTACAACCTGCAATTCGCCGACTTCAATATGGTGTCGTCGATCGGCGCCTTCATGTTCGGTGCCACGCAGATCTTCTTCCTGTTCATCGTGATCAAGACCATTCGCGGCGGCCCGCCAGCACCGGCCAAACCGTGGGACGGAGCCGAAGGCCTGGAGTGGAGCATTCCGTCACCGGCGCCGTATCACACCTTCACCACGCCGCCGGAAGTGAAATGAACACCTTGGCTGCCGCCACTACTGTAGGAGCGAGCATGCTCGCGAAAAAACCGAGAGCGCCGTGGGGTTTCAGGCACCCAGCGTCATCGTTAACGACCATCGCGAGCATGCTCGCTCCTACAGGGGTCTGAAATCATGGCTGACTCGATTTCGATGAAGAAACTGGTCACCCGGCTGTTGCTGGTGGTCGTAGCGATGTTTGTCTTCGGGTTTGCTCTGGTGCCGATCTACGACGTGATGTGCAAGGCATTCGGCATCAACGGCAAGACCGCTGGGCAGTACGAGGGCGAGCAGACGGTCGATGCCTCGCGGCAGGTTCGCGTGCAGTTCCTGACGACCAACTCCGTCGACATGCCCTGGGATTTCTATCCGAAGAGCGATGAGCTGACGGCCAACCCGGGGGCGGTGAGCGAGATGATCTTCATTGCGCACAACCCCACCGACCGCCCGATGAGTGCCCAGGCCGTCCCGAGCATCGCGCCCAGCACGGCGGCGGCGTACTTCCACAAAACTGAATGTTTCTGCTTTACCCAGCAAGTGCTGCAGCCCGGTCAACGGATCGAGATGCCGGTACGGTTCATCGTTGACCGCGACATGCCCAAGGATGTGAAGCACCTGACGCTGTCCTACACGCTGTTCGATATCACCGCCCGACATCCACCGGTCGCTGTAAACACTGGCGGTTGAGCGTGCCCGATAAGGAGAACAATAAATGGCAACTCATGAACACTATTACGTTCCGGCCCAGAGCAAATGGCCGATCATCGCCACGGTCGGTATGGTCACCACTGTGTTCGGCCTGGGCACCTGGTTCAACGATCTGAAAGCCGCGCGGCCGGAATCCCATGGCCCGCTGATCTTCTTCGTTGGCGGCCTGCTGCTGGCCTACATGTTGTTCGGCTGGTTCGGCACGGTGATCAAGGAAAGTCGCAGCGGGTTGTACAGCGCTCAAATGGATCGCTCGTTTCGCTGGGGTATGAGCTGGTTCATCTTCTCGGAAGTCATGTTCTTCATCGCCTTCTTCGGCGCGCTGTTTTATGTGCGCCACGTTTCCGGCCCCGCGCTCGGTGGCGAAGGCGTAAAAGGCATTGCACACATGCTATGGCCAAACTTCGAGTTCACCTGGCCGCTGCTAAACAATCCGGACTCCAAACTGTTCCCCCCACCCAAAGAAGTCATCAGCCCCTGGGGTCTGCCGCTGCTCAATACCGTATTGCTGGTCAGCTCCAGCGTCACCGTGACCATCGCCCACCATGCTTTGAAAAAAGGCCATCGCGGCGCGTTGAAGCTCTGGCTGGCGCTCACCGTGCTGCTGGGCTGTGCGTTCCTCACCTTCCAGGCTGAAGAATACATGCACGCCTACCACGAACTGGGCCTGACCCTGGGCTCAGGCATCTATGGCGCCACGTTCTTCATGCTCACCGGGTTCCACGGCGCGCACGTGACCATTGGCACCATCATCCTGTTCGTGATGCTGATGCGGATCATGCGCGGGCACTTCGACAATGACCATCAGTTCGGTTTCGAGGCGGCGAGTTGGTACTGGCACTTCGTGGATGTGGTGTGGATCGGGCTGTTCGTTTTCGTTTATGTACTGTAGGAGCGAGCTTGCTCGCGAAGAACCCGAGAAGATCGCGGGGTGTCAGGTTCTCAGCGTTATCGTTGGCTACCATCGCAAGCAAGCTCGCTCCTACAGCTACCACGGTGCGTGAGAGACAAGCTGGCCGCTGAAAAAACCCCAGGCTATTAAGCCAACGGTACAGGCGGCCAAGGCAACACGGACACTCAAGGCAATGACGAGGCGGTTTGAACTACTGTCGTCCTTGACCAGAAAAAACAGGCCGCTGAACAGGCTGACAACCGTGGCAATCAGCATCAGGACGATAGCTGCTTTGAGCATGGTGGAACTCCGGGGGACAAGCGATGCATTTGAGTATAGCTATCGCGCTGACCGACTTTCTGGCGACGCCATGAAGCGCTTTCGGCCGGGCGTTGTACCGACACTGGTGGTTGCACTCCTGCTGCCGCTGTTGATGTCGCTCGGGTTCTGGCAATTGAGCCGGGGCGCGGAGAAAAGCGCGCTGCTGCAAAGCTACACCGAGCGCCGGGCAGCCGAGCCGATGGCCAGTACCGAACTGCAACACCGCTCAGATCCGGCCTTCCGCCGGGTTCGCCTGCACGGCCAGTTCGATGCAACTCACAGTCTGTTGCTGGATAACCGTCAGCGCGACGGCAAGGTCGGGGTGGAGTTGCTGCAACCGTTTCAGGATCAGGCGACCGGGCTGTGGCTGCTGGTCAACCGCGGCTGGCTGCCATGGCCGGACCGTCGTACAGCGCCACAATTCACTACGCCCGCGGACACCTTGAGCCTCGACGCTTGGGTCTACGTTCCCCCCGGCGCGACCTTCCAGCTCCACGCCGACCCAAGCACCAGCACCTGGCCAAAACTGCTGACGGCCGTTGACCCGAACACACTCTGGAAAGCCCTGGGCCGCGAAGGCTTTGCCTACGAGTTACGCGCAGAAAACGGACCCGCGACTTACCGGGCCGATTGGCCCGTCGTTGCCATGGGCCCCGAAAAACACATCGCTTATGCCGTGCAGTGGTTCGCCATGTCGATCGCCCTGTTCGGCCTTTATGTCTACCTCGGCTGGCACAACGCAAAGGAGAAACACCATGGGAGCGGCCATGAATCCACCCAGCATGTCTGAGGCAAAATCGCCAGCGAGTCGGCGCAAGGGGCGTTTGCAGCTGCTGCTGATCGTGCTCGGCGTGGTCGGTCCGATGATCCTCGCCACCGGCATGTACAAATTGCAGTTCTGGGTGCCGGACGGCCGCAGTTATCACGGCGAGCTGATAGGCAACGGCCAGACCCGAGCCAACCTCGGCGTGCAGGCCGATGAACAACGCTGGCAGTTGCTGGTGACCGCGCCCAAGGAGTGTTCCGTGGATTGTCAGCAACTGGTTTATCTGGCGCGGCAGATTCAGATCGGCCTGGGCCCCGATACCGGGCGAGCCAGTCATGCAATCGCCTCGGCACAGCCGCTGAGCGGTGATTACGACGCCAAGCTGACTCGGGAGTATCCTCAGTTACAGCGCTATCCGCTGGACCTGACCACCTTCAGCAAGGCCATGGGCGAGAAAACCGCGCCGCAACTGTGGATCATCGACCCCCACGGCAATCTGGTGCTGCGCTACGACCCGTCGGTCAAAGGCAAGGATTTGCTCAATGACCTGCGGCACCTGCTGAAACTGTCGAACATCGGATAAGGGCATCGTCATGGCCAAACCTGGATTTCGCCTCGCGCTGTTTGCCACCTTCCTGGCACTGATTGTGGTGTTGCTCGGCGCCTACACCCGCCTGACCCACGCCGGCCTCGGCTGCCCGGACTGGCCCGGTTGCTATGGCTTTATCAGCGTGCCGAAAAGCGAAGTCCAACTGGCCCATGCCGAACTGCATTTCCCGGACGCTCCGGTGGAGGCTCATAAGGGCTGGAACGAGATGGTCCACCGCTACTTCGCAGGCACCCTTGGCTTGCTGATTTCGGTATTGGCCGGTCGGGCCTGGGTCCATCGTCGGCATCCGGGGCAACCGGTGAAGCTGCCGCTGTTCCTGCTGGCGGTGGTGTTCGCCCAGGCAGCGTTCGGCATGTGGACGGTGACGCTCAAACTCTGGCCGCAAGTGGTGACCGGGCATTTGCTCGGCGGGTTCGCCACGTTGAGCCTGTTGTTCCTGCTGACTTTGCGCCTGTCCGGCGTGCTGCCGGCGCTGACGGTGCCACGTCGCTTGCAGTACTGGGCGACCGCCGGGCTGTTGCTGGTGATCGGGCAGATCGCCCTCGGCGGCTGGGTCAGTTCCAACTATGCCGCCGTGGCATGCATCGACTTTCCGACTTGCCACGGGCAATGGCTGCCACCAGCTGATTTCGCAAACGGCTTTCACCTGACTCAGCACATCGGCCCGAACTATCTCGGCGGGCAACTGGACAGCGATGCCCGCACCGCGATTCACCTGACACATCGCATCGGCGCATTGCTGGTGACGCTGGTGTTGCTCGGCCTGGCCTGGCAATTGAAGGTGGTCGGCATGACGCGCCTGGCGGGACTGGTATTGATCGCCCTCGCCGCTCAAATCACCCTTGGCATCAGCAATGTGCTGTTTCATCTGCCGCTACCGGTGGCAGTGGCGCACAACGCCGGCGGCGCGGCGCTGTTGCTGACGATGGTGCTGGTCAACTATCACGCGCGAACCAGTCTGGTTCGGGTCAAGCAGCCGACTCGCTGGCGCTTCAGCCCGCGTAAACATTCAGCCGGGCCTATAACAATAAAAGGAGAGATGCCATGGCGATTCTGATCGGCGAGCGGCACAGTCAGGCGATCTGGCGTGACTACCTGGAACTGACCAAGCCCAAAGTGGTGGTGCTGATGCTCATCACTTCGCTGGTGGGGATGTTCCTCGCGACCCGCGCCGGGGTGCCATGGACCGTGCTGGTGTTCGGCAATCTGGGGATTGCGTTGTGCGCGGGCGGCGCGGCAGCGGTGAATCACGTGGTGGATCGGCGGATCGATGCGGTGATGGCGCGCACCCACAAGCGGCCATTGGCCGAAGGGCGAGTATCACCGACTGCTGCACTGACGTTCGCATTGGTGCTGGCGGTACTTGGGCAGGGTCTGCTACTGGCGTTCACCAACCCGCTGACGGCTTGGCTAACGCTTGCTTCACTGCTCGGCTATGCCGTGGTCTATACGGGGTTTCTCAAACGCGCGACGCCGCAGAACATCGTCATCGGCGGCCTCGCCGGTGCTGCCCCGCCACTGCTGGGCTGGACCGCCGCCACCGGCCATGTCAGCGCTGAACCATTGTTGTTGGTGCTGATCATCTTCGCCTGGACCCCGCCGCACTTCTGGGCGCTGGCCATTCACCGCAAAGAGGAATACGCCAAGGCTGACATCCCGATGCTGCCGGTGACCCACGGCGAGCATTACACCAAGGTGCATATCCTGCTTTATACCGGCGCTCTGCTGGCCGTCAGCCTGATGCCGTACGTGATCCACATGAGCGGCCTGCTCTACCTGATTTGCGCCATCGGCCTGGGCGCGAGGTTTCTGCAATGGGCCGTGGTGCTGTACCGTGGCACTCGGCCGCACGCGGCGATCAGCACCTTCAAGTACTCTATTTACTACTTGTTCCTGCTGTTCATCGCCCTGCTCGTAGACCACTACTTATTGTTGAACCTATGACCCGAACCCAAAAAACCGTCTTCATTCTTGTCGCCCTGATCGCGCTGGTCCTGGGCCTGACTATCAATAAAGTGCTGTCCGGGAAAGGCCAGGGTGACCCGACGGCGTTGATCGATGCTGGCATCATCCTGCTGCCGCAAAGCCGCAATCTGCCGGATGTGACGATGACCGATCAGGACGGCAAACCGGTGGCGATCAACGAGCTCAAGGGCAAGTGGTCACTGTTGTTCTTCGGCTACACCTTCTGCCCGGACATTTGTCCGACCACCCTCGCCCAGCTGCGCCAGATCAAGAGCGAACTGGCGCCCGAAGCTGTGAACAAGTTGCAAATCATCCTGGTCAGCGTCGACCCAAACCGCGATACGCCCAAGCAACTCAAGCAGTACCTGGGTTATTTCGATCCGCAATTCATCGGCCTGACGCCGACGTCGACCGAGGAGCTGCAAAAAGTGGCCAATGCTGTGAGCATCCCGTTCATTCCGGCGGACACCAGCAAGCCAAACTACACCGTCGACCACAGCGGCAACCTCGCGGTGATCGGGCCGGATGGAACGCAGCGTGGGTTCATTCGGGCGCCGTTGAACAACCAGAAACTGGTGGCGCAGTTGCCAGTGATGCTTAACCGTAAATAACCACCACACCCCTGTAGGAGCCGGCTTGCTGGCGATGGCAATCTCACAGACGCCTTCGCCGACAAGCCGGCTCCTACAGAGGGTGTAGTGTTTCAGCACAAAAAAGGGGACGCTCATGGCGTCCCCTTTTTCGTTGCATCAGCAGATCAGAACGCCGGCACTACCGCGCCTTTGTACTTCTCGATGATGAATGCCTTCACTTCCGGACTGTGCAGTGCAGCAACCAGTTTCTTCATCGCGTCGCTGTCCTTGTCGTCCGGACGGGCAACGAGGATGTTTACGTAAGGCGAGTCGCTGCCTTCGATGACCAGTGCGTCCTTGGCCGGATCGAGCTTGGCTTCCAGCGCGTAGTTGGTGTTGATCAGCGCCAGATCGACCTGGGTCAGCACGCGCGGGATGGTCGCGGCTTCCAGTTCACGGAATTTCAGGTCTTTGGTGTTCTCGGTGATGTCTTTGACGGTCGACAGGATGTTGTTCGAATCCTTCAATTTGATCAGGCCGGCCTTGGCCAGCAGCAACAGCGCGCGGCCGCCGTTGGTGGCGTCGTTCGGGATCACTACAGTGGCGCCACCAGGCAGTTCGGTCAGCGCTTTGTACTTGCTGGAGTACGCGCCCAGAGGTTCGAGGTGCACGCCGGCAACCGACACCAGATTGGTACCCTTGGCCTTGTTGAACTCGTTGAGATACGGCTGGTGCTGGAAGAAGTTGGCGTCCAGACGTTTTTCCGCCACCTGCACGTTCGGCTGGATGTAGTCGGTGAAGACCTTGACCTTCAGGTCCACGCCTTCCTTGGCCAGAGCCGGTTTAACGAACTCGAGGATTTCCGCGTGCGGGACTGGTGTGGCTGCGACAGTCAGGGTATCGGCAGCGTGGGCGGAAAAGGCTGCGACGGCAGCGAAGGCGACGAGTAGTTTTTTCATTCAGCTAACTCCTTGTGAGGCGCCCGTTTGGCGCCTGCCAGCGAATGGCCGGCTCATGTCTTATTTACGGGAAAAGTGGACGACCAATTTGTCGCCGACGGTTTGCAGGACCTGTACCAGCACTAGCAACAACACCACCGTGACCACCATCACGTCAGTCTGGAAACGCTGGTAACCGAAACGGATCGCCAGGTCGCCCAGACCACCGGCACCCACCACACCGGCCATTGCCGTGTAGGACACCAGTGTAATGGCTGTCACCGTAATCGCCGCAAAGATGCCCGGACGGGCTTCCGGCAACAACGCATTGGTGATGATCTGCCGCGTGGTCGCGCCCATCGACTGGGTCGCTTCAATGATCCCGCGATCCACTTCACGCAGCGCGGTTTCCACCAGTCGCGCGAAGAACGGCGTGGCGCCCACCACCAGCGGCGGGATCGCACCGGCGACACCCAGCGAGGTGCCGGTGATCAGTACGGTGAACGGGATCATCACGATCAGCAGAATGATGAACGGCAGCGAACGCAGGATGTTCACCACCAGGGACAACATCGCATAGACGCCTTTTGCTTCCAGCAACTGACGCGGGCTGCAGAGGAACAGCAACACACCCAGCGGCAGGCCCAGCAACACGGTGAACAACAGCGAGCCGCCAAGCATCAGCATGGTGTCGCCGGTGGCCAACCAGATTTCGAACCAGTCGATGTTGGCGAAGAAACTTGTCAGGGCTTCCATTAACGCAGCACCTCCATGTGGACGTCGGCTGCGGTGAAGCGGGCGAAGGCCGCTTCCATGTCACCGCCGGTCACGGCCAGGGTCAGTTGCCCGTAAGGGATGTCTTTGATGCGATCGATACGACCGGCAAGGATGCTGTAGTCCACACCCGTTTCGCGGGCGACGGTACCCAGCAGCGGCGCGTAGGTCGCTTCGCCCTGGAAGGTCAGACGCACGATGCGTCCGGGCACGTGAGCGAAGTCGTCGCGCTGTTCGCCTTCGTCGATCTGCTCGTCTTCCTGGACGAAGCGCTTGGTGGTCGGGTGTTTCGGATGCAAGAACACCTCGGCCACCGAACCCTGCTCGACGATCACGCCAGCGTCCATCACGCCTACCTGATCGCAGACCCGGCGGATCACGTCCATTTCATGGGTGATCAACACGATGGTCAGCTTCAATTCGCGATTAATCTCGGCCAGCAATTGCAGGACCGACGCCGTGGTCTGCGGGTCCAGTGCACTGGTGGCTTCGTCGCACAGCAGGATTTTCGGCTTGGTAGCCAGGGCGCGGGCAATGCCGACACGCTGCTTCTGCCCGCCGGACAACTGCGCCGGGTATTTGTTGGCGTGATCGGACAAACCGACCCGCGACAGCAATTGAGCAACACGCTGGTCGATGTCGCTGCGCGACAGTTCACCGGCCAGCGTCAGCGGCAGTGCAACGTTGTCAGCTACGGTCTTGGAGGCCAGCAGGTTGAAGTGCTGAAAAATCATCCCGACCTGTTGACGGAAACGACGCAAACCGTTGGCGTCGAGCGCGGTGATTTCCTCGCCATCGACAATGATCTTGCCGCCACTGGAGTTTTCCAGACGATTGATCAGACGCAGAAGGGTACTTTTTCCCGCACCGGAATGACCGATCAGGCCAAAAACCTGACCGTTCTCAATCGTCAGATTGGTCGGGTGCAGGGCGGGGATATCCTTACCGGCGACGCGGTAGGTTTTATGGACGTTTTGAAACTCGATCACGTAGCGAACCTTGTGGGGCGCGTTGGAAAAGGATCAGCGGTTAGCCGGGCGCGCATTTTAGCCTGTCCGTATAGAGGTTCTTAGCATTTATTTCGCTTTCAACCTGTCATTTGGCAATAACGCGATCAAAGGTCAGAAAAAAGGAACGGCTAAAAACCTCGTCAGTCACTACGTAAGCAGCTCGAATAAGCCTAAGGAGTGACGCCTGATGAGTACTAAGAAGCCTGCCGCGTCCCAGAGCGACCTGGCCGGGACCGATACCCTGGATCGCAGCAACACCAACGCCAAGCTCGATAGCCTGGAAAAATTCCGCTCCGACGCCACCGGCCAGGCCCTTCGCACCAATCAAGGCGTGAAGGTGGCGGACAATCAGAACACCCTGAAGGCAGGCGCACGCGGGCCGTCGCTGCTGGAAGATTTCATCATGCGTGAAAAAATCACGCACTTTGACCATGAGCGCATACCCGAGCGCATCGTCCACGCGCGCGGCACCGGCGCCCATGGTTACTTCCAGAGTTATGAGAACCATAGCGTTTTGACCAAGGCCGGTTTCCTGCAGGACCCTGGCAAAAAGACTCCGGTGTTCGTGCGCTTTTCTACGGTCCAAGGTCCTCGCGGGTCAGGCGATACCGTGCGCGATGTACGAGGTTTCGCTGTGAAGTTTTTCACCGACGAAGGCATCTACGACCTGGTTGGCAACAACATGCCGGTGTTTTTCATTCAGGACGCCATCAAGTTTCCGGATTTCGTACACGCGGTGAAACCTGAACCGCACAACGAAATACCCACCGGTGGCTCAGCCCACGACACCTTCTGGGACTTTGTCTCGTTGCAACCGGAATCGGCGCACATGGTGATCTGGGCCATGTCCGACCGGGCGATCCCCAAAAGTCTGCGCAGCATGCAGGGCTTCGGTGTGCATACCTTTCGCCTGATCAATGCCGAAGGAAAATCACGCTTCGTCAAATTCCACTGGCGCCCCACCGCCGGCACCTGTTCGCTGGTGTGGGATGAAGCGCAAAAGCTTGCGGGAAAAGACGCCGACTACCACCGTCGCGATCTCTGGGAATCCATCGAGATGGGTGACTATCCGGAGTGGGAACTGGGTGTTCAGGTCGTGGAAGAGGAAAACGAACACGCATTCGAATTCGACATCCTCGATCCGACCAAAATCATTCCCGAAGAAATCGTGCCCATCACGCCGCTAGGCAAAATGACCCTGAATCGGAACCCAGACAGTTTTTTTGCCGAAACAGAGCAGGTCGCTTTCTGCCCTGGACATGTCGTGCCGGGGATCGACTTCTCTAACGATCCGCTACTGCAAGGTCGGTTGTTTTCCTACACCGATACGCAGATCAGCCGACTCGGCGGGCCGAATTTTCACGAGATTCCAATCAACCGTCCAGTAGCACCGTTCCACAATGGCCAGCGGGATGGAATGCACCGCACCACGATCGACAAGGGGCGCGCGGCCTACGAACCGAACTCCGTCGACGGCGGCTGGCCGAAAGAAACTCCGCCCGCTGCGCAAGATGGCGGCTTCGAGAGTTACCCGGAGCGCATCGACGCCAACAAGATCCGCCAGCGCAGCGAGTCATTCAGCGACCACTTTTCCCAGGCACGACTGTTTTTCCACAGCATGAGCAAGCACGAACAGGAACACATCATCTCGGCGTACAGCTTTGAGCTGGGCAAGGTTGAGCGTGAGTTCATTCGGGCGAGACAAGTAAATGAGATCCTGGCAAACATCGATCTGGAACTGGCCAAACGGGTTGCGCAGAATCTGGGCCTGCCTGCGCCGAAAGCTGGAACGGTCGACGTTCCGAAAACTTCCCTGGAGCGCTCGCCGGCCCTGAGCCAGGCCAACTTGCTACCCCAGACATCAAAACCCGCAAAGTGGCGATTCTGGCGGCCAATGGTGTCGACGGCGCAGCGATTGATGCGATGAAGAAAGCGCTGGAGGCTGAAGGGGCGCATGCCAAATTGCTCGGTCCGACCTCGGCGCCAGTCACAACCGCGGATGGCAAGTCGTTGCCGGTAGACGCATCCATGGAAGGTTTGCCCTCAGTGGCGTTCGACGCGGTGTTCGTGCCCGGGGGCGCGGCGTCGATCAAGGCATTGAGTACTGACGGCGTGGCGCTGCATTACCTGCTGGAGGCTTACAAGCACCTGAAAGCGATTGCTTTGCATGGCGAGGCGAAACAGTTGCTGGATGTGCTGAAGCTGGAGGCCGATGCGGGGCTGATCGTGGGTACGGACGCCAAGTTGTTCAAGGCGTTTTTTACCGCGATCGGACAGCATCGGGTTTGGGATAGGGAGCCGAAGGCCAAGGCGATTCCGGCCTGAGGTCTTTATCGGTTGGGAGGACGCCTTCGCGGGCAAGCCTCGCTCCTACAGGATCGGGTCGTTCGCCAATATTGTGAACGACCCGATCCTGTAGGAGCGAGGCTTGCCCGCGAAGCTTTTTAGGGTTTACGTGGGCTTAAAACCATCTGCGCCGGAACGCTGCGAATAATCTGCCGCTCAAGGCTCAGATCAAACTGCGGATCAAGCTTCTTCACCCGCTTGGTCAGCAAATTAGCCAACCAGGGATAATCATCAGTACGCGGCGCCTGAATGCTCACGTCGCACTGATAGTTCACTACATCGACGGCGATCGCATCCAGTTGACGGCGCAACTTGGCCATATCGGTGATATTCAAAGCTACCGTGGTGCTTTCGGCCGCTGGGTCAATGACCTTCGCTTTTGGCTTGGCTTCGGCTGCCTTGAGAGCAGCTTCGGTTTTTTCCAGTTCAGCCTTGCGGGCTTGAGCGAGGGCACCATTGACCCCGCCTGTCAGCGCCGGAGCCTTGGGCATCAGGGCGCGGGCACGGGCCAGGGCAGTGGCAGCAGCGTTGACGTCACCTTTTTGCAGCACGATCTGGCTGCGCATCAGATAGGCTTCGGCCAATTGTCGCTGGTATTGCTCCAGGGATTGATCGTTGGGCGATTCAGCCTGCAAGGCTGCCAGTTGATCTTCAGCCGTGGCCAGTTCGCTGCTGGCCAGGCTTTGCTCAAGCTGTGCAATGGCCGTCGCCCGCGCATCCGGAGCCTCGGTGGCCGCCGGTGGCGTGCTTTGGCAAGCGCCCAGCAGCAAAGAAAATGCGACAAGGAGCAGATAACGGGAGGGGAACGACTTCATTCCTGCGACTCTCTATATGCGCAAAAAACGAGCAAGTCTACACCCCTCGGCGGGGCAGAACAAAACTCAGCAGAAACAGCGCGGCGGCCGTCACCACAATCGATGGGCCGGCCGGAGTGTCCTTGAACCAGGACAGCGCCAGCCCGCCACACACGGCGAGTACGCCCAGCAGGCTCGCGCCCAATGCCATCTGTTCTGGCGAGCGGGCGTGACGTTGTGCCGCAGCCGCCGGGATGATCAGCAACGAAGTGATCAGCAACACACCAACGATTTTCATCGCCACGGCAATCACCACGGCTATCAGCAACATCAACGCCATGCGCAATCCCGCTACGGGCAGGCCTTCGACCCTGGCCAGCTCTTCATGCACGGTGATCGCCAGCAAGGGTCGCCACAACGTCACCAACAACACTAGCACCGCCGCGCTGCCGCCGAGAATCCAGGCCAGATCGGTCGGGCTGATCGCCAACAGGTCGCCGAACAGATAGGCCATCAGGTCGATCCGTACTTCGTGCATGAAGCTTAGTACCACCAAGCCCAAAGAGAGGGTGCTCGGTGCGAGAATTCCTAAAAGCGTGTCGGACGCCAGTGGCTGACGCTGCTGCAACGTCACCAGCAACACCGCCAACAACAAGCAGCCGACTGTGACCGCGACGGTCGGGCTGACATCCAGCAGGAAGCCCAACGCCACACCCAGCAACGCCGCATGGGACAAGGTGTCGCCAAAATAGGCCATGCGCCGCCAGACCACAAAAGAACCCAACGGCCCCGCGACGACTGCCAAAGCCAGACCTGCAAGCAGGGCGTAGAGCAGAAAATCAGCCATGCTTGCAGCTATCTCCATGAACATGGTTATGGCCCGACGTGGGCGCCTTGACCACCGAGCCATGCAAATCGTGGGCGTGGTCGTGATGGTGGTGATAAATCGCCAGGCTTTGTGCGTTTTTTCCGAACAGCTCGACGAATGCCGGATCGCCGCTGACCTGCTCGGGGTGGCCGGAGCAGCAGACATGGCGATTCAGGCAAACCACCTGATCGGTGGTGCTCATCACCAGGTGCAGATCGTGAGAAACCATCAACACACCGCAGCCGTGACGGTCACGCAGGCGGGTGATCAGGCTGTAGAGTTCGGCTTGGCCGGCAACATCGACGCCTTGTACCGGCTCGTCGAGCACCAGCAGTTCCGGTTCGCGTAATAGTGCTCGGGCCAGCAAGACACGCTGCATCTCACCACCCGAAACACTTTGCACGGGGCTGTCGATCACCTGTTCAGCGCCGACTTCCTTGAGCGCGGCCAGGGCCATCGCACGGTCCACGCCCGGTACCAGACGCAAGAAACGCAGTACCGAGAGCGGTAGGGTCGGATCGACATGCAGCTTTTGCGGCATATAGCCGACCCGCAGTTTCGGTTTGCGCCAGACACTGCCGCTGTCAGGCTTCAAGAGCCCGAGCACGGCGCGCACCAGGGTGGTCTTGCCGGCGCCGTTTGGGCCAATCAGGGTGACAATCTGCCCAGGCTCGACGCTCAGCTCGATGTTATCCAGCACACTTTGTCCGGCAAACGTGACAGCAACCTTCTCGAGGCGGATCAGCGCGTTGCTCATCAAGCCCCCTGGCAACCCGAGCAGAGACCGACCACTTCGACGGTCTGGCCTTCGACGACAAACCCGACGTCCTTGGCGCTGGCGATGATCGCGTCGCTGATGGATTTCTGTTCGAGCTCAATGGCAGCGTGGCAATCGCGGCAGATCAGGAACTGCCCCTGGTGCGCGTGTTCCGGATGATTACAGCCGATGAAGGCATTGAGCGATGAAATCCGGTGCACCAGGCCGTTTTCCAACAGGAAATCCAGCGCGCGGTACACCGTTGGCGGCGCTGCGCGGCGGCCATCCTGCTCGCTGAGCACCGCGAGAATGTCGTAGGCGCCCAACGGCTTGTGGCTTTGCCACACCAGCTCCAGCACCCGCCGACGCAACGCGGTAAGGCGCAGGCCCTGACGCTCGCACAGGGCGTCGGCCTCTGACAGAGCGCTGTGTACGCAATGAGAGTGGTCGTGGGGGCGGCTGGCAATCGGAGTTTTAGGCATGAGCGGCGACGATTTTTGTGAGAGACGTTATTATGTTACCCGTTCTCGCCTCTTCGAGTAGTCATCGTGTCCCGACTTTTTTCTATCTTTGTCGCATTTGTCGCAAGTTTTCTGCTGATCGGTCCCGCGCAAGCCGAGGTCAAGGTGCTCACCAGCATCAAGCCGCTACAGTTGATCGCCGCTGCGGTGCAGGACGGTGTAGCGATCCCGGAAGTCTTGCTACCGCCCGGCGCTTCGCCACATAACTATGCCTTGCGCCCTTCCGACGTACGGAAGGTGCAATCGGTGGATCTGCTGTACTGGATCGGGCCGGACATGGAAGGGTTCCTGCCGCGCGTGCTGAACGGTCGTACGCTGCCCAGCGTTGCCGTGCAGGATTTGCCAGGCATGAAGCTGCGTCGTTTCGCCGAAGATAGTCACTCCCACGCCGAAGAAGCCGATGAGCATGACCACGATCACCGTCCGGGTAGCCTGGACGCACATTTGTGGCTGTCGCCGATCAACGCGCGGGTCATCGCCACGAAAATGGCCTCTGACCTCAGCGCGGCTGATCCTGCCAATGCAGCGCGCTATCAGAGCAACCTCAAGGCATTTGATGAGCGCCTCGATGCCCTCGACCTGCGCTTGAAGAAACGTCTGGCTGGTGTTGAAGGCAAACCTTACTTCGTGTTCCACGAAGCTTTCGATTACTTCGAAGACGCTTACGGCCTTAAGCATGCGGGTGTATTCAGTGTCGCTGCCGAAGTGCAACCCGGCGCCCAGCACGTCGCGGCGATGCGTGCGCGATTGCAGGAAGTCGGCAAGACCTGCGTGTTCAGCGAACCGCCGCTGCGTCCGCGCCTGGCAGAAACCCTGGTGGCCGGCCTGCCAGTGAAACTGGCGGAACTGGATGCTCTGGGCGGGTACACCCCGGCGACTGCTCAGGGGTATGAGCAGGTATTGGAGAAGTTGGGAAATGATTTGGCGGGGTGCCTGGAGTCGTTGTAACTCCAGAAATCGAGTCGCCCCATTCGCGGGCAAGCCTCGCTCCTACAGGGGTTACGACACAACCCCTAATGAAATGGTTACCCCCGCCGCCCCCTGTGATCGCGCACTAAGCTTTCGCAGGGGGCCCACCGGAGACCATTGTCATGAACAACAAAGTAGCTATTGCCGCCATCGACCTGGGTAAACACACCTTCCACCTTCACGCACAAGATGATCGTGGTCATGAAGTTCAGCGCAAAAAATTCAATCGAACGGCGCTCATCCAGCATCTGGCGAATCTCGATCCCTGCACCGTTGTAATGGAAGCCTGTGGTGGCGCTCACTTCATGGCCCAGGAGATCGCAAAGCTGGGCCATACGCCCAAACTCATTGCCCCTCATCTCGTGCGTCCCTACGTGAAAAGCAACAAGAACGACTTCGCCGATGCCGAAGCGATCTGCGAGGCGGCGACTCGCCCGACGATGCGCTTTGTGCCGCCCAAAACCCAAGCCCAACAGGCGCTGGCCATGTCCAACTCGATACGTGAATCGTTCATCAAAGACCGCACTGCGACCGCCAATCGGATTCATGCCGCTCTTCTGGAGGTCGGCATCAGCCTGGCCCCCGGCTTCAAATCGATCAACACGCTGCCGGCGCTGCTTGAGGCGAGCTCAATCTCTCAGCCCTTCAAAAAAAATCTGACAAAGCTGTATCAGCACTTCAAGTATTTGGATGAGGAGGTCAAGTCGCAGGACAAAGACGTGGCATGCCAGGCCGCTGAAGATGATCTGGCTGCGCGCTTGATGACCATGCCGTGTGTCGGCCCGATCACCTCCACCGCCTTGGCTGCAGAGTTGGGCGATGGCAAACAGTTCAAATGCGGCCGAGGCTACGCGGCATCGATCGGGCTGGTACCTAAACAGCACGGTACGGGCGACAAGACTGTGCTGTTGGGCATCAGCAAGCGTGGCGATCGAAACCAGAGGCGCTTGCTCATCCAGTGTGCCCGCGTTTACGTGATGCATCTGGACCGCCAGAAAGGCCGGCTGGCGGACTGGGTCCGCCAGCTATTGGCGTCCCGCCATCACTCCAATCTCGTGGTCTGCGCGCTGGCCAACAAGCTGGCGGAACTGGATGCTCTGGGCGGGTACACCCCGGCGACTGCTCAGGGGTATGAGCAGGTGCTAGAGAAGTTGGGTAATGATTTGGCGGGGTGCCTGGAGTCTTTGTAACTCCAGAAATCGAGTCGCCCCATTCGCGGGCAAGCCTCGCTCCTACAGGGGTTACGACACAACCCCTGTAGGAGCGAGGCTCGCCCGCGAAGCTCTTAGAGGGCGAAAGGCAACGGCGTGCTGACTGTCTGCCGCTGCGCCAACCGCTGCTGAAACTCCATCGGATCGTGAATCAACACATCCTGCCCGGCAAATGACTCCGCCGCGATCAGCCGCGACAACCAGAAGCGCACACACGCCACCCGCAACATCGTCGGCCAAAGTTCAGCCTCGGCAGCCGTGAACGGACGCAACGCGGCATAAGCACCCAGCAATGCCCGCGCCCGAGGCCCATCGATCAAACCTTTGTCGTCAGAACACCAGTCGTTCAAGGCAATCGCCACGTCGTAGAGCATCGGCCCAGAGCAGGCATTGTAGAAATCGATCAGGCCGGTCAGGTGCGTGCCTTCGAACATCGCGTTGTCGCGGAACAGATCTGCGTGGATGTTGGCCCGCGGCAGTGCCAGAATTTTCTCTTTCTGCTGGGTGATTTCATCCAGCGCCCGTTTCAGCAGGTCTTTCTGCTCGGCATTCAGGTGCGACAGAAACTGCGTGCCCTCTTCCAGCATCCAGTCCAGGCCACGATCGGTTTTACGCTTGATCATGTTGGCCTGGGTCGCCACGTGCAGGTGAGCAAGCAACTCGCCCACTTGCGCGCAATGCTGCGCATTGGCTTGTTTGATGTGCTTGCCGGCCAGGCGCGGTTGCAACAGCGCAGGCTTGCCTGCCAGTTCGCGCAACGCGACGCCGTCGGTGGTACGCAGGGCGTAAGGCACCGGCAGATCGGCTTCGTGCAGCACGTCGAGCAATTCGATGAAGAACGGCATCTCCTGGACCGGGCCACGCTCGACCAGCGTCAGGACAAATTCGCCCTGTTCCATACTGATAAAGAAATTGGTGTTTTCGCTACCGGCGGCAATCCCCTGGAAATCAAGCAGGCGGCCGAGGCCATAAGGGGCGAGAAAGGTTTCCAGCTCGGGCCGAGCCAGGGGGGTGAACACAGACATGTTTAAACTGCCAGTACGGGCGCTGCTGTTGAGCCAGCGCCGATTGAAATTAAGAAACTATTTCCACTCAAAGATCTTCCACGACGGAATCAGCATATCCGGCTGATCCGAGCGGATAAAGTTCGCATCTGTACCGTCCGCGCGCACCAGAAAATACGGTGGTGCGCCCTTCGGTGTGACCTTGATTGCATAGAGGAAACCGTTTTGGCGGTATTCCTGAATGACTTTGTCCCCTTCCGTGCGGATCGTGACTTCCGGTTCTGGAGTCGGCGCACCGTCCGCCGCCATGACGGCCAATGGTGCAATTGCAAACAACCCAGCCAGCAACAGGCGATTTAGTGTGCGCATGATAACCTTGTCCCTTTGTCGTCAACGGTCCCGCTATTCTAGCGCCGGACCCGCCGAAAAGGTTGATCCTGCTCATGAGCCAAGCCCCCTCGTCCTGGTGGACGGTTCTTCTTACCTGTATCGCGCCTTTCACGCGCTGCCACCACTGACCACCTCTAAAGGCCTGCCAACCGGTGCGGTCAAGGGCGTGTTGAACATGCTCAAGAGTCTGCGCAAGCAGTACCCGGATAGTCCGTTCGCAGTCGTTTTCGACGCCAAGGGTGGGACATTTCGCGATGAGATGTACGCCGAATACAAGGCCAATCGTCCGAGCATGCCTGACGACATGCGCGTGCAGATCGAACCGTTGCATCAGAGCGTGATCGCCCTGGGCTTCCCGCTGCTGTGCGTCGAAGGCGTCGAAGCCGACGACGTGATCGGCACCCTGGCTCGCAGCAGCGCCGCCGCCGATCGTCCGGTGGTCATCTCCACCGGCGACAAGGACATGGCGCAACTGGTCGACGGCCACATTACCTTGGTCAATACGATGACCGGTAGCAGCATGGACGTGGAGGGCGTGAAGGAGAAATTCGGCGTCGCTCCGGAGCAGATCATCGATTATCTGGCGCTCATGGGCGATTCTTCCGACAACATTCCGGGCGTTCCGGGCATTGGTCCGAAAACCGCTTCCGGCCTGTTGGTCGGTGTAAATGGCGGCCTGAGCGAGCTCTACGCGCAACTCGACATCGTCCCGACCCTGCCAATCCGCGGCGCCAAAACCCTGCCGGCCAAGCTCGAAGAACACAAGGAGATGGCGTTCCTCTCCTATCAACTGGCGACGATCAAGGTCGATGTGCCGCTGGACATCGGCCTCGATGACCTGCAAATGGGTCAGGAAGATCCGGTAAAACTCACCGAACTCTACAACCTGCTCGAATTCAAGAGCTGGCTGAACGATCTGCAACGGGATGCCAAGCGTATAGAGCTGAGCGCTGCTGACGAGCCTGCACCCGTCGTCGATCTGTTTAGCGCCGCCGAGGCCGAAGCGCCGGTTGTGACGCCTGAAACCCGATACGAAACCATCCTAGATCAGGCGCGTTTCGATGCCTGGATGGAAAAGCTGAAAAACGCCCCGCTGTTCGCCTTCGACACTGAAACCACCGGCATCGACGCGCAACAGGCGCAACTGGTGGGTCTGTCGTTTGCGGTGAAGGCCAACGAAGCGGCCTACATCCCGCTGACCCATTCCTACATCGGCGTACCCGAGCAACTGGATCGCGACACCGTCCTGCGCGCCCTCAAGCCGATTCTGGAAGACCCGAACAAACTCAAGGTCGGCCAGCACGCCAAGTTCGACATGAACATCCTGGCCAACTGCGCCATCGGCGGCGATCAGGCCAACGGCATCAACGTGCGCGGCATTGCCTTCGACACCATGCTCGAATCCTACGTGCTCAACTCCACGGCCACCCGCCATGACATGGACAGTCTGGCGCTGAAGTATCTGGACCACACCACGGTGAGTTTCCAGGACATCGCCGGCAAAGGCGCGAAGCAGCTGACCTTCGATCAAATTGCCCTTGAGCAGGCTGGCCCGTATGCCGCGGAGGACGCCGATATCACCTTGCGTCTGCACCAGGCTCTGTTCGAGAAACTCACTGCGATCCCGAGCCTGGCCAGTGTACTGACCGACATCGAAATCCCGCTCGTGCCGGTGCTCGCGCGTATCGAGCGCCAAGGGGCTTTCGTCGATGCCGCGCTGCTCGGCGTGCAAAGCATCGAACTGGGCGAAAAGATGGTGGCGCTGGAGCGTGAAGCCTTCGAGATTGCCGGGGAGGAGTTCAACCTCGGTTCGCCCAAGCAACTTGGCGTCATCCTTTACGAGAAGCTCGGCCTGCCGGTATTGAAGAAGACCGCCAAGGGCCAGCCGTCTACCGCCGAAGAAGTGCTGGCCAAATTGGCCGAGGATGACTACCGGCTGCCCAAGGTGCTGATGCAATACCGTTCCATGAGCAAGCTGAAAAGCACCTACACCGACCGCCTGCCGGAGCAGATCAACCCACGCACCGGACGGATTCACACCTCGTATCACCAGGCAGTAGCGTCAACCGGGCGCCTGTCTTCCAGTGACCCGAACCTGCAGAACATCCCGGTGCGCACCGCTGAAGGGCGTCGCATCCGTCAGGCCTTTGTGGCCCCGACCGGTTACAAATTGCTGGCGGCGGACTATTCGCAGATCGAACTGCGGATCATGGCGCACCTGTCCCGGGACGAAGGCCTGATGAACGCTTTCCGGCACAATCTGGACGTGCACACCGCGACCGCCGCCGAGGTATTCAAGGTCGAACTGACAGAGGTGACCTCCGATCAACGCCGCAGCGCCAAGGCGATCAACTTCGGCCTGATCTACGGCATGGGCGCGCAGAAGCTCGGCAAAGACATCGGCGTCGATACCAAGACCGCTAAAGCCTACATCGATACGTATTTCGCCCGTTATCCCGGCGTGCGCGAGTACATGGACCGCACCCGCGCGCAGGCAGCGGATCAGGGGTATGTGGAAACGTTCTTCGGCCGTCGGTTGTATCTGCCGGAGATCAACTCCAACAAGCCGCAAGAGCGCGCCGCCGCCGAACGCACAGCGATCAACGCGCCCATGCAAGGCACCGCGGCCGACATCATCAAGAAAGCCATGGTCGCAGTGGACAACTGGCTGACGTCGTCCGGCCTCGACGCCAAAGTCATCCTGCAAGTGCACGATGAACTGGTGCTTGAAGTACGCGAAGATTTGGTCGATCAGGTTCGCGATGAAATTCGCGTTTATATGAGCGGCGCGGCGAAACTGGATGTTCCGCTACTGGTCGAAGTAGGCGTAGGCAATAACTGGGATGAGGCGCACTGAGCCATCTGAAAATTCGCGGCCCGTGTAGGAGCGAGCTTGCTCGCGATGGAGTGTCAGTCGAAATAGATTTGTCTGACCCACCATCGCGAGCAAGCTCGCTCCTACAGATAGTGCCGCGGCAGAAGGGTGAAGAGCGCTTAGTCCGAAACGTGCTTGAGGTTATTCCAAAGGCATTTGAAAAAATTCTGAACTAATCCGGCAAATCTCTACTCAGAGTTACTGAATGGCTGGTGAAGCCCTTCGATGCTCCTATGTTGTGTTAAGTGTTGGCAGATATCTGGACCCCGCCCTAGCGGTCTGGAACTTGAACCCCGGAACTTCCCCCTCCCCATAAGAAGTCCGGGGTTTTTTTTGCCTGAAAACTGCCTGTGACGCGCTCAAGCAAGGCAAAAGCGCATCACAGTCAGTTTTTTATCCGGCAACCTCGGCACCCTTGTCCGCCAGCTCCATCCAGCCTGCCAATACCGTGTAGGCGTCTTCCAGCCCCAAGCGTTTCGGCGCCGAAAACAGCTGAATCGTCACGCTGTCGCCCCAGCCCTTGCGGATTTCCGACTGAACCTTGAGCAGCGTGTTCTTGGCCGCGCCATAGGTCAGCTTGTCCGCCTTGGTCAGCAGAATGTGCATCGGCATGCCGGCCGCCACGGCCCAGTCGAGCATCAACAGGTCGAAGTCGGTCATTGGATGACGGATGTCCATCATCAGAATCAGACCCTTCAAACTCTCGCGCCCACCCAGATAAGCCTCCAGGTGACGCTGCCAGTGTTGCTTGAGCGGGATTGGCACTTTTGCGTAACCGTAGCCTGGCAGGTCGACCAGACGACGTTCATCGTCTAGCTTGAAGAAGTTCAACAGTTGCGTGCGCCCCGGAGTTTTCGAGGTGCGCGCCAGGCTGGCATGCGTCAGGGTGTTAAGCGCACTGGACTTGCCGGCGTTGGAACGCCCGGCGAAGGCGACTTCAAAACCTTCGTCGTCCGGACATTGGTCGACTTTGGCGGCGCTGAGCATGAAGGTGGACTGTTGGCACAGACCGAGGATGGGATTCTTGAGTTGCATGGGATTTCCGATGTGGGCGGCGCCGGGAATGGGCGCGGCAAGCAGTGTCGCTTCCGTTTCAGTGACGCCAGTATATAATGCCGCAGATTTTGTGTGCGCTTTGTCCCAGCGTAGGATGAAGTTCACGAGAGCGACAGACCTTGATTGCGCACTAGAACGCAGCACGCTCTCAACCCTGAAAAGGTCGTTTTATGACGAAATGGCTGCTAGCTGCCGGTGTCTTGATGCCGCTTTACAGCGCTCAGGCTACACAGGATCCGGAAGCTGTGTACAACCGTGTTTGTGGTGCCTGTCATTCCGGCCAACTACCCATGGCGCCCAAAAGAGGCGATCAGGAAGCTTGGACGCCGAGGTTGGCGAAAGGTATGGAGACGCTGGTGCAACACGTAACCCAGGGTTTCAAGGCGATGCCGCCGCGTGGTTTGTGCATGGACTGCAGTGCCGAGGATTACCGAGCCATCATCCAGTGGATGAGCGAGTAACCCGGCCCATAACTCTTAACCCTTAGCCGTAGTTGGATTAGCTGATGACCAAATTGATCGTGAGTCTGCTGTTGACCGTGGGAATCTCCGGCATTGCCCATGCTGCAAGTGAGCCGGTAAAACCTGGTGACGCCGCCGCAGGCCAGACAAAAGCCGCTTTGTGCGGCGCCTGTCATGGCCCGGATGGCAACAGCATGGCGCCAAACTTTCCAAAACTGGCGGGGCAAGGTGAACGCTACCTGACCAAGCAGCTGCACGACATCAAGTCGGGCAAGCGCACCGTTCTGGAAATGACCGGCCTGCTGACCAACCTGAGCGATCAGGACCTGGCGGACATCGCCGCCTACTTCGCCAGCCAGAAAGGCAGCGTCGGCGCCGCCGACCCGAAAGTCGTAGCTCGCGGTGAAGCATTGTTCCGTGGCGGTGATCTGGCCAAGGGTCTGCCATCCTGCACAGGTTGCCACTCGCCAAATGGCGCAGGCAACGCGGCCGCGGGCTTCCCGCATCTGGGTGGTCAACACGCTCAATATGTCGCCAAGCAACTGACCGAATTCCGCAAGGAAGAAGGCGGCCGGGCCAACGACGGCGATACCAAACCGATGCAGACCATTGCCAAGAAGCTGAGCGACGAAGACATCGCCGCAGTGTCCAGCTACATTCAAGGCCTGCACTAATACCGACGAATCGAGCATTGAGTAAGGCATACATATCTTGCAACGTTAACGCTCGATTAATCCGTCGCAGCAAGTATAAAAAGGGTGGCTTTGGCTGCCCTTTTTTGTGGCCGCTGCCGTTACACTACAGAACTCAGGCCCGCCATGATCTGTCTGAAAACAGGTCGCGCGAGGCGATAAAATTTGTCCAGGAGTAAAGCATGCGTAATCTGATCATCAGCGCCGCCCTCGTCGCTGCAAGCCTGTTCGGCATGACTGCCCAGGCTGCCGAAGCCCCCGCTGCCCCTTATGTTGAACTGAGCAATCCAGTTCCGGTAGCCGTTCCGGGCAAGATCGAAGTGGTGGAACTGTTCTGGTACGGCTGCCCGCACTGCTATGCGTTCGAACCCGTGATCAATCCTTGGGTCGAGAAGCTGCCTTCCGACGTGAACTTCGTGCGTATCCCTGCCATGTTCGGCGGCCCTTGGAACGCACACGGCCAAATGTTCCTGACGCTGGAAGCCATGGGTGTCGAACACAAGGTCCACGCTGCCGTATTTGAAGCCATTCAGAAAGAACACAAGAAGCTGACCGACAAGAATGACATGGCGGACTTCCTGGCCACCCAGGGCGTCGACAAGGACAAGTTCCTGGCCACCTTCGATTCCTTCGCCATCAAGGGCCAAATCGTCAAGGCCACTGACCTGGCCAAAAAATATGAAATCTCTGGCGTTCCAACCTTGATCGTCAACGGCAAGTATCGCTTTGACGTGGGTTCTGCTGGCGGCGCCGAACAAGCCCTGCAACTGGCCGACAAGCTGATCGACAAAGAGCGAGCAGCTAACAAGGCGGCCTCCAACTAAAGGCTGCACCCACCATGCGCCGCTGGGGAACTGAACGCATCGTTGGCCTGCATGATCCGCGGGTCAACGAGCATCATCTGGAATCGACGGGCTTGCCCGAAGACAGCCGTTTGCGTTTGCTCAGTTTCAATATCCAGGTCGGCATCAGCACCGAGCGCTATCGGCATTACCTGACCCGGGGCTGGCAACACCTGTTGCCGCACACCGGGCGCGCCGACAATCTGCAGAAAATCGGCAGTCTGCTGGGCGACTTCGATCTGGTCGCCTTGCAGGAAGCCGATGGCGGCAGCCTGCGCTCTGGCTACGTCAATCAAGTCGAACATCTGGCCCAGCTCGGTGCCTTTCCTTACTGGTATCAACAACTCAATCGCAATCTCGGACGCCTCGGCCAGCACAGCAATGGCGTGCTGAGCCGCCTGCGCCCGTGGGCGATCGAAGACCATCCGCTACCGGGGCCGAAGGGTCGCGGGGCGATTCTGGTGCGCTTCGGCGAAGGTCCGGAAGCGCTGGTGGTGGTGATGATGCATCTGGCACTGGGCGCACGAGCCCGCAGCCTGCAACTGGCTTACATCCGCGAAGTGATTGGCGGCTACAAGCACCAGGTGCTGATGGGTGACATGAACACTCACGCCAGTGACTTGCTGCAAAATTCCCCGTTGCGCGACCTCGGCCTGCTCGCCCCGCAACTGGAAGCGACATTCCCCAGCTGGCGCCCGCAGCGCTGCCTGGACCATATTCTGCTGAGCCCGACCTTGACCCTTGAAAAGGTCGAGGTGCTGGCCCAACCCATTTCCGATCACCTGCCGGTCGCGGTAGAAATTCGTCTGCCGGGTTCGCTCACGGCCGATGCATTGCCCGCGTTGAGTCCTGCCCCTCGCGGAACCCCCGAATGAGCGACGAAGCACAGCGCTGGAAAGAGAAGTACCTCAAAAGCATCGAACAACAGGAAAAACTCGAACGTCGTTGGGATGCCCGCCTCGACTTGCTGCGTCGCGGACTGGTACGCAGCACCCTGGCGGCGGAAGGCACCGACCGAGCCGTTGACCAATGCATGAAGGAAATGCGTGAAGTCGTGCGTACCGATGAAATGGACGCCGGCCTGGCCGCCCTGATCCCGCGCCTGGAAAAAGCCGTGCTCGACTCCGAGCAGCGTCGGGAAACCCGAGTGAACCAGACCAGCGCGGCACTGACCGCACTGGTCACTCAGCTGCAAACATTGCCGCTGCCTCGGGAAGTCAGCCGACCACTGAAGAATTTCGCCAAACAACTGGATAACCGTGTCAGCCAGGCTCGAGAAATTCCGTTACTGCTCAGTGAACTGAGCGGTTTGCAAGGCAAAGCCTTGAGTCAGCTGGATAGCCCCGCAGAACCCGGTCGCCCGGGTCTGTTGCAACGGCTGTTCGGCCACCGCGAGGCCGATGATGCAGCCATGCAGGTTGCCCCTGTCGCTGAACAAGCCCCATCGCAACGCCTGTCGAAGCAGGCTCGGCGCCGGCTGCCGCGACATTGCCAACAACCGGCGAACTCGCAGCGGCCGTCGATCAAACGTACGTAGACGTTCCAGACCTGATTATCGTGGCCGCCGAGCCACAAGCTATCCAGGCATCACCCGATATGCCGCAGCCCGCTGCTGCCCCGGCGCTTGCTCCACAAGTCCTCGATCCGCAACATGAATCCGCATCACTCCCCGCAGCACAAACCCGAGCGGATCAAACCGACGAATCAGCGATATCCGCCGAGTCACCCGCGCCCCAGGTCGAGCCGGCAATCAATCCCGACGAGTTGACGCATGCAGAGCTTCCCGCCCCGCTGCCACTGCCTTCAGCCATGGCTCCCGGCGAGCCGGAGCAGCCCGGGCACGACATGCTCTACGCGCTGCCAGACTCCCCCGAGCCGTCATACAGCTCGGTGGCCAAGCACATCGAAGACACATTGCTCGGCCTGCTCGACGATCTCACGCTCCCAGAGCGTCATCGCCCGCAAGCCGAGTCGATGCGCGACCGATTGAAAAACGGCTTGAATTGGTACGAGTTGCTGCCGATCCTCGATGATCTGGCTACCTTGATGCTGGCGATCTCGGACAGCGGCCAGCATGAATTCGAAGCCTATTTACAGCATCTCAACGAGCGCCTCGAATCGTTCCAGAGCAACCTGCAAGCTGCCAGCGCCGGCCATGCCGACAGCCGTTCCGCCGCACAGGCCATGGACACGCAGATCCGCGAACAGGTCGACGGCCTGCAGACCAGCATGCACGAAGCGGCCAGCCTGGACGATCTCAAGCACGTTCTGGAAAATCACCTTGAAGCCCTGCTCGGTACCATGGACCAACATCGCAAGCAGCGCGACGAGCGCGAGCAAGAGGTCACAGGCCGACTGCACAGCCTGGCCGAAAGGGTGGCTCACATGGAGCAGGAAGCCCTGGGTTTTCGCGAACATCTCGAGGAACAGCGCCAGAAAGCCCTGATCGACCCTTTGACCGGACTGCCTAACCGCGCGGCCTGGAGCGAACGGCTAGACCAAGAAATCAGCGAATGGCAACAACACGGCAATACATTGATGCTGGCCATGCTCGACCTCGACCACTTCAAACGCATCAACGATAACTACGGTCACCTGGCGGGTGACAAAGTGCTGAAAATCATCGCCACTGTGTTGCGCAAGCGTCTACGCGGGACGGATTTCATTGCCCGGTTTGGCGGTGAAGAGTTTGTACTCTTGCTGCCGTCAACGGTGCCGGCGGCTGGCATGAAACTGCTGGAACACCTGCGTGCGTCGATCGAAGCCTGCCCATTCCATTTCAAGGGTGAGCGGGTGACGGTCACCATTTCAATGGGCCTTACCGCGTTCAAACCTGGTGAACATAGCGATCTGGTGCTCAAAAGAGCCGATCAGGCGCTATATCGCGCAAAAAATGCGGGGCGCAACCGGGTGGAGCTGGGTTAGGCGGCAGGCTGAGGGATAATTGTTCCATTGTGTTGAAAACTGCGCGATTGCCCGCCGTACGCAAGGCAGTACGTTACACTGTTGCATTACTGTCTTGCGTGTATTGCCCGCCATGAAATTTCTCGCTCTCATTTTGTCGCTGCTTCTACTGGCCGGTTGCGCCAACGGCCCCCGCTACGACACCAGTCATCCCTCAGCCAACCACGACAGCCGCATCCAGTTCGTGGTGGTGCATTACACCAACGCCTCACTGGAACGTTCGCTGCAACTGCTGACCCATGGCGAGGTCAGCAGCCATTACCTGATCGGCGATGACAAAAACGCGACTATCTACAAACTGATGGATGAAAACCAGCGGGCTTGGCACGCAGGGGAAAGCCAATGGCAGGGCCGGACCTGGCTGAACTCCAGCTCCATCGGCATCGAAATCGTCAATCCGGGCTTCAAGGACACCCCGACCGGGCGCCTCTGGTTTCCCTACAGTGAAGCGCAGGTCCAGTCCTTGATTGTCCTGCTCAAGGACATCAGCAAACGCTACGCCATCAGCCCTCGCAGCATCATCGGCCATAGCGACATCGCGCCACTGCGCAAGCTTGATCCGGGGCCTCTGTTTCCATGGAAGCGTCTGGCAGCGGAGGGTATTGGCATCTGGCCGAACGAGCAAAGTGTGGCGCGATTGCAAGTACAGTTCGAACTACAGCTGCCGAGCATCGGTTGGTACCAGGCACAGCTGGCCCGCGTGGGTTATGAGATTGCGCAGACCGGTGAACTGGATGTCGCCACGCGTCATGTGATCGCAGCGTTCCAGATGCATTTCCGACCGTCCCGCTTCGACGGCACGCCAGATGCGCAAACGGCGGCGCTGCTTCAGGTGTTGAATCAGACAAAATAATGACGCCCGCCCGACGGTCAGCGCTTTTTCCCAATCAGCAGCTATAACTCATTGGTAAATTGTCGGAAATTTCCATAATGCCTGCTGCTCGAGAGACATTCCGTAGGTGGTTCCATCGTCCTTGGTTTTTGGCGATGCTGGCGGCTGTCCTGAGTACAACTTTACTGATGGCGGGCAGCCTGTTCATCGCCATGCATCAAGTCGAGCAGAATGAAAGTCAGGAAATGAATGCCCAGGGCGAACGCTTCCTCGCCCGTCTGGAGCAACTGTTCGGACAATTGCGCGAAAGCCTCGACGACCTGGAAGCCCAACCGCTACGCAGTTGCGATGATGAAATGATCGCGACGCTGCAACAGGTCAGTTTCAATTACCGTTTCGTATACGAAGCCGCTTACATGGACGCCTCGCGGATCTGCTCCAATCGTCCGCGCCAGGAAGGGTTGTCGCTGATACGAGCCCCAGACATCAAAGGCCCTACCTACAGCTACTGGCTGAACACCACCACCGAACCCGATGAAAACCGTGCCGCGCTGATGCTCGGGCGCGGCAATTTCCGTGTGGCGACATCGCGCGGGCATTTGACGGATATGGTTGACCTGTCTCCGGGAAGCAGCCTGCTGGTGGTACTTGACCACGGCACGCGGGCGATTCCGGTGCTGGGGGCGCCGCAGTCTTGGCCGCCGACCGAGCAGTGGCCGCCGAAAAGCCGTGATGCGCTGCAAGTTACCCAGACGCGTTTGATTTACCGCATGCCTACCGACAACCCGGAATACCAACTGGTGTTGATCAGCCCGCGCGGTGGCAACCATATACCGCCGGTGTGGTGGTGGTTGTTGCCGGTCTGTGTGGGGCTTGCCTTTTGTGTGGGTTTTCTGGTGTTTCTGTTGGTACGCCAGCGGCAGTCTTTGGACGCTGAGCTGACCGGCGCCATACGCCGGGGCGAACTGCAGGTTTTGTATCAGCCGATCTTCGACCTCGACAGTCGCAACTGCGTCGGGGCCGAGGCCTTGCTGCGTTGGCGTCGGCCGGACGGGACACTGACCAGTCCTGACCTGTTCATTCCGATGGCGGAGAACACCGGGCAGATCCGCCAGATGACGGATTTCGTCCTGCAACGTTTGCTGGAGCAGCTAGGGCAATTGCTGCGCGCCAACCCACAGCTGTATATCTCGGTCAACCTGGCGGCTTGTGATGTGATGGTGCCGCGCATCGGTCAGGTGATGGCGCGCTTGCTGACCCTGCATCGGGTCGCCGCCAAACAAATTGCTTTTGAGGTCACCGAACGCGGGCTGATCGATGTGGTGGTGGCCCGGGAAAACCTGCAAGCCTTGCGCGATGTCGGGCATCAAGTGCTGATCGATGACTTTGGCACAGGCTATTGCAGCCTCGCCTATCTGCAAACGCTGCCCGTGGATTGCCTGAAGATCGACAAAGCCTTTATCGATGCGCTCGGCCATGACGCGGCCAGCAGCGGCGTCGCCCCGCACATCATCCACATGGCGCAATCACTGCACCTGAAGGTCATTGCCGAAGGCATCGAGCATGAAGCCCAAGCGGCGCTTCTGAGCAGTGAAGGTGTGAAGTTTGGTCAGGGCTGGTTATTCGCCCATGCGCTGAGCGCCGCGCAGCTCATCGAGCTGATTACCCGTGGCCGCCGGTTGACCAAGCGACGCCTGGATGATGAAGCGTAAAGCGCGCTACACCGTTAATGCCATGTAGAACTGCGTGCCCTGCCCCGGTCGCGAATAGACGCCCATCCGCCCGCCGTGCAACTGCACGATTTCCTTGCATAACGCCAGGCCGAGCCCGGCCCCGCCCTTTTTACGACCGACCTGCACAAAGGGCTCGAATATTCGTCCTTGCTGCCCGTAGGCAATGCCTTCACCGTTATCTTCAACGCTGATGATCACCCGATCGCCATGGCGCCGGGCCTGCAAGCGTATGAGACCGCCCGCAGCAGTGTGGCGCAGTGCATTGTCTATCAGGTTGTCGAGGACACGGTCCAATTGCGGCTGATCGGCCTGCAAGCGCGGCAACGGCCCCTGCACTTCCACCAACAGCTTGATGCCTCTCTCTTCAGCAACGCTGGAGAAGCGTATCTGCGCCTGCTCCAGCAAATCTTCGATGGAACACGGCGCCAGGGTGAGTTTCTGCAAGCCGTTCTGGTACCGCGAGAAATTCAGCAGGTCGTTGATTAACTGCATCAGGCGCTGCATTTCTTCATTCACCGTGTCGAGCAGATCGGCTTCACGAGAGTCCGCGGCGAAATGCGCGCGCTCGCGGAACAGGCCGAACGCCATGTGCATGCCGGTGACCGGCGTGCGCAGCTCGTGGGAGGCACGCAGCACGAACTCGCTGCGCACTCGTTCAAAAGCGCGCTGCTCGGTGACGTCATGCAGCACCATCACCGCACCGAGAATATGCCCCTGGGTATGACTGACCGGTGTCAGGCTGAAGGTCAGTAACCGCGTCTCGCCATCGACCTCGATGCTCAAGTCTTCGGGCGCCCGTTCCAGCGTGCCGCCGCGCAACACCAATTGCAGCTGTTTATCAAGCTCAGGACGCTGTAGTGCCGCGCCCAGCCCGTGACCGACCCGATCGTCATCCCAGCCCAATTGGCGCTGCGCCACGGGGTTGAGGTGCTCCAGATGCCCTTGGCGATCGATCATTAGCAAGCCGTCGTCAATGCTGTCGAGCACTGCCTGCAGGCGCTGCTGACCGGCAAACAGCTCATCGATGTTGGTGGCCTGATGCTCGCGCAACGCCTCGGCCATGAACCCGAAGCGTTTGGTCAACTGGTTGAGTTCAACCGCCGAGGAAACCGGCAACGTAACGTCGAAATTGCCCTGGCCGATGTCGTCCGCCGCCTGCGCCAGAGCCTCAATGGGCTCGCCAAAACGCCTCGCGATGGCATGAGCGGTCACAAAGCCGATGATCAACACTGCCAGCCCCACCAGGCCGAGCAGGCCAGCGATCAGCAGTGCACGTTCACGGGCTTGGCGCTCGGTATCGCTAATGTTATCCAGCGCACGCTTGTGTTCGGCAATCAACCCGTTGCGCAGGGCGTTGAATTTTTCAGTGAGCTCATCGTTGCCGCCCAGCATATGTGTTGTATCAGGCGAAACTTCGTATGCCCTGATAAAGCTCAGGTAGTCATCCTTGGCTTTTTTGAAACCGTATTCGTTGCCGTCGTTCGCCGGTTCTTGGGCGATGCCTTCTTCCAGCAGTTGGAAGTAATGCTGCTTGGAGGCTTCGAAGGCCGACGGATCAGGTTGCTCGCTGAGCATGATGATCAACTGGTCACCCAGCGTTTGACGCAGCTTGAGCCCGATATCGAGGGTGATGAAGTTGTTGCGCACCAACGCTTCCTGGGTGCCGGCCATCTGCAACACGCTGACAAGTCCGAGCAGCAGCCCGAGCAGCGCCACGGTGATCAGCGCGGAAATGCTCAGGAAGAGCCGGGTCCGCAACTTCATCGCCAGTTTCATCGGCGGCGGCTCACAAGTTGTACTGTTTGCGTTTGCGATACAGTGTCGACGCGTCGATGCCGAGGGTCTTGGCGGCCTGGTCCAATGTTCCGGCAGTGGCGAGCACCGCGCCGATATGGGCTTTCTCCAGCTCATCCAGACTCAAGGCAGCGCCGATGCGCGGTGCATTGTTGACCGGTGCTTCGGCCATGCCCAAGTGGCTGATCTCAACCCGCTCCTGTGGACAAATTATGCTCGCCCGCTCCACCACGTTGCGCAATTCGCGAATGTTCCCCGGCCAGCGATAACCCAGCAACGCTTCACGTGCCTCATCACTGAAACCCCGGGCCGGGCGTGCGTACTCTTTGACGAAGCGCGCCAGAAAGCGGTCGGCGAGATTAATAATATCTTCCCTGCGCTCGCGCAACGGGGGCAGGTGTAAGGTAATGACGTTCAGACGATAGAGCAGGTCTTCCCGAAAACGACCGTCGCGGACCATGTCTTCGAGGTTTTGGTTGGTGGCCGCGAGGATGCGCACGTCGGCGCGGCGGGTGATGGGGTCGCCCACACGTTCGTATTCTTTATCCTGGATGAATCGCAGCAACTTTGGTTGCAAAACTAGCGGAAAATCGCCGATTTCGTCGAGAAAAAGCGTGCCGCCATCAGCTTGATTGACACGACCCAAGGTGCTCTCGCTGGCCCCGGTGAATGCTCCCCGACTATGGCCGAACAGTTCGCTTTCCATGAGCTCTGCGGTCAGCGACGGGCAGTTGATGGTGATGCAGGACTTCTTCGCCCGCTTGCTCCAGCCGTGAATCGCCTGAGACAGCTCGCCCTTACCTGTACCGGACTCGCCTAGAATCAAGATGTTGGCATCAGTGCTGGCGACCTGGCGGGCCGTTTCCAGCACTACTTTCATGGCCGGGCTGTGGGAGTCCAGACCATCCTTGGGTTTGCGCACCTCGCCTTCCAACGCTTCCAGGCGCGCCGACAGTTGCCGTACTTCCAACTGCTTGGCGGTGGCCAGGCGCAATTGATCCGGGCTGCATGGTTTGACCAGGTAATCGGCAGCGCCTGCCTGAATGGCATCTACGGCGGTGTCCACAGCCGAATGCGCGGTGACGATCACCACTCGCATCCAAGGCGCTTGAATACGCATTTGCGCCAATACATCGAGGCCGTTGTCTTCACCCAGGCGCAAATCGAGAAAGCACAGGTCGAAAACCTGACGTTGCAGCAACGCGTCGGCTTGTGCGGCGCTGTTGGCAGTCGCCACGCTATAGCCTTCGTCCTCGAGGCAATAGCGGAAGGTACGCAGGATAGCGGACTCATCATCCACCAAAAGAATACGGCCTTGATGCTCAGTGGCGGATTCCATTTTCCTGCACTCCTTAATGAATGATCTTGGTTAGTCCCGTAAAAATCGGGCAAGTTGCATGGTTCATTCTGATCCATTTCCCGGTTTTCGCCTGATTTTGTGAGCCTTTTATAGATAGCTTCGTTTCAGACGATGAATTACGTCTTTTTCTGACAGCTACGCCCTCCTATCAATTCAAAAAAATTGTGATGCAAGCCCAATCGATCGTGCATTACGCACGACCACGTCAAGGCCCATCGTGCAGGATGCGTCCGAACAGCCTTGCTACGCCATTCTAAATTATTGATTTATATATATTTTTCTCCACAAAAAATCTGGCACGCCCGCTGCAATATTTTGAATAACGCAGGGCAATAACAACACGCCCTCAACCCGATTACCCCCAGAGTGGGAGGAGCTTCAGGATGAATCGCCAACGTGCCACCCAATTGCAGCTCTCGCCACTGCATCTGCAGCAAGGCTTGTTTGCCGTATTGGCGCTGTTGATCACCTTGATCGGCGGTCAACAGGTTCTTCGCTGGGAGCAGAGCCAGCAGCAAGAAGGGCCAAGCGTTTCGTTTCAGCACTCGACCCAGACCCACTTCAGCGCCGCCAGCAGCGCAATGGTCGACAGCACCTCGATGCGAATGATGGACGTCGACCAACACCAGGCGTTGAATGAAACGCCTCGCCAGGAACGCTGGGTGTTCTAAGTTCACACGCTTGGCGCGCTCGCTGCGCCGGGAAACGCACCACCACTAGCAGCACCTCTAAATAGAAGTGTAAGGAGAATCACCATGTTGAGCTGGGCAATTACATTCTTGATCATTGCCATTGTCGCCGCCGTACTGGGCTTCGGTGGTATCGCGGGCACCGCCACGGGTATCGCCAAGATTCTCTTTGTCGTGTTCCTGGTGATGTTCATCGCTTCCTTCTTCTTTAGCCGTCGCGGTCGAGGCTGAACAGAATCAAGAAAGACGCGCATTGCTTCTTTCCCATTGCGTCTACCCGAGGAAGGCCGGCGCATGACCAAGGGGTCGGGATGTTCTGCCTGCTTCAGGGGCGGAGTGACCTACGGGTACAGGGAGTACCTGCGCGAGGGCCGGGTCAGGAAAAGCTGCGACGCAAGTTCGCCAGTCAATTGCGACTTGACGGACTTGCGAAGAGCTTGATTGCGCAAACCGTTGAGTTAGAGCTATTCATTCGTTCCACCCTCCCCCCCCCCCGCAATTCGCCTGTCTCGATGGAAAATACTTTTCCCGGTGTTTCACCATCGACCGTATATCGAGAAATATAGCGTTTCTTTCGCCGTAATTAATCCGACCGCGCTCTGGGATTTTCCCGAAATTCTCCCTCTCTTCGACTGATCAAAAAACATTCAATCTGCGCTGTGATGACCGGTTCACGGCACTTATGCCTGCCGAATTGTCGTATTCGAACCGGTTGGGACGCTAGTTTCTGGATAAAAACCTCATGCCGATTCGGCATAGGGTAGGCGTTTACGGCATTAGACGCCGCACCCGTGCATCGGAATAGTTGCGCCTTTTTTCGCCTGCCAGAGAGCCATAACAAGCGCTCCGGGGCTCCTTATACGGGGGCAGATGCACACGACCTTTTCGCCACAAGCGTTGCAGTTCGTGCATTTGTCCGAGTCAAACTGAAGTAAGGGTAAAAATATGAAGAAGGCAAAACTTAGCCTCGCCTGGCAGATCCTCATCGGTCTGGTATTGGGGATTGCAATTGGTGCGCTGCTCAACCATTTCAGTGCCGAGAAAGCCTGGTGGATCAGCAACGTTCTGCAACCGGCAGGCGATATCTTTATCCGTCTGATCAAGATGATCGTGATCCCGATCGTGATCTCCTCGCTGGTTGTCGGCATTGCCGGCGTTGGTGATGCGAAAAAGCTCGGCAGCATCGGCCTCAAAACCATCATTTATTTCGAAATCGTCACCACCATCGCGATCGTCGTCGGTCTGCTACTGGCCAACCTGTTCCATCCGGGTGCCGGCATCGACATGAGCACCCTGGGTACTGTGGACATCTCCAAGTACCAGGCTACGGCGGCTGAGGTTCAGCATGAACACGCGTTCATCGAAACCATCCTCAATCTGATCCCGTCCAACATCTTCGCGGCCATGTCCCGCGGCGAAATGCTGCCGATCATCTTCTTCTCGGTACTGTTCGGTCTCGGTCTGTCGAGCCTCAAACCCGAGTTGCGCGACCCACTGGTAACGATGTTCCAGGGCGTATCGGAAAGCATGTTCAAGGTCACTCACATGATCATGAACTACGCCCCGATCGGCGTTTTCGCATTGATCGCGGTAACCGTTGCCAACTTCGGCTTCGCGTCCTTGCTGCCGCTGGCGAAACTGGTGATCCTGGTTTACGTCGCCATCGCCTTCTTCGCCTTCGTGGTACTGGGCCTGATCGCTCGCCTGTTCGGCTTCTCGGTGATCAAGCTGATGCGCATTTTCAAGGATGAGCTGGTGCTGGCCTACTCCACCGCCTCCTCCGAAACCGTGCTGCCGCGCGTGATCGAGAAGATGGAAGCCTACGGTGCGCCAAAAGCCATTTGCAGCTTCGTGGTGCCGACCGGTTACTCGTTCAACCTGGACGGTTCGACCCTGTACCAAAGCATCGCGGCAATCTTCATCGCCCAGCTGTACGGCATCGACCTGTCGATCAGTCAGCAACTGCTGCTGGTCCTGACCCTGATGGTCACCTCCAAAGGCATCGCCGGTGTACCGGGCGTGTCCTTCGTGGTGCTGCTGGCCACCTTGGGCAGCGTAGGTATTCCACTGGAAGGCCTGGCATTCATCGCCGGCGTGGACCGCATCATGGACATGGCGCGTACCGCCCTGAACGTGATCGGCAACGCCCTGGCCGTGCTGGTCATCTCTCGCTGGGAAGGCATGTACGACGACGCCAAGGGCCAGCGCTACTGGAACTCCCTGCCGCACTGGCGCAGCAAAGAGAAGCTGCCGGCTGGCGAGACTTCCAGCAACTAACGCAAACCCCGTGTAGGAGCGAGCTTGCTCGCGATGGTGGCAGGGGCACCGCATTTATCCAGAATGCCCTCGTCATCGTTGACGTCCATCGCGAGCAAGCTCGCTCCTACATTGGTCCGTGCATATCGCACTAAACAAACCCCGGAGAAATCCGGGGTTTGTCGTTTCTGGCCACCCCGCTATCATTCGCCCATCTTTTGGGGGATTTGACTGATGCTTAATGGCCTGTGGCTTGGCTTCTTCATCGTGGCCGCCGTGTCGGCGCTGGTGCAATGGCTGATCGGCGGTAACGCAGGGATCTTCGCGGCGATGGTGGAAAGCATTTTCGCCATGGCCAAGTTGTCGGTCGAAGTCATGGTCCTGCTGTTCGGCACCCTCACCCTCTGGCTGGGCTTTCTGCGCATCGCAGAGAAGGCCGGGATCGTCGAATGGCTGGCCAAGGCCCTCGGCCCGCTGTTTCTACGTTTGATGCCGGAAGTGCCGCCCGGTCACCCCGCCATCGGCTTGATCACCCTGAACTTCGCCGCCAATGGTCTGGGCCTGGACAATGCCGCCACGCCAATCGGTCTCAAGGCCATGAAGGCGCTGCAGGAGCTCAACCCCAGCGACACCATCGCCAGTAATGCGCAGATCCTGTTCCTGGTGCTCAATGCGTCATCGCTAACCTTACTACCGGTGACCATTTTCATGTACCGCGCCCAGCAAGGCGCGCCCGACCCGACGCTGGTGTTCCTACCGATTCTGCTGGCCACCAGTTGCTCGACCTTTGTCGGCTTCCTGTCGGTGGCGTTCATGCAACGCCTGCGGGTCTGGGACCCGGTGGTGCTGGCCTATCTGATTCCCGGCGCGCTCGCCCTCGCCGGCTTCATGGCGTTCCTCGGAACGCTCTCGGCCACCGCGCTGTCCGGCTTGTCGTCGATCCTCGGTAATTTGACGCTATTTGGACTGATCATGCTATTTCTGCTGATTGGTGCACTGCGCAAGGTCAAGGTCTACGAAGCATTCGTCGAAGGTGCCAAAGAAGGTTTCGATGTAGCGAAGAATCTGCTGCCGTACTTGGTGGCAATGCTCTGCGCTGTGGGCGTACTGCGAGCGTCCGGGGCGCTGGATTTTGGCCTGGACGGTATTCGGCACCTGGTGGAATGGGCCGGTTGGGACACACGCTTCGTTGATGCCCTGCCGACCGCGATGGTCAAGCCGTTCTCGGGCAGCGCCGCGCGGGCGATGCTGATCGAAACGATGAAAACCTCGGGCGTGGACAGCTTCCCGGCGCTGGTGGCTGCGACGATTCAAGGCAGTACCGAGACCACGTTCTATGTGCTGGCCGTGTACTTCGGCGCGGTGGGCATCCAGCGCGCACGGCATGCTGTGGGGTGTGCGTTGCTGGCTGAGCTGGCGGGCGTACTGGGCGCCATCGGCGTCTGCTACTGGTTCTTCGGCTAACTACCGCCCCTGTAGGAGCGAGCATGCTCGCGATGGTCGTCAACGATAACGCTGGCAGCCTGACACCCAGCGGCGCTCTCGGGTTCATCGCGAGCATGCTCGCTCCTACAGGGAAGTCATTGGATTCATTGGCTCAGGGTCTCGGCGCCAGATTCTGTCCTTGCTCGACCGCCCAAGCCACCACCTGCGCGGTCAGTTGATCGCTCGCCTGGCCAAACCCGGCGACCACCGCCGGCACCTTCACATCGCTCAACGGCTGACGTACTTCAAAGCGACGGCTGGCGAGGATTCGCTGGTCATAGCCGCGCACCAGCAACGCATCCAGGCGCATCACCACGCCCGCGCTCGTGCCTTGGTATTCGGTCTGGAACGCCTGCAAGTTGCCGCCCAGCTCCAGGTCTGCCTGGAAGTTGCTGTCGTCGGTGCTGAGCAACGTCACCCGACCATCGCGCTGGAAACCATCAAGCAGACGATTACGCAGCAGCACCGGTGCAGGGTCGCTCCAGCGCGAGCCCTTGTAGCTGATGATCACATTTCCTTGGGGAATTACGGCAATGTTCGGGCTGTTCAATATCTCACTGGCCTGGAGCTTGTTCAGGCGCAGCGACCAGCGCTGCGGCGTGGTGTGACTGGCCGGCACGCTGCTTTGCGCCGACGGCAATCGATAGACATCGAACGGCTCGGACTTGGGCAGGATCGAGCACGAGCTGATCATCGTGAAGCTGGCGAGGAGGACGAGTGAGGTCAGCTTCATGGGGTGAATTCCTTGTTCTTGTCACTGCCCAGCAGGTAGCCGCTGGGGTTGGCCTCCAGACGTTGGGAGATGGTGCGCAAAGAGGTCAGGGTTTCCCGCAACTCGCGCACTGCCGGGGCCAGGCCATTGAGGCCCTGCATGCCGCTGTTGAGCGAATCCTGATTGGTGGTGAGCAATTTGTTGATCGTCGCGGTGCTCTGTTCAAGCGACTTCATGGCCTGATCGGCGCTGCCGAACACTTGCTTGCCCTGATCGTTGAGCAAACCGTTGGCGTTGCGCATCAGCGCCGATGTCTGTTCCATCATGGTGCTGGCCTGCTTGCCGACCGAAGCCAACTGCTGCATGGCCACGCGCAGGTCGCCGCGCTGCTCGGCGATGGTGCCGGTGGTTTGCTCCAGATGTTCAAGGGTATTGCTGATGCGCTCGATGTTTTCCGTCGAAACATAAGGTTGGCGTTGTGCATCAACATGTTCACGCCGGCCATCAAGTCGTTGCTGTCGTTGAGCAAACGGGCGATGGGCGAGGGCGCGGCCACGATGGTCGGCAGTTTGCCGTCCTTGCCCTTGAGTGTCGGGCTCTGTGGCGTACCGCCGCTAAGCTGGATGATCGACGTCCCGGTGACCCCGGTCAGCGCCAGTTTGGCCAAGGTGTCTTCCTTGACCGGCGTATCACCGCCAAGACGGATCCGCGCCAGCACCCGGCGCGGGTCTTGCGGGTCCAGACGCAGTGACACCACGTCGCCGACCTTGATACCGCTGTACTGCACGGAGCTGCCCTTGGACAGCCCACTGACCGCCTCGTTGAACACGACTTCGTAGTCCTTGAACTCAGTGTCGACGCTGGACTTGGCCAGCCACAAGCCGAAAAGCAGGGCGCCCGTCACCACAATCACGGTGAACAGGCCGATCAATACATGATGGGCTCGGGTTTCCATGTCAGACCTCGTTGAGCTGTTGAGCGGCCGTCAGCGCCGCGCGGCCACGAGGGCCGTGGAAATATTCGTGAATCCACGCGTCGTCGGTTTCCGAAACGACATCAATGGCATCGGCCACCAACACTTTCTTCTGCGCCAGCACCGCCACCCGGTCGGTGATGGTGTAGAGCGTGTCGAGGTCGTGGGTCACCAGAAAGACACTTAACCCGAGCGCATCGCGCAGGGTCAGGATCAATTGATCGAACGCGGCGGCCCCAATCGGATCGAGACCGGCCGTGGGTTCGTCGAGAAACAGGATGTCCGGATCGAGTGCCAATGCCCGAGCCAGCGCCGCACGCTTGATCATGCCGCCGGACAAGGACGCGGGATATTTGTCCGCCGCCGACAGCGGCAGCCCGGCCAGAGCGAGTTTCACTGCCGCCAGATGCTCGGCATCGTTGCGGCTCAGACCGGCGTGTTCGATCATCGGCAGGGCGACGTTCTCGGTCACCGTCAGCGAAGAAAAAAGGGCGCCTTTCTGGAATAGCACGCCAAAGCGCCGTTCGACCAACGAGCGCTCCTGTTCGGAGAGTGTCGGCAGGTTTTTGCCGAACACCTTCACCACACCTTCACTGGGCTGGCGCAAGCCGACAATGCTGCGCAACAGCACCGACTTGCCGCTGCCGGAGCCGCCTACCACGGCGAGGATTTCGCCCTTGTACAAATCCAGGTCAAGGTTCTCGTGCACGCTTTGGCTGCCGAAGCGATTGCACAGCCCACGGACTTCGATCACCGCTTCGGCGGGCGCTCGGGGTACACGACTCACCAGCTCATCTCCATGAAAAACAGCGCGGCCACGGCGTCGAGCACGATCACCACGAAAATCGACTGCACCACGCTGGAGGTAGTGTGCGCACCGACTGATTCAGCGCTGCCGCTGACCTTGAAACCTTCCAGACATCCGATTGCGGCGATCAGAAAGGCAAAAACCGGCGCTTTGACGATCCCTACCAGAAAGTGCTGAACGCCGATGTCCGATTGCAACAGCGACAGGAACATCGCCGGCGAAATATCCAGCGACACCGCGCAGACTACGCCGCCGCCAACAATCCCCGAGACCATCGCAAGAAAGGTCAGCATCGGCAACGCGACCAGCAGCGCCAAGACTCGCGGCACTACCAGCAATTCCATCGGATCGAGACCCAGGGTGCGGATGGCGTCGATTTCTTCGTTGGCTTTCATCGAACCGATCTGAGCGGTGAACGCACTGGCGGTGCGGCCGGCCATCAGAATCGCGGTGAGCAATACGCCGAACTCGCGCAGGAAGGCAAATGCCACCAGGTCCACGGTAAATACACTGGCACCGAAAGTGGTCAGCACGGTCGCCCCGAGAAACGCCACCACGGCACCCACCAGAAAGGTCAGCAGGGCGACGATGGGCGCGGCGTCGAGGCCGGTCTGTTCAATGTGCGCGACCATCGGTGTGATACGCCAGCGTTTGGGGCGAAACAGGCCGCGGATGATGGTTTCCAGAATCAGGCCGACGAAACCCAGTAATTGCAGAGTGTCCTGCCAGACCGCGTCCACCGCGCGGCCGATGCGGGTCAGCAATTGAATGCCGACGCTGATTTCCGGTTCCTTGATGGGCACGCAGAAATCCGTCAGGGAGCGATAGACCGTTTGCAGCAAAGCGCGGTCGGCGGAGGAAATCGTGCAATCGGGGTGTTCGGCGGAGCGCCCCAGGCGCTCGGAGCCCAGCAGTTCCACCAGCAGCGAGGCACCCGCCGTGTCGAGGGCGCCGAGGCCGTTGAGGTCGATGCGGGTGCTGTCGTCGTATTGGCCTTCGAGCTTGCCGCTCAGGCGCTTGAGGTCGGCGTAATGGGCGAGCGTCCAGTCCCCCGTAACCCGTATCTGAGGCGGGGTGTGCGAGGTGTCCAGTTGGGCATTGCCGGCCACTGTGTCGCTGGTCATAAGCTCCGTGCTTTCTCGGCTATTTACGCAGATCTACGTAATAGCACGAACCGGATTACTTTTCTTTGATCGGTGTGCTGTCGGTGATCTGGAAGCGCAGCACGCCGATAACTTGTCCGTCTTCGGTCAGCACCCGGACCTGCCATTTACCTGCAGGGTTGCCGGGGAAGTTCTGCTTGTGGGTCCAGGCCCGGTAGCCTTCCTTGCGGCCGCCGTGGATGTCCAGCGCAATGCGGTCGACCTCTTTGCCGTTAAACTGCCAGACGTGATAAATCCGCTCGTCGAGGCCGCGCGGGGCGTTGATCGCGGTGTAGGCGTACAAGCCGTCTCCACGGATCTGGTCGGCGCTGACCTCTTCCAGACTCTTGCCTGGCGTGCGGTCCTGCATTTGCGTGCTGATGGCTACGTCGGTCATCCACAGCGTCGCCGGCGGCACCCACGAGCGCAGCACCCAACCCACACCGCCAATGCCCAGGGTAATACAAAGGATCGCCAGGGCGTTGCGTACGGTGCGGATCGGGAAGATTGAAGCGAGGCTCGGGAATGACAACAGCACAGCGATGCCCAGCGCCCATTTGAAACTCTGAGAGGTGGTCAGGTGCATGATCACGGGCAACGCGGTGAGCAGGGCGGCGAACAGGGTCAGCGTATGCAACGCCAGGAACGCCCAGCGCCGCGGCGCCAGCCACTTGTAGTACAGCGGATCGGTGATGGAAATCAGCGCCGCGATGCCCAGCAGCCCGGTGAAGAACAACTGGCCGCTGTTCCAGGTGGTGGTGATGAAAAAGAACGGCAGGACGAAGAACAGGCTTTCCTGATGGATCATCTGCGTCGCGTAACGCAGCAGCGGCTGGGGAATTTCTCGCTTGAAGATTTTGGTGAACAAGCGGGTCAGGCTGTTTTCCAGCATCAGCCAGACCCAACTGATCAGCATGATCGTGGTAATCCATGTCGCCAGACCCTGTTGCCGATCTACCAGAATGAAGCTGCCGACCCCGGAGATAAAACCACCGAGTGCGATGACCCCGGGGTAGCGCTTCATCAGTTCGAGGATGCGCTGTACGAAAAGGGTCAGGGTCGGCATTCGGCGGTTCACAGTAGTCGTAGGAAAAATCCCCGACAGGTTACCGCCGGCGGGGCGGTGTGGCGAGGGCCACATCGCCCTGTAATTGGATGGACTCGCCCAAGCCAAGGCGTCAACGATAACGCGTGTTTACTGGATAAACGCATCGCCTGTAAGTCCTTCGCTGGCAAGCCAGCTCCTACAGGGGGCATTTATCGGCTGCGATGAATGCGCCAACCCACCAGTCCAAGCACCAGCAGCCCCAACACCCCGGCAATCGCCCACAACAACTGATCATCACTGAGCAACGGCTTCTCGATCCGTACATACCCCGGTTGCATGAGCAATTCGCGCATCGCCTTGTTCGCTTCCTCAAGAGTCACCCCTTGCAGCTCTCTGGCCGGGTCGGCGAAACGGCCGTCCTCGTAGTCCCCGATGGCGCTCCAGTAGTAATCTGCCAGCGCACTGTTGCCTTGCACCGCCCACGCCTGGCGGGCGATGGCGGCCTGTTTGAGGCGGTTGAAGGTCTGGGCATTCAGGCCGTCCTTTAGCAACCCGGCCTTCAATTCATCCAGCACCTTTAATGCCTCGTCCACATCGTCGCGCTCCAGATCGGCATTGAGGCTCATGAAGCCGACACCGCCAAATACCTCACGCTCGGCCCACGGTCCGTAGGACAAGCCGTGCGCCAGGCGCAACTGGCGATAGAGCGCCCAGTCCAGATAGTCCTTGAGCAGATCGAAGGTTTCGTCGTGCTGATCCTCCAACACGGGTTCCGGTACCAGCCAGTGCAGCTTGGCCCCACCGCCGACAAAGCCGAGTGTCAGGTTGCGCTCATGGGCGGCGCTGGCCTGAATTTGCGGCAGCGCCGGGTGATCGGTCGGTACGATCGGCTTCAGCGCGCCATAGGTCCGATCCAGATAGGCCGGCAGCAAGCGGTCAAGATCACCGACCACAATCAGCGTCATGTTGTTGGGTGCGTACCAATCCTCGCGCACCTTCTCCAGTTGTTCGCGGGTCAGCTGACCGACCTGCGCGCGCTCGGAACATTTGAGACCCAATTCAACGGCCAGTTGATTGCTGGCGGTATGACCCAGGTCCTGGCGATCCAGCCAGCGCTGCAAATGCGAGTAATGGCCGCCGTCCTCGCGCTCGACTACTTGCTTGGCGGCGCTGATGGCGTTGTCATCGAATCGGGTCTGAGTCAGCAACGCCAGCAGCAGGTCGAGGACTTTACGCTGGTTTTTTGCCGGGGCTTCGATCACGAACGTGGTGTCGGCGTTGCTGGTGAAAGCGTTCCATTCGCCACCCAGCGCTTGCATGCGCTCCTCCAGGCCGCCTTCACCGCTGGCGTCGACGCCGCTGAACAGCAAGTGTTCGAGCAGGTGCGGCAGCTCTTTCTCGGCACAGCTGAAATCATCGATACCGACACCGACAACCAGCCGAATCGCCACGTGCCCACGTTCGGCGCCGGGTTTGAGCAGCAATTGCAGACCGTTACGCAGAGGGTAGCCTTCGACCTGGAAGCGATCCAGGGCAAACGAGGGGAATGAGCCAAGCAACAGACAGGCGAACAACAGACAACGCATAACGAGCTTCCATACGGCTGATTGGAGATCCGTGTCGTCAGTCAGGCCGTCTTCGCGAGCAAGCCCGATCCCACATTGAATCGGGTTGATCTCAGAAGAGTGACCAACTCGAAACCTGTGGGAGCGGGCTTGCTCGCGAATGACCTTCAAGCCGAACCAATGCTACTGACCGACCACACTGCAAGACGTTCAAGGCGAATGCGTGATGTCAGCCAAATCATCAACAACCAGTGCACCCGTGTCGGACGTTTCCAACACCACGTAGGCACTGCTGCAAAACAGCGAATTCAGACGCTTCATATCGGCGATCAACTCCAGGTGCAGGGAACTGGTCTCGATACTCTGCACGATCTTACGTTGCAGACGGCTGACATGTGCATGGGCCAGGCGGCGTTCCTGTGCGCGAAAGCGACGTTTCTCACGCAGCAACTGACGGGCACTTTCCTTGTCGGCGCTGAGAAATACCGACAAACCCAGGCGCAGATTGGCAATCAACTGGCTGTGCAACCCCGCCAGCTCTTCCAGACCCACTTCGGAAAATGAGCGGTGCTGGGAGGTTTTCTGCTGCTGAACCTTGCGCAGCATGCGTTCGATCAGATCACTGGCGAGTTTCAGGTTGATCGCCAGCTCGATGATTTCCGCCCAGCGCCGGCTGTCCTGGTCGCTGAGGTCTTCTCGGGGCATTTGCGCCAAATACAGCTTGATGGCGCTGTACAGTGACTCCACATCGTCGGTCAGGCGACGCACTTCCTGGGTGACGGCGGTTTGTTTGCCGTGCAGCACGTCGAGCATGGTTTCAAGCATGTTGTCGATCAGGTCGCCCATGCGCAGAGTTTCCCGGACCCCGTTGGCCAGCGCCAGGCTGGGGGTGACCAGCGCGGTTGGATCAAGGTGGCGCGGCTTGGCCATGCCATTGATTTGCGGACGCTCCGGCAGCACCCACGCACAGAACCTGGCCATCGGCCCGACGCTGGGCAGCAAGATCAGACAGCGCGCCGTGTTGTAGAGCAGGTGGAAGCCGATGACCATTTCCTGGGGGCTGAAGTTCAGGCTGTCGATCCAGTGAACCAGCGGACCGAGCACCGGGATGATCAGCAACAGGCCGATCAGTTTGTACAACACACTACCCAACGCCACCTGGCGTCCCGCGGCGTTCTGCATGCTGGTGCTGAGAAACGCAAGAATGCCGCTGCCGATATTGGCGCCAATCACCAGCCCGATGGCTACCGGGAGGCCGATCACCTTGGCGCCGGCCAGGGTCGCGGTCAGCAGCACCGCCGCCAGGCTGGAGTAGGAAATCATCGCGAACAATGCACCCATCAGGGCATCGAGCAGGATATCGCCGGTCAGAGAGGCAAAAATCACCTTTACCCCTTTGGCATGGGTGATCGGCGCGGCGGCCTCGACGATCAGTTGCAGCGCGAGAATGATCAACCCCAGACCAATCGCGACACGGCCCATTTGGCCCAATCGAGTCTGTTTGCGCGACAGGAAGAAAATCACCCCGAGAAAGATCAGCAGCGGCGACAGCCAGGACAGGTCGAAGGTCAGCACTCGCGCCATCAGCGCCGTACCGACATCGGCCCCGAGCATGGTCGCCAGCGCCGGGGTCAGCGCCATCAGGCCCTGACCGACGAACGAGGTGACGAGCATTGCCGTGGCGTTGCTGCTCTGCACCATGGCGGTCACCACGATCCCCGAGAGGAATGCCAGCAAGCGTTTTGACATGTTCCGGCCAATGACGTGGCGCAGGTTGGAGCCGTAGACCCGCAGGATGCCGGTTCGGACGATGTGCGTGCCCCAGATCAACAAGGCCACGGCTGAGAGCAAATTGAGCAGGGTGAGCATGCAGGCCCCCTGTGGTGGTAGCGCCCCAAAGGAGCAAGTCGACGGTACCGTGCGACGTTCTACGTTTTGTACTTAAGCTGTAGTTGGCTAACGGTCTGGGCGCCAGCATCGCATAGCTAAAGAAGTGATTGAAACAAAACTGTCATGAAAACAGCTTGATGCAGGCAAGCAAAAGGGGTCCGAAGGCCCCTCGCAATTCGCTTTCTGTAGGAGCGAGCATGCTCGCGATGGAGGAGTGCTCACCGTGGGGTGTCAGGCACCCAGCGTCATCGTTGACGACCATCGCGAGCATGCTCGCTCCTCCATAGGCCCCGGTTTATTGACCCGGAATGTCCTTGCGCAGTTTCACTGGATCCTGCTGCGTCTTCTTTTTCGCAATCGCGGTACGCATCTTGATGTTGATCGCTTCAACCGCCAGCGAGAACGCCATGGCGAAGTAGACGTAGCCTTTTGGCACGTGCACGTCAAAGGATTCGGCAATCAGCACGGTACCAACGATCAACAGGAACGAAAGCGCCAGCATCTTCAGCGAAGGGTGCTTGTCGATGAACGAGCTGATGGTGCCGGAAGCCCACATCATCACCAGCACGGCCACGATGATCGCCGCGACCATCACTGGTACGTAGGAGACCATGCCGACGGCGGTGATCACCGAATCCAACGAGAACACGATATCGATGATCGCGATCTGGATGATGGTGTAAAGGAAGTTGCCACCCTTGCCGCCCGGCTCCTCGTTGGTTTCGTCTTCTCCTTCCAGCGCGTGGTACATCTCTTGGGAGCTTTTCCACAGCAGGAACAGGCCACCGAAGAACAGGATCAGGTCACGCCCGGAAATACCCTGGCCGAACGCTACGAACAGGTCGGCGGTTAGGCGCATGACCCAGGTGATTGACAGCAGCAACAGAATCCGCGTGACCATGGCCAGCGCGAGGCCGAAAATCCGGGTGCGCTGTTGCATGTGCTTGGGCATGCGGCTGACCAGGATCGAAATCATGATGATGTTATCGATGCCCAGGACGATTTCCAGGGCGGTCAGGGTGAAGAAGGCAACCCAGATCTCAGGGTTGGTCAGCCATTCCATGTGTATTCCTTTGAGCGAGTGTTAACCACAAAGGGTCCGGGCTTCAAACAGCGAAGCCTGGACCCCGAGTGGTGAATCTAGGGCTTATAGAGTGCTGAACAGTGGAAAAACCCCCATCAGCAATGCGGCGACCAGTATGCACATGCACACCAGCACTGCCCATTTCAGGGTGAAGCGCTGATGGTCACCAAAATCGATGCCGGCCAGGGCCACCAACAGGTAGGTCGATGGTACCAGTGGGCTCAGCAAGTGGACGGGCTGACCGACAATCGAGGCACGTGCCATTTCAACGGCGGTTATACCGTAGTGGCTAGCGGCTTCGGCAAGTACCGGTAACACGCCGTAATAAAATGCATCATTCGACATGAAGAAGGTGAACGGCATGCTCACCAGCGCCGTGATCACCGCCAGGTATGGGCCGAGGAAATCCGGGATCACCGCCAGCAGGCTTTTCGACATCGCGTCAACCATACCGGTGCCGGTCAGGATACCGGTGAAGATACCGGCCGCAAAGATCAGCCCGACCACCGCCAGCACGCTACCGGCGTGGGCCGCGACGCGATCCTTCTGCTGTTGCAGGCTTGGATAGTTGACGATCATCGCGATACTGAAAGCCACCATGAACAGCACCGGCAGCGGTAGCAAGCCAGCGACCAGCGTGCCCATCAGGCCCAGGGTCAGGGCGCCGTTGAACCAGATCAGGCTCGGACGACGGGCATCCGGGAACTGCGATACGCTGATTTCGCTGTGATCGATTTCGTCACCGACCAGGTGCAATTCGCCCAGACGGGCACGTTCACGTTTGCCGTAGAAGTAGGCGATGGCCAGGATGGCCAGGACACCGAAAGCCATCGCCGGAATCATCGGTACGAAGATGTCCGACGGGTCGACGTGCAGCGCACTGGCCGCACGGGCGGTCGGGCCACCCCATGGGGTCATGTTCATCACGCCACCGGCGAGGATGATCAGACCAGCCATGATCCGCGGGCTCATGCCGATACGGCTGTAGAGCGGCAGCATGGCAGCCACGCAGATCATGTAAGTGGTCGCGCCGTCACCATCAAGGGAAACGACGAGCGCCAGTACGGCGGTACCGACCGAAACTTTCAGCGGGTCGCCCTTGACCATTTTGAGGATCTTGCGCACGGCCGGGTCAAACAGGCCGGAGTCGATCATCAGGGCGAAATAAAGAATCGCAAACATCAGCATCACACCAGTCGGCGCGAGCTTGGTGATGCCTTCGAGCATCATCGGGCCGATTTTCGGGGCGAAACCACCGAACAGGGCGAAGATGATCGGGATGATGATCAGAGCAATCAGCGCGGAAAGGCGCTTGGTCATGATCAGGAACATGAAGGTGATGACCATGGCGAAGCCAAGGAAAGTCAGCATGGGAATACTCCAGGCGTAGCGCGGCTAGGGAATGAGCGGACCGGGTGGGATCAGCGCAAGACGGGAAGCACGAGACGTACGGGCGGAGTTGCAGCGAAGCGGCGGGTAGCAGAGGACATCAGGATCACCATTGTTGTTGTTAAATGGACCTGGCGAGCAATCGAACACCCGCATTGGCCAACCGGTCTCTTGCCGGCAGTGAGGGCGATCCTAATCGGGGAAGCTTTCAGCCAGCTTTCGGCGATGAAAGCGTTGACCGAAAGTACGACCGGTCGTCGGACCGAGTCGAGGCCTTCGCGAGCAAGCCCGCTCCCACATTTGATCTCTGTCGTACACAAAATCTGTAAGCACTGGAGATTAAATGTGGGAGCGGGCTTGCTCGCGAAGACGTCAGTCGATAAACAGCAGGAGGGCATAGCATGGCCAACATCCACACAGGCGGCTACGAGCGACACATCTGGACCGACAGCCGCTTACCGTGGCTGCACCTGGATGAGCATTTGCCCGGCGAGCCCGAAGAAGTTCTATAGTTTTATAAGCGTCTGGTCAAAAAATAGTCAGATCCAGCGGGCGAATCGCGCCCATCCAAATCGCATGCTCGCTGTGGTCCAGCAAATCATCGCCGGTGTCCGGATGCAGGAACACCACCAGCCCCTTGCGGTTGAGCGCCAGCCACGGCAGAACGTCGCCGATCAGCTCCGGCCCGAACGCCAGTTGGCAACTCCAGTCCGGATGCGGGCCAACCGGGCGCTCGTGCACGCGGCCCATTTTCAGCGGGAACAATTGCGCTGCCTGCTCGCACAGGGTCCGCGCCTGATCGATGCTGCTGGCGTCGAAATACACGTGGGCGTGATAGCCCTTAATCGTTTGCATCTGTAGCCCTCTGAATAGGTTCGAACCCTCGGTGTTTCCTCCAGGTCACACATCATATACGTGGGAAACAAGGAGCCCGACCATGAAAAATGCCGAAACCTCGGTGGTGAAAGTGGCGCTTTATGGTGCCATGAGTAGCTTGGGCAGTGCGCTGATGGCTGAATTGCTGCGGCGCCAGCATGAAGTCATCGCGATCGTCGATGACCTGACGGCACTCGCGCCACGACCAGGTTTGCGCACCAAAAACGGCGATCTGTTCGAGGCCGAACGGGTGAAACAAAGCGTGGCGGGCTGCTCGGCAGTCATCTGTTTATTAGACGCACCAGGGTTGCCGTTCAGCAGTGAGTACGTGGAAAAAACCAACGTGCCCGGACCGGTCGAGCAGGTGTTGGCGGCAGATGCATTGATCGATGGGATGCAGGCTGCGGGCATTGCGAGGCTATTTCTGGTGGGGGATTTCGACGTGCTGGACGATCCGGATACATTCGATCCACTACAACGTCATGCCGCTGAGGAAATCCGCGAGGCCCTGCAAAGCAGCTCCTTGAAGTGGACTTTGGTGAATGCTCCCCGAGGTGTGCCAGGAATGACCATCGAGCACTTCAGTCAGATCAGCAGCACCCTGGAGCCCGGCCTTGCCAAACCTCTGGAGCGCCTGATCCGGACAGCAGTGGGGATCGCTGATGAATTGCATTTGAATCTGCACATTGGTGAGCACGTGAATTTCGTTGCAACTGACAGCTAAACCGCGATAGAGGGAAGTGTCAGGCCATTAAGTGATTGCGCACTACTGGCCTGCTCGGCCATCAACCAATCGACAAACCGCTGAATCAACGCCCCGCGTCGTTTGCGTTGCGGCAGTACTACGTAATATCCCAGCCTGGACATCACGGTTTCGGCAATCGGTCGACATAACAATCCTTGCGCCAGCAAGTTATCCACAAGGTGCCGCCAGCCAATGGCCACGCCCTGACCAGCAATCGCGGCCTGAATCAGCAGGGTGTAATTGTCAAACCGCAACTGCCCAGGGGCGGGAGGCGAGGTGATCCCCAACTCGCGAAACACGCCGCTCCAGTCAAACCAATTGCTGCTGTGCTCCCCGCGCAAGTGCAGCAGCGGCAGCTCCAGCAATGCCTGGATGGGTAAGGGCAGGGGACGTTCATTCAATAGCTGTGGGCTGCATACGGGGAATACTTCTTCACTGAACAGCCAATGGCATTCGCCCTGCTTGAAGCGGCCATCGCCGAACAGCACCGCCACATCAATATCAGTACGAAGCATGTTGTGGCTGCGCTCACTGGTCACCAGGCTGACATCCACTTGTGGATTGGCCGCGTGAAAACGGTGAAGGCGAGGCATCAACCAATACGCGGCAAAGGCAAAATCGGTGGCGACTTGCAGCACTTCATGTTGTTGTTGGGCGCTGATCGCACTTAATCCAGCGTCGATATTCTGCAAACCGAGCTGAACTTGCTCGAAAAGAATCATCCCGGCCTCGGTTAGTTCAATGCCGCGATAGATGCGATCAAACAATCGAGTCGCCAGTTGTTCCTCCAGTCGCTTGATCTGCTGGCTGATGGCCGGTTGCGTGGTACCTAACTCAACTGCCGCCGCCGTGAAGCTGCGTTGCCTCGCCGCAGCTTCAAAAGCACGGAGCAAATCCAGAGACAGATCACCGAGGGCGTCATACATAAGCTGTGCTTATCCTAGTCATTGCCGCGCATGGGCTTTACCGCAAAGTGCGAGGGTTACATCCTCGATCGCAGCACTTTCGCATAAACATCCACTATGGAATGCCGCGATCACATGAAGCGCAAGAACATTCTTTTCATCATGGCCGATCAAATGGCCGCGCCAATGTTGCCGTTCTACGGCCCTTCGCCTATCAAACTGCCTAATTTGAGCCGCCTCGCCGCCCAAGGCGTGGTGTTCGACTCCGCATACTGCAACAGCCCGTTGTGCGCGCCCTCGCGCTTTACCTTGGTCAGCGGCCAGTTGCCAAGCAAGATTGGCGCTTACGACAACGCGGCGGATTTTCCGGCCGATGTACCGACTTATGCGCACTATCTGCGTCGTCTGGGCTATCGCACCGCGCTGTCGGGCAAGATGCATTTCTGTGGTCCGGACCAGTTGCATGGCTATGAAGAACGCCTGACCAGCGACATCTATCCGGCCGACTACGGTTGGGCGGTGAATTGGGATGAACCGGATGTGCGGCCGAGCTGGTATCACAACATGTCATCGGTGCTGCAAGCGGGGCCCTGCGTGCGCACTAATCAGCTGGATTTCGACGAAGAAGTGGTTTTCAAGGCCCAGCAGTATCTTTTCGATCATATCCGTGAGGATGGCGATCAACCGTTCTGTTTGACGGTCTCGATGACTCACCCACACGATCCGTACACCATCCCCAAACACTTCTGGGACATGTACGACGATGCTGACATCCCATTACCTGTAACGCCGGATCAGCATGAGCTCGATCCGCATTCCCGGCGGTTGCTTAAAGTTTACGACCTGTGGGACAAACCGCTGCCTGTGGATAAGATCCGCGACGCACGCCGCGCCTATTTTGGTGCGTGCAGCTATATCGACAGCAACGTCGGCAAACTCCTACAAACACTTGAAGATACCGGGCTGATCGATGACACCATCATCGTGTTCTCCGGCGATCACGGCGACATGCTCGGCGAGCGTGGCCTCTGGTACAAAATGCACTGGTATGAAATGGCTGCACGCGTCCCCCTGTTGATAAGTGCGCCGGGTCAATTCGGTGCCGGACGGGTCAGCGCCTCGGTATCTACCGCAGACCTGCTGCCAACTTTTATCGAGCTGGCGGGCGGCTCGCTTGAGCCTGGCTTACCGCTGGACGGCCGCTCGCTGGTCCCGCATCTGCAAGGGCAAGGAGGTCACGACGAAGTGTTCGGCGAGTACATGGCCGAAGGCACTATCAGCCCGTTGATGATGATCCGCCGTGGGGCCTACAAATTCATCTACAGCGAAGACGATCCTTGCTTACTCTTCGACGTGCACAACGATCCGCGCGAGCTGGAAGAACTCAGTCAATCGCCGCAACATCGCCTGCTGTTCGACGATTTTCTCGCTGAAGCTCGGGCTAAATGGGACATCCCGGCAATACACCAACAGGTGCTCGCGAGCCAGCGCCGCCGGCGTTTCGTCGCCGACGCCCTGACCATCGGCAAGCTGAAGAGCTGGGATCACCAGCCGCTGGTGGACGCCAGTCAGCAGTACATGCGCAACCACATCGACCTCGACGATCTGGAGCGTAAAGCACGTTATCCACAACCCTGCCAAAACCAATAACGTTAAGGGGAAGTCCATGCAAAGGCTATCCACAGCACTGACGGTCGGGCTCCTGGCTCTGGGCAGTGCATCGGCGTATGCCGATCAAAGCTGCGAGACAGTGAAGATGGCCGACCCTGGCTGGAGCGACATCGCCGCGACCAACGCCATCACCGGGTTTCTGCTGGACGGCATGGGCTACAAGGCCAAGGTCGACACTCTCGCGGTGCCGATTACCTTTGGCGGACTAAAGGACGGCCAGGTCGATGTGTTCTTGGGTAACTGGATGCCGGCGCAACAGAGCTTCTATGACAAGTTCGTGGCCACCGGCGATGTCACGCAATTGGCGAAAAACCTCGACGGCACCGAATTCACCCTCGCTGTCCCGGACTACGTGTGGGATGCGGGTGTACATAACTTCGCCGACCTGAACAAATACGCGGACAAGTTCGACAAAAAGATCTACGGCATCGGTTCCGGCGCACCGGCAAACATTTCTCTGCAAGAAATCATCAAGAAAAACGATTTCGACATGGGCCAATGGAAACTGGTCGAGTCCAGTGAACAGGCGATGCTGGCCGAAGTGTCCCGCGCAGTGAAGAAGCAGAAATTCGTCACCTTCCTCGGCTGGACCCCACACCCGATGAACGTGCAGCTGAAAATGCATTACCTCAAGGGCGGCGAAAAGTACTTCGGCGATACGGGCAGCGTTCACACCCTGACTCGCAAGGGTTATGCACAGGCTTGTCCGAACGTTGGCAAGCTGTTGACCAACCTGAATTTCACTCAGGAGATGGAGAACAGCATCATGGCCGAGGTGGTGAATAAGAAGGTCAGCAATGCCGATGCGGCCAAGGCGTGGATCAAAGCCAACCCGGCGGTGCTGGATAAATGGCTCGATGGCGTGAAAACCGTGGATGGCAAGGATGCGTTGCCGGTGGTCAAAGCCAAGCTCTGAACCAAATGTGGGAGCGGGCTTGCTCGCGAATGCGGTGGGTCAGGCAACTTCAATGTTGACTGACCCACCGCATTCGCGAGCAAGCCCGCTCCCACAAGTAGTGTCCTGATATTCTGTGGAAAACCCCCAACCGAGAGGCTTCATGGCCCTTCCCAGCCGCCATTCACTCTTCCCGTTCCTCAACTGGCTGCCCCGGCAAACCCGCGCCAGCGTCGGCCGTGATTTGATCGTCGGCCTCAACGGCGCAATTCTCGCGTTGCCGCAATCCATTGCCTACGCCCTGATCGCCGGTCTCCCACCGGAATATGGCTTGTACGCGGCGATTATCCCTGTACTGATCGCTTGTCTCTGGGGTTCTTCGTGGCATTTGATCTGCGGTCCCACGGCGGCGATCTCCATTGTCTTGTACGCCAGCGTCAGTCCTCTGGCCGTTCCGGCGACACAGGACTACGTCACCCTGATCCTGCTGCTGACGTTTCTGGCCGGAGTTTTCCAATGGCTACTAGGGCTGCTGCGTTTTGGCGCGCTGGTGAATTTTGTCTCTCATTCGGTGGTGCTGGGCTTCACCCTCGGAGCGGCGGTGGTGATTGCCGTCGGCCAATTGCCCAATCTGCTGGGTCTGGATTTGCCCAGCCAGGCCACCGCTCTGGACAGCTTCATCACACTGCTCAAGCACCTCGACGAACTCGATAAACCGTCGCTGACACTGGGGTTGGCGACCGTGGTGGTGGGCATAATCCTCAAACTGTGGTTGCCGCGTTGGCCAACACTATTGATCACCCTGGTACTGGGCGCGTTGTTGGTCTGGCTCTGGCCATCGATGCTCGGCCATGTGGAGCTAGTCAGCGCATTCACCGGAAAGTTGCCACCCTTCAGTCCGTTGCCGTTGGACCTCGACCTGATCCTGCGCCTGCTGCCGAGTGCCGTGGCGGTGGGCATGCTCGGGTTGGTCACCAGTCTGTCGATTGCCCGATCTCTGTCGGCACGCTCGCAACAGTTGCTCGACGCCAATCAGGAAGTCCGCGCCCAGGGTTTATCCAACATTGTCGGTGCGTTTTTTTCCGGATCGCTGTCGGCCGGTTCCTTCACCCGTTCGGGCCTGAGTTACGAGGCGGGAGCCTGCTCACCCTTGGCGGGCATTTTTTCAGCGTTGTGGGTGGCGCTGTTCGCGATCTTCGGCGCGCAGTTGATTGCACACATTCCGATCCCAGCCATGGCCGGCAGCATATTGCTGATCGCCTGGGGCCTGGTGGACCATCGCGGCATTCGCGCATTGCTGCGGGTCAGCCGCGCCGAGTTCCTGGTCATGGTCCTGACCTGTGTCGCCACGCTACTGCTGGAACTACAGACGGCGATCTATGCCGGGGTGTTGGCGTCGCTGTTCTTTTACCTAAAGCGCACTTCGCAACCTCGGGTACAACATGTGCGTGACGGCGATGAAGATATTCTGCGGGTGGGCGGTTCAATCTTTTTCGGCGCCAGCCATTACCTGCAAGTACGCCTGCAAAGGATGCACGGCGCACGCGTGGTGATCGAGGCGCAGCAGATCAACTTCATCGACTATTCAGGGGTGGAAATGCTGCATCAGGAAGCGCGGCGCCTGCTACGTCAGGATCGCAGCCTGACCCTTCGCCGGGCACGGCCACAGGTGGTGGAAGAGCTGAGGAAGCTCGAAGGGGCGGAGAAATGCCCGATTCGTTTCGAAGATTAAACAAGATCACCTGTAGGAGCGAGGCTTGCCCGCGAAGCTTTTGGCGTACTTGAGGACGCCTTCGCGGGCAAGCCTCGCTCCTACAGGGGTTATGCATACAGGCGGGTTATGCGGCGAGTTGTCGGCGAAGTTCGGCCAGCACCGGCGCCGTGTCCGGGCGCACACCCCGCCACAGGAAGAACGCCTCCGCCGCCTGTTCGGCGAGCATCCCTAAACCGTCCATTGCCACCGCCGCGCCGTGTTCGCTGGCCCAACGGCAGAACGAGGTCGGCTCCTTGCCGTACATCATGTCGTAGCACACCGTTTTGCCCGGCTCGATCAGGCTGGCGGCAATCGGCGGCACTTCACCAGAAAGGCTCGCAGACGTCGCGTTGATGATCAGGTCCACCGATTCCTGCAACCAGTCGTATCCGCTGGCCGATACCGGTCCCAGATCGCAGAACAGTTCAGCCAGTAGTTCAGCCTTGTCCACCGTGCGGTTGGCGATGATCACCGACGCCGGCTGCTCGGCCAGTAAAGGCTCCAGCGCACCGCGCACCGCACCGCCGGCACCGAGCAGTAAAATGCGCATGCCCTTGAGGCTGAACCCGGCGTTCACCGTCAGGTCCCGCACCAGACCTGCGCCGTCGGTGTTGTCACCCAACAGGCTGCCATCGTCCAGCTTGCTCAAGGTGTTCACTGCACCGGCTCGCTGCGCACGCGCTGTCAGGCTGTCCGCCAGGCGGAACGCTTCCTCCTTGAACGGCACCGTCACATTCGCGCCGCGTCCCTCAAGGAAAAAAGCCCGGGCAAAGTCGGAAAAATTATCGAGCGGCGCCAGCGAAGTGCTGTAGTCCAGTGGCTGAGCGGTCTGCTCAGCGAATAGACGATGAATCAGTGGCGACTTGCTGTGGCCAATCGGATTACCGAAAACGACATAGCGGTCCATCAACATTCCTCGTTCAGGCTTCGGCCAACCAATCGCGGTCTTGCAGGAAGTACTCGGTCAGGCGCGCCTCTTCGCTGCCGGGCTCGGCTTTCCAGTCATAACCCCAGCGTACTTGCGGTGGCAGGGACATGAGGATCGACTCGGTACGCCCACCCGATTGCAGGCCGAACAAGGTGCCGCGGTCGTAAACCAGGTTGAACTCGACGTAACGCCCGCGGCGGAATTCCTGGAATTCCCGCTGTTGGGCTGTAAACGCATCGTCCTTGCGGCGCTGCACGATCGGCAGATAAGCATCGATGTACGCATCACCTATGGCGCGCATGAAAGCGAAACTAGTGTCGAAGTCCCACTCGTTCAGGTCATCGAAAAACAGGCCGCCGATGCCCCGCGGTTCGTGACGATGCTTGATGTGGAAATAGCTGTCGCACCAGGCTTTGTAACGCGGGTAAACGTCCGGGCCGAACGGCGCGCAGGCCTGCTCGGCCACGCGGTGCCAGTGCACGCAATCTTCTTCATTACCGTAATAAGGCGTCAGGTCGAAACCGCCGCCGAACCACCAGACCGGCTCTTCGCCTTCTTTTTCGGCGATGAAAAAACGCACATTGGCGTGGGACGTCGGTACGTGCGGGTTGTGCGGGTGGATGACCAGCGATACGCCCAGGGCTTCGAAGCCACGCCCGGCCAGTTCCGGCCGATGGGCGCTGGCGGACGGCGGCAGACCACTGCCGAAGACGTGGGAAAAGTTGACGCCGCCCTTTTCGATGACCGTACCGTTTTCGATCACCCGCGTACGTCCGCCGCCGCCTGCAGGCCGGGTCCAGGCGTCTTCGACGAAGCGCGCGCCGACCTCGAAGGCTTCCAGGGCAGCACAAATACGGTCTTGCAGGTCGAGCAGATAGGCTTTTACGGCCTCGGTGCGGGTAGACATGGCATCACCTTGGATCGGGCAAAACTACGCGGCGCTCCATCGGAGCGGGGTCTGCGCAAATGGGCGCGTAGCATACCACCGCCGATGCGCTGATCGCAGTTGACGAAGATCAAGCTTATGAGTCCGATAGGACGCTTGGTAAAACAGTCTCAGGAGAGAGAAGATGGCAAAGCGTATTCAGTTCCGCGCCCATGGCGGCCCCGAAGTGCTCGAGTATGTGGATTACCAACCCGCCGAGCCCGGCCCGCAGCAGGTCCGTGTGAGCAACAAGGCCATCGGCCTGAACTTCATCGACACCTATTACCGTAGTGGTCTCTATCCAGCACCGTCCCTGCCTTCGGGTGTAGGGTCCGAAGGCGCGGGCGTGGTCGAGGCGATCGGCAGCGAAGTCACCCGGTTCAAGGTCGGTGACCGCGTGGCTTACGGCAGCGGCCCGTTGGGCGCCTACAGTGACGTTCACGTCTTGCCAGAGGCCAATCTGGTCAAGCTTCCGGACGCCATCAGCTTCGAACAGGCTGCCGGGGTCATGCTCAAAGGCCTGACCGTGCAGTACCTGCTGCGTCAGACCTATGAACTCAAGGGTGGCGAAACGATCCTGTTCCACGCCGCTGCCGGCGGTGTGGGCTCACTTGCCTGCCAGTGGGCCAAGGCACTGGGCGTAAAGTTGATCGGTACAGTCAGCTCAGCGGAAAAAGCGGCACTGGCCAAGGCCAATGGCGCCTGGGCGACAATCGACTACAGCCATGAAAACGTCGCACAACGCGTACTGGAATTGACTGACGGCAAAAAAGTCTCGGTGGTGTACGACGGTGTCGGCAAGGACACCTGGCTGACTTCACTCGACAGTGTGGCGCCACGGGGGCTGGTAGTGAGCTTTGGTAATGCGTCTGGCGCGGTGGATGGTGTGAATCTGGGATTTTGGCGGGGAAAGGTTCGCTGTACGTGACTCGGCCGACCCTGGGGACCTACGCCAACAACGCGGAAAACTTGCAGCGTATGGCCGATGAGCTGTTCGAGATGATCATCAGCGGCAAGCTGAAGGTGGATATCAGCCAGCGTTATCCACTGGCGGATGCGGCGAAGGCGCAGACCGAGTTGTCGGCGCGGCGTACGACCGGTTCGGTAGTGCTGTTACCTTGAGGGCCTCTTCGCGGGCAAGCCTCGCTCCTACGCTACCGCGCCCGACACATAATCGGGGAACGGCCGAAATTCTGTAGGAGCGAGGCTTGCCCGCGAAGAACGATGACGCGGTCTCAACCGGGGCGCACAACTTGCCCGGTTGCCAGATCGCGAATCACACTCGGGTTCTTGCGCCCGCCGAGATTCCCGCCCAGCACCAGATCAATCTGTCCACGGAAATACTGCTCGACACGAATTCGCGTACGCGCCGCCGGCCGGCCCTGCGGGTTGGCGGACGTCGACACCAATGGCCCAACGAGGGCGCACAAATCCCGCACCTGCGGGTGATCGCTGACCCGCAGGGCCACCGTTTCATGCACACCGGTAATCCACTGCGGCAACAAATTTTGATGCGGAACCAGCCAGGTGTTCGGCCCCGGCCAAGTGCTGGCCATGCGGTCCATCCACAGCTCGGGGAAGTCTTCGAACAGGAAGTCGAACTGACGAATGTTATCTGCGACCAGAATCAGGCCCTTATCCACCGCCCGGCCCTTGATCAGCAGCAAACGCTCCACTGCCTCTTCGTCCCACGGGTCGCAACCCAGACCCCAGACGGCTTCGGTTGGGTAGGCAATCACCGCCCCTGCGCGAACGGCTCGTGCGGCTTGTTGCACACGCCAACTGTTGACCATGAAAAACGCTCCAGATTAAGGCTCTGTGCAGTTTACCGATCTTCCTTGTAAAACCTAGCTCACCCGCGCAAACCAACGCCCGTTTTCGCAGACCGCGCGGCCCTCCATTTCCAGTTCAGTCAACGCCACCAGCACTTTGGGCAGGGCCCAGCCACTGGCGTCGGCCAGCGCTTCACTGGTGTGGGGCGCGGCGTGGAGCAACTTCAGCAAGGGGTGGATCGCTTTCGCCGGCGCCGCTATGGATAACGGCAGTTGTTGCCAGCCACGCAAGGCTTCAAGGATATGCTCGACGGTTTCCACCAGCACCGCGCCGTCGCGGATCAACTGGTGACAACCCCTGGCGCCGGGGTGATGTATGGAGCCCGGAATCGCATACACCTCGCGGCCCTGCTCCGCCGCCAGCCTCGCGGTGATCAATGAACCGCTGGCAACACTGGCCTCGACCACCAGTACGCCCAAAGACAAACCGCTGATGATTCGATTACGCCGTGGAAAGTTGCTGGCGGTGGGCCGGCGTCCAGCGGGAACTCGGAAAGTACCGCGCTGCCCGAAGCGATCATCGCGTCGGCCAGGCGCCGGTTGCGCTGTGGATAAAATTTTTCAAGGCCCGTGCCCAGCACCCCCACCGTCTGCCCGCCAACGTCCAGCGCCGCTTGATGCGCGACGGCATCGATGCCCAGGGCCAATCCACTGGTAATGACAAAACCGCCGCTGGCCAAGCTGCGGGAAAACGCGGCGGCGGTGTCCATGCCCGGTCTGGAAGCACGACGACTGCCAACCATCGCCAGCTGCGGTTTTTCCAGAATGCCAGGGTTGCCCGCCACAAATAACAGCGGCGGGGCATCGCTGATTTCCGCCAGCAGCGCCGGGTAGTCAGGCTGGTCCCACATCAATAAATGCTGGGCCGGACGCTCCAGCCAGGCCAGTGCATGGCTCGCGCCATCGCGAACTTCAGTGCAACGTCGAGCTTGCGCACAGGCCAAAGGCAAGCCCAGCGCACGCCAGGCACTGGCCGGCGCACTGATGGCTTTGGACGCTGAACCGAAGGCTTCCAGCAATTTCTTGAACCGCGCCGGGCCGAGCTCCGGCAAACGGTGAAGACGTAAACGAGCTTCCAGTTCCGCAGGGGAAACCGGTGTAACTGCAGGCTGTGACATGGATCATCCTTGATCGTTATAAGCACCCGTCCAAGCGGGAATAAGCTGTGGATAACTCTGTTGGTAACTTGTGAAGCAGGCTTACGGATTTCGCACCTTGTCCATCACCGCCAGCGAGCGCGATGCGTTAAGCACCAGTCCGTAACTAAGCTTGTCGTAGGTGCGGAAAACCATCAGAAGACCGGCGCGCTCATCGGGGATTTTCAAAGGTTGGCCGGTGATACGGTCACGTACGGTTTCGCCGGTCTTCATCACCACCAACACATTGCCTTCCGCCAAGCCATCGCGCTGGCCCTTGTTCAGCGTGACTACGTCCAGTGCGCCGATCTGGGTCACCCCGCGCGGCACATCGATGATCAGGCCATTGATATCGGTGCTGGGTGCGCTGGGCATGAACGTCGAATTGATCGAGCGTTCCTCACCGCTGAACAAGCGGTCGCCGAGGCGCACTTCCTGGGTCGTGCGCTGCAACGCCAGTGTGGCGACGTCGCCTTGGGTGGCAACGATCTCGCCACCACCGATGTCATCGCCGTTGATCCCCAGGAACTCCTGAGTCTGCGGGTCGGTGTAGACCTTGCCCTGACGGAAGATGCCGTACACCGGTTGCGCCGGGTCGAAGTGGCCGCGGGCGAAGATACGGTCACCTGTGCCGCTGAGCACGCGCTCGGCATCACCGGCGACGATGTACGGCGCCTTGTCGAAATCCTCGACCTTGTCGACGATGCGGTTGCTCAGCAAAAAGCTGTTGATCGATTTCAGTGGAATGCTCGGAATCGCATCAGCCACCGGGCTGCTGCGTACCCGCGGCGAGAGTTTGATGGTGCCCCGGGAGGCGCCGCGATTGAGTGTCAGACGTGGCTGACCATTGACGTAGACCAGCGAAAGCGAATCGCCGGGGTAAATGAGATTGGGGTTTTCGATTTGTGGATTGGCTTGCCACAGTTGCGGCCACTGCCAGGGTTCACGAAGGAATTTTCCGGAGATGTCCCAAAGTGTATCCCCCGATACCACCGTGTATTGCTGTGGAAAACCTTCCCTGAGTTGCACTTGCCCGTGCGCCCAACCGGCAGAGACCAGAAGGAGCAAGGCGAGTAGTGATTTCCTCATGCGGTGAATCCCTTTATTATGTACGTTCGCGTGAAACGCCAGAGCCATCAATGGCTCGCTCCCGGCTTGCTTATGAAAAGAAGGGAGCTACGTTTTACAACGGTAGCCTGCATCTTCGGACTCGCCAGGCCACCGACCCGACCTTACTTCACACGTGCAGTCATCAAGCTTATGGCCATTTTGAACATCCTCGAATTCCCTGACCCGCGCCTGCGCACTATCGCCAAACCGGTGGCCGTAGTGGACGACGAAGTGCGTCAGTTGGTCGATGACATGTTTGAAACAATGTATGAAGCACCGGGCATCGGCCTCGCCGCGACCCAGGTCAACGTGCACAAACGTATCGTCGTGATGGACCTTTCCGAAGACCGCACCGAGCCGCGAGTGTTCATCAACCCCGAGCTCGAGCTCCTGACCGACGATATGGGCCAGTATCAGGAAGGTTGCCTTTCGGTGCCGGGCTTCTACGAAAACGTCGATCGCCCGCTAAGGGTCAAGGTCAAGGCGCTGGACCGCGACGGCCAGCCTTACGAACTGCTCGCCGAAGAGTTGCTCGCGGTTTGCATCCAGCATGAATGCGACCACCTCAACGGCAAATTGTTCGTCGATTACCTGTCCACGCTTAAACGCGACCGCATCAAGAAGAAACTGGAAAAGCTTCATCGCCAGAACGCCTGATGCCCATCTTCAAAGGCTTGCCGCGGCAAGCCTTTTTCTTTTCAAGAAGCTTTGCAATAGAGAGCCACCCATGACCGAGCCACTGCGCATTGTCTTTGCCGGCACCCCGGAATTCGCCGCCGAACACCTTAAGGCCCTGCTCGATAGCCCTTACGAGATCGTCGCGGTTTACACCCAACCGGACCGCCCGGCAGGTCGCGGGCAAAAACTGATGCCGAGCCCGGTCAAGCAGTTGGCGCAGGAGCACAACATCCCGGTGCTGCAACCGCCGACGCTGCGCAATGAAGATGCTCAGGCCGAACTGGCCGCGCTGAAACCGGACTTGATGGTGGTGGTCGCCTACGGCCTGATCCTGCCGCAAGTTGTACTGGATATTCCGCGCCTGGGTTGCATCAACAGCCACGCTTCCCTGCTGCCTCGCTGGCGCGGCGCGGCGCCCATCCAGCGTGCCGTCGAAGCAGGTGACGGTGAAAGTGGCGTGACCGTGATGCGTATGGAAGCAGGCCTCGACACCGGGCCAATGCTGCTCAAAGTCACTACGCCGATCAGCGCCGAAGACACCGGCGGCAGCCTCCACGACCGTCTGGCGCAAATGGGTCCGCCAGCGGTGGTGCAAGCGATTGCCGGCCTCGCCGCCGGAACGCTGGAGGGTGAAGTGCAGGACGACAGCCTCGCCACCTACGCGCACAAATTGAACAAGGACGAAGCACGCATCGACTGGACTCGCCCTGCGGTTGAACTTGAGCGTTTGGTACGTGCCTTCAACCCGTGGCCGATTACCCACAGCACGCTGAACGGCGAAGCCCTTAAAGTCCTGGCCGCGAATATGGCTGAAGGGAACGGCGCACCGGGGGAAATCCTCGGCGCCAGCAAGGACGGTCTGATCGTCGCTTGCGGTGAGCAGGCGCTGTGTCTGACCCGTCTGCAATTGCCCGGCGGCAAGGCGCTGAACTTCAGCGACTTGTTCAACAGCCGTCGTGAGAAATTCGCCACCGGTACCGTTCTGGCTCAAACGGCGGACGTTCAATGAATCCACGTCTGGCTGCCGCCAAGGCACTGGCTGCTGTTCTTAACGGAAAAGCCTCACTCAACAGTTCATTGCCGACACAACTGGACAAGGTCGAGGACCGCGACCGCGGTTTCACCCAGGACCTGGCGTTCGGCACCGCGCGCTGGCAGCCCCGCTTGTCGGCGCTGGCGGCCAAGCTGCTGCAAAAACCGTTCAAGGCTGCCGACGCCGATGTCGAAGCGTTGCTGCTGGTCGGCCTCTACCAATTGCTCTACACCCGCGTCCCGCCTCACGCCGCCATCGGCGAAACCGTAGGTTGCGCCGACAAGCTGAAAAAGCCTTGGGCCAAAGCCCTGCTCAACGCCGTGTTGCGCCGCGCCCAACGGGAAAGCGAAGCGCTGCTGGCCGAACTGGAACATGACCCGGTAGTACGTACCGCGCACCCACGCTGGCTGCAAAAATCCCTGAAAGCCTTCTGGCCCGAGCAATGGGAAGCCATTTGCACAGCCAACAACGCACACCCGCCGATGATTCTGCGGGTCAACCGCCGCCATCACACCCGTGACGCGTACCTCGGCTTGCTAAGCGAAGCCGGCATCGCCGCCAAGCCGTGCGTTTATAGCCGCGATGGCATCATTCTCGATGCAGCCGCCGACGTGCGCAGCCTGCCGGGTTTCGCCGAAGGCTGGATCAGCGTGCAGGATGAGGCTGCACAATTGGCAGCCGATCTGCTCGACCTGGCGCCAGGCCAGCGCGTGCTGGACGCCTGCTGCGCACCAGGTGGCAAAACTTGCCATATCCTCGAAGCCGAATCGGCACTGGCCGGCGTGGTGGCGGTGGACCTGGAAGCCAAGCGTCTGGTAAGGGTGCGGGAAAATCTCGAACGCCTGGGCCTGAGCGCCGAATTGATCGCCGCCGACGGTCGCGACACTCAAGCCTGGTGGGACGGCAAGCCATTCCAGCGCATCCTGCTGGACGCGCCGTGCTCGGCCACTGGCGTGATTCGTCGTCACCCGGACATCAAACTCACCCGCCAACCCGATGACATTGCTGCGCTGGCAGCGCTGCAAGGCGAGCTGCTTGACGCCATGTGGAAAGCCCTGGAGGTCGGCGGCATCCTGCTCTACGCCACGTGCTCCACATTGCCGACCGAGAACACTGAAGTCATCGAAGCGTTCCTCGCCCGCACGCCAGGCGCCCGTGAGCTGGACCTCGCTACCACGGCCGGCATCAAGCAGCCCCATGGTCGCCAATTGCTGGCCCAGGAAGGCGGCCATGACGGGTTCTATTACGCCAAGCTGATCAAGATCGCCGCCGCGCGCGGTTAAACGGATTCAATGGAGTGACCGGATGAAAATCATCATCCTTGGTGCAGGGCAGGTGGGTGGTTCGCTGGCGGAACACTTGGCCAGTGAGGCCAACGACATCACGGTGGTCGACACCGACGGCGAACGTCTGCGCGACCTCGGTGACCGCCTGGACATCCGTACGGTACAGGGTCGCGGCTCGCTGCCGTCCATTCTGCGCCAGGCCGGCGCGGACGACGCTGACATGCTGGTTGCCGTGACCAACAGCGACGAAACCAACATGGTGGCCTGTCAGGTCGCCCACACGCTGTTCCACACACCGACAAAAATCGCTCGCGTCCGGGAAGCCGCGTACCTGACCCGCGCCGAACTGTTCGATAACGACGCCATCCCGGTGGACGTGCTGATCAGCCCGGAGCAGGTGGTCACCAACTACATCAAGCGCCTGATCCAGCATCCGGGCGCCTTGCAGGTGATCGACTTCGCCGAAGGCAAGGCGCAACTCGTTGCAGTGCGGGCTTACTACGGCGGGCCGCTGATCGGCCAGCAACTGCGGCAGTTGCGCGAGCATATGCCAAACGTCGAAACCCGCGTCGCGGCGATTTTCCGTCGGGACCGGCCGATTCTGCCTCAGGGCGATACGGTGATCGAGGCCGACGACGAGGTGTTTTTCATCGCAGCCAAGGCGAATATTCGTGCGGTCATGAGTGAAATGCGCCGTCTCGACGAGACTTACAAGCGCATTGTCATCGCCGGTGGCGGCCAGATCGGTGAACGTCTGGCCGAGGCCATCGAAAGCCGTTACCAGGTCAAGATCATCGAGATGAACCCGGCACGCTGCCGTCATCTCTCGGATCACCTCGATAGCACTGTCGTGCTGCAAGGCAGTGCCTCGGACCGCGATCTGCTGTTGGAAGAGAACATCGCCGACGCGGATATCTTCCTGGCCCTGACCAACGACGACGAGGCCAACATCATGTCGTCGCTGCTGGCCAAGCGCCTGGGTGCGAAGAAGGTGATGACCATCATCAACAACCCGGCCTACGTCGACCTGATCCAAGGCGGCGACATCGACATCGCGATCAGCCCGCAACTGGCAACCATCGGTACCTTGCTGGCCCACGTTCGGCGCGGCGATATCGTCAGCGTGCACTCACTGCGCCGGGGCGCGGCGGAAGCCATCGAGGCCATTGCTCACGGCGATGCGAAATCGAGCAAGGTAATTGGCAAAGCCATCGAGAACATCGGCCTGCCGCCGGGCACCACCATCGGCGCGATCATTCGTGACGAAGAAGTGATCATCGCCCACGACGACACGGTGATCCAGACCGGGGACCATGTGATTCTGTTCCTCGTGGATAAAAAGCATATTCGCGATGTGGAAAAGCTGTTCCATGTGGGGTTGAGCTTTTTCTGATCCGAGGGCCCCTTCGCGGGCAAGCCTCGCTCCTACAGGATTAGCGCCATTTCTGGATTGGCGCAGGCCCCTGTAGGAGCGAGGCTTGCCCGCGAAGGCGATTTCGAACCTCCTACATAATGAAAGGCGTCCCAATGATCGAATCCCTGGAAAAAATGCTCGCCAAGGGTGTGGATAACTCATTGCTGCGCTTCGGCCTCGGCAAGGGCTATCTGGATCTTGGGGAAAACGCCAAGGCTGCGGAGCATTTTCAGCGCTGCGTCGAAATTGATCCGAAGTATTCGGCTGCCTGGAAACTACTGGGCAAGGCCCATCTGGCGCTGGCGGACTTTGCAGCAGCGCGCCAGGCTTGGGAGAGTGGACTGCAAGCCGCCCGAAACCACGGCGACAAGCAGGCCGAGAAGGAAATGACGGTGTTTCTGAAGAAGCTCGAACGCCAGGCGCACTGATCAGAGATAACGCAAGCCGCTGCCTTCGGCGTCCACCTGCACCACTTCCATACGTACCCGCGGCGCACCTGTGGGTAAGTCCTGCACCTGCCCGTAAACCACCGCGCCTCTGGGCAATGTCGACAATGCCGGATGCTTGACGTAGACACCCGTGGTCGACAGATTGCGTGTCTGGCCCAGGCATTCGCCAAAGCTTTCATGACTGATCTTGATGCGAAACGATTTGCGATGTTCGGACATTCTGCGCCCTTGCATTAACGGTTGTGGATAACCCGGAACCCCAGGTTATCCACAGATCATGCCAACCGACTTAGTACCAGCGTTCCTCACCCGGAGGACGCTTTTTGAAGCGCTTCATGCTCCACATGTATTGGCTCGGATACGCCCGCACATAGCGCTCGACCACTTTGCTCATGGCCGCACAGGAAGTGGCGGTATCGGTGCTGTACATGGCCTCGGGCGCGGCTTCCAGAATCACCTTGTAGCCCGAACCATCCGGGAGCCGCAGGGCGTGAAGGAACACGCCGACCGCTTTGCCGCCGGCGAGCATGTTCGGCACAAACTTGCTGGTCAGGGCCTGAGTGGCGAAGAACGGCACGAAAATCCCGGCGGATTCGGCCGGTTCCGGGTCAGCGGGAATGCCCACTGCACCACCTTTGCGCACTTCCTTGATGACGCTGAGGATACCTTCCTTGGTTGACGCCGCAACCTTGTTACCCAGTTGCACTCGCTGCTTTTGCAGCAATTCATCCACAGCCTTCAATTTCGGAGGACGGTAGAAAATGATCGGTTTGCACTGGCTGCAATAGAAGTGGTTGAGCACTTCCCAGTTGCCCAGATGGCTGGTGATGCCAACGACGCCTTTGCCAGAGGCGAGGGCGTCCTTCAATACGTCGAGTCCTTCGACTTCGCGCACCAGGTCGATGGAACGCTGGGCCGGCCAGATCCAGGCGCAGGCGCTTTCGGTCAAGGACTTACCGATGTCTTTCAGGCTTTGGCCAACCAGACGCTCGCGTTCGGCGGGGTCCATATCCGGAAAGCATTTGGAGAGGTTGATGCGCACTACGTCGCGGGAACGGTTGGGGGTTTTCCACATCACCCAGCCAATCGCCGAGCCGACTGCCTGTACTGCCCGCCACGGGAGCAGCGCAAACAACCGCAGAGCGCCTACCAGCAAGGCGCCTTTAAACTTATCCACAGGTCACTCCTGATCTTGTGCTGTGCGCGAGGCGGCTATTCTAACCGCCGTTCGCCAGCATCGCGTAGCGATCGCAATCGCGCGTGTGGTCCATGACCATGCCCGAAGCTTGCATCAGCGCATAGCAAATGGTCGGGCCAACGAAGGTGAAGCCGGCTTTTTTCAGGCCTTTGCTCATCTCCACCGCTTCGGGCGTGATGGCCGGCACTTCGGTGCGATCCTTGAAATGATTGATCTTGGGTATGCCATCGACAAACGACCAGAGAAACGCCACCGGATCCTCCAGCGCCAGCCAGGCCTGGGCATTGCGTCGGGCTGCATTTAACTTGAGACGATTGCGAATGATGCCCGGATCGAGCATCAATTCATCGATTTCCGCGTCGCTCATCTGTGCCACGCGTTGAACGTCGAAACCGAACATCACCTGGCGATAATGCTCGCGTTTGCGCAACACCGTGATCCAGGAAAGGCCGGCCTGGAACCCTTCGAGCAAAAGCAACTCGAACAAACCCTGCGCATCGCGTAGCGGCGTGCCCCACTCCTGATCGTGATAAGCCATGTACAGCGGATCTTCGGAACACCAAAAGCAGCGTGGCATAAGGCTCCAGGGGGCGTGCGCAGTAACGAATCGGGTATACTCCCGCTCTTTAAATCGCAGCCCAAGAAACAGGTGAATTTCGTGAGCCAGCCTACGCCAGCCGTGCGTACCTTCCAAGACTTGATCCTCGCCCTCCAGCAATACTGGGCCGAGCAAGGTTGTGTGGTACTTCAGCCCTACGATATGGAAGTAGGCGCCGGCACTTTCCACACTGCTACATTCCTGCGCGCCATTGGCCCGGAAACCTGGAACGCCGCCTACGTGCAGCCAAGCCGTCGTCCGACTGACGGCCGCTACGGCGAAAACCCAAACCGTCTGCAGCACTACTACCAGTTCCAGGTCGTCCTGAAGCCGAATCCGGACAACTTTCAGGAGCTGTACCTAGGTTCCCTCAAGCATGTGGGCCTGGACCCGTTGGTTCACGACATCCGCTTTGTCGAAGACAACTGGGAATCGCCGACCCTCGGCGCCTGGGGTCTGGGCTGGGAAGTCTGGCTCAACGGCATGGAAGTGACGCAGTTCACTTACTTCCAGCAAGCGGGCGGCATCGAATGCTACCCGGTGACCGGCGAGATCACTTACGGTCTGGAGCGTCTGGCCATGTACCTGCAAGGCGTGGACTCGGTCTACGACCTGGTCTGGGCTGACGGTCCGTTCGGCAAAGTGACCTACGGCGATGTGTTCCACCAGAACGAAGTGGAACAGTCGACCTACAACTTCGAGCACGCCAACGTCGAGAAGCTGTTTGAACTGTTCGATTTCTATGAAAGCGAAGCCAAGCGCCTGATCGAGCTTGACCAGCCGCTGCCGTTGCCGAGCTATGAAATGGTGTTGAAGGCTTCCCATACCTTCAACCTGCTGGATGCGCGCCGGGCGATTTCCGTGACCGCGCGTCAGCAATACATTCTGCGTGTTCGCACCCTGGCGCGTTCCGTTGCGCAAGCCTATCTGCTGGCCCGCGCCAAGCTGGGCTTCCCGATGGCGACCCCGGACCTGCGTGACGAAGTACTGGCCAAGCTGGAGGCTGCACAATGAGTGCTCTGGATTTTCTGGTTGAACTGGGCACTGAAGAGTTGCCACCCAAAGCCCTGAACACCCTGGCCGAGGCGTTCCTTGCCGGTATCGACAAAGGCCTTGCTGCCGCAGGCCTGAACTACGAGACCAAAACCGTCTACGCCGCGCCGCGTCGTCTGGCTGTGCTGATCACCTCGCTGGCCACCCAGCAACCGGATCGCAGCATTAACCTCGATGGCCCGCCACGTCAGGCCGCTTTCGATGCTGAAGGCAATCCGACTCAAGCGGCACTGGGTTTTGCCAAGAAGTGCGGCGTCGACCTGAGCGAAATCGATCAGAGCGGCCCGAAACTGCGTTACAGCCAAAGCATCGCCGGCAAGCCTACCTCAAGCCTGCTGCCAACCATCGTCGAAGATTCCCTGAACGACCTGCCGATTCCAAAGCGCATGCGCTGGGGTGCGCGCAAGGAAGAATTTGTTCGCCCGACCCAATGGCTGGTGATGCTGCTCGGTGACCAGGTCATCGACTGCACCATCCTCGCCCAGAAGGCTGGTCGCGATTCCCGTGGTCACCGTTTCCACCATCCGGAAAACGTGCGTATCGGTTCGCCGTCCAGCTACCTGGCCGACCTGCGCGCCGCTTATGTGCTGGCCGATGCCAATGAGCGTCGCGACATCATCAGCAAGCGCACCGAAGAGCTGGCGACCCGCCAGGAAGGCACCGCTATCGTGCCACCGGACCTGCTCGACGAAGTGACCGCGCTGGTTGAATGGCCGGTGCCGCTGGTGTGTTCGTTCGAGGAACGTTTCCTCGATGTGCCGCAAGAAGCGCTGATCACCACCATGCAGGACAATCAGAAGTACTTCTGCCTGCTGGATGTCGACGGCAAATTGCTGCCACGTTTCATTACCGTGGCCAACATCGAGAGCAAAGACCCGCAGCAGATCATCTCCGGTAACGAGAAGGTGGTTCGCCCACGTCTGACCGACGCCGAATTCTTCTTCAAGCAAGACAAGAAGCAGAAACTCGAAGACTTCAACCAGCGCCTGCAAAACGTGGTGTTCCAGGAAAAACTCGGCAGCGTCTATGACAAGGCTGAGCGCGTTTCCAGACTCGCCGCTCATATTGCTGCGCGGATTGGTGGCAACGCTTCCTGGGCCGCTCGTGCAGGCTTGCTGTCAAAGTGCGACCTGGCGACCGAAATGGTTGGCGAGTTCCCGGAGATGCAAGGTGTCGCTGGCTACTACTACGCCCTCAACGATGGCGAGCCGGAAGACGTCGCCCTGGCCCTGAACGAGCAGTACATGCCGCGCGGTGCTGGCGCTGAATTGCCGTCCACCCTGACCGGTGCGGCCGTGGCCATCGCCGATAAGCTCGACACTCTGGTCGGCATTTTCGGCATCGGCATGCTGCCTACCGGTAGCAAAGATCCGTACGCCCTACGCCGTGCTGCACTCGGCGTGCTGCGCATCCTGATCGAGAAACAACTGGATCTGGACCTGAACGACGCCGTGGCTTTCGCCGTGAATGCGTTCGGGGCCAAGGTCAAGACGGCCGGTCTCAACGACGCGGTGCTGGAGTTCATCTTCGACCGTCTACGTGCGCGTTACGAAGACGAAGGCGTTGATGTCGCAACTTACCTGTCGGTCCGCGCCCTGAAGCCCGGTTCGGCCCTGGACTTCGACCAGCGCGTGCAAGCGGTACAAGCGTTCCGCAAATTGCCGGAAGCGGCTGCGCTGGCGGCGGTGAACAAGCGTGTGTCGAACTTGCTGAGCAAGGTCGAAGGCTCCGTGCCTACCGTCGTGGAAGCGAAGTACTTCGATAACGCCAACGAGTTCTCTCTGTACTCGGCGATCCAGCAGGCAGACCAGGCCGTTCAGCCGATGGCTGCGGCGCGTCAGTACAGCGCATCCCTGGCACGACTGGCTGCCCTGCGTGAGCCAGTGGATGCGTTCTTTGAAGCGGTGATGGTCAACGCTGAAGATGCCAAGGTCCGCGCTAACCGCTATGCGCTGTTGGCGCGCCTGCGTGGCTTGTTCCTCGGCGTCGCCGATATTTCATTGCTGGGGTAAGTCTGTTTGAAACTGCTGATTCTCGATCGGGACGGAGTGATCAATTACGACTCCGACGCTTACATCAAGTCGGTGGAGGAGTGGATTCCACTTCCCGGTTCGATCGAAGCCATCGCGCAGTTGAGCAAGGCCGGCTGGACGGTAGCGGTCGCTACCAACCAGTCGGGCATCGCTCGCGGCTATTACGACATCGCCACCCTGGAAGCCATGCACGAGCGCTTGCGCTCGCTAGTGACGCAGCAGGGTGGGGAAGTCGGGCTGATCGTCTATTGCCCGCACGGGCCGGACGAGGGCTGCGAATGCCGCAAGCCAAAACCCGGAATGTTGAAAACATCGCCGCACATTACAACGTATCGCTGACTAATCTATGGTTCGTCGGCGATAGTCTCGGTGACCTGGAAGCCGCCAAAGCCGTCGATTCTCAGCCAGTTTTAGTTAAGACCGGGAAAGGCGAAAAGACTTTGGGCAAGACCCTACCGGCAGGCACGTTGATTTTCGACGATCTGGCGGCAATCGCCGCAGAACTTATCCACAATTAGAGCGCTTTCGACAGTTCGGGAGTGCGCTTGAACAGTCGGGCAGTGCCCGTAACGGTAAACGTCGCCATGTCGATACTGCAGGCCATCAGAACCTTCCTCTTTTACCTGCTGCTGGGCACCAGCTCCTTGCTTTGGTGCAGCCTGAGCTTTTTTATCGCGCCCTTTCTGCCGTTCAAGGCGCGTTATCGTTTCATCAATGTTTACTGGTGCCGCTGCGCCTTGTGGCTAAGCAAGGTATTCCTAGGTATTCGCTATGAAGTGAAGGGTGCCGAGAATGTGCCCGACCGGCCGTGCGTGATTCAGTCGAACCATCAGAGCACTTGGGAGACGTTCTTTCTCTCTGCCTACTTCGAACCGTTGAGCCAGGTGCTCAAGCGTTCATTGCTTTACGTACCTTTTTTGGCTGGGCGATGGCCATGCTGCGACCAATCGCCATCGACCGTGAAAATCCGAAAGCCGCGCTCAAGCACGTAGCGAAGAAGGGCGACGAACTGCTCAAGGACAATGTATGGGTGCTGATCTTCCCCGAAGGCACCCGTGTTCCTTTTGGCACTATCGGCAAATTCTCCCGAGGCGGTACCGCGCTGGCGGTCAACGCCGAGCTACCAGTGCTGCCGATTGCGCATAACGCCGGCAAGTTCTGGCCCAAGAGCGGCTGGGCAAAGAAGCAGGGGGTGATTACCGTAATCATCGGCGCACCGATGTATGCCGAAGGCAGTGGACCGCGCGCTATCGCCAATTTGAACGATCGCGTCCAAGCCTGGAACGAGCAAATGCAACGGGAAATGGGCTCGCTGCCACCAGCACCTCAAGCCCCGGTTTCCAACGACCAGGTAGCCGTTTGAGATTCTGTGGATAACCTGTGTACCGTTTTTGAGAAAAGCGTTGTAATGTGATTTTAACTTAATGATTTATATAGATATTTCTTAAACAAATAAATTCCTGAAAAACGTGCATAAGTTTTTTTCGGGCGCAAAAAAACCGGCTGATATAGCCGGTTTTTTTATACCTGTAATTCGTCTGTTTCAATCTTCGAACAGAGGCAGGTGCAGAATGAAACAGGTACCTTCTCCAACCACGCTTCGGCACTCGATCCTCCCACCGTGTCGATCTACCACTGCCCTGACCATCGACAGCCCCAAACCCACGCCATCGATACCTTGAGCCGAGGAAAAGCGTCGGTATTGGCTGAACAAATCGGGCAACTCCTCTGGGGTGATCCCCTTGCCTTGATCCATGAGCTCACAGGTCAACCATCCTTCGCTGCAGCTGACCTGCACATTCACCCGGGTCCCGCTGGCGCTGTACTTGATGGCGTTCTCCAGTAGATTGAACACCGCTCGGGTCAGCAGCGCCTGATCCGCCATAATCAAACTTTCCTGTGCTTGCTCATCAATCTGTTGGAGCAATTCGATCTGCTTCTGCTGGGCAATCGGCAATGCCTGATCGAACACATCCAGCACCAGCATCGCAAACAGGCTTGGTTGAAACTTATAGGCTTCGGACTCGGCTTTCGCCAGTTGGACGAAGCCGTCAGTAAGGTCCAGTGCCCGGCGTACCTGTAACTCGATCTGGTCAAACAACGGTGCATGACCGCCAACCTGATGGCGATGCACATCCAGCAGGGCGAGAATCGCCGAGTGGGGGGCTCGCAAGTCGTGTGACAGGAACCGCAGCATCACACTGCGTTGTTCTTCCGCCTCCCGCTCGACGCTCAGGTCAGTCAGGCTCAATAGCCAACCGATCGGTGTATCACCATCCACTGGCAGCAATGGCGCGCGGTCCAGACGCAGACTGCGCTCCTTGATGTCGCGGAACTCCAGCAGTGGTAGCTCGGACAACAGCACCGGCACGCCCGGAGTCAATGCCGGATACCCCAATCGTGCCAATTGCTCAAGAACGTCATGCCCCACCAAATCGCTGGTGCACAGCTCGCGGGCCTTGCGGTTACCCAACAGGACCCGGCCTGTCGGGTCGCTGATCAACGTAGCGACTGGAAGATACTCCAACCCATCCGCAATGAAACGATGGGTATCGCGAGTACGACTCATGGCTTGCTCAAGTGCAATTATCTGGCCCTGCAGGCGGTCATCAGTGGGGAAGTGCGGACGGCGGCGTTCCGGTAAGATTTTCGGTTCGCTGTCCAGGCGTGCTAACTCCCATCCGAAATAGGTCAACACCCCGCTGAGGCGCCGCCAGTTCCAGACCAGATAACCTAGCAGCATACCCAGCATACTGGGGATCGGTGACCACCATCTCTGTAGTTCTGCTAAGCCGGCACTAGTCAACAACGCACAGCCGATACCTGCCAGGGTCAGCCACAGCGCCAGGCGGGGTAACCACAGCAGCAATCCCAGGATGCACGTCACCAGTGCAACAGCGAGCAAGGCGCCCAAGCCAGGAGTGTCATCGTGTAATTTAACTTGAATGGCATAGGACAGCAGTGCAGTCACCGACAACAGCACGAAACTTATACACAACCATTCGCGCACCAGTTGCCTGAACAGCCGTTGGACTTGAGTCGGCTCACGACTTTCCCAGCGCTCATTCATCATCGGCATCACTGATGGAACAGAGAAATTCGCTCATGGGTCACAGGTCTGAATGGATGACTGAAATCATAGCGGACCAACGGCAAGTCGCTTTCTTTCACTCTTGCTACCGAGTGGCTATCGTCTTAATAACAGCGGAACGCTCCCAGAGCCAAGGAATCACCGCCCATGCGTGTCGCGATACTGGACGATGAACCGGCCGAACTGCGCCGGGTGGAACAGACCCTGCTTCAAATGGCCGAGCCGGGGGAGGACGCCTGGTCCTTGCAAAGCTTCGCGAGGGGAGAGGACTTATTGCGGGAACTGCGCCGGGAAACCTATGACCTGCTTATCCTCGATTGGCAACTGCCAGACCTCAGTGGCCTGGAACTCTTGCGCTGGACCCGCGAACATATGGACGCGCCACCCTCAGCCATCATGCTCACCAGTCGCGACACCGAGAGCGACATCGTCCAGGCCTTGAATACAGGGGCAGATGACTACGTCAGTAAGCCCTTCCGCCCCAATGAATTGAAAGCACGTGTCGCGGCGGTGTTGCGTCGGCAAAGCCAGCAACGAAACGCTGCCGCCGAAGTGTTGAGTTTCAATGACTTGACATTCGTCGATGCCGAGCTGACCGTGAACCGCTCAGGTAGCCCAATTGTTATGACCGAACGGGAGTATCGCCTGGCGAAGTGTCTTTTCACTAATCTGGGTCGACCGCTGTCCCGAGAGTACCTTTACCAGCGGTTCTGGCCGCACGAAGAGATAGAATCGTCACGGCCTTTGGATACGCACATTTACCGCCTGCGCAATAAGCTTGGGCTGACGGCTGATCGTGGCTGGCAGCTGCTGACGATCTATGGTTATGGGTACCGGTTGGAGAGTGTGGTTACAGCACCTGAATGAAGCATGACCGTTCGTTGTGTAGGGCCACAAAATAGATGATTCGGCAGCCTCAGCAAAGCTGGAAGAAAATCATCTTTTTGTGTTGCATAGAAATCCGGCAAGACAGATTTTTCCGCGCACAAAACAAAACCCCTACCTGCATACGCAGATAGGGGTTTCGGAATTTAATCTTGACGATGACCTACTCTCACATGGGGAAACCCCACACTACCATCGGCGATGCATCGTTTCACTGCTGAGTTCGGGATGGGATCAGGTGGTTCCAATGCTCTATGGTCGTCAAGAAATTCGGGTACCGAACCGTCTTTCGACGCTTCAGCAAATTGGGTATGTAATAGATTTGTGTGTTGTGCGAACTTTCGGTTCATTGCGTCTTCACACACCGCAATCTGGCCTTTCGACGCAAATTGCTTGGGTGTTATATGGTCAAGCCTCACGGGCAATTAGTATCGGTTAGCTCAACGCCTCACAGCGCTTACACACCCGACCTATCAACGTCGTAGTCTTCGACGGCCCTTCAGGGGACTCAAGGTCCCAGTGAGATCTCATCTTGAGGCTAGTTTCCTGCTTAGATGCTTTCAGCGGTTATCTATTCCGAACATAGCTACCCGGCAATGCCACTGGCGTGACAACCGGAACACCAGAGGTTCGTCCACTCCGGTCCTCTCGTACTAGGAGCAGCCCCTCTCAAATCTCAAACGTCCACGGCAGATAGGGACCGAACTGTCTCACGACGTTCTAAACCCAGCTCGCGTACCACTTTAAATGGCGAACAGCCATACCCTTGGGACCGGCTTCAGCCCCAGGATGTGATGAGCCGACATCGAGGTGCCAAACACCGCCGTCGATATGAACTCTTGGGCGGTATCAGCCTGTTATCCCCGGAGTACCTTTTATCCGTTGAGCGATGGCCCTTCCATACAGAACCACCGGATCACTAAGACCTACTTTCGTACCTGCTCGACGTGTCTGTCTC
>NZ_NKJI01000001.1:117500-745000 GCF_002277815.1 Pseudomonas sp. ERMR1:02
CGAGGTTCGACCGCATCACCCATCAGGGTGTTGAAGATCTGGTCTGCGCCAATGGCGTCTTCGATAGTCACTTTGAGCATCCGGCGTACGCTTGGGTCCATGGTGGTTTCCCACAGCTGATCCGGGTTCATCTCTCCCAGACCTTTGTATCGCTGAATAGTGTGCCGCTTAGTGCTTTCAGCCATCAGCCATTCCAGCGCTTCCTTGAACTCGGTGACCGCTTTCTTGCGCTCACCACGCTGGATGTACGCGCCTTCGTCCAGCAGGGTGCTCAGCTGCGCTCCCAGGGAAACGACGGTCTTGTAGTCATTGCTACCGAAGAAGTCGCGGTTGAAAGTTACGTAGTTCGACAGACCGTGGGAGATCAGTTCGACCTCTGGCAGCCAGACGTTACGTTCACGGTCTTCACGCAGGCTGGCCTTGTAAACCAGACCGGACTTCTCGACGGTACGCAGACGTACTTCGTACTGTGCCAGCCAATCCTGCATCGCTGCGTGATCGGACAGTTGCTCCAGGCTAACGGCGGGCAGGTAGATGAAATGCTCAGTCAGTTCCTGCGGGTACAGGCGCGACAGACGCTTGAGGGTCTTCATCACCAGACGGAAATCATTCACCAGACGCTCAAGTGCTTCACCCGAGATACCCGGTGCTTCTTCGTTCAGGTGCAGGCTCGCATCTTCCAGGGCCGACTGCGTCATGTACTCTTCCATGGCGTCGTCGTCTTTAATGTATTGCTCTTGCTTGCCTTTCTTGACCTTGTACAGCGGTGGCTGGGCGATATAGATGTAGCCACGTTCGATCAGCTCCGGCAACTGACGGAAGAAGAAGGTCAGCAGCAGGGTACGGATGTGCGAACCGTCGACGTCAGCATCCGTCATGATGATGATGTTGTGATACCGCAGCTTGTCGATGTTGTATTCGTCACGACCGATGCCACAGCCCAGAGCCGTGATCAAGGTGCCCACTTCCTGGGAAGAGATCATCTTGTCGAAACGCGCCTTCTCGACGTTGAGGATTTTACCCTTGAGGGGCAGGATCGCCTGGGTCTTGCGGTTACGGCCCTGCTTGGCGGAGCCGCCAGCAGAGTCACCTTCCACGAGGTACAGTTCGGAAAGGGCAGGGTCCTTTTCCTGACAGTCAGCCAGCTTGCCCGGCAGGCCGGCGATGTCCAGCGCGCCTTTACGGCGGGTCATCTCACGGGCCTTGCGCGCCGCTTCACGGGCACGAGCGGCGTCGATCATCTTGCCGACAACCAATTTGGCTTCGTTCGGGTTTTCCAGCAGGAAGTCGGAGAAATACTTGCCCATTTCCTGTTCGACCGCGGTCTTCACTTCGGAAGACACCAGCTTGTCTTTAGTCTGGGAGCTGAACTTCGGATCCGGCACCTTCACCGAAATGATCGCCGTCAACCCTTCACGGGCATCATCACCGGTGGTCGCGACCTTGTGCTTCTTCGCCAGACCTTCAGCTTCGATGTAGGTGTTCAGGTTACGCGTCAGTGCGGAACGGAAACCCACGAGGTGAGTACCGCCATCGCGCTGAGGAATGTTATTGGTGAAGCACAACAGGTTCTCGTTAAAGCTGTCGTTCCACTGCAGAGCGATTTCCACGCCGATGCCGTCTTCACGCTGGACGTTGAAGTGGAACACCTGGTTAACCGGTGTCTTGTTGGTGTTCAGATACTCAACGAATGCACGCAGGCCGCCTTCGTATTTGAACAGCTCTTCCTTGCCACTGCGCTCATCCTTGAGGACGATACCGACACCAGAGTTGAGGAAGGACAGTTCACGAATCCGCTTGGCCAGGATGTCCCAGCTAAAGTGGATGTTCTTGAAGGTATCAGCCGAAGGCTTGAAGTGAATCTGCGTACCGGTAGACTCGCTGTCACCTACGATCTTCATCGGTTCTTGTGGAACACCATGAACGTAGGTCTGTTCCCAGATCTTGCCGCTACGACGCACCGTGAGAACAAGCTCTTCGGACAGGGCGTTTACCACCGACACACCTACACCGTGCAATCCGCCGGAAACTTTGTAGGAGTTGTCGTCAAACTTACCGCCGGCGTGCAGTACGGTCATGATGACCTCGGCTGCCGAAACGCCTTCTTCCTTATGCACGTCTACCGGGATACCACGGCCGTTGTCACGAACGGTGATTGATTCATCCGGGTGAATAATAATGCTGATGTCGTCGCAGTGGCCGGCCAGAGCTTCGTCGATCGAGTTATCGACCACCTCGAACACCATGTGGTGCAGACCGCTTCCATCGTCGGTGTCACCAATGTACATACCGGGACGTTTGCGTACGGCATCCAGGCCTTTCAGCACTTTAATGCTCGTTGAGTCGTACGTATTTTCTTCGCTCAATGCCTTCACTCCCGATGGTCGTGGGTCTGGGTGATACGGCCCTGTTCCACGTGGAACAGAGCGACTGGCGTTTCCGTCTGCCAGCCTTCCCTCAATAATTCGTGATCTACACAGGTGATGAACACCTGGCAGCGTAAGTCTTCCAGCAAGCGGCAAAGCGCGCGACGGTGGTGCTCGTCCAATTCGGACGGCAAGTCATCCACCAGATAAATACACTGACCGCGTCGGGACTGGCTGACCAGATGCCCTTGGGCAATCCGCAATGCACAAACCACCAACTTTTGCTGTCCGCGGGACAAGATGTCCGCAGCATTGTGTGCGCCCAGTCTGAGACGCAAATCTGCACGTTGCGGTCCGGCTTGGGTATGCCCCATCTGCTGGTCCCGTTGAAGGGAACCGGCGAGCACGGCGCTCAATTCGCGGTCTTTATCCCAACCTCGGTAATAGCTAAGCGTTAAGCCCTCAAGCTCAACCAGTTCGCTCAAGGTCTGCTCAAAGACTGGTTTCAAGGCTTTGATATAAGCGCGGCGGTATTCATCGATTTCAGCGCTGGCTTGGCACAATTCCCTGTCCCAAACCGCTTGCGAAACGGCGTCAAGTGTACCATGCCGCAGCCAAGAGTTTCTCTGGCGCAGGGCCTTCTGCAAACGCTGCCAAGTGGACATGAACCGTGGCTCCACGTGGAACACACCCCAATCGAGAAACTGTCGGCGAATCTTTGGCGCACCTTCCAACAGGCGAAAGCTGTCGGGGTTAATCAATTGCAGCGGCAGAATTTCAGCTAACTGCGCAGCGCTGCGGGCGTTTTGTCCATCAATACGGATCTGGAACTCCCCTTGGCGGTCTCGTGAAATGCCGAGCGCGCTGTGTCCACCCTCGGCCAGTTCGACCTGACCGAAAACCGTACAAGCCAATTGCTCATACTGAATCACCGGCAACAGACGGGTGCTGCGAAACGAACGAGCAAGCCCCAGCAAGTGGATGGCTTCCAGAACACTGGTTTTGCCGCTGCCGTTGGCGCCGTAAAGAATATTGATTCGGGGGGATGGGGAGAAGGTCACCGGGTGCAGATTGCGCACCGCAGTGACCGAGACGCGACTTAAGGACATCTAGCTTCTGCTGAGCATGATTACAGACGCATCGGCATGACGACGTAGGCCGAGTCGTCGTTGTCAGACTCCTGCACCAGCGCACTGCTGTTGGAGTCGGACAGGATAAGGCGAACCTGCTCGGTGGTCATCACGCCCAGCACGTCGAGCAGGTAGCTCACGTTGAAGCCGATTTCCAGGGAGCCGCCATTGTATTCAACGCCCACTTCTTCTTCCGCTTCCTCCTGCTCCGGGTTGTTCGCCTGGATTTTCAGTTGACCATTGGCCAGTTGCAGACGGATACCGCGGTATTTCTCGTTTGACAGAATCGCGGTACGACTGAAGGCTTCGCGCAGCGCCTGACGATCCCCCAGTACCAGCTTGTCACCGCCCTTCGGCAGCACGCGCTCGTAATCCGGAAATTTACCGTCGACCAGCTTCGAGGTGAAAGTGAACTCGCCGGTGGTGGCGCGAATATGGTGCTGACCCAGGACGATGCTGACGATGCCGTCCGGTTCGGTCAGCAAGCGTGCAAGTTCGAGAATGCCTTTGCGCGGTACGATGACCTGATGGCGATCCGGCTGACCGATATCCGCCTGCATCGAGCACATCGCCAGACGGTGACCGTCGGTGGCCACTGCTCGGATCACGCCGGCCGACACTTCCAGCAGCATGCCATTGAGGTAGTAGCGCACGTCCTGCTGGGCCATTGCGAAGCTGGTGCGCTCGATCAGGCGACGCAGTTTGCTTTGCTCAAGACTGCAGGTCAGCGAACCCGGGCCTTCTTCAACCGTCGGGAAGTCATTAGCCGGCAGGGTCGACAGGGTAAAGCGGCTACGGCCAGCCTTCACTACGAGCTTCTGCTCGTCGACCTTGACGTCGATGAGCGCATCGTTCGGCAAGCTTTTGCAGATATCCATCAGCTTGCGCGCAGGAACGGTGATCGAACCTGGTTCAGCAGGCTCTTCGAGTTGAACGCGACCGACCAGCTCGACTTCCAGGTCGGTACCGGTCAGCGACAGTTGCTGGCCTTCGACGACCAGCAGCACGTTGGAAAGCACTGGCAAGGTCTGTCGGCGCTCGACGACGCCTGCGACCAGTTGCAGGGGTTTCAACAGGGCTTCGCGTTGAATGGTGAAATGCATGGTCTAGTCCCTTGCCTTAATTAGCTGCGCTGGTGTTCATCAAGTGGTCAGTGTACGCAGCAGGTTCTTGTAGTCCTCGCGAATGTCCGCGTCGGATTCCTTAAGTTCATTGATCTTGCGACAGGCATGCAAAACCGTGGTGTGGTCACGTCCGCCGAACACGTCGCCGATTTCCGGCAAACTGTGGTTGGTCAGTTCCTTGGACAACGCCATGGCGACCTGGCGCGGACGGGCGACCGAACGCGAACGGCGTTTGGACAACAAGTCGGAGATCTTGATCTTGTAGTACTCGGCGACGGTGCGCTGAATGTTATCCACAGAGACCAGTTTGTCTTGCAGCGCCAACAGATCCTTCAAGGATTCGCGAATCAGCTCGATGGTGATATCGCGGCCCATGAAGTGCGAGTGGGCGATCACGCGTTTAAGCGCGCCTTCCAGTTCACGGACGTTGGAGCGAATGCGCTGAGCAATGAAGAAGGCCGCATCGTGGGGCAGTTCGACTTTGGCCTGGTCGGCCTTCTTCATCAAAATCGCCACACGTGTTTCGAGCTCCGGCGGCTCGACGGCTACCGTCAGGCCCCAGCCGAAGCGTGACTTCAGGCGCTCTTCAAGGCCTTCGATTTCTTTCGGGTAGCGGTCACTGGTGAGAATGACTTGCTGACCACCTTCAAGCAGGGCGTTGAAGGTGTGGAAAAACTCTTCCTGGGAACGCTCCTTGCGGGCGAAGAACTGAATGTCGTCAATCAGCAAGGCATCTACCGAGCGGTAGAAACGCTTGAACTCGTTGATCGCGTTCAGCTGCAAGGCCTTGACCATATCTGCCACAAAGCGCTCGGAATGCAGGTACACGACCTTTGCATTCGGGTTCTTCTTTAATAGATGGTTACCCACAGCATGCATCAAGTGGGTTTTACCCAGACCCACGCCACCATAAAGGAAGAGCGGGTTATAGCCATGCTTGGGGTTATCCGCCACTTGCCAGGCCGCAGCCCGGGCCAGTTGGTTGGACTTGCCCTCAACAAAGTTTTCGAAAGTGAAGGTGCGGTTCAGATAGCTGGTGTGCTTAAGCGCACCTTCAACCTGCACAGTGCGTTGTTCGGCACGAACCGGGGCCTGTTGCGAGCTGGCGCCAGCCATCGGGTCGAAGCTGTCACGGGACGGCTCTTGTTCAACGACTTCAGCAACTTTTTGCGTCGCACGCTTGGTCGGGGTGGCCGCTGGCGCCTGTGCTGATGCAACCTGAACCTGGGACGCAGCAGCAGCGGCGGCCAGCGGGGCATTCGGAGCGGCACGTGGTGCCGAGCTGCGTTTGCTGCCTATTAATAAGGAAAGCGCAGGCGCCATCCCATTGCCATGCTCATCCAGCAATTCCAGGACACGTCCCAGGTATTTTTCGTTGACCCAGTCCAGAACAAAACGATTGGGTGCATAGACACGCAACTCGTCGCCTTCAGCTTCGACCTGTAGTGGACGGATCCAAGTGTTGAATTGTTGGGCAGGCAGCTCATCGCGCAAAAGCTCCACGCACTGCTGCCAAAGTTCCACTGACACGGATATCCCCTAAGTTGAAAGCCGGTGAGGCAAAAACAAGCGGCCATTGTAACGACCAGACGCTGACTTATCCACACGTAGGTGGGTCATCGCCCAAGAAGAATCAACGTTTTATACGCAAAAAAAACGACCAATGGTCTGTGCATAAGCTCTGTGGATAACCGGCTCTGAGCTCATTGTACAACTGTGGGTCAAACTCAGTGGATAACTAGCCTGTGGATAAACAAGCCTTTCACACACAGGTTTTCCGACAGTGCAGCACAGGCTGAACACGGTTTTCCACTGTAGTTGTCATTCTCTATACAGCAGGTGAAATAAGGGCTGAAGACAGTTATCCACAGATAGGCGTCCCCCTAGTCTTTATAAGCTTTACAGAAAAGCTTTAAATACTTTCCTTCTTTATTTTTATGTTTACCCATTGGTTCGCACTCAGGTCGAACGTCTGAAGATCTATTTATAGGGAAACGTTGGTTGGAAATTGACCTAGAGGCTTGCTTTCTCTAGAATCCCCGGTCTCTTAAAACGGGGGCCATTCCGGCCCGTTGTGGACGAACCAGGTAACACGACAATGAAACGTACTTTCCAACCAAGCACTATCAAACGCGCTCGTACCCACGGTTTCCGTGCTCGCATGGCTACCAAGAACGGTCGTGCCGTCCTGTCGCGTCGTCGCGCCAAAGGTCGTGCGCGTCTGGCAGTTTGATAATCCGGCACTGGAGGTGAGTCAGGACTTCAGTCGGGAAAAGCGTCTGCTTACACCCCGGCATTTCAAGGCAGTCTTTGACTCCCCTACCGGCAAGGTTCCGGGGAAAAGTCTCCTGCTCCTTGCGCGCAACAACGATCTTGATCACCCCCGTCTCGGGCTGGTTATCGGGAAAAAGAGCGTAAAGCTCTCCGTCGAGCGCAATCGCCTCAAACGTCTGATGCGCGAATCGTTTCGCCTGAACCAGGATTCACTGGTCGGCTGGGACATTGTTATCGTCGCGCGCAAAGGTTTGGGGGACGTAGAAAACCCCGAATTGATTCAGCATTTCGGCAAACTCTGGAAGCGTCTGGCACGTAGCTCGCCGGTACCAGCAGTCAAAACCGAAACTGTAGGGGTAGACAGTCCAGATGCGTAAACTGGCACTCGTTCCGATCCAGTTTTATCGCTATGCCATTAGTCCCCTGATGGCCAGTCACTGTCGTTTCTACCCTAGTTGTTCCTGCTACGCGTTGGAAGCCATCGAAAATCATGGCCTTCTGCGCGGTGGCTGGCTGACCTTTCGTCGTTTAGGTCGCTGTCATCCGTGGAATCCCGGTGGTTATGACCCGGTTCCACCTATCCCTACCTCCCGTTCTTCTTCGATGGCCGAGTAATCATGGATATCAAACGCACGATCCTGATCGTCGCCCTGGCAATCGTGTCCTACGTTATGGTTCTTAAATGGAACCAGGACTATGGTCAGGCTGCCTTGCCGACTCAGAATGTTGCTTCCAGTACGACCGCACCGGGCTTCCCGGATACGGCAACTGGCAATAAAGCGTCCGTCAGTGACGACATTCCACGCGCCGCAAACGATACCAGCGCACCTGCCGAAACTCCGGTAGCTGTTAGCACCGACCTCATCCAGATCAAAACGGATGTGCTCAACCTGGCTATCGATCCACAAGGTGGTGATGTTGCCCAACTGACTCTGCCGCTGTATCCACGTCGCCAGGACCATCCGGAAATTCCTTTCCAACTGTTCGATAACGGCAACGAGCGGACTTATTTGGCTCAAAGCGGCCTGATTGGCAGCAACGGGCCGGACGCAAGTCCTGCCGGTCGTCCGGTTTACTCTTCGGAGAAGAAGATTTATCAACTGGCTGACGGTCAGGACCAATTGGTCGTGGACCTGAAGTTCAGCAAGGACGGCGTCAATTACATCAAGCGTTTCACCCTGAAACGTGGCCTGTACGACGTAACCGTTTCCTACTTGATCGACAACCAAAGTGCTCAGCCCTGGTCCGGTGCGATGTTCGCGCAATTGAAGCGTGACGCCAGCTCCGATCCGTCTTCCAGCACTGCTACCGGCACCGCGACTTACCTGGGCGCTGCCCTGTGGACAAGTTCCGAGCCGTACAAAAAAGTGTCCATGAAGGACATGGATAAGGCTGCGCTTAAAGAAACCGTCACCGGTGGATGGGTTGCCTGGTTGCAACACTACTTCGTGACCGCCTGGATTCCGGCCAAGGGCGAAAGTAACGTCGTCCAGACCCGTAAAGACAGCAAAGGCAACTACATCATCGGTTACACCGGCCCGTCTCTGACTGTCGCGCCGGGTGCCAAGGCAGAAACCAGCGCGATTCTCTACGCTGGTCCGAAAAGCCAGGCTGTGCTGAAAGAGTTATCCCCAGGTCTGGAACTGACTGTCGACTACGGCATCCTGTGGTTCATCGCTCAACCGATCTTCTGGTTGCTGCAACATATCCACGCCATTGTGGGTAATTGGGGTTGGTCGATCATTTTCCTGACCATGCTGATCAAAGGGATCTTCTTCCCATTGTCGGCTGCCAGCTACAAATCCATGGCCCGTATGCGTGCAGTGGCACCAAAACTGGCTGCGCTGAAAGAGCAACATGGCGATGACCGGCAGAAAATGTCGCAAGCCATGATGGAGCTGTACAAGAAAGAGAAGATCAATCCGTTGGGTGGTTGCTTGCCAATCCTCGTGCAGATGCCGGTTTTCCTTTCGTTGTACTGGGTTCTGCTGGAAAGCGTTGAAATGCGCCAAGCGCCGTTCATGCTGTGGATTACTGACCTTTCGATCAAGGATCCGTTCTTCATTCTGCCGATCATCATGGGTGCAACCATGTTCATCCAGCAGCAGCTGAACCCGACTCCACCGGACCCGATGCAGGCCAAAGTGATGAAGTTGATGCCAATCATCTTCACCTTCTTCTTCCTGTGGTTCCCGGCAGGTCTGGTACTGTACTGGGTAGTGAACAACTGCCTGTCGATCGCTCAACAGTGGTACATCACTCGTAAGATCGAAGCGGCTACCAAAGCGACTGCCTGACTTACACTGTGAATAACCACTCAAAACGCCCCCTAGTGGGGCGTTTTGCTATCTGTCACTTTTGTCTGGATACCGGTTTATGAACGCTCCTCGTGAAACCATCGCCGCCGTCGCCACCGCTCAGGGTCGTGGTGGCGTGGGCATCGTTCGTATTTCCGGGCCGTTGGCCAGCGTTGCGGCCAAGGCCTTCAGCGGACGCGAACTAAAGCCGCGTTTCGCCCACTATGGTCCGTTCCTCGGAGAAAATGACGAGGTACTGGATCAGGGTATCGCGCTGTACTTTCCTGGACCGAACTCTTTCACCGGCGAAGACGTGCTGGAACTGCAGGGTCATGGTGGCCCGATTGTTCTGGATATGCTGCTCCAGCGCTGCCTTGAACTGGGTTGTCGTCTCGCCCGGCCAGGAGAATTCAGCGAACGTGCATTCCTGAACGACAAGCTCGATCTGGCCCAGGCCGAAGCAATCGCGGACCTGATCGAAGCCAGTTCCGCACAGGCGGCTCGCAATGCACTGCGCTCCTTACAAGGCGCCTTTTCGGCACGTGTGCATAGCCTCACCGAGCAACTGATCGGCCTGCGCATCTATGTCGAAGCGGCAATCGACTTTCCGGAAGAAGAAATCGACTTCCTTGCCGATGGCCATGTTTTGAATATGCTCGACAAGGTACGTGATGAGTTATCCAAGGTATTGCGTGAAGCCGGGCAAGGGGCCTTGCTGCGCGATGGCATGACTGTGGTGATCGCCGGTCGGCCGAATGCCGGGAAATCCAGCTTGCTCAATGCACTGGCCGGTCGTGAAGCGGCTATCGTCACAGAAATTGCCGGCACCACCCGGGATGTACTTCGCGAACATATCCACATCGATGGCATGCCATTGCACGTGGTAGACACAGCTGGGCTGCGGGATACCGATGACCATGTGGAAAAAATCGGCGTTGAGCGAGCATTGAAAGCCATTGGTGAAGCCGATCGAGTGCTACTGGTCGTCGATGCCACAGCCCCCGAGGCAATTGATCCATTTGCACTGTGGCCGGAATTCCTCGAAACCCGCCCCGATCCGGCGAAAGTCACGCTGATTCGTAACAAGGCGGACCTCACGAGCGAAGCCATTGCCCTGGAAGTCAGCGAGGATGGCCATGTCACCATCAGCCTGAGCGCTAAATCTGGCGGCGTCGGCCTGGAGTTATTGCGCGATCACCTCAAGGCCTGCATGGGTTACGAACAGACCTCGGAAAGCAGCTTCAGCGCTCGCAGGCGTCACCTCGAGGCGTTACATCATGCCAGTGCCTCCCTCGAACACGGTCGGGCGCAGCTGACCCTGGCCGGAGCCGGCGAATTGTTGGCCGAGGATCTGCGACAGGCTCAGCAATTCCTCGGGGAAATAACCGGCGCCTTCAGTTCCGATGATTTGTTGGGACGAATATTCTCCAGTTTCTGCATCGGTAAATAATCCCTCCGTTGTCCACAGACAGGCCATTCGTGCCTGTCTGTTCTCTCCTTTTCTGAAATTACCTGCTGGTGCCGAGCGGATTTCTTCTGCTCGAGCGGTTTTGCCGTGCCTGAAAAACAGTCATCCACCGTTTTTCTGTGGATTAAGCTCTGTGAATAACTGCCGCTAAGGGCAGTTGATAACAGGGCGTCAAAACTGAAGATAACCACCTCTGTGGATAACCACCTCATTCATCCACAGGCTTAAAGCGGTTATCCAAGGGCCTCATTGCCACATGATCACAGGGTTTTGAATCTCTGTACACGACGTAAATAAAGGGCTGTATTAATCTATCCACAGAAAAGCCGGTCAGTAGAAATAAACATAAAAACAAAGATTTAATAAATTTCTCTCTTTTTAATTTCTATAACCTCGACTTCTCCACAGCTGGTTAAATTTTGTGCAAAGGGTTCTTTAGGAAGGGCGAAGTCCCTATACTTGTCGACCAGGTCCAAAAACCTGAGCTCAAACTATTCCTGAATTACCTACTTAAGCAGGCACGAGGTGCGTGGTGGATTTCCCTTCCCGTTTTGAAGTGATCGTCATCGGCGGCGGTCATGCCGGTACCGAGGCAGCACTGGCCTCAGCACGTATGGGGGTGAAAACCCTGTTGCTGACGCATAACGTGGAAACTCTCGGTGCCATGAGCTGCAACCCCGCGATTGGCGGGATCGGCAAAAGCCATCTGGTTAAAGAAATCGATGCCCTTGGCGGCGCGATGGCCATGGCCACCGACAAAGGTGGTATTCAATTTCGCGTATTGAACAGCCGCAAAGGTCCTGCCGTACGCGCAACCCGTGCTCAGGCAGACCGGGTTCTGTACAAAGCCGCTATCCGCGAAATCCTTGAAAACCAGCCGAACCTGTGGATATTTCAACAGGCCGCTGATGATTTGATCGTAGAGCAGGACCAGGTACGTGGTGTGGTCACCCAAATGGGCTTGCGTTTCCTCGCGGACTCGGTTGTTTTGACCACAGGTACCTTCCTCGGTGGACTTATCCACATCGGAATGCAGAATTTTTCCGGCGGTCGTGCGGGTGATCCACCATCGATAGCCCTTGCTCAGCGTCTACGTGAATTGCCTTTGCGTGTTGGTCGCCTGAAAACCGGTACCCCACCGCGTATTGACGCGCGGTCTGTGGATTTCTCGGTGATGACCGAGCAAGCGGGTGATACGCCAATTCCGGTGATGTCGTTCATGGGGTCAAAAGAACAGCATCCAAGGCAGATCAGCTGCTGGATTACCCATACCAACGCCCGCACCCACGAAATCATTGCTGCCAACCTTGATCGATCGCCGATGTATTCCGGCGTGATCGAAGGCATAGGCCCGCGTTACTGCCCGTCGATCGAAGACAAAATCCATCGCTTTGCCGACAAGGAAAGTCATCAGGTCTTCATCGAACCGGAAGGACTGACGACTAACGAGCTGTACCCGAACGGGATATCCACATCCCTTCCGTTCGATGTGCAATTGCAGATCGTGCAATCGATCCGCGGTATGGAAAACGCACACATCGTTCGTCCGGGTTACGCCATCGAATATGACTATTTTGATCCTCGCGACCTGAAATACAGCCTGGAAACCAAAGTCATCGGCGGCCTGTTCTTCGCCGGACAAATCAACGGCACCACCGGTTACGAAGAAGCCGGTGCCCAGGGTTTGCTGGCCGGAACCAATGCCGCGCTGCGTGCACAAGGCAAAGATGCCTGGTGTCCGCGTCGCGATGAGGCATACATCGGGGTGTTGGTCGACGACCTGATTACCCTGGGTACCCAAGAGCCATACCGTATGTTTACTTCCCGCGCCGAGTACCGTTTGATTCTGCGAGAAGACAACGCCGACTTGCGTTTGACCGAAAAGGGTCGCGAGCTAGGCCTGGTCGATGACGAGCGTTGGGCTGCGTTCAGTAAAAAACGCGAAAGCATCTTGCTGGAAGAACAACGCCTGAAAAGTACCTGGGTTCGCCCTGGCACCTTGCAGGGCGATGCCATTGCCGAAAAATTCGGCACGCCGCTGACCCACGAATACAACTTGCTCAACCTCTTGAGCCGCCCGGAAATCGACTACGCTGGTCTGATCGCCGTAACCGGTGAAGGCGCAGAAGATCCACAGGTCGCCGAGCAGGTCGAAATCAAGACCAAGTACGCCGGTTACATTGATCGTCAACAGGATGAAATCGCCCGTCTGCGCGCCAGTGAAAACACAAAACTGCCTGTGGATATCGATTACACGAACATTTCGGGCCTCTCCAAAGAGATCCAGAGCAAGCTCGGTGCGACCCGTCCGGAAACCCTGGGCCAGGCGTCACGTATCCCGGGTGTTACGCCGGCGGCGATTTCGCTGTTGATGATTCATTTGAAAAAACGCGGCGCGGGCCGTCAGTTGGAGCAAAGCGCTTGAGTTCGTTGGTCACCTCGCAACATGCCGAAGAGTTATCCACAGGTGCTCGCCTGCTCGGTGTCACGCTGACAGAAACACAGCAAACACAATTGCTGGGTTATCTCGCCCTGTTGATAAAATGGAACAAGGCCTACAACCTGACCGCCGTGCGCGATCCCGATGAAATGGTGTCCCGGCATTTGCTCGATAGTCTGAGCGCGATGTCGTTCATCGAAAATGGTCGCTGGCTGGACGTTGGTAGTGGCGGCGGCATGCCGGGCATTCCGCTGGCCATCCTGTTTCCGCAGTCTCAAGTCACCTGTCTGGACAGCAACGGCAAGAAAACCCGCTTCCTCACCCAGGTTAAACTCGAACTCAAACTGGATAACCTGCAAGTTATCCACAGTCGCGTTGAAGCTTTTCAGCCTGCTCAGCCCTTCAACGGGATCATTTCCCGTGCATTCAGCAGCATGGAAAACTTCACCAACTGGACTCGCCACCTCGGTGACGCCGATACACGCTGGCTGGCAATGAAAGGCGTTCATCCCGCCGATGAGCTGGTAGCATTGCCGACAGACTTCCACCTCGATAGCGAACACGCCCTGGCCGTACCTGGTTGCCAAGGCCAACGCCATCTGCTGATACTGCGCCGCACGGCATGATTGGGAACACAAGCAAGAATGGCTAAGGTATTCGCGATAGCGAACCAAAAGGGTGGTGTGGGCAAGACCACCACCTGCATCAACCTCGCAGCATCCCTCGTCGCCACCAAGCGCCGGGTGTTGTTGATCGATCTCGATCCACAGGGCAACGCCACCATGGGTAGCGGTGTGGATAAACACGGCCTGGAAAACTCGGTCTATGACTTGCTGATCGGCGAGTGTGATCTGGCCCAGGCCATGCATTACTCCGAGCACGGTGGTTACCAGTTGTTGCCGGCGAACCGCGACCTGACTGCGGCCGAGGTGGTACTGCTGGAAATGCAGATGAAGGAAAGCCGCCTGCGCAGTGCGTTGGCGCCTATCCGCGAAAACTACGATTACATTTTGATCGACTGCCCACCGTCGCTTTCAATGCTGACGTTGAATGCATTGGTTGCCGCAGACGGGGTAATTATCCCCATGCAGTGCGAGTACTTTGCACTCGAAGGTCTGAGTGACCTTGTGGATAACATCAAGCGAATCGCTGAATTGCTTAACCCTAATCTCAAGGTCGAAGGCTTGTTGCGGACAATGTACGACCCGCGCCTGAGCCTGATGAACGATGTGTCGGCGCAGCTCAAGGAACACTTCGGCGATCAGCTCTACGACACCGTCATTCCGCGCAACATCCGTCTGGCTGAAGCTCCGAGCTATGGCATGCCGGCGCTGGCGTACGACAAATCTTCGCGCGGCGCCGTGGCCTATCTGGCTCTGGCCGGCGAAATGGTTCGTCGTCAGCGTAAAAACTCACGCATCGCTGCTGCTCAGGCAACTTAAGGAATCCCCATGGCCGTCAAGAAACGAGGTCTCGGACGTGGACTGGATGCACTGCTGAGTGGTCCAACGATCAGCTCGCTGGAAGAACAAGCGGTGCAAGCCGATCAGCGTGAGCTGCAACACCTGCCGCTGGATTTGCTCCAGCGCGGCAAGTATCAGCCCCGTCGCGATATGGATACTCAAGCGCTCGAAGAGCTGGCGCAGTCGATCAAGGCCCAAGGGGTGATGCAGCCGATCGTGGTTCGCCCGATCGGTGGCGGTCGTTTCGAAATCATCGCTGGCGAACGCCGCTGGCGCGCCAGCCAGCAAGCTGGTCAGGAAACCATCCCGGCGATGGTTCGCGATGTGCCGGATGAAACCGCGATTGCAATGGCGCTGATCGAGAACATCCAGCGCGAAGATCTCAACCCGATCGAAGAAGCGGTGGCCTTGCAGCGTTTGCAGCAGGAATTTCAACTGACCCAGCAACAAGTGGCCGAAGCTGTAGGTAAGTCCCGGGTGACCGTGGCCAATCTGTTGCGCCTGATCTCGCTGCCCGAGGTTATCAAGACTATGTTGTCCCACGGCGACCTGGAAATGGGTCATGCACGTGCGTTGCTCGGTTTGCCGGACAATCAACAGGTCGAAGGGGCGCGACATGTTGTCGCACGTGGACTGACTGTGCGCCAAACTGAAGCACTGGTTCGCCAGTGGTTGAGTGGCAAACCGGAGCCCGTTGAACCTGCAAAACCGGACCCCGATATCGCCCGGTTGGAGCAGCGTCTGGCCGAGCGCCTAGGCTCTGCGGTGCAGATCCGCCACGGTAAGAAGGGAAAAGGGCAGTTGGTAATTGGTTACAACTCTTTGGATGAGCTTCAAGGCGTACTTGCACATATCCGCTGAAACATTTTCTCATGTAGCGCGCAGTCGGAAATCACTACCTGACAGTTGAATAGGGGCAGAACCGCCCCTATACTCTGCGCGCATTTTGTCGGCACAAATTATGCCAAGTTATTGAATTTCGGCAGCCGACCATTGGAGAGCAATAGTGATGGAAACCCGCACGCCAAACCGCTTGCCGTTCCATCGCCTGGCAGTTTTTCCGGTGTTGATGGCTCAGTTTGTCATTTTGCTGATTGCCGCTTTGGCGCTCTGGCAATGGTATGGAGTCGTTGCCGGGTACTCGGGACTTTGCGGAGGCCTGATAGCCTTGCTTCCCAATGTTTATTTCGCTCATAGGGCATTTCGGTTTTCCGGCGCCCGAGCAGCTCAAGCCATCGTCAGGTCATTTTATGCCGGCGAGGCGGGCAAAATGATTTTGACGGCGGTGCTCTTTGCATTGACGTTCGCAGGTGTGAAGCCATTGGCGCCGCTAGCGGTATTCGGCGTCTTCGTGCTGACCCAACTGGTCAGCTGGTTCGCTCCCCTGTTGATGAAAACAAGACTTTCGAGACCTTAGGGCGTTTGAGGCAACCATGGCAGAAACAACCGCTTCGGGCTATATCCAGCACCACTTGCAAAACCTGACTTTCGGTCAGCACCCTACAGGCGGCTGGGGCTTTGCCCACACCGCAGCAGAAGCCAAGGAAATGGGCTTCTGGGCTTTCCACGTCGATACCCTCGGCTGGTCGGTCGCATTGGGTCTGATCTTCGTTCTTCTTTTCCGCATGGCGGCAAAGAAGGCGACTTCCGGTCAGCCAGGTGCTTTGCAGAACTTCGTTGAAGTTTTGGTCGAATTCGTCGATGGCAGCGTGAAAGACAGCTTCCATGGCCGTAGCCCGGTGATTGCACCGCTGGCACTGACCATCTTCGTCTGGGTCTTCATGATGAACGCCGTCGACCTGATACCGGTCGACTGGATTCCTCAACTGGCCATCCTGATCTCCGGCGACCACCACATTCCGTTCCGCGCCGTGTCGACAACCGACCCGAACGCGACCCTGGCCATGGCGTTCTCGGTTTTCGCACTGATCATTTTCTATAGCATCAAGATCAAGGGCCTCGGCGGCTTCATCGGCGAGCTGACCCTGCATCCGTTTGGCAGCAAGAACATTTTCCTTCAGGCGCTGCTGATCCCGGTGAACTTCCTGCTGGAATTCGTGACCCTGATCGCCAAGCCGATCTCCCTGGCTCTGCGTCTATTCGGCAACATGTACGCCGGCGAGCTGGTCTTCATTCTGATCGCTGTGATGTTCGGCAGCGGTCTGCTCTGGCTGAGTGGCCTGGGCATCGTTCTGCAGTGGGCGTGGGCGGTATTCCACATCCTGATCATCACCCTGCAGGCGTTCATCTTCATGATGCTGACCATCGTCTACCTGTCGATGGCGCACGAAGAAAACCATTAAGACCAGTCTCGACTAGTCTGATGTCCCTCCCGGTCAAACGGGAGGGGGGCCTTACGGGGCCTCTGAAACGATTTGTTTTACCGCTTTAATCTAAAAAACCTAAACCATACGACGTAAAAGTCGGGAGGAAAGATGGAAACTGTAGTTGGTCTAACCGCTATCGCTGTTGCACTGTTGATCGGCCTGGGCGCACTGGGTACCGCAATTGGTTTCGGCCTGTTGGGCGGCAAGTTCCTGGAAGGCGCCGCGCGTCAACCAGAAATGGTTCCAATGCTGCAAGTTAAAATGTTCATCGTTGCCGGTCTGCTCGACGCCGTAACCATGATCGGTGTTGGTATCGCTCTGTTCTTCACCTTTGCGAACCCGTTCGTTGGTCAGATCGCTGGCTAATTACCCGGATTTTCCGAGTAATTAGATGTGATGGACAACGTAACTGCGAGGTGTTGGCGTGAACATTAATGCGACCCTGATTGGCCAGTCCGTTGCGTTCCTGATTTTTGTACTGTTCTGCATGAAGTTCGTATGGCCTCCGGTCATCGCGGCACTGCACGAACGTCAAAAGAAGATCGCGGATGGATTGGACGCTGCCAGCCGAGCAGCTCGCGACTTGGAGTTGGCCCATGAGAAAGTGGGTCAGCAACTGCGCGAAGCGAAAGCTCAGGCAGCTGAAATCATCGAGCAAGCCAAGAAACGCGGTACTCAGATCGTCGACGAAGCCCGTGAACAGGCTCGCGTCGAAGCTGACCGTGTGAAGGCTCAGGCTCAGGCCGAGATCGAACAGGAACTGAACAGCGTCAAAGACGCGCTGCGCGCCCAAGTGGGTAGCCTGGCCGTTGGCGGTGCCGCGAAGATCCTGGGTGCCACAATCGATCAAAACGCGCACGCAGAGCTGGTTAAACAACTGGCTGCTGAAATCTAAGCGAGGGCGATCATGGCAGAACTGACCACGTTGGCCCGACCTTACGCTAAGGCGGCCTTCGAGCACGCTCAGGCCCACCAGCAACTGGCCAATTGGTCAGCCATGCTCGGCCTGGCAGCAGCGGTGTCGGAAGACGACACCATGCAGCGTGTGCTCAAGGCCCCGCGACTGACGAGCGCAGAAAAGGCCGCCACGTTCATTGACGTGTGCGGTGACAAGTTTGATGCCAAGGCACAGAACTTCATCCACGTCGTTGCCGAAAACGACCGTCTCCTGCTTTTGCCGGAGATCGCCAACCTGTTCGACCTGTACAAGGCCGAGCAGGAGAAATCGGTAGACGTAGAAGTAACCAGTGCTTTCGCATTGAACCAAGAACAGCAAGACAAACTCGCCAAGGTTCTCAGTGCACGACTCAACCGGGAAGTGCGCCTGCAAGTCGAGGAAGACAGTTCCCTTATTGGGGGCGTTGTCATCCGCGCCGGCGACCTGGTTATCGATGGCTCGATTCGCGGCAAAATCGCGAAACTTGCCGAAGCATTGAAATCTTGAGTTTGAAGGGGCAGCAGAGCAATGCAGCAACTCAATCCTTCCGAAATAAGTGAAATTATCAAGGGCCGCATCGACAAGCTCGATGTGACCTCCCAAGCCCGTAACGAAGGCACTATCGTCAGCGTATCTGACGGTATCGTGCGGATTCACGGTCTGGCCGACGTTATGTCCGGCGAGATGATCGAGTTTCCGGGCGGCGTCTACGGTATGGCCCTCAACCTGGAGCAAGACTCCGTAGGTGCCGTTATTTTGGGCGCATACCAGTCTCTGGCTGAAGGCATGAGCGCCAAGTGCACTGGCCGCATCCTGGAAGTTCCGGTTGGTAAGGAACTGCTGGGTCGCGTAGTCGACGCACTGGGTAACCCTGTTGACGGCAAAGGTCCACTGGGCAACACCGAGACCGACGCGGTCGAGAAAGTTGCTCCAGGCGTGATCTGGCGTAAGTCGGTAGACCAGCCTGTACAGACTGGCTACAAGGCTGTCGATGCCATGATCCCTGTCGGCCGTGGCCAGCGTGAGCTGATCATCGGTGACCGTCAGATCGGTAAAACCGCTCTGGCGATCGACGCGATCATCAACCAGAAGAACAGCGGCATTTTCTGCGTCTACGTAGCCATCGGTCAGAAGCAATCGACCATCGCCAACGTGGTTCGCAAGCTGGAAGAAAACGGCGCCCTGGCCAACACGATCATCGTGGCTGCCAGTGCTTCGGAATCTCCTGCGCTGCAATACCTGGCACCTTACGCCGGTTGCACCATGGGCGAATTCTTCCGCGACCGCGGTGAAGACGCGCTGATCGTTTATGACGATCTGTCCAAGCAAGCAGTGGCTTACCGCCAGATTTCCCTGCTGCTGCGCCGTCCACCAGGCCGTGAAGCTTACCCAGGCGACGTGTTCTATCTCCACTCCCGTCTGTTGGAGCGCGCTTCCCGCGTTTCGGAAGAATACGTAGAGAAGTTCACCAACGGCGCAGTGACCGGCAAAACCGGTTCCCTGACCGCACTGCCGATCATCGAAACTCAGGCTGGCGACGTTTCCGCGTTCGTTCCGACCAACGTGATTTCCATCACCGACGGTCAGATCTTCCTGGAATCGGCCATGTTCAACTCGGGCATCCGTCCTGCAGTGAACGCCGGTGTTTCGGTATCCCGTGTGGGTGGTGCCGCTCAGACCAAGATCATCAAGAAGCTGTCCGGTGGTATCCGTACCGCTCTGGCTCAGTACCGTGAACTGGCGGCATTCGCCCAGTTCGCTTCTGACCTGGACGAAGCGACCCGTAAGCAACTTGAGCATGGTCAGCGCGTTACCGAGCTGATGAAGCAGAAGCAATACGCGCCAATGTCGATCGCCGACATGTCGCTGTCGCTGTATGCCGCTGAGCGTGGGTTCCTGACTGACGTCGAAATCACCAAGGTCGGCAGCTTCGAGCAAGCGCTGATTGCTTACTTCAACCGCGATCACGCCGATTTGATGGCCAAGATCAACGTGAAGGGTGACTTCAATGACGAAATCGATGGCGGCATGAAAGCCGGTATCGAGAAGTTCAAGGCCACCCAAACCTGGTAAGCCGCAGCGGGGGCCGCGAGGCTCCCGCTTGCTAACCTGATAGGTGTTACATGGCAGGCGCAAAAGAGATTCGCAGTAAGATTGCGAGCATCAAAAGCACGCAAAAGATTACCAGCGCCATGGAAAAAGTGGCGGTCAGCAAAATGCGCAAGGCACAAATGCGCATGGCTGCTAGCCGTCCTTATGCGGAGCGCATCCGCCAGGTTATTGGTCATCTGGCCAACGCCAACCCGGAATATCGCCACCCGTTCATGATCGACCGTGAAGTAAAGCGCGTCGGTTATGTTGTAGTGAGCACTGACCGTGGTTTGTGTGGTGGCTTGAATACCAACCTGTTCAAGGCCCTGGTCAAGGACATGGCGGTAAACAAAGCAAACGGCGTCGAGATCGACCTGTGTGTAGTGGGTAGCAAGGGTGCGGCTTTCTTCCGCAACTTCGGCGGTAACGTCGTAGCAGCTATCAGCCACCTGGGTGAAGAGCCGTCGATCAATGATCTGATCGGCAGCGTCAAGGTGATGCTGGATGCCTACTTGGACGGTCGGATTGACCGCCTTTCCATGGTGTCCAACAAGTTCATCAACACCATGACGCAGACGCCTATCGTGGAGCAGTTAATTCCACTGGTAGCAACCCCGGATCAAGGTCTTAAGCACCACTGGGACTACCTCTACGAGCCGGACGCCAAAGAGCTGCTTGATGGCTTGATGGTCCGTTACGTGGAGTCGCAGGTCTACCAGGCGGTGGTCGAGAACAACGCGGCTGAACAAGCTGCGCGGATGATCGCGATGAAGAACGCTACCGACAACGCCGGTGATTTGATCAGCGAATTGCAGCTGGTCTACAACAAGGCGCGTCAGGCTGCGATCACCCAAGAGATCTCGGAAATCGTTGGCGGCGCTGCCGCGGTTTAACGGTTCAAATATTCAGAGGATCCAGCTATGAGTAGCGGACGTATCGTTCAAATCATCGGCGCCGTTATCGACGTGGAATTTCCACGCGACAGCGTACCGAGCATCTACAACGCGCTGAAAGTACAAGGCGCGGAAACTACCCTGGAAGTTCAGCAGCAGCTGGGCGACGGCGTAGTTCGTACCATTGCGATGGGTTCCACCGAAGGCTTGAAGCGCGGTCTGGACGTTATCGACACTGGTGCTGCCATCTCCGTACCGGTCGGTAAAGCGACCCTGGGCCGGATCATGGACGTACTGGGTAACCCGATTGACGAAGCTGGCCCGATCGACACCGAAGAGCGCTGGGGCATTCACCGTCCTGCGCCATCCTTCGCTGAACAAGCGGGCGGCAACGACCTGCTGGAAACCGGCATCAAGGTTATCGACCTGGTTTGCCCGTTCGCCAAGGGCGGTAAAGTCGGTCTGTTCGGTGGTGCCGGTGTAGGCAAAACCGTAAACATGATGGAACTGATCCGTAACATCGCCATCGAGCACAGCGGTTATTCCGTGTTCGCCGGTGTGGGTGAGCGTACTCGTGAGGGTAACGACTTCTACCACGAGATGAAGGATTCCAACGTTCTGGACAAAGTGGCACTGGTATACGGTCAGATGAACGAGCCGCCGGGTAACCGTCTGCGCGTAGCTCTGACCGGTCTGACCATGGCCGAGAAGTTCCGTGACGAAGGTAACGACGTTCTGCTGTTCGTCGACAACATCTATCGTTACACCCTGGCCGGTACCGAAGTATCCGCACTGCTGGGCCGTATGCCTTCTGCAGTAGGTTACCAGCCGACCCTGGCTGAAGAGATGGGCGTACTGCAAGAGCGCATCACTTCGACCAAGCAAGGTTCGATTACTTCGATCCAGGCCGTATACGTACCAGCGGACGACTTGACTGACCCGTCGCCGGCGACCACCTTCGCCCACTTGGACGCCACCGTCGTTCTGTCCCGTGACATCGCTTCCCTGGGTATCTACCCAGCGGTAGACCCACTGGACTCGACTTCGCGTCAGCTGGATCCGAACGTGATCGGCAACGATCACTACGATACCGCTCGCGGTGTTCAGTACGTGCTGCAGCGCTACAAAGAACTGAAGGACATCATTGCGATCCTGGGTATGGACGAGCTGTCGGAAGCCGACAAGCAGTTGGTAAACCGCGCTCGTAAGATCCAGCGTTTCTTGTCGCAGCCGTTCTTCGTGGCTGAAGTCTTCACCGGTGCATCGGGTAAATACGTTTCCCTGAAAGACACCATTGCTGGCTTCAAAGGCATCCTCAACGGTGACTACGACCACCTGCCAGAACAAGCGTTCTACATGGTCGGCGGCATCGAAGAAGCGATCGAGAAAGCCAAGAAACTGTAATCCCGGCGCCCGGCAACGGGCGCTCATTTAGGGTGAGGCAATCAGATGGCTATGACAGTCCATTGCGATATCGTCAGCGCGGAAGGAGAAATCTTTTCCGGTCTGGTCGAGATGGTGATTGCGCACGGTGCACTGGGTGATCTTGGTATCGCTCTGGGTCACGCGCCGTTGATCACTAATCTGAAGCCAGGTCCGATCCGCCTGGTCAAGCAGGGCGGGGAAGAGGAGGTGTATTACATCTCCGGTGGTTTCCTCGAGGTTCAGCCGAACATGGTCAAGGTTCTTGCCGACACCGTGCAGCGTGCTGCCGACCTGGACGAAGCCTCCGCTCAGGAAGCCGTTAAGGCTGCCGAGAAGGCCTTGCATGAGCGGGGCGCGGAATTCGACTACGGTTCTGCCGCCGCACGTCTGGCCGAGGCTGCAGCTCAGCTGCGCACCGTCCAGCAGATCCGCAAGAAGTTCGGCCACTAAGGCTCGCTTATTGTGCGATTGATTAAAAAGGGTAGCCTCGGCTACCCTTTTTCTTTTCCGATGTTCATCACTTGGTCACAGCCGCTGACCACCCAGGATTGGTAGTCTGTCATGTCTCTTGAAATCGTTATCCTCGCTGCTGGCCAAGGTACGCGCATGCGTTCTGCCTTGCCGAAAGTCCTGCACCCGATTGCCGGCAACTCAATGCTTGGTCATGTTATCCACAGCGCCCGGCAACTTGATCCACAACGCATCCACGTGGTTATCGGCCACGGCGCCGAAGCAGTGCGTGAACGTCTGGCTGCGGATGATCTGAATTTCGTCCTTCAGGACAAACAGCTCGGCACCGGCCATGCCGTGGCCCAGGCCGTACCCTTTATCAAAGCCGATACCGTGCTGATCCTTTACGGTGACGTACCGCTGATTGAAGTGGAAACCCTGCAGCGCCTGCTCAAAAAAGTGGCCCCCAAGCAACTCGGGCTGCTGACTGTCGAGCTGGATGACCCGACTGGTTACGGTCGTATCGTTCGCGACGCTGACGGCAACGTTACCGCCATCGTCGAGCAGAAGGACGCCAACGAAGCCGAGCGTGCGATCACCGAGGGTAACACCGGCATTCTGGCGTTGCCTTTCGAAAGTCTTGGCGGGTGGATGAGCCGTCTCTCCAACAACAATGCCCAGGGCGAGTACTACCTCACTGACGTGATTGCCATGGCAGTCAGCGACGGTCTGGTTGTGGCCACCGAGTATCCTCACGATGCCATGGAAGTGCAGGGTGCCAACGACCGCAAGCAGCTTTCTGAGCTTGAGCGTCACTATCAGTTGCGCGCGGGTCGCCGTTTGATGGCCCAGGGTGTGACGCTGCGCGACCCCGCACGTTTCGACGTACGCGGTGAAGTGACCGTTGGCCGTGACGTGCTGATCGATATCAACGTGATCCTCGAAGGCAAGGTTGTCATCGAAGACGACGTGGTGATTGGCCCGAACTGCGTGATCAAGGACAGCACCCTGCGTAAAGGTGTGGTGATCAAGGCAAACAGCCATATCGAAGGCGCGATTCTGGGTGAAGGCAGCGATGCCGGTCCGTTCGCGCGTTTGCGTCCAGGCACGGTGCTGGAAGCACGGGCGCATGTGGGTAACTTCGTCGAGCTTAAAAACGCGCATTTGGGCGAGGGTGCCAAGGCCGGTCATTTGAGCTACTTGGGCGACGCCGAAATTGGCGCGCGCACCAACATTGGCGCCGGCACCATTACCTGCAACTACGATGGTGTGAATAAGTGGAAAACCGTGCTGGGTGAAGATGTTTTCATCGGTTCAAACAACTCGTTGGTAGCGCCTGTGGATATCTCTGCCGGGGCAACCACTGCGGCTGGTTCGACCATTACTCAGAATGTGGATAATGCGCAGTTGGCTGTGGGGCGCGCCCGGCAGAAGAACATAGATGGCTGGAAACGGCCTGAGAAAGTCAAAAAGAGCTGAGTTATCCACATATTGGTGATCGGCTGAAGTTATTCACAGGCAGATCCATTGAATTCGCGGGCAAGCCTCGCTTCTACAGGGCTTTTACAAATCCGTAGGAGCGAGGCTTGCCTGCGATGTTTTTATCCACAGCACTTTTTATCGCCTCGCGCTTGACGAAGTTTCGTTGATAGGTTTTGATTGCTTACATTATCTTTCGAATCGAAACTTACCTCGCTATGTCGAAGCGCAATACTCCCCAACGTCGCCACAACATCCTCGCCTTGCTCAATGAGCAGGGTGAAGTCAGTGTGGACGAGCTGGCCAAGCGTTTCGAAACGTCTGAAGTTACGATTCGCAAGGATCTTGCAGCGCTTGAAAGCAATGGTTTGCTCCTACGTCGTTATGGAGGTGCGATCACTATGCCGCAGGAACTGGTGGCCGACCTTGGTCTGCCGGTATCCAAGTACAAGCAAGCCATCGCCCGTGCTGCAGTGAAGCGGATTCGCGAGCATGCGCGGATCATCATCGACAGCGGCAGCACCACCGCGGCGATGATTCCCGAACTGGGTCAACAACCGGGTTTGGTGGTGATGACCAATTCCCTGCATGTCGCCAGTGCCTTGAGCGAACTCGAGCACGAGCCGGTGTTGCTGATGACCGGCGGCACCTGGGACCCCCATTCGGAGTCCTTCCAGGGGCAGGTTGCCGAGCAAGTACTACGCTCTTACGACTTTGATCAGTTGTTCATCGGTGCCGATGGCATCGATCTGATTCGCGGTACCACCACCTTCAACGAATTGCTGGGGCTGAGCCGGGTCATGGCCGAAGTCGCCCGCGAAGTGGTGGTGATGGTCGAGGCCGACAAGATCGGCCGCAAGATTCCCAACCTGGAACTGCCCTGGAGCAGCGTCCATACCCTTATTACCGATGATCGCCTGCCGCTTGCGGCACGGGATCAGATACAGGCCCGCGGAATCAATTTGATTTGCGCGGCTGTCAGTCAGGAGAAATAGCATGTGTGGAATTGTTGGCGCAGTAGCAGAACGTAACATCACCGCCATCCTGGTCGAAGGCCTGAAGCGTCTCGAGTACCGCGGGTATGACAGTGCCGGTGTGGCGGTTTACACCAACGACGAAAGACTCGAGCGCCTGCGTCGCCCGGGCAAGGTCAGCGAGTTGGAGCAGGCTTTGGCTGAAGAATCCCTGGCCGGTCGTTTGGGGATTGCCCACACCCGCTGGGCCACTCACGGTGCACCATGCGAGCGCAATGCGCATCCGCATTTCTCCGGTGATCTGGCGGTGGTGCACAACGGCATCATCGAAAACCACGAAGCTCTGCGTGAACAACTCAAAGCCTTGGGTTACGTCTTCAGTTCGGATACCGACACTGAAGTCATCGCTCACTTGCTGAATCACAAACTCAAGGATCTGCCTGATCTGACCGCGGCGCTCAAGGCGACTGTTAAAGAGCTGCACGGTGCATACGGCCTGGCGGTAATCAGTGCCCAGCAGCCAGACCGCCTGGTGGCAGCCCGTAGTGGCAGCCCGTTGGTAATCGGTCTGGGCCTGGGTGAAAACTTCCTGGCTTCCGACCAGTTGGCCCTGCGTCAGGTAACCGACCGTTTCATGTATCTGGAAGAAGGTGATATCGCGGAAATCCATCGCGACAGCGTGCAGATCTGGGACGTTAACGGTCAGTCTGTAGAGCGCGAAGCCGTGCAGTACCGTGATGGTGCCGAAGCGGCTGAGAAAGGCGAGTTCCGCCATTTCATGCTCAAGGAAATCCACGAGCAACCGTCCGTTGTACAGCGCACCCTGGAAGGTCGCCTGAGCCAGAACCAAGTGCTGGTACAAGCCTTCGGTCCTCAGGCTGCCGAGCTGTTCGCCAAAGTGCGCAACGTACAGATCGTCGCTTGCGGCACCAGCTATCACGCTGGCATGGTTGCGCGTTACTGGCTTGAAGAACTGGCCGGCATCCCGTGCCAGGTCGAAGTCGCCAGCGAGTTCCGCTACCGCAAGGTGGTGGTGCAGCCTGACACCTTGTTCGTCACCATCTCCCAGTCCGGCGAAACCGCCGACACCCTGGCGGCCCTGCGTAACGCCAAGGAACTGGGGTTCCTGGCCAGTCTGGCGATCTGCAACGTCGGCATCAGCTCCCTGGTGCGTGAATCCGACCTGACCCTATTGACTCAGGCCGGTCGCGAAATCGGCGTGGCTTCGACCAAAGCGTTCACCACTCAACTCGTAGGCCTGTTGTTGCTGACCCTGTCTCTGGGTCAGGTCCGCGGTACTTTGGCCAATGGCATTGAAGCCACGCTGGTCGAAGAACTGCGCCGCCTGCCGGCGCGCCTGGGTGAGGCGCTGGCGATGGACGGCACTGTGGAAAAAATTGCCGAGCTATTCGCCGAGAAGAACCACACCCTGTTCCTTGGCCGTGGCGCGCAGTTCCCGGTGGCTATGGAAGGGGCACTTAAGCTCAAAGAAATCTCCTACATCCACGCCGAAGCCTACCCAGCCGGCGAGCTGAAACACGGCCCATTGGCGCTTGTGGATAACGACATGCCAGTGGTTACCGTGGCGCCAAACAACGAGCTGCTGGAGAAGTTGAAGTCCAACCTTCAGGAAGTCCGCGCCCGTGGCGGCGAGCTGATCGTCTTCGCTGACGTAAAGGCCGGCATGACCAATGGTGAAGGCACGCACGTTGTGCACATGCCGCACATCCACGACATCCTGTCGCCGATTCTCTACACCATCCCGCTGCAGTTGCTGTCGTACTACGTGGCCGTGCTGAAGGGCACCGACGTTGACCAGCCGCGGAACCTGGCGAAATCGGTGACTGTGGAATAAGTTATCCACAGCGGATCGAACCTTTGGTCTTCAGGATTAAAAACAGTCTCTAAGTATTAAAAACTGTCTCGTTTTGGAGCCTCCCGGGGCTCCAAAACGACTTCCTTGCTTCTTGTCGTCCCTGCCTTGCAGAATTCCGAGGCGCTTACCCTTACTTCTGACCATCCAGCCAAGGTTACTCAGGAAGCGAATATCTATCGGGTACAACAAGGTTTGAAACCGAAGATATACGACTTGGCTTCTGCATTGCGTGCGTTAAGGAAGATATCGAATCGACGACTGGATGTTGGCCCAGCGCGATCTTGTGCCCAACGGATAAGCGACCGCTAGATTGGCAAAGATATCCACGCTAGGCCAGCGACTGTCATAGCAGGCAGCTTAGGTGTCGGTCGAAAGCTGTTTGCTTTGCTATTGCAGCGGAACATACACATCTGTTTGCCATTGATCCTGTGGTGTCTCGGGATGGACGCTCAGGTAATTGAAGAATAGCGGCTGGTCACGGAGTTCCTCTCCACTGGCAGGAAGCCAATCGCGGTAAATCGGATAGATCGTTTCGCCAATGTGATCCGGTGACCCCGCGTGTCGCACCACGACGTAGCGACCGGCAGGAATGACGATCTCGTGCACGCCGAACTCATTCGGCGCCACGGCCTCGTGAATCTCGCCGCAGATTGCGAAGCGGAATGCTTGTGGAGGTGTCGTATCGGGGTTGCTATAGGGAATGCCAAAGGTGCGACTCGATGCCACTGGCGACTGTCCGCTCTGCATACGCCACTCGATGAACGTGCGCACGCTATCATTGACGAGCCCGGCTGGTCCGCAGTGCTCAAGCGCTGCTGCCTTGACTTCAGGGAAATCTATGATTCGTACTTGCATGAGGATAGTCCTAGAAAAGTGAGGGATTGCGAATACCGCATTCCAGACCTGCCAGTTCGGTTCCTTCCTGAACGCACTCGGCGTCATACCGAACGCCCGTCTGAACGCCCTGCAAAATGCCTCGGGACTTTCAAAGCCGGCACCGAGTGCGGCGTCCAGTACCGAGTGATCCGCGAGGGCGGCTAGGCTATGTGCCGCGCGTCGTAGTCGCATCAGTTGCACATAACGTGAGACAGGCACTCCTACGAACGCGCTGAATTGTCGATGGAAGTGAAACGCCGAAAAGTTCGCCACATGGCTCAACGTCCTCACCGACAGGTCGCCTTCGAGATTGGCATCAATGTAGGCGAGTACGGTGTTGAAGCGCTTGGTGTAAGCGAAATTGGTCGGCATGTCAGACACTGGAAAAGCTCCTGCAAGTACGGTCGGCAATAGCGTCGACTATAGCGGCGTGAACGCACCTAGCCGCGTTTGCTCAAGGCACGTTTTTGGTTGGCCAATACGATCTTTTCCAAGGCGATGTAAAGGTCAGGGGCATTTCAGGTGTCCACTTTTGGCCGGAAACAGCCTGCTGTGAATGTGGCAGGCAAGCAGATTATTCGGTCATGGATCAGTGGGCGACTAGGAGTCGCTGCCCCTCTACGCCGTAGCTGCGAGTGTTGCTCTGCGATCGCTCCGCCGCGCACAGGTTTGCCTTTGCAAGAGGAAGAGCTACAGTTTGCGCTACGTGGGGCTGAATACCTCGATCACTTCAGAGATGAACATCGTGTTTCCAATTGATATCTGGCTTGCCTACACCGCAGCGTGCCTGCTTCTGGTGCTCGCGCCAGGTCCGGACAATCTGTTGGCCGTGGGCCGCGGGCTCAGCCAGGGGAAAACAGCCGCGATATTATCGGGACTGGCATCTGGCGCAGGAATTCTCTTTCATGTGACGGCCGCTTCGTTAGGACTGACGCTACTTATGCAGACCTCCGCAGCAGCCTTCTGGATCGTCAAGCTTATCGGTGCTGGCTACTTGCTCTGGCTAGGTATCAAGGTGCTGCGCTCTCGTAGCCTGCTTAGCTTTCATCCGGCAGCTCGACAATCTTTGCCAAGCATTTTCCTGACAGGCTTCTGCTCCGCAGCACTGAACCCCAAGCCGGGCTTTTTCGTGTTGGCATTCATTCCGCAGTTTGTTGACCCGCACCGCGGCTCAGTGAGCATCCAAATGCTGGTGTATGGGGTGTGGTTTGCTGTACTTACGGCAGCTGGATTCGCACTCATGGGCGTCTTCGCCACCGCACTCTCCGGTTTTTTACGCCAGCGGCCTAGACTCGTGAATGGTCTGAACGTGGGAGCAGGGCTGACGTTTGTGGCGTCGGGGGTATCGATCGCGGCGCTCAGCCAAAAGTAGAACTTCTGTCCCCTTATCTTCGAGTCGATAGCGCAACTCCGTTTGTAAGAGGCGGAGCACCGCCGGGCACTTCAATGCGCAAACGCTTCAGGGTATTTGTCGAGGTATGCGTCATTGAGCTGCGTATCCTCGGCACGCATGAAAGTTCTGAAATCGGGCACCAGAAAGACCAGCAGAGATAACAGCAGCACCATGGTGCCCAGAAGCGTGATTGTCGTTGCGACTCCCATACAGGCGATCAGGATGTTCATCGCGAAACTGCCCAAGGGGCTAGCCGCCGCAGACAGAAATGAAACCGTGGCGAAAATCCGATTGCGGTGGAGCTTTGGTGTTGCCAGCAACCTCACAGCGGAGGTGGGGATGTTGATCAACATCAAGCCAATGCCACCGCAGAAAAACGCAACGGGCACGATGAATGACGATGAAATCGTGCCAACCGCCAGCAGGTTGCATCCCAATAATGCGAACCCGGCAGACACGCACATGTCACGAGGGACCCGGTCGGATAACCAGCCGATTATTTTGTAGCTGCCCACCAAAATACCCAGTCCGAAGCAAGAATCCAGAAGACCGATATAAGTGACCGGGTACTGGATGACATCCTTTACGTATAGCGGAATCAGGATTGTGAAAAAAGGAAATAGGGCTAAGTTGATCAGCATTGCGATGATGGCCAGATAAAATTCAACCTTCACTCCGTAAACTACTTTGAAGCCGGAATAGATCATGGTGAAGCCGCCAGCACCCGATGCCTTTTCGCCTTGATGAGTGGCACCGATGTGGTTCGGGATGGTCGCAATCAGCACCCCGGCTATCAGAATCGCAAAAAAATCGGCGGCAAAGGCGAACGTGATACCACACCCGTAGATCAACCCGCTGGCCAGTGCCGGCCCCAGCAGAATCGAAAAGGAAGACAGCACGCTTTTGGTCCGAAAGGCCATCGAGACTTTATCGTCGCTTGCAAACAAAGGAATGATTGACGCTTGGAGAGGATCTCGCACGCCAACAATCGCACTGCTGATCATCATAAGTGCGCCCACCGTCCAGGGATTGAACAACCCCTTAGAGGACAGCACCACCATTAAAAGCGCTGTCAGCAAGCTGATCCACGAGGCCAGCTTGATGATCAGGATTTTGTTGTACTTGTCCCCCAACCATCCCAGTAGGGGTTTGGCTAATACCTCCGTTGCGATGGAACAGGCAATCATGTTTGCAAAATAGAGCGCAGAGCCTGTTTCCTGTAAGGCCCACCAGGCCACCGCGAGTTGATTGCACCGTCCCCGAGAACCATAAGCAAAAAGCTGAATTGCACTTTCAGCAAACGCCGGTCGGTGCCCGGAAAGCCCCTCGCATTACCTGAAAAATGTGCACTCATTGATGTTCCTTTAATAAGGAGGGTAACTGCGTAATCAGGGCGCTTCTCCTAAGCCAAGGTCAGTAACAGCCCTGCTGCTGTAGTGATCGACCTCCCCCTGTATGCGCACTTGGCTGATGTACAAATTCTTGAGCGTAACGACTTTTTAGGAATAAAGGTCAGCTTGCAAGGAGCTACTGAGGCTGCGATGTTTTGGTTTTAAAACAGAGGAAATACCCATGGACCGCTTCCAGGAAATGCAGGTCTTCGCTGCCGTTGCCCAGGACCAAGGCTTTTCGGCAGCAGCGCGGCGCTTGGGTATGTCCGCCGCCAGCGTCACCCGAGCGGTGGCTGCGCTGGAGAAACGCATCGGCACGCAGTTACTCACGCGTACCACGAGAAGTGTGCATTTGAGCGAGGCGGGTCAGCGGTTTCTTGAAGACTGTCGGAGGATTCTCTCCGAGGTGCAGGAGGCCGAGGATTCGGCGGCAGGCAGTCATGCCCAACCCCGTGGGCAATTGACGATCACCGCGCCGGTTTTATTTGGAGAGTTGTTTGTCACACCGCTGATGGTGAACTTCTGACTCAATTTCCGGACGTTACGATCAATGCGCTGCTGGTTGATCGAATTGTCAGTGTGGTCGAGGAGGGGGTCGATGTGGCCGTGCGAATCGGTGAGCTGCCCGATAGCAATCAGCATGCGATTCGGGTGGGAGAAGTGCGCCGGGTGATTGTCGCGTCGCCGCAGTTTCTGGCACTTCATGGTCGGCCAACACACCCGCAAGATCTGGCTCAGGCGCCGGTCATCGCGACATCGGCTATTGGTCAGCTCAAAAACTGGCCATTTCTTGAAGGTGATGAGCCACTGAGTGTTCGGCCTGATCCGCGACTTGTGGTGACGGCGAACCAGGCTGCCATCACCGCAGCGGCCCTCGGTCTGGGTTACACCCGGGTGTTGTCTTATCAGGTAGCGAGCAAGATCGCGACAGGGGAACTGGAAATTGTCCTGGCGGACTTTGAAGTGCCGCCACTGCCGATCCATGTGGTCTATCAAGGTGGACGCAAGGCCCCGGCGCGGATTCGCAGTTTTGTCGACTTCACTGTGAAGGCGCTCAGGGAGCATCCCGCATTGCTGGGCTAATCGGTTATTTCGCTGGGTGAAATAATGGATTGCGATTGCTGGTTATTCTGTTGTTTCGGTGACTGGTAGAAGATGGCTGCCATCAGCGCTGAGCTTTCCGAACAGTGCCACTCACCCTCGGAGTCGACCATGCAAGCCATCAAACTCTACAACTTCCCACGTTCCGGCCACGCACACCGTGTGGAACTGATGCTCTCGCTGCTGCAACTTCCCACCGAGATGATTTTCGTCGACCTGGCCAAGGGCGAGCATAAAAAACCGGAGTATCTGGCACTCAACGCCTTTGGTCAGGTGCCGGTGCTGGATGATCAAGGCGTGGTGTTGGCCGACTCCAACGCGATTCTGGTGTATCTGGCGCAAAAATACGGCAACGGTCGCTGGCTGCCGACCGATCCGGTCGGTGCGGCAAAAGTGCAACGCTGGTTGTCTGTCGCCGCTGGTCCCATCGCATTTGGCCCGGCCCGGGCACGTCTGATCACGGTGTTTGGTGCACCTTATAACGCTGATGAAGTGATCGCTTACGCCCACACCGTGCTCAAGGTCATTGATCACGAACTGGCCAACACGCCTTACCTAATCGGCAACGAGCCAACCATTGCCGATGTCGCGAGCTACAGTTACATCGCCCACGCGCCTGAGGGCAATGTGTCGCTGGACGACTACACCAACATCCGCGCCTGGTTGGCACGGGTCGAAGCCTTACCCGGTTTTGTCGGCATGCCGCGCACCGTCGCTGGTCTGCAAAAAACTGCCTGATGCTTGTGGCCCGACGTTGCCGGGCCTTTCACGCTGCGCCATCGGTGCAGGGGAGAATCCGTAATGGACCGTTCACCGTGGCATGCCGGCGAGAAACAGTTGCAGGCTCATGTAGGCGTTGATGAGCGAATGGATGTGCTTGGTCGTAGGGTGATTCGCAGCGAGATGCCGGATCAGCACCGCACCTTCTATCAGCAACTGCCATTCATGCTGTACGGGGCGGTCGATGCTGACGGTCATCCGTGGGCCAGTGTGCTGCAAGGTGAGCCGGGCTTCGCTCACTCGCCCGAACCAGGTCTATTGCAATTCAATAGCCTGCCGGCTGCCGACGACCCGGCGCAATTGTGCGATGGTGCGGCGATCGGCCTTCTGGGAATCGAACTGCACTCCCGGCGTCGCAACCGGATCAATGGGCGGGTCGGTGGCGTGTCGGCCAACGGATTCGCAGTGACGGTGGATCAGTCCTACGGCAATTGCCCCCAATACATCCAATTGCGCCAGTTTCGTACGGTGCCGCTGGCGAACCCGGCGACGCGTATCGCTCAGCATCTCAATGAACTGGATGAAGCAGCGAAAGCCGTGATCGACGAGGCAGACACATTCTTTGTTGCCAGTTACGTGGATGTCGATGGCGAACGTTCGGTGGATGTTTCCCACCGGGGTGGCCAGACAGGTTTCGTACAAGTGGAAGGGAATCGGCTGACCATTCCGGATTTCGCCGGCAACCTGTTTTTCAACACGCTGGGCAACCTGCTGGTCAATCCTCGGGCGGGTTTGTTGTTCATCGATTTCAATTCGGGCGACCTCCTGCAACTGAGCGGCCACACCGAAATTATCCTTGAAGGGCCGCAGGTCGAGGCATTTCAGGGTGCCGAGCGCCTGTGGATGTTCCACGTGGAACACGTAGTGCGTCGTCCTGCTGCTCTTGCATTGCGGTGGCGGTTCGATGGCGTGTCACCCACCAGTTTGTTGACCGGCACTTGGGCGCAAGCCAAAGCTCGTCTGCAGGCAAAGGCACTGGGCGATCAGTGGCGGCCGCTGCGGGTGGCGCGCATCGAAGCGCAAAGCCATAACATCCGTTCGATTTATCTGGAGCCTGCCGACGGCGCCGGGCTGCCCTTGTTCCAGGCCGGGCAGCATTTACCCTTGCGATTCCACATTGACGGCGAAGTGCATATCCGCACCTACAGCCTGTCGAGCGCGCCGTCCGACGATTTCTTCCGTATCAGCGTGAAGCGTGACGGGCGAGTGTCTTCGCACCTACATGAGCAGATTCGCGTTGGTGATCTGTTGGAAGCGCGCGCTCCTCAAGGGCACTTCACAGTGGCGCCCCATGAGCGTCGGCCACTAGTGCTTCTGGCTGCCGGGGTCGGCATTACGCCGTTGCTGTCGATGCTGCGTGAGGTGGTTTATCAAGGATTGCGCACCCGCCGTATCCGTCCGACCTTGTTCCTTCAGAGTTCGCGAACGTTGGCCGATCAGGTGTTTCGTCCTGAATTGAATCGCCTGCTCGACGATGCCGGTGACGCGGTCAGGGTGGTGCGAATTCTCAGCCAACCGGAGCCGGAGGCGCGGCAGGGTGAGGATTTTGATTTGACCGGGCGGATTGATGTCGCGCTGCTCAAAGACCTGATTGAGGCTGAGGACTACGATCAGGTGGATTTTGTGCTCTGCGGTCCGAGCAGTTTTACCCAGGGGTTGTACGACGGTCTGCGGGAACTGGACATTCGCGATGCGCGGATTCACGCCGAAACCTTCGGCCCATCAACGTTGCGTCGGCGTCCGGACCCCGATGCGGTGGTCATAGAGCAACCGCCAGCCGCTACCACCTCGGTGCCGGTGGTGTTTCAGCGCTCGGCCAAGGAGGCGCGCTGGCAACCCGATGGCGGCAGTTTGCTTGAGCTGGCGGAAAGCCGTGGCCTGCACCCGGAATTCAGTTGCCGCGGTGGCTCCTGCGGGACCTGCAAGACGCGCCTGATCAGCGGACAGGTGAATTATCCACAGCCACCAGCGGAGGTGCCGGATCAAGGACATGTGCTGATTTGCTGTGCGATTCCGGCCCAAGGAGCGCAGCCTTTGGTCCTTGACCTGTAGCAGCTGCCGAACGCAGCCTTCGGCAGCTGCTACAAGGATTTGATTTAACTTCATGGAGCTTTATGTATTTTTTCCTGCGCCTGTTGGTGTTGTTTACTGCATTGACGCTGCTCAATGGTTGCGAACGACAAGATGTACCACCGCTCGATCAGCAACTCTACGTCTGGCAAAGGCAATGGACGCGGGATCATGACGCCGCGTTGACGGACAGTCGCGCCGATTTCTCCACCTTGCGCGTGTTGGCATTGCAAGCGTTCCCCCAAAAGGGCTGGAATCGGGCGCGGATTGATCCGGTGATGCTGAAGCGTGATGGCCGCCCGTTGATTGCGGTAATTCGGCTTGATGGTCAGCTCAAGTCGCTGAATCAGGACGAGGTCACGATGCAGATTCAGCAGGTGATCATCGATTGGCAAGCGCAAGGTCTGAGCCTTGCCGGCGTGGAAATCGACCATGATGCGGGTAACGCTCGGCTCTCGACCTACCGCGAATTTCTCACGCACCTGCGCGCAGTTCTGCCGGCCTCTTTGCCTTTGAGTATCACTGCATTACCGGCTTGGCTCGACAGTTCCGAATTGCCAGCGCTGTTATCCACAGTCGACAGCAGCGTGTTGCAGGTTCACGCGGTGAGCGATCCGCGTCGTGGTTTGTTCGATCCGGATCAGGCACGGCAGTGGGTGAAGTCCTGGAGCCGCATCACCACTAAACCCTTTTATCTGGCACTGCCGGCCTATGGCGTGGCGTTGTTAGACAACGACAACGGTGCGCCACTCGTGGAGAGCGAAATACGCATCGAGCGCGATGGCAAACGCCGGGAGCTACTGGCCGATCCTCAGCAGTTGAGTCAGCTTGGCACCGAATTGCGCGCTGATCCACCGGCGCATCTGGCCGGTCTGATCTGGTTTCGTCTGCCATTGGCCAACGACCGCCGCGCGTGGAGCCTGACCACTTTGCGCGCGGTGGTGCGTGGTGATGTTCTGCGCAGCAACCTGACGCTGAAACTCTCGGCGCAGCAGGGTCTCTATGACATCGGCATTCTTAACGAAGGCAATCTCGACAACGCCTGGCCCGAGCGCTTGACGTTGGTGGCGCAAGGCTGTGAGGGCGCCGACGCGCTGGCCGGTTATGCATTGCAACAAGCTCCGGATCTGCTTACCTTCACCCGCCTGCGCGAAGGTAGGATAGCGGCCGGAGGGCAGCGCGCAATCGGTTGGGCACGCTGCGCAAAAATTGATCAAGGAGAGTCGAATGTTCACCCGTAACTGGACGCGCCATCTGCTGTGTCTAAGCCTCAGTTTGCCGCTGGGATCGGCGCTGGCGTGCGGGCCCGACTTTCCCATGCGTCTGCTGGATAACCGGAGTCAGTCGCTAGCGGAGCTACCAGAGGGCAACTTCAATTTCGAAGTCAAACGCTTGGGGCAGGCGATCACCGGGCTGAAGAACGTCAGCGCAACCGTCTACAGCATGGACGGCCCCGATTATACGGAACAGCGCAGCCAAGCCGAGCAAACCGGTTTGACCGCCGAGCAGCAAGCGTTGGTGAAACAGCTGCGTGGCCTGACCAATGCCAATCAGGTCGAAGCGCAAGGCTCGAATCTGCCCGCCGAGATCAGATTTTATCTGGCCGGAGCCGTGGCGTTTGCTACCGATGATCATGGTCTGGCGGCGGAATATTTCCAGAAAGTACTCGTGTTGCCGGCTGATCAACGGGCGTTGCGCAGTACCTGGGCGGCATACTCATTGGGGCGGGCGTTGTTCGCTATGAGCTCGGAAGCGGGCGCGGGTCCCGACCTGCTGGCGCAGTCTGCAAAGGCTTTCGAGCAAACCCGGCAACTGAGCATCGATGGTTTCAGTGATCCATTGGAACTGGGCGTCGCCAGCCTCGGCGAAGAGGCACGAGTGGCGCGTACGTTGGGTGACTGGAACCACGCTATCGAACTTTATGCCACGCAAAACCTGCACGGTTCGCCGGTGGGCTACACATCGTTGAAGCTGTTGATGACCGATCTGGCGGCGATGCCTGACGATCAACTGGCCGAGTTGCTCAAGGGCAAACCGGTGCAGCAATTGGTGACGGCTTCCTTGATCAGCCGCCTGGGCTGGTCATTCGGTGATCAACCGTTAAACGAACAAAAATTGATCAAGCTTCTGCAAAGCAGTACCCGCGGCAGTCTTGATAATGCCGATCGCCTGGCAGCGATGAATTATCAACAGGGCGATTATGCCAGCGCCAAGGCCTTCCTCGAACATGCCGGTGATGGCGGCCTGGCTTGGTGGCTGCGGGCCAAACTGGCGGTGCGCGAGGGCGATAAAAATACGGCGGCCGCCGCGTATGCAAAAGCGGCCCAGGCCTTCCCGCAGAATGAATCCTGGGGCGAGCGGCGCACGCCGGACTGGGATTTCGAATCGGTTCAGCCCAAGTGTCGCGTCGAAGGCGAAAGCGCGATTCTGGCCCTGCAACGCGGCGACTACCTGCAAGCCTTCGATCAGCTCTATCGCAGCAAAGGCATCTACTGGTTCGATGCGGCGACAGTGGCCGAGCGGGTGCTGACGCTCGATGAGCTCAAGCATTATGTCGATACTCAAGTGCCCGCACCGCCGGCGCTGACTCAACAGGAACGTGATAATTACGTGCCTCTGCCGGTGGCGGCGAGTTTGCGTAATTTGCTGGGGCGGCGCTTGTTGCGTGAAGGGCACTATGAAGAGGCAACTGACTATTTCGATAACGACGGCTTGCGCAACAAAGCCAGGTTGTATGGCCAGCAACGTCTGGCTGCCGACTCGGCGTGGTGGCCGACGCGTCGTGCTGCCGCACTGTTCAATGCAGCGTGGACGGCGCGCGAGTGGGGGATGGATATCCTCGGCTATGAACTTGCCCCGGATTACGCCACGTTCGGCGGTAACTACAGCCTTGAGAATACTGAGCTGAAAGTCGGGCCGCTGGTGGCCGAGGACGAGGTGAAGCGTCAGCAGGCCAGCGCCGCCCAACCCGATCAACGTTACCACTACCGGTTTGTCGCCACGGCGTTGGCCAGTCGCGCCGCCGACAATTTACCCCACACCAGTCAGGCGTTTGCCGCAGTGCTGTGCGAAGCGTCCGGGTGGAACAGCAACCTTGAAGAGCAAAGTGCGCTCTATCAGCGTTACATCAAAGAAGGCCCGTACGTGGAGTGGGCCGCGGATTTCGGTCATCAGTGCCCGTATCCCGACTTCCAGAATGCCAACAAACGCTATGTCACCCAGGTCACCGACGCCGCTCGCTCAACGCTAAGGCCGTACAAGATAGCGCTGCAGATAGGCAGTGTGTTGGCAGTTACGGCAGCGACGCTATTGGTGATCGTTCGCCGCCGCCGCAAGGCTCAGTGATCTCAAGCCTGTTGGACAAAGGTCAGCCGCACCGCGAAGCCGATCAATAGACTGCCGAACAACCATTGCTGCAAGCGTTGGGCCGATGGACTGCGTTGCAACCATCGCCCGAGCGCGGCGCCGGCCAGGGCGTAAGCGCTGTCGAACAGCAAACCCACGGTTACCAACATCACGCCAAGGGTGGCGAATTGCGCGAGCACCGGTCCTGCGTGTGGGTCAATGAACTGTGGCAGCAGCACCGAGCAGAACAGCAAGGCTTTGGGGTTGAGCAGGTTGGTCAGCAAACCGCGCTGGATCGCTTCCTGATAGCGCGTTTTTTCGCCGGTTGTGTTTGAGCCGTTCAAGGTTGGCAGCATGGTTGTGCGAAGGCACTGGATGCCAATCCACAACAGGTACGCGGCGCCGACCAGACGCACCACATCGAAGGTCCAGGGCGCAGCCTTGAACAGCGCCGCCAGGCCCAGTGCCGCCAGTGCGACATGGCAACCACGGGCGATGGCCGAACCCACGGCAGTGGCCAATGCCGCGCCTTTACCCTGACGGGCACCGGTCTGCAACAGCAGGATCATGTCGGGTCCCGGTAACAGGTATACCACCGCCAGTGCCATGAAAAACAGCCAGAGTCCCGCCATGTTGCACCCCCATTCGTTGTCGATTCGGTAGGGCCAGTCTAGGGCGCAAGGGCGGGGCAGGTGCTTGCGTAGTTACCTTCAAATACGTAACGCATTGGCATAACCTGCTACTAAACGACAAGTAAACCATCAGGATCTGCCAAACCATGAAACTCGATGCCTACGACCGCAAGATACTTTCCGCGCTGCAAAGGGACGGTCGCCTGAGCAATGTGCAACTGGCTGACGAGATCGGTCTGTCCGCGTCACCTTGTTTGCGGCGAGTGCGAATGCTGGAGGAAGCCGGGGTGATTCGTGGCTATCAGGCCAATCTGGATCGCGATGAAGTCGGGCTGGGGTTGACCGTGTTTGTCGGCGTCAGGGTCGAGCGCCATAACGATGAACAAGCCGAGGCCTTTCGCCTGGCGGTGACGGCGTTGCCCGAGGTGGTTTCGGCGTTTCTGGTGTCAGGGGAATCGGATTTTCTGCTGCAAGTAGTGGTGCCTGACCTGCGCGCTTATGACCGGTTTCTCACGGGATGCTTGCTCAAGCTGCCGGGGGTGAGCGATATCCGTAGCAACTTTGCGATTCATACGGTGAAGGCGCCTGGGGTATTGCCTTTGGGGCATTTGCCAGCCAACTAAGATCGTTCCTACGCTTTGGCGCTGGCGCTGAATTCCATGGCCACGCAATACTCGCCAATCATTTCACTGACGCTCGAGATAGCGAGGGTAAAAGATTACCTAGAAAAAATTACGAACATAATATATGCGTAATTGCGCATTTCGGTCAAGGCTTCAGGTAAGTGACAGGTTTCGCATCTTTAGATAGCGCAAATGAGTATGAAAATTTCATCGTTTTCGTTATATCGTAACGAATTGCCATGTGAGCAAAATTGAGCACTGGGGTGGTATGCAAGTCGATCTCGATGTGGATGGGGCGCAGGTAGCGGGGCTACCGCGCTTTCAGCAGGCGGTTTTTCAAGGGCGGCGATTGCGTCAGTTCGCCATCGGACTTGGTGCGCTGGCGGCAATGGGGTTGGTGCTGGGATTCTTTGTCGGACTGTTTGCGCCGCAATCCCTTTGGCCGGCGTTGTTGTTCAATCAAGGCGCTGCGTTGCTGGTGATGGTTGCGGGTTTGCAATCCGCCTGGTGGGTGACGCAATGGCGGGCGCGGGCGATGAATCCCGCGGTGACGGCGGCCGTAGCTGAAGAAATAGAATCCCCGGTTGGCTGGTACGAACGACTACTGCATCGCATTGGCCAGCGATGGGTGAACCTACTTAAGCAAATCGGTGCGCCGACACTGTGGCTTGGTGGTTGGGCATTGCTGGCGCTGCTATGCGTTGAGCAGATATGGAACCTTGGCTTGCCGCCCGCCGCGCTGGGATTGTCGGCCACTGTCGGCGCGGCACTGGCGCTGTTGTTGGGGTTCGGTTTACTGGTGCTGGAGCGTCAACTGGCTCAGGAAAACACCGCTCAGTGGCCCGAAGCCGGAGCGCTGGCGCAACTGATTCGAGTAGCGATCATCAGTCTGGTGCTTGGCGCATTGTGCCTGTTGTTCGGCAGTGAAACCTCGGTGTGGCCTGTGCGTCTGGCGGTACTGATCGGGCTGCTGCCGGGGCTGGTCGCAATCGAACTGCTGCTGCGCGCCGTGCTGTCTTTGTTCAGTCCCCGCCGCGAACAACTTGAACCGACATTGCTGGCGCGCAGTTTTGTCGCTGACATGCTGCGCTGGCCACCGCAGCCGTTGCTGGCGTTGCAGCACGAATTGCACAACCGCTTCGGCATCGACCTGCGGCAGATCTGGGCCTTCACTTACATGCGCCGCGCGTTTCTACCGGTGCTGGGGGCAGTTGCTTTTGTCGGTTGGTCACTCACCGGCATCCATGAAATACCACTGCAAGGGCGTGGCATTTACGAGCGATTCGGCAAACCGGTAGCAGTGTTCGGACCGGGTTTGCACGCCGGTTTGCCCTGGCCGTTGGGTCGGGTGCTGAGTGTCGAAAACGGGGTGGTGCACGAGTTGGCCACCAGTGTCGGCGAAACCCCGGTGGTGTTGCAGGCCGAGCCCGCTGAAGGTCCCGCGCCGATCACGGCCAACCGGTTATGGGATGCGAGTCATGTGAACGATAAATCCCAAGTGATCGCCAGCAGCCGTGCCGACAAGCAGAGCTTTCAGATCGTCAACATGGACGTGCGCTTCGTCTATCGCATCGGCCTGAGCGATCAGTCAGCACTGGCGGCGACTTACAACAGTGCGGACGTACCAACGCTGATTCGCAGCACTGCCAGTCGAATTCTGGTCCACGACTTTGCTTCGCGGACTCTGGACGGTTTGCTCGGCGAAGACCGGGTAGGGCTTGCCGAAGAGATCGGCCGCGCGGTGCAGGCAGACCTTAAGAAACTCGACAGCGGCGTAGAAATTCTCGCCACGGTGGTCGAAGCGATTCACCCACCAGCCGGTGCCGCCAATGCCTATCACGGTGTGCAAGCGGCGCAGATTGGGGCGCAGGCATTGATCGCTCGTGAACGCGGAGCAGCCGCTGAAGCCACCAATCAGGCACAGTTGCAGGCCAGCATCGCCCGCGATCAAGCAACGGCCAGCGCTCGTGAAATCAACGCGGGTGCGCAAGCCGCCGACCTCAAATTCAGCGCCGAGCAAAAGGCTTACGCCAGCGCCGGACAAGCCTTCGTACTGGAGCAATACCTCAGTCAACTTTCCCAGGGGCTGGCGAATGCCAAGCTACTGGTACTCGATCATCGTCTGGGCGGCAGCAACAATGCGCCGACCATTGACCTGCGTACGTTCACGTTGCCGGCTGATCCTGCGCCGTCGCGTCAAACCGCTCAGCCAGGAGCTACCCATTGAGCCAGTCGCACACCCACAACCACGATGATCATGCCGGCCACGATCACGGCCATGGCGGGCATCATCATCACGGTCATCACCATCACCATCACGGTGACCCACAAGAGGCCGGTCCGTTTCCCTGGCGGCGCATGGGGTGGGCGGCGTTACTGGTGGCGTTCGCCATTGCCGCAGCGAGCCTGGTGCAGGTGAGGTCAGGGGAGGCCACAGTGATCACACGGTTCGGCAATCCGTCGCGAGTGTTGCTGGAACCGGGTCTTGGCTGGCGCTGGCCTGCGCCGTTCGAGGCGGCAATCCCGGTTGATCTGCGGTTGCGCACCACGTCCAGCGGTTTGCAGGATGTGGGTACGCGAGACGGTCTGCGCATCATCGTTCAAGCTTATGTGGCCTGGCAGGTGCAGGGTGATCCGGACAATGTGCAGCGCTTTATGCGCGCCGTGCAAAATCAGCCGGACGAAGCCGCACGGCAAATTCGCACTTTTGTCGGCTCGGCGCTGGAAACCACAGCCAGCAGTTTCGATCTGGCCAATCTAGTGAACACCGATGCCAACCAGGTGCACATCGCCGATTTCGAAGCGCAGCTGCGTCAACAAATCGACCAGCAGTTGCTGACTACTTATGGTGTACGGGTTTTACAAGTCGGTATCGAGCGTTTGACCTTGCCATCGGTAACCCTCACCGCGACGGTTGATCGTATGCGCGCCGAGCGTGAAACCATCGCCATCGAACGCACCGCCATCGGCAAGCGTGAAGCGGCGCAAATTCGCTCCGCCGCCGAACGTGATGCGCGAATCGTGCAAGCCGATGCCACGGTGAAAGCGGCTGACATCGAAGCGCAATCCCGGGTCGAAGCCGCGCAGATTTACGGCCGTGCATACGCGGGTTCGCCGCAGCTTTACAACCTGTTGCGCTCACTCGATACCTTGGGCACGGTGGTCACGCCGGGGACGAAACTGATTCTGCGCACCGACGCCGCGCCATTCCGCGTGCTGGTTGACGGTCCGCCGAGCCTCGAAAACAAATCCGGATCACAGCCATGAGTTTGGTTCCACGTGGAACAAATGAATTGAGCAGCCCCTGGATTCAGGCCGGGCGCCTGGCCTTTCTCGCGTTGTACGCGGTTACAGTGTTAGCCGCATTGGCGTGGGCGTTCTCTAATGTGCGGCAGATTGATCCGCAAAATCGCGCGGTGGTTTTACATTTTGGCGCCCTGGATCGCATCCAGAACGCCGGGCTGCTGTTGGCCTGGCCGCGACCGTTTGAACAGGTCATTTTGTTGCCGGCAGCGGATCGGGTGATCGAGCGTCGAGTAGAAAATCTGCTGCGCACTGATGTGGCGTTGCAGGCCGATCGCGTGGCCAGTTTTGCCACGCCGATCAGTGATGCGTTGGCGGGCTCAGGTTACCTGCTGACCGGTGATGCCGGTGTGGTGCAACTCGATGTTCGGGTGTTCTATAAAGTCACCGAGCCCTATGCCTTCGTGCTGCAAGGTGAGCATGTGTTGCCAGCGCTGGATCGGCTCGTCACCCGCAGCGCAGTAGCACTGACGGCGGCGCGTGACCTGGACACTATTCTGGTTGCGCGACCGGAGTTGATCGGCGCCGATAACAAGGCTGCCGAAAGGCGCGAACGCTTACGCGGTGACCTGGTGCAAGGCATCAACCAACGACTGGCCGAATTGACTGCGACCGGGCTAGGGTTGGGGATTGAAGTGGCGCGGGTCGATGTGCAATCAAGTTTGCCCGGCCCTGCGGTGAACGCCTTCAATGCCGTGCTGACTGCCAGTCAGCAAGCCGACAAGGTCGTGGCCAACGCACGAACTGACGCCGAGAAGTTGACCCAGACTGCCAACGAGCAAGCCGACCGCACACTGCAAGTTGCCCACGCACAGGCGAGTGAGCGGTTGGCCAAAGCCTCTGCTGACACGGCCACTGTGTTGAGCCTGGCGAAGGCACAACAACAGGGCACCGATCCACAAATGCTGCTGCGAATCTACCGCGAGCGGATGCCGAAGATTCTTGGTCAGGCGGGTTCCGTGACCACGGTTGATCCGAAAGACGATTCCCGCCTGATCATTCAGGGAGCTGCACAATGACTGCCCAAACCGCCGCTGCAACGAGCATGTTGTCATCGTCCGAACAACGCAGCGCCGCCCGCCAATTGACCTTGGCGATGCTTGCCCTCGGTTTGCTGGTACTTGGTCTGGTTTGGCGCTGGGTTTCGCCTGAGCAGACCGGTGTCAGTCAATTGTTGTTGGGTTTCGCTTCTGTGTTGGTGGCCGTGCCGGTCATGCGTTCGGCGTGGTACAGCCTGCGTTATCCAAGCCTGCACGGCATCACCGATCAATTGATCGCGCTGGCCATGCTCGGTGCCTGGGCAACCGGCGATCTACTGACGGCTGCCTTTTTGCCGATCATCATGATCTTCGGCCACGTACTGGAAGAGCGCAGTGTGATCGGTTCGCAGGAAGCCATTCACGCGCTCGGTAAATTGACGCGCAGCAACGCGCGAAAAGTTCAGGCAGACGGTTCCATCGTCGAAGTCGACAACGGCACGCTCAAGTCTGGTGACCGGGTGGAAGTGCGCGCCGGTGATCGGGTTCCGGCGGATGGTCGGGTGCTGTCGGGTCAGGCGAGCCTGGACACGGCCTCGATTACCGGGGAATCAGTACCTGTTGAGGCGGGCGTCGGTATGCCGGTGTTTGGTGGGGCAATCAATCTCGATGGCCTGTTACGAATCGAAGTGACGCGTACCGGCCACGAATCGACCCTCGGCAAAGTCATCGCGCTGATGCAAAACGCGGAGCGTTCCAAACCGCCGATCACGCGGTTGTTGGAGCGCTACGCCGGAAGCTACATGGTGCTGGTATTGCTACTGGCCGCGGTGACCTGGTTCATCACCAACGACGCCCAGGCCATGCTCGCAGTTTTGGTGGCGGCGTGTCCTTGTGCGCTGGTGTTGTCAGCGCCGGCAACAGCCATTGCCGGAGTAGCGGTCGCTGCGCGACATGGGATTCTGATCCGCAGTTCAGCGTTTCTTGAAGAGCTGGCAGACCTGACCTCGCTAGTGGTCGACAAGACCGGAACACTGACCTTCGGCACCTTGCGTCTGCAGTCCATCGACAGTCCGTTGGAGGATCGCACTCATGTCCTGAAACTCGCCGCCAGCCTCGGTTCCGCCAGCAGCCATCCGGTCAGTCGAGCGCTGGCCGGGCTGGTGACACAGGAGCATTTTTTGTTGCTCACGGATATTCATGAGCGTCAGGGTTTGGGGGTAGTGGCCATGACGGAGCAGGGCGAGGCTGCGCTCGGTCGACCGGAATTGTTCGCTCAATTGGGCATAAATACCTCAGCCATTCCCGAACACGACGGCCCGATTGCCGGGCTGGCGCTAAACGGTGAATTCCTCGCCTGGCTGCTGCTGGCTGACAGCGTGAAACCAGAAGCCAGGTTTGCTCTGAACGAGTTGCGCGACCTCGGATTGGGGCGGCAACTGTTGCTCACCGGTGACCGGCAAAGCGTCGCGCATACGTTGGCGAGGGATGTCGGCATCCGTGATGTCGAGGCGCAGGCTTTGCCCGAGGACAAGCTCAACCGTGTGTTGAAAGAAATCGGTAATGGTTTTCGGCCTATGGTGGTCGGGGATGGCATCAACGATTCGTTGGCCCTCAAGGCCGGAGTAGTCGGCGTGGCGATGGGGGCCGGCGGGGCGGATATCGCTCTGGCTTCGGCCGACATCGTGTTGATCGGCAGCGACTTGCGCCGCCTCGGGACATGCGTGCGCTTGAGTCGTCAATGCCGGCAAACCTTGCAGGTCAACGTCATCATTGGTCTGGGTTGGACCCTGGCAATCGTTGCTTTCGCCGCGTTCGGCTGGCTTGGCGCGGCAGGGGCGATGATTGCGGCGTTGCTGCATAACCTCAGCACATTATTGGTGTTGGGTAATGCCGGACGTCTGCTGCGGTTTCAAGAGCCTCTACTCAAGCTCAAGGACGATGTTTGAGAGAATAGAGATTCACAGAACTGTGCACCGAATCTGGAGTCATCTAGGGTAAGAGCGATCATTTCTGTGAGTTCACGAGGCTTTGTACGGTGCGCCAGCCTTATAGAATCCGCTATTAAATCGATAGGCGGCTATTTTTCAAAGTTGGTCTAACCTCACAGCAGACGTCTGAAACAAGGGGATTATCCATGCTCGCGCAACTTCCACCGGCCTTACAGAATCTGCATTTACCGCTTCGCCTGCGACTCTGGGACGGCCATGAATTCAATCTGGGGCCGACGCCCAGCGTCACGATTGTGGTCAAGGACCCACAAATGGTTACCCAGTTGATGCATCCCAGTCTCGATGCGCTGGGCGCGGCGTTTGTCGAAGGCAAACTTGAGCTGGAAGGCTCCATTAACGACATGATCCGTGTCTGCGATGAATTGATCCAGGCCTTGCTGGAGGACGATGACGGCGGGGATAAGCTGCGCACCGCCCATGACAAGGAAACCGACGCCAAAGCGATCTCGTATCACTACGACCTTTCCAATGACTTTTATCAGCTGTGGCTCGACAGCGATATGGCTTACTCCTGTGCGTATTTCGAGACCGGCAGTGAAACCCTTGAGCAGGCTCAACAAGCCAAGTTCCGCCATTTGTGTCGCAAGTTGCGCCTGCAACCAAGCGACTATTTACTGGATGTCGGCTGCGGTTGGGGCGGATTGGCGCGCTACGCGGCCCGTGAGTTCGGCGCAAAAGTGTTCGGCATTACCCTGAGTAAAGAGCAACTGGCCCTGGCCCGGGAGCGTGTTGAGGAAGAAGGTCTGGAGGACCTTGTCGAGCTGCAACTGCTCGACTACCGCGACCTGCCACAGGACGGTCGCTTCGACAAAGTGGTCAGCGTTGGAATGTTCGAACACGTCGGTCACGCGAATCTAGCCGAGTACTGCAAAACCCTGTTCGGCGCGGTTAGAGAGGGCGGCCTGGTGATGAACCACGGGATCACCGCCAAACACACCGATGGCCGTCCAGTGGGACGCGGTGCCGGTGAGTTCATCGAGAGGTACGTGTTCCCCAATGGCGAGTTACCGCACCTATCGATGATCTCTGCCCAGATCAGCGAAGCAGGGCTTGAGATCGTCGATGTCGAAAGCTTGCGGCTGCACTACGCACGCACCCTGGATCATTGGAGCGAACGCCTGGAAGACAACCTTGAAGCCGCCGGGAAACTCGTGCCGGAACAAGCGTTGCGGATCTGGCGCTTGTATCTGGCGGGTTGCGCCTATGGTTTCGCCAGGGGCTGGATCAATCTGCACCAGATCCTTGCGGTAAAGGCGCACCCCGATGGCAGCCATGAACTGCCATGGACGCGGGACGACATTTACAACCCTTAGTGTCCCGTATCCAGACACGCATTAAAGAATTGGCGAAATAAGCCGGGCGATCCGCATGCCGACCTGTTGCAGGCGGCGGGTCTCCCGGCTTTCTTCTTTGGCTATTTCGTGGGCTTGGGCGAAGTCATCGTTGAGCATCTCTTCCACCTTGGCAGCAAACACGTTGTCGACGGTCAGCAACATCACTTCGAAATTCAAACGGAACGAACGGTTGTCCATGTTGGCACTGCCAATGGCACTGATTTCGCTGTCGATCAACACCACTTTCTGATGCAGGAAGCCGGGTTCGTAGCGGAACACCCGCACGCCCGCGCGCACTGCTTCGAAGGCATAGAGGCTGGAGGCCGCGTAGACGACTCGGTGATCGGGCCGTGACGGCAGTAGAATCCGCACATCGACCCCGCGCAATACCGCTAGGCGCAATGCAGCGAATACCGCTTCGTCGGGGATGAAATACGGGCTGGTGATCCACACCCGTTCGGTCGCGGCGTGGATGGCTTCGACGAAGAACAGTGAACAGGTCTCGTAGGAATCCGCCGGTCCACTGGCGAGCATTTGGCACAGTACGCCGTCGGCCGGGTACACCTGCGGCAGGATCAGCGGCGGTAACGAACGTGCCGCCCAGAACCAGTCTTCCGCGAAGGATTCCTGCATGCAGGCCACCACCGGTCCGCGTACTTGCACATGGGTATCTCGCCACGGCGCCAGAGGGGGTTTCTCACCCATGTATTCGTCGCCCACGTTGTGTCCGCCGACGAAACCGAGAATGCCGTCGACCACCACGATCTTGCGGTGATTTCGGAAGTTGATCTGGAAGCGATTGAGCCAGCCGCTGCGCGTCGCAAAGGCTTTGACCTCGATGCCGCCATCACGCAGTGCCTGCACATAACTGTTGGGCAGAGAATGGCTGCCGATCCGGTCGTAGAGCAGATAAATCGCCACGCCTTCGGCGGCTTTCTCCAGCAACAGTTTATGCAGGCGCTGGCCGAGGCGATCGTCATGAATGATGAAGAATTGGATCAGTACTGCTTCCCTGGCATGGCTGATGGCGTTAAAAATCGCATCGAAGGTGGCCCGGCCATTGATCAGCAGTCGCACCTCATTGTTTGCAAGGCATGGCATGCGCCCCAGCTTCGGCATCGCCCGGAGCGATTCATAGGCACTGGAAGCGCGAGCGGTGAGCGCCTCTTCTACCCACGGCCGCCAATTGAGCTCGGAGATGGCCTTGCGCATTTCTTCGTTAGCCTGGCGACGGGCCTTGATGTAACCGTCGAAGGTACTGCGGCCGAACACCAGGTAGGGAATGAGTGTCAGGTAGGGCATGAACAGCAACGACAGGGCCCAGGCGATCGAGCCTTGGGCGGTTCGAACGGTCAACACGGCATGGATTGCTGCGATCAAGCCCAACGAGTGCAGCAGTGCTATTACATAGCCGAAAATATGTGGTCCAAAATAATCCATGGGGGCAGCCTTGCTCCTGAAGATTCAATGCTTAACAGACCATGTTCCGGGCAGAATGTCGCTATTTAATTGGCCCATGAACCGAAGCCCATGGCTGACGTCTAACGGCCACTATTGATCAGGAGTTACATGATGAACTTTCGTCTGCTGGGTTTGGCCATTACGCTGGGTTTGGCACTTCCTGTGGCTGCTCAGGCGCAGATGCTTCAACCAGGTTTGTGGGAATTGACTACCAGCAACATGAAGGTCGATGAACAGAACCTGCCGGATCTGCAACTGATCCTCGGTCAAATACAAAGCCAGATGACCCCTGAGCAGCGTGCGCAGCTGGAAAAACAGGGCATCACTATGGGCGGTAAAGGGATTCGCGCATGCCTGACACCAGAGCAGGTCAAGACCGACGATATTCCGCTGACGGACCCGCAATCGGGCTGCAAGCAGCAAATCACCGATCGCACCGGTAACCAGTGGAAATTCCGCTTCAGTTGTCCGAAAGCGCAGGGCGCGGGCGTGGCCACTTTCCTCAGTGACCGTGAGTTCACCACCAAGGTCAACGGCACGTTCAATGCCACTGGCATTCAGCAGAAGGGCAGCCTCGAGAGTCGCGCCGTGTGGTTGGGGCAGGATTGCGGCACAGTTAAGCCAAGAGCTTAAAAGCTTCGCGGGCAAGCCAGCTCCTACGGTCTCACGTATCTGTAGGAGCCGGCTTGCTGGCGAATGCCACAACGCGGTCCACCTGACCCAACCAATCACACACCGCCTCAACCCCCATCCTGCCGAAATCCTCCCCGCAGCGACTGCGGACACTTACAAACTCGCCAGCCTGTTCCTTCTCACCGACCACCACCAGGTACGGCACCGTCTGACTGTGATGACGAATCTTGTGACGGACTTTCTCGTTACGCAGATCCGCGAGGGCGCGCACGCCATTGCGGCGAAGGCGCTCAGTGACCGCGTGTGCATAGGTCGTCTGACGGTCATCCATGCTTACGACGACCACTTGGGGTGGCAGGCGCGACTGCTGCAGTTCCTGATGGCTGGACCAACACGTACCGTAGATGCGTTGTTGCAAGGTCCCGCTGATGTGATCGAGGGCAAATGCCTGCAGCACCCTGGTCGTGGGGACATGGGGGCCAGTCGTCAAATACTCGGTGTCCCCCAGGCGATACAGCGACTGATTGTCGGCAGGCGTTAACGAGGAATCCTTCTGGTGCCGTATTGAATGGTTGGTCGCCGCCAGCGATTGCATGCGAGTTTCGATCAGGGGCAGATCAGTCGCGGTCAGAGGGCGCTCGACTGCAAACTCGCAATAGAACCCGTCACCCAGTGCCGAGCTCGTTCGCAATTGCGCATGGGCGTGGAGTTGCTTGACCGCCATAGCCAGCATCAGCGAACAGGAGCGACGCAGGATCTCAAGTCCGTCGGGTTCTTGCGGGGTCACGATGTTGACCCTTGCACTGGACCTGATCATGAACTCGCAGTCCACCAACACGCCGTCCACGCGACCCGCTACCGCTGCGTTGGCCAGCCCGGGACCAATACTCGCGGCAACCTCATGTACGGAAAGCGGTTGATCGTATTCACGCATAGAACCATCGGGCAGGGTGATCTGGATCATGGTTATTGTTCTCCAATGCATCGATCACACGCGCTAGCGCATAAACATTAGAGGTAAACGCTCGTCGTTGCCATGTAGACGTTTGTCGTGGCACGTCTTCAAAAATCTACGAGGCTCGGATCAAGGCTTGCTCAAAGCGTCGTACAGGGTATTGAGGTTGTATTCGAACAACCCGGTGAACGTACTCGCTGCTAATCAGCTGCCGGGAAAGCGCCGCCGAACAGGGCCACGTCGAGGAATAAGGCACCGCGATTTTTAGTTCCACGTGGAACATTGCGTTTTTAAAGCGCGCTTCGATGCTGACGGGATAAGTTTTCCAGCCGGCCAATGGACTTATCAGCGCCGGCCTTTTTAGTTTTCAGGGCATTACGCATCGCATCACTCACCTGCACGAGGGCCTCCAGCATCGGGCCCTTTGTGATTGTGGGCAAGAGAGGATGGCTGTATTGTGTTGTTATACCATAACATAAGCTAAAGCCCGACCATTTGACCGGGCACCCGGTGAGGAATATATGATGCCAAAACGCCTTCCTGTTACTGTCCTGTCAGGCTTTCTTGGTGCGGGAAAAAGTACACTTCTTAATTACATACTACGTAATCGTAATAATCTGCGGGTTGCTGTCATCGTCAACGATATGAGTGAAATCAACATCGACGGCAGTGAAGTCCAGCGCGATGTCAGCCTCAATCGAGCAGAAGAAAAACTCGTGGAAATGAGCAATGGCTGCATCTGCTGCACTCTGCGCGAGGACCTGCTGGAGGAAGTGAGCAAGCTTGCCCAGGATGGTCGATTTGATTATTTATTGATCGAATCCACGGGTATTTCCGAACCGTTACCAGTGGCGGAGACGTTTACTTTTCGCGACGAAAATGGTCAGAGCCTCACCGACATCGCCCGGCTCGACACCATGGTGACCGTAGTCGACGGCATGAATTTCCTGCTCGACTACCAAGCTGCCGAGAGCCTTGCTTCCCGTGGCGAAACACTCGGCGAGGAGGACGAACGCGCGATCACCGATCTGTTGATCGAGCAGATCGAATTCGCCGACGTCATCCTGATCAGCAAGATCGACTTGATCAGCAGCCGAGAACGTCAGGAGCTGATGGCGATCCTCCAGCGACTCAACGCACAGGCGGAAATCATTCCGATGGTCATGGGCGAAGTGCCGCTGGAGAAGATCCTCAACACCGGTCGCTTCAACTTCGAGAAAGCTGCGCAGGCTCCAGGCTGGTTGCAGGAATTGCGTGGCGAACAAGTACCGGAAACTGAAGAGTACGGCATCGCTTCAGGCGCCTATCGTGCGCGCCGACCCTTCCATCCGCAGCGTTTCTTCAACTTCATCGACCGTCCGTGGCCCAACGGCAAGCTGCTGCGCTCCAAGGGCTTTTTCTGGCTGGCGAGCAAACACATGGACGCCGGCAGCTGGTCTCAGGCCGGCGGGCTGATGCGTCATGGTTATGCCGGGCGCTGGTGGCGATTTGTGCCGAAGAATCAGTGGCCGCAGGACGAGGACAGCACCGCCGCCATTATAAAAAACTGGGCCGCTGATTCCGGGGATTGCCGCCAGGAACTGGTGTTCATCGGCCAGGACATCGATTTTGCGCAACTCATCGCCGAGTTAGATGCTTGCCTGCTGAACGATGATGAAATGGCATTGGGTGTAGAGGGCTGGCAATTGCTGCCGGATCCGTTCGGCCCCTGGTTTGATGAGGCCGCCTGATCTTCCGCGGGTTGACCTGGGGTCTCAGGGCTTGAGCCAGGTTCCCTGGCTCTGGGCTTCGCAGAACGGCTTCAGATACGCCGCATCCGTGGCAACGCCGTAATAGTGAATATCTTGCCGGTAAGGCATATTGGCGACTTGGGCGTTGCTGCATACGCCGAACGCTCCGCCGGGGCATTGGTCGACGTACTGCACTTCGACTTTCTGCCCGGCCAGGGTTGGCTGGCAGAAACCATCGGCGAACAGTTTTTCCGGGATGTTGCGGTTCTGCTGGCAGACTTTCACATCGAGCCGTTCCGCCTGGCTGTGGACGACGCAGGCCTGGGCCAGCGCCTCGCCGCACGCAAGCGTCAGCAGTAATGACCATCCCATCCACCGCATCCTTACCTCCTCAGAAACTTTGATCATGTTGCAGAACATTCCCACCCACGTCATCGCCGGTCCGTTAGGGGCTGGCAAGACCAGCCTGATCAAGCACTTGCTGGCCCAACGCCCGGACGGTGAACGCTGGGCGGTGTTGATCAACGAGTTCGGCCAGATCGGCATCGATGCCGCATTGCTGACCGCGATGCCGATGGTATCGCACTGGGTGAAGTGGCCGGGGGCTGTTTGTGTTGCGTCAACGGCGCGCCGTTTCAGATCGGGCTGGGCCGATTGCTGCGCAAGGCGCGGCCGGATCGCCTGTTCATCGAGCCGTCCGGGCTGGGGCATCCGGCGCAGTTGCTCAAGCAGCTGGGTGAAGCGCCGTGGCAAGGTGTACTGAGTGTACTGCCTTGCGTACTGGTGCTGGATGCCCAGGCGCTCGCCGCTGGCAAGGCACTACCGCAGGCGCAACAGCAAGCACTGGGTAGCGCTGGGCTGCTGCTGATGAACAAATCGGAAAACCTTGATGAGGTCGATCGCCAGCGCCTCGCCGCGCAATTGCCCGCTCGTCCGCTGTACTGGACGCAGCAGGCGGTGATGCCGTTAAGCGAATTACCCGGTCTTTTGGCTCAGGCGGTGGCAGGTGTGGATAACTTTGTGGTGCCCAAAAGACTGGCCCAGATGCCCGTGATCTGGACTGATCCGGCGCTGCCGATTTGTTTGAGTCAGGAACAGGAGGGCGGCTGGAGCATTGGCTGGCGCTGGCATCCGAGCCAGACATTCGATGTGACGCTGGTCAGTCAGTGGCTTGCGAGCCTTGCCTGGCTGCGCGCAAAGCTGGTTATCCACAGCGTCGAGGGTTGGGCGTCGGTGAATGCAGTGGATAACTCGGTGCTGGAATGGCAGCCGAGTGAGTGGCGGCAGGATTCGCGGATTGAACTGATTTTCAGTGAGGCGCAGGAGGTTGAAGCCCTACAAAGTGGTCTAGCTGACTGCCGGTCAGGTTAAAAAGATCCCAGCCTCATGGCCGCCACTTGTTGTGTTCCTGCCGCCAATGGCTCAACTCGATCACCTGGGCGCTGGGCTTGACCACGTCGACTACCGGAGGGGTGTCGTCGAACGGCATCGGGTAGGGCGCCAGTTCGATTTGCGCACTGTGGGCGCCGAACTGGGTGATGGTGCCGTTATGACGGGTTTCGCCAGTCACGGTGAATTCAAAGTTATACACACGGGCCAGGCGCCGCCGACCACGGGCATCCTTGATAAACGCGATTTTTTTAAACGCAACGTTACCATCCAGCAACTCGATGCCGACGTTGCTGCAATGTTGCTTGACCCGCTCAAGCGCACGTTCGCGCAACCCGTGGTTGTGCCACAGCCAGGCGCCCGCGGTAGCGAGTAGCATCAGCACGAAAATATTTCCTAGGGTCAGCATCAACAGGGCGCTCCAACAAGATAGTGTCAGCTTAACTGCGTCGCCGGTCTGTCGTATAGGCTGCGTTTAGTCGCATACTGCGCCGCTCGAATTTCAATCGTTTTACGGAAACTCACCGCATGAAACGTACACCCCATCTGCTCGCTATCCAGTCCCACGTGGTGTTCGGTCACGCTGGCAACAGTGCCGCGGTTTTCCCGATGCAGCGGGTCGGGGTGAATGTCTGGCCGCTCAACACCGTGCAATTTTCCAACCATACCCAGTACGGCCAGTGGGCCGGCGAGGTGTTGGCTCCGCATCAGATCCCTGATCTGGTGGAAGGTATCGCGGCAATTGGCGAGCTGGGTAATTGCGATGCGGTGTTGTCGGGTTACCTCGGTAGCGCGGCCCAGGGCCGGGCTATCCTCACGGGTGTTGCGCGGATCAAGTCGATGAATCCCAAAGCGCTGTACCTGTGTGACCCGGTGATGGGCCATCCGGAGAAGGGCTGCAGCGTGCCTGCGGAAGTCAGCGATTTCCTGCTTGAAGAGGCAGCCGCCGTGGCCGACTTCATGTGCCCGAATCAACTGGAGCTCGACAGCTTCTCGGGGCGCAAGCCGCAGTCGCTGTTCGATTGCCTGGCGATGGCGCGGGCGCTGCTGGCGCGTGGACCGAAAGCGGTGCTGATCAAGCATCTGGACTATCCAGGCAAAACACCGGACGTCTTCGAGATGTTGCTGGTGACGGCCGAGGGTAGTTGGCATCTGCAACGTCCGCTGCTGGCGTTTCCGCGTCAGCCGGTGGGCGTTGGCGACCTGACTTCCGGGCTGTTTCTGGCGCGCGTACTGCTGGGCGACAGCCTGGTGGCCGCTTTCGAATTCGCTGCGTCGGCGGTGCATGAGGTGTTGCTGGAAACCCAGGCCTGCGCCAGCTACGAGCTGGAGCTGGTGCGGGCGCAGGACCGGATCGCCCATCCTCGGGTGCGATTCGAGGCGACCTCGATCAGCCTTTAACAGCTTCGCGGGCAAGCCTCGCTCCTACAGTATTGAGTCGTTCGTATGTTATGTGTGCGACTCAATACTGTAGGAGCGAGGCTTGCCCGCGAAGGCGATCTACAGGCTGAATACGTCAGGCGTCGCCCTTGATTTCCTGATACCGCTTTTCCAGCTCCTGGCGAATTTGACGACGTTGCTGGGCCTGCATATAGCGGCGCTTGTCTTCGCTGTTTTCCGGTTGCAGTGGCGGTACCGGCGCGGGTTTACGCTGGTCATCCACCGCGACCATGGTGAAAAAGCAGCTATTGGTATGACGCACCGAGCGCTCGCGGATGTTCTCGGTCACCACCTTGATACCCACCTCCATTGAAGTGTTCCCGGTGTAGTTGACCGAAGCAAGAAAGGTCACAAGTTCGCCGACATGAATCGGCTCACGGAAAATCACCTGGTCCACCGACAGGGTCACCACGTAGCGACCGGCATAACGGCTGGCGCAAGCGTAAGCGACTTCGTCGAGGTACTTGAGCAGGGTACCGCCGTGAACATTGCCAGAGAAGTTGGCCATGTCGGGAGTCATCAATACTGTCATCGACAGTTGGGCGTTTCCGGGTTCCATAGCGTTCTCACGGATCAAGGCAAGGTTTGAGGGACGCACCTCTGCGGGTGCCTGCATGGTTTTTTCAAAACAACAGTTATCGGGACGCTGGGCGAGAAGCAGCCGTCACGCCGGATCGATCTGTTTCCATATATTGCACCGCCTTTCTGCTTTAAGTCGCGGTGTTACCCTGCCAAAGCCCGCTTAAGTTGGAAAATTCCTACACGGAAAGTTGATTTTTTACTTTGCTCGAACGGACGTTTCCCGCGTCTGGTGCTTGAGCATTGTCACCCAAGGAGCCCACACCATGCATGCCATCAGTTTCATTCAGGATCTGGCAGTGATCATGTTGGTCGCAGGCGTGGTGACCGTGCTTTTCCACCGCTTCAAACAGCCGGTGGTTCTGGGCTACATCGTGGCCGGTTTCATCATTGGCCCGCATACTCCGCCGTTCGGCCTGATTCACGATGAAGAAACCATCAAGACCCTGGCGGAACTCGGGGTGATTTTCCTGATGTTCTGCCTGGGCCTGGAATTCAGCCTGCGCAAGTTGTTCAAGGTAGGTGCCACGGCTTTTATCGCGGCGTTCCTGGAAATCGTGCTGATGATCTGGATTGGCTACGAAATCGGTCGCTGGTTCGACTGGAACACCATGGATTCGCTGTTTCTTGGCGCGATCCTGGCGATTTCTTCGACGACCATCATCGTCAAGGCGCTCAACGATCTGAAGATGAAAAACCAGCGCTTTGCGCAGCTGATTTTCGGTGTGTTGATTGTTGAAGACATCCTTGGCATCGGCATCATCGCCTTGCTGTCGAGCATCGCGGTCAGCGGTACGGTCAGCTCAGGCGAAGTGTTTTCCACGGTCGGCAAGCTCTCGCTGTTCATGATCGTCGCACTGGTGATCGGCATTTTGTTGGTGCCGCGATTGCTGGCCTACGTGGCCAGGTTCGAAAGCAACGAAATGCTACTGATTACAGTGCTGGGCCTGTGTTTTGGCTTCTGCCTGCTGGTGGTCAAGCTCGAATACAGCATGGTGCTCGGCGCGTTCCTGATTGGCGCGATCATGGCCGAATCCCGGCAGCTGCTGAAAATCGAGCGCCTGATCGAACCGGTTCGCGACTTGTTCAGTGCCATTTTCTTCGTGGCGATCGGGCTGATGCTCGATCCGATGATCCTGCTGCAATACGCCTGGCCCATCGCGGTGATCACGGTGGCGGTAGTGCTCGGCAAGATGCTGTCCTGCGGTCTCGGTGCCTTTATCGCGGGCAATGACGGACGCACCTCACTACGCGTCGGGATGGGTCTTTCGCAGATCGGCGAATTCTCTTTCATCATTGCTTCGTTGGGTATGACGCTGCAGGTCACCAGTAACTTCCTTTATCCGGTGGCCGTGGCTGTTTCGGTGATCACAACGCTGCTGACGCCGTATCTGATCCGTGCTGCCGATCCATTGTCGATCAAGTTATCCGCGGCGATGCCGCAACGTCTGGTCAGAGTGCTGGGGATGTATGGCGAATGGCTGCGCAGCATCCAGCCGCGGGGCGAAGGCGCATTGCTGGCGTCAATGATTCGGCGGATTTTGCTGCAAGTGGGGGTCAATCTGGCGCTGGTAATAGCGATTTTCTTCGCCGGGGCGTACTTCGCAGAACGCATCTCGGCCTACCTGCAAGACTGGATCAGCGACCCTGGTTGGCAGAAAGCGTTGATCTGGGGCGGGGCACTGCTGGTGTCGCTGCCGTTTTTGATTGCCGCCTATCGCAAGCTCAAGGCGCTGTCGATATTGCTGGCGGAAATGGGAGTGAAGCCGGAGATGGCCGGGCGCCACACGCAGCGATTGCGCCGGGTGATCTCCGAAGTGATCCCGATTCTCTCGCTGTTGGTGATTTTCCTGCTATTGGCAGCCTTGTCGGCCAGTATTCTGCCGACCAACAAGTTGCTGATGCTGATCGCCGTGGTGGCGGCCGCCGTGGCTGCGCTGCTGTGGCGCTGGTTCATCCGCGTCCACACGCGCATGCAGGTGGCTTTGCTCGATACCCTGGACAACCACAAGGATTCGCCAGGGTAGTGACCTGTAGCAGCTGCCGAAGGCTGCGTCCGGCTGCGCAACAGTCGTGATTCAGGCAATGAATTAGTTAGGTAAAACGCCGTCGTCAGGGCTAACGACTGCTGCGCAGCCGGACGCAGGCTGCGCCAGCTGCTACAGGGTGGGGATCGCGTTGATCAGCTTTCCAGCCAGACGTCCCGCGCCCAGTGCCAAACCGATTCCCACGTTTCTTCGGTTACCAGTTCTTCTTCGGCAGACCACAACACCACGGTGCCGTCTTCTTCGACGCAGTAGTAGTCGTCACCGTCCTGGCAGATCGGGATCAGGCTGCGATCGACACCGGCGTCCCAGGCGTTGGCAGCAACGTCTGGCAGGTAGGTGTGGGACTGCGGGTCGGTGACGGTCACCGGTTCCAGGCTACCGTAGACCACATCGCTGACGGTCAGCAAAAACTCTCTGAAGACGAATGGAATGTCGATGAACAGTTGTTCTTCGATTTCGACCAGCAGATCTTCGTCGGGCAATTCCAAGGGGACCGGTACCGGTTCGTTGGCTTCACGCAGTTGTTCAATGATTTCTTCCACGTCCGGGATCCTCTTGCTTGTATGGCGCGGTTTATATGGGGCGGTTTATACAGTAGCTCGCTATAGATGCAACCGCGAAATAGAAAACCCCGGCAAGCCGGGTTTTTATTACAGCGTGATAAGCGCGCAGGGTAATCAGCCGTTTTGGCGGATACCTGCCACCAACCAAGGCTGGTTTTCGCCTTGGGCACGTTCCATGTTCCAGCTTTCGCTGAACACTTCGCCCTGGTCGAAACGCGAGTTTTTCGACACGCCGCTGAAGGTCAGGGTGGCGATGGTCTTGTCGGCGCGGTCATCCACACCCTCCAGTTGTACATTGAGGTTATCAATGTAGGTGGACTGGAAACCGTCGCCCAGATCGGCACGTTCGCGCTTGAGGAACTCCAGCATCTGCGGGGTCACGAACTCGGAAATCTTATCCATTTCGTTGGCGTCCCAGTGCTGTTGCAGGGACTGGAAGTGATTGCGGGCCGCTTCGACGAAACTTGTTTCATTGAACCAGGCTGGCGCATTGATCACCGGACGTGCGGCAACGGGTGCAGCCGAACCACCGAAAACCGAACCCATGGCTGGCTTCTGTTCGAACGCTTCACGCTGCATCGGCGCGTGCCCGGCCGGAGTGTATTGCTCCTGCTGCTTGCGACGACGGGCGGCGATGAAACGGAAGATCAGGAACGCGATGACCGCCATGATCAGGATGTCGAAGATCTGCATACCCTGGAAGCCGCCGCCCATGAACATGGACGCCAGCAGACCACCGGCAGCGATACCGGCCAGAGGACCGAGCCAGCGCGAAGCACCGCCGGCCTTGGCAGCAGCGCCAGCGGCACCGGCAGCACCAGCGGTCGCCGCGGCGCCGCCCATGCCTGGAGAAGAAGGAGCCATTTGGCTGGTTTGGTGAGTCGGCGCAGCGCCGGCGCTTTTGCCACCACCGAAGCGCTTGGCGGCATTGACGTCGAGACTCATCGTCAGGCCGATGCACAACGCCATGGCGATGCTAAGAAAACGTTTCATAAAGGGAATTCCCATTTGTGGAAGGCACGCGCGCCATGTTGCACAGCTGAAGTGTTACTGGCTAGCGGCAGAGTGTTTCGGGCTTTTGCCTGACAGGTCGAGTTCAGCTTCAGTCAGCGCAATAAGGCCTGTTAACTTTGGTCTGTAGGATGAGTGGATAAGTTCTGTAGGAGAGATGCCTAGCGCCGAAGCACCAGCATGACGACTCCGGCAGTGATCAGACCAATACCGCCCCACTGGCGCAGTTCGAGCTTTTCGCCCAGCAGAATCACGCCGAGCACCGCTACCAATACCACGCTGAGTTTGTCCACCGGAGCGACCAGTGACGCCGGGCCGACTTTGAGTGCGCGGAAGTAGCAAATCCACGACGCACCGGTGGCCAGGCCAGACAACAGCAGGAACAGATAGCTTTTAGCGGAAATCGATCCTAATGCCTGATATTGGCCCGTCGCGTACAAAATCAAGGCCAGGCTGACCAGCACCACCACTGTTCGCAGCAGCGTGGCGAAATCTGAATTGACGTTTTCTATGCCAATCTTCGCGAAAATGGCGGTCAACGCCGCGAATGCAGCCGACAACAGCGCCCAGAATGTCCAGGAAGAAAAGAAGCCCGAGCCCATGGTGTCCATCCCTCAATCGACCACATTATCTTCGACACAACGCAGGTCCCCTGTGGGAGCGGGCTTGCTCGCGAAAGCAAAGTGTCAGGCGACATCTATAGTGACTGACATACCGCTTTCGCGAGCAAGCCCGCTCCCACATTAGATCTCTGGCGGCTGTTAGATCGCTTCCAGCTTGGCGTAACCCAGCATCAACCACTTGCTGCCTTCGCTGAAGTTAACCTGAACTCGAGCCTGTGCGCCTGCACCCTCAAAGTTCAGAATCACGCCATCACCGAAGATCGAGTGGCGTACAGTCTGGCCCAGGCTGAAACCGGTTTGCGGAATCTCGCTGCCGCTGAACAGGTTGCCGCCACTCATCGACTGGCCACCACCGAACGGACGGCTGACGCTGTTGGAAAGCCGCACTTCCTGAATCAGGCCTTTCGGCACTTCGCGCACGAAGCGCGAAACCTTGTTGTAGGTCTCGCTACCGTACAGGCGTCGGGTTTCAGCATAGGTCATCACTAGGTTCTGCATGGCCCGGGTGATGCCGACATAGGCGAGACGACGCTCTTCTTCAAGACGACCGGGCTCTTCCAGGCTCATCTTGTGCGGGAACAGGCCTTCTTCCATGCCCACGAGGAACACGTAGGGGAATTCCAGGCCCTTGGCGCTGTGCAGGGTCATCAGCTGAATGCTGTCTTCGTGCTCGTCGGCCTGGGTATCTCCAGCTTCCAGCGACGCATGACCGAGGAACGCCGCCAGCGGCGTCAGGTCCTCGTCTTCTTCGCTGTTTTCGAAGTTGCGCGCGGCGCTGACCAATTCCTCAAGGTTTTCTACCCGGGCCTGGCCTTTTTCGCCTTTTTCCGCTTGGTGGTAAGCAATAAGCCCTGACTGCTCGATGACGGTTTGGGTCATCAGGTGCAGTGGCATTTCCATACACTTGGCGGCGAGGTTTTCGATCAGTTCGATGAAGGCGCCGAGCGCGCCGGCTGCACGACCGGTAAGGCCCTTGTTCGCTACCAGCAGGCGCATCGCTTCCCACATCGACACATCGCTGTGACGCGCATGGTCGCGAATCGCCTCGACGGTTTTTTCGCCAATGCCACGGGCCGGCACGTTGATCACCCGTTCCAGCGCGGCATCGTTGCCACGGCCTTCGAGCAGGCGCAGGTAGGCCATGGCGTTCTTGATTTCGGCCCGTTCGAAGAAGCGCTGGCCACCGTAGATGCGGTACGGGATGCGTTCACGCAGCAGGGCTTCTTCCAAAACGCGCGATTGGGCGTTGGAGCGGTACAAAATTGCGATATCGCTGCGGGCCAGACCGGTTTTCAGCGCGCTTTCGATGGTTTCGACAACGTAGCGGGCTTCATCGTGTTCGTTGAACGCGGCGTACAGATTGATTGCTTCGCCATCGCCGCCGTCGGTCCACAGCTCTTTGCCCATGCGGCCGGTGTTGTTGGCGATCAAGGCATTGGCGGCTTTCAGGATGCCGGCGGTGGAACGGTAGTTCTGCTCCAGGCGAATGATCTCGGCATCCGGGAAATCGTCGGAATACTGGTAGATGTTCTCGATTTTCGCGCCACGCCAGCCGTAGATTGACTGGTCGTCATCGCCCACCACCATCAGACTGTCACCGCCCTTCGCCAGCAGGCGCAACCAGGCGTACTGCACGGCGTTGGTGTCCTGGAACTCGTCCACCAGGATGTGCCGGAAGCGCTTCTGGTAATGCGCCAGCAGCCCCGGGTGATCGCGCCACAGGTCGAGGGCGCGTAGCAGCAGTTCGGAGAAGTCGATAACGCCGGCGCGCAAGCACGCGGCCTCGTAGGCTTCATAAATACTGCGCATGGTGGCCAGGAACAGATCGCCGCTGGCTTGAATGTGTTGCGGGCGCAGACCTTCGTCTTTCTGCCCGTTAATGAACCATTGGGCCTGACGGGCCGGCCACCGTTGCTCGTCCAGTCCGAGCTCGCGGATCACCCGCTTGACCAGCCGCTGCTGGTCGTCGCTGTCGAGAATCTGGAAGGTCTGGCTCAATCCGGCTTCCTGCCAGTGCGCCCGCAACAAGCGGTGCGCCAGGCCGTGGAAGGTGCCGACCCACATGCCGGCCGGGTTGATACCCATCAACTGCTCGATGCGATGGCGCATCTCGGCAGCGGCCTTGTTGGTGAAGGTCACCGACAGGATGGAGTGGGGCGACGCGTTTTCGACCTGGATCAACCAGGCGATACGGTGCACCAGCACTCGGGTTTTACCGGAACCAGCACCGGCCAGGACCAACTGACGACCCACGGAGGCTGCTACGGCCTGGCGTTGGGCATCGTTGAGGGAGTTCAGCAGAAGGGAGAGATCATCGCGCATCGGGGCATTCTAGGGGGAGGGGCCACACCGGGCAAACCCCGCTTTGCTTTAGCCGATGAAAGATGCGTGCGGGACGACCGGTCAGTCACGACCGCAAGCGTTGGCCGGTCTCGTCTGGGGGGCTTTCGGGCCGAGCCGGGTGCTCGATATTTTGTCTGTTTTTTGACCGGGAGCAGTTTGGTCCGGGCACTTGCTTGTGTATGCTCCGGCGACGTTTGGGCCTCATGCTCATCATTATAAGAACAAGAAATTGCCTATGACCCTCAGCTCTGACCTGTCGGGCCCTTCTGTGGAGCCCCGGGTTATCCGTAAGCAATACGCCATGGAAATGGCGGTCGAACGCACGCGCCTGCTGTATCAGGGCTCTTTGCTTCCCACACTGTTCATGTTGATCAATGGTCTGGTCTGCGCCGGTTTGCTCTGGAGTCCGCAGCGCTACTATCTGGTCACGGTCTGGCTGGTGTGGCTGCTGTCGCTGGTGGCGTTGCGGGTGATTCAGGTTGCAGCCTTCGATTCGGCGATTCCCAACCGTCAGGCCCATCCGATCTGGCTACGCATGTTCTTGCTGGGCTCGGGTCTGACCGGCCTGACGCTGGCCGGAGCCGGTATCGCGCTGGTTCCCGCCGACAATTTCATCCAACAAGCCTGGGTTTTCGGCCTGATCGGCGCAGCGGCCCTTTCGGCCAGCGTGGCCTACGCGGTCAGCCTGCCGGCGTTTCTGTCATTCACGTTGCCCTGTTTATTGCCCGCCATCGCTTATCTGTTCTGGGACGGCGACGAGCAGGGACAGGGGTGGGGCTGGTTCGGCCTGATTCTGCTGGGGGCATTGAGCGTTGTGGCCTGGCAGGTCAATCGGCTGATCGATCACGGCTTGTTGCAGCGTTTCCAGAATCAGGCGCTGATCGAGCATCTGCAGCAGGCGCAAAACTGTAGTGATCAACTCAATCAGAAGCTGGCAAAGGAAATCGACCAGCGCCGGCGCGCCGAAGAGGAGTTGCGCGAAATCCAGGTCGATCTGGAAAGCCGCGTCGCCCAACGCAGCCGTGAACTGGACGTTGCCAATCAGGCGCTGAGCAAAAGTGAGGCGCGCCTGGCGCTTGCGCTGAAGGCCAGTGAGCTGGGGCTGTGGGACTGGAACCTGCAAACCGACGAAGTTCACCACACGCACATCAGGGAGTTGTTCGGCCTGGAGCCGGAATACGTGACGGCGATGCTACGCCACCTCAAGCCACGCCTGCATCCCGAGGATCTTCCTGCACTGAGAAGGGCGCTGGTCGAGCATTTGAAGGGCCGCACCGAGGATTATCAGGTCGAGTACCGCGTGCGGCATGGCGATGGTCACTGGGTCTGGATTGAGGACCGCGGGCGAGCGGTCGAACGCGCCGAAAACGGCCGGGTGATTCGCATGGTCGGCACTCGCCGCGACATCAGCGTCAGCAAGGCACTTGAAGAGCAGCAGCAATTGGCGGCGACGGTGTTCGAGGCGGCCAGCGAAGGCATTGTGATTCTCGACCCCGATTACGCACTGATCGCGGTTAATCAGGCTTTTAGCCGCGTGACTGGCTATGAGATTGGCGACATGCTCGGGCGCAACGTCGTCGAATTGCCGTGCAGCCGCGATGCTCGTCGCCATTTCGGAGTCATTCATCAAGCCCTGGAACAGCATGGCAGCTGGCAAGGCGAACTGGTGGAAACCCGCAAGAATGGTGAGATGTACCCGCAATGGCTGCACCTGAATACAGTGCGAGATACTCGGGGAAAAGTCAGCCATATTGTCGGCTTCTTCGCGGATCTTTCGGCGCGCCGTGAATCCGAAGAGCGCATGCGCTACTTGACCCATTACGACGAGCTTACCGGCCTGGCTAACCGTTCAATGTTCCGCGAACGGCTCAGCGAGGCGCACCAGCGAGTGCGCCAGGGGGGTATCGCAGCCTGGCGTTACTGCACATCAATCTGGACCGTTTCAAGCAGCTCAATGACAGTCTGGGTCATGAATTCGCCGACCAGTTGTTGCAGAAAATGGCCCGGCGACTGGTCAACGCGTTGCCGGAGGCTGACACCGTCGCTCGCTTGTCCGGCGACGAGTTTGCGGTGCTGTTCAACTCCTACGGCAACCTTTCGAGCCTGGCGCGGGTGGCGACACGCTTATCGAACAAGTTGCGCTTGCCGGTGACGGTCGAGGGCCATGAACTGGTGGTCAGCGCATCGATGGGCATCAGTCTGTTGCCGGACAGCGCCAGGGATATTTCCGCGCTGGTCAGCCAGTCGAACATGGCCATGCAGCACGCCAAGCATCTGGGCGGCAACAACTTCCAGTTCTACACCGACAGCCTGCAAGCCAGCACACTGGAGCGTTTGCAGCTGGAAAACCAACTGCGTAAAGCCGTGGAAGAGAAGCAGTTAAAGGTGTTCTATCAACCCAAGCTGTGCCTCGCCACAGGCAAGCTGAATGCCGCCGAAGCGCTGGTTCGTTGGGATCACCCAACCATGGGGCGCGTGCCACCGGGGGATTTCATCGGACTGGCCGAGGAAACCGGGCTGATCGGCCCGATCGGCGAGTTCGTGCTGCGTCAGGCTTGCTGGCAAGCCTGCGAGTGGCAGCGGCAGGGGCTTGAACCGATTCGGGTCTCAGTCAATTTGTCGGTGCATCAGCTGCGCCAGGGCAAGCTGGTCAGTCTGGTACGGCAAGTGCTGGAGGAAACCGGGCTGGCGCCGCACTACCTGGAGTTGGAACTCACCGAAAGTCAGTTGCTGGACAGCGTCGAGCACATCATTGCGACCTTCCAGCAGCTGCGTGATCTAGGGGTAAAGCTGGCGATTGACGACTTCGGCACCGGTTATTCATCACTGAGTTACCTCAAACGGATTCCGGTGGATTACGTGAAGATCGATCAGGCGTTCATTCGCGGGTTGGGGGAGGGCACTGAGGATGCGGCGATTACCCGGGCAATCATTGCCATGGCGCACGGCTTGTCGCTCAAAGTGGTGGCGGAAGGGGTGGAACGGTGCGAGCAGCTTGAATTTCTCAAGCATGAGCAGTGTGATGAGGTGCAAGGGTATCTGATCAGTCGTCCAGTCGAGGCGGATCGGCTCGTGGCGCTGCTGCGCGAACAATGCATGGAATGACGGGGAACTTCCCGCCGGTTCCTTTTCGAGAGCCGCCGGGAAGAGAACGTGCTGTTATTCGGTAATCATAATGTTGTCGATATGGTGCAGTAAATCGCCTTCGTAGAAGATGCTGACGCCAGTGACATTGGAATTACCCATTACTTTATATTCGACAGGTTTTTCGGTTACGACCTGCAGTGAAACTTCTTTGGAGGTTTCAAGTTTGAGTTCCAGTCGAATATTGAATGATCGGTCCTGTAGTTTCATGTATTCCAGTTTTGGCGTAACACCAGCGTGGGCAACGGTTACGGTGCCGTAGGTGCGGAAGGATGCTGCGCCAGGCATACGGTCAATTTGTGCGGTCCAGTCTTTGGTTTTAATGCTCATAGTGTGTAACTCCTGTAATTAATGTTATTGCTTCCTGCCGAGTCAATATATACAACTGAAGTAGCGGGAGGGGAACTTTGTAGTCTGGCTTTGTAAGGCTGTATGTTCCGGTAATTATCGAATGAATATTGACAGGTAGAACTTTGATGGGAGGTCGCGGCTCTTCAAGTCATGTAGCGATGGTGTGTTCGAGCACCGAGCGCGAGTGCTACATGAGGCGCGAGCACCTGAAATCGAGGGATCTGGTTACGCATTGAGCAGGCAAAAAGCCCATTCATGTAGTATAACTACAAGCGTGCTACATCCCCGGCAACTGCCAATAACAAAGAGTCCATCCCCTTGAATCTGCTGCAACACATCGCCCAGTCTCGTCACCTGTTACGCAAGTCGGAGCTCAAGGTCGCCGATCACGTGCTGCTTGACCCCGCGGCCGTGATGCACAGTTCCATGGCTGACCTGGCCCATAGCGTCGGCATCAGTGAACCGACCATCGTGCGTTTTTGCCGCGCCATCGGCTGTTCCGGGTTCCAGGACCTGAAGTTAAAGCTGGCCCAGAGTCTGGCGGCCGGCGCGAGTTTCGGGCAGTTCGCGATCCATGAAGACGATTCGGTCGCCGACTACAGCCTGAAAATTTTCGACACCACTCTGCACACCCTGATGGAGGTTCGCGAGAAGCTCGATCCGGTGGAGTTGCAGCGAGCGGTTTCGCTGATGTCCCAAGCCCAGCGTGTCGAGTTCTATGGCTTCGGCGCCTCGGGTGCAGTGGCGGCAGATGCACAGCACAAGTTTTTCCGTTTGCTGCTGACCGCAGCGGCGTATTCCGACCCGCACATGCAAGCGATGTCGGCGGTGACTTTGAAACCGACCGATGTGGCGATTTGCATTTCTCAGTCCGGGCGTTCCAAGGATCTGCTGATCACCGCCAACCTGGTGCGCGAAAGCGGTGCTTCACTGATCACCCTGTGCCCAAGTCAGACGCCGTTGGCCGAGTTGTCGACCGTCAACCTGGCGATCGACGTGCATGAAGACACCGAAATCTATACGCCGCTGACCTCTCGGATCGCCCATCTGGTGGTGATCGACGTGCTGGCGATGGGTGTGGCCATGGCGCGGGGGCCGAGCCTGGTCAACCACCTCAAAAGCGTCAAGCGCAGCCTTCGCAGCTTGCGGCTGTCACCTAAATCTGTAAAAGCGCTGGACGATTAATTCTGATCTGAAATGGCTGGAAGGTCGTTCCGACCTTCATTCGCGAGCAAGCCCGCTCCCACATTGAATTGCTGGTACACACGGATTTGTGTACGACAGAGATAAAATGTGGGAGCGGGCTTGCTCGCGAAGGCGTCCTTGATTACGCCGAAATTTTCATCTGTCTGTAACGCCCCAGCCGCCAAACCGTCATCCCTCGCGCCTATCTTGAAGCTCCCGCACTCGCCCTGGGAGACTCGAAATGGCTCAGCCCTACGAAGAACGCAACAGCGCCGTCAAAACCCGTCGTCAGCAGGAAGACCAACGCCGCATGGAGTTTCGCCGTGCGATCGAAGATCGCTGCGAGAAGCGTCAACTTCTCGCCGAGATTGGCGATTTTCCTGAAGAGTTCGAACTCAATTACTGGCAGGCTGCCTCGACAGCTTCCCGTCGAAGCGTTCAACCAGGCCGCTGATCTGCACCCGCTCGCTGCGAACAAACGCAAGGAATGCGTGGGCCACCGGTGACAGCCGTTTAGCCTTGGCTTGCACCAGGCACCAGCTACGGTACAGCGGCAGTTCTTCGACCGGCAACTCGATCAATCCGCCGGTCGCCAGTTCGAGGTTCAGGGCGTGGCGCGTCAACAGCGCAACGCCCAGGCCCGCCAACACACATTCACGCTGGGCTTCGGCGGATGAGACTTCCTGGGTCTGGTTGAAGTGCACGCGCTTCTCTTTGAAGTACTCCTCGCAAGCCAGACGCGTACCGGAGCCGGGCTCACGCAGCAGCAGCGTGTAAGGTTCGAGATCTTGCAGGCGCAGCGGTCCCATATGGCACAGCGGATGATCGGGTGGCGCAACAGCGACAATCGGGTTGTTGAGGAACGGCAGGAACTCCAGCCCCATGTCTTGCGGCACCATGGACATGATCACCAGGTCATCGCGATTGTCAGAGAGGCGCCGTATCACCTGTCCGCGATTGACCACCGTCAGTTGCAGGTTGACCTCCGGGTGCTGGCGCTTGAATGCGGCGAACAGGTGCGGGACGAAGTACTTGGCGCTGGATTCCACTGCGAGTTTCAACTGGCCCTGCAACGAGCCCTGCATGTCGGAAAGCTGCATGTCTAGGTTTTCCAGCCGCCCGAAAATGTCCCGGCTGGCGCGTTGCAGCGCTTCGGCTGCTTCCGTCATGTAGAGTTTTTTGCCAACGTAATCGAACAATGGTTGTCCGATCAGCTCTTCCAGTTGACGAATCTGTAGGCTGACGGCCGGTTGTGTGAGGGACATTTCTTCGGCTGCGCGGCTGTAAGACCTCAAATCACAGACCTCGTTGAAGATCTGCAATTGACGCAATGTCATACGCATCAAGGACTTACGCATTTTATGAGCGCTCTCACCGCAGGCTGATTCATCAACTATAAGTCTTTACTTATGCATGACCCAATAATTATTCATTTTTGTTAATCCCTTGTGAGCGCTAGTGTGGGCCTGCGACCAAATTGAAACATTTGGTCACGCGTCGACCTGGGTCTTGCAGGTCGTGGGTACTTCCGGCTCAAGGGAAATTCCAAGTGATAACAAAGATCCTGATCGCCAACCGTGGTGAGATTGCCGTACGAATCGTACGTGCCTGCGCCGAAATGGGCATTCGCTCAGTCGCGATCTATTCCGACGCCGACCGCCATGCCCTTCACGTGAAACGTGCGGACGAGGCCCACAGCATTGGTGCCGAGCCACTGGCCGGTTACCTGAATCCGCGCAAGCTGGTGAACCTGGCCGTGGAAACCGGTTGCGATGCGTTGCACCCCGGTTACGGTTTCCTTTCGGAAAACGCGGAGCTGGCGGACATCTGCGCCGCGCGCGGTATCAAATTCATCGGCCCATCGGCAGAGGTCATCCGCCGAATGGGCGACAAGACCGAAGCCCGCCGCAGCATGATCAAGGCTGGCGTGCCGGTTACTCCAGGCACCGAAGGCAACGTCGCGGACATCGCCGAGGCTCTGGTAGAAGGTGATCGCATTGGTTATCCGGTGATGCTCAAGGCCACTTCCGGTGGTGGCGGCCGCGGTATTCGTCGCTGCAACAGCCGCGAAGAACTTGAACAGGCTTTCCCGCGAGTGATTTCCGAAGCTACCAAGGCTTTCGGTTCTGCGGAAGTGTTCCTGGAAAAATGCATCGTCAACCCGAAACACATTGAAGCGCAGATTCTCGGCGACAGCTTTGGCAACGTGGTGCACCTGTTCGAGCGTGATTGCTCGATCCAGCGCCGTAACCAGAAGCTGATCGAAATTGCCCCGAGTCCGCAGCTGACCCGGAACAGCGCGCCTATATCGGCGACCTGTCGGTGCGTGCGGCCAAAGCCGTGGGTTACGAGAACGCCGGTACCGTGGAGTTCCTGCTCGCCGAGGGCGAGGTGTACTTCATGGAGATGAATACCCGGGTGCAGGTGGAACACACCATCACCGAAGAAATCACCGGTATCGACATTGTCCGCGAGCAGATCCGCATTGCATCCGGCCTGCCGCTTTCGGTGAAGCAGGAAGATATCCAGCACCGTGGTTTCGCACTGCAGTTCCGGATCAACGCCGAAGACCCGAAAAACAACTTCCTGCCAAGCTTCGGCAAGATCACCCGTTATTACGCACCCGGCGGCCCCGGCGTTCGTACCGACACGGCGATCTACACCGGTTACACCATTCCGCCGTTCTACGATTCCATGTGCCTGAAACTGGTGGTGTGGGCGCTGACTTGGGAAGAGGCGATGGACCGTGGTTTGCGAGCCCTCGACGACATGCGTCTGCAAGGGGTAAAGACCACCGCCGCGTACTACCAGGAAATCCTGCGTAACCCGGAATTCCGCAGCGGCCAGTTCAACACCAGCTTCGTTGAAAGCCACCCAGAACTGACCAACTACTCGATCAAGCGCAAACCCGAAGAGCTGGCCCTGGCCATCGCCGCCGCCATCGCCGCCCACGCAGGCCTGTGAGGAATATTCCAATGACTAAGAAAATCCACGTTACCGACACAATCCTGCGCGACGCCCACCAATCGCTGCTCGCGACCCGCATGCGCACCGAAGACATGCTGCCGATCTGCGACAAGCTCGACAAAGTCGGCTACTGGTCGCTGGAGTGCTGGGGCGGCGCAACATTTGACGCCTGTGTGCGCTTCCTGAAAGAAGATCCGTGGGAGCGTCTGCGCCAACTGCGCGCAGCGTTGCCTAACACGCGCCTGCAAATGCTTCTGCGTGGCCAGAACCTGCTGGGCTACCGCCACTACAGCGACGACGTGGTCAGGGCCTTCGTCGCCAAGGCAGCGGTCAACGGCATCGACGTGTTCCGTATCTTCGATGCCATGAACGACGTGCGTAACCTGCGCGTGGCCATCGAAGCGGTGAAAGCGGCGGGCAAACACGCCCAAGGCACCATCGCCTACACCACCAGCCCGGTGCACACCATCGATGCATTCGTAGCACAAGCCAAGCAAATGGAAGCCATGGGTTGCGACTCTGTGGCGATCAAGGACATGGCCGGTTTGCTGACCCCATACGCCACCGGCGAACTGGTCAGGGCATTGAAAGCCGAGCAGTCGTTGCCAGTGTTCATTCACTCCACGATACCGCTGGCATGGCGACCATGTGCCAGCTCAAAGCAATTGAAAACGGCGCCGACCACATCGACACGGCGATCTCCAGTTTCGCTTCGGGCACCAGCCACCCGGGCACCGAGTCGATGGTCGCCGCCCTTAAAGGCACCGAATACGACACCGGCCTGAATCTGGAACTGCTCCAGGAAATCGGCCTGTACTTCTACGCCGTGCGCAAGAAGTACCACCAGTTCGAAAGCGAATTCACCGCGGTCGATACCCGCGTGCAGGTCAACCAGGTTCCGGGCGGCATGATCTCCAACCTGGCCAACCAGCTCAAAGAGCAGGGCGCGCTGAATCGCATGAGCGAAGTGCTGGCAGAGATCCCGCGTGTTCGCGAAGACCTCGGCTTCCCTCCGCTGGTGACCCCGACCTCGCAGATCGTCGGCACCCAGGCGTTCTTCAACGTGCTGGCCGGCGAGCGCTACAAGACCATCACCAACGAAGTGAAGCTGTACCTGCAAGGCGGCTACGGCAAAGCACCGGGTACTGTGAGCGAGCAACTGCGTCGCCAGGCCATCGGCAGCGAAGAAGTGATCGACGTCCGTCCGGCCGACCTGCTCAAGCCGGAAATGGCCAAGCTGCGTGCCGACATCGGTGCCCTGGCCAAATCTGAAGAAGACGTGCTGACCTTCGCCATGTTCCCGGACATCGGCCGCAAGTTCCTCGAAGAGCGCGCTGCCGGCACCCTGACGCCAGAAGTGTTGCTGCCAATTCCTGAAGCCGGCCGCGTGGCTTCCGCAGGTGGTGAAGGCGTGCCGACCGAGTTCGTCATCGACGTCCACGGCGAAACCTACCGCGTCGACATCACTGGTGTTGGCGTGAAGGCGGAAGGCAAGCGTCACTTCTACCTGTCCATCGATGGCATGCCGGAAGAAGTGGTGTTCGAACCGCTCAACGAATTCGTCAGCGGTGGCAGCAGCAAGCGCAAACAAGCGACTGCACCGGGCCACGTCAGCACCACCATGCCGGGCAACATCGTCGATGTGCTGGTCAAGGAAGGCGACACCGTCAAGGCGGGTCAGGCCGTACTGATCACCGAAGCGATGAAGATGGAAACCGAAGTCCAGGCAGCCATCGCTGGCAAAGTCACCGCCATCCATGTGGCCAAGGGCGACCGGGTGAATCCGGGCGAGATCCTGATCGAGATCGAAGGCTGAGTTAACAGTCGCGATACAACGCTTTAAACCTCGGGGGGCATGTGCTCCCTTTTTTTATGTCTGCAAATCCGTTCATGGAAACGCCGCATACCTGTGGGAGCGGGCTTGCTCGCGAAAGCGGTATCACATTCAGCATTTGTATAGGCTGACCCTCCGCATTCGCAAGCAAGCCCGCTCCCACAGGTACTGCATTGATTCTGTGACGGCGGTGAGGGTTGATCAGAAGCTCATCTGCCACTGCCCAATCAATCCGTGATTGCGGCTATCGCTGCCCATTTCACCCGTGACGCCTACGCCAACTGTATTACGCGGGGAAAGCCTGAGATCCACCCCGGCGTCGACCATCAGCTTGTCACGATCCAGCGGGGCGCTGTAGACGCTGTAGTCATTGTCGCCCGTGACAAGACGTTGTCTGGTTTCGGTGTAGACCTCGCCGTACGTGTATTTCCAGCCTGCGCTGACGCGTGGAGTCAGTTGCATACCGTTACCCAGCGTATTGAGCTTCGCCAGACGCAAGCCGAATGTGCTGCTGAAGTATTCCTCGGATTGCCCGTGCACTTTCAGCGCTGCGGCGCCTCCTTTTTCCGTGAAGCTGTCGCGTTGATACCGTTGATACCCAAGGCTCGCAAACGGTTCGATATTGACCCCGGCGCGCCCCAGGTTGTACCCCACCTGCGCAAAGGCTTGTTGGGTATTGGCATTGTAACGGCCCTTGGGACGATCCTGGACCTCATAGAATTCGGCCCGGCGTGCGCTGGCTCCGGCGTGGTTATTGTGTGTCACACCCAGGCGCAAGGACATCGGGCCATCCTGGCGAAGGGCGTAAGCACCCAGATGCCAGCTGTCCAGATCGCCGTCGAGTTCATTGCTTTTCTGACGAGTCCGGGAGCTGCCGCCCATCACACCGACACTCCATTGCTCATCGACCGGCCAGTCGGCACCTAGTACCAGTCCCTGGGTGGAGTGTTGTAGCGGGTCATAGTCACGACTCAGTTTTCCGCTGCTTCCCAGCACCTGAAGCCAGACTCGTCCGTTGGCGTCGCTGCCAGCCGCCAGCCGAGGCGTGTTGTTCTGATTGCTGAAATCACCGGCACTGTCCAGTTGACGCATGGCGGAGAGGAGAGTGGCGCTGATTGGCCCGTCGCTATTCAAAGTAGCCTTTGCGAGGTTGGCGTTGCTGTCACCGGTCAGTAGTTCGATGATCCAGGGAGCTGTTGCGGTTGGCTCCGCCGTGGATTGTGCAGTCGCAAATTCAACCCAGCCGAAGGCAAGTGCGTTAGCCAGGACGAGGTGTTTTGGTCGGTACGTGTGTTGAGCGGGCATCGATTTCGGCCTCTGGTAACAGGAGGCCAAACTCTAAAGTGGGGTTACAGGTGCCGATGTCAGGCGCTTCCGGCAATCGTGCGAGGAATATCGGAGATTGCTGAGGAAAAAAAGCAGCTGCACAAATGCGGCAGCATTTGTCGTTTTCGGGCTGACTGTTTTTCCTACGACAATTGAGGCTGTGCTCAGCGGAACGTTGCGGTTTCATTTTTCAGGATGGCTTCCGACCGCGTTTAGGTGTCATCACTAAAACTGCATTATATTGCAGTTAGAGGACGAGGAATTACCGTCTGTATGCATTTTATTGCGTGTACAAATGCTGTTGATTTGTCTTGAATGCATTATATTGCGTTTATAGTTGATAGGACTCTTCAAGAAATGCATTTAAATGCAGGTAAAAAAGCATGTACAACCTGACATTGCAGGTTTTTACGGCGGGGCAATGGTCCGACGCCATGGTCTTGAGCTTTGATAAACCTGAAAACGGCTTCGAAAGCCGATGCAATTTCGGTTACGAGACGAGTTATCTCGTCGATAACCATGAATTCATAGGGTCCCCGTTTTCCAAGGCGGTGAGTGCAAGACTCCCATTGGATTGGGATAGTCGGCGTTCCGGCGCGCCAGCATTCGTGCATGACATTGCACCTGCGGGAGCCGCGAAAAGGTTTCTTCTAGCACGCTTGGGACAAGGTAAGCCCACAGATATCAGCGCCGATCTTTACCTGCTGGGTCGAAGCACTCCGGCCCTATCGGTAACATGCGGATAAAGGAATCTGCCGAGGCAGTGGACGAGCGGGAGCCCATCGGGTTTGAACGTCAGGATGTCATCCGTCGTGACAACCGATTCCTCGAGTACGCCTATGAGTTAGGTGCTGCTATTGGCGGTGCAACAGGGGCTGGAGGCGAGGCTCCGAAGCTTTTGTTGGCTGAAAACAAGAGCGGCCTTTTGTACCCGGATGCAGTGCTGGACGACGCGGAAGTCACACAGCATTGGTTTGTGAAGTTTGCTCGCAATAAAGGAAATCAGACTGATCAAGACATCCTCCGAAGTGAATACCACTACTACAAAGCTCTGCAGACCCTAGGTATCGAAACAGTTGCTGAAGAAGGGTTGGCGTTAGAGGAAGCAACCAAGCCCAGCTTGTGGATGCAGCGTTTTGATCGGCAGGTAACCGACCAAGGAATAAAGCGTTTTGCCGTAGAGTCGGTTTATTCGCTGGCGAACGTTACTCAGCCTGGAAGTGCGATGAACCACATGGAGGTAATCCGCATGCTTGCCGGGCTTTGGCGTGAAGTGGGGCAGGCGAATCGGATTCCGGATCTTGTTGCCGACTACTTGCGTCGGGATTTAATCAACAAAATACTCGGAAATTCGGATAACCATGGTCGCAACACCGCAATCATCCGGGATACGGACTCGTTTCGTTTGGCGCCAATTTATGATTTGGCGCCAATGGTGATGGATGACGAAGGTGTGACCCGCACGACCAAGTGGCCAAAAGAGCTGGAGAGGGCAGGGGATGTCGATTGGCGTGGAGTATGTCGTGCGCTAGCTGATATCGCTGATCCGGATGATCCATTGGCAGGATTGGCTGACGCGACAGACTCTTTCGAGCGTTTGCGTGAGGATGCGCTACGTTTGGCGGCACTTCCCGACATTTTGGCTACCAGTGGATTGCCTGCGGTGACAATGAATCATCCGCGCATAGCATTAAAAATCTGGAGCAACGTTTGAAAGAGTGGGACCTGAAATGAGCATGACCGTTGCCGAGCGCACGGTGCTCATAGAAAACATTCAAGAAGGGCTCACCCAGGGCTCGATTGAAATCGGTGAAGCTGTCCGACGCCTGCGAGTGGAAGTTACCGGCCTGCATCAGACCCAATTTGCCAAGATGTGCAAAATCTCGGTACGCACACTGGTGCATATCGAGCATGGGGAAGGGAACCAGACGCTGAAGTCGCTGAACGCAGTATTCCGCCCTTTTGGATTGAAGATGGGTGTAGTGCGAATTCGGCGTGATATCAGCTGAAACTGCGCCGGTCATTTGTAGGAGCCGGCTTGCTGGCGATGGCGGAGCTTCACGCAACATAAGTGTCAACTGACACGCCGCTATCGCCAGCAAGCCGGCTCCTACAGAGATCAGACGTTGCTGATCCTCAATTGATCAGCCGCGGCACTCAGCCAGCGTTTTCACCTGTCCCGAATCCGTCTGGTTTTCATCGCTCAACCACTTCTCGAACCCCGCGCCAATCGCTGGCCATTCCGAGTCCAGAATCGAATACCAGGCGGTATCCCGGTTCTGCCCCTTTACCACCATGTGTTGGCGAAACACCCCTTCAAAGCTGAAGCCCAACCGCTCGGCCGCGTATTTGGAGCGGGCGTTGCCGTTGTTGCACTTCCATTCAAGGCGCCGGTAGCCCAAGGCGAACGACTCTTTGGCCAGCAGGTAAACCGCTTCAGTGCTTTTCGGCGAACGCTGCATCGGGGCGCCGAAGGTGACGTGGCCGATTTCGATGCGGCCCTGGGCCGGAACGATGGACATCAGACTGAGGATGCCTTGCACGTCGCCACTGGCGCGATCGATCACGCTGAAGAAATACGGGTCGCTGTTGGCGGCGTGGTTGTTCAACCAATCATTGAAGACGCTGCGTTCCGGGAACGGGCCGTATGGCAAGTAATCCCAAGTTTTGGGTCGGCGCCGGGGCCTTGCAGGGCTTTGAACAAACCGTCGCCGTGGCGTGCCGGGTCGAGTTTTTCCAGGCGGATGAAACGCCCTTCGATCGTTTGCACTGTTGGCGCCGGGACGCCTTTCCAGTCGGCGAGTGAAGTAGACATGCTGTTCTCCTTGAACCTTAAATGGCTTTGCGAAACTGGATGAAACCAGGGCGTTCGGCGACGCGCTCGTAGAGCTGGATCGCGGTGGCGTTGGTTTCGTGGGTTAGCCAGTGCACCTTGTTGCAGCCGTCAGCTCTGGCTGTGGTGTAGACGAATTCAATCAACTGGCGACCGACGCCGGTGCCGCGGGTTTCGGGTGCCACCAGCAGGTCTTGCAGGTAGCAGGAGTTTTCGATGCTCCAGTTCGAACGATGGTAGATGAAATGCACCATGCCCACCGCTTTGCCATCAGCCCAGGCCAGCGCGGCGTGAGTGGGCTCGTTGGGGTCGAGCATGCGCTGCCAGGTGCTGTCAGTCACAGTCTCGGGCAATTCGGTTTTGTAGAAACGCAGATAGGTCTGCCACAGCGGCAGCCAGGCGCCGTGGTCGTCGGCGCTGACCTGGCGGATGTCGATCTGACTCATGTTCATTCCTTAACGCATCAATTGGGCGAGCGCGTGGTCGTGCACATCGGGGCTGGCGGCCAACCCTTCGCGCACGCCGGCGATGTCGGCGGGGTCACGGTTCTGGCTGAGCTTGCGCTTGCCGTCCAGTCGTTCGATTGGCACGGCGAAACCGACGATGGCCTTGAGCATGCCGTCGATGTAATCGGCGGGGGCATCGGCGACTTTCCAAGGCTGAGCACGGCCGCTCTCATGGCGATCAGTCAGAGTGCTGACGATGTCGAGCAGCCGTCCGCCATCGCTGAAGGTTTCGGCGCGACCATAGGCATGTACGGCGACGTAGTTCCAGGTTGGGACGACTTTGCCGTGCTCGGCCTTGCTTGGGTAAAAGCCCGGGCTGACGTAGGCATCGGCACCGGAGAAAATCAGCAAGGCTTCGGCGCCGTCACGCAGGTCTTTCCACTGCGGATTGGCCTTGGCCAGATGCCCGTACAGCGTGCCCTTTGGACCTTGTTCGCGATGGAGCAACACGGGTACATGGCTGGCTTGCAAACCGTGTTCGCCGTGGGTCACCAATATGGCGAGGCGGGTGGCGAGGATCAGCTCGTGCAGTTGGGACAACTCATCGATGGCAAAAGCGCGGGGCGTGTACATGGCGAGATTTTCCTTGGCGAATGCTTGCATCCTAGGCAGGCTATTGGTCTGTTGTAAGAGCCATTAATGACCAATTTCATAGGTCCATTGAAATGCATAGCGAACCGCTGTCCCTGTCGTTCAACCCGGCCGGTATCGAACTCGATCGCCGCCAGGGCCTGAGTCGACAGCTCTACCAGGCATTGCGATTACGTGTACTGGACGGACGACTGGCCAGCGGCACGCGATTGCCCGCAAGTCGGGATCTGGCCGCGGCGTTGGCGATTTCCCGCAACAGCGTGGTACGTGCCTACGATCAACTCTACGCCGAAGGGTTTATCGAGGGACGCGTTGGCGACGGGACTTATGTTGCGCAACTGCCCCAGACAACGTTACCGGGGAAAAAACTATCCACAAAAGTATCCACAGGGTTTTCAACAGGCTTACCCACAGCCTTATCCACAAATTGGTTAGATTTACCTGTGATTTCATCCAGTAAAGTTATCCACAGCGGCGCTCTGGGGCGCGTTGAAACAACCATTTAGCTCTGCCGCCAAGTGGTCCGCCGCGCGCATTTCGAGTGGGGGTTCCAGCGTTCGATCTGTTTCCTTTTGAGGTCTGGGCCAAGCTGAATGCGGCTTTCTGGCGCAAACCGGAACTACAGCAGTTGTGTTATGGCGACCCCGCAGGTGACGAGCGTTTGCGTGGGCTCATCGCCGCGTACTTGCGCAGTTCCCGTGGCATGCAGTGCACGGCTGAACAAATTGTGATCACCAGTGGTGCGCAGCAGGGGATTAGCCTTTGTGCACAGTTGCTGGTGGAACCGGGCGACGGGGTGGCGATTGAAAATCCGGGGTATCGGGCCGCCGGTCATGCCTTCGCCGTGGCCGGGGCGCGCCTGCACGGAGTGGCGGTGGACGGCGAGGGCATCGACTGCGCTGAATTGACTGCGCTCGGCGATTGTCGCCTGGCCTATGTCACACCTTCGCATCAGTACCCGACTGGCGTGGTCATGAGCCTGGCGCGACGTCTGGAATTACTGGCCTGGGCCGAGCGCACTCAGGGCTGGATCGTCGAAGACGACTACGATGGCGAATACCGTTACAGCGGCGCGCCACTGGCACCGTTGGCGGCGCTTGATCGGCAGGGTCGGGTTTTGTACGTCGGGACATTTGGCAAAGTGGCCTTCCCGGCATTGCGTTTGGGGTATCTGGTGTTGCCGCCAGCGCTCACGCAGGCATTTTCTCAACGTAGAGCGGTGGACGTGCGGCACTCCGAGGTCAGCACCCAAGCGGTGATGGCCGAGTTCATGGCCGCCGGCCACTTCCAGCGCCACATCCGTCGCATGCGTCGTGCTGCATTGAGTCGTCGTAACACGTTGCTGAGCGGTTGGCCCCAGAACATCCCAGGTATCGGCAGCCTGCCGAGTGTTGCGGCGGGGCTGCATTTAACGGTTGCAGTCGACACTCAGGCTCGTGAGCAAGAACTGATTGAAAAAGCCATGAGCGTCGATGTTGAAATCAATGCGCTGAGCAGTTACTGGCTGCCAGATACGCAAAAACCGGTGGACCAGCGCGCCGGGCTGGTCCTGGGTTTCGCGGCGGTGCCTGAAGCGGCCATCAGTGCTGCATTAGGACGACTGGAAAAAGTTTGGCGCCGTTGAAAAGACCCGCGTCAATCACGGGTCTTGCCTTTTAGTTGGCTCAGGGTTTCGAGGAGGAGGGCTTTGGCTTCTGCAAGAACAGTGCTTTGGCCAGTTGCGGGCTGATTTCGCTGCGATAGATCGCGATCAGCTCGCTATTGGATGTGGTTGTTCGCAGATCATATCCACCACCTAACCTGCGTTGTGATGCGGTTTTCAGGTGGGCTGCGGTATAGCCCTCGTCAGGCGTTTCAAGTTTGGGATAATGAAAGTGCGCGTACCAAAGTACAGCGCCATTAGCGTCGCCAGCCTTCCTGGATCCAGTGCCTGAACCAGTGCCACGCTCACGAATTTCATACTCTTCCAGAAAGTCCTTTCTGTGTCCTTTGAGCCGGTTTCGACCTGGAGTCTTGACGATGTCCACCAGTCCTTCGCCGTGCAGCCATTCAACACGGGCGGCGGTCGGTAGTTGTCGTTTGATTATGGTGATTCGGGTGAGGCGACCCTTTGCGTAAAGAATGGTCGCTTCATCATTGAGTTGCTTCACCACGTTGACGGCTGAAGTCTGGCCGCCTTCGGTGGCGTTCAGGTCGATCAGGGCCTTGTCGATTGCGTCGGCCGCTTCCGTCATCCGAGAGGCCTGTTGCTTGAACATCTCCTCGATTTCCACAGGAATACGCCCGGCCTGATTAGCATGTGTTTCGGTTCGACGGGTAAAGGGCTGCAATTGATTCAGTAACATTTGGCCCTGCTGGATACTGACGTCCAGATTGGGGCGTATGGGCATCGTCGGCGGGGCCTGATCCTTCACATGTTCGAGCCAGTTACCGGGTGTTTTTTCACGAAACGTCGCGATGACCTTTCCAGTCAGCGGTGATGTCACGTCGAACAAATCAATTTCATCGCCGGCCAATCGCTGGCGGGGGGTGCCGACCACAGTCCCTTTGAAGCGCGTTTTGATGATGCGTTTGCGAGGCAGCGCAGGACGTGACGGTCCCGCCGTCGGCTCAAGCATCCTGCGTTCGTGCAACAGGTCCGCGAGTTGCTTCGCCGTGGGCTCGTTGAATGCCTTGATCCGCTCGCGCATCAGTTGCAGTGGTGCGTCCAGCAATTGCTCGGGAAACTCTTCGGACAGATCGGCAATCCGTTGGTCCAGGGTTGCAAATTGCTCCACCAGATCGTTGAAACCGTCGATTCGTTCGAGCAGCGCGAGTGTCTCTGCGTCGGCAGCGAGGTCTAGAGAAGACTGAATGGTGAGGCCGGCATCTTCGACAAGGTTTTCGATTGTCTGCCGTGCAGGCGCCAGGTCGGCCGGGGTGCTGTCTTTGAGACATAGCTCCTGAGCAATACTGATCTGGAATAGTTTCAGATCCTGCAGCTTGAACGTCGGCAATTGTGCGGTGTATTCACGGGCCACTTCGCAGGCTTCCTTACCGAGGCGCGTCAGTTCTTCGATTCGAGCTCCAGCAAATTCGATCTTGTCGATAAAGCCCTGTGTCAGGTCGCTCGTGAGCTGATGAATCTGGCGTGGCGTCTGCGGACCTTCGACCTCATTCTGGTCCAGCAGCGCAAGGGATTGGCGCATACGTTCACCGAAAATACGGTTTTGGCAAATGAACCATTTCTGTGTCAGTGATAGCTGGAGTTCAAGGCAACTGACAATGACCGGGCGATAGTTCGGGATGGGCTCAAGGGCGTTGTAAGTCTTGAGTTGTTCAATGTAGGTGCCGTAAGTCGTCAACTGTGAATCCAATGTTTCGATCAGGGATTGGTGATCGGCATCGGTAGCGGCTTTTTCTGCTGTTTCCAGTTCCTTTTGCAACTCCAGCTTGCGGCCATCAAACGCTTTCAGTTGTTGCTTCAAGTCTTCCTTGCGTCGCTGGTTGGCGCGCTCAAGGGCTTTTCGACGACCGCCGCCACGTAGCCTAAGGCGCGTGTCGATGAACCACTCTCCCTTCGCCGAATGAATCAGGAGAGGGCCTTTCACCGCAGGGGTTTGCCGTGAATCGATGATCTGCACTGCATCGTTGTCGTTCAGCATGACTTCGAACCAGCGTCGACCGACCTTCGCGTACCACTTGCCGTTGAGTCCACTGAGATGCTGGTGGGGGCCGGGATCGAGCGAAGGCGCTGCCAGTCCTGCAGGTACTGCAATGGTCAGGCTTTCAAGCACGGCACCCAGAGCCCCGGGCGGCAAAGTGCCGAGGGCATGTAGAGAGGTTTCATGTGCCACCGCAGGTTGGCTTGCCTGCCAGTCGGGCAGGCGAGTCACGGTTGGTTTGGTGGCGGGCACAGTTTGTGTTGCAGGGTGTACGGTTGTAGTTTTTTCGGGTTTTCGCGTGGAGGGTTTGTGGCCAGCGGCCGCTTGATGGGCGAGCACCATGCCCAGGGTCAGCAGCAGGTCGGTCATGGCGGACCAGACACCTTGGCGATCATCATTTTCGTTGGCGTCGGTTGCTTCCTGCAGATCGTCCATGATCTGCCAGATCCAGGCAGCCGTACCGGCCGTGCGACCTAGGAAGGGCAGCGCGATATTGAAAAGCATCCACGCGCCTTTCTTGAGCGTTGCCCAGCGGGCTTCGGCATTGGATACCGATTGGCGGTCAGCCAACGTGACCATCGCGTTGGCGTTCGCTTTGAACAAAGCCAGGAAAGGTTTCTCACCCAGCGACTTCGTGCTCAACGCCACGCTGCCCATCTTGGCCAGAACCGAGGTGGGCTCAACCAGTAATTGCGCCACAGTCCAGACCGAAGGCAACTCGCCGGGGAAGACATACTGGGAATAGTTGAAGCGCACACTGTCCGGTAGCCAGGCCAGGATCGATTGGCGAAGGTCTTTGTTTTGCCTGATCGCATACAACAGATTCGCTTCGCTGGGATATTGCAGCAGCGGGTGGTCGAGTAACGGCCGGTAGAGCAGGCAAGGTCCCAGCGTGGCGAGTCGCGGCCCGATCACAAACATGTTGGCGACTTCATCGGCCTTGCTGTCAGTGCGGTCCCCGGGAATGAGTGCCAGCGGGCGAATAATGACTTCCACCCCGTCGACAAAGCGGTCTGCAGGGTTTTGCTGCATGGCCGCAACGACATATCGATACCCGCGCTCCTCAATTCCGGCCTGACCGCGGATCTTGTATTGCAGCGCCTGCATCGGCAGCTGAATGCGCAGATGCGGGATATAGAGTTCTACCCTTCGCAACGTTTCCTGCGCATCGGTGAGTAGTTTGCGCTTGATCAGCGCGGGGTAAGTCGCGCCGATATTCACCTGCGTCACGAGTTTTTCCAGGTACGCCGGCTTCATCCACGTCGGTGTTGCTTCGCCGTTTTTGAAATGCACCGTCTTATTGCCCAAAGGGACCGCAATCAGGTTCTGCAGCGCAAGTTCCACCAGCGATAGCGTGAGGGTCTCAGTCTTTGCGGGCACGACGAAAGTGCCGATAACGACAAGACTGGTGATGCTGATTTCGACGTCCTCAAGCTTCAGGGTCGACGCGCTCGGATAGTCTTTGATCATCTGCTCGCGCAGGCTCTGCACCGCAAAGTCCGGCAGCGCTGGAATGTCGTCGAGGAAGGTTTTACCCGCGTCCTGTTCACGCAAACTGGCTAAGTCCATCAAATGCCGGCTGTATCGGGTGAGGTCCGCTGGTGAGGCATTATTCAGCCAGTCCGGCATCAAGCCCTGAACCTTGCGAAAGTGTGACGACGGCAGTTCATCAAGGTCAGTGAAGTTTCTTGGTGGAGAGTTGACCTGTGGTGAACGGCTCGGCGAGGCTGTGCTGTCAACGGTATTCAATGAGCCGATGGCCTGGGCCTCAAGGGCAATCAACGCGCAGGCCTGGTGGTGGAAAAAATTGCCGTCTGGCTCATACAGGCGCCACTGCGAAGCCTGCTGGGCGGGCAGTGTTTCACCCAATGCCTCAACAGAATCGTAACGTTTGAATCCTTTAACTATGGAGTGCGTGAGCACAAACGTACGGTTGCCGAGTGTGCCCACGAGCACCGCGATATCCAGAATCTGCGAATGTTTGCTCGCCCCGTTTTCCACGTCGTCGATGTCGATCAGGCAGGCTTTGGTCAGGTACTTGTCCTGGGCACGCCGTGTCGCGCGGTCCGGATGGCTGAACACCGCGCTGACCATGGCTTTTTCGTCTTCGCTCCAGTCCAGGGTCGGGTCGAGGTTCCAGATGTCTTGCAGTGACTTGGAGAGCTGATGCCAGCGTGGTGTCGACGGGCTCGTCACCTGGTTCCAGTAATCAAGCTGCTGTTGCTGATAGGCATTGAACAGCAGCGGGGCGAGTGAATTGATGAGGCATCCGATCGTATCGATTTTCACCGCGAGTTGAACCACCGGTTCGACACCGGGATGCAGGGTCAGAAAATGTTCGCCGTCGATGTAAGTCACGGTCGATCCCGCGTATCCGAGTCGCACCAGCACATTGGTGAGGGATTCATACAGGTGAGGGCCGGGCACAATGCGATCTTCAGTAATAACCCAGGTCGGGGTGACGACTGTGGCGAGTGTCGGATCGATCTTCAGTAGCGGATACAGCGTGTTAAGCGCGGCCCCCAGAAAATTCGCAGCAACTTCACTGATCGAGGGGCCAGTGACCAGCTCGGTCAGTACATCTTTGTCTTTTTGGAGGGTGGTTTCGGGCATGGTCGTCTCCTGACGGGTGTGCGAGCCGCTGTGGATGACACGGCGCGGGATCAGGGGACGTTATCGGGCGGTTACAGCAGTCTTGCGGTAGATAAATATTGCAGGCAAAAAAAGACAGCTTCAGCGGATCTGCTACTTGGCATGGCAAAGCTCCCTTGTAGGAGCTGGCTTGCCAGCGAAAGCGATGGGCCACCCGAAATATTTATCGCGTGAACGATTGCTTTCGCTGCGGTGCAGCGATCCGACAAGCCAGCTCCTACAAAATCAGGTCCCGGACTTGATCTTGGTCCAGGCACGGGTCCGCGCACGTTCGGCATCGCGCGGCAGCGGTTGCAGGGTGTAGAGCGTGCCCATCGCCGCTTCAGTCGGGTACAGGTTCGGGTTGTTGCGGATCGCCGGATCGACTATTTCCGTGGCGTCCTTGTTCGGGTTCGGGTAGCCGACGAAGTCGCTGACGGGTGCGATGACCTGCGGTTGCAGCAAGTAGTTGATGAAGGTGTAGGCGTCCTCTGTGTTCTTCGCGCCCTTCGGAATGGCCAGCATATCGAACCAGATCGGTGCGCCTTCTTTGGGCAGGCGCATGTCGACGATCACGCCGTTCTTGGCTTCCTTGGCGCGGTTGGCGGCCTGGGAGAAGCTGCCGGAGTAACCGACCGCGACGCAGATGTCGCCGTTGGCGATGTCGGCCATGTATTTGGACGAATGGAAGTAGGTGACGTATGGACGGATCTTCATCAGCAGCGCTTCAGCCTTGTCGTAGTCCGCCGGCTTTTTGCTGTTGGGGTCCAGGCCGAGGTGTTGCAGGGCCAGCGGCAGGATCTCCGACGGCGAGTCGAGCAGGGCGACGCCGCACTGCTTGAGCTTGCTGATGTTCTCTTCCTTGAAGATCAGATCCCAGCTGTCCACCGGCGCATTGTCGCCCAGCGCAGCTTTGACTTTGGCCGGATTGAAGCCGATCAGAATGGTGCCGTACATGTAGGGCACAGCGAACTTGTTGCCCGGATCGTTGGCCTCGATCAACTTCATCAGCTTGGGATCGAGGTGGTTCCAGTTCGGTAGCTTGCTGCGTTCCAGTGGCTGGAACACGCCGGCTTCGATCTGCTTGGCGAGGAACACGTTGGACGGCACTACCACGTCATAGCCGGAGTTGCCGGTCAGCAGCTTGGCTTCGAGGGCTTCGTTGGTGTCGAAGATGTCGTAGATCAGTTTGGTCTGGGTGTTCTGCGCCTTGAAATCTTCCAGCGCCTTGGGGGTGATGTAGTCGAACCAGTTGTAAACGCGCAACGTTCGTTCTTCAGCGTGAACGGCGCCGCTGAGCACCGTTGCGCAAAGCGCTGGCGCGATAAAACGCTTGAGTTTGTTCATTGTTGTTATTTCCCCTGGGCGCTTTCAAAACCTTCGAGAACGTTCACGGCATTGATGCCGATTTCTTCAACAGCGTAACCACCTTCCATCACGAACAACGTCGGCTTGCCTAGGCCGGCGATACGCTTGCCCATGGCCAGGTAGTCCGGGCTGTCGAGTTTGAATTGCGAAATCGGATCGTCCTTGAAGGTGTCGACACCCAGGGATACGACGATGATGTCGGCACCGTAGCTTTCAATCTCTTTGCAGGCTTGTTCCAGCGCTGCGCTCCATACTTCCCAACCCGAACCTGCGGCCAGCGGATAGTTGAAGTTAAAGCCTTCACCGGCGCCTTCGCCTCGTTCATCGTCATAACCGAGGAAGAACGGGAATTCGGCTTGCGGGTGACCGTGGATCGAGGTGAACAGCACGTCGCTGCGCTCGTAGAAAATCGATTGGGTGCCGTTGCCGTGGTGGTAGTCAACGTCGAGGATCGCGACCTTTTTGTGGCCCTGATCGAGGAACGCCTGCGCTGCGATGGCGGCGTTGTTGAGGTAGCAGTAACCGCCCATCAAATCGCTGGCGGCGTGGTGTCCCGGTGGACGGCACAGGGCGAAGGCACTGCGCGCGCCTCGCTGGATTTCCGCTTGCGCGGTCAACGCCACTTGCGCTGCGCTGTACGCCGCTTGCCAGGTGCCGGCGGTGATCGGGGCGCCACCGTCAAAGCTGTAGTAACCGAGCTCGCCGTGCAGGCTGGTGGGCTTGATGCGGCGCAGGGAACGGGCCGGCCAGGTGTAGGGCAGCAAGTCACCGTCGGTGTTGAACTCGGTCCAACGCGCCCAGGCGCCTTTGAAGAAGTCGAGGTAGTCGCGGCTGTGGATGCGTGCGATCGGGTCGAGGCCGAAGTCCTTCGGTGCCTCGACGGGGCCCAGGTTCTGGTTTTGCACTCGTGCCAGCACATGGTCGGCACGCGAAGGCATTTCGAAACAGGGCTTGAGTTGCCCGTCGATCAATTCACAACGGCCGTGGTGCAGGTGGTGATCATCAGAGTAGATCGTCAGCATTTCTTGTTCTCCGCAGGCTGATTCGGTTGAACACAGTCTTGCGGCGCCGACGGTTTTGGAGAACGGCAGGAAAGGCCAAAAGGGGATTAATATGGCCAAAACCTTTGACCGAAATTCGCCCCTTATTAGAACCTAAGGACGCATTTTCTGTAGGAGCGAGGCTTGCCCGCGAAGCTTTTGGCGGTTTCACGGCCGCCTTCGCGGGCAAGCCTCGCTCCTACGAGGATCGGGTCGTTTTCAAGGGCGGAATTGGCTCGGCGCCACGCCGCTCCAGCGCACGAAGGCATGGCGGAAACTCGCGGTTTCGCTGAAACCCAGCGCTTCAGCTATTCGGTAGATGGGCAGTTGATCCTCACAGAGCATTTGCTTGGCCTGTTCGAAACGCAGTTCGTCGAGCAACTCCTGATAGCTGCACCCCAGATCCTTGAGGTGTCGGCGCAAAGTTCGCGCGGAGCAGTTCATCTGTTCGGCCAAGCCTTCCAGCCCCGGCGCAGCATTCAATTGCGCACTGAGCAGATGTCGAATTCGCCCCAGCCACGCCTGTCGCCCGGTGAACTCGGTGTTCTGCTTGCGGCAGCGTTCGGCCATGGCTTGATGGGTTATGACGTCCGCCAGTGGCAAGGGTTGTTCGAGCCATTGTTTGTCGAAGGCGAAGGCGTTATCCCGTGCACCGAAGTGCAACGGGCAATCGAAGTGCTCGGCGTAGGTCGCCTCATAGTCGGGTGCAGCATGTTCGAAGCGCGCGGCGAGCAGCGGCAGCGGGTGGCCGAGCAGGTCGTCGCAAGTGACTTTCAGCGAGAGCAGGCAGAACTCGGCGTTGAACGCCGCCAGTGCGGGGTTCTCCCGGTAATCGGCGGCAACAAACCAGACGCGCTCGCCGTCATCTTCCAGGCTCAGCTCGAAAAGTGTTCCCAGCAGCGCCGGATAGCGCATCGCCAGGCGTAACGCGTCACCGAAGGTGGCACAGGTGAGCAACGCGTAACCGAGAATGCCGTAGCAGGAAACGTGCATCCGCCGACCCAGTTCCAGGCCGATATCGCGTTTAAGCGCAACGGCGTTGGCACAGACCTGCATCTCCTGGTTGGTGGTGATGTGCGTGTCAGCCCGGCTGAGATCCGCCGCGCTGATACCACTGCCGGCCAACAAGGCGTCGCTGGACAGACCTTCGGCCTTGAAGGCGTTGAGCACCAGGGAGACGGCGTTTAGGGTGGTGAGGTGGGAGTGGAGCATGTCGGCTTCCAGCCTTGGGGTAGCTGAAAGTCGAGCAAATTATGTGCCGTGAACCGACCCCGTAGGAGCGAGGCTTGCCCGCGAAGGCGTCTTCAAGTACGCCAAAAGCTTCGCGGGCAAGCCTCGCTCCTACGGGGGTTGTACGGTGTCAGCTCAGTTCGCCGCACAGGTCGAGTTCGACCAGCCGCCGAATCTCGGCGGTTTCGAGTCCGACACCCAGCAGCCCATGCAACTTGCCGAACGCCGCCTCACGGGTCATGCCACCACCGGACAACACGCCGACGCCACGTAAGCGGCTACCGGCCTCGTACACGTCCAGCTCCACACCGCCTTCATGGCATTGGGTAACGGCAACCACTACCACACCCTCGTCTCGCGCCCGTCCCAGGCTGGCGAGAAACTCGGGATTGTCGCTCGGCCCGGTGCCACTGCCATAGCACTCCAGCACAAGACCCTGAATGCCGCTATTGAGCAGGCCATCCAGAATCTCGGCGCGGATACCGGGAAACAGCGGCAGCACCGCGACGTTCGCCAATTGTTTGCTCTGGTTGTAGTTCAACGCTGCAGGCAGTGAAGTGGCCTTCGCCCCACCTCCCTGACGCTCCAGGCGCTTGAACGGGTGACGTCCGAAACTACGCACCTTCGCGCAACGGCTCGGGTCCAGCAGTTCGCCGTGGAAGTACAAATGCACGCCCGGCCCCAAGCCTTTGCCCAGGGCAACCAGCGCGCCGCCGAGGTTTTCCCAGGCATCGCTGTCGGCCACGCCGGCAGGCAACATCGAACCGGTGAAGCACACGCGGGCATTCAGTCCCAGGAGTTGAAAACTCATGGCTGCTGCGCTGTAAGCGAGGGTGTCGGTGCCATGCAGGATCAGCACGCTGTCGCAGCCCTGCACATCAACCGCATCGACCACCGCTTCACGCAGTTGCTGCCAGTACGCCGGGGTCATGTTGGCGCTGTCGATCAGCGGCGACATCTCGCGGAAACGCCACTGTGGCACCACCAGGTCAGGCTGGCTGTGCAGGTATTCGCGCATCCGCGCTTCAAAACCGGATGCCGGGGCCAGGCCATGGGCGCTGGCTTGCATGCCGATGGTGCCGCCGGTGTAGAGCACCATGACGTGCTGGGCGGCAGGATAGGTCGAGGAATTCATGGAGACTCTCTGAAAACGATGACTTCCTTTGTGGGAGCGGGCTTGCTCGCGAAAGCGGTGGGTCAGTCAACATAGATGTTAACTGACCCACCGCTTTCGCGAGCAAGCCCGCTTCCACACTGGATTTCCGTACTTTAACTGACGGGCGCGGGGATGCGCCCGTCGTTTACCCGTCAGCGTTGCGCTGCGGGTACGCCCTGCGGCTGAGCTTCAGCCTTGGTGGTTGTCGGCGGATTGGCCGGCCAGGCTTTCAGGTCAAGATCCAGATCCGGGAACTTGCTCGAATCGAACACCGGTGTCTTGATGCCGGCGGCACGCTGGTCATCGTAGTCACGCAGGATGCGCATACCAACCTTGAACAGCAGGAACAGCGCGATCAGGTTCACGAATGCGAGCAGGGTCATGGTGATGTCGGCGAAAGCGAACACAGTGCCGAGGTTCTCGATGGCGCCCCAGAAGATCAGCACCAGTACCAGGGCCCGATAGCCGATCAACGCCTTGCGGTTTTCACCGATCAAGAAGCGCAGGTTGCTCTCGCCCAGGTAGTAGTTGTAAAGGATCGAAGTGAACACGAACAACGCCAGGGCCACGGAGATGAACATCCGGCCCCAGTCACCGACCACGGCGGCCAGGGAGTTCTGGGTCAAGGCAATGCCGTCGCCTTCGAAACCCGGGGTGTAGAAGCCCGAGAGCAGAATCAGCAGCGCGGTGCAGGTGCAGATCACGAAGGTGTCGAGGAATACGCTGAACGCCTGGACCACGCCTTGCGCCACCGGGTGCTCGACCGACGCTACAGCGGCGACGTTCGGCGCACTGCCCAGGCCCGCTTCGTTGGCGAACACGCCCCGCTTCACGCCCATGACGATGGCGCTGCCGATTAGCCCGCCAAAGGCTTGATCCAGACCGAAAGCGCTCTTGACGATGGTCATCAGCATCGCCGGTACGTGGTCGAATTGCAGCACGATCACGTAGATGGTCACGCCGATGTATACCAGGGTTTTCACCGGCACCAGCAGGTCAGCGACCTTGGCGATGCGTTTGATGCCACCGATGAACACCAGGCCCAGCAACACCGCCAGCGCGAGGCCTGTCCAGGTGGTGTCGAGGCCGAACGCGTTGTTCAACGAGTGGGTCACGGCGTGGGATTGCAGGCCGTTGAAAGCGAACCCGAAGGTCACCAGCAACAGGAACGCCATGATCATGCCCAACCAGCGTTTCTGCAGACCGTGCTGGATGTAATAGGACGGGCCGCCACGGTAAGTGCCGTCGGAGTCAGCGCGTTTGTAGAGCTGGCCGAGGGAGCATTCGAAGAAGCTGCTGGACATGCCGACCAGCGCGGTCACCCACATCCAGAACACCGCACCGGGTCCACCGAGGGTCACGGCGATGCCGACGCCGGCGATGTTGCCCGCACCGACACGACCGGCGAGGCTGAGCATCAGGGCCTGGAACGAACTGAGTTGACCGGCGCTGCTTTTGAGGCTGTCGCGGAACACCGAGAACATGTGGAAGAAGTGACGCAATTGAACGAAACGCGAGCGGATCGTGAAGTAGCTACCGAGCCCGACAATGAGCACGATCAGTACTTTCCCTGAGAGGAAGTCGTTAATGACTTCGAGCATGGATTATTCCTCGCTGTTTTTGTGTAGGCAAATGTTGACCGGAGAGACACATCGAGTTACACCAGCTGGCACACGGCACAACAGGCGGGTCGAAGTTCGTCCCGGTTTCATTTCGCGGGTTTGTTATTAGTTCGGGTTTCGCATGGGTTGTGGCCTCGCTACCGACGACCGCTCACGCGAAGAGGGGCGGCACTATACCGATGAGAGTGCCGTCCGTCTGCACGGTTGTGGTGCATTCGGTGAAACGAAGATGCTTTGCAGGGATTTGGGGTGACCTTGAGGCCCTCTTCGCTGGCAAGCCAGCTCCTACAGTGGGTTGATGCCGCAAATGTTGTGTTTGCCTGGCCACTGTAGGAGCTGGCTTGCCAGCGAAGAGGCCAGCACAAACACCGCAAATCCGGGTAAAAAAAAGGGCCTGGAGATTGATCTCCAGGCCCTCAAAAGGTGAGAGGTGTCTAGTCCCTCGACCTGGTGAGCGGTGCTACAAGTTACGCGTCGGATCAGGCTTTAAGCGGAACCAGACGCGGAGCAATCATGTTTTCCGGGCGCAGGATGTCGGCGAGCATGGCGTCGTCGAGCAAGCCTTCTTCGCGCACCAGTTCCAGCACGCCGCGACCGCTTTCAAGGGCGATACGGGCGATGCGGGTGGCGTTTTCATAGCCGATGTACGGGTTCAGCGCGGTAACCAGGCCGATCGAGTGCTCGACCAGTTCACGGCAGCGCTCTTCGTTGGCGGTGATGCCGGTGATGCAGTGCTCGCGCAGCATGTCCATGGCGCGTTGCAGCAGGCGGATCGAGTCGAAGATCTTGAAGGCGATCAGCGGCTCCATCACGTTCAGTTGCAGTTGGCCGCCTTCGGCCGCGATGGTCAGGGCCAGGTCGTTGCCGATGATCTGGAACGCAACCTGGTTCACGGCTTCCGGGATAACCGGGTTGACCTTGCCTGGCATGATCGAGCTGCCTGGCTGACGTGCCGGCAGGTTGATTTCGTTGATGCCGGTGCGTGGGCCGCTGGACAGCAGGCGCAGGTCGTTGCAGATCTTCGACAGCTTGACCGCGGTGCGCTTGAGCATGCCGGAGAACAACACGAAGGCGCCCATGTCGGAGGTGGCTTCGATCAGGTCGGCCGCCGGTACCAGCGGGTGACCGCTGATCGTGGCCAGGCGCTGAACGGCCAGGTGCTGGTAACGCGGGTCGGCGTTGATGCCGGTGCCGATCGCGGTACCGCCCAGGTTCACTTCGGTCAGCAGCTCTGGCGCCAGAGTCTTCAGGCGTGCCAGGTCTTCGCCCAGAGTGGTGGCGAAAGCGCGGAATTCCTGGCCCAGGGTCATCGGCACGGCGTCTTGGAGTTGGGTGCGGCCCATCTTCAGGACGTGGCTGAATTCTTCACCTTTGGCTGCGAACGACTGGATCAGGCTGTCGAGGCTGGTCAGCAGCGCGTCGTGACCCAGCAGCAGACCCAGGCGGATCGCCGTCGGGTAGGCGTCGTTGGTCGACTGCGCCATGTTCACGTCGTTGTTCGGGTGCAGGTACTGGTATTCGCCCTTCTGGTGACCCATGGCCTCCAGCGCGATGTTGGCGATGACTTCGTTGGCATTCATGTTGGTCGAAGTGCCAGCGCCGCCTTGAATCATGTCCACCACGAACTCTTCGTGGAAATCGCCGCGGATCAGACGGGCACAGGCTTCGCTGATGGCAGCGTGCTTGGCTTCGCTCAGGTGACCCAGCTCGCGGTTGGCGTCAGCGGCGGCCTGTTTGACCATCGCCAGGCCGACAACCAGCTTCGGGTAATGCGAAATCGGAACGCCGGAGAGACGGAAGTTATTCACCGCTCGCAGGGTCTGGATGCCGTAATACGCTTGAGCCGGTACTTCGAGTACGCCAAGCAGGTCTTTTTCTGTGCGGAATGATGCAGCGGAGGACATGATAGAAATCATCTCGATATGGACCCGGTCTGTGCCGGAACACTGCAAATGCTAGGCTTGTGTAGAATTTTGGGCCAATGCTGTTAAGTACTGGCCTATGCATATTCGGCATAATGCCTATGTGACGCCGTGTTTACGGCGAGCGTGCGACCTAAATTGGTGCGTGTCCGGGAGGACGTGATGAATCTGGAAAGTAAATGGCTCGAGGATTTCAGTGCTCTGGCCGCCACCCGCAGCTTCTCCCAGGCGGCAGAACGTCGCTTCGTGACCCAGCCGGCTTTCAGCCGGCGGATCCGCAGCCTCGAAGCCGCGTTGGGGCTGACGCTGGTCAACCGTTCGCGCACGCCGATCGAGCTGACGGCGGCGGGGCAGTTGTTCCTGGTTACCGCGCGCACCGTGGTCGAACAGCTCGGCGAAGTGCTGCGCCATCTTCATCATCTGGAAGGCGGGCAGGGCGAAGTGATGCAAGTCGCCGCCGCTCACTCGTTGGCGCTGGGTTTTTTCCCGCGCTGGATCGCGCAATTGCGCAACGAAGGCTTGAACATCGCCACGCGGCTAGTGGCGACCAACGTCGGCGACGCGGTGCATGCACTGCGTGAAGGCGGTTGTGATCTGATGCTGGCGTTCTACGACCCGGACGCGGCGATGCAAATGGATCCGGAAATCTTCCCCTCGCTGCACCTTGGCCAGACCGAGATGCTTCCGGTATGCGCCGCCGATGCTGACGGTAAACCACTGTTCGATCTGGAGGGTGAGGGCAGCGTGCCGTTACTGGCCTATAGCGCCGGTGCGTTTCTAGGCCGATCCGTGAACATGTTGCTGCGCCAACGGGCATTGCGCTTCACCACCATCTACGAAACCGCGATGGCCGACAGCCTGAAAAGCATGGCGCTGGAAGGGCTAGGCATTGCGTGGGTGCCTCAGCTCTGCGTGCGCGCCGAACTGGCGCGCGGTGAGCTGGTGGTGTGCGGCGGTCCGCAATGGCATGTGCCGTTGGAGATTCGCCTTTACCGCTGCGCATTGGTGCGCAAAGCCAACGTGCGGTTGCTGTGGCGCAAGCTCGAAGGCGGTGCTGCGCAAACGCCCACCGGACTGTAGGAGCCGGCTTGCTGGCGAAACAGGCAACGCGGTTTGCCTGAAACACCGCGTTGTCTGGTTCGCCAGCAAGCCGTCTCCTACAAGGGATTTGTGGTGGGTTTTCGCTGACCTTTGAGTCAATAAAACAGGCACTTTGAGCCGTATGACAGATGGTCGTAACGGGGGCTGTTTATTGGTTGCATTGAGGTATACTGCGCGGCCTTCGGCCGGTTCGCCTGGCCATAATTCGTACATCCAAGCCACGCATCTGCGTGGCTTGTTGTTTTTTGACGCGCCTGCGGGCGCCCAGAGAGAAGAGGCACGACGATGAGTGCACTGGTTGGCGTGATCATGGGCTCCAAGTCCGATTGGTCCACCCTTAGCCACACCGCCGATATGCTGGAAAAGCTCGGCATCCCTTACGAGGTCAAAGTGGTCTCTGCCCACCGTACCCCGGACCTGCTGTTCCAGTACGCTGAAGAGGCCGAGGCGCGTGGCATCGAGGTGATCATCGCCGGAGCCGGTGGCGCGGCCCACTTGCCTGGCATGTGTGCGGCCAAGACCCACCTGCCGGTGCTGGGCGTGCCGGTGCAGTCGTCGATGCTCTCGGGCGTCGATTCGCTGCTCTCCATTGTGCAGATGCCGGCAGGCATTCCGGTTGCCACCCTGGCCATCGGCAAGGCTGGCGCGATCAACGCAGCGCTGCTGTCGGCGAGTATCCTCGGCGCCAAGCACCCGCAGTTCCACAAGGTGCTGAAAACTTTCCGTGCTGAACAGACAGACAGCGTCCTGGAAAATCCAGACCCACGCATCGCCTGAGGTTGTTGACGATGAAGATCGGTGTAATCGGTGGCGGCCAGTTGGGTCGCATGTTGGCGCTGGCGGGTACTCCGCTGGGCATGAACTTCGCTTTCCTGGACCCGGCGCCGGACGCTTGCGCTGCTGCATTGGGCGAACACCTGCGCGCCGATTACGGCGATCAGGATCACCTGCGTCAGCTGGCCGATGAAGTCGATCTGGTGACTTTCGAGTTCGAAAGCGTTCCAGCGGAAACCGTAGCGTTCCTGTCGCAATTCGTGCCGGTCTATCCAAGCGCCGAAGCCCTGCGTATCGCCCGCGATCGCTGGTTCGAGAAAAGCATGTTCAAGGACCTGGGGATTCCGACCCCGGCGTTCGCCGACATTCAGTCCCAGGCTGACCTGGACGCCGCCGTGGCTTCCATCGGTCTGCCGGCCGTGCTCAAGACCCGTACCCTGGGTTACGACGGCAAGGGCCAGAAAGTCCTGCGCACCCCTGAAGATGTGGTCGGCACTTTCGCCGAACTGGGCAGCGTGGCGTGCCTGCTCGAAGGCTTCGTGCCATTTACCGGCGAAGTCTCGCTGATCGCTGTGCGTGCTCGCGATGGTGAAACGAAGTTCTACCCGTTGGTACACAACACCCACGACAGCGGCATTCTTAAACTGTCCGTGGCCAGCACCGACCACCCGCTGCAGGCTCTGGCTGAAGACTACTCCAGCCGGGTGCTCAAGCAGCTGAGCTACGTTGGCGTGATGGCGTTCGAGTTCTTTGAAGTCGACGGTGGCCTCAAGGCCAACGAAATCGCCCCACGCGTGCACAACTCAGGGCACTGGACTACCGAAGGGGCCGAGTGCAGCCAGTTCGAAAACCACCTTCGGGCGGTGGCTGGTCTGCCATTGGGTTCGACTGCCAAAGTCGGTGAAAGCGCGATGCTCAATTTCATCGGCAAAGTGCCGGAGACCGAGAAAGTCCTGGCCATCGCCGATTGCCATCTGCATCACTACGGCAAGGCGTTCAAGGTTGGCCGCAAGGTTGGTCACGCCAACCTGCGGTGTGCAGACCGCGAGACGCTCGCCGCGCAGATCCTCAAGGTCGAAGCGCTCATTGCCGAATAAATAGTTTCATGTGGCAGCGGCGGAACCATTGCGGGGCCGCCGTTCTCTCATGGCAGTATCCGAAAGTCTGGCTAGGCTTTCGCATAACTATCCATTCAGAGGGAAATGCCATGGGAATTATCGGAACCATCTTTATCGGCTTGATCGTCGGCCTGCTGGCGCGGTTCCTGAAACCGGGCGATGACAGCATGGGCTGGATCATGACCATCCTGCTCGGTATCGGCGGTTCGTTGGCGGCCACTTACGGCGGCCAGGCTTTGGGCATTTACCAGGCTGGTCAAGCTGCCGGTTTCATCGGTGCGCTGGTCGGAGCCGTGATATTGCTGGTGATCTACGGCCTGATCAAAAAGAACTGACTCAAGCGACAAAGCCCTCTCTGCTAAGCAGGCCGGGAGGGCTAGAATGCTCGGCGTTCCAGTTCTCTCCATTACCGAGCACCTTCATGCGCCGTCTTCTGTTGACTCTTCTTTTACTGGGTTCGGGCCTTGCCCACGCTGGCGAATTGCCGGAAACCGACTGGCTCGAACTGATGCCCAAGTCGGACCAGAAAGCCCTCGAGGCCATGCCCGAGATCGACCACAACTCCCCGAAGCCAATGGCACCTTCACCGATAAGGGCGGCATGAAGCAGAGCAAAGGCCTGCCGGCGGTGATGTATTCGACCAAAACCGTGCCGTCGATGAGCGACAAAAACATCCGTCTGGGTGGTTATCCGGTGCCGTTGGAAACCGACGCCAAAGGGCGCAGCACGTTGTTCTTCCTCGTGCCGTATCCGGGCGCTTGCATCCATGTGCCGCCACCGCCGCCTAATCAACTGGTGCTGGTGCGTTATCCCAAGGGTTTGAAGCTCAATGATATCTACACGCCGCTGTGGGTTACCGGCACGCTGAAGATCGAGAAAGTCAGCAATGATCTGGCTGATGCGGCGTATGCGCTGGATGCGGCGAAGGTGCGAGTGGTTAAAGAGTCGGACTTGTAACGCGTCATTCAAACCAGGCATGAACCAAATGTGGGAGCGGGCTTGCTCGCGAAGGCGGTGTATCAGTCAACGATGATGTTGAATGTTACGGCCCCTTCGCGAGCAAGCCCGCTCCCACATTGGTTTTCGGTGTTGCTTACAGCGGGGCGCTGCCGATACTCACGCCCAGGGTATGGCTCGCACCCGGCGCCAACACCACCACATCACCCATTACATTCGCCGTCTCGATGCACAGCATACGTTGCCAGCCATCGTCGGCCATGTCACTGAATGCCGCGGCGCGGTCGATCCATGGGTTCCAGATCACCGCCGAGCGCGAACCGGTACTGGTCAGCTCTATGCGCCGTTCCCATGCCGGGTCGACGATGCTCAGTTTCACCGGAGGATCGAGGTAGATGCGGTCGGTCTCGCCGGTAAAGCGCAGGTCGCCGGACTGGGTTACGGTTTTCCAGTCGTCCAGCGTTTCGATGTAGCTCAAGCCATCCACGCCTTCGACATGCACGTTGCGCACATCGCTGACGGCGAAATAACTGTGCAGTGCCTGGCTAATGGTGACTGTATCGGTGCCCTGGTTGTGGCTGGCCAGGCTGATGTGCAGTTGCTCATCCAGACGAATGCTCAGTTTCAAGTCCACCTGATGCGGCCAGCCTGGCAGGCCACCTTCGGGGTAGGGCAGCAGGAACTCGACCTTCAGGCTTTCGCCCTCGGCTTCAATGCCGCCCAGTTCCCAGTCCATTGCCCGCACCAGGCCATGAGCGCTTGGCGGCTCGTTGCTGACACGCATCGCCTGCACACTCTGCGGATTGCGCGCGAAGTTGCCGAACCACGGCCAGCACACCGGCACACCGGCGCGGATGCTTTTGCCGGTCTTGAACACCGCCTCGTCGTTGAGCCAGATCAGTGGCGGCTCACCGGCCAATTGATAACTGAGGATGTGTGCGCCTTGCTGGGCCACCAGCAATTCGGCCTGACCGTGGCGGATGCGCCAGCAGTTCAGTTCATCCAGTTTCACGGCTTCAACGTTGGGCGTGCTCATGGGACAGCTCTCGATCAGTATCAGGACTGCAATGGACCGTAAAACGGTCGTCGGGTTTTAACGAGGCTCTTGTTAACGGGCGCGTGGCGGAACCGAACGGGTGCGGCCGCTGCCATCGATGGCAACGAACACGAATACCGCTTCGGTGACTTTGCGCCATTCGCTGGACAACGGATCGTCGCTCCAGACCTCGACCATCATCTTGATCGAGCTGCGGCCGATTTCCAGTGCCTGGGTATAGAAGGAGAGTTGAGCGCCCACCGCCACCGGAACCAGAAACGCCATGCGGTCGATTGCAACAGTGGCCACGCGACCACCGGCAACCTTGCTGGCCATTGCGGTGCCGGCCAAATCCATCTGCGCCACCAGCCAGCCGCCGAAAATATCGCCAAAGCCGTTGGTTTCGCGGGGAAGTGCGGTAATTTGCAGGGCCAGGTCGCCTTGCGGGATCGGATCTTCTTGTTCGAGTTCTATCATGCCGGGGGTGCCTCTGACCCGTGACTCTTCATTGGTATTTCAGGTGAATAGCCGTCTCAAGGAAAAACGATTCAGCCCCGAACATACTACGTTCGTCACGTTTTTCGTAAGGCGCCTAAAGGGAAACTCTGCGAAATCGCCTGTGAACCTGAAGGCGTTTTCGCACAGCAACCCTTGCAAGCTATTGCACAATTGCGAGTATATCGGTCGATAGACTCCGATACGACCGTCCGGTTCTCATTTTGACTGTCAAATACGCGCTTCTATGTGCTTTTTCGAACAATTTGCTATCGTGCCGGACCTGCCCGAGCCCTTGCCAGCGTTGTAGGGGCGGCAGACCTGACTATAAGAGAAGCCTTTGCCATGACCACAGCGCCCTCGAGTATCGCGCAGCCTTCGCAATCCGCACGTCCGCTGACCCGTAACGACTACAAGACACTATCGCTGTCGGCCCTGGGTGGCGCGCTGGAGTTTTACGACTTCATCATCTTCGTGTTCTTCGCCACGGTGGTGGGCAAGCTGTTCTTCCCAGCGGATATGCCCGAATGGCTGCGTTTGATGCAGACTTTCGGCATCTTCGCCGCCGGCTACCTGGCGCGGCCGCTGGGTGGCATCGTGATGGCGCACTTTGGCGACCTGCTTGGTCGCAAGAAAATGTTCACCTTGAGTATTTTCATGATGGCGGTGCCGACCCTGATCATGGGCCTGCTACCGACTTATGCACAGATCGGCATGTGGGCGCCGATTCTGTTGCTGGTGATGCGGGTGATTCAGGGCGCAGCGATTGGCGGTGAAGTGCCGGGCGCTTGGGTCTTCGTTTCCGAACACGTGCCGCAACGTCATATCGGCTATGCCTGCGGCACCCTGACCAGCGGTCTGACAGCGGGTATCTTGCTTGGCTCTCTGGTTGCTACGGCGATCAACAGTATTTACACCCCGGTGGAAGTCTCGGATTACGCCTGGCGGATTCCGTTCCTGCTTGGCGGCGTGTTCGGCCTGTTCTCGGTGTACCTGCGCCGCTGGTTGCACGAGACGCCGGTGTTCGCCGAACTGCAACAGCGCAAGGCCCTGGCCGAAGAAGTGCCGCTACGTGCGGTGTTGCGTGACCATCGTGGCGCGATTGCCATTTCCATGCTGCTGACCTGGCTGCTGTCGGCCGCCATCGTGGTGTTGATCCTGATGACCCCGACCGTGCTGCAGACGGTCTACCACTTCTCGCCAACCACCGCTTTGCAATCCAACAGCGTGGCGATCGTATTCCTGAGCATTGGCTGCGTCGTTTCCGGTGCCCTGGCGGATCGCTTCGGCGCCGGCAGAGTCTTCGTGTTCGGCTGTGCGGCGTTGCTGGCCAGCTCCTGGACCTTCTACCACAGCCTGGCCGAGCATCCAGACTGGCTGTTTCCGATGTACGCCCTGACTGGGCTGCTGGTGGGTACCATCGGTGCGGTGCCGTACGTGATGGTCAAGGCATTCCCGCCGGTGGTGCGTTTCAGCGGCCTGTCGTTTTCCTACAACGTCGCCTATGCCATTTTCGGTGGCCTGACACCGATGATCGTCAGCCTGCTGCTCAAGGAAAGCCCGATGGGGCCTGCGTATTACGTGGCGGTGCTGTGCGTAGTCGGGGTTTTGGTGGGTGCGTATCTTTGGAAGAAAGGGCGTTAAGCCAACTGACGCCTTCGCGGGCAAGCCTCGCTCCTACAGATCACTCGGTCCTGTAGGAGCGAGGCTTGCCCGCGAAGAACGATAACGCCGTATCCCTTCAAAACATCGAATACTGGCCTTTCATCCAATTGTCATATTTCAGCCATAGAGTGTTCACACGGCCTGCCGATACTTGGCCCCGACTTAACACACCCTATCTGCTAGGAGTAAGGCATGAAACTGAAGCGTTTGATGGCGGCAATGACTTTTGTCGCTGCTGGCGTTGCGACTGCCAACGCGGTTGCCGCTGTTGACCCGTCGATCCCGAGCTACACCAAGACCACTGGTGTGTCGGGCAACCTGTCCAGCGTCGGCTCCGATACCCTGGCCAACCTCATGACCCTGTGGGCTGAGAACTACAAAAAAGAATACCCGAACGTAAACATCCAGATTCAGGCCGCCGGCTCCGCCACTGCGCCACCTGCGTTGACTGAAGGCACCTCCAACCTGGGCCCGATGAGCCGCAAGATGAAGGACACCGAACTGGCTGCCTTCGAGCAGAAGTACGGCTACAAGCCAACCGCTATCCCGGTTGCCGTGGACGCCCTGGCTGTATTCGTCCACAAGGACAACCCGATCCAGCACCTGACCATGGAACAGGTCGACGCGATTTTCTCGTCTACTCGTCTGTGCGGCGCTAAAACCGAAGTAAAAACCTGGGGTGACCTGGGCGTGACTGGCGACCTGGCCAACAAGCCGGTTCAACTGTTCGGTCGTAACTCGGTATCCGGCACCTATGGCTACTTTAAAGAAGAAGCCCTGTGCAAAGGCGACTACAAGCCAAACGTCAACGAACAACCAGGCTCGGCTTCGGTCGTGCAGTCGATCAGCTCTTCGCTGAACGGCATCGGTTACTCGGGCATCGGCTACAAAACCGCTAGCGTGAAAACCGTTGCTCTGTCGAAGAAAGGCAGCACCGAGTTCATCGAAGACACCGAAGAAAACGCCCTGAACGGCAAGTATCCGCTGTCGCGCTTCCTCTACGTTTACGTCAACAAGGCCCCGAACAAGCCTCTGGCCCCGCTGGAAGCCGAGTTCGTGAAACTGGTTCTGTCCAAACAGGGCCAGGAAGTTGTAGTGAAAGACGGCTACATCCCACTGCCAGCCAAAGTTGCTGCAAAAGCACTGGCTGACCTGGGTCTGGCGGAAGGCGGCGCTGAAGTCGCAAAAAAGTAACACCGTAGGAGCAGAGCTTGCTCGCGAAGGGGGCGCCGCGGTCCCTTGAGACTGCGGCGTACCCTTCGCGGGCAAGCCTCGCTCCTACAAGGCCAAGGATTGCCGCACGGGCAATTCGGTCCCCCCAATTTTTAATCCGCTGCCAGTACCCGCCGGCGGCGGATTTGTTGCGTCACTGCACTGTCATCTTTCTGTCATACAGGATCGCTAGGGTGTGCGAATGAATGATCTGGCCAATTCCAACATGACTACTAATCCCCCCAAGCGGATTGATTTCAATACGCCTGAGCTACAACGCAAGCGCCGCATTCGCGCGCTCAAAGATCGCCTGACTCGCTGGTACGTCCTGGTGGGCGGCCTTGCCGTACTGGGCGCGATCACACTGATCTTCTTCTTCCTTGCCTACGTCGTCGCGCCCCTGTTCCAGGGTGCCAGCCTGACTGCCAAGGACGCCATCACGCCCGCCTGGATGCAAGACGCCGGCAAGCCGTTGATGATCTCCCTGGAAGAACAGAACCAAGTGGCAATGCGGGTTTCCGACAAAGGCCAGGCGCTATTCTTCGACATCGACAGTGGCGCAGAACTCAAGCGCGTCGATCTGCCGGTTCCGGCCGGCACTACCGTAACGTCCATCGGCGAAGACCAGCCAGGTCATCCGCTGGTGGCGGTGGGTCTGTCCAACGGTCAGGCTCTGGTGTTCCGTCATACCTATAAAGTCAGCTACCCGGACGGCAAGAAAACCATCTCGCCAGCCATCGAATACCCATACGGCGAAACTCCGATCGTATTGAACGAAGCGGGCGGTGCGCTGGAGCATGTCAGCCTTAACGCTACCGATTCGACCCTGATGCTGGTCGGTGCCACCGGTTCACAACTCAATGTTCTGTCGCTGACCAGCGAAGAAAACATGATGACCGGCGAAATCACCAACGAGCAGAAACGCATCGATCTGCCGCAAATGACCGAGCCGGTGAAGAACATCTTCGTCGACCCGCGTCAGCAGTGGCTGTACGTGGTCAACGGGCGTGCCCAGGCCGACGTGTTCAGCCTGCGCGACAAGAGCCTCAACGGTCGCTACAAACTGCTGGAAGACGGTGAAGCCCAAGTCACCGCAAGCACCCAGCTTGTGGGCGGTATCTCGCTGATCGTCGGCGACTCCAAAGGTGGCCTGGCCCAGTGGTTCATGGCTCGCGACCCCGATGGCGAACAGCGCCTGAAGCAAATTCGTACCTTCCAGATGGGCACCGCGCCAATCGTGGAAATCACCGCCGAAGAGCGCCGCAAGGGCTTCCTCGCCCTTGATGCTTCCGGCAAGCTTGGCGTGTTCCACAGTACCGCTCACCGCACCTTGCTTGTGGATCAGGTGGTCGAAGGCCAGGGCCTGTTCGGCCTATCGCCACGGGCCAACCGCGTGATCGTGGAGCAGGGTGGCAAGCTGCAACCGTTGCTGCTGGACAACCCGCACCCGGAAGTCTCGTGGAGCGCGTTGTGGAGCAAGGTCTGGTACGAGAACTACGACGAGCCTAAATACGTCTGGCAATCGACCGCCGCCAACACCGACTTCGAACCGAAACTGAGCCTGTCGCCGCTGACCTTTGGCACCCTGAAAGCTGCGTTCTACGCCATGCTTCTGGCTGCCCCTCTGGCCGTCGCCGCCGCAATCTACACCGCGTACTTCATGGCTCCGGGCATGCGCCGCAAGGTCAAACCGGTTATCGAGCTGATGGAAGCGATGCCGACGGTGATCCTCGGTTTCTTCGCCGGTCTGTTCCTCGCACCGTATGTGGAAGGGCACCTGCCGGGCATCTTCAGCCTGCTGATGCTGCTGCCGATCGGCATCCTGGTCGCCGGTTTCACCTTCAGCCGCCTGCCTGAGTCGCTGCGCCTGAAAGTGCCGGACGGCTGGGAAAGCGCGATCCTGATCCCGGTGATCATTTTCGTCGGCTGGCTCTCGCTGTACATGAGCCCGTTCATGGAGAACTGGTTCTTCGGCGGCGACATGCGCATGTGGATCTCTCACGACCTGGGCATCACCTACGACCAGCGCAACGCACTGGTGGTTGGTCTGGCCATGGGCTTCGCGGTGATCCCGAACATCTACTCGATCGCCGAAGACGCTGTGTTCAGCGTGCCACGTGGCCTGACCCTCGGTTCCCTGGCCCTTGGTGCCACGCCGTGGCAGACCATGACCCGCGTGGTGATCCTCACCGCCAGCCCGGGCATCTTCTCGGCGCTGATGATCGGCATGGGACGTGCGGTCGGTGAAACCATGATCGTACTGATGGCCACCGGCAACACTCCGGTCATGGAAATGAACCTGTTCGAAGGCCTGCGCACCCTGGCCGCCAACGTCGCGGTGGAAATGCCCGAATCGGAAGTCGGCGGCAGCCACTACCGCGTGCTGTTCCTCTCGGCGTTGGTGTTGCTGCTCTTCACCTTCGTCATGAACACCCTCGCAGAACTGATTCGTCAGCGTCTGCGCAAGAAATACTCGTCGCTTTAAGAAAGGTAGAAGTCTGTGAAACAGAACTCCCTGAATGGATGGTTCAAGAGCGGCGCCCCTGGCGTCTGGATCAGCGGTGGCGCGGTGTCCATCGCGGTCATCATGACCATTGGCCTGCTGGCGGTGATTGCCGTGCGCGGTCTGGGTCACTTCTGGCCGGCGGACCTGGTGCATGCCAGCTACGACGTGCCGGGCCAGGCCAATCACCTGGTCGTTGGCGAAGTGGTACAGAAGGAAGAAGTACCGCGCGCGCGTCTGAAAAGCGCGGGCTTGCCGGTGCCGGACGAAGGTCCGGAGTTCATGACCCGCGAGCTGATCAAAGTCGGCAACCGTGACCTGAACGGCAACGACTTCACCTGGATCGTTGGCGAGTGGCTGACTAACCAGAAGACCCCGGTCGAATTGATGGCGCTGGAGCGCCGCGAGTGGGGCAACTTCTACGGCTATCTGGTCAACGTCAAACAGGATGGCAAGGTCATCGCCGAAGGCGAGGCGGCATGGCCCGAGCTGCAAGCGCGGATCAACCGCGTAAATCAGCTGGCCGCGCAACTGAAGTCCCTGGAAAAGTCCGACATCGGCGCGATCAACTCCGGTCTCGAACGTATCCGTCTGCATGGCCGCAAACTGGAACTTGAAGGCAAGCTCGACCCCGCCGCCCAAGCTGACATGGAATCGGAGCGTGCCGAACTCAACGCTCGTTATCAGGACGTTGAAGCGCGTCTGAGCGACCTGCATGCGCAGTTCAACCGCGACAGCCTCACCGCTCGTGATGCCAACGGCAAAGAAGTAGAAATCGGCCTCGGCAAAGTGGTTCACGCCTATCAGCCGAACGCCATGGGCACGATGACCAAGCTGGGGTTCTATTTCAGCAAGATCTGGGAGTTCCTGAGCGACGATCCGCGTGAAGCGAACACCGAAGGCGGGATTTTTCCGGCGATTTTCGGCACCGTGATGATGACCCTGATCATGGCGATGATCGTTACCCCGTTCGGCGTGCTGGCGGCGGTGTACCTGCGTGAATACGCCAAGCAGAACGCCCTGACCCGGATTATCCGGATCGCGGTGAACAACCTCGCCGGCGTTCCGGCGATCGTCTACGGCGTGTTCGGTCTGGGCTTCTTCGTTTACGTACTCGGTGGTTCGGTTGACCGCTTGTTCTTCCCGGAAGCGCTGCCGGCTCCGACCTTCGGTACGCCGGGTCTGCTCTGGGCTTCGCTGACCCTGGCGCTGCTGGCGGTGCCGGTGGTGATCGTGGCCACCGAAGAAGGTCTGGCACGTATTCCGCGCACCGTGCGTGAAGGCTCGCTGGCCCTCGGCGCAACCAAGGCCGAGACCCTGTGGAAGATCGTAATTCCAATGGCCAGCCCGGCGATGATGACCGGCATGATCCTCGCCGTGGCACGCGCCGCCGGTGAAGTGGCGCCGCTGATGCTGGTGGGTGTGGTGAAACTGGCGCCGTCGCTGCCAGTGGACGGCAACTACCCGTACCTGCACCTTGACCAAAAGATCATGCACCTGGGCTTCCACATTTATGACGTTGGCTTCCAAAGCCCGAACGTCGAAGCCGCTCGGCCACTGGTATACGCCACGGCACTGCTGCTGGTGCTGGTGATCGCGACATTGAACCTGTCGGCCGTTTATATCCGTAACCACCTGCGCGAGAAGTACAAAGCGCTGGATAGCTAATTGTCGCCGCTCCCTGTAGGAGCCAGGCTTGCCGGCGAAGGCGTCTTTGAAATCGCCTTCGCCGGCAAGCCTTGGCTCCTACAGGGAGTGGCAATACCGCTGGCCCATTTTTTTGAGGCCGCGGTCAATCGAACCGAATTTGTTAGCACAGGGAGCCTCCCATGCAGCACGAAGCACATACCCACGGCATCAACATGTCGGCCCTGGGTCGCGACAAACAGAGCCTGAACCTCGAGCAGGAAACCGTGGCCATCGAAGTGCCGGGCCTGAGCCTGTTCTACGGCGAGAAACAAGCGCTGTACGACGTCAGCCTGAACATTCCGAAACAGCGCGTGACCGCCTTCATCGGCCCCTCCGGCTGCGGCAAATCCACGTTGCTGCGTACCTTCAATCGCATGAACGACCTGGTGGATGGCTGCCGCGTAGAAGGTGCGATCAACCTGTACGGCAACAACATCTACCGCAAGGGCGAAGACGTGGCCGAGCTGCGTCGTCGCGTCGGCATGGTGTTCCAGAAGCCGAACCCGTTCCCGAAAACCATCTACGAGAACGTGGTCTACGGCCTGCGCATCCAGGGCATCAACAAAAAGCGTGTGCTCGACGAAGCCGTTGAGTGGGCATTGAAAGGCGCGGCGCTGTGGGACGAAGTCAAAGACCGCCTGCACGAGTCGGCGCTGGGCCTGTCCGGTGGTCAACAGCAACGTCTGGTGATTGCCCGCACCATCGCCGTGGAGCCGGAAGTGTTGCTGCTCGACGAGCCGTGCTCGGCACTCGACCCGATCTCGACGCTGAAAGTCGAAGAGCTGATCTACGAACTGAAATCAAAGTTCACCATCGTCATAGTGACCCACAACATGCAACAGGCCGCGCGGGTGTCCGACTACACGGCGTTCATGTACATGGGCAAACTGGTGGAGTTCGGCGACACCGACACCCTGTTCACCAATCCAGCGAAGAAGCAGACCGAAGACTACATCACCGGTCGTTATGGCTAGTTGAGGCAGCTACAAGCCGCAAGCTTCAAGCGGCAAGTTAGAAGCTATGCGGTTTCGAGTTCACCACAACACAGCTGGCAGCTTGTAGCTTGCAGCTCTTGGTTAAACGCTTTTGCGGAGCGAACACAATGATTTCTAAGGAAGGCCTCACACACCACATCTCCCAGCAGTTCAACGCTGAGCTTGAGGAAGTGCGCAGCCACCTCCTGGCAATGGGCGGGCTGGTCGAGAAGCAGGTCAACGACGCGGTGACCGCGCTGATCGAGGCCGACTCCGGCCTGGCCCAGCAGGTGCGCGAGATCGACGACCAGATCAATCAGATGGAACGCAACATCGACGAAGAATGCCTGCGCATTCTGGCCCGTCGTCAGCCGGCAGCGTCCGACTTGCGCCTTATCATCAGCATCTCCAAATCGGTGATCGACCTGGAGCGCATCGGTGACGAAGCGACCAAGATCGCCCGTCGCGCCATCCAGTTGTGCGAAGAAGGTGAAGCACCACGCGGTTACGTAGAGGTTCGCCACATCGGCGACCAGGTACGCAACATGGTGCGCGATGCCCTGGACGCTTTTGCCCGTTTCGACGCCGACCTGGCGTTATCGGTGGCGCAGTACGACAAGATCATCGACCGCGAATACAAGACCGCCCTGCGTGAGCTGGCGACCTACATGATGGAAGACCCACGCTCTATCTCGCGGGTCTTGAGCATTATCTGGGTGCTGCGTTCACTGGAGCGCATCGGCGACCACGCTCGTAATATCTCGGAATTGGTGATTTACCTGGTGCGCGGCACTGACGTGCGTCACCTGGGCCTCAAGCGCATGAAGGAAGAAGTTGAAGGAACAAGCGGCGAAAGCGCTAATGTTCCGGGCAAAGCTGACGATAAGTAAGGTTGCCCCAGGACGCGCCCGGCCCTTTGGCCGGGCGTTTTTGTTGGCGGCTTACGAATTCGAATAGCAGCACCCGCGAACGAAAAGTCCCGGCGTGACTGAAGGTTTTTGGCAAAGTGCCATCAGCAAAGCGGTATGCTTGCCGGGATTTTTTAAAGGGGTTATGGATGAGTAAGGTCAATGTGTTGGTCGTGGACGATGCCTCGTTCATTCGTGACCTGGTAAAAAAATGCCTGCGTAACTATTTTCCGGGCATGCAGATCGAAGACGCGGTCAATGGCAAAAAGGCTCAGGCCATACTGGCGCGGGAACCGTTCGACCTGGTCCTGTGTGATTGGGAAATGCCGGAAATGTCCGGTCTGGAGCTGCTGACCTGGTGCCGCGAGCAGGACAATCTCAAAGGCATGCCGTTCGTCATGGTGACCAGTCGCGGCGACAAAGAGAACGTCGTCCAGGCGATCCAGGCTGGGGTATCCGGCTATGTCAGCAAGCCGTTCACCAACGAGCAGTTGATCACCAAGGTCAAGCAGGCGTTGCACAAAGTCGGCAAGCTCGACGCCGTAATGAACACGGCCAATACCAAAACCAGCTCGGCGTTCGGCAATGATTCCCTGAATGCATTGACTGGTGGCAAGGCTGTCGTGGTGGCACCGACAGCCCCTGCACCTGCTGCAGCAACTGCCCCATCCCGTGGGTTGCTGAACAGCCCGCCGGTCAAGGCACCGGTTGCCGCTGCTGCAGCCGGGGGCGGACGTGGCCAGGGTCAACTGCGCCTGCCAAACGGCATCCAGCAATGCGTGATCAAGGCCCTTAGCCTCAAGGAAGCGCTGCTGGTGGTCAAACGCGCGGATACCCTGCCGCAAGTGCTAGACAGCGCTGTGCTCGACCTGGAGCAGGGTGATAACGCCGAAACCGCCCGCCTGAACGGTTACCTGCACGCCATCGTCGCCCACGAACCGAAACCCGATAGCGAATGGCTGCAACTGACCTTCCGCTTCGTCGATCAGGACGCGCAGAAGCTCGATTACATCTCCCGCTTGATTGCACGCGGCACGGCGCAGAAGCATTTCGTACCTGGCGCCTAATCTTCGTCGCCTATTTGTCCGTCTTCGCGAGCAAGCCCGCTCCCACATTTGATCTCCAGTGGACACAAATTTTGTGACCAGCTGGGGATCAAATGTGGGAGCGGGCTTGCTCGCGAAGGGGCCATTAAATTCACCACACATCACCCTGATCACCCCATCTTGAAACATCTGCCGACTACCCGGGTCCATTGCAGCTGCTAGGCTTATTCCCAGGCCTTACTCGACAGAACCCCTGCCCATGCTCGCGCGCCTGCTGTTTCTCTGTGGTCTTTTCATGGCCTCCACCTCGGCTATGGCCATGACCATCTACAAGTCCACCGACGCCAATGGCGTGGTCTCCTACAGCGACCGCCCCAGCAAAGGCTCCAAGGTGTTCACTTTCCAGGATCGAATGGTCGAGCACCTTGAGCGTCAGGTTTACTTCGTCATCATGAAGAAGGACGGCGTGGACAGCGTGTATGTGCGCAATGACCTGTATGCGCCGGTAGAGATCGAATTAAGTTTCACCGGGGTGAAGAATGCCGACGGAGTGCCGAGTCGGCCAATACGGCGAGTCATGCCGCTGCGCAGCAGCATTCGTCTGGCGCAGCTGACATCGAAGCAGGCTGGAAGGCCACTCGCTTATATCCCGAAGCTGAAATATTCCTGGGTGACCCGTCAGGGGCCTCCATGGCCTATCAATACCCGTTTCCCTGGCGTGGCGGGCCCTTCCACCTGAGTCAGGGTGCCAATGGCCAATACAGCCACTACGGACCGAAGAACCGTTACGCCATGGACATCGCCATGCCCGAAGGCACGCCGATCATCGCCGCCCGCGGCGGGGTCGTGGTGAAAACCGAAAACCACCAGACCGGACGCGGTACCGACCCCTCGGGCAACTTCGTGCGTGTGCTGCACGATGACGGAACCATGGGCGTGTACCTGCACCTGAAGAAAGGCTCGGTCTGCGTTCATGAGGGGCAACGGGTTGCGGTGGGCAGTGCGCTGGCGTTGTCGGGCAATACCGGTAACAGCAGCGGGCCGCATCTGCACTTCGTGGTGCAGCGCAATACCGGGATGGGGTTGGTGTCGATACCGTACCGTTTCAATCAACCGGTAGGCGCATTGCCCAACTTTGCGTTGGGCATGTAGGAGCCGGCTTGCTGGCGATGAACGATTACGCGGTATCACAGAGGCTCCGCGGTGCGCCCATCGCCAGCAAGCCGGCTCCTACAAAGGTATTTAATCGAGCATCAACACCTTGGCCAGAACAATCTTCGGCCCTTTCATCTTCTTGATAATGATCCGCAGGCCTTCGACTTCCAGCACTTCTTCCTCTTCCGGCACCCGTTTCAGGCTGTCATAGACAAGCCCGGCGAGTGTTTCGGCTTCAACGTGGTCCAGGTCGATACCCAACAGCCGTTCGACCTTGAACAGCGGCGTATCGCCCCGAACCAGCAGTTTGCCCGGCTGATACGCGAGGATCCCGCGCTCGGCCTTGTGGTGTTCGTCCTGGATATCGCCAACCAGAGCTTCCAGCACATCTTCCATGGTCAGGAAGCCGATCACCTTGCCATCGGCCTCCTCGACCAGCGCGAAATGCGCGCCGCCCTGGCGGAACTGTTCCAGCAGGCTGGACAGCTGCATGTGCCTGGTCACTCGCTCCAGCGGGTGCAGAAGCTCGATCATATTGAACTTGGACGGTAGCATTTCCAGCAGCGACAGCTGCAGCAGCAGGTCCTTGATGTGTAGCAGGCCGATAAAGCTGGCAGTTTGTTCGTCGTACACCGGGTAGCGGCTGTACTTGTGGCGGCGGAACACACTGAACACATCTTCCAGCGCGGCCGTGCTGTTGAGGTAAACCAGGTCTTCACGCGAGTTGGCCCAGTCAACCACTTCCAGCTCGCCCATTTCCACGGCCGAGGCCACTACGCGCATGTCCTGGTCGCTGGGGTCGCTGGCGCGACTGGAGTGGAGGATCAACTTGAGCTCGTCGCGGCTGTAATGGTGCTCGTGGTGCGGACCAGGTTCACCTTGCCCTGCGATGCGCAGGATCTGGTTGGCGCTGGCGTTGAGCAAGTAGATGGCCGGGTACATGGCCCAGTAGAACAGGTACAGCGGCACCGCGGTCCACAGCGACAGCAATTCGGGTTTGCGGATGGCCCAGGATTTCGGGGCCAGTTCGCCGACCACGATGTGCAGGTACGAAATGATGAAGAACGCAGTGAAGAACGAAACCGCCTTGACCACCTCGGCCGAATCCACGCCCACGGCACTCAGCACGGGTGCCAGAAGGTGTGCGAACGCCGGTTCGCCGACCCAGCCCAAGCCCAGGGAGGCGAGGGTGATACCCAGTTGGCACGCCGACAGGTAAGCATCGAGCTGACTGTGCACGGTGCGCAGGATGTGCCCGCGCCAGCCGTGCTGTTCAGCGATGGCCTCGACCCGGGTCGAGCGCAGTTTGACCATGGCAAACTCTGCCGCAACGAAAAAGCCGTTGAGCAAAACCAGGATCAGAGCAAAAAGGATCATGCCGAAGTCGGCGAATATTGATGCGAGGGTCAAGCCAGGGGAAGGGTCCATGATGGAGTTTTGCGGGTTCCGTGTATTCGAATGGATAGAAAAAAGTGCGTCTGAAAAGGCAGGCGCAAGTCAGCCAATGTAGCGGCTGACTTGGCGATTGCCTAGGGGGGAGTGCTCGCCGGTACTAATCGGTGGTGCTGATAACCCGGGATTTGCTGACTTGGGCCGGTGCAAAATGGCAGGTAAATGTACTGCCGTGACCCGGTACGCTGCTGATCTCCATGCGTGCGCGATGACGCAACAGCACGTGTTTGACGATCGCCAGCCCCAGCCCGGTGCCGCCTGTATTGGAGTTGCGGCTGGAGTCGACACGATAGAAGCGTTCAGTCAAGCGCGGCAGGTGCTTGCTGTCGATGCCGATACCGGAATCCTGCACGCTCAGATGCGCGCCTTGCTCATCGCCCCACCAACGAATGCGGATATTGCCTTCGGCCTGGGTGTACTTCACCGCGTTGAACACCAGATTGGAAAACGCACTGCGCAACTCCGCTTCGCTGCCCTTGAGCAGAATCGTCGGGTCGGCTTCCACGGTAATCTTCTGGTTTTTCTGGCCGGACAGCTGTTGCGCATCACCCTTGATCGATTGCAGCAAACCGTCGATGGCCACCGGCTGGTTGTCCGACGGGTAATCGGTGGCTTCCAGCTTGGCCAGCAGCAGCAGATCGTTGAGCAAGGTCTGCATGCGCCCGCCTTGCTGCTGCATCTGCTGCAGGGCGCGGGTCCAGCGCGGGTTCACTTCCTCGACGTTGTCGAGCAGGGTTTCCAGGTAGCCGCAAATAACCGTCAGCGGCGTGCGCAGTTCGTGGGACACGTTGGCGATGAAGTCTTTGCGCATCTGTTCCAGCTGATGGATGCGTGTTACGTCGCGCACCAGCATCAGGTGTTCATTGTTGCCGTATCGAGTGATGTAAAGCTGAATGCGCATCCGGTCGTTAGTCGGCGAGGGGATTTCCAGCGGCTCGGCGTAGCCGTCCTGCTCGAAATACTCCTTGAAGCGTGGATGGCGCACCAGGTTGGTCACTGGCTGGCCGCTGTCTTGCGGGGTCTTGAGGCCCAGCAGGGTTTCGGCGGCGCGGTTCCACCACTCCAGGTTGCCGTCGCTGTCGAGCATGACCACGGCGTCTTTCAACGCTGCGGTGGATTCCTGGACCCGGTCGATCACCGCTTGCAAGCGCCCGCGCACCCGTTGGTCGCGACGTTGCAGGTGGTAGATGCTGTCGAACACCTCGCCCCACAGGCCGTAGCCGTCGGGAGGCGCTTCATCGGGTTTGTGCAGGCTCAGCCATTTGTGCAGGCGCAGCAGTTGCTTGAGGGTCCAGGCCAGATAAAGGCCCAGGCCCGCAGCGAGGCTCCAGCCGTAGTAGCCGGTGATCAAGCCGATCACCAGGCAGGCGGTGACCAGCAGCAGCATGTGGCGAATCAGGGTGCCATGCCAGTTTTGGTTCACTTGAACGCGCGTCCTTGTCTACTTCTAAAGCGGGAAAAGTCCGGTCAGGCTTTGGTAGAAAAGCGGTAACCGGTGCCGCGCACGGTTTGTACCAGATTTTCGTAGGCATCGCCGAGGGCTTTGCGCAGACGTCGGATGTGCACATCCACGGTACGTTCCTCGACATAAACGTTGCCGCCCCAGACCTGATCCAGCAACTGGCCACGGGTGTAGGCGCGTTCCTGGTGGGTCATGAAAAATTGCAGCAGACGGTATTCGGTCGGTCCCATTTCCGCGGGTTTGCCATCGATGGTCACGCGGTGGCCGATCGGGTCCAGCAACAGGCCGCCGACTTCAATCGGCGCCTCGCCATCGGTCGGGCCGGCACGGCGCAGTACAGCTTTGAGGCGCGCGACTAGCTCACGGGGGGAAAAAGGTTTGGTGATGTAATCATCGGCGCCGACTTCCAGGCCCTGGATCTTGTTGTCCTCTTCGCCCTTGGCGGTGAGCATGATGATCGGGATATCCCCGGTCAGCTCATCGCGCTTGAGGCGGCGGGCCAGCTCGATACCGGAAGTGCCGGGCAGCATCCAGTCGAGCAGGATCAAGTCCGGTTTACGGTCGACGATAATGGCGTGAGCCTGCTGGGAGTTCTCCGCCTCCAGGCAGTCATAGCCGGCCATTTCCAACGCAACGGCGATCATTTCGCGAATGGGCGCTTCGTCGTCGACGATCAGAATGCTCCTGCCAACCATGCCTTAATCCTCTTGTCATTTAACTGTCTTGCGCCGCATTAGATAACGGAATTATTGCAGTCGTGTGACAGTATTTTAGTCGCCTGCAGTTGTCACGAACCTGGACTAAGCTCTAATTTCGAATCCTGACAACCGCAAAAGGAAGGTTTCCATGAATCACATTGCTCAATCCTGGAAGACTCTGCTGATCACGGCTGCGCTAACGCTGCCGACATTGGCCTTCGCCGCCGAGCCGGCGATGATGAAAGACGGCATGATGGTCGATCATAAGGGTATGACCGTGTACACGTTCGACAAGGACAGTGGCGGCAAGTCGATGTGTAATGGTGATTGTGCCAAGAACTGGCCACCGATGATGGCCCCGGCGGGCGCCGCGGTTTCAGGCAAGTGGAGCACAATCAAGCGTGACGACGGCACGATGCAATACGCTTACGACGGCAAGCCGCTGTATACGTTCATGAAGGATAAAAAGCCCGGTGACATGGTAGGCGACAACATGAAGGACGTGTGGCACGCCATGCGCGAGCATAAATAAACGCCCCGCTTTTCGTCGGAGCGAGGCTTGCCCGCGAAGGCGTCTTCGAGATCGCCATCGCAGGTAAGCCTTGCTCCTACAGAAAGCGGGTCAGGGCCTTATCTCAACGCAACGCATAATCCAGCACAATCCCGACAAAAATCGCCAACCCGGCCCAGTGGTTGTGCAAAAACGCCTTGAAACAGCGCATCCGGTCCTTGCCACGGGTGTACCAGAATTCCCACGCGAAACAGCCCGCCGCCACCGCCAACCCGAGCTGGAACCAGCCACCGAGCTCGAATTTCGAACCAGCCAGCAACAGACAGCCCAGCGCCAACCCTTGCAGGGTCAGGATAATCACCCGGTCCGCCTCGCCAAACAGAATCGCCGTGGATTTCACGCCGATCTTCAAATCGTCATCGCGGTCGGTCATTGCGTAATAAGTGTCGTAGGCCACCGTCCACATCAGATTGGCGATCCACAGTAACCAGGCCGCTGCCGGCAGTTCACCGGTTTCGGCGGTGAACGCCATCGGCATCCCCCAGGAAAATGCCGCGCCCAGCACCACTTGCGGGTAATAGGTGTAGCGCTTCATAAACGGATAACTGAACGCCAAGGCCAGGCCACCGAACGATAGCCAGATTGTTGCCGCATTGGTGCACAGCACCAGCAGGAAGCTCACGCCCATCAATAGAGCAAAAAACACCAGCGCCTCTTTGGAGCTGATCTTGCCGCTCACCAACGGCCGCTGTTCAGTGCGCTTCACATGGCCGTCGACTTTGCGGTCCGCCCAATCGTTGATGACACAGCCACCAGCGCGGGTCAGCACCACGCCGAGGACGAAAATCACGACATTGGCCAGCGACGGCGAACCCTTGCCGGCAATCCACAGCGCCCACAACGTCGGCCACAGCAGCAGATAAATGCCGATCGGCTTGTCCATGCGCGTCAGCTGAATGAAATCCCAGGCCCGTGGGTTCAAGCGGTTCAGGGACTTGAGCAGGCTCTGGTACATCAGCAGTTCTCCGGGTGGGCGCGGGCGGCGCTCCACAGGGTCGGCAAGAAAATTTCAGCCACCAGCACGCTCAACGTACCGCGGTCAAAGCGCGAACGGCGACCCCATAGCTCAACGGCCTGAACTTCCGTAGGCAGCCACGCTTGAGGATAGTGACAAACCTCGATGGCGCGGCGCTGGAACGCGTGGTCGCAAAACAGCAGTTCGCCCAGAGAGCGGCTGCCCAGCTCGTCCATGTGCAAGCCGTCGCCCTGCAATGCGCTGCGCGCCGCGACGCTGCGGGCAAACACCCACGCCTGGCCATGCCCGCGCAAATACACCTCGCGCACCCAGCCTTCACTGCCTTCGGCCAGATCCAGCGCGGCGCATTCGTCAGCGCGCAAGGTCTGCCAGCCTTCGAACAACGGCGTGACACTGAAGCCGTCATTCGACAAACGGGTCAGGCGGCGGGTCAGCGATCCTTCGTCGAACAGCCAGTCGAGGGTAGACGTGTCGGGGAGGGGCGTCAGTTGGCTCTTGGGAAGCCAAAGCGGGGCCAAGCAAGGGGATTCTGAGTGCGGCACAGTGAGTCATTATTGGCAGCAAATGAGGCGGCGAGCTTAACATGTCAGCTAATAAATTTGAGTGATGTGGCTGCCCGTTGCGCCGAACAGGCTTGCATCTAGCCGTGCCCATCAGTACAAAACGCGCTGAGCCGGACGGCAGCGCTTCAATCATCGACCGTTCGTGCCGGCAAAAGCCTGAACCTGAGGATGTACGTAAATGAAAAAGTGGCAATGTGTGGTCTGCGGCCTGATCTACAACGAAGCCGACGGCTGGCCGGATGACGGCATTGCGCCGGGCACCCGCTGGGAAGACGTACCGGCAGACTGGCTGTGCCCGGACTGCGGTGTGGGCAAGATGGATTTTGAAATGATCGAAATCGCTGCTTAAAAACTGAGGAGTAAGGAATGAACGCACCTGTTGTGATCGTCGGTACTGGCTTGGCTGGTTACAACCTGGCCCGCGAGTTTCGCAAACTCGATGGCGAAACCCCGCTGCTGTTGATTACCGCCGATGACGGGCGCTCCTACTCCAAGCCGATGCTTTCCACAGGTTTCGGCAAAAACAAAGACGCCGACGGCCTGAGCATGGCCGAGCCAGGCGCAATGGCCGAGCAGTTGAAGGCCGAAGTGCGTACCCACACCCGCATCAGCGGCATCGACCCGGGCCACAAGCGCCTATGGATCGGTGAGGAAGCGGTGTACTACCGTGACCTGATCCTGGCCTGGGGCGCCGAAACCGTGCGGGTACCTATCGAAGGTGACGCGGTGGATTGCGTTTTCCCCATCAATGACCTGGAAGACTACGCACGCTTTCGCGCCGCAGCGGCCGGTAAGCGTCGGGTGCTGCTGCTCGGCGCCGGGCTGATTGGTTGCGAGTTCGCCAACGACCTGAGCCTGGGCGGCTATGAGGTGCAACTGGTTGCACCGTGCGAACAGGTCATGCCGACCCTGTTGCACCCGGCGGCGGCCGGTGCGGTTCAGGCCGGGCTGGAAAGCCTTGGCGCACGCTTCCACTTAGGTCCCGTGCTCAATCGCCTTGAGCGCGTCGCCGATGGCCTGGAAGCGCACCTCTCCGACGGCCAGGTCATCCCGTGCGACGTGGTGGTCTCGGCCATTGGCCTGCGCCCGCGCATCGACCTGGCCGCCGCTGCCGGTTTGCAGGTCAATCGTGGCGTGATGGTCGACCGTCACCTGCAAACCTCTCACGCCAACATCTACGCACTAGGCGACTGTGCCGAGGTCGATGGGCTGAATCTGTTGTACGTGATGCCCCTGATGAGCTGTGCGAGAGCGCTGGCCCAGACCCTCGCCGGCAACCCGACGGCAGTCACCTATGGCCCGATGCCCATCACCGTGAAAACCCCGGTGTGCCCATTGGTGGTATCCCCGCCGCCACGGGGTTCGGAGGGCGTCTGGACGGTTGAAGGGCAGGGCGCCGACATCAAGGTGATATGTCGCGATGCCAGCGGCAAACTGCTCGGTTATGCCCTGACAGGCACGGCCGTAATGGACAAACTGGCCCTGAACAAAGAGCTTCCGGCGCTGCTGGCGTAAATGCCGGTCGTTCTGTCGGAATCACCCCCCTATAGACGTTATAAAGGTCGCGCCGATACTGGCGCGGCTCTTCCGTAAGTGCCATCCTCACTCCCGTCTGCCGCAGAGTAGAGCACCTGCGGCGCTTTGGGCGCTGCTCGGCAGAGAGCAGCACGGACATAACAACAAAAAACCGTCAAAGGGGCTTCACTAATATGCGTAAACCAGAACTCGCCGCAGCAATTGCTGAAAAAGCAGACCTCACCAAAGAGCAGGCCAACCGCGTCCTCAACGCCGTTCTCGAAGAAATCACCGGCGCCCTGCACCGCAAAGACAGCGTCACGCTGGTAGGCTTCGGCACCTTCCTGCAACGCCACCGCGGCGCCCGCACCGGCAAAAACCCGCAAACCGGTGAGCCAGTGAAGATCAAGGCCAGCAACACTGTTGCTTTCAAGCCTGGGAAATCGTTGAAAGATAGTGTTAATCCGTAAGACGTTTCCCTGACCCGCGTAGCGGGGGAGTGGAATAAAGAATGGGCACGCCAACCGAGGTTGGGTGCCCATTTTTTGTGGCTACTTGATTATTTCCACATTGCTATCAAGCCCAGAGTCACAATGCCGGTTAATGCCGTTAGAAGAGACCATTGCAACACAACTAGCTTTCGCCTGAGGTCTCTAGGGAAGTTTTCAATATCCTCCGCACTGACGATGCCGTGTTTCAGGAAAAATCGAGGGAACGTTACGACACTGGAGACTGAGTAAACCAGCCGGGTTTTGCCCCTGAGTCCTTTGTCTATGCGTGCCGGGACAGTTATGAGTGAAGAACTGTTTTTGAAGTGCTCCGACAAGACCTCTCCCTTGGTGTATCCCAGATAAATAGCGACCCCAAAAATAATAATGGCACCACCAAAAACTAATAGACCTGACACCACGAAGAGTGCGTCTGCAAAGCTGATGTTCATTGAGTGGCCTCAAAAATTATTAGCTATTCAAGTACTCCTGATATTCACCATGCGATGAGTAGCGCCATCGCTTTCTAGGGATCATTACTGGATCTGGTCTGTGATTTTTCCAATACCCCACAGCAAAAATAGTGCCCCCACAAGCGTTACTACTCTCCGGCGCAAAAAACCAACTTGCGCTTGATTGGTGCTGGGAGGTTCTTTATATCTTCAGCACTGATGCTACCGTTTTCGATACCTTTACGTGGCGAGGTAACGTAATCAGCAATGTTGCCTATCAGCCTCAGCCGTCCCCATGGTCCAGCATGTCGCCAGAAGGCAAGAACCGTGATTGCTGGGCTGTTTTTCAGGTGCTCGAAGATCACATCCATCTTGGTGTAGGACATATGAAGCGCAACGACAATCCAGATGAACATCAGTATGAGGATTCCGCCACCGATAATACCAAATGTCATCTCGGTCGTACTCATTTCGTTGCCTCGTAACTGCGGACGTCCAAATGGTAATCATGAAAATTTTTAATGCTGTTTGACAAAAATTAATGTCGTAGAGGCGCCTATTCTGTTGGTGTGAAGAGCTTTTGTTAAAACTAGTTATATTGTTCAGTTTTAATTGAGTATTCCTGATCGTCCTATTATGACGAGCGATACCATTGAAGCGATAAGACCTATAAAGCTCCACTGCAGAATTTTAAGTTGTCGTTTTAGTGGGGAGGGGAAACTTTCTATTTCCTCAGCGGTAATTAGTTTCCGGCTGATGAAGAAATTCGGGAACGTAACAATGCTGGAAATATTTCCTATCAGCAGTATTCTCCTATAGAAGGTTGTCCCTTTGTGAATGCCAAAAATAAGCAAGACTGAGCAATGTTTGAAGTGAGACGAAATTATGTCTTTCTTCGTGTGGCTCAAATACAAAGCTGATCCAATGCAGATGAATTGTCCAGTGATAACTATGAGACACAAACTACCGAGAATTAGATTGGGGGTAATCATTTTATGGTCTCGTATATTTGCTCTCCAGCCATTTCACCAAGTGCGCCACCAAACTTCCCTCCAGCGTAAGAACCAATTCCAACTACCAAAATACTGCATGCTAATGGCGCAAAGCCGGCCGTAGGTACACTTAGTCCTATGCAAAGTCCTCCGACTAGCGGAGCAGTTATACCTCCCGCCAACACACCACCCCAATCCCACCCGCGAAATTACCCGCCTCAGTGAATTTAACCTGCTTACAGGCCTCGGTATTTCCCGCTGTACATACGTCCTGAACCTTCAGGGCAGACGCCCCGCCGCCAATCGCTGTACCCACCCAACCTCCGTACTGGATGTATTTAGAAGCCTTGGCCACTCCTTCAAGATGAGTCGCATGCCCCGGTATCTGCCCCCCAGGACTGGCGTCGGTCCAGAGGTGAACCAGGCTTTGGCTGGAAATGCCTAGTCTCTTTTTCAGGTTTATATGGTCAGGAAACCCGATGCCCTTGCGGGTGAGTGCCGTCATATGCGAATTGAGCTGTGCGAGCAGGCGTTGGCGTTCTGCAAAAAACGTCGGTGAGCGTAGATGTCCATCTTTTTGAAGCGTTCTTTGCTGCAACGCTTCGAGTTCCCTCATGGCCTCGCCAACGTTATCCAGATTATTTTTGAATATGCTCGCACCGACACCGATTGCGCTCGAACCATAGCCGAGGAATGTCTGGATGGCATCACGGTGGCGCACCATGAAATCCGCTTCTTCCGAGCTGAGTGTTTCAATGATCTGGTTGGTTTTAGCTGCCACCTCCATGAGCATGGCTTCTTGCCGGGTGCATTGATGGTTATTGGGATCACCGAGCACGATCATCGAGCCCGCTTTGACATCACGCAGATTAGGGTTCAGCAGCTTGAATTTGCCCATCACCGCCGGGTCGCGCAGGGTGAAGAGGTTGGACTCAAGTTGTTCGCGAGTGGTGCTTTTGGGGGCGATGTAAAAACCTGGTTCCTGGGCCGAGGTGTTGAGCGGAATTGGATTGGGATTGCTCCGCGCAGTCGCAAATGAGGATGGCATAGCTACCGGGTGGCTCGTGGCGCCTGCGGCCGGTTGTCTGACGGTCGGTGCTGCATGCGGTGAAGTACTTATTCTGGACCCATACGAGCCTGAGAAATTCGAGCCGATCAATGTCGCCCTGCAAGGGCAACCGCTGTAACTGTCCAGCGTACCGGCACGCAATCGTCCATTACTCTTCATGTAAGGAATACCGCCTAAAATCTTGTAGGTTTGGCCGTCCACGCCACAGCTGACCGGATCGCCTTCGCAAGCATAGGCGAGGCCATTCGCGCGACTGCTTGTATCGGCGTCTGTGACCTCGCCTCCGCAGGTGGTCTTGTCACCCAAAACGATGAAGTGCCCTTTAACCATCATTAAACTCCCTGTCTCTTCGCGCCATGAAGCGCACTGCCATTAACGGTGCATTGCACCGACTCAGGTTTAAGTTGGCCTTATGCAAGGTACTTATGAAAAGACGCAACTCAAGACGGCAGAGATCAAATCGGACGTGTCCTACGCGTGCTTCAGAAACAGGGAAGGGATCTGTGTAGGAACGCTCACTACCCCAGTGGCTTGGCCAAGAAAAACCCCGATTGGTGTCATCACCAATCGGGGTTTTTCCTGCATTGAGGGTTAGATGGTTCGACTGTGTTGCTTGGCAATAATCGCCGCCATTTCCGGTTCATCCAGATGATCCAGCGCTCGCTCTACCAACAATTCACACCATCGGCCATGCGGTTGAGCGCCAAGGCTACAGAGCGGCGTGAGCCATCCACGTCGTCGGCGAGGTCGGCAGCGATGGCGCTGATGGACAGCAGATCTTCTGAGGCGTTGGCCAGGAGTGCTTCAGTGTCGATGTCTGGGCAGACGCTGAAGAGTTGACCGTTACGTTTGGGTGGTTTCTTTTCGGTTGGCGGGAAGTGATGGTCGAGGGCGCGTTCGGCGGCTTCGTGGAGTTTCTTTGAATCGATGTTTTCGTAGGGCGATGCCGGATCGGTGTCCGGCGGGTTAGGTGTCACTTTGAACATGTCTTAGCTCTCTCTTGAGTGAGGCCGCGACCAGTTCGCTACTAAACGAAAGGGAGGCAGCTGTACGCAGGTTAGTAGACCGACGAGCTAAGAAATCGGCGCGCCCAAGGACGCCCTACGCACAGCTACCATCAAGGACAGAGTTGGACCCTGGCTGATGAAACTTGTACGACTTAACTACGGCAGGCTACTAAACCCGATCACTGACGATCAGTGACGCGAATCAAGTTACCGAGCGGTTCCAAGGCGCACAAGCCGGCGGATTCTGGCGTAACTGTAGGCAACGGCACAAGGCGTTGTAGCTTTCACGAAGTAAATCTGACAGTGGTTAAACAAACATTTTTTGCGTTAACTATTAACAATGAAGGCGAAATTTTGCCTGTCGAAAGGCTATTAAAGAGCGCAAAAAATTGCACAGTCGAGGTCAGTAGTGAACCAATATCCGCCAGTAAATGCATGTCGTACACAGCCTTAAGGCAATTCGTATGAAATGCGGAGAAACTTCCTACATACGTATTATCGATTACAGAATAAGTTCTTGGTCCTTCACCAAATGCCCTTTTGCTTATCTTCGAGTCGAGTGCACATGTCCAGAATCAAGCCGTAGGTCGGTGCTATCTTGAGCTAATACCTGCGAGCGTCGCTTTCGGTGCAACTTGTAAGTTTATATGACGTACTCAAATAAACTTTCGGCGCACTATTCCGATTTAGCCAAAGCACCTGTCCGCGAAGAAAAATTCGCAGGGGAGGATGCCCGCTACTCAAGCGAGTATGAAGCGCTGGAATACGAGCTTGGCAAAGCCCAGTCCGTGCACGAATGCGGTCAGATCGACTGGCTGAAAGTTCGCGAAAACTGCGAAAGCCTGCTGCGCACCCAGTCCAAGGATTTGCGAGTCGGCGCTTGGCTGACCTGGGCCTTGTACCAGTGCGAATCATTCCAGGGACTATTGGCTGGTCTCGGATTGCTTCGCTATCTATGTAAAAACCATTGGCTCGAAATTTACCCGAGCAAACCCCGCACCCGCGCCGCCGCTATCAGCTGGTTGGTGCCGCGTCTTGAACAGGTACTCACTGAAAACGTCGCGATCAAAGAGCAGTTGCCCTTGTTCCGCCAACTTGTGGAGCATCTGGAGGGACTAGATGCCATTTGCACCGAACATCTCGGTGGCGATGCACCCTTGTTGCTACCGATTTGCCGTCGCCTGAAAAATCTGGTGCAGCGCGCTGTCGAACATCAGCCCGCACCCAGCGTCCTGGAGTCCGCGGTGGCTCAGGTCAAGCAGGTTGCCACGCAGTTGTTCAATCCCTGCGCACCCATCGATAACGAAAAAGATGCCCATAAAGCCTTGCGTGCTCAACAGGACAGCGCGCGGCCACTGTGTGCCTGGTGGCTTAAGCAGAGGGCCACCGATCTGCGCGCATTACGCCTGAATCGTACGCTGCTCTGGCTACCTGTAGACACATTGCCCGAGCGCAACGCAGAGCAGATCACAGTGCTGCGCGGACTACCTGTCGACAGGCTCAAGTTCTTTCAGGAGCGTTACGATCAAGCCCGTTACGCCGACTTGCTGGTGGAGCTGGAGCCCAGTCTGTCCAAAGCGCCGTTCTGGTTTGATGGTCAGAGATTGGTTTGGGAGTGTCTTCAGGGGCTGAACGCGGAAATGGCCATGCGTGAAGTGGAAATCCACTTCGCACTGTTGATGCAGCGTCTGCCCGGCATCCTCGAATTACGCTTTCATGACGGCACTCCTTTCGCCGACCCGGCCACACGCTCGTGGGTCGATGTCCAGGTCACGCCGCATCTGCAAAATCCCCATGCACCGCGTCCTGTAGAAACCGCCGAAATACAACCAGCCTGGGAGCAGGCCCTAGAAGACGTTCAGCCGATTCTGCGCAAGGACGGCCTCAAGGCTGCGGTGCAGATTCTCAAGCAAGGCCTGCACAGCGCCTATGGCGCCCGCGAGCAGTTTTTCTGGCAGTTCGCTCTCGCGCGGCTTTGCTTTATGGCCAAAAATTTGAATTGGCCAAGAGCCAACTTGAAAACCTTGACCAGACATTACGGGACGCAGGCCTGCATACCTGGGAGCCGGATCTTGCGCTGCAGGTGCTGCAACTACTGCATAACTGCTGCGAGTTGTTGCCGCAGAACCACGCGGTGCGCGAATGCAAGGAAGAGATTTATCGCAGGCTGTGCCACCTCGATCTTGAAGTGGCACTCGACTAGGCCCAAGGGCCCCAACCGCAAGGAGAATCGCCATGGCCAAAGAAGGCTCGGTAGCCCCCAAGGAACGCATTAACGTCACTTTCAAGCCCGCAACTGGAGGCACTCAGGAAGAGATCGAACTGCCGCTGAAGCTGCTGGCGATCGGTGACTACACCCAACGCAAGGACGAACGCAAAGTTGAAGATCGCAAGCCGATCAACATCGACAAGATGACCTTTGACGAAGTGATGGCTAAACAGGATCTCCAGGTGACGTTGAGCGTGCCGAACCGACTTCAGGATGACAGCAGCACTGAAGACCTGGTCGTGGATCTGCGTGTCGATTCGATGAAGGATTTCAATCCAGCCAGCCTGGTCGAGCAAGTGCCTGAACTGAAAAAACTGATGGAGCTGCGTAATGCGTTGGTGGCGCTCAAGGGACCGCTGGGTAACGCACCGGCGTTCCGCAAGGCCATTGAAGGTGTTCTGGCAGACGACGAATCCCGCAGCCGCGTACTAGACGAGTTGGGGCTGAACGCCGCCGCCCAACCCGCCTGAATCCGCCATCAGTCAAGGAAGCCAATATCGTGAACACGAATGCAGCACAGCAACATAGTGATGAGAGTGAATACAGCATTCTCGATAGCATCATTGCCGAGACCCGCCTGAGCCCCGACGACGAAGCCTACGACATCGCCAAACGCGGTGTGTCTGCGTTTATCGAAGAGCTGCTAAAGCCACAGAACAGTGGGGAGCCGGTTAAAAAGGCCATGGTCGACCGGATGATTGCCGAGATCGACACCAAGCTCAGCCGCCAAATGGACGAAATCCTCCATCACCCGGACTTTCAGTCGCTGGAGTCTTCATGGCGTGGTTTGCAATTGTTGGTTGATCGCACCAACTTTCGCGAGAACATCAAGATTGAGATCCTCAACGTCTCCAAAGAAGACCTGCTGGACGACTTCGAAGATTCGCCAGAGGTGATGCAGGCTGGGTTGTACAAACACATCTACACCGCTGAGTACGGTCAGTTCGGCGGTCAACCGGTCGGAGCGATCATCGCCAACTACTTCATGTCCCCGAGCTCGCCGGATGTGAAATTGATGCAGTACGTTTCCAGTGTTGCCTGCATGTCCCATGCGCCCTTCATCGCTGCGGCCGGACCGAAATTTTTCGGCCTCGAGAGCTTCACCGGTCTGCCGGATCTGAAAGATTTGAAAGATCACTTCGAAGGCCCGCAATTTGCCAAATGGCAGAGTTTCCGCCAATCGGAAGATGCGCGTTACATGGGGCTGACGGTCCCCCGTTTCCTACTGCGTAATCCGTACGACCCGGAAGAAAACCCGGTGAAATCGTTCGTATACAAAGAAACGGTGGTCAACAGCCACGAGCACTACCTGTGGGGCAATACTGCATACGCACTCGGTACCCGACTGACAGACAGCTTCGCCATGTTCCGCTGGTGCCCAAATATTATCGGTCCGCAGAGCGGCGGTGCGGTTGACGATCTGCCGTTGCATCACTTCGAAAGCATGGGCGAAATCGAAACCAAGATTCCGACTGAAGTGCTGGTATCTGATCGCCGTGAATACGAGTTGGCGGAGGAGGGGTTTATCGCCCTCACGATGCGCAAGGGTAGCGACAACGCAGCATTCTTTTCCGCGAGCTCCGTTCAGAAGCCGAAACACTTCGGCATCAGCGCCGAAGGCAAGGTTGCAGAGTTGAACTACAAACTCAGCACTCAACTGCCTTACATGATGATCGTCAACCGACTCGCTCACTATCTGAAAGTGCTGCAGCGTGAGCAACTTGGTTCCTGGAAGGAGCGGACCGACCTGGAGCTGGAGTTGAACGAGTGGATTCGACAATACGTGGCTGATCAGGAAAACCCGAGTGCCGAGGTCCGTGGACGTCGGCCACTGCGTGCGGCTCAGATCATTGTCAGCGATGTTGACGGCGAGCCTGGTTGGTACCGCGTCAGCCTCAACGTGCGCCCGCACTTCAAGTACATGGGTGCAGATTTCACTCTGTCCCTGGTCGGCAAACTGGACAAAGAGTAAGCGGAGCTGACGCATGACTGGATACGGCAGCCTCTTCGAACGCCTGGGTGGCGACGCGAAAAAACGTGTCGGCTGGAGTCGCGAAAACTCCGCCATGGCGTCTGTGGCTGCCCATCTGGCCAAGATGCTAAGTACCCGCGCGGGCAGTGTGCGGACACTGCCCGACTACGGATTACCCGATCTCAATGATATGCGCCTGAGTCTGCACGACTCCTTGAGTCAAGCGCGCCTGGTCATCGAAAACTTCATCGAGGCCTACGAGCCTCGTCTGAGCAAAGTTCGTGTTTCTGCTGGGCCTCGTGATGACGATCGGCTTCGCCTGTCCTTCAGCATTGAAGGTCTGCTGGAAGTCGACGGCTTCAAACATAAGGTGTGTTTTGCCGCGTGCCTGGATGGCAGCGGGCAGGTAAAGGTCAGCCAATGACAAACGGAATTTTCCATGTCCTTTAACCACTACTACCAAAGCGAACTGACCGCACTTCGCCAGTTGGGTCGTCGTTTCGCCGAACGTAGTCCTGCTTTGGCGCCTTTCCTGGGGCAGCCCGGACGGGATCCGGATGTGGAGCGTTTGCTGGAAGGCTTCGCGTTTTTGACCGGGCGCCTGCGGCAGAAGCTCGACGACGAATTGCCAGAGTTAAGCCACTCGTTGATGCAATTGCTTTGGCCCAACTATATGCGACCGCTGCCGGCATTCAGCATTTTGCAGTTCGCGCCATTGGCGCGTTCGGAGTCGGCATTTGTGGTTGAACGCGACACCCCGGTGGAAAGTGTACCGATCGATGGTGTGCGTTGCCGTTTCCGCACGTGCTACTCAACCGAGGTCTCAGCGCTGGATCTTGTAGCGCTGAATTATTCGGTCAAGGGCGATGGTTCGCTTTTGAGTCTACGACTGGGGATGAGCGCTGAAGGCCATTTTGGTGAGCTGGGATTGAACCGTTTGCGTCTGCACTTTACGGGCGAACGTTACATTAGCCAAATGCTTTACCTGAGCCTGTTGCGCCATCTGCAAGGCATCGAGCTGATCCCGCTAGATGGTGCCGGCAAGCCAATCGCCGGGGTGAACGACATGCCGCTGTCACTTCGGTTACCTGGCGATCGCGTGCAACCGGTGGGTTTTGCCGAAGAAGACGCGTTGGTTCCGTACCCGTTGAATACCTTCCGTGGTTATCGCTACCTGCAAGAGTATTTCGCTTTTCAGGACAAGTTCCTGTTCGTTGACATCAACGATCTCGACCTGCTCAGGAGCTTGTCCGAAGACCACGTAAAGCAAGTGCGGGGTCTGGAGTTGCGCTTTGATATTCGCAAGAGTGGAATGCAGCGACTGCGCCCGACCCTGGACAACATAAAGCTCCACTGCACGCCGATCGTAAATCTGTTCACGCACGATGCGCTGCCAGTGCGTCTCGACGGAAAGCAGGATGAACACTTGCTTCTGCCAGCCCAGTACGACCCGGAAAACTGCGGTGTTTTCTCGGTAGAAAGCGTCACCGGATGGAGGTCTGGTGGCTTTGGTGAACGGGAGTACGTGCCGTTCGAGTCCTTCGAGCACGATCCGAGTTTTGATGTGCCGGCCAGCCGTCCGCATTACAGCGTTCGCCAGCGCTCATCCTTGCTACACGACGGCCTCGATACCTATCTGAGCTTCGGTATTCAACACTCTGAAGTGCAGGAAACGCTCTCGATCGAGTTGGTGTGCACTAACCAGAATCTGCCTCGCAAGTTAAAGCTCGGTGACATCAATCAGCGTTGCTCACAGACGCCGGAGTTCCTGAGTTTTCGCAATATAACTTCCGTCACGTCATGTTTTGCACCGCCGCTCAATCGGGACTTCCTCTGGAAGCTGATCAGCAACATGTCGCTCAACTATCTATCCCTGGCTGACGTGAATGCGCTGAAGCTGATTCTCGAAACCTACGACCTGCCGCGCTACTACGACCAGCATGCTGAAAAGGTCAGCAAAAGGCTGCTCGACGGGCTCAAGTCGATCAAGCATCAGCACGTCGACAGATTGCACCGTGGATTGCCGGTACGAGGCTTGCGCACTGAATTGATCATCGACCCACAAGGGTACATCGGCGAGGGCGATCTGTTCGTGTTCGCTTCGGTACTCAACGAGTTTTTCGCACTTTACGCCAGCCTCAATTCGTATCACGAACTGCGGGTAATAAGCACGCAAGGAGAAGTCTATCAATGGACGCCCCGCATGGGTCTTCAGCCCCTGCTTTGAGCGGGCTGAGCCAGGTAATACGCGAGTACTCACTGTTTCAGGCCGTGCGGCTGGTGATTGATCGACTGCGCGAGAAACACCCGCACCTGAGTGAAGACGATTTGTACGATCAACTGGAGTTCCAGGCCAATCCGAGCCTCGGTTTTCCTGGTAGCGATGTGGACAGCGTGGAATTTTTTGAGGAGCACGGGCAGATGCGAGCGCGGTTGCGCTTCAACCTGATGAGTCTGGTGGGGGCCGGTTCACCACTGCCGGCGTTCTACGCCGAACAGGCATTGAGCGATAGCGAAGATGGCAACCCGACCCGCAACTTCCTCGATCTGTTCCATCACCGTTTGCAGCGATTGATGTGGCCGATCTGGCGCAAGTATCGATACCACGCTGGGTTCCAGAGTGGTGCCCTTGATTCGTTTTCATCGCAGCTGTTTGCCCTGATCGGCCTTGGTGGCGAAGAGATTCGCAAGGCCCAGGAGCTGAACTGGAAGCGCCTATTACCGTACCTGGGTCTGCTCAGTCTGAGGGCACACTCGGCTGCATTGATCGAGGCAGTTCTACGGTACTACTTCAAGCATGCAGAGCTGACCATCGAGCAATGCATCGAGCGTAGTGTCGACATTCTCGACGAGCAACGTAATTGCCTTGGACGTAGTAACAGCAAGCTCGGTGACGACCTGGTACTGGGCGAACGCGTTCGCGATCGCAGCGGAAAGTTCCGGATTCATATCCGCGAACTTGACTGGCAACGCTTTCACGAATTCCTGCCGATCGGGTTCGGCTATCAACCTTTGTGTGCGCTGGTGCGATTCACCCTGCGGGATCCGCTCGATTACGACATTCGTCTTGTCCTGCGTCGGGAAGAAGTCCGCGAACTGCGCATCGGTGAGCAGAACGTCTGTCATCTGGGGTGGACCAGTTGGCTGGGCTGCGAACGCGCTGACGGCGTGGTGACCCTGAGCAGCAAAAATTCATTAAGGATGTGAGCAATGATCAACATGGACCTGCAACAACTTATCCAGGCGCTGGATCCCGATAGTCGTCGTGACCTGGAAAGTTCTGCTGAACGCAGCATCGCCCGTGGAGGCAGCAAAATCCTCATCGAGGATTTTCTGCTGGCTTTGTTGGAACGCCCGCAAGGTTTGCTCGGTCGTGCCCTGCGAGATGCTGAAGTAGATGCCGGTGAGCTGGCGGCCGCGTTGCAATTGCGAGTTGAGAACAGTGCCTCGCACAATCCGGTGTTCGCTCCGGAGCTGGTGCAATGGCTGCAGGATGCCTTGTTGGTGGCGACCCTCGAGTTGGGTCAGAGCGTGATTGACCAAGCCGCGCTGATCCTCTCATTGCTGCGCAATCCGATGCGCTACGCCGGCAGCCGTTATCAGTTGTTGCTTGCCAGGCTAAACATCGAGCGACTGAAAGAATTTGCGTTGTCCCGGATAGAGCAGCCCACCGTCGGCAAGTCGGTTGTAATCGGTGAATCGTTGTTGGAGCGCTTCACTCACAACCTGACTCAACAGGCCCGTGACGGCACACTCGACCCGGTGTTGTGCCGCGATGTTGCGATCCGTCAGATGGTCGACATCCTCGCCCGTCGCCGCAAAAACAATCCGATCGTGGTCGGCGAAGCGGGCGTTGGCAAAACTGCGCTTGTCGAAGGCTTGGCCTTGCGCATCGCTGCCGGTGAAGTGCCGCCAGTGTTGAAGGGTGTTGAGCTGTTGTCCCTGGACATGGGGCTATTGCAGGCCGGTGCCAGCATTAAAGGTGAGTTCGAGCGGCGCCTCAGGGGCGTGATCGATGAGGTCAAAGCACGGCCGAGTCCGGTGATCCTGTTTATCGACGAAGCCCATACGCTGATCGGCGCGGGGGGCAATGCCGGAGGTTCCGATGCGGCTAATCTGCTCAAACCGGCTCTGGCCCGTGGCGAGTTGCGGACTATCGCCGCCACGACCTGGGCGGAGTACAAGAAATACTTCGAAAAGGACCCTGCGCTGGCCCGACGTTTCCAGCCCGTGCAATTGCATGAGCCCACCATCAGCGAAGCGGTGACGATCCTTCGCGGCCTGGCTACGGTGTATGAGAAGAGCCACGGCATTTACCTGCGTGATGACGCTGTGGTGGCAGCGGCCGAATTGTCTGCGCGCTACCTGACAGGCCGTCAGCTACCGGACAAAGCCGTTGATGTCCTCGACACCGCATGCGCCCGTGTGCGTATCAGTCTGGCAGCTGCTCCGGAAAGTCTGGAGCGTTTGCGTAGGGAACTGGCTGAAGGTGATCGGCAGCGTCAGGCCTTGTGTCGGGACGCCGAAGCCGGGTTGCTGATTGATTACGCAGTGCTGGCCGCTCTGCAAGAGCGTCTTGCCTTGGTTGATGACGAAAGGGCCGAGTTCGAGTCTCTGTGGACCAGACAAAAGGAACTGGCCGAACGGCTGCTGGAACTGCGTCAGCAACTGGCCAGTGCCAGAGGAGGTGCCACCACTGAAACAGCGACACCTATGCAACAAGCACCACGCATCGAAGTACTGGAAATTGCGCTCAACGAAGCCCATCGCGACTTGACTGATGCGCAAGTCAAACAACGTCTGGTGAGCTTCGAAGTGTGCCCGCGTCTGGTGGCCGAAGTGATTAGTGCCTGGACGGGTGTGCCGTTGGCGCAGCTGGCCCGTGAGCACAATACCAAGGTCGCCAGTTTTGCCACCGACCTGCGCAACCGTATTCGAGGTCAGGAACAGGCTATTCAGGCACTGGATCGCTCGATGCGCGCTACGGCCGCGGGCCTCAACAAACCCGACGCGCCTGTGGGCGTGTTTCTGTTGGTCGGCCCGAGCGGCGTCGGCAAGACCGAAACCGCGCTGGCGCTAGCGGATTTGCTGTACGGCGGTGATCGTTTTCTCACCACAATCAACATGTCGGAGTTCCAGGAAAAGCACACTGTCTCGCGCCTGATCGGTGCGCCACCTGGTTATGTTGGTTACGGGGAGGGCGGCATGCTTACTGAAGCCGTGCGTCAGAAGCCGTACTCCATCGTGTTGCTTGATGAAGTCGAGAAGGCGGACCCGGACGTACTCAACCTGTTTTACCAAATATTCGACAAAGGCATGGCTAACGATGGGGAAGGACGCCAGATCGACTTTCGCAATACGCTCATTTTGATGACCTCCAACCTGGGCAGCGAGCGGATCAGTCAATTGTGCGAAAGCATTGCGCGGCCATCCGAGCAGGAGCTCGAAGCGTCCATTCGGCCGATCCTCAACCAACACTTCAAACCGGCTCTGCTGGCGCGCATGAGCATAGTGCCGTATTACCCGGTCAGTGGGCCGGTGCTGCGGGAGCTGATCGAAGTCAAACTCGGTCGCTTGAGAGAGCGCTTGCACCGTCGTCAGCTGGATTTCGGCTATTGCCAGAACCTCGTCGATCACCTGACCGAGCGCTGCACTCAAAGCGACAGCGGTGCCCGTCTGATTGACCAGTTGCTGGACCTGCATGTATTGCCTCAAGTAGCTGACCGTCTGCTTGATGGGATGGCAACGGGAGAACACTTCACGCGCGTTCATGCGACGCTGAATGCCGATGCACGCGTCATCTGCGAGTTCGCTTGAGATGGGGGTGTTCACTCAACTGCCGCAGCCGCTTGTGTACGCCGAGGCCTTGCTGGAGCAGTTCGCCAGTTTATCCCAGGCGGCGGACAGCCCTGCGTTGCTAGGCGCCTTCCTGCGGGGGGTGGCGCAACTCAGCGGTTGCGAACTGACGCAATTGTATTTGCTCGATGCAAACCAAAGCAGCCTAGAACTGAATGCCGAATACCTGAACGGCATCCTGCAACCTCGGGACTTGGCGCAATCCCCGTTGAATTGCAACGATGCGCAACTACTGCAATTCGCCCTGCGCAAGAATCGCGTGGTGTGTTTCGGGCACTTGAGTGGCAGCTTGTACGAAACAGATTTTTTGCCGCCCCAGGCCAAACCATGGCAATCGCTATTGTGTGTGCCGCTGCTGAATCGGCGAGATGCCGTTGAAGGTTTAGTTCTTTGTGCCAGTCGCAGGCATATCGACCTGCAAGGGTTCGCCGACTCTCTGGGTCAATTGGGTTCGTTTGTACTTGGCCAGCTGCAACTGTTGCAACGGCTACATCGGCCGACTGGCAATGCGCGACCTGCACCGGCCAGTGTCCCGAATGCCAGCGGCTTTGGCCTGATCGGCAATAGTCTGGCGATGCGCCAAACCTATTCGCTGATCAGCAAGATCCTGCATAGTCCTTACACCATATTGCTGCGCGGTGAGACCGGTACTGGCAAGGAAGTGGTCGCGCGAGCGATTCACGATGGCGGCCCGCGGCGTTCCCGACCGCTCATCGTGCAGAACTGTGCAGCGTTCGCCGAAAACCTCCTGGAAAGTGAACTGTTCGGCCACCGCAAAGGTGCCTTTACCGGTGCCGACCGCGACCGCGCCGGTCTATTCGATGCGGCTAATGGCGGCACCCTGTTCCTGGATGAAATCGGCGATATGCCGTTGTCCTTGCAAGCCAGATTGTTGCGGGTTTTGCAGGAAGGTGAGATCCGGCCACTGGGATGTAACGACACTCACAAAATCGACGTGCGCATAATCGCGGCGACCCACCGTGACTTGGCGTTGCTGGTCAGGGAAGGCAAGTTTCGTGAGGACTTGTACTACCGTCTCGCGCAATTCCCGATTGAGCTGCCGCCCCTGCGTCAACGTGCAGGCGACATCCTTGATCTGGCCCGACATTTCGCTGACAAGGCCTGCACATTTCTGCAACGGGATAATGTGTACTGGTCCGAAGCGGCGCTGAGTCGTCTGGCCGCCTATGCCTTTCCTGGCAACGTGCGTGAGTTAAAAGGGCTTGTTGAGCGCGCGGTGTTGCTGTGCGAGGGCGAAGAGTTATTGACCGAGCACTTTTCTCTGCCCCAGGACGCGTTTGCGCAAGACAGTAGCCTGTATTTGCGCGAACGCCTGGAGCAGTTCGAGCGCAGCCTGGTGATCGATTGTCTGCGTAAAAACAATGGCAACCAGACGGTTTCTGCCCGACAACTCGGGCTTCCACGCCGCACTCTGCTGTATCGCTTCGGGCGTCTGAACATCAAGCCGGGAGACCTCAATGGTTAATCAGTGGCAACAGATGACCGAGTCCCTGCGTCAGTTTCACCTCATCCCAATCTCTTTTTCCTTCGGAGACCTTCGCATGCCTGGTCGTCACTGGCAGGCCGCTTTGCTGGCACTCGTCGTTCTATGCGGCGTCGGTGGCTGTGGCGGTAATTACAAGTTCAACGACAACACTTATCGCCCCTTGGGTGATCCGCAGGCGGTCAATCGCGGCAAGTAACAGCAAGGAGCATCAACATGGAACTTGTTTTCGAAATACTGAACAACAATCAGTTCTTGTCGACAGATTTTTGCCAGAAGACCTTTACACAATCCGGTGGAATTATTGGCCGGGGCGAGGGTTGTGACTGGGTCATTCGGGACCGCAAGCGTCACCTTTCAAGTCACCACGCGATAATCAGCTACCACGACGGCGCGTTTTATCTGACCGATACCAGCAGAAACGGCATCCAGGACCTGGTCAGCGGTTTGCACCTCAAAAAGGGCGAAGCGCTGCGTATCGAAACCGGAAGCATTTATGGGCTGGGCGACTTCGAGATTCGCGCACGTCTGAGCCATGGCTCGGCACTCTTGGACGTCGAGCCATGCCGTCGGCACAAGACAGGCCATATCATTCCTGACGATGTGTTTATCGGGCTCGACCCATTGAAGGCCGTTGATCAGCAAGAGCATATTTACTGTGAACCCGACGAGCTGAGCGACTTTGATGGGCTTTTTGAGGCTCCCATGCAACGCGCTGACTATGCACGCATCGACATGGAAAACTTGACGGTGCCTTTCCTGGTTGAAGCCCCGACAAAACCTGAACCAGTCAGGCCCAAGGTTACCGAGGGTCAGCGCGAAGATTTCTGGGAGTGTTTCGGTGCCGCGCTGGGAGTGGATTTGAAGGGCCTCGACCCTGCAGCCCGAGAAACACTGGCGATCAATGCTGCGCGCTTGCTCAAGCAGAGCGTCGGCGGACTACAGCAAAGTCTGCGCACCCGCAGCGAACTGAAAAACGAGCTGCGACTGGCCCAGACGACTGTACAAAGTCTGCACGCAAACCCGCTCAAAATTGGCGTCGGTGCAGGTGAGGCGTTGGGCATGTTGCTGGCCAACAAATCGGGGCAGTTACCAGCAGAGCATGCGATTTCCCGCGCTTTCCTTGACCTGCAGGCGCACCAAGTGGCTTTGCTGGCCGCCAGTCGCGCAGCGGTTCGAGGGGCCCTTGAGCACTTTTCGCCACAACAGCTGACCCTGCGTTTCGAGCGCGATAAAAAATCGCTGATCGCCACTTCCGGCAGCCGCTGGAGAGCCTTCAGCCGTTATCACCAAGCCCTGCTACAGGATGATGACTGGAGTGAGCGCCTGCTGACGCGGGACTTTTCCCAGACCTACGAAGAGCAGATTCGCCTGATCTCCACCCTCCACACTGACCTCCAGGGATGATGCACATGTCTCGCAGTCGGACCGCTCCAATCAATGCCCTGACGCTTCTTGCCGCACTGCTTATTCTCACGGGTTGCTCGGCGTTATCGCCGTATTCCAGCGTGACCAAACTCAATTTGAAGCTGACTGCCAGTGATCAACTGAATCCGGATATCCATGGTCGTCCGTCGCCGATTGTCTTGCGTCTGCTGGAGCTCAAGCACCCGGTTGCGTTCGAAAACGCCGATTTCTTCAGCCTCTATGAGCGCGCCGGGAAATCCTTGGCGCCGGACCTTGTGACCAGTGAGGAACTGCAGCTGCGTCCCGGGGAAACCGTAGAGTTCAAGCTCAGCGTGCAAGAGGGAAGTCGTTACGTCGGCATCCTCGCCGCTTACCGCGACCTGCCTGAAACCAGGTGGCGCTACACCGTGCCACTCACATCGGGAGGCGTTACCAACACTGACCTGAAGCTTGATCAGGCCGGTATCCGCAGCAGCACTGAAACACTCGCCAAGGCAGGTGACTGAACATGCACGCCCATAAGGTCATTTGGCAAGAAGGCATGTTGCTTCGTCCGCAGCATTTCCAGCACAACGATCGATACCACGACTATCAGTTGAAAACCCGTACTCAACTGTTGGGCAGTTACACCTGGGGTTTCCTTGACCTGGAAGTCGATTTGCAATACCTCAATATGAGCAAACTGGTGATCAACCGGGCTTCGGGGTCCTGCCGGACGGCAGCCTCTTCGAGGTGGGCGGCAGCTCCAGGCCGCTGGCCCTGGATGTACCTGCCAATACTGGCAATACCCCCATCTATCTGGCGTTGCCATTAGTGACCGGCAACCATGTCGAGTCCCGCCGGCCGGAGCAGTGCGACGTGCTCGCGCGTTACATCGCGTATGAAATGGCTGTCGCCGATTCCAATGCGGGAGACAGTTGCACCAGCGAGGTCAGTTGCGCCCGTCCGGACTTTCGCTTACTGCTTGGCGAGCAGCACAACGATCAGGCCTGTGTGAAGCTGAAAGTCTGCGAAGTGCTCGACACCACACCCGATGGCGTGATCAGCCTCGATCCGGATTTCGTTCCGACGTACCTGCGGGTGCACTCGTCCAGCTATCTGCTCTCTTGTCTGAAAGAAGTCATCAGCATGCTCGGCCATCGGGGCGACGCTATTGCTGAGCGGATTCGCTCCAATGGCAAAGTTGGGGGGCGGAAGTAGGCGATTTCATGATGCTGCAATTGATCAACCGTACCGAACCACTGTTGCGTCATTACCTCACCAAGGAGCAGGTTCACCCTCAAGAGCTGTACTGCACGCTACTGACACTGCTGGGCGAACTGGCCACATTCTCCAGTGAGAGCAAGCGCTCGAATCTGGACAGCCGATACGAACACAGTGATCAGGCCACAAGCTTTCGCAAACTCATGGAAGCGATTCGTCAGGTTCTATCGATGGTGCTCGAACAGCATGCCATCGAAATGCCGATGCAGACGCGTCAGTACGGAATCATGGTTTCACCGTTAAACGACCATAAATTGCTGGGGTCGGCCTCGTTCGTGCTGGCCGCCAGTGCTCAATGCGACGCAGAGGAACTGCGCCATCGGTTGCCGGCACACCTCAAGGTCGGTCCGGTGGAGAGCATCCGCCAACTGGTCAATCTTCATTTGCCTGGCATCAAAGTCAGGCCGTTACCGGTAGCCCCTCGACAGATTGCGTTCCACGCCAACAAAACCTATTTCATCCTCGAACTCAGTTCCGAAGACCAGGCACAACTCGAACGCTCCGGCGGCTTCGCGTTCCACGTGTCCGGAGAATTTGCCGAGCTCGAATTGAATTTCTGGGCCATCAGGAACTGAGCGACATGAAGGACATGGAACACCATCAGGACGACAAAACCGTGCTGCTCGATCGTCTGGGCCAGGGCCCGGCGCAGGGAAACCTGACTGACTCCACCGTGCCACCCCGTTTCGAACAGTTGGAAGAGCGCATGATTTACGCCGCTCGACAGTCGCCAGCACACACCTTCAGCATCAGCCTTAACTCGTTGGTGGCGGCGGCGTCCGGCCTGCTTTCGGAAGTGGTGCGGCTCAAACAGAGCTCCGCTGCTGAAGATTTACCAACCCTTAACCAGCGACTGAGTACTGCACTTGGACACTTCGTCGATAGCGCGCGGCAAAAAGGCATCGAAAATAGCCAGGTATCAACTGCAAGTTATGTGTTGTGCACAGTCATTGACGAGGCGGTAGTGACTACTTCGTGGGGTAAGGAAAGCGAGTGGTCGAAAATGAGCCTTCTCAGCAAACTCCATAATGAGACGTCTGGCGGTGAAAGGTTTTTCCAGTTCCTTGATCGGCTATCGAAAAACCCGGTCAAGCACCTGCCGATGCTGGAACTGATGTACCTGTGCCTGGCGCTTGGATTCGAGGGTAAGTACCGAATTCAGTCGCGTGGCCTTCTGGAGCTCGACAATCTTCGTGACGCCCTCTATCAGCAGATTCGCCAGCTACGCGCAGATGTCCCGCGTGAACTCTCACCACACTGGCAAGGCCTTGGCGAAGGCCAGCAACACAATCCGGTGCGGATTGTGCCGTGGTGGATGGTGGCGCTGATTACGCTGGTGTGTCTGGTGGTGATGTACACAGGATTCGCCTGGGTATTGGGTGAACAACGCGCTTCGGTTTTACAGCCGTTCCAGTCGTTTGAACAAACAATGGATCAACCGCGGTCGCAGCAGTTGAAGGGGCGCGGGTGATGAAAAATTTCTTCAGAGAAGTTGGCGTTTTCTTGCAAAAGACGTGGGTCTGGAGCCTGTTGTTGGTGCTATTTGTCGCGTTGCTGGTGTGGTGTGTCGGGCCGCTGTTGGCGGTGGATGACTACAAGTTCTGGGAAAGCCAGGTGTCGCGCCTGCTGAGCATCAGCGTGTTGTTCCTGATCTGGGGCCTGAGCATGGTTTTCGTCAGTTGGCGCGCCGGTGTACGCACGCAGACACAGGATGGCGCCGAAGACGGTCAGGCATTTCTGCTGCGCAATAAACAGATCGATGAAGAACGCAGAGAGTTGAGGGTGCGCTTCAAGAGCGCCCTTACCACCCTCAAAACTTCGAGCCTCTATCGCGGGCGCCGGGAGTTGCCGTGGTATTTGTTGATCGGTCATCAAGGCAGTGGCAAAACCAGTCTACTGGACCACTCGGGCCTTGAATTCCCGCTCAACACGTTAGACCGCAATATGTCCCGCGAGCCGCTCGGTACTCAATATTGCGATTGGTATTTCGCCGAGAACGGTGTGCTACTCGATACGACAGGCCGCTACCTGACCCAGTCAAATGCCGAAGTCGACGCCAGCGCATGGAGCACCTTACTCGGCCTGCTGCATAAACGGCGTCGCATCGGACCACTCAATGGTGTGTTAGTGACACTCCCGGTGCAAACCTTGATCAGCCACGATCGGGACAGTCTGCGCGCTTTGGCGAAAGACGTGCGTTCACGCTTGCAAGAGGTGCAGCAAAAGCTACACGTCGACCTGCCGGTTTACCTGGTGTTAAGCAAAACGGACGAACAACCAGGCTTTCACGAGTTCTTCGATCAGTTGAGCCGGGAGGAACGGGATCAGGTGTTGGGCGCTAGTCTGAGTGAGGTGTCGGGTGCGTCTGATGCAGCCGCGGTGCGAGTCGAGTTCGAAGCACTGCTGCAGCGACTCAACAGCCAGGTGATCATTCGCATGCATCAGGAGCGCGACCCTCTGCGTCGAGGCCGCATCCTCGACTTCCCGCATCAACTGGGGCTGATCGGTGAAGGGTTGTGCCAATTCGTCAAGGAGACCTTCCCCGGTAGCGGTAACCAGCGCACGAGCAAATTGCGCGGGTTCTATTTCACCAGCGCCACTCTCTCAGGCAAGCCGCTGGATCAGCCGACGGACGCCAATGCGGGGGTAACGCAAGATACTGTTGCGGTTCGACATACCGGGCATTCGCGATTTATCCATCATTTGTTCAGTCGGGTCATTTTTCCGGAGGCAGGTCTTGTCGAGCTGGACAAGCGCGAGCATAGCCGTCTCTATTGGGGGGAGCGCACGGTGTACGCGGGGGCGCTGGTTGCACTGAGCCTGTTTGGTTTTTGGTGGGTTGTTAGTTTCTCTGCCAACCATGAGCGATTGGATAACTTGCGTGCTCTGGCTCAAACCTGGACTCAACAGCGCTCGGTCCTAAGCGGGGGGGACGAATGGCTGGCCGCGCTAGAGTCCCTCGACACCAGCTACGCGGCAACCCGCTTGTTCCCTCAGAAAGCAGATGTCTCGTACCTCGAGCGTGGGGGCTTGTATCAAGCTGAAGCGGTCAATCCGATGCTCAGGAGCGCCTACGAACGTGAGCTTGAAACGCACCTTTTGCCCCGACTCGCGACGCTGCTGGAGGGGCAGATTCGCGCCAGCATGAAAGACCGCGAACGCTTGCTCAATAGCCTGCGTGTGTACCTGATGCTGAACATAAAGGATCGCCGCGACGCGCCATGGCTGAAGGAATGGGTTGCCACCGATTGGTCCGTTCGGTACGCGGGCAACACGTCGTTGCAAAACCGCTTGAACACCCATATTGATCATTTGTTGAAACTGCCATTCAGCTACCCGCTCAATGATTCACTGGTTGCTCAGGCACGTCAGATCTTGCGCAGCGAGTCCTTGGCCAGCGTGGTTTACAGGATGCTCCGCGAGCAGGCTCGCATTCTTCCGGAATACCGTTTGAGCCAGCACCTGGGGCCGCAGGGTGCTCTATTTGTTGGCACCGATCATGTGATTCCCGGGTTTTACACCCAGCAGGGTTATCAAAAATATTTCTCGGTCCGCGGGGCTGCACTCGTTACCGACATCCTGCGTGACAATTGGGTATTGGGCGAGGGCTCGGACATCAGCGCCATGGACTTGCGGCGCCTGATGGTCGAACTGGAGCAACTGTATTTCCGTGACTATGCCAATGCATGGGGAGATGCGATGGGTCGAGTAGCGCTACAGCCCATCAACAACGCCGCTGAAGGGGCGGAGCAACTGGCCGGACTGACTTCTGCCAACTCACCCGTGCTGCAATTGCTCGTACAAGTGCGGGAGAACACGCATTTTTCGGTGGTTGCAGACGCTGTCGATGACGTAACGACAGCTGCACAGGCTTTAGCCGAGAAGGGTGGCAATGCAGGAAAACTCGCCGCCGCCACAGTAAAAAAGGCTTCAGGCGCATTGGCCAACAATCTGCCGGATACTGCAAGAAAAGCGCTCCAGCGTCGCTTCGAACCCCTGCACCGCTTACTGGATGAAAATAACGGTCCGAGCGCTGACCTGAACCCGGTATTGCAAGCGCTCAATGAGCTGCAACTGCAGCTGGCGAGCCTGGCCCGTGCCAGCGCGCCTGACCAAGCGGCGTATGACCTGGCAAAGGCCCGCATGGCCAGCCAGCGTGATGCGCTGAGTCATCTGCGCATGGCCTCAGGTCGCTTACCGCGCCCGGTCGGCGTCTGGTTCAACGTGCTGGCCGAAGATACCTGGCGTCTGGTACTCAGCGATGCCTATCAGTATCTGAATCAGCGTTATCAGAGTGAGCTGTACAGCTTCTACGGCAAGGCGATCAACAAGCGTTATCCCTTCAGTGCACACAGCGCCAGCGACGTAGCGATCAACGACTTCCGCGAGTTTTTCAAAGTCCAGGGCATCGTTGACCGCTTCTTTGATGACTACATGCGTCCATTTGTCAGCGGCGCCCCGGGTACCTACCGCTTGCGCACTATTGATGGTCAAAGTCTGCCTTTGTCTCGGGTTTACCTCGACCAGATGGCTTCGGCACACGTGATCCGCCAGAGCTTCTTCGCCGAAAGCCCCTCCGAGCCGCGCGTACAGTTCAAGCTGGAACCGTACACCCTGGACCCGGCTGTCAGCCGTTCCGAGTTCCGCTTTGGCGACAAGACTATGGAATACCGCCACGGCCCCATCGTAGCGGCTTCTTTCAAATGGCCAACCGATGCCGAGGATGGTCGCACTAGCCTGGTACTCGACAGAATGGCCGATCGTCCGATCGGCATCGAGAAGAACAGCGGTCCATGGTCACTGTTCCGTCTGCTGGACTTGATGCAATCCGAACACCTGATCGGCCGCGATGTGCTTGTGCTCAAAGCCGATCTGGGTGGTCTGCGCGCCAACTACTTGCTGACGAGTCAGCGCACACCGAACCCGTTCGATATGGGTGTGCTGCGCACGTTCCGCATGCCAGTGCAACTCTGATGCCGATGGTCAATCCCTGGCGCAGTGCTGCGCGTACTGACACTGGAAAAGTCAGGGCGCGCAATGAAGATGCATTTCTCGATTGTCCACAGCAGGGCCTGTGGGTGGTCGCCGATGGCATGGGAGGGCATCAAGGGGGCGACATCGCCAGCCAGATGATCGTCTCCAGTCTGGCGGAGTTGCCGGTACAACAAAACTTCGACGAGCAGCTCAAAGCCGTGAGCCAGTGCCTGCATTGGCTCAATCGTCGCCTGGGCCACGAATTGACCCTCATTGCGGGACAACAGGACAACATCATGGGCAGCACCGTTGTAGCGCTGCTGGTGGACGGAAGTCGCGCTGCCTGTATCTGGGCTGGTGACAGCCGATGTTATTTGTGGCGCGATCAGCGCTTGTATCAGCTAACCAAGGATCATTCGCTGATGCAGCAGCTGATTGATAAACAACAGATGTGCGCCGCACAAGCCTGTACTCAACCGTATGCCGGTGCTTTGACTCGGGCAGTAGGGGCAAGCGAAGTGCTGACCCTCGAAGTACTGGAATTGGTGGTGTATCCCGGAGATGCATTTTTGCTATGCAGCGATGGTTTGTATCAAGGCTTGAGCAGCAACGCGCTGGGGAGTGCCTTGAGCGTGAATGTACCGGCGCTTGCGCTGGCGCGTTTGTTCGAGGGCGTCTTGTGCGGGCCGGCGCGGGACAACCTGACTGGTGTGGTGATTCGCCAGTGAGTGAGTCTGCACTGCCGCTCGACAAGCTACCGATCAGTGTAGAGGAGGTTCCCGACCTGACTTACTTCGCTTTCGCCAAACCCGCTGCCGAATCTGGTGAGATTATGTCGACCCAGCCCCATCCCCCCGAGTTGCTGGACGTGTTGACGGGGCGATACCGCATCGAGCGGTTGCTCGGTGCCGGTGGTATGGGCGTGGTGTACCGCGCGCGGGATTTGTTGCACGAACAGTTCGGTGATCCTGAGCCATATGTTGCGCTGAAAATGCTCGGTGAAGAGCTTGTCGACTCCCCGGATGCCAGCGCCTTGCTCTACAGCGAGTTTGCCCTGACCCGGCGCTTGCACCATCCGAATGTGCTGCGCGTGCACAGCTTTGAAGTAGACACACATTGCCGACGAGCCTTCATCACCATGGAGTTGATGCGCGGCAAGACGCTGGACAAATTGCTCTGCGAACGGCCTCTGGGTTTATCGTGGCCAGAACTGCGTGACATTGCGCTTCCTTTGCTCGATGCGTTGGCCTATGCCCACGGCCGCGGCGTGCTGCACGGCGATTTGAAACCGAGCAATGTGATGCTCAGTGAAGAAGGCGTCCGGCTGTTTGATTTCGGTCTGGGCCAGGCTGAGGAGCGCATCATTGCGGGTCTGCCAAAGCTGAGTCGCCAGCGTTTCAATGCCTGGACTCCAAGCTATGCAGCCCCCGAACTGCTCGAAGGCGAACCGCTGTCGGCCGGCGCGGACGTCTATGCCGTAGCTTGTGTGTTGTACGAATTGGCAGGGGCAAACACCCGTTCAGCCGTTGGCCCTCAACTCGCGCGCGGGATGAGCATCTGGACCGTGAGCTGCGTGCTCCCAGGCATCTGCCGAAACACTGTTGGCCCGCGTTACGAGTGGCGCTGAGTTTCGATGCGGCGCAACGGGTCAGCTCGGCCCAGGGACTTTATGACGCCATGAGCAATCAACCATCTTGGCTGCGACGCTGGTCTGCCCCGTTACGTTTTTACTCCTGTTGAGGCGTTGCTTGTGACACGGGGTGTAGGAGCGTTCAGTGAGGTGAGATAAATGTGACTTAGCAGTCATCATGTAGGAAACAGTATTGATCTTCTTCTAACACAACTCGATAGTAGCGTTCTTGCTTCAACTCGCTACACTGCGCCAGCCGTTCATTTTTCTATTGAGGCTTGCGCATGAAGTTTCGTTTTCTGCTGTGGATGATGGGTTTGTTGATGGGCAAGGCCAGTCGGACCAACCCGGCGTTCCAGCAGCAGTTGGGTGACAAGGAGTTGGTGTTTCAGTTGCAGACCCTGGACGGGAAAGTCGCACGGCATTTTCGGGTGAAGGATCAGCGCATCACCAGCAAGTCAGGCGTGTATGCCGAGCCTGCGTTTGCGATTGCTTTTAAAGACGCGGCTTATGGCTTTGCCACGATGCAGGCGAAGAACAAGCAGTTGGCGTTCATGACGGGGATTCAGGACAAGTCGATTCAGATCAAGGGCAACCCGGCGTTGGTGATCTGGTTTCAGGGGTTGACCAAGTATTTGAAGCCGAAGAAGGCCAAGCCCAAAGCTTGAGGTTTTTCAGGTCGCGCGCGGGGTGCTGCGTCGGGTCGCCGCCCGGAGCTAGTTCGCCTCCTCAGTCATCCGATTCAGGAGGCTCCCCGGCGTCGAGAGGCTGTGCCCTGTATGTCTTGTAGATCTGCTGGACTTGCGGGTTGTCCAGGCTCTCATAGGTGATGCCTTCCTTGTCCAGACCATCCAGGCCTCGGATGCCGCTGATGGTCTCAGGCCACTCGTCACGACTGGATATCTCAACAATGAACGGTTTCAGGTAGTTATCGAGATACCGCTCGCGAGGTTCTCGGATCTCGTCGCTGAGTGCCCGCAGGTAGTCGTCTTTGTTTGTCTTTGACCAGTCGATGGCGAACCTGGCTCGATAGCAGAGTTCCATGAAGACCAACAGGATTGTGCGCCCGTTGCCGTCCAGGAATGGGTGTGCGAAAGCCAGCTGGCCCATCACCCGGCCTGGCTGCTCTTTGAAACGCTTCTTGTCTGCTGCCAGCTCAAGCGCATAGTCGACAGACAACTTGATTGAGTCCGGGTGCTCGAAGAAGGTGCTTTGGGGATCGTTGTATGGACCCTTGAAGACTGCCAGGTGAGGTACAAGCTCGTTCCGATCTTTCCCTGCCCAGTGATAAAAGCCGGAGAACAGGACTTCATGGACTTGGAGCACGGCCTTGTAGTCGATTGGCTTCTTCTTGGCCAGATAGGCAAGGGCATCCTCGATGCTCAGTTCGAACGAGAGATGCTCTGACTCTTTTACTTCGGTGGGGTCTTTCAGTTGCAGCGAATTTTGCAGATATCCAGCAGCTTCGAAGTCGCCGAACGGATCGAAAGTCATGCGCTATGGTTCTGTGAACGCCTTTCCTGAAGGTAGCGTCCTTGGAGTGTCAGGGTCTCAGACTTGCTCAGAACACCTTTTTTCTTGAGATTGACGAGCAATTGTTCGACGCCATCCAACTCAACGACATCGCCAGCCATGCGGGTAATGATCACGGCCATACGGCTCATGCCGTCAGGATCAGCGGTAATGTTGTGATCTTTGGCCAGCTTGCGGACTTGACTTGCAACACTGACAGCCGCGGTTTGGGTCATCGGAAAGCCCTCTGTTTGCAGTCAAATAATAGCAGGGCGCTTGCTTTTTGTCCGTTGGCTCATGGGCGAAGATCAGGGAATGAGGGGGCACCCATGCCTGGGTTCAGTCAGTCAGACCGAGTTGGGTTCTTCGCGGGCAAGCCACGCTCCTACAGGATTTGTCGTTCAATACATGGGTGAACGACACAAATCCTGTAGGAGCGTGGATTGCCCGCGAAGCTTTTTCAGGCCTGGATGAATTGCGAAGCCAGTTCACGCAGCAGCATTTCGGCTTCGAGGACTTTGCTGACGACGTCTTCGGCTTTGGCGCGGCTCAGGCCGAGGCGTTCGAGCAGGGCGTCGGGGATGTCTTCGTCCGGGCCGGAACCGATGCCGCGGCTGCGTAGCAGGCGCACCGACAGGCACACCAGGTTCGGGTATTCGGCGTAGTCGCCGTCGTAGCCCGGATCGTGCTGGAAGCGCAGCGCGGTGGCCAGTTCATCGGGCATGTCCCAGTAGCGCATCAGCCACGCACCGATCTGTTCACGGCTGATGCCCAGCAGGTGTTGCTCGATGTAGCTGTGGCACAGGTGCGGGTTGACCTCCATGTGGCGGCAGATCAGCGAGAAGTGCGGCGGGAACACGTGGGCCAGCAGCAAGTAGCCGAAGTTGTGCAGCAGGCCGGCGAGGTAGGTCAGGCCGGCTTCCGGGCGCTGGGTGCGCGGCATGGCGCGGGTTAGACCTTCGATGACGGCCGCGGTGTAGATCGATTGCTGCCAGTACGGCGTGCTGTGTTGCGGGTGGTCTTTGGGCAGGCTCAGGGTTTTGCCCAGTGCCAGGCCCAGCGCCAGGTTGATCACCAGATCGAAACCCAGCACCCGCACGATGGCGTCTTCCACCGAACGAATCTTGCCCGGCGAGGCGTAGTACGGCGATGCCGCCCAGCTCACCACTTGCGCGGCCAGTGCCGGGTCGGTTTCGACCACGCCGGTGATGTCGTCGATGGTGGCGTTGGGGTCGACGCGCAGCTTGATGATCTTTTGCGCCGTTTCGGCCAATGGCGGAATTTCGATGGTCGCTTCCAGGCGTTGCTGGATGCGCCGCGCGGTGAACGCTTGAACCGCCTGGGTGATTTCCTCCCGGTCATCATCGGGGCGATCGAGGTTCGGGCGGATGCTGCTCAGCGGCTCACCGAAGTTGGCGGCACTGGCTTTGTTGAGCATGGATTTGAAGGCTTCGCTGCTGATTTCCAGCAACACATCCGGCTCACCCGAGTTGACCAGCACTTTCGGCTCGCGCAGCAGGCTTTCGTCGTACAGGCACGGCGAGCTGGTGAGCGAAGGCAGGCCTGGCAACAGGCTCAGGTTGTGCTTGCCGAGCATCTTGACCAGCCTCTCAGTCGGCACCGCGGTGAGGCGGCGGCCAGTGAGTTCGGTGAGGCGGTTCAGGTCGAGCAACTGGCTCTGCGGGAAAAGCACCATCAGCGAGCCGACGGCGTCATCGAGCAGCACGGCCTGGACCTTGCGCGCCGGGTTCAAGCCGTGATGGTCGAGGACTTCTTCATAGGCAATGCCCAGTTTGCCCAGCAACAGCCGAATAACCGACGGAGCGTGCGGGGAGGCGGGTGCGAGGGCAACTTCGGTCATGGTCTGTATCCGGATTAAAACAGTCGCGGGAGTATAACCAGCTTGCTCAAACCCATCCTCCAGAAACTGCGACGGTGCTCACACTTGGCCATATTGCTGCCCGTGACGCAGCCAGCGGTCGAGTAATGGGCTGACGTGGTCCGGCCAGCGTTCCAGCAAGGCTTGAGCGGCGTCGCGCACGGCGGGCAGCAGGTCGGCGTCGCGCATCAGGTCGGCGACCTTGAATTGCAGCAGGCCGGTCTGCCGCGTACCGAGCATTTCGCCGGGGCCGCGCAGTTCGAGGTCTTTTTCGGCGATGACAAAACCGTCGTTGGTTTCGCGCATGATACCCAGGCGCTGACGGCCGATCTGCGACAGCGGCGGATGGTAGAGCAACACGCAGTGGCTGACCGCGCTGCCCCGCCCGACGCGGCCGCGCAACTGGTGCAGTTGCGCCAGGCCCAGGCGTTCGGGGTTTTCGATGATCATCAGGCTGGCGTTGGGCACGTCCACACCGACTTCGATCACGGTGGTGGCGACCAGCAGCTGCAAGTTACCGGCCTTGAACTCGGCCATCACTGCGGCCTTCTCGGCGGGCTTCATGCGCCCGTGGATCAGCCCGACTTTCAACTCGCCGAGGGCGGCAGTCAGGTCTTCGTAGGTGGTTTCGGCGGCCTGGCACGTCAGCTCTTCCGACTCCTCGATCAGCGTGCACACCCAGTAGGCCTGACGCCCTTCGGCACAGGCACTGCGCACCCGTTCGATGACTTCGACGCGTCGGGTATCGGTGATCAGCACGGTGTTGACCGGGGTCCGGCCGGGCGGCAATTCGTCGAGAATCGAGGTGTCGAGGTCGGCGTAGGCGCTCATGGCCAGCGTGCGTGGAATCGGCGTGGCGGTCATGATCAGCTGATGTGGACACATCCGCCCGCCGACGCCTTTCTGCCGCAAGGCCAGCCGCTGTTGCACGCCGAAGCGGTGCTGTTCGTCGATGATCGCCAGCGCCAGGTTCTTGAACTGCACTTCGTCCTGGAACAGCGCATGGGTGCCGACCACCATCGGCGTGCCATTGGCGATCTGCTCCAGCGCGGCCACGCGGTTTTTGCCTTTGAGCTTGCCGGCCAGCCACGCGACTTCGATGCCCAGCGGTTCGAGCCAGCGCTTGAAGGTGATGAAGTGCTGCTCGGCGAGGATTTCGGTGGGTGCCATCAGCGCCACCTGGTATCCGGCCTCCAATGCCTGTAATGCGGCGAGCGCAGCGACCACGGTTTTACCCGCGCCCACGTCGCCCTGAATCAGCCGCAACATGGGCTCGCGCTGACTCAGATCGTAGGCGATTTCGTTGCCGACCCGTTGCTGTGCACCCGTGGGGGTGAACCCGAGGTTGGCCAGGTATTTGGCCGGCAGCTGCGTGGCTTTGGGCATGGCCGGCGCGCGCAGTGAACGCATGCTTTCGCGCAGGCGTTGCTGGGACAGTTGATGGGTCAACAGTTCTTCGAAGGCCAGGCGATGCTGGGCCCAGTGATGACCGAGGGCGAGTTCGTCGACATCGGCATCGGCCGGTGGGTTATGCAGGTAACGAATCGCGTCGGCCAGCGGCGCCAGTTGGTAATCGCGGGCCAGTTCGGTCGGCAGCCAGTCGGGCAGGCTGCTGGGGCCGAGCAAGGTCAGGGTTTGCATGCATAACTGGCGCAAGCGCTGCTGGGTCAGGCCTTCGGTGAGCGGGTACACCGGGGTCAGGGTTTCATCCACGGGCGGCGGTTCGTCGCCGGTAATGGCGCGGTATTCCGGGTGGTAGATTTCCAGCCCCGACGCACCTGGGCGTGCTTCGCCGTAACAGCGAACGCGCGTGCCGCGTTTAAGGCCTTCTTTCTGCGCGTTGCTGAAATGGTAGAAACGCAGACTGAGCCCGCCGGTACCGTCCTGCAGACGCACCACCAGGCTACGGCGACGGCCCATGACCACATCGGCGCCGCTGACGGTGCCTTCGATCACGGCGTCTTGCCCTGGACGCAGCGCGCCGATCGGGACCACGCGAGTGCGGTCCTGATAACGCAGCGGCAGGTGAAACAGCACGTCCTGGAGATTTTCCAGGCCAACCTTGGCCAGTTTCTCGGCCATGGCTTCGCCGACACCCTTGAGTGCCGTCACTGACACTTGCGACAACTCAGTCATGACGCTTGCTTAGCCCGCCACCACCTGCGCGGATGGCTTGGCCACCGAGCACAGGCGAATGGAGTCAGCGAGGATTTCAATGGCCTTCGGGCGCGGGAAGCTCGCGCGCCAGGCGATGGCCACGGTGCGAAAAGGCGTCGGCGGCGACAGCGGCCGGACTTCGATCACGCCGGGGGCGTAGTGATGGCTGTCGACCGCCGATAGCGGCAGGATCGAAATCCCGAGGCCGGACGCAACCATGTGGCGGATGGTTTCCAGCGAGCTGGATTCCACCGTGGTGTGCTTGGCGCCATCGTTGCCTTTGGCCAGCGTCGGGCAAGCTTCCAGCACTTGATCGCGGAAGCAATGGCCTTCGCCGAGCAGCAGCAGGCTCTTGTCGTTGAGCAGGCTGGCATCGATGGTTTCTTTTTGCGTCCATGGGTGCTGTGCCGGCATCAGGACGTAGAACGGTTCGTCGTAGAGCTGCAGAGTCAGGACGTCAGCTTCGTTGAAAGGCAAGGCGATGATGATCGCGTCGAGCTCACCGTTGCGCAATTTGTCGCGCAGCACATGGGTGAAGTTTTCTTCGATATACAACGGCATCTGCGGGGCGACCCGGTGCAGTTGCGGAATCAGGTGTGGAAACAGGTACGGGCCGACGGTATAGATCGCGCCGACTTTCAGTGGTGCGGTCAATTGGTTCTTGCCGGCCTGGGCCAGTTCGCGAATACCTTGGGCCTGCTCCAAGACTTTTTGGGCCTGGGCCACAATGCCTTCGCCGACCGGGGTCAGGCGCACGGCGCTTTTGCTGCGCTCGAAAATCAGCACACCGAGTTCGTCTTCAAGCTTTTTCACGCCCACCGACAGGGTCGGCTGGCTGACGTGGCAACGCTCGGCCGCGTGGCCGAAGTGCTGCTCTTGGGCGAGGGTAACGATGTAGCGTAATTCTGTAAGAGTCATAGCAAGCGTCCATGAAGATGCGGGCCAAGCATACCGGCTGCAATCGATAGACGCACGTTATCAGAGAGAGTGTGTGTAGGAGCAGCCGGTCGACGCTCGATTGCTCGCGAAAAACCTGACACCGGCGCGGGGCGTCAGGCTTGCAGCGTTATCGTTGACGACCATCCCGAACAGGCTCGCTCCTAACATAGGTTTCGGCAGGGCTTTACCGTCGGTGTTTGTCTATCGAGTAGACAAAGGGTGCAACGATTTCTATGGAGCCGTTGGTGAGCATGTGGGCCGGAGGTTTTGGCAGCGGCTGGGCGCGGCGGATCATTTCCAGGGTGGCCCGGTCCAGATCGGCAGTGCCTGAGGCGCCCACCAGCTCGAATGACAAGACGTTGCCTTCGGCATCCACCACGAAACGCAGGCGGTTCATACCTTCTTTGCCCCGTGCCTGTGCGCTGGCCGGGTACTTCTTGTATTTGGCCAAATGCGCGAGCAGGGTGCCTTCCCAACTGGCCTTAGCCGCCACTTGAGCTGCCGATGGACCCGGTGCAGGCTGAGCGGATTTTTCAGTCGGCGCTGGCGTCGGCGCTGCTTCGCTCGGTTTTGCCTCGGACGGTTTTTCCTTCGGCGGCTCGGGCTTTTTCTCCACAGGCTTAGGCGGTTGAGGCTTTGGCTTGGGCTTGACCGGTTTCGGTACTGCAATCTCGGCCTTCGGCGCTTCGGCCAGCTTCGGTATCGGCAGTTCTTCAACGGGAGCCGGTGGCTGCGGTGGTGTGACGACCTTCGGCGGTGCGGGCGGTGGCGGGGCTGGAACCGGTGCCAGCTCGACCATCATTGCCTGTGGCGGCAATTCGATGGGCGGGCGGGCGGTCCAGTTCACGGCCAGTGCGATGGCCAGCGCGTGAACGCCCAGCACCACGGCCAGGCTACCGCTGTAACGCGTCAGCTTATGGCGCGTCGTGATCATTTCTTGACTGACTCGAGTCCGACCAAACCGACCTTCAGGTAACCGGCCGAGCGCAGGTTGTCCATCACGCTCATCAGGTCGCCGTAATCCACACCTTTATCGGCCTGGAAGAAGATCGTCGTGTCTTTCTTGCCATGGGTCCGGGCGTCGAGCGTGGCGCCGAGTGCTTCGGCCTTCACTTCGTCTTCGCCAAGGTACAGGCGTTGGTCAGCCTTGACGCTGAGGAACACCGGTTTCTCTGGCCGCGGCGCCGGTTTGGCGGTGGACGCAGGCAGATCGACCTTGATATCCACGGTGGCCAGCGGGGCCGCCACCATGAAGATGATCAACAGCACCAGCATCACGTCGATGAACGGCGTGACGTTGATTTCGTGGTTTTCGGACAGATCGTCGTCTGCGCCTTCTTTCAAATGCAGGCCCATGGCCGATTACCCCACTTTCACCATGTGCGGTTGCGAGCTGCGCTCAGGCTGGTGATCAAGGTCGCGGCTGACCAACAGCAGGACTTCTGCCGACGCGTCGGACACCTGCGCCTTGTATCCGGCGATGGAGCGGGCAAACACGTTGTAGATCACTACCGCAGGAATCGCCGCGACCAGGCCCAGCGCAGTTGCCAGCAGGGCTTCGGCGATGCCGGGGGCCACAACGGCAAGGTTGGTGGTCTGGGTTTTGGCGATGCCGATGAAGCTGTTCATGATGCCCCACACGGTGCCGAACAGGCCTACGAACGGGGCGGTGGAGCCGATGGTAGCGAGCACGCCGGTGCCGCTGCTCATGTTGCGGCCGCAGGCTGCAACCAGGCGCTCAAGACGGAAGCTGACGCGTTCCTTGATGCCTTCTTTCTCGCGGCTGGTGGCCGACAGGCGCATCTCTTCCAGGGCGTCGTGGACCAACAGGTTGGCGAGGGTGCCGGCCTTGGTTGCCGAAGCGCTGGCTTCTTTCAAGGTTTTGGCTTTCTTCAGTTGGACGATTTCGTTGCGCAGACGACGCTTGGCTCCCATCAGCTCGAAGCCTTTGGCAATCCAGATGGTCCAGGTGATGATCGATGCGATCGCCAGGCCGATCATCACGATTTTCACGATGATGTCGGCGTTCTGGTACATACCCCACGGCGACAGATCATGGGCCATGCCCAGGCTGTTGTCGGCTTCGAGAACTTCAGGAACGTTTTCGCCGAGGGCTTCTTGAGCAGGTGCTGCCTGGGCCTGGGCCTGGGCGGTCGCGGCAAGAGCAGCAGTCGGAGCGGCCTGGTCAGCTGCGGTCGCAGTGGCAGGTGCTTGCGCGTCAGCGAATGCCGCGGTTGGTGCCAGCATCAAGCTGAGCAGCAGGGCGGCCACTGCGCTCCAGGCGCGAGGTCGTTTGGTTGGCGAAGCGGGGATTTGATTACGTGTCATGCTAGCCGGACCTGAGATAGAAAAACGATGGCGCTCTTCCAGGCCTCGTAAGGCCGAGAACAAAAGTGGGGCGTATTATTGCAAACAATTCTTGTTAACAAAAGTAATAGAGTCTCTTTTTCTTGTATTGCTAGCCGCTCGCACATTGCCAGCGCTAGTCTGTCCGTTTCCAAGGGGAGTTTTCTGATGTCCGCGCCTTCTGTTTTGATCGCCGGTTGCGGTGATGTCGGCAGTCGTCTGGCCACACAATTGTTGGCTGGTGGGTGGGAGGTTCATGGTCTGCGGCGCGACGTCTCACGCCTGCCCGAGGGTGTGATTGGCGTTGCCGGCGACTTGTTCGACAAGGACTGTCCGGCGACCTGGCCAGTCGGCGCGGTGGATTACCTGGTGTATTGCGCGGCCGCCACCGATCATGACGAAGCCGGTTACCGCGCCGCCTATGTTCAGGGCTTGCAGCATGTACTGGAGTGGCTGGATGACTATGGCCAGGTGCCCAATCGCCTGTTGTTTGTTTCCAGTAGCAGCGTTTACGGTCAGCAGGCGGGCGAGTGGGTCGACGAGGCTTCTGCGGCCGTAGCGGCGGGCTATTCGGGGAGTGTGATGCTCGAAGCCGAGCAGATTGCCCTCAATAGTGGAATTGCGACCAGCATTGTGCGTTTGACCGGCATTTACGGTCCGGGGCGCGAGTGGCTGTTGACCCAAGTGCGTCGGGGTTATCGCGTGGCGGTCGATCCGCCGTTGTATGCCAATCGGATTCATGCCGACGATGCCGCCGGGTTGATGGCGTGCCTGCTTGAGGCGGATCGACGTGGCGTGGCGCTGGAAGATATCTACATCGGCGTCGATGACGCACCGGCAGCGCTGGCGGATGTGGTGGGCTGGTTGCGCGAGTATCTGGGTGTGACCGAATGGGCGGAAGACGCCAGCGTGCGCCGTACGGGGAGCAAGCGATGCAGCAATGCGCGGGCGAAAGCATTGGGGTGGACGCCCAAGTATCCGAGCTTTCGCGAAGGATATGCCGCGATTCTTGAAGGTCGCTGCTGACTTTCAAACACCCTGAAATCGTAGGAGCCGGCTTGCTGGCGATAGGGTCGTCACATTCAACTCTGCGTTGATTGTCAGGCCGCAATCGCCAGCGAGCCGGCTCCTACATTGATTTGCGTTGGTTCCCGGGGCAGGTTACTGCTTTTCCAGCAACCACTTGCGATCACCCGGCGTGAACTGAGGCATTTCATCTGCCTGCGCCGTATTCACCGTCTGGAAAATTTCCAGCTCTTTGCCTTTGCGCGCAAAGATCCAGGCGTTTCCTTGCCCGTTGAGCTGCAGCCACATGTTGTCGTTGCCGCCACTCATCGAGGCGCAGTCGCCGGCCAGGCACAAAGCATAGCGATCAGTACCCGGCAGGCCGGTCACTTGACCGTCGGCCTGGAACTGCACGGTGTTGCCTTCGCCTTGGCCGCTGATGACCTTCCAGCTACCGCCCATGTAGGCCGAATACAGCGCGCGTTCGAAGCTGGCGCCAATCGGTGCGCCATCCGGTACCGGAATCAATGCGCGATCGAAGACCTGGGCGGGTTCGTTTTCGGTCGCCGCCTGGCTCAAATGCTTGCCGTTGCGCTTCAGCTCACTGCCGGAGCTGCCATAAAAGTCGACTTTCCAGGCACCGGACTCTTCGCCCAGCAACTTGCCATCGACATTTTCAAAACCATTGGTGTAACGGACCTGACCGGCCTTGGTGTTGACGTCCCATTCCAGGTTCGGGCCATAGGCCTGGAGCGCTTCACGCAGGGGGACGCCCTTGGATGCAGCGTCGATCGCCACCTGATTGATCCAGGTGCCACTGATATCACGGTCGGCAGGGTTGCTGGCACAACCGCCCAAAAGCAGGGCGAGCAGCGAGAGAGCAAGCGCTTTGCGCATGGTGGAATCCTTTCAGACTTTCTTTACAGCAGAGCAGTCGGCGCAGCCCGAGGCTGCGCCGGACACATTACTCGATGACCAGGATGGCATCCATTTCAACCTGCGAACCCTTTGGCAGGGCCGCTACGCCGATGGCGGCGCGGGCTGGGTAAGGCTGGTCGAAGTACTTGCCCATGATCTCGTTGACCTTGGCGAAGTGGCTCAGGTCGGTGAGGAAGATGTTCAGTTTGACGATGTCCTTGAACGAGCCGCCGGCGGCTTCAGCCACGGCTTTGAGGTTCTCGAACACCTGGACGGTCTGGGCTTCGAAGCCTTCGACCAGTTCCATGGTTTTTGGGTCCAGAGGAATTTGACCCGACATGTAAACGGTGTTGCCAGCCTTGATCGCCTGGGAGTAGGTACCGATGGCGGCCGGGGCTTTGTCGCTGGTGATAACAGTCTTGGTCATGAAGGACTCCTTGTAATTGATGGATGGCTACGCGCGCATGCGGGTGATGCGGATCACCCCGGTCAGGGCGCGCAGTTTCTTGATCACGCGGGCCAGGTGCACACGGTCGTGCACGCTGACCACCAGTTGGACGACGCTGATGCGACCATCGCGTTCGTCCATGCTGATTTTTTCGATATTGCCGTCGGCCGCGTTCACGCTGCTGGCCAGCAGGGCGATCAAGCCGCGCTGGTGTTCCAGTTCGACGCGCAGTTCGACATTGAACTCGCCGGTGACATCCTTGGCCCAAGAGAGCTGGATGCATTTTTCCGGGTTGTGGCGGATTTCGCTGATATTGCGGCAGTTGTCCAGGTGCACGACCATGCCTTTGCCCGCAGACAGGTGGCCGACAATCGGGTCGCCAGGAATCGGTGTGCAACATTTGGCGTAACTGAGCACCAGGCCTTCTGTACCGCGAATCGCCAGCGGACCTTCCGGGCTCGGCAACTGTTCGCCTTCGCCGAGCAGTCGGCGCGCGACCACATAGGCCATGCGATTGCCCAGACCGATGTCTTCGAGGAGGTCTTCGGCCAGTTCGAGACGGTACTCGGTGAGCATTGCCTTGACGCGCTCGGCTGGGATTTTTTCCAGCGAGCTGTCGAAACCGTTGAGAACCTTGTTCAGCAGGCGCTCGCCCAGGCTGATGGATTCGGAGCGGCGTTGCAGTTTCAGCGCATGGCGGATGTGCGTGCGCGCCTTGCCGGTGACCACAAAGTTGAGCCAGGCCGGGTTCGGCCGTGCGCCCGGAGCGCTGACGATCTCGACTGTGGAGCCGCTTTGCAGCGGTTCGGACAGTGGCGCGAGACGACGATTGATCCGACAGGCAATACAGCTGTTGCCCACGTCGGTGTGCACCGCGTAAGCGAAGTCGACCGCCGTGGAGCCTTTGGGCAGCTCCATGATTCGGCCCTTGGGCGTGAACACATAGACCTCGTCCGGGAACAGGTCGATCTTCACGCTTTCGATGAATTCCAGCGAGTTGCCTGCGCGTTGCTGCATTTCCAGCACGCCTTTGACCCACTGGCGGGCGCGGGCGTGAGTGCCTTTTGGCTGCTCGTCGCCGCTGGATTTGTATAGCCAGTGGGCGGCGATGCCGTTATTGGCCATCTCTTCCATTTCACGGGTGCGGATCTGGATCTCGATCGGAACACCGTGCATGCCGAACAACGTGGTGTGCAGCGACTGATAGCCGTTGGCCTTGGGAATCGCGATGTAATCCTTGAAGCGCCCCGGCAACGGTTTGTACAAATTATGAACAGCACCCAGCACGCGGTAGCAGGTATCGACCTTGTCGACGATGATCCGGAATGCGTAGACGTCCATGATCTCGTTGAAGGCCCGACGCTTGCCGCGCATTTTCGTGTAGATGCCGTAGAGGTGTTTCTGGCGACCGCTGACCTCGCCCTGGATGCCGTCGATGGCCAGGCAGTGGCTGAGTGATTCTTCGATCTTGTTGACGATTTCCTTGCGGTTGCCCCGGGCACGTTTCACGGCCTGGTAGATCCGCGCGGAACGCATCGGGTGCATCGCCTTGAAGCCGAGGTCTTCGAATTCTATGCGGATGGCGTGCATGCCCAGCCGGTTGGCGATGGGCGCATAGATTTCCAGGGTTTCCTTGGCAATGCGTCGGCGTTTTTCGCCGGACAGCACTTCCAGCGTGCGCATGTTGTGCAGGCGGTCGGCCAGTTTGACCAGGATCACGCGAATGTCGCGGGCCATGGCCATGGCCATTTTCTGGAAGTTTTCGGCTTGTGCCTCGGCCTTGGTCTCGAAGTTCATCTGGGTCAGTTTGCTGACCCCGTCGACCAGTTCGGCCACGGTCTCGCCGAACTGCGCTTGCAGCGCTTCCTTGGCAATACCGGTGTCTTCGATCACGTCATGCAGCATGGCCGCCATCAGGCTCTGATGGTCCATATGCATTTCGGCAAGAATATTCGCGACCGCGAGTGGGTGCGTTACGTACGCCTCGCCGCTACGGCGGCGTTGACCGTCGTGGGCTTGTTCGGCGTAGAAATACGCTCGGCGGACCAGGTTGACCTGGTCTTTACCGAGGTAGGTCGATAAGCGATCGGCGAGGGCGTCTATGCTCGGCATGATGTCTCCTGCCGTAAGCTTTGTTCCCGCGCCGTGCTACGTCGACCAGGCATAGGCTTAGACGGCCTCGTTGGACTCGTCCTCGAACGCAGCAAAAAGCGGTTCATCTTCAACGATTTCGGCTTCGGCGATAGCTGCGTAGTCGATCAGGCCTTCAGCGATTTCACGCAGGGCGACAACGGTAGGCTTGTCGTTTTCCCATGCTACTTTCGGCTCTTTGCCACCGGTGGCCAGTTGACGGGCACGCTTGGTAGAGAGCATGACCAGCTCAAAGCGGTTATCCACGTGATTCAGGCAGTCTTCAACGGTTACGCGGGCCATGGTCTTCCTCGTAGCAAATGCAATATGCGCGCTGCCCGGATGGGCGAGCGGACTCAACAGTTTAAAAAATCACCAGCGATTAGGGAAGCGCTGATTTTTTGATCAAACTCTTCAACGCGCTACAAGTGCCAATGTAAAGCCCTTGCAGCTGTTTTGGGAAGAGCGGATCAGCCAAGCAATTCAGCCAATAATTTGCCGTGGCGTTGCTGCTGACGCTTCTGTTGCAGCTGGTTGGCGCGAAAAATCGCCTTCAAATCATGCAGTGCGTGGGCGAAATCGTCGTTGATGATCAGGTAGTCGTAGTCGACGTAGTGGCTCATCTCGCTGACGGCTTCGCGCATCCGACCATCAATGATCTCGTCGCTGTCCTGGCCGCGGTTGGTCAGGCGCTGGTGCAAGGCTTGCAATGATGGGGGCAGAATGAAGATCGAACGCGCCTGAGGCATCAGCTTGCGCACTTGCTCGGCGCCTTGCCAGTCGATTTCCAGTATCAGGTCGTGGCCTTCGTCCAAGGTTTGCTGCAAGTGGCTTTGCGAGGTGCCATAGAGATTGCCGAACACTTCGGCGCGCTCAAGGAAATCCCCGTGTTCGATCATCTTCACGAACTCGCTGCGTTCGACGAAGTGATAGTTCACGCCGTCCACTTCACCGGGGCGCATGGCGCGGGTGGTGTGGGAGACCGAAACGCGGATCTCTGGATTGGCGTCAGTCAAGGCCTTGACCAGGCTGCTCTTGCCTGCGCCCGATGGGGCGGAAATGATGTACAGGGTGCCGGTGCTGTGGGTCATGTCGGGTTTGCCTTACTCAATATTCTGCACTTGTTCGCGCATCTGCTCGATCAACACCTTGAGGTTGACCGCCGCCTGGGTGCTGCGCGGGTCGAAGGCTTTGGAGCCCAGTGTGTTGGCTTCGCGGTTGAGCTCCTGCATCAGGAAGTCCAGGCGCCGCCCGGCAGCGCCGCCGGATTTGAGTACCCGACGAACTTCGATGATGTGAGTGCTCAGGCGATCCAGTTCTTCGGCGACGTCGCTTTTTTGCGCGAGCATGACCATTTCCTGCTCCAGGCGCTGCGGGTCCATCTCGGCCTTCATGTCGGCAAAGCGGTCGAGTACTTTCTGGCGTTGGGTGGCGAGCATTTGCGGAACCAGTTCGCGCAGCGTCACCACGTCTTCTTCAATGGACGTCAGGCGATCGTTGATCAACCGCGCCAGCTCCGCGCCTTCGCGCTCGCGGCCGGCCTTGAGTTCTTCGAGGCCCTGGTTGAACAGCGCCAAGGCTTCAGCGTTCAAGGCTTGCGGATCGCTTGCATCTCCCACCAGTACGCCTGGCCAGGCCAGAACTTCGAGCGGGTTGAGCGCCGCTGGATTTTTGATCAGGCCGGCAATGGTCTCGGCGGCGGCGACCAGTTGCGCAGCGCGTGCCTGGTCCACTTGCAGCGGCTTGCCGGTGTTTTCTTCTGTGAAGCGCAGGGTGCATTCGAGCTTGCCCCGGGACACACCCTGGCGCAGCGCCTCGCGGACGGCGCCTTCGAGGTCGCGAAAGGATTCCGGTAAACGCAGGTGGGGTTCCAGGTAGCGGCTGTTGACCGAGCGCAGTTCCCAGCTCAGGGTGCCCTGAACACCGGCTTTCTCGACGCGGGCGAAGGCGGTCATGCTGTGCACCATGGAGGTACCTCGCAATGCAGATCGGCCCGGAACTGGTATTCCGGCAATCCGATATCAATGAATTTAAGCCGACTGGCAGCAAAGGCGCCGGATTGTAGCGCAGTGCGGTGGATGCGCCCAAACACACGGTGTCACAAAGGGCTGCAGGCCGTCGGCGATGGGCTATTCAGAGCCTTCGGTCGTCGGAGGATTTTTTTAGAAGTGCCCAGTCGTGGCTGGCGGCTCTATAATGCTCCGCAGTTTTCCGTCCCCGTACAGGTATCCCTTATGAAACGTCCAAGTGGTCGCGCTGCCGATCAGCTCCGCTCGATCCGCATTACCCGCAACTACACCAAACACGCCGAGGGATCTGTACTGGTCGAGTTCGGTGATACCAAAGTCATCTGCACCGTCAGCGTCGAAAACGGCGTGCCGCGGTTCCTTAAAGGTCAGGGCCAGGGTTGGTTGACCGCCGAGTACGGCATGCTGCCGCGCGCAACCGGTGAGCGTAACCAGCGTGAAGCCAGCCGTGGCAAGCAAGGCGGCCGTACCCTGGAAATCCAGCGTCTGATCGGCCGTTCCCTGCGCGCTGCGCTGGACATGTCCAAGCTGGGTGACGTCACCCTGTACGTCGATTGCGACGTGATCCAGGCCGACGGCGGCACCCGTACCGCGTCCATCACCGGTGCCATGGTCGCACTGGTCGATGCCTTGAAAGTGATCAAGAAGCGCGGCGGCCTTAAAGGCGGCGACCCACTCAAGCAAATGATCGGTGCCGTTTCTGTCGGCATGTACCAGGGCGAGCCTGTGCTCGACCTCGACTACCTGGAAGACTCGGCTGCCGAGACCGACCTGAACGTGGTGATGACCAGCTCTGGCGGCTTCATCGAAGTGCAGGGCACCGCCGAAGGCGCGCCGTTCCAGCCGGAAGAGCTGAACGCGATGCTGGAGCTGGCGAAGAAAGGCATGAACGAAATTTTTGATCTGCAAAAGGCTGCGCTGGCTGACTGATCGGATTGTTCCGCGCAAGGAGGACGCCATGAATGACGAGCAACAGCTGCTTCCCACCCCGAGCAAAGAAGTTCGGCAGTGGGCGATGTTTTGTCACTTGTCCGCCTTGCTGGGGATCTGGATTCCGTTCGGTACGCTGATTGGCCCGTTGATTTTGTGGCAGATGAAGCGCGAGATGGACCCGTTCATCGATGCCCAGGGCAAGGAAGCGCTGAATTTTCAGATCACCGTCGCTATCGCTTCTGCCATTTGCTTCCTGTTGATGGTGGTGATTATCGGGTTCTTCCTGTTTGGTTTGATCGCCATCGGGGCGTTGGTGCTGACGATCATTGCCGGGGTAAAGGCCAATGAAGGTTTTCCGTACCGTTATCCTTTCACATGGCGTTTGATCAAATAGGCTCGTTCAAAACCTCCATGTTGGAAAATGCAATTTCGAATGCGTGAAAAAAGCCCTGACTTGTCGGGGTTTTTTTACAACTAAATTAAACTCTATTGTATGTAGGATTAATCTGGTTTAGATGAATGACAGGAGAAGCTTATATATATGTTGCCTTTACATCTTTAGTCACAACTGTGATGCTTTAGAGCTGCCCAAGTCCTTGGCAGCAAGACTTTGTGATTGCTAAAGTCTGCGCACGAAATATCCATTCTGAAATATTTCTATATGTTCAAGCCATCGAAGGTACTTGAATTCCTGTGTTGTCAGTGTTGAGACAATCAGCCGTTTCATGAAGCGCGGACAGGGAAAGGTTCGCCTCTGAATATATAGCCAAGAATAATCCAAATGATTCAGCTCGATTTTTATGGAACGCTCGTGGCCGCTTCCCTCGTACTTCTTCTGGGGCGTGGCCTTATTGCGCGTGTTGGTATTCTGCGCAATTTCAATATTCCCGAGCCTGTAGCGGGTGGCCTGTTGGTCGCCCTGGCTCTTCTGTTGTTGCGAACGCTTAATGTTGAAGTTCGCTTCGACACTTCGCTGCAAACTCCCCTGATGCTGGCGTTTTTTGCCACTATCGGTCTGAGTGCAGACTTCGCCAGTCTCAAGAAAGGCGGTCGCGTAGTAGGGGTATTTCTAATTGCAGTCATTGGGCTCTTGGTGCTGCAGAACGCCATGGGCATCGGACTCGCAACAATGCTGGGGCTCGATCCGCTGATGGGTTTGTTGACGGGCTCAATTACCCTGGCGGGCGGTCACGGAACTGGCGCTGCGTGGGGAACGGTATTCAATGAGAAATACGGCCTGGCTTCCGCCTCTGAACTGGCGATAGCCTCCGCGACGTTCGGTCTGGTGTTGGGTGGATTGATCGGTGGTCCGGTGGCGCGCTTGCTCATCAAGCGTGTGGAGGTGCCCTCCTGCAACATGAAGGAGGGGCCGCGCCTGCCGAAGGGTTTTGAACAGCCGAACAAAGAGCGCTCGATCACGCCCTCTACGTTTATCGAAACTCTGGCTCTGATCGCAGTCAGCCTGCTGGCTGGCAATCTTTTGAATGGTCTGCTGCACGGGACGGCATTCGAGTTGCCGACATTCGTTTGTGTGCTGTTTGTGGGCGTGTTGCTGCGCAACGGTCTTTCAGCATTTGGTTTGTATCGGGTATTCGAGCGTGAAGTCTCGGTGCTGGGTAATGTCAGCTTGTCGCTTTTTCTTGCCATCGCGCTGATGTCGCTCAAGCTGTGGGACTTGGCGGCGCTGGCTTTGCCGATCTTCGTCATCCTGGCTGTGCAGGCGTTGGTCATGGCGCTTTTCGCGATTTTCGTGACGTTCAGAATGATGGGCAGCAACTACGATGCGGCGGTGTTGGCGGCAGGGCACTGTGGTTTCGGGTTGGGTGCGACGCCAACGGCCATCGCTAACATGCAGGCAGTGACGCAGCGCTTCGGGCCTTCGCAGATCGCATTCCTGGTAGTACCGATGGTGGGCGCGTTCTTTATCGACATTATCAATGTCATCGTGATCAAGCTGTATTTAGCCCTGCCGTTTTTTGCCGTGACCTGACGCGTGCCTCATTCCGACTAGCGCATAAAAAATGCCCGTATCTCGCGATGCGGGCATTTTTTCACTGCGAAACGACGCCTAGATGGTCAACGTCCAGTCGTAGTCCACGATCAGTGGCGCGTGTTGCGAGAACCGCGGCTGGCGTGGCAGGCGTGCGCTGCGTACAAAGCGGCGCAGGCCCGGGGTCAGCAGTTGATAGTCGAAGCGCCAGCCGAGGTTGAGCATTTCGGCTTGTTCGTTATCCGGCCACCAGCTGTACTGATCGCCTTCACGGCTGACTTCGCGCAGGGCATCAACGTACCCCATGTTGCCGACAATCTCGTCCATCCAGGCGCGTTCAGGCGCCAGGAATCCCGGAGATTGCTGGCTGTCGCGCCAGTTCTTGATGTCCAGTTTCTGTTGCGCCACGTACAGCGAGCCACAATAAATGTACTCGCGGCGTTTGCGCCGCTGCTTGTCCAGGTATTTGGCGAAGTCGTCCATGAGCTTGAATTTCTGATTCAAGTCTTCGTCGCCGTTCATACCCGACGGAAGCAGCAAGGTAGCAATACTGACTTTGTCGAAATCGGCTTGCAGGTAGCGCCCGTAGCGGTCGGCCGTCTCGAAACCGAGACCGCTGATGACAGCCTTCGGTTGCAACCGCGAGTACAAAGCCACACCACCTTGGGCGGGAACTTCGGCGTCGCAGGCATAAAGGAAGTATCCATCCAGTTGGAAGGCTGGATCGTCCAGTTCAAAGGCGGAGGCACGGGTGTCCTGCAGGCAGATGACGTCGGCATTCTGTGCTTGCAGCCAACTGAGCAAACCTCGCTCGACCGCAGCCTGAATACCATTGACGTTCACACTGATGATCCGCATAAATGGCCCCAAAAATCGCGTGCGTGTATGATACACGGCGTCAAGCTAATTAGCTAAATCCGTGGTATTTGGGGTTTTTTTCATGCAAGCGTATCAGCGCGATTTCATTCGTTTTGCCATCGATCGCGGCGTTTTGCGCTTCGGTGAGTTCACCCTGAAGTCCGGGCGCACCAGTCCTTACTTCTTTAATGCGGGCCTGTTCAACTCGGGTTCGGCCCTGGCGCAGCTGGGTCGTTTCTACGCCGCAGCCATTACCGAAAGCGGCATTGCGTTCGACGTTCTGTTCGGGCCGGCCTACAAGGGAATCCCTTTGGCGGCGACCACAGCCGTGGCGTTGGCCGAGCATCACAACCGTGACCTGCCATGGTGCTTCAACCGCAAGGAAGCCAAGGCCCATGGCGAAGGCGGCAGCCTGGTTGGCGCACCGCTGACTGGCGACGTGCTGATCATCGATGACGTGATCACAGCGGGCACCGCCATCCGCGAAGTGATGCAGATCATCGCTTCCCAGGACGGCGCGAAGGCTGCCGGCGTGCTGATCGCCCTCAACCGCCAGGAGCGCGGCAACGGTGAGTTGTCGGCGATCCAGGAAGTTGAACGTGATTTTGGCATTCCGGTGATCAGCATTGTTTCGTTGAACCAGGTGCTGGAGTTTCTGGCTGACGATCCGCAGCTCAAACAACACCTGCCTGCCGTCGAAGCGTACCGCGCCCAATTCGGAGTCTAGCGCTTACCCCTGTAGGAGCGAGGCTTGCCCGCGAAGAGGCAGGCACATCCAACATAGATGTTGGCTGTTGAATCGCCTTCGCGGGCAAGCCTCGCTCCTACAGGGGATCGGCGTTCAAAAAAAGACCCCGCTCAGCCTGGCTGAGCGGGGTCTTTTTGGGTGCGCTATCGCTTAATGACGCTTGCGATTGCTGATCAAGGTGCCCACACCGGTGTCGGTGAAGATTTCCAGCAGGATCGCATTCGGCACGCGTCCGTCGATGATCAGCGAGCTACCCACGCCGCCCTGAACCGCTTCCAGCGCGCAACGGATCTTCGGCAGCATGCCCCCATAGATGGTGCCGTCGGCGATCAGATCGTCCACCTGCTGAGTGCTCAGGCCGGTCAGAACCGTGCCCGACTTGTCCATCAGGCCAGCGATGTTGGTCAGTAGCATCAACTTCTCGGCCTTCAGCGCTTCGGCAACTTTACCGGCCACCAGGTCAGCGTTGATGTTGTACGACTCGCCATTGGCGCCGACGCCGATTGGCGCGATTACCGGGATGAAGCCACCTTTGACCAGCAGGTTCAGCAAGTCGGTGTTGATCCCGACCACTTCGCCGACGTGACCGATGTCGATGATTTCCGGCTGGGTCATCTCCGGAGTCTGGCGAGTGACAGTGAGTTTTTTCGCGCGAATCAGTTCGGCGTCTTTACCGGTCAGGCCGATGGCGCTGCCGCCGTGACGATTGATCAGATTGACGATGTCCTTGTTGACCTGACCGCCGAGGACCATTTCCACCACGTCCATGGTCGCGGCATCGGTGACGCGCATGCCATCGACAAAGTGGCTTTCGATCGACAGGCGCTTGAGCAAATCACCGATTTGCGGACCGCCACCATGAACCACTACCGGGTTGATGCCAACGGCTTTCATCAGCACGATGTCGCGGGCGAAGCCGGTTTTCAGCTCCTCGCTTTCCATCGCGTTGCCGCCGTATTTGATCACCAGCGTCTTGCCGACATAGCGGCGAATGTAAGGCAGCGCTTCGGACAGGACCTTGGCGGTATTGGCGGCGGCATCGCGTTCGAGGGTCATTCAGGGCTCCGGTGCTTCAATAAATCAAAACGATAGTTGGAGATCAGGTGCAACACGCTTCAACTGGACATGAAATACGTCCTTGATGCGCTGCAATTCAGCCTCGTCATCGGCCTCGAAGCGCAATACCAGCACCGGTGTGGTGTTGGAGGCGCGAACCAGGCCCCAGCCTTTGGCATAGTCGACTCGCACGCCGTCAATGGTGGTCAGGTCGGCGCCTTCTCCCCACTGTGCGTCATGCAATGCATCAATGATGCTGAATTTGCTCTCTTCGGTCACATGGATATTGATTTCCGGCGTAGAAATATCGTTCGGGAAGGTCGCGAACAGCTCTTCGGCCGATGATTTTTCCTTGCTGAGGATTTCCAGCAACCGCGCAGCACTGTAAATGCCGTCGTCGAAGCCGAACCAGCGCTCCTTGAAGAAGATGTGCCCGCTCATTTCGCCGGCCAACAAGGCGCCGGTTTGTTTCATTTTCTTTTTGATCAACGAATGACCGGTCTTCCACATTAGCGGACGACCGCCGTATTCCTCGATCAGCGGGGTCAGGCGGCGGGTGCATTTGACGTCGAAGATGATTTCCGCGTCCGGGTTGCGCGCCACCACGTCGCGGGCGAACAGCATCAGTAGACGGTCCGGATAGACGATGCTGCCGGTGTTGGTCACCACGCCGACGCGGTCACCGTCGCCGTCGAAGGCCAGGCCGATGTCGGATTTGGTTTCCTTGACCTTGGCGATCAGGTCGATGAGGTTTTCTGGCTTGCCCGGGTCCGGGTGGTGGTTCGGGAAGTTGCCGTCAACTTCGCAGAACAGCGGGATGACTTCACAGTTCAATGCTTCGATCAGTTGCGGGGCAATCACACCGGCCGCGCCGTTGCCGCAGTCCACCACGACTTTCAAGCGTCGGGCCAGTTTGATGTCCTGGACGATCTCGGTGGTGTAGCGGTCGAGGATTTCGGTTTTGGTGATGCTGCCTTTGCCGCTGCTCAGGTTGTTGTCTTTGAGGCGGTCGTGCAGGGCCTGGATCTGCTCGTTGGCCAGGGTGTCGCCAGCGATGACGATCTTGAAACCGTTGTAGTTCGACGGGTTGTGGCTGCCGGTCAGCATCACGCCGGATTTGCCGGCCAGTACGTTGGCGGCGTAATACAGCGCAGGGGTTGGCACCAGTCCGACATCGCTGACATGGCAGCCGCTGTCGGCCAGACCCAGGATCAACTGTTCCACCAGTTCCGGACCGGACAGACGACCGTCACGGCCGACGGAAACATTCGGTTCATTCTGGGCCAGGCTTTGGGCACCGATGGCGCGACCGAGCCAGTAAGCCGTTTCAGCATTCAGAAATTCCGGAACGGTGCCACGAATATCGTAGGCGCGGAAAATGCTGTCAGGGAACTTGGGGGCGACGCGGGTAGGGGTGCTCATCTGCAGAAATGCTCCATCTCGAAAGTGGCTGGACCTGCCTGCGAATCATTCGTCGGCGGGCTCAAACTGAAAGGTATGACGGCGTTTTCCGCAGAGAGTTCGTGGTGCGAAAGGGCCATGACACCTGTAAAGGCCGGCCCACACCTTGATTTTCGCGACTCCCCTGTCGTATCAGTGGCTGCCGGAATGACCAAAGCCGCCGGTACCGCGCTGGGTCTCGACGAACTCTTCAACCATCTCGAAATGTGCTTGAACCACCGGCACCAGCACCAGTTGCGCCAGGCGTTCGCCGACGGCCATGGTGAAGTCAGTCTGACCACGGTTCCAGCACGAAACCATCAGTGGGCCCTGGTAATCGGAGTCGATCAGGCCAACCAGATTGCCCAGCACGATGCCGTGCTTATGGCCCAGGCCAGAGCGTGGCAGGATCAGCGCCGCGAGATTCGGATCACCGATATAGACCGACAGGCCGGTGGGAATGAGTACGGTCTCACCCGGTTTGATCACGATGTCGTTTTCCAGCATGGCGCGCAGGTCGAGGCCGGCGGAGCCTGGAGTAGCGTATTGCGGCAGCGGGAATTCGGTACCGATGCGAGGGTCGAGGATCTTGGCTTGCAAAGTGTGCATGTAAATTAAACCTGGTTCAGTCGTTCAGCGATAAAAGTGATCAGCTGGCGTGCAATCTTGCTCTTGCTGGTCTGGGCGAAAAGTGTGGCGTGTAGCTGGCGGTCGATCACGCTGCAGGCGTTCTCTTCGCTGTTGAAGCCGATGCTCGGGTTGGCAACGTCGTTGGCGACGATCAAATCGAGATTCTTGTCTTTCAACTTGCGGGCAGCGTAGTCGAGCAGGTGTTCGGTTTCAGCAGCGAAACCGACACTGAACGGACGGTCGGGACGCGTGGCGATGCTCGCCAGGATGTCCGGGTTGCGCACCATTTGTAGCAACAAGCCGTCGCCGTTCGTAGGATCTTTCTTAAGTTTTTGTGGTGCGACGACTTCCGGGCGGTAATCCGCGACCGCCGCGGAGGAGATGAACAGGTCGCAAGGGATCGCGGCTTCACAGGCGGCGAGCATGTCGCGGGCGCTGACCACGTCGATGCGCGTGACACGATCCGGGGTCGGCAGGTGCACCGGGCCCGTGATCAGGGTCACGCGGGCGCCGGCTTCCACCGCCGCTTCGGCCAAGGCAAAGCCCATTTTTCCGGAGCTGTGGTTGGTGATGTAGCGCACCGGATCGATATTTTCCTGGGTCGGGCCGGCGGTAATCAGCACATGTTTACCGGTCAGCGCCTGGCGCTGGAAGCAGTCCGCGGCGAGCTGGGCAAGGTCGGTGGCTTCGAGCATGCGACCCAAGCCGACATCGCCGCAGGCCTGGCTGCCGGAGGCCGGGCCGAAGACTTTCAGATCACGGCTTTCAAGGGTTTGCAGGTTGGCTTGGGTCGCCGGGTCGCGCCACATGGCCTGGTTCATCGCCGGGGCAACGGCGACCACCGCATCGGTGGCCAGCACCAGCGTGGTCAGCAAGTCGTCGGCAATGCCTTGGGCCAGTCGGGCGATCAGGTCCGCGGTGGCGGGGGCGATCAGGACCAGGTCAGCCCATTTTGCCAGCTCGATGTGGCCCATGGCCGCTTCGGCCGCCGGGTCCAGCAAGTCCAGGTGCACAGGGTGCCCGGACAGGGCCTGCATGGTCAGCGGAGTGATGAATTCGCTGCCGCCACGGGTCATGACCACGCGCACTTCCGCGCCCTGGTCCATCAGGCGGCGAACCAGATCGGCGCTTTTGTAAGCAGCAATGCCGCCGCCGACGCCCAGAACAATGCGTTTCCGATACAGCCGCTGCATAGGCCTGCCTTTCAATTCGTTGGTGACTGCGTTGCGATACCCCCTCCCCAGGAGTGAAATCGCCCGCAAAAAAGATGGGCTACGATATCACAGCGACCGCTACGGAACAGCGGCGCCCACAGACAGGGAGGTGCTATGAGTATTCGCGATTGGCCGGCAGCGGAGCGGCCGCGGGAGAAGCTTCTTGATCAGGGCTCGGCAAGCCTTTCGGATGCCGAGTTGCTGGCAATCTTTTTACGAACCGGCGTGTCCGGCAAAAGCGCGGTGGACCTGGCGCGGCATCTGCTGAGTCAATTTGGCAGTTTGAGGTCGCTGCTGGAAGCGGATTTACCGGCGTTCAGCACGCAGCTGGGACTGGGGCCGGCAAAGTTCGCACAATTGCAGGCGGTGCTTGAGATGGGTCGGCGGCATTTGGCCGAGCGTTTACGCCACAGATCGGTGCTGGAAAACCCGCAAGCCGTTCGTGATTACCTGAAAGCGATGCTGCGCCATGAGCCCCATGAGGTGTTCGGCTGCCTGTTTCTGGATTCCAAACATCAGGTGCTGACCTTTGAGGCACTGTTTCGCGGCTCCATCGACAACACCAGTGTTCATCCGCGAGAAGTGGTCAAGCGCGCATTGGCGCACAACGCCGCGGCCCTGATCCTCTGCCACAACCACCCGTCGGGCAACACCGACCCCAGTCAGGCCGATCGATTACTGACCAAGCGCCTGCAAAAGGCGTTGGAGTTGATCGATGTGCGGGTGCTTGACCATTTCATCATTGGGGACGGCGATCCGCTTTCGATGGCCGAGTACGGGTGGATGTAAGGCAACCCTGTAGGAGCGGGCTTGCTCGCGAAAAACGGACGGACAATGCGGTCTACCAGGCACGCTGCGTCATCGTTGACGTTCTTCGCGAGCAAGCTCGCTCCTACAGTTTGACTTTAGAAAAGTCCTGCCGACCGAACGGGCTGACCGAATAGCCCTCGACATCCTTGCGCGTCAGGGCGAAAGCCGTCGGGTGGGCCAATGGCAGCCACAGTGCCTGTTGCTGGATCTGCGCCTGGGCCTGTTCGTAGAGTTTGGTGCGCACACCTTGTTCGCCGGTGGTCTTGCCGGCGCTGATGAGCTTGTCCAGGTCCTGGTTGCAGTAGCGGGCGAAGTTGGTCCCGGACTTGACCGCGGCGCAGGAAAACTGTGGCGTGAGGAAGTTGTCCGGGTCGCCGTTGTCGCCGGCCCAGCCCATGAACAGCAAGTCATGTTCACCGGCTTTGGCGCGGCGAATCAGTTCGCCCCATTCGATCACGCGAATTTCGGCTTGAATGCCGATTACCGCGAGGTCGGACTGCAGCAGTTGGGCGCCAAGGCTTGGGTTCGGGTTCAGCAGGCTGCCCGAAGGGCGAGTCCAGATCGTGGTCTGGAAGCCGTCCTTGAGCCCGGCCTTGGCCATCAGTGCCTTGGCTTTGGCCACGTCATGCGGGTAGCCCGGCAGGCTTTTGGCGTAGCTCCAGGTATTGGGTGGATAAGGGCCGTTGGCTGGCTCGGCGGTGTCTTCGAAGACGGCTTTGACGTAATTGGCCTTGTCGAAGGCGAAGTTGATCGCCTGGCGTACTTCAGGCTTGTCCAGCGGTGGATGCTGACTGTTGATGCCGACGAATGCGGTCATGAACGCGTCAGTCTTTTCCACTTTCAAGGTCGGTTCTTTCAGTGCTGCCTGTACGTCCAGAGGCTTGGGCGACAGGGCGATCTGGCACTCATTGCGACGCAGCTTCTGCAGGCGCACATTGGCGTCCGGGGTGATGGCGAAAATCAGCGGGTCCACCGAAGGCTTGCCGCGGAAATAGTCCGGGTTTGCCTTGTAGCGGATCGACGCGTCCTTCTGGAAGCGCGTAAAAACAAACGGGCCGCTACCGATCGGCTGGCTGTTGAGCTTTTCCGGGGTGCCGGCCTTTAACAATTTGTCGGCATATTCAGCCGAATAGATCGAGGCGAAGCCCATGCTCAGGGTCGCCAGGAAAGTCGAATCAGGGTGGTCGAGGGTAAAACGCACGGTCAATGGGTCGAGGGCATCGATTTTCTTGATCAGCGCCGGCAATTGCATTGATTGCGCATGCGGGAAGCCGCTCTGGGCGACTTTGTGCCACGGGTTGGCCGGATCAAGCATGCGGTCGAAGCTGAATTTCACGTCTTCGGCGGACATTTCACGCGTCGGGCTGAAGTAGTCGGTGCTGTGGAATTTTACCTGCGGGTGCAGCTTGAACTCATAGGTCAGCCCATCGGGGGAGACTTCCCAGCTGTCGGCGAGGCTGGCGACCACTTTGCCGCTGGCCGTGTCGAAGTCCACCAGACGGTTCATCAGCACATCCGCCGAGGCGTTGGTGGTGGTCAGCGAGTTGTATTGCACTACATCGAACCCTTCGGGGCTGGCCTCGGTGCAGACGCTCAGGGCGGCCGCCATAGCCTGTGGGCTCAGCAAAAGAGGGGCGAGCAACAACGGTAGGGCAGCGAGGCGCATTGTCGGATTCCTTTACAGATCGAAGGCCCATCTGCAAGTGCAGTCTGGAAAAGGCTTACCCTAGTGACCTCTTTTGCAAATGACTATCCCCTTTTTCATTTTCAGTGGACTATAGGCGATTGATTTTGCTGTGCTCCGATGTAAAGCCCTGGATTTGCGAGACGGGCAGATTCTCTGCGACGAGTGGTCGATATCGCCGACAGCCTTTATCCAAAGCGCTTGAGGCGTAAAAAAACGGGTTTTTCTCCATTCAAGGCGCAGCGAATGTTGTTGCTCTCCAGTCTTTCTGGTATAAAGCAGCGCTCTTTTCTAGGGGCCCGGTTCCTTCACTGTTAGGTGTAGCCGGTAAGACCTCTAAAGAATCGCGGCGCCTGGCGCCACAATGACTAGAGATTAAGCGGCCAACCCATGCCGGGTTGGGCATGTGGTTTTAGAGGGCTGAGGCATGTCTAGAGTATGTCAAGTTACCGGTAAGGGTCCGGTGACTGGGAATAACATTTCCCACGCAAACAACAAAACCCGTCGTCGTTTCCTGCCGAACCTGCAGCATCACCGCTTCTGGGTTGAAGAAGAGAAACGTTTCGTGCGTCTGCGCGTATCTGCCAAAGGCATGCGTATTATCGACAAGCGTGGCATCACTGTCGTGCTGGCCGAAATCCGCAAAGCCGGCAAGATCTAAGGGAGCTAATCATGCGTGAATTGATTCGTTTGATTTCGAGCGCCGGTACTGGTCACTTCTACACTACCGACAAGAACAAGCGTACTACTCCGGACAAAATCGAGATCAAGAAATATGATCCGGTTGTTCGCAAGCACGTGATCTACAAGGAAGGCAAAATCAAGTAATTGATTTTTCCCTCTTACGAAAAAGGCCCGTATCGCGAGATACGGGCCTTTTTTGTTGCGCGTTAATCAGGGGGCTTTCGTTAGTGTCGACGAGGTCAGCCGCAATTGATGCTGATGATGATTCTGTCGGCATTGGTGTGCAGATTGATTCGTCGCGGGCGCCGGTCGAAAGTCGAGGGATACGTTGGCCCGGTGGCCCGCACGGGGGCTCCGTTGGCCAGGGCGCGAACTTCTTCGAGCAGCTGCGGCGTGCATTTCTGGCCGAGGGTGTGTTGAGCGACCGAGACGTCGCATAGATCTGGATTGTCAGGCATGGTGCCTCCTTGGCATGTGAAACACCCGATGCAAACTATCGGTGTTTCGAATGGGCGTCGGGCAAATCAGTTGCCCATGGCTACCTGGGTGATGATTCCGTTCTCGACCAGCAAATTGATGCGTTCAGGGTTGTAGTCCTTGGTCATGATGAACCCGATGCCTCTGGGGCGTACCGCCAGGCCGGTCTTGTTGGCGAGTTCTTCACGTAGATCCTCGGAGTATTGTTGGCCGATGTACTGGGTAGCGGTGTCCAGGTGTTGTTTCAAATCAGTGGTCATGCATGGCTTCCTTGCGATAGCTGAAGTGAGCGAATGTGCTCCCGTCATCCGTCATGGATGGCGTGGGGAAAATACTGGAATAACGCCGGCCATTTATCACCTGTTGGACTGTGTCGCGATATTTGCCCATCGTGCGGCCAATAAAAAAGCCCATCACCAGGGATGGGCTTTCGGTGGCTCGCCGGCCTGGCTTCAGGTCTTTTGTTCAAACGCCACATAGATCTTGCGGCACGGCTCCAGCACCTCCCAGGTGCCACGAAAGCCGGCGGGGATCACGAAGCGATCGCCCACGCGCAGGGTCTTGGCATTGCCGTCGAAATCGCGCAGTACGGAAACACCCTGCACGATTTCGCAGTATTCGTGTTCGGTGAAGTTCACTGTCCATTGGCCGACGGCCCCTTCCCACACGCCGGCGTTCAACTGACCGCAAGGACTGTTGTAGTGGTTGTATACCACTTGCTCAGGGTCGCCCTTGAGCACTCTGGCCGGGTCCGGGCGATAGCGTTCGGCGGCGGTGTTGGCCTGACTGAAGTCGACGATGTTCTGGATGCTCATTGTTGTATTCCCCGTGAATGCGACGCGAGTGGTTGGTAGATCCAAAGTCTATGTTTATTAAAATGAACATCGCAAGGCCGTTTGCCGGTGTTATGTCAAATATATTGAAACTTCCCCTGCCGCTGGTTTAGGGTGGCGGTTGCCTAAGGCCGAAATTCAGGCTGGCCGGGCAGAATTCCTGACAGCGCCCGCGAAGAACGCAGGTGTCGTATTCAATAAGAGGAGGACACTCGAATGACCACCCTGACTCGTGCCGACTGGGAACAAAAGGCTCGCGATCTGAAGATCGAAGGCCGCGCCTACATCAATGGTGAATACACCGATTCCGTCTCCGGCGAGACCTTCGAGTGCATCAGCCCGGTCGATGGCCGTTTGCTCGGCAAGATTGCCAGCTGTGACGCCGCCGACGCCCAGCGCGCTGTGGAAAACGCTCGCGCCACCTTCAATTCCGGCATCTGGTCGCGCCTGGCGCCGACCAAGCGCAAATCCACCATGATTCGTTTCGCCGGCCTGCTGAGGCAGCACGCTGAAGAATTGGCACTGCTTGAAACCCTGGACATGGGCAAGCCGATCAGCGATTCCTTGTACATCGACGTTCCTGGCGCGGCGCAAGCCCTGAGCTGGAGCGGCGAAGCCATCGACAAGATCTATGACGAAGTCGCCGCCACTCCGCACGATCAGCTGGGTCTGGTAACCCGTGAGCCAGTCGGCGTTGTTGGCGCGATCGTGCCGTGGAACTTCCCGTTGATGATGGCCTGCTGGAAGCTCGGCCCAGCGCTGTCGACCGGTAACTCGGTGATTCTCAAGCCTTCGGAAAAGTCTCCGTTGACCGCTATCCGCATCGCTGCGCTGGCCGTTGAAGCCGGCATTCCGAAAGGCGTGCTGAACGTGCTGCCAGGCTACGGTCACACCGTCGGCAAGGCACTCGCACTGCACAATGACGTGGACACCCTGGTGTTCACCGGTTCGACCAAGATCGCCAAGCAGCTGTTGATTTACTCCGGCGAATCGAACATGAAGCGCGTCTGGCTTGAAGCCGGCGGCAAGAGCCCGAACATCGTGTTCGCTGACGCACCGGACCTGCAGGCTGCCGCTGAAGCCGCTGCCGGCGCCATCGCGTTCAATCAGGGCGAGGTCTGCACCGCCGGTTCGCGCCTGCTGGTGGAGCGCTCCATCAAGGACAAATTCCTGCCGCTGGTAATCGAGGCCCTGAAGGCCTGGAAGCCGGGCAATCCGCTGGACCCGTCGACCAACGTCGGCGCACTGGTGGATACCCAGCAGATGAACACCGTGCTGTCCTACATCGAGTCCGGTCACAGCGACGGCGCCAAACTGGTGGCCGGCGGCAAGCGTACTCTCCAGGAAACTGGCGGCACTTACGTTGAGCCGACCATTTTCGATGGTGTAAGCAACGCAATGAAGATCGCCCAGGAAGAAATTTTCGGGCCAGTGTTGTCGGTCATCACTTTCGACAGCGCTGAAGAAGCCATTGCGATCGCCAACGACACGCCGTACGGCCTGGCCGCTGCGGTCTGGACTGCCGACATCTCCAAGGCTCACCTGACCGCCAAGGCATTGCGTGCCGGTAGCGTCTGGGTCAACCAGTACGACGGCGGCGACATGACGGCACCGTTCGGTGGCTTCAAGCAGTCCGGCAACGGTCGCGACAAGTCGCTGCATGCGTTTGATAAGTACACCGAGCTGAAGGCGACCTGGATCAAGTTGTAAGCCAGTGAAGGAGTCCGGTAGCAAATCGGACTCCTGAACGACGCAGATCCCTTGTGGGAGCGGGCTTGCTCGCGAAGGCGCCATGACAGTCAACATTGATGTTGGATGTGATGGCCTCTTCGCGAGCAAGCCCGCTCCCACATTTGTTTTGTGCTGTACATAAATTATCCACAGGAGCGTGGAACATGCGTTGGGCGACGTATTTTGCCGTGTTGGCGTCTGTCTTGAGTGTCGGCCTGGCCTTGGGTGTCAGCATGCCGCTGGTATCGTTTCGCCTGGAAAGCTGGGGTTACGGTTCGTTTGCCATCGGCGTAATGGCGGCGATGCCGGCCATTGGCGTCCTGCTGGGCGCGAAGATCTCCAGTCATCTGGCGGCACGTCTCGGTACGGCTAATCTGATGCGCCTGTGTTTGTGGGGCGGTGCCGTTTCCATCGGTTTGTTGGCGCTGTTACCCAGCTATCCGATCTGGCTGGTGCTGCGCTTGATGATCGGCGTGGTTCTGACCCTCGTCTTCATCCTCGGCGAAAGCTGGATCAATCAATTGGTGGTCGAGGAGTGGCGTGGGCGGCTGGTGGCGCTATACGGCAGCAGTTATGCGTTGAGCCAGTTGGCCGGGCCGATCCTATTGGGCGCCCTCGGCACCGAACACGATTACGGCTTTTGGGCTGGTGTCGGTTTGCTAGTGGTAGCACCGCTCCTGTTGTTGGGCCGTAGTGGTGCGCCCAGTAGTGAAGCTTGCAGTGTAACCCTCGGCGATTTGCTGACTTTCTGTCGCGGTTTGCCGGCGATTGCCTGGGCGGTGTCACTGTTTGCAGCATTCGAGGCGATGATCCTGACGCTGTTGCCGGTCTATTGCCTGCGCCAGGGGTTCACCACGGAAATTGCCTTGGCGATGGTGAGCACGGTGGTGGTGGGGGATGCCTTGCTGCAATTACCGATTGGCGCAATGGCGGATCGTGTGTCACGGCGCGCATTGTTCACCGGTTGCGCGATGGTCTTGCTGGTATCGAGCCTGGCGATCCCGTTGCTGATCGATACGCTGCTGATCTGGCCGCTGTGGGTGTTGTTCGGCGCCAGTGCCGGCGGTTTGTTTACCTTGTCCCTGATCCTGATCGGCGAGCGTTATCGCGACGATGCGCTGGTTCGCGCCAATGCGCACATCGCGCAGTTGTGGGGGATCGGCTGTCTGCTCGGGCCGTTGATCGCCGGTGCCGGCAGTCAGTGGATCAGCGGCCATGCGTTGCCGTTGCTGATGGCGGCGGGGGCGTTCGGTCTGGTGATTCTGGTGTCGCGACAAGGGGCGTTTGGCTCGGTTGCCGAGCCGGCCTAGAGCATTCGTTCCAGCCCAACCATATTGCTGAGCCAGGCATTGAAGCGTCGCCACAAGCTGCCCGGTTCTTTGGTCAAGGTATGCATTTTGCCGTCGTCTTCGGTGGTCCAGACGACTTCGTCATTCTCCAGCCGCACCTGATAACTCAGGGGCGGCGCCATGCCCTGTAACGCCAGTTCGCGGACGCGGGCGGCGAGTTCCGGGCTGTCCACCAGCACCCCGACTTCGGTGTTCCACAACGTCGAGCGCTGATCGAAGTTGAACGAGCCGATGAAAGACTTCTGCTGGTCGAAGATGATCGCCTTGCTGTGCAGGCTGGTATCGGAATCGCCATAGGACTTGCTGGAAAACAGGCGAGGTCCGCTGCCGCTGTTATCGCCGGGCTGGCTGCGTAGCTCGAAGAGTTGCACGCCATGCTCCAGCAATGCCTTGCGGTACGGGGCATAGCCGCCATGCACTGCCGGGACGTCCGTGGCTTCCAGTGCGTTGGTCAGCAGCCGCACCGAAACCCCGGCATCGGCGCGACCGGTCAGGTACACCAGCCCCGGCTGGCCGGGTACGAAGTAGGCTGAAACCATGATCAGCTCTTTGCTGACGCCATTGAGTTCGGGCGCCAGTTGGGTAGCCAGCAGCAACTGCGGATCGGGTTCACCCTTGGACAGTATCTTGCTCGGCGCATCCCACAGCGCCTGGTTCCAGGCCCAGATCAGCTCCTTGCGCCAGATATCCAGGCGCGGTTCGGTTTTGAAAGCCATCAGTTGCTGATAGAGCGCGTGATTCTCCTTGCGGGATTCCTCCAGGGATTCTTCCAGCCGGCTCCGGGTGTTTTCCAGGTCTTTGGCTGTCGGTGTGCTGGAGACAAACGCATCGATCGGTTTGCTCAGGGCGCTGTTCCAGTACTGGTCGAAACTGTGTCCCAACTGCTCGGCGACCGGGCCGACACCGAGTATGTCGATGTCGGTGAAGTTCAGCTTGGGTTCGGCATTGAAATACTCGTCCCCCAGGTTGCGCCCGCCGACGATGGCCATGCTGTTGTCGGCCAGCCACAACTTGTTGTGCATGCGCCGGTGCTGTTGTGAGAGGTTGAACAAGCGGCCCATGGTGCGCGTGATGCCGGTGCTGCGACCGAGATGCAATGGGTTGAACACTCGAATCTGGATCTGCCGATGCGCTGCAAGGGTGGCGATGGTGCGGTCCAGACCGTCGCTGGTGGTGTCGTCGAGCAATATGCGCACCCGCACACCACGGTCGGCGGCTTTGAGCAGTTCCTCCACCAGCATTCGCGTGCTGATACCGTCATGGACGATGTAGTACTGCAGATCGAGGCTGCTTTGGGCGTTGCGAATCAACTCGGCGCGAGCGGTGAAGGCCTCGGTGCTGTCGGACAGCAGGCGAAAGCCCGATTTCCCCTCATGGGGAGCTGCCTGGGCCTGGACCGAGCGGCCGAATGGCGAGTCGCTCGCTGGCAGTGCCTGACTCGGTTCGCGCTGTACATCGTAGCTGGCGCAGCCGCCGAGGAACGAAGCAAGTAACACCAGAGCAAGCAGGGGCTGTCTGACTCTCACGTGGGAGCGTTCCGATTGGCGGCGGATGTTGGCATATGGACGCTGGACTCCGCAGAAAGGTCAGTCGGTCAGCCCGTCGGTTTCCGCCAGCAGTTTCATGGCTGCAGCGCCGACCTTGCGCACGGCCTCTTCAATCTGTGCCGTTGGTTTGGCAGCGTAGTTCATGCGCAGGCAATTGCGGTACTTGCCCGAGGCAGAAAAGATGCTGCCGACTGCAATCTGTACGCCTTGGTCGTGCAAGGCACGATTCAGTTTCAAGGTGTCAAAGCCTTCCGGCAATTCAACCCACAGCATGAAGCTGCCTTGCGGACGGCTGGCGCGGGTGCCGGCGGGGAAGTAGCGGGTAACCCAATCGATCATCATGTCGCGATTGCGCTGGTATTGCGTGCGCATCCGCCGCAAATGCGGTTCGAAGTGACCGCCCTTGATAAACTCGGCGATGGCGATCTGTGGTTGCGGTGCGGTGGAGCCGGTGCTGATGTATTTCATGTGCAGCACCCGTTCCAGATATCGACCGGGTGCGACCCAGCCAATGCGCAGTCCGGGGGCGAGAGTCTTGGAAAATGAACTGCATAACAGGACGCGGCCGTCCTCGTCGAAAGATTTGATCGTGCGCGGGCGCGGGTAAGTGTAGGAAAGCTCGCCATACACATCGTCCTCGATGATCGCTACGTCGAAACGTTGTGCGAGCGTCAACAACGCGCGTTTGCGCGACTCCGGCATGATATAGCCCAGCGGGTTGTTGCAGTTGGGGGTCAACTGTATGGCCTTGATTGGCCATTGCTCCAGTGCCAGTTCCAGTGCGTCCAGGCTGATCCCGGTGAGCGGGTCGGTGGGAATTTCCAGGGCTTTCATGCCCAGACCCTTGAGGGTCTGCATGGCGCCGTGAAAACTTGGCGAATCCACGGCCACGATGTCTCCCGGTTCGCAGATCGAGCGGATGCTGGTGGACAGCGCTTCGTGGCAGCCGGTCGTCACTACCAGATCGCCGGGGCTCAGTTGGCAGCCGGAATCGAGCATCAGCCGGGCGATCTGTTCGCGCAGTTCGAGGTGTCCGTGAATGTTGTCGTAATACAGGCCAGGCATGTCTTGCCGACGACTGAGTTGCGCCAGGCCGCGTAGCAAAGGTTTGAGGGTTGGGGTGGTGATGTCCGGCATGCCGCGACCCAGTTGCACCACATCCTTGCGGGGTACCGCACGGATCAGTTCCAGCACTTGATCCCATTGCGAGATATCTACAGGCCTTTGCGCCGGGCGGCCAACCGCGGGCAGCTCCGGCAATTCCCGGCCGACCGGTACGAAATACCCGGACTTGGGTTTTGGCGTGGCCAAGCCACTGTCTTCCAGCACGCGGTAGGCCTGCTGCACCGTGCTCAGACTGACCCCGTGTTCGATGCTCAGCGCCCGCACCGACGGCAGTCGGTCTCCGGGGCGATAGAAGCCCTGTTCGATACGCGTGCCAAGCAATTCGGCGAGGTTGACGTAGAGGGTCATGGCGCAGTCTCGATAAAGGTTGGTCAGTTAACCAGTACAGATTGGGCAAAAATTCAGGATTCAGAGCTTTGATCGTTGAGTCTGTATGGAAATAATACAGTTGAGTTGAATCTGTAATGCTTTTCGCCGTCCACGCATCATGAAAGCTCTGGCTACCCAAGTAAACAGGAGCATTCAAAATGAACGGCTTGAGCGATGTGCGGCTGACGTTACACAGTCAGGAACTGGAGACAGGGCAAAAGGACAATGTAAGCCATGCGCTCATGCGCAACGCGCCGTCCGGCCTGAGTCGCTGGGATCTGTTCTGGCATCGTTTGCACACGCGCAAGGCGTTGCTGGTGCTGACGCCGGCGCAGCTCAAGGATATTGGGCTGACGCATGAGCAGGCGCGGGAGGAGGGGCTTAAGCCCTTTTGGCGGATCTGATTTTGCGTTGTTTATTAGATCCCTTCGCGGGCAAGCCTCGCTCCTACAGGTTGTGCGCTGACCTGTAGGAGCGAGGCTTGCCCGCGAAGGCGTCCGTCAATACGCAATAAATCCTTCAGACTAATTCCTTCAGTCGATGCCACAACATCCCCAACGCCAATAGCGGCGAACGCAAATACCTGCCGCCCGGAAAGGTAATGTGCGGCACCTTCGCAAACAGATCGAACCCGCCACTCTGCTGCCCACTAATAGCCTCGGCCAACAACTTGCCCGCCAGGTGCGTAGCATTCACGCCATGACCGGAATAGGCCTGGGCGTAATACACATTCGGCTGATCCTTGAGGCGACCTATCTGCGGCAAGCGGTTGGCACCGATGCCGATCATGCCGCCCCATTGATAATCGATCTTCACCGTGTCTAATTGCGCAAAGACCTCCAGCATCTTCGGCCGCATATAAGCCGCGATGTCTTTCGGATCCCGCCCTGAGTAGTGGCAGGCTCCGCCGAACAACAAGCGGCGGTCGGCCGAAAGTCGGTAATAATCCAGTGCCACCCGTTGATCGCAGACCGCCATGTTCTGCGGCAGTAACGAGTGCGCCAGCTCTTCGCTCAAGGGCTCGGTGGCGATGATGTAGCTGCCGGCGGGCAGCACTTTGCCGCTGAGTTCAGGATTGAGTTCATTGAGGTAGGCGTTGCAGCCCAGTACCAGCGTTTTGGCGCGGACCGTGCCTTGGGCGGCATGCACCCTGACCTCGGGGCCGTAATCGACGCGGGTGACGGCCGACTGTTCGAATAGTTTGACGCCCAGTTGCTGGGCTGCGACGGCTTCGCCGAGCGCAAGGTTCAGTGGATGCAGATGTCCTGAACCCATGTCGATCAGACCGCCAACGTAGCGGTCGGAACCCACCACGGTGTGCATTTCGTGGGATTGCAGCAGACGGGTTTCGTAGCGGTAACCCAGGCTGCGCAGTTCTTCGGCGTCTTCGGTGAAACCTTCGAGGTCACGGGGTTTGTTGGCCAGGTCACAGTAACCCCAGGTCAGGTCGCAGGGGATCTGAAAACGCTCGACCCGCTGTCGGACGATTTCCACCGCTTCCAGCCCCATGAGTTTCATCTGACGCACGCCGTCGGCACCGATGACGTTGGCGAACTGATCGAGACCGTGGCCAACCCCGCGAATCAGCTGCCCGCCGTTTCGTCCACTGGCGCCCCAGCCGATTTTATGGGCTTCGAGCAGCACCACGCTGAAACCGCGCTCGGCCAGTTCCAGCGCCGTATTCAGCCCGGAAAAACCGCCGCCGACCACGCACACATCGGCCACAACCTCACCTTTGAGCACCGGATAATCCGGCTGCGGCAAGCTGCTGGCCGCGTAATAAGAGGCCGTGTGTTGGTGGTTCGGGACAGGTTGCTGAGCACGGGCAGTCATGTGCGTGATCCTGGTTCTTGTGTTTAGAAAACTTGACGGAGCATAAGCCGGACCTTCCCGGGCGGGCAACATTGGTCGGTTGCCGCTGTCTGGATCGGGGCTTTTGCGTCAGAATTGCGCACTATTCCGATCTCGGTAACCGCTTAGATGAGCTGCAACAGTCAGAAAATTCGTGCGCTGCGCCAGCAGATACCCTCGTTCGAGTGCGTGCCCGGCTGTCATGACTGCTGCGGCCCGGTGACCACCTCGCCGGAAGAAATGTCGCGGTTGCCGCGCAAGACCCGGGCGGAGCAGGAGGCGGCGATGGATGAACTCAATTGCGTTCACCTCGGGCCGAACGGCTGCACGGTGTATGACGAGCGACCGCTGATTTGCCGGCTGTTCGGCACCACCAATACCTTGCCGTGCCCCAATGGGCGGCGCCCGGTGGAGTTGATTCATCCGCGGGTAGAGAAGCAGGTGTTTGAGTACATGGCCGGCAACCGGCAGGTGTTGGTTTAACCAGCGGCGTTACTTCAGCAGATCCGAGTCGACTCAATCGCGGGCAAGCCCGCTCCCACAGGGATGGCGCAGAACCTGTGGGAGCGGGCTTGCCCGCGATGGGGCCTGAACAGCCACCGCAAAATCTTCAATCCGGAATCGGCAAGCTCAAGCTTTCCTTCACCTCTTCCATCACGATATAGCTCTTGGATTCGCGCACGTGTGGCAGCTTGAGCAGAATGTCGCCCAGCAGTTTGCGGTACGAGGCCATCTCGGATATCCGCGCTTTCACCAGATAGTCGAAATCCCCTGAGACCAAATGGCATTCCAGCACATGGGGCAACTTCAGCACTGCGCGTCGGAACTCTTCGAAAGTATCACCGGATTTGTAGTCGAGGCTGATCTCGACGAACACCAGCAGACTACCCTTCAGGTGCTGCGGATTGAGCCGCGCGTTGTAGCCCATGATGATCCCTTCGCGCTCCAGTCGCCGAACCCGCTCGGTGCACGGCGTGGTCGAGAGCCCGACCTTTTCCCCAAGCTCTGTGAATGATATACGCCCGTCCGCTTGCAGGATCCGCAGGATGCTGCGGTCGATCTTGTCCAGCTCACGTTTGGTTTGAGTGTTGGTACGCATAGGGGATGCGCCTCCGTGAAAAGGGTTTTTGCCGAGAATTGTCGCCAAATATAGGCGCTTATATAGTGAAAATCACTGCCTAATCTTTTTTACACTGCGCACATCTAAAGCTCTGAACTACACACGTCGGCGGTTAGCCGCGATGAGGGATATGAAAATGCGCGTTATGGTCTTGGGTAGCGGCGTCATCGGTACCACCAGTGCTTATTATCTGGCGCGTGCCGGGTTTGACGTGGTGGTTGTCGACCGGCAGCCGGCTGCTGCCATGGAGACCAGTTTCGCCAACGCCGGCCAGGTGTCGCCGGGTTATGCCTCGCCGTGGGCCGCGCCAGGTGTGCCGCTCAAAGCCATCAAATGGCTGTTGCAGCGTCACGCACCGCTGGCGATCAAGGCTACTACCGATATCGATCAATACCTGTGGATGGCGCAGATGCTGCGCAACTGCACCGCCAGCCGATATGCGGTAAACAAGGAACGCATGGTCCGTCTGTCCGAGTACAGCCGAGACTGCCTCGACGAACTGCGCGCCGAAACCGGCATTGCCTACGAAGGCCGCAGCCTCGGTACGACTCAACTGTTCCGCACTCAGGCCCAGCTCGACGGCGCCGCTAAAGACATCGCCGTGCTGAAAGAGTCCGGCGTACCGTTCGAATTGCTCGACCGCGAAGGCATTGCCCGCGTTGAGCCGGCCCTGGCCAGCGTTACAGATATCCTCTCCGGTGCCCTGCGCCTGCCTAACGACCAGACCGGCGACTGCCAGATGTTCACGACCAAGCTCGCAGAAATGGCCGCGAAGCTGGGTGTGCAATTCCGTTTTGGCCAGGACATTCAGCGCCTCGACTTCGCCGGTGACCGCATCAATGGCGTGTGGATCGATGGCAAGCTGGAAACTGCTGACCGCTACGTGCTGGCACTCGGCAGCTACTCGCCGCAATTGCTCAAGCCGCTGGGCATCAAGGCGCCGGTGTACCCGCTCAAGGGTTACTCTATGACTGTGCCTATCACCAACCCGGCAATGGCCCCGACCTCGACCATTCTCGACGAGACCTACAAGGTCGCGATCACCCGTTTCGACAACCGCATCCGCGTCGGCGGCATGGCGGAGATCGCTGGTTTTGACCTGTCGCTGAACCCGCGTCGGCGCGAAACCCTGGAGATGATCGTCAACGACCTTTATCCTCAGGGCGGCGATTTGGCCCAGGCAAGTTTCTGGACCGGCCTGCGTCCGACCACTCCCGACGGTACGCCAATCGTCGGCGCCACCCCGTTCAAGAACCTGTTCCTGAACACCGGCCACGGCACGCTCGGCTGGACTATGGCCTGTGGCTCCGGTCGCTTGCTGGCCGACCTGATGGCGAAGAAATCGCCGCAAATCAGCGCCGAAGGCCTCGATATTTCTCGTTACGGCAACAAACGACAGGAGTCTGCAAAACATGTCAATCCAGCGCCAGCTCACCAATGAGCGCATGAGTCAAATCGTCACCCATAACGGCACGGTGTTTCTGGCCGGACAGGTTGGCGATGATATGAACGCCGGCATTGAACAGCAGACCCGTGAAACCCTCGCCAATATCGAGCGTTTGCTCGATCTGGCCGGGACCGACAAAAACCGTCTGCTGTCGGTGACGATTTACCTGAAAGACATTGATGCGCACTTCGAAGGCATGAACGCGGTATGGGATAAGTGGCTGCCAAAAGGCGTCGCACCGGCCCGCGCCACGGTTGAAGCGAAGTTGTGCGAACCGCAAATCCTGGTCGAGCTGTCTGTTGTAGCCGCTCTGCCATAACTGCTCTGATGTAAGTAATCAGAAAGATCCCTCTCCCGGTGCTACTGGCGGTTCACGCCGTCAGCCAGTGCCGGTTTTTCTTCCAAACGACCGACCAGAAGTCTGCCGCCATGCGTCCTGCCCGTGCCCTGATCGACCTTCAAGCCCTGCGTCACAACTACCAGATTGCCCGTGAAGTCACGGGTGCCCGTGCTCTCGCGGTGATCAAGGCCGATGCCTATGGTCATGGCGCGGTGCGTTGCGCCCAGGCGCTCGAAGCCGAGGCGGATGGTTTTGCCGTAGCCTGCATCGAAGAGGCCCTGGAGCTGCGCGCCGCCGGCATTAAAGCGCCGGTGTTGCTGCTGGAAGGCTTTTTCGAAGCCGATGAGCTATCGCTGATCGTCGAGCATAACTTCTGGTGCGTCGTGCATTCGCTGTGGCAACTCGAAGCGATCGAGAAAGCGGCGCTGCGCAAACCGATCACGGTCTGGCTCAAGCTCGACTCGGGCATGCACCGGGTTGGTCTGCATCCGAAGGATTATCAGACTGCCTATCAACGGCTGCTGGCCAGCGGCAAGGTGGCGAAGATCGTGCTGATGAGCCACTTCGCCCGTGCCGATGAATTGAACTGCCAGGCCAGTGCCGAGCAGGTTGCGGTTTTCGAAGCAGCGCGTCAGGGCTTGGCGGCAGAGGTCAGCCTGCGCAATTCGCCGGCGGTGCTGGGTTGGCCGCAGATTCCGAGCGATTGGGTGCGTCCGGGCATCATGCTCTACGGCGCTACACCGTTCGAAGAAGCCAACGTCGTGGCATCGCGTCTGCAACCGGTAATGACCCTCGAATCGAAAGTGATCAGCGTGCGTGAACTGCCGGCCGGGGAGCCGATTGGTTACGGCGCCAAATTCATCACCGAGAAGCCGATGCGCGTTGGCGTGGTGGCTATGGGTTACGCCGATGGCTATCCACGGCTGGCACCGACCGGTACGCCAGTGCTGGTGGCCGGGCAGCGCAGCCAGTTGATCGGTCGGGTGTCGATGGACATGCTGTGCGTTGATCTGACCGATATTCCACAAGCTGGCCTGGGATCGACTGTCGAATTGTGGGGCAAAAACATCCTGGCCAGCGACGTGGCCATGGCAGCCGGCACGATTCCTTACCAGATCTTCTGCAACCTGCGTCGAGTGCCAATGCTCTATTCCGCGAGCTGACGCTGGGCGCTACGCACCGGAAGTCGCCTCACTGACCAGGATTCAGGTCAAAGTGTTGTAAATACTGAACGCTGTCGCCATGATAACGCTCAGTATTCCAACAACCTGAATCCCTGGAGGCGCAAGCTTTGGACGTCGGTGAACGACTGCAATCGATCCGTAAGCTCAAAGGTCTTTCCCAGCGTGAGCTCGCCAAGCGCGCGGGCGTCACCAACAGCACTATTTCGATGATCGAGAAGAACAGCGTCAGCCCCTCGATCAGTTCGCTGAGGAAAGTGTTGGGCGGCATTCCCATGTCCATGGTCGAGTTCTTTTCCGAAGAGATCCTGCAGGAAAAACCGACTCAGATCGTCTACAAGGCCAACGAGCTGATCGACATTTCCGATGGTGCAGTGACCATGAAACTGGTCGGCCGGGCCCACCCGAGCCGCGCTATCGCATTCCTCAATGAAATCTACCCGCCAGGCGCCGACACCGGCGACGAGATGCTCACCCACGAAGGCGAAGAAACCGGAATTCTGGTGGAAGGTCGGCTTGAGTTGGTGGTCGGACTTGAAACATTTGTGCTCGAAGCCGGCGATAGCTACTACTTTGAAAGTACCAAGCCGCATCGTTTCCGTAATCCATTCGATGCGCCGGCGCGACTAATCAGCGCAGCTACACCCGCGAATTTTTAAGAGAAGAGGCGCCCTGCCAGCATGGCCAAGGCACCCAGACTGTTTTTCCGTGGGGCAACAAGACCCCTTCGACTTTGGGGTTGTTTCAGTGTCGCGGCCTTACCGCTATACTTGCGCCCGCCTGCGAACCGTGGCCGTAGGCGTGACTAGCCACCATTGAGGGTGAACGCGTGAATCTAATTATGAAAATGCTGGCCGTACCAGCAACCGTATTGGCCCTCTGGGCTGCCAGCGCTCAAGCTGCGACCAACGACGATATCGCTAAACGCCTTGAGCCAGTCGGCCAGGTTTGTGTTCAGGGTAAAGAGTGCAAGGGGATGGAAGTCGCTTCAGCTGCCGGCGGCGGTGGCGGTGCCAAGACGCCTGACGAAGTGATTGCAAAACATTGCAACGCTTGCCACGGCACCGGCCTGTTGGGCTCACCGAAAATCGGTGATGCCGCTGCTTGGGGCGAGCGTGCGAAGAAAGAAGGCGGTATTGACGGCCTACTCGCGAAGGCGATCACCGGCCTCAACTCGATGCCGCCAAAAGGCACCTGCGCCGATTGCGCAGACGCCGAGCTCAAGGGCGCGATCGAGAAGATGTCGGGCCTGAAATAAGCTTTCATCTTCAGCAAAAAAGCCGCTTTCCAGCGGCTTTTTTGTGCCTGCGATTTCGATTAACACTGCTGCCCCTCTGTAGGAGCGAGCCTGCTCGCGAAGAACTTGAAGGCGCCGCAGCGTGTCAGGTTGGCCGCGTTATCGTTGACGACCATCGCGAGCAGGCTCGCTCCTACAAGGGTTTTTTGTAGCGGCCGATGGTTTTAACGGGCTGTTCATTGCAGCAAAGACCCGGCAAGCTCGGTCCAACCCCACGTCATGGAATGTAAGGGAGGATCGAATGGTGCAGCTGTGTTCTATCGAGCAAGCGGTCGATGATGTATTGGCACGTTTGCCGGCGCATATCCACATGGGCCTGCCTTTGGGGTTAGGCAAACCCAACCATTTCGTCAACGCGCTATACCGGCGCATCGCGCAGTTGCCTCAGCGCCAGCTGACGATCTATACCGCGTTGTGTCTGGGTCGCCCTGCGTTGGGTGATGGGTTGCAGAAGCGCTTTCTCGAACCCTTCATTGACCGGGTCTTCGGCGATTATCCAGAGCTGGATTTCCTCGCTGATCTGCACCGCGACAACCTGCCAGGCAACATTCATATTCAGCAATTTTTCATGCAGCCCGGCAGCCTGCTCAACAGCGCATCGGCCCAGCAGGATTACGTCAGCAGCAACTACAGCCATGCCGCCCGGGACATCAACGCTGCGGGTTTGAACCTGGTGGCGCAGTTAATTGCCAGTCATGGTGATCACCCTGATCGCCTGAGCCTGAGTTGCAACCCGGACATCACCCTCGACTTGTTGCCAATGATCGCCAAACGCCGGGCCGCCGGAGAGACGATCCTGATGGTCGGCCAGGTGCACGACGACTTGCCCTACATGCCCGGTGACGCCGAGGTCAGCATTGACACCTTCGACCTGCTTGTCGACGAGAAGGACAACACCACGTTGTTTTCCACGCCGAACATGCCGGTGGGTTTCCAGGACCATTTCATCGGTTTGCACGCCAGTACGCTGGTGCGTGATGGCGGCACCCTGCAGATCGGCATTGGTGCCATGGGCGATGCACTGACGGCGGCGTTGCTGGCGCGTCAAAGTGATAACGACGGGTACAAGGCGTTGCTTGCGGATGTGAACCTCAGCCAATGGACGCAATTGATCGAGCACGAAGGCGGCGTCGAACCGTTTGCCAAGGGCCTGTACGGTTGCAGCGAAATGTTCGTCAACGGCCTGTTGGTGCTGGCCGATGCCGGGATCGTGCGGCGCAAGGTCTACCCGGATGTACGCACTCAACAACAGGCGAATGCCGGCACCCTCGATGAAGCGGCGCAGACCGACGGCATCTGCCTGCATGGCGGGTTTTTCCTCGGGCCGCGCAGTTTCTATGAGCGGTTACGCGACTTGCCGCAAAGCAAGCGACTCGAATTCAACATGACCCGCATCAGTTACATCAACGAGCTCTACGGCCAGGAAGAACTCAAACGCTTACAACGTCTCGATGCGCGGTTCATCAACACTGCGTTCACCGTGACCCTGCTTGGCGCTGGCGTGGCGGACCAGCTCGAAGACGGGCGTGTGCTCAGCGGCGTCGGTGGGCAATACAACTTTGTGGCGCAGGGACATGCGCTGCAAGGCGCGCGCTCGGTGTTGCTGCTGCGTAGCTGGCGTGAGTCGGGTGGTGACGTCAGTTCAAATATTGTCTGGCAGTACGGCCACTGTACGATCCCACGGCACTTGCGGGACATTGTGGTCACTGAATACGGTATTGCCGATCTTCGTAGCAAGACCGATGCGGCGGTGATCGAAGCCCTGCTGAACATCAGTGACTCACGTTTTCAGTCGGGTTTGATCGAGCAGGCGCAGAAGGTCGGTAAATTACCCAAGAACTTCACACTCGATCCGCGTTTCACCGATAACCACCCGCAGCGTTTGCAGGCGATTCAGGCACGGCATGCGCATCTGTTTCCGGAGTATCCGTTGGGTTGTGATTTCACCGAGGTGGAGCGCGATCTGTTGCGGGTGCTGAACTGGCTGAAGAGCAAGTTCAAGCTGAGCGAGATATTGGAGTTGGGCAAGGCGGCGCTGGATGCGCCTGAGCCTTCGTTGTTTCCCGAACATTTGGAGCGGATGCAGCTGACCAACCCCGATGGCCTGAAAGAAGACCTGTTTCAGCGGTTGCTGCTCACTGGCCTCAAGGCCACCGCGCAACAGTGAGGACGCCTTCGCGGGCAAGCCTCGCTCCTACAGGGTATGTGTTTGGCCACCCATTTTGGGCATGGCGCATAACGTGTAGGAGCGAGGCTTGCCCGCGAAGAACGATGACGCGGTCTATCAGCAACCCCGCGTCGTATGAATCGCGAGCGAGCTTTGCTCCTACAGGAAGGTCACGACGCCATCGGCCAGGGACTGAACGCGTGCCAACGACTCAACCCGATAACCCTGTGCATCCAGTTCTGCACGACCGCCCTGGAACGATTTTTCGATCACGATACCCAGGCCCGCCACGGTGGCGCCGGCCTGTTTGATGATCGAGATCAGTGCCTGGGACGCCTTACCGTTGGCCAGGAAGTCGTCGATGATCAGCACGCGGTCGCTGCTGGTGAGGTGGCGCGGGGAGATTGCCACGGTGCTTTCGGTCTGCTTGGTGAACGAGTACACAGTTGCCGATAGCAGGTTTTCGGTCAGGGTCAGGGACTGGTGCTTGCGGGCGAAAATCACCGGCACGCCGAGGTTCAGACCGGTCATGATCGCCGGGGCGATGCCCGACGCTTCGATGGTGACGATCTTGGTGATGCCAGAGTCCTTGAACAGCGAGGCGAATTCGTCGCCGATCAGCTTCATCAGGGCCGGGTCGATCTGGTGGTTCAGAAAGGCGTCGACTTTCAGCACCTGGTCGGAAAGCACGATGCCTTCTTCGCGGATTTTCTTGTGCAGTGCTTCCACAGCAGCTTCCTCTGTTGGCGCTACGGGCGCCGAAAGTAGATTAAAAAGTAGTCAATTCTAGCGCTTTAACATCGCGCGTATATCCGCCAATGCGCTGTTGCCGCGAACGGCTTTGACTTCAGTTGGCGTGTCGTCGTTGCCTTCCCAGGCCAGGTCGTCCGGTGGCAGTTCATCGAGGAAGCGGCTCGGCGCGCAGTCGATGATCTCGCCGTATTGCTTGCGCTTGGCGGCGAAGGTGAAGGCCAGGGTCTGACGCGCGCGGGTAATCCCGACGTAGGCCAGGCGCCGCTCCTCTTCAATAGTGTCGGCTTCGATGCTGGAGCGGTGCGGGAGGATTTCCTCTTCCATGCCCATGATGAACACGTAGGGGAATTCCAGGCCCTTGGAGGCGTGCAAGGTCATCATCTGCACGCCTTCGGCGCCGTCTTCCTCTTCCTGCTGACGCTCCAGCATGTCGCGCAGCACCAGTTTGCCGATGGCGTCTTCGACGGTCATCTCGCCTTCTTCGTCCTTCTCGAGCGTGTTTTTCAACGCCTCGATCAGGAACCAGACGTTACTCATGCGGTAGTCGGCAGCCTTGTCGCTGGAGCTGTTGGTGCGCAACCAGTTCTCGTAATCAATATCCATGACCATGCTGCGCAGGGCCGAGATCGGATCTTCGCCGGCGCATTGCTCGCGGACCCTGTCCATGAAGCGCTTGAAGCGCGACAGGCGATCGGTGAAGCGGCTGTCCAGATGCTCGCCCAGGCCGATTTCGTCGGTGGCGGCGTACATCGAGATTTTTCGCTCGGTGGCGTAGTTGCCCAGCTTCTCCAGCGTGGTCGAACCGATTTCCCGGCGTGGGACGTTGATTACGCGCAGGAAGGCGTTGTCGTCGTCCGGGTTCACGATCAGGCGGAAGTAGGCCATCAGGTCTTTCACTTCCTGACGTCCGAAAAAGCTGTTGCCGCCAGACAAACGATACGGCACCTGGTGATGCTGCAATTTCAGCTCGATCAGCTTGGCCTGGTAGTTGCCGCGATACAGGATCGCGAAATCGCTGTAAGGCCGGTCGGTGCGCAGGTGCAGGCTGAGAATTTCCATGGCCACGCGCTCGGCTTCAGCGTCTTCGTTACGGCAACGGATCACGCGGATCTCGTCGCCGTGGCCCATTTCACTCCACAACTGCTTTTCGAATTCGTGTGGGTTGTTCGAGATCAACACGTTGGCGCAACGCAGGATGCGGCTGGTGGAGCGATAGTTCTGCTCCAGCATCACCACTTTCAAGGACGGGTAGTCGTCCTTGAGCAGCATCAGGTTTTCCGGACGGGCGCCGCGCCAGGCATAGATCGACTGGTCGTCGTCGCCCACCACGGTGAACTGGTTGCGTGAACCGATGAGCATCTTCACCAGCAGGTACTGGCTGGCGTTGGTGTCCTGGTATTCATCCACCAGCAGGTAACGCACCTTGTTCTGCCACTTTTCCAGAATGTCGGCGTGCTCTTCGAACAGCTTCACTGGCAGCAGGATCAGGTCGTCGAAGTCCACCGCGTTGAACGCCTTGAGTGTGCGTTGATAGTGGGTGTAGACGATGGCGGCGGTCTGTTCCTTGGGGTTGCGCGCGTTTTCGAGGGCCTGGGCCGGCAAGATCAGTTCGTTTTTCCAGGCGCCGATCATGTTCTTGATCTCGTCGACGCCATCGTCGCCCGAGTATTCCTTCTGCATGATGTCGGTCATCAAGGCCTTGACGTCGGTCTCGTCAAAGATCGAAAAACCCGGCTTGTAGCCCAGCCGCACATGTTCCTTGCGGATGATGTTCAGGCCCAGGTTGTGGAAAGTGCAGACCGTCAGGCCGCGACCTTCACCGGCGCGCAGCAGAGTCCCGACCCGTTCCTTCATCTCGCGTGCGGCCTTATTGGTAAAGGTCATGGCGACGATGTACTGGGCGCGGATGCCACAGTTCTGGATCAGGTGGGCAATCTTACGTGTGATCACGCTGGTCTTGCCGGAGCCTGCACCGGCGAGCACCAAAAGAGGGCCGCCGACGTAGCTCACGGCTTCTTGCTGCCGGGGATTGAGTCGGGACATAGGTAAATTCAGGAGTCAGTCACGAAATGGGCCGGCATTTTAACAGGCTCGCAGAATTGTGCTGCTCTCTCCGACTTGTGACGTACAACGCGATCTCTAATTGCCGGTTTTGTTACTTTCACGCAGGATGCGCAACGGATTAGCGGCTAATGTTCGTAATTCCGGATACAAAGGCCTCGTTTAATAACTGATGTCATTGGTCATTATTTATCAGCACGGCATAATGCCCGTCGCCTACATCTTTGCAGAGTCTAGGGAGCTAGCTTGTCTACGCCTGTCGAACCCTTGCGTTTGCTGCTACTGGCTGAAGAGCCGGCGTGGGCAGCGTTGTTGCGCGAGTGTCTGGCTCCGATGGGGAGCTCGGCCGTGCTCATCAGCGCGCCGAGTTGGGAGTCGGTCAGCAGTCTGTTCGATGACAACCGCAGCGCGGTGTTATTGACGATCCCGGCACTTCAGCCGGTGCCGGGCCGTTGCTGTCTGCCGACGGTGTTGCTGCTCGAACATGAGCCGCTGACCCCGCCCGATGGCGTGAGCGACTGGTTGGTACGCGACCATCTCGATCCCGGCATGCTGCGCCGTTGCCTGCGCCATGTGCGTGAGCGCGGCGTGCTGGAAACCACCCTGCAGCGCCTGGCCGAGCAAGACCCGCTGACCGGCATTGCCAATCGCCAGGGTTTCCAGACCTTGCTGACAGCGCGATTGGCAGAAAACGATGGGCGTGGTCTGGCGCTGGGCCACCTCGATCTCGACAACTTCCGTCACGCTAACGATGCCCTCGGCCATCAGGCCGGTGACCGTTTGATCCTGCAAGTGGTCGCGCGGCTCAAAAGCCAGCTTGAGGCCGGCGATCAACTGGCGCGACTGGGCAGCGACGAGTTCGCCTTGCTGATCGATACCCGCCGCGCGCCCCAGCGCGCCGAATGGATGGCCGAACGCATCACTGAGGCGTTGGCCGAGCCCTATTGGGTCGATGGCGAAAGCCTGTTGATCGGCTCAAGCCTGGGTATCGCCCACGCTCGCGCCCAGGCCGGTGCCGACCCGTTGATGTGGCATGCGCACATCGCCATGCAACAGGCCAAGAGCACCCAGGGCTGCACCTTTCACATCTTCAATGAACGTATCAACCGCAATGCCCGCAGTGTCGCCGACCTCGAAACCGAGCTGCGCCGGGCGTTGCGCCGCGATGAGCTGGAACTGCATTACCAGCCAAGGCTGAATCTTGAGGACGGGCAAATAGTCGGCCTCGAAGCGCTGGTGCGCTGGCGCCATGCCGAGCGTGGCTTGCTGCCTCCGAGCGAGTTCGTGCCTCTGGCCGAGCAAAGCGGTTTGATCGTGCCGCTCGGTTACTGGGTTATTTCCCGGGCCTTGCGCGACATGCAGGCGTTGCGCGAGCGTGGTTTGCCACCGTTGCACATGGCGATCAACCTGTCGTTCCGCCAGTTTCAGGACAGTCAATTGCTGTCGACGCTGAGCCGGCTGATTGCCGAGCGCGGCGTCGAGGCGCAATGGCTGGAGTTCGAACTGACTGAAACCGCGGTCATGCGCCGCAGCGATCTGGTCAAGCAGACCATGGATGCCCTCGGGCGCCTGGGCGTGCGCTTCTCCCTCGATGACTTCGGCACCGGGTTCTCATCGTTCGTGCACCTCAACAGTCTGCCGATCACGTTGCTGAAAATCGACAAGAGCTTTGTCGGCGGCATGGAGCAACGGGAAGAGAACCGCAAACTGGTCCACGCGATGATCAACCTGGCGCACAACCTCAACCTGGAAGTGGTTGCCGAAGGGGTGGAAACGCCGGAGCAGCTGGATCTGTTGCGTGGGTTTGATTGCGATCAGGTGCAGGGATATCTGATCAGCAAGCCGTTGGCGTTGACGGACTTGGTTGAGTACCTGACGTTTGGCTCAAACCAGCAGTCAGCCCTGGAAGTGGTGGTTTAACGAGCCCCCTGTAGAAGCGAGCGGTGCGACGATTCGACTTGCCCGCGAAGGCCGTTACACGATTGATCAGGTACACCGCGTAACGGCCTTCGCGGGCAAGCCTCGCTCCTACAACGGGATCTCAGTCAGGCTGAGCCATCTGGAAACCACCCTGCGCAGCAGGCTCCCGTCGAATCATCCGCTTCATTTTCCACTCAAACGCCAGCGTCAAACCCACCGCCGCGAACGCCAGACCCAGTGCCAGACCCCACCAGACGCCCGTCGGCCCCCAGTGCAAATGGAAAGCCATCCACCACGCCGCTGGCGCGCCAATCAGCCAATAGCAGCCCAAGCCGACCAGGAAAGTGGTCTTGGCGTCCTTGAGTCCGCGAATACAGCCCATGGCGATGGTTTGCGTGCCGTCGAACAGCTCGAACCATGCGGCCACTGCCAGCAGGCTCACCGCCAGATTGATAACCTCGCGGAACGCCGGATCGTTGTGGTCCAGGAACAGGCCGATCAATTGGTTCGGCAGCAGCCAGAACACCATCGCAAAGCACAACATCGACGCTGCACCGAAGGCGATGCCGACCCGCCCGGCCAGTCGCGCATCGAGCAGTTGCCCGGCGCCGTAATGCTGGCCGATGCGCATGGTAATCGCATAGGAAATCCCCGCCGGAACCATGAACGCCACCGAAACGATCTGCAGAGCGATCTGGTGCGCCCCCAGTTGCGTACTGCCCATGGTGCCCATGCACAGCGCCGCGAACGCAAACAGCCCGACCTCCACCGCGTAGGTACCACCAATCGGCAGGCCCAGGCGCCACAACTCCTTCAGGTATTGCCGGTTGAGCCGCAGCAGCCCCTGACGCAACGGGTAAGCGTCGTAAGCCGGGTGCCGGCGAATGTGCCATGCCAGCGCCAGCGCCATGAGATTGGCCACGATCGCCGTGACCAGGCCTATACCCACCAGGCCCATTTTTGGCAGACCGAACATCCCGGTAATCAACGCGTAGTTGAGCAGGAAGTTGGCTACCGTACCGCCCAGGCTGATGACCATCACTGGCGTCGCACGGCCGATGGCGCTGGTGAAGCCACGCAAGGCCATGAAACTCAGGTAGCCGGGCAGGGCGAACGGCAGGAGCAAGAGGAATTGTCCGGCGGCCTGGACGTTGGTTTCAGTCTGGCCGAGCAGTAGCAATACCGGTTTGAGGTTCCACAACAGTAGCCCGCCGCCCAGCGCCATCAACCACGCCAGCCACAACCCGGCCTGGGTCAGCCGCGCAGCGCCGACGATATCGCCCGCGCCCTGACGGATCGCCACCAGAGTACCGACCGCAGCAATCACGCCGATGCAGAAAATCGACACGAACGAATAGGTCGCCACACCGAGCCCACCACCGGCCAGCGCCTCGGGACTGAGGCGCGCCATCATCAAGGTGTCGGTGAGGACCATCAGCATGTGCGCCAACTGCGAGGCAATCAACGGCCCCGCCAGCCGCAGGATGGCCCAGAGTTCAATACGTGCTGGATGCTGCATGGTCATCACGCTCGGCTATTCAGGTAAAAAACCAAAGAGAACAGGAAAGCGCCGATTCTCGGCGCTCTGCGGGCGTTGCACAAAGGGATAATAAGGATGGATAGCATGATTCAAACTCATGCAGAGATTTCTGGTAGGGTTGCCGGATCCTGCTGTAGGAGTATTCCGATGTCACGTCGTCTTCCTCCCTTGTATGCCCTGCGCGCATTCGAAGCGGCGGCGCGGCACAGTTCGTTCACCCGTGCCGCCGAAGAACTGTCGATTACCCAGAGTGCGGTCAGTCGGCATATTCGTACCCTCGAAGAGCATTTTGCCTGCCGCTTGTTTCACCGCAGCGGCCGCAACTTGCAACTGACCGAGTCGGCCCGATTGCTGTTGCCGGGCATTCGTGAAGGTTTCACTGCCCTTGAACGGGCCTGCAATACCTTGCGCGCCGAAGACGACATCTTGCGCATGAAAGCCCCGTCGACCTTGACCATGCGCTGGTTGCTGGCGCGCCTCAGTCGCTTCCGCCATCTGCAGCCGGGTAACGAAGTGCAATTGACCAGCGCCTGGATGGACGTTGATTCCGTGGACTTCAACGAGGAGCCGTTTGACTGTGCGGTGTTGTTGAGCAACGGACATTTCCCACCGGACTGGGAGGCGAGTTACCTGTTCCCTGAGGAATTGATACCGGTGGGTGCGCCCAACCTGCCGAGCGATCAGCCTTGGGACGTTACGCGCCTGGCCAACACCGAACTGCTGCACCCTACGCCGGACCGGCGCGACTGGCGCAATTGGCTGGAGCGTATGGGCCTGGCCGAACAGGTGTCGCTCAAGGGCGGGCAGGTGTTCGACACGTTGGAGTTGGGCATGATCGCTGCCGCCCGAGGCTATGGCGTATCCATGGGCGATTTGCTGATGGTGGCCGAAGATGTAGCGCAAGGCCGGTTGAGCTTGCCCTGGCCGACGGCCGTTGCCAGTGGTGAGAAATATTTCCTGGTCTGGCCGAAAACCCGTCCCGGCGGTGAGCGCATGCGCCGGCTCAGCGACTTTCTGCAAGGCGAAGTCCAGGCCATGGAATTGCCGGATGTCGTGCACCTGAGCTGAATCGATGAAGCTTCAGCAATTGCGGCCTTGAGCTATATCCCGGCGCGCTTCAGTGCGGGTCTGAGCGTGCACCCGGATGAGCCGGTAGCCGTGGCGGGGACGCAGGAACCTGGCCTGCACCTGAGCAACAGCTTCAAGGAAGTGGACGAGTTCAAGCAGATGACCGCAGGCGTGGTTGAGCGCTTCCGTTGACGCGCGATCGGTTTTTTTCCGGCATGAGTTGGTTATGTCACTTTTGTGCTTGATGAATCGTTTCAGCAAGTTTATAAAAATGGCACAACTCCAAGAAAGGCGCTTGCCATGACTTCCCTGAAATTCATCACCGCGCTCGGCGCGCTTGCTGCTTCTTCCCACGCCATGGCATGGGATTACGTCTTGCTCGACACGAACAGAGCGGCTCAAAACTGGACAATCACCAGCCAGGAACTCGGGGTAAAAACCGACAAACCGTTCGCCGTGACCCTGCGAACCTTGCATGGCGGCCGGCAAGAGGGCGTCAGCATCGTCGACATCGATAACGGCACGATGAAACTCTCGGTCGTGCCGACTCGCGGAATGAACGTCCTGCAGGCATCTGTAGGCGATGTGCGCATGGGCTGGGATTCGCCGGTCAAAGAAGTGGTCAACCCATCCTTCATTGAGCTCAACGGACGCGGCGGATTGGGCTGGCTGGAAGGCTTCAACGAACTGGTCACCCGCTGCGGCTATGAGTGGGTCGGCCATCCGGGTATGGACAACGGCGAGTTGCTGACCCTGCATGGTCGCGCCGCCAATATCCCGGCCAGCACAGTCACTCTGCACATTGACGAAAAACCTCCATATGCCATTACCCTGCGTGGCGAGTTAAAAGAGCAGGCGTTCAAGAAAGTCGATTTCTCTGTTGCGACCGAACTGGTCACCGAACCGGGCAGTGTGAGCTTCACCCTCCACGACACGCTGACCAACAACGGCGACTACCCGAAGGAATACCAGGCGCTGTACCACAGTAACTTCAGCACTCCATTCCTAGAGCAGGGCGCCCGCTTCGCGGCACCCGTCAAGCAGGTATCGCCGTTCAACGACAAGGCCAAAGGTGACCTGCCGGACTGGCAGACTTACCGCGCGCCGACCAAGGATTACGACGAGACGGTTTACAACGTCGTGCCATATGCCGATGCCAAGGGCGATACCCTGACGGTCCTGCACAACAAGGCGGGCAGCCTCGGTATATCGCTCGGCTTCAGCACGCAAACGTTGCCCGTGTTTTCTCTATGGAAAAACACCGATACCCAAGGCCAGGGCTATGTCACAGGTCTTGAACCGGGAACCAGTTTTTCCTACAACCGGCGTTATCAGCGGCCACTGGGTCTGGTGCCGACGATTGCACCGCAGGAGCAGAAAAAGTTCCAGATCAGCTACAGCTTGCTGGCGGACAAGAGCGCTGTGGACAAGGCGCTGAAACGGGTGAGCGAGATTCAGGACGGACGGGAAACCGAGGTACGGCAGACGCCTTTGGTGGATCTCACCAAGGAGTAATCCAATCAGCCGGAGGTAGGTCGGTATTGCAGCGCTTCAGCCAGATGATCACGAGTGATGTCATCGACTTGCTCAAGGTCCGCCAGAGTCCGCGCGACTTTGAGCAGTCGATGCGCTGACCTCAGGGATAAGGTCAGTCGTTCACACGCGGTTTCCAGCCACGTCTCGTCGACTGCGGACAACTGGCAGTGGCGGCGCAGACCCGGCAGATCGAGAAAGGCGTTGGCGCAGCCCTGGCGTTTGTGTTGCCGTTCTCTGGCATCTGCGACCCGCTGCGCAGCAGTGGCGGAGTCATCACCGGGTTTGAGCGCAGGATTCAAAGCTGTGGCTTCCCGAGCGACGGTCAGGTGCAAATCGATGCGATCCAGCAAAGGTCCTGACAGTTTGTTGCGATAGCGTTGGACCATGTCGGGCGTACAGGAGCAGCGACCAGTCGGTTCGCCAAGATATCCACAAGGGCAGGGATTCATGGCGGCGACCAGTTGAAAGCGCGCTGGAAATCGCACGCGATCCTTGGCCCTCGATATCACGATATTCCCGGATTCCAGCGGTTCGCGCAGCACCTCCAGTACCTTGCGATCAAACTCCGGCAGTTCGTCCAGAAACAGGACGCCATGATGAGCGAGGGTGATTTCGCCGGGCTGTGGTTTCGAGCCGCCCCCTACCAGCGCAGGCCCGGATGCCGAATGATGAGGCTGACGAAACGGTCGCTGCGGCCAATGGCTCAGCGACGAGCAACTGACGACCGACTGAATCGCCGCCACCTCCAGCGCTTCGCTTTCGGCCAGCGGCGGCAGCAGCCCTGGCAGGCGACTCGCCAACAGCGTTTTTCCTGTTCCCGGCGGCCCGCTGAACAACAGGTTGTGAGCGCCCGCGGCGGCAATCAGCAACGCCCGCTTGGCCGCGAGTTGTCCCTGCACTTCATTCAAGTCGGGATAAGGTTTGCTGACGTAGAGCAGGCCATTGGAAACATAAGGCGCAATCGGTGTATGCCCGTTGAAATGCGCGACGGCCTCAAGTAAATGATCCACCGCAATCACTTTCAATCCCGAAGCCAGGCACGCTTCTTCGGCGTTCGCGCGAGGCACCATCAACCAGCGCCCGGCCTTGCGCGCCGCCAGCGCCGCCGGCAACACGCCCCGAACCGCCCGCACGGCGCCCGATAATGCCAGCTCCCCAAGGCATTCCACATCATCGAGCGTCAACGTCGGCACTTGAACGCTGGCGGAAAGAATCCCCAAGGCAATCGCCAGATCGAACCGCCCGCCATCCTTGGGTAAATCCGCCGGGGCCAGATTCAGCGTTATGCGCCGCGCCGGGAATTGCAGGCCGGAATTGATAATTGCGCTACGCACCCGATCCTTGCTCTCCTTCACCGCCGCCTCGGGAAGGCCGACCATGGTTAGCGACGGCAAGCCATTGGCCAGATGGACTTCAACGGTGACAGCGGGCGCATCCACACCAATCTGGGCGCGGCTGTGGACGATGGAGAGGGACATGGTCGTTCCTTGAGATGACGGAGGCCGCTTCCTGCGGTTCTTGAAGGGTAGTCGGGGGAGGAGATTTCGGCGGTGTGGGTGAAGGGGCAAATTTTCACTGGATGTTGCATGTATGAAGCAGGCTGATGGCGAGACACAAAAAAACCGCCATTCAGACGGTTTCTTTCACGACAAAATAGTCAATTTCTTCCACCAGCTAACCAACCACCTGGCTCAAGCTCTTTACCGCGCGCGAGGCCGACTTCAATAATCCGTCGTTGATTGGCCGATAAGTCTCCAGCCAGGCGACGTGCTTCAGCGTGGAACTCAACAATTTGTAGCAGCTTCGCCTTTCGCTTTTTTGGGCTCATACACACACCTTGTCTGTCGAATATCAAGACCAATAGCGTAAAGGAACGAGTGTGAGCTGATAAATCAGGCCGAAGAGCTACTTTTGTAGGACCGTGCCGAGATAGCTGAAGGACGTCGGTGAAAGCGTGCGGACGGAGCGAGCCCGGCCAATGCCGCCTGTAGGAGCGAGCCTGCTCGCGAAAAATTCGAATGCACCGCTGAGCATCTGGGTTTACGCGTTATCGTTCACGACCATCGCTGGCAAGCCAGCTCCTACAGTGGATTATCTCGCTCAACCGATTCGCGAAGCTCGTTTCCACCAAGGCGCATTGATCGCACGTCTTGGTTCCTCCCGATCAGGCAATACGTGCGGTACGTCTTGCAGTCGAATCCACGGCTGGTTATTCCAGTGCAGCAAACTCAACGACATTTCCGGCCAATTGAGCAGGCTTAGTTGTGGGCGTTCGGTTGTGGTGGGGTGTTGGGCGTCTCGCAGGGCGGGGACGACTTCGTGGGTGAGCCATTCTCGTAGGGCTCGGTATTCGGGGCAGTAGTGGTAGACGAGGAGGGCGTAGACGCCGGATTCGCTGATTAGCAGTGTGTTTTCGATGCGGCCGTAGATGAGGATTTTGATGGTTTGGTATTGGTCGGGATCGAGTTTTCGGAGTTGGCGGTCGTTGAGGTAGAGGCGTATGAGTCGGCCGAGGTCACGGGCGCTGAACCAGGGTTGGTTTTGGAGGAGTAGGGCGTGGAGTTGGAGTTTGTGTCGGGTGAAGACATGCGGAATCAGGTAAGCGTCATCTCGATTCATTGATACAGCTCCTTTTGCTTAAGGGCTGCCGGCAATTGTCGCCAAACAATTGGGGTGGCAGTTGTACGCGGGTTGGCGAACCGGAGCAAAAGGAACCCGGCAGACCCGAGAAGTCTCCCACGCACAACCGCCATAACTCGATGTGGCGGTTAAACCCGCCATCGGATGGTCGTCGTGCACCTTAAACTTTTTCCAGGTCGCCAAACCCAAAGCTGAATATTCAGCTGGTGGTGAGCTTAGAGACCGGATACTTGGCGGCGCAATCGGACGGCGGTGTGATTTTTGTAGGACTTTGCCGAGATTTTTGCGGGGCTTAGGATCAAAAGATCGCAGCCTGCGGCAGCTCCTACAGGTGAAGCGGAGGTCGTGCCGACCTCCAATCGCGGGCAAGCCCGCTCCCACAGGGACCGAGGTGTTATTCGGTTGGCGGGTTCAGCTTCGCTTCCATTTCCGCAACCTTCGTCTCAAGAGCTTCCAGTCGTGCCCGCGCGCGCGCGAGCACAACCATCTGACTATCAAACTCTTCACGACTCACCAGATCCAGCTTGCTGAAGGCGCTTTGCAGCAGGGCCTTGAACTGGCTTTCGATTTCGCTTTTCGGCAGTGGGGTGTCACCGCTGAAGAGACGGGAGGCTGTGCCGGTCAGGGCGTCGAGGAAGTCTTTGGGCGCGAGCATGGGCAATGTCCTGATAACAATGGCGGGCAGTGTATCACGCAGTGTCCATAGTCAATTTCGCGGGCAAGGGATGCACGCTTTTCGCGCATGCGGATGGGCGGCATCGCACCGTTGTTGTGCGTAACGTGTCGCCTGTTGTAGCGAAGTAGCTGGCATCAACTGGTAAGGGCTTGAAAACAGTGAGTTTTGTGGAGATGGCAAGCTTTCTGCTTAGACTCTCATGACCCATGCACTGATGCAGTCGCCGTGACGAATGCAGTGCGCCAGGCGAAACGCGGGGAGCGTTTCGCAAGGAGCGGTTAGCTGGCGTCGGACGGGCAGGTAAGGCCGACGATGCGTTACAAAGCCAGGCACTGCGCATAGACTTGTGACGGGTTTGTTTTCCTGGGGCAAGTCCACCAATTCGGGAGAGAGTTTTCATGAAGCTAGTCACTGCCATCATCAAGCCGTTCAAGTTGGACGACGTGCGCGAATCGTTGTCCGAGATCGGCGTGCAGGGCATTACCGTCACTGAAGTCAAAGGCTTCGGTCGGCAGAAGGGTCACACCGAGCTGTATCGCGGCGCGGAGTACGTGGTCGATTTCCTGCCAAAGGTGAAGATTGATGTCGCCATTGACGACAAGGATCTTGACCGGGTTATCGAGGCGATAACCAAGGCTGCCAACACTGGCAAGATCGGTGACGGCAAGATCTTCGTGGTCAATCTGGAACAGGCGATTCGCATCCGTACCGGCGAAACCGATACCGACGCAATCTAAGCCGCCACAAACCCAACGCCCCAGGAGAAAACAATATGACTCTGCGTAAATTCGCAGGGCTAGGAGCCCTGTTGTCCCTCGTAATGCCCGGCCTGGCCATGGCGGCAGATCCGGTGGCGCCTCCAGTCCTCAACTCCGGCGATACCGCCTGGATGTTGACCTCGACAGCCCTCGTGCTGTTCATGACCATTCCCGGCCTTGCGCTGTTCTACGGCGGCATGGTTCGGTCGAAAAACATTCTTTCCGTGATGATGCAGTGCTTTGCCATTACCGGCCTGGTCACCATCCTGTGGTTCATTTATGGCTACAGCATGGCGTTCGACACCACGGGGATGGAAGCCAACGTCGTCAACTTCAACTCCTTTGTCGGCAGCTTTGCCAAGGCCTTCCTCGCGGGCGTCACGCCTGCCAGCATTACTGGCCCGGCGGCGTTGTTCCCTGAGGCAGTGTTTGTCACCTATCAGATGACCTTCGCGATCATCACCCCGGCGCTCATCGTCGGTGCGTTCGCTGAGCGGATGAAGTTCTCCGCGATGCTGATCTTCATGGGCGTTTGGTTCACCGTGGTTTACGCGCCAATTGCGCACATGGTCTGGAGCGGTCCGGGTTCGCTGTTGGGTGACTGGGGCGTGCTCGATTTCGCGGGCGGCACGGTGGTTCACATCAACGCCGGTGTGGCGGGTCTGATTGCCTGCCTGGTGCTGGGCAAGCGTAAAGGCTTCCCAACCACCCCGATGGCGCCGCACAACCTCGGCTACACCCTGATGGGCGCCGCAATGCTGTGGGTCGGCTGGTTCGGCTTCAACGCCGGTTCCGCCGCTGCGGCCAACGGCACTGCCGGTATGGCGATGCTGGTGACCCAGATCGCTACCGCTGCTGCGGCACTGGGCTGGATGTTCGCCGAGTGGATCACCCACGGAAAACCAAGTGCTCTGGGCATCGCCTCGGGTGTGGTCGCCGGTCTGGTCGCAATTACTCCGGCGGCCGGTACTGTTGGCCCGATGGGTTCGCTGATCATCGGTCTGGCAGCTGGCGTGGTGTGCTTCTTCTGCGCCACCACTCTGAAGCGCAAACTGGGCTATGACGACTCCCTGGACGCCTTCGGCGTACACGGTATCGGCGGTATCCTCGGCGCGATCCTGACCGGTGTATTCGCTGCACCGTCCCTGGGTGGCTTCGGCACCGTGACCGACATCGCCGCACAAGTGTGGATTCAGTGCAAAGGTGTTGGCTTCACGGTGATCTACACCGCGATCGTCACCTTCATCATCCTTAAGGTCCTGGATGCGGTCATGGGCCTGCGTATCACCGACGAAGAAGAATCGGTCGGTATCGATCTGGCACTTCACAACGAACGCGGCTACAACATGTAAGCACGCGCATGAAAAAAACTTGCCCGGCTTGCCGGGCATTTTTTTGTCCGCGATTTATCATTGGAAGTGCAGCTGAAAGGTTTTTTCTTACAGCTTTATGAACGTTTACGACGCGTGTTTTTATGCCGCCGAAGGCTTACATGATGGAAGGATTATTAGGGCCTTTGTTTTTTCCCAGAGCGCGCTAGAATGCGCCCCGAACGTGCGGAGAACTGTATGTGGCAACAGACTCTGATAACCCTGCGGGCGAGGCCTCGGGGCTTTCATCTGGTAACGGACGAGTTACTCGCTGGCTTGCCTGAACTCAAGGCATGTCGGGTTGGTCTGTTGCATTTATTGCTGCAGCATACCTCGGCGTCGTTGACCATCAACGAGAACGCCGATCCGGCGGTACGTCGCGACTTCGAACGGTTTTTCAATCGTCTGATCCCACAAGGAACAGACGGCTATGAGCATAACGACGAAGGCCTGGACGACCTCCCGGCGCACTTCAAGGCCAGCGTGCTTGGCTGTCAGCTCAGTCTGCCAATCTCGGCGGGTCGACTGGCGTTAGGAACCTGGCAAGGTGTTTATCTGGGCGAGCACCGTGATTTTGGCGGTGCCCGTAAAGTCCTCGCCACCGTTCACGGTGAGGAGGCATGAACCGCTGGTCACCAGCGGTTATTGAATTTTCCGGCAGCCTTCGACAGAGGGCAAAGCTGGGCTATAACTAATCTGCTTTTCGCAAGTCATGAGGTAGAACATGAGCGACGATGATCTGGAAAACGACGACCTCGAAGTAGGCGACGACGACGAAACCGAAGAAGGTCTGGAAGCAGCGGCCGAAGACGTCGCTGAAGACGATGGCGGAGATACGCCCGCTCCAACCGCCAAAGGCAAGGCCAAGGCTGCGGTGTCGGTCGATGAGCTGCCGAGTGTCGAAGCCAAGAACAAGGAACGTGACGCCCTGGCCAAGGCCATGGAAGAGTTCCTCGCTCGTGGTGGCAGGGTGCAGGAAGTGGAGGCCAATGTGGTCGCCGATCCGCCCAAGAAGCCTGACAACAAGTACGGCAGCCGGCCTATCTGAGCCAGCTTCGCGCTTGCTGAAAAAGCCCGCCGTCGCTGCGGGCTTTTTCATGCCTGAAACAAAATCACGCGTCTGGCGCAAGCCCGTGTAGGAGCCGGCTTGCTGGCGAAGACGTTTTATCATTCAGCATTGATATCGACTGACCTGCCGCCTTCGCCAGCAAGCCGGCTCCTACAAGGTCGTGTGTTATTAAATGTCAGTGTTGGGCATTCCACAGCGCCAACAATGCCGGTAACTCGGTCAGGCTGCGAATCTCGGCATCCGGCAAGCGTTCGGCCTCCCAGACTTTGCCCGTCGGGTTGAACCAGATCGCGCGCAGCCCCGCTTGCTGGGCACCGGCAATATCGTCACCCGGATGATCGCCGATATGCACCGCTGTCTCGGCGGTTGCACCTCCGCGTTGCAATGCTTCATGAAACAGTCGTGCATCGGGTTTGGCGATGCCGATGTCTTCGGCGCACAACGCGAACTTGAAGTAGTCCGCCAGCCCCAGCCGCCGCACATCGGCGTTGCCATTGGTGACCACGCCGAGGGCGTAGTGGTTGGCCAGCACTTCCAGGGTCGGTTGCACCTCCGGGAAGATCTCCAGCTGATGCCGGGCGTGCAAAAACACTTCGAAACTCTGGTCGGCAAGGTCCGACGCTTCTGCGTGGGTATAACCGGACTCTTCCAGTGCCTGGAACAATACGCGTCGACGCAGGGCGCTGATGCGGTGCTTGAGGCTCGGTTCGCTGCTCAGAATATGTTCGCGAATGGCCCACAGATGTTCCACCGGAACTGCACCAAGATTGGGCGCATGTTCGGTCAGCCATTCGCGCAATACGGCTTCGGCACTGACGATCACCGGGGCGGTGTCCCACAGGGTGTCATCGAGGTCGAAGGTGATCAGTTGGAGAGTCATGAATCATCGCCTTTAATGCGTTTGGCCCGTGGATGGGCGCTGTCATAGACCGTGGCCAGGTGCTGGAAGTCCAGGTGTGTATAGATCTGCGTGGTCTTGATGTCCGAGTGGCCGAGCAATTCCTGCACCGCCCGCAGGTCCTGGGAGGACTCCAGCAAATGGCTGGCGAAGGAATGCCGCAACATGTGCGGGTGCAGGTTTTGCCCCAGCTCACGTTCGCCAGCCGCTTTGACGCGTAGCTGAATCGACCGTGGACCCAGGCGCCGACCTTGTTGGCTGACAAACACCGCATCGTCCGTTGGGTTGGCCATGGCCCGCAAAGGCAGCCATAGCTCCAGCGCCTCGCGAGCCTTCTTGCCCACCGGTAGCAGACGCGTCTTGCTGCCCTTGCCGAGCACCTGGACCATGCCATCCGCCAGATCAAGCTGATCGAGATTCAGACCGGTCAGCTCCGACAGACGCAACCCGGAGGAGTAGAACAGCTCGAGAATGGCTTGATCCCGGCGAGCGAGAAAGTCGTCTTCGACTCCCCCTTCAAGCAGTTGCAGTGCGCGGTCGGTGTCGAGGGTTTTCGGCAGGCGGCGTTCGCCCTTGGGCGGCGCCAGGCCGTTGGCCGGGTCGTGGTCGCACAGACCTTCGCGGTTCAGATAATGGTAGAGCCCGCGCACCGCCGACAGCAGCCGCGCCAGGCTGCGAGAGGATTGGCCTTGGGCATGCAGGCGGGCGATCAGGCTGCGCAGGCGCTGGATGTCCAGCGCGGCCCAGCTGTCGATGTTCTGTTTAGCGCACCAGCCCAGCACTTTGTCGAGATCGCGGCGGTAGGCCGACAGCGTGTGCGGCGACACCTGCCGCTCACTGCGCAGGTGTTCGCAGTAAGCGTCCAGTTGCCGTTCCATGATCAGCGTACCGAGCGCAGGGAGCTGTTGATCCGTGGCAGCACGCGGCCCATGACTTCGGCGATGTAGCTCAGGAACAGCGTGCCCACCGAGCTTTTGTAGTGCTGCGGATCACGGCTGGCGATGGCCAGAATGCCGTGGATGCCCTGATGACTGATGGCAACGACGGCGGTGGAGCCGATCTGCTTACGCTGTTCTTCGCCGAACAGGAAGTCCAGCTCATGCTCGCGCAGGCTGCCGCTGACGCTTTTGTCTTCCAGCAGCAAGCCGCCAATGGCCACTTGCGCCTGCGCGTGGGTGACCCAGCGGCCGACCGGCATGGGGTTGTCGCCGAGCAGGATTAGGCTGACGAAGGGCACCTGGAAGTCCTGACGCAGGCTGTCTTCGACGCACATCACCACGTCTTCCAGGGTACTGGCGTCCATCAGCGCGAGAATCAGGCGGCGGGTCTTGTCGAAGAGGCGGTCGTTGTCGCGGGCAACGTCCATCAAATGCGAGAGGCGGTGCCGCAACTCGATGTTGCGGTCGCGCAGGATGGTCATCTGCCGTTCGACCAAGGACACGGTATCGCCGCGTCGGTGGGGGATGCGCAAGGCCGGCAGCAGTTCTTCGTGCTCGACGAAGAAATCCGGATGAGCCTCCAGGTACGCGGCAATCGCCGCCGCCTCCAGGCTTTCGGACGCTGATTCGTCGGGCTTGCGGGCGGGTACCTGTGGCTTATCGGTCATGGCTTTGGCTCACTCAAAGACGCACTTGTCCTTCGTATACGCGCACTGCCGGGCCGGTCATCATGACCGGTTTGCCAGGGCCTGCCCATTCAATGGACAGACGCCCGCCAGGCAGGTCGATCAATAGCGGCGAATCCATCCACCCCTGGCTGATCGCGGCCACCGCGGCGGCACAGGCGCCGGTACCGCAGGCCTGGGTTTCCCCGGCCCCGCGCTCCCAGACGCGCAACTGCGCGCGGTTGCGGTCGATGATCTGGATAAAGCCGACATTGACCCGCGCCGGGAAGCGCGGGTGGTGTTCAATTTTCGGCCCCAGCTCATGCACCGGTGCGTTGTTGATGTCGCTGACCCGCAGCACGGCATGGGGATTACCCATGGAAACCGCAGCCAGCTCGACCTGCGTACCGTCGACGTCGACCTGATAGCTCAGGGCCTGCTCCGGTGCCTGGAACGGAATATCGGCCGGCACCAGGCGTGGGGCACCCATATTGACACCGATCTGCCCATCGCTACGAACGTCCAGCTCGATGACGCCGCTTTTGGTTTCGACACGGATCTGCCGCTTTGTGGTCAGACGCTTGTCGAGCACGAAACGGGCGAAACAGCGTGCACCATTACCGCATTGTTCCACTTCGGAGCCGTCGGAGTTGAAGATCCGATAGCGGAAATCCACGTCCGGGTTACTCGGTGCTTCGACGATCAGCAACTGGTCGAAACCGATACCGGTATGCCGATCGCCCCACAGCTTGGCGTGCTTGGGCAGAATGTGCGCGTGCTGGCTGACCAGGTCGAGGACCATGAAGTCATTGCCCAGGCCGTGCATCTTGGTAAAACGCAGCAGCATGGTTTTACTCCGGCAGCAGGCTTTCGCCAGCGAACAACTCGGCTACCGTCTCACGGCGACGCACTTCAAATGCCTGATCACCGTCCACCAACACTTCAGCGGCACGGCCGCGGGTGTTGTAGTTGGAACTCATGACAAACCCGTAGGCACCGGCCGAATGCACAGCCAGCAAGTCGCCTTCTTCCAGGGCAAGCTCACGTTCCTTGGCCAGGAAGTCGCCGGTCTCACAGATCGGGCCGACGATGTCGTAGGCGCGTGCAGCGGTGCTGCGCGGACGCACGGCGGTAACGTCCATCCAGGCTTGATACAGCGCCGGGCGGATCAGGTCGTTCATGGCCGCGTCGACGATGGCGAAATCTTTATGTTCGGTGTGCTTGAGGTACTCGACCTGAGTCAGCAGCACGCCGGCGTTGGCCACGATAAAGCGGCCCGGCTCGAATACCAGCGCCAGGTCGCGCCCGTCGAGACGCTCGCGCACGGCCTTGATGTAGTCGGCAGCCAAAGGCGGCTCTTCATCGCGATAACGCACGCCCAAACCGCCACCGAGGTCAATGTGGCGCAGATAGATGCCGCAGTCGCCGAGGCGGTCGACCAGGCCCAGCAGGCGGTCGAGAGCATCGATGAATGGCGGCAGGGTGGTCAGTTGCGAACCGATGTGGCAATCGACGCCAACCACTTCCAGGTTCGGCAGTTGCGCGGCGCGCACGTACACGTCTTCAGCGTCAGCGATGGCGATGCCGAACTTGTTCTCTTTGAGACCGGTAGAAATGTACGGGTGAGTGCCGGCATCGACGTCCGGGTTCACGCGCAGCGAGATCGGTGCACGAACACCCAGCTCGGCGGCCACTACTTGCAGGCGTTCCAGCTCGTCAGTGGACTCGACGTTGAAGCAATGCACGCCGACTTCCAGGGCGCGTCGCATGTCGTCACGGGTCTTGCCGACGCCAGAGAACACGATCTTGTCGGCGCTGCCGCCAGCGGCAAGCACGCGTTCCAGCTCGCCACGGGAAACGATGTCGAAACCGGCGCCAAGGCGCGCCAGGACATTCAGTACACCCAGGTTGGAGTTGGCCTTGACCGCGAAGCAGACCAGGTGCGGCATACCGGCCAGCGCATCGGCGTAGGCCAGGTATTGGGCTTCGATGTGGGCACGGGAATAAACGTAGGTCGGTGTACCAAAGCGCTCGGCGATGGCAGACAGGGCAACACCTTCCGCGAACAGCTCACCGTCACGGTAGTTAAAAGCGTCCATGAGGTTCCCTTATTATTGGTAGACGTCGTGCTTGTGCGCCTTGGAGGCAGGCTGTTTTTGCGAGGACTGAGCCTGCGCTGCAGGGTCCTGGTCTTCGTCTGGCAGGTATAGCGGGCCTTTTTGACCGCAGGCCGACACAAGGCAGGCAAAAGCGACGATCGAAGAGAGCGCAGCAAGGGAAGAGATCAGGCGCTTCATGGCGAAATCCTTGAAAATGCATTAATTGCGCCGGAGTATACCGGCCACCCGGCAGCTTGCCTATGTGATGGGGCTCCCGTCCGGCGGGCCTTCGCCCGTTGCAGCAGCCCTGTGCAATCCTTGTGGGAGCGGGCTTGCTCGCGAATGCGGTGGATCAGTCAATGCAAATATCGACTGACCCACCGCATTCGCGAGCAAGCCCGCTCCCACAAACAGCCCTCTTGGCCGTTATTCTTTGCAATCACCGGGGCTCGCCCGTATCTTGCGGCGCTTGAGCCTGATCAGACACTTTTTGAGGTTGCCGTAATGAGTTTGTCCGAAGCGCGTTTCCACGATCTGGTCGATGCCACCCAGCAAACCCTGGAGGACATCTTTGACGACAGCGACCTGGATATCGATCTGGAGAGCTCGGCCGGTGTACTGACCGTCAAGTTCGAAAACGGCACTCAGTTGATCTTCAGTCGTCAGGAGCCGCTGCGGCAGTTGTGGCTGGCAGCGGTGTCCGGTGGCTTCCACTTCGATTTCGACGAAGAGAGTGAACGCTGGATGTGCGACAAGAGCGAAGAGCAGCTGGGCGAAATGCTTGAGCGCATCGTCAAGCAGCAGGCCGGCGTCGAACTCGATTTCGAAGGCCTGTAACACCGTGACCCAGCCAGCGCCTGTCCGCCCGCCCAAGCCGCTCTATAGCAATGTCAGCCCGGCCGTGCCATCGCCGTGCAGCGGTATCTGTCGGTTGGATGAGCAGAAAGTCTGCCTCGGATGTTTTCGCCATGTCGAAGACATCCGCGAATGGCGCTCGGCTGATGACGAGCGACGGCGGGTGATTTGCGCGCAGGCCTCCAATCGCAAAGCCTCCAGTTTCCTGTAGGAGCGAGCATGCTCGCGATGGTCGTTAACGAAAACGCGGGGAGTCTGTATGCCCGCGTTGTCCGGGCGTCCATCGCGAGCCTGCTCGCTCCTACAGGTGTTCCCTTGTATATTTTTTGAGCTGTGATAGTGTCCGGATACGCCTCAACCCATCGAGGCTCGTGAAAACCCTGCCTTTTTCTGGCGGGGTTTTGCTTTTTTCGTGCAGAAGAAAGGAGTCTGCCCTGATCATGACCGCACCTTCCATCACCCTTACCCGTCTGGACGTTCAACGTCTGGAGCGTCTGATCGACAGCCTGGATGAAACGCTGCCGGGCGTTATTGCGCTGCAAACCGAGCTGGACCGTGCCGATACGCTGGTCAGTCACGATGAAGTGCCCGCCGATGTCGTGACCATGAATTCGCGCGTTCACTGCCGCGAAGAGATCAGCGGCAAGGACTATCACCTGACTCTGGTTTACCCCAAGGATGCCAATGCCGACGAAGGCAAGATTTCCATTCTGGCGCCGGTGGGCAGCGCACTGCTCGGCCTGAAGGTTGGTCAGCATATCGACTGGCCGGCACCGGGCGGCAAGACCCTGAAATTGACCCTGCTGGAAGTCGAGTCTCAGCCAGCCAATGGCGGCGATTACAACGTTTGATCCCGCCTCAGACCTGCCCGAGCGCTTCGTTCAGTGCGCGCTCCAGCTCAGCCTTGTAGCGCAGAAACAAATTGCTTGAGCCCTGACCGTCACCGAGCAGGCCCGACAGGTCCAGATCGGTGATGTAGCAGCGGTAGCGTTCGGTCTCGCGGCGCTGCTCGACGATTTCCCGGGCGACCACACTGAACAGTCGGTCGCCATGCTCCAGCTCTGAAAACTCCCGCTGATTGCAGTACAACGTGACCTGCACCTTGCCCGGTGCGGCTTTGCCGACGATCGCCTGCACGTCATAGAACGGTTTGTTGACCGGGGTTTGCGGTGCCGGACGGGCTTCGACCCGGCGCGCCCGGCCTGTACCTGAAGGCAATAGTTGGTGGTACAGGGTGTCCAGGCTCCGAGGCTGAGCTGTATCCATCGGCAGCAAAGCTTCGCGTCGGTACTGGATCGATTGCAGAAATCGTTGCAGCGGCACCAGCAGGCTTTGCTCGTCATGCCACGGCAGTCGGTCATGCCACAAGGCATTGAATTCATCGAGTACGTACAGGTCCGCCTGGTCTTCGTTGATTCGGTAGAACACTTGGATGCAGCCCGGCTGGCCCATGGGCAGGAGCAGCGCGAGGTCGTGGTCTTCCAGCGCCATCGAGTCCAGGTGCAGAGGACTGTAACTGGCCAGTTCTGCACTCAGGTAGTCGACCAGCGCCGGCAATGTGGCCAGGGCGACATGATTGACCTGGCCGGGCACCAGCTCCAGCACGTGGTAATGCTGCTGGACCTGAATCAGGTAGCGGTGATTGAGTTTGCTCAGCAGCAGGTTCTGAGCCGTGTCGAGGATGCCTTCGATGCGCTGGGCGATGAACTGCGCGCGGTTATGGCAGAAGCAACGCACGCGCAACCGGGGCTGCCGCAGACCGTCCGGCAGGTTGTTGAGGTAATCACGCAGGCAGTCGAGCAGGGCGTGAGGGCCGTCGAATCGATTGACCAGCACTTCGTTCCAGCTGTTGAGCGTGACCTGATCCAGGGTCAGCACCAGGTTTTCCCTGACGCCTGCATAGCTCAGTGAGTCGGTGCGCTCGGTGGTCATCAGGATGTTCAGGTCGCGGTGATGCTTGAGCGGATCGACGCCGACGTTCACCAGAATCAGCACTTCGCTGGGCACGCTGGCTCGCAGCAGGGGTTCTTCGGCGACGGTCGGCAAAGGCAGGGGGATGCTCTGTTGCAAGCTGCCGAGCAGATTGAACAGCTCGAACTCGCTCAGGTCGCTGCCGCCCGGGTGCAAAGCCAGGCGGGTGCTGCTGTCGATCACGCCGTTGCGGTGGCACCAGGTGAGCAATTCGAGCAATTGGCGACTGCGTTTGATCGGGGCAAAATGTTCCCACTCAAGGGCGGTCAGACTACCGTTGTACAAGCCCCACTGAGATTGCCCCGATTCGCTCTTGTTCACTGCGTGCACCAGCGTCAGGGTGTCTTCGGCCAGATCCGGGGCGATGCCCGGATTGATGAACTCGACCTTGTCTGCCTTGCGCTCGAAGGCTGCGTACAGGCGTCGGCCCAGTACGCTGAGGTCGCGTTTGTTGATCAGGCTGACGGTCTGTTCATTGCGGGCGAACTGGGTCAGGAAGCGGTAGCTGTAATTCAGTTCGTTGACCAGCGCTCGGCGTTCGGAGGTGACCTGGCGGACTTTCCATTGACTGCGGCTGTCGAGCAGGGCCAGTTGACGATGATCCCAGTGCCATTCGTGGGCCAGACGCTCAAGCAGCGTGCGCTGCCAGCTCTGGTTGCGACTGTTGCCTGTGAGTTTGCGGTTGACCTTCAGGTACAGCGCGCGCCGCACCAGCTCCAGCCGTTCCGGCTCGTTGCGGGCAATGAGGTATTCCTCGATGCGCCGGTAAACCACGACGTAAGGGTCCAGCTCATCAAGGTCGAGCCGGTTGGCGAACACCGCCTGTTTGAAACGCAGGCTCAGGCACTGCACCCTTGGGTGTTCGCTGGCGTAAACCTCGGTCAGCAGCAGCTTGAGCACCGATTTGTAAGGTGATTCGATTCCCTTGAACAGTTGCCAGAGCCCGGCGCCGATAAATTCCCCCGGCGGAATGAACGCCAGATGCCCCAGGTCGAGGGCTTCGTCGGCGCGGATGAAGCGTTTGGACAGCAGCGTGTGCGTGTAACGGTCGTAATTCGCTTCTTCATAGACCGGCACCAGCCACCAGATTGGCGTGCGCCCGGCCAGCCAGATCGCGGTGCGATAAAACTCGTCGAGCAACAGATAGTGCTGGGTGGTGCCACAGTTTTCGGAACTGAGTTGATTGTCGCGCTCGCCCAGAACGAAGCGCGCCGGGTCGATCAGGAAGAAGTGGGCCTCGGCCCCCTGGCTGGCGGCCCAGATTTCCAGCTGCTGGCACTTTTTGCGTAGTTCGGCCAGTTCGTGCTCACTCAAATCCGGAGCGTGACACACCCAGACGTCCATATCGCTCTGGTCGGCCTGGGCCAGGGTGCCGAGGCTGCCCATCAGGAAAAGGCCGTGGATCGGGCGTGGCGGATTGCTGCCGTGGCGTGGCTTATAGGAAAACGAGCGGGTCAGGCGTTGGGCTTCGACGAGGGCGTTGGCGTCCGGTTCGAAATTGGACAGCCCGGCCGGCGTGCTACCCGAGACGTAACCCGGCAGTAGCGGATGATTGACGTGGAAAAATAGCGGCAGGAGGTTAAGTACCCCTTGCTGGCGGGTCGACAAGCCCTCCATGGCGCGCGCCCTTCGGCCCTCGTTGAGCTTCAGAAAGCGTGCACGTAGTTGGCTGAGAACCTTGCGGTCGATTCCCTCGTCCAGATCGGGGCGAATTTCGTGGGTTCGGATCATGTCAGCTCAAACCGGCTCGCAGGCTCGGACGCAGGGGCTCTCAGGTGAGGGAAGTTTAGCGCCTCGATCCCGGGATATTTAAGCTGATTTTGGTTTTTTGCCGTCAGATTTCTACCGCAGTGCGACGTCGAATAGCAGGTAAACGAGTATGCCCGCGGAAATCCCGTGTCGGGGTTTCCGTGGGCAATACGATGGGATTCAGGCTGTTTCCTGCACGCTAAGAATGGTCAGCACGGTTTGCACATTTTGTGCGGCGTCACGTCCCAGGCTGGTCAGATAACCACCATCGGGCTGGTCGATCAGTTCTTTTTCGTACAGGCGTTGGGCGGCGGCAATGGCTTTCGGGGCAGCGGTCTGATGAATTTTCAAACCCTCCTGGGAACTGTCCAGGTTGAAGAGTGCGAGGATTTCCAGTTCGGCAACCAGCTCAGGGGTAAGCGACATAGGGACTCCAGACTTTCTAGGAATTGGTCGATAGCGCCACTAAGGTGAACCCGCTTGTGCGGCATGTCCAGTGCTCGTAGCAGCCTTTTTTTCGCCATGGGCTGCATTCCCCCGATATCGCGGGAGGACTGTAGGAGCGAGGCTTGCCCGCGAAGAACGATGACGCAGTTTGTCTGGCTAACCGCGTTGGCCCCTTCGCGAGCAAGCTTCGCTCCTACGGGGGAGGGGTTATTTCTTTTCCGGCGGCAATTCTGGCAATGCTCGCAGCGCAGCTTCGTACCATTCGGTGTTGAACGCGCGGTCTTCTTCGAGGATCGCGTCGATTTCTACCGCCAAAACGTGGGCCATCAGGTTGAGGATTTCGTCTCGCTCGTAACCCACCAGTGTCAATTTATTGAAAGTCGCCTTGGCCGCTGGCGGATTTTCGCTTTCGATCTGGTTCTCGATGGCTTCGATCAGCGTATTCTCGGCGAACTCTTCTTCGTCGATGTCGTCTTGGTTGGTGCCGGGGGTTGGCTCGCTCATGGCAGGCTCCTCAAGGAAAGGCGGTCAGTTTACCCGCATTCAGCGCTGTGTTGCTGCTGGCGAGAACGCCCAAGGCGTTCTATAACAGGCACTGCCAACCCCCTGCATGGCCTGGAGGCTTTGTGATGCTCAAGCTTTATGGATTTTGTGTCAGCAACTACTACAACATGGTCAAGCTGGCGTTACTGGAAAAGGAACTGCCATTCGAAGAAGTACCGTTTCACGCAGGCAACAGCCCCGAGGCGCTGGCCATAAGCCCGCGCAGCAAGGTGCCGGTGCTGGGTGTCGAGCAAGGTTTCATCAATGAGACAGCGGTGATTCTCGAATACATCGAGCAAAGCCAGAAAGGCACGCCACTGCTGCCAAGCGATCCTTTTGAACGGGCTCAGGTTCTGGCGCTGGCCAAGGAAATCGAGCTGTACATCGAGTTACCTGGTCGCGCCTGTTTCGCCGAGGCGTTTTTCGGCATGTCGGTGCCGGATGCGATTAAGGAAAAGACCAAGGCTGAGCTGGTGCTGGGGTTTGCGTGCTTGGGCAGGCATGGCAAGTTTGCCCCTTATGTGGCGGGCGAGAGTCTGAGCGTGGCGGATTTGTACTTCCTGTACAGCGTGCCACTGGCTTGTGCGGTAGGGAAGAAGTTGTTCGATATCGATCTGTTGGCTGATATGCCGGCGGCAAAAGCGCTGCTGGAGCGTTTGGAGCAGAACCCGAACGTGCAGCGGATTGCGGCGGACAAGGAAGCGGCGATGCCTGCATTTATGGCGATGGTCGCGTCCAAAAAGTAGATTTTGTAGTGCATTCAAGTATGCATTCGCGGGCAAGCCTCGCTCCTACAGGATTGGTGTGATCTGTAGGAGCGAGGCTTGCCCGCGAAGCTTTTTAGCGGCTGGCGATCAGCGCCTGACCGCGAGCTACGGCAGCCTTCACCTGCGCCGGTGCAGTGCCGCCGATGTGGTTACGGGCATTGACCGAACCTTCCAGAGTCAGCACGGCAAATACGTCCTGATCGATCTGGTCGCTGAACTTGCGCAGCTCTTCCAGGCTCATTTCCGCGAGGTCCTTGCCGCTTTCCACACCATACTTCACGGCGTGACCAACGATTTCGTGACAGTCACGGAACGGCAGGCCGCGGCGCACCAGGTAGTCAGCCAGGTCGGTGGCGGTGGAGAAACCGCGAAGCGCCGCTTCGCGCATCATGGCGTGCTTGGGCTTGATCGCTGGGATCATGTCGGCAAACGCCCGCAGCGAGTCTCGCAAGGTATCGGCAGCGTCGAACAGCGGTTCCTTGTCTTCCTGGTTGTCCTTGTTGTAGGCCAGAGGCTGGCCTTTCATCAGGGTCAGCAGGCCCATCAATGCGCCGAATACACGACCGGTCTTGCCTCGCACCAACTCTGGCACGTCCGGGTTTTTCTTTTGCGGCATGATCGAGCTGCCAGTGCAGAAACGGTCCGGCAGATCGATGAACTGGAACTGCGCGCTGGTCCACAGCACGAGTTCTTCGGAGAACCGCGACAGGTGCATCATCGCGATGCTCGCGGCCGAGCAGAATTCGATGGCGAAGTCGCGATCGGACACGTTGTCCAGGGAGTTGCCGCCTACTGCGTCAAAGCCCAGCAGTTGGGCGGTGAACTCGCGGTCGATCGGGTAGGTGGTACCAGCCAATGCGGCGCTGCCCAGTGGCATGCGGTTGGTGCGCTTGCGGCAGTCGACCAGGCGTTCATAGTCGCGGCTTAGCATTTCAAACCAGGCCAGCATGTGGTGTCCGAAGGTCACCGGTTGCGCGGTCTGCAAGTGTGTGAAGCCCGGCATGATGCTGCCCGCTTCGCGCTCGGCTTGTTCCAGCAAGCCTTTTTGCAAGCGGGTGATTTCGCCCAGGATCAGGTCGATTTCGTCACGTAGCCACAGGCGTATGTCGGTGGCGACCTGGTCGTTACGGCTACGGCCGGTGTGCAGCTTTTTACCGGTCACGCCGATGCGGTCGGTCAGGCGCGCCTCGATGTTCATGTGCACGTCTTCGAGATCGACGCGCCAGTCGAACTGACCGGCCTCGATTTCACCCTGGATGGTCTTCAGGCCATCGGTGATGCTGTCGCGCTCGGCATCGGTCAGCACGCCGACCTTGGCCAGCATGGTGGCGTGGGCGATCGAGCCCATGATGTCGTGGCGATACAGGCGCTGGTCGAAGGTGACGGAGGCGGTGAAGCGGGCGACGAAGGCGTCGACGGGTTCACTGAAGCGGCCGCCCCAGGACTGATTGGTCTTGTCAGTGCTCATGAATTCGCTCGTATCGGCTGAAGAAAGTTGGCATTGGAAGTTGCCACGGATAATAACAGGGTTGCCAATCCTGTCGCAGACACTGGTCGACTGGTTTTGTAGGAGCGAGCTCGCTCGCGATGGACGTTAACGATTACGCGTGCTTTCTGGATAAGCGCGTCGCCCGTGGGTTCATCGTCGGAACGCCGCCCGGAGCAAGCTCGCTCCTACAGATATCCTTATTAGTACAACGATATTTTTCAATTGAGCAATATCGTCCCGGCAACCGTCTACAGTTGGACAGTAGGATCAGCGCACTTCTCGATGCCAGCGCTGACTATAAGAAGAGGGGTGTTCGGATTGCGTATCAGCAAACCCTGGGGCGATGCGTCGCCAATGCGGGCCTGGGCCGCGAATCGCCCGGCAGTAGTAAATTTAGCTGCCGGACCAGCGGCACTTTTTGACGCTCGCGCTAGTCTTAGCGTGGATCGCGGTGACAGACGTCACTTCACCTGTCTACGCTATCCTTGTGCGAGACTCACGCAGGAATCCAGCGCAATATGAATGTCCTGATCGTTGATGACGACCCCCTTGCCCGCGAGCGCCTGAGCCGAATGGTTGGTGAACTCGAGGGATACAGTGTCCTGGAGCCCAGCGCCACGAACGGCGAAGAAGCGTTGGCACTGATCGACAGCCACAAGCCGGATATCGTGCTGCTCGATATCCGCATGCCAGGCCTCGATGGTCTGCAGGTGGCCGCGCGATTGTGCGAGCGCGAAACCCCGCCCGCCGTGGTGTTTTGCACGGGGCCCGATGAATTTGCCGTGGAAGCCTTACAGGCCAGCGCCGTAGGCTATCTGGTGAAACCTGTGAGAACTGAACATTTACATGACGCATTAAAAAAGCCGAACGCCCCAATCGTATCCAGCTCTCGGCGCTGACCCGCCCGGCCGCCGAAAGTGGCAGCGGCCCTCGCAGCCATATCAGCGCACGCACCCGCAAAGGAATCGAACTGATTCCGCTGGATCAAGTGGTTTATTTTATCGCCGATCACAAATACGTGACCTTGCGCCACGAAGCCGGCGAAGTGCTACTGGATGAACCGCTCAAGGCCCTTGAAGACGAATTCGGTGACCGTTTCGTGCGCATCCACCGCAACGCCCTGGTGGCTCGCGAGCGTATCGAACGCTTGCAACGAACGCCGCTGGGACATTTTCAGTTGTTCCTGAAGGGCCTGAACGGCGACGCATTGATCGTCAGTCGGCGCCATGTGGCCGGCGTGCGGAAAATGATGCAACAGCTTTAATTCGCTGTTCGCAGGCGAATTTCACACCCGATTGCCGGATATCCGGGGCCAGGGAGGGCGAGTAGTTTCTGATACAAGTCAAAGTGGATTTGGCTGAGCTGTTATTATCCGTCGTATCTATTCAGTACGGATTGATCCATGTCCTCTCGCCAAATCCGCATCGCCACCCGCAAAAGTGCTCTCGCCCTGTGGCAGGCCGAATACGTCAAAGCCCGTCTGGAAGAGGCCCATCCTGGCCTGCTCGTGACGTTGGTTCCGATGGTCAGTCGTGGCGACAAGCTACTCGATTCGCCGTTGTCGAAAATCGGCGGCAAAGGCCTGTTCGTCAAGGAACTGGAAACCGCGCTGCTGGAAAACGAAGCTGACATTGCCGTGCACTCCATGAAAGACGTGCCGATGGACTTCCCCGAAGGCCTCGGTCTGTTTTGTATCTGCGAGCGCGAAGACCCGCGCGATGCATTCGTCTCCAATACCTATGCCAGCCTTGAAGAGTTGCCATCCGGCAGCATCGTCGGCACGTCGAGCCTGCGCCGTCAGGCTCAGTTACTGGCCCGTCGACCGGACCTGGAAATCCGCTTCCTGCGCGGCAACGTCAACACTCGCCTGGCCAAGCTTGATGCCGGCGAATACGACGCCATCATCCTCGCGTCCGCCGGTTTGATCCGGCTGGGTTTTGAAGATCGCATCACCTCGGCCATCAGTGTCGACGACAGCCTGCCGGCCGGTGGCCAAGGCGCAGTGGGGATCGAGTGCCGCAGCGTTGACAGCGAAATTCATACGCTGCTGGCGCCGCTGCATCACCAGGACACTGCTACTCGTGTGACGGCCGAACGTGCCCTCAACAAACATCTGAATGGCGGCTGCCAAGTGCCGATCGCCTGCTATGCCGTGCTTGAGGGCGAGCAGATCTGGTTGCGTGGCCTGGTGGGTGATCCGAGTGGCGGTCTGCTGCTCAGTGCCCAGGCGCGTGCGCCGCGTGGCGATGCCGAAGCCTTGGGTGTGCGAGTCGCCGAAGATCTTTTGAGCCAGGGCGCCGCCGACATTCTGAAAGCGGTCTATGGCGAGGCAGGCCACGAGTGACGGGCTGGCGCCTGCTGCTGACGCGTCCGGCGGATGAGTCGGCGGCGCTGGGCAGTCTGTTGGCCGCGCAGGGGATTTTCAGCACCAGCTTGCCGCTTTTGGACATAGTGCCGGTCCCTGTCTCTGACACAATGCGCGACGTGATCCGGGAATTGGATCGCTACTGCGCGGTGATCGTGGTCAGCAAGCCCGCCGCGCGGATCGGCGTCGAACTGCTCGACCGGTTTTGCTCGAAAACTTTGCGAGTGAAGTGGTTCAGCGTCGGTGCGGCGACGGCGCAGATCCTTGAAGATCATGGCTTGGATGTGAGCTTCCCGCAGGAAGGCGATGACAGTGAAGCCTTGCTTGAGCTTGCGAATTTGCGCGAGGCTATCGCCCGCCCTGATCAGCGTGTGCTGATCCTGCGCGGGGAGGGCGGGCGCGAACTGCTGGCTGAGCGCTTGCGTGAGCGAGGTGCTAGCGTCGAGTATCTGGAGTTGTACCGCCGCGAGCTGCCGCACTATCCGCCCGCCGCGCTTACGGGACGGATCGAAGCGGAACGCCTGAATGCACTGGTGGTCAGCAGTGGACAGGGTTTTGAGCACCTGCATCAATTGGCTGGCGAAGCCTGGCCGCAGTTGGCGCAGTTGCCGTTGTTTGTACCAAGCCCCAGGGTCGCCGAGCTGGCACGTGCTGCCGGTGCCCTGACAGTTGTGGATTGTCGTGGCGCCAGTGCCGCGGCTTTGCTGACGGCGTTACGGGAGCATCCCGTGCCCGTTCTCTAATGCAAAGGATGGATACGTGAGCGAAACAGCCTTGCCTAAAGATGACGTCCGGCCAGTGCTTGATGCACCGGTTGATGCACTTGTTGATGAAGCGCCGCTGTCACCTGCTGCAGTGCAGCGCCGAGGCAATGGGCTGGCAATTGTCGCACTGTTGCTGGGCGCTGCCGGTATTGCGGTGGGCGGTTGGGGAGTCTGGCAGGTGCGCCACCTGCAAGCGACCAATCAACAGCAGTTGAGCCAGGTGCAGAGTTTGAGCGACGAGGCGCAAAGCCTGAAGCTCAATGAGCAGCGCCTGAGTGCGCGTCTGGAGCAACTGCCCGGCGCCGATGTGCTGGAAGAGCGCAGTCGTCTGGTGATTCAGCTTCAGGGTGATCAGCAGCGACTCAATCAACGTCTGGAAACCGTTCTTGGCGCCAGCCGCAAGGACTGGCGACTGGCCGAGGCCGAGCACTTGTTGCGTCTGGCCAGCCTGCGCCTGTCCGCGTTGCAGGACATCAGCAGCGCCCAGGCACTGGTTCAGGGCGCCGACGAAATTCTCCGTGAACAAAATGACCCCGGTGCCTTCGCTGCTCGCGAACAGGTGGCCAAAACCCTGGTGGCTTTGCGCAGCACCGAGCAGCCGGATCGCACCGGGCTGTTCCTGCGTTTGGGTGCACTGCGCGAACAGGTGGTCGGCCTCACCGAGCTCGCACCCGAGTACAAAGATCGTGGCGAATCCCTGCTGGGCCTGACTGCCGATGGCGACGGCGCCAGCCGCTGGGCACAATGGTGGGATCAAATCTCGCGCTACATCCGCATCGATTTCGACGCCAATAAAAATGTCCGTCCGTTGCTCGCCGGACAGAGCCTGAGCCAGGTACGCCTGGCTTTGAGTCTGACACTGGAACAGGCGCAATGGGCCGCGCTCAATGGCCAGGCAGCGGTGTACAGCCAGGCGCTGGACGAGGCGCGCGACGTGCTCAAGGGTAACTTCAACCCGGACAACCCGCAGAGTAAGGTGATGCTTGAGCAGGTAGCCGAATTGAGCAAGCAGCCCGTTACCGTGGTTACCCCGGACCTGACCGGTACGCTCAGCGCGGTTCAGGGGTATCTGGAACGGCGCAATGTTAACGCCGAGGACTCGATCAAGCCGCTGGCCAAGCCTGCCGCGAGCACCACGCAGGAGGCCACTCCATGAAGCGCCTGTATGTGATCGTGTTTCTGGCCATCGCCGCTGCGGCTGCGTTGGGGTTGGCAATAGCCGAACATTCCGGTTACGTGCTGATCGCCTATAGGAGCTTTCGCTTCGAATCGAGTCTGTGGGCGACGCTGGCGCTGGTCGCCGTGCTTTGGCTGGTGTTCTGGGGCATCAAAGCGCTGATCGAGTTGGTGACGACTTCCGGCGGCGTGGTCAATCCCTGGTCACGGCGCAATCGCAGTCGCCGGGTACAGGTAGCGATCGAACACGGGCAGCTGGACCTGGCCGAAGGTCGCTGGGCCAGTGCGCAGCGTCATCTGCATCGGGCCGCGGAGGCCGAGCGCCAACCGCTGCTTTATTACCTCGGTGCTGCGCGCGCTGCGAACGAACAGGGGCATTACGAGGAGAGCGACAACCTGCTGGAGCGTGCGCTGGAGCGCCAGCCTCAGGCCGAGTTGGCAATTGCTTTGAATCACGCACAATTGCAGACCGATCGGGGTGATACCGACGGCGCCCTGGCGACGTTGCAAGCGATGCACGAGCGCCATCCTCATAACGTACAGACCCTGCGCCAGTTGCAGCGCCTGCTTCAGCAGCGAGGCGAGTGGTCGGCGGTCATTCGCCTGCTGCCGGAACTGCGCAAGGACAAAGTCCTGCCAGCGGCTGAACTGGCTGAGCTGGAGCGCCAAGCCTGGGGTAAAAATCTGACCCTGGCGGCGCATCAGGAAGAGGACGGGGCCGTCGGTTTGCAATCGCTCAATCGCGCCTGGCAGCAGCTGACTTCGGCTCAGCGTCAGGAACCGCAACTGGTGCTCGCCTATGCCGATCAGTTGCGGCAACTGGGCGCGCAGGTCGAGGCCGAAGAGGTTTTACGTACGGCGCTCAAGCGCAACTATGACAGTCACCTGGCACGGCTTTACGGGTTGGTTCGCGGCAGTGATCCGGCTCGTCAGCTGAACCTCGCCGAGGGCTGGCTCAAGGATCACCCTTCCGACTCAAGCTTGTTACTGACCCTGGGACGGCTGTGTTTGCAAAGCAGCCTTTGGGGCAAGGCGCGGGACTATCTGGAAAGCAGCCTGCGTGTGCAACGCAACCCGGAAGCGTGCGCCGAACTGGCGCGGCTGCTGGCGCAGATGGGTGACACCGAGCGTAGCAATCAGCTATTCCAGGAAGGTCTGGGCTTGCTGGATGAGCGCTTGCTGGCAGCGCCGTTGCCGGTCTCGGCGCACGCTTGATACGCGAATGAAGGGGCGCTCGAATGGGCGACCCCATTGCCTGTGTTTTGTCGGAATTTTACTTTCGCGGTGCGTCTTCAGCAAAGTCCTACAATGGACTACGCCTAATCCTCTAGCAGTTGTCGGGAATTCCCTACACCTCTGCTGAAGTGTCCCTGCCAGCCTGCCTTGAAACGCCCGAGCGCTTTCCTCTACCGTAGCCGTCGACTCTTACTGTTACGGAAAAGCCATGTCTTTGGCCTGCACACGCTCTTTGTTTTTCACGGTTTTCGTTACGGGTACCCTGGTCTTGGGCGTGTCCTACTATCTGGAGTATTCCGTCGGCCTCATACCGTGTGGATTGTGCCTTTTGCAAAGGTTTTGCCTGGCATTGCTGGTCGGTGTCTGCCTGATGGCGGCAGTGCACGGGCCTGGTCGCCTTGGTTCATTCCTGTATTGGCTGCTAGGCCTGCTCTGTAGCCTGGCTGGTACGGTCACGGCGTGGCGGCAGGTGCTGTTGCAAAGTGATCCAGTGCATTTATCGATCTGCACGCCCAATCTGGCTGACCTGTTCGCCAACGCTCCGTGGAGCTATGTTGTGCAGCAGATGTTCAAAGGCACCATCGACTGTGCGCAGATCTCCTGGACGCTGTTCGATTTGAGCATCCCGGAGTGGAGTTTGCTGTTCTTTGTCGCGATGATGACTCTCGGTATTTATCAGCTGTTGCGCCTTGTCTGGAACGCGGTTCGACGACCGCTCAGCGGCGAGTCGTCGCACCAGGTCCTGGCCGGTGATTAAACACTTGTATGAACTTTATCGCCTGCGTACCTTGAAGCCACCGTCGCGCGGGCATAATCTGGCCCGCACGTGTCATTGGATTTATGTTGCTCGATGACGCTCTGCCGGGCTGACTCTTGATCTTCAGGAGTACAACGGGTGTAGAGCAGCATGACCCACAAGGGAAGAGAGACCGCCATGCTCGAAAGTTGTCAGAATGCTCAGGAACGTTGGGGTGGAGTACATCTGCTGATCGATCGCTGGTTGCAGGAACGTCACGAACTCGTTCGGTCCTATGATGCGCTCGGCGCCAAGCCTGAGGCTCTGGGCGAGAACCGCAAACCTTTGCAGGAGTTCTGCGGCGTACTGGTCGATTATGTGTCCGCCGGGCACTTCGAGATCTATGAACAGCTGACGGGGGAGGCCAAAGCCTTCAACGACAAGCGTGGTCTGGAGCTCGCCGAGACCATCTATCCGCGCATCGATGTCATTACCGAGAAACTGCTCGCGTTCAATGACCTGTGCGATGCCGGCAAGTGTGTTGCTGAAGAGTTCAAGACGCTGGGTGGTCTGTTGCACGAACGCTTCGAACTGGAAGACTGCCTGATCGAAGTGCTGCACACCGCTCACAAGGAAACCGATTCGGTCCAGGCCTGAACCGCGCTTTCCGCAAGACCCCGAAAACGGTGCGCCAAGGCGCACCGTTTTCATTTGCGCTATCAGCCGGTGGCGCCGCGCAATTCGACTTCAAACACCAGCGGGGTGAACGGCGCGATCAGGTCACCGGCACCGTCGGCGCCATAGGCTTGTGCCGATGGAATCACCAGACGCCATTTCGCGCCGACCGGCATTTGCTGCAATGCGCTACGCCAGCCGTTGATAACGCTATCGAGACTGAACCATTGCGGCTGGCTGTTCTGGTCGAACACTGTGCCGTCAGGAAGGCGTCCGATGTAAAGCACCTGCACCTTGCCGTTCGGTCCGGCCTTGGCACCGGTACCCGGTGCCAATTCCGTCAGCAGTATTCCATCCGCCAGTTCTCGCACACCGGGTTTGGATTTTTCTTCGGCGAGAAAACGTTGCTCCTTTTCCAGTGCCAGTTCGCTTTGCGGCGCAGATGTTTGCATGGCAACCCGGGCTTCGTGTTCGGTCAGAATCTGTTCGATCTGCTCGTCTTTCAACGCCAGCGGCTTGCCTTGATAGGCTTGCTGCAAACCTTCGACCAGTGCTTTGAGTTGCAGGTCGGGAACCTCCTGACGCAAGCGTTCGCCGAGGCTCGCACCCAGGCTGTAAGCGAGATCGTGAGCGTCATTTTCCTGGTTTTTTTCGGCGGCCTGAGCCACGGAAAAAATCACGCACAGCGATAAAAAAAGGTAGCGCGACATGGGCACTCTCCAGCCTGAGATGCGGGCGATTATGCCAGTGTGAATGTGCTTAACGGTGAACTGCTTTTGCTCAAGTGCAGAACATTTTCCATCTGTTGCAACGCAACGCTTTGGATACTGTCAAGATGCCCTAGCGGCGGTAGCAGCAGAGGTCTAGTATGAGCCGCACCCACGTCAGCCAGGAGGTAAACCATGTCGGCCACCAAGAAGCCTGTAAATACCCCGTTGCACTTACTCCAACAACTCTCGGGCAGCCTGCTCGAGCATCTGGAAACCGCTTGTTCCGAAGCCTTGGCTGATGCTGAAAAATTGCTCGCCAAACTGGAAAAGCAGCGCGGAAAAGCGCAGGAAAAATTGCACAAATCCCGCACCAAATTGCAGGACGCTGCAGCGGCCGGAAAGGCCAAGGCACAAGCCAAAGCCAAGGACGGAGTAAAGGCGCTCGAAGACCTGCTTGATGCACTCAAGGAGCGTCAGTCGGACACTCGCGGCTACATTCTGCAACTCAAGCGCGACGCTCAGGAAAGCCTGAAATTGGCCCAGGGTGTTGGTCGTGTACAAGAGGCTGTCGGCAAGGCGTTGTCCCTGCGTGCGGCCAAGCCTGCTGCGGCTCCTGCGAAGAAAGCCGCTGCCAGCCCGGTTGCCGCAAAAGCACCGGCCAAGACTGCCGCCAAACCGGTTGCCAAAGCACCGGTGAAAGCCGCAGTAAAACCTGCCGCTAAACCTGCGGCGAAAAAACCAGTCGCTGCCAGCGCTGCTAAACCGGCTGTTAAAACTGCGGCTACCAAACCGGCTGCCAAGCCAGCCGTTGCTAAAACTGCTGGCGCAAAACCAGCTGCAAGAACCGCTGCCGCGAAACCGGGCGTGGCGAAAACCGCAGTGGCCAAAACGGCTGCAAAACCAGCCGCAAAACCAGCTGCTAAAACAGCCGCTGCAAAACCTGCTGCCAAGTCGGCCGCAAAACCTGTCGCGGGTAAAACCGCTGCCAAGCCAGCTGCAAAACCAGCAGCTAAACCGGCTGCGAGAACTGCTGCAGCAAAACCTGCGGCCGCCAAGCCAGCCACTGCTGCAAAACCTGCCGCTGCCAAACCGGCTGCAAAACCAGCAGCTAAACCTGTCGCTGCAAAACCTGCTGCCAAGCCTGCGGTTAAAAAACCTGCCGCTGTTGCCAAGCCGACCCCGGCACCTGCTGCCAAGCCAGCAACGCCAGCGCCATCCGCTTCGGCTGCCCCTGCGCCAGCAGCAACTATCTCGACAGCCACCACTGCGCCAACGCCAGTTGCACCGTCGAGCACTGCCACCACCCCAACCAGCGCTTCCTAAGTGCCGGATACCGCGACGCGCAGCTGATGCAGCGCGTCGTGGTCCAGTTGGGTGGCGCGCGCTGCCACGCCTTCGAGCCAGGCCGATAAATCGGTCGCCTCATCCTGCGGCCAGTCTTGCGCCACTCGTTCCAGTCGCAATAACAGAAGTCGTTCAGCTTCCAGTTCCAGTGTCTTCACTTCTTCACGCAAATTATTCAGGCCGGCATCTTCGCCAGCGGCGACTTTCCATCGCTCTCGCAGGGCGCGCACCGGTTGAACGACCTCAGCGTCCCAAGGCCCGGCTATATCACGAAGCAGCTTCAATCGCTGTTCGTCGAAGGTCACTCCACGTTCTCCCAGCCACAGCCCGCACAGCAGCAGGCACACGTTCGCGCCCTTCGACTGCAATTGCAGGCACGCGCGTTCAACGCCGCGACGGGAATAGGTAATCTCGGAAAAGCTCCACAGGTCAGAGGACATAGTGCTACTCGCGCCAGTTGCGAGCGAAGCTGGTAGACTCCGCCGCCATTATGATTCGACTTCAGAACCTGACTTTACAGCGTGGCCCGCAACGTCTGCTAGAAGACGCCGAGCTGACCCTGCACGCCGGCCACAAAGCCGGCCTCATCGGTGCCAATGGCGCCGGCAAATCGAGCCTGTTCGCCTTGCTTCGGGGTGAACTGCACCCGGATTCGGGTGACTGCTTCCTGCCGGCCGACTGGCGTATCGCCCACATGCGCCAGGAGGTCGACACGCTCGAGCGCCTGGCGGTCGACTACGTGCTCGATGGCGACCTGCGCCTGCGCCAGGTGCAACGCGACCTGGCGGCAGCCGAAGCAGCCCATGACGGTGCTGCACAGGCCCGCCTGCACTCGGAACTCGACAGCGCCGACGGGTACACCGCCGACGCCCGGGCGCGCAAGTTGCTGGCAGGCCTGGGCTTCACCAATGAGCAGATGGATCGCCAGGTCGGAGATTTCTCCGGTGGCTGGCGGATGCGTCTGAATCTGGCGCAAGCCTTGATGTGCCCTTCGGATTTGTTGCTGCTCGACGAACCGACTAACCACTTGGACCTTGACGCCATCATCTGGCTCGAAGAGTGGCTCAAAAGTTATCCCGGCACCCTGATGCTGATCTCCCACGACCGGGACTTCCTCGATGCCGTTGTCGATCACGTGGCCCACGTCGATCAACGCAAGATCACCTTGTATCGTGGCGGCTACAGCGCCTTCGAGCGTGCCCGTGCCGAGCGTCTGGCCCAGCAGCAGCAGGCCTATGAGAAGCAGCAGGTGCAACGTGCGCACATGGAAAGCTACATCGCCCGCTTCAAGGCCCAGGCCACCAAGGCCCGTCAGGCCCAGAGCCGGATCAAGGCGCTGGAGCGGATGGAAGAGCTGACCGCTGCCCACGTCGATTCGCCATTCGACTTTGTTTTCCGCGAATCACAAAAAATTTCCAGCCCGCTGATCGACCTGTCCGATGCCCGCTTGGGCTACGGCGAGAAAACCGTGTTGGAGAAGGTCAAGCTGCAACTGACGCCAGGCGCGCGGATTGGATTGCTTGGCCCTAACGGCGCGGGCAAGTCGACCCTGATCAAAAACCTCGCGGGTGAACTCGAGCCTCTGGCCGGCCGGTTGACCCGTGGCGAGAACACCGTTGTCGGCTACTTCGCCCAGCATCAGCTTGACTCTCTGGATGCCAAGGCTAGCCCTTTGCTGCACTTGCAGCGTCTGGCCCCGACCGAGCGCGAACAGAGCCTGCGCGACTTCCTTGGCGGTTTCGATTTCCGCGGTGCGCGGATCGACGAGCCGGTGCTGAATTTCTCCGGTGGAGAGAAGGCGCGTCTGGCGTTGGCGTTGATTGCCTGGGACCGGCCGAACCTGTTGCTGCTTGACGAACCGACCAACCACCTGGACCTGGAAATGCGCCTGGCGCTGACCATGGCCCTGCAGGAATTCAGTGGCGCGGTACTGGTGGTCTCCCACGACCGTCACCTGCTCAAAAGCACCACCGATAACTTCTTTCTGGTGGCGGACGGCAAGGTCGAAGAGTTCGACGGCGATCTGGAAGACTACACCCGCTGGCTGGTGGACTACCGTCAGCGCAATGCCCCGGTCAGCAACACCCCGGTCAACCCGGACAAGACCGACAAGAAAGCCCAGCGTCAGGCTGCGGCCGCCTTGCGTCAGCAACTGGCACCGCACAAGCGCGAGGCTGACAAGCTCGAAGCCGAGCTGGGCAAGCTTCACGAGAAACTGGCGAAGATCGACACCAGCCTCGGCGACAGCGATATCTACGAGCCAATGCGCAAGAACGAGTTGCGTGATTTGCTGGCCGAACAGGCCAAGCTGAAGGTGCGTGAGGCGGAGCTGGAAGAAGCCTGGATGGAAGCTCTGGAACTGCTGGAAAGCATGCAGGCGGAGCTGGAGGCGCTGTCCTGATGGACGCGTTCAAGCTGCCGCTGCCGGCAATGTGGGTCGAGCCGATCTGGCTCGGCGTGCAAATCCTGCTGATCCTGCTGGCCGGCTATGTCGCGCAGCGTTTTGTCGCCAAGTGCCTGACCCGTCTCGGTGAGCGCTATCCGTTCCCACCGCAGTTGCTGATGCCGCTGCGCGGCGGTCTGCGCTGGCTGATCATGGGCAGTGCGCTGATTTTCGTGCTGGAGCGCCTTGGGGTTTCGGCCACGGTGCTCTGGACGGCATTGTCCGGTTTTGTCGCGGTCGCTGCGGTGGCGTTTTTCGCCATGTGGAGCGTGCTCTCCAATCTACTGTGCGCGATCCTGATTTTTACCGTCGGCCCGTTTCGCCTGGGTGATGTGGTCGAACTGGTGGATACCACCGACAAGCCTGGCGTCAAAGGCCGGGTCGTGGCAATCAATCTGCTGTACACCACGCTGATCGAGGCCGCAGAACTCGGTACTGGTAGCGCCATGGTGCAAGTGCCCAATAGCCTGTTCTTCCAGCGTTCGGTTCGGCGTTGGCGCGGGACTGATGTGTTCCCTTCCAGCGGTTTTGAAAAATAAGACATCTATTTGCTGACAGACCGCTTCGCGAGCAGGCTCGCTCCTACAGTGGATCTATGGCGTTCACAAATATTGTGGTCACTGAAGATCAAATGTAGGAGTGAGCCTGCTCGCGATGGGGCCCTCAGGTGGCAAACGCCGGTCGGCAACCGCAACATCCTGAAAAAATCGATAGTCATCGGCCCAAAGCCGCATTAGCTTAGACGTCTGTCACGAGTCTGAGCCGAGGTGTGCAATGGAGCTTCAAACATGGATGGCGTTTTTTGCCGCCTGCTGGGTGATCAGTCTGTCTCCCGGTGCCGGCGCCATTGCGTCGATGTCCAGCGGTCTGCAATACGGTTTCTGGCGTGGTTACTGGAACGCCTTGGGCCTGCAATTGGGCCTTGCGGTGCAAATCGCCATTGTCGGCGCCGGTGTGGGAGCGATTCTTACAGCGTCGGCTACAGCCTTCTATGCGATCAAATGGTTCGGTGTGGCGTATCTGGTTTATCTGGCGATCAAGCAATGGCGTGCGCTGCCCAGCAATATGAGTGATGACTCGGCCGTACGCCCGATCGGCAAACCGATGGTCCTGGTATTCCGTGGATTTCTGGTGAACATCAGCAATCCCAAGGCGCTGGTTTTCATGCTCGCGGTGCTGCCTCAGTTCATCGACCCGCACGCGCCACTGCTGATCCAGTACCTGATCATCGGTGCGACCATGATTTGCGTCGATCTGATCGTCATGGCCGGGTATACCGGGCTGGCGTCCAAAGTGCTGCGACTGTTGCGCACACCCAAGCAGCAAAAACGCATGAACCGCACTTTTGCCGGGCTGTTCATCGGCGCGGCGGCGTTCATGGCGACGCTGCGAAAAGCCGCCATATAAAACCGCAAGCCACAAAAAAGGCGACCTTTTCAGGTCGCCTTTTTTATTCCCTCAACGAGAGTAATGCTTCTCGCGAAAGTGAATAACAGGCCGGACCTCGTTAAGCCCTGCGCACACAAAGCTTGAGTGAAAGTGATTGAGAGGGAACAATATATTACTTCGTATTTCCAATTGAGATTCATTCATGATTGCCCCGTCCCGTTTCCTGGCCTGGCTGATAGCGCCAGTGTTTGCCCTATGCAGTTTCAACCTGCTGGCCGACACGGTGGAAGGCGCGCCGCAAGCCCTGCATTTACTCGACTACATCGGTGCTGATTACCCGCAAGCAGTGCAGGCAGGCAAGGTTGTCAACGAGTCCGAATACCGCGAGCAACTGGAGTTCGTCCAGGCGTTGCAAGGCCTGGTGTCTGCCATGCCGGCCAAGCCGGAAAAGGCCGGGTTGGAGCAGGGCATCAGCACACTGCGTAATGCGATCACTTCGCGTCAGGAAGGCGGGGATGTCGCCCGTCAGGCGCGGCAACTCGGAGCGAAACTGGCCGTGGCCTATGAAGTCAGCCAGGCGCCGATCATTACCCCGGACCCGACTCGTGGTGCGCCGCTGTATGCACAGCACTGCTCCGTGTGCCACGGCGATACCGGGGCGGGTGATGGTCCGGCGGGTGTCGGCCTGACGCCGCCCCCGGCCAATCTGCGCGATAACGCGCGTCTGGATCACCTGAGTCTCTACGCGATCTACAACACCTTGGGTCTGGGGGTTGAAGGCACCGACATGCCAGCCTTCGCCGATCAACTGGATGATCGTCAACGTTGGGACCTGGCAACCTACATCGCCGGCTTCAGCGCCGATCCGGCGACTGCGAGCAGTGACAAGGTCTACAACATTGCCGATCTGGCCCGTCAAACCCCGTCCGAAGTTCAGGCCGCCGATGGCCCGCAAGCCACGGCGACCTTCCGTGCGCAACGGGCGCAGCCGCCGCAGGTCAAGCGTGGCCCGGCCCAGTTGCTCGACTACACCGCCGCGACTCTGGACAAGAGCGTCGCGGCCTATCGTGCGGGCGACCACGATCAGGCCTATGACTTGTCGGTGGCGGCGTACCTGGAAGGTTTCGAGCTGGTCGAAAGCTCCCTGGACAACGTCAACGCTGACGTGCGCAAAGACACTGAAAAATCGCTGATGGCCTATCGTCAGTCGTTGCAGGATGGCTTGCCGGTGGAGCAGGTCGAGCAGCGTCTGGAGGCGGCCAAGGCCAAATTGAAGACATCTTCCGGCTTGTTGGGCAGCGATGGCTTGAGCTGGTCTCTGAGCTACATTTCCGGCCTGTTGATTCTGCTGCGCGAGGGGCTGGAAGCGATTCTGGTACTCGCGGCAATCCTCGCTTTCTTGCGTAACACCGGCCAGCAATCGGCGGTGCGCAGCGTCAACGTCGGTTGGGGCCTGGCGCTGTTGGCTGGTCTGGGAACCTGGGCGTTGGCGGCGTATGTGATCGATGTCAGCGGTTCGCAGCGTGAATTGCTGGAAGGCGCGACGGCGTTGTTCGCCAGCGTCATGGTGCTGTGGCTCGGCGTGTGGATGCACGACCGTCGCCATGCCGCGGCCTGGCAGGATTACATCAAGAGCAGCCTGGTCGGCGGCGGCGGACGTTTCGGTTTTGCGATACTGGCGTTCTTCTCGGTGTATCGCGAACTGTTCGAAGTGATCCTGTTCTACGAAACCCTGTGGTTGCAGGCCGGGCCTGCGGGACATGACGCGGTGCTGGCCGGCGGTGTGACGGCGCTGGTGCTGCTGGTGGGTCTGGCGTGGGTGATTCTGCGTGGTTCGGCGAAATTACCGTTGGCGTTGTTCTTCAGCATCAACGCCGGTCTGCTGTGTGCGTTGTCGGTGGTGTTCGCCGGGCATGGCGTGAAGGCGCTGCAGGAAGCCGGGATCTTCGGTACACGGCCGGTGCCGTTCTTTGAGTTCGACTGGCTGGGGATTCATGCCGATGCGTATTCGTTGAGTGCGCAGGCGGTGGCGTTGATCGCGATCATCGTGCTGTACAGTCGTAGTCGCATGGCTGAGAAGCGGCGGGTGCAGGTTTCCTAAAAAGCATTCGCTGCGCTCATATTCGCGGGCAAGCCTCGCTCCTACAGGATTCGTGCGGTGTTTGTGGTCGCGTATATCCTGTAGGAGCGTGGCTTGCCCGCGAAGCTTTTCAATAGAGGAAAAACCGATGCGTGTCTGGATCGATGCCGACGCCTGCCCTCGGGCGGCCAAGGATCTGGTGGTGAAGTTCGCCCTCAAGCGCCAGTTTGAAGTGGTGCTGGTGGCCGGTCAGCCGCAGAGCAAACCGGGCTTGGCCTTGGTGAAGTTGATCGTGGTGCCGAGTGGTCCGGACGCGGCCGACGACTACCTGGTAGAGCACGCAGTGCCTGGTGAGCTCGTGATCTGCAGCGATGTGCCATTGGCCGACCGTCTGGTGAAAAAGGGTGTGGCGGCGCTGGACCCGCGGGGCAAGGAATTCGACGCGCAGAACATGGGCGATCGGTTGGCGGTGCGTAACCTGTTCACGGACTTGCGAGAACAAGGACAGATGAGTGGCGGACCGGCGCCGTTTGGCGAGCGCGAGAAGCAGGCGTTTGCCAATGCGCTGGATCGGATTTTGACGCGGCTGACCCGCAAACTGTAGGAGCGAGCCTGCTCGCGATGGACGTCAACGATAACGAGCGCTACCTGGATGAACGCGGCGCCCTCACGTTTTTCGCGAGCAGGCTCGCTCCTACAGTAAATCGTGTCAGGCGTCGTTTTCGTGGGTCAGTTCGAGCACTCGGTCGACCAGCTTGTTGATGCCCGATGCCGCTTCGCTGACGCTCTGAGCCAGCATGTACGCCGGGGTGCTCACCAGTTTGCGCGCCTTGTCTTCTACGATATCGCTCACTGCACAATCCTTGTGGGTGGCGCCCATCTTGTTCAACGCGGCTGCGGTTTCGGCGTCGTTGCCGATGGTGCAGGTCACGCCCGGACCATAGATTTTCGCCGCCAGAGCCGGCGAGATGCAGATCAGGCCGACCGGTTTACCGGCCTCGGCGAACGCTTCGGTCAAGGCCAGAACATCCGGTTGCACGGTGCAGCCGGTGCCTTCGACGGCAAAATTGGATAGGTTCTTGGCCGATCCGAAACCGCCGGGAATGATCAGCGCATCGAATTCTTCGGCGTCCGCTTCACGAATGTCCTTGATCTCGCCACGGGCAATCCGCGCAGACTCCACCAGCACGTTGCGCGACTCGGGCATTTCTTCGCCGGTCAGATGGTTGATCACGTGCAACTGGGCGATATTGGGTGCGAAACACTGTACCTGCGCACCACGCTGGTCCAGGCGCAGCAGGGTAATCACGCTCTCATAGATCTCGGCGCCGTCGTACACGCCACAACCGGAAAGGATCACTGCAACTTTTTTGCTCATGGGCTTTTCTCCAGATTCATGGCGTTAAATGTCCACTAATTTGTCACTCGTTGCCATAGGGTTAATTCACGGCTACACATAGCATCTGTCCTCAAGATTCCGATCAGGGCGCGTCATGGACTTCATTCTGTATGCGGTGCCGTTTTTCTTTGTGCTGATCGCCGTCGAACTGCTGGCCGACCGTTGGCGCGGAGTCAGCAACTATCGGGTGGCGGACGCGATCAACAGCATCAGTACCGGCGTGCTGTCGACCACCACCGGATTGCTGACCAAAGGTGTGGGGTTGGTGACCTATGCATTGGCCCTCAAGCATCTGGCGCTGTTCGAGCTTTCGGCCGATAGCGTCTGGGTCTGGGTGTTCGCCTTCGTGTTTTATGACTTTTGCTATTACTGGCTGCATCGCATGGGCCACGAGCGCAACATTCTCTGGGCTGCGCATTCGGTGCATCACCAGAGCGAGGACTACAACCTCTCCACGGCCCTGCGCCAGACAAGTACCGGCTTTCTGTTGAGCTGGATCTTCTACCTGCCCTTGGCCATCGCGGGCGTGCCGCTGCTGGTGTTTGTCAGCGTCGCCGCGCTGAACCTGCTGTACCAGTTCTGGGTGCACACCCGGCATATTCCCAAGCTCGGCTGGTTCGAGTGGTTCTTCGTCACGCCATCCAATCATCGGGCCCACCATGCACAAAACGCTCTCTACATGGATCGCAACTACGGCGGGGTGTTCATTGTTTGGGACCGTCTGTTCGGCTCGTTCCAGGAAGAAGACGACAATGAACCGGTGATTTTCGGCGTGACCACGCCGCTGGCGAGCTGGAACCCGATATGGGCGAATGTGCAGTTTTACGCGCAGTTGTGGGCGGATGCGCGGCGTGCCGAAAGTACCTGGGACAAGCTGCGGATCTGGTTCATGCGCACGGGTTGGCGGCCGGCGGATGTGGCGGCGAAGTACCCGATGAACAAACCGGACCTGAGTCAGTTTCGCAAATTCGAAGTGCAACTGGATGGGCGTCAACTGTGGTACGTGGCGTTGCAGTTTTGCGTCTACATCGCGCTGGGCAGTTACTTGATGAATCTGGAGCCGAGCCTGCCGACCGGTGCGCTGGTGCTGGGCTGGGGGCAGTGGCGCTGGGGTTGTTCGTGCTGGGCGTGGCCCTGGAGAATCGCCCGTGGGCGTTGAAGCTGGAGCTGCTGCGGCTGGCGTCGAATGTGCCGCTGGTGTGGCTGGCGCCGCTGGTGGGGCTGTGGCCGGTCAGCGCGGTGGGCTGGGTCGGCCTGCTCAGTTACAGCCTGCTAAGTGGCATCGGTCTCTACTGCTGCAGAAACCGTTTTACTCGATTGGCGTCTTAGGCTCGCCAGTGTTGGCCCGTTTGGCCTTCAGGGCTTGCTCGTCGGCGTAAACCTGCTTGGCCAGACGCGCATTCTTGAAGCGTCGGCGCAACCACAGGCCCACACCCAGGATGAGCAAAGCGCCGAGCACCCACAGCTCATACTTCTTGATGCTGCCGAGCATGCCTTCCAGCACTGCACCGAAGTGATAGGCCGCCGCTGCCAGTGCGGCAGCCCAGATTGCCGCGCCAATCCCGTTGAGCAGCAGATAACGCCCCGGTGGATAGCCCGATAAGCCAATCGCCACCGGCATCACAGTGCGCAGGCCGTAGACAAAGCGGAAGCTCAGGACCCAGATGTCCGGGTGCTTGCGGATATGTTCCAGCGCCCGGTCACCCATCAACTGCCAGCGCGGTTTGCGTGCCAGCAGCTTGCGCCCGTGCTTGCGTCCCAGGAAGTACCACAGCTGATCGCCGGCATAGCTGCCGCAGAACGCCACGACCACCACCATATTGATGTCCATGTATCCACGGAACGCGAGGAAGCCTGCGAGCACCAGGATGGTTTCGCCTTCGAAGAACGTGCCAAGAAACAGGGCAAAGTAGCCGAAGTCATGCAGAAATTGTTGGAGCATTGTCTGGGTGCTGGCGAAATGAACGCGCAGCCTAACCCTTCGTACACAATCAGGAAAGTGTCCAAATGTGTCTCGACGTGAACATTTCCTACAACGACAATGGAATGCGGCTACGCGTCACAAGGTGCGCACAACTGTAATACGTTCGTCATAATGGCCGCATATAACTGTCACGCTCGCCCGTAAGCGCGGGCTCAGGAGTCTGCCGTGAGCTTTACCCCCGCCAACCGTTTGTTTCCTGCAACCCGCCTGCGTCGCAACCGCCGTGACGATTTTTCGCGTCGACTGGTCCGTGAAAACGTGCTGACCGTCGATGACCTGATTCTGCCGGTGTTCGTGCTGGACGGTGAAAACCGTCGCGAAGCGATCGCCTCGATGCCTGGTGTCGAACGCCTGACTATCGATCTGTTGCTGGAAGAAGCGGCCAAGTGGGTCGAGCTGGGAATCCCGGCACTGGCGCTGTTCCCGGTGACGCCTTTGGGTCTCAAGTCTCTGGACGGCGCCGAAGCCTGGAACCCCGAGGGTATCGCCCAGCGTGCCACCCGTGCCCTGCGTGCGCAGTTCCCGGAGCTGGGCGTGATCACCGACGTCGCGCTGGACCCGTTCACCACCCACGGCCAGGACGGCATTCTCGACGAAGAAGGCTATGTGCAGAACGACATCACCGTCGACGCACTGGTCAAGCAAGCCCTGTCCCATGCCGAAGCCGGCGCTCAGGTCGTTGCGCCGTCGGACATGATGGATGGCCGCATCCAGGCGATCCGCGAAGCCCTCGAAGTGGCAGGTCACGTCAACGTGCGGATCATGGCCTACTCGGCTAAGTACGCCAGCGCCTACTACGGTCCGTTCCGCGATGCGGTCGGTTCGGCGCTCAACCTGGGCAAAGCCAACAAGGCCTCCTATCAGATGGACCCGGCCAACAGCAACGAAGCCCTGCACGAAGTGGCGGCAGACTTGTCAGAAGGCGCAGACATGGTCATGGTCAAGCCAGGCATGCCTTATCTGGACATTCTCTGCCGGGTGAAAGAAGAATTCAAAGTGCCGACTTTTGTCTATCAAGTCAGCGGCGAATACGCCATGCACATGGCAGCGATCCAGAATGGCTGGTTGAGCGAAGGGGTTATCCTTGAATCCCTGACTGCTTTTAAACGTGCAGGTGCTGATGGCATCCTGACGTACTTTGCCATTCGCGCAGCTCAATTGTTACGAGAGCAAAAATAGCTCTCCCAGGAACACTCGATGAATACCGAAGGACTCACTGAAGTTGCCGTAAAAGACGCTCAACCGCTGGTGGAGCAAATCGACGAAACCCCGCCGGAACTGGAGCCTGCTCCGCCCGCGGCGGTGACTGAGCCCGTTCCGGCGGCGCCGGCGATTGCCGTTCCTGGCCTGGATGACAGCAGTCTTTACATCCATCGCGAGCTGTCGCAACTGCAGTTCAATATCCGCGTGCTGGAGCAGGCACTGGACGAGTCCTACCCGTTGCTGGAACGGCTGAAGTTTCTGCTGATTTTCTCCAGCAACCTGGACGAGTTCTTCGAAATTCGTGTTGCCGGTCTGAAGAAGCAGATCACCTTCGCCCGTGAACAGGCTGGCGCCGATGGCTTGCAACCGCACCAGGCGCTGGCCCGCATCAGCGAACTGGTGCACGGTCATGTTGACCGTCAGTACGCGATCCTCAATGACATTCTGTTGCCGGAGCTGGAAAAACATCAGGTCCGCTTCATCCGTCGCCGTCACTGGACGACCAAGCTCAAGACCTGGGTTCGCCGGTATTTCCGCGACGAAATCGCACCGATCATCACCCCGATCGGCCTCGATCCGACGCACCCGTTCCCGCTGCTGGTAAACAAGAGTCTGAACTTCATTGTCGAGCTCGAAGGCATTGACGCCTTCGGTCGCGATTCCGGTCTGGCGATTATCCCGGCACCGCGTCTGCTGCCGCGGGTCATCAAGGTTCCGGAAGAGGTCGGCGGCGCTGGCGACAACTATGTGTTCCTGTCGTCGATGATCCACGCTCATGCCGATGACCTGTTCCAGGGCATGAAGGTAAAAGGCTGCTATCAGTTCCGCCTGACCCGAAATGCCGACCTGGCGCTGGATTCCGAGGACGTCGAAGACTTGGCCCGTGCCCTGCGCGGTGAGCTGTTCTCCCGTCGCTATGGTGACGCGGTGCGTCTGGAAGTGGCCGATACCTGCCCGAAACTCTTGTCCGATTACCTGCTCAAGCAATTCAACTTGAGCGAGACCGAGCTGTATCAGGTCAACGGTCCGGTGAACCTGACGCGTCTGTTCAGCATCACCGGCCTGGACAGCCAGCGCGAGCTGCAATACCTGCCGTTCACGCCGCAGATCCCGAAACTACTGCAGAACAGCGAGAACATTTTCAGCGTGATCAGCAAGCAGGACATCCTGTTGCTGCACCCGTTCGAATCGTTTACGCCAGTGGTCGACTTGCTGCGTCAGGCAGCGAAAGACCCGCACGTTCTGGCGGTGCGTCAGACGCTCTACCGCTCCGGCGCCAACTCGGAAATCGTCGATGCGCTGGTGGATGCGGCGCGTAACGGTAAGGAGGTCACTGCGGTGATCGAATTGCGCGCACGGTTCGACGAGGAATCCAACCTGCAACTGGCCAGCCGTCTGCAAGCGGCCGGTGCGGTGGTGATTTACGGTGTGGTCGGCTTCAAGACCCACGCCAAGATGATGCTGATCCTGCGCCGCGAGGCCGGTGAGATCGTGCGTTATGCGCACTTGGGCACGGGTAACTACCACGCCGGTAACGCGCGCCTGTACACCGACTACAGCCTGCTGACTTCCGACGACGCCCTGTGCGAAGACGTCGGTAAGCTGTTCAGCCAGTTGATCGGCATGGGCAAGACGCTGCGCATGAAGAAGCTGTTGCATGCGCCGTTCACCCTGAAGAAGGGCATGCTCGACATGATTGCCCGCGAGACCCAGTTCGCCCTCGACGGCAAACCGGCGCACATCATCGCCAAGTTCAACTCGCTGACCGATCCGAAGATCATTCGCGCGTTGTACAAGGCCAGTCAGTCGGGCGTGCGCATCGACCTCGTGGTGCGTGGCATGTGCTGCCTGCGTCCGGGCATTGCCGGTGTTTCGCACAACATCCACGTGCGCTCCATCATCGGTCGCTTCCTGGAACACACCCGGGTGTTCTACTTCCTCAACGGCGGTGAAGAGCAGATGTTCCTCTCCAGTGCCGACTGGATGGAGCGCAACCTCGACAAGCGTGTCGAAACTTGCTTCCCGGTGGAAGGCAAGAAGCTGATCATGCGGGTCAAGAAAGAGCTGGAGCTGTATCTCACCGATAACACTCACAGCTGGAGCCTGCAGTCGGACGGTCGTTACATCCGTAACACGCCAACCGGCAACCAGAACCCGCGCAGTGCCCAGGCTACGTTGCTGGAGCGCTTAGGTAGCCCGATCCTGACGGTTCGTTAACGCAATTTCGGCTAGCAAAAAAGGGGCGATCCAAGTGGATCGCCCCTTTTTTGTAATCACACCCAACCCGTGTAGGAGCCGGCTTGCTGGCGAAGACGGCAGTCCGGCCAACACTGCGGTGCCTGAAACACCGCCTTCGCCAGCAAGCCGGCTCCTACATGGCCGTATTTAATGAATTTTTATCGAACGCTCAACACGATGTCGACGCGGGTCAGCCATTCCGCTTCGATGGCGAAGTCGGCCTGGGTCAGCTGATTGTCGTCCAGCCAATTTTCCGGAAACACCACTTCCAGGCTATTGCCATTGGCGTTCAGTTCCACCTGAGGCATTTGCTGGGTGCCGCGGATGTGATGGAACAGGATCGCAAAGCGCAGCAACACGCACAGGCGAATCAGCTTGATGCCGTCTTCACCGAAATCGGCAAACTTGTCCTTGGGAATGTTGCGGCGGTGGCCACGCACCAGCAGCGCGAGCATCAGTTGATCTTCGCGGGAGAAACCGGCGAGGTCCGAGTGCTCGATCAGGTAGGCGCCGTGTTTGTGGTACTGATAGTGGGCGATGTCCAGGCCTACTTCGTGGACCTTGGCCGCCCAGCCCAGCAACTCGCGCCACACACCGTCTTCCAGATCCCAGTCCTTGGCCACCTGATCGAAGGCGTGCAGGGCCTTGCGTTCGACGCGCGCTGCCTGTTCCAGATCAACGTGATAGCGCTCCATCAGCGAGGTTAGCGTGCGTTCGCGTACGTCTTCGTGATGGTGGCGGCCCAGCAGGTCGTAGAGCACACCTTCACGCAGGGCGCCTTCGCAGTGATCCATGCGTTGCAGTTCGAGGGAGTCGAAGATGGCTTCGAGAATCGCCAGGCCGGCCGGGAAAATCGCGCGGCGGTCAGGCTTGATGCCTTCGAAGTCGATTTTCTCGATATCGCCAAGCTTGATCAGCTTGCGCTTGAGCCAGGCCAGGCCTTCGGCGTTGACTTCGCCGGTGCCGTGACCGCCAGCCTTCAACGCCAGGCCGATGGCGCGGATGGTGCCCGAGGAGCCGATGGCTTCATCCCAGGTCAGGCGGTGCAGGGCGTGTTCGATGCTCATGATCTCCAGCCGGGCCGCGGTATACGCCTGGGCGTAGCGGGCCGGGGTGATCTTGCCATCCTTGAAATAGCGCTGGGTGAAGCTGACGCAGCCCATTTGCAGGCTTTCGCGCAACAGCGGTTCGAAGCGCTGGCCGATGATGAACTCGGTACTGCCGCCACCGATGTCGGCCACCAGGCGCTTGCCCGGGGTATCGGCGAGGGTGTGGGACACGCCGAGGTAGATCAGACGCGCTTCTTCACGGCCGGAGATGACCTCCACCGGATGGCCGAGGATTTCTTCGGCGCGGCGGATGAATTCGGCGCGGTTGCGCGCTTCACGTAGGGCGTTGGTACCAACGATCCGCACGGCGCCCAGTGGCATGCCGTTGATCAGTTGGGCGAATCGCTTCAGGCAATCGAGCCCGCGCTGCATGGATTCTTCGCTGAGATGACGCTCTTCGTCGATGCCGGCAGCCAGCTGTACCTTCTCCCCGAGACGTTCGAGAATACGGATTTCGCCGTTCTGGGCCTTGGCCACGACCATGTGAAAGCTGTTGGAGCCCAGGTCGATTGCGGCGATCAGGGACAGATTCTTGGCTTGGGATTGCGGCATGGTCAGGGGTCTCGGTCGATAACCATGACATCGTGCCACGATCAAAGGCTGCCGCCAACGCGCAGTGTTCAAAGCCGATCGTTCCCACGCTCCGCGTGGGAATGCAGCCCGGGACGCTCTGCGTCCCAAAAGCGGACGCGGAGCGTCCGTTGAGGCATTCCCACGCGGAGCATGGGAACGATCAGGCGGTGTGTTCAACCGTCCCAATGAAATTCGCCAGTTCCACCGTCTGCGGATTGGCAAACAACGCCTTCGGATCTCCCACCTCATGCACCAGGCCCTGATGCATGAACACCAATTTGTCGCCAACCTCCCGGGCAAAACGCATTTCATGGGTGACCATGATCAGCGTCATGCCCTCTTTGGCCAGTTGCCGAACCACACTCAGCACCTCGTTGACCAGTTCGGGGTCCAGCGCCGAAGTGATTTCATCGCACAGCAGCACTTTTGGCGACATGGCCAACGCGCGGGCAATCGCCACGCGCTGTTGCTGCCCGCCGGAGAGTCGATCAGGGAAAGCATCGAATTTCTCCCCGAGCCCAACCCGCTCCAGCATTTGTCGCGCCAGTCCGGCGGCTTTGGCTTTCGGGATTTTTTGCACCACCTGCGGCGCGAGCATGACGTTCTCGCCCACGGTCAGGTGCGGGAACAGGTTGAACTGCTGGAACACCATGCCGACTTTCTGTCGCAGGCTGCGCAGGTCGGCGCGAGCGGCGTCGAGGTATTCACCGTCGACCTCGATGACGCCGTCGTTGATCGACTCAAGACCGTTGAGCGTGCGCAGCAAAGTCGACTTGCCCGAGCCGCTGCGCCCGATGATCGCCACCACCTGGCCTTCCTCGACGCTGAGGTCGATGCCTTTAAGCACATGGTGGTCGCCGTAGTATTTATGCAGGGCGGAAATTCTAAGCAGAGGCATGCAGTCTCCTTTCCAGGTAGCGCGCACTGAGGGACAAGGGGTAACAGAGCACGAAATAACCGAGAGCCACGAGGCCGTAGACCATGAAGGGTTCGAAGGTTGCATTGGCGAGCATGCCGCCGGTCTTGGTCAGCTCGGTGAAGCCGATGATCGAGGTGACGGCGGTGCCTTTGACCACTTGCACTGAAAATCCCACGGTCGGTGCGACGGCAATGCGTAAGGCCTGCGGCAAGATCACGTAGCGCAGTTGCTCCAGCGGATTGAGCGCCAGGCTCGACGAGGCTTCCCACTGGCCGTTGGGGATCGACTCGACGCAACCACGCCAGATCTCCGCCAGATAAGCGCTGGTGAACAGCGTCAGCGCAATCGCCGCTGCCATCCACGGAGAAATCTCCAGCCCGGCCAACGCCACGCCGAAGAACACCAGGAATAGCTGCATCAACAATGGCGTGCCCTGGAACAGTTCGATGTAGGTGCGGGCGAAGTTGCGCGGCAGTGATTTTGCCGAGATGCGCATGACCATGATCAGTAAACCGATCAGCCCGCCGCCAATGAACGCCACCAACGACAGCGCCAGCGTCCATTGCAGGCCCGTGACCAGATTGCGCACGATGTCCCAAAAGGTGAAATCGCTCATCGGCTGCTCCTTGCTATGAAGCGGTGGCCAATCCAGTTCAGCAATTGGCGGATCAGCAGTGCCATGCACAGGTAGAGCAGCGTAGTCAGCGCGTAGGTTTCAAAGGCGCGGAAGTTGCGCGATTGAATGAAGTTGGCAGCGAAGCTCAGCTCTTCGGTGGCGATCTGCGAGCACACTGCCGAGCCGAGCATGACGATGATGATCTGGCTGCTCAGGGCCGGCCAGACTTTGCTCAGCGCGGGTAGCAACACTACGTGGCGGAAGGCCTCGAAACGGGTCATCGCCAATGCCGCGGCGGCTTCCAGTTGGCCTCGTGGAATTGCCTGGATGCCGGCGCGGATGATTTCCGTCGAATAAGCCCCGAGGTTTATCACCATCGCCAGCACCGCCGCCTGCCATTCGGATATCTGCACGCCCAGGGACGGCAGGCCGAAGAAGATGAAAAACAACTGCACCAGAAACGGCGTGTTGCGGATCAACTCGACATACACCCCGAAAATCCCCGCGAACGGGCGAATGTTCCACGCCCGCACCAGCGCCCCGACGATGCCCAGGCCCACGCCGAGCACTGCACCGATGGCCGTCAGCTCAAGGGTGAAAAACGCACCGCGCAGCAGCAGATCGGTGTTATGCACCACCGGCAAGAAATCGAATTGATAAGCCATAACGTGTCTCCTGCGCGCCGAATCAAAGGTCAGCCGGCAGCGGTTCTTTCAGCCAGGTCAGGGCATTTTTCTCCAGTGCACCGTCGCTCTTGGCGCTGACGAGGATCTGGTTGACCTTGTCCAGCAGCGCCGGCTCGTTCTTGTTCACACCTACGTACACCGGCGAATCCTTGAGCTTCACTTTCAGCGCCGGCACGCGTTTCGGGCTCTTTTCGCTGATCGCGACCATCACCACGTTGCCGCTGGCGATCAGATCGACCTGGCCGGCCAGGTAAGCGGCGATGGTCGAGTTGTTGTCTTCGAAGCGCTTGATGGTCACGCCTTCGGGGGCGACCTTGGTCAGCTCGATGTCTTCGATGGCGCCACGGGTGACGCTGATGGTTTTGCCCTTGAGGTCGTCCAGGCTTTTGATGTCGGCGTCTGGCGGGCCGAACACGGCGAGGTAGAACGGTGCGTAGGCACGGGAGAAGTCGATGACTTTCTCGCGCTCGGGATTCTTGCCGAGGCTGGAGATCACCAAGTCAACCTTGCCGGTGGTGAGGAACGGAATGCGGTTGGTGCTGTTGACCGGTGTCAGTTCGAGTTTGACCTTGAGCTGGTCGGCCAGCAGTTTCGCGGTATCGATATCCAGGCCGCGGGGTTTCATGTCCGGGCCGACCGAGCCAAAGGGCGGGAAGTCCTGGGGCACGGCGACCTTGAGGACGCCGCGCTTGACCACATCCTCCAGGCCGTCGGCGTGGACGGGTGCCTGGCTTAGCATCAGGCTGGCAAACAGGGCAGCGAGGAGGGCGCTGTAACGCTGGGTCATGGCAAATCTCCGAATCGGCGAGGAGTGATTTCTGCGATTCGACAGAGCACGGGCCATGCCAATATGGCGTTTCCAGCACCGCAGACCGCGGTTTTGCTGGGCTGGCAAGGTCTTACTGGTCTGAACAGTGGCGTGGGGTTTCGCACCTCGATAGCGCAGTCTTGAAAGTCATCGAACTCCCATGGGGCACGACTTGCCGGACGCCGTGAATAGCTTTACAACTGGGCGCACATTGGCCTGGTTCGTCTGGAAAACCATGAATTCGATCTCTCGCGCCGTACCCGAAGTGGCGCTGCAAGCCATCCGCAAATTGATCAACGAACAGGGCTTCGGGCCGGGCGATGCCTTGCCCTCGCAACGGGACCTTGCGCTGCAATTGGGGGTCAGTCGGGCGTCATTACGCGAGGCGTTGTCATCGCTCAGTGCGTTGGGCGTCATCAGTATCCAGCCGGGAAAGGGCGTGTTCGTGCAGTCGCCGGTGGATCTGCCGCGAGGCGAGGCGGCGCCGGGTTGGCCGTTCGCGGCTCAGGCTTCGCCGCTGGACATCTTCCAGTTGCGTTATGCGCTGGAGGGGTTCGCTGCTGGGTTAGCCGCGGTGACCTTGAGTACCGATGAGCTCGATACTCTGGAAGACAACGTCGCCGCCATGCGCAACGAATTGAAAGCCGGCGACTTCGAAGCGGCGGCACGGCTGGACTTCGAATTTCACCGGCGCATTCTGCTCGCCAGCGGGAATCAGGCGATGCTGAGCATCCTCACCGCCAGCGCTGACATCTTCCTGGAAAGCCAGAAACTACCGTTCATCCGGGCTGAACGGGCCATGGAAACCTGGCAGGAACACCGCAAAATCCTTCGCGCGCTGGCTCGCCGGGGCTCTGTCGCTGCGCAGAAAGCCATGCAAGAACACGTGCGCAATGCAGCACTGCGCACTGGAATCGCCTTCGTCGCTCCCGCCACGACGTGACCTGGGCTATACACATACTCATGAAACACCATAGCGAGACTCAATCATCTGCACCTTCCTGAACGAGGGAAGGGCCGTTATGATGGGCCACGTTTTTTTGCTTACAACCCTGGAGAATTCCATGAGCAGCGATCTTATCAAACACGTTAGCGACGCTAGCTTCGAGGCCGACGTACTCAAGGCTGAAGGCGCTGTACTGGTCGATTACTGGGCTGAGTGGTGCGGCCCTTGCAAAATGATCGCTCCTGTTCTGGACGAAATTGCCGAGACCTACAAAGGCAAGCTGACCGTTGCCAAACTGAACATCGACGAAAACCAGGAAACCCCGGCCAAGCATGGCGTGCGTGGTATCCCGACCCTGATGCTGTTCAAGAACGGCAACGTAGAAGCGACCAAGGTCGGCGCACTGTCGAAGTCGCAACTGGCGGCTTTCCTCGACGCCAACATCTAAGCGTCGTTGTAACGTGTCACCCAAAAGGCCCCGCAAATAGCGGGGCCTTTTCGTTATTGAGGGCTAGACGCTCCGAAACTCAGGTGGTACATTCGGCCCCGCACTGGTTTCTCCATTGCCCCCTGCTAGCCGTCGCCGACGCTCTCCATTCGAATAAGTACGCGATCCTGTCGCCTTCTCCGCGGCGCGGCCTCATTAAGCCAAAAGCTTAATTTCCCCCCTCCATAAATGATTACGTCATTCCTATATGAATCTGACTGAACTCAAGCAAAAGCCGATTACCGAACTGCTCGAATTGGCCGAACAGATGGGCATAGAAAATATGGCCCGTTCGCGCAAGCAGGACGTGATTTTCTCCCTGCTCAAGAAGCACGCGAAAAGCGGTGAGGAAATCTCCGGTGATGGCGTGCTGGAGATTCTCCAGGACGGCTTCGGCTTCCTTCGCTCCGCTGATGCTTCCTATCTTGCCGGCCCCGACGATATCTACGTCTCGCCGAGCCAGATCCGTCGCTTCAACTTGCGCACCGGTGACACCATCGTTGGCAAGATCCGCCCTCCAAAGGAAGGCGAGCGTTATTTCGCACTGCTCAAGGTCGACACGATCAACTTCGACCGTCCGGAAAACGCGAAAAACAAGATTCTCTTCGAGAACCTGACCCCGCTGTTCCCGACTGTGCGCATGAAGATGGAAGCCGGCAACGGTTCCACTGAAGACTTGACTGGTCGCGTGATCGACCTGTGCGCCCCGATCGGTAAAGGCCAGCGCGGTCTGATCGTTGCACCGCCGAAAGCCGGCAAGACGATCATGCTGCAGAACATCGCCGCGAACATCGCACGTAACAATCCTGAAGTTCATCTGATCGTGCTGCTGATCGACGAGCGTCCGGAAGAAGTGACCGAAATGCAGCGCACCGTGCGCGGCGAAGTGGTTGCCTCGACGTTCGACGAGCCGCCAACCCGCCACGTGCAGGTTGCCGAAATGGTGATCGAGAAGGCCAAGCGCCTGGTTGAACACAAAAAAGACGTAGTGATCCTGCTCGACTCCATCACCCGTCTGGCTCGCGCCTACAACACCGTGATCCCGAGCTCCGGCAAGGTACTGACCGGTGGTGTCGATGCCCACGCCCTAGAGAAACCGAAGCGTTTCTTCGGCGCCGCGCGGAACATCGAAGAAGGCGGCTCGCTGACCATCATCGCCACCGCGCTGGTTGAAACCGGCTCGAAGATGGACGAAGTGATCTACGAGGAATTCAAAGGCACCGGCAACATGGAACTGCCTCTGGATCGTCGTATCGCTGAAAAACGCGTGTTCCCGGCCATCAACATCAACCGCTCCGGTACTCGCCGCGAAGAGTTGCTGACCGCCGACGACGAGTTGCAGCGCATGTGGATCCTGCGCAAGCTGCTGCACCCGATGGACGAAGTGGCTGCCATCGAGTTCCTGGTCGACAAGCTGAAAACGACCAAGACCAACGATGAGTTCTTCCTGTCGATGAAGCGCAAGTAAGTCGAGCAGCAAAAGAAAGCCGGGGAAACCCGGCTTTTTGCTATCTGATGTTTGATCAACCGGTAGTTTGTGGTTCTGAACCGCGGTGTTCAGCGCTAAACTGCCTGCCCCCGAACGCCACGGCCAACACGAGGCTCACGCATGCAGTATCGCGACTTGCGCGACTTTATCAGCGGGCTGGAAAAGCGCGGTGAACTCAAGCGCATTCAGGTTCCGGTGTCCCCAGTGCTCGAAATGACCGAGGTCTGCGACCGCACTTTGCGCGCCAAGGGCCCGGCCCTGCTTTTCGAAAAGCCCACCGGTTTTGACATTCCCGTGCTCGGCAATCTGTTCGGCACCCCGAGCGTGTCGCGTTGGGCATGGGCGCCGAAGCGGTCAGCGAGCTGCGCGAGATCGGCAAGTTGCTGGCGTTTCTCAAGGAACCCGAGCCGCCGAAAGGTTTGAAAGACGCCTGGTCCAAGCTGCCGATCTTCCGCAAGATCATCTCGATGGCGCCTAAGGTGGTCAAAGACGCGATCTGCCAGGAAGTAGTCATCGAAGGCGACGACGTCGACCTTGGGAAGTTGCCGGTGCAGACCTGCTGGCCGGGCGATGTCGCCCCGTTGATCACGTGGGGCCTGACCGTCACCAAGGGTCCGAACAAGGACCGTCAGAACCTCGGCATCTACCGTCAGCAGGTGATTGGCCGCAACAAAGTCATCATGCGCTGGCTGAGCCATCGTGGCGGCGCGCTGGATTATCGTGAGTGGTGCGAGAAGCATCCCGGCCAGCCGTTCCCGGTCTCCGTGGCGTTGGGCGCCGATCCCGCGACCATCCTCGGCGCCGTGACCCCGGTGCCGGACAGCCTTTCCGAGTACGCCTTCGCCGGCCTGCTGCGTGGCAACCGAACCGAATTGGTGAAATGCCGCGGCAACGATCTGCAAGTGCCGGCTACCGCCGAAATCATCCTTGAAGGCGTGATCCATCCGGGCGAGATGGCTGATGAAGGTCCGTATGGCGACCACACCGGTTACTACAACGAAGTCGACAGCTTCCCGGTGTTCACGGTCGAACGCATTACTCATCGCATCAAGCCGATTTATCACAGCACCTACACCGGTCGTCCACCGGATGAGCCGGCGATTCTCGGCGTGGCGCTGAACGAAGTGTTCGTGCCAATCCTGCAGAAGCAATTTCCGGAAATCACTGACTTCTACCTGCCGCCCGAAGGCTGCTCGTATCGCATGGCCGTCGTGACCATGAAGAAGTCGTATCCGGGGCACGCCAAGCGGGTAATGCTCGGTGTCTGGTCGTTTTTGCGACAGTTCATGTACACCAAGTTCGTTATCGTCACTGACGACGATATCAACGCTCGGGACTGGAACGACGTGATCTGGGCCATCACCACGCGCATGGACCCCAAGCGCGATACGGTGATGATCGAAAACACGCCGATCGACTACCTCGACTTCGCCTCGCCGGTGTCCGGCCTGGGTTCGAAGATGGGCCTCGATGCCACGCATAAATGGCCTGGCGAAACCACGCGCGAGTGGGGCCGGGTGATCGTCAAGGACGACGCCGTGACTCAACGGATCGATGCCATCTGGAATCAGTTAGGAATAGATTGATGCGTGTAACCTTGCAGCCCTCCGGCGCAGTACTGGATATTTTGCCCGGCGAGCGGATTCTCGATGGCGCACGCCGTCTGGGCTATGAATGCCCGCAAAGCTGTCGCAACGGCAATTGCCACGTGTGCGCCGCGCTGCTGGTGGAAGGCCGGGTCGAACAGGCTGGCCATGTGCGTGACCATGGCGAGTTCTACACTTGCATAGCAGAGCCGCTGGAAGACTGCATCGTGCTGTGGGATGGCGTGCTCGCGCTGGGAGAATTGCCGGTGCGCAGTCTGTCGTGTCAGGTCACCAGTTGCACCGAGGTCGGTGGTGACACCTGGCGTGTTCGACTACGGGCGCCGGCCGGCAAGCCGCCGCGTTATCACGCGGGTCAGTATTTGATGATCCATCGGGACAATGGCGAAAAGTCGTCCTTTTCCCTGGCGTCGGCGCCTTCTGGCGGGCGAGATCTGGAGATCCACGTACTGGCGCGCGAAGCCAGTGCGCTAAATCTGATCAAGCAATTGCAGCGCGACACGATGGTGCGGATCGACATGCCATTTGGCGATGCGCACCTTGCCGAGTTGCCGGAGGCCCCGTTGGTGCTGATCGCCGCAGGCACCGGCATGGGCCAGGTGCATGGCCTGATCGAACATTGCCGTGCCGAAGGTTTCAAGCATCCGGTGCATCTGTACTGGGGTGTGCGTCGACCCGAAGACTTTTATGAAGTCGAACATTGGAATGAATGGCTGAAACTGCCCAATTTGTTCCTGCACAAAGTCGTCAGCGATCAATGCGGCTGGCAAGGGCGTTGCGGCATGTTGCATGAAGCGGTGTGCGAAGACTTTCCTGATCTCAAGACCTTGCACGTGTATGCCAGTGGCTCGCCGGCGATGGTCTACGGCACGCTGGATGCGCTGGTCGAGGCGGGGATGGACGCCCACCAGATGCGCGCCGATGTCTTTGCCTACGCACCTAGATCCTGACGCTACCCCGTGTAGGAGCGAGCCTGCTCGCGATGGAGGTCAACGATAACGCGTGCAGTCAGGATGAATGCGTTGTCCTTGCCTCCATCGCGAGCAAGCTCGCTCCTACAGGTTTCTTTTATAACCCCTATATAGCCTATCGGTATTTATATAATCGTATAAATGTCGGTAGGTTATATATCGTTCAAGTGATTAATTAAGAGTCGTGCCAAGGCACTTAAATTACTTGAAAACGCATGTGCCTTATTCTTTCTGCCGTGCGTTCTATTTAGTAACTGTTTACTCGCGGGGAGCTGAACGCTATTCGCCATGAGCGCCATTGAATCTTCGTTTCTGAACCTGGCTTACCCTCCGCAGCTCGATCTGGGGCCGCCGCTCACGCATGAACAACTGCTCAGCTCGATGCAATCGACCATGGCACGCCACAAAGGTGGGCCAGTGTGGCTGTTCGCGTATGGGTCGCTGATCTGGCGCCCTGAGTGCACAGCGGTAGAACGCGTTCGCGGGCGAGTACATGGCTACCATCGCGGTTTGTATTTGTGGTCCCACGAACATCGCGGCACGCCGGAAATGCCCGGGCTGGTGTTCGGGCTGGACCGCGGCGGCTCGTGCAGCGGCTTCGCCTATCGCTTGCCGGAAGAACAGCTGGATGCTTCGCTGTATGCGCTTTGGAAACGGGAGATGCCATTTCCGTCCTATCGCCCGCACTGGCTCAACTGCCGGCTTGAAGATGGCAGCCAGGTTCAGGCGTTGGGATTTGTGCTGGAGCGGCACCTGCCCAGCTACGCCGGTAATCTGCCGGATCACGTGTTGAGCCACGTGTTCGAAAACGCTTGCGGGCGTTACGGCACCACTCGCGACTATGTCGAGCAGACCGCTCACGCCCTGCGTAGCCACGCCATGCCAGACCGGAATCTGGAGGCGCGGCTCAAGCGCTGTAAATCAAAGGCTGATCAAGCGACTGCTTCACGGCTCTGACTGGCGACTTGCTTGTGCCGTAGGGTTGGCGCAAGGAAGGCCATCGCCAGCAGGCAGGCACCGATCAGCAAGACGAAACCGCCGTCCCAACCGAAATGGTCCACGGTGTAGCCCATCGCTGCCCTGGCCGCGACCGACCCACCCAGATAACTGGGCGCCTGCAGGCCGATCAGCATCACCGGGCCATAGATCAGGAAGCCGATGGAAACCAGTGCGATCATGTCGACCGTCGGGTTACCGGCCGGGTTTAGCCAGTACACCAGCGTCGCCACGGTCACCAGTGCCATGAACACCATGCCGGTCAGGCCACGGTTGCCACGGAAGATCTTGTCCGACATCCAGCCGCACAGCAGCGTGCCCGGAATACCGGCCCACTCGTAGAAGAAATACGCCCAAGACGTCTTGTCCACGGTGAAGCCCTTGGCTTCCTTGAGGTAAGTCGGTGCCTGTCCAGCACGCCATAGCGCAGCAGATAGACAAAGACGTTAGCCATGGCGATGTACCAGAGCATCTTGTTGCGCAGCACGTACTTGACGAAGATTTCCTTGGCGCTGAATTCCTTTTCGTGGCTGGCGTCGTAGCCTTGTGGATAGTCATTCTTGTACTTCTCGATCGGTGGCAGGCCGACCGATTGCGGGGTGTCGCGCATCACGATGAAGGCAAATACCGCACCGCCACTCCTTGTCAAAAATAGTTAATTGATGAGACTCAAGAGATCAATCTCTTTATTAATAGTGCTACTTTACAATTCATTAGGAGTCAAAAGCGTATTGCGGTTTTAGCTTGGTCTATGAAGATAGATATGGTTAGCTCCGGTGGGATCGCTCCCCGATTTGTCAAATATAAACTTCACAAATATCATCACCCTGTCGCCGACTGGCGAACCAATCCAGCCGCCTTTTTGGTAAGGAAGCCAAATACCGGTCTGATGTAAGTCATCGCCGGATCGGGTTTCGAAAGACTGACCGTTTGGAAAAGATCCGAAATTGAAATCCAGATTTGCCTTATTGCCCCCTGACTGGCCGTTAGATCGGGTGATGCGGTACTCCTTTGAATAGCAATAAAACAGTCCTTGCCCCCACCAATGCTCAACTTTCAGCTCACCCTTGAAGTTTCCATTGGTAGCGATGAGGATTGTAGTTTCTGCTCGCTCTGAACGTGCTTGTTCGATATTTTTTTGATCTTCAGAGGATAGTTTGTCGAGAATATTTTTTTCTGAAACATTATCAATGTTGGATGTGAGCTTTCTGTATTCGTTGATGCTTGCCTCGCTTTCTGTCTTCATTATTTTTTCCTCATGGTTCCATGGAAAACTCTTTTTTACTGCATGAAGATATTAACAAGCGAAAATCACTCGGCCTACCTGTCAGAAATATCAGTTTCGACAGGCGGTCGAGGGATAGCAGAATTCACGAATTTTCAGTTCGCTCTGAACTACGGATTAACACTTTCCCGAGTTGTAAAAATGCACATCTCAGCTCCACATCTTCAACGAACCTTCACGACAATCTTCCCAACCGCCTTGCGCTGGCCGAGATCATTGATGGCCTGCGCGGCATTACCCAGCGGATACACCTGTGACACCAGCGGTTTCAATTTGCCTTCGGCAAACCAGCCAAACAATTGCTGGAAGTTCGCGGCATTGTCCTGTGGCTGACGCTGGGCAAACGAGCCCCAGAACACGCCAACCACGGCGGCACCTTTAAGCAGGGCAAGGTTCACCGGTAGCTCTGGAATGCGGCCGCTGGCGAAGCCTACTACCAGCAGTCGACCGTTCCAGGCGATAGAGCGGATGGCCTGGTCGAACAAGTCTCCGCCCACCGGATCGTAGATCACGTCGGCGCCCTGGCCATCGGTCAGGCGCTTGATTTCGTCCTTGAGGCTGGTTTCGCTGTAGTTGATCAGTTCATCGGCACCTGCGGCTTTGGCCACTGCCAGTTTTTCCGCGCTGCTGGCTGCCGCGATCACCCGGGCGCCCATGGCCTTGCCGATCTCCACGGCGGCGAGACCGACGCCGCCGGAGGCGCCGAGTACAAGCAGGGTTTCACCGGGTTGCAGGTTACCGCGCTGCTTGAGCGCGTGCATCGAGGTGCCGTAGGTCATGCTGAAGGCTGCGGCGGTGTTGAAGTCCATGGAGGGCGGGATCGGCAGTACGTTGTAGCCCGGCACCGCGACCTGTTCGGCGAAGCTGCCCCAGCCGGTCAGGGCCATGACCCGGTCACCGACTTTCAGATGACTAATCTTTTCGCCCACCGCACTGACCACGCCAGCCGCTTCGCCGCCCGGGGAAAACGGGAAGGGCGGTTTGAACTGGTATTTGCCCTCGATGATCAGCGTGTCCGGGAAATTTACCCCGGCAGCGTGCACGTCCAGCAGGATCTCGTTCTTCTTCGCGACAGGACTGGCGACGTCTTCCAGCACCAGCGATTCGGCAGGGCCGAAGGCTTTGCACAGCACGGCTTTCATCAGGGCTATTCCTTTGGGATTGATGGCCGATAAGTGTAGGTGTGTGAGTCGACGGGTCAACGAGCATGCCCGGCCCTGATAGTCAGCCATAAGCTTGTGCTTGAACTTGGGGTCGTTATGCTAGGCCGCAAACCGGATGAGGAGTGAATTGTGAAAGCGTGGATCATGTTGATGCTGGCCCTGTCGCTGCCTGTGGCAGCGGTGGCCGAAGAAGCCAGTGAAGGTGCAGCACCGAAGGTTAATTACATCACCCTTAGCCCGCCTTTCGTGGGTAACTACGGGCTGGACGGCACGCCGAAGCTCAAGGTCTACAAGGCCGACGTGGCATTGCGGGTAACGGGTGACGAGGCGACCAAGGCGGTGAAGGCCAACGAGCCGTTGATCCGTAACCAGCTTGTGGCGCTGTTTGCCCAGCAGACCACCGAAACGATGAACAACGTCGAGGCCAAGGAAAAACTGCGTCAGCAAGCACTGAAGCAAACCCAACAGATCATGAATGATGAGACCGGCAAGCCGGTGGTTGAGGATCTGTTGTTCAACAACCTGATCATCCAATAAAACTTTCGTTGTCGGGACGAGCCTCTTCGCGAGCAAGCCCGCTCTCACATTTGATCTCCAGTGGATGCTGATTTTGCATCCGGCGCGGGATCAAATGTGGGAGCGGGCTTGCTCGCGAAGGCATTCTTACAGGCACCACAGGTCTTACGGCCGAAGTGCAATGACCACTGCCCATTGGTCTTCGGTAACCGGCATCACTGACAATCTTGAACCCTTTTGCACCAGCGGCATTTCCGCCAGCGCCGTCTGCTGTTTCAGATAGTCCAGCTTCAACACCCTGGAAAACGTCTCGACATGAGCGACATCAATCGCGCTCCAGGCGTTTTTCTCCGCTGTTGCCTTTGGGTCGTAGTAATGGCCTTCCGGCTCCAGCGCCGTGGGGTCCGGATACGCCGCTTCGACGATCTTGCCGATCCCGGCGATGCCCGGCTCAGGGCAGCTGGAGTGATAGAAGAAAAACTCGTCACCTACCGCCATAGCCCGCAAAAAATTGCGCGCCTGATAGTTGCGAACCCCGTCCCAGCGCGCTTTGCCGAGCTTTTCCAGACCTTTGATCGACAGTTCGTCGGGCTCGGATTTCATCAGCCAATAGGCCATGGTTTGCCTCCTTGCGAGGTGTGTGGGCAGGTTGTCCGGCAATTTTATGACAAACCGACAGTCGGTTGACGCCAGCATTTGCGTGCAGGTTCACGTTGTCGCAAAATGCCGGCCTTTAAAGCTTGACGCTGCTGCACGGCCTACAAAAGGAAACCGCTGCTGACATCGTATAGATATGCCTTTGGGGGGCAGTCGATGAAACGCAAACCGGATTTACTATGGATTTTGGTTATTTTGTTTGGCCTCGGCGTCGTGACCACCGGCTATGCCCAAAGCCTTTGGACCAACAAGAACGATGCGCCGATCGAAGTCTCGCCGTTGCAGCAACAGTCGACCGCTTTCAAACGCTGATTTCGTCTTTTCGACGCCGCTGACGTGCAGTGGCGTCTAGCCTGCGAAGTACCAGGCCTTGTCCGTCACCGTTCCTTGCAGCGGCACATCCCAGCTCGCCTGAGCCAGTCGCTCCACCTTCTGACATTCATGGGCCAGGCCCAGTAACGTCGGCTTGCGCCAGTCATTTCGGCGCGCCAGGTAGGCCAGACTTCGATCATAGAAGCCGCCGCCCATGCCCAGACGTCCGCCGACATCATCGAATCCCACCAACGGTAACAGCACCAGATCCAGCGCCCAGACTTTACGTTGCCGGGCGAGGTTGTGCCTTGGTTCGAGAATTCGGAAGCGATTGGGCTTGAGTTTTTCGCCTGGGCGGATGCGCTGGAACACCATTTTGGTTCGCGGCCAGGCGCTGAGCACCGGTAGATAGGTGGCCTTGCCCCGACGCTGAGCGGCACGCAGCAGCAGGCGTGGATCGATTTCACCGTCGGTGGGTAAATAAAGAGAGATATGTTTGGCGCGGCGGAACAGCGGTTGCTGGGCCAATTGCTTGTACAGCCCGCGAGCTGCCTGGCGCTGCTGACTGGGTGTCAGTGCGCGGCGGGCCTTGCGCAGCATGCGTCGAAGTTGCGGGCGGGGTAGCAGCGCAGGTTCGTTCATGAATTCGGGCTTCAGCAGTGCGGATACGTAAAGCGTACCCGTAAAAAAGCCGATGCCGGTATAAAAACCGACATCGGCTGGAATCAGGCTCCCCGAATGTGCCGCTGTCGACTTAGCCCTTGAACCCGAAAGTTCAAGGTGGAAGATGCAGTAGGCTTTAAGGCTTTCCGTCTAGCGGACATGCACACCAGCCCAACGTGCAACCTCCAGGGTATAGCAAATCGGCTCAGGGACATCGCCAACTGGCAAGCACCCCAGGGAGTGATAGGAGTATACCGCAAGCGTTGGCGCGAATCAGCCTTTGGTTACGTCCGGATCGGTTGCGAGCACCAAATCGACCCGATCCAGCAGATCGCGTACCTGCTCGCGGGTCGAGCCGCTGGCTTGAACATCCGGGCGTTCTTCCTTGTGCAGGAGGTCGTGGGTGATGTTCAAGGCGGCCATGACGGCGATGCGGTCGGCGCCGATGACTTTGCCGCTGCTGCGAATTTCGCGCATCTTGCCGTCCAGGTAACGGGCGGCGCTCACCAGGTTGCTGCGTTCTTCCTGGGGGCAAATGATCGAATATTCTTTGTCGAGGATCTGCACGGTGACGCTATTGCTTGAACTCATGAGTCTTGCTCCAGGGCCTTGAGGCGCGAAATCATCGACTCGACCTTACGCCGGGCGATTTCGTTTTTTTCAATGAGGTGAGCGCGTTCCTCGCGCCAGGTCTTTTCCTGAGCTAGTAAGAGTCCGTTTTGGCTCTTAAGTTGCTCGACTCGGGTAATCAACAGTTCGAGTCTGGCCATCAGCGCTTGCAGGTCGGTGTCTTCCATTGTGTCCACGGTTCGTCTGATGGGTAGTAGCGGGCCGCCCCCTGTAGGAGCGAGCCTGCTCGCGATGAACCCGAGAACGCCGCGGGGCGTCAGGGCCCCGGCGTTATCGTTGGCAACCATCGCGAGCGTGCTCGCTCCTACAGGGGTAGTCGATGTAGGATACAAGGCCTTCATTCTAGACATAGCGCCGTCTGGCGCCTAGCTGCCCATGCCCATTCAGAATTCTCCGTACCAAGCCTTCGCCACCCTGCTGACTTCCAGCGGTCACCCTGTCTCGCCTGCCGAACTGCACGGCCTGTTGCTCGGTCGCAGTTGCGCCGGCGCCGGTTTCGATGCCGAGGGCTGGCTGATTGACGCCGTCGAGCTGCTTGAAAGCGAGCCACAGGACAACGTTCGCGCCGCTCTGATCGGCCTGCAAGAGATGGTCAAGGGCGAACTCACTGGCGACGACGTGACCGTCGTCCTGTTGCTGCCGACCGACGATGCCCCGCTGGCCGAACGCGCCGAGGCACTGGGCCAGTGGTGCCAGGGCTTCCTCAGCGGTTTCGGCCTGAACTGCCGTGACAGTAGCATGCTGAGCACCGAGGCCACCGAAGTGTTGCAGGACCTTGCCGCCATTTCCCAGGTGCAAGACGCACTTGAAGAGTCCGAGGACGGGGAAACCGACTATATGGAAGTCATGGAGTACCTGCGCGTCGCGCCGCTGTTGCTGTTCTCCGAAACCAGGAAAGCGGACGTACCGGCGGCTGCCAAACCGTCGTTGCACTAATCAAAGCCAGGAACGCCATCTGCCCATGATTCATATCCCGAAAGCGGAATACAGCCGGCGCCGCAAGGCCCTGATGGCGCAGATGGAACCCAATAGCATCGCCATCCTGCCCGCCGCCGCGGTGGCCGTCCGCAACCGTGATGTCGAGCACGTCTACCGCCAGGACAGTGATTTCCAGTACCTCAGCGGTTTCCCCGAGCCCCAGGCTGTCCTGGTCTTGATGCCGGGGCGTGTGCACGGCGAGTACATTCTGTTCTGCCGTGAGCGCAACGCCGAACGAGAGTTGTGGGACGGCTTGCGTGCCGGGCAGGAAGGCGCGATCCGCGACTTCGGCGCTGACGACGCCTTTCCGATCACTGACATCGACGACATCCTGCCAGGCCTGATCGAAGGCCGTGACCGGGTGTATTCGGCCATGGGCAGCAACCCGGAATTCGATCGCCACCTGATGGACTGGATCAATGTGATCCGCTCCAAGGCGAACCTCGGTGCCCAGCCGCCGAACGAATACGTTGCCCTGGATCATTTGCTTCACGACATGCGCCTGTATAAATCGGCGGCAGAAGTGAAAGTGATGCGTGAGGCCGCGCGGATCTCCGCCCAGGCCCATGTGCGCGCGATGCAGGCCAGCCGTGCCGGTTTGTACGAATTCAGCCTGGAAGCCGAACTCGATTACGAGTTCCGCAAGGGCGGGGCGAAGATGCCGGCCTACGGCTCGATCGTCGCTGCAGGACGCAACAGCTGCATCCTGCATTACCAGCAGAATGATGCCGTGCTCAAGGACGGCGATCTGGTGTTGATCGACGCTGGTTGCGAAATCGACTGCTACGCCAGCGACATCACCCGAACCTGGCCGGTCAATGGCAAGTATTCGGCAGAACAGAAGGCAATCTACGAACTGGTGCTGGCCGCCCAGGAAGCTGCGTTTGCCGAGATCGCCCCGAACAAACACTGGAATCAGGCTCACGAAGCCACAGTTCGAGTGATTACTGCCGGCCTGGTCGAGTTGGGTTTGCTGCAAGGCGACGTCGACGAATTGATCGCCAGCGAAGCCTACAAAGCGTTTTACATGCACCGCGCTGGGCACTGGCTGGGCATGGATGTGCATGACGTTGGCGAATACAAAGTCGGCGGCGAGTGGCGCGTGCTGGAAGTCGGCATGGCGCTGACCGTGGAGCCAGGGATCTACATTGCCCCGGGCAACCAGAATGTGGCGAAGAAATGGCGCGGCATTGGCGTGCGCATCGAGGACGATGTAGTGGTCACCAAAAGCGGCTGTGAAATCCTGACCCAAGGCGTACCGAAAACGGTGGCAGAGATCGAGGCGTTGATGGCGCAAGCACGGACACAAGCGGCATGAGTCGAGTCAATCTGGCGATTATCGGCGCAGGTCTGGTCGGCGCCAGCCTGGCGTTGGCGTTGCAGGCAGCAGCCAAGGCTCGGGGCTGGAAGATCGTGCTGATCGAACCGTTTGCCCCCGGCGACACGTACCAGCCAAGCTACGACGCGCGCTCCACGGCATTATCCTTTGGCGCCCGGCAGATTTATCAGCGGTTGGGTGTTTGGCAGGAGATTTCCCGCCGTGCCGAACCGATCAAGCAGATTCACGTCTCCGACCGTGGGCGTTTTTCCACCGCGCGCCTGTCGGCAATGGAAGAGGGCGTTCCGGCACTGGGTTACGTGGTGGAAAACGCCTGGCTCGGCCAATGCCTGTGGCAAAGCCTGGACAAGGACGTGATCAGTTGGCGTTGCCCGGCGGAAGTCACCCGCATGGAGCCGCTCACCGACGGCTATCGCCTGACCCTTAATGACGAAACCACGCTCGATTGCGACCTCGCGGTGCTCGCCGATGGCGGCCGTTCCGGCTTACGCGAGCAACTGGGCATTGGCATCAAAAAGCGGCCATACAACCAGAGCGCGCTGATCGCCAACATCACCCCGAGCGAAGCCCACAACGGCATGGCTTTCGAACGTTTCACCGACGATGGCCCGATGGCGTTGCTGCCGTTGCCGGACAACCGCTGCGCCCTGGTCTGGACCCGTCTGGGGATGGACGCGCAACGCTTGGCCGCCCTCGATGAAAGCAGTTTCCTCAGCGAATTGCAGAGCGTGTTCGGCTATCGCCTCGGCACGTTGAAGCAGGTCGGTGCGCGGCACCTGTACCCGTTGTCGCTGGTGGAGGCCGAAGAGCAGGTGCGACCACATCTGGCGATTCTCGGCAACGCCGCTCACAGCCTGCACCCGATTGCCGGACAGGGTTTCAACCTGTCCCTGCGCGATGCCCAGGCGCTCGCCGATGCGCTGCTCGCCAGTGAACAAGCACTGGGGGACTTCGCGACCTTGCTGGCCTATCGCGAGGGTCAGCGTCTGGATCAGAACCTCACCGTCGGCTTCTCCGATAAGGTCACGCGTTTGTTCGGCAGCACGCAGCCATTGGTTTCGCTGGGGCGCAATCTCGGTCTGCTCGGCCTCGATCTGCTGCCACCCGCCAAGCGCTGGTTCGCCCGACAGGCCATGGGCCTGGGTACTCGTCCCGATGTTTAAGTGGCTGACCAAAACGTATGGCAAGGCCCGGTTGATGCGCTGGTTCATGAGCCTCTACCCGCCGTACCTTGGCGCCGGAGTGCGGGTGCGGCACATCAGCGATGATTTCCGTGATATCGAAGTGTCGATGGGACTGAGCTGGTACAACCGAAATTACGTCGGTACCCAGTTCGGTGGCAGCCTGTATTCGATGGTCGATCCGTTCTTCATGCTGATGCTGATGGAAAACCTCGGGCGCCAATACATCGTCTGGGACAAGGCCGCCGACATCGACTTCATATCGCCGGGCAAAGGCCCGGTGTTTGCCCGATTCAACATCGATAACACCTTGCTCGACGAAATCCGTCGGCAGACGGCGGATGGGCAAAAATACCTGCCGCAATTGCAGGTCGATATTCACGACGGCGCCGGCAACCTGGTGGCGCGCGTCGGAAAAACCCTTTACGTGCGGCTCAAGCCGCAAGCGAGACAGGCTTAAAGCATGGAAATGCGCGCAGATCTGCTGATTGTCGGGGCCGGAATGGTCGGCAGCGCCCTGGCGCTGGCGTTGCAGGACAGCGGGCTAGAAGTCCTGTTGTTGGACGGCAGCCCTTTGAGCGTCAAACCGTTTGATAGGCAGGCGCCGTTCGAACCCCGTGTGAGCGCCTTGTCCATCGCCAGTCAGCGGATTCTCGAACGCCTGGGCGTCTGGGAAGGCATCGCCAGCCGGCGCAGCAGTCCCTACAGCGACATGCAGGTCTGGGATGGTAGCGGCACCGGGGAGATCCACTTTTCGGCGGCCAGCGTGCATGCCGATGTACTGGGACACATCGTCGAGAACCGGGTGGTTCAGGATGCCTTGCTCGACCGCTTGCACGACTGCGATCTTGGCATGCTCGCCAACGCACGCCTGGAGCAGATGCGCCGCTCCGGCGACGACTGGCTGCTGACCCTCGCCGATGGCCGCACCTTGCGTGCGCCGCTGGTGATTGCGGCGGATGGCGCTAACTCGGCGGTTCGGCGCCTGACTGGCGTCGCGACGCGAGAGTGGGATTATCTGCACCACGCCATCGTCACCAGCGTGCGCTGCTCGAAACCTCATCGAATGACCGCTTGGCAACGTTTTACTGATAACGGCCCGTTGGCGTTTCTGCCGCTGGAGCGAGATGGTCTGCAGGATTGGTGCTCGATCGTCTGGTCGACCACACCGAGCGAGGCCGAGCGCCTGATGGCGCTCGATGACGAAGGCTTCTGTCGCGAGCTGGAACGGGCCTTCGAAGGTCGACTCGGCAGCGTACTCAGCGCCGACCCCCGTCTGTGCGTGCCGCTGCGTCAACGTCATGCCAAGCGTTACGTGGCTGAGGGCCTGGCATTGATTGGCGATGCGGCGCACACCATTCACCCGCTGGCCGGGCAGGGCGTGAACCTTGGTTTCCTCGATGCTGCCGTGCTGGCCGAAGTGCTGTTGCAAGCGGCTGCTCGAGGAGAGCGGCTGGCGGATGTGAAGGTGCTCAGCCGTTATGAGCGTCGACGCATGCCCCACAACCTGGCGCTGATGGCGGCGATGGAAGGTTTCGAGCGGTTGTTCCAGGCCGATCCGTTGCCGGTACGCTGGTTGCGTAATGCCGGGTTGAAGATGGTTGATCAGATGCCTGAGGCGAAGGCGCTGTTTGTGCGTGAGGCGCTGGGGTTGATCGGGGATTTGCCGGCCTTGGCCAAGGCCTGAGATTTTCGCTGGGAGTGATGGCCTCTTCGCGGGCAAGTCGGAACGCCGCCCGCTCGCTCCTACAGATCCACGCGAACCCGTAGGAGCGAGGCTTGCCCGCGAAGGCGTCGGTACATTCACCCCACATCTCTGCAGTGCAACATCTGGTAACTCCTCCGCAAACTGTTCGATTGAGAAGGTAAATGTGAGTCCTTATCATTTGGCCTCATTTTTTCAATCGAGAGACCGCTCCCATGTTGGCACCGAAGCGTCTACTGACCGCACTGGCCCTGACTCTGATCGGCACTACCGCCGCACAGGCCGCCGACGAGGTGGTGGTCTACTCGTCGCGCATCGACGAGTTGATCAAACCGGTGTTCGATGCCTACACCGCTAAAACCGGCGTTAAGGTGAAGTTCATCACCGATAAGGAAGCGCCACTCATGCAGCGGATCAAGGCCGAGGGCGAGAACGGCACCGCCGACCTGCTGCTGACTGTCGATGCCGGCAACCTCTGGCAAGCCGAGCAAATGGGCATCCTCCAGCCTTTCACCTCGAAAACCATCGATGCCAACATCCCGCTGCAATACCGCGCCGCCTCTCACGCCTGGACCGGTCTGAGCCTGCGGGCGCGGACCATTGCCTATTCCACCGACCGGGTGAAGCCGGGTGAACTGACTACCTACGAAGCGCTGGCCGACAAGAACTGGGAAGGTCGCCTGTGCCTGCGCACGGCGAAGAAGGTGTACAACCAGTCGTTGACCGCCACCATGATCGAAGTCCATGGCGCCGAGAAAACCGAAAAAATCCTCAAGGGCTGGGTCAGCAACCTGTCCACCGACGTGTTCTCCGATGACGTTGCGGTACTGGAGGCCATCAATGCTGGTCAATGCGACGTCGGCATCGTCAACACGTACTACTACGGTCGCCTGCACAAGCAGAAACCCGAGCTGCCGGTGAAGTTGTTCTGGCCGAACCAGGCGGATCGTGGTGTACACGTCAACCTGTCGGGCATCGGCCTGACCAAACACGCCCCGCACCCGGAGGCGGCAAAGGCCCTGGTGGAGTGGATGACCACGCCTCAAGCGCAGAAAATCTTCGCTGACGTAAACCAGGAATTCCCGGCCAACCCTGCCGTGCAGCCATCTGCCGAAGTCGCCGCCTGGGGCAAGTTCGTGGCCGATACCTTGCCTGTTGAAATCGCCGGCAAGCGCCAGGCCGAAGCGATTCGCATGATGGATCGGGCTGGCTGGAACTGAGTCGCCCGGTCTACTGAGCCCCGCCTCTGATGGTGTAGGAGCGAGCTTGCTCGCGAAAAACGGCAACGATAACGCGGGGTGCCTGACAGTCCGCGTTGCCCTGACGTTCATCGCGAGCAAGCTCGCTCCTACGGGGGGTGTTGTTGTGTCTATTTCATTCGTCAGAGAAATTCCTTGGCCCACCCCGCCCAACGCCGCTGGTATCCCCTGGTCTTCGCCATCGCTGCGCTGGTCCTGCTACCGCTGAGCGTTTTGCTGCTTTCCTGGCAAACCATCGACCAACAGATCTGGTCCCACCTTTGGGACACCCAGATGCCGCGTCTTCTGGGCAATACCCTGACCCTGGTGCTTGGCGTCGGTGTCGGTGTGACGGTCCTCGGTGTGAGCCTGGCCTGGCTCACCAGCCTCTGCGAATTCCCTGGCAGGCGCTGGCTGGACTGGGCATTGATGTTGCCCTTTGCAATTCCTGCCTATGTGCTGGCATTCGTCTTCGTAGGTCTGCTGGATTTCGCCGGGCCCGTGCAAACCCTACTGCGCGAATGGTTCGGCACGGGCCTGCGCTTGCCGCGCGTGCGTTCCACGGGCGGGGTGATTGTGGTTCTGGTGCTGGTGTTCTATCCCTACGTTTACCTGCTGGCCCGCACCGCATTCCTGGCTCAGGGCAAAGGATTGATGGAAGCCGCACGGGTGCTGGGGCAATCGCCATGGCAGGCGTTCTGGCGTGTGGCAATGCCGATGGCTCGTCCCGCCATCGGTGCGGGTGTGGCATTGGCGTTGATGGAAACCCTGGCGGATTTTGGCGCCGTGTCAGTGTTCAACTTCGACACCTTCACCACCGCGATCTACAAGACCTGGTACGGGTTTTTCAGCCTTTCCACCGCCGCGCAACTGGCCAGCCTGTTGCTGTTGGTGGTGATGATGGTGCTGTACGGCGAGCGTCGTGCACGCGGCGCCAACCGGGCGAGTAATGAGCGGCCACGGGTCAAGGCGTTGTATCACCTGCATGGCTTTAAAGCGTTGCTGGCCACGGGTTGGTGCGGTCTGGTACTCGCCTGCGCTTTCGTCATTCCGATGCTGCAATTGCTGGTGTGGTTCTGGCAGCGCGGGCGCTTCGATCTGGATGAGCGCTACTCCGGCCTGATCGTCCACACCTTGTACCTGGGCGCGATGGCCGCCTTGATCACTGTCAGCGTCGCTTTGGTGTTGGCGTTTGCCAGACGCTTGGCACCGACGCAAGGGATCCGCGCCGGGGTCAGTCTGGCGAATCTTGGCTACGCCTTGCCCGGTTCGGTGCTGGCGGTGTCGATCATGCTGGCATTCAGTTATCTGGACCGTGAACTGGTGATCCCGCTTTCCGACTGGCTCGGTGGTGCCGGCAAGCCATTGCTGCTGGGCAGTCTGTCGGCGTTGCTGCTGGCCTATCTGGTGCGCTTCATCGCCGTGGCTTACGGGCCACTGGAAAGCAGTCTGGCGCGTATACGGCCATCTTTGCCCGAAGCGGCACGTAGCCTGGGTGTCAGTGGGCCGCGACTTTTTTTCAAAGTGTATCTGCCGTTGTTGTTGCCCGGTTCGTTGAGCGCGGCGTTGCTGGTGTTCGTCGATGTGCTCAAGGAAATGCCCGCGACCCTTCTGATGCGCCCGTTTGGCTGGGACACTCTGGCAGTGCGGATCTTCGAAATGACCAGCGAGGGCGAATGGGCGAGGGCGTCTTTGCCAGCACTGACCCTGGTTTTGGTCGGGCTATTACCGGTCATCGGATTGATTCGACGTTCAGCACATCAAAACAGCTAGGTGTCAGTCCTACACCTTGCGGCTACAATGCGCGGCATTCGGTGCGGTCCGTCTGACAGACAAGGTAGTAGAAGTTGGCTGTAAGCCTTTTGTTTCAAGGCTTTCACTCGATAGAGCACTCGCCCGCACCTTCGCCACGCCCGGAAGGAGAAACCCATGGGACAGCGTACGCCTCTGTATGACCTTCATCTCGCCCTTGGCGCGAAGATGGTCGATTTTGGCGGTTGGGATATGCCCTTGCATTACGGATCGCAGGTCGAGGAACACCATGCGGTGCGCCGCGACTGCGGTGTTTTCGATGTATCCCACATGACCGTGATCGATGTCGACGGCCCCCAGGCCAAGGCCTGGCTTCAGCATTTGCTGGCCAATGACGTCGAACGCCTGCACAGCTGCGGCCGTGCGTTGTACAGCACCATGCTCAACGAGCGCGGCGGTATCGTCGACGACATGATCGTCTATCGCCTTGAACGCGGTTACCGACTGGTGGTCAACGCTTCCACCCGTAATCAGGACCTGGCATGGATGCAGGCCCATCTCGACGGCTTCAATGTGCAGCTGCGCGAACGTTCCGAGCTGGCGATGCTGGCCATCCAGGGCCCTCACGCCCGGCAGAAAGTTGCCGAGCTGGTGAACCAGTCCCGGGGCAATCTGATCCAGATGCTCAAGACCTTCGAAGGTCAGCCCGACGGCGACTGGTTCATCGCGCGCACCGGTTACACCGGTGAAGACGGTCTGGAAATCATCCTGCCGGCCGATCAGGCGCCGGGGTTCTTCAACGATCTGGTGGGTGCCGGCATTTCCCCCATCGGCCTTGGCGCGCGGGATACCTTGCGGGTCGAGGCCGGCATGAACCTTTACGGTCAGGACATTCATCAAGACGTTTCACCGCTGGCCTCCAACATGGCCTGGAGCATTGCCTGGGAATCAGCCACTCGCCAGTTCATCGGGCGCACGGCGCTGGAAGCCGAACGCAGCGGTGGCGTACAGCACAAACTGGTCGGTCTGGTGCTTGAGGAACGCGGGGTTTTGCGCGCTCATCAAGTGGTCCGCATCGCCGATGTTGGCGAAGGGGAGATCACCAGTGGTAGTTTCTCTCCTACGCTTAGCAAGTCGATTGCGCTGGCGCGCGTGCCAATGGCAACTGCCGACCGCGCGGAAGTGGAAATCCGTGGCAAGTGGTACCCGGTCCGAGTGGTCAAACCGACCTTCGTACGCCATGGCAAAACCTTGATCTAACCTTTTCTGGCGGCAATGACCGCCGACAATTTTCCTGAGGACACAGAACATGAGCGATATCCCTGCCGACCTGCGTTTTGCCGAAAGTCACGAATGGGCCCGCCTGGAAGCTGACGGCACCGTTACCGTGGGCATCAGCGATCACGCGCAGGAAGCGCTGGGTGATGTGGTGTTCGTCGAGTTGACCGAAGTTGGAAAAACCTTCGCTGCCGGTGATCAATCCGGTGTGGTGGAGTCGGTTAAAGCGGCGTCCGACATCTATTCCCCGGTGGCCGGTGAAGTGATCGCGATCAACGAAGACCTGGGCGCCTCGCCGGAACTGTTGAACTCCGACCCGTACGGCGCGTGGATCTTTAAGCTCAAGCCAAGCAACACCGCTGAGCTGGACAAACTGCTCGATGCAGCGGCTTACAAGGCTGCCATCGGCGAATAATGCCTGCATTCTGTAGGAGCACGGCTTGCCGGCGATGGCGTTCTTGAAACCCATTCGCCGGCAAGACGTGCTCCTACAGTGGCAGATTTAAGGCTTCAGCACGGCCTTCACGGCTGCCACCGAACGCTCGACATCCGCTTTGCTCATGGCCGAGAACATCGGCAGAGAAACGATCAAACGTCCCACTCGTTCGGCAGTCGGGAACATGCCCTCCTTGAAACCGCGCTCGCGGTAAAGACTCAACAGGTGAATCGGCGGGTAGTGATAGCCGATACCAACACCCAATGCCTGCATCTGCTCCATGAAGGTGGCTCGCGCCGGTTTGCCGTCGTGGCGCTCTGGCAGTACCAGCTGGAACAAATGCCAGTTGCTGTTCTCGAAATCCGCCGGGGGCAGTTGCGCCCCGTACTGTGCTTCGAAATCCTCGCCAAAGCAGGTGAAGTAGTGCCTGGCCAATTCACGCCGATGAGCGGTGATCGCTTCGATATGGGCAAATTGCCCCAGGCCAATGGCCGCTGCGACGTCGGTCATGTTGAACTTACCGCCCAGCACATCGACGTCCAGGCCATCGAAGCCGCTACGGGTTACGCCTTGCAGCCGGTATTTTTCCGCCAGCCTTGCCTCTTCGGCATTGTTCAGGACCAGGCAGCCGCCCTCCGACGAGGTGATGTTCTTGTTTGCCTGGAAACTGAAGGACACGAAATCGCCGGTCGAGCCAATGCGCTGACCGTTCCAGCTCGAGCCCAGCGCCTGGGCCGCGTCTTCCACTATTCGCAGGCCATGCTTCTGCGCTACGGCATAGAGGCGTGTCATGTCCACGGGCAGCCCGGCCAGAAACACTGGGATGATGGCTTTGGTGCGCGGGGTGATGGCCGCTTCGAGCTGCGCCAGGTCGATATTGCGGGTCACCGGGTCGATATCGGCAAACACCGGTGTGGCGCCGACTTCCAGAATGACGTTGGCGGTAGCCACCCAGGAAATCGGCGTGGTGATCACTTCGTCACCCGGCCCGATGCCAGCGATGCGCAAGGCGATTTCCATGGTGCAGGTGCCGGAGTTGAACGTGCGCACCGGGCGTCCGCCAAAATACTCCGACAGTTGCGCTTCAAAGGCCTGAACCTTGGGGCCGCTGGTGATCCAGCCGGAGCGCAGCACATCGCCCACAGCAGCAATGGTGGCTTCATCGATGGTGGGTTTGGAGAAAGGCAGGAAAGGCAGTTGGCTCATAAATGTAGGTACTCGATCAGCGGACATTAAGTAGTCGACGAACATGATGGGCCGGATTGTTCGGCAGCGCCACGCCATCCGTATCGATACCGGCTGCTATGCTGGTTTGACCGTGTTGCATCGACGTTGAGCGCCAGTCAAGAGAGAGCCCGTCATGTCCCAGTTGCCGTCCTTGAGCCAGTTACGCGATCCCAATGCCTTTCTTCGCCGTCACCTCGGGCCGGATGCCGCCGAGCAACAAGCAATGCTCGACAGCCTCGGTCTAGGCAGCCGGGTCGAGTTGATCGAGCAGACGGTGCCGCCGGGCATTCGTTTGAACCGGCCACTCGATCTGCCGCCGGCCCTCGATGAAGAGGCCGCGCTGAGCAAACTGCGGGGCTATGCCGAGCAGAATCAGGTCTGGACCAGTTTGATCGGCATGGGCTATCACGGCACCCTCACGCCGGCCGTCATCTTGCGCAACGTGCTGGAAAATCCCGGCTGGTACACCGCCTACACGCCGTATCAACCGGAAATTGCCCAAGGGCGGCTCGAAGCGCTGCTGAATTTCCAGCAATTGACCATCGACCTCACGGGGCTGGAACTGGCCAACGCTTCACTGCTTGACGAAGCTACTGCGGCGGCGGAAGCCATGGCCTTGGCCAAACGGGTCGCCAAGTCGAAAAGCAATCTGTTCTTTGTCGATGAAAACTGCCACCCGCAAACCATTTCCGTGGTGCAGACCCGCGCCGAGGGCTTCGGTTTCGAGCTGATCATCGACGCTGTGGATAACTTGAAGCAGCACCAGGTGTTCGGCGCGCTGCTGCAGTATCCCGACACCCACGGCGAAATCCGCGATCTGCGCCCATTGATCGATCACCTGCATGCCCAGCAAGCGCTGGCGTGTGTTGCCGCAGACTTGCTGAGCCTGCTGCTGTTGACTCCGCCGGGGGAGTTGGGGGCTGATGTGGTGTTCGGCTCTTCCCAGCGCTTTGGCGTTCCCATGGGTTACGGCGGCCCGCACGCGGCTTTTTTGCCAGCCGCGACGAGTACAAACGGGCGATTCCGGGGCGGATCATTGGCGTGTCGAAAGATGCTCGCGGCAACGTTGCCCTGCGCATGGCCCTGCAAACCCGCGAGCAACATATTCGCCGTGAAAAGGCCAACTCGAACATCTGTACCGCGCAAGTGCTGCTGGCCAACATCGCCAGTTTCTATGCGGTCTACCACGGCCCGGAAGGGCTAAAACGCATTGCCCAGCGGGTGCACCGACTGACCTGCATCCTCGCCGCGGGCCTCGAGCGCAAGGGCATCGCGCGCCTCAACCAGCATTTCTTCGACACCCTGACCCTGGAAGTCGGCGGCACCCAGACCGCGATCATCGAAAGCGCACAAGCTGCGCAGATCAACTTGCGCATTCTGGGGCGTGGGCAATTGGGCTTGAGTCTCGACGAGACCTGCGACGAATCCACCGTGGCCAAGTTGTTCGATGTGTTCCTGGGCGCCGATCATGGGCTCAACGTCGACGAACTGGACGCCGAGGCTTTGCCTGCGGGGATTCCTGCCGGGCTGGTGCGTACTTCGCCCTACCTGCGCCATCCGGTGTTCAGCGCCCATCACAGCGAAACCGAGATGCTGCGTTACCTCAAACAACTGGAAAACAAGGATCTGGCGCTCAATCAATCGATGATCCCGCTGGGCTCGTGCACCATGAAACTCAACGCCACCAGCGAGATGATCCCGATTACCTGGCCGCAATTCGCCAACCTGCATCCGTTCGCGCCGAAAGAGCAGGCGGTCGGTTATTCATTGATGATCGAAGAACTGGAGCGCTGGCTCTGCGCGATCACCGGTTTTGATGCGATCTGCATGCAGCCCAACTCAGGAGCACAGGGCGAGTACGCAGGACTGCTGGCGATTCGTAAATACCACGAGAGCCGCCAGCAGGGCGGCGGGATATCTGTCTGATCCCGTCGTCGGCCCACGGCACCAACCCGGCATCGGCACAGATGGCCGGGATGCGTGTGGTGATTGTCGAGTGCGACGAAGCCGGCAACGTCGATCTGGATGACCTGAAAGAAAAAGCCGCGCACGCCGGCGACAAGCTCGCTTGCCTGATGGCGACGTATCCGTCGACCCACGGCGTGTACGAGGAGGGCATCAGCGAAATCTGCGAAGTAATCCACAGCCATGGCGGCCAGGTGTACATGGACGGCGCCAACCTCAATGCCCAGGTCGGGCTGGCGCGACCGGCGGATATAGGCGCCGATGTGTCCCACATGAATCTGCACAAAACCTTCTGCATTCCCCATGGCGGTGGTGGGCCAGGCATGGGTCCGATTGGCGTGCGCGCGCACTTGGCGCCGTTCGTGGCCAATCACCCGGTGGTGCCGATCGACGGGCCGCTGGCGCAGAACGGTGCAGTCAGCGCTGCGCCATGGGGCAGTGCAAGCATTCTGCCGATCAGTTGGATGTACATCGCCATGATGGGCCCGCAACTGGCCGACGCCAGCGAAGTGGCGATCCTCGCCGCGAATTACCTGGCGCGGCATTTGTCCGGGGCGTTCCCGGTGCTGTACACCGGGCGCAACGAGCGGGTGGCCCACGAATGCATTCTTGATTTGCGCCCCCTCAAGACGTTGACCGGCATCAGCGAGGAAGACGTTGCCAAGCGCCTGATGGACTATGGCTTCCACGCGCCGACCATGTCGTTTCCCGTGCCGGGAACATTGATGGTCGAACCGACCGAGAGTGAATCGAAGGCAGAACTGGACCGCTTCATCGGCGCGATGCTGAGCATCCGCGCGGAAATTACCGAGGTGCAGAACGGCAACTGGCCGGCCGAAGACAATCCGTTGAAACGTGCGCCGCATACCTTGGCCGACATCGCAGGAATCTGGGAGCGGCCCTACAGCATCGAACAGGCAGTTACACCGGATGCGCACACCAAGGCGCATAAGTACTGGCCGGTGGTGAACCGAGTGGACAACGTTTACGGGGATCGAAACCTGTTTTGTGCGTGTGTGCCGCTGGATGAATACCGCTGAAACACGTAACCCCCCTGTAGGAGCTGGCTTGCCAGCGAAGGAGTGTCAGTCGACATCAACGTCGCTGACACGGCATCGCTGGCAAGCCAGCTCCTACACGGGTTTTTGTGTAGGGCATAAAAATGCCGCTCATGTGAGCGGCATTTTTGTTCAGCCAGGAAGTTATTCCGAAGCGACGGCATTCTTCGCCAGGATCGCGTTCGCCAGTTCCATGTCCGTGGCTTGCAGGCCAGGGTTGTCGGCGCGGACTTTCTGCATCGCGGCTTCCAGATACGGGCCGCGGATGCCGCCGTCACTGGCGACGAAACTGCCGGCATCGTCCTGGGCTGCGACGATCAGCTTGTGATCCTTGAAAGTCAGATAAGTCGAGCCGGTGGTTGCACCGGAGGAAATGACGTTACGCCAAAAGCTATCAGCCATCGCCGAACCGACAGGCAGGGACAACAAGGCGATGGTAGCGACAGCAAGTTTGAGACGCATGATACGGAGACTCCGCTGGGGGTTAAGTACGGCCTTTGGAACACGATTCCCGTGATCGAGTTCCATCGGTCCGCGCCTACTTCTGCTCGCTCTGCGGCGTCACGCGCAACACCTCCTCAATGGTCGTCAAACCAGACGCAACCTTTTGCGCCCCCGACAATCGCAGGCTGCGCATGCCCTCCTTGAACGCCTGACGCCGCACCGCCAGCAAATCGGTGTCGGGATTGATTAGCGCTTTCACGCCGTCGGTCAATTGCATGATTTCGTACACCCCGGCGCGGCCGTGATAACCGGTGTCGCGGCATTCCAGGCAGCCGATAGCGCGTTGGGAATGAGTAGGCCGCGGTGCTTGCCAGGGCCGGGTCAATGTTTGCCAGTCTTCTTCGCCCAAGGTTTGCGGGGCTTTGCAGTGCGGGCACAAGGTGCGCACCAACCGCTGGGCCATGACGCCAAGCACCGTGGCCTTAATCAGGTAATGCGGCACACCGAGTTCCAGCAGGCGGCTGATGGCGCTTGGCGCATCGTTGGTGTGCAGCGTCGACAGCACCAGGTGACCGGTGAGGGCGGCCTGGATCGCCATTTCGGCGGTTTCGATGTCGCGGATCTCGCCGATCATGATGATGTCCGGGTCTTGCCGCATCAGCGCGCGCACGCCGGAAGCGAAGGTCAGGTCGATGTTGTGCTGTACCTGCATTTGGTTGAACGCCGGCTCGACCATTTCAATCGGATCTTCGATGGTGCAGAGGTTGACTTCCGGCGTCGCCAGTTTCTTCAGTGTGGTGTACAGCGTGGTGGTCTTGCCGGAGCCGGTCGGGCCGGTGACCAGAATGATGCCATTGGGCTGACGGGTCATGTCCTGCCAGCGCCGCAGGTCGTCGACTGAAAACCCAAGCTGATCAAAATCCTTGAGCAGTACCTCAGGGTCGAAAATCCGCATGACCATTTTTTCGCCGAAGGCGGTTGGCAAGGTCGACAGCCGCAACTCGACTTCGCCGCCGTCGGGGGTTTTGGTTTTGACCCGGCCGTCCTGGGGTTTGCGTTTCTCCGCGACGTTCATCCGCCCCAGGCTTTTCAGGCGACTGACGATGGCCATGGTCACCTGCGGCGGGAATTGGTAGACGTTGTGCAGCACGCCGTCGATGCGAAAGCGCACCGTGCCCTGTTCGCGCCGAGGTTCGATGTGGATATCGCTGGCGCGCTGTTGAAAGGCGTACTGGAACAACCAGTCGACGATGTTGACGATATGCGCGTCGTTGGCATCCGGCTCCTGATCGCTGGCGCCGAGGTTGAGCAACTGTTCGAAGTTGCCCAGGGTGCTGACCTGCTGCTCGCCGGTATTGGCCCCTGTGACCGATTTGGCCAGTCGGAAGAACTCTACGCTGAAGCGCTGGATGTCTATAGGGTTGGCCACCACGCGTCTGATCGGCAGCTTCAGCACATGGGTCAGGTCGGCTTCCCAGCCGTTGACGTAAGGCTGAGCGCTGGCCACCGTCACGGCGTCGCGGTCGATGGACACCGCCAGAATCTTGTGGCGCTGAGCGAAGGCGTAGGACATCAGCGGCGTAACGGCGGCGACGTTGATTTTCAGCGGGTCGATCCGCAGGTAAGGCTGGCCTGCTTGCTGGGACAACCACAGGGTCAGGTTTTCCAGGTCGAGGTGCTTGCCGGGGCGGCTGAGGTCGTCCAGCTGTTGGCTGGCAATGAACTCCAGGGGGTGTATCTGGCCATGAGAGGCGTGGCGGCGACGGGCATTGAGTGCGTAATCGGCCGAGTCCTGGCTGATAAAACCCTGGGCGATCAGCTCACGCAGCACATCATTGAGATCCAGCCAGCGGTCCTGAATGGCGAGTTGAACGGACATGCGGGCTCCTTTTAAACGACAGTGCGCAAAGGATAGTCGTGGCGCCACAGACCGTTGGGCCACTACCCGACGAAGCCGTATCGGAATTTTTCAGCCGGCCGCCTGAGCAGCTTCAGCCCAGGCAGCGTCAGCGCTTTGCAGATCAACCGAGCAGACGCTGATCAGGTTACGTAGTTTTTCCGCAATCACCTGGGCGCGATGCCAGCTCAGTCCTTCGATGACAATCTCGATGCTCAGCAAGTCTTTCTGGCGCTGCACATGCACCTGTTCCGGCGTAAGAAATTGCAAAGCGAAAAAGTTGAGCACACGACACAGCAGGTCGGGCTCAGCGTCGGCGAGTAATTGGTACTGAGCGCGGCAATGGAGATTACTGACATTCCAGACATCAGCGCGGGTGGACAGGGTGTGCACGGCTTCCAGGTGTGGCATGGTCGTTCTCCAAAATAACTGGAGAAATTTTTACATTCGGTGGCGGGTATTTCTTATCTATGATGAGCCGAATGACGGTTTAATCGAATCGCACAATTCATAAAGTCATCAATCAAAGGTTTTTTTATGCAAAGCGAGCTGGACGGCTATGACCGCAAGATCCTGGCGCTGCTGCAGGAGGATGCTTCGCTCTCCAGTGCGCAGATTGCCGAACTGGTGGGGCTTTCGCAGTCGCCCTGCTGGCGGCGGATCCAGCGGATGAAGGAGGAGGGGATCATTCGCGCTCAGGTGACCTTGCTTGATCGCAAGAAAATCGGCCTGAACACGCAGATCTTCGCGCAGGTAAAACTCAACGCCCACGGACGCTCGAACTTCACCGAGTTCACCGAGGCGATTCGCGGATTTCCCGAGGTGCTGGAGTGTTACGTGCTGATGGGGGCAGTGGATTTCATGCTGCGGATCGTTGCGGCGGACATCGAGGCGTATGAGCGTTTCTTTTTCGAGAAACTGTCCCTGGTGCCGGGGATTCAAGAGGTCAACTCGGTCGTGGCTTTGTCAGAGATCAAGTCCACGACGAGTTTGCCAGTCTAGGATGTTTGATCGTTCCCACGCTCCGCGTGGGAATGCAGCCCGGGACGCTCTGCGTCCCTATCCGGAGCCGAACGCGGAGCGTCCGTGGAGGCATTCCCACGCAGAGCGTGGGAACGATCATCATCGCGGTATTACATGCGCAGCAACATTTTCCAGGCACGATTCTGATACACCGCAATCGCCTGCTGCTTGCGCGCATCCAGGGCTTCGTCGGTGATCGGTTCGTTGGCCAGTTGCGCCAGTTTGTTCAGCTCGCCATACAGGCGATCCATTTCCGGAATGTCCAGCACGTTGCGCGCATGGTGCAGCCAGGCCTGGATGCGTTCGATGCGCGGCAGTTGCTCGGCCAGGTCTTCGGGTTGTTGCTGATAACGTTGCAATTGCAGCGAGGTGGCTTCTTCGCCCAACAAACGCGGCAACCAGCTGCCCAGTTGCGCGGCGCCCTGGCGATTGCCCCGGGTGTTGCGGTCGGCGGTCCAGGTGCGGGCCAGCAACCAGCGTGAAGTGTTCAGCGAGAACAGGCCCCAGCGCGGGTCTTCCAGCTCTTCGAGGAACTGCTCCGGCGCGGCTTTGCGCACATCTTCATCATCCACACCGGCCTGGACCAGCGGGCGCCAGTCTTCGAGCAGAGCATCCAGCGCGACGCGCAGGTCGTGGGTCGATTGACGCGGCGCGGCCTGGCCCAGGCTGCTGACCAGTGCACGCAGTTCGGCGAGGTTTTCTACCCAGTCTTGCAGCAGGCGCCAGTGGCCATTGAAGCGATACTGCTCGGCCAGACGCTGACTGCTGCCCAGCAAATGCCAGCACAGCGCGGCGAAAGCATCGTCCAGCGGGGTTTCGGCGGTAAGTTGTGGTGCCGGCAGGCTCAACGAGTAGCTGTTGGCGTCGTACAGGCGATAACCGCGCTCGGCTTTGCTGATGTCGCAAGGCATCAGTGCCAGGGTTGCGGCCAGTTCGGCGGCCAGTTCCAGCAACGCGGCCGGTTCGCCTTCGCGCAGTTCCAGTTCCAGCTCGCAGATTTCTTCTTTCTGCTTGCCGACCACGACGTGGCCAAGGTCCAGCGCGGCTTCGATGACCACTTTGGTCTTGCCACGACCCCAGGCGATTTCGGCGCGTTCGCGGACGAAATCAGTGGTGAAGATCGGCTTCAGGGTTTTCTTGTCCAGTTCGGCCAGCGCCTCGGGCCAGCATTCGCCGTCGAGTTTTTTCACGTCGAGTTTGGCTTTGGGCAGGTGCCAGTCGTACTCGTTACGTTCGGACAAACCGGCGACGCTCTGGCCACGGGTCTTGAGGGTCTGAATCACTTCTTCGCCATCGCGGCGCAGGCGCAGGGCCACCTTGGCGTGGGCCAGGTCGCGCTCGGGCGTGTCGAAGTACTGGTTCATCAACTCACGGCGTTCCCAGCCACTTTTGTTGCGTTTTTTCAGTAACGGGTGCTCGCGTAGGGCGGCGAGGGTTTCGCGGCTGACGCGGAGTTTGATTTCGGTTTCTTTCTGCATGGCCGGAAAATCCAGGATCGGGAGCGCAGCCGGGGGAATGTGTGGCTGCCAAGGTCGTGCAGTGTACAGGACTGACTGCCACTGCGTGCCGCGACGGTTTATTCCTGTCGCAAGATGGCTCTATGATGGACTTCAATTCGGGATTTGGAGCCAGCGATGCCTTTGCCGTCCATGAAAGATCAGTTCGCTGCACTGATCGCTGCACCGTCCGTCAGTTGCACCCAAGCCAGCCTCGATCAATCCAATCGTCCGGTGATCGACTTGCTGGCGACGTGGCTCGGCGACCTGGGTTTTGCCTGCGACATCCAGCAGGTCAGCCCCGGCAAATTCAACTTGCTCGCCAGTTTCGGCTCCGGCCCCGGCGGCCTGGTGCTGGCCGGGCACAGCGACACCGTGCCGTTCGATGGCGCGTTGTGGCAGACCGATCCGTTGAAGCTGACTGAAGTCGATGGCCGCTGGGTCGGCCTGGGCAGCTGCGACATGAAGGGCTTTTTTGCTCTCGCCATCGAAGCGGTCATACCCTTGCTCGATCAACCGTTCAAGCAACCGCTGCTGATCCTCGCCACATGCGATGAAGAAAGTTCGATGTCCGGTGCCCGAGCGCTGGCGCAAGCGGGGCGTCCTTTGGGGCGGGCGGCGGTGATCGGCGAGCCGACCGGGCTCAAGCCGATCCGCATGCACAAGGGCATCATGATGGAGCGCATCGACATTCTTGGGCAGAGCGGTCACTCCTCGGATCCGCGCCTTGGCCATAGCGCCCTGGAAGCCATGCACGATGCCATCGGCGAACTGCGCGGTCTGCGCTTGCTGTGGCAGCGCGAATTCCGCAATCCGCAATTCAACGTGCCGACACCGACCATGAATTTTGGCTGCATCCACGGCGGCGATAATCCCAACCGCATTTGCGGTCAGTGCTCGCTGGAGTTCGATCTGCGGCCCTTGCCGGGCATGGACCCCAAGGCCTTGCGCGCCGAGATATTGCAGAGGCTCAAGCCGGTTGCCGAGCGGCATCAGGTGAAGATCGATTACGCGCCACTGTTCCCTGAAGTGCCGTCGTTCGAGCAGGCTGAAGATTCAGAACTGGTGCGGGTCGCCGAAAAGCTCACCGGCCATCGTGCCGAAGCGGTGGCGTTCGGGACCGAAGCGCCTTATCTTCAGCGTCTTGGCTGCGAAACGCTGGTGCTCGGCCCTGGCGATATCGCCTGCGCCCACCAACCGGGGGAGTTCCTCGAAATGTCACGTTTGCAGCCTACGGTGCATCTATTACGTCAGTTGATTGAACATTACTGCCTGACACCGGCCCCTGCTGGTTGATCGCACCCCCTCTGTAGGAGCGAGCACGCTCGCGATGGTCGTCAACGATGACGAGGGATGCTTGAATGAACGCGGTGTCCCGACGTCCATCGCGAGCATGCTCGCTCCTACAGGGGATCGTAGTTAAATTGTGGGTATCCCAACCCGTATTCATGAGGAGAGCGCGCGTGCCGCCAAGCCTGTTCCGACGATAACCATCAGCCCGCTGTGCGTTTTCAGTTCCGCCCTTTTTTCGGCTGCTATTTATTACAGGCCCAGGTTCATGCCCGAATACGTCAATTGGCTTCGTCACGCTTCGCCTTACATCAACGCCCACCGCGATTGCACCTTTGTCGTCATGCTGCCCGGCGACGGCGTTGAGCACCCCAACTTCGGCAATATCGTCCACGACCTGGTGCTGTTGCACAGCCTTGGCGTGCGGCTAGTGCTGGTTCACGGCTCTCGCCCGCAAATCGAAACCCGCCTCGCCGCCCGCGGCCTGACTCCGCATTACCACCACGGCATGCGCATCACCGATGCCGCGACGCTGGAGTGCGTGATCGATGCCGTTGGCCAGCTGCGCATTGCCATCGAAGCGCGGCTGTCGATGGACATGGCCTCATCGCCCATGCAGGGCTCGCGCCTGCGAGTGGCCGGAGGCAACCTGGTGACCGCGCGGCCGATCGGCGTGCTCGAAGGTGTCGACTATCACCACACTGGCGAAGTGCGTCGGGTCGACCGTAAGGGCATCAATCGCCTGCTGGACGAGCGCTCCATCGTATTGCTGTCGCCGCTGGGTTATTCGCCGACCGGTGAAATCTTCAACCTCGCTTGTGAAGACGTCGCCACCCGCGCGGCCATCGACCTGGGCGCCGACAAGCTGCTGTTGTTCGGTGAAGAAAAAGGCTTGATCGATGAACACGGGCGGCTGGTTCGTGAGCTGCGTCCGCAACAGGTGCCGGCGCATCTGCAGCGTTTGGGCAGCAACTACCAGGCGGAACTGCTGGATGCTGCGGCGCAAGCCTGTCGTGGCGGCGTGGCTCGTAGCCATATCGTCAGCTACGCCGAGGACGGCGCACTGCTGACCGAGCTCTTTACCCGCGATGGTGGCGGTACCCTGGTGGCCCAGGAGCAATTCGAAGTGGTGCGCGAAGCAGCCATCGAAGACGTGGGTGGGTTGCTGGACTTGATCAGCCCGTTGGAGGAGCAGGGGATTCTGGTGCGGCGTTCCCGTGAAGTGCTGGAGCGTGAGATCGAGCAGTTCAGTGTGGTCGAGCGTGAAGGCATGATCATCGCCTGCGCAGCGCTGTATCAGATTGCCGATTCGGATGCCGGTGAGTTGGCGTGTCTGGCGGTGAACCCGGAGTACCGTCATGGCGGTCGCGGCGATGAACTGTTGGAGCGTATTGAAACCCGCGCCCGGGCTCAGGGGTTGAAAACCTTGTTCGTCCTCACTACCCGCACGGCTCACTGGTTCCGCGAACGTGGCTTTGTGCCGAGCAGCGTCGACCGTCTGCCGTCGGCGCGGGCGTCGCTGTACAACTATCAGCGTAATTCGAAGATCTTCGAAAAAGCCCTTTGACCACGATGCGATCTCTGTAGGAGCGAGCTCGCTCGCGAAAATCGTGAACGATAACGCGTAAAACCAGATGCCCCGTGGCGTCCTGGGGTTTTTCGCGAGCAAGCTCGCTCCTACAGATATGCGGTGTTACTCGGTGATGTACTTCGCGCTGACATACGGCGAGTAATCCGGCAGCACCGTTTCGACCTTCCCTTGTTCCTTCAGAAATTTCGCCGTCTCGCCAATCGCCTTGGCCGTGCCGCCGTCCAGCAGCGCGCTGGTCTTTTGTGCCTTGGCATCCGGGAATGCGGAACCGGCCAGCAGTTCAGGCACGTCGGCAGCATTGGCTCCAGTCAGTTTGGCGATTTTCTGCACCGGTACGGAGTCCGCGGTCCAGCTGTCTTTATGCGCTGCATAGTCGGCGAATGAGTCCAGGGTGACCTTGGCAAATTTGGCCACGACCTCCGGATGTTTCTCGGCGTAGTCCTTGCGCGCCACCCAGACCTCGAAGGTCGGCGCACCCCACTGGCCGACCTGCGCGGCATCGGTCAAGGTCTTGCCGTTCTTGCGAATTTCCCCCAGTGCGGGCGACCAGACGAACGCGCCATCAATGTCCCCACGCTTCCAGGCGGCGGCGATTTCGGCAGGTTGCAGGTTCACCACTTTGACTTTCGAAGCGTCCAGGCCCCAGTGTTTCAGAGCTCCGAGCAGGCTGTAGTGAGACGTGGAAACGAACGGCGTGGCGATGGTCTTGCCGATCAGATCTTGCGGTTTCTCGATACCACTGCCGTTGCGCACCACCAGTGCCTCGGCCGCATTGATCTGTGCGGACACAATGAACGCGACAATCGGCAGGTTGCGCGAAGCGGCCGCCGCCAATGGGCTGGAACCGAGGTTGCCGATCTGCACATCGCCTGAAGCAATGGCCGTCACTACTTCCGGGCCGCTGTTGAAGCGTCGCCAGTCGATTTTCTCACCGATAGTTTTTTCGTAAAGGCCATCCGCCTGAGGGACTTTGCTGGGGTCGATACCGGTCTGGTAGCCGACCGTGAGGTTCGCCGCATGGGCGGAAAAAGAAAGTGCGAGCGATACACAAACTGTAACAAATGGGCTGGATAGTGCGCGTTTGGTCGGCATGGCGTTGGCCTTTTCGATAGGAATTGTTGCGGAATTGCTTCCAAACCTAATCGATCTAAAAAACGCCTAATAAATACCATTTAGGAATTAGCTTATGAGCCCAATGCTCTACGCTGTGGGGTGAGCTAAATTCCTAAACGGTATGAGAAAAGAATCTATCCATTCTTTTCAGGTTCATGACGATCTCATGACCCTGCAGGGACCAAAAAACCGGGTATAAGACTATGGTCGTAGACACACATAGTTACGATTGACTTGTGAGTCACGGTACGGCGCTAATCGCGCATCTTAGGTATCCGGGCATCGACTCGGGACCAGGACTACAAGAATTAGAGACGAGAGGAGCTTAACAATGAACAAGTCCACGTTGGCACTGGCCGTGGCTGTAGGGGTTATGGCGCAGCAGGCAGGCGCCGCGGGTTTTATCGAAGACAGCAAGGCTTCCATTAGTTCGCGCACCATGTATTACGACGCCGATGTGCGTGAAGCTCCTAATAGTACCGCTCCTAGTAATGCTAAAAACAGGCAGCGCGAAACCGCTGAAGGTCTCAAGTTCGACTACCTGTCCGGTTTCACCCAAGGTACCGTTGGTTTCGGTATCGACGCCCAAGCGCTGGTAGGTATCCATCTGGACGGTGGCAAGGGCCATCACCCAACTGGTAACGCCAACTCATTCTTCCCTAGCGATGGCAATGCGTCTGCCGACGAGTGGAGCCGTGCAGCAGCCAACGTGAAGGCACGCTTCTCGAAGACCGAGGCCCACCTGGGTGGCGCCCTGCAACCCAACATGCCGATCCTGATCGCGAACGACAGCCGTTTGCTGCCACAAACCTTTGACGGTGGCACCATCACCTCGAAGGAAATCGACAACGTGACCTTCAACCTGGGTCAGCTGGAGCACGCGCAGGGTCGCGCCTCCTCGAACTCCACTGGCCTGTCTGTGAATGGCGCTACTCAGGACAGCAACCAGTTCCGTTACGCCGGTGCTGACTGGAAGGTCACCAAAGACCTGTTGCTGCAGTACTACTACGCGAACCTGGAAGACTTCTACAAACAGAACTTCCTCGGCCTGGTGCACGTTTACCCGATCGCCCCGAACCAATCGTTCAAGACCGATCTTCGCTATTTCGACAGCAGCTCCGACGGCAAGAACGGCAACGGCACGGCTGGCTACCAATTCAACAACAACGGTGGTTTCGCCAAGACCCCGGGCGAGGTTGATAACAAGACCTGGAGCGCCACGTTCACCTACACCCTGGGCGGCAGTGCGTTCCTGCTCGGTCATCAGCGTGTCAACGACGACGGCGGCTTCGTTTTCTTGAACCAGGGCAGCCTTATCGATAGCCAGGGTCGTCAAGAAGGTGCCGGCGGCTCCAGCTTCTACTCCTTTACCGATGCCACGGTTGGCAGCTTTATCCGTGCCGGTGAAAACACCACGTACGGTCAATACTCCTATGACTTCGCCTCACTGGGTGTACCAGGTCTGAAAGCTTCGATTGCTTACCTGGATGGCCGAAACATCAAGGCTACCAGCGGTTCTGGTCCAGACCTGAATGAACACGAGACCGATGCGCGTGTGGACTACGTGATTCAAACAGGTCCACTCAAAGGCTTTGGTACGACGCTGCGTCACGGTACTTATACCGGGAACACCAGCACTGCTGACCAAGACCAGACCCGTCTGATCTTCAACTACACCTACAGCTTTATGTAAGTCGTAGTCAAAGAGCCTCGTCTTCGGACGGGGCTTTTCTTGCGTTGATTTTTATATTCCATAAAACGCTTTACTGATGATTTTTTATTCTTTTTAGATTTTTGCGCAAACGCCTACAGTAGTCCTACCTGACGCACAGGCCCCGCAACGTCCCGATTGAAACCCTACCCACGACTACAGGAATCGGTTTTAATGCCGATCCTCTTATTGGTCGGACGTCGTACAACTGTACATATTCCATTGTGATATTAAAAATTACTAAGTGATTCTTTTTGGATGTATGAACAGGTATGCTGCGCCGCCCAATTTTAAGGGGCAGGCAATCATTGCGGGGGTTGTGGCGCAAGTCACGCGAATCAAGGATCCAGGGCACTCGACCCCGGACCACGAAAATTAGAAACAATAGGAGCGCAACAATGAACAAGTCCACCTTGGCCCTGGCTGTGGCCGTAGGGTTTTGGCGCAGCAAGCAAGCGCCGCCGGTTTCATCGAAGACAGCAAGGCTACTTTGGGGCTGCGCAACTTCTACATCAACACCGACTACCGTGACGGCGCTGCTCAGCCGAACAAGAACGAAGAATGGGGCCAAGGCTTCGACCTGCGTTTCATTTCCGGCTACACCCAAGGCACTGTCGGCTTCGGTATCGATGCGATCGGCCTGTTGGGCGTGAAGCTGGATTCGGGCGGCGGCACTAATGGCAACGTTAACGCCAATGGCACCCCTGGTAACGCTTATGGCGGCACTGTGTTCCCGAGCAAGTCCAACGGCGAAGCGGTTGATAACTTCTCCAGCCTGGGCCTGACTGCTAAAGCCAAGATATCCCAGACTGAACTGAAACTGGGTACCTTGCAGCCAAAACTGCCGGTGATCGTGACCAACGACGGTCGTCTGCTGCCACAAACCTTCCAGGGTGGCCAGATCACTTCGGGCGAGATCAAGGACCTTACACTGGTCGGTGGTCAGATCGAGCACGCCAAAGGTCGTAACTCCAGCAACAACGAAGAGTTGTCGATCGCTGGTGCCAACGGTCGCACTGCGGCTGGCCGCGACAGCAACAAATTCTATTACGGTGGCGGTGACTACAAAATCACCAAAGACCTGACTGCGCAGTACTACTACGGCAACCTGGAAGATTTCTACAAGCAGCACTTCCTGGGCCTGGTTCACAACTGGGCAATCGGCCCGGGCGTTCTGAAATCCGACCTGCGCTACTTCAACAGCCGGGATGACGGTGCCAACGGTCACGACGCCAACTTCTTCACTTCTGGCAACTACAATGCGCCAAACGGTAAAGGCAAGGTCGACAACAACCTGTACAGCGGCCTGTTCCTGTACACCGTTGAAGGTCACACTTTCGGTGGCGGTTACCAGGTCAGCAACGGCAGCAGCGACTTCCCTTGGCTGAACCAGGGTGACGGCTCGTCGGCTTACATCATCACCGACTCGCAAATCCAGAAGTTCGCCCGTGCTGGCGAGAAAACCTGGCAAGCACGCTACTCGTTCGACTTCGCCAAGGTCGGCGTACCTGGCCTGACGGCGGGCGTGGTTTACCTGCATGGCGATGATATCGATACCGTCAACGCTCGCGGTAGCGAAGCGGCTAACGGCGCTTCCGAGTGGGAACGCGACCTGACCGTAGGTTACGTCGTGCAATCGGGCGCGCTGAAGAACCTCGGCGTGAGCTGGAAAAACGCCACATGGCGTACCGACCTGCCGAGCACTCGCTCCCAGGACGAAAACCGCCTGATCGTCAGCTACTCGATCCCGCTGTTGTAATAGCGTGTAGGAGCGAGCTTGCTCGCGAAAGCGGTGTGCCATTCAGCAAATTTGTGGCTGACACGACGCCTTCGCGAGCAGGCTCGCTCCTACAGTGAGCATCCGACGCAAAAAGCCCCGCCCGGCATCTCGCCGGGCGGGGCTTTTGCGTTTTCAAGCCGGGTTCACCCCCGTAAATCCGCCTTGAAATTTCCCTCTTTTGCAGCAACTCAAAGGCCTTCTCGAACCTTGTTGCCGATGTTCGGCGGGATGGATAAGCGCGTCCAGTGAACAGATGTTTAATATTTCCTTTAGATCTAAATAAATCGATATTTATTCTTTTTAATGGATAAAAAACACAGGCACAGTTGAGCTCAACCAGCACTCACCAGGAGCTACACCATGAGCATCAGACTGGGCGACATTGCCCCCGACTTCGAACAGGATTCCAGCGCCGGTACCATCCGTTTCCACCAATGGTTGGGCGATAGCTGGGGCGTGCTGTTTTCCCACCCGGCTGACTTCACCCCGGTGTGCACCACCGAGCTCGGCTTCACGGCCAGGTTAAAAGATGAATTCGCCAAGCGTGGGGTCAAGGCTATTGCGCTGTCAGTCGACCCGGTGGATTCGCACCACAGGTGGATCGAAGACATCAACGAAACCCAGAATACCGTCGTCAACTTCCCGATCCTCGACGACGCTGATCGCAAGGTCTCGGACCTTTACGATCTGATTCATCCCAATGCCAACGACACCCTGACCGTGCGTTCGCTCTTCGTCATCGACCCGAACAAAAAGGTGCGACTGACCATTACCTACCCGGCCAGCACGGGCCGCAACTTCAATGAAATCTTGCGGGTGATCGACTCGCTGCAGCTCACCGACAACTACAAGGTAGCCACCCCGGCCAACTGGCAGGACGGTGACGAAGTGGTGATCGTGCCGTCGCTCAAGGATGAAGAGGAAATCAAACAGCGCTTTCCGAAGGGCTATCGGGCCGTTAAACCTTACCTGCGCCTGACGCCGCAGCCAAATCGTTAACGCGCCCAACCTGTAGGAGCGAGGCTTGCCCGCGAAGGCGTCCTTGGCGACACCCTAGAAACCGAGTCGTACTCTTCGCGGGCAAGCCTCGCTCCTACAAAGGGTGTAGACATTCACCAAGCAGGGGATTTCAGGCCGTTTCGACGGCCTTTTTTTTCGACTGGAGCAAATGTAATGACATATCTCCTAAACGCATAAACAAATGAATAAATATGATTTATAGATATATAAATCACCTGTTAAGGTCATGCCATCGAAGCGAGATCGCAAACCGCGAATCGCCCACACCGTTCAAGGAATCATCTGAATGCTGGTCGTCTCACTCGGTGGCAGCCCCAGCCAACGCTCCCGTTCCGGGGTGTTGCTGGAGCGCTCCCAACGTTGGTTGCAAGGGCAGGGCGTGGAAGTGGTGAGTTATCAGGTGCGGGACTTCCCTGCCGAAGACTTGCTGCATGCACGGTTCGACAGCCCCAAGGTGATCAACTTGCTGCAACAGATTGAAAACGCCGATGGCCTGGTGATTGCTACCCCGGTCTACAAGCATCGTTCTCCGGCGCACTGAAAACCGTGCTGGACCTGCTGCCCGAGCGCGCTTTGGCCCATAAAGTGGTTTTGCCGATGGCAACCGGGGGCAGCATCGCCCACATGCTGGCGGTGGATTACGCGCTAAAACCGGTTTTGTCAGCGTTGAAAGCCCAGGAAATGCTCCACGGGATTTTTGCCGTGGACAGCCAGATCGCTTACGGCGAAGGCAGCGCCCAGGCGCAGTTGGCGCCGGAGCTGGAACAAAGACTGAATGAATCGCTGGAGCTGTTTTCAGCGCGATGGCGCGACGGCCCAAGCCGATCGATCCGCAACTGTTGAATGATCGTTTGTTGAGTGCTCGCTGGAGCATTTAAGCACCACCCAAGACCTATCTGAAAATTGAAGTACTGGCCTTACTCGCCCGCTAACGGGCAAGCAGGTGCAGCCAAAAACCCAACTGCAAAAAGGAGAGCGCCATGCGCCCTGTCATTTTGCGTCGTGGTCTGGTCGCTCTGTTTGCTGCGGCTGTAACCTTCGGCGCCATTACTCAAGCTCAGGCCGAGACTCTGCGAATCGGCTATCAAAAATACGGCACCCTGGTGCTGCTCAAAGCCAAAGGCACTCTGGAAAAACGCCTCGCCGCCCAAGGCGTGGACGTGCAATGGACTGAATTCCCCGGCGGCCCGCAACTGCTCGAAGGCCTGAACGTCGGCTCCATCGACTTCGGCGTGACTGGCGAAACACCGCCAGTGTTCGCTCAAGCGGCGGGCGCTGATCTGCTCTACGTCGCCTACGAACCACCAGCTCCCCACAGCGAAGCGATCCTGGTGCCGAAGGACTCGGCGATCAAATCGGTGGCGGACCTCAAGGGCAAGAAAGTCGTCCTGAACAAAGGCTCCAACGTGCACTACCTGCTGGTTCGGGCACTGGAAGACGCCGGCCTCAAATACACCGATATCCAGACCGTATTCCTGCCGCCGGCAGACGCCCGCGCCGCATTCGAGCGTGGCAGCGTCGACGCCTGGGTCATCTGGGACCCGTACCAGGCTGCTGCCGAACAACAGCTGCAAGCGCGCACCCTGCGCGATGGTCAGGGCATTGTCGACAACCATCAGTTCTATCTGGCGACCAAGCCTTACGCACAAAAGAATCCAGAGGTGATCAAGACCCTCGTGGAAGAAGTGCGCGCGGTCGGTGAGTGGTCCAAAGCCAATCCTGAAGACGTGACCAAACAGGTCTCGCCACTGCTCGGCCTGCCGGCGGACATCACCCTGACCTCGGTGAAACGCCAGGGCTACGGTGCGTTGTTCCTGACCCCGGAAGTCGTCGCCGCGCAGCAGAAAATCGCTGACAGCTTTTACCAGCTCAAGCTGATTCCAAAGCAGCTGAGCATTAAAGACGTGATCTGGACGCCACCGGCGGCCGTTGCCAAAGCTCAGTAGCCAAAGCCCAAACTCGATTCCCCAAGGAGACCACTCCAATGAGCCTCAATATCTTCTGGTTCCTGCCTACCCACGGCGACGGCCATTACCTTGGCACCGCCGAAGGCGCTCGCGCCGTCGACCACGGTTACCTGCAACAAGTCGCGCAAGCGGCGGATCGCCTGGGCTTCGGCGGGGTACTGATCCCCACCGGTCGCTCCTGCGAAGACTCGTGGCTGGTAGCAGCATCGCTGATTCCAGTGACCCAGCGTCTGAAGTTTCTTGTCGCCCTGCGCCCCGGGATCATTTCCCCGACGGTAGCGGCGCGTCAGGCAGCCACCCTGGATCGCTTGTCCGGCGGGCGTGCGTTGTTCAACCTGGTAACAGGCGGTGATCCGGAAGAATTGGCCGGCGACGGTTTGTTCCTGACCCACGAGGAGCGCTATCAGGCCTCGGTGGAATTCACCCGTATCTGGCGTCGGGTGCTGGAAGGCGAAACCGTCGATTACGACGGTCAGCACATCAGCGTTAAGGGTGCCAAATTGCTCTATCCGCCGATCCAGCAGCCACGTCCGCCGCTGTACTTCGGCGGCTCCTCGGAAGCCGCGCAGGACCTGGCGGCAGAACAAGTGGAGATGGTCCTCACCTGGGGCGAGCCACCGGCCGCCGTTGCCGAGAAGATCGAACAGGTTCGAGCCAAAGCCGCCAAGCTCGGTCGCACCGTGCGCTTCGGTATTCGTCTGCATGTGATCGTCCGTGAAACCAACGCTGAAGCCTGGCAAGCGGCGGATCGCCTGATCTCGCATCTGGATAACGACACCATCGCTCGCGCCCAGGCTTCGCTGGCGCGCTTCGACTCGGTAGGCCAGCAGCGCATGGCTGCGCTGCATGGCGGCAATCGCGACAACCTGGAAGTCAGCCCTAACCTGTGGGCCGGTGTCGGCCTGGTGCGTGGCGGTGCCGGTACGGCGCTGGTGGGCGATGGTCCAACCGTAGCCGCCCGTGTGAAGGAATACGCGGACCTGGGCATCGACACCTTCATCTTCTCCGGTTATCCACACCTGGAAGAGTCGTATCGCGTCGCAGAGTTGTTGTTCCCGCACCTCGATATCGAGCGTCCGGAACTGCCGAAAAGCGCCGGTTACGTCAGCCCGTTCGGCGAGATGGTCGCCAACGACATTCTTCCCAAAGCCGCGTCGCAGAGCTGAGCGCAGTCATGAAGAAAATCATCCACAGCCTTGCGCCCTGGGCGTTGCCGGTGTTGCTGCTGGCGGTGTGGCAGTTGTCGGTGTCGGCGGGCTGGTTGTCGACACGGATTCTGCCGGCGCCAATCGCCGTGATCGAAGCCGGTGTCAGCCTGGTACGCAGCGGCGAGATCTGGACGCACCTCGCGATCAGCGGTTGGCGCGCGGCGCTCGGTTTCGCCATCGGCGGCAGCATCGGCCTGACCTTGGGCTTTATCACCGGCCTGTCGAAATGGGGTGAACGCCTGCTCGACAGTTCGGTGCAGATGATCCGTAACGTGCCGCACCTGGCACTGATCCCACTGGTAATCCTGTGGTTCGGCATCGACGAGTCGGCGAAGATTTTCCTGGTGGCGCTGGGCACGTTGTTCCCGATTTACCTCAACACCTATCACGGCATCCGCAACGTTGACCCGGCGCTGGTGGAGATGTCCCGCAGCTACGGTTTGTCCGGTTTCAGCCTGTTCCGCCAAGTGATTCTGCCGGGTGCGCTGCCATCGATTCTGGTCGGCGTGCGCTTCGCCCTGGGCTTTATGTGGCTGACGCTGATTGTCGCGGAAACCATTTCCGCCAGTTCCGGCATCGGCTATCTGGCGATGAACGCCCGGGAGTTCTTGCAGACCGATGTGGTGGTGCTGGCGATTCTGCTGTACGCGGTGCTCGGCAAACTGGCCGACCTCGCGGCCCGTGGTCTTGAACGTGTCTGGCTGCGCTGGCATCCGGCTTATCAGGTCGTCAAAGGAGGTGCTGCATGACTGCTCAACAACCTCCACGCCTGCTGCGCGGGATTCCGCTGGCGGTGCGCAAGCTGCAAAAAACCTTTGGCTCACGGCAGGTGCTGCGCGAGATCGATCTGCACATTCCGGCCGGTCAGTTTGTCGCCGTGGTCGGTCGTAGTGGCTGCGGTAAAAGCACGCTGCTGCGCTTGCTCGCCGGACTCGACCAGCCTACGGGCGGTGAGTTGCTGGCCGGTTCAGCGCCGCTGAGTGAGGCGCGGGAAGACACCCGGTTGATGTTTCAGGAAGCGCGGCTGCTGCCATGGAAAAAGATCATCGATAACGTCGGCCTGGGGCTCAAGGGCAACTGGCGACCGCGAGCACTGCAAGCTCTGGAAGAAGTCGGCCTGGCAGATCGCGCCAACGAGTGGCCGGCGGCGTTGTCCGGTGGGCAAAAGCAGCGTGTAGCACTGGCTCGTGCGCTGATCCATGAACCACGCCTGCTGTTGCTCGACGAGCCCTTGGGCGCTCTCGATGCGCTGACCCGCATCGAAATGCAGCAACTGATCGAACGGCTCTGGCAGCAGCACGGCTTTACGGTGTTGCTGGTGACCCACGACGTCAGTGAAGCGGTGGCGATTGCCGATCGGGTGATTTTGATCGAAGACGGCGAAGTCGGCCTCGACCTGCACGTGGAACTGCCGCGCCCTCGGGTTCGCGGCTCCCATCGGCTGGCAGCACTGGAAACCGAAGTCCTCAATCGCGTGCTCTCGCTGCCCGGCCAACCACCGGAACCGGAACCTGTTTCACCCTTGCCTACGCAGTTGCGTTGGGCTCAATAACTCAAGCCTTATCCAACGACAGGAATCATCATCATGACTATCAAGGCCATCAACGTTCGCAATCAGTTCAAAGGCTCCATCAAGGAAATCGTTCTCGGAGACGTGTTGTCGGAAATCGACGTACAGACCGCTTCCGGCATAGTCACCTCCGTGATCACCACCCGCTCGGTGAAAGAGCTGGAATTGGCCGTGGGCAGTGAAGTGATCGCGTTCGTGAAATCCACCGAGGTGTCGATCGCCAAGTTGTAAGCGCTGGTTGTGCGCTGATCGTTCCCACGCTCCGCGTGGGAATGCCTCTAGGGACGCTCCGCGTCCAGTGACGCGGAGCGTCACGGGCTGCATTCCCACGCAGAGCGTGGGAACGATCAGAGTGCGGGGCGCTTCGGCAGGTAGGGCGGCAGATACAACCCCAGATACGCATCAAACACCCGCATCCCTTCCTCCGCCATACGCGGCGTGATCTGCCCATGTTGCTGCACCGAGCGCGCATACACCCGATCACCCAGTTCCATGGCCAGCGCAAACACATCGACATCATTTGGCAGTGTCGGCAGCTCGAAGTGGTGGTCGAACAGTTTGTGCATCAGGTCGCCCAGTTCGATGTCGTGCTGGCGGTCGGCCTGGGTGACTTCGGTCAGACCGTGCTGGGCGAGGATCAACTGGCGGGCGGCGGCGTCTTCGCTGTAGATCGCCAGCATGCGCTGTTCCACCAGTCGCGACAGATCGCGCCAGCCGTTGAGGGCCTGGTGGTCTATGGGGGCTTGCAGGCAGGCGCGGAAGGCGGCGTGGACATCGGCTGTCAGCGCTTCGAGCAGGGCCGGCACGCTGGCGAAGAAGTGGTAGACGGAGGAGGGCGGGATTTCCGCGCGTTCGGCGACGCTGTAGATCGACAGACTGGCCACGCCTTCGGCCGCCAGCAGCGTGCGCGCCGCATCGAGAATCGAGTCGATCCGGGCCTGGCTGCGTGCGCGGGGTTTGCGGGGGGTGGCGGTGCGCGTCATTGGAGTCTCCTGCGGGGCAGCGGGCATTGTACGAGCAGGGTTTGATGTTGTCTTGTCGACCGCCATCTCGGGCTAGCCTTGCTCCTACAGAACATGCGCGAACACAAATATCTCGTTCGACGCGATCCTTTTAGGAGCAAGGCTTGCCTGCGATCCGCCGAAGGCGGCCATAAAAAACGCCGCAAGCTATGCAGCCGGCGGCGTTCTTCTTTACTGCAACCGTTTAAACGGCAGAACCACGATGACCCACTTCGTTCACCGCAAGACGCGTTCGACTGGCTTCACACGAACGGGGAGACCCCGTTTCGCATACTTTCAGTTGCAATACGCATAGCTACAAGGTCAGTTACCTGATTTAAAAATTCAATCCACAAACCATCATTGACCTCAAGCTCTTTCTTGAGTGACTCCAACTTTTCAGGGTAGGTTAGGTTGGGGCCCCCTATATGTTCGTCGAAGAAATTCTCCAAATCGGAATGAAATGGCGTTGGAACCTTATCAAGTTGGTCGCCAATATTTTTCCTGAATTCATCATAGGTGTTTACGTAAATACTCATCTGATTTTCAAGTGTGTCATCAGGGGAACTAAGGGTGTTATTGTCTACATTTGTGTAGGTTAAGTCCCCACGTCCGACAGAATGTATTGATTCGTGAAGAATGAGATGTATAAGTATAAGCGGATATTTTTTCAGATTTTCCACGAGCGTAGTAAATACTATTGGTACTTGTGGGCTGTTTATCAGGGCAGGCAAAGGGGATGGATTAATTGCGTAAGTTGGTGGGCGATTTGCAGCCGCGTCTCTGGCTAAGCCATCCGCGTCTTGCTCCATTAGTACGTATTTGAGGCATTGTCCAGAAAGGTTGTTTGCATGGCATGGATTTTCTGTCAATTCAATCAAGAAATCTATTAGTGTCCGATTCCCGATATACGAGTCTCTACTTTCAAAGTCATCCTGACTGACATTCATTTCAGAGAGAAGGTTTGTGTATACGGTTTCTGTTGCAATACCGACTTCCGAAGCCGTTAAATTGGTTGATTCCCCAAGCATCCATCCGATGAAGCCTTTCAGGTATTCCCCCGATCCGCCTTCGCTCACTGGCGGCAAGGGGAAGTCGCAATTTTCTATACAATTATCCCGGAAGTTTTTCAAATAGACAACTGCGCCTTTACGACCTTGCTCGAGAGCATTGAATATATCTGGAAATTTTGTTTGTATCTCGCCGTCACTTGCCACCACTTCTCCACCTATGTCAGCTACTGCGAGTTCGGTAAGAAATTCATTAATGGACTGTCGAGTGATTGTCGAAACTTCAGCGACATTAATTTCTCGGCCAAGCCAATCGAAATGATTGAATATGCTAGCCGACAAATCACCATGACTGATCAGCGGCTCTGCCCTCGGAACGTGAGTGAGATTGTTCTCGCGTATAGCTCCAGAGCTGGTTGTTCCTGAGCCATTTATATATCGGATCCCGGCCACTATGCCCAGAACAGCAGCTCCTACCCCCGCCACGACGGCCGCCGCCTTGGCGCACGTTATCAGCTTGCTCTTAAACGAGCTTTCAGCATTGCATTCGGTTATCGGCCCCTGTGCATTTTGAACGCCTTCTTTCCGAGAATTTCCCATCAGCGGCATCTCGATCACAGTTGGCGTGTTGCTGGATTGTTTGAGTAAGGACGCAGTGTTTGAATGGGGGGTACTATTATTTTTAATAGTCTGGTAGTTACAACTTAACGGTGCTCGTGAGGTAGCTTCAATCGGCATGTTCGTCCCTTTAACCTCTTATATATGGAAATTCATCGAGTTACTTTACGATAACTAAGTAACCGTCTACTGTGTCGATCAAGTGTCGCGATGGCTTGCAACTTCACGTGTGGGAACGCTGTTGTCCAACAAGCGAACCTCTTCTCCGCTCGCGATGGACACCCTACTTCAGGACTTTTTAGAATTCTGCTCATGAAATCTATATGTCATGCTTTTGCGCCCCGACAGCAGCACGCTGCTCAATGCGACATCGAAGCCCTGAACAGCAGAAATAGCCGTACAATTGTTCATTTTTAACAACATCAAATAACCATTTGTGGGCTCCACAAGAGTACCGGCAGGCGGGCCATTATCTTTGCCCTTGATCAGGTTGCTACTCTCAGTGGCACTCGCCACATCAGCATTTGAGTGTGACATCAACGCGATAACTGGTTTTTCAAATTTCGCTCATCGAGATGGGTTAACTTGCCGTTCCACTTCTTCTGCAGGGCCTGCCGCAGCAGGCACCTGGGTCCGGCAGAACAAAACGCATAAAAAAAGCCGCAGGCTGTGAGGCCGGCGGCGTTCTTTTTTACTGCAACCGCTTAAACGGTATGCAGGTACCAGTTGTACTCAAGGTCGGAGATGGAGTGTTCGAACTCCTCCAGCTCGCTCTCTTTGCACGCGACGAAGATATCGATGTATTTCGGATCGATGTACTTGGCCATGACTTCGCTGTCGTCAAGCTCACGCAGCGCATCGCGCAAGTTGTTCGGCAGGCTTTGCTCGTTCTGCTCGTAACTGTTGCCTTCAACCGGGGCGCCCGGTTCGACCTTGTTGACCAGGCCGTGATGCACACCTGCCAGCACCGAAGCCATCAGCAGGTACGGGTTGGCGTCGGCGCCAGCAACACGATGCTCGATGCGCACGGCATCGGAGGAACCGGTGGGTACGCGGATCGCTACGGTGCGGTTATCCAGTCCCCAGCATGGCGAGTTCGGCACGTAGAACTGTGCGCCGAAACGACGGTAGGAGTTGACGTTCGGGCAGAGGAAAGCCATCTGCGCCGGTAGGGTCTCGAGCACACCGCCGATCGCGTGACGCAGCGCGGCGTTCTGCTCGGGATCCTCACTGGCAAAAATGTTTTTGCCTTCTTTGTCGAGAATCGAGATATGGACGTGCAGACCGTTACCCGCCTGGCCTGGGTAAGGCTTGGCCATGAAGGTGGTGTCCATCTCATGGTCGTAGGCGATGTTCTTGATCAGACGCTTGAGCAGGACCGCATAATCGCAGGCCTTGATCGGGTCGGCCACGTGGTGCAGGTTCACTTCGAACTGCGCCGGAGCACTTTCCTTGACGATGGCGTCGGCCGGGATGCCTTGCTCTTTCGCACCTTCCAGAATGTCTTGCAGGCAATCGACGTATTCGTCGAGGTCGTCGATCAGGTAGACCTGTGTCGAGTGCGGGCGTTTGCCGGACACCGGTGAGCGTGGCGGTTGCGGACGACCGTTCACGTTCTCCTGGTCGATCAGATAGAACTCCAGTTCGAACGCGGCGCAGATGGTCAGGCCCATTTCGTCGAACTTGCGCACCACATTGGCTAGCACTTCTCGCGGGTCGGCAAAGAACGGCTGGCCTTCCAGTTCGTGCATGGTCATCAGCAATTGCGCGGTCGGGCGCTTCTGCCAAGGTTCATTGCACAGGGTATCGGGGATTGGATAGCAGATTCGGTCAGCATCACCGATGTCCAGGCCCAGGCCGGTGCTTTCCACCGTCGAGCCATTGATATCCAGAGCAAATAGAGAGGCCGGCAGGTTGATGCCTTTCTCGTAAACCTTGTGGAGGCTGGTGCGTTCGATGCGCTTGCCGCGCACCACACCATTCATATCCGCAATCAGAAGGTCAACGTACAGAACCTCAGGATGTTCCTTAAGGAACGCGTTCGCTTCGTTGAGCTGAACGGCACGCGGGGGTACCGACATGATGCAACACCTTTGTTGTTAAAAATATCAATCATTGATCTTTTCGGATTCCAGTCAACCCGAACGGCCTGCCGAAGTCAAGTGAGGCCTTTTTTGCCCTGAAAAAGCGCTCTCATGGCTTTTTTGGGGCACTTTTGGGTGTTTTTATGTCCATCGTCGCTTTGTTGTCCGCAGGCTTGAGCGGGCCGTGTTGTATTTTTTACGGGGGTGTTGTGTAAAAAAATGAACAAGGCTAAGCTCGAATCAAACCCATAACAGCAATAATACCGGGGTGCTTCATGTCTCGCCTGCCGTTAATCGGCGTCGCCGGCTGCTCTACGCAGAACGGTCTGCATGCTTATCACATCAGTGGCGACATATACGTCAACGTCCTGGCCTCCGCGGCTTATGGCCTGCCGGTTATCCTTGCTTCCCTGGCGGATCGACCATCCCCGTCCGTTATTCTGGACGGCCCAGATGGCACACCCATTACGGTTACTCCATTCAATATAGAACCGATTCACAATAGCGTCCCAGCCATCGTGCAAGGTACTGCTGGCGACTTTGCACGCCCGGCGTTTTCGGGCTTTGCGCAAAAAACACGATAGCCTGTCGTAGACACGCATTTCAACGCGACGCCGATGCGTCAAACATCGCCTGACTCTCACCTGAGCCAGGAAACTCAAAGCCTAGAGGCATTTATGAGTAACAACCTCGACCAGCTCACCGATTGGTTGAAAGACCACAAGATCACAGAAGTCGAATGCATGATCGCCGACTTGACCGGGATTACCCGGGGCAAGATTTCGCCGACCAACAAATTCATCGCCGAAAAAGGCATGCGCCTGCCAGAAAGCGTTCTGTTGCAGACAGTGACCGGCGATTACGTCGAAGACGACATCTATTACGAACTGCTCGACCCGGCTGACATCGACATGATCTGCCGTCCCGACCAGAACGCCGTGTACCTCGTGCCTTGGTCCATCGAGCCGACCGCCATCGTCATCCACGACACCTACGACAAGCAAGGCAACCCGATTGAACTGTCGCCGCGCAACGTGCTCAAGAAGGTCCTGAAACTCTATTCCGACAAAGGCTGGCAGCCAATCGTGGCGCCGGAAATGGAGTTCTACCTGACCAAGCGCAGCGACGACCCGGACTATCCGTTGCAACCGCCAATCGGCCGTTCCGGACGCCCGGAAACCGGCCGCCAGTCGTTCTCCATCGAAGCGGCGAACGAATTCGATCCGTTGTTCGAAGACGTCTACGACTGGTGCGAATTGCAGGAGCTGGACCTCGACACGCTGATCCACGAGGACGGCACGGCGCAGATGGAAATCAACTTCCGTCACGGCGATGCCCTGTCCCTGGCCGACCAGATCCTGGTGTTCAAACGCACCATGCGCGAAGCCGCGCTCAAGCACAACGTGGCGGCGACCTTCATGGCCAAGCCCATGACCGGCGAGCCGGGCAGTGCCATGCACTTGCACCAGAGCATCATCGACATGGAGACCGGCAAGAACATCTTCTCCAATGAAGACGGGACCATGAGCCAGTTGTTCCTGCACCACATCGGTGGCCTGCAGAAACTGATTCCAGAGCTGTTGCCGCTGTTCGCGCCCAACGTCAACTCGTTCCGCCGCTTCCTGCCGGACACCTCGGCCCCGGTGAACGTGGAGTGGGGCGAAGAGAACCGTACCGTGGGCCTGCGGGTTCCGGATGCCGGGCCGCAAAACCGTCGGGTGGAAAACCGCCTGCCGGGCGCCGATGCCAACCCGTACCTGGCGATTGCCGCGAGCCTGCTCTGCGGTTACGTCGGCATGGTCGAAGGCCTGAACCCAAGTGCGCCGGTGGTGGGCCGTGGCTATGAGCGCCGCAACCTGCGCCTGCCGCTGACCATCGAAGATGCGCTGGAGCGCATGGAACACAGCTCAACCATCGAGAAGTACCTGGGCAAAAATTTCATCACTGGCTACGTCGCGGTCAAGCGGGCCGAGCATGAAAACTTCAAGCGCGTGATCAGCTCGTGGGAACGGGAATTCCTGCTCTTCGCTGTCTGATGCGCTGGGCGCCGTTGTCCTCTGACGGCGCTTTCACCTGATTTTTTAGGAGATTCGTATGACCAGCAACAACCCGCAAACCCGTGAATGGCAAACCCTGAGCAGCGATCACCACCTGGCCCCGTTCAGCGACTTCAAGCAGCTGAAAGAGAAAGGCCCGCGGATCATCACCAACGCCAAGGGCGTTTACCTGTGGGACAGCGAAGGCAACAAGATCCTCGACGGCATGGCCGGCCTGTGGTGCGTGGCAATCGGTTACGGTCGCGATGAACTGGCCGATGCCGCCAGCAAACAAATGCGCGAACTGCCTTATTACAACCTGTTCTTCCAGACCGCTCACCCGCCAGTGCTGGAACTGGCCAAGGCCATCGCCGACATCGCGCCAGAAGGCATGAACCACGTGTTCTTCACCGGTTCCGGTTCCGAAGGCAACGACACCATGCTGCGTATGGTTCGCCACTATTGGGCGATCAAGGGCCAGCCGAAGAAGAAAGTCATCATCAGCCGCAAGAACGGCTATCACGGCTCCACCGTGGCCGGCGCGAGCCTGGGCGGCATGACCTACATGCACGAGCAGGGCGATTTGCCGATCCCGGGCATCGTCCACATCGCCCAGCCTTACTGGTTTGCCGAAGGCGGCGACATGACCCCGGAAGAGTTCGGCATCTGGGCTGCGAATCAGCTGGAAGAGAAGATTCTGGAGGTCGGCGTCGACAACGTCGGTGCCTTTATTGCCGAGCCGATCCAGGGCGCCGGTGGCGTGATCATTCCGCCAGACTCCTACTGGCCGCGCATCAAGGAAATCCTCGCCAAGTACGACATTCTGTTCGTGGCTGACGAAGTGATTTGTGGTTTCGGTCGTACCGGTGAGTGGTTCGGTACCGATTTCTACGGCCTCAAGCCTGACATGATGACCATCGCCAAAGGCCTGACCTCCGGCTACATCCCTATGGGTGGCCTGATCGTGCGCGATGAAGTGGTCGATGTCCTCAACGAAGGCGGCGACTTCAACCACGGTTTCACCTACTCCGGGCACCCGGTGGCGGCGGCAGTCGCGCTGGAAAACATCCGCATTCTGCGTGAAGAGAAAATTGTCGAGCGCGTGCAGGCAGAAACGGCACCGTATTTGCAGAAACGCCTGCGGGAACTGAACGATCATCCGTTGGTGGGCGAAGTTCGTGGGGTGGGTCTGTTGGGGGCCATCGAACTGGTTCAGGACAAGGCCACGCGCAAGCGCTACGAAGGCAAGGGCGTGGGCATGATCTGCCGGCAGTTCTGCTTCGATAACGGGCTGATCATGCGCGCCGTGGGCGACACCATGATCATCGCGCCACCGCTGGTGATCACACCGGCGGAAATCGATGAGCTGGTGACCAAGGCGCGCAAGTGCCTGGACCTGACCCTGAATGCATTGCAGGGCTAAGTGCTAGGCTCTGAGCGCAAGACATGAAACTTTCGCTCGGCGCAGTCATTAAGGGCGGCCTTTCCTTGAAAGACCGCCTCGGATCTTGCCAGACTAGCCGCAGTTCCAGTTGCCTGGGTTCGGCCGCTGAACAAAGTGGTTCTAAAAAGAAAATTTGGAGCATGACGCATGAAGGCATTAGGTAAAAAGCTTGCTGGCAAGACACTCCTCGCCATGTCCCTGATGGGCATAATGGCGGGTGCGGTTCAGGCGGACGACAAGGTGTTACACGTCTATAACTGGTCCGATTACATCGCACCGGACACCATCGCGAACTTCGAGAAAGAGTCCGGTATCAAGGTGGTGTACGACGTTTTTGACAGCAACGAAACTCTGGAAGCGAAGTTGCTGGCAGGCAAGTCCGGTTACGACATCGTCGTACCGTCGAACAACTTCCTGGCCAAGCAGATCAAGGCCGGCGTTTACCAAAAACTGGACAAGTCCAAGCTGCCTAACTGGAAAAACCTGAACCCGGACCTGCTCAAAGCAGTATCGGTGAGCGACCCTGGCAACGAACACGCCTTCCCTTACATGTGGGGCTCGATCGGTATCGGCTTCAACGCCGAGAAGGTCAAGGCTGCACTGGGCGCCGATGCACCGACCAATTCCTGGGACCTGATCTTCAAGCCTGAAAATGCCGCCAAGCTCAAGTCGTGCGGTATCAGCCTGCTGGATTCGCCAACCGAGATGATTCCGGCGGCGTTGCACTACCTGGGCCTGCCAACCGACAGCCAGAAGAAAGAAGACATCGACAAAGCTGAAGCCCTGCTTTTGAAAGTCCGTCCTTCAATCGCCTACTTCCACTCGTCCAAGTACATCTCTGACCTGGCCAACGGCAACATTTGCGTAGCCGTCGGTTATTCGGGTGACATCTATCAGGCCAAGTCCCGCGCGACCGAAGCCGGCGACAAGGTCAAAGTCAGCTACAACATTCCGAAAGAAGGTGCTGGCAGCTTCTACGACATGGTCGCTATCCCTAAAGATGCCGAAAACGTCGAAGGCGCCTACAAGTTCATGACTTACCTGCAGAAGCCGGAAGTCATGGCTGCAATCACCAACGCCGTGCGCTTCCCGAACGGTAACGCGGCCGCCACCCCATTGGTGGATAAAGACATCACCGGCGACCCAGGCATCTACCCGCCAGCTGACGTGCTGGCCAAGCTGTACGCGATTGCCGACTTGCCGGCCGCGACCCAGCGGATCCTGACTCGCAGCTGGACCAAGATCAAATCAGGCAAGTAAGAAGTAAAACCCTGTAGGAGCGAGCCTGCTCGCGAAAAAAGCCGAAACGCCGCGGGGTGTCAGGCACCCCGCGTTATCGTTGGCGACCATCGCGAGCGAGCTCGCTCCTACAGGGATCTTCATAAAGTTTGCTGGAACGGTTTTTCGAGGGTAAGTTGCGCGCCGGTTTTGTTGCCAGGCAGCCATGGCTGTCATGTAACGCGGGGCAACTTGGGCCCAACTAATTTTAGAGGACCTCCACTTGCCTATTTCTTCTTTGTTGCGCAATGCCATGCTGGTGGCTGCCGGGTTGACGCTTGCCGTCAATGTCCAGGCCGCCGGCACCGTGCATATTTATAACTGGTCGGACTACATCGGCGAGACCACACTGGCTGACTTCCAGAAAGAGACCGGCATCAAACCGGTCTACGACGTGTTCGACTCCAACGAAACCCTGGAAGGCAAGTTGCTGGCCGGGCGTACCGGTTACGACGTGGTCGTGCCGTCTAACCACTTCCTCGGCAAGCAGATCAAGGCCGGCGCTTTCCAGAAACTCGATAGGTCGGTGTTGCCGAACTATTCGAACCTGGACCCGGTTCTGCTCAAGCGCCTGGAGCAAAACGATCCGGGCAACCTGTACGCCGTGCCGTACCTTTGGGGCACCAACGGCATCGGTTATAACGTCGACAAGATCAAGGCTGTATTGGGCGTCGACAAGATCGATTCCTGGGCCACGGTGTTTGAACCGGAGAACATCAAGAAGCTGCACAGTTGCGGCGTGGCGTTCCTCGATTCCGCCGATGAAATGATGCCCACTGTCCTCAACTACATGGGCCTGAATGCCAACAGCACCAACCCCGAAGACTACAAAAAGGCTGAAGCCAAGTTGCTGGCGGTGCGGCCTTACGTGACCTATTTCCACTCCTCCAAATACATCGCGGATCTGGCCAACGGCGATATCTGCATCGCGATCGGTTTCTCCGGCGACATGTTCCAGGCCAAGCACCGCGCAGAAGAAGCCAAGAAAGGCGTGAACATCGTCTACTCGATTCCGAAAGAAGGTGGAGCGCTCTGGTTCGACATGCTGGCGATTCCGAAGGATTCGGCCAACGTCAAAGAGGCGCACGCGTTCATCAACTATTTGCTGAAACCTGAGGTGATCGCTCAGGTCAGTGATTACGTCGGCTATGCCAACCCTAACCCCGGGTCGGACAAACTGATGGAACAGTCCATTCGCACCGACGAAGCGGTTTATCCACCGCAAGCAGTGCTCGATAAGACCTACGTGTCCATCGAGTTACCACCAAACATACAACGTTTGATGACCCGCAGCTGGACCAAGGTAAAGTCGGGTAAATAGCTTTAAGGCTCAAACTATCCAAGGTTGGCTCACCTTGAGCGAACTGCACTCTTTTTTTGGGAGTTTCGTAAATGGCAGTTGCCTCCGGCGCCTATAAGAAAGCCCTCGAGGGCGACCAGTCACCTAAGCAGGTGCTGGTCAAAATCGACCGGGTCACGAAGAAGTTCGACGAGACGATTGCCGTGGACGATGTGTCCCTGGAAATCAAGAAAGGCGAGATTTTCGCCCTGCTCGGCGGTTCGGGATCGGGCAAATCCACCTTGCTGCGCATGCTCGCCGGCTTCGAACGACCGACCGAAGGAAGGATCTTCCTCGATGGCGTAGACATCACTGACATGCCGCCGTACGAGCGGCCGATCAACATGATGTTCCAGTCCTACGCCCTGTTCCCGCACATGACCGTGGCGCAGAACATCGCCTTCGGCCTCAAGCAGGACAAACTGCCTTCCGCTGAAATCGATGCGCGGGTGGCCGACATGCTCAAGCTGGTGCAGATGAGCCAGTACGCCAAGCGCAAGCCGCATCAGTTGTCTGGTGGTCAGCGTCAGCGTGTGGCCCTGGCCCGTTCGCTGGCCAAGCGGCCGAAATTGCTGCTGCTCGATGAGCCGATGGGCGCACTGGACAAGAAGCTGCGTTCGCAAATGCAGCTTGAGCTGGTCGAGATCATCGAGCGCGTCGGCGTAACCTGCGTCATGGTGACCCACGACCAGGAAGAGGCCATGACCATGGCTGAGCGCATCGCGATCATGCACCTGGGCTGGATCGCCCAGATCGGCAGTCCGATCGACATCTACGAAACCCCGACCAGCCGCCTGGTCTGCGAATTCATCGGTAACGTCAACATCTTCGATGGTGAAGTGATCGACGATGCCGAAGGTCACGCGACCATCACCTGCAAGGACCTGGATCGCCAGATCTATGTCGGCCACGGTATCAGCACTTCAGTGCAGGACAAGTCCGTAACCTACGCGATCCGTCCGGAAAAACTGCTGGTGACGCCGGACATGCCGACTTGCGAATACAACTGGTCCAGCGGCAAGGTGCACGACATCGCCTATCTGGGCGGGCACTCGGTGTTCTACGTCGAACTGCCGAGCGGCAAGATCGTCCAGTCCTTCGTCGCCAACGCCGAACGCCGTGGCACACGTCCAACCTGGGGTGACCAGGTTTACGTGTACTGGGAAGACGACAGCGGCGTGGTACTTCGCTCATGAACATGCGCAAGTTCAAACGCCGCCTCAGTCGAATAATTCCCGGTGGCCGTCAGCTGGTCATCGGGGTTCCTTTCATTTGGCTGTTCCTGTTCTTCATGTTGCCGTTCTTCATCGTTCTGAAGATCAGCTTCGCCGAAGCCGACGTGGCCATTCCGCCGTACACCGAAATCTACAGTTACGCCGAACAGAAACTGCAGGTACTTCTGAACCTCGGTAACTACGCGATGCTGGCCGGCGACGAGTTGTACATCGCCGCGTACCTCGGCTCGTTGAAGATGGCGTTTTTCAGCACCATCCTCTGCCTGCTGATCGGCTACCCGATGGCCTATGCCATCGCCAGTGCCCGCAAAGAGCTGCAAACGGTGCTGGTGCTGTTGATCATGATGCCGACCTGGACCGCGATCCTGATCCGCGTTTACGCGTGGATGGGCATCCTCAGCAACAACGGTCTGTTGAACGGCTTTTTGATGAGCATGGGCTGGATCAATGAGCCACTGCAGATCCTCAACACTAACCTGGCGGTTTACATAGGCGTGGTTTATTCCTACCTGCCGTTCATGATCCTGCCGCTCTACGCCAACCTCGTGAAGCACGACCACAGCCTGCTGGAGGCCGCATCCGACCTGGGTTCGAGCACGTTCAACAGCTTCTGGAAAATCACCATTCCGCTGTCCAAGAACGGCATCATCGCCGGCTGCATGCTGGTGTTTATCCCGGTGGTAGGTGAGTTCGTGATTCCTGAACTGCTTGGCGGTCCAGAAACCCTGATGATCGGTAAAGTGCTCTGGCAAGAGTTCTTCAACAACCGTGACTGGCCGGTGGCGTCTGCCCTGGCAGTGGTGATGCTGGCTATCCTGATTGTGCCGATCATCCTGTTCAACCGCAGTCAGGCCAAGGAAATGGAGGGTAAAGAATGAAGCGCTTCCGTTTCTCCAGCCTGATGCTGGTATTGGGTCTGCTGTTTATCTATCTGCCGATGCTGATCCTGGTGATCTACTCGTTCAACGCATCCAAACTGGTGACAGTGTGGGGCGGCTGGTCGATCAAATGGTACGTCGGCCTGATGGACAACACGCAACTGATGGGCTCGGTGCTGCGTTCGCTGGAAATCGCCTGCTACACGGCGGTAGCGGCCGTTGCACTGGGTACGCTGGCCGCTTTCGTCCTCACCCGTATCACCCGCTTCAAGGGTCGTACGTTGTTCGGTGGCCTGGTCACCGCGCCGCTGGTAATGCCGGAAGTGATCACCGGTCTGTCGCTGTTGCTGCTGTTCGTGGCCATGGCACAGATGATCGGTTGGCCGCAGGAGCGCGGCATCGTGACGATCTGGATCGCCCACACCACGTTCTGCGCGGCGTATGTGGCGGTGGTGGTGTCGGCGCGCTTGCGTGAGCTGGACCTGTCCATCGAAGAGGCGGCCATGGACCTCGGTGCCAAGCCGTGGAAGGTGTTCTTCCTGATCACTATCCCGATGATCGCGCCATCCTTGGGTGCAGGCGGCATGATGTCTTTCGCGCTGTCGCTGGATGACCTGGTGTTGGCGAGTTTCGTGTCGGGTCCGGGTTCCACGACCCTGCCGATGGAAGTGTTCTCGGCGGTGCGTCTGGGCGTGAAGCCTGAGATCAACGCCGTGGCCAGCCTGATCCTGCTGGCGGTATCGCTGATGACCTTCATGGTCTGGTTCTTCAGCCGTCGTGCTGAAGAAGCGCGCAAGCGTGCGATCCAGCAGGCCATCGAAGAAAGCGCTGCCGACTCGTGGAAACAACCGGACGTGCGCCGTGCACAGGCGCCGGAAGCGGCTTGAGCCTCTTCACATGATCGTTCCCACGCTCTGCGTGGGAATGCCTCAACGGACGCTCCGCGTTCGGCTCTTGATGGGACGCGGAGCGTCCCGGGCTGCATTCCCACGCAGAGCGTGGGAACGATCAGAATGGTGTGGAGATCAGGCGATCCAGGGCGATTTGCGGATGATCTCGACAAAGTTCATCGGCTTGAACCCTGTTTCGCTGTCCACCAGCACATCGGCATTCACCGTACCGAACGTGGTGTCAGGCTTGTGTTTGAAGCCGTCAGCGAACGCACACAGGATGCACTCCTTGAACCCCTCTCCCCGTGGATGCGCATGCACCACCGCTTCGCGCTGCACGTTGGAAAACGCAGCGTAATCGATACCCAGCACATCCATTTCCACACCCGCAGTCACCAGCGCCACGTTTGGACGCAGGTGTTGCGGCACGCCTGGTGTGGTGTGCAGGGCAATCGACAACCACGTTTGCTCGATGTCGTCATCGCTTAATCCGTAAGTCTTGAGGAATGCTTTGGCGGCATTGGCGCTATCAACCTCGAAACGCTCGGTGTCGCTGCGGTGACCTTCCACCAGGCCCAGATCATGGAACATCGCGCCGACGTACAGCAGCTCCGGATTGTAGGCCAGTTGCTTGCGCTCGCCGCTCAGCGCGCCGAACAGAAATACCCGGCGCGAGTGGTGGTAGAGCAGGTCGGATTCGATGTCGCGGATGTATTCGGTGGTGGCTTTGGCCAATGCGCTGTCGGGGATTTTGATTCCGGCAATGGTGGTGCTCATGGGAGTTTCCTCGTGGTGACCGCCGTGGCGGCGCTGAGGTGCCCAGTCTGTTCGTCCACCCGAAACCGGACAATCGATCCATGGCTGCGATCCCGGCCAATGAGCATGCATATCGCGCCAGCCTCGCTTGTTGAGCGGGGATTGGCTAAGTTTGCACGCAGACTCTTTATCTCCTGTAGGAGCGAGCTCGCTCGCGATGGACGTCAACGATAACGCGGACCTCCTGGATGAACGCGGTGTCCTCACGCGCATCGCGAGCGAGCTCGCTCCTACTAGGGACGGTGCAATCAGATCCATAGAAGGCGATTCACTTCATGAGTAAAACCGTTGCCATCGTGGTGTTCGCGGGCGTTCAGTCTCTGGATGTCACCGGTCCCATGGATGTGTTTTCCGAAGCTAATCGCTTCCTCGCGCCCGAGGACCACTATCGGCTTGAGGTGATTGGTGTGGAGCGCGGGGTGATGGCATGTTCCAACGGTCTGGCGCTGAACGCCCATCGGCATTTCAGCGAAGCATTGCAGGCCTATGACTTGCTGCTGGTAGCCGGCGGGCCGCAGTTGCCGTTCATGGATTTCGGCGCCGCGTTCGATGCCTGGCTGCGCGACGCCTGCGCGCTGGCGCAGCGTTTTGGTTCGATCTGCAACGGCGCGTTCATGCTCGCCCGTGCGGGATTGCTGGAAGGGCGGACGGTGACCACCCATTGGGATGATGCGGCGGCGCTGGCGGCATTGTACCCGTCGACGCAGGTCGAGGCCGATCGCTTGTATGTGCAGGACGCCGAGCTGTACACCTCGGCCGGGGTCACGGCGGGGATCGATCTGTCGTTGTATCTGCTGGGCCGCGATCACGGACCGGACGTGGCCCTGAGCGTGGCAAAGCGTCTGGTGGTGTTCACCCAGCGCTCGGGCGGGCAGTCACAGTTCAGCCCGTTCCTGACGCCCCACGCCGAACCGACTTCGGCCGTGGCGATGGTCCAGCACTACGTGTTGGCCAACTTGACCGGCGACCTGACCATCGCCGATTTGGCCAATGCCGCCAACATGAGTGCACGCAACTTTTCCCGAGTATTCGCCAAGGAGGCGAAAATCACCCCGGCCGAGTTCGTCGAACGAGCGAGGGTGGATGCGGCGCGGGTGATGCTGGAAAGTACCGGCGCACCGCTCAAGACTGTGGCGTACCAGTGCGGATTCCGCGATGCCCAGCATATGCGCAGTGTGTTCAACCGCAGGTTAGGGGTGACGCCGCAGCAGTTTCGGTTGAATTTTGCGGCGATGGTTTGAGCAGGATTCTTTGGTGTTTATGAGGGACCCTTCGCGGGCAAGCCTCGCTCCTACAAGAGCACCGCAATACCTGTAGGAGCGAGGCTTGCCCGCGAAGGCGTCAGCCGAATCAACAAAGATTTATTGCCCTGACCGCGCCGGCAACAACTTCAACGTACTCCGGGTGTTGGCCGTCACCTCTTCATCATTGAGATACGCCTGGTAGTAAACCCCCTCGATATACGCTTCAGCCTGATCGTCATAGTGACTGTCGAACAGCACACCACTCTGGCCAACCGGGTTGACGGTCAAGCTATGGGCCGGGTCGGCGAAGTCGATCAGGCGTCGCGTCGACGGGCCGTAAGTCACAGGCCAAGGCGCCGGGCCAATCTTGGCCGACAGGTTGTTCGGCACTTCGTGGCTACCGGGGGCGGCGAACGGGCCGACGTTGAAGAGGCGGTCCAGCGGCTTTTGCTGGCCCAGCGGATGACCATGGGTCAGGGTGTGTGCCTTGCCCCATTGCCATTGCGCGAAATCCGCACCGAGGGTGGTTTTAAGGTGGGCAATGCTGGCCTGCCACGCCACCTTGACCGTATCGGCGCGGGTTTCCTTGCCGAGGGTATTGCGGTTGTCCCACCACGGTGATTCCGCGTTTGCCGCCAGACGCGGCAGTGCTGCATCGATCACCCGGGTCGAGAGCAGTGTCTCGAAGAACTCATTGCCCAACTCGTCATGCATCGTCGCGTCAGCGAGGTTGAACAGGAACTGGTTGAACACGGTGGCGCTGATGGACTCGAGTGGGTAATCGCCTTTCCACTGGGCCAGTTGCTCCACCAGTTTCAGCTCGGCAGGATCGCTCACCACGCTACGCAGCACCGGCAGCAGCGGCGCCAACAAGCGTGGGCCGTAGGCAGTAGTGGTGCCCAGTTGCAGCGTTTGGCTGGACTCCAGATCCCACTTGATGCTCTTGTCGCTGAGCTGATGATTGAGCTGCTGGCCTCGATCAGCCAGGTTGTAATAACCGGGAATCTCCATGCCTGTCGGCGACAGCGGCTGGAAGTTGGCCGAGACGATATAGCCTCGTGCCGGATTCTCTTCCTGCGGGTTGGCGCTGAACGGGTAGAAGCCGTCCTTGTCTGCCTCGGCGGTGCTGCCGTCGAGGATGAACCACGGACGTACTCCGGCAGGACGCTTGGGCAATTGCGCCGCGGCCCACCAGCCAATGTCGCCCTTGGCGTTGGCCCAGACGATGTTCAAGCCGGGGGCCTGGACCTTCGCGGATGCGCTACGGGCCTTGACCAGGGTGTCGGCGCGGTTGAGCTGGTAGAAGCCTTCAAGAATCGGGTTCTGGCTTTCGAGAAAGCCCCACCACATGGCGATCGGCGTTTTACCGACGCTATTGCTCAGTGCATCGTTGACGATCGGGCCGTGGGGCGACTGGCGCAATACCAAAGTAACGGGGGCCTGGCCCTTGACCGCGATCTGCTGTTCGCTGGTCACCATGTCCACCCACTTGCCGCCATACCAGACCTGATTGGGATTGTCCGGATTGACCTTCTCGGCAATCAGATCGAGGTCGTCGTTCTGGAACATGGTGATGCTCCAGCCGAAGTCACGATTCATGCCCAACGAGGCGAACGGCATCAAGGCCTGATAGTGACCGTAGAGTTCGAAACCCGGCGCCGAGAGATGCGCCTCGTACCACACCGACGGTGCGGAAAAGCGGATGTGCGGGTCACCCGCCAGCAACGGCTTGCCGCTTTTGGTTCGACTGCCGGCCACGGCCCAGGCGTTGCTGCCCTCGAATTGTGGCAGGCCGTTGTCGGCAATTGCCTGTTCGCTCAGGCGGGCGAGGGCGTTGAGGTCTTGCCAGTCGGCGCTGGCCAGGGGCGGGGCGGTACCGCTGTGCCGGTTCGCCAGCACGCCTTTGGGCTGCCAGTCGAGATCGAACACGTTCAGGTAATCGGCGCCCAGTTGATCGCGCACGAAGGTCAGCAGCGGTTCGGTACGGAACGCCGCAGCAAAGCTGTAGGCCATGTAGCCGGCGATGCTGATGGTGTCCTGTGCGGTGAACGGGCGTTTTTGAATGCCCAGCACATCGAACTCTACGGGCTTTGCGTGGCTGTCCTGATACTGGTTAATGCCATCCAGGTAGGCTTGCATGGCGATGAAGGTCGGCGATTGTTTGTCCAGGTTCGCCAGATAGGTTTCGGCGCGTTCGCGAATGCGCAGGCTGCGCATCAGCTTGTCGGTATCGAGCAGTTTCGGGCCGAGCACCTCGGCCAGCTCGCCACGGGCCAGGCGACGCAGGATTTCCATCTGGAACAATCGATCCTGGGCGTGGACGTAGCCGAGGGCCCGGTACAGGTCGGGTTCGTTTTCGGCGCGGATGTGCGGGATGCCGCGCTCGTCGTAGCGTACGGTGACCGAGCCTTGCAGGTGTTGCAGTTCCACCATGCCCTGGCGTGTCGGTTGCTTGCTGAAAACGTACCAGCCGGCTCCTGCGGCAAGCGCGACAATCAGCAAACCGAGAGCGGTCAGGCTACGTTTCATGGTGACTCCTTGTTGTTATTAGTGGCAGCAGTTCCCTGGCGCCACTGTTTAACACGGCAGGCCGATTTGGCCCATCAGCCGTAGGAGGGATTCGTGTTGCAACGTTTTTACTACTTCCTTGGATCGACAGGCCAGGGGCAGTAACACCCCACCGCCAGTGTGTGCGTGGCACTCACTGTGCGACCCTCGTCGAGCGCTTGCAGGATCGGTTCGATAAAGCTGTTTTTGGAATTACAGGTAAGGCCTTCGCTGTACGGACCGAAGTACGCCAGTTTTCCACTACGATCCCAGATCGCCACCGCGGGGCTGGCGGGGATCTGCCCGGAGCCGGGCAAGACGTTGATGGCTTTCAGGTTGCTCAAGGTGCTGGGTAGCTGTCCGTGGCTGCCGGGCTTTTGCACCGCATAAAACTCTACGCCGTGCGGGACATAGCGCTCGACCAGTTCAGCCAGGTGTTGTTGATTGCCGACATTGCACGGGCAGGCCGGGTCCCAGAAATGTACCAGGCGAATAGCGCCGGGGCCGGCGAGGTCATCGGGAAGGCGCAGCGGATCACCGGAGAACACGGCAGTACGCTCGCTGAAGGCGCGCAGGTAGCGTCCCTGAAACCAGTCGTAACCCGCCCACAGCACGCCAGCGCACACCAGGGTGAGCAGGCTGATAAACAGGGTGGCGCGCAGGGGCGATCGCATGGGTTCAATCCTCGAAGATCGGCTAGCTTGCCATGCTTGCCGCGACAGATGAATATCGCAGGTTCATAAAGCCCGTTCAGTGCTCTGGAATCCCCCATGTCTGTCACCTTCAACCCTGATGATCTGCGCGCCAGCCTGCGGCCATTGGCCGAGGGGCAGCCGTTGTCAGTGCAGGCGCAGGCCTATCAGCGGTTTTACCGACTGGATTTTTCGTCGCGTAACGTACGCAGTAGATTGGGGCGTTTTCAGGTCGACGGTTATGAACTGGTCAGCCAGGTGTGGTGGCCCGAACGGGCGAAGGCGACGCTGTTTATTTTCCACGGCTTCTACGATCACACCGGGCTCTACCGGCACGTGATCGAGTGGGCGCTGGATCAGGGTTTTGCGGTGATTGCCTGCGACCTGCCGGGGCATGGGCTGTCCAGTGGCGAGCGGGCAAGCATCAAGGATTTCGCTGAATACCAGGACACGTTGCAAGGGCTGTTTACCGAAGCGCAGTCCCTTGATCTGCCGCAACCGTGGCACCTGTGCGGGCAAAGCACTGGCGGGGCGATTGTGATCGATCATGTGCTCAATGCAGGGGTGAACAGTCCGGCCCAGGGCCAGGTGATTCTGTTGGCTCCGCTGGTGCGGCCGCGGGCGTGGGGCTGGTCGCAACTGAGCTATTACCTGCTCAAGCCTTTCGTCAAAGCCATCGAACGGCGTTTCAGCGAAAACTCCAACGACCCGGACTTTCTGCCGTTCCTGCAAGCCGATCCGTTGCAGCCTTTGAGCCTGCCGACTGCGTGGGTGGGGGCGTTGGCCCGCTGGATCAAACGCGTCGAAGCAGCACCGGCCAGCCCCCGGCGACCGTTGATTGTGCAGGGGCAGGCGGACATGACGGTGGATTGGGAGCACAACCTTGAGGTGTTGCGTGAGAAGTTCGACCGGCCTCAGATATTGATGTTGCCCGAGGCGCGGCATCACCTGGCGAATGAGGCGCTGGTATTGCGCGGGGAGTATTTCGGGTTTTTGACCAAGCGGATCAAGGGCAGAAATCTTTAGCGGCAGGCCCGGCCTCTTCGCGGGCAAGCCTCGCTCCTACAGTTAATTCATTGAGCGTGAGATGACCTGTAGGAGCGAGGCTTGCCCGCGAAGGCGTCCTTTCAGACACCAACGATCACTGGGTAAGGTTAGAAGTGCTCTGCCCCACCGCCAACCCCGATCGAATCGCCGCCAGCGCCGCCTGGTAATAAGCCTTGCCCTCGGCCGACTCGGCAAAGGTGGCGAACTCTTCCAGTTCTTCATCCGACAGGTCGCGATAGACATACAGCAAGGTGTTGTTCAGGTCGCTGCCGATCTGGTCCATCAAACGTTGACGCTGTCCGTTCAACATGCCTTGGGCCTGGCCCGCACCGAGCAGGCCGGGGATCATCGAGCTCAGGCTGTCGGCGGCGACACCGGCAATCGCCAGGCTGACTTCTGCGCCGGCCTCGCGTGCAGGCAGGGCCTGGGCCAGGTGGCCGATAATCAACAGACGGCTGTCGCTGGCCTGCATCTTCGGCAAGCCCTTGGCGTTTTTCGCCAGTTGATCACGACGGGTCGCGAGCAATTCGGCGGCGACGATTTTCTTGCCCAGCGGGGATTGAAAGAACGTCAGTGCAGGCTTCGGATCGGCGAGGTTCTTGCGCAATTGTGCTTCGGCGCGCTGGTCGACAGCCTTGGGGTCAAAACGCTGATTGCTGTTACTGACCAACGCCTTGAATACCGCCGGTGGCAGGCTGCTTTGGTAGCGTTGCTGCGCGGCCGAGAGGGCATCGCTGAAATGCGCGCGTTGTTCTGGCCAGCCTGCGACCTTGTACAACTGGTCGTGGCCGTCTGCCCAGGCGGGCAATACGCAGAACATCAGCAGGGAGAAAAGCAAACGGCCCATAGGGACTCCTGTCAGCAGGCGACTATTCTCCGTGCGGCATACAGTCTTGTCGAGAATTCGTATCAACCCGCTGCGTGGCTCTGTCGGATTTTCAGGCGCAGGAATACTATGCGCGCCATGCAAATACCTTCTGATCACCCGCTGCTGTTACGAATCGTCGATGACCTGGCTGCAAACGGCTGGTCGCAGCAGAATATTTTCCTGCCTCTGGATTTGACCCGAGCGCTGGCGGCCGAGTGCCGTAAACGTGCCGCCGATGGCGAACTCGCCCCGGCAGCGGTGGGGCGTGGGCCTGGCTCGGAGATTCGCGAAGGGATTCGCGGCGATCATATCCAGTGGATCGAACCCGGTCAGGCCGAGGCATGCGACAGCTATCTTCGGTTGATGGACAGTCTGCGCGAGGCGATGAATCGCGATCTGTTTCTGGGTCTGGAGGATTTTGAAAGCCATTTCGCGATGTACCCGCCCGGTGCTTTCTATCTCAAGCACGTCGACCGTTTTCGCGACGACGACCGGCGCATGGTGTCCGCGGTGGTTTATCTCAATGACGCTTGGCTTCCCGAGCACGGCGGTCAGTTGCGCATGTACCTGGATGAAGGCGCGCAATACGATACGCAATACGATGTAGTGCCGACCGGTGGATGCCTGGTGGTGTTCCTGTCCGGTGAAGTCCCCATGAAGTCCTGCCCGCGACCCGTGAACGCCTGTCGTTGACCGGCTGGTTCCGGCGTCGGGGTAACGAGCCGTTCTGATCATGCAGAAGATTCTGGTAAGCCGCTGCCTGCTGGGTCACCGCGTACGCTACGACGGCGGCGCCAGCGGACCGTTCGATCAGCTTCAGGTGTGGCTCGACGAAGGTCGGATCGTGCCGTTGTGCCCGGAAGTTGCTGGAGGTTTACCCACGCCTCGGGCGGCCGCGGAGATTCCGGGTGGTCAGGGCGCGCAGGTGCTGGACGGTCAGGCATCGGTGATCACTACCGAGGGCTTCGATGTCAGCGCGCAGTTTCTGTCGGGGGCTTATCAAGCGCTCGAGCTGGTGCAAAAGCACGGCATCCGCATTGCCGTACTCAAGGCCAACAGCCCGTCGTGCGGAAATCTGCTGACCTATGACGGGACGTTCAGCGGGGTGAAGGTCAGTGGCGAAGGGGTGACGGCGGCGTTGCTCAAGCGTAATGGGGTATTGGTGTTCAGTGAGCTGGAGTTGGCTGAAGCGGCGCAGGCTTTGGCAACGCTGAACTAAGCCCAACATCAATCCATGTAGGAGCTGGCTTGCCAGCGAAGGCGATCTTCCAGCCAACATTTTCATCGACTGTGACGGCCTCTTCGCTGGCAAGCCAGCTCCTACAGGTCACTGTTTCGGCATCACACCCGATTCCTCCCCAAACCATTTTTCCTCCAGCGCCTGGAGTCGGCCATCCGCCTTGATCCGCTGCAACGCGTTTTCCAGGCTGGCATGAAACGCCGGGTTTCCCTTCTGAAACGGAATCGCCAGGTTCACCGGCGAACTGGCTTTCGGCTTGTTTTCTGTCAGCGATTGCACCAGCAGCATCGACTGCGGCTCGTCCTTCTGCGCGATCAACTGCACGCCAGTGCGGATGTAAGGTTCGCTGAAGTCGAACCGATCCTTGAGCGCCGGGGTCTCTGTTATGTGATTGATGGCGATGTCGTACTTGCCGCTTTCAACGCCGGTCAACAGATCGTTGGAGTCGGTGACGACAAAGTCAGCGCGCACATCCAGTTCGTTGGCCAGCATTTGACCCAATTCGACTTCGAAGCCTTCAAGTGTGTCGTCTTTCTTGAAATTGAAGGGGGGTGTATTAGCCTCAATAGCAATGCGCAATTCGCCGCGGTCGTTTACGTCGTCAATCAGTTCGGCATGAGCCAAGGGGCTCAAAAGGGGTAGCAGGCAGATCAGGCCAGGCAAAAAACGCATGGTCACTCCTTGAATTCATTATCGCGACGCTCTGGTTCAGGCTCGCTTTGCTATGGTTGTCGAGTGCCTTCGACAACGATTGACCATGAAGTTGTGTTGGTCACGCGGATTTTACGGAAAAACTGGAGAAGAGAATGAAAACCTTTATGTCACGTGCTGCTTTGGCTGGCTTGCTGATGGGTGTTTCAGTGCTGGCCAGTGCGGCCACGCCAGCGCCAGCGGGCGCTGAAGTGTCCATCGTTTCTCCCGCGGACGGTGCCACGGTTCCGCAGACTGTCGTCGTCAAGTTTGCTGTCGAGAACATCGCGCTGGCGCCGGCGGGCGATGTGACCAAGAACACCGGACACCATCACTTACTGATTGATGTCAACAAGCTGCCGGCGGCCGGTCAGGCGATTCCGAACGATGCCAATCACTTGCACTTCGGCAAGGCGCAGACCCAGGCTGAGGTAAAGCTGACGCCCGGCAAGCACACCTTGCAACTTGAGCTGGGCGATAGCAACCACATGCCGTTCGATCCGCCGATTGTCTCGGAAAAGATCACCGTCAATGTGAAATAAAAAAAGGGAGCCCTTTGGAGGGGCTCCCTTTTTTCACAGCGCTGGACGCCAATAATGACGTGTGCAGTCTGAGTGCTCGTGTTGTCCGCACGTTTTTCGCGAGCAGAGCTCGCTCCTACAGCTGCTCTTAGAACAATACGCGGCTACGGATAGTGCCGTTGACGTGCTGCAGCTTCTCTTGCGCCAGTTCCGAGTACTCGGCGTCCACGTCGATAACCACGTAGCCGACTTTCTCGTTGGTCTGCAGGAACTGACCGGAAATGTTGATGCCGTTTTCGGCGAAGACCTTGTTGATCTCGCTCAGCACGCCCGGGATGTTCTCGTGGATGTGCAGCAGGCGGTGCTTGCCAGGGTGAGCCGGCAGGGCCACTTCCGGGAAGTTCACGGACGATACCGATGTACCGTTGTCGCTGTACTTGACCAGTTTTTCCGCCACTTCCAGTCCGATGTTGGCCTGCGCCTCAGCGGTGGATCCACCGATGTGCGGGGTCAGGATTACGTTGTCCAGGCCGCGCAGCGGGCTTTCGAACTCTTCGTCGTTGGAGCGCGGCTCCACCGGGAATACGTCGATGGCGGCGCCGATCAGGTGCTTGTCCTTGATCGCATCGGCCAGGTGGTCCAGCTCGACCACGGTGCCGCGCGCAGCGTTGATCAGGATGCCGCCCTTTTTGATGGCGCGGATTTCCTTCTCGCCCATCATCCACTGGGTGGCAGCGGTTTCTGGAACGTGCAGGGTCACGATGTCGGACATACCCAACAGTTCGTGCAGGTTGCCGACCTGAGTGGCGTTACCCAGTGGCAGCTTGGTCACGGTGTCGTAGAAGTAAACCTGCATGCCCAGGCCTTCAGCGAGAACCGACAGTTGAGTACCGATCGAACCGTAACCGACGATGCCCAGCTTCTTGCCACGGATTTCGAAGGAGTTGGCTGCGCTCTTGATCCAGCCACCACGGTGGCAGGAAGCGTTCTTCTCAGGGATGCCGCGCAACAACAGGATCGCTTCGGCCAGTACCAGCTCGGCAACGGAGCGGGTGTTGGAGTACGGTGCGTTGAACACGGCGATACCGCGCTCGCGAGCCGCGTCCAGGTCAACCTGGTTGGTGCCGATGCAGAAACAACCGACAGCGACCAGTTTCTTCGCGTGATCGAAGATCTCTTCGGTCAGTTGAGTACGGGAGCGAATGCCGATGAAGTGAGCATCAGCGATCTTTTCCTTGAGCTGGGCTTCCGGCAGAGAACCTGTGAGGTACTCGATGCTGGTGTAGCCCGCCGCCTTGAGGACGTCGACAGCCGATTGGTGGACGCCTTCGAGAAGAAGGAACTTGATCTTGCTCTTATCGAGAGAAGTCTTGCTCATCTGCGTAAACCTGTATCCCGGAGAAAAATGGCAGGAAATGGTCAACAGATGCTGACCCTGACGGCAACTAATCCGTCGCCGCAGAACAGCCGTTGGGCACTATGCTGCGGGGTCGGTATGCTAGCATATGCGCCCCGCTAAACACTCATTCCTGCGACGTGAAGCGTTCTCAGGATGACCATGAATTGTTCGAGAGTTCTGTCGATGACCAATCCTGCCCTGATTGATGAGCTGAAGACCCTGGTTGAGCCTGGCAAGGTGCTGACCGATGCCGACTCCCTGAATGCTTACGGTAAGGATTGGACCAAGCATTTTGCCCCGGCCCCGACCGCCATCGTGTTCCCGAAGACCACCGAACAGGTCCAGGCGATTGTCCTGTGGGCCAATAAACACAAGGTGGCGCTGGTGCCGTCCGGCGGTCGTACCGGGCTTTCCGCCGCTGCAGTGGCGGCTAATGGTGAAGTAGTCGTTTCCTTCGATTACATGAACCAGATCCTCGACGTGAACCTCACCGACCGCACTGCCGTTTGTCAGCCGGGCGTTGTCACCGAGCATTTGCAGAACGTGGCCGAAGAAAAGGGCCTGTACTACCCGGTGGACTTCGCTTCCGCAGGTTCGAGTCAGATTGGCGGCAATATCGGCACCAATGCCGGCGGGATCAAGGTGATTCGCTACGGCATGACCCGTAACTGGGTTGCCGGCATGAAAGTGGTCACCGGCAAGGGCGACGTGCTTGAGCTGAACCGCGACCTGATCAAGAACGCGACTGGTTACGACATGCGTCAGCTGTTCATCGGCGCCGAAGGCACCCTCGGCTTTGTGGTCGAGGCGACCATGCGCCTGGATCGCGCACCGAAAAATCTCACCGCGATGGTCCTCGGCACCGCTGATTTCGATTCGATAATGCCAGTTCTGCATGCGTTCCAGAGCAAGCTCGACCTGACTGCATTTGAGTTTTTCTCCGACAAGGCCCTGGCCAAAATCATGGCACGCGGCGACGTGCCGGCACCGTTCGAGACCGATTGCCCGTTCTACGCCCTGCTTGAATTCGAGGCGACTACCGAAGAAGTGGCCAACCACGCGTTGGAAACCTTCGAACACTGCGTGGAGCAGGGCTGGGTGCTTGACGGCGTGATGAGCCAGAGCGAGACCCAGCTGCAGAATCTGTGGAAACTGCGCGAATACATTTCCGAAACCATTTCCCACTGGACGCCGTACAAGAACGACATCTCGGTCACCGTGTCGAAAGTCCCGGCTTTCCTGAAGGAAATCGACGCGATTGTCGGCGAGCACTACCCGGATTTCGAGATTGTCTGGTTCGGCCACATCGGCGACGGCAACCTGCACTTGAACATCCTCAAGCCGGATAACCTGAGCAAGGACGAGTTCTTCGCCAAGTGCGCCACCGTCAACAAGTGGGTGTTCGAAACGGTCGAGAAGTACAACGGATCGATCTCCGCGGAGCACGGCGTTGGCATGACCAAGCGTGATTACTTGACCTACAGCCGATCCCCGGTTGAGATCGAGTACATGAAAGCCGTCAAAGCGGTGTTCGACCCGAACGGCATCATGAACCCGGGCAAGATTTTCGCTGTTTGACTTTCGAACTTAAGTGCTACGAACCAGGAGACGGTCAATGAGCTATCAGCACCAGTATGTCGACGGTACGCGTATTCACTTCCCGCTAGGGAAAGTGGTGTGCATTGGCCGTAACTACGCCGAACACGCCAAGGAACTGGACAATCCGGTACCTACCGAGCCGCTGCTGTTCATCAAGCCGGGCAGTTGTGTCGTGCCGCTGGAAGGTGGTTTCAGCATTCCGACCGAGCGTGGCTCGGTGCATTACGAAGCGGAAATTGCGGTACTGATCGGCAAGCCATTGTCGACCAAACCAAGCCGTGAGGAAGTGCTCGACGCCATCTCCGGTTTCGCCCCAGCCTTGGACCTGACCCTGCGTGACAAGCAGGCCGAACTGAAATCCAAGGGCCTGCCCTGGGAAATCGCCAAGTCCTTCGACGGTGCGGCAGTGATAGCTCCGTTTGTGTCCCCCAGCACTTTCGCCGACCTGACTGACATCGGCATCCGCCTGACCATCAACGGCGAAGTCCGCCAGGATGGCAACAGTAGCGCCATGCTCAATCCGATCGTACCGATGATCCAGCACATGGCCGGCTGCTTCTCGTTGCAGGCCGGTGACGTGATTCTGACTGGCACGCCGGTGGGTGTTGGTCCGTTGAATGTCGGTGATGAGATTTTCCTGGAGCTGCCGGGCGCGAGCAGTTTCACCAGCAGCGTCCGCTAAGCCCGCATACAGCTTCTGTAGGAGCTGGCTTGCCAGCGAAGAGGTCATAACATTCAGCATTTTTGTTGGCTGTTACACCGCTTTCGCTGGCAAGCCAGCTCCTACAGGTGCCTGAGCCTGTCCTGTTTTTGCTGTTACCCATAGCCTGAATTTCTGGATGCATTCGCCGATGTCCACCCAACCGCTCTCCACGCTCAAATCCGCTAACCGCACGCGCTTCGCCCTACGTTGGTATGTCTGGCTTTTGCTGGTCGCCGCCGTGTACGGCCTCGCCTTTGCCATGCATTGGGACGATCGTGGCGTGCTTTGGGTGAAGGAGCGCTTTGTAAGTGCTGCCGAGCGTCAGGCGAGTATCTGGCTGCCGGATTATCACGCGGTGATCGATGCCAAGCCGCTGACAGGCATGGAAAAAGACGAGGCATCGGATCTGACCTACGATCCTCAGAGCAAAACCCTGTTTTCCGTCATGGGCAAAAACCCGTTTCTCGTCGAGCTGTCCTTGCAGGGTGATGTGCTGCGCAAGATGCCTCTGGTGGGCTGGAGCAACCCTGAAGGTGTCACCGTGTTGGGTAATGGTCTGCTGGCGATTGTCGATGAGCGCGATCACCTGATCACTATCGTCAAGGTCGATGCCGAAACCCGCGAACTCAACATCGGCAATTTCCCCCAATATGATCTCGGCCCTTCGAAAGACCAGAACAAGGCGTTCGAAGCCATCGTCTGGGACTCGCACAATCAACAGCTGCTGCTGGGTGAGGAGCGTCCACCGGCGCTGTTTACCTGGAAGAGTGACGGCAAGGTCCTTAGCGGTGACAAGCTCAAACTGGCCAGTCATGCACTGGACGTCCGTAACCTGTCGGCCCTTGCCATCGATCCACGGACTGGGCACATGCTGGTGCTGTCCGCCGACTCCCACCTGTTGCTGGAGCTGGACAAGAAGGGCGAGCAAGTCAGTTTCATCGCCTTGCTGAGCGGCTTCCATGGTCTGAAAAAGACTATTCCCCGCGCTGAAGGCGTGGCCATGGATGAGGCTGGCACGCTGTACATGGTGAGCGAGCCGAACCTGTTCTATCGCTTCGAAAAACAGAAGTAATCACTGCGATCCCTGTTGATTCCGAGCCTGCCCAATGCGTCGATTTGCCCGCCCCAAAGCCCTGATTTTCATCGTGTCGATGATTGCGCTGGTCGTGTTGGTCGCAATTGGTCAGTATCTGCGCCTATTCGAGCGAGCCTGGTTCAATCTGTACACCCTCTGGCAGCCGATGAATATCCAATCCATTGGCCTGGATCAGTATCGGGTGGTGGTGGAGGGGCAAGTCATCGAGGGATTGAGCAGCGATGTTTCAGCACTGACCTACGATCCGGTGCGCAAAAGCCTGTTCACTGTGACCAACAAGAACTCCGAGCTGATCGAACTCTCCCTCGACGGCAAGATCTTGCGCCGCATTGCGCTGGTCGGTTTTGGCGACACGGAAGCTGTTGAGTTCATCAGTTCCGACACCTACGTGATCACCGACGAGTACCAGCAACGGCTGATCAAGATTCATCTGGAGCAGGGAACCACTTTCCTCGATGCAGCGGACGCCGAGCAGATGACGCTAGGCGTGCACTTGAACAGCAACAAGGGATTTGAAGGCCTGGCTTACGATTCGGTGGGCAAGCGCCTGTTTGTCGCCAAGGAGCGCGACCCGATGCTGATCTACGAAGTGCACGGGTTCCCGCATTTCAATCCGGAAAAATCTTACGCGGTGCATGTCATCAACAATCCCAAGCGTGATGCCGGGATGTTCGTGCGCGATCTGTCGAGCCTGCAATATGACGAACGCAGCGGCCACTTGATGGCGCTGTCCGACGAGTCGCGGCTGATTCTGGAGCTTGATGTGGACGGGCGACCACTGAGCACCATGTCGTTGAGCAAGGGGAGTCAGGGATTGCAAAAGACCGTGCCGCAGGCGGAAGGGATTGCCATGGACGACGACGGTACGATGTACCTGGTGAGCGAGCCGAATCTGTTTTACGTGTTCAAGAAACCGGCGCAACCCTAACCAACACCGCAAAACCAACTGTAGGAGCGAAGCTTGCTCGCGAAGAGGCCATAACAGTCAACATCTCTGTCGAATGTTATGGCCTCTTCGCGAGCAAGCTTCGCTCCTACAGGAGGCGCTGGGATCAGGCCTTGAGGGTTTTCACGCCTTCACTGGTCCCCAGCAACAGCAAGTCCGCCGGACGCGCCGCGAACAAACCATTGGTGACCACGCCAACGATCGCATTGATCTGCGTCTCCAGTTCTACTGGGTTGGTGATCTGCAGGTTGAACACATCAAGGATGATGTTGCCGTTGTCGGTCAGCACGCCTTCGCGGTAAACCGGGTCGCCGCCCAGCTTCACCAGTTGACGAGCTACGTGGCTGCGGGCCATCGGGATCACTTCCACCGGCAGCGGGAATGCGCCAAGCACTGGCACCAGTTTGCTGGCGTCGGCGATGCAGATGAAGGTCTTGGCCACGGCCGCGACAATCTTCTCGCGGGTCAGGGCCGCGCCGCCGCCCTTGATCAGGTTCAGGTGCTCGTCGCTTTCATCGGCGCCGTCGACATAGAACTCCAGGTCACTGACGGTATTGAGTTCGTACACCGGGATGCCGTGACCCTTGAGGCGCGCGGCGGTAGCCTCGGAACTGGCGACTGCGCCATCGAATGCACCCTTGTGTTTTGCCAGAGCATCGATGAAGCAGTTGGCGGTGGAGCCGGTGCCGACCCCGACGACGCTTTTATCGTCGAGTTTCGGAAGGATGAAGTCGACGGCGGCCTGAGCCACTGCCTGTTTGAGTTGATCCTGGGTCATGCGGGCTCCGGAAGCGGGCAAGGTGAACGGAAAGGCCGGCATTATAGCTCCATGCCGGGCTAAAACCTCTGTATTCGTGTGGTCGTGCGCCCAAAAGCCGGGTTAGACTCCGTGGTCCTGCCCAACCCGCTCAGTGATGCTTTCCGATGCTTGAACAATACGTCAAAAAGATCCTCACCTCGCGCGTTTACGACGTTGCCGTAGAAACCCCATTGCAGACTGCCCGTCAGCTCTCCGAGCGGCTGAGCAACGAGATTTGGCTCAAGCGTGAAGACTTGCAGCCGGTGTTCTCGTTCAAGATTCGCGGCGCTTACAACAAGCTGACCCAGTTGAGCGATGAAGAGCGCGCCCGTGGCGTGGTCACCGCTTCGGCGGGCAATCATGCGCAAGGCCTGGCCCTGGCGGCGAAAGTATTGGGCGTGAAAGCGACCATCGTCATGCCCAAGACCACCCCTGAGATCAAGGTCGAAGGCGTGCGTTCGCGCGGTGGCAAAGTGGTGCTGCACGGCGATTCATTCCCGGAGGCCCTGGCCTACTCGCTGAAACTGGTCGACGAAAAAGGCTACGTCTACATTCACCCCTATGACGATCCCCACACCATTGCCGGGCAGGGCACGGTGGCCATGGAGATTCTGCGCCAGCATCCGGGGCGTCTGGATGCGATTTTCGTCCCGGTGGGCGGTGGCGGGCTGATCGCCGGCATCGCGGCGTACGTCAAATACTTGCGCCCGGACATCAAGATCATTGGCGTCGAGCCGGACGACTCCAACTGCCTGCAAGCCGCCATGGCTGCAGGCGAGCGCGTGGTGCTGCCAACCGTGGGCATCTTCGCCGACGGCGTGGCGGTGGCCCAGATCGGCCAGCACACCTTCGATATCTGCAAAGATCATGTTGATGAAGTCATTACCGTCAGCACCGACGAGATCTGCGCGGCAATAAAGGATATCTACGACGATACACGCTCGATCACCGAACCTGCCGGCGCGTTGGGCGTGGCCGGGATCAAGAAGTACGTCGAGCAACGTGGCGTCACCGGGCACACCTTCGTGGCTATCGATTCCGGTGCCAACGTCAACTTCGATCGCTTGCGCCACGTGGCCGAGCGAGCGGAATTGGGTGAGGGCCGCGAAGCCATCATCGCTGTGACCATCCCCGAGAAACCGGGCAGCTTCAAGGCGTTCTGCGAGGCCATCGGCAAGCGCCAGATCACCGAATTCAACTATCGCTATAACACCGGCAGCGAAGCGCACATCTTCGTTGGCGTGCAGACGCACCCGGACACCGACCCACGTAGCGCGTTGATCGCCAGCCTTAGCGAGCAGGGCTTCCCCGTAATCGACCTGACCGACAACGAATTGGCCAAGTTGCACATTCGTCATATGGTCGGCGGACGCGCGGCGCATGTGGTCGATGAAGTGATCCTGCGGTTCGAATTCCCGGAGCGTCCGGGAGCGCTGTTCAACTTCCTCAATAAGCTCGGCGGGCGCTGGAACATCTCGATGTTCCACTATCGCAACCATGGTGCGGCGGATGGCCGCGTGGTCGCAGGCCTGCAAGTGCCTCACGATGAGCGTCATCTGGTGCCGGCGGCGCTGGAAGAAATCGGCTACCCGTACTGGGATGAAAGCGACAATCCGGCCTATCAACTGTTTCTTGGCTGAACGGCTACGCTGATGGGCAAGGCATAAGGAAATCGAACCATGGAAACGTTAACGGCCCTGAAAGCGGCGCACATGGTGGCGACGGTGGTGTTGCTGGGGTGTGCACTGGGCCTGGGGATCTGGGTCTGGCGAACCCGGCGTCTTGGCGACGCAACGGCGGCAAGCCGTACCCTGCAACGACCGCGAGTGTTCATCTGGCTGTTGATGGGGCTGGCGCTCTTGAGCATGCCGTTTACCGGTTGGTGGATGGTGCACCTGGTGGGCTGGCCGCTGGGGCAAACCTGGTTGCTGGCGTCGAGCGTGCTCTACACCGTGGCGGCGCTGGCGTGGTTCTGGTTGCTGGTGCGACTGAACAAAGTACGCAAGACGCCGGGGGGCGTGGGCAAATTCAGCTTTGCGTTGGCGTTGTTCAGTTTTGTCTGCTTTATCGCCATTGCCGGGTTGATGGGCGCCAAGCCCGTGTAGGAGCGAGCCTGCTCGCGAAAAACTCAAGATCGCAGCGGGGCATCAGGTGCCCCGCGTTATCGTTAGCGACCATCGCGAGCAGGCTCGCTCCTACAGAAAGGCGATATCAGCCGCGCAGACTGATCACCGGCCAGCCACGCTTCTCGGCCTCGGCACGCAAGTTAGGATCCGGATCGACCGCCACCGGATTCGCCACCTGCTCCAGCAACGGCAAGTCATTCATCGAGTCGCTATAGAAGTAACTGCCTTCCAGCGAAAACCCGGTCTCTTCCAGCCAGCGATTCAGCCTTGTTACCTTGCCTTCACGGAAACACGGCACATCAGTGCTGCGTCCGGTGTAGCGACCATCCAGCATTTCGCATTCGGTAGCGATCAGGGTTTCGACACCCAGGCGCTCGGCAATGGGGCCGGTGACGAAACGGTTGGTCGCGGTGATGATCACCAGCTTGTCACCGGCGGCCCGGTGTTTGGCCAGCAGTTCGATCGCCTTGGGCAGCATGATCGGTTCGATGCAATCGCGCATGTAGTCGCTGTGCCATAGATCCAGCGTGGCCATTTCGGTGCGGCCGAGGACTTCCAGGCAGAAGTTCAGATAGGCGTCGTTATCCAGCTTGCCAGCCAGATAATCCTGATAGAACTCGTCGTTGCGTGCCTTATAGGCGACGGCGTCGAGGAAGCCGCGCTCACAAAGGTAATCGCCCCAGGCGTGGTCGCTGTCGCCGCCCAGAAGCGTGTTGTCCAAGTCGAATAAAGCCAGCCGCATTGCAGTTACTCGCTGAAAAGTCTGTAGAAAGGCGTCCAGAATACGGACTTTTCACAAGAGTGCACATAAGGTAAGCCGGCGCGTTGCTGCCTTCACAACCTTTGTGGAACAATGCGGCGACATGCGTTTGCGAGGTTGTTGCCGTGATCGACCCCGATGGTTTTCGTCCTAATGTCGGGATCATTCTTACGAATGATGCCGGCCAGGTGCTATGGGCTCGCCGTATCAATCAAGATGCCTGGCAGTTTCCTCAAGGCGGGATCAACCCCCAGGAGACGCCGGAAGACGCCTTGTACCGCGAGTTGAACGAAGAAGTGGGCCTGGAACGCGAAGATGTTGAAATACTCGCCTGCACCCGGGGCTGGTTGCGTTATCGTTTGCCGCAACGTCTGGTCAGGACGCACAGCCAACCGCTGTGCATCGGCCAGAAGCAGAAATGGTTTCTCCTGCGCCTGATCTCCAATGAGCAGCGGGTGCGGATGGATTTGACCGGTAAACCGGAATTCGATGGCTGGCGCTGGGTCAGCTATTGGTATCCGTTGGGCCAGGTGGTGACATTCAAGCGCGAGGTGTATCGACGCGCTCTCAAAGAGCTTGCCCCGCGCCTTTTATCGCGCGACTGACGACGGAGTTCGACCCCGAGCCATGCTCAATACGCTGCGCAAGATCGTCCAGGAAGTTAACTCCGCCAAGGATCTCAAGACGGCGTTGGGGATTATTGTGTTGCGCGTCAAAGAGGCCATGGGCAGCCAGGTCTGCTCGGTCTACCTGCTTGACCCCGAGACTAACCGTTTCGTGCTGATGGCCACCGAGGGCTTGAACAAGCGCTCGATCGGCAAGGTCAGCATGGCCCCCAATGAAGGTCTGGTCGGCCTGGTCGGCACGCGTGAAGAACCCCTGAACCTAGAAAACGCTGCGGATCACCCGCGCTACCGCTACTTTGCCGAGACCGGTGAAGAGCGTTATGCATCGTTCCTCGGGGCGCCGATCATTCACCACCGTCGCGTCGTCGGCGTGTTGGTCATTCAGCAGAAAGAACGCCGCCAGTTCGATGAAGGTGAAGAAGCCTTCCTCGTGACCATGAGCGCGCAGCTCGCCGGGGTTATCGCCCACGCCGAGGCCACCGGTTCGATCCGTGGCCTGGGCCGTCAGGGCAAGGGCATTCAAGAAGCCAAGTTCGTCGGCGTACCCGGTTCGCCTGGCGCGGCGGTCGGCACCGCGGTGGTCATGTTGCCGCCGGCCGACCTGGATGTGGTACCTGACAAGACCATCACCGACATCGACGCCGAACTCGGACTGTTCAAGACTGCTATCGAAGGTGTGCGCGCCGACATGCGCACGTTGTCCGCCAAGCTCGCCACGCAGTTGCGCCCTGAAGAACGCGCCCTGTTCGACGTCTATCTGATGATGCTCGACGACGCCGCGCTGGGCAGTGAAGTGACCACCGTGATCAAGACCGGGCAGTGGGCCCAGGGCGCCTTGCGCCAAGTGGTCACCGATCACGTCAATCGCTTCGAATTGATGGACGACGCCTACCTGCGTGAGCGCGCATCGGACGTCAAGGATCTTGGTCGTCGTCTGCTCGCTTACCTGCAGGAAGAGCGCCAGCAAACTCTGGTATACCCAGACAAGACCATTCTGGTCAGCGAAGAACTGACGCCGGCAATGCTCGGCGAAGTTCCGGAAAACAAGCTGGTGGGCCTGGTCTCGGTACTCGGTTCCGGCAACTCCCACGTCGCGATCCTCGCTCGGGCGATGGGTATCCCGACGGTAATGGGCCTGGTCGATCTGCCGTATTCCAAAGTCGACGGCATCGACATGATCGTCGACGGCCATCGCGGCGAGGTCTACACAAACCCCAGTGACGTGCTGCGCAAGCACTTCGCCGAGGTGGTCGAGGAAGAAAAACAACTGGCCCTCGGGCTCGATGCGCTGCGCGATCTGCCATGTATTACGGTCGACGGCCATCGCATGCCGCTGTGGGTCAACACCGGCCTGCTGGCGGACGTGGCGCGCGCGCAGAAACGCGGAGCCGAAGGTGTTGGCCTGTACCGCACCGAAGTTCCGTTCATGATCAACCAGCGCTTCCCGAGTGAAAAGGAACAGCTGGCGATCTACCGCGAGCAACTCGCCGCGTTCCACCCGCAACCGGTGACCATGCGTACCTTGGACATTGGTGGCGACAAGTCGCTGTCGTACTTCCCGATCAAGGAAGACAACCCGTTCCTCGGCTGGCGCGGCATTCGCGTCACCCTCGACCACCCGGAAATCTTCCTGGTGCAGACCCGTGCCATGCTCAAGGCCAGTGAAGGCTTGAACAACCTGCGGATTCTGCTGCCGATGATTTCCGGTATCCATGAATTGGAAGAAGCCCTGCACCTGATCCACCGGGCTTGGGGTGAAGTGCGTGACGAAGGTTGCGACGTGCCGATGCCGCCGGTTGGCGTGATGATCGAGATCCCGGCGGCGGTGTACCAGACCAAGGAACTGGCGCGGCAAGTGGACTTCCTGTCGGTCGGCTCCAACGACCTGACCCAGTACCTGCTGGCCGTGGACCGAAACAACCCGCGGGTAGCCGACCTCTACGACTACCTGCACCCGGCGGTGCTCCAGGCGTTGCAGAACGTGGTGCGCGATGCCCATGCCGAAGGCAAACCGGTGAGTATCTGCGGTGAAATGGCCGGTGATCCGGCGGCTGCGGTGCTGTTGATGGCGATGGGTTTCGACAGCTTGTCGATGAACGCCACCAACTTGCCGAAAGTGAAGTGGATGTTGCGCCAGATCAACCTGAGCAAGGCCAAGGAGTTGCTGGCTGAGCTAATGACCATCGACAACCCGCAAGTGATCCACAGCTCGCTGCAACTGGCGCTGAAAAATCTTGGGCTGGCGCGGATGATCAATCCGGGTTCGGCCAAGCCCCTCTAAAAAGCTGATGGCCCCTTCGCGGGCAAGCCTCGCTCCTACAGGTCCATGTCGTCCGCATTATTATGCTCGACACAAAACCTGTAGGAGCGAGGCTTGCCCGCGAAGGCGTCTTTGACTACGCCGAAAATCTAAAGCTTGATCTCCACTTCCCCAAGATGCCCGCCATACGGCCCGAAACTCCTTTCGACCAAATGCCGCGCGCCATCCGCCTGGACAATCAACGCCGTACTCGCCCGGGTTCCGTAACTCTGGCTCGAAATAAACACACTCGACAGCAGCATCTCTGTGGCCAATCCCACTCCGGTGTCCGGCAGCTCGGCAAACGGCGCTTGCTGCGAATCGCCGAGCAAGGCCAGCAGCGCCTGAGGTTGTGGATCGTCCAGCACTTCACTCAACGCGGCTTTGGCCTTGAGCAGCTTCGGCCACGGCGTATCCAGCCCGGCGTTCGACAGCCCATAAACCCCTGCAGGCAACATCACCGCTTCCGATTCCCGGGCATTGAAGTGCCAGAGTTCATGGTTATTGCCAATTAGCAGGTTGAAGCCGCCATATTCCGGCGAACGGGCGACAACGTCGGTTAAATAGTCGTCTATTGTGATCTCGCCGGTGAGAAAACGTGCCACCAGCTCACCCCGGGACTTGCGCCCCGGCGGCCGATGGGGATCGCGGATGTTGGTCAGCGCGGCGAAACGCCCGTTGGCGCCGACGCCGAGCCAGGTGCCACCGGCCTCCAGATCGCGACCGGCGTACACCTGCGCAGATTCGGGCCATTGCGCCAGCGGCAGGCTGGGGCGGGCATAGAACTCGTCGCGGTTGGCCGCCACGATCAGCGGCTGGGGATGACCCGGTCGCCAGGCGAAAACAATCAGGCACATAAGGTGATCCTTGTGTGTTTTTTGCCCACTTTACGCAGTCATCGTGCGGGTATCCATCGCCATCCAGTGGAGCCCAAGGCCATGCATCCGTTACCATGCCGCTCCGGTTTTGGGGTTGGGTGGGAAAACAGCATGGAATTTCTGCTCTATCTGGCGCTCGGCGCCTGTGCCGGCGTGCTGGCCGGGCTGTTCGGTGTGGGTGGCGGGATCATCATCGTTCCTGTGCTGGTTTTCAGTTTCAAGGCGCAAGGGTTTGATCCGTCGATCCTGACCCACCTCGCCGTCGGTACATCGCTGGCGACGATCATCTTTACCTCGGTCAACGCAGTACGCGAGCATCACCGCCGAGGCGCGGTGCGCTGGCCGATCTTTGTGTGGATGACTGTCGGCATTCTGATCGGTGCCGGTTTTGGCGCCCTGACCGCCGAAGCGATCTCCGGACCCAATCTGCAGAAGATCATTGGCGTGTTCGCCCTGGTTATCGCCGCGCAGCTCCTGCTGGATGCGAAACCCAAGGCCAGCCGAACCGTGCCGGGGAAAGTCGGTCTGACCGTGGCCGGCAGCGTGATCGGTTGGGCCTCGGCGATTTTCGGAATTGGCGGTGGTTCACTGACCGTGCCGTTTTTGACCTGGCGCAGCGTGCCGATGCAGCAAGCGGTGGCGACCTCGTCGGCCTGCGGTCTGCCGATCGCTTTGGCAAGTGCATTAAGTTTCATGATTCTGGGCTGGCACGATCCGCTGTTGCCGGCCCATAGTCTCGGTTTTGTTTATTTGCCCGCGCTGCTGGGCATTGCCCTGACCAGCATGGTTTTTGCCCGCTTTGGTGCGCGGCTGGCCCACAATCTGTCGCCAAAGTTGCTGAAAAGACTGTTTGCCGCTTTGCTGTTCTGCGTTGGTCTGAACTTTCTAGTCTGAAGCATCTGCTCTGACGCGCAGCGCAATCCTGGCTTAATCCTGAGGTGGCAGCGTCGCCCGGGAATTTTGAAGATTTGAACGCTAATGAGGAGTCGCAATGCTGCCTTACCCGCAGATCGATCCGGTGGCCTTGGCCATTGGTCCGCTGAAAATCCACTGGTACGGGTTGATGTACCTGATCGGCATCGGCGGCGCCTGGCTGCTGGCGTCTCGCCGGTTGAACCGTTTCGACCCGACCTGGAGCAAGGAGAAACTCTCCGACATGGTGTTCTGGATGTCGATGGGGGTGATTGTCGGCGGGCGCCTGGGTTATGTGCTGTTTTACGATCTGCATGCCTATCTGGCCAACCCGACGTTGATTTTCGAGGTATGGAAGGGCGGCATGTCGTTCCACGGCGGCTTCATCGGCGTAATGCTGGCGGCGTTGTGGTTCGGTAAAAAGAACAACAAGTCGTTCTTCCAGCTGATGGATTTCGTCGCACCGATGGTGCCGATCGGCCTGGGCGCCGGGCGTATCGGTAACTTCATCAACGCCGAGTTGTGGGGCAAGCCGACCGACGTGCCGTGGGCGATGATCTTCCCGCCGTTCAGCGATCCGGCGCAGTTGCCGCGTCACCCGTCGCAGCTGTATCAGTTTGCGCTGGAAGGTGTGGCGCTGTTCCTGATCCTGTGGCTGTTCTCGCGCAAGCCGCGGCCAACCATGGCGGTGTCCGGGATGTTCGCGTTGTTCTATGGCATCTTCCGTTTCATCGTCGAATTCGTCCGCGTACCGGACGCACAACTGGGCTATCTGGCCTGGAACTGGCTGACCATGGGTCAGGTGTTGTGCGTACCGATGATCGTTGGTGGTCTGTTCCTGATCTGGCTGGCGTATCACCGCGCCCCGGCAACTCCAGCGGCAGCCGTATAAATTCGAATCCCGGGGCGACGGCTCCGGGTTCAAGGACACAGGTAACTCATGAAGCAATATCTCGAACTGGTCGCCCACGTCATCAAGAACGGCACCAAACAGGCTAACCGCACCGGCGTGAACACCATCAGCTTTCCTGGGGCGATGCTGCGCTATGACCTGCAGGAAGGTTTCCCGGCGATCACCACCCGCAAGATGGCCTTTAAATCGGCCATCGGTGAGATGTGTGGTTTCCTGCGTGGCGTGAACAACGCTGCCGAGTTCCGCGCATTGGGCTGCAAAGTCTGGGACCAGAACGCCAACGAAAACGCTCAATGGCTGGCCAACCCGTTCCGTCAAGGCGAAGACGATCTCGGCGAAATCTACGGCGTGCAATGGCGCAAATGGCCAGCGTACAAGCAGATACCGGTGAGCAACCAGGCCGCCATCGAACAGACCCTGCAACAAGGCTACCGTCAGATCGCCGAAGGCGAGGAAGACGGCCAGGCCTACGTGGTGCTGTACAAGGCCATCGATCAGATTCGCCAGTGTGTCGACACCATCATCAAGGACCCGGGAAGCCGCCGTATCCTGTTCCACGGCTGGAACGTCGCCCAGCTAGATGAAATGGCGTTGCCGCCATGCCATCTGCTGTACCAGTTCCACCCGAATGTCGAAACCAAAGAGATCTCTTTGACTCTCTACATCCGCTCCAACGACCTGGGCCTTGGCACGCCGTTCAACCTCACCGAAGGCGCGGCGCTGTTGAGCCTGATCGGTCGCCTGACCGGCTACACGCCGCGTTGGTTCACCTATTTCATCGGTGACGCCCACGTCTACGAAAACCACCTGGACATGCTCAACGAACAGCTCAAACGCGAGCCGTTCCCGATGCCGAAGCTGGTGATTTCCGACCGCGTGCCTGAGTTTGCCAAGACCGGTGTGTATCAGCCGGAGTGGCTGGAGCTGATCGAGCCGGGCGATTTCTCGCTGGAAGGTTACGAGCACCATGCGCCGATGACGGCGCCGATGGCGGTCTAACGCTGGCACCGCTTCGCGGTGTTCGCGGGCAAGCCTCGCTCCTACAAGTTCACGTCGCAACTGTAGGAGCGAGGCTTGCCCGCGAAGAGGCCCTCAATGTCCATGACTTCTCCCGACATGGGAGTGCTCCACTTCCGTAGCTACAACCCCGCCACTCACTTCCAGCCGCTGCAAAATCCCGCACTGATCGATTTCCGGCCCTTCGCCACAGCGTTGGCGCAGGTCGAGCAGTTGCGTCTGCAAGGCCAGTAAACCGTCGATCCGCGCCTTGACGTGTTGGATGTGCTCGTCGATCAGCGCGTTGACGCTTTCGCACTGGTCCTGCGGGCTGTCGCGAAAGGCCAGCAGGCTGCGGATTTCTTCGAGAGTCATGTCGAGGGTGCGGCAGTTACGGATGAAGGTCAGGCGTTCGGCGTGGGCCTGAGTGTAGACGCGGTAGTTGCCGTCGCTGCGGGCCGGTTCCGGCAGCAGGTTTTCGCGCTCGTAGTAGCGGATCGTTTCTACCGCGCAATCCGTGAGTTTCGCCAGCTCTCCAATTTTCATGACGATAATCTCCAAAAAGGATGCTTGACCCTATAGTGGCTACAGGGTCTTTACTTGGCAACAGGTACTTTTATGGACGCGACCAATGAGCGATTCCCTGCACAGCCACAAACCCGAAGATGCTAGCACCAGCAAACTCAAGCCTGTGACCCAGCATGTACATGGCGGCCATGGCGATGCCTGCTGTTCGTCGAAAGCTGCAACACCCGCGCGGGTCCAGTTGAGTGAAGCGCCAAGTGCCGATGCGCGGCTGAGCAGTTTCCGTATCGAGGCCATGGACTGCCCGACCGAGCAAACGCTGATTCAGAACAAGCTTGGAAAACTGACCGGCATTCAGCAGCTAGAGTTCAATCTTATTAACCGGGTGCTGGGCGTCACCCATAACCTGGCGAGTACCGCACCGATCATCGAGGCCATCAAATCCCTCGGCATGCAGGCCGAGCCGCTGGAGCAGGGCGCCGCAGCACCGGCGCCTGCACCCGAGAAAAAGCCTTGGTGGCCATTGGCGCTGTCCGGCGTCGGTGCTTTGTTGGCCGAAGTCATTCATTTCACCGGCGCAGCACCGAACTGGGTGGTGGCGGTCATCGCGCTGATCTCGATCCTCAGCGGCGGCCTCGGTACCTATAAAAAGGGCTGGATCGCCCTGAAGAACCTCAACCTGAACATTAACGCGCTGATGAGCATCGCGGTGACAGGCGCGATCCTCATCGGCCAGTGGCCGGAAGCGGCGATGGTGATGTTTCTGTTCACCGTGGCCGAATTGATCGAAGCCAAATCTCTGGATCGCGCGCGCAACGCCATCAGCGGCCTGATGCAGATGACGCCGGAACAAGCGACGGTGTTGCAGGCTGACGGCAGTTGGGTCGCGCAAGAGGTGAAAACCATCGAGCTCGGCGCACGGGTGCGGGTGCGGCCCGGCGAGCGCATAGGTCTGGACGGCGAAGTGCTGGCGGGCAACTCGACCATCGATCAGGCGCCGATCACCGGTGAAAGCCTGCCTGTGGAGAAAACCGTCGGCGACAAGGTGTTCGCCGGCACGATCAACCAGGCTGGTTCCCTGGAATATGCCGTGACTGCGACGGCGAACAATTCGACCCTGGCGCGGATCATCCACGCGGTCGAACAGGCCCAGGGCGCGCGGGCGCCGACCCAGCGGTTCGTTGATCAATTTTCAAAAATCTACACGCCTGCAGTATTCATCTTCGCATTGGCCGTTGCTGTGATCCCGCCGCTGTTTATGGGGCAATTGTGGTTTGACTGGATCTACCGTGCCTTGGTGTTGTTGGTTGTAGCCTGCCCTTGTGCGTTGGTGATCTCCACGCCGGTGACTATTGTCAGCGGCCTCGCGGCTGCTGCGCGCAAAGGCATTCTGGTGAAGGGTGGCGTTTATCTGGAGGGCGGTTACAAGCTCGATTACCTGGCTCTGGACAAGACCGGCACCATCACCCATGGCAAACCGGTGCAGACCGATTACCTGTCACTCGATCCGACCGCCGACGCCACGGCCCCGGCGATTGCGGCGGCAATGGCCGGCCGTTCGGATCACCCGGTATCGCGGGCCATCGCCAACGCGGCTGTGGATAAGCAATTCGCACCGTTCTCTGTGGATAACTTTGAGGCCCTGGGTGGACGCGGGGTGCGCGGCGAAATCAATGGTCAGCTCTACCATTTGGGCAACCATCGTCTGGTTGAAGATCTGGGGCTGTGTTCGCCAGAGCTGGAAGAAAAGCTGTTCGCCCTGGAAAAACAGGGCAAATCCGTGGTGCTGCTGCTTGACCGGTCCGGCCCGTTGGCACTGTTCGCCGTCGCCGATACGGTGAAGGAGTCCAGCCGCGAAGCGATCCGGCAACTGCACGAACTGGGCATCAAAACCCTGATGCTGACGGGTGATAATGTCCACACCGCCCAGGCGATTGCCACGCAAGTGGGTATCGATCAGGCTCAGGGTGACCTGCTGCCGACCGACAAGCTGCAAGCCATCGAAGCACTTTATGCAAAGGGCCACCGCGTCGGCATGGTCGGTGACGGCATCAACGATGCGCCGGCACTGGCGCGTTCGGAGATTGGTTTCGCCATGGCCGCTGCCGGCACCGACACCGCCATCGAAACCGCCGATGTCGCCTTGATGGACGACGATCTGCGCAAAATCCCGGCCTTCATCCGCCTGTCGCGGCAGACCTCAAGCATCCTCAAACAAAACATCGTTCTGGCATTGGTCATCAAGGCGATCTTTCTTGGGGTAACCTTCGCCGGGCTCGCTACCATGTGGATGGCGGTGTTTGCCGACATGGGCGTGAGTCTGTTGGTGGTTTTCAACGGTTTGCGCCTGCTGCGCAAATAGACGAAGAGGGATGGTTGTGCTGAGTGCCGAGCTGAAGGCGTTTTACATGGTTGCCCGCCTGGGCAGCATTACCTTGGCAGCGAAGAAGCTTGGCCTGAGCCAGCCCACGGTAACGACCCAGATTCGGCATCTGGAAAGTCAGTACTCGGTGGAACTGTTCTACCGTGGCGGTCGCCGCCTCAGCGTCAGTGATGAAGGGGCGCGGCTGCTGCCGATGGTGAAGACGCTGATGCAGCAGGAAGCCGACATCGAGTTTTTCCTGCGTAACAGCGGCCAGGTTCAAGGCACCCTGCGCATTGCAGCCACGGCGCCGTATTACATCCTTGATCTGGTGAAAACCTTTCGCGAGCGTCTGCCTCAGGTGGAGGTGTCGGTGGAAATCGGCAACTCCCAGCAGGTGCTCGAAGCGCTTGAGGAATACCGTGTCGATGTCGCGGCATCCTCGCAGTTGCTGGAGGATGCGCGGCTGATTCGGCGGGTGCTCGGCAGCGATCCGCTGGTACTGGCGGTGCATCGCAATCATCCGTTGGCGGTTCACGACCATGTGCCGCTCAGCGCATTGGCCGGGCATACGTTGTTGATGCGCGAGCCGGGCTCGACCACCCGCCGCATGACCGAAGAGTTGCTGGCGGGCGCCGGAGTGAGTGTCGGGCCGTTGCTGGAGATCGGCAGCCGCGAGTCGATCCGCGAAGCGGTGCTGCGCAACATCGGCATCAGCCTCATCGCGCGCCAGGAAGTGCCCCACGATCCACAGTTGCGGGTGCTGAGCATCGAGAATGCGCCATTGCTGCCGGAGTATTTGTACTGTCTGAAGGAGCGCAAAGGCGCGCGGTTGCCAGCGGCATTTCTCGGGGTGGCGCAGGAAATGTCCCCGGCCTAATGATCGTTCCCACGCTCCGCGTGGGAATGCAGCCCGGGACGCTCTGCGTCCCAAAGAGCCGAACGCAGAGCGTCCGATGAGGCATTCCCACGCAGAGCGTGGGAACGATCGGTAACTCAACCAAAATCCGCGAATACCACTATCAGCCGTTTTTGCCTCACTGCCATATGACGGACGCATTACAACTCTAGGATGGCCTTCATCTGCTTGATGAGGTCCGTCCATGAACAACTCGATCGCAACTGCCCTGACCAACCCTGGTGCGCCGATGAAAGTGCGCGGCGTGCAAAAGCGTTTCGGTGCTTTCACCGCGCTGGATAACGTGTCCCTCGACGTCGCGGCCGGTGAGTTGGTGTGTCTGCTCGGGCCTTCGGGCTGTGGTAAAACCACCTTGCTGCGTTGCATCGCTGGTCTGGAAAAGCAGGACAGCGGCGAGTTGTACCTGGGCGATCGCGACGTTTCTCACCTGGCACCCCAGGCCCGGGACTACGGCATTCTGTTCCAGTCCTACGCGCTGTTTCCCAATCTCACCGTCGAAGCGAACATTGCCTACGGCCTCGCCAACGCGGGTCGCGATGAAGTGCGCCAGCGTGTCGGACAGATGCTCGAACTGGTCGGCCTGAGTGGCAGTGAGAAAAAGTACCCCGGCCAATTGTCCGGCGGTCAGCAGCAACGGGTCGCACTGGCTCGGGCGCTGGCACCGGCACCGTCGCTGTTGTTGCTGGATGAACCGATGTCGGCCCTCGACGCCCGTGTCCGCGAGCATCTGTGTACCGAACTGCGCCAGCTGCAACGGGAGCTCGGCGTTACCACCCTGATGGTCACCCACAACCAGGATGAGGCCATGCTGATGGCCGACCGCATCGCCGTGATGAATAACGGCAAGGTCGAGCAGTACGCCACGCCGCAGGAAATCTACAACCGCCCGGCTACGCCATTCGTGGCGGAGTTCGTCGGCCAGGGCAACTGGTTGCCATTCCATAGCAGTAGCGACAGCCACGCCCAGGTCGGTGGAATGAACCTGCGCCTGGCCGACGGTAGCGCCAAAACCGCATCGGGCCGTTTGTTCTGTCGTCCGGAAGCGATCAACGTCAACCCGGTAGTGCACGAAGAAAACCTGTTCCCGGCCAAGGTTCGCGAAATCACCTTTCTCGGCAACCGCTGCCGCATGAGCTTCGAGCTTGACCATCTGCCGGGCCACGCCTTGCTGGCCGAACTCGCGCCGGAGGCCATGCCGCGTCTCGGCGCGCAGAAAATCATGGTCGCCTTGCCTCCGCGCAGCCTGCAGGTGTTCGCCTGATGAGCGCGAATATCGCGCTGCCGCTGCCGCACAAGCAGATTCGGCAGGCCTCCCGTGCCGAGATCGGCGACAGGATTTTCGTGGTCGGCGGCAAAGTCCTCTTGCTGGCGTTGCTCGGTGTGGCGGTGTTGATGCCATTGCTGGCGATTTTCTGGCGAGGTTTCAGTTCCGAGGCCGGGCAGGGTGGTGGCTGGCTGGCCGCGCGGGAATTGGTAACCAGTGCCAATTTCCACTGGCTGCTGGGCAATAGCTTGAAGGTTTCCCTCAGTGTCGCGGCGATTGTCGTACCGTTGGCCTATCTGTTTGCTTACGCCTTGCAACGCACGTTGATTCCGGGCAAAGGCATTTGGCGCGGCATCTCTCTGCTGCCATTGATGGCGCCGTCGATGCTGCCCGGCATTGCACTGGTTTATCTATTCGGCAATCAGGGCATGCTGCGCGCTTTGCTTTCGGACAATATCTACGGCTTCTGGGGCATTGTTCTGGGCGAGGTCATCTACACCTTTCCACACGCCTTGATGATTCTGCTGTCGGCGTTGTCCCTGGCGGATGCGCGACTATTCGATGCCGCCTCCAGCATGGGCGCCAGTCCCGCCAAAGCCTTTCGCAGCATCACCTGGCCGGCGACGCGTCAGGCGGTGTTCGCTGCGTTCTGTCTGGTATTTACCTTGACCATCACCGACTTCGGCGTGCCCGTGGTGGTCGGTGGCGACTATCAAGTGCTGGCGCTGGAAGCTTACAAGGCCGTGGTCGGCCAGCAGCAGTTCGGTCGTGGTGCGTTGATCGGGATGGTGTTGCTGTTGCCTGCGCTGTTCAGCTTCGGGGTCGATGCCTGGCTGCGTCGGCGTCATGGCGATTCCATGAGCGGTCGGGCGCAAGTCTTCAAACCGGCGCCATCGAAATTACGCGATGGTTGCTACCTGGCCATCGTGCTGCTGATTTGCTCCGCGTTGTTGCTGGTGTTCGGCATGGCGGTGTTCTCTTCGTTGGTGAAGTTCTGGCCGTACAACCTGTCGTTGTCGCTCAACCACTACCAGTTCAATGACACGGCGGGCGGTGGTTGGCTGGCCTATGGCAACAGCGTGAAGATGGCGTTGAGCACGGCGCTGATCGGTAGTGCGCTGATCTTCACCGGCGCCTACCTGATGGAAAAAACCAAGGGCCAGCGCGGCCTGAATCTGACACTGCGCATGCTCAGCTTCGTACCGATGGCGGTGCCGGGTCTGGTGCTTGGCCTGGGTTACGTTTTCTTCTTCAACCTCACCGGCAACCCGCTGCACGTGCTCTACGGGACCATGACCCTGCTGGTGGTCTGCACCATTGCGCATTATCTGACCACCGCGCAGATGACCGCGACCACGGCGCTGCGCCAACTCGACGCCGAGTTCGAAGCCGCCGCGCTTTCGCTCAAGGCGCCGCTGTATCGGCACTACCTGCGGGTCACCGTGCCGATCTGCCTGCCGGCGTTGCTGGACATCGTGCGCTACTTGTTTGTCTCGGCCATGACCACCGTCTCGGCGGCGATCTTCCTCTACAGCCCCGACACCATCCTCGCGGCGGTGGCGGTGCTGAACATGGATGACGCCGGCAACGTCGGCGGCGCGGCGGCGATGTCGACCCTGATTCTGTTCACCTCGGCGGGCGTGTCCCTGCTGCTGGCCTGGGCCTCGCGCGGTTTACTGCGGCGCTCACAGGCCTGGCGACAGACCGCGCCTGGTCATTGATTCGCTGCTCCTAAAACCAAAAGCCCCTCAACTCAAAAACAGGAAAAGATCATGTTCAAGCCCTGGCCCTGGCCGCTGCTGTCCTCACCGCTTTCAGCCTGAATGCCTTCGCGGCAAAAACCGAGTTGACGGTGTACACCGCCCTCGAAGCCGAACAACTGAAAACCTACAAGGAAGCCTTCGAAAAGGCTAACCCGGACGTCGAGATCAAATGGGTGCGCGATTCCACCGGCATCATCACAGCCAAACTGCTTGCCGAAAAGGCCCGCCCACAGGCTGACGCGGTCTGGGGCCTGGCCGCTTCGAGCCTGGCGATTCTCGATCAGCAAGGCATGCTGCAAAGCTACGCGCCGAAGGATCTGGGAAAAATCGGCGGCAACTACCGCGACGTCGCCAATCCGCCAGCCTGGGTAGGCATGGACGTCTGGGCCGCGACCATTTGCTTCAATACCGTCGAAGCCGAGAAGCAGGGCCTGACCAAACCGGTTAGCTGGCAAGACCTGACCAAGCCTGAGTACAAAGGCAAGATTGTCATGCCGAACCCGGCATCGTCCGGCACCGGCTTTCTCGACGTCAGCGCCTGGTTGCAAACCTTCGGTGAGAAGCAGGGCTGGCAGTACATGGACGACCTGCACCAGAACATCGGCCAGTACGTTCACTCCGGTTCCAAACCGTGCAAACTGGCGGCTGCCGGTGAATTCCCGATTGGTATTTCCTTCGAATATCCGGCTGTTCAGTTGAAGCGCCAGGGCGCACCGCTGGACATCATCCTGCCCAAAGAGGGCCTGGGTTGGGAGATTGAAGCGACCGCTGTGATCAAAGGCACGCCACATGAAGATGCCGCGAAGAAACTCGCGGACTTCTCGGCCAGCCCGGAGGCGATGGAGCTGTATAAAGAAAACTTCGCCGTCCTCGCACAACCGGGTATCGCCAAGCCGCAGACCGAGTTGCCGGCTGACTATGAGCAGCGTTTGATCAAGAACGACTTTGCCTGGGCTTCGAAAAATCGCGATGAGATTTTGACCGAGTGGCGTAAGCGTTATGACGGCAAGTCCGAGAAGGTGGCAGCCAAGTAAAATTTTCACCGTCTGACAGGACCCCATCGCGAGCAGGCTCACTCCCACATTGGAATGCGTTCCCCTGTAGGAGTGAGCCTGCTCGCGATGACGATCTACCCTTCAACACAATTCCCACTTCATCGAGCGCCTTCTGATGACCCAAACCGAACAAACCGTCGCCAAGGTATTCGCCCTGTACGAACGCTTTGGCGACAGTGATTACATTGGCGAACCGGTGTCGCAGATCGAGCACATGTCCCAGGCCGCGCAGTGCGCAATGGCCGAAGGCTTTGACGACGAAGTGGTGCTCGCCGCGTTCTTCCACGACATCGGGCACATCTGCGCCGAGGGTGCCGAGAATATGGGCGGCTTCGGCGTGGCCAGCCATGAGCGGCTGGGTGCCGAATATTTGCGCAGCGCAGGTTTCAGTGAGCGCATGGCACGGTTGGTGGAATACCACGTTCAGGCCAAGCGCTATCTGACGCTCAGGGAGCCGGGGTACTACGAGCGCCTGAGCGAAGCCAGCCGTCGGACACTGGAATATCAGGGTGGGGTGATGACTGAAGCGCAAGCTGAGGCGTTCGAGCAGGACCCGCTATGCGCAGTGAGCTTGCGCATGCGCCAGTGGGATGAACTGGCCAAGGAGATGCATGTACCGGTCATTGATCTCGAAGTGTTGAAGCGTAAGGCGGTCAGCGTCTTGTCACGCGAGGTTTGCTGAACGGTCCTACAGACATTGACGAAGCATTGCATGGATCGCCCCATGGGTAGGGCTCAAGCTGAGCTTTTCCCAAGGAGGCAAACGAATGCGCTATTTAAAAGTGATTGCTCAGGATCGAAGCGGTAGTGGGACGGCAGAGACTCTGCGTTTCGAGTTTTATGAAGACGAACAGTTTCTGCGAGAAGCGACGGCCGCCGAAATTCTGCGGCTAAGAACCTTCGGCATTACGTACCTCAAATGCGCGTGGTTCAACATCGGCGAAGGCGAGGAGCGGCATCTGCGAATGTTCTCGCTGAACCCGTCCGGCGATGGCACACCGGAATCGGTGCGGCTGCATTTCCATGAAGGCCCGATCATCGCCTACAAGGCAGCGGTTCATGACCTTGATAACGACGGCACCTTCGAGATTGTCTTGTGCTCCGATGTGGACAATGACGGCCGGGCGGATCGCACAGATCGGACCCGGGTCAATTCGTTGGTGCGAGAGTTTCTAAAGATCGAGTGGTAGTCGATTTGCCCGAAACTGTAGGAGCGAGCTTGCTCGCGAAAAACGTCTGGGCAACGCGACCTGTCAGGTAGGGCGCGTTATCGTTGACGTCCATCGCGAGCAAGCTTCGCTCCTACAGTTGCCGCGCCAACGCCTCAACCTGCTCCTGCCGCTCCCCCTGACTCAACTTCGAATGCGCATTGAGCGAAGACCACTGCGGGTGCGCCCGCGCTTTACTCAAGGCCTCAGGCAGTTTGCCTTCGCGCCAGGATTTGTCCTGGGGCGTGGCCACCTGAATGCTGTCCATCGCCGCATGTCCACGTGCCTCCAGTGCTTGCAACAGTTGCCGCTGACGCAGCGCTAATAGCCGTAGCACATTGTCATCGACCGTCAATTCACGCTGGCCCTTGATCTTGCCCAACAACCGGCCGCCATAACTGCGTGCGGTTTGCAGTGCACCACCGGCAATGGCGCCGGCCAGCGCGGCGGCGCCGAGGGTCAGACCGCCCACCAGCAAGTCGACCCCGGCCCCGGCTGCCGCGCCGGCAGCGATCCCGCCACCGACTCGCACGCCCAATTGCTTGAGGGTTTCCGGATTGAACAGGTCATCACCCCAACGGCCGTCGAGCAGCGGCAAGTCGCTGGCCGCTGCGTCCTGTGGGCGGAAGGCGTAGAACTTGAGCAAGGCTTCGACGCAACGCTGCTCTCGTTGGCGAACGGCTTTATGCAGTTCGCCGATGGCCTGTTGTTCTTGCTCTGCATCGCTGACTACGCTGCGCCGGCAGGCCGCGCAATCGATCAACAACTCGGCAATCAACCGCGCCGCACTTTGCTGGCGGGCATGGCGTTGAGTCTGCTGATCGGCGATCAACCGTTCCAGCTGTGGACGGGCCTGTTCCAGCAAGAGTGCGAGGCTTTCATAGAGTCGACGCTCGCCATCCTCCGGCGGCGCCACGCTGTCGAAACGCACCAGCGCATGCAAGCCCAGACGCGCCAGCGCTTCGCGCCACGCCGGTTCGCGGTGGTTGGCGCTGCTGACGAAATTCAGCACCGGCAACAGCGGTTTGCCACAGCCGGCCAACACCTCCAGTTCGTCGCGGTACTTGGCCAGCACCGGTTCGCGGGCATCGATCACGTAGAGGCCGGCATCGCAGGTCAGCAGTTGCCGCAGTACTTTGGCTTCCTGTTCGAAGCGCTGCCGTGCTTCGCTGCCTTCAAGGAACCGGGCCAGTCGTGCCGGGCCGTCGAGGCGTTCGCCGGGGCGCTCCAGGCGTTCGAGATAATCGAGCAGGGCGATGGCGTCTTCCAGACCGGGTGTGTCGAAAAGGTCGAGCAAGGGCTCGCCGTCCACCGACAATCGCGCGCCCTCGACGTGTCGCGTGGTGCTGGGTCGATGGGAGACTTCGCCGAAGCCGACGTCGCGGGTCAGGGTGCGCAACAACGAGGTTTTGCCGACGTTGGTGTGGCCGACCACGGCCAGTTTCAGCGGCGCTTTCGGTGCATCAGTCATGACCGGTCTCCAGCCAGTTCAGCGGCGCGCAATCGGCGAATTGAAGTTCAAGCTGTTGCAGGGCCGCATGCCAATCGCCGAGGCGGTCGGCATCCAGCGCTTCACCGGGCGGCGCCTGCAGCAGCCAGACGCGGGTGGCGCTGGCGCTGCGGGCCAGTTCGGCAATCAACGCCAGGCTACCGCGATCTGGCGAGCGTCTTGGATCGCAAGCGATTGCCAGGCGGGCCGGCGGAAAACGGCTCAACTGTTCGAGGAGTTTGTGCCGCGATTCGCGGTTGTCGAGAATGCCGGCGTTGCTCACGTTTTTCGGCAGTTGCGGCGGCCATGGGCGTTGATCGTCCAGTTCGATGGCCACCAATAACGCGCCATCGCTATGCGCTTCACTGACACCGCTTTCGACCCGATGAAGCTGCTCTGGCGCCGCATCGTTGATGCCCAGGCGTTCACTGGTGGGCATCAGGCGTTCGCGCAGTTGCGCATAGCCAGGCAGGTTCAGATCCAGATGCAAGGCTGCCTGGCCGGTTTTCCAGCGCCACAGGCAAAACAAAGCCAGCAGCAGACGCGGCAATACGCCATAGACCAGCAACACGCCAACCAACCATGCCGCCCAGGCTTGACGAGCACTTTCGATATTCAGCGCGGTATCGCCACTGGCGCGAATCATCTCCACGGTTGGCACACTGAAACCGAGCAGGGCCGGTAGCGCGCCCAAGGCCTGAGTCACGGTGATGAATGTGTCTGCGCTGAGAATGGTGGTTTCCCAGACGAAGCCGTAACGCCGGGTCGCCATCAGCGTCAGCAGAATGACCAAGGCGCTGAGCATCGCCAGCAACCACAAGCTGTTGACCAGCACGCCGATTGCCCAGCGATTGAGTTTTTGTCGTTGCAATAGCAGGAGCAGAGCGGGGGCCAGTTGGGCGGCTTTGGCGTCCCGGGCGAGTTTTTCGCTGAGCCATAGCCACAAGCGTCCCAGCGTTGCGCCGTGTTCACCGGCAAATACCAGGCCCAAGGCCCAGCTCAATAGCAGAATCAGGTTGAGCCCGAGCAGACTGCCCAAGGCCCAGAACACATTCACCGGCGACTGCCCGTCACCTAGCGCGGCAAACGCCAGACCGGCACCGCTGACCACGGCCAGCACCGCCAATACGATCAGCGCCAGCCGCGCACCTTGCAGCCAGTGTTTGAGTGCGTCGCTCAAGCCATCACGGTCGGCTAGCCACAAGGCTCGGCGTTGAATGCGTGTCGGCAAGTCGCCGCCCGCGTTGCGGGCCAGGCGGTTGGCTTCCAGATCTTCCAAAGGGCCGGCGTGTTCTTCGCGCAGGCGGATGGTTTCTGTCAGCCAGAGGTTATTCAGTTCAGTCACGCGGCATCCCGTCGCTTAATTGAGCTGTGAGCATAACCGCTGTGGCGCTTGTCGGGGGGCCACGTTGCGAGAAGCCGAGCCTCTGGTATCCTCGCCGGCATGACTAAATCACTCCCCCTCAGCCTGATCGCAGCCCTCGGTGAAAACCGTGTGATCGGCGTCGACAACAGCATGCCCTGGCACTTGCCGGGGGACTTCAAATACTTCAAGGCCACCACCCTGGGCAAGCCGATCATCATGGGTCGCAAGACCTGGGAATCGCTCGGACGTCCACTGCCGGGGCGCTTGAACATCGTGGTCAGCCGTCAGGCGGATCTGGTGCTCGAAGGCGCGGAGGTCTATCCGTCGCTGGAGGCCGCAGTGGTTCGGGCTGAAGAATGGGCCAAGGAGCAGGGCGTCGATGAGCTGATGCTGATTGGCGGGGCGCAGTTGTACGCGCAAGGGCTGGCGCAGGCTGATCGTTTGTATTTGACGCGTGTGGCGTTGAGTCCGGAAGGGGATGCGTGGTTTCCGGAGTTTGATTTAGAGCAGTGGAAGTTGGTATCCAATACCCCGAATCCGGCCGTAGAGGGCAAGCCGGCATACAGTTTCGAAGTTTGGGAAAAAGCTTAGAAGCTTCGCGGGCAAGCCTCGCTCCTACAGACCAACGTCGTGCTCACGATTGACGAAATTCTGTAGGAGCGAGGCTTGCCCGCGAAGAGGCCCGCACAGACGATGAAGGTCTTAAGCTTGCGCCAACTCCGAATGCTCATCCGCATCCAGCAGCGCTTTATCCGTCTGCTGCATCACCTGGCTGGTAATCGCACCCGCAGTCATCGAACCACTCACGTTCAGCGCCGTACGCCCCATATCAATCAACGGCTCAACTGAAATCAACAACGCCACCAGTGACACCGGCAAGCCCATCGCCGGCAACACGATCAGCGCCGCGAACGTCGCGCCGCCGCCAACCCCGGCCACACCGGCCGAACTCAACGTCACAATCGCCACCAGCGTCGCGATCCACAACGGGTCCAGCGGATTAATGCCCACAGTCGGCGCAACCATCACCGCCAGCATCGCCGGGTAGAGACCGGCACAGCCATTCTGGCCGATGGTCGCGCCGAACGAAGCGGCGAAACTGGCGATGGATTGTGGAATGCCCAGACGGCTGGTTTGGGCTTCGATGCTCAACGGAATCGTCGCGGCGCTCGAGCGGCTGGTGAAGGCAAACGTCAGCACTGGCCAGATTTTGCGGAAGAAGCGCAGCGGGTTGATCCCGGCGGCCGACACCAGCAGGCCGTGGACGACAAACATCAGGCCCAGGCCAATGTAGGAAACTACGACAAAACTGCCCAGTTTGATGATGTCCTGCAGGTTGGAGCCGGCGACTACCTTGGTCATCAGCGCCAGGACGCCGTACGGGGTCAGCTTCATCACCAGACGTACCAGACGCATCACCCAGGCTTGCAGGGTGTCGATGGCGTTGATCACTTTCTGACCTTTTTCCACGTCATCCTTGAGCAATTGCAGTGCCGCGACGCCGAGGAATGCGGCGAAGATTACCACGCTGATGATCGACGTCGGCTTGGCCCGCGCCAGGTCGGCGAATGGGTTTTGCGGAATGAACGACAGCAACAGCTGCGGCACATTCAGGTCTGCGACTTTGCCGGCGTAGTCGGTCTGGATCGTTTGCAGGCGCGCCATTTCCTGGGTGCCGGCCACCAGGCCTTCGGCAGTCAGTCCGAACAGATTGGTCAGGCCGATGCCGATCAGCGCCGCGATGGCCGTGGTGAACAACAGCGTGCCAATCGTCAGGAAGCTGATCTTGCCCAGCGACGAAGCGTTGTGCAGACGGGCCACGGCGCTGAGGATCGAAGCGAAGACCAGCGGGATGACGATCATTTGCAGCAATTGCACGTAACCGTTGCCCACCAGATCAATCCAGCCGATCGAGGCTTTCAGCACCGGATTACCGGTGCCGTACACCGTGTGCAGCGCCACACCGAACACCACGCCCAGGACGAGTGCGAGCAGGACTTTTTCGCCAGGCTCCATTTAGAGTGGCGGGTTTGTGCCAGGCCAAAAAGCAGGGCGAGGAACACCAGCAGATTGATAATCAGCGGCAGATTCATTGGAACTCCCATAAGACATGTGCCAACTGCCTTCCGGGGCAGCTGCGAACCGGCAAGCCTAACAGCTTGATATCTAATGAATTAATATCAAAAACGTCTGGTAACTGTCGCTTTTGGAATAAGCGCGTGTCGCTCTCGGGATGCGGCTGGCGCGATAGGCACGTTGGCGGTCGCTGACAGACGAGGACTGTCACACTTATTTGTTAGCGTCGATGTCTTTCACTCAGGGAGAAAGATCGATGAAGTTCGCACCGAAATTACTGGCTGCCGCACTTTGCCTTGGCCTCGCTGGCCAGGTACTCGCAACGGATTTAAAACACTGGCCAGCCGATCAGGCCAAGGCGCTGGACGCGATGATCGCCGCCAACGCCAACAAGGGTAACTACGCGGTGTTCGACATGGACAACACCAGTTACCGCTACGACCTCGAAGAGTCGTTGCTGCCGTTCATGGAGAACAAGGGCCTGATCACCCGCGACAAACTCGACCCCTCCCTGAAACTGATGCCTTTCAAGGACACCGCCGACCACAAGGAAAGCCTGTTCAGCTACTACTACCGCCTCTGTGAAGTCGACGACATGGTTTGCTATCCATGGGTCGCCCAGGTGTTTTCCGGCTTCACGCTTAAAGAACTCAAGGGCTACGTCGACGAGCTGATGGCCTCCGGCAAACCGGTATCCACCACCTATTACGACGGCGATGTGGTGAAGACCCTCGACGTTAACCCGCCGAAAGTCTTCACCGGCCAGGCCGAGCTCTACAACAAGCTGATGGAGAACGGCATCGAGGTCTACGTGATGACCGCTGCCTCCGAAGAACTGGTGCGCATGGTCGCGGCCGATCCGAAGTATGGCTACAACGTCAAACCGCAGAATGTGATCGGCGTGTCATTGCTACTCAAGGACCAAAAGACCGGCGAGTTGACCACCGCGCGCAAGCAAATTACTGCCGGCAAGTATGACGAGAAGGCCAACCTGGGCCTCGAACTGACCCCTTACCTGTGGACCCCTGCGACCTGGATGGCCGGCAAGCACGCCGCCATCCTGACCTATATCGATGAGTGGAAAAAACCGGTGCTGGTCGGCGGCGATACCCCGAGCAGCGACGGTTACATGCTGTTCCACAGCGTCGACGTGGCCAAGGGCGGCATCCACCTGTGGGTCAACCGCAAAGACAAATACATGACCCAGATTAACGGCATGATGGCCAAGCACGCTGCGGCCCAGGCCAAGGAAGGGTTGGCGGTGACGGCGGACAAGAACTGGGTGATCGTCAAGCCTGAAGAAATTCAGTAAGACCGAGGTGCTCCAATCGCGGGTAAGCCCGCTCCCACAAGGTTTTGGGTGAACCACAAATTTTGGGGACGCCGAAGATTTCTGTGGGAGCGGGCTTGCCCGCGATGGGGCCAGTCGTGGCAATGAAAGCCTCTGTTCGATCAACTTCTTCCTACAGTCGCAACCTTCACATTCTTGCGCAACGGACTACGACTACTTCAGAATCCGCCGACTTTTGCACCTGGGTACTGGCTTCTATCGTCTGCGCGTCGCTGCTCATCAGCGATCGGGTTTGGTAGCCCAGGTGTGTAAGGTGCAAAGCATCATGATTTGCAGCGTTCTTACGTCTCTGCGTTTTATGGTGGTCATGCACAGGGCGTCTTCGGGCGCGCCGGATTCCTTACACCCCGGTCTACCAACCTGCGCATGGCCGCCACCCTTCGTTTGGTAGCGAGGGTGATGGCTCCTTCTTATGGTGTAAGGAGATTCATCAATGCTGAAAATTACCCCCGATCCACCGGACGCCGACAGCCTGTCCGCCCGCATTAACGCCACCCCGCGCAAACCCAGCCGAACATTCGTGATCGCGCCCGGCCTCGACACCGAAACCCTGTTGGCCCACGCCTGTGAATCACTCGCTTCGGCCAATGTCATGACCAGTGATTTCGCCGCACTGCTGGAGGGAACTCAACGCAGCACGATGCTTGGAATCGCGCAGATCATCATGTTGGGCGAGCTGGCGGTGAATCAGGCGTTGGATAACCTCGACCCGCAGGAATAACGGATGCACTGTTACTTGTAGGAGCGAGCATGCTCGCGATGGTCGTTAACGATAACGCTGGAAACATGGCACCCAGCGGCGTTCTCCAGTCCATCGTCGGAACGCCGCCCGGAGCATGCTCGCTCCTACAGGTGAAAGGTGACCGGCAGAAACAAAAATGCCCCGCACTTGGCGGGGCATTTTTATGGGTGCGGCTAACGCTTACAGCCCGTCAAGCATCGCCTTGTCACGCACCGCACCCTTGTCGGCGCTGGTCGCCAGCAGGGCGTAGGCCTTCAGCGCAGTGGTCACTTTACGTGGACGCACTTCCACCGGTTTCCAGCCTTTCTTGTCCTGCTTGACCCGGCGAGTGGCCAGTTCTTCGTCGCTGACCAACAGGTTGATCGAGCGGTTCGGAATGTCGATCAGCACTTTGTCGCCGTCCTGCACCAGACCGATCGCGCCGCCGGCAGCGGCTTCCGGCGAAGCGTGGCCGATGGACAGGCCCGAGGTACCACCGGAGAAACGGCCATCGGTGAGCAGGGCGCAGGCTTTGCCCAGGCCTTTGGATTTCAGGTAGGAAGTCGGGTAGAGCATTTCCTGCATGCCCGGGCCGCCTTTCGGGCCTTCGTAACGAATGATCACGATGTCGCCGGCCTGCACTTCGTCGGCGAGGATGCCGCGTACGGCGCTGTCCTGGCTTTCGAAAATCTTGGCGTTGCCTTCGAACACGTGGATCGACTCGTCGACGCCAGCAGTTTTCACCACGCAACCGTCCAGGGCGATGTTGCCGTACAACACGGCCAGGCCGCCCTCTTGCGAGTAGGCGTGCTCGACACTGCGGATGCAGCCGTTTTCACGATCGTCGTCCAGGGTTTCCCAACGGGTCGACTGGCTGAACGCGGTTTGCGTCGGGATGCCCGCAGGACCTGCCTTGAAGAAGTGATGCACCGCTTCGTCGTCGGTCTGGGTGATGTCCCACTTGGCGATGGCTTCTTCCATGCTGCGGCTGTGCACGGTCGGCAACTGGGTGTGCAGCAGGCCGCCACGGGCCAGCGAGCCGAGGATGCTGAAGATCCCGCCGGCACGGTGCACGTCTTCCATGTGGTATTTCTGGATGTTCGGCGCGACCTTGCACAGCTGCGGCACGTGACGCGAGAGACGGTCGATGTCGCGCAGGTCGAAATCGATCTCGGCTTCCTGGGCGGCGGCCAGCAAATGCAGGATGGTATTGGTGGAACCGCCCATGGCGATGTCCAGGGTCATGGCATTTTCGAACGCCTGGAAGTTGGCGATGTTGCGCGGCAACACCGACTCATCGTTCTCGCCGTAGTAACGCTTGCACAGCTCGACGATGGTGCGGCCGGCCTGCAGGAACAGCTGCTCGCGGTCGCTGTGGGTGGCCAGGGTCGAACCGTTGCCCGGCAAGGCCAGGCCCAGGGCTTCGACCAGGCAGTTCATCGAGTTGGCGGTGAACATGCCGGAGCACGAACCGCAGGTCGGGCAGGCGCTGCGCTCGTACTCGGCAACCTTCTCGTCAGAAGCGCTGGAGTCGGCGGCGATCACCATGGCGTCGACCAGGTCGAGACCGTGGCTGGCCAGTTTGGTCTTACCGGCTTCCATCGGACCGCCGGAAACGAAGATCACCGGGATGTTCAGGCGCAGGGACGCCATCAGCATGCCGGGGGTGATCTTGTCGCAGTTGGAGATGCAAACGATGGCGTCGGCGCAGTGGGCGTTGACCATGTACTCGACAGAGTCGGCGATGATCTCGCGGCTCGGCAGCGAATACAGCATGCCGTCGTGGCCCATGGCGATGCCGTCATCGACAGCGATGGTATTGAATTCTTTAGCCACACCACCTGCGCGTTCGATTTCGCGGGCGACCAGTTGGCCCAGGTCCTTGAGGTGGACGTGGCCCGGTACGAACTGGGTGAAAGAGTTGGCAATGGCGATGATCGGCTTCTTGAAGTCGTCATCTTTCATCCCCGTGGCGCGCCACAGTGCGCGGGCGCCGGCCATGTTGCGGCCATGGGTAGATGTTTTCGAGCGGTAATCAGGCATGAAGCACTCCGGGCGGCTAATCAGGTATCAAAAGGGAAGTGAGCTTCTATTGACGTCTGGAACACTCAGAAATGGCCGTGTGTCCGGAAGTTGCCGATAACTTTGCGGGATCGCCGCGCGCTTCAGCTTGAGCTCATAAACCCGCCGGGGGATGACTGGCGATGAATGTCGCGATTCTACACGGCTGGCGGCTGGAGGGAATGCCTGGGGACATTCATGAGACGTGTGGAAAGACGCAATCCTGTAGGAGCGAGCACGCTCGCGATGGTCGTTAACGATAACGCTGGGTGCCTGATGCCCAGCGGCGTTCTCGAGTCCATCGCGAGCGTGCACGCTCCTACAGAGGGGGGCAGCGACGTCAGATCCAGATCGCATCCCACAGAGGGTACTCGCCGATATGGTCGACGAGCCCTGCACGTATTGGATTGGCGATGATGTATCGAGCAGCCACCTTGAGGTCTTCCTCCCAGCGCAGAGCGCGGTCGAAATAACCTTTCTGCCATAGCCTCTCGGGCTGGCCTCGCTTGAGATTGATAGCGCGGGCACTTCGGGCTTTGGTGGCTTGCATCAATTTCGGCAAGTCGCCGTTGTGCAACTCAACCAACCAGTGAAAATGATCCGGCATGATTACCCAAGCTATAGATGTTGCATTGCCGGCTTCCTGAGCTCTTCTGAACTCGTTCACTACCATGCGACCAATGCGCCAATCCTGAAAGATCGGTTGTCGTTCATAGGTGACTGCGGTCAGGAGATAGACGCGACCGGGTTCCGATCGACGGCCTATGCGTAAACGGTGGGCTTGTGGCGTGTTGGACATTCCGTTGTCCTCTTCTGTGATAGGAAGAGAAACGGTAGGTGTGGGGCGGGAGGTTGTCGCTATGACAGTGGATCAGGATGTGTCTTGCACCCTGTAGGAGCGAGCACGCTCGCGATGAACGATCAGACAACGCGGGGTGTCAGGCTTCCCGCGTTATCGTTGGCGGCCATCGCGAGCGAGCTCGCTCCTACAGGGTGTGCGGCGGTTGATCAGCGTGTTCAGGCCGAGACCTGCGAAGCTCAAGACCAGGAAGCACAGGGCAAGCGCCGTAGTCAGGTTGTCTGAGGCGAAATTGATCACTGCGCTGATCACCCCGCCGCACATGAAAATCATTACGCCGCCGACCGAGGAGGACGTACCGGCATCCTGCGGATAGAGGGTCATGGCTTTGGAATTGGCGATAGGCCTGGCAATCGTAGTACCGGCCGTACAAATGAGCATAGGTATCAGCACCGCCGCTGCAGTGAGGCCGAACTGATTCGCCAGCCACAGCATGACCAACCCCGAGAGTGCGATCAGCCCCAGGCCAACCACTATCTGCGAATTGGCCGCCAGGCGCCGATGCAATGCGCTGGCGACTATCCCGCCGATCACATAAGCCACGCCGTACAACAACAATGCCCAGGCAAATTCGTAGGCCGAGAGCGCTAGCCGCTCCATGAAAATGATTGGCGAGATGACGATGAATGAAAAATGACAGGCAAAGGCCAGGGCCGAAATAAGCCAGTAGCCCATGAAGCGTACATCGGAACACAGCCGCCAGTAGGCACTGAAAAAGCCACCGGGCGACGCATTCCGATTGCGCGGGGTTTCTTTGAGCAAGACGCTAGCCGTTATCCAGACAATGAATGCCAATGTGATAAAGATATAGAAGCTGCCCTGCCAGCCCAGATGCATTTGCAACCAGGTACCAAGCAGTGGCGATATGGAAATGAACACCCCGGCTGCAGTCGTCATCCATATCCTGATTCGCTCCTGTTCTCTGCCGACGAACAGATCCTGAATCAGCGCCTGCGACAGCGCAAAGGATCCGCAACCCACTGCCTGGATGACCCGAAACACCAGAAACCAGCTGTAATCACTGGACACCATGCAACCAGTTGCACCGATCACCGAGATGGCGATACCTGTCAGCAAAAGGCTCTTGCGCCCCCACAAATCCGACAGCGGTCCGACCAGCACCACGGATAACGCAAGGCCAATGGCGAACAGGCTTACAGAAAGGGCAATGTCGGACGCTGAGGTCTGGTAGTAGTCAGAGAGAGCAGGAAAGGAAGGAAGTACGACGTCCAGCGGAAAAACGCCCAGTAGCGTCATGGTCATCAACAGCAGGATGAGCGACGATTTTTTTGTGCTGCGCGTGGCGTGGTTCATCAGCAACGCTCTCGGTCCGTGAGGGGTGGTCGAGAGTTGACTTGATGAGGAGGGAAGTCAATGCAAAGAGGGCGTGAGATATTTCTGAATTTTTTGTAGGAGCGAGCTCGCTCGCGATGAACCCGAGAACGCCGCGGGGTGTCAGGGTTCCAGCGTTATCGTTGACGGCCATCGCGAGCGAGCTCGCTCCTACAGGGAGGAGTGTTTCAAAGCCAGATGGCGTCCCATAAGGGATAGTCGCCTACTTGAGTGACAAGCCCTGCCCGCAGCGGGTTGGCGATGATGTATCGGGCTGCTGCTTTCAGATCTTCCTCGCGACGCAGGGCGCGGTCGAAGTAACCCTTTTGCCATACAGATGTACACAGGCCTCGTGCCTGATTGATGGCTCGAGCACAGCGGGATTTGGTGGCTTGCATCAATTTCGGCAAATCACCGTTATGCAACTCAGCCAACCAGTGAAAATGATCCGGCATGACTACCCAAGCTATAGATGTTGCATTGCCGGCTTCCTGAGCTCTTTTGAACTCGTTCACTACCAAGCGACCAATGCGCCAATCCTGAAAGATCGGTTGTCGTTCATAGGTGACTGCGGTCAGGAGATAGACGCGACCGGGTTCCGATCGACGGCCTACGCGTAAACGGTGGGCTTGCGGCGTGTTGGACATTCCGTTGTCCTCTTCTGTGATTGGAAGAGAAACGGTAGGCGTGGGGCGGGAGGTTGTCGCTATGACAGTAGATCAGGATGTGTCTTGCACCCTGTAGGAGCGAGCTCGCTCGCGATGAACGATCAGACAACGCGGGGTGTCAGACTTCCCGCGGTTTCGTTGACGACCATCGCGAGCGAGCTCGCTCCTACAGGGGTGTTGTTAGCTGTTAGGCAGCAACCGGCAAGTAATGCTCTTGATGTAGCGGGTTTCAGCAATCGCCGGATGCACCGGATGATCCGGACCCTGACCACCACGCTCAAGCATCTGGATATTACGATCCAGGTGACGGGCGCTGGTCAGCAGGATGTTCTGCAGGTCGTCTTCCGGCAGGTGCATCGAGCACGAGGCGCTGACCAGGATGCCGTCCTTGCTGAGCAGGCGCATGGCTTGCTCGTTCAGGCGACGGTAGGCGCCTTCACCGTTTTTCATGTCTTTCTTGCGTTTGATGAACGCCGGCGGGTCGGCCACGATCACGTCGAAACGTTCTTCGCTGGCTTTCAGCTCTTTGAGGGCTTCGAAGACGTCGCCTTCGATGCAGGTCATTTTCTCGGCAAAACCGTTCAGTGCGGCGTTGCGCTCGACGCCGTCGAGGGCGAAGGCCGATGCATCGACGCAGAACACTTCGCTGGCGCCAAACGCAGCCGCTTGCACGCCCCAGCCGCCGATGTAGCTGTACAGGTCCAGTACGCGTTTGCCTTTGGCATATGGCGCCAGGCGTGCGCGGTTCATGCGGTGGTCGTAGAACCAGCCGGTTTTCTGGCCCTGAATGACCGGCGCTTCGAATTTCACGCCGTTCTCTTCCAGCGCCACCCACTCCGGCACCAGGCCGAACACGGTTTCGACGTAGCGGTTGAGGCCTTCGGCGTCACGGGCAGCGGAGTCGTTCTTGAACAGAATGCCGCTTGGCTTGAGCACTTGGGTCAGCGCCGCGATCACGTCGTCCTTGTGGGCTTCCATGGTCGCCGAAGCGATCTGGACCACCAGAATGTCGCCGAAACGGTCGACCACCAGGCCCGGCAGCAGGTCGGAATCGCCGTAAACCAGACGATAGAACGGCTTGTCGAACAGGCGATCGCGCAGTGACAGGGCCACGTTCAGGCGATGCACCAGCAGCGACTTGTCCAGCGGCAGCTTGATGTCGCGCGACAGCAGGCGGGCGCAGATCAGGTTGTTCGGGCTCATGGCGACGATGCCCAACGGCTTGCCGCCGGCGGCTTCGAGAATCGCCTGATCGCCGGCCTTGAAACCGTGCAAAGGGGTCGCCGCTACATCGATTTCGTTGCTATAGACCCACAAATGACCGTTGCGCAGACGGCGGTCGGCGTTGGCTTTGAGGCGCAGGCTAGGCAGGGACATGACGTCGCTCCGGAAAAAAGAGCGGGAGTATAGCGTGTTGAGGCTAGTGGCGGGCCGGGTGGGCGATGAAACGCAACAGACGCCTTCGCGGGCAAGCCCTGCTCCTACGGGACACACCATCCCCGTAAGAGCGGGGCTTGCCCGCGAAGGCAGTTTCGAACGCTACGCCGATAACATCTCGATCAACTCACGATTGAAAGCCGGGATGTCATCCGGCTGACGGCTGCTGATCAGTTTCCCGTCCGTGACAACTTCCTTGTCGACCCAGTTGGCACCGGCATTCACCAGATCATCTCTGAGTGTTTTGTAGCTGGTCATTGTCTTGCCGTTGACCAGCCCAGCCGAAGCCAGCAACCAGCCGCCATGGCAGATCACGGCGATCGGTTTGCCGGCAGAGGTGCCCATCCTGACCAGATGCTGGGCATCCTGATCAATGCGGATGGTGTCGGAGTTCTGAACACCGCCGGGCAGGACTACGGCATCGTATTCCTCGACGCTGGCCGACCGGAACGTGCGGTCTACCTTGAAGTCATCCGCCGGTTTATCGTGGTTCCAGCCAGTGACCTGACCTTCCTTCGCAGAAAGTATGTCGACCTGAGCGCCTGCCTGCTCCAGCGCTTCTTTCGGGCCGGTCAGTTCGACTTGCTCGAAACCATCGGTCACCAGCATCGCAATGCGCTTGCCATTCAAGGAAATGGACATGGATAAACTCCTGACTCGTGATTGATTCGCCCGTGGGCATTACAGAGTCCGAAGCCGGGGCTTGAATGAAAGTTCCTGTCAAATGCTCGCTGGCATGTCGGATCCAACTTTTAGAAGCTAGAATCCCGCCTTGCCCAGAGTGTGTACTTATGTCCCAAGAGTTGACTCCCGAACAGATCCAGCAATCCCTGCAAGGCATCAGTGTGCCGTCCCAACCGCAGATCATGGTGGATCTGCAGATGGAGCAATACATGCCCGATCCGGATCTGGATGTGATCGCGAAGCTGATTTCCCAGGATCCGGGTCTTTCCGGATCCTTGTTGAAAATCGTCAACTCGCCGTATTACGGTTTGACCAACAAGATCGCCTCGATCCAGCGCGCGGTGAATCTGCTTGGCAGCCGGTCGATCATCAACCTGATCAACGCGCAGTCGATCAAGGGCGAGATGAACGACGAAACCATCGTCACGTTGAACCGCTTCTGGGATACCGCTCAGGACGTGGCAATGACCTGCCTGACGCTGGCCAAGCGCATCGGTGCTCAGGCTGGCGACGAAGCGTACGCCCTGGGCCTGTTCCACGACTGTGGTGTGCCGCTGATGCTCCAGCGTTTTCCCAACTACATGACGGTGCTGGAACAGGCCTATGCCAACGCCGGTCCCGATTGCCGGGTGGTGGACACCGAGAATCAGGCGTTCAACACCAATCATGCAGTGGTCGGGTATTACACGGCCAAGTCCTGGCGCCTGCCGGACCACGTCACGGCCGCGATCGCCAATCATCACAATGCCCTGGCGATCTTCAGCGATGAGTCCTCGTGCAACAGCTCGCTGAAGAACCTGCTGGGGATACTGAAGATGGCCGAGCACATTTGTGCGTCTTATAGGGTGTTGGGTAACCAGACCGAAGACCATGAATGGGACAGCATCGGGCCTCTGGTGCTCGATTATGTCGGTCTCTCGGATTACGATTTCGAAACCCTGAAGCAGACAATCCGAGACCTCGGCACCCATCGCTGAATGCCGGACCGATTCGAGAACCGCCATGCCTGAACTCCCGGAAGTCGAAACCACCCGCCGCGGCATTGCCCCGCACCTGGAAGGCCAGCGCGTCAGCCGGGTGATCGTGCGTGATCGTCGGCTGCGCTGGCCGATCCCCGAAGACCTCGATGTACGTTTGTCCGGCCAGCGCATCGTGCTGGTGGAACGGCGCGCCAAATACCTGCTGATCAATGCCGAAGTCGGCACCTTGATCAGCCACTTGGGCATGTCGGGAAATTTGCGTCTGGTGGAAGTCGGCCTGCCGGCGGCCAAGCACGAGCACGTGGACATCGAACTGGAGTCGGGCCTGGCCCTGCGCTATACCGACCCGCGCCGGTTTGGTGCGATGCTCTGGAGCCTCGACCCGCTCAACCACGAATTATTGATTCGCCTGGGGCCGGAGCCTCTGACCGACCTGTTTGACGGCGACCGTTTGTTCCAGCTGTCCCGCGGGCGTTCGATGGCGGTCAAGCCGTTCATCATGGACAACGCGGTGGTGGTTGGCGTCGGCAACATCTATGCAACCGAAGCGTTGTTCGCCGCGGGTATCGACCCGCGTCGCGAGGCCAAGAGCATTTCCCGGGCGCGATATCTGAAACTGGCGATCGAGATCAAACGCATCCTGGCTGCCGCCATCGAGCGTGGCGGCACCACGCTGCGGGACTTCATCGGTGGTGACGGTCAGCCGGGCTACTTTCAGCAGGAACTGTTCGTGTATGGCCGCGGTGCTGAACCTTGCAAGGTCTGCGGCACGGAGTTGCGGGAAGTGAAACTCGGGCAGCGCGCCAGCGTCTTTTGCCCGCGCTGCCAGAGCTGAAACCCCGACGGTCTATGCGTTCGTGTGGTGTCCAGGGTGTATCGGGGAGGGGTTTTAGCCGCGGGAGTGAAGGTAATTACATGTTCGCTTTGTTTGAAGGCCTCATCGCGGGCAAGCCCGCTCCCACAGTCACCGCTCTCCCTGTGGGAGCGGGCTTGCCCGCGAAGGCGTCCGCCCAGACGCCAAATGAATCAAGCCTTACCGGTAATCTTCCGGTACTTCTCCATCAACTGCTCTTCAGTCTCCGGATGGGCTTCGTCCAGTGGAATGCAATCTACCGGGCAGACCTGTTGGCACTGCGGTTCGTCGTAGTGGCCGACGCACTGCGTGCACAGGTTCGGGTCGATCACGTAGATCTCTTCGCCTTGGGAAATGGCGGCGTTCGGGCACTCGGGTTCGCAGACGTCGCAGTTGATGCAATCGTCGGTGATGATCAGGGACATGCTAACTCCAGCCTGGGCGGCAGGCCCAGGCGTAATAAATCAATGCGCGTAATTGTGCCGCATTGGCGCTGTAGGAGCCAGCTTGCTTGCGATGGACGAGAGGGTACCGCGTTCATGCAGGCAGCCCGCGTCTTCGTTGACGTCCATCGCGAGCGAGCTCGCTCCTACACAGTTGCGGGGATTACTTCTTGAAGCGTTCGGTCAAGGCATCCGCCACCACAGGGTGTACGAACTTGGCGATATCGCCGCCCAGGGCTGCAATTTCACGGACCAGCGTCGAGGAAATGAACGAATAACGCTCGGATGGGGTAAGAAACAGACTTTCCACATCCGGGGCCAGTTGCCGGTTCATGTTGGCCAGCTGGAATTCGTACTCGAAGTCCGACACCGCGCGCAAACCACGCAGGAACACGTTGGAGTTCGTCTCTTTGGCAAAATGCGCCAGCAGTGTCGAGAAACCGACGACTTCAACGTTCGGCAAATGTTTAGTGACCTCGCGGGCCAGCTCCACACGCTGTTCCAGAGGAAACAACGGGTTTTTCTTCGGGCTGGCGGCGACGGCAATGATCACGTGATCGAACAGGCGCGAGGCGCGTTCGACCAGATCGCCATGGCCCTTGGTAATAGGGTCGAAGGTACCTGGGTACAACACTCGGTTCATCGCGGCGTCCTGGCGGGAGTGCGTTGGGGAGTCGGATGGTATCGCAGCCTTACCGGTCGGGAAAGTCGCCTGTTGGGTAAGAAAGCACTATTGACGATGGGAATGTTCGCCGTTTTCATGGGTTTTTTAAACGTCCGGCGAGAGAAGTCGCCAGTTGCGCCGTCAGCCCGTAGACCGACAACTGCGGGTTTGCGCCAATGCTGGTGGGGAAAAGCGAGCCGTCATGAATCGACAGATTGCCCAGCTGATGATGCCGGCCGAGGCTGTCGGCCACGGCGTTTTTCGGGTCTTCGCCCATGGCACAACCGCCCATCACATGGGCGCTGCCCAGCCGCGTGCGGTACAACTCCAGGCTCAGGCTGTCGATCAGCGTGCGCGCTTCGCCCAGGGTTTTCACATAACGCGCATCGGCGTGCATCGGCATCACGGCCTTGGCGCCACCGGCGAACTGGATCTCGGCCATGCTGTGGAATGCCCGGCGCAAACCGTCCCAGACATAGAGTGAAACCTGGTAATCGAGTACCGGCGTGCCGTCACCGCGCAGCTCAACGCTCCCGCCGGGGCTGTCCGGATGAAAACCGTCGCGCAGCAGCGCGAGCATGGCGTGGGTGTGCGGCAGGTTGGACATATGTTGCGCACTTTCCTCACCGAAGCCACCGAGCAGTGTTGCCGCCAGCGCCGGGTGCAGCGGTGGAACCTCCAGTTTGTAGGCCATTTTGCCGGTGGTGCCGTCCAGCCATTGGAAATGGTCGGAGTAAATTGACTGCGGCGCACCGTAGAAAGGGTTGATCACCTCGTCGAACAGCCCTGCGGACATGTTCACCACATGCAGAAACGTCCGTTTGCCCAGCCGTTTGTGCGGATCCGGTGCGTCGGAACGCAACAGCAGCGCGGGGCTGTTGATCCCGCCGCCGGCCAGCACGTAATGCCGTGCCTTGACCGTAATGCTGCGGCCGGTGGGTTCAACGCAGCGTTCGTCCATTGCCACGCATTGCAGTCCGGTGACCTTGTCGCCGCTGATGATGAGTTTTTCGGCGCGGGCCAGGTAGAGCAGTTCGCCACCTTTTTCCAGTGTGGCCGGAATGGTCGTGACCATCATCGATTGCTTGGCGTTGGTCGGGCAGCCCATGCCGCAGTAGCCGAGGTTCCAGCAACCGCGCACATTGCGCGGGATGACATGCCAGCTGTAGCCGAGCTTTTCGCAGCCCTTGCGGATCACGTCGTTGTTGGCGTTGGGCGGAACCATCCACGGCGCGACGCCCAGGCGCTGTTCCATTTTTTCGAACCAGGGCGCCATGTCGGCCGGGGAGTGACCCTTGACGTTGTGCTCCTTGGCCCAGTGCTCCAGGGTAGGCTCCGGGGTGCGGAAACTGGAGGTCCAGTTGATCAGCGTGGTACCACCCACAGCCCTTCCCTGGAGAATGGTGATCGCGCCATCCTTGCTCATGCGGCCGATGCCTTCCTGATAAAGGCTGGTGTAGGCCTGGTCTTCGAGCAACTTGAAATCGCTGCTGGTCTTGAGCGGGCCTTCTTCGATCAGCAGTACCTTGTAGCCGGCTGCGCTGAGGATTTCGGCCGTGGTCCCGCCACCGGCACCGCTGCCGATGATCGCTACATCCGCTTCGAGGGTCAGGTTCTGGGTCAGTTGCGAGCCGTCGTGGGTTTTCCAGCCACGGGCCATGCCTTCGCGGAACGGGTCGGGTACGGGCATCTTCAGGTTCTCTTATTGTTTTAGGTTCGGTGGTGAGGCAGCTGACGCCTTCGCGAGCAAGCCCGCTCCCACAGGGTTACGCGGTCAATGTGGGAGCGGGCTTGCTCGCGAATGGGGCGCCGCAATTCTTAAACGGTTGGCGGCCCGGGATACCCGCAATGCGCCCACGATTCCCTGCGTCCGTACCAGGCCATCATCACCAGTTGCAGCAATGAGCTGTGACCCATGCGCAGCAGGCTCAGCGAACTGTTTTCCCAGCGCTTCAGAAAATGCCGGATCTCATCGACGCTGGCGTTTTCCCAACTGCCCCAAATGCCGGTCAATGGCCCACGGGTCACCGCCATGCCCAGGACATCGAACAATTGCCGGGTCAACTTGAGCATTTCCGGCGACAGGTGATTCAGACTCTCATCCAGACCTTTCAGGGTGCCCTCGACAGAACCAGGCAAGCGTTCGGCGGCCACGGCACCGTCGAGCATCACCGGGATCAGCGCCCGCAGAAACAGCAGATCGGCGCTGCGCAGCGCCGCGAAACCGCTGGCGGAAATGTTCGACGAACAGCCGCTGAGACTGGCGCCTAACCCGGCAGTGGCGAGAAAGGCGCTGGCGCCCAGGCTGAATTTGAGCAGGCCGCGCCGTGACAGCGCGGGAGTATCGGACAGGCTTGGGCTCATTATTGTTCTTACCCAGGGTGATGATCGTTAGCGGATGAACAGCTTCTGGATCAGCTTCTGAATGGATTTGCCGTACGGCGGATAGATCAGTTTCGCCGCGTTGAAGCGCTGTTTGATCAGCACACCCTTGGCCTTGCTGAAGGTCAGGAAGCCTTCATGGCCGTGGTAATGGCCCATGCCCGAGGCGCCGATACCGCCGAAGGGCATGTCGTCCTGGGCCACGTGCAGCAGCGTGTCGTTCAGGCACACACCACCGGAATGGGTTTCGTGCAGTACACGGTTCTGCTCGCGCTTGTCGTAGCCGAAGTAATACAGCGCCAATGGACGAGGGCGCTGGTTGATGTAGGCAAATGCCTGATCAAGACCCTTGTAGGGCACGATTGGTAGCAGCGGGCCGAAGATTTCGTCCTGCATCACCGTCATGTCGTCGCTGACATTGAGCAACAGGCTATGCCCCATGCGGCGTCCCTGGCCTTGTTCGAACAGTGGAATCAACAGCGCGCCTTTGCTGGTGGCGTCGCTGAGGTAGCCGTTGAGTCGCGCCAGTTGTCGGTCATTGATGATCGCGGTGTAGTCCGGGTTGTCAGCCAGCGTCGGATAAAAGCCGCGAACCGCCTGACGGTAGGCCTCGACGAACGAACCGACACGGTCTTCCGGCACCAGGACGTAATCCGGAGCCACGCAGGTTTGCCCCGCGTTGAGGGTCTTGCCGAAAGCGATGCGTTCGGCGGCATCCTTGAGCGGCACGTCATTGGACACAATGGCCGGTGACTTGCCACCCAGTTCCAGGGTGACCGGTGTCAGGTTTTCCGCCGCCGCGCGCATCACGTGCTTGCCGATGCTGGTGGCGCCGGTGAACAACAAATGATCGAAACGCAGCTTTGAAAAGGCCACGCCGATATCGGCCTCGCCCAGCACTACGCAAACCAGGTCTTCGGGAAAGATGCGCCCAAGCAGCTCCTTGAGCAGCAAACCGGTGACAGGGGTCGATTCGCTCAGCTTGAGCATCACCCGATTGCCTGCCGACAACGCGCCGACCAGAGGCCCGATGGCCAGGTACAGCGGGTAGTTCCACGGCACGATCACCCCTACCACGCCCAGCGGCTGGTAAACCACTTTGGCCGAGGCCGGCTGGAAGGCCACGCCGACCTTGCGCCGTGACGGACGCATCCAGCCTTTGAGGTGCTGGCTGGCGTAATGAATGCCGTGCAGGCTGGGCATCAGCTCGGCGAGCAGCGTTTCATCGGCGCTGCGGTGGCTGAAGTCCTGGCTGATAGCGTCGATCAGGGCCTGACGTTCGCTGTTGAGCAGGTCGCGCAATGCCTTGAGCCATTGCTGGCGCTGGGCGGCGGGTGGCATCGGGTTGGCGGCGTAGGCGGCGCGTTGCGCGTCAAACAGGGTTTGGAGTTCTGCCAGAGGTTGCTGCAGATCTTGCAGGTAGGAGATATCAGCAGTCATGGTCAGCTCCGGATTTTATTGTATTTAGGCACTTTTTAGAGTCTATGCTCTATACAGTCAAATGACATCCTGGCGCAGCTTTGTTTTATCTGAATCCGGATAGGTCGTAAGATGCCCGTCAACGCACTCTGAATTTAAGCTCAAGCCATGGCCCCAAGAATAAAAACCAGCGAGCGTATCGTGCAGAACAGCCTCGAACTGTTCAATCAGCAGGGCGAGCGCAGCATCAGTACCAACCACATCGCTGCCCACATGGAAATTTCTCCGGGCAACCTGTACTACCACTTCCCTAACAAGCAGGCGATTATCGCCGTGCTGTTCAGTGAGTACGAAAGCCTGGTGGACAGCTTCCTGCGCCCGCCTCAGGGGCGGGCGGCAACAGTGGAAGACAAGCGCTTCTACCTCAAGGAATTGCTGGCGGCGATGTGGCGCTACCGGTTTTTGCATCGCGACCTTGAGCATCTGCTTGACAGCGATCCGGATCTGGCCGGGCGCTATCGGCGCTTTTCCCAGCGTTGCCTGATCCAGGGCACGCACATCTACGAAGGCTTCGTCGACGCTGGCATCCTGAAGATGGACCGGGTGCAGATTGAATCCCTGACCCTCAATGCCTGGATCATCCTCACCTCCTGGGTGCGTTTTCTGTGCACCACGCGGGAAAATTCCAGCCACCTCAGCGAGCAGGCAATCAAGCGCGGGGTCTATCAGGTGCTGGTACTGGAGGCCGGGTTCGTCACGGATCAGGCGCGAGAGGCGGTCAAGGCATTGTTCGAAGAGTTTTACGTGCCGCTGGCCCAGGCGCTTGAAGAAAAGCTGTGAACTAGAAAGTGAAGTAGGATCGACACCCGGTAAATCACAGGAGCCCGTTATGCCCATTGCGCAACTGATCAGCCCGCAAGCGTTGGACCTGAAAAAGGAACAGCCGGGGCTGGTGATTCTGGATTGTCGTTTTGCCCTCGAAGACCCGGATTACGGCCAGCGCAGCTATGCAGAAGGCCACATCGCCGGGTCGGGTTTTGCCGATCTTGAGCGTGATCTCAGCGGGAAAGTTGTCAAGGGTGTGACCGGGCGTCATCCGTTGCCCGAGCCGGCCAACCTGATCGAGCGCCTGCAAGCCTGGGGCATCAACAACGACAGTGAAGTGGTTTTGTACGACGACGGCCCAGGTGCCTACGCCGCGCGGGCCTGGTGGTTGCTGACCTGGCTGGGTAAGCGTGATGGCGTGTTCATCCTTGATGGCGGGCTCAAGGCCTGGCATGCGGCGGGGTTGCCTCTGAGCCTTGATTCGCCTTCGATCACCCGCGGCGCTTTTACCGGAACCGCTGACGCTTCGTTGTTACTCAGTGCCGAGCAGTTGCAGAAACGTCTCGGCCAACCTGCACTGACCTTGCTTGATGCCCGCGCCTTGCCGCGTTTCAAGGGCGAAGTTGAGCCGATTGACCCGATTGCCGGGCACATTCCTGGCGCGCAATGCGCGGCGTTTACCGACAACTTGGGCAGCGATGGGCGTTTTCTGCCGGCTGATCAGCTCAAACAGCGGTTTGCTGCGAAACTGAGTGATCGATCCCGAATGATCTGGTGGCGTATTGCGGTTCCGGCGTGACGGCTTGCCATAACCTGTTTGCGTTGTGCCTGGCGGGTTATCCGTTGGGGGCGTTGTATGCCGGGTCGTGGAGTGAGTGGATCAATGATCCTGCGCGCGGGATCGCCACCGGCGAGTAAACGCAATTTAAATGTGGGAGCGGGCTTGCTCGCGAAAGCGGTGGGTCAGTTGACATCAAAATTGACTGACCACCGCTTTCGCGAGCAAGCCCGCTCCCACATTAGAGGTGTGTTGTTAGTGATTGCCGGGCGTTTCGATACGCCCCCGGCCCCACGCCATACACCTGCTTGAACTGCCGACTCAGATGACTCTGGTCCGCAAACCCCAACTGCGTCGCAACCTCCAGCGGCAAACACCCTCCCTTCAATAACGCCCGCGCGCGTGCGATGCGCTGTTGCATCAGCCAGGTGTGCGGCGGCATGCCGGTGGCGCGGCGGAACACCCGGGCGAAGTGAAACGGTGACAGATTCACCGCTGTGGCCAATTCTTCCAGCGAAGGCGGCGCCGCCAATTTCGCGTGCAGCAGCTCCTTGGCCAGCGTCACCGCCCGATGTTCCTTGCCTGGTTTGCCGGCCTCTGCAACCGCTGCATGACGCTGCAATAACGACAGCATCAGTTCCCGCCAGGTCGTCTGCTGTTGCAGGGCCGTGGCCGGGCTTTCCAGTAAACGATGCAATTGGCAGAAACCGTTCACTAGGTCCGGGTCGCGGTACAACGTGGCCCCGAACGCCGGCAGGTGGTGGGTCGACAGTTCTAGTTCGGCCAACAGCGACAGAATCTGCCCGCTGTCCGGATAAAACGCCCGATACAGCCAACCGTCCTCCGTGCCCTTGTGGCCAGTGTGCAGTTCGTCAGGATTGATCACCAACGTGCCACTGCCCGCCAGATGCTCGGCGCCGCGATAGCGGTATCGCTGGGCACCGGCCATGATCATGCCGATCACGTAGCCGTCATGCACATGGGGCGCGAAGCGGTGCTCGATGTAGCGTGCCGACAGCAATTCAACCCCTGTCAACGGCGCCGTTTGCCAGAAGTGGATCGATTCGCCCTGATCGACATCCATGGGCTAGCCGAGCTCCACGAAGCCTGGCCCCACAGTGGCCAGCCATTGGGGAATGCGCCGTTCCAGGTAGTAACCAGGTTGCCTGACCGTACCGTCGACAAATCCGACATGCCCGCCTCTGGCCTGCAATTCGAGTTGCGTACATGTGGACAATTCATCGGCTTGCGGCAGGCTGTAGGGAAAGACGAAGGGATCGTCGGCCGATTGAATGATCAGGGTCGGCGTGCGAATTTCCCCAAGAAAGTAACGGCTCGACGCGCGGCGATAGTAGTCCTCGGCATCGGCGAAGCCATTCAACGGCGCGGTTACCCGGCCATCGAAATCCCAGAACGTGCGCAAATTCTCCAACGAGCCGAGAGCCGCCAGTGCCGCGAGGCCTTCCTCGCGCCCATCATGCTGGAATTGGCGCTGCTTGTTCTTGATGTAGGCCAGCATCTCGCGCATGAAATGCGCCTGATAGACCTTTGAAAATCCCTGACCGATGCGATCGGCGCACTGGTCCAGTCGAAACGGCACCGACACCGCCACCGCGCCGAGCACGCCACTTTCATTGCCCGTCTCGCCCAGATGCTTGAGCAGGACATTACCGCCCAGGGAGTAACCCACCGCATACAGCGGCGCGAGCGGCCGTTTGGCCCGCAGGTGTTTGATGGTTTCGGCCAGGTCTTCGCTGGCGCCGGAATGGTAGCTGCGCGGCAATAGATTGGGTTCGCCGGAGCAGCCGCGCCAGTTCAGCGCGACGCTGGCCCAGCCCCGGTCACCCAAGGCTTTTTGCATCCCGGCCACGTAAGGCGAATTCGATGAACCAGTCAATCCGTGCAGCACCAGCACCAAAGGCGCATCGACGCTGTGCGGGCCGTGCCAGTCGAGGTCGAGGAAATCGCCATCCTCAAGCCACAAGCGTTCACGCTCACGTTGGATATGGGTGGTTTTGCGCCACAGCGGTCCCCACAAGGTTTGCAAGTGCGGGTTGCCGAGGCCGAAGGCGGGGGTGAAGCGTTCTGACGGATGGGACACGATTGTTCTCGGAGCAGTGGCGCACGCCCGGGTTGAGGCGCGCGCCTTGTTCAGGCCGGTCGATTAACCGGCGATCTCTGCCATACGTTGCCACAACGAATAATAGACCCGCCCGGATTTTTGCTCCCGGTGCAGGCGCCAGTTACCTGGCAGGCCGAGCGTCGACGGCGCGGTTTCGCTTTCGGTGTACACCCAGGCATCCTCGGCCAGCCATTGGCGCTCTTCGAGCAGCTTGCAAACGGCGGGCAGCAGGTTCTGGTTGAACGGCGGGTCGAGAAACACCAGGTCATAAGTTGTTGCTGTCTGGGTTTCCAGATAACGCAGGGCATCGGCGGTCTGAACCTGGCCAGTGGTGCAACGCAGTGTGCCCAGGTGTTCCTTGAGGCTGGACACCGCAAGGCTGCTGGCATCCAGCGCCTGGCCCATGGCTGCGCCACGGGACAAGGCTTCAAGAAACAGCGCGCCGCTGCCGGCGAACGGGTCGAATACCTTGGCGCCGGCAACGTAAGGCGCGAGCCAGTTGAACAGGGTTTCCCGCACCCGGTCCGGCGTCGGACGCAGACCCGGGGCATCGGGGAAGCTCAGCTTACGGCTGCGCCATTCGCCGCCGATGATGCGCAGTTGATTCACGCCGTTATGGACGTTGTGAACGGGTTTTTTCGGACGAGAACTTGCCATTAGTGCTCCGGAACCCCGAGCGGTTGCTCGGCAGGTTTATCAGTAGGGGCCGGTAACGGCTTTTGCGGCACGGTCGGGCCAGCGCTGACGATGACCATTTTGTCCGTGCTCAAGTGTTTGTTCAGTGCAGCTTTGACTTGCTCGACGGTCAGGTTCTGGGACTGTTGCATGAAGTCTTCCAGATGACTCAACGGCAGGTTGTAGAAGCCAATCGCACCCAACTGGCCGACGATATCGGCGTTGCTGGCGGTGGACAGCGGGAAGCTGCCGGCCAGTTCGCGCTTGGCGTCGTCGAGTTCTTTTTCGGTCGGGCCGCTTTGAAGGTAGTCGGCCAGTACATCTTGCACCAGTTTCAGGGTGCCTTCGCTCATTTCGGCACGGGTCTGCAGGTTGATCATGAACGGTCCGCGCGCCTGCATCGGGGAGAAGCCCGAGTACACGCCGTAAGCCAGGCCACGCTTCTCGCGCACTTCGCTCATCAGCCGCGTGCCGAAACCGCCACCACCGAGGATCTGGTTACCCATGGATAGGGCCGCATAGTCCGGGTCATCACGGTCGATGCCCAGTTGCGCGATCATCAGGTTGGTCTGCTTGGACGGGAACTCGATGTGGCCGATGCTGGCCTTGGGTTCGGCCGGTTGCGGGATTTTCGGCAGGGCCGGGCCTTTGGGCAGGGCGGCGGAAACCTGGGCGGCAATGGCTTGGGCTTCGGCGCGGGACAAGTCGCCAACCAGTGCGATCACCACGTTGCCGGCCGCATAGGCTTTCTCGTGGAACGCGCGCAGCTGCGCCAGGGTGACGGCTGGAACGGTTTTCGCCGTGCCATCGCTGGCATGCGCGTACGGATGATCGCCATACAAGCGGTTCATCAATTCAAGGCTGGCCAGTTTGCCGGGGTTCTGTTTCTGGTATTCGAAGCCGGCGAGCATCTGGTTTTTGATGCGGGTCAACGAGTCGGCGGGGAAGGTCGGTTTGCCGACGACTTCAGAGAACAGCTTCAAGGCCGGTTCCCGCTTGTCCACGGCGCTGAGGCTGCGCAGGGATGCAACGGCCATGTCTTTGTAGGCACCGTTACCGAAATCGGCGCCCAGGCCTTCGAATCCCTGGGCGATGGCGCTGACGTCTTTGCCGGCCACGCCTTCGTTGAGCATGGCATTGGCCAGCAACGCCAGACCCGGGGCGTCACCGTCCTGGCTACTGCCGGCGGCAAAGATCAGGCGCATGTCGAACATCGGCAGCTCCCGGGCTTCGACGAACAGCACCTTGGCGCCTTCGGCGGTGTTCCAGGTCTGCACGTCGAGTTTGCGGTGGCTTGGTGCCTTGCCATCGAGTTCGGTCAGCGATTGCAGCTTCTGGCTGGCCTTGGCCTTGTCCAGCGCTTCGCTGGCCACGGACTCACCTGTTCTGGAGAAATAGAACGCAGCAGACCCGATCACGGCCACAGCGATCAGGCCGAGCAGGGCCAGGCGTGGTTTTTTATATTCACTCATGAGTCGTCTCCTCCGGCAGAACATGGGCGACGCTGAGACGTTCGCGGGTGAAATACAGCTTGGCGGCTTTCTGGATATCTTGCGGTGTCACGCTTTCCAGGTCGGCGAGCTCGGTGTCCATTAACTTCCAGGACAGGCCAACGGTCTCCAGTTGGCCGATGGCGGTGGCCTGGCTGGTGATCGAATCGCGCTCGTAAACCAGCCCGGCGATGACCTGCGCGCGCACGCGTTCCAGCTCTTCAGCGGACGGCGCGGTAGTTTTCAACTGTTCGAGCAGTTTCCACAAACCGGCTTCTGCCTGGGCAATGGATTTGTTTTTCTGGCTGTTGGGCGTTGCCGACAGGGTGAACAGGCTGTCGCCGCGGGTATAGGCGTCGTAACCCGATGAGCCACCGGACACCAGTTCCTCGCCGCGCTCCAGTTGAGTCGGGATGCGCGCGCTGTAGCCGCCGTCGAGCAGGGCCGAGATCAGTCGCAAGGCATTCACCGAACGCTTGTCTTCGGCGGTAGCGATGCTCGGCACGTTGAAGGCCAGCATCAGGCTCGGCAATTGAGTCTTCACGTGCAGGGTGATTTGGCGCTCGCCGGGCTCCGCCAGTTCCAGCGGGATCTTGGCTGGCGGCACGTCGCGTTTGGCGATCGGGCCGAAGTAACGCTGGGCCAGGGTTTTGACTTCGTCCGGAGTCACGTCGCCGACCACCACCAGCGTGGCGTTGTTCGGCACGTACCAGGACTGGTACCAGTGGCGCAGCTCTTCGACCTTCATGCGGTCCAGATCCGCCATCCAGCCGATGGTTGGCGTGTGATAGCCGCTAGCCGGGTAGGCCATGGCCTTGAAACGTTCGTAGGCCTTGGACATCGGCTTGTCGTCGGTACGCAGGCGACGTTCTTCCTTGATGACTTCGATTTCCCTGGCGAATTCGTCGGCCGGCAGACGCAGGCTGGCCATGCGGTCAGCTTCCAGCTCGAAAGCCACGCCCAGGCGATCACGGGCCAGCACCTGGTAGTACGCGGTGAAATCGTCGCTGGTGAAGGCGTTCTCTTCGGCGCCGAGGTCGCGCAGGATCAGTGACGCTTCGCCAGGGCCGACTTTCTCGCTGCCCTTGAACATCATGTGTTCCAGGGCGTGGGACAAACCGGTTTGCCCCGGTGTTTCGTAGCTGGAGCCAACCTTGTACCAGACCTGGGAAACCACCACCGGCGCGCGATGGTCTTCGCGCACGACGACCTTCAAGCCGTTGTCGAGGGTGAATTCGTGAGTGGGTTGTGGATCGGCAGCCAGGGCCGAAAGGGGCAGACAAACTGTGCCGAGCAGCAGGCCTGCGGCGCGGCGGGCTAGAGCATTCATTCGTTTTTAAACCTGTTGGGCTGCCCGCTTGTTCTTAGCGTCAGCGGGCGAGAGGGTGCTAGGATACTGATCCGTTTTACTGGCGGCCACGCCTATCAGGCCTTTGATCGGCCGGAAGGTTGTATGGGTTCCCGGCAGAAGCTTTTAATTTGTCAGCTAAACTCTGTGTTTTCGCCGACGATGCCGTTCCAGTCCTTCGTATTAGTCGACCTTTGAGGTGCCGTCGGTACCTCGACAAAATGTTGCGCGTGAACAAGCTGGGTCAATCACAGTCTGTTCTGCATCGAATATTTATTTGCCGGGGCGCCCGTTGGCGCGTCGCTACCGTGAGATAGCCGTCCTCCATGTTTGGTTCCAACGACGACAAGAAGACCCCAGCTGCGGCTGGCGAGAAAAAAAGCCTGTTCGGATGGCTGCGCAAAAAGCCGCAGGAACCCGTCGTCGAACAGCCACAACCACTTCCTGAGCCAACTCCCGCGCCAGTAATAGAAGCAGAGCCTGCACCGGTTGTGTTGCCGATCGCCGAGCCGGTGCTGCAATCGGTCGTCGAGGCAGAGCGTGAAGTCGTGGCCCCACAGCCACTTGCACCCGTCGCCGAGCCGTGGCTGACCTTGCCCGTGGCGGAAGAGCCGGTGGCACTGGTCGAAAACGAACTGGCGCCGCACGTTACGCCGCCGATTCCAGCACCTACAGCGTTTACGCCTGAGCCGGTTCAAGCTCCGGTGGTTGAACCAGTTGTTGAACCGGTTGTTGCACCGGTTGTTGCACCGGTTGTGGTGGCTGAGCCTGCGCCAATTGCTCCAGAACCAGTGATTCCTGCCTTCATTGCTCCGGCCGCTCCGGTTGTTCAACCGCCAGCACCTGCACCGGTTGCTGCGGCCCCCATCGTTCCCGTCGAAACCCCGGTCGAGCCGCCGCGCACTGAAGAAGCCAAAGCCGGTTTCTTTGCCCGCCTCAAGCAAGGTCTGTCCAAGACCAGCGCCAGCATCGGCGAAGGTATGGCCAGCCTGTTCCTGGGCAAGAAAGCCATCGATGACGAGCTGTTCGATGATCTTGAAACCCGTCTGCTGACTGCTGACGTCGGTGTGGAGGCCACTTCGGCGATTATCCAGCGCCTGACGCAGAAGGTCGCGCGTAAAGAGCTGGCCGATTCCGATGCGCTGTACAAATCCTTGCAGGGTGAGCTGGCGGCGATGCTCAAACCCGTCGAGCAACCGCTGAAAATCACCTCGCAGAACAAGCCGTTCGTGATTCTCGTCGTTGGCGTCAACGGTGCTGGCAAGACCACCACCATCGGCAAACTGGCGAAGAAGCTGCAACTGGAAGGCAAGAAAGTCATGCTCGCCGCCGGCGACACCTTCCGTGCTGCCGCAGTCGAGCAATTGCAAGTCTGGGGCGAGCGCAACAAGATACCGGTCATCGCCCAGCACACTGGCGCTGATTCGGCGTCGGTGATTTTCGACGCCGTGCAGGCTGCCAAGGCCCGTGGCATTGACGTGCTGATCGCCGATACCGCAGGTCGACTGCATACCAAAGACAACCTGATGGAAGAGTTGAAAAAGGTTCGTCGGGTGATCGGCAAGCTCGACGCCGACGCGCCCCATGAAGTGCTGCTGGTTCTCGACGCCGGCACCGGCCAAAACGCAATCAACCAAGCCAAGCAGTTCAACCAGACTGTCGAGCTGACCGGCCTGGCGTTGACCAAGCTCGATGGCACTGCCAAGGGTGGAGTAATTTTTGCCCTGGCCAAGCAGTTTGGCCTGCCGATCCGCTATATCGGCGTCGGTGAAGGCATCGACGATTTGCGTACTTTTGAAGCTGAACCCTTTGTCCAGGCACTTTTTGCCGAGCGGGAGCGTTCATGATTCGTTTCGAACAGGTCGGTAAACGCTACCCGAACGGTCACGTCGGCTTGCATGAGCTGAGCTTTCGAGTCCGACGGGGCGAGTTTCTGTTTGTCACCGGCCATTCCGGCGCCGGTAAAAGCACATTGTTACGGCTGTTGCTGGCCATGGAGCGCCCGACCAGCGGCAAGCTGCTGCTGGCCGGGCAAGATCTGAGCACCATCAGCAACGCGCAGATCCCGTACCTGCGTCGGCAAATCGGCGTGGTGTTCCAGAATCACCAGTTACTGTTTGATCGCACGGTGTTCAATAACGTCGCGCTGCCGTTGCAAATTCTGGGTCTGTCCAAGGCCGAGATCGCTAAGCGTGTGGACTCGGCCCTTGAGCGCGTGGCTCTTTCGGATAAAACCGATCTGTACCCCGGCGACCTGTCTACCGGTCAGCAACAGCGCGTCGGCATCGCTCGCGCAATCGTTCACCGTCCGGCCTTGCTGCTGGCGGACGAACCGACCGGTAACCTCGATCCGCGTCTGGCGGCCGAAATCATGGGAGTGTTCGAAGATATCAACCGCTTGGGCACTAGTGTGCTGATCGCCAGTCACGACCTGGCACTGATTGCGCGCATGCGCCACCGCATGCTGACCTTGCAACGCGGTCGATTGATCGGCGACGGGGAGGCTGCCGTATGAGTGCGACACGCAGTCCAAAGGTTTCCGAGCGCGTGGCCCCCAAGCCCGCCGATCCGCAACCGAAGAAGAAAAAAAACGACGATGACGACGGGCCAGACTTTGCCACGTTGTTCCGTGCCTGGATCGAAAGTCATCGCGCCAGCATGGTGGACAGTTTGCGTCGGCTGGGCAAACAACCCATCGGCAGTTTTTTCACCTGTATGGTGATGGCAGTGGCCCTGAGTTTGCCCATGGGGCTGTCACTTTTGCTAGGAAACGTCGAGCGTCTGGGTGGTTCCTGGCAGCGCGCGGCGCAGATTTCCCTGTACCTGCAACTTGAAGCCAGCCCAGCCGAAGGCGAGGCGCTGCGCGAGCAGATCAAGGGCATGCCCGGCGTGGCCGATGCCGAATATGTTGGTCGTGATCAGGCGCTGGAAGAGTTCCAACAACAGTCCGGTCTGGGCGAAGCGCTCAAGGAACTGCCGGAAAACCCGCTGCCTGGTGTAATCCTGGTGACTCCGAATGAAGTCGACAAGCCCGCGCTTGAAGCATTAAGACAAAAACTTTCCGAGTTGCCGAAGGTACAACAGGCGCAGCTTGATCTAGTCTGGGTCGAGCGTCTGGCAGCGATCCTCAAGCTGGGTGACCGTTTTGTATTTGGTCTGACCGTGCTTTTGGTTTCTGCATTACTTTTGGTGATAGGCAATACCATTCGTCTTCATATTGAAAACCGCCGCACAGAGATAGAAGTGATTAAACTCGTCGGCGGCACTGACAGCTATGTGCGCAGGCCCTTCCTATATATGGGTGCGCTTTATGGTTTTGGTGCGGGGATTCTTTCCTGGGGCGTATTGGCGTTCGGCCTCAACTGGCTGAATGACGCGGTGGTCGGGCTGGCCGGCTTGTACGGCAGTAATTTCGCACTGGCCGGCGTGCCGGTTGCCGACGGTCTGTCTCTCTTGCTTGGCGCGGTGCTGTTGGGGTATATCGGTGCATGGATAGCAGTCGCACGCCACCTGCGGGAGCTTGCGCCAAAGTAATATCATTTTGCTCGTATTGACCTTTCAGCGTATATGGGAACTTGTCCTACGGTTTCCGGTCAATTTTCGCAGTGCTGAACTGCACGAGTTATGTAAGTCGGAGGTTTTTTCGTATGACCAATTCTTTGCAGCCTGCATATGCTCTGGTCCCGGGTGCGAACCTGGAGGCCTATGTGCACACGGTGAACAGCATTCCATTGCTGACGCCGGAGCAGGAGCGTGAACTGGCCGAGAGTCTCTATTATGAGCAGGATCTTGAGGCGGCTCGGCAGATGGTGCTCGCCCACCTGCGTTTTGTCGTACATATCGCCCGTAGCTATTCCGGCTACGGTCTGGCTCAGGCTGACCTGATCCAGGAAGGTAACGTTGGCCTGATGAAGGCCGTGAAGCGCTTCAACCCCGAGATGGGCGTGCGCCTGGTGTCCTTTGCCGTGCACTGGATCAAGGCTGAAATCCACGAATTTATCCTGCGTAACTGGCGGATCGTGAAAGTCGCGACCACCAAGGCCCAGCGCAAACTGTTCTTCAACCTGCGCAGCCAGAAGAAACGTCTGGCCTGGCTGAACAACGAGGAAGTCCATCGCGTGGCGGAAAGCCTCGGCGTAGAGCCGCGGGAAGTGCGTGAGATGGAAAGTCGCCTGACCGGCCATGACATGGCTTTCGACCCGGCTGCTGAAGCCGACGACGACAGCGCTTTCCAGTCGCCGGCCAACTATCTGGAAGACCACCGGTACGACCCGGCCCGTCAATTGGAAGATGCCGACTGGAGCGACAACTCCAACCACAACCTGCACGAAGCGCTGGAAGTACTGGACGACCGCAGCCGTGACATTCTTTACCAGCGCTGGCTGGCAGAAGAAAAAGCCACGCTGCACGATCTGGCGCAGAAGTACAACGTGTCGGCCGAGCGTATTCGTCAGCTTGAAAAGAGCGCGATGAACAAGCTCAAATTGTCGATCGCCGCATAACCTTCGCGAAGGCAATAAAAAACACCCCGATCATTGATCGGGGTGTTTTTATATATGCCCGAGAATCTCAAATCCCACGCTGCTCCCTGTAGGAGCTGGCTTGCCAGCGAAGCAGGCGGCGCGGTGTGTCAGGCAAATCGCCTTCGCTGGCAAGCCAGCTCCTACATTAGGGGTGGTGTTATTGAGACCACGGCGCCCGGCGCGAATCGTTGAGACCCAACAGGTAACTGTCTCCACCGAGCTGGCTCATCTGCTGCCGTATCCAGCCCGCACGCCGCGCCACGTAAGAGGTCGGATGGCTGGCGCTCCATACTCGCGGGTTCGGCAGTACTGCCGCCAGCAAGCTTGCCTGCTGCCGAGACAGTGATTTGGCGCCGACGCCAAAGTGATGCCTGGCCGCTGCCTCTGCACCAAACACCCCGTCATCCCACTCGACGCTATTGAGATAAACCTCAAGAATCCGCTGCTTGGGCCAGAACACTTCAATCAACCCGGTAAACCACGCTTCCAGGCCTTTGCGCAGCCAGCTTCGACCGGACCACAGGAACAGGTTTTTCGAGACTTGTTGACTCAGGGTGCTGGCGCCACGGACTGTCCCGCCGAGTTCGTTATGGGCCAGTGCAGCCTGAATCGCGCCGAAGTCAAAGCCCCAGTGCTCCGGGAATTTTTGATCTTCGCCAGCAATCACCGCGACTTTCAAGTCGTCGGAGATTTCATCCCAGGGCTTCCAGGTGCGTTGCAGGTCAATGGGCTCGCCATCGAACCAGGATTCGATCTTGCGTTCGACCATCAGGGCTGTTCCCGGTGGCGGCACCACGCGAAAAATCAGCACCAGCAATACGCTGCCGCCCATGAACCAGAGCACGGCCTTCGTGAAACGACGGAAATATAAACGCAGCATAGAGATGGCTTGGCCGAACCCGTTGAGCGGGCCATTATACAGACCCTGTTGATCGAGACTGACTGGAGTTCTTCATGCTGCGTGGCTTTCTGATGCTGGCCGCTTTTTTCGGCTTCACCGGTGTCGGTCTTGGGGCGTTTGCCGCCCATGGCCTGAAAAACCGTCTGACACCTGAGTACCTCGCCATCTTCCATACTGGTGTCACCTATCAACTGGTACATACCCTGGCGCTGCTGGGCGTGGCGCTGCTGGCCACGCATATGCCCGGTCGGTTGGTCACCTGGGCAGGCGGATCCTTTGCCATCGGCATCCTGCTGTTCTCCGGCAGCCTGTACGTGCTCACGCTGACCGGTGTCGGCAAGCTTGGCATCATCACGCCATTCGGCGGCCTGGCGTTTCTGGTGGGCTGGTTCTGCCTGGGGCTTGCCGCCTGGCGCTTGCAACTTACCGCTTGACGCTTGTTGCTGACCTTTAGGTCATGAACGGGCTAGAATGCCAGCCCCTAAAAATGATGGCGGCATTGCGCATGCGCATTCAGTTGAACGGCGAATCCTTTGAACTGCCCGACGGTGAAACCGTTGCGGCCCTGCTGACCCGTCTGGACCTGACCGGACGCCGCGTGGCAGTAGAACTCAATCTGGATATCGTCCCGCGCAGTCAGCATGCAGACACGACATTGAATGACGGCGATAACATCGAAGTCGTGCACGCCATCGGCGGCGGCTAGCCGTCAGGCCTGCATGGGCCGAAAATTCTGCAAGACCCTCACCCCTATAGAGGATTTCCCATGAGCATCGTTCGTAGCGACAAGCCTTTCGTTCTGGCCGGTCGTACTTACCAGTCGCGTTTGCTGGTCGGTACCGGCAAATACCGTGACATGGAAGAAACCCGTCTGGCCATCGAAGCCTCGGGTGCCGAGATCGTCACGTTCGCCGTGCGCCGTACCAACCTCGGCCAGAACCAGGGCGAGCCGAACCTGCTGGATTTCCTGTCGCCGGATCGCTACACCTTCCTGCCGAACACCGCTGGTTGCTACGACGCTGTCGAGGCCGTGCGCACCTGCCGCCTGGCCCGTGAGCTGCTCGACGGCCACAATCTGGTGAAGCTGGAAGTGCTGGCGGATCAAAAAACCCTGTTCCCCAACGTGATCGAAACCCTCAAGGCCGCCGAGTCCTTGGTCAAGGAAGGTTTCGACGTGATGGTCTACACCAGCGATGACCCGATCATTGCCCGGCAACTGGCGGAAATCGGCTGCATCGCGGTGATGCCGCTTGCCGGTCTGATCGGTTCGGGGCTGGGGATCTGCAACCCGTACAACCTGCAGATCATCCTCGAAGAAGCAAAAATTCCAGTGCTGGTGGATGCCGGTGTCGGCACGGCTTCCGACGCCACCATCTCCATGGAGCTGGGCTGTGACGCGGTGCTGATGAACTCGGCTATCGCCCACGCCCAACAGCCGATCATGATGGCTGAAGCCATGAAACACGCCATCGTTGCGGGCCGCCTGGCCTACCTTGCCGGCCGCATGCCGAAAAAACTCTATGCCAGCGCCTCTTCGCCGCTGGATGGTCTGATCAAGTAAGAGCCATTGATGACTGAATCGAACGACACGCCAATCCAGACGGAAGAAGGCGACGAGCGCCAACACCGCCGCATCAAGAGTTTCGTGATGCGCGCCGGGCGCATGACCGAAGGCCAGCAAAAAGGTCTGGAGCAGGGCACACCGCTGTTCGTGCTGCCATTGGCTGACGCACCGGTGGATTACGACCAGGTGTTCGGCCGCTCAGCACCGCGCTCGCTGGAAATCGGTTTCGGCATGGGCCATTCGCTGCTGGAAATGGCCGCCGCTTCGCCGGAGCAGGATTTTATCGGCGTCGAGGTACACCGTCCGGGTGTTGGTGCGTTGCTCAATGGCGTGCTGACCCAGGGCCTGACCAACCTGCGGGTTTACGATTGCGATGCAATCGAAGTCCTCAACCGTTGCATCGCCGACAACAGCCTCGATCGCCTGATGCTGTTTTTCCCGGACCCGTGGCACAAGAGCCGTCACCACAAGCGTCGTATCGTTCAGGCATCGTTCGCTGAGCTGGTGCGCAGCAAGTTGAAGGTTGGCGGCGTTCTGCACATGGCCACCGACTGGGAGCCGTATGCCGAATACATGCTGGAAGTGATGAATGTCGCGCCGGGTTATCGCAACCTGGCCGAAGACGGCAAGTGCGTGCCACGCCCGGCCGAACGCCCGATCACCAAGTTCGAACGCCGCGGCGAACGTCTTGGGCATGGCGTTTGGGATTTGAAGTTCGAAAAGCAGTCCTGACCGACCTGAAACCTGTAGGAGCGAGGCTTGCCCGCGAAGAACGATAACTCGGTGTATCAGCTACACCGTAGCGTCGCCTTCGCGGGCAAGCCTCGCTCCTACAGGATTTTTTTTGCTCGGATCAGCGGCGGTCAGCGACGACCCCGATAAGCACCAACACCACCAACAACACCGGCGCCAGGCTGTAGTTGTTGAACTGGCTCAAGCCCTTGACGATCCACGGCGTGGCGTAGATAAGCGCGGCGCCGCTTCCGATCATGCACAGCAGGGCCATCAGCGGGACGCGCAAGGCGCCGGCGATGCTGCCCAGGCGTTGATCGACCCAGCCTTTGAAATCCGCGCCAAACAGCACCAGCAGGCAACCCACCAGGGCCAGGGCGATTTCCGAGAGATTGCTGCGGCTCCAGCGAGACACGGTGGCGAGCAGGTCGAGTATCAAATCCATTCGTTTTCCCTTTGGTCTGAGATCAGCCCAGAAATTTCTGCAGCAAGTCGTTGAGGAAGAGTTGTCCGCGCTCGGTGGCCGCCAGACGTGACGGTTCGACCTGCAACAGGCCACTTTGTTCGGCTTCACGGCGGGCTTCGGCAAGGCTTTCCAGAGTCAAACCTGTACGTTCCGAATACAGTCGAGCCTCGACGCCCTCGGTCAGACGCAAGGCGTTCATCAGGAACTCGAAAGGCATTTCTTCATTGGTCAGCGCTTTCTCGCCGGCCTGAAAGCGTTTCGCCGGGTTCAGGTAGTCCTTCGGCAGACGGGTTTTCCAGGTACGGATGATGCGCCCGTCTGGATGGCTGAGTTTGCCATGGGCGCCGGCACCGATGCCGATGAAATCGCCAAAGCTCCAGTAATTGAGGTTATGCCGCGCCGGACGACCGGGCTGGGCATAGGCCGAGACCTCGTATTGCGCGTAGCCGTGCTCGGCCAGCAGCGCCTGACCGGCCTCCTGAATGTCCCACAGCGTGTCGTCTTCCGGCAGCGTCGGCGGCTGGTTCCAGAACACCGTGTTCGGTTCCAGGGTCAGCTGATACCAGGACAAATGGGTCGGCTTCAAGTCGATGGCCTGGCGCAGGTCGCTTAGCGCGTCATCCAGGGACTGATCGGGCAAACCGTGCATCAGATCCAGATTGAAGTTGTCGAACCCGGCCTGACGCGCCATGCCGGCGGCTCGCACGGCTTCGTCGCCGTTGTGAATCCGCCCCAGCGCCTGGAGCTTTTCTTGTTGAAAACTCTGGATGCCAATCGACAGCCGATTGATGCCCAGTGCGCGGTAGGCCACAAACTTCTCTTGCTCGAACGTCCCCGGATTGGCTTCCAGGGTGATTTCGATGTCGCTGGCAAACGGGATGCGTTGTTCGACGCCCTTGAGCAAACGGCCCAGGGCTTGGGCACTGAACAGGCTTGGCGTGCCACCACCGAAGAAGATCGAACTCAGTTCGCGGCCATAGACAGCGTGCAGGTCCTGATCAAGGTCAGCCAGCAGTGCGTCCACATACTCTTCTTCCGGCAGCACTTTGCTGGCGGTGTGGGAGTTGAAGTCGCAGTAAGGGCATTTGCGTACGCACCACGGAATGTGGATGTACAGCGCCAAGGGCGGCAGCACAGGCAAGGCCGCCCGAGGCGGTTGTGCGTCGCCGCCGAAAATCAGCGGCGAGGCGGATGATTCGCGGGTCATTTCAAGCCCAGACGCTGGCGCAGCAGATCCATTGCACGGGCGCGGTGACTGATCTGGTTCTTGTCGCTGGGGCTCAGCTCGGCGCTGGAGCATTCGCGTTCAGGAACCCAGAACAACGGGTCGTAGCCAAAGCCGTGTTCGCCGCTGGCCTGCGTCAGAATGCGCCCCTGCCACAGACCTTCGCAGAGAATCGGCAGTGGATCGTCAGCATGTCGTACCAACGCCAGCACGCAGACGAACTGCGCGCCGCGTTCGGCTTGCGGCACGTCCTTCAACACATCGAGCAGTTTGGCGTTGTTCGCCGCATCGCCTTGGCCGTCGGCATAACGCGCCGAGTAGATGCCAGGCGCGCCGCCGAGGAAGTCCACCGCCAGTCCGGAATCGTCGGCCAGTGCCGGCAGGCCGGAAATGCGCGCGGCATTGCGGGCCTTGAGGATGGCGTTCTCGACGAACGACAAACCGGTTTCTTCAGGCTCCACGCTGCTGAACTCGCCAATCGAGCGCAGTTGCACCGACTCGCCGAGCATGGCCTGGAGTTCCTTGAGTTTGCCGGCGTTATGGCTGGCCAGTACGAGTTGCGTGAAGTTGATCATTCGCCGGGGAAGAGCTCTTGGTTAAAGTTGATGGTGTTGATTTTGTCACCCGTTTGCACCTTGATATCGAAGGTGCGGGTTTCCTGCTGTTCAACCGGGTATTGGGCGATGTAGTAGATCGCGCCTTGCTCGGTGATCTGGCGGAAATTCAGATTCACGCTCTGGCTGGTCAGGTCTTTGATTGTGCCACTGACCTGGGCCATCTGCGGCTTGCCGTCCTTGATCACCGAAATATTGATCACGCCCTGGTTCTTGCTGCGGGTGAGCTCCGCGGCCTTGGCGATGTCCGGTGTCAGGAACGTGGAGTTGAAGGTGTTGTAGTGCACCGTCGTATCACCAAAGACTTCCTTGCGGTCACCTTTGATCGCATCAGCGGACATGGCCGTGACGCTCAGGCAGGCAGTGAGTAGAAACAGCGCTAGACGACCCATGATCGTTCTCCTCGAAATAAGGTGTTCAGACCGCGACCTTGTGGTCTGCAAGCCCCGGGCTGCTGACGCGGTAAATGCCGATCTCACCTAACAGATTAGGCCATAGCTTACTGGCCCACCCGTGTCGATGCTGTTGATCCACGGCAAGCCGATCAATGACCTTGGCTTCACGTTCGAGGCACAACGCTTCAAAGTCCGCGAAGGTGCAGAAGTGAATGTTCGGCGTGTTGTACCAGGTGTAGGGCAGAAACTCGGAAACCGGCATCCGGCCCTTGCTCGCCAGGTACCAGCGGCAACGCCAGTGACCGAAATTCGGGAAAGTAATGATGCACTGGCGGCCGACCCGCAGCATTTCGTCGAGGATCTTGTCCGGGTAGTGCACTGCTTGCAGCGCCTGGGTCATGACCACAATGTCGAAACTGTTGCTGGCGAAGTTGCCCAGGCCCTTGTCCAGGTCCTGTTCGATGACGTTGATGCCCTTGGCCACACATTCGGCGATGTTGTCCGCATCGTTTTCCAGGCCGTAACCGGTGACCTGCTTGTTGTCGCGCAGCCAGGTCAGCAATTCGCCGTTCCCGCAACCGAGGTCGAGCACGCGGCTGCCGGCGGGGATCCATTCCTGGATGATTTCCAGATCAGCTCTCATGGCTATCTCACAACGTAATGCGGTTCATGTAATTGCCGAACGCCTGCAAGTATCGCGGGATCGGAATCAGGAAGGCGTCGTGGCCTTGCGGCGCGTCGATTTCCAGGTAGCAGACGTCCTTACGCGCAGCCATCAGCGCATCCACCAGTTCCCGCGAGCGGGCCGGGGAGAAGCGCCAGTCGGTGGTGAACGACATCACGCAGAACTTGGCGGTGGCGCCGGCGAAGGTCTTCGCCAGGTCATCGTCGAAGTTGGCTGCCGGATCGAAATAGTCCAGGGCCTTGGTCATCAGCAGGTAGGTGTTGGCGTCGAAACGCCCGGAGAACTCTTCACCCTGATAGCGCAGATAGCTTTCGACCTGGAACTCGACGCTGTGGAAGTCGTAGTTGAGCTTCTCGCTTTTCAGGCCGCGCCCGAATTTCTCGCCCATGGAGTCGTCGGACAGGTAGGTGATGTGCCCGACCATCCGCGCCAGCATCAGCCCGCGCTTGGGGATCACGTTGTGTTCCTGGAACGAACCGCCGTGGAACTCAGGGTCGGTGAGGATGGCCTGGCGCGCCACTTCGTTGAAGGCGATGTTCTGCGCCGACAGCTTGGGTGCCGAGGCGATGGCCAGGCAGTGACGGATGCGGTCAGGGTAAGTGATGCTCCATTGCATCGCCTGCATGCCACCGAGGCTGCCACCGATAACGGCGGCCCATTGGCCGATGCCAAGGCGGTCTGCCAGGCGCGCCTGGCTGTGCACCCAGTCTTCCACGGTCAATACCGGGAAATCGGCGCCGAACGGCTTGCCGGTCTCCGGGTTGGTGCTGCTCGGGCCGGTTGAGCCGTTGCAGCCGCCGAGGTTGTTCAGGCTGACCACGAAGAACTTGTTGGTGTCGATTGGCTTGCCGGGGCCGATGCAGCTGTCCCACCAACCGGGCTTACGGTCGTCAGGGCTGTGGAAACCGGCTGCGTGATGGTGGCCCGACAAAGCGTGGCAAATCAGCACGGCGTTGCTCGCCGTGGCGTTCAGCGTGCCGTAGGTCTCGAAAATCAGGTCATAGGCCGGGAGCGAACGCCCGCAGGCCAACGCCAGGGGTTCGCTGAAGTGCGCCACTTGCGGCGTCACCAGACCAACAGAATCGGGGGAAAGGCAGCTGGCATCGACCCTGCTCTCATTGAAATGAGGCGTAAGTCTAAAGACCGCTGGGGTTAGCGGCAAGCAAAGGCCGGGCCTGATTTCATCCAGTCAGACCGCGGCGCGGCATTCGCGGGCAAGCCTCGCTCCTACAGGACTTATGCGATCCCTGTAGGAGTGAGGCTTGCCCGCGAAGAACGATGACGCGGTGCAGCAGAATCAGATAAGCCCGAACAGTTCCTTGGGCATCAGCGCGTAGTACGCAAGGCGCGGAATCACCCAGCTTTGCAGCAACTGCAGTGCGATGAACGCGAAGATCGGCGAGATGTCGAGGCCGCCCAGGTTCGGAATGATCCGGCGGAACGGCGCGAGTACCGGTTCAGTGATCTGCTGGACCAGTTCTGCGCCCGGGTTATGGCTCCCCGGAGCGACCCAGGACAGGATGACGCTGATGATCATCGCCCAGAACAGGATCTTCAAAAACAGCGCGAAGATGCCGATCAGTGCCCATGGCGCGAGAAACAGCACATTGACCTGGTAGCCGTTGAGCAGCAGGATGACCGCGAACAGCACCATCTGCACCAGCAGCGCCAGTACCAGCGAGGACATGTCCAGGCCGAACATGCTCGGGATAACCCGGCGCAGCGGCTTGAGCAGCGGTTGAGTGGCCTTCACGGCAAACTGGCACAGCGGGTTGTAGAAGTTCGCCCGCACCAATTGCAGGATGAAACGCAACAGCACAATCAGCAGATACAGGCTACCCAGGGTTTGAATCACAAAAATGGCAGCGTCATTGAGTCCGAGCATTATTGATTCCTTTTTAAGTGCTGATTAGCGACCGAGTTGCTCAGCCATCTCGGCGGAGCGGTGCGCAGCGGCGCCGAGTGCTTTTTCGACCAGTGCTTCGAAGCCATCGGCCTGGAACGACTTGATGGCCGCTTCCGTAGTGCCTGCAGGGGAAGTGACGCGGCGACGCAACTCGGCGGCGTCAACGTCACTGGCCACTGCCATGTGCGCGGCGCCCAGCGCAGTTTGCACGGTCAGTTGGGCGGCGATGTCCGCTGGCAGGCCGAGCTTCACGCCAGCGGCGGTCATGGCTTCGATCAGCAGGAAGAAGTAAGCAGGACCGGAACCTGAAACCGCGGTGACCGCGTCCAGTTGCTGTTCCTCGTCCAGCCACAAAGCGATACCGACCGCAGATAGCAGCTCCTGGGCTTGCTGGCGCTGTTCGCTGCTCACCTGGGCGGTGGCGTACAAACCGCTAACGCCCTGACGCAGCAACGCTGGGGTATTGGGCATGCAACGCACGATTGGCTGGGCACCGAGCCAGTTGTTCATGCTGGCGCAGGTGATGCCGGCGGCAATCGAAACCACCAATTGCTCGGGGTTCAGGCTTGGGCGAATGGCTTCGCAGACAGCCTTCATCGCCTGGGGTTTGACCGCCAGCACGACCACATCGGCGCCTTGAATGGCTTGGGCGTTGTCAGCGAACACCTCGATGCCATGCTCTGCGCTAACGCGGGTACGGGTTTCTTCACCCGGATCGCTGGCGCGGATCTGCGCGGCGTCCAGTCCTTTGGCCCGCAGTCCACCGATCAGGCTGGCGGCCATGTTGCCGGCACCGATAAAGGCAATACGCGTCTTGCTCATGTCAGGTCCTTATAAAGAAAGTATTCAAGGCTGGCCGTAGCTGCGGGCGCCAAATAGGGCCGTACCGATGCGGACCCAGGTGGCGCCCATGGCGATGGCCGACTCGAGATCGTGGCTCATGCCCATGGAAAGTGTGTCGAGCGGCAGATTCAAACTGGCTTGCAGGCTTTGCACGGCAGCAAAAGCAGCATCCTGGGCGGCGCGATCATCCGTCGGCTCGGGAATGGCCATCAGCCCGCGCAACTTCAAGCGCGGCAAAGCGCTGATGGCGTTGGCCAGGGCCGGCAGGTCGGCCGGAGTGCAGCCGGACTTGCTGGCTTCACCGCTGACGTTAACCTGGATGCAGATATTCAATGGCGGCAGATCGGTAGGGCGTTGCTCGGACAAGCGTTGTGCAATTTTCAGGCGATCCACGGAATGCACCCAGGCGAAATGCTCGGCGATAGCGCGAGTCTTGTTCGATTGAATGGGGCCGATGAAGTGCCAGATCAAGGGCAGGTCGGCCAATTCGAGCTGCTTGCCCAAAGCCTCCTGCAGGTAGTTTTCACCAAAGTCGCGCAGGCCGGCGGCATAGGCTTCGCGCAGATCTTGTGCGGGTTTGGTCTTGCTCACGGCCAGCAGCTGGACGCTGTTTTCATCGCGGTGGGCGGCGAGGGCGGCGGCACGGATGCGTGAACTAACCCGTTCGATGTTCTCTGCTATCGTGGACATTCAATCCTGCCTGAAAAATGCCTGCACTCGATCATGCGGCGTTAAAAGTCGTCTCAGAATGCTCATTGACTAACGTCAACTCTGCTTCTTCGCCGACTTTTGCCTTGCCTGATCATCGTTCGGCGACTTTTCAGGCAGGATTGAGGCGCCAGCGGGTCTGAGGTTGGCGGCATTCTACTGGAATTGAGGAGTGCTATGGATATCACTGAATTGCTGGTTTTCAGCGCCAAACAAGGAGCTTCGGACCTGCACCTGTCTGCCGGCCTGCCGCCGATGATCCGCGTCGACGGTGATATACGGCGTATCAACCTGCCGCCCTTGGACCATAAGGAAGTGCAGGCGCTGATCTATGACATCATGAACGACACCCAGCGAGTAAATTTCGAAAAGCATCTGGAAACCGACTTTTCCTTCGATGTTCCCGGTGTGGCGCGTTTTCGGGTCAACGCGTTCAACCAGAGTCGCGGCGCTGGCGCGGTATTGCGCACGATCCCGTCCAAAGTCCTGAGCATGGAAGAACTGGGCATGGGCGATGTGTTCCGCAAAATGACCGACGCGCCCCGGGGTTTGGTGTTGGTGACCGGGCCGACCGGTTCCGGCAAGTCCACCACGCTGGCGGCGATGATCGACTACCTGAACAACCATCGACATCACCATATCCTCACCATTGAAGACCCGATCGAATTCGTCCACGAGTCGCGCAAATGCCTGATCAATCAGCGTGAAGTCCACCGCGATACCCGCAGCTTCGCCACAGCCCTGCGCTCAGCCCTACGCGAGGACCCGGACGTGATTCTGGTGGGCGAGATGCGCGATCTGGAGACCATTCGCCTGGCACTGACTGCCGCCGAAACGGGTCATTTGGTGTTTGGCACCCTGCATACTACGTCGGCGGCGAAAACCATCGACCGGATCGTCGACGTATTTCCGGGGGACGAGAAGTACATGGTGCGCTCCATGCTCTCCGAATCACTGCTCGCGGTGGTGTCCCAGACGCTGGTCAAAAAAATCGGCGGCGGGCGCATTGCCGCCCACGAGATCATGCTCGGTACGTCGGCAATCCGTAACCTGATCCGCGAAGACAAGGTGGCGCAGATGTACTCATCGATTCAGGCAGGCGGATCGCTGGGCATGCAGACGCTGGATATGGGCTTGAAAGATCTGGTGACCAGGGGATTGGTCACCCGCGATCAGGCGCGGGAGAAGGCGCGGTCGCCGGATAATTTTTGATCAGGTCCAGAAACGCCTTCGCGGGCAAGCCTCGCTCCTACAGGTTATGCGTAACCCTTGTAGGAGCGAGGCTTGCCCGCGAAGGGGGCCTCACAGGCGACGGGGCTTCAACTCAGCGCTGAACAACCCGCATTGCGTTGTGTTCTTTCGGCAGAACCCGCTTGGCAACAACGTAATGTTGTTCCCAGTACGGTTTCTTCAAGGTATCGATACTCACCGACTTGCCACGGCGAGGCGCGTGGATGAAGCGGTCGTTGCCCAAATAGATAGCAACGTGATTGACTCGACGGCTCTTGATGTTGAAGAAAATCAGGTCGCCCGGTTTGAGGTCGTTGCGATCGACTTTCTGACCGTGACCACTGGCCATGGCGTTGGAGGTTCGTGGCAGGTCGAATGTCGCGTCGTTAAACGCGTATTTCACCAGGCCGCTGCAATCGAAGCCTTTGCTCGGGCTGCTGCCGCCCCAACGGTATGGTGTACCGAGGACGTTAACAGCGCGGCTCAGCACATTGCTGCTTTCCTTGGTCGCCATTGGCGGAACAAGACCGCTTTTATTGCTGACCAACTGTGGAGCGTGTTTGGTCGACTTTTTGCTTTTGCTCGACGGAGCAGAAGCATGGGATTTGTGGGTGTAACCATTAACGTTCGGAAGACGTTGCTCACGATTGGTGGCGTGGGCGGCCAGTGGCAATAATAGGCAAATGGTTAGCCATGTCTTGAAAAAAGGACGCATTAGGCAAGGCTCGTATGGGTTAGCGCGAAACTTTATAACAGCTTTTTTTGGCATCTCGAGGCCGTTGGTCGATTCCACTTGGGTCTAACGGAACCAAATAAGCGAAAAATTGACGCAATTGCCGGACAGAAGTCAGGTGCTATAAGGCTTTGATGAGAGACAACGTAGCATTTGCCATACGTCGGCTGCCTGTAAAAAAGTCACAAAGATTTAAAGAATATTTATCTATCGTGTGAATCGAGGTCATCAATGAACACCTATCAACCTCCCGTCCCGCACCAAGACACGCACAGTAAAGTGATCGGTTACTTGCTGTGGATTTTCGGTTTTACCGGTGCTCATCGTTTTTATTACGGCAAGCCGGTGACCGGGACGATCTGGTTCTTCACCTTCGGTTTGCTGGGAATTGGCTGGTTGATCGACCTGTTCCTGATCCCTGCCATGGACCGTGAAGCGGACCTGCGGTTCAACGCCGGACCGATCGAATACAACGTTGCGTGGATTCTGCTGACGTTTCTCGGGGTGTTCGGCGTACACCGGATGTATCAGGGGAAATGGATCAGTGGGTTGCTTTACCTGCTGACGGGTGGGTTGTTCTTCGTGGGAGTGCTGTATGACTTCTGGACGTTGAATGATCAGGTTTCGTTGCGCAACGCGCAGAATCGAGGCGCCTTCCAGTAAATCTTCGCTGGCAAGCCAGCTCCTACAAGGACGGTGCACATCCTGTAGGAGCCGGCTTGCTGGCGATGCGCTTGATGCGGTCTTACGCCTGGTGGCTGATTCGTCCATCCACCAGGGTGTAACGCACCACGCCCGGCAGGCTGTGACCAATGAACGGGCAGTTCTCACCCTTGGACAGCCAGGTCTCACCGGCAACGGTCGAGGCTGCAAGGTCGAACAGTACGATGTCCGCCGCACCACCCACCGCCAGTTTGCCCGCCGGCAGGCGCAACGCCTCGGCAGGGCCAGCGCTGAGGCGTGCCAGCAACGTCGGCAAGTCCAGCAGACCGTCCTCCACCAATGTCATCGCCAGCGGCAGCAGCAACTCAACGCTGCTGATGCCCGGCTCCGTGGCCCCGAACGGTGCCAGTTTCGCATCCCGTTCGTGGGGTTGGTGATGGCTGGAAATGGCCGAGATCACCCCTGATTTCACCGCTTCACGGAGGCCATCGCGGTCGGCGCGGGTGCGCAGCGGCGGCTGGACGTGATAGAGGCTGCTGAAGTCGATCAGCGCTTCGTCAGTCAGGATCAGCTGATACAGAGCCACATCCGCCGTGACCTTCAAGCCACGGGCCTGAGCCTGGGCGATCAGGGCTACGCCGCGCGCGCTGGTGAGCTGGCTGAAGTGCGCGCGCACGCCGGTTTGCTCGACCAACAGCAGATCCCGGGCCAGGGCCACGGTTTCGGCGGTTTCCGGAATGCCCGGCAAGCCGAGGAAGCTCGCAGTCGGGCCTTCATGGGCCAGTCCGCCTTCGGCGAGGTCGTGATCCTGGGAGTTGAAAATCACCGTCAGGTCGAAGGTTGCCGCGTAGTCCAGCGCCCGGCAGAGAGTGCGGGTGTTGCGGAAACTTTCCAGACCGTTGCCGAAGGCCACGCAACCGGCATCGCGCAGGGCGACCAGCTCGGCCAGCTGTTCGCCATCCAGACCTTTGCTCAGTGCGCCGATCGGGAACACTTTGGTGTTGCCGGCCTCACGGGCGCGGTCGAGGATCAATTCGGCCACGGCCGAGGTGTCCAGCACCGGTTTGGTTTTGGCGGGCAGCACAGGCTGGTCACGCCACCGGCAGCGGCGGCGCGGGTTTCGCTGATGATCGAGCCTTTGCGGCTGTAGCCCGGTTCGCGCAGGGCGACGTTCAGGTCGACCAGGCCAGGGGCGGCCACCAGGCCTTTGGCGTCGATGGTGTCGACGGCGACAAAACCGGCCGGAGCGGCGCCAATGGCGACGATCTTGCAGGCTTCGACGTGGATATCGGTGACTTGATCCAGGCCGCTGGCCGGATCGATGACGCGGGCGCCGAGAATGCTGAGCTTCACTGAACTTTCTCCTGCTCGAATTGGCGCTGCGCAGTCTGCCCGCTCATGGCCATGGACAAAACGGCCATGCGAATCGCGATGCCGTAGGTCACCTGGTTAAGGATCACCGAGTGCGGGCCGTCGGCCACCGCCGACTCGATCTCCACGCCGCGGTTAATCGGCCCCGGGTGCATGACGATGGCATCGGGCTTGGCGCCGGCCAGGCGCGCGGTGGTCAGGCCGAACAGGCGGTAGAACTCGCCTTCGCTTGGCAGCAGGCCACCGGTCATGCGCTCACGCTGCAGGCGCAGCATGATCACCACGTCGACGTCTTTCAGGCCTTCGGCCATGTCGGTGTAAACCTTCACGCCGTATTGCTCGATGCCGATCGGCAACAGGGTTTTCGGCGCGATCACGCGGATGTCCGGGCAACCGAGGGTTTTCAGCGCCAGCATGTTCGAACGCGCGACCCGCGAGTGCAGGATGTCGCCAACGATAGCCACCGACAGGTTTTCGAAGCCGCCCTTGTGCCGGCGGATGGTGAGCATGTCGAGCATGCCCTGGGTCGGGTGGGCGTGACGGCCATCGCCGCCGTTGATGATCGCCACTTGTGGGCACACGTGTTCGGCGATGAAGTGCGCGGCGCCGGAATCACCGTGGCGCACAACGAACATGTCGGCGGCCATGGCTTCCAGGTTGCGCAGGGTGTCGAGCAGGGTTTCGCCCTTGCTCGCCGACGACGTCGACACGTTCAGGGTGATCACGTCCGCCGACAGGCGCTGGGCCGCCAGTTCGAAGGTGGTGCGGGTGCGGGTGGAGTTCTCGAAGAACACGTTGCACACGGTTTTGCCGCGCAACAAAGGGACCTTCTTCACCGCCCGGGCGCCGACTTCAAGGAAGGAGTCGGCGGTGTCGAGGATTTCCGTCAGCAACTCGCGGCGCAAACCGTCGAGCGAGAGGAAGTGGCGCAGCTGGCCCTGATCATTGAGCTGCAGCGGGCGCTTGGTTTCTAGAGGCGTCATCGCAAGGGGAACTCTCAATAGGGCGGATTAAAGGGCGAGGTCTTGCAGTTCGAGCGCAAGCTCCGGGCCGGACAGTTTCACCCGTTCGTTGGCGGCCAGGGACAGGGTTGCGCCCAACACGTTCGGGCGGATCGGCAGCTCGCCGGCGTCCAGGTCCAGCAGGCACACCAGCGTCACGCTGGCCGGGCGGCCATAATCGAAGAGTTCGTTCATGGCGGCGCGGATGGTTCGGCCGCTCATCAACACGTCGTCGATCAGCACCAGATGCTGGCCTTCGATTTCGAATGGCAGGGCGGATGGGCGCACTTGTGGGTGCAGGCCGTTCTGGCTGAAGTCGTCGCGGTAAAAGGAAACATCGAGCGTGCCGAGGGGCTCATCGCTGCCCAGCTCTTTGAGCAGGGCCTGGGCAACCCAGACGCCGCCGGTACGGATACCGATGTAACGCGGTTCGCTGATGCCACGTTTGGCCAGATAGGCGTCAAGCCGGATCGCCATCTGGCTGATCAGTTCGGCGGGATTTGGCAGGCTCATGGTTGCTCCTTCTTGGGCCCGAACCGGTTTACGCGTGAGGTGGCTCGGGTTGTAGCTAAAAGAGACGCTTGGCGGCTCTTCAGGATTAGGTGCTTCAGGATTCGAACAGCGCGCTGTTTTCGTCGAGCCAGCCTTGCAGCAGCAGGGCGGCGGCGATGGCGTCGACCGGGTTGTCACGGTAGCTGCCTTTCTGCCCGCCACGGGCCAGGCGTTCGCCCTTGGCTTCGTAGGTGGTCAGGCGTTCATCATGGGTATAGAAGGGCAGGTTGAAGCGGCCGTTCAGGCGGCGGGCGAATTTTTCCGCACGCAGGCACATGTCGCTGGGCGTGCCATCCATGTTCAGCGGCAGGCCGACCACCACGGCGTCGGGTTTCCATTCCTTTATCAGCGCTTCGACCTGATCCCAGTCGGGAATGCCATTCTGCGCTTTCAATGTGCACAGCTCGCGGGCCTGGCCGGTAATCACTTGGCCGACCGCAACGCCGATCTGTTTAGTGCCGTAGTCAAAACCCAAAATCAACCGCAGGGCCATCAGGAGTGCCCCGCCTGGCTGGTGAGCAGGCTGAGATTGACGCCCAGGTGCTTGGCCGCCGCTTCGAGGCGCAGCTCGCTACTGGTGTTGAACAGGATGTCGGCGTCGAACGGGCAAGTCAGCCAGGCGTTCTGGGCCAGTTCGGCTTCCAGCTGCCCGGCTTCCCAGCCGGCGTAACCGAGAGTGATCACACTTTTCGACGGGCCGACGCCATCGGCGATGGCGAATAGCACGTCCTGGGAGGTCGACAAGGACAAGTCGCTTTCCAGATCAACGGTCGCCTGAAAGGTCTTGCCCGGCGGATGCAGAACGAAACCGCGATCAGTCTGAACCGGCCCGCCGATGAAGATCGGCACATGCTGGCAGAGGACTGGTGGTTCGATATCGGGGCGTAATTGCTCAAGGATATCGGCCAGGTTCAGGTCTTGCGGACGGTTGACCACCAGCCCCATGGCACCATTGGCCGTGTGCTCGACGATGTAGGTCAAGGTGTGCGCAAAGTTCGGGTCGACCATGTGTGGCATGGCGATCAGGAAGTGATGCTTGAGGTAGCTGGGGATGACGTTCTTCATGATCGCTAGTGTGGCGTTCGAGGGGCGAACTGACAAGCTGGGGATGCACAGGAAATGCCTGTGCAAGGGTCTTTTTGATCTGGGTTTGCTTGAGGGACTCTTCGCGGGCAAGCCTCGCTCCTACAGGAACACGGGGTCATCTGTAGGAGCGAGGCTTGCCCGCGAAGGCGTCGCCCCAATCACCACAAATCAATCGATCAGTTGCTTGAGAGTCTATCCCCGCGCGCAAACTTCCAGGTCCGGATGATTTCCAGTCGATCGATATCCGACAGATCCCCGGTAAACGGTGCAAACGGCGCAGCCAGGCGCACGATGCGCTGGGCGGCCTGATCCAGTAGCGGTTGCCCGGAGGATTCCAGCACCAGCACCTCATACAGCGAGCCGTCGCGGTTGATCGACACCATCAGGCGCAAGTTGCCGTAGATCTGTTGGCGCCGGGCTTCGTCGGGATAATTGAGGTTGCCGATGCGTTCGACCTTCTTGCGCCATTCGTCTTTATACCAGGCACCTTTGTCGCGCATGGTCGAGGCGGCGCTCAGGCGGTGGATGCGCGGGCGTTTGGCGTACAACTGTTGTTCGTTGGCCAGTTCCGCTTCCAGGCTGGCAATGTCGCTGGACAGCTGTTCAGTGTCGAACGTCGGGGCGGCTACGGCAGGCTTGTTGGCGGGCTTGGGTTCTTCGGTTTTGGCGGCGGCTTTTTTCGGCTTCGGCGCAACGGTGGTCACGGCAGCCTTGGGCGCCGCTTCCTGGACTTCAGGCTTGGCCGCTGGCGGTGGCGTGACTTTCTGCACCTTGTTGTCCTGGAAAGGCGCGACCTCGGTGGTCTTGGGGATTGCCTTTTTATCCAGAGTGCCGCTGCCTTGCTGATTCTCCTGAGCGAGAAAATCGGCTTTCTCCGGCTTTTTTTCGCTTTTGAAAGTGGCGAGGGTGATTTCCAGGGTTCTGCTGATCTGCTTGGGTTCGACCACCGTAAAACCGACGCCCAGTAGCAAGGCCAGGTGCACCAGCGCCGCCAGGAACAGGGTAAAACCGAGGCGATCGGCCGGGCGCACGCCGTAGTGGGCGAGTTCGGGAGGCAGATCGGACGGGAGGGTCATGACAAGGAAACCAACATCGCGTTTTCACAGGCCGCGCATGATAACGCAATGTTGGTTTGGCTTATCAACGCGCCTTGAGCTTCTGATCGATGGCATCCATCAACAGGCCGCCGATGTCAGTGCCGAAGGCATTATCGATTTCGCGGATGCAGGTCGGGCTGGTGACGTTGATTTCCGTCAGGTGTTCGCCGATCACGTCGAGGCCAACGAACAGCAGGCCTTTTTCGCGCAGGGTCGGGCCGACTTGCGCGGCAATCCAGCGGTCCTTCTCGGTCAGCGGACGCGCTTCGCCACGGCCACCGGCGGCGAGGTTGCCACGGGTCTCGCCAGCGGCGGGGATGCGCGCCAGACAGTAGTCTACGGGCTCGCCGTCGATCATCAGGATGCGTTTGTCACCATCGACGATGGCCGGCAGGTAACCCTGGATCATGATCTGTTGTTGACCGTGCAGGGTCAGGGTTTCGAGGATCACCGACAGGTTCGGGTGGCCCGCGGTGTGGCGGAAGATCGAGGAACCGCCCATGCCGTCCAGCGGCTTGAGGATCACATCACCATGGTGATCGGCGAATTCACGCAGTACATCCGGGCGGCGGCTGACGATGGTCGGCGGCGTGCACTGCGGGAACAGCGTGGCGAACAGTTTCTCGTTGCAGTCGCGCAGGCTCTGCGGCTTGTTGACCACCAGCACGCCAGCGCTCTCGGCCTGTTCCAGCAAATAGGTGGAGTAAACGAACTCCATGTCGAATGGCGGATCCTTGCGCATCAGGATCACATCCAGATCGCTGAGCAGCGCGTCTTGCTCGGCTTCCAGTTCGAACCATTTTTGCGGGTTGGCGAACACCTTCAACGGACGCATCCGCGCCCGAGCCTGGCCTTCGGCCTGGTACAGGTCACGCTGTTCCATATAGAACAGTTCCCAGCCGCGCTTCTGCGCAGCCAGCAGCATGGCCAGCGAGCTATCCTTTTTATAGGAGATGCTGGCGATAGGGTCCATGACAATCCCGACGCGAACGCTCATGGGTCTTTCCTCGAAATTTGGGGGCAATGACGACCTGTGTAGGAGCGAGCTCGCTCGCGATGGAGTGTCAGTCGACACCAATGCAGCTGGTACACCATCGCGAGCGAGCTCGCTCCACAACAAAAGATCAGCGTATAAAAGTGGCGTCAGAGTGGCGCTGAGTGTGTTCCCGGTCAAGGAAAAACCACCGTGCCGGTCGCCCGATAGATTGGTTCCGGAGACTGTGCTAAAAAGACTGCCAAGTTGTACTGGCCCTTGAGTATCAAGGGTTTCGAGCCGCCGTTAACCGGCAAACGGACAAATTGTTTCGCAAAGGCGACGGTAGAGCATTTATGGAACAGCAATCCAGCGCCTTGACGGTCATGGTGATCGACGATTCGAAGACGATTCGCCGCACCGCCGAAACGCTGCTCAAGAACGTGGGTTGTGAAGTCATCACGGCCATCGACGGTTTCGATGCCCTGGCCAAGATTGCCGACAATCACCCCGGCATCATCTTCGTCGACATCATGATGCCCCGTCTGGATGGCTATCAGACCTGCGCTTTAATCAAGAACAACAGTGCATTCAAGTCCACGCCAGTGATTATGCTGTCGTCCAAGGACGGGCTGTTCGACAAGGCCAAGGGGCGCATCGTTGGCTCCGACCAATTTTTGACCAAGCCTTTCAGCAAGGAAGAACTGCTGAACGCGATCCAGGCCCATGTTCCGGGCTTCGCCGCCGTTCTGCCGCAGTAAGACACCTACAGTGACGCTCGGCCAGCGGGCCTTGCGTCGACAAGAATGGGGAAGACCATGGCACGTATTCTGATCGTCGACGATTCGCCGACTGAAATGTACAAACTGACCGGCATGCTGGAAAAACACGGTCATGAAGTATTGAAAGCCGAAAACGGCGCCGACGGCGTGGCCCTGGCCCGCCTGGAAAAACCCGATGCGGTGCTGATGGACATCGTCATGCCCGGCCTCAACGGGTTCCAGGCAACCCGTCAGTTGACCAAAGACCCGGAAACCGGGCACATCCCGGTGATCATCATCACCACCAAGGATCAGGAAACCGACAAGGTCTGGGGCACGCGCCAGGGCGCCAAGGACTACCTGACCAAGCCGGTCGATGAAGAGACCCTGCTCAAAACCCTCAACAATGTGCTGAACGGTTGATCGTCCGGCCATGACCGAGTCGCTGACGGCCTTCGAGCTGCTGCTGCAGATCGACCAGCGCTGTCGCCTGCTGGCGGCCGACTTGCCGTCCCAGCCAACCCGGCAGGACAGCTGGAGCGGCATTGGCTTTCGCCTGGGCGATCACTGGTACGTCGCGCCCATGGGCGAAATCAGCGAAGTGCTGCACGAACCGCGCTTTACCCAGGTGCCGGGGGTGAAAACCTGGGTCAAGGGCGTGGCTAACCTGCGTGGGCGATTGCTGCCGGTCATGGATTTGTGTGGTTTCTTTGGCCACGAAGTTTTGGCAGCGCGCAAGCAGCGGCGAGTGTTGGTCGTGGAACATAACGAAGTGTTTGCCGGGTTGTTGGTCGATGAGGTTTTCGGCTTGCAGCATTTTGCCCAGGACAGCCTGGAGCCGGCAGATCAATCGAGTGGACCGATTTCGGCATTTATCAAAGGCCGGTTCCAGCGTGAGCAAACCTGGCAGGTGTTCAGTCCGTTTGCGTTGGCGAGATCACAAGGCTTCATGAGTATCGCGGTGTAAACACGTCAACTTGTAGGAGCGAGGCTTGCCCGCGAAGAACGATGACGCGGTCTTCCAGGCACACCACGTTATCGTTCTTCGCGGGCAAGCCACGCTCCTACGGGGCGTATTGGTGAATTGGGCAAACCGATGATAAAAGCAAAAACAGGCAAGCCAATGGAAGGGTCACGCAGTCGTTCGCAGATCATCGCGCTGTTCATCGCGCTGATCGTCTTCATCATGCTGTTGTTCGCCAACTTCGCGTACCTCAACACCCAGGCCACGTACGATAAACAGTACATTGGTCACGCCGGCGAGCTGCGCGTGCTGTCCCAGCGCATAGCCAAAACGCCACCGAAGCTGCCGCCGGCAAGGCGGCGGCGTTCAAGTTGCTCAGCGATGCGCGTAACGATTTTGCCCAGCGCTGGAGCTATCTGAAAAAGGGCGACCCTTCCACTGGCCTGCCACCGGCACCGGCCACCGTGCGCCCGGAAATGCGCGCCGTGCAGCTGGACTGGGAACGGCTGCTGAAAAACACCGACGCCATCCTCTCCAGCGAGCAGACCGTGTTGTCGCTGCATCAGGTCGCGGCGACCCTGGCCGAAACCGTGCCGCAGTTGCAAGTCGAGTACGAGAAAATAGTAGAGATCCTCCTGCAACGCGGCGCCCCGGCCGCCCAGGTGGCGATGGCTCAGCGTCAATCGCTGCTGGCCGAGCGCATTCTGGGTGCGGTAAACACAGTGTTGTCCGGCGACGAAAACTCTCAACAGGCTGCCGACGCCTTCGGTCGCGACGCGGCGCGTTTCGGCCAAGTGCTAAACGGCATGCTTCAGGGCAATGTGGCGCTGCGGGTCAGCCAGGTCGAAGACCACGATGCGCGGGCGCGGTTGATGGAAATTTCCGAGCTGTTCGAATTTGTCTCCGGTTCCGTGGATGAAATCCTCGAAACTTCGCCGGAGCTGTTCAAGGTCCGCGAGTCGGCCACCAACATTTTCAGCCTGTCACAAACCCTGCTCGACGAAGCCTCGCACCTGGCCGGTGGTTTCGAAAACCTCGCCGGCGGGCGCAACACCGACACCATCGGCGGTTACGTACTGGGCCTGGCAGCGCTGATGTCGATCATCCTCATCGGTATGGTGATGGTGCGCGAAACTAATCGCCAGTTACGGGAAACCGCCGAGAAGAACGAGCGCAACCAGAACGCGATCATGCGCCTGCTCGACGAAATCGAGGACCTGGCCGACGGCGACCTGACAGTGACCGCCTCGGTGACCGAAGACTTCACCGGCACCATCGCCGACTCGATCAACTATTCCGTGGACCAGTTGCGCGACCTCGTGGCGACCATCAACCTGACTGCTGGCCAGGTCGCCGCCGCCGTGCAGGAAACCCAGGCCACCGCCATGCACCTGGCGCAGGCCTCGGAACATCAGGCCCAGCAGATCTCCGAGGCCTCCACCGCGATCAACGACATGGCCGAATCCATCGATCAGGTGTCGGCCAACGCCGCCGAATCCTCGGCGGTGGCCGAGCGCTCGGTGGAAATCGCCAACAAGGGCAATGAGGTGGTGCACAACACCATCCATGGTATGGACAACATTCGCGAACAGATTCAGGACACCGCGAAGCGGATCAAGCGCCTGGGCGAGTCCTCCCAGGAAATCGGCGATATTGTCAGCCTGATCGATGACATTGCCGATCAGACCAACATTCTCGCCCTCAACGCAGCGATCCAGGCGTCCATGGCCGGTGATGCCGGGCGCGGTTTCGCGGTGGTCGCCGATGAGGTGCAACGACTGGCGGAGCGTTCTTCAAAGGCCACGCGGCAGATCGAAACCTTGGTGCGGGCGATTCAGACCGACACCAACGAAGCAGTGATTTCCATGGAGCAGACCACCACCGAAGTGGTGCGCGGCGCACGTCTGGCGCAGGATGCCGGTGTGGCCCTGGAAGAAATCGAAGGAGTTTCCAAAACCCTTGCGGCGCTGATTCAGAGCATTTCCAACGCCGCACAACAACAGACGTCGTCTGCCGGTCAGATTTCCCTGACGATGAACGTGATCCAGCAGATCACCACGCAGACCTCGTCCGGCTCCACCGCCACCGCCGAGAGCATCGGCAACCTGGCGAAAATGGCCAGCCAGCTGCGGCGCTCGGTGTCCGGTTTCACCTTGCCGGCCACCAAGGCCCAGGTGACGGACAAAGCTTGAACCGCCCGCGGGCGCATGCAATTTGACTGATGCAACGTGACTGAAGCGAAAACTGGAGTGGTTATGGGTGATCGGCACGACTATGTGGCCCTCGAATGGGTCAAAGGCGAGATTACCGAAACGCTGAAGCAGGCTCATCACGCGATCGAAATCCAGCTGGATGATCCGCAGGCGACGCATGCCCTGAGCGATTGTCTGGCGTGCATCCATCAGGTTCACGGTAGTTTGCAGATGGTCGAATTCTACGGCGCGGCCCTGCTTGCCGAAGAGATGGAGCAACTGACCGCGGCCTTGCAACACAATCGCGTCAGCCATCGCGACGAAGCGCTGCATCTTTTACTGCAAGCGCTGGGACAGCTGCCGATCTACCTCGACCGGGTGCAAGGCGCCCGCCGCGACTTGCCGCTGGTGGTGCTACCGTTGATCAACGATCTGCGCAGCGCCCGTGGTGAAAGCCTGTTGTCGGAAACCAGCCTGTTCAGCCCGCAATTGCCGGACTTGCTACCCCTGGGCGAAGAATCGCTGGCGCTGCTGGAGCCGGCGGATTTGCCGAATGTGCTGCGCAAGTTACGGCAGATGTTGCAGATGGCCCTGGTCGGCTTGCTGCGCGAGCAGGATGATGACACCCACCTCGGTTATTTGGCCAAGGTGTTTTCCCGCCTTGAAACTTTGTGCGGCGATGCGCCCCTGAGCCCGTTATGGCAGGTCGCTTCGGCGCTGGTCGAAGGCATGCGCGGCGGTGCGATCGCCAACAGTCCGGCCTTGCGCAGCCTGTTCAAAGACGCCGACAAAGAACTCAAGCGCCTGCTTGAGCAGGGTATGCCCGCGATTAATCAGCCGGCGCCGCCGGAGCTGCTCAAGAGTTTGCTGTTCTACATAGCCAAGGCCGAACACCCCACCGGGCAGATGCTGACCATGAAAGATCGCTACGGACTGGATGACGCGCTGCCCGACAACGCGATGGTCGATGAAGAACGCGCACGGCTGGCCGGTCCCGACCGCGACGCCATGCGTTCGGTATTGGCGGCGCTGTGCGAGGAGCTGGTGCGGGTCAAGGAGCGCCTGGATCTGTTCGTGCGCAGCGACCGGCAACACGCCTCGGATCTCGACAGTTTGCTCGCGCCGCTACGGCAAATCGCCGATACCCTGGCGGTGCTGGGTTTCGGTCAGCCGCGCAAAGTCATCATCGATCAACTGGCGGTGGTGCTGAGCCTTGCCCAGGGCCAGCGGGTGCCCGATGACGCAATTCTCATGGACGTCGCCGGGGCTTTGCTCTACGTCGAAGCGACCCTGGCCGGCATGGTCGGCACCGTGGAGCCCGAGAGCCAGGAAGAAGGTCGCTTGCCAACCACCGATCTGACGCAGATCCATCAGATCGTGATCAAGGAAGCTCGCATCTGCCTTCAACAGGCCAAAGACATGATCGTCGACTACATCGACGCCGACTGGGACCGGCAGCATTTGCAGGCACTGCCGGCATTGTTGACCCAGGTGCGTGGCGCACTGGCAATGATTCCGTTGAGTCGGGCGGCGGGCCTGATCGAAACCTGCAATCACTTCATCCGCGAACATCTGCTGCTCGATCCGGGCCAGCCCGGCTGGCAGGAACTGGACAGCCTGGCTGACGTCATCGCCAGCCTCGAATATTACCTGGAGCGCCTCAACGATGACCCCGAAGCACCCGGTGAACAGCTGCTCGACATCGCGGAAAAAAGCCTGGCGTCACTCGGCTTCTTCCCTAACGAACAGCCCAGTGAACAGCATGTGCCCATGCTTGGGGATGTGCTGAGCCCCAGCGAAGCGCAGACCCTGCAGCACCAGCAGGAGCTGGATGCCCCGGCCGTCGTCCAGACTCTGGCCGATGTGCTGGCCAACCCGGTGTCCGCCCTCAATCCTCCGGCCCTGACCACGCCGGGCAGTCTGTTGCCGCCGCCCGCGGGTGAAGAACCAGTGGACGATGAGCTACGCGAAGTATTCCTCGAAGAAACCGAGGAGGTGCTGGAGATCCTTCGCGAATACTTGCCGCGCTGGTCGAGCAACCCCGACAACCGTTCAGCCCTCAGTGAACTGCGCCGCGCCTTCCATACCCTCAAGGGCAGTGGCCGGATGGTTCGCGCACTGGTGCTTGGCGAACTGGCCTGGGCCGTTGAAAACCTGCTCAATCGCGTACTGGAAAACAGCGTGGAGCCGGGCGCAACGGTGCAGCAGCTGATCGGTGATGTGCTGCATTTGCTGCCGGAACTGGTGGCGGAATACGCCGCCAATGCCCAGCGCCAGCGTAATGATGTCGACCAGTTGGCCGTCCGCGCCCATTCTCTGGCCAAGGGTGATGAGTCGGCATCCGACGAGGACACGCAAGACGTCACGGCACTCGATCCGCTGTTGCTGGAGATCTTCCGCAAAGAAGCGCAAACCCATTTGAGCAGTCTGAACCGCTTCCTCGACCGGGCCGCCGAACACGTCCCGCTGCAAGCCAGTGACGAACTGCTGCGCGCCTTGCACACCCTCAAGGGCAGTGCGTCGATGGCCGGGGTCTTGCCGATTGTCGAGCTGGCCGCGCCGCTGGACCAACTGGCCCGGGAGTACAAAGCCCATCAAATCGCCCTCGACCTCGACGAAGTCGAAGTGCTGCTCGAAGCCGAAGGTTTGTTCCGTCTCGGTTTACGCCAGCTCAAGACGGATCCGCTGGCCGAAATCCCCGACGCTACTGAATTGATCGAGCGTACCCGGGCATTGCTGTCGGAACGTCTGACCAGTCTGTCGAACACACCGAATACCGCGCTGCGGGTCAAGCGCGATCCGCAGTTGATCAACAACTTCCTGGCCCAGGGCATGGACATCCTGCTGGACGCTGAAAGCCTGTTGCAGCGCTGGCAGCAACACCCCGGCGAACGTCAGGAACTCAGTGCACTGCTGGACGAATTGACCACCCTCGGCGAGGGCGCGCACCTGGCGGATCTGCATCCGGTGGATGAACTCTGCGAAGCCTTGCTCGATCTCTACGGTGCCGTGGAAGAAAGCAGCCTGGCCGTCAGCGAAGCGTTTTTCCTCGAGGCACAAGGCGCCCACGAAGCGCTGATCAACATGCTCGACGAACTGGCCGCCGGCCAGGAAGTCACCCCGCGCCCGGACCGGGTTCGCGCCTTGAACGGCTTGCTCGACGAGAGCCTTGATCCCTCGGCCATGGGCCTGATCCGCAGTGACGGCAGCCGCTCCCTGAGCATTCGTGAACTGGGCGATGCCACCGCTGAACTGGCCCAAACCGCATCGCTAACGCGGTCCCCTGTAGGAGCTGGCTTGCCAGCGAAGGACTCACAGGCGCCGCGTATATCCAATGAAAACGCGTCATCGTTTACGTCCATCGCTGGCAAGCCAGCTCCTACAGAGGATCGTGTTCCCCCGCAATCAGAGCGCGCGGTTGAGGTAGACGATGAAATCGTTTCTATCTTCCTCGAAGAAGCGGTCGACATCCTCGACAGCGCCAACCAGGCCTTGCAACGCTGGTTGAATGAGCCGCAAAACGCGGCGCCGTTGTCGTCCTTGCAACGCGACTTGCACACCCTCAAGGGCGGCGCGCGGATGGCCGCGGTCGAGCCGGTCGGTGACCTGGCCCATGAACTGGAAAGCCTTTACGAAGATTTGGTGGACCGCCGTTACAGCTACAGCGAAGCGCTGGCGCAGTTGCTGCAGCACAGCCATGACCGGTTGGCGCAGTTACTTGAGCAGATGCAGAACCACCAGCCGTTGGGCGACCCGAGTGAACTGATCGAGGCGATTCGCGCGTTTCGCCAGGGCCACGCTGTTCACGTCGATATGGCCGCGCCGGCGGCCGGCGACGACTCGACCCATCATGACAGCGAGCTGCTGGATATCTTCCTCGAAGAGGGCTTCGACATCATCGAAAGCTCCGGCGCGGCGCTGGTGCGCTGGCAGGCCGAGCCTTCGAATCGTCAGGAAGTGGAAACTCTGCTGCGCGACCTGCACACCCTCAAGGGCGGTGCGCGCATGGTGGAAATCACCCCGATCGGCGATCTGGCCCATGAGCTGGAATTTCTCTACGAGGGTTTATCAACAGGCGTACTGAAACCCACAGGCGCGTTGTTTGAATTGCTGCAACGCAGCCATGACCGACTGGCGCAGATGCTTGACGCGGCTCGGGCCGGGGAGCCGTTGCCGCCGGCCGATCGATTGCTCGAAGCGATCAGGAATTTCAGCCACCCGACGCTCCCTGAAGCCCCGGCTCCGATTGCGCTGCCTGGTGCGGTAAAAACCGAGGCGCCGCTGCTGCAACCGGACCCCGGCGCAGACATGGTCAAGGTCTCGGCGGAACTGCTCGACGACCTGGTCAACCTGGCTGGCGAAACGTCGATCTTCCGTGGACGGATCGAACAGCAGGTCAGCGATGCGCAAGTGGCCTTGAACGAGATGGAAACCACCATCGAGCGGATGCGTGACCAGTTGCGTCGCCTCGATACCGAAACCCAGGGCCGGATCCTCAGCCGGCAGCAAGACGCCGAGCGCCTGGGCTACGAAGAATTCGATCCGCTGGAAATGGACCGTCACTCGCAGTTGCAACAACTGTCCCGGGCCTTGTTCGAGTCCGCCTCCGACTTGCTCGATCTCAAGGAAACCCTCGACCGGCGCAATCAGGACGCAGAAAACCTGCTGCAACAACAGGGCCGCATCAACACTGAATTGCAGGAAGGCCTGATGCGCACGCGCATGGTGCCGTTTGAAAGGATGCTCCCGCGATTGAAGCGCATCGTGCGTCAGGTGTCCGAGGAGCTAGGCAAAGACGTCGAGTTCATCGTCGGCAACGCCGAAGGCGAAATGGATCGCAACGTGCTCGAACGCATGGCAGCACCGCTGGAGCACATGCTACGCAACGCCTTGGACCATGGCCTTGAATCCGCCGAGGTGCGCATCGCGGCGGGTAAACCGGCGCAAGGGCGGATCACCCTTGACCTGTCTCGCGAAGGCGGCGACATCATTTTCGATATCCGCGATGACGGTGCAGGCGTGCCGCTGGATGCCGTACGGCGCAAGGCGATCAAGCGCGGCTTGCTCGATCCGAACAGTGAAATCAGCGACCGTGACGTGTTGCAGTTCATCCTGCAACCGGGTTTTTCCACTGCGGAGAAAATCACCCAGATATCCGGTCGCGGCGTCGGCATGGACGTGGTGCACGAAGAGGTGCGGCAACTGGGCGGCAGCATGAGCATCGACTCTGTGCCTGGGCAGGGCGTGCATTTTCGTATCCGTCTGCCGTTCACCGTGTCGGTCAACCGTGCGCTGATGGTGCAGTGCGGGGAGGACCAGTACGCGATTCCGCTGAACACCATCGACGGTATCGTCCGTGTGTTGCCCAACGAGCTCGAAGGGCATTTCCGTCTCGATCCGCCGACCTATGAATACGCCGGCCAACGCTATGAACTGTGCTATCTGGGCGAGCTGCTGAAAACCAGCCCCCGGCCAAAGCTCTTGGGCCAAAGCCTGCCGTTGCCGGTGCTGCTGGTGCAATGCAACGAGCGCCATATCGCGGTGCTGGTCGACGCCATGGCCGGCACCCGGGAGATCGTGGTCAAGAGCCTCGGCCCGCAGTTTGCGGCGGTGCAGGGTGTCTCCGGGGCAACGATTCTGGGGGACGGCCGGGTGGTGCTGATTCTCGATCTGCTGGCGCCGATCCGCGCCCTGCAAGCCCATGTGCCGCAGCGCACCTCGGGCCAGGAAAGCGAATTCGAACCGCAAAAACCATTGCTTGTGATGGTGGTCGATGACTCCGTTACCGTGCGCAAGGTCACCAGCCGTTTGCTCGAACGCCACGGCATGAACGTGCTGACCGCCAAGGATGGTGTCGACGCTATGCTGCTGCTCGAAGAACACATTCCCGACATCATGCTGCTGGACATCGAAATGCCGCGCATGGACGGCTTCGAAGTGGCGAAGCAAGTGCGCAGCGACGAGCGTTTGCAGCGCCTGCCGATCATCATGATCACCTCCCGCACCGGCCAGAAACACCGCGACCGGGCCATGGCCATCGGCGTCAACGACTACCTTGGCAAGCCGTACCAGGAATCGGTACTGCTCGAAAGCATCGCCCTGTGGAGCAAAACCCATGCTTGAGCGGCGTATCAACCAGCGCAGCATCAACCTCACCGGCCTGCTGCTGCCTTTGGCCGACCGCAACCTGATCCTGCCCAACGTCGCAGTCGCCGAGCTGATCGATTACCAGAGCGCGGCGTTCGATCTCGATGCTCCGCCGTGGTACCTCGGTCGAGTTGCATGGCGAAACCGGCAGATTCCCCTGATCAGTTTCGAGTCGGCGTGCGGCAACAAAATCGTCATTGGCGAGCGCGCGCGAATCGTCATTCTCAATGCGCTGGGTGGTCGGGCTGAACTGAAGTTCATTGCGATGCTGGTTCAGGGGATTCCGCGGTCGTACAAGCTCGACAGTCAGTTGAGTTATGTGGACGTGCCGTTGTGTTCGCTGGAGAAAGCGGCGGTGCAGGTGGCTGATCAGGTGGCGAAGGTGCCGGATTTGTTGGCGCTGGAGGAGTTGCTTGTAGATGCCGGATTGGCCAACTAGGCCAGGTTTTTTGGTGATTGCACCGGCCCCATCGCGGGCAAGCCCGCTCCCACAATGCCCGCGTCGGACACAAATTTTATGTACGACACGAGCCCTGTGGGAGCGGGCTTGCCCGCGATGGCGGCCTTCAATTCACTAAATACCTGTGGTTCTAAATCCTGGCCTCAGCCAACGCCTCATGCTGATCCAGCGCCCGCTCCACCAACAAATGCACGCCATCGGCCATTCTGCTGAGCGCCAAGGCTACAGAGCGCCGCGAGCCTTCCACATCGTCCGCCAGATCGGCTGCAATGGCACTGATGGACAGCAGGTCTTCGGAGGCGTTGGCCAGAAGCGCTTCGGTGCCGATATCGGGAGAGACGGTGAAGAGCTGAAATTTTCGGCGCTTGGCGGGCTTTTCGTCGGCAGGCGGGAAGTAATGGGAGAAGGCGCGATCGGCGGCTTCCTTGAGTTTCTCAGCTTCGAGGGGATCGGTGCCGAATTCCGGGGGATTGGGTGTGACTTTGAACATACTGAATCTCCGCATAATGAGTTTCAGCTGCTCCATTCGATTTCCAGGCGAAGGGGTGGCAGCTGTACGCAGGCTGGAAATCCGGGGTGCGGATAACCCGGCAGACACTAGGTCTCCCGCGCACAGCCGCCATAACGGAGTGCACACAATAAAGGCGTGCAAGCATACGTTAAGAATGGCGCTATTGCGTTATCTGCACCTCGGGTTTCCAGGCCCGTTCGCTGAGTTGACAGCGACCCACAAACGATAAAGATCACCGCAAAAGCCCGCTAGTCAGCGGGTTCCGGCATTGTTGTAGGTAGCGACGCAAGACTGCGTAGCCGCACGCCGTTCCTACGGACAAGCTTTTAAACAAAAACCTCAGTTTGAAGATTCCCAAATTGGGACCGATCGGTCCTCTTTTGGGACCTGTCTGATTCCTGCATGGAGAACTGTGGGTACTGTTCTGGCCCCATCGCGAGCAGGCTCACTCCTACAGGTTTTTGGGTCTGGCTCCGAATTTTGAGTTGTGCACGAACATTGTAGGAGTGAGCCTGCTCGCGATTGCATTCGCATAGACACCGAAGTAGATGAGCCAGATTATTTACCTGTGGCCGCACCTACCTATCAGTTCTGCTAGTAGACGCATCCAGCTCAATGGCCGAAGCTCAATGCCATCAGCAAGGAGCAGCAGGAGCCCTGCCAATGACTTCCCAAAACGAAGAAGTACGCTGCACTTATCACTATGATCCGATGGATCGTCTGATCGGCTTGAAGTCGGCGGGACAAGACGACCTCCAGCGCTTTTACTGCAAAAGTCGCCTGGCCACGGAAGTTCAAGGCCAAACCCAATTCTCAATCATGCAGCACGGCGATCGGTTGTTGGCACAACAGCAACGCCTGGGCGATACCGTGGAAGCTGATTTATTGGTCACAGATCAGCAGCGTTCGGTACTGTATACGGTTAGCCAGTCGACACGCCCTCCCATTAAATATTCACCCTATGGATATCGTTCCGCCGAGAGCGGTTTAACTAGCTTGTTGGGGTTTAACGGTGAGCGGCAGGATGCAATCACCGGACGTTATTTATTAGGTAATGGACATCGGGCGTTTAATCTGGTTTTGATGCGATTTAATAGTCCGGATCATTTAAGTCCGTTTGATGAGGGTGGGGTAAATGCTTATAGCTACTGCTCCGGGGATCCCGTAAATAGAAGCGACCCGTCCGGGGAAAGTTGGTTTTCAATGACTACTAAGAAACTCCATGGGCTATGGTTGAGTTATACAAATAAATCACTTGGAAAATTTGATCTAGCAGCGGCAACGACGTCATATGTAAAAACATCAAGAGATCTGCCAAGAGCTAGAAGAGTGGATGATGCATGGAGATATCCTGAGCTATCTGAGGAAATGAGTGGTCGCGCAGCAGTAAGTGCTAATAAACGCGTGTTTTCTGAAATTGAGGTTGGAACTTTGGTTGAGCCGGGTCTGGCATATATCAAAGATCATAGTAAAAAGCACATTATTATTATGGATGATCTAAGGCGTACTGTTAGCGACGCAGTTATTACTCCGTGGAAGACTGATTCGGTGCTTTCTCCGGCGAGAGCCAAGCTAAAATCAGAATACTTAAGTATAAAATTACATGGAAAATCTCTAATAAAGCAGAAGGCTGAGGCTGAGGCAGCGTTGATCGAGATTAAGGCAAGGGAAATTAGGATGGGTGCCTATTTTAAATAGATTCCATTCGTTCAAATGAGTGTGTCAGCAGCATTTTGCCGATTTGCAGTGAGTCGCCGCTACGTTCATAAACAGGTCTTTGTGTGTCATTGAGGTTATATTCGATTACCCTAACCGTAACAATCCACCACCCTGCTTGATTGATCCCCCCACCCAACCCTCCTACTGTGACCCCCACGACAGCGAACCCGTGGAGTGGTCATGACAACAACAATATCCCCCGACTCGCGATGGACGCGGCGGCGCAGCGAGAAGCAGCGGCGTCTGGAGTTGGTCAAGGGCCTTGCCGACGGTGTGGTGTTGCCCACCGAAAATATCGTGGCGGCGCTTGAGGCGTTGATCCTGCCTGGTGACCGTGTGGTGCTCGAAGGCAACAACCAGAAGCAGGCGGACTTTCTGTCCCGCTCGCTGGTCAAGGCCGATCCGGCAAAGCTGCACGACCTGCACATGATCATGCCCAGCGTCGGTCGCGCCGAGCACCTTGACCTGTTTGAACGCGGCATCGCCCGCAAACTCGACTTCTCCTTTGCCGGCACCCAGAGCCTGCGCATCAGCCAGTTGCTGGAAGACGGCCTGCTGGAAATCGGCGCGATCCACACCTACATCGAGCTCTACGCGCGGCTGGTGGTCGACCTGATTCCCAACGTCGTGCTCTCGGCCGGTTTCATGGCCGACCGCGCCGGCAACATCTACACCGGGCCCAGCACCGAAGACACGCCTGCCCTGATCGAACCGGCAGCCTTCAGCGACGGTATTGTCATCGTTCAGGTCAACCAATTGGTGGATGACGTCAGTGACCTGCCCCGCGTCGATATCCCGGCGTCCTGGGTCGACTTTGTGGTGGTGGCGGACAAGCCGTTCTACATCGAACCGTTGTTCACCCGCGATCCTCGACACATCAAGCCTGTGCATGTGCTGATGGCGATGATGGCGATTCGCGGGATCTACGAAAAACACAACGTGCAGTCGCTCAACCACGGCATCGGTTTCAACACTGCCGCCATTGAACTGATCCTGCCGACCTACGGCGAATCCCTTGGCCTGAAGGGCAAGATCTGCCGCAACTGGACGCTCAATCCCCATCCAACCTTGATCCCGGCCATCGAAAGCGGTTGGGTCGAGAGCGTGCACTGCTTCGGCACTGAACTGGGCATGGAAAACTACATCGCCGCCCGACCCGACGTGTTCTTCACCGGGCGCGACGGCTCGCTGCGGTCCAACCGGATGTTCAGCCAACTGGCCGGGCAATACGCGGTGGACCTGTTCATCGGTGCCACGCTGCAAGTCGATGGCGACGGCCATTCCTCCACCGTGACCCGTGGAAGACTGGCCGGTTTTGGCGGGGCACCGAACATGGGCCATGACCCGCGTGGTCGACGTCACAGCACGCCGGCCTGGCTCGACATGCGCCACACCGACGTCGCCGAACCGATGCTTGAACGTGGCAAGAAACTCGTGGTGCAGATGGTCGAGACGTTCCAGGAGGGCGGTAAACCGACTTTCGTCGAGACCCTCGACGCCATCGATGTGGCGAAGAAAAGCGGCATGCCGCTGGCGCCGATTATGGTCTACGGCGACGACGTCACTCACCTGTTGACCGAAGAAGGCATCGCCTACCTGTACAAGGCCCGCTCCCTCGAAGAGCGTCAGGCGATGATCGCCGCCGTCGCCGGGGTGACCGCCATCGGTCTGCGCCACAACCCTAAAGACACTGCGCGCATGCGCCGCGAAGGCTTGATTGCCTTGCCCGAAGACCTCGGCATCCGCCGCACCGACGCCACCCGCGAACTGCTCGCCGCTAAAAGCGTGGCCGATCTGGTGGAGTGGTCCGGAGGTCTCTACAACCCGCCCGCCAAGTTCAGGAGCTGGTAATGCACGCATTCAACCTGCAACCGAAAACCATAAGCCTGGCCGAACGGCTGGCGGACCTGGCGGTGGACGCGCTGATCGACGAAGCGGATCTGTCGCCGAAACCGGCACTGGTAGACCGTCGCGGCAGCGGCGCTCACACCGATTTACACCTTGGACTGATGCACGCGTCGGCGTTGGCCTTGTGGCCGGCGTTCAAGGAAATGGCCGAAGCCGCTATCGAAATCGGCGAGATCGGCTTGCCGCTGCGTGAAGCCATTGGCCTGATCGGTCGTGAGGGCGAGCAGGCAATGCTCGCCACTACCAACGGTGTGAACACTCATCGTGGCGCGATTTGGGCCTTGGGTTTGCTGGTCGCTGCGGCAGCCCTTGAACCTCAAGCCAACGCCGCGGGTTCAGTCGCTCTACGTGCCGCTCGCCTGGCTTTGCTTGATGACCGTTATATGCCGCGTCCGCTCAGCCATGGTGCTCAAGTCGCTCAACGCTACGGCGTGCGTGGTGCTCGCGAAGAAGCGCAACTCGGCTTCCCTGCTGTTACCCAGCGCGCACTGCCGCAACTCAAACGCAGCCGGGCTCAAGGGAATGGCGAGCAGAACGCCCGACTCGATGCGCTGCTGGCGATCATGACTGAACTGGCCGACACCTGCGTGCTGTACCGCGCCGGGGAACAGGGCCTGCACACCATGCAACGCGGCGCCCAGGCGGTACTCGATGCGGGTGGCAGCGCCAGCCTCACCGGCCGTCGTCGTCTACATGAGCTCGACCAACAATTAATCGCGTTGAATGCCTCGCCCGGTGGCGCTGCCGACCTGCTCGCAGCCTGCCTGTTCATAGACCGTATTGAGTCGGGCGACAGCCTTATTCAGGGAGCATTTTGATGGAAACCTTATCCTTTGAATTCCCCGCCGGGCAGCCTCCACGCGGTCGTACGCTGGTGGGTTGTGTCGGCTCTGGCGATCTGGAAGTGCTGATCCAGCCGGGTCAGCCCGGCAAGCTGACAATCACCGTGCAGACCTCGGTCAACGGCAGCGAACAACGCTGGCAGCATCTGTTTGCGCGGATGTTCGACGGCCAGACGCCGTCGGCGATGGACATCGATATCCACGATTTCGGCGCCACTCCCGGCGTGGTTCGCCTGCGTCTGGAACAGGGCTTCGAGGAGATCGGCCATGACTGACAGCGCCGCGTTGCTCAACAAACACAGCTTCATCGAACTCGGTGCCCGGCAGCGGGCCAAGGCCTTGCTTGATGCCGGCACTTTTCGCGAATTGCTCGACCCGTTCCAACGCATCATGTCGCCATGGCTGGCGCGTCAGGGCGTGGTGCCGCAGGCCGATGACGGCGTTGTGATCGCCAAGGGCAATCTCGATGGTTTGCCAGTGGTGATCGCCGCTATCGAAGGCGCCTTCCAGGGCGGCAGTCTCGGTGAAGTCGGCGGGGCGAAAATCGCCGGCGCGCTGGAACTGGCTGCCGAAGACAACCGCAATGGCATCCCGACCCGCGCCGTGCTGCTGCTGGAAACCGGTGGCGTGCGTTTGCAGGAGGCCAACCTTGGCTTGGCAGCGATTGCCGATATCCACGCGGCGATTGTTGAGCTGCGCCAATACCAACCGGTGGTGGGCGTGATTGCGGGCAGCGTCGGCTGCTTCGGTGGCATGTCAATTGCCGCCGGGTTGTGCAGCTATTTGCTGGTGACCCAGGAAGCACGGCTCGGTCTGAACGGTCCGCAGGTGATCGAACAAGAAGCCGGGCTCGAGGAATACGACTCCCGCGACCGTCCCTTCATCTGGAGCCTGACCGGTGGCGAGCAACGCTATGCCACGGGGCTGGTGGATCGCTACGCAGGCGATGACGTCGCACAGATCCGCCAGCAGGTCGGTGAATTGCTCCAGCAAGGTTTGCCGACGCAGCAACGCAGCGGGCAGGCCGAACTGTACCTGCAACGGCTGGCGCGTCTGGATGCCGAACCGCAAATCGAGCCGGCCACGGTTCGCGATCTGTATCAAGGAGAGCGCTCATGAGTTCGTATTCCGTCAGAGGCTTGCACTGGTTCAACGCCTTGAGTTCCGATGCCAAACCGGTCGAAGGATTGCCGGCGTCGCTGAAAGTGGCCGATGGCTTTTTGGGCGAGCAGCCTGTGCGGTTTATCGCCGTGGTGGCCGACCCCGACAACCGTTTCGCCCGCGCCCGTAACGGTGAGGTCGGTTTGCTCGAAGGCTGGGGCCTGGCCAAGGCTGTGGATGACGTCATCATGGCCGACCAGGACAAATCGCACAAACGTGCGCTGATCGCCATCGTCGATGTACCGAGCCAGGCTTATGGTCGCCGCGAAGAAGCGCTGGGGATTCATCAGGCTTTAGCTGGCGCGGCGGACAGTTATGCGCGTGCCCGTCTGGCCGGGCATGCAGTGATCGGTTTGCTGGTGGGTAAGGCGATGTCCGGGGCATTTCTGGCTCACGGTTATCAGGCCAACCGACTCATTGCCCTGCGTGATCCAGGCGTGATGGTGCATGCCATGGGCAAGGCGTCGGCGGCGCGGGTGACGCTGCGTAGCGTCGAAGAACTGGAAACCCTGGCCGCCAGCGTGCCGCCGATGGCGTATGACATTGACAGCTACGCCAGCCTTGGTCTGCTTTGGGAAACCTTGTCGGTGGAACAGATTGAACAGCCAACCGCCACCGATGTAAGTCGTGTGACTGAATGCCTGACCCAGGCCATTGGTGATGTCACCGAGAAAGGCCGTGACCTGAGCAGCCGTTTGGGCGCGAGCAACCGCGCGGCATCGAGCCATGTTCGCCAGCTTTTGAGAGAACAGTGGTGAACACGTTAATGGCCCACGACCTGCTCTGGGGCATGACCCTGCAGCAGTTGCCTGCGGATGCGCCGGCGTGGGTGGTTGAATCCATCAGCGCGGGGCAGCCGGTGGTGGTGCGCCGTGCGGTATCGGCTGCGGGGCAGGTCGCGGTCGGGGTGCGTGGACGTTTGCGTGAGCAGCGTTATGCAGCGTCGATGGCGATCACCTCGGTTTCGCGCCGGGTGCAGCCGGAACAACTCCGTCATGTCGATATCGACCGGGATTTGCCGGCAGTTCGAGCCCTGAAGCAATTGCGCCCGATGCTCGACGGCTGTGGTTGGAAATGGGGTGTCAGCGGCAGCGCCGGGTTTGAACTGGCCAGTGGATTTTCGGCTCTGCACGAGGGCAGCGATCTCGACCTGATTCTGCGTACGCCACAGTCATTGTCACGTGCTCAAGCGCGAGAGCTGGTGACTCGGCTTGATGCGGCGGCGTGTGTGGTAGACATGCAATTGCAGACTCCCTTCGGCGCCGTCGCCTTGCGCGAATGGGCCGGTTCTTCGAGCCGGGTGCTGCTCAAGAATGCCACCGAAGCCAGTCTGGTGTTTGATCCGTGGAACCCGCAGGAGCAAGCGGCGTGAGCAGCTTGTTGGTGTTCCCGGGCCAAGGCGCGCAGCAGCCGGGCATGCTCCAGCGTGTGCCGCGTGAAACCCTGTGCGAGGCAAGCGATGTGCTCGGTGAAGATGTATCGCTGCTCGATTCTGCCGAAGCATTGCAATCGACAAGGGCAGTGCAGCTTTGCCTGCTGATCGCTGGCGTGGCGGCTTCGCGGCAGTTGGCGATGCCGGCGGATTACGTCGCCGGATTGTCCATCGGTGCCTACCCGGCAGCGGTGGTGGCCGGCGCCTTGAGTTTCAGCGATGCATTGCACTTGGTCAGCCTGCGCGGTGAGTTGATGCAGCGGGCTTATCCACAGGGCTACGGCATGACTGCGATCATCGGTCTCGATCTGGCGACGGTGGAAGACTTGTTGGCGCAGGTTCACAGCGTCGATTCACCGGTGTACCTGGCCAACATCAACGCGGATGACCAGCTCGTGATTGCTGGCAGCGACGGCGCGATGAAAACGGTGGCCGTGTTGGCGAAAGAGCGCGGTGCCGGTCTGGCCAAGCGCCTGGCGGTGAGCGTGCCGTCGCATTGCCCGTTGCTGGAAAAGCCGGCAACCGTTCTGGCGGAAGCTTTTGCCAAGGTGTCGCTGAAAACACCCACGCTGGGATATCTGAGCGGCAGCCGTGCACGGCCCGTCACAAGCATAGAAGCCTTGCGCGACGATTTGGCCTTCAACATGTGCCGCATCGTGGATTGGCGCGGCACCGTACAAAGCGCTTATGAGCGTGGCGTACGTCTACAAATCGAACTGCCGCCCGGTGCGGTACTGACCGGGCTGGCGCGCCGGGTGTTCGAGCAAGGTACCGTGATCGCATTCGACGGTGCCCGCCTCGATACCCTGCAGGCGCTGTTGCGTGAGGAGGGAAGCCGCCAAATCTAAATCACCGACTCAGGCCTTCGAACAACAAAAAGAACATTCGACGATGCACTTTGAGGACGACAACAATGATTATTTACGGTGTGGCGCTGTTGGCGATTTGTACGCTGGCAGGGGTGATCATGGGCGACATGCTCGGTGTTTTGCTGGGCGTCAAATCCAACGTCGGCGGGGTCGGGATCGCGATGATCCTGCTGATCTGCGCGCGGCTGTGGATGCAGAAACGCGGCGGCATGACCAAGGATTGCGAGATGGGCGTTGGCTTCTGGGGCGCCATGTACATTCCGGTGGTGGTGGCCATGGCCGCGCAACAGAATGTGGTCACGGCCCTGCATGGCGGCCCGGTGGCGGTGCTGGCGGCGATCGGTTCGGTGGTGGTTTGCGGTTGCACCATTGCCTTGATCAGCCGGACCCACAAAGGCGAACCGTTGCCCGATGAACCGCCCGAAGTTACTCCGGTCGGCACTCCAGTAGGAGGTCGCTGATATGTGGGATCTCATGGAGAAAGGCTTGGTAAATAACAGTCTGGTCACGGCGTTCGCGTTCGTTGGCGTGATCATGTGGGTATCGGTCATTCTTTCGAAGCGCCTGACCTTCGGGCGCATTCACGGCTCGGCGATTGCCATCGTCATCGGCCTGGTCCTGGCCTGGGTCGGCGGCACCCTGACCGGCGGGCAGAAAGGTCTGGCGGACCTGACGCTGTTCTCCGGTATCGGCTTGATGGGCGGCGCGATGCTGCGGGACTTTGCCATCGTCGCCACGGCATTCGAAGTGCAGGCCACCGAAGCGAAGAAGGCCGGATTGGTCGGCGTGATCGCGCTGCTGCTGGGCACGGTGCTGCCGTTCATTGTCGGTGCGTGCATGGCCTGGGCGTTCGGATATCGCGACGCGATCAGCATGACCACCATCGGCGCGGGCGCGGTGACTTACATCGTCGGCCCGGTAACCGGCGCGGCGATTGGCGCGAGCTCGGATGTGATGGCGCTGTCGATTGCTACCGGGTTGATCAAGGCGATTCTGGTGATGGTCGGCACACCGATGGCGGCGCGCTGGATGGGCCTGGATAACCCGCGTTCGGCGATGGTGTTTGGTGGTTTGGCCGGGACGGTCAGCGGTGTGACAGCGGGGCTGGCGGCGACTGATCGGCGGTTGGTGCCTTATGGGGCGTTGACCGCGACCTTCCATACCGGGCTTGGGTGCTTGCTTGGGCCGTCGTTGTTGTACTTCATTGTTCGCGCGATTGTTGGTTAAGTTTCGAGCGAGAGTCGACTGACCTGACGCCTTCGCGGGCAAGCCTCGCTCCTACAGGTTTTGTGTCGTGCACAAATATTGCGGCATACGCAAATCCTGTAGGAGCGAGGCTTGCCCGCGAAGGGCGCGACTCGGGTTCAGATCTGGCGATTGGCATACATCCGGCATTCCGCCAGCAACGCCAGCAGATTCGGGTCGCGCTCCTTGGCCTTCATGAACACCACGCCAATGTGCTGCTGCATTCGATACTTCTCCTGCAACGGAATCAGCTTCACCCGGTTCTCATACACCGCCGCAATCCTCCCCGGCAGCAACGCATAACCAACACCGGAGCTGACCATGCTCAGCAAGGTGAAGATGTCATTGACCTGCATCGCCACCTTCGGCTCGAACCCTGCCTGGCTGAATACCCGATTGCTATCCTGATGCGTGGCGAAGCCCTGGGTCAGGGTGATGAAAGTTTCGTCGCGGACCTCGGCCAGGTCGACTTCGCTTCTTTGGGCAAACCTGGAATCGGCTGGCGTGGCCAGGAAGATATCGTCGGAAAACAGCGCGATGTGCTCCAGGTCCGGGTCGTTGATGCTGTCGTCCAGGGACACCAGAATCGCATCGACCTCCATGTTCTTGAGCTTGTACAACAGGTCGAAATTCGAGCCGAGAATCAGATCGATGTTGAGCTCACTGCGCCGGATTTTCAGGCCCATGATCAATTGCGGCACGGTCTTCACCGTCAGCGAATACAGCGAGCCCAGCTTGAAGCGCTCGGCGGAAAAACCGGCGGCCTCGCGGGTCAGGCGCACGCTTTCGACCACGTCCTGAATCAGCTTCTGCGCTCGCTCCTCCAATACGTAGGCGCTTTCCAGCGGTGTCAGGTTGCGGCCTTCGTGCTTGAACAACGGGCAGCGCAGGGCGCTTTCCAGGGAGTGGATTGCCCGGTGCACGCTGACGTTGCTGGTCTGCAACTCGGCAGCGGCCCGGGCCAGATTGCCGGTGCGCATGAAGGCCAGGAACACCTCGAGTTTTTTCAGGGTCAACTCTTCGTCGATCAGCATGGTGCAGACTCTTTTTGGAATGACCCGATTGTGCCCGCTATTGGCGGACCTTTGTAGGAGCTGGCTTGCCAGCGAAGGCTGTCTTTGAAACAACGCTAAATTCAAGGGACCCTTCGCCAGCAAGCCGGCTCCTACAAGGGCCTTGTGTTCTGAAACATTGCGCTTTTACGCTTGAGGCGTATTAACGATTTTCGAGGTGGGGAAACGATGTATCACGGGGAAAGATTGAACGCCTGGACGCATCTGGTCGGGGCATTGGCGGCGTTTGTCGGCGGTGTGTGGCTGATCGTTGTCGCCAGCCTGGACGGCAATCCGTGGAAAATTGTCAGCATGGCAATCTACGCCTTTACCCTGTTGGTGTTGTACAGCGCATCGACCGTGTACCACAGCGTGCGCGGGCGCAAGAAAGCGATCATGCAGAAGGTCGATCACTTCTCGATCTACCTGCTGATTGCCGGCAGCTACACGCCGTTCTGCCTGGTCACCCTGCGCGGACCGTGGGGCTGGACGCTGTTCGGAATTGTCTGGGGACTGGCGCTGATTGGCATCCTGCAAGAGATCAAACCGCGCTCGGAGGCGCGGATTCTGTCGATCGTGATTTATGCGGTGATGGGCTGGATCGTGCTGGTGGCGGTCAAGCCATTGCTGGCGGCGCTGGGCGGCGCCGGCTTCACCTGGCTGGCATCGGGCGGGGTGTTGTACACCGTGGGCATTATCTTTTTTGCTCTTGATCATCGGTTGCGGCATGCCCATGGGATCTGGCATTTGTTCGTGATCGCCGGGAGCTTGCTGCACTTTGTGGCGATCTTGTTTTACGTCCTCTAATCATGAACACATAGACCTGTAGGAGCGAGGCTTGCCCGCGAAGCTTTTGGCGGCCTTAAGGGCCCCTTCGCGGGCAAGCCTCGCTCCTACAGTTTTTTTGTGACCATATTCAAGAAGGTGTCGGGATCAGGCGATCGAGTTGTTCCTGGGCCCGGCGGCTGAAGATCTGTAACAGGTCGTTCAAAGTATGGGGCGGTGGTTCGGTGGCGCGGGTCACTGCGTACAGGGTGATGGGCAGCGGCGGCGCCAGTGGGCGAATGGTAGTCGTAGCAGGGGACGCGCCGAGGGCCGTGAACGGGTCGATCACCGCCAGCCCTGCTCCGGATTCCACCATCGCCCGGGCCAGCGAATAAGTCTGCACGGCGATGCGCACCCGGGGCGGCGGCTCGACCGCTTCGAGGTAGCTGTCGAGCCGGGCGGCCAACGGGTCGGCACTGGACAAGCCAATCAAGGGCGCATCGGCAAGGGCCATCAGTGGCAGCGGTTGGCCGACGTTCTCGTCCGGCCAGTAACCCTTCGGCGCCAATGCCACCAGTACCCCGGACGCCAAGGCCTGGGCCTTCAATCCCGGATGATCCGGTCGTTGCAGGGTCAGGGCGACATCCACTTCGCGCATCAGCAGGTTCTGCACCAGCTCGCGGCTATGGGCGCTGGACAGTTCGCAGGCGATGTCCGGGTAGCGCCCGGTCCATTCGTGAATGGCCGGCGGCAGTAACGAAAGGGCCAGCGCCGGGGTGGCGCCGATTCGCAGGCTGCGGCCCGGCGCGCGGCGCAGGCTCTGGGCAAGGCGTCGCACGCCTTGCAGGCTTTCGCTGACCTTATCGACCTCACGCTCCAGCTCCAGCGCTTCGGGCGTCGCCTGCAACTTGCCGCGTACGCGCAAGAACAACGGGAAACCCAACTGCTGCTCGGCATGTTGCAGCACTTTGGTCACCGCCGGTTGCGAGACGTGCAGCAATTGCGCGGCCGCGCTGATCGAACCGGTCTGGCGGATGGCCTGGAAAATCTCGATGTGACGAAGACGCATGGCAAGTCCATAACCTTTGTTTATGGGTCTGGCATCTTTATTCATTGTCCGCCGCCTGTCACCTGGCTCTAACCTCGGCCTCGACTTAACAACGGTTTTAAGGACGAATATGGCTCGTGTGTGCATCATCGGCGGCGGCGTGATTGGCCTCGCAACGGCCTATGCGCTGGTGCGCGACGGCTTTGAAGTGACAGTGGTCGAAGCCCGTGACTCGCTGGGCAGCGAAACCAGTTTCGCCAACGGCGGCCAGCTCTCCTATCGCTACGTTGCGCCGCTGGCTGACGCCGGTGTGCCGCTGCAAGCCATCGGCTGGATGCTGCGCGGTGATTCGCCCTTGAAGCTGCGCCCGCGTCTGGACCCGGTGCAGTGGCGCTGGATGGCTTCGTTTCTTGGCGCTTGCCGCCGCTCGGTGAACCGCGAGAATGCTGCGCACTTGCTGCGCCTTGCGCTGTTCAGTCAGGACACATTGAGGACTTGGCGTGAGGACGATGAGCTGACGGGCTTCCAGTGGCGGCGTAACGGCAAACTGGTGACTTTCCGCAGCGCCGGCAGCTTCGAGCATGCACGCAAGAGTCTCGCCGATCCGCAACAGCAGCAGGTGCTGTCGGCTGTCGAGTGTGCCGATCTAGACCCGGCGCTGGCCGATGGGCCGTTTGTGGGCGCGATCTATACGCCGGACGAAGAGGTCGGCGATTGCCACGGTTTTTGTCAGCAACTGGCGGCGCGGTTAAAAACATCTGGCCGTTGCGAATTTCGCCTTGGTCAAGCGGTGACTGGAATCCGCCACAGCAACGGAGCGGTCAGCGCTATCGAGCTGGGTAAAGAGGTGCTGCCGGTCGAACACCTGGTGATCGCCGCCGGCCACCGCAGTCCGCTGCTAGCGCTACCGGGCCTGCGCCTGCCGCTGTATCCGCTGAAGGGCTACAGCTTGACCGTGCCAATCGGCGCCGAACATCGGGCGCCGGACGTGAGCATCACCGACTACGACCGCAAGATCGTCTACGCGCGTATCGGCGAACAGCTGCGAGTGGCGGCGATGGTCGACATCGTCGGTTTCGACCCCGCTGTCGATCCCGAGCGTCTGGCCTTGATCAAGCGCCAGGCCCGCGACACATTCCCTGATGCCGGCGACTACGAGGCGGCCGTGGAGTGGGCCGGCATGCGCCCGGCGACGCCCAACGGTGTGCCGCTGCTGGGTGCCACGGCATATCGCAATTTGTGGCTCAACCTCGGCCATGGCGCGTTGGGTTTCACCTTGGCGTGCGGCAGCGGTCGGCTGCTAAGCGAGCTGATTGGCCAGCGCCAGCCTTCCATCGACCTGCACGGTTTCAATCACCGCGCTGCGTGAATTCCATTCGAAGAGGACATTGCAATGACCATTACCCGACTGCACAGCAACCCGCGCCTGTCTGGCGCCGTGACCTTTGGCGATTTGGTGTTTCTCTCCGGCCAGGTGCCGGGCTATGCCCTGGATGCGGGCGGCCAGACCCGCGAGGTGCTGGCGAAAATCGACACCTTGCTGGCCGAGGCTGGCAGCGACAAGGATCATCTGCTCAGCGCGACCATTTACCTGCAAAACATCACCGAAGATTTTGCCGCGATGAACGAGGTCTGGTCGGCGTGGCTGTCGCCGGGACAGGCGCCAAGCCGCACCACTGTTCAGGCTGAACTGGCGCGGCCGCATGTGCTGGTGGAAATCGCCGTCACCGCCGCCCGAATCTGATAAAAACACTACCCACAACGGAGAATAACAATGCAAAAAATCACGTTGCTCGGCTGCACGCTCGGTCTGTTGCTCGGCGGTCAGGTTCAGGCCAATGAAGCGCCACTGACCGGCACCCTGAGTAAGATCGCCAGTGCCAAGACCATCACCCTGGGCTATCGTGATGCGTCGGTGCCGTTCTCTTATGTGGGTGATCACACCGGCAAACCGATGGGTTATTCGGTGGATCTGGCGGGCAAGATTGTCGAGCGTATCCAGCAGCAACTGGCACTGCCGGATCTCAAGGTGAATTACAACCTGGTGACCTCGCAAACCCGCATTCCGCTTGTGCAGAACGGCACCGTGGATCTGGAGTGTGGCTCCACCGGCGTGACCGCCGAGCGGCAGAAGCAGGTGGCGTTCTCCTACGGTTTCATCTACGTCAAAGGTCAGTTGCTGACCGCTAAAGACAGCGGCATCAAAAGCTTCGCCGACCTGCGCGGCAAGAACGTGGTGACAACCGCCGGCACCACCAATGAGCGCTTCCTGAAGAGTTACAACATCGACCACAAGATCGACATGTTCGTGATCAGCGCCAAGGACCACGGCGAAGCCTTCCAGATGCTGCAGTCGGGTCGGGCGGCGGCGTTCTACATGGATGACGCGCTGCTATACGGCGAGCGGGCAAAGGCTCATGACCCGCATAAGTGGGTGGTGGTTGGGGAGGAACAGTCGCGGGAAATCTACAGCTGCATGGTGCGCAAGGACGATCCGCAGTTCCTGGCGCTGGTCAATGGTGCGCTGGCCGATCTTTACAGCTCAGGGGAAATCAACGGCATCTACCAGCGCTGGTTCGAACAGCCAATCCCGCCGAAAGGTTTGAACCTTGAGTTTCCGATGACTAGCGAACTGAAGGCGATCATCGCCAAACCGGTAAGTGATCCGGTGCAGTAGCGCCTCAAAGATCGTCCTCTAGACCGCGCCGCGGCCATTCGCGAGCAAGCCCGCTCCCACCTTTGACTTCTGCCGAACACAAATTTTGCATTCGCTGAAGTTCTAATGTGGGAGCGGGCTTGCTCGCGAAGAGGCCCTAGAAGTCGCCCCAAAGCTGTTGGGCTACCGCCAGCGCTACAACCGGCGCGGTCTCGGTGCGCAACACCCGCGGACCGAGGCGGGCAGCATGAAAATCGCTGGCCTTGGCCTGATCCACTTCAGCGTCCGACAGCCCACCCTCCGGGCCGATCAGGAACGCCAGGGTCGAAGGCTTGGCATGACTGACCAGCGGCTCGGCTACCGGATGCAATACCAGCTTCAATTCAGCTTCGGTCTGTTTCAACCAGTCGGCCAACAGCAACGGTGGATGAATCACCGGCACCCTTGAACGCCCGCATTGTTCGCACGCGCTGATTGCCACCTGACGCCAGTGCAACAGGCGTTTATCGGCACGTTCATCCTTGAGCCGGACTTCACAGCGTTCGCTGAAAATCGGCGTGATTTCACTGACGCCCAACTCGGTGGCTTTCTGAATGGCCCAATCCATGCGCTCGCCACGGGACAGGCCTTGGCCGAGATGAATTTGCAACGGCGACTCGACCTGGCCAGCGAAGCTTTCATCGATTTGCACCACAACGCGTTTCTTGCCGACTTCGACTAGCGTGGCCCGAAACTCATGACCCGAGCCGTCGAACAGCTGCAAAGCATCGCCTTCGGCCATGCGCAGCACTCGACCGATGTAATGGGCCTGGGCTTCGGGCAGTTCGTGCTCGCCGATGCTCAGGGGGCGTCGATAAAGAAGCGGGACAGTCTCATGCTGGGTCTCTGAAAAAGGTGTAAATCATCTGAAGGTCGTGCCGACCTTATCGCTAGCAAGCCAGCTCCTACAACGACCGCGATCCCCTGTAGGAGCTGGCTTGCCAGCGAAAGCGACAGACCAGGCACCACAGAAATTCCGCTGAAATCAATCAGCCCGGATCACGGAAACCCGGATGAAAGTCCTTCGGTACCGCCACGCTGACGCTGTCGCGGGTGGCGATGTCGATGCCTTCGCTGGCCACTTCGGCCAGAAAGTCTATCTGCTCCGCAGTGATCACATACGGCGGCAGGAAATACACCACGCTGCCCAATGGCCGTAGTAACGCACCGCGTTCCAAAGCGTGCTGGAACACCTTCAGGCCACGGCGCTCTTGCCACGGATAAGCTTCCTTGGTGGCCTTGTCCTTGACCATTTCGATGGCCAGCACCATGCCGGTTTGACGCACTTCGCTGACGTTCGGGTGATCGGCCAGATGCGCGGTGGAGGAGGCCATGCGTTGCGCCAGGGCCTTGTTTTTCTCGATGACGTTGTCTTCTTCGAAAATATCCAGCGTCGCCAAGGCTGCCGCGCATGCCAGCGGGTTGCCGGTGTAGCTGTGCGAGTGCAGGAAGGCACGCAGGGTTGGGTAGTCGTCGTAGAAGGCGCTGTAGACCTCGTCGGTGGTCAGGCACGCGGCCAGAGGCAGGTATCCGCCGGTCAGCGCCTTGGAGAGACAGAGGAAGTCCGGACGGATACCGGCCTGTTCACAGGCGAACATGGTGCCGGTGCGGCCGAAGCCCACGGCGATTTCATCGTGGATCAGGTGCACGCCATAGCGGTCGCAGGCTTCGCGCAGCAGCTTGAGGTACACCGGGTGGTACATGCGCATGCCGCCGGCGCCCTGAATCAGCGGCTCGACGATTACCGCCGCGACGGTGTCGTGGTGCTCGGCCAGGGTCTGTTCCATCGCGGCAAACATATTGCGCGAATGTTCTTCCCAGCTCATGCCCTCCGGACGCTGGTAGCAATCCGGACTCGGCACCTTGATGGTGTCGAGCAGCAGCGCTTTGTAGGTTTCGGTGAACAGCGGCACGTCGCCCACTGACATCGCCGCCATGGTTTCGCCGTGATAGCTGTTGGTCAGGGTGACGAAGCGTTTCTTGTTCGGCTGGCCGCGGTTGAGCCAGTAGTGAAAGCTCATTTTCAGCGCGACTTCGATGCAGGACGAGCCGTTATCGGCGTAGAAGCACCGGGTCAGGCCTTCCGGCGTCATCTTCACCAGACGCTCGGAGAGCTCGATCACAGGTTGATGGCTGAAGCCGGCGAGGATCACGTGCTCCAACTGATCGACCTGATCCTTTATGCGCTGGTTGATCCGCGGGTTGGCGTGGCCGAACACGTTGACCCACCAGGAACTGACGGCGTCGAGGTAGCGCTTGCCTTCGAAATCTTCCAGCCAGACACCTTCACCGCGCTTGATCGGGATCAGCGGCAGTTGTTCGTGGTCTTTCATCTGGGTGCAGGGATGCCACAGCACAGCGAGATCGCGTTGCATCCACTGATTATTCAGGCCCATTTTCACTCTCCTCGAGGCGATCCGTGACACGCGCGGACATACAATCGCGCAAGCCTATGCAATGCGTGCCGTTGGAACAACCCATTGTGTCGATTGAGCTACTTTGTATAGACCGTTAGACGTTGCTGGCGGGCGTCTGAGGGCTGACGTATCCTTCGCGGTTCTTTGAGTCGTCTGACTCGCAAAACAGTTTTTTCCTACGTGTTTTTCCGGAGTTCGCTGAATGTCTGTCGGTTGGCTACGCGCCTGTGCGCTGGTGATGTTGGGGCTGTTCAGCGTGTCTGCGCTGGCCAAGGATAAAACCGCGATCGTGATCGGTGGCGGGGTTGCGGGCCTCACCGCCGCTTATGAGCTGCAAAACAAAGGCTGGCAGGTCACGCTGCTGGAAGCCAAGCCGAGTCTGGGCGGTCGGTCCGGCATGGCCACCAGCGAGTGGATCGGCAACGACAAGACCCAACCGGTCCTCAACAAGTACGTATCGACTTTCAAGCTCAGCACCACGCCGGCGCCTGAGTTTGTACGGACCCCTGGCTATCTGATCAACGGCGAATACTTCAGCGCTGCGGATCTGGCGACCAAGCAGCCGGCCACCGCCGAAGCACTCAAACGCTACGAAAAAACCCTGGATGACCTGGCGCGTTCTATCGACGATCCGCAGAACCCGGCATCCAGCAACACACTGCATGCCCTGGATCAGATCAATGTGTCCAACTGGCTCGATCGCCTGAACCTGCCGGCCACTGCCCGTGAGTTGGTGAATCAGCAGATTCGTACCCGTTATGACGAGCCTTCGCGCCTGTCGCTGCTGTATTTCGCACAACAGAGCCGCGTATACCTTGGCGTTTCCGACCGTGACCTGCGCGCTTCGCGTCTGGTCGGTGGCAGCCCGGTGCTGGCCCAGGCCTTCGTCAAGCAACTGAAAACCATCAAGACCAATTCCCCTGTCTCGACCATTACCCAAGATAAGGACGGTGTCACCGTCAAGGCCGGCAGCGCCGATTACAAGGCCGACTACGTGGTATTGGCCGTGCCGTTGCGCGCCCTGAACAAGATCCAGATGACCCCGGCGCTGGATGCTCAGCACCTGGCGGCGATCAAGGGCACCAACTACGGCTGGCGTGACCAGATCATGCTGAAGTTCAAGACGCCAGTGTGGGAAAGCAAGGCGCGCATGTCCGGCGAGATCTACAGCAACACTGGCCTGGGCATGTTGTGGATCGAGCCTGCCTTGAAGGGCGGCGCCAACGTGGTGATCAACCTGTCCGGCGATAACGCCCGCGTAATGCAGGCGTTCGGCGACAAACAGATGGTCGATCAGGTACTGATTCGCCTGCACGAGTTTTATCCACAGGCGCGCGGTTCGTTTACCGGCTATGAAATCCGTCGCTACAGCACCGACCCTTCGATGGGCGGCGCTTACCTGGCCTTCGGCCCGGGGCAGATCAGCAAGTTTTGGCGCCTGTGGGAGCGTCCTGTTCAGCGTGTAGCCTTTGCCGGTGAACACACTGACACCTTGTATCCGGGCACCCTGGAAGGCGCGTTGCGTACTGGCCAGCGTGCGGCCAGCCAAGTCGAAGACCTGGCGGCCGGCAAGTCGTTTGAACCGACCAAGGCCGTTCCAGTGGTAGCCGCAGCGGCAGCCGGCGCCGTGGCAGCGAAGAAGGGCAACTTCTTTAGCAACCTGTTCGGTGGTTCGGATGATGAGAAGAAGGTGGAACCGGTCAAGGCGCCTGAGCCTGTTGTGCCGCCTGCACCAGCCCCGACTCCAGCTCCGGTAGTTGCGCCAGCACCAGTCGAGGCACCGAAGCCTGCTGTGCCGGTGAAGGCCGAGCCTGCCAAGAAGGCGCCGGCGAAAGCGCCGGTGAAGAAACCGGCAGCCAAGACCGAGGCGAAAAAAGCCACGGCCAAGGCACCGGCGAAAAAAGCTGAGCCGGTGAAGAAGCCAGCGACCACACCGACCACTGAGACCAAGGCTCAGTAAAGGTCAGGCGTAAAAAAGCGCGGCCCGAGGGTCGCGCTTTTTTTTGCTCGTGAGACATGCCCGCTTTGCCTGTGCAATGTCCGGAATTGCACACCTCACAATCCGGTCCTACAGGTTTTAGCGATACATCAGATACTTCCCACAAAATAATCAGAAACAAATGATAGGTAACGCCCGAATTGAAAATATATGCTCTTCAAAAACTGGAGGACATATGAAAGCACTAGTAACGATATTGATATTTATAATACTTGCTGGCTGTGCAAATGGCCGTTTCTTTCCTGGAGGACTTGGTTCGGAACTGGCGCATAAATGCCATATTGATCCGTACCATCCTGATTGCCTAAACCCGCCTCCAGTCTTCAAAAGCTACTAATTGCTAAGTCATTAATAATAATTAGAGCGGACCTAGTGAAAATTTCCATTCATAAATTTCTTTACCATCCGGTAGCACTTTGGTGAATCTTTCCGTTGGTTTTGGGATACGACCAGGAGCAAATCCAAAGCGGGCCCAGCGCAGATCTCCCGTGCGTTGATCGTAAATGACCAGATTTCCATCATCTTGAATAACCATACAAGTGTTGTACCAAAGCGATTTATCAATGCTATGGGTGCTTTCGGCAATCCACATACGCCTTCTGGCAGGATCGTATAGCATCCCGTTATTGGCGATCACAAACCGCAGAGGCTCATTCATTTTTTTCTGATATAGGGTCCTGCTATAAGGTTGGTTGTCATCTGCAACCCAAATTACAACTTCACCATCTTTAATAACCAAGTTTCCGTCAGCCTGTAATAGTAAGCTGAACCGCCTGTTATCGGACAAAAGAAACTGTCCGGGCGACATCGTTTGATTTGGAGGCAGCACCGAAGTGCCACTTGCTTGGAATGGGGTAAACGTAACAGCCATGTTTTCACCTTGATCAATGAATTGTTGAGCGCTCAGTTAATCAAGTTCAAACACGGAAATGGCGATACATATTTATGGCTTGTCTTAAATACATTTATCGCTGGGGCATGATGCCGGTCAGTTATGGAAGTAACCCTGTAGGAGCCGGCTTGCCGGCGAAGGCATCCTGATTGTCGATGCAAGACTCGAGGCCGCCTTCGCTGGCAAGCCAGCTCCTACAGAGATCGGACGTTTGCTGATCCAGGCTCAAGGGCCACGCTTTTCATGCATGAAGAAAAACCAGTGGCCGCCAATCGAATAAATTTTGTGCCAAGGTGTTCTTGGGTTGGGCTACATTCTTTTTCACTCATTGGCCTTTTAATCTCGCCTTAACTCAGCCATTTCAGACTCTTGATCGTATTTCTCGATATTTCAAAGCGAAATTTTCGGCTTTAATTCGATAGATAACTCGATAGTCTTGGGCCAGCACTTACAGGATCTAGGCAATGCAGCTACGTAACTCTACTTCCCGCTACGGCGGGGTCAGCATCTTTCTGCACTGGGCTGTGGCGCTGACGGTTTTCGGTTTGTTTGCCCTGGGCCTGTGGATGGTCGATCTCGGCTACTACGATCCCTGGCGCAAGGCAGGACCGGATATCCACAAGAGCATCGGTCTGATTCTGCTGGCGGTCATGGTGTTGCGCGTGTTGTGGCGCTTCATCAGTCCACCTCCACCGACGCTGACAAGCTACAGCCGCATGACGCGCCTGGGCGCCAAGTTCGGCCATGGCTTTCTGTATCTCTGTTTGTTCGCTGTGATGATTGCCGGTTACCTGATTTCCACCGCAGAGGGTGTCGGGATCCCGGTGTTTGATTGGTTTGAAGTGCCTGCACTGGTTTCCGGACTGCCGGACCAGGCAGATAACGCCGGTGCGATTCACCTCTACCTGGCGTGGGCGCTGGTAATTTTTTCCGGACTCCACGCGTTGGCAGCATTGAAGCACCACTTTATCGATCGCGATGTGACCCTCAAACGAATGCTGGGTCGCAAAGCCTGAAGCTCAACCTCGACTCCCAAGGAAAACAAAGCATGTTGAAAAAGACTCTCGCCGCTCTGGCAATCGGTTCCGCGCTGCTGTCCGCCGGTAACGTAATGGCCGCTGACTATGTCGTCGACAAACAAGGCCAGCACGCCTTCGTCAACTTCAAGATCAGCCACCTGGGTTACAGCTACATCTACGGTACTTTCAAGGACGTCGACGGCACGTTCAGCTTCGACGCTACCAAGCCTGAAGACAGCAAGATCACCTTCAATGTGAACACCGCCAGTATCTTTACTAACAATGCCGAGCGCGACAAGCACATCTCCAGCAAAGACTTCCTGGAAGTGGACAAATTCGCCAAGGCCACGTTTGTTTCCACCAGCGTCAAGTCCACCGGCAAAAACGCCGAAGGCAAAGACACTGCCGACGTGACCGGCGACCTGACTATCCATGGTGTGACCAAGCCGGTCGTGGTCAAGGCCATTTTCGTGGGTGAAGGTAAGGATCCATGGGGCGGCTACCGTGCCGGCTTCGAAGGCACTACCAGCATCAAGCGTTCTGACTTCGGCAAGATGATGGACCTGGGTCCACAGTCCGACGAAGTAAAACTGATCATCTCGTTTGAAGGTGTGAAAGCGAAATAATTTTCGCGCATGACAAAAAACGCCCGCTGCTCTCACGAGCGCGGGCGTTTTTTTATTGCCGTGCACAAAACCCTGTAGGAGCGAGCCTGCTCGCGAAAAACCCGAGAGCACCACTGGGTGTCAGGTTTCCAGCGTTATCGTTGACTACCATCGCGAGCGAGCTCGCTCCTACAGGGAAATGTTGGTGCATAAAAAATGCCCCGGATCTTTCGATGCGGGGCATTTTTCATTTCAGCGATAAATCAGCGGTTGCGAGTCAGCAACGCTGGTTTTTCGCCGCGAGGTCGGCTTGGTAGTTGATCAAGCTGTTCAGGTGTCGGGAAGCGATCAGCCTTCGACTCCTTGTGCATGATCTTCGGTGCCGGACCACGCGGGTTCTGCACGGCCGGTTCCGAAAGCGGCTTGTCGTCACGAGCCGGACGGCGGTTGCGCGAATCTTCGCGACGAGCCTGACCGTCACGTGGCGCACCATTGCGTGGACCATTGCGTTTGGCTGGCGGCGTACCGGTAGTGGCGCCATCGCTGTTGCGCGGACCGTTTTGGCGACCCTGTGGCTTGCCGCCACGTGGCGCGCCCGAACCGGCTGCCGTGCCTTGTGCCGGAGCACCCGGACGGCGGCCACGGCCTTGGGCCGGTTTCTGTTGTGGCACGTAGTCGACGCGGTTACCGAAGTTATCAACATCGTCGTCCAGGAACTCGTCCGGAGCGCGATCGGCAGCGGCGCGCGGCGGCTGGCTTGGCTGACGCTGCTCACGGGCCGGGGTGCCTTCGCGTGGCTTTTGCTGGCGAGCCGGGCGCTCACCGCGTTCGCCGGCAGGTTTTTCCTTGCCCTTTTCCTGGCCCTTGTCTTTGCCCTTGTCTTTACGACCGCCACCGCTGCCATTCGGACCGTCACCGCGAGGGCCACGTGGATTACGCGGGGTACGCATGTCCGGACGTTCGCGGGTTTCCGGTTTTTCGGCTTCCACGGCGCTGGCATCGAAGCCCATCAGGTCGCCATCGGCGATTTTCTGCCTGGTCATGCGTTCGATGCTTTTCAGCAGTTTTTCTTCGTCCGGCGCCACCAGCGAAATCGCCTCGCCCGAACGACCGGCACGGCCGGTACGGCCGATGCGGTGCACATAATCTTCATCAACGTTAGGCAGTTCGAAGTTGACCACGTGTGGCAACTGATCGATGTCCAGGCCGCGAGCGGCGATGTCGGTGGCGACCAGGATGCGCACAGCGCCGGCCTTGAAGTCAGCCAGGGCTTTGGTGCGGGCGTTCTGGCTCTTGTTGCCGTGGATCGCGACGGCGCTCAGGCCGTGCTTGTCCAGGTACTCGGCCAGGCGGTTGGCGCCGTGCTTGGTGCGGGTGAACACCAGCGCCTGTTCCCAGGCGCCTGCGGTGATCAGGTGCGCCAGCAACGAACGCTTGTGGCTGGCGTGCAGGCGGAACACACGCTGTTCGATGCGCTCGACCGTGGTGTTCGGCGGCGTGACTTCGATGCGTTCCGGGTTGTGCAGCAGCTTGCCGGCGAGATCGGTGATGTCCTTGGAGAACGTCGCCGAGAACAGCAGGTTCTGCCGTTTGGCCGGCAGACGGGCCAGGACTTTCTTCACGTCATGGACGAAGCCCATGTCGAGCATGCGGTCGGCTTCGTCCAGCACGAGGATTTCCACGTGGGACAGGTCGACGCTGCCTTGGCCGGCGAGATCGAGCAGGCGGCCTGGGCAGGCCACCAGCACGTCTACGCCACGGGACATGGCCTGTACCTGCGGGTTCATGCCGACACCGCCGAAGATGCAGGCGCTGACGAATTTCAGGTCACGGGCATAGACCTTGAAGCTTTCATGCACCTGGGCCGCGAGTTCGCGAGTGGGGTCAGGACCAGTACGCGCGGTTGACGCGGGCCGTGACGCTGGGATTTGTCCGGATGACCGTTGGGGAACAACCGCTCCAGGATCGGAAGGGCGAAACCGCCGGTTTTACCAGTACCTGTCTGTGCCGCGACCATCAGGTCGCGACCTTGCAACACGGCGGGAATGGCCCGCTGTTGCACCGGAGTAGGCTCGGTATAGCCCGCTGCCTCGATGGCGCGGACTAAAGCCTCGGAGAGACCGAGGGAAGCAAAGGACATGAGTAATCCTGTTTTAGTTAGGGCTTGGCCCAATGGGAGTCTTGCCTGGCGCGAATGGCGTTTAAGAGGACGCTATCCCGTCCGGTCCTGCTGGGTTTCGAAGGCTCGTCTGGGGCGCTCGCGCGGGCTGAAAAGCTGCGCTGTAGCGGGGTCGAGATGCCTTGAACGATTCCGAGCGTCCGGGCGTGAGCCTGGCGGGAAGGCCGGAGTATAACAGAGCAATCACTGTGCGCCGCTTTCCTGCTGCTCAACGGTTTTTGCACGGGTGGCGGTGGCATTTACGGCACTCGCTGCGCTCGCGGGATTTGCCGGGGCGGCGCCGTAGCGGGCGCTCAGCTCCGCGTAGGCGGGTTCGCGCTTGAAGCGTTTGAGCTCGGCACCGAAGCGCTGCACCAGCAAATCCATGCCGGCATTGCGACGCACCGCCAGAAACTGGCTCTGCTGGCTGATGACGGCCGGGTTTTCGGTAATCTTGTCGCGGATTTTTAACTCGTCGAGCAAATGCTGGCCTACCCGTCGGTCGGTAATCAACAGGTCGATCCGTCCGCGAACCAGTTTGCCGAAGTTGGCTTCATGGCTCGGTGCCGGTTCGCGGGTGAACAGCGTCGAGTCTCTGAAATCCTGGCTGTACAGGTAGCCCGGCGAGGTGCCGATGGTCAGGCCGCGCAGTTCGTCGAGGGTGCGAAAGGGGTGCGGTCGCTCGTTGGCGTAAAACATCACGAACTGGACTTCCGAGAGCGGTTCGCTGGGGTAGAGGAGGGTCGCGTCGCGCTCATCGCTGTGAAAAATGTCCAGCACGCCATCGGCCTGCCCCGTTTCGAGCATCGACAGGCAACGTTTCCACGGCAGGAACTGCCATTCCACTTCGATGCCCAGGCGCTTGAAGACAATTGCGGTGGTTTCGTAGTCCAGCCCAAGGGATCTACCGTCCTCCTCATAGACGTAAGGAGCCCACGGTTCCGTGACAATACGCAGTTTCTCGCCCCGAGCGGTGAAGCTCAGGCAAGTAAAAAGCACAACGGTCAGCAACTTGAAAATGACAGGCATCGCCTGAGATTAGTACGCTGGGCGCCTAATGAGAAGCTCTGGCTTGCATGTTTAGCCCTGACTTGAGCAGATTGGGCGCGACGTCTCTATTTACTCGGCGAATTGAGCAGGTGTTCATGGATCGCGGTGCGTCGCTGCCCAAGGATCAGCTTTACCAGCGTATGGGTGAACCAATCCTCCAGCAGGTGCCGGGAAACCGGAGTGCCAAGTCGTTCCTGCTGGTTTTGCAGCGCCTTGTCCCACCAGACAGGACCGCAGGCTCTGTCGAACTCGTTGGGGTGGTCGTAGCAGCCATAGAGGATTTCTCGGATGAACTGGCGCAAATGTACGGGCAGCGCCAGGGTGATGAGTTTGTAGAGCACTCGCTGGGAGCGTGGCGGCCGTGGAAGTCGCGCCGAAACGCGGCGGGTGTCGTCCAAAGCTGCCTGGCTGATGGGCTGGCCAGCATGTTTGCTGACCCAGGCCTGGACCTTGGCTCTGAACAATTGCTTGCGGCTCCAGTAATGATGGATCAGGTCCGGACACTTTCTGACTTCCAGCGTGCGGTAGGCCGCCACCGACAGGCAGAATTCTTCAAGGGTGTATGCACCCCGTGCGCACGGGAACAATTCGTCCATCAGGGCAATCGAGCGATCAAGCACCTGAGCATCATTTTGGTGCAAACCGATGACTCCGGAGTTGAGCAGCATCATCTGATCGTCAGCCAGCCCTCGTTCCACGAGGGTTGCCGACAGCGCGCTGTAAAGCAGGTTTTCTTTGTTGTTGCCGTACTGGGTGTAGTAGTCGTTGCACAGCAGGGTGCCGGGTTGTACACGCTCGAACAATTTGAGCGGTGAGCAGTGGAAGAAGGTGTCGGTGTCGATCAGTAGCGCGGTTTCGTACTCTTCCAGCACCGTGCGCAGGGCGACGTGTTTGGCGCGGAAGTGATAGCCATGGGGTTCGCTCCAGCGTCGGCGTGTCGCCTCGTCGAGTGGGCGTACGCGTACCGGCAATTTTTCGTATGGCTGTGGGTTATCGCTGAAAACCTGGATGTCGAGTGCAGCGTCCGGCGTTTCACGCAGCCATGCCAGGGCACTGGCGATACTGAACACGGCTTCCTGATGATAGGTCTCGGAACCGAAAACCAGATAGACGAGTTGAGGGCGTTGTGTCGAGGACGTCATCGCTACAGCATTCCGTTTTTAGTTCTGAATAAAAAAGACCCTCCGAAGAGGGTCCATGTTCCTGCGGGATGACAATCAGCGGGGAAGCTTCAAGTTATTCCACACAGCCAGGCTGGCTTCGGCCTGGTTGAGAGTATAGAAATGCAGCCCCGGTGCGCCGCCCTGCAACAAACGATCACACATTTCGGTGATGACCTGCTCACCGAAGCGCTGAATGCTTTGGGTGTCGTCGCCGTACGCTTCCAGTTGCTTGCGGATCCAGCGCGGGATTTCCGCACCGCAGGCGTCGGAGAAACGTGCCAGTTTGCTGTAGTTGGTGATTGGCATGATGCCCGGCACGATCGGGATGTTCACGCCCAGCGCCCGTACACGCTCGACAAAGTAGAAGTAGCTGTCGGCGTTGAAGAAGTACTGGGTGATCGCGCTGTCGGCGCCGGCGTTGGCCTTGCGCACGAAGTTGGCGATATCGTCTTCGAAGTTGCGCGCTTGCGGGTGCATTTCCGGATAGGCGGCAACTTCGACGTGGAAATGATTGCCGGTCTCTTCACGAATGAATTCGACCAGATCATTGGCGTGGCGCAATTCGCCGCTAGCCATGCCCATGCCTGAAGGCAGGTCACCGCGCAGGGCGACGATACGAGTGATGCCGGCGGCCTTGTACTGGCTCAGCAAGGCGCGCAAGTCGGCCTTGCTGTCGCCCACGCAAGACAAATGCGGCGCTGCAGGGATTTTGACTTCGCTTTCAAGCTGCAACACGGTGTTAAGGGTGCGATCACGGGTCGAACCGCCCGCGCCGTAGGTGCAGGAGAAGAAATCGGGATTGTACGTGGCCAGCTGACGAGCAGTGGCGAGCAGCTTTTCATGCCCAGCGTCGGTCTTCGTAGGGAAGAACTCGAAGCTGTAGCGACGATCTTGGGACATGGTCATATCCTTGGAAACACATAATGCGGACGCTGGCCCTTGTAGGAGCGAGCTCTGCTCGCGAAAAACCTGAAGACAACGCATTTATCCAGACAGCACGCGTTATCGTTAACGTCCATCGCGAGCAAGCTCGCTCCTACACAGGAAGAACCGGCCGATCAGTAGCGGTAGGCGTGCGGCTTGAACGGGCCTTCGACGGTCACGCCGATGTAATCGGCCTGGGTCTTGGTCAGTTGAGTCACAACACCGCCGAAGCCGCGGACCATTTCCAGGGCCACTTCTTCGTCGAGTTTCTTCGGCAGTACTTCAACGGTCAGGCGCTCGGCTTTCTGGGCTTGCGACAAGTCGGCGTATTTCTGGCCGAACAGGAGGATCTGCGCCAGAACCTGGTTGGCGAACGAACCGTCCATGATGCGGCTTGGGTGACCGGTTGCATTGCCCAGGTTAACCAGACGGCCTTCGGCCAGCAGGATCAGGTAGTCGTCGTTCTGGGCATCGAATGCACCAGCGCCGGTACGGTGGATCTTGTGAACCTGTGGCTTCACTTCTTCCCATGCCCAGTTCTTGCGCATGAAAGCGGTGTCGATTTCGTTGTCGAAGTGGCCGATGTTGCAGACAACAGCGCGTTTCTTCAGGGCCTTGAGCATGTTCGAGTCGCAAACATTGACGTTACCGGTGGTGGTCACGATCAGGTCGATCTTGCCCAGCAGCGCTTTGTCGATGCTCTCTTCAGTGCCGGTGTTGATGCCGTCGATGAACGGCGAAACCAGTTCGAAACCGTCCATGCAGGCTTGCATGGCGCAGATCGGGTCAATTTCGGAAACCTTGACGATCATGCCTTCCTGACGCAGGGACTGAGCGGAGCCCTTGCCCACGTCACCGTAACCGATGACGAGTGCTTGCTTGCCGGACAGCAGGTGGTCGGTACCGCGCTTGATCGCATCGTTCAGGCTGTGACGGCAGCCGTACTTGTTGTCGTTCTTGCTCTTGGTGACCGAGTCGTTGACGTTGATGGCCGGGATTTTCAGCTCGCCCTTGGCCAGCATGTCCAGCAGGCGGTGAACGCCAGTGGTGGTTTCTTCGGTCACGCCGTGGACGCGGTCCAGGACAGCCGGGTATTTTTTGTGCAACAGCTCGGTCAGGTCGCCGCCGTCGTCGAGGATCATGTTGGCATCCCAAGGCGCGCCATCTTTGAGGATGGTTTGCTCCAGGCACCACTCGTACTCTTGCTCGGTTTCACCTTTCCAGGCGAAAACCGGAATGCCAGCAGCAGCGATGGACGCAGCAGCCTGGTCCTGAGTCGAGAAAATGTTGCAGGACGACCAGCGCACTTCGGCACCCAGGGCAACCAGGGTTTCGATCAGTACGGCAGTCTGAATGGTCATGTGGATACAGCCGAGGATCTTCGCGCCCTTGAGCGGTTGCTCTTCGGAGTACTTGCGGCGCAGACCCATCAGGGCCGGCATTTCGGATTCGGCGATGATGGTTTCGCGACGGCCCCAGGCAGCCAGGGACATGTCGGCGACTTTGTAATCGTTAAAATCTGCAGGCGTGATAACAGCGCTCATGAGAGCCTCCATTCGTAATGTATGCGAATGGGCGCCGTTGTGCGTTTAGTGTCGGGCCGATCAAGGCCTGGCAACGCCCCATCCGAGCCTGACAGGTCTAGCCTGCTGCAGCGCCCCTCGGACAGGTGGCGGGAAAACGGTAGCAAGTGGAAGTTACCGTTTTGAAACGGTGGCGATTATAGCGGGCTATGCTGATCTTCCAAAGGGTTTCTGTCGGTCAATGTGCGAACGGTAATAGAGGCTATAGAAGATGCCGAATAGAGCCCTGGCTCGGGGTCTGCCAAGATACCGTCCATCATTCGGCAAGACGCTCAGGAGTGAACATGAATTTCCACACCCGCAAATGGGTTAAACCCGAAGACCTCAACCCCAATGGCACGCTGTTCGGTGGCAGTCTTCTGCGCTGGATCGACGAAGAAGCGGCCATTTATGCCATCGTCCAGTTGGGCAACCAGCGCGTCGTGACCAAATACATTTCCGAAATCAACTTTGTCAGCGCTTCGCGCCAGGGCGACATCATCGAACTGGGCATCACCGCCACCGAATTCGGTCGCACCTCAATCTCCCTGACGTGCGAAGTGCGCAACAAGATCACCCGCAAAAGCGTCCTGACGGTAGAGAAAATGGTCTTCGTCAACCTCGGCGAAGACGGTTTGCCAGCGCCGCACGGCCGGACCGAAATCAAGTACGTCAAAGACCAGTTCAAGGACGATGACATCGACGAATGATGCAAGACCCTGTAGGAGCGAAGCTTGCTCGCGAAGGCGTCATTTGTACCACCGCCGAAACCAAGGTGAACCCTTCGCGGGCAAGCCTCGCTCCTACAGGGACGGGTTCGTTTGATGGAACGGTGAACAGCTCCGAACCGCGCGTGTCGTAAATAAATCGCACGCCAACGGTTCAGGAGCGTTATGGACACTCAAAAAGCCGGCAAGACCCCCGACCTCTCGGCAAAAGAGCAGCAGGAGGTCGAAAAGAGCCAGCCACCGCGTGCGGCGGTGCTGCATGAAATCATCCGCATCCAAGGCGATCAGGAACTTGAACGCAGCGTTGCCGCGCTGTGGTGGTCGGCGCTGGCCGCCGGCTTGAGCATGGGGCTGTCGCTGATGGCCATGGGTTTGCTCAATTCCCGTTTACCGGATGGCGAAGGTTTCAAAGTGATTACCAGTTTCGGCTACTGCGCCGGGTTTCTCGCGGTGATCCTCGCCCGCCAGCAATTGTTCACCGAAAACACGCTGACCGCCGTGCTGCCGATCATGAGCAAACCCACGCTGGGCAACTTCGGTCGATTGCTGCGTCTATGGACGGTGGTGTTGGCCGGCAACCTCTGCGGCACCTTGCTGGTGGCTTACGTGATGCTGGAGCTGCCGATTTTCGATAGCAAGACCGACATGGCCTTCCTCGACATCGGCCGCAAGGTCATGGAAAACCACACCGGTCAGATGTTCGCCAAGGGCATTATTTCGGGCTGGATGATCGCCACCATGGTCTGGATGATCCCGTCGATGGAAAGCGCCAAGATGTGGATCATCATCCTCATCACCTACTTCATGGCGCTAGGGGATTTCACCCACATCGTAGTCGGTTCGCTGGAGGTCTCGTACCTGGTGTTTGCCGGTGAATTGCCTTGGAAGGATTTCTGGCTAGTGTTCGCAGGGCCCACGCTGGCGGGGAACATCATCGGTGGCAGTTTTATCTTCGCGTTGATCAGCCATGCACAGATCCGCAGTGAAAGCGGGCCGCCGAAAGGCACTGCGGATCAGGACAAAGAACTGTAACGCACTCTTTGTAAGCTGCTGCTGACGTATCGCGAATAAATTCGAGCTAGCGCCTACGATGGATTGGGTGACTTTAAAAGGAGTGTGCCGTGCTTGCGACGGCCCTGGTGTTAGTAGCAGCGTTGTTGCACGCGGCGTGGAATACCCTGATCAAATTCAGTGCCGAACGGCTGCTGGTGGTGGCCTGCATGGACAGCGTGGCGATGTTGTTTGTCGCCGTAATGCTGCCGTTTGTGACGTTGCCGCCGCTGGACATCTGGCCGTGGATTCTGGCCTCGGCCGCATTCGAGCTGATCTACCGCTATTTGCTGATTCAGGCGTACCGGGTCGGCGACCTCGGGCTGGTCTATCCGCTGATGCGAGGGTTGTCACCGCTGGTGGTGCTGGCGCTGACACTGATCTTCGCTGGGGAGGCGCTGACCGATCAGCAGATCTTCGGGATTCTGCTTATCCCGCTCGGCATGCTGTGCTTGCTCTGGCAGGGCGGAGGTGGGGCACGCCTGCCTTGGTCGATGTTACCCGTGGTGGCGCTGATCGGTCTGTGCATCGGTTGCTACACCTATATTGATGGCCAAGCGCTGCGGCGCTGGTCGCATCCGCTGGATTATCTGGTTTGGGTGACGCTGCTCAGCGCCTGGCCGTTCCCGATGCTGGCATGGGTGCGCAAGCGACCGGCGTTCAGGTTGTTCTGGCGCGAGCAGTGGCGATTGGGGCTGGCGGTCGGGTTCTGCGTGTTGTTCAGCTACGCTCTGGTGCTGTGGGCGATGCAGCTGGGGTCGATTGCCGAAGCGGCGGCCTTGCGCGAGATCAGCGTGATTCTGGTGGTGCTGTTCGGCGTGCGTTATCTGAAAGAACCTTTCGGCAGGCCCAGGCTTCTGGCGTGTGGGCTGGTGCTGATCGGCATGCTGGTGATGAAATTCTGACTGCTCTGACAATGTGAAGAAGGGACTGCTTTATGACGGTTGCTCTGTGGTGCATTTTGATCGCGATTTTCCTGCCCTATATCTGCACGGGCGTCGCCAAGGTCAGCGGCGGGTTTGGTCTGAAAGACAATCATGACCCCCGGGACTTTCTCGAATCACTGAATGGCTTGGGCAGACGCGCGCATGCGGCGCAATTGAACAGTTTTGAAGTAACCCTGCATTCGCGGCAGCCGTGATCGTGGCGCACCTGGCCGGCAATGCCGAACTGGTAACGATCAATGTGCTGTCGGTGTTGTTCATCACCAGTCGGCTGCTGTACATCATTTGCTATCTGGCGGACTGGGCGGTGTTGCGGTCGTTGGTGTGGTTTGTGGGGATGGGCTTGATTGCGGCGTTTTTTGTTGTGTCTGTTTGAATATTCTTTGTCGGTGAGGGCCCCTTCGCGAGCAAGCCCGCTCCCACAGGGGCATGCATTCCAATGTGGGAGCGGGCTTGCTCGCGAAAGCTATCTAACTGCCAACGCTAGTCTCAGGGTTTAGTCTTCTCTGCATCGGCAACCTGCGGCACTTGCGGCAGTGCGGCACCTTTGGGCCACAGCATCCAGATCTGCCCTTGCTGCTTCATGTCCCCGGCAAGTTGCCCGGCCGCATCACCGGTGCCCCAGAACAGGTCTGCGCGAACTTCGCCGGCAATCGCGCCGCCCGTATCTTGCGCCGCCACCGGCCGTACCAATGCTGTGCCGTCCGGTTTGGTTGTGGATAACCACAACAGGCTGCCCAACGGAATGACCTTGCGGTCCACCGCCGCGCTATAACCAGCAGTCAACGGCACGTTCAATGAGCCACGAGGCCCTTCGTTGCTGTCGGGATTGCGGGTGAAAAATACATAGCTGGGATTGCTGCCAAGCAGTTCCGGAATGCGCGACGGATTGGCTTTGGCCCAGTCGCTGATCGCGCCCATGGTCACGTCTTCTTTTTTCAGCGCACCTTGTTCCACCAGCCAGCGTCCGATCGGCCGATACGGATGGCCGTTCTGGTCGGCATAAGCGATACGCAACTGGCGACCAGTGTCGAGCTGGATGCGCCCCGAACCCTGGATTTGCAGAAACTGCAGGTTCATCGGATCGGTCAACCACGCCACCACCGGCGCCTTGACCCCTTGGTTTCAATTGTTGCGGCATCGTCGTAAGGCTTGAGCACGCGACCTTCAAGTCGGCCGCGCAGGCGTTTACCTTTGAGTTCCGGGTAGATACTGTCCAGGGCGACGATGATCATGTCATCGGGCACGCCATACACCGGGATGTTTGCGGTTGTGGTCTGGGTCAGGCTGCCGGGGTAGACCGGTTCGTAGTAGCCGGTAATCAGGCCATTGGCGTTGTCATTAGCGGCGCGCAAGCCGTACACATCGAGGTTCTGCTTGAGAAAACCGCGGATGTCGCTGGCGTTTTGCGCAACGTTGGCTGCAGCTGCGCAAGTACCACCCCAGACCGGGTCGGCCTTGAGTCGCGTGCAGGCGCTGCGCCACGAGCCGAAACCGGCGACGAGGTCGTTATCGGAAACCGCCGGCAGTGCTTCCCATGTGGCGCTGGAGTAGGTGGCCAGGGCATGGGTTTTCGGTTGCTTGTTGTCGCCGCCGGTGCAACCTGCGAGCAGGGCGACCATCGGCAGGGTCCAGGCAAGGCTTTGACGCCACGCCTTGAAACGGCTGTTCATGGAGTAATTCCTTTGCCGGTTGCCTGAGTGTTCCATGCGTTCATGCAACCCGTATTGATAATAGGGCTATTGGTGTTTGCCGGGGACGCGAGGATACTGGCCGCCGTTTCCCGTGACTTGAAGCCACCATGACTCTTAAAAGACTTTCTGTTGTATTGCTGGCCTGTCTGACGTTGTCCGCTTGCGGCGGTGTCGATCCTAATTCGCCGCTCGGTCAGCGCAAGGCCATTTTCAAGCAAATGCTCAAGACCGGTGAAGACCTGGGCGGCATGTTGCGTGGTCGTATTGCGTTCGATGGCCCGAAATTCGCTGACGGTGCGGTGAAGCTCGACGCGTTGTCCCATGAACCATGGAAGCACTTCCCGCAGGTGCGTGAACAAGACCACACCAGCGCCAGAAGCGATGTATGGCAGCAGCAGGAGCGCTTTCAGGAAATGGCTCGCAGCCTTGAAACCGCCACTGGTGAATTGGTGACCGCCAGCCAGGTTCAACCCTACAACGCCAGCAACCTGGGGCCGGCGGTGCAGAAGGTCGAAGATGCCTGTAGTGCGTGCCATAAAAAATTTCGGGATCATTGATTGGCGGCGTCGGGTATTGATCGTTCCCACGCTCTGCGTGGGAATGCAGCCCGTGACGCTCCGCGTCACTGGACGCAGAGCGTCCCTTGAGGCATTCCCACGCAGAGCATGGGAACGATCATATCCCCGGGATTACTTGTCGAGCTCATCGACGGCTTCCTGCAATTCCTTGCGGGACTCGGCGAGTTTGTCTTTGCGCTTGTTGATCTTGTCCGGATCGCCTTTTTTCATGGCCTTGTCGAGATCCGCCTGACGCTTGCTGACTTCGTGCTTGGCGTCGAGCACCTTGTTTTCCCGTTCTTTTTTCAGCGAGGCATCGGTGCAGTTGGCAGTGACTTCGCTCAGGGCTTTTTCCAGGCCTGCCTGCTGGTCAGCATTGCCGTGGGACTTGGCCAGTTCGATCTGGTTGATGATGCCTTGTTTCTTGGCGGCACAGCCGGTGAGCTCTGGCGCCTCTTCGGCGGCCATCAGCGGGGCGGCCATCACACTGCAAAGAGTCAGCAGGGCGAGCGGTGAAAAAAATTTCATAAAAGCTCCATGTGAAAAGGCAATCGGGTCGATGCGGCGATGGCTTGTTTGAGCCCATCGGTACTACAGGGTTCCCGGGCGCCAAGACATTGCCGGCCGCTAAAAACCGTCAATCCCTGCATCCCGTAATGTTTCACTCAAGGCCAGGACATGCGGGTCGCGGAAAAACGCGCTCAATTGCGCTGCGCGTCCCGGTCCGATCCCGGCTTCGGCCTGCCATTGTTCGGTGTCTCGTTGCGCCAGTGCCTGCCATGAATCAGCGAGGTTCGCCTGGCCTGTCGGCGGCATGCCCAAGGCTTTGAGCCAGCGGGCGAAAGGGCGTTGCCGGGCACTGTCGAAACTGGTCAATAGACGCGCGGCACTGCGCTCGCCCAAACCATCAATGTTAGCAAGCTCTTGAGCATCGAGGGTCAACCAATCCAGCAGACTGTTCAGGTGGCCTGCTTGAAGAAGTTTTTCCCAGGTGCCGGGACCGACATGGGGCAAAGCCAGGCCCTGCTTGCCACTGAGCCAGGTCAGGCGTGCGAGAAACTGGCCTTCGCATTCGGGTGTGGGCTGCCAACAACTCAGTGGATGAAAGTCCGCTGCCAGCGGCACGTTCAGTTCCGGGCGCTCAGTACTACGTAACAGCACACCGTCCAGCCTGGGAATGGTCAGGCCGGCCAGGCTGATGGCGACCTGGTCGCCAGGTCGAATGTCCAGCGCTTGCCAGCGTTGCAGGGAACTCACACTGACGCGTTTGATTTGCCGGTCATCGAGCATCACCGGCGTCAGTTCCAGCACCGGGGTGATCCGCCCGGTCCTGCCGATCTTGAAGTGCACCTTGCGTACCTGCGCCAGGGCCTGGGCGAAGGGATACTTCCAGGCAACGCTCCAGTAGGACGGTTTGGTTTGCCAGCGCTCGGCGAGTGGGCGTTGCGCCTGACGCAGGACGATGCCGTCGCTGGCAAACGGCAGGGGCGAGCGATACCAGTGATCACGCCAGCGCTGCGCATCGGCCAATGCGCTGATTGGCTGGCTATACGGCGCGGTAACTGGAAAACCCAACTCATCCAGCGTCGCGACGCGCTCTGGCAAGCTTGCCGGACCTTGGGGCCAGTCCCAGGCAAAGAGGCCTATCCCGGATGCCTGCTCTGCATTCAATGTCTTGCGGGCCATCAAGCCGGCGACCACGGCCCGGGCATTGAGGCTGCCGGCCTGAGCCTGCACGTGCTCGGTCAGGCGCCAGTAGAGTTCGCCTTGCACCAGCAGGTCCAGCGGCTGGGACAGCTGCTGGGGAATGGCAGCAATCTGGCGTGCCGAAGCCGTCCAGTCCTGGCCATGTGAACCGTCGCCGCGGCTGATCGCCTGGTTCAGCAGGCCATTACGGTAAATCAGGGTCACGGCAACGCCGTCGACCTTGGGTTGGACCCAGACATCCGTACGATTTCGCAGCCAATGTTCGACGGCTTGCTTATCGTGCAGTTTTTCCAGGCCGGTGTGGGCGATGGGGTGGGCCATTGTGCCGCGCGCAGTGCGCAGCGGATCAGTGGGGATCCCCGGATTGAAGCATTGGCGCCATTGGGAAAGGCGTGCGCGGGACTGGTCGTAGAGTTCGTCGGTGACGAGGGATGTTCCTGTGCGGTGATAACTGTCGTCCCAGGTGTCGATCTGTTTTTGTAGCGCGGTGACTTCGTTTGAGGCGCGTTCGGGTGGCCAGTCGGGGCATTGGGTGGCGTTGGCGTTCAGATAGGAAAGGGCCAGTAGGCAAGTGACAAACAGGCGCAGGGTGAGGGGCATCGGGAGCTTCCTTGCTCATTGGGATGCATCAAGGCTAGGTCAGTATGGGGGGGCTCAAAGTATGGGTGTTTTGCCGAATATTTTTGCTGGCATTGCCGGCCTCTTCGCGAGCAAGCCCGCTCCCACAGGGGATCTCGGTCGTACACAAATTCTGTCTTCACTGAAGAGCAAATGTGGGAGCGGGCTTGCTCGCGAAGGGGGCGCCACGGTCTCAGCGTAAGCCAATAAAAAGCCCCACACGGAAAAACCGTGCGGGGCTTTTGGTACAGCCGGGAAAGGCTTACAGGCCGGCAGCAGAACGCAGGGCGTCGGCGCGGTCGGTTTTTTCCCAAGTGAAGGTGGTGAAAGTATCGTCACCCACAGTCTTGGTCGCCGGGGTGCGACCGAAGTGGCCGTACGCAGCGGTTTCCTGGTACATCGGGTGCAGCAGGTCGAGCATTTTGGTGATCGCGTATGGACGCAGGTCGAATACTTCGCGAACCAGTTTGACGATCTTGTCGTCGCTGATCTTGCCGGTGCCGAAGGTGTTCAACGAGATCGAAGTCGGTTGCGCGACGCCGATGGCGTAGGAAACCTGGATCTCGCAACGCTCGGCCAGGCCAGCAGCGACGATGTTCTTGGCCACGTAACGACCGGCGTAGGCAGCCGAACGGTCAACCTTCGATGGATCTTTACCGGAGAATGCACCGCCGCCGTGACGGGCCATGCCGCCGTAGCTGTCAACGATGATCTTGCGACCGGTCAGGCCGCAGTCGCCTACCGGGCCACCGATGATGAACTGGCCGGTCGGGTTGATGTGGAACTGGGTGTCCTTGGACAGCAGCTCGGCAGGCAGAACGTGCTTGACGATCAGTTCCATCACGCCTTCGCGCAGGTCGGTGTACGACACTTCCGGGTTGTGCTGGGTCGACAGAACTACGGCGTCGATACCGACAACCTTGCCGTTTTCGTAGCGGCAGGTCACTTGCGACTTGGCGTCCGGACGCAGCCAAGGCAGCAGGCCGGATTTACGGGCTTCAGCCTGGCGCTGCACCAGCTGGTGCGAGAAGGTGATCGGTGCAGGCATCAGCACGTCGGTTTCGTTGCTGGCGTAGCCGAACATCAGGCCCTGGTCGCCGGCACCCTGATCTTCAGGCTTGGCACGGTCGACACCCTGGTTGATGTCAGGAGACTGCTTGCCGATGATGTTCATCACGCCGCAGGTCGCACCGTCGAAACCGACGTTGGAGCTGGTGTAGCCGATGTCGGTGATCACGTCACGAACGATCTGCTCCAGGTCAACCCAGGCCGAGGTGGTGACTTCGCCGGCGATGATCGCCACGCCCGTTTTTACCAGAGTCTCGCACGCCACACGGGCGAACTTGTCTTCAGCGATGATGGCGTCCAGCACCGCATCAGAAATCTGGTCGGCGATTTTGTCCGGATGCCCTTCAGACACGGACTCGGAGGTGAAAAGGGAGTATTCGCTCATCTCGATGTTTTCCTGAAATTACCGATGGTGAGTGTCGCCAGCCGGCCGCTGAAAATGGCGGACCTGAATCTGGAAACCATTACGTAAGCCTACATAGAGGCTTTCCCCGGGAACGAGTCCCGCAGCGGTGGCCCAACGGGCCAGATCGTCCTGTTCAAACCCCAACCACAGATCACCGCAGGCTTCCCTGGCCCAACTCTGGTTGTGGCTACATAACTCTGTCACTAACAGGCTACCGCCTGGTTGCAGCAAATTGGCCATGTGCTTGAGCGCATCGGCCGGCGCGGCGAAATGGTGCAGCACCATGTTCAGTACAACGCAATCGGCCTTGAGACTCACGCCGTTCAAGGCATCGGCCAATTGCAGGCTGACGTTAGTCAGCATTTGACGTTCACACACCTGGCGCGCCAGTTCGAGCATCGCCTGGCTATTATCCAGCGCCGTGACCTGGGTGAAGCGGCGCGCCAGTTCCGGTAGAAAAGCGCCGTCGCCGGGGCCGACCTCGATGGCTGTAGCGCCTTCGCTGAAACTCAGCTTTTCGAGCAGGGCCACCACGCTATCGCGGTACTGCGGCAGGCCGGCGATCAAGTCTTGCTGGGCGCGAAACTTTTCCGCGACCCGTGAGAAAAAGTCCTGGCTGGCCGCTTCTCGTTGCCCATGGACCTGAGTGATCCGTGACTGCACATCGGCAGGCAGGGCCAGGTCATCCACTTCTTCAAGCAAGGCTGCATGCAGTTTGCCGCCGAGCAGGTCGGTGTGGGGCAGGGCGCGACGGTAGAAAATCGCGTTGCCTTCACGGCGGGTCGCCACCAGGTCGGCCTGGGCCAATACCTTAAGGTGATGACTCATGCCCGATTGGCCGATGCCAAAGATCTGCGCCAGCTCCAGTACGCCAAACGAATCGTTGGCCAGCGCGCGCAAAACATTCAAACGCAACGGATCGCCGCCGGCCTTGCATAGGGCCGCCAGCTCATCGCAATCGTCATGGCGAATGGAAGGCACGCGTAAGTTCATAAGGCCGGCAGTCTAGTCACGCACCGGAAGCATCGCAAGAGCAATATCAAAAAGTTTTGATATTGCTCGATAGATGGCACTTCTTAACGTTAGCTTCAGTCAACAAACGAATGGCGGAAAGGTTTCATCAACCGAAACCTTGGTTATCCATTGGAAAAACCCCTCCAGATGACTATCTGTCATTGCCCCGAGGCGGCTCGGTGAGGGAAAATGCTCGCCTTTTTTCCGTTTCGTTTTATTCACTCTCGTTTCAGAACCCGCAGGAGAACAGCGATGCCTAGCCGTCGTGAGCGTGCCAATGCCATTCGTGCCCTCAGCATGGATGCTGTGCAAAAAGCCAACAGCGGCCATCCCGGTGCCCCTATGGGTATGGCGGATATCGCCGAAGTGCTTTGGCGCGACTACCTCAAGCACAACCCGAGCAATCCATCGTTCGCCGACCGTGACCGCTTTGTGCTGTCCAACGGTCATGGCTCGATGTTGATCTACTCGCTGCTGCACCTGACCGGCTACGACCTGTCGATCGAAGACCTGAAACAGTTCCGCCAACTGCACAGCGGCACCCCGGGTCACCCGGAACTCGGCTACACCCCAGGCGTTGAAACCACCACCGGTCCACTGGGCCAAGGCCTGGCCAACGCTGTTGGTTTTGCCCTGGCTGAAAAAGTCATGGCGGCACAGTTCAACCGTCCTGGTCACAACATCGTCGATCACCACACCTACGTTTTCCTGGGTGATGGCTGCATGATGGAAGGCATTTCCCACGAAGTCGCTTCTCTGGCCGGCACCTTGGGCCTGGGCAAGCTGATCGCCTTCTACGATGACAACGGCATCTCCATCGACGGCGAAGTCGAAGGCTGGTTCACCGATGACACGCCGAAGCGTTTCGAAGCCTACAACTGGCAGGTGATCCGCAACGTTGACGGCCACGACCCGGAAGAGATCAAGATTGCGATCGAAACCGCTCGTAAAAGCGCTCAGCCAACACTGATCTGCTGCAAGACCACCATCGGCTTCGGTTCGCCGAACAAGCAAGGTAAAGAAGACTGCCACGGCGCTCCACTGGGTGAGGCGGAAATCGCTCTGACCCGTAAGGCGCTGAACTGGAACTACGGTCCTTTCGAAATCCCGGCCGACATTTATGCCGAGTGGGATGCCAAGGAAGCAGGCAAAGCGGTCGAAGCCGAGTGGGACCAGCGTTTCGCTGCCTACTCCGCTGCTTTCCCGACCGAAGCCAACGAACTGATCCGTCGCCTGAGCGGCGAGCTGCCGGCTGACTTCACCGAGAAGGCCGATGCCTATATCGCCGAAGTGGCTGCCAAGGGCGAAACCATCGCCAGCCGTAAAGCCAGCCAGAATGCCCTGAACGCGTTTGGCCCGCAGCTGCCAGAGTTCCTCGGTGGTTCGGCTGACCTGGCAGGTTCCAACCTGACCCTGTGGAAAGGCTGCAAAGGCGTCACCGCTGAAGACGCCAGCGGCAACTACATGTACTACGGCGTGCGCGAGTTCGGCATGACCGCCATCATGAACGGCGTTGCCCTGCACGGCGGCCTGGTGCCTTACGGCGCGACCTTCCTGATGTTCATGGAGTACGCCCGCAATGCCGTGCGCATGTCGGCTTTGATGAAGCTGCGTGTGATCCACGTCTACACCCACGACTCCATCGGTCTGGGCGAAGACGGCCCGACTCACCAGCCAATCGAGCAACTGGCAAGCCTGCGCTGCACGCCGAACCTCGATACCTGGCGTCCAGCCGATGCCGTTGAATCGGCGGTGTGCTGGAAGTACGCGCTGGAGCGTAAAGACGGTCCTTCGGCCCTGATCTTCTCGCGTCAGAACCTGCAGCACCAAACCCGCAATGCTCTGCAGATCGCTGATATCAACCGCGGCGGTTACGTGTTGAAGGACTGTGCTGGCGAGCCTGAGCTGATCCTGATCGCTACCGGTTCGGAAGTGGGCCTGGCTGTTCAGGCCTTCGACAAACTGACCGAGCAGGGTCGCAAGGTGCGTGTGGTTTCCATGCCTTGCACCAGCGTGTTCGACGCCCAGGACGCCGGCTACAAGCAATCGGTTCTGCCGTTGCAGGTCAGCGCGCGTATCGCCATCGAGGCCGCTCACGCGGACTACTGGTACAAGTATGTCGGCCTGGAAGGTCGCGTAATCGGCATGACCACCTACGGCGAGTCGGCACCTGCGTCGGCCTTGTTCGAAGAGTTCGGTTTCACCCTGGAAAACATCCTGGGTCAGGCTGAAGAGCTGCTGGAAGACTAAAACACAACGCGGCAGTTTCCGAACCGCCGCGATCCCCTGTAGGAGCGAGCCTGCTCGCGATGGTCGTTAACGATAACGCGGGGCGCCAGAATGCCCGCGTTGTCTGGGCCTCCATCGCGAGCAGGCTCGCTCCTACAGGGGGGATGTGTTGTTAACGAGAATTCGTTTGCCTGCGTCTATCGAGAACCCCCATGCCTCAACCGCGTCCCTACAAAGTTGCACTCAACGGCTACGGCCGGATTGGTCGTTGCGTCTTGCGTGCGTTGTTCGAGCGCGGCGAGAAGGCTGGGTTTGAGATTGTCGCGATCAACGATCTGGCCGACATGGCCAGCATCGAATACTTGACACGCTTCGACTCCACTCACGGGCGCTTTCCCGGTGAGGTGAAGGTCGACGGCGATTGTCTGCATATTAATGGTGACTGCGTGAAGGTCCTGCGCAGTGCCACTCCCGAAGGCATCGATTGGGCGTCGCTGGGCGTCGATCTGGTGCTGGAGTGCTCGGGTGCTTATCACACCCGTGAAGACGGCCAGCGTTTTCTCGACGCCGGCGCGCCGCGCGTGCTGTTTTCTCAGCCGATGGCCAGCGAGTCGGATGTCGACGCCACCATCGTCTACGGCGTGAATCAGGATTGCCTGACCGGCGACGAGCTGTTGGTGTCCAACGCCTCCTGCACCACCAACTGTGGCGTACCGCTGTTGCGCCTGCTCGACCAGGCCATTGGCCTGGAGTACGTGTCGATCACCACGATTCACTCGGCGATGAACGATCAGCCGGTGATCGACGCCTATCACCACGAAGACCTGCGCCGCACCCGTTCGGCGTTCCAGTCGGTGATTCCGGTGTCCACCGGTCTGGCGCGCGGCATCGAACGCCTGTTGCCGGAACTTGCCGGGCGAATTCAGGCCAAAGCCGTACGTGTGCCGACGGTGAACGTGTCTTGTCTCGATATTACGATGCAGACTGTGAGTGATACCGACGCCACCGAGGTCAACCGGATTCTGCGCGAGGCTGCCTCCAGCGGCCCGCTCAAAGGCCTTCTGGCCTATACCGAGTTGCCTCATGCCAGCTGTGATTTTAACCACGACCCACATTCGGCCATCGTCGATGCCAGTCAGACCCGCGTTTCCGGCCCACGGCTGGTGAACATCCTGGCCTGGTTCGACAACGAATGGGGTTTTGCCAACCGAATGCTGGACGTTGCAGAGCACTATCTGCAAACAGCTATTTCAAAAAAACCTGCTCTCTAAGAACAGCTATTCAGGAAATGCGACCCATGACCGTGTTGAAGATGTCCGACCTCGATCTGCAAGGTAAACGCGTACTGATTCGCGAAGACCTCAACGTCCCAGTCAAGGACGGTGTAGTCACCAGCGATGCGCGAATCCTGGCTTCGCTGCCGACCATCAAGCTGGCCCTGGAAAAAGGCGCGGCAGTGATGGTTTGCTCGCACCTTGGCCGTCCTACCGAAGGCGAGTTCTCCGCCGAGAACAGCCTCAAGCCAGTCGCCGACTACCTGACCAAGGCCCTGGGCCGTGAAGTGCCGCTGGTGGCCGACTACCTGAACGGTGTCGACGTAAAAGCCGGCGACATCGTGCTGTTCGAAAACGTGCGCTTCAACAAGGGCGAGAAAAAGAACGCCGATGAACTGGCCAAGCAATACGCGGCCCTGTGCGACGTATTCGTAATGGACGCCTTCGGCACCGCGCACCGTGCCGAGGGTTCGACCCACGGCGTGGCCAAATTCGCTAAAGTCGCAGCGGCAGGTCCGTTGCTGGCGGCTGAACTGGACGCACTGGGCAAAGCCCTCGGCGCCCCGGCCAAACCAATGGCTGCCATTGTTGCCGGTTCCAAGGTTTCGACCAAACTCGACGTGTTGAACAGCCTGAGCCAGATCTGCGACCAGCTGATTGTCGGCGGCGGCATTGCCAACACCTTCCTGGCGGCTGCCGGTCACCCGGTTGGCAAATCCCTGTACGAGCCTGACCTGCTGGATACCGCCCGCGCTATTGCAGCCAAGGTCAGCGTTCCGTTGCCGGTGGATGTAGTAGTTGCCAAAGAATTCGCCGAAAGCGCTGCGGCCACTGTGAAACTGGTCGCTGACGTTGCTGCCGACGACATGATTCTGGACATCGGCCCGCAGACCGCAGCGAATTTCGCTGAACTGCTGAAATCGTCGAAAACCATTCTGTGGAACGGCCCGGTGGGCGTGTTCGAATTCGACCAGTTCGGTAACGGCACCAAAGTGTTGGCCCAGGCCATCGCGGACAGCGCGGCGTTCTCCATCGCTGGCGGCGGCGACACCCTGGCGGCCATCGACAAGTATGGCATTGGCGAACAAATCTCCTACATTTCTACTGGCGGCGGCGCATTCCTCGAATTCGTCGAAGGCAAAGTGCTGCCAGCCGTTGAAGTCCTGGAAAGCCGGGCCAAGGCCTGAGGGCCGCCCGTTTGACCAGGCAAGGGAGTGTTGACATGGTCAAGACGTTAGCGCTGTTGATCGTCGCGGGTTCGCTGGTGGCTTGCGGGAGTAACCCGAAAGCCCCGGAGGTGCCCGAGACGCCTGCACAGGATAAAGGCTGCTATCAGGCCGACTGGCAGGCGGAAACCAATCCGGTGCTCAACAAGCGTTCCGGACCTGACGGCCTGGACAAATACGAGACACAGACCCCCGCCAAGGAACGTGGTTGTCCTTGATGGGTCTGATTCTTCACGCAGGGCCGGTGGCGTGCGCTGTCGGCCGAGGAACACGGATGAAAGGATTTATCGCCATTACGGCGCTGGCACTGTTGGCCGGGTGCGCTAACTTGAACCCGTTCAAGTCGTCCGCCCCGGCTGACAACTGGACCACCTGGACCTGCGACAGCCAGGCCAAAGTGGTTTGGCGCTACACCGATGACAGCCACAAGGACGTCGACGTGCGACTGGGTGGCGCCGATCAGGTCTACCGCTTGAAGCAGGAGCCAGGTGCGTCGGGTTCGCTGTATAGCAACGACATGCTGGCGTTTCACATAAAAGGTGAGGAAGGCCTGGTTTACTGGGTTGCCACCAATGATTTGATTGGCCGCGGCTGTCACCTGTAGGAGCGAGCATGCTCGCGATGGTCGTCAACGATAACGCTGGGCGCCTGAATGCCCGTGTTGTCTGGGCTACCATCGCGAGCATGCTCGCTCCTACAGGGGGGGCAGCCACCAGATGCAACACCGAATTCGCAGCCCGGCTTAACCCCCGATCTGCAATAACTTGAATAGCCGCCGCCGCTCCGGCAGGCTGGCACGATTAACGACCCTCAACCGGGAGAGACACACACAATGGCACTTATCAGCATGCGCCAGATGCTGGACCACGCAGCCGAGTTCGGCTACGGCGTTCCAGCCTTCAACGTCAACAACCTTGAGCAGATGCGCGCCATCATGGAAGCCGCTGACAAGACTGACTCCCCGGTGATCGTCCAGGCTTCGGCCGGTGCTCGCAAATACGCCGGCGCGCCGTTCCTGCGTCACCTGATCCTGGCGGCAATCGAAGAATTCCCGCACATCCCGGTGTGCATGCACCAGGACCACGGCACCAGCCCTGACGTCTGCCAGCGCTCCATCCAACTGGGCTTCAGCTCGGTCATGATGGACGGTTCCCTGGGCGAAGACGGCAAGACACCGACCGACTACGACTACAACGTGCGCGTTACCCAGCAAACCGTGGCCATGGCTCACGCCTGTGGCGTTTCGGTAGAAGGCGAGCTGGGCTGCCTGGGTTCGCTGGAAACCGGCATGGCCGGTGAAGAAGACGGCATCGGCGCCGAAGGCGTTCTGGATCACAGCCAGATGCTGACCGACCCGGAAGAAGCCGCTGACTTCGTCAAGCGCACCCAGGTCGATGCCCTGGCCATCGCCATCGGTACCAGCCACGGTGCGTACAAGTTCACCAAGCCACCTACCGGTGACGTATTGGCGATCGACCGCATCAAGGAAATCCACAAGCGCATTCCGAACACTCACCTGGTGATGCACGGTTCGTCTTCGGTTCCGCAAGAGTGGCTGGCGATCATCAACCAGTACGGCGGCGACATCAAAGAAACCTATGGCGTGCCAGTTGAAGAAATCGTTGAAGGCATCAAGCACGGCGTGCGCAAGGTCAACATCGACACCGACCTGCGTCTGGCATCCACCGGTGCGATGCGTCGCCTGATGGCCACCAACCCGAGCGAGTTCGACCCACGTAAATTCTTCGGTGCCACCGTGACTGCGATGCGTGATGTTTGTATCGCTCGCTACGAAGCATTCGGCACCGCCGGCAACGCTTCGAAGATCAAGGCGATCTCGCTGGAAGGGATGTATCAGCGTTACCTGAAAGGTGAGTTGAACGCCAAGGTCAACTAAGCCCTGAGCGCTTAAGTCCCACAAAAAACCCGCAGAAATGCGGGTTTTTTTATGGTTCAAGATCGTTCCCACGCTCCGCGTGGGAATGCAGCCCGGGACGCTCCGCGTCCCACTCGAGAGCTGGAACGCGGAGCGTCCCTTGAGGCATTCCCACGCAGAGCATGGGAACGATCACTGTAAGGCTACTTATCGTGATCAATATCCAGCTTGCTGAACGTCGCTTTCCCGCCCTCGCTGGTGTACCCGGTGTTGTCCTGCACATACACCCCGGCCTTGAAGTACAACGGCTTGTCGCGCCATGTCGCGCTGATCTTGGTGTCCCACTGGTAGCCCGCGGCGCTGAGGCCCAGGGCCCCGCCGGGGCTGAGGTGGATCAGGTAGGAGAATTCACGGTCCAGTTTCACGCCGGTAGCGATGGTGATGACCCGACCTTCATCGTCATCGGGATGCATGCGTACTTTGGCGACGATGTTGCCGGTTTGGGTCTTGGTCTTGTATTGGTATTCGAGTTTCACCAACGGTTTTTGGCTTTCATAGGCATGGATCTGGCCTATCACGATCTTGCCCGAACTCGGCACCTGGTTCACGGTCAAGGTGGCACGCAGGGTGTTGTCGGCGTCCGGGTAGTACCAGTTTTTCAATGTGCCGTTGCTGTAGGTTTCCCGCAGTTCCGTGCGTGGATAGATAGCGTTTTCAGTGCGAGAGCCAGTCACCGGGGCCCAGAAAAACAGAGTGCCGGTGTCGGAATGAAAGTACTGATCCTTGAAGCCTTTCACCAGTTTGGAGGTTTCTACGGTGTACGGCGGGTTGCCGACAGGAACGCTGAGGTTCCAGGATGCGAGGTCGATCATAGGCAAAGCTTCCACGGATTTTTGCAGCACGGACGTACCAGAAGCTCTAGCACGCGCCTTTGGGGCGGCCTTTATAAGCCTGGAAGGCTTTTTTGTTAATGCTGGCCTGACAAAAGGGTGACGTCAAAATCCTGTTAAAAGGCCATCCTTCCCGGTTTTAGCGGTCTTCAGACGTGACCGTTAGTCGGCAAATGAACGCATTGGTTAAATGATGGCGTACTGACACCTTCTGCTTTCCGGGATCCAGGTCTAGAGTGAAGTATTAGAAATTGTCCGGTTTTCACGAGAGACCGACCTGACGTCCTGAACAAAGAGAAGCAGCATGGAATGCGCGCAATCCCAGCCAACTGAAGGCCGTTCAACGTTATTAATTGTCGACGATTACCCTGAAAGCCTGATCAGCATGCGCGCATTGTTGCAGCGCCAGGACTGGCAGATCATCACCGCTGCCTCGGGTTTCGAGGCGCTCAGTCTGTTGCTTGAACACGATATCGATCTGGTGCTGCTGGATGTGCAGATGCCAGGCATGGACGGCTTCGAAGTAGCGCGGCTGATGCGCGGCAGTCAGCGCACCCGCCTGACTCCGATCATTTTCCTCACCGCCAACGAGCAGTCCCAGGATGCCGTGATCAAGGGCTATGCCAGTGGCGCCGTGGATTACCTGTTCAAACCATTCGACCCGCAGATTCTCAAACCCAAGATCCAGGCGTTGCTGGAGCATCAGCGCAATCGCCGGGCTTTGCAGCGCTTGAGTCATGATCTGGAAGTCGCTCGCGCCTTCAATGCCTCGGTGCTGGATAACGCCGCCGAAGGCATCCTGGTGGTGAATGAGGACGGTCTGATCCGTTTTGCCAACCCGGCGATGTCTCGGCTCCTCAATGCCATGGTGCAGGAGCTGCAAGGCAAGGAGTTTCTGGATTTCCTGCAAAAACCGCATATCCCGGTGTGGGCGGATTCGGATCTGCTGGCCGGATACAAGCGCGGTGAGACGTTACGCCTGCACGACGCAATGTTACGCACCGCGCCCGGCCAACAGGTGCCAGTGGCGCTGTCCTGCGCGCCATTGCCCTCGGAACAGCGCGCCATGGTGGTGACGGTGCTAGATATGTCGGTGGTGCGCCACCTGCATCAGCAACTCGAGTTCCAAGCCGTTACCGACCCGCTGACCGGATTGCTTAATCGCCGGGGTTTTTACCAGACCGTGGAAAACCTGCTGCTGCGCGGCGAACGCACTGACAGCACCTGGGTCCTGTTGTACCTGGACCTCGACGGTTTCAAGCGGGTCAATGATTCGCTCGGTCATGATGCTGGCGATCGTGTATTGCGTTGGGTATCCGAGCAGTTGAAGGCCTGTCTGCGGCCCTTCGACATTCTGGCGCGCATGGGCGGCGACGAATTCACCGCATTGCTGGACCTGGAGTTCCCTGAACAAGCGGCGAAGATCGCGGAGAAACTGATTGAGCGCGTGTCGATCTGTCAGCAAATCGATGGTCTGGATATCGTCTTGGGCGCCAGCATCGGCATTGCTACGTACCCTGATTGTGGGGCCAATCTGGACGGTTTGCTGCGGGCGTCCGACATCGCCATGTACGAAGCCAAGCGCGCCGGCCGCCAGCAATATCGCTTCTACGATCACGAAATGAATGGCCGCGCACGCTCGCGGCTGATGCTCGAAGACAGCGTGCGCACAGCCATCGAGAACCGCGATTTCAACTTGGTCTATCAGCCGCAGGTGGCCATTGCCGGTGGGCAGATTCGCGGGTTCGAAGCGCTGCTGCGTTGGCAGCACCCAAGCGTCGGTGACGTTCCTCCGGGGCTGTTTTTACCGTTGCTGGAAGAGGCGCGATTGATCAGTCGCTTGGGCAGCTGGATTTATCAGCGCGGCGCCGGACAACGCAAAGCCTGGGAAACCCTGTTCGCCGAGGATCTGGTGCTGGGCGTCAGTTTGAGCGGCACACAGTTCGCCATGCCCAATCTGGTCACCGAGTTGCGCCAGGTGCTGGAGCGTCATGGTTTGCAGTCCCGTCACCTGGAAGTCGAGATCACGGAAGAGGCCTTGACGCTCAACCCGGAAGAAACCCGCAAACAGTTGCGTTTGCTGCGTAACCTGGGGTGAGGGTGGCGCTGGATGATTTCGGATCCGGGGCTTGTTCGCTGGCTCATCTGCGCGATCTCGAGCTGGACACGCTCAAACTCGATCGCCATTTGATCGCCCGACTGCCGGAGTCCTCTCGGGACGCAGCGCTGGTGCGCAATGTGATCGAACTGTGTAAGCAGTACGGCATTCTGGTGATCGCCGAAGGGGTGGAAACCATGGCGCAATACGATTGGCTGCAAGCCAATGGCTGCGAGTATGTACAGGGTTTTCTGGTGGCGCGGCCGATGATGGCCGAAGACACCGGTCACTTTGTGCAGCCCTTCGACTGGAGCGCGCTAGTGCGCTGAATTCGCTACACTGGCGATCTTTTCGTCATGTGTGCTGCCGTTGCGATGACCGCGTTGAAATACCTCCAGGCCTATCCCGCCTCGTTGCAGGATCAGGTGCGCCAGCTGATCGCCGACGGTCGGCTGGGCGATTACCTGATCAAGCGCTACCCCGAAAAGCATGGGGTGCAGAGCGACAAGGCGCTGTACACCTACGCGCTGGACCTCAAGCAGGAGTACCTGCGTAACGCCCCGGCCATCGACAAAGTTCTGTTCGACAACCGTCTGGACCTGACCCACCGCGCCCTCGGCCTGCACACCACAATCTCACGGGTGCAGGGCGGCAAACTCAAGGCCAAAAAAGAAATTCGCATCGCTTCGCTGTTCAAGGAGGCGCCCTCCGAATTTCTGAAAATGATCGTGGTTCACGAGTTGGCGCATTTCAAAGAGTCCGATCACAACAAGGCGTTCTACAAGCTGTGCGAACACATGTTGCCGGGATATCACCAGGTGGAATTCGATGTGCGGGTGTATCTGACCTGGCGGGATCTGTAGGAGCTGCCGCAGGCTGCGATCTTTTAAGGAGCGTTAAATGGACGTAAGCAAGACCAAGAGCAGCTTCTATCGACGCTTGTACGTGGCGTACCTGATCGATAGCGGGCTTGCCAGCAGTGTTCCGGCGTTGACCGATGTCACTGGCATGCCGCGGCGCACGGCTCAGGACACTATCGCCGCGTTGGCGGATCTGGATATCGTTTGCGAATTCGAGCAGGAAGAAGGTGCGCGCAACCATGCGGGGCGCTATCGGATTCGTGACTGGGGAGCGATTGATCGGGGGTGGATCGAGCGTCATCTTCGGCTGATCAAGACGGTGCTGGAGTATCCCTGAGATTTGCATTGCCTGGACTGGCGCCTTCGCGGGCAAGCCTCGCTCCTACAGCGAAGAGGTCCTTACTGACGACGCATCCCTATGTGTGGAATGCCATCCTCGACATACTCCTCGCCCGCCACCTCAAACCCGTACCGCCCGTAATACCCCTGCAAATGCGCCTGGGCCGAGAGATAGATCGGCATGTCGGGCCAGTGATTTTCCGCCTGCTTCAGCGCCTGGGCCATCAACTCATGCCCAAGCCCCGTGCCCCGCACCTCGGGCGCAATGATCACCCGGCCAATGACTACATCGCCGCCTTGTAGCTCGGGATCGAGCAAGCGCAGGTAAGCCACCAGTCGCTCTGCGTCCCAGGCCATCAAATGACAGGTGTCACCTTCCAGATCCTGACCATCGATGTCCTGATAGACGCATTTCTGCTCAACGACAAACACCTCGGCGCGCAACTGCAAAATGGCGTACAGCTGCTCTTTGCCCAGATCGCTGTGGTGTTTGCAGACCCATTCGATTGTCATGCCCTGATTCCCTGAAAACGTCCCTGTGATACTAAGCGCCCGAACGATGGATGTCTTTATGGCGGAGAAATCTGTGACAAAGACCAAAATGCCATCATTCATTTCGCGCGACGCTGACTTCTTTGTGTAATCTGCAATCAAGCGATGTGCAGTGGCTTTAATGAGCTAACGTTTAGTGCCCGGGTGTGCCGGTAAGGGGCTTGGAGTTTTAGCTGAAAATACGTCGGGCAGGCCGCCCGCTAAGGATTTACTAGCATGCCGCGATTGCATCGAGCCTTTGCTTTGATTGGATTGCTGTTGCTGATTCACGACGCGGCAGCGGAAAAGTTGCGTCTGGTAGCAGATGCCTGGCCGCCTTTTACCGACGCCACGCTGATCAATGGCGGGTTGGCCACGGATATCGTGAGTACCGCACTGGCACGAGCCGGCTATGCCAGTGATTTCGAGCAGGTGCCATGGGCGCGGGCTTTGCTGGGCGTGGGCGAGGGCCGATACGATGTGCTGGTCAACGCCTGGTACACCGAGGAACGCACCAAGCTCGGCCAGTTTTCCGGCGAATACCTGATCAACCGTGTGCGGTTTATCAAGCGCAAAGATGCGCCGATCGAATTCAACAATCTTCAGGAACTGCACACCTACCCGGTCGCGGTAGTGCGTGGTTACGCCTATTCGCCAGCGTTCGATGACGATGCGTCACTGCAGAAAGTGCCGGTGCACAACTTCGCCATGGCCGTGCGCATGGTCGCCGCCGACAGGGTCAAGCTGACCCTGGAAGACGAATACGTCGCGCGTTATTACCTGGCCCGAGAATCCGCCAAGGTGCGCAATGCCGTGGAATTCCTGCCCAAGCCGCTGAGCGAGAACAGCCTGCACATCCTGGTCAGCCTGAAGAACCCCGGGCATGAGCAGATCGTCGCCGGCTTCGACCGCGAGATTGCCAAAATGAAGGCGGATGGGAGTTACGCGCGGCTTTTGAAGCAGCATGGGATGTAAGGTGTGGCTGATGGCCTCTTCGCGGGCAAGCCTCGCTCCTACAAATTTCGTGTCGTTCGCAAAAAATACGCACGACATGAAACCTGTAGGAGCGAGGCTTGCCCGCGAAGAGGCCCGATCAGGCGCTACACCTCTTCACTCGTATCCTTGATCAAATGAGCTGCCAACGTCCGCAAAGGCCCCAGTTGCCTACAGATCAGCCCCAATTGTGTCTGCACCAGGCGCTGGCCTTCATCAATCTCATCGGGCATCTGCTCAAGCTCATTAGCCAGCGCTTCTTCCTCATCGCTCTGGATCGCAATGGCGGATTTGCTCGCCAGCCCTTGGGCGATTTCGTCGATGCTGACGGCCAGTTTCACCCCAGCGCCCTCAATCAAATGCTCGCGCACATCCTGTGGCAGCTGGGTTTCCCGGTGTGCGCCCAGGCCTGACAAGTAACTGAGCAACGTGTGCGACAGCACCAGGAAGCGGAAACCCACATCCGCTTCCTTACGGAAATGCCCCGGTTCCATCAGCATGTTAGCCAAGGTGGTAGACAGCGCCGCATCGGCGTTGTGCGCGTTGCGTCGGGCCAGGCGATAGGCCAGGTCGTCGCTCTTGCCAACGGCGTATTGCTGCATGATCTGGCGCAAGTAAATGCTGTTGCAGGTCAGGGTGTTGGCCAACACTTTATTCAGGCTTCGGCCCTGCCAGTCCGGCAGGAACAGGAATACTGCAAGCCCGGCGATCAGACCGCCAAGCAAGGTATCGAGCAGCCGCGGCAGGAATAGTCCGTAACCGTCGCCCACCTGGTTGAAGCAGAACAGCACCATCAAAGTGATCGCCGCCGTCGCCAGGGTGTAGCGGGTGGTTCGGTTGGTAAAGAACACCACCCCGGCGGCGATTGCGAAGCACGACTGGACTAGCGGGCTCGGGAACAGGTCGAACAACGCCCATGCCAGAGTCAGGCCGATGGCAGTGCCGAAAATCCGCTGACCGAGTTTGCGTCGGGTGGCGCCGTAGTTCGGCTGGCAGACAAACAGGGTGGTGAGGATGATCCAGTAACCCTGGGACGGGTGGATCAAATGCACCATTGCGTAGCCGATGCTCAACGCCAGGGGCAAACGCAGGGCATGGCGGAACAGCAGCGAAGTCGGCGTCAGCTGCGTGCGCAAGCGCGCCCAGACGTCCTGAAGGTTACGCGGAGAACGGTCGAGCAGGCTGCTGTCGGTGGCGTCGGCCAGGGCATCGGGGTTGCTGGCGTCACTGAGCAAGCGGTCGAGGGTGGCAAGGTTTGCCGCCAGCGCCCGCAACGAGCGCAGCAAACCGCGCCAGGCCGGGTTGCTCTGGACGCGCAGGTGTTCGAGGGAGGCGTGCAGATCGCTCAGGGCTTCGGCGAAGCTGGCGTCATAGATGAACGGCTGACGCATCTGAATCGACTCGGCGAGCGCCCGGCAGGCCTTGCCTTGCTGGCGCAGCAGGCGCTGGCAGCGGAACAGCACGTCGCTGTGGAAAAACGCCTCGGCCAAGGCGTTGTAAGGGTAGTGCGAGGAGCTGGCACGCTCATGGATGTCCTGGGCGAGGAAGTACAGCTTCAAGTAACGGCTGACTTTCGAGCCCGGGCGACCGTTGCCGACCCGGTGCAGGATGATTTCCTTGGCGGCATTCAGGGCGGCGACCACGCGACCGTTCTGTTGGGCCAGTTCCAGTCGCCGCGCTTGCACGTCTATCTGACGAATCGGCTCGAACAGCGACGACTTCAGCTTCAGGTAGAAACCCAGTTCACGGAACAGCCGCGCCAGGCTCTGCTGCACCGGCTGATTGGAAAACAGCGCCTGCCACAACACCGAGAGCAGTCCGTACCAGGCTGCACCGGCCACCAGCAGCACCGGTTCGTGCCAGACATCGGTGACCGCACCACCGCGCTGGTCCACGCCGATCATGGTGTACACCGACAGAATCAGCGTCGCCGAGGCAATCGCGCCATAGCGCTCGCCCAAGGCACCGAGCATGGTCAGGCAGAAGGCGGCCAGGGCGAAGGCGATGATGAAAAAGATGGGATAGGGGAACAGCAGTTCAACCGACAGCGCAGCGACCAGGAAACACACCAGCGTCACGGCCAGCGCATTGAGACGGCCTTGCCAACTGTCGTCGGTCTCGGCCAGGGCGCTGGCAATAATCCCCAGGAACAACGGGATCAACAGCCCCATTTCATCCTGATACCAACACAATGCCATGGTGCCGGTCAGGGCGATGAACACCCGCACGCTGTAGCTGAATTTATCCAGCGCCCAAAGGCGACGCAGAGACTGACGAAACGAAGTCGATGACATGAAGTGCGAAGGCCTTCCGAGGCAATGACGCTAAATTGAGCCAGTAATGACGCCGACGCAATGGCGGCGATCACATCAGGCAGCAAAATCTGTTCCTTGTATTTGATATTGCCTGTCAGGACGCCTTCGCGGGCAAGCCTCGCTCCTACAGGTTCGATGTGAATCGCATTATGTGTTCGACACAAATCCTGTAGGAGCGAGGCTTGCCCGCGAAGAACGATAACGCGGTGTATCAGACGTACTGCGCAGCCGCGTAACCCGACGCCCACGCCCACTGGAAGTTGAAGCCGCCCAGATGCCCGGTGACGTCCAGCACTTCGCCGATGAAGTACAGGCCCGGGCTTTTCAGCGATTCCATAGTCTTGGATGACACTTCGTTGGTGTCCACGCCACCCAGCGTCACCTCGGCGGTGCGATAGCCTTCGGTGCCGGCCGGCACGACTTTCCAGCTCGCCAGTTTTTCGGCGATGTCCGCCAATTCGGCATGGGTGTACTGCTTCATCGGTTTGGAGACGAACCAGTTGTCCGCCAGCAGGTTGGCCATCTTCTTGGTGAAAATTTCACCAAGCAGGGTTTTCAGCTCACTGTTGGGGCGTTCGGTTTGTTGCTGTTGCAGCCAGGTCGGCACGTCGTGGTCCGGCAGCAGGTTGATCTCGACCGTGTCGCCGGATTCCCAGAATGAAGAAATCTGCAAAATTGCCGGGCCGCTGAGGCCGCGGTGGGTGAACAGGATGTTCTCGCGAAAGCTCTGGTCGTTGCAGCTGACCAGGCAATCCACCGACGTACCGGACAACTCAGTGCAAAGTTCCTTGAGCTGATCGGTGATGGTGAACGGCACGAGCCCGGCGCGGGTCGGCAGCAGTTCGTGACCAAACTGCCTGGCGACCTGGTAACCAAAACCGGTGGCGCCCAGAGTCGGGATCGACAGACCGCCAGTGGCGATCACCAAGGATTCGCATGTGATCTGGCCCATCGTGGTGTCGAGCAGATAGCCTTTCTCAAGCTTCTCGATGGTCTGGATCGAGGTGTCCAGGTGCAGGCTGGCGCCGACCTGACTGCACTCGTGGAGCAGCATTTCGAGGATGTCGCTGGATTTGTTATCGCAGAACAACTGGCCGAGCTTTTTCTCGTGATACGGCACGCCGTGCTTGGCCACCATGCCAATGAAATCCCACTGGGTGTAGCGGGCCAGGGCCGATTTGCAAAAGTGCGCGTTTTGCGAGAGAAAATTGCTCGGTTCGGTATACATGTTGGTGAAATTGCAGCGGCCACCGCCAGACATCAGGATTTTCTTGCCGGCCTTGTTGGCATGGTCGAGCAACATCACCTTGCGCCCGCGCCCGGCGGCGGTCAGCGCACACATCAACCCTGCGGCGCCAGCGCCAATGATCACGACTTCGGTAGAGCGCAAAACAGTGTCCTCTATATGACAAAAGACCTGTAGGAGCGAGCCTGCTCGCGATGGTCGTCAACGATAACGCGGGGTGTCTGATACCCAGCGGTGCTCTGGCGTGCATCGCGAGCATGCTCGCTCCTACAGAGGGGCGTTGCGTTTTTACAGGATACGCACGCGCAACGAACGGCCCTTGATTTTGCCGTCGTTCAGGCGCTGCAAGGCCTGTTTGGCGATGCCGCGTTCCACGGCCACGAAAGCCTGGAAGTCGAAGATCGCGATCTTGCCGACCTGGGCGCCAGGAATGCCGGCATCGCCGGTCAGTGCGCCAAGGATGTCGCCCGGACGAACCTTGTCTTTGCGACCGGCACCGATGCACAGCGTGCTCATTTGTGGCAGCAGCGGACCACCGCCCTGGGAGGTGAGGTTGTCCACCTGATCCCAGGTCAATGGCGTTTTCTGCAACTGTTCGATGGCTTGCGCACGCTGCGCCTCGGACGGTGCGACCAGGCTGATCGCCAGGCCTTTTTCGCCGGCACGACCGGTACGACCCACGCGGTGAATGTGGATTTCCGAATCACGGGCCAGTTCGACGTTGATCACCATGTCCAGCGCATCGATGTCCAGGCCGCGAGCGGCGACATCGGTAGCCACCAGAACGGAGGTGCTGCGGTTGGCGAACATGGCCAGCACTTGATCGCGGTCACGCTGTTCCAGATCGCCGTGCAGGCCGACCGCGGAAATGCCTTTGGTGGTCAGGTGATCAACGGTTTCCTGAACCTGCTGCTTGGTGTAGCAGAACGCCACGCAGGACGCCGGACGGAAGTGACCGAGCACCTTGGTCACCGCGCTCATGCGTTCTTCCGGGGAGATCTCGTAGAAACGTTGCTCGATCTGCGTATCGTCGTGGAACGCCTCGGCCTTCACTTGCTGCGGGTTGCGCATGAATTTCGACGCCAATTGCTTGATGCCCACCGGGTACGTGGCGGAGAACAGCAGGGTTTGGCGACGCTCCGGAGCCTGCATGATGATTTCTTCGATGGAGTCGTAGAACCCCATGTCGAGCATGCGATCGGCTTCGTCGAGGATCAAGGTGTTCAGGCCATGGAGCACCAGCGAACCCTTGCGCAGGTGCTGCTGAATGCGCCCCGGCGTGCCCACGATGATGTGCGCGCCGTGTTCCAGCGAAGCGATCTGCGGGCCGAGGGACACGCCGCCGCACAAGGTCAGCACCTTGATGTTGTCTTCGGCGCGGGCCAGGCGACGGATTTCCTTGGCGACCTGGTCGGCCAGTTCGCGGGTAGGGCACAGGATCAGTGCCTGGCAGCCAAAGTAGCGCGGATTGATCGGGTTCAACAGGCCGATACCGAAGGCAGCGGTCTTGCCGCTGCCGGTCTTGGCCTGGGCGATCAGGTCCATCCCCTTGAGGATCACCGGCAAGCTTTGCGCCTGGATCGGCGTCATCTGGGCATAACCGAGGGAGTCCAGGTTAGCCAGCATGGCGGCGGACAGCGGCAAAGTATTAAAAGCGGTGGCGATGGTGGTCACGGGACTGGCCTGCAAAACAAAATGTCGCGCAGTGTACCAGCCCTGCCGTAACAACCTGCAAATTCTAGACGAGCAGCCCTGTAGCACCTGCCGAGGAACGAGGCTGCGTTGGGCTGCGCAGCGGCCCCCGAGGGCGGTCCTGGGGACGCGCAACGCAGCCTCGTGCCTCGACAGCTGCTACAGATCAGTGCTCGATATCGTGTTCGCGGCTGACCACTCGTCGGCCATCGTTTGGTGAAAGTTGCGAGAAGATCGTTGCGGCCAACATCGCCATGATTCCAACGGTCACGAACGTCAGCTGAAAGGCGCCCAAAACGGTCTCAACACCATCGTTTCCGACCTGCGCGGTAAAACCGCCGAGCAGGGCACCGGCGCAAGCCACGCCGAGGCTCAGGGACAATTGCGCCACCACCGACAGCAGGCTGTTGCCGCTGCTGGCGCTGGCGTCGTCGAGGTCGATCAGGGTCACAGTGTTCATCGCGGTGAACTGCAAGGAGTTGATCGCCCCGAGGATCGCCAGCAGGCACAGCAGCAGCCAGTACGGCGTCTGCTCGCTGACCAGGCCCATGCTCGCCAACATGATCCCCAGCGCCAGGGTGTTGCCGGTCAGCACGATGCGATAGCCCAGGCGTTCGATCAATGGCCGTGCCACCCACTTGGCGATCATCGCCGCCGCAGCCAGCGGCAGCATGCTCATCCCGGCTTGTGACGGTGAATAGCCCAGCGCCACTTGCAGCAGCAATGGCACGAGGAAAGGCAGGGCGCCACTGCCGAGTCGGGCGAACAGGTTGCCGAGAATGCCGACGGCGAAGGTTCGGGTCTTGAACAGCGACGGCGCGAACAACGGATTGTCGATATGGCTTGCGCGCAACCAATAAGCCGCCAGACAGGCCATGCCGCCGAACAGCAGCAACATTACTCGCAGGTGCGGCAGGTGCAGTTCGCCCAGGCCCTCCATGGCGATGGTGATCAGAATCATCGCCGCGCCGAACATCAAAAAGCCAAGGCTATCGAATTTAGTGCGTTCGGAGCCGCGCAGGTCCGGGATAAATTTCCACACCGCGTAGCAACCGATCACACCCACCGGCAGATTGATCAGGAAGATCCAGTGCCAGGTCAGGTATTGCACCATCCAGCCGCCCATGGTCGGGCCGATCAGCGGGCCGAGCAGGCCGGGAATGGTGATGAAACCCATGATGCGCACCAGTTCCGAGCGCGGGTAGGCGCGCAGCACCACCAGTCGCCCGACGGGCAGCATCAACGCGCCGCCCAGACCCTGAATGATTCGGGCTCCAATCAGCTGGGTCAGGCTGCTCGACATCGCGCAGAGCAATGAGCCGATGCTGAACAACAGAATGGCGCTGAAGAAGATTTTCTTGGTGCCGAAGCGATCGGCGATCCAGCCAGAAGCAGGGATCAGCAACGCGACCGTGAGCATGTAGGCGATGATCACGCCCTGCATGCGCAGCGGGTCTTCCGCCAGATCCGCGGCCATGGCCGGCAGGGCGGTGTTGAGGATGGTCCCGTCGAGGGATTGCATGAAGAAGGCAATGGCGACGACCCACGGCACCCAGCGGGCGGTGACAGCGTCGAGAGGCGGGCGGTTGGGCATGGGACCTCTTGTCAGTGTGAATCAGGGAGTCCGTGGTGGCTTCTTCGCGGGCAAGCCTCGCTCCTACAGGATTCACGCAAACCCCGTAGGAGCGAGGCTTGCCCGCGAAGCTTTTTATAGCGTCAACGTGAGCCGGCTGACGAGCGCACCGGGCAACAACGCCGAAGCCGTCGCCCGCTGGCTGTAGGTGCTGGCCGACAACAGCAACTCGCGTTCCTGGGTCAGTGCTTCCAGCTGCGAACCGAGCAGGCTGAAGGCGCTGTCATCGAAGCGCATGGTGCTGACCGGTGCCTGGATCTCGCCATTCTCGACCCAGAAGGTCGCAAACCGGGTCATGCCGGTCAGGCGTGCCGCTGGTTGATCGGAGAAGTTCAGGTACCACAAGTTACTGATGTACAAACCGGTGCCCAGTTGCTTGAGGATTTGCGCTTCTGGCAGCACACCCGCCTGCATGTTCAAGGCGCTCGGCGATTCCCCGCCGCTGGCGCCGTTGGCCGTCAGGCCGTATTCGGCGGCACTGCGTGAACCGACCAGTTGCTCGCCTGCCTGGCCCTCGACAATCAATCCCAGATCACTGCGCGGATAGCCTTCTTCGGAGAACGCCGGGCTCAACGATCCGCTGACTTTTTCATCCAGCGAGACCATCGGACTGAAGCGTTGATCGCCCCCGTAGAGCTTTTGCAGTGGACTGTTTTTGCTGGCAATCGACTGCGCGGAAAAACCACCCCAACACAGCATGCCCATGATCTCTTCCAGCGCGGCGGGCGCAAGGTAAGCGCGGTACTGACCCGGCGCCAATGTGAGCAGCGGTCGACCCAGATATTCAAGCTGTTCGCGGGCCTGCTGGAAGCGTTTGGCAAAGCCTTCGCTGTTCCAGTCGTGCCCGGCGTAGCTGGCCTTCACGGCCTGGCCGTTCTCATGGAACAGGCTGAAATCGAAGTTGAAGCTGTTGGCCTGATGCCAGCCGAATGCGCCGGCGGAACTGGCGAAACCACGGCTGATCGGACCGGCAGCGTAGAAACCCACCAGGTCCAGGCCTTCAGCGGCGCGGGTAATTTCGGCAACCACTTGCTCGGTGTCCGGCAGCGGATGTTCCTGCGCGTTGTTGCTTTGCCAGCCGTTGTAGTTGAGCAGCAGGTATGGGTCTTGCGGCAGCAGCGGCAGGGTTTCGCGCAGTTGTTGCAGACCTTCGGCCAGGCGCTGCTGATCCTCCTGCGGATCGCCGGAAAGGGTGATGTCGAGGTCGGCGTGACGGCCATCGTTGATCAGTTTCAGACCGATGCTCGCCTGCTGCACCTGCCCGGCCTGACGCACCTTGGCGTGGTTGAAACGCACGAAGGCCGACGACTCGGCGGCGAAACTGAGGGTGAACTGTTCCGGTTCGCGCAGGGCCTCGCGCAAGCCGTTGACCAGTGTATTGAATGACTCGACCTGATCTTTGGAGGCGCTCGTAAAAGTACTCATCAGGCGTCTCCCCCAAACACATCAACGTTGCTGAACACGCAGGCCGGCGATGCATGGCCGACGCGGATCACCTGATTCGGTTCGCCCTTGCCGCAGTTCGGCGTGCCGAGGACCTTGAAGGTGCCGGCATCGCCGACAGCGCTGAGGCTCTTCCAGAACTGTGCGGAAATCGCTCGGTAATTCGGATTCTTCACCACGCCCTTGAGTTCACCGTTTTCGATCAACTGGCCCCATTCGCAGCCGAACTGGAACTTGTTACGCGCATCATCAATAGACCAGGAGCGGTTGGTGCTCATCAGGATGCCGTGCTCGATGTTGCCGATCAGTCGCTCCAGCGGTTGATCGCCAGGCTCGATATTCAGGTTGGCCATGCGGTCGATCGGCGGACGATTCCAGCCGCAGGCGCGGCTGTTGGCGACGCCATCCAGGCCAGCACGGAACTGCGACAGTGCACCGCCCAACGGGCGCAGCAACAGGCCTTCACGAATCAGGAATTGTTTGCTGGCGGCAGTGCCGTCGTCGTCATGGCCGTAGCTGGCGAGCTGCTCGGGAATGTCCGGGTCGAAGGTCACGTTAAGCAGCTTCGAGCCGTATTGCAGGGTGCCGAAGTCTTCAGCCTTGACGAAACTGGTGCCGGCGTAATTGCGTTCATCACCGAGAATGCGGTCCAGTTCCAGCGGGTGGCCAATGGATTCGTGGATCTGCAGCATCATCTGGTCGGGCATCAGCAGCAGGTCGCGCGGACCTTGCGGGGTATTCGGCGCCAGCAGCAATTGCAGGGCCTGATCGGCGACTGTCGGCCCGGCACCGACCAGACCGCAGCGGCTGATGACATCGGCGCCGCCCTGCTGGCCGAAGTTCTCGCGACCGAGGCTGCGGGTCTGGCTGTCGTTGCCGTCGTAGGCGGTGACGTCCAGGCCTGGGTAGACGAAGCGCTGTGCCTGACGCAGTTCGGCGCCGGCGCTGTTGAGGTAAATCTGCTCGACGTGAGTGATGCCAATGCTCACCTGCCAGTTCACCAGACGCTCGTCCTTGGGCACGGCGGCGGACTCGGCACCGAGCAGTTGGTAGCAATCGCTCAGGGACGGGAACGGCTGGTCGAGGTTCGGCGAGAAGTAATCGGCGCGGTCGCTGGAGACGGCTTGTTCGCGCAGGTCCAGGAGGGCGTGTGGCTTGAGTCGACGGGCCTGGTGTTCGGCGCGTTCGAGGGCGGCTTGCAGGCCTTGTTGCGACAGGTCATTAGTCGCGGCATACGCTTCGACACCATTGACCCGCACGGTCAGCATCGCGCCTTCGTCACGGCGCAGGCTCGGCGGCTCTGCCACGTTCTTGCGCACCGACAGGTACTGGCCGGATTCGCGCACATAACGCAGGGAAAAGAATTCAGCGCCCGTGCGCAACGCAGCGAAACGCTGCTTGAGCTGGGGGTGGAAATCGAACATTCGGGAACCTCCTTGGTGTGGAGCATCGATGTTGCGAGGGGAGGGTGAAACGTTTGCGTGGCGCTAGAGTAGGCCTGCGTGGGGGGTGGGATCAAGGATGGAGCTGATGTAGGAAAAGTACGAAGTGCAAAGGGCGATTCTAAGGTTGGTTGGTAATTGAAGCTCGCGAACATCCCATTGCGGTTTGCCCGCGAGCGATCCTTCCAACCAACGAGAGCTGCTTTCAGCCGTTCAGATAGACGAACGCTGTCACATACATGCACAGGCTCGCAAAGAAAGCAGGCAGGATTTTCTTTGTTTTTGCGACGGCGATGAAGGTAGCGACAAGCAAGAATAGCTTGAGTCCATCCAGCCATTGGAACTGCTGTATCAGTGTTAACGCATCCATCTTGTTGAATGCAGTGTCGTAAATAATGACCCCAACATTGCTTGCGCGCTGTAGCTGATAAACCGATAAAAGCTGCCCTGGGTTAGAGTGAGCGCCGCACTGTTTTTGAAAGCAAATGGTAAGGCGCGAAATGCAAAGGCAGTAACAGCGGAAAATGCAATAAGAAGCCAGATTGTCATGCGGCTACTCTGCCTCTTTCCTTGTAACGGTTTTCAATTAACACGATCAATCCACCGATTATGAAAGGCGTGCACAGCAAGCTGTAATCCTTGAATAAATAAATCAGCAGTGGTGCAGCTATAAAGCCCAACCAGTAACTTGATACTTCCGCATAATTAGGCCAGTGCTTGCCTGCCAAAGCCGTGAACTGCAATGGCAAAAGCAACGTCATGGCGGCATAGAAGACGGGTGAGGTCAATTTTGCACCGGCGATAAATCCGATATAGGTGCAAAGAATAGAAATGCTGAATATTGGAAGGCCAAGGCCGATCATATAAGTGAAGGGATGGTCGGCTCGCCGTTTGAAGCGAGTGATGCATCCCGTGAATATTGATGGTGTGATCAGAATCAAGGATGCCATCGTTTTTATGGTCGAGGTGTGCCTTATGAAAGGTGCAAGTGTCGCGGACATTAGTACGAAGCGAGCGTTAAGTGCCAGTATGATGGGTAATAATATCCACCCATCGTTGTAGCTTTGTATGAGGAGGAATTGTAAAGGAGTGGAAAATATTAACAGTGTCGTAGCAAGAGCCTGGCTCAATGATAAAGATTGTGTGGCGCTTACGACACCAATTGATAGGTATAGAAAGATGAAGGCGACGCCAAACGTGATCGCATCGCGTGTTCCTTCCATATATACGTTAGCGATCGAAGATTGAGTTGACGCGTCCGAGGCAGGCATCAACCAGCAACCTGCATATTTGTCGTTTTATCCAGTAGATGATATTGCTTCCTGGGACCTTTGCTTCGGAACAATAAACGAGGCGTTGTATTGAACGTTGAATGCTTCGCTTGTTCACGAACTTCATTGGCATCGATATTCAGCGTAGAGCGTGCATGCAGTACCTTGTGGTTGGCTATGATCAGGAACGTACCGGTTTGAGCCGTTGAGTAGTGATTTTTTGCGTTGGGCAGGCCAGCGCGGATTTTGTCCAGTACGTGCTGACCATTATTTATCGCACGCATCCGTTCACCGTTCTGTGGGTCAACGCGGAAATCCAGCGAAAAGTGAAAGCCGTAAATATCGGAATATTCGACGATGTGTCGAACCCGTTTTTTTAAACCGTTAACGTTTTTTCCGGAAATAAAGGTAGCTTGCATCGACAGTAATTCGGCTATCTCTTCATCGCTCAGTTCGCAAAGTAAGTCTTTCGGGAAATAATAAGCCGTGGGGGTTTTTGTGATGTCACGGCAAACAGTCAATGCCAGATAGTCAACGTTCAGGTTTTCATATAGGTCATCGGAGTGCGGCGTGATGTATCCAAATCCATTACCCCATTCCCGATGTTTTTCTGCGGAGGGTTTTAGGTACAGAGCTTTGTGTTCTTCGTATTTGTACTCAATGTCCGTGAGATGAAACAGATCGGCTAACGCTTCATGCACGGTTAACGCCAGTTTCGGTGAATCTATGCTGAATATATTTTTTATACAAACGGCTGCTCCTCCGTCCGACAAGCCCACCTTGTCGAAATGGAAAATGTCTTCGGCTCGCAGGTAGTTGAGAAATATATTTATAAGTTGAATTTTTAGTATGTGCGTGTCTTGAAGATTATTTTTTTTCCACCAGGATTCAATGGTGCCAGCCAAGTAGGTGAAGTCCAAAATTACTATTTTTTCTTTAGATATTGTTTCACGAAAAAAATCTACACTTTTGGTTGTGTCGATGTTGCGCATACTCTTGATTTCCTTTGGGATTGTGAGCGTACATCTGAAGCGCGGCGGATAGTAATGAATGTTTTTAATTTCGTCCAAATGCAACTGTTACGAGCTTTGTTAGAGTGTTGAGGTAAGTTTTAGTTACTTGGTGTGAAGGCTGTTGTTTGGTTCGAAGAAATTATGGTAGGCGAAAAAAAACCGCCGACCCAGAAAGGTTGGCGGTTTTGTTTGAAGCAATTGTGCTAACTATTACTAAGCCGTCTGGCCCACTTCCCGCACCGGCTTGCCCTTCACCGGCGCATCGCCAGCCACATAGTAGTCAGCCTTGCTGCGCGGCAATGGCTTGCGGCCGCGGATCTTGTCGGCGATTTTTTCGGCCATCATGATCGTCGGCGCGTTCAGGTTGCCGGTGGTGATGATCGGCATGATCGAGGCATCAACCACGCGCAGGCCTTGCAGGCCATGCACGCGACCTTCGCCATCGACCACGGCCATCTCGTCGGTGCCCATCTTGCACGAGCAGGACGGGTGGAACGCGGTTTCGGCGTGCTCGCGGATGAACGTGTCCAGTTGCTCATTGGTTTGCACTTCAATGCCGGGGCTGATTTCGCGGCCACGGAAAGCGTCCAGTGCAGGTTGCTGCATGATTTCGCGGGTCAGGCGGATGCCGTCGCGAAATTCCTGCCAGTCCTGCTCGGTGGCCATGTAGTTGAACAGAATGCTCGGGTACTGGCGCGGGTCCTTGGACTTGACCTGGATGCGACCGCGGCTCGGCGAACGCATGGAGCCCATGTGCGCCTGGAAACCGTGCTCTTTCACACCGTTGCTGCCGTTGTAGTTAATCGCCACCGGCAGGAAGTGGTACTGAATGTTCGGCCATTCGAATTCCGGACGGGTGCGGATGAAACCACCGGCTTCGAACTGGTTGCTGGCGCCGATGCCGGTGCCGTTGAACAGCCATTCGGCACCGATGGCCGGTTGGTTGTGCAATAGCAGCGACGGGTACAGCGAGACCGGTTGGGTGCAGGCGTATTGCAGGTACAGCTCAAGGTGGTCCTGCAGGTTCTCACCGACGCCCGGCAGGTCGTGGACCACCGGAATGTCGAGACTTTGCAACAGTTTCGCCGGGCCCACGCCGGAGCGTTGCAGAACCTGCGGCGAAGCGATGGCGCCGGAGCACAGCAGCACTTCTTTACGCGCTTTGACTTCAACGCGCTCTTCCGCGGCGCCGACCAAGTAACGCACGCCGACCGCACGCTTGCCTTCGAACAGAATCTTGTCGGTCAGGGCGTGGGTGACGATGGTCAGGGTCGAACGCTTCTTGGCGGTGTCCAGGTAACCGCGAGCGGTGCTGGAGCGACGGCCTTTGGGCGTCACGGTACGGTCCATCGGGCCGAAGCCTTCTTGCTGGTAACCGTTGAGGTCTTCGGTACGCGGATACCCGGCCTGCACGCCCGCTTCAACCATGGCGTGGAACAGCGGGTTGTTGCCGGCTTTAGGCGTAGTCACGCTAACCGGACCTTCGCCACCATGGTAGTCGTTCGGGCCGATATCACGGGTTTCCGCCTTGCGGAAATACGGCAGGCAATCGAGGTAGGTCCAGTCTTCCAGGCCTGGCAGTTTGGCCCAGCCGTCGTAGTCCATCGCGTTGCCGCGGATGTAGCACATGCCGTTGATCAGCGAGGAACCGCCCAGGCCCTTGCCGCGACCGCATTCCATCCGGCGACCGTCCATGTGTGGTTCCGGATCGGTTTCGTAGGCCCAGTTGTAGCGACGGCCTTGCAGCGGGAACGCCAAAGCGGCTGGCATTTGCGTGCGGAAATCCATGCGATAGTCCGGGCCGCCGGCTTCGAGCAGCAGGACGGTGACGCCTTCGTCTTCAGTCAGACGGGTCGCCAGGGTGTTACCGGCCGAGCCGGCCCCGATGATGATGTAATCGAATTCTTGGGACATTGAATGCACCCTCTTTGAATATGGTCAGGTCCGGCGAGTGCTGCGCACTCGATTCGCGGGCAAGCCTCGCTCCTACAGGTTTTGCGTCATGCGCAAAATCTGCGGCAACCTCGATCCTGTAGGAGCGAGGCTTGCCCGCGAAGACGGCTTCGCGGGCAATACAAAGCTCGGGTCTTAGAACACCGAGGCGTAATCGCCCAGCTCGACCTGTACCGATTTGATGCGGGTGAAGTTGTTCAGCGAGCTGATGCCGTTCTCACGGCCGACACCCGACTGCTTGTAACCACCGACCGGCATCTTGGCGTCGGATTCGCCCCAGGCGTTGATCCAGCAGATACCGGCTTCGAGTTGATGAATCACACGGTGAGCGCGGTTCAGGTCCTTGGTGACGATACCGGCGGCCAGGCCGAAGTCGGTGTCGTTGGCACGGCGGATCACTTCTTCTTCGGTTTCGTAGGTGAGGATGGCCATTACCGGGCCAAAGATTTCCTCACGGACGATGGTCATGTCGTCGGTGCAGTCGGTGAACACGGTCGGTGCGACGAATGCGCCTTTGGCGAATTCGCCGTCAGTCAGACGCTCGCCGCCGCACAGCAGGCGTGCACCTTCTTCTTTGCCCTTGGCGATGTAGCCCAGCACGCTTTCCATGTGGGCAAAGCTGACCAGCGGGCCGAAGTTGGTGTTTTCGTCTTCCGGGTTGCCGATGCGGATGCGCGCAACGCGCTCGGCGATCTTGGTTTCGAAAGCGGCTTTCAGGTGGCTCGGTACGAACACGCGAGTACCGTTGGTGCAAACCTGACCGGAGCTGTAGAAGTTGGCCATCATTGCGGTATCGGCAGCGCGATCGAGATCGGCGTCGTCGCAGATGATCAGCGGGGATTTGCCGCCCAGTTCCATGGTCACGTCTTTGAGCGAAGAGCTGGAAGCGCTGGCCATGACTTTCTTGCCGGTGTCGGTGCCGCCGGTGAACGAGACTTTCTCGATGCGCGGGTGCTCGGTCAGCCAGGTGCCGACTTCGCGGCCGCTGCCGGTCAGGACGTTGAACACGCCTGCTGGCAGGCCGGCTTCGGTGTAGATCTCGGCCAGTTTCAGGGTGGTCAGCGAGGTGACTTCGCTTGGCTTGAAGATCATCGCGTTACCAGCCGCCAGGGCCGGTGCGGATTTCCACAGGGCGATCTGGATCGGGTAGTTCCACGCGCCGATACCGGCCACCACGCCCAGCGGCTCGCGACGGGTGTAGACGAACGAAGTGGTGCGCAGCGGAATCTGCTCGCCTTCGATGGCCGGAACCAGGCCAGCGTAGTACTCCAGCACGTCGGCGCCGGTGACGATGTCGACGTAACGGGTTTCGGAGTACGACTTGCCGGTGTCCAGGGTTTCCAGGGCGGCCAGTTCGTCGTTGCGCTCACGCAGGATGTCCACGGCGCGACGCAGAATGCGCGAACGCTCCATGGCGGTCATCGCAGCCCAGATTTTCTGGCCTTTTTCAGCGCTGACGACAGCGCGCTCGACGTCTGACTGGGTCGCACGTTGTACTTTTGCGAGGACTTCACCGTTAGCCGGGTTGATGGCTTCGAAAGTGGCGTCGCCGCCAGCGTCACTGTAGCCGCCATCGATGTAGAGTTTTTGCAGTTCGAAACGGGCCATAAAGTCCTCGCAAGAGCATAAGTGGTTGGCGCGGTCCGGGGGTTGAGCGTTCTGTGTCTGCTCTAACTCACCCGCTTGGCCAGTTGGAAATCCATGTATTCGTAAGCGATTTGTAGCGCCTGCCCGGTATCGAAAGCGTCTCCCGACAGCGCGCCGCGCAACCACAAACCGTCAATGAGCGCTGCCAGACCACGAGCGGCGTTGCGCGCATCATCGAGCGGCAACACACGGCGGAACTGGCAGCACAGGTTGGAATACAGACGGTGATCGTTGATCCGCTGCAACCTGTGCAAAGACGGCTGGTGCATGCTGGTGGCCCAGAAGGCCAACCAGGTTTTCATTGCCGGGCCATTGACCTGGCTGGCGTCGAAGTTGCCTTCGATAATCACCTGAAGATGGGCCCGTGGGCTGTCATCTCCCAACGCCAGACGGCGCGCGGTGACGTTCTCGCTGAGGACGCTCATCAGATACCGCATCGTGGCGGCGATCAGGCCGTTCTTGTCCTGAAAATAGTGACTGATGATGCCATTCGAGACACCGGCCAAACGGGCGATCAGCGCAATGCTGGCGTCCCCATTCCGACCTGATCGACCGCCAGAAGGGTGGCTTCGATCAATTGCTGGCGGCGGATGGGTTGCATACCGACCTTGGGCATCTTGCACATCTCCTTAGGCCTTCCGGCAGACGCAAAACGTCTATCGGATTGAGGGCCAGTCTATTTTGTTTTGATTGAACGTTCAATCAACAAAGAATAAGATCTGCGACAATTCGTCGCTGCCTACAGGTTTTTCCTACGTGTAGTTGGCGGAAAAACGACATCCCAAAAGGCTCGAAACCCAAGCGCACTGGCGCTCCCGGGCTTCGGGCTTTTTTCGGGCTGTCTTTATATCACCCACTGGTCGGCTGCCCACTAACCGATTGGTCGGGTAACCCATTGCCTTGCGTTCTTCTCCCGCACTGCCCGGAGCCTCTGTGCCATGAGTTCTGCCTCGCTAATAAAGACCCCACCCGAGAAGGTGACGGTCAACGGTTGGGTGTTTTACACCTCGACCGCGTTGATTCTGTTGTTGACCGCCATTCTGATCATCGCCCCGCAAGAAGCGGGCAGATTGCTCGGTATTGCTCAGGCCTGGTTGTCCCGCAGCTTCGGCTGGTACTACATGGTGGTGATCGCTGCTTACCTGGTGTTCGTCGTCGGCCTGGCGTTTCGTCCTACGGCAAACTGAAACTGGGCAGCAAGGACGACACCCCGGACTTCAGCTACGGCGCCTGGGCGGGGATGCTGTTCTCGTCGGGTATCGGCATCTCGTTGCTGTACTTCGGTGCATCCGAGCCGCTGGATCACTATTTCAACCCGCCCGAAGGTGTGGCCGGCAGCAACCTGGCGGCCCGTCAGGCGGTTCAGCTGACGTTCCTGCACTGGGGCCTGCATGGCTGGGCGATCTACGCACTGGTTGGTTTGGCGGTGGCGTACTTTGCCTACCGTCACAACCAGCCGCTGGCGCTGCGTTCGGCGTTGTATCCGCTAGTGGGCGAGCGTTGGGTCAAGGGCGCGGCCGGGCATGCGGTGGACGGCTTCGGCATGTTCGTGACCCTGCTGGGTCTGGTGACCAACCTGGGGATTGGTTCGCTGCAAGTGTCATCGGGCCTTGAAAACCTGTTCGGCATGGAACACAGCAACACCAACCTGCTGATCGTGATCATCGTGATGAGCACCGTGGCGACCATCGCTGCCGTGTCGGGTGTGGAAAACGGCATTCGTCGTCTGTCCAACCTGAACATCGTGCTGTTCAGCGGCCTGCTGATTTTGTATTGCTGTTCGGTCCGACCCTGCACCTGCTCAACGGTTTTGTGCAGAACGTCGGTGACTACCTGAACGGCGTGGTGCTGAAGACCTTCGACCTTTACGTGTACGAAGGCGACAGCGAGAAGTCCGACCGCTGGTTGGGCTTGTGGACTCTGTTCTACTGGGCCTGGTGGATTTCCTGGGCCCCATTCGTAGGCATGTTCATCGCGCGTATTTCCCGTGGTCGCACAGTGCGTGAGCTGGTGGCAGGTGTGCTGTTGATTCCACTGGGTTTCACCCTGGCGTGGCTGTCGATCTTCGGTAACTCGGCTCTGGACCTGGTGATGAACCACGGGGCGGTGGAACTCGGCAAGACGGCGCTGGAACAGCCGTCGATGGCGATCTACCAGTTGCTTGAGCATTACCCGGCGTCGAAGGTCGTGATCGGCGTCTCGATTTTCGTTGGTTTCGTGTTGTTCCTGACCCCGGCGGACTCCGGCGCGGTGATGATGGCGAACCTTTCGTGCAAGGGCGGTAACGTCGATGAAGACGCCCCGCACTGGCTGCGGATTTTCTGGTCGGCAGTGATCACCCTGGTGACCATCGGTCTGCTGTTCGCCGGTAACTTCGAAGCCATGCAAACCATGGTGGTGCTGGCCGGTCTGCCATTCTCGTTGGTGCTGGTGTTCTTCATGTTTGGCCTGCACAAGGCCATGCGTCAGGACATGGAGGTCGAGCAGGAGCAAGCGGAATTGGCGGCACGCAGTCGTCGTGGTTTCACCGAGCTTCTGACCGAGCTGGATCTGCAACCTGGGCAGTCGCAAGTGCGTACCAGCGCAACGGCAGACAAGATTACGAGTTGATGGGTTTCACCCAGGATCAGATCACCCGTGACGTGCTCGATCAGTTCGAAAGCCATCGGCAGCTCCTTGGCCGGGTGTATAGCTAAGTTCTGATCCAGGATCGTTCCCACGCTCTGCGTGGGAATGCCTCAAGGGACGCTCCGCGTTCCAGCCACGCTGTGATTTCTGGCCTGGCACCGATGGGACGCAGAGCGTCCCGGGCTGCATTCCCACGCGGAGCGTGGGAACGATCATCACCCGATATCCCCAGACACAAAAACGCCGCGATGTTCTCGCGGCGTTTTTGTGTCTGTAGCCTTAGCCCAGGTTCTTGCCGAGCAGCGCGTGGTACAGCTCGCTGTCGCCGAGAATCCCGACCACATGGTTGTTGTCGTGCAGCACCAGCTTGTTGCCGGTCTGGTAGCGAATCTGCAGCGCGTCGCGCATGCCGATGTTCGAATCCACCAGTGTTGGCCGACGACCCAGACCTTCAACAGCCTGGCCCGGTACCCAGTTCTGCAGATCGAGGGCCGAGCCGTTCTGGCGTGCGCCCTTGATGGTGTTGCCTTCAGCCAGGTCCAGCCACGAATCGCCGCCCGGATCCAGGCAGACCGAACCGTTGATGCGTTTGCAGTTGTCCAGGGTGCGCATCAGGCTGCGACCGCACAGTACGTTCAGCGGGTTGGTGTGGGCCACGAAGGTCCGCACGTAGTCGTCTGCCGGGTTGAGGACGATTTCTTCAGGCTTGCTGTACTGGATGATCCGGCCGTCTTTCATGATCGCGATACGGCTGCCCAGCTTCAGGGCTTCATCGAGGTCGTGGCTCACGAATACGATGGTTTTGTTGAGCTTGCGTTGCAGTTCCAGCAGTTCGTCCTGCAAGCCCTGGCGGATCAGCGGGTCGAGGGCCGAGAACGGTTCGTCCATCAGCAGAATGTCGGCGTCCATCGCCAGGGCACGGGCCAGGCCCACACGCTGCTGCATGCCACCAGAGAGTTCATCGGGTTTCTTGTTGCGCCATTGGGTCAGGCCCACCAGTTCGAGTTTTTCATCGACCAGTTTCCTGCGTTCCTTCTCCGGCCGGCCCTGCATTTCCAGGCCGAAGCTGATGTTCTCGCGCACGGTCAGCCAAGGCATCAGGGCGAATTTCTGGAACACCATCGCAATGCGCTTGGTGCGCATCATTTTCAGTTCGGCGGCGGAGCAGGACGCAATGTTGATCTGCTTGCCTTCGTGCTCGACGAACAGCTTGCCACGGCTGACGGTGTTGAGACCGTTGATGCAACGCAGCAGGCTGGACTTGCCGGAGCCGGACAGGCCCATCAGCACGCAGATTTCACCTTTTTCGATATCCAGGCTGGCCTTTTCGACACCGACGATCTGCCCGGTTTTTTTCAGGATCTCGCTGCGGGTCAATCCTTGATCAAGCAGCTTAAGCGCTTCGCGTGGATCTTTGGTGAAGATCACGTCGACGTCTTCAAAGCGAATAATGCTCATGCGTCACCCCCTACTTTGGCGTCGGGTTGTTTGCAGATACGGTCGAGCATGATCGCCAGCAGTACGATCGCCAGGCCGGCTTCGAAGCCCAGGGCGATATCAGCGGTATTCAGTGCGTTGACCACCGGTTTGCCCAGGCCGTCGGCGCCCACCAGTGCCGCGATCACCACCATCGACAACGACAGCATGATGCACTGGGTGATACCGGCCGCGATGCTTGGCATGGCGTGGGGCAGTTCGATCCGTGTAAGCAGTTGACGACGCGAGCAGCCGAAGGCCTTGCCGGCGTCCATCAGTTCTTGCGGGACATCGCGGATGCCCAGGTAGGTCAGGCGGATCGGCGCGGCAATCGCGAACACGACCGTGGAGATCAGGCCCGGCACCACACCCAGCCCGAAGAGGGTCAGGGTAGGAATGAGGTAAACGAAGGTCGGTACGGTCTGCATCAGATCGAGCACCGGACGCATCATGGTGTAGAACATCGGTTTATGCGCGGCGACGATACCCAACGGTACGCCGATGACCACGCAGACCAGGGTGGCGAACAACACCTGGGCGAGGGTTTCCATGGTTTCCTGCCAATACCCCAGGTTGAGGATCAGCAGAAAGGAGGCAATGACAAAAACAGTCAGTCCCCATTTTCGTTGGATGAAGTGTGCAAGTAGTGCAATCAGGCCGATCAATGCCAGCGGGTTGAACCAGGTCAGCGCAAACGTCACGCCGTGGATCATCGTTTCCAGTGTCACAGCGATTGCGTCAAAGGTGCTGGCGCCGTGTTGCGTCAACCATTCAACGAAGCGTGCGATGTACTGGCCTAGGGGTATTTTCTGATCAATCAGCATGGTAGTGAACGTCCGCATGCAAGGAAATAAACAGCCCGGGCGACCTGGGTCGCCCGGCATAAGCGATTACTGAGCAAGCTTGGCTTTCACGGCGTCCAGGCCAGGTTTACCGTCAATGGTGGTCACGCCAGCGAGCCAGGTATCGAGCACCTGTGGGTTCTTTTTCAGCCAGGCCTTGGCGGCCGCGTCAGGCTTCATCTTGTCGTCAAGGATGTTGCCCATCAGGGTGCTTTCCATGTCGACGGTGAACTCCAGGTTTTTCAGCAGCTGACCCACGTTGCTGCATTCCTGGGCATACCCTTTGCGAGTGTTGGTCAGGACGGTGGCTGCACCGAAATCCGGGCCGAAGTAATCGTCGCCGCCGGTGAGGTACTGGATTTTGAAGCGCTTGTTCATCGGGTGGGGCGCCCAGCCGAGGAACACGACGGCGGTGTCGCGTTTCTGAGCGCGGTCGACTTGCGAAAGCATGCCGGCTTCGCTGGACTCAACCACTTTGAATCCGGCGTCTTTGAGGCCGAAGGCGTTCTTGTCGATCATACTCTGGATCAGACGGTTGCCGTCGTTACCCGGTTCGATGCCGTAAATCTTGCCGTCGAGCTCTTTCTTGAACTTGGCGATGTCGGCGAAATCGTGCAGGCCTTTGTCGTAGAGCGCCTGGGGTACAGCCAGGGTGTATTTGGCGCCTTTGAGGTTGGTGCGCACGGTTTCCACGGTGCCGGCATCACGGTAAGCCTTGATGTCGTTTTCCATGGTCGGCATCCAGTTCCCCAGGAAGATGTCCATGTTCTTGCCGTCGGCCAGGGACTTGTAGGTCACCGGCACGGAAATCATCGTGGTTTTGGTTTTGTAGCCCAGGGCATCGAGCACGACGCTGGTTGTGGCGGTTGTTGCGGTGATGTCGGTCCAGCCGACATCGGAGAAGTTTACGGTGCTGCATTGGGCCGGTTCGGTGGCATGCGCAAGAATCGGCAGACTAAGCATGGCGGCCAACAACAACGACGGGGAACCTTTCATGGATGGACTCCTTGGTGTTTTTTTTGGCAGTGTTCCGATTGGACCACCGCACTTATAGGTTGCGGTTGGATGGCGTTCTGGAGACAGCTCTACCGCAGCGCCTTGCAATCGAGTCGATATGATCATGTACCAGTGAAAATCTGACGCCTACAGGGTGCGTCGTAACCAGTACAGGGATGGTCGCTTCCAGTGTCGGTAACGTCGCTTACAGATTTTTTCAGGCCCTTTTCCCCCTCTGCTTCGCAAAAAAATGGCGAAAACATGGCGTAAAACGCACGCGGCGTTTGTGGACATGAGTGCGTCGGTTAGAGACGTCGAACGACACGACAAAAGCCTGATGATGCGGTTATCTCGGCGGATTGCAGCTTGAGCGTAGCAGCTCCGCCACCGGGCGCTTTTGCGTCTGGAGTTGGCTCATTCAGGAGTTCGGCAGTAATGGCTATCAGCGTTTTCGACTTGTTCAAAATCGGCATCGGCCCTTCCAGTTCGCACACCGTGGGGCCTATGCGGGCGGCGGCGCTGTTCGTGCAGGGTTTGCGTGAGCAGGGGTTGCTGGAGGAGGTGCGGCGCGTCGAAGTGCAGCTCTTTGGTTCGTTGTCGGCCACCGGCATCGGCCACGGCAGCGACAACGCGGTGATCATGGGCCTGATGGGCGAGTGGCCGGATGCGATCGATCCGTCGCAAATTGGCATCCGCATTGCCACCCTGCGCGAAACCCACACGCTGTTGCTCGACGGTCGCTTGTCGGTGCCATTCATCTGGGCTCGGGACATGCGCCTGATCGACGAAAACCTGCCGTTCCATCCCAACGCCATGACGCTCATTGCCGAAGGCGATGACGGCGAGCTGCATCGCGACACTTACTATTCGGTTGGCGGCGGTTTCGTCGTCGATGAAGCACAGGCCTCCAGCGGTGTCGTCGACCTCGATCGCACCGTGCTGCCCTATGATTTTTCCAGCGCCGCCGAACTGCTGGAGTTGTGCAAAAAGCACAACCTGCGCGTGGCTGAATTAATGATGGCCAACGAGAAGGTCTGGCGCAGCGAAGAGGAAATCCGAGCCGGGCTTATGAAGCTCTGGCGCGCCATGCAGGACTGTGTGGAACAGGGCCTGCGCCACGAGGGCATCCTACCCGGCGGCCTGAACGTGCGCCGGCGTGCGGCCAAACTGCATCGCAGCTTGCAGGAGTTGAACAAGCCCAACGTGATCGGCTCGACCCTCAGTGCCATGGAGTGGGTCAACCTGTTCGCCCTGGCGGTCAACGAAGAAAACGCCGCCGGCGGGCGCATGGTCACGGCGCCGACCAATGGCGCCGCGGGGATCATTCCCGCAGTGCTGCACTACTTTATGAAGTTCAGCGAGGTCGTGACCGACGCCAATGTCGTCGACTACTTCCTTAGCGCGGCGGCCGTCGGGATTTTGTGCAAGAAGAACGCCTCGATTTCCGGAGCCGAAGTTGGTTGCCAGGGCGAAGTCGGCTCGGCCTGCGCCATGGCGGCGGCGGGGCTGGCGGAAATCCTCGGCGCCACGCCGGAGCAATTGTGCAACGCGGCGGAAATCGGCCTGGAACACAACCTCGGGCTGACGTGCGACCCCGTGGGTGGTCTGGTGCAGGTGCCGTGCATCGAGCGCAATGCGATTGCCGCCGTGAAAGCGATCAATGCGGCGCAGATGGCTTTGCGCGGCGATGGTCAGCACTTTATCTCGCTGGACCGGGTGATTCGCACCATGCGTGATACCGGTGCTGATATGCATGACAAATATAAGGAGACATCGCGGGGTGGGTTGGCTGTAAGCGCGGTGGAGTGTTGATTCAGTAATATTGGGGGGCCTTCTTCGCGGGCAAGTCGGATCGCCGCCCGCTCGCTCCTACAAGAGCAATGAAATACCCGTAGGAGCGAGGCTTGCCCGCGAAGGCGTCAGACCAGTCAAAACTGCGCGTTAAGTGAACACCCGATCCAAACCACGCCACCTTTTGGCGCGTCGCAAACAGGTAAACGACTTCCTCAGCGTCAGGGATCCGAACCGGCCCTGACCGCCCGTCACCCGTGCCTGCGGTGACACACTTTCCCTGCTGCTGGCAGCCCGGTTCCCACAAGTGCTACCGATTTGCTCACACGCGTCGGGGCAGGGCACTTGTCGTCGTTGATGGCACTTATAACCCCTACTCGCCGCGCGTCATATATAGACACATTCCGACGTCGTTTTTAGGAGTTATTGAACGCGCATTCAAATTTAGGCATGGCAATTGCTCTGTCATTACAAAGCCCGTCTCCCACGCGAGAACGATGGCAATAACAAGAGCCTCCGCCTGAGGCCATCACCCGCTTTGTGTGAGGAGATACCGCGATGACGTCGTTCAACTCCGGGGCCCAACCCCAGAACCGTGCGCCTCAATCCATCGGCTTTCTGCTGCTGGACAATTTCACGCTGATTTCCCTGGCCTCCGCAGTCGAACCACTGCGCATGGCCAACCAGTTGTCCGGCCGCGAGCTGTATCGCTGGACCACCCTCACCGTCGATGGCGGTCAAGTCTGGGCCAGTGACGGTCTGCAGATCACTCCTGACGCCTCCATGCACAAAGCGCCCCCAATGGACACAGTGATTGTCTGTGGCGGTATCGGTATTCAACGCACTGTCACCCGTGAACACGTGTCATGGCTGCAAAGCCAGGCGCGTCAGTCTCGTCGCCTCGGTGCGGTCTGCACCGGTAGCTGGGCCCTGGCGTGCGCCGGTCTGCTGGACGGATTCGATTGCAGCGTGCACTGGGAATGTCTGGCGGCGATGCAGGAAGCCTTCCCGCGGGTGGCCATGAGTACCCGCCTGTTCACCCTCGACCGTAACCGTTTCACCAGTTCCGGTGGCACCGCGCCGCTGGACATGATGCTGCACCTGATCAGCCGCGATCACGGTCGTGAACTGTCCGCCGCGATCTCTGAGATGTTCGTCTACGAGCGCATCCGCAACGAACAGGATCATCAGCGCGTGCCGCTCAAGCACATGCTCGGCACCAACCAGCCGAAACTGCAGGAAATCGTTGCGCTGATGGAAGCCAACCTTGAGGAGCCGATCGATCTCGACGAGCTGGCGGTGTATGTCGCCGTGTCCCGTCGTCAGCTGGAGCGGCTGTTCCAGAAGTATCTTCATTGCTCGCCGTCGCGTTACTACCTGAAGCTGCGGCTGATCCGTGCGCGGCAGCTGCTCAAGCAAACGCCGATGTCGATCATCGAAGTGGCGTCGGTGTGTGGCTTCGTGTCCACGCCGCACTTCTCCAAGTGCTACCGCGAGTACTTCGGCATTCCGCCACGTGACGAGCGCGTAGGTTCCAATACCACGCAGCAAGTGGCGATGATGCCGTTGCCGCAAGCGCTGGTGCTGTCGCCGCTGTCCGGGCCGTTGTCGGCGTTGAGTCAGGCGCGTAATGAGTCGACTTTTGCCAGTGTAAGGCTCTAAACCGAGGCGTCTTCATCGCGAGCAGGCTCACTCCCACAGTTGACCGAGTTCCAACATTGGAATGCGGTCGAATGTGGGAGTGAGCCTGCTCGCGATAGCGATTTAACGGGCGGTGTGACTCTGTTGGTATTCCGCGAGAGCTGGCAGCAACTGCTTGTCGATGGCCTGGCGCACAGCCGGCAGGATCGTCGCGCTGCTGGTGTACATCTGCTTGACCATGGTGCGCAGCACTATTGCCCGTTCGTTGTTCAAACCTCGTACCGCAAACTCGCAAGCCTGCTCGGCTGTGGCGCCGTTTGGCACTTGAAAGCCCAATGACTTGAGCTGGCCCAACAGGTCTTCCTGGTCAATCAAATCGGCGTGCATCATGACGCAAATCCTTCTTCTGGGAACGGTGTCGTGGCTCGATTCTGGTAGTGGCACGCAGAGGCGGCAAGGGCGATTTGTCGCGATGGCCGCAATGGCTATGAACATGTCGTTTTCGGCTAACTTGCTTGCGAGGGGAGTGGGCACACTGGACTCAGCTTGCTTCACGAAGGTTTGGTCACCCTCGCACGGCAGCTCCTCAACAGTACCCTCTGCCTCGATCCTGTCACGGCTTGATCGGGGCTTTTTTTTCTGTGAATCAGGAATATCTCGGGTGTCTGGCCTGACGCATTCGCGAGCAAGCCCGCTCCAACATTCAACCGCATTCCTCTGATGGAACTCGGTCAAATGTGGGAGCGGGCTTGCTCGCGAAGAACGATGACGCGGTTTACCTTTGCAACACCAAAATCCGCGACAACAACTCATCCCGATCGACATAGCACCCCTGGAAATGCCGCGCCCCGGTAGCGGGATCGAAAGCATTGCGAGCATGCAGGGTACGGCGGTTGTCGAAGCACCACAGTTCGCCGGGATTGAGCCTTTGCATCAGCCTGAACCTGGGTTCGCGGGTCATCGCGATAAAGCGGCGATAGGCGCGATACAGCCTGGGCATCTGTTCCACCGACGCATCGAACGGGCCGCGCAGAAAGTTCGCCATGCGGATTTCCGACACCTGCCCTAAAGCGTCCAGGGCGATGATCGGTGCGAGGCAACGGTAGTCGCTGTGGCGATCCTTGTTGCGAAACTCCACGGGGATCTCGCAGAGGCTTTTGAATGACTCCGGATCCTCTCGGCGCAAGGCGTCGGCGATGGCAAAACCGTCGACAAAAATACTCTCGCCTCCTTCAGCGTCGTTGACCAGGCAATGCAGAAATTGCAGCCCCGGTTGCAACTCCCGGGTTGGCAAATCGCTGTGCAACGGCAGATTGAAAGCGGTGTAGGCGTTGCTGTCTGCATCGGCCTTGGATTGCACGTTGAACAGCACGCCGAAATTGCTCTCGCGGATGAAGGAAATCCGCTGCGCGATCAACTTCAGTGAGCCGGGTTCGGTGGGCACACCACGGACCTGCGTCAGGCCTGTATCCCGCACGGCCAGCAGCCATTGCAACAGCGCATCGTTGTCGCTCATCAGCGCCTGATACTCGAACACCGGCAGCGCCAGATCACTATGCCAAAGCCGGGCTTTTGGCTTGCCTGCCAGGCGTTCGGCACGGGACTCGTCGTCATAGGCGTGGGCACGCAGCCAGCCGGGGTCGAAGCGGCTGAGGTGGCCGTCCTGCCACTGCACGCGCAGGCAGCCTTCAGCATCGACGCTGGTCTCGACAGGTATCAGGTTTTCCGGAACGTCGACGATTTCCAGCACCTGTTCGCGGGTCACCGTGTAAACGCATTGCGGGCACGGGCAGTTGTCCCGCAGCCATTGATGATGAAAGGGGCTGACACGGTCATCGGCCCACTTCACCAGAACACGATCGGCCATGGCTTGCACGCCTGTCAGCGCGCTGATCAACGGATAAGTACGAAAGTCGGCAAAAGCGGCGGCGGTGTTCATGCGATCTCCTTGTTATTTTTTTGGCGGTAATGCGATCACTCGGCCGACATAGGCGGGGGTTGGCAGGTCGGTCTGCTCGGCGACGATGGCTTGCAGTTTGCCCAAGGTCAATTCGCTGAACGGTGTGGAACTTGGCCCGGCGAGGCCGACGTGCAGCAGCATTTGCTCGTTGCCCGCCAGCTCCTTCGCGTCGCCCACCAGGTGCAGGCTGTGGTAGAGGTGCAGGCGTTTGCTGTCGTGGCCGATGATTTGCGTATGCACTTCGACATCGGCGTCGAGCTTCACCTCGTGCAGGTAGTTGAGGTGCAGTTCGAGGGTGAACAGCGAGTTGCCGCTGGCTTCGCGGTTGTTGCTGTCCAGCCCTAAGCGATCCATCAACGCGTCGGTGGCGTAGCTGAAGATCAGCAGGTAGAAAGCGTCGCGCAGATGGCCGTTGTAGTCGACCCAGTCGGGGATGATTTTGGTTTGATAGGTAGTCAGTGCGGGCATGTCGTCACATCCGAAATTGGTTGAAACCTGTAGGAGCGAGGCTTGCCCGCGAAGGCGGTATTCCTACCGCAGGAGAATCGTCGGATGTACCGGCCTCTTCGCGGGCAAGCCTCGCTCCTACAAGTGTTTGCGGTGTTTAGTCGGCGAACGCCATCCCATGCTTCTCTTTGGTGGTCTTCACCGCCTCCAGCACCGCCAGCAGGCAGTCATCACGATAGCGCTCCAGCGCCGAAATGCTGTGTTTACCCAATTGATCGCTGGTGCCATCCACCACATCGTCGATCAGTTTGTCGGTCAGTTCAGGCGCCGGCAGGTAGGTCCACGGCAACTGCAAGGCCGGGCCGAACTGTGCCATGAAGTGGCGCATGCCGGCATCACCCCCGGCCAGGGTATAGGTCAGGAACGTACCCATGAACGACCAGCGCAGGCCGGCGCCAAAACGGATGGCGTCGTCGATCTCGCCGGTGGTCGCCACACCATCGTTGACCAGATGCAGCGCCTCGCGCCACAGCGCTTCGAGCAAACGGTCAGCGATGAACCCCGGCACTTCCTTGCGCACATGCAGAGGGCGCATTCCGAGGAACTCATAGACTTTCATTGCCGCTTGCACAGCTTCGGGGGCGGTGTTTTTGCCACCGACCACTTCCACCAATGGCAGCAGATAAACCGGGTTGAACGGGTGCCCCACCACGCAGCGTTCAGGGTGCGTGGCGCTCTCGTAAAACTCACTCGGCAACAGGCCCGAGGTACTCGAACCGATCAACGCATTGGGCTTGGCCGCGGCGCTGATTTTGCTGTGCAGTTCCAGTTTCAGCTCAAGACGTTCCGGAGCGCTTTCCTGAATGAAATCAGCATCGCGAACGCATTCTTCGATGGTGGCGACGAAGCGTAGGCGATCCTGCGAGGCGCCGGGCGCCAGGCCTTGTTTTTCTAGCGCGCCCCAGGCGTTGGCGACGCGTTTGCGCAGCGCCGCTTCGGCACCGGGCGCCGGGTCCCAGGCCACCACGTCGAGGCCATGAGCGAGAGCGCGCGACACCCAGCCGCTGCCGATGACGCCGCTGCCCAAGGCTGCGAAGGTTTTGATTTCGGTAATGAAGGTCATGGCAACTTCCTTAAAAAATCGGTGATCCCTTGTAGGAGCCGGCTTGCCAGCGAAAGCGGTTTCAGCAGCACTAACATTGCGTCGGCTGTACCAGCCTCTTCGCCAGCAAGCCGGCTCCTACAGGGTGATGTGTGTGATTAACCGCGCTTTGTCAGGCCCATTTTTTTGCGGCCTTCAGCCGGGGTGAGGACCCGGGCGCCGAGGCGACTGAGGATTTCGCCGGCGCGTTCGACCAGTTGGCCGTTGGTCGCCAGTACGCCCTTGTCCAGCCACAGGTTGTCTTCCAGGCCGACTCGGACGTTACCGCCGAGCAACACCGCCTGCGCCGCCATCGGCATCTGCATGCGGCCGATGCCGAAGCCGGCCCAGACCGCATCGGCCGGCAGGTTGTCGACCATGGCTTTCATGGTGGTGGTATCCGCCGGGGCGCCCCAGGGGATGCCCAGGCACAACTGGAACAGCGGGTCGTCGAGCAGGCCTTCCTTGATCATCTGCTTGGCGAACCACAGGTGACCGGTGTCGAAGATTTCCAGCTCGGCCTTCACGCCAAGCTCTTGAATTCGCTTCGCGCCCGCTCGGAGTTGCGCGGGGGTGGACACGTAAATGGTGTCGCCATCGCCAAAGTTCAGGGTGCCGCAATCGAGGGTGCAGATTTCCGGCAGCAGTTCTTCGACATGGGCCAGACGGGTCAGCGGGCCGACCAGGTCAGTGTTCGGGCCGAACTCCATCGGGTTCTCGCCCGCGCCGATCTCCAGGTCACCGCCCATGCCGGCAGTGAGGTTGACGATGATGTCGACGTCGGCTTCGCGGATGCGCTCCATCACTTCGCGGTACAGCGCCACGTCACGGCTGAACTTGCCGGTTTCGGGATCGCGAACGTGGCAGTGAACCACGGTGGCGCCGGCCTTTGCGGCTTCCACGGCGGCAGCGGCGATTTGTTTCGGGGTGACCGGCACGTGTGGGCTCCTGGCGGTCGTGTCGCCAGCACCGGTGAGTGCGCAGGTGATGATGACGTCGTGGTTCATTTGGCGGTTCCTTACAGGCTGTGCTTTTTAGGTGAAAAGCCGGGCGTGATGGTGCCGTTCGCAGCCCGGTCGGGCTGCGAATCGGTGGTTCGGTTCAGGTCTATTTTCGGGTGAGCTATTTGCTGGTCAGCTTCAGATTTTCAGCAGCCGGTTTGCCATCGAAGGTCGTCACGCCTTCGAGCCAGCGCTGTTTGTCCTGCGGGTGATCTTTCAGCCATTGCCTGGCCGATTCGAAGGCGTCCTTGTGATCCAGCAGCGGCTGCATCATCCGGCTCTCGTCTTCGGCGGTGAAGGTCAGGTTGCTCAGCAGGCGGCCGATGTTCGGGCACTGCTCGGCGTAGGTCGGCGCGGTAACGGTCCAGACCGTGGCCATGCCTTCGTTCGGGCCGAGGGCGTCGTCGCTGCCGGTGAGGTAGGTCATTTTCACGTTGACGTTCATCGGGTGCGGCGCCCAACCGAAGAACACCACGGCTTCGTTGCGGCGTACGGCGCGATCCACTGCCGCGAGCATGCCGGCTTCACTGGACTCAACCAGCTGGAACTTGCCCAGGCCGAACTGATTTTTGGAGATCATCGCCTTGATCTGGGTGTTGGCACCCGAGCCCGGCTCGATGCCGTAGATCTTGCCACCCAGTTCCTTTTCGAACTTGGCGATGTCGGCGAAAGTTTTCAGGCCTTTATCGGCGAGGTAAGTAGGGACGGCGAGGGTGGCGCGGGCGTCCTTCAGACTCGGCGCCTGAAGCACCTTGACCTGGTTGGCGTCGACGAATGGGGTGATGGTCTGGGTCATCAGCGGGTTCCAGTACCCCGTGAACAGGTCCAGGCGCTGATCGCGAATCCCGGCGAAGATGATTTGCTGGGAGGCGCTGGTTTGTTTGGTGTTATAGCCGAGGCCGTCGAGCAATACCTGGGTCATGGCACTGGTGGCGATAACGTCGGTCCAGTTCACTACACCCATGCGCACGTTCTGGCACGCGGCGGGGTCGGCGGCCATGGCACTGGCGCTCAGCAAAGCGGTACCGCTGAGTGCAAGAACACAGCTGCTGATCAGTCGTTTCATCTCAGGATTCCTCGGCAGTTTCGTTATTGTGGGTTCCGGTGTCTGATGCGCCGGTGATGTCACGTTACGCAGCAAAGCACCTGTGAAAGCGCACTGCGGCGACCGACTCTTGCACTGCAGCGACCTGTCCTCTTGAATGCCGCCTGCAAGTGGCGTATCAACGTCCTCACGCTACCCGTCCTCTCGTTACCCGGCTTTTCGTTACTTGCCTATCGAGTGCGCTCCATGTCCCAGGATTACTATTTCTTGTTGATGCCGGGTTTCTCGGCCATTGGATTTATCTCGGCCATCGAGCCGTTGCGGGTCGCCAATCGCTTTCGCGGCGAGCTCTATCGCTGGCACGTGCTGAGCGCTGATGGCGGGGCGGTGCTGGCCAGTAACGGCATGTCGGTCAACGCCGATGCGGCACTGGAACCGCTGAAAAAAGGTGCGACGTTACTGGTGGTCGCCGGCTTCGAGCCGCTGAAGTTCGCCACACCGGCCCTGGAGCACTGGCTGCGTCGCCTGGACAACGAAGGCGTGACCCTCGGCGCCATCGACACCGGCAGCTTTATCCTTGCCGAAGCCGGCCTGCTCGATGGCCATCGCCTGACCCTGCACTGGGAAGCCATCGATGCCTTCAAGGAGTCCTATCCGCAGCTTAGCGTCACTCAAGAGCTGTTCGAGATCGACCGTCGACGCATCACAAGCGCGGGCGGCACCGCCTCCATCGACCTGATGCTAGATCTCATCGCCCAGGCCCATGGCCCGGAACTGGCGATCCAGGTCAGCGAACAGTTCGTGCTAGGCCGCATCCGTCCGCGCAAAGACCACCAGCGCATGGAAGTCGCCACGCGATACGGCATCAGTAATAAGAAACTGGTGCAGGTGATTGGCGAGATGGAGCAGCACAGCGAACCGCCGCTCAGCACACTGGAGTTGGCGGAATCGATCAAAGTGACAAGGCGGCAGTTGGAGCGCTTGTTCCGCCTGCACCTGAACGACACTCCGAGCAATTTCTACCTGCGGTTAAGGCTGGAGAAGGCGCGGCAGCTGCTGCGGCAGACGGATATGAGTGTGCTGGAGGTAAGCATTGCGTGCGGTTTTGAATCGCCTTCATATTTCACCCGCAGTTATCGGGCGAAATATGAGCGGTGCCCGCGAGAAGATCGGCGTACCGCGAAGGCATAAACACCACAAAACCCTGTAGGAGCTGGCTTGCCAGCGAAGGCAATCTGAAGAACGCCGTGATGCTAAGGGCCCTTTCGCCAGCAAGCCGGCTCCTACAGATCTGTGTCGTTATTTTTTCATTAACGCTGAACAGGCCGCCTTATACGCCTCATGCTGATACTTGTTCAGCGTCTGCGGCAGCTCAAAACCGTGTTTCTTGGCCTGCGCATTGATGGTCTGCGGCGACAGCAGCGTCACCTCGCAACTCTCCAGCAACTGGAAGACACCCTCGATCTTGAATGTGGTCGGCCCGCCGGCGAATTCGCCTTTCTTGCTGCGCTTCTTGATCGCGATCCGATCTATCGAATTCTCGCGAACAAAGGATGCGACCTGAGCGGCAAACACTTTGACGTTGGCGGCTTCGTCGTCATCGTCCAGAGCGATTTTCTTGGTGGTGAGCGCGATGTGGCTCAGTGCTGATCCATCGAGGGCCGCTACGGCGATGATCGCTTCGCTGCCTTTGATTTCGATGCCGCAGATTTTCATATCAATCCCTTCAAAGCCTAAAGCTCAAGTTGGTTAGCCGTGATGCCAAAAGCAGCGGCAATTTTTTCACGAGTAGCCCTTCGAGGCTTCGCAACGGTCTCTTGCTGGGCAAAAGCCGGTTGCGAAACACCCATGCGTTTGGCTACTTCATCCTGCGTAAGGTTCAAGTGCTCGCGCCATGCGCGGATCGGTGTCGCGCCTTCGACGATGCGGCTGACAACTTCGTGGGGGATCAGATCGGGCTCAATCTTCTGTGCCACGTACTGGGCGTAGGGAATGACCACAAAGGCCGGGTTTCCGTCTGCATCATTGATGATTTGAACGTCAGTAGGTGCGTTCATCGCGTTTTTTGACCTCTTGAATACTGACCACTTTGATTGCGCCATCCCAATCGAACATGACTCGGTAGTTACCTACCCGAAGTCGATAGGCATAGTCATGACCGACCAGCGCTTTGACATTGCCTGTATCCGGCATATCAGCCAGCGCTGTTACGGCATCACGAACCTTGACCTGGTGAGGGGAGTGCAATTTCAGAAGCTGCTTAACGGCCTTTCGAGTTCAGTAAATACTGTTCATGGGAGAATATAAGTCTTTTATAAGATTTATCAATCTTTACTTATATTTGTTCCGCGGCCAATTAACGAAGCATGTCGGGATGTTGCCCGGCGGGGAGTGTATGAGGCCGGGGTATTCGGGTGTTGTAGGTATAAGCAATGCAGTGTATAGGACATTGCATCCGCAATAGATCGAAAGCCAGCGAATGTGCCGGCTTCTGACGGAAGTTCAGAGCTATTCCTGCCCAATCGACTCCAAAAACTCCGACCGCTCATCACTCACCCGCGCCACGCAATCATTTTGCGCAATAGTGAATGCCTTGCTGCCGGCGGTGGCCGGGAAGACTTCGACGGCGCAGTCTGCATCGCGGGTTTTCAGCCATTGTTGCTGGGCGGTCTTGATTTTGGCGGTGATGTCGGCCAGTTGTGCGGGATTCTTGCCGTAGAGCGACTGCATGCGCTCGTTCAGGCTTTTGTAATTTTCGCTCAGCAGTTCTTCGGCGGTGGTTTTGCTGAAAGCGGAGCATTCCAGGGTCTGAACGTCGTTTTCGACTTTATCGCAGGGGTTGTCGTCCGCCTCTTGCGCCGCGTGTACGCCAGTCGCAATCAGTGCCAGTGCCAGGATGATCGATTTCATTTACGTCGCCGCCCTTTGTTTCAGTAAGGCAAAAAGAGATGCGGCGAATTCTGGCCCATGCGGACGGCCTTGAACAGGTCGCCAATTGTGCCCGGCGACGACCCTTTGTCGCGGATTGACGCTTTCGGCAATTCCCCTGTCGTTTTTGCACCCGGCTGCCAAGGCACCGAGGCATATGCTGGCCCCAAAGCGCCGGCACACGATTCGGCGCATGAATCGCTAATAGGGGACAGCCTGATGAGCCCAGCCGAATTGCACGCCGACAGCATCGTTATCGACGGGCTGATTATTGCCAAGTGGAACCGTGAGCTGTTCGAAGACATGCGTAAGGGCGGTTTGACCGCGGCCAACTGCACCGTGTCGGTGTGGGAAGGTTTTCAGGCGACTGTCAACAACATCGCCGCCAGCCAGAAGCTGATCCGCGAGAACAGCGACCTGGTGATTCCGGTGCGTACCACTGCCGACATCCGCAAGGCCAAGGAGCAGGGCAAGACCGGCATCCTCTTCGGCTTCCAGAATGCCCACGCCTTTGAAGACCAGATCGGCTATGTCGAGGTGTTCAAGCAGCTCGGCGTCGGTATCGTGCAGATGTGCTACAACACTCAGAACCTGGTGGGCACCGGCTGCTACGAGCGCGATGGCGGCCTGTCTGGCTTCGGTCGTGAAATCGTCGCCGAGATGAACCGTGTCGGCGTGATGTGCGACCTGTCCCACGTCGGTTCCAAGACTTCCGAAGAAGTCATCCTCGAATCGAAAAAACCGGTCTGCTACTCCCACTGCCTGCCGTCGGGACTGAAAATTCATCCGCGCAACAAATCCGATGAAGAGCTTAAGTTTATTGCTGACCACGGCGGTTTTGTTGGCGTGACCATGTTTGCACCGTTTCTGGCCAAGGGCATCGATTCGACCATCGACGACTACGCCGAAGCCATCGAATACACCATGAACATCGTCGGCGAAGACGCCATCGGCATCGGCACCGACTTCACCCAGGGTCACGGCCAGGACTTCTTCGAATACCTGACCCACGACAAGGGCTACGCCCGCCGCCTGACCAGCTTCGGCAAGATCATCAACCCGCTGGGCATCCGCACCGTGGGCGAGTTCCCGAACCTGACCGAGACACTGCTCAAGCGCGGCCATTCCGAGCGCGTGGTGCGCAAGATCATGGGCGAGAACTGGGTCAACGTTTTGAAAGACGTCTGGGGCGAATAAGCCGCAGCACTTCTGAATCCTTTCCCCGGGCCGTTCGCTGCCTGGGGCTACACCAAATTTTTCTGGAGTTAAGTTTCCATGGCCAAGATCGCCCCGCAATTGCCTATCGAAGTCGACAGCGAAACCGGTGTCTGGACCTCCGACGCCCTGCCGATGCTGTATGTGCCGCGCCATTTCTTCGTCAACAACCACATGGGCATCGAGGAAGTACTGGGCGCCGACGCTTACGCCGAGATCCTCTACAAGGCCGGCTACAAATCCGCCTGGCACTGGTGTGAAAAAGAAGCCGAGTGCCACGGCCTGGAAGGCGTCGCGGTGTTCGAGCACTACATGAAGCGCCTGTCGCAGCGCGGCTGGGGCCTGTTCAAGATCCAGGACATCGACCTCGACAAAGGCACCGCCAGCGTCAAGCTCGAACACTCGGCGTTCGTCTACGTGTACGGCAAGGTCGGGCGCAAGGTCGACTACATGTTCACCGGCTGGTTTGCCGGCGCGATGGACCAGATCCTCGCCGCTCGTGGCAGCAAGATCCGCACCGTGGCAGAGCAAGTCTACGGTGGCTCCGAAGAGGGCCACGAAGACGGCTTGTTCACCGTCAAGCCGTTGTAAGTCGAGGAACCCGCCATGGCTTTCGAAGCAATGTTCCAGCCGATCCAGATCGGCAAACTGACCATCCGTAACCGCGTGCTCAGCACCGCGCACGCCGAGGTCTATGCGACCGACGGCGGCATGACCACCGACCGGTACGTCAAGTATTACGAAGAGAAGGCCAAGGGCGGGATCGGCCTGGCGATCTGCGGTGGTTCGTCCGTGGTAGCCATCGACAGCCCGCAGGAGTGGTGGAGCTCGGTGAACCTGTCCACCGACCGCATCATTCCGCACTTCCAGAATCTTGCCGACGCCATGCACAAGCACGGCGCCAAGATCATGATCCAGATTACCCACATGGGCCGTCGCTCCCGTTGGGACGGCTTCAACTGGCCAACGCTGATGTCGCCATCAGGCGTGCGTGAGCCGGTGCACCGCGCCACCTGCAAAACCATCGAGCCGGAAGAAATCTGGCGGGTGATCGGTAACTATGCCCAAGCGGCACGCCGCGCCAAGGCCGGTGGCCTGGACGGTGTCGAACTGTCGGCCGTGCACCAGCACATGATCGACCAGTTCTGGAGCCCGCGAGTCAACAAACGTACCGACGAATGGGGCGGTAGCTTCGAAGGCCGCATGAAGTTCGGTCTGGAAGTGTTGAAAGCCGTGCGCGCCGAAGTCGGTGACGATTTCTGCGTGGGCATGCGTATCTGTGGTGACGAGTTCCACCCGGATGGTCTGTCCCACGAGGACATGAAGCAGATCGCCAAGTACTACGACGACACCGGCATGCTCGATTTCCTCGGCGTCGTGGGCTCGGGTTGCGACACCCACAACACCCTGGCCAACGTGATTCCGAACATGAGTTACCCGCCGGAGCCGTTCCTGCACCTGGCCGCCGGCATCAAGGAAGTGGTCAAGGTTCCGGTGCTGCACGCGCAGAACATCAAGGACCCGAACCAGGCCACCCGTATTCTGGAAGGCGGTTACGTCGACATGGTCGGCATGACCCGCGCGCACATCGCTGACCCGCACCTGATCGCCAAGATCAAGATGGGCCAGATCGACCAGATCAAGCAATGCGTCGGCGCCAACTACTGCATCGACCGTCAGTATCAAGGCCTGGATGTGTTGTGCATCCAGAACGCGGCGACCTCCCGTGAGTACATGGGCCTGCCGCACATCATCGAAAAAACCACCGGCGTGAAACGCAAGGTCGTGGTGGTCGGTGCCGGTCCTGCCGGGATGGAAGCCGCCCGTGTGGCCGCCGAGCGTGGTCACGACGTGACCCTGTTCGAGAAAAAGGAATTCATCGGCGGGCAAATCACCACCGCGTCGAAAGCGCCGCAGCGTGACCAGATCGCCGGTATCACCCGCTGGTATCAGCTGGAACTGGCAAGGTTGAAAGTCGACCTGCGCCTGGGCACCGCGGCTGATGCGCCGACCATCATGGACCTGCGTCCGGATGTGGTGGTGCTCGCGGTTGGTGGTCATCCGTTCCTGGAGCAGAACGAACACTGGGGCGCGGCTGAAGGCCTGGTGGTCAGCAGCTGGGACGTGCTCGATGGCAAGGTTGCGCCGGGCAAGAACGTGCTGGTCTACGACACCATTTGCGAATTCACCGGTATGTCGACCGCCGACTTCCTCGCTGACAAAGGCAGCCAGGTCGAGATCGTCACTGACGACATCAAGCCAGGCGTGGCGATCGGCGGTACGTCGTTCCCGACTTACTACCGCAGCATGTACCCCAAAGAAGTGATCATGACCGGGGACATGATGCTGGAGAAGGTCTACCGCGAAGGCGACAAGCTGGTGGCAGTGCTGGAAAACGAATACACCGGCGCCAAAGAGGAGCGGGTGGTGGACCAGGTGGTCATCGAAAACGGCGTGCGCCCGGACGAAGAAATCTACTACGCGATGAAGGAAGGTTCGCGCAACAAGGGTCAGATCGACGTCGAAGCCCTGTTCGCGATCAAGCCGCAGCCATGCCTGGAGCAGAGCGGCGACGGCTACCTGCTATTCCGCATCGGCGACTGCGTGGCGCAGCGCAATGTGCACGCCGCCATCTATGACGCACTGCGGCTTTGCAAGGATTTCTAACCACGAACTGATCGTTCCCACGCTCTGCGTGGGAATGCCTCAATGGACGCTCTGCGTCCGCTCTTGGGACGCGGAGCGTCCCGGGCTGCATTCCCACGCGGAGCGTGGGAACGATCATTGATCAATGAGTCCCGTGGGAGCTCCTCATGTTGAACACCCTTCTTCCAATCCTGTTGTTCGCTGCCTTGGGCCTCGCGGTTCTGGGCGCGTTGCGGCGGGTGGCCATGTGGCGCCGGGGCCGGGCCTCGAAGGTCGACCTGATCGGCGGCCTGTTCGCCATGCCCAAGCGCTATATGGTCGACCTGCACCACGTAGTGGCGCGGGACAAATACATCGCCAACACCCACGTCGCCACGGCCGGTGGCGCGGTGGCGTCCGTCGTGCTGGCGATTCTGGTGCATGGTTTCGGTCTGCATAACCGCTTCCTCGGTTATGCGCTGTTGCTGATGACGGCGGTGATGTTCGTCGGCGCGATCTTTGTCTATCTGCGTCGACGCAATCCACCTTCGCGCCTGTCGAAAGGCCCGTGGATGCGCTTGCCGAAAAGCCTGCTGGCGTTCTCGGCGTCGTTCTTCCTGGTGACCTTGCCGGTGGCGGGCATCCTGCCGGAAAACTTCGGTGGCTGGCTGTTGGCGGTGATCCTCGGCATCGGTGTGCTGTGGGGCGTGTCGGAACTTTTCTTCGGCATGACCTGGGGCGGGCCGATGAAGCACGCCTTCGCAGGTGCGCTGCACCTGGCCTGGCACCGTCGCGCCGAGCGTTTCGGTGGTGGCCGTTCCACCGGTTTGAAGCCACTTGATCTGGAAGACCCGGCCGCACCGCTGGGCGTGGAAAAGCCCAAGGATTTCACCTGGAACCAGTTGCTCGGCTTCGACGCCTGCGTGCAGTGCGGTAAATGCGAAGCCGCGTGCCCGGCGTTTGCCGCCGGTCAACCGCTGAACCCGAAAAAACTGATTCAGGACATGGTCGTCGGCCTGGCCGGTGGCACCGATGCCAAGTTCGCTGGTAGCCCGTATCCAGGAAAAGCCATTGGCGAACACGCCGGCAACCCGCATCAACCGATCGTCAACGGTCTGGTAGACGCCGACACGCTCTGGTCGTGCACCACCTGCCGCGCCTGCGTCGAGGAATGCCCGATGATGATCGAGCACGTCGACGCCATCGTCGACATGCGTCGCCATCTGACTCTGGAAAAAGGCGCGACCCCGAACAAGGGCGCCGAAGTCCTGGAAAACCTGATCGCCACCGACAACCCGGGCGGTTTCGCACCGGGCGGGCGGATGAACTGGGCGGCGGACTTGAACCTCAATCTGCTCAGCGAAAAGAAATCCACCGACGTGCTGTTCTGGGTCGGCGACGGCGCCTTCGACATGCGCAACCAGCGCACCTTGCGCGCCTTCGTCAAAGTGCTGAAAGCGGCAAAAATCGACTTCGCCGTGCTGGGCCTCGAAGAGCGCGACAGCGGTGACGTGGCCCGACGCTTGGGCGATGAAGCGACTTTCCAGTTACTGGCCAAGCGCAACATCCAGACCCTGGCCAAATACAGCTTCAATCGCATCGTCACCTGTGATCCGCACAGCTTCCACGTGCTGAAAAACGAGTACGGCGCCTTCGACGGTAATTACCTGGTGCAGCACCACAGCACTTACATGGCCGAAATCATCGATGCCGGCGCGCTCAATCTTGGCCAGCACAAAGGCAGCAGCGTGACCTATCACGATCCGTGCTACCTCGGCCGCTACAACGGCGAGTACGAGGCTCCGCGCGAGGTACTGCGCGCCCTCGGGATCGAGGTCAAGGAAATGCAACGCTCCGGTTTCCGCTCGCGCTGCTGCGGTGGCGGCGGCGGTGCGCCGATCACCGACATTCCGGGCAAACAACGTATTCCCGACATGCGCATGGAAGACATCCGCGAGACGGGCGCCGAACTGGTGGCCGTGGGTTGTCCACAGTGCACCGCAATGCTCGAAGGCGTGGTCGAACCACGGCCGCTGATCAAGGACATCGCCGAACTGGTGGCTGACGCACTGCTTGAAGACGAAGCGCCGAAGTCCACTACACCGGCCAAACGTGAACCCGCGGAGGCCCACTGATGAGCGACATAATCCGCCGCGACCCCCGCGCCGAATGGATTGCCCGTAACCGCCTGCACCCGCTGCATGCGGCCATGCAACCGGCGCAACACAGCTGGATGGGACCGAACGGCGTCATCCGCAAGAATCTCCATGGCATCGGCTTTATCGGTCCCAACGGAATCAAGCGCATCGACCGCAGCGGCGCTCAACAGGGCGGGGCGGTCAAACGCTCGGCCGCCATTGAAGTGCAGTTGCCGCTGCATCAGGTGCCTGCACCAGCGTTTTACATTTGCGTGGCACCGGACATGGTCGGCGGCCGCTTGAGCAGCCACGACCGCGACTTGCTCGGTCTGGCCCATCAATTGGCCGGTACGGACGGCGCGGTATTGGCCGTGGTCTTCGGGGAACACAAGGAAAGCGCATTTGCCACTGCTGGCGTTGATCGCTTGCTGCTGCTGGAAGGCGACGAATTCAGCGGTTATGCACCGGAACAACGAGTCCAGGGTCTGCGGGCTGTGGATAACCAATTCAATCCGCGTCACTGGTTGCTGCCGGACAGCCGCAGCGGAGGCGGAGAATTGGGTCGGCGCTTTGCCGCTGCCCTGGGCGAACGCCCGGCCACGCGGGTCTGGCAGGTCAAGGACCAGGAGTGCATCGGCCGCGCCGGTGCCGGTTTGCAAGACCTGGCCCGCCCGGTCGCACGCTTGATTCTGGCTGCCGTCGAATGCGCCGAACCGGTCAGCGAAACCCGGCACGAAGCCTTGCCGGTGGAGTTATCCACAACCGTCGCGCGCAGTCTCTCGCGCATCGAGGACCTGGGCGCGGTGGCGGTGGACCCGGCAGCGATTCCCATGGCCGAAGCCGAGTTCATCTTCTCCGGCGGCAACGGGGTCAAGGATTGGGATTTGTTCCACCAGACCGCTGCCGCGCTCGGCGCCACCGAAGGCGCATCCCGGGTGGCGGTGGACGATGGTTTCATGGCCCGCGACCGTCAGGTCGGGGCATCCGGTACCTGGGTCACCGCACGGGTCTACGTGGCGGTGGGGATTTCCGGGGCGATCCAGCACCTGCAAGGCATCGGTGCCTGCGACAAGGTGGTGGCAATCAACCTCGACCCTGGCTGCGACATGATCAAACGGGCCGACCTGTCGGTGATCGGCGAGAGCGCCGAGATTCTTCAAGCCTTGATCGATGCGGTAGCGGCTTACCGTAACGAAGCCAAGCGCGATGCGGCTTAAGGGAAGGAAAGGGTTATGAGCACGAAAATCATCAGCCTGGTGTCCATCGGCGCCCACCCGACTTCCGGTCGTCCGCGTCGCGCGGAACAGGATGCGCGGGCGGTGGAACTGGGTCTGCAACTGGCTGGGGATAACTTGCAGGTGCTGCATGCCGGCGACGTCGCTGAGCCGGCGCTGCGCGCTTATCTGGGCATGGGCCTGGAACAGCTTCATGTGCTGGAACAACCTGAGGGTGCCGACGCGTTGCAGGCCCTGACCGCGTACTTGCGCGACGCCGGGGCTCAGGTAGTGCTGACCGGCAGTCAGGCGGAAACCGGCGAAGGCTCGGGCATGTTGCCGTTCCTGCTGGCCGAAGGCCTCGGCTGGCCGCTGGTGGTAGGGCTGGCACAGGTGGAATCCATCGATGGCGGTTCGGCGTTGGTGCTGCAAGCCTTGCCCCGTGGTCAGCGTCGTCGATTGAAGGTACGGCTGCCGTTTCTGGCAACTGTGGATAACGCTGCGCCCAAACCTCGGCAGAGCGCCTACGGCCCGGCGCGGCGTGGGGTGTTGCAGGCCGATGAAGTGGAAGTCATCGATGACGAACTGCTGGCGGTCGCCACACTGCAACCGGCCAAGCCACGGCCAAAACGCTTGAAAGTGATCAAGGCCAAGAGCGGCGCAGACCGGATGAAGGCCGCAACGGCGAAAGCCAGTGGCGGCGGTGGACAGGTGCTCAAAGGCGTTACCGCACAAGCTGGGGCTGAGGCCATCCTCAAGTTGCTGATTGAAGAAGGCGTAGTTCGCTAACGCAAATCTCCTGTAGGAGCGAGCCTGCTCGCGATGGTGGTCAACGATGACGCGGGATGACTGAATGACCTTGGTGTCCTCAGGTTTTTCGCGAGCAGGCTCGCTCCTACAATTTTGATCTTCGGTGAGCGCTAAACCCTGCGGTTAACACCGATCCAACCGGATGCCCGCATTACCAGAATTCATGGGGAAACAATGGCAGTTGAATTTCGTTCGGCAGTCCGCGCGGATGCGCGGGAGATTGCCCGGTTGTTTCAGATTTCATCAGAAGGCGCTTCAGATTACATCTGGAGCCAGATAGCAGAACCCGGCCAGACCCTGCTGGACGTCGGCGCCATCCGCTACGCCCGTGACGATGTGGATTTTTCCTGGCAGAACTGCCTCATTGCCGAGGCGCACGGGAATGTCATTGGCATGATGCACAGCTACGTGATGCGTCACGACCCGTTCGCAGCGCCGGTGACCGATCCGGTGTTGGCACCCTATGCCACGATGGAAATCCCCGACACCCTCTATATTTCCAGCCTGGCGCTGCATGAGGGCTGGCGCAATCAGGGGCTGGGCAAGGTATTCCTCGCCTACGCCTACGACCGTGCCAATCAGCTGGGGCTCAATGGCCTGAGCCTGATCGACTACGCCGCGAACACCGGTGCCCGGCGTTTCTACGAACGCCATGGCTTCCGCATCGTCGATACCTGCCAGATCACACCGCATCCGATGATTCGGGTGACGGGTGAGGCCTATCTGATGTATCGGCCTTAGGGCCGATCCTGCCCAACTTGCCCGCAATGGCGATGATTTGTCGGCTGTAACACGTCCCCTGTAGGAGCGATGCTTGCTCGCGAAGAACGTCTGGACAACGCGATCATCCAGACGGCACGCGTTATCGTTGTCGTCCTTCGCGAGCAAGCATCGCTCCTACAAAAGCAAGTCCATGCATTGTCACGTTGAACTACATTTTCACTGTGCGCTGGTCAGGGTGCAGAATGCGGTAACGGAGTTCTCAGAGGTTCAGCGCTTGTTCATAGAACCTGGTTTTTATGAGTGGGTGGGCTATGAAGCTCTTAACGCTGGTGTTGCTTGTATGGGGCGCCATTGCATCGACAGGATCGCTGGCTGCGTCCGACCAGGACTTCTATCGATGGCTTGATTCCGAGCAGGGCCAGAACGCCTCCCTGACGCAAATGCGCGAGCGTTGCGACCGCGTGCAGGATGCCGGGAAAAACCTCGATTGTTCAGTGTCTGTCCTCGCCCGCATGTTCGAGCTCAAGGCGGCCAATCAGTTGCCTGATTATTATCTGGCGATCAAGCGCCAACACGCTCGAGCCATAGAAGCCGATACAGAGCTGAATGTCCTGTTCTCAATGTTCGGTGATCAGTCCCTCGCGACCCTGCGGACAACAGGCGATTTCACGGTAAAACGAACATCGAAGCGCGAAGTGCTGAAGATTCATCCGTACGCCAGCGACCATTTCATCGCGCAAGAGGTGTTGCCATACATCGATGTCAGTGCCGCCAATGGTCACTCGGCGCGATTCGTCCTCGACACGGGCGCTCCGCAAACCCGGGTAAATGTCGACACTGCCAGGTTGATGGGGATCAAGTTGTTAACCGACTCCCAGTACGCCTACAGCACGTTTTATGGCGAGAGCAATCTGTCGACCAGGCTTGGGGTCATCGAGTCGCTGAGGATCGGTTCAAGCGAATTCAGGAACGTGCTGGTGTTCGTCAGTGACCGAGACAACCTGTTGGGCCTGGATCTGATCAGCAAGTTGGGACGGCTGAAAATCACCCGCAAGACCCTGGAACTCAATCCCGCGCTTTCCCCGCGCTGCGACTCACCGATTACCTACACCCGCATGGATCTCAACCAGCGATTGACCATCGCCGCCAGCCTTGATAACCGCACGACCCAGGCAATCGTCGATACCGGCAATGTCGATTACCTGACCTCCGCCTTGCCCGGTGAGCAAGTCAACGTGGTGCAGACATTGATCCCTGGGAACTCCCCGCTCGAAACGGCCGAAAGGCGACGCTATCAAAGCTTCAAGGGCGTGCTGAACCTGCCGGGCCACAGCCTGCCGATCACCTACAAACACTACCCGGGCTTCACCATCCCACCGTCCTGGGTGAGGGGCGGTATGTGCCGTCGGTACTGCTTGGGTGGCAAGCGTTTGATGATTTCGAATTGAGCCTGGATATCGGCTCGGGGCGGTCGTGTTTTAACAAGGTTTGATGGGGTGTGGGTTTTTACAGGTGTTTACCCACAATCCCTGTTAGCGCTTCTGTGGATAACGTGTTCGGCCCTTGCTGAAACCCACGGTATTCGGGGGTTGCAGGCCTTCGTTCAAAAAATAACCAGCCTAAGTTGCGGTTTTTCATCGCTTTTTTCAGAGGATAAGTAACAGAGTTGCCCCCAATCTCTGTTGGCGCTTCTGTGGATAAGATGTTCGCTGACCGCTACAGGCCATGCAAACCGTGGCTTTCGAAGGGTTGGTTAAAAAACGTCCAAACTGCGGGTTGTGGCCAGCTCTGCACGCTGAAAACGCAGGAAATTCGCGGTCTTCAGCGGTTTTCCACAACACCCCTGAAGTTGCCCCCAAAGTCTGTTGGCGCTTCTGTGGATAAGGTGTTTGCCATACGCTACAAGCTACGTACTACAAGCTTTTCAGCGGGTTGATCAATAAATGATCAGGTGCAGAAAAAAACCGTCGATTTGAATAAGTCACGGATTTTCTTCAGATTCTGTGGAGAAAATTTGCAGTCTTTCCACAGTTGTCCCCATTTGCTGTGGATGGAGATGTGGATAACTTGTTTGCGGAAGGCTGGGGGTCGCACAGCGTATAGCGCTGAACGGAATAGAACATATTTCGTTCAGTTATTGAACTGTGTCTCAAGCGTTGAGCGGGCTTCTTTCAATTCAGCGAAGACTTCCTTTGAAGATTTCCGTGAGCCTTTACTACGCATCTAGGTTATTTGCTGACGTTCCTTCTACCTTGGGGCAACGCACCAGCATTGACCGCATGCTATTGCATAAAATTATTATGCTAGTCTAAACCGATAATATGGGTTAAGCCTGTAAACTAGTTTGCGCGATAAATACTAAATTCTCCTTTGAACGTTAACCTCAAGTGATCAACAAATTCAAACTTCCCAGTCAGATTTGTCGTGCTCATCGTATACTTAGTTGTAAAAAATCCACTTCGTCCGGCGTGAATGGACGTAGGGGTAAATAAAATCACAGTCGCTTCGTCAGATTCTGCCTGAAAACTCACTTTAATTGTGCCGATTATTACTTGCTCAAAGGGAAGGGCGGCCGAAATATATAGTCGTTTTCCGCTGCTTGAATCTTCAGCCTCTATCAGGAAATGTAAGGTGTCAGGGTTGTGTTTATAAAACGATAACGATGCATTAAAATCATAAGGTGCAAATGGAAGGGTGCATTTGAAGGATCCATTTTTTTGACTGTTGTTTAGTTTGTCTTCGATGTTTTTCTTCTGCTCTTTGTGGAGAAGTTGCAGCATGGCAATATTCCTTTGTCTAATTTTTCCAGAAGTGGCTGAAAACCGAAGCACTTGGTGTCCTGTGACGTTGAGTAAGCATAAGCGGGAAAATCCATCCCGCAACTATCAGAACTGATAGTTGCGATAAAAAACTATCTGTGATGCGCTGCATAATTTTCTGTGAAGTCGCGTCAACTCATTACTATCAGTTCTGCTAGGTGTGCAGCCACAACAAGAGGAGGTACTGTGGCATATAAAATTTTCTTGAGGTGCGCTGTCATGGTAGATAATGAATCTTTGGATAGTGATTTTTCGGATGGAAACGCCATTGAACCGACTAAAAGTGCAATTAACTACAGTCGCTGGATGACTGATTCGTTGAAAGATATCGGGCACATGAAATTGTGGCAACTTGCTTTGCCTTGTTCACACAATGCAGGGGCTGACAAGGGCGCAATCGACTTTATCGGGGAGCAATGGACAGCTTGTCAGGATAGCCGCTTTCTCAATCAACTGAGAGCGGGGGCTCGAGTTGTGGATTTACGTCTTGTCGACAACAGTTATAAAAAAACAACTGGAAGGCATTCACCTCAAACTAAATTTTATGAGGTTTTTGAGTTTCAGCATGGCGGTTGGGGTAATCGGCGCCTGGAGCATTTGATTAGTGATATCAAAACTTTTGCAGAAGCGAATCCTTGCGAAATTATCTGGCTCGACTTTCACGAATATAATAAAGGGAGAAATTTTGCCTACAACAGTCTCGAGCGTTGTCTGAAGTACTTTGCGTCGATAAAGTCTCGCATGTTGCCGGTGATTGCTTTTGAAAAAACATTGAATGATATTTATAAAGATCATCCAGGCCGTAATATTATTTTTAGTTTTGCTCATGGTACTAGGCCTGAATGGATGCCAGCCCCGCCACCAGACCCAGAAGATCCAGAAGACCCTTATGATCCAAGAAAGACACAATTGATGTGGGGAGCGATTCCCCATCGGTGGAATTTTGATGATTACAGCGAAAAAGGCATTCAAGAAATGATTGTTCGTACCATGGCGTCGCCTCCAACCACATATCCTTGGACATTGAGTGCGACTGTCTACATTGGCGGGATCCATGGTGGGCCGAAACACTTGGGCCGCGATCATCCTATTCGGACAATACCGTTCGCAGAGGGCGGTCGAAAGGTCAATATTATGCAGGTCGATTTTATAGAGCGAGAAGAGACTCGGGTGGGTGTTGTCGACCGATGTATTGCACTTAACTTACAGATAGCTCGAGATAAAACGCCGCCAAGCGCACCTACAAATTTTATTGTCAGACAGCAAAGACTGACTGATCAGGGGGCCGAGTTAGGTTATTACGAGAATACCGTGAGATTTTCGTGGGATGATTCAAGTGACACACTTGGTGTGCGTAATTATCAGATTTTTCAGAATGGTGCGCCTATTTTTACTGTTGGCGGTAACCAATACCTAGTTAAGGACTTAAACAGATTAAATAGCTTATTCAAAGTCCGGGCAATTGATATTGCTGGAAATATTTCAGATTTTTCAAATGAAGTGGAATTGCTTCAAGATACAGTACCTCCAACTATGCCGACAGGGCTTAAGGTTACTAAATACGGCTATCCGACGGTGCGAATTGAATGGATCAAATCGACCGACGGGAACGGAGTTGGAGTTGCGGGTTATGAAGTGCGAGTCAATGGAGTCTTCAAGAAGGCAACAACTGACATTTCATTGGAAATGAATGACATACCTCAAGACTTGCAACAATTGATCGAGGTTCGTGCAAAAGACAGGAACGGGAATTATTCCGAGTGGCAAGGCATCTTGCGTCCCGCGCTGCCCAGGTTAATTAATCCACAGATCGTCTTCGTTCCTCTCGAGATGGATCCGAAGCTGTTTTCTGCATTGATCACTTGGGACCGAATTCCTCTGCCTCAACCAATGGGCATGCATCTATCCCTTCAATTTATCTCGGGCGGCGTTGTGCTTCCAACGATTCCTCAAGACTACAGTCTGCCGCCAACATTCAAAGAATATGCAACGGCGGGTGAAAAATTTGAAATCAAAGCGTCGGTGTTTTTGGAGGACACGGGAGAGCATTCCCCTCAAGTGGTGGTAGATCTTGATGTTGATCTAATGTTTCCACCGCCGGTTACTAACTTCAGGATATCTTCTGAGGCCGAAATAAGTATGGTTTTAACTTGGCAAAAGTCCTCCGGTGCTAATGTTGTAAATTATGCGATCTCGGCAAATGGAAACTCACCTTTTCTAGTGCCGGCTTCTGCAACAAGTTGCGAGTTATCCAAAGTCGATTTGGCAGAGTATCCGATTGAAATTTGGGCGATAGATGTTTATGGAAATACATCAATTGTGGAATCGGTCACAGCAACTGGACCAAAACTGCCAACACCTGAAATTTGCTCTCCCGCCGGCGGTTCAGTTGTTTTTACGACTAAACCAACAATAAGCGGGGCCAATGGTGCGCCCGGTGCAACCGTTAGTCTCTATAAAGATGGTACGACCGCTGTGGTGTACGGTACTGCTGTTGTTGACCCGTCAGGTAAGTGGTCCACTGTTCTAGATGTCGCGCTTGCGCCTGGGCGCTTCACGATAGTCTGTCATCAGACTCTCAATGGTCAGACATCAGGGTATTCGTCAACTGTCACGTTTACGGTTTATGCAGTTCCCGAAATAACCTCGCCCGCCAAAGATTCCGTAGTACTAACGGATAAACCGTCCGTCAGCGGAGTCAACGGTGCGCCCGGTGCAACCGTTCATCTCTATAAAGACGGTACGACCGCTGTGGTGTACGGTACTGCTGTTGTTGACCCGTCAGGTAAATGGACCTGTGTTCTGGATGTTGCGCTTGCGCTTGGGAGCTTTACGATAGTCTGTAATCAGACTCTCAATGGTCAGACATCAGGGTATTCGTCAACTGTCACGTTTGCGGTTTACTCAGCTCCCGAAATAATCTCGCCCACCACAGATTCCGTAGTACTAACGGATAAACCAACAGTCAGCGGAATCAACGGATCGCCCGGTGCAACCGTTCGTCTCTATAAAGACGGTACGACCGCTGTGATCTATGGTACTGCTCTTGTTGACCCGTCAGGTAACTGGTCCACTGTACTGGATGTCGCGCTTCCGCTTGGGAGCTTTACAATAGTCTGTAATCAGACTCTCAATGGTCAGACATCAGGGTATTCGTCAACTGTCACGTTTACAGTCGAACAGGAAAAACCAACCTCGTTAACTATATTTAATGTCAACTCTGATACCGTCCAGGCTAGATGGGCAGGGGGCGCCAATAATGCTGTTGGTTTTATTTATTACGTAACTGGCCAGCGGGAGTACCGCACTGAAAGTAGAAATGTTGTGCTAGGCGGGTTAGCTCAAAATACGTCATATACATTCAATGTAATAGCCGTAAATGCAACGGGCGGGCGATCTGATCCCGTAGCTGCAACGTTTAAAACGACTAGTGTGCCGGGTATGCCAGCTACACCGCGCGACTTGACTTTATCCACTCTAGGGCCAAATGCTGCGTACTTCACCTGGTCGCGGTCCGAGTTTCAAAACGTGAGTTATGTTTATTGTTTGAGCGGGCGGCAGCGGGAGTTAGCTGATCATTTTCATAACTATTGCGATATTAGTGGGTTGTCAGCAAATACTTATTATGTGTTAGAAGTTTGGGCCGCAGAGGGTACAGTGCTATCCAATCCTACCTCAATTACTTTTAAAATCTGAGGCGGTGTCACTACTGTGTCGTGATACTTTTTGGCGCTCAATGTAGATTTGCAGAGGAAAGCGAGTCAAGTTGGAACACTATTTCTTTGATTCAAAAGGGATAGCGACATTGAGGCTCGTGCATCATAGATGCACGAGCCTCAGCTTCGATCATCTCGATCTGTTCAAACCTAGCCCTGAACCGGAACTCCTTTGAGGTACGGCGCAGGCTCGGCACCCAGGTTGTTCAGCAAACGCTCACTGTACCAATCCACAAAGTTCACCACCCCAAACTCATAGGTCTTGGAGTAAGGCCCTGGCTGGTACGCGGTGGAGTTGATCCCGCGCTGGTTCTCTTCGGCCAGGCGACGATCCTGATCGTTAGTCGCATCCCAGACCTGGCGCATGCGCTCCACGTCGTAGTCCACGCCTTCGACGGCGTCCTTGTGGACGATCCACTTGGTGGTGACCATGGTTTCCTGGGCGCTGATCGGCCACACGGTGAACACGATGATGTGGTCGCCCATGCAGTGGTTCCAGGAGTGCGGCAGGTGCAGGATGCGCATCGAGCCCAGGTCCGGGTTTTGGATGCGGCCCATGAGTTTGGCGCAGCCCTGCTTGCCGTCGATGGTCATCGACACGGTGCCCTTGAGCAGTGGCATGCGCACGATGCGGTTACGCAGGCCGAAGCTGGCGTGGGCGTAAGGGATCTTCTCGGCTTCCCAGGAAGCGGCGGAAGCGGCGACGTGGTCCTTGAACGCCTGGTCGGCGCGTGGGTCGGTGACGTCGTCCCACTCCAGCAGGGTTTTCAGCAGTTCCGGGTGCGACGCGTTGCAGTGGTAGCACTCGCGGTTGTTTTCCAGCACCAGTTTCCAGTTGGCCTTTTCCATCAAGGTGGTGGTGATCGCCACCTTGGTGTTCTCCATGTCGTACGGTTCCATGTAATGGTTCAGCGTCGACAGGAAGTCATCGATGGCCGGCGGGTTCTCCGCCAGGCTGATGAAGATGTAGCCGCCAGCGGTCTTCACGTTCACCGGTTTGAGGCCGTACTGCTTCATGTCGAAGTCGTCGCCCATCTCAGTGCCGGCGAACAGCAGGCGACCGTCCAGTTCGTAAGTCCACTGGTGGTAGTGGCAAACCAGTTTGGCGACCTTGCCCTTGTCGCTGGTGCACAGGCGCGAGCCACGGTGACGACAGACGTTATGGAACGCATGCACCACGCCTTCGGCGCCACGGATCACGATGATCGGGTTCTTGCCAATCTGCAGTGTCAGGTAGTTGCCCTTGGTCGGGATCTCGCAAGTCATGCCGGCGATCAACCACTCCTTCTGGAAAATCTCCTGCATGTCGATATCAAACAGGCGCTCGTCAGAGTAAAACGGCTGCGGCAGCGAGAACGTGCGCTCGCGCTCTTGCAGCATCTGGGCGGTGGCCTTGCGTGCGGGTTCCAGCGGATCGCCCAGGCTCAGGGTAGTAGTGACGTCCATCGTTTAATCCTCAAGGCCATCTGCGTGGCCGGCGAAAGTGGCTAATCAGGTGTGCTGCTAACGGTTGCTACGCAAGGTGTAAAGATTGTGTCTTGGTATAGAGCGAGTGTGGGGCCGGCGCTGGCCAGAACCTTATCCATGGGCGACATGGTGCAATCTGTTCCCGACGCGCAAGCCCCGGTAGTTGGGGGCTGGTCGCGATAAGCATGTGAATGTCGCAGATAGGTAAATGGGTGATCTGCGCTATACGCAGAATCGCCAACATGAAGGCCGACAGTCGGCCGTGGAGATCAGCATGTCCAACAGCTTCCTGAACCCGGTAACCACCCAGACCTGGGCCAATGGTCGGCACATCGTCCGTTGCGTCAAAGTCATCCAGGAAACCTGGGATGTGCGCACCTTCTGCTTCATGGCCGACCAGCCAATCTTGTTCTTCTTCAAACCGGGGCAGTTTGTCACCCTGGAGCTGGAGATCGAAGGCCAGCCGATCATGCGCTCGTATACCATTTCCAGCTCGCCGTCGGTGCCGTACAGCTTCTCGGTGACCATCAAGCGTGTACCGGGCGGCAAGGTCTCGAACTGGTTGCACGACACCTTGCACGAAGGTCAGGAGCTGGCGGTGCACGGGCCGGTCGGGTTGTTCAATGCCATGGACTTCACCGCGCCGAAGGTGCTCTACCTCAGCGGCGGCGTCGGTATCACGCCCGTCATGTCGATGGCGCGCTGGTACTACGACACCAACGGCAATGTCGACATGGTGTTTATCCACAGCGCCCGTTCGCCCAAGGACATCATTTATCACCGCGAGCTGGAACACATGGCGTCGCGGATCGAAAACTTTAGCCTGCACCTGATCTGCGAGAAGCATGGTATGGGTGAGCCATGGGCCGGTTATCGCGGTTACCTGAACCACAGAATGCTTGAATTGATGGCGCCGGACTTCCTTGAGCGCGAAGTGTTCTGCTGCGGCCCGACACCGTATATGAATGCGGTCAAGCGCTTGTTGGAAGCCGCTGGCTTCGACATGTCGCGCTACCACGAAGAATCCTTCGGCGCGACCCCACCAGAGGCGCGTGCCGACGCCGTTGAACATGCCGAACAAGCGGCCGAGGCCCCGGAAGTGGACGCGGCGGATCTGCATCAAGTGGAGTTCATCGCGTCTGGCAAGAGCATTCGTGTGGCACCTGGCGAAACCGTGCACGCGGCGGCGGCCAAGGTCGGTTTGCTGATCCCCAAAGCCTGCGGCATGGGCATCTGCGGCACTTGCAAGGTATTGAAACTGGGCGGCGAAGTCGAGATGGAACACAACGGCGGAATCACCGAGGAAGACGAAGCCGAAGGGTACATCCTGTCGTGCTGCAGCGTGCCGAAGGGTGATGTGCGGATTGAGTTCTAACCCCGCCAACTGATCGTTCCCACGATCTGCGTCACAACGGTGTCCGGCAACGCACCGGTGGTGAAGCTGGAACGCGGAGCGTCCCTTGAGGCATTCCCACGCGGAGCGTGGGAACGATCGCCGTTCACCGCAACCTGATCGTTCCCATGCTCCGCGTGGGAATGCAGCCCGGGACGCTCTGCGTCCCAGTCGCGCCGCAGTTATCCGGCCATACACGTCAGAACCAGCGCTGAATCTCGATCAATCCGTCCATCCCTGCATAGTCCCTCGCACTGGAATACCGCCAGTGCTCCGGCAATTCCACATACCCACGTTTCACCGGGTTGTTGTGGATGTAGTCAAGTTTCTGGCGCATCACTGATTCGCTGTAAACCATCTCTGCGTGTGCCCCTTCCTGCCATAGCTGATAAACCCGATCCTGTTTGTGCGCCCGTTTGCTGAAGCGCAGCCGCTGTAAAGCTTTTTCCGCGCCTTTGCTTTGTAAGTCATTGATGATCTGTCGCGCGGTGAAGGATTTGAACTGGCTCAGGCACTTGCTCAGGTCAGGCGCCTGGGCAACGAAGTGCAGGTGGTTTTCCAGGATCACGTAGCCATACAGCTGCAGGCCGTGGTGGGTTTGCTGATATCGCCAGCAGTCGAGCAGGTGGTCGACGATGTAGGGGCGGATGAACAGCGGTAGCCATTCCATGAGGGTGCAGGTGAGGAAGTGGGGTTTGTCAGGTTCGGTGATGGAGTAGCGGCTTCGGCCCATTGGATTCTTCCTTGAATCTTTCGGTGGGGCAGGGATGGAACGCGGAGCGTCCCGAGAGGCATTCCCACGCGGAGCGTGGGAACGATCAGGTTGCGGCGGGGAATGCGGACGCGCTAGAGGATGAGTCTGCTGTGGCGGTGGGAAATGTCAGCGCGAAGGCTCAAGTCGCCACCAATGATCGTTCCCACGCTCTGCGTGGGAATGCAGCCCGTGACGCTCTGCGTCACAGCGGTGTCAGACTTGTCATCAGTGGCGAGGCTGGAACGCGGAGCGTCCCTTGAGGCATTCCCACGCGGAGCGTGGGAACGATATTGCGTGAGATATCAGGCGCTCATTACTTCCCGGATGTCCCGAGCCAGCTCGCGCACGCGCTCTTCTTCGGTATCCCACGAGCACATGAAGCGCGCGCCGCCGTTGCCGATGAAGGTGTAGAAGCGCCAACCCTTGGCGGTCAGTGCGGCGATGGCCGGTTCCGACAGTTGCAGGAACACGCCGTTGGCCTGCACCGGGAACATCAGCTCCACGCCTGGAATGTCACTGACCAGTTCGGCCAGCAGTTGCGCGCAGTGGTTGGCGTGGCGGGCGTATTTGAGCCAGGCGCCGTTTTCCAGAATTCCCACCCAGGGCGCGGAAAGGAAGCGCATTTTCGACGCCAGCTGCCCGGCCTGTTTGCAGCGGTAGTCGAAGTCTTCAGCCAGTGTGTGGTTGAAGAACAGAATCGCCTCGCCCACGGCCATGCCATTTTTCGTGCCGCCAAAGCACAGCACATCGACCCCGGCCTTCCAGGTCAGGTCGGCTGGCGAGCAGCCAAGGTAAGCGCAGGCGTTGGAGAATCGCGCGCCGTCCATGTGCAGGTTCAGGCCCAGTTCTTTGCAAGTCACGCTGATGGCGCGGATTTCATCCGGGGTGTAGACGCTGCCGACTTCGGTGGCTTGGGTCAGGGTCACGACTCGGGGTTTCGGGTAGTGGATGTCCTGGCGCTTGAGGGCGATTTCGCGGATCGATTCCGGTGTCAGCTTGCCGTTTTCGGTGCGAGCGATCAGCAGTTTCGAGCCGTTGGAGAAAAACTCCGGTGCGCCGCATTCGTCGGTTTCGACGTGGGCGGTTTCCGAGCAGATCACGCTGTGGTAACTCTGGCACAGCGACGACAGGGCCAACGAGTTGGCGGCGGTGCCGTTGAAGGCGAAGAACACTTCGCAGTCGGTTTCGAACAATTTGCGGAAATCGTCGGACGCGCGGGCGGTCCACTCGTCGTCGCCGTAAGCGCGCTGGTGGCCATGGTTGGCCTGCTCCATGGCAGCCCAGGCTTCAGGGCAAATGCCGGAATAGTTGTCGCTGGCGAATTGTTGGCTCTTATCGGTCATGGCCTGCTTCCGTGGTCGAGGCGCCTATGGTGAAGCGTCTCGTGGTCAATGATGGTGCGCACTTTACCGAAGATCGTCCGGGGAGCGCACGGGATGCACTGTCAGAAAATTACAAGGATGCCGGGCAATTATGCACATGACTATGCACGTAAAGCAGCGCGACAGTGCACTGGATCTGCTCAAGTGGCTGGCGTTGCTGTGCATGGTGCTCGATCACCTGCGATATGTCGTTTACTCCGCCGATTGGTTGTATGTGCCGGGGCGTCTGGCGTTCCCGTGGTTTTGCCTGGCAATGGCGGCCAATCTGGCGCGAACGACCACGTTCACGACAAGCAGACAGTGGCGCTATCTGGGCTGGTTGCTGCTGTTTAGCGCGGTGAGTGAAATTCCCTACCGGATGTTCATTCTCGATCCCAACGTGTTGAACGTTATGCCCACGCTTGCCTTGGGTTTGCTGGTGGCACGTGGCTGGCTCGACCGGACGCTTCAAGCGCGACTGCTGGGGGCCGCGGCCCTGATGCTGGCGGGGCTGTTTTCCGGGCGATTGATGTTTGGCTTTTTCGGCGTGCTGTTGCCGCTGGCGATGCTGCTGGTGATCCGGCGTCCCTGGTATTTTGCGCTGTTGCCGGGGCTGGTCTGTCTTGCGGCCAATCAATGGCAGGTGCTGTATGACGCCGTTCGATTGAGTAACCACGTGGCGATGGCGGCGATTGCCACTTGTCTGATTGCGCCATGGCTTGGGGTGTTCTTGTTGCGACATGCTCAGGGCGTAAAAGCACCGCCCATGCGGCGCTGGGCATATGCCCTGTATCCCGTGCATTTCCTTGCGTTGCTGGCCTTGCGCGAAGCCCTGTCGTAACCCTGTAGGAGCTGGCTCGCCAGCGAAGGCGGCGGCACATCCGGCGTTGATGGTGGCTGACCCACCGCTTTCGCTGGCAAGCCAGCTCCTACAGGGGAGCAGGGTGATCTTGCGAGCGTGCCGGGGTGTCCATTTCCCGCCATGTCGTAAACGCACCTTTACGTGGCGCCCATAGGCATTTGACCTGTCTGCACCGGTCATACCATCGCTATCAAAGGGCACTGCCGTAAAGCCAGTGCCTTACCGAGACGAATGGCGCACAGATGCCGCTGGGAGAGACGCGATGTTCAGCAAGCAAGACCAGATCCAGGGTTACGACGATGCACTGCTGGCGGCGATGAATGCCGAGGAGCAACGTCAAGAAGATCACATCGAACTGATCGCGTCGGAGAACTACACCAGCAAGCGCGTGATGGAAGCGCAAGGCAGCGGCCTGACCAACAAATACGCCGAAGGCTATCCGGGCAAGCGCTACTACGGTGGCTGTGAGCACGTCGACAAGGTTGAAGCCCTGGCCATCGAGCGCGCCAAGCAACTGTTCGGCGCCGACTATGCCAACGTGCAGCCGCACTCCGGCTCCTCGGCCAACAGCGCCGTGTACCTGGCCCTGCTGCAAGCCGGCGACACCATCCTCGGCATGAGCCTGGCCCACGGCGGTCACCTGACCCACGGCGCCAAGGTTTCGTCCTCGGGCAAGCTGTACAACGCCGTGCAGTACGGCATCGACACCAAGACCGGGCTGATCGATTACGACGAAGTCGAGCGCCTGGCCGTCGAATGCAAACCGAAAATGATCGTCGCCGGTTTCTCGGCCTACTCCAAGACCCTCGACTTCCCACGCTTCCGTCAGATCGCCGACAAGGTCGGTGCGCTGCTGTTCGTCGACATGGCTCACGTCGCAGGCTTAGTCGCTGCCGGCCTGTACCCGAACCCGCTGCCTTATGCCGATGTGGTCACCACCACCACCCACAAGACACTGCGTGGTCCGCGTGGCGGCCTGATCCTGGCCAAGTCCAACGAAGAAATCGAGAAGAAGCTCAACGCTGCGGTTTTCCCCGGCGCCCAGGGCGGCCCGCTGATGCATGTGATCGCCGGTAAGGCCGTGTGCTTCAAGGAAGCGCTGGAGCCTGGTTTCAAGGCCTACCAGCAGCAAGTGATCGACAACGCCCAGGCCATGGCCGGCGTATTTATCAAACGCGGCTACGATGTAGTGTCCGGCGGCACCGATAACCACCTGTTCCTGGTCAGCCTGATCCGTCAGGGCCTCACCGGCAAAGAGGCGGATGCAGCACTCGGTCGCGCCCACATCACCGTGAACAAGAACGCCGTCCCGAACGATCCACAGTCGCCGTTCGTCACCTCCGGCCTGCGCATCGGCACCCCGGCGGTGACCACCCGCGGCTTCAAGGTTACCCAGTGTGTCACGCTGGCTGGCTGGATCTGCGACATCCTCGACAACCTCGGCGATGCCGATGTCGAGGCCAATGTCGCCGAGCAAGTATCGGCCCTGTGCGCGGACTTCCCGGTTTATCGCTGAGTGCGGTTTTGGAGTAAATGACTATGCAACGCTACTCAGGCTTCGGCCTCTTCAAACACTCTCTCAGCCACCATGAAAACTGGCAGCGCATGTGGCGCACGCCAACCCCTAAAAAGGTCTACGACGTAGTCATCGTCGGCGGTGGCGGGCACGGTCTGGCGACCGCCTACTACCTGGCCAAGGAACACGGCATCACTAACGTGGCCGTGGTCGAAAAAGGCTGGCTGGGCGGCGGTAACACCGCGCGCAACACCACCATCGTTCGCTCCAACTACTTGTGGGACGAGTCGGCGCACCTGTACGAACACGCGATGAAACTGTGGGAAGGCCTGTCCCAGGACCTGAACTACAACGTGATGTTCTCCCAGCGCGGCGTCTACAACCTGTGCCACACCCTGCAGGACATCCGTGATTCCGAGCGTCGGGTCAGCGCCAACCGCCTCAATGGCGTCGACGGTGAACTGCTCGATGCCAAGCAAGTCGCTGACGAGATTCCGTACCTCGATTGCTCGAAGAACACTCGCTACCCGGTGATGGGCGCGACCGTCCAGCGTCGCGGCGGCGTGGCCCGTCACGATGCCGTGGCCTGGGGCTTTGCCCGTGCCGCTGACGCACTGGGCGTGGACCTGATTCAGCAGACCGAAGTGATCGGTTTCCGCAAGGAAAACGGCGTGTGCATCGGTGTCGAAACCAACAAGGGCTTCATCGGCGCCAAGCGCGTCGGCGTGGTCACTGCCGGTAACTCCGGACACATGGCCAAACTCGCCGGTTTCCGTCTGCCGATCGAATCGCACCCGCTGCAAGCGTTGGTGTCCGAGCCGATCAAACCGATTATCGACAGCGTGATCATGTCCAACGCCGTACACGGTTACATCAGCCAGTCCGACAAGGGCGACTTGGTGATCGGCGCCGGTATCGACGGCTACAACGGCTACGGCCAGCGTGGTTCGTACCCGGTGATCGAGCACACCATCCAGGCCATCGTCGAAATGTTCCCGGTGCTGTCCCGCGTACGCATGAACCGTCAGTGGGGCGGCATCGTCGACACCACGCCGGATGCATGCCCGATCATCTCGAAAACCCCGGTGCCGAACATGTTCTTCAACTGCGGTTGGGGCACCGGTGGCTTCAAGGCAACACCTGGCTCGGGCAACGTATTTGCCGCGAGCCTGGCCAAGGGTGAAATGCACCCGCTGGCCGCACCTTTCTCCATCGACCGTTTCCACAACGGTGCGTTGATCGATGAACACGGCGCTGCTGCCGTTGCCCACTAGCCGTCGACCTAATAAAGAGGAGAAATTCCCATGTTGCATATCTTCTGTCCTCACTGCGGCGAACTGCGCTCCGAAGAGGAATTCCACGCATCCGGCCAGGCGCACATCCCGCGTCCACTGGATCCGACCAGCTGCACCGACGAGGAGTGGGGCGACTATATGTTCTTCCGCGACAACCCTCGCGGTCTGCACCATGAACTGTGGATTCACGCCGCCGGTTGCCGTCAGTACTTCAACGCCACCCGCGACACCGTGACCTACGAGATTCTCGAAACCTACAAGATCGGCACCAAGCCACAATTCACCGACAAGACCGATAGCCCGAAAGCGGCCACCACGGCTCTGGGAGAGAAGGTATGAGCCAGATCAATCGCCTGTCCAACGGTGGACGGATCGACCGCAACAAAGTGCTGAGCTTCACCTTCAATGGCCAGAGCTACAAAGGTTTTGAAGGCGACTCGCTGGCGGCAGCCCTGATTGCCAACGGCGTCGACATCATCGGTCGCAGCTTCAAGTATTCCCGTCCGCGCGGCATCTTCGCCGCCGGCTCCGAAGAGCCAAACGCGGTGCTGCAGATCGGCGCCACCGAAGCCACGCAGATTCCTAACGTACGCGCCACGCAACAAGCGCTGTACCAGGGCCTGGTCGCCACCAGCACCAACGGCTGGCCGAGCGTGAACAACGACATGATGGGGATTCTCGGCAAGGTCGGCGGCAAGCTGATGCCACCGGGCTTCTACTACAAAACCTTCATGTACCCGCAATCGTTCTGGATGACTTACGAGAAGTACATTCGTAAGGCCGCTGGTCTTGGCCGTTCGCCGACCGAGAACGATCCGGACACCTACGACTACATGAACCAGCACTGCGACGTGCTGATCGTCGGCGCCGGCCCTGCCGGTCTGGCGGCTGCACTGGCGGCTGCGCGCAGCGGTGCCCGCGTGATCCTCGCCGATGAACAGGAAGAGTTCGGCGGCAGCCTGCTCGACTCCCGCGAAAGCCTCGACGGCAAACCGGCCGCCGAGTGGATCGCCAGCGTCATCGCCGAGCTCAAAGACACTCCGGACGTGCTGCTTTTGCCGCGCGCCACGGTCAACGGCTACCACGACCATAACTTCCTGACCATTCACGAACGCCTCACCGATCACCTCGGCGACCGCGCACCGATTGGCCAGGTGCGTCAGCGCATCCACCGCGTTCGCGCCAAGCGTGTAGTGCTGGCGACTGGTGCTCACGAGCGTCCGTTGGTTTACGGCAACAACGACGTGCCGGGCAACATGCTGGCCGGCGCTGTTTCGACTTACATTCGCCGTTACGGCGTGGCACCGGGCAAAAAACTGGTGCTGTCGACCAACAACGACCACGCCTATCGCGTAGCGCTGGATTGGCTCGACGCCAGCCTGCAAGTGGTGGCGATCGCTGACGCCCGCAGCAACCCTCGCGGTGCGCTGGTGGAAGAAGCACGCGCCAAGGGCATCCGCATCCTCACCGGCAGCGCCGTGATCGAGGCTCGTGGCACCAAGCGCGTGACCGCTGCCCGTGTTGCTGCGATCGATGTAAAAGGACACAAAGTCACCAGCCCTGGCGAGTGGCTCGAGTGCGACCTGGTTGCCAGTTCCGGCGGCTACAGCCCGGTGGTTCACCTGGCTTCGCACCTGGGCGGCAAGCCCATCTGGCGCGAAGATATCCTCGGTTTCGTACCGGGCGAAGCACCGCAGAAACGCGTGTGCGTCGGCGGCATCAACGGTGTCTACGGTCTCGGCGATTCCCTGGCCGATGGTTTTGAAGGGGGCGTGCGCGCCGCCAGCGAAGCCGGTTTCGGTGTTGTCGAAGCGACGTTGCCCAAAGCTCTGGCGCGTCTGGAAGAGCCGACCTTGGCGCTGTTCCAGGTGCCTCATGAAAAGAATTCCGCCCGTGCGCCGAAGCAGTTCGTAGACTTCCAGAACGACGTCACCGCTGGCGGCATTGAACTGGCGACCCGCGAAGGCTTTGAGTCGGTTGAGCACGTCAAGCGCTATACCGCACTGGGCTTCGGCACCGATCAGGGCAAGCTCGGTAACGTCAACGGCCTGGCTATCGCCGCCCGTTCGCTGAACGTGACCATCCCGCAGATGGGCACCACTATGTTCCGCCCGAACTACACGCCGGTGACTTTCGGCGCCGTGGCCGGTCGTCACTGTGGGCACATCTTCGAGCCGGTGCGTTTCACCGCACTGCATCACTGGCACCTGAAAAACGGCGCCGAGTTCGAAGACGTCGGTCAGTGGAAGCGTCCTTGGTACTTCCCGAAAAGCGGTGAAGACCTGCACGCTGCGGTCAAGCGCGAATGCAAAGCCGTGCGCGACAGCGTCGGCCTACTGGACGCCTCGACCCTGGGCAAAATCGACATCCAGGGCCCGGACGCGCGCGAGTTCCTCAACCGCATCTATACCAACGCCTGGACCAAGCTCGACGTGGGCAAGGCGCGTTACGGCCTGATGTGTAAAGAAGACGGCATGGTGTTCGATGACGGCGTGACTGCATGCCTGGCCGACAACCATTTCGTGATGACCACCACCACCGGCGGCGCTGCACGCGTACTGCAATGGCTGGAAATCTACCAACAGACCGAATGGCCAGACCTGAAGGTGTACTTCACTTCCGTGACGGATCACTGGGCAACCATGACCCTGTCTGGGCCGAACAGCCGCAAGCTGCTCAGCGAAGTCACCGACATTGATCTGAGCAACGAAGCGTTCCCGTTCATGACCTGGAAAGAAGGTGTGGTGGGCGGTGTGCCGGCGCGGGTATTCCGGATTTCGTTTACCGGTGAGCTGTCGTACGAAGTCAACGTTCAAGCCGACTATGCGATGGGCGTGCTGGAAAAAATCGTCGACGCCGGCAAGAAGTACAACCTGACGCCGTATGGCACCGAAACCATGCACGTCCTGCGGGCCGAGAAGGGCTTCATCATCGTCGGCCAGGACACCGACGGCTCGATGACTCCGGACGACCTGAACATGGGCTGGTGTGTTGGTCGCACCAAACCGTTCTCGTGGATCGGCCAGCGCGGCATGAACCGTGAAGACTGCGTGCGTGATCAGCGTAAACAGCTGGTGGGCCTGAAGCCGATCGATCCGAACAAGTGGCTGCCGGAAGGCGCGCAGCTGGTGTTCAACACCAAGCAGGCGATTCCGATGACCATGGTCGGTCACGTGACCTCCAGCTACGCGCACAACTCCCTGGGCTATTCGTTTGCCATGGGCGTGGTCAAGGGCGGCCTGAACCGCATGGGTGAGCGTGTGTTTGCGCCACTGGCGGACGGCAGCGTGATCGAGGCGGAAATCGTTTCTTCGGTGTTCTTCGATCCGAAAGGCGATCGCCAGAACGTCTGACACTGATCGTTCCCACGCTCTGCGTGGGAATGCATCCCGGGACGCTCCGCGTCCCAAGAGCGGACGCAGAGCGTCCATGGCGGCATTCCCACGCAGAGCGTGGGAACGATCAACATAAGAAAGGTGCTTTATGACCGCAGCCAATGTTTACCAACAACGCCCAACCTCCGGGGCCAAGGCCGAGTCGTCGCTGCATCACGCCGACCTCGCCAGCCTGGTGGGCAAGGGTCGCAAGAGCGCCGGTGTGATCGTGCGCGAGAAAAAACTCCTCGGCCACCTGACCATCCGTGGCGATGGCCACGATGCCGCGTTCGCCGCTGGTGTACACAAGGCGCTGGGCATCGAATTGCCGGGTGCGCTGACCGTCATCGTCAAAGGTGAAACCAGCCTGCAATGGATGGGGCCGGATGAATGGTTGCTGATCGTCCCGACCGGCGAAGAATTCGCTGCCGAGAAAAAACTCCGTGAAGCGCTGGGCGACCTGCACATTCAGATCGTCAACGTCAGCGGTGGTCAGCAGATTCTCGAACTGAGCGGCCCGAACGTGCGCCAGGTGCTGATGAAATCCACCAGCTACGACGTGCACCCCAACAACTTCCCGGTGGGCAAGGCTGTCGGCACGGTGTTCGCCAAGTCGCAACTGGTGATCCGCCACACCGCCGAAGACACCTGGGAACTACTGATCCGTCGCAGCTTCTCGGATTACTGGTGGTTGTGGTTGCAGGATGCGTCGGCTGAGTTCGGGCTTAGCGTTCAGGCTTGAAGATGATCGTTCCCACGCTCTGCGTGGGAATGCATCCCGGGACGCTCCGCGTCCCAAGAGCGGACGCAGAGCGTCCATGGCGGCATTCCCACGCAGAGCGTGGGAACGATCAACAGGAGTCACCGCACTATGAGCCGCGCCCCAGACACATGGATTCTGACCGCCGACTGCCCCAGCGTGCTCGGCACGGTGGACGCGGTGACCCGCTTTCTTTTCGAGCAGGGCTGCTACGTCACCGAACACCATTCCTTCGATGACCGGCTCTCGGCTCGTTTCTTCATTCGCGTGGAATTTCGCCAACCTGACGGCTTCGACGAACAGTCGTTCCGCGCAGGCTTGCAGGAGCGAGGTGAAGCCTTCGGCATGATCTTCGAGCTGACCCCGCCGCACCATCGACCAAAAGTAGTGATCATGGTCTCCAAGGCCGATCACTGCCTCAACGACTTGCTGTACCGCCAGCGCATCGGCCAGTTGTCCATGGACGTCGCGGCTGTGGTTTCCAACCACCCGGACCTCAAGCCGCTGGCCGACTGGCACCAGATTCCGTACTACCACTTTCCCCTGGACCCGAACGACAAGCCTTCACAGGAGCGTCAGGTTTTGCAGGTGATCGAAGAATCCGGCGCCGAGCTGGTGATCCTTGCCCGCTACATGCAAGTCCTGTCGCCAGAGCTGTGCCGCAAACTCGATGGCAAGGCGATCAACATCCACCATTCCCTGCTGCCGGGTTTCAAGGGCGCCAAGCCTTACCACCAGGCGTACAACAAGGGTGTGAAACTGGTGGGCGCCACGGCGCATTACATCAACAACGATCTGGATGAAGGGCCGATCATTGCCCAGGGCGTCGAGGTCGTGGATCACAGCCATTACCCTGAGGATTTGATCGCCAAAGGGCGGGATATCGAAGGCCTGACCTTGGCGCGGGCGGTGGGTTATCACATCGAGCGAAGGGTGTTTTTGAACGCCAATAGAACCGTCGTTCTTTAGATTTTTGGGGCCGCTTCGCAGCCCATCGCCAGCAAGCCGGCTCCTACAGGATTGAGGTTCGCCGCAACAAACGAAACGACCGCGATCCCCTGTAGGAGCTGGCTTGCCAGCGAAGAGGCCATAACAGACAACACAAGACACACAGGCAATAACCCGAGCAATCAACGCGCCGCCGATCCCTGGCGACGCGACCGCTACATAAAAACAACAGCGAGGTGAAAGCATGTCTGGCAATCGTGGTGTGGTGTATCTCGGCGCTGGCAAGGTCGAAGTACAGAAAATCGACTATCCGAAAATGCAGGACCCGCGCGGCAGGAAGATCGAGCACGCTGTCATCCTGCGCGTGGTGTCCACCAACATCTGTGGTTCCGACCAGCACATGGTGCGCGGTCGTACCACCGCTCAAACCGGTCTGGTCCTGGGTCACGAGATCACTGGGGAAGTGATCGAGAAGGGCCGTGACGTCGAAAACCTGCAAATCGGCGACCTGGTGTCCGTACCGTTCAACGTGGCTTGCGGGCGCTGCCGTTCCTGCAAGGAAATGCACACCGGTGTCTGCCTCAGCGTCAACCCGGCCCGTCCCGGCGGTGCCTATGGTTATGTCGACATGGGCGACTGGACCGGCGGCCAGGCTGAATACGCGCTGGTGCCGTACGCCGACTTCAACCTGCTGAAACTGCCGGATCGCGATCGCGCGATGGAAAAAATTCGCGACCTGACCTGCCTCTCCGACATCCTGCCGACCGGTTACCACGGCGCAGTGACTGCCGGCGTCGGCCCGGGCAGCACCGTGTACATCGCAGGTGCCGGCCCGGTGGGTCTGGCGGCTGCTGCTTCTGCTCGCCTGTTGGGCGCGGCAGTGGTGATCGTCGGTGACGTCAATACCGTGCGCCTGGCGCACGCCAAGGCTCAGGGTTTCGAAATCGCCGACCTGTCCCTCGATACCCGTTGCACGAGCAAATCGCCGCGCTGCTGGGTGAACCAGAAGTGGATTGCGCCATCGACGCCGTAGGCTTCGAAGCACGCGGCCACGGTCACGATGGTGTCAAGCACGAAGCCCCGGCCACCGTGCTCAACTCACTGATGGGCGTGGTGCGTGTTGCCGGCAAAATCGGCATCCCGGGCCTCTACGTCACCGAAGATCCAGGTGCCGTGGACGCCGCCGCGAAAATGGGCAGCCTGAGCATTCGCTTCGGCCTGGGCTGGGCCAAATCCCACAGCTTCCACACCGGCCAGACCCCGGTGATGAAGTACAACCGCCAATTGATGCAGGCAATCATGTGGGACCGCATCAACATCGCTGAAGTGGTGGGTGTGCAGGTGATCAGTCTGGATCAAGCGCCGGAAGGGTATGGCGAGTTCGATGCGGGTGTGCCGAAGAAGTTTGTGATTGATCCGCATAAGTTGTTTAGTGCGGCGTAAGGGTTGTGAGTAAGGAGGGCGACGTGAAGTCGCCCTCCTTGTTTCTGATATCTAGGTATTAACCCTTGGCCTCATCTTAGGGATACAAATAAAATTTTCGATCTGGAGCATAATAGCCGTAACGCGTTAGTTTGATATCTCTATATGTGCTTTCGTACAAAGTCGTCACCCCCGAATTGGGAAGTGTTGGAGTGCCTCGGACGTAGTCGACGCCTATTCGTTTGTTATGGAAGTTTTTCACGGAAACTTTAAGCACTATTCCGCCATTGTCTTTCATTAAGTGCTGTCCTGTATAATCTTGAGCGCCACTTAAGCTGTCTGATACGTAAAAGCCTTCTCCATTTAGTAGATTTTCGAACGAGCTATTACTGAAAGAATGGTTATCCATAACGCCATTTGTCATTAAATTGGTTGCTCCTTTTCTCGAAGTTCCGTGATGTCCAATAAAAGTATATCCGTCTTTAGATGCGGGCCGTGCTGGAAATACGGGCTGCGCTGTTCTAGATTTTTTGGGCGTCCTGCCAATAATATTTTGATGCCTTTTATGGGATCGAGACCCTTTGGGAAGAACCAGGCGTGGCCAGTTGGATCTGTCCGGTTGAGGGGGTCGCCCCCACAATATGCATACGCATTAACCCCCCCTTTCCCAAATGGACTTAAGCTATCCGGACTGATAAACCGCATCAGTATGGGGCTAAACATTCGATAACCATTGCCCAGCATATAACACCCGGTCAGAGGATCAGGATGTACGCCCTTAAAACCGAGCAGGCTGGGCAACGTATTTCCAGGACGCAAATGTCCGTAAGCTGTATAAGCAAAATGGCGACGCTGCGCTGCATTGAATTCGTTCAATACCGAACCCAGTCGATCAGAACCTAGCAGGCTTGTTTTTGTGGATCCGGTTTGTTGTTCTCGTTGTGCCAGCGCCTGATCACCGTGCTGCATTACAGTCTGCTGCAAGGAGCCTTGGATACGATTCGCCAGACGATCTTTCATATAGAAAAGTTGCGAGCTGCTCGGTTTTGTCGCTTCGAACGTTACCAATCGATCCAGCGCGTCGTACTGGTATTTTGTCTGCATGATTCAAACACCAAGGAAGTAGTTTTTACTGTCTCGCAATTCTCCAGGTCTGCCAACTATCAGAACGGATAGTGTCACAACGCCGCCAATGCTCCTTGATAGAGAACCGGCCCCGTCGGTTGCCCAGTTGGCGAGCCACCCTTTGGCTCAAGGCTGACCGCCAGTGAAACCGGTTTGCCGATCAACGCTTTCTGCGTGTCGTTCAGCTCAACTTTGCCTTTGCCACCCGCTGGAATCACGCCGAGGGAAACCGGTTTGCCGTCCGCCGGAATCGCCCATAGCTCCAGGCTACGCTGCGGATCTATCGCCGCCAGCGTCAACGGTTCGACTTGCAGGTAGTTCTCATGAGCCCGGACCTTCAGCGCAGGCTGCGCGTCGGCGCTGACGAGGGTGGCGCTGTAACGGGCGTCGTCGCGGTTGTAGATCACGCCCAGGGTGACGGCGATTAGCAGTGAACAAACCGCCACGGTCACTCGTAGCCAGTTCCAGAATGGGCGCTTTTGCGGGACATGCAGTTCTTGCGGTTCGATTCGCGCCGTAATGCCTTGCCAGACCCGATCCGGCACAGGTTGCTCGGGAAGCGCAGCGGTCAGGCTCGCGAGGTTTTCTTGCCATTGAGCCAGTTCCACACGCAGCGCCGCATCCTCCAGCAATAGCTGTTCGAAACGCCGACGCGCGACCGGGGGCATCAGGCCGATGGCGTAGTCGGCGGCGAGGGCGCGGCGCAGGGTCTGAGTTTGATAGTTCATGATTCAAGGCACCTGCGCAGGCGTTCCATGCCGCGACGGATCCAGGACTTCACCGAGCCCAGCGGCGCCGCCAGGTGTTCGGCCAGTTCGGCGCACGATAACCCCTGAAAGTACGCGACGGTGATCGATTGGCGCTGCATGCCTTCGAGGCTGTCCAGGCAGCGGTTTAAAGCGCTGGCCTCGCGGGCACTGTTCAGTTGTTCGTCGGCCGACGGGCTTTCGTCCACCAGCGCCTGTTCTTCGAGATCACCCAGTGGCCGGTCGCGATGCTTGCGCAACTGGTCGATGGCTTGATTGCGGGTGATGTTGATCATCCAAGTCAAGGGGGCCGACAGGTGCGCTTCATAGCGCGAGGCGTTGTTCCAGATGCGCACGAAGCTTTCCTGCAGCACTTCTTCCGCCAGGTCAGTGCGTCCCATGAAGCGCAGGGCAACGCCATGCAAACGCGGGCCGACACTGCGGTAAAGCGTCTCGAAAGCGCGGCGGTCACCCAGTGAACATTTGGCTAGGAGCTGCCTGAGAAGATCGGCGTCGGCGATGGGATAACGGTTCTCCAGGCAATCGAAGCAGGTTGCGTGAGGGGCCGGTTGCAGGCAGAGGTTAGTTCACGGCGCGCAGTTGTTCCATTCACGGGCGGACACCTCGGCAAACCCGCCGACCCCGATGCACGGGGTCGGCGGCACGGCTCAGCTTTTCGGCATCAGCACTTTGTCGATGACCTGTATCACGCCGTTGGACTGGTACACGTCATAGGTAGTGATGTCGGCGACATCACCTTTTTCATCCTTGATGGTGATGTTGTGCGGACCGTTCATCATTGCCCACAGCTTGCCGCCGGCGACGGTGGTGAGTTCGGTTTTGCCACCACCGGCCTTGATCTTCTCGGCTAGGGTCGCCATGTCGAGTTTGCCGGCGACGACGTGGTAGGTGAGGATTTTGGTCAGGGTTGCCTTGTTTTCCGGTTTGAGCAGCGTATCGACGGTGCCGGCGGGGAGGGCGGCGAATGCCGAATTGACCGGTGCGAATACCGTGAATGGGCCTTTGCCTTTGAGGGTATCGACCAGACCGGCCGCTTTCACGGCGGCTACCAGCGTGGTGTGGTCGGCGGAGTTGACCGCGTTATCGACGATGTCTTTGCTCGGCAGCATGCTTTGGCCGCCGACCGTCACACTGTCATGGCTCATGGTTGCCGCTTGCGCCGTGTTCAGGGCGAACGCGCCGCCAAGGGCCAGGGTCAGCAGGCTGGCAATCAACGGGGTTTTGATCGAAGTGCGTTTCATGGTGATGATCCTTTTGGGGAGGGTCGGCCAGGAATGTCTGTCCGTGATTGATATACGTGCGTGGGGGCAGACTGGATGCAGCGACGGGAAATTTTCTCGATTTCTGTAGGAGCGAGCATGCTCGCGATGGAGGTTAACGAATACGCGGGCGACCTGATTTACCGCGGTGCCCTTGAGTCCATCGCGAGCGTGCTCGCTCCTACAGGAGAGCGGATGGGTGGGGGGAACAATGTCGGGGCATGCCAGTCCAACGGACAGTTTTTCGCCGCCCATTTCCGGGCGGTTTTCATTGAGGATGTCTGGATGAAGATTTCACGCGGTTTTGCACTGGCATCGCTCCTGACCCTGGTCGCCAGCCCGGTCTTTGCTCAGTTCAGCCTGAGCGATGCGGCCAATGCCATTTCCGGGATGAACGGCGGCAACGCAGCCACGCAAGCTGCGCCGACTTCAGAGACAGCAGACCTGCTGGGCGCTCTGAGCCAGTTGAACGTGACGCCACAACAAGCCGTCGGCGGCGCCGGGGCGATGCTCGGCCTGGCGAAGAATCAGTTGAGCTCGACCGATTACTCGGAACTGGCCAAAAGCGTGCCGGGTATCGACATTCTCTCGGGGGGCGGTGAACTGGGCGCGCTCGCCGGTTTGCTCGGCTCAAACGGCAAGGCCGCAGGGCTGGATAACGCCTTGGGCAACGTCAAGGACACCAATGACCTGAACAGCGCCTTCAGCGCACTGGGCATGGAAAGCGGCATGATCGGCCTGTTTGCTCCGGTGATCCTGCAATACCTCGGTCAGCAGGGCGTCGGCGGTTCGCTGCTGCAAAGCCTGGGCGGGATCTGGGGCGCCGGGATAGGCACTTAATAGAAAACCATTTGATCAGCGGCTTTCGGCGGACAAAAGGGCATCGAGCTGCCGCCCATGGCTGCAAAAACGGTTGGGCTCGCCGTGATAAATAGCTTCGGGCGGCAGGCCAAATTGGGGTGACGAATGTTTCACGTGGGCATGGATATGCTGGATTGAAATTGATCAGTTCAAATGGCTGTTGTGATTGCACTGGCCTCTTCGCGGGCAAGCCTCGCTCCTACAGGATTGGGTGTGTTCCCACTACCTGCGGCACGACGCTAAACCTGTAGGAGCGAGGCTTGCCCGCGAAGCGATCTGACGAACGAACGAATAGCTGGCTGACTGTCTAAAATTCCGCTGCCCATCTCTCAAGGACAACGATCAAGTGAAATCCCTCCTCGCACTGCTGTCCCTCATAGCCTTGCCGGTTTTGGCCGCTGAACCGACCCTTTACGGACGCTACGAATACATCGCCCTGCCGGAAATCGGCGGCGAAGTGCTCAAGGCCAAGATGGACACCGGCGCGTTGACCGCGTCGCTATCGGCCAAAGACATCGAAACCTTCACTCGCGACGGCGAGAACTGGGTGCGTTTCCGTCTGGCTACCAAGGATGCGAGCAACAAGGTTTACGAACACAAGGTTGCGCGGATCAGCAAGATCAAGACTCGCTCTGAGGAAGAAGAGGATGACAGCGAAGCGGCTGCGCCTACCAAGCGGCCGGTGGTGGATTTGGAGTTGTGCCTGGGTAATGTCAAGCGCACGGTCGAGGTGAACCTGACTGACCGTAGCAGCTTTAATTATCCGTTGTTGATAGGGGCGAAGGCGTTGCGTGAGTTTGGGGCGGCGGTGAATCCGGCTCGGCGGTTTACGGCGGATAAGCCGGATTGTTGATCTCGCTGAAACTTCTGGCTTTGGGATTTCAGGTTACATTTAAGGACATAAGATCAAGTCAGGTTTAGTTGGTAGCCTGACTCCGAAGCGCCTATTGATTTTGACGCATGGTTTTTTGTTTCTGATGCAGGTCCCAATTCAGCGCACCTAGAGTTGTCTCATTTGTTCTATGTATTTCCTTTATATTCTTTGGCCTAAATTTCCCCTCTCTTGTCCCTACTAGAATGTCAGAATAGATGTCGTTGCTTTCATTTAAATGAGTAATTATCGTATTCATGTCATCTATACTTCGTTTAGAGGGTGCCTGGCTAAAAATTTCATTAGTTTTTAGTTGTTGTCTTTTAATGGTCTCTTCCAACAAAAAAGTTTTTGGCTTAACTTTTTCTTTCTTTGCCAACTGACTAATCATTTTTTCGCCGCCTAATTTATCGGCGGTGTCTTGAATGGCAGACAGGGTTGATGTTGTTATCGACTTTGGTCCTGAGTGATGTGATTTAGCATTTTTAATCATTTTTGAAATTAGGCTCCCGACTATAAAGTGGCCGGAAGGGTCCGTTTGATTTACTGGATCACCCCCGCAATACGCATACGCATTCCGTCCCCCCTTTCCAAACGGACTTAAGCTGTCCGGGCTGTTAAACCGCATCAACACCGGATTGAACTGCCGATACCCCTTCCCCAAATGATAATGCCCGGTCATCAGATCCAGCAGTTCGCCGTTGAATCCGAGCAAGCTAAGCAAGCCGTTCCCAAGGTTGCGATGTCCATAAGGTGCGTAGGCGACATCATCAGACCGATTCGCATCAAGGGCGCTCAACACCGAAGACTTTTGATCGGTCGCCAGCAGAATTGTTTTGCGTGAGTGCGTAGGCATTGGTCAATCCCTGTGCTGGCTTCCGAACAAAGTAATGCCAGCATCGGACTTTTTTCAGCCATTGCCTACTATCAGAACTGCTAGGTACTACAGACCACGCCGCTGATTTACCCTTGCCGATTGACGCCGAATCCCCCTTGGTTCACCGTTCGCCCATTCAACTGCCGGGCTCGGATGCCATGCCACATATCCTGATTGTCGAAGACGAAGCAGCGATTGCCGACACCCTGATTTTTGCCTTGCAGGGTGAAGGGTTCACCACCACATGGCTGAGCCTAGGCGCTGCGGCGCTCGATCATCAGCGCCAGACGCCCGCCGATCTGATCATCCTCGACATCGGGCTGCCGGACATCAGCGGTTTCGAAACCTGTAAGCAATTGCGCCGATTCAGTGAAGTGCCGGTGATGTTCCTCAGCGCTCGCGACGGAGAAATAGATCGGGTCGTGGGCCTGGAAATCGGCGCAGACGATTACGTGGTCAAGCCTTTCAGCCCACGGGAAGTGGCAGCGCGAGTCCGGGCGATTCTCAAGCGCATGGCGCCGCGCGCGGTGGCCGAGCCGTCGTCGGCGCTGTTTCGCATCGACAGCGAGCGGGTGCAGATCAGCTATCGAGGTGAATTACTGACCCTCACCCGCCATGAGTTCCGCCTGTTGCAATGCCTGCTCGAACAACCCGAACGCGTGTTCAGCCGCGAGCAGTTGCTCGATGCGCTGGGCGTCGCCGCCGATGCCGCTTACGAGCGCAGCATCGATAGCCACATCAAAAGCGTGCGCGCCAAACTGCGGCAGGTGAAGGGCGATGCCGAGCCGATTCAGACCCATCGCGGCCTCGGCTATAGCTATAGTCCGGGGCGCAGCTGATGCCAATGGGGATACGGATTTTCCTGGTCTATGTGCTGTTCATCGGCCTGACCGGTTACTTCGTGCTCAATACCGTAATGGAGGAAATCCGCCCCGGCGTGCGCCAGTCCACCGAAGAAACCCTGGTCGACACCGCCAACCTGATGGCCGAAATCCTGCGCGATGACTTCAAGGCCGGCACCCTCAACCAGAACCGCTGGCCGGAACTGCTCAAGGACTACGGCGAACGGCAACCGGCGGCGAACATCTGGGGCCTGCCGAAGAATCAGGTCAACCACCGCATCTACGTCACCGACGCCAAGGGCATCGTGGTGCTCGATTCCAGCGGCGTGGCGGTTGGCCAGGATTACTCACGCTGGAATGACGTTTACCTGACCCTGCGTGGCCAATACGGCGCCCGCTCCAGCCGTAGCGATCCTGACGATGCCAACTCATCGGTGATGCATGTTGGCGCGCCCATTCGCGATAACGGGCAGATCATCGGCGTGGTCACCGTGGCCAAACCCAATAGCTCGTTGCAGCCTTATGTTGATCGCACGGAGCGGCGACTGTTGGCTTACGGCGCAGGGCTGATCGGTCTTGGCCTGCTGTTCGGCGCGCTGTTGTCATGGTGGCTGAGCCATGCGTTACGGCGTTTGACCGCTTACGCCCAGGCAGTGAGCGAGGGGCGGCGGGTCAAGGTGCCGCATTATCGCGGCGGCGAACTGGACCAACTGGCGACGGCAGTGGAACAGATGCGCACGCAGCTTGAAGGCAAGGCGTACGTCGAGCGTTACGTGCACACCTTGACTCATGAATTGAAGAGCCCGCTGGCGGCGATTCGCGGTGCGACGGAGTTACTGGAAGGCGAGATGCCGTTGGCTCAGCGGCAGCGTTTTGTCAGCAACATCGACAACGAAAGTGCGCGGATGCAGCAGTTGATCGAACGGTTGTTGAACCTGGCTCAGGTTGAACAGCGCCAAGGGCTGGAAGAGCGGGTGAGCGTGCCGCTGGCGGCATTGGTGGATGAACTGTTGATCGCTCAGGCTGCGCGAATCGAAGGCAAACAGTTGCGTGTTGAACAAAGCATGGCGGCGGATCTGACGCTGATGGGTGAGCCATTTCTATTGCGGCAGGCGCTGGGGAATCTGTTGGAGAATGCGCTGGATTTCACTCCGGCTCAGGGTGTGTTGCGATTCACCGCGGAACGGATGGGCGAGCAGGTCGAGTTCACACTGTTCAATCAGGCCGAGGCGATTCCCGACTACGCACTGCCGCGATTGAGCGAACGTTTCTATTCGCTGCCACGTCCGGACAGTGGGCGCAAAAGCACTGGGCTCGGGCTTAACTTTGTCGAGGAAGTGGTCAAGTTGCATGGTGGGCAGATGAGCGTCGGTAATGTTGAGGGCGGGGTTGAAGTCAGGTTGCGTCTGGCTTAGGACCGAGTCGCGGCCATTCGCGAGCAAGCCCGCTCCCACATTTGACCGCGTTTTTCTGAGGGAACTCGACCAAATGTGGGAGCGGGCTTGCTCGCGAAGAGGCCGGCGCAGTCTCCACATAATCTCCATACTCCCCACATAAAGCCCACACACATCCATCCCAGACTTTCCCCATCCAAACAGGGAGAGTCCCATGAACCGCAGCCTGACCCTAAAACTCGGGGCTATTGCCCTGCTGATTCTGTTATTGCTGATCCCGCTGTTGATGATCAACGGCGTGATCCAGGACCGCCAGCAAATGCGCGACGGTGTGCTCGAAGACATCGCCCGCAGCTCCAGTTACAGCCAGCAACTGAGCGGGCCGTTGATCGTGGTGCCGTATCGCAAAGTGGTGCGCACCTGGAAAACTCACGAAAAAACCAACGAGCGCTTTCAGGAGATCCGCGAAGAGCGCGGTCGTTTGTACTTCCTGCCGGAGCGCTTCGAGCTCGACGGCAATGTCCAGACCGAACTGCGTTCACGGGGCATTTATCAGGCGAGGCTGTTCCATGCCGACAACCGCATCAGCGGTCATTTTTCACTGCCGGCACAACTGGGTATCAAGGAAGACTTCGCCGATTACCAATTCGATCAACCTTTCCTCGCCGTCGGCATCAGCGACATTCGCGGCATCGAGAATGCGTTGAAACTCGAACTCAATGGTCAGAACCTGGACTTCATTCCCGGTAGCCAGGTCGGCTGGCTGGGCGAGGGCGTCCACGTGACGCTGCCGGCGTTGGACGCGAAGCAAAATACAGAACTGGCCTTCGGCTTTGACCTGAAGCTGCAAGGCACTGGCCAGTTGCAAATCCTGCCGGTGGGCAAGACCAGCAAAGTCTCGATGACCGCCAATTGGCCGCATCCCAGCTTCATCGGCAACTACCTGCCAGCCCAGCGTGAAATCACCGATCAGGGTTTCACCGCCAATTGGCAGACCTCGTTTTTCTCCACCAACCTGCAAGAAGCTTTGAGCAGTTGCGTATCCCGTAGCAGCTGCGAGGGGTTTTCTGGCCGCAGCTTCGGCGTGAGCTTCATCGATCCTGTGGACCAGTATTTGAAAAGCGACCGGGCGATCAAATATGCGCTGCTGTTCATTGTCCTGACTTTCGCTGGCTTCTTCCTCTTCGAGGTGCTGAAAAGCCTCGCGGTGCATCCGGTGCAATACGCGTTGGTGGGTGTGGCGCTGGCGTTCTTCTACCTGTTGTTGCTGTCGTTGTCCGAACACATCGGCTTTGCCCTGGCGTATCTGCTGTCGGCCAGCGGTTGCGTGTTGTTGATTGGGTTCTATGTCTGCCATGTGCTGCGCAGCGTGCGTCATGGGTTGAGTTTTTCTGCGGGGTTGGCGGCGTTGTACGGGCTGCTTTATGGGTTATTGAGTGCCGAGGATTACGCGCTGTTGATGGGGTCGTTGTTGCTGTTTGGGTTGTTGGGTGTGTTTATGGTGCTGACGCGCAAGCTGGATTGGTATGGGGTTGGGCAGAACAGTGCGAAGCCGGTTGGGTTTGATATTGGAGCGGTGGAATGAGCCGGTGGGTGGGGTTGTGGGAGGATCAGCCGACAGGCTACAAATTAGCCAGGCAGGTTGCTGCACTGTTTCAGTGCATTGAAACTAAACCTTCAAGTCTTCGGCCCATACGTCCAGTCGTACGGGCTGAAGAGTTTGGTCGATTACATTCCACCAGATCTATATAAAAAACGGTTGGGATCCGATGGCATTTTTTCCGCGTTTCGATATTTCGCCATACTTATTTCACTTTTGCGAATGGCTTTTTGTTGATTTTTTAGAATTGTTGGATGGGACGTTCGATTGATCGCATGCATGCCGATTGGGCTGCCTAAGTCGAGCTGGTGCTGTATTCTATTTACGTATTCATAAGTCGAGCGGGAGGTACGTTGTAGATTTTCAATTGGTGTGATGGAAGTTAATATTTCTGGTGATAACTGCTTAGCCTCGGAGCTGATATTTGTGATGGAGGTGAATGAAAATTTATCGTTTTTGACATTCCGGTGGTGCTGCAGTGTGTTCATTTTTTTATTATATATAAGTGAATCAATTTGCCGTGGCTCTCCAAGTTTTGCTGCTTTTTTAAGAGCGTCATTTGCAAATAGTCTGGATGAGCTTAATTGTCCGTAATCAGCGTTAAAAGTGTTGGCAAATTTAGCCTTGTTTGATGTTCTTAATCCTAGACCTCGACCTATTTCTTTCAGGAAGCCCCAAGCATGTCCAGTCGGATCAACCCGATTAATCGGATCGCATTCGCAATACGCATAGGCATTTAACCAGCCCGCTCCAAACGGACTCAAACTATCCGGAATTAAAAATCGCCCCAATCTCGGACTATACATACGATAACCATTACCCAGCGGATAATAACCTGTTATCAACTCCTGACATTCACCGTTAAATCGAAGCTGACTTCGCGGGTCATCGCCCATTGGGCTATCACCGTAGGGGGTATAGGCAATGGCATTATTCTGGGCCGCGTCGACAGCATTCAACACCGAGTTCTGCCGATCAGTTGCTAACAAGATTGTTTTGCGAGAGTGCGTAGGCATTGGCTGATCTCCGAACCCAGATCCAAAAGGAGCAGGTCTCAGTGTCGGAGTTTTTTCAGCCTTTGCCTACTATCAGAACTGCTAGTCTTTTGCCCTTGCCAAACTCAAACCTTCGGCATCGTCGCCAACATCGAAGGTCGCTGGCTCACCTCGAAATACCACGCCGCCAAGTGCGGATTTGCCTCGCGCCACTCCAGATCCGGATGACGCAAATCCAGATACCCCAACGCACACGCCACGCTGATCGCTGCCACATCAAAATGGCTGGTCAGTTCGGCAATCGCGTCTTTTTCCAGGAGCGCCAGGGCACGGCTGATTTTGTCGCGTTGGCCGTCGAGCCACGTGTCCCAGTGTTTTTCCGGGGCGCGCAGGGCGACTTCGTAGCGCACCAGTACGGCGGCGTCCATGATCCCGTCGGCCAGGGAGGCCAGAGTCAGGCGCCGCCAGCGGGCGGAGCCTTCGCGGGGGATCAGCGGGTTGCCGACGTGCTGATGGTCGAGGTAGTCGAGGATTACGCGGCTGTCGTGGATGACGTTGCCGTCGGCCAGGCGCAGGGCCGGGATCTTGCTCAGGGGGTTGTCGTCGATCAGCGTTTTGTCCGGGTCGACCGGCGTGAGTACGCAGTTCTGCAGGGCCACGCGGTTCTGTTGACCGGTTTCGTGCAGCAGCACCATGACTTTGCGAACGAAGGGTGAGAGCGGGTTGTGGTACAGGGTCATGCTCGGGGCGGACATGGCAACGTCTCGGTCGGTGGCAGTGTCGGGCAGCATAGCGCGTTGGAGGGATTGCTCAATATCCCAAAAAAAGCAGACCTTCTGTAGGAGCGAGCTTGCTCGCGATGGTCGTCAACGATGACGCTGTAAACCTGACACCCCACGGTGCTCTCAGGTTCATCGCGAGCAAGCTCGCTCCTACAGGGGATGAGTGTTCAGTGGCGTTGGAGGAGGCCGCGCAAAGCGAGGATGGCCGGGATGCCCAATCCGAGCCAGCTCAGGGCGTCCCATATGCCATCGCCGAGTAGCGCGGCGAACAGTCCTGCTGCGCTGAACAGGGCGATGACTGTGGGGTGGCGAAAACATTCCAGAAGTTCGACTGCCGGGGCTTCATGCCACGCTCTCCGCTTTTTCCCGCATGGGTATGGCAGCCTTGCGCCGCACCACCCACAGGTAAACCCCGCTGCCGAGCACGATGATGGTCAGCACATCCAGTGTCGCCCAGAGGATTTTCATCGGCATGCCGCCGTAATCACCGAAGTGCAGCGGCTGCGACATGCCCATGGCGTCCATGTACCACGGTCGCTCGGCCACGGCGGTGACTTGCAGCGTGCGGGCATCGATCAACACTGGCGTCAGCAGGTGCGACGTCAGGTGCGTGCTGCCTTTCATGAATACCGCGTAGTGGTGCTCACTGGAAAAACGGGTGCCGGGGAAGGCGATAAAGTCCGGCTGCATGCCCGGTGCGACTTCCTCGGCGATGTCGAGTAAGCGGCTGGCCGGTGCCAGTTGCGTCAGCGGCGGCGCGTCACGGTATGGCGCGACCATTGCGCTCAGGCTGTCGTTGCGCCAAGCGGCGATCAGCAAGTCGGCGCAGGCGCTGATGACACCGGTCACACCGACCACCAGGGCCCAGGTCAACGTCACGACGCCGATCAGGTTATGCAGGTCGAGCCAGCGCAGGCGGGTGGATTTGTCCTGGCGCACGGTGGCGAATTTCAGGCGACGCATGAACGGCAGGTACAACACGGTGCCGGAGACAATAGCGACGACGAACAGCAATCCCATGAACGCCAGCAACAACTTGCCCGGCAGCCCGGCGAACATGTCCACGTGCAGACGCAGCATGACCATCATGAAGCCGCCATTGGCTGACGGCATCTCCAGCGCTTCGCCGGTGCGGGCGTCGAGCATGAACGTGTGGGACGAATTCGGTTCGGTGCCGGCAGTGGGCGCCATGATCGCGATTGCGCCGTTGGGCTCGTCTTCGTCGAAGCCGAAGTACTGCATGACCTCACCGGGGCGATGCTTTTCAGCGGCCTGCACCAGCTGCTGCAAATTCAGCTGCGGGGTGTCCGCCGGCATTTGCTTCAATTCGGCTGCATCGCCCAGCAGATGGTCGATTTCGTGGTGGAAGATCAACGGCAGGCCGGTCAGTGCCAGTAGCAACAGGAAGACCGTGCAGATCAGGCTGGTCCAGGTGTGGACGAAGGACCAGCGGCGAATTGTTTTACTTTTCATTTCTTAGCCTTCAGAAATACCAAAGCCGTCCACAAAGGACGGCCTGGGTATTGGGCGTATCAGATCAAGCCGTTACCACTTGTAGGTGGCACTGGCGACGACACTGCGTTGGTCGCCGTAGTAGCAGTAAAAACCGTCGCAGGTGGAGATGTAGTCCTTGTCGAACAGGTTGGTCGCGTTCAGCGCCAGCGAGGCGCCTTTCAGGCTGTTGTCGAGACGACCGAGGTCGTAATGGACCGCCGCGTCGAACACGGTGTAGGCGTTAGCCTTGCCCAACTCGGTATTGGCCTGGTCGCCATAGGTGTTGCCGGTATAGCGAGCGCCGGCGCCGAGGCCGAAACCGTCCAGCACGCCGTTGTGCCAGGTGTAATCGGCCCACAGCGAAGCCTGTTGGTTGGGCATCAGTTGCAGGCGATTGCCTTTGAAATCGCCTTTTTGCACTTCGGATTTGGCCAAGGTGTAAGCGGCGATGACCTTGAGGTTATCGGTCACGTCGGACACCGCTTCCAGCTCCAGGCCTTTGACTTTCACTTCACCGGTCTGGCTGGTGATCGTGACGCTGTCGGAGTTGGTGGTGGTGACGGAGACGTTTTTCTGGGTCAGGTCATACACTGCCGCGGTCAGCAACGTGTTGCTGCCAGGCGGCTGATATTTGATACCCAGTTCCCACTGCTCGCCTTCGGTCGGCTTGAACGAGTCGGTCGGCGTGGCCGTGGCATTGCTGGTCGGCTGGAACGACTCGGCGTAGGACAGGTAAGGCACGACACCGTTGTCGAACACGTAGCTGATCGCCGCGTTGCCGCTGAAGTTCTTGTCGCGCTCAGTATTGGTGGCATCGCCGTGGTTGAAGAACTTGGTGCCGGTGTGCACCCAGTCTTCACGACCACCCAGGGTCAGGCGCCATTGGTCGAGGGCCATCTGGTCCTGGACATACAGACCGGTCTGATGGGTCTTCTGGTTGTAGTCATAGAATGCAGACGAACGCGGTGGACGAACGATCGGCTGTCCGTAGATCGGATTGAGCACGTTGGTGCTCAGGCCATCACCGAAAATCGACGTGTAGTTGGTGTTGTTGCGCTGGTGATCGAGGCCGATCAACAGGGTGTGACCGATGTCTCCGGTGGCGAAGTCGCCCTGGAAGTTGTTATCCACGGCGAACTGGCTAATGTCCTCGTCGACACTGGTGCTCGTGCGACCAACGTTGCCATTGGCGTCGACCTGGGTGAACGGATAGGCGCCGGGAGTGAGGACCTGGAAGGACAGATCGGTTTTGGTGTAACGCAGGTTCTGCCGGAACTGCCAGACATCGTTCAAACGATGTTCGAAGGCGTAACCCAGTGCGTAGTAAGTGCGGTCGTAGAATTCCCAATCCGGGTCGCCCAGGTTTTTGTGATGGGAAATTTCACCCAGTGGTGAATGGATACGGGTGCCCTGGATCGGCAGGAACTGGCTGGTGATGCCAGTATCGTCACGGGTGAATTGCGTGAGCAGAGTGAATTTGGTGTCTTCGTCGATGTTCCAGGTCAGGCTAGGCGCAATGTTGTAGCGCTTATTGTCGATGTGGTCGATCTGCGTGCCGCTGTCGCGTACCACGCCGCTCAGGCCATAGAGGAATTGACCTTCCTCGTCGATCTTGCCGGTACTGGCGAAATTGATCTGGCGATAATTGTCGCTGCCGTACTGCACCTGGATTTCATTGCTCGATTCAGCGCTGGGACGGCGGCTGACCATGTCCAGCAGGCCGCCCGGCGGGTCTGGCCGTACACGGACGAGGCCGGACCACGCAGCAGGGCGAGGCGGTCGAGGTTCCAGGTTTCCTGTTTCGGGTTGGCGTACACGCCTTTTGGCAGTGGCAGGCCATCGAGGAACTGGGTCGGCTCGAAGCCGCGTACGCGCAACCAATCGGCGCGGGTGTCGCTGCCGAAGCTGCTGGCGGTGATGCCCGGCATGTAGCGCACGGCGTCATCGAGGTTGTGCACGCTGCGATCGTCCATCTGCTCGCGTGTTGCCACCGAGATCGAGCGTGGTACTTCGACCAGCGCGGTATCGGTCTTGGTGCCGGTGGCGGTGCGCTTGGCCACGTAGCCTTCTACCGGGCCCCATGCGCTTTCTGTGTCTTGCACACCGATCACGCTGGTCGCCGGCAGGGCCATCACGCCCTCGGGTACGGCCACCAGGGAGTAAGTGCCGGTGCCACTCTGCTCCAGTTGCAGACCGGTGCCGCGCAAGGCTTCGCGCAGGGCGCCGGCCGCATCGTACTGGCCGTTGACCGGTGCCGAAGTCTTTCCAGCAGCCAGCGATGGATTAAACGACAGCGCCAGACCGGCCTGGCTGGCGATCTGGTTCAATGTGCTGGCCAATGGCGCGGGTGGCAGGTTGTAGGCGCGAACGCTGGATGCTTGTTCAGCTGCGATCAGTTGGCTGCTGGCCAAAGGGGTGCAAAGGGCAATGGCAACCGCCAGCAAACCGGGGCGCAAGGTGTCTAGCGAACGGGACATACAGCGGCTCCTGAAAGTGAATACTTCTCAATTGCCTACGTGCCGGACGAGAATCAAAAAGTGATAGGGCGGGATGAAAATAATTTCGAATTAGCAATTGCGGGGAGGTTGAGGGCCTCTTCGCGGGCAAGCCTCGCTCCTACAGATTTTGCGTCGGTCGATGGAGCGACGACATCCTGTAGGAGCGAGGCTGAACTGGCCTAATAATTCCGGACACCTCTTAAGGGCGATATGATTTCGCCAATTTGGAGGTTCCATGAACGAAAGAAAGGTCTATTCGCGCGAGTTCAAGCTGCAGGCTGCCAGCATGGTGATCGATGATGATTGCTCCGTGCCCGACGTCTGCGCATCGCTGGGCATTGGACCTACCGCTTTGCGGCGGTGGGTTGAACAGGTACTCAAGGAGCGAGAAGGACAACCCGTCAAAGGCACCAGAGCGATTACCGAGGATCAACGCCAGATTCAGGAGTTGAAAGCCAAAATCAAGCGTATGGAAATGGAGGCCGAGATTTTAAAAAAGGCTACCGCTCTCTTGATGTCGGATCCCGATCGTTTTCGATGATCGCGGAGCTAAGAGAGTCATTCCCGACGGCCATCCTGTGTCGCGTTTTTGATGTGAAGCGCAGCAGCTTCTATGAGTGGATTCAGCGTCGCGCCAAGCCCAGGATCAAACGCGAGGAGCTCAAAGGGAAAGTGGTTGAGTTGCACAGCGAAAGCCGGGAAGCCATGGGCTCCAGAACGATCAGCAAGAATCTGCAGGCCAATAACATTCCTGCCGGAAGAGGCCTTGTTAGAACACTGATGAGGGAAGCCAACATTGTCAGTAAACAACGCCAGCCTCATCCATTTAGATCCAAAGGCTTTGAATCATTTGTCGCGCCCAATCTGCTCAAGCGCAATTTCAAGCCGACTGCAGTCAATCAAGTTTGGTGCGGCGATGTTACAAGCCTGATGGTCGGTAAGCGCTGGGTTCATCTGGCCATCGTGATCGACTTGTTTGCCCGCCGGGTCATTGGTTGGGCATTTTCTTTGGTCAATGACGCCAACTTGGTGAGTAAGGCGCTACGCATGGCGGCAGAGCTTCGAAAATGCACGCCTGGGTTGATGTTCCATTCGGATCAGGGCTGTCAGTACACCAGTCGCAAGTTTCAAGAAGAGCTCAAACGCCACGGCATTTTACAAAGCATGAGTCATCGTGGGCAGTGCTGGGACAATGCCCCAACAGAGCGTTTCTTCGGCACACTGAAGTCAGAATGGGTCCCTCGTGGCGGCTACGACGTGATCAAGGAAGCACAAACCGACATGGTGCGCTTCTTCATGTACTACAACCGCACCAGGCTCCACAGCTACAACAACTACCTGTCGCCAATAGCTATGGAGCAAAAAGCGGCATAAACACCGTAACCGGTGTCCGGAACTACTTGACCAGTTCAGGCTTGCCCGCGAAGGCGTCACATCATGCGCACCAGAGATCAGGGGTTGGCCTCGGTCTTCGCCGCCACCGTCACCCACCATTGCGTGTGATGTTCGATCTGCACCGGTAGGGTCGGCAGCAGGGCGCTCAGGGCCAGGTCGGTGTCTTTCAGCGGGAAGCTGCCAGTGATCCTGAGGTCGGCTACTTGCGGCGCAACACCCAGATGCCCACGGCGATAGCGACCGAGTTCGTTCACCAGATCTTCCAGCCGTGCGTTGTCCACCACCAGCATGCCGCGAGTCCAGGCGTCTGCACCGAGGTTAACGGCCAGAATCGGCCCAAGGCCGCCGTTGCGGATCAGCACTTGCTGGCCTTCGCGCAGAATCTGTTCGTCAGGGCTGGATTGCGGATGGGCGGCCACCGCGGACTGCAGCACACTCAGGCGCGTGCCCTGTTCTTCGCGCTTGACCAGGAACCGCGTACCCAGTGCGCGCATGCTGCCTTCGCGGGTTTCGACGATAAACGGCCGGGCGTCGCCATGACCGGTTTCGACGAGAATTTCCCCTTCCTGCAGGACGATCAGCCGCTGCTTCTCTTCGAAACGCACGTCCACGGCACTGTGGGTATTGAGGTTGATCAGCGTGCCGTCAGTCAGGCGAATGGTGCGTTGTTCGCCGGTGGCGGTGCGCTGGTCGGCCAGCCAATAGTCGACCGGCAAGTAGTGCTCGCCGGCAAACAATGCAAGACCAATCACGGCGACGACACTGGCCAGTCCGCTGCCGAGCTTGCGCATCCGCCGGCGAATGCCTTCGCGCGACTGCAACAGAGCGGTGCGGGCCGGGCCGCTGGCGACGCTGAAGCGTTGGTCGAGCATGCCCAACTGGCGCCAGGCGCGGGCGTGTTCCTCATGGGCGCAGTGCCATTTGGCGAACTCTTCGCGCTCCACCGGGTTGCCGGAGTCCAGGGACAATTGCCAGGCGATGGCGGCATCAAGTACCTGCGTCGACACCGGCTTGGAACTGACCGGCCTCATGTCGGCTCCCCATACAACGCGATGTAGCACTGACGGATGCCCTGGGCCAGGTACTGGCGCACGCGCGGCACAGACACACCGAGGCGTTCGGCGATTTGCGCGTGGCCAAGGCCATCCAGACGGTTGTAGAGAAACGCTTCCCGAGCCTTGCTCGACAACTTGCCGAGCAGGCGATCAATGTTTTTCAGGTCTTCGAGGATCATTTGCTGCTCTTCCACCGACGGTTGCTCGGCTTCGGGAATCAGCATCAGTTCGGTGAGGTAGGCCTGTTCCAGCGCGGCGCGACGGAAATAGTCGAACAGCAGGCCTTTGGCAATCGCCACCAGAAACGCCCTCGGTTCGCGGGGTTCCTTCAGTTCTTCACGGCCCAGCAAACGTACAAAGGTGTCCTGGCTCAGGTCTTCGGCCCGTTGCGGGCAAGCGACATTGCGCCGAAGCCAGGCCAATAGCCAACCGCGATGGTCACGATATAACGCACCGACGAGCTCACTTTGAGGGCTTGGGACTGACGACACGCAGCATCACCGATTGGGAAATATTAACTAACGAGAATTGTTCGCGATTGTGTCAGAGGCGAGGAGGGTACGCAATTGGCGCTGGTCGGGTGGGATTCAGGAGAGGTACGCGTAGGACCGTGTCATCGTTCTTCGCGGGCAAGCCTCGCTCCTACAGGGTTTTGTTGTTCACGAAATAAATGGACGACCCAAGACCCCGTAGGAGCGAGGCTTGCCCGCGAAGAGGCCGGAACAGGTACCGAAGATCAGAAAGACGGCATATTTTGTCGCCGCTTCCACTGATTCAACCGCTGTTGCAAATTCATCGGGCTATGAACCTGCTGCTGCCGCGCCCGGCTGAACAGGATCAATGCCAGTTCGGCGGTGGCCAGGGCATCGGCGCTGGCGTTGTGGCGCTCGAAGACTTCCAGCTTGAACCAGTCGATCCACTCGTCCAGCCCTGCCTCGCGGATGTTGGCCTGCGGACACAGCAGCGGTGCGATGTCCGCCACATCCAGAAAGGCGTGCTGCAACTTGTAGCCCAGATGATCTTTCAGTGCGCGCCCGAGCATGTGCTGGTCGAACGGCGCATGAAAGGCCAGCAGCGGACTGTCGCCGACGAACTCCATGAACTCGAGCAACGCCTGGGCCGGGTCGCTGCCGGCGGCAATCGCACTGGGCCCCAGGCCGTGAATCAGCACGCTGGGGCTGAGTTTGAGTTCGGCGCATTGCAGGGTGCGTTCGAACTGCTGACTGAAATCGATTGCACCATCCTCGATCACCACTGCGCCGATGGACAACACCCGATCCTTGTTCAGGTTCAGCCCGGTGGTTTCCAGGTCGAGCACCACCCAGCGCTGTTCGCGCAGGCTGCATTCGCCGAGCGCGGTCGACGCCGGCAAGCGTTGCAGACGTTGTTGCAGTTCACCGGTCAGGATCGGGGTGGCCGGGCGCAGCCATGAAAACAGGCTCATAGCTGATACCGCAGGGCCAGACTGCTTTGCAGGCGTTGCGCCTGGCGCAGGGATTCTCGCAGGATTCGCCGATCCAGATGATTGAGACTGTCCGGATCGACCCGGTTGGAGTAGGGCAGATTCTCCCGGGTTTGTAGTTGATGTTGCTGCATGCGGGTTTGCTGAATGAAGTGATACGCCTCTTCGTACGCGGCGCCATCCAGCGGCTCGATGACTTCTTTATCCACCAGTTGGCGGAAACGCTCCAGGGTATTGTTGGCCTCGATACCGTGGGCCAAGGCCAGCAATCGGGCCCCGTCGACAAATGGCGTCAGGCCCTGAATCTTCAGGTCCAGTGTGGCTTTCTCGCCATTTTTCCGCGCCAGCACAAACTCGCGGAAACGCCCTACAGGCGGTCGATTACGCAAGGCGTTCTCGGCCATCATGCGCTGGAACAGACGGTTGTCGCCGACCTGGTCGAGAATCCCGCGACGCAACTGCTCACAGCCTTGCTCGCTGCCCCAGACCACGCGCAAATCGAAATAGATGCTTGAACCCAGCAAATTCTCCGGCGTGGCCTCACGAATGAACGCGCCGAAGCGTCGAGCCCATTCGACCCTGGACAAGCACAGCTCGGGATTGCCGGCCATGATGTTGCCCTTGCACAAAGTGAAGCCACAGAGCGCCAGGCTCTGATTGATTTGGTGGGCGATGGGCAACAACTTTCCGCGAATTTCTGCGGCGTGTGCCGCGTCCCGGGCTTCGAACAGAATGCCGTTGTCCTGATCGGTGTGCAGTGTCTGTTCGCGGCGACCTTCGCTGCCGAAGCACAGCCAACTGAACGGCACGCCGGGGTCGCCTTTCTCCGCCAGGGTCAGTTCGATCACCCGGCACACGGTGTGGTCGTTGAGCAGGGTGATGATGTGGGTGATCTGTGTCGAAGACGCGCCGTGGGCCAGCATGCGCTCCACCAGCTGGCCGATCTCGCCACGCAGTATCACCAGGTTTTCCACGCGTTGGGCGCTGCGAATGGTACGGGCCAGGTGCACCAGATCAACCCGTTGCAGGGAAAACAGATCCCGTTCGGACACCACACCGCACAGGCGCTGATCCTTGACCAGGCAGACGTGGGCAATATGCCGCTCGGTCATGGAAATCGCCGCATCGAAAGCACTGTGGTCCGGGGTCAGGTAGAAGGGCGCTTGAGTCATGTGCCGCTCGATGACCTCGTTGAAATCACCGATGCCGTTGGCCACCACCTGGCGTAAATCGCGCAGGGTGAAAATCCCCAGCGGCGCTTTGTGTTCGTTGACTACCACAATGCTGCCGACCTGCTGCTCATGCATCAGGGTCACGGCTTCACGCAGAGGCGTGGTCGGGCTGCACGTCACCGGATGGCGCATGGCCAATTCACCCAGGCGAGTGTTCAGCGAGTACTGGGTGCCGAGGGTTTCCACGGCTTTTTGCTGGACTTGCTGGTTGACCTGATCCAGCAGGCTGCTCACACCGCGCAGGGCAAAGTCGCGAAACGTGTGGGAAATGGCGAATAGCTTGATGAACGCCAGCTTATTGAGCTGTAGGCAAAAGTGTCTTCGGCGGCCAGGTGTTCGGTACGGGTGGCACGCTCTCCCAACAGCGCGGCGAGAGGGAAGCACTCGCCAGTGGTGATTTCGAAGGTAGTTTCGGTGCCACCCTTGGCCGAATGCGGACGCTCGCCCACCACCCGACCCTGTTTGACGATGTAAAAGTGCTCAACCGGGCCATCGGCGGGCTTGATGATGCTTTCGCCGGGCCCATAAAAACGCAACTGACATTGCTCAACCAGGTACGCCAGATGGGCGTGCTCCATCTGATTGAAGGGCGGGAACCGCTGAAGGAATTGCAAAGTGCCCTGGATGTTCTGCAACACCGCAGTTTTCCCTGCCTGTGTGAAGGCGTCCGCATTACTCATAACCATTACCGCAGTCTTTTTTGGATTTGTTGTTGTCGGATGACTCACCCATGGTCGACCCCTGCGGTCTGGGTGCCCATTGGACGTAAGTCTAGGTAGGTAATCAGTGTGATGGAATGTCGGAAAAACCTTACGCAAATGCGGGAAAAATCGCTCTATTCTGCGCTTGGAAAATTGTCCGACGAAGTGCACATTGAAGGTCTGCTTAGCGATGTCTCACCAATGTGCTAGGGAACCGAACTGAACATGTAGAGAGCGCCATGTCCGACCACGATATTTTGAGTGACGCCGAGCGCGAAGCGCTGAGTGCCGTCATGCTGGAACCCGACCTGCCGCCGCAGCGGGTGCTGATCGTTGACGACGACAAGGACGCCCGAGAGTTGCTGTCAGAGATTCTGGCGTTGGACGGCATTCGTTGCATGACAGCGGCCAGTGGTGAAACTGCACTCAAGATGCTGGAAGAGAAACCCTCGATCGGCCTGGTGATTACCGATCTGCGGATGAGAAATGTCGATGGCCTGGACCTGATCCGCCAGGTGCGCGAATCGGTGCGGGCGGCGATGCCGTTTATCATTGTTTCCGGCGATGCCGATGTAAAAGATGCCATCGCCGCGATGCATTTGAGCGTGGTGGACTTTCTGCTCAAGCCCATCGATACCGTCAAGTTGCTGGGGTTGGTCAAACATGAGTTGGGGATGGAGTCTTAAGCAAGATCGTTCCCATGCTCTGCGTGGGAATGCCTCAATGGACGCTCCGCGTCCGCTTCGGCAGGGACGCGGAGCGTCCCGGGCTGCATTCCCACGCGGAGCGTGGGAACGATCAACACAGGATCGTGAATGACCGCCATTCTGTAGGAGCGAGGCTTGCCCGCGAAGGCAGCGCCGCAGGTTCCAAGCGAACAAAAAAAGCCCTGATCGAAAGATCAGGGCTTTTTCATGTCCGGCACCAGCGCTCAGTTACAGGCCATTGGCAGCCTTGAACTCGCGACGACGACGATGCAGAACCGGCTCGGTGTAGCCGTTCGGCTGTTTGGTGCCTTCGATCACCAGTTCGACCGCCGCCTGGAAGGCAATGTTGCTGTCGAAGTTCGGCGCCAGCGGGCGATACAGCGGGTCGTTGGCATTCTGACGGTCAACCACCGGCGCCATGCGCTTGAGGCTTTCCATCACCTGATCTTCGGTGACGATGCCGTGACGCAGCCAGTTGGCGATGTGTTGGCTGGAAATACGCAGCGTGGCACGGTCTTCCATCAGGCCGACGTCGTTGATGTCCGGCACTTTCGAACAGCCGACGCCCTGGTCGATCCAGCGCACTACATAACCAAGGATGCCCTGAGAATTGTTGTCCAGTTCGTTCTTGATCTGCTCGGCAGTCCACTGCGGGTTGACCGCCAGTGGGATGGTCAGGATGTCGTCCACTGACGCATGTGCACGTTTGGCCAGCTCGGCCTGACGGGCGAACACGTCAACCTTGTGGTAGTGCAGCGCGTGCAGTGCAGCGGCGGTTGGCGAAGGTACCCAGGCGGTGTTGGCGCCGGCCAATGGGTGAGCGATTTTTTGTTCGAGCATCGCCGCCATCAGGTCAGGCATGGCCCACATGCCTTTACCGATCTGCGCACGGCCTTGCAGGCCGGTGCTCAAACCGATATCGACGTTGGAGTTCTCGTAGGCGCCGATCCATTTTTCCGCCTTCATGTCCGCCTTGCGCACCATCGGGCCGGCTTCCATCGAGGTGTGGATTTCATCGCCGGTGCGGTCGAGGAAACCGGTGTTGATGAACACTACACGCTCGCTCGCCGCCTTGATGCAGGCCTTGAGGTTGATCGTGGTGCGACGCTCCTCGTCCATGATCCCGACTTTGAGGGTGTTGCGCGGCAGGCCCAGCACGTCTTCGATGCGCCCGAACAGCTCGTTGGTGAACGCGGCTTCTTCAGGGCCGTGCATCTTCGGCTTAACAATGTAGACCGAGCCGGTGCGCGTGTTTTTGCGCGACGTATTGCCATTCAGGTTGTGCATGGCCGCCAGGCACGTCACCAGGCCATCGAGGATGCCTTCCGGCACTTCGTTGCCGTCTTTATCGAGGATCGCGTCGATGGTCATCAGGTGACCGACGTTGCGCACGAACAACAGCGAGCGACCGTGCAGGCTCAGTTCGCTGCCGTCGACAGCGGTGTAGGTGCGGTCGGCGTTCATGGTGCGGGTGAAGGTCTTGTCGCCTTTGGCGACTTCTTCAGACAAATCACCCTTCATCAGGCCGAGCCAGTTGCGGTAGATCACCACTTTGTCATCGGCATCGACGGCGGCGACGGAGTCTTCGCAGTCCATGATGGTGGTCAGCGCGGCTTCCATCAGGATGTCTTTGACGCCGGCAGCGTCGGTCTGGCCGACCGGGGTGCTGGCATCAACCTGGATTTCGAAATGCAGGCCGTTGTTTTTCAGCAGGATCGCGGTCGGTGCCGAGGCTTCGCCCTGGAAGCCGATCAGCTGTGCATCGTTGCGCAGGCCAGTGTTGCTGCCACCTTTCAGGGCGACCACCAGTTTGCCGTCGACAATGCTGTAGCGGGTGGAGTCGACGTGGGAACCAGCTGCCAGTGGCGCCGCTTCGTCGAGGAAGGCGCGGGCGAAGGCGATGACCTTGTCGCCGCGAACCTTGTTGTAGCCTTTGCCTTTTTCCGCGCCGTCAGCTTCGCTGATGGCGTCGGTGCCGTAGAGCGCGTCATACAGCGAACCCCAGCGGGCGTTCGAGGCATTGAGGGCGAAACGGGCGTTCATCACCGGTACCACAAGCTGTGGACCGGCCATGCGGGCGATTTCGTCATCGACGTTTTGCGTCGTAGCCTGGAAATCGGCCGCTTCTGGCAGCAGATAACCGATGTCTTGCAGGAAGGCTTTATAAGCCACGGCGTCGTGTGATTGACCGGCACGCGCTTGGTGCCAGCCGTCGATACGAGCCTGGAAATCATCGCGTTTGGCGAGTAGGGCTTTGTTCTTCGGTGCCAGGTCATGAATGACCTTGTCGGCACCGGCCCAGAACTGATCGGCGCTGAGGCCGGTTCCGGGAATGGCTTCGTTGTTCACGAAGTCGAACAGGACTTTGGCGACCTGCAGGCCACCGACTTGAACGTGTTCAGTCATTGCTTGCCTCACTCTGCTCAGCTATTTCGCTTTTCAGCTCTTCAATTTAACAATGAAGCCCCTGGCATTTAAACCACAAACCCTGCGACCAGTGCATGCCATTTCTGACGGCTGGGTTGGGACCAGTCAAAGGCTTTTAATGCCTTGCTGACGGGGCTTTCAGGGATGTGACTGCGCCTGTGGCAGACATCGAACCAACGTTATGTAGTGCGCGCTGCGGCATACTACATGATGAATTGCGCTTGTGAAAATCAGACTAATTACGTCGTTCTGCGACCCCATGACGCATTGCGGTCACGTCGGGGATCGGGATGTTCTCAAAAAAACATGAGATTGTTCCAGTTAAATATAAAAAGTTGTACACGATTTGTGGTTTTCTGTTCTGTCGGTGGTGCGCCATTCGCCTGTAGGAGCGAGGCTTGCCCGCGAAGGCGTCAGACCTGTCAGCGCAAGATGAACCCTTGCCTATACTTGCCTTTCCATAACAAAAATCATGACCAGAGGGCTGCGCCATGGATCACCTCGTACTCACTGTTTTCGCTCCGGACAAGCCCGGGCAGGTTGAGCGCATTGCCCAATGCATTGCCGAGCATGGCGGTAACTGGCTGGAAAGCCGCATGTCGCGCATGGCTGGGCAATTCGCCGGGATTCTTCGGGTGGGCGTTCCGGCCGAAGGCTACGACGAGCTGGTGAATGCACTGCTAGCGTTGTCTGCCCAAGGCATTCGCGTGATGATCGCCGAAAGTGGCATCGAGCAATCCTGCACCTGGAAACCGATTGCCATGGAACTGGTGGGCAATGACCGGCCGGGGATCGTGCGCGATATCACCCGGTTGCTGAGCGAGCAGGGCGTCAATCTGGAGCGGCTGGTAACGGAAGTGCGCCCGGCGCCGATGAGCAGCGAGCCGCTGTTCCATGCCGAAGCGATCCTTGCGGTGCCGTTGACGCTATCCCTGGACGTGCTGCAATCACGTCTGGAAACCCTGGCCGACGACCTGATGGTGGAATTGGTTCTGCGCAGTGAACCTTGATCGTGTTATCCAGATTTAACGTGCACCTGCCTGTGGATAACCTGTAGAGACAGCCCGCCAGGCCACATCCGCTGTGGCTTGGCGAGTGTTGATCAAAAAATCACCACTATTCAGTGACTTGCGCACAAACGCCGGGGATGACGCTGTGGATAACCTTGGGACGGAACGATACAGGCCACGCGAATTCTGGCCTGTAGGGTTTTGTACGTTTTTTGATCAGCTGCGACGGCGCAGACTTATCCACGCATCAATGCTGTAAACCGCCAGACCGGCCCAGATAAAGATGAACGCCGTCAACGTGCTGGATGACAAGTGTTCGCCAAACAGCAGCACGGCTTGCAGCAACACCAGCGTTGGCGCCACGTACTGAAGGAATCCCAAGGTGGTGTAGGGCAAATGCCGGGCAGCGGCGTTGAAACACACCAGCGGTACCAGCGTCACCGGGCCAGCGGCCACCAGCCACCAGGCCTCGGATGTGGTCCAGAACTCGGCTTGGGCGCTGTGGGCGGTTGGATTGAACAGCAGCCACGCGATGGCAATCGGCACCAGCATCCAGGTTTCCACCACTAGGCCCGGCAGCGCCTTGACCGGTGCTTGCTTGCGGATCAGTCCGTAAAACCCGAAGGTCAGAGCCAGCACCAGCGAAACCCACGGCAGACTGCCGACCTGCCACACCTGTTGCGCCACACCGATGGTCGCCAGAGCCACGGCAATCCACTGCATGCGTCGCAGCCGTTCGCCGAGGATCAGCATGCCCAGCAGTACGTTCACCAGTGGGTTGATGTAGTAACCGAGACTGGCTTCGAGCATGCGTCCGTTGTTCACTGACCAGACGTAGGTCAGCCAGTTGGCCGCGATCAATGTACCGCTCAAGGCCAGTATCGCCAGCCGTCGCGGATTCTCGCGCAGCTCGCGCCACCAACCCGGGTGCTTCCAGACCATCAGCAACAAGGCACCGAACAGCGCCGACCACAGCACGCGGTGGATGATGATCTCCACGGCGGGCACGCTGGCGATAGCTTTGAAGTAGAGCGGGAAAAGTCCCCAGATGATGTAGGCGGTCAGGCCCAGAATGTACCCGCGACGCGGGTTGGCAGCTTGCATGCAGAATCCTTGCTTAGGCAGCTAACAAAGAAACGATTGTATAGATGTATGAGGCTTTTTGTAGGAGCGAGGCTTGCCCGCGAAGAACGATAATGCGGTTTGTCTGTGGTACCGAGTTATCGTTCTTCGCGGGCAAGCCTCGCTCCTACGGGGGGTGGTTTTCAGAAGAGTTTTAGGGGTTCTTCGTTGAGTGCCGCAAGTTGTTCACGCAACGCCAACACCTGATCACCCCAATACCGCTCGGTGCCGAACCACGGAAAGCTGCGGGGGAATGCCGGGTCGTCCCAGCGGCGGGCGAGCCAGGCGCTGTAGTGCATCAGGCGCAGGGCACGCAAAGGTTCGATCAGCGCCAGTTCTCGCGGGTCGAAGTCGTGGAACTCGTTGTAGCCGTCCATCAATTCCGACAGCTGCCCCAGACATTCCTGGCGGTCACCGGCCAGCATCATCCAGATGTCCTGCACTGCCGGACCCATGCGGCAGTCGTCGAGGTCGACGATGTGGAACATCTCGTCGCGGCACATCATGTTGCCGGGGTGGCAATCGCCGTGCATGCGGATGTTCTGGTGCGGCGTGTCGTTGTAAACCTGTTCCACACGCTTGAGCAGATCGCGGGCCACGGACTCGTAGGCTGGCAGCAGGCTCTTGGGTACGAAATTGCCTTCGAGCAATGTAGTCAGCGAGTCATGTCCGAAGTTTTTTACCGCCAGTGCTTCACGGTGCTCGAAGGATTTGGTGGCACCGACCGCATGCAGTCGACCCAACAGTTGCCCCAGTCGATACAGCTGATCGAGATTGCCCGGCTCCGGCGCACGACCGCCCCGACGAGGAAACAGGGTGAAACGGAAACCGTTGTGTTCGTGCAGGGTTTCACCGTTGTGGATCATCGGCGCAACGACCGGCACCTCGACCTCAGCGAGTTCGAAGGTGAATTGGTGTTCTTCCAGAATCGCTTCGTTGGTCCAGCGTTGCGGGCGATAGAACTTGGCGATCAGTGGCTCGGAGTCTTCGATGCCGACCTGATAGACGCGGTTCTCGTAGCTATTGAGCGCCAGGATGCGGGCGTCACTCAAGAAGCCGATGCTTTCGACGGCATCGAGTACGAGGTCTGGGGTGAGGGTTTCAAACGGGTGGGCCATGCTGACTCCTGCGCGCAGCAGGCTGCTGCGTCCGGCCAGGCATGGTAGCGCAGACGGGCCGTCTTTAGTGGGTGGGGTTGGGATGTGGGGTGTTTGGGCTGACGCCTTCGCGGGCAAGCCTCGCTCCTACAGGGAGGTGTATACGATCTGTAGGAGCGAGGCTTGCCCGCGAAGAGGCCGGGTCAGGCGCCGACGATCCCGCCATCCTCACGGGTAATGGCAATCACCGATGACCGTGGCTTGCCGTTGGGCAAGTGCTCGGGGAAGGTCGAGCCACCGTTTTCACCTGGATGCTGAATCCCGACAAACAACGTCTTCTGATCCGGCGAGAAGCTGATGCCTGTCACCTCGCAGCCAATCGGCCCGACCATGAAACGGCGAATTTCGCCGGTCGCCGGGTCGGCGCAAAGCATCTGGTTGTTGCCCATCCCGGCAAAGTCCCCGGCATTGCTTGCATCGCCGTCGGTGAGAATCCACAAGCGTCCGGCGTCGTCGAAGCCCAGGCCATCCGGGCTGTTGAACATGTTCTGCGGCGTGATGTTCGGCGAGCCGCCCTTCGGCGTGCCGGTATGCACTTGCGGGTTGCCGGCGACTACGAACAAATCCCAGGCAAAGGTCTTTGAGCCGTGATCGTCGCGGTCGGTGTGCCAACGCAGGATTTGCCCGTAGACGTTCTTCTCCCGTGGATTTGGTCCACCCACCGGTTGCCCGTCTTCGCCGCGTTTGGCGTTGTTGGTCAGAGTGCAATAAACCTGACCATCCTTGGGACTCACCACGATCCATTCCGGGCGATCCATGCGCGTGGCCTTGACCACGCTGGCCGCCAGGCGCGCATGAATCAGCACCTCGGCTTGATCGGCAAAACCGCTGCCGGCATCGATACCGTTTTTGCCATGGCTCAGTTCGATCCATTCGCCCTGGCCTTTGGGGTGATCGGCGTTGCCGTCGCCGGCGTCGAAGCGCGCTACGTACAAAGTGCCCTGGTCCAGCAGGTCGTGGTTGGCCTTGGGGTTTTTGTGGTTGATCTTGTCGTGGCTGACGAATTTGTAGATGAACTCGCCGCGCTCATCGTCGCCCATGTACACCACGGCATGGCCGTCACTGGTTTCAGCCAGGGCGGCGTTTTCATGTTTGAAGCGACCCAGCGCGGTGCGCTTGACCGGGGTCGATTGCGGATCGAACGGGTCGATCTCGACCACCCAGCCGTGGCGGTTGAGTTCGTTGGGATTGTTCGCCAGGTCGAAGCGCGGATCATGTTGATGCCAGTTGATGTCTTTGCTGGCCGCCACCGCACCGTAGCGTTTCTGTGCGGCGTCGAACTTTTGCTCGGCATTGCTGCTGCCGAAGCAGTCGGTGAAGTTCTCTTCGCAGGTCAGATAGGTGCCCCACGGTGTCTTGCCGTTGGCGCAATTCTGGAAGGTGCCGAGGACTGTTTTACCGTGCGGATCGGCACTGGTTTTCAGCAGATCGTGACCGGCGGCCGGACCGCTCAGGCTGATCGGCGAATGACCATGAATACGTCGGTTGAAGCGCGAATCCTGGACGAACTGCCAGTGACCGTTGTTGCGCTGCACTTCGATCACCGTCACGCCTTCGGCGGCCAGCGCCTTGCGCACTTCTTCGGCCGATTGTGGTATGCCGCCATGGGGGAAGAGGTAGCGGTAATTGGTGTATTCGTTGTTGATCGCCATCAGCGCCCGGTTGTGGTCGTCGGGAAAGGCGAACAGGCTCATGCCGTCGTTGTTGTCGCCGAACTGGACTTCCTGATGCCCGGCGCTGCCATTGCCGCTCGGGTCGAAGGCCGGGCCGTTCTTGTGCAGGGGCTGGCCCCAACTGATCAACACCGAAGATTTGTAGCCGGGCGGCAGGCTGATGCTGTCAGCGGTGGCGGCGGGGATGCTGTCGAAACCCAGCAATTGGCTGGTGCCAGCGCTGACACTGGCGGCCAGCACACTACGGCTCAGCAGATTACCGCCAAGAAACATCGCGGCGCCGCACAGGGCGCCGGCGCTGATGAATCCACGACGGCTGAGGCCGACCATTTGTTCGAGGTCGGTGGTTTGGTTTTCTTCCAATAGGCTCACATCAGGCTCCCTGCGGTTTTTGCAGTCACCTTAATGATGCTTGATGAAAATTTTGTTGCAGTGCGTTTACAGCGGCGTGCCTAGCAGCACGTTGGACGGTGAAAATTGCACACTCACCGGTTTTCCGGCACTCAGTCCCCGGGATCGCAGATGCTCGGGTTCGGCCAAGGCGCAGAGTGTCTGGCCATTGGGCAGGCCGATGCGCACCTCGCTGGGGCCGTTTTCGGCGTCGAGAATTTCTTCGACAGTGCCTTTGAGGCAACTGTATCCGGGTGTTGCGATGTCGTCGGCTCCCAGCAGGTCGAGCCAGCCGGCCTTGATCAAAGCCACCACTTCAGTGCCCGGTTGCAGCTCCAGGCGCAGGGTGCTGTCGTGGGTGATTTGCGCATCGATGCTCAAGCCTTCAGCCAGTTCAAGGCGAATCCTGTCGTTGTGTCCCTGGGTTTCGATGGCCGCAATCTTGCCGTGCAACTGATTGCGCGCGCTGGTGCGCAGCATCAAGCGGCTGAGCAGGTCGAGGTCGCTGGCGTCTTCGGCGGCTTCCAGCACCTGGGCCTGTAACGCTTGCAGCTTTTGATACAGGCGCAAAACCCGCTCGCCTTCGCTGGACAGCTTGGCGCCACCACCGCCCTTGCCGCCGACACTGCGTTCCACCAGTGGTTTGTGCGCGAGGTTGTTGAGTTCATCGATGGCGTCCCAGGCGGCCTTGTAGCTCAGGCCTGCGCTTTTCGCCGCACGGGTGATCGAACCCTGTTCGGCAATGTGCTGCAACAGGGCGATGCGTTGTGGGCGGCGGACGATGTGCTGGGACAGCAGCGTGGGCAAGGACATGGCAGGGCGCTTTGTTTGTGTCGGTGGTGAGGACGTTGGCTGCTGGAGGCACGGGAGTCAAGTCGAGCCACAATCCCTGTAGGAGCGAGCGTGCTCGCGATGGTCGATAACGATGACGCGGGAAGCCTGTTTCCCCGTGGCGCTCTCGGGTTCTTCGCGAGCATGCTCGCTCCTACAGGATTGGTTTCAACCGGGTTTGGGAGTGCGGGCCAGGCAATAGACGTCGACCCGGGCGGCGCCTGCGTCCATCAGCAGGCGGGCCAGTGCCTGCGCCGTGGCGCCGGTGGTCAGCACGTCGTCCACCAATGCCAGGTGAAGTCCTTTGAACGATGCGTCGGGTGCTAGCGCAAAAGCATTGCGCAGGTTTTTCCGTCGTTCGTTGGCGTTCAACGCTTGTTGCGCGCCGGTGTCCTGAATTCTCAGGAGCAACCGTTCGTCGCAAGGTAAGTCAAGGCGGGTGCTGAGCCAGCGCGCCAGCATCGCGGCCTGATTGAACCCCCGTTGGCGCAGTCGTCGTATGGCCAGTGGTACGGGCAGCAGCAAATCGGGCCGCGGCAGATCATCATTGAAGCGATGTTGCAGCGCCTGAGCGACAAGTTCGGCAAGCAGGTGGCCAAACGGCCACTTCGCGCTGTGTTTGAAGCGGGTGATCAGGCTGTCTATCGGGAAGCTGTAAGACCAGGGTGCTATGACCCGTTCGAAGGCCGGCGGTAGCTTCAGGCATTGCCCACAGGTCAGGCCCGCCGCGGGTAATGGCAGGGCGCAGGTCTGGCAGTGATCGCCGAGCCAGGGAAGCTCGGTTTCGCAGGCCATGCACAGAGGCGTGGCGCCATCGGCGTCCTCATCGCAGAGTAGGCAGGATTGTTTGTTTTTTAACCAGATGTAAACCTGCCCTTCGTGTCGTGGTTGACAGCGCATCGCTCTTCCTTAAATATGCCGAACATCCGTGTAGCGTCTGTGGCTATTCCATCCCTCAGCCGCTTGCCCAGCATAAAACCTTGCCCTGCTTAAAACAAAGGTAACGCCCATGAGCGCCAGCACCACTGCAACCCTGCGTCATGACTGGTCTTTGGCCGAAGTCAAAGCACTCTTCGTTCAACCATTCAATGACTTGTTGTTCCAGGCGCAGACGGTGCACCGCGCGCATTTCGACGCCAACCGCGTCCAGGTATCGACACTGTTGTCGATCAAAACCGGCGCCTGCCCGGAAGATTGCAAATATTGTCCGCAGTCCGGTCACTACAACACCGGTCTGGAAAAAGAAAAACTGATGGAAGTGCAGAAGGTCCTCGAAGAGGCCGCTCGTGCCAAGGCCATTGGTTCGACCCGTTTCTGCATGGGCGCGGCGTGGAAGCATCCGTCGGCCAAAGACATGCCATATGTACTGAAAATGGTCGAAGGCGTGAAGGCTCTGGGCCTGGAAACCTGCATGACCCTCGGTCGTCTCGATCAGGAGCAGACCGAAGCGCTGGCCAAGGCCGGCCTCGATTACTACAACCACAACCTCGACACCTCGCCGGAGTTCTACGGCAGCATCATCACCACCCGCACCTACGGCGAGCGCCTGCAAACGCTGGCCTACGTGCGTGACTCGGGGATGAAGATCTGCTCTGGCGGCATCCTTGGCATGGGCGAGTCCCTCGATGACCGCGCCAACCTGCTGATCCAGTTGGCCAACCTGCCGGAGCATCCGGAGTCGGTGCCGATCAACATGCTGGTGAAAGTGGCCGGCACGCCGTTGGAAAACGCCGACGACGTCGACCCGTTCGACTTCATCCGCATGCTCGCTGTCGCCCGGATCCTGATGCCGCAATCGCACGTACGGCTGTCTGCCGGCCGCGAAGCCATGAACGAGCAAATGCAGGCCCTGGCCTTCTTCGCCGGTGCCAACTCGATTTTCTACGGCGAAAAACTGCTGACCACCGCTAACCCTCAGGCCGACAAGGACATGCAGCTGTTCGGGCGCTTAGGGATCCTGCCGGAAGCCCGCGAAGAGCATGCCGATGAAGTGCATCAGGCGGCTATCGAACAGGCGCTGGTGGAGCAGAAGAGCAGCGAGCAGTTTTATAACGCCGCTGTTTGATCTTTCCCCCGCCCTGTAGGAGCGAGGCTTGCCCGCGAATGAGACGCCGTGGTCTTTCTGACCGATCGCGGTGAGGCCTTCGCGGGCAAGCCTCGCTCCTACAGAGGTTATTTGTGTTTCCTTCTCGCGAGGCCTGCATGTCTTTCGATCTCGCCGCACGCCTGGCTGCCCGTCGTGCCGAAAACCTCTACCGCCAACGCCCGCTACTCGAAAGCCCGCAAGGCCCGCAAGTCGTGGTCGATGGCCAGCCGTTGCTGGCGTTCTGCAACAACGACTACCTGGGTCTGGCCAATCACCCGCAAGTGATTGAAGCCTGGCGCGCGGGTGCTGCGAAGTGGGGCGTCGGTGGCGGTGCCTCGCATCTGGTGATCGGCCACAGCGCCCCGCACCATGCCTTGGAAGAAGCCCTGGCCGACCTGACCGGGCGCCCGCGAGCGCTGCTGTTCAGCACCGGTTACATGGCTAATCTGGGCGCGGTCACGGCGTTGGTGGGGCAGGGCGATACGGTGCTCGAAGACCGCCTCAATCATGCCTCGCTACTGGATGCGGGGTTGTTGTCTGGCGCGCGTTTCAATCGCTACTTGCACAACGACTCGACGAGCCTGGCCACACGCCTTGAAAAAGCCACCGGCAATACGCTGGTGGTTACCGACGGCGTATTCAGCATGGACGGCGACATCGCCGACCTGCCGGCGCTGGCCCGGGTAGCCAAGACCAAAGGTGCGTGGCTGATGGTCGATGATGCTCACGGTTTTGGTCCGTTGGGCGCCAACGGTGGCGGCATCGTCGAGCATTTCGGCCTGAGTATGGAAGAGGTGCCGGTTCTGGTAGGCACCCTCGGCAAGGCGTTCGGTACGGCGGGGGCTTTTGTCGCCGGCAGCGAAGAATTGATCGAGAGCCTGATCCAGTTCGCCCGGCCCTACATCTACACCACCAGCCAACCTCCGGCCCTGGCTTGCGCCACGCTGAAAAGCCTGGAACTGCTGCGCAGCGAGCATTGGCGTCGTGAACATCTGCAGACCCTGATCCGCCAGTTCCGCCACGGCGCCGAGCAGATTGGCCTGGAGCTGATGGACAGCTTTACGCCGATCCAGCCAATCATGATCGGCGACGCCGGGCGCGCGGTGCGCTTGTCGCAGATGCTGCGCGAACGCGGTTTGATGGTGACTGCGATCCGCCCGCCAACCGTGCCTGCCGGCAGCGCCCGTCTGCGCGTGACGCTGACCGCCGCCCACAGCGAAGCACAGGTGCAGCTATTGTTAGAGGGATTGGCCGATTGTTTCGAGCAACTGGGACCGGAGCCAAGCGATGCGTGATCAACTGATTCTGCTGCCCGGTTGGGGCCTCGGGATTTCGCCGCTGGAACCGTTGGCGGTGGCCTTGCAGGGCCTGGATGAACACCTGCGCGTGGAAATCGAGCCATTGCCGGAACTGGAATCGAGCGACCTTGAAGAATGGCTCGATGAGCTCGACTCAACGATCCCTCAGGACGCCTGGCTCGGTGGTTGGTCTTTGGGCGGCATGCTTGCGTCGGAGTTGGCGGCGCGTCGTGGCGATCGTTGCTGCGGCTTGTTCACTCTGGCGAGCAATCCCTCTTTTGTCAGCCATGAGCAGTGGCCGAGCGCGATGCCCGGGGAAACCTTCGATGCGTTTCTGGCGGGCTGTGCCGCCGATCCGCGCACGACGCTGAAACGCTTTTCGTTGCTCTGTGCACAAGGTGCCGAAGACCCGCGTGGGTTGTCGCGATTGCTGCTTGGTGGTGCGCCGCATAGCGCAGCGCCCGTGTTGATAAGCGGTCTGGAAATGCTCGCGCAACTGGATACCCGGCAAGCCTTGCAAGCCTTTCGCGGTCCGCAATTGCATTTGTTTGCCGGCCTCGATGGTTTGGTGCCGGCCGAAGCGGCGGGGGACCTGCTGACGTTGCTTCCCGATGTAGAGATTGGCCTGATTGAACAGGCCAGCCACGCGTTTCTTCTGGAAGACCCCCACGGTGTGGCGGGGGCGATCCAGGCTTTTTGCATGAGTGCGGCGATGACTGATTTATCCCTTGTGCTTCCCCCTCCAAAGCAGCCCGGCGGTTTGCCCGACAAGCGCCAGGTAGCGGCCTCCTTTTCCCGTGCGGCAGCGAGTTACGACAGCGTGGCCCAATTGCAGCGTGATGTTGGCAGTCAACTGCTGCGCCGTTTGCCGGAAGATTTCGTACCGGAGCGTTGGCTCGACCTGGGTTGCGGCACCGGGCATTTCAGTCGCGCGCTGGGTGATCGGTTCCCTGCCAGTCATGGGGTGGCGTTGGACATCGCAGAAGGCATGCTCAATCACGCCCGACCATTGGGCGGCGCCACGCACTTCATTGCCGGGGATGCCGAGCGATTGCCGATGCGCGACTCGACTTGCGATCTTATCTTCTCCAGTCTGGCGGTGCAGTGGTGCGCGGATTTCACTTCGGTGCTCAGCGAGGCCCATCGCGTGCTCAAACCTGGCGGAATTTTCGCGTTTGCTAGTCTGTGCGTGGGCACGTTGTTTGAACTGCGTGACAGTTGGCGGCAGGTGGATGGCATGGTTCATGTCAACCGTTTCCGTGAATTCGCGGTTTATCAGCAGTTATGCGCGGCCAGCGGTTTGCAGGCGATCAGTCTGCAAACCCGTCCCCATGTGCTGTATTACCCGGATGTGCGCAGCCTGACCCATGAACTCAAGGCCCTGGGCGCACACAACCTCAACCCAGGTCGGCCGGGCGGATTGACTGGCCGGGCGCGGATTCTGGGTTTGATTGAGGCTTATGAGCAGTTTCGTCAGGCCCAGGGCCTGCCGGCGACTTATCAAGTGGTGTACGCCATGATGGAGAAACCCTTATGAGATCAGCCTATTTCATCACCGGCACCGACACCGATGTCGGCAAAACCACGGTGGCCACCGGTTTGCTGTACGCCGCGCGGTCGGCAGGCCTTAGTACGGCGGCGGGTAAACCGGTCGCCTCGGGTTGCGACGTGACGCCCAAGGGCTTACGCAACGCTGATGCGCTGGCGCTGTTGGCTGAATGCTCGGTGCCGTTGACTTATGCACAGGTCAACCCGGTGGCGTTCGAGCCCGCAATCGCCCCGCATCTTGCGGCGCGCGAGGCGGGTGTGACGTTGACGGTGCAGTCGTTGTTGACGCCCATGCAGCAGATTCTCGAAATGCAGGCCGATTTCACCTTGATCGAGGGCGCCGGCGGCTGGCGCGTGCCTCTGGCGGATCAGGACAACCTGTCGGACCTGGCGATGGCGTTGGATCTGCCGGTGATTCTTGTGGTCGGCGTGCGTCTGGGGTGCATCAGCCATGCGTTGTTGACGGCTGAGGCGATTGCTCAGGACGGTTTGCAACTGGCGGGGTGGGTGGCCAACATCATCGATGCGAAGACCTCGCGCCTGGAAGAAAACCTGGCGACCCTCGCCGAACGAATCCCGGCGCCATGCCTTGGGCGGGTGCCGAAACTCAAAGTAGTGACGGCCGAAGCAGTGGCGGAGCATCTTCAGCTGGATTTGCTGGACTGAAGTTTTGGAAAGGGCTTTGTCTATGATAAGGCACTGTGCCATTAGTGTTTTTGACGGGCGTTTCTCAGGCGGGTCTGCTTCAATGGCCGCTGTTGATCCTTTACAAGGACGAGTTCTCCCATGGAAATCTCAGGAAACACCGCTTTTTATGCCGGTTTGAGCACTATTCAGACAGGGCAGAACCGCGTCGATCAAGCCGCCGGGCAAATCGCCAACAATACGCTCGAGCGTTCGGTCACCAGCCAATCTTCCGAGCTTCAGGCTGATCGCCTGCGTTCGGTTGATCGCAGCCAGCAATCGGACCTGACCAGCAACATGGTGGAAATGGCCCAAGGCAAACTGCAGGTGGAGTTGGGCGCCAAGGTCGCCAAGGCATCCGATGAAGTGCTCGGTACGCTGATCGATACCTTCGCCTGATTCTCTTCCCTGAACCTGCACCACTGACGCCGCGATCATTCGCGGCGTTTTTCTGCGTAAGTCCTTCTCTGCAAACTATTCTTTCCTACACGGCGTGTTGCTTGTTCAGCGCCATTGCACGGCTGCGCGTCCCTGCATGGCATGGGGCGATGACGAGCGGCAAAAGATCGAAGCTTGACAAGCTTTTGGCGTAAACGTATGTTTCAAACAACTGTTTGACCGCCACAACAAATCCACGCGGTCGTTCATTCACGGTTACATCAGCAGAGGTTTATCGCTATGCCTGACTACAAGGCCCCCTTGCGTGATATTCGCTTCGTTCGTGACGAACTGCTCGGCTACGAAGCGCACTATCAGAGCCTTCCGGCTTGCGCAGACGCAACTCCGGACATGGTTGACGCCATTCTCGAAGAAGGCGCCAAGTTTTGTGAGCAGGTGCTGGCTCCGCTGAACCGCGTGGGCGACCTCGAAGGCTGCACCTGGAGCGAGTCCGGCGTTAAAACCCCGACTGGCTTCAAAGAGGCCTACAAGCAATTCGTCGAAGGCGGCTGGCCAAGCCTGGCACACGACGTGGAGCACGGCGGTCAAGGCCTGCCGGAGTCCCTCGGCCTGGCTGTAAGCGAAATGGTCGGCGAAGCCAACTGGTCGTGGGGCATGTACCCAGGCCTGTCCCATGGCGCGATGAACACCATCTCCGAGCACGGCACGCCTGAGCAGCAAGAGGCTTACCTGACCAAACTGGTTTCCGGTGAATGGACCGGCACCATGTGCCTGACCGAACCTCACTGTGGTACCGACCTGGGCATGCTGCGCACCAAGGCCGAACCACAGGCCGACGGCTCCTACAAAGTGTCCGGCACCAAGATCTTCATCTCGGCCGGTGAACACGACATGGCCGATAACATCGTCCACATCGTGCTGGCCCGCCTGCCGGATGCACCGGCCGGTACCAAAGGCATCTCGCTGTTCATCGTTCCGAAGTTCCTGCCGAACGCTGATGGTTCGATCGGCGCCCGTAACGCAGTGTCCTGCGGTTCCCTGGAACACAAGATGGGCATCCACGGCAACGCCACCTGCGTGATGAACTTCGACGCGGCCACCGGTTTCCTGATCGGCCCGGCGAACAAAGGCCTGAACTGCATGTTCACCTTCATGAACACCGCACGTCTGGGTACCGCGTTGCAAGGCCTCGCCCACGCTGAAATCGGCTTCCAGGGTGGTCTGAAATACGCTCGTGATCGCCTGCAAATGCGCTCGCTGACTGGCCCGAAAGCACCGGAAAAAGCCGCTGACCCAATCATCGTGCACCCTGACGTACGCCGCATGCTGTTGACCATGAAGGCGTTCGCCGAAGGCAACCGTGCGATGGTTTACTTCACCGCCAAGCAGGTCGACATCGTCAAGTACGGCGTGGATGAAGAAGAGAAGAAGAAAGCCGACGCACTGCTGGCTTTCATGACGCCAATCGCTAAAGCCTTTATGACCGAAGTCGGTTTCGAATCGGCTAACCACGGCGTGCAGATCTACGGCGGCCACGGCTTCATCGCCGAGTGGGGCATGGAGCAGAACGTTCGCGACAGCCGCATTTCCATGCTGTACGAAGGCACCACTGGCATCCAGGCACTCGACCTGCTGGGCCGTAAAGTGTTGATGACTCAAGGCGAGGCTCTGAAAGGCTTCACCAAGATCGTGCACAAGTTCTGCCAGACCAACGAAGGCAACGAAGCGGTCAAAGAGTTCGTCGCACCGCTGGCTGCTCTGAACAAGGAATGGGGCGAGCTGACCATGAAGGTCGGTATGGCCGCCATGAAGGATCGCGAAGAAGTGGGCGCGGCCTCGGTGGACTACCTGATGTATTCCGGTTACGCCTGCCTGGCCTACTTCTGGGCCGACATGGCGCGCCTGGCGGCCGAAAAACTGGCTGCTGGCACTTCCGACCAGGCGTTCTACACCGCCAAGCTGCAGACTGCGCGCTTCTACTTCCAGCGCATACTGCCGCGTACCCGCACTCACGTTGTAACCATGCTGTCGGGAGCCAACAACCTGATGGACATGAAAGAAGAAGACTTCGCACTGGGTTACTAAGCCTTAATACAGTCCTTAAAAAAACCGCCGCTCCCTCGGGAGCGGCGGTTTTTTTTTGCTCGGTCGTCAGACCCATGATCACCATGGCGTTGGGGCTAAAGGACCGACACCGCCTGGAGAATTCGCGCCCTCTCCGTTACGTATGAATGGCAGGTGCCAGAAATCGTTCGGTACAACGGGATCGCCAGGCTTGACGCCTTCCGGAAAGATGAACTCAAACACGGGCGCCACGTACTGTCCAGCGACCAATCCATTGGCTACCGTCAGCCTGCTGGCGTTCTGGATGCAACTGTCTACGACGGTTTGTGAGGCCGTTTGCTGTGGAACACACAGTGAGCGCGCAACTACACGCAAGGTTCGGGTCGGCTGACTGAGAAGGCCAGTGGGTGCCTTGGTCGCCCGTATCCTGGCGCGTTGTGGCTGAGGTCCGACGTTCTGCGTGGTAATACCGCCCGAGGCGCCCAGGCAACTTGCCGCAAGACCCAGGGCAGGGTCGCATTCACCAGTCATCTCAAAGGGTGTAACCCAGCGATTGGTTTGTACGCCTGTCGACGGATTGACATCTATCAGATAAATGTCGACCGGGGTCTTTATATCGGTTGTCGAGGCTTCAAGAACCAGCCGGTCCTGCGTTTCCTGAGCTACACCGTTGATGGCTGTTGCCGCTGGGTCCGCAGTGCCGATACCGAACTCCCCGATAGACAGGTAGCTGGGCTGGGTACCGGGCTGAGTGTAGATGCCGACGTTGGCTTCAATCGTATGCGCAGAGATGAAGTCCGGAGCTCCGGATGTGGTTGATTTGAACAGTGTGCCGGAATAGCTGATGAAGTCGCCCACCTCGAACGGTGCCTGTTGCGTCGGGTCTGGGTCCGTTGCAGTGCGCGAAGCATCGCTGAATCTCTTCATGACGTATTGGCTGCAATAGGTCTGGCCCGTCACCGGAGGGGAAAGCTCTCCACTGACAGGAGGAGTTACGCCAGCCTGGCTGAAATTACGGCAGTTATTGGTCGTTGTCGGGGTGACCACTTTCGGGCGGTTTTTCTGTGGGCAGAGTGCGTCTTCCCCGGAAATGCTGCGCGGCACGCACATCGGGTAGCCGGTGGCGGCGTGGATAGTCGGGTTCGCATCATCGACGGAGAAGCGTGGGTCGGGGCTTTGGGCGCGGCCAAAACGTCCATTCGGGTCGTTGATCTGGATGATCGTCGGTTGCGACGGGTTGCCACTGTCAACTTCGAGGTTGCCATTGGTGAAGTCGATCCGGGTGATGACCCCACTACCAGCGTTCGCTGCTTGCTGGGAGACAAAAATCAGCCCGGCTATTTGCTTGTTGGAGACAGTATTACCTACCACGTGGATCTCGAACGAGGGATATGAAGTCGGTCCCTTGTTGAGTGCCAGCGATCCGCCCTTGACGAATTCTGCCCAGGTCAGGGTGTTGGCCGGCATCTGCATAATCGTATTGCAAGGGACGGTAATGGTAACGCCGTTCAGTTGGACAGTACCCCCAAACGCCCAGGATCAGTGGTGCCAGGGCAATTAACATTAGTGGGATCCAGCGTCATGTTCTGGATAAAACCTGTAACGTCAAAGCCATGAATTGCAGTGGGGTTTGCGAAAACCGGATCAGGCAGCGTGGGTGTCGTGAATGGCGAGGGCGCGCCCTTGACGGGTTTCGCCGTACCCCCTTTAGCAAAGGCATCACCTCCCCCAGCAACGGTCAGTGCGACAGCGACGACACTGGCGAGCAGCGCGTAGCGACCGAAAATACCATTTAAGGGCTTGGGGAGCGGTGGTGTCGCGAGCGCTCTTTCGTGTACGAATAAGCTCATGGTTCTCTCCAATATATTGCAGGACCTGTTGCCGGCCAATCGATTCACGGATCTGCTGCTGCGCTGAATCCTGCGCAAGAAAAGCGCAAAGCTGTGAGTGTCGAAGGGGCTCGATCCAACGGGATAAGTGCCTGTGTACGGTCGACACTTACCGTTCGGATGCTTTCATCCTGCATTGCGTCGGCCGGTTACGGACGCAATCGCTATAGACATTTCCTTGAGCCTGAGGCCTGCAAAGCAGTTGGCGTGCCTGAATGGAATAATTAGTCACAAATAGTCGCCGGCGCACTAGAACTGCGGGCTGCGCAGTCAGGGAGGATATTGCGCACAACACTGCCGAATTGATATTCACCAATATAGGGGGGATATATACCCATGTTCGGGAACCTGCGGAGTTGAAGTTGTGGTGCTCGCTGGGTGCGCTCAGTCATAAGTACTAATTGAGAAGTATTGTCTATATCTACGCCAGGTGGGAGAGGCGTTACAAGAAAAATATACTGAGGTGTTAGTTGTAAAAATTGATTGTGTTTCGATATGAAAATAAACATAGCTTGCGCGGTGCAACTTGCGCACGAGTGGAGTATCTGTATTTGATTTCTGTTTCTCCCTTGCACAAAGTTAGATTGGTAGGCGGTCTCTTAGATGTCCGCTTACCCTGTGTTGTATGAGTTAGCAATTACTCTGCCAGTTTATTTATAAACGCCGGTTGGTGCGCTAGGCCCTTTAAATATTGGCCTTTGCGATGTACTGATGAACGCCCTGTATGTGTTGTTGGGGAATGTTCCCCGATAGTGGGGGAAACTACACCGGAATTGAGGGGTAAGTGAAATTACTGTTGAGGCTGATTGCCCAGCATTCTCGTTCGGCAATTTTTAACTGGGGCAGAATTAAAAAATATTGAAATTTGGCTGTTGAAATTTTTTGTTACGGCTAGAGTAGGTTAAGCACCCCTCGGAGGTGCGACATAACAATAATTAATCAAGCCTGAGCCAAGAGAGTACTTTGCCTGTTATGCCTTGCTGTGCCAGGCCAACTTGTGTTGGTGTTATTACGGGTGCGAGCATTAGGTTTCATGGCGATGAGTTCATCTCGCAACAGGAGAATCACGGAGCCTGGCTACTCCGTACTGGGAGAATGTCATCATGGATAAGTACTTGAGCATCTTTCGAACCACTCGTAAGTCCCATGCGATGGCGGGCGCTCTGCTTGCCATCGGTCTGCCGGTCGTGAATGCCTGGGCTGCTGACCCGGTAGTGGTCAATCCGGTAGTGCCAGACGTGCCCTCACTGCAATCGCTGCGCGGTATGACGCCACCCGACCCGTCGGGCACCGAAGGCGGGCGCAAAGTCGATCTGATGACGGACTACGTGCTCAACCGCTCGGCAGCGGTTCTGCTGGGCAAAGCGCTGTTCTGGGACATGGATGTCGGCAGCGATGGTTCTACTGCTTGCGCCTCCTGCCACTTCCACGCGGGCGCCGATCATCGGACTACCAATCAGATCAACCCCGGCCTGGCGAATACCAACGCGAACGTCTCGTCGATCTTCAACAAACCGTTTGCCGCCTCCAACATTCCGGGGGACGTGTCGAGCTACACTACCAAATCCGGTGGCAAGGGCGGGCCCAACTATCTGCTGAAGAAAAACGATTTTCCGACCCATGTATTGGCCGATCCAATGGATCGCAACTCGGCGATTCTCTATTCGACCGACGACGTGATCGGTTCACAAGGCGTATTCGACGCCAACTTCGTCAAGCCTCAACAGACTCGTTTCGATAAATGCATCCAGCAACCGGACGGCATCTTCCAGGTAGGCGGCATCAATGTTCGCCGCAGCACCGGGCGTAACGCGCCGACGGTGATCAACGCTGCGTTCAACGTGCGCAACTTCTGGGATGGTCGGGCCAACAATGTGTTCAACGGCTTCTCGCCCTTCGGCAATCGCGACCCCGATGCCGGATCTACGTGACCAAGGACGCCAGCGGCGTGGCGCTCAAAGTACGACTGGCGCTTAAAGATGCTTCCGCCGCCTCGCAATCGGTAGGGCCTCCAGGCAGCCCGGTGGAAATGTCCTGCGGCGGTCGTACCTTCGCTGACATTGGCCGGCGCATGCTCGACTCCCTGATGCTCAGGCAGCAGCGGATCTCCTCAACCGATTCAGTACTGGCATCAGTGTCCGGCGCCCGTCGGCCGACGTACCGCGAGCTGGTTAAGGCTGCGTTCCAGCCACGCCTGTGGAACGCCACGCAGCAGGTTTCCTTGGGCGGCGCGCCGTACACCCAGATGGAAGCGAACTTCCCGTTGTTCTTCGGGTTGGCGATCCAGATGTATGAGTCCACGCTGATCTCGGACCGGGCACCATTGGATGCCTATTTGCAGGGCGATCACACGGCTATGAACGACCAGCAGGTCCAGGGCATGAACCTGTTCCTGGGTAAGGGCAAGTGCATCAGTTGCCACGGTGGCGCGGAATTGACCAACGCCGGCAGCCGTTTACTGTTCCAGCCTCGGGAACGTATCGAGCGCATGGTCATGGCAGATGGCCTGACCACGTTGTATGACAACGGCTTCTACAACACCGGGGTGCGTCCGGCCTCGGAAGACTTGGCGGTCGGTGGGTCGGATGCCTGGGGCAACCCATTGTCTTTCACCCGCGAGTACAACACCGTACTGAAGGGTGGCTCGATCCCTGACCCGCTGGATGTCGATGTGTGCACCTTCGAAGCGCGTTTGAGTCCGGCGATTCCTTGTGACCCAACGCTCAAACCCAATGTCGGTTTCCGCGACTCTGTCGATGGCGCCTTCAAGACTCCGACGTTGCGCAACATTGCGCTGACCGGGCCCTACTTCCACAACGGCAGCCGCGCGACGCTGCAGCAGGTCATGGAATTCTACAACCGTGGCGGCGACCGGCGTGGCGAAGATGCGAGTAACACCAGCGGATTCGACCACCCGGCGGTCAATCAGCACAACGCCTCAAATCTTGATCCGGACATGACCCGACTGAACCTCACCCCGGATGAAGTGGATGCACTGGTCAAGTTCATGGAAGTCGGGTTGACCGACCCTCGGGTCGCATGGGAACGGGCACCGTTTGATCATCCATCACTGATACTCCCACAGGGCGAAAAGGGTGACGAAAACGCCGTTGTACAAAAAGCGGCCGGTCCGAATGTCACCACCCGCCAGGCGCTGGACGCCAATATCTTGCTTCAACCGGTCGGTGCCGAAGGACGCACTGCTCTACAAGGGCCGCTGCAACCGTTCAACAACGACCTCTAACATTACTCCCCTTGCGTCACTGGCGACTCTGATGGTCGCCAGTGACGATCTTTTACAAATACCTCAGTATTTTCACTCAGCAAATCCGGATTTCTGCCGTTAAAGTGCTGGGCACAATGCCATCAATCGCTTTGACGGTCGGAGCTTTACCCTTGCCGCGTTCTTCCGCTGTACGTTTCAGTCATTTCCTGCCGTCATTACTGCTGTTGCTGGCGGGGCTCGCGGCTGCGTACGTCAAGGATCTGAACGTGTTCTTCACGTCACTGTTCAACGTGCTACCTACCCTGGTGCTGTTGCTCGGTGGTGCTTACTGCGCGGTTTACCGACGTCAACGTGAGCTGTTTCTGATGGTCACGGTGTACATCGCCTACTTCCTGCTCGACACCCAGACCGACTATTACCGCGACAACGGCAAGGTTCGCGAAGACGCCGCGGTGGTCTTTCATTTGTGCTGCCTGCTGCTGCCGCTGCTGTTTGGTGTGTTCGCCGCATGGCAGGAGCGAACACATCTGTTCCAGGACATGGTGGCGCGTTTCGCGGTGTTGCTGGCGGTGGGCAGCGTGGCGTTGGGGCTGGAGCAAAGTTACCCGCAGGCGTTGCTGATGTGGTTGTCGGAGATTCGCTGGCCGGCCTTGCACGGCGCCTGGATGAGCCTGATCCAGTTGTCGTATCCGGTGTTCATCGCATCATTCCTGCTGTTGGCCGGGCAGTATTGGCGCAACCCGAGACCGCTCCACGCTGCGCAACTGGTGGGCTTGCTCGGGCTGTTCTGGATGCTGCCGAAAACCTTCATTCTGCCGTTCACCCTGAACATCATGTGTAGTCAGGTGATGTTGATGATCGCTGCCGCCGTTGCTCATGAGGCCTATCAAATGGCCTTTCGTGACGAGCTGACGGGGCTGCCGGGGCGCCGCGCCCTGAACGAACGTATGCAGCGCCTGGGGCGTAACTATGTGCTGGCGATGAGCGACGTCGACCACTTCAAGAAATTCAACGACACCCACGGCCACGATGTCGGTGACCAGGTGTTGCGACTGGTCGCCAGCAAACTGTCGAAAATCGGAGGCGGCGGTAAGGCGTATCGCTACGGCGGTGAGGAATTCGCCCTGGTGTTTGCAGGCAAGACCCTCGAAGAGTGCTTGCCGCATCTCGAAGTAATCCGCGAATCCATCGCCACCTACAACATTCATCTACGCAATCAGGACAGCCGTCCGCAGGATGATAGTCAGGGGCGTCAGCGCCGCTCCGGTTCCGCCGCTTCGAGCGTGTCGGTCACTGTCAGCATCGGCGTCGCCGAGCGGGTGGAGCAACGCACCCCCGAGGAAGTGCTCAAGTCCGCTGACCAGGCGCTCTATAGCGCCAAGGGCGCCGGGCGTAACTGCGTGGTGGCATTCGGGCAGAACCGCCGCGGGGCCGTGCGCATGGACGCCGCTGCGGTTGGGTGATGATGGCGCATTCAGCGTATATACAGTGATTGTGAGGCGTGATTGCCAGCAGTAGGTTGAAGAAATCTGCCGCCGGAGAAATGACCATGCCCGAGTACAAAGCACCCCTGCGCGACATGCGCTTTTTGATCGACCACGTCTTCGATTTCACAGCAACTACGCGGCGCTGGGTGCTGCGGACGCCAGCCCGGACATGATCAGTGCGATCCTCGAGGAAGGCGCAAAATTCTGTGAGAACGTCCTGTCGCCACTCAATCGCAGCGGCGACGAAGAGGGCTGCCATTTCGACAATGGCGTGGTGACAACACCTGCAGGCTTCAAGCAGGCTTTCGCACAATATGTGGAAGGCGGCTGGCATGGCCTGGCGGCGGATCCGGCTTACGGTGGCCAGGGTCTGCCCAGCTCTTTGGGGCTGGTCATCAGCGAAATGGTAGCTTCAAGCAACACATCGTGGGGCATGTACCCCGGCCTGACCCACGGCGCCATGTCGGCGATCCACGCCCATGGCACCGAAGACCAGAAACAGACCTACCTGAGCAAGCTCACCGCCGGCCAATGGACCGGCACCATGTGCCTGACCGAAGCCCATTGCGGCACCGATCTGGGCATCATCAAGACCCGCGCCATACCCCAGGCCGATGGCAGTTATGCGATCTCCGGCAGCAAGATTTTCATCTCAGCCGGTGAACACGACATGAGCGACAACATCATTCACCTGGTGCTGGCGAAACTGCCGGATGCACCGGCCGGGACCAAAGGCATTTCGCTGTTCATAGTGCCCAAGTTTCTGCCCGATGCCGGGGGCGAAGCAGGCGCGCGCAATGGCGTGTCCTGCGGTTCCATCGAGCACAAAATGGGCATCAAGGCCTCGGCCACCTGCGTGCTGAACTTCGACGCAGCCAAGGGCTTTTTGATCGGTGAAGCAAACAAGGGCCTCAATTGCATGTTTACCATGATGAACCACGCGCGGCTGGGCACCGGCATGCAGGGTTTGTGTCTGGGCGAGGCGAGTTTCCAGGGGGCGATCAAGTACGCCAACGAGCGTTTGCAGATGCGCGCGTTGACCGGCCCGAAAGCGCCGGAAAAAGCCGCCGACCCGATCATTGTTCATCCGGATGTACGCCGGATGTTGCTGACCATGAAGGCCTTCAACGAAGGCAACCGGGCACTGACCTATTTCACCGCGCAGTTGCTGGATGTCGCCCATCTGAGCTCCGATGAAACGGCGCGTCAGGACGCCGAGGACCTGTTGGCGTTTCTGACTCCGATCTGCAAAGCCTTCATGACCGAAACCGGCCTGGAAGTGACCAATCACGGCATGCAAGTGTTCGGCGGCCATGGCTTTATTCGTGAATGGGGTATGGAGCAGTTGGTTCGTGACTGCCGGATTGCACCGATCTATGAAGGCACCAACGGCATTCAGGCACTGGACCTGCTGGGGCGTAAAGTCCTTGGCAGCCAGGGCAAACTGCTGCGTGGCTTTACCAAAATCGTTCACAAGTTATGCGCGGTTAACGCCGAGCATCCGCAATTGGCCGAGTATGTGGCTCAGCTCAATGAGCTGAATCAGCAATGGGGTGAATTGACGACCCGGGTTGGCATGGCCGCGATGAAGAATCCGGATGAAGTCGGCGCCGCATCGGTGGATTATCTGATGTACAGCGGCTACATCATTCTCGGCTATTTGTGGTTGCGAATGGCATTGGTGGCGCAGGCACAGCTTGAGTCAGGCAGCGGTGACGCGGATTTCTGCCGGGCGAAACTGGCGACCTGCGAGTTTTACTTCAAGCGACTGTTGCCCCGCACTTCCGCGCATCGGGCGGCGATCGAGGCGGGGAGTGATTGTTTGATGCAGCTGCCGGCGGAGTTGTTTGCGCTCTGACGCCTCCCCCTGTAGGAGCGAGCTTGCTCGCGATGGTCGTGAACGATAACGCGTAAAACCAGATGCCAAACGGCGCCTTCGGGTTTTTCGCGAGCAAGCTCGCTCCTACAGTCGTCGTCGAACGCAAATTGTGTGACCGACAAAAAACTGTAGGAGCGAGGCTTGCCCGCGAATGCATTCTGAAGGTCACTACGCCAGTGACTAAAAATTACAAATCGGTCATGTGCTGACCCTATGTGTTACAAAAGTTGTTGGGTTACACTCGGACCCATCCAAAGCACCATTCCTGTGAATCACCTGTATTAGATCTTGCGAGGTTTGCCATGGCTGACTACAAAGCGCCCCTGCGCGATATGCGCTTCGTCCTCAATGAAGTTTTCGAGGTCGCCAAACTTTGGGCCGAGCTGCCGGCGCTGGCCGATACCGTCGATGCTGAAACGGTCGAAGCCATTCTCGAAGAGGCTGGCAAGGTCACCAGTAAAAGCATTGCTCCCCTGAGCCGCGCGGCGGACGAAGAGGGCTGCCACTGGGCAGACGGAGCTGTCACCACGCCGGCCGGTTTTGCGCAGGCTTATCAGACCTACGCTGAAGGCGGTTGGGTCGGTGTCGGTGGCGATCCGGCCTACGGCGGCATGGGCATGCCCAAAGCGGTTTCGGCTCAGGTCGAAGAAATGGTCAACTCCGCCAGCCTGTCGTTCGGTCTGTACCCGATGCTGACCGCCGGGGCCTGCCTGTCGATCAACGCCCACGCCAGCGAAGCGCTGAAAGCCGCTTACCTGCCGAACATGTACGCCGGTATCTGGGCCGGCTCCATGTGCCTGACCGAGCCGCACGCCGGCACCGACCTGGGGATCATCCGCACCAAGGCCGAGCCCCAGGCCGACGGTTCTTACAAGGTCAGCGGCACCAAGATTTTCATCACCGGCGGTGAACACGACCTGACCGAAAACATCATTCACCTGGTACTGGCCAAGCTGCCGGACGCACCGGCGGGGCCCAAAGGCATTTCGCTGTTCCTGGTGCCCAAGTTCATGGTCAATGCCGATGGCAGCCTGGGCGAGCGCAACCCTTTGAGCTGCGGTTCGATCGAACACAAGATGGGCATTCAGGCCTCCGCGACCTGTGTGATGAACTTCGACGAAGCCGTGGGTTATCTGGTCGGCGAGCCAAACAAAGGTTTGGCGGCGATGTTCACCATGATGAACTACGAGCGTCTGGGCGTTGGCATCCAGGGTCTGGCCACCGGCGAACGCTCCTATCAGAACGCCGTCGAATACGCCCGGGATCGCCTGCAAAGCCGTTCGCCGACCGGCGCGCAGAACAAGGACAAAGTGGCCGACCCGATCATCGTCCACCCGGACGTGCGTCGCATGTTGCTGACCATGAAAGCCTCGAACGAAGGCGGCCGTGCCTTTTCCACTTACGTCGCCATGCAACTGGACACCGCCAAGTTCAGCGAAGACGCCACGACGCGTAAACGTGCGGAAGACTTGGTGGCGCTGCTGACACCCGTCGCCAAGGCGTTTCTGACCGACCTCGGCCTGGAAACCACGATCCACGGCCAGCAGGTGTTCGGCGGCCATGGCTACATCCGTGAATGGGGCCAGGAGCAACTGGTGCGCGACGTGCGCATCACCCAGATCTACGAAGGTACCAATGGTATTCAGGCGCTCGACCTGGTCGGGCGCAAGATTGTTGGCAGCGGCGGGGCGTTCTATAACCTGTTCGCCGACGAGATTCGTCACTTTACCGCGACTGCCAGCGCTGACCTGGCGGAGTTCACCAAACCGCTGAACGATGCCGTGACAACCCTCGATGAACTGACCGCCTGGTTGCTTGACCGGGCGAAAAACAACCCGAATGAAATCGGCGCGGCGTCGGTCGAGTACCTGCAAGCTTTCGGTTATGTGGCCTATGCCTACATGTGGGCACTGATGGCCAAGGCTGCCATGGGCAAGGAAGCGCAGGACGACTTCTACGCGAGCAAAATGGGCACCGCACGTTTCTACTTTGCCCGCCTGCTGCCGCGGATTCACTCGTTGAGCGCATCTGTGAAGGCGGGAAGCGAGTCGCTGTTCCTGCTGGACGCAGCGCAGTTCTGAGAATGTAACGGCATGTAAGCATTCTCTTACATGCCGTGCTGCTGTTCTCCCATAGAAGCAAATTGGATCCACAGCTAATCTACTTCACATGGACGTAGCGCAGGAAGCGCAAAGCAACAACACGGACACGTAGGATTCTGCCAGGATGGCGGAATGAAAAGGATGTCAGGGAAACAGTCTGCAAAGCCCCGCTTCGGCGGGGTTTTCTTATGCCTGCGAAAAAGTATTCAGTTCAGGCCATCCAGTTCCGAAGCGCTATTCAAGCGTTCATCCGGCCGATTCATCACTTCCTCAAGCAAAGTACTCAACAACGCCAGCGAGGCTTGTTGTCGTTGCTGTTGACGTTGTGCGGTTACATTCCGGGGATCGTGCATGCGGTGTATATCATCGCCAAGCGTTGAGTTCAGCTGCGTCAGGTAAATCGCTTTCGCGGGCAAGCCTCGCTCCTACAAGGGTGCCATAAACCTGTAGGAGCGAGCGGTGCGACGATTCGACTTGCCCGCGAAAGGAAGCCACAGTTTCTGAGCCAGGCGCAGACTTCAGTCCACCTGATCCATCACCCGCCGATAAAACAACCACTCCTGCTCCAGCGCATGGGCCTGATTGCCGGCCTTGCGGAAGCCATGGCGTTCGTCCGCATAGTAATGGGCCTCGGCCAGAATGCCATTGTTCTGCAGCGCTTCAACCATGTCGCGGGTCTGCTGCGGCACTACCACGGCGTCCAGTTCCCCTTGAAAGAAGATCACCGGCACGCAGATGTTGCCAGCGTGCAGCAGCGGCGTTCGTGCGGCGTAGCGCTCGGCGTCTTGCACGGGATCGCCGATCAACCAATCGAGGTAGTCGCCTTCGAACTTGTGCGTTGACCGAACCAATGCAACTGGGTCGCTGACCCCATACAGGCTGGCGCCGGCCCGAAACACGTTGTGGAAGGCCAGCGCGCACAGTGTGGTGTAACCACCGGCACTGCCGCCGCGAATGAACGCCTTGTCGGCATCGATCAATCCGCGATCGGCGAGATGGCTGACCACCGCGCAGGCGTCTTCGACATCGACATCACCCCAACTCAAATGCAGAGCCTGGCGGTAAGTACGGCCGTAGCCGCTGCTACCACGGTAGTTGAGGTCGGCCACGGCGAAACCGCGTTGGGCCCAGTACTGGATGCGCGGGTCGAGCACCGGATAGCACGCCGAAGTCGGGCCGCCGTGGATGAAAACCACCAGTGGCGGTTTTGCTTCGCCTGTCATTGCCGGGTAGAAGAAACCGTGGGCTTCGCCAGAACCGCTTGGATAGCGCAGGGTTTGCGGGCGGCTGATCTGCTCGGCGGGCAATGGGCTGATGCCACCAGCCAGCACCTTGACCTGCCGGGTCTGGCGGTCGATGGCGATCACCGACGAGGAACTGATCGGCGATGCCGCGATGCAATAAATGAATTGCTTATCCAGGGCGAGACTGCGCAAGCGGGTGTAGTCGCCAGTGAACTCTTCACAAGTTTCCCCGCAAATACCCAATCGACCGAATCCGCCTTCGGTCCAACTCGCCAGATAGCGGTCTTCGCTCAGCGGCAACCAGGTGCATCCACCGAGCTGCCAAGGGGCGGGACCATAATCTGCGCCAGCGCTCGGCAAAGGGGTCAGACCGTTTGCCGATTCCACCCAAGGCTGCCAGTAACCGCCACGATCCGTCAGGCAAAACAATCGACCGCTGTTATCAAATCGCGGTTGCTGCAGGGACTCTTGAATCCCGTCACCGGCCACGCAACGGGCTGGGCCAAAACCACCGTCGCTCTGGCGTTCGGCAACCATCAAACGGGTTGCGGTCCATGGCTGATCCGGGCGACTCCACTCGATCCACGCCAGGCGTTGCGAATCAGGACTGAGGGTTGGGGCGGCGTAGAAGTCGGCGCCTTCGGCCAGCAAATGGCGCTTGCCATCAGCCAGATCGATCACCACCAGACGATGCCGGTCGCGGTTCTCTTCAACCGCCAGGATTTGCCCGTTGGCGAACTGCAAGTCGCCATAGCGGCATACACCGGATGTCAGCACCTCGGGTGCCTCGCGCAGTAGCGATTGACGATATAGCTGCTGGTCAGCCTCGTTGACGAAAACCACCCCGTCATCGGTCAGACAAAACGCACCACCGCCATATTCGTACACCCGGCTGCGCACACTGAATCCCGGCGGCGTCAGGCAGTTCGCGACGCCATCGCGCCAATGCCAGATGCGACATGCAGCATCTTCAGGGCGGTATTCGTTCCAGAACAGGCCATGTCGGCCTACCTGCAGTTCAGCAAAATCGATGCCGGCCGCAACGGCCTTGGCAGCGCTGAAGGGTTCAGCTTTTGGCGATAAGGCGTGAGTTTCGTTCATTGCGAAAGGCCAGTTGTTCGATGGACTGGGTGGCGTGCTCGGCTTCTTCGCGAGCCTTGAGGATCACGTCGTGATGGTGCGATTTGCTGCACACCGGGTCGGCATTGCTCGCGTCACCCGTGAGCATAAACGCCTGGCAGCGACAGCCGCCGAAGTCTTTTTCTTTCTCGTCGCAGGAACGGCACGGCTCGGGCATCCAGTCGTAACCGCGAAAACGGTTGAAGCCGAACGAGTCGTACCAGATGTGCTGCATGCTGTGGTCGCGCACGTTGGGAAATTGCACCGGCATCTGTCTGGCACCATGACACGGCAGCGCCGTTCCGTCCGGCGTGACGGTCAGAAAAATACTGCCCCAGCCGTTCATACAGGCTTTCGGACGTTCTTCATAATAGTCCGGCGTGACAAAAATCAGTTTGCACGGATGCCCTTCGGCTTCGAGTTTCGCGCGATATTCATTGGTGATGCGCTCTGCTCGAACGAGCTGTTCCTGGGTCGGCAACAGCCCGACCCGATTGAGCTGCGCCCAACCGTAGAACTGGCAGGTGGCGAGTTCGACGAAGTCCGCCTCAAGGGCGATGCACAGCTCGATGATGCGGTCGATCTTGTCGATGTTGTGCCGGTGGGTGACGAAATTCAGCACCATCGGATAGCCGTGGGCTTTCACTGCGCGGGCCATTTCCAGCTTCTGCGCGAAGGCCTTTTTCGAGCCGGCGAGCAGGTTGTTCACCTGTTCGTCGCTGGCCTGGAAACTGATCTGGATATGATCGAGGCCGGCCTTTTTAAAGTCGCTGATTTTTTGCTCGGTCAGGCCGATGCCGGAGGTGATCAGGTTGGTGTAGAAACCCAGCTGGCGCGCCTCGGCGATCAGCTCGGCGAGGTCCTGGCGCACCAGCGGTTCACCGCCGGAAAAACCCAACTGCGCCGCGCCCATTTCCCGCGCTTCGCGAAACACCTTGATCCACTGCTCGGTGCTCAATTCCTTGCCTTGCTCGGCGAAGTCCAGCGGATTGGAGCAGTACGGGCATTGCAGCGGGCAACGATAGGTCAGCTCGGCCAGCAGCCATAGCGGCAGGCCAATTTCCGGTTTGGGCGGTAACTTGTCCGACACGTGGTCAGGCAAGTTCGATCCAGTGCTGAGCACGAGCGACCTCCATGAATTGCTCGATGTCTTCACCGAGCTCCGGCACGCCGGGAAACTGCTTGTCGAGCTCGGCGATGATCGCCGTGACATCGCGTTGGCCATCGATCAGGCCGCCGATCAGCGCGGCGCTTTCATTGAGTTTAATCATGCCTTCCGGGTACAGCAGCACGTGGCCTTTCTGTGCCGGTTCGTATTGGAAACGGTAACCGGTACGCCAGCTCGGAGTCTTTCTGCGATCGAAACTCATAACGTAATTCCTTTATGCCAGACCCGTTGCCCGGTCACGCTGTGATACGGCGGGCGATTCAACTCGTAAGCCATGCTCATGGCATCGAGCATGCTCCAAAGAATGTCCAGTTTGAACTGGAGAATTTCCAGCATGCGCTCCTGGCCTTCACGCGTCGTGTAGTGCTGCAAGGTGATCGCCAGACCATGCTCGACATCCCGTCGCGCCTGGCCCAGGCGTGTGCGGAAATATTCGTAGCCGGCCGGGTCGATCCACGGGTAATGCTGCGGCCAGCTGTCCAGGCGCGACTGGTGGATCTGTGGCGCGAACAGTTCGGTCAGCGAGCTGCTGGCGGCTTCCTGCCAACTGGCGCGGCGGGCGAAGTTGACGTAGGCGTCGACGGCGAAACGTACGCCGGGCAGTACCAGCTCCTGGGAGCGCAGCTGATCCGGGTCGAGGCCGACCGCCTGGCCCAGACGCAGCCAGGCTTCGATGCCGCCGTCCTCACCGGGGGCGCCGTCGTGGTCCAGCAAGCGCTGAATCCACTCGCGACGGATCTCGCGGTCCGGGCAGTTGGCCAGAATGGCGGCGTCCTTCAGGGGAATGTTCACCTGATAGTAAAAGCGGTTGGCGACCCAGCCCTGGATCTGCTCGCGGGTTGCCCGGCCTTCGTACATCGCCACGTGGTACGGGTGATGGATGTGGTAATAGGCGCCCTTGGCGCGCAGGGCGGCTTCGAATTCGGCGGGGGACATTGGGGTGTCGGTCATTGCGGTTCTCCGGGTATTACCGGTGGATTCTTGGGTGTCGGGTCGGACGCCTTCGCGGGCAAGCCTCGCTCCTACAGGGATTGATGGTGTCCTTGTAGGAGCGAGGCTTGCCCGCGATGAGGCCATCCGCTACAGCACAATACTCATGCCGTCATACGCCACTTCAACCTGGCGCCGATCCAGCTCCGCGCGTTCCGGCGAATCCTCATCGAGAATCGGGTTGGTGTTGTTGATGTGGATAAGCACCTTGCGCTGCGTGGGCAATTGCTCAAGCACTTCGAGCATGCCGCCGGGGCCGTTCTGCGCCAGATGCCCCATCTCACGACCGGTGCGGGTGCCGACGCCACGGCGCTGCATCTCGTCGTCGTCCCACAGCGTGCCGTCCACCAGCAGGCAATCGCTGCCAGCCATGATCTTCAGCAACGACGCATCGACCTTGCCCAGACCGGGTGCGTAGAACAGTTTACCGCCGGTGCTCAGGTCCTCGACGACCAGGCCGATATTGTCGCCCGGATGCGGGTCGAAACGGTGCGGCGAATAGGGTGGCGCGGCGCTGCGCAATGGCAACGGTGTGAAACGCAGGTTCGGGCAGGCCGGGATGCTGAAGCTCTGGTCCAGTTCGATGCGGTTCCAGGTCAGGCCGCCGTTCCAGTGGGTCAGCATGTTGAACAGCGGGAAACCGGTGCTCAGGTCTTCATGGACCATGTCGGTGCACCAGACCTGATGCGGGCAACCTTCGCGCAGGCTGAGCAGGCCAGTGGTGTGATCGATCTGGCTGTCCATCAGGATGATCGCGCTGATGCCTGTATCACGCAGGGCGCGGCCCGGTTGCATCGGGGCGAAGCTCTGGAGCTGGGCACGGATGTCCGGGGAGGTGTTGCACAGCACCCAATTCACGCCGTCATCGGAAATCGCGATGGACGACTGGGTCCGTGCCTTGGCCCGCAGGCTGCCGTCGCGAAAACCTGCGCAGTTCACGCAGTTGCAGTTCCACTGGGGGAAACCGCCGCCAGCGGCGGAACCTAAAATCTGGACAAACATGGGTGCTCCATCATTGCAACGCTGAAAATAAGTAACGCTGAAAATAAAAGTAACGCTGAAAATAAAACGCCTCGGCATAACCGAGGCGTTGAACTGCATTTCTGCCAAGGCAGAGCTTAGCGGCTGGCGAAGTACATGGTGACTTCAAAGCCGATACGCAGGTCGGTGTAAGCAGGTTTGGACCAGGCCATGGGAGCGCTCCTTCAGGTGATGGGACAGTTGAGACCTATACATATAGTCCACCTCCAGTGGGAGATGTTCAGATAGTTAGGCAGCTATGCTACTTAAAATTTCAAAGGAAATGGCTGCAAATGTTCGAGAAAGTTAATTGCAGCCTTTGTAATGATCAATTTGCCACTTGCCAAGGTGAGCCGGGGCACGGCCCGCTGGACAGGCAGCGCCAACCACCTTCGGCTTGAATCAGGCGTTGGGCGGCGGCGATGAGTGCAGGTCGATCAAGTAAAAGAATCGCCTCGGGCAGTTGCACTAGATAATCCGACGAGCGGCCGGCCAGTTTGCCCTGCCAGAGCAGTTCGGCGGCTTGGGCGTTGGACAAGGCGGCGCTGGCGAACTGATCGGCCAGGGCTTGGCGCAGGGTGAGGAAACTGGCGTTATCGAAGTCGCGGATCATGTCCGGCAAACCATTCAGAAACTGTTCGATGTGTTGCAGCAGATCCGGTGGCGCGACGCTCGGCGATTGCACACCAAAAAGCAGCCCGGTTTGCCCGTGCAACTGGCGCAATGCGCTGAACACCGCGTAGCCAAGTTGAAGCTCTACCCGCAAGCGTTGGTAGAACGGGGTTTGAGAGATGTGAGCGAGCAAACGCCACGCCGCTTCGTCGACGATGTCCGTCGAGGCTGTCGGGCAGAACAGCAGCAACGCGCTTTCGCTGGAGGCGGTTTCAACGGTGCTCCAGAGGTGGTGTGCATGAATTGATGGCGGTGGGGTGAGCTGATTGTCAGGTGTGCCGGGGATGCGGCTCAACGCCAGGCCCATTGCTGCTTGGGTCTGAGCCGACAGGCCAATCGCCAGTCCGTCCCAGCGCGAACTCGACCAGAGTTGTTGCGCGTCATCCAAGTCAGTGGTCCGCGCAAGTATGTGAGCGGGAAGTGCCTTGAGCAGTTGCCGGATCGGCATCAATGCTGACTCATTCTGTGTGAATTTGACATCATGATTTGCCAGCGTTTTCAGCACATGTTCCAGAACTGTGGGCATTGGCTCCTGGAGTCCGGTCATCGTTAGTAGCCATTCGTTGGCCGATGCGTTGAACGAAAAATCCACGCCCGCTTGCCGAGCTTCTTCGCGCAGAGGTTGCAGGTTGTTTTCCAAACGCGATTGGAGACTACCGCTTGGTGCCGAGTCCAGGCGCCAGCGCACATACACCGCACCTTCAGCGCTGTTGTCCGGCAATGCCTGGCTAAATTGCATCGGCGAGCGTTCGCGCCGACTACGCGAGCGATCCTGGGCAAAGGTGCGTAGGCCACGGTGGGCGCTGGTCTGGCCGCGAATCAACCCGGCGTTGGTTGCCGGCGCTTCGGATCGCAAGAATGGATTGGGCGACGGCAGTTGCCATTCACCGGTGAAGTTATCCACAGCGCCGATTTGTTGCAGGATTTCCTTGAGGGCATTCACGCCTTGTTCAGATAGCCCGCCTTCGCGCTGTTCACTGTCCAGTCGCGCCAGTTGCAAGGCGCCGCTGACTTGCTGCTGGCGCTGGAGCAAGGCGCTGTATTCGTTGCTTAACCCGCTCCAGTCTTGCCGGGTGAAGTAGCTCAGCCAATCCAGCAGCAGTTCGCGAATCACTGTTGGCGGCGCGTTGGCGTTCAGTGTGAATTCGATGTGCAGCAAGGCTTGACTGGCGAATTGATACAAGGGTGTTGCTTTCAGGCTGTGGGCCCAACCGCGGTTTCGCAATTGCGCCATCAGTCCACCGGGTTTCGCGGCGTTCAGCCAATGGCACAGGAAGGCCAATGCTCCAGGAGATGAATCGGGCAGAGCTTCGAGCGCAAACAACAGGTCCAGCCGACGCTCGTTCACCTGTTGATAACTTCTGTTCGCAGCGTCCATCAACGGCGCAGGCGCTTGTTGCGCGATGGCTTTGCCTTCGGGAATGGCATCAGCGAATGACTGCGCCAGAGATTTCAATTCTTCGAGCGGTTGCGGACCGGTCAAGCTCAGAGTCATTTGCCCGATCTGATAAAACCGCTGATAGAAACCTTTCAATGCCTGCTGAAATTCGGGTTGTGGCACCGGCAGGCTGTCACGGTTTCCGGCATGAAAGCCCCTCAGCGGATGAGCGTCAGAAAGCCCATCGAACAGCGCCAACTGCTGTTGGGCTGCCGCATCTTGCGACCAGGCGACAAACTCTGCGTGTAGCACCTCCCGTTCCCGGCGCTGATCGTCCGCATTCATGCGCGGATGGGCGAGCATGTCTGCCAGACGCTCCAGCCCGCCGCTGAAAGCCTGAGGCGGTAACTCGAAAACGTAGTCGGTGGTGCGTTCGCTGGTCCGCGCGTTTACCTGTCCGCCATGACCCTGGACGTAGGCCATTAACCCTTGGTCTGCGGGAAAACGCTCAGTCCCCAGAAACAGCAGATGCTCAAGAAAATGCGCCAGACCGGGCCAGGCCAGTGGTACATCATGGCTGCCGGCAGCGACACGCAACGCCGCAGCGCTGCGCTTCAATTCGGGCGCATGGCGCAGCGTCACCCGCAGACCATTGGCCAGGGTTTCAGTGTGGGGGCGAGGGTGATTCAGCGCAGGCATGAGCACTTCCAGAACAGTGAAGTGCCAATGCTAGCGGATTAGCGCTTGTTCAGCGCGTCGTAAAGCTCGGGACGGCGATCGATGAGGTAGCGATTGGCAGCGCGGGAATCGACCATCAACTGACGATCCAGCTCACCGACAATCAACGCTTCATCTAGGCCGGCCTGGGCGATACGGCTGCCATCCGGCGCCGCGATGCTGCTCTGGCCGCAATAGTGGATATCGCCTTCATGCCCGCAATAATTGGCGTAGGCCACGTAACACTGATTTTCGAAGGCGCGGGAGCGAACGGTGACGTCGGCGATGAAATCAAAGGGAATCATGTTCGCCGTCGGCGCCAGGATCAGTTCGGCACCGTCGAGGGCCAGGCGTCGGGCGTTTTCCGGGAACTCCAGGTCGTAGCAGATCAGGAAGCCGAGCTTCCAGCCGTTGAGTTCAACGACTGGAAATTCGTCAGTGCCGGGGCTGAACATCGAGCGGTCAAGATCACCGAACAGGTGGGTCTTGCGGTAATTGCAGACGCGCTCGCCCTTAGCGTCGATCAACTGCACTGCGTTGTAGATCTGCCCGTCCTCGGTGCGCTCGGGATAGCCGTACAAAATGGCGATCCCGGCGGTCCGGGCAATGCGCGCAACCTGCTGCGCCGATTCACCGTTGTGCACTTCGGCCAGCACACTGACGGCGTCCACACCGATGTTGTAACCGGTCAGGAACATCTCCGGCAGCACCAGTAAATCGGCGCCTTTGGCTTCCTGCGCCAACTGCTGAAGGCGTTGTAGGTTGCCGGCGACATCCAAAGGCAGTGGTGGACATTGGTAAAGGGCTACGCGCATTTCGGATTCCTCTTACTCGGGCAGGGCGATCGGTCCGATCTCGTTGAACACATCACCTGGACCCGGATTCTCGGCGTGAGTTGCACCGCCGAAATGTTTCATGATGCCCCACACCGCGTTGAGCGACGTCTGCACCGCACCTTCAACCCAGGCCGGCGTCCACGAAACGTCGTCGCCGGCGATGAAAATCCCGCGCTGTTCTGCCGGCATGTCGTCCTGCATGAAATGCGCGTACATACGCTGGTTGTAGCGGTAGTGTCCGGGCAGGGCGCCTTTGAATGCACCGAGAAAATGCGGGTCGGCTTCCCACGATACGGTGATCGGGTCGCCGATGATTCGTGCGGCGATGTCGACTTTCGGGTAGATCTTTTTCAACGCATCCAGCGCCAGTTTTACGCGTTTTTCCACCGGGTGCGGCAGCATTTTCAGCGCGTCGCTCATCCATGAATACGACAGGCAAATCACCCCTGGCTTGTCGTCACCGTTGTCGAACAGATAAGTGCCACGGGTCAGGCGATCGGTGAGGGTCATGCTCATCAGGTCGCGGCCGGTTTCCGGGTCTTTGTCTTTCCAGAACGGACGGTCGACCATCACGAAAGTTTTCGACGATTGCATGTAGCGGGTGCGGTCTAGGGCCATCCACATCTTTTGCGAGAAAAGGCTTTCATCGCATTCGATCTGGGTGGTCAGCAGCCAGCTCTGGCAAGTGGTCAATACCGCGGCGTATTCACGGGTGTCGCCGTTGTTGTCGGTGACCGCAAAACGGCCGTCCGGTGCGTGGGCGATTTTCTTCACCCCGGAGCGTGGGGCACCGCTGTGCAACGACTTGAGGCTGGTGCCTTGCGGCCAGTGTACGCAGCGCTCCGGTACATGGCGCCAGATGCCCTGTGGCACTTGTTCCACGCCACCGACCACCAGATGCTGGTGATCGTCGCAGTTGGTCATCACGACGCGGAAGATTTCCAACATCGAGTTGGGGAAGTCCGAGTCCCAGCCACCGGTGCCGAAGCCGACCTGGCCGAATACTTCGCGGTGATGGAACGACAGTTTGGCGAATGCTTTAGAGGTGGCGACGAAGTCGTAGAACGTGCGGTCGTCCCACAACGGCACGAGGGTGTTCCACAACTCCTTGAGGCGCGGTACGTCGCGGTCGCGGATCGCTTGCTGGATATCTGAGAACTGCGAGCCGGCTTCCAGGGCATCGGCCCAGGCGTCAGCCACTTCCTGGAACAGTGCAGGAAGATCAGTCAGTTTCTGTGCGTAATGGGTTTTGCCTTCCAGATCGATGACGGTGCTGCCGGAGGCAGGCGTCAGCGGGTTAGGGAAGGGCTTGGTCTCAAGACCCAGCTTGTCAACGTAGTGATAGAACGCGGTGGACGACACCGGAAAACGCATACCGCCCAACTCGGCGACGATGCCGTCGGTGCCGTTGAACGCTTGGGAGCGCAGGCGGCCGCCCATTTTTGAAGCTTCATAGACGACGGGCTTAAGGCCGAGCTTCATCAGTTCGTAAGCGGCCACCAGCCCTGCGATACCTGCGCCGACAATCGCCACTTCGGCGCCGTGATTGTGCTCGGGAATGCTCCCCAGGCCGGCCGGGTGTTCGATCCAGTCGTCGAAGCCGAAAGGAAAGTCAGGACCGAAAATGGTGACTGGCTTTTTACCGTCTGCAGGATGGCGATTGTTCTTGTTCATGGCTGACCTTGCTGGCGATCGGACGCGGGGGTGAGCGTCTGAGTATAGGAAAAGATGCCAGCCATTCTAGAGAGCGTAGAACACGTTAATAAGACGCAAAGTGTCGTCGTTTTGCTAATTAACTGATCAATATGACGATCTATAGATACACAATGCCCATTGTAGGAGCGAGGCTGCCCGCGAAGAGGCCCAACCATTAGCTAGAGATATCCCAATCAAACTCAAACCGGCTGCCCCCGATCAATCTTGCTGCTCAAAATGATCGATGTAGTCGTCTTCTCCACCCCATCCACACTGCCAATTTGATCCAGCAACTGATCCAGTTGCTCTGGCGAATCAGTACGCAGCCACGCCACATAGTCAAATTCGCCGCTCACCGCACATAACTGCTGCACCTGAGCCATGGCACTCAACCTGCGCAACACTTCCTTGCCGGAGCGCGGCTGCACCGTGATCCCGACATAAGCCTGCAACCCACCATCCACCACCCGCTGGCCGAGGCGCACACCATAACCAGTGATCACTTTGGCTTTCTCCAGCCGTGCCAAACGCGAAGTCACGGTGGTGCGGGCGATGCCCAGCTGGCGAGCGAGCATGGCCACGCTTTCGCGGGCATTGATTTGCAGGGCGGCAATCAACTGGCGGTCGATTTCGTCAAGAACGGGCGGGCGAGTGTCAGGCAAAGGGGCATCTCCAGCGGCACAGATCGTTGGGCCAGCATGTTACAGGCACAGCCCACGCAACGGATGTTTGATCGGTCGATCCAACATGTTCGTCAACGGCATGCGCCTGGGCAACAACATGATCCCGCGTGACAAGATAGGCGTCGGGGCCAGTGGTATCGAAATAGGCGTGGTGCCGCAGGAAGGCACGCCATTCGGCGCCATGCGCGAACGGCTGCAACCACACTCTGTAGGAGCGAGGCTTGCCCGCGAAGAAACGCGGTGATTCAGGCAAGCCGCGTAGCATTCTTCGCGGGCAAGCCTCGCTCCTACGGGGCAGCGCAGCGACAGGATGGACAGCTACAGTCACTCGTAGTCGAATGAGAGACCCGAGGATCCGAGGCGATGGACGTGAAGAAGATGCCTGCCGCTGTGCGGGAACATGCCTTGCAGATCGCCCACCACGAAATGGGGCATTACGTCGTGGCTCGGACGCTGGGGTTTGAAACGGGTGGCGTTACCCTGACAGTAACCATGGACCTGCGGCATAAAGGAGGTGCTTCAATCAGTTTGGTGCGGCCAATTTCGTCGATGGAAGCAATGAAGGAATACCTGGAAGCCAGGATAATGGTCCTCTTCGCGGGCACGATGGCGCAGACATTACCTTCAGCCCATACGCACGAAAAACATGTCGATAAATCGCAAGCGGCCGCGATCCTCAATGGCGTGCTTGGCGCGGAACGGGATGACGCGAAAATCCGGGAGTTGCGGCATCTGTTGCGCAACATCACCTATCCCGATACCGATCCGGCGGCGTGCGATAGCATCACGGCCGAGCTGAAAGCGATCAATGATCGCTTGTGGTTACGGGCTCAGGACATCGTCGAGGCGTTGGCCGAAACGATTACCGAACTTGCAGAGACGCTGGTAAGCCGCTTGGTCCTTGTGGAGCAGTGGGGCAGGCCTGCGGATACCTATGAGGTTGTGTTGACGCGTGAAGTGCTTGAACGGATGAAGCCCCTGTAGGAGCGAGCTCGCTCGCGTAGGTCGTAGACGATAACGCGTAAAACCAGATACCCAGCGGCGCTCTTGGATTACTCGCAAGCAAGCTTGCTCCTACAGGGGCGTTTTTGACGCTGCTGTGATTACGTGTTGTTCGGTTGGGCTGCTTTCTTTTTCGTTCCGACTGACCGTCGTGTCAGCACCTTAACCACATCATCGACTACCGCTTTGCTCATCGCCGTCAGGTAATGCGCAGCCCAGGCGTGGGTGTCTTGGGCGTAAGCGGCATCCACGGTCAGGGATTTGGCGAGGAAAAGCAGGTCGGATGCTTGGGCCAAGGCGTCGGCAATTGGGACGTCGCGGCATACATGGAATAGCGGCTGGTTCGAGCAGTAGAGGAAGGGGGTGAAGCCGATGGTTTTCAGTTCTGAGGGTGACGTTGGATTTGCTTTGTTCATGGTTTTACTCCCTGGTTGAGAAGCTGCCACTTTCGTTTCCAAGCGAAGGGGTGGCAGCTGTACGCAGGTTGGAAAACCGGGAACCAGAGAAACCGGCACGCCCGAAGGCGTCCCACGCACAGCTGCCATGACACAAGATTGCAGTCGTAAAAACGTCTGCAGTCATGATCGAGCGCTATTGCGTTGTGGTTCGACGGGTTTCCAAGCCCGGTCACTGAATGTTCAGCGACGCCTGGAGACTATCCCGTCGAATAAAAGCGCAACAAGGCGGCAAAGTGCCCAAATGCAAGATTCGGAGTTTGCCTACAAGGTCTTACGGCGTCATCCGATATTGCGACGCCTTAATTAAACAAGCCAAATCCGGCGAGCGATTTTACAGGTCAGTGACGGTCCTGGGCGGCGGAGCCACACGCCAAAACACCCGAAGTGTCAAGCGATACGTTTCAAGCGAGTGGCTAATGGTAAACAATCTGCCGGAAATCATCGTTAACAAATGCCGCCGGAATCAGGGTAGTCGTCCATCCACTGGAACTCATACATTTATTCCTTTGAGGTTATATTCCTTTGGTGGCATATTTGTATGAAATGGGACGTTGAATATACCGATGAGTTTGAAGCCTGGTGGAATCGCCTCAACGACGCTGAACAGGACTCGGTCCAGGCCACGGTCATGATGTTGGGCGATGATGGACCGCACTTGGGATTTCCATACACCAGCGATATCAAAGGGTCGCGGCATGGCAACCTCCGTGAGTTGCGGGTGCAGCACGCTGGCAAGCCTTACCGTGTGTTGTATGCCTTTGATCCGCGACGCTGTGCAATCCTGCTGATCGGTGGTGACAAAACCGGTCAGGATCGTTGGTATCTGGAGCATGTACCGTTGGCCGAACGTCTATACGACGAGCACTTGGAAACATTGAAGAAAGAGGGCAGTGACAATGGCTAAAAAATTTGCTGATTTGGTGGCGCGGCGCTCTCCTGAGTCTCAAGCGCGTGTGGACGCTCTGCACCAGAAGCTGCGGGCAGAAATGCCGCTGCACGAGTTGCGTCAGGCCCAGGCATTGAGTCAGGACACGCTGGCCAAGACACTACATGTCAATCAGGCCGCTATCTCCAAGATGGAGCGACGTACTGACATGTACATCAGCACGCTACGCAACTATATCCGCGCCATGGGCGGTGAGCTGGAAATCATCGCAACCTTTCCTGAGGGACAGGTAAAGATCGAGAACTTTGCCAACTGAACAGTCAGACACGAAAAAGCCGCGCATTGCGCGGCTTTCTTGTTTGGTGGGCCCACACGGACTTGAACCGTGGACCAAAGGATTATGAGTCCTCTGCTCTAACCAACTGAGCTATAGGCCCTCAGTAGGCCGCGGATTATAGCGACGGTTTCGCGGCTGTGCTATCCGAAAAATCCAATACGGCTGTACGAAGAAACGTCGCGGCGAATTCGTCCGGGGGCAGAGGCACACTGACGATGTAGCCCTGGATCTGTTCACAACCCTCAAAGGCCAGAAATTGCTGCTGTGCCTGGCTCTCCACGCCTTCAGCAATAACAGTGAATTGCATGCTGCGGCCGAGCGCGATGATGGCGCGCACGATGGCGGCGTCGTGGGGATCATCCGGCAAACCGCGAACGAAAGACTGGTCAATCTTGAGTATGTCGAGTGGCAGGCGTTTGAGGTAGCTCAGGGACGAGTAACCGGTACCGAAGTCATCGATCGCCAATTGAACACCAAGGTGCTTGAGTTGATGCAGCACACTCAACGCTTCTTCCGCCTGGCTCATGATGAAATTTTCGGTGATTTCCAGTTGTAGGAATTCGGGTTTGAGGCGGTAGTCCTTGAGTAATTGCTCGATGCGCCCGAGCAGGTTCGGCTGGCGCAATTGAGCGCCCGCGAGGTTGACCGACAGCGGGCCAAGGCCCACGTAGGATTTGTTCCACTCGTGCATTTGCCGGCAGGCGGTCTCCAGCACCCAGTCGCCGATTTGCAGGATCATGCCGTTTTCTTCGGCCAGGGAAATGAAGTGTTCCGGCGGCACGTCGCCAAAGGTCGGGTGGCGCCAGCGGATCAGCGCCTCGGCACCCACCAGGCGATAGTCGTGGAGGCTGATCTTCGGTTGGTAGCACAGGTGCAGCTCATTGCGCTCAATGGCGCGTCGCAGTTCGTGTTCCAGCGCTACGCGTTCGCTGGCTTGCGCGGTGAGGTCGCAGGTATAGCTTTCGACCCGGTTACGGCCTTTGGCTTTGGAACGGTACATCGCCGCGTCGGCGTTCTTGATCAGCGTGGCCACGTCGCAGCCGTCCTGTGGATAAAGGCTGGTGCCGATGCTGGAACTGATGAAAAACTCGTGCTCACCCGCCTGGAACGGTGCGGTGAAGCAATTGAGCAGCTTCGTGGCAATGTTGTCGGCATCGCTGGGTTGCTGCAAGCCAGGTAGCAAGATGATGAACTCGTCGCCGCCCAAGCGAGCCACGGTGTCGATATCGCGCAATTGTTCCTTGAGTCGTACGGCAATTCCCTTTAGCAGCAGGTCGCCGACCGGGTGGCCGAGGCTGTCGTTGATGTGTTTGAAGCGGTCCAGATCAAGGAATAGCACCGCGCCCTGGCCTCCGTTTTCTCTCTGGGTGTTGAGTGCGGTCAACAAACGGCTTTCGAACAGCGTGCGGTTTGGCAGGCCGGTCAGCGGGTCGTGGTGGGCCTGGTAGTCGAGTTTGGCTTGAGCGTGCTTGAGGCTCGAAATGTCAGCGAACACCGCCACAAAGTGGGTGATGAACCTATCCCGGTTGCGCACTGCGCTGATGGTCAGCCAGCTCGGGTACAGCTCGCCATTTTTGCGCCGGTTGGAGATCTCGCCTTGCCAGTGTCCTTCGGCGGTCAGTTGATGCCACATGGCGGCGTAGAACGCGCTGTCATGCAGGCCCGAGGCAAGCAGGCGCGGGGTATGGCCCAGCGCTTCGCTTTCGCTGTAGCCGGTGATCTCGGTAAACGCACGGTTGACGGCGCTGATGTGTTGCTGGGTGTCGGTGATCAATACGCCTTCGGCGGTGCTCTCGAATACCGTAGCGGCCTGTTGCAGTTTTTCCTGCATCAGGTGGCGCTCGGTGATGTCCCGGGCGATGGTCAGCATGCAGTCTTCTTCGCCGATCGGCAGTGGACGACTGGATACTTCGCAGAGCCGAATTTGCCCGTCGCTGCGGCGGATATGGCAACTGAAGTCACGGACGAAGCCATCGCGGTGCAGCAGGTCAAGCATCTGTTTGCGTTCGTTGAGGTTGACCCAAATCCCCAGATCCAGCGCCGAGCGATCCACCGACATCGCACTGTTGAACCCGGTGATGCGGCTGAAACCTTCGTTGACTTCCAACAGCAAGCCATCGCTCTGCCGGGACAGCAGCAAGCCGTCCGGGGAGGCGTGGAACGCCTTTGCGAACTTCTCTTCGGAGGTTTGCAGTTGCTGCTGGGTTTCCTTGAGCTGGGTGATGTCGCGCACAACCACCACCAGCGCCGGGGTTGTGTCGAGGTCGAAGGGTTCTGCCGAGATCAGGCCGGTAAACACTTGGCCATTGCTGCGGCGAAAGGGCATCTCCAGGTTGCGAATGCTGCCGGCCTGCAGACGCTGCAACAAACCCGGCCCCACACCGGGAATGCCCCAGATGTTGAGGTTGGTGGCAGTCTGGCCGATGACGTCTTCGGCCTTGAGGCCGATCTGTTCTTCGAACGCTTCGTTGACCTCCAGCAGGCAGCCGTCGCAGAGACGCGCAATGACCAGAATGTCGGGGCATTGCTGGAACACCGAAGCAAATTTCTGTTCCGACAAGCGCAGGGCTTCTTCGGTGCGCTTGGCCTCGCTGATGTCGATCATCAGCCCGCGCATTACCGGCTCATGGCCGTGCTCGATCAGGCTGACGATATCGCGGACCCACAAGCAACGCCCATCAGCGGTGATGACCCGGTAGTCGAGGCTGTGATCGCGTCCGGCCAACACTTCGTGATCGCAAAAATTTTGCGCGCGGGTGAGGTCGGCTGGGTGAATGATGTTGCGCCAGAAGCCTGGAATCAGCCAGTGAGAGAGGGGGTAACCGAGCAAATCCTCGGCGTGTGGCGACACATAGCTGTAGGTGAAGTCGCTCATTCGCGCTTCCCAGGCGATGGCTGACAGACTCTCCACCAGTCCGCGGTAGTGATATTCGCTGCTGCGCAGTTCTTGCTCCAGATCGACCCGGCGGGCAATTTCAGAGCTCAAACGGCGGTTGATCCGGATTACCACGGCCAGCACGATGATCAGCAGCAGTAGTCCCGGTAGGCCATAGACCAGCAGATCGGACCAGAACGTTCGATGATCGAGGACGTTCCCGACCCAGTGTTCCTGAATGGCGCTGACTTCTGCTGGAGTCATGTCCGCCAGGACTTTGTCCAGAATCCCAACGAGAATCTTGTTGTCCCGCGGAACGCCCATGGCCAATTGATAGCGATAGGGGGTTTCGCCACTGACATACAGCCCCTCCAGCCTGAGCTGGCGCAAACTCCAGACGCTGGAGGCGAGATCGCCTACCACCGCGTCCACTTTATCGGTGGCCAGCGCTTGCAACGCCGAACTGACGTTGGGCAGGGCCACCAGATTCAGGTCGGGATTGTGGGTACGCAGCAGCTCATGGGGTGCGTAGTTTTCCACCACGGCGATTTTCAGACCGTACAGGTCCTGGATTTTTCGCGGTTGGGGACCGCCGACATGGGCCAGGATGACAATCGGGAAGTCCAGATAGGGGCGGGTGAACGACAGGTAAGCTTGACGTTCCGGAGTCGACATGATGCCTGGCAACAGGTCCAGCTTGCCTTGTTTGGCCTGATCCAGCACCACCGTCCAGCTTACGGGCTCGATGGGTGTGAGTTTGATGGCCAATCGCTGACGAATCAGGTTGATATAGTCTGCTGCAAGGCCCTGGTAACGCCCCTGATCGTCGCGAAACTCAAAGGGTGGCCAAGACGCATCGACACCCAGGCGCAAGTCCGGGTGGGCCGCAAGCCAGCTACGTTCCTCGTCGGTAAGAGTCAGCGCGCCAGCCGTTGCGGTCCAGGTCATCAGCGACAGCAAAAAAAGCACGGTCGGCAGTCTGGGCATAACGGTCTCGTTATGGCTCGGGGAATGTTTCGAGTGTAGACGGGCAAATCGGCGGGAGGGGCATAGCGGGGGGATTTAATCTGCATAAAGCAAAACCCCCGGCCTGGGCCGGGGGTTTTGTGATCACTCGTCGAGGAAGGAGCGCAGATGCTCGCTTCTCGTCGGGTGGCGCAGCTTGCGCAACGCCTTGGCTTCAATCTGACGAATCCGCTCACGGGTCACGTCGAACTGCTTACCAACCTCTTCCAGCGTGTGGTCGGTATTCATGTCGATACCGAAGCGCATGCGCAGTACCTTGGCTTCACGGGCAGTGAGGCCGGACAGCACTTCGCGAGTCGCTTCTTTAAGGCTCTCAACGGTTGCAACATCGATTGGCGACTGCATGGTCGAGTCTTCGATGAAGTCACCCAGATGGGAGTCTTCGTCATCACCGATCGGGGTTTCCATGGAGATCGGTTCTTTAGCGATCTTCAACACCTTGCGGATCTTGTCCTCAGGCATTTCCATGCGTTCGCCCAGCTCTTCCGGAGTCGGTTCGCGACCCATTTCCTGCAACATCTGACGGGAAATACGGTTGAGCTTGTTGATCGTCTCGATCATGTGCACCGGAATACGGATGGTGCGGGCCTGGTCGGCGATCGAGCGAGTGATCGCCTGACGGATCCACCAGGTGGCATAAGTCGAGAATTTGTAGCCGCGACGGTATTCGAACTTGTCTACCGCTTTCATCAGACCGATGTTGCCTTCCTGAATCAGATCGAGGAATTGCAGGCCACGGTTGGTGTACTTCTTGGCGATGGAGATCACCAGACGCAAGTTTGCTTCAACCATCTCTTTCTTCGCGCGGCGGGCCTTGGCCTCACCGATCGACATGCGACGGTTGATGTCCTTGATCTCGGCGATGGTCAAACCGGTTTCGGCTTCCAGCGCGGTCAGCTTCTGCTGGCAACGAATAATGTCCGGTTGCAGGCGACCAATGGCTTCAGCGTATTTGCTTTTGCCTTTGGCCAGTGCATCGGTCCAGCTTTCGTCGATTTCATTGCCTGGGAACTGGCGCAGGAAATCGGCACGCGGCATACGCGCATCACGAACGCAGAGCTGCATGATTGCACGCTCTTGCTGACGCAGACGATCCAGGGCACTGCGAACACGCTCGACCAGGCCTTCGAATTGCTTCGGCACCAGTTTGATCGGCATGAACAGCTCGGCCAGGGCCAACAACTCGGCAATCGCAGCCTTGTTGTGGCGACCGTGCTTTTTCAGGGCCTTGCGGGTGATTTCCATCTGATCGGCAACAGCGCCAAAACGCTGCGCAGCGATGATCGGATCCGGACCGCTTTCGGCTTCTTCTTCGTCATCCGAGGCTTCGGCGTCTTCGTCATCCGAGTCGTCGTCCGCTTTTGCGGCCTTCGCGTCGATTGGCGGTGGCACTTCTGCTGCAGGTGGCGCAATGCCGTCGTCCGGGTCGATATAACCGCTCAGGACGTCGGACAGGCGGCCACCTTCGGTGGTGACGCGAGTGTATTCGGAGAGAATATGGTCAACCGTGCCAGGGAAGTGCGCAATTGCGCTCATCACTTCACGGATGCCTTCTTCGATACGCTTGGCGATTTCGATTTCGCCTTCACGAGTCAGAAGCTCAACCGTCCCCATTTCGCGCATATACATGCGCACCGGGTCAGTTGTGCGACCGATATCGGTCTCCACCGCAGCCAACGCAGCGGCTGCTTCTTCCGCAGCGGCCTCGTCGGTATCGGCGTCGGCCAACATAAGGGCGTCCGCATCCGGAGCACTCTCGTGTACGGGGATCCCCATGTCGTTAATCATGCGGATGATGTCTTCCACCTGCTCTGGATCTGAAATATCCTCGGGCAGGTGGTCGTTGACCTCGGCGTAAGTCAGATACTTCTGCTCACGACCCAGTTTGATCAACTCAATAATACGAGACTGCTGTTGCGCTTTTCCGGACATAACACCCTATCCACTGAAGGTCTTGGCGGGCAAAAAACAAGCCGAGGATTATACCTGAGCTATGACCTCACGCGCCAGTTGAGGTCGGGTTTGATGCGGAAACATTGCGACTTAAAAGGTCGCGCAGTTGATTTTTCTCTTCGGCACTCAATTCGCTTTGACGTGCTTTTCGAAGAAGTTGTTCCAGGTTTCGCTCGCGTTGACGAGCTGACAAGCTAGTAATGGTGTCGAAAAACTGTAGTTCAAGGTTGTCTCCGTCAATCAGCCATTCCTTTTCCGCCAGCGCCTTGAGCAGTCGTCCTTGCTCCGTGCCGTGCCAGCGTGCAATCAACTGAATTGAGTTTAGCTTGGGATTCTTCTGTACGGCTTCCAGTAGTGCCACCAACAGCTGTGTGTTGGTGTGGTCCTCGGCGGCAAAGTGCCCGGCGTCTTCGACTTTCTCGGCCAATTGCGGGTGATGCAGTAGCGTTCGCAATGCCGCCAGGGTAGGGGGCTCTACAGCAGCTGGCACCCTTGGTGCGCGGGGTAGATCACGATCACCGCCCCGTTTGCTGTTCTTGTCCCAGGGCTTCTTGTCCCATTGCTTGCCGCCGGCGCCGGGTTTCTTCGGCGTCCATTCCTGCGGCAGCACATACATTTCCTGTGCCTGCGGCTGATGGTAGTCGCTGTAGTCAGGCATTGCGTCGTAGTCAATGCCCGGGTCGTAGGCAGGCGGCGCTTCCTGCGGCGCGCTATGGGCCAGCTGACTGACGGTTTCGCTGCTCAAGCCGGTGATCTCGGTCAGGCGCTGGCGCATCAGAATGCGCAGGTTGGCGCCGGGTACTTTGTCGATCAACGGCGCCGCGAGGGTGGCCATGTGGGCCTTGCCTTCGAGCGACCGTGGATCGGCTTCTTCGGTTAGTTGCTGGAAGAAGTAATCCGCAAGCGGCTGCGCATGCTGATTGATCCGCGCGCGGAAGGCGTCGGTGCCTTCGGCGCGAATCAGGGTGTCCGGGTCTTCGCCTTCTGGCAGGAACAGGAATCGTGCGCGGCGGCCGTCCTGCAGGCTTGTCAGTGTCGCTTCCAGCGCGCGCCAGGCGGCGTTGCGGCCGGCTTGGTCGCCGTCGAAGCAGAACAGCACATTCGGCACCACGCGAAACAGACGCTTCATGTGTTCTTCGCTGGTAGCGGTGCCGAGGGTCGCGACGGCATTGCGTAGCCCCTGCTGGGCCAGGGCGATGACATCCATGTAGCCCTCGACGACGATGATTTCGTCGAGATTGCGGTTGTTCTTGCGTGCTTCGTAGAGGCCGTAGAGTTCCTGGCCCTTATGAAATACCGGGGTTTCGGGTGAGTTCAGGTATTTCGGTTTGTCGTCCCCGAGCACTCGGCCACCGAAGGCGATGATGCGCCCGCGGGTATCACGGATCGGGAACATCACGCGATCGCGGAAGCGGTCGTAGCGTTTGCCGCTTTCGGCGTTCTCGATCAGCAGGCCGGCGTCGATCATGGCTTTCTGCTGAAGGGTGTCGCTGCTCAAGTGCTTGAACAGATTGTCCCAGCCCGGCGGAGCGAAGCCGAGGCCGAAGTCGCGGGCGATCTCGCCAGTCAGGCCGCGGCCCTTGAGATAATCCACCGCTGCCTTGCGTGCGGGATGGCTCTTGAGCGCCTGCCGATAAAAGTCGGATGCGGCTGTCAGCAGCGGATACAGCGGCGAATCGGTTGGCTGGCGCGGCTTGTGAGAGCGGCCGCTTTCTTCCCTTGGGACTTCCATGCCGGCCGCTTTGGCCAGGTCCTCGACTGCCTGGGGAAAGTCCAGATTGTCGTGATCCATGATGAAGCCGAGGGCATTGCCGCCGGCGCCGCAGCCGAAACAGTAATAGAACTGCTTGTCGGGGCTGACGCTGAATGACGGGGTTTTCTCTTTGTGAAATGGGCAGCAGGCCGTGTAGTTCTTGCCGGCTTTTTTCATTTGCAGGCGCGAGCTGACCACGTCGACGATGTCGGTGCGGTTCAGAAGGTCGTCAATAAAGCTCTGGGGAATTAGCCCGGCCATGGCGTTCTCGTCGTCTGCGCTGAAAAGGACCCGAATCGAAGGGCGGCCGAACGCGGGTCATTGTGTAAGGCGCGCAAGGTGTGCGGCTCGACCAGTGTCGTCTGCGTAATCGCTATCGGGAAGTGTATCTGCCGAAAATCCACTGACGTTAATTCCAATCAGTATTCGACTATTTGAAAGTGTTGCGCTGAATCCGGCTGCGACCAGTCAATGGTCTCGGATAGCTCATAATTTGGCACGCAAAAGATGCCTGGGCTGATCGTCGTGAGAGGAATCAGTGGGGTGTGCTCGTCAGTAGCCTTGAAAGGCTCGTCAGAAAAGACGTGCACCGCTGGCAAAAGAGCCAGGTCTGACGCGGTAAAGCAGATTTTTGTCTCGGTCGCGTCTGCGGCTTCGACAGTGAAGCATCAAGCGTTTTACGCAAATGCCATAAGCCCGGCTGAGGGCCGGGCTTGGCAGAAGCTTGCTACGATCGTCTGTGTATTAGTACAGACGAACGGCGCGGCGCTGTTCGCGCTGAACTTTCTTGGCGTGACGCTTAACAGCGGCTGCTGCTTTGCGCTTACGCTCAGAAGTTGGCTTCTCGTAAAATTCGCGGCTACGAACTTCAGCCAGTACACCGGCTTTTTCGCAGGAGCGCTTGAAACGACGCAGAGCTACGTCGAAGGGTTCGTTCTCTTTTACTTTGACGGCTGGCATCCAGAGCTACCTTCATTCATTACCGGGGTCAACATCCTCGCGGCAAAAGAGCACTTGAAGACGTCGGTTTTTAAGGGTTGCGGATGTTAACCCCTCATCGCTCGGAATGCAAAGCCTCTGATCGAAAACCGCTGGTCGGGGCATCACGCGACGACTATTATGCGCGCCTTCGAATTCAGCCTAAACAAGGCGCAAACCCATGCTAGTACTGGGATTAGAAACCTCCTGCGACGAAACCGGTGTCGCACTTTACGACAGTGAGCGCGGCCTGCTCGCCGACGCGCTGTTCAGTCAGATCGACCTGCACCGCGCCTACGGCGGCGTAGTACCGGAGCTGGCCTCGCGCGATCACGTCAAACGCATGCTGCCCTTGATTCGTCAGGTGTTGGCCGAAGCTGGCTGTGTGCCGACCGAGATCGACGCCATCGCCTATACCGCGGGTCCTGGCCTTGTGGGGGCTTTGTTGGTGGGGGCTTCTTGCGCTCAGGCGCTGGCCTTTGCCTGGGGCATTCCGGCGTTGGGCGTACACCACATGGAAGGTCACTTGCTGGCACCCATGCTGGAGTCGCAACCACCGGAGTTTCCGTTCGTCGCTTTGTTGGTGTCGGGTGGTCATACACAGCTGGTTCAAGTCGACGGAATCGGTCAGTACACACTTTTGGGTGAGACTCTGGACGACGCCGCAGGCGAAGCCTTCGACAAGACCGCGAAGATGATGGGCCTCAATTATCCGGGTGGCCCGGAAATCGCTCGTTTGGCGGAGCAGGGCGTTGCAGGGCGTTTCGTCTTCCCGCGTCCGATGTGCGACCGCCCTGGTCTGGATTTCAGCTTCAGCGGTTTGAAAACCTTCGCATTGAACACCTGGCAACAATGCGTCAGCGCCGGGGACGACGGTGAGCAAGCCCGTTGCGACATCTCGCTGGCGTTCCAGCAGGCCGTGGTGGAGACTTTGACCATCAAGTGCAAGCGTGCCCTCAAAGCGGCCGGCATGAAGCGCCTGGTGATCGCAGGGGGCGTCAGTGCCAACAGGGCATTGCGCACTTCTCTGGAAAAAATGCTCGGCGACATGAAGGGCGATGTTTTTTATGCCCGTCCGCAGTTCTGTACGGATAACGGCGCAATGATCGCGTTCGCCGGCTGCCAGCGCTTGCAGGCCGGTCAGCAGGAAAGTCTGGCGATCAGCGTGCAGGCGCGCTGGCCGATGGAGCAGTTGACGCCATTGTGATTAGTGGTGCTCAAGTCCGGCATCTAAAAATGCCGTTCGCGCCCGGCAAACAGGTCGCGTAGATTGCCGCGATGACGCCAGACAATCAGTCCCGTGAGGGTGCTCATGGGCAGCAGTGCCGCGGGCTCTTGCCAGGCGAGCAGCGGCAAGGTCAACGGCGTGGCGATCAGGGCGGCCAGCGAGCTGGTACGGGTGAGGTAGAATGTCAGCAGCCAGGCGCAGACTGCCAGCAACGCTGCTGGTGGATACAGGCCCAGCAACATCCCGGCAGCGGTGGCGACACCCTTGCCACCGCGAAAGCGGAAGTAGAGCGGGAACAGGTGGCCGATGACGGCGCAGACGCCGATCCAGGCCTGATCCTGTAGCGAAAGGCCAGCCACACCGGCGATCAGAACGGGCAACAGGCCTTTGCAGAGGTCGCCGAGCAAGGTCAGGATGGCGAGCTTCTTGCCAGCCAGGCGCAACATGTTTGTGGCACCGGCATTGCCCGAGCCACTCATTCGCGGATCGGGGTTTCCGGTCAGGCGGCTGAGCAAAATGGCAAAGGACAGAGAGCCGAGCAGGTAGGCGAGGATCGCCAATAACCAAAACATGCTAACTATTCCGGGCGAGGACGCCCTGATTCTAACGGCGCAATGCGCCCTTGTCGTGTAGCGGAGAGAAGTGCTTGGACAGAGTGTTTATCGAGGGCCTGGAAGTCGACACCGTGATCGGTGCCTACGACTGGGAGCGAGGCATCCGACAATGCTTGCGACTTGATCTGAGTTTCGCCTGGGATAATCGTCCGGCCGCCGCCGGCGACGACCTCACCCTGGCGCTCGATTACGCGAGTGTTTCGTCACGCATCCAGGCCTTTGCCGAGCAGGCGCAGTATCAACTGGTCGAGACCTTTGCCGAGCGCCTGGTTGAGGTGCTGATGAGCGAGTTCAAGATCACCTGGATGCGCCTCAAGTTGACCAAGCCAGGTGCAGTGCCTGCCGCTACGGGTGGCGTGGGTGTGGAGATCGAGCGCGGATGTCGCTGACTCAGGTATACCTCGGGCTCGGTAGCAATATCGAGCGCGAATCCCATTTGCGGGCCGGCCTGGATGCCTTGGCGGGTTTTCTGGTGGATATCCATTGCTCACCGGTCTTCGAAAGCCAGCCGGTGGGGATCAAAAGTGGACCATTCTTCAATTTTGTGGTGTCGGCATTCACCGATCTGCCGCTGATGGAGCTGGATCGCCGGCTGAAATTCATCGAGGCGGACAATGGTCGCTACGCCCCGGATCGCAAGGGTTTGCCGCTGGACATCGATGTGCTGTTGTTTGGCGATCTGGTGGGCAACTTCGATGGATTGACTCTGCCTCGGGCGGAAATTCTGAAAAATGCTTTTGTGTTGTGGCCGTTATCACTGATTGCACCGGATCGGGTGCATCCTGGTGTAGGCAAAAGCTTTGCGGCTTTGTGGAGTGACGCGCAGATTGATCAGGTGTTGGCGCCGGTGGCGTTTGAGTGGTGTGGTGAGCAGCTGACACCGTCGAATTTGTTGTGATCCTGCTGCCGCCTTCGCGGGCAAGCCTCGCTCTTACAGGATATGCGCCAGCCGAAAGAGGAGCGCTGACCTGTAGGAGCGAGGCTTGCCCGCGAAGCTCTTCAGGCTGAGGCCGCCTCCTTGTAAACCTTCAATGCCTTTAGGCGCTCACGCTTTATCGCCTCACCCAAATCAGATCCTTTAAATCCCTTCTCCAGCAACGGCTGGACCGCCACGCTACGAGCCGCAGTCGCCGCTCCGCGCAGATAATCAGCCTGTGGATAATCTTTCTGTTCAAAGCCTTTGCGTCCACGGGCGTCCATCTCGCACGCCGCGATGAACTCCTCGAACCGTTGCGGTCGACGGTAAACGTCGAAACTTTGCAGCAACTCCAGCAAAGTCGATGGCTTCAGTTCCAGGGCCCGATGGCCATGAGTGTGATATTCGCCCACCAGCAGCGCCAGCTCCTGACAATCCCTCGGTGCCTTGAAGCGTTCGTTAACCGCTTTAATCAGCTTGAGTCCCTTGAACTCGTGGGCAATGTGCCGTGGCCATTCCTCTTCGGGTGTAAGTCCTTTACCCAGGTCATGCAGCAGGCCGGCCCAGCGCACGGTCAGCGGCTGTTTGTATCGCGCCGCTTGTTCCAGCACGCCCAGGATGTGCGCGCCGGTGTCGATTTCCGGGTGATGTGCCTCCGGTTGCGGCACCCCAAACAGTGCATCGATTTCCGGCATCAAGACCTTGAGCGCGCCACACGCACGCAGCACTTCAATGAACACCTGTGGCTGGTTTTCCATCAGTGCGCGGGAAATTTCTTTCCAGCTCCGTTCCGCCGTCAGGGCTTCAAGTTCACCTGATTCACTGAGTTGGCGCATCAGCTCCAGCGTTTCCGGAGCGACTGTGAAACCCAAATCGGCATAACGCGCGGCAAAGCGGGCAACGCGAAGAACCCTGAGCGGATCTTCGGCAAATGCAGGGGAAACGTGGCGAAGAATTCGCGCTTTAAGGTCGCGCTGGCCGAGGTAGGGATCGGTCAGCTTCTGCTGATCGTCCTCGGCCATGGCATTGATGGTCAGGTCCCTTCGAATCAGGTCTTCTTCGAGGGTCACTTCGGGGCTGGCATGAAAAGTGAAACCGCCGTAACCGCGCCCGCTTTTGCGTTCGGTCCTGGCGAGGGCGTACTCCTCACCAGTTTTCGGATGAAGAAACACCGGGAAATCCGCGCCTACCGGGCGAAAGCCCTGGGCCAGCATTTCCTCGGTGGTGGCGCCGACCACTACCCGGTCAATGTCAGTGACAGGTATGCCCAGCAGGCGATCGCGTACCGCACCGCCGACTTTATAGATCCGCATAAAAAACCTCCGTTAGCTCGACAGGATAACCGTTGCGTCGAGCCATCGGAGGCGCAAACAGAATCAAAGATGGATGACGGCCAGGTCCAGGCGGCCGTAATCGCCCTCACTGTGCTCACCTCTGGGCGGAACATGGTGGGTTTTCATCACCTGATCCCCTTGCAGGGTCTCCAGGTGAATGTCGAAGCCCCAGAGGCGGTGCAGGTGCTTGAGCACTTCCTCGGTGGACTCTCCCAGCGGTTTGCGGTCGTGTTGCTGATGGCGCAGAGTCAGAGAGCGGTCGCCGCGCCGGTCGATGCTGTAGATCTGCACGTTGGGTTCGCGATTGCCCAGATTGTACTGGGCCGCCAGGGTTTCACGGATGATCCGGTAGCCTCCCTCGTCGTGAATCGCCGGGACCAGCAGATCGTCCTTCTGGTCGTCATCGAGAATGCTGAACAGCTTCAGATCACGGATCACTTTGGGTGAAAGATACTGCAGGATGAAACTCTCATCCTTGAAACTGCTCATGGCGAACTTGATGGTCGACAGCCAGTCGGTGCCTGCAATTTCCGGGAACCAACGGTAGTCTTCTTCCGTAGGCTCTTCGCACATGCGACGGATGTCGCGGTACATGGCAAAACCCAGGGTATAAGGGTTGATGCCGTTGTAGTAGGGGCTGTCGAAACCGGGCTGGAAGACCACACTGGTGTGGGACGTCAGGAACTCCATCATGAAGCCATCGGTGACGAGGCCTTCGTCATACAGGTCGTTCATCAGGGTGTAGTGCCAAAACGTGGCCCAGCCTTCGTTCATCACCTGGGTTTGGCGCTGTGGATAAAAATACTGGGCGATCTTGCGCACGATCCGCACGATTTCCCGTTGCCACGGCTCCAGCAGCGGCGCATGTTTTTCGATGAAGTAGAGGATATTTTCCTGCGGTTCGGCGGGGAAGCGCGCGTTGTCCTTGTCGCTGTACTTGTCCGCGCCTTTTGGAATGGTCCGCCACAGATCATTGATCTGTTTCTGCAAGTGTTCCTCCCGATCCTTCTGCCGGCGACGTTCTTCTTCGGCAGAAATCGGATAAGGCCGTTTGTAGCGGTCGACCCCGTAGTTCATCAGGGCGTGGCAGGAGTCGAGCAGGTCCTCGACCGCGTCGATGCCGTGGCGCTCTTCGCACTGCATGATGTACTGCTTGGCGAACACCAGGTAATCGATGATCGAGCTGGCGTCGGTCCAGGTGCGGAAAAGGTAATTACCTTTGAAAAAGCTGTTGTGGCCGTAGCAGGCATGCGCGACGACCAGCGCCTGCATGCAAATGGTGTTTTCTTCCATCAGATAAGCGATGCAAGGATCCGAGTTGATCACAATCTCGTAGGCCAGCCCCATCTGGCCACGAGAGTAGGATTTCTCTGTGCTGAGGAAGTGTTTGCCATAGGACCAATGGTGATAACCCAGCGGCATGCCGACGGAGGCGTAGGCGTCCATCATTTGTTCGGCGGTGATCACTTCAATCTGGTTGGGGTAAGTGTCGAGTGCATAGCGAGCCGCAAGACGACTGATTTCGCGGTCGTAGGCCTGGATCAGCTCGAACGTCCATTCGGAGCCGGTGGAAATGGGTTGGCGCTTCTGCTCTTTGGAGGTCATGTCACTAACCTGCGCTGGAAGAGTTCACGGAAGACCGGATAGATATCTCCGGCCGAGACCAGTTGTTGCTGGGCAAAAGTGTCAGAAAAGGCTTCGGCGATGCGCTCGTACTCGAACCACAGGGCCTGATGTTCGCGTGGGGTGATCTCAACGTAAGTGTAGTACTGCACGAATGGCATGATCTGGTTGATCAGGATGTCCCGGCAAATCGGTGAGTCATCGTTCCAGTTGTCGCCGTCGGAGGCCTGGGCGGCGTAGATGTTCCACTCGTTGCTCGGATAGCGCTCGGCCATGATCTCCTGCATCAGTTTCAAGGCGCTGGAAACGATGGTCCCGCCGGTTTCGCGGGAGTAGAAGAATTCTTCTTCGTCCACTTCGCGGGCGCTGGTGTGGTGGCGGATGAACACAACGTCGATCTTGTCGTAGTTACGCTTGAGAAACAGGTATAGCAAGATAAAAAAACGCTTGGCGATATCCTTGGTTGCCTGAGTCATCGAGCCGGAAACGTCCATCAGGCAGAACATTACCGCCTTCGAGCTGGGGTTGGGTTGCTTGATGAGCAGGTTGTATTTGAGGTCGAACGTGTCGAGAAACGGTATGCGATGAATACGCGCGCTCAGCTTTTCGATTTCTGCTTCGAGTTCCTGAATATCGCCGAAGTTATCGGGTTCTTCCTGTTTCAGTCGCAGAAGTTCGTCTTTGGCTTCACGCAGTTTCGCGCGGCTGCTGCCTGACAGGGCGATTCGCCGTGCATGGGCTGAACGCAGGGTGCGGATGATGTTGATCCGTGATGGGTTACCCTCGTTGCTGATCCCGGCACGCACGGTCTTGAAGGTGTCGGTGCCGGTCAGGTTACGCTTGACCAGATTTGGCAGCTCAAGGTCCTCGAACATGAATTCGAGGAACTCTTCCTGGGTGATCTGGAAGACAAATTCGTCCATCCCTTCACCTGAGTTGCCGGCTTTGCCAGGCCCTCTGCCACCGCCGCCTCCAGGCGGGCGCGCAATGTGCTCGCCGCTGGTGAACTCCTTGTTGCCCGGGTGCACGACGGTCTGCTTGCCGCCACGGCCGTGGTGAAGCACCGGCTCGTCGATGTCGCGGCCGGGAATGCTGATTTGTTCGCCGTGCTCCATATCGGTGATGGAGCGCCGACTGACCGCCTCTTCGACAGCCTTTTTGATGTGATCACGGTAACGCCGCAGAAACCGCTGACGGTTCACCGTGCTCTTGTTCTTTCCATTGAGACGTCGGTCGATCACATAGCTCATGACTGCTCCTTAGAAGCTGTCCTGAAAGGGGCGAGCGCTCAAGCAGCCGCGAACCAAGTGCCAAGGGATGTACACGCTCCCCCAAGCGCTGAGGATACCGCCTGAACCTCGCTACCGACTTTCGAACACCTTCCTGAGGCCTGTGTAACAGAAAATGCGTGAACAGGCCTCGGGCTGACGACAACCGGTCTGACCGGCAGCGGGTTATTGTGATTTTCTGACCCGCAGGTACCACTCGGACAGCAGTCGCACCTGTTTGTCGGTGTAGCCCCGCTCGACCATCCGTGTGACGAAGTCGTTGTGCTTCTGCTGGTCTTCTTTGCTGGCCTTGGCATTGAAGCTGATGACCGGCAGCAGGTCCTCGGTGTTGGAGAACATTTTCTTCTCGATGACCACCCGCAGTTTTTCGTAGCTGAGCCAGGTCGGATTCTTGCCGTTATTGTTGGCACGGGCGCGCAGTACGAAGTTGACGATTTCATTGCGGAAATCCTTCGGATTGCTGATTCCGGCCGGTTTCTCGATTTTTTCCAGTTCCTCGTTCAATGCCACGCGGTTGAGGATTTCGCCGGTTTCCGGGTCGCGGTATTCCTGGTCCTGAATCCAGAAATCGGCATACAGCACATAGCGATCGAAGATGTTCTGGCCGTACTCGCTGTAAGACTCGAGGTAGGCGGTCTGAATCTCCTTGCCGATGAATTCGATATAACGTGGCGCCAGGTATTCCTTCAGAAAGCGCAGGTAGCGCTCGCGGGTTTCGGCCTGGAACTGTTCCTGTTCGATCTGTTGTTCCAACACGTAAAGCAAGTGCACTGGGTTAGCGGCTATTTCGTGAGGATCGAAGTTGAAGACCTTCGACAGGATCTTGAACGCGAAGCGGGTCGACAGACCGTTCATGCCTTCGTCGACACCCGCATTATCGCGGTATTCCTGGATCGACTTGGCCTTGGGATCGGTGTCTTTGAGGTTCTCGCCGTCATACACGCGCATTTTGGAGTAGATGTTGGAGTTTTCCGGCTCTTTCAGGCGAGAAAGCACGGTGAACTGGGCGAGCATCTTCAAAGTGTCGGGCGCGCAATGGGCTTTCGCCAGCGAGCTGTTGAACAGCAGTTTGTCGTAGATCTTCACTTCGTCGCTGACCCGCAGGCAGTACGGTACTTTGACAATGTAGATCCGATCGATGAACGCTTCGTTGTTCTTGTTGTTGCGGAAGGTATGCCATTCCGATTCGTTGGAGTGGGCCAGCAGGATCCCGGTAAACGGAATCGCACCCAGACCTTCGGTACTGTTGTAGTTGCCTTCCTGGGTGGCGGTCAGCAGTGGGTGCAGCACCTTGATCGGCGCCTTGAACATTTCGACGAATTCCATCAGGCCCTGGTTGGACCGGCACAGTGCGCCCGAATAGCTATAGGCGTCGGCGTCGTTCTGTGGGAATTCTTCCAGTTTGCGGATATCGACCTTGCCCACCAGTGCCGAGATGTCCTGGTTGTTTTCATCTCCAGGCTCGGTTTTTGCGACGGCAATCTGGTTGAGGATCGACGGGTAGAGTTTCACTACGCGGAACTGGCTGATGTCGCCACCGAATTCAGCCAGGCGCTTGGTCGCCCAAGGCGACATGATGGTGTTGAGGTAGCGTTTTGGGATGCCGAAGTCTTCCTCAAGGATTGCGCCATCTTCAGTGGCGTTGAACAAACCCAGAGGCGATTCGAATACCGGTGAGCCCTTGATCGCGTAGAAGGGCACTTTTTCCATCAGTTGCTTGAGCTTTTCGGCCAGGGACGATTTACCACCACCGACGGGGCCGAGCAGATAGAGGATCTGTTTCTTCTCTTCCAGACCTTGAGCGGCATGGCGGAAATACGAAACGATCTGGTCGATGCATTCTTCCATCCCGTGGAAGTCTTCAAAGGCCGGATAGCGGCGGATTACCTTGTTGGAGAATATTCGGGACAGCCTCGAATTGGTCGAGGTGTCGAGCAGCTCCGGCTCACCGATGGCCAGGAGCAGACGCTCGGCGGCGGAAGCGTAGGCGCTACGGTCCTTTTTGCACAGTTCCAGATACTCTTGCAGCGAGAGTTCTTCCTGGCGTGTGGACTCGAAACGTTGTTGGAAGTGGCTAAAGATACTCATGACGTCACCTCGCTCGATACGTGGAGCCGACGCCGGATCACTCAGTCGATGCTGGCAGCAACCGAACAGGCAGTCGCTGTTTACCCCCCAGAACTCTTTCGAAGCTAACTACTCCGAAAGCTACTCCCGATGATCCGCGCGCCGGTGTACCGGCTCTCCCCTGTTTTGGATGGCCTGGGCTTAAGGATAGTTGGGAATTCGGGAGGTAAAGGCGAGATACGTAATTAGTTGTGGCAGACCGTTCGTCTGCCACCGCGCTAGCCCGCGCAAGCCGGGGGCTTGCGAGTTACAAAAAAATTATTCGGAAGTGCCTTGCGCTGTTTCCGAAGGATAAGTCGTACGCCATAGCTCAAAACCACCATCCATGCTGTAGACGTCGGAGAAGCCCTGACTGATCAGGTAGGCGGCAGCATTTTGACTGGAATTACCGTGGTAGCAGACCACCACAGTGGGTGCGTCGAGGTCCGCGGCACGGATGAAGTCGGAGATCGAATGGTTGTCCAGATGCGTGGAGCCAGCGATGTGGTTCAGTGCGTAGGTTTGCGGATCGCGGATGTCGACCACCACTGCGCCTTGTTCACGCAGGGCATGGGCCTGTTCCGGGGGAATACGTTTGAATTCGCTCATGGCGGGCTCCTGTGGCTCGGCTGAAAGCGCAGTCTAGCGCGGGGCGCTGGCTGACGATGGTTCGGAAATTGGCAGTGTGACTGGTGGCTTGGCGTGGCCATGCTCGTCGCAATTGCAGGACAGGCGCTCGTCGCTGTCGACATTCATCATGGTCAAGGCGCCGCCCCAGACGCAGCCGGTGTCGAGGGCTGTGATACCCGCTTCGACGACTTTGCCTTCCAGCGCAGCCCAGTGGCCGAAGATGATCTTAAGGCCTTTGGTCTTGCGTTCCTTGTGCAGGAACCAGGGCTTGTAACCCGGTGGTGCGCTGTCGAGACCTTCCTTGCTCTTGAGGTCAAGCTTGCCTTCGGCAGTACAGAAACGCATCCGGGTAAAATAGTTGGTGATCACCCGCAGGCGTGTCACGCCTTTAAGATCGTTGTCCCATTTCGCCGGATCGTTGCCATACATCCCGTCTAGGTAGGGCGGGAACAGGTTGTCGTCGCGAAGGGCTGTCTCAACCTCAGCGGCGCACTTCAGGGCTTTGCGCAGCGACCACTGCGGCGGAATGCCGGCATGCACCAGCGCCACATTACGTTGTTCGTCGTAATGCATGAGTTTTTGTTGGCGCAGCCAGTCCAGCAGCTCGGCGCAATCTGGTGCTTCGATAATTTCTCGCAGGGTGTCGGCTTTCTTCAGGCGTTCGATGTTCTGTCCTGCGGCCAGCAAATGCAGGTCGTGGTTGCCGAGAACGCAAACCAGCGATTCGCGGATGCTATAGAGGAAGCGCAAGGTATCGAGCGATTGCGGGCCACGGTTGACCAGATCGCCTACCAGCCACAGGCGGTCCTTTGCCGGATCGAACGCGACTTGTTCGAGCAGGCATTGCAGGGCTTCCAGGCAGCCCTGCAGATCACCGACGGCATAGGTCGCCATCAGTGCAAGGCTCCGGGTACTGCCAGACGAAACGGCGCGATGACGGCGTCGAAATGCTTGCCGTCGTCGGCGATCATCTCATAGCTGCCTTGCATCGTGCCCACCTTGGTGGTCATGACCGTGCCGCTGCTGTAGGTGTGACTCTTGCCTGCTTCGATCAATGGTTGCTGGCCAACCACGCCCGCACCACGAACCTCTTCGACATGCCCGTCGCCATCGGTGATCACCCAGTGCCGTGACAACAGTTTGGCCGGTATAAGGCCATTGTTTTTCACAGTGATGGTGTAAGCAAAGGCAAAGCGGTCGTGTTCGGGTTGCGATTGTTCCGCCAGATAGCGGGTGACGACGCTGACGTCGACCTGATAGCGAGGATCGGACATGCAAGAGGCCTTTAAAACGAAGCGGGACGCGGGGCGTAGCTGATGGAGTTCAGTCTAGGCCAAGTATCGGGTAGTAAACCAGACATGGGCGCTGGTGTCCTACCCGATAACGACTCGGTTCTGTCAGGCGTCTGCTGGTTTGTGCAGGTCTTGTTCGCTGAGCTGGTCGGCCAGGCGCACGAAGGCGGCCAGATCGAGTTGCTCGGGACGCAGGCTGCCGTCGACGCCGGCGGCTTCGATTTCAGCGTTACTGAGCAGCAACTTGAGCGTATTGCGCAGGGTCTTGCGACGCTGATTGAAGGCTTCCCGTACGACGCGCTCCAGCAGCCTGTGGTCCTTGGCTGGATGCGGCAGTACGGTGTGAGGTACCAGGCGCACGATGGCCGAATCGACTTTCGGCGGCGGGTTAAACGCGCCTGGGCCGACATTGAACAGATGCTCAACCCGGCAGTGGTACTGGACCATGATCGACAACCGGCCCCAGTCACCACCGCCAGGCCCCGCCGCCAGACGCTCAACCACTTCCTTTTGCAGCATGAAGTGCATGTCGCGAATCAGGTGTGAGTTATGCAGCAGGTGGAAAATCAGCGGCGTAGAGATGTTGTACGGCAGATTGCCGACCACGCGCAGGCTGCTCGGTGCGGCGCTCAGGCTATTGAAGTCGAACTTCAGCGCATCGCCCTGATGCAGGTTGAAGTTGCTCTTGCCGGCGAACTGCTGGTTGAGGATCGGGATCAGGTCCTTGTCCAGTTCCACTACGTCGAGCTGCGCACCACTGTTGAGCAGGCCTTTGGTCAACGCACCCTGGCCCGGGCCGATTTCCAGCATCCGGTCTTCAGGTTTGGCGTGGATGGAGCGCAGGATGCGGTCGATAACGCCGGCATCGTGCAGAAAGTTCTGGCCGAAGCGCTTGCGCGCCCGGTGTTGGTATTGCTCGGTCATAAACGGGTCTCGGCCATCTGGTAGGCGGTTTCCAGGGCGACCTGCAGGCTGCCGGTGTCGATCTTGCCGCTGCCGGCCAGATCCAGGGCGGTGCCGTGGTCGACCGAAGTGCGGATGATCGGTAAACCGAGGGTCACGTTGACTGCCGCGCCGAAACCTTTGTATTTCAGCACAGGCAAGCCCTGGTCGTGGTACATCGCCAGCACTGCGTCGCAGTGCTCCAGATATTTGGGGTAAACAGAGTGTCGGCGGGCAGGGGACCGCGCAGGTCCATGCCTTCGCCGCGCAGGCGCTCTAATGTGGGTTCGATGATATCGATTTCTTCATGGCCCAGGTGTCCGCCTTCACCGGCATGGGGGTTAAGGCCGCACACCAAGATGCGTGGCTGGGCGATGCCGAATTTTTCTTGCAGATCGGTGTGCAAAATTCGCGTGACCCGCTCCAGGCGCTCCGGTGTGATCGCGTCGGCAATTTCGCGCAGGGGCAGGTGGGTGGTGACCAGTGCCACGCGCAAGCCGCGCGTGGCGAGCATCATCACCACTTGTGCCGTATGGGTCAGGTCGGCGAGGAATTCCGTGTGCCCGGAAAAGGCGATCCCGGATTCATTGATCACGCCCTTGTGCACCGGGGCGGTGATCATCCCGGCAAAATGCCCGTCCATACAGCCTTGGCCGGCTCGGGCCAGGGTTTCCAGAACGAAAGCGGCATTGGCTTTGTCCAGTTGTCCGGCGACAACCTTGGCGTTAAGCGGTGTATCCCAGACATACAGGCTATTGGCGGGTGCGGGTACGTCCGGCCAGTTGTCCGGGGTGACCGTCAGCAAGTCGACAACCACACCCAGTTGCACGGCCCGCTCAAGGAGCAGGTCGCGACTGGTAATGGCATCAGGGGATATGGCTGGGCTTGCGAGGCGAGCAGCAGGCACAGGTCGGGACCTATGCCGGCTGGTTCGCCGGGTGTCAGCGCGAAACGTTGGGGTTTCACTGCGCTGCCTGGTCGGTGCCAGGGAGTTTGATTTCTACGTACGCTTCGTCACGAATCTGACGCAGCCAGGTTTGCAGCTCTTCGTCGTACTTGCGGTTGCGCAGTACGGTCATTGCTTGCTGCTCACGAGCCTGGGTAGTGCTGTCGGTGGCGCGGCGGCCAAGGACTTCCAGTACGTGCCAGCCATATTGCGTCTTGAACGGCTTGGACAGCTGGCCTTGTGGGGTCTTGGCCATTACTTCGCGGAATTCGGGAACCAGTGCGTTCGGGTCGATCCAGTTCAGGTCGCCGCCGTTAAGGGCGGAACCCGGATCTTCCGAGAAGCTTTTCGCCAGTTCGCCGAAGTCTTCGCCGGCTTCGATGCGGGTATAGAGCGACTGAGCCAGAGCCTTGGTTTTTCTTCATCGCGGATCGGACTTGGTTTAACCAGGATGTGGCGCACGTGCACTTCGTCCCGTACCTGAGACCCACCGCCACGTTTGTCGGTGATCTTCAGGATGATGAAGCCGCCCGGTGTACGCATTGGCTGGGTGACATCACCAACAGCCATGGTGCTCAGCAGGCGATCGAACGGCGGAGGCAGTTGAGCGGCTTTACGCCAGCCCATGTCGCCACCTTCCAGTGCGGTTTCGCTGGCGGATTTGGCAATGGCCAACTGGCCGAAGTCAGCACCTTGCTTGATCTGCTGGTAAACCGCGTCAGCCTGTTTGGCGGCATTCTGAATCGCGTCGGAGTTTGCACTTTCCGGCGTAGGAATCAGGATGTTGGACAAACGGAACTCTTCGGACAGCTGCATCTTGCCGAGATCGGATGCCAGGAAGTTTTTCACTTCCTGCTCGGACACCTGGATGCGTTCGGCCACGCGGCGCTGGCGCACGCGGCTGATGACCATCTCGCGACGGATCTGATCACGTGCATCGTCGTAAGACAGGCCGTCGTGAGTCAGGGCTGCGCGAAATTGTTCAACAGACATGTTGTTGCGCTGGGCGATAGTGCCGACAGCCTGGTTCAGTTCTTCATCGGTGATACGGATGCCGGAGCGTTCACCGATCTGCAATTGCAGGTTCTCGACGATCAGGCGCTCAAGCACCTGTTGCTCCAGTACGCTGGCCGGCGGCACGGCAGAGCCGCGCTTGGCGATGGTTTGCTGAACTTCATGAACGCGCTGGTCCAGTTGGCTCTGCATGACCACGTCGTTGTCGACGATGGCCACCACTTTATCGATGGACTGTACCGCGGCGTTGGCCGCGGTACCCAGGAACAACGCGCCCAGCAACAGCGGGCGCAGACAATCAGAAAGCTTGGTCTTCACGTTCACGATAACCTTGAATGCCTTTGTCGAGGAAACTCTCTACTTTGGCGCCGGTAAGGCCGCCGAGTCCCTTCAGAACAATTTGGAGGAAGACGCCATGGTCGCCTTTTTCGTTTTGCGGTGCTTCCTGACTGAATTCGTCATAGGCAACCCAGTAACGGTTGATCAGGCGTAGTTTCCAGCAGCAGTTGTCGTACTCGAAACCACCGAAGGCTTCCAGTGTACGGTTGCGGTTGTAGTCGTACTGCCAGCGGCTGATGGCATTCCATTGCGGCACGACCGGCCAGATCACCGAGAAGTCGTGCTGTTCGATCTTGTAGTAATCCTTCACGAAGCCAGGAGTTCCAGGGGTGCCATAGTCACCACCGCCCACGGACCACTTACCAGTGGTCTGGTCATAACGGACCTGGTCATTACGATAGCGATAGCCGGCGTTGATGACCTTGTTCGGGTTGTCTTCAGGTTGGTAGTGGAACATCGCGCTGCCCGAGCGAGGGCTGCGGCTGTCCGGGTCCCAGTTGTAGTCGGCAGTGGTACGCCAATCGCGGTTCCAACGGTATTCATATTCCAACGCATAAGGGGAAACGTTGGAGTGCGCATCAGCGCGGGTATTGGCATCGATGCCGGGCAACTGGACTTCACGATCCTTGAAGTACATGGCTTGGCCCACGCTGATGCGTTGACGCTCGAAGCCGTTGTCTTCAATCCAGCGGTTGGTCACGCCCAGCGACAGTTTGTTCTCGTCGCCGACACGGTCGGAGCCCGAGAAGCGGTTGTCACGGAACAACGATGCATAGTTGAAGGTGTATTCGCCGGTGTCGAAAACAGGAATATCTGACTGGTCTTTCTCGGGAACATAGAGATAGTACAGGCGCGGTTCAAGTGTCTGGCGATAGTTCTTGCCGAACCATTGAGTGTTGCGATCGAAATACAATCCGCTGTCGATGCTCGCGATCGGTACGCCACGGCTCTGGTTGCTGCCGAATGTGCCATTGAGACGGTCGCCTTCGGCGCCTTGGCCGGCGATGTCGGCTTTACCCTTGGCATCAAGATCCAGTTGATATTGGGTGTATTGATACTTGAGCGATGGCTTCAGGAAGCCATAGGTGGCATTCATCGGATAGCTGATAGTCGGGGCGACATTCAGGCGATCACCATTGGCTCGGGCCAGGCCAAAGACGTTGGTATCAAGTCGAGGTGTTCCGACAGTGCCATCTGCATTGAGCGGTCCACCGTCTTGGTCAATGAAATTGCCGGTTTTCAGGTCCCGATCAAACCGCACGAGTTCAGTGTTGTAGCTGAAATCCAGGCCACCCGGATGAACCGGAAGCGCACCATCGAAGGTGATCTGCGGCAAGCGGTCATACGGCGTGATGTTCGACACAGTCGCCAGCTGATAGGCCTGAGCATTCACGCGGGCGGTGTAGCTGTCGCCACGATAGGTGACCGAGCCCTGCTGGTTCACGTAATCGGCACTTTTTACCCCGATCTGGTCAGTCTGCAGATCCTGGAAGTAATAAGGATCGCTGATCTTGGTGTAATCGACCTGAGTGAAGACTCGCGAATCCAGACCGCCCTTGTGCTGCCAGTTATACATGTAGCGGGTTTTTTCGTAGTCGGTCTGTAGCTTTCGATCAGTGTCTTCGTCGTTGAGGTAAGCGGCACCGAACTGACCTTCACTGGACTTGGTCAGGTAACGGAACTCACCTTCCATCAACAGGCCATGCTTGGCCATGTAGCGCGGGTACAACGTGGCATCGTAGTTGGGCGCCAGGTTGAAGTAATACGGTGTAACCAGCATAAAGCCAGTTTCGCTGCCGGTGCCGATGGTCGGCGGCAGGAAACCGGATTGACGACGGTCGTCGATCGGGAAATAGATGTACGGCGTGTACAGGACTGGAATGTCCTTCACCCGCAGAGTCACGTTGGTCGCGGTACCGAAGCCGGTAGCCGGGTTCAAGGTGATGTTGTTGCCCTTGAGCTGCCAGGCGTTACTGTTCGGTTCGCACGTGGTGTAGGTGCCATCCTTGAGGCGGATGATCGCGTTCTCTGCACGTTTGGCATACAGCGCGTTACCGCGGATACGGGATTTGTGCATCACGTATTCAGCGTTGTCGACCTTGGCTTCGCCGGTATCGAGCTGCACGTCGGCATGGTCGCCCACGATCAGCGCACCGTTGTCGCGAATGCGTACGTTGCCAGCCAGTTCGCCACGGCTCTCGGCCTGGTACAGGTTGGCTTCGTCGGCTTCGACCTGCATGCTGCCCTGGCGCATGACCACGTCACCGGCCAGAGTGGCGACTTGTTCATCTTGCTTATAGCGAGAGGCTTTCGCGCCGATAAAGGTTGGCGCGTCACTTTTACTCGTCTTGTCATTCATACCAGGACGAATCGGTTCGATATAGGAACCAGAGCAATAAGGACCGGTTTCGGCCAATTGTGCTGCAGTGAGTTGCTCGCGGGGAACCCAGTCGAGGTGACTGTAGTCTTCGCTACGCGACTTCAGGCCGCGGCCCTTGGACTCGGTAACAAGTGCGGTCTTTGCGCCAGTGTCTTCGCTGGAGCCATTTTCGGCCGGGGTCTCGCCGGTTGCGGAGACTGCGCTACCGTCATGGACAGGACGCGGAGGCAAAGCAGCCGCCGTCGACTTTTTTGGCGCACAGGCCCAGGCACCCGAAGCAGAGACTGAGCAGTCATACTGTTCCGCGGCGACCACGAAGGAAGTGGCTAGAGGTTGCAAGGCCAGCAAACTGCCGGTTACCAACAACGGAAATTTTTTACGAAACGCGGGGGATTTCAATGCCATCTTATTAGTCCGGGCTTCCTGCGTGCCATCTGCCCGCGGTGTGGGCCGCACGCCTCTCGATGGTCTGAAAAAGATGCTGGATAATAAAGCATGCCCCGCTTGACGGCTAGCGCCGTCGGAGACCCTTGCAATGCCTGACCAAGATGTACGTTTGCAACACCTGAAAGTATGGCTCGATGAACAATTGGCGATCCTTTTTACAGAGCAGGGTTGGGGTGTCGTCCCCCGGCCACATTGACCGCGGCCAGTAGCGACGCGAGTTTCCGGCGTTATTTTCGTTGGGAGGGCGCGGGTAAAAGCTTCGTCGTGATGGATGCGCCGCCGCCCCAGGAAAACTGCAAACCTTTCGTGGATATCGCTTTTCTACTGGCGAAGTCCGGAATAAATGTGCCGAAAATTTATGCCGAAGACCTTGAGCGCGGTTTTCTTCTGCTCAATGATCTGGGCAACAAGACGTATCTGGACGTGATTGACAACGAAAACGCCGACAATTTGTTCAACGATGCCCTGCAAGCGCTGCTGGCCTTTCAGCAGTTGCCAATGGTTGCGCCGTTGCCGAGTTATGACGTCGCGCTGTTGCGTCGTGAACTGGAGTTGTTCCCCGAGTGGTACGTGAAGCGTGAACTGGGCATCGAATTCGACGCGGCACAGCAAGTGCTCTGGCAACAGGTCAGCGATCTGCTGATCGACAGCGCCCTGGCCCAGCCGAAAGTCCTGGTGCACCGCGACTACATGCCGCGCAACCTGATGCTCAGCGAGCCGAATCCCGGTGTGCTGGATTTTCAGGATGCTGTCTACGGCCCGGTGACCTACGACGTGACATGTCTGTTCAAGGATGCTTTCCTCAGCTGGCCCGAAGAGCGCGTGCGCGGTTGGCTGGAAAGTTACTGGCAGCAGGCCGCTGCGCTGAATATTCCGGTGCAGCCGGATTTCGAAGATTTCCTGCGCGCCAGTGACCTGATGGGGGTGCAGCGTCACCTGAAAGTGATCGGGATCTTCGCTCGCATCTGCCATCGCGATGGCAAACCGCGTTACCTGGGCGATGTGCCGCGTTTCTTTGCCTATATAGAAGCAGTGATCGCCCGCCGTCCTGAACTGGCTGAACTGGATGTGTTGCTTGCCAGCTTGCGTGCCGGGGTGACGGCATGAAGGCGATGATCCTGGCGGCAGGCAAGGGCGAGCGCATGCGCCCGCTGACCCTGACCACGCCAAAACCGCTGGTTCGCGCAGGCGGGGTGCCGTTGATCGAGTATCACCTGCGTGCGTTGGCCGCTGCCGGTTTTACCGAGATCGTGATCAACCATGCCTGGCTCGGCCAGCAGATCGAAGACTATCTGGGCGATGGTTCGCGCTATGGCGTGAGCATCCAGTATTCGCCGGAAGGAGAACCGCTGGAGACCGGCGGCGGGATATTCCGCGCGTTGCCGTTGCTGGGAGATGAAGCCTTTGTGGTGGTCAACGGCGACATCTGGACCGATTACGACTTCAGTGTGCTGCATCAGCCGATTGTCGGCCTTGCTCATCTGGTGCTGGTCAACAACCCGGTCCATCACCCGGCTGGGGATTTCCAGCTGATCGACGGGGAGGTCCGCGACGGCCAACCGGGCGCTGCCACCCTGACGTACAGCGGAATCGCCGTGCTGCATCCGCAACTGTTTGAAAGTTGCTGTGCCGGGGCGTTCAAGCTGGCGCCGTTGCTGCGTGCCGCGATGGCGAACGGGCAGGTGTCCGGTGAACGTCTGAACGGGCTGTGGGTCGATGTCGGCACTCACGAGCGTCTGGCTGAAGTTGAAACCTTGATTGAAGCGAGGCGCTGAGATGTTGTGGCCAGGGACTCTGATCGGAGCCGGAGCGGGCTTTGCCATTGCCAGCATTCCGGGGGCCATGCTCGGCGGCTTGTTGGGTCAGGCGCTGGATAGGCGCATGCACTTGCAAAGTTGGGCGCATCTGCGTGAAAAACTCGGCGGTCGTCCTGTACTGCGCAACGATGAATTGCTGTTCGTACTGTTAGGAAGGCTGGCCAAGTGCGACGGGCGGGTAGTAGATGGTCATATCCAGCAGGCGCGTCAGGAAATGCGCTCGCTGGAAATGAACGAGCCGGCTCAGCGTCGGGCGATTGCCGCGTTCAATCGGGGCAAGTCGGGCAACGACCGGTTGCGCGGTTACCTGCGTCGACTGAGTGCTCAGCCCCATGCGGCCGAAGGGGTGTTGCGCGCTTGTTGGCGAATGGTTTGGGCCGATGGCCGGGCTGGCGCCAGTGAACGCGAGCTGATCGCTCAATGGGGCAAATGGTTGGGATGGACGCCGCATCGGGTGCAGGCGCTGGCGACTGACTATGAACCACATAGATGTCCACAGGTCAGCAGTACGGTGACCTATCAGGATGCATTGCGACTGTTAGGGGTGTCTGCCACCAGTGAACCGGCACAGATCAAACGCGCATACCGGCGCCTGCTCAGTCGTCATCATCCGGACAAGATTGCGGGCAGCGGGGCGACTGCGTCGCAGGTGCGCGAGGCTACCGAGAAGACGCGTGAATTGCACAACGCCTATACGCTGATTCGTCAGCGGCGGGATTTTCGTTAGCAGTCGATGCGGTGCTGTTTGGGAGAGCGCCATCGCGGGCAAGCCACGCTCCCACAGGTTTTATGCCGTTCCCAAAAATTGCGTACGACTCAAATCCTGTGGGAGCGTGGCTTGCCCGCGATTAGGCGACTCGATCTGTCAGTCCGCCGCATTCTGCGGATTCAACCAACCCCGCACCCGACGAACCAACTGTTCCTGTTGTGCCTTGGTATCACCTGGTAATGCTTTGAGCGATACCTGGCTGAATGCGGAGGTCTTCAAGCGTTTGCTGGCTTGCAACCGAGCCAGCGCCGCGTTGCGATCCAGCGGTTTGTCCATATAGAAGATGTCAGCGGTGGGCAGCTTCAGGGTAGGCGCAAGTTCGTCCAGCGCAGGTTTTGCCTGGACAGGTGTCTGCGCGGCGACCATGACAAACCGTTCGACTTGCGACGGTTGCTTCTCGCTCAGATAGCGCGCAGCCCAATAAGCGCCGGTGCCATGACCGAGTACGACGATGCTGCGAGCACTTTGCTGTTCGGCGAACGCGATAGCCGCGTCGATGCGGGCGAAGATTCGCTCGGCATCAGCCCTGGCCTGTTCCTCGCGGGTATCGGCGACGGGCTTGTCGGCCACGTCCGCTTCACCACCGGCCGCCTGTTCGATGGGGGCAGCGGTGGTCGAGTCCTTGCTGCCGGCGTCTGGCGTCTTGGGCGTTGGTGGCACTTCGGCAGCGCGTGGCGCAATGACATCGCTTTGCAAATCCGGCAAGGTGATACTCAGGCTGCTCCATTTTGCATTCGGCAAATTGCGCCGCAACGGGCCGATAGCTTGCGGCCAGTCAACGGTTTCACCGGCGCCCGGGATGATAATCACTGCACCTTTTGGATCGGCGGTGTTGGCCGGTTTCCACAAGGCCAGGAAACTATCGCTGCCTGCTTGCAGTTGCTGCTGTTCCTGGGCCGCGATTTTTCGCTCCAGTGCCGTCGCTTCTTCCTGACTACGCTCAGGCAGCGGCTGACGTTCCACCGGTTTTTCTTCGGCGGCCCTTTCCGTGACATAAGGCGTGGCGGCTGGTGTCGAGCCGGCAGCCTGGACGGAAAAAGCGCACGGCAGGATCAGCGACAGGCACAATGCTGGCAGTGCCAGGCGGTAGACAGGGGGCATCGGATATTCCAGGCCAGAAGTTATTCCGGCAGCCTAATGGGTTGGTCAGTGTTTGTCAGGGTGTGAGAGTTCGATGAGGCGTTTTCACTATCTGTGGGTTATCGGCTGGATGTGGTTTCCCTTGATGGGTTGGGCGGCGGCCGCACCCCCGGCGCACGTTGTTGCCTTGTCGCCCAAACAACAGCAGTGGCTGACGCAGCAGAGCGAGCTGCGAGTGGGGCTGGTGTTGCAAGCGCCCTACGCGCAATACGATCGCCGCTTGCAGCGCCTGTCCGGGGTGAACGTCGAGCTGATGAAATGGCTGGCCAGGGCGCTCAAGGTCGAGCTGAGCTGGCGTAACTTCCCCGACCTTGAACAACTGGAGGCCGCCACGCGCGCGGGTGAAATCGACATCGCCCCGGGTTTGACACAAACCCCCGGCGGTCTGCGTCTCTGGCAGTTTTCCGATCCGTACATGCGAGTGCCGCAACTGGTGGTCAGCGACCAGAAAAGCACCGGTGCGGTGGAGCTGGAAAAACTCGACAGCCAAACCCGCGTTGCCGTGCGCATGCCCAGTGCCACCGCCGATTATCTACGTGGCAACTATCCGCACCTGAACCTCCAGGGCGTTCCAATCGAGCGCCAGGCGCTGCAACTGTTGTTGAGCCAGCAAGCCAGTTACGCCGTGGTCGATGAGGCGCAATTGGGGCGTCTTTCCATCGAGCCGGAATTCGCCGGGCTGGTGGTGGTGGGTGACATCGGCTTACCGCAGTTGCTACGGGTGGCCACTCGGCGCGACAAGCCGGAGCTGGCCGGCATCATTGCAAGCGCACTGCGGGTTATCCCTGCCAAAGATCTGGAAAACCTGCACAACCAATGGCTCCAACCCAAGTATCCGCGGCTTACCGAGTCACCGGGTTTCTGGCAAAACCTATGCCTGCTGCTGTTGGTGCTGGCGCTGAGCAGTATGGCCATTGTGTTTTGGCAGCGCCGTCAGCAGCACAACCTGGAGCAGCGACTGACAGCGGCGCAGGAGGACATTGCCTTGCGCGTCGCCAGCGAGGAAGCACTGCGGCTCACCAAGTTTTCCATCGACCAAAGCACCGTCGGCATCCTTTGGGTCAACTGGGACAGTCACGTGCGTTACGCCAATCGCGCGGCCGAAACCATGCTCGGCTATCCGCCGGGGGGCATCATCGATCGGCCATTGATCGACTTCGAGCCCGGCCTGCACATGGACCGCTGGTTGAGCCTGTGGAAACGTGCCAGGGCCAGTGACGAGTCGCCACAAAGTTTCGAAACCAATTGCCTGCGGGCCGATGGCAGCATCCTGCCAGCGGATGTCTCGCTGAGCTTCCTGCGCTTTCGCGATGGCGAGTATCTGGTGGTCTACCTCACCGACGTCACCGAACGCCGCCGCGCCCTGGCCGCGTTGCAGGAAAGTGAAGCGCGGTTGCAAGGGATCGCGGCGAATGTGCCTGGCCTGGTCTTCCGCCTGGAGCGAGCGCCGGTGACAGGCCAGATTGACTTTGCCTATATCAGCGAAGGCAGCGAAAGCCTGGTGGGTTACTCGCCGGCGACTCTGGCTCATCGCGACAAAGGCTTGCGTAGCCTGGTGCATCCGGACGACAAGGCCAGCTATCACCACACCCAGGATCATGCTCTGGATACCGACAGCGACTGGTCATGGCAAGGGCGAATTCTCACGCGCCAGGGCGAACAACGCTGGGCCGAAATCAAGGCGATTACCCGGCAACTCGAGGATGGCGCCTACGTCTGGGACGGAATTGTCTGGGACATTAGCGAAAGCAAGCGCATCGAACTGGAACTGGCCAGCTCCCGTGAACAGCTGCGGGAATTGTCCGCGCACCTGGAGAGCGTGCGCGAAGAGGAAAAGGCCCGCATTGCCCGGGAAGTTCACGATGAACTGGGTCAGATGCTGACAGTGCTCAAGCTGGAAACGTCCATGTGCGAACTGGCCTACGCGCAACTCGATCCGGGACTACATGAGCGCTTGAACAGCATGAAACGCTTGATTGCCCAGCTGTTCCAGTTGGTACGTGATGTGGCGACGGCGTTGCGCCCACCGATTCTTGATGCCGGGATCGCGTCTGCCATCGAGTGGCAGGCCCGCCGTTTCGAGGCGCGAACGCAGATTCCGTGTCTGGTGCAGGTGCCAGACAATTTGCCGGTGCTCAGCGACGCCAAGGCGATCGGCTTGTTTCGAATACTTCAGGAAGCGCTGACCAATATCATGCGTCACGCCCAGGCGCATACTGTGGAGCTGACACTGGCCCTTGAAGGCGACGAGTTGTGCCTAAGTGTCAGCGATGATGGCGTAGGATTTGTCGCTTCAGCTGGCAGGCCGACATCCTTTGGGGTGGTAGGAATGCGCGAGCGGGTGCTGATCATGGGCGGGTTATTGTCGCTTGAGAGTGAGCCGGGGGAGGGCACGACTTTGATTGTGCGCGTGCCGTTGGATTGAAAGAAGATCGCAGCCCATCAATGAGGAGTAGAACGTGATCCGTGTACTGGTAGCCGAAGACCACACCATCGTCCGCGAAGGCATCAAGCAATTGATCGGTCTGGCCAAGGATTTGCTGGTGGTGGGCGAGGCGAGCAATGGCGAACAGTTACTTGAGACCCTGCGGCATGTGCCCTGCGAAGTGGTACTGCTGGATATCTCCATGCCGGGCGTGAACGGCCTGGAAGCGATTCCACGGATTCGCGCGCTGCATAATCCACCGGTGATACTGGTACTGTCGATGCACGACGAGGCGCAGATGGCGGCGCGGGCGTTGAAGGTTGGCGCTGCCGGCTACGCGACCAAGGACAGTGATCCGGCCTTGTTGCTGACGGCTATCCGCCGGGTTGCGGCGGGTGGGCGCTACATCGATCCGGACCTGGCCGATCGCATGGTCTTCGAAGTCGGCCTGACCGATTCGCGACCGCTGCATTCACTGCTCTCGGAACGTGAGTTTTCTGTGTTCGAGCGCCTGGCTCAGGGCGCCAACGTCAACGACATCGCCCAACAGTTGGCGTTGAGCAGTAAGACCATTAGTACCCACAAGGCGCGATTGATGCAGAAGCTCAACATCACCTCGCTGGCCGAGCTCGTGAAGTACGCGATGGAACACAAGCTCCTTTAAAATTACCCAATTGATGGATTTATTGCGGTTTTCCTACAGGGATTTCGCGTCGCCATATCCATTTGCGACATACCGGAAAACGCGCTTTTGCTTTGACTTGCGGCTTGTAGCTGACAACTTGCCAGTGCCTCTATCCAAACGCGCCATCCTTGTAGGGCAATCCCTACCCCCAACCTTCCATCCGGCTGAGGCGATTCTCTCCTGCGTCCCGATTTGCGCCGTCCCCAGCGTCCACTAGGCTTAGTCCACAGCAGTCATCAACAACAAAGGTGCGGGTATGAGCCAGGTCGATTCAAGTGCAGGGGCCAATGATGTTCTGGTCAGCTTTCGTGGAGTGCAGAAGAGCTACGACGGCGAGAACCTGATCGTCAAAGACCTCAACCTGGACATTCGCAAAGGCGAATTCCTCACCTTGCTCGGGCCGTCCGGCTCCGGCAAGACCACCAGCCTGATGATGCTCGCCGGTTTCGAAACACCGACGGCAGGCGAAATCCTGCTGGCCGGGCGTTCCATCAACAACGTGCCGCCGCACAAGCGCGACATCGGCATGGTGTTCCAGAACTACGCGTTGTTCCCGCACATGACCGTCGCCGAGAACCTGGCGTTCCCGCTGACCGTACGCGGCTTGAACAAGAGCGATGTCGGCGACAAGGTCAAGCGCGTGTTGAGCATGGTGCAACTCGATGCATTTGCTCAGCGCTATCCGGCACAACTGTCCGGCGGTCAGCAGCAACGTGTCGCGCTGGCTCGTGCGTTGGTGTTCGAGCCGCAGCTGGTGCTGATGGACGAACCCCTCGGTGCACTCGACAAACAGCTGCGTGAACACATGCAGATGGAAATCAAACACCTGCACCAGCGTCTGGGCGTAACCGTGGTTTACGTGACCCACGACCAGGGCGAAGCCCTGACCATGTCCGACCGTGTGGCAGTGTTCCATCAAGGCGAGATCCAGCAGATCGCGCCACCACGCACGCTGTATGAAGAGCCGAAAAACACCTTCGTCGCCAACTTCATCGGCGAAAACAATCGCCTCAATGGCCGCCTGCACAGCCAGACTGGCGATCGCTGCGTGGTCGAACTGGGCCGTGGTGAGAAAGTTGAAGCGCTGGCGGTGAATGTCGGCAAGACCGGCGAGCCGGTGACCTTGTCCATCCGCCCGGAGCGCGTGAGCCTCAACGGTTCCAGCGAGTCCTGTATTAACCGCTTCTCGGGAAGGGTGGCGGAATTCATCTATCTGGGCGACCACGTCCGGGTTCGCCTGGAAGTCTGTGGCAAGACCGACTTCTTCGTGAAGCAACCGATTGCCGAGCTCGATCCCGGGCTCGCCGTCGGTGATGTGGTTCCGCTTGGCTGGCAGGTCGAGCACGTTCGTGCCCTCGACCCTCTTCTAGAGGCGAACTGATCGCCCCGGCTTCAACAACACCAACCCTGCACGTGGAGAACAATAATGTTGAGATCCCTGAAATTCACCGCTCTGGCACTGGGCATGATGGGGGCTGCGAGCGCAATGGCCGCAGGCCCGGACCTGACGGTGGTGTCCTTTGGCGGGGCGAACAAGGCTGCGCAGGTCAAAGCTTTCTATGCACCGTGGGAATCGGCGGGCAACGGCAAGATCGTGGCGGGCGAGTACAACGGAGAAATGGCCAAGGTAAAGGCCATGGTCGACACCAAGAGCGTGTCCTGGGATCTGGTGGAAGTTGAATCCCCAGAACTGTCCCGTGGTTGCGATGAGGACATGTTCGAGCAACTCGATCCGGCACTGTTCGGCAAGACTGCAGACTATGTCAAAGGCGCTATACAGCCTTGCGGCGTCGGCTTCTTCGTGTGGTCGACCGTATTGGCCTACAACGCCGACAAGCTGAAATCCGCACCGACCAGTTGGGTGGATTTCTGGGACACCAAGCAGTTCCCGGGCAAGCGCGGCCTGCGTAAAGGCGCCAAGTACACCCTGGAATTCGCACTGATGGCCGACGGTGTTGCACCCAAAGACGTCTACAAAGTGCTGGCCAGCAAGGACGGTCAGGACCGTGCGTTCAAGAAGCTCGATGAGCTCAAGCCAAACATTCAGTGGTGGGAAGCCGGCGCACAGCCGCCGCAATACCTTGCCTCCGGTGACGTGGTCATGAGCTCGGCCTACAACGGCCGTATCGCTGCCGTGCAGAAAGAAAGCAATCTGAAAGTGGTGTGGAACGGCGGTATCTACGACTTCGACGCATGGGCCATTCCGAAAGGTCTGGATAAAGCACGCGCTGAAGCGGCGAAGAAGTTCATTGCCTTCTCGGTGCAGCCGCAGCAGCAGAAGACCTACTCGGAAAACATCGCCTACGGCCCGGCCAACACCCTGGCCGTACCGTTGCTGTCCAAGGATGTCCTGAAAGACATGCCGACCACCCCGGAAAACATCGCCAACCAGGTGCAGATCGACGTCAGCTTCTGGGCTGACAACGGCGAGCAACTGGAACAGCGCTTCAACGCCTGGGCTGCGAAATAAGACCGCACCGCGGGCTTATCCACTCCCGTAGGAGCGAGGCTTGCCCGCGAAGACGTCAGCACATTCAACATCAAAGTTGACTGACACGCCGCCTTCGCGAGCAAGCTTCGCTCCTACAGGGTGATGTGTAGTTATCAAGAACAGAGGCGGCCTCGCGATCAAATGAGGCCACCTCTGTAACGATCAAAAGATTTCCGGAGTACGCCATGGCTATCGCCGTTCCCGTGAACGCGGGCACTGACCCCACCTTGAAGCAGCGGCTCAAGCACGCCGAGCGGATCAACCGCTGGAAGGCCCAGGCGTTGATCGCGCCTCTGGTGCTGTTTCTGTTGCTGGTGTTTCTGGTGCCGATCGTGGCGCTGCTCTACAAAAGCGTCGGTAACCCGGAAGTAGTCGGCGGCATGCCGCGCACCGTGACGGCTATCGCCAGTTGGGACGGCCGTGGCCTGCCCGCTGAACCCGTTTACAAGGCGGCCGCCGAAGACCTCGCCGAAGCCCGCAAGAATCAGACCCTGGGTGATTTGTCCAAGCGCCTGAACATGGAGTTGGCCGGCTACCGCAGCCTGCTGACCAAAACCGCCCGCGCCTTGCCGCTCGCCACCGAACCGGCCTCTTATAAAGACGCGCTGGAAGGTCTCGACGAGCGCTGGGGCGATCCGGCCTACTGGCAAGCCGTGCGCCGCAACACCAGCAGCATCACGCCTTACTACCTGCTGGCCGCTGTCGATCACCGCATCGATGACCTCGGTGAACTGGCTCCGGCCACCCCCGACCAGGCGATCTACCTCGACATCTTCGCCCGCACCTTCTGGATGGGTCTGATCATTACCGTGATCTGCCTGGTACTGGCCTATCCGTTGGCGTACCTGCTGGCAAACTTGCCATCGCGTCAGAGCAACCTGTTGATGATTCTGGTGCTGTTGCCGTTCTGGACGTCGATCCTGGTGCGTGTCGCGGCGTGGATCGTCTTGCTGCAATCGGGTGGCTTGATCAACAGCGGCCTGATGGCCATGGGCATCATCGATAAGCCGGTGGAACTGGTGTTCAACCGCATCGGTGTCTACATCTCCATGGTGCATATCTTGCTGCCGTTCATGATCCTGCCGATCTATAGCGTGATGAAAGGCATCTCGCCGACCTACATGCGTGCGGCGATTTCCCTGGGTTGCCATCCATTCGCCAGTTTCTGGCGAGTGTACTTCCCGCAAACGTATGCCGGTGTCGGCGCCGGTTGCCTGTTGGTGTTCATCCTCGCTATCGGCTACTACATCACCCCGGCGTTGCTGGGCAGCCCGAACGATCAGATGGTCAGCTACTTCGTCGCCTTCTACACCAACACAAGCATCAACTGGGGCATGGCGACCGCACTCGGTGGGCTGCTGCTTCTGGCGACGGTGGTGCTTTATCTGATTTACAGCTGGCTGGTGGGCGCGAGCCGCCTGCGCCTGAGCTAAGGGGAGAATGAAATGCTGAGTCCTTATATGTCGCCCATCGAGCGGGTGTGGTTCTACAGCTTGCGGATTCTTTGCGGCCTGATTCTGTTGTTCCTGATCCTGCCGGTGCTGGTGATCATTCCGCTGTCGTTCAACTCCGGGAGCTTTCTGGTCTATCCGCTGCAAGGTTTCTCGCTGCACTGGTACCAGGATTTCTTTGCCTCGGCGGAATGGATGCGTTCGTTGAAGAACAGCATCATCGTGGCCCCGGCAGCGACGGTGCTGGCGATGATCTTCGGTACGCTGGCGGCGATCGGCCTGACCCGGGGCGATTTCCCGGGCAAACCGCTGGTGATGGCGCTGGTGATTTCGCCGATGGTGGTGCCGGTAGTGATCATCGGTGTGGCCAGTTACCTGACCTTTGCTCCACTGGGATTTGGCAACAGCTATACCTCGCTCATCGTCGTGCACGCCGTGTTGGGCGTGCCGTTCGTGATCATCACCGTGTCGGCGACGTTGCAAGGTTTTAACCAAAACCTGGTGCGCGCCGCTGCCAGCCTGGGTGCTTCACCGCTGACGGCGTTCCGGCGGGTGACCTTGCCGTTAATCGCTCCCGGCGTGATTTCCGGTGCATTGTTCGCCTTCGCCACTTCGTTCGATGAGGTGGTGGTGACGCTGTTCCTCGCAGGTCCCGAGCAGGCGACCCTGCCACGGCAGATGTTCAGCGGTATCCGCGAAAACCTCAGCCCGACCATCGCCGCCGCCGCGACGCTGCTGATCGCCTTCTCGGTGATTCTGCTGCTGACCCTGGAATGGCTGCGTGGGCGTAGCGAAAAACTGCGTACCGCCCAGGTCTGACACCAGTCTTTGTATCTGACGCCGGCCCTGTAGGAGCCGGCTTGCTGGCGAATGGTGCAGCGCGGTGCGTCTGATGCACCGCTTTCGCTGCGGTGCGGCGATCCGACAAGCCAGCTCCGGTCATGGTTGTGGAAGCCGCGGGGATCGAGCGTCTGATGCGCAATAATCCGCGCAAACAGAGTGCTGTCGATATCGAGAAAATCTACCGCGCGGTGTATTAGGCAAAGCCCAATCATCGCGGTCACGGTGCGCGCGTCAAAGCATGAGGTATACAATGCGCGCCATCGTGATTTAGCTCAGAAAAGGTGCGTCATGCAGCCCTTCGTAATTGCTCCGTCGATTCTCTCCGCCGACTTCGCCCGCCTGGGTGAAGAAGTGGACAACGTCCTGGCCGCTGGCGCCGATTTCGTGCACTTCGATGTCATGGACAACCACTACGTACCCAACCTGACCATCGGCCCGATGGTTTGCTCGGCACTGCGCAAGTACGGCGTGACCGCGCCTATCGACGCGCACCTGATGGTCAGCCCGGTGGACCGTATCGTCGGCGACTTCATCGAAGCCGGCGCGACCTACATCACTTTCCACCCGGAAGCCACGCAGCACGTTGACCGTTCCCTGCAACTGATCCGCGAAGGTGGCTGCAAGTCGGGCCTGGTGTTCAACCCGGCGACGCCGCTGGACGTGCTCAAGTACGTGATGGACAAGGTCGACATGATCCTGCTGATGAGCGTCAACCCGGGCTTCGGCGGGCAGAAGTTCATTCCCGGCACCCTCGACAAACTGCGCGAAGCGCGTGCGTTGATCGATGCGTCCGGTCGCGACATCCGCCTGGAAATCGACGGCGGCGTGAACGTAAACAACATTCGTGAAATCGCTGCGGCGGGCGCCGACACGTTCGTTGCCGGTTCGGCGATCTTCAATGCCCCGAACTACCAGGAAGTGATTGAAAAGATGCGTTCCGAACTGGCGCTGGCGCGCCCATGAGTGGTTTTGAGCAGCTGTTTCCGGGAAGTCTGCCAAGGCTGGTGATGTTCGATCTGGATGGCACGTTGATCGACTCGGTCCCCGACCTCGCGGCGGCTGTGGATAACATGCTGCTCAAGCTCGGGCGTAAACCTGCCGGCATCGAATCGGTGCGCGAGTGGGTGGGCAACGGCGTGCACATGCTGGTGCGCCGGGCCTTGGCCAACCACATCGACGCCGAGGGTGTCGATGAGGTCGAAGCCGAGCATGCCCTGGAATTGTTCAACGGCTTTTATGAAGACGGTCACGAGCTGACCGTGGTCTACCCCGGTGTACGCGATACCCTGAAATGGCTGCACAAGCAGGGTGTCGAGATGGCGCTGATCACCAACAAGCCGGAGCGCTTCGTCGCGCCGCTTCTGGACCAGATGAAAATTGGTCGTTATTTCCGCCTGATCATCGGCGGCGATACCTTGCCACAGAAAAAACCCGACCCGGCAGCGCTGTTTTTCGTGATGAAAATGACCAACATCCCGGCGTCGCAATCCTTGTTCGTCGGCGATTCGCGCAGCGATGTGCTGGCGGCGAAAGCGGCGGGGGTCAAGTGCGTGGCGTTGAGCTATGGCTATAACCATGGCCGGCCGATTGCCGAAGAGTCGCCGACGCTGGTCATCGACGATCTGCGCAAGCTAATTCCCGGTTGCCTGGATCCGGCCGCTGAGATAACGTTGCCCGACGCTGTTCAACCCCCTTCTGGAAACGCCATCGTGGTGGTCACTCGCAAACTCTGGATGAAAGTTATCAAGGCCTTGGCCCGCTGGCGTTGGCGCGCCTGACTTGTTCCTGGCCGGTTATCCGGCGCGTTTGCATACCTGACTGTTAGACCCTCAAGCCACGAGGCACATATGATCCGCGAAGAATTCCTGCGTTTGGCCGCTGCCGGCTACAACCGCATCCCGCTTGCCTGCGAAACCCTGGCCGACTTCGACACGCCGCTGTCGATCTACCTGAAATTGGCCGACGAGCCCAACTCCTACCTGCTGGAGTCGGTTCAGGGCGGCGAGAAGTGGGGCCGTTACTCGATCATTGGCCTGCCGTGCCGCACTGTGCTGCGGGTTCATGATCATCACGTCAGCGTGACCGTTGACGGCGTCGAAACCGAAAGCCATGACGTCGAAGATCCACTGGCCTTTGTCGAAGCCTTCAAGGCCCGTTACAACGTACCGACCATCGCCGGCCTGCCGCGCTTCAACGGTGGCCTGGTGGGATACTTCGGTTACGACTGCGTGCGTTATGTAGAGAAACGCCTGGGCAAGTGCCCGAACCCGGATCCGCTGGGCGTGCCGGACATTCTGCTGATGGTTTCCGACGCGGTGGTAGTGTTCGACAACCTCGCCGGCAAGATGCACGCGATCGTCCTGGCCGACCCGGCGCAGGAAGAAGCCTTCGAGCAAGGTCGCGCGCGTCTGGAAGAGCTGCTGGAAAAGCTCCGCCAACCGATCACCCCGCGCCGTGGCCTGGATTTCAGCAAGCAGCAAGCGGCCGATCCGGTGTTCCGCTCCAGTTTTACCCAGGACGATTACGAAAAAGCCGTCGACACCATCAAGGAATACATCCTGGCCGGCGACTGCATGCAGGTCGTGCCGTCCCAGCGCATGTCGATCGACTTCAAGGCTGCCCCCATCGATCTGTACCGCGCCCTGCGTTGCTTCAACCCGACGCCATACATGTACTTCTTCAACTTCGGTGACTTCCACGTCGTCGGCAGTTCGCCGGAAGTGCTGGTGCGGGTCGAAGACAACCTGATCACCGTGCGTCCGATTGCCGGCACTCGCCCACGCGGGGCTAACGAAGAGGCTGATCTGGAGCTGGAAAAAGACTTGCTGTCGGACGCCAAGGAAATCGCCGAACATTTGATGTTGATCGACCTGGGTCGTAACGATACCGGTCGTGTGTCGGAAATCGGTTCGGTGAAGCTCACCGAGAAAATGGTCATCGAGCGTTATTCCAACGTGATGCACATCGTGTCCAACGTCACCGGCCAATTGAAGGCCGGTCTGACGGCGATGGATGCACTGCGGGCAATCCTGCCGGCGGGCACGTTGTCCGGCGCACCGAAAATTCGTGCAATGGAAATCATTGACGAACTGGAACCGGTCAAGCGCGGTGTCTACGGCGGTGCCGTCGGTTACTTCGCCTGGAACGGCAACATGGACACCGCCATTGCGATCCGTACGGCGGTGATCAAGAACGGCGAACTGCATGTGCAGGCTGGTGGCGGCATCGTCGCCGACTCGGTGCCCGCGCTGGAATGGGAAGAAACCCTGAACAAGCGCCGCGCGATGTTCCGCGCCGTTGCCCTGGCTGAACAAACTCCACAAGGCTGAGCCATGAACTGACCCGCCTGCTGGCCGCCTTGATCGATCAAGAGCAGGCCGCAGCGGGACGTTCGTTCGAAGGCTGCATTAGAAGTCAGTGAATTCAAGAGGTTTTTAACGCCATGTTGCTGATGATCGATAACTACGACTCTTTTACCTACAACGTTGTGCAGTACCTTGGTGAGCTGGGCTCCCAGGTCAAAGTCGTACGCAACGATGAGCTCACCGTTGCCGAAATCGAAGCACTCAACCCTGAGCGCATCGTCGTTTCCCCCGGTCCTTGCACCCCGACCGAAGCCGGCGTCTCGATTGACGTGATCAAACATTTTGGCGGCAAACTGCCGATTCTCGGTGTATGCCTGGGCCATCAGTCCATCGGCCAGGCCTTTGGCGGTGATGTAGTCCGCGCCCGTCAGGTCATGCATGGCAAGACCAGCCCGGTGTTTCACGAAGACAAGGGTGTCTTCCAAGGCCTGAATAATCCGCTGACGGTAACCCGCTATCATTCATTGATCGTCAAGCGCGAAACCTTGCCTGATTGCCTCGAACTGACCGCCTGGACCCAGCTCGAAGACGGTTCGGTCGACGAGATCATGGGCCTGCGCCATAAAACCCTGAACATCGAGGGCGTACAGTTCCACCCCGAGTCGATCCTGACCGAGCAGGGCCACGAACTGTTCGCGAACTTCCTCAAACAAACCGGCGGCACGCGCTAAGGACCTTTCATGAATATCAAGACAGCCCTGAGCCGTATCGTCGATCACCTCGACCTCAGCACCGAAGAAATGCGCGATGTGATGCGCGAAATCATGACCGGGCAATGCACGGACGCGCAGATCGGCGCGTTCATGATGGCCATGCGCATGAAGAGCGAAAGCATCGATGAAATCGTCGGCGCCGTGTCGGTCATGCGCGAGCTGGCGGATAAGGTCGAACTCAAGACCCTCGACGGCGTTGTCGATGTGGTGGGCACTGGCGGCGACGGTGCCAATATTTTCAATGTTTCCACAGCTTCTTCTTTTGTCGTGGCAGCGGCTGGTTGCACTGTAGCCAAGCATGGCAACCGTGCAGTCTCGGGCAAGAGCGGCAGTGCCGACTTGCTGGAGGCGGCGGGCATCTATCTGAATCTGACCCCGGTTCAAGTGGCACGCTGCATCGATAACGTCGGCATCGGTTTCATGTTTGCCCAGACTCACCACAGTGCCATGAAGTACGCCGCTGGCCCACGCAAGGATCTGGGCTTGCGCACCTTGTTCAACATGCTTGGCCCGCTTACGAATCCGGCTGGCGTGAAACATCAGGTGGTAGGCGTATTCACTCAAGCGTTATGCCGGCCGCTGGCCGAGGTCTTGCAGCGTCTGGGCAGTAAACACGTGCTGGTGGTGCATTCGAAGGATGGCCTGGACGAGTTCAGTCTGGCCGCGCCGACTTTCGTGGCGGAATTGAAAAACGACCAAATCACCGAGTATTGGGTCGAGCCGGAAGATCTGGGCATGAAGAGCCAGAGCCTACATGGCCTGGCGGTGGAAAGCCCGGCGGCGTCGCTTGAGTTGATTCGCGATGCTTTGGGCAAGCGCAAGACAGAAAACGGCCAGAAAGCTGCCGAGATGATCATGCTCAATGCCGGCGCGGCGTTGTACGCTGCCGATCATGCCAGCAGTTTGAAAGAGGGTGTTGCCCTGGCGCACGATGCGCTGCACACAGGCCTCGCTCGGGAAAAACTCGAGGAGTTGGGTGCATTTACCGCGGTATTCAAAGTGGAGAATGAGGGATGAGTGTACCGACGGTTCTGGAAAACATTCTGGCGCGCAAGGCCCTGGAAGTTGCCGAGCGTAGCGCTCGCGTAAGCCTTGCCGAGCTGGAAAGTCTGGCCAAGGCGGCCGATGCACCCCGTGGTTTTGCCAAGGCGCTGATCGCACAGGCCAAGCTGAAACAGCCTGCAGTCATTGCTGAAATCAAGAAAGCATCGCCGAGCAAAGGCGTGATCCGCGAGAACTTCGTTCCTGCCGATATCGCCAAAAGCTACGAGAAGGGCGGCGCGACCTGTTTGTCGGTACTTACCGATATCGATTATTTCCAGGGCGCCGATGCGTATCTGCAACAGGCTCGCGCCGCGTGCAAATTGCCGGTGATCCGCAAAGACTTCATGATCGATCCGTACCAGATCGTCGAAGCCCGTGCCCTGGGCGCCGACTGCGTGCTGTTGATCGTCTCCGCCCTTGATGACGTGAAAATGGCCGAACTGGCGTCGGTGGCCAAAGGTGTCGGCCTCGATGTTCTGGTGGAAGTCCACGATGGCGATGAGCTGGAGCGGGCTTTGAAAACCCTCGACACTCCGCTGGTCGGCGTGAACAACCGCAACCTGCACACCTTCGATGTCAGCCTGGAAACTACCCTCGACCTGTTGCCGCGTATTCCGCGTGATCGATTAGTGATCACCGAAAGCGGCATTCTCAATCGAGCCGATGTCGAATTGATGGAAATCAGCGACGTTTACGCGTTTCTGGTCGGCGAGGCGTTTATGCGTGCCCAGAGTCCGGGTACTGAGTTGCAGCGTTTGTTCTTTCCTGAGCGCGGCGTTCCCGTCAGTGGCTCGACCCTGGACTGATTACTTACAGACCGAATCGACCCCATTCGCGAGCAAGCCCGCTCCCACACTGAATCTGCGGCATTCACAGAGCCAATGTGGGAGCGGGCTTGCTCGCGAAGAGGCCCCAAAATTTCATAAAGACCTCATGCCTTGCGGAGCTGTTCATGAACCAGCCCACCAACCTGACAATCGAAGCCGGCCTGCAAGCCGAACAGGATTTGCTGGCGTCGGTCTGTGCCGGCGACGCGGAGTTCGGCCTGTTGTTCTGGCAACCAAGCGATCGGGCGCTGGTCATGCCGCGCCGTTTGAATCGCTTGCCGGAATTCGATCTCGCCTGTGAAGTTTGCGCCGATGCCGGTTGGCCAGTGCTGTTGCGCGAAACCGGTGGAGAGCCGGTACCGCAATCAGCCTCGACGATTAACATCGCACTGGTTTATGCGCCACCGCGCAGCGAAGGTGATCTGAACCGCATCGAATCCGGTTACCGGCGTCTGTGCGATCCGATCTGTCAGTTGCTGGATGAGTTGGGTGGCACTTCGTCGCTTGGCGAAATCGAAGGCGCGTTTTGCGATGGCCGCTTCAACGTCAATCTGGATGGGCGCAAAATGGTCGGCACCGCTCAGCGCTGGCGCCAGAGTCAGGGTGGGCAACGCCCGGTAGGACTAGTGCATGGTGCAATGCTGCTGGATAACGAGCGCGAATCGATGGTCGCTGCAGTCAATCGATTCAATGAGGCTTGCGGTCTGGAGCAACGGGTGCGGGCTGAAAGCCACATTGCCTTACACGAGAAGTTCACGGCGCCAGATGCGCTGGCGCGTCTCGATGAACTCTACCGACTAATGCTGGTGCAGATGTTCGGCTCTTGAGTTTTCGAGCTTAGCGCGTGCCGAAGACCACCATGGTCTTGCCTTTGACGTCCACCAGGTTGCGCTCCTCAAGGTCCTTAAGGACGCGACCGACCATCTCCCGCGAACACCCGACAATCCTTCCGATTTCCTGACGTGTCACCTTGATCTGCATACCGTCGGGATGAGTCATCGCGTCTGGCTGCTTGCACAGTTCCAACAGGCAGCGAGCGACGCGACCGGTTACGTCGAAAAATGCCAGATCACCAACCTTGCGGGTGGTGTTGCGCAGGCGTTGTGCGATTTGCCCGCTTAACACGTAAAGAATGTCTGGATCGTGCTGTGAAAGCTCACGAAATTTTGCGTAGCTGATTTCCGCGACTTCGCATTCGACCTTGGCGCGCACCCAGGCGCTGCGCTCCTGCTCCAGACCTGCTTGCTCAAACAGCCCTAGCTCACCGAAAAAGTCCCCGGCGTTCAGGTACGCGATGATCATTTCCCGGCCGTCGTCATCCTCGATCAGGATCGTGACCGAACCTTTAATAATGAAAAATAGCGTTTCCGAGCGGTCGCCTGCACAAATGATGTTGCTCTTGGCCTGATAGCGACGGCGCTGACAATGCATCAACAGCTTGTCGAGGTTCTTGATTTTGGGTGTGGGGGCAATAGCAACCATGGTTGTATCCCGAAAAGACTGCACGGTGTGTTTGGTTTTTTTATGAATTGCGGAAGTTGCGGCAAGCTGGCACTGCGCCAGTGAATTGGCGGCAGCTTAACAGACACTTCCTGCAATATTCGAGAATTTACCTACAAGGCGGATGGTTACGTCCCAGGAAGGCGAACGCTGTCAATCAAGGGGCCTGTGCTAAGCTGGCGACCCTTTTTTATACAGTGGAGTCTTGGCGATGAAGGCACGCATCCAATGGGCTGGCGAAGCCATGTTCCTCGGCGAATCCGGTAGCGGTCATGTCGTGGTCATGGACGGCCCGCCCGATGCTGGTGGTCGTAACCTGGGTGTCCGGCCGATGGAAATGCTCCTGCTGGGTGTTGGCGGTTGCAGCAATTTCGACGTGGTCAGCATCCTCAAGAAATCCCGCCAGGCGGTCGAGAGCTGTGAAGCCTTCCTCGAAGCCGAGCGCGCAACTGAAGATCCGAAAGTATTCACCAAGATCCACATGCACTTCGTGGTCAAGGGCCGCGGGCTGAAAGAAGCCCAGGTCAAGCGCGCCATCGAGTTGTCGGCCGAGAAGTATTGCTCGGCGTCGATCATGCTTGGCGCGGCCGGTGTCGAAATTACCCACGACTACGAAATCATCGAGCTCGGTTGAATCGACATTCAACTATCATAAAAGCAGTGCAGACTCTGGCGATCCCTGGCTGACGTCTGCATAATGCGCCACTTTTTTCAGGGTAGTGGCCAGTCAGCCGACAGGCCGCGCACCCGAACGGACAACCAAAATCGCCATCGCGAAGAGGTGTTAACCGTCCTACGCAGGTGCGTCGTTCGCATCTGACGGGCATGCTTGATCACGCGGCCGGGCCGCAATACATAGAGAGTTTTTAACGGTGAAAAGCAAACTCAAGCTCCACGGGTTCAATAACCTGACAAAGACCTTGAGCTTCAACATCTATGACATCTGCTACGCGGAAACCCCGCAAGACCAACAGGCTTACGTCGAGTACATCAATAAAGAGTACAACGCCAAGCGCCTGACGCAGATTCTCACAGAAGTTGTCGATATCATTGGTGCCAACATCCTGAACATCGCCAGTCAGGACTACGAGCCACAGGGCGCCAGCGTCACGATTCTGATCTCTGAAGAGCCGGTAACCCCGACCGACAGCCAGATCGAAGAGTCTCCGGGCCCGTTGCCCGAAATCATCCTGGCCCACCTCGACAAGAGCCACATTACGGTGCACACCTACCCGGAAATCCATCCGGTTGACGGTATTGCCACCTTCCGTGTGGATATCGACGTGTCGACTTGCGGGGTCATTTCACCGCTTAAAGCGCTCAACTTCCTGATTCACCAGTTCGATTCGGACATCGTGACTGTGGATTATCGTGTTCGCGGCTTTACCCGTGACGTTGAAGGCAAGAAGCACTTCATCGACCACGAGATCAACTCGATTCAGAACTACCTTTCTGATGACACTCGCGACGCGTACCAGATGACCGACGTGAACGTGTACCAGGAAAACCTGTTCCACACCAAAATGCTGCTGAAGAACTTCGAACTGGATAACTACCTGTTCGGCGACGCCACCAGCAACCTGTCTGCCGAGCAACGCGCTCAGGTGACTAAGCGTGTGAAACACGAAATGCTCGAAATTTTCTACGCGCGCAACATGTCGAACTAAGATCTTCGAACACAAAAAAGGCGACTACCTCACGGCAGTCGCCTTTTTTATTGCCCGCAAATAAGCCTTTGTAGGAGCGAGGCTTACCCGCGGAGAGGCCCTTCTTGACGACACAGCCTTCAGATCCGATAAGTACTCTTGGTCATAACCTTGGCCATCAAACTCATGCCAAATTTCACCGGTGCCGGAAAACGGAAACCGCCAGCCTCCAGTGCACTTTCGGCATGCTGCTCTTCATCTACGCGCATCTGCTCAAGAATCGCCCGGGACTTTTCATCCTCTGCCGGCAGTTGCTCAAGGTGCTCGTTCAGGTGTTTACATACCTGATCTTCCGTCGCCGCGACAAAACCCAGGCTGACTTTGTCGCTGATCAGCCCCGCAACCGCTCCAATGCCGAATGACATGCCATAAAACAGCGGATTGAGAATGCTGGTGTGGCTGCCCAGCTGCTGAATGCGTTGCTCGCACCAGACCAGGTGATCGATTTCTTCTTCGGCGGCATGCTCCATGGCGGCACGCACTTGCGGCAGCTTGGCGGTCAAGGCCTGCCCCTGGTACAGCGCCTGAGCGCAGACTTCACCGGTATGATTGATGCGCATCAGGCCGGCAACGTGCCGGGTGTCTTCGTCGCTCATTTTTGCATCCGGCTGCACGATGGCGGGTGACGGACGGAACGGCTGGCCGCTGAAGGGCAGCAAGGTACGCATTGCCGCATCGGCTTGCAGCAGAAGACGGTCAATCGGCGAGTAGTGACGTTGGGTAGTCATGCTGACCTCCGGAGGAATCTCGGCGGCCAGTTTAACCCAATCGACCGGGGAAGGTTTGCGCTGGGTCATAGGCTCCCAGTTGATTCATTTTGACCCAAAAAAAACGGTCTGTAGGAGCGAGGCTTGCCCGCGAAGAACAATAACGCGGTCTATCTGGAGGACCGCATCGCCCCCTTCGCGGGCAAGCCTCGCTCCTACTCAGGACGATGGGTGAATCAGCCCGGAGGCCAGTGCATCTGACGCTGACCCAGCACGTGCATATGAATGTGATAGACGGTCTGCCCCCTAGGTCATTGCAGTTCATGACCACACGGAAGCCTTCTTCGCAGCCTAATTCGAGCGCCAGGCGCTGGGCGGTGAACAGAATATGCCCTGCCAATGCCTTGTCGTCTTCGGTCAGGTCGTTCAGAGTTCGCACCGGTTTTTTCGGGACCACCAGAAAATGCACCGGTGCCTGTGGGGCGATGTCGTGGAAGGCCAGTACCTGGTCGTCCTCGTAAATGATCTTCGCCGGGATTTCCCGGTTGATGATCTTGGTGAACAGAGTATCCACAGCTGTTTTCTCCGTTGTTTGGGCTGGCCTGAGTGTACCCATGGGGAATGCACCAGCCCAGTGTTTTCCCGTAGGACAATTCAGCGTGGGCAGTAAGCTTTGTTTACGATGCCTGCGATTGTCCGGGTCAGCCAGCGTGTGCTGAAACGGGGCAAGGCGGCGAACCAACGGTTGCGTCGCCCAGGAATAATGATTGCGCGATCTTTTTCCAGGGCTCGAACAGTGTAGAGCGCGACTTCCTCCGGGCTCATTAGCAGTTTGCTGTCAGCCAGTTTGTCTGTGTTCAACTGCGCGGTGCGGAAAAACGCTGTGCGGGTTGGGCCGGGACAAAGCACCGAGACCTTGACCGCGCATTTTTTCAGCTCGACGCGCAACCCTTCGGAAAAGTGCAGCACATACGCCTTGCTGGCGTAGTAGGTACTCATCCAGGGGCCGGGGTGGAAGCCTGCGACCGACGCCACATTCAGGATTTGCCCGCCACCCTGCAACGCCATGCTGTTGCCGATTGCATGGCACAGGCGGGTAAGCGCCAGAATATTTACTTCGATCAGGTCCTGCTCGGTCATCCAGTCCTGCGCCAGAAATGGACCGCAAGTACCGATGCCGGCGCAGTTCACCAATAGATCGATCTGTCGGTCACCTTCCTCCAGCTCCAACAGGAATCCGGACAGCCGCAACGGCTCGCCAAGGTCGCAGGCGCGGAACAACACTTCCACACCAAACCGTTGAGTCAGTTCAATCGCAATACTTTCCAGCTGATCACGCTGTCGGGCCACCAGAATCAGGCTGCGGCCACGGCGGGCCAGCGCTTCGGCCATGGCCAGGCCGATGCCGCTGGAGGCGCCAGTGATCAGAGCGTAACGGGTCATGCAGTTCTCCATCGCAACAGCTCCGCGCCGCGCCGCAGGTGTCACGGGCAGGGAGCGCTGTTCATTCTTGCGCAGAGTCTACAGGGGGCTGGGCTTCTTCGGCTGCATCGTCGACGGAATTTGCTGCTGGTTCAGACTCGACGTCGATTTCATCGGTGATCACCGAGCCACTTTCGTAGCTGCTTTCCAGGCTGCTTTCATATTCCTGCTGGATCGTGGAGATCCCGCCGACCATTGCGCCGACAAAAACAGACCAATAAACACGATCCACAGTGAGCACAGCACTTTGACTGCTGTGCTGTTGGGTGGGGGAGGCGGGCCATAACGGTTGGCACCGGTGTTGCCGGGCATGATCATGATCACCAGCGGAAAGAAACTGCCCACGAAGGGTACGAGGTTCAGCAGACAGAGCCATCCCGACCAGCCGATATCGTGCAGGCGCTGAACGCTGAACAGAATGCTGACGATCATAAATGCGAGGAACAGGAAGAGCGCAATGATGCCGCCGATGATCAGGCCTGTGGTGGAGTCGCCGCTGACCAGCCCGAGGCCGATGAGTGCGAACACGCCGACAATGGGCAACGTGACCAGGCTAAGCACCATGGTCCAGGCCAGGAAACGCAGGCGGCCGATCCTCCCTTCGACGCTGAGCGGCTTGAGTACGGCGAACCCGGGTAGGCTTTCGCCGACGTTGGCCTGGGGCGGCGCATAGGGTGAATCAGGTTCCTGTGCAGCGTGGCCGTGTTCATGAACGTCCGACAGATTCAACTCGACCGTCGTTTCGGTTTCGATCCGGGCGTCGATGCCGGTTTTGCTAAGCGCCTGTAGATAAGTTTGTGCATCGCTTTGAGACAAATCGCGCTTGAGTGCGACGGCGCGACCACTGAACAGACGCTCGATGGCGGTGACATCGCTTTTGAACAGGCCGGCCAGGTTGAGCTTGGCCGTGTTGATTTCGACACCGGGCTGCAGAGCACCGTCGAAAACGATCTTGTAACGGGGTTCGCTCATGGTCGAGGCATCCTTGTCGCCAGTTTCTGAAAGCGCTGAGTGTGGGGCCAGCCAAGCGTAGCTGGCCCGGGTTTCTTTCAGCGTGGCCAACGCATGGGTAGTTGCGCAGCCTGTTCCAGGGCCTTGCGGTACTCGGCGTCGAGGCGCGCGACCAGTTGATCGACGCTTGGCAAGTCATCGATTTCACCGACGCCCTGGCCCGCGGACCACACGGTTTTCCAGGCTTTGGCTTCGTCGCTCAACGGCTTGAGCTTGGACCCGAAGTTGACCTCGCCCTTGTTTTGCAGCGCCAACATATCGAAACCGGCGGCCTCCAGGCTCTGGCGCATGAAACTCGCCGGTACGCCCGACACTACTGGAGTATGGATGATGTCTGCGGCTCTGGAAGTCAGCAGCATCTCTTTGTAAGCCTCAGGCGCGTGACTTTCCGTGGTGCCGATAAATCGCGTGCCGAAGTAGGCCAGATCCGCACCGAGCAATTGCGCAGCGAGAATTTCGTGACCGTGGTTCAGACAGCCGGCCAGCAACAAAGTCTTGTCGAAGAACTGGCGGATCTCGGCGATCAGCGAGAACGGGCTCCAGGTCCCGGCATGTCCACCGGCACCCGCAGCGACAGCGATCAAACCATCCACACCGGCCTCGGCGGCTTTCTCCGCATGGCGGCGGGTCGTCACGTCGTGGAACACCAGGCCGCCATAGCTGTGGACAGCGTCAACCAGTTCTTTTACCGCGCCAAGGCTGGTGATCACGATTGGTACTTTGTGCTCGATGCAGATATCCAGGTCCGCCTGCAATCGCGGGTTACTGTTATGGACGATCAGGTTTACCGCGTACGGCGCGGGGTTCTCCAGTGTCGCCAGCCCTGCTTCGATTTCTTCCAGCCATGCCTTGAAACCGCTGCTCTCGCGCTGGTTCAAGGCAGGAAAGCTGCCCACCACGCCGTTGCGGCAGCAGGCAAGTACCAGTTGCGGATTTGAAATCAGGAACATAGGCGCTGCCACCACGGGCAGGCGCAAACGTTGTTCGAGCAGAGCGGGCAGCGACATTGGAAATACCCCGGTAAGTTGCGCCTGTTGGATTTAGAACGGCCGAACGACGACCAGAATTACGATAGCCAGCAATACCAGAACCGGCACTTCATTGAACCAGCGATAAAAGACATGGCTGCGGGTGTTTTCGTCACGGGCAAAACGCTTCACCTGGGCGCCGCACATGTGGTGGTAGCCGATCAGCAACACTACCAGAGTCAGCTTGGCATGCATCCAGCCACCTTGGCTGAAATAGGCGCCCGGATTAAGGCTGATCAGCCATCCGCCGAAGATCAGGGTCGCGATCATCGCCGGGCCCATGATGCCGCGATACAACTTGCGCTCCATGATGCTGAAGCGCTCTTTGCTGACGGTATCTTCGCTTTGCGCGTGGTAAACGAACAGGCGCGGCAGGTAAAACAGGCCGGCAAACCAGCACACGACGCTGATGATGTGAAAAGCTTTGAGCCACAGATAAAGCATTTTTAGTTATTCCAGGATTCAAGGTAGCCGGAATAGTAGAGGCTTGAGCCTCCGATCGTCACCTTGCCGGTTGTCGCAGGGGCGCGAGGCCCCTATTATCGACGGCTTTCCAGTGGGTTCGTTGAGGGCAGGTTTATGGTCAAGGTCGGTATCGTCGGCGGCACGGGTTACACCGGTGTCGAACTGCTGCGTCTGTTGGCACAGCATCCGCAAGCTGAAGTGGTAGTCATCACTTCCCGATCCGAGGCCGGCCTTGCTGTGGCCGACATGTATCCGAACCTGCGAGGCCACTACGACGGCCTGGCGTTCAGCGTTCCGGACATCAAGACCCTGGGCGCCTGCGACGTGGTGTTCTTTGCAACACCTCACGGTGTCGCGCACGCCCTGGCGGGTGAACTGCTGGCAGCCGGGACCAAGGTCATCGACCTGTCTGCGGACTTCCGTCTGCAAGATGCTGATGAATGGGCCAAGTGGTACGGCCAGCCGCACGGTGCGCCGCAGTTGCTGGAGGAGGCGGTCTACGGCCTGCCGGAAGTCAATCGCGAGCAGATCAAACAGGCACGTCTGATCGCTGTGCCGGGTTGTTATCCGACCGCTACACAATTGGGTTTCCTGCCATTGCTTGAGGCGGGTCTGGCCGATGCTTCGCGCCTGATCGCTGACTGCAAATCGGGTGTCAGCGGTGCCGGTCGTGGAGCCGCTGTAGGTTCGCTGTACTCCGAGACGTCGGAAAGCATGAAGGCTTACGCCGTGAAAGGGCATCGTCATTTGCCGGAAATTCGCCAGGGCCTGCGTCGTGCCGCAGGCAAGGAAGTTGGCCTGACCTTCGTTCCGCACCTGACGCCGATGATTCGCGGCATTCACTCGACGCTCTACGCGACCGTCGTCGATCGCTCGGTGGATCTGCAGGCGCTGTTTGAAAAGCGTTATGCCAATGAGCCGTTCGTCGACGTCATGCCAGCCGGCAGCCATCCGGAAACCCGCAGCGTACGCGGTGCCAACGTTTGCCGTATTGCGGTGCATCGTCCACAGGACGGTGATCTGGTGGTGGTGTTGTCGGTGATCGACAACCTGGTCAAGGGTGCGTCGGGCCAGGCGGTACAGAACATGAACATCCTGTTCGGGCTGGATGAGCGTCTGGGTCTGTCCCACGCCGGCATGTTGCCGTAAGGCTTTATTGCACACAGTAAAAAGGCCCGTTTAGCGGGCCTTTTTGCATTTCGGGCTGGCGATTGAGTTGGTTGATATACCATAACAATAGTTGACCGATTTTCTAGGACAAGCGGATAATGCGCGTCATCACGCATTATGGCGGCGTAACGCCGGGAGATAGTCAGCATGAGCGTCGAATCCTTCACCCCCACGGCTTTGCAATTCACCCACGGTGCCGCGCACAAGGTGAAGAGCCTGGTCGATGAAGAGGGGAATGATCGCTTGAAGCTGCGCGTATTCGTTACGGGCGGCGGTTGTTCAGGTTTTCAGTACGGCTTCACCTTCGATGAAGAAGTGGCCGATGACGACACCATTGTCGAGCGCGAAGGTGTGAGTCTGGTTGTCGATCCGATGAGCTTCCAGTACTTGGCAGGTGCCGAGGTGGATTACCAGGAAGGTCTGGAAGGTTCGCGTTTCGTCATCAAGAACCCGAACGCGACTACCACGTGTGGCTGTGGTTCTTCGTTCTCGATCTGATCAGCGCGCCTGCATCATCAAAACGCCGCATGGCCTCACGGCCCTGCGGCGTTTTGTTGTCTGCGATTTAGTAGGGATACTTATGCGGGGTAGATGGCGCCCAGTACGCGCAAGCCACGTGCACCGGTGACGCTCGGGCGATTGGCTGCGATGCCTTCGAGGCAGCAGTGGGCCAACCAGGCGAAGGCCATGGCTTCGACCCAGTCCGGGTCTACACCGTATGCGGATGTGCTGCTGACTGTCGCATTCGGCAGCAGGCTGGCCAAGCGATTCATCAGTGTAATGTTGTGTGCGCCACCGCCGCAGACCAGCAGGTCCTCAGTGTCCGTTTGGGCACTTTGCAATGACTCGACGACGGTCAGAGCGGTCAGCTCAAGCAGCGTTGCCTGTACGTCTTGGGCGGCAAAGGCTGGCAGCTGTGTGAGGTGCTGCATCAGCCATGGCAGATTAAACACTTCGCGACCTGTACTTTTCGGTCCTTTGGTCACAAAGAATGGATCGCTGAGCAACGCCTTCAGTAGAGTCGATTCGACATTGCCAGTGGCGGCCCATTGGCCATCACGATCATAGTTGTCGCCGCGCTGCTGGTGAATCCACGCATCCAGCAGCACATTCCCCGGACCGCAGTCGAAACCTGCAACAGGCTTGCCGGGCTCGATCAGGCTGAGATTGCTGAAGCCGCCGACGTTCAGCACTGCGCGGTTACCGGCCCGTTCTTCGAACAAGGCTTCGTGAAAGGCTGGAACCAGCGGCGCGCCTTGCCCACCGGCGGCAACATCGCGGCTGCGAAAGTCGCTGACTACAGTGATGCCCGTCAACTCTGTCAGCAGGGCGGGGTTGCCGATCTGCACCGTGAAGCCGCGCGCCGGTTCGTGGCGAATGGTCTGCCCGTGGCTGCCGATCGCGCGAATGTCCTCAGGTTTGAGGCTTTGTTGAGCAAGGAGGGTATGAATCCCCTGTGCCGCCAGTTTCACCCAGTTCTGCTGGGCGATGGCGGAGCGGGCTATCTCGTCCGGACCACTGGCGCACAAGCCAAGCAGCTCGGCTCGCAGGGAGTCGGGCATGGGGATGTAGTGAGTGGCGATCAGTCTGATCACCGGGGCTTGCTCGATCAGAGCAATGTCCAGGCCATCAAGGCTGGTCCCGGACATCACACCTATATAGAGCGCCATGGCTTAACGTTTGCTCGAAGCCAGTTGGGTGGATTTCTCTTGGTCCATACGCGCCATCAGCGGCTGACTCTGCGCCAGGAACCGTGTGCGTTCTGCTTTGGAGATTGGATCGGCCATTGCCACTTTTTGACCCAGCGGATCGACGTGCACGCCGTTGACCTGGAACTCATAGTGCAGGTGCGGGCCGGTAGACAGGCCGGTGGTGCCGATATAGCCAATCACCTGGCCCTGCTTGACATTGCTACCAGTCTGGACGCCTTTGGCAAAGCCCTGCATGTGGCCGTACAGCGTGCGGTAGGTATTGCCGTGTTGAATGATCACAGTGTTGCCGTAACCGCCACGGCGGCCGGCTAGCAATACTTTGCCGTCACCGGCCGCCTTGATTGGCGTGCCGCGTGGGGCTGCGTAATCAACGCCTTTGTGGGCGCGGATCTTGTTCAGGATCGGGTGCTTGCGGCCCATGGAGAACTTCGAGCTGATGCGTGCGAAGTCTACCGGAGTACGGATGAACGCCTTGCGCATGCTGTTGCCGTCAGCAGTGTAATAGCTGCTGTTGCCTTGTTTGTTGGTGTAGCGCACGGCGGTGTAAGTCTTGCCACGGTTGGTGAAGCGCGCAGACAGGATTGGACCGTTGCCGACGGCTTTACCATTGACGACCTTCTGTTCGTAGATCACGTCGAATTCGTCACCCTGGCGAATGTCCTGAGCGAAGTCGACGTCATAGCCAAACACGCTGGCCATGTCCATGGTCAGGCTATGGGAGAGGCCGGCGCGAGCGGCGGACTGTGATAGCGAGCTGTTGATCACGCCATGAACATAGGCGGAGCGCACGGTCGGCTTGGCGGTAATGCGGTTGAACGTATAGCCCTTGTCATTCTTGGTCAGCGTGATGGTTTCGAGGTCACTGACTTTGCTGTGCAGATTGGTCAGTTGGCCTTCGTGATTCAGCTCGAATTCGAGTTTTTGTCCGTGTTTGAGCTGACTGAACTGCTTGGCTTGCTTGTCGCTAGCCAGCACTTCATGCACCGAGGTGGCCGGAAGACCAACTTTCTCGAACAGTGTGGACAGGGTATCGCCTTTGGCAACGATCACTTCCCTGTGGTTTGGCGTCTTCTTTTCTTCGACCGGTGCCGGTGCGGCCTGAGCGGTTTCCTGAGTGTCCTCTGCGCTGTTATCGATCTGCGCGAAAGGAGAAGCTGCCGGCTCAGTTGTGGCTTGGACGGCCTCAGCAGCGTCTTGATCTTGTGTCAGTTGTTGAGCCGGGCTTTCCAATTCAAGGCTGAGGGTCGTCTTTTTGGCTTCAACATCACTGGAAGGGAACACCAGAAGCGCCAGGCTCAGAAGGGCGGCAATGCCACTTGCAGCGAGCAGATGGGTCTTCGGGTAAAGCGGTGGCGCTTTAGACGATTCTTTGGTCATAGGTAATTTGACTTTGAAAAAGATGAATTGGAAAAGATGAATGACATGATGAATATGAAATAACTGTATAAAATATAACCAAATCATCTTTGAAGCAAGTCCGCGGACACTCTGGTCGTGGATTGGCGTCCGTGCGCCGGGCAAACCTTGTATTTGACGCACGTTCTTGTATGGTTGGTTCCCTTTGAATCTGAGCCTTGCGGGTCTGTTATGAAGTCGGTTGAAGAGCAGCTAGCGCTGATCAAACGTGGTGCAGAAGAACTGTTGGTCGAGTCCGAGCTGATTGAAAAGCTCAAGCGCGGTCAGCCGCTGCGTATTAAGGCGGGCTTCGATCCGACCGCGCCGGATTTGCACCTGGGTCACACCGTGCTTATTAATAAGCTGCGCCAGTTCCAGGAGTTGGGTCATCAGGTGATCTTCCTGATTGGCGACTTCACCGGAATGATCGGCGATCCGAGCGGTAAGAGTGCGACGCGTCCTCCGCTTACTCGTGAGCAGGTTCTGGAGAATGCCGAGACCTACAAGACTCAGGTCTTCAAGATTCTTGATCCGGCCAAGACCGAAGTGGCATTCAACTCCACCTGGATGGATCAGATGGGGCCGGCCGATTTCATTCGTCTGACTTCGCAATACACCGTTGCTCGGATGCTTGAGCGCGATGACTTCGACAAGCGTTACACGAGCAATCAGCCAATCGCCATCCACGAATTTCTCTATCCGCTGGTTCAAGGGTATGACTCGGTCGCCTTACGTGCGGATGTCGAGTTGGGCGGTACCGATCAGAAGTTCAATCTGCTGATGGGGCGTGAACTGCAGCGTGGTTATGGTCAGGAGGCTCAATGCATCCTGACCATGCCATTGCTTGAAGGTCTGGATGGCGTGAAGAAGATGTCCAAGTCCTTGGGCAACTACGTGGGTATCCAGGAAGC
>NZ_NKJI01000045.1 GCF_002277815.1 Pseudomonas sp. ERMR1:02
CCTTCGGGCCTTGCGCTATCAGATGAGCCTAGGTCGGATTAGCTAGTTGGTGAGGTAATGGCTCACCAAGGCGACGATCCGTAACTGGTCTGAGAGGATGATCAGTCACACTGGAACTGAGACACGGTCCAGACTCCTACGGGAGGCAGCAGTGGGGAATATTGGACAATGGGCGAAAGCCTGATCCAGCCATGCCGCGTGTGTGAAGAAGGTCTTCGGATTGTAAAGCACTTTAAGTTGGGAGGAAGGGTTGTAGATTAATACTCTGCAATTTTGACGTTACCGACAGAATAAGCACCGGCTAACTCTGTGCCAGCAGCCGCGGTAATACAGAGGGTGCAAGCGTTAATCGGAATTACTGGGCGTAAAGCGCGCGTAGGTGGTTTGTTAAGTTGGATGTGAAAGCCCCGGGCTCAACCTGGGAACTGCATTCAAAACTGACAAGCTAGAGTATGGTAGAGGGTGGTGGAATTTCCTGTGTAGCGGTGAAATGCGTAGATATAGGAAGGAACACCAGTGGCGAAGGCGACCACCTGGACTGATACTGACACTGAGGTGCGAAAGCGTGGGGAGCAAACAGGATTAGATACCCTGGTAGTCCACGCCGTAAACGATGTCAACTAGCCGTTGGGAGCCTTGAGCTCTTAGTGGCGCAGCTAACGCATTAAGTTGACCGCCTGGGGAGTACGGCCGCAAGGTTAAAACTCAAATGAATTGACGGGGGCCCGCACAAGCGGTGGAGCATGTGGTTTAATTCGAAGCAACGCGAAGAACCTTACCAGGCCTTGACATCCAATGAACTTTCCAGAGATGGATTGGTGCCTTCGGGAACATTGAGACAGGTGCTGCATGGCTGTCGTCAGCTCGTGTCGTGAGATGTTGGGTTAAGTCCCGTAACGAGCGCAACCCTTGTCCTTAGTTACCAGCACGTAATGGTGGGCACTCTAAGGAGACTGCCGGTGACAAACCGGAGGAAGGTGGGGATGACGTCAAGTCATCATGGCCCTTACGGCCTGGGCTACACACGTGCTACAATGGTCGGTACAGAGGGTTGCCAAGCCGCGAGGTGGAGCTAATCCCACAAAACCGATCGTAGTCCGGATCGCAGTCTGCAACTCGACTGCGTGAAGTCGGAATCGCTAGTAATCGCGAATCAGAATGTCGCGGTGAATACGTTCCCGGGCCTTGTACACACCGCCCGTCACACCATGGGAGTGGGTTGCACCAGAAGTAGCTAGTCTAACCTTCGGGAGGACGGTTACCACGGTGTGATTCATGACTGGGGTGAAGTCGTAACAAGGTAGCCGTAGGGGAACCTGCGGCTGGATCACCTCCTTAATCGACGACTCAGCTGTACCATGAGCTCCCACACGAATTGCTTGATTCATTGAAGAAGACGATAAGAAGCAGCCCGAAATTGGGTCTGTAGCTCAGTTGGTTAGAGCGCACCCCTGATAAGGGTGAGGTCGGCAGTTCGAATCTGCCCAGACCCACCAATTTTGTGTGGGAACCTGTAGAAATACGGGGCCATAGCTCAGCTGGGAGAGCGCCTGCCTTGCACGCAGGAGGTCAACGGTTCGATCCCGTTTGGCTCCACCACTACTGCTTCTGTTGTAAGAGCTTAGAAATGAGCATTCCACCGAGACGGTGATGAATGTTGATTTCTAGTCTTTGACTAGATCGTTCTTTAAAAATTTGGGTATGTGATAGAAAGATAGACTGAACGTTACTTTCACTGGTAACGGATCAGGCTAAGGTAAAATTTGTGAGTTTAATCGCGAATTTTCGGCGAATGTCGTCTTCACAGTATAACCAGATTGCTTGGGGTTATATGGTCAAGTGAAGAAGCGCATACGGTGGATGCCTTGGCAGTCAGAGGCGATGAAAGACGTGGTAGCCTGCGAAAAGCTTCGGGGAGTCGGCAAACAGACTGTGATCCGGAGATGTCTGAATGGGGGAACCCAGCCATCATAAGATGGTTATCTTAAGCTGAATACATAGGCTTAAGAGGCGAACCAGGGGAACTGAAACATCTAAGTACCCTGAGGAAAAGAAATCAACCGAGATTCCCTTAGTAGTGGCGAGCGAACGGGGACCAGCCCTTAAGTGGCTTTGAGATTAGCGGAACGCTCTGGAAAGTGCGGCCATAGTGGGTGATAGCCCTGTACGCGAAAATCTCTTGGCCATGAAATCGAGTAGGACGGAGCACGAGAAACTTTGTCTGAATATGGGGGGACCATCCTCCAAGGCTAAATACTACTGACTGACCGATAGTGAACTAGTACCGTGAGGGAAAGGCGAAAAGAACCCCGGAGAGGGGAGTGAAATAGATCCTGAAACCGTATGCGTACAAGCAGTGGGAGCCCACTTTGTTGGGTGACTGCGTACCTTTTGTATAATGGGTCAGCGACTTATTTTCAGTGGCGAGCTTAACCGAATAGGGGAGGCGTAGCGAAAGCGAGTCTTAATAGGGCGTCTAGTCGCTGGGAATAGACCCGAAACCGGGCGATCTATCCATGGGCAGGTTGAAGGTTGGGTAACACTAACTGGAGGACCGAACCGACTACCGTTGAAAAGTTAGCGGATGACCTGTGGATCGGAGTGAAAGGCTAATCAAGCTCGGAGATAGCTGGTTCTCCTCGAAAGCTATTTAGGTAGCGCCTCATGTATCACTGTAGGGGGTAGAGCACTGTTTCGGCTAGGGGGTCATCCCGACTTACCAAACCGATGCAAACTCCGAATACCTACAAGTGCCGAGCATGGGAGACACACGGCGGGTGCTAACGTCCGTCGTGAAAAGGGAAACAACCCAGACCGTCAGCTAAGGTCCCAAAGTTATGGTTAAGTGGGAAACGATGTGGGAAGGCTTAGACAGCTAGGAGGTTGGCTTAGAAGCAGCCACCCTTTAAAGAAAGCGTAATAGCTCACTAGTCGAGTCGGCCTGCGCGGAAGATGTAACGGGGCTCAAACCATACACCGAAGCTACGGGTATCACTTAGGTGATGCGGTAGAGGAGCGTTCTGTAAGCCTGTGAAGGTGAGTTGAGAAGCTTGCTGGAGGTATCAGAAGTGCGAATGCTGACATGAGTAACGACAATGGGTGTGAAAAACACCCACGCCGAAAGACCAAGGTTTCCTGCGCAACGTTAATCGACGCAGGGTTAGTCGGTCCCTAAGGCGAGGCTGAAAAGCGTAGTCGATGGAAAACAGGTTAATATTCCTGTACTTCTGGTTATTGCGATGGAGGGACGGAGAAGGCTAGGCCAGCTTGGCGTTGGTTGTCCAAGTTTAAGGTGGTAGGCTGAGATCTTAGGTAAATCCGGGATCTTAAGGCCGAGAGCTGATGACGAGTTACCCTTTGGGTGACGAAGTGGTTGATGCCATGCTTCCAAGAAAAGCTTCTAAGCTTCAGGTAACCAGGAACCGTACCCCAAACCGACACAGGTGGTTGGGTAGAGAATACCAAGGCGCTTGAGAGAACTCGGGTGAAGGAACTAGGCAAAATGGCACCGTAACTTCGGGAGAAGGTGCGCCGGTGAGGGTGAAGCACTTGCTGCGTAAGCCCACGCCGGTCGAAGATACCAGGCCGCTGCGACTGTTTATTAAAAACACAGCACTCTGCAAACACGAAAGTGGACGTATAGGGTGTGACGCCTGCCCGGTGCCGGAAGGTTAATTGATGGGGTTAGCTAACGCGAAGCTCTTGATCGAAGCCCCGGTAAACGGCGGCCGTAACTATAACGGTCCTAAGGTAGCGAAATTCCTTGTCGGGTAAGTTCCGACCTGCACGAATGGCGTAACGATGGCGGCGCTGTCTCCACCCGAGACTCAGTGAAATTGAAATCGCTGTGAAGATGCAGTGTATCCGCGGCTAGACGGAAAGACCCCGTGAACCTTTACTATAGCTTTGCACTGGACTTTGAATTTGCTTGTGTAGGATAGGTGGGAGGCTTTGAAGCGTGGACGCCAGTTCGCGTGGAGCCAACCTTGAAATACCACCCTGGCAACTTTGAGGTTCTAACTCAGGTCCGTTATCCGGATCGAGGACAGTGTATGGTGGGTAGTTTGACTGGGGCGGTCTCCTCCTAAAGAGTAACGGAGGAGTACGAAGGTGCGCTCAGACCGGTCGGAAATCGGTCGTAGAGTATAAAGGCAAAAGCGCGCTTGACTGCGAGACAGACACGTCGAGCAGGTACGAAAGTAGGTCTTAGTGATCCGGTGGTTCTGTATGGAAGGGCCATCGCTCAACGGATAAAAGGTACTCCGGGGATAACAGGCTGATACCGCCCAAGAGTTCATATCGACGGCGGTGTTTGGCACCTCGATGTCGGCTCATCACATCCTGGGGCTGAAGCCGGTCCCAAGGGTATGGCTGTTCGCCATTTAAAGTGGTACGCGAGCTGGGTTTAGAACGTCGTGAGACAGTTCGGTCCCTATCTGCCGTGGACGTTTGAGATTTGAGAGGGGCTGCTCCTAGTACGAGAGGACCGGAGTGGACGAACCTCTGGTGTTCCGGTTGTCACGCCAGTGGCATTGCCGGGTAGCTATGTTCGGAATAGATAACCGCTGAAAGCATCTAAGCGGGAAACTAGCCTCAAGATGAGATCTCACTGGGACCTTGAGTCCCCTGAAGGGCCGTCGAAGACTACGACGTTGATAGGTGGGGTGTGTAAGCGCTGTGAGGCGTTGAGCTAACCCATACTAATTGCCCGTGAGGCTTGACCATATAACACCCAAGCAATTTGCGTCGAAAGGCCAGATTGCGGTGTGTGAAGACGCAATGAACCGAAAGTTCGCACAACACACAAATCTATTACATACCCAATTTGCTGAAGCGTCGAAAGACGGTTCGGTACCCGAATTTCTTGACGACCATAGAGCATTGGAACCACCTGATCCCATCCCGAACTCAGCAGTGAAACGATGCATCGCCGATGGTAGTGTGGGGTTTCCCCATGTGAGAGTAGGTCATCGTCAAGATTAAATTCCGAAACCCCTATCTGCGCATGCAGGTAGGGGTTTTGTTTTGTTCGCAGGAAAATGCCGCAATAATTAAAGGGATAGCCTAGATGGTTATCCCTTTTTTATGCCACTGAGTTAATGAAACTTCGGCAACACGTGTTCTGCAATCTCCTCAATAATCTCCGAAACCGGTCGCTCGCTGCGACGCACATGCAGGCCGACATGCTGCACGCCGGCCTTACGCAACGCCTGAAGTTCGTCAATAAGCGCCAACCGTCCACAGCTGCCGCGGAAGCGAACACGAAGCATTGGTGCATGGGGATTGGCTGCCAAATCCAGATGAACAAAGCCGATATAGGGTTTGTTACCGCCAACCTCACGTACAACCCTACGCGACGGCAATGTTCGTCCGGCGTGCCGGGGTAGGCGAGCCAACCGTCCATGTGCTGACCAGTCCACGCTGGAGATTGCTGTCCAAGGCCCGCACGCAACCAGTAACGGAGCTACCTGCTCGCGCTTTGGAAGCAGATGCGCGCCTTCGGACAAACGTCCCTCGCCCTGAGTTCGCAGCAATTCAATGGTATCGCGGAAGATTTCACCTTGTGTTGTCGGTAATACCCGCCAAGTAACCCAGCTAGGAAAAGGTTTCGAACACCTGTGTGGCATCGCCGAAGTGAGGGTCGTAAACCGGCACGTCGCGAACCCATAAGGCGCGGAAGCCGTACTGGTCGGCCAGGCGGGCCATGGCGGCGTGCTGCTTCAGGTCGGGCACACCAAACGGTCGGTTCTCGGCGACCCTTCGCCGTTGACCATCGCTGGACCAATCATTATCCAGTGGCAGTTCCAGTCCGATGGAAAACCCGTCCGAACCCAGTAATCGTTGAAATTGTGGATGCATGAAAAAACTCCAAAAAATACAAACGCAATGACATGCATCCAGCATCTACAGCCAAATTCGCAAGAAAAATGCATGAATGGGAATATCAATCTTGAGAAAAACGCACGAAATCGCCATCAAGGGAAATCCCTTTCGGACGCTCAAGCACCGCCGTTAGAGGAAATCGCACTAAAGTGACCGGGCAGTTTTTGGTATGGTGCAGCTCGTTTTTTAACTGACTGATTTGAAGCCCACGGATCGGCACCCCTTTGTTCAAAGAGTTGCTACAGAAATGCCCGAACCGATACCCATCAAGGACCACGAAACTGAGAAGCGTCTGGTCAACAAAAGACTGATGGCCTGCGCCTTGTTCGTCGTCGCCATTACCTGCGCGCTGGTGGTGCGCATGTATATCCTGCAGGTAGTCGAATTCGACTATCACTCCACGATTTCCGAAAACAACCGCGTCCATGTCCTGCCGATCACGCCTACCCGTGGCTTGATCTATGACCGCAATGGCGTGGTTCTCGCGGACAACCGTCCCAGTTACAACCTGACTATCACTCGCGAACGCGCTTCCAATGTCAAAGAAGAGCTGGACGAGGTGGTCAACCTGCTACAACTGCCTGCTGAAGATCGCACGCTGTTCGACAAAGCGATGAAACAAGCACGGCATCCGTTCGTACCGGTGACGCTGTTCTATGAGCTGAGTGAAGAACAGATCGCGGTGCTGGCGGTCAACGAGTTCCGCTTGCCGGGCATTGATGTCGAGCCCCAGTTCGTGCGCCATTATCCGTTGGCCGAGCACTTCGCTCATTCGATCGGCTACGTGGGCCGTATCAACGAGAAAGAATCCAAGGTTCTGGATTCGGTCGAGTACCGCGGCACCCAATCCATCGGCAAGACCGGGATCGAGAAATTCTACGAGTCGGACCTGCATGGCCACGTTGGTTATGAGGAAGTCGAAACCAACGCTCAAGGCCGTGTGCTGCGGGTGCTCAAGCACATCGATCCGGTTCCGGGCAAAAACATCGTACTGAGTCTCGACGTCAAACTTCAGGAAGCCGCCGAGCAAGCCTTGGGCGATCGTCGTGGCTCTGTGGTCGCGCTCGATCCGTCGACCGGTGAAGTGCTGGCCATGGTCAGCAAGCCGAGTTTCGACCCGAATCTGTTCGTCACCGGTATCAGCTTCAAGGAGTACGCGGCGCTGCACGATTCGATTGACCGGCCGCTCTTCAACCGTGTGCTGCGCGGGCTCTACGCGCCAGGTTCGACCATCAAACCGGAAGTGGCGATTGCCGGTCTCGACGCCGGCGTCGTCACGCCGCAGACCCGGGTGTTCGATCCGGGTTATTACCAGCTTCCGGATTACGATCACAAATACCGCAACTGGAACCACAGCGGCGATGGCTGGGTGGATATGGACGCGGCGATCATGCGTTCCAACGACACTTACTTCTACGACCTGGCCCACAAACTGGGCATCGATCGTCTGCACTACTACATGGCAATGTTCGGCCTGGGTGAGAAAGTTTCGCTGGACATGTACGAAGAGTCGTCAGGTCTGATGCCATCCCAGTCCTGGAAGCGCGCTACACGTCGTCAAGCATGGTTCCCTGGCGAAACGGTGATCCTTGGCATCGGCCAGGGCTACATGCAGGTCACCCCGCTTCAGTTGGCCCAAGCCACGGCACTGATCGCCAACAAAGGCGTGTGGAACCGTCCGCACCTGGCCCAGACCGTGGATGGTGTTGCGCCAGTGGATGAACACCCGATGCCGAATATTCTGCTCAAGGATCCGCGTGACTGGGAGCAGGTCAACCACGGCATGCAGATGGTGATGCACGATGCCCGCGGGATTGCGCGGGCAGCAGCGGTGGGCGCGCAGTATCGCATCGCCGGTAAGAGCGGCACCGCGCAAGTGGTGGCGATCAAGCAGGGCGAGCGCTACAACCGCGAGAAGACCCGCGAGCGTAACCGCGACAATGCCTTGTTCGTCGGTTTCGCCCCAGCTGAACACCCGAAGATTGTGATTTCGGTGATGATCGAAAACGGTGAGGCCGGCGGTCGTGTCGCCGGACCCGTGGTGCGGCAGATCATGGACGCCTGGCTACTCGATCAGGACGGGCACCTGAAGCCGCAATACGCAGCGCCGAGCAAGGCGCCGGGCGATCCTCACGTTTAACCCATCGAGGCTTCACAGCACAGGCTCACGAATGCTGAGCATGTGCTGGAAGCTCTCCAAGAACACGGTTTGGGCCTGACTCATCTTCTGTTCGCGATTCCACCACAGCTGGATATCGAAATCCACCACCCCATCTTCCGGCGGCAGTCGCCAAAGCAGACCCTGCTCGACATCCAATGGATCAGCCCGGCCACGCCGTTCGATGCTGACTGCGTGGCGGCGGTGCAACAGGCGGTGGATGCGTTGGGCTACGCTCAGCAATCGATTGTCAGCGGTGCCGGACATGACGCAATTCATCTGGCGCGGTTCTGCCCGACGGCCATGGTGTTCGTCCCGTGCGTCGGCGGCTTGAGTCATAACGAGGCTGAAGATGTGTTGCCTGAAAATGTGCGCCAGGGCACCGATGTGCTGCTCAACGCCGTGCTGGCTCGTGCTGGCACGGGTCGAGTAAACACAATTTCTGTAGGAGCGAGGCTTGCCCGCGAAGAACGATAACGCGGTCTATCTGCGGGAACACAAGCGCCATAAGGCACTTGCCATAGCCCTTACGTTAACGTAAAGATTGCTCCAGGGCGCCTATGTTTGAAGGCGCAGGGCGGACGACCCGGAGCGCTTGATGACGCTAATAAAAACAAACTCCCCCAAACCGCACCGCGAAGCCCGGCTGGCCCGGGAAAAGCTGCATCTGGAAGGCGAAGTGCCGGACGGTGTCCTGCGTGCGGAAATCGATGCCTCGTGGCGACGCAGTCTCAGCCATGGCGTGCATTTCAATGCCAAGCATGAGCTGGCGCTGGAATCGAGCGCCAGCCTGGACGTGCTGCTGGCGAGCAATCGCCTGCTGATTGACGCCGCGTTGCCGGCCATCGATTACCTCGCCGAACGCCAGGGCAAGGAAGGCCTGATCATCCTCGCCAACTCCGACGCCACCATCCTCGCCGTCGAAGGGCGCGCCGATCGTCTCAAGGGCAGCGGCCTGCAAGACATCACCCTTGGCGCCTGCTGGAGCGAAGCCGTTCGCGGCACCAACGCCCTCGGCACGGCGCTGGTGGAAGCCCGCCCGACCCTGATCGATTGCGGCGAACATTACCTGGATCGCTTGAGCGATTTTTCCTGCACCTCGGTACCGATCCATTGCCCTCAAGGCGACATCCTCGGCGTGCTTGACCTGACCCGCGAAGGCCCGCTGGGTCGCGCCCACGACAGCACAGCGCTGCTGGCCATGGCGGTTAGCCAGATTGAAAGCCGGGTGTTCAACGCCAGTTATCCGGACGAAATCGTCCTGGCCTTTCACAGCCGCCGCCAATACCTCGAATCCCCATGGCAGGGCCTGCTGGCGGTGAGCCTCGGCGGACAGATTCTCGCGGTCAGTGCCCAGGCCTGCCAGTTGCTGCATGCCGAGCGTTCGGCGCTGGTCGGTCGGCGCTGCGAAGAGTTTCTCGGCGTCGATGGCCTGCAACTGTTGGCGCGCCTGCATCAGGGTGGCGCCGGCAGCCTGCAGACTGCCAAGGGCGAGTTCTTCTACAAAACCCTGCGCGCGCCACAACGCACCCTCAACGTCGGAACCCCGCCACGCACCCAGGCAAAAACCGCAAAAGCACAGCCGGACCTCGAGTCGCTGGCGGGCAGCAACGTCCGTTATGCCCGTGCCTTGCGCATGGCCCGACAAGGCCTGGCCAACGAGCTGCCGGTGTTGCTGTTGGGCGAAACCGGTACCGGCAAGGAAGTCATCGCCCGTGCCTTGCACATGGCCGGCAGCCGCTGCGACAAACCTTTCGTCGCGGTGAACTGCGCGGCCATCCCCGAAGGCCTGATCGAGTCCGAACTGTTTGGCTACCGCGAAGGCGCGTTCACCGGCTCACGCCGGGGCGGCATGGTCGGTCGCTTGCAACAGGCCCACGGCGGCACCTTGTTTCTCGATGAAATTGGCGACATGCCGCTGGCTTTGCAGGCGCGGCTGCTGCGGGTGTTGCAGGACCGCAAGGTCGCACCGCTGGGCGCTGGCGAAGAGCAGGACATCGACGTCGCGCTGATCTGCGCCACCCACCGCGACCTAAAGCGTCTGGTGGAAGACAAGCACTTTCGCGAAGACCTGTTCTACCGGGTCAACGGCATCAGTGTGATGCTCCCGGCCCTGCGCGAGCGCGAAGATTTCAGTGCACTGGTCGGCCGTCTGCTGACCAGGCTTGATGCGCCGACGATGGTACTGCACGACGATCTGAGCCGTCTGCTCGGCCACTATCACTGGCCGGGCAACATCCGCCAACTGGAGATGGTCCTGCGCACCGCGCTGGCCATGCGCGAACCGGGGGAAACCGTCCTGACCCTCGATCACTTGCCCGACAGCATGCTCGACGACCTGACCGCGACCGAACGACCCCAGGCCGGGAGCATCCGTGAAAATGAACTGGAGATGATTCGTCAGTCACTGGACAACCATCAGGGCAACGTCTCGGCCGCCGCCGACGCTCTGGGCATCAGCCGTGCGACCCTGTATCGCAAGCTCAAACAGTTGCGTTCGTGATGCAGCGCCTGATCGTTCGGCTGATCGACAGCCAGAACCCCGAAGCCCTGCAATCGGCGCTGCGATGGCTCTACAGCTTTGTGCGTCCCCATCGGCTGGCGATTGCCGGACTGTTGGGTCTATCGGTCTGTGCTTCGGCCTTGGTGCTGGTGCAACCGTGGCTGACCAAACTGCTGATCGACGACGGTCTGCTGGGGCGCAACTTCCCGATGCTGGTGCTGATCGCCGGGCTGATGATCGTCGCCGGGCTTTTGGGCACGGTGCTGTCGGGGATCAATCGTTACCTGCACACGCGACTTTCCGGGCGCATGCTGTTTGCCCTGCGCGATGACCTCTATCGGCATTTGCAGACACTGTCGCCGAGCTTCTACGGCCAGCGGCGCATCGGCGACCTGATGTCGCGTCTGGATGGCGACGTGGCGGAGATCCAGCGCTTTGCCGTGGATTCGCTGTTCTCGGCAGTGTCCAGCGTGATCGGCCTGGTGGTGGCCGTGGCGATGCTGCTGACGCTGTCGTGGAAACTGTCGCTCTTGGCGCTGGTGCTGATTCCCCTCGACGTACTCTGGCTGCGCTGGATGCGGCGCAAGGTCGAGCGCGATGTGCGGCAGTTGCGCGAACGCTCGGCGGACATGTCGTCGTTCATGGTCGAGACGCTGCCGGTGATGAAATTCATCCAGTCTGCCGGCCAGCAACAGCGCGAAGCGCGGCGACTTGAAGCCTTGGGGCAAGGCTACATGAGCCAGTTGCTGCGCCTGCAAGTCACCGAGTTTTTCACCCAGGCCGTGCCGGGCACATTGACCTCGCTGTCCCGGGCCTGCGCGTTTTTGATTGGCGGCTATTGGGTAGTGCAGGGCACCTGGCAATTGGGCGCGCTGATCGCGTTTTCCACTTACCTGGGCATGGCCGTCGGGCCGGTTCAGAGTCTGCTCGGGCTCTATGTTGCGATTCAGCGCATGACCGTCAGCCTCGGGCGGGTGATGGAACTGCGTGGGGAACAGCCGACCGTACTGACACCTGATGCACCTCAGCCGATGCCGAGCTCTGGCGAGCTGCGTTTTGATGACGTGCATTTCAGCCATCCCGGTCGCTCGACCACCCTGCGTGGCATCGAGGCGCGAATTCCCTACGGTTTGAAAGTCGCCCTGAGTGGCGGCTCCGGCGTCGGCAAATCGACCCTGATCGACCTGCTGCAACGCCACCACGACCCGCAGTCAGGGCGTGTGCTGTTGGGCGAAGTGGATGTGCGTGAACTGGACCTGTTCCAGTTGCGTCGGCGCATCGCCGTGGTCAGTCAGGACATCGTGCTGTTTCGCGGCAGCCTCGCCGACAACCTGGCCTATGCGGTGCCGGACGCCAGTCGCGAAGCGATTGCTGAAGTGGCACGGTTGGCGCAGCTCGACAGCTTGATCGCGTCATTGCCCGAAGGCCTCGACAGTCCGTTGGGCGAGCGCGGCCAGCAGTTGTCCGGCGGACAGAAACAGCGCATCGCCATTGCCCGCGCGCTGTTGCAGGACCCCTTGATTCTGGTGCTCGACGAAGCCACCTCGGCAGTGGACGAGACCACCGAGCGTGAAGTGATCGAGGCTATCGATCGCCTGTTTGCCGGGCGCACGCGAATCCTGATCAGCCACCGTCCCTCGACCCTGGCCGATGCCGATCTGCGCTTTGAATTGCTCGACGGCGTATTGATTTCGAAAACGGTGCTGCATGAAGCCTGAGCCGCATGAAAAACCAGAGCTACATAGAAAACGAGAGCTACATAAAAGACGAGAGCTGCGCATTGGTGTGGTGGACAGCGGGCACGCAGCGGCGCAACGGGTACAGGTGATCGCCGGACGGCGCTTTTCGCTGGTGGAAGATGGCCTGGTTGAAAGCGACCTGCGTGACGATCCGCTGGGTCACGGCAGCGCGGTGATGGAAGCCATCGGCCGGCGGGCGCCATCTGCGCTGTTTTGTGTGGGGCAAGTGTTTGATCAGCGCGGTGTCACCAGCGCCTTGCAGATCGCCACGGCGATTGACTGGCTGGTGGCGCAGGACGTGCGCTTGATCAATTTGAGCCTTGGTTTGCGTCAGGATCGCAGCCTGTTGCGTGCCGCTTGCGCAGCGGCGGTGGCGCAGGGCGTGCTGCTGTGTGCGTCCAGCCCGGCCCAGGGCGAGGGCGTATTTCCGGCGAGTTACCCACAAGTGCTGCGCGTGACCGGCGATGCGCGCTGCGCCGAACTCGAATGGTCGTGGCTCAACAGTGCCCAGGCAGATTTTGCCGCGTGTGTGCACGGCACTTATCCGGGGCAGTCGGGCGCCAGTCTTGGCTGCGCGGCATTGAGCGGGCACATTGCGGCTTTCCTGGTGGCACAACCCGAGGCAAGCAATGAACAGGTCATCGAATATTTACGGCAAAACGCCCGTTATCGTGGCCCTGAACGGCGTTTCGGGCCATGACGACGATTGTGATTTTGGGTGCCGGGCCAGCGGGCGCGGCGGTGGCCCTGGGACTGCGACGACTCGGTTACGCAGTAACGCTTGTCAGCGAGTGGCGCCGGTTTGCGGCGCTGGAAGGCGTTTCCCTACGAGTGCTGGAAGCGTTGCGCGGCGCCGGTCTTCATCAAGCGCTGGCGCAAGCGACGTTGCCTTCTCAGCGACAGGTGAACTGGAACGGCCAGCAACACGCGCAGAACGTTGAATTTTTGCTGGATCGCCCGATCTTTGATCGCGGTCTGCGCGTAGATTTACGCTTGGCTGGCGTTGAGCTGATCGAAGGCCGGGTGTTGTCGGTTCAGACCTGCGAGAGTGGACATCGAGTCGAGATCGACGGGCGCCAGGCGCTGGACGCGGACTTTCTGGTGGAGGCCCGCGGACGTCAGGCGCCCGCCCTGGGCAAAGGCCTGCGCGGGCCGGAGACGGTCAGCCTGCTCAATCGCTGGCAAGGCACGCCGGGCAACACCGCCAGTGCCGTGGAAAGCCTTGCAGACGGCTGGGCCTGGATGGCGCGGCGGGCCGACGGCCAGTGTTACTGGCAATGGACCGTGGACGTGGCCAGCGCCGGTTTGCCCGGCAAGGCACAGCTGCTTGAATACTGCCGGCAGCGGCGTCGAGAATCAACGGTGGCCCGGTCATTTTTCGGTGACGAACCCGAGATCGATTTGCAGCTTCATGCCCGCAGCAGCACGGCGATTCTGAGTCCACAGGTGTGCGGCGATAACTGGGTTCGGATCGGCGACGCGGGCGATGGCGGTCGACCGCTGTCGGGCAATGGCATCTTTCA
>NZ_NKJI01000010.1 GCF_002277815.1 Pseudomonas sp. ERMR1:02
CCCTTGATCGTCGGATAAGAGCACCAGGCCATGCTCGCCCACCGCCACCACGCGTGCCCCGGCGTGGTTATCGCCAACAGGACCCGCTCTGCAGACGCTGACTGGGCATTGCTGGATACTCCAGCACATCTACTGCCTCCTGCGCCCAGGCAACCTGAACATTGATCAAGGTGGAGAACAGTCCCAGCGCAATGGCGGCGAAACTCAGCACATTCTTATTTTTCATTGCATATCCTGCCTTCGATTCTAGACCCGGCGGCCGCGGCACCGATCAGGCACCGCAGCCCCATTACCACGAACTTCAGCGAACACCCTCACCGGCCAAGGCCTCAGTGTGAAGTAGCTCAGCGACTCAGGTTTGAGAACCTTGAAGTGGTACTTGTAAGAAGGATTCTCCCAGTCAGTGTTAGCCATCGAGACCCAACTGCCGGACAACAGGTTATATACCGAGCTCGTAGTGGTGTTTATCAAAGGTCCCTCTGGAACTACAAATGGCAGTGCCATCTGCGTGCGCCAAAGTTGTCCTTGAGCATCCCAGCCATCGGCCAATACTGCGTACCAGGTGTCTTCATCAAGGTAGTAACGGCGTTTGGCCACTGGATGACGTTTGCCCGTTGCCAGATCAGCCTCCACCACCCAGACCCGGTGGCGCTCCCAACGCACGGAGTCCGGGTTGAGGTGATGAGGCATCAGTTGTTGCTCCTTGCTGGTGCTGTGCTGAAAGAACTTGCTGTTGTTGTAGGAATCAGCAGTTCTTTTTTACCGATCAGCTTCCAGTTGAAACGGTCGAGTGCGCCATAGAAGACGAAGGCTTCGTCGTAGTAGTTCAAACCCGAGTTGACATCGTCCGGAGTGTCATAGGCCAGGGTCGGGGCCTGACGCACACGACGCTGGCCGGTCAAGTACTGCCAGGCCTTACGCGGGCGGTTCAGTGAATCGACGATGAGAAACTGCTCGCCGGCCTTAAACGGTGGATCGGTCATAAACACGCGTAGCAACTGGCTGTTGCCCTTGAAACTTTCCAGCGTCCCCTTTGGGTCGTAATAGGGAAATTGCATGGTATTGTGAACTTTGGCCGCCAGCACCAACTTGCCGTCGCTCGTGCCGATATAGTTGGCAACGTTAACGGAAGTGGCCTCCCCGCCCCAGGCCAACTTGTGATTCCATATGGCCTCATAGCCATCCTGGGGAATCGGGAAGGGAATACCACCGTAAGCACCCTCGATCCCGTGCCGCCCTCAGTGGTATGGGCGCGGGTCGCGTTAGCCAAGGTATTGTCGTATACCCACTGCGGTGCTGCCGCCGTGCGATGCGTGGGATACACATCTAGCCGATAGCTCTGCGGATACTTCTGCAACAACGCCTTAACCCCATCCGACAGCTGATCGGCATGCTCGCCCATGTTTTGCGCATTGATCGAGAACAATGGTTTCTCGTCGGCGAAAGGATCTGGCCGTGCATCACCACTGGTATAGCCGGCGGGTACTTTGCTGTAGCCACCGTCCCAGCCAGGAATGGTGCCTTGTGCGTTACCTTGGCGCTCGGCGCCAAAGGGGGTCAGCGTGGTTTTCAGCTTGCCCGCCTCGTCGGCGGAAACTGCCGCCTGGGCTAGTGGAGCAAAGCTAAGGGCACCACAAATCATTGCCATCAAGTACTTGCTGGACTGCTTCATTTTCGCCTCCATGGGCGGTGCTAAAACGAGTGCTGTGCAGTGAGCGCAATGAAATCCCGATCCCGCATCGACTGCTTGTAGGAATAGGACTGCACGGCGCATTGGCCGGCGTCAACAGCTCGTCATCGCCACCAAGAAATGTGTGTAGTTGAGGCCTACTTTCCAGACCCGCTGATAGGTCGTATTGACCCCGAGGCTGATATCCCCGCCGTGCTCCACAGAGAACCCGGGTTGATCACGGAAGAGCGTCCAGAGATGCCGTAGCCCAGCCCCACCGGCAGTGACACATCAAGTCCACTGAACACTTGGTAATACGAGGGCTCGAAGACCATGCGCAGAGCAGAAGCATCCCTTGAAGCGCTGGGTTCGAGTGCCTCGCGGTTCTTGCTCACAGAGAGAAGCCGGTTCCAGGCAATCTCACCAATGAAACTACCGCCATCCCAAAAGCTGCCGGGAGACAGCAAGGCGACCCACGACACTTGCGCATGTGCAGTCTTGCCGACGGGGTACAACGCTTTGTCATCGTTGTTCGCCGCCACCCGAGGGAACCACGACCGACCCACCACGTGGGACCAGCGGCATGTCGTCACGCAGCGAGACCTCGGCCCCGACATTGGTGTCGCCAACTGCCGTTGATAGACTGAGACCATAGGCCTTGATGTCCTCGGGTAGACCAACTGGTAAGTACCGAGCTGCCCGCTTACTGGGTTAAAACCATCACCCGGGCGAACATAAACGAGTGGATCTTTGGCGTGGTACTGACCGCATAGGCACCAAGTTCCACATCCAGGTTCTCTGGGCGGTAGCGGATCTGCACACCACCTTGTCCAGAATTCCTGGCCTTAAGATCCGAGGTTTTTGCGAAAACAATGGCTCGCCGCCAGGGATGATGGTATTCGGGCCGCGAGAATCTCCTCCGCGCCCGTATCAAGAATATCGGCGGTGGAAAAGTAACTGCCCACTCCGGGCAGGCGACTACGTTCCCAGCGCACCTGGTAGTAGGCACCGATGGCGAGATTCGGACGCAGCTGGATCTGGCCGGAAAATTGCTGAACCGGTCGAATCAGTTCTTTAAACTGGGTATTTGGCACGAGAGCAACTTGACGATGTCCACAGGGATTGTGCTGCGGCAATGCCATTGTTACCGAAAAACAGACTCTCGCCGTACAGCACCGTGTGCTTGCCGGCACGCATGGTGATCGGCATTTCTGCGATTTCACTACGGCCAAAAACGAAGGCATCCAGCAGCTCAGCCTTGCGCCCATGCAACTTCTCCGTTCCACTGGCAAAGTGGTCGTTCTGATGCGAGCGACTGTTGACCGTGTTCGGCGAGTCGTTATCGTTTGAATCGTTGTAGACGCTGTCGTACCACCCTGCCCCGCTCAGGCGAAAGCCATAATCGCGATATTTAAGATCGAACTCGGAAAAGACATCGAGACGGTTGGAAATCAGGCTTCCTTTGTCAAAGTTACGATCACCATCGTCGAGGTTGGCGTCCTCCGTGAGCTTTGACGACGGCGCATTCAGACGCTGAGCAACGCTATACTTCAGCGTAGTGTCCAAGCGTGTAGTTAACTCCTCAATGCCGGTATTGAACTCGAAAGCGTGTACCGACTCCGCTCCGGTGAATGTCAGGGCTGCGGTCAGCAGGCACGGTAATCGGAACGTCCGCATGACAAGCAAGGATTCTTTGCGATTCTCTTCTTTTATTATTGTCATATCGCCTCCAAATTTTGGGGTCGTTGGTGCTGCACCCACTGTGGGACACCTTCAACAAGTACTACGGATCAATCACATCTCCTGTTCAGAACTACTCCATCAAGCATGCCCTGAGCCACATCGAGCCGGCAGGACTCGATGTGGCCTTGTGCAGGCTTAGCCTCGTGCGGGTTTACCAATCATCCGTCGGTACTCATCAGCCGAGGCTGGCCGACGCCCCAAGAGTCCGGCGATATCACGCGCCATACTGAACATCTCCAGGTTGGAGACAAGCAGTTCGTCGCTATTGGGGTACTTCCAAGGGGTGTCTTCAGTACCCACTCGGATGTTCAATCCGAGCATGGTTGCCACGGTAGTCATGTACAGGGTCGAGCGACCCGCCGCACAGACGGCGATGACCGCACCGGGATCGATCTTGCGGATCTGGTCGACCATCATGAACAGGTGCTGGGTCATATCCTGTGCATCAGTGACCCATGTTCCTGAAATCAAGGTGCGCCCGACATTGAACGGCAAGCCGTAGAGAATCAGCCAGTTAAAAGGCCCTTTCAGAATCCCGGTGTCGATCAGCTTGCGCTTGGCCAGTTCGATCTCGCCGGAACTGTGAATAACGATTTCCGGCTTGACCCCGCACTCTTCCAACGTTTGCACGGCAGGCACCATGAAGGCATCCGGATGCCCTGCTGCACAGGGCGCGACCTCAGCCATTCCAGCCTGAACCGGGCTCATGCACATCTCGAAGCTACTGCCGTTGAGCACATTCAGGTTGGCCACAAAATCCCAACCGAAACGTTTGCGCAGAGGTTCAAGCACCGTGCCATAGGCTTCCACCGGCGGGATATCTCGATCAAGCCGGCGTCCTTTATGGTCAGTCACCATGGAAAAATCCAGATGAACGCCACAAGCGCCCGCTTCAATCACGCTGGATGCAGCCTCGATGTACTCCTCTATGGAGGTAGGGTGACTGCTACCGTCGGGGTTGAAACGTCCAGATACCGCCACGTTTATTGCGATCTCCTGTGGCACATCCCACTTCGGCTGCAGTTCGGCACCGGCAACAAACTGATAGTCCTCCACCTCGCGTTTAGCTGCTTCCCACAAAGATAATTTCTCGCTCATTTCTTACCCCTCGCTCTCTAGTTTTTTTCAAACCGGCGCATCCAGAAACCCGCATGTCCGGCAACCTCACCAACTGACTCGCGCGCTGATCGAGAAGTCGTTTGCTGCGCTTGAAATATTCGAACCGAATCGAATAGTACTGCATCGAATGATCCTGTCAACACCAATCACTTGCCCTTAACGCAGGTCGAAATCTGCCATTCCTGCTGGATTCAGGCGCAGAAGCGCATAGCTGCTAGCCCCGTCCAAATATGCAAGCAGCTTTAAAATATAATTTATTGACAGAATGATTCGAGACAGTACTATTCGATTCGAGTCTAATTCTCAAGGTGAGCTCACCCGCTCAGTGCAGACTGAGAAGCTCACCAAAGAAATTCGACGGGCATACAAGAAAAAAAAACCGAGCCACCTGCTGATGCTGGCCCTCCCGATGGGGGAGCTGTAATCAGAAAGGCTTCCCGCAAATACTCGCCCCACCAGGAGGCGATAAGTCGGTGTGCAGCGACACCGCAGGAGTGCAAAGATGAGCAGTGAAAAAACGCGGGTGTTAATTGTTGGTGGTGGCCCAGCCGGTCTGGTACTGGCATTGGAATTGGGGCGGTGGGGAGTACCTTGCATTCTTTTCGAAGAAGACCCGACACCCCGACCTTCCCTAAAGCCAACGCGTCCACCTCGCGCACCATGGAGCACTATCGCCGTCTCGGCGTTGCCGAAGAGATCCGCACCCTGGGACTGCCCGACGATTACCCGCCGGACGTTTCCTACCACACTCGCTACGCCTCGCACGAGATCGCTCGCCTGCATTGGCCGAGCCGGCGCGACGCCCTGGCCAACCGCCATGCCGGCGACCGGCGCTGGCCAACCCCCGAGCCTCTGCACCGAGGTCAGGAGATGTTTATCGAGCCAGTCCTCAAGCAGCACGCCGAAAGCTTGCCGGGAGTAGACATTCGCTTCGGCTGGAAAGTCGAGAGCATCTCGCAGGACAGCACCTGCGCACGTCTGTTCGCCCGCGACCCAGCCAGCGGCGAGCTATGCGAGTTCGAGGCCGACTACGCGGTCGGCTGTGACGGTCCGCGTAGCCTGGTACGAGAAGCTCTCGGCATTCGCTACGAAGGTACCGGTTCGGAAGACCGTGACTTTCTTGGCGGGCGCATGCAAGCCACCTATGTGCGTGCACCGGCGTTCTACGACGTAGTACCTGGCGGCGTAGCCTGGCAGTACTGGGCGATGAATCCACAACGTTTCGGCATCATGATCGCGGTCGATGGCAAGGGCGAGTTCGTCCTCCATACCCAGCTGCCAAAGGGCGCACAAAGCTCACTCGAGTACGGCCACGAGTCGATTGCCCTGACAACTGGCGGCGACTTCCCCTACGAGATCATCGGTGTAGCCGAATGGACAGCCGGATTCACCCTGGTGGCCAAAAACTACGGCGCAGGACGTATCTTCATTGCGGGTGATGCAGCACACCTTTTCACTCCAACTTCAGGCCAGGGTTACAACACCTCGGTGGACGACGCCGCCAACCTCGGCTGGAAACTCGCCGCCGCTTGCCTGGGCTGGGGCGGACCCAACCTGCTCGCCACCTATGAAGCCGAGCGCAAGCCAATCGGCCATCGCAACACCAATTTTGCCCGTTCGATCGCCGACTTCTTTGGCCGCATCAGTATGCCCCAGGCACTGGAAGACAGCGGCCCGGCGGGTGATGCCTGCCGGGCCGAATTTGGCCAACGCCTGCAGGAGCTGGCCTGGAAGGAATTCGACGCCCCGGGCATCCACTTCGGGATGTATTACAAGGACTCCTCCATCGTCTGCACTGAGCCGGGCGAAGGGCCCGTCGACGATCCCCACCACTATGTACCGCATGCACGTCCTGGCGCTCGGGCACCGCATCTGTGGATCAGCGAGGGGTAGCGCTCTTCGACCTGCTCTCGCCTTGCGGATTCACCCTCCTCAAACTCGACCACACCCAGGACACGCGCGCCCTTGAAGAGGCCGCCCGCGCCCGCGGTATCCCTCTAAAGGTGCTCAAGCTGGATAACGCCGAGGCCCGAGACCTGTACCAAAACGGCCTGGTATTGATCCGCCCGGACCAACATATCGCCTGGCGTGGCGACAGCGTGCCGGAAAAGGCCGAGTCCCTCATTGCCCGCGTTGCCGGCTTCACCTGCAGCTAGCGCCCAATGCCCTAGCTGGCCCGCACCAGCACTGCGGGCCAGCGCAGTGACAACGAGGAGTACAACATGACTTTGAATTTGACCAGCCCAGCCACGCTGCGCCAGATGGATTCGCTGCAAGAGCTTTGTGCTGCGATGGAGAAACACAACATGACCCCCGGCTGGATTGAGCGGGAACAGCCGATGATGTGGGCCGAACCTAAATCAGCCTTCATCCCCAGCCACTGGAGCTATGCCACAGCCAAAGCCGCTATGCAGGCGGCCGGGCGCCTGATTGGCACGGACAAAGCCGAGCGGCGCAACTTTGTAATGCGCAACCCCATCCCTGACAACGACACAGCCACACTGCGAACCCTAATCTGCGCCTACCAGTCCATTCTCCCTGGAGAAAAGGCGCGCTCGCATCGCCACGCTCCTCATGCACTGCGCGTGATACTGGAATCACACGGTTCCTACTCGGTAGTCGACGGCGAGAAACACCCCATGGAAACCGGCGACATCGTGCTTACCCCAGGCTGGTGCTGGCACGGCCACGGCCACGAGGGTAACGAGCAAGCCTACTGGTTCGACGGTCTGGACATTCCGCTGACGAACCTGTTGGAACCCATGTTTACCAGGAGCACCCACAAGCCTGGGAACCGATCCAGCATGAGACCCCAAACTCGCCTATGCGATTCTCCTGGGCCGATACTCGGGCCGCCCTCGCACAGGCCTCGTCGGACAGCGATGGGCACTTCGGCAAGACCATAGTGCTACCCGCACCAGACATGCCGACCATGACCCTCAAAGTGCATCAGTGGGCAGCCGGCTGGCGCAACCGGCCTTATCGGCATACCGCCAACACTGTTTATCTGGTGATGCAAGGCCACGGTCGCTCGATCATCGGCGAAAACACCTTCGACTGGAGTTTCGGCGACACTTTGGCCGTACCGGCCTGGTCACGGGTGGAACATCAGGTTGGAGCCGACAGCATTCTGTTCGCCATGAGCGATGAACAACTGATGCGCTGGACCCGCTACTACCGGCATGAAGCGCTGGCCTGAGCCCAACAGAGGAGAAAGTATCTATGCATATCTGTCGTTTCAATCATGATCGACTTGGCCTGGTCGAAGGCGCACGCGTGTTCGATATCACCCCGGCGTTGGAGTCGCTGGCCACACCCACCTGGCCCTATTCGCCGGGCGATCCGTTGATTGCCAGACTGGACGAGCTCCGCGCCGCAGCCGCCGAGCTCCGCGCCTGTGCTCCCAGCTACTCGCTGGACGAGGTCAGCCTGCACAGCCTGATCACCGCGCCGAGCAAGATCATGGCGGCGCCGGCAAACTACCGGCTGCACGTGGAGCAGGACGTGCAAGACCCGAATCTGCACCACGGGTTCCACAACGTCCAACTCAACGGTCTGGATAAACCCGTGGAGAAGCTCGGCCTGTTCCTCAAGGCCAACTCGTCGCTGGTTGGTCCCGCCGATGGCATTCCCTTGTGCTGGCGTGATCGTCGTAACGACCATGAAGTAGAGTTAGCGGTGGTCATTGGCCGTGCAGGCAAGAACATCCCGGCTGCCGAAGCATTCGAATACATTGCTGGCTATACGATCGGCCTGGACATGTCTGTACGTGGTACTGAGGACCGCAGCTTCCGCAAGTCTGCCGACGGTTATACCGTGATAGGACCTTGGCTAACCACCGCAGATGAAGTCGCTGACCCTGAGCACCTCGACATATGGCTGGAGGTGAATGGCGAGTGCCGTCAGCACTCATCAACCGCGGCTCTCACAGTTGGCATTGCCCGCTGATCGAACTGGCCTCAAGTGTATATACCCTTTATCCCGGCGATGTGATTCTGACAGGAACTCCAGAAGGAGTAAGCCAAGTCAACGCTGGGGACTTGATAAGAGCTGGTTGTGAAGGGATAGGTGAGTTCACCATCCAAGTGCTCTGAAAAAAAAGTGCGGGTGTGCGTGTGTGACCAGTGCTCATCCCGCGCTGACCAGCATCCGAAACTTGGCCAGCGCACCCACGCACCTACCAGCAGCGCCGACCTATATGTCGAGAAACTCTCCAAGCTTCGATAAACGGAAATGGCCGAGCCATTCCCCATCGAACGCCTACGGATAACAGGAGATTTGCACATGCCTCCACGCACCCTTTTCGAAAAACTCTGGCAACGACATGCCGTGCTAGAAACCGATGAAGGCCACACTCTACTCTATGTCGACTTGCACTTAATCAATGAAGTGACCAGCCCGCAGGCTTTCGATGGCCTACGCCTTAATCACCTGCAGCCGTGGCGTGCGGCCTCAGTGCTCGCGACTGCCGACCACAATGTGCCAACCTCCCATCGGGCCAAGGGCATCATTGACGAAGTAGCACGCAAGCAGGTAGAGGCTCTTGACCGCAACTGCGCCGAATTTGGCCTCACCCAATTCGCCATGGCCGACACGCGTCAAGGCATCCTCCACGTCATCGGTCCGGAACAGGGAGCCACACTGCCGGGCATGAGCATTGTCTGCGGCGACTCGCACACCACCACCCACGGTGCTTTTGCGGCTCTTGCCTTCGGCATTGGAACCTCCGAGATCGAGCATGTATTAGCTACTCAGTGTCTGCTGATCAAGAAACTCAAGACCTTGCGGGTGAACATCAACGGAGGTCTTTCCCGCCATGTTTCTTCAAAGGATCTTGCCCTCGCACTGATCGCTAAAATCGGAACCGCGGGAGCCACTGGATACGCCATAGAGTTCATCGGCGATACGGTCGCCAGGATGAGCATGGAAGCGCGCATGACCCTGTGCAACTTGGCCATCGAAGCAGGCGCGCGCTGCGCCATGGTCGCGGTAGATCAGACCACCCTCGACTACTTGCGCGACCGTCCCCTAGCCCCGAAAGGTGCAAACTGGAATGCAGCTGAAGTCTACTGGCGCACTCTACACAGCGATGCGGCTGCACTCTTTGATCTTGAACTAGAACTGGATGCCGCAAGCGTACGTCCGCACGTGACCTGGGGAACCTCACCGGAAATGGTCTGCAGCATCGACGGCCAGGTGCCGAATCCAGAAGCGGCACCTGATGCACTTATCCGCAGGGATCTGACTCGGGCCCTAAAGTACATGAGCCTAGAACCCGGTACGGCGATCCGCGATATCCCTCTGAACAAAGTATTTATCGGCTCCTGCACAAATGCCCGAATAGAGGACCTTCGCATCGCCGCCGCGCTCGTCTTCGGCAAGCGGGTCGCCAGTAACATCACCCAGGCACTGGTCGTACCTGGCTCCGGGCTGATCAAGCTGCAGGCTGAGGCCGAAGGTATTGATCGCATCTTCATCGATGCTGGATTCGAATGGCGCGACGCCGGCTGCTCCATGTGCCTTGGCATGAACGACGACCGCCTTAACCCAGGCGAGCGCTGTGCATCCACTTCCAACCGCAATTTTGAAGGGCGTCAGGGCCCGGGCGGGCGTACCCATCTGGTAAGCCCAGCAATGGCTGCGGCCGCAGCCATCGCTGGGTGCTTCGTCGACGTCAGCGAACTTTAGGAGCCGACATGGAAATGTTCACCAATCTCAACGCACTGGTTGTTCCCATCGACCGCGCCAATGTCGACACCGATGCAATCTTGCCGAAGCAATTTTTGAAAATGATCGAGCGCACTGGCTTCGGTCCATTCCTGTTTGACGAGTGGCGTTACCTGGATCACGGACAACCGTATCAGGACTGCTCGCAGCGCGCGCTCAACCTAGCCTTTTCACTCAATCAACCACGCTTCGCAGGCGCACAGATCCTTCTGGCACGATCCAACTTTGGCTGCGGTTCTAGCCGCGAACACGCGCCATGGCGCTACATGACTGGGGTATCCGTGCGCTGATCGCACCGAGCTTCGCCGAGATTTTCCACGGGAACTGCTTCAAGAACGGCCTGCTACCCATCGTACTCAACGAAGAAGTTATCGATTCGCTGTTCGCCGCTGTCGAAAGTAACCCCGGCTATAGCCTGCGCATCGACCTCGAACAACAGTTGCTGATCGAGCAGGATGGTCGCGAGCATCATTTCGATATTGATCCCTTTCGCAAGGACTGCCTGCTACGCGGCCTCGACGTAGTAGGTCTAACGCTGCAAAGCGCTGAACTCATCCGCCAGTTTGAACAGGCTCGCCGACGCCAGGAGCCCTGGTTGTTCGAGCGTGAAGGCTAGCCACCCGCGGACTCGAAACTAAAGCGGTCAACGTCATCCGTTTGGGGCCAAATATTCGTAGTCCATGAGCCACCCGTCCAATTGGCAAAGGCCGGCCGCAACTGTGATCTGCATCCGGCGCCGGAATACCTGTCGAGTTTGTAGCGTCAGAACTTCACAACTGATTACCAGCCAACAAAAACAATCGGACACCCATGGGAAGTCCGCCTGGAGAAACTCGATGAGCCTTAATGTCCTGGAGGCCGGCGCGAGCCCGGCCGCAATTGTTGACGCCGAAAAAGCCTTGGTCAGCAAAATCGCCTAGCGACTGATGCCGCTGATCATGGTCTGTTACCTGTTCGCGTTTTTCGACCGTATCAACATCAGCTTCGCCAAGTTCCAGTTGCAGACCGACCTCAGCCTGAGTGACACCGCGTATGGTTTGGGCGCGGGGTTGTTCGCGGTTGGTTACGTGCTGTTCGAAGTCCCGAGCAACATGATGCTGTATAAGGTCGGCGCCCGCCGCTGGATCGCCCGGATCATGATGTCCTGGGGACTGGTCACTGCGGCCATGGTCTTCGTCAACAGCGAATGGTAGTTCTATGCCTTGCGCTTCGTGATCGGTGCGATGGAAGCGGGCTTCGCTCCTGGTGTGCTGTATTACCTGACACTGTGGTTCCCACAGCACTATCGCGGGCGCATCACCTAGATGCTGTTTCTCGCCTCGGCTTGCGCCGGCTTGGTCGGTGCGCCGTTCTCCGGGTTGGTGCTGGAGCACCTTGACGGCGTCCTGCAAATGCGCGATTGGCATTGGCTGTTTCTGCTCAGCGGCTTGCCCTGCATCGGTCTTGGCTTTTTGGTGCTGACCTTGCTCAAGGACCGCATCGAAGACGTCCAATGGCGGACGCCGGCGGAGAAGACTTTGTTGTCGAGCCGCATTGCCCAGCATGAGCCACACAAGGGTGGCAGTTCATTGCTGGCAGCGTTGCGCATTCCGGGTTTCCTGACTCTCGCGCTGATCTACTTCCTGATCCAGGTCGCCTCCTATGGCCTGAATTTCTGGGCGCCACAACTGATCTGCAGCGCCGGCCCCCAAAGCCCGGTGATGATTGGCTTGCTCACGGCTATCCCTTATGTGTGCGGCGCCATCAGCATGGTCGTGGTTGGGCGGCTGTCCGATGCCAGCGGTGAACGGCGCAAATTCGTCAGTGGTCTGTTAGCGCTCGGTGCTGTGGGCTTCTTCAGCGCGGGGATCTTTGCCGACCACACCACCTTCCTGATTGTCGCTCTGAGCCTGCTGGGCACCGGCATCATTACCACAATTCCGACCTTCTGGACCTTGCCGCCGAAGCTGCTGGCCGGTGCGGGCGCCGGGGCGGCAGGCGGGATTGCGCTGATCAGCACCCTTGGTCAGTTTGGCGGCATCGTCAGCCCGATCATCGTAGGGCGCATCAAGGACCTTACGGGCAGCACTACGCCGGCGTTGTATGTTATCGGTGTGGTTAGCTTGATCGCGGCGGCGCTACTGCTCTGGGGCCTGCCGCAGAAGCTGCGTACGCTGGACAAGCATCAGATCGAAAGTTCGTGGCACTATGGGCTTGCCGCTCAAATAATAAAGTCAGTCAACCACATCGTCCGCCAAGGACGCCGATGACATAAGTGGAGGGCCGTATCCAGCCGTTGGTGCGGCGGGTTTTGCCATCATCGTCTTCGCGGAACCAGTCCTTGTCGATCCGCACCCCGAGCCGCCCTATTAACGAATCGACGTCCTCGATGCGCACGTCAGCGGCCAGGTCATCGCTGTCGTCGAGCTCCACGTAGCTATAGATGATTTGCGCTTGCGGTTCGATGTACAGATTTTTGCGTACTTCAAAGGGGTAGCCGCCTTCCAGTGATGCGGTGTATCCCCAACCGTCTGTCTTGAGCTTGCCGATGTTGCCGGGCTTGGCTTCGATGTCGAATCGGTTGAGATCCAGCACGGTGTCCAGATCCAGCCTTCAGGGTCGAAGTGAGTCCAGTACGGTAACGCTGAGTTGGCCGATAGCCAGGCTCGAGAGACCTAATGAACCAGCTGAACGAAAGCTACAATGCCAAGACAGGTAAGGCCGGGGGGTTCTTTCATCACGAATCGGGCGCCTTCCCTCTCAGTGGATGGCTCAGTAAATACATGGCCGGTACCAAAGACTTTGTGAGCTTCAGCGGCGACGCCGTCGAGCACCTGACAAGGCTCATGGAAGAATCCAATCTGTCGATGGGCGGCAGCGCCCTCTTCTGCCACTATTTGCAAGGCATGACCGATTACTTGGTCATTCCCCTGCTACAGGAAGCCGAGGGCACCATCGACCATCGGGTTTCAAAAGGAGCGCCCGATATTTTTCAGCGGGCCAATGGTTCGCGCCATCTTGGAAGGCCGAAAAACAGTAACCTGGCGACCACTCAGGGGCACCATATCCCGCGTCAGTTCGGCTCCGAAGGCGAAGAGCTGGGTAATGATCAACGGTATTCGTGACAGGCGCCGGGCCGATTCACTCAGATATCCAGCACAATCTTGCCGAAATGCTGGTTGGACTCCTGGTATCGAAACGCCTCAACCATTTTTTCCAAAGGGAAGTGTTTGTCGATCACAGGACGCATGCTGTTCGCCTCGATGGCGCGAACCATATCCATCTGCTGCCGTCGGCTGCCAACCAATACTGCCTGTAGGTGCAGTTGCTTAACCAGTGCATCGAGAACCGGTAGCTCGACGCTAACACCAGACAGAATACCGATTATCGCAATATGCCCACCGACACATGCGGCGGCCATGGACTGCTGCAGTGTGGACGGACCACCAACCTCTATCACAAGGTTTACACCACGCCCCTCAGTTAGCCGCAGGGCTGTCTCGCCCCAGTTCGAATCCTGGCGGTAATTGATCAAGTGGTCGGCGCCGAGCGCGCGCAAGTGCTCTAACTTGGCATCGTTTGAGGAGGTGGCAATAACGGTAGCACCGAGCATCTTGGCGAACTGCAGAGCGAAAATAGACACCCCGCCAGTGCCTTGCACAAGCACGAAGTCACCCGCCTTCACTTGGCCTACGTCAACAAGCGCACGCCATGCGACCAGTCCCGCAGTGGGCAGAGTGGCCGCCTCAGCATGACTCCATCCCGTGGGTGCACGAGTAAAAGATGTCGCACTAGCGGTTACCGTCTCACGGGCATAGCCATCAAGCCCATCACCCGGAACCCGAGAGAAGCCCACAGCGCCTGGTTTGCCATCCAACCAGTCAGGGAAGAACGTGCTTACCACTGCGTCACCCACCACGAACTCACCGACACCTTCACCTACTGCGATGACTTCACCAGCACCATCGGCCATGGGAATGCGCAGCTCGCTCGGCCCCATTAAACCGCTGATAACAGCAAAATCGTGATAATTAAGAGAGTTGGCTCGCATCCGTACGGTGATTTCTCCAGCCTTGGGTGCTGCGGCGTCGCTCTTACCGATCACGACTTTGTCATAGCCGCCGCCGGCTTGTACGAATATGGCTTTGTTATTCATGGAACGGCCCTTCAGGTTGATGATTTTCAGAAGTGGCAAGTTAGGCACATCAAAAAGCGCCAGAGATGCCGGTGAGTATGCTAAGCAGATGGGATAACCCTAGTCGTCGAGCGCGGGTATTGGTAGCCGCTGAATTAGACCTCTCCATCTCGCATATGGAACAGTGAGGTGTAGCTTGTTGCTACGAGCTTTTTTATTCGCCAAAGTCATGAGAGCCTACTTCACTGTTCAACGACTTCCCTCTCACTACGCAAGCCACAGCCTTTGAGGCTTTCACGTTCCTTTTCCCCCGACGGTAGCGGCCGTCTACCCGGTCGCAGCAGGAATGGCAGTGACCTGCCCCCACACAGATCCGTGCGTGCGGAGCTACACACACAATCGCATGGTGCATTGGCTATGGGGACTGGGACCTCCTCGCACCGGTCGTGAAGGGCCGCTTCTGGCCGATTCTGTTGAAAAAGTCGGATTTTCAGTTCGCCTGAACTCAGGCACTGCTACCACCGGAGAACCTACTCACCACATTGAGTGGTTTGTCGGCTCTTCGTTGACCTTTGCTGCTCTGTTATTGGGTTAATTTGAGGTTTTTTGCTTCGTGCAGGCGCACCTATCCCGTGATTGGTGGCCCTTGAGAGGTAAATTTGGCCAGCCGCCGCAGGTTCTGCACCGCGGCGGCCAGCGTGAACTCATCGGTCGCGCCACTCATGCCTCGTAGTCGCAAGCGATCCAATTTCAGGATGCGCTTGAGGTGAGCAAACAACATTTCGACCTTTTTACGTTCGTGGCGGGAGCGCTGATACGCCGGCGTTGCTGCAATGCGCCGAGCGACATCACGAGCAGCCTCATGGATGCTGCGAGCGATCTTGCGAAACGAAGTGTTCGGGCAGCACTTGGCTTTTATCGGACACGCCGCGCAGTCGGTCTGCCGGGATCGGAAGATGATGGTGTTGGTGTTGGTTTTGGTAACGTGCGAACGCTCATTCTTGAAGGCTCGCCATTCGCTGCGTAATGCATTGCCGGCTGGGCAGCGGTATTCCTCAGCCTCTTCATTCCAGTGGAAATCGGTGCTCGAGAAACTGTCGTTCTTGCGCTCGGTTTTGTCCCACACCGGCACATGCGGCTCGATGTCTTTTTCCTCCACCATCCAGGCCAGCATCGGCGCTGTACCGTAAGCGGTGTCGCCAATGAGGCGTTCCGGCTTGATGTCGAACTGCGCCTCGACCCGGTCGATCATGATCTTGGTGCTCTCGACTTCGGCCGTACGATGGGCCGGTGTGGGTTCCACATCCATGATCACACCGTGCTCGGTATCGATCAGATAATTCGTGGAGTAAGCGTAGAACGCTGGGCCACCTGGAGCAGCGGTCCAGCGGGCTTGAGGATCAGTCAGCAATAGACGTTTCGGTAGCGTTTCGGCCAGAGCCTTTTCATCGAGCGCCTCAAGATACTCACGCACGGCGCGAGTGCTCAGGGCAGGATCGCTCCAGTTGACCTGTTCATCGCCCGGTACACCGCGCTGCCGGCTGGCATCCGCCTTGATGATGCTGGCGTCCACGGCAAAGCCTTCACCTTTGACCAGGCCTGCGTCCATGCAACGACGCAGCACTTCATTGAACAGCCAGCGAAACAGATCGCTGTCCCGAAAACGGCCCTGTCGATTTTTGGAAAAGGTCCAGTGATTGGGGACTTCATCTTCAAGGCTCAACCGGCAGAACCAACGATACGCCAGGTTCAAATGAGTCTCTTCGCACAGCCGCCGCTCGGAGCGAATACCGTAGCAATAGCCCACGATCAGCATGCGGATCATCAGCTCAGGGTCAATCGAAGGACGCCCAATCGGGCTATAGAAATCAGCGAGGTAATGGCGCAAGTCGCTCAGATCGAGACACCGATCAATGCTGCGCAGAAGGTGATTGGCTGGGATGCGATCTTCAAGGTTGAACGAGTAAAACAGCCGTTCCTGCCCACTCGATAACTGTCCCATCATGCTGCGTGCTTCCCTGCTTCCCTGCTTCCCTGCTGGCCGATGTAGAGATTTTGCCGCAGGCCTGACAGGGGAGCTACTTTTTCAACAGAATCGGCCAAAAGCGGTCACTTGCTGCCAACAGAGTGAGTTCTAGATTTTCCTCGCCAGCATCAATATCGTGGTCTGTCTCCGATTGTTTCGCATCTACTCGTCTGCCGATCAAGAGATCGCATCACCATCGTTCCTGCTTGATTCCAGCGTGAAGAGGCGATAGCTTTTCGGCATTAAGCTACATAAAGAATTGAGCATGGCAAACGCGGTTTTGGCTGGATGGCACGGGCATGACTATCAAGCTCGCTTCTTCTGGGTTCACGCCTCCGCCTTAAGGGACCCGGACCAGTCGCACGTTATTGAGGTCTCCTACGAGGCTGACGGCCCTAAAGCGTTCGACGACGTGATTATTCGCTATGACCCGCCGCGGGCGAGCACTGGCCCCGTGCGCATCTCGGTGGACTACCACCAGATCAAGTTTCATGTCACAGGCGCAGGTCGATTCGGCTACGCAGATCTCATCGACCCGGCCTTCATAGGCGCCGAATCGGTGTCTCTCTTGGAAAGATTGAAGCAGGCAAAAGAGAACGCCCCTCAGAACTCTGCTTTTCACCTCGTTACGATCGACAGCGTTAAAGATGACGATCCACTGGGTGAGATCATTTCGGCCGTGGACTATTCCCTGCGCTTGGACAAGCTCTCGGTTGGCAAGACGGACACCAGCAAAATGGGCAAGGTTCGTAAGCTGTGGCGCGAACACCTCAAGCTCGCATCGGATGACGAACTGAAGAAGGTGTTGGAGGGACTCCATATTGCCACCGCCCAGCGATCCCTGACTCAGCTACGCGAAGAAGTGAACCTTCGCTTCCGAGTAGTTGGCCTGATCAGCTGCCATGAAAGTTCAGAATTCCGCTTCGACGCTGCTGCAAGGTCTCTCAAGAGCAAAGGCCTGTACCAGTTTACGCGTGAGCAGTTCGAAACCCTTTGCAAAGAGGAAGGTTGGGTTCGTTCCGATACTCCTGAGAATCGCCTCAACATAGCCCTTCGCTCGTTCACAGATGGTCCAACCGACCGAATAGACGCGCTACCGGAAAACACTCTTTCACTCTTGCAGCACTTTGACGGCCGTCACCTCAGACCAGGCGAGGATTGGGCATCTGCAATTCAACCAGCGGTTGAGTCGTTCCTGGCGCGAATAAAGCAAGCGGAACGCCGTATTCGACTGTTTCTGGACGTTCATACCTCTATTGCATTCCTGGCAGGGCGATGCCTCGGGCTGAAATCCGGCATGGAGGTTGAGCTCGTTCAGAAGGGGCGCTCAGGGACATCCGTTTGGCGGGCAGATGACGGCAAAGACAAGTGCGCGGCCGCTGTCACGGTTGAACAGCTCCACGCTGGTCCAGACATTGCGCTCGTGCTGAGCATATCTCGAGATGCTGTGGACGATGTGCGGGACTACGTTGCCAAGCAGCCGACGATAGGCAAGATTTTGCACATCACTCCTGCAGAAGGGCCAGGCCAAAACGCTGTAGCTGGAGGAGCCCATGCCGCCCGCCTGGCGGACGACGTTGCCAAGGCAGTGGCCAAGGCTCGGGTTCCACTCGGAGCTCAAATCCACGTATTCAGCGCGGCGCCGAATGCGGTCAATTTCTTCGTGGGTCAACATGTTGAAGCCATGGGCCCATGCGTCTTCTACGAATTCGATTTCAACCGCCGCGTCGACGGTAGCTACCACCCACCTTCAAGGTTCAATGATATGGAACTCAAACCTCAATTCGCGGAGTTCCTTGCCGGAATTCGGCCAACGACCTCGCAGCAGGAAGATTGGAAAGTCGGCTCGAAGACCTTGCGGAGCCGGCTCGAGTCCGATGAAAAACTCAAGGACATTGTCGTAGCCACCTTCCTGCAAGGCAGCGTTCGCAGGTCAACAGCCATCCGCCCCTTGGGAGAGAAACGTCCAGACGTCGATGTCGTGGTGGTGACGAATCTGGACTACAACCGACTGACACCGAAGGAGGCCATGGATCTCTTCGAGCCCTTTCTGGAGCGCTACTACAAGGGAAAATGGCGACCCCAGGGGCGCTCATTTGGGATTGAGCTTTCCTATGTGGATCTCGACCTGGTAATCACAGCTCTGCCCACCGACGGTTCACGTCGCAGCCTCCTAGAACAGCTCTACCGGTCGCAGTCGGTGTTGACCACTAACTCGCTCGAAGAGGAGGCCAGCTGGCGACTGAACCGCAGTTGGACACCACCTAGCGGCCTGCTCGGCAACACGACGCTTTTTCAGGACGCCCCTCAGGAGGAGTGGAAGCCTCACCCACTGTTTCTTCCGGATCGGGATGCCGGCAAGTGGGGGCGCACTCACCCACTCGCACAGATCCAATGGACGGCAGCAAAAAATCGAACGTGCAACGGCCACTACGTGAACCTTGTGCGGGCAATAAAGTGGTGGCGCCAAGAGAATGCAGAGAGTCTTCCCAAGTACCCAAAAGGCTACCCACTGGAGCACATGATTGGACATGTCTTGGCCGACGGTACCACTTCCATGGCAACGGGCCTGGTTCAGGCCTTGGAGAGCTTCAGGGATACCTGGTCCTACTATGACCTGCTCAATGTAGTCCCAACACTTGCCGACCACGGAGTCCCAGAGCACAACGTTCTCGCGCGCTTGCCGGTAGAGGATTTCAAGGCCTTCTACGCGGCAGTATGCGAAGCAGCCAAGCTGGCCAGGAAAGCGCTCGACAGCATAGATGCCCGGGAGAGCAGTCAGTTGTGGAAAGACTTGTTGGGGAGCAAGTTCCCGCTGCCCGGCCCAAAAGGTGGTGACAGGTCGAATGGCGGCTTTACCGCACCGACCCACTCTGCCCAGCCAAACAAGACTGAGCGGTTCGCTTGACTGCCCTTCAGGCGATAACGCCCCACGTTCTGTTGTCTGTCGTCGATGCCATCAACAGCGATGCACGCACCCACACAGACAGCAGCTGGGTGCTGCATCCAGAAGGAGAATGGTCGCTACGGTTTTCCGCGCGTCTTTCCGTACCGGCGACCGACTTTGTGCCAAACGAATCGATCTGGCACCTGGTGGTCTGGACAACCCCAATGGGGAGACAGCTCACGTTTATCCGGATGCTACTCACGGTATCACCGCTACATTCCCTCATCAGGATTGCAACGGCGAAGCGTATCCACCGCGTCACTGGAGGCTCGGCAAACCATGCTTGGAAAAACCTATCGGCGTTTTCAATCGTACTAGTTGGTCGAACGAACCTCGCAACCTGGCCGAACGCTTGCCCTGGTTGCTGCAGCGTTTGTTGAACTGGATTGACGCGGCGGCAAGCGATTCCCTTAGCGTTGAGGGAGACCCACTTGAACTGCCGGCATTACCCGGGCAATCCCTCTTTCCCCTGTTGGGATTTCGAGAAATCGCTAGCGACCTTTCGCAGTGGATGCCTCATCATGGGAGCTGGGGTACGCAAGCACAAGCCCGTTGCGAGGGGCCGATAGCACCCGGGTCATAACGGCATTCCAACTGCCCGACGGCGAAATCATCAGGACCATTGAATGGTCGCCTTCGATGCTGGGCAAAGGACGTACATCCGATGCCGTATAGCTTGTCTTACCTGAGATTCCAGTCACGCGCCCCTGGCAAGCGCCTACATCTTGGCTGGAGCTGAATGAACGGCTAGCGGCTAACCACATCAATCTTGAAAAACTACTCGTTGAAATGGGGAGCGCGGTTAGGCGAAGTCTTCGGAGAGCCCCTTCCTGGGTACTACTTCTCGGATTCCCGATCGCGGAGCAGGTCGGGTTAGCACCATCCCGATTGCACTGGCTCGCGATTAGATCCCCCTCACTCGCCAGCAAGACAGCGCGGCGAAAGGGTTTCAGGTCCTGCGAGCGCAACCATCGCAACTGGGATGCTGAGATTGCTACGTCCAAGGAACCCTTGAAGTGGCAGCGAACAGCCAACTGGGCCTCCGACCAACTGCGAACGAGGGGGCTGCCGAGAATGAGATGTGCGGGCGCCGAATTCTTCTGATAGGTGCAGGTTCCCTCGGAAGCTCAGTCGCGGAGAACCTCCTCCGCATGGGCGTTTGCGAACTGGGCATTCTGGATTATGACTGGGTGATGATGGGCAATCTCAGTCGCCATACACTCTCCATGCAGGCTGTGGGACACAAGAAGGCCAAGGCTCTTGCTGCTCACCTCAACGAATGCATGCCCGATGCAAAGGCCAAGGCGTTTGATACTGTGTTTCCGCCCCACAACGAACAGCTGAAACAAGCAGTCAGAAGCTATGACGTGATTGTCGACTGCACGGGTGACGATGAAGTATTGGATGCTCTGGCTTCGTTCGACTGGAAAAGTGAAAAGCTCTTTGTGAGCCTAGCAATGACGTGGCGAGCGGAAGGCCTTTTCGCGTATGCGGCTTCCGAATCAAGTTTTCCGGCCATAGATGCCAAGTCCCAATTTGCGGCCTCTCCCACCCCGCCACTCAACGAGTCAGACGCACAGATTGAAGGCATTGGATGCTGGCATGCGGTATTCCCTGCGACTGCTGATGATGTTCAGCTATGGGGAGCGATTGGTAGCAAATTCATCCGTAGGGCAGTTTTGAGTCCAGGACGGCGCTATGAGTATTTCCGGCAGATGTCGGACGGCACAGTCGAGCGCGCAAAATGAACGATTCCGTTCCGCTGTCATTTTCGAGCCCTAGTGCCCCATACACTGTTACCCTTGAGGCTACAGTCTTGAGCAAGATGGTGAGTGACTGCACCCGGGCAGGAGCACACGAAACAGGCGGCATCCTGATAGGTAATTACAGTAGCGACGGGAGCATTGCCCTGATCTCGGAGATTACGTCACACCCCAAGGACTCGATCAGCAGCTCAGTAACCTTCCAACGCGGAATCATCGGACTGAAAGAATTGCTCGCCGCGCGTTGGGATGAAGGTTTTCACTACGTCGGTGAGTGGCACTATCATCCTGGCGGCTCACCGGAACCAAGTGGCCCCGATATACATGCCATGCGATCCATCGCGACAAACGCCAAATATTCGTGTCGAGAACCGATTCTGATCATATTAGGTGGACGGCCCCCACGAGAAGTAAAGCTCAGTGTCACAGTTTTTCAGGCCAATAGGCCAAGCGTTAGATTAAATCCATTCTACTACCTTTGAATCGCCCCGCCTTTCCTGCCGGTTGTTCAACCTAAATGCCATCCTAATACGGTTAGTTCAACCGACGGCCGCTTCTTGCCCAGAGTGTGTAAAAACGCTTCATAAAAATTGAAGTGTGCGCGTCTATGTTAAATCTGAAATTTATCGGCACGTCAGCAGATGTGGATTTCGCGTAGAAGCGCGATTTTCAGTCCGGTTTTGAGTACCTGCCGCGCTCAAAAACGTATTTACACAGCCTCGGCCGATTTCAGCCTTTATCGGGAGCCTAAAACTAACTGCATCGACTTGCTTTTTATCGGCCCGAGGATGCCGACTTCACCCTCAGGAATCGGACATTGTCGCCACGGGCTTCCGGGATCTTGGCCTACGCTTGGTCACGGGAGCCTGGCGTAGCTGGATCAGTTGTTGCTCCAGCGTATCGCCACGGGCCTGCTGCGCCGCGGCACGCTGCTGGGTTTGACTGAGCTCGGTTTGGGTCGACTCCAATCGCCGTTGTAACAGCTCGAAATTCCGCCCGGCTTCCTTAAATTGGGCCGTAACGGCTTTGCCCTCCTCCCGGGCGCGGTCGACCTCGCGGTGCGCGCGATCCTCTACACCGCGCACGTAACTCTCCTGCGCCACGCGCTCCTGCTCGGCCTTGAGCCGCAGCGCCTGCAGATCCTGCTGCAACGTCTGGTTGTCTTGCTGCGCTTCACGGCGCTCGTGCAGCAAACCTTCACGCTGCTGCTGCAAGTCCTCGATCTGCGTCTGGCGTTGGGACAGCAGCAGCTCCAGATCTGCCAGACGCAACTCGGCCGCCTGACGCCCAGCCAAAGCCTCGGCCGCCTGCTGGCGAAACTGTGCCGCGTCCTGACGCGCCTGTTCCTCGACCGCCGCGACCCGTTCGCGCTCGGCAGTCAGGACCTCACGTTGTTCCGCAAAGGCCTGCTCAGCGACACCCTGCGCCAGGTGGATCGCCTGTTGCCACACCGCGACAAAGGCTTGCGACACCTCGCCGGGCAGTGTCGGCAGGCGGGTCTCGCCATTCAGCCGTCCGGCCAGACGCGCCCACCATTGATCGAGCAGGCCGCCAACCCGTGCCGGGCTGCCGCGACCCAGTTCTAGGCGCACACGCTCCACGGTCGGCCGTTCGCCGCGCGCCAACACCGCATCCGCCGCCGCATATACCTCGTGTTCCGGTACGCCTACCGCCATGCCCTGCCCTGCCCTGCCCTGCCCTCCGCTATATTAGGTCTGATAATAGAATGTTATCCGATCTTATTTTTCAATTTATGGAAATATAATACGTTGAACGTAATAGATCTTACAGATCAATTGCCCTTGGTCGACACTGCCCCGCTGGACCCGCATTTTCTGGCGCTTAACGCTCAGGAAGCGGCGGCGGCGTTTATCGCTGCCGGCACCGCAGCGAATACCGTGCGCAGCTACCGCAGCGCCCTCGCCTACTGGTCAGCCTGGCTGCAACTGCGCTATGGCCAGGTGCTGGGTGGCGCGCCGCTGCCGACCGCGGTGGTGATTCAGTTTGTTGTTGATCATTTGGCTCGGCCCCTGGCTGATGGCGGCTGGACGCACCTGCTACCGCCCGGCATCGACGCGACGTTGGTCAAGGCGCGGGTCAAAAACAAACCCGGCGCATTGGCGTACAACACGGTCAATCACCGCTTGGTCGTGCTGGGCAAATGGCACCGGATCAATGGTTGGGACAGCCCCACGGAAGCATCGGCGTTGAAGACCCTATTGCGCGAAGCGCGCAAGGCGCAATCGCGTCAGGGCATAAACGTGCGCAAGAAGACGGCCCTGGTGCTCGAACCCTTGCAGGCGCTGCTCGCCACCTGCGATGACGGTATGCGCGGCATTCGTGATCGAGCCCTGTTGCTATTAGCCTGGAGTGGCGGTGGCCGGCGGCGTTCCGAGGTGGTCGGCCTGCAGGTCGGCGATGTGCGGCCGCTGGATGCCGACACCTGGCTGTATAGCCTGGGCGCCACTAAGACCGACACCGACGGCACCCGTCGCGAGAAGCCGCTACGCGGCCCGGCAGCACACGCCCTCGCCGCCTGGCTGGCCGCGGCACCCGCCACGCACGGACCGCTGTTTCGCCGGTTATACAAAGGCGGCAAGATCGGCACCAGCGCATTGTCGGCAGATCAGGTCGCGCGCATCGTGCAACGTCGGGCGAAGCTGGCAGGCTTGGAGGGGGATTGGGCGGCGCACAGCTTGAGATCCGGCTTCGTGACCGAAGCCGGGCGGCAAGGAGTGTCGCTCGGTGAAGTGATGGCCATGACTGAGCACCGTAGCGTCGCCACAGTGATGGGTTACTTTCAGGCGGGCTCATTGCTAAACAGTCATGCGGCAAATTTACTGAACGATGAGCCGGCGAGAGATGTGCAAACGCCACTTTAGGAGGCAAAACAGTGACTGGTACGAGTCGCCGATAAGATGTACCCTCTTTTCCACCCACACCAGCCTGTCACTAAATAGCTAAACATTAGTTATTATCCGCAACATTATAAGTACCAAGAAAACAATAACCAAAAAATCTTACGTAAAGCTTAGCGCCTTTGCGCAACAGGTTAATTGAAGTCGCAACACAGCATCTAAAAGCCCAAACAAATCCTCTACAAAGGCACGCTCACTCATAAATTTCTTGACACGAGATCGAATGCCGCTAGAGTTACTATAGTATATTATGCATGGACACTGTAGAACCTATGTCATCCAGAAAATAAATTACATATCTAGCACTGTCCCGAACACTTCAAATAAAGGAGTTGTAAATGGCTCACCTCCTAGATGATGACCCAAAACTCAGAATAGAAACTGAGGTCCGCCTTGAAAGAATCAAGGAGCTGAACTGGGAGTTGGAGGTCGGTAAAAAAATAAGAAATCTTCCGGCATTACAGCATTCTAGGAATACCGAATTGTCATACCGTGCAGCCATCGATCATTATCGGAATGTAGGTCATTGTTATTTACCCGTCATAATCGAACAGCTGGCTCACTATTTAACTATCTGCGCAGAGACAACATCCGTACCAACACTAAGAGTTAGACTGAGTGCAATTTCCGCGTGGCATCGCAAGATGGGCTTCGACGACCCAACCCGTAACACGAAGATTAGAAACCTCATTAGAGACCTGGCAATGATTAGCGAAAAGAAAAAGAAAGCTACATCGCCATTAAAATTTGAAGAACTGCAGACAATTGTAGACCATCTTGATAGCGTTATCTTTCAGCTAAAAAAAGAAACTGCCCGCTCGCCATCGCAAGACAGCAAGCTATTGCGTTGTTATCGTGACAAATCCCTAATACTTTTTGGGTTCTGGCGTGGATTTCTTAACCATCAACTTTCCGGGCTTGTCGTTGAGCAATTAAATATCGTTCCTAATCAAGGCATGACCATCTTGGCTCATGACCCATCCTCGCAAAGTCTAAGAGATTTTTTTACGCCATTTTTGAAACATTACTGCCCGGTAAAAGCTCTGCAAGACTGGCTGAGCATTGGGGAAATTAGTCATGGTCCGATTTTCAGGGGAATCGATCGCTGGGGAACTATTGACTCTGCCAGCCTTAACTCACGCTCAATTACACTCATAGTGAGAAGTTGGATAGAGGAAGTTGGCTTAAACGTGGATTTTACGGGGCATAGTCTACGACGTGGTTTCGCGTCTTGGGCGGTGAAAATGGGGTGGGATATCAAATCAATATTGGAATATGTAGGTTGGGCTCAACTCAGCCAGCACCACGACGCCCTTGTCAAAAGCACGCCAAGCTTACAAGCTTTTTTAACATGCGATATTGATATATTAGAATAAATTTGAAACTCGCTTAGTAATTCGTTCAAAGCACAGGGGGCCGTTGTAAATTTCAAGCATTGATCTCGGCCTACAGTTGAATATGTGGCGATGCGGTCAATGTACCAGCTTTTCAAGGGAATATCGGTCGGACCACAGATTACCGCATATAACCACCCCCTGGAGTCGGGAACAAGCGCACCCAATCTAGCGCTACTATCAGCAATTACTCCCCATAAAAAATCGGAATTAGGATAATCCAACAGATAAGAGGCGATGGCCATAGCGACTAAGCGAATAAACGGATCAACCCCCTCGCAGGCACGATCAATGAGAGAAGCCACATCCTCACGTGACCCTTGATTATACTGGTATTCAGGGCGCCAAAAAAACACATTAAATAACTGATATGCATACGCTGGAGGATCAATGCCTTTGACGTGACGCCTCAACAACAGATTTAATAAATCTAAAATCATAGTGACTCGCTCTGGGGGGGTCTCTAGCCCAGGGATCGAGTAATAGGATGCTATCTCAGCCTGAACGGGTGACGCCATTTTACTGAATACAGTCAGCGCGAGTTGCATTTCAGGATACTTATTCGGACCACGACCGCAGAGTAACTCAAAATTGGAAAACGGCACCAGATTTCCAAAGAGATCATTGTCTGAATGCGATTTACTTTGACCATCAATTACCATTTTCATTGCTGCAATGGAGCGATCAACAACGTTAAGTACGCAGTATTGCCCTGTGAGCGGTCGCATGACGCTGTAGTGTTTATCACAAAGGAGATACCACCAATGCAGCCAATTGCGCCTCCAAACAGGGACTCGAGTAAAGGCTAGATCTTCAATTGCGCACTGTGGACAAAAATGAATACGGTTGCGATGAGTGGGCAACGTCCACCAACACTCTGCAGCGCTTTGCGAGATCAAGTTCGGCACTGGAATTGGCAAGTATTCCTGTAGGGTCACTATATCCTGCAACGAATAGAAATAATCCAGGTCGCTATAATTCTGTTTGCTTTGAATAAAATGCCGGAGGCCTACCGAGTTAGCTTGACTACTTGGTGTTTTGGCGTAAAAAATCTGGCGACAAATCCACGATGAAACGGATTCGTCAGTGTGAAATTCACTCACAATGCAGCCCATCAAGAATCGGGATGGTTTTTGCCAGTTTTAGCATCTCCAGATCGACTTTTTCATGCCCCTCCTTTATCGACCAAATTGCCGCGCGCCTTACACGCTTGACAATACTATCTAAAATCCCACCTGTTTCATTTATCAAATAGGTTGCAACAGGCGCTGTATGCAATTCAGATTTAAACCTAAGTGGAAGCGTACCTTGAAATGAGTTAAGGAACGAGCGAAGCTCGGCTTTATCGAGCCATCTTTTTAACTCGAAGTTATCGAACCTCCTTTGGATCTGTGGGTCTGACTCAACCACGTTTTGGCAATCGCCGGTACCGATACATATAAGTACCAATCCATACGGCCAAGCGGAAAGTTCCTTTAACCATTTTATGTTTTTTCTTATATCCGTAGGCCTGCAAAGTAACATGTCGTTTAACTCATCAATTACCAGCGCCCGAATTCCATTCATACGGATAGCCTGCAAAAGCGCATATTCGTTACTATCCAGTCGCAGATTGCCAATTGAAGTTAAAGCCGCAACTGTGGAATCCACAAATTTTCGATGATTGTCAGTTTCCTTGTCTTGAAGACTTAGTGAAACCACACATGACTTTGCCCCAGAAGCTATTCCATATGTTTTGTCTATTTTTTGAAATAACGCTGTTTTACCCATTCCGGGGTTTGAATGGACGAGAATACAAGGCGCTTGAATACCTATTGGTATCTGCAAAAACTGATCGATAACGGCCAATATGTATGCTGCCGTTGGATAGTTCACCCAAACGTCTTCATAGATAGCTTGATATCGTTTAATAACGCTTTCTGAAACTAACGCTCGCCTGGCTTCAAGCACATGAGAAAATTCTTCTTGCATATCCATCTAACCATCCTCACCTAAAAATCAACTTTGTACAACCCAGGTGGGTCATCGTCGCCTTCTAGATCATCTGAATCAAGCTTGAGATCCTCCACTTGTAAATGGCGAGTCGTATCATCGAAAAAAATGCTCTGAGACGAATTCTCCTTTATCTTCTTCATTTTTTTTGTTGTTGAACGTGAGCGCTCCACTAGCTCTCTGTTTTTTTTGATTAATTCAAATGTTTCATCAACACTTGCTTTTCGGGCATGACTACCTTCTCTGATATGACGCTCGCGTGCCAATTGCTGCTTCGCAAGCTTTAACTCTTCTAGTGATACATCTGGCCTTCGTATATCATAGTATGGGACCTCTATATAACCTTCTCCGGTTGGATTTACCCATACCTGCTTTAGCGACAGTGGGTTATATTTAACTGCGCAACGAACTTTCACGTGACCGTACAGCGCCCCAGACCAATACTGAATTCTATTTAACTCTATCCCCTGCCGACTTATTACCCTAGACTGCTCTGGCAAAAAATCCAGAGTGAACTCGAAAGGGTTTACTACCAATTCTGGATGATTTAATGATCCGCTCTGCATTAAGGCCTCCATCCACTTTTCATGGGGCGTCACCTCCAAAATTCTATGTACAGTATGGTGGTAAATTTGTATCTCTCTTGCAAACCAAAGTCGAAATTCAGAGAATGTTAAACAAGCATTTTTCTCACTGTCATAATCGCCTTTTAATACTACATTGGAAAGTGTCGTCCCCGGCAAATAATGAATATGACCCATTGCTAACGTTCCGTTTAAACGCTCAATGTGCCCCCCCACCAAGGTTTACCATAAGGTCGCCAACGGAGTTTTATCTGGTGCTTTTTCGCAGCAATGCGAAAGCCTCGTGATTTGAACTCTTTTGCATTGTCCATGGATATGTTCTCTCCCTTGCCATAATAGGGATAAGAAATGTCCGTATCACCAACTGCTTCCAGCCACCTGTTTTTTGGCAAGGTAGCGTGCGTTACTGCCATCGCAACGCTGTAAGAACTGGGCGCGTGTATTGACAAATAAAACCCGATAACAACTCGACTGTAAACGTCTATAATTAGCGTCGCCCATGGTCGGCATAATGGTTTGCGATCCTTCTCATCAACTATAATGCAATCAATGACACAATGATCCATTTGCCATTTTTCAAGAATGGTTTTAGCCTCGTTATGATTAGGTCGGGCTTGATAGACATCATTCGCTTTTTTCTTGCCTTGCTGTAAACCCATCATTTCCGACCGATTTTTTTTCCCCACTCGGGCATTGACGGCTCGATATCCAGGAGGGTTGCAGTTTGCGGCACGGCATATTTCATCAACTTTAGATTTTACCGCTGTCACTCTAGTTCCTGGGCCGACCCACGTTTCTTTTATTGCTACTTCTATTATTGAATCCACCTCAGGAGATAGGGCACTTGACCCTGGTTTTCTTCCTCTTTTGGACCGTATTAAACTGCTAGGACCCTCACTTTCATCGTACTGCCCTAATAGCACATAACCTCTGGGAGTACTAACGCCTAGTTTTTCACATAGCGCCGTAAAGTCGCTCTTTTCTCTGTTGCTTGAAAAATAAGATTGAATTTCTTGGAATTTTCGCTCAGCTAACGCCCACTCCCTATCTGGAACGTCTTCCATTCCACGCGAGTATCCACCTGGTTTTCGAGCCTCCTTTTCTTTAGGTAAAAGCAAAAGCTCTCCGATAGGAGCATCGATGTATTGATGGGTTTCTTTATCGAGTAGATGGACACGCTCCAAAGAAAGTGAAGCTTCATAGGAATATGCGCGGCCCTGCCATAAAACAAGCTGACCTTTATGCATACCTTTCATAGCGCAAGCCTCAAATCGTTGCTCTATAAAGCAATAATTGAAGCTTATTTTGCGTAAATTTCAATAAATCCGAAAAAAAACAATCACAGCGCAATCGGATTGCACCAAAAATCTCTAATAAACATTAGGTTAGGATTTATCGTTTTCTTTGAATTCCGACAGTAGCGGTCAGATTTGAAGCCTGCAACAGTCCTCAGAAGTAAATGTATGAAAAAACGGAAAGTCATCGTGTGAATCGAGCATTTCGCCTCACGTTCACGGTTTACTCACGGATCACTTGACCGGAAAACATCTTAACGCTACAGGCTCTGGCGCGGCCTTTGCCGGCGTTGTAATGCCTGATTTTACGTCATGTACAGTGAATCCAAAAACATTGCCTTCTATTGGCGTGGTCGCACACCGCATGCGAAATCGACTATTCGTTTGATTTAAGGAGTGTTTCTGGGGAATGCTTGTTCGTTTACGGCATTACTTACGTCACAGATACACCTGCAAACAGGTCGCTGTGTGAAATCTGCAGCGTTCCGCGTGGAGTTAGTGCGCAAATTTCAAGGGTTGCCACACGTGGAAAACACAAACGCCCATTGATTTGCTTGCAGACGCTGACGGTTTGGCGTGCACATGTTGCGTTTGAAGGCTGTTGAGCTCTCCGGCCACCAAATACCCCTGGAAGCTCGCCAAAATCTGGCTGGATGAAAAGCTCAGCAAAATGCTCGTCCAGTACCGTTGTTAACCACAATTTTGACTTGTTAACCACCGTAGTTAACAAGTCAAAAAACAAGTTTACAGAGTAATACTGAACCTGCGTGTTAGCCTTGATTTGCCTGGTGCGCTTGGGATTTCAAAGCTCCGTAATGCTGTGCGAGCTCTGGGGTTTGCCGGTTAGATTGTTTACCCTTACTATCACTCACACTGCTCTGGCAGCCGCAACTTCCAATTTTTGGCACCCTGCAAGATGTGGTTGGACCACATCAGAGCGCCCTGACGCCGCGTGTCTGACGAGAGATATGTACTCTTAAAGATGGTCTACCGCCAATGGCAACGTAATGACCTCTACGTGAAGTCATTAGCTAACTCAACTAAACATCTATTTAGTTGAGTTAAGCTTCATCAGAAGAACCGAGCGACTTCTACCCGCTCTCTGCCCCGCCCCGTAACTTGTGATAAACAACAAAAATACGAATCGAATATATCGATACGAATGCAGAGCGATGCAATTCCTTCAAGACAGCTTCGCGTGTGAGCCTCTGTTTTCCCTTCTTAGTGCGCGATTTGGGCTTACCTGTTTGTGCTGAGCGAGAATTGCTCAAACGCATCATGCGAGCCTCCTTTTGCAGCGTAGTACCGATATTAGCAGGGCACCTGGCTTGAGTTGATAGATAAGTAGTTCAATCAGCAGGTTGTGTTCTATGTTTTTGGAATGTATCTGGGAGTCAGCCTGGGAGTCGGGGCCTTGCCTGCTCTTTGGCATTGTCGTTAACCTCCTGTCTTTGCTCTTCTCTGAATCTGTCGCCCTCACCCGAGGAGGTGTTCCACTGCCCTGTCGAAAAACCGCACCAGGGTGTTAATCAAGTCGTACGCGAGATGAATGACGTCTTGAACGGCGGCGACCTAATTTCAAAGAACGACGGCCGGACTCTAGAGCCGCTGCTGCCAACGCGAGTAGATATCCTGCGCGCAACGCTCTTGTCGATTGCAAGGAGGTACTTAGGAAGCGAGTATTTCCTTGAGAAACTCTATAAACACATTGACGCGACTGGAGCCGCGATGGTTGGGCAGATACAGCGCATTGATGTAGGTGCTTGCACTGCCGGGGTTGACCTCATATTGTTCCAACACGCGGGTCAGCCGACCTTCGCCTACGTCGTCACGTACCAGCCAATCGGCCAACAGAGTCACCCCGCCACCGGCCAACGCGGCCTCGCGCAGAATGTCGGCGTTGTTGCTTTGCAGCCGTCCCTGCACATTCAATCGGATGATTTCCTCATCGTTCTGGAATGCCCAATTTTGGTGGCCCGTGCGGTAATCAAAACGCAGACACTGATGCTCCAACAGGTCACGGGGGTGTCGGGGTAGTCCGGTACGCGTCAGGTATTCGGGACTTGCTACGACCCAGCGCTGGAATTCGCCTACCCGCTTACTGACGACATTATCACTGACGACAGATGAACCGAGACGCACTGAGACATCGATCTGCTCGCTGAGCAGGTCACTGACCTCGTCGCTCAGCGAGAGACTGATCTCCAGGTAAGGATGGCGCTCAAGCAGCCGACCCAAATGAGGGGCGATGATGCGCCGGCCGAATTCCACCGGAACACTGACCCGTAAACGCCCTTGGGCTTCGCTGCCGCGGTCAGTGACGGCGGCATCGGCTTCGTCAATTGCCTCGAGGATCGCCACTGCTTTTTCAAAATAGTTCTGCCCCGCCACCGTGACACTGGTGTTGCGCGTGGTGCGGTTAAGCAGGCTGGCGCCCAACTCACTTTCCAGCACAGCTACCTGCCGCGTCACTGAAGAAGTGGAGATGCCAAGCTTGCGCGCCGCTGAGGAATAACCACCACAGCGAACAGTTTCGACAAACATTTTGAGCGCCAGCAACTTATCCATAAACAGATTCCGAAATCGAAAAGTAAAGGTAAAGGTAAAGGTAAAGGTAAAGGTAACGACTGTGCATTAGGAGGCAATGGGCGTCTTGCATGTCTGTGCTTAATCGGTAGCGGCTGCGCGGTGAGTCACTTCGCCTTCATAAACCGATTCCCGATTTGCTGTCCGAGAGCCCGGCGACATCCGTCGTATAGCCGCGTAAATCGGGATTGTGATCGAAATTCTGCGCATGGCTCATTGTAGCGGAAGCTGTAGGAACTCTTTTTTGGCTTGAAGTTCGTACAGCGCAACGGATCCCCTCACTTCGGTCTATATGTTCTTGACGATGGTCACTGTTGGGCGCGGTACTTACGTATTAAGAAGACCACCAACGCCAGACTGGGAATCAGTGCTATCGAGGCCGCTGAAAAACTCCATCCAAAATGCTCGTACAGTGGGCTTGCCACTAGCGACCCCAGAGCACCGCCGACGAAAATGCTAGTCATGTACACGGCATTCAATCGTGCTCGACTATGTGGATCAATTGCGTATACCTCGCGCTGCCCGAGCACCATGTTAAGTTGCACAGCAAAATCGAGAAAAATCGCACACATGACCAACCACAGGTAGCCACCGCTAGGCAGAGCACCTATCAGCAGAGAAACAGGTGCTAACACCAACGCGACCAGAGTGCCTCGGTTGCCATGCCCTGCGTCGGCCAACCGGCCAGCAATCGGGGCTGCAACGGCGCCAAACGCTCCGACCAAAGCAAACAATGCAACCTGCGCCTGGCTGAACCCATGATGGCGAATCAGTTCAATAGGAGCGACTGTCCAGAACAGGCTGAAGCTTGCGAACAGTAACCCTTGATATAAAGAACGCTCCCGCAGGATCGGGTAACGCCGGGCAAGCACAAACACCGAGCTAATCAACTCGCCATAGGTGGCCCGATGGGTCGGCATACGTTTGGGCAGAGCAACAGCCGTAATCAAGGCTATTACTGCCATAAGTGCAGCGGCGCTGAAGAAAACTCCGCGCCAGCCAAAGGCCTCCGCCAACATGCTCGACAGTGGGCGGGACAGCAATATGCCCAGCAGTAATCCGCTCATAATGTTCCCTACCACACGACCCCGACTTTCCTCGGGCGCCATGTGTGCAGCCAGCGGCACTAAAATTTGCACGGCCACTGAAGTGAGGCCTATTAGCAGTGAAAAAATCAAAAACAGTGAGGGGGACTGAGTAAGTCCAGCTGAGATCAAGCAAAGGCTCACGACTAGCGTGAAACCCACTACCAGACGACGGTTTTCCATCAAATCAGCCAAAGGCACAAGCAGAAGCAACCCCATGGCGTAACCTAACTGTGTCAACGAAACAATCAGGCTGGCATGGGCGTTGGATAGACCAATTTCCGGAGCGATGAGCTCGACAATTGGTTGGGCATAGTAGAGGTTCGCGACGATGGCACCACAGCAGAAGGCTAAAAAGGCAACCATGGCGCCAGAGATTGAAGCAGGCAGTTTGTTCTTTACTGCAGTGCTTGCCGTTAATGCGGAGTTGCCGGTGGTCATGATGACACCTCAATCGGTTCAAGAAAGTTGCTGTAAGGCTATACGCGACTTTCAATGACCAGAATCCACCGTATGGACAATTGAGCTATGCATTTGGCGCAACGAACCTAGCGTTGCGCCTGGCGCAAAACTTCATTGCTCAATTTGGTAATACCGCAGTGAAGGCCCCCTACTCTACCCTCACGGCCTTGGTTCAAGCCTATCGCCCTTCGGCATTACCCGATGTTCTGCGCGTGTATTGCGGCAAGAGCGTACGGCTCTGTGACACCTTAAACGTAGATCAACTGATACCTTTATAAAACGCCGCGGCGGTATCGCACGCAATCCACAATGGTACTTACGTTCCGATTTATACGCTTCTTACGCTTTTCCCACCTGCCGACTCATAGTCTGCTGAGGCAATAAGCTTGATGGGAACATGTCTCGCCGTATTGCCACGCAAGAATCGTCGACTATCGTAAGTCTCAGAAAGAGCATTTTGTAAATCCGCTCGGCACGACTTGCGTAGTAGACGGGCGCCTGTCTTTGCGGCAACCGGTCAATAGCAGTTGCCCGCTACATAGACAGGCGCGTGAAGAAGTCATTTAACTAAGTATACGGACCATGCCCGCTGAGCCGCGCCTAAGACAGGAGCAACCCGTTGACCCTTTCCCCCGAACAGGCCATCCACTTCGGCCCTTACCGGATCTATCCCGGACAACGTCTGGTGATGGAGGCCGACCAGTCGTTGCGCCTGGGTCGGCGAGCCATGGACATCCTGTTGATACTGCTCGAACACGCCGGCCAAGTGGTGAGCAAACAGCAACTGATCGCCGGGGTCTGGCCCAAGAGCGTAGTCGAGGACATCAACCTTCGGGTACACATGGCCGCGTTGCGTAAGGCGCTCGGCGATGGCCAGGCTGGCCAGCGCTACATCGTCACCGTAGCCCAGCGCGGCTACAGTTTTGTGGCGCCCTATTCGCTGGAACACATCGAGCAGCAGCCGACTAGCGCAGCAACTGCGCCGAGTGGCCACAACCTTCCTGTGCGGCGGACGCGGATGATCGGGCGCCAGTCCCTCGTTGATAGCCTGGAGTTGCGGCTGCCACTCCAGCGTTTCATTACCCTGGTCGGCCCCGGCGGAATCGGCAAGACCACCGTGGCCCTGAGCGTCGCCGAGCAGTCGATCGGGCGCTACCGCGATGGCATTCGTCTGCTGGATCTGGCGCCGATCAACGATCCGTCGATGATCACCGCTCACCTGGCAACCTTGCTTGACTTGTCACTGCACGATGCCGAACCCATGAGCGGCCTCGCCGCGTTTTTGCGCAACCGGCAAATGCTTCTGGTGATCGACAACTGCGAACACCTGATCGACGCCATTGCCCCGCTGAGCGAGAGCCTGCTGCGTGCCGCGCCCGACGTGCACATTCTCGCCACCAGCCGCGAAAGCCTGCGAGCGGAAGGTGAATTCGTTCAACGCCTTGAATCACTGGACTGCCCGCCCCTTATCGCGGTACTGAATCGTGCTCAAGCGCTTAGCTTTTCCGCGCTACAACTGTTCGTCGAGCGAGCGATGGCCAGCTACGACGGCTTCGAGCTGAGCGAAGACGAACTGCCGTTGTTAATAGAAATCTGCCACCGTCTGGACGGCATTCCACTGGCCATAGAGCTGGCCGCCGCGCAAGTGGGCCAGTTCGGTCTGAGCGGGTTGCTGGCGAAACTGCAAGGCAGTTTTCGCCTGCTTACCCAAGGTTTCCAGACCTCGCCGGGCCGGCATCAGACCCTGCGCGCCACGCTGGACTGGAGCTACGAACTGCTCAGCCCATGTGAACAAACCTGCCTGTGTCGATTGGGTGTCTTCCGCGGTGGTTTCACGCTGGAGTCGGCAGCGGCGGTGATCGTCGGCAACCATATTGAGCCCTGTGAAGTGTTCGGCTCGATCACGCAACTGGTGGCCAAATCCCTGCTGAACGTCGAGGTAGGGGACGAAGAGGTGTTCTACCGCCTGCTCGATACCACCCGCAGTTATGCCATGGAAAAACTCGATCAGGCCGTTGACCTGGCGGACACCCGCGAGCGCCATGCCAAACGCTGCCTGGCCTTGATGCATCAGGCGCAGATCGATTGGGAAAACATCCCCACCGGCCTGTGGATAGAGCGTTATGCCCGTGGCTTGGAAGACATTCGCTCGGCCCTCGATTGGGGTTTAAATGCTCAAGGGCCGCACGCACTGGCGATTCGGCTAGCGGCAACGTCCACGCCGTTGTGGCAGGAACTGTCGCTGCTCAAGGAGCATGGCGGTTATGTGCGCCGGGCCCTGGCCCTGCTCGACGCTTCACACGAGCCCTGCCCTCGCCTGAAAATGGTTCTCAAGCTGGCCCTCGGCAGCTCCTGTTATCACACCCAGGGCGGCAGTGCCGAAACCATCGAAGCCTTCGTCAGCGCCAGAACCCTGGCCGAAAGCAACGACGACGTGGCCGGTCAGCTAAGGGCGGTTTCAGGGCACATGGCGGTCAATCTCAGTTGCGGCAACTATCAAATGGCATTGGAGCAGAGTCAGCTTTTCGATCGGCTGGGGCTGGACAAAGACGCCGTGCTGTCCCTGAGCACTCACCGCTTGCGGGTGCTGGCCCTGCACTTCATCGGCGATCAGCGACTCGCCCGGGCCAACGCTGAACAGGTCATCCAGCGCATGTCTCAGAGCGGTCACCTCAACCGCTTCACCCATGGGTTTGGCTTCCATTACGACCCGAGCGTGGCTGCGCTGACGGTCCTGGCGCGCATCCTTTGGATACAAGGCCAACCGGAACAGGCCTGGCACACCGCACGGCAGGCGCTGGACATCGCGCTCCAGATCAACCACGGCACGTCGATCTGTTACACCCTGGCGCTGGCCGGTTGCCTGATCGCCCACTACAACGGAGACACCCGGACCGCCCGCGAACTCTTGCACCTGTTGCTTGAGCAAGCGCAAAAGCACTCGGTGCAGCTATTCTACACTTGGGCGCAACAGTATGCCCGGGTGATCGATGGCGCCCATACGCAGGCGACGCCGCAACCGGGCGCGGGCCTGATCAAGGAAATCATGGTGACGCTCGACACTGGTTTCGTCGACGATGAACTGTTGCAGCGCGCCAATTCCGGCCAGGCCGGTTGGAGCACGGCGGAAATTTTGCGGGCCAAGGCCGATACGCTCCTCACAGAGAAATGCCCGCTGAAAACCGACGCGGCCGAAGCGGTGTTGATCAGGGCGTTGAGCGTGGCACAGCACCAAGGCGCTCTAGCCTGGGAACTGCGCAGCGCTACTTCGCTGGCACAGCTTTGGCAACGTCAGGGCCGCTTCCAACAAGCCCACGCATTGCTGGCACCGGTTTACGCCCGGTTCACCGAAGGCTTAGCCACGCCGGACCTGACCATAGTCAGGTGCCTACTCGACGAGCTCCATGGGCAGCTGACTATCTGAAACCAAGCGCGCAGGACTGACGCTCGAACGCCCGAAGGCTTTAACGTGTGTCCAGCGTACTTTCACACGACCGCAGGCATGGATGAAGCATTCAAGCGGCTTTCAATGTCCGCTTTGAGCAACGCTGGTCGATTTAAATAATGCCCCACCGGAAGAGCCTCTAACTGACCATCGATTTCTAGCGCAAACGCCGGAAATCCTCGCGCGTGCAGTGCTTCGAGCATTTCATTGCTACGCTCGATATGAGCTTGCAAGGAGCTTTTAGTGACAGCATCAAAGGTCAGTATGAATGCTTCGCTTTCAAAACCTAGTTCTCTGGCTATTTCGAGAATCACAGCGTGATCAGCAATGGCTCGACCCTCCTGATAATAGGCGGTTTGCAAGCGTTTAAGCATTTCAATTCCGCGACCGGAAAGTTGTTGCGCCGTCAACATGGCTGCAATCGGGGGAGAAGAATCCAGCCGTACATCCTCATGCTCAAGTACGCCTTGGACATAGGCATCGGCAAAATTTTGTTTGCTGTATGCAGTAATTCGTGCCTCGTGAGGGCGAACAAAGTCACGCCATTCGGGAGATACAAATTTGCTTTTTTCACCAGACAGCATGCCCACCCCATGGGCTTGTATTTCCAGGCCAGGAACAGCAGTAGCTTCGGTGATCATCGGTGCTGCGCCATAGCACCAACCACAGAAGGGGTCGTAGACGTAGTGCAAGATTGCAATGCTCATTTCGATTTTTCCACAGTAATTAACAAGTGAATCAGGATTGGGTGATGCCCATGATCCGATTGCCCATACTCACGCCCCAATCACCCATGCGCTTGCCCTCGGAGAGTTGCTCTTGCTGCCAGACCACCAGGGCGGCATCGATGCCTCCTTTACCGTTGATTGCTTGAGCCAGGGACAGTGCATTTTGGGCTGCCTTGGCAGTGCTTCCGGCAGTGTGAGGGCGTGGCACAAAGGCGGCATCGCCAGTCAACAACACTCGGCCAAACACCATTCGGGGAACTCTGAGATCAAGGATCGCCTGCACGAAAATATCCGTTGTCTGGCGAATCAGTTCACGAAACGCGGGATTGGCATGCCGCTCGCCCATTTCTCGTATGTAAGCTTCCCTCTCAGCGGACAAAGCCCCCGGGGGGATGGAGTGGCTACGCCGTCGTCCATCATGATCAGTGAGTACAGCGTTAAGTTCTGGCCCTTGCGCAGCTTTCAGATACCAAAGCCAGTTGAACCGTCGCTCACCAGGTATAACGGAGCCATTCAATCCCGGCACCATGTATTCCAACATCAGCGATTCAGGATCCTGTTGAAATACAAAGTCCTCGTACAGCTGCGCTTTGGCGAAGTCTGGAAGTTCATTTTCATTAACTAGACCACGCCAAACCACATACCCGGAATAGGTATATTCCGCGCCGGGCAACACCAGACTTCGCACGGTTGAACCTGCGCCATCGGCGCCGATCAACAGGTCTCCTTCGGCGCTGCTGCCATCTGCAAAAATCGCAGTCACTCGTTGCTCATTTTGAGTCAAATCAACCAGCGTCTTACCACGGTGATAGCGCTCGGCAGGGAATGCCGAGATCAATGCGTTGTACAGAGTGTTCCAGGATGTCTGAGTTTGTGGCATCGGCTCTTTGTGCACGACTGTGCCAGCTCTATTCAAATACAGACGATCGTGGGAACGGACCCCCAGCGCATTTGTGTGCTTGATCCCCGCAAAGCGAAAATGCTGTAGAACATCCGCTTGCAGAACGTTGCCACCGCCACGGCTATCCATCGCCGCGGGGGATCGCTCGAAAACATCGACTTGCCAGCCAATCGCACGCAACGCCGTGGCGGTGAACAAACCACCCAGAGAACCACCAATGACCAAGGCCTTTGGAACGTCTGGACTTTTCATTACCTTTCTCCTTCTTGCGTGGTGATTTCCCAAGCCCTGGTTTGGACGTTGCGTTATGCCAGTGCCGGGTAGTCGATGTACCCCTTGGCGTCGCCGCCAAAAAAGCTGTTGCCGTCCGCCACGTTGAGTTCGTTACGGCCGCGCAAGCGAGCCGGCAAGTCGGGGTTGGCAATGAACGGGCGACCAAAAGCGATGAGATCGGCACGCCCCTGCGCGATGGCCTGTTCGGCCGTTTCGCCGGTGTAACCACCCGCCAGCATCAGAACGCCGTGGAAATCTGTACGCAGCTGCTTGATGATGGCGTCCCAGCGTGGATCGTTGCTTTCATCGAGCACTGTGCCGACCATCATCGGTTCTACCAAATGCAGGTAAGCGAGATTCCAGTGATTTAGCCGGGAGGCAATGTAGCCAAAAGTTTGTTCCGGGGTGTCATCGTCCATCCCCATGAAACGCCCCATCGGTGTCAGGCGCACACCAACGCGTTCGGCGCCCACTTCCGCAGTCACGGCTTCCACGACTTCAAGCAGTAGCCGCGCACGGTTTTCGATACTTCCACCGTAGCGGTCACTGCGCTGGTTGCTGGCGCTATTGATAAATTGGTCAAGCAAGTAGCCATTGCCCGCGTGAATTTCCACACCGTCCATACCGGCCAAAAGAGCATTGCGAGCGGCGTTGCGGAAGTCGGCAACGATCGCTTCGATCCCCGGAATGTCCAGCTCCTGAGGGACAGGTACGTCACCCCAGACTCCCTCACCCTTCTCATTAAGGATGAACGTCTTGCCGGGGACCGGCTGCGCGGTGGGTGCCACCGGCAGACCGCCGCCTGGTTGAAACACCGGGTGTGACACCCTCCCGACATGCCAGAGCTGCAGGAAGATGCGCCCGCCTTCTGTGTGCACGGCTTCGCTGACAGCCTTCCAGCCCTGAATCTGCTCGTCGCTATGAATGCCGGGCGTCCAGGCGTAGCCCTGGCCCTGCTGCGAAATCTGCGTAGCCTCGGTAATGATCAACGCAGCACCGGCACGCTGACGGTAGTACTCGACGTTCATCGGTGTCGGTACATTGCCTGGTTGCCCCGCCCGGGAGCGAGTCAGTGGGGCCATGGCGACGCGGTGAGCGAGGTTGAGCTGGCCGAGTTTGATTGGGCTGAACAAGTGATGGGGCATGATGGTTTCCTGAGTGGATAGGTATTGAAAAAGCGGCTCAGGCAGCCTGGCTGCGTCTGAGTATCTGGATCATTATTTCGGTGGGCTGAGCACCAGTAATCACGTCTTCTGCGATCTGAATATTCGGTACAGAGCGCACGCCGGAGGCCTTGGTTTTGGCTTCGAGCTTCAAGACTTCAGCAGTGCCTTCATCGGTGTTGAGAAAGTCGACAGTTGCCCTGCGGTCCTGCCCGGTTTCGGCAGCGATGTCGGCCAGCACATTGAGGTCGCCGATATCCCGCCCTTCGCCGAAGTACGCCTTGAAAATGGCCTTGACCAGGACGCAAGCGTCCCTACCCGCCTGTTGTTCTCGCCAAACCAGCCGATGCCCTGCCAGGGTATTGGGGGTTTTTTCGACTCGCTCATAATCGAACTCAAGACCGACAGCCTTGCCAGCGTGGGTGACCTGCGCGTCCATGGCCTGGCTACGCGCCCAACTGCCGAACTTGCCAGAGCGATAGGCTTTACGATCCATGCCTTGAGCAGGCATGTCCGGGTTCAACTGATAAGGCAGAAAAGTCACTTGCCGGTCAGTTGTAAAACCCGACGCGGCAAGCGCGCGTTCCAGATTCTCTTCACCGATCCAGCACCATGGGCAGATGAAGTCGTAAGTCACCTGAATATTGGATGAGTGCAAATTCATGACGGTCTCCGTGGTTGAATGTTTTCACATCCCCAAGGTAGGCGCCTGAACCCGGTCAGAGAATCCACCTGTTGCACAACGTAGCGTTTCGCCAAACGCAAAGATGGAGCGATCACCCCACGGGCTGACTTCCCGACCTGAGTAAATCGGTGAGGAAATCAATGAACGCATTAATACGTTTTGAGCCGCGATGATTGGGCAGGTAAAGGGCCGAGATCGCCGAACTCGCGCTGTTCGGATTGACAACAAAAGCGTCGAACAAGGAGGTCAGGCGACCGCTCTCGATGTCATCGTCGACCAGCCAGTCAGGTAACAGCGCCAGTCCGCAGCCCGCCAACACTACGTCCCGCAGGACCTCTGCATTGTTGCACTTCAATTGCCCATCGACGGGCACGCGAATCTCCTGGCCCTGCTGTGTAAATGTCCAGACCTGTTGCGGTGTGCCATAACTGAAGCACATGCACTCATGTTGCGTGAGGTCCATGGGCTGCTCGGGCAATCCTCGAGCGTTCAGGTACTCAGCACTGGCGACGACTCGGCGTCGAAAGCTACCGATACAGCGGCTGACCACAGTTTCCATCGCCGCTGGTGACCCCAGCCGAATCGATAGATCGATGCGTTCGCCGAGCAAATCGACGATGTCGTCAGATAGCGTCATATCCAGTACGAGCAATGGGTAACGCTCTAGAAGCGCGCAGATATGCGGGGCAATGAGGTGCTGCCCAAACGCCACGGGCACAGAAATACGCAGCTGTCCTGCGGGCATCTCACCCCGATCCGAGACCGACTCGTCCGCGTCAGCCATGGCGTTCAGAATTTTCCGGCTTTTCAGGTAGTAAGCAGTACCGGCATCCGTCAACGTGACTTGTCGTGTAGAGCGATTGAGCAGCACGGTACCGAGGTCATCCTCTAGCCTGTCGATCATTCGGGTCACTGAAGAAGTCGCCAGATTGAGTTGCCTGGCGGCAGAGGAAAAGCCCTTGGCGTCTACCGACTGGATGAACATTTTCAGCGCGAGCAGCTTATCCATTGAACCCCTTGCGTAGCATAGTTACGGTCCTTAAGGACCTATCCTTGGACATGGGCGCACGCTACGCGAGTTAACGGTTGTTAATTCTGCCGCCGTTGCGTCTGGCGCAATGTAGCGTTGCGCCTTGATGGGGTACTCCATCACAACCGCCCTCTCTAAGCTCACTCCATGGGAAATCGCCGTACGCCAATCGCACGCGGTGGATTGAAAAATCTGTCGTTATTTCTGCTCGAGAGGTAAGGCGATGAAGCGCAATACGATCATCGGTGCCGTTCTGGCGATCGGCGTCGTGGGGATAGGGTTTGCGTTCTGGATGATGTGGAGGCCGGAAATTGCCACTGTCAGCGAGCCCCGCCATGCAGGTCGCGAAACCCTGGAGAGTGGCCGCCGCATCGTCGAAGCGGGAGACTGTGCGGTCTGCCACACACGGCCAGGGGGCGCGTACATGGCAGGCGGTTTGCTGCTGGTAACGCCCTTCGGAACTCTCTTCACCACCAACATTACCCCCGACCCAGAAACCGGTATCGGTCAGTGGTCGCTGGACGCCTTTGAACGGGCCATGCGTGAAGGCATCGCGCGCGATGGCCATTTTCTCTATCCAGCCTTCCCCTACGTGCATTACCGAAAGATGAGCGGCGCCGATATTGCCGACGCCTATGCCTTCCTGATGAGCGTGGATCCGGTCAAATACACTGCACCGGAAAACCATATGGTCTTCCCCATGAACTTCCGTCCGCTGGTGTCTTTTTGGAACTTGCTGTTCCTGCATGGGGATCCGCTGGAGCCACTTCCCAACCGCTCAGCACAATGGAACCGCGGACGCTATCTGGTTGAGGGAACGGGACACTGCTCATCCTGCCATTCGCCCCTGAATCTGATTGGCGGGGAGAAAAGCAGTGAACTGTTCAACGGTGGCGTCGTCGACGGCTGGACGGCCCCTGCCCTGCGCGCAATGACCGAGGCGCAACAGCCCTGGAATGAAACCCAGCTGGTGGCCTATTTGAAGGGCGAGGTCGCCGAAGGACACGGCGCAGCGGCGGGCCCGATGTTGCCGGTGAGCCTGAGCATTGCGCAATTGCCAGCGCAAGACACCCACGCCATCGCGCAGTACATTCTCGACCTCAAAAAAACCTCATCGGATGCCACATCGCCGCCCTGCACCTCAGGGGCCAAGCCCAGCGCCAGAACGCTTCCGGGCGCCTCATTGTTCGAGGGGGCGTGCGCGAGTTGCCACGGCAGCGCGGCACCGATGCGCGTCATTGAATCAAGGCCGGCGCTGGCAAGCACTTCAGCGGTGATGGCGGATTCGCCACGCAATTTGATCCAGACCATCCTGCAGGGGATCCCGATGTCCGCCTCCGCTTCCAGCCACTACATGCCTGACTTCGCCCATAGTCTGGACGATGCCCATGTGGCTGCACTTGCCGAGTACCTGCGCAACGAAAGCTGTGCGACCAGACCCTGGACGGATCTCGACAAGACAATCAAAAGCATTCGGGCTCAGGAGCAGCAACCGTGATCACACTCGACATCAACGGCAAGACCCACGAACTGGACATCGAGGAGGACATGCCCCTGCTGTATGCCTTGCGCAACCAGGTGGGGCTCAATGGCGCCAAATACGGCTGCGGTTTGGGTCAGTGCGGCGCTTGCACAGTGTTAGTGAACGACAAACCGGTGTTCTCATGCCTGACACCGTGCGGTGCACTGGCGGGCAAATCGGTGCGCACCGTGGAGAGCCTGGGCAGCGCCGACCAACCGGGGCCGTTGCAGAAAGCCTTTATCGACGAACAGGCTGCCCAGTGTGGTTATTGCATCGCGGGGATGATCGTACGGGCACAGGCCCTGTTGGAGGCCAACCCTCATCCAGACGATGAAACGATCCGTCGCTACATGGCGCCCAACTTGTGTCGCTGCGGCACCCATGTGCGGATCCTCGCCGCGATCAAGTCGGTCGTTGCACAGGGAGGCAAGGTATGAAAAACCCCACGCAGAACATCAATCTGAGCCGTCGCGCCTTCGTGATAAATGGAGCGTTGGTGATGGGGTTCGCGATGCTTGCGGGTATTCCCCGGGCCTTCGCTGACACCGAAGTGGACACTTTGGGTACGGCAATTCTGGCGCCTGATCTGCCCGGCAGTCTGCGGGCCACGCCGTATCTGGACGCCTGGATCCGCATTGATGCGAAAGATGGCATCGCCGTCTACACCGGCAAAGTGGAACTGGGCACTGGCGTTAAAACTGCGCTCCTGCAGATCGCCGCCGAACGCCTGGAAGTGTCACCTGGTCTCATCCGTTTTCTCACTGCCGACACGGCGCTGACACCCAATGAAGGTTACACCGCCGGCAGCCATTCGATCGTCGACAGCGGCACTGCGTTGTTCAACGCCGCGTCCCAGGTGCGTCAACTGTTACTAGAGTCCGCGGCCAGGCAATGGCAGTGCAACATCGACAGCCTGAGCACGCGAGACGCCGTGATCCACGACGCTCAAGGCCGCAGCATGACCTACGCACAAGCGGTTGTCGGGGTTCAACTGCATCGCTTCGCATCGGCCAGCTCCCCTTTCAAACCAGCCGACAGCTTCACCCTTATCGGCACATCATTGCCTCGGCTGGACATCCCCGCCAAGGTCAGCGGCGGTGCAGCCTATGTGCAGGACATGCGCCTGCCCGATATGCTGCATGCCCGTGTGATACGTCCACCCCGACGCGGCAGCCAGTTACTGAACATCGACGAGACGGCCCTCAAGAAACTTCCCGGCGTGGTGAAACTGGTCCGCAACGGCAGCTACTTCGCCGTGGTCGCCACCGATGAATGGCTGGCAGTCAAAGCGATGCGCGAGGGCTACGCCACTGCCCGCTGGACAGAAGGTAATCCGCTACCCGACTCGACACACATCCATCAACTCCTCACCGAATTGCCGGCACGTCACTACCCGGTGAGCGCAAAAGGTGACCTCACGCAACCTGTGCCGCGCGCCTATAAAGCGCGGGTGACCAAGCAATACCTCATGCACGGATCCATCGGGCCGTCCTGTGCAGTGGCCTGGTTCAAGGATGGAACACTGACCGTCTGGACCCATACTCAAGGTGTCTATCCTCTGCGCACAGGCATCGCCGAGATGGTCGGCCTGCCGGTGCCCCAAGTGCGTTGCATCCACGCTGAAGGCTCCGGTTGCTATGGCCACAACGGGGCCGATGACGCCGCCGCCGATGCCGCGCTGATCGCCATGGCCATTCCTGGCAAGCCGATACGGGTGCAATGGATGCGCGAACAGGAAAATCTCTGGGAGCCCTACAGCTCGGCCATGCTTGCCGAAGTGGAAGCGGGACTGGACGACAGCGGGCATCTTCGTGACTGGAAATACGAACTCTGGAGTACTCCGCACAACGAACGTATCGTCAATGCCGGGCGCCTCTTGCCGGCGTGGTTGTTGGCCAACCCCTTCGCCCCGGCACCTTCAGTCCCGATCGCGCAACCCGAAGGTGACGGCGACCGTAACGCCGTTCCGTTGTATGAGATACCCAACCTTAAGGTCGATCTGAACTTTGTGCTGACCATGCCATTCAGGACCTCGGCCATGCGTTCGCTCGGGGCCCATATCAACGTGTTCGCCATCGAGAGCACCGTCGATGAACTGGCGGCTCGGGCCGCCTTGGACTCTGTGCAATTTCGCCTGAATCACTTGAGCGATTCACGAGCACGGGCGGTGGTGGAGCGCGTGGCCGCTGTGTTCCATTGGCCGCAAAAAGCAACGGGACCCGGCAGCGGAATCGGCTTCGCCTTCGCCCGCTATAAAAACATCATGGGCTACTGTGCGATCGCCGTGCAGTTGCATGTACAGCGCCAGACCGGGCAGATAACCATTGATCGCGTAGTCGCCGCCGTCGACGTGGGCCAAATTGTCAGCCCCGACGGGCTGCTTAATCAGATCCAGGGCGGCATCGTGCAGTCCGCCAGCTGGACGCTCTATGAACGAATCCTCTATGACGCCAGTGGCATGCACAGCTTTGACTGGAGCGGCTATCCGATCATGCGTTTTCCCGATTTGCCGCAACAGGTCGAGGTCCACATGATTGATCAGCCGGATCAGCCATTTCTCGGTGCTGCGGAAATCGTCCAGGGCCCCATGGCAGCAGCGCTGGGCAATGCCATCAACGATGCCACCGGCAAACGCTTGCTCGATCTGCCCCTGGCACGACGTGGCTGGCAGGATGTACTGGGGTCATGATCGATCCAGATTCAAAATAAAAAAAGGCGGTGAAGGATCACTTGCACCGCCCTACCCAATCAAGGGAAATGTATCTCTTCTATAAAACATGCCGTTGGAAGAGAACGACATGTACACGCAACACTCGTTAAAGAGCTGCCTGTCAGTTACAGCGGTCAGCCTAAAACAGCACTGACCCACCGAAGATGTCTTTCAGTTGGAAATATTGCTTACGCGAAGCGTAACCCTGCCGTTAAAAATCAAAACAGTGCCAATTGATAATTTATAATTACCCGGTTTTCATCTTGCTGGCGGGCGTTCGGTATATTATTTCGCACCATTGCATTCTTCCACATGACACTGAAACCTTTTAAGGGGCCTGATTGCACGACATAGGCTAGCGTTATGTCACGCTCCCATTCACTGGAATTACTGGAAGCAATAGTATTGATATCATCACCTTTAACGTAAACGACACCCGCTGTCGCACCTGGCAACCCTAGTTTCGCGAAGTCAAAAGAGTAGCGTGCTTGCCATGACTTCTCGCCGGCACGAACGAATTTCTGAACCTGCATTTCCGTGATGGTATAAGTGGTCGGGCCATCACCTTGGTTCAAATAGGGGAAATCACTTTTCCCATCGCTAACTTCATAGCCCGCTCCAAAAGTGTGACCGGCAACCGCATAAGTAAATAATCCGCTGAACAGATTATTGTCGACTTTACCCTTTAATACATTCCCGCCGTAGTAGCCTGTCGTGAAGTACGCAGGGTCATGGCCGTTTGCACCATCATCCCTGCTATTAAAGTATCGAAAATCGCTGGTCAGTGCGCCAGGACCAATTGCCCAGTTGTGAATCAGGCCGAGAAAGTTTTGCTTATAAAAATCTTTTAGATTGCCATAATAGTATTGCAAGGTTAGATCTTTGGTCGGTTTATAGTCGCCACCGGCATAGATAAATTTATTACTGAAGCGACCAGTGACGGCATTATTCGCGCCCGCGATGGACATGTTTTCATTGTTGCTGGAGTTACGCCCCTTCACCTCATCAATTTGCCCACCCACCAGGGTCAGATCTTTGATATCTGCCGAAGTAACCTGGGTTCCTTGCCAGGTTTGCGGCAACAAACGTCCATCATTGCTGAAGATCACCGGCAGTTTCGGGACCAACGTTCCGAGCTTCAGCTCGGTCTTGGATATTTTTACTTTGCCGGTCAAGCCCAGGTTGGAGAAATCGTCAACGGCATGATTGCCGTCGCTTGGAAATACAATGCCACCGAAGTTTGTACCCGTCGGATTGCCATGCTTGCTGGCGCTTGAGTCCAGCTTGACGCCCAACATACCCAACGCATCGACACCGAAACCTACAGGCCCCGGGGTGTAACCCGAAATGAATTCGAGCTGAAAGGCTTGCCCCCACTCAGCTTGATAACTCTGGTTGGCGGCTTTTTGAGCGGGTGTCGCTGAATCTCGGTAATCACTATTTATATAGAAGTTACGCAGTTTAAGCGCAGCTTTACTATCCTCGATGAAACCAGCCGAGTGGGCTTGCTGCGCCAATACACATAGGGCGGCTGCAACAGTCAAAATACATTTCATTGGCTCGCACTCAAGTTGAGATTATTATTTTTTGTATAAACTATTAAGCGACTTTCCAGGCGCAGAAATCCCGACTGCTTATGGTGCGCGAGAAGCGCACAGTCAAACCTACATTCGTTTATAAAATGAACTTCTCGCGACCAACTTTACAGGCGCTGCACTTTTACGCAGAAATACTATAATAATTTAATGCAGGCAGTTATTACCTGGTTCAATCCGCCTTCAACTGCGCCTTCCATGTTGCCGGTGTACCCAGTTCAGAATCGACCAGCTGGCTTTCGAATCGATTGCGCTCACCTATCGCACTGACCGAGCGATCAGTAATAGAGAACCAAAAGATACCGATAAATGCTACGGCCATGGAGAACAGGGCCGGGTATTCATACGGAAACCAGGCTTGCTGATTATGAAGAATCTTGACCCAAACCGTTGGACTGAGAATGCAAAGGGTAATGGCTGATACCAGCCCCAACGATCCACCAACCACGGCGCCGCGTGTCGTCAGGCCCTTCCAGTAAATCGACAATAACAGCACGGGAAAATTGGAACTCGCGGCGATGGAGAACGTTAAGCTCACAATAAATGCGATGTTCTGTTTTTCAAAAGCGATGGCCAATAGAATCGCCAACACACCCAACACGATGGTTGTAACGCGAGAGACGCGCATCTCTTCACGGTCGCTGGCGGTACCCCGGCGTAAGGCATGTGCATAGAGGTCATGGGAAACAGCAGACGAGCCTGCAAGGGTGAGCCCGGCCACCACCGCCAATATCGTCGAGAACGACACAGCACACATGAACCCCAGGAAAACATTACCGCCAACGTTGTGTGCGAGGTGAATCGCAACCATATTAACGCCGCCTAATATTCCACCTGATACATCGTGGTAATCGGGATTGCTGGCAACCAGGGCGATGGTGCCGAAGCCGATGATTACGATCAGGGCATACCCTACGCCGACAAGACCCGTGGCATAAAGAATACTTTGGCGCGCGGCCTTAACGTTACCGACAGTGAAAAACCGCATGAGAATATGTGGCAGGCCTGCCGTGCCGAAGACTAATGCCAATCCTAGTGAGATCGCAGATACCGGGTCGGTAATCAGCCCTCCTGGGCTCATGATTGCTACATGGGACGGATGAACCTGGGTAGCTTGAGTAAACAGCTGATTCAAACTGAATCCGAACCGGGATAGCACCATGAAAGCCATGAAGACGCATCCGGTCAGCAGTAAAACTGCCTTGATAATCTGAATCCAGGTGGTTGCTAGCATCCCGCCAAAGAAAACGTAGATCACCATCAGCGTACCAACGAGTAGCACAGCCGCGGTGTAATCGAAGCCGAACAGCAATTCCACCAGTTTTCCAGCGCCGACCAGCTGAGAAACCAGGTAAAGCAACACGATCACAATAGAACTGGAGGCCGAAAATGCTCGTATAGGTCGTTGTTTCAGCCGATAGGACAGCACGTCTGCCAGGGTGTAGCGCCCCAGATTTCGCAATGGCTCCGCAATCAGGAACAAAATGATCGGCCAGCTCGCAAGGAAGCCGATTGAGTAGATCAGTCCATCAAAACCACTGGTAAAAACCAGCGCGGAGATGCCCAGTAAAGACGCCGCGGACATATAATCCCCGGCGATGGCCCAACCATTTTGGAAGCCGGTAATTTTTCCCCTGCTGCATAGTGATCCGCCACGCTATTGTTTTTACGCGCCGCCCATCGTGTGACAAACAGAGTGAATATAACGAACGCTAAAAACATGCCGATCGCAATGGGATTATGCTTGTGTGCTACGCCAGGGGCGTCGGCCGCGTATACCGCTACCGGTGCAAGGACGGCAGAGAGTGCAATAAGTAGACGCTTCATTTGGTGAAGCTCCTGATGATTGTTTTTATTTTAGGGTCGTAGCAGGTGTTAGTGCGCCATACATAGACAGCAACGAGGAGAATCGTGAAGGCGAGCATTCCAAAGCCAATTGGCACGCCCCAGGTCATCGGTTGCCCTTCGGTGATCGGCGTACCCAAACGGGCAGGTATGAAGGCCAGAGAAAGAATAAAACCGAAATACACCGCCAGCATAAGAGCAGTCATACTCCACGAAAATATTCGTCGTTGTTTTACCAACGCACGAAACTCCGAATTTTCGAGAATCGGATTTTGAATAGCGACATTAACCTGCTCAGCGGACATGGCCGGGCCACCGTCTTGCGGATATGCATGTTCCATGGTTATCTCCTGCAAAGGGCTTGTGGCTGATTTAAAACTTCACGGGCACTGCAGTCTCACGCATCACGGCTTCCGGGGTCCGATACAACTCCGCCATTTCGCGCTCTTCCTCGCTTTTCAGTTGCGCCTGCATATACGCACCGAGATGCCTGGCATGCTGAACAATCGACGCCCCGAAACGACAGCGTTGCTCGCTATAGTCCGCCAATGCCTCTTCAACAGACGGATGTCGCTCAAGTGCTTCCGTGATTGCCAAAGCATCACCGGCGGCTTTGGTAACACCCATCCCGCAATGAGGACGCGCCACAAATGCTGCATCGCCGAGCAAAGCAACACGTCCGAATTCATCTTTGGTACTTCCAGATCGTAAATTGGCTGGAATAACGGCTGAGCAGCTTTCTTTACGACTTCGGCAAACTGCGGTGCAAGCAAGGTCTCTGCGGACTTATACATAGTGTCGAGTACGTCACGGCGTATCAGTGCCGGAGGAATTCCGCCTTCAAATTGTTTACCGCTTTCATCCCTCAGCAGATCGCGCAGATCTTCGTCACCACTGGTGCGGTACCAGACAAAGTTATAGCGGCGTTCGCCTGCCAAGGTGCTGTTGGAGTTCCCTGCAACTGGATAACCTAAAATCTGCTCATGCGGGGGCAAACAAAACGCGAATTTATCGAAAAGTGCGGCGTGGGCAGCGTCAGACAAAGCACTTTCATCGACTAACCCGCGCCAGGCGATATAGCCTGCATATTGCAGCTGCACATCGGGTAAAAAATGTTGGCGAATCGTCGACCGAAACCCGTCAGCTGCAATAATGACGTCTGCTTGATGAGTCGTCCCATCGGCCAATGTAACGCTGGCATGGGTTCCAGTACTTTCGACCGACACGACACTGCCACCACAGCGATACAGTGAGTCTGGGAATGCGCAGCGAAGCACTTGGTACATCTTCCCCATGCCGTCAACGTTTGTGGAAGTGCGTTCTCAAGGACGACATCGCCGTCCTGGGCCAAAGTGACGCGCGAAAGCACATCGATACCTACAGATGCGTCGAGGGGAATTCCCGCTGCGGCCATCGCTTCGAACAGTTCAGGGTGTGTAACGATGCCTGCGCCACGTCCAGCGAGCTCATCCGGAACGCGCTCGAAGACCTCAACATCCCAACCTTTGCGTAACAGCATATTTGCTGCAAACAGACCACCCAGCGAGCCACCCACAACAATAGCGCGGCGCTTGTTCAAGGAATTAATCATGACTGCTCTCCCACAGTTGCGGCTGCATGGGCGGCATAAGAACCGACTGCTTCAATTTCGGAGGCTGGGAAGTTGAGCTCGATGGTGACACCAGAAGGATCTTCGATGAAGACTTGATGCAGGCCAAGGCTCGGGACGGTGCGATCGCGCCACGCAATCCCTTCGGCTTTGAAGACGCTCCAGAACTCAACCAAGCCTGTTACCAAAAAAGCAATGTGGTCAACGGTGCCAGTGCCTGTCAGCGGGATGTCTTTATCGCCGAGGTATTTCTTCAGACCTTCGGGGTTGGAAGGATCAATCCCGATAATGTGGACCGTACCGAAGTCCTCCTCATCCCCTCCCATGTACAACCAGACGCCGGGAAAATCGAATGGCGGCCGGTAGCCAGCGGTAAAACCGAGCACCCTTTCATAAAATCGACTGGACTTGTCCAGGTCGAACGACCGGATCGAGTAATGAGCGAGTTTCAAGACTTGCATGATGCCTCCAGCAGTTTTTGTATTTATTTATCAGTCGATAAACAATACGACCTGACATAATTGAAGTAAATAGCTGGAGGATCAAATTTTTGAGGATTGGCCTGAACCATGTCTTGGCATCGCCAAAAGAGGACAGGCTTCAGGCGTTGGGAACGGGCTTTTCAGGGCAGAATGGCCCGCGCACGCCCCTCATCACTCGCTCAGCTGAGGGCTGAAACAGGTGATGAGTGGTCGACAAAAAAGAGGGTCGAAGCAAAAAATCAAGAGGCAAGAAAGGTGAAAAATCGGATCGATGCCGATCAATTCAAGCGAGACTTCTCGTCGAGGTCGTTATCGACTTGCTGCAGTACGTGGGGACTGCCGTTAAGGAACGCATCAACCATCTGCTCGATCAGCGCATCAATGTCCTCCGTCACTGGAAGATCGTAAATCCATTTGCGCATGCCAATGTAGAAAATGCTGGCATGCAGGCTCCAGATCAGCTCAAGCTCTTTTTCATTGATCGTTTCACCTGAGGATGGCGCCAATCCATGCGCATGGCGAATTTCTGCAATGACAGGAATGAAGACTCGCTCACGCAATCTCGACAGATACCGGTCATTGATACCTGCACGTGTCAGCCCCGCGAATACAAAGATACGAATCCATTCTCGCCGCAGAATCACACCTGCGTATGAGGTATAGAAATGAACCAGGCGAGACTGAAGCGGTTGCGAGCGATCCTTGATCATCGTCTCCCACGAGCTATCCCACCGATAGACCTCGTCGTACACGCGGTCTATCAGAGCCTCTTTGCTAGGGAAATATCGATAGAGTAAAGGCTGGGTAACGTCCAGTTGTCGTGCCAGCTCACGGGTACTCCCCGAGAATCCGCACGTCGCAAAATGCTCAATGGCTTTCTGCACGATTTGCTTTTCCCGGACCTCAGGTGAAAGGCGTCGAGTCGTCAATTTGACGAGGTCTGCCGAGTCTGCTGATTCTCCCGACTTTTTCTCGCCGCAGTTTTTTGAGTCTTGCATAACGCCTCACTAGAGCTTCAAAGAGGCATCATACAAAACAAAAGAATGCACTGACTATGAACCACACCTATTTGGTCAGCCGGCTTTCAATATCCTTTTTGAACAAGGCTGGTCGGCTTAAATAATGCCCGATGGCCAGAACTGCCATTTGACCATCGATTTTTAGCGCGAATTCCGAAAAAAGGCCGCGCGCTTGCGGGACGTCGCGCATCCCGTTGCTTTCGCTCGATATGGTCCTGCAACGAGGACTCCATGATCGAGTCAAAGGTCGCCATAAACGCATTTGATTCAAACGCGGTAATCCTGGCTTCGTGAGGACGAGAAGCGGCGATAAGGTGTTCAACTCTCAGGCGAGCCGTCAGGCCCTAGTAGTTCGCTGATGAAATCGATAAACGCATTGACGCGTTTGGAGCCACGATGATTGGGAAGATACAGCGCAGAAATGGCCGAACTCGCATCGTTCGGATTGATAACAAAAGACTCGAACAATGAAGTCAGGCGACCGCTATCGATATCATCGTTGACGATCCAATCAGGTAACAGAGCCACCCCACCGCCGGCCAGTGAGACCTCACGCAAAACCTCCGCATTGTTGCTTTTAAAGCGACCCTCAATGGGCACTCGAGTCTCCTCACCGTCCTTTAAAAAAGTCCAGACCTGTTGCTTTGGGCTATAGCTGAAACGCACACATTCGTGCTGCATGAGCTCCATGGGATGTTCGGGGAAACCGCGTGCATTTAGATACTCGGCGCTGGCAACCACCTTGCGCCTGAAATGACCGACAGGACGACTGACGACACCATCCATTGCTGCTGCCGATCCCAATCGGATCGCTAGATCGACACGCTCCCCCAGCAATTCAACGATGTCGTCAGAAAGAGTCATGTCCAACACGAGTTGCGGATAACGCTTCAGAAGCGAGGCAATATGAGGCGCAATCAGACGACGTCCAAGCGCAACGGGTACGGAAATACGAAGATGCCCTGCGGGAACTTCCCCACGGTCGGTAATCGAGGCATCCGCCTCGGCTACGGCGCTCAATACCTCCCGCGCTTTCAAGTAGTAAGCGGCGCCGGCATCTGACAATGAGATTTGACGCGTAGAGCGGTTAAGGAGGACAGCGCCCAGTTCCGCCTCGAGCCCATCGATCATCCGAGTCACAGAAGACGTCGCCAGACCTAACTGTCGAGCGGCAGATGAAAAGCCCTTCGAATCCACAGCCTGTACGAACATCTTCAATGCGAGCAGCTTATCCATGACAGTCCTTGAATGAAATCAGTATGTTTCTAAGGGGGCACTAGTATGGAAACTTTATTACGCCACCTCCAAGCGGCCTCGACCGTTCATCTGTCCGCCGTTGATCGAGCCAAAAACGGCGGCCCGAAATGGTCCACCCCTATTGAGCCCATCTTGCCCGCACCCACCGGGCGCGGGCATGCAACGGTGTGCTGATTTGGCTGTAAAAGCACTGAATTAACAACGTTTAACTCGTTATCCGGTGGGGGGCGCCCAACAATAAAACCGTCTGCTTAGAGTTGTTCTTTCTCCAATGGGAATGCGCTGATCCTCCATGTAGTGCATCCGTGCATTCCCACCGACATGGATATTGGCCATGGCTCATTTACAGCAAAGCATCTTCCGTGCTCCCGCCAGCGAGCCACGCAAATCAGCCAGTGGGGGGCTCAGACCGCAGCGCGAACGGCTGGTGAAACAGCTGATCCTCGATCGTCTCGGCGACAGCCTGGAAGTGTCCGAACTGGCCCAGGCCTGTTCGTTGTCACGAAGTCATTTCTCCCGTGCCTTTAAGTGCAGCACCGGCTACTCGCCTAAAGACTGGATTCGCCGGCAACGCATCACCCGGGCCAAGCTGTTGATCCAGCACACGGACCTGAGCCTCACCCAAATCAGCCTGGAGTGCGGCTTCTGCGATCAGGTGCATTTCTGTCACATGTTTACCCGCAGCGAAGGTACAACTCCGTTTGCCTGGCGTTGCCGGACGGTCCGCTCCGTTGGCGACGCACATACCCCGTAGATACCCTGTTCACGGACAAGCTTTCGCGAGATGTTTTTCGCTGAATAGCTTGGCCGTTAGGCGGCATCGTGCAGTCGGCTAGCTGGACGATGTTTGAGAAGGTTGGCTACGACGCAGGAGGTGTGCGTAGCTACGATTGGAGCGGCTATCTAATCATGCGATTTCTACAACTGCCCAAGCATGTCGGAGTACATCTTCTCGACCAACCGGGAGAACCAATCCTCGGTGCGGCTGAAATTGTGTGCTTATCATGGAAAAGAGCGCACGGCATTATGAGTAAAGCTCGGATCAGCACCTACCCCCGGGTGAGCTGCTGGAAACGGGTTGACTTGATGCCCGAAGCCAACAATTAGCGATGTGCCGCTGGCTACGCTTTAAATACAGAAATGCGGATTCCACGGCCATCCGGCCACCTATTCCATGAACATCCGGCCACTGATTCCACGGTGATCCGGCCACCCGTTCCACGCTCATCCGGCCACCCTTAAAGCAGGCAGCAACGCAGGATTAATTCACTACCATCGACCTCTTTTATCGAAGCAGAGAGGTCGTCGTGGAGCGGTTATCCATGCGTAAGATTCGAGAAGTGCTACGTCTCAAATTCGAGGTCGGCCTATCTGCCCGCCAAGTCGCTGTCAGCTTGCAAGTGGGTCGAGCCAGCGTCGGTGAGTACCTCAATCGTTTTGCTGCCAGCGGCTGACTTGGCCCTCTGTGCTCACGGACGCCGAGTTGCAGCGGCGGCTTTTTCCACCGTCGCCCGCCGTTCCCAGCGATCAACGTCCGGTGCCTGACTGGGCATGGGCTCACGCCGAGTTGCGCCGCCCCGGCGTGACTCTGGCTTTGCTCTGGCAGGAATATCGACTCAGCCACCCACAAGGCTTCCAATACAGCTGGTTCTGCGAGCACTACCGCCTCTGGGCCGCGAAGGTCGACGTGGTCATGCGCCAGGAACATCGTGCCGGCGAAAAGCTATTTGTCGATTATGCCGGCCAGACCGTGCCGGTCATTGATCGGCGAACCGGCGAGATCCGCCAGACCCAGATCTTCGTCGCCGTCCTCGGCGCGTCCAGCTACACCTTCGCCGAGGCCACCTGGTCGCAGAAACTGCCCGACTGGCTGGGCTCGCACGTGCGCGGCTTCGCCTTTCTCGGCGGTACATCGCAGATCCTGGTACCGGACAATCTGCGCAGCGGCGTCACCAAGGCGCATCGCTACGAGCCCGACATCAACCCCAGTTACCGCGATCTCGCCGAGCATTACGGCGTAGCCGTACTGCCCGCGCGTTCGCGTAAACCCAAGGACAAAGCCAAGGTTGAAGTCGGCGTACAGGTAGTCGAGCGGTGGATCCTGGCGGTGCTGCGCAACCGCCAGTTCTTCTCCTTGACGGCCATTACTACTCGGTGCCGTACCAGTTGGTGAAGCACCAACTCGAAGTGCGGCTGACTGCGCAGACCGTCGAGTGCTTCCACGCCAACCAGCGCGTGGCCAGCCATCTGCGCTCAGCACATAGAGGCCGCCACACCACCCAAACCGAGCACATGCCCAAGAGCCACCGCGAACACGCCGAGTGGACGCCCCAGCGGCTGATCCGCTGGGCTGAGCAGACGGGCCCGAATACGGCCGGTGTCATCGCCTACATCCTCGAACGCCGAATCCATCCGCAGCACGGCTTCCGCGCCTGCTTGGGCATCCTGCGCCTGGGCAAACAGCACGGCGAAGAGCGGCTGGAAGCCGCTTGCCAGCGAGCGCTGGCACTGGGCACGTGCAGCTACAAAAGCCTGGAATCGATCCTGCGCCAAGGCTTGGAGCGGCTACCACTGGCCCAGCAAAACCTGCCGTTACTGCCCGAAGAACACATCAACCTGCGCGGCCCCGGCTACTACCACTGACCTGAAAAAGGAGCATAAACATGCTGCCCAACCCAACTCTCGATAAGCTGCAAACCCTGAGACTGCACGGCATGGTCAAGGCGCTTGGCGAACAACACGCAACGCCTGACATCAAATCGGAGTAGAGATCGCACAGGTCGAGCCGGAGGTACGAACGGCTGTTGAATGAACCTAAAAATACAGAAAGCATTTGTGAACCATCCCCCGCCGTGAACCCAAGGAACCCACTCAAACTCACCCGTGGAAACAGGTTTGCGGTGACCATGCCGATATCGACCGTTGAAGCTGCCAACCGCGCCCGGCGGCGAGCACATTCGGTCGCCGGGGCAATAGCTCGCCGGGATCGCCAATCGGCAACGACTTGGCGATCCCGGCTCCTTTGTGTCAGTAGTCAAACCACAGGCTCAGTGCTCGGTTCTTCTCTTCCGTGTAGGGCGGAATCAGATGCTCGATGGCGACATCAGGCGGCGAAACGAGGATCGATTTTGCGTGTGTCAGGGAGTTGAAACCATGTTGGCCGTAGTAGTGGCCCATGCCGGAGGCACCTACTCCGCCAAATGGCGTCGATTCGATAAAGAGGTGGATGTTGACTTGGTTGATTGCGCCGCCGCCAAACGTCAGCTCGGCGGTAAACCGGTCGATGTTGGCCTGGTCTCGGCTGAACATAAACGCGGCCAGCGCATGCGGGTTGGCACGTACTTTTGCAAAGGCTTCGTCCAGCGTCTTGAAGACCAGCACCGGCAGGATCGGCCCGAAGACCTCGTCCTCCATGAGTTGGTCTTCCCATGAGATCGGATAGAGAATGGTTGGATCCACGTAGTGGGCTTGCGGGTCGGATCCGCCGCCATGCACCACCTTCGCCGGATCAATCAGCGCAGCCAGGCGAGACGCCTCTTTTGCGTTGATGATGCGGGAGAAGTCGGGGTTATTTTTGGGGTCCCGCCATACATCTCGACCAGCGTTTTTTTTGCCTCTGCCACAAACTCTTCCGCTACGGACTCGTGCACGTACGCATATCCCGGGGACGTGCACCATGCGCCGCCCCACGCAATCTTCCTGGCGGCATCCTTGATGTTGGCGGACTCGTCGACAAAAGCCGGGTTTTGACCTCCAAGCTCGGGAATAACCGGTGTGAGATTTTCGAAGGGGAGCTTCAAGAGCTCGCCGGTTTCCTCGCGATTACCACGTACCGTGGTCACGGCGCGCGGATCGAAGTATTTCTCGACCAACTGCTCCAACAGAGCTGTAGTCGCTGGCAGCGTTTCACTGAGCTTCAGTACACAGGTATTGCCAGCTGCCAGGGCGGTGATCGCTGGACGCAGCGACAGCAGCAGCGGACCATTAAATGGCGCGATTACCAGGGTGACGCCATACGGATCACGGTAGATGAAGCCCTTATGGCCGGACTGCGCCAGCGCCTTAGGTACTGGCATTTCGGTAGACTTCATCCAATCCTGCAACTGGCTTTTCTGGAACTCGGTCTCAATGAAGCACGCTTGAGTCTCGAATATATATTCCTGACTTGCGGTCTTGAAGTCTTTGATAATAAAAATCAGATTGGCGGATTGCCTTCAAACTGCGCGGCGCCAGGCACAGGCGCTACCCATGGCCGGCGCCGGTCAAACGATCTGGCGTCTTGTTGATGTCCACGCTCCACTCCTTACTTAATGTCGAACTTCGAAGGCGACAGCAGTTCCTCGGATGAAAATACCGGCGGGTCTGAGTTCAATATGTAAACTGACCGCTGTTGCGTATTGCCTCAGTCACCATCCTTTACGAAAGCCGGATTGATTTATCCAGCTTCACTACCACATTGACCAAAGCGGCTTTTGGCTTTCGAAAGGAGCGTGATCAATCAGATCGCACACCTTCGGGCAATCGACCCCATGCACGTGGCGCCGACCGACATCAGGAACCCGGTACCAATGGCCTTGTGAGGTGCCTTATTGACTGTTTCAGCGACCGCTTGGGTAAGGGCGTCTTTCATTCCGATGCGGAGGTAAAGGGCGAGAGCATCTTCAACCAGCGATGGCGTGATCTCCTCTAGCCGTAACCCCATGAAGCCGCCAATGCTGACAGGTGTGCTCATGTTTGTTTGCTTCCTGGAAATGAAACGGGATCGGCATTGAGTCTAAATAAATGCGGACGGCGAAATTGACTATTTTCAGATGATTTGAGCCAATATGTGTGCCTGGCCAACGCGGGAGATCGCTGTGTGGAAAACGACAAAATCAAGCCATCCCTTTATCGGTGAGGCCCAAAAGCGAGTGGTGATTTTGGGATTGCCACCTGTGGACTCGCTGGATGTGATCGGCCCAGCAGAGGTGTTTGCCTATGCAAACAAACTGCACCGAGGCAACTCTGCTCCCTACGTACTTCAGCTCGTTTGCGCAGGTGCCAATGAACACCTGGAGAGCAGCACCGGCATCCCGCTCATGGCGCACAAGACGCTTGAACAGGAGCGTCTTGAAAACAACCCCATTGATACGTTGATCGTAACGTCGGGCTGGAACGCCATGGATCAGTTGGATCAGACCGCCATCGAGTGGATCCGGACGCGAGCCAAGAGCGTCAGGCGGGTGTGCTCGATCTGTGTCGGTGCGTTCGCCTTGGCCGAAACAGGGCTATTGGATGGTCGCAAGGCAACGACCCACTGGCAGATGGCCCGTAGCCTGGCTGAGCGCTATCCCACTGTGCAGGTCGACCCAGATCCGATTTGGATCAAGGACGGTAACCTGTACACATCGGCTGGCATATCGGCGGGGATTGATCTTGCGCTCGCATTGGTCAGCGAAGACCTGGGAGACGACATCGCCTTGGAGATCGCAAAGAACCTGGTCCTGTTTCTGCGACGTCCTGGCGGTCAAGCACAGTTCAGCGTCGCTCTCCAGTCGCAGCATGCGACCGGATCGAGCCTGGATGAGTTGTGCGCCTGGATCATTGAACACCTGCATTCGGAGCTGACGGTCGAGATACTGGCGGACAGACTATGCACAAGTGTGAGGACGTTGATACGCATGTTCCAGCGGGAATTTAAGACAACGCCAGCGAAGTATGTCGAAAACGTCCGAGTCGAAGCGGCCTGCCGGGAAATTGAGTTAGGGAGGCGGTCGATGGAAGAGGTTGCGCGTCGATGCGGTTATCGAAGTGTCGACGTCTTGAGGAAAGCCTTCGTGCGACGCATGGGGTGAGTCCCAAGGAGTACGCACAACACTTCGCGCCAGTTGAGAGCACAATCCCGAGCGAAAGCTGAGCGCCCGTGCGTCAGAATCAGCCATTGCATTTCTCCTGAGCGATGTCGAAGGCCAGAAATCGTGCGGCTTGAGCAGTGTCGCCGCGCACCGTGTGGCAGTGAGCGAAACTGTTGAAATCTAGCGTGAAAGTGCCTAACCAACTCCGAGGAAGTCATGAGTAGGAGAGGCAGCCGCAAGCCGAGTACGCAGGGTACTGCATGTCACACGCGATGGACCTAATGAACAGACAGGCCAAAAAAATGGAAAACCCTTGTTTAAAAGGTTTTCCATTGCACCAGTCTTAAATGGTGAAAAACCGGCTCGACGTATTTCACTCGAATCGGGAAGCCTTGTTCAGGATTTCCTTGATCCCTACTCCGTCACTAACGACTGTTCGAGAGTAAAAAGCGAAATGCGCACTGTTTATTAGACGGCGTTTAGATAAACGCCGTGTGAAAGTCCCTGTTTCACCTGTCGGGTTGATTCGTCGACCATCACTTCTTCCTGACCGGCTTCGACGGCGTCAAAAGCCTGACTCACGACATCTTCGGGCGTGGCCTTGGGAACGTCGAGACCGCGCGTTAGATCGGTATCAATGAACCCGGCGTGAAAGCCAACGACCTGTGTACCCTGGGCGCGTAGCTCGTTGCGCAGGCCGTTTGTCAGCGCCCATGCAGCGGCCTTCGACACGCCGTAGCCGCCGATGATCGGAGTATTCACCCAGCTGAAGATCGACAGAATGTTGAGCATAGCGCCACCGCCATTGCTGCCGAGGGTACCCGCAAACGCCTGACTCATATCAAGCATCCCGAAGACGTTGGTTTCGAATTGTTCACGCAAGACGGGTTCAGCGTCCGCCTGTGCAAGGCCGGCGACACGGGCAATGCCCGCATTATTGATAAGCAGTGTTACGTCGGTGCATTGTTTGGCCGCGGCGGCGACGTCAGCAGCGTTGGTCACGTCGAGCTTCACAGGAATGACACCAGCCAGCGTGATCGTGGAGGGATCACGTGCAGCGGCGTAGACCTTTTTTGCGCCGCGTGCCAAGGCTTGCTTGGCGAACTGCAGACCCAGACCGCGATTTGCACCGGTGATAAAAACGACAGCACCTTCAACTTTCATGAGGAGTCCTCTCGCGCTGTGTCACAGCGCATAGATCAAAATGTGATGATAATTTTTAAGGGTACGTGAGCCGGTTTGAACGGGCTCACACGGGGTGATACAGCTTCAGTCTAAATAGATGCGGACGTCGAAATTGACTATTTTCCGATGATTAATGCCAACATGCGTCCCTGGTCAACGCGGGAAATCGCTGTGTGGCAAACGACAAAATCCAAGCCATCCCTATATCGGTGAGGTGCAAAAGCGAGTGGTGATTTTGGGGTTGCCGCCCGTGGACTCGCTGGATGTGACCGGCCCGGCAGAGGTGTTTGCCTATCACGGTGTCGACGTGTTGAGGAAAGCCTTCGTACGGCGCATGAGGGTGAGCCCCAAGGAGTACGCACAACACTTCGCGCCAGTTGAGATGTCGAAGGCCAGAAATCGTGCGGCTTGAGCAATGCCGCCGCGCACCCTGGGCAGTGATTGAAGCCGTTCGAGTGCGCTGCCGACAGGCTTAAGCTACGGGCGCAGATGAATATCCCGATCATCATGCTCACGGCCATGGCCGAATTGAGCGATCGAATTGTCGGCTTGGAGCTGGGTGCGGACGACTACCTGACCAAGCCCTTCGCCCCTCAGGAGCTGCTGATACTCCGGATTTCCAGCTGCCACCCGTTCCGGTGGCTGACGCACGCCTGGGGAACTCCCCGAAAATAGCGCTTAACCGTCAGCTACACTGAACCGACGCACGGCTGCACAGAGATTTCGGGCATGGCTACCAAAACTGCAATCGTATTCGCTGGCGGTGGCAGCTTGGGTGCTGTTCAGGTGGGCATGTTGCGGGCCTTGGTCGAGGCCAATGTTCGATTCGACCTGGTGGTGGGTGCTTCGGTGGGCGCCATCAACGGTGCCTACTTTGCCGCAAGACCCGATGCCGAAGGCGTCGAGGCGCTCGCCGGTTTCTGGCGCGACCTGCGTAAAACGGACATCTTTCCGCTGTCCTGGCTCGATACCTGTAGAGGACTGATCAAACGGCGGGGCTTTCTGTTGCAGCCGGCGGCCTTGAACCGACTGCTGGGTCAAGCACTGCCCATTCAGCGCATTGAGGATGCGGTGTTGCCCCTGCATATCGTCACCACCGACCTGCTCAGCGGTGCCGAGACCGTTCTGTCCAGTGGTGAACTCGGGCAGGCGTTACTGGCCAGCGCAGCCATCCCGTTGGTGTTCCCTTGCGTACAAATTGCCGATCAGTTCCTGATTGACGGTGGTGTGGCAAGCAATACACCTATTTCAACTGCCGTAGCCCTGGGAGCCACCAACGTCGTGGTGGTCCCTACTGGAATGAGTTGCGCCCTGTCACAACCGCCCCAAGGTTTGATCGCCTTAGCCCTGCATACCGTCAACCTGATGAGCATGCGACAGTTGGTGAGCGACATCGAACACTTCCGCACCCTCACCAGCCTGCACATCGTCCCACCTTTGTGTCCCGTGGATGTCTCGGTGTTTAACTTTGCCCAGACCGAGTCTTTGTTGCAGCGCGCTTATGAGCAGACCCTCAGGTGGCTGGACCATGGAGGGCTTGAACGCACCAAGGTACCGGGTGCCCTGACGATCCATTCACATGCCCATGAGCACTGAGTGTCCGCAGCCACGCAGCCACACAGACACACAGACACACCGATCAGCGTCAAGCGGCCCGCTCCAGGGCATCCAGCAATCCAAAAAACTCCAGCGAAAGCTTGTGCCGAGGGCCAAATGGATGATGGGGACTGAAGCTTCGTGAGATTCGCGCATCTTGACGGAGCTACTCAGGTAAACCGGTAGCACCGGTAAACCCTCGGCCAACAACTCATCAACCAGATTTTGGTGAAAGCCGGTTAGCCCAGTGAACTGGTTAACCACCACCCCTTCCACAATCAGTGATTCATTGTGATCAAGTCGTAGTTCCTCTACCTGCGCGAGGACGCGATACAGCGCCTGGCGAGAAAAGCTGTCGCAATCGAATGGGATTAGCAAACTGTCCGCAGCCACCAAGGCGCTGAATGTGTAGAAATTCAGTGACGGAGGTGTATCGATATAGATGCGCTCATAGTCCTCGGACAGCTCAACCAGTAGCTTGCGTAGCTTATTGATTTTGTATTTGGACTCAAGTTTTGACTGGAGATCTGACAGGTCGGAGCTGGCAGTCACCAAGTGAAGGTTGTCGTAAGAGGTCTCGGTTATGACCACGCGATTCCTTCTGCCTTCGAAGCCGCCGGACAAAGTTTGTCTGAAAAAATCGGCGATGCCCGTTGGAATGCTCTCGTTGGTCAGGCCCAAGAGATAGTGAGTCGAATTTGCCTGGGGATCGAGATCAACCAGCAGCGTTCGATAGCCTTCGGCAGCACTCGCTGCGGCAAGGTTGCAGGCAATGCTGGATTTTCCAACACCTCCTTTCTGATTGAACACAACACGACGCATGGGACTTGCTCATCCATGAAAAAGGCCGAAGGCCGACTGAAGGAATATGTAAGGAGTCGTGTCAATTCTATGACTGATATATTTCAGTTTTACGACAACACTTGACGTAAGCGTCGGTCTAGAGGGGTTGCCTGCCGATACAGGGTGGTAGCAATGCTGTAGAGGCAGAGGCCTACCCCCTGCACGATCTGTTTCATCACAAGCGTTGAGGTCAAGCGTTGAACGTTGGGCAGCGTCGAAAGGCGCTCATCGTAGAGTCTTTGAAAAGCGGCCAGTGCTGGGCTGCCACTGGAGGGCATTGCATTTATCGCAGGGGTGTACCGATTAATGGAAATGCCGACGACCGCGCTGAACGTACTTGGCAATGCCTTGGCTCCGTTGTGATTGCCAAATGGGAGGGCCGCGCTGTGCACTGTCTGAAGTGCTACACCAGCCTGAACTTAAGAAATCTTGCCCTGTGCACTGTCAACATGACGTGTCCAGGTCTCCCGCAACCATTTAGCCGGGTCGAAGAGCTTGATCGCTCCCTCCCCGGGAGTAAGTCAGCCTGCCCTACCCTCGCCAATGCAATATGAATTGACGAACGTTGCAGTGTGCTGCAAAGCCTGACGGATATCCGGCTTGGCTATTCCATGTCTGTTGGCAAATTGCTTGAGCGCCGCTGTATCAAAACGCGTGGTCTGGATAAAGTCCAAGGACTCGGCGTTTGCATTCAACAGCCGCGCGACGGGAGGAATGCTCAGTAGCGCCTTCAGGAGTCGCAGCGAAATGTGGTGTTTGGGAGTCTTCAGGCCAAGCGGTTGTGCCACCTGTGCCAAGAGTTCTCTCAAGTTGGGCGTTTGCTCGTCAAGCGCCAGCAGTTCATGGCCCACCATGGCCGGATCAAAAGCACAAACCGCCACCAGCTCAACCAAGTAATCCACAGTGACCAGCGGCAGCCAGTGCTCGGTGGTACCGGGGACTGCGGATAGTTTCCCCTGCACAAGGTTGCGTATAAGTTCAGTCAGCGGTTGGCCGTTGAGAATATGACCCGTGCGGCTATGGCCGCAAACCGTCGCAGGGTGGACAACGGTCACTTCCCCACCCTGGATTGACACAACATCCAGTGCCGCAAAATGCGCTTCCAGCTTGCTCCCTTCATAACCACCGACACGCCGGTAGACCGCTGGCCAATTCGTCAACTGCGGACAACGGGGATCAATGCCAATGCGCTGCAGGTGTTCATGATTCTTCAGCATGTAGCCGCCGATCATCACTAACCGGCTTTTTTGCTCAGACGCCAACAGCGCCACCCGCTTTGCCCCTTCGACATTCACTGCCCGTGACTGCTCCAGCGAAAGCCCCCAAGCGAATTGGACGCCCAGATGGAATACGATTCTGGCTTGTCTTAGCAGTTCTCGGTCAGCAAGGCTCATACCGAGGTTGTCCCTCTCCAGATCGCCAGCTACAGCAAATACCTGGGTTGCGTTCCCTCCCAAGCTCCGGACTTGCTCGCGCAATGCAGGCAGTCGCTCAGGGCGACGCATCAACACCCGGATTGTGTGACCTTGTGCACTCAGGTGCGCCACCAAATGCTGGCCGATAAAGCCGGTACCCCCCGTGATAAAGCACTCCACGCTCATTTTCCTGCTCCTTGGTAAGGTGAGAAGTCAAGCGTAAACTATCGATCCAACTCTACAGTCAAGCGGTGTTTTCATGAGAATCGGCGAACTCGAGGCCCGCAGTGGCGCCAGCCGCCATACGTTGCGGTACTACGAACAAATCGGCCTGATCTCGCCACAGAGGCGAACTAACAACTATCGTGTCTACACCGCGCAAACCCTGCAGGATCTGGACTTCATACAGCGGGCGCAAAGCATGGGATTTTCCCTGGGGGAAATTGGCGAGATTCTCGATGCGCAACGAAACAAGGTGATCGATTGTGCTGACGGCGCAAAGCTCATTGAAAAGAAGATGGCAGAGATCAAACAGAAAATCGCCAGCCTGCAGAGCATTTATCGGTATCTGGATGAAGAGCGCATAAACCTTGAACTCAGTGCTGCCAGGCAAATTGAGCTGCAGAAGCTGAACAGCTCTTCCAGCCGCATCCTGTAAATTCACGGAAGAGCAAAACAAGGACTTAATCGCAGTGGACAAGGAAATCATCTTGATGCGTCATGGCCAGCCAGATCTGGTCATGGCTGGCAAGGTTTCAGCGCTCGATATGAAGCGCTGGATCGAGCAATGCTCCATAGTGGAGCCTATCGGGCAACGCCATCGCGGCGGGTGTACATCCCAAAGCCGATGGCAGGCAGCGCCCGTTGGGCATTGCCTCTTTGGAGGACAAGATCGTACAGCGGGCGGTTGTTACCGTTCTGAATGCGATCTATGAAGAGGACTTTCTAGGCTTCTCGTATGGTTTTCGGCCGGGGCGCAGCCAGCACGATGCGCTGGATGCGTTGACGGTCGCGCTGAAAGGCGAGAAGGTGAACTGGATATTGGATGCGGATATCACGTCGTTCTTTATCGGTTGAGCTGAAGTCGTACTTTCGACCTTCAGGGCTGTAGCAGCTGTCACAATGCGTCATGTGGTGAGAGGCTGAAGTAACACCTCTCACCACTAAAAATATCATTCAGCCATTTGCAACTCTGGAAGCTTTACCTTGAACATTCTGGTCAGGCTCATCAGGCATACGATCCCAACAGCCATCCAGCTCAAGCCGATCAAGAATGACATATGCGACAGACTTGTCCAAAGCCATATAGTGGAGAGAAATCCTAGCGCCGGGATAACTCCGTAGAGTAGATAGTTTGTAGCTCCTACCTTCTTTTCATCGATCAAATAGTGCTTTATCACTGCTAGATTTACCGCAGAAAACGCAAACAGGGCACCGAAGCTAATCATATTTGCAACGGCATCCAGTGTGATGAACAACGCTATCAGCGATAGAACGCTGACAACTATTATCGCTGCCACCGGAACTCGTTTTTTTGTATGTAGTACGCCAAAGACTCGAGGCAGCGCTCCATCCCTACCCATTGCGAAAAGCACCCGAGAAACGCTAGCTTGAGAAACCATGGCGGAGGCAAAACAGCCCGCGACATAGGTAGCAGTAAATGCTGTCACCAGCATTTCACCGCCTGCACGACGCATTACATCGACCGAGGCTGAGTCTGCATCTACAAATGTTTTCCACTCAGGGAAAATGAGATGTGCAAAATACGATACGACCAGGAACAACACACCACCTATCAATGTTACTGCCATGATGGCTACAGGGATACGGAAGCGAGGGTTTCGGGTTTCTTCAGCCATTGTTGATACAGCGTCAAAACCAAGAAAAGAAAGACATAGAACAGCCGCGCCAGAAAGGACAAGCGGAAAGCTAAACTCAGAGTTGTGGAACGGGAGCATCAAAGACACCTCACTCGCCTGACCACTAAGCTTGCTCACAGAAAGCGCTACGAAAACAACGATAAACACCAACTGCGCAACAATAAGGACGAGGTTTACACGAGTCACAGATTCTATTCCGACAAGATTAAGACCAGTGACCAACACAATAGAGCACAGAGCCCACACCGCAGCCGGGATCGCTGGAAAATACTCTGACATGTATATTCCGATGAGCAGATAGCTTAGCAAAGGGAGAAAAATATAATCCAACAATAATGTCCAGCCTGCGATAAACCCAAAATGCGCGCCAAATGCCTTTCGAGTGTAAGTGTAAACTGAACCTGAGTACGGATGAGCTTGAACCATTTTACCGTAACTATAAGCGGTCAACAGCATAGCAGCCAAAGTAAATAAGTATGCCGTGGGCATGTTGCCCTTAGTCATTTGCGTGACAAGGCCATAGGTTGTAAATACAGCAAGAGGAACCATGTAAGCCAGTCCGAAAAGCACCAGCGAAGGTATGCCCATGGACTTTCTGAAGGTTGCAGAAGAGCTAGTATATTCTGTTTGCCGGGTAGCATGGCCAGAAGAGTCGGGTACGCTTATTTTTGTAGTCATTGCGAACTCCTTAATCATGAAACTGCTTTGGTGCCTGTTATTCAGGCCGTAAAAAAACAAATCGCCGATCATTTCCGGCGACTGAATATATCAAAGTTTATTTAAAGCGAGGTATTTCACCCTATTGGAATAAAGTGCTTATCCCCGCTCTACTTTGTAGATTTATTTTCTGAGTAAACAGCTGGTAAAGCACACGCATCCAACATAGTCACGAGCGACGCTAGCCAAAGGCAATGGAAGAACTTGAACGAGAGCGCCGAAGAAATATTCGTCGACGCTGCGAGGCTTGGATCTTTTTAAAGTCGACCGATAATTTTCGCGGTACGATCTACAGCCTTACGGGTTTTATCAACCAACTCGTCAATTTCAGCATGCCCTGCTACCAACGCAGGGGCCATAATCATACGGCCAAATGTCGAGCGGATAATAACTCCCTCCTCGAATCCGAAAGTACGGCACTGCCAGGCAAGATCATTCTCATTTTCAAAGCGTTTGCGAGTATTTTTATCATCAGCAAACTGCAAGGCAGCAACCAGACCGGTTCCTTGAATATCGCCGATCAGAGGATGATCGCCAAAGACTTCACGTAGGCATTTTTGCAAATATGGCCCTGAATCATTCTTAACCCGCGTGACAATGCCTTCATCTCGCAGTGCCTTCAGGTTGGCCACTGCAACCGCCGCCGCAACTGGGTGGCCGGAATAGGTCAGGCCGTGAGCAAACACCCCGCCCTGCTCTACTAAAGCTTCTGCAATGCGCTTCGATAGTACAAGTCCACCCATTGGAACATAGCCACTGGTGAGGCCTTTGGCGATCGACAGCGTGTCGGGTTCAAACCCGAAGTGCTCGTGAGCAAACCACTCGCCAGTTCGTCCGAACCCACCGATCACTTCGTCCGCGCAAAGCAGGACGTCGTATTTACGGCAGATACGCTGGATTTCTGGCCAATAGCTTTCAGGCGGGAAGATCATGCCGCCTGCGCCCTGGAACGGCTCAGCGATAAATCCAGCGACATTCTCGGCGCCAAGTTCCAGGATTTTTTCTTCAAGTTGAAGCGCGCATTTTTGACCAAATTCAGCCGGTGTAAGGTCACCGCCATGCGCATACCAGTACGGCTCGTCAATATGAGCGATGTCCGGGATCATGCCGCCCATTTCATGCATGAACTTCATGCCGCCGAGTGCCGTGGCCGCCAGGGTTGAACCGTGGTAACCGTTCCAGCGACCAATCATGATCTTCTTCTCAGGCTTACCGACAACCTGCCAGTATCGGCGCACGGTGCGGATCAACACCTCGTTAGCTTCTGAGCCGGAGTTAGTATAGATCGCGTGACTGTAGTGTTTAGGCAGCAGGCTGAATAGCAGTTCGGACAGTTCGATAACCGCCGGATGCGTAGTATGGAAAAACATATTGTAGTAAGCCAGTTGGTTCATCTGCGCACTTGCTGCCGCAGTGAGGTCGGTACGACCGTAACCAAGTTGGGTGCACCATAGGCCGGACATTCCATCAAGATAGCGATTACCGTCATTGTCCCAGAGGTAGAGGCCCTCACCTCGCACAATCACTCGTGGGCCTTCAACATTCAACGCTTTTTGATCAAGGAAAGCATGAATGTGATGTGCCGCGTCTGAGGCCTGGTAATCTTCAGTCGCCCGACCAGGCTTGAATGGTAAATTCATTTCAATCACCTTCTTGTTCTTGGATTGATTGCGGGGATGGCTTGTTGTCCGTACCCCTATAGGTTTCTAAGGGATCCTTGAAAAAAACATCCTGAGCTTGCGCGAGAGAATGGATAAACAAGGAAAATAATTCTGATTGCGAGCCAATATTTAGCTTGCTATACGCATGTTTACGATGAGTTTTAACAGTGTCCTCAGATATGGCTAAACGCTCGGCAAGGGAACGGGTTGAATGCCCCTTCAATATGAGCTGAGCAATTTTACATTCGCGCTGAGACAAAACCGAACTGCCGAAGTTGTTTAACGCCGTGTGTATTTTTCGGGCAAATGGATTTTCAAAAATCCCATTCAGCGTATCTGTACCCAGCCCTTCCCAATGTCTACTGAGCACAGCCAGCACCCAAGGACTTATTACCTTGAACTGTTGCAACTGTTTCTCGTTTAATTTGCTGGCACTGGCTAGCGATACCGCAATTGTATAGCCAGGCGAAATTTGAAGAATGTAATTAAGTTCATCCTCGATATGGGCATGCTGATAAAAGGCCACATAGTACTCACTTCGCTCAAAGTGGTCAGGAGCGACCTCCGCCAAGTGATAACAGCCTGAACCGACACTCTCGACAGAAACACCGTAGAATGGATCAAGCAAGTAAAAGCCCGACAGATATTGCTTTACGTTTCCTTCCGGTAACCAAGGCCCCTCCTCGTCGCGCTCAAACAAGGCCTTAGGCAGGCCGTCGTGCGGGTAGAGGTAGACAGTAGTAGCCTGGAGTGGCGCAAGCATGCTCAAGGCTCTAACCAGCGTACTCACAAAGTCAGGTTGACCAACAGCCTGAACCACTTTTGCCATCTGTTGATACCATTGCACTGATGCAAGTTGCTCACTTTCCACCACACGCCACCTGTGCCTGGAGACGCCTCGAGAATCCTTTCCCCAGACGCTCAAATGTATCGCTTGTTTGTTGAAATTATCCCACGAGCAATACGTAACCGATATCACCCTATAGTGGGAATTAGCGCACCCTGACAGCCGATTGTTATCAGTCCTTGCAGGATCAACGTAACCATCCGGCCAACACACCTTCCTGATCGCAACGCTTAGGGCGAAGGTGTCCACTTAATTTTAAGTGGTGCGGAGGCGATCATGAGCTTGATCCAGTCCGCGTGGTTCAATGGACATGATCCATACGCCTATCTGAAGGATGTGCTGGCGCGGCTGCCGACGCAGCGAGCGAGTGAGATTGCGTAGCTGCTGCCACACCGTTGGCAACCAGCGTAATCACGCAAGGTGGGTTAGTCGTACGATTACTTTTAATCCTCAAAAATTACATTAATTTTATCATTCTGTAACATTTTGATACGTATAATCCGCCCCGGAAAAGCTGTGCATTGGCACCTGACTCGATAGCGACCTCAACACACATGTTGATGGCCTGATGGCGTGTCAAGGCTGCCAGCCCAACTGCCAATTTCAACCCGCCAAAGGAGAGTCCTGCCGTGGATCCTGCCTATTCTCGGTGGGTCATGCATAGAAAAGCCAAACGTAATGTAGCCGGTGCATGGTTTTTACTCAGTGATCTGCCTTACTGAGTAAACGGGGCACTTCTGCTTCTGCCTTTAGCATTCGTTTGTGTGACCTCACTCCGTCGTTTTACCGACCCTCAAGAGGTTGATTTGACTGCCTGCCGTGCCGCTTGGGTGCTGTCGCTCAAGAAGGCGTTGGCCTGTGGTCATGAGTCCCACTCAGAACGCTGTAGGAATCACTGAACATGAACAAGGTATTCCGTCATTACATCCCGGCCACGACGCTGCGGTTGCTGCCTAACCGCTGGGACTTGATCGCCCTGCCACTGGTGATCGGCTTTTTGCTGTTTTTCTCGATAGGCGCACGGGAAACCTGGGCGCCTATGTCCACCTTGCAGAGTGAAGTCATCTCGCTCGACCCGGCCAATCTGCCCGAATATGCGATGCGCACCACCCTGCGCATGCTTGCGGCGATGGCGGCGTCCCTGGTATTCACCCTGCTTTACGGAACGCTGGCGGCCAAAAGCCGACGGGCAGAGAAACTGCTGGTGCCAGTGCTGGACATCCTGCAATCGGTGCCCGTGCTGGGCTATATCTCGTTCACCGTGACGTTCTTCCTGCTGCTGTTTCCAGGGCGAGTGCTCGGCGCAGAATTCGCGGCCATTTTTGCCATCTTCACCAGTCAGGCCTGGAACATGACGTTCAGTTTCTACCAGTCACTGCGCATGCTGCCTCGCGACCTGGAAGAAGTGTCCAGCAACCTTCAGCTGTCCGGCTGGCAAAAGTTCTGGAAGCTGGACGTACCGTTCGCCATTCCGGGACTGGTCTGGAACATGATGATGAGCATGTCGGGCGGCTGGTTCTTCGTGGTGGCTTCCGAAGCCATCACGGTCGGTGACAAGACCGTCATGCTGCCTGGTGTAGGTTCTTACCTGGCAATAGCCATCCAGCAGCAAGACCTGCATGCGGTGGGATACGTGATACTGGCGATGATCGCGGTCATCCTGATTTATGACCAATTCCTGTTCCGGCCACTGGTGGCCTGGGCCGACAAGTTCCGAATGGAAAACACCGCTTCTCAGGCAGGCGCACCGGAGTCATGGTTGCTGAAGCTGATCCAGCGCACACGGATGATCCAGCGCATCCTACGGCCCATTACCCGAACCATCGGCCGAATCGGCAACAGACGCTTCAGCCTGCCACGCTCAAAACTCACGGCCATGCAATCGAACCCCGCCACTTCACGGGTGATTGACTGGGTGTGGGGAACGGTGATTGCAGCGCTGACCCTGTACGCGCTGTACCACATCGCCCGCTACGTGGGCAGCGAGGTGACGCTCGCTGAAGTCGGGCATGTGCTTGGCTTGGGGTTGATTACCCTGACACGGGTAGTGGTCTTGATCGTGGTTGCCTCGCTAATTTGGGTGCCGCTTGGCGTGTTGATCGGTTTGCGGCCGCACCTGGCGGAAAAAATCCAGCCGCTGGCCCAGTTCCTGGCTGCCTTTCCTGCGAACTTGCTGTTTCCGGTGTTTGTTATCGTAATTCTGCGTTACCAGCTGAACCCGGATGTCTGGCTGAGCCACTGATCGTGCTCGGTACTCAGTGGTACATCCTGTTCAACGTGATTGCCGGCGCCAGCGCGTTCCCGAACGATTTCAGGGAAGCTGCCGCCAACTTCCGCATTCGCGGCTGGCTTTGGTGGCGCAAGATCATGCTGCCCGGCATCTTCCCGTATTACGTGACAGGGGCGATCACAGCCTCTGGCGGAGCGTGGAATGCCAGCATCGTTTCCGAATTTGTTTCATGGGGACAAGACAAGGTCGTCGCTCACGGTTTGGGGCCTATATCGCCCAGAACACGGCGGCGGGTGACTTCCCGAAAATCACGCTGGGTGTGGTGGTGATGTCGCTCTTTGTCGTGGCCTTCAATCGCTCGGTATGGCGGCCGATGTACGCCATTGCTGAAAACAAACTCCGTCTGAATTAACGGGATTCGATTTCATGAATACCTATACCGAACACACAAATGCATCACCCGAAATCTACTCGCTCAATAACGTGAGCCGGGCGTTTGGCAAGGGCAAGGATGAGTTGCAGGTGCTCAGCGATGTTGACCTGACGCTATGCGAAGGCGAGATTGTGGGCATGCTGGGTCGCTCCGGATCGGGAAAATCAACGTTGCTGCGCATCATTGCCGGCCTGATACAACCTTCGTCGGGCGAGGTCAAATACAACGGCGCAATGCTGACGGGGCCGGCCGAAGGCGTGGCCATGGTCTTTCAGACCTTTGCGCTGTTCCCTTGGCTGACCGTACTCGAAAACGTAGAAGCGGGCCTTCAGGCGTTACAGGTAGAACGCAAAGCAGCACGCAAGCGCGCGCTGGCCGCGATTGACCTGATCGGCCTCGATGGATTCGAAAACGCCTATCCCCGTGAGCTGTCGGGCGGGATGCGTCAACGCGTGGGCTTTGCCCGCGCCTTGGTGGTTAACCCTACGTTGTTGCTGATGGACGAGCCCTTCTCGGCTCTGGATGTATTAACCGCTGAAACCCTGCGAACCGACTTGCTGGATTTGTGGAGCGGCGAGCAGCTGCCAATCAAATCCATCCTGATCGTGACGCACAACATCGAAGAAGCTGTTTTGATGTGCGACCGCATTCTGGTTTTGTCGTCAAACCCCGGGCGAGTCGTAGCGCAAATCAAGGTGCCATTCGCCCATCCACGCAACCGGCTGGACCCGACCTTTCGCCAAATGGTCGATGACATTTATGCGTTGATGACCGATCGGCGCAGTGCTGACGCCAGCGCCGGCAAAGCCGAGCTGAAGATGGGCAGTCCGCTGCCGGAAGTCTCCACCAACCTCTTGGCCGGCCTGATCGAAACCCTCGCTGCCGAACCCTATAACGGGTATGCGGGCCTGCCAGACGTTGCAGAACGGCGCTTATTGGAAGTGGACGACCTGTTCCCGATAGCAGAGATGTTGGAATACCTGGGGTTCGCTGAACTCAAGGGCGCCGACATCACCCTGACTGAGGCCGGCAAGTTATTCGCCGAGTACGGCACCCAGGAGCGCAAAGCCATCTTTGCCGAGCACCTGGTCAAGCACGTGCCACTGGCCGCACGCATTCGGCAGGTATTGCAGGAGCGAACGGGCACCGGGCGCCACGGGTGCGCTTTGAACAAGAACTGGAAGATTCGCTCACTGAGGCGTTTGTGGAGAAAACATTGGAGAGCGTGATCACTTGGGGACGATACGCTGAAATTTTCTCCTATGACGACCATACCGAGACCTTCAGTCTGGAAGATGTCGAAGGCAGCCTATAGCCCTTCTCGCGCCATAGGGTGGCGGTCCACAACAGGGTACGATCTGCGCCCTGTTGGTGGAATGCAGTGATCGTCAGACGCTTACGGATCAACGCAGCTGGAACCAGGTTGTTTTTAGCTGGGTATATTTGTCGAAAGAGTGAAGAGACAAGTCCCGACCAAAACCCGACTGTTACCGCCACCAAAAGGCACGCTGACGTCAAGCGCATCTACTGTGTTTACTGACACAGTACCCACGTTAAGAGCACGAGCTACACGGTGAGCTCGATTGAGATCATCACTCCAGACAGACGCGGCCAGCCCATAGATGCTGTCATTTGCCATCGAAAGAGCCTGCTCCTCAGTGTCAAATGCCGTGACAGCCAATACCGGCCCGAAGACCTCGTCTCTACTCAGCGCCATGCCTTGTTGAACATCAGCAAAAATGGTTGGCTCGATGAAATTGTTTGAACCATTGAAGGTGAGCCGATTGCCCCCACACACAAGCCGGGCCCCATCTACTGATGCCTGCTCGATTGCCGAGGTGATTCGATCCGCTTGCTGAGTATCTACAATGGCTCCGGCACGACTTGCCGGATTTAGGGATCTCCTGGCATCCACTGGCTTGCCTTGGCGATCAGCAGCTCCATGAACTCGTCTTGAATCGAGCGTTGTACGTAGAGGCGGGAGTTCGCAGAGCAGACCTCACCCTGATTGAAGAAGATGCCGAAGGCAGCCTTTTCGGCGGCCAGGTCAAGGTCTTGGCAATCCTCAAATACCAGGCTTGGGCTTTTTCCACCACACTCTAGCCACACCTGCTTGAGGTTCGACTGCGCTGAATATTGCATGAAATATTTGCCAACCTGAGTGGAGCCGGTAAACACCAGACAGTCCACGTCCGGGTGCAGACCCAATGCCCGACCAGCGCCCTCCCCCAAGCCTGGAACTACGTTGAAGACGCCGTCAGGAATGCCCGCTTCTTGAGCCAACTCAGCCAACTTCAGGGCGGTAGCCGGCGATTGCTCGGCAGGCTTGAGAACCACACTGTTCCCCGCCGCCAAAGCAGGCGCCAGCTTCCAGGCAGCCATGTCCAGAGGGAAGTTCCATGGGACGACAGCAGCGACCACTCCGAGTGCTTCCCTGGTTACGGTAGCCAAGGCAGACCGCGCGGTTGGCGCGACTTGGTCATATATCTTGTCTACCGCCTCACCGTACCATGCGAATACGTTTGCCGCGCCAGGCACGTCAATGTTGTATGCGTCCATAACCGGCTTGCCCATGTTGAGTGATTCGAGCAGCGCGAGCTCCTCGCGATGGGCCAGCAACAAGTCGGCCAATCGCATCAGGACTTTTTTGCGTTCAGCTGGAGCCATACGAACCCATGGCCCTTGGTTGAAAGAACGGCGCGCTGCCCTGACAGCCAAGTCAACCTCTACATCACCGCAAGCAGTTATCTGCGCAAGAAGCTTATTCGTCGCGGGGTTTATAGAATTGAAGCTCGCCCCGGATTGAGCTGCGACCCAGCGACCGTCAATCCAGGCCTTGTCGGCAAAATTCTGTTTAGCAGCCCGCTGCTGCCAGTAGCTAAAGTCGTGCACGCTCTACTCCATGATTGTTATGAGACAAGACCATGATGTTGCGGCACCCGACGATTTCGGAAAACGAGTAAAAATATGGTTTATCAGAACAAAAAACCTAACCAGCTTTGCAACGCAATTTAAACTGAACTCTTAAAGTAATTTTCGGGATTATACGTACAGAACCCGGAAACACTTGGCGTGCGCCAAAGCTATGGAGTTGCTGACGTCCCTGCCGCAACTTCGGTTCGAAGATCCGCCTTTTAATGCCAGACCACTGTTCTGAATCCTGGCGGCCGCCGTTCATCACAGTTCCAGCGTCTGGCTCGCGCTATCCACTAGCGCAACGCGGCTTTGCGAACAGCAACATACGATTGACTAAAGTCCGTGGCCCATCCATCGAGCACACCCTTGACGTCCTCGGGCGTCATTACTTGCTTGTCGTTTTCCAGCGGCACTCCCGTGCCCTTGCGCACAACCTCCGCAACGACAGCCCCGGTCGCGCCGTCCTGGAACGACACTTCAGTGGCGATTTCACTGTCCCGATCGCGAATGCCGGTGGCAGTGCTCACGCCAGCCGCGACCAACGTGACGGGCAGCCATTCATAAAATCGCAGGCCCTGGGTACTGGCCGCGACCTGAGTGATAGCTGGCCTGACAATCAGCGTGTTCGGGCCGGGTTTGGGCACCAGCGACACCACTTTGCCCAGCTCCTGTCGGAGAGCTGCATCGTAGTATCGGGTCACGCCCGACAGGGTACTTTGTGGAATCCTTTGCGTAGGCTGAGGCCTCGGATAAAACTGGCTCGGCGCCAGGTAAACTGTTGTGTAACGGCCACTCGCCAACGCCGGGCTGACCCAACTCAACACCTTCTGACCCGACGGCGTCTGCCCTTCCTTAAGCACGCTGTAATCGGACAGAAACCCCGTATGCAGCTCGGCAGGTTTTTTACTGCTGCATGCCGACAGGCTTAAGGTGGCTGCAAACAACAGCGCCAGTGAGCGATTGCTATTCATCAATGTGTTTCCTTTTTCTGCGCGATGGCGCGATCCGTTTTCAGGCGTAGACGTGGCTGTGCGGGGTGTTGTTGGAACACTCGATGCGTAACTGGCCATGGGTCATGATCCAGTGGACGAGTTCGGCGGTGGGAATCGAGTGAATGTATTCCACCCAATGCGCTTCGGCCGGGCTGAAACGCTCGAAGTAGCGGCGCAATACCAGCTGGCTCTGATCGTCTGCCAGCCCCAGGCAGGTTTCCTGGAACAGGATCGGCGTATCCGGGCCCGGATTTGCAGTGCGCTGGGTCAGGATCAGTGGGCGCACGGCGCCATGCCTCTCGGTGGTAAATCCGCTGTTCATGTCCTTCATGTGAGCCCCCTTGGATTGAATGAGCGCAGAGTGCCCGAGGTTTTTGCCCGACGATGTCAGGCTGATGTCCGCACAGAAGGAATGTTGCAGGATTGAAATAAATGACCCGGACTTCGAAATGGTTTTAGATGCCTTCTTTTAGGTTCATGGATCCTGCAATCGTGAGCAGACTGCTGATCGTCGATGACGACGTGGAAATTCTGTCCCTGCTGAAGAAGTTCTTCGTTCAGCATGCCTACGAGGTCGAGGTGGCCGCCCATGGCGAGGCCATGTGGGCGGCCATCGCGCAGGCGCGACCGGATACGATCATCCTCGACCTGATGCTCCCCGGTGAAGGCGGCCTGAGCCTGTGCCAGAAGGTACGGGCGCAGATGAATATCCCGATCATCATGCTCACGGCCATGGCCGAATTGAGTGATCGAATTGTCGGTCTGGAGCTGGGTGCGGACGACTACCTGACCAAGCCCTTCGCCCCTCAGGAGCTGCTGGCCCGCGTGCGCGCCTTGCAACGTCGGACCGGTGAAGTGCCCTCTCGCGGCGGCGAGCCCTCACGGCCGATCATCGCCTTCGCCGGTTGGCACCTGGATATCACCTGCCGCGAACTACGCTCGCCCGAAGGCGTGATGATCCCGATGTCCGGTGGCGAGTTCGACTTGTTGCTGGTCTTGCTCGAGCACCCCCAGCGCATCCTCACGCGTGAACAACTGATCGATCTGACCCACGGCCAGGGGCACGACGCCTATGATCGCAGCATCGATGTGCAGGTCAGTCGACTGCGCCGCAAGATCGAACCGGACAGCAAGCGCCCGGACCTGATCCGCACCGTACGTAACGGAGGCTATATGTTCACCGCCAAGGTCAGCCGTTCATGATTTGCCGGATCTTGCGTCGCGACACCCTCAGGCGCCGGATTGCCTTGACGATCGTCGCGGCCATGCTCGCCTCGCTGATGCTCAATGCCCTGTTCGTCCAGGTGGCGGGCATCTGGGCCCGTCCGCCGATCGAGCGTACCGGCCTGCTGGAGCAAATCGCCGCCACTACGCGAGTGATCGAGGCGGCCCCCGCTACCTTGCGCCCGCAGTTGACAAGTGCGGCCAGCAGCCCGACCCTCGATGTATCGTGGAAAGCGCATCGAATCGACTTCAATCTGCCAGGCTTAGGCGCACGTTTTGAGGCCGCAAAGGTACCGGCGCTGCGGCAATTGCTCGGCGATGACCGACAGATCGAAGTGTTCAACCCCGATGACTGGGCGCAGGGCAACCCTGATGCCCACTATGTCGCTCTTGTGCGTCTGGCCGATGACAGCTGGTTGTCGTTCACGCCGCCGGAACGCAGCTGGGGCCTGAACCTTAACGTTCGGATTGCCGTGATTATTGCCCTGGGCCTGGTCGCCACCTTGCTGGTCGCCTGGCTGGCCACGCGTCAACTGGCCAATCCGTTGCAGCGCTTTGCCAATGCCGCCAGGCGCTTTGGCGGCGATCTGAGCGCCCCGCCCATCGACATCGAAGGCCCCACGAAATCCGTCAGGCAATCATCGCTTTCAATACTATGCAGGCACAGATCCAGCATTTCATCGGTGAGCGCACGCACATGCTCGCCTCCATCTCCCATGACTTGCGCGCGCCCCTGACCCGGATGCGCCTGCGCAGCGAGTTCATGGAAGACCTGGATCATCAGCGCAAGCTGATTCGCGACATCGAAGAAATGCAATCGATGATCAACGCCGCCCTGGCGTTTTTCCGTGAAGACACGCACCTGGAGCAGTCCACTGCGTTCGATCTGTCGGAATTGCTGCAAACCATCATCGATGACTACCGCGACCAGAATATCGCTATCGATTTCACCGGCCCGGCGCACCTTGTGTACGACGGCCGACCGCTGGGCATCAAGCGGGTGATCGTCAACCTACTGGAAAACGCGGTGAAATACGGGCAGCGCCCATGCACCGCGCTGAGCCGCGACGACCATTCGATCTGCATCGAAGTCAGTGACGAGGGACCGGGTATTCCTGAAGAAGCCCTGCAACGGGTATTCGATCCATTCTTGCGTCTCGAGACATCACGCAACCGTGACACCGGCGGGGTCGGCCTCGGTCTCTCGGCCGCCCGCGCAATCATTCGCGAACAGGGTGGAGAGCTGACCTTGCGTAATCGCAGGGGTGGCGGGTTGGTGGCAAGGGTTGAGTTGCCTGTTTGCGCGCACCGGCGTTAGCCGCAACGAAGCTGCGCAGGTCATCGCATGAACGCTCTCCCCTACTCACGCACTTCTCCTGAACGCAGGGGTCGATCGCTGTAGTGCGAACCGGTGATCAGGTATCGCATAAAAACAGCGTCAGCAGATCTGTGCTTATTGATACCCGACAGGCTTGGGATGATTGGTCCGAAACACGCGTCAATCGGCAGGCGTCGCCTCAGGAAAATGCCAGCTGCCATCCAGCACATTCGCATGCGGTTTATACAGTCGCACCATGTAGTTCCACCCCGCAGCAACCGGCAAGCAGTTGGCGACTCCTTCATCGCAACCACCGAACTGTATGGCAATGCTGCCATCGCTTTCGCGTTTTGCGGTCAGATTATTAAGGGTGTAGATATTCTGCGGATTGCGCTCGAAGTAGCCGGCCGCGTTGTACACGCTGATGGACCAGAATCCGTCGACCGGCACGTCTTTAACTGTCAAGCCGTAACGGGTGGAGCCATCATTTCGTGTCGGCGTCACATTGAGGTAATAAGCATCCTGAGCGGGGTTTCCGCCCCAGGCAGACGCACTGCCGATGAAATGGCGTACGGGGTCGACGTCGGCGGGTTTGCCGAACATCCCCCGCGAATCCGGTACCGTTGCAGCCAGTGACAGCAATGAACTGCGTATCGCATCAAGGCTTGCCTGGTCCCATTGCGGAGTATCGAAACGCCCTGGGCCATTTGTCTGATCCACTTTGATCTGGTCCTGAAGTGCTTGAGCGCGCTGCATATCGTCGGCCGAAGCCGGGTCTACCAGCGTGCGTACACCCAACAGGACATAGCGTGTTCCGATCGACTCGCGGGTGAAGTGGTATTGGCCGGGCTTGTACATCAATGGCTGGGCGTATTGATCTTCGCTGATGGCAATCAGCGAGAAATATCGCTGGCCGGCATCGGGAAGCGTGACGGTAACTGGTCCCGCGTCCAAGTCAAATACTGCCGATGAATACAGCGTGTCACGGTTCGGACGGATGACCACCTGGCTGTCGACGGGTACCAGTTCGCGGTTGTGCACGAACTTGCCGAAGCCACCCCGCGCAACGACCCTGGTGAAGAATTTGTCGGATTCGGCGCGGACGAAATTGTCCGCCGTCACCAGCGTGGGCATTTTCTGAGCCGCGGTTGCCAAGCACAGCGGCGCGATGAGGATGAGTGCCAGTAATGGTGCTTTTAACATGTGCATGGTCTAGATCCTGTCGTGGTATTCGCGAGGAAGCAGTCAATCGATGCGCTGTACCTTCGGCGCTTGCCAGCGACCGTCAAGGGCTTCGGGTTTCGGCCAGTAGAGGCGGCCAGCGATGTAGAACGGACCGTCGGGCGCAGGCAGCCAGTTGGCTTGTTGTTCCCTGCCCGGCTGTTGATGCTGGATATACAACGTGATGCCACCATCGGCATCGCGCTTGAGGTTGGCCAGCATCGGCGAATTGATCAGGTATCGGTTCAACGGATTGGCCACCAGCAAGCGCTGGGCGTCGTACAGGGTCAACGACCAGAACGCGTTGACCGGAGGCAACTGCCCCGGTGCGAAGCGCAAGGTATAGCGATGAAGCGAAGCGTCCAGTTTCTGTCCGCCGGCATCGAGATAGAACGGCGGATAAAGGGTCTCTTCCCGATCGTTACCGTAGAGGCCCGTGACGGTGGCGCGCATGCGGTACAGGTAGTTGTTGTTCAGATATTCGCGGCTGCCGAGGAAGCGCGAGGTAGAGATTTCCCCTCGGGCGACCTGTTGTCCGAGTGCGTCGAAATCCTTCCAGGCGTCGGCGATTCCGGCCTTGATCGCCTCGCGAATTTCATCTGGCCATTGGTGCTCATCGAAGGTCTGTCCGGCACCGATGCCCAGTTTTGCAAACTCCTTCATCAGCTCGTTTTCAGACGGATGTATCGGGCAGAAACCGAGGACGAAATTCAACTGGTTGAAGAACGCCAGACTGCTGCGCTCTGCTTGCGCGCTGAGTGGCACCGGGAAATCCACTGGTGGCGCCGAGTCGGGTGCCGGTTGCCCAAGGAATACGGAAAGCGGTTGGACCTTGTAGCCGGCCTGTATTCGTTTGACGTTTTCGAGGTCGTCAGGGCCCTGAAGCTGAGTGCGATAAAAGACGAAGGCGAAGCGGGTTTCGGAGCGGAACACACGGTCGATGCCCGGCGGGACTGTGCCTTTCCAATCGGGCCCGGCGAGCAGGAAAGTGCCCCCGCCATTACCAGTCGCTCGGCTGCCGACGTAGCCAAAGTTGAATGTATAAGCATCGACAAACTGCGCCGAGTAGTAACGCCCCGCCGCCACTTTCGGCAGCGTCAGTACCAATGGCTCGTTGCGCAGGTCTGCACCCAACTGTGAGTACGGCGTGTCGGCGTTGGGCGTCGGATAGGCTTTGTCGTCAGGGGTGTAGATGCGGGCAGTGTTGTGCAGGGTGTTCCAGGGTGCCTTGAATTCCGGATGCTGCCTGTCCTGGAAGTAGGTGTACTGGACGCGATAGTTGTCCACCAGGGGAAAGCCATAAATATAGGCTTGCCTGGCGATGACGCGAGCCTCGGACGGGGTCAGCACATCGGCAATGGACAGTTGGGCATGGGACAGCATCGCCAACAGTGCAACCAGGACGATGCGTTTCAGATTGTTCTTGTTCACGGGAAACTCCTTGTCGCAAGAGGACACGATGGTCATCCACATCGACAAAGGCTCACCCCCTCCAGTCGAGGGGGATCGGCCCGCCAGGCGTGTTGCATTCAGTCGGTCAGGGTGCGCAACTGCTCGCGCACTGCCTGCGGAATGGCGACAGGAATGTTGCTGGCGCGATCCACATACACATAGACGACATAGCCCAGCGCAGACGCCTCGGACTGGTCATTGCGGAAAATGCCCAGCTCGTATCGCGCACTGCTGTTGCCCAGATGGGCGATGCGCAAGCCCACCGTCACCCGGTCGGGAAAGGTAATGGGCGAGACGAAGGTGCAGCTCGACTCGACGATCAGGCCGATGACCGGGCTGCTTTCGATGTCCAGCGTGCCCTGCTCCACCAGAAAATGACTGATCGCCGAATCGAAGAACGAGTAGTAGACGATGTTCTGCACATGGCCATAGGAATCATGGTCACCCCAGCGCGTACCCAGGGTATAAAAGCGCGGAAAGTCTTCGCGGCGCGGACGGTAGGTCTTGTTGCTCATAGCACCTCCCGATAAATAGCCCGTACATCGTCCAGTCTCATCACGCGCGGGTTGTTACCGAGCAGGCGCTGCTGCTTCATCGCATCCTCGGCCAGTGTTTCGATATCGGCTTCACCGATACCCACGTCGCGCAAACGGGTCGGCAACTTCAGCTCACCGGCCAGTGCGCCCAGATGATCGGCCAGGGCGCGTGCCCTCTCGTGTTCGCTCCCAGTCACCTTCGGCAGCACGATCTCGGCCAACTGCGCGTAGAGCGGTGCCGCCTGCTCCAGATTGAAGCGCATCACCGGACCGAGCACCAACGCGTTGGACACTCCGTGCGGTACATGGAAACGCGCGCCGATGGGATAGGCCAGTGCGTGCACCGCCGCCACCGGCGAGTTGGCGAAAGCCATGCCGGCCAGGCAGGCACCCAACAGCATGTTTTCTCGAGCGACCAGATTGGCGCCGTCGTGACAGGCCTGATGGAGGTTGCCGCAGAGCAGGCGCAGCGCCTCACGCGCCAGGCAGTCGGAGACAGGATTTTTCAGGTTGCGGCTGGTAAACGCCTCCACCGCATGGACCATGGAATCGATTCCGGTCGCCGCAGTGATGTGAGCGGGCAAGCCCAGCGTCAGTTCGGCGTCCAGCACCGCAAAATCAGGTAGCAGCGTGGGCGAGATCACCACGTTCTTCTCACCGGCACCGGTGGTGACCACCGAGACCGCGGTCACCTCGGACCCGGTACCGGCGGTGGTCGGTACCAGGATCAGTGGCAGGCGTGCCTCCTTGCTCTGGTTGATGCCGTAGATCTGCGCCAGTACTTCGCCGCCGCGCACCAGCAGCGCAGTCAGCTTGGCGGCATCCAGCGAACTGCCGCCGCCAAAGCCCACCACGCAGTCCGCGTTACAGTCCCTACCCGCCTCCACCGCAGCGAGGATCACCGACTCCGGCGGGTCGGCCTGTACTTCGCCAAATACCCGGACCGGGATGCCCGCCATGGCAAAACCGCGCAGCACTGGATCAAGCAGCCCGGCCGCAATGACACCCGCATCGGTCACCAGCAGTACGGAACGGGCTCCCAGGTTGAGTACCTGCGTGGCAAGACGGGTGGCGGCACCACGCTCAATGATGATCGAACGGGTGGTATTGAATGCCATCGATAGCATCGAAAAGGACCTCGTACAGGGGGTTGGATTGCCTGCGCGCCTGTCTGGCGGGAAGCTACGGCCCGACACCCTATTGGATCACTTCTGCGCCCCGCCCCCTCCTTCCGAGTGGGCGACATGTTATCCGGAAGCGTCGCCGACCAGTTTTTGGCGAGCGATAAATAAACGTGTTTTTTCAGCAAGTTACCGGTCTTTCGTCAACAGATTGAATCCGGAACGGGCGCGCGTTGCCGTTCCTTATACTCGGCGCAGAACCTCCCTCCCCCATACCGCCGAGCCTGAGGAAAAAACATATGAGCAACAGCACCGCGCCAATGAACGGCGCCGAAAGCCTGGTACGCACGCTGCTGGAAAGTGGCGTGGACACCTGCTTCGCCAATCCAGGCACCAGCGAAATGCATTTTGTCGCCGCGCTCGATCGAGTCCCTGGCATGCGCTGCGTGCTGGGCTTGTTCGAAGGAGTGGTAACCGGCGCCGCGGATGGCTATGCGCGCATTGCCGACAGGCCAGCGGCCACCCTGCTGCACTGCGGGCCCGGACTGGCGAACGGCCTGGCCAATCTGCATAACGCGCGACGAGCGAACTCGCCAGTCATCAACATCATCGGTGACCACGCGACCTGGCACCGTCAGTACGACACGCCGCTGACCACCGACGTCGAAGGCTGGGCTCGTCCCGTGTCAGTATGGACGCGCACCGCCACCGAGGCCGGCGCAGTCGGTGCCGCCGCAGCTGCGGCAATCCAGGCAGCCTGTGCCGCACCGGGTGGGGTGGCCAGCTTGGTCCTGCCCTCCGATGCCAGCTGGAACACCGGCGGCCAGGTTGCCGCGGCGCTGCCGGCGATACCCGCCCCACGCGTTTCCCCGGACGTCGTGCACAAGGTCGCCCGCACCCTGCGAAGCGGACGGCCCAGCCTATTGCTGCTGGCCGGTCGTGCCCTCGCGCAAGATGCCCTGGCCGATGCCCACCGGATCGCGGCGGCGACCGGCGCACAACTGCTCTGCCCCGTGCAGAACGCGCGAATACCCCGTGGCCGTGGTCGCTTCGAGATCGAACGGATGCCCTACTTCGGTGACGCGGCGCGGGCACGACTTGCCGGCATCGCCGATATCATTCTGGTCGGCGCGCCGGCACCCGCGAACTTCTTCGCTTATCCGGGCAAGCCGTCCCGACCCTGCCCGGACGATGCCACCATCCACGTGCTGGCGCGCCCCGAAGAGGACTTGGCCGACGCCCTGCGGCGCCTGGCCGAGGAGCTGGCTGCGCCGCCACTGGCACCTCCAGAGATCGCTCCAGTAGCCGAGCTCGGTACCGGCCCGCTGACATCCGCTGCCGTCGCCCAGTCTCTTAGCGCCCTGCTACCGGAGCAGGCCATCGTCGTCGACGAGGCCGCGACCTTCGGCCATGCGTTCTATCCGGGAACCCGCCATGCAGCACCCCATGACTGGCTGCAGAACACCGGTGGTGCCATCGGTCACGGCCTGCCAATGGCCCTCGGAGCGGCCGTCGCCGCTCCCGGGCGACGGGTGATTGCCCTGCAGGCCGACGGTTCCGCCATGTACACGCCGCAGGCACTGTGGTCCATGGCCCGCGAGCGTCTCGACGTCACCGTGGTGATCCTCGCCAACCGCAAGTACGCCATTCTCCAGCACGAACTCGCCAGCGTCGGCGCCACGGCCGGCGCGACCGCCATGAGCATGCTCGACATCGGTAATCCGGATCTGGATTGGGTGCAGATCGCTACCGGCATGGGTGTAGAAGCCGCGAAGGCCGAAACCATGGAGCGCTTTAATGAGCTTTTCGCCATGGCCAACCACCGCCCGGGGCCGTTCCTGATCGAACTCGTGGTCTGAAGGCCGACCGTCCCCCGATGCTTACCCGACTCCACACCCTTCCCAAGAACAACAAGCGGACCACCCGCGCTGGAGCAACACATGAACGACACCGTTGAGCAACATTTGGGCGCCGCCGTCGCGCCCCCGGTTACAAGGCGCGTATACGCCAAGGTGCTATGGCGGTTGATGCCGTTTCTGATGCTGGCCTTCGTAGTCAATGCCATCGACCGGATAAACCTGTCTTTCGCCAAGCTGCGCATGGCCGAGGACATCTTGTTGAGCGACGCCGCCTACGGTATCGGCGCAGGGATCTTTTATCTCGGCTATATCCTCTTCGAGATCCCCAGCAATCTCTACATGCAACGGGTCGGCGCTCGCCGCACACTGACCCGCATCATGCTGTTGTGGGGCATGGTGACCGTGGCGACGGCCTTCGTCACCACGGCAAACCAACTGATCGCCGCACGCTTTCTGCTCGGTGTGGCGGAGGCAGGCTTCTTTCCCGGGATGATCCTGTACATGACCTACTGGCTACCCGCGTCTCTGCGCGGACGGGTCACGGCCGGTTTGCTGATGTCGGGAATGGTTGCCGGAATCATCTGCGGGCCGTTGTCCGGCGTGATCATGGCGCACCTGGATGGCTGGCTGGGCTTCAAGGACTGGCAGGTTTTGTTCATTTTGACCGGTGCACCGACCATTGTGCTTGGCATCTTCGGCTGGTTCTGGCTGACCGACCGTCCCGAGCAGGCCAACTGGCTGAGCGACGACGAGAAGCGCCAGATCGCCCAAGCCATTTCCAGTGAACAGAACGCCGTCGGCGGTCACTTTGGCGGCGTGCTGCGCGACCCTCGCTTGTATATCGCCGGCGTGGTGTACTTCTGCATCTACAGCGGCTCAAACACCGTGACCTACTGGATCCCGACGCTGATCCGGGGCTTCGGCCTGGAAGACCTGAAACTGATCGGCATGCTGGCTGCCCTGCCATTTCTCGTCGCCCTGTGTGCCATGTATCTGCTGGGTCGCAGTTCCGACCGACATATGGAGCGGCGCTGGCATCTGAGCCTGACCATGCTGGTGGGTGCGGGTAGCTTCGCCCTGCTCGGCCTGGTGCATGGCAATGTCTCTCTATCGATTTTTCTCATGAGCCTGGGCTCCGCCGCCGCGCTGTCAGCCATCCCCCTGTTCTGGACGATCCCGCCCGCACTGTTGAATTCGGCGGGTGCGGCGGGTGGCATCGCAATCATCAGCAGTGTGGGCAACCTCGCCGGCGTGCTCAGCCAGGCCGCCGTCGGGGCGATAAAATCTGCTACCGGCAGTCTGTACCTGGCGTTCGATGTAATGGCCGCCGTGATGGTGCTCGGCGCGGTGCTCCTGTTGATCGGGATTCCCGCCCATTGCCTGAAGGATCGTCGAGGTTCCGGCTCATGACTTAGCTGTAGGAGCGAGCTTGCTCGCGATGGACTGAAGAACACCGCGCTCACCCAGGGAACACGCGTTTTCGTTAACGACCATCGCGAGCGAGCTCGCTCCTACAGACCGGAGTATCGATCCATCAATGCGCCCATGCACGTCAGATACTCGCGCCGGCCAAAATGGATGATGTGATTGCCCGCAAACCAGTGCAACGCACTGCCGGGCCAGTGCTGGTGCAACAGGCGCAGGTGGCGTGGCATGGTGACCCGGTCTCCGGCGCCGCCGATGATCAGCATGCGCTCGCCGTCCAGGCATGGGGCGTAGGTCAGCGGGTTGTGCACGGCCAGCAATCCGCGCATTTCGGCCACGCCAATGCCCTGGTTGCGCATCAGCCGGGAGAGCAACAGTCCCGTGGGTTGCCACTCAAGGAACACGTCGACCGGGCTGACCGCCGGCACAATCGGTATGCACCAGGCCAGGCGCTCATCAACGGCCGCCAGCAGCGCCGCGGTATATCCGCCGAGTGAAATGCCCGTCACACCAATATGCTCGACACCTCGCCCCTGTAGATAATTGATGAACACCCGCAGGTCGTGGATCGCATGAAGCGGCGCCTCGTTAAAGGCCACCAGCCCACTGCCAAACAGTCCCTGACCGCTGAACCAGTCGCCGTGTTCGGCACGCTGGCCATGGTGCGGATAAGTGAACAGCAGGATGTCGTAGCCCCGGCGATAGAAAGCGTTCAACGACAGAGCATGGGCGTTCAGCCAGTGCGGGTCGGCGGCGAACCCGTGGATGACGATCAGCGTCGGTCGCGGCCGGTCGCCATGGCACCAGTGCTGGGCATGGGCGAACGCATTGCGTTGCATAGCCTCGAACTGCGGCCGGGCGAAAGGGTTGAGCGGTTTGAACGGACTGGCGAAACGCAACTGGAGCCGGTGAATGTCCTCGCCGGGCAACGCGCACTCTGAAATGACGATGTCCTTCGGCGGTGGCAGGAATACGCGCGAGGCGTCTGCCGCGCGCGCCAGCGGTTCGTAGAAGCGCAGTGCCTCGAACTCGCGCTGCAAGCGGCCAGGTTTGGCTAGCGTCATCAGAGCGGACGCCGCCACCGTAGCCGACAGGGAGGTGCGCATCACCCGCTCGATGGCGGCGGTGCCATGGATCTTCAAAGGGTGCCTTGCATCCAGCTCAGTACCATCGGGCTGCCGCCAGAAGTCCTCGGGCAAACGCTCCCACCACGGACTGCGTGAATTACCTGCTCCTGCGTCATTCACGCACTGCTCTTCACTCAACACGCAAAATCCCTCCCCTGGCGAGGGTCAACTTGCGCACCGAGGCGACGCGCACAGGACCCTTCGATAGCCTCCAGAATAAAGACGGCGCCAGCCGCACTTCCCCCCCATTTGCAGGGGGACGGGTCAAGTGCAGATCGACGAATCTGCCACACGACCTTAGTCGTATTGATGAGCCACGCAGTGCGTATTCGTCAGTTCAAGTGTCCTTCATTTCAAGTGTCAGCCAGACAACCTCCACCACCTTGCGAGAGCCTCAACGATGAGCAAACTCAGCGGGCAAGACGCCCTGTTCCTGAATGTCGATCGCCCCCATGCCGCGTCACACTGCACCATGATCTACATCTACGATCAGTCCACGGTAGAGGGGCAACGCCTCGGCTTTCGGGAGATCGTGCGCCATATTTCGGATCGCCTCGACGTCTCGCCGGTGTTCAAGCGCAAGATCATCCAGGTGCCCTTTAGCCTCGGTTATCCCTACTGGGTGGAAGATGATCTGTTCGACATCGACTTCCACGTTCGGCATTTCGCCCTGCCCAAACCGGGTGACTGGCGCCAGTTCTGCATTCAGGTGTCTCGCATCCATGCCCGTTCGATGGACCTTGCCCGGGCACCCTGGGAAATGTATGTGATCGAGGGCCTCGACAATATCGAAGGCATTCCCAAGGGCAGTTTCGCCATCCTCACCAAGACGCACCACGCCGCGATGGACGGCGCTGCGGCAGCGGAGCTGACCTGGGCCTTGCACGATCTGGCCGGCGCACAGGGCAAACCCGTCGCGGTGGTTGATAACAAGCCTGCAGCCAGCTCCCCGCCGCGATGGGGCATGCTGGATACGGTCAGTCGCATGTTTACAGACAACATCTCGGCCTCCGCCCGCATGGCGCTGCCGCTGGCCCGCGTGTTGCCCAAACTTACCGTCGCCAGCTTGCGCAAAGTGGCATGCTCGGTACTTGGCTCCGAAGGTGGCGCACCGCGCACACGCTTCAACAGCAATGTCGTATCCGGTCGGGTCTGGGATTCGGTCACCCTCGATCTGGCTGTTGTGAAACAGATCAAAAGCCTGGTGCCCGGCGCGACCGTCAACGATGCGGTCCTGGCGATGGTCGGCGGGGCGATGCGTCGTTACCTGATTGCGAAGGATGAACTGCCGGAGAAATCACTGATGACCCTGGCACCGGTCAACACCCGCCAGGGCAATGAATCCGTCGCCGCCGGCAACACCGTGTCAATGCTCACCTTCCCCTTGCGCACGGACATCGAGGACCCGGTCGCCCGGCTGCAAGCGTTACAGGCCGCCACTTCGCAATCCAAGGCGATCCAGAATGCGGTCGGTGCAAGCGACCTGACCAATCTGCAGAAATTCGCGCCCCCGGCGACCCTGGGCCTCGCCGGCCGCCTTGCGACGCTGATGGGCATGGGCGGCAAGGGCCCGGTGGTGTTGCACAATTGCATGGTGACCAACGTCCCGGGCCCCAATGTGCCGCTCTACATGCTCGGCGCCAAGCTGGTGTACTGGTGCGGTGTTGGCCCGTTGGTCGATGGCCTGTCATTGATCTGGAACCCCACCAGCTACTGCGAAAAAATGTTCATCTCGTTGACCAGCTCACCGAACGTCGTTCCCGACCCGGACTTCCTTGCGCAATGCCTGAAAGATTCCTACGAGGAAATGAAGGCAGTGGCTACCCAGGCCGCCCAAACCGAAACGCCCAAGACCCCAAAAGCCAGACGCGTTGCCCGAAAGTCAGCTTCGCCGACGGTCGACAAGGACCAGGCGCTCTAGCGAGCTCTTGACCTGATCGTTCCCACGCTCTGCGTGGGAATGCCGCCGGGGACGCTCCGCGTCCCGCTGACGACGCACGGCTTGAGTCCTGCGCAATGGTGACGCGGAGCGTCACAGGATGCATTCCCACGCAGAGCGTGGGAACGATCACAATGGGCCGGCGTTCGTCGATCAACTGTAGGAGCGAGCCTGCTCGCGATGGACGTGAACGATAACGCGCCCTGTCTGAATGAACGCGTTTGCCGGACGTTTTTCGCGAGCAGGCTCGCTCCTACAAGGGGCGAGTAACTGGGCAAACACAAACCCTTGCAGGTCTATGAAGGATCTTTGATGGGGCGCCACTCACTGACGCGACGCGCAGCATCGCCTTCGGGGTGGTAGGCGTGGCAGGTGCCGATCACCCAATGGTTCGGCATCTTGAAATCAGGGTCCGCGGCGGCACGCTCGCGCAGTCGTTTCTGCATCACCGGTGCCATGGTCTGGATGGCAGTAGTTGCCATCGGTCCCAGCATTTCGGTGAGATGAGTGCAGCCCTTCAATCCCCCGACGCGCTCAGCGACCCGCTTCTTGAAGCCGGCGCCGATGCGCAGACCCACAAGTGTCGCGTAGGCTCGATTGACATGGCTGCACACGGGTGTAGGCGCCTGCTCGGAAATGGCTTTGAGCTGGACGATCTGCATCTTCTGGTCGATGGTCATGACGATGCGCATGTAGTGCAGCACACCATTGGCGGGAATCGTCCCGTAAGCGAATTCGGTGTCAACGCCCTTGGTATCGAGCAAGCATCCTTCGATATCGAACAGGCCGTCATCGCGCTCATAGCCGGTGCAGACCACCTTGCGGGTGTGCAGCAGGCGTCGTTTGGGGTTATCGGAAATTGGCACGGTCATCGCCATGAACTCCAGGATGGCGGAGCGCCGAAGCGCCCCGCCCGGTTTTCAGACGTTGCCCAGACCGCCGCCGCAGACCAGTACCTGGCCGCTGACGTAATCCGATTCCGGGATGCAGAACAGGTACACGGCGCCGGCTGCTTCCTCGGTGTTACCCGGACGACCCAGCGGAATCATACTTTTGGACTGCTCGACAATAGCAGGACTGATGCCCACCTTGATCTCGCGACCTTCGATGTTGATGAAGCGCGGATCGCCCTCCACCGGTTGCGTCTGACGGGTCTCGATATGGCCGAAAGCAACGGCGTTGACGTTGACCTTCATGCGTCCCCATTCCTTGGCCAGGCATTTGGTCATGCCCAGCACGCCGGCTTTGGCCGTGGAGTAGTTGACCTGCCCCGGGTTGCCGCCAGCGGAGGTCGACGCGATGTTGACCACCTTGCGGTTAACCACGCGACCTTCGGCGGCTTCCTTTTTGGCCATGGCGCTGATGATCGGCTGGGCGGCACGCAGAATGCGGAACGGCGCGGTGATGTGGCAGTCGATGATCGCGTACCACTGCTCATCGCTCATCTTCTGGATCACGTTGTCCCAGGTGTAGCCGGCGTTGTTGACGATGATGTCGATCGCGCCGTAGTTGTCGACCGCGGTCTTGACGAAGCGCTCGGCGAAATCGGCGGCGGTCACGCTGCCCACACAGGCGACGGCTTCACCGCCAAGGGCGCGGATTTCAGCAACCACTTCTTCGGCAGGACCAGCGTCCAGGTCGTTGACTACGACGCGCGCGCCGTCGCTCGCCAGTTTCAGGGCGACACTGCGCCCGATGCCACGACCGGAACCGGTCACCAGCGCCACTTTGCCTTCGAGTTTTTTCATGGAGATATTCCTTGTTCTTGTTCAGTTCAGATAGGTATTCAAATGAGCGCCACGGTGGCTTCGCCGACCAGTTTCTCGTCGCCGTATTGATTGACGCAGCAGATCGCAATGCGCGCGCGTCGCTCGCCGTCGACCTCGAACAGGTCGATAACCTTGCCGTGGCACGTGGGGATGTGGCCGAGTTGGGTGATGCCGGTAAATCGCACCGCCAGGCTGCGGATCTGCTGTTGCGGTACCCAGCCGGTCAGCAGACGACCGAGGTAGGCCACCGAGAGCATGCCGTGCGCAAATACATCGGGCTGGCGGGCCTTGCGGGCAAAATCCAGATCGATGTGCACCTGGTTGTGATCACCCGAGGCCCCGGCATACAACGCCAGCGTAGTGCGGTTGATCGCGGGTAAAATCAGCGGCGGCAGCTCAAAGCCGATCTGCACATCACGCAGCTGAGATGGGTTCATGATGGATAACTTCATGACGGGCTCCTCAGCGCTGCACGAGTGACGAGCGGATATCAGCGATGTGCTGACCATCCTGATTGGTGACGCGGGTCTGTTGCACCACGAAGGTCAACGCCCCGCCTTTTTTCTCGTACACATCCACCACCCGCGTATCGAAGGTGAGCACGTCGCCGGCATAAGCCAGAGCGTGATAGTCGAAGCCCTGTTCGGCATGCAGAATGCGCCCCAGATCGAAGCCGAAAATGTCCTGAACGATATGGTCGCTGTCGCGCCCTTCGGCTTCCAGGCACATCAGAAAACTGGGCGGTACCGGCAATGACCGGTGCCCGGCTTGCCGAGCGGCGTTTCCATCGGTGTACACCGGGTCGGTTTCGCCGATGGCCTTGGCGAAAAAGCGCAGGCGGCCCTTTTCAACTTCGCAGCTTGTCACGCCCAATGAGCGGCCGATCAGACTCTTGTCTGGCATGTCTCGCGCTCCTGTCAGTCAGAAAAAAGGCGCGCCCACAAAGGGCGCGCCATGTCATCAACCGCGACCGAAGAGGGTCACGATGCCTGCGCCGCCCAGGCCCAGGTTGTGCTGCAGGGCGTGCTGGATGTTCTCCACCTGGCGCTTGTCAGCGGTACCACGCAGCTGATGGGTCAGCTCGTAGCACTGGGCAAGACCGGTAGCGCCCAACGGATGACCTTTGGACAGCAAACCACCCGACGGGTTGATCACCACTTGCCCGCCGTAGGTGTTGTCGCCGTCCATCACAAATTTTTCGGCGCCGCCTTCCGGACAGAAACCCAGGCCTTCATAGGTCAGCAGTTCGTTGTGCGCGAAGCAGTCATGCAGTTCACAGATGCGGATGTCTTCTGGTCCGACGCCGGCTTTTTCATAAACTTCAGTAGAAGCCTGACGGGTCATGCCAACACCGACGATGCTGATCAGCGATGGCGGATCGAAGGCTTCCGGCTGGTCGGTCACCAGGGACTGGGCCAGGATGCAGACATCGGTACGCAGACCGTGCTGCTTGGCGAAACGCTCGGAAACCAGGATGGTCGCAGCGCCGCCGCAAGTGGGCGGGCAAGCCATCAGACGGGTCATTACGCCCGGGAAAATCACCTGGTCGGCCATCACGTCTTCGGTAGTCAACACCTTCTTGAACACCGACAACGGGTTGTTGGCGCCATGACGGCTGGCCTTGGCGCGAATGGCCGCGAAGGTTTCCATTTTGGTGCCGTATTTCTCCATGTGCTCTTTGCCCGCACCGCCGAAAAATTTCAGCGCGTCCGGCATTTCACGGCCTTCAGGGAAGATCGCGTCGGCCACTTCATGACCTTTGCCGTAGGTGATCGGACGGTCAAGCCAATGGGCTTTCAGGGCGCCGGGCTGCATCTGTTCGAAGCCGAAAGCCAGGGCGCAATCCACTGCGCCGCTTTCCACAGCCTGGCGCGCCAGGTACAGGGCGGAGGAACCGCTGCCGCAGTTGTTGTTGACGTTGATCACCGGAATGCCGGTCAGACCCACTTCGTAAAGCGCCGACTGGCCGCTTGTGGAGTCGCCGTACACGTATCCGGCGTAAGCCTGCTGCACCTTGCGATAGTCCAGGCCGGCATCCTGCAACGCCTGGCGGATGGCTTGCGCGCCCATTTCGATATAGGTACCGCTCTGGCCAGGCTTGGCAAACGGGATCATGCCGACACCGGCTACGTAGACTTTCTGCGACATCTTTTTCTCCAAGGTGATGGACAAGGTTTGGGGAATGACGCCAGAACGACGTCAATCATGTAGCGCCTTGGAATCGATGGTCCTGCAACTCGACTCGGCATTCCCCCCTCGTGTCGAGGGGGATTAGCTGTACCTCTGAGCAGCAGAATTAGTTGCCATCACACCATTGGAGCAAGCAGTCATGAAACAGCTGACACCGCTGGACGCCCAGTTTTTCTATTCCGACGCCCCCCACCAACCCATGGTGATCGGTAGCCTGTGGATCTGTGACCAGCGCAGCGCGCCAAATGGTCTGGTTCGACACAAAGACATCATTCGCTACTTCAGCGCCCGCCTGAGCAGCACCTCACTGTTCCGCCGGCGCCTGCAACACGCGCCCTTGCGACTGGACGATCCGTACTGGGTCGAGGACAAGAACTTTGACCTCGAGTACCACATCCGCCACGTCGGCCTGCCGCAACCGGGTGACTGGCGTCAGTTGTGCATTTTCACCGCACGCGCCATGTCACGGACCCTGGATATGGAGCGTGCCCCTTGGGAGCTGACCATCATCGAGGGCCTGAACAACATCGACGGCGTGCCGCCCGGCAGCTTCGCCCTGTTGCTGCGCTTCCATCACTCCTACATCGATGGCAAGGCGGGCATCGAGATCAACAATCTGTTGATGAGTGATCACCCCGAATTCGACGAGAACACCTACCGTCAGCCCTCTGGCGGGCGCCTGCCGAGCCGCGCCCAGATGTGGACCAGAACCGTTCCGCGCCTGATGACCCAACCCTGGCGCAGCCTGCGCGCCGGTGTCGGAATGAGCAAAGCGAGCCTGCAGTTGATCAACAGGATGCGCGGCGAGGACAAGCCCACGCAGAAATGCATCCCCACGACGCTGTTCAACACTCAGGTTTCTGCGCACCGAACGTTCGGCGGGCTGTCGTGGAAGATCAGCGAGCTCAAGCAGGTACGCCGCTGCGCCGAGGGCGCCACGCTCAATGACGTGATCATCGCCGTGATTGGTGGCGGGCTGCGCCGCTACCTGCAACGCCGCGAGGCATTACCGGACAGCGAATCACTCGTCGCGCTGTGCCCGGTGGCGATTCCACCCGACCAGGCCCGCCAGACCGGCAACCTGCTATCGGGCATGTTGATCGGCATAGGCACTGATATCGCAGACCCTGTCGAACGGCTGCAGGCCATTCTGGAACGCACGCAATCAGGCACCGGTCTGGCCCGGGAGGTGGTGCACGAACTGATCGTCTGCGCGGGTGATCTGGTGCCTGCGCCGATGCGCATGCTCAGCAGCTGGATGAGTACTCAACTGCGTTACACCGGCAAGTACCACCTGGCAAATACGTTGATTACTAACGTCCCAGGCCCCACCGGTGGCATGCAACGCAAATACGTTGCCGGTGCCGAACTGCTGGCGCTGTATCCGATTCCGCCCGTTTTAGACGGCATGGCGCTGTGCCACGGCATCACCAGCCTCTACGGCGAGCTCCTTCTCGGTGTGGTCAGCGATCGCCATGTATTGCCAGACATGGACATCTACATCGAGTGCCTTCAGCAATCCACCGAACAATACCTGGCCCTGATCACCCAACCGGCGCAATCGCCTGAGGCCCAAGCTCGCCCGCTGCCACCGCGCAAACGAGTGGCAGCCGCGCCCGTCAGCACCGATGAGCCTTCGGCTTGACCTGCGCCACGCGCAACACCTCCTCCTGTCCCGGAGCAATGGAGAGAATCAAGATGCTTAGGCCCAAGACGCCAACCGCTCAATTGCAGGCAAAAATGGAACACGCCCACAGCTACGAGGAATGGGCCAGGCACGCCTGTGCGCTGGATCAGCAAAGTGGCATGGACGACTGGCGCCGCAACGAAGTCTGCGACGACTATGACTACCGCACCGTGCGCCAACGCATGGAACGCCTGCGCGACATGCGCAACGCCGGCGCCTACTCCAATCTGATGTTCACCCTCAACGAGGGTATCCACGGCAACCTCGCCGGCATGGGTAAAGCAGCGCTTTACAGTCATGCGCATATGGGCACCAAACATTTGATTCACCAATACATCGACGAAGTCTGCCTGTCGCTGAAGGCGATCGATGCACTTGACGACGACATCATTTCGCTGGAGCAGCGCCAGGACTTCTTCATTCGCGCCAGCCAATGCTTCGGTCGTTCGGCACTGATGCTCAGCGGTGGTGCAATGCTCGGCTACTTCCACGTGGGGGTACTCAAGGCCCTTTACGAACAGGACCTGTTGCCGAAGATCATTTCCGGCTCCAGTGCCGGCTCATTGGTAGCGGCCATCATCTGTACCCACAGGCCCGATGAGTTGCTCGAACATCTGCAGCCCGAGCTGCTGACCATGACCTTCGACAGCGCCGCCGTAAAGCGACGCTCACGCCTGCATTCGGTATTGCAAGCAGAGGAAATCGCCAGCTACATAGAACGCCTGATACCCGACCTGACCTTTGCCGAAGCCTACGACGTCAGCGGGCGTCACCTGAACATCACCGTGACCGGACTGGAACCACAGCAGGCTCCCCGTCTGCTGAACGCCATCACCGCACCCAATGTGCTGATTCGCTCTGCGATCCAGGCCTCAGGCGCTGTGGTGGGTATCTTCCCGCCCGTCACGCTGCAGGCGAAGAACGCTGCCGGTCAGCAGGTGCCTTATCTGCCGGAACAACGCTGGATCGACGGTTCGTTCATCGATGACCTGCCCGCCAAGCGCTTGGGGCGGCTATATGGCGTCAACCACTTCATCTCCAGCATGGCGAACCCCGCTGCGCTTCTGTTCACGCCCAACCCCAATGCGCGTCCCGGCCTGTTCAAGATCGCAGTGGAGCAACCGATTCGCCTGGGCAAAAGTGTCGCCACCCGTCTGCTGCGCCTGAGTAGAAATCACCTGCGCATCCGCAACCCGACACTGGCCCGCTGGCAACATCTTGGCTACAGCATGTTGATCCAGGACTACACCGCCGACATCAACATCTTTGTCAGCAAGCGCTGGCACAGCCCGCTCAAACTGCTGTCGCCGTTACCGCTGCCGCAGATGCGGCAACTGGTGCATGAAGGCGAGCAAGCCACCTGGGAGCGTATGGAGATGGTGCGCAGTTGCACCGCGATCAGCACAACCCTGGATCAAATCCTGACTCGGCGCGGGTGGCACAACTGATTGCCGGTGCGCACTTCGTCTTACCCCCCCTCACGCGAGGGGGGGGAAATCACCCAACCGGAGAGAAGGTATATCTGCCGGTCAGGCACCGGATGGGCGCATTGCCGGCCCACTAAAAAAAAACCAGGGGCTTGCCCACACGTCACGGCCACCTGGGTTGATCTGCCAATCCCGACAAGGTCGGTCATAGCACCGGCCGGGACTTCCAGGAAACACGAAATGGAGCACCGAATGACAATAAGAAAACCCGGAGTATTCCAGCCGCATCTGCTCGCCGCCGCCGTCGCACTCGGCGTGGCCACCCAAGCAGGCGCGGTCGATTTCGACCTTGGCGAAATTCAGGGCAAGTTCGATTCGTCGCTGTCCATTGGCGGCAGCTGGTCTACTACCGGCGCCGACAAAGATTTCATTTCCAACAACAGCGGTACTGGCGTGGTCGGCAGAGGCTCGGCACGCGTCATCGATGATGGCCGGCAGAACTTTCGCGCTGGCGAAAACTTCTCCACGGTGTTCAAGGGCGTGCATGACCTTGAACTGAAATACGGCGACAGCGGCGCCTTTGTGCGCGGCAAATACTGGTACGACTTCGAGCAGGAAGACGGTCACCAGCACTTCTATGACATCTCTGACAAAGGCCGTGACCAGGGCGCCAGTGCCAGTGGCGCTCAGTTCCTCGATGCCTTCGTCTATCACAACTACGCCATCGCCGACCTGCCGGGTAACGTGCGCGTGGGTAAGCAGGTGGTGAGCTGGGGCGAAAGTACATTCATCCCCAACGGTATCAACGTGATCAACCCGGTCGACGTCAGCGCACTGCGCAGTCCGGGGGCTGAAGTCAAAGAAGCCCTGGTGCCGGTGCCGATGCTTTACCTGTCGCAGGGGATCACCGAGAACCTGACGGCCGAGGGCTTCTACCAGTTCCAGTGGAAACATACCGTCCTGGACAACTGCGGGACCTTCTTCGGCAGTGACTCTGCCGCCACCGGCTGCAATGATCGCAACGTGGTTGCCGGCAAGGACTTGCCGCCTGGCGTGGCGAAGAACACCGGCGGCGCAGCAGCCGTCGCTGCGGGTCTCGACGATGTCTACCTGCCTCGCGCCGAGAGCCGCGACGCGCGTGACAGTGGTCAGTTTGGCCTGGCACTGCGCTGGTTCCTTCCGGAGTTGAATGACACCGAGGTCGGCGCCTACGCGATGAACTATCACAGCCGCAGCCCGTTCATCAGCGAAACCCAAACCACCGGGCGCTATACACCTATCGCGGGGCTGCCTGCGGCAGTTAACGCGGCACAGGCGCAGTTTGCGGCCATCCGCGGCGCGAATTACTTCCTCGACTACCCGGAAGACATCCGCCTCTATGGCTTGAGCTTCGCCACTAACGTATCGGGCGTATCGCTCAACGGTGAGGTCAGCTACCGGCCAAACATGCCGATGCAGATCAACACCCCCGACCTGACATCGGCCGCTTCAGGCAGCCGCGTTTCGCCGGTATTTGTCAGCGGCGAAGACACCCTCAACCCAGGTTCGGTGATCAACGGCTACAAACGTATGCCATTCACCCAGGCCCAGGTCACGGCGACCAAGTTGTTCAACCAGGTGCTCGGCGCCGACCGTCTGACGGTGATCGGTGAAGTGGGTTATGACCACATCGGCGGCATCGGTAGCGCCGACGGCACCGACTTGCGCTTTGGCCGTAACCCGGTGTTTGGCGGCGGCGAATTGCCGGGCGCGGCCAATGCCAATTGCATCGGCACCGGCGTCGGCACCCCGGGTGCGAGCAACCCGCAGCAGGAGTGCAACAACAACGGCTTCTACAGCAGCAACTCTTGGGGCTATCGCTTGCGGGCCAACTCGATTACCCGAACGCGATTGCCGGCGTCAACTTGTCGCCTAACGTGCCTTTTCGCATGACGTCAGCGGGTTCGGGCCGACCTTCGAGGAAGGCGTCAAGGCCGTCAGCCTCGGTCTGAATGCCGACTACCAGAGCACCTACACCGCCAGCCTGGCCTACACCGACTTCTTTGGCGGTCACTTCAACACCGCGACCGATCGTGACTTCGTGTCGCTCAGCTTCGGCGTGAACTTTTGATATAGGTACCTAATCATGAATACTTCTACCTTGATGAAATCCGCCGTTTTGACGCTGAGCCTCCTGGCCTCCAGCGTCATGGCCGCCGTCACGCAACAGGAAGCCGACCAGCTCGGCACCAGCCTCACCCCGATGGGCGCGCAGAAGGAAGGCAACGCCGACGGCAGCATTCCGGCCTGGACAGGCGGGCTGAAAGCCAATGCCGGCACTGTGCAGAACGGTTTTCTCGGTGACCCGTTCGCCAGTGAAAAACCGCTGTTCGTCATCACCGCCAGCAATGCCGAGCAGTACAAAGACAAGTTGTCGGCCGGGCAACTGGCGCTGTTTAAACGCTATCCGAACACTTACAAAATCCCGGTCTACGCGACTCACCGCACCTACAGCGCGCCGCAAACCATCTATGACGCCGTTAAAAAGAGCGCCACGACAACCCAGCTGACCAACGACGGTTCCAGCCTGGCGAACTTCAGTTCGCGCTACTACGCCTTTCCAATCCCGAAGACTGGCGTGGAGCTGATCTGGAACCACGAAACCCGCTACCGTGGCACAAACTATTACCGGACCACCGCCCAGGCCGTCCCGCAGACCAGCGGCGACTACACAATAATCGGCTTCAATGAGACCTTCGGCACGCCGCAGAACATTACCGACAACGACCCGTCGAAAACCGAAAACATCCTTTACTACTTCAAGCAGGAAGTGATTGCTCCAGCGCGCCTGACCGGTACGGTCAACCTCGCCTACGAGACCATTGACCAGCTCAAGGAACCGCGCCAGGCCTGGACCTACAACGCCGGCCAGCGTCGCGTGCGCCGTGCGCCGGAGATCGCTTATGACGGCCCGGGGACCGCTGCCGACGGCATGCGTACCACCGACAACTCCGACCTCTACAACGGTTCGCCTGATCGCTACACCTGGAAGTTGGTGGGCAAGAAGGAAATGTACATCCCGTACAACAACTACCGCCTGTGGTCGCCTTCTGTGAAGTATGCCGACATCGTCAAGGCCGGGCACATCAACCAGGACCTGACCCGCTATGAGCTGCACCGGGTGTGGGAAGTCGAAGGCACGCTCAAGCCAACTGAGCGTCACCTGTACGCCAAACGCCATATGTACTTTGACGAGGATAGCTGGGCACTGGCCGAGGTCGATCACTACGACAGCCGTGGTCAACTGTGGCGCGTTGCCGAGGCCATCTGGTCAACGATTACCAGAATGGCATCGCCAACTATGCCGCGCAGACCCTCTACGATCTGGTCGCTGGGCGCTACGTGGTATTGGGCCTGATCAACGAAGCGAAACAGGGTACTCAGTACGGCCAGAAGTTTGCCATCAGCGAGTTCATCCCGAGCGCACTGCGTGCCGCCGGTATTCGCTGACCCAAGGAACAGTGGTTAAAAAAACGCCCCGCATTGCGGGGCGTTTGCATTGGCGCCTATCAAAAAAAGTGGATACACGCATACCTGCAGAAGCAAAACTAGCTCGCGAATACGGGCTGACATGCGCCATTGATATTGACTGACACGGCCTCTTCGCGAGCAAGCATCGCTCCTACAGGGTCATATGGCGTCCACCAATCCCGGGGCGACAAACATCCAATTGTAGGAGCGAGCCTGCTCGCGAAAAACGCATAAACGACGCGGTCAATCAGACAGGGCGCGTTATCGTTGGCGATCATCGTCGGAACGCCGCCCGGAGCCGGCTCGCTCCTACAGGGGAAATTCAACCAAGCTCCCGATCAGGTCGGCTGTCAGGCCGCCTCGCGCGCTTTTGATCTGGCTTTTGATCTGGCTTTTGATTTCTTGCCCCATCGAGAGGCCGAGCGCAGGTTCTGCGCAGTGGGCAACCCGGCATGGATGCCGGGTTAGCCGCGCACGGCCATGGATGGCCGATCGCGGCGGGCCCACGGAGCAGGACCGGAGCGAGGGCATGCCGAGCCGCAGCGAGGCACCGAACGAAAGGGGCAAGAGCCCTTGGTTACTTGGGGCTTCTCCAAGTGACTCGCCGTAAGGGCGAAACCGCCAGCCGCCGTTACCGCAGAAACGGATGTGTACCCCATCCAAATCCAGATCCAGAATATTGGTCGGACATAAAAAAGCCGATCCCAAAGGACCGGCTCAGTCACAGCAACCTGAAACCCTACTCGAAAACCACCTTGCAGCCCATCTCATCCCACGCTTCAATCTGGTTCTGATAACGGTCCTCAATCAGATTGCGCCGAATCTTCAGCGTCGGCGTCAACAGCGCATTAGCGACAGTCCAAGGCTCAGCGACAACCACCAGACACCCCAGTTGCTCGTGGGACTCAAACTGCGCATTGACCTGCGCCAGGAACACCTCAAGCTCCGTGGCAACCTTGTCACGCTCCTCGGCGGTGGCCAGCGCCGCGCGAGTATCAGGCGACACATTGATCAACGCCAACGGCTGCGCCAGACCGACACCGGTCACACAGGATGCCTCGACCCACGGATGATTGCCCAGCTTGGCCTCGATAGGCACCGGCGCGACGTACTTGCCCTTGGCAGTCTTGAACAACTCCTTGACCCGCCCGGTAATACGCAGTCTCCCTTGCTCGTCCAATTCCCCACGGTCACCGGTGCAGAACATCCCGTCGGCGGTGTAACTCTCGGCAGTCAATTCAGGTCGCTTGTAATAGCCCAGCATCTGCGCCGGACTTTTCACCAGAATTTCGTTGTTGTCGCCGATACGGCATTCAACACCCGGAATCGCCGCGCCAACGTAGCCGACACGGACGGCACCCGGCAGGCTGAAGTTCGAAATGCCGAAGTTCTCCGACATGCCATAGCCTTCAAGCAGTTCAAGACCCAACTCGCGATACCACTCCATCACTTTGACCGGCAAAGGCGCGGAACCGGACAGGCCGGTATGCACGTGGTCAAGCCCCAGGGCCGAGAGAATCTGCGCCTTCATCTGCTTGCCTTCCACCGGATCGGCGAAGACGGCCGCCTGTTTGGCTGGATCGATCCGCTCGTTGATGCCCTGATAGAACTTGCCCCACAGGCGCGGCATGGACAGGAAGATGGTCGGACGTGCACGACGCAGGTCGGCGCTGAAAGTTTCCAGCCCCAGATTGAAGAACACCCGGCAACCACTGAACAGCGACATCGCCTCCACCACCGCCCGCTCGGCGGTATGCGCCAGTGGCAGGTAGGAAAGCAAACGGTCGCTGCTGCTGGTGCCCCGGCCATTGTTATACATGCAGCCGGTCACCGCCGGTGCTGTGTACATGGCACCGAAGCTGTGCATCACACCCTTGGATCGCCGGTGCTGCCCGAGGTGTAGATGATGGTGGCGAGTTCTTCCGGGGCTGGTTCGACCACTGCTTGCAGCGTCGCGGTACGGGCGATGATGTGTTCCCATGACTCGCCCTTGCCGCAACCGGACATTGGCAAGTCAATCAATGCCAGGCCTTGCGGAATCGCGGCACAAACGGCGTTCCAGCCAGCAGCATCACCCTCCAGACGACCGACGAAAAGCAGCCGTATCTCGGCATGCTGCAGCACGTAGCGCACCGTATCGCTGTTGGCGGTCGTGTACAGCGGGACGCTGACATGCCCGGCCATCCAGATCGCGAGATCGGCGATGATCCAGTGAGCTGTGTTTTGCCGAAGATGCCGATGGACGATCTCGCCGGCAAGTCGAGAGACAACAGGTGAGCGGCCATGCGCCGCGCCTGGTCACCCACTTCACGCCAGCTGTAGTCTTGCACGCTGCCATCGGGCAAGGGCTGAGTCAGGTAAATCGAATCGGGGGTGCTGTGCTCCCAGTGAAGGAAGCGATGCAACAGTGTGGCGTGCTTATTGTTGTTGTTCATGGCAGATCCTGCAGCTGTAGGGTGGTGTTCCACCTATTGAATTTATTCTGTTCCCGACCCGCTTCGCGGCTCAATCGCGCTGATAAAGGGTGGTCGTCACCGTGCCGTCGGCGCCTGTCTGATGCTGAAGCGCCAGTTGCGCATCGACGACCTGACGTCGGCCGGCACTGCCACGCAGGTGATGCACCAGTTCGATACATTGTGCCAAGTTGCTCGCCGTTGACGCCTGGCCCAAGGTCAGCAGGCCACCGGATGGATTGACGACCAGATTACCACCGTAGGTGTTGTCGCCATCTTCAACCATTTTCTCACCACTGCCTTCCGGACAGAAACCCAGCGCCTCGTAGAGTAGCAACTCGCTGATGGTGCTGATGTCGTGCAGTTCGCACACGGCAACCTCCTGCGGCCCCCTGCCCGCTTGCTCATACAGCTCTCGGGCGGCGGCGACGTTGACGTCATAGTCTATGCCTGCAAAGGTCGAACCCTGATTCGCATTGCTCACCTGCTGCGGTGACACACACGCCTGGGCGGCAATGCGCACCATCTGACTGCTGGCGTGGCGCCAGGCAAATTCACTGGAACACAGCAATACCGCTGCGACACCCGAGCTGGCCCAGGCAAACTGAGGATGGGTGAGCGGTTCGGCGATCATCTCGGCTTCCAGTACCTGCTCAAGCGTCAACGCGCGGTTGAACGCGGCCAGGGAATTGAGCGCGGCATGCTGGCGCGCCTTGACGGCAATCATGGCGAAGGTCTCTGGTCGGGTCTGGTAACGCGCCATGTAGTCTTGCGCCAAGGTACCGAGACGCTCTAACGCCTGGCCTGGCGCCGATATTGCAGCGCCACCCTGAACGCCCAGCACCAGAATGCTTTCCGCTTGCCCCAGGATGATCGCCTGACAGGCGCGAGCAAATAAAGCGCTGCCATCCACGCCATCCTCCGGAAGAGGTAGAGGGGTGCTTGCGCCAACCCCACTCGTTGCAAAGCACGCTGCAAAGTCGCGCCATCCATCATGGCCGAAACGGCGTAGACCGTTGCGATGTTGCTCGCGGACAAGCCGGCATCGGTGAGCGCCTGGCGTATCGTACCGCTGACCGAAACCACCGGATCGGGTCCCAGTCCGGTCGTACGCAAGGGCGACATACCTACGCCAATCACATTGACGCAACGTTGCATCGTGCACTCCTGAATTTGAAAACTGCCGCTTCCCGTTCATGGAAGCGGCAGGTGGCCAGGCAATCAGGCCGGCACGGACTCGAACAATTCGACCGCGCCATTTTTCAATACAACGACGTCACGCTCGACCGCACGCATCTCGACGATGATGCGGGTCGGCGACTCACGCCACATGCGGGTTTCCAGGGTATCGCCCGGCATCACGATGGACGCGAAACGTGCACGCACGCTCTTGAACAAACGCGAATCGTTGCCGCAGAACGCCTTGATCACATGGCGGCCGAGGTAGCCGAAGGTGCACAGACCATGCAGGAACGGTTTCTCGTAGCCAGCGTTGGCGGCGTAGTCCGGATCGACGTGCATCGGATTCCAGTCACCGCACAGGCGATACAGCAGGGCCTGGTTGACTTCGGTCTTGTCAGCCAGAATCGCATCGGGCTGACGATCCGGCGCTACGTTGATCTCTTCGCTCGGCACTCGCTGCAGACCCGCACCCGGCACGCCTGGGTAGAAGCCCGTCACTTCGTTGTAGAACAGCGGAGTGCCGTGCTCGTCGGTGGTCTCGATGGCCAGGATGGTCACGGTGCTCTTGCCTTTGTCGATCGCCGACTTCAAGCGCATGGTGTGCTTGAGCTTGGCTTTAGGCGGCAACGGGCGATACATCACAGTGTATTGTTCGCCGTGCAGGCCTTTGGCGAATGGCACATTGAGCCCTTCCAGCTGCGGCTCGCCGGATTTGGCGGCACGCAGGAAGACTTCGGTCGCAGGCAATACAGCCATGGTTGGCAGTACGCGGAAATCGTCGCCGAGGAACTCGTTGACGTACTTCAGCTCATCGCGGTCCAGTGGGTCTTTTGCGGCACCGACGGCCAACGCATAGAGCGCGGCATCGTTCTGGTCGTATTCGGTTTCCAAGTGGGAGACGGCGTTGCCCGCCACTTCCATATCGATAAACGCGTTGCCGCCCTTGGCCGGCGAATCCATGCGGGCGAAGATTTCTTTCAGGCCATCGGCGCCGTCGGTGTAATGCACGCTGTGATCGTCAAATGCAGTGATGCGCTCCCAGTTGTCGCGTACCAGCTCCGGGCTCAGAGTATTGGTGTGCAGCATCCGGCCCTGGGAACGTTCCCAACGGTATTTGGCATGGAACCCGCCACCGACTTCGAACAGGCCACCGGTGTCAGCACACTCTTCGCTGCACAGCCAACCCACCAGCGGCGCACAGTCTTCGACTTTGATTTTGTCGTGCAGCTCCTGGGGGAACAGACCGCTGGCAATAACCATGCGCGACGCCGCCACCGGTGCGATGGTGTTGACGCGGATGTTCTTGCTCGCGCCTTCGATGGCCAGCGAGTTGGCGAAACCGATCAGGCCCGACTTGGCAGTGGAATAGTTGCACTGGCCGAAATTGCCGAAGATGCCGGCGCCGGACGCGGTCATCACGATGCGGCCGTAGCCTTTTTCGCGCATGATCGGCCACACGGCGTGGGTCAGGCGGAAAGCGCCCTTGACGTGAACGTCCTGGATCAAGTCCCACTGTTCTTCGGTCATCTTGTGGAACGAACTGTCGCGCAAAACGCCGGCATTGTTGATGAGGATATCGACCGTGCCGAAGACCTCCAGCGCGGTGGCGACAATTTTTTCGCCCTCGGTTACCGAGTTGTAGTCAGCGACTGCCTCGCCTCCCATGGCGATGATTTCCGCTACCACGGCATCGGCGGCGGAACTTGAGCTACCCAGGCCTTCGGTGCTGACGCCCAGGTCGTTGACCACGACTTTGGCGCCTCGGGAACCCAGCAGCAAGGCGTGGGCGCGTCCCAGGCCGTTGCCGGCGCCGGTGACGATGGCGACTTTGCCGTCAAAGCGAATTTCTTGAGACACGTTTGCTCTCCTATGGTCGCGCTCACAACGTGCGAGCGATGATTTCCTTCATGATTTCGTTGGTCCCGCCCCAAATCCGGTTGCCACGGGTGTCCAGGTACAACCTAGCGATCGGGTATTCGGTCATGTAGCCGTTGCCGCCATGCAGTTGCAGGCAGGCATCGACCACGCGGCTGCTGAGTTCGGCGGTCCAGTACTTGGCCACCGCCGCCGCCTCGGCCGTCAGTTCACCGCGCAGCAGCAACTCCATGCAGCTGTCGACCCATGAACGGCCGATCTGAATTTCGGTCTTGAGCTGCGCCAGGGTGAAACGCGAGTTCTGGAAGTCCAGCACCGGCTTGCCAAAGACGATGCGCGTACGGGTGTACTCGATGGTGTGATTCAGTGCGGCCTCGGCCTGGGTCTGAAAGCCCACGGCGCCGATGATCCGTTCCCAAGCCAGATCGTGCATGAGCTGAAAGAAGCCCTGCCCTGGCACCCCACCCAGCACGTTCTCGACGGGCACGCGGCAATCGTCGAAGAACAGCATGCTGGTGTCCTGGGCGTGCAAACCGATCTTTTCCAGCGGTTGCGAACGGGCGAATCCCTCGCGTTCTTTCTCGACGATGATCAGCGAGATGTCCTTGGCGCTGCCGCTGTTGCCGGTCTTGCACACGACAATCGCAAAATCGCAGGAGGTACCGTTGGAAATGAACGTCTTGGAACCGTTGAGGACGAAGTGCTCGCCATCCAGCGCGGCACGGGTGCGCACCGCTTGCAGGTCCGAACCGGTATTGGGTTCGGTCATGGCGATGGCGCCCACCGCCTCGCCTGCGATCATCTTCGGCAGCCAGGTCTGCTTTTGTGCTTGTGTGCCGTAGTTGAGGATGTAGTACGCCACCAGGCCGTGCACGCCGAAGCCCATCAGGCCCGTGGCACCGATGCGCATGAATTCCTCGGAGAAAACCATATCAAACAGCCGGTCGGCGCCAGGTCCGCCATATTCCTCCGGCATGGAGGGCAGCAACATGCCCAGCTCGCCAGCCTTGCGCCACACTTCACGGGGTACGCATTTGTCCTTCTCCCACTGGGCGTGAAAAGGCGCGACTTCCTCTTCCAGAAAACGCTTGCAGGCGCGACGAAATTCTTCGTGCTCGGTGCTGAACAATGTACGGGGGATCAGGTATTCCATTGGGTAGTCCTCTGCAACCGGGATCAGAGCGTGCGCCCGACCAGATCTTTCATGATGTCGTTGGCGCCGCCGGCGATGCGCAGGACGCGGTGATCGAGGTAGTGCCGGGCAACCGGGTACTCGAGCATGTAGCCGTTGCCACCGTGCAGCTGGACGCATTCGTCCACCACCTTGGTGTACAGGTCCGAGCACCACAATTTGGCGGAGGCTGCCGCCTCGGGGCTGAGGGTCCGGGCCAGGCACTGTTCCATGCAGCGGTCGACGTAGTTCTGCGATACCGCCAATTGCATCTTCAGGTCGGCCAATTTGAAGCGGGTGTTCTGGAAGGCGAAGATCGGCTTGCCGAATACGGTGCGGCCCTTGGTGTACTCAAGCGTGCTTTCGAGCACCGCCTTGGCGCCGGCGACGCTGCTGATCGCAATGGACAACCGCTCCCAGGCCAATTCCTTCATCAGCTGGATGAAGCCCTGCCCGGCCACGCCACCGATCAGGTTTTCCTTCGGCACCCGGACGTTATCGAAGAACAGCATGGTGGTGTCTTGCGCGTGCAGGCCCACTTTGCGCAATGGTTGGGACTTGCTGAAACCAATACGGTCGGCTTCGACCAGAATCAGCGAAATGTCCTGGGCGCCCTTGCCCGTGTTACCGGTTTTGGCGACCACTACCACGACATCGCAATTGGTGCCGTTGGAGATGAAGGTCTTGGAGCCATTGATGACGTATTCATCACCCTCAAGCACGGCGCGGGTCTTGACCGCTTGCAGGTCGGAGCCGGTATCGGGCTCGGTCATCGCCACCGCGCCAATGGCCTCTCCTGCTGCCATCTTGGGCAGCCAGGTCTGCTTTTGCAGTTCACTGCCGAAATTCACCAGGTAGCCGGCGACGATGTCATGCACCCCGAACCCGATCAGGCCGGATGCCTGGCCTGCACGGTAGATTTCCTCAGTGGCAATCATCGAGAAACGGCGATCCAGCCCCAGCCCGCCATAGGTCTGCGGCGTGGTCGCATTGAGCATGCCCAGCGCGCCCGCCTTCTCCCAGATAGACCGGGGGACGCGATGATCGGCTTCCCACTGTTCGAGGCAGGGAGCACATTCCTCTGCCAGGAAGCGCCGCACGCTGCGGCGAAACTCCTCGTGCTCTTGATCAAACAGGCTGCGCGCAATCATGGGGTGGTTCTCTCCTTCGGTCGTCGGTCTGCCACCTTTGTAGGGGCTCTGAATCGATCATAGGAGGAGGTGTTGCAGATCCGCCCCTCGGGGAGGGGGGATTTGTGTATTCGAAAAACAAAGCAAAGGCGAAATTAAACTGTGGCGAGGGAGCTTGCTCCGCTGGGGCGCGAAGCGGCCTCTCTCTGATCGTTCCCACGCTCTGCGTGGGAACGCCTCAAGGGACGCTCCGCGTCCAGTGACGCGGAGCGTCACGGGCTGCATTCCCACGCAGAGCGTGGGAACGATCAACAGGGGGGGTTACGTCGTGCTTACTCGATCAAGCCGTTCTTGCGAGCCCAGGACACTGCGTCATAGCGACTGGAAACTCCCAGCTTGGCGTAGATATTTTTCAGGTTCCACTTCACCGTTTCCAGCGAAATGCTCAGCGTCAGGGCCACGCGTTTGTTGGCCATCGCCTGGCTGATCAATTGCAGGATCGCCAACTCCCTGGCGTGAGCATCGATGAGGCGCCATTGGTCGACGATTCGCTGGAACGACCGGCGTTTGCAGGACCGAAGCGTTCCAGCAATCGCCCCAGGTAAGCTTCATCTTCGCTGCCCAGCGGTTTGCTCGCCAGCGCAGCAAGCATCTTGCGCAGCACTTCGCCTTCGTCGAGAAAGGTGCGCACAAGTCCCAGTCGATGGCCCAGAGACAAGGCTTCCAGCAAGTGCACTTGCGCCTGCTCCGGCTGTAGCAGGTCCGCCCTAGCGCACGCCATGAGCAAATGGCCGGTGACCAGCAGCTGGCCACGACAGAATTTTCTGGCGTAGGTGCTGAGGATTTCCAGTTCTTCGAGGGCTTTGTCCGGGTAGTTGGTGGCCAGCAACAGCCGCGCTTGCGCCAGCGCCGCTACCGCAGGGACGTCGGCCTGGAAGCCCTGGGACTCTCGGTGTTTTTCTGCCAGCGTTTGCAATTTGGCGACCCTGTCGGCGGCGTATGCCTTGTCGTTCTCCAGCAAGGCAATGTGGGCCTGCTCGGCCAGGCAATGCGCCAGGGCCGATCCTGGCTAATGGTGCGAAAGTGCCGTTCCTGTCGTTCCAGAAAGGCCATCGCCACCGCAGCGCTGTCCTGCAGCAGGTCCAGACGCGCACGGCAGATGGTGGCGCGCAGCATGGTGTCGGGCATGGCCCATTGCAGCAGCCCATTGCGATTGGCGAGGATTTCCCTCGCTTCGTCGGTACGGTCCAGTTCGCGGTAGACCTCGGCAAGCGTGGCTGCCCCAGATAGGCACTGGCGGCGCGGTGCCCATGCACCGCCACGGCGCGGGCCAGTTGTGCCGAACCGATCCGCTCAGCCTCGCGCATCTGCCCTGCTTGCAGGTAACAAAGGGTCCGGGTGCCTTCGGCCACCAACGCCATCTCACCATTGCGCTCGGCTTCGGGGATGGGATTGTCATCAAGGCACTGTAGTGCCTCCTCGATCCTTCCTGCCGCCAGATAGGCAATGCCCAGCAGCGCCGGCGCGCCGAAACGCGTTACCGAATAATCATCCGGCAACGCCTGAAAATCCTTCAGCAAACCGATGATTGGCTCAGTGCGATCACGCTGGACCTCGATGGCCGCCTGCACCAGCGGCAGTCGATAGGCAACGTCGGCGTGCTGCGCCGCGCCGCTGCGCTGGAACTGTTCCAGCCACGCCTCGGCCTTGGCCGGGCGGGCCGTGAGCGCATAGGCCAGGCAACCGAGAAAGAACAATCGAGGCCGGGAGAACAGAATTTCCTGTGGCAAACGGTCGAGCAGGCGAAGCAGCGGGCTCAGTTGACTCAGGCTCCAGGTCGCCGGGGCTGCCCGTTCGATCAACTCGGCGGCGTAATTCAGGTCGCCAGCCAGGGTGGCATGACGTACCGCCTCGGCCAGCAGTTTGCGCTCGGCGAACCAGCGTGCGGCCCGATATGCAGTTCGGTTTGCGCGGCGCTGTCACGACGACCGAGCCGCGTGGCCAGAAAGTCGCCGAACAGCGCATGGAAGCGATACCACGGCTGGCGATCATCGGCTTCGACGCGAAAGATCAGCAGGTTTCTTCATCGAGTCGCTTGAGCATGGCTTGCGCCGATTCATCGCCTGTAATCGCCTGTGCGAGGGAGGCATTGAAGCGCCGGCAAATACTCACGCTCTCCATGAACTGTGCCAATTCGGGTGGCAGATGGGCCATCACGTCTTCGGCCAGGTAGCTCTGCAGATCGTCTGAACGCCAGCCCATTTCGCGCAAGGCGCTGCGCGAATCAGGATCACTGCGCAGCAGGATGATCACCAGTTGCAAGGTGGCCGGCCAACCACTGGTGAGCTCATGGATCTGATGCAGTTCCTCCGGGCTGAGCTTTAACGCAGCCAGGCCCTGTTCGAGAACGCGCGCGATTCCGCCAGATCGAATGGCAAGGCGGCGCAATCGAGCTCCAGCAACTGCCCGCTCAGGCGCAGCCGGCTGAAGCTCAGCGGTGGGCCTACACGCGAAGAGATGACGAAATGCAGGTTCTCGGGACTGTGATCCAGCAACTTTTGCATGAGCTGATGGGAGCGCGGGTCGGTGACGTGCTGATAGTCGTCGATGACCAGAAACAGCTCTTTGTTGATGCTGGCAGCCCCTTCGACGATGGTCGCCACCACCTCGTCGATGAACTCCGGTCGTGCGCCTTCCAGCGGGATGCCGCTGTCCAGGACAATGCCAAGGCGCTGTAACGCGCCGCGCAGATAGGCGAAAAAAATCGGCACGTGCTTGTCATCGGCACTCAGCGACAACCAGGCCACCTCAGCCCCCGAGCGCATCATCACTTGCCGCCATTGGGCCAGCAGCGTGGTCTTGCCGAAACCGGGGCTGCCGGTAATCAGGCCCACGCGGCATTGGCTCATGCCGCGCAGATCCTCCAGCAGGCGTTCGCGCAGGATGGTCTGGGTGCCGATACGCGGTGGCGCGAATTTCGTCGAAACGAGCAGCTTGTCGGTATGCATGTCCTGCCTGGTCTCCGATCCCGTCCAATCCAGTGAAACAGCGAGTCGGGCGCTGCACGATCCGGATCGGCAAGGTGTGGCCACATTCTGGCGATTGTTGGATTTTTACCCGGACACAGCTAAAAGTCAGCACATGTCATTGTTGCGAGCAGGTTTCTCGCAACTTTGGGATTCCGCCTTGGCGCAGATGGTGACGGGGAACAGGGACAAACCACCCCCCACAATCGAGGGGGGGCTAACTTGTAGGAGCGAGCTTGCTCCGGGCGGCGTTCCGACGATGGACGTTAACGATGACGCGGGCCGTCTGAATGCCCGCGTTATCTAGACGATCTTCGCGAGCGAGCTCGCTCCTACAGGGTACGCGCCACCAATTCACGCATGATGTCATTAGCGCCACCATAGATTCGGTTGACGCGGCTGTCCAGATAATGACGGGCCACCGGATACTCCAGCATGTAGCCATTGCCGCCATGCAGCTGGACGCATTGATCGACCACCCTCGAATACAGCTCTGTACACCATAGTTTGGCCGCCGCCGCGGCTTCCGGACTTAATTCGTGCTGCAAAATCAGTTCCATGCAGCGATCGGTGTAGGTCTGCCCAGGACGATTTCGGTCTTGAGGTCCGCCAGCTTGAAACGCGAGTTCTGAAATTCGATGATCGGTTTGCCGAACGCCTTGCGTTCGCGGGTGTAGGCGACGGTCTGTTCCAGTACCGCCTGACTCGCGGCAATGGCAAGAATGCCGATACTCAGGCGCTCCCAGGCCAGTTCCTTCATCAGTTGGTAGAAACCCTGGCCGGGTTCGCCACCCAGAATGTTGGCCTTCGGCACCCGCACATCCTGGAAGAACAGCATGGTGGTGTCCTGGGCATGCAGGCCGACCTTGCGCAGTGGTTTGGACTTTGTGACGCCGACACGATCGGCCTCCACCAGGATCAGCGAAATGTCCCGCGAGCCTTTGCCGGTGTTACCGGTCTTGGCAATCACCACGATGATGTCGCTGTTGGTGCCATTGGAAATGAACGTCTTGGAACCATTGATCACGTAGTCATCGCCATCGAGCACGGCGCGGGTCTTGACCGCCTGCAAGTCGGAACCGGTATCCGGTTCAGTCATGGCCACGGCGGAGATAACTTCGCCACTGGCCATTTTCGGCAGCCATTGCTGCTTTGCTCTTCGGTGCCGAAGTTGATCAGGTAGCCGGCACAGATGTCGTGCACGTTGAAGCCGTTCAGACCCGAGAGCCCGGCACGCGCAACTTCCTCAACGGCGATCATCGAAAAGCGCCGATCCAGTTCCAGGCCGCCATAGGCCTCCGGGGTCGTCGCGTTAAGCATGCCCAGCTCGCCGGCACGCGCCCAGATCTGACGGGGAACCAGATGGTCTTCCTCCCACTGTTCGTGGAATGGCGTGCATTCCTCCGCCAGAAAGCGCCGGACGGTATTACGGAACGCTTCATGCTCATGATCAAAGAGAGTGCGCGGAATCATTGAATGACCTCTGGTTGGATTTGTTCGGACGGCGGGCGCCTTTACGCCACCTTAAGACGCCCCAGGCTCGTCCTGCCCCCTCGAAGCGGGTAGGCCGAACCGGGCGTGTATGACTTGGGTCAGGACAGCTGGACATCCTTGAGGGACGCCATGTCGATCACGAATCGATACTTCACGTCGTTGTTTTGCATGCGCGTGAACGCTTGGTTGATGTCCTGAATGTCGATCATTTCGCAGCTCGGCAGCACCTGATGCTCGGCGCAGAAGTCCAGCAGTTCCTGGGTCTGTTCCAAACCACCGATCAACGAACCTGCAATCGAGCGATTGTTGATCGCCAGCAAGGCGCCGTGGATCGGCTCCAGCGGTTCCAGAGCCCCGACCAGCACCAGCGTGCCGTTGCGGGCCAGCAGCATCAGGTAAGGGTTGACGTTGTGGGTGCGCGGGATGGTATCGAGTACCAGGTCGAAACTGCTGGCCGCACTTTTCATAGCCTGCGGGTCGGTGGACAGCAGAACGTGATGCGCCCGAGCGCCAGGGCATCATCGGCCTTGCCTGGCGAAGTGGTGATCACGGTGACCTGGGCACCCAGCGCGACGCCCAGCTTGACCGCCATATGGCCAAGCCCGCCCAGACCGATGACCGCCAGGCGAGTACCCGCCTTTACGCCCCGCTCGCGCATCGGGCTCCAGACGGTAATGCCGGCGCACAGCAAGGGACCGGTGAAACGCGGGTCCAGTGCTGGCGGCACACGCAGTACGAAGCGCTCACGCACCACGATGTGTTGGGCGTAGCCACCCCGGGTTACCTCGCCGCTGATGCGGTCCAGGCCGTTATAAGTCGGCGTCATGCCTTGGGTGCAGTGCGGCTCCTGATGAACCTCGCAGGCTTCGCATTGCTGGCAGCTGTCGACCAGGCAACCGACGGCCACCAGATCGCCCACGCGGTAACGGCTAACGGCCGATCCCACTGAAGTCACTCGACCGACAATTTCATGGCCCGGTACACAGGGAAAGCGCGTGCTCTTCCAGTCATTGTGAACGTAGTGCATGTCGGAGTGGCAGACGCCGCAGTAGTCGATGTCGATGGCAACGTCGTCGGCGCGCAACTCGCGGCGTTCGAATTTCAGGGGTTCGAGAGGCGCGTTGGCTTCATGGACGCCGTAGCCGATGCAGGTGGTCATAAGGGTTTCTCCGGGTTAGGTTTACCTGTAGGAGCGAGGCTTGCCCGCGAAGAGGCCGGCATGTCCAACATGGATGTTGGCTGATCGGACGCATTCGCGGGCAAGCCTCGCTCCTACAAGGTCAGGTGTATTACGAGATCGACGGGCGCAGCCAAGGCGCGGCGCTGGTTTCTGGCGCGGCGATCTGGTTGGAAATCCACTTGCCCATGCGCCGCATCGGTTCGATGGAGTCCTGGGGCGCCGCAAACTTCATGGCCGCGGCATACCCCAGCGATACGATGCGTTGGGCGCCATACAGCGGCAGCACATCCTTGAGCTGATCCTTGATGCTTTCGGGATAGACACCGACGGTCTGGGTGTAGGCATCGACCGCCGCCATCATTTCGCTCAAGTCATCGACTGGCACCAGGTTGGCGGTCCGGTCGTCGAGGCTGGCGGCAAAGGACACCGGTTCAGGCAGTTGCGAACAGATGATTGCGCCTTCACCCTCCTTGCCACCGATGACCCTGTACCACTCGTCATCCAGACGCAGCGCGTCGACGTGGGCTTTCAGGCCCTGGTCATAACGCTTGGGCGTGGTGCTGAGGGTGTTGGGCAGGCCGATCATCGCCTGATAGACATACTGGCCAAAGGTATTGAGCCGTTCCAGGCCTTGTTCGTCCGTGCCGCTCTGCACATACACCACCCGCGCGCAGACACAGCCCTTCTGGTTGATCGCACCGATGTCGGCCGCCAGCCGCACCGCCGCTTCGCGCATGTTCGCTTCGCTGTCGAACGTCTCTTTACCGATGATGCTGGCGCTGCGTTTGGGGTCCAGGGAAATCAGCTCAAGACCAGGCTGGATGTACTTGGTTACATGCTTCATTGCGGCAAAACCGCCCCAGGCGACGATTTTTTCCAGGTTCTGCGGTTGATACAGGCGTTGCTCGAACGCCTGATCGCCGCCCTTCCAGTAGGCCACACTCAGGTGCTTGGTCAGCGGGTGGTCCGGTGCCATATCGACCATGGTGCGAGCGATCGCCAGCGCGGTGAACGGGTCGTTGGATGGTGCCTTGATGATCGCATCGCTACGCAGCACCATGTTGCGGATGATGGTCCACAACGACAGGGACACCGCATTGCCGGCGACAATGTGCAGGGTCCGCGCGCCGAAGCAACGCACTTCCAGTTCGGTGCCATCGAGCAGTTTTTGCGACACCCAACCTTCCAGGTATTTGATCCCCACCGTGGTTTCTGCCATCTCGCGGATGAATTCGCGCGAGAGCATGTTCTGCAGGCCCATGTAGGAGCCCTTGACGATGCTCGGCGTGGTGGGTGCGGTCAGGTACGACAGCTCGCAGGCTTCCTGCAAGTACTGGTTTTGTGCAGGGCCAGGCGCTCGCCGAGCTCGACGGCATAATCGAGAATGTCGTCGAAGTTCAGGGTGTAGAGGTCGGCGAGTTTGGCCGGATTGCCCAGCGGCAACCGGTCGATGTACTGGTTCGCGTCCGGCGTAAGAAAGCTCAGATCGCCGCCGCGACCACCGACCTCAATCAGGTTATCGGTGATTAATTGGCCACGAATGATCATGGGTGCAATGGGGTGGGACATGGCTCAGCCCTCCAGGGTGTTGAGGAAGTCCATCGCTTCGCGATGGGATTGTTCGGAGGCCGCACAGGTAATCTTGTCGTCGCCGCCGTTTTTTTCGCTGTAGCGCTGGATTGCACCAACCGCATAGCGGCTGGGGCGCCCGCAGGTGCAGGGCTCATCCCACTCGATGGTGACTTCGTCGCCGGTGATGAAACCGCCCCAGTGAATGTCGGCCCCAAGGTCGAAGAACGCCGCGCGCCCGGTCTGGCGCCCGTGGCGTGGCAGCGGCTTGCTGGTTTCGGGATCGAGCAGGAACGCAATCGCCGTAGGGGCCAAGTGGTAGTTCCCCTGCTCGCAACGAATGTGCGAGCCGCTGACCACTTCCGACATGGCATAAGACTCGTGCACAACCTTCACGCCCATGAAGCGCATGACGTCTTCACGCCAGTTCTCGGGCGGCACCACACCTTTGGCACCGCCCGTGGTGGCGATGTAGGAATCGGGATGGAACACGCCTTCCAGACCACGCTCCAGGCCGGCGATGGCCATGTTGTGCAACAGATTCCAGGTACCACCGATGTACACGCGCTTGCCCTTCAGGCGCATGGCGATGTCATCGAAAAATGCCGCCAAGTGCTGCGGCATCTCGGCCTGTTGCTGGTCGAAGGCTTTTTTCTTGGCCAACAGTTCAGGCGCCACCACCAGGCGATCCAGCGTGCCGTTGGCGTGGGCAGCACGAAGCCGGGCGCCCAAGCGCAGCACGTCGCTGGACAGGGTCGACGGATAGGCTGGGTGAAAATGCGACAGATCCGGCAGCAGCACTTTGGTCAGCGCGCTCATGCCGCGCAAATGGCTGAGGTAGCCGTTGCGGTAGTACGGATAAGCCGTGTGCAGATCCGGGTCCGGCGTGTCCGCGCCGGTCATGTTCCACGCGTAGAGCTTGCGAATCTCGGCCGCCTTTTCGAACTCGCGGGTACTGCACGGCAAGAACGACAAGGTCCCGGAGGTGCCCGAAGTGTGGCTCAGGCACAGCTCTGGGACTTCACGGTCCATGGTTTCGAACCAGTCGTCCAGGCCCTTGCAGGCGCTGACGTCGACGGCGACGATCCTCTCGGCCAATTCCGGAATCACCAGCTTGCCCAGCCATTTGTTGATGGCGGCGAAGTTGTTCTTTTCCAGCAGCGATGGCGGGTACGACTTGAACATCGTGTGTTCGAACAGCAGCGGCACCACGTCGTCCAGTTGCTCGATGTACTCGATGCCCTCGCCGTCCGCCAGTTTCTTCAGCATCGCGATACGCTCGCGCATTTCGCCGAAACGTCGTTTCAGTCCGGCCAGTTGCAGCGTGTCGATCTGTTCGGCAGACAATTGCTTCCAGTTCTGCAAGCTATGCTCGACCAGGGCCGCCGGGTCGGTCAGCAGCAGCTCGACCTGTTCTTCTGTTGTTGTTTTCAAGGGTCAGTCTCCTGGGATTCACCTGGCCGTCGATGTGCAACGGCCTTCATGGCTGAGCCAGTTTAGGGGCACCGGGGGCAAAAACATTTCCGGATTCCGCAACCCTGATTTACCGACTAAGCGACTGTTTCTAAAGGATTTATTGTCGACTTTCGGTTTGTGTTGGAGGCATTACTCCGCATTCGCCGTCGTCAGCAACGCATGGAGCATGCGCGCCAGCATGCGAACGGTGTCCTCTTCAAGCAGATAGGCCGGCTTTTCGATCAACAGCGCACGGGGCAACGCAGTGACGGCCTGATAGGCAAGAAAGCCCGCCTTCGCGCGATCACGCACCTGAACCTCGTCGGAAAAACGTTGCACCAGAGCCGGAATGACCATCGCGATCCAGAAACGCTCCGGCTTGACGATCTCCAGGCGCACCAGCTCGCCGTAATAAGCGCTCTTGATGCTCAACTCTGAATCGATCTGCACCCAGCGGTGCAAGGCTGCAAGGCCGGTGCGCAAGACCATTTCGATGCCGTCATACAGGGTCGCCGATGCCGGTAGCGCGTGGATGTTGGCGATGATTTGCTGGCGGATATTGGCCCGGTAATCCTCGAAAATGGCGGCGATCAGCGATTCGATCGTGGGGAAGTATCGTAGATGGAACTGATCGCCACCCCGGAATAATCGGAAAGACGATAGATCGACAACGCCTCGCGCCCCTCTCGTTCAAGGATGTCACAGCCAGCTGTCTTCAACGCATCGACCAGGGCCACCGAGCGTGCCTGTTTCGGTTGCTTGCGAGGCCTGGCCGGCAGTTCCACCAAAACATTGCGCATATCAATTCCTGTAGGTGTATTTGCGGCGACCTCATTTGACCGGGCTTGCCGCAGTAGCAACCTCAGGTTATGCGCGAGCCTTTGTGGTCCCCCCCTCCATTCGGGAGGGTCTGTGCTCTGCGAAGCGCGAATAACCTTCAGCTCATGAGTGCACATTTCGCCTGCTCGACGAAGGCCGCCCGGACGCCAGTGCTATCCAGGCCCGGCACAAGTTACCGGGGCGACTGATGATTCGCTTCATCACGACAACAAAAACAAGGAGACCGGAATGACCTTATAGAGACCAAGGACGATCGCGCGATGTACCGGAAAATAGCCTGGCGCATCATGCCGCTATTGCTGACCGCCTATGTCGTAGCGTTTCTCGATCGAATCAACATTGGCTACGCGCAATTGCAGATGAAGGAAACCCTGGCCTTCAGCGATGCGGTCTATGCGCTGGGCGCGGGTATTTTCTTTATCGGCTACCTGCTGTTCGAGGTGCCGAGCAATGTGATGCTTGAGAAAATCGGCGTGCGCAAAACGCTGCTGCGCATCATGGTCTGCTGGGGCGTCGTCGCCGTGGCCATGATGTTCGTGCAGACGCCGACACAGTTCTATGTCTTGCGTTTTTTGCTCGGGGCTTTCGAAGCCGGCTTCACCCCCGGCGCGTTGCTTTACCTGACCTTCTGGTACCACCAGCCCGACGTGCGGGAATGATCGGGGTGTTCCTGCTCGGCGCGATTGTCGCCAGCCTGATTGCCGGTCCGCTGTCCGGCGCGATCATGAAGTTTCTCGATGGTCTAAACGGTTGGCATGGCTGGCAGTGGCTGTTCCTGGTGCAAGGTCTGCCCGCACCGCTGCTGGGTCTGCTGGCCTGGCGCGTACTGGTCGACCGTCCTGAACAGGCCACCTGGCTGAGCACCGCGCAAAAGACCCGGCTGCGCCAGCAACTGGACGCCGAGAGCCAATCGTCGACCAAGGCCAGCCATGGCTCCCTGCGCGATCTGCTGTGCGATGCAAAGTTTTGGACATTGGCGCTGGTTTACGTGGTGATGGTGGCGGGCACCTATGCCATGGCCTTCTGGATCCCGACTTTGATCAGGGGCTGGGGAGTTTCCGACCTCATGGATATCGGCCTGTACGCCACCCTGCCGCAACTGGGCGCGGTGGCCGGTGTGATTCTGCTTGGACGCAGTTCCGACCGTTTGCGCGAGCGCCGCTGGCATTTCACCGCTGGCGCGCTGTTGGCTGCGTGCGGTCTGGCAACCATCGCCCTGGGTCAAGGGCAGTTCATCATTTCAATGACGGGGCTGTGTCTGGCCGTGACGGGTATCGCCTCAGTGACGCCGGTGTTTTTCGCCCTGGTTTCCGAATATCTGCCCCGTACCTCAGTGGCGGTCGGTATTGCCCTGATCAGCAGCATCGGCAACCTGGGCGGCGCGATCATTCCTTCGCTGACCAGCGCCATCAATACCGCCACAGGAGGCACGACCTACAGCATGTACTTCGTGATGAGCCTGTACCTGCTGGCCTGTTTCATCATTCTGCTGGCTGCTCGCAGACCAGCACCGGTTTTCCAGTCCGCCTGAAGCGGCAATCCCTGAAATCCAAAGGAATATCCCGTGATTCAACAACTCAAAAAGGGCCAATCGGCCCAGGTGAAAGCAAGCAATCAAGCCCAGGTGCGCGCCACTGTGGAAGGTATCCTCACCGACATCGAGCAACGCGGTGATGCAGCGGTGCGCGAATACTCCCAGAAATTCGACAACTGGGCGCCGCAAAACATGCGCTTGAGCCAGGAACAGATCGACGCGTGCATCGCCAGCTTGTCCCCTCAAACGCTCGAGGACATCAAGTTCGCCCAGACGCAGATTCGTCGTTTCGCCCAGATTCAGAAGGATTCGATGCACGACGTCGAGGTCGAAACCTTGCCCGGCATCGTCCTCGGTCATCGCAACATTCCGGTCAACTCGGTGGGCTGCTATATCCCCGGCGGCAAGTACCCATTGATTGCCAGCGCGCACATGAGCGTACTCACCGCCAAGGTCGCGGGCGTCAAGCGCGTGATCGCCAGTGCACCGCCATTCGAAGGCAAGCCATGCCCCGAGATCGTGGCGGCGATGCATCTGGCCGGTGCTGACGAAATCTACTGCCTTGGCGGTGTGCAGGCCGTGGCCGCCATGGCCATCGGCACTGAGAGCATTGTCGGCGTGGACATGATCGTCGGTCCGGGCAACGCCTATGTGGCCGAGGCCAAACGTCAGCTGTTCGGCCGCGTTGGTATCGACCTGTTCGCCGGCCCGACCGAAACCATGGTGATCTGCGATGACACGGTGGATGCCGAATTGGTCGCTGTCGACCTGCTGGGCCAGGCCGAACACGGCCCGACCTCCCCCGCCTATTGCGTGACCACCAGCAAAAAAATCGCAGAAGAGCTGCCGGCCGCCATCGACCTGGTTCTTTCGCGCCTGGACACCGCGCCGGTCGCCAGCGTGGCCTGGAACGACTTCGGTGAGATCTACCTGTGCGACACCGACGAAGAAGCCCTGGAAGTCGCCGAGCGCCTGTGCTCGGAACACGTGCAGGTGATGACCCAGGACCCAAGCTGGTACCACGATCGCATGACCCGCTACGGCGCGCTGTTCCTCGGCCACCGCACCAACGTCAGCTATGGCGACAAGGTCATCGGTACCAACCACACGCTGCCGACCATGGGCGCCGGCCGTTACACCGGCGGATTGTGGGTGGGCAAGTTCATCAAGACCCATACCTATCAGCGCGTGCTGACGGATGAGGCGAGCGTGATGATCGGCGAGTACTGCTCGCGGTTGTGTGGCTACGAACACATGTCCGGCCACAAAGAGCAGGCGGACATCCGCGTGCGTCGCCTGAAGCAGGAGGCCTGAAGACATGAGCAAACCCGTACCCCACGCACGCAGCGCCTATCCTTACCTGCGCGACATCACCACACGCTGGATGGACAACGACGTCTACGGTCACGTCAACAACGTCATCTACTACAGCTGGTTCGACACCGTGGTCAACGGCTGGCTGCTGGAGCAGAACGTGCTCGACTTCGAGCAGTGCCCGACCGTCGGCCTGGTGGTCGATACCCACTGCAGCTATTTTTCCTCCATCGCCTTCCCCGACCTGGTGCGCGCTGGTTTGCGCGTGGCGAGCCTGGGTACCTCAAGCGTGCGCTATGAAGTCGGTTTGTTCGCCAACGACAACACCGAGGCTTCTGCGCAAGGTCACTTCGTCCATGTCTACGTCGACCGCGTGACGCGCCGGCCGGTGCCGTTGCCGGCTGAATTGCGCCGCGCGCTGGAATCCATAGCGGTGGCGTCATGAAGAACTTCGCGGGTCGCGTAGCGGTGATTACCGGCGCAGCGTCAGGTTTCGGCAAGGCTTTTGCCGAGATGGGTGCAGAGCTAGGCATGAAGCTGGTGCTGGCCGATATCCAGGCTGACGCCCTCGAGGCCACCGTCGCCGAGCTGCGCGCCTGCGGAGCCTCGGTCATCGGCCTTCGCACCGACGTCTCACAGTCCGCGCAGGTGCAGGCACTGGCCGATGCGGCAATGGCAGAGTTCGGTGCCGTGCATTTGTTGTTCAACAATGCCGGCGTGCTCGCCGGCGGCCTGGTGTGGGAGAACAGCGAGAAGGACTGGGACTGGGTACTGGGTGTCAACGTGCGCAGCGTGATCCACGGGGTGCGCATCTTCACCCCGCTGATGCTGGCGGCCGCTGCACAAGACCCGGACTACGAAGGGCACATCATCAATACCGCCTCGATGGCCGGGTTGCTCAACGCGCCGACGCTCGGTGCCTACAGCCTCACCAAACAGGCGGTGGTATCGCTCAGCGAGACGCTCTACCACGACCTCGCCCTGGTTTGCGAGCAGGTGCACTGCTCGGTCCTGTGCCCTTACTTCGTGCCCACCGGTATCAGCCTGTCCGCGCGGCATCGCCCGAACGATTTGGCCAATGCCGACGGACCGACACGCTCACAGACGGCGGCCCAGGCGCAGAACCAGAAGGCCACTGGCGCGGCCAAGGTCAGTGCCGAGCAGATCGCTCAGATGACCTTCGAGGCCATTCGCGAGCGCAGTTTCTATATCTACTCGCATCCCCACGCCATGGGCTCCGTGCGCGAGCGCTTCGATGCGATTGTCGAACAGCGCAACCCACCCGATCCCTATGCGGGCAAGCCGGAACTGCGTGCTCAATTGGTAGAAAGTTTGCGCGGCTAACTGACCCGCAACCGGCACTGACAAGATAAGGAGACAGTTCATGATTGAAAGCATCAAACGGCTGGTCATGGCTGGCATGGCCTGCGCTGTGCTCGCCGCCCCGCTGGCACAAGCCCAGACAGCCAAACCCAACATCCTGGTGATCTGGGGCGACGACATCGGCTGGCAGAACGTGAGTGCCTATGGCATGGGCACCATGGGCTACACCACGCCCAACATCGACCAGATCGGCATGGAGGGCATTCGCTTCACTGATCATTACGGGCAGCCGTCGTGCACCGCCGGGCGCGCGGCTTTCATCACCGGCCAGTATCCGATTCGTTCCGGCATGACCACCGTGGGCCAGCCGGGCGACAAGCTCGGCCTGCAAGCCGCTTCGCCGAGCCTGGCCGAAGTGTTGAAAGAGGCCGGTTACAGCACCGGTCAGTTCGGCAAGAACCACTTGGGCGACAACAACCCCAATCTGCCGACGGTGCATGGTTTCGACGAGTTTTACGGCAACCTGTATCACCTCAATACCGAGGAGCAACCGGAGTACGCCGACTACCAGAATTTCGCCAAGACGTACCCCGGCGGACCTGAAGCCTACGCCAAAAAGTTCGCCACCCGTGGCGTGCTGCACAGTTTCGCCACCGACAAGGACGACCCGACGGTAGACCCACGCTTCGGTGTGGTCGGCAAGCAGACCATCGAGGACACCGGGCCGTTGACAATGAAGCGTATGGAAGACTTCGACGGCGCCGAAGTGATCCCCCATGCAATGGACTTCATGCGTAAGGCGAAGAGCGACGACAAGCCCTTCTTCGTCTGGCTCAACACCAGCCGCATGCACCTGTACACCCACCTCAACGACAAGTGGAAACATGCCGCCGACAAGTACACCCACGAGGGTGACAAGCAAGGCGGCGGCATGATGCAGCACGATTACGACATTGGTCAGGTGCTCGAATTCCTCAAGCAGAGCGGCCTCGATAAAAACACCATCGTCTGGTACTCCACCGATAACGGCCCGGAACACTCCTCCTGGCCGCATGGCTCCACCTCGCCCTTCCGTGGCGAGAAGATGACCACCTACGAAGGCGGCGTGCGTGTGCCCTCGATGCTGCGTTGGCCTGGCGTGATCAAGCCGGGGCAGATCAAGAACGGCATCCAGGCGCACCAGGACATGTTCACCACCCTGGCGGCCGCGGGTGGCGTGCCGGATGTGGTTGAGCGCATGAAGGTCCAGAAGAAACAGTACATCGATGGCGTCAACAACCTCGACTACTGGACTGGAAAATCGCCGGAAAGCGCCCGCACCAGCATGCTCTATTACATCGAGAGCAACCTGACCGCCGTGCGCATGGGCCCCTGGAAGTTGCACTTCTCAACCAAGGAAGACTACTACGCGCCGATAAAACCGTTGTTTGCGCCGCTGATGTTCAACCTGCGCAGTGACCCGTTCGAAAGCTACGACAGCAATGATTCCTACGGCCACATGATCCAGAAATCATCGTGGATCTCCGCGCCGATGGGCGAGCTGATCGGCGCGCACCTCAAGTCCTTGGCCGAGTACCCGCCGGTGCAAACAGCCAAGTCGTTCGACCGATCGAACCTGGTACAGGATTTCCTGAGGAGCCAGCAGAAAGCACCGCAATAACTGACGGCCCTTTGTGATCGTACCCACGCTCTGCGTGGGAACGATCAAGCCGGCTCCTACGGTGGAACTGGGTAAGGTGGAGGTTCTGCGCAGCAAAGCCCCGTGCGCCGGACTGCTCCGGCCTACCCCAAAGGAGGGGGATAGATACCCGGCACATCTCTCTATTGTGGAGGCCTGAACGGGCCATGGGTTTTTCCACTGCCCCCCCTTGGACACTGTCTGACGAGAGATGCCATGACTGACCTGCTGCTCAACGAGCGCGAGTTGCGCTTCCAGCTTTACGAGCTGCTCGATACCGAGGCGTTGTTGCAACGCCCGCGTTACGCGGACCACGATCGCGGCGTGTTCGACGCCTCTCTCACCACCGCCCGCCAGATCGCCGCTGAACTGTTCGCCCCGTACAACCACAAGGGCGATGCCAATGAACCCACCTTCGACGGCGAGCGGGTTCACATGATTCCCGAGACCAAGGCCGCCTGGGATGCGTTTGCCGAGGCCGGCTTCCTTGCCGCTCACCACGACGTTGCCGATGGCGGCCTGCAACTGCCGGAAGTGGTGCTGCGTGCCTGCATGGCTTATTTCGACGCGGCCAACATCTCCACGGTCGCCTATTCCTTTTTGACCATCGGCGCGGCCAATCTGGTGAAGGCCTTTGCCCGTACTGAACTGCGCGAACGTTTCCTGGCGCCCATGCTCGATGGTCGCTACAGCGGCACCATGGCCCTCACTGAACCCGGCCAGGGTTCGGCGCTGGGTGACCTGCGCACCTTGGCACGCCCGGCTGAAAACGGCACCTACCGGATCTTCGGCCAGAAGATGTTCATCTCCGGTGGCGATCACGAATTGACCGAGAACATCGTGCACATGGTGTTGGCGCGTATCGATGGTGCGCCGGCCGGTACCAAGGGTATTTCGCTGTTTCTGGTACCCAAGTTCCTGGTCAATGCGGATGGCAGTGTCGGCACGCGCAACGACGTGGCGCTTGCCGGCCTGCTGCACAAGATGGGTAATCGCAACACCACCTCCACCGTGCTCAGTTTCGGTGAACACGACGGTGCCGTGGGTTACCTGGTTGGCGAGGCGCATCAGGGGCTGAGCTACATGTTCCAGATGATGAACGAGGCCCGCATCGGTGTCGGCCTGGGGGCTGCGTGTCTGGGCTATCAGAGCTACATTCACGCCCTGGACTACGCCCGTCAGCGCCCACAAGGTCGTCTGCCGGGCAACAAGAACCCGGCAGCGCCCCAGGTGCGCATCGTCGAACATGCCGATGTGCGGCGGATGCTGCTGCAACAGAAGGTCTACGCCGAAGGCAGTCTGGCGTTGTGTCTGTACGCCAGCAGTCTTGTGGAAGATGCCCACACCGCCGCCACTGAGCTTGCGCGCAGCAATGCCGCCGAACTGCTCGACGTACTCACGCCAGTGGTCAAGTCGTATCCGTCGCGTTATGGCTTGCTGGCTTCGGAGATTGGCGTCCAGATTCTTGGCGGCGCCGGTTACACCCGCGAATATCCGCTGGAGCAATACTACCGCGACAATCGCCTGAACCCGATCCACGAAGGCACCGAAGGCATCCAGGCGATTGACTTGTTGGGTCGCAAACTTGGGCCGCGCGGTGGTGACGGTTATCGACTGTTCATCGCCGAAGTGCTTGCCACTCTGCTTGTCGCCAACAGTGACAGCCATTGCGCGCCTCTGGCGGCGCTGCTGGCGGACGCATTGAGTGTCCTGGAACAAGTCACCGCCAGCCTGCAAGCGCAAGTGGCTGCCGATGCCACTCTCGGCATGGCCAACGCCACGCCTTATCTGGACATTTTTGGTCGCGTGGTCGTCGGCTGGATCTGGCTGCGCAAGGCACTGCTGGCTAACCAAGCCCTCAGCGCTGGCGCCAATGGCAGCGATGTGGATTTTTACCAAGGCAAGTTGCAGGCGGCGCACTACTTCATGACCTGGGAACTGGCTTCGCTGCAATCCCAGGCGCGTCTGCTCACAGACGCCAACCATGTCGCCTACTACATGCAGGACAGCTGGTTCTAGATGAACCAAATGCCCCCTGTAGGAGCGAGCTTGCTCGCGATGGTCGTCAACGATAACGCGTGTTTTCAGGGTGAACGCGGTGTCTTGTAGTCCATCGCGAGCGAGCTCGCTCCTACAGGGTTTGCGGTACTCCTTTAACGAACTTCAGGAAAGCATCATGAGTACTCTGGTCACCTACCACGTCGAAGACAACCTCGCGCTGATCGGCCTGGCATCAAAGCCCGTCAACGCACTCGGACAACCCCTGCGTGCGGCTATTCTCGAAGCCTGTGATCGCGCCGCCAGCGACCCTGCGGTGTCCGCGATCATTCTGCACGGTGAAAACGGCTTGTTTTGCGCCGGCGCCGACATCACTGAATTCGGTCTCCCTGCGTCTTTCGCCGCCCCTTCCCTGCCCGACCTCCTGGTGCGTTTCACCCAGATCGACAAGCCGATGATTGCTTGCATCGACCGCTTCGCCCTCGGTGGCGGCCTGGAACTGGCCTTGGCTTGCGGTTACCGCATCAGCGCGGCCAACAGCCGTCTCGGCCTGCCGGAAATCAACCTGGGTCTTTTGCCCGGTGCGGGCGGGACGCAGCGTTTGCCGCGGTTGATCGGTGCCGAACCTGCTTTGGAAATGATGATGTCCGGCCAGCCGGTCAGCGCCAGCCGTGCCCTTGACCTGGGCCTGATCGACCGCTTGATCAACGAAGGCGATTACCTGCTCGATGGCGCACGTAGCTTCGCCCGGGAGTTGATTGACATGGGTGCAGCGGCGCGCCCCGCAGACCCTCATGCCAATCCGGCCGCCGCCCTGCCTGAAGACTTTTTCGCCCGCTATCGCACCAGCCACGAACCTCGCTGGAAAAATCGCCTGGCGCCACGCCTGGTGCTGGCGGCCGTCGAGTCCGCCTGCGTGCTACCGCTGAACGCCGGGCTGCAGCGCGAAGTCGCACTGTTCAAGGAAGCCGAAGCCTCATCGCAATCCGAGGCCTTGCGTCACGTGTTTTTTGCCGAGCGCGAAGCCGGCAAAGTGGCCGGTGTCAGCTCATCCACAGCCCTGCGTCCGATAGCCCGTGTCGCGGTAATCGGCGCGGGGACCATGGGCGGTGGCATCGCCATGAACTTCGCCAACGTCGGCATTCCAGTCACGCTGCTGGAACTCAAACCCGACGCCCTTGAACGTGGACTCGGGCAAATCCGCAACAGCTACGAGATCAGCCTGCAACGCGGCAAGCTCACCCAGGCCGAACTGGACCAACGCATGGCCTTGCTGACCGGCACCCTCGACTATGCCGACATTGCCGCGTGCGACCTGGTGATCGAGGCGGTATTTGAGAGCCTGCCAATCAAACAACAGGTATTCCGCACCCTCGATGAGGTGTGCAAGCCGGGCGCGATTCTGGCCAGCAACACCTCCACGCTCGATGTTGACCAGATCGCCGCCGTTACGCGTCGGCCACAAGACGTCATCGGCCTGCATTTTTTCAGCCCGGCCAATGTAATGCGTTTGCTGGAAGTGGTACGCGGCGAGCTCACCGCTCCCGAGGTGCTCGCGACCGTACTGAAACTGGGCAAGACGATTGGCAAGATCCCTGTGGTATCCGGCGTGTGCTTCGGCTTCATTGGCAACCGCATGCTCGAGCCCTACTCCCGCGAGGCCCATCGTCTGGTGCTGGAGGGTGCGGCTCCCGCGCAGATTGACCAGGTGCTTACCGACCTGGGCCTGGCCATGGCGTGATGGCAATGCACGACCTGGCCGGGATCGACGTCAGCTTCCTGGTGCGCGAATCCCGCCGTGAGGCGATTGCCCATGATCCGAGCTACTGCCGGATCGCCGATGAGCTGAACGCGCTGGGTCGCTTCGGTCAGAAGACCAAGCGTGGCGCGTATATCTATGAAGGCCGCGAGCGCAAGGAAGACTTCGAGGTTATCTCGCTGGCTGAACGCATCGCCGGCGAACTGGATATCGCGCGACGGCCGATCACCACCCAGGAAATTCATGATCGCTGCCTGTTCATGCTGATCAACGAAGGCATCCAGCTGCTCGACGAAGGCATCGCCGAACGCGCTGGCGACATTGATCTGGTATGGATCAACGGTTACGGCTTCCCGGCCTGGCTTGGCGGACCGCTGCACTATGCCGAGCAGATTGGCCTGAACACTGTATTGGCCGGTATTACCCATTACCGCCAGGCGCTCGGTGAATACGGCGAGATGTGGTTCCACCCTGCCCCATTACTGGAACGACTGGTTGCTGCCGGCAAGACCCGTATCGAACGAATCTAAGACCAGATTTTGGCGTTACACCAATCCCGTGTAGGAGCCGGCTTGCTGGCGAAGGCGGTGGACCAGCCGCTTATGTATCGACTGAACGGTCGTCTTCGCCAGCAAGCCGGCTCCTACAGGGGCAGGCCCTGGGACCTAGCATCTCTTGAACAGGAACAACAAAATGAAAGAAGCCGTTATCCTTTCCACTGCCCGCACGCCGATCGGCAAGGCGTTTCGCGGTGCCTTCAACATCACCACTTCCCCGACCATGGCCAGCTTCGCGATTCGCGCCGCCGTCGAGCGAGCCGGTATCGAGACCGGTGAAATCGAAGACCTGGTGATGGGCACCGGCATGCCCGCCGGCACGGCTGGCTGGAACCTGGGCCGCATGAGCGCGTTGGCCGCAGGCCTGCCGCTGACCGTCAGCGGTCAGACCCTGGACCGCCAGTGCGCTTCGGGTCTGATGGCCATCGCGACCGCCGCCAAGCAAATCATGGTCGACGGCATGCAGGTGACCGTTGGCGCGGGGCAGGAACACATCAGCCTGGTGCAAAACCGTCATATGGAATGGGTCGGTAGCCAGCATGACGAAAGCGTCCTGCGCAACGTCCCCCTCGCCTATATGCCGATGCTGCAAACCGCCGAACTGGTCGCCAAGCGCTACGGCATCAGCCGTGAAGCGCAAGACCTCTACAGCCTGCAATCGCAACAGCGAACCGCCGCTGCGCAACAGGCAGGTTTGTTCAGGCAAGAAATAGTGCCCGTCACGGTCACCAAACAGGTGGTGGACAAGGCCAGCGGTGTGGTCAGCCATGAACAGGTCAGCCTGAGCCTGGATGAAGGCAACCGCCCACAGACAATCCTTGACGACCTGAGCAAACTCAAACCGGTGATCGAAGGCGGCTGCATCACCGCCGGTAACGCCAGCCAATTGTCCGATGGCGCCAGTGCCTGCGTGTTGATGGACGCGCGACTGGCCGAACAGCGCAACCTGCAACCGCTGGGCCTGTACCGGGGCATCGCAGTGGCGGGCCTGGCGCCGGAGGAGATGGGCATCGGTCCGGTGCTGGCTGTACCAAAACTGCTGAAGCAGCATGGGCTGAAAGTCGATGACATCGGCCTCTGGGAACTCAACGAAGCCTTCGCCTGCCAGGTGATCTACTGCCGCGACAGACTGGGTATCGATAACGACAGGCTCAACGTAAACGGTGGCGCGATTTCAATCGGTCACCCTTATGGCATGAGCGGCTCGCGCATGGTGGGTCATGCCTTGCTGGAGGGTAAACGCCGTGGGGTTAAATACGTGGTGGTGACCATGTGCGTCGGCGGTGGCATGGGTGCAGCCGGCTTATTTGAGGTGCTGTGATGGACGTTCTCAACAGTTTTTCTCTGACGGGCAAGACGGTGTTTGTCACTGGCGCCTCCAGCGGCATTGGTGCACACCTGGCGCGAGTGGCCAGTGGTGCCGGGGCTCGTGTGGTGCTCGGCGCCCGACGTGTCCAGCGCTTGCAGCAGCTCGCTGAAGACATTCGCGAGGCCGGCGGCGAAGCGCTTGCCGTGGCTTTGGACGTCACGGATCGGGACAGTGTTGAAGCAGCGTTTGACGCAGCCGAGATCGTTTTCGGTGTGGTAGACGTGGTACTCAACAATGCCGGTATCGGCAATGGACAAAGAGTGCTGGAGATCAGTGAGGCCGATTGGCGCGCGATGCTATCGACCAACCTTGATGGCGTCTGGCGCGTTGCCCAGTGCGCCGCGCAACGGCTCGCCAAGGCGCAGCGCCCCGGCAGCATCGTCAACATCGCCTCGATGCTCGGTGTGCGCGTGGGCACCGGGTACAGCCACTACTGCGCGGCGAAGGCTGGCGTGGTGCAGCTGAGCAAATCGCTGGCGCTGGAACTGGCTCGTTACCAGATCCGGGTCAATGCGATTGCGCCGGGTTACTTCAAGACCGAAATGAACGACGCCTATTTCGATAGCGACAAGGGCCAGGCGTACATACGCGAAACCGTGCCGATGCGTCGACTTGGAAGCCTGCAGGAACTGGAAGGCCCGTTCCTTCTGCTCGCGAGCGAGGCCGGCGCGTTCATGACCGGCGCGGTACTGGCTGTGGACGGTGGCCATCTGGTCGGCAGCCTGTAAGGGCGAGCTCCCACAGAAATCACGCTGAATCTCTGTGGGAGAGCCTGCTCGCTAAAAAACGTGCGACAAGCGCGATCGTTCAGACAGGGCGCGTTATCGTTGACGTCCATCGCGAGCAAGCTTCGCTCCAACAAGGGAGAGGTGTGCGGTCTTCCAGTCGATAAGTGAGGTGTCTGAACCGCCGCTTTCGCTGACAAGCCAGCTTCTACTGGTTCTTGTAGGTAAATCCGGCCGCGAATCGCCCTCGCAGGTAGTCGACAAAAACGCTGACGGCTCTGGGCACATGTGCGGAGTAAGGGCGCACCAGATAAATGTTCTCCGGGAAGGCGCCTGCTGATTTCCACGTTGGCAGCACCTGCACCAAGGCGCCGCTCTTCAGTCCGGCTTGAGCGCTGAAATCGGGCAACAGCGCGATGCCCAAATCAGTCAAAGCCGCATCACGCAATGCTTCGCTATTGTTGGTTGCGAATGTGCCTTTGACAGGAACAGTCAGCCGTTTCCCCGCCACTTGCGAGGAATCGAGGGCCTCGAAAGCCCAGGCCGGTGTGTCGTTGCCTCGCGGGTAGTACAGGCAGTTGTGTTCCAGAAGATCTTCCGGACGTTGAGGTTGGCCGTATCTATCCAGATAGCTGCGGGTCGCAACAAGCACCGAATGCGTCGCGCATAATTTCCAGGCGACATGGGTATCCGGGATCTGATCACTGTGCCGAATAGCCAGATCAAAACCTTCCGAAGCGATGGGGGAAATCTGATCGGAAACGTCAAGCTGCACTCTGACTTCGGGATATTCGTTGAGGAAACCGGCCAGTTCCGGAACCAAATGCTGGCGGGCAAATGCTACCGGAGCCGTCAACCGTAGAAGTCCCCGCGCTACACCTGCCGAGTCGCGAACATCGGCAAAACTGTGGGCAATTTGCTCATACGCACTGCGCACGTCACGGACCAACGCGTTTCCCGCATCAGTCAATCGAACACTGCGAGTGGTGCGCAATACCAGACTCAGTCCCGTGGCCTTTTCCAGCTCGACAATTCGCTGGCTCACCGCTGACTTGCTCACCCCAAGTCTGGCCGCTGCCGCGGTGTAGGTGCCCTGCTCCGCAAGGATCGCCAGCCAGTGCACATGGGTCCAGAGTCGTTCGACTTCCACTTTAGGCATGATTTGATTGTTCTCGCATGGAAACAATGGAGTCTATTTTTTCACCTCGCCATGAACAAAGCAAAAGCTCAGGCCAAAGCAGAGCGGAAGCGAGTTAACCCCTGCGCAAGGCATTGGAAAACACGTGACCCCGTAGGAGCCGGCTTGCTGGCGAAGGCGGCAGTCCAGTCAACAGTGCACTGCCTGTGTACCGCCTTCGCCAGCAAGCCGGCTCCTACAGGTAATTTGCGTACGAGCTACCGACCAGGTCGGCTGTCAGGCGGCTTCAACGATGCCGAAAAACAGGCGCCCGCTTGGCGAGAAAAGCCTGCATGCCTTCCTTCTGGCCATCGGTGGCGAATGCTGCCTGGAACAGTCTGCGCTCGTGCAGCATGCCTTCGGCCAGGCCCACTTCCAGTGCGCGATTGATCGCTTCCTTGGCCATTCGCACTGCGGGGGCGTTGTAGCCGGCGATGGTGTGTGCGGCCTCCAGTGCGGTTTGCAGCAGGTCAGCTGAGGGTACGACTCGGGAAACCAGCCCGGCAGCCTTGGCTTCGGTGGCGTTGATGGTGCGACCGGTGAGGATCATGTCCATCGCCAGCGCCTTGCCAACCGATCGGGTGAGGCGTTGCGTGCCGCCGATGCCGGGCAGGATGCCCAGCTTGATTTCCGGCTGGCCGAACTGTGCGTCTTCTGAAGCGATAATAAAGTCGCACATCATCGCCAGTTCGCAACCGCCACCCAGCGCATAGCCGCTGACGGCCGCGATGATCGGTTTGCTCACGGTGAGCAATTGCGACCAGGCAGCGAAAACGTCGTGTTGCTGCAGTTCTACCAAGGTCTTGTCAGCCATTTCCTCGATGTCCGCGCCTGCGGCAAAAGCCCGTGGGCTGCCGGCGATGACGATGGCGCCGATGTTGTCATCGGCATCGAAGTCGTGCAGCGCTGCGACGACTTCGCGGGACATGGCCACGCTCAGTGCATTGAGGCTCTTGGGTCTGTGCAACGTGATCAGCCCGACGCGTTCGCGCCGTTCGACCAGAATCGATTCGTAGCGAGGTGCCGATGCGTTACTCGTCTGTGTCTCGTTGCTGGATTTGACGTTGGTGATTGCCGATTTTTTGTCTTGGGTGGTCGGAGCAGTTGCGGCTGTCATGGAGGATTCTCCTGGTTAAATGGGCAGGATCGAAAAGTTGGAAGATGTTCTAGATAACTTCTTGCAGCAGCGATTCATCGAAGGTGCCGGTGGCGGGCGCGTAGTCCCCGGTGTGCGACATCAGCTGCGAAAGGATGCGTTCACGATGCTCATCCAGGCCGGGTGCGCGCAGCGGCGTGGCGACATCGATGTCGGCATAGGCGTTGAGCTTGATCGGGTTGCCGGCAGTACGGAACGCGCGCCCGCCCTCGCCCTGCACCTGGATGATCATGTTGCGTGCTTGCAACTGCGGATGTTCGAACAGTTTGTCGATGGTGTTGATCGGTGAGCACGGCACCCCTGCTTCGTTGAGGCGGTCAATCCAGTGTGCTGCGGGGGCGGTCAGCGTGATTGCCTGGATCGCCTGAATCAACGCCGGTCGATTGCGGCAACGCTGGGCGTTACTGAGGAACTGCGGCTCCAGCGCCATTTGCGGGTTGCCCAGCGCGTCGGCCATGAGCATGAACAGCTGATCGTTACCCGCGGCAATGATGAAGCGGCCGTCTTGCGCGTCATACGCTTCAAACGGCGAGAGCGAGGGATGGGCATCGCCCGTACGTGTTGGCACCTTCCCTTCCACGTCGTAAGTCGCCAAGGCGGTTTCCATGAGTGCCGCCTGGCAGTCCAGCATCGCGATATCCACGCGAGAGCCCTGTGCGTCCCGGGTGCGTTTGTACAGCGACGAGACGATGCCGATCACCGCAAACAGCCCGGCGCTGAGATCGCCAAAGCTGGTGCCGACGCGGGCTGGCGGTGCATCGGGCCAGCCGGTCAGGCTCATGATGCCGCCCATGGCCTGGACCACCATGTCGTAGCCCGGCAGGTCACTCATGGGGCCGGTCTGGCCGAAGCCCGAAATGGAGGCATAAACCAGATGCGGATGAGTTTGCGCGAGCCGTTCAGCACCGTAGCCCAGGCGGTCCATCACGCCGGGTCGGAAGTTTTCTACGAGCACGTCGGCCTCGGCAAGCATGCGCTCGACCAGCTCACGGTCTCGTGGACTTTTCAGGTCCAGCGCGATGCTTTCCTTGCCCCGGTTGAAACAGGTGAAATACGCGGAGTCATCCTCGACAAAGGGGCCGAAGGCACGTGTGTCGTCGCCGGTGGCGAGTCGTTCGACCTTGATCACGCGGGCGCCGAGGTCGGCGAGCACCATCGTGCAATACGGGCCTGACAGCACGCGTGAGAAATCCAGGACAGTGATGCCGTCCAACGGCCCCTTCTTGGCAGGCAGACCTTGCGAGTTATCCATGTAATTATTTCCTCTTTGGATGGATTAGTTGCCAGCGATGATCCAGCGCGCCGCTTTCTCGGCGATCATCAGGGTCGGACTGTTGGTGTTGCCGCCCGTGATGGTCGGCATGATGCTCGCGTCGACGACCCGCAGACCCTGGATGCCGTGTACGCGCAGATGACTGTCGACGACGGCCATCGGATCGGACGCCTTGCCCATTTTTGCCGTGCCTACTGGATGAAAAATTGTCGAGCCAATGTCGCCTGCCAGGCGTGCCAGTTGTTCATCGGTCTGGTACTGAACGCCCGGTTTGTATTCTTCCGGGACGAAGTGCGCCATCGCCGGCTGTGAGGCGATGCGCCGTGTCACACGCAGCGAATCAGCCGCCACGCGACGGTCTTCGTCGGTGCTCAGGTAGTCGGGGGCAATGATTGGAGCGTCGCGAAAATCCGCGCTGCGAATCGATACCGTGCCGCGACTGGTCGGGTGGATGTTGCAGACGCTGGCGGTAATGGCGGGGAACGTGTGTAGCGGTTGTCCGAACGCTTCCAGGCTCAACGGTTGTACGTGGTACTGCAGATTGGGCTGGATATAGGATTCATCACTGCTGGTGAAAATACCCAACTGCGAAGGCGCCATACTCATCGGCCCACTGCGTTTGAGTGCGTACTCAAGGGCGATAGCGGCCTTGCCCATGAGCGTGGTCGCCTTGGTGTTCAGGGTCGACGCACCGTGCACCTTGTAGACCGAACGGATCTGCAAATGGTCCTGCAGGTTTGCACCCACGCCGGGTAAATGCCGCACCACCGCAATCTGGTGATCGTTCAGCAAGGCGGCATCGCCGATACCTGAAGCTGCAGCAACTGCGGACTGCCGATGGCGCCGGCGCTGAGCACCACCTCACGGTTGGCCCGGACTTTACGGTGCCCGCCTTCGTGAATCAGTTCGACGCCGCAACACACTTGCTGCCCGTCTTCACGCTGTTCAAACCGCAGGCGAGAGACTTGCGCACCGGTCCAGACAGTCAGGTTCGGGCGTTGTTTGAGGATCGGCCTGAGAAACGCCTTGGATGCGTTCCAGCGCCAGCCGCTGCGCTGATTGACGTCAAAGTAACCAACACCGCGGTTGTCACCGCCGTTGAAGTCATCGGTTGCCGCAATGCCTGCCTGCTTTGCCGCTTCTGCAAAGGCATCAAGGATGTCCCAGCGCAGCCGTTGTTTTTCAACGCGCCATTCGCCGCCGTTGCTGTGCAAGGTTCGAAAGCGTGCGGCCTGGCTGTCTTCGCCCTCGCTTATCGCCGCATCGAGGCGATAGTGGTCCTCGTGGGCACGGAAGTCCTTCAGGCAGGTTTCCCAATTCCACTCTTCATCGCCGGTGACTTGTGCCCAGTGCTCGTAGTCTTGAGCCTGGCCGCGCATGTAGATCATGCCGTTGATGCTTGAGCTTCCGCCCAGTGTCTTGCCCCGTGGATAGAGCAATTCACGGCCGTTGAGTCCGGCCGATGGCGCGGTTCGGAACCGCCAGTCGGTACGGGGGTTATCGATGCAATACAGATAGCCCACGGGAATGTGAATCCACGGATAGTTGTCCGGGCCGCCGGCCTCAAGGAGCAACACGCGGTGGTTCGGATCGGCGCTGAGCCGGTTGGCCAGCAAGCAACCGGCCGTGCCGGCACCGATGATGATGTAGTCGAAAGTTGGCTCACTCATTGGGACGCCTCACTTCTTACGAACGATGCACAGGCCGCAATATTAATTAGACCGATCGTATATTAAAGGTGAAAAAAAAGAGCCTAAGACCCAAGGCTCGTCAAAAACAGATCTGCAAATACCCGTAACGGCTCCCCGTTGCGTTCAAGCTTGGCGCGCAGAACAGCACCTTCCCAGCCAATCCAGAAAAACGCCGCCCAGCGCGCGCAATCCGCATCGCTGGAAATTTCACCGGTTGCCTTGGCTTCCTCCAGGCAGCGCTCGAACCGGGCCTGCCAATCCAGTAGTACATCGGTAAGCTGTGCACGAAAGGATTCCGGCAGTGCTCCCATCTCCTGTCCCAAATTACCGACGAGGCAACCTCGTTGGAAATCGAACCGCTGCATGCCGCGCTCTGCTTCCTCACAAAAGGCTTCGATGCGTTTGAGCGGTGTCAGACTTTCGTCGAGCAGGAACCGATCAAGCTTGCGCACGAAATAGCGGGCGTAAAGCGTGATCAACTCACTGCCGTAAGCTTCCTTGCTCGCGAAGAAATGATAGAACGAGCCTTTGGGCACGCCGACTGACTTGAGGATTTCGTCAATGCCAGTGGCTGAAAACCCCTTCTCCGTCAAGGCGGCGACGCCGGCTCGGCACAGGGTCTCACGTGTTTCCCGGAAGTCGCCTGCGACTTTCGCCGGGCGACCACGCTTGCGAGGGGTAGCAGTAATATTCGTCATGCGCCGATTATTAGACTGATCGTCTTTATTAATCAACTGATTTATCACGCCTGCATCCCCTCATCGAAACGGCAGTTTTATTTCGCAGTCGGCATCGCGAACTCGGCACCTTTGCCGATGCTTTCCGGCCAGCGCTGCATGATGGATTTTTGCTTGGTATAGAACCGTACGCCTTCCTCTCCGTAAGCATGCATGTCACCAAACAGGCTCTTTTTCCAGCCGCCAAAGCCTTGCCAGGCCATGGGTACCGGGATCGGCACGTTGATGCCTACCATGCCGACCTGGATGCGACGGCTGAATTCGCGCGCCACGTTGCCATCGCGGGTGAAGCAGGCCACGCCGTTGCCGAATTCGTGGTCGTTGACCAACTGCACGGCGGTGGCGAAATCAGGCACGCGCATGCAGGCCAGCACCGGGCCAAAAATTTCTTCTTTGTAGATACGCATGTCCGGGGTGACGTGGTCGAACAGTGTGCCGCCCATCCAGAAGCCTTCCTCGCAACCTTCGCCGGCGTCTGCGCTGTTGAAGTTACGACCATCAACCAGCAATTGCGCGCCTTCGTTGATGCCTTGCTCGATATAGCCGGTGATACGGGCATGGGCGGCCGGCGTGACGATCGGGCCCATTTCAGCAGCCAGGTTGCTACCGTTGAGGACCTTCAGCGCTTTGGTACGCTCCAGCAGTTTTGGCATGACTTTGTCAGCCACATCGCCCACCAGCACCGCTACCGAGATCGCCATGCAGCGCTCGCCTGCCGAGCCATAGCCCGCGCCGATCAGTGCATCAACCACCTGATCGACGTCAGCGTCAGGCATGACCACCATGTGGTTCTTCGCGCCGCCCAGGGCCTGCACGCGCTTGCCGTGGCGAGCGCCGGTCTCGTAGATGTAATTGGCGATTGGCGTGGAGCCGACGAAGGACACCGCTTTCACATCAGGGTGTACCAGCAAGGCATCAACAGCCTCTTTGTCGCCTTGCACCACGTTGAACACGCCGTCAGGCAGACCGGCCTGTTTCAGCAAGTCAGCCATGAACAGGCTGGCGCTAGGGTCGGTTGGGCTTGGCTTGAGAATGAAGGTGTTGCCCGCCGCGATTGCGACCGGGAACATCCACATCGGGACCATCACCGGAAAGTTGAAAGGCGTGATGCCTGCGACGACACCCAATGGTTGACGCAGCGTCCAGTTGTCCATGTTAGTGGACACCTGATCGGAGAAGTCGCCCTTGAGCAACTGCGGAATGCCACAAGAGAACTCGACGATGTCGATACCCCGGGCCACTTCGCCCTGGGCATCGGTGAAGACCTTGCCATGTTCGGCAGTGATCAGGTGCGCCAGCGCGTCTTTGTTCTGGTTCAACAGCTCCAGAAACTTGAACAATACCCGGGCGCGACGAATGGGTGGCGTGTTCGACCAGGCAGGAAAGGCAGCCTCGGCAGAAGCCACTGCGGCGTCTACGTCCTGCTGGTTCCCCAGTCGTACATGGCGACTGACAGCGCCGGTGGCCGGGTTGTAAATGGGTTGAGTGCGCACACCGCTGCCGGCGACATGGGCGCCGTGGATGTACTGGGCAATTTCTTTGTTGTCGCTAGCATCGGTCATGACAGGTCTCGCTGCGGTGAATGAATTTGAACTTCACCCCCAGAGTAAGCAGCGGTTATAGCCCTGACTACGGCAAAAACCTGAATTGATTGTTTGCTGTGGCGAACAATCGACACTTCAAATGCTGTACGCAATTCCCTTGTAGGAGCAAAGCTTTGCTCCTACAAGCGAGCCTGCTCGCGAAAAACGTCCGTCAACGCGATCATTCAGAAAGGACGCGTCATCGTTGACGTCCATCGCGAGCAAGCTGCGCTCCTACAGGGGCGGGGCAACGGCAACGCGAGGCTTACGCGCTCTTTGCCTGTAAAAGTTCACGGGCAGCAGTGTGGCGATTGACTGGCACCGGCAGCCCCAGATGACCGGGCAAGGTGCTGTGGCTGTATTCGTTGCGGAACAAGCCGCGCTCGCGCAGCAGCGGCAGGACTTCGTCGGTGAAGCGGGCGAATTCGCCTGGCGCGCCGACGCGGATGTTGAAACCATCGACGGCCCCTTCGACAAACCAGCGTTCGATCTCGTCGGCGACGGTTTTCGGCGAGCCGACAAAATTCGAAAACGGCGCGGCGAAACGCAAGGCTGTCTGGCGTAGCGTCAGCCCGTGGTCACGAGCGACGCGCTTGATGTGTTCGGCATAGCCGCGATAACCATTGCTGCCCAGATCGCCCAGGTCCGGGAAGATATGACCAAAGAGAATTTCACAGCGGATTTTTATGGGATTAGCTTTAATCGGGTCAGTTAAGCAAACACTGTAGGAGCTGGCTTGCCAGCGATGGTCGCTAACGATTACGCGTATAGATTGGTTATCCATGTCGCTCTGGCGGTCTTCGCTGGCAAGCCAGCTCCTACGAAGGGCCGCTCATCTCTTTAACTGATCGGTATTTATACCTGGAGCATGCCTTTTATGACGAACACCCCGGCACACGCCGCCGGCCGCTGCCGACAAGCCACGACAAAAGCTCTAATGTCACAAACCCGTTCGGTCGTGCGGCTAACCTCCCCGACGGAATCGAGGAATGTCCAGCCCCAGGCTTTCGCGCAAGGTCGTACCTTCGTAAGCCGTGCGATAAACCCCGCGCTCTTGCAACAGCGGTATGACCTCTTTGGTAAAGCGGCCGAACTGTCCTGGGTGGCCGATGTAGATGTTGAAACCATCCAGCGCCCGAGCCTCAAACCAGTCAGCCATCTTTTGTGCAACCGTCTGCGCTGATCCAACGAAGGCACCCGGACGCAGCTGCCGTCCGAACTCTACGGCTTTACGCAGGGTGAATCTTTTCTCACGCGCCTGGTCGGCGATACGCTTGGCGTTGGTAAAGAAGCTGCTGCGCGCAAACTCCAGACTCTCCTGAGGGAATGGAGCATCAAGGTCGTACTGACTGAAATCGTGCCACCCGAAGTTGCGACCGAACTCCTTCAACGCCAGCGCAAAGCTGTGGTCGGCCTGATGGTAGTGCTGCTCGATCTCACGGGCATGATCGTCGCTGTCACCGACATAGATCTCGGCACCCGGCAGCACCAGCAGTTGCTCCGGATCGCGGCCAAGGCGCGCCGCCCTGCCCTTGATATCGCGGTAAAAGGCCTGGCCCTGCTCGATGCTGGCCGCATGGGTGAAAATCACATCGGCAGTGGCGGCGCCCAGGTCGCGCCCCTGCTCGGAATCGCCGGCCTGGAAGATCACAGGCTGGCCCTGGGGCGAACGCTGAATGTTCAGCGGGCCGACCACGGAAAAGTGCTCGCCCTTGTGATTGAGGGTGTGCAGCTTGCTGGCGTCGAGGAACTGCCCCGTCGCCCTGTTGCGCACGAATGCATCCTCTTCATAGGAATTCCACAGCCTCTGGACAACCTGGACGTGTTCCTGCGCCCGCTCGTAGCGAGTGTCGTAATCGTAGTGCTCGTCGCGACTGTAATTGCCGGCGGTGCCAGCATCTCCACTGGTGACGACGTTCCAGCCCGCGCGGCCCTTGCTGATCAGGTCGAGCGATGCCAGGCGCCGCGCCACGTTATAGGGCGAGTTGTAGGAAGTCGTCAGCGTGCCGACGAGTCCCAGATGACGCGTGCTGACCGCAAGCGCCGAGAGCAGCGTCAGCGGCTCCAGGCGATTGAGGTAATGTGAAGGCGACCCCGGGGTGATGAACTGGCTGTCGACGATGAACATCAGGTCGAACAATGCCGCCTCCGCCTGGCGCGCGATGTCGATGTACCAATCGATGTTGACGCTGGCATCTGCCGGTAACTCAGGGTCAAGCCACAGGTTATGCCTGCCGGGCCCGCCGCAGCCCATTGTCAGGGCGCCCAGCTTGATCTGTCTCTTGCTCATGTCCGAAGTACTCCTTGTCAATCTGGGAAGCTGTGACTGTCAGCCAAACGCCTTTACGGCAGCGCCTGGGCAGAGGCCGGCTGTAAGGACGCCGCGAATGAATTGTCGAACAGGCTTGCAGCGGGATAGGACTTGATGAGGCCTAGTCCGGCGAAGAAGTCCACGGTCTTTTGCGCCTCGACAGTCGCTTGTGGGCTCAATGGCTCAATGCTGGTTCGGGCTCGGGCAAACCAGAAGCGCGCAATGTCACCGTCGGCCCGTGTGCGTTTGGCCCAGGCATCTGCATATGCCTGGGTATTGGCGGGACTTTGCAGCGTCCACTCACGGGCTTTCTTCAACCGCTGGAGAAAATCATTGATCTGCGTGCGCTTGGCGTCGACCGCCTTGGCGTTGGCTGCAACAAAGCTCTGTGCTGGAATCAAGCCTTCAGCAGTGGCCAACACCCGCGCACCCTGCCGTTCCTGCTGGGTGACGTAGGGTTCCCAGGTAGCGATGACGTCCACTGATCCACCATCCAGCGCGTGGGAGGCATCGAGCGCGCTGAGGTAGCGCAAGTCCAGCGAATCCCGTGGCACAGCCGCTTTATCCAGCGCGGTCAGCAGCAATTGCTGGCTCCACGAGCCTTTCCAGAGGGCGGCGCGCTTGCCGCGAAGATCCGCAAGACTGTGGATGGCGGAGTCCTTGCGGACCAGAATGGCCACGCCACCCAGGTTCTGTCGACCCACGGCAATGATCTTGATAGGTGCGCCCAAGGCGCCAAGGAAAAGCGCTGGCGCATCTCCGAGCAGCCCGATATCCAGACTGCCGACGTTCAGTGCCTCGGCGACTGGCGAGCCTGCAGTGAATTGCTTCCACTCAAGGGTATAAGGCAAATCGTCAAGCACACCGGCCGCTTCCATCACGGCCTGGGCATTGTAACTTTGGTCACCGACCACCAGCGTTTGCGCGTTTGCAGCGAGGCACAGCAATGCGGCGGCCATGCCGACCGCCAATTTCGTCAGGTAACGCACGTTCGTCTCCAGATGCCTTTTCAGGCAGTTTGGGTCGATCCGCACGCGCGGTCTCGTTGCTGTTTTCAGGGAAAGGACAAGACCGATGGGGGTCCATTCGTAGGCCGAAGCTTTCAAGCGACTGAATTCGACGACGGCCTCTTTTATCAAGATAAAACGGTAGCCGTGTCACGTAAAATACTGATTACGCATAACCTAATTCATTATAAATGCGTGACATTTATAATATTTTGCTACGTCAGTTAGGCCCCCTGTCGGTTTTTCCCCCTGCTCACCATTCACCGATCTTTATTCCAGAGCGGCAAACCCCCGCTGTAAATCCTCAATCAATGCCCCGACATCCTCTAGCCCGATGTGTAGCCGCAGTACCGGATTCAACAGGCGATCCGAGGCACTGTTGCGATCCGACGTGTCAGCAAGCGTAATCAGGCTTTCGTAGCCACCCCAGGAAGCCCCCAGACCAAACACCTGCAGCGCGTCGATGAAGCGCTCGACGCAGGTGACGTCGGCATCGTGCAGTTCGAAGGAAAGCAAACCGTTGCTGCCAGTGAAGTCCCGTCGCCACAACGCGTGATGGGGGTGATCGGGCAGCGCTGGGTGGAACACGCGTTTCACCTGCGGTTGCGCTTGTAGCCAGTGAGCGATTTCCAGGGCCTGGCGCTCGTGCACCTCCAGGCGTGGCGCCAGTGTTCGTGCGCCGCGCAGCACCAGCCAGGCGTCGTCGGGACTGACGGCGATGCCAAAGGTGTCGCTCATGGACGCCAACGGTTGCCAGACCTTTTGCCGGGTACAGACGCTGCCCATGACCACATCACTGTGACCGCACAAGTACTTGGTCAACGCCATGATCGAGATGTCCGCGCCCAGGGTCAGTGGCCGGTACAGGTAGCCCGAACCCCAGGTGTTGTCCACGGCCAGCAGGATGCCCCGTGGTTTACACAGCGCGGCAATGGCCGGCAAGTCGCTGAGCTCATACAGCAGCGAGCCGGGCACTTCGGTGTAGACCATTTTGGTGTTGGCTTGCAGTTGCGCCTGCAAGTCGCTGCCATCAGGCGCGAAGTAGCTTACTTGAATGTCGAACGGCTCAAGCAGCTCCCGGGCCAGACGCCGCACGGGCGCGTACACCGCGTCGGTGATCAGCACATGATCGCCGGGTCGCAGATAAGCCAGGAACGTCTGCGCCACCGCTGCCAACCCGGTGCCGAACAGACGGGTGCGGTGACCGCCCTCCAGTTCCGTCACCAGATCTTCCAGGGCGAACGCCGTCGGGTTGCCCCGGGCGCCATAGCTCAGAACGCGCTCGCTATCACGGCGAGCACGGGCATCGCGCATCTGCGCCAGGTTGTCGAACAGCACCGTGCTCAATCGACTGACCGGCAGGTTGACTCCCCGGCTGCCACTGCCCTTTTCAGCACGCGCCGCGTGCACCAGACGGGTACGGACCCGCGCATCACGAACCGCTTGAGGCTGCACGCGCAGTGGTTTGAGACTGGCGATTTCGTCTGCGCTCATTTGCGCCAACAAGCCAATTTCCCAGGCCAGGTACTGACGCGCCGCGTCCTTGTTGCCGGAGTGACGATCATGGGTAAAGAACAGAAAGTCGATGCACTGTTGATCGGGCGGTGTGTTGGCACCCTCTTGCACTGCAAACCCCGCCGCACGCCAGGCGTCGATACCGCCTTCCAGCAAGCGGGTTTGTGCGCGCTGAGTGTCGGGTAATTCCTGCGCGGCGAAAGCCGCCAACCGCGGGTCATCGGCCAGCAGCACCAGAGGTCTCTGCTCACCGTGAAGCTCATTGACCAGCAACGAACGGATCGACCAGCGCGAGTCGGCGATATGCGCTTTGCGGTAGCTCATGCTCGGGCGCAGATCAACCAGTGCCACCGCGTTATCCTTCAGCGCATCGGTCAAGGCTTGTGCGGTGATCAAAGGCAACGTCTCGTGCACTGTCGTCTCCCGCGCGGGTAACGCCAGACCACTGCTCACTCCTCCCGCCAGCACATAAGCCTCATGCCCCAGCTGCCGAAGCCAACTGGCAACGATCGGCGCGCGCACGCCGTCGCTGTCGATCAACACCAGCCGTGCCTGACGCACGCCGATGTACAGATCGGTGGATTGAATCAACTGCCCACCCGGTGTGTGTTGCGCACCCGGCAGACTGCCGGCGGCAAACTCCTCGGCGGTGCGCACATCGCATAGAAACAGGCTGCGTGCGTCCTCCCCGGCCCAGCGCTCTACCTGCGCGGCCACAACGGTTTTTACCCCGGTCTGTTCGGCCAGTTGCTCCGCCGCGAGGCGTTGTTGCGGCAAGTTCTTCGATGACACTTCATCGGCATAGCGACGGGTGCTGCCATGTTCCAGCTGGAAGTCTTCCAGGTACCAGCCCTGCGTACCGTTCTCCAGGGCGTAGACCGGGTTTTTCACACCCAGATTGATCAGCGTCTGGGCACCGATAATGCTGCGGGTTCGACCGGCACAATTGACCACGATCGGCGTGCTGTCGTCCGGCACCAGGTCTTGTACGCGATAGCCCAGTTCGCCATTCGGGCAACAGACAGAACCGGGAATGGTCATCTTGCGATACTCATCGAACGGCCGACCGTCCAGCACCACCAGAGGCTCGCCCTCGTGCTGCCATTGCGCGAGCTGTTGCGCAGTGACATGCGGCGTGTGACTGGCCTCTTCCACCAACTCACCAAAGGCCTTGGACGGCACATGCACGCCGGAAAACAGCTGATAACCGGCGGCCTGCCAGCCATCGGCACCGCCCTCGAGCACCTGCACGCGGCTGTACCCCAAGGCTTGAAGACGCTCGGCGCAGCGTGCCGCGACATCCCCGCCATTCTGGTCATAGATCACCAGCCGCACCTGAGGGTTTGGCGCCAGGCGCCGAACCTCCAGCTCCAGTCGGCTGTAGGGCAGGTTTACCCCGAAAAACAGATGGGCTTCGCCATACTGGCCGTGTTCGCGTACGTCAAACAGGGCAATTTCCTGCCCGTCGAACAGCCACTGCTGCAATTGCCCTGGGGTTACGGTCTGGCTCATGGGAGTCCCGCTAAAAAAATTTATTGAAGCGCCAGAGAGCGCTCATTGGCCGCGACTTCATTGCCGGTGGGCCAGTCACCCAGATCGATCATGCGTAGGCCTTGATCGACGGCTCCATTTGCGAGGCGTTGTAATTGAGAATGCACCCGTCTGCCTCGACACCGTAGCGGCCATTGAGCGATTCCAGCGGCAGGCCGTAGAGATGAAAATGCAGGGTCGCCTGCTTGCCTTCGACGCGAATGCCGTGCAGGTCCTCACCCAGAAAGGAGATCGACGTGCCGGGTTGCACGATCACTTCCCGTTCCAGATGCAGCGTGGTGAAACCAGGCTCGCGACCTTCGTCATCACGGCGGTAAACGTAGTTGATCTCCTGGCCTTCGACGGCACTGATGATCGCCCAGGTTTCGTGGTTGTGGGGGATGGTGCTTTTGCCGGGCAACAACGAGTTCAGGTACAGCGTCGGCGTGTCGCCGTCGTCATTGAGACGGTAGCGGAACGCCGTGCTGCCCTGCCCCGGCACCGGTGCCGGGAACTCGTCGAAATTGAACAGATCACGGCGCTCTGCCAGGGCTTCGAGCAAGGCAACGATTTCCGTCAGCGCGGCGCGGTCGACGCCACGTTGGTTGATGGTGCGGATTTTCTTCAGGAAATCCTCGATGACGACTTCACGGTTAACGGTACTCATGAACAGGCTCCTCGGTATTAGACGGACAGGCTGTAGCGACCCAGATTGCTCAGCAAATACGGATCGTTGGATATGGCGAGACGGCGTCCCGGATCACCCACTGCGTGGCGCAGAAACGCTTGGGTGCGTTCACTGGTCGGGTGCTGAAAAATCTGAGCGGCGCTGCCGTGCTCGACGATCACGCCGTTTTCGGTGAAGTAGACGATGTCGCTGATTTCTTCGGCGAAACGCATTTCGTGAGTGACCAACACGCAGGTCATGCCTTCTTCGGTCAACTCGCGAATCACCGTCAGCACCTCGCCGACGGTTTCCGGGTCAAGGGCCGAGGTCACCTCATCGAACAGAATCAGTTCCGGGCGCATCGCTAGCGCCCGGGCAATCGCTACCCGCTGTTGCTGGCCGCCGGACAATTGCCCCGGAAAGGCGTTGGCCTTGTGCTCCATCCGCACTTTGGCCAATAACGCGCGGGCCTGTTTTTCGGCCTCGATACGGCTTTGCCCCAACACCTTGCGCGGCGCAATCACCAGGTTTTCCAGCACCGACAAATGCGGGAACAGGTTGTACTGCTGGAAGACAAACCCCACGCGCTTGCGCAACTCGATGCGCTGGGCTTCCTGGGCCAGGGTGTGCACCTCGGTGGCGCCGACGCGGATGGTGCCGCGCTGCGGCTGCAACAGCCCGGTGATGCAGCGCAGGATGGTCGATTTACCGGAGCCGGACGGGCCGATGATCGAAACAGCCTGGCCGCGGTGCACGTCAAGGTCGATGCCCTTGAGCACCGCATTGCTGCCAAACGAAAGATGCAGGTCGCGCAGGCTGACCAGAGGCTCGGCGACGGTTTCAGTAGAAGGCATAACGTCGCTCCAGGCGTTGGGTGAGTCGGGAAATCGGGTAGCAATAAGCGAAGAACAGCACCAGCAGGCTCAGGTAAATCACCACGGTGAAGCCAGTCATGTTGACGGTGTTGCTGGCGATCTGTGCGGTGTCGATCACATCGTGTACGCCCACCAAAGAGGCCAGCGCTGTGCCCATGGTGATCACCGCATACAGGTTCATCCACGGCGGCAACATGCGCTTGAAGCACTGCGGCAGGATGATCGAGCGGAAAATCTGCCCGCGGGTGAAGGCCAGCGAACGTGCTGCTTCCCATTGGGTGCTCGGGATCGAAGCAATGGCGCCACGAAAGATTTCCGCGACGTTGGCACTCGCCGGCAGGGCCAGGCCGATCGTCACCTTGACCCAGTCCGGGAACGAAACATAAGTGCTGCCGATGCGGATCTCGAACGGGAACACGTAGGTGGTGAAATAGATCAGCACCAGCCACGGCGCATTGCGGAAGATCTGCACCCAGATCTTTGCCGGCAGGCGCAGCACTCGCACCGGCGACAACCCCATTGCCCCCACCAGCAACCCCAGCAGCGAACCCAGTGCGATAGCGACCAGACTGATCAGAATGTTCTGGCCAAAGCCTGCGGCCAGGGCCGGTGACCATTGCAGCAGCGCCTTGAGCACCGAACTGTGCGGGGTGAACCACACCAGCCACAGCACGGCGCAGAGCAACAACAAAAGCTTGCCGACATGCCGACGCGGCCAGGCCACCGGCGCAACAACGGACGATTCAATGGCCATAACCGGGCATCCTCAGGCGCGCTTCAAGGTAGCGCCCCACACAATTGACGATGAAACTCAGCAGACCGAAAAAGCTCAGGATCAGGATCATCAGTTCCAGCACGTTGTCGCTCTGGGTCCAGATCATGATTGCCGCATAGGTGATGTCGCCAACCGCAATGGCCGAGGCCACGGCAGTCATCTTCACCAGATCGATCAGGTTGTTGATCAATGACGGCAAGGCAAAGCGCATGGCCAACGGCAGTTGCACGTTCCACAACAACTGACGGCTGTTGAACGCCAGGGAACTGGCCGCCTCCATCGTCACCGCCGGCACGGCCTCGATGCCGGCGCGCAAGGCCTCGGCATGAAAGGCGCCCTTGTGCAGCGATATCACGATCACCACCCACGCAAACGGTGTCAGCGGATTTGCCGCGCCGACGGCCTGGGTCAACAGCATGTTCAGCACCAGGAACGCGCAATACAGCTGCACCAGCGTCGGCGTATTGCGGGTGACTTCCACAAACACCCGCGCAGGCTTCGCCAACCAGGGTTTACCTGAGGTCAGCATCGCCGCCAAACCCACACCCGCCAGCAAACTGCCGACGATGGTGAACAGGCACAACAGCACCGTGGTCAACGCGCCCTGCTCCAGGGTTCCACGTTGATAAGCGTCCAGCAGAAAGTTGTAATTCAGACCGAAACCAGCGGTCCGGTGAACGAACATCTCCAGCCACTGGCTCATGCTTCACCCCGCAAATATCGGTTCATGCACGACTACCTTGTACGACCGCCGAACTCGTCGACGGTCGGTTGAAAACGACGAGATGAACTGATCAGGCGCCGTTGGCCTGGAACCGTTTCTGCAATTCCACCAAGGCCGGTGACGCGGGGGTGATGTGGTTGCGGGTCTGGGCTTCGATCAGCCAGCCGCTGCGGTGCAGTTCCTTGACGATGGGGTCAAGCCGGGCCTGGGTATCGCGTTCGCCAGGTCGGGTCCAGATCACCGAAGGGGCCGGGTTGAGTTCCGGGCTGAGCGCACGATAGCCCTGCCATTCGGCGTTCTCGGCAATCAGCGGGTTGATCAGCGTGGCGTCGTGCACCGCCGCTACGCAGTTGTTGCCACGCAGCGCGAGCAAGGATTCGGACGAGCTCTTGAAGGCCTTGATCTCAACGCCCAATTCGGTGAGCGGTTTGATGTAGCTGCTGCCCTGGGAGGTGCAGACAGGCTGGTTTTTCAAGTCTTCCCAACGGGTGATCTTGCTGTCCTTCAACACCGCTGCAGTTCCGCCCACACGGTAGAAGGGTGTCGGCACAAACCCGAGGATCTCCCCGCGTTCGGCAGTCCATTCCATGTTGGCGATTAGCAAATCGACTTTGCCCTGCTGCAAGAACTGCACACGGTTGGCAGGCAATACCGGCACCAGCTGAACCTCGGCGCCCAATTGCCGGCCCAGCTCCTGAGCGAGGTCGACGTTCAAGCCGCGAGGTTTTTGTGTGGTGGGATCAATCCCGCCAAAGGGACCGCCGGACAGCAGAACACCGACCACCAGCGCATGGCGTTGCTCGATCTTGTCCAGGGTCGCATCAGCGTGAGCCGCTGTACTCGCCGCCAGGGAGATCAAGGCGCCCAACATCGCAGGCAATAATCGTTTAACAGGTGAGCGTTGAATCAACATGGATTTCCCCAAATGGATGATCGGCGTAACCCCGACCTTCTGTGTGGGCATCCTAGGTAGTGTGCTGGAGTAACGGAAATTCAAATATCTAATATCGTTATAACTTCGCGTGTCTCCCTTCCAACTTAACTCCTTGATACCCAGTAATCACTGGCATTTATCCCTGTGAAATCAGAAATTCGACAGAAATACATAAACGAATGTAATGTTAATGTTTGCCGTATTGATGTAAAAACAGCTACCGGAAATGGCCATGTCAGCATCACCAACCCTCGACCTTGAATTGCTGCGCACCTTTATTGCCGTGGTGGATCACCACAGCTTTGCCCAGGCCGGCGCGCAACTCGACCGCACGCAATCGTCGGTCACCCAACACATGCAGCGCCTTGAGCAAATCGTCGGTGTGAGCCTGTTCGAGAAGCGCGGCAGGCAAAAGCAGCTCACCGAAGCGGGCCTGCAGCTTCTGCGTCATGCGCGGCAAATGCTCTCGCTGAACGATGACGCCCTCAACTCCCTGCGTGAAAGCAGCTTGAGCGGCGTGTTACGCATCGGCTCGCCCCATGACATCGCCGACACCATCCTGCCACCAATGCTCAGCCACATCGCCCGCTCGGCCCCTCGTTTGCGCCTGGAGATCGATGTCGGTCGCAGCCCGTTCCTGATGGACGATCTGCACCGGGGCAAGGTCGACATGGTGATTTCCACTCGGGCCGACCCGACCCTTGAAGGTTTTGCCTTGCGCACTTCCCCGGTGTGGTGGATTTGCTCGGCCCAATACATCCACACCCCCGGCGAACCGTTGCCGCTGATTCTGGTGGACGAACCAAGCATCTATCGTCGCTATGCACTGGAGGCGCTGGAACGCGCCAACATTGCCTGGCGCCAGGCGTATCTGGCCTCGAACCTGATCGGCATCAAAGCAGCGACGCGAGCAGGCCTGGGCGTTACGCCCCGCAGCATGGAAATGCTCGGCCCGGACATGCGCGTACTCGGCGAAAACGACGGCCTGCCACGACTGCCGGATGTGACCTATTACCTGTGGATTCGGCCCAACACCGTGAACCCGCTGGTACGCCGGGCCTATGAACTGATCAGAAGCAGTCAGGGTTTGTGAATCTACCGGGCATACCGGGACTGAAACACCCGTAACTGTAGGAGCGAGCTCGCTCGCGATGGACTCAAGGCTGACGCGTTTTTTTCAGAAAGCACGCGACATCGTTAACATCCATCGCGAGCAGGCTCGCTCCTACAGGGGTCGGGTCTACCCGCAAAATCGCAATCAACGACGGTGAGCAAGAGAGCGTACCAACCGATCGCCAAGGCTTTGCACGCTCTGCACCAGAATCACCAGCACCACCACCGTGGCAACCATCACCTGGTTGTTGAAACGCTGGTAGCCGTAGCGAATCGCCAGATCTCCCAGTCCCCCCCACCAATGACCCCGGCCATGGATGAAAATCCGATCAGCATTACCAGCGTCAACGTGATGCCTGCGAGCAATGCAGGCAGCGCTTCGGGCAGCAATACCTTGAAAATCACGTGCCAAATATCACCACCCATGGCGAGGATCGCTTCGATCCGGCCCTTGTCGACTTCGTCCAGTGCGTTTTCGACTATTCGGGCAAAGAACGGAAAGGCACCGATGGTGATGGGCACTACGGCGGCCGTGCTGCCCAACGTTGTGCCAACCACCAGCCGTGTCAGCGGAATCAAGGCGATCAGCATCACCACAAATGGCAGCGAGCGACCAAGGTTGACCAGCCCTCCCAGCGCTTTGTTGAGCCGCGGCATCGGGTACAGGCCACCACTGCGACTGACGAACAGCAATACGCCCAAGGGCAAGCCGATCAGCAAGGTGAAGAACCCCGCCAGCGCGACCATGTACAGGGTTTCTCCGGTTGCATTGAGCACCAGTTGAAAGATCTCGTTCCAGTCGATTATCCGGTTCATGAGCGCTCTACCCTGACGCCACGCTGCTTGAGGAAAGCCACGACCTGCGACAATTTCGGCTCAACGTGGGAATGACGCAATGCCACGCGCAAACGCCCAACCTTCTGCCCGCCGATAGACTCGACGCCACTGGCCAGCAGATCCAGCTCCACGCCCTGCTGCGCCAGCTCGTTGAGCACAGGAGTCGCCAGCAGGTTGTCGAAAAAGCTCAGTTCCAGCGCCTGGTTATCGTGGCCCAAAGGCGTGCTGTACCCCGGCAGCAGTGAACGACCCAGGCGCGAATCGGGGTTGGCCAACAACCGGGCAATCGGCCCGGCCTCGACCAACCGGCCATGAGCCAGCGAAGCCGCGTGATCACAAATGGACTTGACCACGTCGAGCTCGTGAGTGATCAGCACGATGGTCAGCCCCAACTGGCGATTGATATCGCGCAGCAACTCAAGCGTCGAGGCGGTGGTTTGCGGATCCAGGGCGCTGGTGGCTTCATCCGACAGCAGATAAGCCGGCCGCGCCGCCAAGGCTCGGGCAATGCCTACCCGTTGTTTCTGTCCACCGGACAATTGCGAGGGAAACGCCCGTGCCTTGTCGCTCAGGCCCACCAGATCCAGCAGCTCTCTTACTCGAGAATGACGCTGCTCTTTACTGATGCGGGCGATTTCCAGCGGCACGGCGACGTTGTCGAAAACATTACGCGAGTGCAGCAGGTTGAACCCTTGAAAGATCATGCCGATGCGCTGGCGTTGTCGGCGCAGTTCCAGGTCGGACAGCGCCGTCAGGTCCTCGCCGTCCAGCAGGATTCGTCCGGCACTGGGTCGTTCGAGCAGGTTGAGGCAACGCAGCAGCGTCGATTTACCCGCACCGCTGCGCCCCACAATTCCGTAGATCGCGCCATCGGGAATGCTCAGGGAAATTTGATCCAGCGCAGGTGACTGCGCTGACGCGTAGGTTTTGCTCAACCGCTCGACGACGATCATGGCTTGCTGGCCGCCACGGTCACCGGGATGACCGGGATGACCGAACCCGAGAAATTGTCGGTGATGAACTTGGCGACTTCAGGCGACGTCAGGTCTTTTGCCAGCTGTTTGATCCGTGGATCGTCCTGCAATTTTGGCGTGGTCACCAGGATATTGGCGTACGGGTTGTGCTCGGCTTTTTCCAGGCCCAGCGCATCTTTGGCTGGCACCAGACCGGCCTCCAGCGCGTAGTTGCCGTTGATCACCGCCAGGTCGACGTCATCCAGCGCACGGGGAATCTGCGGCGATTCGATTTCGAGGATCTTCAGCTGTTTCGGGTTTTCGGCGATGTCCTTCGGTGTTGCCTGATCCTTGGCTGGATCATTGAAGCCGGCCTTGAGTTTGATCAGGCCGTTGTCCTGCAACAGGTACAGCGCCCGACTCAGGTTGGTGACATTGTTGGGCACCGCTACCGTGCCCTTGTCCGGCACCTGGGCGAAGCTCTTGTGGCGATGGGAATAGATGCCCAGCGGCTCGATGTGGACGGTCGCCGCCACCGCGAGTTTTTCACCAAGGGCCTGTTCCTGGGACTTCAGGTACGGCAGGTGCTGGAAGTAATTGGCATCGACGTCGCCATGCACCAACAGTTCATTGGAGTTCACGCCGTTGGGGATCTCGATGACCTTGAGATTCAACTGCGGGTCGATCTTCTGAACGTACGCCAGAATCTGTGCATGGGGCACAGGGTCCGCCGCCACTCGTAGCGGCTCCAGGGCCAAGGCGTTGAAAGAAGTTACCAGAGAGCCCAGCACGGCCAGGGTCAATCCTGTTTTCTTGAACATGTTCGTAATCCTTGATCGAGTGATGGGGTCAGGCGCTGAGTGCCTGGGGAATTAGTGCGTCGGCGTAGTAACGCTGGGCTACGTCGGGATGGGAGCGCAGGCGGCCCTTGAGGTAGTTCCAGCCCACGTCACGAAACAAAGGGTTGTCCGGATCACTGGCTGGCCCCCGCGCCTCGCGCAGCAATGCCGTGGGCAACGGGTACAGTGGCACCGTCGCGTCCAGTTGCGCCCCGAGGAAAAACGCGATCGACAAACGCTCGATGCCCTTGGGCGGCGACACCACCCGATGCACCGTGGCGCGCAGATAACCGTTGGTTGCCAGCTCCAGCAGCTCGCCGATGTTCACCACCAGGGTGTTGTCCCGAGGCAACGCGTCGATCCAACGCCCCTCCTCGATCTCGACCTGCAGGCCGGCCTGCTGGTCTTGCAGTAGAAAGCTGAGAAAACCCGAATCCTTGTGCGCCCCCACACCTTGATGACTCGCGTCTGGCGCCTGCCCCGGATAGCGCATCAATTTGATGTGTTCATTAGGCTTGTCGCCGTACAACCGGTCGAAAGCCTCCCGCGGCAGCGACAGCGCCTCGGCAAAGGCGCGCAACAGGCGCAGCGACATGCCGGTCATGGCCTGTTGCCAATCCAGCAGCAAAGGCTTGAGCGCCGGCAACGCGACGGGCCACTGATTGGGACCTTGCAGCCGCGCCCAGTGCGGGCTGTGCTGATCCTGCGGTAAAACCTCCCGCTCGGCGCCCAGGTCGAACTGCTCGCGCAAATCCGGCTTGCCACGTGTGATCTCCGAAGCGGCACGGTTGTAACCACGGAAATGCGGTGAGTTGATCATGCCGACCGCTGCTTTCTCGCTGTCCGGCAATGCAAAGAATTGACGGGCGTTATCCTGAACCTGTTTCAACACATCAGTGTCGATGCCATGGCCGGTCAGGTAGAAAAAACCGACGTCCCGCGCGGCGTGGCGCAGCTCGTCAAGAAACCCTTGGCGCTGTGCCGGCGTTCCGTCCAGCAATGACAGATCCAGAGTCGGTAAGGTGGTGATGTCCTGTGCGTACGGCATGGTTCACTCCATGAAACTGAACGGAATCTGGTGATGCGTGCTTGAAGCTAAACGATCTTAAAAACCGATAACAAATACCTTTTTGGCATTAGCTTAGGTTCGCTTCAAGGGATTCCATCGCTTGACGACTATTGTCTGTTCGCTGTTCAGGCACCCTATTGGCAACGAACTAAACCGCAGACTTTTAGTTGTTTGCGGGTACAACTTACGTTAACGCGTCCTCTCTGAATGTTCGCGTTGCCTGGACGTTTTTCGCGAGCAAGCATCGCTCCTACAGTCGAACGAGTACATCCACGAAATCAGATTGGCTGTCAGGCCGTCTTCGCGAGCAGGCTCGCTCTCACAGTTAGATCGCAGGCACGCCCGCAACCAGGTCACCTTCCAGGTTGCCCGGGTTACAGCCATATCATTTTCTATGCGCTACTCACATCGGATTAATGCAGATACATCACTGTAATTTCACATGAGCGAGGCACATTCTTGGCGCCAGCTTCCACGCTGCTGCAACGGCGGAACTGCAACGCAAACCCACCTCGTTACTACCCAAGAGAGCTATGAAAATGAGTGTCTTTACTCACGTTACAGTCGGCACCAATGACTTGGAAAAAGCCCGCAATTTCTACGACAACGTACTGGGCAAACTTGGCCATAAACGTATCGCTGATCTCGCAGACAATGGTTCGATCTGGGGCGTGAACGCACCGTCTTTTTTCGTTTTGAAACCGGCTGACGGCGCACCTGCCAGCGTCGGTAACGGTGTGACCGTCAGTTTCGAGGCACCGACGCGTGCCGCAATCGACGCTTTTCATGCCGCAGCATTGGCCGCTGGCGGTACGTGTGAAGGCCTCCCAGGGCCACGTGGCTGGGCACCGGATGCCTACGCTGCATACGCCCGTGATCTGGACGGTAACAAACTGGCTGCCTATTGCTTCAAACCCGCTTAAGCCCGGTATGGGGCTGGCCTTGATCGGGCTGGCCTCATCAAACATTCGATAATTGATCTCAATGTTCACCCACTCAATATATTTCAGTGCTGCTTGAATTCAGCAGTCTGATAGGCACTTCGCTGTACAGGCGTTTTCTATAAAACAATAAGAATCAAAACCCTGAGGCCTCTAATGAAGAAGCGTCCCCTGTTGGGTCTATTTGTATGTTTCCGCTGAATCTATTTTGAAGGGAAACCCCTGCGTTCAAAACAAGAGGTCTTACATGAAAAATTTTTCAGTAAAGTGCATTGCGTTGGCTGTAACACTCTCATCGTTAGCATTAACGGCTCAAGCCAACACGGTCTACATCCACGCCGGCCGCCTGGTGGATGTCGAGCGAGGCAAAGTTCTGACCGATCAACGCATCAAGGTTGAGGGCGATCGGATAGTCGCCGTGGAGCCGTGGAGCCGTGGAGTGCACCGGCGGCCGATAGCAAAGTGATCGATTGGTCGACCAGAACCGTGTTGCCGGGCCTGATCGATATGCACACGCACATCTCCGATTGGGACATGACCAACAACGTGGCCGAACCGCTCCTGCACTCCCCGCAAGACGTCGCGCTGATGGGCGCCAAACACGCCTATCAAACCTTGCGCGCGGGTTTCACAACCGTGCATGACCTTGGCACCTACCGGGCTTTTGCATGGCGTGGACACCATCAAGATGATGGGGACCGGCTCGGTGCTGGCCGAAGGGACTGAACCGGGCCAAATGGAAATGACCGAAGAAGAAATGCGCGTGGTGGTACAGCAAGCCAAGGTTCACAAAAGCTATGCCACCGTGCATGCCCATGGTGCGGAAGGAATCAAGGCCGCTATCCGCGCCGGCGTCAGATCGGTTGAGCACGCTTCGCTGCTGGATGACGAAGGCATCAAATTGGCGAAAGACAACGGCACCTACCTGGTGATGGACATCTATAACGGTGACTACATCGATGAAGTCGGTCGCAAGGAAAACTGGCCGGAGAGTTACTTGCGCAAGAACACCGAAACCACCGACGTACAGCGTCAGGCATTTCGCAAAGCGGTCAAGGCCGGGGTGAAGATTGCCTACGGGACCGACGCCGGTGTCTATCCAATTGGCACGAATGCCAAGCAATTCGCCTACATGGTGAAGTATGGAATGACGCCAATGCAGGCGATCCAATCCGCTACTGTGGTCGCCGCCGACTTACTCAATTGGCAGCAGGATGTCGGCGCTGTCAGTGCGGGTCGCTACGCCGACATGATCGCCGTCGACGGGGATCCGATTGCTGATATTTCGATTCTTGAAACCCTCCCCGTAGTGATGAAAGGTGGAGTGATTGTGCCTCCTGATGTGCTGCCCGGCCTGTAAGTGGATTAAGACGCATCCTCCTGTAGGAGCGATGCTTGCTCGCGATGGACGTCAACGATAACGCGTCCGGTCTGGAGGATCGCGTTGCCCTGACGTTTTCGCGAGCCAGCTGCGTTTCTCCTGGACAACAGTGCTTTGCAGGCCAACGAATCATAGCGCTGTCGAGTTGCGCTGATGGGTAAGCAGGCGCAAATTGATGCGGCAATGACCGAACCCGGGCGCATGCCCCCATCCCTTTTCATTTGAAAGGAGTGACCATGATCCTCAAGCGCGTAGGCTCACAGCCATCGATTAAGGGCCCTGAACAGTTCTTCACCGGCTCCGTCCGCATGGACCCGCTCAATTCCCCACCTGAGCCGGCTCGGGTTTCCGTCGTCAGCGTTACGTTTGAACCCGGCGCACGCAGCGCCTGGCATACCCACCCGCTGGGTCAAACGCTGATTGTCACCGCCGGCTGCGGCTGGACGCAGTGTGAAGGCGAGCCCATCGTGGAAATTCGCGCCGGTGATGTCATCTGGTGCCCACCTGGCCACAAGCACTGGCACGGCGCCGCGGCTACCACCTCCATGACCCACATCGGGGTTCAGGAAGCGTTGAACGGTGTGAGTGTCGTGTGGATGGAAAAGGTCACCGACGAAGAATATAACGTCGGTCCACCTGCTGCCTTGTAGGAGCCGAGCTTGCTCGCGATGGACGTGAACGATAGCGCGTTAAACCAGATGCCCGGCGGCGCCCTCAGATTTTTCGCGAGCGAGCTCGCTCCTACAGTAGTGCGCAATTAGTTGAAATAGCGGCCTTCACCCCCACTTTTGCCCGAGCGTTTCCAGGCCGGCCTTTTGCAGATCCTGCGGGTTCAGCACGATACGGAACTTGCAGGTGGCATTGAAGTGGAGAAAGAAGGGCTCCGAGAAGGACGGGATTTCGCACGGGTCTTGCACGTCGATCAGCAAGATCGCACCGCGCCTTCCATCTTGCTCGGTAAAGTACACCTCCAGCGGCTTGATGCCTGCCAGGATCCGCTCGATCACCTCGCCCACCGTCCCGGCTCTTACAAGGGAGTTGAAGGGTTCGTTAGGGCACTCGACCATAAGTAACATCTTCATTATTTGATCCTCTATTCAACTTGCAACCTTGTCGCCAGACGCTTGTTTCTGGCTCCCATGCCGCCAGGCATACACATCAAGAATAGCCAAGCCTATATCCACCATCGTGTAGGGTTACGGGCGGTCTTGCAGCAGCGAGCTTGCTCGCGAAGACGGCCACACATTCAGCATCGATGGGCATCGTTGACTGAACTGCCGTCTTCGCCAGCAAGCCAACTCCTACAGAAGATTGCGTAAGCTCGGCCACCGCGCTTTGATCCAGCTCAGTCAAAGGACAGAGGCTCAAGGCCAGCGGGACACTCGGCTCCTCGATAAAACCTGATTGACCGTACCCAGGATCAAAGAGAGGCCCGTTGCGGGCCTCCCGTTCAAGCGTCTTCAGTTCAGGAAGTCCCCAACCCTCGGGAAAGATCAGACGCGCTATTGACCGAACTGTGTTGCTCCGTATCTGGATTGATTCCTTCATCCGCGTGCTCAGTCGTCTTGGTGACGGTATCGCGCACCGCCTCATAGCCTTCCTGCGCCTGCTTTTTCACCTTGTCCACCAAGCCAGCACTTGTACGGCCCAGATAGCGTTGCTCGGTCGTGGTCGTGGGCAACGCCGCGCCCAGTAAAGCGCCCAATGCGATGCCCGCGGCGGCCACCATCAAGGGTTGTTCCTTGAGCAGATGATTGAACTGCAGACCCAACGCTTGGGTATTGCGCGCAAGCCTATCGCCTGCGTCATGCATGGCGTGGCTGATGCTTTCTGTTGCCGCGCCGACGTTGTCGCCACACTTGTGGCCTTGCCTTTCAACGATTGGTAACCCTCCTTAATCGAATCCGCGGTCTGATGCAGATGGTCGCGTGCGCTGTCGATGCCGTCCGCCACTCCATCGGCCCACTCGCTGACCTTGTTCTGATCTGGCCCGGTTCGATACACGGGATAAGAGACCGGGGGCCGGTTCTGACTCATCATCAGCCACAGCAAACCGACAGAGGTCAGCACGGCGGGAACAGGGTTGTTGCGCACACTGGTGCCGAGGTTGCTCACAAACGTCGCGCCGTTGTTCTGCAGCATGCTCCACGCCTGGTCGAACATTTGGCCGGGTGTGAATTTGCTTTCCAGCGCATCGACGATGTTGCCGATGCTGGCGCGCTGCGCATCAATTTCGCGCTCGATCTGTTCGGGGCTTTTTTCCGATTCAATTTCCATTTCGCTTTTCATGAGATTTTACTCCGCAGCGCTGCCTGGTCTTTATTCAAAGCGTCCAAAGTCCGGTCAGGCTTGAGGTGGGACGGCTCGAACTGTTTTTTGCCCGATTGCAGCATGGCGAAACCGATGATCACTACGACCACCCCCACGATCAGGGCGGCCAGCCAGGGCGCCATGACGGTGCTCAACCCATAGACGGCGGACATCAACAGAATGATGAAGCCCGCCAACAGCACAATCGCACCGCCCGCGACCGCAGCAATGCCGGCTTTGAGCGTCGTGAGACTGGTCTGAAGCTCGGCTTTGGCCAGCGCCAGCTCTTTGGTGAACAGCGCGGGAACCTCACGGGACAATTGTCGCAGCAGGCCAACGACCGAAGCGTCATCAGGCATCGATACCGGTCTTGATCCCGGCAGTTCTATATCGTCTCTGTTCATCACAGATCTCCTTTGACGTTGGGTGAAGCCGGCGTCGATGGGCTGGCGAAGTCGGAGGGATGGTCGTGCCCATTTGGCGAGGCAGGCGTGATGCCGGTGGCCAAACCCGGATTCGGATCAGTGTGCGGGGCAATGGAGGATTCGTAAGGGCGATGGGCGCCAAAACCACCTGCAGGAGGCATGGAACTGCTCGCCGCCGGATCGCTCGCCGCACCGACATTCGCAGCGGGAGTGCTGCCTGCTTTCAGAAACCGCGATAGACCGAAGCCCAACGCAATGCTTCCAGCAATGAACAGCGTCGGGTTGCTGCGAGCCAGGTCGGCGGCATCATGCAGCAGCTGTTCGGCGGTTTTTCCGCGCAGATTGCCTGCGAGCCCGGTCATCGACTCCGCCATGTCAGTGAGATAGTCGGACATGCCAATCGTGTCCTTGTCTTCGAGCTCGGAAACAAAAGACTTTGCGCCCTTCGCCAAGGCCTCGATCTGGTCTGCTGCGGTGTCACGGTATTGACCGAACTGCGCATCCGCCTGCTGCCTTGCGCCGCCGAGTGCTTCGGTCACGTCATCCTTGAGATGTTGAAAGTCCTGCTCGGGTTTGCCGGCGTTTGGATTGTCAACTCCATTCCCGGCCATGCTGTCTGAAGTATTCATGTCTTCCCTCGCCTTCTGGTTGAAAACGCGTCATGGGACTTCGCAGCATTTTGCCCTGAGCCCCTCATAGGAGAGGACGGAACTGACTTATAGGGAGTTCAAAAGGGATGATGAGCAGTGAAATTAATCCGACGTGCGACCGATTTTTGCTGTACTGATCGTTCCCACGCTCTGCGTGGGAATGCCACCAGGGACGCTCCGCGTTCCGCTGACGACGCAGGAACTTCAGCCTTGCGCTACGGTGACGCGGAGCGTCACGGGATGCATTCCCACGCAGAGCGTGGGAACGATCAACACGTGTACGCCGTAAGTCCTAGTTCGGGTCCAGCAACCCGCCGCACCAGTTCCGCGACAGACGACTACCGGTGAATTTCGCCACCCCCATTCCTTGAGGAATCAATCGATCCCGATAGCGTGTGACCAACCGTCCCGTTTGCTCGGTATACAACACCACCTCGGAAGCCGGATCACCCGGGCGTCGCAGGATTCGCGCAAAGCGCTGCCCTTCTTCGACGAGATCGCCCAACTCCTTTTCAAAGATCAGCACCCCAGCCTGCGGCGCAATAATGGTTTCCATGTGGCCCATTTCCACAGCCTCGACGGGCCAGTCAGCCGGCGTCACCGCTTCCGCGATCGCCCCATATCCGCACAGCCAGGCATACAGCCCCTCGGCATCCTGTTCGGCGAATCGATCATTGACGTCGCCCTGCCCGCGCAGTTCCAGGGTCGCGGCCATGTGCTGGTCGGTCGTACCAGCGCGCTGCCACGGCGCAATGATGGTTTCCTCGAAGGAGCCATCGTCGCCGTCGTCCCAGATGATCGCCACGTCCATCTTCATCGCCGCCGCCAGTTCGCGGCCACGGGCCAGAAGCTGCGGTGCACGTAGAGGTAGGGCAGCGCTTCGTCATCGGTGTGCAGGTCGAGCATCACATCTGCCGGTGCGGCCAGTTGCACCAGTTTTTGTTGCCACTGCTGGACGACGGTTGAGGGTGTTTCCATCGCGGCCGACTGGTCGAACCCGCGGTTGAAGTTCTGTCCGGTCGCGTCGTGATATCGGCCGAGAATCCGCCCCTGGCGAAACTGCCCGATCCCCAGGGGGTTGGCTTGTGGCACCACGGTCACGCTGCCCTTGAGCCGACCCTGCGCCTGCGCCACCTGAAGGCGTTGCATCAACAGGTGCAGGACCAGCATCCCGGCGATTTCATCGGCGTGTACCCCGGCCTGCAAATGCACTTTCGGCCCGTGGCCTTCGCCCTCGAAGCGCCAGGCACCGACCTGTACGGTGTCGCCGTTATTGTTACGAACGTTGAACGAAACATCCTGCACCATGTGTGTGCCCTCCCCTCATGACTGTTAAAAAAACGTCGTAGCTGTCGAGACTGGAGATTGAACGTCTGTTAACTAAGGTTTCACGATCGACGACACCCGCCTCGCCGCCATCGGTCTATCAGCGATGCTCGACGGTCTCTGGATCGAGTGGTGCCTGAACCCCGGGACCTTCAGCCCGGCCAACGGCGTGCACATCTGCCGCTGCTGGATAAAGGGACTGCGACACGGAGCATTCGGCACCGACGACGTCCTGTGACGGATGCCGACCGAAGATCATCGCCAGGGTGCCACTGACCGCGATCAGGCCGGCGCCGATAATCAGCGACACATCCATCAGCGTGCCCCAGATCAGGCTCGACAACAGAAACGCCCAGATCAGCCCGGTGTACTCGAACGGCGCCAGCACCGTCGCGGTGGCCCGCCGGAAACTGGCGAACAACAGAAACTGCCCGATACCGCCCATCAACCCTGCGCCGAGCATGCCCAACCATGCAGGCATCGGGGTCGGAGTGTGGGTCCAGGGCAACGCCACCGCCATGCAGATGACAAACACCACGTTGGTGATCAGCATCTGCTCCAGCACCGAGGTCTGGTCATCCACCTGACGCAGCTGGATATAGGTGAACGCCCAGAACATCGCCGCCAGCAATGTCAGGACAATCGGCAATGGCTCGGCCATGTTACTGGGGCGACAGGCAATCACCACACCGACAAAACCGATGATCAGGGCGAACCACTGCCAACCGGTGACACGCTCCTTGAGAATCGCCGTCGCCAGTATCGTCACCATGATCGGTGCCGAAAAATACAGGGTGGTCATTTCTGCCAGAGTCAGGTCACGGGCCGCCGTGTAATACAGCAGCCACGCGGCAATCGAAAGCAAGCCGCGCACCACCAGTAAACGTCGACTGGGCGAGCGCCAGGCACGCCGAACCAACTGCAGGCGCCCCGCCAGCAACACCGCGAACACCACCACAAGGGCGCGCCAGAACAGGATGGTGAACACCGAATAATCGGCCACCAGCCACTTGATGCCCGCGTCCTGCAAAGACAGGAACGCATAGCCCAAAGTGCACAGGCCAATGCCTTGCAGCGAGCGGTCAACCTGTGACTTGTTCATCATGCGGACCTGCGCACTGGGGTACCGCGGCGTTCGGCAAAGGCGAACAACGCCTCGATCAGGAAAGTCAGGCAAACGTACACACCGGCTACCAGCAGCAACGGCTCATACACTTGCAGGGTCTGCGCCCGCACCACGTTGGCCGCGCCCAACAGGTCGATCACCGCGATGGTCGAGGCCAGTGCCGTGGATTTGAGGAGCATCACGGTTTCCCCGGCCAGGGTCGGCAACAGCAATCGCAACGCCCGAGGCAAACGCACCCGCAACAGGGACTGGCGCGGGGTCATGCCGAATGCCGAAGCCGCTTCCATTTCGCCTTTGGGCACGGCCAGCAGGCCGCCGCGAAGCACTTCGCCAACATAGGCACCCACCGAAATCACCAGGGCGAAGACGATGTACCAGTAGCCATCACGCAGGTACGGCCAGAAAAAACTGCCGCGTATCAGCGGAAACTGCGCGAACAGGCTGCCAAGGCCGTAGTAGAAGATGTAGATCTGGATCAGCAACGGTGTACCGCGCGTCACGCTGGTATAGAACAGGCTGACCTTGGCGATCACCCTATTCTTCGAGATTCGCGCCAGTGCCACCAATATCGCCAACACGAACCCCAGCACGCTGGAAATCAACAGAATGGCGATAGTCGTTTGCAGCCCTCGGACCAAGAGCGACATGTATTCAAGTATCCACGCTGGAATCATTTCATTCACTCGGCCGGTTTAGTCAGCAAGAGGCATCCAGCGACGAATGCGTCGCTCCAGCCGTCCCGACAAATAGTTGGACACCAGCGTCACTGCGTAATACAGCGCGGCGGCCGTGAGGTAGAACAACAGGTAGTGACGCGTCGAGCCCGCGCCTTGCTTGGCGGTGTACAGCAGCTCGTTGGTGCCGACCACGCTGATCAGGGCACTGTCCTTGATCAGGTTGATCCACAGGTTGGCCATCCCCGCCATCGCGTACGGCGCCATGATCGGCAGCGTGACGCGGCGGAACAGGGCGAAGCCGTGCAGGCCGAAGGCTTTGGCCGCTTCGATCTGGCCAAAGGGAATGGCCTGGATCGCCGCGCGGAAAATCTCCGACGCGTAGGCGCCCTGCACCAGCCCAGCACCACAATGGCCGCCAGCGGACCGCTGACGTTCAACACGTCGTAGCCGAGCGAGGCCATCAACGAGTTGAGCAGCATGGAGCCGACGTAATACAGCAACAGAATCAGCAGCAACTCCGGAACCGCCCGGAAGAGCGTGGTGTAACCGCGGGCCAATGCGGCAATCGGTTTTGGCGCGCCCAACTTCAGGCAGGCCACCACCAAACCGATGGCCAGCCCGACCACAAAGGCCCCGGCCGATATCTGCAGGGTCATCCAAAGCCCCTTGAGCAGCGCTGCGCCCCATCCTTGTTCGCTGAAATTGATCAAATCGAACATTGCTGGCATTTCAGTCTCCAGTAAAGACACCGCCGGCCCCTGTAGGAGCGAGCTCGCTCGCGATGGTCGTTTGGACGCCGCGTTCATTCAGGCTCCCGCGTCATCGTTGACGTACATCGCGAGCGAGCTCGCTCCTACAGAGGATTTGCGTTCAGGTCATTAGAACGTCGGCTTCACGCTGGTACCGAAGTAGCTCTGGGACAGGTCGTCATAGTCCTTGCTCGCCAGCAGTTCCTGGATGGCCTTGTCGAGTTTTGCCTTGAGTGCGGCGTCGTCCTTGCGCAAACCGGCGCCGACGCCCTTGCCAAAGATCGGGTCGTACGGCACAGCGCCAAGGTAGGCCAGGTCTTTTGCGTCCGGGGTCTTGACGAAGGCCGCCATCGCCGTGCCGTCGGCCATCATCAAGTCGATGCGGCCGGCAATCAGGTCGGCGTTGGCCGAGTCCTGAGTGTCGTAATACTTAACGTCGGCGATTTTTTCGTAGTAGGTCTTCAGGTAGCTGGCGCTGACCGTCGAGTTCTGCACGCCGATGGTCTTGCCCTTGAGGTCGTCAGGGTATTTTTTAACGGAAGCGTCCTTCGGACCGACAATCGCAATCACCGAGTCGTAGTAAGCCTTGCTGAAGGCGATTTGTTTCTCCCGCTCTTCGGTCACCGACATCGAGGAGAAAATCACGTCGATCTTCTTCGCCAGCAGCGACGGAATGATCCCGTCCCACGCCACTTCCTTGATCTCGCAATCGGCTTTCATTTCGCTGCACAGCTTGTGGATCAGGTCGACTTCAAAGCCCTTCCATTCACCGTTGGCCTGTTTCTCGGTGTAAGGCGGATAGGGTTCGGCTGCGACTGCGAACCTGATCGGTTGGGCTTGGGCCGCACTCATGCCGGCCAGCATTACGCAGGCCGCGCCGGTGATCCAGTTTGCCAAACGTCGATTTCCCATGTTTTTTCCCCGTCTTTTGTTGTTTTTAGCGAGTCTGATGAGCGTTGACGAATTGTCGGCAACGCTCGCTGCGTGGGTGTACGAACACTTCGTCCGGCGAACCGGTTTCCTCAATCAGCCCTTGATGCAAAAAGGCGACTTTGGAAGAGACATCACGTGCGAAGGCCATTTCATGGGTCACCAGGATCATGGTCCGGCCTTCTTCGGCGAGAGAGCGGATCACCCGCAGCACTTCGCCGACCAGTTCCGGGTCGAGTGCCGAGGTGGGTTCATCGAACAGCATGACCTTGGGCCGCATGGCCAGGGCCCGGGCGATGGCCACCCGTTGTTGCTGTCCCCCGGAGAGAAACGCCGGGTATTCGTTGCGCTTGGCTGCAAGCCCGACGCGTTCGAGCAAGGCTTCGGCCCGTTCAGTGGCTTCCGCTTTGCTTTCACGCAAGACCTGGGTCGGCGCTTCGATCAGGTTTTCGAGCACCGTGCGATGGGGCCAGAGGTTGAAGTTCTGGAACACCATGCCCAGGCTCGATCTTATGCGTACAAGCTGCTTGGCATCCGACACCAGCGGTGCGCCGGGACGATTCTGGTTAAGGTGAATGCTTTCACCGTCCACCAGAATGCGCCCCTGGTCTGGCACTTCGAGCATGTTGATGCAGCGCAGCAAGGTACTTTTGCCCGAGCCGCTGGCGCCGATCAGCGAGATCACCTCGCCTTCGCGGGCAGTCAGGGACACGCCCTTGAGCACCTCGATATTGCCGAAGCGTTTGTGCAGTTGATCGACCTCGATCATGGTCCGGGCCGCGCTCGGTGCGACTGTCGCTTCACTGGTGACGCGGCTGATGACGGGGCTCTTTACAAGGCTGGGCACTTCGCCCTTGAGCACTAGGACAAAATCGCGAATACGCTGACAAGCCTCGGCCAGTCGCTCTTCACCGAGGGTGAAGGACAACCGCACAAAACCCTGGGCCGGTTCGCCGAAAGCAGCGGCATCGAGCACCGATACCCTCGCCTCACGCAACAGACGCCAGGCGAACTCCAGCGAAGTCAGCCCCGTACCGCGTACGTCCACCAGCACAAACATGCCGGCGTCGGGCTTGAGCACACAAATTCCCGGGCAGTCCGACAGCCCCGCCACCACCAGATCGCGACGACGGCGATAGATATCGCGCATGCCGTGACTCACTTCATCGTGGGCTTGCACGGCTTTGAGCGCAGCTTCCATGACAAACCCTGGCAGGCCGTAAAGCATGCTCAACACCAGGGTTTCAGCATGGGCGATCAGAGTCGGATCAGCGACAATCCAGCCGATACGCCAACCGGTCATGGCATGGGATTTAGACAGGCTGCCGATCACCACGCAACGCTCGGCCATGCCCGGCAAGGCCGCCAGGCTTAAGTGGTCGCGCTCGAATGTCAGGCTTTCATAAACTTCGTCGACCACCACCCACAGGTCATGGGCGATGGCCAGATCAGCGATGGCTTGCAGCTCTTCGCCGTTGAGCACAACGCCGGTGGGGTTATTGGGGTTGGACAGGAAAATCGCCTTGGTCCGCGGCGTGATGGCTTTGGCCAGCACGGCAGCATCGACGCGGAAATCATCGTCCGCCGAGCACGCCACCCGCACCAGAGTGGCGCCGGAAGCCTTCAGGGTCGCCTCGTAGGTCACATACATCGGATCGAGAGCAATCACCTCGTCGCCGGCACTCAACAGGCACATCGAGGTGGCGAACAAGGCGTTCTGCGCCCCGGCCACGGTGATCACGTTTTCTGCTTGCAGCTCGCGGTCGAACAGCTTGCCGTAACGCGCGGCAATGGCTTCACGCAAGGCCCGGCGACCAGCGATTTCGGTGTAGTGAGTGTCACCTTCGCGTAGCGCCTGGATGGCGGCATCGGTGATGAAGTCGGGCGTAGGGAAGTCTGGATCGCCGACACTAAGAATGATCACATCCTCGCCCCGGTGTCGCGCTTCAAACGCCGCGTAGTGAATATCCCAGGCGGCAACGCCTTGACCTGAGATCCGCTCAACAAAGGGTGAAAACCGCATGCCAGTGCCTCGTTCGAATGAAGAAACGCAAGCCCGCAACCAGCCGGGAGAGAAGGTGGAACGAACATAGTCCAAGCTGAACACTCGTTCAACAGAAAACTGATGAAGGTTCGCGTTCAGCGTAAACAGGTCGTTTTTGCGATAGTCGCGGCGTTTTTGTTCATCTGGTCGTTTGAACAAACTGGCAGCTAATGGGGATTGGATTGGGGTGGATCCGTTGTTGCGGTAATGGCTGCTAATGGTTCCGCTTTTACAGCGGGTCACTTGGAAAAACGGAACGCCGCCCGGCCCTAAGTAACCAAGGGCTCTTGCCCCACCACTCGGTGCCTCGCCTAGGCTCGGCATGCCCTCACTCCGGCCATCGTGGTTTAACGGGGCGCCCGGATCAAAAACAAACGAGGCGGCCTGACAGCCGACCTGATCTTGAATGAACGCATTCCCCCTGTAGGAGCGAGCCTGCTCGCGATGGACGTCAACGAAAACGCGCCCTGTCTGAATGACCGCGTTGTCTGGACGTTTTTCGCGAGCAGGCTCGCTCCTACAGGGGTACGAATACAGGGTACGAATACATCCGCGAAATCAGGTCGGCTGTCAGGCCGCCTCGCTTTTGATCTGGCTTTTGATCTTCTTGCCCGAGAGGCCGAGTGGGGTTCTACGCGGCGGGCCCACGGAGCAGGACCGGAGCAAGGCACCGAATGGATATACACCCGATCCAAATATGCGCCTGCTGCCCTTTCTGAAAAACTGCGGTGTCTTAGTCCTTCGCGAGCAAGCTCGCTCCCACAGGGGGTTGGCGATTATCATGGCGTCATAACCATCCCTGCCGTTACGAGACCGCGCATGACTTTCGATTTTGATCAGGTGTTCGACCGCCACAACACCGGCAGCACCAAATGGAGCCGGTACCCGGCCGACGTGTTGCCGATGTGGGTCGCCGACATGGATTTCGCCGCGCCGCCGATGATCATCCAGGCCCTGCAAAAGCGTCTGGAACACCCGATGGTCGGCTACAGCGTGGCCCCGGACAACCTGCGAGAAGCCATCGTTGCCGACTCTGGACAAGTACGCCTGGCGCGTCGAGCCGCAAGAACTGATCTTCCTGCCGGGGTCGAGTCAGGCTTCAACATGGCGCTGAAGGCGCTGGTCCAACCACAACAGAATGTCGTGGTGCAGGTCCCGAACTACCCGCCGCTGCGCCATGCGCCGGGTCATTGGGGCCTGCACAAAGTCGAGCTGAATTTCGACACCCAACCAGACGGTACCTATGCCACGCCGCTGGATACCCTGAGCCAGTCACTGCAAGGTGGCGGCGCCCTGCTGCTGAGCAATCCACACAACCCACTGGGCAAGGCTTTCCCTCGGGAAGAACTGCAAGCCATCGCCGACATCTGCCTGGAGCATGACGCCTGGATCATCTCCGACGAGATCCATGCCGAACTGTGCTTCGATGGTCGCAAACACATTCCGATGGCGGCCCTGAGCCCGCAAATCGCCCAACGCACCATCACCCTGATGTCGGCCAGCAAGGCCTACAATATTGCCGGGCTGAAACCTCGTTCATGATCATTCAGGATCGCCACCTGCGCGAGCGGGTCAACCACGCCCGTTGCGGCATGGTCGACAGCGTCAACCCGCTGGGCCTGGAAGCCACCCGTGTCGCTTACAGCGAAGCGGGCGCCTGGCTGGCAGAACTGAGCGCCTACCTGCAGAGCAACCGCGATTATCTGGTCGACGCGGTGCGCACCCGCTTGCCGGGCATCACCATGAATGTGCCGCAAAGTACTTATCTGGCATGGCTCGACTGCACGGCGCTGGGCCTTGCGAACCCGCAGCAGTTTTTCCTCGAACAGGCCAAGGTCGGCTTGAGCCCAGGCCTGGATTTTGGCGATGACTGCAACCAGTTCGTGCGCCTGAACTTCGGTTGCCCACGATCGCTGCTGGAGGAAGGAATTGCCCGGATGGAGCGTAGCTTGCGAAACCTCAAGGCTTGACAAGATAACCACACAAATCCCCTGTAGGAGCACGTTACAGGGGATCGCGTAGGTCATCGAAATCCAACCGAACTCAAGACAAAACACCGGGGTCAACCCTTTGACTCCTTACCCTTGAGCCCGGAGATTAATGATGACCGACTATCCAAGACCACCCTTCCCCAAACAACACCAGCCTGTCCCCGGCTCGCAACGGAAAATGGACCCTTATCCCGACTGCGGCGAGCAAAGCTACAAGGGCTCGGGACGTCTGGAGGGCAAGATTGCCCTGATCACCGGTGGCGACAGCGGTATTGGCCGTGCGGTCGCCATCGCCTTCGCCCGTGAAGGCGCCGATGTCGCCATTGCCTACCTCGATGAACAGGAAGATGCCGAGGAAACCGCCCGTTGGGTCAAACAGGCGGGCCGGCAATGCCTGCTGCTGCCCGGTGACCTGGCGCACAAGGTGCATTGCCAGGCACTGGTAGAAAAAACTGTCGAGCGCTTCGGTCGCATCGACGTCCTGGTCAACAACGCTGCGTTCCAGATGACCCACCAGACCCTCGAAGACATCTCCGACGAAGAGTGGGTGATGACCTTCGACGTGAACATCACGGCCATTTTCAGGATCTGCCAGGCTGCGTTGAAACACATGAACCGGGCAGCTCGATTATCAACACCAGTTCGGTCAATTCGGACATGCCCAACCCCACCCTGCTCGCCTACGCCACGACCAAAGGCGCGATCGCCAACTTCACCGCCGGCCTGGCGCAAATGCTCGGGCCGAAGAACATCCGCGTGAACAGCGTGGCACCGGGGCCAATCTGGACACCCCTGATTGTCTCGACCATGCCAGAGGAAACGGTACAGAACTTCGGAGGCAACACCCCGCTCGGTCGTCCGGGCCAACCCGTCGAAGTAGCACCGATCTATGTGCTGCTGGCATCGGATGAGGGCAGCTACATCACCGGCCAGCGCTTTGGCGTGACCGGAGGCAAGCCGATCCTTTGATCACGGTAAGCCGCTGAAAAATGGAACCTGTCGACAGGTACCTCGCTCCATACCTTATGGCCCAGCCATGGCGGGCTCTTCGATATCTGGAGATCGTCCATGTCCGCACCTTTGCAGCTATGAGCTTCGTTGCCTGGGTCGCGGTGCTGGGCGCCGTGCTGCTAACGCTGGCGCTTACCTCCTCTTACCTGCGCTGGATGCCGGTGACCACCTCGGCCGTGTGTTTGGCACTGGGCGTGGTCATTGGCCCGGCGGGCATTGGCTGGCTCAAACTGGATGTGAAAGAAGCGGCATTGTGGATGGAGCACCTGACGGAAGTCGCGGTGCTTTTCTCCCTGTTTGTCTGTGGGCTGAAGTTGCGACTGCCATTCAAGGATCGCAAGTGGCGGGTGGCGTTCGGGTTAGCGGGGCCAGTGATGCTTCTGAGCATCATTGGCGTCTGTCTTTTATTGCATTACGCCTTCGACCTCGCGTGGGGGCCATCGCTATTGATCGGCGCGATTCTGGCGCCCACCGACCCGGTGCTGGCTTCGCTGGTGCAGGTCAACGACGCACAGGACGATGACCCGGTACGCTTCGGGCTCTCCGGCGAGGCCGGCCTCAACGACGGCATCGCGTTTCCATTCGTCATCCTTGGTTTACTGTTTTTGCAACATGGTGCGGGTTCGTCCAGCGCCTGGCTTGATGAGTGGGCGCTCAAGCGTCTGTTGTGGGCAGTGCCAGCCGGTTTGCTGATCGGTTACTGCATGGGACGCGGCATCGGGCGCGTAACCCTGTCGATGCGCATCCGCAATGCCGACAGTACCCTTTCCCCTAACGATACCTGACGTTCGCACTTATTGCGCTGGCGTATGTGGCGGCCGAGTCGGTTCAAGGCTATGGCTTTCTGTCGGTATTCGCCGCTGGCCTGGGCTTGCGTGTAGCAGAGGTCAAATCAACGGGATACTCGCAGCCGCCGGCCGAGCATCTGGTTCAAGCAGTGGTCGGTCACCAGAATGTCGAACCTGACAATGCCGTGCATGGCGATGTGGAAACCTGGAAGACACGCAGGTCGCTGCCGGTATCATGATCGGCGACATGCTGTCCTTTGGCAGTCTGGTCGAGCGGGCCATGGAGGTATTTCTGGTGACCTTGCTCGGGGTGGTATTGGTTGGGCACTGGGACTGGCGCGCGCTGGCGATTGCCCTGGTGCTGTTCTGCGTGATTCGCCCCCTGAGCGTCGGGCTGGTGCCTTGGGGCAGTTTGCTCAACGGCCGGCAACGACTGTTGATCGGCTGGTTCGGGATTCGCGGTATCGGTAGCTTTTACTATCTGTTCTACGCCTTGAACCATGATCTCCCGACAACGGTAGCCAGCCTGTGCACCGACATCACGTTGTCGGTGGTGGCTCTGAGCATTCTGCTGCACGGCATTAGCACCAGCCGATGCTGGCGCGGTATGAGCAGCACAACCGTCTACTCACTTCAGCGCCACGGCAATGACTTCCACCAGATTGTTTGAGTAAAAGGTTTGGACAATCGCGGCAATCCCGCTGCAAAGCCATCGATGCGTTCTGCATAACCCGTCGCGAGGATGATCGGCAGGGTTGGCATTAGGATTCGGATGGCCTGTGCCAGATGCGCCCCGTTCATTTGCGGCATGGCCATATCGGTGATGACCAAGTCGAAGTGTTGTTCACCTTGAAGCATCTGCAACGCCTTCGTACCGGACTCCGCGATACTTACCCGGTGTCCCAGGTCTTCCAGCAACAGGCAAGTACTGGTCAGCACAAGGCTGTCATCATCCACCACCAACACGTTCAGCCGCGGAACCTGCGGGGCTGCCGGCTTTGCAACAGGGAACTCGGTTACCAAACCTGCCTTGGCGACGGGCAACCAGAGTTCGGCGCAGGTGCCTTTGCCTTTCTCGCTTTTGAGTACGAAACGCCCGCCATCTGTTCGATAAAACCATGCACCATCGACAACCCCAGGCCCGTCCCTTTACCGACGCCCTTGGTGGTGAAAAACGGGTCCATCGCCGAAGCGAGCGTCGTGTCATCCATGCCTTCACCGGTGTCAGTGATGGTCAGGCACACGTAACGCCCTGGCGCCAATTTCGAACGGGGCTGATCGAGAATGACCTCGGTGCGGGTGCCCAGCACGATTTTCCCGCCATCGGGCATCGCATCACGGGCATTGGTCGCCAGGTTGAGAACCGCCAGTTCAAGCTGATTGACGTCGGCCATGACCGGCTCGGGTTCTGGCGAAAACTGGTTTCGATTTTACCGAAGGCCCAAGCGAACTGCGCAGGAGACCAGTGATGCCTTGTACCAGCGCGGGATGTGCACAGGTTCTGCCTTGAGTTCCTGGCGCCGGGCAAACGCCAGCATGCGTTGGGTCAGGGACACTCCGCGCTGGGCGCCCTGGGTGGCGTTGTCCAGTAAACGGGTCAGGCGCGGATCGTCTGCCATGCGTTTGCGGACAATTTCCAGATTGCCAAGGATGACGGTCAGCAAGTTGTTGAAGTCGTGGGCAATCCCACCACTGAGTTGACCGATGGCCTGCATTTTCTGAGCCTGGAACAGCGCCTCGCGGGTTTGCTCAAGCGCCTGCTGCGCTTGCGCCGCTTCAGTGATATCACGAGTGATCTTGGCGAATCCGAGCAACATGCCGGTGTCACCCCAGATCGGGTCTACCACTACATGGGCGAGAAACCGGGTTCCGTCCTTGCGCAGGCGCCAGGCCTTGTTTCGAAGCGCCCTTCGCGAACCGCAATATCGAGCGTGCGTTGCGGTTCGCCGGCTGCCCGGTCCTCCGGGGTGTAAAAAATCGAGAAGTGCTGGCCGATGACTTCTTCGGGTAAATAGCCCTTGATGCGCTGAGCCCCCGGGTTCCAGTTGGACACGCGTCCATCCGGGGCGAGCATGCAGATGGCGTAATCGGTGACGCTTTGCACCAGCAAGCGGAATTGCTGTTCGCTTTGCTTGAGGTTTCTTCGGCCATTTTACGGTCGGTCAGGTCGCGGGTGATCTTGGCAAACCCAAGCAACGTGCCTGAGGGGTCGCGAATCGGATCGATCACCACATGGCACCAGAAATGCGTGCCGTCCTTGCGCACACGCCAGCCCTCGCCTTCGAAGCGTCCTTCGTGAAGCGCCGTGTCCAGTGCCTTTTGGGGCAGTCCGGCACGGCGATCCTCTTCAGTGTAAAACTGCGAGAAATGATGACCGAGTATTTCGGCTTCCTCATAACCCTTGAAACGCCTGGCGCCGGCGTTCCAGCTGGAAATGATGCCATTGGGGTCAATCATGTAGATCGCATAATCGACCACCGCATCGATCAGCAGGCGAAAGCGTGTTTCCTCGCTCCCGACCACTTTGGTTCGATCCTCGCTCATTGAGTTCTCGCGTCAGGATTGCTTTTCAGGAGTATGCGACAAACTGCCAAATTGGAAAGCACTTCGGCAGTTTGCCTGACAATTATCGCTGCCCGGTGTTAACGGTATACGTATTTGACGATATAGGCGTGCAGGTCGTTGTAGACGAAGTCGGGAATCTGTTTGTCATATGTGCCGGTTTTCAGCAGCGCCAGATGACACTCCTTGACCATTTCGTCGCGCTCATCCATGGAGTAGATGTGATTGTTGATGATGGCGTTATAGGCACTGTACGAATAAGGCCCACCGGTCGATTCGACCGTAAGCTCGCCTTTGCTGTCTCTGGTATAGGTGCTGTGGGCTCGCAAGGTCCGCTCTTTCAATCCCCCCAGGCCGCGTTCATACAAATAGATCTGTGAACCGCTGACTGCCTTGGCGGCGGTTTCGAACGCGAGAATGATGGCTTGGGCATTGCTCATGCTCGATTCCAGCGCCGAGGCGCTGACAAACCGTTCCAGCTCCTTTTGTTCCAGGCTTTTCAGCGCTCTTTGATGCTCGACAGGTGAGCGAACGCCTGATTGCAGCCCACGATATGGGCTTCCAGTCGATAGCTGGGGGCGAAAGTCGCAATCGCGGCAAAATCAATGCTGTCGAATGCGCACTCCATGATGATGTTGCATTTGCGTGTGAGTGCCTCGGTGAAGATTTTCGTGCCGAGTGCCCTGATGAAGGTTTCGGTGTGCTCGTAGGCATGGAACACGCCGAGCTTGATCATGTCGTCGTACTGCGGGTGTTTTTTCCGGTAATCCGGCAAGTACAGGCGAACATAATTGGCATAGCGCCCTGAGGGCAGCAGGCTTTTTTCCAGCAAGTACGTTTTACCTGAGCCTTGCAACCCGGCAGTGATCAATAGCTTTGGCGGGCTTTCAGGCGTTTTTCCGGCGAATAGCGTCGCAATGATCTCTTCGAACGCTTTGGTCACGTCCGCTTCGGTGTAGCTGTAAGTCGATGCTTCTGTCATACCTTGATTTCCTTATCAAAGAGCTGGGTGAAAGTAATATCCAGCCCTTTCAATAAAGTGTTCTTTCGCCAAATGGTCAAATCGACGATTACAACAAGGTATGTTTTTGTTTTATAAAGTAAAAAATCCTACGTCGCGGAATGAAAAAGCGTCGGTTCAATCGACCACCAACGCGGCAACAATTGCCTGACTTTGCTATCGCCAAAGCGGTCATCGATCAACATCACCACACCTTGGTCCTGTTGCGTGCGAATCACCCGCCCCGCGGCCTGTACCACTTTCTGCACGCCGGGAAACAGGTAGGTGTAGTCGTAGCCGGCGCCGAAAATCGCAGCCATGCGCCGTTTCAGCTGCTCATTGACCGGGTTGAACTGCGCCAGCCCCAGGGTGGCGATGAACGCGCCGATCAGCCGCGCACCGGGCAAGTCGATGCCTTCGCCGAATGCCCCTCCCAGCACCGCGAAGCCAATGCCCTCGCCGCCTTCGGTGAATTGATCGAGAAACTGCTGACGTTGCGCTTCTGCCATGCCACGCGATTGCGACCACAGGTTGATGTGTGGATGTCGTTCGGCCAGCAACTGGGCCACTTGCTGCAAATAATCAAAGCTGCTGAAAAATGCCAGGTAGTTGCCGGGGCGCTGGCTGAACTGGTTGGCGATCAACTCGACAATCGGCGCGACGGACGCCTGGCGATGGGCGAACCGGGTGGAGATCTGGCTGACGATGTGCACTTGCAACTGGTCAGCGTCGAACGGCGATTCGACGTCGATGCACACTGTATTCACCGGCGTCCCCAGCAGGTCCGCGTAGTAATGGCGCGGGCTCAGGGTCGCCGAAAAAAGCACGGTGCTGCGTGCTGCCGTCAGGCGCGGCCCAATGAAACCCGCAGGCACCACGTTGCGCAGGCACAGTTGCGAGAGAACTCGTTTGCGCTCTAGGTCGCGTTTGCTGATATCGAACAGGAAATGTTCGTCGAAGAGCTCGGCTACCCGGCAGAACTGCAAGATGTCGAAGTAAAAACTCTGGAGTGCGCTGTCCAGTCCTTGCGGGTGATCGTTCAGGTAGTCGCCGATGCTGGCGCTGCATGAGGACAACGCCTGGAGCAGTTTTTCCGGGGCCTTGTCATAAGCCTGATAGGCGCCCAGTTGCTGGTTATGCAGGGCGTTCCATTCGCGGTTTACTCGCTGCAAGGACTTTTTCAACGGCTCGGGGGCGGTTTTCCGTACACCATTGAGGGTTGCTTGATCGAGGCTGGCGCTGTACATCTGGCGGCCGCGTTCCACCAGGTTATGGGCCTCGTCGACCAGCACTGCGACTTTCCAGTTGTTCACTTGAGCCAGCCCGAACAGCAAGGCGCTGAAGTCGAAGTAATAGTTGTAATCGGCAACCACCACGTCGGCCCACCGGGCCATTTCCTGGCTCAAGTAATACGGACACACCCCATGGTCCAGGGCGATCTGGCGCAATGCACTCTGGTTCAACAGGTTCACTCTACTTGCGGCCTGACGCGCTGCCGGCAAACGGTCGTAGAAACCCTGGGCCAACGGGCAGGATTCACCGTGGCAAGCCTTGTCCGGGTGCTCGCAGGCCTTGTCCCGGGCAATCATCTCCAGAACCCGCAAGGGCGGTGCCTCGGCGCCCTCAAGGATCACCTGCGCCGCATCCAGGGCCAGTTTGCGCCCGGGCGTTTTTGCCGTAAGGAAGAACACCTTGTCCAATTGCTGCGGCGCCAGAGCCTTTAGCATCGGAAACAAGGTGCCGACGGTCTTGCCAATTCCCGTCGGCGCCTGGGCCATCAGGCAACGGCCGGTACTGACGGCCTTGAACACTGATTCGGCGAGATGACGCTGCCCTGGTCGAAAGTCGGCATGGGGAAATGCCAACTGTTGCGCCGCCCGGTTGCGCCCCTCGCGATGGGCCATCTCCTGCTCGGCCCAGTCCAGGAACCGTGCGCAATGCTGCTCGAAGAACAGCTGCAGATGCGTGGCGCTGTAAGTCTCGAGCAGGCAGGTTTCCTTTTCGCTGACGATGTCGAAATACACCAGCGCCAGATTGATCTGCTCAAGGTCCAGTTTGCGGCACATCAGCCAGCCGTAGATTTTGGCTTGCGCCCAGTGCAGTTGACAGTGATTGGCCGGCTGCTTGCTCAAGTCGCCACGGTAGGTTTTGACTTCTTCCAGGCAGTTTTGCGCGGGATCGTAGCCGTCCGCCCGGCCTTTGACTTTCAGGCCTTGATACACGCCTTCGAGCGCGACTTCACTCTGGTAACCCTCGCTGCGCCGCGATGCCACCGTACGATGGCCGACGATACCCTCCAGCGCAGTGGGCGACGGTGTGAAGCGCAAGTCGAGATCGCCGACCTTGGCGGTGAATTCGCACAGCGCCCGCACCGCGATGCTGTAGCTCAAGCGTCCTGCTCCGCCCATTGCACGTAGCACACGGCAATCGGCATGTGGTGCTCGTGGCAGAACTCCAGCCAGCGCAACTGGTTATCCTGCAGGCGATCCCCGGGCCTTTGACTTCGATCATGCGGTAGGTTTTTTGCTGCGGCCAGAACTGGATCAGGTCCGGCATGCCGGCGCGGTTTGCCTTGATGTCCAGCAACAAGCGGTTGAACCAGTGCTTGAGGTGTTCGGCCGGCAAGCAGTCCAGGGCCTGCTCAAGCAATGCCTCGCTGAGCACTCCCCAGAATACGAAGGGCGACTGCACGCCCCATTTTTCGATATAGCGCTCACGGATGGTCTGCCGATAACGCCCGTCGTCGAGTTCCGCGAGGCAGGCTTGAAACAGGTCAGCTCGACGTTCATGGAAATCTTCGTTGAGCAGATCCACAGGACCACGCTGGAACGGGTGAAAAAAAGCCTCCGGCAACGGCGCGAAAATCGCTGGCCAGCACAGCAGCCCGAACAGTGAATTGATCAGGCTGTTTTCGACGTAATGCACCGGTGCCGAATCGTCCGCCAGATGCGCCTGGACGTAAGACTCCACCGATATTAACGGGTCGGTCCGGGGCAGTTGCAGGTCCAGGCGCAGCATTTGCCGCGGGGACGGGCGTTTCACCGCGGGCCCGCCCAGTTTGCGCCGTAGCCTGGGCATCATGCGCAGCAATTGCTGTTGTTCGGCGGCGCTTTGTGGAGATAGTCCCGCCTCGTTGGCGAGGTCGAGGGCCAGTTGATACTCCTCGCAACGCTCCAGCACGCGGATCAACCGCACGCGTGCACCTGGGTATGCGCACTGACGGTACAATGCCAGCGCCGTGGTGAAATCCGCCATGCGCTCACAGTGCTGGGCTATCTGGAACAGCAGTTTGTCGCGGCGTCGTTGCAACCAGGGATTGATCAGCATCAAGCCTTTGATGCGCTCGACAATGTCAGCCACCGCTTCACCGGCTTCGAAGTGCTGCTGGCATTGGTAGAGGAACATGCCGGCGTCCACGTCCTCGCGGCAGCGCAAACCTCGGGAATCAGCGCAGAATTCGACTTTTTCGTAGGTAAAGATGCCAAGGTCGGCCAGCACGAACTCAGACCAGTCCTGGTAGAGATTGCCGAAAAACATCAGGCGCAATCGATCGCACAGGCCCATGATGGTCAAACTGAACAAGCGGTCGTTCAGCGACGGACACCAGTCATCGAAGCTGCGCTCCTCGGGAAACTGCTCACTCAGTACCGGCAGCCAATCGACCTTTTTGCCCTTGGGCTGGCAGAGGGTGCTGCCAAGGCACTGAACAATTTCGGCCTTAAGCAAGACGTCGAACAGCGCCTTGATCGACAAAGGCAGTTGTTCATCCACCCAGCCCAGTGCCAGGAGTGGTTCGGCAGCGCTGGCGATGTCACCGATTTCGACGTAATGCAGTTTACTGGCCCTGAAGTGGATCCTCTTGCGCATGACCATCCTGACCAGCAACGCCCGGGATTCACGGGCCAGGCCATTAAAGTCGCCAATGAACCGTTGCTCCTCGACACTCAGCACATCGCCATAGCGATGCTCAAGCCAATCAAGCACTTGCATGAAGTTGTTAAGGTAATAGAACGGATCGTCGAGCGGGTTTGCGGTCACAGGAAGATGGGCCATGGCGAACGAATACTGGTTATGCGTACAGATACCAGTAACGCCCCGCCCGGCGCAATCGGAAAAGGATGGGCGGAGGCGTTGTCAGGTATTTTTTTCCTTGCATCGAACTTTCCGCCAATCCGCGGAACCAATCGCGTTAGAGGTGCTGTCGTGTGCGACAGTCACGCTTTTTTGAAGTGAGAGAGGTTGTTATGAAAATCAAGACCTTGGGGTTTCCCTTGGGAGCAATGGTCTTTCTGATGCTTGCAGGCTGCTCGACGCCAACGGTGGTGACCCTGCAGAACGGCACCCAGTACCTGACCAAGGACATACCAAAAACCAAGACCAAGGACGGCTTCTTCGAGTTCGAGGATATTTCCGGCGCGAAGGTGAAAGTCAGGGCCGATGAAGTGACCACGATTCGTCAGGGAGACTAGAGACCGCGTTATCGTTCTACGTCGGAACGCCGCCCGGAGCGAGCTTGCTTGCGATGGGCGTCAACGATAACGCGCCCTGTCTGAATGATCGCGTTATCTGGACGTTTTTCGCGAGCAGGCTCGCTCCTACAATTGGATCGTAGGCAGGTCCGTAATCAGGTCGGCTGTCAGGCCGCCTCGCTTTGGCTGCTGATCTGGCTTTTGATCTTCTGTAGGAGCGAGGCTTGCCCGCGAAGGCGTTGGGTCAGGCGCCATCTTTGTTGATTGGACTGCCGTCTTCAGGCCCTTAGGGCGCCGTTTACTGCATGAAACCTTCCATGAACCCCGCAACCCCGCTGGCGAGTTTGCGCCGCCAAGGGGCGGTGGCCGGGTTGGCCAGGGTCTGGTCTTCGTGGACAAAGCTGCGAATGATCGCGTTGTAGCCGAGCCAGCGGCAGGGCTCTGGCTCCCAGGCCCTGAGTGCTTGGAGCCCACCTTGATGGATGACCCAAGGCTGGCGAATCAGATCGGTGTCGCGCTCAAGGATCAGGTCGGCCAGGGTCCGCCCGCCCAGGTTGCTGGCGCCGACGCCCTCCCCGCCATAACCGCCGGAAAGCGCAATGCCGTTGGCCCGGTCGCAAAACATGTGCGGTTTGAAACGCCGGGACATGCCCAAATTGCCACCCCAACCATGGGTAATCTGTATGTTCTTGAGTTGCGGGAACAGTTCGCCGAACAGATAGCGCCGCAGTTCGATTTCGCTGGTGGTCAGGTCAAAGTCATGGCGCAACCGGCCGGCAAACTGGTACCCGCCCCGGGCGCCAAAGATCAGCCGGTTGTCGGCGGTGCGCTGGCCGTAAGTGACCTGGCGGCTGCTTTCACTGAAGGCCTGACCGTGACTGAGGCCGATCTCGTCCCAGGTAGCGGCGGACAGCGGTTCGGTGGCGACAATCAGGCTTTGCACTGGCAACTGATATCGCCCCAGCGGTGGCAGTGAGGCTGCGTAACCTTCTACCGCTGGCACTACCCAGCGACTGCGCACCGAGGCTTTCGCGGTACGCAGGCTGCCGGACTGCCACTGGGTGACCGCGCTGTTTTCGTAGATTTTGACGCCCATGCGCTCGACCGTGCGCGCCAGACCGCGCACCAGCTTGGCCGGATGCAGGGTGGCGACGTGAGGCGCGTAGATACCGCCATAGGGCTTGGCGATCCGGATCTGTTGCGCCAGTTGCTCCGGGCTGAGCCAGCGGTAATCGTTTTCGTTGAGGCCCTGGCGGTAGAGCTTGTCCAGATACTGGCGAAGGCTGGCTTCCTGCTCCGGATATCGGGCAGCGCAGTACAGTGCTCCGCCTTTTCGGTAATCGCAGTCGATGCCTTCACGTTCGAGGACGATTCTTACCTCATCGGGAATGCTGTGCAGCAAGTCCAGGACGCTCGGCGCTGCTGCGGCGATGAATCGGCGAGCAGCCGCTCTTCACCCAACAGGTTACCCATCAGCCAACCGCCATTACGCCCCGAGGCGCCAAATCCGGCGGTTTGCGCCTCGACGATGGCAATGTTCAGTTCCGGTGCCTGACGCTTGAGGTAGTACGCGGTCCACAGCCCGGTATAACCGGCGCCAATGATCGCCACGTCGATATCCAGATCCTGTTCCAGCGCCGCACGCGCCTGTAACGGCTCGTCGAGCTGGTCCATCCATAAACTGATAGTGCGCCACGCCGACATGCAAGACTCCGCCACTCAAACTTCGATGGCGTTGATCCTAGTGCGTGGGTTCAGAGGCTGTCTTGCGCGCGTGCACGCAAAGAAATTTGTTTGGCGTAAGCCTTGGGTGACAGGCCCGTGTGCTGGCGGAAACAGCTATAGAACGCCGACAGTGAGTTGAAGCCAGCGGCGAATGCCAGTTCGTCGATGCGCAGCGGCGGCACGGCGTTATCCAGCGCGGCGAGCAAGTGTTGCAGGCGCGCCTGGTTGACGTAGCGATAGAAGCTCTGGCCGAGCACCTGATTGAGCAGATAAGAAATCTGATTGCGGCTGTACCCGCACTCCTTCGCCACTCGTTGAAGATCGAGTTCGGGGTCGAGGTAGGGTTGCTGGCGCTGGAAATACTGTTGCAGGTCGTCGGCCATGAAACTCAATTGGCGCGGCGACAAGCCGAGACGGCTGACTGCCGGGCGCTGCGTTGCTGTGGCTTTACTGGTTGGCTTTTCGTGCACCAGCGAGGCGTACTCGTTGACTCTCCAGATCAGCCCGTCGCGCACGGTGATGGCCTCGCTGGCGCGCAACGACACCAGCCCTTCACCGCCCCGCAGGGTGATGCGGTACTGAATGAACGCGGTGTTGCCGTCCAGGCGAATGCGGTCCGAGTGCTCCAGTGCTTCATCGGGATCACGGGGCATGCTGCTGCGCACGTATTCGCGCAACTCGTCCAGGCCCATCACGCGATTCTGGAAAAAGTCGCTGTACTGAATCTCGGGGTGATACAGCGCCATGACACCGTCCAGATCCCGGTGCTTCCAGCGCAAGTGATAACGCATGACCGTCTGGCCCGTGGCCTGGGTTTGCTGCGGTCCATCATCCTCGGCGTGCATAAGGGTCTCGACGAAAAAAGCCGAGCTTGCCGAAGTTTGCCCTTGCCTTCAATGGTCGATCCGTTGGCGCAACAGGGTCGAACAGTGACCTGTATCAAAAAAATGCAGCAATCGCTAAACGGACTGAAAAAAACACATTGTTTTCACAGACGGATGCTACTTTTAAATTCTGACACCGGTTGAACCAATGAAGGTTCTTCCCTCCTACATGAGCTAACGGAAGCGCTCGATTAAGAAGGCGGGCAACACATGAATATAGGGTTCAGCAAGGTCACTTTTCCAAATGCCTGCCAGCTGATGCGCTGGCATTTTCATCCCATGGGTTTTGAGGCGAGCATGGATGCCCCGGGCAGCATGATTGCCCGTTTGTTTGATCGGGCCAGTGGCGAGACCATGATCGCCATTGCCGGCATTCCTTGTGCGACGGTTATGAATGCTGCTGATGTCGAACGAATAATCGAAGCCGTGGAGGATGAGCTGGAAGCGTTCATTCCACCGCTGGCTCTCAGGAGTTATGCGTGACGGTCGATTGATTGTAAAAAGCCCACATTTTGTGGGCTTTTTGTTGGGTGATTGATCGTTCCCACGCTCTGCGTGGGAATGCCGCCGGGGACGCTCCGCGTCCCGCTACCAATGCAAGACGAGCGTTCTGCGCACTGGTGACGCGGAGCGTCACGGGATGCATTCCCACGCAGAGCATGGGAACGATCAGTATCCAAAACAAGATTTATGCCGAAGTCTTGCCCTGGCGGTGATCGGCAAAGAACGCCTTACCCTTGCCGATCCGGTCCGAAGCCTTAGGGCTGTTGGCGGCTTGGGTGTCCTGCCCATCGACATACCAGTAACAATGACTCACCGCCCGGGTGATACCCACATACGCCAGGCGCAGAATTTCGTCTTTCTGCGCATTGTCGTACGGCTCACTGTCGCCGACCTTGCCCAGACCCGCCATGCGGTACACCTGATTCTTGTAAGGCGAACTCGTCAGGTGCTGACAATCGCCGAGCAGGAAAACCGCGTCAGCCTGCAAGCCCTTGGCACTGTGATAGGTCAGGTGTTTCAGACGTCGGGCTTCATGCGGCAAGCTAGAATCAACATTAACTACAGACTGAATATGCTCTTCTATCAATAACTTATCGCTGCTTTTTCGATAAAGCATCAAGATTGAATCACCCTTCCGGTAATGCTCGATCAGCCGTTTAGCCATGCCTTGATCATCGCGATCGAACACATTGACCGGCTGTAAATCCTTCTGCTCGCCGCTGGCCTTGGCCTTCTTGCCGGCAATTGCCGGCGCGGCACGCACGATGTGTTCGGCGGCGTCGATGATGTACTGATGGCTGCGGTAGTTGTCGCTGAGCATGACTTTGGTGGTGCTCGGTGAAGAGAATTCCTTGTTGAACTCCATGAAATAGCTCGGTGAACTGCCGCGCCAGCCGTAAATCGATTGCCAATCGTCCCCGACGCAGAGCAACGATGAGCGCTGGGCGCCGCGCCCCACGTGCATGGCCGGGCCGCGCCGGCGGATCTCGGCGAGGCTGGCGCGAATCCACGAGACTATCTGTGGCGATACGTCCTGAAATTCGTCGATCATCAAGTGCGACAACGGTCGAAGCAGATCATCGCTGAGCAGTTTGAGATTCTCCGGGGAATGTTCACTGAACAGGGCAAACATCCGGTTGTAAGTCATGATCGGCGGTTTCTGGTCGAGCAGATGGTCTTCCAGGGCTCGCCAATACAGGCTCAGGGCCTCGAAGAAAAACCGGTCGGGATCGTCCCTGGAAAAGCTCATCTGGCTGACGGCGTTCGGAACATCCAGACCGAGGTTCTCGATGAACCCGGCTGCCGCGACAAAACAGTCCAGCAACGGTGCGGCAGCCAGCTCGCCCTTGACCTTGTAATCGAAGCCCGGTCCGGCGCTGGCATCGCCGGCAAGTGACGCTAAAACACGCTTTGATGATTCGTAACTATCCAGCCATATCAATGGCTTACGACAGAAAGCTTGAAACAGGGTGCGTTTTACTGCCCACTCTGCGCGCACCGTCAGCTTGGCGTTCTGACGGCTGACCTGCGGGTTTTCCCGAGGATCAAACCCCAGCACTACCCAGGCGTCAATGGACGGAATGTAGCCGTGGCAATGGAAAGTCGAGCCGTTGATATCAAATGTCTGGCGCTTCGGTTCGATGCCTTTGATTGGCCAGGCACCCGCCCTAAACCACAAGTCCTCAACAGTGTCGCAGAGCTCTTCGTCACGCTTGGCGGCCAGTTCGGTTACGGCCATGCGCTTTTGTACATCCGGGTGATCGCGCTCCAGCTCCTTGAGTTGCAGAGCGTGGCGCGACAACGGCTGGATCAGTTCGCGAAAGCGTTCATCGCGGGTATGCAAGGCGTGATAACAGGCGTTGAGTTGCTGGCGCTGGGCATCGTTGATGCGCAGGTCGAACGGATTGCTGTCCACCTCGTCATCGCCGGTTTGCTTCAGGCTGAGGTTTTCGAAGGCTTGCAAGCGTTCGAAGCCCGGCAAGCTGCGGACCATCGGCAGAATCCGCGAATGGAAGGTGCGCACCAGATCCCGCGCCTCCTTGAAGCTGAGCGCCCGGCCCCAGAGTGCAAACAGTTCGATCAGCTTGTTGATGAAGTCCTTGCGCGACTCGCGGGTGAACGTCACCACAGTCATCGAGCTCAACTCGAACCCCAGGTAATGGGTCAGCAAGACAATGCGCAGCACCAGCGTGGTTGATTTACCCGCGCCGGCGCCGGCGATCACCGATGTTGAAGGCGTGTCGCTGAAAATCATTTTCCACTGGGCCGCGCTCGGTTGCGCATGTACCGGCAGCAGTCGGGCGACATCGGCCTTCATGCGCTTTTTCAGCTCGGCATTGAGCGGCAGGCGCCAGTCGTCGAACAGATGATCATCGATGTTCGGTGGCCGATGCTCGGTACACCGCGAATCGCGAATCAGCAAAACCTGCCGGCCTTCTTCCAGCCCTTCGAGCTTGCCTTCCTCGTAGCCGTACTCCACCCCGGCAATATGCCCGCTGCGAAAGCCATCCGCCTGTCCGTGTAGCCAGGACGCACGGTGCTGTGCACGCAGGCGCGTCAGGCCGTGGCCAAAGAAGCGGGCGGCCAGGCGCTTGAGCAGCGGCATTTCGGCCAGAGGACGAAGTTCAGGCGGAAGATCGGGGGTGTGTTGCGACACGCGGACGGACTCCAGGGTGTGAGGCTGTTGAGGGCTATGGTGTCTGCATTTGCCGTTGAGTTCTAGTGAAATGCTTATGACTCATTGGCTTATGCGATGAACTGAAGGCTGGATGAGAATATTTCGAGGTTGTTTTATATCAGCCGTTTCGATTGTTATGAGGCATTTTTTACGCTTTTTATCGATCGTTGCCTGACGGATGATGACCGTCATCAACCACCGGTCTCTTCGTGGCTCAGGCACTTTGCCCCATGACGAACCTTTCAGGAGACGATCATGCTTGAACTCAGACCTTTCAAATCGCTTGGTGGCGCGCACCACGGTTGGCTGGATGCCCATCACCATTTTTCGTTCGCCGAGTACCATGACCCCAAGCGTATGAACTGGGGCAACCTGCGGGTGTGGAACGACGACGTGATCGCCCCCGGCACCGGTTTCCCGCAGCACCCGCACCGGGACATGGAGATCATTACGTATGTACGTGAAGGTGCCATTACCCACCAGGACAACCTTGGCAACAAGGGTCGTACTGAAGCGGGTGACGTTCAGGTCATGAGCGCCGGCACCGGCATCGCCCACAGCGAATACAACCTGGAAGCGACGCCGACCAAGATCTTCCAGATCTGGATCATCCCCAACGAATCGGGCCTGGCACCGTCCTGGGGCGCCAAACCGTTCCCTGAAGGTCAGCGCGAAGGCTTTGTAACCCTGGCCAGCGGCAAGGCGGGCGACGATCAGAGTCTGCGCATTCGTGCCGACGCACGGCTGGTGGCGGCGAACCTCAAGGCGGGCGAAAGCGCCGAATATCATCTGGACAGCGGCCGTCGTGCTTACTTGGTACCGGCCACTGGTATCATTGAAGTCAATGGCTTGCGTGCACAAGCTCGAGACGGTATTGCAGTTGCCGATGAGCAGGTGTTGCGGGTGACGGCGATTGAGGACAGTGAGATTGTTTTGGTGGATTTGGCTTGATCCGGTAAATGCAGTGCAAAAAAAGGGGCGACCGTGAATGGTCGCCCCTTTTTTCTGATCGAATATTTTTGGTGCCTGGGCTGCCGTCTTCGCGGGCAAGCCTCGCTCCTACAGCGATGGGGCCATCATTTATTTCGCAGAAATCGCGCCATCCACCAACGTCTGAGCTTCCGCCACCAACTGCTTCAGATGCACATCGCTGACGAAGCTTTCCGCATAGATCTTGTAGATATCCTCGGTACCCGACGGACGCGCCGCGAACCAGCCGTTCTCGGTCATGACCTTCAGGCCGCCAATGGCCTGATCGTTGCCCGGGGCGTGGCTGAGGATGCTCTGGATCGATTCGCCCGCCAGTTCGGTCGAAGTGACTTGGGCCGGCGACAGCTTGCTCAGCAGGGCTTTCTGCTCCGGGTTGGCCTTGGCATCGACACGTACCGAGAACGGTTCGCCCAGCTCATCGGTCAGTGCGCGATAGGCCTGGCTTGGGTCACGACCGGTGCGAGCGGTCATTTCGGCTGCCAGCAGCGCCGGGATCAGGCCGTCCTTGTCAGTACACCAGACGCCGCCGTCCTTGCGCAGGAACGATGCACCGGCGCTCTCTTCACCGCCAAAGCCCAAGGAGCCGTCGAACAGGCCATCGGCAAACCACTTGAAGCCGACCGGTACTTCGTACAAACGACGACCCAGGCGTTTGGCCACGCGATCGATCAGGCCGCTGCTGACCACGGTTTTGCCCACGGCGGCATCGGCGCGCCAATGCGGACGGTTCTGGAACAGGTAATCAATGGAGACCGCGAGGTAGTTGTTCGGTGCCAGCAGGCCACCGGACGGAGTAACGATGCCATGACGGTCGTGATCCGGGTCGCAGGCAAACGCCACGTCGAAGCGCTCTTTGAGTCCGATCAGGCCCTGCATGGCGTAAGTGGACGATGGATCCATGCGGATCTGGCCATCCCAGTCGACGGTCATGAACCGGAAAGTCGGATCAACCTGCTTGTTCACCACATCCAGATCAAGGCGGTAATGCTCGGCAATCGCCGACCAGTAACGCACCCCTGCTCCACCCAGCGGATCCACACCCAGACGCAGCTTGGCATCACGGATGGCATCGAAGTCGATCACGTTGATCAGGTCGGCGACGTAGGTGTTCACATAGTCGTGACGATGAGTGGTGCTGGCCTTCAGAGCCTGTTCGTAGCTGATTCGTTTGACGCCGGCGAGCTTGTTGCTAAGCAGCTCGTTGGCCTTGGCTTCGATCCACTTGGTGATGTGGGTATCGGCCGGGCCACCGTTGGTAGGGTTGTATTTGTAGCCACCGCTTTGCGGCGGGTTGTGCGACGGCGTAATGACGATGCCGTCCGCCAGGCCCGAGGTGCGCCCGCGGTTGTAGCAAAGAATCGCATGGGAAATGGCCGGGGTCGGCGTGTATTCGTCGCCTTCGGCAATCATCACCGTCACGCCGTTGGCTGCCAGCACTTCCAGGGCGCTGGCGCCGGCCGGCGTGGACAATGCGTGAGTGTCGATGCCGACAAACAATGGCCCATCGATGCCTTGCGCTTCGCGATACAGGCAAATTGCCTGACTGATCGCCAGGACGTGCCACTCGTTGAAACTCAGGTCGAAGGAGCTGCCCCGGTGCCCGGACGTGCCAAAAGCCACGCGCTGGGTCGAGATAGCGGCATCAGGCTGGCCGGTGTAATACGCCGTTACCAGTCGTGGGATGTCGACCAACAACTCTGCCGGTGCCGGTTTACCCGCAAAATGACTGAGTGTCATGCAAAACCTCTGGAATAGAGTGGTTCAGGAATGGATCGCAGTTTACTGGCAGTTTGACCGCGGCGCGACGTTATCGATCCCGGCTCGACTCAAGCGCAATGTTATAAGCCCCATACAGGCCAGCTTCAGTCTATCGACTCCCTGCGCAAAGCATCTCCCAACAAGTCCAGTGCGGTGGCGAGGTCATGATCGCTGCCGAAGCTATGACTCAAGCGCAAATGTTGCGTATGCAGGCCCTGGAGGCTGAACAGTTCTCCCGGCGCTATCACCACCTGATGCTTGAGCAGGCGCTGGAACACCTGGCGTACATCGACCCGTCGCAACGAGCGGACCCAGACCGTTGCGCCACCCTCAGGCTCGACGAACTGCAGCGCGTCACCCATTCGCTCGCACAGCAAGTTTGTCATCTGCATTTTGCTGTCGTTGAGCCTGCGCCGCAGCAATTGCAAGTGTTGATCGATGCGTCCATTGCCGTACAAACGGGCAATGGCTTTCTGGCGAATCGCTGACAGGCGGAAGGCCCGCAGCAAAAAGTGCCGCTGCCATTCGGCGCTCAGATGGCGAGAGAGCAAATAACCGTAGGGAGCCTCTGGCCCGATGATTTTCTCGAACGTGGAAAATATTATCAGCCGTTGCGGCGCCAACAGATCGCGAAACCGCAGGCCAGGGACCTCGAATCCCAGTTCACCGTAACAGTCATTTTCCAGTACCCAGCAGTCATACCGGCCCAGCAACTGCGCAACGGCTTGTCGATCGTCGTCCGGCGCCTGGCTGCCACGGGGCATGTTCAAACCGGATGAAACCATCACCAGGCGTACCGGCTCGCTTTCCAGCAGTTTCTTGAGACGTTCGTGATGCAGTCTTCCATTGGCCCGCAGAGGCCATTCGATTACGCGCACGCCCGCCGCCTGAAAGAGGCGCAGTATCACCCAGTCGCAAGGTGATTCGACCACCACTGTGGCGTCCCTGAGGCACAACACGCCAATCAGAATTTCCAGCACGCCGCGAAGATCCGCGCCGATGTAAACATCATCGGCGTGCCAGCAGCGCACAGGCGAAGTGGTGTAGCGCGCGGCCAATGCCATGCGCAGTTCCAGTTCGCCGCAGGGTTGCGAATTCGGTTGCAGCTGGCGCGGATATTGGCGCAGAAGCTCTCTTTCCTGCAGTAACAGTGGACTGTCGATCGGCTGCAACAACGCCGGTTCATCGCTGCTCAGGACCAGCATTCCAGGACGCCGAGTATTGATATAGACGCTTTCGAGCAAGTCGTTGCCACTGTAATGCGTGCTGATGGCGGGTGCCGGCAACGCGTAATAACCGGACTTGGCCACCGAGTACACCCGCCCTTCTTTCTCCAGCAGCGAGTAAGCGTACTGAATGGTGGAGATCGACACGTTCAGGCGTTCGGCCAAATGGCGCAACGAAGGCAGGCGCACGCGCGCATCGCTGGCGATTTCGCCGATCACGCAGGTCAAGTAACGGTACACCGCCTGATAGGCGAAATCGGTTTCACGTGGCCCCTTCATGGGAACGGACCATGGCCTTGACGCCGCTTTTCACGCAGGGTCTGGGGGGCTGTCAATCCGCGCACTCTCAGCGACCTGCTGACCGTTCACCCGCCATGGATGAGTCGTCGTCGGTGTCGAATTCCCCATCCTGATCGCCGGTTGCCGATTCAACTGCCCTGCTCTCATTTGCGGGCACCGGCCCCAGGCGAGAGAGCTTGCCAATCAGGCTGACCGACAACCCGCTGACATCGACCATCCATTGCATGATCTGATCAGCGACCGGATACCCCTGCATCGCCCGGTGCAACTCCGGCATGGCCACCAGCATGCCGGGATGGCACCGTCGTAGAAAACGTTCGAGGTTCGCGGCATTGTCACCAAAAGGCGCAAACAACAGGCACACCAATTGAGCCTCGTTCAGGCCAAGACTGCGTTGCGCCTCGGCAGCCGCGCGTGCACGCAGCTCCGCCAGCGTAACCGGATTGCCGAACGCCTCCACCGCCTGTTCGCACAAACGCTCCGGCAGTTGCTTGCGGCGCATCATCACCAAGGCCCTTTGCAGGTATTGGGCAACGCCCGCCTCGTAGGTACGACCTTGCAAAAAGCAGGCTTGCAGCCCTCGCACATGGGCCGAAACCGGGAGGCTGACGTATTCATTGTCACTGAGCTGTGCCGACAACTCGTCTGCCTGGAATCCGAGAAACTCGGTAAGCAATGGCCAACGCTCCTCCAGATTGCTCACCAGCATGTCGTGGATGTCGATGAGCGTCGCGCGGCGACAGGTTTCAAACTGGTCGGCCGGGCGCCAAAGCTGCTGGTCATCCTCGGTGTAAAACCGCTGATAGCCTTTGCTGCCGATTTCGTCGAGCAACGCGAACAACCCTGCGTTGCCTGGCTCATGATGGTTCGAGGCCTGTAGGCCGGCCTTGGCCGCCGCTCGTCGCAAACCTTCGATGAACTGCTTCTGCTGGCGAGGTGTGTCGCTGCTGATCATGGCATCGACACCGTGGTTCCAGCGTGCGATCTGCCCGTAGAACTCACCGGCGGCCAGATAGCCGTCATCCAACAGATCAAGTGGTCCGTCCCAGACTCGACGATGTCCCAACATCAGCAGGTTCGTGCGATTGGATTCGCGCCCGGCCGCGGAAATCGGCGCCGCGTGGTCGAACGGCAGGACCTCCCTGTTATCAACCATCAGGACTTCAACCCGTGGATCGTCATAGACGAATAGCGCGTTACAGGTGCGATGGATGTTTTCCAGTGCAATCGGGTTGCTGCCGTTCAGCCGCAAGGTCGCCACCCGCAACTGGAATGTCGCCGGCGCCCGACTGGCGATCGTGAGTTGTGCGGCGCGCAGCAACGCCAGGCTGTAGCAACTGTCGCGGGAACCTGACTGGATCGCCAGCACCTTGAATTCACCGATTCGTTGCATGCCCCGGCGGCAACCGCCAAGCGTTGAATCAACAACTGCAGTGCCGTTCGCTCGGCACGGGAAAAGAAACCCAGCAATCGCTGCAGCACTTGTTGATAGACATAGTTCATCGCTTGCTCATGAATATTGGTCATCTTTATTTACCTGATGCTCGTAAGTTCGATATTGCACAAACAGCTGCACGCACAGCGCAGGGAATGGCCTGAAGAGGATTCGAAGATTGGGTTCTATTGCCGAATGTTAGCACTTAAGTTTTCTGATCAACGTTTCAGGGGCACTGCACATGCTGACACCCTGTGCACACGCTGGCCGCTGGAAAGCCCCGGCTTTGAGGGCTCGCCGCGTCTGTAAGCGCCGTCCTAGGAAATGTCCGACACAGTCCCACGGATGTTTAATACAAGAAATAAAGAAAGAAGTTGCCGACGATTGTTCTGCAACTGCGTAAGAATGCGCTATTTTCTGAATATACAGCCGCGCAGCGCAGTGAAAAGTATCGATCTGATACCCGCCCATGACTCATTCCTTGAGATGAAAGTAGTCATCCAATTATCAGGGCTTAGTTGCTGAATAGAAGCTACAGATTGAGCGCAAAAACCAGTTCAGTTGCTGAACTGTCCCATCGACAGGTCGATGGATGTCTCATGTCGCGAGGCGCACAAGCAAAAGAGTCCGTGTTTACACGGACTCTTTGAGGGTGAAGTTGAGGGCTGATTTTAAGGGGCTGATTTTAAGGAATCGCTCAGGCCGGTTCGACCTGCAGCGCCACCCGCTCGCGGCATGGACATTCGCCCATGTAGCGATGCGCTTCGACAAACTCGGTAAACGGGAAGACCCGAGTCTTGAGCGGCAGCAGAACGCGGTCGGCGGTCAGCTGGTTGATGTCGCGCAACGCGCGTTGCAGGGCGACCTGATCCTGGATAATGCCCAGTTCCGGCTTGCCGGTGAAGTTACCGATACAGTGCACGAAGAACTGAATATTCTTCTGGAACGCTGCGCAGGCCGGGAAAGGCGTCTGGTTGCCGCCTTGCAGGCCGTACAACACCAGGCTGCCACGCGGTGCCAGCACATCGCCGAGCAGCGACATCTGCGGGCCACCCAAGCCATCGAACACCACATCCACACCGCGGTTGTCGGTGATTTTGTTGATCCGCATCAGCAGATCTTCTTCTTCGGTGACGATGACTTTCTCGGCACCCAGCGACAGCAGGTATTCACGCTCATCCGCCGACTTGGTGGCGGCAATCACCCGTACACCCAGGGCTTTACCCAGCTGTACGAACGATGGGCCGGCACAGTGACTCGCGTCGGTGACCAGGGCAAATTGCCCGGGCTTGACCCGTGCCAGATCCATGTAGGCGAAATAGGCGATCAACAGCGGCGTGTAATGCACGCTGGCTTCGATCGGGCTGAGCACGTCCGGGTAACGGGTTAGTGCCGAGCGAGGCAGAACGATCTGCTCGCCGTAGACCGGATAGTCGTTCGGGCTTTCGGCCGGGAAACTGGCGACCTTGTCACCGACCGCCAGGTCATCGACCCCTTCGCCAAGCGCCGTCACGACGCCGGACATCTCATGGCCCAGACCTGAAGGCAGACGAGCATGAGAGGACGCCAGGTTCTGACGCCAGAGAATGTCGTACCAGCTGATGCCAATGGCTGAGACGCGCACCTGCACTTCACCCGGTGCAGGTAGAGCTGCCGCATGCTCTTCGCATTTGAGCACCTCGGCTGGACCAAACTTGTGAAAACGGATCGTGCGGGACATCGCAAACCTCGCCAAAGAAACCTTCTAATGCCTTGAACTCTAGCTGGGCTTTCAACCCAACACTATCAGTGGCTATTAATAGTCGACATGCCTGTCATTGATTCGGCAGCATCGGCAACATCGTCTAATGCCGTACCAAACCGAATCCTCCTTTGTAGGAAAACTGAATTACACGGTGCAGAGTACCAGCCTTTCCCCGTAATATTCCTGCTGGCCATTGTTCCCATATGGCCGCTCACGTCAAGTTTGCTGACTCTGCCAGGACTCCAGATGAATCGTAATGACCTGCGTCGTGTCGACCTGAACCTGTTAATCGTATTCGAAACCCTGATGCACGAACGCAGCGTGACCCGCGCTGCAGAGAAGCTGTTCCTTGGTCAGCCGGCCATCAGTGCAGCGCTTTCGCGCCTGCGCGGGTTGTTCGATGATCCATTGTTTGTGCGTACCGGCCGCAGCATGGAGCCGTCCGCACGAGCCGTGGAGATCTTCGCCCTGCTCTCTCCGGCACTGGATTCGATTTCCACCGCGGTCAGCCGTGCGGCGGAGTTCGACCCGGCCACCAGCACCGCGGTGTTTCGCATCGGGCTGTCGGACGACGTCGAATTCGCCCTGCTGCCGATGTTGCTCAAGCGCCTGCGCGCCGAATCCCCGGGAATCGTGTTGGTGGTGCGACGGGTCAACTACATCCTGATGCCGGGGTTGTTGGCATCGGGAGAAATTTCCATCGGCGTCAGCTACACCACCGATTTGCCAGCCAATGCCAAGCGCAAGGTTCTGCGTCGTAGCATGCCCAAGTTATTGCGTGCCGACACGGTGCCCGGTTCCTTGAGCCTGGATGACTTCTGCGCCCGCCCCCACGCGCTGGTGTCGTTCGCCGGCGACCTCAGCGGCTTTATCGATGAAGAACTGGAAAAGCTCGGGCGCAAGCGTCATGTGGTGCTTGCGGTGCCACAGTTCAACGGTTTAAGTACTCTGCTTTCCGGCACTGACATTGTGGCGACGGTACCCGACTACACGGCCGATGCGCTGACGGCGGCTGGGGGTGTACGGGCTGAAGATCCACCGCTGCCGGTACGCAGTTTCGAGTTGCACATGGCGTGGCGCGGGTCTCAGGACAATGATCCGGGGGAGCGTTGGCTCAGGTCGAGGATTCAGATGTTCTTTGGCGACCCTGAGAGTCTTTGAGTGCGCCGGAAACCAACACCCAATGGACATTGATTTGAACGACAGGACGATGGGTTCTCCCGTCAGACGGTTGAAGACAAAATATTATCCCCCTTGGTTGGCAGCACCAGCGCAGGTTGCCCGCTGCTCTCTTTACCGAGATCGACCAACGTGGGCTGCGAAGGATACTTAAACTAACGACTTCGCTCGCTGGCCATTACAAACTCGATCGCCTTGCGCAATCCTGCAAAATCCGGAGGCCCGTCATAGCGATGCCCATCGATATAAAACGAGGGAGTGCCATTAACGACGCTACGAACACCGCCGTTGAAATCCGCCTTGATTTTTGAGCGGTAGGTTTCTTCGTCCAGCGCGAGCTTGAGTTCTTCACTGGAAAGACCGTGCGTTAGAACGATGCGCTCAAAGAGCGACAGTCCCAACCGACGCTGGTCCTCATACAGCTCGGCGTGAGCCTCCCAGAAGAACCCGCGGCTACCCGCAAACTCGGCCGTGATCGCTGCGTGGACAGCAATTCGTTATACAGCGACATCTGATCGCAACACACCTCGCTCCAGTCCGCAGGGTAAAAAGCGAGGATGACGGGTGCCCCTTTCCACTCGCTCAGCGAAGACGGCTGATCAAGGGTCGCGTACAACGAGAAGTCGAGGGCTGCCAACGGTTCATTAACCGAGGCAGTTGAGCCTGTTGGATCATTCAATTCTGACGTGTGCATGGCTGCGTCCTTTTGGTTTACCGCGATATCACAGAACCGAAACACGAGGAATCAAGGGGCCCACCCGCCTCAACGGCTGGCCTTACAACCTTTATGGCGACAGACTTTGACGTTGGTGTGTAGGTTCGATGCCCGTAACTGTCCAATGGGGCAAGTGGGTTAGTCTCGGGGTAATAGGCAGCGGCCTGCCCTCGGGGCATGTCGAATTGCATGGGATGCGTCAGGGCGCCCTTGGTGCTCTAGCCAATAATCGCTTTGGCCGGATAACCATTAAGCGCTATACCTTCTGAAAAATTCCGGTCCCGCATGCCGGGTTGTTGCTTCCCAGTTCACTGCCTTCGCACCGTTTTCGCAGAACTTTACTGGGCCCTTTTCAGGGCTCTCGCCCCAGGCGCAACCTGGGCAATCAAAGCCGTTGCCCTGCTTCACCGCCAGAAGCGCACGGACATTCCTCATCGCGTTACCGCTTCGCACCCAGTATTTCGCAACGGATAAAAGTGCTCCCCGTCCTGCTGCGGGGCCGCGGTAAGGTTGATCGCGCTTTTCGAGGCTAATGCTATTTATCTTCCCGGATGTGTGACGCTCAGATGTTCTCGGCCCCGGGGTGCAAAATCTGCCCCTCGCTGCAACAGATCAACGAGGCACTTTGCTGAATAAGGCAGTTGAAAAGAACTTGAATTTGGTCACTGCAGTAATGACGATTGCGGTCTTCCTCATTAGTCCATACACCTGCAATGGACCATTGAAATGCATTGTCCTGCCGATACGTTAAAGCGTAATCAACGCATCCGGGTAGCAATGCGAGGCGATCAAGGGCGTCTTGGACTTCAAGGCAGGGCCGAGTTGGACAGACATGGAAGTGCACCCTGATTTGATTGTAACTTTCGAAAGTTTGTCGTTCTTCCGATAACTGGTTCATTCAACACCTCACGGATTTCCTTCACGCATTCAATTGACAATATGCCGCTGCAGAAGGATCACTATGTAGGTCGATCAGTGAGTGAACCCTTTGTAGTTGGATCATATTTCCGGGCAGCCGAAAAGAGAACGCGCGCCGACATTTAGGACTTACACGAATTTAGCGCGAATCTCGCCAGCCCTTTAAAACCGCGGCGCTAATTGATTTACATCGCTGGGGTGTAGGTCCTAATCCGCAGCGCACCTGTATTCCCAAGTCCGACTGGTTGATGCTGATTCCAGACCTGCAACCGGTGCCGTGACTGACAGGTAATGGCGATAGCCAATATGCACCTGCTTCTTATACGACACCTTTAGTTAGCTGCGTTGCCAGGACACACCTATGAAAAGTTTAGCGATCATTATCCCGCCGAGGCGGATTGACGCGCCGATGCTCATGTCGTGCCTGGGCGTATGGCGCAAAGAATATAACCTCAGGATTTTCTCCGTCGACGTCCGGAATACGGTCGGAATGACCTTTGAAAACATCAACATTCAAGATCTGGAAGAGCTGCATAGCGAATGCTTCGATGCCATCGCTGTCATGGGCGGAGCTGGAACTAAAGAGTACCTATGGGACAACATCAATGTTATCGCCCAGCTACAGAAATTCGATAAAGCCCGCAAGCTGGTTGCCGGAATTGGCCTGGGCTCAATAGTGCTCGCCCAGGCAGGCGTTCTGGTTGGAAAAGAGGCGACCATCGACAACTCGGTCGAGTTGGTGATTCAGCTGAAAAGTTATGGCGCACTATTTATTCCCGACGATGTTGTGACATTGAAATGGATCATCACCGGCAACGGAAAAGATGTTGGAGCCTTTGCACAAGCCGTATCGATCTGGCTTCGAACGTCCCCCCGGCAGATCATCAAGTAGCGTCGGCCAGACTTCAAAACATACACCACCCGCGATCAGCATGAGGATTAAGACATGAGCTTTATTACTTCCACGCAGGGCGCCCTGACCGGTGATTTGGCAGGCAAGAACATTGTTGTCTTTGGCGGAACCTCCGGAATTGGCTTGGCTGCCGCGATTCAGTCCAAGGCCCGCGGTGCAAAAGTCATTGTCCTGGGTTCAGATCCGCAACGCGCAGAGCAAGCCGCCAGGACCTATGAGCTGGATGGGTGGCGTGCGGCCGACATCACCAAACCCGAACAAATCCATGCCGCGCTGGCAGACATCCCACAGGTTGATCACCTGGTGTTGTTGGCCGGTACCTTCGTCGCAGGCAAAGTGCTCGAAGCGGACATCCCGTACTTGCAACGCGCTTTTGATGAGCGGATCTGGGCGTCGGTGCATGCCTTGCGGGCTCTCGGCGATCGCCTTTCCAAAGAGGGCTCGGTGACTTTTATTTCAGGGGCATTGGCAGATCGGCCAAACGCTTACGGCACCGCTGTGCTCGCCGCTGCATCAGCTGCCATGGAGGCATTGGCCCGTGGCCTTGCTCTGGAACTGGCACCTATCCGGGTCAACACCCTGTCTCCGGGCCCCATCAACACGCCAATCCTCGCGAAAGCCTTGGGCGATGCGCGCGACGGCTATGTCGCCGCGCTGGAGCAAACCCTGCCGCTACATCGCCTCGGCACGGCGGACGAAGCGGGTGCAGCCGTGATGTTCCTGATGAGCAACGGCTTCATGAACGGCGCCACGATCAATGTCGATGGCGGTTCGCGGCTGGTTTGACGTCGAGACATCTCACGCGCCGCGCCGTCTTGACGTGGCTAAGCCATAACAGAAAAGGAAAATATGATGAGCAACGTCGTTCTTGTGACCGGAGCTTTAACCGGGATTGGTCGATCCGTCTGCCTCGCATTCGCCCGCAACGGTGCATCGATCGTGGCAACCGGCAGGCGTGCCGAAGCTGGCGAATCGTTGCGTAATGAACTGCTCGAGGCAGGCGCTGCAGACGCTGACTTCGTCAACGTCGATGTTCGATTCGAGAATAACGTGGTGACGGCTGCGCAATTTGTCGACGCCAAATACGGCCGCCTGGATGTTGCCGTAAACAACGCCGGCCTCGAAGGGACGTTCACTGACATCGACCAGATCACCACAGAGATCTACCGGGAAGTGTTCGATACCAATGTGCTGGGGCTCGCGCTCAGCATGAAGCACGAGTTGATCGCCATGAAACGGCAGGGCTTTGGCAGCATCGTCAACTTGTCGTCCATCGGCGGCAGCGTCGGCTTTCCCGGCAGCGCCCTCTATGCCGCCAGCAAACACGCGGTAGAGGGCCTGACCAAGTCCGCGGCGCTGGAAGTCGCCGCGATCGGCATTCGAGTCAACTGCGTCGCCCCTGGCCCTACCAACACGCCGATGCTTCATAGGTTGGCCGAGGTGGGCCTCACGGAAGAAACATTGAGCGGCCTGATCCCTGCGAAACGTCTCGGGACCCCTGAGGAAGTGGCGCAGACCATCCTGTTCCTCGCCTCCAGCGCAGCCAGCTTCGTGACGGGACAAAGTCTTGCCGTAGATGGCGGCTATCTCGCCCAGTAACACATTCACATAAGGCTGAGTGGGCGACAGATAGCCGCCCTCTCCTTACACGCTTTATACAAAACCAATGGCTTCAGGAGGCAATATGAAACAGGTAGTGAAAGCGGTGCCGGCGATGATCGCCCTATCGGTCGGGTCCGCAATGGCCGCCGGCAATCCAGTACCGGAACATCAAACCCAAGCGTTTCTTAATGCGCTGGCGGCGGGTGGGGGCAAGCCTCTCGAGCAGTTGAGTCCAAAAGAAGCCCGCGCGGTTCTTACGGGAGCCCAAAACTCGGTAAAGGTTGATATGTCGGGCATCGAGGTGAGTGACAAGACAATTACCGCCGATGGTAAAACCATCAAGCTGACGGTGGTTCGGCCTGAAAAAGTCAAAGGCGAGCTTCCAGTCTTCATGTTCTTTCATGGCGGCGGCTGGGTGCTGGGGGATTATCCGACGCATGCGCGCCTGATTCGTGACCTGGTTGTCTCTTCCGGTGCCGTCGCGGTGTACGTCGATTACACACCGTCCCCTGAAGCACATTATCCCACTGCCATTAACCAGGCTTACGCGGCAACCAAGTGGGTGGCCGAAAACGGCAAACAGATCAACGTGGACGGCAAGCGCCTGGCGGTGGCCGGTAACAGTGTCGGCGGCAACATGGCCGCCGTCGTGAGCCTGATAGCTAAAGAAAAAGCCACTCCCAAAATTCGATTCCAGCTCCTGCTCTGGCCGGTAACCGACTCCAACTTCGACTCGGACACTTATAAGCAATTCGCTGAAGGCCATTTCCTGACCAAGAACATGATGACCTGGTTCTGGGATAGCTACACAACCGACTTGAATGCCCGGGCAGAGATTCATGCCTCTCCGCTCAAGGCCAGCATCGATCAGTTGAAAGGACTTCCACCTGCCCTCGTGCAAACCGCGGGGCTGGATGTGCTACGAGACGAAGGCGAAGCCTACGCGCAGAAGCTGGACGCTGCCGGGGTGGATGTAACGGCGGTTCGCTACAACGGCATGATCCATGACTTTGGCCTGCTGAACCCGTTGAGCCAGGTGCCCGAAGTCAAAGCTGCCATGAGACAGGCGGGTACAGAACTCAAGGCGCATCTCAACTAAGTAAGCATCCCGCATGCCGATCACTCTGACGGGTGCGGCATGCATCAAATTGCACACCCGCCTCACTATCTCAGGCTCGAAAGGCCCAGGTAGAACGGGACAAAAAAGGCACTCGCCATGACTAACCTGACGCACAAACGCGCCACCGTTAACGGTGTTCGGCTCAACTACGTTGTTGCCGGCAAGGGTCCGGTGGTCCTCTGCATGCACGGGTGGCCCCAAAACCACAGAGAGTTCATGCCTGTTATCGACAGGCTTGCACAACATTACACGTTCATCGCCCCCGATCTTCGCGGCTTCGCCGACAGCGATAAGCCCTACCAGGGTTACGACCCCATCAATATCGCCAAAGACATGCTCGGCCTGCTGGACGTTGAACAGGTCGATCGCTTCCACATTCTCAGCCATGACCTGGGAGGCCCACCTTCGGTTGCCTTGGCATACTTGGCGGCTGAACGTGCCTTGTCGTTGGCAACCATCGAAACACCTTTTTTCGGCCTGGATTTTCCAGGGTATGTCGATCCGCGGGTGCCCTACTGGCATCTGAGCATGCACATGAACATGGACATCACCCGTGCCCTTGTTGAAGGCCGGGAGGACATGTACCTGCGGCATTTCTTCAGAGATTTTGCCTACAACCCTACGGCAATATCCGAGAGCGATATTGACTATTACGTTATGCAGATGCGCCAGCCGGGCAATCTGCGCGCAAGCCTGAACCACTATGGCTATATCCCGGAGATGGCGGATCAGACCGCGCAACTGACCAAGGAAAAGCTAATGATCCCGGTGTTGGCGTGGGGTGGCGAAGTGTCTTTTGGTGACCATTGCTACACCTCTGCAAAACACATCGCGTTATCTGCAAAAGGTGGCGTCATCGAGCAGTGCGGACATTGGGTATTCGAGGAACAGCCTGAATTCATCAGTGCTGAACTCCACCAATTCTGGCGAGGCGTAGCCACCTGACCGCTTGTTTCGCTGCGCAGATGAAAGCGGGAATGCACCCATTTTTTGGAGGGCCACGTCGTGACAATTGAATGGCTGTGCGCCCTCCTCGGGGCGATATTAATCGCAGATATCATGGGTTGGTGGGTCGTTCCCCGAAGGCTGACCGGTCTGCGCGCTGGCGTTAACATTGGTCTGTACACCTGTTACAGCGCGTCCATCTTTCTGTCCGGCAACTCACCCCTGCAACCGGTACGCGACGCTGACTCCGGGTCCTGGCAAGTGGCTGCTTCACTGTTGATGATCGTCTGGTGGTTTTTGAGTGCCCGGATGCTGACGGAATTGCTCAGCGCAATCCTGATATCCAGGACTGAAGGAGGCGGTCGCTTACTGAGGGAAGTGCTCGGCGCCCTGATTTTCCTGGTCGCCACCGTTGCTGCTGCGGCCTACGTACTGGAATTACCGGTAAAAGGGTTGCTGGCCACTTCTGGCGCGCTGGCGATCATTGTCGGCCTGGCTTTACAAAGCACACTCAGCGATGTGTTTAGCGGGATCGTCCTGAATGCCACTCGCCCTTATCAAGTGGGCGATTGGATTCAAATCGATGGTATGGAAGGCAGGGTAACCGACATCGATTGGCGCGCCACATTGTTGCTGACCTCGCAAGGCAGTACCGTAGTCATACCCAACTCGGTCGCGGCGAAAACCAAAATACAAAACATGAGCCGGCCTGAAGATCAACACGGGGTGACGATAAGCCTGCATCTGCCCCTTCGATTTCGCCCCGAACGGATCCAGGAAATATTGGAGCAGGCGCTGCTGGGTTATTCCGCGCTACTACCAGTTCCTACACCCAAGGTAATTCTCAAAAGCATAACGGAGGGCTTACTGGAGTATGAGGTGATTGGTTTTGTCGGCGCGCCTGCCGAAAAATCGCAGCACGTAATCGCCTTTACGACATTGCTTACAGGCATCTACGTGCATCCGGCGTTGATATCGCCACTGCCACTGAGATCCCTGCGTCTGAGATTACTCGCGTCGTTTTGGACGATGTGCGCATTTTCGCAAGTTTCACCTCAGAGGATAAAGATCGTCTCGCGATGAACCTGCAATCGTCCTACCTGGCGACCGGCGATTGTGTTTTGAAAGCCAACGAAATCAGTGAGCAGCTATTGGTTATCGGTAGTGGTGTGGTGTCCGTCCAGTTGTACAGCGGGAACAACTGGGTCGAAGTCGCGCGGATGGGACCAGGAGAAGTACTAGGTGAAGAAGGCGTCATGGATAACAAGCCAAACGGAGCACAATTCATCGCGCTTTCCGCCGTCAAGGTTCTTCAACTGCATCGGGATGAAGTGCGCCAGTGTATGGGCGAAAGGTCGCAATTACGCGCGTCCCTTACCCGCCTTCAAATGGTCCGTCAGCAGCACGCCCGCTCCATTCTTTTGCAGAAAGCGCCGACGGCGGTACCCGGAGGGTTTCTGAAATGGTTGAGGCATCACTGAACAATTGGCTCAAGCGATGAGCATAGCAATGGCTTTTTCATACGTAACAATGAAGTCAAAAGCCATGCAACAGTTTACAGAGCATGCAGGGTTCGAGCCTGAGCGCTTTATGCCTATGCATCCTCAAGGTCTTCGGCCTCCCGCAGGGGCCGCGCACACCTTCATCCCCTCCACTAACGGGTACCTTTATGCAAGAACCTGAAAACGACAGGCCAGTGAAAGCGAATACGCTTTCGTGGGGCCATGGCCCTCATACTTTCGAAGTCTTTCTTGAACCCACTTGCCCCTATTCCGTCAAGGCGTTCCTCAAGTTTGATGCCCTCCTCGCAGAGGCTGGCGAGGACAGAATCACATTGATCATCCGCCTGCAGTCTCAGCCCTGGCATATGTTTTCCGGCGTCATCATCCGGTGCATCCTTGCGGCGGCGACGCTTGAAGGGGGCAAGGAAAATGCCAAGGCAGTCATGGCCGCAGTCGCGGCGCATCGGAGGGAGTTCGAATTTGACCATCACGCGGGTGGCCCGAATTTGGACGCAACACCCAGGGACATCATCGAGCGCATCGAGCGTTACAGTGGCATCACGTTGGCAGAGGCCTTCGCAACCCCAACCCTGGATCAAGCCATCAAATGGCAGTGCAAGTATGCTCGACAGAATGGCGTCCACGTTTCGCCCACTTTCATGATCAACGGGCTGATCCGGGCGAACATGAGCAGCGGTGACTCGGTGTCCTCCTGGATCGAGCAACTCAACTGAGCCAATGCCGCTATCGCATAGCCCTTCAAGCCGCCTTAGCGCTGAGCATTGGCAGCCGATTCGACTATCACATCCCAGGGAGCCGGCACCGGAAACACTTCTTGTAGAAAGTCTACAAATGCCTTTACGTTTGGATTGCCTCTTCGGCTCTCGGGCCAAAGAGCGGTGATCACGAACCGGTCTACCGCATATTGGGGAAACACAGGTACCAACTCGCCGCGCTGCACATAAGGCGCGGCAACGTAAGTCGGAGAGATACCAATACCACCGCCAGCCGCTAGCGCCACTGCGACTGCATCGCTCACATCAATGGTCATGGTGGCGTCGGGAGTGATCTCGACGACTCGCTCCCCACCTGGAACGGCCACCGTAACGCCTGCCCCGAACTCTGGTAACGGAAATTGATGCAATCATGATTGACGAGGTCGTCAATGTTGCGCGGTTTGCCCTTTCTGGCGAGGTAGCCGGGCGATGCAAAGGTGCAGATTCGATGAGGTCCGAGAGGCTTGGAAACCAGCCTGGAGTCCGCCAGATTGCCGACCCTGATCGCGACATCTATCCCTTGCTCGATGATGTCGGAGAATTGATCGCCGAGTCGCAGGTCCACCACCAGCTTCGGATAACGCTCACGAAACGCCGGGAGCGCCGGGGCCAGGATGTTGACACCAATGGGAAGCGGCGCAGTCACCTTCAGAGTTCCTGACGGCTCGCCTCTCGACGCGACCGCAGCCTGTTCAATGTCCTCGATTTCCCGGATCACCCGCAACGCACGTTCGTACAGTTCGCGTCCCTCAGGGGTCAAGGTCAGCGAGCGAGTGGTCCGACTGAAAAGGCGCAGGCCGAAATGTTCTTCCAGCCGCTGGACACTTTTGCTGACGGCCGAGGGTGATACGGAGAGATCCCGTGCAGCCGCTGTATAGCTACCCAGCGAGGCCGTGCGAGCAAAGGCGATAAGACCTGTCAGGCGGTCTAAACCTATTTGTGCTTTCATGGCACAAGAGTAACCACTTGAAACCCTATTATCAACTTTAAAGGATGCGAATAGGCTGTCCTCACAGCATCAATTCGATGCCCCGAGGAGTAAACAGCGATGTCTGACATTTCCAGCCGCGGCCATACTAACGTACAACCAAACCTCCTACGGGATCGAACCGTGGTAATCGTCGGCGGTACATCCGGTATCGGGCTATCAACTGCAATTCAGGCCAAGGCGTCTGGCGCAAAGGTCTTCGTGATCGGTTCGAATCCAGACCGAGCACAGCAAGCCGCCGATACCCATGGGCTGGATGGCTGGCGTGCAGCTGATGTCACGAAGCCCGAACAAATCCAGGCCGCTCTGGCGGATATTCCAGCGGTCGATCACCTCGTGCTATTGGCCGGCACCTTCGTCGCCGGCAAAGTCCTTGAAGCCGACGTTACCTATCTGCATCGCGCTTTCGACGAGCGAATCTGGGCTTCAGTACATGCTTTGAGGGCGCTCGGTGACCGCCTTTCCAAAGATGGCTCCGTCACCTTTATTTCCGGTGCGCTTGCAGATCGACCCAATGCGTACGGCACGGCGGTGCTCGGCGCAGCATCAGCTGCCATGGAAGCATTCGCCCGTGGCCTCGCCCTCGAATTGGCGCCTATCCGAGTCAACACATTGTCTCCAGGCCCTATCGACACGCCGATCCTTGTGAAAGCCATGGGTGATGCACGCGATGGCTTTGTTGCTGCGCTTGAGCAGACCCTGCCGCTGCATCGCCTCGGCACCGCTGACGAAGCGGGTGCAGCCGTGATGTTCCTGATGACCAACGGCTTCATGAACGGCGCCACGATCAACGTCGATGGCGGCGCACGCCTGGTTTAAACCTGACACTTTCGTTCACCCTATAAGGAGGTCCACATGACCACACTATTCGAGCCCCTTCGTCTGGGCGCCATAACGTTACCTAACCGCATCATCATGGCCCCGATGACACGGGCCAGGGGAACGCAGAATCACGTCCCAACCCCCATCATGGTCGACTACTACGCCCAACGTGCGACGGCGGGTCTTATCATCAGCGAGGCGATAGGCATCAGCCAGCAAGGCCTGGGATGGGCTTACGCAACCGGCCTCTGGTCCGCTGAACAAATTGCCGGATGGCGGCTTATCACCGACGCGGTCCACGCTGCTGGCGGCCGAATAATCGCTCAACTCTGGCACATGGGCCGGGTGGTTCATCCCAGCTTCCTTGATGGAGCACAACCCATAGCCCCCTCGGTGACGACAGCGCCTGGATTGGCCCATACCTACGCAGGGAAACAACCGTACTCCCAGGCTCGAGCTCTACCGCTTGAAGAGATTCCGTTGCTGATTGCCGAGTTCGCCCAGGCAGGCCGGAATGCGTTGCTGGCAGGGTTTGATGGCGTCCAGATTCACGCCGCCAACGGATATCTGATCGATCAGTTTTTAAGGGACAGTGGCAACTTTCGCACCGACGCATACGGAGGATCGATTGAAAACAGAGTCAGGCTGCTCAAGGAGGTCACGCAAGCGGTCGCGGGAGTCGTTGGAGCAGATCGGACGGGTGTTCGATTAACCCCCAGCAGTCATGACCAGGGCGTGAGGGACAGTAATCCTGTGCCTCTGTTTATCCACGCCGCTGAAGTGTTATCCGAGATCGGCATTGCCCATCTCGAGCTTCGCGAGCCGCCGGCTGACGGGAGTTTTGGCGTATCGGAATACCCTCCAAGTGCAGCCATCATTCGTAATGCCTTCAAAGGCACGCTTATCCTTAACTCAGATTACGATTCGGCTCGTGCCCAGGCAGTTGTGGAAGCGGGTATTGCCGATGCGGTCGCGTTCGGACGTCCATTTATCGCTAATCCCCAGTTGCCAGAGGTGCTTCGCAGTCGCTTGCCACTGACGCAAGAGGATCGTTCGACGTGGTTCAGCCAGGGGAAGGAAGGCTACACCGACTATCCCGGGCTTTCTTTGCAGCTAGGTTGAAACAGGTAGGAGCGGCGTGTGGTGTCGTTTTGCACGCCTAGGCGTGCGTCACCAGAAGCGACTCACACTTATCTTTCAAGTACGCATAGAGCAAACGAAGTGCCGGAGTGAACTGCTTCCTATGCGGGCAGACGAAACTTAAAGGATAAAGCTCACCTGCAACCTCAGGCAGTAATACCTCCAAGTGACCGGCACTTACATCTTCACAAACGTCCATCCATGATTTGTACAAAATCCCCTCCCCCGCGATGGCGCATCGTCGAATGACGTCTGCGTCATCGCTTAGAACAGGGCCGTTTACAATAACGAAGTCACTCTCCGGCAACTTGGGAAATATCCATCTGTCGTAGAGTTTTCCATTCATATGGAAGCGAAGACACGCATGAGTCTTAAGGTCTTCCACGGACTTGGGCCGCCCGTGCAGCGCTATATAAGCCGGCGATGCAGCCAGTACGCGGCGATTGCCAGGCACTAAGGGCAACGAGATAAAGTCGGCGTTTTGTACCGTGCCATACCTGACGGCCACGTCTATGGGATCGCGAAAGATGTCCGAGACGCTATCGGACAACATCACTCGGAGCACCAGGCCAGGGTTGTCTCGTCGAAAATCGATCAGCCAGGGAAGCAACACATTTCTCCCGAAATCTGAGGCACTGGCGATCTGCAAAACCCCATGGAGTTTCAGATCGTCCTGCTGTAACCCGGCTCTACCCTCGCTGAGCGTATTCAGGACATCCCGAGCATAAGGCAGATAACGCTCGCCCTCTGCGGTAAGGCGCAGACTTCGTGTTGATCTCGCAAACAGGCGCGTATCAAGTTCGCACTCCAAGCGTTTGATAGCGGCGCTGATTTGAGCAGGAAAGAGATCCATTTCCCTGGCCACGGCGGAGAAACTGTCAACTGTTGCCACACGCACAAAGATGGCTAGGTCGTTAAATCTGATCATTACTGCGCTCTCTTAATATGAAACCCATAGACATTTAATTAAAAGACCATATAAGACGGCAGAACCAAAATGGTATTCCATGTGAGGCATATTTTTCGATCATTCCCTGAATCAATTCATGCGCGTTAACCGCATACTCAATTTACGAGGCTGCCATTACGTCTTCACAGCCTTTAGGGGCATTCCACATCCGGACGCCAAGCGCTTCGCTTCGTTGATCAACAGTGGTAGAGCGCTACTTGAAGAACATCTCTCATCCATCAATTACATGCGTAGGCGTCTAAATTAGGGGTTTCCGGGAGCCAGGGAAATGCGATAAGATGGAATTTCAGAGATGCCGCGATGGCACAAATGGACTTGATCACCGGTCCTGCCCGCTGCGGACGGTGTATTGAGGCTTCGGAGCTATTTAGCGCTAACGCTGATCAAACATGCCGAAGGATGCGGGATCGACTTCTGGAAAGCGCGTCGCCCACTGCGACGAAACACGTGTGCAAGTGCTGTAAGAGCCTGGTCGAGAACCGAGCAGCCAATCCTGCGTGTAGGCGCAAACCGGCGAGTCACCGAATCAGCCTGTGATCCTTTTTGACTACTTGACCAGCCAGGCGCAGGAGTTTCCCTCGCGCTTGGAAGCGACTAATCCTGCAGCCACTCTCCAAGCAGTTGCGTCGTTAACTCTGGATATTCCAACGGCGGCAGGTGTCCACATTCTGGTAACACAACCAACCGCGAGCGCGGTATGCCGCGTTGGATTTCCTCCGACTCGGTGCCAGACATGCAGACCTCAATGCGGATCCGGTGAGTAAACCTCTACCGTTTTCAGAGATGAGGCAGAACATCGGCTATCTTTCCGAGCTATTCATTCAATCCATAACATTGCCTTCCCAGAAGGCTGAGGACGCCACCCAGGATCAAGCCGCCGAGATCGGGGATACCGGCGGGCGACTGGGGGCAAAAATGGGGGCATAACTAGTTTTTTATCGCCTGAAACTACCGCCCTAGAGCCCAGTCAAAATGTTTTTCGGGGATCCGGACAGTCTGTGAAATGCTCATGCGGCCTTCGACGGAGGTCGCGTATCGCTCTGCCAGCGTGAGCCTGACCGACGAAGGCGACACATCGGCCCGGCCCTGGCCGCTTTTCACACACGTTACACGGAAGTCAAAGTGCAGCTTGAGCCGCAGGTCTTAAACCAACTCGCCTAAAGAGGCAGCGTTAAATCCGTTCAACTCTGCATAGTCGCCATTTTCGACCTTCGTTACCCAATCATGGTCACTGAGCAGGACGCGACCGACAGCGATCAGGTCAAACTCTTCTCGCTCCATGCGCTCGACGAGCCGGTCCAGGCTCGCAGGAGCTGATCCCTTGCCGGCGAACGCATTCGTCACGTCGTTATCCAGGCCAACCGAACCAACGCTAATGGTCGTGGCCCCCGTCACTTTCTTCGCCCATCCCGCGCAGTTAAGACCATTATCGCCGTCAATCTCGGGGAACTCAGGTTCCCAGAAGCGTCGCTGCGAGCAGTGCAAGACGTCGACACCGGCCTCGACCAGCGGCAGCAGCCAGTCCTCCATCACCGCAGGCGTTTCAGCGACGCGCACTCCGTAGTCCTGCTGCTTCCACTGGCTGACGCGCATGATGATCGGGAATTCAGGGCCGACCGCCTGACGAAATGGACGCTCGCCAAATTGCCCGAAGTTGAAGCGGCTCGGTTGCAATTTGACGAGGCGGCGCAGGCGAAATGACCGTGCAAGCAGCTAAGTGCTGACTTGCCTGTGAGGGCAGCCGAAGTGGATAGATAAAATCGTTAATCCTTTGACCAAATGGCTGCTCACCGGTCAAAAACGATACGTCAGCGACGTGCCGAAACCATTAGCGCTATTTTTGTATTTGGAGCTGTAAGCCCCCCTGGTTGCTGAAACATCATTGACCTTCACGCTTTCTTCCCACAAATAGGAATACGCAAAGTCGACCGTGACATTGTCGACTGGTGTCCAGCCCGCCCCCAGGCTGAAGACTGTTCGATCACCCGTAGGAATGCGCGGCGACCGGTTAGTGTTATTGGTGGGAGACTGATCCACGGACAAACCGGTGCGCAGCACCCATTGCTTGTTGAGTTGATACGCTGTGCCGACGGCATGGGCCCAAGTGTCATGCCAGTTTTCCTCTTCGGTCACCGTGCTCAACGAGTTACGCAGTACTGCCGGTAATCCTGTGTTTTCAATCGTGAGCGCTTTGAAGCGACTCCAGCGCGTCCAGGTGCTGCCCAGGTATAGGGTCCAGTTGTCAGTGAGTTGATGGGTTACTGATAAATCTACCGACTCGGGAAGATCAACATCCAACGAGGCGTCATAACTCTGACCGCTGAGGCCCAGCAGGCTAAAGGTCCCGTTCGTAACCTTGGTTTTTGCGTCCAGGTGGTAACTGACTTTTGAATGGTAGGCCACGCCCAATCGTGTACTTTGCGTCGCCTGCACCAGCACGCCGGCGTTGAAACCCAAGGCCGTATCGTCCCCACTGCTCTTGACCTTGCCATCGTTGGTACCGGGACTAAAGGCGTTAGGGGCCATCGCGGATAACTCACCGCTTATACGGTTGATGGTTGGGCCGAATCCAATCGACACCTTATCGTTAAAGGCATAGCTGACCGTGGGCTGGAACGTCAGCGTCGTAACCTCGCTTTTATTCGCATAATAACGACCCGCAAAATCGCTGCCGTAGTCGGTTATCAAGCCAAATGGCACGTAAAAGCCAACACCGAACGCCCAGTGCTCATCGATGGGTTTGACGTAATAGCCCATGGGTACCGTGGTCACGGGCACCATGTCACCGTCTTGCTTGCCACCGAAGGTGCTGTGGCTTTGGCTGATGTCAGATTTTGCGAAGAGCGTTGCCGCCCCCACGCTGACCTGTTCGTGCTTGAGGCGAGACATGCCCGCCGGGTTTCCAAAAACGGTGCTCGCGTCCTCGGCCGAGGAAGATCGACCGGCGAACCCGGTTCCCATCCCGCTGATACTCTGTTCGTTAAGGGCAAAACCACTCCCGAACACTTGCACCGATGCGAACGCAGCAGCGAAGCCAAGCGGAGTCTGGAGGCTGATTCTTTTCATTGTTATGGCTCTATGGGTGATGACTGTTTGATCTTGAACCAGAGGGCGTACATCGCAGGCAGGAACACCAATGTCAGCACTGTGCCGGCAAACGTACCGCCGATCAGGGTGTAGGCCAGCGTTCCCCAGAACACCGAATGGGTCAGCGGGATGAACGCCAGCATCGCCGCCAGCGCAGTGAGAATGACTGGCCTGGCGCGCTGCACCGTGGCTTCAACCACGGCGTCATAAGGCAACAGGCCCGCTTGCTCATTGGCGTGAATCTGGCCGATGAGGATCAGCGTGTTACGCATCAAAATCCCCGACAAGGCAATCAGTCCTACCAGGGCGTTGATCCCGAACGGTTGCTGGAACAGCAGAAGCATCGGCACCACACCAATCAGGCCCAGAGGTGCGGTAGCGAACACCATCATCATTGCCGACATCGAACGCACCTGAATAATGATGGTGAGTAACGTCAGCGCGATCATGATCGGGAACAAGGGCAGCAACGCCTTGTTCGCTTTACCCGACTCCTCGATCGCCCCTGCCAACTCAATGCGATAGCCCTTAGGCAACTGTTCAACAAGCGCTTGCAGTTGCTTCATCACGGCGCTGGATACATCTGGAGGCTGAAGACCTTCAGCCACATCGCCGCGTACGGTGATGGTCGGCGTGCGGTCACGACGCCGCAGGATGGGCTCTTCCATACGAGTCTCTACTGTCCCGACCTGAGACAACGACACCCTTTGCCCCTGCGCTCCGGTCAACGTGAAGGCGTCGATTTTCGAGGGGTCAAGGCGTGTGTCACCGGCAGAGCGAGCAACCACCTGGACTGAACGAATGTCCTCGCGCACCTGGGTCACTGGCGCTCCGGTCAGCAGGAACTGAAGCTGCTGGGCAACATCTGAGGACGTCAAACCGAATGCCTGCAGACGATCCTGGTTCAGCTTCAGATGGAGTGCCGGAGCACGCTCACCCATGTCCGTATTGACAGTTCTCATCATGGGGCTGGCCGCCATGATCTGACGCACTTGGGCGGCGATATCGCGGAGCACTGTCAGGTCCGGTCCCATCACACGAAAGGCCACCGGGTACGGCGAATAAGGACCGAATACCAACTGCGTCACACGTACTCGGGCTTCGGGCGCCAAACCATCAGCCACGGCTTGCCGAAGCCGGATTTTGAGCGCCTCGCGCTCTTCCTGGCTTGCCGTCAGCACAACGATTTTTGCAAATGAGGGGTCAGGCAGCTCTGGTGCCATCGCCAAGTAGAAGCGCGGCGCGCCCTGGCCAATGTAGGCGGTGACGATCCGGGCCTCCGGTTGTTCAGCCAACCACGCTTGCACCTTGGCCGCGGCCGCATCAGTCTGCTCGATTGACGTGCCATAGGGCATCTGCACCTCAACCAGCACCTCAGGCCGGTCTGACGTGGGGAAGAATTGCTTCTTCACCACGCCCATCCCGAGAATCGCCACAATGAACAGGCCCACGACCGATATCGCCACCAGGCCCTTACGGCGAATAACCACACCCAGCACGCGTCTGAAACGCAGGTAATTGGGTGTACCGTAAATCGCGGCATGGCCGCCCTCAGGCACCTTGATCTGCGGGAGCAGTTTGACTCCCAGGTAGGGCGTGAACACGACTGCCACCACCCAGGAGGTGATCAGCGCAATGCCGACGATCCAGAACATGTTGGCGGTGTACTCACCGGCCGTTGATTTGGCAAATCCGTTAGGCATAAAGCCGATAGCCGTGACTAGAGTGCCCGACAACATAGGGGCGGCGGTGTGACTCCAGGCATAAGCGCAGGCTTTGATTCGGTCATAGCCCTCCTCCATTTTCACCACCATCATTTCAATGGCAATGATCGCATCGTCCACCAGTAGCCCCAGCGCCAGAATCAACGACCCAAGCGTGATGCGGTCAAAGTCTTTACCTGTCGCGGCCATCACAATGAACACTGCGGCCAGGGTCAACGGCACTGCCGCGGCGACGACGATACCGACACGCCAGCCCATGCTGAGAAAACACACCAGCAGCACCACGCCCAGCGCCGCGAAAAACTTGATCATGAATTCGTTGACGGACGCCTCTATGTTCACCGCCTGATCGGTGACCTTGGTCAACGTCATGCCTAACGGCATTTGCTCATTGATCGAGGTTGTTTCGGCTGCGAGCGCCTTACCCAAATCAAGGCCATTCCAGCCGTCGCGCATCACAATACCGAGCAGCAATGCGGGCTCGCCGTTGTTGCGCACCTTGAACGTGGAGGGTTCCTCGTAACCGCGCTTGACCTCGGCCACATCGGATAATTTGAGTGTTCTGCCCTGAAGGACAAGCGGCGTGTCGCGAATCTTTTGCAAGTCATCAAACGCGCCATCGAGCCGGATGAAAACCTGTGGTCCCTTAGCCTCAACCGAACCTGCCGCAGTCATCATGTTTTGCGCGTTCAACGCGCTGAAGATGTCTCGTGCGCCGATACCCAGCGTCGCCAGACGCTCGTATGACAGCTCGACATAAATGCGCTCGGACTGCTCGCCGATTATGTTGACCTTCTTCACGCCCGCCACGTGCAGCAGTTGCTGGCGCAAAGACTCGGCCTCGCGCACCAGCAACCGTTGTGGCTCGCCCTTGGCCTTGAGCGCATAAAGAGCAAAGGTGACATCGGCATATTCGTCGTTGACGATCGGACCGATCACTCCGGACGGCAAGCCCGCCGCCTCATCAAGGATTTTCTTGCGTGCCTGGTAAAACTCCTCCGGGACGGCGGAAGGTGGCGTGCTATCGAGCAGATAAACGGTGGTGAGCGAAAGTCCCGGTCGGGTGAAGGTCTCGGCCCGGTCGTACCAACGCAGTTCCTGCATGCGCTTTTCCAGCTTTTCAACCACCTGGTCCTGCATCTCCTGAGCCGTCGCACCAGGCCATGCAGTGACCACCGTCATTTGTTTGATGGTGAAGGCAGGATCTTCAGCCCGCCCTAGTTTGAAGAAGGCATACAGCCCTCCTATGGATATCAGCAGGATCAAAAACAGCGTGATCGAACGCTCACGCACGGCCAGTGCGGACAGATTGAACCCGGTCATCGGCGCACCTCGGCCACCGGTGCCTGAGCGCTGACGGCCGTTTGAGACTTGACCCGCTCCCCTTCACTTAACAGGTGAGCGCCCAACGCGACAATACGATCGCCGAGCTGGAGGTTGCCCATCACACGAGCGGTCTCCGCACTGCTAAGACCAAGGAACGTGACAGGGCGCCATGTCACCTGCTCAGGTTCGCCCCCAACGACCCAAACTCCAGGCCCTTTACCCGCGTCGTAAAGGGCAGCGACAGGCACTTGTAATTCTTTGGCGTCGGTAGCGGGCGTACCGGCAATGACAACCGAGATGGTTGAACCCAACGTGGCGTTGGCAAGGGTGCCCTCCAGCACATAGCGTGCCTCGAATGTACGGGTTTGCCGGTCAGCTGAGTCAGACAGCTGGCGTAAACGCGCACTGCCGGCAGATTGGTTTTGCCCATACAGCTCCACCGTCGCCAACGACCCCAGCGCGGGACGAAGCGTTTCGGGCAATTGGATCACCGCCTCGCGCTGCCCGGAATGGGCCACACGGACTACTGCCTGACCTGCGCTGATCACCTGGCCGGGCTCTGCCAAAGTCTCCACAACAACTCCGTCGGCATCGGCCAGCAACGTCGAATAACCTGTGGCGTTTTTTGCCACATCCGCCTGGGCCTTGGCTGCGTTAAGTTGCGCTGTAGCCGTGTCGGCCGCTGCTTTGAACCCTGCGTAAGCTGAAGCAGATACAGCACCGGTCGATACCAAGGCGCGGTAGCGACGCTCGTCATCGCCGGCCTGTCGGGCTCGGGCCATGGCGGCCAGCACCACTTCCTGCTGGGCCCGCGCGGTCAGCGTCAAATCGTTAGCATCGATTCGCATGAGGGGTTGCCCGCGCTTGACGCCCTGCCCGGTATCCACCAACCGTTCCGAGACTTTCCCGGAAACTCGAAAACCGAGATCGCTCTGAACGCGAGTAGCGACGGTGCCCGTGAATACACGCGCTGCGGGTACAGAGGCTTGAACCGTACCTACACGCACCAAAGGCACCTGGAGGCGAGGATCTACAGGCGTTGATTCATTGCAAGCGGCTAACGCAAACGGCAATAAGCCAATGAGAATGAATGGCAGGCGGCGCTGGATCATAAAGACCTCTTGAAAGCAGATGCGCCATGCTTATTCAAGTGACCAATTAAGTCAATGGTCACAAATCGGGTAAATGAACGGTGCTCTGTTGATCAGAGCACCGCAAAGAAGTTTGAGATCAGATTTTAGAGGTTGGCACTAAAGCGGGTTCGCAATGCGCCTGTGAGCCAGGTCGATCAAGGCATCAGGCTGCGCAAGATCAGGTTGGAAATGAGCCCGGGCGCTTCATCAACGACATCAAGGTTGTACTGCAACAGCAGCGGATTGATAAAGGGCCGTAACGCGAGATGGATCGACTCGACTGTGTCGTCCAGCGGTGACTTGCGCTCGAACTCACCCAGTTCCCGTCCCTCTCGCACGATCTGCTGCACGAAGCTCTTGATCCGCGCATCGTAGGCTTGCGAACTGGGCCAGCTCTCAGAAGCGGCAAACGCGGCGATGTCGTAGAGCTTTCGTTCATTGAAGAACAGGTCTACACCCTTGGCGATCAGGGTTTTGACCAGCCGCCGAAAGCGCTCAGTGGGCGAGATACCCTCCACATGGACGGCCTGCTCGACGGCCACAATGATTTGCGCCAGGCAATTTCCACAAATCGCCTCACCAATCGCCTGCTTCGAATCGAAGAACTTGTAGATGTAGGCCTTGGAAAAACCGATGGCTTTGGCCAGGTCGGAAACCGTGGTTTTGCTGTAGCCGTATTGACTGAAGTGTTGGTTGGCCGCCGCGACAATTTGGTCTCGAATGTCGTGATCGGCTGGGCCACGGGCGTTGGGCGAAGAGAATGATGACTGGTTCATGAGATTAGATTACGCACCCTGAGGAGGGTTGACAACTCGTGACCCGATTGTAATGTAGTCACACCTTGCCCGCCCGGCCCGCAGCTGTTCCTGCGCACTCGAAAATGAATGCCAATCAAAAACGCACCAACTCATTATTTTTCGGTGAAACCGAAAGCATTTGCTTAACCCAACGTTATCTCAGTCCTCGTGGTGAAAAAATGTCGGGGCAATAGCTTTCATTCCGGTTATTAGGGCGGTTCGAAGGCGTTTATACTGCGCCCGCTTTTGATGAATGTGTATTCACCAACATCGGTACTTTCTTGAAACGCGATCTTCGACTGGCTACTTTGCTGACTGCCCTGGTGTGTATATCCGTGGTGCTATTGACTGCGTGGCAGATATGGACGGCTCGGGAAAGCACCTTGAGTGATATCGAAACCGACATCGTGAATCTGACAAACGCTCTCAATACTTATACCGAGGGCGCCTTCAAGCAAAGTGAGCTGGTACTGCTTGGCTTGACAGAAAGGATCGAAAAAGACGGGACTGGTCCGCAGCAGCTCGAACGTTTGAGATTACTGGTGGCGCAGGAGATGAATGCGCTCGCGCAATTGAACAGCGTGGTGCTGTATGACGCCCAAGGGAACTGGACGTTTTCGAGCGAAATGCCGGCCTTGACTCAGACCAACAACGCTGATCGTGAGTTCTTCAAACATCACCGCGACAATCGGGATCGCGGTGTTTTCATCGGTCCGGCGATTCTCAGTCGCGCCACCGGCGCCTGGGTGATTTCGGTCAGCCGACGTATCGATCATCCGAATGGAGATTTTGCCGGTGTGATCGCTGTCACCATCAGCCTCGAACATTTTCTCAAACTTTATCGAACCATTCACGTAGGCCAGTTCGGTGCGATCAGCCTGACCTCCTCCGACGGGCATCTGCTGGTACGGTTTCCCTTCCATGACGAGGATATCGGTCGCGACCTGTCGCGGGCCCCCATATTCTCCCAGCATTTGCGTAGCACATCGTCAGGGACCGTGGCCTTTGCTTCAAAAGTCGATGGCATACATCGGATCTATGCGTTCAAGCGAAGTGATCAATATCCCCTGGTGACGACTGTTGCCTTAGGCCAGAGCGAGGCGATGCAAGCCTGGTGGACCCAAACAAAACAATTCTCCGCGGTAGTGGCATTGCTGTTGGGGCTGTTGGTCGCTTTGGGCCGAAGGTTGATCTCTCATATCAGTCGTCGTATTGGGGCCGAGAAAAAACTGCGCACTGCACAGACCGCATTGATCGAACTTAACCATTCGCTGGAGATTCTCGCCCGCGAGGACAAGCTCACAGGTCTAGCCAACCGACGGTATCTCGATCAGTTTCTGGATGTCGAATTCAAGCGTGCAAAGCGACTTGGAAGTCCTTTGTCTCTGATCCTGGTCGATGTAGATTTTTTTAAACGTTACAACGATCACTATGGGCATCTTGCCGGAGACGAATGCCTGCGCATTATCAGTCAGTCCATCCAGCGCTGTGTGCGTCGTCCAGGTGACATGACGGCGCGCTATGGCGGCGAAGAAATTGCTGTGGTGATGCCGAATACGGATGAGTCAGGAGCGCGATCGGTTGCCGAGGCAATTTTGCGCAGTATTGCCGATGAGCGACTTCAGCACCTTTGCAGCCCTTTCGGGATCGTGACTGTCAGTCTTGGGCTGGCGACTTGTGCCCCACACGATAGCGATCACAATGAAAAGACCTTGATCAATCGGGCTGACCGTGCGCTCTACCTGGCAAAGTCTCAGGGTAGAAATCGAATGAGCACTGCACCGGCAAAGGAGGAGGAAGAACTTAACGTCGCGCACAGTACTTCAGGAAGATAGCGATGGTTAGGTGGCGCAGTGCATAGCGTCTGATACCCCCGCTCTCCCATTCCACATCGCCGGGTTGCAACGACTGCTCGATATCACTTGGATATCAGTCTTTCGCAGGCGGCGAGCAATACACAGGTACAGATCGCCTGAGTGGCCACCTCCAGGTCAGTCAATCCCGGTGATGAGGGGGCGATACGCAAATGCTGATCGAGAGGATCGTGACCGCGCGGATAGCACGAACCTGCCGGGGCCAGATTGACTCCTAGCGATCGCGCGAGCACTACGACACGTTTTACGGTACCAGGAAGGACATTCAGACTGATGAAGTAACCACCCTTGGGTTTGCTCCAGCTAGCAAATTCAAATGGGCGAAGGCTGGAATCCAATTGATGAAGTACCGCTGAAAATCGCGGAGCAAGCAGTTTTCGATGCCCGTCCATCAGCGCTTTCAACCCATCGAGATCCTTCAGATAGCGAACGTGGCGTAGCTGATTCAGCTTATCCGGTCCGACACTTCTGATCGCGGCGTGGCTTAGCCACCACTCGACGTTGGCCTTGGACGAACCAAACAATGCGAGACCGGCTCCGGCGAACGTTATCTTCGAGGTGGAGCCAAAACCAGGGCTCGATCCGGGTGCCCGTGACGTAAACAGGCCTGATAGATACTGGATATCTCAATGGCGTCCGAAGTCAGGTGATGCAAGGTGTAGGCATCATCCCAAAAAGCCGAAAGTCCAAAGCTGCTGTCGGCATGGATGCCAAGGCTTCAATCACCTCGTCGCTG
>NZ_NKJI01000013.1 GCF_002277815.1 Pseudomonas sp. ERMR1:02
TTTTTTGCTGATTCATCAGTTTAGATATTTTGTCACTCTCATTAATAAGCTTGTTGACTCTCCAGTTTTCGATTCGGTGCGTCAAAGTCCTAAAGACCCGACTTAGAAATATGGGAACATTACCTGTCGGGTCGATCTGATTCACTGGGTCTCCCAAGCAATACGCGTATGAGTTAAACCCACCATTTTCAAATGGACTCAAACTGTCTGGGCTGCCAAACCGCATCAACCATGGATAAAACGCTCGATAACCATTCCCCAACAAATAACTCCCCGTCACCGGATCCGGCCGTTCGCCGTTAAAACCCAGCAAACTGGCGAAGGCATTTTCGGGAGGACGATTGCCATACGGCGAATGGGCAATTAGCTGACGCTGTTGATTGGCATTAAGCGTGGCTAATACCGAGCGTTGTAGGTCGGTGGCTAACAAAGATGTAACTCGTGCACCACTCTCGCTTCGATTTTCCGCCAGTAACTGGTCGCCATGCTGGAAAATTGAATGATGCAGCGCATCCTCTATTTCGGTGGACAGGCGGCTTCTGCAGTAAAAAAGTTGACGCTCTGAACTACCTGGCAATGTGTGGCTGGTCAATCGATCCAGAGAATCATAGCCATAACTGCAGAGCACGGTTTGGGGTAGAAGTTGCATCGCACGTGCTCCGAGAGTTAACAGTACTGGCAGACAGTATTGGCGGTTTCGCGGAGGGTGGGAACTATCAGAACTGCTAGGGTTGCGATGTATTTGTGCTCACTGGAACTCTGTAGGAGCGAGCTTGCTCGCGAAGAACCAGAGGGCGCCGTTGGGCATCTGGTTTTACGCGTTATCGTTCACGACCTTCGCGGGCCAGCCTCGCTCCTACGGATTTGGCGTTGCCAGTATTGGTTGTGGCGATGCAAGACCTGTAGGAGCACGGCTTGCCGGCGATGGCGTCCTTGAGATCGCTATCGCGAGCAAGCTTTGCTCCTACGGGGTTGGGGTTGGCTTTACTCGGTCGGGTCGAGTTGGTCCAGCGCGCGGTTTACCGCCAGCTCGCCGAGCATGATGACTTGGGCGATGCCCAGCAGGGTGTTGCGATGCGTGCCTTCCAGAAAACCCGCCAGATCATTGGTCATCACACTGGCCGAGGCCAGCGATTCGCAGGCGTGGGCCAGCAGGGTTTCGGTATCGATGTCGGGGTTGATGGTGAACATAGTGGAGGGGGTGTGTGGCGTGGCCATGATGTTGGCTGCCGAATCGGTTTCTGGCGGGTTAGGCGTAGGCTTGAACATGGATGAAGCTCCTGGAATATAAATGAGGAGTCATCACCCTTCGCTACCAAACAAAGGGTGGTGGCCATACACAGGTTGGTAGACCGGTCCAGGAACCCGGCGCGTCCGAAGACGCCCTGCGCATGGCCACCATAAAAAACAGAGTTGAATTAGCCTCTGCAAAAAGTGGCACTGCGCACCTGAAAAAACCGGGCTACCAAACCCGATCGCTGTTTTTTTCAGCGACCGGCAAACGATAAAACCCAGCCCCAAGGCGCACAAGCCGGCGGATTCTGGCGTAACCGTAGGCAACGACGCAAGACACTGTAGCTTTCAGGAAGTAAATCTGACTCCCGTTAAACAAGCGCTTCCACACGGGCTTTTCAGCGAGCACAAAACCTATGTACAACACCCATCAAATGTGGAGCGGGCTTGCTCGCGAAAGCGGTGTGTCAGGCAATATATGAGTCGACTGACATTCCCTCTTCGCGAGCAAGCCCGCTCCCACATTTGTTTTGTGTTGGCCCGTAGATCTTCACCTACAGGTCTGCGCGTCTTGAATAGGTTATTGCCAGAAGCCCACACGAGGCAAAGGCGATGCCGACCACCGCCAACCCCTGCCAGCCAAAGTATCCGGCAGCGCTTGAACCGAGTGCCGAACCCAGCGCCCCACCGGTGAAGTAAGTCACCATAAACACCGTGTTAAGTCGGCTCACTGCATCGGGCGCCAGGGCCAGGATGCGTGCCTGGTTGGCCAGTTGATTGGCGCGGTTGCCGATGTCCAGCGCCGTGGCGCAGATCAGGATCAGCCACCAGAACCCCGCCGCACCGCCCAGGTATAAGGCCACAAAGGCCAACAATACCGCGCCGGTCCCCAGGTAGCTGAGCTTGATGCCGTAGTGCAGGGTCAGCCGTCCGAGCCAGGACGCGGCGAAAATCCCGGCAATCGCCGAGAGCCCGAACAAGCCGGCTTGACCGCTGGAATACAGATACGGCTCCAGCGCCAGTAGCGACGCCATCGAACCCCAGAACACGTTCAACGCGCCGAAGATCAGCCCGCCAGTCAATGAGGAGCGACGCAAGGTTGGGTGATCGCGGACCAGTTTCCACAGCGATTTCATCAGCTCGAAGTAGGGCAGGGTGCTGGACGGCGCGGTCGCCGGCATGCGCATCAGGATCGCCAAAAACAACAACACATTCATGGCGGCTGCGGCGAAGAACATCCCGCGCCAGCCGATCCAGGTACTGACCGCGCCACTCAATGCTCGCGCGAGCAAACCGCCGGCGGACAGGCCGCTGACCATCATGCCCAGCACGCTGCCGCGCTGGTCCGGGTGTGCGAGGGCGGTGGCGGCGGGAATGATGATTTGCGCACTGACCCCGGACAGGCCCAGCACCACGCTGGCCAACAGCAGCAATGAATAGCTCGGCGCGATGGCGGAGGCGATCAGGCTGAGGAAATTAAGGCTCAGCATGCCGAGGATCAGCGAGCGCCGGGTGAGCCGGTCACCCAGCGGCACGAATAGCAAGAGGCCTAGGGCGTAGCCGAGCTGAGTCAGCATGGCGATCTGGCCGACATGGGCGCCGGAGATGCCGAACGTGGCGCCAATCAGCGGCAGCATGGTCTGGTTGTAGTAGATGGTGGCGACGGAAAAGCCGCAACAAATGGCCAGTGTCACCGCGACGCTGGCGGGCAACCCGGTTTTGCTGTCAGGCATCGGAAATTTCCCCGGTTAAAAGACGTAAGAGTCGCTGTTGTAGTTTGTAGAAGGGAGAAGGGTCAAAGCACAAAATAGCAGGCCTGCTTGAGCTGATCTCACATGTGATTTTTGGGTTGTATCGGCCGGCCCCTTCGCGAGCAAGCCCGCTCCCACAGTAAAACCGCGTTCACCTGTGGGAGTGGGCTTGCTCGCGAAGGGGCCGGTGGCTTCCATGCGGATGTCGGTCGCCAGTGGGTGATGCTCAGGCAATGCCAGCAACATCGGGTCGTCCAGCACCTGAAAACTTAGCAGGTCGGGATCGTCATCGGTCGGCGGTTCACTGACCAGTGCGATATCCAGACTACGCTGACGCAGGCCTTCGAGTTGTTCGCTGGAGTGGAGGTTGTATCGACAAGGTCGAGCAAATCAAACGTATCGCCGCCGCCCACGGTGTCGATATCAAAGCGGCTGCGTTGCAGTTCTCATTGGCTAACCCGGCGGTTGCGGCGGTGATTACGGCCACCTTCTGGCAGGCGATGCGTGACGCGAAGCCGGTATCCGAGCGCGCCCCGTTGCCAATCATTGGAGCTTGAACATGAAAATCGATCTGAGTGGAAAACTGGCGATTGTCAGCGGCAGCACTGCTGGCATTGGTCTGGGCATCAGCAAGGCGTTGGCCGAATCCGGCGCTACGGTGGTGGTGATCGGTCGCGAGACGGCCAAGGTCGAGCAGGCACTGGCGAGCATCCGCCAGCAAGTGCCCGGCGCTCAACTGCGAGGGCTGACGGCTGACCTGGGTACGGCTGAAGGTGCACAGAAGCTGTTCGCCGCCGAACCCCGCGCTGACGTCCTGGTAAACAACCTCGGGATCTACAACGATGTGGACTTCTTTGACACCCCGGACAGCGAGTGGACGCGTTTCTATGAAGTCAACGTGATCTCCGGTGTACGCCTGGCCCGGCATTACGTGCCGGACATGGTCAAGCAGGGCTGGGGCCGGGTGATTTTCCTGTCTTCGGAATCCGGTGTGGCGATTCCCGCCGAGATGATCAACTACGGCGTGACTAAAAGCGCCAACCTGGCGGTGTCCCATGGTTTGGCCAAACGTCTGGCGGGCACCGGGGTAACGGTCAATTCGATCCTGCCGGGCCCGACCCTGACCGACGGGGTGGAGGCAATGCTCAAGGATGCGATCGCTGCCTCTGGCCGCAGCGTGCGCGAAGAAGCCGACGCCTTCGTGCGCAAGGCGCGGCCCACTTCGATCATTCAGCGCGTGGCGGATGTCGAGGAAGTGGCGAATCTGGTGGCGTACATCGCTTCGCCGCTGTCCTCGGCCACCACTGGCGCAGCTTTGCGGGTCGACGGCGGTGTCGTCGACAGCCTGGCAATCTGAACATTTATCAGGGTGGGCTTGAGGCGTTGCGGGCCAACTACCCAGCCTGACAGACACCACAATTCCCCTGTGGGAGCGGGCTTGCTCGCGAAGGCGGAGTGTCAGGCGCCATCATTGCCGACTGGAAGTCCGCTTTCGCGAGCAAGCCCGCTCCCACATTGGATCGTCGTTGTTATGGAGATCGTGTCATGTCTGGGTAATCAAACTCTGCCGACAATCCAGCACCAGCCGCGCTCCACCCAATTCACTCGTACCCACCTCCAGCGTAAACCCATGCAAGCTGACAATCGCCGCAACGATCGACAGCCCCAGCCCGAAACCGCTTTTCAGATTACCCGCCTCGGCGCGATAGAAGCGCTGGAACACCGCCACCCGTTCAGACTCGGGAATACCTGGGCCTGAGTCGAGCACTTCGATGCGGGTATGTCCGTCCTCGTTAACCCCACGCAAAATCACCTGGCCACCGGGCGGGGTGAATTTGATCGAGTTGCTCAACAGATTCGCCACCGCTTCAAACAGCAAGGCGCGATCGCCATTGAGCGACGGCAATGTCGCCGGCAATTGCAGTTCGAACGCCAGCCCGTCGTCTTCCGCCAGCGGCAGATAAAACTCGTGCAGTTCCTGCAGCAACGATATCGGGTCGAGTTGCACAAAACCGGAACGACGCTGACGGTCCTCCAGTTCGGAGATCCGCAGCAACCCACGAAAACGCGCCATCAGCGTGTCGGCCTCGGCCAGCACAAAGTCCAATTGCGCAGCTTGCGCGGAGCCTTCGCCGGCCTGTTGTTGCATGCGGTAAAGCTGCGCGCGCAAGCGGGTCAGCGGGGTACGCAAGTCATGGGCGATGTTGTCGCACACCCCTTTGACCTCATGCATCAGGCGTTCGATGCGTTCGAGCATGGCGTTGACGATGGCGGCGAGCATGTCGAGTTCATCGCGGCGGCTGGACAGCGGCAGGCGCCTGGTCAGGTCGCCGGCGACGATGGCTTCGGCGCTGGCCTGAATCCCGCGAATGCGCCGCAGCGGTCGGCGGCGTAGCAGGTGCCAGCCGACGATGCCCGGCAGGATGGTCAAGGTCACGCCCCAGAACAAGGCGTGGAGGATGATCCGGGTCACGGCGAACAACGAACCGTTGTCCCGTACCAGCACCAGCCAGCGGCCATCTTTGGTCTGGGTGGCCACGGCGTCACAGCTGTCAGCGGGCAAGGTCGGGTCGTCGGATTCGGTGCAGTCGCTGAGCATGTGAATCTTGCCGTCCAGCGGCAGGCCTTCGGGGATGTGGCGCAGGGCACCGTTGAGGTAACGATGCTCGGCATCGAACAGGCCATAGGCGTCGATGCCGCGAATGTCGAAGGTCATGCTGACGGCGAGGGCGTCCACCAGCTGTTCGCCCTGAAAGCGCGAAAACAGATGCTGACGTTGCATCAGCGAATGTTTGGCCAGGTTGTCCAGATAATCGGACACCTCGTAATACATGACCCCCATAAGAATGCCGCTCCAGGCCACGAATAAGGCGCTGTAGAGTGCCAGCAGGCGACTGCTGGAAGAGCGCCAGCCTTTAGACGGGTTCGGCAATGACATAACCCGAGCCTCGCACCGTCCGAATCAGTGGAACATTGCCAGGTGGATCAATTTTCTTGCGCAGGCGGCCGATGTGCACGTCGATCAGGTTGGTGCCAGGGTCGAAGTGATAACCCCAGACCTCTTCGAAAATCATCATCCGCGACAGGATCTGCCCGGTGTTGCGCATCAGGAATTCCAGCAGCTTGTATTCGGTAGGTAGCAGCGTGAGCAACTGACCGTCGCGGCTGGCTTCGTGGCTGATCAGGTTCAGCTCCAGACCCGCCACCCGCAGCGTGGTGGCCTGGGCGGTCCCGGTGGTCTGCCGACGCAGCAGGACTTCGACCCGGGCGGCCATTTCATCGGTGGCGAAGGGTTTGGTCAGGTAATCGTCGCCGCCGGCACGCAATCCGCGCACACGCTCATCAACGTCGGAAAGGGCGCTGATCATCAGGATCGGCGTGGCCACGCCCATGGTCCGCAACGTGGTGACGATCGCCAGGCCGTCGAGCTCGGGCAACATGCGGTCAAGGGTGATCAGGTCATAGTTGCCGCTGACCGCACGCTCCAGTCCCTCGCGCCCATTGTTGACCCAATCGACGTCGAGGCCGTGGCTGCTTAATTCGGCGACGATTTCCCTGGCGGTCACAGCGTCGTCTTCAATGGTCAAGATGCGGGTCATAGGGCGGGCCTGATTAGGTGTTCACAACGATAGGCGGCATTTTGCCAAGAAACGCTTGCAGGCTTTCTAAATAAAAGTTCATGGACTTTTCGAACACCAGTCAATGCAGAAAACCCGCTGAGCATAGCCTTACGTTGCATATTGCATGGAACTGGGAAGTTCAATCTTTATAAATGGCTGACCTACAACGCTTTATTCAAACCCCGCGACTGGCACGCTGACTGCAACTGTTTATTCGAAGAGTTGTAACACCGCCTTTCTGCCTGGAGCGACATAACAATGAATACATCCTCTGATGGTTTCTATCCCGCCATAGATGAGTCGACCACGCTCTCTGGCGTGTCGTGGGGCGCGATCTTCGCCGGTGCCGCGGCTGCGGCGGCGTTGTCGCTGATTCTGATACTGCTTGGATTCGGCCTTGGTTTTTCCGCGGTGTCGCCGTGGGCCAATGAAGGCATAAGCGCCAAGGGGCTGGGCATTACGACGATCGTCTGGCTGGCCTTCACACAAATCGTGGCGTCCGGGGTCGGTGGCTACATCGCCGGTCGGCTGCGGGTGAAATGGACCTATATGCATGGCGATGAAGTCTACTTTCGCGACACCGCCCACGGCTTTCTGGCCTGGTGCGTGGCGACGTTGGTGACGGCCACATTGATAGCCGGTTCAGTCAGCAGTCTGGTCAGCGGGGGTGTACAGGCCGGGGCGCAGGTAGCCGGTGGTGCCGCCAATGCCCTGACCCAGGTCGCGGGCAAGGCTGCTGCCAATACCGACAGTGATCAGTACGGCTACTACATCGACAGCCTGTTTCGCAGTGACCGTCCGGATGCCATCAATGATGATGCTGCCCGAGGCACCGTGACGCGTATCTTTGCCCGCTCCTTGAGCGATGGTCAGTTGGCTGCTGAAGACCGTACTTACATTGCACAACTGGTCGCGCAGCGGACCAACATGACCCAGGCCGACGCGGAACGTCGTGTCGATGAAGTCTATGCCCGCACGCAAAAAGCCGTGGCCGACGCCAAACTGGCAGCACAACAAGCTGCCGACAAGGCCGCCAAAATCGCCGCCTGGACCACGTTGTGGATGTTCGTTGCACTGTTGTTCGGTGCGTTCTTCGCCAGCCTCGCCGCAACCTACGGCGGCCGTCGTCGGGATGCCGTGGTGTATCTGGAAACCGACACTTACGTGACCACCGCACCTGTTCGCTAACCCAGGAGAATCATCATGCGTTCATTACTGCTGTTATTTCTCGGTGTACCGATCCCGATCATTATCCTGATCGCGCTGTTTATGCACTGATACTTGCGGGGCTTGTGCCTGCGCCGCTTCTGCCTTTGGTAGAAGCGGCATTTTTAAGTGTGGGATTTTTTTTTACATTGATATTGCCTGTTCTGGCCTCTTCGCGAGCAAGCCCGCTCCCACATTACATTTTCAGCGAACACAAAATCTGTGCTCGACAAAGATCCAATGTGGGAGCGGGCTTGCTCGCGAAGAGGCCAGATCAGGCGCAGCAAAAACTGTCAGTCAATCGGAGTGTCTACAAACTCCTCGAGCCCCTCTGCATAGTTGGTGAATGCAGCGATCCGTGGAAACTGCGCATTCGACACCTGATCCGGTACCACGAAGTTGGTAAAGCTCCATGCCACGGCCAAGGTGATCCCAGCCTGGTCAATCGCTCCCTCAGTTCTCAACGGTTGCTTCTCCAGCTCCCGCTCCAGCGCGATATACGCTGCGACCAATTGCCCTTCGACCCGATCAACCCAAGGTTGGTATTGAATCTCCTCCGGCCGCAAGTTGCGCTCGTAATAAAGCTGCACCGACTTTTCGCACGCCGCCAACGCCAGGCCAATCAGACGCAATGAACGCAGGCGTTGCTCGATACCGGTGGGCATCAAACTGCGTTCCGGGCCGGACAGCGTTTCCAGGTAATCGATGATCAAGGTTGAATCCATCAACACTTCACCGTCATCCAGCACCAGCGTGGGCGCCTTGACCACCGGGTTTATCTGCTGGAACTGTTCGAAGGTCCTGAACACCGACACCGATTCGTGCTCAAGCTCGATGCCCAGGCGTTTGGCAGAAATGGCGACGCGTCGTACAAAGGGTGAATCCAGCATACCGATCAGCTTCATTTAACCGCTCCTTGAATTTCCATTTCGGGAGGGGACAACCTTAGCTGAGCCTTCGGGACCTGCAAACGGGGCTCCACTGCGCAGCCGTCTGTCTTCTATATACCTCCACTCGATTGAATTTCTTGCTATAAACGCACTCCGATTACCGCCTGGATGCCTGCCATAGAGCATTTTCGAGGCCTTGTCGGACAAATTCGCTGTCTTTTCAGTTGCTGAGGCCTCAAGTCGGCCTTAGACTGCCGCCCCTCGTAAATTGAGTGCCGGGTGGCGCTTGGAACAAACTGCGCCTTTCCGATGGCCTGCCCAGGTCCGCCGGAACGCTCCCTAATTCGCCTTAATGCACGTTTTTTATAGAGATATCAATGACAAAGGACAAGTTGCTGGCCATGCCGGCGGATGACTACATGAATGCCGAGCAACACGCTTTTTTCTCCGAGCTGTTGCAGAACATGAAAGTCGAAACCCATGCGCGCATCGAACAGAACCGCATCGCCATTGAAAGCCTGGACACCCCGGCTGACCCGGCTGACGCGGCTTCCGTCGAAGAAGAGCGCACCTGGCTGGTGAACGCGATCGATCGCGACCAGCGCATGCTGCCTCAGTTGGAACAAGCCCTGGAACGCATTAAAGAAGACAGCTTTGGCTGGTGTGACGACAGCGGCGAGGCCATCGGCCTCAAGCGCCTGCTGATCAGCCCGACCACCAAGTACTGCATCGAAGCTCAAGAACGTCACGAGCAGATCGACAAGCACCAGCGTCAGGCCTGATTCCGTAGCGCGCCCATCGCGGGCAAGCCCGCTCCCACAGGATCATTGTGAACCTTGTGGGAGCGGGCTTGCCCGCGATGCTTTTTGTCGTCCAGGAAATCTTCTGTTGATCTGCTGCAACGCCCTCGACTAAAGCACCATAGATAATGGCTTTACAGTGGCGTTGAATGCGAAGACAACAATTAGAAGATTTGCGGGGTGACGAAGATGATAAGAGACGGGTCTATGGCTGTGCCTGCGCCAGTGCTGTTGCCAAAAAACCGCTGGCTGACGCCTACGCTGCAAAGCATCGCCCTGACGCTATTGCTGTGTGGCATGGCACTCGGGAGCTGGTCGCTTTATGTTGGCCTGCCGCTGGCTGTGTTGATTGTCTGGCTGCCTCGCCTGCGCTCACGCACGATCCCCGATGCCGCTCCTGTCGATACGTCTGGCGCCATCTCTGCGTTGACTCGCGATCTTTCCTACACCACCAGTCATAACGCATTGTCTGCCGCTGGCGTGGCCTTTTCGGTCAAACAGCTGGCCGACAAACTTCAATCGCAACTTGGCGCTGCGGCACAAATCGTCAGCAACGCCGAAGTGATGATCGTTACCGAACAAGCCACCTCGACCCTCAGTCGCGAGGCGCTGAGTGCTGCGAGCGAGGCGCATCAGAGCGGCGCGGCAGGTCACACCGAGTTGATCGAGTCGATCGCGCGGATGCATCAGCTCAGCGAACGGGCCAACAGCAGCCGTGAACTGATCGAAGCCCTGAGCCTGCGCAGCGACGATATCCAGCGTGTGACCCTGGTGATCCAATCCATTGCCAGCCAGACCAATCTATTGGCCTTGAACGCGGCGATCGAAGCGGCGCGGGCCGGGGAACACGGTCGCGGCTTTGCGGTGGTGGCCGACGAGGTTCGCGGTCTCGCCGCACGCACGGCGACCGCGACCGGCGAAGTCGGGGAGATGGTGGCCGATATCCGGCAACGCACTGCACAAGTGGTGGAACAGATCCGCCAGCTGTCCAGTGACCTCGACACCGGCGTCGAGCAGGTCGAGCACACCGGTCAGCATCTGGAAAACATCGCCCGTCTGGCGGGCAGCGTCGAACGTCAGGTCGGGGAAATTGCCCGCGGTGCCGAGACCAATCGTGAACAACTCGACAGCCTGTTTCACGCCATCGAACAGATGCGCAGTGACCTGGCCGTCAGCGATCAACAGACCCGGCACCTGGCCGAAGCTGCGGTGCAGATGGAAGGCCAGGCGGAAACTATCAGCGAACGTCTGGCGGAAGTCGGGCTGGACGACTATCACCAGCGGATTTATGACTTGGCCCGCGAGGGCGCGAGTCAGATCGCGGCGCGTTTTGAAGCGGATGTTGACGCTGGCCGTGTCAGTCTCGACGATCTGTTCGACCGCAATTACCAAACGATTCCCGACACCAGTCCGGCCAAGTACCAGACGCGGTTCGACCGCTACACCGATCAGGTTTTGCCGGCGATCCAGGAACCGATGCTGCCGCGTCATGAAGGGTTGGTGTTTGCGATTGCCTGTACTCAGCAGGGGTATGTGCCGACCCACAACAAAGTCTTCAGCCAGCCGCTGACCGGTGATGTGCAGGTCGATGCTCTGCAAAACCGCACCAAACGCAAGTTCGCCGACCGCACCGGGATTCGCTGTGGCAGTCATCAGCAGGCGGTGCTGTTGCAGACCTATACCCGTGACACTGGGGAGCTGATGCATGATCTTTCGGTGCCGATTTTAGTGAAGGGGCGGCATTGGGGTGGGTTGCGGTTGGGGTATAGGCCGCAGAAGCCTCGCTAGCAGTGGATTTGGATTGGATTGCATTGGCGTACTGATAGTTCCTACGCTCTGCGTGGGAACGATCAGAATAGCCGACCTGATTTTTGCGGATGTACTCGTTCCCCTGTAGGAGCGAGCCTGCTCGCGAAATACATCCGGCCAACTCGATCCTTCAGACAGGGCGCGTTATCGTTGACGTCCATCGTCGGAACGCCGCCCGGAGCCGGCTCGCTCCTACAGGGTATCGAATGCATCTGAAAAATCTGGTCGGTTGTCAGGCCGCCTCGCTTTTGCTTTTCGCGGTAGACGCCCCCGAACCCGCAGATTGTTACAACTTTGGCAACGGAGCTCTACAAAGTCGTTATTGTTTCCGCCCATCGTGACTCATTACCATATCTACATAGTTAGGTTGCTAACGGAGTTCGAAGAGCAACATGCAAAGCAAAGTGGATGTGGCTGTGATGATTGGTAGCGGTGTGCCCGCCAGTTTGCGAGCCTTGGGCCAGAGCGTGTGCTGGGTGGTGCTGCTGAACGGCGAGCGCCGGGGCACGGCATTCTCCAGTCGCCATGAAGCGGAGGAGTGCAGGGCTGCCTGGGTGGCGCAATTGAACGTCGAAACGCCAGACAGCCTGCATTGAACGAGGTCAGTGCATCTGGTGCATGCGCAGGTTCAGGTCGTCGACCACCCGCGCCCAGTCGGCATCTTCACGTAGTTGTTCTTTCAGGAAACCTGCCTGTTGCGGCGTCCAGAACGCGGCATCGATGAGTTTCTTGTCGTCGGGCAGCGGTGAATGATTGGCAATGAAATCGTCGATAGCTTTCTGGTTGGAGTCCAGGCCGAGCTGGTCGAACAAACCTTTCAAGTCGTGGGTTGGTGATTCCATTTTCATCTCCTGGCAGGGGTGAATCGAGTTCGAGGTCTGAATTACGGCTCCAATACTTCTGAGAGAGCCGCGCGTCAGGAGTTCGAAATCAATATTCAAACGCAGAAGTGAGCATAGACCGCAAACCTGACTATCAGGCTTTCAATGCACCGCCATCGACAGCCGCCTTGAGCTCCTTCGCGGATTCCTGGGCGGCGAGGGCGGCAACGTCCGATGTCTTGAACCAGCGGTCTTTCTCGACCTGGTGATAGGTCACGGTTTTGAGCGGTGGCTTGGCGCGCATGACAATCACGGCCTGGTACTCGCCGTCGACCTCTCTGGCTTCGCCCCGGATAAAAAATTCGCCAATATCAAATTCCGTCACGTAGCAGCCTTCTCTTGGAAAATATTGTTATGTTCAGCGACGCCCCACATTGGCGAGGCGCGTTTGACTGGTCGGGCAGTATGGCAGTAGTTGCTTGCCGGCGGCTGAGTTAAGTCGCCGGCATGACGAATCGTTACATGAATGAGTGAGGCGCGTTGAGTCAAATCCGAGACTCAAGCAAGCGGGCGAGGGCGCAGGCTTCGTTATGATCGCCGCGGAAACCTCTTACATGCCCTGTGGAAATTTCTTTGATATGGAAGAACGCATTGCCGGCCAGTATCACCTGAAACCTCAGAAAAACGGGGACCTGAGGCTGAAGTTCAGGGCATTTCAACATCTTCGGATGTGGAACCGATGAAGGTGCCAGAGGGTGAGCGAAGTGAGTCAGCGTGCACATATGAAGTCCTTTTCGTTGTTTTACCGACGTATGCACGTCGGTATGGGTAGTCTAGGCGAGCATGGCTGCTCTAGAATCACCCTCACTGGTGGGTGATCGATGATTATCTAAAGCAATTTTTGGCTGGCGATCTGTCAGAAAAGTGATTTTTTTTAAGAGTTTTTTCCCTGAAGTTGATAGTCCGTACTTTCTCTGGCCGTAAGAAGGGTGTTTTCCTTCAACCTTTGACGAATGCCAGGCAAGACGAGGCGAGTGGCGTCCAGTAGTCTGCTCAAACCTCGTGATGGATGAGTCCTCTGCTCGTTCAGGATCTCGACCCGGGTTTATTTGGCTTCACCTTCGGCATTGCCGCTTTTTTCGGCTGTGCGCTTTTTATGCGTGCGGCATCATTTTCAGATGTGGGGATGGTTCCTTGGCAGTAAGTAATCTCGATATGCATGCTTTGTTCGTGTTGGGTGATTTGCGCGCAAAGCTGGTTAAACAATTCCAGTCACGTTTCGTTTACATCACCGAGCAGAACGCCGAAGGCATCTACATCGCCGAAATCGACACAGAATCGGCGCTGGTGGTGGACGACAAACCGGGGCTCAAACTCAAGGTCGGCGATCATTTCAGCGCCTCGGTCTTGCCCAGTCGCGAAGGTGGCAAGCTGGAAATCCGGTTCCGCGAAATCAAACTGACGGTCTACGGCCTGGGCGACTATGCCTTTGTGACCACCGCCGACGGCGAGGCCATCGTGTTCAAGGAAGGCCACAGCGCGGTGACGGTGTTCGCCGCCCACCAGCAGTTGCAGGAAGGCCTGACCAAGACGCTCAAAGCCGTGACGGGCAAGGCCGCCAAATGGCGCAAAGGCGAACTGGTGACGTTCAAGGCCAGCGAGTAATGAGCCTGCCCCGCGCCGATTTCCACCAACAGAACCAGGCCAGCGCTCAGGCCCAAGCCCGGCAATTTTTGAGCAGAAGGCTGTTCTGCGAGGAGCCTGGCTAAATTGGGTGGCGTCACAGATCTACACTTTGCGCCCGGCGGAACACGCCAGCATGGTCAGAAGAGAGCTTGGGCGTTTGCAGGAAATTTCCGAAAATTAATCCAGATCCCTCGAAAGCAGGAACCTCTACTACAGTCAGATGACTGAAGTTTCAGAGGCTTTGCGGTCTTCTGCCAAGCCATCCTGCTATTGCTGTGAACAGCACGAGGTGCAAAAGCATGAAAGCTTTTCGACGGTTGCTGGCTGCTGTCCTGGCCACTTGCGGTTTGTTGGCGTCACCCGCTGCGGTGCTTGCCGCCCAGACGCCGATCCATTTCGCCGATCTCAATTGGGAAAGCGGCAGCCTGATCACCGACATCTTGCGGATTATCGTCGAGAAGGGCTACGGGCTGCCGACCGACACGTTGCCGGGCACCACCATCACTCTGGAAACTGCACTGGCCAACAATGACATTCAGGTCATTGGCGAAGAGTGGGCCGGTCGCAGCCCTGTCTGGGTCAAGGCTGAAGCCGAAGGCAAGGTCGTCAGTCTCGGCGATACGGTCAAGGGCGCCACCGAAGGCTGGTGGGTGCCGGAATACGTGATCAAGGGCGACCCGGCCAAGGGCATCAAACCGCTGGCCCCGGACCTGCGCAGTGTCAGCGACTTGCCCAAATACAAGGACGTGTTCAAGGACCCGGAAGCGCCGAACAAGGGGCGTTTCCTCAACAGCCCCATCGGCTGGACTTCGGAAGTGGTCAACAAGCAGAAGCTCAAGGCATACGGACTGGACGACAGCTACGTGAATTTCCGCAGCGGTTCGGGTGCGGCGCTGGACGCCGAGATCAGCTCGTCGATTCGCCGGGGCAAACCGGTGCTGTTCTATTACTGGTCGCCCACACCGTTGCTCGGTCGCTTCAAACTGATTCAGCTGGAAGAACCGCCCTTCGACGCGCAAGCGTGGAAAACCCTGACCGACGCCGACAATCCGAATCCGAAACCCACCCGCTCGCTGGCCTCCAAGCTATCCATTGGCGTGTCCGCACCGTTCCAGAAGCAGTATCCACAGATTGTCGATTTCTTCACCAAGGTCGATTTCCCCATTGATCCGTTGAACCGGGCGTTGGCGCAAATGAGCGAAAACACACCGCGCCGCGTCAGGCAGCGGAGGCGTTCATGAAGGCGCACCCGGATGTGTGGAAGGCTTGGGTGCCCAAGGATGTGGCGGACAAGGTGTCTGCCGGTATGTAATTGGATGGACTCGCCCAAGCCAAGGCGTCAATGCGCCACGGTGGCAGTCTAAACAGCCAACGACAGCGAGGGCGAGTCCATGAAAAGCATACTTCGATTGATCAATCCGTGTCTTCTTCCGATTTGTCGGCCTGGGCACTGGTGGCCAAGGAAACCAAGCCTGAGCGATTTCCCAATGCCCGCAAGTTTGCCGCGTACTTTGGCATGGTGCCTGACCAGTACAGCAGCGGGCAGACGGTCCGGCTGGGGGACATGACCAAGCGAGGCGATGTGTATTTACGCAGCCTGATGATCCAGGGAGCCCATGCGGTGCTGCAACAACTACGACCTGATTCCCAGCAACCCGATGACCGCCGCTTGTTGCGCTGGATGAGCCGGCTGGGCCGTAAGGAGGCTGCGGTCAGGCTAGCCAACCGCAACCTGCGAATCGTCTGGGTGCTTCTCCAGAATGACCAGACTTATCGTCGCCAGGCTGGTGATGGCCAGCAAGCGACGATGAGCCACTGAGCGACAGAGTTCTGCCACCGAGGTACTAACTGTCCGGCCCTTTGCTGAAAAAAATTGACCCCAGGTAAGACCGGCGTGGATTGATGCCTTAGCTCCTACTGGCCTTCGAGGCCTGACTGTAATCGGCATACCACGAGCTCTTCCAATTTTGGCCAGAAGCCGAAGACGGCTTCCTCGAATAGGCCTAATACATAGATGCAACGGGGCGGCGGTTTTTCAAAAGCGGGTAGACAGTGGGGGCGAGTCCATACATAGGAGCTGGCTTGTCGGATCGCCGCACTGCAGCGAAAGCGGTTTGTCAGGCGACATCAATGCAAGATGAACGACCGTCTTCGCTGCGGTGCGGCGATCCGACAAGCCAGCTCCTACAGAGAAGTGGACTGGTTCAGAACCGCGTCTGTACCGCCAGCTCGAAGGTGCGCGGTGTGCCCAGGTAATACGCCGGCGATACATGGGCAAACTCGGCATACACTTCATTGGTCAGGTTACGTACCCTGCCAGTTATGGTGGTGTGCCGGTCGACCTTGTAACTGAGAAACGAGCCGAAAAGCGTGTACGACGGCACGGTCATGGTGTTGGCGCTGTCGGCGAACACCGACGCCACGTAGCGTGCATCCACACCCCTTGCCATTGCGGCGCGAAATCATAGGTCAACCACAGATTACCGACCCGATCCGGCACGTTGGTCGGCGTGTTGCCCTTGCGGGAAACCACTTGGCCGGCCGCATTCTTTCGGTGAATTCGTCGTACTGGGCATCGACCCAGGCAAAGTTGCCTTCGACCAAAAGCTTGTCGGTGATCCGCAGCGAACTGGCCACTTCGATGCCTTTGGAGCTTTGCTGACCCACCGGAATGCTCAGGGTCGGGTCCTGCGGGTCGGTCACCGCAAAGTCCTTGCGCTCAATGGTGTACGCCGCCACCGTCGCCGCACCACGACCGTCCAGATAATCGAACTTGCTACCGATCTCCCATTGCTTGCCCGTGGACACGTCGAAGTCTTGCGTGCCATTGGGCTGCTCGGCGGCGGTGCTGTATTGCGCGTAGACATTCGCCGAGGGAATGAACTGATAAGTCAGACCGACCCGCCCGGTCACCGGCTCCCAACTGCGCTTGAGGTGCCGCGGATTGCTGGCGGTCACGACGCGGTGGTTGGTCACGTCCAGATCGATGTCGTCATAGCGCAGGCCGGTGAGTAGCGACAGTTTGTCGGTGAGGGCCAGGCGGTTCTCGACGAACAGGGCCTTGGTGGTGACCTCGTTGGTCTTGTCGCTGACGAAACCCTGTTGTGTACCCGGAATGTCGTAGAAGTGGCCTGGCTGATAGTTATCCGGATCGACAGTGCTGGCGCCTTTGACATTCAGTGGCGAGTTGGTGGTCTGGTTGACCTTGTACTCGAAACCGCCGGACCAGGTGGTCGCAAGCCCCAGCAGCGTGTTGTCGTGGCGCAGTTCGAACTGGTTGCCGTTCTGCTCGCCCTGATGCCGCACCTGATACGCCGTGGATCGGTTCACCGCCGTGTTGTCGGCGTTGTACTGATAGGTTTCCAGGTTGCGGTAATCGCGCTGGCTGTCGAGGTGGTAAAGCATGTTGCGCAGGGTGGTGCTGTCGTTGATCCGGTAGTCGATGATCGAGCGCACCCAGATCGTCCGTTGCTCGTAGCGGCCGTCCTCGACGTTGTAGTTGTTGAAGCGGTTGTGTTTGTCGATTTCCAATTCGCCGGCCTTGGGATTTAAAACCGGCGTGGCCCAGTAGGGGCTGTCTTCGTGTTCGTCCTGGTATTCCAGGGCCAGGGTGTGGGACAGGTTCGGTGTCAGGTCGCTGAGCAACGAGAACGCTACGCTCCAGGCATCGCGTTGCTGGCGGTCGATGTAGCCGTTGCCGGCATTGTGGCTGACGTCGAGGCGCGCGTAGTGCTGCACGTCCGAACTGGCGTCGCTGAGTGCGTGATTCAAGCCGAAGGCGGTTTCGGTGGTGTCGTAGGTGCCGTAGCTGACCCGGCCTTCAAGCGCCTGCTCTTCACGAGTCGCCAGTTTGGTCACGTAGTTCAGCGAACCGCCCACGGAGCCGGCGCCATTGATCAGCGACGAAGGACCGCCGACCAGTTCCACCCGATCATAAATCCACGCATCCACTGGCCGGGCGAGACCGCCGGACACATTGACGCCGTTGAACATCTGGGTGATCTGGCTGCTGGTGAAGCCCCGATAGGAGACGAAACCACCAAAGCCGGGCGGCGCGCTGGCATTCACGCCGGGCAAGGTGTTGGCGGCGTCCTGGAAGTTCTGTGCGCCGTGGCGCTCGATGTCGTTGCGGTTGGCGATGGCCACCGAGGCCGGAGTTTCCCGCACGCTCAACCCCAGGCGCGAGGCCATGCCGCTGGACTGGTCGAGGCTCAGGCCGGGTTCTGCGTTTTGTTCGCCATCAATGGTGATCGGGGCCAGATCGATTGTGGATTGCGCCCATGTATTAACGGACAGGCAGCCGAACAGGCTTGCCAGTAGAGGAAAGTGTTTCATCAATGAATCCTGAATTCTTGGTTAGCAAGCAGCGCACACGCAAACGCCTCGCGTTGGCGAAGTGAGCTGATCGTTGAGGCAAAGAGATTCAGGCGAGCGGCGGCGCGCGCGGATTGGCCGAGGGCCAGGTAAAGCGGGCAGGAAGGTCGGCACTGGCGATCGGCGCCAGTGGCGGGCTGTGTTGCTCGGGGAGGTTTGCCAGGGTCAGGCTGGAATTGAAGGCCGGGCCCATGCCCCCGGTGGAGCACAGCGGACAGCCGAAGGCCTTGGACAGCGTCGGCAGTTGTTCTTCGGAGGAGTTGGTCGAGACCGGTGCCTGGGTGGCGGGGTCGACCGTACAGAACTGACCGCCGATGCCATTGAGCTGCATCCCGACCATTTGCCCGTGACCGATGCTGCAGGCGAACACATTGAGCAGAACGCAGCAATAGAGCGTCCAGGCCAGCAGTGAGCGATCGGTGCGGGAGAATTTCATGGGGCGGCACTTTACTCCTCCGCCGACCGGTCGTGCACTTCAAAAAATGCCGACTAGGATGATTCTGTCCAAATCTCTTTCAAGGATCTTCAACCATGACCTTTGCGTTGGCTCAATGGCTGGTGACGATATTTGCAGCGATCAGTTTGGTGCACGTGTATTGGGCGTTAGGGGGTGAATGGGCGGCGGTCGCGGCCGTGCCGCAGGTGCCGATGGAGGACGGTGCACAGTTGCAGCCAGCCTTTGAGCCGCAAGGCTGGATCACCTTGCTGGTGGCTGCAGCTTTGCTGATGATTGCCCTGTTGGTGTGTTTGCGGGTCGGCTGGTGGCTGCCGCAGGTGCAGCATTGGGTGCTGCAATGGGTGATCAGTGCGATTGCGATACTGTTGTTCGCCCGGGCGATCGGGGATTCGGAGCTGGTGGGGTTTTTCAAGGAGGTCAAAGGCTCCAGGTTTGCCCGACTGGATACCTGGGTTTATTCGCCGTTGTGTGTGGCGTTGGGGCGGATTATTAGCAGTGGCTTGGGTGTGAAACTGACCTCCAGTTGTAGGAGCGAGCATGCTCGCGATGGTCGTCAACGATAACGCTGGCAGCCTGACACCCCGCGGTGTTCTGTCGTCCATCTCGCTCCTACAGGTTCTCCGTCCTCCGGCTGCTGACTTCAGCCGGCACATCGTCCCCGGCCATGCGCTTGCGGAACAGCGCCGCCCGTGCCAGCAGCAGCGTGGTCACCGGCACGGTGATTGCCAGCAAAATCGGAATCAGCCACGCATGCAACACCGGCGCGGACTTGAGTGCCGAAAAGTAGATGATCGAGGCCAGCGCCACGCACCAGGCACCCAAGGTCGAGGCCAGGGCCGGCGGATGCATGCGCTGGAAATAATCCTTCATCCGCACCAGGCCGATGGCGCCAATCAGCGCAAACAGACTGCTGGACACCAGCAGAATCGCCACCGGGATCTCCACCCACAACGACAGTTCAGCATTCATTCGATCACCTCGCCGCGCAGCAGGAATTTCGCCAGTGCAAACGAGCCGACGAAGCCGAACAGCGCGATCAGCAGCGCCGCCTCGAAGTAGGTATCACTGGCATAGCGAATGCCCAAGGCCAGCATCATCAGCATCGCAATGATGTACAGGTAGTCCAGCGCCAGCACCCGGTCCTGGCCGAAGGCCCCCTGAACAGGCGGATCAGCGTCAGGATCATCGCCACGGAAAACAGGAACAGGCTCAGCACAATCGCATTCGACAGCAAGGCGCTCATTCGAATATCTCCATCAACGGGCGCTCGTACGTCGCCTTGAAGTGCTCAATGAAGAGCATCTCGTCATCCAGATCGAAGACGTGCAGCAACAGAATGCTGCGATCCAGTGCCAGTTCCGACCAGACCGTGCCGGGCACTACCGTGCAGATCATTGACAGCGTCGCCAGGCCGTTGGCATTGCGCAGGTCCAGCGGCACCTTGATGAACTGCGAGCGCGGCGGGCGGCGGTCGGCGTTGAGCACGCCCCAGGCCACGGCGAGGTTGGACGCCAGCACATCACGACCGACCACCAGGAACAGGCGCAGGATCACCCCCGGCCGACGAATACGGATCGGCAACGGGCGCAACTTGCGCATCATCAACGGCGCGCAGAAACCCAGTGCGGCGCCCAGCAGCAGGTTGCCGGGGCTCATTGACAGGTTCAGCACCAGCCACAACAACCACAGGGCCAGCGACAGCCACGGCGCAGGAAACAGACGCTTCATGGTTGCACCTCCAGCAGCGCGGCCCTGGCTTCGGGGCTCGGCACCGCCCGGGTGCCGAGCACGGCCATTACGTATTGCTGCGGGTTGTTCAAGGCATCGGCGGCTGCCTGGGTGTAGCGCAACAGCGGTTCGGCCTTGAAGGTCAGCGCAATGCTCAAGCCCAGCAGTGCAAAGATCGGCACGCATTCCAGTCGACGCAGTACCGGCGACGGCCGTTCTGCCGGCGTCCAGAAACGCTGGATGCCCAGGCGCGAAAACGCGACCAGCGAGGCCAGACCGGAAAGAATCAGCAGCGCCAACAGACCCCACGCCGCGTTCGAAATCGGCGCTTCACTGCCATTGCCAAGACCCAGCGGATTGAGCAGGGCGCTGAGCAGACCGAGTTTGCCAATGAACCCGGAGAGCGGCGGCATGCCTATGATCAGCAGTGCGCAGGCAATGAAGCTCAAGCCGAGGAAGGCCATGGTCCAGGGAATCACCTGGCCGACCACGGCTTTCTGATCGTCGTCGAGGTTGACGCCCTTGGCCGGATGCAACGATTCCAGCGGCCGCGGCAACATCTCGTTTCATCCTCCAGCGGGACTTCGTTGGCCGAGCGCGAACGTTCGATCAACTCGGCCAGCAGGAACAGCGCGCTCAAGGCCAGGGTCGAACTGACCAGGTAGAACAGCGCCGCGCCAATCAGGTTTGGCTGGGCGAAACCGATGGCTGACAGCAGAATCCCCGCCGACACCAGAATGCTCAGGCTGGCCATGCGTTCCAGGCGCTGCGCGGCGAGTATCGCCACGGCCGCGCAGACGATGGTCGCCATGCCGCCGTAGATCAGCCAGTCGCCGCCGAAATACGCCGATGCCCCGGCCTGACCGGAGAACAGCAGGGTCCACAGGCGCAGCAAGGTATAGATGCCGACCTTGGTCATGATCGCAAACATCGCCGCCACCGGTGCGCTCGCCGAGGAGTACGCCGGCACCAGCCAGAAGTTCAGCGGCCACATCCCGGCCTTGGCCAGGAACGCGACCGCCAGAATCCCCGCGCCGGCATGTAGCAGCCCGCGGTCAGCTTCCGGCACCAAAGGGATTTTCAGCGCCAGGTCGGCCATGTTCAGGGTGCCGGTGACGCCGTAGATCAGCGCCGCGCCGATCAGGAACAGGGTCGAGGCCAGCAGGTTGATCGAGATGTAATGCAGCCCTGACGACACCCGCGCCCGGCCCGAACCGTGCAGCATCAGTCCATAGGAGGCGGCCAGCAGCACTTCGAAGAATACGAACAGGTTGAACAGGTCAGCAGTCAGGAATGCGCCATACAAGCCCATCAACTGAATCTGGAACAGCGCATGAAAACTAGAGCCGGCACTGTCCCAGCGCGCCATGGCGAACAGCAGGGCGCTGACGCCGATGATCCCGGTCAGCACCAGCATCAGCGCCGACAGGCGATCGACCACCAGCACCAGGCCGAACGGCACTTGCCAGTTGCCCGGCAGGTAAACGCCAATGGAGCCGGGCACGCCGGTGGTTTGCGTCCATTGCAGGAGTAGAATGGAGATACCCAGCCCCAGCAGGCTGGAGAACAGGTTGATCCTGGCTTTGAGTGGGCGATGTTTCTCACCGAGCATCAGCATGATGGCGGCGGTCAGCAGCGGCAGCAGGATGGGAGCCGCGATCAGGTGCGTCATCGCATTCATTCTTTAGGCTCCCGGCCATCCACATGGTCGGTGCCGGTCAGGCCCCGGGAGGCCAGCAATACCACCAGGAACAGCGCGGTCATGGCGAAGCTGATGACGATCGCGGTCAGCACCAGCGCTTGCGGCAACGGGTCGGTGTAATGCAGAAGATCCTGCGGCACGCCGTCCTTGATGATCGGCTCCTTGCCGATAAACAGGCTGCCCATGCTGAAGATGAACAGATTGACGCCATACGACAGCAGGCACAGGCCATGACCACCTGAAACGTCCGCGGGCGCAGGATCAGCCAGACACCGGACGCGGCCAGGACGCCGATGGCGATTGCGATGACTTCTTCCATCAGACGGCCTCCTTCATGGCGACGGGTTTGGCTGGGCAGCGGTCTTGTGGCCCCGCACCGATTGGTGGGCGAGGGCGGTGAGGATCAGCAGCGTCGAACCGACCACCACTGCGTACACGCCAATGTCAAAGAACAGTGCGCTGGCGAGGTGAATGTCGCCCAACAGCGGTAGGTCGAAATGCCAGGTGTGGGTGGTCAGGAACGGATAGCCGACCGCCATCGCGCCCAGGCCAGTGACCGTGGCGAACAGCAGGCCGGTGCTCATCCAGCGCAACGGTCGCAGGCTCATTTGCGCCTCGACCCACTGGGTGCCCGCCACCATGTATTGCAGGATGAACGCCACCGACATCACCAAGCCCGCGACAAAACCGCCGCCCGGTTGGTTGTGCCCGCGCATGAACAGGTAGAACGACACCACGAAGGCAATCGGCAACAGCAGGCGCACCAGCACCGCCGGGACCATCATGAAGCCGAGTGCGGTGTCGCTGGCGTGACGCGGGTTGACCAGATCGGTGACCACGTCGGGCGCGAGCAAACGCTGCTGGGACGGTAGTTGCAGGCTTTCTTTGGGTGGGCGGAAACGGCGCAGCAGGGCGAACACGGTCAGGGCCACAGCCACCAGCACGGTGATTTCGCCGAGGGTGTCGAAGCCGCGGAAGTCCACCAGCATCACGTTGACCACGTTGCTGCCGCCGCCCTCGGGCAAAGCGCGACTGAGGTAGAACGAGGAAATGTCGTTCGGCGTCTGGCGCGTCAGCATGGCATATGCCAGCAACGCCATGCCGCCGCCGACCACGGTGGACAGCAGCAAGTCGCGGATACGCCGGATTCGCGCCTTGCGCAAGCTGCTCGGCAAGGGAACAACCTCTTCGATCCGTCGTGGCAGCCAGCGCAGGCCCAGCAGGATCAGCACCGTGGTCACCACTTCGACCACCAGTTGCGTCAGGGCCAGGTCCGGCGCCGAAAACCAGACGAAGGTCACGCAGGTCATCAGGCCGCAGACGCTGACCATGGTCAGGGCGGCGAGACGGTGATACTTGGCCTGCCAGGCAGCGCCGAGGGCACAGGCAATCGCCAGCAGCCACAGGATGACGAACACGATCGAACCCGGAATCTTCGGCCGGTCGCCCCAGTGCAGGCTGCTGTGGAGCATCGGGATCAACCCGGCCAGCACAGCGGCGAGCACCATCAGGAACAGTTGGGTCTGCAGGCGCCGGGTGCTGACCCGCCGCTCCAGGCGACGGGCCAGACGCATCTTGATCATTAAAGCGCGCTCGAACAGACGCTTGCCGTTGAACCGGCCAATCAGCGGTGGGTAGAGGAAACGCCCGCGCTTGAACTGATTGCGCAGCAGCAGATACAGCACGATGCCTCCGGACATGGCGATCAGGCTCATGATCATCGGCGCGTTCAAGCCATGCCAGATCGCCAGGCTGTATTCCGGCAGGGTTCCGCCCACCACCGGCAGCGCGGCAGCGGCAAGCAGCGGGCCGACTACTTGCGCCGGGAAGATCCCGACCACCAGGCAGGTGAACACCAGTAACTCGACTGGCGCGCGCATCCAGCGCGGCGGTTCGTGCGGGGTATGGGGCAGGTCGGTGGCGGTCGGGCCGAAGAACACGTCTACGGTGAAGCGCAAGGAATAGGCGACGCTGAAGGTCCCGGCGATGGTCGCGACGATCGGCAGCGTGGTTTCGATCCAGGCACTGGCGTTGATAAACACGGTTTCGGCGAAGAACATTTCTTTCGACAGGAAGCCGTTAAGCAGCGGCACGCCGGCCATGGAGGCGCTGGCGACCATGGCCAGGGTGGCGGTGAATGGAATGAGTTTGATCAGACCGCTGAGTTTGCGGATGTCGCGGGTGCCGCTTTCGTGGTCGATGATGCCGGCGGCCATGAACAGCGAGGCCTTGAACGTGGCGTGGTTGAGGATGTGGAACACTGCCGCTACGGCAGCCAGCGGGCTGTTCAGGCCCAGCAGCAGGGTGATCAGCCCCAGGTGGCTGATGGTCGAGTAGGCCAGCAGGCCCTTGAGGTCGTTCTGGAACATCGCGCAATAGGCGCCGAGTAACAGGGTGCAAGCCCCGGCGCCACTGACGATGTAGAACCATTCTTCGCTGCCGGACAGCGACGGCCACAGCCGTGCAAGTAGAAAGACCCCAGCCTTGACCATGGTCGCCGAATGCAGATAGGCCGAGACCGGTGTCGGCGCGGCCATGGCGTGGGGCAGCCAGAAATGGAAGGGGAATTGCGCACTTTTGCTCAGGGCGCCGATCAGGATCAGGGGTAACAGGATGGGGTAGAGGGCATGTGCGCGAATCAGATCGCCGGCGGCCAGGACCTTGTCCAGGTCATAGCTGCCGACCACATGGCCAAGCAACATGACCCCCGCCAGCAGGCATAAGCCGCCGGCACCGGTGACCATCAGCGCCATGTAGGCGCCACGCCGCGCATCGGCGCGATGGTGCCAATAGCCGATCAACAGGAATGAGAAGAGGCTGGTCAGCTCCCAGAAAAACACGATCTGGATCAGGTTGCCGGAAATCACCAGCCCGAGCATGGCGCCCATGAAGGCCAGGAAAAACGCGAAGAAACGCGGTACCGGATCGTCCGGCGACATGTAGTAGCGGGCGTACAGCGAAACCAGTGTGCCGATGCCCAGCACCAGCATCGAGAACAGCCAGGCGAAACCGTCCATGCGCAGGACGAAGTTCAAGCCCAGGCTTGGCAGCCAGAAGTATTCTTCGCGGATCACGCCGCCATGGGCGATTTGTGGGTACAGGAGGGCGACCTGGACGGTGCCAATCAGGGCAACGAGGCCAGCGAGCAGGGATTCGGTATTACGCGCGTTGTGTGGCAGTAGCGCTGCCAGACAGCTGCCTATAAAAGGCAGAAGCAGTAGAACTATCAGGGACATAGGCTTCTAATCTGCGGAGGTTTGTGAAGCATCATACGTGCCAGCTCCCGGATCACCAAACGCCAAGCTGTCGCAGAATCCTACAAGGTAGACGGAAAATCCTTGTTTAACATTGTTTCAAAGAAAGAGGTTGGCAGGTCCGGCCCCTTCGCGGGCAAGCCTCGCTCCTACAGAGGTACGCATATCCCTGTAGGAGCGAGGCTTGCCCGCGAAGGCGATCTATCAGGCGCAACAAATGCTGCGGCTTATCTTTGTGTTTCCCGCTCCAACTCTTCCTCAGCCGCAGCACCCTTACCCTTACCCTTGGTCTTCAACTCACTGACAATCACCGCCGCCACAATCAACCCCGCACCGACCAGTGCAATCGCCGGCAACCGCTCCCCGGCGATCCGCCCGACAATCCCCGCCCACACCGGCTCGCCGGCATAGATCAAGGTCGCCCTAGTTGGCGAAACACTCTTCTGCGCCCAGTTCATCGCCACCTGAATCGCCGCACTCGCCGCGCCCAGCCCCAGAGCGCTGCACAGCAGCAACCAGGAGAACTCCGGAATCCGTTCCTGGGTCGGTACCACCATCAGGAACGACAGCAACGACGTGACGGCCAATTGCACCACCGTCACCCGCTTCACATCGACCTGGCCGGCAAAGTTGCTGATCAGAATGATCTCTGCGGCAATGGCGATGGCGCTGATCAACGTGGCGATTTCACCGGGGCTGAAATTCAATGCCGCGCCGGAAGGCCCCGACAGCAGCATCAGCCCGGTAAACGCCAGCATGATCCCGATGCTTGGCATCAACCCAGGGCGACGCCCCAGCACCAGCCATTGCAGCAACGGCACGAAGGGCACGTACAACGCGGTGATGAACGCCGACTGGCTGCTGGGAATGCTTTGCAAACCGACGGTCTGCAAGCCGTAGCCGAGCATGATCGCCACGCCGATAAAGGCGCCGGCCTTGAGTTCGAACAGGGTCATTTCCCGCAGGCTGCGCCAGGAAAACAGGGCAACGATGGTCGCGGCGGCGGCAAAGCGCAGGCCGACGAAAAACATCGGTCCGCTGACAGTCATCGCATGCTGCACCAACAAGAAGGTCCCGCCCCAGACCACGGTGATCAGCACCAGCACACACTCAGCCTTGCTGAGCCGCAGGAAACGGGAGGAAGCCTGGGAGGAGTTCACCGACGTCATGATCTTGCACACTATTTGAGGGGGACGCACAATGCGCCGGAAGTTGGGCAGTATACTGCGCAATACCACCAAGTGAGCAATATAGTGCACAAAGATTCCACGCAACGGGCTTCGGTCCTGCAGCACGTCAGCCAGAACGTCCGTCGTCTGCGCCATGCCGCCGACATGAGCCAGACCGCCCTGGCGGAAAAATCCGGCGTCAGCCGCCGCATGCTGGTGGCCATCGAGGCCGGCGAAAAGAACGTCAGCCTGACCACTCTCGATCGTGTGGCCGAGGCTCTGGACGTGGCATTCAGCGACCTGATCCAGGCCCCTGACGTGCGCGACCATAGCCGCATCAATGAACTGGCCTGGGCCGGGACGATTCCCGGCAGTAAAGCTGTGTTGCTGGCCAAGGCCAACGCCAGCCGTGAAGTCGAGCTCTGGGAATGGCGCCTGGAACCTGGCGAGCACTACCCGTCGGAGCCGGATGCCGATGGCTGGAGCGAACAGTTCTACGTCTTCGAAGGTTGCCTGACGCTGATGGTCGGCGATGTACCGCACCGCATCAGCGCCGGCGAGTTCTTCATGTTCGCCAGCAACCAGCCCCATTCCTATCGAAATGAGGGCCGGTGGCGGTGCGGTTTGTGCGTAATGTGGTGATCTGAACTGTTGGCTAATCAACAGCGGAGAAACACTTTGCTGTTCCCAAGATGTAAGTGTTTCTTGAAGTACTGTCTAAGCTACTGAAATTAAACGAATTTAATAACAGGCACGACTCCTGCAAACGCACTGGGTATTCATCCCCAAAGCTTTCGGAGTGCCGTTTGATGGCCCGTGAAATTCGTCTCAACGCTTTTGACATGAACTGCGTCGGCCACCAGTCGCCGGGGCTGTGGGCGCATCCGCGGGATCGCTCCTGGCAATACAAGGATCTGGAGTACTGGACCGACCTGGCGAAAATCCTTGAGCGTGGCAAGTTCGACGGGTTGTTCATTGCCGATGTGCTGGGCATCTACGACGTCTACAACGGCAACGGTGATGCGGCGATTCGTCAGGCGGCTCAGGTGCCGGTCAACGATCCGCTGCAACTTATCCCGCCGATGGCGCTGGTTACCGAGCATTTGGGTTTTGGCCTGACCGCGTCGCTGTCGTTCGAGCACCCGTATCCGTTCGCCCGACGCCTGTCGACCCTCGACCATCTGACCAAGGGCCGCGCCGGCTGGAACATTGTCACTTCTTATCTGGAGAGCGGCGCGAAAAATCTCGGGCAGAAGAACCAGACCGAGCACGACGCTCGATATGACTTCGCCGAAGAGTATCTGGAAGTTTGCTACAAGCTGTGGGAAGGCAGTTGGGAAGAGGGCGCCATTCTGCGCGACCGTGAGCGTCGGGTGTTCAGCGACCCGAGCAAGATCCACGAGATCCAGCACGTCGGCAAACATTTTCAGGTGCCGGGCATTCACCTCTGCGAACCTTCGCCGCAACGCACCCCGGTGCTGTATCAGGCCGGCGCATCGAGTCGCGGCAAGCAGTTCGCGGCAGAGCATGCCGAATGCGTGTTCGTCGCCGCGCCATCGAAAGTGCTGCTGAAGAAAACCGTCGCCGATATCCGTCGTCGCGCGGCGGAGGCCGGGCGCGATCCGTCGAAGATTCTGATCTTCAACCTGCAAACGGTGATCCTCGGCGAAACCGACGCCAAGGCCAAGGCCAAGTTCGAGGAATACAAAACCTGGGTCAGCTATGAAGGCGCCATGGCGTTGATTTCCGGCTGGACCGGCATCGATTTCAGTCAGTTCAAACCGGATGAACCGCTCAAGCATGTGCACACCAACGCCATCCAATCGGCGGTGGAGGCGTTCTCCACGGCGGATCCGAACAAGGTCTGGACGCCCAACGAACTGGCGGACTGGGTGGGTATAGGTGGGTTTGGCCCGCTGTTTGTCGGCAGCCCGGAAACCGTCGCCGATCTGTTGCAGGAATGGGTCGATGAGACCGATGTGGATGGCTTCAACCTGGCGTACGCACTGACCCACGAAACATTCATCGATGCCGTGGAATTGCTGGTGCCGGAGTTGCAAAAGCGTGGCGTGTACAAGACCGAGTATGCACCGGGGACGTTGCGCGAGAAGTTGTTTGGCGAAGGGCCGCGCTTGCCGCAGATTCATCCGGCAGCCGGTTATCGCGACTTGGCGGGGTTGCGGCAGCAGGAGAAGAGGTGGTGTCAGTCTGAACGATTTATATCCAGCACATACTTCCACAGGAGGTCGGAGTCGTACACAAATACTGGGCTCGACAAAGATCCAATGTGGGAGCGGGCTTGCTCGCGAATGGGCCGTCACATTCAACATCTTCATTGACTGTTACACCGCCTTCGCGAGCAAGCCCGCTCCCACAGGGGCATTGGTGTTTTAGCAATTGCGTTAACCCTTTGGCCGGCGGACCCCGCACGCTTTTGCCCATGAACAGGAGGTCACCCATGAGCGTGCACGAACTCAAACGTCCGCCGATTGCGGACACCACCCAGTGGCGGGTCAATGCTCCCCAGGCGCTGGAGCAATTGCGTCATTGGGCGCAGGTCAGTCCATTGCAGCCGGCATTGCGCCACAAGCGTCACGGGCAATGGTTTGTCTGGCGCTGGATCGATGCCTTGCGTGATGTCGAGCGTCTGGCTGACGGCTTGCGGCAGCAGGGTTTCACTGAAGATTCGCGCCTGGCCGTCAGCGGTGCCTTCGAGCCGAACCTGTTGCTGCTGGCCCTGGCCGCACTGCAGCTGGGCGGTGAACTACTGGCCGTCGCGGACAACCTCGACGCGCCAGCGTTGCATACCGTGCTGTGGCGTAGCGGTCCTACCCATGCCTTTGTGCAGGGTCGGCAGACGCAGCAACTCTGGCTCAACCACGGCCAGTCACTGCTCGACTTCACCGAGCTGCTCGGCCCCACGGAGCCTCCGCAACGCCTGCGGCTGGGACTCTGGGGCGCGCAGCTGTGGAGCGAGGAGGGCACGCAGTGGCAGGGCGGCCTTACGGTGTTGTTGGAGCATTGGCTGAGCAGCGGGCAAACCCTGGCCTTCCCGGAGAGTCCAGGCAGCGCCAGTCGCGATCGCGGTGAAGTGGCACCTTCGGGCCTGCTGCTCTCCGCCGAACGCCTTCATCTGTTGGCGACGGAAATCGACAGCCGTCTCGCCGCGCCGGGAACCTGGCGCCGACGTCTCTGCGACTGGGCGATTGCGGCGCTCAAGTAAACATCACAGGCCTACGTCTTCGACCTTGGCCGGGTAGTATGATCGGGCAGCGCCGAAACGCTGCATGAGCGTGGTTATCTGCACGTTTTTCAATTAGGCAAACAGTGATCAGTGAGAACGGCATGAGTGAAATCCAAAGCGGACAGGCGACCGACGCCATCCGTCACGCGGACATCCTGATTGTCGGTGGCGGCCTCAGCGGCACGATGCTGGCGGCGCAATTGTTACGCCTGCCGGGCCGGCGCTCGGTGCTGGTGATCGAACCCCGCGCCGAGCTTGGCCGGGGCGAGGCCTACAGCGCCGTGGAGTTGGGCCATACGCTCAACGGCAACGCGGCGCGCATGAGCGTCGATCCGGACAACGCCGACGACCTGACCCAATGGTTGACCGACTACATCGCGGCGGGTGGCTGGCCGGAGTCGGATGAACAACACGTGCCGATCAGTGAGTTGTTCCCGCCACGGGGAATTTTCGGCTTGTACGTGCAGCAGCGTCTGGCGCAAGCGCAGGCGGTGGGCGCGCTGAACGGTTCGACGGTCGAGCACGTGCGGGCCGAGGTGGTGGATCTGCAGACCGATGACGATTCGGTGCGCCTGACATTGAGTGACGGTCAACGCTTGCAGGGTGATTTTGCTGTGCTCGCCACCGGTATGTTTCCCGCGGCGCGCACACCGCAAACCGAATCCAGCGGCTTGAACGCCGCGGCGCTTGATCCATGGGATGTGGCGGCCATGCAGCAACTTGATCCGCAGTCCACGGTGCTGATCATCGGTTCGGGCCTGACCATGGTTGATGCCGTGGTGTCGCTGGAGCAGGCCGGGCATCGCGGGCCGATCGAGGTGTTTTCCCGTCACGGCCTGTTGCCTCATGTACGGCGGCAGCCGCCGGCCTGGGCGGATTTTCTCGCCGAGGATCACAGCATTCGTACACCGCGACAACTGGTGCGCGAACTGCGTCGGCATTGCCGAGACGCCATCGCCCAGGGTATTGACTGGCAGGCGCCGCTGGACACGGTGCGGGCGCACATCGCTCGCTTGTGGAGTCAGGCCACGGACGTGCAACGCCGCCAGTTTGTACGGCATGTGCGACCGTGGTGGGAGAGTCATCACCACCGTTCGCCGCCGTTGAGTGCCGAGCTGGTGGCGCGCTTGCACGGGGAGGGGCGGTTGCGGATTCAGGCGGCGTCGTTCAAAGGGCTTGAGCCTTCGGTCAACGGTGAGGTGAGTATCCGCATTCGGCGTCGCGGTGAGGCGCAAACCACCGTTGTCAGCGGCGCGGCTTTGATCAACTCCAGCGGTATTGAGTATGACTGGCGCCGGGTTGCCCGGCCGTTGCCACAGCGGTTGTTGGCGCACGGGTTGATCAAACCCGGGCACTTGGCGTTGGGGATTGCGGCCGAGGTTGACGGTGCGGTGCTGGATGCTGATGGGCGGGCGGCCAGTCGGCTGTTTGCCATGGGACCGCCGTTGCGGGGGATGTGGTGGGAGAGTACAGCTGTCACTGATGTGGCGAGTCAGGCCAAGGCGCTAGCCGTGCGAGTGGCAACATCGTTGACCCTGTAGGAGCTGTCGAGCCTGCGAGGCTGCGATCGGCTGCGCAGCAGTCGTAAAACCTGCAGCCGCAGTTCCTGAAACACCGCATCATCCGATTTCACGACCGCTTCGCGCTCCTGACGATCAATGCCGACAGTGTTCACGTTCAGCGTGGCCGGTTGGCTGACTTTTACCGCCGCAACGATGTTCAACGGGGCGTACTGTTGTTCAGCCAGCGTTGCTTGATCTGTTCCAGGAGGCCATCACGGGTCATCTCGTCCAGCGCTTTTTGCCAGCGTGCGACCTGGCGCGCATCGGTCTGCAGGGAAAACGCGATGTAGCTGCCTTGCTGCATCAGCGGCATCTGGTAGTGCAGCTGGCTGGGGGCCAAACCTTCTTCACGGGCCAGTGTGGCGATGGACAACGTGTCCGACACCACGAAGTCGGTACGGCCCATGCGCGCCAGGCGCATCATCTGTTCGGGCGAGCCGACGCCGTACAGGTTGGTCAGACCCTGCTGCTGCAAGTAGCTGTAGACCAGCCATTTACGCGGCACGACAATCCGGCCCAGACTGCCGGCTTCGAGCAAATTGTGGACCGGTGGCCGGGAGCTGTCGGCGGAGTACAGCGCGGTTTCCACTTCCAGCAACGGCCCGACCCACTGGTAGCGCCCATCGCGCTCGGCGGTGCGCAATACGGTAAAGACCCCGGTGGCCGGTTCAGTACTGGCCACGTGCAAGGCACGCAGTAAAGGCAGTTGTTGCAGGTTCACGTGATCGCCGGTGCGCTCGGCCAGCGCCCGCACCACATCCACGCCGAATCCCACCAGTTGGCCACCTTGCTGGAAATGCAGGGGCGGATGGTTGTCGGTGAGCATGTTCAGATCGGCCGCGGGCGCATTCAGCGTCAGGAAATACAGCAGGCAACCGGCGATGCGCTTCATGAATCGTCCTTGATGTAATGAAGCGCAAATCTTAGTACGGGCACTGTGCCACTGTCCCGGACTATCTCCGGGGCTTTTGTGTCAGAGATGAGGATTTATGGGGATGTCAGGCTGTTGCGGAAAACTGTGTCTGGATCGGCTTTTGCGTATCCCGACGGGATTCCTGTACAGACGGATACCAAACCCTGGAAAAATGCTCACACCTGTGCATCGAGCATTTCCACCGGGTAGGAAAACACGTAGCCCTCGCTGCGCACGGTCTTGATATAGGTTGCCTCCCGGGAATCATCCTTCAACCGTTGGCGCAGGCGGCTCACCAGCAAGTCTATGGAGCGGTCGAACAGGTCGGCGTCGCGCCCCTGGGTCAGGTTGAGTAGCTGGTCACGGCTCAATACCCGTTGCGGGTGATCGAGGAACACCCGCAGCAAGCGGTATTCGGCGCCGCTGAGGGCCACCAGGGTGCCGTCTTCGTCGAGCAAGTGACGGGCTGTGGTGTCCAGGCGCCAGCGGCCGAAGCCGAGCATGCGGCCACTTTCGGTGATCAGCAGGTTGGGCGGCAGCATCCGGGTGCGGCGCAGCACCGCGTTGATCCGCGCCAGTAGTTCACGGGCGGCGAAAGGTTTGGTCAGGTAGTCGTCGGCGCCCATTTCCAGGCCAAGGATGCGGTCGGTTTCGTCATTGCGCGCGGTGAGCATCAGGATCGGCGTGGCCTTGTGCTTGCCCGAGCGCAATTCGCGGCACAGCACCAGACCGTCGTCGCCGGGCAGCATGATGTCCAGCACGATCAGGTCTACTTGGTTGGCATCCAGAAAACTGCGCATTTGCCGGCCGTCGGCGACTACGGTGGTGCGCAGGCCGTTTTTCTTCAGGTAGTTGCCGACCAGCTCACGAATCTCGCGGTCGTCATCGACGATCAGGATGTGGTTGACGTGGTCCACTGGTCGATCCTCTTGTTATTCGCGTTCGATCGTTCCCACGCTCTGCGTGGGAATGCCTCAAGGGACGCTCCGCGTTCCAGCTCTAGAAAGGGACGCAGAGCGTCCCGGGCTGCATTCCCACGCGGAGCGTGGGAACGATCATAACAACCCTTCAGTGTGCTATCAGGCCACCACTCGATAACACGGCACATACGCCGCGCCACCCGGCAGTTTCATCCGGTGTTGGGCGACGAAGGCCTTGAGCAGTTGATCCAGCGGTTGCATGACCGCCGCATCGCCACGGATCTGGTAAGGCCCGTGCTGTTCGATCAGGCGGATGCCCTTGTCCTTGACGTTGCCGGCGACGATGCCGGAGAACGCGCGGCGCAGGTTGGCGGCCAATTCGTGGGGCGGCAGGTCGCGGCTCAGTTTCAGGTTGGCCATGTTTTCGTGGGTCGGGTCGAAAGGGCGCTGGAAGCCTTCGTCGATTTTCAGCAGCCAGTTGAAGTGGAACGCGTCGTTGCGCTCGCGGCGGAACTGTTTGACCGCCTTGAGGCCCACGGTCATTTGCCGTGCTACTTCCGCCGGATCGTCGATGATGATCTGGTAATGCTTCTTCGCCCCTTCACCCAGGGTGGCGCCGACGAAAGCGTCGAGTTGCTCCAGGTACGGCGCGGCATGTTTCGGGCCGGTGAGGACGACTGGGAAGGGCAGACCCTCGTTGTCCGGGTGCATCAGGATGCCGAGCAGGTACAGGAACTCTTCAGCCGTACCGGCGCCGCCCGGGAAGATGATGATGCCGTGGCCGACACGGACGAAGGCTTCCAGGCGTTTTTCGATGTCCGGCAGGATCACCAGTTCGTTGACGATCGGGTTCGGCGCCTCGGCGGCGATGATTCCCGGTTCAGTCAAACCGAGGTAACGGCCGCCATGGATACGCTGTTTGGCGTGGGCGATGGTGGCGCCTTTCATCGGGCCCTTCATCACACCGGGGCCGCAACCGGTGCAGACGTCCAGGCTGCGCAGGCCCAGTTCGTGGCCGACTTTCTTGGTGTATTTGTATTCTTCGGTATTGATCGAGTGGCCGCCCCAGCACACCACGATCCTGGGCTCGACGCCGGGGCGCAGGGTGCGGGCGTTGCGCAGCAGGTGGAACACGTAATCGCTGATGCCCTGGGAAGTGCTCAAGTCGATGCGTTGGCTGTCGAGTTCGTTTTCGGTATAGACGATGTCGCGCAGGGCGCTGAACAGCATTTCACGGGTGCTGGCGATCATTTCGCCATCGACGAAAGCGTCAGCCGGGGCGTTCAGCAGTTCCAGGCGTACGCCGCGGTCTTGTTGGTGAATGCGGATTTCGAAGTCCTTGTAGGCTTCGAGGATGGTCTTGGCGTTATCGACGTGGGCGCCGGTGTTGAGGATGGCCAGGGCGCATTGGCGGAAGATGTCGTAGGTGCTGCCGGATCCGGCTTCGCTCAGTTGCTGGACTTCCCGTTGGGAGAGTGTTTCCAGGCTGCCTTTCGGGCTGACCGAAGCGTTGATTACTTGTCGTTGGGTCATTCAAAGATCCTTAAAACGATGTCATTCCACAGTAACAACGAATGACATCCGAATAGTGTGTATCCAGGAAAGAAGATGGCACTAATTACGCGGTCTCGCCATGTCCCCATTTGACGATGAAAAGTTGAAAAGCAGCCCCAGCATAGCTAAATCCTTCGCAGAGGCGATAATGCCCGCACTCTTTTTACCAGCGATTGAAGGAAACCCGACGTAATGTTCGAAATCCAGCCGATGAACGCCCAGACCTATCGGCAACAGACACGGCGCAGCACGCTGATGATTGCGCTGATTTTCCTGGCGCTGGCGATGGTGCTTTCCACCTCCGCGGTGGCGTTGTTCGGTGAGCCTGGCGCAGACAATTTGCGCTTCAACATCGGCGGCGTGTTTGCCGCGGTACTGGTGATGGCGGCGCTGATGCGCAAGCTGTTCTGGACGCAGGCGTGGATGGCGCCGGCGGTCTATAGCTGGCAGCTCAAGCGCAGCCTGATGAGCGTCACCAACGTCATGCACCACGTCACCGCCGCCGTAGAAGCGGGCGATCCGAGCGCCATGAAGCTGTTGCGCTTCTATCACCTGGGGTTGAGCCAAATGCACCAATTGGACGGGAACTCCAGCGACCACGGGCAATTACGCCGGGAAATGGAGCAACACGAGGTGCGGATGCAAGCGCTGGGCATCGACACCGAGCAGACGCGACTGGATCCGGCGTGGCTGGAAGCGGTGAAGCAAACGCGGACCTGAGCCGTCTCAAACCCGCAGTCGTAGCGTCTCGAAGAGTTTCCTGTCTTCCTTTTTCGCCGAACGGGCATGGCGTCGAATGACCTGCAACAGGCAATCGGTGAAGCAAAGCGCCGCGTTGCTCAGGGCACCATTGCGGCGTGTCACGATGCTCAGCTGCCGGGAATCGAATTGTTCGGTCAGGTCCAAGGAAACCACGCGGCCGAGGAAGGGCGGGGCAATGCTGACGATGGAAGGCCCCCAGGTGCACATGTCAGCGCGCTCGACCATCATCTGCAAAATAGCCAGTGAGTGAGCCCGCACGATTCGGTTCTCATCGATCTGCGCGCCGTGTTTCCAGAACAGCTCCTGCATCAAGCCATCGTGGCCGTCCGGCGCATAGTTCAGGGTCCAGTTCTGCTCAAGCAGTTCATGGATCGAGCGCGCATGCTGTTGCGCATGGCCCTCGCGGACCAGCACCGAGGTCTGGTAATCGAGCAAGGTTTCGCAGGCAAATTCCTGGGTCGACTGCGCCGGATGCAGTTGGCCGATCGCGAAATCCATGCTGCCGTCGCGCAACAACGGTTGAGCCACGGCCATCAGGCTTTCGTAAAGCTCCAGTCTGATTTGCGGCATCCGTTCGCGAAACGCCAACACCACTTCGGGCAGGAAGGTCAGGGCGATCCACGGCGTAATCCCGACACACAGCCGGCCTTGAGCCTTGCCGCGCATGTGATCGAGTTCGGTCTGAGCATGTTCGAGTTGCTTGATCACCAGCCGGGCGTGGGTCAGCAAGACTTTTCCGTATTCAGTGAAACTCAGGCCGCTGGGCGTGCGGGTGAACAACGGCAACTGCTGACTGGTTTCCAGCTCCCGCAACGCCTTGGTCACCGCCGCCTGGGAAATCTCCAGTGAACGGGCGGCGGCGCGGATGCTGCCCGTCTCGGCGCTGGCAATCAGTGCTTGTAATTGATGCAGTTTCATCTGCTTACCCTTCAGACAACCATTGGTTGTCATCATAACCAAACTGGGGCTCCCCAGCCCATGCTTGCGTTACCTAAGATCGGTCCCACAGTGCTGTCGCAAGCGCTGCGTCCCTATCGAAGGAGAACAACAATGGATGCCAGCCACGTGCTGCCAGGTATTGCAGCGATACAAGATGAAATGATCGCGTTACGTCAGCGTATTCACGCGCATCCCGAGTTGGGTTTCGAAGAGTTCGTCACCAGTCAGCGGGTTGCCGAGTGTCTGCTGCAGTGGGGTTATGAGGTCAGCACCGGCGTGGGCAAGACGGGGGTGGTCGCCACTCTGAAGAATGGCGAGGGTCGGTCTATCGGCTTGCGTGCAGACATGGATGCGCTGCCGATTCAGGAATCCACCGAATTGCCTTACGCCAGCCGGATCGACGGGGTCATGCATGCCTGCGGCCACGACGGTCACACGGCAACCTTGCTGACGGCCGCCAGGCATCTGGCCCACACCCGGGCGTTCAACGGTACGCTTGCGCTGATTTTCCAACCGGCTGAAGAAGGTTTGGGCGGCGCCCGTAAAATGCTGGAGGAAGGACTGCTCGAACGCTTTCCCTGCGATGCGATTTTCGCCATGCACAACGTTCCGGGTTATCCCGTCGGACATCTGGGCTTCTACAGCGGGCCGTTCATGGCGTCGGCCGACACGGTGAACATCAAGGTCATCGGCAAGGGAGGGCATGGCGCAGTGCCGCACAAGGCTATTGACCCGGTGGTGGTGTGCGCTTCGATCGTGATCGCCCTGCAAAGCATCGTCTCGCGCAACGTCAGCCCGCAGGACATGGCGATTATCACCGTGGGCTCCATTCATGCCGGTAGCGCCTCGAATGTCATTGCATCCAGCGCCGACATGAGCCTGAGCGTGCGTGCACTGACGCCTGAGGTTCGCCGGTTGCTGGAAGTCCGGATTACCGAACTGGTAAACGCCCAAGCCGCGAGTTTTGGTGCCCAGGCACAGATTGATTATCAGCATTGTCATCCGGTGTTGATCAATGACCCCGAGTCGACCGCGTTCGCCCGGGAAGTCGCCCGGGATTGGTTGGGAGAGGACCGGTTGATTGATGACTTGCGCCCCTTCACCGCGAGTGAGGACTTCGCCTTCATCCTTGAGAAATGCCCCGGCAGCTATCTGGTGATCGGCAATGGCGACGGCGATACCGGTTGCCAGCTGCACAACCCCGGCTACGACTTCAATGATGCTTGCCTGCCGATCGGGGCGAGTTACTGGGTCAAGCTGGTGGAAAGTTTTCTGCGTTGAGACGCCGCAATGTCGAGCGTCAATCTGTACAAAAATCGTCTGCGACCTGGAGAGGAAAATAATGAACAAGATAATTGCGGCGGTTTCACTGGTGTTCCTGACGGCATCGGGCATCGCTGGAGCGGCCGACTGGTCCGGTAAGGTCTTGAGGTTGGGTGTAGACCCCACCTATCCACCTCTGGAATACAAAAACCAGGACGGCACGCTGACCGGCTTCGGGGTCGACATCGCCGAGGCACTCTGCGCCGAGTTGCACGCCCGCTGCGTTTGGGTCGAAAGCAGCTGGGACGGAATGATCCCGGCGCTGCTGGCACGCAAGTTCGACGCCGTGGCGTCGTCGATGACCGTCACGCCCAAGCGCCAGGAGCAGATTGCCTTCACCGACAAGGTGTCCAACGCCCCGGCACGTCTGGTCGTCAAGCGTGGGTCGGGTCTGCAGCCGACCCTTGAATCACTCAAAGGCAAACGCGTTGGCGTGGAACAGGGTTCGACGCAGGAGGCCTATGCCAAAGCGGTGTGGGGCTCCAAAGGCGTGGACATTCTGTCCTACCAGAATCAGGACCAGGTGTACGCCGACCTGGTGGTGGGGCGACTTGATGCCTCCGTGCAGGGCTCCATCCAGGCCAGTTACGGGTTCCTGAACACGGCACAGGGCAAGGATTATGAGTTCGCGGGCGCGACCCTGGATGATCCGCAGTTTTTCGGCGTGGGTGATGGCATTGGCTTGCGCAAAAAAGATGTCGAGTTGCGCGAGGACTTGAACAAAGCCCTGGCGACGATTCTCGCCAATGGCACTTACGAGCGGATCAACAAAAAGTACTTCGATTTCGACGTCTACGGCGCGAAATAACACCCCCCTGCTTCCTGTAGGAGCGAAGCTTGCTCGCGAAGGTCGTGAACGATAACGCGTAAAAACCAGATGCTCCGCGGCGCCCATTGGTTTTTCGCGAGCAAGCTTCGCTCCTACAGTTTACCGATCTGCATCCCCCCTTCACCTCACCCAATAAGAACAAGGAGAGTGAAATGCTTCTGGAAGGCTTTGGCCCGCAAATTTTGCTGGGCACACTGGCCACAATCAAACTGGCGCTCTGGTCGTTGCTGATCGCTGTTCTGGCAGGACTGATCGGCGCCAGTTCCAAGCTGTCCTCCAACCGCGTGTTGCGGACGATGGCCACGGCTTACACCACCATTATTCGCAGCATGCCGGACCTGGTGATCATGCTGCTGCTGTTCTTCAGCCTGCAGATGTTGCTCAACCGCGTGACCGACTGGCTGGGCATCGGGCAAATCGATATCGACCCGTTACTGGCCGGTGTGGTGACGCTGGCGTTCATTTACGGGGCCTATTTTACCGAGACATTCCGCGGGGCCTTCCAGGCAGTCCCTGCAGGTCAGGTCGAGGCGGCGAGGGCCTATGGCATGACCCGCGGGCAAACCTTTCGCAAAGTCCTCTTCCCGCAAATGTTGCGTCATGCGCTGCCGGGCATCGGCAACAACTGGCAGGTGTTGATCAAGTCCACAGCGCTGGTCTCGATCATCGGCCTGACCGATGTGGTCAAGGCCACGCAGGACGCGGGCAAGGGCTCGATGCAGTTCTTTTACTTCACGCTGGTCGGCGGCCTGATCTACCTGGCGATTACCACTGTGTCCAACGTCGTATTGATGTGGCTTGCGCACCGCTACTCGGTCGGTGTCAGGAAGGCGGCGCTATGACCAGCATTATCGAGGACTACTGGCAGGCTTACCTGTGGAGTGACGGGCCACATTTTTCCGGGTTGGCGGTGACGTTGTGGCTGCTGATTCTTTCGGTGGTGATCGGCTTTCTGCTCGCAGTGCCGCTGTCGATTGCCCGGGTCAGTCGCAATCCGCTGATTCGATTGCCGGTCTGGTTTTACACCTACGTGTTTCGCGGCACGCCTTTGTACATCCAGTTGCTGTTCTTCTACACCGGCGTCTACAGTTTGCATGTGGTTCGGTCACAGGACTTTCTCAACGCGTTTTTCCGTGACGGGTTCAACTGCACGGTGCTGGCGTTCGGGCTCAACACCTGTGCCTACATGACCGAAATCTTTGCCGGCGCCATCCGGGCGACACCCCATGGCGAAATCGAGGCCGCCAAAGCCTACGGGATGGGCCGTTTTAGCCTCTATCGCCGAATCGTCTTGCCGTCGGCGTTGCGTCGGGCCCTGCCGTTTTTCAGTAATGAAGTGATTTTGATGCTGCATTCCACTTCGGTGGCCTTTACCGCCACGGTCCCCGATTTGCTGAAGATTGCACGGGACGTCAATTCGGCGACCTACGCGTCCTTCAGCGCATTCGGGATCGCCGGGGTGTTGTATGCCGGCAGCGCCTTTTTACTGATCTGGCTGTTTCGCCGTGGCGAACTGCATTGGCTGGCCTACCTCAAACCCCGCACGCATTGACCCCACCGGACTTGCTCGAATGTATAAATTGATCGTTGAAGATGTACACAAGAACTATGGCAGCCATGAAGTCTTGAAAGGTGTATCGCTCAAGGCTCGCGCCGGTGATGTGATCAGCATTATCGGATCCTCGGGGTCAGGGAAAAGTACCTTCCTGCGCTGCATCAACTATCTCGAACAGCCATCGGCCGGGCGCATTGTCGTCAATGCCGAAGAACTGCTGACACGCCGCAATTCACGCGGCGAACTGTGTGTGGCCGATCCCGGGCAATTACGGGTCATGCGCAGCAAGCTGTCGATGGTGTTCCAGCACTTCAATCTGTGGAGTCACATGACGGTGCTGGAAAACATCATCGAGTGCCCAATGAGTGTGCTTGGAATCAGTCGGGCGCAGGCTACGGAGCGGGCCCGTCATTACCTTGCCAAGGTTGGTCTGCCAGCCAAGGTCGAAGGGCAATACCCGGTCCATTTGTCCGGCGGCCAGCAACAACGGGTGGCCATCGCGCGGGCGCTGGCCATGGAGCCGCAGGTGATGCTGTTCGACGAACCGACCTCCGCGCTCGACCCGGAGCTGGTCGGCGAGGTGCTCAAAGTCATGCAGCAACTGGCCGAGGAGGGCAGGACCATGGTGGTGGTCACCCACGAAATGGCGTTTGCCCGGCAGGTGTCGAACCACGTCATCTTTTTGCATCAGGGCCGGGTGGAAGAACAGGGGGGGCCGGCCAGCGTGCTGGAAAGTCCGCGTAGCGAGCGGTTGCAGCAGTTTCTGGCGGGGAGCCTCAAATAACGCAAAGCACTGGCCCGGTTGACGGTACGACCTTATGATTACTTATTGCGAAAATCACCCATTCGGGTGGTTAAAGTGGCGAGCGGGACAGTTCGCCCTGTCATAAGAATCTCAGGGAGCGTCATGGGGCATTACGACCGTATCGAAAAAAACCGGCCAGCCATCGCCAGGCTCAAGGTGCGCGCGGCAGTGACGCTGCTGGTTGCCGTGTGCCTGTCGATGGCGGTGATCGTCACCTGGGAAGTCTGGAGTTCGCGTCAGTACCATCTGCATGACAAGGAAGTGGCGATGTCCAACCTTGCGCAGACCCTGGCTTCGCAGGCGCAGGCGTCGATCAAGCAGGCGGATACGCTGCTGTTTGGCCTGGTCGATCGCCTGGAAAACGACGGCGTTGCAGACGGCCGGCTCAATCGCTTGCAGCGCTTGCTCGGCGCCCAGCGTAGTGAGCTGAGCCAGATCCATGGCCTGTTCGTGTATGACGAAAAAGGGCAGTGGATCGCCAACTCCAATGGCGCCGAAGTAGGCGTCGCCAACAATTCCGACCGCGAATACTTCATCTTCCACCGCGATCATCCTGATCGCGGGCCGCACATCGGTCCGTCGATCAAGAGTCGTTCCAGCGGCGAATGGATCATGACCGTGTCGCGGCGAGTCAATTACCCCGATGGCCGTTTTGCCGGCGTGGCGCTGGCGACAATCTATCTCTCGCACTTCCTGCAGTTGTACGACAGCATCGACATGGGCAGTAATGGTGTAATCAACCTGATCGCCGACAATGCCAGCATTGTTGTGCGGCGCCCGTTCAATGAAGCGGACATCGGCGCCAGTCTGCTCAAGAGCCCGCTGTTTACCCAGTTGCTGCCCAAAGCCAGCGCGGGCACGGCCACCATCCGGTCGATGATCGATGGCGTCGAGCGGGTGGTGGGTTATCGCCGGGTCGAGGGCTATCCGCTGATTGTCTTTGCCGCGTTGAACAAGGACGAAGTGCTGGCTGGCTGGCGCAAGGAGTCGATGCTCAGTGCGTTTATCGTTGCGTTGTTGCTCGGGATCCTGGGCGTGCTCGGTTATCGCCTGATCAAGTTGATGAAGCAGCAGAACCGCATCCAGGTCGAGTTGCTCGGGTCCCAGGAAAGGCTTCTTGAACTTAATCGCAACCTGGAGCTACTGGCGCTGGAAGACGCGCTGACCGGGCTGGCCAATCGTCGCCAGTTCGATCTGTTCATCCACGCGGAAATGGGTCGCGCCCGGCGCAACCAGACCGGTCTCGCACTGTTGATGATCGATGTCGATCATTTCAAGGCGTTCAACGATCAGTACGGCCATCTGGCCGGCGATCAGTGCCTGCGCAGTCTCGCGGCCATCATCACCGACTACATCAAACGTCCCGGTGACCTGGCCGCGCGCTTTGGTGGCGAGGAGTTTTCCGTGGTGCTGCCCGGCACCGACTATGTGGGGGCGTTTCTGGTGGCGGAGAACATACGTCGCGCGGTGCAGGCGGCGGGCCTTGCGCACAGTGAAAGTCCAGCAGGTACGATCACGGTCAGCGTGGGCGTGTGCGGTTACGATCCGGCGTCACAAACCCGCACCGAGGATTTGATTGGTGCTGTCGACAAGGCGTTGTACGTGGCCAAGGCCAGCGGCCGCAACATGAGTGTGATTGCCAATTGAGAGCATGTTTTCAATCCTCAAACGACTACGAAGGTGTCACCTCCTGTAGGAGCTGGCTTGCCAGCGAAAATGACCTGCCTTGTACCGGGTTCGCGGACGCCTTCGCCAGCAAGCCGGCTCCTACAAGGTTGGCGCAGTCAATCAGGGAGTTCGGCGCAGTTTCCACTGGCGCAATAATCGAAGATAGACCAGTCCATTGATCACCAGCACCACGCTGCCCAAACCTAGCTGAATCGCGGGCGTCAGTCCGGCCGGATAAATCACCGGCCACACATAATGTTCGATGAAGCCCTCGCCGTAGACGCTTTGTCCGGCAGCATGGCGCATCAGGTTTTCCCAGCGTGTCAACGGGCAGGGCAGGTGGAACAGCTCCACCGCCACACCCCAGACGGCGGCGGGCAGGTGCCACCAGATCAGGTGGCGCCATTTCAGCACCAGCAACCCGCCAAACAACACAAACACAATGAACGACAGGTGAAACAGCATCAGCCCATCGGCGGCGATTTGGTAAAGCATGTCGACTCCCGCAGGCGTCAAGCGAATCACTCCATGGTACTCGGGCGTTTGCGTGGCGCTCTATCGATTGTTCAGTGCGTCGAGTACCGTCTTCAAGCGCATCACCAGGGCCTCGCTGCTGCGTTGCATCGGCGCGCGCAGTTCATCGCCGATCAGGCCTTCGAGGGCCAGTGCGGTTTTTACCGGGGCGGGATTGGGTTCGATGAACAGGCTTTGAATCAGCGGCAGCAGCTCGAAGAATGTCCTGCGGCCGGCGGCCAACTGGTTGTCGCGGATCTGCTGGTACAGCGTGACAAAAAGCTCTGGATGCACATGGGCCGACGCCGCGATCGCACCCTTGGCACCCAGGCACAAAGCGCTGAAGATCTGGTTGTCTTCACCGCACAGCACATCAACCAAACCGCTGGAAAGCAGCGCGAGGGTGTTGGTCAGGTTGCCGCCGCAGTCCTTGATCGCGACGATGCGCTCGTGGGTGACAATGTTGAGCAGGGTCGCCTGTTCGAAGGCAACGCCGGTGCGGTAGGGGATGTCGTAGAGAATCAGCGGAACGCTGGAGGCATCGGCAACGGTTTTGAAAAACGCTTCGAGCCCCGCCTGGGAAGGGCGGATGTAATACGGCGGCGGCACCAGCAAACCCGCGAGTGGGCGCTTGAGAATTTCGCTCTGGAACTGCAGCAGTTCGTTCAGATTGTTACCGGCCAGGCCCATGACCACGCGCTGTGCCGGCACAAGTTCGAGCACGGCGTCGAGCACCGCCAGTTGCTCATGTTTGTTCATGGCTGCCGGTTCGCCGGTGGTGCCGCAGACAATCAGGCCGTCGACGCCTTTTTCCAGCAGATGGCTGACCAGCCGGCGCAGGCCGACGAAATCGATGGCGCCATTGTAGAACGGCGTGACGAGGGGAACCCAGATACCTTGAAATGATGACATGCACTTTCTCCTGAAGGTTGACCGATTTCGTCACCGTCAGAAGCGTAGAAGGAAGCAAGCAAGGGGAGTGTAGTCCGTAGCGCTCAATGTCCTGTCAGCTCATCTGACGGGACAGCGCGCCCCGGTCACATGAGCGACTGTTTCTTCGATTTGAGGGCGCGCGCAACGCAACCGTGTGCCTTGGCAATCAAGCCAATGACGACAATGTTGAGGTTGGAGGTTGCGGACATGTTTGCTTACACCCTGAATGAGGCGCCAGTTTTAAAAGCTGGCGCGGTATTTGTCAATCGCGAATCATCGACTCCAATTCATGAAGGGCCGCACCTTGAAGGAAAATGCAGCGCCCTCGTGTTACTGCTACGCAGGCGAAACAAGCAACCAGCCGATGAATGGCAATGTGCGCAAGATTGTTCAAGCCATTGGCGTCGACTGCTGGCAAAGTCTCGGGTCTTTCCCCCGGTTGTAGAGCGTTATGTCCAATTCACACTTGCCGCGCAGTGCATTCCTGCGCGGCGCCGCGGCGATCATGCCGCTGTCCCTGGCGACCGCGCCTTGGGGCTTGCTGGCCGGTTCCATGGCCATCGAAGCCAACCTCACGCCCCTGCAAGGCCAGGGCTTGTCGAGCATCGTGTTTGCCGGGGCCGCGCAACTGGTGGCCATCGGCATGCTCAAGGCGGGGCGGGAATCTTTTCGATCCTGCTGACCACGTTGTTGCTGACGTCTCAGCATTTGCTCTACGGGATGAGCCTGCGTTCGGTGATCTCGCCATTGCCGGGGCGCTGGCGTGCGGGCCTGGGCTTTCTGCTCACCGATGAGTTGTTCGCCCTGACCAGCCAGCACGACAAGCAACAATTCGATCGCTGGTATGCGCTGGGCGTGGGCCTGACGTTTTACGTCGCCTGGAACCTCTTTACCCTGGCCGGGATCGTGCTCGGCAGCAGCATTCCGGGCCTTGAGCACCTGGGGTTGGACTTCTCCATCGCGGCCACCTTCATCGCCCTGATCACCCCGGTGGTGCGCAATGTGCCGACCGTGGTGTGTGTCGCGGTGTCGTTGTTCTGCTCGGTGCTGTTCAGCTATTGGCAATGGGGTTCGGCGCTGGTGTTGTCGGGATTGGCGGGCATGACTGCCGGTTTTATCTGCAACAAATTCTGGGGTGTACGCACATGATGGTCTGGGCTGTGATTATCGGCATGGGCGTGTTGGTGTTCCTCAATCGCTATGTCTTTTTGGAACCGCGACTGCCGGTGCGCTTGAGCAGCAATGCCCGGCAGTTCCTCGGTTTTGCCGTTCCCGGCATGTTGACCGCTATCTGCGGGCCGATTGTGTTCATGCCCGAGAAGCAGCTGAATCTGCAGTGGGATAACCCGTACTTGATCAGCTCGCTGGTGGCGGTCGGCCTGGTGGTGTACACCCGCAACACCTTGCTCAGCATGCTGTTGAGCATGGGGTTTTTCTTTTTGTTGCGCTGGTGGCTGTGAGCCGGGCACGGGATATTGTTCTACGCTTAAAGTTGATGACTGATCCCTTCAGGAAGAGAGGTGAACATGGCCAATGAACCCAAACGTCCGGACCCGGATGAAGATGTGGATGAGCCTACGGAAGAAGAGCTTGAGGAGCAGAAGCGTTCGATACCGGACTGGAAGCATCCTGATGATGGTAAGGAACTGTCGGAGCCTGACCGTAAGTTTTGAGGGTTGTAGAGTGAATATCCATTCCTGCGGTAACGGCTACTAATGGTTCCGCTCTTACAGCGGGTCACTTGGAAGAGCCCCAAGTAACCAAGGGCTTTTGCCCCTTTCGTTCGGCCCTTCGCCAAGGCTCAGGGTACCCTCGCTCCGGTCCTGCTCCGTGGGCCCGCCGCGATGGGCCATCCTTGGCCCAGCGCGGCTAACCCGGCATCCATGCCGGGTTGCCCACTGCGCAGAACCTGCACTCGGCCTCTCGAGGGGGCAAGAAAATCAAAAGCCAGATCAAAAGCACGCGAGGCGGCCTGACAGCCGACCTGTCTTTTGCATGTGCACCCAATCCCCTGTAGGAGCGAGCCTGCTCGCGATGGACGTCAACGATAACGCGCCCTGTCTGAATGATCGCGTTGTCTGGGCGTTTTTCGCGAGCAGGCTCGCTCCTACAGTGGAGCGAATACATCCAAAAAATCAGGTCGGCTATCAGGCCGCGTCGCGTGCTTTTGATTTGGCTTTTGATCTTGATCTGCCCCGTCGGAAGGCCGAGCGCACGGCCATGGATGGCCGATCGCGGCGGGCACACGGAGCAGGACCGGAGCGAGGGTATGCCGAGCCTAGGCGAGGCACCGTACGTCAGGGGCGAGAGCGTTTGGTTACTTGGGGCCGGGCGGCGTTCCGTTTTTCCAAGTGACCCGCTGTAAGAGCGGAACCGCCAGCCGCCGTTACCGAAGAACGGATATGTACCAACCCAACCCAACCCGAATCAGGTCACCTATTCCACGATCTCAGAAAAATCAGGATGAGCCGCCCGATAACCCAACGTCCTATCGATCCAGGCATTCAATTCGTTGACCATCACCGGCGGTTTCCCCGGATAGCCTTCAAGTGTCGAGCTCAGAAGGTTGTCGATATTGGGGACTGATCGCAGGTTTCGGGTATTGATGTATTGCCCGATAAAAGAGTCGAGTTGGTAGTGTTCTGTCTTTGTAAGATAGACACATGCCAGCTTCACGACTTGATTCTTCGTAAAATCGTCGCGCAAATTAGTTCTCTGCAAGGCTTGGTATTTTTGGGATGTTTTTCGTCGTTGACTCTTTGGTCAACTTGGTGGCGCCAATGGAATTGCGGCGCGCATGCTAGCCGTAGTCATTCAAAATGTATCTATGACCAGAGGATTGTCGGACAAGCGGTTATGCACAAATCGTATGTATTATATAAGTGTTAATCAGTTGAAACAGTGATTGTAACAATTCCAGACAACGCTTTGTTACATACGACGGTCGCCCTGTCGATATTGCCAGTTCAGGTAATCTCTTCAATCAACTCGGGCCCTTGGTTCCTGGCATTGCCAACCGCTTTATCGACCCTATACCACTCAAACACATCGCTGTCCTCACCCTGCAAAAGAACCATTTGCTCGGCACGCTCTTTGGGCGTGGCCGGGTCCAGCCATTCCCGCGCCAGTTCTGCCGACAACACCACCGGTCGCCGGTCATGAATGTCCACCATGCCGCCCGCGCTGTCGGCGGTGATGATGACGAAGCCGTCATCGTCCCGAGGCATGGCGCTACCAATTGGAAATTGCCCGATCGCCGCACATAAAACCGGCCCCCGGTCACGCCGTCGAATCAGCCAGGGTTGCCGCGTGCCGTCCCCGGCATCGAGCCATTCGAACCAGTTGTCGACCGGGCAGATCGTGCGGTGTGGCCAGATCGCCCGGAAGAACGGGCCATGGGCAACTTGTTCAACTCGCGCATTGATCGGCGCCGCCCGATCTTTCGCCCAGTGCGGTCGCCAGCTCCAGCGCTGCAAATCGGCATGCAGACCGTCGTCCTCCAGGTGCAACAGCGCAAGTTGCGTGGTCGGCGCGGCGTTGTAGTGCGCCAGTGGCTGATCGCCGACGTGGTTGATCAACGCGTCGGGGATGCTCAGAACCGCGACAAAGTCGTGAATGCCCCGGTATTGCGATAGACGTCCGCACATGACCGAATCCTCCGTAGGTGATTCAGCATAGATGTTTCGACGATTGGGCTTCACGCAAAACTTGTAGGAGCGAGCCTGCTCGCGATGATCTCGATAACGCCGCTGGGTGTCAGATTTCCAGCGTTATCGTTGACGACCATCGCCAGCAGGCTTGCTCCTACAGGGTTTGCGGCGATTTGGATGTACGGTGGAAAACAGTCTGTTGGGCCGCTGTTGTTGGGCCAACACTGCGCGGGGCGGGTCATTAGCTTATGCATAAATAGAATTTAAATGGCTGCTTGTAAGAGCGTTATGGTCTATCTCATTCATCCCCCTAGCCCAAAAAAGGAGCCCCCGATGAACCTGTCCCGATTCGTGCGAAGTCTGTTGACCGCTTCCCTGTTTGCCGCGCCGCTGGCGCATGCCGCCGACCCCGTCGTCCTGCACGTCGGTGACCAGAACTACTACAACATTCGCGCTTCGGTCGAAGCTTCGGGTGTGCTGAAGGGCGCGCCCTACACCGTCGACTGGAAGCACTTCCAGGCCGCCGCGCCGCTGGCCGAAGCCCTGAACACCGGTGCGCTGGACCTGGGTTTCCTCGGTGATTCAGGGTTTCTGTTCCTCGCCGCCAAACAGGCGCCGGTCAAGCTGATCGGCGTATCGCGGCAGAACCCGGACACCATCGCCTTGCTGGTGCCCAAGGACTCGCCGGTGAAAACCATCGCTGATCTCAAGGGCAAGAAAGTTGCCTACTGGCCCGGTGCCTGGAGCCAGCAACTGACCTTGCGCGCCCTGGAAAAAGCCGATCTGCCGGAAGACTACGTCGACTTCATCAAACTAATGCCGATCGATGCCGCCGCCGCGTTGCCACAAGGCAGCATCGACGCGTTCCCGGTCTGGGAACCGTACATTTCCCAGCAGATCCTGTTCTCCGGTGCGCGGCCGATTCTTACCGCCAAGAACCTGATGCCCGGTTTGAGTGCCATCGCTGCGTCGAGCCCGTCGATCGACAACAAGCGCGAAGCCATCGCCGATTTTCTCGAGCGTCTGAAAAAGGCCCGGGCCTGGGTCGACAACCACACCGACGAATACGCTGATCTGTGGGCGAAGAAGGCCAACCTCGATCAGGACGTCTCCCGTCATTGGTTGCGCCAGGCCCACATGACCGTCGGCCCGGTGGATGCGCAGGCGGCCAAGGATTTGCAGAGCACCGCGGACTTCCTGTTCAAGGTCAAGGCGCTGCCGACTGAACTGGCGACTGCACCGATCATCGACAGCTCGTTCCAGCAGGCGCTGGCGAACTGAGTGCGCCCCCTGTAGGAGCGAGCCTGCTCGCGATGCACGACAGAACACCGCGGGGTGTCAGGCTGCCAGTGTTATCGTTGACGACCATCGCGAGCGTGCTCGCTCCTACAGGTAAGATGTCTGCTTCGTAGAGGTCTGGCCCAAGGCAAAACATGAAACAGTTGGTCAAGGTTCTATCGGCGTTTGCCATGACAGTCAGTCTGCTGGGCTGTATTGCCGCTCCCATCGAAATGACGCCGCAGACTGAACAACGTCTGCAAATGCAACCACCGATCCGCTTCCTGCTGACATTCGATGACGGCCCCAGCGCGTCGAGTTTCTGGAACCCCACCGAAACCGTGCTCGACAGCCTGGCGCGCAATCCATTGCTGCCGGACATCAAGGTCGTGTTCTTCGTCCAGACCCGGGCCACACGTGCCGGCAACAGTGATATTGGCCGGGGGATCATGCACCGCGAGCGGGATGCCGGGCATATTCTGGGCTTCCACACGGCGACGCCGTCGCACACCAATCATCGTTCCCTCGATCCGCAGGAACTCGAAGTGTCGCTCACCAACGGCAGTGCCGACATCGCCGCGATCACCGGTGCGCCACCGACGTTGCTGCGCCCGCCATTCTGGAATTACGACAAACGCACCTTCGCCGCTTATCAGCAACATGGCCTGCACGTGTTGCTGACAGACCTGAGCGCCAATGACGGCAAGATCTGGGGCTTCAACGCCAGCCCCCGGCGCCGGGCGCACTTTTTGCGTTCGATGTCCGAAGTACGCGAGCGCATCGCCCGTGGCGAGCTGCCGGTGGTCGATGGGGTGATTCCAGTGGTGGTGACCTTCCATGACCTGAACCGCTACACCGCCCGGCATACCCGCGAGTACCTGCAAATCCTCCTCGACAGCGCCCGGGCGACCGGGGTGAAAACCGCCGAGCAACCGTTTTACGACGACACCGCTGCACTGCAACGGGCGGCGATGGCGCGTACCGTGCGCGACAGTTCACAGCCAGTTGAATTGCCAGGTTTCTGGAACTGGATCTGGGGCGGGAACTCCCACTGATGAAATCCGCACCTTGTAGGAGCGAGCTCGCTCGCGAAAGACCTGAGAGCGCCACTGGGCATCTGGTGTCACGCGTTATCGTTCACGACCATCGCGAGCGAGCTCGCTCCCACAGGGAAACCGGGGCTGCAACTCTTCAATCATCCGCAAACAATGGTTCAACCCCGGCGAAACATCACCCACCCTTCGACTGAGAATGATCGGCGAGGTCGCGTTGTCTTCCAGCAGCGGGGTGAAACCGATGTCGTCGCGGTGCAGCAGTTGCACCGAGGCCGGCACCAGCGTGACCCCGATCCCGGCGCCCACCAGACCGATCGCCGTTTGCAGTTCGTTAGTCCATTGCGCCACGTGGATGCTCACGCCATAGGACTCGAACAGTCCTATCACATGGTCGGCGTAGCTGGGGCGCGGGTTGCCGGGGTACAGCACAAAAGGTTCTTTGGCCAGGTCACGCAGGCTGATAGGGCCGGCCAGCAAAGGGTGGCCGGCGGGCAGGGCGGCAACCAGGCGATCTTCGGTCAGCACGGTCTGGATGATGGCCGGGTCGTCGATGCGGATACGGCCGAAGCCGATGTCGATCCGCCCGGCCTTGAGCGCCTGCACCTGTTGCAGGGTGGTCATTTCCGAAAGCCCCAATTCCAGCTCCAATGGCTCGCCACTGCGCAATCTGCGGATCAGCTCCGGTAGCACGCCATACAGCGTCGATGGCGCAAAACCAATGCCCAGCCAGGTTTTTTCCCCAAGGCCGATGCGCCGCGTGTTGTCGCATACCTTGTTCAGTTGCTCGAGCAGGGCGATGGAGTGTTCATGGAAAAACCGCCCGGCGTCGGTCAGCTTCAGCGGCCGCCCGCGCTCCAGCAGCATCACCCCAGTTCGTCCTCCAGTTGCTGGATCTGCCGGCTCAGGGGCGGTTGAGCGATGTGCAGCAGTTCGGCGGCGCGGGTGAAGTTGAGGGTTTGAGCCAGTACCTGGAAATAACGCAGGTGACGCAGTTCCATGGAGCCTCCGGACATCAGTCAGTTGCATACCTTTAAGGTATCAAGTCAGACCAATTCTATATTGGCGTCGGGAAAAAAGCCGTACGAGAATCGATTCCAGAACTCCAAGAACCTGATGGGTATCGAAATGCTTGCAACAGCCATTGAATCGATCGAGACGATCATCGTCGATCTGCCGACCATCCGTCCGCACAAGCTGGCGATGCACACCATGCAGAACCAGACCCTGGTGATCATTCGCGTGCGTTGCGCCGATGGCATCGAAGGCATCGGCGAATCCACCACCATCGGTGGCCTGGCTTATGGCAATGAAAGCCCAGACAGCATCAAGACCAACATCGACACGCACTTCGCGCCGCTGTTGATCGGCCAGGACAGCAGCAACGTCAACGCGGCGATGTTGCGCCTGGAACGCAGCATCCGTGGCAACACCTTCGCCAAGTCCGGTATCGAAACCGCATTGCTCGATGCCCAGGGCAAGCGCCTCGGCGTGCCGGTCAGCGAGTTGCTCGGTGGTCGTGTACGGGATGCGCTGCCGGTGGCCTGGACCCTGGCCAGTGGCGACACCGAAAAGGACATCGCCGAAGCGGAAAAAATGCTCGACCTGCGCCGCCACCGCATCTTCAAACTGAAAATCGGTGCCGGCGAGGTCAACCGCGACCTGGCCCACGTGATTGCGATCAAGAAAGCCCTGGGTGACCGCGCCAGCGTTCGGGTCGATGTCAATCAGGCCTGGGACGAAGCGACCGCGCTGCGCGCCTGCCGGATCCTCGGTACAAACGGCATCGACCTGATCGAACAGCCGATTTCGCGCAATAACCGCGCCGGCATGGCGCGCCTGAATGCCATGAGCCCGGCGCCGATCATGGCCGACGAGTCCATCGAGTGCGTGGAAGATGCGTTCAACCTGGCCCGCGAAGGCGCGGCGTCAGTGTTCGCCCTGAAGATCGCCAAGAACGGCGGCCCGCGCGCCGTGCTGCGCACTGCCTCCATCGCCGAAGCGGCGGGTATCGCCCTGTACGGCGGCACCATGCTTGAAGGTGGCGTGGGCACCATGGCGTCGGCTCATGCCTTTATTACCCTGAACAAACTGGCGTGGGACACCGAGCTGTTCGGCCCGCTGCTGCTGACCGAAGACGTCCTCAGCGAACCGCTGGTTTATCGCGATTTCGAACTGCACGTGCCGAAAACACCGGGTCTGGGCCTGAGCCTGGATGAAGAACGCCTGGCGTTTTTCCGTCGCGATAAGACATCCACTGCCATTCATCAAGCCTGAGGAGAGCATTATGCTGTTCCACGTAAAGATGACCGTGAATTTGCCGGTCGACATGAACCCCGAACGCGCCGCGCAGCTCAAGGCCGACGAAAAAGCCCTGGCCCAGCGCCTGCAAGAGCAAGGCAAGTGGCGTCACCTGTGGCGCATCGCCGGCCTGTATGCCAACTACAGCGTGTTCGATGTCGACAGTGTTCAGGAACTGCACGACCTGCTGATGCAATTACCGCTGTATCCGTACATGGCGATCGAAGTCACGGCGATGTGCCGGCATCCTTCTTCTATCCGCGACGATGACCGCTGAACCCAGCCTGTTCAGCTCGATACGCCAATAATTACAAGATGAGGAACCCATAAAATGAACGTCAAGATTTCCCACACTGCCGAAGTCCAGAAATTTCTCGAAGAAGCCAGCGGCCTGCACAACGACGCCGGCAATCCACGTACCAAAGCCCTGGTCTACCGCATCCTGCGTGATTCGGTGAACATCATCGAAGACCTCGCCGTGACCCCGGAAGAGTTCTGGAAAGCGGTCAACTATCTCAACGTGCTGGGTGCGCGTCAGGAGGCTGGGTTGGTGGTGGCCGGGCTGGGTCTGGAACATTACCTGGACCTGCTGATGGACGCCGAAGACGAACAGGCTGGTAAATCCGGCGGCACGCCACGCACCATCGAAGGCCCGCTCTACGTGGCCGGTGCTCCGCTGTCGCAAGGCGAAGCGCGTCTGGATGACGGCGTCGATCCGGGTGTGACCCTGTTCATGCAAGGCCAGGTGTTCAACACCTCTGGCGAACCATTGGCCGGCGCGGTGGTGGACGTGTGGCACGCCAACACTGGCGGCACCTACTCGTACTTCGATGCTTCTCAGTCGGAATTCAACTTGCGCCGCCGTATCGTCACCGATGCTGAAGGCCGCTACCGTTTCCGCAGCATCGTGCCGTCGGGCTATGGCTGCCCACCGGACGGTCCGACCCAGCAACTGCTCGATCAACTGGGCCGTCACGGCCAGCGTCCGGCGCACGTGCACTTCTTCATTTCCGCGCCGGATCATCGTCACCTGACTACCCAGATCAACCTCGATGGCGAAAAGTACCTGCACGACGATTTTGCCTACGCCACCCGTGACGAGCTGATCGCCAAGATCACCTTCAGCGACGATCAGGCGCGTGCAGCGCAGTACGGTGTCAGCGGTCGTTTTGCTGAAATCGAGTTCGACTTCACCTTGCAGTCGACTGCCCAGCCTGAAGAGCAGCAGCGGCACGAACGGGTTCGCGCACTCGAGGACTGATCACATCTGCCCCCTGTAGGAGCGAGCCTGCTCGCGATGGACGTTAACGATGACGCTGGGTGCCTGATTCCCCGCGTCGCCCTCAAGTCCATCGCGAGCAGGCTCGCTCCTACAGGTTTCATTGAGAATGCTCCACATGTCAGTCTGCTGACACACCGCCATCAGTACTGAATTAGAATGACCCGACGCAAACCATAAGCACAAACTATAAAAAGAATGAGATTAACCCGATGATGCAAGCGCAACTGCTGAGTCAGCGCAGCACGATTTTCGACCAAGCCGACCCGTATGCGGTGTCGGGCTACGTCAATCAGCATGTCGGTAACCATTGCATCCTCATGCCCCGTGCCGGGCATCCGCTGGCCAGTCTCAATCATCGCAAGTTCGCCAGCCTCGACCTGTGCCGCATCAGCTATGGCGGCAGCGTTCGCGTCACCTCCGGCGCGCTGGAAACCATCTATCACCTTCAAGTGCTGCTGCGCGGCAATTGCCTGTGGCGTGGTCACGGTCAGGAACATTACTTCGCTCCCGGTGAGTTGCTGTTGATCAATCCCGACGATCCGGTGGACCTGACGTACTCCGACGATTGCGAAAAATTCATCCTCAAAGTCCCCACGACGCTGCTTGAGTCCGTCTGCGACGAGCAGCGCTGGCGCTATCCGGGCAGGGCGTGCGGTTTCTGGAGAACCGCTATCAGCTCAATGAACTGGAAGGTTTCGTCAACCTGCTGGCGATGATTTGCCAGGAGGCCGAAGCCACCGAACAAATTCCCCGGGTGCAGGAGCACTACGCGCAGATTATCGTCAGCAAAATGCTCAGCCTGATGAAGACCAACGTCAGCCGCCTCGAACTCGGCTCGCAGACCGCCACGTTCGAAGCGATCGCCGACTACATTGCCAAAAATCTCAAGCAGAACATCGACAGCGAAGAACTGGCGCGCCAGGCGCACATGAGCTTGCGTTCATTGTATGGCCTGTTCGAACGCAACGCCGATACCACGCCGAAAAACTATATCCGCCAGAAACGCCTGGAACGCATCAACGCCTGCCTGAGCGATCCGACCTGCAACGTGCGTAACGTCACTGAAGTGGCAATGGATTATGGCTTCCTGCATTTGGGACGGTTCTCCGACAGCTACCGCAAGCAGTTTGGTGAATTGCCTTCCGACACCCTCAAACGCCGGCACTGATCCCACAAACACTACCCTCTGTAGGAGCGAGGCTTGCGCGCGAAGAGGCCGGCACATTCACCATTGATGTTGCCTGACACGACGCCTTCGCGGGCAAGCCTCGCTCCTACAGGGGATCGTTGGCGTCCACGCCCCCTTGCACAAAATGGATAAAGGTCTGCACCCCGCGGATAGTCCACTCCATTGCCCCGTCCTAGCATGAGCCTTGCCTGAACAATAACAATGGAGGCGGCGGCCATGACCCTGCGACCTGAATACCTTCACTCCCTGCTTGAAGACGATCACGAGCAGGGCATCTATCGCTGCAAGCGCGAGATGTTCACCGACCCGCGCCTGTTCGACCTGGAGATGAAACACATCTTCGAAGGCAACTGGCTGTATCTGGCCCACGAGAGCCAGATCCCCAACATCAATGATTTCTACACCACCACCATGGGGCGCCAGTCGATCTTCATCGCGCGCAACAAGGACGGTGTGCTGAACGCTTTTATCAACGCCTGCAGCCATCGCGGCGCGACCCTGTGCCGGCACAAGTCCGGCAACAAAAGTTCCTATACCTGCCCGTTCCACGGCTGGACCTTCAACAACTCCGGTAAGCTGCTCAAGGTCAAAGACCCGGCCAACGCGGGCTACCCGTCGAGCTTCAACTGCGAAGGCTCCCACGACCTGACCAAAGTGGCGCGTTTCGAGTCCTATCGTGGCTTCCTGTTCGGTAGCCTGAACGCCGATGTGCTGCCATTGGTTGAACACCTGGGCGAGTCGGCGAAGATCATCGACATGATCGTCGACCAGTCCAAGGATGGCCTGGAAGTGCTGCGCGGTTCTTCCAGCTACATCTACGAAGGCAACTGGAAACTCACCGCCGAAAACGGCGCCGACGGTTACCACGTCAGCTCCGTGCACTGGAACTACGCCGCTACCCAGAATCAACGCAAGCAGCGCGAAGCGGGTGACACCAATCCGACCATGAGCGCCGGCAGCTGGGCCAAGCAGGGCGGTGGTTTCTATTCCTTCGACAAGGGCCACATGCTGCTCTGGACCCGTTGGGCCAACCCTGAAGACCGTCCGCTGTACGAACGTCGCGACGAGCTGGCGCAGGACTTCGGCAAGGCTCGCACCGACTGGATGCTCGAAAACTCGCGCAACCTGTGCCTGTACCCGAACGTGTACCTGATGGACCAGTTCAGCTCGCAGATCCGCATCGCCCGGCCGATCTCGGTCGACCGTACGGAAATCACCATCTACTGCATCGCCCCCAAAGGCGAAAGCGACCATGCGCGTTCCAGCCGGATCCGCCAGTACGAGGATTTCTTCAACGTCAGCGGCATGGCCACCCCGGACGATCTGGAAGAGTTTCGCTCCTGTCAGACCAGCTATCAGGGCAGCGTCACCACCTGGAACGACATGTCCCGCGGTGCCGAGCACTGGATCGAAGGCGCCGACGAGGCTGCAAAAGAAATTGACCTGCATCCGCTGCTCAGCGGCATGCGCACCGAAGACGAAGGCCTGTTCGTGCTGCAACACAAATACTGGCAGCAGACCATGCTCAAGGCCCTGGCCTTTGAGCAGTCGAAGTTGATCGCCGTGGAGGACGTGCAATGACCATTTCTTTTGATACCGTGCGCGACTTTCTCTACCGCGAAGCCCGTTATCTGGACGACCGGCAATGGGATGAATGGCTGGAGCTGTACGCCCCTGACGCGACGTTCTGGACGCCGTCCTGGGATGACAACGACGAATTGACCGAGGACCCGCAGCGGGAAATCTCGCTGATCTGGTACGGCAACCGCACTGGGCTGGAAGACCGCATCTTCCGCATCAAGACCGATCGCTCCAGCGCGAGCATTCCGGACACCCGCACCTCTCACAACATCAGCAATATCGAACTGCTGGAGCAAGCCGACGGCTTGTGCAAGGTGCGCTTCAACTGGCACACCCTGAGCTTTCGCTACAAGACCGTCGACAGCTACTTCGGCAGCAGTTTCTACACCCTCGACGTGCGCGGTGAAAACACGCAGATCTTGGCCAAGAAAGTGATCCTGAAGAACGATTACGTTCGCCAGGTCATCGATGTTTACCACTTGTGAGGCTGGCGTCATGACCCATTCCATCGCGTTCAATTTTGAAGACGGCGTCACCCGGTTCATCGACGCCAATGCCGGCGAAACCGTGGCCGATGCTGCGTACCGCCAGGGCATCAATATTCCGCTGGACTGCCGCGACGGCGCCTGCGGCACCTGCAAGTGTTTCGCCGAGGCCGGCACCTACGATCTGGGCGAGGAGTACATCGAAGATGCCCTCAGCCCTGAAGAGGCCAAGCAAGGGTTTGTCCTGACTTGCCAGATGCGTGCGCAGAGCGATTGCGTGGTGCGGGTGCCGACGTCCTCTGAAGTCTGCCGTACCCGTCAGGCCAGTTACGATGCGACCATCAGCGCCGTGCGCCAGTTGTCCGACAGCACCATTTCGCTGTCGATCAAGGGCGAGGCGTTGAGCAAACTGGCGTTCCTGCCCGGGCAATATGTGAACCTGGGAATTCCCGGCAGCGAACAGACTCGTGCCTACTCGTTCAGCTCGTTGCAGCGCGATGGCGAAGTGAGTTTCCTGATCCGCAACGTGCCTGGCGGCTTGATGAGCAGCTTCCTCACCGGCATGGCCAAGGCCGGTGACAGCATGAGCCTGGCAGGGCCGTTGGGCAGTTTTTACCTGCGTGATATCCGTCGTCCGCTGTTGCTGCTGGCCGGTGGTACCGGGCTGGCGCCGTTCACCGCGATGCTGGAGAAAATCGCCGAGCAAGGCAGTGATCATCCGCTGCATTTGATCTACGGCGTGACCCATGATTTCGACCTGGTGGAACTCGATCGCCTCGAAGGCTTCGCCGCGCGCATCCCCAACTTCAGCTACAGCGCCTGCGTGGCCAGCCCCGACAGCCGGCACCCGCTCAAGGGCTACGTGACCCAGCACATCGAGCCCAAGCATTTGAATGATGGCGACGTCGACGTCTACCTGTGCGGCCCACCGCCAATGGTTGAAGCGGTCAGCAAGTACATCAGCAAGCAAGGCATCAAGCCTGCGAACTTCTACTACGAAAAATTTGCCGCCAGCGCGGCGTAAATAGCGAAGTGATAGCGAGGGCGTACTCGAATACCGCCCTCGGCAAAAATTCCCTGTAGGAGCGAGCCTGCTCGCGATGTTCTTCAGAGCGCCGCGTGTATTCAGAAAACACGCGTCATCGTTAACGACCATCGCGAGCAGGCTCGCTCCTACAGGTTTATGGGCATCCGTCGTCACGAGGTACACATGAACAGATTTCACGGAAAAGTCGCGCTGATCACCGGAGCCGCCCAAGGAATCGGCCGGCGCGTTGCCGAGCGCATGGCCGCTGAAGGGGCGAAGTTGATTCTTGTCGATCGCTCCGAACTGGTGTTCGAGGTGCAGAAGGAATTGGGCCAGGGTAGCCAGGTCCTGGCGCTAACCGCTGACCTTGAGCAGTACGAAGAGTGCAGCCGGGTGATGCAAACCGCCGTCGAGCACTTCGGTCGGCTCGATGTGCTGGTCAATAACGTCGGCGGCACGATCTGGGCCAAGCCGTTCGAGCATTACGAGGCGTCGCAGATCGAAGCCGAAGTTCGCCGTTCGCTGTTCCCGACGTTGTGGTGCTGCCACGCCGCGTTGCCATTCATGCTGGAGCAGGGCAGTGGCGCGATCGTCAACGTGTCGTCCATCGCCACTCGCAGTGTCAATCGCGTGCCGTACGGCGCGGCGAAGGGCGGCGTGAATGCACTGACAGCTTGCCTGGCCTTCGAAACCGCCGGTCGTGGCGTGCGGGTCAATGCCACCGCGCCCGGTGGCACCGAAGCGCCGCCGCGGGTCATTCCGCGCAACAGCGCCGAGCAGAGCGCACAAGAGAAAGTCTGGTATCAGCAGATCGTCGACCAGACGCTCGACAGCAGTTTGATGAAGCGTTACGGCACGCTGGATGAGCAAGCAGGCGCTATTCTGTTTCTGGCCAGTGACGAAGCGTCTTACATCACCGGCATGGTCATGCCGGTCGGTGGCGGCGATCAGGGCTGAGGCCTCGGGACTACAAGCGACGCTGGAATGCTCTGACGATCCTGAGCGTGGCGTCGCTGGTGTTCAGGTTCTGCACCGCATCCAGCGGATACCAGATGCAATCGAAGATTTCGTTTTGTGGCCGCGCTTGATCCAGATTAATCACGGAGGCCTCGTAGACGTGGTGACGGGTACCCCCCGTTTCCAGCTCCATCAGGTACAGCATGTCATCAACCTCAAGCCCGGTTTCTTCCAGCAGCTCGCGCGTGGCGGCGCCTGCCGTGGTTTCACCGGGCTCGACCTTGCCACCGGGCAATGTCCAGCGGCATCTCGGTTTGCGCACCAGGAGAATGTGCCGGTCCTGCTCGCAAATGACGGTTGCGCGTACTTTCATGTCTTATCCGATTGCTGTCTGTCATAAATCCTTAATAAAACTGCAATATTCGCGCCGGGCTGATTTCGCCAGTATTTGGCTGTTTGGAGCTGTTGAAATGCCTGAAAGTGCAATCGAATGCCGAAATTCTGACACGATGTCTGGTCGGCATTTTGGCGAAGGGTGGGTGTAAGGTAGGACGCTAGTTTTGGATATCATCCCGGAGGGAGGTGACCATGAGTGTTCCGATGCTGAATAAAATGCACATGAACGGTTATGACGTACTCAGCGTGAACAGCGGACCATGGCGGGTCTGCACCAAAGGTGATCGGCTTGGGTCATTTGGTAGTCGAGAAGAAGCCCTGGCGTTTGCGGCATCTCTTCCTGGCTATAAGGCGCGGTCGAGCAAGCAGACGCGCAGTCAGTAACCCGATCGTTGTTGTAGGAGCAAGCTTGCTCGCGATGGACGCCAACGATAACGCGTGCTGTTTCAAGGAGCGCGTTGTCCATGCGTTTTTCGCGAGCGAGCTCGCTCCTACACATACACAAAGCCGCTAGTACCCACCGCCGCCACTGGAGTGGGAGGGTTCTCTGGCCTTTTGCTGGGCGTTACTCCATTCGGCGCAGGTCATGAAACTCTTGTGATCGACCTTTGCGCGGCTGTCGAAGCTGACCGCGTAAGTTTGCTGATGGCCGGGCTGAGTCAATTTGTAGTCAAAACAAGTGCCGGCTTCGACAGTGCGGTCGCTTACCGCCAACGGCGGGCCGCCGATTTGCTGGACTTGCTCCTTGCTCATGCCGGTCTCGACCTTGGCCACCAGCGGCTGGTCACGAAAGACATGCGAGTCGGTGCTGCAGCCTGCCAGCGCCGTCAATGTCATGACGAATATGGACAGAGACTTGTTCATGGCCGCGCTCCTGTTTACTCAGCTTTGTTTCGGCTGATGACCTTGGCTTTCACTTCTTCGGCATAGCCCAGCAACCGTTCTTCATCGCCCTGGAACAAGTCGCACAACCTCTGCACGGCTTGTGCATCGACATCATTTCCGCCCTGGCGCAGTTGTTGCGCTATGCGCAGAAGTTCTACCGCCGACCACCGCAGATCCGACGCAAGCCCTTGCAGGTCGCGCCGAAGCGTTTGTTCCGATTCGTTAAGCCACATGATGACCTCCTGTAACACTGCAGCTACGAAATTTTAGACCCATTTGCGCAGCGGGGCGTTGTGTTCGTCTGATCCGTTGCCACTTCCTTTGGTCGGGAAATTTGCGCGATCTGGAAAATTCGCTGTCGTAGTGAAGTACAGATTTTTCGCCAGGGCAGGGGGAGTTCAAAATGACCACAACCGATGACTTCAGAGCGCGTGCCCATGAGCTGAATGCCGATCTGGATGCGGCCACCAGCGAAATGATGAAACTCATTAGCGAACACCAGCTCAGCGGGCCGGAATGGGAGCGGGTCAGCCAATGGCAGCATGAAGCCTACGAACGGTGGACGGCCTATTTGAACGAACGGTGACCTCCGGAACCCGGTGACAACAACGCCAGTCGCTGACGTCCGGTGAAATCCATGGATGTCCGGGCGGCGACAGGCTACATTTTATTTTTTCAGGATTAAGGACGCTTCATGCAGAGTCGGATGTTGATGGGGGGAGTGGTATTGGCGTTGCTGACGGGGTGTTCGCTCCCCGCTTCATTAGTGCCAGGCGAGCCGAATGTCAGCAAGCACAGTGAAAAACCACCAAAAGAATTGGCCGCATGCGTATTGCCCGCGTGGCAGAAAGAGATATCCAACACGACTCAAACGTCGATTTCCAACGGCTACCGGCTCACCGCGCCCAGCATCATCACGGCCGATGAAATTCTGGACATTGTGAAGTGGAAGGAAGGCAGCCAGGTTTCGCTGTACCAAGGGCCGCCTTGGGCAAAGTCAGGGGCAATGCGCAAGGCGGTGCGGGACTGCCTGTAGCATTCAGTCGCCGATTTCGGTGACCTGGATGAGCTGATCGTCACTCGTCTGTGTACTCCCGGTGCCTTTCTTTTCCCGGCGATCATTCATCCAGTCTTCCAACTTCGCGCCGAATTCCGCCGGGGCTTTGCGCCCGACCCTTCGGGCGATGTCCAGAATGGTCTGCTGGGCCAGGGCCTCTTCCATGCGTTTCTGCGCATTCAGCATCGCAGCATGGATCGAGCACAGCCCGTCCAGCGCCCATTCCGGTGTCTGGCCTTCAAACAACGCGCAACGCCCGCGAATATCCCGACATTCGAAAATTGCCTTGCGCCCGTCGATAGCGTTGACGATATCCAGCAGGGTGATTTCGTCCGCCGGCCGGGCCAGCTTGAAGCCACCGCGCACGCCCTCGGTGGCCACCACCAGTTTTGCCTTGGCCAGTTTGGTGAAGATTTTCGCCAGATAATCCAGAGGCACGCCTTGCAGCTCGGCAAGGTCGCGCACGCTTGCTTCGCGGGTGTCGCCGCAATTGCCCACCAGGAAAGTCAGGCAGTGAAGGCCGTACTCGACGCCTGCGCTGTAAAGAGCCATTTGAATCTCCGACTAATGTTGTCGCAAATAATAGCAGCTGGCCGTTAGCTGGACAACGATAGGTCCTGCTTTTTCATTTCTCAAGAAGGCCTTTGACGAAAAGGGTTTGATGCTTGTTTTCAAGGGTATCGATTTGATCGATGGCAACCATTGAAAAAAATCCGTTGCGGTACATAACTCGGATCAATATAGTCGCCGTTGTCAGGTCGACAGCGAGTAGCGCTTTCCAAAAGAAAGTCGCGCCACTGGCCCCTAAACAAAATTCAATGCCTCGTTCTTCCCTGGAGTTAAAAATGAAACAGCACATCTTGGTAATCGGCGCAGGTTTTGGTGGCATGTGGACCGCTTTGAGCGCCACGCGTCTGTTCGACATTCACGCTCACAATGACTTTGACGTGACGGTGCTGGCTCCTCAGGCGGAGCTGCGGGTACGCCCGCGCTTTTATGAGCCGAACGCCCACCAACTGGCCGCTCCAATCGGCGAGCTGTTGGATGCGGTCGGCGTGAACTTCATCAAGGGCGCCGCCGAGACCATCGACGTTGCGCAAAAACGTGTTGGCTACATTGATGCTTCGGGCAACAAGCAAGTCGTCATCTACGACAAACTCGTTCTGGCCACTGGCAGCCGCCTTGCACTGCCTGACACCCCGGGTGTGTCTGAACATGCCTTTGACGTCGATCAGATCGAACAAGCCGTGCGCCTGGAAAACCACCTCAAATCCCTGGCCAGCCAGCCAGAAAGCCAGGCCCGTAATACCGTAGTGGTTGCCGGTGGTGGCTTCACCGGGATCGAAACGGCGACTGAGATGCCGACCCGTCTACGCGCCATCCTGGGTGATCGCGTGGACTTCAACGTGATCATCGTTGATCGCGGCGACAAGGTGGGAGGTTCCATGGGCCCTGAAATCGCGGAAAAAATCGCTGAAGCCAGTATCGAAACCGGCGTGAAATGGCACTTGAAAGCCTCGGTTGTCGCCGTCGATGAAAACGGTGTGACCTTGTCCGATGGTCAGCGTATCGATGCCAAAACCGTGGTCTGGACCACTGGGGTTCGCGCCAGTTCGCTGACCGAGCAGATCCCCGCAGAGCGCGATCGCATGGGCCGCCTGCATGTTGATGCGCACATGAAAGTGATCGGTCAGGACGACATCTTCGCCACCGGCGACGTTGCTTATGCGGCCTGCGATGACATCGGTAACTACGCGCTGATGACCTGCCAGCACGCCATTGTGTTGGGCCGTCATGCCGGTAACAACGTGGCTGCGCAGATACTCGGTGTGGAGCCGACGCCGTACAGCCAGCCTAAATACGTCACCTGCCTGGATCTGGGCGCGTGGGGTGCGGTCTACACCGAAGGGTGGGATCGCCAGGTCAAGCTGATCAAGCAGGAGGGCAAGGAGCTCAAGACGCAGATCAACACTGTGTGGATTTATCCGCCGGCAGATCGTGACGCTGCGTGGGCTGCTGCGGATCCGTTGATTCCGATTGCCTAAGTTGGTTGAGTAAGCGTATCCCGCCTGGGTGTTTCTGGGCGGGATTTTTTTGTTTTGGGTACATATCCATTTCTACGGTAACGGCGACTTATGGTTCCGCCCTGACGGCGGGTCACTTGGAACAGCGCCAAGTAACCAAACGCTCTATCCCCTGACGTACGGCCCTTCGCTTAGGCTCAGGGTTCCCTCGCTCCGGTCCTGCTCCGTGGGCCCGCCGCGATCGGCCATCCATGGCCGTGCGCGGCTAACCCGGCATCCATGCCGGGTTGCCCACTGCGCAGAACCTCCACTCGGCCTTCCGACGGGGCACGGCAGATCAAAAGCCAGAGCAAAAGCGAGGCGGCCTTAAAGCCGACCTGATTTTTGCGGGTGCTCATTCCCCTGTAGGAGCGATGCTTGCTCGCGAAAAACGTCCAGACAACGCGATCATCCAGAAAGGGCGCGTTATCGTTGACGTCCTTCGCGAGCAAGCATCGCTCCTACGGGGGATCACGGCATCTGTCAAAGTCAGGTCGGCTGTCAGGCCGCCTCGCTTTGGTTTTTGATCCTGGCGCCCCGTTAAACCACGATGGCCGAACGCAGGCATTGCTCCGTGGGTAACCCGGCAGGACGCCGGGTTAGCCGCGCTGGGCCAAGGATGGCCCATCGCGGCGGCCCACGGAGCAATGCCGGAGTGAGGGCATGCCGAGCCCAAGCGAGGCACCGAGTGGTGGGGCAAGAGCCCTTGGTTACTTGGGGCTTTTCCAAGTGACTCGCTGTAAGAGCGAAACCGCCAGTAGCCGTTACCGCAGCAATGGATATGTACACCACTCAAAGTCCAGCTCGCGTGACCCAAAGCCTTTGCTAGCAGGCGCAGGCACAGGCGGAAAAAAGGCCACCGCAACCCGACGTTGCGGCGACCCGAGGGTGACACATAACAAGCGATCCACTGGCATGGACCGCAAAAAATCAATGCGCCCCAGCAGCCTTGTTCAAATCACTCTCAGCCCATTCGGTATAAACGCAGGCATCAGCAGTAGCCCAGCGTACCCGCACCGGATCACCCGCCTTGAGCGGCATTCCAGCGGCGGACAACGCCTTGACCGTCATCGAAGTACCACCGGTAGTCACCACACTGCAGGTCTGACTTTCCCCAAGAAACAACACCTCCACAACCTTGGCCGAGACTTCATTCCAGCCAGCGGCCAGCGGTTCCTGAGCTGCTTGCTCGACACTCAGTGCCAAAGCTTTTTCCGGACGCACCATCAGCAGCACATCCTGATCAGTGTGTAGCCCGGCAGTCAGGCGAATCGACAGCGCCTGCCCCTCAAACGCAGCCACCGCATTGCCCTGGGCCTTGAGCTTGAGGAAGTTCGAGTTGCCCAGGAACGAAGCGACAAAGGCATTCGGCGGGTTCTGGTACAGGTCGTAGCCGCTGCCCAAACCGACAATCTTGCCGTGGCTGAAGATTGCAATGCGCTGGGACAAGCGCATGGCTTCTTCCTGGTCGTGGGTCACGTAGACGATGGTGATGCCCAGGCGCCGATGCAGTTGACGCAGTTCATCCTGCAAGTCTTCACGCAGTTTTTTGTCCAGCGCGCCGAGGGGTTCGTCCATCAGCAGAATACGTGGCTCATAGACCAGCGCCCGGGCGATGGCCACACGCTGTTGCTGGCCGCCGGAGAGTTGTGAAGGGCGGCGATGGGCAAATTGCTCAAGCTGAACCAGCTTGAGCATCGCATCGACCCGGCGTTCGCGCTCAGCGCTGGCGAGTTTGCGAATCTGCAACGGGAAGGCGATGTTGTCGCGCACAGAAAGGTGCGGAAACAGCGAGTAGCGCTGAAACACCATGCCGATATCGCGCTTGTGCGGCGGCACATTGACCAGCGACTGGCCGTTGACCAGGATCTCGCCGCTGCTCGGGGTTTCGAAGCCGGCGAGCATCGACAGGGTGGTGCTTTTGCCGGAGCCGCTGGAGCCGAGGAAGGTCAGGAATTCACCGTCCTTGATGTCCAGCGAAATGTCGTCCACGGCGGCAAAATCGCCGTAGTACTTGTTCAGGTTGCGCAGGCTCACCAGCGGTTGGTCGTTCTGTTGAGCGGAATCTTTGATCACTGCACTCATGTTGTACTCCTGGGCGCTCAGGCGCTGATTTCGTTGCGCCGGCGCAAGGCTGCGGCGATGACCATGACCAAAATCGAGAGGCCGATCAGCAGCGTCGAAGCGACGGCGATCACGGGCGTCAGATCCTGGCGCAGAGTGGTCCACATTTTCACGGGAAGGGTTTGCAGGGTCGGGCTGGCCATCATCACGCTCAGCACCACTTCATCCCAAGACACGAGGAAGGCGAAGAGGGCGCCGGCGACCATGCCCGGACGAATTGCCGGAAAGGTCACCTTGAACACCGCTTGCAGTCGTGACGCGCCGCAGATCACCGCCGCGTCTTCGATCGACTGATCGAACAGCTTCAGCGAGTTGATGATCGAGATGATGGTGAATGGCAACGCAACAATCACATGGCTGACCACGAACGCGAACATCGTCCCGGTGTACCCCAGCTTGAGAAACAGCGCATACACCGCTACCGCGATGATCACCAGCGGCACGATCATCGGCAGGGTGAACAGACCGTAAAGCATTTCCCGGCCAGGGAAGCGGCCGCGTACCAGTGCAAAAGCGGTCGGCAGGCCCAACGCCACGGCGAAGATCGTGGTTAGCACCGCGACCTTGAGGCTGGCCATGGCCGCGTTCATCCAGTCGGCGTTGGAGAAGAACTGGACGTACCATTTCATCGTCCAGCCCGGTGGCGGGAACACCAGCCATTGCGACGATCCGAATGAAAGCAGCACGATGAACACGATCGGCAGCAGCAGGAACAGACCGATCAGCCCGGTGGTGGCATACAGGCCCAAGCGCATCCGGCGGCTCATGGCATTGGGGGTCAGGAGCATGACGGCTTACCTCGCGTTGCTGGCGCCAACCGGGGATTCCGGCTGGAGCTTCAGGTAGAAGTAGAACAACACCAGGGTAATGACGATCAGCAATGCGGCACCGGCGCTCGCCAGTCCCCAGTTGAGGAACGACTGCACCTGCTGAATGATGAATTCGGGCAGCATCATGTTCTGCGCCCCGCCCAGCAGGGCCGGGGTGACGTAGTAACCGAGGGACATCACGAACACCATCAACCCGCCGGAGAACAGCCCCGGCCGACACAGCGGCAGGAACACCCGGAAGAAGTTGGTCCACGGGCTGGCGCCGCAGATCGAACCTGCCTGTAGGATCATCGGGTCGATCGCCTGCATGGTCGCCTGCAACGGCAGCACGATGAACGGGATCATGATGTAGCTCATGCCGATCACCACGCCGGTGAGGTTATGCACCATTTCCAGCGGCTGATCGATGATGCCCATGGCCATCAGCGCCTTGTTGATCACCCCGGAAGCTTGCAACAGCACCAGCCAGGAATAGGTGCGGGCCAGGAGGCTGGTCCACATCGACAGCAGCACGATGCTCAGAATCCATCGACCCCAGCCGCGCGGCACCAGGGTGATCGCCCACGCCAGCGGAAAGCCCAGCAGCAGGCTGAACACCGTCACCAGGCCGGCTACCGAGAAGGTGTTGAGCAAGACCCGCGCGTAGGCCGAGTTGGCGAACAGTTGCTCGTAGTTGCCCAGGCCAGGCACAGGCTCCAGCACGCCGCGAAGCAGTAGACCAATCAGCGGTGCCAGGAAAAACAGGCCGAGGAACAGCAGGGCAGGGATCAGGTTGCTCGAACCACGCCAGCGCTGTGCCAGCGTCGGCGAGTTCGTCATCGCAGCGGCCTTGACGGAGGCCGAACCGGCAGCGCCAATGGCGCTCCCGGTGGCCGAGGATTGACGAGGCGCGGTTGCCGTCATTTTCATTTGACCAGCCATTCGTTCCACCGTGTCGCGATGGCCGGACCGTTCTTGGCCCAGTACGCGAAGTCGAGAGTGATTTGATCCTTGGCGTAGGCAGTCGGCAGGTTAGGCGCCAGCACCGAATCCAGGCGCGCCACGCTGTCGACGTTGACCGGGGCGTAGGCGGTCAGGTTGGAGAAGTCGGCCTGTCCCTTGGCGCTGCTGGCATTGGCCAGGAACTTCATCGCCGCGTCCTTGTTCTTCGAGCCTTTTGGAATGACCAGAATGTCGGCCATGACCAGGTTCTGTTTCCAGCTCACACCGACGGGGCACCGTCTTCTTGCAGGGCGTGAATCCGGCCGTTCCAGAACTGACCCATGCTCGCTTCACCGGAGGCCAGCAGCTGTTGCGACTGGGCACCGCCGCCCCACCAGACAATGTCTTTCTTGATGGTGTCGAGTTTCTTGAAGGCGCGGTCCAGGTCCAGCGGATAGAGCTTGTCGGCGGCTACGCCATCGGCCAGCAGCGCCAGTTCCAGCACGCCAGGGCTTGGCCATTTGTAGAGGGCGCGTTTGCCGGGGTAGGTCTTGGTGTCGAACAACGCGGACCAATCCTGAGGTTTGCTGGCGCCGAGCTTGCTTTCGTTGTAGCCGAGGACGAAGGAGAAGAAGAACGAGCCGACACCGTGATCGGAGACAAACCGTGGGTCGATCTTGTCGCGCTCGATCACCTTGAAATCGAGAGGCTCGAGCAAGCCTTCGGAAGCGGCGCGCAAGGCGAAATCGGCTTCGACGTCGACCACGTCCCACTGCACGTTGCCGCTTTCGACCATGGCCTTGAGTTTGCCGTAGTCGGTCGGGCCGTCCTGAACCACGGTGATGCCGCTGGATTTGCTGAACGGATCGGCCCAGGCCTGCTTCTGCGCATCCTGAGTGCTACCGCCCCAGCTGACGAAGTTGACGCTTTCGGCTGCCATCAACGCCTGGCTGGTCACGCTGAGCAGACCCGCAAACAGCACTGCGGATACACGTTTGTTCAACACCATTTTCACGCCCTCATTGTTGTGTTTATGAGCGGGGCTTTCAGTGCCCGCCTATCGGGAGCAGTAGGTCCATCGAGTCGCTGTGACTGTCCGGTCTATGGAATATCATATTATGGTATTCCAAACTTTCTGCAAGCACTTTGCCTTACCGGCTATCAGGCGAAACTGGTTTTTTTGAGCCTTCAACATTCCCCTGTAGGAGTGAGCCTGCTCGCGATGGGGCCCTGTCAGGCGATATCAGTGTCGACTGTCATGTGGCTATCGCGAGCAGGCTCACTCCTACAGGGGGAATTTCCATTTACCCGGTAAACGGGATGCTCTCCACGACTTCCAGGTCATACCCGGTCAATCCCGCATATTTCAGCGGTGGCCCCAGATGCCGCAGCTTGCCGACGCCGAGGTTTTGCAGGATCTGCGCGCCGGTCCCCACTTCTGAATAGATCCGCGATTGCGAACGACTGAATTGCCGTGGTGGTTGAGTCAATTGCGGTACACGTTCCAGCAGCGCTTGCGAGGATTCGTGATTGGCCAGCACCACCACCACGCCGCGACCTTCTTCGGCGACACGCTGCAACGCGGCCCACAATGTCCAGTTGGACGGGCCGCTATATTCGGCACCCACCAGATCGCGCAGCGGATCGATCACATGCACCCGCACCAGCGTCGCTTCATCGCGGCGCAGGTCGCCCATGACCATTGCCATGTGGACACCGCCCTCGATGCGATCCTCAAAGGTGATCAGACGAAAGGTGCCATGCACCGTAGGCAGCTCACGTTCGCCGATGCGTACGACGGTGTGTTCGGTGCTCAGGCGATAGTGAATCAGGTCGGCAATGGTGCCGATCTTGATTCCGTGCTTGCGCGCGAACACTTCCAGATCCGGGCGACGGGCCATGGTGCCGTCGTCGTTCATGACTTCGACGATCACTGACGCCGGGGTGAAGCCGGCCAGGCGTGCCAGATCGCAACCGGCCTCGGTATGACCGGCGCGGGTCAGTACGCCGCCTTCCTTGGCGCGCAATGGAAAGATGTGGCCCGGTTGCACAATATCGGCAGGGCCGGCCCCATGAGCGACGGCGGCAGCCACGGTGCGCGCCCGGTCGGCGGCGGAGATGCCGGTGGTCACACCGATGGCCGCCTCGATCGACACAGTGAACGCGGTGCTGAACACGCTACCGTTGCTCGGCACCATTTGCTCCAGACCGAGGCGCTGGCAATGTTCGTCAGTCAAGGTAAGGCAGATCAGGCCGCGGGCTTCCCGGGCCATGAAGCTGATGGCTTGGGCGCTGCAACAATCAGCCGCCAGCAGCAGATCGCCTTCGTTTTCCCGGTCCTCGTCATCTACCAGGAGTACCATTTTGCCGAGGCGATAATCTTCGATGATTTCTTCGATGGTGTTGAAGGCCATGCTGGATTCTCAGTGTTTGATGGAATTGTATTGTGGTATACCATAATACAAAATCAGCAAAGAGGTCACTATGAAGGCTTACTGGATTGCTCACGTGGATGTCACCGACCCCGATCAATACAGCCAATACACGCAGCGGGCGCCGGCGGCCTTCGCGTTGTACGGCGGGCGAATGCTGGCTCGGGGTGGGCGTTGCGAGGCGCTGGAAGGCGGGCCTGCGGCGCAGCGCAATGTGGTGATTGAGTTCGACTCGTATGAGCAGGCGCTGGCGTGTTATCGGTCAGAGGAATATCAGGAAGCCAAACGCCACCGAGATGGAGCGGGGCAGGCGCAGATCGTCATCGTCGAGGGTGTGGCGCCAGCCTGATGGACCGCTACCCGTTACCTGTAGGAGCGAGCCTGCTCGCGATGGAGGCCAACGATAACGCGGGCCGTCAGATGCCCCGCGGTGCCCTGAAGCCCATCGCGAGCAGGCTGTTGTGGCTCAATGATTTTGGACCATGATGTAGGAGTATCGACCTAAGGAAGCATCATGGGATATCGGGTTGTTAACGCCGAGGAAAAAGCAGAAGCCATTCGCTTGGTTGTCGAGATGAAATGCTCCATACCTCAAGCCTGTGAGCTTACGGGAGTGGGCCCCACAGCTTTACGCCGGTGGGTTCTGCACTGGCGCCGGGAACATGCGGGGCTCATGCAGCTCCCCCGGCCCCAGGATCAGGATCTGATCGAGTCATTGCAGGCAAAGTTGGCGCTGCTCGAGGCCGAGAACCAAGTGTTAAAAAAGCAATTGCCCTCTCATCTGAAGGTTCTGTTCAGTCGAACCAAGTGATTGATGGCGTTAGAGGGGCAATGTCGATTCGACGTATGTGCTCGGTCTTGGGCTTACCTCGCAGTAGCTTTTACGCGAAACGTAAGCCTACGCCGCCTCGTGTTATCGACAAGAATCTTGAGCTGAAAATTCGGGAGCTGCATAAGGAACATCGTGCAGCGCTGGGTGCTCGCGGCTTATCCAAGGAGCTGAGAAAAGATGGTGTTTCTATCGGGCGTTATCGAATGCGCTCCTTGATAAGCGCCCTTGGGCTTACCAGGCGCCGGCCCCGTTATGTCCACTATCGGCGCTCCACTAAACCTGAAGTGACGGCACCGAACATACTTGATCGTCGGTTCAACCCGATTCAGCCGAACACACTCTGGGCAGGCGACATCACCTACATCAAGGTGAAAGAAAGTTGGCTGTATCTGGCAGTAGTGATGGATCTTTTTTCACGCAGAATCGTGGGATGGGCTTGCTCACGAACGGCCGACACGGATCTGTCTATTAAAGCACTGGAGCTGGCAGTTGCGCTGCGTCGCCCAATGCCCCAGCTGTTATTCCACTCAGATCAAGGGTGCCAATACACCTCTAATCGATTTACGACATGCCTGGAGGAAAAACGGATCGTCCATAGTGTGAGTCGGCGGGGTAATTGCTGGGACAATGCTGTAGTTGAGCGTTATTTCAGAACGTTGAAGCATGACTGGATGCCCGAAAACGGGTATCAAAACCATTTCGAGGCGGAGAAGGACGTGATGGATTTTATATCCCATTACAACCATCGCCGTTGTCACACCGCTTCGAATAATCTGCCGCCTGCTTTGTTTGAGCAGCAGGCGGCCTAAAAACTCCTACAGAATGGTCCAAAAAACTGGACCGCTACAGGCTCGCTCCTACAGGGGGTCTGCGCTTTAGCGAATGAAGTGAATCTTCCCGCTGTCATCATTGCCAATGTAAATGCCATACACCCCGGCCTGGCGTTCCTCTATATAACGCTCAAGAATCTGCCGGATCGCCGGGTAATAGATGCTGTCCCAAGGAATGTCCTCGGGCGCGAAGAATTTGTAGTCGAGGGTTTCCGGTCCGAACTGGCCGGTGATTTCCAGGGCGATGGCGCGGAAGATGATGTACACCTCGCTGATCTTCGGCACGCTGAAGATCGAGTAGGGCGAGAGGATTTCCCCGCGTACGCCGCTTTCTTCCCAGACTTCACGCAACGCCGCCTGTTCGGTGGTTTCGCCGGCTTCCATGAAGCCCGCCGGCAGCGTCCAGGTGCCGGGACGCGGCGGGATCGCGCGCTGGCACAGCAAATACTTGCCGTCCTGCTCGATGATGCAGCCGGCAATGATTTTCGGATTGACGTAGTGGATGTAACCGCAGTCGCGGCACATCAGGCGCTCGTGCGTATCGCCCGGCGGTAGCTGTGACTTGAGGTCATTGCTGCCGCACTTTGGACAAAAGCTCGGGCGGGTCATGATCAACGTCCTATGCGTGGCTCTTTAAGAGCGATGGGCTGGGTGATCTCGGGAATCGCCCCTGTCTCTTCCTGCTTGCGCTTGAGATAATCAAGGGCGACGGCGGCGGCGGCGCGGACGTGGTCGACGCAAGCCTGGTGTGCTGCAAGCGGATCACCGCTCTTGATCGCCTCGACCATGCGTTCCATTTCCTGGTTGCTCGCGCCACGGCGGTTTTCCTGGGACACCGAGGTCGCGCGCAAGTAGCTGATCCGTGCCTGCAACTGACGCAGCTGAGTGGCCGCGACGTGGTTGCCGGAGCCTTCGAGCAGGACGTCGTAGAAACCTTGCACCGAATCGATGACTTGCTGCAGTTCACCTTCCTTGAGCGCCTGGCGGTTTTCCTCGAGGGCTTTTTCCAGGGCTTTGATGTCCTTGGCCTTGGCACGCAGGGTGAACAACTGGACGATCAGGCCTTCGAGCACGCAACGCAGTTCGTAGATGTCGACGGCATCGGCCAGGGTGATGATGGCGACTCGCGGGCCCTTGGCGTCGGCGAACTCCACCAGACCTTCGGACTCCAGGTGACGCAAGGCTTCGCGTACCGATGTGCGGCTCACGCCAAGACGCTCGCACAGATCGCGCTCGACCAGACGGTCTCCCGGCATAAGCTGGAAGTTCATGATGGCGCTTCGCAGTTTATCCAGCACGATTTCGCGCAGGGTAACGGGGTTGCGATTGACCTTGAAGCTGTCGTCGAGTGGCAGGCGTTTCATGGGGTACGCTCTAAAGGTGGCTGGGTTAACTGGAGGCCTCGGCATCGGCTTCGGCGAAGGCTTCACGGGCCAGGCGGAAGCTGTCCACGGCCGCGGGAACGCCACAATAAATGCCGACCTGAAGCAGAATTTCGCGTATTTGCTCACGACTCAAGCCGTTACGCAAGGCGCCGCGCACATGCAGCTTGAGTTCGTGCGGGCGGTTGAGGGCCGAGATCATGGCCAGGTTGATCATGCTGCGTTCCTTGAGCGACAAACCTTCACGCCCCCAGACATGGCCCCAGCAATACTCGGTGACCATCTCCTGCAATGGGCGGGTGAAGTCGTCGGCGTTCTCGATGGAACGGTTCACATAAGCTTCGCCCAGCACCTGGGTACGAATCTTCAAGCCCTTTTCGTACTTTTCATTACTCATGAATCCTCCTCTCACCACGATCCCCTGTAGGAGCGAGCATGCTCGCGATGGTGGGTAACAATAACGCGGGCCTTCTGGATGAACGCGGCGCTCTCTAGTCCATCGCGAGCATGCTCGCTCCTACAGGGGAGGGCTGTGTGAATCTGTCAGGCCAGGGTGGGCAGGGGCCCAGCTTGCCTTTGTGATAGATCATCGGCGTCACTGGTTGTGCGGGCAGGATCAGGTTCTTCACCGCACCGACGATGATGGCGTGATCCCCGCCATCGTATTCGCGCCATAGTTCACACTCGATGATTGCCGTGGCCTTGGCCAGAATCGGGTTGCCCAACTCGCTCAGGTGCCAGTCGATGCCCTTGGCTTTGTCCTTGCCCTTGCCGGCGAAAGCATAGGCTTCGGCCGTCTGGTCGGCGGACAGCAGGTGGATTGCGAACTGCTTGCTGTCGCGCAACACCGGGTAGGTGTCGGAGCCATAGTTGGGGCAGAACAGCACCAGTGCCGGATCAATCGACAGTGCACTGAAAGCGCTGGCGGTGATGCCGACGATGCCGCCTTCCGGGTCCAGGGTGGTGACCACCGTGACGCCGGACGGGAACGAGCTCATGACGTCTTTGTAAATGCCGGGTTCGATCATTTCGCAGGACTCCTAGCGCATCACAAATGGATCAGGCATTGGCGCCTGGGAGAGGTTGATCCACACCGTTTTCAGCTCGGTGTAGGCCAGCACCGAATCGATGCCGCTTTCGCGTCCATAGCCACTGTTCTTGAAGCCACCGATGGGCGCCATGGCCGAAACGGCGCGGTAGGTGTTGACCCAGATGATCCCCGAGCGCACGTCCCGGGCCAGGCGATGGGCGCGGCCCAGGTCGCGGGTCCAGATACCGGCGGCGAGGCCGAACTGCGAGTCGTTGGCGATGGCCAGTGCTTCGGCTTCGTCCTTGAAACGGATGACCGAGGCCACCGGGCCGAACACTTCTTCCTGCATGATCTTCATCGAGTTGCGGTCGCACTCGAACAGCGTCGGTTCGTAGAACCAGCCGTCTCCCAGATTCTGCGGACGCTTGCCACCCAGACGCAGGCGCGCGCCTTCAGCAATGGCGTCGGCGACCAGACCTTCGACCACCGCCAGTTGCTGCGCGGTGGCCATCGGGCCCATTTCGCTGCTGTCTTCCTGCGGGTTGCCGATGCGGATGCGCTGGGCGCGTTCCACCAGGCGCCCGACGAATTCGTCGTAGATTTCGTCCTGCACCAACAGACGCGAGCCGGACACGCAGCTCTGCCCGGAGGCGGCATAGATTCCGGCGATGGCGCCGTTGATCGCACTGTCGAGGTCGGCATCGGCGAAAATGATGTTCGGGGATTTGCCGCCCAGTTCCAGCGACAGCTTGGCGAAGTTCTCGGCGCTGCTGCGCACCACATGCCGCGCAGTGGCCGCACCGCCGGTGAAGGCGATTTTGCGCACCAGCGGATGGCGGGTCAGGGCGGCGCCGGTGCTTGGACCGTAACCGGTGACGACGTTGACCACGCCCGGAGGAATACCGGCTTCGAGTGCCAGGCGCGCCAGTTCGAGAATGGTCGCCGAAGCGTGCTCGGAAGGCTTGATCACGATGGTATTGCCTGCCGCCAGCGCGGGGGCCAGTTTGATCGCGGTCAGGTACAGCGGGCTGTTCCACGGAATGATCGCCGCAACCACGCCCATGGCTTCATGCACGGTGTAGGCAAACAGGTCCGGCTTGTCCAACGGTAAGGTGCCGCCTTCGAGCTTGTCCGCCAGGCCCGCGGTGTAGTGGAAAAACTCCGGCAGATACCCGACCTGACCGCGGGTCTCGCGGATCAGCTTGCCGTTGTCGCGGCTTTCCAGCTGCGCCAGTTGTTCCTTGTTTTCGGCGATCAGATCGCCCAGGCGCCGCAGCAGTTTGCCGCGAGCGGTGGCGGTCAGCCCGCGCCAGGCCGGGCTGTCGAATGCAGTCTGCGCAGCCTGTACGGCGCGCTCGACGTCGGCTTCATCGGCATCGGGCAGTTCAGCCCAGGCTTGGGCCAGGGCCGGGTTCAGGCTTTCGAAGGTTTTGCCCGAGAGGGCATCGACCCATTCGCCGCCGATGCACATCTGGAAGCGTGCGAGTGTCATGCAACGATCCCCTTTGTATGGTTTTGTCGGGAGTGCGCAGTGTCGAGAAACTCCAGCAACAGCTGGTTGACCAGGCGCGGCGATTCTACGGGCATCATATGCCGCTGCTCGGCGAGTACGGCAACCGTCGCGCCGGGAATGCATTTGGCCAATTGCTCGGCCATGTCCGGGGTCGACCCCGGGTCCAGTTCGCCGGTGGCGACCAGCGTCGGCACCCGGATATTGGCCAGGTCATCGGCGCGGTACATGTCCTGGGTGGCGAACAGCTCATAAGTAGTCAGGTAACCCTGCGGATCGTTTTGCGCAAGCGTCTGGCGCAGCGCGGCGATCTGTGCCGGATTGGCCGCCTGGTACTCGCGGCTGAACCAGCGCGACAGCGCCGCTTCGGCGTTGGCATCCGGGCCGTGTTCGGCGGCCTGACTGGTGCGGGCGATAACGCCGGCGCGCTGTTCAGCGGTGCGATTGAACACGCTGTTGAGCACCACCAGACTCTGCAAGCGTTGCGGGTAGTGCAGGGCGAATGCCCGCGCCACCAGCCCGCCCATGGAAAAACCGATCACTGCCGCCTTGGGCAATTGCAGATGATCGAGCAACTCCAGCAACTGATCGGCGTAACCGAGCAGGGGAGTGCCGCTTTCCGGGCGCGGGCTGGCGCCATGACCGAGCATGTCATAGGCAATCACGCGGTACTTCGTGGCCAGACCAACGATCTGGCCGCCCCACATTTCTTTATTCAGGCCCACGCCGTGGATCAAGACCACGGGCTGGCCTTGGCCGGTCGCCAGGTAACTGGTTCCAGCCGGGGTGCTTTCAGCGGTGAGCCGAATCATGGAGCGCTCCTGCATTACCTTTTTGTTGTAGTTGCCCGAACCGGTCTTACTGGGCTTTTTCGGCCGCCAGCTCTTCCAGGTCGATGTAACGATTGCCGATGCGTGGGTGCAGGCGGCCGCCATCGGCGCAACCCAGGACCACCACGATTTCGTCGGCACGGGGTGCGTCTTCGATCTTCATTTCCAGGGTGATGTAGTGCGAACGCAGGCCTTCGTCGTCCTTGTGCATCATCGGAATCTGAATCGAGGTACCCGGGCCGCCGCGCTTGTTGGTGAAACTCAGGTAGCTCTTGGCCTTGACCGCTTCGCGGTAGTGGTTGCCGAAGCGCAGGGTGTGGATCACAGCGGAGGCGTGTTCGATTTCGCCATCGGCGCCGACCACGGCAGCCTTGCCATAAGCCTCGATTTTTCGGCGCCGCCGATGATGCCCACCAGGCGTTCAACCATCAGTGCGCCGAGGTCAGAGCAGTTCTCGCGGATTTGCGGTTTCAGGTCTTCGACAAAGCCGTTGCCTACCCAAGGGTTTTTCATCACCACCGCCAGCCCGACCATGGTCACGGGTTTATCGGTGGCCTTGCCGCCTTCGATGAAGGTTTGTTCGACATAGCTGACGATCTTGCGGATTTCGAAACTCATGAGCTGCTCCGTATCAGGGGTAAGAAGTGTCTGTGCGTATGATGGTATACCATAATATCGGTTGCGCAAGAGCCTTGAATGAGTTTCTGCCCGCAAGGCGATGAAGTGGAGGCTGAACCCTGTAGGAGCGAGCCTGCTCGCGATGCACGCATGGACGACACGGGCTGTCTGGTACCCCGCGTTATCGTTGACGTCCATCGCGAGCAGGCTCGCTCCTACAGATTGATGTGTGGTTTGTCCGTTAGGCGATATCTACTGGCTTACTAGCGTTAGCCGGTAACTTGCAGGCGCGCTAGAGTCAGGGTCACGTTCCTGGCTAACCCGGATAACCTCCATGACTCGCCCACGTTTCTTGCCTGACAACTTCACCCTGGCCCTGATCGGCGTGGTGCTTATCGCCAGTTTGTTGCCCGCCAGCGGGCAGGTGGCGGTGGGCTTCGGCTGGCTGACCAACATCGCCATTGCCCTGCTGTTTTTCCTGCACGGCGCCAAGCTGTCGCGCGAGTCGATCATCGCCGGCGCCGGTCACTGGCGCCTGCATTTGCTGGTGTTCGGCCTGACCTTCGTGCTGTTCCCGCTGCTCGGTCTGGCGCTCAAGCCGGTGCTGTCGCCGATGATCGGCGCTGACCTGTACATGGGCATGCTCTACCTCTGCGCACTGCCCGCCACGGTGCAGTCGGCGATTGCCTTTACTTCTCTGGCACGAGGCAACATTCCGGCAGCGATTTGCAGTGCGGCGGCGTCCAGTCTGTTCGGGATTTTCCTCACGCCGTTGCTGGTCACCATGCTGTTGAATGTCCACGGCGATGGCGGTTCGACCGTTGATGCCATCGTGAAAATCAGCGTGCAGTTGTTGCTGCCCTTCATTGCCGGGCAAATCGCCCGGCGCTGGATCGGCGCCTGGGTGGGGCGCAACAAGAGCTGGCTGAAGTTCGTTGATCAGGGCTCGATTCTGCTGGTGGTCTACGGCGCGTTCAGCGAAGCGGTGAACGAGGGCATCTGGCATCAGATTCCGCTACGTGATCTGGCGGGGCTGGTGGTGGCCTGCTGCGTGGTACTAGGCTTGGTGCTGGTGGCCGCCACCGTGCTGGGCAAAGCCTTTGGCTTCAATCAGCAAGATCGCATTACCATCCTGTTTTGTGGTTCGAAGAAAAGCCTGGCCACCGGCGTACCGATGGCCCAGGTGCTGTTCGCCGGCAGCACCATCGGCGTGTTGATCCTGCCGCTGATGCTGTTCCACCAGATTCAGCTGATGGTCTGTGCGGTGCTGGCGCAGCGCTACGCAAATCGCCAGGAGTCAGTGGCCGAACTGATGGGGCAGGTCGACCCCTGAAGCAGAAACTCTGTAGGAGCGAGCTTGCTCGCGATGGTCGTCAACGATAACACTGGCCGTCTGGCACCCCGCGGTGCTTGTGCCTCCATCGCGAGCAGGCTCGCTCCTACAGATCAATAAACCTGCGGCACGATGATTTGCGGCGGCGTCGGATTGCGCGAGTAGTCTTCCTGGCGCACGCGCTCCGGCAGCTGGATCACCGGTAGCTCCACTTCTTCGTAGGGCATTTGCCCAAGCAGGTGATGGATGCAGTTGAGTCGGGCCTTTTTCTTGTCGTCAGCCTGCACGACCCACCACGGCGCTTCGGCGATATGGGTACGTTCAAGCATGATTTCCTTAGCCTTGGTGTAGGCCTCCCAGCGCCGGCGGGACTCCAGGTCCATGGGGCTGAGTTTCCATTGTTTGAGCGGGTCATGGATGCGGCTGAGAAAACGCAGGTGCTGTTCCTGGTCCGAGATCGAGAACCAATATTTGATCAACTGGATGCCGGAGCGCGCGAGCATCCGCTCGAATTCCGGCACGGTGCGGAAGAACTCTTCGTACTGGTCCTCGTTACAGAACCCCATGACTTGTTCGACGCCGGCGCGGTTGTACCAGCTACGGTCAAACAGGACGATTTCACCCGCGGCCGGCAGGTGCGATACATAGCGCTGGAAGTACCACTGGGTGCGTTCGCGGTCATTGGGAGCGGGCAGGGCGGCCACCCGGCAGACCCGTGGATTGAGCCGCTGAGTGATGCGTTTGATCACCCCGCCTTTACCCGCTGCGTCGCGCCCTTCGAACAGGATCACCACCTTGTGCCCGGTTTTCACCACCCAACTCTGCAGCTTCACCAGTTCACCTTGCAGGCGGAACAGCTCGCTGAAGTAGCGGCGTCTTTCCTGCTTTTCACTGCTGTCATCGAGGTGTACATCGAACAGGGCTTCAAGGTCGTGCCCGTCCTCCATCAGCTCTAGCTCGAGCTCTTCGTCACTGTGATCGAGCAGTTCGCGATGGATGCGTTGCATCAGGGTGTCGTTGGTCAACAGCATGGTCAGAACTCCCGATGAAGTTGGAGGCGTCAATGCTAGGCCTGTGCGTATGACGACGTGGTGACGAACAGATGATGGCGAAATTAATCTGGCTGTCATCGTGATGTCACCAACCCCATGGCAGGATCGTCGCAAACCGCTTTAAGCGCCCCGCGGAACTCCGTCCGCGCACTGATGAAATTGCCAGGAATCCCTACGATGAAAGGTGACGCCTCTCTGTTTGCGGCCATTGACCTGGGCTCGAACGCGTTTCGCCTGATGATTGGCCAGTCAGTCAAACGCAACCGACAGTTCATGATCCAGGAAGTGAAAACCTTGCGCGAACCCGTGCGTCTGGCGGAGGGGTTTCACGGTGGGGCACTGGACGAATTGGCGCTGGATCGGGGATGGCAGGCACTGGCGCGATTCGGCAAGAAATTGCGCGGTTTCGAAGCCGGGCGAGTGCGGGCGGTAGCCACCAGTGCCGTGCGTGAAGCGGACAATGCTCAACTGTTTCTGGCCAGCGCGGAACGCCACCTGGGATTTCGAATTGACGTCATCTCAGGGCAAGAAGAAGCCCATCTGGTCTACGCCGGTGTTGCCCATACGATCGCGGGTTCAGAAAGCATGCGGCTGGTGGTAGATATCGGCGGCGGTTCAACCGAGTTGATTCTGGGGCGCGGCGCTCAGCCCCTTGTCACCGAGAGTATTGCCATCGGCAGCGGCACCTTTGGTGCGCGCTACTTTGCCGGCGGAGGCATCACCGCCCAGGCGCTGCTCGAAGCCGAGCGCGTTGCCACGCTGGAGTTCGACAAGGTTGCCCGTCGTTATCGCGCCCAGGGCTGGCAGCAGACCATTGGCTCTTCCGGCACTGCGCGCATGCTGGCCAAAATTCTCGATGCCAACGGCCTGAATGACCGTGGTCAACGCGGCATTACCTACAGCGGCCTGTTGCGTTTGTCGCTGCGCCTGCTTGAAGTCGGGCATGTCAAAAAGCTCCGGCTGACGGGGCTGCAAGCCCATCGCCTGAGCAGCTTGCCGGGCGGTCTGGTGCTGATGCTGGCGGCGTTCAAGGTCTTCGGCATCACCCACATGACGCCTTCGGAACCGGGTTTGAGGTTTGGCGTTTTGCATGGCCTGATGTCCCGGCATTGATCACATCCGAACGCAAAACTGTAGGAGCCGGCTTGCTGGCGAAGGCGGCGTAACAGGCACGGCAGGGTTGACTGGGCTGTCGTCTTCGCCAGCAAGCCGGCTCCTACAGTTACGTGTATTTTTCTGGGCCTTGCGTAGGGTCGCACTCGCTTCTACGCGGCTTCCAGATTTTTTATCAGCCACTCACTGAAACTTCGCGCGTTGTTCTCACTGTCTCGATGGGTCAGCAAGGCCCAATTCGGGCCGCGGATCGTCTGTTCCACCAAAGGTTGCAGCAAGCCATTGGCGCGGGCCTGACGACTCAGCAGCTGGCTGATCAGGGCGATCCCGAGTCCCGCGCACGCGGCGTCCAGCAGCAGGCCGGGGTCGGAGAAGTTCAGCCCCTGATCCTGCTGGCCGACATCGATGCCAGCCTCCACCGCCCAATGACTCCAATCCATTTCCCGTTCGCCGTGCAGAGTGGTGCGCTGTTGCTGTGGCTGCGTCAACAGGTCCGGGTGACAGGCGGGGTAGAGGCGGTCCGCGTACAGCACTTTGAAACTGCATTCAGCCTGGGAGCTGATGTCATCGCGCACGGCAATGTCGATGGTCTGAGTGGCCATGTCCGGGACTTCATCGGTGCTGTAAATCCACAGATCGACCTGCGGATGCAGGCGACGAAAATCCCCCAGGCGCGGCAGCAGCCAGTGGCGGGCGAATGCCGGGGTGGTGTTGAGCACCAGTTGATTGGGTTTCTGGTACTGCCCGAGACGACGAATGCCCACGGACAGTTGCTGCAGCATTGCCTGGGTGGTGCTTAGCAGGTCGTGGCCGGCATCGGTCAGGCTGACGCTGCGCCCGCTGCGAAAAAACAGCGGTTGTTCAAGGTAGGCCTCAAGGCTGCGGATCTGCTGACTGATGGCCGACTGGGTGAGGTGCAGTTCGGCGGCAGCCTTGTGGAAACTGCCCAGTCGAGCAGCTGCTTCAAAGCCGCGAAGGGTGCTTAGCGGCGGCCAGTGTTTAAGCATGCTGATAAGTTCCTCTAATCACTTCTCTGCAAAATCCATCGTTTGTTTGCCCTTTTTTACAGCCGTAGCATGCATGCCATAACCAACAAGGCAGTTTTTGTTGAACACAATGGCTTAACTGAAAGGGCTTTTTATCATGCCGCACAATGAAAATCTAAACACCGGTTGGATGATGCCCGCCGAATGGGTCCGTCACGCCGCGACCTGGATGGTCTGGCCGCACAACCAGGCGCTCTGGGAGTCGGGCTGGCGCGTGACATTGGCGCAGGTACAAGAAGATTTTGCTGGCGTGGCCAACGCCATTGCCCGTTTCGAACCGGTGAAAATGGTCGTTGACCCATCGGCCGTGGCCAGTGCCAAAGCGTTGTGCGGCGCCAACATCGAACTGATCGAGTTGCCGGTGAACGACAGCTGGTGCCGCGATTCCGGTCCGAGTTTCGTCTGCCACCCGCAACAAGGCCTGGCCGGGGTGAGCTGGCGCTTCAATGCCTGGGGCGGCAAGTCGGCCCACGATCTGGATGAAGGCCTGGCGCGCCGCGCACTCAATCACTTGGGCCTGCCGTGTTTTGGCACGCACCTGAGCAATGAAGGCGGGGCGATTCATGTCGATGGCGAAGGCACGCTGATCACCACCGAGTCGGTCCTGCTCAACCCCAATCGCAACCCGGCATGAACAAGGCCGAGATGGAGGAGATCTTTGCCCGTCTGCTGGGCGTGAATAAAACCATCTGGCTGCCGGGCGATCCGGACTATGTCACCGGCGATATGACCGATGGCCACGTCGATGGCGTCTGCGCATTCGCCCGTCCCGGCGTGTTGCTGGTGGACGCCACCCACGACCGGCAATCGGTGTATGCCGAAGTAGCCCGGGAGAACCGGCGTGCCCTGGAGCTGGCAACCGACGCTAAGGGTCGCAAGTTCGAACTGATGGAACTGTATGAAGCCAGTGATGCCGTGGACCCTGAAGCCGAAGTGTTCTGCGCGTCCTACACCAACTTCTACATCGTCAACGACGCGATCATCATGCCGGCCTATGGCATTGCGGCCGACCAGGCAGCGGCCAAAGTATTGGCTCAGGCGTTCCCGGGGCGCGAAGTAGTGCCGGTGCGGATCAACAACCTGGCCCATGGCGGTGGCGGGGTGCATTGCATTACCCAGCAACAGCCGGCCTGGCCAGTGGAGGGTTGATGCCATGACCTTGTTGACCATTGCTGTCACCCAGATGCCTTGCACCTGGGACCTGCAACACAACCTCGATCAGGCCGAGCAACTGGTGCGTGAGGCGGCGGCCAAAGGCGCCCAAGTCATCCTGTTGCAGGAGCTGTTCGCCACGCCGTATTTCTGTATCGAACAAAGTCACCAGCACCTGGCGCTGGCCGAGGAGTTTCGCGACAGCCCTGTGCTCCAGCGCTTTGCCGCGCTGGCCAGGGAGTTAGGTGTGGTGTTGCCGCTGAGCTGGTTCGAGAAGGCCGGTAACGCCTATTTCAATTCCTTGTGCGTGGCCGATGCCGATGGACGCTTGTTGGGCGTGTATCGCAAAACCCATATCCCCAACGCCATCGGTTATCAGGAGAAAGAATACTTCAGCCCCGGCGACACCGGTTTCCGTGTCTGGGACACGGCGTTCGGGCGCATCGGCGTGGGCATCTGCTGGGATCAGTGGTTCCCCGAGACGGCCCGTTGCCTGGCCTTGATGGGCGCCGAAGTGCTGTTGTTTCCCACCGCCATCGGCTCTGAACCTGGCTGCGCAACCCTGGATTCCCGTGACCACTGGCAAATGACCATGCGCGGTCACGCGGCGGCCAACATCCTGCCGGTGGTAGCGTCCAATCGCGTCGGCCGGGAAGCGGCGACCCTTGATCCGACCTTGCAGATGAGCTTCTACGGCTCGTCTTTCATCTGTAACCACAAGGGCAAATTGCTCGCCGAGGCCGACCGTGACAGCACTGGCGTGCTGGTGCATAGCCTCGATCTGGCCGCCATGCGCGAAGAACGCCTGAGCTGGGGGATCTACCGCGACCGCCGTCCGGAGATGTACGGAGCGCTGTTGAGCCAGGACGGTCGCCAGATCAATGCACGCTGGAATTCCAAAGGGGTCTGACATGCGTACTTTCAACAAGCTGTTGCCCGGCGTCCTGGGATTGGCCATTAGCTGCGCGGTGCCAGCGCTGCACGCCGAAGAGAAGACCCTGCGGCTGTACAACTGGGCCGATTATTTTGCCGAGGACACCCTGAGTCGGTTCACCGCCGAAACCGGGATCAAGGTGATCTACGACGTCATGGATGGCAGTGAGACGCTGGAAGCCAAGATGCTGGCGGGTGGCAGCGGTTATGACCTGATTTTCCCCGGCGACACCGTGGCCGAGCGCCTGGTGCGCGCCGGCAGCCTGCAGCCGCTGGACCGCTCCAAACTCACCGAGCTGGCTGACATCGAACCCGGCCTGCAAAAGCTGCGCAGGCAATATGAGCATTCGAGCCAGGCCACCGTCCCCTACACCTGGGGCACCATCGGCGTGACCTATAACGAGGAGCAGATCAAGCAGCGCGTGCCGGATGCCCCGGTCAACAGCCTGGATATGTTGTTCAAGCCGGAACTGGCGGCGCGGTTTGCCGATTGCGGCATTTCGATGATCGACTCACCGGACGAAGTGCTGGCAGTGGTGCTCAACTATCTCGGTCGCGAACCACGCAGCGCCAAGCCTGAAGACCTGAAGGCGGCAAGTGAATTGCTGGCCAGACTGCGACCGTACATTCGCAAGTTTCAGTCACAACCGGTGACCGACCTGGTGAACGGCAATCTGTGCCTGTCCCTCGGTTACAGCGGCGACATGACCCAGGCGCAACGCACGTCGGATTCCGCCGGCAAGAAAACCACGTTCCAGTACCGCATTCCCACGGAGGGCACCACGGTCTGGATGGACACCATGGCGATCCCGGTCGACGCCAAACATCCGGAGTACGCCTATGCGTTCATCAACTTCGTCATGCGCCCACAGAACATGGCCGCCATCAGCAACTTCACCGGCTACCCCACGTCGAATGCCAAGGCGCGTCCGAGCGTCGATGCATCGATGCGCGACAACCCGGACATCTACATCAATGAAGCCACCTATGCTCGATTGATCCCGGGCAAGGACATTCCCCAGGCCGACATGCGCGCGCGCATGCGCACCTGGACCAAATTCAAGACGGCCACCGGCCAGTAAACACTGACCCTGTAGGAGCGAAGCTTGCTCGCGAAAGCGGTGTGTCAGTCGACATACACATTGACTGACCCGCCGCTTTCGCGAGCAAGCTTCGCTCCCACAGGTTCGGCGTTGTTGGCCGGGCTTTGTTAATTTTCAGGAACAAGTACATGTCGACGCGTCGCGAATTCATCAAACAGGTATCGGTTGTTGCCGGTATGGGAGCTGCTTTCATGGGCCTTGGCCTGAGCCCGTCGTTAGTGCTGGCAGCCAGCGAAGGCCGTTGGTACATGCCGGATGAAGGCGACAAGCATGAACAGGCCTTCATCGCCTTTGGCGCACAGGACGCCATTTGGGAAGACTTCACCCCAGACGTGCAGGCGGCCCTTGGCCGGATCGCACGGACCATCGCCGGCTATGAACCGCTCACCGTATTCTGTCGCGAGAGCGAGCGGGGTCTGGCCGAAGAGCATTGCGGCACGACCAATATCACCTATGTCATCAGCGAACTCGACGACATCTGGATGCGTGATATCGGCGCCAATTTTGTCGTCGATGGCAAAGGTGAACTCGGCGCCGTGGATTTCAACTTCAACGGCTGGGGCAACAAACAGCAGCACAGCGAGGATGCGCAAGTGGCGGCTTTGGTTGCCCGCCGCGAAGAGGCGAGTTACCTGCGCAGTGAGTTGGTGGGCGAGGGCGGTGGTATCGAAGTGGATGGTCACGGCACCGGGATCATGACCGAAAGCAGCTGGATCAATCGCAACCGCAACCCGGACTGGAGCAAGGCTGAGGTCGAGCAAGAGCTCAAGGCCCGCCTGGGCCTGCGCAAAATCATCTGGCTGCCGGGCATCAAAGGCAAGGACATCACCGACGCCCACGTCGATTTCTATGCCCGTTTCGTCAGGCCGGGGGTGATCATCGCCAACCTCGACAACGACCCCGAGTCCTACGATAACAAGGTCACCCGTGCCCATCTGGAGATTCTCAAGAACGCCACGGATGCCGATGGCCGCAAGCTGGAAGTGCACACCGTGTCGCCGCCTCTGAACCCGCGCAAGAGCAAGTTCAACCGCGATAACAAGGACTTCGCCGCTGGCTACATCAACTACTTCGTGATCAACGGGGCGATCGTTGCGCCTGAATTCGGTGACAAGGCAGCAGATCGCAAAGCCTTTGATCTGCTGTCTGAACTTTACCCCGATCGTGAGGTGGTGCAGCTCAACATCGACGCCATCGCTGCCGGTGGCGGCGGCATTCATTGCGTGACCGGTCACCAGCCGCTGGTATAGCCGAGGGCGCTGTGCGGCATCAGCGGGGCGTCTGGTAAACTGCGCCGCTTTACCTCCTCAAACAAGAGTCCCCCATGGCAAACCAAGACATCACCTTCACTCCCGATCCCGACCAGGACTCCATCTCCTCCGACGTCGCCGGTTTCAACGGCATCCTGATGTCCACCCAGATCCCGACCCGCGCCGACGGCAGCCTGGAACTGGGCGACATCACCCTGCAGAGCGAGTGCACCCTGCAAGCGCTCAAGGTCGCACTGGAGCGGGCGGGCAGCTCCATGGACCGTGTCATGCACCTGACCATCTACCTCACCGACATGGCCGACCGCGCAGCGTTCAACGAAGTCTACAAACGCTTCTTCGCCAAACCATGGCCGGTTCGCGCCGCAGTGGGCGTGGCATCGCTGGCAGTCGAAGGCATGCGCGTGGAAGTCGTTGCAATGGCGGCCAAGGCCTGACTCCATCGAAACGCACACACACAACCCTGTAGGAGCTGGCTTGCCAGCGAAAGCGGCGTGTCAGTCAATGTTGATGTCGGCTGACACGCCGCCTTCGCTGGCAAGCCAGCTCCTACAAGGGCGTTTTGGTCTAGCGGGAGATGATCCCGTGATCGATCGCGTATTTGACCAGCGCCGCCGGTTTGTCGATGTTGAGCTTGCGGCGGATGCTCAGGCGATGGGTTTCCACCGTGCGTACACTGATGTCCAGTTCCCGGGCCATTTCCTTGTTGTTCAGCCCCTGGGCCATTTTGTACAGCACCTGGCTCTCGCGGGGTGTCAGTTCGTTGTCGGTGCTTTTATCAGCGATGAGCCGCTGGGCGATTTCGGCACTGTAGAAGGTGCCGCCGCTGGTGATGGCTTCGATGGCCGCAATGATTTCCCGTGACGGGGCATTCTTCAGCACATAGCCGCTGGCACCGGATCGGACCGATTCACTCACGTATTCGTAGTTATCGTACATGCTCAGCACCAGCACCTTGAGCGAGGGGTACCGGCTGCGCAGCACGCGGGTCAACTCCAGGCCGTTGATGTCCGGCAGACTGATGTCGACCAGCAACAGGTCTGGCTGGCAACGCCCGACCATCTCGATCGCATCGGCACCGTTTTCGGCTTCGCCCACCACTTCCAGGGGCGCCATGACGGCCAGCAATGCCTTGATTCCATCGCGGACCAGGGAGTGATCGTCGACCAGAGCGACGCGGATCGGGGAAGGCAGGTTCATCGGGGCATTCACTCTTGTTGTCAGGTCAGCGTTTGCCGCCAGGCAGTTTCATCGGCAGCAGAACGTCCAGTTCACTTCGTCCCGGCATTGATACCAGGTCGAACCGGCCGCCGAAATGTTCGACACGTTCACGGATATTACGCAAGCCAATACCGGTGTGACGACGTTCGACCTGGGCGACGTTGAAACCGACGCCGTCATCGACCACCGTCAGGCGTACGTTTTCTTCAGAACCGTGCAGGGTGATGGAGACGTTTTTGGCATGGGCGTGTCGTTCGATATTGGTCAGCCCTTCCTGCACGATGCGAAACAATGACACCGCTGCACCATCGACCAAATGGCAATCGAATTCGTTGTCGTTGTAGGTCACCGTGAGTCCGCTGCGTTGCTCGAATTCTGCGGCCAGCTGGCCGATGGCTGCTTGCAGGCCGAGGGTGTCGAGCAAGGATGAGCGCAAGTCGTGGGACAGGCTGCGCACCTCGCCGATCGCTTCACCCAGGCGTTCGGTTGCGTCTCTTAAAATGCCCAGGCCCTTGTCCTGGCCATTCTCCAATACATGGCTGGCCAGTTCGAACTGGAACTTGATCGAGACCAGCACCTGGCTGATGCCGTCATGCAACTCACGCGAAACCCGTGACCGCTCTTCCTCTTGCAGGCTGACGATGCGTTGGGTCAGGCGCTGCAGTTTTTTGTCCGCCAGGCGATGCTCGCTGACATTCAGGGTCATGCCGGTGGCGAAGACAAACAGCACCGCAACGAGGGCAACCACGGCTATCGCCATCATGGTCTTGCGGATGCCCATGGCGACTTCGGCACGGGCCTGCTGGGTGGCGCGTTCGACGTCCTCAAGATAGATGCCGGTACCGAGCATCCAGCCCCAACGGTCCAGCATCACCACATAGGCGAGCTTGTCGGTCACCTGGCCGGAGGAGGGTTTGTTCCAGGCGTAGCGTTGAAAGCCCTCGCCCGACTGCGCACTTTTGAGCAAGGCCTGAATCACCGGCAGGCCGTGCGGGTCTTTCATGTCCCACAGGTATTGACCCACCAGCTCCGACTGCCGCGCGTGCATCAGGCTGCGGCCTTCGTGGTCGTAGACGAAGAAATAACCGTTGATGCCAAAGCTGAGCTTGCGCAGTTCTTCCAGCACTTGTTGCTGGGCGTGCGCGTCACCGTGGCCGTCGTCGTACAGCGGCTCGATCAGGCTTTTGGCCATTTCGACGTAGTTTTTAAGTTCTGCGCGCTTGCTCGCCAGAATGCTGTCTTCGATCAGTTGCGCCTGTTGATCACCCAGTTGGCGGTTCAGGGAAATCACCAGCGCGCAGATGACGGCAATGGCCAACACCAGCGGCAGAATCCCGAGCGCGACGATCTTGTGTTTGAGCTGCATGTCTACTCCTGCCCGCGCGAAGGGTTGGCATCATATGCCAAAGATACGCCCTGTAGGAGCGAGCTTGCTCGCGAAGGTATTCCAAGCGCTGAGTGGCGTCGGCTGTACCATTTTCGCGAGCAGGCTCGCTCCTACAAGGGACGTACGTGGTATCTACGTAGAACTACGTAGAGGTCACGTACGTAGTAACGCGGATTTATTTGTGGACGCCATGCGCGGATATTGGGCCAGCTCCGCACAGCGGACACAATTATAAAAATTACCGCCGCAGTCACAGGCTGTCGGCAGGAGATCCTCTATGCCCCGTCTGGCTAAACACCTCGCCTGGTTTGCCGTGGCTGTCCTGGGAGCGTTTGCGCTGAGTGTCGTGGCCCTGCGCCGCGGCGAAGCGATCAACGCCCTCTGGATCGTAGTCGCAGCAGTCGCTATCTACCTTGTTGCCTACCGCTACTACAGCCTGTTCATCGCCAATAAAGTGATGCAGCTCGACCCCAATCGAGCGACCCCGGCTGTGCTTAACAACGATGGTCTGGACTACGTACCGACCAACAAACACGTGCTTTTCGGTCACCACTTCGCGGCCATCGCCGGCGCGGGGCCGCTAGTCGGCCCGGTTCTGGCAGCACAGATGGGCTACCTGCCCGGCACGCTGTGGCTGATCGCCGGCGTGGTGCTGGCCGGTGCCGTGCAGGACTTCATGGTCCTGTTCATGTCCACCCGCCGCAACGGCCGTTCCCTCGGTGACATGGTCCGTGAAGAAATGGGCCGCATCCCCGGCACCATCGCGCTGTTTGGCTGCTTCCTGATCATGATCATCATCCTTGCGGTGCTGGCACTGATCGTCGTCAAAGCCCTGGCCGAAAGCCCGTGGGGGATTTTCACGGTGATGGCGACCATCCCGATCGCGATGTTCATGGGCATTTACATGCGCTACATCCGTCCGGGTCGCATCGGTGAAATCTCGGTCATCGGCGTCTTGCTGCTGCTGGGTTCTATCTGGCTCGGCGGGCAGATTGCTGCCGATCCGGTATGGGCCAAGGCCTTTACCTTCACCGGTCTGCAGATCACCTGGATGCTGATCGGCTACGGTTTCGTCGCAGCGGTACTGCCGGTGTGGCTGATCCTGGCGCCGCGTGACTACCTCTCGACCTTCCTGAAAATCGGCACCATCGTCGCTTTGGCGATCGGCATTCTGGTGACCATGCCCGAGCTGAAAATGCCGGCCCTGACCCAGTTCATCGATGGCACCGGCCCGGTATGGAAGGGCGGTATGTTCCCGTTCCTGTTCATCACCATTGCCTGTGGCGCGGTATCGGGTTTCCATGCGCTGATCGCCTCTGGCACCACGCCGAAGTTGCTGGCCAGCGAAGGCCACGCCCGCTACATCGGTTACGGCGGCATGCTGATGGAATCCTTCGTCGCGATCATGGCGATGGTCGCTGCGTCGGTGATCGATCCGGGCGTGTACTTCGCCATGAACAGCCCTGCGGCCGTGGTCGGCGGTGATGCTATTGCCGTCGCACAAACCGTCAGCAGCTGGGGCTTTGCAATCACCCCGGAAGCGCTGCAAGCGGTGGCCCATGACATCGGCGAAACCACCATCCTGGCCCGCGCCGGCGGTGCACCGACCCTGGCGGTCGGTATCGCGCAGATCCTGCACCACGTTCTGCCGGGTGAAAACACCATGGCGTTCTGGTACCACTTTGCGATCCTGTTCGAAGCGCTGTTCATCCTGACCGCAGTCGACGCCGGTACCCGTGCCGGACGTTTCATGCTGCAGGACTTGCTTGGCTCCTTCGTGCCGGCGCTGAAACGCACCGAATCCTGGACCGCCAACCTGATCGCGACCGCGGGCTGCGTGGCGATGTGGGGTTACCTGCTGTACCAGGGCGTGATCGATCCGCTAGGTGGCATTAACACCCTGTGGCCACTGTTCGGTATCTCCAACCAGATGCTGGCCGGTATCGCGCTGATGCTCAGCACGGTCGTGCTGATCAAAATGAAACGCCAGCAATACATCTGGGTGACCTTGCTGCCCGCCGTCTGGCTGCTGATCTGCACCACCACCGCGGGCTTCATCAAGCTGTTCGATGCCAACCCGGCGATCGGCTTCCTGGCCCTGGCCAAGAAGTACAGCGATGCTCTGGCCAACGGTCAGGTGCTTGCACCGGCGAAGAGCATCGATCAGATGCAGCACGTGATCTACAACGCCTACACCAACGCCACGCTGACTGCTTTGTTCCTGTTCGTGGTGTTCAGCATCCTGTTCTTCGCGCTCAAGGTCGGCATCGCCGCCTGGGGCACCAAGGAACGCACGGATAAAGAAGCGCCATTTCAGGCATTGCCAGAAGCTTGATCGAGGATATGCAGCATGTTCAATGACCTGAGTCGCCTCGGTAAATACCTCGGTCAGGCCGCGCGCCTGATGGTGGGGATGCCCGACTACGACAACTATGTCGAGCACATGCAAAGCAAGCATCCGGACAAGCCGGTGATGGACTATGAGGCGTTCTTTCGTGAACGCCAGGAAGCCCGTTATGGCAGCAAGGCTGGACCGAAGTGTTGTTGATTGAATAAAAAAACCCGGCTGAAAAGGCCGGGTTTTTTATTGATTGAACACTTCTGCAAGGCCATTGATTCAAGCCGTTCGGCGATCCGTATCATCAACACATTTACCGCGGTTTCAGCCACACCGTGAGCCGCAGCAAGTCGCGCCCCGCGCGCGCACCACGGCCACCATCGCCTTTCACCGCGACACCTGGGGCTCGAATCTGTATGCACAGACCAACTGGTGGGCGCCGATTTATCCGATCACCGCGGGGCGGACCTTCGCCTTGTATCCGCATCTGTGGCAGCAGCCACTACTCAATTCCAGCGCGGAGTTCGACATGCGCGCGATTCTGCAGCGCTCCCATCGAGACGGTCGCAACGCGGTGGATGCCGATGAAGCCATTCCGCATCTGCTGGAGGTGATTGATCCGGGGCAGGGCGTTGCCGTCGATATCGCACCGGGCAGCCTGATTGCGTTTTCCGGGGCCCACGCCCATGCAGGTGTTGGCAACAGCACCGGGCTGACGCGCATCTCCTTCGAAACCCGCTCTGTTCTGATCGAAGATCTAAGGGGCGGGTTGGGCGCACCCAACGTGGACGGGCGTGCACCGTGGATGACGCCGGGTTTGTTTCGGCGGATGAGCGATGCCAGGCGCTTGAACGAGATTCTGGGGTGCGGGTTTATTCAGCCTTACCTTCGGCCCTGAGGTTGTGATCGTTCCCACGCTCCGCGTGGGAATGCCGCCGGGGACGCTCCGCGTTCCGCTGACGACGCAAGGCTTGAGTCCTGCGCAATGGTGACGCGGAGCGTCACGGGATGCATTCCCACGCGGAGCGTGGGAACGATCAAAATGTTCGATCAAACCGGGATAGCCGTTTGGCAGGCGTATCGGTATGCTCAGCGCACTGTCCAGACGCCAATGATTAACAACCACAGTGATGCCATGAGCCAATCAGACACGCGTGCGAATGTTCTAGCGCTTTATCCGGAAGACTCCCGCGAGGCGGCAGCGCTGCTCAAGCAAGCCATACCCCTGATGGTTCGTCACAACATCCCGCCCAATCCGGTGCATTACGCGCTGTGGTACACCTACAGCAAAGGTCAGGAACCGGAGCTCAATCGTCGTCTGGACCGGGTAGTCAGAGACTTCGACGGTTGCCCGCCGGAGTCCGCGACGAGGCTTTTTCGCGAGTACATCATTCGTGACGAGCTGGAAGACGCTCGCGCGGAACAGCAACAGGTCATCGGTCTGGTCGATGGCATGGAGCGAGATGTCTCGCGCAGTGTGAAAGGCAGTGTCAATTTCCAGCACCGTCTCGGGCAGTGCCTGGAAATGCTTGAGGAGCCGGTCAGCGAGCGCTTGCCGGGCATCTTGAACGAGCTGCAACAGAGCACGCGGCTGATGCAGAGTCAGCAGGAACACTTCCTTTCCCAGCTGCACTCGGCGCAAATCGAGATCAAAACCCTGCGCGACAAACTGGAGCGTGCGCAACAGGCTGCGACGCTGGATGGCTTGACCGAACTCCTCAATCGGACGGCCTTCACACGTTTGCTGGAGCAGGCGTTGGGCAAGGGTTCGCGCAATGTCGCGCTGGTAATGCTGGATATCGATCACTTCAAGCAATTCAACGATCAATACGGGCATCCGCTGGGCGACCGGGTGCTGCAGCATGTCGGTCAGGTGTTGCGCGGAGCGCTGGCGGACAATGCCTTTGCCGGGCGTTATGGCGGCGAGGAGTTTTGCGTGGTGCTTGAAGACTGTGCTGACCTCGACAGTGCCTGCGCCTTCGCCGAGCAGTTGCGTTTGAAGGTCCAGTCGTTGCGGATCAAAGCCCGGGGGACCGACACCGTGCTGGACACCATCACTGCGTCCTTTGGTGTGGCCTTCGTTCAACCGGGCGACAACCTGGAAAGCCTGCTGACCCGTGCTGATGACGGGTTGTATCAGGCCAAGCGCGATGGGCGTAACCAGGTGTGCGCCATTCACAAAGCTGCGGAGCACCAGCGGTAAGCCGCGCAGGCACACATGCCGCCTGCAACCTGTAGGAGCGAGCTTGCTCGCGATGGACGTTAACGATAACGCGCCCTGTCTGAATGACCGCGTTAGCCAAAGTTTTTCGCGAGCGAGCTCGCTCCTACAGGGGTTTATTGACCATCCACGCTACGCGGCACTCCGATAGGATTAAGGTCACGCAGCACTTCAGGCAGCAACCCATCCGGAAAGCCCTGGTAAGTCACCGGCCGCAGAAAACGCTCGATGGAGGTCATGCCCACCGAGGTGAAACGGCTGTCCGACGACGCCGGGAACGGTCCGCCGTGAATGGTGGCGAAGGACACTTCCTGTGGATGGGCGAAAGCATTGACCACAATCCGCCCGGTGCGCCGCTCCAGAACCGGCAGCAAACGTCGCGCCAGTTCCATATCCTCCTCCTCAAGATGCAGTGTCGCGCTGAGCTGGCCGCGCAACGCCCGGGCGACCGCGAACATTTCGGCCTCATCCTTGACCTTCACCAGCAGTGCCGCCGGCCCGAACATTTCATGAGCCAGTGCCGTCTCGGCGAGGAAGCAATGGCCGTCGACTTCAAGCAACGCTGATCGACCATCAAGGTCGGCATGGGCTACCGCGCCAACGGCAACAAGGTTTGCACCCACGCTTTGCAGGTGGTCGAGGCCACTGAGGTAAGCTCCGTGTATCCCCGGCGTCAGCATCGGACGCGCCGGTGCGTCGGTCACACGCTTGACCATGGCGGCGCGCAACGCCTCGAAACCGGCACCTTCGAGCGCGATAAGGATCGCCGGTTTGAGGCAGGCCTGGCCGACATTGACCAGCATGCGCTCGACGAATCCATCACCGATCTGCGCCCCGCGCGCGGCGAGCGCCTGGGGCAGGATGAACGTAGGGTTGACGCTGGTCATCTCGGTAAACACCGGGATCGGGTCCGGGCGCAGTTGCGCGCGGCGATACAGTGCCATGCCGCCCTGTTCGGAGCCTGTGAAGGTCACGGACTTGATCAGCGGGTGGTCGACCAGGGCTTCGCCGATTGCGTTGCCGCCACCGCGTACCATCGAGAACACTCCTTCCGGCAAGCCGCTGTCCTGCACGGCCTGGCGGATGGCGCGGGCCTGGATTTCCGAGGAGCCAGGATGAGCGTTATGAGCCTTGACGATGACCGTCGCGCCCGCCGCCAATGCCGAGGCGGTATCACCGCCGGCGACTGAATAGCTGATGGGGAAATTGCTCGCGCCGAAAACAGCCACCGGACCAATGGCGATTTTCTGCAGGCGGTGATCCATGCGCGGTCGTGGCTGGCGATGGGGCTGTGCCGGATCAATGGCCAGTTGCAGAAAACGTCCTTTGCGAACCACGTCGGCAAACTGGCGGAACTGGGTGGCAGCCTTGGCCGCTTCGCCCTGAAGCTGGGCTTCGGGCAGACCGGTTTCCAGCGCCGTCCGCGCCGCCAGTTCCTTGCTTACGGCATCGAGATTGTCGGCGATGCGCTCAAGGAACGCCGAACGCTCGGCGAGTGAGGTATGGCTGTAATGGTCGAATGCCTCATCGGCGAGGTTCGCCGCCTTGTCGACATCCGCGACGCCACCGAAGGCGAAATCAGGTTCGATAAATTGATTGGTAGCGGGGTTGAGCGCCTTCATCATTCCTTCGCTGGCAGGTACTTCGCTGGCGCCGATCAGGAGGTTTCCGGTCAGTTTCATTTCGCGTCTCCCGAGTTGCCACGGCTCGATTGCTTCAGGGTGGCGATGAGTTCAGCGGTTGTTGCGATGGCGTGTGCGAAAGTCGGACCGTTCAGTTCATGGGCGGCGTGCATCATTTCCGGCTTGAATGCGGCGGTGGCGTCGCGCACCAGGGTGACGTGATAGCCCAGTTCCTGTGCGTAACGGGCGGTGGCCTCGATGCAGGTATTGGCCAGCAGGCCGACGATGATCACGTGGGTGATGCCGTTCTGCTTGAGGCGAAAGTCCAGATCGGTGTTGGCAAAGCCACTCGAGCCCCAATGCTCGGAAACGACAATGTCACCGTCCTTTGGCGCGAAATCGGGGTGCCATTCGCCACCCCATTCGCCTCGAGCGAAGTGATGCATGTGCTGGATCTTGCACTGTGAAGGGCTTGGGTGATCCCAGTTTTCGTAGTCGCCTTTTTCCCAGCGACGGTGCGGTACGATGACCACTGGAATGTCGAGGGCGCGAACGGTGCGGTCGAGGGTTCGCAGGTTGTCGAGCAGTCCGTTTTGCTCGGCGATCGGCTTGATCAAGGGAAAGACCTTGCCGCCTTCGGACAGGAAATCGTTGTAGGGATCGACCAGCAGGTAGGCGGTGCGATCAAGCGGGTAGGCAGCGTTGGACATGACGAATTCTCCAGAAATGTTGGCTGACCTGTGCCGTGGACTTGCCCTGGCATGGTGTTGGTATGATAATCATAGTTACTATGAAAGAGGCAAGCCTGCATGGCAGTAAAAAAGAGTAGTCCTGAAACCTTGTGCCCGATTGCACGGGCCGAGGACGTCGTCGGAGACCGATGGACGGTGTTGGTGCTGCGCGAATTGTTCATGCGCAATCATCGTTACGACGAGATTCAGGCGCAGACCGGAGGCACGCCGCAGATGGTCGCGGCACGCCTGAAAAGTCTGGAGGCGGATGGGATGGTCGAGCGCCGCGCCTACAACGAGCGGCCGCTGCGCTACGAGTACCACCTGAGCGCCAAAGGCGAGGCGTTTTATTCGGTGGTGCTTGCGCTGCGCGCGTGGGGGGAAACCTGGTGCAAATCGGCGGAGGAGGGGTTGGCGGTGCGTTATACCCACCAGACCTGTGGGCACCTCGCCGGACTTGGACCGCTTTGTGAACATTGCGGCGAGGTGTTGCGTCGTGAAGAGTTGATCAGTGAGCCTTCAGAGGCTTATGCCCAGGAGCGATTGGCGCGTCGCGAGGCTTTCAAGGGTAAATCTGAGTGAAAACCCACTCCCCTGTAGGAGCGAGCCGGCTCCGGGCGGCGTTCCGACGATGGACGCCAACGATAACGCGCCCTGCCTGAATGATCGCGGTGTCCCGACGTTTTTCGCGAGCGGGCTCGCTCCTACAGGGGTAGGTTTGAGCTCATAACTATTCGTTCGAGTAATAGTGACAATCACCGATCACAAGTTTTGCTGCATGCGGCAAACAAGGAAAATCGCGCCCAACTAAAACCCTTTCCAGGAACCGGCGCGATGAACATTCATACCCGACTGGCTTTTGCCGCATCCTTGCTGTTGTCGGGCTGTGCCTCCACGCCAAACGACCCGACACTGACTTTGCAGACGAAAAAGGCTCCCGCCGACTTTGCGCATTGCGTTTTACCTAAACTGCAGGAAGATTCGCTGCACGCGACCCTATCGGAAACCCAACGCAGTTACCGGATCGTGGTTTCAAGCAAAGTCGCTGCAAACGATGTGCTCGAAGCCTACAAGGCGTCGGACGGCGGCAAGGTGTTCTTGTACGAGCGCACACTTCTGGCATCGACCTTCGGGCCTTCGCAACTCGAACGCGCTGCCCAGGAATGCCTGTAATCGACGAACAACGTGTAGCAGCTGTCGAGCCCCAGCGAGGCTGCGACCGGCTTCTGCGAACAGAACGATCAGGCGATCCGCAGCCTGCTCGATCAGTCGGTGCAACTGCGCGATCAGGCCGGGTCGCTTAGCCAGCAACTGACGCAATTCAGGGATTGAAATTGACCGCCTCTGTAGGAGCGATGCTTGCTCGCGATGGACGTCAACGATAACGCCTGCTGTCTGAATGACCGCGTTGTCTGGACGTTTTTCGCGAGCAAGCATCGCTCCTAAAGGTTTAGCGCCTTCAGGTCTGCCAGCCGTTGATCACCGACGTCAAAATCTGCTTCGCCAACTCAGGCTTGTCCACCGCACGGGCGATGACCATGGCCCCTGCAATTGATGCAATGACCTGCTGCGCTTGCTGAAGTTTTCCTCCTGTGTTGCGCCTTCTACCAAGGGCATCAGTATTTCAATCAAGCGCTCGACGCCCTGGGTGAAAGACTGACTGACGCTTCCGCCAGTGCGGGCTACATCGACCGCCAGCGCCGGGATCGGGCAACCCTCGGTCCAGTTGTCCAGGTGCTTTTGGGTCAGATAACGCCCCACCATTTCCGGAATCGATTTGGCGTCTTGCCAGTTTCGTAGAGTGGTTTCGAACGTTCGGGTGACGGCCTCCGACGCCAGCTGTTCCTTGCCGCCGGGAAACTGCCCGTAAAACCCGCCGTGGGTCAGTCCGACCGAACGTGATAGCTCGCCGATCCCGATCCCGTCGATGCCTTTTTCGCGGTACAGCCGGGACGCAGCCGTGAGGATGGCTTCTTTATTGGCTGCCGCCTTTTCTTTCGTGACTTTCATCAGATGCTCCTGTGGCCAGGTAAAGCCGGTCGTCGCCGAGAAGCTTGTAATGATTATGGTCGTAATATATTGTCGGCGCAATACATGATGATCGTCATTAATAGATGACTTCCCCTAAACCGTCTGGCGGACACTACCCATGGATCAGTCACTCAAAGCTTTTCGTTATCCGATTGCCGCATTGGCGCTCACGATGCTCACCGCTTGCGAACGTGCGCCCGTAGCCGCCAATGCTCCGGCGCGCCGCACGTCACGGTGGCAAAGGTTATCGAGCAGCCCATCACTGAGTGGGATGAGGTCACCGCGCGACTTGAAGCTCCGGAAACCGTCGAGGTTCGCCCGCGTGTGTCGGGGCAGATCGAACAGGTCGCCTTTACCGATGGCGCGCTGGTGAAGAAGGGCGATCTGTTGTTCCAGATCGATCCACGGCCGTTCGAACACGAAGTGCATCGTTTCGAAGCCCAGCTGCAACAAGCCCGGGCCACGCTGGTTCGCACCACCAATGAAGCGCAACGCGGGCAGCGCTTGCTCGGCAGCAACGCGATTTCCGCCGAGCTCGCCGACACCCGCACGACCACCGCGCAAGAAGCCAAGGCCGGCGTCGATGCCATCCAGGCGCAGCTCGATCTGGCACGCCTGAACCTGAGCTTCACCCGCGTCACCGCGCCGATCACCGGCCGAGTCAGCCGCGCTGAAATCACCGCCGGCAACATCGTCACCGCCGACACCACGGCGCTGACCAGCGTGGTCTCCACCGACAAGGTCTACGCCTACTTCGATGCCGACGAGCGCCTGTTCCTCAAATACAACCAGCTCTCACGCCAGGGCCAGCGCGGCCAGACCACGCCTGTGTACATGGGCCTGTCGAACGAGGAGGGCAACAGTCACCTGGGGCAGATGAACTTCGTCGACAACCGGGTCAATCCCAAGACCGGCACCATTCGCGGCCGCGCGGTGTTCGACAACGCCGACGGCCAATACACCCCGGGTTTGTATGCGCGCTTGAAACTGGTGGGCAGCGCCGGCTATGCCGGTCTGCTAATCAAGGACGAAGCGGTGGCACCGATCTGGGCAAGAAGTTCGTGCTAGTGGTCGATCAGGACAACAAGGCGGTGTACCGCAGCGTCGATCTGGGACCGAAGCTTGAAGGCCTGCGCATCGTGCGCAGTGGCCTGCAGAAAGAGGACCGCATCGTCATCAATGGTCTGCAACGGGTCCGTCCCGGCGCCGTGGTCGCCCGCAGGATGCACCCATGGCCGATCCGGATACCGTCGCGACTCTGACCCGCCAGCGGCAGGCGATCGAGGCCGGCAATCAACCGGCAATCCAGGCCCCGGCCTCCGTGAAATCACCCGCGCTGGTGAAAACGGATGCTGCGATTACACCTCGCGGATAAGGGAGCACCGACATGAAATTCTCTCAGTTCTTTATCACGCGACCGATATTCGCAGCAGTGCTGTCGCTGCTGATCCTGATCGCCGGCGCCATCTCGCTGTTCCAACTGCCGATCAGCGAATACCCCGAAGTGGTTCCACCCACCGTAGTGGTTCACGCCAACTATCCGGGGGCCAACCCCAAGGTCATCGGCGAGACCGTGGCCGCGCCGCTGGAACAGGCGATCACTGGCGTCGAAAACATGTTGTACATGTCTTCGCAGTCGACGGCGGATGGCCGCTTGACCCTCACCGTGACCTTCGCTTTGGGCACCGATCTGGATAACGCTCAGGTCCAGGTTCAAAACCGTGTGACCCGCACCGAGCCCAAACTGCCGGAAGAAGTCACGCGCATCGGCATCACCGTCGACAAGGCTTCACCCGAGCTGACGATGGTTGTGCACTTGACCTCGCCTGAAAAGCGCTACGACATGCTGTACCTGTCCAATTACGCGATCCTCAACGTCAAGGATGAGCTGACTCGCCTGAACGGTATCGGGGACGTAAAGATGTTCGGCATCGGCGACTACTCGCTGCGTATCTGGCTCGATCCGAACAAGACCGCTTCACGCAACCTGACCGCGACAGATGTAGTCAACGCGGTGCGTGAACAGAACCGTCAGGTCGCAGCCGGGCAATTGGGTTCGCCCCTGCGCCCAATGCCACCAGCTTTCAGATGTCGATCAACTCCCAGGGTCGCCTGGTCAGCGAAGAAGAGTTTGAAAACGTGATCGTGCGCAGTGGCCCGGACGGCGAGATCACTCGCCTCAAAGACATTGCCCGGATTGAACTGGGTTCTAATCAATACGCCTTGCGCGCCTTGCTCAACAACCAGGAAGCGGTGGCGATGCCGATCTTCCAGCGCCCCGGCTCCAATGCGATCGACGTCTCCGACCAGGTAAGAGAGACGATGGCCAGGCTCAAGAAGAACTTCCCGCAAGGCATGGATTACGAGATCGTCTACGACCCGACCATCTTCGTTCGCAGTTCGATTGAAGCGGTGGTGCACACGCTGTTCGAAGCACTGATTCTGGTAGTGCTGGTGGTGATCCTGTTCCTGCAAACCTGGCGCGCCTCGATCATTCCGTTGGTGGCGGTGCCGGTGTCGCTGATCGGTACGTTTGCCGTGATGCACCTGTTCGGCTTCTCGCTGAATGCCTTGTCGCTGTTCGGTCTGGTACTGGCGATCGGCATCGTCGTCGACGATGCGATCGTGGTGGTGGAGAACGTCGAGCGAAACATCGAATCCGGACTGGAGCCGGTCGAGGCGACCAAGAAAGCCATGGGCGAGGTGACCGGCCCGATCATCGCCACGGCGTTGGTGCTGTGTGCGGTGTTCGTGCCGGCGGCGTTCATCTCCGGCCTGACAGGACAGTTCTATAAACAGTTCGCGTTAACCATTGCCATCTCCACGGTGATCTCGGCATTCAACTCCCTGACCTTGTCGCCAGCTTTGGCGGCGGTGTTGCTCAAGGCCCATGGCGCGCCAAAAGATCGTTTCTCCAAAGTGCTTGATCGCATGCTGGGCGGCTGGCTGTTCAAGCCGTTCAACCGTTTCTTCGAAAAGGCCAGCCATGGCTATGTGGTTGGCGTGGGCAAGATCATTCGGGGCAGCAGCGTGGCCTTGCTGGTCTATGCCGGGCTGATCGCCATGACCTACATAGGCTTCAGCACCACGCCGACCGGCTTCGTGCCGACCCAGGACAAAAAGTACCTGGTGACCTTTGCCCAGTTGCCGGATGCCGCGAGTCTTGATCGCACCGAATCGGTGATCCGCCGCATGAGCACCATCGCCATGAACGAGCCGGGTTTCGACAGCGCCGTGGCATTCCCCGGGCTGTCGATTAACGGCTTCACCAACAGCCCGAACGCCGGCATTGCCTTCATCGGCTTGCGCCCATTCGACGAGCGCAAAGACCCAAGCCTGTCCGCCGGGGCAATTTCCGCCTCGCTCAACGCTAAGTTCGGTGGCATTCAGGACGCCTACATTGCCGTGTTCCCGCCACCACCGGTGCAGGGCCTGGGAACCATCGGCGGCTTCCGTCTGCAGATCGAAGACCGGGGCAACCTGGGGTATGACGAGCTTTATAAAGAGACGATGAACATCATCGACAAGAGTCGCAGCGTGCCGGAACTGACCCACCTGTTTACCAGCTACACCGTTAACGTGCCGCAGGTCGAAGCCGCTATTGACCGGGAAAAAGCCAAGACTCACGGCGTGAAGATCAACGATATTTTCGACACTTTGCAGGTGTACCTGGGCTCGCTTTATGCCAACGACTTCAACCGTTTTGGCCGGACCTATCAGGTCAATGTGCAGGCCGAGCAACAGTTCCGCCAGGAGCCGGAGCAGATCGGTCAGTTGAAGGTGCGCAATGACCGCGGCGAGATGATTCCGCTGGCGACCTTCGTCAAGGTCAGCCCGACGTCAGGCCCTGATCGGGTCTCGCACTACAACGGTTTCCTCACTGCAGAAATCAACGGCAGCGCAGCCCCCGGCTATAGCTCTGGCCAGGCCCAGGCCGCCATTGAAAAACTGCTGAAAGAGGAACTGCCCAACGGCATGACCTACGAGTGGACCGATCTTACCTACCAGCAAATTCTGTCCGGCAATACTGCGTTGCTGGTGTTCCCGCTCTGCGTGCTGTTGGCTTTCCTGGTGCTGGCGGCGTTGTACGAGAGTTGGAGCCTGCCGCTGGCGGTGATCCTGATCGTACCGATGACCCTGTTGTCGGCGATTGCCGGGGTGATCATTTCCAAGGGCGACAACAACATCTTCACCCAGATCGGCCTGATCGTTCTGGTCGGCCTGGCCTGCAAAAACGCGATCCTGATCGTCGAGTTCGCCAAGGACAAACAGGACCAGGGCCTGTCGCCGCTGGACGCCGTACTGGAGGCTTGCCGCATGCGTCTGCGGCCGATCCTGATGACCTCGTTCGCTTTCATCATGGGCGTGATCCCGCTGGTGACGTCCAGCGGCGCAGGTTCCGAGATGCGCCGGGCCATGGGCGTGGCGGTGTTCTCCGGGATGCTCGGCGTGACCTTCTTCGGCCTGCTGCTGACACCGGTGTTCTTCGTTCTGATTCGCCGCTATATCGAACGCAAGCATGCTCGCAAGCAAACCCACGCGCTGAACCTGGAGGTGCAACCATGAACGCTCTGAAGCTCTTTTTACCCAGCCTTCTGGTGACCGCGCTGGCCGCCTGCACGGTGGGGCCGGACTACAAGACACCGGACACCGCGCCTGCGCATATCACCTCGATTCAGTCAGCCAAGTACGATCAGTCGCGATTCGAAACGGTGTGGTGGCAGCAATTCGACGACCCCACGCTGAACCAATTGGTCAGCAAATCCCTTCAGGGCAACCGCGATCTGCGCGTGGCGTTTGCCCGCTGGAAAGCCGCACGGGCTATTCGCGACGACATCAGCAACGACAACCTGCCGGTGGTCACCAGTCGCGTCAGCAGTCTGCAAGGTAAATCGCAGGTACCGGGCCTGACCGAGAGTCGGGTGAATACCGAGCGCTATGATCTGGGGCTGGACATGGCTTGGGAAATCGACCTGTTCGGACGTATTCAGCGTGCGCTTGAGTCGAGCGACGCCCGGGAAGGCGCGGCGGCGGCGGATCTGTATCAGCTGCGGGTGACGATGATTGCAGAGTTGGTCGATGCCTATGGGCAACTGCGAGGTGCACAACTGCGGGAAAAAATCGCCCTGGCCAACCTGAAGAATCAGAACGATTCACGCAGCGTGACGGTTAGTCTGCGCGATGCCGGCGTTGGCAACGAACTCGATGTAGTGCGCGCCGACGCGCGTCTGGCCGCTGTCGAAGCGAGCGTGCCGCAACTGCAAGCGGAACAGGTCCGGCAGAAAAACCGCATTGCTACTTTGCTCGGTGAGCGTGCGGACCAATTGAGCGTGTCATTGAGCCCGGCGGACCTGCCGGCCATCGCCAAGGCGCTGCCAATCGGTGATCCTGCCGAACTGCTGCGCCGGCGCCCCGATGTGTTGGCGGCGGAACGCAGACTCGCCGCCGCTACAGCGGACGTCGGCGTGGCCACCGCCGACCTGTTTCCCCGGGTCAGCCTGAGCGGTTTCCTTGGCTTCACCGCCGGACGCGGTTCGCAAATCGGCTCCGCCGCAGCCAGAGCCTGGAGCCTTGGCCCGAGCATTACCTGGGCAGCGTTTGATCTGGGTAGCGTGCGAGCACGCATTCGTGGCGCGGATGCAGACGCCGAAGGCGCCTTGGCCACCTATGAACAGCAAGTGCTGCTGGCGTTGGAAGAGTCGGAGAATGCGTTTAGTGATTATGGGAAACGGCAGCAGAGGTTGCTGTCGTTGATCAAGCAAAGTGAGTCGAGCAGGGCGGCGGCTGATCTGGCGGGTATCCAATACAAGGCAGGATCGGTTGATTATCTGGTGTTGCTCGATGCCGAGCGGGAGCGGTTGAATGCGGAGGATGCGCAGGCCCAAGGTGAAATCGATCAATACCGGGGCATCGTCGCAATCTATAAGGCGTTGGGAGGAGGGTGGGACAGCGGTGGCAACAAGGTTGCGGCCAGGAACTGAGGCCGAACGATACATTGATTTAATGTAGGAGCGAGCATGCTCGCGAAAACCAACGGGCGCCGCTGGGCATCTGGTTTTGCGCGTTATCGTTCAATATCTTCGCGAGCGAGCTCGCTCCTACAATCTGTTTTAAACGTCTTTTGCAGTGCGTGTTTAAGCGCCCTCAAGATCATTTCCTGAAAGCCACAAAACCTTGCGCCGTTGCCTACCGTTACGCCAGAATCCGCCGGCTTGTGCGCCTTGGGGCCGCTCGGTAACTTGATTCGTGTCACTGCCCATCAGTGATCGGGTTTCGCAGCCTGGTAATCTCTAGACGCACAACGTCTCCCATCCGTGAGCAGACTCTTCGTTAGGTCTGTCACTCATGTCATGGCGGCTGTGCGTGGGAGACCTTAGGGTCTGCCGGGTTCCTAGAGTCCTGGTCTGCGAACCCGCGTACAGTTGCCACCTTATTTTCGTTTCGCAGCGAATGGTGGCAGCTCCATCTCTCTAGGAGTTTACAATATTTACCGTGGACCCAGAACTCACGACCGAATCCCTGATGGTTTATCTGGTCGAAACGCTGGCCTCGGTCGATGTGATGGTTCATCAGTTGGTGGATCTTCTGGACGGTGGATCGCGCAATGCGCTGCTGGGGATTTCCAACAGTGTGATGCTGGCGGAGATCACAGCGAATCGGGTGCTGGATCAGATTGATCCTGTTGAGTAGGTAAAAGGGACATCCATTAGTCTGTTTGGAAATCGGCTAATGGGTGTCCTCGTTGCTCCACGCTCCAGCGGTCTGTAGGAATCGGCTTCGTTGCGTTGCAGAAATTTCCTAATCGCACCAGATGTCCCAGCCGTTGGGATTGCTGGAGGTAAGCGTTCCGCCGTCTTATTCGTCGTCGCTCCAATTTTCGCTCTGCTCAGTGCATTTGCCGCGAGGAGAGGGAGGGGCAATTTGATCAGATGACAATAAGGACGTCGCAAATGAAAGCATCTCTGCACCCTTTGTATACCAACGAAGTCTCACCAGAATTTCTCCGCAGTCTGGACAACTTGCTCGATGCCAAGACGGCGGGGATCGCCACTACAGCAGGCCACGAGAGTATTCATCTGGCGCTGATCGGTAGTCGCCTGCGCAATGGCGACGAGATCATTCATACATTGCAAGGCGGTGTCTTGTACGTGGTGGGTGAAGGTGTACCCCTGGCAGATGATTTTCTGCCCTCCAACGAGGGAGGCGAAAACCAATGACCAATGGGTATTTCATTGGCCTGCATGACAGAGCGAAAAGGGGACGCGAAAAGGTGCGAAAAGTGCGAAAAGGGGACGAATCTATTTATTCTTTGGAGCAAAGAAATAAATCCGTGCCCATTTTTCTGTCTCCATTTTTCCACATTTTTTAAAATAAATTTGTTGGGAGGAGGGTGGGACAGCGGTGGCAACAAGGTTGCGGCCAAGAACTGAGGTCTGACGATTTCAAGGGCCTGTCGGAGAGGTTGGCTGCCAACTATTGGGTCGCGTTGCCGCTTTCTGTAGGAGCGAGCCTGCTCGCGAAAAACCAACAGACGCCGCTGGGTATCTGGTTTTACGCGTGATCGTTCAAGACCGCAATTAATTGTATGAGGATGTTTGCAATCTCTATGTATCGCAATAAATCGATGTACCCTCCCGGCTACTTTTATTTATTGTAATACATAAGGATTTTTATGCCCGTCACCGCAATCGGAGCACAGCCGGTCCCGCAATTCCCCGAAGTACACAACAATTTTTCATCCAGTAGATTGTCCAGTGGGCTTGGCGGTACGAGTAACATACCGGAAGAAATTACTCCCTTAGTAGCACCACTAAAACAAACAGGCGGCATGCTCAACAGGAACCACATAGATTGGTTCAAAGCGGTGATGGCAAATGATGTTGAAATGATCAAGAGGCTGATCAAGAACGGCGCAAATGTCAATGAGAAAGGTCCTAATGGTCTAACTGCTCTAGTGCATGTTCTGTTTGGAAACCTTGATGGGGAGCCAAATTTCGAACTGGCCTTGGAGTTGTTTCAAGCAGAAAATCTAAAGATAAATAAAAGTAATGCTGGGCAATTTTTCAGTACATTGCTGGTGTTAAAGCAATATCAAGACAGAAAAAATCTCCTTGAACAGTATAAAAAAATAATCGGGAGAGAGCCGGGTCTTAATAAACATATCGAAAAAGTCAATTCGGAGCTCGATGTTGTTAGCGAGTTCTACACGACAAAGGAGACGGAGAAATGGCAAGCCGCCTCCGGTAACGTTATTAATCAACCTCAACTAACCGAGATACAAAAAAACTGGTTTTATGCTATTCAAAATTTGGACTTGCACACAATAAGTAAACTGATTCAATTCCCGCATAATGTCAACCTGGCGGATCACCTTGGTCGCACAGCCTTGTGGTTTGCCGCATATAGAGGGGATGTTGCACTTCTTGAAATTTTGCTCGCTTCTGATGGGCTCACTATCAATAAGGAAACCGCTGGCGAGTTTTACATCGAGTTGTCAGTATTACGAGACTGTTTAAACTCTGGAAATATTGAGAAGGAAGAAATCCGTAAGGCGCTAAAAAAGCTGACTACCGAACCCTATCCGAGTGTTATTGGTCCATTTCTTACAAAGGTGGGTGGAGTATCCCCCTCCAATACTTCCATGATCAATCGATTCGCAGGCGCTTTCATCGGAGCATTTTGTGCAAGTTCTCTGGGTGGGGCAATGCGCGCATTTAGGAGCTGAGTGGGGGACGGATCTATTTTCGATACCCGATGCTGCAATCCAACCCAATGCGGACTGGGTCACCCCAGTCCGCACAACAGAATCAGCTCTGACAAAACCGGATCGGGTTCCCGAACGGGTCGTAGACTTCAAGGACTTTCCCTAACCCTGCTCAACAATATCCGGTCGTCCGTATCCGTAGCGCTTGCCATGTAATTCGCATCCGGAAACCCATAGAGCCACTGAAAATGGCTTCGCCCGGGTTTTCATGCGCAAAGCACTTCAGGTTCGATAATCAATGGCGCACACAACTTGCGATGGAAGGGCATAGATTGTGGTTGTCTCAATCGCTTGTTGATTTCCGGTGAGCCAGATCGGAAATCGCTGCGACTACATTTATCACCATCTCTGCGACCGCGATCTCTCCGTTTAATCTCAGAGTTGGTTTAGTAAGTTGCTTGAGCCACAGCTCATGTCTAGGTCTGCTTCGACCCGCTCGACTGCCAACTTCATAGCTTTCAGCCCATGCTAGAAATTTCTGGTGGTTCGCGTACATATCGCCGCCAAGTAAAATTCGCTGGCCATACCGTTGTGATTCGCGTGATCTCAAGCGCTCTATTCGGAGTGGTGTCGGGGTGTCAATGAATACCACCAGATCAGCGCTTTGAATCACCTCAGCCCCCCAGTCATCTAATGATCCGGACAGTACACAGGGGAGATCGCCTAGCGCTCGTTTCAAAAGACCAAGTCTTTCTTCAGGTGTGCGTGATTTTTCAAAGGGGGGATCCGTCGGGTACCAATAGTAATCATCGACATCAAAATGTGGCACGCGAAGGCTGTCCGCCAATGCTGCTCCTAATGTGCTCACTCCAGCCCCCGAAGCTCCGCTGATATAAATCCGTTTGCTCACCGCTTGATCTCCTGTCTTGCGAAATAATCAGCCTCAATCTGGAAGCTAGAAATCTACCTCGTAGATACCTCGCGCCGCGCGCATGGTCACAGGTTGCGTGACCGGCCTTATGTCACTCAGCTCCCAGGCGAGCCAGCCATCCTCAAAATTACTTGCACAGGCCGCTTGCATGTCAGCGAGGACGAACGGGCGAACAGCTTTCACGCGCACGATTGCGACGACAATACCGTCATTGTCTTCGTCACCATCGGTGTGAAGAAATCGTCCATTTTCGACAATTAGCAGATCCTCGGAAGGATCCAGGTCTGGATGCCAACGACGAACTTCGAGGGTTTTTTCCCCAGAAGCGATTCGACCTCCATTGGGCCGTACAATCGATAAAACCTTGATGATGCTCTCCTGAAAGTTAGACGCCTGGAAAATGGTCGGCTCGACCGGATTCCAATTATTTTGGCCGAGTTTGCTTGACTGAACGGGGTTAATCGCCGGCTATCGGTCCAGCAGAGGGGCCAGCAGTGCACGCATGCCGCGCCAGTGCGAACCCTCCCAGTAAATCCGTTGGCAGCCGTCGCAGCGCAGGAAGCGCGAATAGAGGGCGCCAACGAGTGGCGGCACTTGCGGCCGGGCCAGTTCCGGGCTGATCTCGTGCAGCGGCAGGTTGCAATGAAGGCACAGGCTGAATGGCCGCGCGCTACGCGCCAGATCGAGGCGTTCGTACAATTCGCGCAGCTGCAGCGACGGTTTCAGGGCATGCACGTAACAGCCGTGGCTGATGATCCGCCGCTTAAGCAGATCGCGGTCGCGGGTTAGCACGATGCGTCCTTGCTGCGCAGCGATCTCGGCGATCTCGCCATCCTCGAAGCCATTGTCGTAGAGGGTGTCGAAGCCGCTCATGCGCAGCAGGCTGGCCAGCCCGCCAAGGTGCACATCAGCAACGAAGCGCAGCACCCGCAGAGGTTGCGCACGAATCTTTAGCAGCGGGCTGATGTCCAGCGCTTCGAACTTGGGATACACCGCCAGCCGGTCACTGTCGAAGATCACCCGCTCCAAGCCCACCGACTCGCCGTTGAGCAGCACCAGCTCGACCTCGGTGTGCGGTATCCCGAGCGCCTCGATCATGTGCTTGACCGTCGCCCCTCGCGCGCACTCGCAAGTGAAGGACTGCCGCCGCCGTTCGGCCGGCAGGAAATCGTTGAGCTCCTCGTAGAAGCGGAAGGTTGCACTGGTCATGCTGAACAGTATGGCAGGGGCTGCAGGATGAGCGAGTCTAGTTCCTTGGATAGGTCAGGCTACGACAGGATGGTTGGATCGTTAAGAAGTAGCTTCGGCTTGAATGAAGCCGGGCGGTTCAAAGCCCTCCGCCGAAGCGATACTGCCAAATGATTCCAATGGCATCGTATTCACTGCCCGTGCGGGTATGCCCGCCTTTACTCGCATTCAGCTTTAGTGAATGGTTGCGGTTCAACGGCAGCGTGAGGGTGCCTCCGTAGCGTGTATTTTCCTGAAAGTCGTGGTTACCGACCCCATCGACTGAGCTACTCCCGCCAGCGAAGTAGGTCGTATCCAGCGCAGCCCAAATACCATTGCTAAAGGCATAGATAAGATGCCCTTGTACCTGGTAAATCGGGTTCTGGGAAAGTGTGTGGTTGCCAAGGAACTCGTCATTGTCGGTGTAAAAGGTTCCCGCGCCGGATAGTTCCAGGGTCACTGGCCCCAGGCGCTTGGAAATCCCGAGTTCAGGCTTGAATGACCAGCGGTTGTTACCAAGATTGACCAGTCTTGTAGCGTCGTATTGGCCAAGTGGCGCCGTGATTGCCAGGCTGGTGCCGATAATCACATCCTGTTGATAGCTGGGGAATTCAGCCAGGGACATCGCCGGGGCGCCATATAAGTTGACCGAGAACCGGAATCTTGGATCGATCAACCCAGTGACATTACGCTCCTTGGGTTCACCGGCGAACAGAGCAGAGCCCGACAATTTTGCCTCAGGCACGATGATATCGAACTTCCCCGAGCGGCCCCAGACGTCCAGGGATCTGGCAAAGGCAAACACGACAGTCTTTATATTGAGCTTGGCATCCTGGAGCGGGATTGAGGGGTTGGCCGTCACGCTGCCATGGAGATCGCTATAGCCCATGAGCAGGAAATTGATTCCGACCGGCGTATTGGCGTAGGACCTGGGTTCGAGATCCTCTGCGACTGCACCGGGGGCTACTATGATGAGCGAAGCGGATGCGAACCGAACCAGCCTGACGACGCAGAGTTTGTGTTTCATCCACATTCGCTCGCTTCCTGTCAGGCCCCCGGAGTTCTATGTATTGTTGTAGCGCATCTGCATGCGTTTGCACCTTCAGCTGCCACCAGTACTGTGTGGCAGCACTTGCTGATTGGTTGGATACTCCTGGCCGATCAGTGCCTGGACATACTGTTAATAGCGGTACGCTTTCGGCGTTGGAGATCTCAGTCGACATGCAGGCAAAAGTAAGCGCAGGCCCGAGCGCTAATACAGTCGGGCCTGCCGGCTACAGTCAGCCATCACTTTAGATCCCAATCAAACGCCCGGTTGTTAGCGCTTGATCAAAGAAATCTTCGTTCCTTCGATGCTGACCCCGGCCATTAACCCTTCCTGGTCAACGATGAACGCGTACGCGTCGTCTTTGAGCGTCGAGCTGGACAGATTCTTCGCGATCCCTTCATCAACCACAACAACCGTGGGTCCTACACCGATTTCCCAACCCTTGGTTTGAGTTATGTATTTCACAGCTTTGTCGGTCATCAGAAAAACGACATAGCCATACGCCTGGGCACCTGCCTGAAGCCCCCACGACCCGCCGACGGAGTTGTAATAATTTTCTACCTTGTTGCCCTTCATTAATACGCCTTCGCCATAGCTGCCGCCGAATACAAGGCCTGCCTTGATGATTTTCGGGAAGACAAGCACCGCCTTGGCTTTGTGCGAGATGGTTTCAGCAAATGGAGTGGCCTTGTAGAGAATCTGCAACGTTTGTTTAGCGTCGGCATGTAGATCCTCGGCGGTGGCCGCTGTTGCAGTGTTCAGGAAACTGGCCGATGCCAATGATGCAACCGTGAGGAGGATCGATAGGTAGAACCGCATTGTTTGAGTCATTTTCCGTACTCCGATAAGGGAGCATTGGATGAGAGCAGCGGTCAGCCTCTGCCGAAACAGGCACCTGACCCACTGAAATTTATCCGGCGCACCCTGAAGTGTGTGCAAGCTTCGCTCTCGAGTGATGCAGACCTGAGGCTTTGATCGGTCGCGATGCCATCATTTGTTGTGACCCGTGTGTAAGTGCCGAGTTCGTCGTCAATGCCGTTTTTGGCCGTTTTCTGCCTGATGGATTGTGCAGCTGCGGCCCTCCATAACGCGCAAGGACAGTTGTCCGAGGTGGCAAAGCTGCAAGTGAAGCGGAAACTGTTCTGCTCTCCGGATAGACGGGGAGGGTTTCATCTTCATAAAGCGTATTTACGACCCCGGTGGTCTCAAGAAGTCGGGATATCCGGCGTAAAGAAGTAGGCAAGGCCGAGGATCAGGTAGACGGCAAGCAATTGCACCCCCTTGAGCCAGTCCGAGCGTCCATCGCCCGCTACCTGGCCGGTGATCAGCACTGCCAGCAGCATGCTCAGCACCAGGCCGTTGGAAAATGCCAGGTCCATGGGAACGGCACTGATGAAGTAGCTCGCCAGCACCAGGATGGGCGCAACGAACAAGGCCACTTGGACACTGGAGCCGATGGCGACGGCGAGCGCCAGATCCATGCGATTTTTCATGGCAGCCGTGATTGCTGTGGCATGTTCTGCGGCGTTCCCAAGAATCGCGACGACAAATACCCCCACGAACAGGTTGCTGAGGCCTAGCTGGCGAGCACTCGGTTCGATAGTGGCCACCAGGATTTCACTGATCCATGCGATCAGGCCGGTCGCAATGGTCAGGACGAGTAATGCCTTGCCAATCGACCAAGGTGGAAGTGGGTGCGAGTCGTGTTGAACGCCGGGATCGCCGGAAAAGCGGCTCTTGTGCGTCACCAGTGAGTAGACGAGAAAAAGCCCGTAAACCAGCAGCAGGACCAGTGAGATATATAAGCTCAGCGCCTGGAGCCCGTGGGGTGCGCGTACAGCGATTACAGCGTTGTAGGCGGCAGGGATTACCAGCGCAATGGCCGCCAGCGTCAATAGTGTCGCCTGAGAGCGGGCGGCTGTGGCGTTGTAGTGCTGTTCCTGATGACGCAGCCCGCCAGCTAGCATGGCCGCGCCCAGTACAAGCAGGATATTGCCAACGATAGAGCCGGCGATGGACGCTTTCACCACATCGTACAATCCGGCCCGCATCGCGCTCAGGGCGATGATCAGCTCAGTGGCGTTGCCGAAGGTTGCATTGAGCAGGCCACCCACTCCTTCGCCGGAACGCTCCGCCAATTGCTCGGTTGCTTTGCCGAGCCATCCTGCCAACGGGATGATCGCTAGCGATGCTGCCAGGAACACTAATAGATGACGTTCAGGTGTGAGGAACTCCATGAGGATTGCAATTGGAATGAAGACCAGCATCCAGATAAGCATCGAAGCTTTCCCCGCATAAATACGAACGGATCTTTAAGTATGAAAACCCGATCAGGATGGTTCTGCATATGTCTTCCGTCAAAGAACATGCTTAGGCCAATTTGAGCTGAACGATATTCCAAATTAGCAGACCCGATGTCTGCGCCCATCCATCAATACCACTAGCATTGTTTAACTATTGACTAAGCTTTCAGTCGTTGAGGACTTGCAATAGATGCATCGAACCAACTTCCCGCGGCGTAATACGAGAGTCAGTTCGGTAATGCGTGCCACTCGAAAGGTCATGCAGTGCAGTAACGACCCTTCCCGGTTGGCCAGCTTCTAGTTTAGCGATGTCAATTCGGTAAGGAGATTCAAATGGTCGATTCCGTAGGCAAGATTGACAAAGATTACCAGCCCGAAAAACAAACCCTTGTCACAGCCTCCAGCGACAAGCTGAAAGTCGGTTCACTTATTGCCTTGGTCATAGGCTCGATGGTCGGCGGTGGTATTTTCTCATTGCCACAGAACGTGGCCGCGAGTGCCAGTGCTGGTGCGACGCTGATTGGCTGGTTGATTACCGGCGTAGGCATGCTGATGCTGGCGTTCGTCTTCCAGACCCTCGCCAATCGCAAGCCGAAACTCGACGGCGGGGTATATGCCTACGCCAAGGCTGGGTTTGGCGACTACATGGGTTTCTCGTCGGCTTGGGGCTACTGGATTAGCGCGTGGATCGGCAACGTCAGCTACATGGTGCTGCTGTTCAGCACCCTTGGCTTCTTTTTCCCGGTCTTTGGCGAAGGCAACACACTGCCTGCCGTGCTCTGCGCGTCGGTGCTGCTCTGGCTGCTGCACTTTCTGGTGCTGCGCGGAATCCAGGGAGCCGCGTTCATCAACGTCCTTACTACCATTGCCAAGATGGTGCCGTTGGCGCTGTTTATCGTCATCGCCGGCATCGCCTTCAAGATGGATGTGTTCACATCGGACTTCTGGGGCGCCGGCAACAGCGATCTGGGCACGGTGATGAACCAGGTGAAAAAAATGATGCTGGTCACCGTCTGGGTGTTCATTGGCATCGAAGGCGCCAGCATCTTTTCTGCTCGCGCGCAGAAGCGCAGCGATGTGGGTAAGGCCACGGTGTTCGGTTTTGTCGCCGTGCTCCTGCTGCTAGTGTTGGTCAATGTCCTGTCACAAGGCGTCATGGCTCAGGCACAACTGGCGGGATTGAAAAATCCATCCATGGCGGGTGTGCTGGAACACGTAGTAGGGCACTGGGGCGCTGTGCTGATCAGTATCGGCCTGATCGTTTCGCTGGCCGGTGCGCTGCTGTCCTGGACGTTGCTCTGCGCGGAAATCCTCTTCGCCAGCGCCCGTGATCACACCATGCCGGCATTCTTGCGCAAGGAAAATGGCAACGCGGTGCCGGCCAACGCGCTGTGGCTGTCAAACGGTCTCATCCAGCTTTTCCTGGTTGTCACCCTATTTAACAGTTCCACCTACCTAAGCCTGCTTTACCTGGCGACCTCGATGATTCTGGTGCCGTACTTCTGGTCCGCCGCCTATGCCTTGCTGTTGGCCTGGCGTCACGAAACCTATGAGCAGGCCCCTGGCGAACGTGGCAAGGATCTGCTGATCGCGCTGATCGCCGTGCTCTACGCGATCTGGCTGGTCTACGCAGCGGGTGTGCAATACCTGCTGCTATCGGCACTGCTTTATGCGCCAGGAGCGATTCTGTTCGCCAAGGCCAAGCGAGAGTTGGGCCAGCCGGTGTTTACCTCCGTCGAGAAGGTCATTTTCCTGATCGTGGTCATTGGCGCGGCGACGGCGGGATACGGACTCTATAGTGGGTTCCTGAAACTCTGAGCGAAGACCGTTCATAGTGGGCGGAACAATACGCCGGCCATGAAGTTGTTCACCACTGCAATGTAAATTGCAGTGGTGAACCAATTGGGACCGAAAGAAAGTCGATAACTTCTGATCCAGGCCTTTGCTTGCCAGCCTGCGCTGTTAACGTGAGGTCTTGACCTTAAGTACTTCGGTGTAAATGACGTTGATCGTCTGACCCACCTGAAGCTTCTTCATCCGGACCTGGAGGTCCGGGTTTTCGACCTTTAGAACGGTCACCTTTCCTTCTGGAGGAAGCAAGGTCACTTCATGCTTCTTCAAGTCGATGTGAGTGATCTTGGAAGTGACCTTGACGCGACGAAACGCCTCACCGCCTGGATTAGGATTGTCCTTGGTGGCGCGGATGGTCCTCGATTCATTGCTGACGCCAGGCTCTTTGTCGACATTGGTATCAAGCACGTAGGCGACTGAGCGAATAACCTGAATATCAACGTTGTCACCAACTTTCAAGTTGTGCAGAGCCTTGGCTTTGTCCGTGAGCTGGAGTTGCACCGGGCTTTTGTCAGGGCCTTCTATGGTGACCTGATAATTCGCCGGATCAACGGCAAGTACGCGCGAAATGAGGTGACCTTCCATGGCATGACTGCCCAACGGTACTTCCGCTGCGCTGGCCGTAAGGCCGGCAGTGGACATGATTGAGGCTAGAGCGACAACGTAGGCAAGGGAGCGGATCGGTTTCATAGGCCTGCTTTTCCATGTTGTGGTTGACGAACAGCACGACGGTTCTCGGGTAAGAGCGCCGTGCATACGCCAAAGCGTAGTCATTGTTTGCCAACGCGCCCGACCACAGTTTCTCCTCTTGCCTGTCAGCATCATCTGCCTGAAGCAGGGCGCTTTGATCTGTTACGACGCAATTCATCGGAAATGACTAAACTATTTGGTTAGTCCTCCCCCTAAGGAGATTTCCATGAGTGCCGCCACCCTGTCCGAACTCGATGCCGCTCTGCCAGGTTTGGCTCGCAAGATCCGTGTGCTGGAAGCGCTGGCTTGGCCGGATGGAGTTGAGGAAGTCTTCCTGGCGAATTGGCGCAGCGGGCATGCAAAATTGCCCGAAGTCGAGCTGCGTCGCCGTGAGCACAGCGCCGACATCGCTGCCCTGCAAACCTTTATCCGCCATTGCGACGAGGGGCATCCGGCCGGCAACTACCTCGCCATGACAGCGCGTAGCTATGTCACAGCCGCCCGCATGCTGGGGGCGATTGGCACTCCCGCCTTTACTCAATATTCGTCAGCGCTGTACCGGCGCCCGGATTTCTATTACCCGAGCCAGAACCTGCGCATGTTGGACGCGGCCCATTTCTTCCTCAAGACCACCGATGCCCTTCTGGGGGAGCGCGGATTCCACCGTGTCAGGCTGAGATCCCGGCTGAAGCCTTCGCCGCCTGGATGCAACCAGAATTGGACCGCTTCTTCGGCGCGGGCCGGGTCACTGTCATGCTTGATCCGACCCTGGCCGCCAAGGCCATCGCCGGGGCGAGCCGTATCCGCCTGCGTGCCAGCGCTCTGTTCTCGGAACTGGACAAGAGTCAGTTATTGCAGCACGAGGCCTTCGTGCATGTCGCCACGGCACAAAACGGTGCGCTCCAACCCAACCTCAAAAGCCTGGGCCTGGGGGCGCCACGCACGACCCAGACTCAGGAGGGCATTGCCACCTTGGCCGAACTGTTCACCGGCAGCATGGACATCAATCGCTTGCGTCGCCTCGCCCTGCGCGTACTCGCGGTCCAGCAAGCGCTAGATGGCGCCGATTTCATCCAGGTATTCGAAGGTTTTTTTGCTGCCGGTCAGTCACAAGAGGAGTCCTTCCGCTCAACCCAACGGGTTTTCCGCGGCGCCGACCTGCATGGCGGTTCGGCGTTCACCAAGGATGCCGCTTACCTGACCGGTTTGCTCGGCGTGCATACCCTGCTGCGCATCGCGATCCGCGATAACCGACCGGAATTGGTGGGTCATCTGTTTGCGGGACGCCTCAGTCTGGGTGATACCGTACGCCTGGCTCCCCTTTTCGAGTCCGGCTGGCTCCAGGGACCGGTCCATCTTCCGGCCTGGGCCAGCGATCTGCGTCTGCTCGCCGCCAACCTGGCCTTCTCTGCCTTTATCTCCCGGATCAAGCTGGATGTGCTCGATCTGGAGGTGTTCATGGCATTCGCAGACGAGCACGAAACCGATGCCAGCGCCATGTGATCACGGTACCTGCGAAAACCTGTGTGAGCGCTAGCGGTGTACGGACCCCGACCTTGCTTGTAGGACAATGAGACAACCGCCACTGACCTGAGGTCGTTAGAAAAATTTAATCTCGTAGCCGAATCGTGATGCTGCGCTGACAATATGCTGCCCCATGATCTGACGCGCCGCCTCAGCATCCCGGTCGATGAAAGCCTGCACGAGCTCTTCATGCTCCCCGCGCGCCGCATGCGGAATATTGCTGAACACCGGGCCTCGCCGCGCAAAATTCATCGTGATCAGTGCCCGCATCGGCTCGAGCACCGTGCGAATCATCGTCTCGAGATAGTCGTTGCCTGACGCTGCGGCCACGGCCCGGTGAAAGTCGAGGTCAGCGTTGACAGTATCCAGAGTCGGTTCGCCTTCGTATTGCATTCGCAGGACCGCTGCCTGAATCGTTTTCAGCTTTTGCGCCGTCATATGCGACGCCGTCAGCGCGGCGGCCTGGCTTTCCAATACGGCCCGCACTTCGAACATGTTGCGGATCGTGTTATCACCGTCCAGCAACGGCGCACTCTCGCGCGGTGGTAGAGGCTCCAGCGATTGAGTTGCGGGCGAGACGAATACGCCCACGCCCTGGCGTGACTGGATCAGCCCCTGGGCTCGAAGCGTCGCGATCCCCTCCCGTACGACGTTCCTGCTGACGCCGAAGTTTTGCGCCAGAAACTGTTCGGTGGGCAAGCGGTCTCCCGGCCGCAGCCGTCCGGAGGCAATCTCGTCGCTCAACGAGCGGGCGATGTGCTCGGCAAGATGAGGTCGCCGCGCTACGGGTTGCACATTCATTTCACTCATGCTCGCTCACCTCTCTCACTTGTCTTCTTAATCTACATCAGAAGACTTGTTCCCGTCAGTTAAAACTGAATTTCAATATCAGCATCAATAATTAAATCTAATAAATTCAATATGTTGAGTCATAAGCAGGCATACGCTTGCGGAATAGCATCGGTTGTTCTGTTGAAGGACAACAGGACGTCATGTACGTTGTTCTCAACCTGACACGGGCGAAATCCGCAAAACGCCGCGTCACCTTTGCAACCTTCTTGAGGCGCAGTCTTATGAAAATTGCCAGCATTGAAACCATTCCGCTTCGGATTCCCTTCACGACGGGTGGTCGGTCCGCCGGTGGGGTCTGGGGGCCAAAAGACCTGCAGATGGTCGATTCCCTTGTGGTTAAAGTCACCACTGATGACGGTATCGTCGGCTGGGGCGAAACCTTTGGCTTCACCGCGATACCTGCAGTGAAAATCGTGATCGACACGATCCTTGCGCCCGAATTGATCGGCTGTGATGTCACGCGTCGCGAGAAGTTGCAGGGCGATCTGCAGAAGAAGTTTCACGTCTTCGGTCGCAGTGGTGCGTTCATCTATGGCTTGTCGGCGATCGACATCGCGCTGTGGGATATCGCTGGCAAAGCGGCCGGTAAACCGATCTACCAGCTGCTTGGCGGCAGTGAGGCCACTTCACTTGCGGCGTATGCAAGCCTGATTCGCTATGCCGACCCCGAACTTATCCGGGTCAATGTGCAGCGCGCGGTCAACAGCGGTTTCCGACACCTCAAGCTGCACGAGGTTGATATCGAAGTCATCCGCGCCGCGTGTGAAGCCGCGGGCCCCGGCGTGGAAATCACGCTCGACGTCAACGCACCGTGGACAGTACGCGAAGCGCTCGATATGACCGAGAAGCTTCGCCCGCTGAATCTGCGCTGGATCGAAGAACCGGTGTGGCCGCCGGAAAACTATTCGGGTCTGGCGACGGTACGCAGGCAAGGCGGCATTCCGGTTGCGGCCGGCGAGAACGCGTCGACGCTGATGGACTTCCAGCATCTGCTTGAAGCCGGCGCGGTCGATTTCATTCAGCCCAGCCCTGCAAAAATGGGCGGCATCACCGAACTGCAAAAAGTCTATGCGTTGGCGAATGCCCATGGCGTCACGGTGATGGTCCACGCCTTTTATGACGGTCCCGGCCTGCTGGCCGCCGTGCAGGGTAGTGCCGCCCTGGGTGGTGCGAAATCCCTGGTCGAATGGCGCTATTTCGATCTCGAAGCGCAGCTCTATGGCGACGCGATCATTCCGCGTAACGGACGCATCGACGTACCGCAAGGACCGGGGCTGGGAATCGAACCGGATCCGGACGTCATTCGCGACTACCGCTTCAAGCCCTGACCAAACAAGCCGCTTGCACCGTTGATCGAAGCCGACGCAACAGTCGTCGTGTCGGCCTCGATCAGCCATGACGACATTCTTGATAAAAACAAATACGAGGATTGATGACATGTTAGACAGGATCGTAGGACCAATCTTGCCCGTCGCATTTGTGATCGTGCTTGGCTATATCGCCGGCAAGCGCGGACGGCTTACCCATTCTGACAGCCTGCTGATCAGCCGACTGGTGCTCGGCTGGATATTCCCGGCGCTGCTTTTTGTCGGGATGGCGAGCACGCCTCGTGAACAGCTCTTCGACTTCAAATTCATCGTGGCCACGTTCATCGGCATCATGGGCATGTACACGATAGCGCTCGTGATTGGCTGGTTGCGCTTTCGCGACCTCAAGATTGCAACGCTCAAGGGTTTCGTCAACGGCTATCCTGATGCCGCCTTCATGGGTATTCCTATCCTTGGCGCGATGTTCGGAGCGGGCAGTATCTATTCGGTGCTCGTGCTGAACCTCGTCGCGAGCCTGGTGATGATCCCGGTGACGACCATGTTGCTCACCATCGCCGATGGCAAAGGCAGCGGCACCCAGGCGTTCGTGTCGAGCCTGTCGGGTGCGGTACGCCGCCCGCTGATGTGGGCTCCAGCCCTGGGCATTCTTCTCTCCCTGCTGCAGGTCAAGCTTCCTCCCCTTGCTGCGGAGTCACTCAATCTTCTCGGCAAGGCGACGCCTGGTGTTTCCCTGCTGTGCCTGGGATTGATCATGTCGTCGGAGAAGCTGAAAATGTCGGGGGAGGTGTGGACCAACCTTGGGCTCAAGCTGTTCATTCACCCTGTGTTGATGTTCGCGGCCACTGTCGTGCTGGGCACGCATGGACTGTACGCACAACAGATGATCCTGCTTTGCGCACTTCCGTCGGCGACGATCCCGGCGATGTTTGCGAACCAGACAGGCGCCTACCAGAGTGAAGCCGCGACATCCATACTGGTCAGTACCGTGCTGTCGATCGTGACGTTTTCTGCCGCGATCTACCTGATTGATGGAGGACTTGCCGCCGCCTGACCGTGGGTGCCCGCAATGGACGGATGGCGTGGAATGAGGCACTCGTGTCGCAATACCACGCATGGGCTTCTGTCGTATCAATTGATTGGCACACGCTAAAGAGGTGATCAGTCATGAAAGGTTTTTTGGTGATTTTCTTCACCCAGCAGAACCGTCGCCATCACGGAAAAATGCTCGGTGACTGGCTGGTTGATCTGGCCAAGGAAATGGGATTGCGCGGGGCTACCCTGGCAACCGGTATCGAAGGCTTCGGGCATTCCGGGAAACTGCATTCCTCACATTTTTTTGAGCTGGCTGATCAACCCACCGAGATCCGCCTGGCCATGACCGAAGAAGAATCTGTGCGCTTGTTTGAGCGACTTGAGGTCGAAGACATTTCCTTGTTTTACATTAAGACACCGGTTGAATTCGGAGATGTCGGCAGGCAAGCCAGTCGTCCTGTTGACCAGTAGCATGCGCCCACTGCGCTGCCAATAAGCGTGTGCTGATCGTTCCCACGCTCTGCGTGGGAATGCATCCTGTGACGCTGCGCGTCACCATTGCGCAAGACTCAAGCCTTGCGTCAAGAGCGGAACGCGGAGCGTCCCTGGCGGCATTCCCACGCAGAGCGTGGGAACGATCAGGTCAAGAGCGCGTGCGCGTATCTATAAATCAGGTCGGCTGTCAGGCCGCCTCGCGGCTGCTTTTGCTGTTGATCTTCTTGCCCCTCGAGAGGCCGAGCGCAGGTTCTGCGCAGTGGGCAACCCGGCATGGATGCCGGGTTAGCCGCGCCCGGCCAAGGATGGCCGATCGCGGCGGGCCCACGGAGCAGGACCGGAGCGAGGGCATGCCGAGCATTAGCGAGGTACCGAACGAAAGGGGCAAGAGCGCTTGGTTACTTGGCGCTTTTCCAAGTGACTCGCTGTAAGAGCGAAACCGCCAGCCGCCGTTACCGCAGCAATGGATATTCACCCAATCCAATCCAAATATGCGATCACAGTCCCCCAACCTAAACGGAACAGCATTACGCCGTCGGGATGCCTTCGTGGAAGACTCCCGTCAGCGGGCTGTGCTGCCGATCAGCGTGTTGCCGTCACCGTTGCCGGTGCCGAGACCTTCACGGACACTGTCGCCGGTGCCGACACCGCGCCCTTGGCATCGTTGACTTGATAGGTAAAGTTCGCAGTGAACGTCCCAGCGACTGTGGCCGGTGGTGTGTAGATCACCTGCACACCGTCGGTGCTGACCGTGCCCTGGCCTGCGCCCGGTTGCGTCAGCCCCACCACTTTAAGTGGCACATTACCGTCAGGGTCGGTGTCGTTGGCCAGGACTTTGATGGTCAGCGGTTTGCCGTTTTTGCTGGTGGCGCTATCGGGTTTGGCGATCGGATTTTTGTTTTCGCTACCGCCGGTGCGGAAGGTCGGCAGCGCCGCAGAGTTCACGTAGGTGACGCCGTCCCAGCCGGGCAGGGGCGTTGGCATCAACTGGAACTGACCCGGATGCTCGATATCCCAGCGCAGCAGCATTGATGTGTCCTCGTGCTGGGTGTTGTGGCAGTGCTCCATGTAGGTCCCGGCAAACTCGCGGAAGTGGATCGCCATTTCCACATCCACCGAACTGTCGATGCCTTCGCCGATGCGATACACGTCCTTGCGCGCCCATTTTTCCCATTCCGGCGGCGCCTTGCCGTCGCGGCTGAGGACGATCCCTTCCTCGAAATGCACGTGTACCGGATGGTTCCAGCCGTTGCCTCCGTTCTTGATTTTCCACACTTCCAGAGTGCCGTCGCCGCTGTAGCCGGCATCGGTTGGGCCGTTGGCCAATTGCGGGGCGGCACTGAGCCGCCGTGCGTCCATGCTGTAGCCAAAACCACCTTCGGACTTGATGGTCCAGGGTTCTTCGTCAGTGCCGTCGGAGCGACCGAAAATGAACTCACGATGCCGCGCCAGTTTCAGTTTGGCCTGCACCGTCGGGTCGTCACGGTTGAAGGTCAGCGGGATCATGATTTTGCCCGCCGCCTTGCCCGGTTTCGCGGGCTCGTAATCGGCCGGGTTCATGCTCACATCCGTGCCGCTGTAAGGCTGCACAACCAACTGCAGGAACTTGCCCACTACGGGGTCGCCCTTGTCCCATTCCAGCCCTTTGCTGCCCATCTTGAGCACCGCTTTGTACTTCCCGGACAGCACGTCGGCCAGTTTCAGCTCAATCTTCTCCGGACCCCTGCCGCCCTGATGCTCCATCAGGTTGACGAAGTACAGCTTGTCGCCGGTATTGATCCCGTTTTTCGCGAAGTTGACGATGATGTCATAACGCTCGGCGATACCTTGGGTGGGCAGGATGGCGTTGTGGTCCTGTTTGTCGCCGTCGTCGTCCATGTCCATGCTGCCGTCGAACGGCACGGCGTGTTCCATGAGGTTGCCGTCGTTGCCGATCATGTGGAACGGCACGCGGGCATAAGACACGCCCGAACCTGCCGGCCCGGGGAATTCGCCGCCGTTTCCGACGATTTCACGTACCAGCGCGATCCTGAAGTAGCGCGATACCGAGCCATTAAGGATGCGGAAACGATAGCTGCGCGCGCGCACTTTCAGTTTTGGCTGGTACTGCCAGTTGACCAGGATCTGATCGCCGAGGAAGCCGTCGGTGTTGAACGGGTTGAACCACAGTTGGCCGTTCTTATCCCAGGCCTTGTCGGCCACCATCAGGTTGACGTCATAGTCGCGGTTGCCCCACGGCAGCGCCGAACCGCTGGGCAGGCGCAGGTTGACGCCATCTTCCAGCGCTTCGTTGCCACGATCCAGCGCGCTGTAGTAGTTCATCATCACCGCGTTGCCCTTGTAGACATTCTGCGCGGTGAAATCGAGCATATGGTCGTGGAACCAGTGGGTGCTCATGGTTTCACGCCAGTCGCCGCGGATCTTGATGCTGCCGTTCTGGCAGGTTTTCAGGCCTGGTGTGGTGTCGTTGACGAACAGGGTTTCGCCCGGGGCGCAGGGGAACGCTGCGCGAGGATCTTCAGCCTTGGTGTTGATGGTGTCGTAACCGGCCAGTTGCATTGGCCAGCGATAGTCGTAGTACTGCCCGGGAAAGAAAAACGCATTGGTATAGCCGTCGCTTTCGGCCGGGTTATGGCCGTTGTGTTCGTGGGTGCTGATGGTGTGCAGGCCGAAACCCATGTTGGCCGACGGGTCGATCGGCAGGGCGTTGTAGTGACGCATCAGCACCGGTTGGCCGTAACGCACCATCAGCAGTTTTGCCGGAAAGGTGCCGTCGAAGGTCCATAGCGCTTTGTGGTTCTGAATCGGCATGTTGGGGTGAAATCGGGTGTCGATGCCTTTGGTGGTGCCCGTTGTGGTCGGGATGTCCGAGGTCTGGTAGTAGAGCCCGCCAGGCCCGAACTCACCGGCGGCGTAGTTGTGCATTTGTCGGCGGTCGCGCATGCCGCCGTTGAGTTTGGCACCCGCTTGCACGGTTTTGAAGGCGACCTGCGGGTAGAACTCGTTCCAGCGTTGATGCGACCAGCCTTTTCCTGGCGGACGACCTTCGGCCGACGAACCTACCGGATGGCGGTTGAGGAAGGCTTCGATCTGCGCTTTCCACGGGTTGCGGTCCAGCACGTTGGAGTACTGCGACGGAAATGGGTAAAGCCCGGGCTGGCGCATGAAGGCTTCCAGTGCCGAACTCGACGGGCCGCTGCGAGCGATGTTGTCCGGGTCCTGCTGTGGCGCCGGGCCGGCAAGGGGCACAGGGAATGTCAGTGTCGGCGCGGGCAGGGTCGGGTCGAGTTTTTCCGTGCCGAATTCCTCGAACAGCAGCAGTTGCTGGGTAAAGGGTTGCGCCCCGAACAATGGGCTGGGCTTGCCGTTGGTGGGGATTTTGAACGAGGTTTGCAGACTTGGCGGTAGCACGTTTTCGGCGCGCGGGGTGTTGCGGTCGCCATACGCGCCGTTGGGCAGGGCAATCGCGCCCTGGTTGGTCGGCGGCATTGTTTTCAAGGCGTCCAGCGCGGCCTTCGGGTCGGCCGGGGGATTGCTATACGCCGAGGGGTCCGTCGGTGGCGGATAGCTGACATCGTCGAGCGGCGCGGCATTGGCGGTGCTCAGGGTAAGGAGCATCGCACAGGGCAGGCTGGACCTGCGCAGCAAGTCGATGGAATTGCATGGTGGTGTCGCACGTTTCATTTTTCACCCCTCGCGTGATGCCCCGCCGTCTCCAGGTGCGGGACGACAGCTGTTGCGGGTACTAGGACTAGTCAGCGGCCGGTAGATGGAAATTAGTTGGTGACCAGTAACTCCGGGCCGAGGTAGTCATTTATGTGGTCGATATCGTCGTCACCCAGACTGCCTACCGAAGAGGCCAGGCGCAGACGCGACATCAAATAGCGCAACTTGGCCTCGAACAGATCGTGGCGCGCCACGAAGAGCAGCTCTTCGGCATTGAGGACGTCCGAGTTGGTGCTGGTGCCTCCTTCCTTGAAGCCCTTGCGTGTCGAAGTCAGTGAGCGTTCGTTGGACTCCACGGCCCGCTCCAGTGCGTGAATACGTTTTGCGCCGCTCTGTACGCCGGCATACTCGCGGGTGGTTCCGGAGATAACTTCCTGTCGCGTGGCGTCGAGTTCGTCCAGGGCCTTGAAACTATTGGCACTGGCTTGGCGTGTCAGCGCGCTGGTACCGCCACCGTTGTACAGCGGGAGATTGACTTCCAGCCCGATTGAGCCGTAGCGGTTGCGTTGATTCAGCTCGGAAATTGATTGGCTCTCGCCCGCGGTGTAGCCGGCAACGAAATCCAGTGTCGGCCAGTGACCAGCCTTGGCGCGCTTCACTTCTTCTTCAGCGAGGTTGCTGCTATGACGGCGCGCAAGGATCAGCGGGCTATCGGTCTGAGCCTTGATCAACCAGTCCTGCAGGTTGCTCGGTAACAGCGGTGGCGTATCGAAGCTCGGACGCAAGGTGGTCAGCGATTCGGGGGTTTCTCCGATGTATTCCTCAAGCTTGCGGCGCGCATTGATCAGGTTGTCCTGCGCTTCGATCAGCTCGGCTTCGGCAAGGTCGCGGCGAGCGACCGACTCGTCGATGTCGGTGACGGTGCCGGCCCCCAGATCCATGCGCCGTTTCGCCGACGCGAGTTGCTCATCGAAGGCGCTCAGCTTGGACTTGGCCAGGACGATGGTTTCGCTGGCCAAAAGCACGTCGAAATAGCTTTCGGCCAGGCGCACCGCGGCGTCCTGACTCTTGGCATCGAACACCGCGACGCTGTAGTCGGCACGCTGTTTACCCTGGCGGTACTCGGCCATTTTCTGTTTGTTGAACAGCGGCTGGCGCAAGCGCACGTTAGCGCCCTTGGAGTCGTAGTCCAGATCCCTTTCGATGCCGCTCTGGCGCTGGGTGCCATTGACCTTGTTGTCGTAGGCCGAGGCATTGATCTGCGGTAGCAAACCCGCCATGCCGATGGCGCGGTTTTCCTCGCCGGCCTCCTTTTCATGCACGGCGGCGCGGTAGACAGGGCCTTGGTACTGCAACAGATCCCAGGCTTGTTTGAGGTCCATGGCGCTGGCCGGCAGGCTCAGCCCCAGCAGGCAGAAAAACAGGCAATGACGGTCCATTTTCATTGCTCCTTGAATGAGCTGTCTACACGGTCGAGCATCGGTTTGAGCAGATAGCTCAGCATGTTGCGCTCGCCGGTCTTGATGGTGACGCTGGCGGGCATGCCCGGCGAATGTGATTGCTGTCAAGCAGGTTCATGCCTTCGGGCGTGACTTCCACCTGAGCCAGATAGAACGGTTGCTTGCTTTCCTCGTCCATCAGGCGGTCGGCGGAGATGGTCTTCACGCGGCCGGGGATGTTTGGCGTCTGGGCATGGTTGAAGGCCGGAAAGGAAATGTCCACGGCCAGGCCCGGGACCATTTTGTCGATGGCCTGCACGGGAATCATCGCGTCGACCTGCAGCGGTTCGTTGACCGGAACGATTTCCATGATCTTGAAGCCCGGCTGAATGATCCCGCCGACGGTGGCGATGCTCAGGGACTGGATCATGCCATCGATGGGCGATCGAATGACCGTGTGGGTTACTTCATAGTCCAGCGCGCGCAAGCGGTCGGCCAGGGTGGTGTTTTCCTTGGCGGTGTCGGTCAGTTGCGATTCGACTTCCTTCAGGTAATCGTGCTGGCGCTGCAGGATACGCAGCTTGATTTCGGTGGTCTGGCTACGCACGCGAGCGATGTTGTTGAGGTTCTCGGCCTGGTTGGCGGCGAGGTCGGCATTGCTGCGTTCCAGCTCAAGCAGGCGGTTGCGCGGCACATAGCCTTCGGCCGCCAGCACGCGGGTGCCTTGTAGTTCCTGGTTGAGGAAGTTGATCTGCGAGGCGCGGGCGCTATAGACCTGTTGCAGGCCCTTGAGCTGCACCGCCGACGCCGCCAGGTTTTCCTGCAGGATGCTGATTTCGCCAGCGAGACCGGCGCGCCGGGTGTCCAGCAGGCGCTGTTGCAGATCCATGGCGGCCACCAGGCGCTGGTCATCCCCGAAGCGCTTGAGCAGCTCGGGATCGAAGTTCACCACAGCGCGGTCGTCACGTTCCGCTTCCAGGCGGTTTTCCACCGTCTTGCTGACGATGTACTGGGCGCTGACCGCACCCTGTTCGGCAACGGCACGCAACGAGTCGAGGCGGACCAACACCTGGCCTTTTGTCACGACATCGCCTTCGCGAATGAGAATGGCCTCCACAGTGCCGCCGCTGAGATGCTGCACGGCTTTGCGATTGCTGGTGACTTTGACCGTGCCTGTCGCTACCACGCCGGCATCCAGCGGCGCCAGCCACGACCACAGAAGGAAGCCGCCGAAGCCGGCGAGCACCAGCCACACGCCCCAGCGCGCGGGTTTACCGACGTCCAGATCTACCACGCTCTTGGGATCGGCTTGAATCATCTCGGTGTGTTGACTCGTTTGCATGATCGGTCACTCCCGCGCTTTGACAGAGGCCAGCGGAGTCGGCGCGCCTGCAGGCATCACACTGGCCTTGCGCAGCGCGGTGAATACTTCGTCGCGCGTGCCGAGCATCTGCACGCCGCCGTCGCGCAGCATCAGCACCTTATCGACGGCGCAGAGCACGTTAGGACGGTGGGAAATCAGAATGACGGTGGCGCCGCGGCCCTTGAGTTCGGCCAGCGCATCGACCAGGGCCTTTTCGCCGACGTCGTCGAGGTTGGCGTTCGGCTCGTCCAGCACGATCAGATTGGGTTCGCCATACAGCGCGCGGGCCAAGGCGATGCGTTGCTTCTGGCCACCGGAAAGCGGGCTGCCATCGGTGCTCAGACGGGTGTCATAACCTTGCGCAAAACGCAGGATCATCTCGTGCACTCCAGTGCTCTTGGCGGCGCGGATGACCGCGTCGCTGTCCACTTCGCCAAAGCGCGCAATGTTGTCGGCGATACTGCCCTCGAACAGCTCCACGTCCTGTGGCAGGTAGCCGAGCCAAGGGCCAAGTTCGCCCTTGTTCCAGGTGAATATGTCTGCGCTGTCCAGGCGCACCTTGCCGGCCTGTGCCGGCCAGACGCCAACCAGCAGGCGGGCGAGGGTGGATTTGCCCGAGGCGGATGGGCCGATAACGCCAAGGCTTTCGCCGGGCGAGAGGTTGAAGCTCACCCGCGCAGAATCGTGTTGTTGGTGCCGGGGGCGCCGGCAAACACATTCTCCACCGCCAGCATGCCCAGTGGCCGCTGCAGCGACATGCTCGGTGGTCGGCGCGGATAGTCGTGCAGCATCTCGTTGAGTCGGCCCCAGGCCGACCGGCAGCCCAGCAGTTGCTTCCACGACGCGATGACCTGTTCCACCGGGCCCAGCGCACGGCCGGTGAGGATCGAGCAGGCAATCATCATCCCGGGGTGATCTTGCCTTCGATCGCCAGCAGCGCGCCGGCGCCGAGGATCAGCGACTGCAAAGTGATACGCACGAAACGCCCGGTGCTGCTGATGATGGCGGCGCGGTCGGAGGCCAGGGTTTGCATTTCCAGAATGCGCAAATGGCTTTGGTACCAGCGCTTGCTGATCGACGGCAGCATGCCCATGGCCTCGATGACTTCGGCGTTGCGCAGGTTGTTGTTGGCGTAGGTGGCGGAGGAGAGGGCGGCATGATTGGCTTCGGCCAGCGGCTTCTGCGTCGCCTTCTCGGTGAGCCAGGCCAGGCCCATCAGAATCAGCGAGCCGATCAGGGTGAGCAGTCCGAGCAGCGGGTGGATCAGATAGGCGACCAGCAGGTAGATCGGCGTCCACGGCGCATCGAAGAAAGCGAACAGGGCATTGCCGGTGAGGAACTGACGAACCTGTGCGAGATCTTGCAGGGCCTGAGCCGGGTTACCTCCGGCGCGACTCAGGTTGCGCTCGAATGCCGCGGTGAAGATGCGCCGGTTGAGATCCATGTCGAGGCAATTGCCGACCCGGATCAGCACGCGGGTGCGAACCAGTTCCAGCGTGGACATCAGCAGGAACAGCCCAATCACCAACAAGGTCAACATCGTCAACGTTGTGACGTTACGACTGACCAGGGCCCGATCATAGACCTGCAGCATGTAAACGGCTGGCGTCAACATCATGACGTTGATGACGCCGCTGAACCCTGCCAGCGAGTAAAAACTGCGGCGTAGGCGAAAGATCGCATCGGCCAGTTCTGAGCGGGTGCTCGGCTGCTTGTGCATTTGGGGCCTCCCTCTTCGAAAAACCGGTCGCTTTTGCGGCGCACCAGTAACAGTCGATGTGACAGCGAGTTGACACGCAGGCCGGGTCGCTCTTTTGGCGAACCTTGCGAAAACCTCTGCGGTGCTTCCACATGCAGCAGCGTAGTTGCGTTTGTTTTCTGGCGCGGCCAGTTTCAAATAACATTTTGCTCTATAGCTGCGCTTAATTTTCTATATATCTTTTAAAAACAGCTAGTTGAGACGGCTAAATGCCGGTCGTCAGTTTTAGCGGCGAAATATTGACAGCCTTTTGCTATGGAACTTTAGTCTTGGTGGGGGGTCGCCCGCCGCAAGCCAGCCATCGCTTTGGCACATGCAAGGCACGTGATTTTCCGAAGGAGCAACACATGTCGATCATTACGTTCTTTTGCACACTGACGGAGCTGTTCAGGAAGTTCGCCTTCGCTTCCTGTTTCCATGGCCCACCCAAGGCTCGGATTCGCTCTGCCTAACCGCTTAGCGAAATTCATTCCGCGAATTCCAGGCGCACATCCCCGGTAACGGCTTTGCCTTTCCCGTGCCTGCTCTCGCCAAAAAAATGAACCAACAAACTGCGCAAGTCAGCACCTGACTGGGCGCGGGAGGATTTTATCGTCCCGCGCCTGACCCCCCCAGCTAGATCGAGGCAATCGAAAATGGCCAATTTCAGCAAGTCGGACCTGGAGTTCATCCTCAAACAAATCTTTATCGCAGAAGCGCACGCCCATGGCGCCAGCCTCATTGATTTGCTACCCAACAGTCAGGTGCCATTCGGCCTGCGTACCGTCGATGGCAGCTACAACAACCTGGTCGCCGGACAAAGCGAGTTTGGCGCTGCGGACAATTCCTTCCTGCGCCTGCTTGATGCCCAGTATCGAGCGGCATATGCCGCGCCAGGGAATGTGACCGACCCGCAGCCACGGATTATCAGCAACCTGATCGTCGACCAGACCGCCAATAACCCGGCTGCGGTTGCGGCGAACGGTGGTGCCGACCCGGTGATCAGCCCCGGTCAGGATGGCGTGTTCGGCACGGCCGACGACAAGGAAGTTTCTTCATTCCCAACAAGTCGGCGGACGCCGGTCTGACTGCCGGCTTCAACTCGTGGATGACCTTCTTCGGCCAGTTCTTCGACCACGGCCTCGACCTGGTCACCAAGAGCAGCACCGACGTCGTATTCATTCCGTTGCAGCCGGACGATCCGTTGTTCGTACCGGGCAGCCCGACTAACTTCATGGTGCTGCCACGAGCAGTGCATACCCCCGGCGCGGACGGAATACTCGCACTGCCGATGATGGCCAGCTCAACACCACCTCGCCGTTTGTAGACCAAAGCCAGACCTACAGCTCGCACCCCTCGCATCAGGTGTTCCTGCGCGAGTATGTCCTCAACGCGGCAGGTGACCCGATTGCAACGGGGCGCTTGATTACCAACCGCGATCTCGGCGCCGATGGCAAGTTCGGCACCGCCGATGATGGCTCCGGTGAAAATGGCGGCATGGCGACCTGGGCGGTGGTCAAGGCCCAGGCCCGTGACATTCTCGGCATCAACCTGACCGACGCCGATGTGCACAACGTGCCGCTGCTGGCAACTGATGCGTATGGCAACTTCATCCGGGGGCCGGGTGGCATGCCGCAGGTGGTGATGCGCGTCAGTAACGGTGCTGACGGCATCGCCGGGACGGCTGATGACGTCACTCAACTGGTCGAAGGCAACCGGGCAGCTCCCATCAGTCTGGCCAGCGCCGTCAGCACCGGGCATGGTTTCCTCGACGACATCGCCCACAATGCCGCACCGGTTGTCGTCGGTGGGGTTCTGCAGGCCGATGGTGACACCCTTGTCGGCAATTCGCAGCCCGTTGGCGCGGGCGGCAACAACCTGACCTATGACAACGAACTGCTCGACGCCCACTACATTGCTGGCGACGGCCGGGCGAACGAGAACATCGGCCTGACCACCGTGCACCATGTGTTCCACTCCGAGCACAACCGCCTGGTCCAGCAATCCAAGGACACCATTCTTGCCGCCGGCGATCTGGCCTTCCTCAATGAGTGGCTGGTGGATGACGTGGCCGCGATACCGACTACACCGGCCGCAATCGCGGCGCTGGTGTGGGACGGCGAACGCCTGTTCCAGGCTGCCAAGTTCGGTACCGAGATGCAGTACCAGCATCTGGTGTTCGAGGAGTTCGCGCGGACCGTTCAGCCGCAAGTCGACGAATTCCTTGCCCCCAACGGTTATGACACCTCGATCAACCCGGCAATCCTCGCTGAGTTCGCCCACGTGGTGTACCGCTTCGGTCACTCGATGTTGACCGAGACCGTCGATCGCTTCGACCCCCAGTTCAATCCGCTCCTCACTGACCCGAACAACCCGGACTCGCAACTCGGTCTGATCGCAGCCTTCCTCAACCCGTTGGCATTCGCTGGCAGCGGGGCTACTGCGGACGAAGCGGCAGGGGCGATCATTCGCGGTGTGACCCGCCAGCTTGGCAACGAGATCGACGAGTTCGTCACCGAAGCGTTGCGCAACAACCTGCTGGGTCTGCCGCTCGATTTGCCGGCCCTGAACTTGGCGCGCGGTCGCGACACTGGCATCCCCACCTTGAATGAGGCGCGGCGTGAGTTCTACGCGGCGACGGGTGATAGTCAGCTCAAGCCGTACATCAGCTGGGCCGACCTGGCCAACAACCTCAAGCACCCCGAATCCCTGGTCAACTTCATCGCGGCCTTCGGCACCCACGGAGCATTGACTGCGGCCGATGTGGATACGCTGGTCGAGATGCGTGCGGTCGCCGCTGCCCTGGTGTTCGGCGGCAGCGCGGTGATCAACGCCGGCACTGCCAGTGAGCGAACCTTTACCGCCACAGAAGCGGATCGCCTGGCATTCCTCAACAGTACGGGCATCTACGCCATGGTCAATGGCGTCACCACCACCGGTGTGGACGATATCGACTTCTGGGTCGGTGGCCTCGCCGAGAAGAAAATGCCGTTCGGCGGGATGCTTGGCTCGTCGTTCAACTTCGTGTTTGAAACCCAACTGGAGGCGTTGCAGAACGGCGACCGCTTCTACTATCTGTCGCGTACCGCGGGCCTGAACTTCGGCACGGAGCTTGAGAACAACTCCTTTGCCAAGCTGATCATGCTCAACACGGATGTCACCCACCTGTCGAACACCGTGTTCCTGACGCCGACTTTCACCCTCGAAGTGAATCAGGCCAATCAGTTCACCGGTCTTGGCGCGGACGGCACTGCCGACCCGACAGGCGGCATCATGATCAACGGCGTGGAGATCGTGAAGCTGGTGATTCGCGACAACCCCGACACACCGGGTGCAGACAGCAATTATCTGCAGTACACCGGTGAAGACCATGTCGTGCTGGGCGGCACCGCCGGCAATGACATCATCATCTCCGGTGACGGCGATGACACCGTTTACGGCGACGGCGGCAACGACCGTCTGGAAGGCGGTGCCGGGAATGATGCGGTACTGGGTGGAGCAGGCGATGACATCATTACCGACTCGTTCGGCGACAACCGTCTGGAAGGTAATGCCGGTAACGACGTGATCATCGCCGGTAGCATGCTTGCTCTAGGCAACCTGATTCTGGGTGGCGATGGCCAGGACTTCATCGTCACCACAGAGGACATCACCACGACCTTCGGCGGTCAGGGTGACGACTTCATCCTCGGTGCCAAGACCAACCTGCCACCGACCGGCAACGAAGGCGATGACTGGATCGAGAAGGGCACCCAGGACGGTGCGCCTGGCGATAACGCCGCTCCGTTGCTCACCGACGATGTGATCGGCAACGACATCTTTGTCGGTGGCGGTGGCTTCGACGAAATGATCGGCGAGGGTGGCGATGACATCTTTGTCGGCAGCGATGCCCAGGACAAGATGGACGGCATGTCCGGTTTCGACTGGGTGACCTACAAAAATGACAAGGTCGGCGTGACCGTTGACCTGAGCCTGGCCGCGCTGGCCCAACCGCACGGCAATGCGCCAAACCAGAACGCCGGGGTGTTCAATCCGGTCGGCGCCTCGCCGGCCTCGATCCTCGACCGTTTTGCCGAGGTCGAAGGCGTGTCCGGGTCGAAATTCGCCGATGTACTCAAAGGCGATGATGTCGATGCCGTCACTATCGTCAACCACGGTGGTGCCACGGGCAGTGCGCTGACTAATGTGGCGTTGATCCGCGGACTGGCGCAGTTTCTGGCCGATGCCGGGTTGCCGACTACCGGTTTTGCCACAGGCAACATCCTCCTCGGTGGCAATGGCAGTGACCTGATCGAAGGCCGCGGTGGCGATGACCTGATCGACGGGGACAAATGGCTCAACGTCAGAATCGCGGTTTATGCCCCCGGTGACGTTAACCATACCGGCCCCGAGATCGCCAGCTTCGACAGCATGGTCGACATGATTCCGTTCATGCTGGACCGCACCTATAACCCGGGTCAGCTCAAGGCCGTGCGGGAAATCCTGCCCGGCACCTCGACGGGCGGGGCGGCCTTCGACACCGCGATTTTCTCCGGGCTTCAGTCCGAGTACACGGTGACCCAGGACACCCGTGGCACGGTCAATGTGGCGGACGATGTCTGGACGGTAACGGATACCGTAGCAGGGCGCGACGGCACCGATACCTGCTGCATATCGAACGCCTGCAGTTCGCCGATACCCAGCGAGTGCTGGTGGAAGGGCTCAATGCACAACCGGTTGGCAGACCGACCGTCACGGATGGAAACGGCGGAGCGATAACGGTCGGCGACATGCTGACTGTCAGCGTGGCCGGAGTGAGCGATGCCGACAACGTCGGCGGTACTCTCAACAACTCCTCGGTGTCCTACTACTGGCAGTTCGAGGCAAATCCAGGCAGCGGCGTGTTCGAAGACATCATCCTGTTACCTGCCGGTGACCTGGCGTTCCAGAGTGCCGACGGCACCTCGTTCAAGGTCTCCCCGGATCTTGCCGGGTTGTCGTTGCGGGTCAAGGCGATCTACCAGGATGCTCATGGCACGACTGAAATGGTGTTCTCGCAGCCGACTACCGTGGTGGTTCCCGGCGCTCCGGTTGTGCCAACGGCGCCGGTACCTGTCGTCGATGCTACCGCGGGTGGCGCGGGCCTGCACATGGTCCGCTCTGACCTCAACTTCATCCTTGATCAGATCAAGATTGCCGAGGCTGATGCGGCCGGTCAGGACATCCTCTCGCTGATCCCGAATATCCGCGCGCCGTTGGGTTTGCGTGCGGTCGACGGGTCGAACAACAACCTGATGAACCTCAACGGCAACAACCACACCGAGTATGGTGCCGCCGATAACACCTTCCCGCGTTTGACCGATCCGGTGTTCAATCCGGCTCAATCGGGAACGACGTATGCGTCGAACAGCGGCACTGTGATTGACTCGCAGCCGCGCACCATCAGTAATTTGATCGTCGACCAGACGTCGAACAACCCGGCGGCTTATGCCACGGCTTACAACCCGGGTGCGAACGGTCATCTCGACTTCGGCGTGGTGGGTGCGGGCAACGACGACGTGCTCAAGGATGGCGTACAGATAGTCGCCAGCCCGGGATGGATGGTCAGTTCGGTACTGCCGACGACCACAATGTGTACCTGTTCGAGAACACCGCGGCGGATGCGGGGTTGTCCGCGCCGTTCAACGCCTGGATGACCTTCTTCGGGCAGTTCTTCGATCATGGTCTGGACCTGGTCACCAAAGGTGGTTCGGGCACCGTCTTCATCCCGCTGCAACCGGATGATCCGCTGTATGTGCCAGGCGGCCACGCCAACTTCATGGTGCTGACCCGCGCGACCAACCAGCCAGGGGCCGATGGCATTCTCGGCACGGCCGATGACATTCATGAGCATACCAACACCACCACGCCGTTCGTGGACCAGAACCAGACCTACAGCTCGCACCCTTCGCACCAGGTGTTCCTGCGCGGTTATTTGCTGACTAACGACGGACCCATCGCGACCGGCAGGCTGATCACTAACCGTGACCTGGGGGCGGATGGCAAGTACGGTACTGCAGACGACACCGAAATCGGTGGTATGGCGACCTGGAAGGTGGTCAAGGCGCAAGCCAACAACGTTCTGGGTATCCACCTTACCGATGCTGACGTCGATAATGCCCCGCTGTTGGCGACCGATGCCTATGGCAATTTCATCAAGGGCCGAACGGCTTCCCGATGGTCGTGATGAAGGGGGCTGACGGTCTTGGCGGCACGGCGGATGACTTCCTCAAGGAAGGCAATCCGCTTGCCCCCATTGACCTGACCAATGCTGTGCGCACCGGTCACCAGTTCCTCGTCGACATCAACAACAATGCAGTGCCGGTGTTCAGCGGTGGCGTGCTTGTTCCTGACGCGGATAACGTTGCGGGCAACGCAGTGCCGTTCAATCCGCTGACCGGGGCCAACCTGGCCTACGACAACGAACTGCTCGATGCGCACTACATCGCTGGCGACGGCCGGGTCAACGAGAACATCGGCCTGACTGCGGTGCATGCGATCTTCCACGCCGAGCACAATCGGCTGGTCGCGCAGACCAAGGACACTGTGCTCGATTCGGGTGATGTGGCCTTCCTCAACGAGTGGCTGCTCAATCCGGTAAGCGCGTTGCCAGTCAACCAGGCTCAGATCGATGCGCTGGTGTGGAATGGCGAGCGCTTGTTCCAGGCTGCCAAGTTCGGCACCGAGATGCAGTATCAGCACCTGGTGTTCGAGGAGTTTGCGCGGACCATCCAGCCACGGGTCGACCTGTTCTTCGCACCGACCCAGGTCTATGACGTCGACCTTGATGCCTCGATCGTCGCCGAGTTCGCCCACACCGTGTACCGGTTTGGCCACTCGATGCTGACCGAGACCGTCGATCGCTTCGACGTCAATTTCCACGTGGTGGGCGATCCGCACAGCACTGATCCCAATCAGCAAATGGGCTTGATCGCGGCGTTCCTCAACCCGTTGGCGTATGCCGCCAGTGGTGTGACGCCAGAGGATGCAACCAGTGCGATCATACGCGGGGTGACTCGCCAGGCCGGTAACGAAATCGACGAGTTCGTCACCGAGGCGCTGCGCAATAACCTGCTCGGCCTGCCGCTCGACCTGCCGGCGCTCAACATTGCCCGTGGCCGCGACGTGGGGATTCCCTCGCTCAACGCGATCCGCCGCGACATCTACAGCCAGACCGGTGATACCCAACTCAAGCCGTACAACAGCTGGGTCGACCTGGTGCAGCACCTCAAACATCCAGAGTCGTTGATCAACTTCATCGCGGCCTATGGCACGCATAGCTCGATTACTGCAGCAACCACGATGGCAGGCAAACGCGACGCAGCCATGGCGCTGGTCTTCGGTGGTACGGGTGCGCCATCTGACCGCCTGGACTTCCTCAACGGCAGCGGTGCCTGGGCCAACGTAACGCAGGCCGGCAAGGATGGGGTGCTGGGGACTGCCGACGATCTGAAGGGTGTGACGATCACGGGTGTCGATGCCATCGATCTATGGATCGGCGGCCTGGCAGAAGAGAAAACTCCGTTCGGCGGCATGCTCGGCACGACCTTCAACTTCGTGTTCGAGAACCAGCTGGAGAAACTGCAGGATGGCGATCGCTTCTACTATCTGGAGCGTACCTCTGGCCTGTCGATGAATGCCGAGCTGGAAAGCAACTCGTTTGCCAAGTTGATCATGGCCAACACCTCAGCCACGCACTTGCCTGGCCTGGTGTTCTCGGACCCGGGGTTCTATTTGGAAAGGGACCAGAGCAAGCAGTACAACGATGGCCTGGGTAGCGCTGATCCGCTCGACGGTAACGGCCATCAGGTGGTGTTCCGCGACAACCCGCTGACCGCGGGGCCGGACGCCAATTACGTCAAGTACACGGGTGAAGAGCACATCGTGCTGGGCGGCACCAACAACGCAGACATCCTCATCGCCGGTGATGGCGATGACACGGTCTGGGGTGATGGCGGCAACGATCACATCGAAGGCGGTAACGGCAACGACCAACTGCGCGGTGGCGCCGGCGACGACATTATCACCGACCTGGGCGGCGACGATAACATCCAGGGTGGCGACGGCAACGACGTGCTGCACGGTGGCAATGGCATCAACCTGATCATTGGCGGCTTCGGCAATGACTTCATCGTGACCGGTGAGGACGCCTCCGAAGCCATTGGTGGCCAGGGCAACGACTTCATCCTGGGCAGCAAAGCCAACGAACAGGACATGGGTAACGAAGGCGACGACTGGATCGAGAAGGGCACGTCCGACGGTGCACCTGGCGACAACTTCGACCCGCTCGGCAACGACCCGGTGATCGGCAACGATGTGTTCATCGGCGGTAACGAGAACGATAAGTTCAACGGTGAAGGCGGCGACGACATCATGGTCGGCAGTCTCGGCTTCGGTGACCGTTATATCGGCGGCTCCGGCTATGACTGGGCGACCTTCAAGGACCTCGCCCAGGGCGTGACCATCGATTACAGCGACCGCTTTTTCGATGTACCGCCGGTACCGGGTTCGGGTGCCTCGGCGCTGGTGCGTTTCGACATCATGGAAGGTCTGTCGGGTTCGTCCCACGGTGACTTCCTGCGCGGTGATAACGAAGATGCGACATCGCTACCCACCGCGGGTGCAACCGGCAGTGTGCTGACCAACATCAGCCTGATCAACGGTCTGGCGGGCTTGCTGCCAGCCGGAGCGACGTTCTTCGACGGCGGCAACATCATCCTCGGTGGCAGCGGCAGCGACCTGATCGAAGGTCGCGGTGGTGACGACATCATCGATGGTGACAAGTGGCTGAACGTACGCATCAGCGTACGGGCGAACGCTGATGGCACTGGCCCGGAAATCGCCACGTTCGACAGCATGGAGCCGATGGTGCAGGCGATGTTGAACGGTACTTACAACCCAGGCCAACTGGTCATCGTGCGGGAGATTCTGACCGGCAATGACAAGTACGACACCGCGCTGTTCTCCGGTAATGCGTCGGAATATAGCGTCGTTGTCGATGGCAATACTGTCATCGTGACCGACCTGGTGGCGGGGCGTGATGGCGTCGATCGCCTGACGGGCATCGAGCGTCTGCAGTTCGCTGACCAGGCGCAGTCGTCCGGAGTGGGCACCGCCCAAAACGCCGGCCCAGTGGGTCATCTGGCGATCCTCGATGATGCCACCGGTGCGCGTGACGATACGCCGGTCGCCGGCCAACTGCTGCGCGTCAGCGATCGGGCGGTACACGACGCGGACAACGCAAGTGTGGCCAATCCGACCGGCGCGGTTACCGGTGGGGTGGCTTACTACTGGCAGGTCGAAAACATTGCTGGCTCGGGCGTTTATGAAGACATCACCTTTGTCGCCGCCGGCGAGGTATCGCGGGCGATCGGCACCACCTACCGGGTGGCGGACGATGTGGCGGGTCTGAACATCCGCGTCCGGGCGGTGTATCAGGATGCCAAGGGCACGCTGGAGATCGTCGACTCGTCGGGGAACAGCGCACCGACAGCAGGGCCGACCGTAACCGGTCTTTTGGCGCAGAACCAAGTGTTGACCGCTAACACATCGAGCATCATCGACCTTGATGGCCTCAGCAATCCGCAGTTCACCTACCAGTGGCAGGCGACCAACGGGGTTAGCTTCGTCAACATCGCCGGAGCCACCGGTAGCACGTTCACGCTGGGTCAGGCTCAGGTCGGCAATCAGGTGCGCGTGGTGGTCAGTTACGTGGATGACTTCGGTGTGGCCGAAAGCATTGCGTCTAACCCCTCGGACCCGGTGGCCAACGTCAACGATGCACCGACAGGCGCGTTGCTGATCAGCGATACGACACCGGAGCAAGGGCAGGTGCTGACCGCGCTGTCTGCCGCGATTGCCGATGCGGATGGACTGGGCACCTTCAGCTACCAATGGCAGCAAGGTGTCGGCACTTCCTTCACCGACATCAGCGGCGCGACCGCTGTGACCTTCACCCCTGGTTCGGCGCAGAACAATCTGCAACTGCGGGTGATCGTGCGCTATACCGATGGCTTCGGCACGCTGGAGTCAGTGACCTCTGCGGCGACGGCGGCGGTTGTGATACCGCCTGGCGTGGTGCTTACGGGGAACGCTGCGGCGAACATCCTCACGGGCGGCGCGGGTAACGATGTGCTCAGTGGCCTGGGCGGGAACGATACGCTCAATGGCCTGGGCGGTATTGACCAGCTGTTTGGCGGCACTGGCAATGACATTCTCAACGGCGGGGACGACAACGACATCCTCAATGGCGAGGACGGCAACGACATCCTCAACGGTGGGCTCGGCGCGGATGCCATGAATGGCGGTGCCGGCAACGACACCTTTGTGGTCGACAACGTCGGTGACACCGTCATCGAGGCGGTGGGTGGTGGTACCGATCTGGTGCAAACCAGTCTGACTAGCTACGTGCTCGGTGCCAACGTCGAGAACCTGACCTATACCGGTGCCGGTAACTTCACCGGTACCGGTAATGCCCTGGATAACATCATCACCGGCGGGGTCGGTAATGACGTCCTCAACGGCGGTGCCGGCAACGACACCCTCAACGGCGGGCTCGGCGCGGATGCCATGAATGGCGGTGCCGGCAACGACACCTTTGTGGTCGACAACGTCGGTGACACCGTCATCGAGGCGGTGGGTGGTGGTACCGATCTGGTGCAAACCAGTCTGACTAACTACGTGCTCGGTGCCAACGTCGAGAACCTGACCTATACCGGTGCCGGTAACTTCACCGGTACCGGTAATGCGCTGGACAACGTCATCACCGGCGGGATCGGCAACGACGTGCTCAATGGCGGGGACGGCAACGACACCCTCAACGGTGGGCTCGGCGCGGATGCCATGAATGGCGGTGCCGGCAACGACACCTTTGTGGTCGACAACGTCGGTGACACCGTCATCGAGGCGGTGGGTGGTGGTACTGATCTGGTGCAAACCAGTCTGACTAACTACCTGCTCGCTGCCAACGTCGAGAACCTGACCTATACCGGTGCCGGTAACTTCACCGGTACCGGTAATGCGCTGGCCAACACCATCACCGGCGGGGGCGGTAACGACGTCCTCAATGGCGGTGCGGGTGCTGACCAGTTGGTGGGGGGAGCCGGCAACGACACCTACGTCGTCGATGTAGCCGCGGACGTGGTGGTCGAGGCGGCGGGTGGCGGTACGGATACCGTACAGACGTCGCTGGCCAGCTACACCCTGGGTGCTAATCTCGAGAACCTGACCTATACCGGCGCCGGTAACTTCACCGGTACCGGTAATGCGCTGGCCAACATCCTCACCGGCGGGGTCGGTAACGACGTCCTCACTGGCGGGGACGGCAACGACACCCTCAACGGTGGGCTGGGCGCGGATGTCATGAATGGCGGTGCCGGCAACGACACCTTTGTGGTCGACAACGTCGGTGACACCGTCATCGAGGCGGTGGGAGGTGGTACCGATCTGGTGCAAACCAGTCTGACTAACTACCTGCTCGGTGCCAACGTCGAGAACCTGACCTATACCGGTGCCGGTAACTTCACCGGTACCGGTAATGCGCTGGCCAACACCATCACCGGCGGGGTCGGTAACGACGTCCTCAATGGCGGTGCGGGTGCTGACCGGTTGGTGGGGGGAGCCGGCAACGACACCTACGTCGTCGATGTAGCTGCGGACGTGGTGGTCGAGGCGGCGGGTGGTGGTACGGATACCGTGCAGACGTCGCTGACCAGCTACACGCTGGCTGCTAATGTCGAGAATCTGACCTACACCGGAGTTGGCAACTTTGTCGGCAACGGCAACGTGGTGAACAACGCCATCACCGGCGGGGCAGGTAATGACACTCTCAGTGGTGACAGCGGCGATGACATCCTCACCGGCGGCGCCGGTAATGACACGCTCAATGGTGACGCCGGTGACGACCAACTGCTGGGTGGCATTGGCATCGATACCCTGAACGGCGGCACTGGCGATGACAGCCTCGACGGCGGCGACGGGAACGATACATTGATTGGTGGCATAGGCAACGACACGCTGCTCGGCGGGCTGGGTAATGACAGCCTGGATGGCGGTACCGGCAACGATCTGCTCCAGGGTGGCGATGGCAACGACACGCTGCTCGGTGGTATCGGTAACGACACATTGTTGGGTGGCATCGGCAATGACCAAATCGATGGCGGTGTTGGCAACGACACGGTCACCGGCGGTGCCGGCAACGACATAATGAATGCCAGCAATGGCAACGATGTGTTCCTGTTCGCAGCGGGCTTCGGGACCGATCAGATCATCAGCTTCGATGCGAACGCGGCGGGAGGCCAGGATCGGCTCGATATTACCGCGTTCAACATCACAGCTGCGACCTTTGCCGGTAGCGTCACCATCGCCGATGTCGGTGCGGATACCTTGGTCAGCATCGGAGCAGACTCCATTCGCCTGGTAGGTGTAGCCGACGCAACAACCGTCACTGCCACAGACTTCATTCTGGCCACTTGAGGTCCTGGTCAGTACTGTCGCAAGAACGTGAAAAGCGAAGGGGAGGGCATGGATGCCCTCCCTTTTTTTATAAGCCGGGTCGTTTGTTCGAAGTCGGTTGCAGCTGCGTACGGTAATCCGACAAGCCAGCTCCAGAGGCGTGAAATCCGTTGGAGCTGCCGCAGCAGGCTGCGATCGTTTGACCTTTTGCTTTTCTACTCAGGCGGATCAATCCGATCTAAAGCCCGGTTCACTGCCAGCTCACCGAATGTGATGACTTGGGCAATCCCCAGCAGCGTATTGCGACTCGTCCCCTCCGTACGATCCGCTAGATCCATGGTCATGACATTGGCGGAAGCTAGCGACTCGCAGGCGTGGGCCAGGAGGGTTTGGGTATCGAGTTCCGGGTTGACGATGAACATGGTGCAAAGCTTGCGTGGCGTGGCCTGGATGTCGGCAGCCGAGGGATGCGGTCGGGGTCGTAAGGATTACTTGAATCGATGGATTCGGAAGATGTTCCCGGATCGGTTTCCGGGGGATTCGGCGTTGGCTTGAACATGGATGAAACTCCTTATGAGATGAAGGGAGCCATCACCCTCGCTACCAAACGAAGGGTGGTGGCCATACGAAGGTTGGTAGACCGGCCACAAGGCAAACCGGCGCACCCGAAGGCGCCCTGCGCATGGCCACCATTAATACAGGTGTCGTAAAAAGCACCTGCAAAGGTGACGCTATGCGCCTTGTATATAGCCAGGCTACCAAACCCGATCGCTGTTTTCTCAGCGACCGGCAAACGATAAAACCCAGCGCTAAGGCGCACAAGCCGGCGGATTCTGGCGTAACCGTAGGCAACGACGCAAGGCGCTGTGGCTTTCATCAAGTAACCGGGCGGGCTTTTAAACACGCAGGAACTTGCTCGTAAAAAGCACATTGAATAAAGGCGGTAGAACCCCACTCCCGAACGGTTTAACGCGGTCAGAAGACAGCTTTCGACACAATTGTAAAAATTCTTACAGACCCTACACACCGCAAATCCAGACGTCTCCTACGCACTTTCGCCTTTCAATTCGGCTCAGCTTCTTGAAAGCTTTCAAGCGCTTGAACGAGGGTGGAAATGACACCTCCTCGAATGTCCCAAGGAGGTCCAGACGTGAACACCCAAGTACCCGTTTTCTTCGACCACAGCCGCCACAAACTCCAGGTCGAGGATCTAGACGCCCACCTCGACGTCCTCGCCTTCGACGGCACGGAACACCTGAGCCAACCCTACGTCTACCACATCGAATTCACCAGCACCGAACAGGACCTGGCCGCCGAACAACTGCTCGGTAGGCAAGCCACATTCAGCCTGCACGCCATGCCGTCAAACCTGCCGGTGTTCTCTTGGGCCCCGACGCCCGAGGTCAAACCGCTGCGCACCCTGCATGGCGTGATCACCGGTTTGCAACGACTCTCCGGCTCCCGCGACGAAGCCCGCTATAAAGTCACCCTGCAACCGCGACTGGCCCTGCTCGACCGTGGCCGGCAATACCGCATTTACCAGCACCAATCGGTGCCGGCGATCGTCGAGCAGGTCCTGCGCAGCCGCCACGGTTTCGAGTATCAGGACTTCGTCTTCAATCTGAATCGCCAATACCCCCGACGCGAACAGGTGATGCAGTACGGCGAAAGCGACCTGGCCTTCATCAGCCGCCTGCTGGCCGAAGTCGGCATCTGGTACCGCTTCACCAACCATGAACGCCTGCCGATCGACGTCGTGCATTTCTGTGACGGCCAGCGCGGCTACCAGTTCGACGTCGAACTGCCGTTGCGCCCACCGGCCGGCCTGGGCAGCGGCGAAGATGGCGTGTGGGCCTTGCAAACCCGCCATCAGGTGGTGGAAAAACACGTCAACGTCCGCGCCTATCACCACCGTGACGCCGAAGCCTATCTCGACGCCGATGTCGACCAGACCCGCGGCGCGAAAACCACCTACGGCGAGGCCTACCACTACGCTGAACCCTACACCGTGCTCGGTGGCGCCTACGCTCAGCACGAAGACCTGCAAAGCGAAAGCGGGTACTTTTACGCGCGCTTGCGCCACGACCATTACCTCAACCAGCAGACCCAACTCAGCGGCGTGAGCAGCAGCGCCACCCTCGCGCCGGGCCAGGTGCTGACCATCACCGACGGCGCGCCCCAGGCCTTTACGCCACGTTGCACGCTCATCGGCCTGACCACTAGCGCCGCCCGCGACGCCAGCTTCGAATGCCGCTTTGAGGCCATGCCGTACTCGGAAACCCTGTGCTTTCGTCCAGACATCCCGCCCAAACCCCAAATCGCCGGCACCGTCCCGGCCCGGGTCACCAGCGGCGAAGCCCACGACAAATACGCCGAGATCGACGTCGAAGGCCGCTACAAGGTCAACTTCCTGTTCGACCGCGACCCCTGGGAACTCGGCGAAGAAAGCCTGTGGCTGCGCCTGGCCCGCCCTTACGCTGGCGACACATACGGCCTGCACCTGCCACTGATCTGCGGCACCGAAGTGGCCATCGCCTTCGAACAAGGCGACCCGGACCGCCCCTACATCGCCCACGCCCTGCACGACAGCGAACACCCGGACCACGTGACCCTGCGCAGGCGCGACTACACCCGCAACGTGCTGCGCACCCCTGCCAATAACAAGCTGCGCATGGAAGACAAGCGGGGGAGGAGCACGTCAAGCTCAGTACTGAGTATGGGAAGAGCCAGCTGAATCTTGGGCATTTGGTGGATGCGAAGAAGCAGAAGCGCGGCGAAGGCTTTGAGCTGCGGACGGATGAGTGGGGAGTATCCGTGGCGGCAAGGGGCTGTTCATCAGCGCCGATGGACAGGCCAAGGCGCAAGGGCCCGTGCTGGACATGAGTGCCGCCGTGGACCGCTTGCAACAGGCCGGCGAACAACTGCAAAAACTCTCGGTCGATGCACAGGCCGCCAACGCCGATCCGGCGGATGTGCCGGCACAAATACAACTGCTGCGCCAGGAGCTGGAGCAACTCAAGTCTTCCGTCTTGCTGCTCAGCGCCCCGCAGGGCATCGCCCTCACCAGCGGCAAGCATCTGCAACTGGCGGCGCAAAACAACCTGATGCTCAACGCTGGCGGTGAAGCGGATATCAGCGTGGTCAAGCGCCTGTTCATCGGCGTGGGCCAGGGCTTGAGTCTGTTTGTGCGCAAGCTGGGGATCAAGCTGATCGCTAATCAGGGACCGGTGCAGATTCAGGCGCAGAACGACAAGCTTGAACTGTTTGCCCGGCACGGTCTGGACATCACCAGCACCGAAGATGAAATCCGTATTACCGCGAAAAAGAAAATCACCCTCAATGGCGGTGGTAGCTACATGACGCTGGATGAGTGCGGCATCGAGGAGGGCACGCTGGGGGACTACAAGGTCAAATCCGCGGATTTCGAATACAGCGGCCCGGCCAGCATGAAGGCCGCACATCCGGACTACCCGCAGAGCCAGTCCAAACAAACGCTGCGATTCAGCGTTTTGCAAGCACCCAATGCCAATCGCCAGAGCTGGACGGGCATGCCCTACACGCTCTACGCCGACGGTGCAGAGCTCAAAAAAGGCGTGCTGGACGCGTCCGGGCAACTGCTGATCGATCATCAAGTCGTCACGCGCGGTTACCAGTTAGTCATGGCCAACGGCGTGACCTACCAGATCCCGGTGCCCACCGACTACCGCAATGCCGAACAGGCGCATTTGGCCAATCGTGGCTTTCATAACCACCGCTCAAAAACCAAAGCTGAAGTGAATCAACCCAATTCGCACACCGATCACCGAGTGCTGTACGCGGCGGTGTTGGAAGGAATCAGCGATCAGGAAGGGAAAACACCATGAGCCAATACGAAATCGTGACGCCAGTCGCACTCCAGCACACCCAAGAGGTGACTTGTACGCCGCCCTGGTACGTGCAGGACACCGAATACCCTCCTGCAAAGGCCACGTATGAACCTTTGATCAACGGAGAAGAAGCCTTCCGGGCCGTGCACTTGGCCATCGCGCAAGCGAAGGCTTCTGTAGACATCATCTGCTGGGGCTTTCAACCCTCGATGTATTTCATCCGCGACGGCATATCGCCTTGCATCGGTGAACTGCTATTGGCCATGTCTCGCGAAGGGGTCAAGGTTCGGGTGCTGGGTTGGGAGATGCCATTTAACACCGCAGGCAAAGCCGGAGAAGCCAATCTACCCGGTAAAGGTCCTTTCCGATTCTACGACCGGGAGATGCAACCCTCCACGGATGACCAATATGCCTACGACCGTTATTGGTTTGCCAACTGTGCGGTGGCCGATTACATGGCCGCCGGGCTTCAAGAGGCTCGCGGCACACCCGTGTTCGTCAGTCGCGGTTTCAGTTTGTTTGAAAGGGCCGAAATCGCCTATCAGGCGATGTACAGGAGTCGCGACCCGCAGATCAGCGCCAGTACCGAGTTCATCCTCACCGCAACAGCGACCCATCATCAAAAAACAGTGCTCGTCGATTATGAACTGCCGGACCGTGCCGTCGGCTTTGTCATGGGCCACAACATGCTTGACGAGTACTGGGACACCGATACCCATTCGGCGCTGAATCGCGGCAAGGACACCAAGCCCGCACCCAATCGTGGCTCCCGTGGCGACACCCCGCGTCAGGACATTTCCAGCCGCGTCAGCGGGCCGATTCTGGAACACCTGCACGACAACTTCGCCAAGGCCTGGCACAAGGAAACTGGCGAGGACCTGTTCGACTTGCGCCAGGCCAAAGCAGTCGGGTCGCAATTGCAATGCGCCCCTGAGGCTACGAAACAACTCGCGCAGATCCTGCGAACTCAGGCCCAGGAAGGCATATGCGATATCGAGCAGCTTTACCTGCAAGCCGCCAACAACGCGACCCAGTTCATCTACATCGAGAACCAGTACTTTCGCTGGCCGCCCCTGGCCGAGTTAATCAAGGCCGTCGCCGCCGGTCAGACCAAGGCCGGGCGCGACCCGCAATACATGGCAACTTGCACCTGTTCGTCGTCACCAATGCCAGCGATGGCGGCATAGGCTCTGGCACCGTGAATACTCAACGCATGCTCGAAAGCCTCGGGCGAGGCGAGACCATGCCTGCAATCACCAGGTTACGGCGTATTGAAAAGGCAAAAGCTGAGGCCGCCGCATTGGAATCCGATCCAAGCGAGCCTTTTGAGCAGCACGCCTTAGTCATGCTGACGAACCTCACCGATGCATTGGGCGCAACCGATCTCAGCGACAGGGCCAAGGAAGAAAAGCGGCTTAAAGCCTGGGGTAACGATTGGCGGCAACACGTTCTGAAGAACCAAATCGAGGCAATTGAAAAGGAGCTTTTGGTTCCTCATGAGTTTACCGGGCTGAAAGTCCATGTGTGCTCGCTGGTCGCCCCTGACTCGCCCGCTGGCAAAGAATGGATGGAGGTGTACATCCACTCCAAGCTGATGATCGTCGACGATGTGTTCACCACCCACGGCTCGGCCAACATCAACACCCGCAGCATGCAGGTGGATAGCGAACTGAATATTGCTCATGAGTGGGCGAGTGTGACGCAGGCGTTAAGGCGGCGGTTGTGGGGCTGCATACGAATGGGATGGGTGTGCAGGATGACCCGGAAAAAGCATTTGAAGCCTGGGATGAAATCATCAAGCGGAACAAAGACTTTCGATTAAAACAAATGACTCCCTACGCCCCCCTCGTGGAGTTCTATTACGGCCAATCCAAGCTGTCGGACCTCGACTGATGCGTCGGGTTTTGCTGCTGTCCTGCTTGGTGCTGGTCGCTTGCGATACCAGTAATCCTGCTTCTAATCCAACCAAGGAAACGCCCTTGAACCCTTTAAATGAAGTCAAGGCCAAGATGGCTTTCAACTGTGCGTACGAGAAGATTCCCACGGCCTCCGCCGAGGCTGAATTGCTGTTTCATTACGCACGTTGGCTGCAAAAGAATAACCAGCTCAAACAGGACAAGACTGTCGATGCAGAGATTGAACGTCTGTACCGCATCGCCAGTGAGAACGGCCACTACAAGGCCAACATCAATCTTCAGAACGGTGCCATGCGCGGGTATTTCAGAGTCCGTGGTGAAGAGCATTTGCGCATGAGTGAGCAACTGATCAATGGGGGCGTGGCGACGGGATATTACTTTGTCGGCGTCTTCCTGGAACACGGCGCGGCCGGATTGGAGCAGGATCGCTTAATGGCCCTGCGTTATTACCGAAAAGCCGCTGATGAAGGTAGTGCACTCGCTCAAGCCTATGTCGCTGACAAGTTGGCACCGATCAACATTGCCCCGGATATTGCCCGGAAAATGCGACGTTGCGCTGCTGGACAAGGGAATGGCAACGCTGCCGGAGCATTAGGTGTCGATCTTTCGACAGATGGGGAATATCAGGAAGCCGTTGAAGCCTTCCAGCTCGGAGTAGCGGCCGGCGACAGCACCTCGGCTTCTTTTCTGAGCCATGGTTTCCGTGGACCTGAGCCGGACGATCGGCTGTATTACTTGGGTCAGCAGGAAGACCTCGAGCGCGCCGAGCGCTACGAAAAAATATGGAAAAAACTCTCAGGCTACTCCTACGCCAACCCCAAAGTCCCCGAAATCAACGAGATCGTCCCTTTACCCCCCGCCAAGCTACCCGTTTGGGATGGCAAGCTCCAATGGGTCGAAGAACGCCTGGCGAATGTCCCTCCTGAAAAACCCAGCGAAGCGCTGATTCGTCAACTGGCCAAGGCCAAAGGCCTCGAACCCGCCACCGGCCGGGCCATGCCGGGCTCAGCGGCCTTCATACAGACCCACTACCTGCACAGACCAACCTGCAACAGCGGCCAACCCTGCACGCATACCGGCTACTGGCAGGCGGAAAGTATCGCCGGCCAACCTTGGACCAGCCTGCAAAAGGCGAGCCCAGGCGTTTCGAGAAGGGCGAGATCATGCCGACCCTGAACGTTCGGCATCGTCACGAACGATTCCTGCTCGCCGACCGAGTAACCATCGAAGAAGAAAACGTTGAGTGGAGTCTGTTTGGTGAGGCCTGACGCTCCCCTCGTCGAGGTCCATTGGCGAATCCAAGCTGTCGGAGCTCGACTGATGCGCCGGCTCTTGCTGCTGTCATGCCTACTGCTAATCGCTTGCGATACCAGTAATCCTTCTTCTGATTCGACCAGGGAATCGCCCTTGAACCCTTTAAATGAAGTCAAGGCCAAGATGGCTTTCAACTGTGCGTACGAGAAGATTCCCACGGCCTCCGCCGAGGCTGAATTGCTGTTTCATTACGCACGTTGGCTGCAAAAGAATAACCAGCTCAAACAGGACAAGACTGTCGACGCAGAGATTGAACGTCTGTACCGCATCGCCAGTGAGAACGGCCACTACAAGGCCAACATCAATCTGCAGAACGGTGCCATGCGCGGGTATTTCAGAGTCCGTGGTGAAGAGCATTTGCGCATGAGTGAGCAACTGATCAATGGGGGCGTGGCGACGGGATATTACTTTGTCGGCATCTTCCTGGAGCGTGGTGCGGCTGGGTTGCAGCAGGATCGTATAATGGCTCTGCGTTACTACCGAAAAGCCGCTGATGTAGGTAGTGCGCTAGCTCAAGCCTATGTCGCCGATAAGTTGGCGCCGATCGACATTGCTCCGGGCGCGGCCCGGCAAATGCGCCGCTGCGCAGCAGAACAGGGTGTTGGTAAAGCTGCTATCGATCTGGGTATCCATCTTAAAAACAGGGGGCAATACAAAGAGGCGCTGGAAATATTTCAAATGGGAGTCGCTGCTGGAGATGAAAGCGCTGCTGGTCGTTTAGATGATGGGTTCCGTGGGCCGAAACCTACTGACAAACTGCACTACCTTGACCAACCTGAAGACCTCGAACGCGCTGATCGCTACCAAAAAATCTGGAAGATTCTCTCGGGCTACTCCTACGCCAACCCCAGAGTCCCCGAAATCAACGAGATCGTCCCTTTACCCCCCGCCAAGCTACCCGCTTGGGACGGCAAGCTCCAATGGGTCGAAGAACGCCTGGCCAATGTCCCACCCGAAAAACCCAGCGAAGCGCTGATTCGTCAACTGGCCAAGGCCAAAGTCCTCGATCCCGCCACTGGCCGAGCCATGCCAGGCTCTCCAGCCTTCATACAAACCCACTACCTGCACAGACCAACCTGCAACAGCGGCCAAGCCTGCACGCATACCGGTTACTGGCTGGCGGAAAGTATCGCCGGCCAATATGGGTCGAGCTTGCAAAAAGGCGAGCCACGGCATTTCAAAAAGGGCGAAATCATGCCGACCCTGAACGTTCGGCACAGTCACAAACGATTTCTGCTCGCCGACCGAGTATCCATCGAAGAAGAAAACGTTGAATGGGTCTATTTGGTGAAGCTTAAGAATTGTTTGATCTTGGCGTTCAGCACGCTGCTGATCGCGTTTGAGCATCGTCCGTAATCAAGAACATGCCAGCACTCGAAAAGGCAGGAAAAAAGCGGGTCAAGCAATCTCGTAACCCTGCGACGACGCATCAATGGAACCGCCAATTCTGGCAACTGAAGGAAGCAACACAATGAGAACGTATGGAAATGACGATATAAAGGTAACGTTTGGTTCAACCAAGCAAGGTGCTGAAGCTAAGGGTGGAAGCATTGTTAAGTTAGACGACAAAGGCAACTTCGTTGAAGCTCACTCTTATGGCAACTTCGTGGAAAGAGTTAAGGGCGGCTTGAAAGTCACTCGTCCAGACGGGGCAACGATAACCATGATTGACGGTGGTATGACCATCAGAAATCTTGTGCCCAAATCAGTAGGCGTCAGGGATTTGTGCGAGATCAAGTCATTTACAGTGCGAACTGTGGGTCAGGTGCGGATTTGTCGCACAGATTTCGTTGATGGTGGTCATGTCGAAGTTACGTATTCACAAGACAACCAGGTGCTAGCAGTCGCCGGCCAAAACATTGCGAAAACACTCACCAAAGACGACGAAATTATCGTCAGCCAAGGTGTTTCAGCCAGTGGTCATGTGCAATGAATTGAGGGACCTCAAAGATCGCCGCCTGCGGCAGCTCCAAGGTGGATTCAATCGGTAGATGTAGCAAAGACCCCTGATCTATTACACGCAAAACCAGGCGAGGGTGCTGGCTGCGCAGCGAACCCTCGTCCCGGTAAGGCGTAAATACACGGAACACACGCAGTGATCGGGACCAGCCTGGACATCTACACTGCGCAGCTAGAAGTGCGCAGTGCCTGACGCGACGGCTGGCAGGCTTGCCGACAGGGGTACGCTCTGTGTGACTTTGGCCATCTGGGTGATTTCCACCTGCAACTTATCCTTGCCAAGCAGGGAGTCGGCCAGCTTCTGCGAAAACGGCCAGTAGTTCAGTTCGGCAGTCAAGGTGAGCGGCCCGACGGCGTCGGCTGGCACCAGGAAAGAGAAATTCCCAATCTCGTAGCCCTTGGGCAGGATGCGGTTATCCGAGAGAACTTGCGTGGCATTCCAGACCTCGACGTCCAACGGATTGCCGTCCTTATCGCCTATGTGCACTTTGAAATTTCGCGTGTTGTCCTCGGTCTTGCCGTCCTTGATCGAGCCCAGCCGATAGAGCTCGTGACCATTGGCATCCAGCACCCGGAAATCGATCCACATCTCCCGTCCCTCCGGAAAGCCGGTCGGCAGCTTGTGCCCGGCGCCGACATTGGCAACTTTCACGGCTACCGAGGTGTATTGCCCTGGAATGATGGTTGCCGGAAGTTGCTGGAACGTTATTTCCCCCGCACGCGCGAGCATGTCGCGCGCGCGTTGCGCGCCCCCCTCCTGTCCGAGATGCTTGAGTATCATAGCGTTGCCTCCGCTGAACCAATGCGAGGCGACCTGCTCGCGGTCTGGCCCCATGATCGCGGCCTTACCCGCAAACCCCGGCATATGGCAGCTCTGGCAGGTTGTATCGTTAAAGCTGTAGGAGCTCTCCTGCCATTCGTCATAGGTTCGCTCGACCGCCACACTGCTGAACGGGTGCGTGACGTTGTGGCAAGTGCCGCAAAAGTCCGAGCGCGTGTGCAGAGGGGAATATACGGTGTCGTGATAGGGCGAAACGGCATCTTTGCGCGGGCCGAACTTGGTCGGCTTGCCGTGCGCTCGAGGGCTCAGGACATAGGCGCCGTTATCGAGGCCCGTGCGGGCACTGATGTTGTGGCAGGTCTCGCAATCGACCCCGGGCATCGGATGATTTTTCGCACTGTCTTCAACTGAGGAGCGGTTGACCTCCGAATTGATCTGCCCGGTCGTGAGACCGATCGGGGTATGGCAGCCGGTGCAGAAGTTATCGACTTTCCCATCGGTGGCCGAACTCGCACGCTTGAGCAAGGCCCGGTAGATGGGTTCATCCCAGGCTTGGGACATCATTGACGAGCGCCACTGCTTGTAGATCTCCGTATGGCAAGCGCCACATACCTGGGAATTGTCGAAGTCTTTTACATTCAAAATCAGGTTGCCGGGGGTATTGGCCCGATGAGGAAAGAACGGCATCGCGCCATTCACATGCATGAGCTTGGAGCGTGCCGGCTCCAGCCACTTCTCATTAGCCTGATTGTCATTGTCCGAAGGTTCGTCGGCCGCCACCAGCGTGACCGTCAGCAGGCAGACTAAAAAGCATAAAACACGGCGAACGAAAGGTCTGAGCACCAGGTTGTGGTTCATAAGGGTTCCCCCAAGACGGTTGCAGAGGACGAGCGCAGCACTTCCATTGAATCGACGGAGGTACTTCATGCTGCATGCCAATGGTGATAGGTACAGCTCCGCGACTCCCCACCTTTCATGAACGGGAGAAACTCACTCGGTAATTGCGTTGCAAAGACTGTGACAAAATGTGTCCAAAGACCTGAGGTCCAGCAATCATTGGTCAGAGGCTGAAATTTTGTACTGATTGAGACGCGAACACTGCTGGGGGAACCGCACCCAATGTTGGGGGTTCACTCCGAAATCGGGGCACAAAAGGGGGCGAGCTGTTTTCGTTGGTAGCTGACTGCCTACGCTGGCAGCGCACGGTTACGTATTGGTTCGTGATCAAAGCACAAGCACACCCTGCGCCCCCTTTTCTGACTGAAAGCACAATACATCCTGCTGAAAAACCGGATAATGGCGGCCAATCGTTTAGCTCGTTATTCTGGTAATCCCGCATGGAAATCAAGGTCAATTTTCTCGACAACCTTCGACTTGAAGCCAAGTTCGATGACTTCACGGTGGTGGCCGATCAGCCTATCCGCTACAAGGGCGATGGCTCGGCACCGGGTCCGTTCGATTACTTTCTGGCTTCGTCGGCCTTGTGTGCGGCTTACTTTGTGAAGTTGTACTGCGAAACACGCAATATCCCCACGGACAACATCCGCCTGTCGCAGAACAACATTGTTGACCCGGAAAACCGCTACAACCAGATTTTCAAGATTCAGGTCGAGTTGCCGGCCGATATCTCCGACAAAGACCGCCAGGGCATCTTGCGTTCCATCGACCGTTGTACGGTGAAGAAGGTGGTGCAAGCCGGGCCTGAGTTTGTGATCGAGGAAGTGGAAAATCTCGATGCCGATGCCCAGGCATTGCTGATGCCTGCTTCTAATTCAGGGGCGGCTGCGGGGGCGAGCACCTATATTGCCGGCAAGGATCTGCCGCTGGAGCAAACCATCGCCAACATGTCGGGGATTTTGGCCGACTTGGGCATGAAGATTGAAATCGCTTCGTGGCGCAATATCGTTCCCAATGTGTGGTCGCTGCATATCCGCGATGCGCACTCGCCGATGTGCTTTACCAATGGCAAAGGCGCGACCAAAGAAGGCGCATTGGCGTCGGCGTTGGGCGAATTTATCGAGCGGCTCAATTGCAACTTCTTCTACAACGATCAGTTCTGGGGCGAAGACATCGCCACCGCGGCGTTTGTGCATTACCCGAACGAGCGCTGGTTCCAGCCTGGCCGCAAAGATGCGCTGCCGGCGGAAATTCTCGACGAATACTGTCTGAAGATTTACAACCGCGATGGCGAGCTGCGTGGCTCGCATTTGTTCGATACCAACTCCGGGAATGAAGAGCGCGGCATCTGTTCGCTGCCGTATGTGCGCCAGTCGGATGGCGAGGTGGTGTATTTCCCGTCCAACCTGATCGAAAACCTGTACCTCAGCAACGGCATGAGTGCCGGCAACACGCTGGCTGAAGCGCAGGTGCAATGCCTGTCGGAAATCTTCGAGCGCGCGGTAAAACGCGAAATCATCGAAGGTGAATTCGCACTACCCGATGTGCCGGCGCAAGTGCTGGCGAAATACCCGGGGATTCTGGCCGGTATTGAGGCTTTGGAAGCGCAGGGCTTCCCGGTGCTGGTCAAGGATGCGTCGCTGGGCGGCGAGTTCCCGGTGATGTGCGTCACCTTGATGAACCCGCGCACCGGCGGTGTGTTCGCCTCGTTCGGCGCGCACCCAAGTCTTGAAGTGGCGCTGGAGCGCAGCCTGACGGAATTGCTGCAGGGCCGCAGCTTTGAAGGCCTGAATGATTTGCCTCAGCCCACCTTTGAAGGTCACGCGGTAACGGAGCCGAATAACTTCGTCGAGCACTTTATCGACTCCAGCGGTGTGGTGTCGTGGCGTTTCTTCAGCTCCAGGTCGGATTACGAGTTTGTGGAATGGGATTTCTCGGGCCAGGGCGAAAACTCCAATGCCGAGGAAGCCGCGACCTTGTTCGGCATTCTCCAAAACATGGGCAAAGAAGTGTACATGGCGGTGTATGAGCATATCGGCGCAACCGCCTGCCGCATCCTGGTGCCGGACTACTCGGAGATCTATCCGGTGGACGACCTGATCTGGGATAACACCAATAAGGCACTGTTCTTCCGCGCCGATATCCTGAACCTGCATCGCCTGGACGAAGCCGAGCTGAAGGCCCTGGTTGAGCGTCTGGTAGAAAGCGAGCTGGACGACTACACCGATATCACCACCTTGATCGGCATCGAATTTGACGACAATACAGCGTGGGGTCAGTTGACGATCCTGGAGTTGAAGCTGCTGATCTGGCTCGCCTTGCAGCAATTTGAAGAGGCGAAAGAGGCGGTGGAAATGTTCATGCAGTACAACGACAACACAGTCGAACGTGGGTTGTTTTACCAGGCTGTGAATGTGGTGCTGGAGATGGAGCTGGACGAAGACCTGGAGCTGGCAGACTACGAAGCCAATTTCCGCCGGATGTTTGGCAACGAACGCATGGACGCAGCGATCGGCTCTGTGAACGGCAGCGTGCGCTTCTACGGTTTGACGCCGACGAGTATGAAACTGGAAGGGCTCGACAGGCATCTGCGCCTGATCGACAGCTACAAAAAGCTGCACACGGTGCGGGCCAATGTGGCGGGTTTATCCAGTTAATAACACCACTGTAGGAGCTGGCTTGCCAGCGATGGTCGCTAACGATTACACGTATTGATTGGTCAACCGTGTCGTTTTTGAGTCCTTCGCTGGCAAGCCGAGCTCCTACAAGGGGCTGCGCTTGCTGCGATTATTTTGGGGGCGTCAGGTTCGCGACTACGCTAAAGCTATGCTGGTCGTTATCAATTGTGCCCCACTGTTTGCGCTGCGTCCCCGGAGCGCCCAATGCCGCCCATCACCATGCGCCTGGTGGCGCTGTTTGTTCTTTGCCTGACTTTAGAGGTGCCAGCCCAGACCGGCGCCTGCCCGGCTGGCGAGAAACAAGTGTGCCTGGACGGCTGCATCTGTTTGCCAGACCTGGGACAGATGCCTGATGGCATCTACCAGATCGCGGCACCTGCCCTGGCTCTGTGGCTGACCCAAGCCCGCGCTGAAGCAGCCAGCGCTGACCTCCAACCCATTCCACCGCACATCCGGGAGCAACTGCTGCGCTGGTACGACCCCAGCGTCCTTGATGCCGCGCAGTACAAAGTCAGCGACAACGGCCAACTCAGCGCCGCCACTGCCATGCTGCAAAACCCTGATGTCGGTGCCGTGACGCTGATCGACATCATCCTCTTCCGGGACGCTCAAACCGCAGAACAGAACATCGCGCTCTGGGCTCACGAACTAAAGCATGTGCAGCAGTTTCAGGAATGGGGGGTAGAAGGATTTGCGCTGCGGTACACACAAGACTTCGATGCTGTGGAGGCGCCGGCTTATGCCATACAGGCTGAGGTCAGACGGTCGACGCGGGAAAGGACGGACTAGGCGGTATCTGTTGGAGTCAGCTACATTCATTCCATTTTCAGGACGAGGATGAATCATGCGGATGTGGATAAGGGCGACGGCTCGTCCCATCAGCCAAATGCTGATTGCAATTGGTATTAGCCTTATCGCAATCGTAACCAATGCGCAGGCTCAAGCCACACCTCAAGTCACTCAAGAGATAAAGGGCTTGCTGGACTTTGTTGAACACAGTGAGTGTCTGTTTGTGCGTAACGGGAGCGAATTCCAAGGCCCCCGGGCTCGTGCGCATCTGGAGAAGAAACTGAGTTATCTCGAAGGCAAGAACATGGTGAGCAGCGCAGAAGACTTCATTGATCTTGCTGCCACTAAAAGCAGCATGAGTGGCCGCGCCTATGAAGTGCGATGTCCAGAAGGCGTTCAACCGGCAAGCACCTGGCTAAAGAGGGAACTACAGAGGCAGCGGCAGCTTCATTGAGTTTGACTCAAGTCGAATAATGTTCCGGATGGCGCTGGTATTTTTGACTTGCATCATGTGGAGCGCTGTTTTTTAGTTTTCGCTGGACTGCGGTTAGCGAATCACCTGCCTCCTTGACAGCAGATCTGATCTCATCCCTCGACACTCCAAATTTATCAGCCCAAAACTCAAGCTCGAAGCTGTCTTTGATGTTGATTCTGATCTCGTCGGTACCGCAAGTGAGCTTTGGCTGCTCCATAGGACTCTCCATGTCTTGCTGATTATGTCTGGACAGAATAATCGGATCTGACAGGCGATGTTGTTTTTTTGTGAAAAAAACGTGAATCACCCGTTAGGGTTGGTATCCGTCCAGACGCTGGCTTGGCGATCGTTTGGCCAGTCACAATTTTCCTCAGCGAATAGAAAGCAAACGCTGCTCAGCACTAATGCAACTTGTCATGGTCAATAAATCCCGCACGACCGTCAGCGGTCGTACTGCTCGGACCCGACCAGATCCGCATCGAAATTTTAATCAAGGAAAGTGAAAGCATGCCCGCCGCAATGTAATCAGCAACTGCCTCCACGTCGCTCCGTGAATCATGTGGCTCCGTGAATCATGTGACTCCCTGAATCGGCACTCGCCGTACGTTTACCCCCCTCAATCCAATCGAAGATTTAAAGCATGCACCTACGCAAAATTGCAGTTGGGCTGTCGGCCCTTGTTTTGCTCTCGACTGGGGCGCAAGCCCGCAGTCTGCTGGATTTCATCAAACCACCCACACAGCATCAGGAACATACGTCCCGCTCGGGCTCGATCAGCCAGAGCGCGGCCCTGGACCTCTATTCAAACAAACAGAGACAGGCATCGTTCGACAGCTGCGCAGATCTGTTCCCCGCAGCCAAACCGATCAACATGGCCACCGTACCTGCAACGATGAACCCCCTGGCCCTGTGCTCCGACAACTTCGCGGTGCTGTACTCGCAAACCAGCAAGACGCCGCTGGTGGTGGTCGAACGCCTTACTGGAGCCCAGCTGCAGGATGCCAAAGGGGAGGAGCGCACCAATCAGTTCTACCCGGACCCACGCATTCCCAAGAGTGGGCGGGCAGAGTTGAGCGACTACCGTAGCCAACATCCGGCCGTGGACCGTGGCCATCAATCCCCGGCAGCCGATGCACCGACCCCCAATGCAATGGCCCAGTCCTTTGCGCTTTCGAACATGGTGCCGCAAGACCCAACCAACAATCGCAAGATCTGGAGCAAGGTCGAGTCAGACGTCAGAAAATTTGCACAACGAGCGGATGGCAATGTTTATGTCTTTACCGGTCCGCTCTTTGATCCAGGCCACACCACCATCGGCGACAACAAGGTCTGGGTGCCGACCCGCCTGTTCAAGCTGGTTTACGACGCATCGTCCAAGCGTGCCTGGGCCTACGTACTACCCAACGCTGAAACCCGTATCGAGAAACCAATGGACTATGACGCTTTCGTGAAGAGTACCGGGCTCAAATTGTTGGGCAATCTACCGGTCACAGGTTCCGTAGGGCGCACTTGATAACTTGATGAGTTGCCCCCCCAAAAAAAAGGCTGGATGCAACCTTTGGGGGGGGAAATTCACAGCTTATAGCCAATCTGCCGCAACAGGTTCTTGCGCCACAGGATGTCTTCGTCGCCTTCAATGTCATTGGGACAGAAGCCATCCACTACGCCCAGGATTGCTCGCCCTTGTTCCGTCTCGGCGAGAATCACCTCAGTTGGATTGGCCGTTGCACAAAAAATACGGCATACCTCTGGAACCATTTTAATGGTGTTCAATACGTTCAGCGGATAGAAACCGTCGCCCAGGAAAATGATGAAGCTATGGCCTGCGGCGATGGCTTTCGCATTCTTCTGTGCAAGTTCAATCATTGAGGTATCGGTGCCAGACCATCGCACCAGGCATTTGCCGGAGGCCTCACAAAAGGCCACGCCAAACTGGATGCCTGGCACGGCATTGACCAACGCTTCGTGGATGTCCTCGACGGACTTGATGAAGTGCGTCTGACCCAAAATGAAGTTCGTCACATCCGGCTTATCGATTTTCAACGTGATGAGTTGCATCTCAAACACCTCCTTTCACGATGTTGCTATCAGAGACTGGCAACCAATCAAGCATAGCTACTCAACTGATTGCCATCAGTGGTTCTTTATTACTCCAACAGCGAAGCTTTCTTGAGCAGATCGTAGAGCCCTTCAGGTACTAGCGGTGATTCAGCGGTGAAGCTGGAACTGGAGCACCACATGGCTCTGAACGATGCTCCGTCGCTTTCATGGCCCTCCATCCAAGGTTTCTCATAGACGTCTGCGTCGTCAAACCTTGCATCGTAGACCTGGACGATCTCGTGCCCTGGCTTGCCCGCGTAGGTGAAAATACTTTCCAAAGTTCCAATCAGTCGGACATCGCTGATCGAAAGGCCCAGTTCTTCCTGCACTTCCCGGACGATGGCATCGACACTCCTTTCGCCGAATTCAATGCCGCCGCCAATAGGGCGAAAGAGCGTCTGTTTTCCAACGGCGTCGTAGAATTGATTGACCAGTATTTTCCCGTGATGATGAAAGATGCACAGAGCGAGAGGGCGGATGGATTGTTCTGGCATGAGTAAAATTCCCTTTTGACTTGATGGCACAAAGGGTACTGCATTGCTCAGGCGTCAGGGCTAGTCGCGGCAAAATGGATTAGGATCATCGAAGGCTGGAATGGAACATCTCGACTAAAGGACGCGACATTTATGGAAATTCCCTTTTCTCAAATCAGCGAGCGTTTGAACAATCGCCGATTTACGGTAGCGAACAATGCCCAAGGGCTATCCGGTGCAGGCACAGTATTTCATTACCATGTCGTGGAAGATGCCATTTCGGGCACTTACCAAGGCGGCCGGATCCGCACGGGTCATCAAGTCGGGCGCGTGACAGGCCCCGATACCATCGAGCTTCTTTACCAGTGCTTGACTACGGATGGCGAGATGCTTGCCGGCTGGTCGCGTGGCACGGTAGGCGTTGATCACGCAGGACGTACCACGCTGACCTTCGTATGGGGTTGGTTGTCGGGCGCGACTGGAGGCGGGGAGTCGAGCTACGTCGAGCTTGTCGCGTAGTGGTATGGGTTTTTTGAAGATTGCGCGTACAGCTACGCGCAAATCTCAGTCGAACAAGAGTCACCTGCTATCCGGGTTTTGATGGAAAGGAAATAGTGACAGGGCCCAGCAGGGAGGCATTACCGGCAGTGGGCGAGGGGCTTCCATTAGCGTTCATCGGCTACCCGTACAAGCAACCCATAGACACCCGCTAAATCCCGAAAGGATACTCATGCGACAAAACGACCGCGAAAATCTTGAACAACCTACGAATCAGGCCAGCATTGAGCAGTTGCACCGTGATGTAGCCGCTCTGGCCGAAGAAATGCGCAGCCCGGCCCCGACGGCGGCCCGTGCTTTTCTGTTGCCTTTCAGCATCGGTGCCGCCTTCGCCCTTACAACCTTTATCGTCGTCGCTTTTATAGGCCGACTAATCTGATCACCCGTTCCCCATCCAAGAACCCGAGTTACCCCCCTCGCCAAAAGCGAGTGCATGAAGTTGGAGTCTTTGGGACCTTTCGTCCGCCAGGATCAAAAGAGCAGCGTCTGTGTATCGCTGTGTATCCGGACCCCGTGTACGCAGACTCGCTTACAAATGCCCCTCGATCCGGATACATCCGGGATACACGTGTGCAGTCAAATAGCCCTGCCTTAGCGAGAAAGCAAACGCCCTCGCACCACGGCTTATCGCCCTTGTGGCATGACCCTAGCGGACTGACCTTAGTTGCTTGGCCGCACACAGTATCCGGAGTAATAACCATGTCCCGTATGTCGAACAAATCCCGCATTGGCCTGATCGCAGTTGCACTGGCTGGCAGCATGAACCTCGCGTCCACCGTCTTTGCCGCTGAAGCGATGCCTCAGGGCGACCAACTGGCCTCGGCCGAAAAAACCGGCGAAGGCAAGTGTGGCGAAGGCAAGTGCGGTGCCGGCGAAACTGGCGCCAAAGTGACCAAGGCCGGTGAAGGCAAGTGCGGTGAAGGCAAATGCGGCGATGCTTCCTTCGCCCGTACCGACACCGACCACGACGGCCGCGTTTCGCTGAAAGAACTGCTGGCCGTGGCCCCTCAGGGCGCCGAAGAATTCAAGAAGATGGACACCAACGGCGATGGCTTCCTCTCCGAAGGCGAGGTCTACAAATACCGCACCAACCAGTACACCTCCAACGGCAAGAAAGTACCGACCGAGTTGTTCACCAAAATGAGCAAAGCTCAGGACTGATAGTTTTGCGTAAATCCAACCTCCCCAGGTTCGTAACCGGGGAGGTTTTTTTTTGAAGGTGAAAAACGGCGTAACAATGCTTGGGTTGAATTGTTATGTAACCAAAGCATAGAAGTTGATTGTTTTCGAATTAATTACTTATTTCACCAATGCGCGAAGCAGTCCGAGGTCAAGACATGGAATTCGACAATGAGGCGACGGATAACACAGCAAAATCAAAACGGTGGTTAGGCCTATGTGTACTGATGCTGCCCGTATTACTGGTAACCGTAGATAACACTGTACTTGGATTCGCGCTGCCGAAGATCGCCGAAGCGCTACGTCCAAGTGCTAGTGAACAGTTGTGGATGATCGATGCCTACTCGCTGGTACTGGCGGGATTGCTGATTTCGATGGGCAGCTTGGGAGATCGAATCGGTCATCGTAAGTTGATGCTCATTGGGTCTTCCGGGTTTGTCATCGTGTCGGTACTAACCGCGTATTGCGAAACCTCTACGCAGCTGATTGCCGGGCGAGCTTGCATGGGGATCTTCGGTGCGATGTTGATGCCTTCAACGTTGGCGTTGATCCGTTCGGTGTTTGAGGATCGTGAAGAGCGCAGGCTAGCTGTCGCGATCTGGGCTACGACTTTGACGGTGGGTTCAGCGCTTGGCCCTTTGGTGGGCGGAGTGTTGCTGGAGTTCTTCAGTTGGGGGGCGATTTTTCTGTTGGCGGTACCTGTGTTGTTACCGCTTCTGATAATGGGGCCGCTGTTGTTGCCCGAGTCCGAGCCAGATTCTTCGGGGCTGCTGGATCCGGTAAGCGTTTTGCAATCAATGGTGGCTCTTGGCGCCATTGTCTTTGGCATCAAGCATGGCGCCGCTGAAAGTGTCGATGGGATTGCATTGACATCGCTAGCAGTGGGCGCAATCACTGGCGGGATGTTCGTGCGTCGGCAATCACGACTGGCTGTACCGCTGATGGACCTGAGTCTATTTCGCAGCGGTACCTTTTGCGGATCGGTCTTGATCAATCTGATGAGTCTCGCGTTCCTCGTAGGCTTCGTGTACTTCACCACTCAGTTCTTGCAGATCGTTCTGCAAATGTCGCCCTTGAGTGCCAGTCTCGTCCTCGTGCCAGGTCAGATTTTGGCAATTGTCGTTGGGATGGCGATCGTCCCTGTCGCACAGCGTGTAAATGTGCACGTGCTGATACCCATTCTCCTGGCGTTCACTGGCGCAGCGTTTTTGCTGGTCGCCAGCATGGGCAGCAGCTTGACCGTTCTGGTGATCGCTTTTGCCTTGCTCAACATCGGCGTGGGTGCAATTGCGACGATATCCACTGATGTGATTTTGTCGGCCGCGCCACCGGAGAAGGCGGGTGCGGCGTCGGCCATCAGCGAAACGGCTTATGAAGTGGGTGTGGTTCTGGGCACGACTGTGCTCGGCGGTCTTGTCACTGCGTATTATCGCGGCGCGTTGCAGCTTCCTGATTTTCTGAGCGAAATGCAGGCTAAGTTGGCGAGTGAGACGTTATCGGGTGCCCTTCATGTGGCAACGGATTTGTCAGGTGATCAAGCGAGCGAATTGATGGCCCAGGCGGGAAGGGCTTTCGAGGGTGGGATCGGTTTGGCTTCGTGGGTGACGTTCGGCCTGGCAATCATGGCGATCTTGATTGCCAGGTCCACGCTGCGGGCTCCTTAGCGTTAAATCTATTCAATCACTCAAAAGCGCTGCGATACGCAAAAAGCCCAGGCAAACCACCTGTCATCACAAACAGCAGATTGCTTCCTGCCGGGTAATCGCCCCGGCGTACGGCGGCCAGCAAGCCGGCGAATGCTTTGCCGCCGTAGACCGGATCGGTGAGCAAACCTTCATGGGAGGCCAGCAGGCGCACAGCCTCCAGCATGGCTTCGGTCGGTGCTCCGTAGGCCTCGCCGCGTTGGCTGCCATCGACGCTGATCGCGCTGTCGGGCAGGGTTGCGGACGGGTCGAGGAGCTTCAAGGTTTGCCGGGTTTTTTCCAGGGTTGTGGCTGATGCCTGTTCCTCGGTTGCCAATACCGAGTAGCCGACGATTTGCGTAGATGACCGGGCCAGGGTTACGCCGGCGAGCAATCCCGAATGGGTTCCGGCGCTGCCATTGGGAACGAAGATCCCGTCGAATTGTATCCCCAGCGCGTCGGCCTGGCGCAGGATCTCGGCGGCGCAGGCAGCATAGCCCAGACTGCCGCGGGGGCTGGAGCCGCCCAGGGGCATGACGAAGGGTTTCTTGCCTTGATGTTTGAGCTTCTCGAGCAGCTCGGCGGCGTAGACATCCGGTGCGGCGCCGGGGGCCAGGCGATGGATCGTCGCGCCAAACAGGGCGTCGAGCACGACGTTGCCGTTGTGGCAGAAGTCGTCATCGGTGCGCACGGCTGACGGGGTCAGAATGAGTTCGCAGGCAAGACCCTGGCGGGCGGCGGTGGCGGCGGTCAGCCGGGCGTGGTTGGATTGAAATCCTCCCCAGGTCACCAAGGTGTCGGCGCCCTCGGCCAGTGCTTCGCCGAGGAGAAATTCCAGTTTGCGCAGTTTGTTGCCACCGCCGCCGAGGCCGGTCAGGTCATCGCGTTTGACGTAGAGGTTGCAGCCGTTCAGTTCGGGCAACTGGCTAAGTCGGGAGAGTTTCTGGATCGGTGTCGGGCCTTCGAGCAAGGTCGCCCGAGGGTAGGCGGCCAGTGCGGCGTCAAGATGGGTCAAGTCGTGGGGCATGAAGGATCACTCTAGGCGTGAAAGAACGGAGTGGATCAATCACTGTAGGAAGCCTCGGTTTGAAGATATACCGCTCTTGCGGAATTACTGTTGATACACCGTGTAATCAAATGAAACGATCAGATCGTTCCCACGCTCTGGTGGGAACGGCTCAACGGACGCTCTGCGTTCGGGTTTTGATTTGGGACGCGGAGCGTCCCGGGCTGCATTCCCACGCAGAGCGTGGGAACGATCATCGACACAGGGCGCGCGATTGGCCTTGCTCCTGCAGGTCCGTGTTTGGCTCAATGTTTGTTTTTAACATATCTTTTAAACAGATAACACTTGCCTGTTTAATTCGCTTCTTGAGATATAGCCATCGCGCGTAGAGTCGGCCCAACTGAAGAACAGAAGGGCCGATGATGAACAACGCAAAGCCAACGATAGCCACTACCGTGCATCCACCCGCCAGCCCATGGCGCGGCATCGTGGCCGGTTTTTCGGCGAGCCTTGTAGGAATCGGTCTCGCGCGGTTTGCCTATACACCGCTGTTGCCGGCGATTGTCGGCGCTCACTGGTTCGACCCTTCCAAGGCGGCCTACCTCGGCGCAGCGAACCTTGCGGGTTATCTGGCCGGGGCCATTTTCGGGCGTTCACTGGCGGCGAAAACTTCAACGAGATTTACCCTCAGGGCGATGATGCTGCTCGCCAGCATCGCGTTTTTCGCCTGCGCGTATCCCGTTTCCTTCGCGTGGTTCTTTGGCTGGCGATTTCTTTCGGGCGTAGCCGGTGGAGCGCTGATGGTGTTGGCCGCGCCCACGGTTCTGGCTCATGTACCGGCATCGCGTCGGGGCTTGGCTGGTGGTGTGATTTTCATGGGAGTGGGGGTCGGGATTGCGGCTTCCGGGACGCTGGTGCCGTTGCTGCTGCAACAGGGCCTTGCGCAAACGTGGCTGGGACTGGGGGTGATTGCGCTGTTATTGACCGCCATTGCCTGGCGCGGATGGCCGAGCGAAAACACCCCGGTCGCCAGCGTCACCCAGCACCGTCGCCCGGCGCCCAACGGCACCCTCAGGGCGTTGTATGTCGAGTACGCGCTCAACGCCGCCGGTTGGGTGCCGCACATGATTTTTCTGGTGGATTTCGTCGCCCGGGGCCTGGGCCAAGGACTGCAAACGGGCGCGCAGTATTGGGTGTTGTTCGGCATTGGCGCCACTGTCGGCCCGCTGCTCGCGGGTGTGTTGGCTGACCGGGTTGGCTTCGGTCGGGCGTTGCGGGTGTCGTTCATCATTGAAGCGGTCAGCGTCGCGGTGCCAGCCCTTGGGCTCGGAACCATTTGGCTGATGGCATCCAGCGTGATCGTCGGGGCCTTTGTCACCGGCACCGTGCCATTGGTACTGGGCCGGCTTCAGGAAATTCTCGCCAGACATCCCGCCCAACAGACTGCCGCCTGGCAAACCGCTACGGTGGGTTTCGCCCTGTTTCAAGCGGTCGCCGCCTATGGTCTGTCGTTCCTGTTTTCCTGCAGCGGCGGCAACTACCACTTGCTGTTCATCATCGGCACGGCGGCCATGTTGATTGCCTTTGTCATCGATGTAGTGGCGGCGTTGCGAAGCTCCCAACTGCCCGAAGTCATTTAACGTTCGCCAGCGGAGCACTTGTCCACGTGAATTATACCGACCGCAATCTTCCCTATTGGCGTCGCAACCTGGCCGTTTGTGTGTTCGGCTCCTTCACCACGCTGGTGAGCCTGAGCATGCTGCTGCCGTTCCTGCCGCTCTATGTGCAACAACTGGGAGTCACTGCCCAGGCGGATGTCGTGCAGTGGTCGGCCGTGGCTTTCGGTGCGACGTTTTTTGGCACGGCGATCACCGCGCCGCTGTGGGGCCGATTGGCGGATCGTTACGGCCGCAAACCGATGCTGATCCGCGCGGCCATCGGCATGGCGATTGTGATGTCGCTGATCGGGTTGGCGCGCAACGTTACCGATCTGGTGGTGCTGCGCCTGATCGCCGGGCTTATCGGTGGTTACGCCTCGGCGTCGATTGTGATGATCGGCTCCCAGGTGCCACGGGAAAAAGCCGGTTGGGCGCTGGGCATACTGTCGACCGGGGCATTGTCCGGCAATCTGATCGGGCCGCTGGTGGGGGGATTCCTGCCGCAGTGGGTGGGCATTCGTGGCACTTTTTTTGTCGGTGGGGCGATGATCGCGGTGGCGGCGATTACCACCATCGTGCTGATTCGCGAGGATTTCGATCGCGCAACGGATGGATCCCGGCGCAGTAAAACAGCTCAAGTCGAGGGCGTCAGTTCACGCTGGCCGATCATCGCTGCGCTGCTGATGACGGCGATGATGGTGCTGTTGGCCAACATGTCGATCGAGCCGATCATCACCGTCTACATCGGTCACCTTGGCGTGGCCTTCGATGATCAGGCGCGGATCGCCGGCGTGGTAATGGCCTGTTCGGCGCTGGGCAGCATATTGACTGCCGCCAGACTGGGTGCGCTGGCCGATCGCGTCGGCAGTTGGAACGTGATCATCGGTTGTCTGGTGTTGACAGGCATCGTCATGGTGCCCCAGGCATTCGTCACGCAGTGGTGGCAACTGGCGGTGTTGCGCGGCTTGATGGGAATGACCATCGCCGGGTTGCTGCCAGCCATCGCCAAGCTGATCCGGCATTCGGTCGAAGAGCACAACACCGGTAAAATCCTTGGCTATCTGCAATCAGCGCAGTTTTCCGGGCAGGTGATCGGGCCATTGATCGGTGGCCAGATCGGCGCGCATTTTGGTTTGCACCCTGTGTTTCTGGTGACCGGCGCGTTGTTGGTGCTGAGTGCCGGGATCAACGGCTGGGTGAAAAGTCGCTTTTATGCCGCGCCAGTAGTGGCGGATTGCACTACAGCGCCACGCTAGCAAGAACCGGGGCAGAAACCGCATCCAGGCGCACGCTGTGCAGAAACGTCGACAGCGCACTGGAGTAATAGCCGTCGATGCGCCGCACAAACACAGTCTCCACTTGCGCTAATTCCGCCGGCAGATCATGCACCGCGACCAGCCCCTCGCGGGCAGCGGTGGCGACCACGCCTCTGGGCAGCAGCGTGACCCCGACCCCGGCCGACACGCAGGCAATGATGGCTTCGATCGAGCCGAACTCCAGCGGCTCGGGGGCGACGATGCCCAAGCTGGTCAGCAGCGTGTCGAGGCGCTGGCGATAAGAGCAGCCGATGCGAAACACCACGGTCTTCAGGTTCTCTACCCGGCGATATCTGCAAGGTGGCGCAGGGCAGGAGAGGTGACCAACACCAGTTCTTCGCGAAACGCTTGTTCGCTGTGCAGCTCCGGGTGATTGA